>NZ_JAAVUV010000009.1 GCF_018449635.1 Caballeronia sp. dw_276 | reverse complement strand
TTGCATCGCAGTCGCAAAAACCCCACCCCAAAAGTGGGGTTTTTGCGTTTACGGGCTCAGATTATCAAAGAGCTTTGCCAACTATCTCGTCATACGGGTTGCGGTATAAACACCGCAACCCTCCATCGGTTTAAAGCCAGGTGATTAACGAGCCGCCAAAAATCTATCCGCTAGCTTCACGAAGTAGGTCGAACCGACGGATAACAAGTCATCGTTGAAATCGTAGCTTGCGTTGTGAAGCATGCACGGACCCACCCCGTGTCCCGACTCGCGGTGCTCGCCTTCGCCATTGCCCAAAAACGCGTAGCAGCCAGGTTTTGCGAGCAGCATGAACGAGAAATCTTCGGCGCCCATGGTGGGTTCCACCGATGCATTCACGTTTTGCGCACCCACAACTTCTTCCATCACCGATACGGCAAATCTCGCTTGCTCAGGATCATTGATCGTAGGCGGATAGTTTCGGTAAAACTCCAATACGCCTTCACATTCATACGCCGCTGCCGTGGATTCAACGATCGTCTTCATACGTCGTTCGATCAAATCGAGCGTCTCGACGGTAAATGTTCTTACCGTGCCGCCGAGCCACGCATCGTCGGGTACGACGTTGACTGCGTCACCCGCGTGAATCTGCGTGATCGACAAGACGGCTGTATCGATAGGCTTTTTGCTCCGCGTGATAATTCCCTGCAGTCCGTTGGCAATTTGCATCGCGGCGAAAATCGGGTCGTGGCCGTTATGCGGTAACGCTGCATGCGACCCGATCCCCTTTACGGTGATGCGAAACTCATTGCTAGACGCCATCAGCGGACCTTCTGTCACGCCAAACGTACCTGCTTTCATCCCCGGCCAGTTGTGAACGCCGAACACGGCATCTACGGGAAACTGTTCGAACAGGCCGTCCTTGATCATCGCTTTCGCCCCGGCGCCGCCTTCTTCGGCAGGCTGGAAAATGAAAACGATGGTGCCATCGAATTTGCCATGCTCAGCCAGATGTTTGGCCGCGCCCAGCAGCATGGCCGTATGGCCATCGTGACCGCAGGCGTGCATGCGTCCAACGTTCTGCGATTTGTGACCGAAGGTGTTCAGCTCCGTGATTGGCAAGGCATCCATGTCGGCACGCAGGCCGATGCTTCGGGAACTGGACCCGCGCTTCAATACGCCGACGACGCCGGTCTTTCCCATTCCCCGATGTACCTCCAGTCCCCATCGTTCGAGGTTTTCAGCGACGAGTTTCGCGGTGCCGACTTCTTCGTAACGGAGTTCCGGATTTGCGTGGATCGTTCGTCGCAAAGCTTTGATTTCTTCGTGTGATGCTTCGATTTCTGGAATCAGATTCATGAAACAAGCCCCTGTCTGAACAATTAACGTTGCACGCGCTGTGATCCGCGTTAGTTGTTCCATTCTACGCCCGCGATTATTTATCGATGTTCGGGACCGTGAGCTTCGGCCAACCGTAATAAAATTGTCTCTTATGGCGGATTTCGCCAGTCTCCACCGGATCTCCCATGAACGCTCCCGCCGAATTCGTCCGTGCCGTATGCCCGCACGACTGCCCTGACACATGCGCAATGCGCGTCACGGTAAAGGACGGCCGCGCGATAAAGATTTCTGGCGACCCGGATCATCCGCCAACCCAAGGCGTGCTTTGCACGAAGGTGACGCGGTACGCGGAGCGCACGCATCACAAGGATCGGCTGCTTACGCCGATGCGCCGCGTTGGCCGTAAAGGGGAAGGTCGTTTCGAAGCGATCGGCTGGGACGAAGCGCTGAAACTTGCCGCTGATAGGCTCGGCGAGATTGCCGCCCGTTCACCCGAAGCGATCATGCCGTACAGCTATGCGGGCACGATGGGCCTCGTGCAAGGCGAAAGCATCGCGGCGCGTTTTTTCAATGTATTGGGTGCGTCCCGGCTGGATCGAACGATTTGTGCGGCAGCTGGCGCCGCGGGTTTGCGCTACACGTACGGCGGAAGTCTCGGCATGCATACCGAGTATTTCGAGGAGAGCGAGTTGATCCTGATTTGGGGATCGAATCCGATCGCATCGAATCTGCATTTCTGGACCCGTGCGCAGGAGGCCAAGCGGCGCGGAGCTCGGCTGATTGCAATCGATCCGTATCGATCACTCACAGCGGAAAAGTGCCATCAGCACATCGCGCTGAAACCAGGGACGGACGGCGCGCTCGCACTTGGCATGATCAACGTGCTGATCGGCGATGGATTGCTCGATCTGGAATATATCGCTGCGCATACCTTGGGTTTCGATCAATTGAAGGATCGGGCGCACGACTATCCTCCGTCACGCGTCGCGGAGATTTGCGGGATTGAAGCGCAAGTCGTCATCGATCTCGCGCGCGCGTTCGGCGCAACAAAGAAAGCATCCATCCGTCTCAACTACGGCATGCAGCGCGTGCGCGGCGGCGGCAATGCGGTTCGCGCGATCGCTTGCTTGCCATCGCTGACCGGTGCATGGCGCGAGCGGTCGGGCGGTTTGCTGCTTTCATCGTCGAATTGGGCGCCTGTGGACGTCAATGCGCTCGAACGCCCCGACTTGCTACCGGGTTGGCCATCGAAATTGCCGCGAATCGTGAATATGAACGCCATCGGCGACGCACTTCTGCATTCCGGCGATGCCACGTTCGGTCCGAAGATCGAAGCGATGATTGTCTACAACTCGAACCCGGTCGCCGTCGCGCCGGATTCGGTGAAAGTCGCGGCGGGTTTCGCGCGCGAAGATCTTTTCACAATCGTGCTCGAGCATTTCCAGACCGATACCGCCGATTACGCGGACCTGATTTTCCCGGCGACCACGCAACTCGAGCATCTCGATGCCCACAAATCCTACGGCCACACGCATGTGATGGCGAACTTGCCGGCGATCGCGCCGGTGGGCGAGTCGCGCGCGAACACGGAGATTTTCCGCGGCCTGGCGAAAGCGATGGGGCTGACGCATCCCGAATTGTTCGAAAGCGATGACGAGGTGGCATCGAAGGCATTCAGATGGAACGATTCCGCGCTTGCAGGCGTGACTTGGGAAACGCTGAAGTCAAGCGGATGGGCACAGCTCAAGCTTCCGGACGCGCCATTTGCGGAGGGCGGATTCCGCACGCCATCGGGGAAATGCGAGTTTTTCAGCGAGCGTCTTGAGCGCGCCGGGCTCGAACCGGTGCCCGACTATCTGCCGCCGTATGAATCGGCAGCATACGCACCGGCACTGGCCGCGCGTTATCCGC
The DNA here is from genome assembly GCF_018449635.1 of Caballeronia sp. dw_276. Classification (GTDB taxonomy): domain Bacteria; phylum Pseudomonadota; class Gammaproteobacteria; order Burkholderiales; family Burkholderiaceae; genus Caballeronia. The sequence continues at coordinate 284,313 of NZ_JAAVUV010000009.1, read as the reverse complement.
TCGCAATGATCTCGCCGCCTGCCCGGAACTTCCTCAATAGCAGCTTCGTCAACGTCGATAGCCTTCGTTCAACCGAAGGTGAGCCGCATCTCGACATCCATCCGGTCGATGCCCACGCCCGCCAGATCGCCGATGGCGAAATGGTGCGCATCTTCAACGATCGCGGATCGATGCAAGCCCGGGTTCGCATTACGGATCGGGCGCGCGAAGGCGTGGTGGTGGGATTGTCGATCTGGTGGAAGAAGCTCGCGCCGGACGGCTGCAATGCGAATCAGGTTACGAGTCAGGCGCTGACCGATCTCGGCGGTTCTGCGACATTTTATGACTGTCTTGTGGAGGTCGAGGCAGCTTACTGAATCAGCAGAAAAGCCAGGTGGAGAAAGGGGATGGCGCGTGCCGGCCCGGTTTGGAAGCTGGCGTCTAACCCGGTTGTCGGAAAGTGCTCCAGCCGCTACGATGCGCAAGAGACAAATTTTCGCACGACCATTCTAAAATCATACAAAGGAGACGCCGTATGGAAAAAATCTGGCTGAAGTCCTATCCGGCAGGCGTGCCCGAGGAAATCGATCCAACCCGCTACAACTCGCTGTCCGATCTGCTGCTGGAGAGCTTTCGCGAAAATCGCAGCAAGCGCGCGTTTGTCTGCATGGGCAAAGCCATCACGTACGGCGAACTCGACACTCTTTCGACCCGCCTCGCTGCCTGGTTCCAGGCCCGTGGTCTGAAGCCGGGCGCGCGCATCGCGATCATGATGCCCAACGTGCTGCAATATCCTGTCGCGATCGCCGCGATCTTGCGGGCCGGGTATGTCGTGGTGAACGTGAACCCGCTTTACACGCCGCGTGAACTCGAACACCAGTTGCGAGATTCCGGCGCACAAGCCATTGTCGTGCTCGAAAACTTCGCGCATACCGTGCAGTCGGTCGTGAAGAACACCGCGATCGAACACGTTGTAGTCGCCACGATGGGCGACCTGATGGGCGTGAAGGGCATGATCGTCAATTTCGTCGTGCGCCACGTGAAGAAACTCGTGCCCGCGTGGAATCTTCCGGGTCATGTCGGGTTCAACACCGCGCTTCGGCAAGGCGCGAGCGAATCGCTCAAGTCCGTCAGCCAGGGACCGAACGATATCGCTTTCCTGCAGTACACCGGCGGCACGACCGGCGTAGCGAAAGGTGCGATGTTGCTGCACCGGAATTTGATCGCGAACGTGCTGCAGTCGGAAGTGTGGCTCGAACCCGGACGCAGGAACCGGCCGGATATCGACCAGTTCATCACCGTCGTGGCGTTGCCGCTTTATCACATCTTCGCGCTGACGGTTTGCGGGTTCCTGACCATCCGAACGGGCGGCATGGGCATCCTGATTCCGAATCCGCGCGATATCGCCGGTACGATCAAGGAGCTGAAAGGCTTTCCGATCAATACGTTCCCCGCTGTGAACACGCTGTACAACGCGTTGCTGAACAACCCGGAATTCGCGAAGCTCGATTTCTCCAAATTGATCGCGGCGAATGGCGGTGGCATGGCGGTGCAGGAAGCCGTGGCAAAACGCTGGTTCGAGATCACGGGCTCGCCGATTATCGAAGGGTATGGATTGTCCGAAACATCGCCGTGCGTAACGTGCAATCCGGTGACCGCAACGGAATACACCGGGACAATTGGTTTGCCGTTTCCATCGACGGAAATTTCGATTCGCGACGACGACGACAACGAAGTGCCGCTCGGCCAACCAGGCGAAGTTTGCATCCGCGGACCGCAGGTGATGGCGGGTTACTGGAATCGTCCCGATGAAACCGCGAAGGTGATGACGCCCGACGGCTTCTTCAAATCCGGCGATGTCGGCGTGATGGACGAACGCGGCTACGTGAAGATCGTCGACCGTAAGAAGGACATGATCCTGGTGTCGGGCTTCAACGTGTACCCGAACGAGATCGAGGACGTGGTGGCCAAGCTTCCTGGTGTGTTCGAGGTGGCCGCGGTTGGCGTAAAGGACGCGGCATCAGGCGAGGCGGTGAAATTGTTCGTGGTGCGTCGGGACCCGCATCTGACCGAAGCCGATGTCATCGCCTATTGCAAGGAGCGGCTGACCGGCTACAAGCGGCCACGTGTGATCGAATTCCGGACCGAGTTGCCGAAGAGCAATGTCGGCAAGATTCTGCGCCGGGAGTTGCGCGACGGCAACGCCTGACACTTCCAGGCCAACGAATACAGCGCACTGATACGAAACCTCCGCATCGAAAGATCCGGAGGTTTTTTTCGTCCCAATAACCGCAGCAACATGCGCGCGGACGAAAAAAAGGCGCCCGAAGGCGCCTTTCAAGACAACTGTTTTATTACGACTTATTAGAACTTGTGGCGGATACCGACGATAGCCGCAACCTGGTTCGACGTCGTCGATGCCGACAGACCGTTGATCTGCGCAACCGCCTTGCCGACCGAGTCCGTGCCGCTTGCGTGCTGGTACACGCCATCGACGTAGACGTCCGTACGCTTGGACAGGAAGTAGTCCGCACCGATCACGCCTTGGTGGTACTTCGCGTCGTTCACGCCGTAGCCCTTGGTGTAGTCGTATGCAGCACCCACCAAGAACGCCGGCGTCAGCTGATACTTGAAGTTCACTTCGGCGTTGTGGAACTTGGCGCTGCCGTTGGTGACCTGGCCTGCGCCCGTCACGCCGCTTTGGCCCAGATCCTTGAACTGCGTATTGCTGTACGTTGCGCCGACAGTTGCCGGGCCGAATGTGTAAGCACCACCAGCCGTGATGATCTGCTGCGTCTTGGCCGTTGCATAACCCGAGTACACGCGCGAGCCGGTCATGTTCGAAGCCGTAGCGCTCGACGTTGCGTTGTTGCCGAAGAACGAGAAGTTCGGGTTCTTGACGTTCACGTAACCTGCGCCCAACGTCAACGGACCTTGTGCATAGCCAACACCGCCCGACCAGATCTGGTTACGGTTGAACTGGCCTGCCACGCCGCCCAAGCTGTACAAGCCGCCGAACGTGATGCCCGAGTAGTTTGCGCTCGTGTACTTGACCGCATTGTTCACGCGGTTCGAGTTGTTCATGTTGTCCAGGTCGCCCGGGTGCGCACCGTAGAACGTGCCCCATTGGCTACCGACTTCCAGCGCGCCGGTGTAGTCAACCACTGAGTCGTATTGACGACCGAGGGTAACCGTGCCGAATTGCGACGACAGACCAACATAAGCCTGACGGCCGAACTGGTCGCCACCTTGGTTCAGACGACCGGTGAACACGTTGAAGCCGTTTTCCAACACGAACAGCGCCTTCAGGCCACCGCCCAGGTCTTCAGTGCCACGCAGGCCCCAGCGATCGCCTTGCAGGTTGCCGGCGCTGGTTGCATACAGCTTCTGGCCGCCCGCGTTGTTGTTGTACACAAAACCGGCGTCGATAATACCGTACAGCGTCACGCTGCTCTGAGCGTGCGCGGCACCAGCAAACGTACCTAACGCAGCCAGAGCGAGAAGCGACTTTTTCATTGATGATCTCCAAAGGGTTGAAACTGTTTGGCGAGGTCACTGTTCTAGCGCCAGTGTGTTGACGTCCCCGCCGGGTACTTCAAAATTGAAGTTGAACGTAATGTAACAAAGAGCTTTTTGGCAACAAAGGAAAAGCCGTCCCTCCCTTTCCCTCGTGTGACGTTTACGCAACATGCGCTAAAATCAAGGCCTTACGGCGTTTTGCGACCCGTATTTGCCCTAGTTACGGCTTTCCAAGAGTATGTTTTTCGCAAGTTGATCGGCTCCGTGCGAACCAGAATCGCTCAGGAGATCGAAACAGGAGTTTTGAAATGACACTCGATGAACTGATCTCTGAGTTCGATCGTGGACTTCGGTCAATGACCGGTGTTTCCCGGATGTCCCGTCCGGTACCCGAGCCGCAAGCGGCGTATGTCGATGCAACCGATGCGATCGAGCATCCTGCGGAGACCGCTTTGACGGCCGAAGAGAAGGCGCATTCAGCCGGATTGATGCGCGTGAATCATGTCGGCGAGGTCTGCGCGCAGGCGCTGTATCAGGCGCAGAAACTGGCGACCAGCTCCGCGCCTTTGAAGCGCGGCTTCGAGGAAGCGGCGCGCGAAGAAGAAGACCATCTCGCGTGGACTGCGCAGCGTCTGCGCGATCTCGATTCAAGGCCGAGCCTGCTCAACCCTTTGTGGTACACGGGTTCGCTGGCGCTGGGTTTTCTCGCCGGGCGGTTTGGTGACCGCGTGAGTCTTGGCTTCATGGCCGAAACCGAGCGCCAGGTCGAGAAGCATCTGGACAGCCACATGACGAGTCTGCCGGCCAGCGATTACGCCTCGCGGGCGATCGTGGAACAAATGCGAGTCGATGAAGCCGCGCATGCCGTCGCCGCGACGGAGGCGGGTGGGATCGAATTGCCATTTCCGGTGCGGGCGCTGATGCGCGCGACATCGAAAGTCATGACCCGCACGGCGTACTATATTTAATCAACGCGCTCTGCTTTATCGCCTCTCGACGTTCGCGCGAGAGGCGTTTGCAACCTTCTGCACCGATCTGCGCTCAATCTGGCCCGTAATTCCCTTCTTCGCGGCTTTGAGCATCGAAATCTTCTCCCCACTCTCCCACCTCAATTCACGTAGTACCTTCACATTCTTCACTACCTCATTCATTCATAACGGTTTTCAAGAAATCAGCCTACTTTAGCGGTCTGCGCTAAGTCATTGTTCTAGCAAACAAATTTAGTCAAAAAATGCCGGATCGTATTGACCGGCGAAATGCCTTCCTCTACAGTGGGAAATGGTGTGAGAAAGTGTATTTTTGTGTGAGTCAAAGGACACTTTCAGGCAATATTCCAACAAAGTTCGCTGCGCGCCACCGGGCGCGAAGAGGAGAGGGCGAGTGTTCCAAGGGGCTTCAGCGCTATCGCTCGATGCGAAAGGACGGATGTCCGTCCCGTCTCGCTATCGCGACGCGCTGCAAGGACAGGCAGAAGGCCGGGTCACGCTCACCAAGAGCCCGGATGGATGCCTGTTGCTCTTTCCTCGCCCGGAGTGGGAAATCTTCCGTTCGAAAATCGCTGCACTCCCCATGGACGCAATCTGGGTTCGCCGCATCTATCTTGGCAACGCCATGGATGTCGAACTCGACAGCGCCGGGCGCGTGCTGGTATCGCCGGAATTGCGGGCTGCGGCCACGCTCGCTAAAGAAGTGACATTGCTTGGAATGGGTAATTACCTGGAAGTGTGGGACGCGGCTACATACGCCGAGAAGGAAAAAGCAGCAATGGCGCAAGGCATGCCCGACGCGCTGAAGAATTTCACGTTTTGACGCAGAGCTAAAGAACATGGCCCCTGCGATGAAAAACGAGTTGCAGCATCGCACGGTGCTGCTGGATGAAGCGGTCAATGCGCTGATTACGCGTGTTGACGGTACTTATATAGATGGCACGTTCGGGCGAGGCGGTCATAGCCGGCTCGTGTTGACGAAGCTGGGTGAAACCGGCCGGCTGATCGCTTTCGACAAAGACCCGCTGGCCATTGCCACGGCAGAGCAGATTCAGGATTCGCGGTTTTCGATCGTGCATGAGAGTTTCGCCTCGTTAGCCGATGCCGCAGCCGAGCGAGGAGTTGGGAAAGTGTCGGGCGTGTTGCTGGATCTGGGTGTGTCGTCGCCACAAGTGGACGACCCGGATCGCGGCTTCAGTTTCAGGGCTGATGGCCCGCTCGACATGCGGATGGACCCGAGCCGCGGCGAATCCGCAGCGGACTGGCTGGCGCGGGCAACGGTGCAGGAATTGACGGAGGTGATCAGAGATTATGGGGAAGAACGGTTTGCTTTTCAGATTGCAAAGGCGCTTGTTGCTCGCCGGGCAGAGTCCGACCGTCTTGGGCCTCTCGTCAGCACGGGCGAGCTTGCCCAAATCGTGGGTCACGTCGTCAAAACCCGTGAGAAGGGCAAGGATCCGGCAACCCGCACCTTTCAGGCTATACGGATTCACATCAATCAAGAGCTTGCGGAGCTGCAAGTAGTTCTGGACGCAGCATTGGCGTTGTTGGAGCAAGGGGGGCGCCTCGTCGTGATCAGCTTTCATTCGCTCGAGGACCGGATCGTCAAGCGTTTCATGCAGGCCCACGCAAGCGGGCCTGCGATCGATCGCCGCCTGCCCATTCGCGCCGCTGACATTCCCACGCCACCGCTCAAGTTGCTTGGTCGTGTATTCGCTTCCGAAGCCGAAGTTGCGGCCAACCCGCGCGCGCGTTCCGCAGTCATGCGGATCGCCGAACGCGTCACTGAGCAGACGGCGCCATGAACCGTCTGAATATCTTCCTGCTGATCGTCGTGCTGGGCTGCGCGTTGTCGGCGGTGAGCTCGTCGAACAAGCAGCGGCAGATTTTTATCAATGTGCAGCGGGCGCAGTCGCAAGAGCGTCAGCTGCAGCAGGATTTTTCCCAGCTTCAATATCAGCAGAGCGCGTTGTCCAAAACCTCGCGTATCGAGCAGTTGGCTATTACATCCCTGAAAATGCAGCCCGTCACGACGGGCCGCACGCAATATTTGAACTATGACCCGGCGACATCGAAGGCTACGGATGCGCCGTTGCCCGCGCCCGTGCCGGCGTCGGCGCCTCCCGCACGCGGGGTGAAACGATGAAACCCACGCCAAAGAAAAACAAGGGCGTCGCCTTCACGCCAAATCCCATTCTCTCCGTGCGCCTGCCAATGTGGCGCTCGAAGCTCGTCGTATTCCTGCTGTTCATGGCGTTCGTCGCGCTTGCCGGGCGTGCGTTCTGGATTCAGGGTCCGGGCAACGCGTTCTTCAAGAAACAAGGCGAGAGCCGCTATCAACGCACGCTCGAACTGCCGGCCACGCGCGGCCAGATCAAGGACCGTAACGGCCTCGTGCTTGCGACCAGCCTTCCCGTAAAGGCCATCTGGGCAATTCCCGAAGCCGTTCCCGACGACCTCGGCGCGGACAAGCTCGGCCAGCTTTCCACGCTGCTCGAGATGTCGCCGAAGGAATTGCGTTCCAAATTGTCGATGGACAAGACCTTCGTCTACGTGAAGCGCCAGGTGCCCATGGAAGTCGCGCAGAAAGTCGCTGCGCTGGATATCCCGGGCATTTACACGCGCGGCGAATACAAGCGGTTTTATCCGGAAGGCGAGATCACGGCGCATCTGATCGGCTTTACTAATATTGAAGACAAAGGTCAGGAAGGCGTCGAGCTGGGCGATCAGGGCATTCTCGCCGGAACGCCGGGCATGCGCCGCGTGATCAAGGACCGGATGGGACATATCGTCGAGGACGTCGATGAACAGGTCGTGCCGCATAACGGCGAAGACGTGGATCTGTCGATCGACAGCAAGATCCAGTACATCGCTTATACGAACCTGAAAGCGGCCGTCGAGAAGTTCAAGGCGAAAGCGGGCGCGGCCATTGTTATCGACGTGAAGACGGGCGAAGTGCTCGCGCTCGTCAACTATCCGACCTACAACCCGAACGACCGCTCGCGCATGACCGGCGAGCAATTGCGCAACCGCATCATGACGGACACGTTCGAGCCGGGCTCGATCATGAAGCCGTTCACGGTATCGCTCGCGCTCGATCTGCATCGGGTGACGCCGAACACGCTGGTCGAAACGGGCAACGGCCAGTTCGTGCTCGACGGTGCGCGTATTACCGACGATTCGGGCTTCGGCACGCTCACCGTGGGTGGCGTGATCCAGAAGTCGAGCAACATCGGCGCGACCAAGATTGCGATGCAGTTGAAGCCGGAAGAGATGTGGAACATGTACACGAGCATCGGGCTCGGGCAAGCGCCGAAAGTGGGATTTCCGGGCGCCGTGTCCGGACGTCTGCGGCCGTGGAAAAGCTGGCGCCGGATCGAACAGGCGACCATGTCGTACGGCTATGGTTTGTCGGCTTCTTTGTTCCAGTTGGCGCGCGCTTACACGGCTATCGCGCATGACGGGCAAGTGCTGCCGGTCTCCATTTTCCGCACGCCGGGCGATTCAGCCGTGACCGGCCCTCAAGTGTTTGCGCCGACCACCGCGCGTGAAGTGCGCGCCATGCTCGAGACCGTGACGGCGAAGGGCGGCACGTCGCCGGATGCGGCTGTGCCGGGTTATCGCGTGGGTGGGAAGTCAGGTACGGCTTATAAACACGCGGGCCGCGGCTACGATAAATCCAAATACCGCGCGTCGTTCGTCGGCATGGGTCCGATGCCGAATCCGCGCATCGTGGTGGCGGTTTCCGTCGATGAACCTACGGCCGGCAGTCACTTCGGCGGTCAGGTTTCGGGTCCGGTGTTCTCCGCGATCGTCGGGGATACGTTGCGTTCGCTGAATGTTCCGCCCGACATGGCCGTGAAGCAGATGGTCGTCTCTGACGACCCCGCGTCCGGCACGCCCGCAACCGACATCAAGAAGCCGAACGCGACGACGACGAATCCGCCGAAGAAGCTGAAGGTATCGGCGAATACGAAAACGCATCCGGGAGTCGTTCGATGAGCGACTTGATCAAGCAACAGGCGCAGATCGCGAAGGCGGTCGAGTGGTTGCGCGCGCACGCCGATGCCGGTGCACAACTGCACGCCGACTCGCGTTCGCTCAAACCCGGCGATGTGTTTTTCGCTTATGCCGTTGATGGTGCCGACAGCCGTCCGCATATCGATGCTGCCTTGCAAAATGGCGCCGCTGGCGTGCTGTATCAGCCGGAGAACTTTGCGGGCAAGCCGGACGCATCGCGTTCATTTGCCGTCAAGGCGCTGAACGAATTGGCCGGGCCGATAGCATCGGCATGGTATGGCGAGCCGACTGAATCCATGCTCGTCGTGGGCGTAACCGGAACGAACGGCAAGACGTCGTGCAGCCAGTGGCTTGCAACGGCGCTGTCCGCGCTGGGCACGCCGACTGCGGTGATCGGCACGCTTGGCAGCGGCATGCCGGGCAAGCTCGTGCACTCTGGTTTCACCACGCCCGACGCGCCGCAATTGCAACGCACGTTCGCGCAATTCAAGGCGGAAGGCGCGAAGGGTGTCGCCATGGAAGTGTCGTCGCACGCGTTGCATCAGGGACGCGCGAACGGCACGAAATTCGACATCGCCATCTTCACGAATCTCACGCAGGACCACCTCGACTATCACGGCACGTTCGCCGCATACGAAGGCGCGAAGGCGAAGCTGTTCGCGTGGCCGGCACTGAAAGCGGCCGTCATCAATCGCGACGATGCCGCCGGTCAACGCCTGATCGCCGCATGTCACGGCCGCACGCGAACGATTGCTTATGGCATTGAAGGTGCATCGGACGTGACGAACGTGAAAGCCGATGCGTCGCTGATCGCAAGCCGCGTGCGCGCGACCGCAACGGGAACGGCGTTTCACGTGAGTTCCGATTGGGGCAATGCCGACGTGGAAGTCGCGACGCTCGGCGAATTCAACGTCAGCAATTTGCTCGGCGTCCTGGGCGCATTGCTGGCCGCGCATGTCCCACTCGATGCCGCGCTCGCACAGATCGCAAAGCTCGAACCGGTGAACGGCCGCATGCAGCGTCTCGGCGGCCGCTTGCAGAACGACGAGCCTCTCGTCGTGATCGATTACGCGCATACGCCGGACGCGCTCGAAAAAACGCTTGAAGCACTGCGTCCCATTGCGCAAGCACGCGGCGGTCAGCTGATCTGCATGTTCGGTTGCGGCGGTGATCGCGATGCAACCAAGCGTCCGCTGATGGGTGGCATCGCGGAAAAGAATTCGGATCATGTGGTGATCACGAGCGATAACCCGCGCAGCGAAGATCCGCTCGCGATCATCGATCAGATTGCCGCAGGCTTTCAGGACGCGACCAGGGCGCGCCGCATTGAAGACCGCGCGAGCGCGATTCTTCAGGCGGTCCGCACGGCGGCTCGCGAGGACGTGGTCGTGCTGGCCGGAAAAGGCCACGAAGCCACGCAGGAAATCATGGGCAAGAAGCGCGCGTTCTCCGACCAGGATCATGCGCGCCTGGCTCTCGCCGCTCGCGCCACGCAAGCGCGCGGAGGTGGTGAATGACGCTATTTACATTGCGCGATGCAGCCCTGGAAATTCCCGGCGCGATCGTTATAGGTGACGAAAACATCGCGTTCGATCGTGTATCCACGGACAGCCGTACGGCCGGTCCGGGCGATCTGTTTATCGCGATCAAGGGCGATCGATTCGATGCCCACAATTTTCTGCCGCAAGTCGCGCAACGTGGCGTTGCCGCCGTGCTCGCTTCGCGTTTGCCCGACGACTTTGCAGCGCCAGCCATCAAGGTAAAGGACACGCGTATCGCGCTCGGTGCGCTGGCGCACGGCTGGCGCAAACGCTTTACGATTCCGCTGATTGCCGTGACCGGCAGCAACGGCAAAACTACGGTCAAGGAAATGATCTCGTCGATTTTCGCGGCGGCTGTGGGCGAAAGCGCGCGGCTTGCGACGGCGGGAAATTTCAACAACGACATCGGCTTGCCGTTGACGCTGTTCCGTCTGAACGAAACCCACAAGCTGGCCGTGATCGAACTCGGCATGAATCATCCGGGCGAAACCGAAACGCTCGGCAAGATCGCCGCGCCAACGGTCGCTGTCGTGAACAACGCGCAGCGCGAGCATCAGGAATTCATGGCAACGGTCGAAGCAGTCGCGCTGGAACATGCGTCCGTGATTCACGCACTTGGCGCGAACGGAACGGCCGTTTTCCCCGCGGATGACAAATACGCGAGCATCTGGCGCGTCGCCGCGACTGGCAATCCGATCCTGGATTTCGCGCTGCACACGGACGCTTCGCAAACGCAGGCTGCGGTGACCGGCAAGCTGGCTGGCGCGAAGCTGCACATCACAACGCCGGAGGGCGCAACGGAAGTCGCATTGCAAGTCCTCGGCGATCACAACGCGCGTAACGCTCTGGCGGCAACGGCAGCAGCGCTTGCAGCAAACGTCTCACTCGATGCCATCAAGCGCGGACTCGAAGCATTCGAGCCGGTGAAAGGCCGTTTGCAAGTGAAGCGCGCGGCGGTGAAGCCAATTGAAGGCGCGACGGTTATCGACGATACGTACAACTCGAATCCCGATTCCATGCGCGCGGCCATCGACGTGCTCGCTTCGCAAGCTTCGCCGCGTGTGCTCGTGATGGGCGACATGGGTGAAGTTGGCGATCAAGGTCCGGCGTTTCATCGTGAAGTGGGTGCGTATGCGGCGCAACAGAAAATTGATGTGCTCTTCGCACTTGGCGATGCAAGCACTGACGCCGCGAAATCCTTCGGCCCGGCAGGACAGCATTTCACTGATATTTCCTCACTCATTGCAGCACTCACCGGCGCGGGCTTCGGACCCGGCGCCACGTTTCTCGTGAAAGGCTCGCGCTTCATGCAGATGGAGCGCGTGGTGGACGCCGTGACGAGTCCACACCAACCCGCAGCGGGCGCTACGCCTGCTGTGCACTGAAGAAGAAGGTCCAGCATGCTACTCGCACTCGCGCAATGGCTTCAGAATGACGCCAGTTTTCTGCGCGTGTTTACCTACCTCACGTTCCGCGCAGTCGGCGCGACGATCACGGCGTTGTTCGTCGGTCTCGTTTGCGGCCCGTGGGTGATCCGCAAATTGACGCAGCTGAAAGTCGGTCAGGCCGTGCGCACGAACGGTCCGCAAACCCATTTGGTGAAGTCGGGCACACCGACCATGGGTGGTGTGCTGATTCTGCTGGGCATCGCGTTTTCGACTTTGCTGTGGGCCGATCTGGCCAATCGATTCGTATGGATCGTGATGCTCGTCACGTTCGGTTACGGTGTGATCGGTTGGGTCGATGATTACCGCAAGGTCGTGCACAAGGACCCGCGCGGCATGTCGTCGCGCGAAAAGTACTTCTGGCAATCGGCGATCGGCTTGTTTGCCGCCGTGTATCTCGCGTTCAGCGTGTCCGAGGCGAACAACGCGCGCGTGTTCGACCTGTTCATGGCGTGGGTGCGAAGCGGTTTATCGATGGGCTTGCCCGCGCGCGCCGACCTGATGCTGCCGTTCCTCAAATCGATCAGCTATCCGCTTGGCACGTGGGGCTTTATCGCGATGACGTATCTCGTGATCGTCGGGTCGAGCAATGCGGTGAATCTCACCGATGGCCTCGATGGTCTCGTGATCATGCCGGTGGTTCTGGTCGGTGCATCGCTTGGCGCGTTTGCCTATGTGATGGGCAGCTCGGTGTACTCGAAATACTTGTTGTTCCCACACATTCCTGGCGCCGGCGAATTACTTATTTTTTGTTCTGCAATGGGTGGCGCCGGACTCGCATTTCTCTGGTACAACACGCACCCCGCACAGGTCTTCATGGGCGACGTCGGCGCGCTCGCGCTCGGCGGCGCGCTTGGGACCATCGCTGTGATCGTGCGGCAGGAAGTCGTGCTGTTCATCATGGGAGGTGTGTTCGTCGCGGAAACACTGTCCGTGATGATGCAAGTGACCTATTTCAAGTACACGAAAAAACGCTTTGGCGAAGGGCGGCGCATCTTCAAGATGGCGCCGCTGCATCACCATTTCGAGTTGTCGGGATGGAAGGAAACGCAGGTCGTCGTGCGCTTCTGGATCATCACGCTGATGTTGTGTCTGTTTGGTTTGTCGACGCTGAAGCTGCGTTGATTCGGGTTGTTCAGGGAAAAAGGTAAAGCGATGTTTGGCGAGAAGTTCTTCGATCGGCAAAGTCCGATGGTGCTTGTGCTGGGACTCGGTGAATCCGGTCTCGCAATGACGCGCTGGTGCGCGCGTCACGGGTGCCGTCTGCGCGTGGCCGATACCCGCGCCACGCCGCCGAATTTGTCGGAACTCGCTGTGCATGGCATCGATGCGGATTTTGTCGGCGGTGAATTCACGCCGGCGCTGCTCGATGGCGGGATCGAAATTGTTGCAATCAGCCCGGGACTGTCGCCTCTGGCTGATGATTTGAGGCCGCTCCTTGACGCCGCGCGGGAACGCGGCGTCCCTGTGTGGGGCGAGCTGGAATTGTTCGCGCAAGCGTTGAAGTCGCTTGGCGCGAACGGCTACACGCCGAAGGTGATTGCCATTACGGGCACCAACGGCAAGACCACGACGACTGCCATGACGGGGTTGTTGTGCGAGCGTGCCGGCAAGACCGTGGCGGTGGCGGGAAACATCAGCCCGGCCATGCTGGACAAGCTCAGCGAAGCAATCGACAACACCGCGCTGCCCGATGTCTGGGTGCTGGAGTTGTCGAGTTTTCAGCTTGAGACGGCACACTCGTTCGCGCCGGACGCTGCTGCCGTGCTGAACATTACGCAGGACCATCTGGACTGGCATGGCGGGCTCGACGCGTATGCCGCCGCGAAGGGCCGCATCTTCGGTGAGAAAACGGTTCGCGTGTTGAATCGTGATGACGCGCGGACCATGGCGCTGGCGTCCGGGCTTCCGGTTTCAGGAATTGCGGCGAAGGTCGTGACGTTCGGGCTCAATGAACCGGCGCGTCTCGGCGATTTCGGCTTGTTGCGCGAGAACGGCATCGCGTGGCTGGCGCAAGGCCACGACCGCGATCTCAGCGATGAACCCGCGCCCACGCGCCGTCGTAAAAGCGATGCCGCCGCCGAGCCGAACGTGTATTCAAAGCGCCTGATGCCAGTCGATGCATTGCGCGTTCGCGGCCTGCACAACGCGGCGAATGCACTGGCCGCGCTGGCGCTGGCGCGCGCGGTGGACTTGCCGCTGGCGTCGTTGCTGCACGGCTTGCGTGAGTACAAGGGCGAGCCGCATCGCGTGGAAGTGATCGGGCAGATCGACGGCATCGATTTCGTCGATGACAGCAAAGGCACGAACGTTGGCGCAACCGTCGCGGCGCTGGATGGTCTCGCGCAGAAGTCAGTGCTGATCGCCGGCGGCGATGGCAAAGGCCAGGACTTTTCGCCGCTCGAAGCGCCGGTCGAACGCTGGTGCCGCGCGGTGATGCTGATCGGGCGTGATGCGCCGCAAATTCGTGAAGCGCTGGCAAACACGAACGTGCCGCTGCACGACCACGTAACACTCGAAGCCGCGACGCAAGCGGCGGCACAACTCGCCCAACCCGGCGACGCCGTGTTGCTCTCGCCAGCGTGCGCGAGTTTCGACATGTTCAAGAACTATGCACATCGCGCGGATGTTTTCCGGCAAGCGGTGGCTGATATTGCTGCAGACCGGGGGGTGATGCTATGAGCTGGTCCGAACGTTTTGGCTCGAAGCTGACAGGACAACGCAACGCCGTTGCTAACGACAGCGCGTCGCTTGGCGGACGTACATCGCGCGTGGCCGGCGTGGGCGCGCTCGGCGGCCTCGGCGCACGCGTCGCGGAGAAGGCCAGCGGCATTTCGAGTGCAGTGAATGGCGTGAAGCCGGCGCGCTCGCGCATGCTTGACTACGATTATTCGCTGTTGTGGGTCACCATCGCTTTGCTCGGGCTTGGCATTGTCATGGTGTATTCGGCTTCCATCGCCATGCCGGATTCGCCCAAGTACGCGCAATACCGCGATTACTTCTTCCTCGTGCGCCATCTCGTATCGATCGCAACGGCGGTTGTCGCGTCGATCATCGCGTTCAAGATTCCCGTTTCGACGTGGGACAAGTACGCCGGGAAATTCTTCCTGGCTTCGTTGTTCCTGCTCGTGATCGTACTGATTCCGCATATCGGCAAGGGCGTGAACGGCGCGCGCCGCTGGATTCCGCTTGGCATCACGAACATGCAGCCATCGGAAATCATGAAGCTCGCCGTGACCATCTACGCGGCGAACTACACGGTGCGCAAGCAAGAGTTCATGCACAGCATCGGGCGCGGCTTCTTGCCGATGGCAGTTGCGGTCGGCTTCGTCGGCGCGTTGTTGCTGCTCGAACCGGACATGGGCGCGTTCATGGTGATCGCGTGTATTGCAATGGGCGTGCTGTTCCTTGGCGGCGTGAACGCCAAGCTGTTCGGCGGACTGGTTGCCACTGCGGTCGGCACATTCGCGTTGCTGGTTTGGGCATCGCCCTGGCGTCGTGAGCGGATCTTCGCGTACCTCGACCCGTGGGATGACCGATACGCGCAAGGCAAGGCATATCAGTTGACGCACTCGCTGATCGCGTTTGGTCGCGGCGAATGGTTCGGCGTGGGACTGGGCGGCAGTGTAGAGAAGCTCAACTACCTTCCCGAAGCGCATACCGACTTCATCCTCGCGGTGATCGGCGAAGAGCTCGGGTTCGTTGGCGTGATCGTCGTGATCCTGCTGTTCTACTGGATCGTGCGCCGCGCGTTCGAAATCGGCCGTCAGGCGCTTGCGCTCGACCGCACGTTTGCCGGCCTGATGGCGAAAGGCATTGGCTTGTGGTTCGGTGCGCAGACGTTCATCAACATGGGCGTGAACCTCGGGCTGTTGCCGACCAAAGGTCTGACGTTACCGCTAGTGAGTTACGGCGGTTCGGGCATCTTGCTCAACTGTGTAGCGCTCGCCGTGCTGATGCGCGTTGACTACGAAAATCGCGTGCTGATGCGGGGAGGCAAGGTATGACGGCATCCGCGTCGAATCGCGCAGGCACGCTGATGGTGATGGCCGGCGGCACCGGGGGACATGTGTTCCCGGGGCTCGCGGTCGCTCACTGGATGCAGGCGCGTGGCTGGCGTGTGGTGTGGCTTGGCAACGCAGCAGGCATGGAAGCGACGCTCGTGCCGAAGCACGGCATCGCGATGGAATACGTGCGCTTTGGCGGCGTGCGCGGCAAGGGCCTCAAGACGAAGCTGATGCTGCCCGTGAACCTGCTGCGCGCGTGCTCGCAAAGCCTGCGCGCGCTGCGCACGGTGAAGCCTGACGTCGTGCTCGGCATGGGCGGATACATCACGTTCCCCGCGGGTTTGATGTCGAAGCTGAGCGGCACGCCGCTCGTGCTGCACGAACAGAATTCCATCGCGGGACTCGCGAACAAGGTGCTCGCACATATTGCCAAGCGCGTCCTGGTCGCGTTCCCGAATGCACTGCCGAACGCCGAATGGACCGGAAATCCAATTCGTGCGGAACTTGCTGAGACTCTGTCACCCAAAGAACGCTACGCCGCGCGGAATGTGAAGCCTCAGGCGCGTCTCAATGTTCTGGTCGTCGGGGGCAGTCTGGGTGCAGCCGCTTTGAATGAAACCGTACCGAAAGCGCTTGCGTTGCTCGATCCGGCGACGCGTCCGCACGTCGTGCATCAGGCGGGCGCAAAGCACATCGATGCGTTGAAGGCGAATTACGCGGCAGCGGGTTTGACCTCGGAAGAAGACGTGCAGCTCGTGCCGTTCATCGACGATATGGCGAGCGCGTACGCCGCTGCCGATCTCGTGATCTGCCGCTCGGGCGCGATGACCGTATCGGAGATCGCGGCGGTGGGCGTGGCGGCGTTGTTCGTGCCGTTCCCCTTCGCAGTCGATGACCACCAGACAACCAACGCTGCATTCCTCGCCAACGAGGGTGCGGCTCACTTGATACAACAGCGCGATTTGTCGGCGGAAAAGCTCGCCGGATGGTTGCGCGATCAGACCCGCGAGACGCTCAGCCAGATGGCGGTGAAAGCTCGCACCTTGGCGAAACCCGACGCAACTGAACGCGTCGGCCGGGTCTGTGCCGATGTAGCCGGCTTGAGCGCGCTGATTCAAGCGCCGAAGGAAATCCAGCCATGAAACATATCGTCAAACACATTCACTTCGTCGGCATCGGCGGCGCGGGAATGAGCGGCATCGCGGAGGTCTTGCTCAATCTCGGCTACCAGGTCAGCGGCTCGGACCTGGCGAGCAATGGCGTGACCGATCGATTGACCACGCTGGGCGCGCGCGTGGCGATCGGGCATCGTGAAGAGAATATCGATGGCGCGAACGCCGTGGTCGTATCGACCGCTGTTCGCTCCGATAACCCCGAAGTGCTGGCCGCGCGTCATCGCCGGATTCCGATCGTGCCGCGCGCGGTGATGCTCGCGGAATTGATGCGGCTTAAACAGGGCATCGCGATTGCCGGAACCCATGGCAAGACCACGACCACGTCGCTGGTCGCAAGCGTATTGGCCGCGGGCGGGCTCGATCCTACGTTTGTGATCGGCGGCCGTCTGATCAGCGCGGGTGCGAATGCGCGGCTCGGAACGGGCGATTTCATCGTGGCTGAAGCCGATGAATCGGACGCATCGTTCCTCAATCTTTTCCCGGTGATCGAAGTCATCACGAACATCGACGCCGATCACATGGACACATACGGCCACGACTTCGCGCGGCTGAAGCAGGCGTTCATCGAGTTCACGCATCGACTGCCGTTCTACGGAATCGCGGTGTTGTGCGTGGATGATCCGAACGTGCGCGAAATCCTGCCGTTCGTCTCGAAGCCGATCATCCGATACGGCCTCGGCGCCGAAGCACAAGTGCGCGCGGTGAACGTGGAAGCGCGCGACGGCAAGATGCATTTCACGACGCTGCGCGAAGACGCGAAGCCGCTGGACATCGTGTTGAATCTGCCGGGCACGCACAACGTGCAGAACGCGCTGGCGGCAATTGCAATTGCGACTGAACTTGAAGTCGCCGATGCCGATATCCAGAGGGCGTTGCAAGAATTCACAGGCGTGGGCCGGCGTTTTCAACGCTATGGCGAAGTGAAAGTGAAATCGGCGGACGGCGGCGCGTACACGTTGATCGATGACTACGGTCATCACCCGGTCGAGATGGCCGCGACGGTTGCAGCGGCGCGCGGCGCGTTCCCTGATCGACGCCTCGTGCTCGCATTCCAGCCGCATCGCTTCACGCGTACGCGCGATTGCTTCGAGGATTTCGTGCGCGTGCTGTCGACCGTCGATGCCCTCGTGCTCACCGAAGTGTATGCAGCAGGCGAAGCGCCGATCGTCGCCGCCGATGGCCGCGCGCTCGCTCGCGCCATTCGCGTCGCGGGAAAAGTGGAGCCGGTGTTCGTGGAAACCGTGGATGAGATGCCGGATGCGATTGCCATACTGGCACGCAACGGCGACGTAGTGATAACGATGGGCGCGGGTTCTATCGGCGGCGTGTGCGGCCGGCTGACCGCACAAGTTCAGGATTCGAAGGTTTTGAAATGACAAGTAACGTGAGTTCATCCGCAATCGACCCGAAGGTGTTCGGCAAAGTCGCCGTGCTGCTTGGCGGGGAAACGGCCGAACGCGAGGTATCGCTGAATTCGGGGCGTCTCGTGCTGCAAGGACTGCGTGACGCAGGTATCGATGCCCATCCGTTCGATCCCGCCGAACGGCCGCTCGCCGACTTGAAGTCGGAAGGCTTTTCGCGCGTGTTTATCGCGTTGCATGGCGGGTATGGCGAGAACGGCCAGTTGCAGGGCGCGCTCGATTTCTACGGCATCAAGTACACGGGCAGCGGCGTGCTGGGTTCGGCGCTCGGTCTCGACAAATTTCGCACCAAGCTCGTGTGGCAACAAACGGGCGTGCCTACGCCGCCGTTCGAAGTCGTGCTGCGCGGCGACGATTACGAAGACGCGGCGCAGCGCAGCATTGCGAAGCTCGGTCTGCCGCTTTTCGTGAAGCCGGCGAGCGAAGGGTCGAGCGTCGCGGTGATCAAGGTGAAGAGCGCGGAAACGCTGGTGCCGGCGCTGATCGAAGCGGCGAAGTTCGACAAGATCGTGCTCGTCGAGAAGAGCATTGAAGGCGGCGGCGAATACACGTGTTGTATCGCGGGCGACCTGGATTTGCCGATTATCAAGATCGTGCCGGCCGGCGAGTTCTACGACTACAACGCGAAGTACATCGCCGACGACACGCAGTACCCGATTCCCTGCGGCCTGACTCCCGCTGAGGAAACGCGCATGAAACAGCTTTCCCGCCGCGCGTTCGATGTGCTCGGCTGCACGGATTGGGGCCGCGCCGATTTCATGATGGACGCTGACGGCAATCCGTATTTCCTGGAAGTGAATACGGCTCCCGGCATGACGGATCACTCGCTGCCGCCGAAGGCGGCGCGGGCAGTGGGAATCAGCTACACGGAGCTGGTGGTGAAGGTGTTGTCGCTGACATTGCAGGACTAACGTAAAGAACATGTGGAATAACGCTCGCCAGATGAACCTCACGGCCAACGCACTGCACGTATTGCTCGTGTTCGTGCTGCTCGGTGCCGCCGGTTATTGGGCGATCCAGCGGCCGGAATTTCGGCTGCGCGAAATCCAGATCGATGGCGACACCTTGCACATCAATTCGCCGACGGTGCGCGCAAGCGTGGTCGGTCATTTGAAGGGCAACTTCTTCACCGTGGATCTCGACGCAGCGCGCGCCGCTTTCGAACAAATGCCGTGGGTGCGTCACGCGAGCGTACGTCGTGTATGGCCGAATGCGCTGGCGGTGACGCTGGAAGAATTCAAGCCGCTCGGTACGTGGGGCACGGATCAACTGGTGAGCGTGGACGGCGATCTGTTCACGGCGAACCAGGGTGAACTCGACGACGATTTGCCCGCGTTCGAAGGGCCGGAGGGATCGGCGAAAGAAGTCGTTGCGCGGTATCACGATTTCGAGAAGTGGTTTGCGCCACTCGATGCGCATCCGGAAGAAGTCATCTTGTCGCCGCGATACGCGTGGACAGTGAAGCTTTCGAACGGCACGCAGATCGAATTGGGACGCGAGCGCAATCAGGACACGTTGTTCGATCGCAGCAAACGGTTCGTGGCTGCGTGGACGTCGGTGACGGGGCGGTGGGGAAATGACATCGAGTACGCGGATTTGCGCTATCCGAACGGCTTCGCAATCAAGGCCGCCGGCATGCGCTTCATCAGCGACACCGACAAAGCGAAGAAGTAAGAGACAACACAGGCAATGAGCACGCTATGAGCAAAGACTACAAAGACTTGCTGGTCGCCCTCGACATCGGTACGTCGAAGGTGGTGGCGATCGTCGCCGAGTTGAAAGGCGAAGGCCACTACGAGGTGATCGGGCTCGGACAGAGCGACTCGAAGGGATTGAAGAAGGGCGTTGTCGTCAATATCGAGGCGACCGTCCAGTCGATCCAGCGCGCGCTCGAAGAAGCCGAACTGATGGCCGATTGCAAGATCACGAACGTGTTCACCGGCATTGCCGGCAGCCACATTCGCAGCTTCAATTCGAGCGGCATGGTTGCGATCAAGGACAAGGAAGTCACGCAGACCGACGTGGCGCGCGTGATCGAGACTGCGAAGGCGATCAACATCCCGACCGATCAGCAGGTGCTGCATATCCTCACGCAGGAATTCATCATCGACGGTCAGGAAGATGTGCGCGAGCCGATCGGCATGAGCGGCATCCGGCTGGAAGTGAAGGTGCATATCGTGACGGGCGCGGTGAGCGCGGCGCAGAACATCGTGAAATGCGTACGCCGCTGCGGGCTCGAAGTGAACGACCTGATTTTGCAACCGCTGGCTTCGTCGCTGGCGGTGCTGACGGAAGACGAAAAGGAACTGGGCGTGGTGCTCGTCGATATCGGCGGCGGCACCACGGACATCGCCATTTTCAGCGAAGGCGCGATTCGTCATACGGCGGTGATTCCTATCGCCGGCGACCAGATCACGAGCGACGTGGCCATGGCCTTGCGCACGCCGACGCCCGATGCCGAAGACATCAAGGTGAGCTACGGCATCGCGAAGCAGGCGCTCGCCGATCCGGACGAAATGATCGAAGTGCCGGGACTCGGCGAGCGCGGTCCGCGCACGTTGTCGCGTCAGGCGCTGGCCGCGGTCGTCGAACCGCGCGTGGAAGAACTGTTCTCGCTCGTGCAACAAGTGGTGCGCGAGTCGGGCTACGAAGAATTGCTCAGTAGCGGCGTGGTGCTGACCGGCGGCGCGTCGATGATGCCCGGCATGGTCGAACTCGGCGAAGACATTTTCCTGAAGCCGGTGCGCATTGGCGTGCCGGAATACGCGGGCGGTCTCGCGGACGTGGTTCGCAACCCGCGTTATTCCACCGCAATGGGCTTGCTCGTCGAAGGCCGTTCGCAACGCATGCGCGGCCGCAAGGTCGCGGTGCAATCGGGATCGATGGGACAGGTTTTGGGACGCATGAAAGACTGGTTCCTTGGGAATTTCTAATTACAAATTCGCGCTGGTGCCGGCGGCTGGCGCGCGACAAGAGGTTGCCCGATCTCTTGCCGAATAACGCCGATTTTCATTCTTGACGGAGGCAATATGGATTTCGAAATGCTGGAAACGGAAACCAACGGAACGATCATCAAGGTCGTGGGTGTTGGTGGCGCAGGCGGTAATGCAGTACAGCACATGATCAACCGCGGCGTGCAGGGCGTGGATTTCATCGTGATGAATACGGACGCGCAGGCGCTCGCACGTTCGCGCGCAACGTCTGTGATCCAGTTGGGCAACACGGGTCTTGGAGCTGGCGCCAAGCCGGACATGGGCCGTGCCGCAGCGGAAGATGCGCGCGAGCGTATTGCCGATGCATTGCGCGGCGCGCACATGGTGTTCATCACCGCAGGCATGGGTGGCGGCACGGGTACGGGTGCGGCGCCGGTCGTGGCTCAGATCGCGAAGGAAATGGGCATTCTCACCGTTGGTGTAGTCAGCAAGCCGTTCGAATTTGAAGGTGGCCGCCGCATGCGCGTGGCTGAAGCTGGATCGCAGCAACTGGAGGATCACGTCGACTCGCTGATCGTCGTTCTGAACGACAAGCTGTTCGAGGTGATGGGCGATGACGCCGAGATGGACAAGTGCTTCCAGTGCGCTGACGACGTATTGAACAACGCTGTTGCCGGCATCGCGGAAATCATCAACGTCGACGGGCTGGTCAACGTCGACTTCGAAGACGTGAAGACGGTGATGGGCGAGCAAGGCAAGGCAATGATGGGCACGGCGACGGTTGCCGGCGTCGATCGTGCGCGTCTTGCTGCTGAACAGGCGGTCGCAAGCCCGCTGCTGGAAGGCGTGGACCTGTCGGGCGCACGTGGCGTGCTGGTGAACATCACGTCGAGCCGTTCGCTGCGTTTGTCGGAAACGCGTGAAGTGATGAACACGATCAAGTCGTACGCTGCAGAAGACGCGACCGTGATCTTCGGTGCGGTCTATGACGACGCCATGGGCGATGCATTGCGCGTGACGGTGGTTGCAACGGGCCTTGGCCGCGCTGCGAAGAAACAACAAGCAGCACCGATGACGCTGCTGCGCACCGGCACGGATAACGCGCCGATCGCACATGCACAGCACAGCTACGCGCCGCAGCAGTCGAACGGTACAGACTACGGCGCACTGGATACGCCGGCTGTGTGGCGTTCGTCGCGTGAAACCGCGGCTTCGCACGTGCAGGCGCTGCAGGAAAAGGGTGTGGATACGTATGACATTCCGGCGTTTTTGCGCAAGCAAGCCGACTGAAGCGTTTTGCCGGGGCGTCTCGCTTTGATGTAAGCGCCCATAGGCAAAAGTTTCGGGAGATGGGTTGTTCTGCGTTCGTTTTCAGGCCGCGTCTTCTGGATGCTGGACTGTGGCGGCGCGACCGCTTCGATAACGTTCATCATCGTCTATATTGGGATGAGATCGATACGTGAAGCAGCGGTGGGACAAGCGTCTTCGGGCAGGAAAAAGTTTGAATCGCTGGCGTGTTCAGCACTGACTCAGTGAAAGGCCGATCAATGATCAAGACAGGTGAAACGCTCCCGGACGAGCGCCTCTACGAATTTATCGATGTGGCGACGGAAGGCTGCGCCGTGGGACCGAACGGTTTCGCGGTGCGCGAGCGGACGGCGGGCAAGCGCGTGGTGATCTTCGGATTGCCCGGCGCGTTCACGCCTACCTGTTCCGCCAGGCACGTGCCGGGGTTCATCGACAATGCGGAGAAGCTGGCCGCGGCGGGTATCGATGAAATCTGGTGTGTCTCCGTCAACGACGCGTTCGTGATGAGCGCGTGGGGACGCGATCTTCAAGCCTCGGGCAAGGTGAAGATGATTGCTGACGGCAGCGCGCGTTTTACTCGAGCACTCGGCCTCGATCAGGATCTGTCGGAACGTGGCATGGGAATTCGCTCCCAGCGCTACGCCATGGTGGTCGACAACAGCGTGGTCAAGACGCTGAACGTCGAAGCACCCGGCAAGTTTGAAGTCAGCAATGCTGAAAGCGTCCTCGCGACGTTGGGCTGATGTGTTTTAACGATGTTGTGCTGACGGCTGATCGCCCGGCGTTTTGTTGCATTGCCGCAACAAGAAAAGACGTCATCGCGTGTCTTCTGCAACCTGCATAACCAAGTCGCAACAAAGCCGTAACGCGGCGCCGATGTCCGGGAATGCCTCCATTCCGGCATCGGCCCGACCCTATTTGCTTTCGCGTGAATTTGGCTTTCACGTACCGAGCCGAAGCAGTAACGGGGAGAAACAAGTTGCAACGTTCCCGCTCGGGACGACGCGAAGGGATTGGAGTATACTTCGCGCTATTGAATACAAATTCACGATTGATTCTCTCAATCGAGAGTCACAATCGAAGCGAAAAAAATCATGTTGAAGCAGCGAACCATTAAAACCATCGTCAAAACTGTCGGGATCGGCCTGCACTCTGGCCGCAAGGTGGATTTGACGCTTCGGCCCGCACCGGCGAACACCGGGATCGTTTTTGCGCGTATCGACTTGCCTGTACCGGTCGATATTCCGGCGTCGGCATTGGCTATTGGCGACACGCGCCTGGCTTCTGTTCTGCAGAAGGACGGCGCGCGCGTTTCGACCATCGAACATTTGATGTCGGCTTGCGCGGGGCTGGGTATCGACAATCTCTACGTCGATGTCACGGCTGAAGAAATCCCGATCATGGACGGCAGTGCTGCTTCATTCGTGTTTCTGATTCAATCGGCGGGTATTGAAGAACAGAACGCGGCCAAGAAATTCATCAAGGTGACGAAGCCGGTTGAAATCCGCGACGGCGACAAGTTCGCACGTCTCGATCCGTATTTCGGCTTCAAACTGAAGTTCACCATTGATTTCCGCCATCCGGCCGTCGATAAAACCGGTCAGGCGCTTGAAGTCGATTTTGCCCATACGTCGTATGTTCGGGACATTGCCCGCGCACGGACGTTTGGTTTTGCGCATGAAGTCGAAATGATGCGAGAACTCGGTCTGGCGCGTGGCGGCAGCATGGATAACGCCATTGTTCTGGACGAATATCGTATTCTGAATAATGACGGTTTGCGCTATGAAGACGAGTTCGTGAAGCACAAGATGCTCGACGCAATTGGTGACCTTTACGTAGTCGGCCATCCGTTGCTGGCGTCTTACGCGGCATATAAAGGCGGTCACGCAATGAATAACATGTTGCTGCGTGAATTGCTGGCGCACGAAGACGCGTACGAGATCGTCACGTTTGAAGACAAGCAAGCGGCGCCTCGCGGTTTCGCTTTCGATACTCAAACGGCTTTCGCGTAAATAGTCAGAGAAATAATGTGGAAATGAGCGGCGGCTTTCGGGCGCCGCTCATTTTTTTTGTGCTTTCTCTTTATGACGCGCGGCCATTTTTGCGAGCGCATCTTTAAGCGGCGACGGTTCGAGCGTCTGAGCCAGAGTTTGAAGTGCATCGGCGCCGGCCGCGGACATGCGCGCTTGCTTCGGCGGAATGACTTCTTTCATCGCTTGAGGGCGGACGCGGATTTTCAGCGCATTGACGGCCCATCCGCGTTGCTGCAAATCGACCAAAAGACGCGGTTCGATGTGCCGCAGACGCGCCGCCAGGGCGTTATGTCCCGCAAAAAGCGAAAGCACGCCATCCTTTATGAACCCCGGTTCTACATTGGCGCCGAGATAATCCGGCAACAGCGCCGTAAGATCCCGCTGGAGCGCTGTCACCTGCTCGACCCCCGCGCGCAACGCGAGAAACTCACTGGTGCGGCCGAGGACGTCGGACAACGCCTGGGGCTTACGCGGATCAAAGCGCTGCGGCGGCCTTGAATTCGGCGGAAAACGGCTCATTTTTTATGTCGGTAGGGCTGGCGGCGATGCGACGATTGTAACGCCGCGCACCATGCGGCATGTCGGCGCGCTTTGCGTGTCAACGCGCATGAACATAACGCCAAATTGCTTTATCACAAAAGATGGCGGCACAGGCTCCAGCGGGGGCGCGTGCTAAAATCCCCGATTCGATTTCACCCATGGACTGAAGCCGCCGAGGTTCCCCGGACTGGGGCGCACCTAGCGCGCTCCAAGCCGATACCGCGACGCAGACACTGATCCGATGACCACCGGTTTCCTCCAAAAGTTTTTTGGCAGTCGCAACCAGCGCCTAGTCAAGCAATACCAAAAGACCGTTGCGGCGATCAATGCTTTCGAGCCCACGATCGAGCAGTACACGGACAAGCAACTGCGCGCCAAGACCGAAGAATTCCGTCAGCGCGTCGCAAGCGGCGAATCGCTCGACCGGTTGCTGCCTGAAGCATTCGCGGTGTGCCGCGAGGCCAGCAAACGCGTGCTGAAGATGCGTCACTTCGACGTCCAGCTCATCGGCGGCATGGTGCTGCATTACGGCAAGATCGCGGAAATGCGCACGGGTGAGGGCAAGACGCTCGTCGCCACGCTCGCCGCGTATCTGAATGCGCTCTCGGGGCGAGGCGTCCACGTTGTGACGGTGAACGATTACCTGGCACAACGCGACGCCGAGTGGATGGGCAAGCTCTACAACTTCCTCGGGTTGTCGTGGGGCATCAACCTGTCGCAAATGGAGCACGCGCAGAAGCAGGAAGCCTACGCCGCGGACATCACCTACGGCACGAACAACGAGTTCGGCTTCGACTATCTGCGCGACAACATGGTGTACGAGCCCCAGGCCCGTGTGCAGCGGCCGCTGAACTTTGCGGTCGTCGACGAAGTGGACTCGATTCTTATCGACGAAGCGCGTACGCCGCTGATCATTTCCGGTCAGGCCGAAGATCACACTGAACTCTATGTGCGCATGAATGCGCTGCCGCCGCTGCTGGAGCAGCAGATCGGCGAAGAGAAAGCGGATGGTACGGGCGTCGAAAAAGCGGGCGACTACACGCTCGACGAAAAAGCGCGCCAGGTTTTCCTCACTGAACAAGGTCACGAAAAAGCCGAGCGGCTTCTGGCCGAGTGGGGCCTGATCGGCGAAGGCGAAAGCCTCTATGCGCCGCAGAACATCACGCTGATGCACCACGTGTACGCCGCGTTGCGCGCACACACGCTGTTCTTCCGCGACCAGCATTATGTGGTTCAGGGCAACGAAGTCGTGATTGTCGACGAGTTCACGGGCCGCATGATGACCGGCCGCCGCTGGTCGGATGGTTTGCATCAGGCTGTGGAAGCGAAGGAACACGTCAAGATCCAGAACGAGAACCAGACGCTTGCGTCGATCACGTTCCAGAACTTCTTCCGCATGTATTCCAAGCTGTCCGGCATGACCGGAACGGCCGATACCGAAGCGTACGAATTCAACGAGATCTACGGTCTTGAAACAGTCGTGATCCCGACGAACCGTCCGCCGAAACGTATCGACAAGCAGGATCAGATCTACAAGACCGCGAAGGAACGCTACGACGCCGTCACGCGCGACATTCGCGATTGCGTCGAGCGCGGACAGCCGGTGCTGGTTGGTACTACTTCAATTGAAGCGTCGGAATTGCTTTCGGGATTGCTGACGCAAGCCGGCCTCAAGCACGAGGTGCTGAACGCCAAGCAGCACGCGCGCGAAGCGGCGATCGTCGCCGAAGCGGGACGTCCGAGCGCTGTGACCATCGCGACGAACATGGCCGGTCGCGGTACGGACATTGTGCTGGGCGGGAACGTCGAGAAGCAGTCGTCGTTCATCATTGCCGACGAAGCGTTGTCCGAAGACGAGAAACAACGCCGCATCAAGGCGCTCGAAGACGAATGGCAAGCGCTGCATGATCGCGTGAAGGCAGCGGGCGGATTGCATATTGTCGGTACGGAACGCCATGAATCGCGTCGTATCGATAACCAATTGCGCGGCCGTGCCGGCCGTCAGGGCGATCCGGGGTCATCGCGGTTCTATCTGTCGCTGGACGATCCGCTTTTGCGTATTTTCGCCGGGGATCGCGTGCGTTCCATCATGGATCGCCTGAAGATGCCGGAAGGCGAGGCGATCGAGGCGGGCATCGTGACGCGTTCGATCGAATCGGCGCAGCGCAAGGTCGAAGCGCGCAACTTCGATATCCGCAAGCAATTGCTCGAATACGACGACGTATCGAACGATCAGCGCAAGGTAATCTATCAGCAGCGCAACGAATTGCTCGAAGCAACGGACGTCGCCGAGACGATCACCGCCATGCGCCAGAGCGTGATCACGGAAGTGACGCGCACGTATGTGCCGGCGGGAAGCATCGAAGAGCAATGGAGTGCGCCGGAACTCGAGGAAGCGCTGCGCAACGACTGGTCGCTCGATCTCGCAGTTCAGGAGATGATCAACGAGTCGAATTCAATCGATGCCGACGAAATTCTCGAAGCCGTGGTGGCTGCCGCCGACGAAGCCTACGAGGCGAAAGTTGCGCTCGTCGGGCGTGAATCGTTTAGCGCGTTCGAGCGTTCGATCATGCTGCAGACGCTCGACAGCCGTTGGCGCGAACATCTCGCCGCTCTCGATCACTTGCGTCAGGGCATCCATTTGCGCGGTTATGCGCAAAAGAACCCGAAGCAGGAATACAAGCGCGAGGCGTTCGAATTGTTCGCCGCCATGCTGGATTCGGTGAAGCAGGAAGTGACGCGCGTTGTGATGAACGTGCAGATCCAGTCGCCGGAGCAGCTTGAAGAAGCCGCCGAGCAGTACGAAGAGAAGGGCAGCCATTTGGAAAACGTATCGTTCCAGCACGCCGATTTCGACGGCAGCGGCGCAGCCGCGGCAGTTGCCGCCGACGCCACCGCCCAAATGGTCAATCAGGCGATGGCTTACGGCGACGACACAACGGTTGCGACCCACGTCTCCGCCGACGACGTGCCGAAGGTCGGCCGTAACGACCCATGCCCATGCGGCAGCGGCAAGAAGTACAAAAACTGTCACGGCAAGCTCGCATAATCAGCGGTCTACACGCTTTGGCACGTTGAGGTATCCAGGACAGGCGACGCAGTGATGCGTCGTTTGTCTTTGGCAGATTGGTTTTACGTTTCGCGGCGTTCGTCTTTCATCGAGTCAGGCGCCGTTTCATTCATCTTTCGTGTCGTTGCGCTTCCTGCGCACCGGCACTCGCCACTTTCAGCGAGTCGCGAACATGGCCGTCAATTTCCCCTCGATCGATCCCGCCAACCTGTTTCCCGTCGCCGGCGTCACGCTAGGCTGGGCCGAGGCGAATATCCGAAAACCGAATCGCAAGGATTTGCTCGTTGTGCAGATCGATGCAGGCGCGACGGTGGGCGGGGTGTTCACCTTGAATCGCTTTTGCGCTGCGCCTGTGACCGTGTGCCGCGAGCATCTCGACGCCGTGCGCGCGGGCGGCAAGGGCATTCGCGCGTTGGTCGTGAACACCGGCAACGCGAACGCCGGAACGGGCGAGTCCGGCATGGCGCATACGCGCGAAACATGTACGGCGTTGGCCGCGTTGCTGGGTCTCGACGCTGCACAGATCCTGCCGTTTTCGACGGGCGTGATTCTTGAACCCTTGCCTATCGACCGGTTGAAGGCGGGGTTGCCAGCGGCGATCGCGAATCAAAAACCGGCTCATTGGTTCGACGCGGCGCAAACCATCATGACCACCGATACGCTGCCGAAAGCGGCATCGCGTCAGGTTGAGATTGACGGCCACACGATCACGCTTTCGGGTATCAGCAAGGGCGCCGGCATGATCAAGCCGAACATGGCGACCATGCTGGGTTTCCTGGCGTGCGACGCCGCCGTGTCCCAGCCCGTGCTCGACACGCTGATCAAGCACGTCGCGGATCGCTCGTTCAATTGCATCACCATCGACGGGGATACTTCCACGAACGATTCGTTCATCGTGATTGCGTCGGGCAAGTCGACGCTGCCTTTGATCGATTCCACGGATTCGGCGGCTTATGCGGCGTTGCGCGATGCGGTCACGTCGGTGGCGCAAGAGCTCGCGCAGTTGATCGTGCGCGACGGCGAAGGCGCGACGAAGTTCATGACGGTGACGGTCGAAGGCGGCACGAGCGAAGCGGAATGCCGGCAGATCGCGTACGCTATCGGTCACTCGCCGCTGGTCAAGACCGCGTTTTATGCATCGGATCCGAACCTCGGCCGGATTTTGGCGGCTATCGGTTATGCCGGCGTGACAGATCTGGACGTGAACAAGATCGACCTGTATCTCGACGATGTTCTCGTCGCGAAAAAGGGCGGCCGGAATCCGGAATATCGCGAGGAAGACGGCCAGCGCGTGATGAAAAAAAGCGAGATCGCGATTCGCGTCTTGCTCGGCCGCGGTCAGGCCAACGCCACCATCTGGACGTGCGACCTTTCGCACGATTACGTCAGCATCAACGCCGACTATCGCTCCTGAACCCGAACTTTCCCATGGATAAACTCGAACAATTTCTGACGCGCGCCGAAGCTGTCCTCGCGCGCGTTGAAGGGATGTTGCCGCCTGCCGCGCCTGAAATCGACTGGGACAAGGCCGTGGCGTTCCGCTGGCGCAAGCGTCAGGGGCGCGGTTTTTTGCAGCCGGTGCCGAACCTTTCGGCGCTTTCGCTCGACGACCTTTGCAATATCGAACGTCAGAAAGAGTTGATCGAGCAGAACACGCGGCAGTTCGTACGCAAGGCGCCCGCGAACAACGTATTGCTCACGGGCGCGCGCGGGACGGGCAAGTCGTCGCTGATCAAGGCGTGTCTGAACGCGTATGCGTCGGAAGGTTTGCGTCTGATCGAAGTCGATAAAGACGATTTGCACGATCTTGGCGATATCGTCGACCTGATTTCCACACGGCCGGAGCGGTTTATCGTTTTCTGCGATGACCTCTCGTTCGAAGACGGTGAGTCGGGTTACAAGGCGCTGAAAGTGGCGCTCGACGGCTCGATTTCGGCGCAATCGGACAACGTGCTGATCTACGCGACGTCGAATCGCCGCCACTTGTTGCCGGAATACATGAGCGACAACGAGACCTACAAACACACATCGGATGGCGAGATTCATCCGGGCGAAGTGGTTGAAGAGAAGATTTCGCTGTCAGAGCGATTCGGCCTGTGGGTGAGCTTTTATCCGTTCAAACAAGACGATTATTTGACGATCGTCGGGCACTGGTTGAAGCATTTCGGCTGCCAAGAGGAAGAGATTGCAAACGCTCGCGGCGACGCGCTTGTGTGGGCGCTCGAACGCGGCTCACGTTCCGGTCGCGTGGCGTGGCAGTTCGCGCGTGACTATTCGGGCCGCAAGGCATGAGCACGGCGCCGCTTTCAACCACGGCGCCCGACGGGCGCAAGATGACCGATGTCGCTGTAGGCGTGCTCGTGCAACCGGACGGACGGTATTTACTCGCGCAACGTCCGGAAGGCAAACCGTACGAGGGGTACTGGGAGTTTCCAGGCGGAAAGCTGGAGGCGGGCGAAAGCGTTGAAGCCGCGCTCGTGCGGGAATTGCACGAGGAACTGGGTATCGATGTGACTGCCTGCGAGCGCTGGCGGACGCTGGAACACGACTATCCGCATGCTTACGTGCGGCTCTATTTCTGCAAGGTGACGGCGTGGGAAGGCGAACCGGCTGGACGGGAAGGTCAGGCGCTTGCCTGGCAACATCTTCCCGCCGATGTGAACCCGTTGCTGCCCGCAGCCATTCCGGTACTTGAATGGCTTGCGGCAGAGGCGGTCTGAGCGGCTTTTTAGTTGAGACCGCTATGGTCGTCGTCTGGGGGCGTGTCCTGCTGACCGCCGCCAATCTTGTACTTCTCGGTTGCCCACGCACCGAGATCGATCTGCTTGCAACGGTCTGAACAAAACGGGCGGAACCGGCTTTCCGGGACCCAGCGTACATCCTTCGCGCAAGTCGGGCATTTAACGATGGTAGTCATTCGGCAGTGCGGATCTGATAAAGGTTGAGTTCAGTAAATAAGGGTTTTTAGCCTGATTTAAAGACTGCACAGTGTCAGGTGAAACGGAATGTCTGCATCGACGGCACGTGGTCTCAAGTCGCCGTCCTGCACCGTGAAGCGCACCCAAAGCATATATTTGTTCGCGCTCGCCTCGGGAATCAGGCGCGTATCCGACGGTACGCGGACTTGCATCAATTGATACGTCCGGCCAGACAGCATTTGCTGGTAGCTGCCCTGCATTGCCATCACTTTCGACGCCTGACCCGATTCGCGTGCAAGCCGCAGCACGATTGTGGCCGCATCGCGCAAAGGCAGCATGGGCGTGACCCACTTCGCGATATCGCCGCGGCGCTGCTCAGCCGGGCATTGCTGCCAGGCGAAATACGACGGCAGGTCGAAGCGGCACGTTCCACCCGGAATGATCGTCCGGCTGCGAATACTGGCAAGCCACTCATTGTCCGCGAGATGCTGGCCTGTCTTGCCCTGCATCTGGCCGAGTCCTGCCAATGTTTGCTCGATCTCGCCAAGCACCGATTCCAGAGCGTCCTGCTCGATCCCTGGGTTTCCCCGAAACGGCGCAAGCGTCTGGCGTTGCCGTTCCAATTCCTTCATCAGATCGGCTTTCAGGTCCGTACGGCCGGCGACTTCAGCGATCTCGAACAGTGTGGTCAGTGCAGCGTGATGTTCGCGCGGGTCTTCTTGAGTCAGAAAGAAGGTGAAGCGCTCGAAAAGATCTTCGAGACGCAGCAGCGTCCTGATTCGCTCGTTGAAGGGGTACTCGTAAAGGATCAAGCGCGCTCGCCTCGGCGTTGGTCGAAAGTTTCGATGCGGAAAGTGAGGACATTCTAATGCCGCATCAAACCCCAAGCAAATCTCCACGATTAATCACATCTGGCGCGCATTTTCAGCGCCGATCGTGACGCGTTCGGACGTGTTGCACGCACTTGTTAGGTACGCGGCTTGCTGCGCGCGGTGGCCATTTCGAGATAACGCGCGTGCAGAACGTCGACCTCCCGCTGCAGCGTTTCCAGTGTGGCGGCAGAGTCGTTGACGACGACATCATCTGCCGCTGCGAGCCGTGCTTCACGCGTTGCCTGGCGGGCGATGATGGCAAGAACCTGCTCGCGCTCGAAACCGTTGCGCCGGATCACCCGCTCGATCTGCGTTTCAACGGGGCAATCGACCACGAGGATTCGATCAACCTTGCTGGCCCGCTCCCCGGCCTCGATCAGCAACGGCACCACTACGATGTGATACGCGCTGAGCGCTTCGCTGCGTTGGCGCTCGCTTTCCGCGCGGATCAGCGGATGCGTGATGGCTTCGAGTTGCACTTTGGCGGCGGGATCGGCGAATACACGAGCACGCATTTTCGCGCGATCCATGGCGCCATCGGCGGTGACGAACTCGGGGCCGAACGCGCTTTCAATAAGCGGCATGGCTATGCCGCCCGGCGCCGTGATCTGATGCGCGATCAAGTCGGCGTCGATAACCGTCACTCCGCGCGCCCCGAACATGTCCGCCACGGTCGTCTTGCCGCTGCCGATTCCACCCGTCAGGCCAATGCTGAACATCTCGTGACTCTCCTCTTTATCCAAATAGCGTATAGAACGGCGTGCCGAAGAAAAGCGTGATCACGCCGCCTGCTGCGAGAAATGGCCCGAACGGCAGCGGTTCCTCGAAACGCATCTTGCCTATGCTGGTGGCCGCCAACCCGAAAATCGCGCCCGCAATGGCCGACAGCAGCACGATCTGGGGCAGCGCCTCCCAGCCGAGCCATGCGCCGAGTGCGGCGAGCAGCTTGAAGTCCCCGTAGCCCATTCCTTCAACGCCGCGAACGAGGCGGAACAGCCAATACACGCACCACAAAAACAAATATCCCGCGATTGCACCGATGACCGCTTCGTGGAGTGGGACGAAGGCGGTATCGCCGAGATTGACGATCAAACCCGCCCAAAGCAGCGGCAAAGTGAGCGAATCGGGGAGATAGCGGGTATCGAAGTCGATCAGGCTCATGGCGAGCAGCATGGCGCAAAGGCCGAATGCCACGAGCGCAATCCACGTCGGGCCGAACGCGAAGAGCGATAGCGCTGCGAACAGCGCGGTCGCGAGCTCCGTCAGCGGATAGCGTGCACTGACCCGAGCGTGACACTTGGCGCAACGGCCGCGCAGCAGCACGTAGCTCACGACCGGGATGTTCTCCCATGCCCGTAGCACGTGGCCGCAATGCGGGCATGCGCTGCGCGGGACGGCAAGGTTGTAGTGTTCTGCCGGCGGCGTGTGTTCAGTCAAGGTCTCTGCCTGCCATGCGCGCTCCAGCATGATCGGCAAACGGTGCACGACGACCGTCAGAAAACTGCCGATCACGAGCCCGAAGATGATCGCGAAACCGTACTGCGCCGCAAGCGGCAAGGTGCCGAAAGCGGAACCGTAAGCGTCGAGATAGCGGCCTGAAAACTCCGCCTGATACAAGGGATGCATGACTGTCCTGGGTCGAATTCGGCTGCGATCCTACACCACCTACACCACATTCCCGAGCTGCACGATCGGAAGATACATTGCCACAACAAGGCCGCCTACCAGTGCGCCGAGTACGACGATCACCACTGGCTCGCACAAGCTCGCGAAGGCGCCGGTCTGTTCGTCGACCTGACGGTCGCCCAGTGTAGCCAGGTCGAGCAGCATTGCGTCCAGTGAGCCGGATTCTTCGGCGACTGCTATTGGCTGGACGACGTCTGGCGGGAAGCAGGCCGCCGCGCGCATGGCCGCGGCAAGCCGTTCACCGCGCCGGAGGCGTCCTGCGATCTCGACGGTGGCCGTATCGAAGATACGGTTGCCCGTGGCTTTCGATAATGAATCAAAAGCGTCCGATAGCGGCGTTCCCGCCGCCAGCAACGTGCCGAGCGCACGGCTCCATCTGGCGACTGCCAGCGCGCGCAGCAGCGAGCCGGCAAGTGGCAACTTCAGCATGGCGCGGTCGAACGCGCTGCGAGCCGACGGCACGCGTTGTAGCAACCGCTTGAATGCAACCAACGACACCACGCAGAAGAGTCCGAACGGTACGCTCCAGCGCGCGACACCATCCGACAGAGCCAGCACGAACAGCGTGGGCGCGGGCAGCTTCGCGCCGAAGCCATCGAAGATGGTCTTGAAAGTTGGTACCACGCCGATCAGCAATCCTGCAGTAATGGCAAGAGACAACAGCAGCACGGCGACCGGGTACGTGAGCGCGGCGCGCAGCTTCGCGCGCTGAGCGCCGGCCCGTTCGCGATCTTCAGCGAGGCGTGCGAGCACGGTAGGCAGCGCGCCGGCCAGTTCGCCGACGGATACAAGCTGGCAGTACAGCGCGTTGAAGCACGCGGGATGACGCGCCAGTGCTTCCGAAAACGCGACGCCTTGCGTGATGTCGCGCGCGACCGATCCCACTATCCGAGGCAAGCCGCCACGCGAAGGTGTCTGCGCGATGAGGTCGAGACATGGTGCGAGTGGCAGTCCGGCCCGCAACAGGCCAGCAAGTTGCCGCGTAAAAAGGGTGACGTCGGCGGCTTTGGCTTTGGGCGGCGGCGCCGGTCCTGTGCCAGTGAGTTCGAGCACTGTTATGCCATCGCGTTTGAGTGCGGCGCGCGCAGCCGTGGTGTCCATGGCTATGGTCTTGCCGCGTTTATTCGTGCCCGTGGCGTCGATGCCGCGCCAGGTGAAGCGTGTATCGGATGGTTGCGACGACTGCATTAGCCGACCTCCGTCGCGCTGGCAGCTTCCGCCACGCTCGTAACGCCTTCTCGTACCCGGGCGAGAGCGGCGTCGCTCAGACTCGGCATGCCTTCGCGTTGCGCCTGCCGCGTAATGGCGTGGGTCGCGGCGCGAGCCACGATGAGTTCGCGCAGAGCATCGGAGACTGGCATCAGTTGATGCACACCAACACGCCCGCGATAACCAATGCCGTGGCACGCGGCACAGCCGCGCGGTTCGAATGGCCGGAAGCCCGGCTCCAGTTCCAGATCCGACGGCACCCGGCACGCTTCGCAAAGCCGGCGCACGAGCCGTTGGGCTGTGACGAGCTTGAGTGCCGATGCGAGGTTGTACGGCGCAATGCCGATATCGATCAGACGTGCAATAGCGGCGGGCGCGTCGTTCGTATGCAGTGTGGAGAGCACCAGATGCCCGGTTTGCGCAGCTTTCACGGCGACGTCGGCGGTTTCGGCATCTCGAATCTCACCCACCATGATCACATCCGGGTCCTGCCGCATGAACGCCCGCAGCGCGACCGCGAAGGTAAGGCCGGCTTTGTCGCGCACGCTGACCTGGTTGATGCCGGCAAGCTGGATCTCCGCCGGATCTTCGACCGAGCAGACATTGCGCGATTCGGCGTTGAGCATTTGCAGGAAGCAATACAACGACAAGGTCTTGCCGCTGCCGGTCGGCCCGGTGACGAGCACGAGGCCGTGCGGCGCGTGGATTGCGGCCTTGACACTCTCTTGTTGCTTGCCCGAGAGCCCGAGCGCCGCCAGCGACAGATCCTTGGGCAAAGAATCCAGCCGGCGCAAAACCAGCTTTTCGCCGAATAGCACGGGCAGGGAATTGACCCGGTAGTCCTCCGGATTGCCATTGGCAAGCGGCAACCGCAGGCGCCCGTCTTGTGGCACGCGCCGCTCTGCAATGTCCATCCGCGCCAACACTTTGATGCGCGTGGTGAAGGCATCGCGCAAATGCAACGGCGGTGTGAGATAGGTGTGCAGCGCGCCGTCGATGCGCAATCGGATTCGCCATTCGTGCTCGCCGGGTTCGACGTGAATATCCGATGCGCCGCGTGCCGCGGCTTCACGTAGCGTGTCCGCGAGCAACGCGACGGCGGGTGCGCTGTCCGCCTCGGCGATAGCTTCAACTGGCCGGGCGTTGAATTGCGGCGGCGGTCGGGAAAATGTGGCGGGCAGCGAAGACGGCATGGCGTAGCTCGGTGAACGGGATGCCCCGATCATGGCCTTGTGCGCCATCGATTAAAACTAGACCGAATGGCTAACCCTCGCACGTGCAAAAAACTAGACCGAATGGCTAACGCGAAGTAACCGGCAACGCAAATCGCGCAAAACAGGGCAAGCTGATGCAACCCTCTGCAACCCGAGACCCCGTGCGCCAACAGCCTTATGACACCGCCTTTTTTCTTACTTTTGTTTCTTCGGCAGTACGCCCTGTGGCCTGAAGATCTTCACGGTGCGGATAGCCTGATCGTCGCTGCGCATCACCTCAAAATGCACGCCCGCAATGCGCACGCTCACGTCGCCGTCGGGAATCTCTTCCAGCGTTTCGAGGATCAACCCGTTCAGGGTTTTCGGGCCGTCCGTGGGAAGCGTCAGCTTGAGCCAGCGGTTCAGTTCGCGCAGCGGCATGCTGCCGGCCACGATGCACTCGCCGTTCTCGTTCCAGCCGGCGCTCGAACCGGCGCCCCGCGGAATGGTCGTCGTGAACTCGCCAATCAGTTCTTCGATGATGTCTTCGGGCGTGACGAGTCCCTGCAACTCGCCGTATTCGTTCACCACGATTGCTATCCGATGGCGGCTTTCCTGGAAAAACTGCAGTTGCTGGAACACGGGCGTTCCGGCCGGCACGAAGTACGGCTCGGCCAGCAATTCGCGCAACGTCTCGCGCTCGAACTCCTGGTTATGCAGCGCCGACAGCGTTTTTCTTACGTGCAGCACGCCCAGCACGCGATCTATATCGCCTTGATATACGACCAGCTTGTTGTGATAGCAGGTTTCAAGCTGGTGAAGAATCGTATCGAATGGAGCGTCGAAATCCAGCGCTTCAATCCGGCGGCGCGGAACCATCACGTCGTCGACCGTGATGTTTTCGAGGTCGAACAGGTTCAGCAAAATGCTACGGTGCTTGGTTGGCATGAAGTTGCCGGATTCCAGCACGACGGTGCGCAATTCCTCCGTGGAAAGGCGTTGGTCCCGGCCGCCTTTTGTATTGATACGCAGTACGCGCAACACGCCGTTTGCGAACAGGTTGACGAACCAGACAAGCGGCCGAGCCACGCGCATCAGCGGCGAAAGGATCAGGCTCGCCGGCAGCGCGACTTTTTCCGGATATGTCGCGCCAACAATCTTCGGCGCAATTTCCGCGAACACAATAATGAGGAAGGCCACTATCCCGGTTGCAACCGACAGCACGATGTTGTCGTGACCGAACGTGCGCAGCGCAATGGAGGTCGTCAGCGCCGAAATGATCGTGTTGATCAGATTGTTGCCGATCAGGATCACGCTCAGCAGCTGATCGGTCTTGGCAAGCAGGCCCTGCGTGACGCGGGCGCGCAGTGAACCCTGGTTGGCAAGGTGTTTGAGGCGATGGCGATTGAGCGCCATCATCGATGTTTCGGAAATCGAGAAAAAAGCGGAGAAAAACAGCAGCAGAAAAATGGCGCAAATTTGCGCCCATAAGGGAATGTGGTCCACGCGAGATTCAGATAGGGAGGATGGGAAAGACTATAGCAGAGGCCAAAACGATTGCTTCTCTTGGCCGGCCACAGCTTTTGGACGGCCGTCGGGACGGCCGGTCCTCCCTCTCAGTTGCGAATTTTTCTACTGACTGCAGGTGAAGCTGCCTGCCGAATTGACGTCGCCGTTGGTGAATTTCGGCCATGTCGGATAACGGCAGAGGGGCCGCGTGCGCCCGAGTGTTGCCGGCGTGGAATCCGTCATCGTCAACGTGCCCGGCGCCGTGCCGTTCTCCACCCACTGTTCGAGCGCGCCGAGCGAATCGACCTGCGGCAGGAACGGGCCGGTGCCGTGGCCGACGCCCGGCATCAGGTAGAAACGCGCGAAGTTATCGACGGAAGATTGGCCGAACTTCTGCACCAGGGCGTTGTAGTAGTCGACAGACGAATCCGTGCTGACGATTTCATCGGCGAGACCGTGGGTGATGATCGCCTTGCCGCCCTTTGCGATGAACGCCGAAAGATCCGGATTGGTGGCATCGCTTTCGGCGGAAACCTGCTGGACCTGTGCCTGGTACGTGCCCGGATTGAGCGGATCGAAGGTGAGCGAATTGAAGGTCGGAATGCGCGTGATGAAGTACTTGACCCACTGGTCACCGGTTACCCACTGGTTTGCGTCGTTCTTGCCGGCGGGGTTTGAGGGCGTCGGAGATGTGCCGAAATCGCGGGTGGTGTACTGACCCGCGAACACTGAACCGGCCAGGATGTTGTAGCCGGCGTAACGCGTGACGCCGTTTGCAAGCGGGTAGGGCAGCACCATGGGTGAAGCAATCGTGTTGACGGTTGCGATCTGGGCATCGGAGAGACATGTGTCTCCAGTGTCCTTGCCGTCCGCGCAGCGCACGGCGGCCAGAACCGCGGGCGCCTGCAGCTTGCAGGCGGCCACGTTGGAGATGATGCCGTCCGCCACGCCATCGAGCGTATCGCAGGCTTTGGTCACGGCGTTTTGCAGCAGGACAGTCTTTTTGACATCGAGCCAGCCAGCGCCGCCGTTCAGATAAAGCGCCCGGCCGAGCACGACGTTCGATAGCCGCAAGCCCGTGTAATTGAGTGCGGGACGGTTGACGACAATGCCGTCGTAGTCCGCGGGCCAGCGCTGGATCACGGTGAGACCGTCGCGGCCGCCGGTGGAACTTCCGAAGAAGTAGGTTTTGGTTGGCGCAGTGTTGTAACGCGCCTTGAGCAGAAGCATGGCGACATCGTGCGTTTTCTTCAGCGTCAGGCCCCCATAGTTGGCGAGGGCTTCGTCGTTGGCGGCGAACGAGCCGTCGGTAATGCTTTTGCTCTGGTGGCCGGAGTCATCGCCGAAAGTGACGTAGCCGCGGGCGAGGGGTGTGGATGAACCCGCGGGCGCCATGTCCAGCGCGGCAAGTCCGGTAATGAGCGTGCCGTCGAAGCCGCCGCCGCCATACTGCAGCGCCTTGTTGTTCCAGGCGGTCGGCAGGTTGACTTCGAAGTTGATGTTGGGCGCGGTGGTATCGACGGGGGCGATCGTGCCGTTCACCTGGCAATACTCGCCGGACGTAGCCGATGCCGCCACCAGCGTCGCGCTCGCTACAGTCGCGCCGTTGCTGGGTGCGCCGATGGAGGCCGCCGCGATTTTCATCCCGCCGAGTGCGGAGCATGCGGCGGCGGCAGTAACCGCAGGCGGTGTGCCGCCCGAATCCGATGACGACGACCCGCCGCAACCCGAAAGCGCGGCGGCGAGAAGCGATAAGCCGCACGCGGCCATATAGGTTTTCATGATGCTGTCTCCGTATGTTTGTGAACTGCTGCCTTGCAAAATCTGTTCAGTCGGTCGCGCCGGCTGTAGATGGAGATAAGACGTGAGCTGCTCTTTCCACGCCGAACAACGCCCGCACGCCTTCGCGCGAGCCGAGCATCGCGGCGCCGTTGTGGCCGACATCGGGCACTTCCCAGCACTGATGAGCCAGCGCCGGGTGTCGTGCCTTGATGTACGCAAAATACGAACGCCCGCGCGCCAGCCTGTGCGGCCCTTGAGCGGCCGCTGCGCAAGAAAGATCAAGTGCTTCGTGACGCGGATCGCAATCCTTTTGACCGAGGAGGTAGATCACATCGGCGGCGGCGTAGCGTTGTTCGAGCGTTTCGAAGTGCGCCGACTCGACATAACGAGGCGCTTTCTGGATCCCGTACTTCCAGTCGTCCACGCCGGGGCACTTGTGCATATCGGCGGGGCGGAAGACGCCTTCGGCATCCGGGCGCATCGAATCGAAGTACACATAGGACGATGGATTTGCGATCACGTACCGGCAATGCACGTCGGGTGCATTACCCCCGGCGCCAACGATCGCGTACCGGTGCGCGACCTGCGCGCCACCCGAATGCCCGGCAATGACCACGTCGCGCAACGCCGGATACCGAACCCGATCTGCAAATTGTTCGATGAACGCATCGAGGACATCGAAGGAACTGATTGGCGCGGGACCGAGCGCGTCGTCGCCGCCCATCCACGAGGTCCATTCCCAATGCAGGGTATCGGCGGGCAGTCCGTGCGCGCCGATATCCGCGGTCGCGAGAAATTGCGGCACGAGCAACAACGTGCGGGCGGGGTCGGTCTGCGCCGCCGCCAGCGCGTTTTGAGCCGAGAGCAAATACGCGTCGGCATCGCGCAGACGGCCGTGGAGCAAAATCACAATGCGCGAAACATTCGCAGCATCGCGTTCTTCCAACGAACGATAAAACGGCACCACACCCGTTCCGCGCGGCGTGGAGACACGCATCCATTCATTGCCGACAGCGCTGACGGGCTGCTCGTTACGAGGTTTATCGAGAAGGGTCATTCAATCCACCGCGACAGCTTCAGGATCGCGGCGCAGGCGCTGCCCGGAGTGGGTCAGCCCGACCAGCGCGAGCGACACGACGCCGGCAAAAATCAGGTAGTACGCCGGAACGATGTTCGATCCGGTCAAAGTGATCAGCGTGGAAACGGTCAATGGCGCGAGGCCGCCGAACAAGGTAACCGCGATGTTGTACGAGAGCGCCACGCCGGTCGAGCGGGTCGCCGTGGGGAAAAGTTGCGTCAGCATGCCGGGATGCGGGCCGGACATCAGGCTGAGCACAACGGACGCGACCATTTGCGCAGCAAAAACGCGTCCCGGCGTAGGCGATGCAAGCACCCACGCGAACAGCGGATACGCGATCACAATCCACACAATTGTCACCGGAAAGAACAACCTGAACGCGCCGATGCGATCCGCGAGTTTTCCGGCCAGCGGATATCCCACGATTGCGATGAGGCCGGAAACTGCCGTCCCCATCAGCGCGTTTTTGAGGGGCAGGTGCAACTGCCGCTCCACATAAAGCGGCAAGAACGTATGCCACAGATAATTTGTGGCCGTCCCCACGATGATCACGCCCATCGCGCACAAGGAAGCATCGCCGCGTTGCCGGAAGAAACCACGGATGGTCTGACGCGGCGCATGACCGAGCCGTTCGCGCAACTCGACGAACTCGGGAGATTCCGCGACCTTATGTCGGATATAGAAGCCGACCGGCCCGACCAGCGCGCCGAGCAGGAACGGCACGCGCCAGCCCCACGATTCAAGCGATGCACGATCAAGGTTTGTCGTCAGCAAATAACCGCAAGCCGACGACAACACGAGCGCAACCGCCTGCGACGTCATCTGGAAGCTGCCGAAGAACATCTTCTTGCCGCGCGGGGCGTACTCGGTGAGCATCGCGGCGGCGGTGGCGAACTCGCCGCCAACGGACAAACCCTGCAGCACCCGAGCCAGCAACACAAGCAACGGCGCCGCAACGCCGATGGTCGAATACCCCGGCGTCAGCCCCATCAGCAAGGTGCTCGCGGCCATCAGCAGAATGAGCATGGAAAGCGTACGCCTGCGGCCAACACGATCGGCATAGGCGCCAATCGCAATCCCGCCAAGCGGCCGTACGATAAACCCGACCGCGAACGTGCCGAGCGTCAGGGTGGTCGAAAGCGCCGTGTTGCCGACCGGAAAAAACACGTGCGCGATGATCTTCGCGAAGTACCCGTAAATGAGGAAATCGAACCATTCCAGCCCATTGCCAATCACGGACGCCAGTACGGCGCGGCGAATCTGCGATTTGCTGAGCGTCGATGTCGACGCCGGCGGGAACGCCGCTGAGCCTGAAGGGAAGGTGGTTTCCATACGTCTCCTGAATCTTCTGTTCATCTACTTGTATTTGAACCGAAGAGTATGAGACGGGTTGGCAAATGTAAAATACATATGAGATGGCATTGCCATACGTCATGGATATGTGAGGCCCTTGCATGGAACTGCGTCACCTTCGGTATTTCCTCACCGTTGCGGAAGAACGCCAGTTCACGCGCGCGGCGGCGCGGTTGCATATCCAGCAACCGCCGTTATCGCAGCAGATTCAGGAACTGGAGCGTGAACTGGGATTCGCGTTGTTCACGCGGTTGCCGCGCGGGGTGGAATTGACATCGGCGGGAGCGGCGTTTGTCGTCGATGCCCGGGCCGTGCTCGATGCCCTCGATCAAGGCATCACTAACGCGCGCCGTGTGGCGAACGGGCAATTGGGATCGGTGCGAATCGCGCTGACGAGTTCGGCGGCGTTCCATCCGCTCACGACCGCCGCGATCCGCCAGTTTCGCGCGACGCATCCTGACATTGCCATCGATCTGAACGAGGTCAATGCGGCGGGGATTATCGAACGGATGATGAGCGGTCGTATCGATGCCGCGATTTTGCGCAAGCCGATCGAGACGCCGGCCGAGTTGCGTTTCGATCTGTTGCACGAGGAGCGCATGGTGCTCGTGCTGCCGGTCGGGCACGCGTTGCTGGTGCGTCCAAAAGGTACGCGGCAGCGTAAATCAAATGGGCAACCCCAGGTTCCATTGAAAGCGCTTGCCGGCGAGTCTTTCATTTTCGTACGGCGTCCAGGCGCGCCGGGCATGTACGCCGACTTTATCCGCGCTTGCGAGGCGGCGGGTTTCAAGCCGGACGTAGTAAGCGAGGTACCGCGGATGTCGAGCGCGATCAATCTCGTGGCGGCAGGGGCGGGCATCACGCTCGTGCCGGCGTCCATGCAGCGATACCAGCAGGAAAGCGTCGTGTATTGCGTTGTCGCTGGCGACGAGGCGTTTTCAGCGCCGCTTCATCTCGTCACGCATCGGGAATCGGCGAACCCGGCGGCGGCGCGGTTTGCGCAGGCCGTGCTCGATTTCGTGGTGCCGCAAACGCAGCGCTGAAACGCCGTGAAATATTACGAAAGGCTTCAGATCAAATCGGGCACGAACGCGACTCCGCGTTTTCCCTCAGAATCGGTGGAATAAACGGGTTCGATGGCGCGTTTGATGAGTGTCGGTCTGCAGCGCTTGACATGGTGGACCACCGCACAAAAAGCTCGATCCACCCCCATTTCCGCACGGAGTTTCAATGTCCACGCAAGCCGCCAACGTGGCGACACAACCGCCTGAAGCCGAGACACCGCTGCGCTACACGCGCACCGCGATGGTCCTGCACTGGCTCGTCGCATTGCTGATCATCTGCAACGTCGTGCTGGGACTGACGGCGGAATCGTTTCCGGATAACTGGATCCGGCCGATCGTCGATACCCACAAGTCCATCGGCATCACGGTCCTCGGGCTCGTGTTGCTGCGCATTTTGTGGCGCGTGTCGCATCGGCCGCCGCCGTTGCCGAAGACGTTTCCGAAGTGGGAGCACGTTGCTGCGCATATCGCGCATTTCCTCTTGTATCTGCTGATGATCGGCCTGCCCTTGTCCGGCTGGCTGCACGA
The DNA here is from genome assembly GCF_018449635.1 of Caballeronia sp. dw_276. Classification (GTDB taxonomy): domain Bacteria; phylum Pseudomonadota; class Gammaproteobacteria; order Burkholderiales; family Burkholderiaceae; genus Caballeronia. Next base: position 241,144 of record NZ_JAAVUV010000009.1, on the reverse strand, counting down.
TTCAGCGTGGAGCGGCGCGGCCACGCATCCCATGCATCTGTTCGGCGTGATTCCGTGGCCGCGCGTGGGTTACGTGATGAATCTCGATCCGGCGCTGAAGGAAACGCTGCACGATCGCTTCGGCGCATTGCACGCGTGGCTTGGTTACGCGCTGTACGCATTGTTCGCGATGCATGTTGGCGGCGCGCTCAAGCATCAATGGATAGACCGCAAGTCGGTGATTTCGCGGATGGTGCCGTAATGGATATGGAGCTTAAAAAAACCGTGCCGGCGCTCGCACCAAAACACGCGTCCCGACCAGCACAAACGTCCCTGGAAGCCGCGCTCGCGAAGGCATCGCCGCGGATTGCCCCGCGTCCGGTCACGCTCGCAAGCGTGCTGATCCACGGCAGCGTGATCGTGCTCTGGCTCGTGCTCTTTGCCCGCGCGTTCTTCCTGCATGGCGTGGTCGCGTGGTCGACGGGTATTGCCTACGTGGTCTATGACACCTTGTTGCTGATGTTCGTCGGGGCCAAGTCGTGGACGCTGGTGAAGCGGCCCAAGCCGCTCGATCGTCAGCAACTTGAACACGGTTTGCCGCAGTTGGGCGTGATCGTGGCTTCGCACAATGAAGCCGCCGTATTGCCGAACACGCTTGCCAAGTTGCTCGGCCAGACGCACAGCGCGGCGCAAATCGTGATCGCGGACGATGGTTCCACCGACGCCACCGCCGAGCTTCTCACGCAACGTTTCGGCTTGATCACGCCGGTCGAGGGTGAGTTGAGCGCGGCATCGACGCTGTATCCCAATTTATATTGGCTGCGCGTTGCGCACGGTGGAAAGGCGCGGGCGCTGAACGCGGCCATCGAAAAGATCAGCACGCCGATTGTGATGACGTGCGACGCCGACACACGCCTCGCCGACGACGCCATTCTCGCCATGCGCAGCGCCTTCGCAGCACGTCCGAATCTCGTGGCGGCGGCGGGCATCCTGGTGCCGGTGTGCAGCAAGACACTCAGCGGACGGTTTTTCCAGTGGTTCCAGACCTACGAATACATTCGTAATTTCATCTCGCGTTTCGCCTGGATGCGCGCTGACAGCCTGCTTTTGATCTCGGGCGCGTTTGCATCGTTTCGACGTGAGGCGCTGGTCGCGGTCGGCGGCTTCGATGCCGAATGTCTCGTCGAAGATTACGAGCTGATCCACCGGCTACGCCGCCACGCGGTCGATCACGGCCTCGACTGGGACGTGCGCGTGGTTGGAAACGCGCACGCAATCACCGACGCGCCGAGTTCGCTCAGCGGTTTCATGCGCCAGCGCCGTCGCTGGTTCGCGGGTTTCCTGCAGACGCAGTACTGGAACCGCGACATGACCGGCAATCGCCGATACGGCAAGCTCGGCCTCTTGATGCTGCCCGTCAAGGCGTTCGATACCCTGCAACCCATCTATGGCCTGACGGCGTTTGCGTTGCTGATCGGGTTTATCGTGGAGCGGCGTGGCGCGGTGGTGCTGCCAATTTTCAGTGTGATCGGCGCGAAGATCCTGCTGGATTTCGCGTTCCACTTGTGGACCGTGCATCTGTACCGCCGATGGACCGGCGACACCGCCGGATCGAGCTTGTGGATGGCGGTTGTATCGGCGGTGGTCGAGCCGTTCACGTTCCAGTTGTTGCGCCACACGGGCGCGGCGTTGGGCTGGGTCGACTTTCTGGGACGTTCGCGTGCATGGGGCGTGCAGACAAGAGCGGGACTCGCCGCAGCCGACGAAGCGTGAACGTCAAGCCGATCAGCGAGCGTACCGGACCACCATACTTGACGACGCCAGCACGTGGTCCTTCATCGCGGCAATCAGCGTGTCGCGGTTGAGCGCGGCGGGCATCGTCTCTCCGGCGATATCGAGCGCGTAGGCTTGCACCACGTAGTGATGGGGTGCATCGCCGCGCGGTGGACAGGGTCCGTAATAGCCATCCTTCCCCGTGCGGTTGATCCCGCCGATACTTCCCGCCGGCGGCGGTCCGCCTTCCGCCAGCGTGGTCACGGATGCCGGAATCCCGTACAAAACCCAATGCACGATGCCGAGTCCTTTGGCGCCATCGGGATCGTAGATGGTGACCGCGAAGCTCTTCGTTCCAGCAGGCACGTTGCTCCACGCGAGCGGCAACGAGACGTTCTTGCCGCCGCAATCCTGCGCGCTCGCAGCGTGACGGGAATCGAGGGTGGCGTTACCGGAGAGCGTGGGGGAGGTGAGGGTGAAGCGGTCATCGGCGATGGCGGCGGCGCTCAGGCCAAGTCCCGCGCATAGTGCAATCGCGTGAATCTTTCGAAAGTTCATTGCCATTTTTTAGGATCGCCACCTAACGCGGCGCAAGTATCAAAGGTGATTGCGCGCAGCTTCGCCTCGCCAATCTGGCCCGACAGCGCATAACCCGCTTGCTCCGTGGTCCAGTAGAACGTGCGTCGCGCGCCGTCGCGCAACATGCGGATCGCGTATTCCTCGCGTCGTTTGCCGGTGCTGCTGGTCATATAAAGCGTGAGCCGCTCGCCGCTGGCGTTCTGATACATGAATTGCGCGGCCGGGCCGTCCTCTCCCGGCAACAAACGGCCGCCGACAAGTTCGAAGCCGTATTCGTGCAGCGAAGGAATGGTCAGCGACCGGTTGAGCCGCTTCGAAAGCCACGTCACCAGATGATCTTCCTGCGACGCCGCGACTTCCACCGCGTGCCGCTGCTCGGGCGCGTACACGGCATAGGCAATGTCCGCGCGCTGCGCGAAAACCGGCGCCGGCCGGTCGCGATCGATCATCGGCAACATCATGTGCATCAGGAACCCGCACGCGATACCCACGACCAGCCAGCTCGCCGCCATCAGATAACGCCGGCGCGGCCGCACGACAACCACTTGGGGTTCCTGGTCCGCCGTCCCGGCAAACAGCGCGCGCAAGGCGTTGTCCTGTGCGCGATACGCCGCCACCGTCGCCGCGCTCGCCGGATCACGCGCGATGCGCGCGGCGGTTTCGGCGCGCTCGGCGTCCGTCGTTTCATCGTCGATAAACGCCGACAGCGCTCGCAGCTCATCGGCTGAAGCGCTCGATTCCGGGCGGTCCGGATTTTCGGGTTTCGTCATGTGCCACTCACGATTTTCAACGATGCCGATTTGCGGCCAGGTTCCTCTCCGAGCATCACGCGCATGTGTTCGCGGGCGCGGGACAGGCGCGACATCACCGTCCCGGGCGGCACGTTCAGCACCGCTGATGCCTCTTGATAACTCATATCCTCTACGCACACGAGCAGCATGACTTCGCGTTGCTCGACAGGCAGGCAATATAACGCGCGCTGCACGTCGCGCAGCACGAGCCCGTCCACTTCGCCAACCGGCGCGGCCATCTGGCGCCAGGGCGCGGTTTCATCGTCGACTGCAATATCGCGCCGGCCACGCAATTGATCGATATAGAGATTGCGCATGATCGTGAACAGCCACGCGCGCAGATTGCTGCCCACGCGAAAAGCGCCCGAGCGACCGAGCGCGCGCTCGGTGACGTCCTGCACGAGGTCATCGGCCCAGGCGCGGTCTCCCGTCAGCGCGCGCGCATAACGCCGCAACTGCGGGAGAATCCCAACGAGATCAGTATCGAAACTCAACGCCCTTGGCTCATTACATGTTCAGGTTTGGTGTCAGGTCTCACGCGCGCCAGTCCCTGGCCTTATTGCTTCACCGTGTGCCAGACGTCCTTGAAGTTCTCACCCTTGGCGTCGCCCGCCTTGGTGTCTTTCGCGAACGTGTACACGCGCTTGCCCTTGTAAGCCCATTGTTTGCCGCCGTCGGCGGTGGAGACGACGCTCCAGTCGCCCTGCGCCTTGTCGGACGCATCGGCCATTGCCGCCGGCCAGGCCTGCGCGCAGCCGCCCGAGCAGGCGCTTGGACCGGAAGCCGTGTCTTTGTCGAAGGTATAGAGCGTCATGCCCTTTGAGTCGGTGTACATGCCGTTGGCGGCCACGGGCGGCGCGGCGTGAACAGTCAGGGCGGTCATGCTGAAAGTGGCGGCGAGCGCCACGGCGAGCATCGGGATTCGCGTTTTCATTTGTCTCTTCCATTTGTCGATACGGTTTAAACGAACAACGCCCGCGCAATATTCCGGCGGGCTGCGAATATTCTGGTCCGATTTGCGAAGGTCGTCCGGGTTTTCTTCTTCCGAGGGGTGATTCACGGACGTCGCTACAATCGACACGTCTCCGTAACCCTGAAACAGGCGAGGTGAAATGGTGCAGGACAGCAAGAAGTCGTCGGCTGAGAGAAAGCGTCCACTCGATGGAATCCGCGTGCTGGATTTATCGCGGGTATTGGCCGGTCCGTGGTGCACGCAAAATCTCGCGGATCTTGGCGCGCAAGTGTTCAAGATCGAACGCCCGGGTACGGGCGACGATACCCGCACGTGGGGGCCGCCGTTCCTGCGCGACGCTGATGGCCGCGACACCTCCGAAAGCGCCTATTTCCTTTGCGCGAATCGCAACAAGCAGTCGGTCGCCATCGATATGAGTTCGCCCGAAGGCGCTGCGCTCATCCGCGAGTTCGCGAAAACCTGCGATGTGGTCGTCGAAAACTTCAAGGTCGGCGGCCTGAAGAAATATGGTCTGGATTACGCGAGTCTTTCGGAGCTGAATCCGCGGCTGGTGTATTGCTCGATAACGGGTTTCGGCCAGACCGGTCCGTTGTCGCAACGCGCCGGATACGACTTCCTGATCCAGGGCATGGGCGGTCTGATGAGCATCACCGGTGAACCCGACAGCGTAGCCGGCGGCGGCCCGGAAAAAGTCGGCGTCGCGGTGACCGACCTGATGGCCGGCATGTACGCGACCACCGGCATCCTTGCGGCCTTGATGGAGCGCGAAAAGAGCGGCCTCGGCCAGCATCTCGACATCGCGTTGCTCGACGCCCAGCTTGCCATGCTCGCCAACCAGTCGATGAACTACCTCACCACCGGCATTGCGCCCAAGCGCATGGGCAATGCGCATCCGAACATCGTGCCGTACCAGACGTTCGCCGCAAGCGATGGACACGTGATCGTCGCGTGCGGAAACGACGGCCAGTTCCGCGCGCTCTGCACGGCGATGAACGTGCCGGAACTGGCCATCGACATACGCTTCGCGACCAATAGCGGCCGCAGCGTGAATCGGGCGGAACTGTTGCCGCAACTGGCGGCCGTGTTCATGACCCGCACACGCGACGCGTGGGTCGACGCGCTCGAAGCGTGCGGCGTGCCGTGCGGGCCTATCAATGATATCGAGCAGGCGTTCGGTTCGGATCAGGCGGTGTATCGCGGGGCGGCGCGAGAGATTGCGCATCCGGTCGCGGGCGTGGCGCCGACGGTCGCGAGTCCGCTGCGTTTATCGGCGACGCCGGTTGAATACAACCAGGCGCCGCCGATGCTTGGTCAGCACACGAACGCGGTCTTGCGCGAGGTCCTGGGTCTGGACGATGCCCGGATCGACGAACTTCTGAAGGCCGGCGTGATCGGCGAATAGGTTAAAGCTGCCAGTCGAGCAAGGGCACGACTTTCTCGATCAGCTTTTCCAGCGCGGGCCGATTCAGCCAGTCCTGATACGTGACCAACTGCGAATTTTTTATATCGGCGTCGAAGATCGCGCTTTGCTGCCTGGCAAATTCGCGGTCGTAGATATTGAGGTTGGCTTCGTCGTTGAGCTTGAACGAACGGCTGTCGAAATTCGTCGATCCCACAGATACGAGGAATTCATCCACCACCAGCAGCTTGCAGTGAAACATGGTCGGCTGATATTCGTGAATTTCGATGCCCGCCGCCAAAAGATCACCCCAGCATGCGCGTGACGCCTCGCGCACGGTATGGGTATCGATATGTTTTCCCGGCGTCACAATCCGCACCTTTACGCCGCGCCGGGCGGCTTCGACCAGCGCGTTGATCGCAAGACCGTCCGGCACGAAATACGCGCTCGCCAGATCGATCCGTTCGGACGCCGCCGTGATCGCCATCAAGTACATGAGTTCCATGTCGTCCGCGCCGTGCGTCGGCGAACTGCTGAACATGTGCGCGACGCCATTGCTCGCTTCGCCTTCGGGCAGCGGTTTGACATCGGGAAAATACTTCGGACCGTGCAGCACGTCGCCGGTCACCTTGATCCAGTTGTCCATGAACACCGCCTGCATGTGCCCGACAACCGGGCCTTCCACGCGGAAATGGGTATCGCGCCAGTGCTTTTCGTCCTGCGCGTGGCCCGTCCATTCTTCGGCAATCCCCACGCCGCCGGTGAAACCCACACGTCCATCGATGATCAGCAACTTACGATGCGTCCGGTTGTTCATGCGTCCGAGGCCGGTCCAATGCGGCTTGTGATACTGGATGACCTCGGCGCCGGCCTGGCGCAATTGCTCCAGATACTTGTGGTCCATTTTCTTGCAGCCTACCCAGTCGAGCAGGACGTGCACGGCCACGCCTGAACGCGCTTTCTCGGATAACGCCGCTGCAAACTGCGCCCCGATCTCGCCGGACCAGTAGATGAACGTCTCGAACGTGATGGTTTCTTTGGCGGAGCGGATGCCGTCGAGCATCGATGGGAAGATTTCGTCGCCGTTGAGCAGCACGCGGTACCGGTTCCCCGATGTCACCGGAGGCCCGAGCAGTAGGCTCATCGAGCGGATGAATTGCGGGTCGTCGCTTGGGTACAACCGGTCGATATTGTGTTCGACCTTCTTCTCACCGCTTACAAAATTCGCGAGGATCACCACGACAATCAGCGTGATCAGAACCGTAAGCGGGATGGCAAAAAGGAGCATGTCGGATCCGAAAGAGGGCGGCGCGGGATGCGACACGCCTCGTAGCAAGACCCGGACCTTCTGTGTTTATTCGTCCACGATCGTGCTGAGATTGACGCGCACGCGGCGCAGCAAAGAGATCAATTGCGCGCGTTCTTCTGCGTCGAGGCCAGCGAGCGCTTCGGTCGCGACCGAGTCGCCGACGCGCCGCGCGCGGCCCAGCGCACCTTCGGCCTTGGCCGTCATGCGCACCGTTCGCTCGCGGCGGTCGTCGGGATTGGAAAAGCGTTCTATCCAGCCGCCTTCCTCCATCCGGTCGAGCAAACGGCCCGCCGATATGGGCGCGACTTCCAGCAGGTCAGCAAGGCGCGCTTGATTGACATCGCCGAAATGGGACAGATACGCGAGCGCGCGGCATTGCGCCCGCGTGAGGTCGAGGGACGATTTCGCGAGTTCGTCGAAGCGCTTGCTGCACAGGCGCCCCACGTCCGAGATCAGAAATCCAAAGCGCTTGTCGAGATGCGTTTCCATGCAGGGGATTATACGAAAGATGCACGCAATTACCGGAAGATAAGGCGTGTCGCAACGTACGGGTTTATCCGGGTTAATGACATCTTGTGACGATCATTAGCATGTTTATAATAAGCATGCTTACTATTCGATCCAACGATCCGGCGCCTGAATGTCCTCAGAATCAACGTCGTTGAGCGCTGCAAACGTGCCGCTCAACCGGCCCATGCTGACCGTTTCGATCATGCTTGCCACGCTGATCCAGACGCTCGACAGCACAATCGCCAACGTTGCGTTGCCGCATATGCAGGGCACGCTGTCGGCGTCGCAGGACGAGATCACGTGGGTGCTGACGTCGTACATCGTTGCCGCGGCCATTGCCACGCCGCTCACCGGCTGGCTTTCCGATCGCCTGAGCACAAAGCGTTTGCTGATCATATCGATTGGCGGATTTACGCTTGCGTCCGCGTTGTGCGGGTTATCGGAAACGCTCGCGCAGATTGTTGCGTCGCGTTTGCTGCAGGGCATATTCGGCGCGTCGCTCGTGCCGCTTTCGCAATCCATCCTGCTCGATATCAACCCGCGCGAAAAGCAAGGCCAGGCAATGGCCGTCTGGGGCATGGGCGTGATGGTGGGGCCGATACTCGGGCCAACGCTCGGCGGATGGCTCACCGACAGCTACAACTGGCGTTGGGTGTTCTTCATCAACGTGCCCATCGGCGCGTTTGCGTTGTTTGGCGTGTTCACTTTCCTGCCGGCGCGCGCCGCGAAACACGGCGTGAAATTCGATGCATTCGGCTTTGCCACGTTAGGCTTGGCGATCGGTGCATTCCAGGCGATGCTCGATCGCGGCGAACAGCTCGACTGGTTTGGTTCGACAGAAATTCGCATCGAGGCCATTCTTGCGGCGCTCAGCTTCATCTTCTTTCTCGCGCACACCGCGACGGCAGGCAAGCGGTCGTTCTTCAAGTACGAGCTCTTGAAGGACCGCAACTTCGCGACCGGCGTATTTTTCATCTTCGTGATCGGCGCGGTGATGTACGCCACTCGCGCGCTCTTGCCGCCGATGCTGCAAAACCTGATGAACTATCCCGTCGCGACCACGGGTCTTGTCACCGCCCCGAGCGGCGCGGGCACGATGTTCGCCATGTTGATCGCGGGCCGCATGCTGCGTCGCACCGACGCAAGGCTTCTGCTGCTCGCGGGCTTCCTGATTTCGGCGTTCGCGTTATGGCAGATGATGCAATACACGCTGGTGCTGTCGGTGTCCGACATCGTGTGGCCGGGTGTGATCCAGGGCTTTGGACTGGGTTTCGTATTCGTGCCGCTGAGCGCGCTGACGTTCTCGACCTTGACGCCCGAGCTTCGTGCCGACGGCACCGCAACCTACAGCCTGATGCGCAACATTGGCAGCAGTATCGGCATTTCGATTGTGCAAACCATGATGACGCGCGGCACGCAGGTCGCGCACGCGGATCTTTCGGCGAACGTGAACGTCTTCAATCCGTCGATGCAACCCATGCTCGAAACCGGTTCGCAGATGAGTCTCGCGCTGATGGACCAGACGATCAACCAGCAGGCGCAGATGATCGCGTACCTGAACGACTTCAAGCTGATGTTCGTCGCGACCTTGCTGGTCGTGCCGCTGGTTTTGCTGATCCGTCCCGCGCGGCCGATCCCGGGCGAAACCCTCGTGCACGCGGCGGCGGATTGAGAACTACTTGATGGAAGAATCGCGCGCGATATCGCGCTGCGTCAGGTACACGCGCAGATCGAACTCGATCTGGTGATACCCGGGCTGCATGAATTCACACAGCCGGTAAAACGCCTTGTTGTGATCGCTTTCCTTCAGATGCGCGAGTTCGTGCACGACGATCATGCGCAAGAATTCCGGCGGCGCTTCCTTGAACAGCGACGCCACGCGGATCTCCTTCTTCGCTTTCAGCTTGCCGCCTTGCACACGGGATATCGCCGTATGCAAACCGAGCGCATGACGCAGCACGTCGAGCTTGGCGTCGTACATGACCTTGTCGATAGCCGGCGCCACGCGCAAAAACTCCTGCTTGAGGTCGGTCGTGTACTCGTACAACGCGCGATCGGACTGCACCGCATGCCGATGCGGATATCGATCAGCGAGATACATGCCGAGTTTGTCATCCGCAATGAGCTTGCGGACCTTGTCCTGAAGCGTTTCCGGATACGCGCTCAGGTATTTGAGAGGAAGCATGGCGATACCAATTACTTAGTGAGTGCGACGCGTGCTCCACAAGATACACGCGATCAACGCAAGCTGAAGCGGCAGGCGTGCAACGAGGAGCCAGACGGGAATGCCCGGAAAACGCTCGGCATGCTGGAGCATGAAAACGTTGGCCGGCGTCACCGCGATGGTCAAAAGCGCGAGCCCGATTCCAGCCATATGGCGAGTGCGTTTGATCGTGATGCCGGCGGCGCCGAGCAATTCGAAGATCCCGCTGACGATCACGGCCAGGATAGGCACGGGCACGAACGGCGGCACGATCTGCACGAACAGCGGCATGAACAGGAAATGACAGACCCCGCCGATCGCGAACCAGAGGAACACAAACGCAAGCGCGAGGCGTCGCGCGACGGACATCGGCGGCAATGCAATGCTCGATAAACCCATGATGTCCCCGGCAGTAAAGCAGGAAAGTAACTACACGACCACTCGATACCCGCACGCAAAAACCAGCCCCAAAACAAAAAACCGCCCAGCAAGCTGGGCGGTTTTTTGATCAATTCTGGTCGGGGTGAGAGGATTCGAACCTCCGGCCTCTACGTCCCGAACGTAGCGCTCTACCAGGCTAAGCTACACCCCGAATATTCACTCAGAGACGGTTTGTTTCCTTTTCAGGACTGTCTTGCCGTCGAGTAAGAACATAATTCTAGCAGGCTCTCTTTAAAAATGGAATCCGGAAACGAAGAAATTGCATTCGCGGCGGCTTGCGCTTCCTGACGTGCGCATTTCAGCGTGTGATCGAGTGCGCCGGACGTGGTGATGGCTTCGAAAATAGTATCGAATTTATCGGTGCCGCCTTGCTCGATGGCTTCGCGTGCAAGCGCTGCCTGTTCCGCTGTTCCATGCTCCATCAAGTAGATGAGCGGAAGAGTGGGTTTGCCTTCGCGCAGATCGTCGCCGGCGTTCTTGCCCATGGATTCAGCCGTGCCCGTGTAATCGAGCCAGTCGTCCATGATCTGGAACGCCGTGCCAATGCGCCGGCCAAATTCCGCCGCTGCCGCTTCCGTCTTGGCGTCCGATCCGGAAAGCACGGCGCCGAGCTGCGCCGCCGCTTCAAAAAGCTTCGCCGTCTTGTAGCGGATCACCTGCATGTAACGCGCTTCGTCCACATCCGGGTCGTGCATGTTCAGCAACTGCAGCACTTCGCCTTCGGAAATCACGTTGGTCGCGACCGACAGGATTTCCATCACGCGCATCTTGCCTACGCCGACCATCATCTCGAACGAACGCGAGTACAGGAAGTCGCCGACCAGCACGCTCGCCGCGTTGCCGAACAGCGCGTTCGCGGTCTTGCGGCCGCGCCGGAGATCGGATTCGTCGACTACGTCGTCGTGCAGCAAGGTCGCCGTATGGATGAACTCGACGACCGCGGCCAGTTCGTGCCGGTGGCCGGTTGTATCGCCGAGAGCGCCCGATACCAGAAGCAGCAGCGCAGGACGAAGCCGTTTGCCGCCGGCCCCGATGATGTACTCGGAAATCTGGTTGATCAGCATCACTTCGGATGCCAGGCGCTGCCGGATGACGCGATTGACCTGCTGCATGTCCTCGGCGATAGGCTCGAGCACGTTGGCGGCGTTTGGGGAGGAAGTGGCTGTGGACGACATGATCGGCAATTAGGGTAGTGCCGCGAATTATAAGGCGAATCGGCCGATAGACGCCTCTAATAGACGTCCCTCTCGCGCCGTGTCTGCCTCAAGTACAGGATGTTGCGGTATTAATCAGGATATTGTTGCGTGCGCCCGGCCGTCTTCGCGTTAATCCCGGCGTGGCGGCCGCGCGTTTCGCGACCAACAAGGGTTTTGACGGAGAGCCTAACTCTCTGTATAATCACGCGTTTTCGCGCACGGTGTGCGGAAAAATGAATTCAGAGTGAGGTTCTCAATGTACGCGGTCATAAAAACCGGTGGCAAGCAGTATAAAGTTGCTGTCGGCGAAAAATTGAAAGTAGAACAGATACCGGCAGACATTGACGCTGAAATCACGCTCGACCAGGTTCTCGCAGTAGGCGAAGGTGAATCGATTCAGTTCGGTGCACCGCTGGTCAGTGGGGCTTCCGTCACATGTACCGTCGTGTCCCAGGGTCGTCACAAGAAGGTCACGATCTTCAAGATGCGTCGCCGGAAGCACTACCAAAAGCACGCTGGCCATCGCCAGAACTACACCGAACTGCGTATCGACGCTATCAACGCTGCGTAAGCGTTGAGTCGATAAGCTAAACGGTCAAGGAGCTATCAAATGGCACACAAAAAAGCAGGCGGGTCATCCCGCAATGGTCGCGACTCAGAATCAAAGCGCCTCGGCGTGAAGGTTTATGGCGGCCAGGCAATCAACGCGGGCGGCATCATTGTTCGCCAGCGCGGCACGCGCATGCACCCGGGCGACAACGTCGGCATTGGCAAGGATCACACCTTGTTCGCGCTGACTGACGGCCACGTCACGTTCACGACGAAGGGCGCAGCAAAGAAGCATCTGGTCAACGTAGTCCCGGCTGCCTAAGTAACATATAGGCACGGGCTTCAGGACCGGAACAGGCCCCGCGAAGTTCGCGGGGCCTTTTTTATTGGCTGGTTTTTTTGACCACCCAGCTGGTGACATATATCGAATGGTCTAGTGGCTGGCATCGGCTGGTCGCGGCAAAATAGCGGAACACCGCTGAAACACGGGACGGAGCAACTCATGAAGTTCATTGACGAAGCGAGAATTGAAGTCATCGCCGGAGACGGAGGGGATGGCAGCGCGTCGATGCGGCGCGAGAAGTTCGTCCCGTTCGGCGGACCGGACGGCGGCGACGGCGGCCGGGGCGGCAGCGTGTATGCGGTCGCAGATCGCAATATCAATACGCTGATCGATTACCGGTATGCCAAGAAGCATCAGGCGCGTAACGGCGAAAATGGCCGTGGCGCGGACTGCTACGGCAAGGGCGGCGACGACATCGTCTTGCGCATGCCGGTCGGCACGATCATCGCGGATACGGAAACGGGCGAGCTGATCGCCGATCTGACCGAGCACAACCAGAGCGTGCTGATTGCGCATGGCGGCGCGGGCGGCCTCGGCAACCTGCATTTCAAGTCGAGCACGAACCGCGCGCCACGTCAGAAAACCGAAGGCAAGCCCGGCGACCGGCGCATGTTGCGGCTCGAGCTGAAAGTGCTCGCCGACGTCGGTCTGCTCGGCATGCCGAACGCCGGGAAGTCGACTTTTATCTCGTCGGTATCGAATGCGCGGCCGAAAATCGCGGACTATCCATTTACCACGCTCGCGCCTAATCTCGGCGTGGTGCGCGTCGGGCCGGAAAAGAGCTTTGTAATCGCGGATATTCCGGGTCTGATCGAAGGCGCGGCAGAAGGTGCGGGACTCGGTCACCGCTTCTTGCGGCACTTGCAGCGCACCGGCGTGCTGTTGCACCTGGTCGATCTGGCCCCGTTCGACGAAGCCGTCGACCCGGTTCAGGAAGCGCGCGCAATCGTGAACGAATTGCGCAAGTACGACGAAGCGCTGTACGAAAAGCCGCGCTGGCTGGTGCTGAACAAGCTGGACATGGTTCCGGACGATGAGCGCAAGGCACGCGTGGCGGACTTCATCAAGCGGTACGAATGGGACGGTCCGGTGTTCGAAATTTCGGCGCTGACCGGCCAGGGTTGTGAAGGCCTGACCTACGCCATTTTCGACTACATCTCGAAGAACTCGGACGCGTCGCGCGCGGCGGAAGCCGAAGATCTCGCTGCGGACGTGCGTTTCCGCGATGAACCCGCGACTGCCGCTCCTCAACGTGCGCCGGAAATCGAAGAAGACGACGAAGACGAAGCGTAAGAAAATCAGGCCCGTGGATCGAGGCAAATTCGAGGAGAAATGCGTCAGATGCGTTCCGTCATAGCCGCTTCGAAGCGACTCGTAGTGAAAGTGGGATCGAGCCTCGTCACAAACGATGGTCGCGGGCTCGATCATGCTGCCATCGCGCGCTGGGCCTCGCAGATCGCCGCATTGCGCGAGCAGGGCAAGGAAGTCGTGCTGGTGAGTTCGGGCGCGATTGCCGAAGGGATTCATCGGCTTGGATGGACGAAAAGGCCGCGCGAAATCGACGAGTTGCAGGCGGCCGCCGCGGTCGGGCAAATGGGGTTGGCGCAGGTCTACGAAAGCAGTTTCGGCAAGCACGGTATTCGGACCGCCCAAATTCTGCTCACCCACGCCGATCTGGCTGACCGCGAACGCTATCTGAACGCGCGGTCCACGCTGCTGACCTTGCTGCGCCTGGGCTGCGTGCCCATCATCAATGAAAACGACACGGTCATTACCGACGAAATCAAATTCGGCGATAACGACACGCTGGGCGCGCTGGTCGCGAATCTGATCGAAGGCGACGCGCTGATCATCCTCACCGATCAACGTGGTCTGTTCACGGCCGATCCGCGCCACGATCCGTCGGCGACTCTGGTGGAGCAGGCGGATGCAGGAACGCCGGAACTCGAAGCCATGGCGGGCGGCGCGGGCTCGAGTCTCGGACGCGGTGGCATGTTGACCAAGATTCTCGCGGCGAAACGCGCGGCGCACAGCGGCGCGAATACCGTGATCGCGAGCGGGCGGGAATCAGATGTCCTGACGCGGCTTGCTTCCGGAGAGCTGATCGGCACGCAACTTATCGCCCGGACGGCGCGGATTGCTGCGAGAAAGCAGTGGATGGCCGATCATTTGCAGGTGCGCGGACATGTTGTCATTGACAACGGCGCAGTCGAAAAGCTGACCGCAGGCGGCAAAAGCCTGCTGCCAATCGGCGTTATCGACGTCCATGGCGCGTTTGCGCGTGGCGAAGTGATCGCATGCATGAATTCCGATGGACGGGAAGTGGCGCGCGGCATCACCAATTACAGCAGTTCCGAGGCGCGGCTTATCCAGCGCAAGCCCAGCGGCGAAATTGAGACGGTGCTTGGCTACATGCTGGAGCCTGAACTGATTCATCGAGACAATCTGGTGCTTGCCTGACGCGATCATTATTTAAAAAGCCGCCAATTGGCGGCTTTTTTGTCTAAGTGCGTGCTATCGATTTAGTGGTAATTCGATACCGCAGTCCGCTTCATCTGGATGTTCGATAGAATCTGCTTCGCCGTTCCAGTCGGCAGCTTGTTTGCGCAGAAGTAATCCTGATACAGGGCCGAGTGATACGCATTCAGTTCACCGGTTTCAATGCGCGTGAAATCGCGTTCCACCGCACGGTCCCAACCGGTCTGGTCCTCGTTGATGCTTGCATAGAGGCGCCAGTTGAAGTTGTCGCAGCGAATCCCTTCATAGTTCACGTTGCGCGCACCCGCCGGGCTTTGCACTACGACCGTGTAGCGAATCACGCCGTCATCGCCGACGCTGAGCGAGTTTTTATCGATGAAAAAACTGAGCGGCGTGTTCTGGGAAACCGTGAACGGAATCAGGTTGCCTTGCTGCGGCAGAGGCGGAATGGTCTCAACCTTGTTTTCGGTCCAGTTGGGCTTGCGGTCCATCAAATAGACAAACGCGCTGTCGTCCTTGTTGGTCGGCTTCGAGCTGCCGCAACCGGCGAGCACGGCAAGGGCTGCCGCGGATGCCGCGAACAATGCAATGGCTTTCAATTCTTGAATCCCTGAGGTTGATGCAGCGGCGACTGCAAACGGATTGAGCCTCGCGCTGCCTGAGGCCCACTTCCGACGCCACACGAAAAAAAGCGGCGAGCGTTGCCGCGCCGCCGCTTTGGATGACACACGTCCTAATCCCGCGAAGGACGTTGTGCGTAGATATGCAGCTCTTCGGTCACCGAACATTCTGCCTGAATGACCTGACCGTTGGCAGAAACGGTCGCGTCCTCCATGGTCATGCTCCCAATCACGCGCGGATACCGGTTGGCGTGACGCGCCAAATGTTCCGCGCGCTCGGCACGCACGGCTGCGCGCCTCAGGAAGCGAGAAAGTTCCGTGAGCGCAAGCTGATATACATCACGCTTGAACTCGATCACCGCGTCAAGCGGGACCCAATATTCGTTCCACCGCCAGGCATCGAATTCCGGATGATCAGTCGCACGCAAACAAATGTCACAGTCGCGGCCTACCATGCGTAACAAAAACCAAATCTGCTTTTGTCCGCGATAATGCCCGCGCACTTCGCGCTTGATGAACTTGTCCGGCACCTCATAACGCAGCCAGTCGCGGGTTCGACCCACGACCTTGACGTGTTCCGGCAGCAAACCGGTTTCTTCGTGTAACTCCCGATACATCGCTTGCACAGGGGTCTCGCCGTACTTGATGCCCCCTTGCGGAAACTGCCAGGAATGTTCACGCAGCCGCTTGCCCCAAAACACTTCGTTGTGCGCGTTCAAGAGGATGATGCCGACGTTCGGGCGAAAGCCTTCACGATCCAGCATACAACCACCTTCGAATCCTTTAAAATTGCTTTGATTATAAACAGATAACGGGCCTGGCGCACCGGCACGAACCCGAATTCGGGCATTCGTTTCGCCTGGGCGTTGAGGCGGGCGGCGCTATGGTTTGCGCCCCGCATCGCTGTCCCGTCGTTCACTCGTTCCGCACGTTCAGCACGATTGGGCGCTCACCGCCCATTCAATCGACGCGCTCCGCTTTGGAAGATTTTTGAATGAAAGCATCCCGTTTCTTTATCGCCACCCTGAAAGAAGCCCCCACCGACGCAGAAATCGTCAGCCACCAGCTCATGGTCCGCGCAGGCATGATCCGCCGCGTGGCCGGCGGTATTTATAGCTATCTGCCCATCGGCCTGCGTTCCATTCGCAAGGTGGAAAACATCGTGCGCGAAGAAATGGATCGTGCCGGCGCGCTCGAATTGCTGATGCCGGCGGTGCAGCCGGCCGAACTCTGGCAGGAATCGGGTCGTTGGGAGCAATACGGGCCGGAATTGCTGCGTATCAAGGATCGTCATGACCGCGATTTCGTGGTCGGGCCGACGCACGAAGAAGTGGTGACGGACATTGCGCGCCGCGAGATCAAGAGCTACCGCCAATTGCCGGTGAACTTCTATCAGATCCAGACGAAGTTCCGCGATGAAATCCGTCCGCGTTTCGGCGTGATGCGCGGACGCGAGTTCATCATGAAGGACGCATATTCGTTCGATCGCGATCAGGCAGGTCTTGCCGAGTCGTACAAGAAAATGTTTGATGCCTACGTGCGCGTGTTCTCGCGCATCGGCCTGGAATTCCGCGCGGTCGCGGCGGATAACGGATCGATTGGCGGCAGTGGTTCGCACGAGTTCCACGTGATCGCGGATACCGGTGAAGACGCGATTGCGTATAACCCGGCATCGGACTATGCGGCGAACGTCGAAGCAGCCGAGGCCTTGCCGCTCAACGCCACGCGCGCGGCGCCGGCCGAAGAGATGAAGAAGACGGCGACGCCGGGCAAGGCGAAGTGCGAGGCGGTGGCCGAGTTGCTGAACATTCCGCTGCAACGGACAATCAAGTCGATCATTCTCGCGACCGAAAACGAAGGCGCCGAAGCAACCATCTGGTTGCTGATGCTGCGCGGCGATCATTCGCTCAACGACATCAAGACGGGCAAGTTGCCGGGTCTCGCGGGTTACCGGTTCGCGACTGAAGCTGAAATCATCGATACCTTCGGCACGCCGCCCGGCTATCTCGGCCCCATCAACACAAAGAAGCCGATCAAGGTGATCGCGGACCGCACGGTCGCGAACATGAGCGACTTCGTGGTCGGCGCGAACGAGGTGGACTATCACATTACCGGCGTGAACTGGGGCCGCGATCTGCCGGAACCGGTCGTGGCGGACATCCGCAATGTGCTCGTGGGCGATCCGTCGCCGGATGGAAAAGGCACGCTCGAAATCTGCCGCGGCATTGAAGTGGGCCACGTGTTCCAGCTCGGCACGAAGTACTCGGACGCCATGGGCGCGACGTTCCTCGATGAAAACGGCAAGCCGGCCAAGATGCTGATGGGTTGCTACGGGATCGGGATCACGCGGGTTCTGGGCGCGGCGATCGAACAGAACTTCGATGCGAAGGGCATCATCTGGCCGGAATCGATTGCACCGTTTGAAGTCGTGCTCTGCCCGATGGGCTATGACCGCAGCGACGCCGTGCGCGAGCAGGCCGACAAGCTGTACGCGACGCTGCAGGCGGCGGGTATCGACGTGATCCTGGACGATCGAGGCGAGCGTCCGGGGGTGATGTTCGCGGATTGGGAACTGATCGGTGTGCCGCATCGGCTGGTGATCGGCGATCGCGGGCTGAAGGAAGGCAAGCTCGAGTATCAGGCACGACGCGATGCCGAAGCCACATTGCTGCCGGTCGATGACGCTGCAAATGTGGTGATCGAGAAGGTCCGCGCCGCGCTCGCGGGTGGAGTGACGAAGTAACGTGCAGTACAACTTCCTCTCGGCAACGGTGCTGCTGATTCTGATCACCGATCCGCTCGGCAATATCCCGATCTTCATTAACGCGTTGCGTGGTGTGGCGAAGGAGCGTCGGCGGATCGTGATCCTGCGTGAAGTGGCGATCGCCTTCGGGATACTGCTGATGTTCATGCTCGTCGGCGACCGCTTTCTTCGCGCGATGAGCCTGACGGATCTGTCGTTGCGGCTGGGCGGCGGGATCGTGTTGTTCCTGATCGCGCTGCGGATGATTTTTCCGCATCCCGATGGCCCGATGGGCGGCGATTCGCGCGGCGGCGAACCGTTGATCGTGCCGCTGGCCATTCCCGCGCTCGCCGGTCCGTCGGCGCTGGCTACGGTGATGTTACTGACATCGCAGGCGCCGGGGCAGATGTGGGAGTGGGTCGGCGCGCTGACCGTGACCATGTTCGTTTGCGCCATCGTGCTGGTGATGGCCGAAAAGATTCAGCACTGGCTCGGCGAACGCGCGGTGACGGCGTTCGAGCGGCTGATGGGACTAGTGCTCGTGTCCATATCCGTGGAAATGATCCTGACCGGGATTCGCACCTTCGTGCATCAACTGGCGGTCAGCGGCTGACATTTTCTTACGCATTAAAGCAGAAGGCCGTTTCAACGTGAGTTGAAACGGCCTTCTTTCATTTTTCCCTGCAAGGGAAAGAATCAAGCGCCTTCAGTCAGCGCCCGGATGGTCGGCAGGTTGCGCCAATAGCCCTTCGCGTCCATGCCACAGCCGAACACATAGCGGTCGGGCACTTCAAAGCCGCAAAAATCCGGACGCAGCGGCTTCGCCTTGTTGATGAGCTTCTCGCAGAGCACCGCCGAGAGGAATTTCTTCGCGCCCATTGCCATGATCCGGTCGCGAATGGCGGCCATGGTTTCGCCTTCATCCAGGATGTCGTCGAGCACGAGCACCACGCGATCCTTCACCGATTCCGCCGGCGCCACGCGCCATTCCATCTTGTCGCCGCCCTTGGTCGTATTCCGATAGCGCGTCAGATGGATGTAGTCGAACTCGAGCGGGAAGTCGAGATGCGGCAGCAACATGCCGGTGAACACCGCCGCGCCGCCCATGACGGACAGCACGAGCGGAAACTCTTCACCGGTGCTCGTGCCGATGGCTTTCGCCATGTTGACGATCGACGCGGTCACGTCTTGCGCCGAAACGATCTCTTCGGAGTGGCTGAAAATGTGGAGTGCTTCTTCGCGGTTCATATGAGCAGGCGGGGAGGGTGTAACTAGATTAGAAGAGACGGGGCACGTAGCGCTACATATTAAACCCGCGTTCCCGAACGAAAACGCGGGTCTTCCAAAACAGACTGCTACGGCAACAAAAAGAAACAGAAACTCAACGCATGCCCGGCATCATGCCCTTCATGCCGCGCATCATTTTCTGCAGATTGCCGCCCTTGAGTTTTTTCATCATGCCGCGCATTTGCTCGTATTGATTCAGCATGCGGTTCACTTCCTGCACCTGCACGCCCGCGCCCGCTGCAATCCGGCGTTTGCGCTGCGCCTTGATGAGGTCGGGTTTCGCGCGCTCGGCGAGCGTCATGGAATTGATGATGCCTTCCATGCGGCGCATCTGCTTTTCGGCGACACCCATATTCGCGCCCGCCGCGGCCTGCTGGAATTGCGCCGGCAGCTTGTCCATCAACGATGACAAACCGCCCATGTTCTTCATTTGCGCCAGTTGCGCGCGGAAATCGTTCAGATCGAAATCGCCGCCTTTCTTGACCTTGTCGGCGAGTTTTTGCGCGGCGGCGCTGTCCACGCCTTTCTGCGCTTCCTCGACGAGCGCAAGAATGTCGCCCATGCCGAGAATCCGGTTCGCCATGCGATCCGGGTGGAATACTTCCAGGCCGTCGAGCTTTTCGGCGACACCCACGAACTTGATTGGCTTGCCGGTCACGTGGCGCACCGAAAGCGCCGCGCCGCCGCGTGAGTCGCCGTCGAGCTTGGTCAGCACCACGCCGGTCAGCGGCAGGGCGTCGCTGAACGCCTTGGCCGTGTTGACCGCGTCCTGACCGAGCATGGCGTCGACCACGAACAGCGTTTCCGCCGGTTTCAGGATGCCGTGAAGCTCGGCGATTTCCTTCATCATCGCTTCGTCTATACCGAGGCGGCCGGCTGTATCGACGATCAGTACGTCGTGAAAATGGCGTTTCGCCCAATCCACTGCCGCCCGCGCGATGTCAGCCGGTTTCTGATCCGGCTCCGACGGGAAAAAGTCCGCGCCGACCTGTTCGGTCACTGTTTTCAACTGCGCGATAGCAGCCGGCCGATACACGTCGACAGACACCGTCAGCACCTTTTTCTTGTGCTTTTCCCGCAGCAGCTTGGCGAGCTTGCCGGTCGTGGTGGTCTTACCCGCACCTTGCAGGCCGGCCATGAGTATGATTGCAGGCGGTGTGACGGCCAGGTTCAGCTCGACCGCCTTGCCCTCGTAATCCCCGCCGATGATGGCCGTCAGCTCGCGCTGCACCACGCCGACCAGCGCCTGCCCCGGCGACAGGCTGGAAATCACTTCCTCGCCGAGCGCCTTTTCCTTCACCTTGGCGATGAATTCGCGCACGACCGGCAGCGCAACGTCGGCCTCGAGCAGCGCCAGGCGGACTTCGCGCAGCATTTCCTGCGTGTTAGCCTCGGTGAGCCGGGCTTCGCCGCGCAGCGTCTTTACGACGCGCGCCATCCGTGTAGTGAGTGTGTCTAGCATGGGAGCGTGTGAGAGTGCGGCCGGTAAGTGTCGGTAACTAAGCGATAACGGCGTCCTGGCGGCCCTTGCGGTCAAAGGGGAAGACGTCGCGGCCTCGGGGCCTGGTGTAAACTTCAATCATGGATATTGTACTGTATGCCCTCACTGCGCTTCTCTACGGCGGACTTGCCGTAGCGGGCTGGCGCGCGCATCGCCACACGGCGGTCGGACCGGCGCTCGCGGGCATGCCGGCGGGCACCCGCCTGGGCGACGCAATGGAAAGCGGGCGGAGATCGAAGGCGTCGGGCATGAGTTCAATGGGACGCGTGCTGCTCGGCGTTGCGTTGCTTTTGCATGGCGTCCTGTTGCACACCACCATCTTTCCGCAAAACGCGATGGTCTTCGGCTTCGCGTTTGCGCTCTCCGCCATGTTCTGGCTGGGCGCGGGCATCTACTGGATCGAGAGTTTCTTCTTTCCGCTCGACGGCTTGCGGTTGCTCGTCCTGCCGCTTGCGGCCGTGGCGTCCGTAATGCCGTTGATCTTCGGCGGCGTGCGCGTGTTGTCGTATTCGGCCGCGCCCATGTTCAAGCTGCACTTCCTGATCGCCAACATCGCGTACGGATTGTTTGCCATCGCCGCGCTTCACGCCATCCTCATGCTGATGGTGGAGAAGCGTTTGCAGAACATGCGCGGCACGGCGACGCGGCATACTTCGAACAGTTGGGTGTCGAGCTGGCTCGATACTTTGCCGCCGTTGCTCACGCTCGAAAAATTGTTGTTCCGCTTGATATCGGCGGGGTTCGTGCTTTTGACGCTCACGCTGATCTCGGGCGTCGCATTCAATGAACAACTCGTCGACAAAGCGTTCAAGCTCGACCACAAGACGGTGTTCGCGATTCTGTCGTGGGTCATGTTCGGCGCGTTGCTGACCGCGCGCCGCGTGTCCGGCTGGCGTGGCCGTGCTGCGTTGCGCTGGGTGCTCGCCTCGTTCGTGGCGTTGTTGCTGGCTTATGTGGGCAGCCGCTTCGTGTTCGAAGTGCTGTTGCATCGCGCGGTCGTCTGACGCGTTCACCTCGACTTCGCCTCTACCGCTTCTACTGCTTCTACTATTAGTAAGCTCATGCGCCAAATTCTCCTGCTGATTTTTGTTTTCTTCGCGAGCCAGTGGCTTTTCAAAAAGCTCAAGCGCGCCCAGGCTGCGGCCGGTAATCCGCACCCCGGTCCCGGTAATGGCGCCGGCGCCGCGCGCGCCTCTCGCGGTCCGGCTGCTTCCAGCGCGCCGCAACTTCCGGATCCGCTCGTGCGCTGCGCCGAGTGCGGCTTGCATACGCCGAGCAGCGAATCGGTCGTCGCGGCGGGGCACCGCTTCTGTTCCGTCGATCACGCCCATCGCCACGCAGCGCGCCCGACAGGCCGCGACGCACGATGAGCGAAGCGGGTGTTATCGGCGGGGACGGGTGGTATTCGTCAGCGCGCCGTTTGCCGTCGCCGAATTTCGAGGTGCGTCCCGGCGGCATTGAACCGACGTTGATCGTCGTTCATAACATCAGTCTGCCGCCCGACGAGTTCGGCGGCAGCGCGATCACCGAGTTTTTCCAGAATCGTCTGGATCACGATGCTCACCCGTACTACGACCAGTTGCGCGACATGCGCGTATCGTCGCATTTCGTGATTCGCCGCGACGGCGTGGTCGACCAATATGTGTCGTGCAACGAGCGTGCGTGGCATGCGGGGTTATCGAATTTCTTCGGCCGCGAGCGATGCAATGATTTCTCGGTGGGCATCGAGCTGGAAGGCAGCGATACAAGCGCGTTCGAAGATGCGCAGTATATGTCGCTCAATCAAGTGGTCCGCGCGGTCACGCGGCGCTACCCAATCGATGCCTTAGCCGGCCATTCGGACATTGCGCCGGGGCGCAAGACGGACCCTGGCCCGCACTTCGAATGGTTGCGGCTGCAGCACGACTGTGAACTTCCTCTTCGGTACTTTCCCTACCTCGCCAAAGCGTAGGTCGCGGGCCTCCGCGACCGTTCACCGCTTGACATCCGCACATTCAATTTTGCGTTGCAGCGCGTTTGGCGCTCGTAAGCTCGCGATCCCTTGTCCGACTTTGGCATTCGAAAAGTCAAGCCCGGTTAGTGAAATCCTCAGCAAATAAAAGTTTTTGAGACTGTGCGGAATGTCACTATACTTGGTGCTCAGAGACGTAAAACGCACTATATGTTGTGTTGTCAAGGCGGCGCCCCGCTCTTAGAGCCGGCGCCGCACGCTTTCCGGCCATAGAACAAAACGCCGCATAAGCGACTGATTCGCCGCGTGAAATTCGCCGGCAAGTCGGGTTGAGACACTCGGGGGCAGATAGGCGTAGTGAGTGAAATTGCCATCGTGATCGTACGGATCGCAGCGGCAAATTCCCAGGCTGACCATTTTCAATTTCATCGTCGCGCGCGGTCGGCAAGAGCAGCACCCGGCAGTAAAAAACTGGCCAGCCACGCGCGGCACGCATCTCAATCCGCGGACGTTCCGCACCATCGAACACCAGGAGATTTGCACATGCAAACCACCGACAACGCCACGATTTCCTACGAAGGCGCTTCTGTGCGACCCATCGGCGCACAAGGTCAGCAGCCGAACGCGAGCGCGCTCGCCCCGGACGCCACGCTGGCCGACTACAAAGTCATCCGCCGTAACGGGACCGTGGTGTCGTTCGAGCCGTCGAAGATTTCCATCGCCGTGACGAAGGCATTCCTCGCCGTGAACGGCGGGCAGGGCGCGGGCTCGGCACGGGTGCGCGAGCTCGTTGAACAACTGACGCACAGCGTCGTGCGCGCGCTGGTGCGCAGCCGTCCGAACGGCGGTACGTTCCATATCGAAGATATTCAGGATCAGGTCGAACTCGCGCTGATGCGCGGCGGCGAGCACAACGTGGCGCGCGCTTACGTGCTGTATCGCGAGAAGCGCACGCAGGAACGCGCGCATGCGCCGGAAACGCGTGCGAACGCGCTCGGCATCAATGTGATCGACAACGGCGTGTCGCATCCGCTGGATCTGGACGCGTTGAAGGCGCGCATCAACGAAGCGTGCGTGAATCTCGGCAGCGAAGTGAACGCGGACCCGATCGTCGCGGAAACGGTGAAGAACCTGTACGACGGCGTGCCGATGGCGCAAGTCTACGACTCGGCCATTCTCGCCGCGCGCACCATGATCGAAAAGGACCCGGCGTACAGCCAGGTCACCGCACGCATCCTGCTGCACACGATCCGCCGCGAAATCCTGGAAGAAGACGTCTCGCAAGGCGAAATGTCGACGCGCTACGCCGAATACTTTCCGCTCTTCATCAAGCAGGGCGTGGAAGCGGAACTGCTCGACGAAAAACTACAGCAATACGACTTGAAGCGCCTGGGCGCCGCACTCGATGCCGACCGCGACCTGCAATTCGGTTATCTGGGTCTGCAGACGCTGTATGACCGCTACTTCCTGCACAACGAGAACAAGCGCATCGAACTGCCGCAGGCGTTCTTCATGCGCGTCGCGATGGGCCTGGCGCTCAACGAAATCGACCGCGAAGCACGCGCTATCGAGTTCTACAACGTGTTGTCGAGCTTCGACTTCATGTCGTCCACGCCAACGCTGTTCAACTCGGGCACGCGCCGGTCGCAATTGTCGTCGTGCTATCTGACCACGGTTGCCGACGACCTCGACGGCATCTATGAAGCGCTGAAGGAAAACGCGCTGCTCTCGAAGTTCGCGGGCGGTCTGGGCAACGACTGGACGCGCGTGCGTGCACTCGGTTCCCACATCAAGGGCACGAACGGCAAGTCGCAAGGTGTGGTGCCGTTCCTGAAGGTCGTGAACGACACCGCCGTCGCGGTGAACCAGGGCGGCAAGCGCAAGGGCGCGGTATGCGCGTACCTGGAAACGTGGCACCTGGATATCGAAGAATTCCTGGAACTGCGCAAGAACACGGGCGACGACCGTCGCCGCACGCACGACATGAACACGGCGAACTGGATTCCCGACCTGTTCATGAAGCGCGTTCACGAAAACGGCGACTGGACGCTGTTCTCTCCGGCCAACACGCCGGACCTGCACGATCTGTTCGGCGCGGCGTTCGAAAAAGCGTACGTGGCGTATGAAGAAAAAGCGGCGCGTGGCGAGCTGAAGCTGTTCAAGAAGGTTCCGGCTGCGCAACTCTGGCGCAAGATGCTGGGCATGCTGTTCGAAACGGGCCACCCGTGGATCACGTTCAAGGATCCGTGCAACATCCGTTCGCCGCAGCAGCATATCGGCGTGGTGCATTCGTCGAACCTGTGCACGGAAATCACGCTGAACACCAGCGACACCGAAATCGCCGTGTGTAATCTCGGCTCGGTGAACCTCGTCGCGCACATGAAGCAACAGGCCGACGGCACGCTGGCGCTCGACCACGAGAAGTTGAAGCGCACGGTCAGCGTGGCGATGCGCATGCTGGATAACGTCATCGACATCAATTACTACGCCGTTGCGAAGGCGCGTAATTCGAACCTGAAGCATCGGCCGGTCGGCATGGGCATCATGGGATTCCAGGACTGCCTGCACTTGCTGCGCACGCCGTATGCATCGAAGGAAGCAGTCGATTTCGCCGATACCTCCATGGAAGCGGTCTGCTACTACGCGTACTACGCATCCACGGAACTCGCCGAAGAACGCGGCCGTTACTCGAGCTATCGCGGTTCGCTGTGGGATCGCGGCATTCTTCCGCAAGACTCGCTGAAGCTGCTCGCGGCAGAACGCGGCGGCTACGTGGAAGTTGACGAAAGCGCATCGATGGACTGGACCGAGCTGCGTTCGCGGATTGCAACGCACGGCATGCGCAATTCGAATTGCGTGGCGATTGCGCCGACGGCGACCATTTCGAACATCATCGGCGTGTCGGCGTGTATCGAGCCGACGTTCCAGAATCTGTACGTGAAGTCGAATCTGTCGGGCGAATTCACGGTCGTGAACGAGTACCTGGTGCGTGATCTGAAGGAACGCGGCCTGTGGGACGAAGTCATGGTCTCCGACCTGAAGTACTTCGACGGCACGCTTTCGCGCATCGACCGGGTTCCGGCCGATCTGCGCGCGATCTACGCCACCGCGTTCGAACTGGACGCAACCTGGGTCGTGGAAGCAGCGTCGCGCCGCCAGAAATGGATCGATCAGGCGCAGTCGCTCAACATCTACATGGCGGGCGCGTCGGGCAAGAAGCTGGACGAGGTGTACAAGCTCGCGTGGCTGCGCGGCCTGAAGACCACGTATTACCTCCGCACCATGGCCGCAACGCACGTCGAGAAATCGACCGTTGCTCACGGTCAGCTGAACTCGGTGCCCTCGGGCAACTCGGACGGCGGCGCGGGTGGTGCAAGCGGTACGAACGGCAGCGGCTTCGGCACGCAGGGTTCGCACGGATCATCGACGGGTGGTTTCAACGCGGCGGCAATCGCGGCGCCGGCGGTGTCCGCGGCTGAGCAGGAAGCCGACGGTCCGGTCTGCATGATGCGTCCGGGCGATGCCGGGTTCGACGAATGCGAGGCTTGCCAGTAAAAAGGTGCAGGCGACGGGTTGCAGATAACCCGTCGCTAATAAGTACAGTAATTAGCAGAGGCCGGTACGAAAGCGGTTGTTCTTCCCAGTCAGGAAGTGGCGGCCGGATTCGATACCGGCCTTTTCCATGTGTACTCGCCGCTTATCCTCGCGTTCCCCGCGATATCTCGTGCCCGGCATCGCGGGAAAGCCTTGCGGTAATCGGAATCGAAAGAAACGAAAACATGCCGACAACCACAAACGCCGGCCAGAAATCCGACCAGACCATTTGCGGATGTCCTTGCAGATCGTGAGAAATCTGCAGCGCAATTCCGCCAACGGTCACGCCCAGTCCCAGCGAAACCTGCTGGATAAAACTGCCGAGACTCGTGGCGCGGCCAACATCACGGCTCTCGATCTCGGCATACGTCAGCGAGTTGAGGCTCGTAAATTGCAACGCCGGGAAGAATCCGCCGAGCAGCACGACCGCCCAGATGAGCCATGTCGGCGTGCCGGGATAGAACATGCCGCACGCCGCGATCGCAATGCCCGAGAGCGCTGCGTTCACCATCAGCGTCTGCCGGAAGCCGAAGCGATGCAGCACGCGCGAGGCCAGCGAGCGCATGAACATGCCGCCGACAGCCGATGCGCAGGTGATCGAGCCCGACTTGAATGCGCTCATGCCCAGTCCTTCCTGCATGGCGAGCGGCAGCAGGAACGGCACGGCGCCAAGGCCGATACGAAACAGCGAGCCGCCGACCACACTTGCCTGGAAGGTCGGCACGCGCAGGAAGCTGAGATCGAGCAGTGGCAGCTTGATGCGCCGCGAATGCAGGAGATACAGCACGAGAAACACCACGCCGCCGAGCGCCATGCCGGCCGCGACGCGATCGGTGACCAGCTCGCCGCCGATCAGCGAGAGCCCGAGGAGAAACAGCGTGCCGCCCATCGCCGACAAAAAGAAGCCCAGCCAGTCGAGGGGCCCCGGATGCGCTTCACGCACGTTCGCGATGTACTTGTTAGTGAGGTAGATCCCGGCGATGCCGATCGGGATGTTGATGAAAAAAATCAGGCGCCAGTGCAGATAGGTCGTGATGAAACCGCCGAGCAGCGGGCCCACGGCGGGACCGAACATCGCAGGCAGAGAAAGATAGTTCATCGCGCGGATGAATTCGGAGCGCCGCACCGAGCGGAAGATGATGATCCGCCCGACCGGCACCATCATCGCGCCGCCGACGCCTTGCACGAAGCGCGCGAGCGTGAAGGGGATCAGCGAGGTGGAGGCCGCGCACAGGATCGAGCCGGCAACGAAAATGCCGATGGCAAGACGAAAGATGGTGCGTGCGCCGAAGCGGTCGGCGACCCAGCCGCAGATTGGAATGAACACGCCGAGGCCGAGCACATAACTCGTGACGGCAATCTTTAGTGTTACAGGATCGCGGCCGAAAGCTTTGGCCATTTCGGGGATCGCGGTGACGATGACGTTGGCATCGACGCTTTCCATGAACATCGCGCACGCGACGATGAGAGGGGCAACGAAAGCTTTGATGGCTAGCGACATGGAGAACGGAAGGGGATCTCTTCGCGGCGGGAGTTGCGATTATGGCATCGATATCAAGGCAGCGACATCGCGAAGTGCCGCCGCGCTGTCACGATGAGCGCTACCTCGCGCAGGAAAAACACAAGGAGCACGACGATGGACCCCCAAGATTTGCAGCGTCTCGTCACGCAAAAAATGCCTTACGGAAAGTACAAGGACCGCTTGCTTGCGGACCTGCCCGGTCACTATCTCGCGTGGTTTGCGCGTGAGGGTTTTCCTGCAGGACAACTCGGCCGGCTGATTGCGTTGATGCACGAAATCGATCACAACAACTTGCGCGAACTGCTCGCGCCGCTGCGTGACAAACGTGCTTGAACGCGATGCTGAGCAAGGCTTCGCGGCGTGATTTCGACGCTCTGGCCGGTGCTTGCACGATGCATCCACTTGTACTATAGGTAGTTTGTGCTGGCCCAAAACACCCAAGATTTTGTGTTTTTAACCTTTGCGATGAAGGCATCGAGTGCTACACTTTCACCATGGAAACACGACGCGAAAGCGCTTTGTTTCCACTGCGAGACAGGCGGGTTCGCGGGCGTTGAAGAGAGCGTCCGAGCGATCAAAAAACGTGTCGCAGAGGATCAGATTCAAAGCTTTGCTTGTGCGCATCGCGAAGATCGACTTAACTGAATTGAACGCGTGGATTGAACGCGTCGCGCATCGTACGAACCCGCAGCAAATGCACTTGCATCAACACGCGGACGAGTCAGGATTTCATCGAAGGCAATTGAAGTTCGAATGCAACGAAAGTCACTGGACGTCACGCTTCAAAAGACACACTCAGGATGATTCGCAGCAACGCATCACGACGTTGTGAAGAGCGTGAAAGAGCGCTGCGAGAGCACCGCGAGAGCACTGCATCGAACACGTTCAGCAACATCTCGCATGAAGCTTCAAGCAGTGAGCTCAACGCAAAGTGTTGTATGCAAGTAGCAGCGTCAACACGAAAACAGGATTTTTATGAGCAAGCTCTTTTATCGCTCATGGAAAGATGGTACAAACCGATCTAAATTGATGGTGAGAATTTATGCTCAACTGGGATGACGAGACCACTGCCGTAACTCCCTCGAACGGTTCGCAACACAACACGTTGCGTAACCCGGCAGGTCAGGTTGCCGGCGTCAGTCAGGCATCACGTGCAGCTGCTCCGAGCGCTGCACATGTTGCGGGCCATGGCGTTCTTCAAACTGCCCATCAAACGCCAGTAGGCGCGAATATTTTTGCGAGCGACTTCGTTGCTCCCGCAGCACCGAGCGCCAGCGACATCGAGGCTGCAAGTGCAAAGCGCGTGAATGTAGCGGACAAGCGCATCATCAACGGCAAGACCGACGTGAACCAGTTGGTGCCGTTCAAGTACAAGTGGGCGTGGGAAAAGTATCTGGCGGGTTGTGCGAACCACTGGATGCCGCAGGAAGTGAACATGTCGCGCGACATCGCGTTGTGGAAAGATCCTAACGGTCTGTCCGACGACGAGCGCCGCATCGTGAAGCGCAACCTCGGTTTTTTCGTGACGGCGGATTCGCTGGCGGCGAACAACATCGTGCTCGGCACGTATCGCCACATCACCGCGCCCGAGTGCCGCCAGTTCCTGCTGCGTCAGGCGTTCGAGGAAGCGATCCACACGCACGCGTATCAGTACATCGTCGAATCGCTGGGTCTGGACGAGAGCGAAATCTTCAACGCGTATCACGAGGTCGACTCGATTCGCGCGAAGGACGAGTTCCTGATTCCGTTCATCAACACGCTGACTGATCCGGCCTTCACCACGGGTACGCTCGAAGCGGACCAGAAATTGCTGAAGTCGTTGATCGTGTTTGCTTGCGTGATGGAAGGCTTGTTCTTCTACGTTGGCTTTACGCAGATCCTGGCGCTGGGTCGCCAGAACAAGATGACGGGTGCAGCGGAGCAGTATCAATACATCCTGCGCGACGAGTCGATGCACTGCAATTTCGGTATCGACCTGATCAACCAGATCAAGCTCGAAGAGCCGCAACTGTGGACGCCGGAATTCCGCGCGGAGATCCGCGAGATTTTCCAGCAGGCTGTTGAACTTGAGTACCGGTATGCAGAAGATACGATGCCGCGCGGCGTGCTCGGTCTGAATGCATCCATGTTCAAGAGCTATTTGCGCTTCATCTGTAATCGTCGATGCCAGCAGATCGGTCTCGACACGCTGTTCCCGAACGAGGAAAACCCGTTCCCGTGGATGAGCGAGATGATCGACTTGAAGAAGGAACGCAACTTCTTCGAGACGCGAGTGATTGAGTATCAGACTGGCGGCGCGCTGACCTGGGAATAAGCGGGGAAGCGAATCAGCGTCAGCCGGCGGCAATGGACGCATTGCCGCTACGAATGAGATGCAGACCAGGCGCCTGTCATGGCGCCGAGTAGACGGGTGAAAAGCAAACCGGCGCTTATGCGTGCGATCAAGATTGCTCGCGCGCCGGTCCAACAGGTTTAGGAGAACGGTCGCCTGATGCGAAGTGCGCCTTGTGGCTTGACAGCCCTTATAGATGACAGGCGTTTTGCGGACCCTTCAGTGGGACGGGCAAACTTCCCCCCGAAATATGCCGTCGGCAGTGCCGATGGCCCGATCAAGCGATTGCCGGCACCGCTTCAAGGTGCTGACTTAATTTGGCGCGCGGTGCCTTGTGGCACCGCGCGCCTTGCCGTATTCATTAGCGTAAGCAAGCTCCATCAGCGTACGCCGATGAATAATCCGCTTCGCAGCGTGCGTCCTGAGAAGCCCACGCGGGAAGCGGGTTTTGACGAAGGGTGTTGTTTGAACTGACTCTCATCTTGAAACCTGAAGGAGAAAATGATGGCATTAGCCAAGAAATCCGTCGCAAAGAAGGCTGCAGCAAAGCCGGCCGTTAAGAAGACGGCTGCCAAGAAGGCAACGGTAGCGAAGAAGGCTCCGGCAGCTAAGAAAGTAGCCGCCAAGAAAGTTGCAACCAAGAAAGTCGCAGTGAAGAAGGTCGCGGCGAAGAAGGTTGCAGCAAAGAAGGTTGCTGCCAAGAAGGCGCCGGCGAAGAAAGTTGCTGCCAAGAAAGTTGCAGTGAAGAAGGTTGCAGCGAAGAAGGCGCCGGCGAAGAAGGCTGCTGCCAAGAAGGCGCCTGCCAAGAAGGCTGCTGCTAAAAAGGCGCCTGCCAAGAAAGCGCCTGCGAAGAAGGCCGCTGCCAAGAAGGCGCCTGCTAAAAAGGCTGCTGCCAAAAAGGCGCCTGCTAAGAAGGCACCTGCCAAAAAGGCGGCCGCCAAGAAGGCTGCGCCCGCCAAGAAGGCTGCCCCTGCTGCGAAGAAGGCCGCGCCTGCGAAGAAAGCTGCAACGCCTGCCCCTGCCGCAGCTCCCGCTGCAGCGCCGGCTCCGGTTGCCAAGAAGGCTCCGGCCAAGAAGGCTGCCGCTGCGAAGAAGACGACTGCTGTAGCACCGGCAACGACGGCAACGACCCCCGCAGCGCCGGCTCCGGCTGCAACGGTCAAGACGGCGTTGAACCCGGCCGCCGCATGGCCGTTCCCGACGGGCAGCCGTCCGTAAGCGCAGGGTGTGATGCAGTAAATCGACACACGCTGTGTGTCTCGCGACCGCGTAGTGCTATGCGGTCCAAACCCGCTGTCCGGTTTGTATCGGCGGCGGGTTTTTTTACGGGGAAAAAAAACGCATGTGCCCGCGAAGGCAAATGCGTTTTTCTTCAGCGCCGCGCGATCAGCTCAATCGCGCCGGTGCATCAGACGTTCAGTGCGTCACCCGCGTCACGCCACCGCTCGACAACAAGCGGACACGTTCACCAGCCTGGAACACTTCGCCGGTCGCAGTTTGCGTAATGGCGCGCATGTCGCCGTTATCGAGGCGCACGGTGATCTCCAGTCCGTTCTGCGTGGCGACGCCGTTCTCAACCGCGTTACCCGCCACCGCACCCGCGATACCACCAACGATACCCGTCAGGATCGAGCCGCGTCCGCCGCCCAGCGCGCTGCCTGCCACCGCACCTAGTGCGCCGCCGCCGATAGCGCCAAGGCCGCTCGGCTGGCCGTTGTTCGAGCTGATCTTCACGCCGCGCACGCTGTCGACGGTGCCCATGCGGACCGTTTCTTCGCGTTGTGCCTGCGACGCCGTGTACACGTCCGGCGAGCTGCTGTTATAGGCGCATCCCGTCACGAAGACGGTGCTTATCAGCGCTGCTGCCAGCGCTATTCGACTTGTCATGTTCATTCTCTACTCCCACTAAATTACGGCCGCCTGCGGCACTTGACCGCCAGCCGGCTGCACCTGTCGTTGCTGAAGCAGCACCAGGTCTGCTTCGTTACTTTTGCTGCTTTACTGCACCACATCAAATTCTCAAAGCGCCATACCAAACGCCGTCTTGAAGTGGGCGTCGATTTCAGCGCGCGTGGGCGCGTAAGTTTGCGGTCCCTGATGCTCGATCTTGAGCGATCCCATCAGGCTCGCAAGACGACCGGTCTTTGCCCAGCCGAGTTTGTTTTCGATACCGTAAAGCAGACCGCCGCGAAATGCGTCACCGCAACCGGTCGGGTCGACGATCTTCTCCGCCTTCACAACCGGAATTTCTTCGATACCGTCTGCGTGCAAAATCTGCGCGCCGTGCTCGCCGCGCGTGATGATCAACGCGTCGACGCGGCTCAAAATTTCATCGATAGACCAGCCGGTCTTGTTGCTCAACAATTTCGCCTCGTAATCGTTGACCGCCACGTATGTGGCAAGTTCAATCATGCGACAAAGCTCTACACCTTCGAGAATCGGCAGGCCCTGGCCCGGATCGAAAACAAACGGAATGCCTGCCGCCGCGAGTTCTTCGACGTGCTGGCGCATGCCGTCGGCGCCGTCCGGTGCGACGATTCCGAGCGTGATGCCCTTGGTTTCTCCAGCGTGATTCAGGTGCGAATCCATCATGGCGCCGGGGTGGAACGCGGTGATCTGGTTGTTCGCCAGATCGGTCGTGATGAAGCATTGCGCCGAGTGCTGGTCAGGCAGTACGCGCACGTATTCGCGCGACAAACCCAGGGCGTCGAACCGATCGAGGTAGAGCTGGGCGTCGGCTTCACCGAGCGTCGCCATGATCTTCGCGTCGCCGCCGAGCAGCTGCAGTGCGTAGGCAATGTTGCCTGCGCAGCCGCCGAAGTTGCGCCGCATCGTGGGGACGAGGAAGCTGATGTTCAGCTGATGTACCTGGTCCGGCAGGATGTGGTCGCCGAAGCGGCCCTGGAACGTCATGATGTTGTCGTAGGCAAGCGAGCCGCAGATGAGCGTAGACACTGGCGAAATCCCTGAAAATGATATGTAAAAGTACGCGCAGGTGAATGTTCCTGAGCACCGTGCATGCCCGGGTGATGGCGCTGCGCATTCGTCACGTCGCGCGTTCTTCGACGTCACGAATGCACATGCCGGCGTGATGCATTGCCGGCGGGCGGTATTCCCGTCTCGCCGGCGTCCCGCAATTTCTTCCGCTTACTTCAACGCGGCAAGCGCTGCGTCGTAATTCGGCTCGTTCTTGATTTCCGGCACGAGTTCGGAGTACAGAACCTTGTCGTTTTCATCGATAACCACAACCGCGCGCGCCGTCAGGCCCGTGAGCGGACCGCTCGTGACATCGACGCCATACGCCTTGGCGAAATCATGACCGCGGAACGTCGAAGCCGTCACCACGTTCGCGATGCCTTCGGTCGTGCAAAAGCGCGTTGCGGCAAACGGCAGGTCGCCCGAAACCACCACGACGACCGTGTTGTCGAGGCCGGCCGCGGCTTCGTTGAACTTGCGCGTGGACGTGGCGCACGTCGGCGTGTCCAGGCTCGGGACGATGTTCAGCACTTTGCGCTTGCCGCCGAAACTTGCGAGCGTCAGATTGCCGAGGTCCTTGCCGACCAGCGTGAAATCGGCTGCTTTTGCGCCAGCTGCGGGAAACGTGCCGGCGACTTCGATCGGGTTGCCGCCGAGGGTAACTTGGCTCATGTCTACTCCAGAATGGGTCTGATGTTCAGGGATTGAGCACGCCGACCGGCCGGGACGGACGGGCAGCGCGCACGGAGACAACGACTAACTAAGAGTGAAGCGCGTCAGGGGTAGAAAATCTGCACGCGATAATTCGCCGCAACGGCGTCGCCGGTATCGAGCCGGACGATAACCGGCTGCGTGCTGCGCGCAGCGAGTCCCGTGCCGATCTGCGTTCCCGGCCGCGCGTAATCCTGCGGCCAGAGCACACGGCGAATCGCGACGTTGTTCTTGTCGTCGAGGAGCGTGAGTTCCAGCGCCGGATACGCAATGGCCAAGTCGAAACGATTGCGAAGCGACAGTTTCAGCTCGAGCTTATGCGATCCATCCACCTGACGCAGGCCGGAATTTTCGATCTGCAATCCATCGATATCGCGCGGCGGCGCAACCACGCAGCCAACTTGTTCACACGCCTGCGCGAACAGCGGCTGCGATGCCGGCCAGTAGACCATGACGGTCTCCCGCTGCCACCACGCGACTTGCGCGGCGAGCCCGACCAGCAGCACGAGCGCGATCAATGAGCCGATGATCTTCCACGCCATGCCCGAACGTGCAGGCGGACGGGTTTCGCGGATGACAGGGAAGGGCTCCGAAGGCGGAGGAACGGTCGATGCCGGGCGGCCGAAACGCGGCTCGGCATCGGCATGATGGTCGTCGTCGTCGGGTTCTTCGCCCCACGCAGCAGCGGGAGGCGTTTCGGCGCGTCTTGGCGCAGGCGGTTCCGGTTCGGTGCGCGGTGCGGTGCGTCCGACAAACGGCTCCGTGCGGCCAATAAACGGATCGACGCGCTTCGCCGGTTCGGGTTCAGTCCGGCCGATAAACGGATCGTTGCGAGTCCGGGTGTTTGCCTCGGCCCGCGCCTCGGGATGATTGATCTCGTGCCACGGGGATTCGGCGCGGCCGTCGCCGGGGAAATCGCTTGCGTCTCGGGTACGTGCGCTTGCCTGGGCCTGCGCCTCTGCCAATCCGGCGAACGGTTCTTCCTCCAGCTCGACATGCCTGGGTTGTGCCGGGATGGCATCCTCCGCCTGGGGTCCAAGCGCGGTATCGGGGATGAACGGGTGTAGCGGAATGCCCAGCGCATCGTTCTTGCCGCCGGCGACTTCCGCGCTCGACTTTTCCGCCCACGGACTTGCCGGGTCAGCGCCGTAGTTCGGAGCGGGCGTAGGCTTGGGCGTATGCGTGGCCGTGGCGCGTGCGGTTATCGCGATGGCATCGCGGTCGAATTGATAGTGCGCGGCATCGAAGATTTCCTGGCAATGGCCGCAGCGCACACGGCCGTCGTGCGGCGCGAGCAGATGCGGGTCAAGACGGAAAACCGTATCGCAGTGGGGACAGCGGGTAGCCAGCGCCATAGTTAGCCGAAGGCCAGAGGCCAGTAGAAGGACGATGGCGCTATTCTAAAGGCTTTCGCGGCGGGTACCGGCAAGACATACCCATCCTTCGTGCTCGCGCCACACGCTGATGTCGATCCAGCGCGCGTACACGGCTGCAACTTCATCGGCCTGACGCGCAAGAATGCCCGATAAAGCAATGCGTCCGCCCGGTTTCACGCGCGCGGAAAGCATCGACGCCATTAGTTTCAGCGGGTTCGACAAGATGTTGGCGACCACAATATCGAACTGTCCTTCGGCCAGATCGTCGGGCAAACCGTAGGTGACTTCCGCGTGATTGCGCTCGCTGTTCTGGCGCGCGGACTCGACGGCTTGCGGATCGATATCGATTCCAATCACCGGATTTGCACCACATTTTTTCGCAAGAATCGCGAGGATTCCGGAACCACAACCGTAGTCGAGCACGGACTGATTCTGGAAAACCGATTGCTCGATCCACTCCATGCAAAGCCGCGTGGTCGGGTGGCTTCCGGTACCGAACGCAAGACCCGGATCGAGTTCGAGCACGAGCGCGTCGGGTTCGGGCGCATCGTGCCAGGACGGCACGACCCAGATCCGCTTGCCAATGGGAATCGGATCGAACTGAGATTGCGTGAGACGTACCCAGTCCTGATCCTCGACGTCGCGCAACGTGAACGAAGGCGCGTCCTTCAAGCCTATTTCGTTCGCCGCCGCCGCGAGCAGCACGGCGGGATCGGCGTCATTGGACAGCAGCGCGACCACGCGCGAACGATTCCACGCCTTCTGGTCCGGCGTGAGGCCGGGCTCGCCGAACAGAGGTTGCTCGTCGGGGGTATCGGCGTCGGCGTCTTCCACCGATACCGACAGCGCGCCCAATTCCAGCAACGCGTCCGACAACGCTTCCGCGTGTTCCCGGTCCAGCTCGGCGATCAATTCCCGGTAGCTCATCTTTTGCTGCCTTACTTATAGTGCTGCGTCTTCCGCGGCGACGGCGGCGGCCGCCTTGCGCGCGGCAAGCTTGTTTTCGAGGTAGTGAATGCTCGTGCCGCCTTCGACGAACTTGGCATCGATCATCATCTCGCGATGCAGCGGGATGTTGGTCGAGATGCCTTCCACGACCATCTCCGACAACGCAATGCGCATGCGGTTGATCGCCTGCTCACGGGTCGCACCGTACGAGATCAGCTTGCCGATCATCGAATCGTAGTTCGGCGGAACGAAATAACCGTTGTACACGTGCGAGTCGACGCGAATTCCCGGGCCGCCCGGCGCATGCCACGACGTAAGACGTCCCGGCGACGGCGTGAACTTGAACGGATCTTCCGCGTTGATCCGGCATTCGATCGCGTGACCGCGGAACTGAATGTCCTTCTGGCGGAACGCGAGCTTTTCGCCGGCGGCAATACGAATTTGTTCCTGAACGATATCCACGCCCGTGATCAGCTCCGTCACCGGATGCTCGACCTGTACGCGCGTGTTCATTTCGATGAAATAAAACTCGTTGTTTTCGTACAGGAATTCGAACGTGCCCGCGCCGAGATAACCCATCTTCTTGCAGGCATCGGCGCAACGATCGCCAATCCGGTCGATCAGGCGGCGCGGAATGCCCGGCGCCGGCGCTTCTTCGATCACCTTCTGGTGACGGCGCTGCATGGAGCAATCGCGTTCGCCGAGCCAGATTGCGTTACGGAACGAATCGGCGAGGATCTGGATTTCGATATGCCGCGGGTTCTCCAGGAATTTTTCCATGTAGACCTGCGGATTACCGAACGCGCGGCCGGCTTCTTCGCGGGTCATGTTCACTGCGTTGACCAGCGCCGCTTCTGTGTGCACCACGCGCATGCCGCGGCCGCCGCCGCCGCCCGCCGCCTTGATGATCACCGGATAACCCACGGCGCGCGCAATTTTCACGATCTCCTTAGGATCGTCGGGCAACGCACCTTCAGAACCCGGCACGCACGGCACGCCGGTCTTGATCATCGTCTGCTTGGCGGAGACCTTGTCGCCCATCATGCGGATCGTTTCCGGACGCGGGCCGATGAACGTGAAGCCCGACTGCTCGACGCGTTCCGCGAAATCCGCGTTCTCCGACAGGAAACCGTAGCCGGGGTGGATCGCTTCGGCATCGGTGACTTCGGCCGCGCTGATCAGCGCCGGCATGTTGAGGTAGCTCAGGTTGGACGGAGCCGGTCCAATACACACGGCTTCGTCGGCCAGTTTCACGTACTTCGCTTCTTTATCGGCTTCCGAATAGACGATGACCGTCTTGACGCCGAGTTCGCGGCAGGCGCGCTGGATTCGCAGCGCGATTTCACCACGGTTCGCAATGAGAATTTTTTCAAACATAGCAAGGTTTCGACTCATCGATGGATCGCCGGGACAAGGGTCCGAGGCGTTCCTGGGAGATCGGCGGCGCTTCTCGCCCGTTGTCTGTCCGACAAACGCGGCGAGTGCCCGAGTGCTGCGTTTCACCGGGCGCGCGTGCTGCGTGCGACGCCCCGGTCGAAGCGCGGGAAATCAATCGCCGATCACGAAGAGCGGCTGACCGTACTCGACGGCCTGGCCGTTCTCGACCAGGATTTCCTTCACGACGCCAGACTTGTCCGACTCGATTTCATTGAGCAGCTTCATTGCTTCGATAATGCAAAGCGTCTGCCCTTCCTTGACCGTATCGCCTACTTGCACGAACGCGTCGGCGCCCGGCGACGGCGCGCGATAGAACGAGCCGACCATCGGCGAAGTCACCACGTGTCCTTGCTGCACAACGGCAGCGGGCGTGGCCGGCGCGCCTGCGGCAGAGCCGCCGCCGTTGCCTGCATCGCCCGGCTGGCTGTATTGCGGCGCTTGGCCCATCTGGCCTTGCGGCATGTACTGCGGGGCCTGCATGTAGACCGGCGCGGCATTCTTGACGATGCGAACCTTGCCTTCGCCCTCGGTCACTTCGAGTTCCGAGATACCGGATTCAGAGACGAGGTCGATCAGCGTTTTGAGTTTACGAAGGTCCATCGAAAATTCCCCTTTCAATGCTTGGTGACCGGAAGCGTTTTCCGGTGCTTGACTTGGTTTTTGGGTGCCGCTGACGGGTGCATCGTCGGGCGCTGCAGACGCTGGCTCCGCGTCACGGTGTGCGCTCGATCCAGCCTTTGCGTGCGGATCGCGACTCAATCGCGCGTCTTCAGGGCAACGCGTTCGAGTGCAAAGTCGAGCGCATACAGATAGCCTTTCCAGCCGAGGCCGCAAATCACGGCTTCAGCGAGATCGGAGAAATAAGAGTGATGCCGGAAAGCTTCCCGCTTGTGGACGTTCGACAGATGAATCTCGACGAACGGCAGCGCGACGCCCGCAAGTGCATCGCGGATCGCGACGCTCGTATGGGTGTACGCGGCCGGATTGATCAGCACGAAGTCCACTTGTTCAGTGCGCGCTTGCTGAATGCGGTCGACGATCGCGCCTTCGTGATTGCTCTGAAATGACGACAATTCCGCGCCTGCCGCCTTTGCCTTGTCTGCCAGCGCTTGATCGATCTGAGCGAGCGTGACCCGGCCGTAGACGTCCGGCTCGCGAGTGCCGAGCAGGTTTAGATTAGGGCCGTGAAGCACCAGCAGTCGTGACATAGGGCTTTGGTTTATGCGGAGTTGGGCGCACTTTAGCGCCCTTTAGAGAATTTTGTCTAGTTTTACAACGCCGCACAGGCTCCCGGCTCGGGAGCGTTGCGTGTGTACACGCGCATTTTGCACGCATTTTCGGGCAAAGTTCGCCGAATTACTGTTAACTTTACGTGAATCGTTTCGATTTGACCCGCATCAACAAGAGGCTCAAAGGGCATCCAGCGTCGCTTTCAGCTCTTTTGGATCGACTTCGCCGAGCTTGGTCGAGCGGATGTTGCCCTTTGCGTCGATGACAACCGTAAAAGGCAGGGCGCCGGCGTTGTTGCCGAAGCTGCGAGCCAGGTCCGCGCCGCCGAAGCCCGCAATATAGATGGGGTAATCGACCGGCACCTTCTGCAGGAACGCATTCACGTTCTTCTCGGAATCGACGCCGAGGCCAATGAACGTAATGCCTTTCTTCTCATATTCGCGATGCAACGCGGCGAGCGTCGGCATTTCCTTGACGCACGGGCCGCACCATGACGCCCAGAAGTTCACCACGACAGGTTTGCCTTTGAACGATGCCAGGTTTTGCTGCGTGCCGGCGGCCATCTGCAGTTGCTGTTTCCAGAGGTCATCGACGGCATTGCTTTTCGCCGATGTCGTCATGGCCGCTTCGCTCGGGCTGCCGCCCAAGATCAGGTGGCTTGCGTAAAAACCGCCGCCGGTCGCCGCGATGGCAACGATCAGGGCGACTACGATGCGCATGGGTTTCATAGTGATGTGGCCGGTGTAGAAGGTGGTTCGTCGAGCAGCGCCTGGACAGCGGCGGCGTTCGCGCGGGCAAGTTTGCCGCGGCCGTCGGCGCGTACGGCGCCCCGGAGGTCGTTGGTATCGTAGAGCGCGATGTGCAGGCCCATGGGTTCTTCGTCGCGCGAGGGCCGCGTGAGAAAGCTCAGGGTTTCCACATAGCCACGGCCAGCGAAGTGGCGGGTCTCGGAGACATCGTATTGGATGTTCGCGTT
The DNA here is from genome assembly GCF_018449635.1 of Caballeronia sp. dw_276. Classification (GTDB taxonomy): domain Bacteria; phylum Pseudomonadota; class Gammaproteobacteria; order Burkholderiales; family Burkholderiaceae; genus Caballeronia. Next base: position 201,417 of record NZ_JAAVUV010000009.1, on the reverse strand, counting down.
CAGCAGATAGATGGCGACTTCCTTGGGGTTATCGCAGAAACATTGCAGATGGATGTCTGAGTGCTCGCCGGCGGTGCCGTTCAACACGGCGCCTGTGACGTACGGGTTGAATGGCTTTAGGCGCTGCATCCAGTCGAGGGTGACTTCGCGCATCCGGCGCAGGACGGCGGGTTGACTTTCGCTTTGAAAGATTGCCTGGTACTCGCGGATTTCTTCTTCGATTTGCGTGTTATCGGGGAGCCATTCGCCGCTGACGCGGGTTTCGCCGATTACCTGGCGGGCGGCCTTGCGCTTGGCGGTGGAGTAGTCGAGACCGTCTTCGGCGATCATTCGCGCCGCCGCGATGGCGATTTCCTCGCGGACGCGCTGGGGGTCGAAATGAGGTTTGCGAATCATGATGAGGATGATACCGGAAGGGGGAGGAGGGGCGCTGACGCTTGGGCGGACAAGGTTTTTTCTTGCGGTCGGGGTTGATGCCGGGTTGCTGCTTTTGAGGCCTTCGCGCGTTTCGTCCTATCTGATCTCTTTAGCACTGTTAGCCACTGTGCGTGGCGGCACTTCATTTCTTGGTCCTTCGGCGACAAAGAAACGAAGCAAAGAAAACGCCTTTCAACAATCGGCTCATAAGTGTCCCCAGCGTGCAGTGACAACGGTTTGGTACCCCAAAAGCACGCTCGGCTCATAACCACCTCCTGCTGAAACCCTCCCCCTCCGAACACAGATACCCACACGCTTCGCCACCAGTGTGGGAATCCGTTAATACGGAAACCTCGCCTACGCATAACAACGGCTTAGCCCAACAGGTCCAAAGCATCTTGAACCCAAAGCCTTCCCACCGGCACGGCCGACCCTTTCGGTTTGGGCGCCAGCGCGCGTAGCGCGGAAGCCTAATTAGTGGATTCCCACACTGGTGGCGAAGCGTGTGGGTTGCGGTTGACGGAGGGGGAGGGTTTCAACCGGACGAGGTTATACGCCGAGCGTGCTTTTGGGGTACCAAATCGTTATAACTGCACGCTGGGGACACTTAAGAATTAGCGGTTGAGAGGCGTTTTCTTTGCTTCGTTTCTTTGTCGCCGTTGGACAAAGAAATGAAGTCCCGCCACGGACAGTGGCTAACAGTGCTAAAAAAATCAGCCAACGAGGAACGCGCGAAGAGCCAAACAGCACCAACCCAGCACCAACCCCGACCCCGACCCCGACCCCGACCCCGACCCCGACCCCCACCCCGACCCCGACCCCGACCCCGACCCCGACCCCGACCCCGACCCCGACCTCCCCGGCCCCCCTCCCGCGCCAGCATTCGCCCCCCGGGCGTCAGTTACAATATCCCCCTTCCGGGCGCAGGAATATTCCCAAACTTCCCCCCGTGCTAACGGACCTCAAAACCAGCTCTATGCACATTCACATCCTCGGCATCTGCGGCACATTCATGGGCGGTCTCGCAGTCCTCGCGCGCGAAGCCGGACATCGCGTCACCGGCTGCGACGCCGGCGTCTATCCCCCCATGAGCACGCAGCTCGAAGCGCAAGGCATCGAATTGATCGAAGGATATGGCGTCGAACAGATAGCGCTCGAACCCGATCTCTACGTGATCGGCAACGTGGTCACACGCGGCAATCCCCTGATGGAAGCCATCCTCGATCGCGGCCTGCCATATACCTCCGGCCCACAATGGCTCGGCGAACACGTCCTGAACGGCAAATGGGTCCTCGCGGCCGCCGGCACGCACGGCAAAACCACCACCAGTTCCATGCTCGCGTGGCTGCTGGAAGATGCGGGCCTCAATCCGGGATTCCTGATCGGCGGGGTGCCGCTGAATTTCGGAATTTCGGCGCGCCTTACGGATTCGAGTTTCTTCGTGATCGAAGCCGACGAATACGACACCGCTTTCTTCGATAAACGCTCCAAGTTCGTCCATTACCGCCCACGCACGGCGCTCCTGAACAACCTCGAATTCGATCACGCGGATATCTTCCCGGATCTTGGCGCCATCGAAACCCAATTTCATCATCTTGTGCGCACAGTGCCGGGTGTCGGCAGGATCGTGACGAACGGGCGCGAAGCTGCGCTCGAACGCGTGCTGACGCGCGGTTGCTGGTCGGGCGTCGAGCGTTTCGGCGTGCAAGGCGGCTGGGAAGCGCAACCGGCAACCGAAGGCGTTCCCGCCGATGAACAATTCGCCGTCTACTGGGAAGGCGAGCGCATGGGCGTAGTCGACTGGCAAGTGCAGGGCGAACACAATCGCCTGAACGCGCTTGCGGCGATTGCGGCGGCGCGTTCGGTGGGCGTTCCGCCCGCGCAAGCGACGCAATCGCTCTCGACGTTTCGCAACGTGAAGCGGCGCATGGAAGTGAAGGGTAGCGTCGACGGCGTGACCGTGTACGATGACTTCGCGCACCATCCGACTGCCATCGAAACGACGGTGGCGGGGTTGCGAACACGTATCGGTGAACAGAACCGGATTCTGGCCGTGCTGGAACCGCGTTCGAACACCATGAAACTCGGCACCATGAAAGCGCAACTTCCCGCCAGTCTCGCGGGCGCCGAACTGATCTTCGGCTACGGCGCGCACGAAGGCCGCGACAAACTCGGCTGGGATCTGCAAGCGGCGTTGAGCCCGCTTGGCGATAAAGCCCGCGCGTTCGACGACCTTGCGCTCCTGGTGAAGTCGGTCGTCGCGGCGGCAAAGCCGGGCGATCATGTGCTTGTCATGAGCAACGGCGGATTTGGCGGCGTGCACCAGAAATTGCTGGATGCATTGTCGGCGCGTCCCGCCACGAAGGAGCGTGAGTGATTCTCTATCTGCATGGCTTCCGGTCGTCGCCGCAATCGTTCAAGGCTCGATTGATGCGCGCGCGGCTGGAGGAGCTCGGACTCAGCCATGAATGGTGCTGTCCCGTGCTCCCGGTTTCGCCGCGCGACGCAATCGCGCTGGCCGAATCGCTCGCCGCAGAGGCTACCGGAGAAATTACGCTGGTTGGAAGTTCGCTTGGCGGCTTCTACGCAACGTGGCTTGCCGAGCAACACGGCTGGCGCGCCGTGCTGCTGAATCCGGCGGTCGTGCCGCAGGAAGACCTGAGTGCGTACATCGGCGAGCAGCCGTTGTGGCATGGCGGTGGAAGTATCGTGGTGGAGCCGCGTCATATCGATGAATTGCGTGCGCTTTCCGTACCGTCGATTACCCACCCGGAGCGCTACTATCTGATAGCGGCCACGGGCGACGAAGTGCTCGATTACCGCACCATGCTCAAGCATTATCCCGGCGTGAAAACCACGCTGATCCAGGGCAGCAATCACGCCATCAGCGACTTTTCCAGTTACATGGACGACGTACTGGCGTTTTGCGCAGCCCGGCCGCCGCTGGCCGCGGCCTGAAACTTTTCAAGCGCATCCATTTTTCGTTGGCCTGGCGCTTGGCAACCGGGGAACACGCCCGCCTGCACGCCTTGCCGACCAACTGTCTTTCGAGAGTACTGAGTGAACGTTTTTTTCGAGGAATCGGGTAGTTTCAAGGCCGGCGCTGTTTTGTCGAAGGCAAACGATGCTTTCCAGGTCGAGTTGCCGGGCGGACGGCGCGCGAAGGTGCGCGCGAAAGACGTGTTGATCGAGTTCGAGAAACCGAACGCCGCGGATCTGATGCAAGAGGCCGACGCCATCGCCAAGGACATCGATCTGGATTTCCTGTGGGAATGCGCGCCGGAAGACGAATTTCCCTTCGCGGAACTCGGCGCGGATTATTTCGGCGATAAATTCGGCGCGACCGAACGCGCCGCGCTCGTGTTGCGCATGCATGGATCGCCGGTGTATTTCCGCCGGAAAGGCCGCGGGCAATATCAGCGTGCGCCGCAGGAACAGTTGCAGATGGCGCTCGCCGGGCTGGAGAAAAAACGTCAGCTCGCGCTCGTGCAGGCGGGTTACGAAGAGGAACTCGTCGCCGGCAAATTGCCTGAAGCGCTGGTGGGCAAGGCGATCGGCTTGCTGACGAAGCCGGATAAGAATTCCATCGAATACAAGGCGCTCGAGGGTGCTGCTGCCGCGCGCGGCATTTCGCAAGCGCGGCTGATGCTGGAAGTCGGCGGGATTCCGTCGGCGCGCGCGTTGCATGAAGCGCGCTTTCTCTCCGAGTTTTTCCCGCACGGGACGGGCTTCGCGCCGGTTACCGTGCCGCCGTTGCCGGACGATCTGCCGGAAGCGGACGTGCAGGCGTTTTCCATCGACGACGTCACGACGACTGAAATTGATGACGCGTTTTCCGTCGAACATCTCGCCGATGGCCGGGTTCGCATCGGCGTGCATATCGCGGCGCCGGCGTTGGGGATCACGCGCGGCGACATGATCGACGCGATCGCGCGCACGCGTCTTTCGACCGTCTACATGCCCGGCGACAAGATCACGATGCTGCCCGACAGCGTCGTGGAAGCGTTCACGCTCGCCGAAGGCGGGTTACGGCCGGCGCTGTCGCTTTACATCATCGTGAATCGGGAAACGCAGGAGATCGTCGCCAGCGAAACGCGCGCCGAACGCGTGTTCGTGAAAAGCAATCTGCGTCACAACTATCTGGATGAACACGTCACCGAGGAATCGCTCGCGGCGGGAACGGGCGAATATCCGCACAAGGATGACATTGCGGTGCTGTGGCCGCTTGCTCAGGCGCTGTTCGAAAAGCGTCAGGAAGCGCGCGCAGGTTACGGTTTGCGTCGCGAAGTTCAGCGTAACAACGACTTCAATTTTTACGTGGAAGGCGAGCATATCGAGATCACGCCGCGTCGGCGCGGGTCGCCGCTCGATCTGATCGTGGCCGAACTGGCGATTCTCGCGAATTCATCGTGGGGCGCGTTTCTCAACGATCACAGCGTGCCGGGGATTTATCGCTCGCAGCGTGGCTTTGGCGCGCCCGGTCCGAAGCGCACGCGCATGCAGACCACGCCCGCGCCGCACGAGGGGCTCGGGGTTGCGCAATATGCGTGGAGCACGTCGCCGTTGCGTCGATACGTCGATCTGGTCAATCAATGGCAATTGCTCGCGTGCGTCCGGCATGGCGTGACGGCCGCGCTGGTCGCGCCGTTCAAACCGAAAGACGCGGATTTGTTCGCCGTCGTTCAGGGATTCGATGACCAATATTCCGCCTACGCCGATCATCAGCGGCGCATGGAATTCTTCTGGTGTCTGCGCTGGTTGAAGCAGGAGAACAAGAAGCAGGTCGTGGCGGCGGTGGTGAAGGACGATCTCGTGCGTCTCGATGAAATTCCGCTGATGTTGCATGTGCCCGGCCTCGGCGTGCACGCGCGCGGGACGAAGGTGATGCTGGAAGTGATGAATCTCGATGAACTCACGGTCGAGGCATCGTGCCGGTTGCTGCACGTGATCGATGCACCTTCAGGCGCCGCAACGCAGCCCGAAGAGCCGGAAGAAGAGTTGGTCGAAGCGGAAGATCTGAGCGCCGAAAGCGAGGCCGAGGCGCAGGCGGAAGCGGTGCCGACCGAAGAACCCGCGGGCGAAAACACGCCCGACGCGACGGAGCCTACGCAATGACATCGGGCGTCAAGCGCGAGGGTATCGGCCAATATGCGGTGATCGGCAATCCGGTCGCGCATAGCAAATCCCCGTGGATTCACGCGCGCTTCGCCGAACAAACCGGCGAGCCGGTCGAATATGGGCGCGTGCTGGGAACCATCGGCGCATTCGCCGGCGATGTCCGCGCGTTCATCGAAGCGGGCGGGCGCGGCATGAACGTGACGGTGCCGTTCAAGCTCGATGCACACGCTTTCGCCACCACGCTCACGCCGCGCGCAGCGGCAGCGGGCGCAGTGAACACACTGGCGTTCAACGCCGATGGCGTCCTCGGCGACAACACCGACGGCGTTGGCCTCGTGCGCGATATCGAAGGGAATCTGGGCGTTGGGCTGAAGGGCGCGCGCGTGTTGTTGCTCGGCGCCGGCGGCGCGGCGCGCGGCGTTGTGCTGCCGATGCTCGATTGCGGCGTGGCGGCGTTGACCATCGTGAACCGGACGGCATCGAAGGCGCAGATTCTGGTCGATCATTTCTCCGATGCCGCCCGCGCCGCAAACGTGCGTTTCTCGGGCGGCGGTGCGGATAGCGTGGAAGCGGGCCCGTACGACGTGATCGTCAACGCGACGGCCGGAAGTCTGGACGACGCGCTGCCCACCTTCGATGACACCTCGATCGGCCCCGGCACGCTCGCCTACGACATGATGTACAGCGCGCAGCCGACCGTCTTCATGCGCCACGTCCAAACGCTGGGTGCGCGGTCATCGGACGGATTGGGGATGCTCGTGGAGCAGGCGGCGGAATCGTTTCTCCTGTGGCGCGGGGTGCGTCCGGACAGCGGCGCGGTGCTGCGGGCGTTGCGGCTGGAGTTATCGAAGTAAATCTAAAGCGGCTGACATTTCCAACAGAACAAGCACGATGACAAGAACAAAATCGCCCGTGCGTCTCGGGCCGGCTCGATGGATTGTCTACGGTATCTCGGTGATGGCGATTGCCGCCATTGCCACGCAGGTCTACTTCTTCGCGATGGTCGGGATCTATACGGTCGTGAATCCGTCGTCCACGGCGTTCATGCGCTCCGACGCCTGGCGGCTCGCACAGGATCGTCCCGATCTCTCGATTCAGCACACCTGGGTTCCGTACGACCAGATCTCGCGCAATTTGAAGCGCGCGATCATTGCGTCCGAGGACGCGAACTTCGTCAACAACAACGGCTACGAAACCGATGCCATCCTGCAAGCCTGGGAGAAGAACAAGGCGCGCGGGAAGATCGTGGCGGGCGGTTCGACGATTTCGCAGCAACTGGCGCGCAACCTGTTTTTATCGCGGGAAAAGAGCTACGTGAGGAAGGCGCAGGAACTCGTGATTACATCGATGCTCGAGCTCTGGATGGACAAGGAGCGCATCTTCGAGATCTATCTGAACTCGGTGGAGTGGGGCAACGGCGTGTATGGCGCCGAAGCGGCGGCGCATTATTACTACAAGACGTCGGCATCGAAGCTGACCGCGTGGCAATCGGCGCGGCTGGCGGTGATGCTGCCCAGGCCGAAATACTTCGATGAACATCGTGGCTCCGCGTATTTGTCGCAACGGGCGGGGGTGATCGCGAGACGGATGGGGGCGGCGGAGTTGCCGCAGTAAGGGCTTTTAGCAAGACAGGAATGTAGACCCCGGCTGACGGGGTCTTTTTTTGCCGCACATAATTGGAACCGCTTGGTCAATATAGTTGCGAGAATATGGAAACTATTCGACACATAGTCAAAACGATATAAAAATTTACGAATATGGAAACTATGTGGAATACTGACCTGATATTGTATAGTTTCTTTAAAGAGAAACTATGACCACGGCGAGCCGCGTAGGCCTCGTTGTTTCCAGATGGCAAAACTATGGCTCGATCCCTCTCTCCGCATGATCCCAACACCATGCCGCTCGCGCGCGACATGGCCACGCTTGGTGCCTTGGTACGCAATCGTCGACTTGAGCAGGCGATGCGCATCGACGACGCCGCCGATTTGCTCGGGGTGTCTGCAAGCGTGCTTTCCCGGCTTGAGAACGGGCATCCCGTCGGCTCGGACCGGTTATTCCGTGTACTCGAAGGGTTCGGTTTGATAATGCTGGTGCTTCCGAAGGGCGAGTCGCCTACGGCGTTGCGGGCATTGAGCGTGACGACGGCTCACGCGAAGGCCTCCCTCTCCACCGGCCAATCCTGATGGTGCACGTTCTCAGCGTATCCACTCAGGACGGGCCGGTAGGGCAACTCGGGTTCGAGTCGCACCAAGACGTCTACAGCTTCAAATACGATGAAGCCTGGCAGGCCAGAGAAGCTGCTGTTCCGCTTTCGCCGCACATTCCGCTAACAGGTGATCAGCCAAAACTTGGGACCGTGCATCGCTTCCTCGCGAATTTGCTTCCTGAAGGGCGTGCGCTCGAAGTCGCATCGGTCATGTATCAGATGTCGAAGGACAACACGTTCGGCCTGATGCATATCCTGGGGAAAGAGCCAGTCGGCGCATTAAGTTTTACGGCGGCAGCGCAAAACGCCGTGGCCGGCGAGGAGCGCGCTGTAAATGCAGAAGCGGAGTACACCGCCGACCAGGAAAATGACGCGCCGCCCGTGCGGCGAGTCGTGCCTGCTGATGAGTTGAGCGACCGTATCCGCCGCCGCGATGAAATTCCCTTTCCGGTTTGGGATCGCAAACTGCGATTATCGGTCGCGGGCTTTCAGGACAAATTGCAGGTGCTTGTCGAGGGAGATTCGATCGCGCTCGTGGACGGCGGACCCATCAGTTCGACGCACATTCTCAAGCCGGAGTCCCTGAATCCCACATCGGCTTTCATGGTTGCAAACGAGCACTACTGCATGACGCTGGCCGCGAGCATCGGATTGCCGACAGCGGCCGTTCAGATTCGCCGGATTCCCGAACCGATACTGCTGATCGAGCGGTTTGACCGGCAAGTGGAGCTTGATCCTGCCGACGGCGTAACCGCGCTTCGGGTTCGCCGCACGCATGTCATCGATGGCTGCCAGGCGTTGGATCTGCCTGTGAGCCTCAAGTACGAGCGCAACTTCGGCAACGCTCCGGCTGTTCGTGACATCAGGGAGGGCGCGAGTTTCGAAAAACTGTTTTCACTCGAGCGGCACCTGGAAAATCCCGCGCAAGCCCGCCAGGTCATGCTGCGATGGGCGCTGTTTCAGCTCTTCATTGGCAACAGTGATGCGCACGGCAAAAATCTGTCTTTCCATGTGCGACCGGCGGGTTTGTCGCCCGCGCCTTTTTACGATCTTGTATCCGTCAATGTTTACGGTGACGCCGTTGAACAGGACATGGCGCTCGCTTACGGCGACGCATTCCGACTGGACGAGATCACGGCGTTTGAACTCGCGTATTTCGCCAAGAGTACGGGCACGCCAAGACCTTTCTTGGCGCGTGAACTGACGCGTATGGCGCTCGCGATAAAGCGGGTCTCGGGGGAACTGTCGCGCTCGGAAGTGTACGTGGGCGAGGAACGCGGGCTTGTGAAGCGCATCCATGATTTTGTGACCGTGCAAGTCGACAAGCTCATGCGGCTGGCGCCGGAGGTGCCGAGAGTCGACCAGTCGCTGCTGTAGACGAAATCTTCCGCTATGCCCAATTGAACCCCTGGCCCGCCGGGGTTTTTTGTTTTTTGCCCCCAAACCACGCAAACTCAGATAAATCTCCCAATATGTGAACACATCAATCACATATTGAATAATTGAGATGCCCGGCTCTAAAATCCGATCACAGCCAAACGGCAGTTACATAGGCATCCGGGTAATCCCGAAGACCCATGCAACGACAAAAGCAATCGGAGACGAGTCATGAAATCGCCAGCGCAATCGCATCTGCTTGAGCATCCGCGCGTCCAGCACTCCTTATCAGTGCGTTGATGAGTGCCATGACCAAGACCCTGAATTCCACCATCGACGCCGAATTGTCGATGGATCAAGTCATCGCCGAGCAGGACGCGAACGTTGCAAACGACGCCCAGGCCTCCGCCGCCGCGTTGCTCGATCTCACGCCGCAGCAAGCCGGGACGCAAACACTGCTGCGCGGCCTCGCGATTCTCGAAGCCGCCGCGACCGGCGCGCGCGATCTGCGCAGCATCGGCGCGGCGCTCGGCACGACGCGCAGCACGACGCATCGGCTGGTCAGCTCGCTCGTGCAAGCGCGGTATCTGCGCCAGGTGGGCGGCGGTTATCTGCTCGGCCCGAAGCTGATCGAACTCGGCACCATCGCGCTCGAACAAATGCCGCTGACCGCCGTCGCGCGGCCGCATCTGCAAGTGCTCGCCGACTACACGCACGACACCATCCACCTCGGCGTGCGCGATGGCGACGACGTGCTCTACATCGACAAGATTCCCGGCACGCGCGGCCTCGAAATGCGTTCGCGCGTAGGCCACCGGATGCCGATGGCGTCCACCGGAATCGGCAAGGCGATGATGCTCGACCTGCCGTCCGAAAAGTGGTCGACGCTGCTTGAAGCATCGCATCGCGTGCTCGCGAAGGTGAGCTTCAAGCCGGATCACCAGCCCGATTTCGATACCTTCGTGCAGCGCATGACGCGGTATGCGCAAGGCGGTTTCACCTTCGATCTGGAAGAAAACGAAGCGTCCATCCGATGTGTCGCCGCGCCCGTGCGCGATGCATCGGGCGCGATCGTGGCGGCGCTTTCGGTGGCGAGCACGATCCCCTACATGCCGCTCGAGCGCATGGAAGAACTGATTCCCGTCGTGCAGCGCGAAGCGCGCGCGATTTCGCAAGAACTCGGCTGGCGCGTGCCGCAGCCCGCAACACGCAGGATCAAACGATGAGCGTCGCCCACGACCAATCCACGGCGGCACTGATTGCCCTCGACTGGGGCACGACGGCGCTGCGCGCCTATTTGCTCGATGCACACGGCGCGGTGCTGGACACGCGCGCGTCATCGGCGGGAATCATGAATTTGCCGAGGCCCGCAGCGGAAGGCGGATTCGATATCGTCTTCGATGAAACCTGCGGCGCGTGGCTTGCCGCCAACGCACAGCTTCCGGTGATTGCCGCCGGCATGGTCGGCAGCGCGCAAGGCTGGGTGGAAGCGCCGTACGTGACGACGCCCGCGGATTCGGCGGCGCTCGTGGCGGGCATCGTGCGCGTGACGACGAACAAGGGCATCACGGTTCATATCGTGCCGGGCGTGCTGGAAGACGGCGCGTTGCCGAATGTGATGCGCGGCGAGGAAACACAGATATTTGGCGCGCTTTCCGGCGACACCACGCACAGCGAACTGATCGGCTTGCCGGGGACGCACGCGAAGTGGGCGTTTGTATCGGCGGGAAAAATCGAGCGGTTTTATACGTTCATGACCGGCGAGACCTTCGGCGCGTTGCGCGATCACACTATCCTCGGCCGCACGATGCGCGCCGCCGATCAGCACGACATGCCCGCGTTCATTCGCGGCGTCGATACCGCCAAGGACGCAGGCCACGCCGGCATGCTCGCGACGATCTTCAGCACGCGCACGCTGGGCCTCACCGGACAACTCAAGCCCGAACAGCAAGCGGATTACCTTTCGGGCCTGCTGATCGGCCACGAATTGCGCGGCCTGAACGAAGTGCTCGCGCGCGAGCACGCGGACCTCGCGGGCAAGACGCTGAGGTTGATCGGCAACGACGCGTTGTGCGAGCGGTATCGGCACGCTTTGGCTCGTTTCGGTTGCAACGATGCCAAAACCGTCGCGCACGCCACCGAACGCGGCTTGCACGAAATCGCGCTGCAAGCCGGGCTGATCCGCTCGACGGCCGGCGCGAACTAATCAGGAGCAGAACATGAGCGATATCGATATCAATCTTCCCGGCGCGTACACGCCGCACGCCGGACTCGCCGCCGCGTTCAGCGCGTGTCCGCTGATCGCGATCCTGCGCGGCGTGACGCCGGCCGACGCCGCCGAGCATGGCCGTGCGTTGTACGAAGCGGGCTTTCGGATCGTGGAAGTGCCGCTGAATTCGCCGCAACCGTTCGACAGCATCGCGGCGATCCGTCAGGCGCTTCCGGCCGATGCCATCGTTGGCGCGGGGACGGTCTTGCATCCGCATTACGTCGATGAAGTCAAAAAGGCCGGCGGCGAATTGATCGTGATGCCGCACAGCGACGGTGACGTGGTGCGTGCCGCAAAGGCTCAAGGCCTGGCCTGCGCACCGGGCGTTGCGACGCCGAACGAAGCGTTTCTCGCGCTGAAGAATGGCGCCGACGTGCTGAAGATGTTCCCCGCCGAGCAACTCGGCGCGCACGTGGTGAAGGCATGGCGCGCGGTGATTTCGGCGAAGGTTCCGCTCGTGCCGGTTGGCGGCATTGCGCCAGACAACATGGGGCCATTCCTGACTGCCGGCGCGAACGGCTTTGGTCTCGGCTCGGCGTTGTACAAGCCGGGTCAAAGCGCGGCGACCACGTTGGCGCACGCGAAGGCGTACATCAATGGATTGGCCGTTGCGCGAGGCCAGAAGAAATGAACCGGCTTGCAGGGAAGGTCGCGATGATCACCGGCGCCGGGCGCGGCATTGGCGCAGCGATTGCCGCCGCGTTCGTGCGCGAAGGCGCGGCTGTGGTTCTGGCTGAACTGGATTTGACGCTGGCGCAAGAAACCGCGCAACGGATCGGCTCGGCGGAAAGCGTGCTCGCCGTGCAGACGGACGTGACGCAAAGCGCATCGGTGCAAAACGCGGTCAAGGAAGCAGAAGCGAAGTTCGGTCCCGTCGATGTGCTCGTGAACAACGCCGGCATCAACGTATTCTGCGATCCGCTGACCATGACCGACGAAGACTGGCGTCGTTGTTTCGCGGTCGATCTCGACGGCGTCTGGAACGGTTGCCGCGCGGTATTGCCGGGCATGGTGGAACGCGGGCGCGGCAGCATTGTGAATATTGCGTCCACGCATTCCTTCAAGATCATCCCGGGCTGCTTTCCGTATCCGGTGGCGAAGCACGGCGTGATTGGTTTGACGCGGGCGTTGGGTATCGAATACGCGGGGCGGCAGGTTCGGGTGAATGCGATTGCGCCGGGCTACATCGAAACGCAATTGACGCTCGACTGGTGGAACGAGCAGGCCGATCCGGCGAAAGCGAAACAGGCGACGCTCGATCTCCAGCCGATGAAACGCATCGGCCGTCCGGAAGAAGTGGCGATGACGGCGGTGTTCCTGGCGTCGGATGAAGCGCCGTTTATCAATGCAAGTTGCATCACGGTCGATGGCGGGCGTTCGGCGCTCTACCACGATTAAAAACGAATTCAGCAGCATCGGATGACGCACCGGCCGTGGTGCGACGTCATGACAACAAGACGCGGCCAACACCTTTGTTCCAACTAGACATTCAAGTCAGGAGACAGACCATGAAACGCAGAATGTTCATCACGCTGGTTGCCACGGCTACGGCTGCAAGCGCCACCATGTTCGCGGCGCCGATCGCGCAGGCGGCAGACCCCGTCAAGATCGGCTTTGTCGTGAAGCAGCCCGAAGAACCGTGGTTCCAGGACGAGTGGAAATTCGCCGAAATGGCCGCCAAGGAAAAGGGCTTCACGCTGGTGAAGATCGGCGCGCCGTCGGGTGAAAAGGTCATGAGCGCGATCGACAACCTCGCCGCGCAAAAGGCCCAGGGTTTCGTGATCTGCACGCCTGACGTCAAGCTTGGACCGGGCATTGTCGCCAAAGCGAAAGCTGCGGGGCTCAAGATGATGACGGTCGATGACCGCTTGGTCGATGGCTCGGGCAAGCCGATCGAATCGGTGCCTTACATGGGCATTTCGGCATTCAACATCGGCAAGCAAGTGGGCGATGGCATTGCTGCGGAAATCAAGAAACGCGGCTGGAACATGGCGGACGTCGGCGCGATCGACGTGACGTATGAACAGCTCCCGACGGCACATGACCGCACGGGCGGCGCGGTGGAAGCGCTGGTTGCCGCGGGCTTTCCGAAGGCGAACATCGTGATGGCGCCGCAAGCCAAGACCGATACGGAAAACGCTTTCAATGCAGCAAACATCGCGTTGACGAAGAACACGAAGTTCAAGCACTGGGTTGCATTCGGTCTTAACGACGAAGCCGTTCTCGGCGCCGTGCGTGCTGCGGAAGGTCGTGGTTTCAAGGCTGACAACATGATTGGCGTGGGCATTGGCGGCTCGGATTCGGCTCTGAACGAATTCAAGAAACCGACGCCAACCGGTTTCTTCGGCACGGTGATCATCAGCCCGAAGCGCCATGGCGAAGAAACGTCGGAACTGGTCTACACGTGGATCAAGGACGGCAAGGAACCGCCGCTCGTGACGCTCACGACCGGCATGCTGGCAACGCGTGACAACGTGGCCGACGTGCGCGAGAAGATGGGTCTGGCATCGGCTAAGTAAGTTTTGTGTAGCAATACGGACCGTGCTGCATGAGCCGCGCGGTCCGCTCGAATTCCAAGGAGGCGATGTGTCAGCGACGCTGCGTTTTGACAATATCGGCAAGGTTTTTCCAGGCGTGCGCGCGCTCGACGGCGTGTCGTTCGACGTCAACGCCGGCGAAGTGCACGGTCTGATGGGCGAGAACGGCGCGGGTAAATCGACTTTGCTGAAAGTGCTGGGCGGTGAATATCAACCCGATTCCGGGCGTGTCCTGATCGATGGCAACGAGGTGAAGTTCTCGAGTGCGGCGGCATCGATTGCGGCGGGCATCGCGGTGATTCACCAGGAATTGCAGTACGTACCCGATTTGACCGTGGCCGAAAACCTGTTGCTCGGCGCGTTGCCGAGCACGCTCGGCTGGGTCCATAAACGCGAAGCAAAAAAGCATGTGAGCGAACGCTTGCGGCAGATGGGCGTGGATCTCGATCCGAACGCGAAGCTGAAGAAGCTTTCCATCGCGCAACGGCAGATGGTGGAAATCTGCAAGGCGTTGCTGCGCAATGCACGCGTGATCGCGCTCGATGAACCCACGTCATCGCTTTCGCATCGCGAGACGGAAGTGCTGTTCAAGCTCGTGCGCGACCTGAAGGCGGATAACCGCGCGCTGATCTACATCTCGCACCGGATGGATGAGATCTACGAGTTGTGCAACACGTGCACGATTTTCCGCGATGGCCGCAAGATCGCGTCGCACCCGAATCTGGCCGAAGTGCCGCGCGATACGCTCGTGCAGGAAATGGTCGGCCGCGAGATTGCCGATATCTACGATTACAAGCCGCGGCCGCTCGGCGACGTGCGTTTTTCAGTCAAGAACATTGAAGGCCACGTGCTGCGCGAGCCGACGAGTTTCGATGTGCGTCGCGGTGAGATCGTCGGCTTCTTCGGACTGGTTGGCGCGGGCCGCAGCGAACTGATGCATCTGGTCTACGGCGCGGACAGCAAGAAGGCCGGCACGATCACGCTCGATGGCCAGCCGATCAAGGTCCGCAGCGCCGGCGAAGCAATCCGTCACGGCATTGTGCTGTGTCCGGAAGACCGGAAGGAAGAGGGCATCGTTGCAATGGCGACGGTTTCCGAGAACATCAACATCTCGTGCCGCCGTCATTATCTGCGCGCGGGCTTGTTCCTCGACCGGAAAAAAGAAGCCGCGACGGCTGACCGTTTTATCCAGTTGCTGAAGATCAAGACGCCGAGCCGCAAGCAAAAGATCCGCTTTCTTTCCGGCGGCAATCAGCAGAAAGCCATTCTGTCGCGCTGGCTCGCCGAGCCCGAACTGAAAGTCGTGATCCTCGATGAACCCACGCGCGGGATCGACGTGGGTGCGAAGCACGAGATCTACAACGTGATCTATCAGCTGGCCGAACGCGGCTGCGCGATCGTGATGATTTCGTCCGAATTGCCCGAGGTGCTGGGGGTATCGGACCGGATCGTGGTGATGCGGCAAGGACGGATCGCGGGCGAATTGCCGCGCGGACAAGCGAACGAACAATCAGTGCTGAATCTTGCGCTGCCTGTGCAATCTGAACCGACTGCCCAGGCAGCCTGAAGCAAAAAGTGGAGACGGAGGACATCATGGAAGTCAGGGAAAACATTGCAAACACGCTGGTGCCAGCGAAAAACGACAAGCAGAAGTGGTGGCAACAGATCACCGAATACAGCTTGATCGTGATCTTCGTGGTGATGTTCATCACCATGTCGCTTTCGGTCGATCACTTCTTTTCGATCGAAAACATGCTCGGTCTCGCGCTGTCGATTTCGCAAATCGGCATGGTCGCCTGCACGATGATGTTCTGCCTGGCATCGCGCGATTTCGACTTGTCGGTCGGGTCCACGGTCGCGTTCGCCGGCGTGCTCTGCGCGATGGTGTTGAACGCGACGGGCAATACGTTCATCGCGATCATCGCAGCGGTTGCGGCGGGATCGGCGATCGGCTTCGTGAACGGCGCGGTGATCGCGTACTTGCGGATCAACGCGCTGATTACCACGCTGGCCACCATGGAAGTTGTGCGCGGGCTCGGGTTTATCGTGTCGCATGGTCAGGCGGTCGGCGTGTCGTCGGATACGTTCATTGCGCTCGGCGGTTTGACGATGTTCGGCGTTTCGCTGCCGATCTGGGTCACGCTGGCGTGTTTTATCGTGTTCGGCGTGTTGCTGAATCAGACCGTGTACGGCCGCAATACGCTCGCGATTGGCGGTAACGCAGAAGCGTCACGTTTGGCTGGTATCAATGTGGAACGCACGCGTGTCTGGATCTTCCTGATTCAGGGCGCGGTTGCGGCGCTCGCCGGTGTGATTCTGGCATCGCGGATTACGTCGGGTCAGCCGAACGCGGCCGATGGCTTCGAGCTCAACGTCATTTCCGCGTGCGTGCTCGGCGGCGTGTCGCTGCTCGGCGGACGTGCGACGATTTCGGGCGTGGTGATCGGCGTGCTGATCATGGGTACGGTCGAGAACGTGATGAACCTGATGAACATCGACGCGTTCTATCAGTATCTCGTTCGCGGCGCGATCCTCCTGGCCGCCGTGCTGCTCGACCAGTTGAAGAACCGCGGTTCGCGCGACTAAAAGGGATTCGTTAAAGATGGCCAGTTCAGTCGATAAAACCCTCGCGCGCTATCCGAGTCTCGCCGGCAAGGTTGTGCTGATCACCGGCGGCGCGACCGGAATTGGCGCGGCGTTCGTCGAGCATTTCTTCGATCAGGGCGCGAAAGTCGCGTTCTTCGATATCGATACGAACGCCGGCGAAGCGCTCGCCGATCAACTCGGCGCCGATCTGGACGAAGGCCAGTTCCGGCCGATGTTCCTGCGTATCGACCTGACGGATATCGGCGCGTTGCGGCAAGGAATCGCCGATGTTCGCAGCACGCTTGGGGCCGTGAACGTGCTCGTGAACAACGCCGCGAACGACAAGCGCCACAAGATCGAAGACGTGACGCCCGAATCGTACGACGCGGGTATCGCGGTGAATATCCGCCATCAGTTCTTCGCGGCGCAGGCTGTTATCGATGATATGAAACAGCTTGGCGGTGGTTCGATCATCAATCTGGGATCGATCAGCTGGATGCTGAAGAACGGCGGATTTCCGGTCTACACCACGGCGAAAGCAGCCGTGCAAGGCATGACGAACGGCCTTGCGCGCGATCTTGGGCCGTTCAATATCCGCGTCAATACGCTCGTGCCGGGCTGGGTGATGACGGACAAGCAGAAGCGTTTGTGGCTCGATGACGCCGGAAAGCGCGCGATCAAGGAAGGGCAATGTATCGACGGCGAATTGCTGCCCGAGCATCTCGCGCGCGCCGCGCTGTTTCTCGCCGCCGACGATAGCCGCATGATGACCGCGCAGGAAGTCGTGATCGATGGAGGCTGGGCGTGAACGCGCAATTGTTGATCGACAGCAAAAGCGCGCTTGGCGAAGGCGCGACGTGGTGCGCGGCGAGCGGACGGTTCTACTGGACGGACATTGAAGGCAAGCGTCTGTGGCGCTACGACCCGCGCGACGCCAGCCGCGAATGTTTCGATATGCCCGAACGTCTCGCGTGCTTCGCGTTGTGCGCCGATCCCGATGTGCTGTTGCTCGGCCTGGCCTCACGTTTGGCGTTCTTCGATTTGGAAACCGGCGCGATCGAAACGATCATGCCGGTCGAAGATGATTTGCCGACGCGCCTGAACGATGGCCGATGCGACCGGCAAGGCCGCTTTGTCTTCGGCACGAAACACGATGTCGCGAAGGCGGAGAAGGTTGGCGGGTTTTATCGGTTGAATCTGGATTTGTCGCTGGAGCGTCTGCCGCTTGGCGATGCCGCGATTCCGAATAGCATCGCGTTCAGCCCGGACGGATCGACGATGTATTACTGCGATTCCCCGACGCGCCAGATTCAAGCCTGCGATTACGATTCCTTCGATAACCAGCGCGTGTTCGCCAAACTCTCCGATGACAGCGGCGAACCGGATGGATCGACCATCGATCGCGATGGTGGCTTGTGGAACGCACAATGGGGCGGCGCGCGCGTGGTCCGTTATGACGCCGATGGCCGGGAAACAGCGCGCATCAATGTCCCGACGACGCAACCAAGCTGCGTCGCGTTCGGCGGTCCGCAACTTGGCACGCTGTATATCACGAGCGCGCGCATCGGCCTCGACCATGCCGCGTTGCAGAACGACTTGCGCGCGGGCGGTGTATTTATCGCGTCGCCGGCGGCTAGGGGTATCGCGGAACCGGTGTTTCGCGGAAACTGATGGCCGTTGCTTTGTAGCAAGCATCACAATGCAAAAAAACTGAGGCGGCGCGCATGACGTGCCGCCCACAAACTCCCGGATATGCTGGGGTTCACGCCAGGATCACGGGAACGTTCGCCTCTCGGAGACTTGGACATGACCGTTGCCCGTTCCGCATCCAGCCCTAAAACCCCGCCCGTTGCGCCTCGTCCTGCTGCGCCCACCCGCCGTTCCAAACTCGCCGCCGCGACCGAACCGCCGATCCGGCCGGGTCCATCGACATCGGTTGTAGCGATGGGCGGCGCAGGCCGCGACGGCTGCATCACGCTCGCCAACGCGCAGTTGCGACTGGATATCGCCCCGATGCTCGGCGGCGGGATCACGCGCTTCGACTGGCGCAGCGACGGCACGCTCGTGCCTATCTTCCGTCCGTGTCTTGAACCGAGCGCCGCCACCGATCCCAACGAACTCGCGTGTTATCCGTTGCTGCCGTATTCGAATCGCATCGGCGGCGGGCGGTTTCAGTTTTTGGGGCGCGGTATCGATGTCCCGTGCAACCGGCCCGGCGAACCCCTGCCGCTTCATGGCGATGGCTGGCTTGGCGCGTGGGATGTGGCGTCGGAGAGTTCCACGCACGTGCGTCTCACGCTCGACCGGCGCAACGGCAAGCCGTATTCGTACAAGGCGAGCCAGTCGTTCATGCTCGAAGGCGCGACGCTGGTGGTGACCTTATCGATTGAAAATACCGGGCGCGATGCGTTGCCGTTCGGGCTCGGTCTGCATCCGTTCCTGACGCGCGAAGCCGATACCGAATTGTCCGCCGCCGCCGATGGCCTCTGGCTATGCGGCGATGACTTCCTGCCCGTGCGCCACGTTCCGGCACCGCCCGCATGGCAATTCGGCGTGGCGTACCCGATGCCCACCGCGATGATCAACAACGCGTTCACCGGATGGAGCGGGCGCACGAGCGTGATGTGGCCGAAGCGCCGGTTGTCGCTGACCATTTCCGCCGATACCGATTACTACGTGCTCTATGCCCCGGCCGGCAAGGATTTTTTCTGCTTCGAACCCGTCGATCATCCGATCAACGCGGTGAATCTGCCGGGCGGCGGTGCGGCGCATGGGATGACGGTTTTGGCGCCCGGCGAAAGTCTCACGCGCGAGTTCAGCTTTACGGTCGAGCGGTCGGGCGAGGCCGAGCGGCGTGGAAGGCCGAAGCAACCGGCCGGGCAGAAGGCGCGAAAGACGGCAGCCGTGGCTCGTTAGCATTCCATTCGCGCTGGAGCGCTTTTGCTCGCGCGGTAAAATGCTGTACTGCCTAATTCGCTTACGGATACCCATGTCTTTCATCGAATCGCTCAACGCCGCGTGGTCGCGCACCCAGTCAATGCTTTGCGTCGGGCTCGATCCGGAACCTTCGCGGTTCCCGGGCGCGTTCAACGGTCGCGCTGATTCGATCTTCGATTTTTGCCGCGAAATTGTCGATGCCACGGCACCTTTTGCTTGTTCATTCAAGCCGCAGATTGCGTACTTTTCGGCGCATCGGGCGGAGGATCAGCTTGAGCAATTGATCGCGCATATTCATTCGGAACATCCGGGGTTGCCGGTGATTCTCGATGCAAAGCGTGGCGACATTGGAAGTACCGCCGAGCAATACGCGATCGAGGCTTTTGACAGATATAAAGCCGACGCCGTTACCGTTAATCCGTATATGGGGTTTGATTCGGTTCAGCCTTACCTCGAACATGAAGGGAAGGGCGTGATCGTGCTTTGCCGGACCTCCAATCCGGGGGGATCGGATCTGCAGTTTCTTGAGGTCGATGGGACGCCGTTGTATCAGGTCGTGGCGAAACTCGCGGCCGAGAAGTGGAATGCGAGCGGCCAGTTGGGGTTGGTGGTGGGCGCGACGTTTCCACGGGAAATCGAGGTTGTCCGGTCGATCGTTGGAGATATGCCGCTGCTGATTCCAGGGATTGGCGCGCAAGGCGGGGATGTTGAGGCGACGGTTCGGGCGGGACGGGTTGCTTCGGGGAGCGCCGGGATGCTGATTAATTCATCGCGGGCGATTATTTATGCAGGCAAAGGCGAGGATTTCGCCGATGCCGCGGCCGAAGCGGCGAAGCGGACGCGGGACGCGATTAATGCGGTGAATTGACGTTTTTGCGCCGTCGTCAGCCAAGCCCAGGGTGTGAGGCAGTCGGCGCCAATACGAGCTGATTGCCGCCGAGCGACTTCGCGCTGTATAGCGCCGCGTCGGCAGCGGCCAGCAAATCGGAAAGCGTGGACGCTTCAGTTCCAAACTGCGCGAGGCCGATGCTGACCGTTGCTTGTATCGAGACGCCATCGATCCTGTGAGGGATCATCTCAGCGAAACGTTTAGCGACGGTTTCGCCCACTTCCTTGGCGCGAAGGCTGTTATGGCGAGGAAGCAGCGCAGCGAACTCTTCTCCGCCGATGCGAGCGAGAATCGCATCGGAATCCACCACGCTCCGGGCAACGTCGCTGAACACTTTCAAAACCTCGTCGCCCGTATTGTGGCCGTATCGATCATTGATGGTCTTGAAAAGATCGAGATCGAATGCGAGGAGGGAGATCGGCCGACGTGGTTCTGCTTCGCGGATAACGCGTGCGCTCTCTTCGAAGAACCATCGGCGATTGCCAAGACGGGTCAGATAGTCCGTTTGGGAATCTCGCAGAAGTTCTCCATGGGTTTCTTCGCGGATCAGTCGGAGCAGGGTCATCGGCAGAACGACCGAATACAAGACGCCTTCGTACATCGTGATGTTGCTTGCGACCGATACCACGTCCTGCCCGTACCGTGCCGCCAGCAAAGGCAGGATGGATGCTCTGGCTGCGTAGACGAGGGTATGGATGCCCGTTACCCACACCGTAATGTGCCGCGATTGCATGTGTTTCATGCTATGGCATCGGAGCAGTTCGAACGACGTCACGCCGCTAGCCAACGCGATGGGTATCGCGCTCGCGTAGTACCACACTGAATTCATCCAGCGCGCGCCGGCTACCGCCCATGTGAGCGCCAGCAAGATGAGCAACGCGATGGAACTGTTGCGGTATTGCCGGCCGCTCAGGGATGCGACGCCGTGCAGTAGCAACAGATAGCCGGTGACGATCACGAGGTTGCTCACGGCGGAGCCGGTCGCGCCGGGTAGCTTGGTACGGACCGTTGCCGCCGCACATCCGATGGCAAGCGTGGCGTACCCGGCCGCGAGTATTTTGAGTTCCTTGCTGCGCCTCGGATGCGTTCGATGTTCCCAAAGCGTCATCCCGGAACTGGCAAAAAGCGTCCCGATGATGAGGAAATATAGGGTGAGAAGATCGAAATGCATCGGTGTGGGGGAATCCTGCGGCGGTATAGGGCGGCTGGGGATTCTACGCAAAAATTTGGTAGTGGTTGATTGTCGGCGTTTCAGTTATCAATGCGCAGATCGGGATAATAGGCTTCGTTATTCGATCGCGCGCGGTTCGGCGACTTGCCGAAGAAAGCCTGCTTTATGACGACCTGCTCGTCGTTAGACGAAGTGGGCCGAATCGCAGACCTTGAATCAGGCTGTGGATTTTCGGCATCTTCTGTGGTTATCGGCAAGTCGCGAGAATACTCAAGGTTTGTAGCGGTGGCGCGGGCGTTTCGGCGAACCGAGGTTCGCGTCGTGGAACAGTATCGGCAATCGTTGTTTGATAGCTCTATGGATATGCGGCTGTCGGCTTGCGGCAAGCCACTGCGAACGAGCTGGCTTAACAAACAAAAAGGCCGATATCCGTGAGGATATCGGCCTTGCTTTCAACGGGTGGCGAGGGTTAACCCGACGTTCAAATTTGTGGATTCTGCAGGGATGATTCACTGCAACGCAAATTAAACGTGTCGATGTTTCCCCTCGCCGGGGCTTTCACCCTCACTTTTTATTGCCCAGCGGCCGGCGATTTCACGCTTGGAGTTGCCAGCGTGTTATTGCTCGGGGGAGGGCTGCTGGTCGATGTCGCACTGCCGTTATTGGCATTGGGCAGGCCTGAATTGGGCGCCTTCGAGCCCATGCCGCTGCCCGAATTGGTGATGCCTGGCGTGCCATAACCATTCGATGAATTGCTCACCTGATTCGACGGGCTAGCCGTGCTGCCCGATGAACCGCCGCCAGCTGCGCCTCCAGCGGATTGTGCAAAAGCGCCGCTCGATAAAGTGAGTGCTGCCGCGGCCGCGATCAATGTATTTGTTAACTTACTCATGATCCGTCCCTCCTATTGGATTTGAATAAAGGCACAAACGGTTGGCCGTCTGCTTACGTAACTACGCAGCAATGAACGTGCCGCAGACTTCGATCCTGTACTACTACGGTGCACTTTAAATAGTGGCGATTTATTTTCAGTTTGATACCGCCAGGTCGTGTTCCCAGACGAGCGCCGTTGCATCAGGTTTTGGCGTGGCTAGCGGCGAAGAAGAGGATTCGAGCAGTCAAATGGGGTCGATGGTTCAGGGCAGCATTTCCCGAAAAATCGAGGTTGTTAGAATGATGACTAAGAATATGCAACTGCTGATTGGGAATTGGCCCGCAAGGAGTGGTGTTGAGGCGACGATGTGAATGTCGGGGAAATGCGCGGATCCGGACTGAACCTCCACGGGTGATTACCAATGCAGCTCTTACAGTGCCATCGGAAAAATACTTTCTCCGCCATGTCTCAGACGCTAACGAAGTCAGTTCCGAACATCCCGACTGATATGCTACCGATCCGAAGCGGAAACAATCAGAACCCGAAACTGGACGTGGTAACTATGAAGATTGATTGCCAGCGCTGTGAAGATTCGGAGCTGAAGGCACTCTACGATGAAGGAATGGACGTAAGCTGGGCCGCTGAAATAATTAGCTTTTTTGATGAGGCGCGCACATTGGTCTTTCGACTCGATGATTCGATGCCTGGAGAGGCGATGTTTTCAACCATAATTGTGGAGGATCAGTCGCGCCGCGTGAAGTTAGGCGCGACGACTTATGCCGCGAACAAATTGGAGCTGCCTAGTACAGACCCTCTGCTAACCCAGGCGGTGGAATTTCTTAAGAATCGCCGACAAGTGCAACAGATTGCCATTTACGACGGACCTGCGGGCTTCAATGCAAGGGTGCCAGTGAGCGACATAGCCGCCACTTGAAGGGAATCGTTGCCTAGCTATTGCGGTCTAGGCAAAGTTGGGACGCCCACTCCCGACCCACAAGGGACAGTCGCGCTCCGCCGGAAGCGGCCGCTCAGTTCGTCAATGCACCGGACAATTTAACGATCGGCAAACGATTCGCTTTGCTCGTGTGAGCAGCCGCAGAGTTGCAAGAAAAATGTATGAAGTATTGGATGCGGATAGGGCTGCACCAAGAGTTGCGAGGACGCTTCACTGCTGCGTGGAAAGTACTTGGGGGCATAGGTTCGTAATTTTTGCCCGCGCATTTGATGTTGAGCCGTTCCAATCCGGGTTCGCTCCGCGCTTTATTAGCGCCTCGGCTACGAGCGCTACTTCTCTTTTACGACAGAAGCCGCTGGCGCCTAAAAGCATGGTGTCCAAACTCACCCCGTCCCGTTGAAACTCGTCGATCCAATTGACAATGTTATCGTTGGCAAAGAGAGTGTCCAAACCGATTATCTCGTCTCCTCTATTGAGTTTTCCAGCCAAAAGAACACCCAACGGGTCCTCGAAGTATGTTTCATCTAAAGGACTTCCTTCAACCCGCCGGTGCCGATCTCTTAGCAATTTATATGCGCAGAAGCTGCCGAAAGAGATTGTGGTTTCGATTAGTTGATGATCGTCGAATCTGTACCGAGGTTGGGAACGGATCGCGCGGCTTATCTCGTCACAGTTCTCCCGATCTCCCCACTGAAGCGCGTACATGATTTGGTCCTCGAGAGGGTCTTCGTCTACTGCTAAAGGTGGGGGCGGCTGACGTCGCGTCGTAGACGGTCCAGGTTGGGCAGGCACGGCTGTCCCGGACTGATCGTAGTTTGCCGTATTACTGCCGAAGTAGCTTTGAACGCAGTTATTTATGCCGATCTTCATCGTTTGGCCGCGCTGCAACACAAATGAGTAGGGGCCCATCACGACCCTGACCCGTCTCGTTCCCATGTTACGAGCCTGATAGCAATTATTGACAAACTCGAAAACGATATCGTCGCAGGCGTTTCCACTGCACTCAGCAGCGAATGCAAATTGGACCGAAAGGAGCATCGGGATGAAAAGCGAAAATAGTAGAATTTTCATCGCTTGCTCCTCCAACGCGCTCCGTCGCAATATTCAATATAGCGAACGGTTGAATTCTGCGTTTTCTTATTTCTAGATGCCGTCACGAGAAGGAACAACACACAACCGAGCGAGGCGTCACAAACAAATGGCAACGATCAAGAAAGCAACCTGTGTGATGAAGGGCGAGCGCAGTGGGGACAAGAGATTTGACCTAGGTTACGACCTGGAAATCGGCTCGCTACGGATAGACGTCGTCTCCGTTATTAAGCAGCGACGAGCCAACCCAGTTTCCCCCTAAGGTGAGGTTCCTGTGTTTTAAGTTGCCGTAACCAGAGGAATTCTTGCAAATTGAAACCGGAACAGTCTGATTGGCAGAGAGGGAATGAACGCCGGCACTTTGATTACAGTTGACGTCAAAAATCTCCATCGAATATGTCGTGCCAGAACTCATGTACTTTCCGTTGAGCATGACGCTCATTGTGTCAGCGCGCGCTATTGCAGCAGATAACATGCACGCAACGGCAAAGACGATTTTTGTAGTCACGCGACACCTCAATTGAGATATTTGGCATCCACCGCATTACGGGGCGCCGTTATGGATTCAAACAAGGTCACTCGGATTGGCGCATATATAAGGGTTCGGACTAGCGTCGACGCCCGACTTTAATCGCACTCGATTTTGTAAATGGTCCAGCCGCATTGCCCGCCTCCAACATTTGACATTGTGGAAAGAGCGAAGGAGCCCACTACTTTGTCGCTGGCCGTATACTTGGTGCAAAACCCGCGTCCGATATTTTGTACATACTCAGTATCTCCCCCTGGACCGCAAGGATATACCACTCCACTAAAGGCGGGCTGGCCATTTCCGTTGCCCACCAAGATCTGAGTAGTCCGTCCAGCAACCGCAGTTGAGTGGAGAAAAACAAACAATAAAACGGCGGCTAAGGATTTAGAAATCACGGTTTCTCCCGTTGGAACGTGTTATCCGTATGTGAAGAGTTTGTATCACTATCTTTGCAACGATGCTTTCTTCCAGTCTGCGACCAGCTCAGAAACGGCGCCAAAACAGTGTTTATCGTTTCGCCGTTTATAATATACGGTCACCCAGTTGGCGTCCTTCGTTAATGGGATACTCGATATACACTCCGTCGCATCTTTCACGGTGGCACCGACGAGTCTCCAAAGCTCTACAATCTCGCGTCTTCCGCCAATGAGCGTAGTTCTAAAAACTTGAAAGGTTGAAATAATAAACTTGAAAGTGTTCGGTATCGCACACTTACGCAGGCGCTGACCGTCAGTTTGGTGGAGGGGAAAAGTTCAGCGATTGCACGCTTGAGGACGCCGCGGTGATGGCCAACCACGCATCGGCGCGTACAACGCAGCGTTATAAACAATACTCGGGGGAAATCCAACCAGAAGAGTTTGAGCGAATTTTGTTGCAGCACACAGACATATGCCTTAGGTTGGCCGTGCGCCGAACTTCGGTTGTTCGACGGTGCTAGTTGAATGTCGCTTGATGGCCGACTGCTGCCCCATGCGGTCGGCCGTAGTCGACCCAAATGAGACGAACGCTTCACCCAGAAGGAGTCGTTCGCCGTAGGCTGTTAAGGAGTATTGCGAAAGAAGCCAACTTGGCTTGGTCAGCGGACGCACTTCGCTTTATTCTTCATTCGATTAAATGTGCGCTTCTGTCCGGCTTGCATTGCCCCGCCAATGAACTATAAATACTGATAGTCGAGAAAATGCGCTGTCTTTATTTAAAGGTGAAAAAGATGAACGTTAAGAGATTTTTCGGTCTCATCTTATTGTTCGTTTTTCTTCACCTAGGATCGGCTGACGCATTCATTGGAAACCACCTCTTAGGAGAGAAATGGTGTGTTGTTGGCTGTGGCCGTGGACCGCTCGGCATTGCGCCAGTAGGCGATCTTATGAAAGGAGCCAACGAGTTCGTTTTTGGACCAACGCTTGAGGCGTTTGAAACGAAAGGCAGAAATATTATCGACTATGCCTCAAAAAAAGCCGACGAGAAACTACTAACACTTGATAACAACATAGAAGCGAAACTTCGGCAACTATCAGAGCTGACTCAGGACGCCGTAACGCAACTTGACGGCGTGTTGAGCAATAACATTAATGTCGGACTTGAAGGCCTTCAAGCTAAAATCGCTGCGCTCGATATTCTGGGGTCCAGAAAAACCGATGACTTGAACCGGGCGCTGCGAGGAATTGTAATACTAGCGTCGTTTTCGGTTTTTGCGGTATGGATAGGCAAATATATCTCAACATCTACGGGCTCGCTTGAGTCGCGCGTGAAGAAAGCTCGCTGGCGCATAGGAGGTGCCTTTGTAACGTTGGCCGTCATTGCGATTGCTCCGCACTTTATACCATCGCTGCAATATCAAATACCATTAATTAGAGCCGAGCTTGACGCCGAATTCGACAAGGAATACCGTCTTCTGAATTTTAAACGCGCCGCTTATATCGCAGAGCAGCTTACGAATGTTGCACCCGACAATAACGACTATCAATACAAAAAAATGTTGTCCGAATTACTGCGAGACGTGTATTTGCGCCCAACTACTTACAAAACGGAAAACTCTCTAATACTTACAGAATATCGCCTGACTTCAATGTTGTGGCCAGACGGAAGCGGTGAAACAAATTCTGCGTCACAACCTCCACCGATTACTAAACAGCCGGAAGTTGAGATCACATTGGCAATGATTATGTGGCAAGTCAGGACCGACGCTTTGAGCCGTTTCCAAAGTGCGATGATTTCAGCGGCAGTGCTCGAGCGAGAACTTGCAAAACCCGTAGAGATGAGAAGTCCATTCCTACCGCTTGCTGCACATTACGTTCGCGCATATCTTGTCTTACCTCTCGATAGATTAGACACTGACGCGATCATTCCCGGCGTATTGGGCGATAAAACAGAGTTGTTTCAAAAAAATTACCCAGCGCGGTCAACTGTCGAGCTTGTGGAGCTTCTTAAAAAAGCTTCTCCTGCCTTGACTCGGCCAGCCGATTCCATGGCGCTGCAACTTCTGGCCGAGCAGATATCATTCAGCGACGCCGTAGGCAAGACATACGCTATTGCAATTCCCAGCTATGTCCGCATGGTTAAAGCTAATTCGATGCTAGCAATTGTGCCTACGGAGCAAAAGGCTCAATGGAAAGCTGAGCGCGACTCGGAGGCGAGTAAGGTGGTGGCTGCTTGGAACGAGCTACTGCGTATCATCGCTGTCCCGTCCTCATCGTTGACGATGCGAATGGCATTAGTGACGGCATTGCATTCCACATACACTCGCGCAAAGCTTTATGCTGGCGCGGATGAAAGCGGGAATATTCCGCCGGCAGTAGCTGCTGATTCCATCGCTACGTTACCAGTGGAGATGACTTTTCACGATCAGTGGCTCAGGGAAATGGCCGCTGCAATCAATCCTTCCGGTTTACCTGTTTTACGGTTTCGAGTGCGAGCACAGTTTCTTATTGATCAGAAAAATTTGGCCGAATTTGAGGATGCCTTTAAGAAGTCCTTGACTACGACGCCCAACAAAGACTTAGCAATTAACGCTTCAAACGCCGCTGCGAAACTAGGCCTTTTTGTATGTTCTAATCAATCTGCGATTAATAAAGACCGTATTGATCTTATAGACTGCGACCAGCCATCAGCTAATAAAATCCGGGCACTTTGGTACATACGTTCGTTGCTTCCAGTAGCGCAGCAAACCGATCTGTCTGCTTGGAAAGGCGTAGCGGAGTCGAGTCTCAAATCCGCTATCCCTATGCTGTGAACTATTGGCGCAAATACAGGAGATATCATGTTTATAGGTAGATTCTCGAAGACTTTGCTTGCGTCTTTTTTGCTCGCATCATTAACAGGATGTCCAGAGAACGATCCTCCTTGCAAAAAACTTGGGAAGACTTGTTGTGTTGTTAATACTGGGCCGGACACTCATGTTGATCAGTGTGTTGCAAACGCGACCGAGTGTGCAGCTCTTGCAAGTAAATTTCCGAACAATAACGGTTATCCAAAGGCAGAATTAACAAGTGTTGTAAATCGTTGCAATAGTTAGTATGGCAAAGTGTTCGGACCGTCGAGTCGCGCGCTACACAAACCATGAAACCGGCTGCGGGGTCGTGACGGTGAGCAGAGAACGTACATGTGTTGACGATCTGTAAGCACCCGGCAATCTCATCTGGTTTTCTATTCTTTGGCGTAAGAGCATACGTTTCCACGATCAGGAAGCGGACACGTGCACACTATTTCCCAAGACATTCCGACCGGGCGCACACGGCGCACCTACAGCCCCTTGTTCAAGTCAGAGCTTATCGAACAATGTCGCCAGGTAGGCGTCTCATGTTCAGCCGTGGCAATTTCGCATGGTCTGAACCCCAATGTGCTGCGGCGTTGGATTAAAGATGCCGCGGATTCGAGCGACGCTGCGCCGCCTGCACCCAAATCGGTTGTTGTCGACGTAAAGCCTGCCTTCGTCGCGTTGCCAATGACCGTGCCGACACCACAAGCGCCCGACGCGGCGCAAGCGAACGTGCGTATCGACATTCAGCGCAATGGCACAACCGTGTCAGTGCTGTGGCCGCAGCTTTGTTTGAGTGACAGTGCAGCTTGGGTTCGGGAGGTGCTGCGATGATCCGCATCGACGCCATTTGGCTTGCGACCGAACCGCTCGATATGCGTGCCGGCGCTGATACCATCCTTGCTCGCGTGGTGAAGGTATTTGGGTCCGCACGGCCACATCATGCATATCTGTTCGCCAATCAGCGCTCGACGCGCATGAAGGTCCTGGTGTACGACGGTTTTGGCGTCTGGCTTGCTGCACGACGCTTGAACAAAGGTCATTTCGTTTGGGCCAATGGTCATAGTGATATTTCTGAGACGTTAAATCTCGAGCAACTGCGCGCACTCGTGATCGGGCTGCCCTGGCAGACGTTGGCACACGACCACGTAATCGCGGTGGTATAGCAAATGACGTAAACAGTTTCGATTCCCCCGGCGTGCAGGTGCTGGCAAACTTGGGGGTATGAATTCACCCACCGATCTCGATGCCCTGAACCCCGATCAACTGCGCGCACTTGCGCGGCAGTTGATGACCCAGGTCGACGAGAAGACGCGTGAATCGCACTACCGCCAAACGCGCATTGACCAGCTCACCCACGAGCTCTCGGTCATCAAACGCCTGCAATTCGGCAGACGTAGCGAACAGTTCACTGCCGAGCAGTTAAGCTTGCTGGACGAGGCCATTGATGAGGATTTGGCAGCGCTTGAGGCCGAGCTGGATGAACTGCGCTCGGACGCGCCGCAGGAGAAACCTCGCAAGCGGGCCAAACGCTTGCCGTTGCCGCCCCAGTTGCCCCGCACCGACATCCATCACGAACCGACTGAGTTGAGCTGCTCCTGTGGCTGCCAGCGCGTGCGCATCGGCGAGGATATCAGCGAGAAGCTCGACTACACTCCGGGCGTGTTCACGGTTGAGCGCCACATCCGTGGGAAGTGGGCATGTAAAGCGTGCGAGACGTTGATCCAGGCGCCGGTGCCACCGCATGTGATCGACAAAGGGATTCCAACGAATGGCTTGCTCGCACAGGTGTTGGTCGCCAAATACGGCGACCACCTTCCTCTGTACCGGCAGGAACGCATCTTCGCCCGCGCGGGCCTGGCAATTCCACAATCGACGCTCGGCGGCTGGGTGGGCGTATGCGGTGTGCGTTTGCAACCCTTGGTCGACGCGCTTCGCGAGGAACTACTGCGCCACAGCGTCCTACATGCAGACGAAACGCCAGTGCAGATGTTGAGCCCCGGCAAGGGGAAGACACATCGCGCCTATTTGTGGGCGTACACGTCGACCGAGTTCGCAGAGGTGCGCGCGGTCGTGTACGAATTCGCCGACGGTAGATCTGGCGAACACGCTCGCGCTTTTCTGGGCAATTGGCGCGGCAAGCTGGTCGTCGACGATTACAGCGGCTATAAAGCGGGCTTTAAGCTGGGCATCACGGAAATTGGCTGCATGGCACACGCGCGGAGAAAATTCTTCGATCTGCATGCGAGCAAGAAGAGCCAGATCGCCGAGCAGGCATTGAAATTCTTCGTGGCGCTCTACGACGTCGAGCGCGAAGCTGCCGACTTAGACCCTGAACAACGACGAGCGATTCGTAAGGAGCGAGGCCGGCCAATTGCACAGGCGTTGCACGTCTGGATGCTCGCTCAGCGCAAACTTGTCGCCGAGGGCTCGCCGATCGCCAACGCACTGGACTACAACCTCAAGCGTTGGCAGGCGCTCACGCGCTATCTCGATGATCCTCATGTACCCATAGACAACAACCGAATCGAAAACCTGATCAGACCCTGGGCGATCGGAAGGGCGAACTGGTTATTTGCAGGTTCCCTACGCGCTGGTCAACGAGCCGCTGCCATCATGAGTCTGGTGCGTTCCGCACAGCTCAATGGGCACGACCCATACGCATACTTAAAAGACGTCCTCACGCGGCTGCGTAAGCGTCTCGTGGGGGCCCTTCAGATTTTCGTAGACGAGCGGATCAGTTTGATGCCGGTGGGAACGAGGGCAGAAGTCTGGCGATGTTCCAAGGCAGTAGTTCGTCGATGACGTTGATTTTGTGGTCTGCGATGCGCGTCAGCACGTAGTCAAGATAAGCACGTGGATTGACGCCATTGAGCTTGCACGAGCCGAGCAATGAATACATCGCCGCGGCCCGTTCTCCTCCACTGTCGGAGCCGGCGAACATGTAGTTGCGCCTGCCGAGCGCCACACAGCGCAATGCATTTTCCGCAAGTACATTGCTGATTTCTGCCTGTCCATCGTCGCAGAACAACGTGAGCGCATCCCAGCGGTTCAAAGAGTAGTTAATCGCTTCGACCAGCGGTGCTTTCGCCCAAATCGTGGCAAGTTTTTCTCGCATCAACTTTTCGAGAGTCACGAGCAGCGGTTTGCTCTTTTCCAGGCGCACGCGCAATCGTTCATCCGAAGGCTTGCCGCGGATCTCAGCCTCAATACCGTATAGCTCGCCGATCCTGTCAAGCAATTGCGTGGTGGTTTCCGACGGCGTTTTCTCATGGACGTCAAAGACATACCGCCGAGCATGATCCCAACAAGCGGCCGGATGGATTTTCCCATCGAGGTACAGATCAGCATAGCCCGCATACGCGTCCGCCTGAAGGATGCCCTCAAATTTAGCAAGATGAGTTTGTGGGTGGATGCCTTTGCGGTCCGGTGAGTAAGCGAACCAGACGGCGGCCGGTTCTATGGAAGCCGAACGGCGGTCATCGCGAACGTAGACCCAGAGCCGACCCGTGCGGGTTTTCTTGTTGCCCGGCGCGAGCACCGGGATCGGTGTGTCATCCGCGTGGATCTTGGTGGCCGCCATAACATAGACGCGCAGCGCTTCGGTCAGCGGCCTGCAGAGTTCTTCGCACTGTCCAACCCAGCGCGCTGTGGTGGCGCGATCAAGGCGTACGCCTTCGCGCGCAGCGATCCCCGTTTGGCGATACAAGGGAATGTGGTCGGCGTACTTCGAGACCAGGATGTCAGCAAGCAAGCTCGGATGCGCCATGCTGCGCTCAATCGGCAGCCCCGGCATCGGCGGCTGTTCGATGTGACCGCAACTGGGGCAGGCCATCTTGCGTCGAATCGTGCGGATTACCTTAAACATAGCGGTGACGCGCGCCAACTGCTCGGACACGTCTTCGCCAAGCGCGCGCATGGCGCTGCCGCACTTGGGGCATGTCGGATCGGGTTCGAGCACGCGATCTTCGCGTGGCAGATGGGGTGGCAGAGCTTCCTTGGGCGCCTGCACGGAGATGCCCGAACTTGGAGATCGCGCGCGCGCCCGGCGAACGTCGGCGGCGCCTTGCCCAGTTGCCAGATCCTCTAGCTGTGTCTCGAGTTGATCCAACTGCCGATCCAACTGCTCGGATTTACGGCCAAAGTGCATCCGTTTGAGCTTGTCGATCTGAACCTTCAGGCGTTCAATCTCGCGATCCCGATCGGCAATTGATGCGAAGGCCTCGCTTAGCAAGGCCTGCAGGGTGACAACATCATCGGGGAGATCGGCGTCGCTCGGCATACGCCGCAGTTTACGAGTATCCCGTGCGGTTTACAACCGCTACGCCATCAATAATGCCGCTGTGCGACGAGGCTGGCGCCAATCGATCCCTTCGAGGACCATGGATAGCTGGGCGCTCGTCAAATGGATCTTGCCGCCATCAGCCTGTGGCCAGATGAAACGGCCATTTGTGAGGCGCTTCGCGAGCAGCCAGACCCCGTCATCAGTCGCCCATAGAATCTTGATCAAATCGCCACGGCGCCCACGAAAGATGAACACGTCGCCGCTCAGCGGATTTTCACCGAGCGCTGTCTGCACCTTGGCAGCTAACCCCGGGAATCCAGAGCGCATGTCGGTGATACCTGCTGCAATCCACACTCGCGTACCCGCCGGCAGGCCGATCACGATCTCAGACTCGCCAGCACAGCTCGAAGCGTCTCGACATCGACCGCGCCATCCACTTTGACCATTGCACGGCCAATTCGTACTTCGATCGTGCCGCCCGGTGATGTCGCCTTCGCCTTATCCGGTTCGATCAACGCCTCTGGCGCAACCACGCTCGCTACGTCTGTCACCACGCTCACGGGAATAAGCCCGCTAACCTTGCCCTGCTGTTTAACTCTATGTTCTCGTCGCCATCTGAACAGCAGGTTAGCGTTCAAGCCGTTCTCACGAGCAAGACTTGAAACCGACACACCGGGCTCACAGGCCGCATCGACCATTCGGCGCCGAAACTCCGGACTATGATTCGGGCAGCCTTTACGACTGCCCGAGTGCGATTTTTCTAATGTCAAATTAGTTCCCACCATTCAAGTAGTGGGAACCACTTTGGCGTCTCAAGGTAGCAAGATCAAGTGCGGCCCTCGCGCGACGCTTACGCGGCTGCCAACACAGCGGGCCGATAAGATCGCCGAATTGCTTCCGCATAACTGGGTACCACCTGTCCCCTGATTGAGCTCACCCTGACTTTGCCGGGCGCTTACGACGATCTGAACGCAGATGCTGAATGGCCGTAATTGGCCGATAGCACCAGTTCGATGAACGTGCCCCCGTGAGATCGTTTGAATTCTCAGGAGCAGCTTTCCGACGGTTTGTGTGAACGTGTACCGTCGGCCACTTTCTGCCGTTCGCCTGAGCCATGAAGTGGTCACTCGAACGGCTGGTCCATTTCGAAACCCGCCCGATGCTCGCCGCGCGCTTGTCGGCAGAAGCGGACATTGGAAGGCGGGCTGAATCCTGCGTCGGTGATGTGGGGGATTGCTGACGCAGACTGCGGCAAGCCGCTGGACGACGGCATTCTACATCGTGCATCTCACAGTTCCGACCCGAAGCGGTCTCAGTGACCGCATACCCTGAACGGCTAGCCTCTAGCTGTTGGTGGTCGATGTGTCGGGAACGGTAGCGTGCCGCTGTTTTGGAAGCACTCTGTTTCTAACACTGACGAAGAAATTTTGGCATTGTTGCAACAATGACGAAGCTAATGAATAGGACAAAGAAGAAAAGATTTCACGCTAACAATACTCGCCAACCCGGCGGTCTCCGACGTCATGTGGATGAGCGAGGTCGCAAGCGCGGTCAGACACGTATAACGGAAATTATTGCATTTTGTCGAACCGCTTGCAGGTTTTCACGAAAACTAAGCGCTTCTTGGTAGGGCTTAAAGCGCACCCAAGCGTGAAGATCTGGGATCATTCAGATTTGCGTTCCCAACGCGTCCGCACCTTGCTTAAGCCACCCCATCATTTTTATACTTAAATCCTGATTATTAATCAAATTGGAATGGTTTATTTGGGAAAATTCCGGATAATCGCAATAATGTTGATTATTGGGCAAGCAGTGCATGAAACCTACGGCCTGAAGAGAACTACTCGTCTCTGAGACTAGGCCATCGTTCTGTCCGGGACTTAGGAGTCGCTGAATTTTGGAATTCCAAGCACTGTTAAAAAGTCGATTATTGCCGAATTCGAGCCACTGCTTTCCTCCGGAGATTGTAAGAACTGGAATTTCACATGCTGCTGGATTTTCTAACTGAAGTCGGTCGAGGAGCATAGGCGCTGGATCTTTGCTAGTCAGCTCTTGTGCAGACAGGCACGCTTTTGCGGTCATTCCGGGCACTGCTTCCGTGACAAATTCACTCCACCTCAGGAAATAGTCGAGAATTTCACTGTTTCCTAAGGTACCACTGTGCGGAGTGCCAAGTGTGACCACGCGATTTATATACTGGCACGCGCCATTCCGATAGGTAAAGGCCCGCGCCACAAGACCGCCCATACTATGACACACAAAACTAAATTTCTTGCGCCCCAAAATTCCTTCTGCGCACATTTCAGATTTTGAAAGATTATTGATGCCTGCAATAAGAGAGTGCAACGTTTCTGCCGCCTTCTCAATTCCACGATAAGAATTATAATTAAATATAAAAGAATTAAATCCATTATCATCAAAATACTCTGCTAGGCCATTTAAATATGATCCATGCGCCGTGAACCCGTGAACAAAAATCACGTTATCGGCGTGATCAAAATCGGCCCCTTTGGCACGTAATCCCGTGCTAAATTTTATCAATTCATCGCCTACTCGCAAATGTCGCAGGGCTGGTGACTTATCTTCGCTCATAAACTTTCTACACCTACTAGAGTTACTTGCGATTCCACTACTTCTGTGTACGCGTCGTCAGCTTGATCTGCGTCGGGATCGATCAGTTCGAGACCATCTTTGATTTTCACGCGAACTCCATTCGGGGATTGACTAATAATTTCTCCCACGCTTCGAATCGCGCCACTAGCGTAAATGCCCAGAACCCCGACCATCGGTCTGACCTCTGACTCATAGGCCCAAGGCATTTCCCAGTAAGCACAAGCGACTTCACCTAACCGGTCGACGAAATCGTCAAGGGTCGAACACGGATCAGTTCGAAGAACAACACTTAGGCCAGTCGTGCATACACGTCCAGCGAAAGAGGATCCGTATTTCGCGAGAAGCGTCCGTAAATCGCTTACATCAATCGCGCAACCAGTCGCCCGTATTTCGACTCCCGTGGTCCGCCAAATCTTGGACGAGGCATCCAGCGACGGCGCATCCGGGGCGTAGCCTTGCTCGGAATGGCGAGCAGAGACTTTGCCCCGACGGTACTCCGATTTGCTTCCCGTTTGCAGACTGGACTGGCTCATCCCCAGCGAAATGCGTTCTTTCTCGACGTCGATGCCGAGAACGATCGCCTCTACTTCGTCGCCCTTCTTGTACTTGCGAACCGCTTCTTCGCCCGTTTCGCTCCACGACAGGTCCGAGAGGTGAACCAGACCGTCGATGCCGCCCGGCAAACCAATGAACACGCCGAAGTCGGTGACCGACTTGATCGCGCCTTCCAGCTTGTCGCCCTTCTTGAAGTTGCGGCTGAAGTCGTCCCATGGGTTCGGCTTGCACTGCTTCATGCCGAGGCTGATACGGCGGCGGTCTTCGTCGATTTCGAGAACCATGACTTCGACTTCGTCGCCGAGTTGCACAACCTTCGACGGTGCAACGTTCTTGTTCGCCCAGTCCATTTCCGACCCGTGAACCAGGCCTTCGATGCCCGATTCCACTTCGACGAATGCGCCGTAGTCGGTGATGTTGGTGACCTTACCGAACAGGCGCGTGCCCGACGGGTAACGGCGGGAAATGCCTTCCCACGGGTCGTCGCCGAGTTGCTTGATACCAAGCGAAACGCGGTTCTTTTCTTGGTCGAACTTGAGAATCTTCGCGGTAACTTCCTGGCCAACCGACAGAACTTCGCTCGGGTGACGCACACGACGCCATGCGATGTCCGTGATGTGCAGCAGGCCGTCGATACCGCCGAGGTCCACGAATGCGCCATAGTCCGTGATGTTTTTGACCACGCCTTCCACAATCGCGCCTTCCTTCAGCGTCTCGAGCAGCTTTGCGCGCTCTTCGCCTTGGGTTGATTCGATCACGGCGCGGCGCGACAGCACAACGTGGTTACGCTTACGGTCGAGCTTGATGACGCGGAATTCCAGCGTCTTGCCTTCATACGGGGTCGTGTCCTTGACCGGACGCGTGTCGACCAACGAACCCGGCAGGAACGCGCGGATGCCGTTGACCATGACGGTCATCCCGCCCTTGACCCTGCCCGTGATCGTGCCGGTGACGAGTTCGTTGTTGTCGAGAGCCTTTTCCAGCGACAACCGCGAAGCCAGGCGCTTCGCTTTGTCACGCGACAGGATGGTGTCGCCATAGCCGTTTTCCATTGCCTCGATAGCGACGGAGACGAAGTCGCCTGCCTGGACTTCTACCTCGCCCGCGTCGTTCAGGAACTCTTCGAGCGGGACGTAGGATTCGGACTTGAAACCAGCGTTGACGACCACGAAGTTGTGGTCAACACGCACGACTTCGACGGAGATCACTTTGCCGGCGCGCATGTCTTGCTTGGTCAGCGACTCTTCGAACCGCGACGCGAAAGATTCTGTGCTTACACCTGGACCGATGCGGGTATAGATGGTCATATTTATTCTCGCGGCCGCAAATCACGCTCCAAACTCCCAACTCGTTTTCGGAGGAAAGTTCCGTGCGCGGGTAGAAATTTAGTGTACCACTCCTGTTTCGGCACCTCGATTTGCCTGGGTTATCGAAAATGAAATTCAATAGTTAAATTATACCGATGCTATCCGTCCGTCGGCGAGTCTGTACCAGTGGTCGTCACTCTCGAAACCTGCTCTGTCCCGGATGTGCCAAAAAACGTCGCCGATGGTTTTGGGCGTGTCAGATTACCGATCGCAAAGGGGCTCAGCCCGTCCCAATCACAGCAATGGCCGAAAGTCCGCTCGACTTTGCAAATAGCCGTTGATGTCTTGATATTTCGACAGTCGCTCAGGGTCGAGAGTGTGAGTTCGCTGATGCAGGAAGCTGGCGTCCGACTGCGCGATGCCGCCATCGTCAGCAATCCGCCACATTGCTGACGTAGAACCCGGTCCATCCCAGTGCCAGCTCGGGCCGATCAAGCAACGTTCGTCATCGCGAATTGGATGGCCGCTTCCTGCGTGGAAGCGACGTCTGAATGTCCGAGCGACGCCGCGGGCGAATGACGCTTCATGGCCGGTCAGCGTCCGATTGCCGACCGGCCTCCCGTCGTTAAACGTCGGTTTGCTCGGCCATCTCGAGCGCGTCGTCAACCTCGATGCCGAGATTACGGACGGTACTTTCCAGCTTCGTATGACCAAGCAGCAGCTGAACACCCCTCATATTTTTCGTACGTCGGTAAATCAACGACGCTTTTGTGCGATGCATCGTGTGCGTCCCGTAGGCCGTGTCGTCAAGCCCGGTCGATTTGATCCACCGATGGACGATGCGCGCGTACTGACGTATCGAAAGATGCGGCGAAGCATGGATGCGGCCCGGAAACAGAAAATCGGATGGACACAGGGCTGCCGTTTTGATCCAACTTTCCACGCTGTCGCGGGTCTGCTCGGTGATTTCAAATTGCACCGGTCGCTGAGTTTTTTGCTGCATGACTGTAGCCCGTGGCGCCACCCGGTTGCCTAAGCAGACATCACGCACGCGCAACTTGGTCAGATCGCATGCCCGCAACTTGCTGTCGATTGCGAGATTGAACATCGCAAGATCACGGGTCTTCGCTCCCAGTTGCAGCCGAATCCGAATGGCCCAAATTTCCTTTAGCTTCAGCGGCGCCTTCTGCCCAGTAAGTTTGTCCTTATTCCACGGGACGCGCGTCGGGGCGTTGCTGGCATTTGCTTCCATGACGACTCTCCTTCAGGTGAAGGGAGGGTTAGTGTGCGCCGACTGTCCCGGGGGCGAGACCCGACCCACAAGCGACGTTTGATTTACCCCATACCGATCACACAAAGTCGAATGCGATTGAGTATCGGACGACACAACATTCAATCACCCTAGCGCTACCTTTTAAAGGAAGTTACGAGCTCCGAACGCTCGACGTTCCGAGGCGAGGCGAATGTTCGTAGATATGACCATGCCTGTCCTACAAGCCATACGTAGTATTTGGATAAAGCGATCGACTTTCAAGATCAAGAGGTGGCGGGCCGTCGTCGAGCAAATCGCTCTCCCCAACGTAACCGGGGTTTTTCACTGTAAAAAATTGCGCCTCTCCTGCCCCTATAAAAATCTGTCCGTCAATGAGTTGTATTTGTGCGGGCCGGTGCATATGCAATAGGATGCCAGCTAATTTTCCAGAATACTTCTTCTTTTTTATAACGCTCTCTGCAATCGAAATTGTTTTGCGCTCGGTTGCATTCGAAATTCGATATGCGCTTACGATCAGAAGGCCTCCTTCGGAATGGATAAGCTGCCTGCTGACCGTGCGCAATTGAGTTTCTATGCACCGTGTAACGTCGCTGGCTGATGGATCAATGGTAGGGCCTTGAAGGATCCGGGGTGCCTTAATCTCAAGCGATAGCTGCCTCTCCGTAGTAAGGCTGACGTACATGTCTGGAGTCGCGTGAGTATTCAGAGATGCGTTTAACAAGCCGACGTGATTTCCTGCTTGGCGTAATCCCAGCAAAGCAGAAAAAAGCGCATTAGTATGCATGAATTCGTTGCACAACCATTTGGGAAAATAGGCGAAGAAAGGATGATGTTCCCATGCGTCTAATTTATCAATGAAGTTGTGCACGATCGAACATGCGAGCGTATCCAACGAATTGGGCATTAAATCTATCGATCCTGTTCTATAGATGCCCTCAAGACGCACTATTGCCCATGCTGGCGGGCACTCGTGAAAATTACTTGTATTTTTCGCGCTAAACGCTCTGCGAACACTCCCAACTTGTCGGGAAAAATTGTGCGCGGTAAGGAGGTCAACACGCTGGATAAGAGCAGATAAGTCGTCGAAGTTCCGTGGAAATGCTACACCATCGCTTGGTCGCGGCGTATGAACAAAATTTTTGCTTTCCGCCGCATTGAAGGAGACGATGCAGGCCCCGCTGGGCAATGCGATGCCTTCCGTCCCCATCGCGTAAACCCCGGGATAGAGCCGAATCAAGTAGAGGGGGACAGGAGTCTCATCCGGAAGATTTGAAAATGAGTAGACGTTATTGCAAACTCCGCATCGAATGTCGATGTCGATTATGGTCTGATCGTCGACGCCGACCACCAGCAAGTTAGCGCACGTAGTGCAGCGTATAGCACTTGAGCCCGCTCCCCTGACTACGGGGTGACGACCCGACTGCACTAGAATGCAACGATCATTTGTCATATCTCGTCTTAGATTTTATAAGTTGTAATGCGGTTGAAATCTAAATAATGCGACCAAAGATACCCCTGTTTAAACTCCCGTTGCAAATCGAAGGTGCCGCTTCTAAGCTAAATTCAAAAAGCTCGTATGAAGAGGTAGCGATGCAACAGTTCGGACGTGGCTCCAAAGCGCTTCTAATTTAGGAATCCGGGGATTCAACCTGAGATGAATATACTTTATGACTTTATCTGTGGGCATCGCCACAGCGCCCCACTTTTCCATCCATCCTAGGTTTATTCATCCCCGTAAAAAGCGAAAGTCGGCGATTATAGCCACGACCATAAAAATCGCCTGCTGGCTGAAAGCGTGTGGAAACTGTTTTTTTTCGGTGGATGCGAGCGCCGGCAGCCTGACCAATCGAGCTTGGTAGGTCAGGTCGCGTTAACGTAATGTCTGGGCGCAAAAGCCCCTCAGGGCCTCAGCTTCCGTCATCTTTATGGCCTTCATCGTCCTGGCAACCCAACAATAACCGGCAAGGGAGCCAAACAAAGAGATTGTCGGCGATCTAGCTGGCGACAGCGACGGTCTCTTCCTGGCCGATAAGCGCCAATCGACCCGTCGGGTGGCTCCCGCAAGCGCGTCTTGAACCGTCGTGAAAAATTAGGACCGAGCGACCCGCTCAATCTCCCCCACCGCCATCTCCATCGCATCCTCCCGCGCACAATCCACCACCCGTCTCCGCTCAATCCCTCTTAACCAAGTCAACTGCCTCTTACACAACTGCCTGGTCGCAAAAACGCCTTTATCCCGCATCGTAAAGTAATCAACCACCCCATCCAAATACTCCCAAACCTGCCGATACCCCACGCATCGCATCGAAGGCATCGTCGGCGATAAATCACCTCTTGCCCGGAGCCTTTCCACCTCATCGATAAACCCACCCTCAAGCATCGCATCAAACCGCTTCTCAATCCGCTTATGCAGCACGCTTCTATCCGATGGTTCCAGCGCGATCGGCACAAACTCCGGCTCACCTTCCTGGCTCTTCTTCGGGTCTTTCAATATCGCCGATAAAGCCCTGCCGCTCAGCATAAAAACTTCCATCGCGCGCTGAATCCGCTGCGAGTCATTCGGCGCCAACCTTGCCGCAGTCTCCGGATCAACCACCGCCAATCGCGCATGCAAAGCGGGCCATCCATCGCGCGCGGCTTCTTCATCGAGCGCCGCGCGCACTTCCGGATTCGCCTCAGGCAATTCATTCAACCCGCGCGTCAATGCCATGTAATACAGCATCGTCCCGCCGACCAATAACGGAATCCGCCCACGCGCTTCAATCTCACCAACCAGCCTCAAAGCATCATTCCGAAACTGCGCGGCAGAATAAGCCTCGGTTGGATCGATAATATCGATCAAGTGATGCGGCGCAATCGCACGTTCTTCTTCGGTTGGCTTTGCAGTACCAATATCCATCCCGCGATAAACCAGCGCCGAGTCCACGCTAATAATCTCGACAGGAAACCGCTGCGCGAACGCGAGCGCCGCAGCGGTCTTCCCCGATGCCGTCGGCCCCAGCAAACAAGCCACGCGATGCACATCCCGCCGCGCGCTCATTGCCCGCGCATGAAAAGTCGATCGAGATCGCCGAGCGTCAATTGAAACCACGTCGGCCGGCCGTGATTGCATTGATCGCCGCGCTCGGTGGCTTCCATCTGACGCAGCAGGCCGTTCATCTCATCGAGTGTCAGCCGACGATTCGCGCGCACCGCGTGATGGCAAGCCAGCGTGCCGAGCAATTCATGCTGACGTTCGGTGAGAACGCGCGAGCCGCCATAAGCCTGCAAATCGGCGATAACAGCCCGAGCCAGCGACTGCAAATCGGCATCCTTTAATAACGCAGGAACAGCACGAATCGCAATCGATCCCGGCGACAGGATCGCGAGATCGAAGCCGAGCGCATCGAGCACTTCGCGTCCTTCTTCGACAACGCCCATCTCGACGGCGTCGACGGTCATCGTCACCGGGATCAGCAGCGGCTGAACGGCAATCGCCCGATCGGCGAGCGAGTTCTTGAACTGCTCATAAAGAATGCGCTCGTGGGCCGCATGCATATCCACGATGATCAAGCCCTGCGCGTTCTGCGCCAGCACATAGATGCCGTGAATCTGGCCGAGCGCGAAGCCGAGCGGCTGTTCATCCAAAGCCATATTCGGCGCGCCGGGCATTTCGGCGTACACGGGCGGCCTTGCCTCAGTAGGCGAATATCGCTCGGACGACGCCATCGAAGTCGTCCCGTCAGCCGTCCCCGCGCCGGTATCCCTTCGCCCGAACAACGCATCGTAAAGCGCCAACGGCTGCGCTACGGGCAGATTCCCCTGCGTCATCCGCGATTGCCGCAACCAGTTCGTGCCGTTTTCCGCTCTCGGCGCTGCCTGAGCTTCACCCGATCCCGCAAAAGGCCGCGCGCTAAACGATGCAACGCCGGTCGGCTGCAATTGCGCGGCATGCCCACCCGCAGTAGTTTCCGGCGACGCCCCCGCATTGCGCGCCAACGCCCGCTGCACGGCATGAAACACGTATTGATGAATCGAACGCGAATCGCGAAAACGCACCTCGATCTTCGATGGATGCACGTTCACGTCCACGGATTCAGGTGGCAAATCCAGAAACAGCACATACGACGGATACCGGTTCCCGTGCAGCACATCCTCATATGCGGCGCGCACGGCATGCGTGAGCAACTTGTCGCGCGCGAAGCGCCCGTTGACGAAGAAATATTGCTGATCGGCGCGGCCGCGGCTCGCGGTCGGCAAACCCGCGCAGCCATACACGGCGAGCGGTCCGGCGCGTTCATCGAGGGGAAGATGGGCCGTCGCGAAAACCTCGCCGAGAATCTTGGCGACGCGCGTGGCCGGATCTGACGCGTTCCAGTGCTCGACGGCCTTGCCGTTATGAATCACGGATATGGCCACATCCGGCCGCGCGAGCGCCACGCGCCGAATGACTTCCAGGCAATGCCCGAGTTCGGTCTGCTCACTTTTGAGGAACTTGCGGCGTGCGGGCGTGTTGAAGTACAGCTCGCGCACTTCCATGGTCGTACCGATGGTCCCGGCCGCCGGCGAGATCGCGCCAGTCTGGGCATCGATGCGCGTCGCATGCGGGCACGAGGCCGTGCGGCTGGTGATGAACAACTCGGAAACCGATGCGATCGATGCAATCGCCTCCCCGCGAAACCCGAGCGACGCCACCGCTTCCAGTTCGGCCAGCGAGCGGATCTTGCTGGTCGCGTGGCGCAACAACGCGAGCGGAAGTTCGCCGGGAGGAATGCCGCAGCCATCGTCCACGATCACGATCCGCTTCACGCCGCCTTCGTCGAGCGTGATCCGCAGGCTCGTCGCGCCGGCATCGAGCGCGTTTTCGAGCAATTCCTTCACCACGGACGCGGGGCGTTCGACCACTTCGCCGGCCGCGATCTGGCTGATCAACTGGTCGTGCAGGGGCTGAATCGCGCGCTGAAAGCGCGTCGTGGCGGGTGCGGACGACGTTGCGTCGGAGAAAACCGCGTCGGATGAATCGATGAGATCGGTCATGCCCAAATTATAAAGCCTCACGCCCGTGAACGATTTCAGGGCCAGACAGTCTCCATATGGCTTCGCGCCGCGAATCGGCCCGTACGCAAAAAAGCGCGCCGATTCACGCCAAAACCCGTAACCAAACGCGCCGTTGGTGAATTTTCGGGCAATGAGTTCGGTATCATGGCGCGACTGTTTTTTACGTAACGATGCCACCACGCGTGCACGTTGCCACCGCCAAATCCATCTTGATCGAGGCCCCATTTGGATACGCTGCTGTCATTCCTGAGTCTTATCCTCCACATCGACAAGTCGCTCGGCGTGTTTATCCAGCATTACGGCGGCTGGGTTTACGCAATCCTCTTCCTGATCGTGTTCTGTGAAACCGGGCTCGTGGTGTTTCCATTTTTGCCCGGCGACTCGCTGTTGTTCATCGGCGGCGCATTTGCGGCGAGCGGCTCGATGGACCTCGTTGCGCTGATCGTCCTGCTGCTGGTCGCGGCGGTTCTCGGGAACACGGTGAATTACTGGATCGGACGCGCAATCGGCCCCAAGGTTTTCGATACCAACATCCCCATCCTCGAACGATTCCTCGATCGCGAAGCGCTGCGCAAGACGCACGGCTTTTACGAACGTCACGGCGGCAAGACCATCGTGCTTGCGCGCTTCGTGCCGATCGTGCGGACGTTTGCGCCGTTCGTGGCGGGGGCGTCGGCCATGAACCATTCGC
The DNA here is from genome assembly GCF_018449635.1 of Caballeronia sp. dw_276. Classification (GTDB taxonomy): domain Bacteria; phylum Pseudomonadota; class Gammaproteobacteria; order Burkholderiales; family Burkholderiaceae; genus Caballeronia. The sequence goes on along the minus strand of NZ_JAAVUV010000009.1, from coordinate 157,446 downwards.
GCTTTCAGTTCTTCAACATTCTCGGCGCGCTGATCTGGGTTTTGCTGCTCGTGCTGCTGGGCTACTTCTTCGGCAATATCCCGTTCATCCGCCAATATCTGAATGTGATTGCGATCATCGGCGTGTGCGCCGCGATTGTTCCGATTGCGCTCGGCGCGCTCTGGAAAATGATGCGTCGCAAAGCCAAACCGTAAGCGTCGCCGCCGACCGCAATGCGCTCTTTCGCCGCAAAAACGTAAAAGGTTAGAATGCCGAATTGTCAGATCGATGTATCGAATATCGAGATGAACAATCCGGGTGTTTCATGAACAAACGTTAAATGTTTTATGCTGGCGAAGGTTGGCGAGGCAGGTTGCAAATGTTGGAACGAACGAGTCATACAACGGGATCGGCGCGCAATGACAATTGGCGCCGTCTCAAGCTGGCGGTGTTGGTGCTGGGTGTTTCGGCGCTGCTCGCGGGCTGCGGGATTTTTGGCTGCGGTGGCAGCGCAACGAACGGCGGGGCTTTCGGCGGATGCGGCGCCGGCATGCGGTTCTAGGCGCCCAAGCGCAGCCCGGATATATCGATAACAGTAGTCAGGGAAACGGCAAGCATGGCGGTATTGCGTTCAGGTAATTCGAGATTGGCAGCAGGCGGCCGGGGGAGCGTGGTCGGGGCGCTCGTTTCCATCGGCGTGGTGGTGCTGGTGGCCGGCTGTTCGTCGGCTATCACGCCGGCGCCCATTGTCGACCGGTCCACGGGCGGCGCGTCCGCGCCCGCGTCCATTCCTACAACCACGCCCGTCGCCGGGCCGGCTGCCGTTGCGCCGCCGGTTCAGCCGGAGGCCGGGCCAGGGTTTTATCGCGTGAAACCGGGCGATACGCTTTATGGCATCGCTCGAGCGCAAAAGCAGAAACCCGCCGACCTGATCAAGTGGAACAACCTGCCGGAAAGCAAGCAGGTGAATATCGACCAGTTGTTGCGCGTGGCGCCCCCGGGCAGCACGCCGGCAAGCACTGATGACTGGAGCAAGTCAGCTGCAGCAGCCAATTCCACGAAGTCGGGGCCGCCGATCATTGGCGGAGCATCGACGGCGGCGCCGGCCACGACGGCCACGACGGCCAGCAGCGCCGCAACGGCCAAGGAAGAAGCAGCCGATACCAGCACGCCTTCCGTCAACGCCAAGGGCGCATGGCTCGCGTGGCCGGCAGAAGGCAGCGTGATCACGAAGTTCGGGGAAAGCGGCAGCAAGGGTATCGATATTGGCGGGAAGGTGGGCGAGCCTGTGAAAGCCGCCGCCGCCGGTCGCGTGGTCTATGCGGGCAACGGTTTGCGCGCGTACGGCAACATGATCATCGTCAAGCACAGCAGCGACTACCTGACGGCGTACGCGCACAACAGCAAGTTGCTGGTCAAGGAAGGCGATACGGTGCGCCAGGGCACGCCGATTGCCGAAATGGGGACGGGGCCGACCAACAAGCCGCTGCTGCACTTCGAGTTGCGCAAGTCGGGGCAGGCGGTCGATCCGGTGCCATCGCTGAAAAAGGCGGGATGATCAACGGGGCGCATTGAGAGGTCGGCGCATATGAAAAGACTCATGCTTGCCGCCACGTGCGCGGCGGCCGTGCTGCTTGGTGGCTGCAACGAGAGCCAAAGCGAGGACGCCATGAACAAGTTGAAGTCGCTGTTCAACGCCGTCAAGCCGGACACGTTGTTGCTGAAGGACCTGACGCCTGGCGTGACCACCGAGGCGCAGATCCGCGACCAGATGGGCGAACCCGAAACCGCGCGCAACTTCACGGACGGTTCCAAACGCCTGGAATATCCTCGCGGGCCGGCAGGCACGACGACCTATTTCGTCGATATCGATACAGCCGGCAAGTTCGTATCCGTCACGCAGGTGCTGACGGCGCAGAACATCGCGAAGATCCGGCCGGGCATGACGCAGGACGAAGTGCGCCGGATTCTGGGCAAGCCGACCACCATTGCCGAATATCCGCTCAAGAAAGAGCGCGTGTGGAGCTGGCATTGGGAGGAGGGCGGCGTGACGCGCGACGCCATGTTCAATGCCCATTTTGGTCCGGACGGCATTGTGACCACCACCTCGCGATCCGAGGCGCTGGGCGGCGGCGCGCATTGAGAATTCCAAGAGCTCAAGTCAATCCCATGCACACTGAAAAATCAAAACACGCGCTCGAGCGCGAGGAATTGATGGCGCTGGCGGCGAGCTATCGGACGCAACGGGCGGCGTCGATGTCCGACTCGGCCGAGGGCTGGCAATGCGGGCGTGGCCACGCGTGGGACAGCACCTTGAGCGCGGCGCAGAACGTGCGCTGCATGAACTGCGCATCACAACGGCGCGAGCAACGTACCGAGCGGCTGAGGACGCTGGCGGCGGAGCGTGGTGGGAAGTTGGTATCGGCGGGTTATGTCGATGCCAGCACGGCGCTGGAATGGGAATGCGCGTTCGGCCATAGCTGGCAGGCACTGCCGGATCACGTGGCCCGGCGCTGGTGCGAAGAGTGTGCGAGCAAGCGCGTGTACGATCGTTCCGCGGCTTATTGATTTTTGCGGGACAAGGTCCTAGTACGCCGTATCCAGCGATACCCCCAAATGCTGGCGAAATACTTCCAGATGGTCATGCATCGCAGCGCGCGCCGCTTTGGCGTCCTGTTTTTCGATAGCCCGCAAAATCTTCTGATGTCCTTTCCAGGAACGTTCCGGCGCGCCCGGTAGCTCCTCGGTCAAAACATATCCGTCGCGAATTACTTCGCGAACCGGATCGAGCATTGTTCGCAAGAGGCGATTGTTCGCCGCTTCGCCAATGACGTCGTGAAACTCCACATCGAGTTCGGTGTAGGGACCGTGTTGATCGAGCACCTCGCCCATCTGCGCGACAAGCGCCTTCATCCGCTCGAGTTGCTCCGCGGTTCTGCGAGACGCGGCAAGCGCCGCGAGCTCTTCTTCCGCGCAGCGCTGCACCTCCAGCACCTCCCCAAGCATGTGCTGCCCACGCGGCGATGCAACGTGCGCGAACAGCACCATCGGATCGAGATAATGCCAGCGCGATTCGGGCAGCACAGTCATGCCCGAGCCGTGCTTGACCGCGATCAGGCGGCGGCTGACCAGCAGCTTGATGGCGTCGCGAATGGTCACGCGGCTCACGCCGAACTGCTTTTCCAGATGCGGTTCGGTGGGCAATGCCGAGCCCGGCGGATAAACGCCGTCGATGATGAGCTGGATCATCTCGGCGCCCACGCGTTCGCTGAGGGTCGAGCGTTTGATCGTGATGGGCGTTGCCGTCATGGTGAAAGTCTTGTGAAAAAAGCTTGCGGCGGCAGCCCTCGAAGGGGTTTCGAAGCCTCGCCGCATAGCCAATTTTAAACGATGCAACCCCTTCGAACCGTCTTGTGCAAGACCTGCACGAGTCATGGTAAACGATCATAAAGTCATATTATGACTTTATGAATTGTTGAATTATCATGCTTGGACCGACCGGCATTCAGCCGGCAATCATCGATACGACGAAGGAGACAAGGCCATGATGGAGACCGCGAGCACGCTGCAAAGGCGCACGGGCGTCGAGCGCTGGGGCATTCCCGCCGCGCTTTTCTGGGGCTATATCGCGGTGTTGATCTTCATGATCGGCGACGGCGTCGAGTCGAATTACCTCGCGCCGTATTTCACGCGCAATGGTTTCAGCATCGATTCGGCGGCGACCATCATCGCGTTCTACGGGGTGACCGTGACCGTGGGTTCATGGCTTGCGGGATCGCTTTCCACGTTGCTCGGGCCGCGCAAGGTCATGCTCGCGGGGGGCGCGATCTGGGTGATCTTCGAAGTGCTGTTTCTTGCGTTCGCGCTGCCATCGAAGAGTTTCTTGCTGATTGCGCTCACGTACGGATTGCGCGGTATCGCCTATCCAATGTTCGCGTACGCCTTCCTCGTCTGGATCCAGGCGGCCGCCCCGAGCGACCTCAAGGGCGCCGCGACCGGCTGGTTCTGGCTCGCGTTTACCGGCGGGTTGCCGACGCTCGGGTCGCTGGTCGCGGTTGTATCGATAGGCATGATCGGCGAGTACCCCACGTTCTGGCTTTCGCTCGGGCTGGTCGCGTGCGGCGTGCTGATCGCGGCGTTTGCAATACGCGAACCACGCGGGCGGGCGCCGTTTCTCGATGAGGCACACAGCGGGAAAAGCACCGGACGCATTCTGCTTGGCGGTATAGACATTCTCTGGCGGCGTCCGCGCATTGCCGCCGCAGCGCTGGTGCGCACCATCAACACAGCGCCTTACTTCGGCTTCTTCACCTTTCTGCCGTTCTTCTTCACCGAAAAAATCGGCTTCACGCAGCAGCAATACCTTTTGCTGATCACGATCATGGGTCTCGTCGGCATGAGCTTCAATCCGATCGTCGGACGGATAAGCGACCGGCTCGGCTGGCGGCGCGTGCTGACGTTCTTCGGGGGGATCGGCTCGGCCATCAGCATGTTGCTCATGTACTTCGTGCCGCAATACACCGGCCACAATTTCGCAATCGCCGTGGTCTGCGCGTGCCTCTACGGCATCACGCTGTGCGGTTATGTCCCGGCGGCGGCGCTGATGTCATCGCTTGCGGGACGCGAGGACAAGGGCAATGCCATGGCCATCTATTGCCTGAGCGCGGGGGTATCGACGTTTATCGGGCCGGTGCTTTATCGGGTGCTTAACAGCGCTGTCGGCATGGACGGCGTGGTGTGGACGTATGCCGTGCTGTATGTGATCAGTGCGCTGGTCTCGTGGTTCTTCCTGGTGTCGCCGGAAGATCCGGGCGAGTTGCGCGGCGCCTCGAACCGGCGCGATGCGCTCGAACGCACAAACGCTGCCTGAGCGCGAACGGTTCACGTTGAATCATCGATACAAGGACACAGGACATTCAATGCAGCATTACGACTACATCATCGTGGGCGCGGGGAGTTCGGCTTGCGTGGCGGCCGCGCGGCTCGTGCAAGAGGGCGGCGCACGCGTGCTGATGATCGAGGCGGGTCCGCGCGAATCCAGCCGCTTGCTCGGCGTGCCGGCGGGCTACATGAAGTTCCTCGCGCGAGACACGTATCTCACGATGCACAGCACCAAAGCGCAACCGCAACTCGACGGACGCGCGCCGATCGTGCCACAAGCCAAAGTGCTCGGCGGCGGCAGCGTGGTCAATGCGATGGTGTACATGCGCGGTCAGGCGGCCGATTACGATCGCTGGGACGCAGCGACGCGCGCGCCGGGGAAGGCTTCTATCGACTGGTCGTATGCCGCGATGCTGCCGCATTTCACCGCGCAGGAAGACAACGATCACCTCGCGGGTCCGTTTCATGGCGTAGGCGGCCCGTTGAAGATTTCCCACCTCGGCCATACGAGCCCGCTCAGCCGCGCCTACGTCAAGACAATGCAAGGCCTCGGCGTTCCGTACACGCCCGACTTCAACGGCGCGAACCAGTTCGGCGTGGGGTTCATGCAGCACACCATCGACTGGCGAACGCGCCAGCGTTGCAGCGCAATCGATGCATTCCTGCGGCCGGTGATGAACGACCCGCGCCTGACGATCCTGACGAACGCGCGCGTGACGCGAGTCTTGCTGGAAGGCGGCCGGGCGACGGGCGTTGAATATGTACATCGGAACCGCACGCAGACGGCGCGCGCCGATCGTGAAATCGTGCTCGCCGCGGGCGCGTATCAAACGCCCAAGCTGCTGATGCTTTCGGGCATCGGGCCGCGCGATGAACTCGAGCGCCACGGCATCGTGGTTCAGGTTGCGCTGGAGGGCGTTGGGAAGAACCTCCAGGATCACTATGAAGTGCCGGTGGTCGCGACGACCAAGGGCGCGTTCGGATATTACGGTCAGGATCGCGGCTGGCCGATGATCAAGGCCAGTCTGCAGTATCTGATGTTCAGGTCGGGACCGGCATCGACTACCGGGGTCGAGACCTGTGCGTTCTTCGATCCCGCCGGCAACAACGACGAACCGACTATCCAGATGTTCTGCGTGCCGACCATCTATCTTGATCGCGATGTGATGGGAACCGCACCCGGGCACGGTGTCACGATCAACGCGCTGCTGTTGCGGCCGCGTGCGCGCGGGTCGGTGAGGCTGGCATCGAATGATCCGGCGGCGGCGCCCGTGGTCGATACCGGCATCTTCAATCATCCGGATGATCTGCGCGTATCCATGTCTGGCTTCCGGTTCGCGCGCCAGGTGCTGGCAAGCCAGCCACTTGCCGATATGGTCGAGCGCGAGATCTTTCCGGGCCCCGAGGTAACAAGCGACGAAGCTATTGCCGCGCATTGCAAGCGCACCGTCAAGACCGGCTATCACCCGGTTGGGACGTGTCGCATGGGCCGCGACGATGATCCGCTTGCGGTGCTTTCGTCGGATCTGAAAGTGCGCGGCGTCGAAGGATTGCGTGTGATCGATGCATCGATGATGCCCACCATAGTCAGCGGCAACACGAACGCAGCGGTGATGGCCGTCGCGGATCGCGCTGCCGACTTGATGATGAACACATTGCGCATGACTGAACGTGGCACAGCCGTGCGAGACGCCGCATGACGAAACTTCAGACGCTGAAAAATGCGCTCGATGATTGGGATCTCGATGCCGTCCTGCTCAATCGTCGCGACTCGCTCGCATGGCTTACCGATGGCGCCAGCTTTCATGTGGTCGAGCGCTCGGAGCTGGCCGTCGCGCATTTGCTCGTGACGCGGGACGCAGATACGCAACCTGTGTTGCTTGCGCCGGACAACGAAATGCCGCGTTTCATCGATGAAGAGGTGATGCCGTTCGAGTGCCGCTACGTGACCCATCCCTGGTACGAGAACGGCGACGCGCAACTCGCGGCATTGTTGAAGGACAAGCACGTTGGCAGCGATACACCACGTCCATACGCGCTCGATGCGTTCTCGAAACTCGTTGCATTGCGCTCGGTGCTGACGTCTGCCGAGCAACTACGTTATGAGGAGTTGGGACGTGATGCTGCGAACATCGTGGAGAATATTTGTTCGCGTGTTGAGCCGGGATGGACAGAACGGCGAATCGAAGCCGAGCTTTTTGCTGCATGCGTTGCGCAAGCGATTCGACCGGTGTGCGTGTTGATTGCGGCGGATGATCGTATCGATAAATACCGGCATCCTTTGCCGCTTGCCAACGCCGTGCGCCGCCGCGTGATGGTCGTGCTCGGCGCGGAACGCCACGGCTTGAACGTCAGCCTGACGCGCATGGTGCATTTCGGCGCCGTGCCGGAGACGCTCGATCGTGCGCGTGAATCCACGCTTGAGATTCATGCAGACTTGCTCGATGCGACGCGGGCCGGGCAGTCGTACGAGCGGTTCTTCATCGATATGAAAAATGCCTATGCGCGAGCCGGTCACCCCGACGCCTGGCGCGCGCATCATCAGGGTGGTCCGACGGGTTATGCGTGCCGGGAAGCGATCATCACGCCATCGAGCGAGGGTGCAATGTCCAATGATCAGGCCTTTGCTTGGAATCCGGGTTTGCGCGGCGCGAAAAGCGAAGAGACGGTATTGCTGACGGCATCGGGCGTGCGCTGCCTTACGCGTGGCGACAACTGGCCCGTGCGCGTGATCTGTCGAAACGATGCCGAATTTGTCCTTTCGGATTGGCTCGTGAAGTAACGCTTTCAAACGCCACACAACGTCGCGGCAAAACTATTTTCAAATTCTCTGGAATAGACCGGGAAAAAATGGGTTCGCCCTATTACCAACCCGTTAAACACTCTGGAGTCGAAAATGAAAAAGATTGCCCTGTTCGTGATGTCCGCCGCTGTTCTCGTGTCGTCGAGCGCTTTTGCTCAAGGCCTGACCCGCGCCGAAGTTCAACAGCAACTGGTTACTGCCGAGCAAGACGGTTCGCGCCTTGTCAGCAACGCGTCGTACCCCGATGTCGCCCGGATCTATTCGAATCAAGTCGCCCAACAAGACGGCGCCAACGCATACGGCGGCGTGGCTGCGGGAACGAGCGCGAGTTCATCGCGGATTGCCAATGTTGGCGGTTCGAGCCACGAAACGTGTGTCGGCCCGGTCAGCTTTTGCAACCTGTATGCAGGATCGTAATGAATCGATGGACGGACGGCTTGCTGATCAAGCGTGAGCCGTCTGTTTATCGAAGAAGGATAAGTTGCGGCACTGCGTCGTCGCCACACCAGACGATTGCGTTTTGCCTGTAACGCGTGCCAAGTTCTTTTGCGTCGTCCAGTGAAACGCCAAGTACCAGAAAGCTCGGTTCGCCCGGCCATTCCCCCGATGGATGTTGTCCCATGCCATCGATGAACTTGAAGTGTTCCTTCTTGAGTTGATCGGCAAGCGTTGCTTGATGACGGGCGTTTTCAGCGTCATCGGCTTGAACACCCAGTGGATTTACCGCCGTGATAAATACGCTGCAATCCACGTCATGTGCGCGATGCAAATCAGCAAGCAACGCACTACGCACGCCAATGCATAACGTAATCGGCACATCGCCAAAGACGCGATACTCAGTCTCCTCGTAAGCGCGAATCGTATCGGCGCTGATCGACGAATGGGCTTTCACGTTCATTCCCAATCGGGCACGCTGTCGGGCATGCTTTTCACGACCTTCGTGACGATGTACGTAAAGTACTTCTCGATCCCGATCTCATCGGTAAGCAGCGAATCAATGAACCGCTGATAGTGATCGATATCGCGCGACACCACATGCAACATGTAGTCCACGCCACCGCCCGTGGCATAACACAACGCGACTTCGGGCGCGGCCAGCACGCGTTCCTCGAAGCGTCGCATGTCCTGCGCGGTGTGTTTGGCGAGCGTCACTTCGACCACGATCCGGCTTGCCTTGATCGCGCCGACCCAGTCGAGTTCCGCGCGATACCCCTTGATCACGCCGCTTTCCTCCAGCTTGCGCACGCGTTCCCACGCTGGCGATATCGACAGGTTCACTTCTTCCGCGAGCCGCGATTTGGTGATGCGGCCATCGCGCGCGAGGATGCGCAGGATGGCGATGTCATAGCGGTCTAGTTTGATCACCGGGCCCGTCTGGTTTTGTCGGTCAGTCGGTCAATAACCCCGCGCGGTATCGACGCTGCCAGGGACCTTTCCGGTTAGCCGGAACTGCGCGATGTTCCCCGCGATAACCTTGGCTGCCGTATCGAAATCCGTCGGTGCCGAGATGTGGGGGAGCACGCTCACACCCGGATGGTGCCAGAAGCGCGAATCGGGTGGCAACGGTTCTGTGTCGAAGACATCGAGGACCGCGTGCGAGAGATGGCCGTCATCGAGCGCGGCGAGCAGGTCTTCCGTCACCACGACCGGGCCGCGCGCGAAGTTGATGAGGGCGGCGCCGGGTTTCATCGCGTGAAGGCGATTAGCGTTGAGCAAGCCGCGCGTTTCCGGCGTCAACGGCACGAGGCACACGACGATATCGCTGAAACCAAGCATCTCGATGAGGCCATCGCTGCCCGAAAACGTCCGCACGTACGGAAGCGTTTTTGCCGACCGGCTCCATCCGGCGACGTTAAATCCCGCGTCGTTCAAGCGTAACGCTGCGGCGGCGCCGAGCGAACCGAGACCTAGTATTCCGACGGTAAGCGAAGACGGCTTGCGATACGCGAGTTGATTCCAGACGTGTTCGCGTTGCTGCCGTACGTACGCCGGCATGTCGCGCTGCAAATAGTAGGTCCATGCGAGGACGGCTTCGGCCATGGTCCGCGACATTTCGGGATCGATCATGCGAACGATCGGGGGACCATTCGCGGGAAGGCTTGCGACAAGTTGCTCCACGCCAGCCCAGAGGCTTTGTACCCAGACCAGACCGGGAAGCGCGGCGACATGTGCCGGATCGGGATTTGCGACGATCGCGATGCGAACGCGCGCGCGTTGTTCCCCGGTGAGATCGCGGAACAACGCGATGGATTCGCCGGGCATCGCAGACGAAAGCGCGGACAGGTAACTGACTTCGTAATCGGCGCGAATATTGGCGATCAGCGCGATGGGATCAGACATGAAAATTCCGGCGGCAGAAGACGAAACTCGGGCAAGTCCAGACGCCATGAGCGCCAGGATTTGCCCGAGACCAACGAAACGCGCGAGAACCCGGAAAGCAGGGCCCCAAAGACCTCAATTCAAACCGCCGCTTTCTCCGCTTCCATCTCGGCCATATCCTGAAAGCGATCGGCAATCCGCGGATGCGCGCGCCCGCCATCGGCAGCGCCAATGGCGATCAAAATCTCGTCCGGCCCCGGCGCGTCGGATACCTGGAAAGTCGCGGTAATGAAGTGCGAACGCTTGCCCGTTTCCGACTTGTGAATCATGGGCACCGACATCAGCGCCCCCGGCCCTGAACGCGTGTTCGTAAAGCTGAGAAACGCCGTGCCATTCACCGCTTCGCGATACATATTCCCGAACCGCAGCGTATGAATAAGCGCGGACCCATGCTCGATCTCCCCATTCACCCCAACAGTCGCGGCCTTGCCATAGGCCTCGACGCGATCGGCCGGCATGATCGCCACGAGCCTCTTTGTCATCTCGCGCCCGAGCACCGGCGCCAGACGCAAGATCTCCGGCCGCAAATCCTCGACAAATCCTTTCCCCGCCCACGGATTGCGAACAATAGCCGCGACCACCACCGTGGTGATCGGCCGCTCGGCGGCGCGCCCGCCCTCAATATGCGTTTCTTCGATAAAAGTCGCGATCTTGCGCAGCCCGATTTCCGTCACGTCCATAGCTCACTCCATTGGTTAGCAGTTCGTCATGGAAGCATCCTAACGACCAGAACGGAGCGAATCTTCCGTCGCTTCGTGGGATGAATCTTTTATTTTTCACTGCGTTCTGTCGTATATTAAAAACAGACAAAGGGACGTTGTGATATGCCAGATCAATTGTCGCGGATCATGTCGCTGCGTGATGTCGCGAGCCAAATCAACTCCGACGGCGACCTCGATACCCTCCTGCGCGACCTGATCCAGGCAGCATGCCGGCATGGTTCATGGGACCTCGGATCGATCATGACGCTGGATCTCGCGCACGGTTACGCGCTCGTTACCGCGCGCTTCGAGGCCAACGTCATGCTGCGCAGTCCGTCGGGTGATCGATGGGAACTCGCGACCAGTCCCGCGCTTGTCGCGTTGCAACGCTTCGAGCCCGTCTACATACGCGATGCGCGCGAATCCACCGAATTCCCCGGCTACCGGCGCGAGGCGCTCGAACGCGGTTACTGCACCGTGCTGATCTATCCGATGGCAAGCGTCGACGCCGAAGGCCGGCCGATGGTGCTTGCGGTTTCATCGCGAAAAGTGGTCGACGTATCGCCCGATGACCTCGCGTTCATGTCGATCATCGTGCATCTCGGGGCGATCGCGATCGAGCGCGCGCACCGGCATCGCGCGCAGTTGGCGGCGGCCGAGCAGCTGCGTCGCGTGCTCGGCGCGCAGGGGTCGCTGCTGCAGGAAGTGTTGGCGGGCGGGTCTATCGAAACGTTGACGGCCATGCTCGGCGACCTCCTCAACGCGCCTGTTCTCGTGCTCGATTTCTTCGCGAGCAGTTTGCTTGCATCGGCGTCGCCGGTGCCGAATGTTCACGACGATGCCACGTGGCGCACGCTCCTCGAAGGCGCCTCGGGCCGTCAGATTCTTGCCGAGGTACGCGATGCCGTGACCACGCGCCGCCCGGAAACCATCACGCTGCGTTTGAACGACAAGCTCTCGCTCGATGCCCGCATCGAACCCTTGATGGTCGATGACGAAGCCGTTGGTGCGCTGCTCACCTTCGATCAATCCGGCTCGAACGACCTGCAGAAACTGCTTATCGAAAGTGCGAAGTTTGCGTTGAGCGTGCAATTGATGCGCAGCGTCATCCGCTTTCGCTTCGAGACCCGTACGCTCACCGAATTGTTCTTCGAGATCGTCGAACGCCGATGGCGCGATGAGCAAGACATGTTGCGTCGCGCGCGCCGTCTTGGGCTTTCGCTGGCTGCGCCCATGCGCATGCTGGTGATCGATTTTCCCGACCGGACGAATGCATCCGCGGATCTTTCCGTGGATGGACATCGCGCCGTCGCGCTGCTCGCTGCGCAGCAACATATTGCGGTGCATATCGTGACGGTCGGCGGCGCGCTCGTGGGTCTCGTGCCGCACGAAGAGGGCGTGGAGCTTGAGCGCGTAACGCGATTGGCGCATCGGATAGCGGAGACGCTGGCGCGTTCGGTCGGCAGCGAACCGATTGTCGTACTCGGCGATACATGCGAAGGACTCGAAGCGCTCGCGAAGGAATGGGAGCGCTGCTGGCGCATGATCCGGGTCGCGCGCACCTTCGGCCGACGCGGCGCCATGACCGTGCCCGACTTCGGCCCGCTGCCCATGCTGATGGGTGCGGCGGATTCGTCGGATGTACGGAGCTTCATCGATGGTGCGATTGGCCGCGTGATCGAGCACGACAAAAAGCACAACACCGCGTACCTCGAAACGCTTGCCGCGTACGTGCGCGCGGGTTGCCGCAGCCAGCATTGCGCCGACGCCATAGGCCTTCACGTCACCACGCTCAGGTATCGCATGTCGCGCATTTCCGACCTGTTCGGCATTGAAGTCGAGACGCCTGAACAGCGCTTTTCGATCGAGCTTGCGCTGCAGCTGCACAGCCTCATCGACAACAGCAATTCCCCCGCAGCGCGTCACGAATCGATCCCCCGAATGCGAGGGTAATTAACTGCGATCGTCCTTCGATCCAGCGGAAGAATCCTTTTTTTGCATGGCTTAACTTCTATCTCAACGCAACGACGTTCGAGGTGAAGTACATGCAAGCCGAAGTCTCAGATAAACCTGTCGCCGTCGATCCCGTGGCCTTGCGCCGGGCGTTCGGCACCTTCGTGACAGGCGTGACGGTCATCACCACGCGTGATTCGGAAGGCCGTCCGCGTGGCATGACCGCGAACTCGTTCACCTCCGTTTCGCTGGACCCGCCGCTTTTGCTCGTATGCGTAGGAAAGAGCGCTTCGAGCGCGCCGGTCTTCCAGGAGACCGATCACTTCGCCGTCAATCTGCTGCACGAAGCGCAGACGGATGTATCGAATCTCTTCGCCTCCAAATCCGCCGATAAATTCGTGGCAGTCAGTCACGACGGCGTGCATACCGGCGCGCCCGTTTTGTCCGATTGTTTGACGTGGTTCGATTGCACCGTGCACGACCGCGTGGATGCGGGCGACCACACGATTCTTATCGGCCGGGTTCAGGCATTCGGCACGAGCCCGACCGCGCCTCTCGGTTTCTGTCGCGGCCGATACGCGCAAGTGAAGAACCCGCTGCCACCGGGCTGGCTGTCGTCGCACAACATGATCGTGGGTTATCTGATCGAGGCAGAAGGTTCGTTGCTGCTTGCGAAGGACGGCGAGAACGGCTGGACCTTGCCGAGCGCGCCGCATCGGCTGGTGAACGGGCGCTTGCCGATATCCGGCGGCGGCGATCTCGAACTGCTTCCCGATGACACATTCCTCTATTCCGTCTTCGATGCCGCCGGCAGCGACTCCGGGTACCTGATCTATCGCGCCCGCCTGGCATTGCCGCGCGCGGCTTGCGAGATCCCCGAGAACTTCAGCTTCTTCCCGCTCGACCAGCTTCCCTACGACGACATTCCCACGCCCGAAATTCGCGGCATGTTGAGGCGCTACGTGCACGAAAGCGCGGGCGGTCGGTTCGGCATCTACATGGATTCGCACGATGGCGGCCGTATCGCGATGGTCAGCGCCGCGCAGCCGCGCCTGCAGCAACCGCAACTCTGAACAAGGATCACGTACCGATGAAAACGACAGTCGAAAGCCTGCAAGGGTCGAAGCAAAATCTGTTCATCCACGGCGAGTTCGTTGCGCCGCAGAGCGGCCACTACGTGTCGAGCTACGACCCGACGACAGCCGAGCCCTGGTATCAATTCGCGCAAGCCAATGCCGACGACGTCGATGCCGCCGTGCGTTCCGCGCAAGCCGCGTTGAAGAACCCGGCGTGGCGCCGGATCACGCAAACCGATCGCGGCAAACTCGTGCGCAGGCTTGCCGAACTCGTGCTCGCCAACGCCGATGAACTCGCGCTGATCGAATGCCGCGACAACGGCAAGCTCATCAAGGAAATGCGCGCCCAAATGCGTGCGATCCCCGATTCGTATCAGTACTTCGCCGGCATGGCCGACAAGCTGCAAGGCGACACGATCCCCGTCAACAAGCTCGACACACTCAACTTCAATCTGCGTGAACCGATCGGCGTGGTCGGCATGATCATCCCGTGGAACTCGCCGCTGATGATGCTCACGGGCACGCTGGCGCCGTGTCTCGCGATCGGCAATACGGTGGTCGTGAAGCCTTCGGAACACGCGACGGCGTCGACGCTCGCGCTCGCGGAACTGGCGATTGAAGCAGGCATTCCGCCGGGCGTATTCAACGTCGTCACCGGCGATGGCGTCACGACCGGCGACGCACTCACGCGCCATCCCGGCATCGCGAAGTTCGTATTCACCGGCAGCACGATGACCGGACGCAAGATCGCCGGCAACGCGGCGCAGAACCTCGTGCCGTGCCAGATGGAACTCGGTGGCAAGTCGCCGCACGTGGTGTTCTCGGACGTGGATGTGGAACGCGCGGTGAACGGCGTGGTGTCGGGCGTGTTTGCAGCGGCGGGGCAGACCTGCGTGGCCGGTTCGCGCTGCTTTGTCGAAGCGCCGATCTACGAGCGCTTTGTCGAGGCATTGGTCGAGCGCACGCGGCGCGTGAAGGTAGGCCACCCCATGGCCGACGATACCGACATCGGTCCTCTCGCCTTGGCGAGCCAGCTCGACAAGGTCGAAGGTTACGTTGCGTCCGGCGTACACGAAGGCGCGAAGATCGCGGTTGGCGGACGCAAGCCGAAGGACTCGGCTTTATCGAAGGGATGGTATTTCGAGCCCACCGTCATGACGCAAGCACGCAATGAAATGCGCTTCATGCAGGAAGAAATTTTCGGGCCGGTCGTGGGCGTGGTTCCGTTCAACACGGAAGAAGAACTCATCGCGCTCGCCAACGATACCGAATACGGCCTCGCCTCCGGCATCTGGACGCAGAACATCGACCGCGCGTTGCGTTTTGCGCGCGACGTTGAAGCGGGCACGGTCTGGATCAACACGTATCGATCGGCGGCGTACATGTCGGCGAATGGCGGCACGAAACGAAGCGGCTACGGACGTCGCGGCGGCTTCGAAGTGATGCGCGAATTCTCGCGCGTGAAGAACGTGGTGATCGATTACTCGGGCGCGATGCAAGACCCGTTCGTGATCCGCCTGCGCTGAGCGCGCGCCGCTAAGCGCGCGCCGCTGAGCGCGCGCCGCTGAGCCTCAAAAAATTCCAAGAGAGACCCATCATGAAATTTGCCATCTCACTGAGCATGGAGCGTTTTTCGCCGGAGGACTCCATGTCCACGGCCATGTCGAACATGCTTGCACTCGCTCGCATTGCCGATGAAGGCGGCTTCGAGACGCTCTGGACCGCCGAGCATCACACCATCGAATGCACGATTTCACCGAATCCGTTTTCGATCCTCACATGGTTGTCGCAGCACACACAGCGCATCCGGCTCGGCACGGCGACGCTGGTCGCGCCTTACTGGTCGCCAATCCGTCTTGCCGGCGAAGCCGCGATGTGCGATCACCTGACCGGCGGCCGGCTCGAGTTCGGGATTGCGCGCGGTGCGTATCAGTATGAATTCGATCGCATGGCGGGCGGCATTCCGCAGCAGGAAGGCGTCGCGTATCTGAAGGAGATCGTGCCGGCCGTGCAGAAGCTTTGGGCCGGCGACTACGCGCACGATGGCCACTACTGGAAGTTCCCGCTGGCGACATCGGTGCCTAAACCGCTGCAACAACCTCATCCGCCAATCTGGGTCGCGACGCGCGATCCGGGCAGCTTCGACTGGGCTGTCAGCGTAGGCGCAAACATCCTGTCGACGCCCCTGTCCGCGCCGCCCGCGGAAGTCGCCGTGCTCGGCGAGAAGTTTCGCAAGGCCGTTGCCGATCACCCCGAACGTCCGCGTCCGCGTTTCATGATGTTGCGGCGCACATGCGTCTACGATCGTCCTGATGACTGGCAAACCGCTGTGCGCCATAGCGTGGATTTCGGCCGCACGTTCGAGAACCTGATGCAGAACATTGGCACCGTCACCGATGGTTTCCCCGAGCCCGTGCCCTACGAGACGGTGGCGAATCGCGCCAACTACGATCCGGCGAATATCCGCGACAACCTGATGTTCGGCACGCCCGAAGAAGTGATTCGCAAGTTGCAGATTTACGAAGATCAGGGCGTCGACCAGTTCTGTCTCGGCCTCTCATTCAATCTGCCTTTCGAGCTTCAGAAGAAGACGCTGCGTCTTTTTATCGATGAAGTCATGCCGCATTTTGCTGCGCGCGAACGTCAGCGCGAATTGCAGCGCGAGCTGTCCGTTGCGGCGGCGGGAGCCTGAACTATGGCCGATGCGAGTATTGCAACGACGTTCGATGGCCGTGGCATCGCGCTGAATTATCGGCTCGAAGGCGAGGGCTCGCGTGCGCTGGTTTGCATCCACGGCGTGGGTTCGAACCTCGAGGCATGGGAAGGCATTGTCGCGAAGCTGAGGGACACGTTCCGCATCCTGACGCTCGATCTGCGCGGTCACGGACGTTCGTCGCTGGTGAAAGGGCGTTATGAAATCGATGACTTCGTCAGCGATGTCCTCGCGCTCGCCGATCACGTCGGTTTCCATCAATTCGATCTCGCGGGCTTCTCGCTAGGCGGCCTGATTGCGCAGCGCCTCGCGCTGACGCATCCCGAGCGCCTAAAGAAACTCGTGTTGCTGTCGACCGTTTCTGGACGCACGCCGGAAGAGCGTGAGCGCGTCGCGGCGCGTCTTGCTGCGCTGCAATCCGGCGACCGTGGTTCGCATTACGATGCCTCGCTTTCGCGCTGGCTCACCGAAGGCTTCCAGCAACGCAACCCCGAACTCGTCGCACGTCTGCGGCAGCGCAACGCCGAGAACGATCCCGATTGTTATGCCGCGGCTTACCGCGTTTTGGCGCAGACGGATTTTGGCGGTTTCATCGATCAGATCAGCGTGCCGACCTTGATCGCGACCGGCGAAGAGGACCAGGGTTCGAACCCGCGAATGGCGCAGTACATGCATCAGCGCATTCCCAATTCGCAGCTTGAAATCCTGCCCGGCTTGCGTCACTCGATTCTGATCGAAGCGCCAGACGTGGTTGCCGCACTGATGCGCCGCTTTCTGGCGAGCGATGATCGGGAGACGCGGCAATGATCATCGAAGAGCGAATCTACCGGATCAGGAATGGCCGGATGGGCCGGTATCTCAAGCTCGTGCGCGACGAAGGCCTCGCCATCCAGCAGCCGATCCTGGGCAATTTGATCGGTTATTTCACGACGGATATCGGACCGCTCAGCCAGGTCACGCACATGTGGGCCTACGCCGATCTCAACGACCGTGCGCGCCGCCGTCAGCAACTCGCGGACGACCCAAGATGGCAGGAATTCCTGCCGAGGCTGTCAGAGAACATCGAGCAGGCGGAAAACAGGATTCTCGTGCCGACCGACTTTTCACCGTTGCGGCATCTGCCCGTTTCCGCCGGCTCTTCAGAGGAGAAGATGCGATGACTGAGCGTTTGAAGATCGAGCATTTGTACAAGGTGTTCACGGACAGGCCCGAGAAGGCGCTGGCCATGCTCAAGGCCGGCAAGAGCAAGTCCGAAGTGCAGGAAACGCTGGGTCACGTGGTCGGTCTCGACGACGTATCGCTCTCCATTCCGTCCGGCGCGATGTACATGATCATGGGCTTGTCCGGCTCGGGCAAGTCGACGCTCGCGCGCTGCATCAATCGCCTGAATGAACCAAGCGCGGGCAAGATCCTGCTCGACGACCAGGACATCTGCACGCTCGATGAAGCCGGTCTTCGCGATGTCCGCCGCAAGCGGATATCGATGGTCTTCCAGCATTTCGCGCTGCTGCCGAATCGTCGCGTGATCGAAAACGTCGAGTTCGGGTTGAAGCTGCGTGGCATGTCCGCCGCCGATCGCCGCAAACGCGCGGAAGAAGTGCTGAACGTGGTGGGACTGGCGCGCTGGGGTTATCACATGCCTCACGAACTCAGCGGCGGCATGCGTCAACGCGTGGGCCTGGCCCGCGCGCTTGCAACCGATGCCGACGTGCTCATCATGGACGAAGCATTCAGCGCGCTCGATCCGCTGATTCGCACCGAGATGCAGGACGAATTGCTGCGCCTTCAGCGCACGTTGAACAAGACCATCCTGTTCATCACCCACGACTTCCAGGAAGCGCTGAAGCTCGGCACGCGCATCGCGATCATGTCTGAGGGCAAGATGGTTCGCGAAGGCACGCCGCAATCCATCGTGCTCGAACCGGGCAGCGATTACGTCGCGGCATTCACGCGCGAAGTCGATCGCGGCAGATTGTTCGACGCCGGTTCGGTCATGACATCGCTCTCTGCGGTTTTGCGCGGCCCGAACGGCATCCTCATGGGCGACGCAACCGGCCAGCCGGGCCCGGGTTTCATGCTCGACACGGACGAACGCATTCTCGGCACCGTGACTGCTTCGGAGATGGAACAGGCGCGCGGCGGCGGCAGCATGCCCCGGCCCGACACGCGTTTCACTTGCGTGCCCGCGCACACCAAGCTCGTCGATGTCGCCGGCAGTTATCAGCAGGATAAGCACGGCGGCCCGATCGGCGTAATCGATGAAACCGGCCGCCTGATCGGCCGTCTGGAAGCAGGGCAGATCCTTGCCCGAATCGGCGCTGCGGGCGCCATGGGAGCACGCCATGTTTAAAGCCGACGATCTCGCAGTCTTGCCAATCGGCGATTGGATCCAGCACGGCGTCCAGTGGATCGCACAGAACCTGCGGCCGATGTTTCTCGTCATCAAGTGGCCCGTCGAGCGCTTGCTGACTTTCAACGACACGGTGCTTCACGCCGTCCCGTTTCCGTTGATGCTCGTGCTGATGTTTCTGCTCGCCTGGCGGCTTGCGAGCATGGGCGTGGCGATCTTCAGCGTGGTGGGGCTTGTTCTCATCGCAGCGATGGGCGTCTGGGCGCAAGCCATCACCACGTTGTCGCTGATCGCGACGGCCATTGTGTTCTGCGCGTTGATCGGCATACCCATCGGCATCTGGTGCGCGCGCAGCGACCGCGTGTGGCGCATCGTGCGGCCCGTGCTCGACATCATGCAGACCACGCCGACGTTCGTGTATCTGGTGCCCGTGGTGATGATGTTCGGCGTTGGCACGGTGCCGGGCGAAGTCGCTGTCGTGACCACCGCGATGCCGCCGTTGATCCGCTTCACGCATCTCGGCATCCGGATGGTCGAGCATGAAATTGTGGAAGCGGGTCTCGCGTTTGGCGCCGACCGTCGCCAGCTTTTGTGGGAAGTGCAATTGCCGCTCGCCATCCCGACCATCCTCGGCGGGCTCAACCAGACCGTGCTCACTGCAATGGTCATGTCGGTTGTGATCGCGATGATCGGCGCCGAAGGCTTGGGTCTCGTCGTGCTTCAGGGCTTGGGCCGGCTGGATGTCGGGCAAGCGGCGATTGGCGGCATCGCAATCGTGCTGCTCGCGATGATGCTCGATCGCATCACGCAGAAACTGGCGCAATCGAAGGGCGGAACGCGTAGCGCGCTGCTGCCGGTTTTGATGCGGTTTGTCCGTGGCGAGCGAGTGCCAAGGAACGCGGAAGCCAAGAAAGCTTTGTGAAGTTGGAAGTCAGGCAAAAATCAGGCAAAACCCAGGCGCGTCCGGCCGAGAGCCGGATGATCGACGATCACGATAAAGGAATTTGATGAGACCATTTGCATGGGCAGGACGGGCACTCGCAGTCGCGGCGGTAGTGGGTTTGACATCGGCTAGCGTGGGCGCATTCGCCGACACGTTGCCGGGCAACGGCAAGACCATTCGATACGCACAAAGCGATAGCCTCGGCGGCAATTACGTCGCCGCACAGATCGTGATGAAAGCCATGAAAGCGCTCGGCTACGACGTCAAACTCAGCACGATGAACACCACGCTGTTCTTCCAGGCCGCGGCGCAAGGCGATGTCGATCTAGCCACCGACGTGAATTTTCCCCAACGCGAACCCGGCTTCAGAGCGGTGGAAAAGCAGGCGGAGATCGTGGGCGGCGGGATGATCGTGGGTGGCGGCATCAATGGTTATCTCATCGATAAAAAAACCGCGGTGGCGCACAACATCACGAGCCTCGAGCAGATGAAAGACCCTAAGATCGCGGGACTTTTTGGCAGCGACGGCAAGGCGGAACTCATCAGTTGCGACCCGGGCTGGAGTTGCGGCGACGTGGTCGACTATCAGATCGACAAGTTCGGGCTCAAGCAGACGGTGCACGCGGTGCGCGGCAAATACGAAGCTTTGATGGTCGATGCCGTCACGCGCATCAAGGACGGCAAGCCGGCGTTCTTCTACGCATGGAACCCGTCATGGACCACGAACGCGCTGGTTCCGGGCAAGGACGTAGTCTGGTTGCCGACCCCCAGCGACGCGTTGCCGCCGAACGTTCCAAACAAGGCATCGGCGTTGGTGAACGGCGTGGAAGGGTGCGCGGGCGGGGCGAATCCGTGCCGCATGGCGATGTCGTCGTGGAACTGGGGATCGGTGGGCAACAAGGAGTTTATCGCCGCGAATCCGGCGGTGAAAACGCTGATCGAGCAGATCAAATTCCCGGGCAAGACGTGGTCGGGATGGGAATACGCGATCAGTAAAAATGGCGGGTCATCGTCCTTGATCAACAAGCTCGCCGACGAATGGATGACGGGGAACAAGCCGCAGTTTGATCAATGGGTGGCGACGGCCAGCAAGGTGCATTGAGCCGAGTCCTGGCCGGGCCGGAAGACGACGTAGCGATCTGATCCTCTCCGGCCCCGCTGATACAGGCAACGAATGCCACCGGTCACTTTTGGGTCAGTTCCTGGTATGTCGTGTCAGTAAACGTCGGAAACCCTTTTTCGACACCCGTCGGGGGCGGGTCGTTGAGAATTGCTTTCACTTCGTCCAGGCTCTTGTTTTGCGCCACCATGCGCGCTATTTCAGCCCTTCGTTGTACCGCAGCGTCAAGGCGAGGTTGCAGATCGTCGTGTTTAAGCGGCTCCCCATGCCCGGAAACGTAAATGTCCGCATCCAGCGCGATCAGGGCTTGCATCGTCTTGATCCAGCCCAGCGAGGAGCCGTGTTTTTCAAGGTGTATGCCAGGGTACGGGCCGGAGCCAGGCGTCAGGATGTCCCCGGCAAACACGATTTTCTTCGCGGGCAGGTACACGATCAGGTCGCCATCGGTGTGGGCCGGTGCGATATGCAGCAATTCCATTTGCACTCCGTCCACAACCAGACTTTCGTTCGTTGTCACGTTCTTCGTCGGCAGATAGTCCTTCAAGCCGGAAGGCGTTGGCGTTTTGTTCTCAGTGGGGTTATCGAGCGCCGCTTGCATGTCCACCCGCGTGTTGTCCTGGGCGATGATTTGCATTCCGCGCGGGTAGGCCGGCAACGCATCGACGTGGTCCGGATCGCTGTGCGTCAGGATCATGGTGTTCACCGGCAGCGGCGTGATCCCGGCGATGGCTTTGAGCATCTTGTTGGCGGACGGCGCGAACATCTGTGCATCGATCACGATCACACCGGTGTCGCCCACGATAAAACCGCTATTCGAAAAGCCTCCAGTCGCGTAATAGACGCCATCGCGTACGGGTTCGACCTTCAATGGCTTGACGGCAGAGTAGACAGTCAGCGCTTTGGCAAGTCCAGCTGGCGAGGACATGCAGTAGTAGGCCAGGCCTGCCAGTAACAGGACAATGACGGCGACAAGCGATACGACTTTACGAATCATTTCATCAACTCGGGTTCAAGTGGTCGAGAAGTTTTTTCAGGTGCTGATCCTGGCCGAAAGCTCAACGGTTTTTCGATACGCTCTACTAAGCGTCGGAAGAGCGAAGGCGAAGAATTGTAGATAATCGGCGTGTCAGGACGCACGGTCAAGAGCGTGCAGTATAGCGAGCCGGCCTCGAACCATGCAGTTGATCCCGGCAGTGCGAACCCTTTTTTACAGATATTTAGCCAGGCTCGTTTCGCAATTCGGCATGTGTTAGACCGCGAAATTGGCGCCTGTGTAATCTCGGCGTTAGCGCGCGTAAACGGAAAAAGGGCTCAGCTTTCGCTGAGCCCTTCTTGTCTTTGGTAGGCCGTACGGGATTCGAACCTGTGACCAACGGATTAAAAGTCCGCTGCTCTACCAGCTGAGCTAACGACCCAAAGAGCCGAAATTATAGTCATAGCGGCCGCTAGTTGTCAACGGTGCGTAAAAATCCGTCGCCTGTCGAAACAGACAAAAGGCAGTCAAATAACGGTCAAATAGCAGTCAAAATGCAAAGAAAAAGCCCGTAGCAACAACGCTACGGGCTCCTTCACGAGAGGCGCGATTTGGGGCCGAAAAGCAATGCCAAGCGGCCTTACGCTTACTTCACTTGCGACATCTTGCTTTCAGCTGACTGCGCGGCTTCGGTTCCACCGTACTGCGAGATGATCTGTTCCAGCGTCTTCTTCGCAGCGGGTTTTTGACCCTGCTCGATCTGGTTGTTCGCGATTGCGAGCAGCGCGTCGGGCGCCCGCGGATGCGTCGGGAAACTCTTCACCAGATTTTGCCAGGTCGCGGTCGATGCCTTGTAATCGCGCAACGCATACTGCGCGTTGCCCAGCCAGTACTGCGCAGTCGGCTGATATGGACTCTGCGGATACTTCGCCACGAACGTCTTGAACGACGCCGCCGCATTCTTGAAGTCACCGTTGCGGAACTGAGTCGATGCCGCGTTGAACGAATCAGTCTCGCCGGGCTGCACCGTACCCTGCACGCCATCCACCGTCTGCTGCTGCGGCTCGAGCTTCTTCAACCGGCCATCAAGGTCGGCGTAGTAGTCCTTCTGCTGCTTCTGCAACGTGGTCAGCTGGTTGGCCAGATCCTCGTTCTGGCCACGAAGCGTCGCGACCTGCTGATTCAACTGGTCGAGACGGTTCTGCTGATCGAGGATAGTGCGCTGAGCCGAGGACAACTGGCTCGACAGACCGTCTGTTTTCGTGCGCAGATCGAGCACGGCCTTGCGAGCTTCATTGTCGTCGAACAATGCTGCATGCGCCGATCCGCCGACCACGGCCGAGCCCAGCAAACAAGCAACTGCGACCGCGCGCAGCGAAGGGAAGCGATACAACATACGGCGACTCACCCGTGACTGGTTCTATTACTGTTGATAAGCGAGATCGGCGCGGCGGTTTTGTGCCCACGACGATTCGTCATGACCGGTAGCCTGCGGCTTTTCCTTGCCCAGACTCACGGCTTCCATTTGCGTGTCCGCCACACCCAGCAGCGACATTGCGCGACGCACAGCTTCAGCACGCTTCTGGCCAAGCGCCAGGTTGTACTCGCTCGTGCCGCGTTCGTCGGTGTTGCCCTGGATCAGGACGTGACGGTCCGGATGGCTCTTCAGATACTGTGCGTGTTGCTGCAACAGCGGCTGGTAGTCATCACGAACTGCATAGCTGTCGAAGTCGAAGTAAATGCTGCGCTTCGCGAGCGGGCTATTCGGATCGTTCAGCGGATCGACGTTGACCTGTTGAACTGCGTTCGCGTCGGGTTGCGTGCCGATCGCGCCTTTGTTTGCACCTTCATCCAGCTTGACGCCTGAATGACATGCGGCCAATGCACCGACCATCGCCACTGCAAAGCCGATACGAATTTTAGACATCATGGTTACTCTCCTTGTGTGTTGCTGCTTGAGTTATTGCATTAGGTTTACTGCATGAACGGACCCCAGGACGGCTCGCGTACGCTGCCCCCCTGAAGCGACAAGACTTGCCGCGTACGACCGTCGGTCGACACGGCTGCCAACACGCCACGCCCGTTCACCTGGGTGGCGTAGAGGATGTACTGACCATTCGCCGCGAAGCTGGGCGATTCGTCATGCGTGGTGTCGGTCAGGCCTGTTGCTGTACCGGACGCAAGGTCCAGCAGATACAGCTTGAAGCCGCCGCCAACGCGCGAAATGTACGCGACTTGCTTGCCGTCCGGGCTCACACGCGGGCTGGTGTTGTAGCTGCCCGTGAATGTGACGCGCTGTGCCGTGCCGGCGCTTTCGCCGTTCGCCGACATCTTGTAAATCTGGGGCGCGCCGCCTCGGTCGCTCGTGAAATAAATCGAATTGCCATCGGGAGAGTAAGCCGGCTCGGTGTCGATCGAGCTGCCCGTCGTCAGGCGGCGCAAACCGCTGCCGTCTGCGTTCACCTGGAAAATCTGCGTGTTGCCGGTGGTGGAAAGGGCGACCGCGAGCCTGCGGCCGTCCGGCGACCACGCCGGTGCACTGTTATTGCCCTTCTGATTCGATACGATCACGCGTTTGCCCGTCGGCAAATCGTGGATATAGACCACGGGCTTTTTCTTTTCGAAAGAAACATACGCCACCTTGGTGCCGTCAGGCGACCAGGCCGGCGAGATGATCGGCTCGGGGCTGGAGAGCGCAATGCGCGCGTCCTGGCCGTCGGAGTCGGAAATCTGCAATTGGTAACGCCCGCCGGTCTTGATCACGTAGGAAAGCCGTGTCGCAAACACGCCGCGCCCGCCGAGCAACTTTGCATAAATGTAGTCGGCAACCTTGTGCGCGCTCATGCGCAGGCCGCTTTCCGGGCTGACGAGCGAGAGGCCGCCGAGACTTTCCTGCTTGACCGTGTCATACAGGCGGAAGCGCACTTCGAACTGGCCGTTCGGCAGCTTCGTCACGCTGCCCGACACGAAAGCATCCGCGCCCTTGGCCTTCCAGCTGCCGAGATCGACAGAATCCGTTTCCGATACCGGCGTGCCGCCCGCGTCGACATTCGTGAACTTCCCGCTGCGCTGCAAATCCTGACGGATGATCGCGCTGACCTGCTGCGGCGAATTCGCTTCGTTAGCGAAAGTTGCGGTGGCGATAGGAAACTGAGTCGAACCTACGCCAGTCACGAGCACGTTCAGCTGCGCCTGTGCAGCGGAGGTTCCCGCCGCGATCAGGCAGGAGGCTACAAGCGTTTTCAGGCCAAGCTTCGTCATCAAACTCATGTATCTGATTCCAAAAAAGCAGTATTTAAACTATTGACGGCTGCACAACAGACCGCCAATCGCACAATTCGTTCCCAATCTTCACACGATGGGTCCGAACGTCCCAAAAATGTTTCACCGCGCCATCAAATCCCATCAGCCGCCCGCCGGGCGCAGGGTGATCGTGAATGCGGAAGGCGCTTGCCCGTTGGTATCGACGGGCATCGGGTCCGAGCGCTGGACCGCGCGCAACGCGGCTTCGTCCCATTGCTCGTTGCCGCTCGAACGTCGAATAGTCGCCGATAACAACGTTCCGGTCGGCGAACAACGCACCGCGACCACGGTTTCCAGTCCCGCCGTTTCTCCAGCCCACACGATATTCGGGCGCACTCGACGCTGCACCTTCTCGGCATATCCCGCCGATGTCGCCGTTCCGCCCGCGCCACTGCCCGTACCACTCTTGGCCAGGCCGTCGCCGCTCGAATTCGTGCCGCCACCCGCCTGACCTTGCAATGCGGCGAGCCGCGCGCTGCGTTCCTTGTCGAGCTTGGCCTTGGCTTGCGCGTCGGCCTGGGCCTTGGCTTTGGCCTTCGCCTCAGCTTGAGCCTTTTCGGCTTGGGCCTTGGCATCAGCTTGCGCCTTCGCTTTTGCGTCAGCTTGTTCCTTCTGCTGGTCGGCCTTCTCAGCCTCAGCCTGCTTTTCCTTGGCCTGCTGCGCCGCTTTCTGCTGATCGAGCTTCTGCTGGGCGAGCTGCTTCTGCTTATCGGCCTGTTTCTGCTTATCCTGAGCGGCTTTTGACGCCGCAGCAGCTTGCTGCGCCGCTTGTTGTGCCGCGAGCTGCTGGCGCTTGGCCTCGGCTTCCTGCTCGGCCTGTTGCTGGGCGCGCTGTTGCTCGGCGAGCTGCGCGGCGCGCGCCGCTGCTTCCTGCTTGCGCTTTTTTTCCTGCAACGCGATGTCAGCCTCTTCGTCCTTCGCCGGTGGCGGCGCGGGCTGTACCCTCACCGGAGGCGCGGGCGGCGGGGCGATGCGCGGCGTAGGCGCCGACAAATCCGGAATATCCGTCCACAGTTCGGCTTCCGCGCCGGCCGGCGTGTTGTTCTGCCAGTTCACGCCGTGATACAGCAGGATGCCGAGCAGCACGTGCATCAACGCGGCGAGCGCGAACGCCTTCCATGTGCCGCGCTCACGCGGCGGACGGATGGGGCGCGCGCTGGTCCGCGCGCCAGGGTTCCCGCTGGGCTGCCGATTCATCATTGCGATTTGACTAACAATCCGACTCGTTTGACGCCGCGCGCTTTCATGTCGGACATCACGTTCATTACGACTTCGTACTTCACGGTTTTGTCGGCGGCGATCACGACCGGCTGATCCGGATGCGATTCCTGCCGGTTCAGCACGAAGTCATTGAGTTCCGACTTCGACATGTTCTGCTGTTGCGCCGCGCCGCCGTCTTCCTTGTAGCGCACGTTCATGCTGCCGTCGGCCTTGATATTGACCACGACCGGCGGTGTTTGCTCTTGCGGCGCGGCGTTGCCGACCGTCGGCAGGTTGATGATGGACGGCGAGACGAGCGGGGCGGTCACCATGAAAATGACGAGCAACACGAGCATCACGTCGATGTACGGCACGACGTTGATGTCGGACATGGCGCGCCTTGAACTGCCGCGCATGCTGGAACGCATTGGACCTCCGGCCATTCTGAACTCCTTAGTGAGCCTGGCGCTGCAAGATGTTCGAGAACTCTTCGATAAACGTTTCGAAGCGGATCGCGAGGCGGTCGATATCGTGTGCGTAGCGGTTGTAGGCGACCACGGCAGGAATTGCGGCGAACAGGCCAATTGCCGTTGCCACGAGCGCTTCGGCTATACCCGGCGCGACGTTGGCAAGTGTTGCTTGTTGTACGTTGGCGAGGCCGCGGAAAGAGTTCATGATCCCCCAGACCGTGCCGAACAAACCAATATACGGGCTGACTGAGCCGACCGATGCGAGAAACGCGAGATTGACCTCCAGCCCGTCCATTTCACGCTGGAACGCGGCGCGCATGGCGCGGCGGGAACCGTCGAGAATGGCGGCCGGATCGTTCATGCGGCGTTCTTTGCCCTTCAGGAATTCGCGCATGCCGGACTCGAAGATCCGTTCCAGTGCGCCGATGGTGTGACGGTTGTTCGCCGCGCTTTGATACAGCGCCTGCAGGTCGCCGCCCGACCAGAAATCGCGTTCGAAGCGCTCGGTCTGAGCGCGGGCGCGCCGGATGGCGAACCATTTACGAATGATGTACGTCCACGACAACAACGACAGTATCAGCAACAGCGCCATGACGGCCTGAGCCAACAGGCTGGCATGAATGACGAGAGAAACGATCGACAGGTCTTGTGTAGTGTTCATAAAAGTCCGCTGTTACGTCCCAAAGGGGCGTCCGAGTTGGTTCCGGTCAGGAAAATCGTTAGCGCCGGAGTGCGCTCGGTGCTGCTGTGCTTGCGTGCGAAAAATCCCGCAGGCTCTATTCAGTTCAGGTCTGGATGGAGTCAAAGATGCTTTGTCTACATAGGATTTTTCTGAACAAGGTTATTTAAACGATATTGGTGTCGGCACGGTTGACGCGCATCCTGCACGTGGACCGCCGCGCAGTCCAGCCAGCACCGACGCGGGAATTCCCACGGGGCGAATGGATTCGAGACTGACCGACGCGACCCGGATCTCACCGGCCGCCAGCAACACGCCGTCGCGCCACGCTTCCTGGTGAAAATCCACCGATGCCCGTCCAATACGCTCGATCCTGCTCACCACATGAAGAACATCGTCGAGCCGCGCGGGCGCCGAATATTCCACCGCCGTTCGCTTGACGACGAACAATACGCCATCTGACTCGGACAGCTTGCGTTGATCGATACCGCACGCGCGCAGCCACTCGGTGCGCGCCCGTTCGAAGAACTTCAGGTAGTTCGCGTAGAAGACGATGCCGCCGGCGTCGGTGTCTTCGTAGTAGACCCGCAGCGGCCAGTCGAAAGTCAAAGGGCCGGTCGCCGGTTGATGCTCGCTGGTTGACATATTCATCCACGCATTTTACCGGAAGCTGTAAACCCGCCGCCGAAACGCGCTGTAATTTGCTGTTTCCAGGCAACAACTTACGATTGGTTTCATCGAAGTCGTTGCCGGGCAGCGGCGCTCATTCAGCCGCGATGAATACTCAACCCGCCGAACGATTGCGCGACCGGCATCATTTCGATGGCATTGATGTTCACGTGAGCCGGCAACGTGGCGATCCAGTAGATGGCGTCGGCGATATCCTCGGCCGTCAGCGGCTGCACATCTTTATAGACATTCGCCGCCTTCGCGTCGTCGCCCTTGAAGCGCACGTTCGAGAATTCGGTCCCGCCACACAATCCTGGCTCGATATCCGTCACGCGCAACGCCGTTCCGGCCAAGTCGGCGCGCATGTTCAGGCTGAACTGACGCACGAACGCCTTGGTTGCGCCATATACGTTGCCGCCGGCGTACGGGTAGGTAGCCGCAACCGAACTCAGGTTGAACACGTGACCCCGATTGCGCTCGACCATGCCGGGCAACAAGGCATGCGTGACTGTGACTAGACCTTTACAGTTCGTATCGATCATGTTGTTCCAGTCATCGAGGCTCGCGCGCTGTGCCGGCTCCAGGCCGAGCGCCAGTCCGGCGTTGTTCACGAGCACATCGATATCGGCGAATTCAGCCGGCAGGCCGGCCGTGACGGACTTGATGGCAGCTTCGTCGCGGACATCGAGTTCGACGGGCAAAAGTGCTTCACCGAGTTCCTTCGACAATTCCAGAAGCCGGTCTTTGCGGCGCGCCGTGGCAATGACGCGATGGCCGCCTTTTACAAACGTACGGGCGATGGCGGCGCCGAAGCCGGCGGAAGCGCCAGTGACAAATACGATCATGTGCGGATTCCCGTTGTCAGGTTGCGTTCAGGTTGCGGAAAGGTCAGGTCGCGCCGCGCCCGAGCGCGCGCGGGAAAGCCGGACAGCGTACTTCCATTGATGCGGCGCGGCAAGTTGTCAGCTGTCATTTCCTTTTTCCTCATCAAACCTGTTCGCGGCGCTCGCCGCAGGCAAATTTGGTGCCCGACCACCTGCGAATGACGGTTTCGCCAACGGGCGACCTGATAGAACCGAGCAATTTCAAGTGTTTAGCAGCTGTTGCCTAATCTCGGACGCCCCATTAAACTAGGGCGCTCCAGCCCTGCGTAACTGGCGACAAGGATCTTCGGGTCCAAGGTGGATTAACCCACCGGGAAGCGCAGGGTGCCGTTTTGCCGTTCGCCTGGGCAGCTGAGATCCGCACGCATGTGTTGCGTTGCTGGTGGCTGTCCGTCTCGCGTAAACGGAGCGTCTCTCTTCCGCCTCGCCTGGACCCATCGTGCTTCGCGCTCTCGCGGCGCAGACATTTTGCGCACGCGCGATCCGGTCAACTGACACCCATTCAACGGAAAACGTATGTTTGATAGAGCTAAAAGCACCATCGCCCAAGTCGATCCGGAATTGTTTGCAGCGATCGAGAAGGAAAATACCCGTCAGGAAGATCACATCGAGCTGATCGCGTCGGAAAACTACACGAGCCCGGCAGTCATGGCCGCGCAAGGCTCGCAACTGACGAACAAGTACGCCGAAGGCTATCCGGGAAAGCGTTACTACGGCGGCTGCGAGTACGTAGACGTGGTCGAGCAACTGGCAATTGATCGCGTAAAGCAACTTTTTGGCGCCGAAGCAGCAAACGTGCAGCCGAATTCCGGTTCGCAGGCCAATCAGGGCGTGTTCTTCGCCATGCTGAAACCTGGCGACACCATCATGGGCATGAGCCTGGCCGAAGGTGGTCACCTGACGCACGGTTCGCCCGTGAACATGTCGGGCAAATGGTTCAACGTGGTCAGCTATGGCCTGAACGAAGCTGAAGACATCGACTACGACAAGACCGAAGAGCTCGCCCGCGAACACAAGCCGAAGCTGATCGTGGCAGGCGCTTCGGCTTTCGCGCTGAAGATCGATTTCGAGCGCTTGTCGAAGATTGCGAAGAGCGTTGGCGCCTATTTCATGGTCGACATGGCGCACTACGCCGGTCTGATCGCGGCCGGCGTTTATCCGAACCCGGTGCCTTTCGCCGATTTCGTCACGACCACGACGCACAAGAGCCTGCGTGGCCCGCGCGGCGGCGTGATCTTGATGAAAGCCGAATACGAGAAGCAGATCAACTCGGCTATCTTCCCAGGCATTCAAGGCGGTCCGCTGATGCACGTGATTGCCGGCAAGGCAGTCGCGTTCAAGGAAGCGCTGTCGCCGGAATTCAAGACGTATCAGCAACAGGTGGTCGACAACGCCCGTGTCCTGGCCGAAACGCTGGTCGAACGCGGATTGCGGATCGTCTCGGGACGCACCGAAAGCCACGTGATGCTGGTCGATCTGCGCGCGAAGCACATCACCGGCAAGGCAGCGGAAGCTGCGCTCGGCAAGGCGCATATCACGGTCAACAAGAACGCCATTCCGAACGATCCGGAAAAGCCGTTCGTGACCAGCGGCGTGCGTCTTGGCTCGCCTGCCATGACCACGCGCGGTTTCGGCGTGGCAGAGGCCGAGCAGGTCGGAAACCTGATTGCCGACGTGCTGGATGCGCCGGAAGACGAAGCGAACCTCGAGCGCGTGCGCGCGAAGGTCGCTGCGTTGACCAAGCAATTCCCGGTGTACGGCTAAGCCATGCGCTGCCCTTTCTGCCGTCACGAAGACACGCAAGTGGCCGATTCGCGTGTCTCGGAAGATGGGGCGGCGATTCGCCGGCGGCGGCGTTGCCCCGCCTGCGACAAGCGTTTCACCACGTATGAACGCGTGGAGCTCGCGTTGCCGTCCGTGGTTAAAAAGGACGGCAGCCGTACCGAGTTCGATCGCGCGAAAATTGTGGCGAGTATGCAACTGGCACTGCGCAAGCGCCCGGTTGCGGCTGACGCCATCGACGCCGCCGTTGCGCGCATCGAATACCAGTTGCTGGGCAGCGGCGAACGCGAAGTTCGCAGCGACCGTCTGGGCGAGCTTGTCATGAACGAGCTGCGCCAGCTGGACACCATTGCCTACGTGCGTTTTGCTTCGGTCTACAAGCGTTTTGAAGACGTGTCCGAATTCGAAGACGTGCTGGAAGAATTTCGCCGCGCCGCGCCGCGCAAAGCCAGTCCCCGCAAACGCTGAGCGTTTCTGCATTTCCCTTCCCCTCGCATTGAACCCGTAATCGTTTCGACAGTATGTCGAGGCTTTTGCACGTCCGATACTCAGCCGATCGGCTAATGGCGGACGCGGAAAATTCTCTTTAGATTGATTGCTTGCCCGGTTCAATCAATGAGGGATGCAGATGAATTTCCGATGTTCACCCGGCTTTACGCTGGTCGAGCTTGCCGTCGTGCTTGCGGTGATTGCGATCGTCGCGACGTTTTCCGCGCCGTCGTTTGTCGCGTGGCACAAGCGCGATCAGGTCGATGCGAGAGCGCGCGCCATGTTGTCCACGCTCACGCTCGCGCGCTCCGAAGCAATCCGGCGTGGCGCGCGCATTACCTTGTGCCGCGTCGACGCCGCACGCGCGTGTCTTCTGTCCGGGAAAGCATGCGAGGCGGCCTGACTGACTGGGCATGCGGCTGGGCGTTGTTCGCTGATCGCGATGGTGGGCGGACGATGATGCGCATGCAACCGGCTTTGGCCGGCGTCGCCGTGGGCGGAACGGGGAGCGAGCTTTCGTTCACGCCGCCGTCGGGGCAGATCATCGGCGGGTTTCGCAGCTTCGACTTCAGTGCCCGAGATGGCGCTTTGGCGTCGCTTGGTGCGCGTGGACGCCGGTGTATCAGGATTGCCACTGGCGGACGCGCGCGTCTCACGCAGGGCGCATGCGGGGCAGCTGCATGAACTCATCAAAGCGAGGGTTTGATCGAGGTGATTCGCTGATCGAAGTGTTGATCGCACTGGCGCTTTCCGCGGTAACGGCGCTTGGCATTATCGACGCGCAGATGTGGCTTGCTCGCAACGAGCGGTCAATGGTGATGCGTGAGATGGCGGTATCGATTGCGGATTCTGTTGTGGAAGGAATTCGCCGCGATGCCGACCGCGATTCGATCGTGGCGCAATGGCGCTTGCGGGCTGCAGCGGCGTTGCCGGAAGGTGGCATCGATGTGCTGGATCGCGGCAACGGCGTGCATATCGCGGTGGTCAAGTGGCGCTCGCCGGCATCCGGTAACGGCGATGAACTTTCGTGCGCCGAACCCGGTGTCGGTGCAAAGCTGGCCTGCGTAACCGTGGCGTTCGCACGATGACGATTCCCAGGAAAACGCAGCGCGGCCATACGCTGCTCGAACTCGCGATATCAGCGGCGCTCGGGATGTTGATCGTTATCGCGACCATTTCGCTGTATCGCGGACAGCGGCTGGCCTACGATCGCGCAACTGAAAGCGCCCGCCTGCGGGAGGCGGCAAGCAATGCGCTCGATCTGATCGCACAACAGGTTCAAATGGCCCGCTTCATGCCAGCGGGGCTGGATGCATCGGACGCGTCTACGGCGTTGTTCGGGTGCTCTTCGGGTCGTCCTGTTGGAAGCGACGCGGCGCCGACGTGCGAGACACTGAGCAGCCGTTCGGACGGCATCCTGATCCGCTACGGCGCAGATACGATTTCGACATGGCCTTCGTCGTCGGGCTCGCCAACGGATTGCCTCGGACAGATATCGGCGGGTGAGCGGATCACGAATCGCTACTACGCCAAAGCCAGTTCTTCGACCGTCGAGCCGGAGCTCTATTGCGAGGGCAGCGGCAAGCCGGGGACGGGGCAACCGATGGTCGAGGGCATCGAGCGGCTGAGGATTGGCTATTGGCTTCAAGGTGCGCCGCTTTCCGTGGATGCCGCCGCGATCTCAAAAGACCGATGGCCGTTCGTCACGGCGGTGGACGTCTGCGTGCTCGCGCGCGGCGACACGCCAAGCGCGACGGCGCGCCCGCGTTATGTGGATTGCGATGGTGTTTCGGCTGTATCTGCCGATGGCCGCGTCCGGCAGGCGTTTCGCAGACGGGTCGCGTTGCGCAATGGACCGGAGCAGCCATGAAGATGCGAACCGGCCAACGCCGGCACTCGAGCGGCATCGCGCTGCCCATTGTCTTACTGATTTCGTCGATGCTGCTCGTCACCGCCGCCGCGTGGTTCGAAGCCGCGTTGGTTGGCGCGCGGGCAACCGGCAATTCGGAGGATCGTGTGCAGGCTTTTCACAGCGCCGACAGCGCGTTGCTGCGCTGCGCCCGGATTGCGCTCGACTCCTTGCCTGAGCCGCGCGACATCACCAGTCCGCTTGGCAGCGAGCCGGAGAAATGGCGGCTGAAGGCGTCGTTCGAAGGGGCTTCGGCGAATGCGATAACGCCTTTTTCGACGTGGCCGCACGCAGCGAAGCCGCCGCAATGCCTGATCGAACCATGGCCAGCCTCAACGGAAAACAGTGGTGGAGCATTCCTGATCACCGCGCGTGGATTCGGCCGGCGCGTGGGAGAGGTGTGGTTGCAACAACAACTTGAGATCGCCGAAAGCGGCGCGGTCGGGCACTGGCGGCGCGTGGTCGCAAAACCTTTTCAGACGAACTCGCCATGAGCACAGCAACATCCACATTCAAGGGCTTCAGCCTGCTTGAACTCATGATCACGCTCGGCGTGGCGGCGGTCATCGCCATGTTTGCGATGCCGGTTTATCAGCAGCAGGTGGCGAAGGGGAGTCGGCTGGACGCGGTTGCTGCGCTTTATCGCGCTGCGCACTACGTGGAAAGCACGCGAACCGTTTCAGGTAGCGATACCGCGCAGAAATTGCCGGCTGGTTTCGATCAGTCGCCGGCAAGCGGCACGCCAATCTATGTATTGCGGATATTGGGCGAATCAGAGATGAACGGCGGTTATTCGATTGAAGCCGAGCCCGTCTCGGCGACCAACGACGCCTGCGGCACTTTTTCTCTCGATGCCACCGGCGCGAAGTCAAACCGTGCCGCCGAAAAACTCACGCCGCCCAAGGTGGCGGCGTGCTGGAGCGGCAAATGACGCCAGCTCTAAAAATACATGCGGATATATCAAGCGTCGGGGTCGACGACCGTATCCGCCGGTGTGTTGGCCGGGGTGGACTTCATCTGTTGCCACACCCGGTAAGCCTCCCAGCCGACCAATCCCAGTCCGCCCCATTTGAGCAAAGGCTTCGCGCTTGCGAGAAGCCGGGTGCGTACCGGTTTTGCGAGCACCAGCGAAGCCAGCGAACCGACCACGGGATATTGCTTCAACAACAGGCTCAGGTTGCCGGCATTGAACAGACCGCCAAGTCCACCACCGCCCGCGCCGCCCGTCATGCGGCTCATGAACCCGCCGACGCCCGATGTGCGCCCACGCTTGCCGCGTCCGGGCATGATCAGGTTCAGTACGCTGAAGTGCTTGACCTTGTAGCGCAGGTCGGCGCTTGCCTGCGCCAGTTCCATGCGCTCGACGTCAGCCCGCGCGATCAGCAGTTCCTTGCGCAATGCGCGCATGTGGGGCGTGCTCAACTTGTGCGCGTTTGCTCGCTTTTGAGCTTTGAAAGTGTCGTCGGTTTGACTCATGGCGTGGCTGGCTCGTGGAAAGTCATCGATAAATACAGTACCCAACATGCAGCGCAGCTACGTGCGCACTGCGTGTCAGTTAAACGTGTCGCGGTCCTTCTTGAATTCGGCAAGGGTGCTTTCAAACACGTTCGGCGCATTGCTCAGTCCGGCGCGTGCGCGAAGCGCACAGGCGACTGCTACCAGGATGTACACGGCGGTAATTGCCGCCAGCGATTGCCATCGGTAAGTGTCCCAGAATGCGATTGCGATCAGTACCGTCAGCGTGATGAGCGCCATCATGGTCAGCATCATCGCAGCGAGGCCGAGGAAAAGGACGCCGAGCAGCCGTTCCTTTTCTTCCGAGAGTTCTATGCCGATCAGCTCCAGCCGGGTCTCGAAGATAGAGAAAACGGAGCTGACGATGCGGCGCAACGGCCCTTGCGTATCGTGCTGAAATTGCCTTTCTGTCGTCATGGCTTGAGCGCGAAGAGCGCGTTATTTTGGCGCAAAAATGTCCGGGCGGATTCAACAAGCATCCATCCGGTCTGTCGAGCAAAGCACTGGCGAACCGGCGCTGCTCTTGGCTTGTCAGGCAATGTTCGGGCCGGGTCCGCTCGCGAGAGCAGCCAGAGGCCGATAACGCGGCGAACCGGCGAACTTGACGGTGGGATTAACGGCGATTGATCAAGAGGCCGATGACAACGCCAATGCCCCCGGCAATTCCAATGGACGCCCACGGACGTTCGTGCACGAAGTCGTCGGTGGCGCGCGCGGCCTTCTTGCCTTTTTCGATCACCACGACCTGTGCATCCGCGGCCTTTTCCTTCGCTTGCTTCAAGCGGGTCAGAGCGGTCTCGCGCAACTCGGATGCACGCTCGCCAGTGGCACTCGCGGCCTGCTTCAACAGGTCTTCGGCGTCTGCGAGAACGGTTTTGATATCCGACATGAATCGCTCCTTATTGATTTCTGACATTGATGGCTCCAAACGGGTGAGGCTACGCCAATCGTACCAAAGAAGCGGTGGGTGACCAGCGTCCATCCGGCCCCGAAACTCAAGGCTTGCAGTTTTTGTTCCCGATGCACAAATCCGCTCAACGTGGACGCTCCACGCGCCGGCTCCAGTGTCTTGCGCGAAGATAGGGTTCGCAATGCACGAAAATTCAGCGGCGTTGCCGCCTGCGTTGCGCCCGCCATGTCCCGAAAAATTACAAAAGTGCATGACGATCTGACGGAATGTTCGTTCGTTGTGCAGGTCTAGTCACGTATGCTTTAATTTTGGTCGGGCCGCCTTTTCTGTTTTCACGAATGGCATAGGCTAATGGCAGTGTTCGCCGCGAGATGAAACTCGCGGTTTCTAACTTCAGGAGATACAACATGAGCTTGCGTCTTGGCGATACAGCGCCCGACTTCGAGCAGGACTCCAGCGTCGGCCGCATCAAGTTTCACGAATGGCTGGGCAATGGCTGGGGCGTCCTGTTCTCGCATCCGGCTGACTTCACGCCGGTTTGCACCACGGAACTCGGCCTGACAGCGAAGCTGGCTGGCGAGTTCGAGAAACGCAACGTGAAGGCGATCGCGTTGTCGGTGGATAACGTGGAATCGCACAAGGAATGGATCAAGGACATCAACGAAACGCAGGCGGCCAACGTTGGTTTCCCGATCCTCGCCGACGGCGACCGCAAAGTCTCCGAGCTGTACGACATGATTCACCCGAATGCGAACGCCACGCTGACGGTGCGGTCGCTTTTTGTCATCGATCCGCAGAAGAAGGTGCGTTTGACGATCACGTACCCGGCGAGCACGGGACGCAATTTCGATGAAATCCTGCGCGTGATCGATTCACTGCAACTGACCGACAGTCATCAGGTCGCAACGCCGGGCAATTGGAAGCAGGGCGACGACGTGGTGATTGTGCCGTCGCTGAAGGACGAAGAGGAAATCAAGCGCAAGTTTCCGAAGGGGTACAAGGCCGTGCGCCCGTATCTGCGCCTGACGCCGCAACCGAATAAATAAACCCGTCGCTTAAAAGCAAAAGCCAACGCCTTAAAAGCGTTGGCTTTTTTACTGGGCCTTCCCCAATCGCCGGTTCAGAAAAACGCCTGAATCCCGGTTTGCGCGCGACCAAGAATCAGCGCATGGATGTCGTGCGTACCTTCGTAGGTATTCACCACTTCGAGATTCACCAGATGGCGGGCAACGCCAAATTCGTCCGAAATTCCGTTTCCACCCAGCATGTCACGCGCAAGACGCGCAATGTCCAGCGCCTTGCCGCACGAATTACGCTTCATGATCGACGTGATCTCGACCGCCGCCGTGCCTTCGTCCTTCATGCGGCCAAGGCGCAGCACGCCTTGGAGGCCGAGCGTGATTTCGGTTTGCATATCGGCGAGTTTCTTCTGGACGAGCTGGTTCGCGGCGAGCGGACGCCCGAACTGCTTGCGATCCAGCGTGTATTGCCGCGCCATGTGCCAGCAGGCCTCGGCTGCGCCGAGTGCGCCCCAAGCGATGCCGTAGCGCGCCGAATTCAGACAGGTGAACGGTCCCTTGAGCCCGCTAACATTGGGCATCAGGTTTTCTTCCGGCACGAACACTTCATCCATCACGATTTCGCCCGTAATCGATGCCCGCAAGCCAACCTTGCCGTGAATCGCCGGCGCGGTGAGGCCTTTCCAGCCTTTCTCCAGGATGAAACCGCGAATCAGGTCGCGCCCGTCTTCTTCGAGCTTCGCCCAGACCACGAAGACATCGGCGATCGGCGAATTCGATATCCACATCTTCTGGCCGGAAAGCGAGAACCCGCCATCGACCTTTTTGGCGCGCGTGGTCATGCTGGCCGGGTCGGAACCCGCGTTCGGCTCGGTGAGGCCGAAACAGCCAATCCATTCGCCCGTCGCCAGTTTCGGCAGGTACTTCTCTTTTTGCGCGTCGGTGCCGAATTCGTTGATCGGCACCATGACGAGCGATGACTGCACCGACATCATCGACCGATAACCCGAATCCACGCGCTCCACTTCGCGTGCGATCAGGCCGTAGCTGACGTAGTTCAGGCCAGGTCCGCCGTATTGCTCGGGAATGGTCGGGCCGAGCAGGCCGAGTTCACCCATTTCACGGAAGATCGCGACGTCGGTGCGTTCATTGCGGAAAGCTTCAAGCACACGCGGCTGCAGTTTGTCCTGCGCGTAAGCGTGCGCGGCGTCGCGAATCATGCGTTCTTCGTCGCTCAACTGCTGATCGAGCAGCAACGGATCTTCCCAGTTGAAACGGGCGGCATCGGCCATGGTGTTCTCCTGTTCTCTTTCCCAATTTTTCGGACTTGACTGATGTTCCGCTAAGCGGAACAATGTTTTGCAAATTAATGACCGAGTCTAGCATTCGATGCCTTCGAGTTCCATCGGGATAACCAATTCACCGGGTTCATCGGAAGGAATCGATGAACGCCGCTTTGTCGTCGCGCTGGCCCGCGGGCTGGAGTTGCTTCGGGCGTTCCGTCCCGGAGAAACCTTGTTGGGAAATCGCGATTTCGTCGAACGGACCGGTCTTCCTAAAGCCACCGTCAACCGTCTTGCCTACACGCTGACCACGCTCGGCTACCTGCGTTTCGATGAACCCGCCGGCAAATACGCGCTCGACACCGGCGTGCTGTCGCTCGGCTTTGCGCTGCTCGCCGGTGCGGACGCACTCGAACTCGCGCGGCCGCACATGCGCGTCCTGGCGCGGGAGATCGGCGCGGCTGTGTCGCTGGGATGCCGCGACGGCCTCGACATGATCTACCTGGAAACCATCCGCAGCGAGACGGCGCTGACGCTCGGCCTCGCGCCGGGATCACGTCTTTCCATGCTGACCAGTTCCATGGGCCGCGCCTATCTGGCCGTGCAGGAACCGGACCTGCAGGCCGCGTTGCTGGATGAACTTGGCGCGGCGGCGCAGGCAAATGGCGAAGACGGTGAGCGATTGGTGAAAGCGGCGCGAGACGCCATCGCCGATTACGCGCGTGATGGCTGTTGCTACTCGTTTCGCGACTGGCACGCCGATGTGAACGCGATCGCCGCGCCCGTTCGCGATCTCCGCAACGGCCGCTGGCTGGTGCTGAGCAGCAGCGGGCCGGCGTCGTCTATGGATGAGGCTTATTTTCGAGATATTGTCGGGCCGAAGCTCCGCGCACTGGCCGCGCGGCTCGCATAAAGGTCCGAACCATCGAAACGTGATTTAGAAAAAACCTCCCAAAACGGTCGCTCTTAGAACATAATTCGATGAAACAGCCGCAGGGAGACTAAAAAATGACAGGGTTCTCGCTGGATGCAACCGATTGCCGTATCTTGTCTGTGCTGCAGGAAGATGGACGGATCAGCAACCTGGATCTGGCCGAACGGATCTCACTTTCGCCGTCTGCGTGCCTGCGCCGCATGCGGTTGCTTGAAGAAGAAGGCGTGATCGCGAGCTATCGCGCGTGTCTGGACCGGGAACGACTTGGCGTTGAGCTCGAGGCGTTCGTGCACGTGTCCATGCGCAACGATCAGGAAAACTGGCACGAGAAGTTCGCGGCTGCTGTGCGCGAATGGCCGGAAGTGGTGGGTGCGTTCGTGGTGACCGGCGACACGCACTACGTGCTGCGCGTACTCGCTCACAACCTCAAGCATTACTCAGACTTTATTCTGAGCAAGCTCTACAAGGCGCCGGGTGTTATCGATATTCGTTCGAACATCGTGCTTCAAACCATGAAGGACGAAGCAGGCGTTCCGGTTGCGTTGATCGACCGGACGGGCTGAGGTCGGCCGCCACTTTTACAACGACCCAAGTTTATGGAACTGCCCCGCCTGGAAAACCAGCGGGGCTATTTCTGCTGCGTTCTCGTGCACGCCGCATCGTTCGACCTGACCCACGAAAATCACGTGATCGCCCTCCTGGTAGCGGCTGCGGTTATGGCATTCGAACCACGCGAGCGCACCGTCGAGCACAGGCATTCCCGTGTCGCCAGCCGCGTGCGAAACACCCGCAAAACGATCGCCCTTGACCGTCGCAAAGCGCTTGCACAGATCCACTTGCGTGGCGGCGAGCACATTGACCACGTAGTGACTGTTCGCCTGAAACACGGGCATGGATGCCGATTTCGTCGCGAGGCTCCACAGTACGAGCGGCGGATCGAGCGATACAGAATTGAACGAGCTCGCCGTGATGCCGATCAGCTGACCGGACTCGGCGCGCGTCGTGATGACGGTGACGCCGGTGGCGAACTGGCTCAGGGCATCACGGAAAGCGGTTGCATCGAAATTCGGCGGATTGGCGCGTTTCATCAGGGCGGTTCGTTTCGATGTCATCGGAAGATTGCAATTGTTGCGATTCTAGCGGAATCGACTACGGTGCTAATAATGAAGCCGCCGTCGTATAAGCCTCACCGGCAACACGGATACACGAAAACCAGTAAGCTGGAAGGGTTGATTCAAAGGGGTTCCGCATGCATCTTGGTCACAGCGGAACACGAACCAGGAGCCAGCATGACGCAACATGACGAGCAGGCGAAGCGCGAAACCGCCACCATCGGCGGTGGGTGTTTTTGGTGTACCGAAGCGGTGTTTTTGGGCGTGGAAGGGGTGTTGTCGGTGGAGTCGGGTTACGCCGGCGGTCAGGTGAAAGACCCGTCGTACGAACAGGTCTGCGACGGCACGACCGGGCATGCCGAAGTCATCAAGGTCGACTTCGATCCTGCCGTGATCGGCTACAAGGAAGTGCTGGAGATTTTCTTTGCCACACACGATCCGACCCAGCTGAACCGTCAGGGCAACGACGTTGGCACGCAATACCGGTCGAGCATTTTCACGCACTCCGACGAACAACGGAAAATCGCGCTGG
This sequence comes from Caballeronia sp. dw_276, assembly GCF_018449635.1. GTDB lineage: Bacteria > Pseudomonadota > Gammaproteobacteria > Burkholderiales > Burkholderiaceae > Caballeronia. The sequence goes on along the minus strand of NZ_JAAVUV010000009.1, from coordinate 116,885 downwards.
ACGTGATCGAGGAGTTGCAGAAGGGCGGCATCTTCGACGGCAAGATCGTCACCGAAGTCACGCCGTTGAACGGCAACTATTATCCGGCCGAGGATTACCATCAGAACTACTTCGAGCAGCATCCGAATCAAGGATATTGTGCGTTCGTGGTTGCGCCGAAAGTGGCGAAATTCAGGCAGAAATTTGCCAGCAGGCTCAAGCGCTGATCGCGGCCGGTGCAAAGTAAAACGAGGCGGGCTTCGGGAAACCGGAGCCCGTTTTATTTTTTCCCGAGCCAGATTGTCAGCGCGGCCACGAGGTTGCGCGCGATCTTGAAGCACGTCAGCGGCGCCGATCCCTCGGCCTTGTTGTTCACGGCGATCACCACGGGTTGACCGGCGAGCGCGTATCGAACCGCAAGTTCGGCGAGGGCTTCGTGCGTGTCGGGGTCTTCATCGACGAGTTTGTCGAACGGTTCGTACTTCGCTTTCGCCTGCTCGTATTTGAAGCCGCCGTGCAAACTCCATCGCACGATCAGCGGGCCGAGTCCGCCTTCATCGAGTAGCGCAAGCGCCTTTGCCTGACGCCGTGGATCGGGCATGCGCGCGTGGATGCCGACGCAATAACGCACGTTTGCATCGCGCAAGACGCGGATGAAACGCGGCGTCAGCATGATCGCGTCGCGCAGTTCGACGGCATAGCAGCTTTCGCCGGGCAGCGGCGGCAACGCCTGGAGAAACGCGGACAGGCGATCGAGAAACGTGGTTGGATCAACGATCATTGCGTCCGGAAGCGGCGAAATCTGGAACACGAGCGCGCCGGCTTTATCGCCGAGACCGGCCATGCACGGTTCCACGAATTCGCTGATCGCGATGTTTGCATCCAGGAACGCGGGGTTATCGCCGGCGGGCATGCCTTTGTCGCCGCGCACGGTGGCGTCGGTGACGGAGGCGGGCGCCTTGACGATAAACCGGAAATGCGCCGGAACCTGACTGGCGTAACGCGCGTAATCGGCGATCGACAAAGGCCCGTAAAAAGACCGGTCTATCGATACACATCGCAGCAGCGGATGCGCGCCGAGCGCGTTGAGGCCATCGCGGGAAAGCTTGGCTGACGAATATTCGTCGCCATACACAATGTCGCGCCAGCCGGGAAACGACCACGTCGATGTCCCGATGTGAACCTTCGGCGGAAGCTGTTCCGCGAGCGATTGAAGCTCGGGCGAGGCGAGCGCGGGCAGAACGCCGCCGCGTGATTTCGAACGCGGAGAAAGTGTTTTTGCCGGCTTCGCTTTTGGAGCTACCGCCCCTTCCGGCTCGATAGCATCACCAAACAAATCAACGTCAACAGACCCCGCGTCCGGTTCATCACCGGTCGCGGGGTCATCAGAGGCTGCAGAATCAGGCGTTGAACTCAGAGCGATTTTTCGTAAATGTACCGGCGCGACCACGGCAGCGTTTTCGCGCTGCGCCCGGCCTTGCGGCAGACGATCTGGTAGATCGAGACATCGTCATTTTCGAACGCATATGCGCATCCCGCAAGGTACACGCGCCAGATGCGGAATTTTTCATCGTCGACGAGCGATTTCGCCTTCTCCGCATTTGCTTCGAAATTCTCAGCCCAAATGTCGAGCGTGCGCGCGTAATGGCGACGCAAGCTTTCCACATCCACCGCTTCCAGACCACCCTCCTGCAGCGCTTCGAGCGCAAGGCCGATGTGCGGCAACTCGCCGTCCGGGAACACGTATCGATCGATGAACTCGCCGCCGCCCAACGCCGTCTCGCCGCTGTTGTAGTCCGTCGATGTAATGCCGTGGTTCATTGCAATGCCGTCGTCGACCAGCAGTTCGCGCACCTTAGAAAAGTAGCCGGGCAGGTTCTTGCGCCCGACATGCTCGAACATGCCCACGCTCGTGATCCGGTCGAACTGGCCTTGTACGTCGCGATAATCCTGCAGCCGGATCTCGATCTTGTCTTCGAGCCCTGCGTCTTTAACACGCTTGGTGGCGAGATCGAACTGGTTTTGCGAGAGCGTTACGCCCACGCATTGCGCGCCGAATTTCTGCGCCGCACGCAAGACGAGCGCGCCCCAGCCGCAGCCGATGTCGAGCAGGCGCTGACCCGGTTGCAACTGGATTTTGGTCAGAATGTGATCAATTTTCTTGATCTGCGCGGTGGCGAGGTCTTCATCGCCGTTCTCGAAGTACGCGCACGAGTAGACCATGTTCTTGTCGAGCCAAAGCTCGTAGAACTCGTTCGATACATCGTAGTGGTACTGAATGGCCTTTTTGTCCGACGCCTTCGTGTGGTTGAAGTAGCGCCGCACGCGTGCAAGTTTGCTCGCGCTGGTGACCGTGTTCTTGGCCAGGCCGTAGCCAATGTTGATGATGTCGGACAGCTTGCCTTCAATGTCGATCTTGCCTTTCACATACGCTTCACCGAGATTGTCCAGACTCGGTTCGAGCAAATAAGGCAGGGCGGTTGCGCTCTTCACGTGCAACGTAACTTGCGGCGCCGCGAAACTTCCGAAGTCATGTTGCTGTCCATCCCAGAGGACCAGGCGGGCGGGCAGGTTGGCCCGGTCGCGAATGTCCTGCACCCACTGCGTCAGCTTTTTCTCCCAAAACATGCTTGTTCTCCGCGCTCAGATGAAATTGAAGCCAAACCGGGTCGCTTGCACTGCACGTTCATGCGTCACATCGTGATGCTTTTCTTCTTCGCCTTAACCGTTCGAACACGCCGCAACGAGACGCGATTCAGCGCGGGTCGCAGATGCCGGCTCACAAAGAACCGGGCGAAAGGTCAGTTACTGCCAAACGAAGCAAAAAGGCTGCGAAGGCGCTTGAAAACGCCTTCAGGCGTTAAGGCGATAGTCGGACGATGCGCCAGTTCCGGCCGTTGTCCGCTTGCTCGCGTGCATCACGTTTATAGACGACACGGTCATGCAACCGTGACGGGCGGCCCTGCCAGAATTCGATAGTGTCGGGAACGAGCCGATAGCCGCCCCAATGGGGAGGGCGCGGCGGGTTGTCACCGTATTTCGCAATCAGTTCGCGCTCGCGGGCTTCGAGCACCGCGCGGCTTTCGATCACTTCACTTTGCTCCGACGCCCACGCGCCTATTCGCGATCCAAGCGGGCGCGACGCAAAATACGCATCGCTTTCTTCCGGACTTGTTTTGACGACGGAGCCCTCGACGCGCACCTGACGCTCGAGTTCGATCCAGTAAAACAGCAGACTCGCGAACGCGTTGTTCGCGAGCTCATGACCTTTGCGGCTGAGGTAGTTCGTGAAGAATACAAACCCGTGATCGTCGACGCCCTTGATCAACACGATGCGCGCCGATGGCCGGCCGCGTTCGTCGACCGTGGCGAGCGTCATGGTATTGGGTTCGGGGAGTTGTGCGTCCTGCGCTTGCGCGAACCAGCTTTCGAATTGCCGAATGGGATTCGGATCTACGTCGGATGTGTCCAGCGATCCGACGGAATAATTCTTTCGAAGGTCAGCGAGGGTAGTCATTTTTTATGCAAGCACTTCAATCGCATTAGTATAGCCAAGGTCTGCAAATCCTGCGCTTTACGGCGAATGCCCCTTCGACCTTTATTGAGTCAGGTCATAAAGCCGTGCAACAAAATTTGACGTGACCTAAGCGATTATTTTTCATTCAGCTTTCAAAAACCGGCCGCTGATTCCCGACGTCCAATCTTCGATAAGGCAGAATACGCAATTCGGCGAATTCCTGCTCATATGCGCTTCTATCGTTGTGATAGCGCGTCAGTTCCGCCTCCTTGCTTGTGTCCCTGCTTGTGAAACGCCCATGACCGCCATTTCCGCATCTGCCGACGCTTTGAATATTACCCCCGCGACGCCCGAGTTTGAAGCGGCCGACCGCGCCCGGCGCTTTGGTGGCGTGGCGCGTTTGTACGGCCCGGCAGGGCTTGCTGCGTTCGAACGCGCGCACGTTGCGGTGATCGGAATTGGCGGCGTGGGTTCGTGGGCAGTTGAAGCGTTGGCGCGGAATGCGATCGGCCGCCTGACGCTGATCGATCTCGACAACGTCGCCGAAAGCAATACCAATCGGCAAGTGCCCGCGCTCGATGGCAACTACGGCAAGGCGAAAGTCACCGCCATGGCCGAGCGCATTCGCCTGATCAATCCCGATTGCCGCGTGGACGAAGTCGAGGATTTCGTGGAGCCTGCGAACTTCGATTCGGTACTGGGCAGCGGCTTTGATTTTGTGATCGATGCGATCGATAGCGTGCGTACGAAAACCGCGCTAATTGCATGGTGCGTCGAGCACGAGCAGCCGCTGATCACCGTTGGCGGCGCGGGCGGACAGCTCGACCCGACCCGAATTCGTATCGACGACCTGGCGCTTACGATTCAGGACCCGTTGCTTTCCAAGGTGCGCGGACAACTGCGCAAGTCGCATGGGTTTCCGCGTGGACCCAAGTCCCGGTTCAAGGTGAGCGCAGTCTATTCCGAGGAGCCGCTGATTTACCCAGATGCGCCGGCCGCCGAGAGCAGCGAGGACGCAGGTCAAGCCGAGACCGCACCCGGATATACCGGTCCCGTTGGCCTGAATTGCGCGGGGTTCGGATCGAGCGTGTGCGTGACCGCGAGTTTCGGATTCGCTGCCGTTTCTTACGTGTTGAGAGAACTTGCGAAGACGGCGCTGTAAAAACAAATGGCCGCTTTACCATTAAAGGTAAAGCGGCCATTAAAAAGATTCTGCGAGTTTCTGCAGAAGACTTTTCTCGAAACTGATTTAATCCGTCCGAGAGAATTAACGCTTCCGCATTTATCGCTCAGTTCATTGCGCTACTGAGCTTGCGGCGCCAGAACGAAACCACCTCCGGCTGATGCGCGGCCAGGCCGAACACCGAAAGCATGGTTTTCCGGCCGACGTCGTCCATGAAAGCGCGGTCACGCGTGACGATGGCGAACAGATGTTCCAACGCGCCGTTGTAGTCGCGGCCAGCAATCAGGCGATTTGCCAGCGCAAAGCGGGCTTCGAGATCGTCCGGATTCGCGGTGACCGCGTCGATCAACGCGTCGGCGGGTGGAAGGCTCGCGGCGGCATCGGCGGCGTCGAGTTCGGTTTTGAGCGCGTTGTAACGGGCATCGATTCCTTGCGTGGTTTTCGGCGACAGCAGCTTGTCTTCATCGCGTGCTTCGTCCGTACGGCCTGCCGCCAGAAGCCATTCGATCAGGTCCAGGCGGGCGTCGTCGTAACCGGGGTCGAGCGCCAGCGCCGTCTTGATATGGTCGATGGCCACATCCGTTTCGCCAGCTTCATACGCGGCTTGCGCCGCACGACGTTCGGCTTCGGCGCCATCCGGCACCAGCTTTTCGATGAACACGCGCAACTGGCCTTCCGGCAACACGCCGATGAACTGATCGACCGCATGGCCATCCGCGAACGCGATCACGTGCGGAATGCTGCGAACCTGGAAGTGCGCCGCGAGTTCCTGGTTTTCATCGACATTGACCTTCACCAGCTTCCATTTTCCCGCGCCTTCGGCTTCCAGCCGCTCGAGCATGGGTCCGAGCGTCTTGCACGGGCCGCACCACGGCGCCCAGAAATCCACGAGGACCGGCGCAAGCGTTGATGCGGCGATGACATCCTGTTCGAACGTGGCGAGTGTTGTATCCATGGTGTTCCTCATAAACGTCTTACAGAAAAGGGCACGAAGCGATTTTCGACAATTCTACGTCGAAGCTTGTGTGATTTTCTGTGGATACAAGGGGTCGCCATTCGGGACCGGGCAATCAATGCGCGTAACCGAGCGGCGTTGCCCCGTTCGGCCGATGAAGAACCCCCATCGGGTTTTTACGCCTCTGGCGCATTCGACTCGCGACGCGGGGTTGGCAACGGAATGAACTCCGTCTCGCCGGGAACGTGCCCCATGCGCTGCTCGCTCCACGCGTGCTTCGCGGCCTCGATTTTCTCTTTCGAACTCGATACGAAATTCCATTCAATAAAGCGCTTCCCGTCGAGCGGCGCTCCACCCAGCAGCATTGCGATGGCGCCATTCGTACTGCGCAGATCGGCTGAGAAGCCGTTTTTCAGCACGGCCATCTGACCGGCAGGCAGTTCGTCGCCGTCGATGGTGAGATCGCCTTCGAGCAAATACACGCCGCGTTCTTCATGCTCGGTATCGAGCGTCACGGCGCTGTCCGGCGTGAACTCGGCTGCGACATATAACGTTGGTGAGAACGTCGTGGTCGGGGCCGTTTCGCCGAACGCGCTGCCCGCGATCACCCGCAAGCGCACGCCGTTATGCTCGACGAGCGGCAGCGCGGCGGCCGGATGATGTTCGAACGAGGGCGCGACCTCTTCGTCCGCAACCGGCAAGCCGATCCACGTCTGGATGCCGTGCATGGTCTGGCCGGCGGCGCGTTCCTCGTCGGGCGTGCGTTCCGAATGCACGATACCGCGCCCCGCCGTCATCCAGTTCACGTCGCCCGGCGAGATCTTCTGCAAGGAGCCCAGGCTGTCGCGGTGCATGATTGCGCCCTCGAACAGATACGTCACCGTCGCGAGGCCGATATGCGGATGCGGCCGCACGTCGAGCCCCACGCCGGGCACGAGCGTTGCGGGTCCGATGTGGTCGAAGAAGATGAACGGTCCGACAGTGCGGACAGCCAGGGCGGGCAACACGCGCCTAACCGTAAGGTTGCCGACATCGTGCTGATGTGGCTTGAGAAACGCTTCGATTGTGGAGGACATGTAAACGCTCGGTTGCGTGCTCGGAACTGCAATTCTACTGGGCGTCGACTTGAAGCATGCAAGCGTTATCCGGGCGATAGGCCAAGAGGTCTATGGTTCGTGGCCTTGCCGATCGTTACCGCAATCCCTGAAAAACCGCAGTACTTGAAAGTCTCTTTTGCATAGACAGGAGTTTTAATAATGACCAAAAATACGCTTTTGATCGCCCTTACGGCTGGACTTCTTGCTACCGGCAGCGCTTTCGCGCAAACATCGAGTGACAACTCGACGGCCGGCGACTCCATGGCAGCGCCCATGGATGGCGCGTCCGCCCCGATGAAAAAACACCGCATGCAACGTCACGGCACCAATAAGTCGTCGAATGGTTTGTCGGCTAACAAGAGCAAGACGCCGGCAGTGGAAACGGGGGCAAGCGCCGCCGTGGAAAACGGTCAGGGCAAGTAAGTCTGGCCTCTGGAAGTTTGCAAAAAGCGCTTGTGCCGGGTCCGGCGCAAGCGCTTTTTCTTTGTCCAAAACGGTGCACTTAACCCTGTCCGAATGGGCTATGTCGTGAGTTTGTACAAGGCATTTGCAAAATCGTCCGCTAAAGTGTCGATTCGCGTTCGATTTGATTGATCGGGCGAGCATCGAATACAACTAACGGAGATGGCTGTGTCGCCAAGGGATTTGTTGTCTGCGCTGATTGTGATTCTTGCCTGGGGCGTGAATTTCGTCGTAATCAAGGTCGGGTTGCACGGCGTCCCGCCCATGCTGCTTGGCGTGTTGCGTTTCTCACTGGTGGCATTCCCCGCGGTGCTTTTCGTCAAGCGCCCGGCCGTTCCGTTCAAATGGGTGTTCGCGTACGGCGCGACCATATCGCTCGGCCAGTTCGTGCTGCTTTTCTATGCAATGTCCGTAGGCATGCCGGCGGGTCTCGCGTCGCTGGTATTGCAGGCACAGGCCTTCTTCACGCTGATCTTCGCGGCCATGATTCTGGGCGAGCAAATTCGCGGGCCGAACATCGTGGGCTTGCTTATCGCCGCGTGCGGGCTCGCCGTGATCGGCGTGCAAGCTGGTCATGCCATGACCGTCGCGGGCTTCGTGCTGACACTGGCGGCATCGGCAATGTGGGGGATGGGAAACGTGATCACCAAGCGCATGGGCAAGGTCGATCTGCTGTCGCTCGTGGTGTGGGCGAGCCTCGTGCCGCCGCTGCCGTTCCTGGCCTTGTCGCTGATGATGGAAGGGCCCGCGCGTATTGAATCGAGTCTGGCGGCCATTTCAATGACGTCGATTCTCGCGATCGTGTATCTGGCGTTTATCGCGACAATGCTCGGCTACACGCTGTGGGGCAAGCTGCTGGGGAAATATCCGGCGAGCCAGGTGGCGCCGTTCTCGCTGCTCGTGCCCATTGTGGGACTAGCATCCGCCGCGTTGCTGCTCGATGAAGGGCTGAGTCTGATGCAGCTGCTCGGCGCGGTGTTGGTGATGGCCGGACTGTTTGTCAACGTGTTCGGCGGATGGCTGATGCAGCGATTGATGCCGGCGCGCTGAAGACGCCGGCATCCTCGATCAGGTCATGCGGCTCTTGGCCAGCGGTGGATTCGCCGCGAAGTACCGCTTGATGCCTTTCATGATCGCGTTCGCCATCTTGTCGCGATACGCGTCGTCGTTCAGGCGCTGTTCCTCTTCCGGGTTACTGATGAACGCGGTTTCTACAAGAATGGATGGAATGTCCGGCGCCTTCAGCACGGCAAATCCGGCTTGCTCGACTGAGCCCTTGTGCAGCTTGTTGATATCGCCAATCTCGTTGAGCACGAAATTGCCGTAGCGCATGGAATCGCGGATCTGCGCGGTCGTGGACATATCGAAGAGTGCGCGGTTGACGCTCGCGTCCTGCGTCTTCACGTTGATGCCGCCAATGGAGTCCGACGCGTTCTCCTTGTTCGCCATCCAGCGGGCTGCGGCGCTCGATGCGCCGTGATCCGACAGCGCAAACACGGATGAACCGCGCGCAGAAGGCGTGGTGAACGCATCGGCGTGAATCGATACGAACAGGTCAGCGCCCACACGGCGCGCCTTCTGCACACGGACGTTGAGCGGCACGAAGAAGTCGTTGTCGCGCGTCATCATGGCGCGCATGTTCGGCTGGGCATCGATTTTTGCGCGCAGCTTCTTGGCGATATCAAGCGCAATGTGCTTCTCGTATGTGCCGCCGCCGCCGATCGCGCCTGGATCTTCGCCGCCATGACCCGGGTCGATGGCCACCGTGAGCAGTCGCGTCGTGCCGGCTTTGCCGCTTTTCGGATTGGCAAAGCCGTAGTCGTCGGTGGTGTCGCTGTCGGACGAGTCGTCTTTTGCGATGGCCGTGGGCGGCGCGGGCTTGATCGTCGGGCGGGGCTTAGGCAGGGGCACAGCAGGCGCGACCGGGGCCGCCGAAGGCGCGCGCGGCAGATCGTTGGCCTGCGCATACTTCTGGAAAAACTCGTCGGTGTTGTCCGGCGCGTTCGACTTTGGAGCGGTTGCCGGGCCGCTCAGCGTGGCGGGCGGCTGGGTCGGATTCGGGTTGCTTTGATCGATAGCCTGCTGCTTGTGCTCGGACTGCGCGAGCAGATCCATCAATGGATCGGGCGCGACCGCCGGATACAAGTCGAAGACCAGCCGGTACTTGTAGCTGCCGATGGGCGTCAGCGTGAACACCTGCGGTTTCACCGCGCCCTTCAGGTCGAACACCATACGCACCACGTGCGGCTGGTATTGCCCGATTCGCACCGACTGGATCTGCGGATCGTTCGGCGTGATTTTCGAGACGAGATCCTTCAGTTCCTGATCGAGATCCAGTCCGTTCAGGTCGACCACGAGCCGGTCCGGACCCTGCAGCAGTTGCTGGTTATTTTGCAGCGGTTGATCCGACTCGATCGTCACGCGCGTGTAATCGCGCGCGGGCCACACGCGCACGCCGAGCACCGAACTCGCATAGGCGAGCCTCGGTCCGAGCAACGCAAGCGCAATAGTCGATGCCCCCGCGCGCAGCACCTGGCGCCGGCGCCAGTTATGCGAAGCGGTGGCGGTCGATTCGATCGAATGAAACGGTTTGATCAACAACTTTCGAGACATGACTTTCCTGTTTCGCTAAACGCGCGTGCGATCAGCACACGGCCTTCGCCTTCCTGTTCCAGCTTGAATTCGAGATCCGGCACACCCAGCAATCCGCCGGCGCGTTGCGGCCATTCGATCAGGCAGACCGCGCCTGAATCGAAGTACTCGCGAAAGCCGGCATCGATCCATTCGGCTGGATCGGTAAAGCGATAAAGATCGAAGTGATAAAGCTCGAGCGCGCCCTTTTGCGTGGCAAGCGAATACGGTTCGACCAGCGTGTAAGTGGGACTGCGCACGCGGCCCGCGTGACCCAGCGCGCGCAGCGTCGCGCGCACGAGCGTGGTCTTGCCCGCGCCCAGGTCGCCGATCAACTGGACCTGCAAACCGGGAAAACGTTCGCCGGTTGCGTGGCGGACCTTGAGAATCGCCTGCGCGAACTGTCCTCCGAACGCGAGCGTTGCGTCCTCGCCGGGCAGGTCGAAGCGGCGTTCGAGGAGCGCGGTGGGAGGATTTGCAATCGATCGAGTGAGGCTGTCGGGCATTCTCGTAAAATGTCGTGATGAACCGTTTGCCGGAACACCCTGTGGAACACGAGCGCGCGTCGGACGACGCCGCCGGGAACCCGCGCCACTTCAGGATTGATGACGAAGCCGGGCTGGCTGAACTCGCGCTGCGCATCAAGGCGTGGGGGCGCGAGCTGGGGTTCGGTGCGGTCGGCGTCAGCGACGCTGACTTGACGGATGCCGAAGCAGGCCTCGCGTTGTGGCTCGAAGCAGGCTATCACGGCGAGATGGATTATATGGCCAAACATGCGATGAAACGCGCAAGGCCGGCCGAGCTTGTGGCCGGTACGCGACGTGTTATTACAGTTCGGATGGCCTATCTGCCGGCATCGACACTCAATGGCAAGGCGCAAGAAAGTACCTCGACAGCCGATGCCGAACCGATCGACTGGCGTGCAGCCGAATGGGCGCGCATCGACGATCCCGCTGCGGCGGTCGTGTCCGTTTATGCGCGCGGCCGCGATTATCACAAGGTCATGCGCAGCCGATTGCAGCATCTGGCGGATCGTATCCAGGCGGAGATCGGGCCGTTCGGATATCGCGTGTTCACGGATTCCGCACCAGTTCTGGAGGTCGAGCTGGCGCAGAAAGCAGGCAACGGGTGGCGGGGCAAACACACATTGTTGCTGCAGCGTGACGCGGGGTCGCTGTTTTTTATCGGCGAGATTCTGGTCGATATTGCGCTTCCCGCCGACGCCGAGACGAACCCCGAGCACGCGCCCGAGCACGACGGTTCGCATTGCGGAAGCTGCACGAAGTGCATCAATGTGTGCCCGACGCAGGCGATCATCGGACCGTACAGGCTCGATGCACGGCGCTGCATTTCGTATCTGACCATCGAATTGAAGGGCAGTATTCCGGAAGAGATGCGGCCGCTGATCGGCAATCGGGTTTATGGTTGCGACGATTGCCAGCTCGTGTGTCCGTGGAACAAGTTCGCGCAGGCGGCGCCCGTCGCGGATTTCGATGTCCGGCATGGGCTCGATCGTGCATCGCTCGTGGCGCTGTTCGGCTGGAACGCAACCGAATTCGACGACCGCATGCAAGGCAGTGCGATTCGTCGTATTGGACATGAACGATGGCTGCGCAATATTGCAGTGGCGATGGGCAACGCGTTACGCTCGACATCGCTCGATGCAACTTCGCGTTTGGAAATAAGGAACGCGTTGAACGCTCGCGCTGACGATGCATCGGAACTGGTCCGCGAACACGTGGAATGGGCACTTCGGCAGGCAGCATGATCCAACGTTTAAAGGGTGCATCAATGGACGTGACAGAGTTGGAACGTGCGTCGGAAATGGTGTCGAGCAGCGCATCGATCGATCTTTTCTGCGACGCGTTGTGGCTCGAACACGGTCTCGCGAAGAACTCGCTGGAAGCGTACCGGCGCGATTTGCGGTTGTTTGCGGAGTGGTTGTCGAAGACGCGCGGCGGGGATATCGATACCGCCACCGAAGCCGACATGAACGGTTACCTCGCCGCACGCCGCGCCGACAAGGCGACCTCCGCTAACCGCCGCTTGTCCGTATTCCGCCGATACTACGCCTGGGCATTGCGCGAACATCGCGCGCTGTCCGATCCCACCTTGAAGCTGCGCTCGGCCAAACAGGCGCCGCGCTTTCCCAAGACGCTGAACGAAGCGCAAGTCGAAGCCTTGCTCAACGCGCCAGATGTGGAAACCGCGCTCGGACTGCGCGATCGTACGATGCTCGAACTGATGTACGCGAGCGGTTTGCGCGTGACCGAACTGGTGACGTTGAAGACCGTCGAGGTCGGGCTGAACGAGGGCGTGGTGCGCGTGATGGGCAAGGGTTCGAAGGAACGCCTGATCCCGTTCGGCGCGGTGGCGCACGACTGGATCGAACGATATCTGCGTGAATCGCGTCCGGCGCTGCTCGGCGCCCGCGCCGCCGATGCGCTGTTCGTGACCACACGCGGCGAAGGAATGACGCGCCAGCAGTTCTGGAACATCATCAAGCGCCACGCCCTTACCGGCGACGTTCGCGCGCCGCTTTCGCCCCACACCTTGCGGCACGCGTTCGCCACGCATTTGTTGAATCACGGCGCGGACTTGCGCGTGGTGCAGTTGCTGCTTGGCCATACGGATATCTCGACTACGCAGATCTACACGCACGTGGCGCGCGAACGCTTGAGGACGCTGCACAAGGAGCATCATCCGCGGGGTTGAAGCTTTCTGAAAAACTAAAGCTCATGCCTGAGCTTGTGCTTCAACACCTTTCCCGTCGATGCCGCCGGCAGCGCCGCCAGCACGCGGATTTCCGCTGGACGCTTGTACGGCGCAAGCCGCGCGGCACACCACTCGACGATGTCATCTGGCAGCGCATGCACCGACGGCAGCAGTTCAACAAACGCGATCACTTCCTCGTTCCCTTCGACCGTCCGCCCGATCACCGCGGATTGCAGCACGCCAGGATGCGCGTTCAGCACGTTCTCGACTTCCGCTGGGTACACGTTGAAGCCCGATCGAATGATCAGCTCCTTGCTGCGCCCCGCAATAACCAGCGCGCCATCCGGTTCCAGTCGCGCAAGATCGCCGGTTCGAAGCCATCCGTCTTTGGTGACGGTCGTACGTGTTTGAGCATCGTTGCGGTAATAGCCGAGCATCACGTTCGGGCCCCGCACCCACAACTCGCCGACTTCGCCTGTGGAGACATCGACGCCGTCCATCCCGACGAAACGCAATTCGATGCCCGGAATCGGATGTCCGGCCGCGCAATCTTCGCGCGGGGCATCGAGCATGGTCTGCGCGATGGTCGGGCTGCTTTCCGTCATGCCGTAGCCGTTGTGCAGCGGCACCTTGTAGAGCGCTTCGACGCGGGCTTTCAACGCGGGATCGAGCGGCGAGCCGCCCGAATAGGCAAAGCGCAACGCGGGCGCGTGCCAAGGTGTGTTGCCGGTCTGCACATGCTCGACGAGCTTTGCGTGCATGGCCGGCACGCCCTGGAAGATCGAGATGTTTTCTTTGGCCAGCGCGTGGCGGACGGCATCTGGCGCGAAGCGAGGCGCGAGCCTCAGCGTGGCACCCGCGTACAAGCTGCCAAGGCAAACCGAGGCCAGCCCGTACACGTGCGTAATCGGCAAGACGGCATACACCACGTCGTCAGGCGTCACGCGCCGCAAAGTGCTGGAAATCGCCGCGATAAACAACAAATTGCGATGCGACAGCATCACCCCTTTTGGCGCACCGGTCGTGCCCGTGGTGTAGATCAGCGCGGCGCATTGACGGGCGGGATCGACGTGAACGGCTTCGGGCGTGACTGAATTGTCGACGACGAAATGCCATGCATCGGCGCCTAACCCCGCGTTCAATCGCTCTGCGTGATTTGCAGCGTCCTTCGACGCCTCCACTGTGAAAGCAACCATACGCGGTTTTGCGTGATCGCGAATGGCATCGACTTCGCTCGCCGAAAGACGTGCATTCGTGAGCAAACACCATGCATCGAGCTTCGCGGCCGCGAACATCAGCACGACCTGCGCGATGCAATTCTCACTCACGATCATCACGCGATCACCGCCTTTCACGCCGAGTTCGGCAAGCCGGCGAGCGGTTTTATCAACGGCTTGCAGCAACTGCACCGCGCTCAAACGTAGACCGTCTTCGATCAGCACTACATGTTGCGGATTAAGCGCGGCGAGACGCTCGGGGATATCCGATATGCGCTGTGGCAGCGCGCGAAGCAATGCATCGACATCAATCTCCATCTCAAATCTCCGTGCCGCGCATCAAACCGCGCGCGATGATTACTTGCTGAATCTGCGACGTGCCTTCGTAGAGCCGGAACAATCTCACATCGCGATAGAACCGCTCGATTCCGTACTCCGATATATATCCCGCGCCGCCATGGATCTGCACCGCGCGATCCGCGACGCGGCCGCACATTTCGGTCGCAAAGTACTTGGCGCACGATGCTTCCACCGATACATCGCGGCCGTCGTCGCGGCGTCGGGCGGCGTCGAGCACCATGCATTCGGCCGCGTAGATCTCGGTCTTGCTGTCGGCGAGCATGCCTTGCACAAGCTGAAACTCGACGATCGGCTGGCCAAACTGTTTGCGTTCGGTCGCGTAGGCGAGGGCGTCGCGCAGCATCCGTTTCGCCGCGCCGATAGCCACGGCGGCGATGTGCAGGCGGCCTTTGTCGAGCACTTTCATGGCCGTCTTGAAGCCGACGCCTTCAACGCCGCCGATCAATTGCCCGGCCGGAATATGGCAGTTTTCGAAGATCACGTCGCACGTATGCGCGCCGCGCTGCCCCATTTTTTTGTCGGGCTTTCCAAGCGACAAACCCGGCGATTCCCGCTCCACAATAAACGCTGAAATTCCGCTAGCGCCTTTTGCATCGCTCGTACGCGCCATTACCGTATAGATGCCGGCCTCCGGCGCATTCGTGATGTAGCGCTTCGTGCCGTTCAGCACGTAATGCTCGCCGTCCTTTTTCGCGGTGGTTTTCAGCGATGCCGCGTCCGATCCCGAATCCGGCTCGGTCAGGCAAAACGAGCCGATCAGATCGCCCGCAGCCAGCTTCGGCAAATAGCGCTGCTTTTGCTCCTCGCTACCATCGAGCAAGATGCCGATGGAACCAATCCCGTTGTTTGTCCCGATCACCGACCTGAACGCCGGCGACGTCTGGCCGAGTTCGAACGCCACGCGCACTTCCTCCTCCATGGTGAGGCCGAGGCCGCCGTACGCTTCGGGAATCGTCAATCCAAACAGGCCGATTTCGCGCATGGCCGCGAGGACATCGGCGGGAATCTGGTCGGTTTCATCGACTTCCGCTTCGCGCGGCACGAGCGTCTCGCGCACAAAACGGCGAATGGCGTCTTCAAGCAACGTCTGAGTTTCTGAATCGCGAATCACGTTTTACGTCTCCAGGTGATGCAGGTCTGACCAAGATTTTCGAACGATCGTGCCACACTAAATCGGCTCGCACAATTGGCCGTTCGGCCGATGGTGGCCGTGCTTTTGCGCCGCTACAATGCCGTCATGTCCAAGGTAAAACACATTTCCGAAACGCCGGCGACGCAGTTCTTGCGCCGGCATAAAGTCGAATTCGGCGAGCATCCTTATGAATATGTCGAGCATGGCGGCACTGAGGAATCCGCGCGCCATCTTGGTGTGGACGAGCATTCGGTCGTCAAGACGCTGGTCATGGAAGACGAGCACGCGAAGCCGCTGATCGTGCTCATGCATGGCGACAAAACCGTATCCACCAAGAATCTCGCGCGGCAGATTGGCGCGAAGCGCGTCGAGCCGTGCAAGCCCGAAGTCGCGAACCGCCATTCGGGTTTTCTGATCGGTGGCACGTCGCCTTTTGGTACGCGAAAGGCTATGCCCGTGTACGCAGAATCCAGCATTTTCGAACTCGGCACAATTTATCTGAACGGCGGGAGGCGCGGGTATCTGGTGAGTATCAAGCCGCAGGTCCTGACCGAGTTGCTGCAGGCCACGCCCGTGAATTGCGCGAGCGTCGATTAGAATGCGCGTCTTGAAATCCCGCTCTCCGTTTCCGAAGACAAGAAGAAATCAATGAACAATGTGATTGTCGCTGTGGTGGCTTATTTGATCGGGTCGATCTCGTTTGCGGTCGTGGTGAGTTCTGCCATGGGTCTCGCCGATCCGCGTTCCTACGGCTCCGGCAATCCGGGCGCCACGAACGTGCTGCGCACAGGCAACAAGCTGGCCGCGGTCCTGACACTGCTTGGTGACGCCTTCAAGGGCTGGTTCGCTGTATGGATCGTGGTGCACTTCGGGGCGCGTTTTGGACTGGATTCAACAGCCATTGCGCTTGCGGCCATCGCTGTATTTCTCGGGCACCTGTACCCGATATTCTTCAAGTTCCAGGGCGGGAAGGGTGTCGCAACGGCCGCCGGCGTGTTGCTCGCAATTCATCCGGTGCTTGGGCTGGCCACGTTGCTGACGTGGGTGATCATCGCGTTCTTCTTCCGGTATTCGTCGCTGGCTGCGCTGGTATCGGCGGTATTCGCGCCGTTCTTCGATGTGTTCCTGTTCGGCCCGAGCCGCATCTCGCTGGCCGTTGCCGCGATGAGTGCGCTTTTGATCTGGCGGCATCGCGGGAATATCAAGAAGTTGCTCGACGGGAAGGAAAGCCGCATCGGGCAGAAAAAAGCGGCGGTGCAAACGCCTCAATAAAGCGTGCGCAAACGAGAAAGCCGCCTGAAAGGCGGCTTTGCTTTACCAACAGGTTGAGCTTTCCGAACATCAGTCCCGGAAGTTGTTGAAGTCCAATGGCGCGTCCGTCACGTCCTTCTTCAGCATGGCGATTGCGCTCTGAAGGTCATCGCGCTTCGTGCCATTGATGCGCACGGCGTCGCCCTGAATACTCGCCTGGACCTTGATCTTGCTGTCCTTGACCATCTTGACGATCTTCTTCGCCAGATCGCCGGTCACGCCTTTTTTGACCTCGACCACTTGCTTCAGCTTGTCGCCACCGATCTTCTCGATCTTGCCGTAATCCAGGAATCGCACGTCCACGTTGCGCTTTGCCAGCTTCGACAACATCACGTCCTTGACCTGGCCGAGCTTGAAATCGTCATCGGCAAAAAGAGTCAGGTCGCGTTCCTTTTGCTCGATGCGCGAGTCAGAGCCCTTGAAGTCGAAGCGCGTGGAAATCTCCTTGTTCGACTGCTCGATGGCGTTTTTCACCTCGATCATGTTTGCTTCGCTGACGACGTCAAACGATGGCATTTGCATTCCCCTTCGTTGAGGCGAGGCGCCAGACTGCCTGCACGCACTCGCTATAATCACTAACCAACGTCATTCTACCGATGCCGTCCCGGTTTGCCCAAGACCACTCATAGTGTTGCCTCAATGCCCGAGTACGAACTCCTCTCCGACTACCCGCTACTCGCGCACAACACGTTCGGTTTCGATGTCCGCGCCAAACACGCCGTCCGCCTGACGGAAGAAGCCCAGATCGCGGCGCTGGCTCAGGACGAACGTCTCAAAGGCCAGGCGCGGCTGGTGCTCGGCGGCGGCAGCAATGTCGTGCTGACAAAGGATTTCGATGGCGTGGCGTTGCTGATGGACTTGCGCGATCGCCGAATAATCGACGAAGACGACGAAGCCGTCTACATCGAAGCCGGCGCGGGAGAAAACTGGCACGAATTCGTTGCGTGGACCTTGTCGCAAAGCTTTCCCGGACTCGAAAACCTCGCACTGATTCCCGGCACGGTAGGCGCGGCGCCGATTCAGAACATCGGCGCGTATGGCCTTGAAATGGGCGAGCGCTTCGAGCGCTTGCGGGCCATCGAGTTATTGACGGGAGAAACGCGCGAATTCGATCGCGAAGCGTGCGCGTTCGGTTATCGCGACAGCTTTTTCAAGCGCGAAGGGCGCGGGCGTTTTGTGATCGTGTCGGTGACGTTTCGTCTGCCGAAAAAGTGGACGCCACGCGCGGACTACGCGGACATCGCGCGCGTGCTGGAAAGCGGTGCGGCGGACAATTCCCAGGCAATCTTCGACGCAGTCGTCGCCGTCCGGCAGGCAAAGTTGCCCGACTGGCGCGTGCTTGGGAACGCCGGAAGCTTCTTCAAGAATCCGGTTATCAGCGCGGCCGCGTTCGATGCGTTGAAGGCGCAGGAACCGGAAGTTGTGTCGTACAAGCAACCGGACGGGCAGTTCAAGCTCGCGGCTGGCTGGCTGATCGACCGATGCGGCTGGAAAGGCCGCTCAATTGGCGGGGCTGCCGTGCACGACCGGCAGGCATTGGTGCTGGTGAATCGCGGCGGCGCGTCGGGCGCGCAAATCCTCGAACTCGCCGACGCCATCAAACGTGACGTCCACGCGCGCTTCGGCGTGGATCTGGAAGCGGAGCCGGTCTGCCTTTAAAACGCAGCGCTAAAGGCCTAAAAAAAACCCGCCGGGAGGCGGGATTTTCACATTTTTTACTAATGCTCAGCCACCACGCTTGCGACGCGCATTTTCAGCAATTCGCATCCGCAGCGCATTCAGCTTGATAAACCCGCCGGCATCGGCTTGATCGTAGGCGCCGCCGTCGTCATCGAATGTAGCAATGTTCTTGTCGAACAGCGTTTCCTTCGAGTCACGCGCGACCACCGTCACGCTGCCCTTATAAAGCTTCACGCGCGTCCAGCCGTTCACCTTGTCTTGCGTGTGATCGATCAGCACTTGCAGCGCGCGGCGCTCCGGGCTCCACCAGTAGCCGTTGTAAATCAGCGCGGCGTAACGCGGCATCAGATCGTCCTTCAGATGCGCGACTTCACGATCCAGCGTGATCGACTCAATCCCGCGATGCGCCTTGAGCATGATCGTGCCGCCCGGCGTTTCGTAGCAACCGCGCGACTTCATGCCGACATAACGGTTCTCGACCAGATCCAGCCGTCCAATGCCATGCTTGCCGCCGAGCGCATTCAGTTCGGTCAGCATGTCGGCCGGCGACAAGCGCTTGCCGTTCAAAGCAACCGGATCACCCTTCTCGAATTCGATATCCAGATACTCCGGCGCGTCCGGCGCATCTTCCGGTGCGACCGTCCAGCGCCACATATCGGCTTCGGCTTCGGCCTTCGGGTCTTCCAGATGACGGCCTTCAAACGAAATGTGCAGCAGGTTCGCGTCCATGGAATAGGGCGCGCCGCCTTGCTTGTGCTTCATTTCGATAGGAATGCCCGCCTTTTCCGCGTAAGCCAGCAGCTTTTCACGCGAGAGCAGATCCCATTCACGCCACGGCGCGATCACCTTGATGCCTGGTTCGAGCGAGTAATAACCCAGTTCGAAACGAACCTGATCGTTACCCTTGCCGGTCGCACCGTGCGAAACGGCCTGCGCGCCCACGGCACGGGCGATCTCGATCTGGCGCTTCGCAATCAGCGGACGCGCGATCGACGTCCCAAGCAGATACTCGCCTTCGTAGATGGTGTTCGCGCGGAACATCGGGAACACGAAGTCGCGGACAAACTCCTCACGCAGATCTTCGATAAAAATATTGTCCTGCTTGATGCCGAGTTGCAGCGCTTTCTTGCGCGCCGGTTCGAGTTCTTCGCCCTGACCGATGTCAGCGGTGAACGTCACGACTTCGGCGTCGTAGTTGTCTTGCAACCACTTCAGGATGACGGAGGTATCGAGGCCGCCCGAGTAGGCGAGCACGACTTTTTTGATATCGCTCATGGTGAACTCGTATGGCTGGAAAACGGTGTGCGCCGGGCTTTCAGCGCGCGGAAAACCGCTATTTTGACACTAAATGGCGGTCATTCCGCATTTTCGGGACGACGCGGCTTTTCAAACCAATCTCAATGATTGAGTTTGCCGAGCAGCAGATATTCCATCAACGCCTTCTGAACGTGCAGACGGTTTTCTGCCTCGTCCCACACGACGCTTTGCGGGCCGTCGATCACCTCGGCGCTCACTTCTTCTCCGCGATGCGCCGGCAGGCAATGCATGAACAGCGCGTCGGGATTGGCGCGCGCCATCATGTCGGCGTCGACGCACCAGTCGGCAAAGGCTTTCTTGCGGACTTCGTTCTCGGCTTCGAAACCCATGCTGGTCCAGACGTCCGTGGTGACGAGATCGGCACCGGTGCAGGCATCGTTCGGATCGGCGAACTCTTCATAGAACGGCGCGCTTTCCGGCGCCACCAGGCTTGGATCGAGCGTATAGCCGGGCGGAGTGGAGAGGCGCAGTTTAAAGCCGAGAATCTGCGCAGCTTCGATCCACGTGTACAGCATGTTGTTTGCATCGCCGACCCAGGCCACGGTTTTCCCCGCGATAGGGCCACGCAATTCGTAGTACGTGAAGACGTCGGCGAGAACCTGGCACGGGTGATATTCGTTTGTCAGGCCGTTGATCACCGGCACGCGCGAATTTTCGGCGAAGCGCTGGATGATGTGCTGGCCGAACGTGCGGATCATGATGATGTCGACCATGCGCGACACGACCTGCGCCGCATCTTCGATAGGTTCGCCGCGTCCCAGTTGCGTATCACGCGTGCTGAGAAATACGGCGTGGCCGCCAAGCTGGAAGATACCCGCCTCGAACGACAGCCGCGTACGCGTCGAGTTCTTCTCGAAGATCATCGCCAGCGTTCGGTCGTGCAGCGGATGATATGTCTCGTAGCTCTTGAACTTGCGTTTCAGAATGCGTGCACGTTCGAGCACGTAGTCATAGTCGTCGAGGGAGAAATCCTTGAACTGCAGATAGTGGCGAATTTTTTTTTCGGTCATGAAATGCGTACGGCGGCTTCAGCCGGCAATTGCGCCGGACGGCGCCGCCGTCGTGGTGGTATCGAATTTCAGCATAAAGGAATTTTTGCCATTTGACGAGGTGGCCACAAGCGAACGCTTGTTGTCGAAAGTGGTCTTACGGCCCGTCTGGCGCGGTTCAGCGCCTTTGTGTGCAGTGCGGAAAAAGGCCCTCTGCTGTATAATCGGCCTCGTTTCTCCGGCAGTCCTGACTCCTTTCGACTGCTTTCAGTACGGCTTCAAAGCGGCTCTTGCATCTCGCCGTATCCTTTGGCAGCCGTACCCACGGAGTTTGCGGACATGCTTGCCGCATGCCGCCACAAGGAAGCCGCAGATCGCGTCGAAAATGGATGTGGTTCCATGCGAGGCTTGACTGCAACCCGGGGTCAATGAGCCAGGCTCGGTTCCTTCCGGTTCAACTTGTCAATCGAGCATGCGCGTTTGCCGGCGGTTTCCGCTGGTCGTCAAACAGGTATTCCTACATGGCCGAAACAACCCCAACCGAATACTTTATCCAGGGCGTTACGTCGAACGGCAAGACCTTTCGGCCGAGTGACTGGTCGGAGCGGCTCTGCGGCGTGATGTCGGGTTATGGCCCAAAGAAGCGCGGGCCGAATGCCCGGCTGACGTACTCCATCTACGTGCGCCCCACGTTGCTCGGCAACGTGAAGACGGTGATCCTCGACTCGCGCCTGCGCGAAATCGAGCCCATGGCGTTCGATTTCGTAATGAATTTCGCAAAGGACAACGACCTGCTCGTGACGGAAGCCTGCGAGCTGCCGCCGCATCATGGAACCCAGCAGCAGGGTTCATAGGGAAGGGCTACCTCGACGTTGAAGCCGTTTGGCAAGCACACGACAAAAAACCCGCCAGAGCGGGTTTTTTTATTGCTGCTTTTGTTGCCTTGGTATTTCAGCGCAAAAAGCAAAAGCCTGTCGCGCCTGAGGCGCGCAGACCGCAACCGGAATCCTTAAGCAGCAGGTGCTTGCAGGCCCTTGATCGCAGCCGACAGACGGCTCTTATGGCGAGCAGCCTTGTTCTTGTGAACGATGCGCTTGTCCGCAATGATGTCGATGGTCTTGACCGACGTCTTGTAGATTTCCGCAGCCTTGGCTTGGTCGCCGGCGTCGATTGCCTTGCGAACTGCCTTGATGGCGGTGCGGAACTTCGAGCGCAGTGCCGAGTTGTGCGAGTTTGCTTTCGCGCTTTGACGGGCGCGCTTGCGAGCTTGTGCGGTATTTGCCATGACGGTTCCTTATCCTGTTCCAGCTATGTGTTTCAGCGCTTCCCGTTTAGCTTCCGGAGCGAGCCCAGCTCAATGCCGGCCCGGCTCCGCACAAGATAAAACGAGGTCAATCCGTTGCGCTGTTTATGATCAAACTCCCGGGATCGATTGCCCGAAAGCGCAAAAAACGTCGAAAGAAGACGCGAAACCGCAGTGCCTGGCAGTTGCTTACCCGTGCCAAACGCGGATTCAGGAGCTTCGAAACCGGCGATTATAGCAACGAAATCATGGGGCTGGCAAGCGCGGCACGTTCGTCCGGAGTCGCGGCGCGGCCACGCCCGGTGACGGCCGGGCTGCATAAGATACCACCATCGTTGCAAATTCTAACGATTCGGGAAATGTTGCAACGCGTTGCGTTCGTGGTGCCGCCCGTATAATGAGCGCCCCATGAATCTAATCCGAGCCCTCCTGACGGTCAGCGGTTTCACGCTGCTTTCCCGCGTGACCGGCCTGATCCGCGAAACGCTGATCGCGCGCGCCTTCGGCGCCAGCCAATTCACCGACGCGTTCTACGTCGCCTTCCGCATTCCGAACCTGCTGCGGCGCCTGTCCGCGGAAGGGGCGTTCTCGCAGGCCTTCGTGCCGATTCTCGCCGAGTTCAAGAACACGGAGGGCCACGACGCGACCAAGGCACTCGTCGACGCCATGTCCACCGTGCTCGCCTGGGCGCTCGCGGTGGTATCGCTGGCGGGCGTGGCTGGCGCGTCCTGGGTCGTGTTCGCCGTGGCTTCCGGCCTCGAACACGATGGACGCGCGTTCGGTTTTGCGGTGACCATGACCCAGATCATGTTCCCGTACATTATCTTCATCTCGCTGACGTCGCTGGCGTCGGGGGTGCTGAATACGTACCGGAAATTCTCGCTGCCCGCGTTCGCGCCCGTGCTGCTCAACGTGTCGTTTATCGTGGCGGCGGTTTTTCTTGCGCCGCATTTGAAAGTGCCTATCTATGCGCTGGCGTATGCGGTGATCGCCGGCGGGATCCTGCAGTTTCTCGTGCAACTGCCGGGGCTCAAGAAGATCGACATGATTCCGCGCATCGGCTGGAATTTTGTCAAGGCGCTGCGGCATCCTGGCGTCAAACGCGTGCTGATCAAGATGGTGCCGATGACCTTCGGCGTGTCCGTCGCGCAACTGAGCCTGATCATCAACACGAATATTGCGTCGCGGCTCGGGCCGGGCGCGGTGTCATGGATCAATTATTCCGACCGGCTGATGGAGTTTCCGAGCGCGCTGCTCGGCGCCGCACTCGGCACGATCCTGCTGCCCAGCCTTTCGAAGGCGCATGTGGACAAGGATCCGGTCGAATATTCGGCGCTGCTGGACTGGGGTCTGCGCATCACCTTCCTGCTGGCCGCTCCGAGCGCCGTTGCGCTGTTTTTCTTCGCCCAGCCGCTCACGGCAACGCTCTTCGGCTACGGCAAATTCGATGCAAACTCCGTCGTCATGGTCGGCCGCGCGTTGGCCATGTATGGCATCGGCCTGGTCGGGCTGATCCTGATCAAGATCCTTACGCCCGGCTTCTACGCGAAGCAGGACATCAAGACGCCGGTGATCATCGGCATCCTGGTGTTGATTGCAATTCAGCTCAGCAACCTGGTCTTCGTACCGATATTCGCGCACGCCGGTTTGACCTTGTCGATCGGACTCGGTGCGTGCGTGAACGCGACCATGTTGTTTATCGGCTTGAGGAAGCGCGGCATTTATCAGCCGTCGCCCGGATGGGCGCGTTTCTTCGCCCAACTGGTCGGGGCATGCCTCGTGCTGGCGGGAGTAATGCACTGGGTATCAGGCAACTTCGACTGGATCGGCATGCGCGCCGCGCCGCTGCAACGCATCGCGCTTCTTGGGGCCAGCCTGGTTGTATTCGCTGCGCTATATTTCGGTATGCTCTCCGCAATGGGCTTTAAATACGCGTATTTCAGAAGGCGAACGCTGTGATGACGACGACGCGCATGCTCGACTATTTCACTTCGCTGGTGGCGGAGGACGACAGTCTGCCCCTCACGGAGGCGGCGTTGTCGCTCGCGCAGGACGCGTATCCCGACCTCGATTTGCAGGGCGTGCTGGCCGAGATCGACGAGCTCGTGCTACGGGTTCGCCGGCGCATGCCGGACGACGCCGATATCAAGCAGAAAGTCGGCGTGCTGAATAGGTTTTTCTTCCGCGAGCTGGGTTTCACCAGCAATCTCAACGATTATTACGACCCGGATAACAGTCACCTGAACATGGTGCTGAAACGCCGGCGCGGCATTCCGATTTCGCTCGCCGTGGTGTATCTCGAGATGAGCGAGCAGCTCGGTATTCCCGTGCGCGGCGTGTCGTTTCCGGCGCATTTCCTGTTGCGCGTGACCACGCCGGAAGGCGATGTCATGCTCGATCCGACCACCGGACACTCGTTGTCCGAATCCGCGATGGTCGAAATGCTCGAGCCCTACGTGCAGCGGGTTGGCGAGTCGATCGGCAGCGCGTTGCGCGTGTTGTTGCAGCCGGCGACGCGGCGTGAAATCATCGGACGGATGTTGCGCAATCTGAAAAGCATCTATCTGCAGACGGAGCGCTGGCAGCGTTTGCTCGCCGTGCAACAACGGCTCGTGATCCTGATGCCGGGAAGCATCGAAGAAGTGCGCGATCGCGGTTTCGCTTATGCGCGTCTGGATTATCTGCGCCCGGCTATGGAAGACCTGCGCCGATACCTCGATGATCGGCCGGACGCCGAGGACGCAACCGTCGTGG
This sequence comes from Caballeronia sp. dw_276, assembly GCF_018449635.1. Taxonomy (GTDB): domain Bacteria; phylum Pseudomonadota; class Gammaproteobacteria; order Burkholderiales; family Burkholderiaceae; genus Caballeronia. Next base: position 92,283 of record NZ_JAAVUV010000009.1, on the reverse strand, counting down.
AGACGGAGTTACACGAACTCAGGCAGCGGACACAGCACGACAGCGATTGATCCCTTCGCTTCGAAAAAACGGCGGCACATCTTCCAGATGCGCCGCCGTTTTTCGTTTACTTCGGCTGCATCCGGATTGCTCCGTCCAGGCGGATGACTTCGCCGTTGAGCATGGGGTTATCGAAGATATGTTTGACGAGCATCGCGTATTCATTGGGTTTGCCGAGGCGCGACGGGAACGGCACCATGGCGCCGAGCGCGTCCTGCACTTCCTGCGGCATGCCGAGCAGCATCGGCGTTTCGAAGATGCCCGGCGCAATGGTCATCACGCGAATGCCGTTGCGCGACAGGTCACGCGCGATCGGCAGGGTCATGCCGACCACGCCGCCCTTCGATGCCGCGTACGCCGCCTGTCCGATCTGGCCGTCGTAGGCCGCAACCGATGCGGTGCTGACGATCACGCCGCGCTCGCCTGCCGCGTTCGGTTCGTTCTTGGACATGGCGGCAGCGGCGAGACGGATCATGTTGAACGTGCCGATCAAATTCACGCCGATGGTCTTCGCGAACACATCGAGCGAATGCGGGCCGTCCTTGCCGACGGTCTTGGCCGCCGGCGCAATGCCAGCGCAATTCACGAGGCCGCGCAGGCTGCCGAGTTGAATCGCCGCGTCCACGGCGCGCTGGCCATCTTCCTCACGGCTCACGTCGCACTTCACGAACACGCCGCCGAGTTCCTTCGCGAGCTGCTCGCCGCCGGCTTCGTTCATGTCTGCAATCACGACCTTGCCGCCTTGATCGCAGATCAGTTGCGCCGTCGCCGCGCCCAAACCCGATGCGCCGCCGGTGACGAGAAAAACGTTGTCCTGGATATCCATGCTGTGTGCTCCTCAATGTGGTTATGTGCCAAGAGATCTGCAAAAAAGCAAAAAACCCGCTCGGCCGGTGAAGCACGAGCGGGTCTCGGAAGGCGTGCTTGCGGCGCCTGGGCGTTGAATCAGGTCAATGCGTCGAACACGCGCTGGCGGATTTCATCAACGGTACCAAGGCCCGAAATACGACGATATTCCGGCGCCTTCAGACCGTTGGTATCGCCGTGCTTCGACCAGTTGTTGTAGTAGTCGATCAGCGGCTTGGTCTGCGCCACGTACACGTCGAGCCGCTTCTTCACGGTCTCTTCCTTATCGTCGTCGCGCTGGATCAGCGGCTCGCCGGTCACATCATCCTTGCCTTCCTGCTTCGGCGGATTGAACTTGACGTGATACGTGCGGCCCGACGCCGCGTGCGAACGTCGTCCGCTCATGCGCTCGATGATGTCCGCGAACGGCACATCGATTTCCAGCACATAGTCGATGGCAACAGCCGCCTGCTTCATGGCGTCGGCCTGGGGAAGCGTGCGCGGGAAACCGTCGAACAGATAGCCGTTCGCGCAGTCCGGTTCCTGCAGGCGTTCCTTCACGAGGTTGATGATGAGCGTGTCCGGCACGAGCTCGCCCGCGTCCATGAAGCGCTTGGCTTCCACGCCGAGCGGCGAACCTGCTTTCACGGCGGCGCGCAACATGTCGCCCGTCGAGATTTGCGGGATGCCGAACTTTTCCTTGATGAAGGTGGCCTGGGTGCCCTTGCCGGCGCCGGGGGCGCCCAACAGGATCAAACGCATGGTGATATCTCCGAATCGAATAGAAACCGCTCTCGCTGCGAGGCTTATCTGGCGTCCGGCCGCTATCTGCGTTTGCCCGGGAGACGCCCGAAACGAGGCGCGACGAGCCGAATTCGGGAGACGGCGCGGCACCAGTCGACATGGGCGCTCGGGAGCAAAGGCGCTGACCGGAAGGCTCGCGCTACCGGCCGATTATGCCATGCATCGTCACAATGGCGACCCGAAAAAAGGCCGCAAAGGCTTGTTATGTGGGGCGTGGCGGGGTTAACGCGAGTTGTATGAAAGTGCTTCAGCGCGTTAGGACGAAGCCGGAAACAGCGCACGTACGCGGGCGAGGTCGGCGGGGGTATCGACACCTGGCGGGGGTGCGTCGGTTGTGATCAGGACCGCGATGCGCTCGCCGTGCCAGAGCGCGCGAAGCTGTTCGAGCGCTTCGGCTTCTTCGATGGGCGCCACGCTCAGCGTGGGATAAGCCCGCAAAAACTTCGCGCGGTACGCGTACAGCCCGATATGCCGCAATACGTTCGATGGAATCGGCGGGCGCGAAGTCAGCACGGCCACGTTTGGCCATTCCTTCTGCCATGCATCGCGCGACCACGGAATGGGCGCGCGCGAAAAATAGAGCGCGACGCTTTTTGCATCGAGCACGACTTTCACGACGTTCGGATTGAAGACGTCGGCCGGATCGTGAATGGGATGTGCCGCCGTTGCGATGGCGCACGACGGATGCGCCGCCAGATGCGCCGCCACGTTGCGCACGAGCGCCGGGTCGATCAGCGGTTCGTCGCCTTGCACGTTGACCACGATGGTCTCGTCGTTCCAGCCGAAATGCGTGGCGACTTCAGCGAGACGATCCGTGCCGTTCGGGTGATCGGCGCGGGTCAGCAGGACGTCGAAACCGTGTTCCTTCGCGACATCGACGACACGCGGCGAATCCGTTGCGATCAGCACTTGCAGCGCGCCGGACAAACGCGCGCGCTCGGCGACGCGAACGACCATCGGCTTTCCGCCGATATCGGCCAGCGGCTTGTCCGGCAGCCGCGTGGACGCGAGCCGCGCAGGCACGACGGCGATGAAAGGCGGCACGATCGGCGTGTGGGCGTTCATGGCTTGGCGCTCGCGGTTTGACGTTCAGGAAGGATCAGTTGCCGCTGACGGGTTTCAGCGGATCGACGGGCGTGCCTTCGACCGTCTGGCGCGCTTCGTCGGGCAGCATGATGGGAATGCCGTCGCGGATCGGGTACGCGAGTTTGTCCACGTTGCAGATCAGTTCCTGCGCCGCGCGGTCATAAGTGAGCTGGGTCTTGCAAATCGGGCAGACAAGGATTTCAAGCAGGCGTGCGTCCACGAAGTTTCTCCACAACTAATGCGATGAGGCGGGGTTTGAGCACGGCTTCCACGGGAACGACCCAGATGCGCGCGTCACGCCAGGCCCCGAATTTTACTGCATCCTTCTCGGTGATCAGGATCGAATCGGCATCGATGCTGGCAAACGGGTTGTCGCGGTAATCGTAGTGGTCGGGGAACGCACGGGTCGAGACCGTCAGGCCTTCTGCGCGCAGGGATGCAAAAAACCGTTCCGGCGATCCGATACCCGCCGCCGCCACGATCCGCTCGCCCTTGAACGCTTTGAGTGGACGGCGGACGGCGGGGTCATCGAGCAGCCATGCGTCGCCGGTTGTCAGATCGAGCGAGAACGTGTTCGGCCATGGCGGCAGCGCGCGTTCATAAGGGCTGTTGATGAGCGTCGCGTCGCGATGCCGTGACATCGATTCACGCAAGGGGCCCGCCGGGAGCAGGAAACCGTTGCCGCCGAGACGGTCATCGAAAACGACGAGTTCGAAGCTGCGCGCGAGGCGGTAATGCTGCAGGCCGTCGTCGCTCACGATCACATCCACCGATGGATACGCCTTCAACAACGCCTGCGCCGCCGCCACGCGATCGGGCGAAACCATCACGGGCGCGTGCGTGCGGCGGGCGATCAGCAGGGGTTCGTCGCCGACTTCCGCGGGTTTGCTTTCGGGCGTGACGCGCGTGGCTTCGTGGATCTTCGCGCCATAACCGCGCGAGACGACGCCCGGCTGGAAGCCGGCGGCGCGCAGCGCTTCCACGAGCGCGATCACGGTCGGCGTCTTGCCGGTTCCGCCCACAGTCACGTTGCCGACCACGACGACGGGCACGCCTACGTTGGTTTGCTTGATCCAGCCGAGCGCGAAAAAGCCGCGTCGAATGGCGGCGATCAATCCAAAAACCGCCGCAAACGGCGTCAACGACCACGCGACCCAGCCGCGCCTGCGCCATTCGCGGGCGAGAAAATTTTCGATCGGCGGTTTGAAATCAGACATGGCGCGCCCTTCCTTTAATCGATGGAAAAGCTCGGAACTGGATTGGCCGGTGCATGAGGCAAAGCGATAACGCTGAGAGTAAAGGCCGGCACCTTTGCATCGGGGCGGTTCTCCAAAATGAGCAAACGGAAAGCGGTCGACGGGCGATCCTCGAACCCGGCACTCTAGCGCGGCAGTGCGCTCGGCGCCAGTCGGAGGGACGGCGGCACAGTGCACAGTTTTACACAGGCCGTCCTGTGGATAACTCTGTGAACAAGTTGACGCTCCTCGGCCGGAATTCGGCATCGGGCCGGACTTGCATCGGTTTAAAAATAAATGTGGGAGCGCAAATCCTTTGAAAACAATGGCTTATTCTGAATTCACGCGAGCTTCACATTTGTGTGTACCTAATTTCGGTAACTTGTGCATTGTGGACACTTGCTACACTTCGATGACCGATCGGATAAGCTTCCGCGGCTTTTCCACCGCAATCAACTGGCCTTTTCCCCCTTGATGAGCACTGATTCTTTCGCCCCAGCGGATACCTCCGGCGCCGACGCCGTCATCCCCGTTTCCGCGCTCAATCGCGCGATCGGTTCGATCCTCGAACGCTCGTTTCCGCTGGTCTGGGTATCGGGGGAAGTCTCGAATTTTACGAAAGCCGCGAGCGGTCACTGGTACTTCTCGATCAAGGACGCGCAGGCGCAAATGCGCTGCGTGATGTTCCGCGGCCGCGCGCAATACGCCGAGTTCACGCCGCGCGAGGGCGACCGGATCGAAGTGCGCGGACTTGTCACGATGTACGAACCGCGCGGCGAGCTGCAACTCGGCGTGGAAGCGGTTCGGCGGACGGGGCAGGGGCGCTTGTACGAAGCGTTCCTGAGGCTCAAGGCCAAGCTCGAAGCCGAAGGTTTGTTCGCCGCCGAAAGAAAGCGCGCGCTGCCGCAACATCCGCGCGCGATCGGCATCGTGACGTCGTTGCAGGCCGCCGCCTTGCGTGACGTGCTGACCACGCTTTCGCGCCGCGCGCCGCACGTGCCGGTGATTGTCTATCCGGCGCCGGTGCAGGGCGCAGGCGTGGCCGCGAAACTCGCCGCTATGGTCGACGAAGCCAGCGCGCGCCGCGAAGTCGATGTGCTGATCGTGTGCCGGGGCGGCGGTTCTATCGAAGACCTGTGGGCCTTCAACGAAGAAGTGCTTGCGCGCGCGATCGCCGAAAGCGCGATGCCCGTTGTCAGCGGCGTGGGCCACGAGACGGATTTCACCATCGCCGATTTCGCCGCCGATGTCCGCGCGCCCACGCCCACGGCGGCGGCCGAACTCGTCAGCCCGCAACGCGTGTTGCTGCTGCGCGATCTGGACCATCGGCATGCGTCGCTTGCGCGTGGTTTTGGCCGGATGATGGAACGGCGCGCGCAGCAGATCGACTGGCTTGCACGCCGGCTGGTCAGCCCGGCCGAGCGGCTCGAACGCCAACGCGTTCACTTGCGGCAACTGACGGCGCGGCTTGCATCCGCTGGCGCACGTCCGGTGCGCGATGCCCGCGCGCGCTTCGCGCTCGTGCATATGCGCTGGCAGCGCTGGCGTCCCGATCTCGCCGCCGAGCGTGAACATCTGATGCGCCTCGCGCAGCGTCTTGGCGACTCGCAAGGGCGCAGGCATGAACGCGCGGTGGCGCGGGTGTCGGAGTTATCGGCGAGATTGCAGGTGCTGAGCCCGCAACGCACGCTCGAACGTGGCTACGCTGCGTTGATCGATGCACAGTCGGGGCGCGCAGTGCGTTCGCCGAATGCGCTCAAGCCGAAGCGGCCGCTGACCGTGCATCTCGCTGAAGGCGCGGCGGACGTTGTACTCGCCGATGTTCAACCGCGTTTATCGGACGAATTCTGAGTGCGGCACGCGTGATGCGCAGGTTAGATTGCGGCCGCGAAAAGGCCCGTAGTTTTGACGGGATAGCACGTCTGCTGGAGCATTTTTTACGCCGCTGTTAATGCTTCGTAATCGATAATGCTCATAAAAACCCGCAATTTGCGGGGTTATCCCAACTCGCCTACAATCGAGTGCTCCATTGCTTCACTCCTCACGTCCCCCATAATTCAACATAGAAGGAAGCTCGCACCATGGAACATACCCTCCCGCCGTTGCCGTTCGAAAAGAACGCACTCGCTCCGAACATGTCGGAAGAAACGCTTGAGTACCACTATGGCAAGCATCACCAAACCTATGTGACGAACCTCAACAAGCTTATTCCGGGTACCGAATTCGAAAATCTGCCGCTCGAAGAAATTGTCAAGAAGGCATCGGGCGGTGTGTTCAACAACGCAGCCCAGGTCTGGAACCACACGTTCTTCTGGAACAGCCTGTCGCCCAAGGGTGGCGGCGCTCCGGCCGGCGCGCTGGCTGACGCAATCAACGCCAAGTACGGCTCGTTCGACAAATTCAAGGAAGAGTTCGCGAAGGTCGCGACCGGCACGTTCGGTTCGGGCTGGACGTGGCTCGTGAAGAAGACGGACGGTTCGCTCGATATCGTCTCGACGAGCAATGCGGCCACGCCGTTGACCACGGACGCGAAGGCGCTGTTGACCATCGACGTATGGGAACACGCGTATTACATCGACTACCGCAATGCGCGTCCGAAGTTCATCGAAGCATTCTGGAACATCGCGAACTGGGAATTTGCATCGAAGAATTTTGGTGCTTGAGGTTTCCTGAAGTCGTTGGTTTTAGCTGTAACGCTTCGGAACGGCCTGGGGTCTAAAATTCATGCCGCGTCCGAACTAAAAAGCCCTCCATGCGAGGGCTTTTTTTGGTCAAGCGCCGTGGTGACGGCACACCGGCAGCACCGTCTTGTACTGCACCCGCCGCAGGGTGATCGAAGTGCTGACGTCCCGAACACCGGCAATAGTCGCGAGCCGCGTCATGACAAAACGCTCGATACCCGCCATGTCGCTCGCCACCACGCGCACCATGTAGTCGAATGCGCCGGTCATCAGATAGCACTCCATCACCTCCTCGCAACTCAGGATGGCGCGCTCGAAAGCGGCCAGCTTCTCCGCGGATTTTTCGATCGCCACCGATACATACGCGTTGATCGGAAATCCCACCTTTTCCTGATCCAGTAGCGACACATATTTCGTAATGACGCCCGCTTCCTCGAGCAGCCGGATTCGTCGATAAAGCGGCGAAACGGAGATATCGAGCGATTCAGCGAGATCCGCGGCCTTGACGTGAGCGTCGCGTTGGAGCGCCTGCAGGATATCGACATCGACCCGATCGAGTTTCATTGGCTATTCCTGCCACAAAGGTTATGAAATCCATCTTTCCTTACCAATTCTATATGGATTAATGGCTGAGTTTGGCACAAATCGCGGGTGCATTCTAGCTACCATTATTGCGTGCCGTGGCTCGTGGTGAGGCGAACGGAAGACGCAATCGAAAGGAATGACTGTGACATTTTCAAATGGAAAACTGGATGGCAAAGTAGCTTTTGTGACGGGCGGTTCGCGCGGAATAGGTGCGGCAATTGCAAGGCGTCTCGCGAACGAGGGCGCGGCCGTGGCGATAACCTACTTTAGCTCGAAGGAAGACGCAGAAAGCGTGATCGCGGATCTGGGCACGCGTGGTCTGGCAATCCGTGCCGACAGTGCGGACGCGCACGCGGTGAAGGCTGCGGTCGCGACGACGGCGAGGCGCTTCGGGAGACTGGATATTCTCGTCAACAATGCCGCGATGTTCCGCATTGGCCTGATCGATGATTTTTCGCTGGAACACATCGATCAAATGCTTGCCATCAACGTCAAGAGCCTGTTCGCCGCCATTCAGGAATCGCTGCGCTTCATGGAGAAAGGCGGGCGGATCATCAACATAGGAAGCGTCAGCAGCGACTACATGCCGATCCCGGGCGTGTCTGTCTACGCCGCGACCAAAGGCGCGGTCGCCAGCATGACACGTGCGTTGGCGAGGGATCTTGGAAGCCGCGACATCACCATCAACAACGTCCAGCCCGGAAGAATCGATACGGCGATGAATCCCGCCGACGGTCCAATGGCGGACCGTATCAGGAGCTCGATCGCGCTGGGTCGCTACGGATCGGGCGATGACGTCGCTGGCCTCGTCGCCTGGTTGGCCAGCCCGGAGGCGGCGTTCATAACGGGTACGAACCTCAAGGTCGATGGCGGCACGAGCGCCTGAGCGTAGCAGCCGAGCCGCAAGCAACTGGGAGGGTAAAAAGCGTTGGTTCCGGCATCGGCAGACAGTCTCGAAAGCGCAATACAAAGTACTGCAGATGCGCGCGCCACGGTCCGTGGCCTGTTCCTTGCTCCCGCCTTGCCGTACTGCGACTGCGCGTCTTCGACTTTCATTACTATGAGAAATAAACGCCAACCGTTTCCGGCTACGCCGCGAATGTCCACGGGCGTTGAAGGACTGGACAACATCCTCGGCGGCGGGTTGACGCCGAATCGCGTGTATCTGGTCGAAGGGTCTCCCGGGGCTGGCAAAACCACACTGGCGCTGCAATTCTTACTTAAAGGCGCCGAGCTAGGCGAAGCCGGGCTTTACATTACGCTCTCGGAAACGCGCTCGGAACTGCTTGCCGTGGCGGACGCCCACGGCTGGGACGTCGAGGCGATCTCCATTGTCGAGCTGCTTTCCGACGAGGGGCTCGACCCCGAGTACGAGCAGTCCGTCCTGCATCCGGCGGAAGTCGAGCTCGGCGAGACCGTCAAAAACGTGATGCACCAGGTCGAAGCCATCAAACCTGTCCGGATCGTGCTGGACAGTTTGTCGGAGTTGCGGCTGCTGTCGCAAAACCCGCTTCGATACCGACGCCAGATCCTCGCCTTGAAGCGCTACTTCGCCACGCGCGATTGCACGGTCTTCCTGCTCGACGACAACACCTCCGACCCGAGCGATCTCCAGCTTCACAGCATCGCGCACGGCGTGGTCAGCCTTGATCAGCTCGTGCATGACTACGGCGGCGCGCGTCGCCGGCTGCGCGTGGCGAAAATGCGCGGCCTGAAGTTTCGCGAGGGCTACCACGATTTCACGCTGGAAACGGGTGGTATTGAGGTATATCCGCGTCTGATCGCCGCCGAGCATCACGCGGATTTCTCCAGCACGCCATTGAGCACGGGATCGGATGGTCTCGACGCATTGCTCGGCGGCGGCCTGATTCCTGGTACGAATACGTTGCTGATCGGGCCGTCCGGCGTGGGGAAAACGACCACCGTGGTGTGCTGCCTAATGGCGGCGTTGGAGCGCGGCGAGCGCTGCATGTACTACCTTTTCGATGAAACCCTGCGCACGCTGTTGCTGCGTTCGAAAGCGCTCGGGATGGACCTTACGCCTTACCTTGACAACGATCAGCTAACGTTGCGTCAGATCGATCCGGCGGAGATGTCGCCGGGGCAGTTCACGAGCGAGGTGCGCGAGGCCGTTGAAGAAGACGGCGTGCGCTACGTGGCCATCGACAGCCTGAACGCGTACCTCCAGGCGATGCCCGGCGAGCGCTACCTGTTGCTGCAAATGCATGAACTGCTGGGCTACCTAAACCAGCGCGGCGTGGTGACCATGCTCGTGCTTGGGCAGCACGGAATCGTGGGCGAAGTGCAGACGGATATCGACATCAGCTATTTGAGCGATTCCATGATCCTGTTCCGCTACTTCGAGCATCAGGGCGAAGTCCTGACCGCCCTCGCCGCCGTGAAGAGTCGCGGCAGCGCGCACGAACGCACGATCCGGCAATTCCGCCTGGCCCCGGGCGGAATTCAGGTTAGCGAAGCATTGCGCGACTTCGAGGGCGTGCTCGCTGGGTTGCCGTCGTACCGTGGGGACGCAGCGATGCTCGGGGCATCCAGCCTGAAGGACGCGTAGCCGTGGAGAACCGAGTCCTGATCCTCGCCCCGCGCGGCCGAGATGCCGATGTCATCGGCGAACTCCTAACCCGCGACGGCCGCAAATGTGTTGTATGCAAAGACGCGGCCATGCTCAACCACGAACTGCGGGCGGGCGCGGGGACGGCGCTGATCGCGGAAGAAGCGCTCTCCGACGATGCCATGCCGCAGCTCTTCCAGTGGCTCGACCAGCAGGCGACGTGGTCCGACTTTCCGCTGATCCTGCTCGCCACGAAACGCACGGAACGGCGTCCGAAACACGCGCTCGAGTTGCTCGAAAAACTCGGCAACGTGGTCGTGCTCGAGCGGCCGCTGCATGCCGACACGTTGCGACGCGCGGTTGCGTCATCGTTGCGCGCCCGGTTGCGGCAATACGAGGCACGGCGCCAACTAGTGGAGCGCGTTGAATCGCAGGAAAGGCTGCATCTCGCGCTCGCGGCCGGCCGGCTGGGGTCGTGGGAACTCGATGTCGAGACCGGTGCGCTGCGATCCACCGAGGCGTTTCGCAAGATCTTTGGGCTGAAGGTGCCAACGGTCGACTATGCGCAGCTCGTTGAGGCCATTCATCCGGAAGACCGCGAGATGCGCCACCGCGCGCTCGAACGCTGCATCGAGGAGAACACGAATCTCACGCTCGAATACCGGGCGGTCTGGCCGGATGGATCGGTGCACTGGGTCGAGTCGCGCGGTCATCCGATGCGAACCGTCAACAACGCGACGGGCGCTGCGACGACGCGGATCATTGGTGTATCGCTTGATGTCACTGACCGGCACGAAGTGAACGAAAAGATCCTCGCAAGCCAGCTCGTGGTCGAGCGTCTGAACAACACCCTTGAAAGCCGGATCGCCGAGCGCACGCAGGAACTGGCGTCGGCGAACGATCGCCTCATGAAGGAGATTAACGAACGCGCCAAGGTCCAGGCCGTGCTCGTACAGGCGCAAAAAATGGAAGCGCTCGGCCAACTGACGGGCGGTATTGCGCACGATTTTAACAACCTGCTCAACGTGATCATGGGCAACGCTGAACTGATCACGCGCGTAAGCCACGACGAGCGTGTCCAAAACATGGCGCGGACCGTCAAGCGCGCAACCGAACGCGGCGCCAAGCTTACCGGCCAGTTGCTGACGTTTTCGCGCAGCAGCAATTTGGACTTGAAGGCCATCGATGTCATCTCGATGCTGCACGGCATGCGCGACATGCTGGCTTTATCGCTGGGAACGGGGATTCACTTCGGCACCCGTTTCGATGTCGATGAGGCCTGGACCGACGCCGATGCCAATCAGCTCGAACTCGCCGTGCTGAATCTCGGAATCAACGCGCGTGACGCCATGCCCGACGGGGGCGTGCTGACCATTCACGTGAACCTGCGCAGCGCGCCGGACGAAACGCTGCCGGCGGGGCAGTACGCGGTGATCGGCGTAAGCGATACCGGCACGGGTATTGCGCCGGAGTTGCTATCGCGCGTCTTCGATCCGTTTTTCACCACTAAACCAGTGGGCAAGGGCACGGGACTTGGCTTAAGTCAGGTGTACGGTATTGCAACGCAGGCCGGCGGCACAGCGCGGATCCACAGCGAAGCAGGCAAGGGCACGACCGTCGAACTATGGCTGCCGTCGCGTGAGCGGCACGTTGCCAATATCGCCGTGCCGGAAGCTTACGATGAGCGTTCGGACGGGCATCAGCGGATTCTCGTGATCGAAGACGACGTCGACGTGCGCAGCTTCCTGGTCGACTGTCTGAAGATGCTCGGCTATACCGTGACGGAAGCGGCGCAGGGACGGCTTGGCCTTGAGCGCTTGCATGCCGACAATCCCGACCTCCTGATGGTCGACTTCGCGATGCCCGGCATGAACGGGCTCGAAGTGATATCGGAGGTGAAGCGCACGCATCCGCAACTGCCGGTGATCCTTGCGACGGGATACGCGGACGTGGATGTATCGACGGAACGGGTCGATGGATACTCCGTGCTCAGGAAGCCGTTTCAGATCGGAGACCTGGCGCGCACCGTGAAGGCCGCGTTGATGAGCACGCCCGCCTGAGTAAATGACGGCGATTGGGCTAGCGCCGTTGAGATGTCACGTCCCAGTTGATGTCCACGCACAGCACTTCGAGCCCGCGCGGGGTTGACGCGGCAATCGATGCCGTCACGCACAAGTGCGCTTCGTTGATGGAAAGATACGGCGCGGTCAGATGAACGCGATGGGGCGTGCGCAGCGCCTCGATGAAATACGGCCGGCGTTCCCAACTCGCGCCCTCCGAATGCAACAGCGGCCTGAAACGCTTCGCGCGTTGCGATGCACGTGCCGCCGGCAAGATGTTGTCGCCGATCTGGCGGCCGGAGGCATCGAGCAGAAAACAGCGCGCCGTTTCGTGAAGTTGCAGCAGGCCACGCGTGGCATCGGCGAGACCAGCGCTCTCCACCAGTTGCGCTGCCGCGCTTTCAAGCGCGCTCACGTAGGGCGCGAGCCGCGCCGATTGCGCCCGCTCGCGCGCGGCCACGCGTTCACGCGATGCAGCTGACAACGCATCCATCACCCCTTGCGCCGCTTGCGGTTTCACGGCTTCCACGCTCGGGCCTGCGAAGTACGCGCCCTGCACGAAATCGACGCCGCATTCGAGCGCGATCAACGCATCGCGTTCGGTGCTCAGGCCGCCCATCAGCACGAGCTGACCAGACTCATGCAGCAGCGAAACCAGTCCCGGCAACACACGTTCGATATGCGAATGCTCGCTCGCCTGTTGCAGGATGCACCGGTCCAGTGTCACGATATCCGGCCGCAGATGCCACACGCGGTCGATATTTGAGTGCTTCACACCGAAGCCGTCGAGCGCGATCAGGAAGCCCGACTTGCGCAACGAATCGATGATTTCCGCAAAGCGCGTGGTTTCGCCGCCTGCTTGTTCGGGCACTTCGAGCACTACGCGTTGCGGCGGCAGCCCGACATTTTTCAGCGATGCCAGGAGCGCGTCGCCGTAGCTCGTGTCCATCAACGCGGCTGGATGAAGGCTCAGGAAGAGCCATTCGTCGTTGCTATCGAAAGAAAAGAAGTTGCCCAAATGCAGCGATTCGGCAAGACGTCCGAGTTCCAGCAGGTCGCCGCGCCGGGCGGCCTGTGTGAAGACTTCATGCGATGGCACTTGGCGGCCCGTATCGTCGCGCGCGCGCAGTGATGCGTGATATCCGATGGCGCGCCGGTGCGATACGGAGAATACCGGCTGGAACACGCTGAACACGGTGTATTCGCCGTACAGGACGGTGCGCCGCGAGCCATCGTCGCCCGCGATAGGGCGGGGCGGTTGAAAGCGCGGAGGGTCGATATCAACCATGCTCATGGTGTAGGGGGCAGGTGTTCAAGCGCATCTCGAGGTCAGAGAACATTGGGCAGCGCCAGTTTATAGGATAGGACCCCTCCCGGAAGAGCAAGAAATATGCGCATTTAGCGCTGATCCGGAAAGGCGGCCTCAATAGGGCCGCCCGGGAAGGTGGAGCCATTGAGCAATGGGGTGGCGTTTTTGTATGCACTTTTCTAGTGCCGATTCAATTTCCATCGCACTTGTTCGGGGTTTTTCGATGGCGCTCAATGGAGCGAGAACTGGCGATGCGACCGGACAAAACGCTGGGGTCCGTATAGGCTACCCACATTAGTGGTGAAGCGTGTGGGTAGCCATCGACGCGAAGCAGTGGCGCCTGTTCGGGTTATTTGCCGAGCGTGCTTTTCGGGGACCAACCAGTCAGGATATGCCCGCTTGGGACCTTTGTGAGCCCGTGGCGAAAGGCTTTTTCTTTGCTTCGTTCCTTCGTCGCCGAGGGACCAGGATATATAGGGTCCCGCTACGGACAAAGGCGAATAGTGCTGCAGAGAATAGCTAACAAGGATCGCGCGAAAGCCCTAAAAGCAGGATTCCGGCCAAAAATACTTAGTGCGCCTCAGACGGATCCGTCTCCGTACTCTTCACTGCACGGATCTCCGGCGCAAGCTGCGCAAAAATCCACGCCGACGCCGCTGTGATGATTCCTACGCAAAGGAACGTCGCGTGAAAAGCGGGAAGTGAGTTCGTTTCCGTAACTTTCGGCAGGAGCCCGGTGAAAGTCGCGAGAACCGCCCCGGCGATGGTCACGCCAAGACTCATCGAAAGCATCTGCACGAGTGAGAACAAACTGTTGCCGCTGCTTGCGCCGCCCGTGCCGAGATCCTTGAGCGTAAGCGTATTCATCGCCGTGAATTGGATGGAGTTGACGCCGCCAAAGAACGCGAGCTGGATCAACCGCACCCAGAGCGGCTGCTCGGCGCTAGTGAGCGAAAAACTCGCCATGGTCAGCCCAACCAGTACCGTATTGACGACCAACACCCGCCGATACCCCCGCGCCATGATCAGCTTCGTCACAATGCGCTTCGATACCATCCCCGCCGCAGCGACGGGCAGCATCATTAGGCCGGCTTCGAAGGCAGAATAACCCAGGCTCACCTGCAGCAGCAACGGCAACAGGTATGGCATTGCGCCACTGCCAATACGCGCGAATAGATTGCCGAGCAAGCCGACGCTGAACGTATGGATCTTGAAGAGATCAAGCGAAAAGATGGGTTGCGGCACGCGCACCGCGTGCAACCCGTAAGCGACAAAACAAGCAAGGCTGAGCACCAGCAGCACAAGCACAATGGCATGCTGCAAGCCGAGATCGGCTAGGCCATCGAGCGAGATGGTCAGCGCCACCATGCCAACGGCGAGCAACAGATAACCGGCGAGATCGAAGGGCGCGGTGGCGGGATTGCGGCTGTCGGGCATGAAGAGCCGCGTCGCGATGCAACCGATCACGCCCACCGGCAAGTTTATCAGGAAGATCCAGTGCCACGACGCAATCTGCACGATCCAGCCGCCAAGCGTCGGCCCGATAAGCGGCCCAATCAGCCCGGGAATCGCCACAAACGACAATGCCGGCAAATATCGTTCGGCGGGAAAGACGCGCAGCACGGCAAGGCGGCCGACCGGCAGCAACATGGCGCCGCCCACGCCCTGCACCACGCGGTAAATCACGAGCTGCATAAGCGTATGGGCATTGGCGCAAAGCAGCGAACCAATGGTGAAGATCAAAATGGCGCTGAAGAACACGTGACGTGTGCCGAATTTATCGGCGAGCCAGCCTGAGAACGGGATCACGGTCGCCATAGTCAGCGAATACGCGATCACAACGCCCTGCATGCGCAGCGGCGCTTCGCCGAGGCTTCGGGCCATCGCAGGGAGCGCTGTGTTGACAATGGTCGAGTCGAGCGTCTGCATGAAAAAGCCGGTAGCGACGAGCCACAGCATGATCGTGAGCGCCTGCGGAGAAGGGGAGGCGGTAACGTTCGATCGGATTGTGTCGGGCATGGGGGCGGCCGGCGGAAGGAGTGACGTGATTTTACGTGGATGCACGGGCCGCGGCGGGCGTATTGCAGAAGCAAGGCTTTGAAACACAACACGCCCGGGCGGTGGCCACGGGCGCGCAGGCGATTCCAAAAAAAATTTCGATCAGCTCAGGTATGCGGCCTACGGCCGATCTGCCGCAGGTACACGCCCATAAGTATCCTCAAAGCGCACGATATCGTCCTCGCCTAAATACGTGCCTGACTGGACTTCGATTAGCTCAAGTGGGATCTTTCCAGGATTGAGCAAGCGGTGCGTTACACCAAGCGGTATGTAGGTCGACTGGTTCTCGGTGAGCATAATCTGCTGCTCGCCGTTTGTGACCATTGCGGTACCCTTCACCACGATCCAGTGTTCCGCGCGGTGATGATGCATTTGCAGGCTGAGCTGCGCGCCGGGATTCACCTCGATGCGCTTGACTTGGAAGCGCGAACCTTGGTCGATACCTTCGTAGGATCCCCATGGTCGCACAACACGCCGATGCGTCACCGACTCTGTACGTCCCGATGCCTTCAGCCGCTCGACGATCTTCTTTACATCTTGCGTGCTGTCGCGATGGGTTACCAGTACCGCATCCGCTGTTTCCACAATGACGATGTTGTCCAATCCGATTGCCGCCACCATTCGATGTTCTGCGCGAATGTACGAGTTGCTCACGTCCTCGACAAGCACATCGCCAAGTAGCGCGTTGCCCTGGGCGTCGCTTTGCGCGATTTCCGCAAGCGCCGTCCAGGAGCCGATATCGTTCCAGCCAAGATCAGCCGCCGCAATCACCGACGCGCGATCAGTGCGCTCCATCACCGCGTAGTCCACCGATACATTCGGGCAATCCTGGAACGCGCCGGCATCGAGTCGAACGAAATCGTAATCGTGTTTGGCAAGCTCCAGCGAAAGTGTGGTCTGACGCGCGATTTCCGGCTCGTATTTGCGCAGCTCGTCCATATAGGTCGAAGCCTTCAAAAGGAACATGCCGCTGTTCCAGTAGTACCCACCTTCGTTGATGAAGCGTGCAGCTTTCTCTGCATCCGGCTTCTCGACAAATTCAGCGACGCTGAACGCGCCTTCGTTCGCACCAATGTTCGATCCACGGCGAATGTAGCCATAACCTGTATGCGGTTCGGTCGGATCGATGCCGAACGTCACTAAATAATCGTGCTTCGCCACTTCGGCCGCAGCTTCGGTGACGCGGGCGAATGCTTCCTCATTCAGGATCACGTGATCCGACGGTAGCACGAGCAACAACGCGTCCGGCGATGAGCGAAGCGCGAGCAAAGCCGCCACTGCAATAGCAGGCGCGGTATTGCGGCCGACCGGCTCGAGGACAATGGCTGACGGGACTGTGCCCGACTCACGCAGCTGTTCGGCCACGAGAAACCGCTGCTCGTTGTTTGTCACTACGATAGGCGCGGTGATACCCAAGATTCCATTTAAGCGCAATGCCGTTTGCTGCAGCAAGGTTTTGTCGCTCGTCAGCTTCAGGTACTGCTTTGGATAACCGCCTCGCGACATAGGCCACAAACGCGTACCGCTGCCGCCGCACAAAATGACTGGATGAATACTCATTCAATTCCCCTCGGAACTATCTAGTTGCGCAATTCTGCTTTAATTACGCAGGTGACGTTTAAGTTCGTGTTGCTCGACTTTTTTTAGGAACAGAGGCGGGCCGGTTAAAAAAACCCGACGATCAACCCGTTCGCCTCCAGGGATGACGCAACAGCGCTCCTGCACATCTTATTCGATCGCTTTGCGTCAAATGTAAGCCGCATTACATCAGGCGCCACGACGATTCGCCGGAAATTATTAATACGGAGGCACAGCCTTGAATTTCGCCCTAGATTCCTGTGAGACGCTCTGGCGCCTTACAGACCGTGATCTCGATACGTTGCACTACCTCACGCTTTCCGGAGACGAGCGACAATTGCCATCGGTGTACAGGGTGTGCGCGCTGGCGTCGGCGAGCATTGGCGCCGCGGCATTGGCCGCCGCCGATTGCTTCCGGCAGCGCACAGGCCAGATGCAGCAGGTCGAACTCGATGCCCGCCGCGCGGCAATCGCGTTTCGCAGCGAACGCTATCTGCGCATCAACGCCGATACCGCGCCCGAGCTCCGCGACCCGCTGATGGGCTTCTACGAAACCCGCAACGACCGATGGATTCAGCTTCACACGAACTTCAAGCATCATCGTGATGGCGTGGTCAAGCTGCTTGGTTGCGCCAACGATCACGCCGGCGTCAGCGAGGCGATCCGCCACTGGGACGGCGCCGCGCTCGACGAAGCCCTTGCTGACGCCGGCCTGTGCGCCGCGCTGATCCGCACGCCCGACGAATGGTCGATGCTGCCGCAAGCCCGCGCGATCGCCGAAACGCCGCTGCTCGAAATCACAAGGATTGGCGACGCTCCACCCGAAGCGATTGGCAGCGGGAAGCGGCCATTATCCGGCGTCCGGGTGCTCGATCTGAGCCGCATCATCGCGGGTCCGGTGGCAGGACGCACGCTCGCCGGACACGGTGCGGATGTCCTCCTGATCAACGGTCCGCATCTGCCGAATATTGCGCCTTTGGTCATCGATAACAGCCGCGGCAAGCGCTCCGCCACCATCGATCTGCTCGATGAAGCCGGCCGCACCACCCTGCGCGCGCTGCTGAGAGACGCCGATGTCTTCCTGCAGGGCTACAGGCCCGGCGCGATCGCCGCCAAGGGATTCAGCCCGGAGGACGCCGCGCAAGAACGGCCGGGGATCGTGTACGTATCGGTATCGGCTTATGGGCACAAGGGGCCGTGGTCAGGGCGCCGTGGCTTCGACAGCCTCGTGCAGTCGGCGAGCGGCATTGCGTGGACCGAAGCGCAGGCCGCTGGCCAGACGAACCCGCGCCATCTGCCGTGTCAGGCGCTCGATCACGCGACCGGTTATCTCGCGGCGTTTGGCGCGATGACCGCGCTGCAGCGACGCGCCGAGGAGGGCGGAAGCTGGCATGTGCGGGTGTCGCTCGCGGGAACGGGGCGCTGGTTGCAATCGATGGGTTTGATCGAAGATGGGCAGAAAATCCGCGATCCGCAAATCAATGACGTCAGGGATGTGCTTCAAACCGTGGAATCGCCGTTCGGCTCGCTGACGCTCACGCAAGCACCTGAGCGCATGCTGCTCACGCCGCCGTTCTGGGCCTCGCCGCCAGTGCCGGTTGGTACGGATGAACCGCGCTGGATGTGACTACTTCCGCAACTCCGCAACGAAGTCGTAGTAGTCGTTGCGGCAGTAGGTATCGGTGAGTTCGATTGGACGTTGATCCGCCGTGTAACCCACGCGCGTGATCAGCAGCAATGCATCGTGTGGCGCGATGCCCATTTGCGTGGCGATTTCATCGCTGGCATTCACCGCGCGAAAATGCTGCAAGGCCCGCACGATAGACAGATTCCGCTGCTCGAGAAAGCTGTAGAGCGAATCGCCCACGGCTTGCGGATCGGGAATCAGCGCTGCCGGAAAAGTCGAATTCTCGACCGCCATGACAATGCCATCGGCCGTTCGCAAGCGCCGCAAACGCGCAACGGCCGCTGCCGGCGATAACCCCAGCTGGATCACTTCATCGCGATTCGCGGGTTCGATCACGCGCGAAAGCCACTGCGATCCTGGCGTGAAACCGCGCCGGCGCAGCATTTCGCTAAAGCTCGACAAACGCGAAAGCGGGTCTTCGTAGCGCGGTGTGATGAACGATCCCGCGCCTTGCGTGCGCCTTATCAGTCCTTGTTCGACCAAGAGCGCGATGGCCTTGCGCGATGTGATCCGCGATACCCCCAGCGCCTCCGACAACACACGCTCCGAGGGCAGCGCTTCGCCGGCGTTCCAGCGGTTATCGTGGATCGCGTTGCCGAGCTTGCGGGCGAGTTGCAGGTAAAGCGGAGTGTCGCTGTCCGGGTCCGGGCGCAAGTCGCGCCAGCGGTCTTCCGATGTGGAGTTCATATTGCGCAGGAAGTGAGGACCAAGCGGCGATTCTAAGACAAGGAGCGCAACGGCGGTTCTGTTTCGTTCGTAAGCGGAAACCTTCGGGCAGGGTGGCACCTCACAAAGCGCCTCGTGGCCAATGCAAAACGTCCGCCGAAGCGGACGCCTTTTAACGCATGGCGCTCATGTCAAAACCGTCAGGCGGTCGCCGCGCCGCCGAGTCCGCGCCCGGTGCGCATATACAGCGCGACCGTCAGCGCCACGCCCGCCGCCGAAGCAATCGCCGCAAACAAGTAGACGGAGCTGAAGCCGAATTCCCCGGCGACATATCCGGCGAGCGGCCCGGTCACGCCCAGCGACAAGTCGAGAAACACCGAATACGCCGATAACGCCGCGCCCCGGCTAGCCGGCGGCACGAGCCCGACGGCCTCGACGCCGAGCGCCGGAAAGATCAGCGCGAAGCCGAAGCCGGTCAGCGCCGCGCCGGCCAGCGCGAAGGCGGGATCGGCGGCAAGCCAGAGCATCAGCAGGCCGACGCACTCGAACGCGAACGACACAATCGCGACGCGGAAACCCCCAAAGACCTTGATGGTATTGGCAAACAGCAAACGCGCGCCGACGAACATCGTGCCGAACACGGTCAGCGAAAGCGCGGCGTTCGGCCAGTTATGCGCGGCATAAAACAAAGTGATGAACGTGGCAATCGAACCAAATCCCGCCGATCCCAGCGCGAGCCCCATGCCATGCGGCAAGACGCGAAAGAACACGCTCCTATACGACATGCGCTCGCCGTGAACCACGGGAACCGGGCCCATCCGCGTGGCGAGCCAATAACCGATACCACCCAGCGCAATCACGAACGCCCCCAGCGATGCAAACCCGAGCGTGTGCTCCATCGCCACGCCGAGCGGCGCGCCAAGCGCGAGTGCGCCGTATGTTGCGATGCCGTTCCACGAGATCACCCGCCCGCTCTGACTCGGCCCGACCCGTCCGATACCCCACGTGATCGCGCCCGTCCCGACCAGACTTTCGCCGAACCCAAGCACCAGCCGGCTCACGATCAACAACGCCAGACTCACCGAATGCCATTGCTCGGCGAGTGCGGCGCACAATAACAGCACGCCGCTGATCGCGCAGGCGGTCAGTCCGCGCAACACGGTCTGCTTTGGACCGATGCTATCGGCGGCGCGCCCCGCGAGTGGGCGCGATGCCAATGTCGCGAAGTACTGCACGCTGATCGCCACGCCCGCCATCACCGATCCATACTCGAGATTCAGATGCACGAAACCCGGCAGCACCGCGAGCGGAATGCCGATTGTCAGGTAGCAAATAAACGTGAAGACGACGACGGCGACAATTCGCCCGGTAATGGCGAGATCGGCGCGGCGGGACAACTGGGCTTCGGTGGACATTGGGGTAAGTGCGGGGTTGATCTTACTGAAGAAGCGTGATTTTCCCATAGGTTTGGACACGCTGTACAATGTAGCGAACATTGCTGTGAATACTTAATTAGCCCCAAGCCGCATCCAGGAAGGCTTCGCGGCTTTTTTGCATCTCATTAAAATTTGCCGCGAGGCGAGTACAACGGGCTGAAGAGGAAGTTCTTACCGGTCCAACTCTCGCACGGGCTGCCCGGTCAGCTCCCGCGATACATCGGTCATCAGCGCTTGCAGCCACGCGAGATCGGTCGGGCGGCTGACATCGGGCAAGCACATCAAATAACTTTCGATGGGCGGAAACTCGATTGGCGACTCCATCACCACCAGCGGCAAAAGTGCCGTGTAGTGCAGGGCGAAGCGGCGCGTCGCGGTGAAAATCAGGTCGGATTGCAGCAGCGTTTGCGGCACCAGGCCAAAGTAGGGGAGCGTGGCGACAATGCGCCGTTTGATGCCGGCGCTCGCCAGGCCAATATCGATGGGATGCCGTTTCGCCCCGCTATAAGCAGTCGGCGCCAAGTGCGCGGCGAGTGCATAACGCGCGGCCGTCAGCGGTTCTCGCGCAAGCGGATGGCCGCGGCGCATCAGGCAGACGAAGTGATCCGTGAAAAGCTCGCGCCGTGCGAAACGCGGTTCCGGGTTTTCCCAGTTGGCAACGACCAGATCGAGGTCGCCGTCATCGAGCGCGCGTTCGTGATCGAGCGTCGGGCTCAGCGATTCGATTTCCAGCCGCGCATTCGGCGCGGCGACGCGGAATGCGCGGATCAACGTCGGCATGAAAAAGTCGTTCAGATAATCCGGCGCGGCCACGCGGAACGTGCGGCGCGAGGTGGCGGGATCGAAGATCCCGTGCGGCGTGGCGACAAATTCCACTTCGCGCAGCGCGCGCTGCGTGGCGGGCAAGAGCGACGCGCCGTATTCCGTCGGCACCATGCCCTGCTTGCCGCGCACGAGAATCGGATCGCCGAGGAGGTCGCGTAGACGCCGCAACGCCGTGCTGATCGCTGGCTGCGTCTGGTTCAGGCGCAGTGCGGCCTGCGTGACGCTGCGCTCGGTCAAAAGGGTTTGAAGAACGCGAATCAGCCAGATATCGAGGGAATCTGTCGAACTTGAATCAGCGGAGTCGGCGGGATCGTTCATTGGCGAGGCGTTCGGGCGGCCCCATCAGAGCGCGCTCATACACAAAAAAACATGGCGATGCACGCCGAAGCCGCTACGTTAAGCCCGCCCGAACCCGCACGCCATAGCGTGGCCGCTATGCGCGGGATAGGAACGGCCGCCTTCACCCCGGCCAGCCGTGCTTTTACATTTGCGGCGCGGTCCTTGGCAGGTTGCTGATGCGCTGGACCTCCGCCGCCTCCAGCCAGTTCGGCGACCGGGCCACGTAAAGCACCATCGGCAAGGTGTCTTCGCCCCAGAACAGTTGCTGGTTCACCACGAAGGTCGGAACGCCGAACACGCCAAGCTCGATCGCGCGCTCGACGTTCGCCTGCAGCGTCGCCTTGACGTCGTCGAGTTCGATCATCTTCGCGCCGTCCGGCAAACCGACGTGACGGCAAAGGTCGTCGAAACCTTCTTCCGTGGACGGATCGCGGCCCATTTTCCAGATGAACCGGAAAATCTCGCGGATACAGCCAATTTCCCCGCCCGATGCCACCGCAAGCCGCAGCGCCTTCGACGAATCGAACGGATGCGACGGCGGCATCTTGAACGGAATGCCCAGTTGCTCGGCCCGGAACAGCGCGTAGCGATACATGAAGACCCGCTTCGGGGGAATGGAGCCTGGCATTGGCTGGCCCCAGTGCTTGAGCAACTTCAGGTAATCGATCGGCAAGACCTCGAACGGCATGTTCGGCCACTTTTCATGCTGTTCCAGCAGCAAATACGAAAAGGGAGAATTGAAATCGAAAAAAAAGTACGGCTGGCGCGGATCGGTGGAAGGCGAGGCGCTCATTTGAATCTCCCTGGCATTTCGATGCCCTTCATGCGGCACCTGTAATTCAGGTTACCGTCGTTTCAGCTTTCGATATTACGTTGTGTGCTGAACGCTGTCTGCCTGCGCGTCGAGCGCGGCGCTCTGGGCGAGGGTCAGACGCTGCCGCACGAAGCCGATATGTTCCCGCAACACATAGAACTGGTCCGCGTAGGCGAGCGGCATTTTCATCTGGTTGACCTTCCCTTCAATGTCATCGAGCCGCTCGATCAGCGCGTCGCGCTGGACGGTATCCGGGTCGGTCATCGCTTCTCGTTCGATTGCAATTAACGCGCCATAGATCTTGTAGATGCGCGATCTCACGCGCCACCGGTAGAGCCCAGGCACGAGGCGAAAGCCTGGAATCAGCACCACGATGATCGGCACCAGCAGCACGATCACGCGGTCGGCGAGACTTGCGATCCAGAAGGGCAGCGTTCTATACAGGAAGCCTTTGCCTGATTTGTAATAACGCTCGGCGTCGTCGCTGATGCGGAATTCGTGCGAAAGCGGCGCGGGGAATTCGTTGGCCGACTGCATCAGGTTGGCGCGGCCGTGGACCTCCTTCGCCGCTTCGATCAACAGATCGGAAAGCGCCGGATGCAAACCGTCCCGCGCGATCAGCTCGGCAGTGGGCGCGATCAGGCGAATCCGATGCTCGGGCAGGTTTTTCGCGAGATCGAAGGCGCCCATCGGCAGGTTGAGGACTTTTAGGTATGGGAAGCGGCGAGCGTAGGCATCGGCCTGGGTGAAATCGAAGAAACGGATGCCCGTTGTCCTGTACAGCTTGCCCATGGTCGGCGGCTGCGCCGAGTCGCCGGTGAGAAACGCGGCGTCGATGCTGCCGTTCGAAAGCGCGGCGGCGGCCTCGTCGCCCGCGAGCGGCAGCAACTCGGTGCTGCCACCGGGCTCAATGCCGTTCGCCTTCAGCATCGCGAGGGCCAGCGCGCGCGTGCCGCTGCCTTCGGTGCTGATGGCAAGGCGCTTGCCCTTCAGTTCGGACAAGCGTGTCAACACCGGTCCGCGATAAAACACGGCCAGGGGCACGTACGCCACGCTGCCGAGCGAGACCAGGTCCTCGTGTTTATCGGCTGCGGTTGGCGCGGCGCCCGGCACGCCGGAAGCGGCCGCGGCCATCCCGCCCTGCACGAAACCGACATCGACGTTCGAGTTCGGGTCTTCGAGCTTCTGCAGGTTATCGAGCGAACCTTGCGATTCCAGCACGTTCAGCGTGATGCCGTTGCGCGCAAGAATCTTCTTGTACTGCTGAGCGTTATTCCAGAACGAGCTGCCCTTCGTCCCCGCCGACATGGTCAGCGTATTGGGCGGCGCGGGCTGGATCAGCCGCACGGCAAGGTAAATGGCGGCCGCGCTCACGAGCAGGATCGGGCCGAACGAAATCGCGAGGTCACGCCACGAGATAGCGACGAACCGCGCCATGGAAGGCGCGATGCGCCGGGCACGCGGTTTTGGCGGATCGTCCGGGGAAGGAGGTTTCTGGCCGGGAGCTTGGGTCATTGTCGAGGTTGGTGAGGCAAGACTTGAGACGGGCTTGGCGCCAGCAGGATCAATCGTTGAAGCCGCGCGTCTTTGAAGCAGAAGGAATAGCAAAAGAGAAAAAGGGAAAACCCTCGTTCACTAAACAACTCGTTCAAATGGGTTTTTTGCGTGAGTACCGGCTCGAGCGCTACATGACTGAGCCGATCCGAATTGTCGCCGATGGTACATGAACGGAAATACGCCCGAATCAGGGGCACGCCCTAGGACGTGGTCATCCCGCATCAATTTTCATCCAGGGCGTCACGATAAGCGCACGGATACGTGTCATCGTGTTAAATGCTTTGCGCTTCTGGCAAGGCTGGATTAAATTGACGTTCGCCGCCGCAGAACCAGCATCCGCGCCGCCCAACCGGCATTTCGGAGCAAGTGCTCCGTGCAGAACCGGCAGCGTCGCACGATGTGCAGCAGTGCGTGTCCTGAATGAACGGAGTGATATCCGCCATGACACCCGTATAAGAACGGCCGGACATTCGTTTTTTTCGCCAGTCTCTCGCAACACCGTGTCGCCAGCATCGCCGGCTTCGTCCGTGTACGTTGACCATTCGTGGTCGCCGTTCATCTGACAAGCCGCAAGATGTCGTAGCAAGCCGCTGGGTTGATGCGGTCCAAAAGAAGCACAAAGAAGTACAACTTTGCGAAGTCCAAAGCGAAACAAAAGGAGAAACCATGAAAGCAGTCGATATGTTGAAGGCACTGGGCGTCGTGCTGTGCGTTGCGGTCGCGTCGAGCGCATATGCTCAATCAAGCGATGCAGCGGCCACCACGGACGCGGCAACCGCCAAGGCTACGGCCAAGAACACCAAGAAGACCGACCGTAAGCTCGGTCTCGATGTGCGCCGTGCCTTGGGCAAGGCACAGGGCATCGACGTGTCGAACATCTTTGTGCGCGCACGCGGCGGTGCCGTGACCCTGACGGGTTCGGTGCCGGACGGCGCCCAGATCCCGAAGGCAGAAGAAGTTGCGAAGGGCGTAGCCGGCGTGACGTCGGTGTCGAACAAACTCTCGCTTTCGCCGCAAAACGGATCGTGATGCAAGCTTGAGCCTCGTGCTTTCGGAAGGCCGCTGCGTTGCCCTTAACGGCGCGGCTTGACGGGAATCGAATGGTTCAAGAAACGGGTTCCGGTGCTTCGTGCGCCGGAACCCGTTTTGCATGTGTGGTCCGGGAAATTGTGGTCCGGGTATTGCCGGGTAGTGGCGCCGCGCCGGTTTGTGGTTGAGTGACGGGATTGCGCGCAGCTTGCGTGGAGCTTGCGGACGCGTTCAAACCGATAAGAACTCAGGGAGACACCATGAAGCGATTCCCGGTATCCATGACGCTCGCCGCCCTGGCGCTTGGAGCAGGTCTGGCGGCATGCCATGGAAACGACGACGACAACAATGGCTCGCAATCCAACTCACTGCCGAGTTTCATCTCGGGCAGCGTTCGCACGCAGACCTACGACGGCAATACGGACGACCTTCTGACAGCGGGGCTGGGCAAGACCGGGCTGGCATCGGCGAGTGCGCCTTCTGTTGCGAACGCAGCGTCGCCGAGCGCCGCCGAACTCAGGCGCCTTGCGATCTACTCGAACTATCGCGCGCTCGTGGATATGTCCGCGAACGGCGGATACGGGCGCTTCTGGGGACCGAATGTCGACCTGAACGGCAACGATACCCTCGGCGAAGGTAAGATCGCCGGCAAGGAATATCTCGCGTACGCCGACGATGGCAGCGGCAAGAAGAACGTCAGCCTCCTCGTGCAGATTCCAGCGAGCTTCAACCCGGACCAGCCGTGCATTGTCACGGCGGCTTCGTCTGGGTCGCGTGGCGTGTACGGGGCGATATCGGCGGCGGGTGAATGGGGCTTGAAGCGCGGCTGCGCGGTGGCCTATACCGACAAAGGCAGCGGCAACGGCGCGCACGAACTTGCGACGAATCTGGTTACGCTGATCGACGGCACGTTGGCCAACGCGAGCGGCGCCGGCAAGACCAGCGAATTCACGGCGAATCCGGGCGCGACGAGCATCGCGGCGTTCAATGCACAATTTCCCAATCGATACGCGTTCAAACACGCGCATTCGCAGCAGAACCCGGAGAAGGACTGGGGCACGAATACGCTGCAGGCAATCCAGTTCGCGTACTGGGCGCTCAACGATACCTACGGCGCAGTCGATGGCAGCAACCACAAGACGCGCTATAACCGCGGCGACGTGACGACGATCGCGGCATCGGTGAGCAACGGCGGCGGCGCGTCGCTCGCGGCCGCCGAGCAGGACACGCAAGGCTGGATCACGGCGGTGGTGGTCGGTGAGCCGCAGATCAACCTGAAGGTTCCATCGCAGGTGTCCGTCCGTCAGGGCGGCGTGCCGGTCGCGTCGTTCGGACGGCCGCTTGCCGACTACATGTCGCTCGCAAATCTGCTCCAGCCATGCGCGGCGCTCGCGCCGGCGGCAACGGGCGCGCCGTATCTCACCGCATTGCCGCTGGCTACGACCACTGCCATCCGCACGGCGCGATGCGCATCGCTGGCGTCCAGCGGCGTGATTTCCGGCGGCGATGTCATCAGCCAGGCGAACAGCGCGTTGGCCCAGCTGCATCAAGCCGGTTATCAGACGGACTCGGACCTTCTGCAGGCGCCGATGTGGGATTCGCAGGCCGTGCCCGCCGTTGCCGTGACATACGCCAATGCGTACACGCAATCGAGCGTCACGGACAACTTATGCAACTTCAGCTTCGGCACGACCAATGCGCTCACCGGCGCGGCCGGCGTGACGCCGCTCGTCTCGCCCATGCCCACCGTGTTCGGCAACGGCAACGGCGTGCCGCCCACCAACGGCGTCAATCTGGTCTACAACGCGGGGAATCCGGGCGCGGCGGATCATCGCTTCGCCACGACCGATGCAAGCTTCGCCGGCGCGTTCTGCGTGCGTGGCCTGTGGACGAACGGCGACGCGCGCATGACTGCGAGCGTCGATGCAATCCGGGTGAATGCGAACCTGCACGGCAAGCCGGCGATCATCGTGCAGGGCCGCTCGGATACGCTCGTGCCGATCAACCACGCGTCGCGCCCGTACGCCGCCATGAACAAGCTCGCCGAGGGCAATTCGAGCAATCTGTCGTTCTACGAGGTGACGAACGGCCAGCATTTCGATGCTTTCCTGAGCGTCGCGGGTTTCGATAACCGCTTCATCCCGCTGCATTACTACAACCTGCAGGCGCTGAACCTGATGTGGGCGCACTTGAAGAACAACGCGCCGTTGCCGCCTTCGCAGGTCGTGCGTACCGTGCCGCGAGGCGGTGCTGCGGGGGCGGCGCCGGCTTTATCGGTGGCGAATCTGCCGGCGATTTCCGCCGCGCCCGGCGGCAACGCGATCACGTTCGGTGGCGGTTCGGTGAACGTGCCGCAGTGAGCGAGGTTTCTACGGCGTAGGCGCTGAGGCGGGTGCAGGCGCGCTCACGACCGGCGTCTGCACGACGATCGGCGTGGGCGTCAGCTCCGGCGAATTCAATATCAGCGACGGCGCGAGCGGATGGCTCGTGACATCGTCGCCAGGAATGGGGGAACTGCGCGGCACGGTGCGCAGGTAATGGCCCACGAGACCGAAAAACCGATCGTAGAATTTGCCCGCGGGGACGGTTTCGCTCGAAATCTTGACCATGGAGTCGCTGTTCGAGCGGATCGGCAAGGACAACGAGCCGAGCACGCTCAACCCCACGCTTGCCGATGTATCGCTTTTCTTCAGCGTATAGCCGTCCTGCACGGCATTCACGTACGCAATGCTCGTATTGCTCGCGTTTTCGCCCGGTGTGCAAACCACATGAAACGATACAACTACGTGCGTTTCCGGCGTCGGCTGGAAATTCTTGGTGGCGTCGACGGTATCGGGCTGGGCCATTGTCGTCATGTAGCCTTGGCTTAACAACGCGCGGCGCGAGGCTTCGCAGGTTTCCTGGCTGGTTGCATCGTAGTTGTGCGCAAAAGGACTTATGCCCGTCGAGAACATCTCGGCCTGATAACTCGGCGTGGGCGCGGCCTTGCCGCCACATGCGGCGAGAATCAATAAAGGAAAAGCAAGGGAAAGGCGGGAAAGCGGCTTGTACATGACAGTCTGCGGCAAAAAACAAGGAACATCGGCGGCATAGATTGTAGTGCGCCGCGAGGGCGGACGTAAAAAGGTGAATAATTACGCAAGGGCAATTAACTGATGAAAACGTCTACACCTTGTCATATCTTGGTCTGACGGATTAACGAAGGAGGTTCAATGTGAGGAAAAATCTGTAATGGCGAAGAAAGTGACTCAGATCATTCAGACGCTCAACGAGACGCAGTGTGAAACAACTGCCGAGCTTACCGGCGAGAACGACAAAATTACAGTCTCCTTAAATCCTGCGTGCCCGCCTCGGCTGGATTGGAACTCGTTAGCCGCTGAATCTGCTGCCGACGTCGACTTCCTTGATCTGCGCCCGGATGTAATCCCAATCACGCAGCCTTCCCGGCGTTAGAAATCGCTCGGCTATCGGGCAGGCGCCCATGCTTGTGTCGAGGTTCATCCAACCTTGCACTGCGCACGTCAACGGTACAACTCTCGCAGCTGAACTGCCATTTAACGTTAGGTGGCTAATATCTGTTCAAGTCGTAGCGTGCGACTTTTGCCGAGAATCCCGAGAGCGTTGACGTTCGTTGAAGACTGTCCCCTGGCGTCTAGTGCAAGGCGTAAGTGTTGCGAAACCATCGACAGCCCCCGGAAACCTGCAACGCGCAGGGCCAGGTCAACCCGGACCATTGTTATTTGCGTGGTAGACCCCGCCGGTTTGAGTAGTCAATCACCGCCACTCTGGTAAATCGATGCCGTGATTGGGCGGGGACGTCCATCCCATTACTTTTAATATCGGATAACCACGTGGCGTGGAAGATCCGCGCTTCAACCGCCTGCAATCGACTGAAAGTCTGAGTAGGTCTCCGTGTAATTGGCGGTCTTGCCGCCCGAGGTCACAGTGATTCCGACCGTGTTCGTATTCACAGCCGACAACGTCTCCACAGTGTCATCTGTCGTCAGTTGCACAACACCCTGCTGAAGGTCTCCACCCGTCACGATGACAGCTGTCGGCGTCGACACGTTGAATGCAATGACCGCATCGCTCGCCGACACGCTTACTGCGGCGCTGCTCGTAACCGAATCCGTTGTCGGGTTCGTCCCGTGAATGCGCGTCATGGCCAGCGATGAAACCGTGATCGTGCCGCTCACATTGCCTGAAGTCGACGTGCTCTGGGTGCGGTTTATCGTGATCGAAGGCGCGGTTGCCGTCGTCGTGGTCAATCCCGTGCTTGCATCGAAGGACACGGCGATGTTGATCGTGCCATTAAGCACATTGGTTCCCTTGCCCGATACCAGCGTCACGTTGTTCGCGGTTTCTGTAGCGGTGTACGCCCAATCGCTGGTCTTGCTGCCGACTTGGCCGCTCGCGCTCTGAACCTGAAGCGATATCGTGCCCGTGGCCTTCGCGTCATTCGCGACTGTCGCTGCCTGCACTTGCCCAATGCACTGATTGAAGGTGACAGTCGCGCTCTCGCCTGCTTGCAGGCCAGCTGCGCCAGCGCTCTGTGCAACGACATCAACAGAGCCGCCGCCCGCGCACGCCGTGCTCGATGCGCCCGTGGCAGACGACACGTCCTGCACGAACGATGACACTACCGACGTATAGATCGCCGCCACACCCGGTCCTGCGAGCATGCCGAACGCGCCGGCATACTTGGCCACGTGTTCGCTCTGAATTGCAGTCGAAAGTTTCAGTACGTTGGAAACCGGCGCATCGGAGCCGCCGCCTCCGCCGCAGGCGCTCAAACCCAATGATGTCGCAATGACCACCGCCGCCGCGGTAGATCGAATCCCTTGATACAAAGCCATGCCAACTCCAGTAGTCTTGCCGCGCTTGCGCGGAATCGTGAACGGGGCGCGCCCCAGATGTTCCAGTGGGTTTGCGTGGAAAGCGGCGTAACCGTATGCACTGTGAAACCCAACTTTCAAGCGGATTATCACGGCCTGCGAAACGAGTTGATTCATCGAACAACGGCCAGAAAAATGGTCAATTCAAACGGCACTTAAATACAGTCGATGAACTTTTTTACCAGACGAAAGAGGCAGCCGGAACCTGGGCACGTCATTGCGCGGAGCGGCGAGCGGTCATTTTTCCTTATTTCGAATTACGCTTAAAAGCGGTCACTATTCGTCGCATCGAATCGAATCTTGAAACCTTAAAGTCTCGACTTCCGGGAAAGCCGGGCTAAAAAGGAGAGGGGCGGTGAGGAAATTTTTGAGCGCAGCTGCTGCTGCGGGAGTGGCGATATGTTCATCAACCGTACAAGCGCAAGAAATCTATGCGCACGCGGGATCATTGGGCGCAGGTCTTGGAGCCGCTTACTCGTTGACAACGTGGGCAGGTGTGCACGCAGAGGTAGAAGGTTTCGGTCTTTCGCATTCGGTAACCGTGGATGAGAACAAATACGACGGGCATCTAAGCCTCAAGCAGGGCGGCGTTTATCTCGACTTGTTTCCGTTTCGCAATAGCGGCTTTCGAGTCACCGGCGGTGCGCTCATCAACGATGACGAGTTGAAAGCCCATGCCGTTCCAAACGCGCAAGGCAACTATAAGATCGGGGACGATTTCGTACCCGCTGTGGGCGCGGCACCGTCAGCAGTGGCGAAGTTGCCCACAGTGATGCCCTACATCGGATTGGGATACGGGCACAAGCCGGTATCGAAGGGGTTTGGCTTCACCTTCGACATCGGCGCGGCCTATGGTCGGCCGCATGTCGACTACAACATCCCGGCAATCTACAGCTTGTTCACATCTCAGGACAATATTCTGCAAGCCGAACAAAAAGTAACCCGCGAAGTGGAGAAGTACCATTGGTATCCCGTGGTTCAATTGGGGATCACTTATCGGTTTTGATCGACTCGCGCC
This sequence comes from Caballeronia sp. dw_276, assembly GCF_018449635.1. Classification (GTDB taxonomy): domain Bacteria; phylum Pseudomonadota; class Gammaproteobacteria; order Burkholderiales; family Burkholderiaceae; genus Caballeronia. Next base: position 61,167 of record NZ_JAAVUV010000009.1, on the reverse strand, counting down.
TCCATTTCGCGGCATAAGCGAAACTGGCGGACTTCTGCGCTCTATGGCCGGACCACAGTCATTCGAAACGGCCCGCCGTTGGCAGCTGCATGGGCTACTGCTTCGTTCGCGTCGTCCAGCGCAAACGTGGTGACGTCAAAGTGCCCAAGATCCAGCAGGCCCGCGCGGATCAAGCCGGTCATGTGCGTCACGGCTTCGGGCGAATACATCCATTTGCCGCGCACCGTAATGTCGTTGCGCATGATCCAAGGATAAGGCAGGTCAAGTCCATCGCCGCCAAGCATGCCTACACCTCCCATTAGCACGACGCGGCCGTAAGGGCGCACGGCCATAATTGCCGCGCGCACTGTTGTTGTTGTGGCCGAGGGTGGCAACAGATCGATTACGCAATCAACAGGGCCGGGAGCGGACGCACGCATGCCCTCGCGGTCCTCGTCCTCGTTGCCCGAGAGTTTTACGATCCGCACGCGATCGCCGAAGCGTCGCTTGAGATCTGCGAGCGCGTGTTCGTTGCGCCCAGGCGCGACGACACAGCGCGCCCCCATCGCAAGCGCTGTCGCGACGCAAGCACTGCCAAAATTTCCAGTCGCACCGCTCACAAGCAGTATTTCGCCGGCTTGGAAGTTGGCGGCAAGCAACCCGCCGTATGGTACGAGCATGGTGTTGAGCGCGCACCAGCGCGCGGCATCACCTGGGTCGATCTCACCGATTCGAATCGCGTTTTCGGTCGGCACGCGCACTTGTTCGGCGAAGGTGCCGTCGTGAAAATGCCGTTGCAGACGCATGCCGCCTTCACCCCGTGCGCTCCAGCCCTGAAGGGTGATATCGGGCATCAGGGCGTCATCGCGTGAGCGCACGGTCGGGTCGCAAAACACCCAGTCCCCCGGCTTCAGGTGCGTCGCGTCGGGGCCGCTTGTCCGCACCCGCCCGATCGCGCCGCATCCCGGCACCATCGGTAAGTCGATCATGTAGCGTCGTTTGCCGTTGAACACTTCGTTCGCGTAGGACAAAACGGGGGCGGCGACGACGTCAACGACGACTTCGCCCGTGCCGATTTTCGGTGCCGGTATTTCTGCGATATCGAGGGGCTGGCCAAGTATCTTCAGGATTGCAGCTTTCATGGCGTTTTCCGTTTGAATGGTTGGGACGGCCCATTCTGGCAGGCTTAGAATAGGCAACAAGGCCTAGTACTATCCTAGGACTCAAGCGACCCTCCTACAGGGGAAAACAAATCATGGCGACAACGAGCCGAAGTGAATTTGGCGATTTTTTGCGCTCACGGCGCGAGAAGCTAAGCCCTGTCGAGCTCGGGCTCAAGAGCGGCCGGCGCCGTCGTACGCCGGGTCTGCGGCGCGAGGAAGTAGCGGAGTTAGCGGGCATCGGCGTCGACTGGTATGTCCGGCTTGAGCAAGGCCGAACGGTTAGTCCGTCCGATGCCACGCTCGATGCTCTTATCAGCGCCCTGCGTCTAGGAAAGGTCGAAGCGGCGCACTTGCGTGCCTTGGCGCGCAATGGCGATCACCGAGACTTTGCGCCAGAGCGTGTGCCGCCGGTAATCGAGCGTCTTATCAAGGGCCTAAATTTGCCGGCGTACGTCGTTGGGCGGCGCTGGGACATTCTTGCCTGGAACGCTGCCGCCGCAGATGTCCTTGGCTTTGATCGCCTCGACGCATCGAACCGCAATATTCTTGCATTCATGTTTATCGAAACAGATTCGCGGCGGCTGTTCGGCCGAGGCTGGACTGACGAAGCGCGCCGCATGGTTGCGCTCTTTCGCGCGACTCACGATCTCCATGCTAGTGATCCCGCTTTCATAGAATTGGTCGAACGCGTGCAAGCCCATAGCCCGGAATTCAAGAAGTGGTGGAATGCACATGACGTTCGCGGCAGTACGTCTGGGCAGAAGGTGCTCACCCATCCCAAACGGGGCGCACAACGCTATGAATACGCTACGTTTCAAGCGAATGACGATCCGGCGCTCAAGCTTTCGCTCTACACGCCTGTGTGAATGAGAAGAGTCAGTGGAAGGACCTCGCATTTCGAATAGCTAGCAAGGTACATCCGCCTAGCTCAATGTTTCTCTTCCGACTCCCGGCAAAATTGAGCCGGTGCGCGAGCCCCAACATACCGCGAAGCTATGGCTTTGACATAGAAGCGAGCGGGTTGCGCCGACCCGCGATTCAGATCTCATGGTCGGCTGTTCTGTGAAAGATTGGAGGTCTTTAGCGGGTCATTACGCCATTAGGGTTCGTTATTTGACTTCACATCGCGCGGTCAGCAACCAGTTTTTGCCAACTTACCGCCCACACCGACCTGCACATCTGCATTGGGCTGATTCAGGTAAACACTCGGCGGGAGTATTTCAGACAGGCAAGCCGCTCAGTTGAGGGTTTACGCTGAGAGAGGCCTAATACGTCGTTTGTTGTCAGGCTGTCGGCTAACGTGCGGTACACAACTTGGTCCGTAACCTTGTTGGCGCTCAAAAGTGGCATAAGTTGTTGAATAAAATTGAATTTTTCGACCGATAAAATTGGGTCAACGTTGGTTAGACGCAGGTAATGAACGGGGGTTTCGAGGTGTCGACATAATTCTTGTCCCTCTGTTCTATATCCGTTCTTGAAATTACCGATCGGTGTGCCATATACTTAGCACTCGTCGCACGAGAGTGCTAACAGTTTTCCGTTCGGTGGTTCCATGGACCGCCGAACGGGCTTCCCGCGTTTTATTTTTATAGTCTCAGTTAAGAGAGGAGTGTGTATGAACCTTCGTCCTTTGCACGATCGCGTCATCGTCAAGCGTCTGGATCAGGAAACCAAGACTGCCTCGGGCCTCATCATCCCCGACGCTGCAGCTGAAAAGCCGGATCAAGGCGAAATCCTGGCCGTCGGCCCGGGCAAGCGCGATGACAAGGGTACGCAAAACGCCCTCGACGTCAAAGTGGGCGACCGCGTGCTGTTCGGTAAATACGCTGGTCAGACCGTCAAGGTCGACGGCAATGAACTGCTCGTGATGCGCGAAGAAGACATCATGGCCGTTCTGGTCAAGTAATCACCTTCAAGCCTGCGGCTCTCCAGCCGGCGCGATCGAACCGCTTTCATGCGACTCTCGCCCGGCCTGGCAGATAGCCAAAAACTGAAACGAATCAAGGAGTTTGAATATGGCAGCTAAAGAAGTTGTATTTGGCGATATCGCCCGTGCAAAGATGGTCGAAGGCGTGAACATCCTGGCCAACGCGGTCAAGGTCACGCTGGGCCCTAAGGGTCGTAACGTCGTTCTGGAACGCAGCTTCGGCGGCCCGACGGTCACGAAGGACGGTGTTTCGGTTGCGAAAGAAATCGAACTGAAAGACAAGCTCCAGAACATGGGCGCGCAAATGGTGAAGGAAGTTGCTTCCCGCACCAGCGACAACGCCGGCGACGGCACGACGACGGCTACGGTTCTGGCCCAGTCGATCGTTCGCGAGGGCATGAAGTACGTTGCGTCGGGCATGAACCCGATGGACCTGAAGCGCGGTATCGACAAGGCAGTTACGGCTGCTATCGAAGAACTGCGCAAGATCAGCAAGCCTTGCACGACGAATAAGGAAATTGCACAAGTTGGCGCGATTTCGGCTAACAGCGATTCGTCGATTGGTGACCGCATTGCAGAAGCAATGGACAAGGTCGGCAAGGAAGGCGTGATCACGGTTGAAGACGGCAAGTCGCTGGAAGACGAGCTGGATGTGGTTGAAGGTATGCAATTCGATCGCGGCTACCTGTCGCCGTATTTCATCAACACGCCGGAAAAGCAAGTCGCCGTGCTCGAAAACCCGTTCGTGCTGTTGCACGACAAGAAGGTTTCGAACATCCGTGATCTGCTCCCGATCCTGGAACAAGTTGCGAAAGCTGGCCGTCCGCTGCTGATCATCGCTGAAGATGTCGAAGGCGAAGCACTGGCAACGCTGGTTGTGAACAACATCCGCGGCATCCTGAAGACCGTTGCTGTCAAGGCTCCAGGCTTTGGCGATCGTCGTAAGGCCATGCTGGAAGACATCGCGATCCTGACCGGTGGTCAAGTCATCGCTGAAGAAACCGGCCTGACGCTGGAAAAGGCTACGCTGGCTGAGCTGGGTTCGGCCAAGCGCATCGAAGTGGCGAAGGAAAACACCACGATCATCGACGGCGCTGGCGAAGCTGTGAACATCGAAGCGCGCGTGAAGCAAGTTCGCACGCAGATCGAAGAAGCAACGTCTGATTACGACCGTGAAAAGCTGCAAGAACGCGTGGCCAAGCTGGCTGGCGGCGTTGCAGTGATCAAGGTTGGCGCTGCGACCGAAGTCGAAATGAAGGAAAAGAAGGCACGTGTTGAAGACGCACTGCACGCAACGCGCGCAGCTGTGGAAGAAGGCATCGTGGCCGGCGGCGGCGTTGCGCTGATCCGCGCTCGTCTGGCACTGAAGGACCTGAAGGGCTTGAACGCCGATCAGGACGCAGGCATCAAGATCGTGCTGCGCGCGATGGAAGAGCCGCTTCGCCAGATCGTCACGAACGGCGGCGAAGAAGCCAGCGTCGTGGTGGCGGCAGTTGCAGCCGGTACGGGCAACTTCGGCTACAACGCAGCAACGGGCGAGTACGTCGACCTGGTGGAAGCCGGTGTTGTGGACCCGACCAAGGTGACGCGTACGGCACTGCAAAACGCGGCATCGGTGGCAGGTCTGCTGCTGACGACCGACTGCGCTGTGTCGGAACTGCCGAAGGAAGACGGCCCGATGGGCGGCGGCGGAATGCCGGGCGGCATGGGCGGCATGGGCATGGACATGTAATTTCGGCTTCTGCCGGAATTGCGTGACAACGCGGGCTTCTTCGGAAGTCTGCTGTTGTGCCAAAGAAAAAACCCGCATCGGGCAACCGATGCGGGTTTTTTTATCGCTTTGGATCTAAGCGTTATTTGTTGTTCTGCTCGCGCATCTGTTCAGCGGCGGCTTTGTAGTCGTAGGTCGGATAGAACTCGGTTCTATAACCGCCCCACGCGGTGGATTCAATCGCGCGATTCACTTCACGCAATTTATCGGCGGGAACGCGTAGCGTCACCACCTGGCCGATACCCATCATCACGTACCACGAAACCACCTGAACGCCTGGCGGCGGAAACGCCTTGAAGTAGCCTTGCTCCTTCAATTGCTGGTTGATCTGCGGCAGCGTCTTCGACTCGTCGTGCTTGAGGAAAATGGTGAGCAGGAAGGTTCCATCGCCTACCGGCGCAGCCGTATTTGTTGGGTTTGGCGCGGGCGCGTTTTGCGCCATTGCCGACGACAAACCGCCAGCCAGGATCAAAGCAGCGCTCAGCCGCTTCACATACTCACGCATCGACTTTCTCCTTTACGGCCACGCCTTTTTTAGGTCGGGCATTCAATGCCCGGCGGCTTTTCACGCGTAACGCGTTGAATTGCGCGGCGCCGGCGGCGGTGTTGTCAAAGATGCACCAGACGTCGCGCGCTTTCTTCGCCCGATCGTGCAGCGTGAGGGCGAGGCCGTCGAGAAACGGATATTCGTACGATGAACGATACACATCCGGCGAACCATGCAGCCGGAAGTACGCAAGCGACGTATCCGCCCGATGCTTGATGGCGCAATCGTCGGGTTGGGGATCGGCATCGACGTAAGCGACGCTTTTCGACTTCAGCAGCGTGGCAGCGCCCTTCGCGAACCAGCTTTCGTGCCGTGCTTCGAGCGCAACGGGAATTCTGGTGCGCTCGCGCATCGATGCAAAAAACGCTTCGGCTTCGTTTTCATCGAACGCGAGACTGGGCGGCAACTGGACGAGCCAGCAACCGAGTGTGTCGCCAAGCTGTGTTGCGGATTCAAGGAAAGCATCGAGCAGCGGTTCGCATGCAACGAGGCGCGCGTCGTGCGTGATCGCCTTCGGGATCTTCACCGAAAAGCGAAACGTGGCGGGCACGCTGTCGCGCCATCTCGCATACGTCTCCGGACGATGCGGCCGATAAAAACTCGAGTTGATTTCAACGCACGTCAGCACCTGCGAATAGCGGGCGAGATGCGTGCCGTCGCCGGGAAAGTGCTCTCCGACGGCATCGGTCAGCCCCCATCCGGCGCAACCTATGCGAACCGCGCCGGGAGGGCGATGTTTGAGCGACGGGAGCGAAGTTTTGCGCAGCGGCATTGTCTAGTTTCGCTCCAGTTCAGTGTCAGTGGCGTGCTTCGCCGGGTGCGACGGGTGGCGTGTCGACCACCACGGGCGGCGTCTCTTCGTCATCGTTCGAACGGGCCCAAAAGAATCGATCCGGCATATAGGCGCCCATGCCGGGCCTGAAGGCGGCTCGCGTCGCCTGGAATACGTACTCTTGCGCTTCGCGCGCTGCTTCCGCCGGTTCCTGCCCGTTCGCCAGTAACGCGGCGATCGCGGAGCCGAGCGTATCGGTGATGCCCATCATGCGGTGTTCAGTGCGATCCCACGTGTCTTGGCGGATCTGGCCTTCCTCGCTATACAGCGTGTTCACGTGCCTATGCGTGCCCGTTTCAGTCGCCAAGATGTACTCGCAGCCCTGAGAGAGCAGATGCGAAATCGCGGCGTCGAGCGTGGGCGCTTCGGCGTCACCGTCAGGCTGCGCGAGTTGCAACAGAGTGGCGTGGTCGGCGACAAGCATAGTGGTTTGCGGCACTAGCAAATCGGCCATCGATTCTCGCAATTCGTCCGCAGCCAGCACATGTTCGTCATCGAGCGTGAAGTCGGGCGCAAGGATCAGCGGCACGTCGTCGTAGTCCGCGACGACTTCCGCGATCGCAGCCACGACCTCCGCGCGCGTCGCTGCGCCGATCTTGAACGCCGCAACGGGCATATCCTCCAGCAACATGCGGGCCTGAGTGCCGACGGTTTCAGGGTCGAGCCCGGTGACTTCGTCGCAGGTCGCGGAATCGCGCACCGTATAGCCGGTCAGCACGGTCAGGCCGTGGCAGCCCATGCTGGCGAGGGTCAGCAAGTCCGCCTGCAGGCCGGAGCCGCCGGTCGGGTCGGACAGGCCGAAAGTAAGAACAATAGGAGGGGTATCGCTGGGCATCGAATGGTTTTTTCTGGTCTTTCGGCTGGAAAAAGCTGGTCTGGGCAGCCGGACAATGGTTTAGTGCAAACGGCACGATTATGCGGCCTAAAGATGAATCGCCACATGATCCGGCGACTTTTTCCCGCGAATCTCAAGTTGAATCGGCCTGAACATCGAGCGAACGGAAACGCTGCGCAAGGCGTGATACTTGCTCTACTAATATTGCGCGCCATTGAGACCACTGGCGCGCAATATTGATTTCGATCATGGCGGAAACCAGGCTGATCAGCCAGCGCTGCTGCATTGCTAGGCATCGCGGCGCCAAACCGGTACCATCATGCACTCATTTAACCGATTCCCCGACGCGACATAAGCATGGAATACAGAAGCTGGATGTGCCTGATTTGTGGCTGGATTTATGACGAAGAAGCGGGTTTGCCCGAGGAAGGCATTGCGCCGGGCACTCGCTGGGAAGACGTTCCAATCAACTGGACCTGTCCCGAATGCGGCGCCCGCAAGGAAGACTTCGAGATGGTTCAGATCTGAGCATAGGCTCGGACGAGACGCAGCAAAGCAGATAAAACCGCGCGCCGCATGGATGGGATGCCTTCATGCGGCGCGTCTTGTTTACGGTATTGAAGGCGGGAAAAGCGCATTAGAAGGAAATGCGGTACGACGTGGCGCGTCGAGGCGGCAGACAACGCGACCACGGGCGAAGGCTCCGGGCCAGTTCATTGGCGAGACGCCTGAAACGCCAAACCGCAGAAGTGTTCGGCCAGGCAAAACGATTCGGCAAACGTAGGTCCGGGTTTATATCGCAAGACGTAGGCAACACGCGGCCCGGGTTCGACCCAGATCCATCCGATGCACGGCTTGGCGCCGTGCGTTGGCTCGTGAGCGTTCCATGACTACTCTGTCCGGCTTGACCAACACGTTCCAGGCATTGCCCAATCCACGCGGCGGCGCGGTGCGGATTGCAGAAATGGCGCTGACCGACGCGCAGCATGCTTTCTTGCGCGAGGGCGATACGCTCGGCGTCTTGCGGCGCGCTATCGGCGCATTGCACGCGGCTGGCTGGCTGCCCGCGCAACGTTTCGCCGAGACGCTCGTGCTGGTGTCGCCGCTGGCGGGGTTATCGGAGAAAACGCGCAACCAGTTTGCCGAGGCCTTGCGCGACTTCGGCTTTGCCGTCGAGCGCCGGAACCTGCGCGAACTTGCGTGCTCCACGCTGCTTTTCGAGCATTACCGCGGCTTGCATGCGCTGATGGCCGCGCACACGCGCGCCGCCCCCGTTTCCTTCGATGACCTCGCGCTCGCCGGCCGCGCCATTCCGCCTGCCACGCTGCGCTCGGTTTCCCCGGAACGTCTCGGGCGGGTCCGTGCGCATTACGAGCGCGCGCTGCTTGTCCTGCTGCGCTCGAAGGTGGACGAGGAGCGCGGGCAGGCCGAAACCATGTCGATTCTCGACGCCTGTCTGGCGGACCTCGCCGGCCCCGATCCCTACGATTTCTGGCGCCTCGCCGGCGCGGTGGTCCAGGCGCTGCGCCTGCAGCCCGATGCCGATAACGCCGCCGACGCCCGTCGTCTGTACGCGCGCTTCAACCTGATCCTGGCCGATCAGGCGCACGGCCTCACTTACGCGCCGAAGTCCCTCGTGCGCGCGGCACTCGCACTGTTGTGGCGCGATTACGCGTTATATGGCGCGTCGGCGGAAGATTCTCTTCAGGTCGATGTCCTGCGCGACTACGGCCTGACCGTCCACTGGCATGTCGCGGGCACGCAAGCCTCCGAAGAAGCCTGGGAGAAGAACGCGGAGCAGGCGCGCGACGGGTCCACGCGCGATCTCGGCGTGCTGCGCGTGAACGCAGCGGCTTACGAGGATTTCCTGACGAGCGCGGAGCCCGCCATTAGTGCGTTGATCGAGCAGGGGGCGGCGGCGCGGGAGGCGAGTCGTATCGATGTCCAGGCGGCAATCAAGGCGGCTGACGCGGCGTATCGATTGGGCTCGGCAGCATGCACGCTGGGCCTGGGCCACGTTGCGCTGCTTGCCGATACCTTGGGTCTCGCGTGGCGGCGTATTGCCTACGAGGCGCAAATGATTCCCGACAGTCCATCGCTCGATGCCACCATTCCCGAGCGCGCCGCTCAGGCGCTCGGCGCGATGCTGCATCAGGCGGCGGCGGGAATCGCGCCGTCGGAGGGCGGCGCTTCGGTGGCGGCGCTGACCGCGATGATCGAACGTGGTCTGGCCGCGGTTCGCTGAGTTTTATTCTTCGTCGGCTGGATCAGGCCCGGACGCGCTTTTCACGACCGCATAACGCGCCAGCGTGGTTTTACGGGCGGTATCGTGATCGACGACGGGCAGCGGGTATTCCGCGCCCAAAGCGATTTTCGCCGCCTTCAGCGCGTCCGGTTTGGCTTTCCACGGCGCGTGGATGTCCTTGTCCGAAAGGCCGGCCAGTTCCGGCACGTAATGGCGGATGAACTTGCCTTTGGCGTCGAATTTTTCTGACTGCGTGATCGGATTGAAAATGCGGAAGTAGGGCTGGGCGTCGCAGCCGCTGGAAGACGCCCACTGCCACCCGCCATTATTCGATGACAACTCGAAGTCGTTCAGCAGCGACTCGAAGTACCGTTCCCCGCGACGCCAGTCCAGCCCGAGATCCTTCGTCAGAAAACTCGCGACCACCATCCGCAGCCGGTTGTGCATGTAGCCCGAGGAGTTGATCTGGCGCATGGCGGCATCGACAAGCGGATAACCCGTGCGGCCTTCGCACCACGCGGCGAAATTGCTGTCGGCCACGTCGCCCGTTTCCCATTCGATGCGGTCATACACCGGCTTGAACGCCTTGTGATCGCCGGGCACGCCGACCTGCGGAAAATGGTGCAGGACGGAAAAATAAAAGTCGCGCCAGATGAGCTCGGATAGCCACGTTTCCGCACCCCGATTGCCGTGACGTTGGGCGTCGTGCGCGGTCCGTGCCAAAGCGCGGATCGAAATAGTGCCGTGTCTCAGATGCACGCTCAAATAGCTCGGACCCTTGATCGACGGAAAATCCCGCGTCCGGTCGTAATCGATCATGCGGTCGCGGAAGTCATCGAAGAGCTGGTACGCGCCGCTCGTGCCGGCGGGCAAAGCCGGCGCGTGCTCCTTGCCGAATCCGAGCGATTCCAGCGACGGAATCCCGTGCTTCACGCCGTTCGGCGGCTTCGCCAAAGCGGAGAGGTTGTCCTCCGACGCATACGGTTTCAGCGCATCCGGCGTAAGCGATGCCAGCCAGTTGCGCTTGTACGGCGTGAAAACCGTGTACGGCTTGCCGGCGCCCGTCAGCACGTCGTCCTGATGGAAAATGGTCTGGTCCTTGAACGTGAAAAACGCAACGTCGGCGCTCGCCAGCTTTTTCTCGATACCCTCGTCGCGCGCTTTCGCGGACGGCTCATAATCGCGATTGGCGAAGACCGCGTCCACGCCGCATTCGCGCACGAGTTCGGGAATTTCATGCGATGGCATGCCGTGACGCACGATCAGTCCGCCGCCGGCTTCGCGCAGGGTTTGGTCGAGTTCGATCACGCTCGCGTGAATAAACGGCACGCGCCGATCGTTTTTCGGCAGAGGCGACAGAATTTCGCGGTCGAAAACGAAGGCGCACAGCACCCGGCGACAGCGTGTTAGTGCGTGATAGAGTGCAGCATGGTCTGCCACGCGCAGGTCTCGTCGAAACCAGACTAGCCCCAGTTCAAAGTCGGCCATCAAGTATCGCCTTTGTTAAAATCCGAATTATGTCCAAGACACCCGATCGCATCAATTTGACGAATCAGTTCCTGATCGCCATGCCAAGCATGGCCGATCCCACGTTCTCGGGGACTGTAGTCTACCTTTGCGATCACAGCGAGCGCGGTGCGCTCGGCCTGGTGATCAACCGGCCGACCGACATCGACCTCCAATCGCTTTTCAATCGTATCGACCTGAAGCTCGAGATCGAGCCGCTCGTGCATTTGCCCGTGTATTTCGGCGGGCCGGTGCAGACGGAACGCGGTTTCGTGCTGCACGATCCCGCTGACGGCGATGTCTATACATCGTCCATGAGCGTTCCCGGCGGCCTTGCCATGACCACGTCGAAGGACGTGCTCGAAGCGGTCGCAAGCGGCAAGGGTCCTGAGCGCTTTCTGCTCACCCTCGGCCACGCCGGCTGGGGCGCGGGGCAACTGGAAGAAGAAATCGCAAAGAACGGCTGGCTGACGGTGGAAGCCGATCCGCGCATCGTTTTCGACGTACCCGCCGAGGACAAGTTGCAAGCGGCGCTGTCGTTGCTGGGCGTGTCGCTCTCCATGTTGTCGGGCGAAGCGGGCCACGCATGACGGGTGATGACCGTATCGAAACTCGTATGGAAGCCACGCTGCTCGCTTTCGATTACGGCGAAAAGCGCATCGGCGTCGCGGTTGGCAATACGTTGACGCGGCACGCACGGGCGTTGACGGTGCTTGAAAACCGCAGCCGTGAGTATCGGTTTGAAGCGGTTGGTCAGTTGATTGCAGAATGGAATCCGCGCACGGTGATTGTCGGCTTGCCGATGCATCCCGACGGCACGCCGCACGAAATGACGCAGCTCGCCACGCGTTTTGGCAATCAGCTGAACGGCCGTTTCAGCGTACCGGTGAGCTGGGTGGACGAGCGGTATTCTTCGGTGGAAGCGAAGGCCGAACTGAAACGCAACGGCGTGAAGATGAACGCGAAGGGCCGCTATGACGACATCGACGCCGAAGCCGCCCGCGTCATCCTGCAACAGTATCTGGACCAACTTTCCGACGATCAATCATGAGCTCCATTGACGCCGAGGCGTTGTACCGCGAGTTGCTCGGGCAGATTCGCGCGGCTTATGGCGAGTCGCTCTCGCAAACCAATGGTCCTGTCCTTGCCGGCATTTATAGCGGCGGCGTGTGGCTCGCCACGCGGCTCGCGAAAGACCTGGACGTGGCGCAGTTTGGCGTAGTGAACGTCGCGCTGCATCGGGATGATTACGCCAAGAAGGGCCTGCATAGTCAGGCAAGCCCGACATCGCTTCCATTCGAAATCGATAACGCGAAAATCCTGCTGATCGACGACGTACTGTCTTCCGGACGCACCGTTCGCGCAGCCGTGAACGAACTCTACGATTTCGGCCGTCCGGCGCGGATTGAACTTGCCGTGCTCGCCGATCGTGGCGGCCGCGAATTGCCCGTGGCGGCGCGTTTTACGGGTGGTGTTGTGGATGTGTCGGCGGATGCCAATCTCGTGCTCACGCAGCGCGACGACGGCACGCTTTCATTCAGCATCGAAGCACGCACGGGATAAAGCACGCGCGGTACGCATTCTTCTTGTTACGCATCAAGCACCACCAGGATCCACATGAATATGGCCACTCAGGGTTCTGCCGAAAGCAGCGCGCCGGAAAGGAAGCCGGCGGTGACGCGCCCCGGCTTTCTCAGAGGCAATCCGCAGCTCACCAAAAACGGCGAACTCAAGCATCTGCTCACCATTGAAGGTCTGCCGCGCGCGATCGTCACGCATATTCTCGATACCGCCGAACAGTTCGTCAGCGTGACCGATCGCGAGATCAAGAAAGTGCCGTTGCTGCGCGGCAAGTCGGTCTTCAACCTGTTCTTCGAAAACTCCACGCGCACGCGGACCACGTTCGAGATCGCCGCCAAACGGCTTTCGGCGGACGTGTTGAACCTGAATATCAATGCATCGTCCACGAGCAAGGGCGAATCGCTGCTCGACACCATCAACAACCTTTCCGCGATGCACGCCGACATGTTCGTCGTGCGTCATGCGTCGAGCGGCGCGCCGTATCTGATCGCCGAGCATTGCGCGCCGCACGTGCACGTGATCAATGCCGGCGACGGGCGTCATGCGCATCCGACGCAAGGCCTGCTCGACATGTACACGATCCGCCATTACAAGAAGGATTTCCGGAATCTGCGTGTGGCGATCGTCGGCGACATTCTGCATTCGCGGGTCGCGCGTTCGGACATTCACGCGCTGACCACGCTCGGCGTGCCGGAAGTGCGCGCGATCGGGCCGCGTACCTTGCTGCCGAGCAACCTCAACGAGATGGGCGTGCACGTGTATCACAACCTCGACGAAGGCCTGAAGGACGTCGATGTGATCATCATGCTGCGGCTGCAGAACGAACGCATGAGCGGCGCATTGCTGCCCTCGGCGCAAGAGTATTTCAAGTCTTGGGGCCTCACGCCCGAGCGACTGGCGCTCGCCGCGCCCGACGCCATCGTGATGCATCCGGGTCCGATGAATCGCGGCGTCGAAATCGATTCGCAAGTGGCCGATGGTCCGCAATCGGTGATTCTCAATCAGGTCACCTTCGGGATCGCCGTGCGCATGGCGGTAATGGGCATCGTTGCCGGGAAGAATGATTAACCCAATGAAAATACATATTCAGGGCGGCACGCTCATCGACCCCGTGGCGGGCACTGAAACCCTTGCCGATGTGTTTATCGATGAGGGAAAGATCGTGGGCATCAGCGATGCGCCAGCCGGTTTTCAGGCGGCGCGTACCTTCGATGCAAAAGGCCTCGCGGTATCGCCGGGTTTTGTCGATCTGAGCGCGCGGCTTCGTGAACCCGGTTTCGAACACAAGGCCACGCTCGAATCCGAGATGGCGGCGGCCGCTGCTGGCGGCGTGACGAGCCTCGTGTGTCCGCCGGACACCGATCCCGTTCTCGATGAACCCGGTCTCGTTGAGATGCTGCGCTTTCGCGCAGACAAGTTGCATCAGGCGCATGTATATCCGCTGGGCGCGTTGACCGTCGGACTGAAGGGCGAAGCGATCACCGAGATGGTCGAGTTGACCGAGTCGGGATGCGTTGGTTTCTCACAAGCCGATACGCCGATAGTGAACACCCGCACGCTCCTGCGCGCGCTGCAATACGCGACCACTTATGGTTATGCCGTTTGGTTGCGTCCGCAGGACAGCTACATGGCGAGCGGCGGCGTGGCGGCGAGCGGCGCGGTGGCGTCGCGGCTCGGTTTGTCGGGCGTGCCGGTGTCGGCGGAAACCATCGCGTTGCATACCATTTTCGAGCTGGTTCGCGTCTCGGGCGCGCGCGTGCATGTGTCGCATTTGTCGTCGGCGTCGGGCGTCGCGCTCATGCGCCAGGCGAAGGCCGAAGGCCTCCCCGTTACCTGCGATGTCACCATCAACCACGTTCATCTGACGGACATGGACATCGGCTATTTCAACTCGCAGTTTCGTCTCGATCCGCCGTTGCGCTCGCAGCGCGACCGCGATGCGATTCGCGCGGGTCTGGCCGATGGCACCATCGATGCAATCTGTTCCGATCACACCCCGCTCGATGACGACGAAAAACTGCTGCCTTTCGCCGAAGCCACGCCGGGCGCGACAGGTCTGGAATTGCTGCTGTCGCTGACGGTGAAGTGGGCGCGTGAGGTGAACATGCCGTTATCGAAGGCGCTGACGCGCATCACGAATGCACCGGCGGGCGTGCTCAAGCTGAACGCGGGGCGCGTTGCAGTGGGCGATACAGCCGATCTCTGTCTCTTCGATCCCGCCGCCGAATGGCTCGTGGAACCGGCGACGCTGAGAAGCCAGGGACACAACTCGCCGTTCATTGGTTATGAGTTGCCGGCGCGGGTGAGGGCGACAATTGTCGCGGGGCACATCGCGTATGAAGCACTTCGCAGTTGAGGATTGAGAGACCATGCTCGCGTTCCGCAAGCTTCGAATTTTTGCGCATCTGCTTCGCGGGATGTTCACCGTGGCGACGCGTTTTCCCACCGCGACGCCGCAAACGCGGATGGAACTGAACCGCGCGTGGTCGCTTGAAATGTTGCGCCGATGCGGGATGAAACTCGTCGTTCACAACGATCAGGCGCGGCTCGATAGCGGCGCGCTGGTGGTTGGCAATCACGTGTCGTGGATCGATATTTACGTGGTCAATGCGTGGCGGCCGACGCCGTTTGTATCGAAGGCTGAAGTGCGGCAATGGCCGATTGTGGGATGGCTTGCGCAGCAACTCGACACGATCTTTCTCCAGCGCGAGAAACGCAGCGATGCAAAACGCATCATGCATGAGCTGTCCGAGCGGTTAAAGCGCGGCGAACTGATGTGCGTGTTCCCGGAAGGGACGACATCGGCGGGGAAGGACTTGCTGCCGTTTCACTCGAATCTGTTTCAGGCGGCGGTATCGGCGGGTTGTCCTGTGCAGCCGATCTGCCTGATGTACGAAGACGGCAATGGGAGGCAGTCGGAGGCGCCGGCTTATATCGATGACCTCACGCTGAGTTTTACGCTTAATGCGATGCTGCGCACGACCCCGCTGACCGCGCATCTCTACGTCTGCGATGCGATTGCGGCCGGGGCGGACCGGAGGGTGCTCGCGAAAGACGCGCAGGGCGCGATCGAGACAGCGTTGCGGAGGATGCAGGCGGGGCTGAGCGCGGTGACGGTTGAAGAAGCAGTTGAAGAAGCGGTGGACGCCGAGTCCGCCGACCTTGAAGGGCTTACGCCTGGGCGTTAGCCGGCGCCTATTCCATCGCCACGCGGCAGTTCGGGCAATCCACCTGCGTGACTGTGCGCTCGGCTGGATCGCTCGCCAATTTCACCGCGGTCAGTTCTTCTCCCCAGACGCATCCTGAGTCGAGTCCAATGACGTTTTCGCGGATGACTAACCCGAGCGCTGCCCAGTGGCCAAACACTACGGTCACATCCGATGTCCCCCGTGACGGCACATCGAACCACGGAATGAATCCTGGTGGCGCCGAAGCCACGCCGCCGCTCGACGAAAAGTCCATTTCGCCATCGGCGGAACAAAAACGCAGGCGCGTCAGCGCGTTGCACACAACGCGCAAACGATCGCTGCCTTTGAGCTTTGGTTTCCATCGGTTTGGTTCATTGCCATAGAGACTTGCGAGCGTCTCTTTCCAGTTGGGTGCGCGCAGCGCACGTTGGAGTTCATCGGCGAGTTCAAGTGTGGTTGCCACATCCCATTGCGGCAAAACGCCTGCATGTACCATCAGCATGCCGTGATCGAAATGCGCGATTGGGCGGTGCCGTATCCAGTCGAGGAGATCGGCCGCGTCCGGGGCGGTGAGGATTTCATCAATGGTGTCGCCCTTTTTCGACTTACGAATACCTGCCGATACGGATAGCAAATGCAGGTCGTGGTTGCCAAGGACCGCGACCGCGCGGTCGCCGAGCGCAATCAGGTCGCGCAGCGTGGCGAGCGACTCCGGGCCGCGATTGATGATGTCGCCGGCGAACCAGAGCGGCGTGTCAGCGCTCGGCGCGGCTTTTGCCAGCAGACGCTGGAAAGCTTCTCGGCAGCCTTGGATGTCGCCGAAGGCAAGAGGCACGGGGTATCGTGAAGAGGAAAGCAGCATAAGCGAGGCTAAAAGTGGGGCAAACGGCTACAGAATCTGGGAATGGGCAAAACCGGCTTTGATCGCTGTTCGACTGATCCGCCTTGCCGCCGGGTGTCAAGCGCGATTACCGTGATCCTGAGGACAACAGTTTAACTGCCAAATTTGTTTTGCTGTATTACGTCTTCCAGGAACATGAACTCGCGGCGGCAACCGGGATCGGGCAGCGAGAAGGCCAAGGCCGGCGCTCCAATCAGCCGGCAGGCGCCGAACCTGTGATATTTTCGCGGACTCAAAAACGTGCGCCGCAATGCTGGCCGGACGCAAAACATGGTGTTCCGGTCGAATTACGGTACAGTTGACTTTTACTGTTCTAGCTACCATACCTATGATTTTAGTGACCGGCGGCGCGGGTTTCATTGGCGCCAATTTTGTCCTCGATTGGCTCGCGGGCTCACAGGAAAGCCTTCTCAACGTCGATAAGCTGACGTACGCGGGTAACTTGGGCACACTTGCCAGCCAACGGGATAATCCAAATCACCTATTCGTGCGTGCGGATATCTGCGATCGCGCAGCAATGGATGCGCTGCTCGCCAAGCATAAGCCGCGCGCAATACTGCATTTTGCCGCAGAGAGCCACGTCGACCGTTCGATTCACGGCCCGGCTGATTTCGTGCAGACCAACGTAGTGGGCACTTTTACGCTGCTCGAGGCAACACGCGCCTATTGGAACAGTCTGCCGGCTCAGGAAAAAGTGGATTTCCGCTTTCTGCATGTATCCACCGACGAGGTGTTCGGATCCCTCTCTGCGACTGATCCGCAATTTTCGGAAACGACGCCCTACGCGCCGAATAGCCCGTATTCCGCGACGAAAGCCGGCTCCGATCATCTCGTGCGGGCTTATCACCATACTTACGGCTTGCCGGTACTCACCACCAATTGCTCGAACAATTATGGTCCTTACCAGTTTCCCGAAAAGCTCATTCCGTTGATGATCGCCAACGGTTTGGCCGGAAAGCCGCTACCCGTGTATGGCGACGGAAAGAACGTGCGCGATTGGCTGTACGTCGTTGACCATTGCGTTGCTATTCGTGAGGTTCTGGCTCGCGGAACGCCCGGCGAAACCTACAACGTGGGTGGCTGGAACGAGAAAAAAAATCTCGATGTCGTGCACACGCTTTGCGACCTGTTGGATGAATTGAGCCCCAAGAAAAGCGGTTCGTATCGTGATCAGATAACGTATGTCGCGGACCGCCCCGGCCATGACCGCCGATATGCCATCGATGCAAGCAAGCTCGAGCGAGAGTTGGGCTGGAAGCCGGCAGAGACCTTTGAGACAGGACTGAGAAAGACTGTGCAGTGGTATCTTGACAATCAAGCCTGGTGCGAGGAAGTCGCATCTGGTGAGTACCTCAAGTGGGTCGAAACCAATTACGCACAACGTACTGACAAACAGGAAGATGTTCATGGCGCGTAAAGGCATAATTCTCGCCGGCGGCTCGGGCACACGGCTTTATCCGATTACCCACGTCGTCTCGAAGCAGTTGCTGCCCGTGTACGACAAGCCGATGATCTACTATCCGCTGTCCACGCTGATGATCGCCGGCATTCGAGACGTGTTGATCATTTCGACCCCGCAGGACACCCCGCGTTTCGAAGCCATGCTTGGCGACGGCAGCCAGTGGGGCATGAATATCCGCTACCAGGTTCAACCGACTCCTGATGGGCTAGCGCAAGCATTTGTGATTGGCAAGGACTTCATTGGGAATGATCCTTCCGCGCTGATACTCGGCGACAATATTTTCTACGGCCATGATCTCGCGACGCAGTTAGAGCGCGCCGACGCCCGGACTGACTGCGCGACCGTATTTGCCTATCACGTGCAGGATCCGGATCGGTACGGCGTTGTGGAGTTCGACAAGGAATTTCGCGCGATATCGATAGAAGAAAAGCCTGCTAAACCGCGCTCAAGCTACGCCGTCACGGGCCTATATTTCTACGACAACAAGGTCTGCGACTTCGTTACCGAAATCAAACCGTCGGCGCGCGGCGAACTCGAAATTACCGACGTTAATTCGCGTTATCTGAAAGAAGGAAAACTCAACGTCGAGATCATGGGTCGGGGCTATGCGTGGCTTGACACCGGTACGCACGATTCGTTGATCGAAGCGGCTACGTTTATTGCAACGTTGCAAAAGCGGCAGGGACTCGTGGTTGCGTGCCCCGAGGAAATTGCGTACAGGCGTGCGTGGATCGACCCCGAGCAACTCTTGAAGCTGGCCGCACCCCTCGCGAAAAACGCGTACGGGCAATATCTCCTCAACCTCCCTGACGACCAAGTCGCATGGCAATCCAGATAAAAGACACCTCCTTGCCCGAGATCAAACTGATCGAGCCGAAAGTTTTCGGCGACGCGCGGGGCTATTTCTACGAAAGCTTCAACGCCCGGGAATTTGCTGAGCAAACGGGTGTGGATGTCACCTTCGTGCAGGACAATCATTCCCGGTCCTCTAAAGGCGTGCTGCGCGGTCTGCATTATCAGATCGAGCACGCCCAGGGCAAGCTTGTGCGGGTGGTAGAGGGTGAAGTGTTCGACGTTGCCGTTGACCTTCGCAAGAATTCGCCGAACTTTGGTGCATGGACAGGCGCGTTGCTGTCGGAATCGAATCATCGCCAGATGTGGGTTCCACCGGGCTTTGCGCACGGCTTCGTCGTGTTATCCGACATGGCCCAGTTCCTTTACAAAACGACCGACTATTGGTACCCCGAGCATGAACGGAGTTTGCTCTGGAATGATCCGGCGTTGGGAATCGACTGGCCGATTGACTTCGAACCGTTGCTGGCCGCCAAGGATGCCGCGGGCAAGCTGCTGTCCGATGCCGATCACTTTGCGTAAGGACGCGTTTCTATGACTAAGCGCAATGAAACGAAGCCGACCGAAATCAAGCAGACGGAAGCGACAATCCTGCTGACCGGCTCCACGGGGCAGGTCGGGTTCGAGCTGGCGAGGAGTCTTCAAGGACTGGGCAAGGTGGTGGCGCTTGATCGCGCCGGGCTCGATCTTGGCGATCTTGACCAAATCCGGCGCGTGGTGAGAGAAGTCAGACCTGCTCTCATCGTCAATCCGGCCGCCTACACGGCGGTGGACAGGGCCGAAAGCGACATTGACGTCTGCATGCGCCTGAATGCGGAGGCGCCAGGCGTTTTTGCCGAAGAAGCAAAACGCCTTGGCGCGAGACTGGTCCACTATTCGACCGATTATGTTTTCGACGGCAGCAAGGGTGCACCATACACGGAAGAGGATGCAGTCAATCCCCAAAACATCTACGGCAAGAGCAAGCTGGCAGGGGAGGAAGCAATTGCATTGTCAGGTTGCGACTACCTGGTATTCCGCACGAGCTGGGTGTATGGAGCGCGGGGCAAGAACTTTCTGTTGACCATGCTCCGGCTTGGCGCCGAACGAGACGAACTCAGCATAGTCGCGGATCAATTCGGCGCTCCAACGTGGGCGGTCACGATTGCCGCGTTGTCGGCCAATGTGCTCGCTCAGGCGACTATTGGCAAACGTGACTGGTGGGCAGAAAACTCGGGAACGTATCACCTGACTGCATCGGGCGCGACGTCGTGGCACGGGTTTGCCGAGGCTATCTTCGCTAACTCGACCCTCGATTTAAAGCCTCGTGTCAACCCCATCCCGGGGGCCTCTTATTCGGCGCCGGCGACCCGCCCGTCTAATTCCAGAATGTCCAACGAGAAACTCTTTGAAACTTTCGGGCTGCGGGCACCGCCTTGGGACGATGCATTGAAGCTGTGTATGAATGGGCTTAAGCGCATTTGATCGTCAAAGTTTGATCAACTATCGGCTGAACGTGCCTTTCCTGCCAACAAGGTTAGACGTTCGGCAATGACCTCGGGTGAGTGCACGCATCGGCTCAGTATGAAGTTGGTAAGTAAACGAGTACTTTCTTTTGCAGTTTGCTTGCCTGTCTCCAAGCGTAGTGCCGGGTACAGCGGTTCTTCATACTGCGACGAAACGCCGGTGAACTCCTTAATTTCACCGCGTCTCGCCCGGGCATAATGACCTTTCGGATCGCGGTCTTCGCATAGCGACGGCGGACAACAACAAAATATCTCGAAAAAGTCCCCCGTTTTGAAGAGTTTCTTGATCTGCTCGCGTGTTTGCCGGATAGGGGAAACGAGCGCCACAAGTACGACTATGCCGCAATCCATAAAGAGCTTGGCGGTTTCGGCTGCGCGTCGCACGTTCTCATTGCGGTCATCTTCGGAAAAGCCCAAATCGGAACATAAGCCTAGACGGAGATTGTCGCCGTCCAGCAAGACGGTTCGAAGGCCAAGTGCATAAAGCTGTCGCTCGGTTGCATCGGCCAAGGTTGATTTGCCGGAACCCGGCCTGCCTGTTATCCAGACAACGACCCCCCGGTGTTCCTGCGCAGCCTCGCGCTTCGCTCGGGTGACCGAGGTGGGCTGCCGTACGACATCCTGCACGGCCTCGGGAACGCTTAATCCGGACGTTTGAGAACGGTTCATGACTGATCCTCCAACAGCAGTCCAATACGGTAATGCGTGGGGAAATTGGTAGAGCGTTTGGATCCCTCAGCAAACGTAATCTTAGTCAGCGCAGCGGATTTTGATTGGCATATTTGTAAAGTTTAATAACAGTAACATTCAGTGGCATCTCAATTGCAATCTTGTAAAACCGAAATTTCCACACAGTATTAGTAACAGTTACGTAATTTAATTTCTGTCGATGTTCAATCGGTAATAATGGGTGCGGAGTAGTAACCCAAAAAAATTCAAGGGAGGGTCTGCCGCGACGCGACACAAGTCACGTGCGCGGGCTTCGGAGCCACCCTCATCGGGCGCTCAGACGCTGTGGCGCCACGGCCGAGCGTTGCAGTTTTTTACGATTTTTTGTGAACCTACAATCCGCTGCAAGCGGGCCGCCTCGACATGCCCGCCGACATTCAGCGGGCGTACATGGTCGCAAGCCGTCGCAGGACCTCGGCAAGATCAGACAGTGGTTTTAGAGAGAGGCTTTGGCGGGTGGTAGCTAAGTGGTCTCGGTTACAATCGAGCAATAGTGAAGCATTTTCTTCGTTGATTGCGCGGGTAAAACGTCGTTGCGCAACACAGGGTTAACTTAAGGAGATGGAATTGACGAGCGCAGTAGTTACAGGCATTACCGGACAAGACGGGGCATATCTCACGCAACTTCTCCTTGAGAAGGGCTATCAAGTCCATGGCACGTATCGTCGCACGAGTTCGGTTAATTTCTGGCGCATGGAAGAGCTGGGCGTCCTGAACCACCCGAACCTGAATCTCGTGGAACACGATCTGACCGACCTCGGTGCGTCAATCCGTTTGTTCGAAAAGGCGCAGCCGCGCGAGGTTTATAACCTGGCTGCGCAGAGTTTCGTGGGCGTGTCCTTTGATCAGCCCGCTACGACGGCGGAGATCACAGGCGTCGGCGCGTTGAATCAACTCGAAGCCATTCGTATTGTCGACAAGTCGATCCGTTTCTATCAGGCGTCCACGTCGGAAATGTTTGGCAAGGTGCAGGCTATTCCACAAAAGGAAGACACGCCGTTTTATCCGCGCAGCCCGTATGGTGTAGCGAAGCTTTATGCGCACTGGATCACCATCAATTATCGGGAATCATTCGATATTTTTGGTTCGAGCGGCATCTTGTTCAATCACGAGTCGCCATTGCGCGGCCGTGAGTTCGTCACGCGCAAGATCACCGACTCTGTCGCAAAGATTGCACTCGGCAAGCTGGATGTGCTTGAGTTGGGCAACATCGACGCCAAGCGCGATTGGGGCTTTGCGAAGGAATATGTGGAAGGGATGCATCTGATGCTGCAGGCAGACGAACCCGACACCTTCGTGCTGGCGACGAACCGCACCGAGACGGTCCGTGATTTCGTCACCATGGCGTTCAAGGCGGTCGGCGTCGAACTGAGCTGGCGCGGTCAGGCGGAGAAGGAAGAGGGCGTGGATTCGAATGGAAAGGTCCTTGTCAGGGTGAATCCCAAGTTCTATCGTCCAGCGGAGGTTGAGTTGTTGATCGGCAATCCTGAGAAAGCGAAGGAAAAGCTGGGCTGGGCGCCAAAAACAACGCTTGAGCAGCTGTGCAAAATGATGGTCGAGGAAGACCTGCGCCGCAACAAGGCAGGCTTCTCGTTCTAAGGCACTGTCACGTGGTCCCGCCGGACCACGTACCACGACTGATTCAAACTGGAGCCGGACTTGGTATTGTCCGGCTCTGAAAGTTTTATGCGGGTGCACACCCGAACGCGTTAAAAATATGAACGACGAACCAATCAAGCCGGCGCAAGCGACGGACATTGCTCCGTTAGCCGTGTCCGGTACGAACCGAAGGGGCGCAGGTCCGGCTGCCGAGGATCGCATAAAGGTGCTCGAAGCAATCATTGCGGATTTGCGCGCGCGCGAGGCATTGGCCGCGCAGCAATTGCTTCGTTTGCGTGAACTGGAAACGCAATTGCGCCTCGCGCAGAAGCGGGCGGAAGCCGCTGAGGAACGGGCGAGTGTGCACGAGGCGAATATCGCGCTCATGCAACGCAGTACAAGCTGGCGCGTTACATCGCCCGTTCGCGTGGGCGGTCAGGCGCTGCTCAGGATGAAGGGTTCAAAGAACATCGCAAGGAACACTGCGCGGCAATTCGTGCTGCATGGTGCCGCATATGTCCGCAGCCGTCCCGCGCTCAGAGAGCGCATCGCGCTGCTTCTTGCACAATTCCCCGGCTTGCGTGCGCGAATGATTCGTCTCGCGGGCTACAACGCAGTACAAGGTTATGTGCCCGGTGCAGCCTTGCCTGCAGTTGAAACTGTTGATCGTCTGACCGCGCGCGGGCGCAAAGTGCATGCAGACATACTGGCAGCACGGACTTCTTCCGCAAAATAATTTCCCGGTGTTTCGATGCGCATTGTCTTAGATTTGCAAGGTTGTCAGTCCGTCAGTCGCTTCAGGGGCATTGGTCGATACAGTATTGCGCTGGCGAAGGCAATTGCGCGCAACGCCGGGGAGCATGAGGTCTGGATCGTTCTCAGCGACCTCTTTCCAGGAACGATCGAATCGATCCGGGCAGCTTTTGACGGCTTGCTGCCGCTTGATCGCATCGTCGTGTTCTCCCTGCCGCCTCTGACCCCGTACCAACCCATGGATGACTGGAGGGTGCGCGCAGCTGAGCTCATTCGCGAGCACGCGATTGCCGAGCTCGAACCGGATCTCGTGCACATCAGCAGTTTGTTCGAGGGCTACGTGGATACGACCATGACCTCAGTCAAGATGTTCGACAAAACCACGCTTGTGGCCGTCACTCTCTACGACCTCATTCCGTATCTGGACCCGGCAAGACATCTGGCCGACGAAGCGCGCCGCAAGCATTACTACGAGAAGATTGAAGCGCTCAAGCGCGCGGACATGCTGCTGGCGATTTCCGACTTCTGCTCGGTGGAAGCGCAGCGCGAACTGGGCATATCCCCCGAACACATGACGAGTATTTCATCGGCGGCTGGCGATAATTTCAAGCGCCGCGTCATGACTGAAACCGAGGCGGGCGTTGTGAAAGAGCGCTTTGGACTCTCTCGCTCGTTCGTGATGACAACGGGTATTGCCGAGCCGCGAAAGAACCTCGACGGCCTGATCACCGCTTATGCCAGGTTGCCTGAAGCGCTGCGCCGGGGTCACCAGTTGTTCATTGTCTGCCAGCCGACAGCGCTTGACCGCATTCGCTTTACCGAGCTTGCACAGGCGCAAGGCCTGAGCGCCGATGAACTCGTGCTCGCCGACTACGTATCGGACAACGACTTAATCGCACTCTACAGTCTGTGTCAGCTGTTCGTTTTTCCTTCGTTGCATGAGGGTTTTGGTCTGCCGGCGCTCGAGGCCATGGCGTGCGGTGCCGCCGTCATCGGCTCTGCAACGACCAGCGTGCCTGAGGTCATCGGCCGTGAGGACGCGTTGTTCGATCCGCTCGACCTGACGCAGATGGCGGACATGATGCATCGCGCGCTGTCCGACCCGGCCTATTGGCAGAGCCTTTGCGACAACGCCTTGGATCGGGTCAAGCTCTTCTCCTGGGATGCCACAGCAAGGAAGGCAATTGCCGGGTTTGAACGCGCTCATGCCGATTCGTCTACGCAAGGATCGGTGCGCAGCCCGGACGACCCCTACCGGGCGTTGATCTGTGCACTGACGAAACTTGGGGAAACCGTTCAGACAGATACGGTAGCGTGCGCTCATGCCATCAGCCTCAACTTGCGTTCGCAGCGCGTGCCACAACTTCTGGTGGACGTCTCCATTTTGAGTGCATTCGACGCCAAGTCGGGGATTCAGCGCGTCACCCGCTCGATCATGTTGTGCTTGCTTAAATCACCTCCCCCGGGCTGGTCGGTGAGGCCAGTGCGACTTGATCGGGAGCACATGTCGTATAGGTACGCAAACGCTTTTTGGCGCATGCTCGAGCCGTCGGTGGACGTTGAAGTCGACGACGACTGGGTCGACACACAGGCAGGCGATACCTTTCTCGGCCTGGACCTTATCGCCGACGTCGCTGTCCCTGCCGAAGCCTGGTTCCAGATGCAGCGCGATCGCGGCGTCCGGATCCACTTTGTTGTGTATGACCTCTTGCCTGTAGTTCGGCCAGAGTGGTTCCACGACGGGATTGCGCAATGCTTTCCCACATGGATTGAAACGATAGCCAGGATCTCGGACGGGCTCATTTCAATCTCGCGCGCCGTCGCGGATGACGTGGAAGCTTGGCTCAACGCATCACGTCCCGATCGCCTGCGCGACATCCAGCTTGGATATTTTCACCTGGGCGCGGATATCGAAAACAGCAAGCCTTCATTTGGCCTCCCTGCTGACGCTCACGAGGTGCTCGAGGTGTTGAAGGCGCGTCCTACCTTCGTGATGGTTGGCACGGTAGAGCCGCGCAAAGGGCATTTGCAGGCGTTCGCCGCCTTCGAGGCGCTGTGGGACGCGGACGTCGACGTGAACCTCGTAATTGTGGGCAAGGCCGGCTGGGGAATCGGCGATCTGCCGGAGAAGCTCGCACGGCATGCCGAGCAAAACAAGCGGTTTGTCTGGCTCGAAGGGATCAGCGACGAGTACCTCGACAAGGTCTACGGCGCCTCTTCCTGTTTGCTCGCTGCGTCGTTGGGTGAGGGGTTTGGCCTGCCTCTGATCGAAGCGGCGCAGAAAGGGCTTCCCATTCTGGCGCGTGACATTCCCGTGTTTCGGGAGGTGGCAGGCGACCATGCCATGTATTTCGAGGGCGATACCACGGCTTGCCTGGCCGCGGCAGTCAAGCAGTGGATCGCATTGGACCGCAAGCATGCAGCGCCACCGTCGGCTTCATTGCCGTGGCTGACGTGGATGGAGAGCACGCAGCAACTCCGCGCGGCTCTTTTCGACAAAACGCCATACAAGGTATGGCACGCGTCTAAAACTGAAAATAGATGAACGGATTGAACCCGTGCTCGACAGCGGATATGCATGCCAGTACATAGAGTACGAAGCAATAGATGCTGATCAAGCGCGGATGTCTAAAGCCGAATGATTTGAAGCGTCGAAACGCGCGGTCACCGACGAGGCATACCAGTGCTGCAAGCGCCAGCAACGCCATGATTTTAGGGTCGGCAAGCGAACGGTTGGTATCGACCCACAACGGCGCGGCTTTCGACCATGCGAACATTGCGGACCAGTGCGTCCACGCTTCCATCATGCTTGGGGCGCGAAACGGCACCCAAAGCAGTGTGGCCAGGACGAAGACTGGCAAGCTCCCCAGGCGCAATCGCCTCAGATTCAGAAGTCGTGCACGTTCCAGCGCGATCAGCACACCGTGGCCGATTCCCCAGACGAGGAAGGTATAAGCCGCGCCGTGCCACAACGCACAGAGAACAAAAACAAGAAAGAGATTCCGATAAGTGGCGAATGCGGTTCCGCGATTTCCCCCGGCTGGAATGTACACGTAGTCACGAAACCAGCGTGAAAGCGTCATATGCCAGCGCTGCCAGAACTCGGTGACGCTGGAGGCTGCGTAAGGGCGGTTGAAATTGCGCGGAAAACGAAAGCCCATCATTCGTGCCATGCCGATCGCCATATCGGTGTAGCCGGAGAAATCGAAATAGATCTGGAACGAATAGCAGATCGCGGCGAGCCATGCAGAGTAGGTCGTGACGGGAATCCCGGGCTGATAAACCGAGTCCACGACGGCGCCGAGCGGATCAGCAAGCAGAGTTTTCTTCGACAAGCCGATGACAAATATCACCAGCCCCCAAAAGATGTCCCTCTTGACCAGTTGGCGCTTGTTGTCGGGAAGCTGGCTGCGGATTTCAGCGAACCGGACTACCGGGCCCGCAATGAGATGCGGAAACAGAAAGATGTATATCCCGAATTTCTGCAGGCTTTTTTCGGGTGAGATCTGACGCTGATAGACATCGATAAGATACGAAATGAAGTGAAATGTATAAAACGAAATACCAAGCGGCAGGATCGTGCCAAACGCGATGTGGTGGGGAGCGGGCGTAATGCCGGTGATGTCAGAAAATACGTGGGTGAAAAACAGCAGATATTTAAAGAAGATCAGCGGACACAGATCGGCGATGATCGCCAGCGCCAGTAGCAGTCTGGAGCCGCCCCGGTGGTTCACCCGGGCAATCAACACGGCCATGAGCCAGTTGAACAGCAACATGCCAAGCACGACAACCGTCAGGGCGCCTACCCCAAGCACGTAGAACCACATGCTTCCCAGCAAGATAAACGCATTGCGCCAGTTGCGGGGCAGGACGGCGTAGATCAGTGAAAAGCAGGGAAAGAAAATGAAGAGAAAAACCGGAGAAGAAAAAACCATCAGTCACAGCCCTTTTGTTTCCATGCGGCGGAATGTTTTTTCCGGCTTATTGTTGAATCGATTGCCACAAGGACGTAGACAAGTCGAGCACTTGCACGATCGCCACTTTGCAACGTCCTGCCATCATCGATGGAATGTCTTTTAACGGCCGCATCCTGTCCAGCTTCGTGAGCTTCTGGAAATAGTCGGGCAAGCCGGCGGCCAGCATTCCGTCACTGAAGCTATTGCCATACAAGCAGGCGGCCGGTAGCAGCTTTGGGTCCGTAAGCGTATCCGTTTCAAACTCGATTCCCGTTGTTTTCGGATCGAATTGAGTAAATGAATGCCGGTCGCGCCAAGTCTTTTTGAGGTCCTGCTCCGGTATTTCCCTTTCATCGATTAACGCGGCAAACCGTGCATCGGAACCCAGGAAAGGCGTC
The DNA here is from genome assembly GCF_018449635.1 of Caballeronia sp. dw_276. Classification (GTDB taxonomy): domain Bacteria; phylum Pseudomonadota; class Gammaproteobacteria; order Burkholderiales; family Burkholderiaceae; genus Caballeronia. The sequence continues at coordinate 33,438 of NZ_JAAVUV010000009.1, read as the reverse complement.
TGCTCCGTGACGACCGGATGCTGCCAACGGGTGGCGGATCCGGTCAGATCGGCAAGCATGTCCGTGCTCGCCTTCGCAACTTCGAGGGCAGAGGTATTCGTCCAGTGAAAATCCTGCTTATAGAAGATTTGATATTTCGGCTGGATCGACTTAATGATTTGATAAACGTCAACAAAGTGAAGTTCGGGAGATGCCTTCATGCGGTCGTACAAACGCATGAAGTTGCTGTTTGCGGGCAAACGCGGCGCAAAAAACGGTAGTTGGTCCTGTATGAAGTACTCTTTCATCATTGGCGTCACAAACACAGTTGTGATGCCAATGGCCTTTAAGTCATCGGATAATTTCACCACCCCGCGATAAACAGCATCGATTTTTTCGGAGGTATCGAGTGCTGCTTCAGTGGAAGGAAGCTCTACATCGATCAAATGACGCCCGTAGATCTGGTCGCCTTTTCCAAAGTACACCCGCGTTGACGAATGAAAGAGCCGGTAATCCAGCTGGTTTTTCACGCGAATCATCACATTGCGCAGGCCGAGATTATCGGAGAACCACTTTTCAAATAGCGTATAGTTTTTATCGACGTCGAACCAGGATCCTTTCCATTGTGACGGAAAGGATGCAAGGGGGCGTAATTCTTGAACCGGTTGATCGGTCTTCTGGATCCACTCATCTGCGGTTCTTAGTGGCAAGCCAATTAAGGGCGCCCGATAAAGGTGTCCAGCTAGTCGTACAAGAAAAGCCGGGCAAGTTGTATCAGCGGATAAAACAAGAGGAACCAGGCTGAAGAAAACGAAAACAAGGGGAAAGATTGTCTTCGTTATCAGAGCTTGCTTGTTCCAGAGTTTTGCTGACATGAGTATAAATTACACTTTCTCTTTAACGTCCGGGATCGGTAGGCCACGCACAATTTGCCAATGCAGGCAGATCGTGATGCAACAAGACAATCCCCTGTGAATGGTTCTTTCAAAAAGGAGTGAGTATAAACGGCACGGTTATCTGAGTCATCTAACTACGTTTCGATCGGCTCGCCACAGTGCTGCAGGCGTCATGGGTCCGGGGGGACGACAGATCAACAAGCGGTGAACGAGGACGCATAAGCCCCGCAAAATACGTGCGATACAATGTGACCATGCTTGGCGGCGGTTTCAGTTACTGCCTTGCAGTTGTCTTTATCGATGCGGCAAACCGCGCGAATCAATGAGGGTTAAAGGTTGCACGATATCCCTGAAAACACGGAATTCGCCTTGCGCCGCGAAATCGAACGTCTCAAGGATGCGCTTGACCAGGCAGTCCGCGCTGCCGAGGAACGGGAAGCCGAAAGGATTGCTCAGGAAACTTCAAATCGTGAACTGGCATGGGCTCATGAAATCGACCGCCGACGCCACGATGTGCAGTCCGCGCGTGCCGAAGTCAAACTCGCCGAGCAATTGGCCATTGCCAACCATATGAATGCCGAGAAGGACCGTGCGATCGCGCGTTTGAGCCAAGAGGTGGGTCAGGCCAACAGGGAACTCGCCGAGGCGCGTGCTGCCTACGAAGTCGTCATGAACTCATATTCAATGGCAATCACGAGGCCAATGCGGGCGTTGGTCAAGGCACTTCGCCGGATCAGGCACTAGGAAACAAACGACATGAGTACAGACTCGATTTCGTCGCGTGCCGACATTTGGTATGACGCAACGCGCCCGGAAGTGTCAATCGTCATATTGAACTGGAACAAGGCGCAGCTCACCATCAACTGCGTGAAGAGCCTAATGGAGCACACGCACGGAGCGCGCTACGAGATCATCGTGGTGGATAACGGCAGCCGTGCGGAAGAGTACGCATTGCTTTGTGCATTCGAGGGTCCGCACAGAGTTTTGCGGCTTGCCGTTAACCGGTTTTTCGGTGAAGGCAACAATCTTGGCTCAGAAATGGCGAAAGGGGAATTCGTCGTTTTCATGAACAACGATGTGACCGTCAACCCGGATTGGCTTGGCCCGCTTATCGAAATATTTCGTGTTGAACCGCTTTGCGGCGCGGCGGGTCCGAAGTTTGTTTATCCGCACGGGGTCTTGCAAGAAGCGGGCGCGTTGCTCGATGAACAAGGCGACGCGGTTCAGATAGGCAAATTTCAGGATCCATCCGATCCCCGCTTCAATCGCATGCGCGTGGTCGACTATGTCTCCGCTGCCTGCGTCGCCATGCGTAAAAAGGTTTTCGACCGCGTTCTCGGGTTCGACTTCATTTATGAGCCCGCTTATTATGAAGACGTCGACCTGTGTCTCAAGGTTGGAGCGCTTGGGCTTAAGACGTTTTACGTCCCTCAGTCTTGCATTGTCCATCATGAGAATGCGACGACAGGGGACCCGTCGAATGGACTCGATCTGAGTGGTCTGGTCGCGCTGAATCGAGCCAAGCTGGTTGACCGGTGGGCCCACTTTCTGAGGACAGGGCGGCACCTGGAGGCTACGCCGTCGGCCACAGCGCCGAACCTCACAGCCGCTGAGGATACCCGTCTGTCCGCAGCTATTTACACGGCGCGTCGTATCGACAATGGCGAAGCTAGCCGTTTCTTGTTTTCGATTGTTTTTGCACTTCATGCCTTGGGTTACCGTATTTCCATCGTGACGCCGGAAAGGATTTCTCCCCTGCGTATCAACCAGGTCGGCGAGGCGTTGGGCTTTCCGATCCCGCCGTTGCAACTGCTTCCGGCGGCGCAAATGCACTCGCCGGTCGAGGTGCTGGTGACGCTCGACGGCGCGAGCGAACAAACTGAAGTAATCCGTAGGCTCGCCAGAAAATGTTATCGGTTTGTTGATTCAGTCGCCGATATGTCATTCGTAGACAACAGTGAGCGTTTGATCGTGAGCGCAAGTCGGGCGCTCGCAATGTTTGTCGACGAGATTGACATCGAGGCCGGCGCAGCACGCGTCCACGTCATCAAACCCGCTGTGATTCCCGGACGTTTTACGGTCGAGCGGTCGCGAATGACGATAATTTCAGCGGGCCCGTTCACTGATGACGCTGCCTCGAGTCATCATTCGTTCATGATCGAAGCCTTTCGAAGTCTCGTGAAGCGCGGGTATCACGCCGAACTGCACTTCGTTGGATCGATGCCGCCTGACTCTGCAAGCAGACGCTACTTCGCCGAGTGCCGGGCGCTGGCTGCTGATTTGCCTGTTCATTTTCATCTTGACTCGCCCCAGGCGATCCGCAGGGCGGTCCTTGAGGGGGCATCGATCTATTGGCACGCCGGAGAGGATTCGCGATTCGGCCTGAATGTGATCGAAGCCATGTCGAGCGGCGCGATCCCGATCGTCAGGCGAGATACCTTGAATTCCCCAGACGTGGCAGCCGGTGTCAACGGGTTCAGTTTTAGCACGGAAGCTGAGCTATGCGGCTTGTCCGAGCAGCTTTTTAATGCGTCCGATGATGCCATCGCGCAGCTTCGAACCGAGGCGCGCGCCGAAGCGGATCGACACTCGATGCAAGCGTTCACCCAGGCGTGGCAAGCGCTGCTCGCCTAGCGCGTCATACGTTTGCCGAACGGCGGGATGTTCCAGGTTGGGGCGGCGCGATCGTTTATAATGATAGTTTTACCAAAAGAACCATCTAATGCATAACGTTGCATCACGGTCAGCTACAGCTGATATTGTGGCGTCGCTCAAGCGCTATTCGTTGGCTGGCATGCTAGGCTGGCAGGATGTGCGCCAGCGCTATCGCCGCTCCGCAGTCGGTCCGTTCTGGCTGACCATCAGCATGGGCGTGATGATCGGTTCAATTGGAGTCGTCTTCGGTCATATCTTTAAGTCACCTATGAGTGAATTCCTGCCGTTTTTGGCCGCGGGAATGATTCTATGGAGTTTGATTTCCTCGGTGATAAGCGAAGGCTGTACCGGCTTTATATCCGCAGAAGGCATCATCAAGCAACTGCCGATCCCTTTGAACGTTCACATACTTCGACTGCTGTGGCGCAATTTAATAATATTTGCCCATAACCTCGTGATATTTCCCCTTGTGCTTCTTGCGGTCGGCAGGCCCTTGAATCTCATTGCGCTTATCAGTATTCCGGGCCTTGCGCTGATAACAATCAATCTGATGTGGTTAGCACTGATCCTGGCGGTGATATGTGCCCGCTATAGGGATCTTCCGCAGATCGTCGCAAGCCTGCTTCAAGTTTTGTACTTTCTCACGCCAATCATGTGGCTGCCGCACAGCCTTGCGCCGGATATGCAGGCTTATTTACTGGACCTGAACCCGCTCTTTCACTTATTCGAGATATTCAGGGCACCGCTGCTTGGTCAATTGCCCACGGCGGCGAACTGGGAGGTCTCGATCGGGCTCGCGTTTGTTGGCTGGGCAGTGGCCTTATTCGTATTCGGTCGATACAAATCTCGCATTGCATACTGGGTTTGAGAATTAAGACTTATGGCGCATATTGAATTTCGTGACGTTAGCATCGACTTTCCGATCTACAACGCAAGTGGAAGATCGCTGAAGAAGCGCCTCATGCAGGTGGCCACTGGTGGACAACTTGGTGCAGACCAGCAGGGCCGCGTTGTCGTTCGCGCGCTCGAAAACCTGAACTTTTCGATCAACGATGGCGATCGCGTCGCGTTGATCGGCCACAACGGTGCGGGAAAAAGTACATTACTCAGATTGCTTAGTGGCGTCTATCAGCCTTCATCCGGGATTGCATCTATCAATGGCCAAGTAGGTTCGTTGATCGATATATCGCTTGGAATCGACCCCGAAGCGTCAGGTCGCTCAAACATCTTTTTTCGGGGCGCCTTGTTAGGGATGACCAAAGCGCAGATGAAAGACCAACTGGATGAAATCATCGAGTTTTCCGAACTCGGCGATTTTATTGACATGCCGGTCAGAACGTATTCGACGGGTATGCATCTTCGTCTCGCGTTTGCTGTCTCCACGGTGGTTCGGCCGAATATCCTCTTAATGGACGAGTGGCTTTCCGTAGGCGATGAGGGTTTCAAGATAAAAGCTGAAGCGAGACTGACTGAGCTTGTTCAGGCGACCAATATTCTGGTGATCGCGACTCACTCTCATCATATGATCAAGGCGACCTGTAACCGTGTTATTTGGCTAGAGCACGGGAAGATTCGTATGGAAGGCGCAGCAGATGAGGTTTGCGACCAATACTTTACAAGCTCGATCCCAGGTCAGAATGTTGCTCCAGCGTCTGTTGGACTGCGATAGGGAGTGTATTCACGTGGCGGTAGTTGAGGCGGAGGGTTTGCTGTGACCGCCGGCCAATGCAAGACGAATTCGAGCAAAAGTCCGGACCAACTGCGCTGCCATTTTGCCGTGGTAGCTGGCGACCCGGGGGACTAAGGTATCCGGGTTTATCTGTGTGAATAATACTGTTTCTAAAAATATTGGTTCTCCCAAGCGCGGGCGCCGGCCCGGTCGATCGATAATTGTTCCTCATCCGGCGAGAGCGGCTTGACGGTCTGCATGCTTTGGCGGAGGCTTGGCAAGCCATGACTGCGTACGCGCAGAATTGTAGGGACACGATCGAGGGCATAAGTGAGAGAGATACATCATAGTGATTTTGAACAAAGCTATGCGTCTGTTACAGACCTTAGCGAAGCATCGATTGCAGACATAGCTCGCACGCATCAGATTCCATGCCTGGCAGGCGCACTCGCCAGCATTAAAGAACTATCGGCTTACGTTGATGGTTTTGTGGTACGTCGCTATCTCTACGAAACGCTTCAATTTGGTTCATTCAACCTCAAATCACCATTGGATGGTCGTCTCGTCGCATCGAAGAGTTCCATATTTCTAGCCAACAAGAATACGTTCATATTTTTTGAAGACTTTGTGGTTGGAGTGGGTCACGTCGGGATGGGATTCCCGATCATGGCGCTAATTATTCCCCAAAAAGCACTTTTCTTTAAAATCGTCGATGACTTTTGGGGAATCAAGGAAGAGCAGTTCCCGGCGGTTGCGAGGATTTTGAGAAGCTTCGCTGAGGACAAGGGGGATGATTCACGTGAATTGCAGCTACTCTCAGGCGACCCGAATTTTGCGCACCACGCGTGGAATCAGCTTTCAGCGCTGGAGGCAATTGTAGATTGTGATTTGGCGAAATTTCCTGCGCAATTGATCAGCACTCATGAGCCCTTGGGCTCAACACAATCTCTGTTTCCGGAACTTGCTTGGTGGAACAATTATCAAGTGCCGGATTGGAAGTTGGAAGTGGTTAACAAGAAGAATCAAATGGCCTTGCCGTTGGGTGGGTCGCTTATTCAGAAAAAGCTAGTCAATAGGCTCCTCCGATTTGTAGAAAGTAACCCTAAATCGGCGAATACGCAGCGCATTGTTTTTCGGGCGAAAAATGCAATGGGTCCGATTTTATGGATGAGTCTTCGGACGCGAAATAGAACTGCTTCGAATCTTAATGAAGTCATTATCGCTATTGGAAAGCGTTTTCTTTCAGATTATCCCGGCGGCTTTATTATCTTGGACGGCCATTCTATTGGATGCGATGCTGAGACAAACCCGGGGATTGATAGAGCGGCGCAGTTAGAAGTTGTCAATTCCGATATGAGGGCGGCTGAAGAGATTGCCCTTGCTTTCGCTGAGACGGGTGAGCGACCGTCGCCGATAGAACTGGCTATTGGGCTCGAGATTTCGGAAACCATATACCTCGCCCAATTCGCGGCCTTTTACTTTTGTCATCACGGTACGGTTCAACACAAGATCGGATGGTTTTCGTCCTGTCCAGGAGTAGTACACAGTAATGTGCGAACTACGGAATCCGCACCTGCCCCTTACGTAAAGGGCCAATCGGAAGTCGCTGACTTGCCCGTCTATGTCCCAGTAAAACTGATTAGCGAAATTGTTTCAACGAGTTCAGAGAGCGACGTAGAAAACGTGCTGAAGCGTGAGAATTACAGGTTCAATGATGTTCCCGCGCTGGTACGGTTCACCTGCGACCTGATTGACATGAAGCTCTTGGGAAAGTGGCAAGTAACAACGTCGTCAGGTGACGAAGACCGGTTCAAAGGGGAGCCGGGCAATCGGGAGACGGACATGGAGGTCCGGAGCTACAAAGAGCCAAGTAAATTCAAGAAGTTGATTGAGCGGCTAAAGGGAATCATCGATTAGACAAGGACGAAAGTCTGGATTCCGTCATTGAGCACCTTACCATCCGTTTATCGTGCCGACTGAATTTCTGGGGTGTTGTGTTCCTTGTCCCTGGAGGACGCCGACGGATCTGGATAGCATGCAGCAGTGAAGCCGGTATGACCGAATCGCACGGTATTGGATAGTGCGGAGGGCCTGAAAGTTTGGGTTTTGGGCTTCTATTTTGGGGGCAAAAGCGAAAGAAACGTACGCTACAATGCGGGCTTGTCGCCTCTTTCAACCCGCTATGAGGGAAATGGTGGTTCGCCGGTCAGAACGATGCGCGGCTCCAATGGCATGGACCAGGAGGCAAAGTTGCGATGGTATCGATCGTCGTATTACAGGATCGCCACAGCGAATTTATCTTGATTCGACGTAAAGACGCACGGTTGATGGTGTCGCTCTCACCGCAACTTCACCAAAACCAAATGATGGATCTCCTAAGGGCTGTGGCGTTCAGTTCGCACGTAGGTGCACTCGGACCTCGGTGAAAATGATGAAATCATTATCGCGGACCACGATCGCCAGATGTTTTGAAAGGTCCCTTAGGGCAAGTGGCAGAGGGTTGGCAACGTTAAATCTGAAAGATTAACGTTGCGATCAAAGGTAGAAAATACCGCGAGGAGCAATGGTTGGCAACCCATGCCTAGTAAATCTAACAGCAAATGGGGTGACATATAGCCGTTATCCGCATTGACCAGATTGAAGGAAATCGAGATGGAATTTACTGGCGAACGATATGTGCCGACTGAGCAGGGCAGAATTCGTTTAGAGCACTATCATCGCTACGCGATGGTTTTGGACATGGTGCCCGGCAAGGATGTACTTGATGTCGCATCGGGAGAAGGTTACGGCTCAGCGTTGATGGCAGGTGTCGCTCGTTCCGTGTGTGGTGTCGACATCGCGATCGAGGCAGTTCAGCACGCCACCAATACGTATGCGCACAAAAGCAACCTTGAATACTTTCAAGGTTCGGCAACTCGGTTGGCGTTTCCTGACGCGTCGTTCGACGTTGTTGTTTCATTTGAAACCATCGAACATCTGAGCGAACAAGCAGAAATGCTTGCCGAAATTCGACGGGTATTGCGCGATGACGGACTGCTAATCATTTCTTCACCGAATCGCCCCATCTATTCGGAAGAGAGCGGCGAACATAACGAGTTTCATGTCAAAGAGCTTGATTTCTATGAGTTCAACGCACTCCTAAAAGCTCAATTCCCGGTTATTCAATATTTTGGCCAGCGGATAATGATGGGCTCTGTCATCCAGCCATTGCAGGGCGGCCAACATGCTTATCAAGCCTGGCATGATGACGGCACGTCGATCAAGCCTCAAACAGGCACCCTGAACTCGCCTGTTTATTTTGTCGCGCTATGTGGCGCAAACAAGGCAACGGTGTTGCCGGCAGTCACTGCCTCAGTTGCGTATCCGGACAAGCTTGATTTGGTCAAGCACTATGTCGGTTTCGCGAAGTGGGCGAAGTCGCTCGATGTCGTCGTAGCCGAACGTTCGCAACAAATAAATACTTTGTCTGACGTGTTAGCCGAGCGGGACCAGCAGATTCAAAGCTTGAGCGATCTTCTCGCCCAACGAGACGACCAGATTGAGCACTTGAATGCGCTATTAACGAAGGACGGTCAGGAGATTTCCAATCTCAACAGATCTGTCGAAGAAAAGGATAAGCGCATACACGGGCTGACTCTCGATCTCAGCCAGCATAAGCGTCAAATCACCGGAATTAGAAAGTTTCTCGCTAATCGGGACGAACAGTTCAACGGCGTCAGACATGCTTTTGAAGAGCGCGATGGTCAGGTTACTCAATTACTCAGTGAAAAAGCCCAGCTTGAGACGGCTCTTCATGCTTTGAGCACCAACCGAGACGCGCTCATACATAGCAGTTCGTGGAAGCTGACCTGGCCGATACGCGAGATCAAACGATGGATTGCGGTTCCCCGCAAGCAAACCAGACGCTATATCGACGCTGGACGCCGGCTTACCGGTCGGCAGGCCAGTTTGCGGCAAGCGCCTGCGAATGTTCCAGAGGTGCAGCAGCCGCAACTGGAAGTTCGGACGGCAGCTATCGGTTCAGGCGGCACCAATGTTGCTGATTTGATGCGAGAGGCCAGCTTTGTCAACTTGCTTTCAGTATCGGAAGAACCGCTTGTCTCAGTAATCATCCCCATCTATGGGAAGATTGATTACACGCTTCGCTGCCTTGTTTCGATAGGAAAGAATCCCCCAACGGCGCCGTATGAAATCGTCGTAGTCGATGATTGCTCGCCGGATAATTCTCTTGAGATCCTGAAGTCTATCAAGACAATCCGCGTGATCACCAATGCCAGGAATCTGGGCTTTGTGCGTTCGTGTAATGAGGGCGCGAAGGCGGCAAAGGGAGAGTATCTTCATTTCCTGAATAACGACACCGAAGTAAGCGAAGACTGGCTCGATTCGATGCTCGACGTGTTCAAGGAAAAAAGCGATTGCGGAATGGTCGGTTCGAAACTTGTTTATCCTGACGGACGACTGCAAGAGGCTGGGGGAATAATCTGGAAAGACGCTTCGGCATGGAATTTCGGCCGTCTGGATGACCCGAACAAGAGCATCTACAACTACCTTAAGCCGGTCGATTATTGCTCGGGCGCCTCTTTGCTGGTCCGCGCCGACTTGTTCGAGAGTGTGGGTCGCTTTGGCGAAAGGTATGTGCCTGCGTATTACGAAGATGTCGACCTTGCATTCAAGATTCGCGAGAGCGGCAAAGTTCTGTATTACCAACCGCGCTCTGTCATCACCCATTTCGAAGGCATTTCGAATGGCATCGATACAGGAGCCGGTATCAAGGCTCATCAGGTTGCGAATCAAGGTAAATTATTTGACCGCTGGCGATCAGTACTTGAACGCGATCACTTTCCTAATGGCGAGCAGGTTTTCAAGGCGCGTGACCGCAGCCAGGCGTTGAAGACAATTTTAGTGGTTGACCATTACATACCCCAGCCGGATCGTGACGCGGGCTCTCGCTGCATGATCTGCTACATGAATCAGTTCCTTGCGTTGGGATACCACGTCGTGTTCTGGCCGCAAAATCTCGCACATGACAAAGATTACGCGCTCCCACTCCAGGCGCTTGGAATTGAAGTGATTTACGGAGGCGAGTATGTGCGTGGCTTTGATAGCTGGATCCAGGAAAATGGTCGATACATCGACGTAGCATTTCTGAGCCGGCCTCATATCAGTGCGGAGTTTATTCCTGGCCTGAACGCTTACTCACATGCAAAGCTTCTTTACTTTGGTGTCGATCTCCACTTTGCGCGCGCCCTCAAAGAGTTTGAAGTTACTGGAGATCGGCGATTGCTCGCCGAGGCAGATTACATTCGCGAAGAAGAAATGAAGATCTGGAAGAGCGTCGATGTTGTTTATTATCCGTCTTACACGGAGACTGAGACGGTGCTCTCAATGATGCCGGATATTCGCGCCCGGACCTTGCCCGCGTACTACTATGCGCCGTTGGCGGAAACGCCCCCGTTACCTGGCACGCGAAAAGATCTGCTATTTGTCGCCGGCTTCGGACATCCACCCAACGTGGATGCTGCGGTGTGGCTTGTCACGGAGATTTTGCCGCTGATCCGCCAACGGTTCCCGACTATTCATTTGACGTTAGTTGGATCTAATCCGACAGCGAAAGTGCTCGAGCTTGCTTCTGACACGATTGACGTAACGGGCTATGTCACAGACGCGCAACTTAAGCGGTACTACGACGAAACGCGCGTTGCCGTTGTACCGTTGCGTTTTGGTGCGGGCGTAAAGAACAAAGTGGTCGAGGCAATGCACAACGGTGCTGCATTAGTGACCACTTCAATTGGCGCACAGGGATTGCCTTTAGTCGAAGGGTCGATACCCGTCATTGACGATGCACGGCTTTTCGCAGAGGAAGTTTGCCGCCTGCTGCAAGACGATCAATACGCAACACAGGTCTCAGCGGCGGGGCGTGCTTATGTGCGCGAGCACTACTCCTTTGAGGCAATGCGCGACGTTCTAATTGCCGACTTGTGAGTGCAAGGACTGAATCTGCGAGGCTGAATGGTTGTTCATCCTCGCGAGGTTCAGTTCTGAACAGGGCCGTAATGCTCAGATTCTCGAGCATTAAATAACGCCCTCAAACGATCAAGTTGATCTCTAACCGCGGCGTCGGATTCGCCTCCGGAAAGTTTGGCAAACGCTTCGTGAACTGCAAATGCCAATTCTTCGATTGGATCGCTGGCGTTGCGAGGAACTTCGCCTTTTTGATTTTTGAGGTCGCTCTCTAGAAATATATCGACCTCATGTTCACTTTTTCCGGAAAGCTGAAAAGGCACATTCAGGCGATCACTGACAAAGGCCACGGTCTGGCGCCAGTCCTTCAAGAGCGCGTTGTAGGAAACAAACGCGCGGGGACGAAACCGCGTCTGGAATTCCGCATCCAGATGGTTGCGAATGTAGTAGAGAAGACCCTGCTCGATTGATGAGCCGTCGCGTGCCTTGAGGGATGCGGCCACCTCGAGCGGGCTGCGATCAATGAAGCAGAATAAGGGCCTCGAATCCAATTTCTTGAAGACCTCATTCCACAGCGGAAGCATCCTGCACATCCTCGGCTCTTTCAGCACCGACAGCGGCGCCTTGTCATAGTTTGCAATGAACAACGAAACAAGTTCGTCCCGCGATCGCACTGCATCGGGGGACGAAAACCACGACGGCGGAAATTCCCGCCAGTCGCTCCAGCTGCTTCCAACGGTTGCGAGGATTTTATCGTGACAGGCCGCAATATCTTCGGGCTCGAAATACCCTTTTTTGTTGGCCCAGTTAGCAGCCATCAAGGTCTTCGGTAGCGTGCATCCCACGATTCCGAGCGTCCCAGCCAACGCAGACGTCCCGCTTCGGGCTCCTAGGACCGTGACAATTTGGCGATTCAATATCATTTTTAAGTTCCCGGAACACGAACCAGTAGTTTAGCAACGTGCTCGTGCTATCGAACCGCATGTGGCCTGGACCGCTTCTACCGATGTGGTTTTGAATCAGTTTGAGGTCAGTTGCTTAGGCTTCGTGTTTTGTATAGCCGGGGCATGTCGTTGTGCCGTGACCAACTTATGGCCCATTCGTATCATCGGTTCTCTATCCATCGGTATAAACAATCTGATGCCACCAGCGCCACGATGAAACAGACCGGAAGAAATAGAGGGCCAAAGTGGATTTGGGGCAGTAACCCTTGGACGGCCTGCGCTGCCAGCAACTCGATCAGATACATCGAGTAAGAGCGGCGACCGACGAAAACAAACGGGCGTGAGCCGATCACTGTCTGAGCAATGGTTTCTGAGACAAGGGCAGGGATCAACAGGGCGATCAAAAGCCCGTACGCGACAATGAGCTGGGCAAGTCCGATTTTTTCAGCGATCCAGATCGACTTCCAGTGCACTATGCATAGGACGGTGACGAGGCTGAATACAGCCGTGTTTGTCGCGAGTACGCGCACGAGATCGTAGGTCTTCCGATAATTCAAAATCACAGCAGCCGCGCAGCCAAACAGCATCACCTGATACTGAAACGGCTGAATCCAATCGACGTGGAACCCTTTGAACCACGACAGCGCCAAAACGGAGATGCACGCAATTACCAGAATGAATCTTGTTCTCGCAACCATGCCCGCAGCAGCCAGTATTGCCGGCCACAAGAAATAAAACTTCCATTCAATACCGAGCGTCCAAGTCATTTTCAACGGGGCGAACGGGGCGAACTCATTTAAGAAGGTAAGGTAATAGGGCGATGCCGCTTTCATGTTCGCCCATGAGTCATCTGCTGCGAGATAACTCTGGCCCATTACCATCACGTACACGAGCAAAAACATCGGCAATATTCGAAACGCGCGGCGAATATAAAATGCGCGTAGCGCAATCGATCCGGATAAATCCCGCTCACGTAACAGTAAGGTTGTAATTAGGTACCCCGAAAGTACAAAGAACATTTGCACGCCCAGCCAGCCGGATAGGTGCCCCCAGGTTTCGCCACCGAAATGAAGCGAAAATACGAGAAAAATGGCCACCGCGCGTAGCCCGTCAAGCGCGGAAAATTGTCTTGTTGCACGGTATTGGTCAAACGTTACCGGCGGCTGCTTACCCATGACCCACTGCATGGACCTTCCACAAATTAGTTAATTGAAAAAGCAACTCGACCAACAATGTGTTCGAGTTGTTCTTGGTCGGTCCCAACAATTAATTGATATCGAGAAAAAGAGTAAGGTCTTCTGGGTGCTGCATCAGCGAGTGGGACGAAATCACTGGGACGTCATCCCACAGCTTACGAATTGTGTGCTTTTCGAGATCCATGGCGCGCAAATCGTCGACCACGCCGCTATAGCGCTCGCTAAGGACAGTAGATTCCGGATTCAGGTTCGATACCACGACAAGTCCGGTTGGCGCGCAGTCCAGCAGCAGAATCTTTAAATCTGGACGGTGGGCCTGCAGCAGGGGCACCACTTTCCATACGTCGCCCGTCCATGCACCGGCCCAGTGGCCTTCCGCTTCATCGCCGGCCTCATGGGTACGCATTGCCATACGCGCGTTGAATGGAAAACAGTCGTGCATGAAGATAAGCGAACGACGGTGGCACAAACGCTCGGTATTCATAAAATCCCGGAGCAAATATTCACTCCGATGCATGCCATCAAGAAAGCATATATCCGGGCCGGATTTGAAAATTCCGCGCAGATCGTTTTGCTTAAAAAAATCGTCAGAGGGTGTCTGATAAAAATGCGTTTCTGCGCGGGTGCCGATCACGTCCTGATCCAGCATGAAGTGCGGATCTACGCATACAGCCGGGCAACTGAAAGCTTTCACTGATCTGCCCAGATGTGTTCCGACCTCAAAGTAGGCTTTCGGGCGAAGCTGCGCATCAACAAATTTAAAGAAGTCGGTGTATAAAACGCCATCGGCCAAAAGCGACGTGCGGTCTTGCATCAAGTGTCTGGTCGGTGCGCGTTGCGAAGCGAGTGAAGGGGGGGCCTGCGGGACGCTTTCGTCCTGGGTAGTAGCTGGAGGCGCCGGACGCGGCGCGATTTGTGCGGCACGGCGAACGGCATTTCTTAAGACGGCTGGCATATCTGTCATAGCATTCAGTCCTTAGCTAATGAACATTCTGTACCAAGAGCCGCGGTATTACGCGGAGGGTCGTAGGTGTAACCGCTACATATCAATCAGCGAAATAATGTGCTAATCATTTCATAGAATCCTTCTAACGCAGGATTCTCAACGCGCATATTACTAGATTATTTTGAGGTCATAATTCCTTTGAATAGGCTGCACATCTTCACCCCTTTGAAATTTCCGTGAATGGTGCCGATACAGGGGGAGGGGGATATTTATCAGGCGCTGCTGGACGGAACAAAGCTGAAGGTATTTTCGATCGGAATTCTTTATTCAGTTGTCCGATAAAAATCGCTCGTTCGCTGAGGGACGCATGTGCAAGGCCGCATCCCGGTGATGGCAATCTAGGTTTGTCGCTTACGGAAAACCCACAAGTGCGAGCCAAAAAAGTTAAAAAGCATTCCCCCAGCAGACCCAAACGCGAGCGGTATCACCGGGTACGCTTTGAGACTCGGAAAATAAAAGAGGGAGACCGAGAAGATGCCCAGGTTGATCAGTGCGCCTACGCCCTGAACCGAGAGGTAACTGAGGTACTCGTTTGTTTTGGTCGTCGTCCTTGGGCCGTTGGCCTTGAACACCCATTGGCGATTCAGCATCCACGTGACGAACACGGCTACTGTGAACGAGATAAGCCGAGACACATAGACGTTCACGCCCATCTTGGAAGACAACAACGTCAAGATCCCGGCGTCAACCGCGAAGCCGATCCCCCCCACGACGCCGAAGCTGAAGATTTTCTTTATCAATGCTCGATTCATCGAGATTCGAGCCGCCGCTCATCGTTCACTGACCTCAACAGAAATCTTTCGGCCGCCATTCGCTCCTGATGCACAACGGTATCGAGTATGAGACCGACGCCAAGAATCATCATGGCGGCCACGCTGACCGCGGACGAAAGGATCGCAAGTGGCACGTGATAAATGTAACGGTACCGGATCCAGTCGTCGAAAACGGGAATGGCAATCAACACACTCAGCGACGCGAAGACGACGGCGAGCGTCCCGAAGAAAAAGAGCGGCCGGTAGTATCGCAGGATCTGCGCGATGGTGAAAAGAACGCGCGCTCCGTCGGGCAGCGTTTGCAGCTTCGATACGCTCCCCGCAGGCCGGTCCTTGTATTCCACCGGCACTTCAACAATGCGAAACCGCTGATGCAACGCATGCAGTGTCATGTCGGTCTCGATCTGGAATCCCTCGACCAGAATTGGATACGACTTCACGAAGCGGCGGTTGAACACACGATACCCGCTCATGATGTCGGCCAGTTTCGCGCTAAAGAAGCGGTTGACCATTCCCTGGACGAGCGCATTTCCGAAACCATGCAGGGGCCGGTCGTTTTCTTGAGCGTAGTGGCCGCCCGAGTGTCTGTCGCCCACGGTCATATCGGCTTTACCTGCGAGAACTGGCTGGATCAAGTCGTGCACCCGGTCGGCCGGGTAGGTCATGTCCGCGTCGGAGAGGACGTAGATATCGGCATCGATTTCCATGAATGCGCGTCGCAGCGCATTACCTTTGCCTTGCCGTTTCTCCGTCAGCACCGCTCCGGGACATCCAAGCTCTCGAAGCGTTGACGTAGCAATGGTGTTGGTCGCATCCCTGGAGTTGTTGTCGATTACGTAGAGTGCCGCGCTGGGCAGTTCCTTATGGAACGCGATCATTGTGTCGGCGAGCGTTGCTTCTTCGTTATAAGCCGGAAGCACTATCGCAATCTTGGGTGCGTTGACTGGTTTCATATTTCTGTCTTCTGTGGCGTAGGGATCAGGGGTTAATCGCAACGCGTTTTTGTGGAAGATGCCTACGGACGAGAGCAAACGCCACCCAATTTGCGACGGTCAGCATACCGGGGCGCCCATTGGGCAGCCAACGTCACGTTTCAGTTTCGGCCTGCCGAGCGACAGGTGATAGTCGCCGACAAATACTTTGAGCTCGGTGGTTGAGACCTTGATCGCCGGCGCAGGCCTAAATACAATCTCGCTCCCGCTGGCCGGATGGATCAGCAAAAGGCGAACGCCCCACGGGGCGGGCACCAGACGAAAATCGCGCGTCAGGGAAAGTGTCCGCCCATCAATGGTGAGCCGATGCGGCCCGAAATAGATCTCTGTGAATCCTCCCGATACGCCTTGAAGGTCGATGAAATCGATCTCCTTTGCGGAAGAGGCCGCTACATGTATTTTTATGTCCTGCACGGCAGTGTCCGTGCTGACTTCGCTCGATGCGAGCGACTCGTGTGCCGAGAAACGCAGTGAGCAAATCGCGAGGCCGACTATGCAGATAGTGGCAAGCCGAATCGCCACCGTACGCGCCGGCGAACTTTTTAGCGGAAGCTCTTCGTTAGTGGCGGCCAGCACCCATCGAACGAGCAACCACGCAAACAACATCAAGTAAGGAAACATCCATTTGAAGTAGTGAATGTTCTTGAAC
Source organism: Caballeronia sp. dw_276 (assembly GCF_018449635.1). GTDB lineage: Bacteria > Pseudomonadota > Gammaproteobacteria > Burkholderiales > Burkholderiaceae > Caballeronia. The sequence goes on along the minus strand of NZ_JAAVUV010000009.1, from coordinate 16,718 downwards.
CGCCAGACGCCGTTTGGCAGCAGGTCTCCATAGGGTGCGTAGAGACAAAAATGGAAAACAATCGCAAGTGCGAGGATGCGTAACAGCGCATCACCTCGCACGAGGAACACCAGTAATCCGAGGATCGAAAGAAGTATCCAGGGATACTTCGACACGATCGACGAACCCGGCTCCAGAAAGTAAGTGTTCGCGTCGAAGAGGAGCGAGAAGGCTTTGTGCGCCAATTCGCCGACGATGTACCCGCTGCTCGTTGCTGTGGACTTGATATAGCCGCCAAGCGGGCTTCCAAAGACATGCGCGTTGTATATGGCGAACAACGCGACGCCGACGGCCAGGCCGCATCCCAGCGCGACACAGGTCAATAAGGCTCGCTGCAAACGGCGTCCGTCCGGCAATTGCCGGTCGCGCCTGAATTGCAAAATCAGATAGCTGGGAAAGAAGATTGCAGCGAGGCCCGCATCTACAGGCCTGAGAATGACCAGCAGCCCGAAGATCGCGGAAAAGCAAAATGCACTGAGGAAAGTCTTGAACGCATCTTGCGGTTGCGTTTGAGCGATACCGCAATGGAGTCGCATCAGCATCAGTACCACTGCTGAATAAATTGTGATCGTTCCCGCTGTGGACCAAGGTATCGCGAAGTTTTCCATGATCGGCGGGTTGAAGTAAATCGCTACCGCCACTACCGCAAAGGTCTCTATCCGCGAGATATATCGGGATGCAAACTTGAGGAATGTATAAATGAATACGACAAACGCCGCTCCGTCGAAGAAGAAAAACGGATGAACCGGAATCCAATGATAAAACGCAGCACCAATCAACGGATAAAGTGGAGGGTAGTAGTGACGAGCCGGCGCCAGGTCGCGCGCGAGCCACGACTTGGCGGACAGCAGATACTGTGACTGATCGAACCAGCCCCACCATCCTTCCGGATAGCTGAGATTATTTCCCGGCAAAGCGGGATTTACCAAGTACGCGTACGTGTAGACGATCGCTGCCGACCACAGAAAAACCCATGTAGGAACCGGCGTTCGTCTCAGGGCCGCGAACAGTTTTTGTATTGAATTTAATTGCATATCTGATCGTTGTGTTCGCGTCGCCGCTGGATCTGCCCGCGGAGTTGGCATTGTTTAGCTTTGTACATGACGTGACTACTTTTGCTGGCTTTGCTGGCAGTACTTTCAGTCGTGCACTGCCACAAGCTGCCTGTACAAATCCACATAGGCGTCCGCCATTTTATCGGCGGTAAAAAGCGTCTTGAAGCGTGCCTTGGCGTTCACGGCAAACCGCTGCGTCAGGGCTTCATCCCCCCACAACCTCCCCATCGCCTCCCTCAACGCCCCCGGATCACTCGCCGGCACCACTAGCCCCGTCTCCCCATCCACATTCACATACGACGTCCCGGTTCCGATCTCGGTCGAGATCATCGCTTTCCCAAACATCGCAGCTTCCAGCAACGAGATCCCGAACGCCTCGGACCTCAAATGCGACGGAAACGTCAGCGCATGACATAGCGTGAGGAGGGCGATCTTGTCGTCGTCGCCTACCGGCCCGACAAAATCCACGTTGTTCAGCTTCAACCGTTCAGCTTGCGCCCGCAGGTCCCGCTCCACGGGCCCTGCACCAACGATCACCGCCCGAAACTCCGTACCCTGCAGCGCATCGAGCAGCACGTGCAGACCCTTGTAATACCGCAGATTCCCGACAAACAGGAAAAACTTCGGCCGCGCGCGCTCGCGCCAATACTGCAACTTTTCGGCCGTAGGCTTCGCGTACGAACTCTCATCCAGCCCGATCGGAATCACCTCGACCTTGTCCCGATACCGCTGCAACACCTCGCTCGTCGCCAGGTAATTCGGCGACGTCGTCACGATCCTGTCCACGCTCGCGAGAAACCTGTCACGCAGCGGCTTGTAAAACTGCAGCAACACCTTCTGCCGCACGATATCCGAGTGATACGTCACGATCGACGGCTTGTGCACACGCGAAGCGAAGTGCACGACGTCGGCGAACGGCCACGGGAAATGATAGTGAATCAGGTCGGCGTGCTCGGCCAGTTCGCGAAAGCGCCGGAACGCCGCAAGCGAGAACGCCGACGACGCAATCTCCACATCGAGCTTCGCCCGATGGTGCATGTGATCGCCGAAGTCGACCGTGCTCGTGTCCTTCGATACGGTCAGCACCTCGCTCGTCACGCCGCGTTTCGCGGCGCCCGAACAGATCTGGCCGATGAGTTCCTCGACGCCACCCATCGAATCGGGCTTGTACGTCTTATAAAAGTGTAAAACGCGCATAAATCCCGCTAAGGGGCCGGCGTACTAAATCATGCCGGCAATAAGGCAAAGCAAAGCGCCGCCGCGGACTCTTCGTCCCTCGGCGGCGTTCGCCTAACGACGCTAGAAGCAAATCAGGCCGGCACGCGCCCATAAACGTCCTCGAAGCGAACGATGTCATCCTCTCCGAGATACTCGCCGCATTGCACTTCGATCAGCACCAGATCCATCACGCCTGGATTGATCAGCCGATGCTTGTGACCTGCCGGAATATAAGTCGACTCATTCGGCTGCAGCGAAATGATCTGCTCGCCATTGACAATGTCGGCGCAACCGCTGACCACGATCCAGTGCTCGCTGCGGTGATGATGCATCTGCAGCGAAAGCTGGGCATTCGGCTTCACCACAATTCGCTTCATCTTGAAGCGATCGCCTTCTTCCAGCACGGTGTACGTGCCCCACGGGCGATGCACCGTCCGGTGCAGTCTGTATGCATCGTGATTGACCTTCTTGAGCTTGGTGACGATCTGCTTCACGTCCTGCGCCCGTTCGCGTGTTGCGATCAACAGGGCATCGGCGGTATCGACCACGATCAGATCCTGCACGCCAACCGCGCCGATCATCCGGCCGTTTTCGCTGCGGATAAAACAGTTGTCGACCTCGTACAGCTCGGCGCCGCCGTGAATGCGGTTGCCGCGTGTATCGGGCGCGGTCAGTTCGCTGATCGCAAGCCACGAGCCGATATCGCTCCAACCCATCTCACACGGCACGACGTTCACGTTGTCCGAACGCTCCATGACCGCATAGTCGATGGAAATGTCTGCCGCTCGCCCAAACTGCGCGCCATCGAGCTCGACGGTGTAACCGTCTTTCGAGGTGCTGCGCTTTGCTTCGGTCACTGCGGCAATGGACGGCTCGAGGACCGCTGGCGCATGCTTGGCGAGTTCGGCAAGCATGGTCTCTGCGGTAAAGCAGAACATGCCTGCGTTCCACAAGTGCCGGCCGTCGGCCACGAGTTCTTCGGCCACGCTCAACTGCGGCTTTTCGACAAACCGCACCACTTTGTGGACGGCGTCCGCGCCCGGCAGCGGCGCGCTTTCGAATTCGATATAGCCATAGCCCGTTTCAGGCGTGGTCGGACGGATGCCGAAGGTGACAATCCGGCCTTCTTGCGCTGCCCGGGCCGCGTGCTGCACGGCAACGCCGAACGCGGCTTCGTCTTCCACCAGTTGGTCGGCGGGCATGACGAGCATGATTGCGTCCGCGCCATGCTGCTCGCGCACCACTTCCGCGGCTACGCCAATGGCCGCAGCGGTGTTGCGGGCCGATGGTTCGAGGATGAAGCCCAGCTTGCTCACACTCGACTCGGCTTCGACGCACTCGTCCTTGGTCAGGAAGTAAGTTTCCCGATTGGTAACGATGACCACTTCATCGGCGTTTGCCACATGCGAAGCACGTAAGAATGTCTTCTGCAAAAGACTTTGCCCATCGGCCAGCTTCAATAGCGGCTTTGGGAAGGCCTCGCGGGACACCGGCCACAGGCGGGTACCTGCGCCCCCACAAATAATCACGGGAATGATGTTCATTTACGGCTCGAGTAAGACTGAATTGGGCTCGGAAGCAGCAATTTTAGCGGATTTCGGAATGACGATGCCCCTTTGCGGAACAACTAGTTACCGTTGTTGCAGCACGGGAACCGCGCTTGACTCGTCGATTTGCGCCTGGTTTGTTACTGTGTGGGCAACTTTGGTGAACAGTGGTTTCCTCGTGTGGACGTTCACGGGTACTCAGGAGCGTCAAGCCGCAAAGCGCCCACCGGGCAGCCGGGGCGGATATGCAAAGCCGGGGAAAGGAAAGGCCGCTGTGTTAAATTTCGAGGTTTCGTCCGGGGTGGGCGAAGCGCGTGAAACGCGGCGAGGAAGCTTTCAAGGCCGCACGAAACCTGTCCAAACGGTCAGCGATAGGGCAGCGATGGGCTTTGCATGCTGGTTACGGTTTCAACCGCGGCTGTATTCGCCAGAGAAGTATTCGCAGATAACGGCCGATGGTGCAAAAACTGCCGTCGGGAAACTCGGCTTGCCGTCTATCTGTTCACCAAGATAATTAGACACTCACGCATGAAACTGCTCTTCGATCTCAACTCACTTCGTCCCCCGCGAAGCGGCGTCGGCTATTACACACAGCATCTGCTGGAAGGACTGACTGTCGAGCCTGACGTACAAGGGCTGGCGGGATGGGTAGGCACCCAACTATTCGAAGGCGAACGGCTGCAGGAACTGATCAACCAGCGTGTTCCGTTGAGCAAGGGCGTCCAGTTCAGCGAGGGTATCAAGGCAAAAGTGATGCAAAAGGCGCGCAGTCTGCCGGGCCTGTACCGCAGCCGGACTATCGTGCGCGCCATCATGTCGCGGGAATTACGCGACGACTTTGCGCGCCGCGGCTATATCTATCACGAGACGAATTTCGTGGCGTCGCGCTACAAAGGCCCGACCGTGCTGACCATTCACGACCTTTCGCATCGGCGGCATCCGGAGTTTCATCCGCGCGTGGCGGTGGAATATCTGGATCGGGAGATCCCTAAATCGTTGCGGCAGGCGCAGGTCGTGATCGCAGATAGCGATTACACGAAGAAGGATATCGTCGAGATCTATGGCGTTCCCGAATCGAAGGTGGTCACCGTTCATCTGGGCGTGGAACCGGCGTTCCAGCCCTATCCGGAAGAATCGTGCGCCGATGCGCTCGCGCAACTCGGCCTGAAATCTCGCGGCTTCGTGTTGTCGGTGTGCACGTTGCAGCCGCGGAAGAATCTGCTGCGGCTTGTCGAAGCATTTGCGCGCTTGCCGGCCGAGATGCGCAGCGCGTTTCCGCTCGTGTTGATCGGCGCCGACGGATGGCATAACGCAGCACTGATGCGGGTGATCGAGCCGCTCGCGCGCGATAACCAGGTCGTGATGCCGGGCTATGTGCCGCGTGAAAACCTGCTGAAACTGTATGCATCAGCGACGTTGTTCGCTTATCCGTCGTTGTTCGAGGGATTCGGCTTGCCTGTCGCCGAAGCCATGGCGAGCGGCGTGGCAGTGTTGACATCAAACAACACGTCGTTGCCGGAGGTATCGGCGGGCGCGACGTGGGAAGTGGACCCGTATTCTATCGATGACATCGCCGCCGGCATGGAGCGCCTGCTCGGCGATCCGGCGCTGCGCGACGAACTGGTCGCCAAGGGTTTGCGTCGCGCGGCCGAGCTGACGTGGGACGCGACCGTCGCGCAAACTTGCGCGGTGTATCGCGAATTGTCGGCATGAGGATCATCGTGAGCGGCGCGAACGGCTTCGTAGGGCGCGCCACATGCGCAGCGCTCTGCGATGCTGGCCACGACGTGACCGCGCTCGTGCGCCGTCCGGATGCTAGCGATCCCCGCGTCAACGAACGATTGATTGCCGACGATAACTTCTCAAGCCTCGCCCCGTTGCTGGCAGCCGATGCCTTCGTCCACCTCGCCGCCCGCGTTCACGTGATGAACGACATCGCCGGCGATCCGATGCAGGAATATCGCGCGGTCAACGTGGAAGGCTCGCAAAACGCTGCGCGCGCGGCATTGAACACGGGCGTGAAGCGGTTCGTGTTCGTGAGCAGCATCAAGGCGCTGGGGGAGGGCGAACCCGGCCGGCCATGGCGCGAGGACGATGCACCGGCGCCTGTCGATCCATACGGCATCACGAAGTTGGAGGCCGAACGTGTTCTCGCGGAGTTTGGCCGCGAGCACGGCATGGAGGTGGTTACGCTGCGTCCGCCGCTGGTCTATGGCCCGGGAGTCCGGGCCAACTTCGAACAATTGATGAAGGCGGTCGAGCGCGGTATTCCGTTGCCGCTGGGCGCGGTCGATGCGCATCGAAGCATGGTCTACGTTGGGAATCTCGCCGATGCCATTCGCTTTGTCGCGACGCGTCCTGAGCCTACGGAAGGCGTGTATCACGTCACGGACGGCGAAGATTTAACGGTTCCGGAGATGATTCGGGCCCTTGCTCGCGCCTTCGGAAAACCGGCGCGTTTGCTGCCGGTGCCGCCCTTGTGGCTGCACGCGTTGGGAAAGTTGACGGGCCGTTCGGCGCAGATTGATCGGCTAGCGAGCCCGCTACGCATGGACAGCAATCGGCTTCGGACCGGACTCGGCTGGACGCCGCCGGCTTCAGTGGCTGATGGCATCGAGAGAACCGTGCGCGCTTATCAGGAGGCGCATCGATGAGCGCGCTTTCGCTTTTGTGCATTGCAGCAGCCATCGCGTGCGCGGTGAGCGCGGGCGTGCTGCTGTTGTTATTACGCACGGGTTGGGCTTGGGATATTGCTGTCGATATCCCGAATCATCGCTCTTTGCATGTTCGGCCCGTGCCGCGGGTAGGCGGATGGGGCGTTGTATCGGCCTTGATCCTCACCATTGTGGTCTGCGCACCGTCGTTCGGCTGGGTCGCGCTTGGCGCGCTGGTACTTGCCGTTGTGTCGCAGATCGATGACCGGCGCGGCTTGCCGGCCCGGATTCGCTTTGCCGCACACTTGCTCGTGGTCGCGGCGGCTATTGCTTGGAGCGCCGTCGATATCCCCTGGTGGCTCGCGCTGCTCGCCGTCATCGCGCTGGTCTGGGTGGTGAATCTATACAATTTCATGGACGGTTCTGACGGCCTTGCGGGCGGCATGGCGGTATCGGGTTTCGGTTTCTATGCGGTTGCAGCGCTCGCGGCCCAGCCATCGCTGGCGGTGGCCGCTGCGGCCATTGCAGGGGCGGGAATTGGATTCTTGATTTTTAATCATCACCCGGCGAAGATATTTCTGGGCGATGCAGGTTCCATACCCCTCGGTTTCCTGGCCGGCGCGCTGGGCTTTTGGGGCTGGCAACACGGCGTATGGCCAATCTGGTTTCCGGCGCTAGCGTTCGCGCCGTTTGTCGCCGACGCCACCGTGACGCTCTGCCGCCGTCTCGCGCGGGGCGAAAAGGTATGGCTCGCGCATCGCGAGCATTACTATCAACGGCTGGTGCAGATGACCGGGAGCCATATCCGGGTCGCCTTGGCGTATTACTTGCTCATGCTGGGTAGCGGAGGGGCTGCACTGGTAGCACTTCATATGCCGCCCGCACTGCAATGGGTGCTGCTCGGTGCCTGGTACGTGGTCCTGGCGCTGGTTGGCTGGCAGATCGACCGCCAATGGCGGAAATTCACCCTCACTCAAGATAATCATAACGATGCGAATTAAGCCTACATGGCTCTCGATGGCAGCATTTGGATTCGACATCGTCGCGGTGGTCGTCGCGTGGCTGGTTGCATACGCGCTGCGCTTCAATGGCTCAGTCCCCGACGATTTCTGGCACGGCGGCATCAACGCGCTCGTGTGGGTCGTCGTAATCTATGCCGTGATGTTCCGCATCTTCGGGTTGTATCGTGGCATGTGGGTGTTTGCAAGCTTGCCCGACCTCATGCGGATTTCGAAAGCCGTTGCGAGCGGCGCGCTGATCGTCATGATCGGTGCGGCCATGTTGCAGCCGCTGCCTATTATTCCACGCTCGGTTCTCATCGTTTCGCCGTTGCTGCTGTTCATGGCGACGGGCGGCTCGCGCGCGCTGTATCGTGCGATCAAGGAGTTTTATCTGTATGGCGGGCTGATCGGCAAGGGCAAGCCGGTGATCGTGCTCGGCGCCGGCACCGCTGGTGCGAACCTCGTGCGCGAACTCGCGCGTTCCAGCGAATGGCGTCTGGTCGGTCTTCTCGACGATGACCCCGCCAAGCGCGGCCGCGAAATCCTTGGCCACAAGGTTTTGGGATCGATCAGCGAGTTGCCGCTCTGGGCTGAACAGCTCAAAGCCGATACTGCCATCATCGCGATCCCTTCGGCGTCAGTCGATGCACAGCGGCGCGTCGCGACCATGTGCGTGCGCGCGGGCGTCAAGGCGATGGTCCTGCCCGCACTCACCGTGCTCACGCAGGGCCAGGCGTTCCTTTCGCGCGTTCGTCAGATCGACCTCGAAGACTTGCTCGGCCGCGAACCGGTGAAGATCGACATGCCGCACGTCGAAGCGCTGCTTCATGGTCGTGTGGTGATGGTGACGGGGGCGGGCGGGTCTATCGGTTCCGAATTGTGCAGGCAGATCCTGCGTTTCTCACCGGCGCAACTTGTGGCTTACGACTTAAGCGAATACGCGATGTATTTGCTCATCGAAGAATTGCATGAGCGGTTCCCAGATTTATCGGTGATTCCGGTGATTGGCGACGCCAAGGATTCCTTGTTGCTCGACCAGACCATGTCGCGGTTCGCACCGCATATTGTGTTTCATGCGGCCGCGTACAAGCATGTTCCATTGATGGAAGAGCAGAACGCTTGGGCAGCGGTGCGTAACAATGTGCTCGGTACGTTGCGCGTGGCGCGCGCGGCGATTCGCCATCAGGTCAGCCATTTCGTGCTGATTTCCACCGATAAGGCCGTCAACCCAACCAATGTCATGGGCGCGAGCAAGCGGCTTGCGGAGATGGCGTGTCAGGCGCTGCAGCAGACCGCACCCCGTACGCAGTTCGAGACGGTCAGATTTGGGAATGTTTTAGGCAGCGCGGGCAGCGTAATTCCGAAGTTCCAGCAGCAGATCGCAAAGGGCGGCCCAGTCACAGTGACGCATCCGGAGATCACACGCTTCTTCATGACGATTCCTGAGGCTGCGCAACTGGTGTTGCAGGCGTCGAGCATGGGACGCGGGGGTGAGATCTTCATTCTGGATATGGGCCAACCAGTGCGGATCGTAGACCTTGCGCGCGACTTGATCCGCTTGTATGGCTTCACGGAAGAGCAGATTCGAATCGTTTTCACGGGTTTGCGCCCAGGCGAGAAGCTCTACGAAGAATTGCTCGCCGACGACGAGACTACCACCCGTACACCGCATCCAAAATTAAGAATCGCGCAAGCGCGCGGGGTCGCGGATCATTTTCTCGATGAACTGCTGCCGTGGCTTATGCAGCATCGCGTGTTGGCGGACGAAGAAGTGCGTCGTGACCTGCGGCGTTGGGTGCCTGAATATCAAACGTCTATGCAGCCAGTCTTGCAATCTATTCAGTCTGCGAATCGGTAATCCACCTCCGCATGCGATTTCGATAAGGTCCAGGCTCGGCAGGCTTAGCCGCTAGGGAGAGTCTGTTCAGATCCTACTCACCTCTGTTTTACCGTAAGGCGCCCCAGCACGTTACTTAGGACGTTTTCCACAAAGTCCGCATCGTCGGGGACATGCAACCTTCTTTTCGACACAGCCCCGTCCATCGGCTCTCGCGTTAGTAAAGCCCTTCATCAAAAAGTCAACGGAGTTCGATTATGGACCTGAGGATATAGTAGACACTATGTAGTCCCGATTGATAGGTCGTTACTCAACGCTAAAGCGCTGGAGATTTTTTTCGTAGAGGTTTCAAAGGAAGCTACCGTAAAAGGCACTCGACAGCATCTTAGCTCCGGGATTTGGCTGATTTCCGAAAAGTGCCAGGGCTACGACCTAGTCTCTCGCAACGTTGGTATGCGCAGCCTCTGAATACTTGACTTCATATTGGACGCGACATCATTAGTCGGCTCTCCATATGGTGAGCGAAAACAACCGGATGGAAAACCTATGTCGCCCTTCGAGTACGTACGTGCCGCATATCGCCTTCGCCGTAAGCTCGCGCTTGAACTACTTATGTTATTGGCGCTCGCTGTAATTGTCACTTATCACGTAATGACCGGTTCAGTCTTGGACTGCGTCTTGCGTTGAGTCCAGAGGCCATCCCAGCCGGTGAAGACGGGTGACCCTCGATCATCAACACTGCCCTGCAGTGGTCGACGAAACGCACATCTACGCATTCAAATTTTCGAAAATGTTCAGGAATAGTTTGGAAGTACCCTGTCGTCCACTCAGAATGTCCCCGTCAGAGCATCACGGCTATATGTATTAATACGTCTCCTTTCTAATGCTGCTAACGCAGCGCTCGCTGCGAGGGCCCGCTAGTGATAGAACTCTGTGCCCACTTCATCTTTTTGCGTCGCACGTGATGTTGCTGAGATAACAGACGTCAAGTAGTGTATTGCATCTTCGCTAACCTAAACGAAATTCACACGGAATCAGGTTGTGTCAGAAATTTCGTTAGGCAAAACAACGGAGGAAGGTGTCGTTGAACGTCATAAGGCGGTGCCCATCTTCGTGCTGAATTGCCGTCTCCCGTTCCGTAAAAAATTTCCTACGGTTAGGATAATTCTTATCTCACAGAGCTATTTGAGCTGCGCGGGAACTTCGTCGATATTTAAGAATTTAGTTATCCTATTTATTTGATATTTCGATTTGTTAAATACGTATGAATTTGTCGAGGTTCGCGACCACGCGTCGGCTAGCCGGGATTCAAAAAAGATGCCTCTATACCGTACTTGTTCCAGCCTTGACTTTCGCCGTGGCCTGCCACGATGAAGAAATCGGGTCTGCTATTGGAGCACCCGATGTCAACCATCGATTGGAGCAACACTATGACATTACTAACAAGTCTTCGCGAGCTTGACTGGACTCGCGGCATTCGATTCTGGATTCTTGTTGCAGCGATTTTAGCCACGTCAGAAACCGCATTTTTATTCCGGCGTGCGGCGCTCATGCATCGTAAGGGCGGGGGCGACAATGTATAGTAGATTTATAGGACTACATTGGATCGTTCGCCGCGTGATTCTCGCCGTGGTGTTCTATGTGATTTTCGCGGTCGATATCGGTTGTTTCCCTAAAAGCGATTTCACAGTTTCGCTTATGCTAGTTTCTTTGGGCGGTCTGTATCTCGCGATCGGCCTAGGTCGACCAACACTCATCTTCATTCGCCTATTGCTCAAGGTCATGATCATCTTGCATTATTGGGTGAATCGATAATCTAGAAAGAGAAGGATGATGTTCAGCCAGCGCCTGCTTTTCTTGTAGTGGGGCGTTGGCCAAATCGTGGGGATGATAGCTAAACTATCGAAAAACCGTTGACCGGTAAGCAAATTACCCCGTTCTTGGCGTCAGGCATGAAATCCATGGTGTCGCTGCATCACGACCGCGCCGAAAGCGTCTGTCTACAAAGCGGCGTGCGCAATCCTCGGGAAATACGGTAGTGATATTTCTGCCGTCTCAGGTGCTGGGTTTGCGTACAGCGACGCGACGCCGAGAACGAATATATTTTGTTTTGGATTTGGGCGCGGGACATTAAAAAAAGCCGCGCCCGTACAGGGCGCGGCGCGTTCTAATTCACCTATTGGCGGTAACAAAAACGGGCGCTACTCTTCTTGACGCGCTCGTCGCCGATGGTCCTGCTCGATCCTGCGACCGTTGTGAGAAGTCCATCCGAAAAATAAAGCTATTAAAGCTGCTGCACCTATCATCCCAATAGAAAAGGTCATCGTTAATCCCTCTTGCAGTAAAAACCTGCGATGCCAAGAAGAGCGGCGCAAATCAAGAAACTAGCGACATCCTCACCTGCGGCGAGATTCCAATTCGTAACAGAAGCTGCGCTCCAGCAGGCCCCCGCCAACGAGGCGACGCTTAGCAGATGAGCCAGATGCCCGTTTGAGTGCCGCTGGGGTCGATTAGGCGCGAAGATTGATCGAAATCCTTCGACATGAATCCGATCTTTCTCGCGCGCGAGGATATTTTTTCCGTCACTGCCTGGGACCACTGAGAAATCGTGCCCGCTCAAACTAATCGAAATAAAGGGTGCGGCTTCGGTTTTCGCCATTTCTAGAAAGATTATTGTCAAGCGGGAGCTGAAATGCACCTCGCGGGTCGTTGGGTCCAGCGAAACGCGGTCTTTAATGATAGTGCCGCATGAATATCGGATCGTCACTGGAACAAGCTTCATTACGTTAAACCTCTTCGGAAATGCGAGCATTCTCCCCGACGGGAGTTCTCCCGCGGGGTTAGCGCTACAAATTACATAGCGCGGAAAAAAACTGAAGGGCTGGCCAATTACAAGAGATAAATCTTCGTAGCGACGATTGCAAATCGTCGCGACGAGCGCACTTCCGCTGTGCCTAATCGCTGGCAGCTTCAGGCGATACCATCTAAAAGATTGCTCAAAATACGAGTGACGAGACGTAAAAGCTTCGCCGGAGTTCGATGCGCGTCAGCGCGGGGATTCATAGAGTATAGAGTTCCGACGACGTGTCTTAGTTTGCAAAGCTCGCAAAAAGCACATGCCTTTCTCGTCGAATCATCGATTTTGACACTTCCGCGTACCGAAGGCGGACGATCTGCGCGGTCCTACTAGCCCAATTTTCAGCCCCCTTCTACCTCATGATTACCCACATCTTGGTGTGCGAAGGCTTGAGTCGATGGTTGTAAACAAGCGGAAGCGATTTTGGCTTGTGTGCGTTCTGTTTGTTATCCGCCGATGTGGCTGTGGCCGCGTAGTTGGCTTCATGTGGCGTGCTTTTTTTAAACTAATTACGTTCCGGCGCGGCAGACGCGCTTAATCCGGCTAGTTCGAAGCTGCCCCCCCACACGGCATATAACCCATAAAAAAACGGCGTCGCCGTAAGGCATTGTTTTTATAGCGAAATCGCTCGTTAACGGAAGGTGCTAGTCGGAGAAAGTTTGTCTGGTAATAGCACCCACCGCTTGATAACCGCCCGCTGACGGTAGTTGACACCAACCTTTAGATAAAACGCCACACGTCTAGTAGCCCGCACATACGATCGACCCTCCCGAGACGGCCTGTACCGTTCCCTTTTATGCGCATTGCTCAAAGCAGTGTGGGCGTGCAGTCAAACCAAGCTTTTCCCAATCCCAACTTGGGAGGCCATACTCCATCGCGGCATGCGCACTTGCACTGCAAGCGGTTGTAGATTACCGCGGCCGGCTCGTTGGTAAGCCAGTCATTAACCGACGCTCTTATCTTCGCTGCGTTTGTAGCCGAGGGGAACGCGCTCGACGTTGAGCGAAATATGGTGTGCCGCCGAGCGTGCCCACAAGGAGGCATTCGAAAAAGGTCGGGCCATGAGCCTAGACAAAGCCAATGAAATCTGGTGCCCACTGGGTTGGTACCTTCGTGCCTTGACCCGCACGTACTTACCGCTGTTGACGCGCCGTCTATTCTTGATCCGCTATCTCGAACGTCTGACGACAGGGGAACTTAAAATGCGTGCCGCCGTTTGCGGAATGCCCGCGCCGTAATCTAGGGTGATATCCTCACGCCGCGCACAGGCTCCGCAAAGAGTTGCCCCTTGGAAAAATTCACAAAACTAGCCTTAAGGCTCATCCTAAGTTCTCCACGCAATGACGAGCGCTGTAATGGCCCAGATGCAAAGTGAACCGTCTGCACCACTTTGGAACACATCATGATGTGGTCAGTTTTTCAGTGAAAAAATTAATAAGTATCTGAATATTATATAGATTGACGGGATTTCTAGCCTGGTGCGGTCTGGACACGACACGCTCAAAACGCCGCACCACCCATACCGGTTACGGTCATCATTGCCAACGCCCGCAAATCGCATTGCGGGCTAGGCGGTCGTGAGGTTGCCGATAAAGCCACCTCGGAATTGCTCATTTGGTCATCTGAAGGATCGCGCGCGCTAACATCTTCCATACCTTGTACGGCATGAACGGCCTCGTACGCTTCGTTGGTTTGCCCACCGGATGCAGCAAGTGCGGTTCTCTCTATATCTTCCTAGCGCGTACGCGAGCACCGAACACTAAAGCAAGCCCCAAAATAGATCTCAGCCGATCGGGCGTGAAGCTCTCCGCACGAGACAGTCGTCGCCCGGTATTCGTATCCGTTGTGTCGGGCACAAACACGCCCGGTGTGCAATTTACAACTCTGTGCGCATGCTGCCCAAGCTGGGCGAATCTTACGCCTCCCGTTCCCTCGCCAATCGATGGTCTTCCTTTCCTGAGACCCCTTATACGGCGTATAAGGGGTAATTGAGAAAAGTATAGAAAAACATATCCCTTTCTCAGCTAAACCTTACGAAATACTGTCAAATATCAAATCATCTCTGTCCAGCCCAGTCGTTAATGTCGTTAGGCGACGGTGCCTCGGTGACTGTCGGCTTCGGCTGTTCTCTTCCGAATCTGCGCGGCCCAACCGCAATAGGCGCGTTTCGCCGTGATGCACGAACTAACGAATCGCGACGACTGCTCGCCTGACGATTCCAACCGGCATCAAGTTGGTGAATAGTGCCGGGGTTTCTTTTCGATATGCCGCGCCGTTTTCTGTAATTATTAATCCTTCTCAGAGACTCGAAGCCCGAGATGCTGTCGCTCGGCGCTTTCGTAACGACTCGTTGGTTTAATCGTCGATGCGGCTGCCATTCGCGTTGGTCGGCATTATCAAGCGATTGCACAGAACGTTTCTTAATGCTTCGCGAGAAATACGATCCACGCAGCGCAAGAGTGACGCACTTGGGCGAGCCGTGGTCTTTGCGGTATTCGTAGGCGCCAGTGCAATTGCGAACCGCCATCGCGGATGCCGCCGCAGTCGTCACAATGATTTTGGGGCAACAAGTATGCCGCACGGCAACACGCGTTCAAAACGCTAGCGTTTCAGACCCCTGAGCAGTGATCAGGGGGAATCGGAACTGAAAATGTCTGAGTGGTGGACGAGCACGCTTACGGCCGAAACGCAGGCGTAGTTTCATGCAGAGTCCTGCCGACATTTTATTCGCTGAGACCGACGCGCTTGATCGTGACGGATTGCGCTACGCCTGTCGCCCAGGTTCAGATCTTTGAACGGGGCGACTTACCGGAGATCACCCCCCTGCGCGGTGGCAGTGGAAAGGTTTTCACCGAGCCTATTGGAATGCGGGCTGAGCGAAGGAATCACCTCGGCGTTTCTGGGTTGCCTGACATATACGGCGGGCCGGTTCCTGTGCAGGTGCCGTAGTTCGCGGGTTCTCCGGGCGTCGACTACGCGGCTACCACGGGCGATGAAAGCGTCGGTCGGACAAACGGTGGAGGTAATTTGCTGAACCCGGCAAACGCTGGCCTTATCTGGCAAAGACAAACCCCGGCCTCGTGTCAGGTTTTGTCGTTTACAGGAACGTTCAGGCGCGTTTCTTTTGCGGCAGCGGCTCGGGTTCGCCGGCTTTCAGTCGCTCGAGGCGCTCGCTCGCCCCGGCGAGCACGCCAAGTGGGGCGCCGTCGAGTTGCGCGTCGTGCATCGCCAAGACAGTCGCGACGCGGGCGCAGCCATCGGCATCGATCTGCCAGATGGCTTCGTCCCGACCTTTCACGAACGCTGCGTTCAGTGCGGCTTCAGCGTCGAGCCACGTTTGGCGGGAGATTTGACCGTATCCCGCCTCGGCGACGAATGAGGTCAGAATCAGAACTTCGGTCAGTGACTGCACGCCACTTAGCCAACCGTGCCCGTCGATCAGCGCCTGCAACGCGCAGTGGGTGTGCAGCGAGAGAAGATCCGCCTCCCGTTTAGGAATTGGAATGAGAGAAAGTTTCACGAGGTGCGCGCGGGTAGCTTGCGGGCTGCGGTTAAAGGGAAGGGTACGGGACATTGATTAGGAAAAGGGTTACGTTCTCCGGTTAACGAACGGTGGACGCTCATTCTGAAGGGGCGTGATCCAAACGCGAACGCCCGAACTGCTCGATGACGCCGACCGCTGCACGACATTGGTCCGGGTCGAGTTGGTGGATCGTGCACGCTTTCTCGTCAATCTGCAGGGCATTCGCGAGCCACCGGTAGCCTTTTGCGCGCGCCTCGAAGGTTGATATTGCGTCGCGCCGCGCTTTTGTCACGGCCATTGGTTCGAGCGCCGCATGCAGCTTTTCCTTCCACTCGCGAGGCTCGGCATTCGCAAGTCGCAAGCGGCACGTTCCGGGTACTGCGCGAGTAAGCTCCGATCCACGCTTGACAGACCTCACAGAGCCACCGCGTGCCGCAGTCTTCGCGATACTGTTAGCTCTGGCTTCCGAAGCTAGCCAATACTGCGGGCGCACCACAGTATTGGCAAATGAGGTTGAGGTATCGGCTTGACCGGACGAGCGACGCGCATGGTGATCTGAGTTTCAGGAGACCCTGATCGGCACTCAGGGTCTCGCTGCAGGTTGGTTTTTATAAGTGTTTGAATATGAATAAGAGGATTCAAAAAACACCCCGGATAACAATTAAAAAAATCTGGAAAATGGTTTTCGGGCATTCTGGGCGTCCGCCATCTGTTTTGACGGGTCGGGTGCTGCAAAGAGATATGTTTTATAGCGTCTTTGTGAGAAAGACCCTGAACGGCGATCAGGGTGTCGCTCCTTTCAAACCACGCAAGGTGCAAATGGGCGCTCGATTCTCCCAGCAGCCGCATACAAGTCTCTGAAACGCTAAAGCCAGCTTTGACGCGCTATCGACATTTGCCTCGAAGTATCCGGGTTGTTAGCGGCGGTGCAAATCCGACACTAAACGGCGGCGTCAGGTTGAGTAAAGCGACAACGCCCAGAGGCGC
>NZ_JAAVUV010000083.1 GCF_018449635.1 Caballeronia sp. dw_276 | reverse complement strand
TTCTACATAATCTCGTTTCTGTGCTGCAAACGCAGCGACGCGAAAGCGGTGGTGTTCTGAGGGATGGGATGCTGCGGTCTCGCGAATGTTCTTTAAAAACTAACAGCCGATAAGTGTGGGCGCTTGGTGTTTTGCTTTAGACGTGGTGGTGTCTTTCGGGATACTGCCGTGAAGCGAAAGTATCAAGTCTCACACTAGTATTAAGGTAGGTTTTGAGCGTCTTTTTCGAAAGGG
>NZ_JAAVUV010000082.1 GCF_018449635.1 Caballeronia sp. dw_276 | reverse complement strand
TTCTGCAACACCAGCATCACCTGGAACAGCGGCGCGTGACTCAGACTGCGCGCCGGCTGCAATACCTCGACCAGTTGCTCGAACGGCACGTCCTGATGCGCGTACGCCCCCAGCGTCGTGTCCTTCACCTGACGCAGCAGCTGGACAAACGGCTGCCGTGCATCCACCTGCGTGCGCAACACCAGCGTGTTCACGAAGAAGCCGATCAGCGGTTCCACTTCCCCATACTGGCGGTTCGCGATCGGCGTGCCGATACAGATATCCTCCTGCCCGGCATATCTC
>NZ_JAAVUV010000081.1 GCF_018449635.1 Caballeronia sp. dw_276 | reverse complement strand
CCTGCCCATCCCGGGCCACCGGCATGACCTTCACGCGTGCGTGCCGCGTGTTGTCACGCCGCACAGCCTCGATCCGCATGGCCAGTTCTGAAACCACCGGCGCCTCGAACAAGTCGCGCAGATGCAACTCGAGGTCGAACACTGTGCCCAGCCGCGAGGCCACCCGCATGGCCAGCAGCGAATGACCGCCGAGTTCGAAGAAATTGTCGTGGATGCCGACAGAGTCTAGTCCCAACAACTCGGCCCAGATCAAAGACAGCGCGCGCTCCGTGGCCGTTCGCGGCTCGACATACCCTGTCTTCCCACGGCTCGAATCA
>NZ_JAAVUV010000080.1 GCF_018449635.1 Caballeronia sp. dw_276 | reverse complement strand
CGACACCACATGCTCAGTTTCGTCCAGACGAATGAGCGCCCCTCTAATCAGCGGACCACTCGAGAGATCAAACGGTTCGCTCGCCTGCGTTCGCAGTTCCGCCTGCAAGCGCTGCTCCCGTTCATCGACTTCCAGCACTGACAAATCAATTAACGGGAACGCCATTTTCATCGACGGCTCTATCTCCTGCACCGCCAAACCGTCTTGCGTAACGAAGTGCGTGCGCAGCGACTCATGTCGACGCACCACCTCGTTGAGCGTCAAGCGCAGTGAGTCGACATTGAGATCACCGCTCAAGCGCACCATTGCCGGCACGTTGTATAACCC
>NZ_JAAVUV010000079.1 GCF_018449635.1 Caballeronia sp. dw_276 | reverse complement strand
AGCCATGTCGGTGATCATCTCGACTATCGGCGGGCTGATTCTGGTGGTCTCGGCGGTGATGTTTTTTATCGTGCTGATTCGCGCGCATCGCGGGCCGCGTGTGGTAGTCGAAGAGTATCGTTTCAGCACGGCGGTGCATGAATCCAAAACCATTCCCGTTGCGTTGAACAGCTTCGGCTTGTGGCTTGCATTGATGATCGGCCTGACGCTTTTCAATTACGGCTATCCGATTGCATCCCTGGTGTCGCGCTCGGACACCTCGGTGCCGGCAATTCCAATTGGAGGGCCGCAACGATGAGCGAAGAACGCCTGTTCTCGTTACGCAACCGC
>NZ_JAAVUV010000008.1 GCF_018449635.1 Caballeronia sp. dw_276 | reverse complement strand
TACGTTCGACCGCGGTGATTTCGGTGTGGACTACGGCAAGGCGTACGGCTTCAAGATGAAGACGACGCTGCATATCCAGGCTGAAGGCGTGCGCCAGTAAGTATTGCTTCACGCGTTTAAAAAGCCGTTCCAGTTGACGTTGGAACGGCTTTTCTACGTCTGCTTTCAAAGCATGTCGATGAAATAATAAATGACGCCGTGTCATCAATGAAATGACCGGCAAGTCATCGCCAAACACCCGCCAAAAACACACAATTCTTCTCAACGCAGCGTCCGCTGTCGAATATTGAGAAGAACACCATGTTCGCTATTACCGGAATCACGGGGCAGGTTGGTGGAGTCGTCGCACGTTTGCTGCTGGCGTCAGGCCACGACGTCCGCGCCGTCGTGCGCGATGCAGCCAAAGGAGAATCATGGGCCAAGGAAGGCTGCGAGGTAGCACTCGCCGACGTCAACGATCAACACGCGCTTCAAGACGCATTCGAAGGCACGGAAGGCGTATTCATCCTGTTGCCGCCGACTTTCGATCCGTCGCCGGGATTTACTGAGGCGTGCAAGGCAATCGCTTCATTGCGCGCCGCGCTTGCTGCAGCAAAGCCGCGAAAAGTCGTGGTGCTGTCGACTATCGGCGCACAGGCCACGCAGCCCAACTTGCTCAATCAGCTTCAGATCATGGAGCAGGAACTCGGTTCTTTGCCCGTGCCGGTGGCGTTCCTGCGCGCGGCGTGGTTTATCGAAAACGCCGCGTGGGATATCGCTCCGGCGCGCGAAACCGGCGTCGTGCCGAGTTTTCTCCAGCCGCTCGATAAACTCGTTCCAATGGTCGCCACCGCCGATATCGGCCGGGTTGCTGCAGACCTTTTGCGCGAGACGTGGACGGGGCGCCGGATCATCGAACTGGAGGGGGCGCAGCGCGTATCGCCGAACATGATCGCGGAGAGTCTCGGGCGTCTGCTCGGACGCGATGTGCGCATGAACATTGTTGCACGTGATACCTGGGAAGACCTGTTCCGCTCGCAAGGCATGAAGAACCCGCTGCCACGCATGCAGATGATCGATGGTTTCAACGAGGAATGGATCTGCTTCGAAGGTGGTGAAAACGAGGTGCGCCGAGGCCGTGTTCCGCTCGATACCGTGCTGCAATCGCTGATCGAAAAGGGAGCTTGAATCATGACGAATATCAGTGCGAGCGGAAGGCTCGAGGGCAGGAAGGTCGTCGTGCTCGGCGGTTCGTCGGGGATTGGTTATGCGGTCGCGGAGTACGCCGTGCAGGAAGGCGCGCAGGTCGTGATTGCATCGAGTAATGCGCAACGGGTGGCGGATGCTGCGGCATCGCTTGGATCGAAAGCCGAAGGCCACGCGCTCGATCTAACCGACGAACACGCAATCCAGTCGTTCTTCGATGCAACCGGAAGTTTCGATCATCTCGTGTTCACGGCCGGCGATTCGTTACGGCTTGGCGAGATTGCGACTACGGATCTAAGCGAGGCGCGACACGCATTCGATATCCGCTACTGGGGGGCGCTCGCTGCCGTCAAACACGGCGCGCCGTACCTTGCGAAGGGTGGATCGATCGTTCTGACAACGGGCATTGCGGCGTTGCGTCCGCAAAGTGGCTGGGCGTTCGGGGCAAGCGTCTGCGGCGCAATGGATGCGTTGACGCGCGCTCTCGCTGTGGAACTCGCGCCGTTGCGCGTGAATGCGGTGTCGCCCGGATTGATTGCGACCAACCTGTGGCAGAACATGTCCGAGGCGGAGCGCGCCGCCATGTACGAACAGGCCGGAAAACGCTTGCCTACGGGACGCGTGGGCGAGGCACGCGACGTTGCCGCGGGTTATCTGTTCCTGATGGAAAGCGGCTTTGCGACAGGCCAGACCTACGTGGTGGATGGCGGAGGCGTGCTGGTTTGATACACAAAACCCCGGGCCGACAACGCTCCGGGGCTTCGTGTTTTTAGTTCGACATCGACACGTATGGCGAGCTGACAGGCGAAGGCGGGAACGACGGCTGCACCATGTTCTGCTTCGTAAAGCTGTAGCGTATATAAACCGCCGCCAGATATTCGCGATACTGATATGCGTTCCCAAGCGACGCCGTGGCGCCGACCGCCAATTGCGGCGCGAGCTGATACTCGCCCGTCGCGCTGAACGAATACGAAATACCGGTCTTCGTCTGGCTGCCGTAGGACCCGCCGTTCGTTGGAATGATTCCGGTGTTGCCGACCGGCTGCACGTTCCCGTTGGTCGGGAAATAATCCGACGCATCCTGCCGGTAATGCTGCACGCCAATCGAGCCTTTCATGTCGTACGTGAAGGCGCCGCTGCGTCCCATGTACTCGACCGGCAAGTTCAGGATCACATATTGTTGCGGGCTGAAATAACCGCCCTGGCCGTACGTGAAGAACGAGAGGTTCTTGTCGTAGTGCATCAGCGTGGTGTTCACGCCGGCGGTGAGGGTCTGGTTGGCATCGGAATAGAGGCGCGTGTAGAACCCGCCACCGCCTTTTTCCGCCGTGTTGCTCGCGACGTTTTTGCCGTCGTAATACTGAAACGATGCATTCAAATACACGCCGTTCGTGCCGTCGTCCCAGCCGAGGTCGAAGCGTCCACCATTCGATGTCACGCCGCCCCAGGTAATGCCGGCTTGCGCATCGCGCGCGCCCGCGTACGACAGCAAGCTGTCCGTGACCGCGCGGCGGGCGACCGCGACCGAGTACGAGACCTTGTCGGTAACGGCGCCCTTGTATTGCGCGCCGCCTACGACGTTCTCTTCGCGAAAGCCGAGCGGCGTGGTCCCGACATCGAGCTTCACGCTGTTGGTTTCGTATCCCACCGATAAACCCACGCCGGTCGCCGTCTGGTTGCCGTACTGGTTGACGGCGCCGCGCGCACCCAGCCCCGAGCCGAAACGCTTGAGGGTATCGGCCGTGTCTTGGGCGGTGCCGGCGTCGAGCGTGACGGGCGTCGCCGTGACCACGACATGGCCATTGCCTGCGCGAATTCGTCCTTCGATAGGCGCCTCGATATCCGTCAGGTTCGACAACCCGTCCTCGCCCGTGCGGCTGCGAAACACCACGCCGCCCGATACCGTGCTCGACTGGGCGCGATTGATTTGCGCGAGTTCATCGGCGACACCGAGCGTCTGCGCGTTTGCAATATTGCCTTGGTAGGACTGCTGCCCCGGCTGCGTGACTTGCGCCGTGGGCGACGGGACGTACGCCTGCGCATAGCCTGCCGGCGGCTGCGGAATATACGGCTGGTTCGAGTAATACGGCTGCTGCTGTTGCTGCGGCGGATACGCGTAAGGCTGCTGTTGCGCGTAGTTGGTTTCGTCGGCGGGAGGCGCGTAACGGCGCGTCGTCTGACGCGAAGCCGGTTGGGTCGTTCTGGCCGTCGTCGTGCGCTTTGCCTTCGCTGCGGGTGCGCTCGAATACACGCGCTGCGAAGCCTGAGCGTTGGCTTGCGCTTCCTGTGCGGCGGGCGACATGGGCCAGGGCGCACTCATCGCCGGGTCTTGTGGCTGATACGGTTGCTGGTATGGCTGCTGGTTTTGCGCCTGATACGGTTGCTGATATTGCTGCTGGTATGGTTGCGGCTGGTATTGCTGCTGCGCCGGATACGCCTGCTGCTGTTGATATGGCTGCTGATATTGCCCGGCGTCCTGGGCGGGTCCTTGTCCCGGATACGGCTGCAACGGCGCCGCGGACGGCGCGCCCGACTGGCTTGAACCGTAGGTATCGGGACCGTATCCACCGCTGCCCGCTACGGGACGTGCACCATTGGCCGGCGCGCGATAAGGCGCTGAATACGGAACCGGAGTGGGCGCAACGTAAGGTGTCGAATATGACGCGGGCTGCGGGGGAGGCAAATAGTTCGGCACGTTCTGCGTCGGTGAATAGGGCTGAGAGTATTGCTGCGCGCGAGGTTGCGAATAGGGCTGCTGTTGCGGATAGCCAGGCAAACCCGGCGCCGGGTCCGACGAACGCGAGAACAATCCGGCGAGCGGACCTGTTGCTGTTCCGCCGGGGTTCGTAGTGGTATCGACGGCGGTCTTGCCTTCAAACGGATTGGTGCCCGGCAGCGGCGCCGAACCGATGCGCTGCATTGCCGTTTCCCATCCGCGTGGCACGGCCGGCTGACCGCTCTGTTGCCCGCGCGGCGTCTGACCCACCGGCGTGTTCGCCGCGATCAACGACTGCTGCAGATATCGCGATGCCAGCGACAGGTTGCCTTCCGCGTGATACATGCGCCCGGCCGCGGCGAGCACGCGCGGATCGTCGGGCGATGCGAGCAATGCCTGCTTCGCGGTCGCTTCGGCAAACGAAAAGTCCTTCGCGCCCGACGCCGCGCCGATCGCTGCAACCTGCAGGTTGACGTCGTCGGGACGGCGCGCCAATGCCGCGCGATAACTCCCGAGCGCGCTTTTATCGTCACCGGCGGATGTGTAGAGACGCGCGAGCGCGGCTTGCAGGTCGGCGTTGTCAGGCGTTGCGGCAAGCCATGGCGAGATCACTTCATACGCGCCTGCGAGATCGCCGCGTTGACGCACGGTATCGGCCTGTTTCACCACGATACCAATGTTCAAATTGTTGAAGTCGATACGCTGGGCAGGCGTGAGCGGCGACGCCGCGAGCCTGCGCATCACGGCGTTCAACTCGGCGTCCTGCTGCGGATTGGTCTGTCCGGCCGGCACGGGAACGGCCGTCAGGATACCTGCGTATTGAAGCAGCAGGCCGGTATCGGCGGAGGCGCTCGCCATCGCGCTTCGGACGAGCGACAACGCGCGGCCGGTGTCGCCGGCCTGGAGATACGCGGTCGCGAGCACGCCGATCAGTTCAGGACTGTTCTGCGCGACCGGCGTGGCGGCCTGCAGCACTGCAATGGCCTGCTGCGTCTGGCCGGCGCGCGCCATGCGGCTCGCGGTATCGGCTTGAACATGAACCCATAAACGATGCTGCAACGTCGTCATCGCCGGCGTGCGTTGCGCGGCTGGAATGCGATCGAGCTGCGACAAACCCGTGGCCCAATCCTGCGTCTCGGCGGACAGCAACGCGCTTGCGTACAGCGCATCGGTCATGTCGGGATGCGCCGCAAGCAGGCCGTCCATCATGCTGCGCGCATTGCCGACCGCGCCCTGGCGCACGTAGATGCGCGCGAGGTCGAGGCGCATCCAGACATCGTCGGGATTGTTCAGGAGCGCATCTTCGAAGAGGCTGCGGGCCGCGCCGAGATCGCCACGCGCTTCGGCCGCGCGGGCTTGCGCCGCCTGCGCCTCGCCGCGCAACTTGTTGATGCCGCCGGCCTTCGCCTGCTGCTCGGCGTTCAACTGGTTCGCGAACACCAGCGCTTCTTCGCCACGGCCTTGCGCGGCGAGTGCGCCGACGAGGCCGCGAATGGCATCCGGGTTGTCGGCCTGACGGCGCAACGCCATCCGGTACGCCTGTTCGGCGCCACGCGGGTCGCCGCTGCCAAGGAGCGTTTCGCCGAGCAAGGTCTGCGCGGTCGTGTCGGATGGATTCAACGCGATCGCACGCTCGAACATCGATCTTGCTTTGGCCGTTTCGCCGTTGCTGCGTGCGCCGATACCCGCGCTCGTGTAGCTCCAGTAGGTGGCGCTGGTCAGCGCGTCTTTCCAGCGCGCGGCGTTCCCGGCGCGCGATGCACGTTCCAGGTAGGTGCGCGCTTCATCGAATTTTTCCTGCTTCAACGCGGCGATACCCATGCCGCCGAGCGCATCGGCGTCATTCGGGCTTTGCGCCAGCACCGCCGAAAAGCGCGCGCGTCCCGTGACGATATCGCCGCGATCCAGCGCGGCAAAACCTTCGGCGACGGTGCGCCCGCGGGCATCGGTCGCAGCGCTCGCCTGCGAGCGTTCCTGCGCCTCTTTGTCCTGCTGGACCATGGAATCGAAACGGGCCTTGACGGCCGGATCATCCGGCGATGCCTGCAGATACGCCTGATACAAGGGCGCATCCGATGCCCGCGCGCCCAGCCACAACAGCGCCTGACGCCAGCTTTTCTTCGCCTGGTCGCCGACGGTGCTGTCGCTGCTCAACTGCGCCAGACGCGCGATGCCGTCGCGGCGCGTGGTATCGCGATAGGTCAGATGCTGGGCCAGCGCGAGCGCGTAACGCGGATCGTTCGGGTTCTGCTTTGCAAGCTGCGTGAGGCCCGCACGCGCCTGATCCCAGCCTTGCGGCGTGGCGGCGAGCGCCTGGTAATACTCGAGCGTGAGTTCGGGCGTGGCGGGCTTGCCGCTCAGCGCGCGCTGATATTCCTGCACCGCCGAGGCGCTCTGGCCGCTTTGCGCGAGACGCCGCGCGTCGTTGACGGTCTGGTCGCGCGGACTGGTTTCGCCGAGCCGCCGGCCGAGTTCATCGATATTCGGATACTGCGGCGCAGCCTGACGCAAGCGCGACAGATATTGCTGCGCGCCGCTGCCGTCCTTGCGATCGGAGAGGATGATGCCCATGCCGTAAAGCGCGTCGGGCTGCTTCGGGTCGATACGCAACACCTTCTGCCACGCCTGTTCGGCAAGGTCGCCACGCCGGTGCGATTGCCAATAGCGGCCCTGGTCGATCAACACGGTCAGAGGGGCATTGGCGTTCGTGCTGGTGTCGGCGGCGCTGCTTGCCGCCTGGGCGAACGCCGTCAATGGCACATTCGCAACGCATCCCGCGGCCATGCTCAGCGCGATCGCGCGGACGCCGGCGTTTGTCGTCAAAGGAAAGAGAGACCGTTTCAACATGCGCTTCTCCAACTCGGGACGAGTCGGCCGGCTTCGTCGAAGCGGTATCGGCCTTCTATGAATCCGGCGCCGAACAAGCCCAGCACCCGGTCGTAATACACCGGCTCGCGGTTCGCGGCGGCAGGCGAGCCGATGGGCGCATCGAGCACGGCCAGCCGCGTGCGCGCGAGGCCGAGACCGCGTTCGTCGTTAAGCGCCTTGAAGTAGGGCGCAAGCGACGCCCAATAGCTCAACGGTCCTTCACCGCTGCCCATTCCAGTCGATACCGCCACGCGTTCCGGCGGAATGCCCGTCTGCGCCACGGCCTGGCGCATGCCGCCGAGCGCCGCGAGCCAGGGCTTGCTGAGCGGATCGGCGCTCGACGCCATGCCCGCCCACAAATACACGCGGATCGCGTCGTAGCTGCCGGTGTCGCCGCTTTGCGGATCGACCACGAACTGGCCGCCTTTGAATGCCGCCCAGTCGGGCGAAAAACCACGCGGCGATGTCACCGACACCAGCTTGTAACCGTTCTCCGCGAGCGCATTCCACGGACCTTTCGGCATGGCGTTAGCCAGGCCGCGCAACACCGGCAGCGGCGAATAACTCGGATTGAGACGCGTCACATCGCCGGTCTGGAAGCCTTGCGGACCGGGCAGCAACATGGGCCCTATGCCGCCCAGGTTCGCCACTTCATGCTTCACGATCTGCGCGGCGAGCGCTTCGCCCAGATGCGTATAACGCGGTTCGTTCCAGAGGCGCCCGGCCTGCACCAGATCGTAGGCGATCCAGACATCGGAATCGGCCGCGGAATTCGGATCCAGCACGCCGAACGAGCCGTCGGGTCCGCGGCCCCATTGCCACGATGGCAACCGCACGCTGCCTGCATCGAACTGGTTCGCGGCGAGGTTCGCGCGGGTCCAGTTCAACAAGCGGTCGAACATGGCGCGATCGTTGGCGACCAGCGCAAAGAACATGGCGTACGACTGGCCTTCGGACGTGGTCTGCTGCGCCGGCGTGGAGTAATCGACCACGCGGCCATCGGCCTGAATGAAGCGCGACGCGAAGGTCCGGTATGCATTCCAGTCCGTGCATTCCTTCGTCACCGTCCCGGAAGCCCGGGCGCCAGGAGTGAACCCCATGCTGAGCAATGCCAGCGCCAAAACTGCAGTCTTCGATCCACGCTTGAAACCAGCCTGCATATCAATCCCTCAAACGGCGCGCAGCAACAGCGCGCAGTGCACGGTAGAACAGTGCCGCGATGATAATGGCCGCGAGCAAGCCGCTCAAGACGAGCAGGAGCGGATGCGATGACAACGCCCATCGCATGTATTCGAATGGCGACAGGTGGCCAACGTAATACGCCTGGCCATTCGATGTCACCGTCACGTCCCGTCCGTGGATCACGGCCATGGCGCCCTGGATTTCCGGAAGGATGTCGTTGTCGAGCAAGGCCGACTGCAAGTCCGCATCCGATTGCCCCGCCGCGCTGATCAACGCAACCGCGCTGCGCTCGCCTTTCAACGGAGACTTGAACCCGGTGATGAGCGCATCGCCGTTCGAGCTTACGAGCGTGAGGTCGGCGCGTGCCGGCAGGCGTTCCACGCCGCGCTCGCCGTGCCACCAGTCGACGACCTTGAACGCGACATCGGAGAGTTCGAAGTTGCGCGAGTCGGCGTCGCCCGAGAAGGGCATGTTTTTCGCCCAGCGCTGCAAGAGCGGCTGGCGGCCGGGTGAACCGAGGATCAGCAGGTCCTTGTCGGCGAGATTATCGACTTGATCGGCTTGCGCGACGGTCACGCCGGCCGCGGGATATCCCGTCGATGCACCCATGCGTCCCATTTCCAGCAGGAACAAGCTGTAGTCGGCCGAGCTGGGATCGTCGGGCATGATTACCGCCGTCCGCGACAGATCGGCCATACGCGTGAACGGGAAACCGCCGTTGGCGAACGCGGCGAGATCGGGCAGCGCCATGTAGTGCGGAAACCCCGAAAGGTCGATGGTCGAGTTCGGATCGATCGCGCCCACCACGTTGTCCAGAATGCGTCCCTGGCATTCGCCAGTCTTCGGATAGTCGTAATAGAAGTGCAGACGCAACTGCGAGCGCGGCGTGAGCAGGAGCGGCGGCACGTAGATCTGATGGCGCGCGGCAGCGGTTTTATCGGGCAGGACGCGATTGAAATAGCGGCCCAGATCGAACGTGGAAGTCGCCACGGCCGGGATGCGCAGCGATTGCACGAAGCCATCGTTCACGTTGATGTTCAGCGTGGAACGGTCGAGCGCCGGGCGCACGGTGTATCTGTAACCCAGGTCGATCGGCACGCCCTTCGTTTGCCACATGAACAAGTCGGGCGGCACGCGCAGGTTGACGCGCACGGCGTCCGCGTTGTAACCGGTCACCGTTAGGTCGCGTGCTTCGGCCAGTTCGCCAAAGCGCACCGGGCGATCGGTCGGGAGCCAGTTGGGGGCGTCGTAGGGTTTGCGCGGCGCGAAATCGTTGAGTTGCGTGATCGTCACGCTCGGTCCCGAGAACGAGTTTTGTCCGATCCCCAGCGCCTTGGCGGCGGTCTTCAGCTCGGCGTCGTTGCGTCCCATCACGAGCAGGATGCGACCGCGTGCGCCGCCTTCACGGTCGCGCACGGCGATGGTCGGCCCGGAAATTTCGGGAATCTGCACGCCGGCCGGATGCTGGTCGGGCGTGGCGAACACCACGACGTTGCCGGAAAGCGGCACGTTATCGATCTGCGCCGGAAACACCGCGCCGCGATAACCCGCCAGCGAGCCGAACCACGACGCAACCGTACCGGCGGCTTCGAGCGTAGCAGGCGTCGGTTTTTGCGCGAAGACGAACGGCAGTTCGAGGCGGCGGACATCGCGTCTATCGAAAAAAGGAGCGGGCAGCGCGGCGAGATCAGCCTTGCTTTCCAGCGACGCATACGTGAGGTCGAGCGAGCTCGCGTTGCTGACAGTGGCCCACAACGTGGAGTTCGACGGGTCCTCGCATTGCTGCGTGTAATGGCCGATCAACTGCACGTTCAGGTGGTTGAATTCAGTGATGAAGCGCGGGTCGATGGACACATCGCGCGCCACCAGAATGCCGGCCTGATCGCGCGGCACTGGCAGGGTCGCGGCAACTTCGCCGTTGACCAGCACCTTCAATTGCGAAATCGACGGCAGGAGAGACGGCGAATAGCTATAGATAAGATGCAGCACCGCGCCCGTCACGACTTCGTCGCCGCGCACCGAAAACGGCACGCCGTTCTGGCCGTCGGTGCCGCGCAGTTGCAGCGGGTCGAGTGCGCCGAGATCGGCGAAGGTCAGTGTCTGGCGCCGGCCGCCCGGGACCAGCGTGCCGGGTTCGGCGGTTGTCGGCGTCTTCGATGCCAGCGTCTTGACAGCCGGCACCGCCGATGCACCCACCGCGCCCGATGCCGCTTGCCCGAATGCGGGCACGGCCACGGCGAGCGGCGGTTGTTCGATGGTCAGCTTGTTATATGGCGCGGCAGGGCCGGGCAGCGGCACGCCGCCAGTCGCGGTAGGCGCAGGTGCGGCCGGTGTCGCCGCGGCCGAAGCTTCTCTGGCGCTCAAGGCGGCCGCAGCACTCGCAAGCGATGCCAGCGGCACGGCCAACGCGGTCTGCAACGCCATCCAGCAAGCGAGCGAGCGCATCAACGCACGGGCGATCGGGCGGGAGCGCAGCGGCGCGGGCACAGCCTGATCTAGTTCGCCTCGGCCGTTGCCCGGGCGCAGCATCGTGATTCCCTTACGCATGTCAGTCTTTGGTCTTCAGTTTTTTAGCGCCCGGGGCACGCGTCACAACCCACGTCCGCGCGTCATTGAAAAGATGCTCGAACAACGCGCCGATACCGCCCACGCCCACCGTCAGCACATGGCGCAGACCGCGCAGCGGCGCGTCCGGCGTGCGCCCTTCGGCCCAATGGGTCCAGGCATCGGCGCGGGCAAAAGTGGTCTTCACGAACTCGAATTCCTGCTCGCGCGTGAGCGCCGAGAAACGCAGCCCGACGCGGCCGACGGCGCTGAACCCGACGGTTGCGGGGAACGCATATTCCTCGTCGCCGCGAAACAGCGATACGGTGACCTTCTCGTGCAGCGGCACTTGCAGGTCGCCCGGCAGCCTCACGCCCACGCCGCCTTCCGAGTAGTCCATGGTTTCGCAGGCGAGCGTGCGGCCGGTTGAAAACTTGAGCATCACGGGCATCTTCATTTCCACGCGATGGGTGGAGCGAACCTGCTTGCGTTCGCTTGCAGCCGCCACGCTCGCGCCGAGGATCAGCATGTTGTACGTGGTCCACGCAAGGTTGAGCAGCACCGTGTTCACTTCGCTCTTCACGTCCCAATGAATGTAAATGTTCACGATCCCCGCGATAAACCCAAGCAGGTTCAGCACCAGCAGGATCAGGTACGGCCGCGAGATGCTGTAGTCGAAGTAATCCTTTGCGATCTGGCCGCCCTTGGCCGTCACGTTGAACTTGCCGAGCTTCGGGTTGATCATCGCAAGCAAGGTGGGCGCCGTGATGTACGACGCCAGCACGGATTCATATACCTCGGCCCAGAACGAATGCCTGAACTGGCGCTGCATGCGCGAGTTCGTAATGCTCGCATGCATCATGTGCGGCAACGCGTAAATGGCGATCGTGCCCGCCGCCGCCTGGATCACGTGCGCGCCGAAGAACAGATACGACAGCGGCGCGGTGAGGAACACGAGGCGCGGGATGCCGTAGAAGAAGTGCATCATGCCGTTCAGATAACAGAGCCGCTGGCCAAGCTTGAGTCCCTTGCCCGTCAGCGGGTTATCGATGCGAAAAATCTGCGTCATGCCGCGCGCCCAGCGAATCCGCTGCCCGATGTGACCTGACAGGCTTTCGGTCGCGAGGCCTGCTGCCTGCGGAATCGCGAGATACGCCGTCGTATATCCCAGTCGATGCAGCTTCAACGCCGTATGCGCGTCTTCGGTCACGGTCTCCACCGCAATGCCGCCGATCTCTTCGACCATGGTCCGGCGCAGCAGCGCGCACGAGCCGCAGAAGAAGGTCGCGTTCCACAGGTCGTTGCCGTCCTGCACGAGGCCGTAGAACAACTCGCCTTCGTTAGGGACCTTGCGGAAGGTGCCGAGATTGCGTTCGAACGGATCAGGTGAGAAGAAATGGTGCGGCGTTTGCAGCATCGAAAGAAGCTTGTCTTTCAGGAACCAGCCAAGACCGATCTGCAGGAACGAGCGCGTGGGGATGTGATCGCAATCGAAGATCGCGAGATATTCGCCGCTCGTGGTCTTGAGCGCTTCATTGATGTTGCCGGCCTTCGCATGCCGGTTGTGCGTGCGGATGGTCCACGTCACGCCGACTTCTTCGCAGAAGGCCTTGAAGTCCGGACGACGGCCGTCATCGAGGACATGGATCGAGATCTTGTCCTTCGGGTAATCCATCGCGAGCGCCGCGTAGATGGTCGGCTTCACCACGCCAAGCGGCTCGTTATAGGTCGGGATGAAGACGTCGACGGTCGGCCATTCATCGCGGTTCTTCGGCAGCGGCATCGGCTTTCTTTGCAGCGGCCATGCCGTCTGGAAATAACCGAGCATCAGCACGATCGCCGAATACACTTCGGCCGCGACCAGCAGCAGACCCCACGCGGCGTCGAGCGGACGCTCCCAGTAGGTCGTTTCGGTCAGCCGCCAGTACATATAGCGTCCGGTGACCGTTACCGACAACATGATCATCACGAGCGTGGCGTACTGGCCGCGCAGACGGCGAAACGCCATCGCGAAACCGAAACAGCAGCACGCGAAAATCAATTGCTGGGTCGCAACCAGCGGCACCGTCCAGACGAAGTACATCGTCGCGATGGCGAATACGGTCAGAAGGCCGGTGAAAATCCGGCTGTTCCAGATGCCCGAATCCACCACGCGCTCAATGCGCGAAGGGATTGCATCCGCCTCGGAAAGGCCTCGTGCGCGCGGCTTGTTCATGCGACGTTCCTCGGGGAGACCGGCATGGCATCGACAGAATTCAGGAGCCATTCGCCGCACGCGCGGAGATCGGCCGTGGCCTGGCTCAAAGGGTCGTAATGGATCAGCGTGGTGTCGCACGCGAGCGATTCGCTGACGCCTTCGTCAAGATGAATGACGCCCGAAAACATCTTGCCGCCCAGCATGTTGCGCAAGACCTTGAGCACGTCCTTGGTCAACTGGCGCGTCTGGTCCACCTGGTTCACCACGTAACCCGTGCCCGCGAAGTCGGCGCGCGGGGTGGCGTAGGCCTCGATCATGCGTTCCATCTGCGGGATGGCCGCGTACGATGCGGCGTCGGCCAGCACCACGTTCAGCGCGAAGTTCGCGGCGGTCAGCGCGGTGCGGGTATAGACGGAGGAACCCGGCGGGGTATCGACGATGACAATGTCGTTGCTATCGAGCTTGAGCGTTTCCAGCGATTGCGCGAGCCATTGCGGCTCCCGGTCGATGTACGCCTCGAAGCGCCGGCGATCGTCTTCCAGGACCGCGCCGTAGGGCAGCACGGTGACGCCGTCGACGCCATCGAACATCACGGTTTGCCATGCGTCGTTGGCGAGCGTCGCGCGGGAAAGGCCATCTATGCTGTCGAGCGGAATGCCGAAGTGCAGGCGCAGCGCGTTTTGCGGATCGAGGTCGAGCGCGATCACGCGACGCCCGCGCGCGGCCAGCACCGAGGCCAGGTTTGCGGCGAGCGTGGTTTTACCTACGCCGCCTTTGGCGGATACCACGGTGATGACCTTCATGACCGGGCAGCGCGCTTCGCGAGCCACGAACCTGCGACGGGTACATCGTCCTCCGAAGCCGGCGATGCGGCCGCTGCCGGTTCCCGCAGACGCTCGAACATCGACTGAAGCGAGTCCGGGCGCGGCGCGCCGCCTTGCTGACCGGCTGCCGTGTGGCTTGCACCTTGCGTACGGAACAGCTTGCCGAGGATCGACGGCGCCTTGGGTTCAGGGGCGGTCTGCGTAGCCTGGATGCGTGGCAAGGAAGGTTTCGCGGCGGGTTGCGGACGTTGCACCTGGAACGCGCTCGCGAAGCCTGGCAGTTGTCCAGGCGTGGCCAGCGGCTGGGAGCGCGGCAATGTCGGCCGATGTTGCTGTTGCATTTCCAGCGCCGGCGCCTGAGCGGACGGCTGGAGCCGGGCGATTAGGTCGGGTGCGGCCACGGCCGGCGTGTCCTCAACATTCGATACACCTTCGACCGCATCCACGAGCGCCGAGAAGCGCTCCGCGCCGACCGGAGACCCCGGCAGCGCGATGTTCGCAACGGGCGGAATGGTCTTGCGGTTCGGGCGCGAGAAAAGGCGTGGGCGCGTGTCGCGGGTGAAGGGCGGATTCGCCGGTGCGTTTGCTGCCGCGCTGGACGCCACTGCGTCATCGGCCGGCGCCGTGTCGGCGGGTGCGCCCCAAGGTTTCTTGCGCGTTTCGGTGGACCGGTCCGGCACCGGCGAAAGCAGCGAATCACGACCCGGCACGATATTGGGAATCGACGGCTGCGACAAGTCGAGCGTCGCGAGCAGCGGCCACCGGGTGCGCGCGTGGCTCGCCTCGTTTTCCCGACCGATCTCCTGATAATTACCGGCATCGCCGCCGAACTGGTCGAACAGCTTTTCAATGTCGCGCGAAGGGTTCATGTGCTGCATCCTCGTACTCTCGGTTTTACTTTGGGCTTTTACCCTTGCGATCACTGGCCAGTGACCTGTGCGCTTATGGCGCTTTATATGGGTAATGCCTGATCGACTGCCTTATTCGTGGTCCTGCCTTGAAGCTTTACGACTGCGCTGCTTTATCCGGCGCTTCAGTTTGTATAACGGCCGAGTCTGAACTCGACTGCAGCGGTTTCATCGAATTCTCCCGCCTGCACGACGGCGAGCCCGTCAGCGCCGAGCGCGCTCAGCCATTCCTGATATGCACCTTCCAGAAATGCCGGCGTCCATGGCAAAGCATTCGCGCCGAAAGCGAGCAAGGGCGGGCAACAATGGACGATGCGCAGATATTCCGCTTCGTCGGCCACTTCCACAAAACCCCAGTCGACGTCATTCCAGACCGCATTCAATGCAGCGCCCAGTTCGGGCGTGCTGCTGCAAGGAGGAAGCGGATGCGCGGCCGCAAAACGGCGGCCGACGCGTTGCATCAGCTGACGGAGTTCATCGCGGCCAATCTGCGTGTCGAACTCTTCGGCGAGCGCGACGAGTACGCCACGCCACTGCGAAGAAATTTGCCGGTCCAGCAGATAGTCCAGAGTCATAGCCATGGTGTCGGGAGAATGCAGCGAGGAGTCAGTAGAAATTTGATGTTCTCAAAGGCCGCCGTAAATCAGTACTAATTACACGTTTCTGGTCTGCATTGAGCAACGTTTTCAGTACGGCTTACCCGTTAAGCGGGGAGTCTACTTCAAGGTGATTTGTTTTTGCCACTTAACGCACCTTAGCAAAAACTTTTGTGGTTTAAGCCGCAAATAAAGGGCAAAAAGCCCGCTTTGTTCAGCTTATGTAGGATGACACGGAAGGCGCAAACGTTTAAGCATCGATTTCTTTCGTCAGATTAATTACCTCGAAATGCCTGGTCAGGTTTAGTACGTTTGAACCCGGCATTCGGATGTCAGCGTAAACCAGCATTGGCCTGGAGTAACCAGCACTTGCGGATCAACTTTAGAAGGCCGTGCGCTACATCGCGATCAATGCCGCGATCACCACGTAACGCGCCGTCTTCGCAATCGTCACGATCAGCAGGAATGACCACAAGGGTTCGCGCAGCACGCCCGCAATCATCGTCAATGGGTCGCCAATGACCGGCGTCCAACTGAGCAAGAGCGTCCATCGGCCGAAGCGCTTGTACCAGTTCTCGGCGCGATCGAGCGCGCGGCCCTTGATCGGGAACCAGCGTTTGTCGCGCAGCTTTTCAATAGAGCGTCCAAGCGCCCAATTGATCGTCGATCCCACCACGTTTCCCACGCTCGCGACCGCGACGAGCATCCAGACTGGTTGCTTATGGGCAATCAATAATCCGGCGAGCAACGCTTCGGATTGCAGTGGGAAGAGCGTCGCGGCGACGAGCGCGACCGCGAAGAGGCCGGCGTAGACGGATAAATCGACCATGGATGGATGCAAGGAGCGCGCGCGGCGGTAGAAAGGCCGACAGCTTACCGGGTTCCGGCATGACGGCGCGGTTCGGCCAGGGTAAATGAACGGATTGAAAGCGCGCACCACACTTGTTACCTTGAGCCTTCACGAAACATCACCCAGGAGACGTCATGCCTTACATGCTGCTCATTGCCGAGCCGGTTGGTCAGCGCGCCGAACGCACGGAAGCCGAAGGCCGGGTTCTTTACGATCGCATGGTCGAATTCGGCGCCGGCCTGAAGGAGCGCGGACTGCTGGTCGCAAGTGAATCGCTGGCATCGGATGGCATGCGGGTCAGGAAACGCGATGGCAAGGCAAGTTTGATCGACGGGCCGTTCGCCGAAGCCAAGGAAATGATCGGCGGCTTCTTCATGCTCACATGCGAGACCGAGAAGGAAGCGATCGAAATTGCATCGGCGTGTCCGGCAGCCGAATGGTGCGAGGTCGAAGTCCGCAAGATCGCGCCATGCTGGGTCTGAGTGTTTACCCGATGCCGTTGAAAGTCATCGGAAAAATGTCGATACGGTGACTTGTGAATCGTCGTGGGGATGAGGGCGCGCGGCGTTCTCGTTCTGACCCGGAGGAGAACGGCGATGCGATTCATCATCATGGTCAAGGCAAGCGAAACTTCCGAAGCAGGCGTTCTTCCGGACGATGCGTTGTTGAGCGCGATGGGCGCATATCACGAGGAACTCTCGAAAGCCGGCGTCTTGCTCGATGCAAGCGGTTTCCATCCGACCGCCACGGGCTGGCGGGTGCGGTACGAGAACGGCCGGCGCACGATCACGGATGGACCTTTCGCCGAGACGAAAGAATTGATCGCCGGGTACACGCTGATCCAGGTCCGTTCGCGCGAAGAAGCCGTGGAATGGGTGCGCCGTTTTCCCGCGCCAATGGGGGAGCGTGAACGCGGCGAAATAGAAGTGCGGCAACTTTACGAACTCGATGAACTGGGTTCGGGCGAAGCGTTCGATCGCTTTCGAGAACTCCTGCCCGCGCAGCGCTAAAGCCTGATGCTCGACTGGAAAAACCAAGGACCTTGAAATGCATAAGCAAATCTACGTAAACCTGCCGGTCGCCGATCTCAACAAGTCGAAAACTTTCTTCAGCGAACTGGGTTTCACCTTCGAGCCGCGTTTTACCAATGACAAGGGTGCGGCCATGATTGTCGGTGAAAACATTTTCGTGATGTTGCTCGAGCGGTCTTTCTTCCAGGGCTTCACGGCGAAGACGATCATCGATGCAAAGACGCATGTGGAAGCGCTCACGTGCCTGTCGTGCGAAAGCCGCGCGGAAGTGGACGAGATCGTCGCGAAGGCCGTGCGCGCCGGCGCCACCACGCCGCGTCCGGTTCAGGACTATGGCTTCATGTACAGCCATGGTTTTGAAGATATCGATGGCCATACGTGGGAGTTCGTGCACATGGATCCGAACGCGGCGGGCGCGCCGTGAGTGCAACGCCGGGCGACCAGAATCAAGCCACGCATCGCGCAATTGAAGCCGTATGGCGGCTGGAATCGGCGAAGGTCATCGCCGTGGTTACGCGTCTCGTGCGGGACGTGTCCCTTGCCGAGGAGTTCGCGCAGGACGCGTTGATCGCGGCGCTCGAGCATTGGCGGGTGGATGGCGTGCCGGACAATCCGGGCGCGTGGCTCGTGACCACGGCAAAGCATCGGGCGCTCGACCGGCTGCGCCAGGATGCGTTGCACGCCCGCAAACACGAGGAACTGGGGCTCGACATGGATGCGCGCGAGGAACACGTCACGCCGGATTTCGTCGATGCCCTCGGCGCCGCGCGCGAAGACGATATCGGCGACGACCTGTTGCGGCTCGTCTTCATTGCGTGCCATCCGGTTTTGTCGCTCGATGCACGCGTAGCACTGACCTTGCGTCTGCTCGGCGGCCTCACCACCGATGAAATCGCGCGCGCCTTCCTGCAGCCTGAGCCGACCATCGCGCAGCGGATCGTCAGGGCGAAGCGGACGTTATCGGCGGCGCGCGTGCCGTTCGAAGTGCCGAAAGCCGATGCCCGCGCGGCGCGGCTGGCATCGGTGCTCGAAGTGATTTACCTGATCTTCAACGAGGGCTATTCGGCCACGGCTGGCGACGACTGGATGCGGCCATCCTTATGCGATGACGCGTTGCGTCTCGGACGGATTCTGGCCGGCCTCGCGCCCGATGAAAGCGAGGTTCACGGGCTGGTTGCGCTGATGGAGATCCAGGCATCGCGTATTCATGCGCGCACTGACGCCGGCGGCCGGGCGATCCTGCTGATGGACCAGGATCGCAGCCGATGGGATCCGTTGCTGATCCGGCGCGGATTGGCGGCGCTGGCTCGTTCCGAGGCGTTGAACGGGATGCGCGGGCCGTACGCATTGCAAGGCGCATTGGCGGCGTGTCATGCGCGGGCGCGGCGCGCGGAGGACACGGACTGGGAACAGATCGTCGCTTTGTACGACGCGTTGGCTGTAGTCGCGCCTTCGCCTGTAGTGGAGTTGAACCGGGCGGTCGCGGTGGGCATGGCGTTTGATGCGGCGGCGGGTCTCGCGATCGTCGATGGACTCGCCGAAAACGCCGCGCTCGCGAACTACCACTGGTTGCCAAGCGTCAGGGGCGATCTGTTGGCGAAGATCGGGCGGCACGAAGAAGCGCGCAAGGAGTTCGAGCGTGCCGCGTCGATGACCAGGAACGTGAGGGAGCAAGAGTTGTTGCTAGAGCGGGCGGAGGTTGAACGGCGAGACTCGGTAAAATAACTTTTGCCGTTGGGCTTGTTCCAAGAAAGATTGTGCGTATGAGCGTCTTGCGCATAATTAGTTAGTTAAACTTATGGTCAAAGAACGGAAGATGCATCGAAGACGAAAGTTCTCGACTCAGGACTAGACCCAAAAAGGCACACGCTACAACCGGTTTCCTATCGTGTTCCTGACGCGACTGATACGTCTTAAGTCGAAACATATCTCAGATAAATCCGAATCTCTCGCCGATTCCGCTATCGCCCCTTGCCCTTTTACACGACGTTGGCTGATCATTCACGATTACGTCTAGTTTTTGCAACGACTAGAACGATTGTTCCAATAAAAGAATCGCCAATATCAGTTGGTCACGGTTCACCTGAGAGATCAAGGCTTCAAACATGCAGGAGACTCATGAGCACGCCGACGCGTACCGACTGGATAAGGGCCGCGTAACGGGGCGGCAGGCATACCACCTTGACGTGCCGAGCGCAGCGAACGCCAAGGACATATCGGTCATCTCGTATCAAGCGCATGAAGGCATGGCTTCGCCTTACGAGATCACGATCGAGTTCACACACCCTGAACAGCTTTCTCGCGCCGACTACCTCGGGCGCGACGGTCACTTTACGATCACCGCCGAAGACAGCACACAGCCGCGTGTTTATCGTGGCGTTGTCACGGGGTTCAAACGGATCAAGAAAACAAAGGACTATTTCCGTTACACGATCGTGGTCGAGTCGCAAATGGCGCGCATGCGCCTGCTGCACGCAAGCCGCGTCTACCAGCATCAGAGCACGCCGCAAATCATTGAATCGATGATGCTGCGCGAATTCATGGACCACCAGTTTGTATTCAAGCTGCGCCGCGAATATCCCGTCCATGACTTCCGCTTGCAGTACCAGATGTCGGACTTTGATTACATCAAACTTCTATGTGAAAAGGGCGGCATTTATTTTTACATCGAACAAGGCAAGCACGGTGACGTGGTTGTGTTCGGTGACGATATCGACCACTACGTATATACGCCCGAACTGAAGGTGCCGTATCGGGAGAATGCGGGGCTCGAGGCAGGCGTCGAAGCGGTGTTCGTGCTTGAGACACACGCTGAAGTGGTGCCAAAATCGGTCATGGTCGCCGACTACAATCCGCTGGCCGCATGGGAGCGTTTTAAGGACGAGGCGAACGTCGCGATTGATGATACGACCACCTATGGTCAGCCCTACGTGTACGGCACGCATCACCTCAGCCAAAACGACGCGCATTGGGAAGCGCAGTTACGGCACGAAGCCGCAATCGCGTGGCAAGTCGTGTACCACGGACAGAGCAATGTGCTGGAGCTGCGACCGGGTCGCATTCTGCGCATTGACGAAGAGTTGCCCGATGCGCCGAGCGGGCAAGTCGTCATTGAGGTGACTCATTCCGGTGGTCGGGGTGTGGCCTACGGCAATTCATATAAAGCGATCCCGTCCAACCGGCGTTTCCGATTAAAAATTGACGAAAAAAAGTGGCCCCGAATATGGGGGGCACTCAGCGCACGCATCACATCGCCGAACAAATACCCTTATGCATATCTGACCAAGGCCGGGCATTACCCGGTGCGTCTCGACCTTGATTTCGATAAATGGAATCCGGGTGGTGAAAGCGTGCCGCTGCGCATGGCTAAACCTTTCGCGGGTGCGCTGCAAACCGGCTTCCACTTCCCCGTACTCGATGGCACGGAAGCCGTCATCATGGCGCGCGACGGCGACCCGGACAAGCTCTTCATCTCGCAGTTCCATCACAACAGCATTCAGTCCGACTTGATCCACAATCAGGAACGATGGATGTCGCGCAACGTCCTGCGCACGCAGTCCAATAACAAGTTTCGGATGGAGGACTGGAAGGGCCAGGAGCACATCAAGACGGCGACCGAATACGGAAAATCGCAATTGACGCTGGGCCATATGGTCAATGCCAAGCGCGAAGAACGCGGTGGCGGCTTCGAGCTGCGTACCGACGAATACGGCGCGGTGCGCGCCGGCAAGGGACTGTTCCTCTCCGCCGATCTGCAGCCCAAGGCTCAGGGCAAGCAGCGCGATATGAGTCCCGCAATCGGGCAATTGCAGGTATCCAATGCCCAAGCGCAAGGACTGGCTGACGCTGCTGCGGTCGCAAAGGCCGAGATCGCCGCGCTCAAGGCTGAGAGTCAGTGGCTCAAGGAGAACGTTGCCGAGTTAAAGCAGGCGGTCATGGTGCTGTCGGCTCCCGCTGGAATTGCAGTGGCGACACCTGATCGGATATCGGTGGCTGCCGGTAAGGACGTGACGTTGACGACAAGCGCCGGCGTTGGCATCAGTGCGCTGCGCAATATGGCGATCGCGGCCGGAGACGTGTTGTCTCTCTTTGCCTACAAGCTCGGCATCAAATTGTTCGCGGCACGCGGGAAGGTGCTGATTCAGGCGCAGTCAGATGCGATTGAAATGGTGGCTGCAAAGGACATGCACCTGAGCAGCGCCGAAGGTACGCTCACCGCGAACGCAGCCAATGGCGTGGTGCTTGGCGGAGGCGGTACGGCCTACGAAAAGATTCTCGCCGACGACGTTCATATGGGCGGCGCGGGAAAGCTGTATTTGCATTTCACCGAGGTGGTGTTGGTGGGTCCAGGCGGCTTGTCGCTGCCATTGCCGAAATTCGAAAAACTGGATGTTTCCCATGACGAGATGTTCACCCTCAGCGACGCAGTGACCGGGCGTCCGCTCGTAAAGCGTCCCTACAAGATACAGCTTGCAGACGGAAAAGTCGTTGAAGGCGTTACTGGTGACGACGGTAAAACGTCGCTTTCGAAGGCCGATATTGCGCAAGGCATGAAGCTGTTGACCCAATTCAAGAAAGGTTGATATGAGCGACGATTCAAACCAACCCAATACACCGGCAGACAACAACGCAGACGCAGACGCTACGGGAGCGCCCGCCGAAGGTAGCCGCTATAAGCACCAGCATGCTACACGTGTGGTGCCCATGAAACACGATGCGTTTGGAAGAATGTATTGGGAATCCTTTCATACGCCAGCCAGTTTCGAGGTGCGCGCAGAAGCGCTTATTCCGCCGCACCTACCCGGCATTGTTATCTTCGTGCATGGCGTGAATTCGCAGGGCGAATGGTATGACGACGCGGAGATCGCATTGTGTGAAGGGCTGAACAAGCGACTCAATCGAAGCGACCTAAAGACAAATAAGTATCTTGGACGGGACCCAGCTACGGGCGAAGAGATTCCTCGTAGACTTGATCCCGATTGGAAAGGAGCTCTTTCCCCTGTCATCCGCTTTTACTGGGGCTTCCGCGCTAAAGACGGGGAAGAGAAGGAATGGCGAATTCCTATGCGCAATGTGTGGGGCGCTGACTTCTGGAAGCGAAAGGCTGGCGATCGCGGGCCGTGGCATTGGGGCGGTGGCCCCTTTCAGAATGGAACGAACAACCTGCAGCAGATGTGGGGAAAAACTGGATTTCGAAAGCACGTGGCGGGCATCAACCTGCAGGCGTTCAACACCGAATGGGACCGTGAAATCCACGATGCGCCGCCGCGGACCTATTGCGCACGGGCCGCGCAACGACTCGCGGATTTGATCGACAAAATCCGCGCGAACTCGCCGCGCGACACCATCACGGTCATGTCTCACAGTCAGGGGACGATGGTCGCGATGGCCGCGACCTTGCTGTGCAAGACGCGTGCGCCCGATGCGTTGATCGTGATGAACTCGCCGTTCGCGCTAAAAGACAAGTTCACGGATTCGCTTACGTGTGGCAACGAACGGCCCACTACCGGCGCGCGCGTGCGTACTTTTAAGGCCGTCGCTCAACGCATCAAGGAGGATAAATGCGTCTACACCGAAGAGCTTATGCAGCAACTGCACGTCGGGGCGAGCGAAGACATGAATTTCTGGCGGCCTGATTTGAAAATGCACTACGGTTTGCCTGAGCGTGATAACCACGGGCGCTTCTATGTCTACTTTAATCCGCATGACCGGGTGATGGGTTCCGCGCCGCTTCAGAGTATCGGCTGGCAAGGTGTAGACGATGAACTGCTTGGCGAACTGGGCGATACCGTGAGACAGCGCATGCTGGCGCGCGGCACGCCGTGCGGCGATGAGCCCGGCGTACAGAACTTCGGCACGCTTCCGCCCATCGCCAATCCCGAAGCGGGCGTAGGCCCAAATGATTTTTGGAACGGCAATCGTCGGGTGCTCGGGACGCTGCTGTGGGCGGTACCAAAACGAAGCCAAAAGGTGACGATTAACGCCGAAAAGGTACCTGATCCGATTACGGCGGAAGAGATGTCCAAGTCAGTGCAAACCCCGGTGACGACCGCGACGGGAAAAGACGACAGGCAAGTGTACTTTGACGAATCGCGCAGGGACCAAAACATGCTGGCCGCGAAAGATTCGAAGGGCAAGTATTTAGACGACGGATACGTGTACCTCGACTCGATCTACGACCGCCAGCTCTGGATGGAACGAGAAGATGTGTATGCAAACACAGGAAAGCGCCGCGAGCTTGAAACGGAGGAAGAGCGTCACAAACGCATCGCTAACTACCAACCGATGCCAACTAATCACAGCACGCTTCCAAAACATCATGCGTTTATGAGCCGCGTAGTCGCATACGACCTGCCGATTGGTTTTTGCGATGCCTACGACATATCAAAAGACTTTTGGTACGACCTGATACGAGAGGCTGATTGGACTCAAATGGCCGACCCGTATTACAACGATGGTGAGCTATCTACGCCGCCGATGCCGTCCACGATCGACACGGAGACCGTCTCTGAAGTCGTGACTAAGACAGATCAAGAAAACCAAAAATGGAGAGGAGCATGAAGCGCATTGCAACGGTGAGCCTGCTTATCTCGGTCTTAACACTGGCTGGATGTCAGACTGATTATGAGGATATGTCCGCGGATCAGCGCGCCACGTACAGTCACGTCGGTAGCACGTACTCTTATAAACCAGACCCGAACGCACCTGTCCAGGTGACTTATCGCATTGACGACCACCGGTTTGTCTCGCTGGAAAATTATGATAAATGCTATGGCGACAACTACTACAACGACACACGGCTAGGCATACACCAAAAAGTCTGGACGGGTTCGCCAACCGACTACCGAGGGCGCTTAGTAATTGATGATCCTTCGGGCTCAAATATCGTACTTCCGACATCCGAAAATACGACGTGCGGTGAGCGAGGTTGCACCAACTCTCTCGCCTATTCGACCGATCGCGGACGCAAATTTCGCTGGCTTGACTATTTGCAATACTCCAGTCGGCCCTCAGATGATTCAAAGAAGTTCTTGATCGCAGTAACAAAGGATAAATTGTATGTGGCCGAGACAATGCAAGATGATGCTTACGTGAAAGGGTTTCCTCTTGTAAAAGATATCGAGCTTGACAAACCCTATCCTCCCGGCGTGTTCGGCGGCAATTTTACTGCGTCGCGACGGCCATCTGTTCTCTCCGAACTCCGCTCGCCCTCTGGCCAAGATCGCTTTACCTGCGACGCCTCTATTCGTTCCGCCGGACAGCCGAAAACGCCGTGAGAAAAATGGAGAGGCGCATGAAGCGCATTGCAACGGTGAGCCTGCTAATCGCGGTCTTAGCACTGGCTGGATGCCAGACTGATTATGAGGATATGACAGCGGATCAACGCGCCGCGTACAGCCACGTCGGTAGCACGTACTCTTATAAACCAGACCCGAACGCACCCGTACAGGTGACTTATCGCATTGACGACCACCGGTTTGTCTCGCTGGAAAATTATGATAAATGCTATGGCGACAACTACTACAACGACACACGGCTAGGCATACACCAAAAAGTCTGGACGGGTTCGCCAACCGACTACCGAGGGCGCTTAGTAATTGATGATCCTTCGGGCTCAAATATCGTACTTCCGACATCCGAAAATACGACGTGCGGTGAGCGGGGTTGCACCAACTCGCTCGCCTATTCGACCGATCGCGGGCGCACGTTTCGAT
Organism: Caballeronia sp. dw_276; assembly: GCF_018449635.1. Classification (GTDB taxonomy): domain Bacteria; phylum Pseudomonadota; class Gammaproteobacteria; order Burkholderiales; family Burkholderiaceae; genus Caballeronia. Next base: position 310,253 of record NZ_JAAVUV010000008.1, on the reverse strand, counting down.
GGTTTGACTATTTGAAATACTCTAGTCGGCCTTCCGAGGCTTCGGAAAAATACACTTTTGCTGTAACCAAGGATGCGCTTTATATTGCCGACAAAGCTCAATACAACACACACGTGACGAAGCTTCCCCTCGCGTTTCAAATCGAACTAAATAAGCCTTACCCGCAGGGACTGCATCCAGATAGCGCGTGGGCAACCAACAAGAAATTGCTTCCAGAAGGTCTTCACACACCCTCTGGTCAAGACCGTTTTACCTGCGACGCCTCAATCCGCTCGGCTGGACAGCCGACACCGTAAAACAAATTAAGCGTAACCAAATCGACTGCGAGAATCCATGAAAAAACCAGTCTGCGAAGGCGACGACACAAGTCACGGCGGCAAAGTCAAATCCGCTTCTTCAGCGTTCAATCTGAACGGACGCAAGGCCGCGGTCAAAGGCGATATTGTGTCGTGCCCCGAGCACGGCGACAATCCGATCGTCGAAGATGGACCGGGTTTTAGCTTTCATGGTCAAAACCTCGTGGTTGATGGCTGTCGCACGCAATGCGGCAGTGTGGTCATTGCACGTAATCCGGGCGTGACGATCGCATGAACCGTCGTTGGTATTTATCCAGCGTGCCGCGTCAAGCGGATGCGCTACCGCCCCCAGTGTGGTTGCTGGCGGCGCTGTTTGTTCTTATCCAGGCAATCGGCGCTGCGATGCGCATCTATACCTGGCCCAAGGGACAGCCCGCGTTAGTGCCGGATTTTTTGATCGGCCTCATTGTCATTCCTTGGCTCTTCTGGTTCGGCGTGTGCGGCGCATTGTTTTTCGCGTATCTGCAGGACCAGAACCGCGCCATTTGGTGGAACTACCTTTCTGAAGAGCACAAAACAGGCTGGCGGCGGTGGACGCAGACGCGGATCGTTGTGGTCGATAGCGTCGTGCTGTCGCCTGAACCTGAGCTCGCCGAGCGCATGCTGAAACTTGAGGGAACGCTTCCGGACAATCCGGGAAAAGCACTGTTGTTATCAGAACTGGAGGTGCGCCAAGGCGGCTCACGACTTCAATCGGTTTTCGATCAACTCCTCACCCCGCTTGTTCCCGCATTGAACCGCATGAAACGCGCGGAGCAAATGGAAATCGTCTACCAAACCGAGCGCGAGAATGACATCGTTCATCTGCGTGCGGCTTGGGGCCGTCTCGGCTTGTCGCACACGCCCACGTTCCAGTGGCTTGCACCCGACGCAATATCGCCATTAACGGGCCCATGGTTCGCCGTGCGCCCGCCCGAGTGCCGCATCGTCCTTGCATGCCAGTTGCATGCACCTGACGTCGCCCCCAAGTTTTCCGAAGTGGCGGTCGCCTTGCTGTTGACCTCGACGAAATTTGCCGCGCAAACGAAGATCAGGCCGCAAGCCTTGATCTTCAGGCCGATCACCGCCGATTTCAGCACCGCGGAGCAGGCATTAACAACGCTTTTAAGCGCCGAGCAGACGCCGGTCGGCAAACTTCGCCATTTCTGGTCGAGCCATCTGAACAAGATCACCGCACACGCGGTCGCTGCCGCCCTGAACGACTCAGGGTTGAAGATCGAGCATCACAACATTGACAAGGCAATTGGCAAAGGCGGCCCGGCGAACCGCTGGCTTGCTCAGGCGTTAGCCTCCGAAATGGTTCAACACGGACAAGGCGCGCAACTTATCGCGGTCCCGCATACGAGCGGTGTTGCATGGAATTTGTTGGCATCTAATCCGACACCGGTATTACGCCCCGCGCATCCGCCAATTCACTATTTCTCATGGCCGTTTCTGGCGATGGTTGTTGCATTCGTCGCGTGCCTGTTTTTGATTCTGTTGCCCGATGGCCTGAGCGACACGCTGAAGATCGCGATGCTTGCCGCGATTCCCGTCCTGGTCGCGATTCAGGTCGGCGCTGAAATATGGACCCTCAAACGAACCTCGCGTGCCTTCGCCTACGAAGCGCGTTGATATATCCGGTGCATGGCGTTCCTCGCGCCGCGCGTTGGACCTCACAGTACAAAGTGAATCATTAAATGACTACCCGTTTCAGCGTGAAATACGCCGCGATCATTGTGGTCGTTGGCGCGCTTGCGGCATCGGCTGTGTATTTCAGCAGCACACCGGGTGCATCGCTGATCTCCGAACGTAGCGCACTTTTCGTGCTGATCGGCACTGTATGTGCACTGCTAATCGGGTTTCGCGGTCCCGTTGCGAGCGCGTGGAGTGCGCTGACACGCGACGCTGCGCTCGATAACACAGTGCCTCGCGAAGCGATGAATACCGACGCCGCGCCCGATCAATTCGATCAGGAAGACGCGGATTTAGCGGAGAATCGGAAGGCATCCCAATTCGACAGCCTCAAGTTTGCTTTGCGTGAACGAACGTTACGTCGCCAACCCAGACTGCTCATAACGGGCGATAACGCCGTAGTCCGTCGATTGATGCCTGAGCTAACGTCACAAGGCTGGTTAAGCACGGGCGACGCGTTATTGCTCTGGAGCGCGCCCGATACTGATGGCCGTCCCGATACCACATGGCTCACGCAGATTTACACGCTGCGCCGACGCCGCCCGGTCGATGCCGTGATCCTGACGCTCGACGGCAACGCCGACACCACGTTGCCGCGTCGTGGCACCAATACCAACAGCGTGACCCTCACGCACATTGCCGACATCCTGCATTGGTCCGCGCCGGTGTATGCGCTCGACGTGGCGCAGACTGACGAATTCAACGATGGACGCACCGCGCTCATCGGCTGTGAGTTTCCTGCTGACGCCAATGAGCGTTCGATTGAATCGGCGCTGCTCGCACTGCGTAGCCGGATCAGCCATAAAAGCATTGCGCAACTGATTCGAAATACCAAGGACACGTATGGGGCGGTTCTGTCTCAGCGGCTCGAAAAGCGCAGCGCGTCGCTGGCAGCACTGATTGCGTCATTGGCAGACCGCAACGCCCGGCATCAACCGGTAATCAGCGCTTTTTTTGCACCGTACCCCGTGACGATCGATATTGAAGAGACCGACCACGAGGCACTGACAGCCGCCGATCTACCGCTTTGGAAGCACCTAGCCGAGATCTCGCGCAAGCCGCGCGGCAAGCGCATGAACGGGCATCCCCTGACGGTGTTTTCGGTCGTTGCCCTTGCCGTCACTTGCGTATGGATCGCCGGCATGCTTGTGTCGGGGATGACAAACGGGCGCGACGTTGTAGAAGCACGGCAGACGATCCAGAAACTCGAGACAGCAACCGATCCCGCCGCCCGACTGCAAGCGTTGCTTACGTTGCAACAGAAACTTGGCACCTATGAAGAGCGCGTCGCGCATCAGCCGCCATTATGGTCGCGCTTCGGACTGAATCAGGACGCCGCGATTCTCGCCGCGCTGTGGCCGCACTACACGGAGGCCAGTCGATCTTTGCTGGTGGCGCCCATTCAGCAAAACCTTGAAGCCTCACTTTTGGAGCTAAGCCAGATGCCAACTGATGCCCTCGATGACCACGCGAACGCGGCTGCTCAGGACGGCCACAAAGCGCTTAAAACCTACCTCATGCTGGCAGAGCCGAACCGGATCGATGTTGGTTTCATCACGCCGCAACTGATGCATTACTGGTCCACGGGCGCGAATATTTCCCTGGGCGCGAAGCTGGATATCTCCGGACGCCTCCTTGAGTTTTATGCGCAACATCTCAAAACGCACGACGCCTGGCGCATCCAGCCGCACGCCGAACTTGTGAATGCATCGCGTCAAACATTGCTCTCAGTGATCGGTGTGCGCAATTCGGAGGACACGGTTTATCAAAACGTGCTCGCCGGCGTCGGCAACAGGTACCCGGATCAGACACTTGCAACACTCACAGCAGGCACCGACACGCGCGGGTTGATTCGCACCAGCGCGACAGTGCCTGGCGTCTACACGCGCCAAGCTTATGAAGGTTACGTCGCAGCGGCGATTACCGAGGCCGCGAAGAGCCGGGATGTGACGCGGGATTGGGTTCTTTCCAATACCGCCGAACAAGCATTACCTGAATCATCCACTGATGCGCTTGAACTAGCCCTGACGACGCAATACTTCAACGACTACGCCGAGCATTGGCAGGGTTTCATGAATGCGCTGGAATGGCAGAATGCCCCCAACATTCCCGCCGCCATTGAGCAAATGAAACTGCTTGCCGACGCGCGTCAGTCGCCGGTGATCGCTTTGATGAAATCTCTCGATTATCAAGGGAATGCGGGTTTGCGTCGGGCGTTGCTATCCGATACGTTGGTCGCGAAAGCGCAGAACATGTTTGGCAAGAAAGAGGACATGACGGCGATTGCGAATGCGAGCGCTGTCGGGCCGCTGGCAGCATCGTTCGGTCCGGTGCTTAGGCTTATAGGACAGGTCGGCGAATCGGCAACTGCAAAAACAACGGTGGCCGGCGACGTCAGCATGCAACGCTACTTAGAACGCCTGACAGCGCTGCGTTTAAAGCTTCAGCAGATCAGCAACGGCACGGATGCCGACGTGCAAGCCCGCCAGCTCGCGCAAGCGTTGTTTCAAGGCAAAGCGTCCGAACTCGCCGACACCCAGGCCTACGCACAACTGATCGCAGCGAGCCTTGGCGCGCAATGGTCTGGAATGGGCGATGCACTGTTCGTACGGCCTGTCGCGCAAGCTACACAGATCGTTTTGCAACCGGCACAGGCGAGCCTTAACGATACCTGGCATCAGTCCATCGTGGTCAACTGGAATAAGTCGTTCGCGGGACGCTATCCGTTCGACAACACCAACAACGACGCATCGATCCCCGAGCTGACCCGATTCATCAGACCGCAAGGTGGGTTAATCGCGTCGTTTCTCAGTTCGCAACTTGCAGGCGTGCTGGAATTGCAAGGCGATCAATGGGTGGAAGTCAACACGGGCGGCGCATTGCAATTCGATCCGGCGTTTCTGAAAGCAGTGAATATATTGCAACGCGTCGCGGGGCATTTGATGCCGCAGGGCGAGCCGCAATATCGATTTGACTTGAAGCCGATTCCGACACCGGGCATAACGGATACCGTACTGACGCTCGACGCGCAGAAGCTGCATTACTACAACCAGCGGGAACGATGGCAAGGGTTGCAGTGGCCATCGAACGATCCGCAGGTCGCGGGTACGCGCTTGCAATGGCAAACCGAAACGGCGGGCACGAGCAAGAATTTCGAGTTTGGCGGGCGTTGGGCGTTCGTGCGGATGCTGGAGCGCGCGAACGTCGAGCCCATCGATGGCGCGACGTTTCAACTGACATGGCAAGCCGCGCCGGATACGAGGATGGTGTCAGCTGCCGCCACGGCTATCGACGCTACTTCGCGCAAAATTTCTCATCCAGCGGCAGACGATTGGAGCGGTGCGGAACAGGATGCATCACGCGGACATGGGTCACTCGACGGCCGTGTCATGCAACCGCCGCTCACCGCTGCGCCTGCGAGCCTGACGTATCCGCTAAGTTATTTTATGCGCACTGACGTAGGCAAAGGACCGCTGGAACTGCTCGCTCTGAAAGGATTTACGTTGCCAAACCGCATGTTCATCGATAAACAGCGCGTGATACCGCAGAGCAGCGGCGCAAGCCCGCCGCCCTTGCCGAAAGCCGCGCGCGAAGCCGCAAAACAGGCCGTCACGCCGCTACCAAGTGGCGACATTGGGCATCAGCCATGAAGTCGCGCTCTTTTCCACGGGGCGCGATTGTGGGAATCCTGCTGGATCGTGTAATGTTATCGCCAAGGTCAAATATAAGGCACGTTCTCCTGTTCGCCCTTGCGCTTGTTACGCCGGTCCACTCATACGCTCTTGTTGGCGCGGCGCGAGTGGACAGGTGTGCCACCTTGGGGAAAGTCGCCGCGTTGACTGCAATGCAACGCGAAGCAGGGACGCCAGAAAAACAGTTGCAAGAACAGGCGATCACACTGGTTTCAGGCAATGAACTGCGCGCGCTGTCGATGCTCATACATACCGTCTACTCCGACAGTGTTTTACGCCACATGTCGCCGGCTAAAATAAGTGTGGCTTACCGTGACGTATGCGTGATGCAGGCAAATTAGAGACGACCTCAATCAGGATGTGGCGCGCTTTGTAAAGGATATTCGGTAATCTTGGACGCGTTGGACAATCCCGTAGGCTAGCGCGTCTGAGGACGATCACGACATCGTCACCACCTGAACCGCAACCCCTTTCAACGCTTTGAACGGCGCAAGCCTGTCCGCCCCGGCCAGATCCGTAGTGATCAAGGTCCAGTCCCGCTCAAGCGGCGTCCAGTGCTGCTGCCTGGCGCGCCCGAGCTTGTCGGCATCGGCGAGAACGATGACTTTTGCCGCGCGGCGGATGATGCAATCCTTCAGATAAGCCTGCTCGGCCGTCGCCTCGCACAGCCCAAAATCCGCCGCCACGCCATCGGCGCCGAGAAACGCCACGTCCACGCTCAAGCGGCTCAGCACGAGTTCAGCAAGCGGCCCGAGCGTACTCATGCTCGATGCCCGCAAGTCTCCGCCAATCAGCGTGATCCTTACGCCCGGGGCATTCGCCAGCGTCATCACGGCGAGCAGGTTGTTCGAGACCACGTGCAAATCGTGATGCGCGCTCAACTGCCGTGCGAGCGCCGCGCATGTCGTGCCGCCATCGAGTAGAACGGTGTCGCCGTCCCGGACATGCAACGCCGCTGCTTGCGCGATCGCTTCCTTCTGCTCGCGCTGCGCCGACTTGCGTTCTTCCAGCGACGCCTCCGGCTCGTGCGAGCCGACCAGCGCTGTCGCGCCGCCGTAAGTGCGCACGAGGCGCCGCTCCTTCGCGAGCATGGTCAGATCGCGCCGCACCGTCGCCTCCGATACCCCCAGCGCTTCGCTCAATTGCTCGACGTTGGCGTCGCGCGTGAGGACGAGATCGAGGATGGCGCGGTGACGGTCGGCGGCTTTCATCGTGAGGGGCTCATGCAGGGAACAAGGCCGCCGATGTTACACGACCCGGCCTCATCAGCCGCGGCGCGTGGCGAGCTCCGCGCCTTGACGCAAGGCTTCGAGGAGGCTGCGTTCATCGGCGATACCCTGGCCTGCGATATCGAATGCCGTGCCGTGATCCACCGACGTCCGGATTACTTCCAGCCCGACCGTGACGTTCACGCCGGCTTCGAGACCCAGCACCTTCACCGGTCCATGTCCCTGATCGTGATACATCGCGACCACGAGATCGAAGTCGCCACGGCCGGCGCGGAAAAAGAGGGTATCGGCGGGAAGCGGGCCCGTGACGTCCAGTCCCTGTTCCTGCAACACCTTCACCGCCGGGATGATCTTTTCCTCTTCCTCGCCATAACCAAACAGGCCGTTTTCACCGGCATGCGGATTGATGCCGCATACGCCAATACGCGGCTTTGCGATCCCCGCCTTGATGAGCGTCGCGTTGCCGCGCTCGATCGTGCGCTGCACGAGACCGGGTTCGATCTTCTTGATCGCATCGATGATGCCGATATGCGTGGTCACGTGAATCACGCGCAATTGCGGCGCGACCAGCATCATCGATACTTCTTTCACGCCCGTCAGATGCGCGAGCATTTCGGTGTGGCCGGGATACTTGTGGCCGCCCGCGTGCAGCGCTTCCTTGTTGAGCGGCGCGGTGCAGATGGCGTCGATCTGCTTCGATTCCGCCAGCTCGACCGCACGCGCGATGTACTGGTACGCGGCGTCGCCCGCGATTGGTGACAGCTTGCCGAAGGGCAGGTCGTCGGGGATCAGGTCCAGGTCGATACAGTCGATCGTGCCCGGCTCGTACGCAGCCTCGGTCGCGTCCTTGATGCGGCGGATTTTCGCGGTGCCGTTGACAATCTTGTTGGCTTGTTCGAGCCGGCGCGCATCGCCGATCACGAGCGGGCGGCATTGCTCGTAGACCATTTTGTGCGTCAGGCTCTTGACGACGATCTCGGGACCGACGCCGGTTGCATCGCCCATCGTGATGCCGATTACGGGAAGATAGTTGCTCATGATCTGGGTGTTGCTCCGTGTATGTGGGGCGCTTCGTTGAAGTCGCGCGCCGGATTCAATGCGTATTCAGTGGCAGCCGCTGCAGGTGTTCCCACGCGCCGAACAGCGCGTGCTCGCTGCCGAACGCGCCGGCCTTGGTGACGATGGCCGGCCGCGACGCCAGCGGCGCCGAAGGGCGCGCCACCGCCACGCCGGCTTCGACTTCGGCCAGCAGGTCGAGGCTGCCGATGCCCGCTGCGCTCAGCATCGCGCGGGCGGTTTCGCCGCCGGTCGCGATCAGGCCGCCCACGTGCCCGAAATGCGGCGCGACCAACGCGGCCAACGCATTAGATAAATGCGCGCCTTCGGCGGGATCGAAGGCATCGTCGCGACCGATGCGAACCAGCAAATCGATGCGCTTCACGAGAAAATCGCCGATCTTCGATTGCCATTCGCGCCAGTCGGCATGCGTATCTCCGGCGCGTAGCACGGCCGGCGGCACGATCATTTCGGCGATGCCCGCGCGCTCGCGCAGCATCGCACACTGACGCTCCGAGACGGCCGACAAACTGCCGACCAGCACGAGGATTGCGCCATCCTGTTTCTCATGAACGGGCGCTTCGCCCGGCGGGCTGCTGAAGAGATCGGGAAGCGCCGCCAGTTCGCGCGCAAGTCCGCCCGATCCGACCCAGAACAGATCGTGGTCGAGTTGCGAGGTGATCTCGGCGAGGCGATAGAGATCGTCGCCGGTGTGAGCATCGATGATCAGCGCCTCGATCCGTTCCTTCGTCGTCGCACGGATGCGTTGGCGCAGGATCTCGGCGTCTCCTCGGAGGGTTTCCACATCGATTGAATCGCAGCGCAGACCCGCGTCTTCCAGCATGGTCTGCACGTTCGCCGGCCGGTCGGCGTTCTCGAGCTTCCAGGTATCGGTGCTTTCGAGCGGCTCGCCATGCACGAGTACGCGCGCGCCGTGCGTGGTCCGGCCGGTCGCGGGAAATGCCGGCGCGACGATCGCAAGACCCGCGCGCGGTTGCAGCGCCGCGACTTCCGCGGCCCAGTTGCCACGCAAGGTCGAATCGATCTTCTTGTAGACACGACACCCGGGTGCGTTGAGCGTATTGAGCGCGTCGGCAGTCCGGCGCGCGGCGGCTGGCGGCGCGAGGCGGCGGGTGTCGGTATCGGCGGCGATCACGTCGACCGGATTAGCATCTGAACCGGCTTTGACCGCACTCGATGCATCCAGCGTAACGATGGTGCGCCGCCCCGCGCCGGCGAACGCGATCGCGCAGTCGGCCGCGCCGGACAGGTCGTCGGCGATGATCAGGATGCTGCGGCGAATGTTCGTTGCGTTCATCGCGTGGCCTCCTTGTTCAGGACGCGTCGCTCCTCGGCTCGGGCGCTCACGCGTTTGGCGACGGCGGCGGTCAGGATCGGCGACACGATTGCCGTCACCACCACGCACGCCGCAACCAGCAGTGTGGCGCTTTTCGCGGCCTCGTTGTAGACCGGATTCGCCGCCGCGATCAAGGCCGGAACGGCGGCCGCGTTGCCCGCGGTGTTCGCGGCCGCGACGCCTGCCACGCCCGTGCCGCCCGTCATGCGATCGGTGAAATAAAGCGGAATGCCCGTCACGATCACGACCGCCAATCCAAGGCCGATGCCGAGCAGGCCGGCCTGCCAGACTTTATGCAAGTCGAGGCTCGCGCCCAGTGCCAAAGCGAAAAACGGGATCATCACGGGCACGGCACGCGCGAGGAAGTCGCGCATTTCGCGATCCAGGTTACCCAGCAGCATGCCGACCGCCAGCGGCAGGATACTTCCCACCAGCGTCGGCCATGGAAATGCCGACAACCCCGCCACGCCGAGCGTAACCATCGTCAGGAAAGGACCCGATTCCAGCGACATGATCGTGTACGCGCCCACGTCTTCCGAGCGGCCGTACTGGCCCATCAGCGCCATGTAGAGGCCTCCGTTGGTATCGTTCATTGCGGCGACGACGGCGAGCGTCGAAATCCCCGCAAAGATGCCCGATGACACCGGCTGCTCACCCAGAAAGTGCCCGAGCACGATCCCGACTAGGATCGCGGAACCAATTTTCGCCGCGAACAGCGCACCGCCTTTCTTGACGAGATAGGGCGTGGCCTTGACATCGATGCTCGCGCCCATACACACATAGAACACGGCAAGAATGGGCAACGCGCCCGTGAAGAGCGCGTTTGTGAAGGAGCCGAAGAACTTCGGCATACCGGGCAAAAAGGTCGCGATGAGCGATCCAATCAGCAAGGGCACGATCATCATGCCGCCGGGAACGCGCTCGATCGAGCGTTTGATAGGTAATTGGGCCATGCCGGTCTCCGGTTTGATGCCTGTCTGAAGGGCGACTTCGAGTCGAATGCTCGAATCGATCACACATTTGATTGAAATGATCAAAATGAAGTGTAGTCCGGATTGCTGAAATGCGCAAATCGATCGTTAGAATGATCGTTTCGATCATTTTGAATGTCTCAAGCGGTAAACTGAAAAAAAGCACCTCTTCCTTTTCAGGAACATGTGCTTTTTTCCATCGATACCGACTGTTAGCCGGGTCGATCCCGGCATCCGGTCAATGAGCGCCGCTCACTTCGCCCAAGGTTCACCGAACGAGAACGTTTTGGCCACAACCGGCACGGCTGTCTTGCGCAGTTTTGCGACCTGGCTCGCGGACGCCACGCCACCCGTATTTCCCCAACTGGTCTGAATGAACGACACGACGTCTGCTATCTGCTGATCGTTCAGCACGTGGGCGTAAGGGGCCATGGTGAGCGCGGAGGGTGCCGTTCGTGTAGCGGGCATGGCGCTGCCGGACAGCACGATATGGATGGCTGAAGTGGTATCGGACGTCTGCAGCACGGCATTGCCGGCAAGTGGCGGAAACGCTTTGCCGTTACCCTGACCGTTCGATTTGTGGCACGCCGCGCAACGATCGAGATAGATTTGCGCGCCTGCGCCAGTCACGCGCCCGGCGTGAAGTTCGACCGCGACATGGTCATCGTAGACATAGGGTTTCGCGTCTGTGCGGCGCGCCGGCAGCGACTTCAGATACGCGGCAATGCTCGATCGATCCTGATCGGTCATGAACTGCGTGGACTGGGCGATCACATCGTTCATGGGCCCGAACGACGCGCTGCGATGATTGCGCCCGGTGCGCAGGAACTCTTCAATCTCGACCTCGCTCCATTCGCCCAGGCCGCCGCCGTTCTCGTTCCTGAGCGAAGGCGCGATCCATCCGTCGATCTCAGCTCCTCCCGACACATAGATCAGGTTGTCGTCAGACGTGAGCGCTTGCTCCTGCATCGCAACGCCGCGAGTCGTATGGCAACTGCCACAATGTCCCAGACCCTCCACCAGATACGCACCTCGCGCAACCGATGGCCCGGAACTGCCGGTATGAGCGTAGGGCGCCGGCGCCGGCGCGAACATGTTGCGCCACACCGCAAGCGGCCAACGTATCGATAGCGGCCATGGAATGGCGTTCTCGTGGTTGGGCTGGTCGACAGCCTGCACGCCGTGCTGAAAATACGCAAACAGCGCGTGCATATCGGCGTCGTTTATGCGTGCGTACGACGGATAGGGCATGGCTGGATAGACCGTGTAGCCGGCCCGGGTTTGACCACGACGCAGTAGGAGAGCGAAATCGTCGTACGTCCATGCGCCGATACCGCTTGTTTCATTAGGCGTTATGTTGGTCGAATAAATCTGGCCGATCGGCGAGTTGATCGGCAAGCCGCCCGCGAAAGGCCGGCCGTTGACGGCCGTGTGGCACGCGACGCAATCCGCCACGTGCGCGAGATATTCACCGCGCGCGACCTGCTGCTGTTCGAGCGGTGGCAGAACGGCCGCGTTCACGGAGCACACAGCTGAGAACATCAACGCAGAACCGCCGGGAATCTTGAGGAAAAGGTTCATATTTTGTAGGCCTATGCATCGACCAGCGGCCGCGGATCTTTCAGATACTGCTCACGGATCGCTTTGGCGGACCAGTACGCCAAAGCTGTCGCGAGCCCGGTTGGGTTATAGCCGATACCGACCGGAAACACGCCCGAGCCCACTGCGAACACGTTGTGCACGTCCCAGCTTTGCAGATAACGATTGACCACGCTGGTGTCGCGGTCCGCGCCCATGGCCACGCCGCCAGCCCAATGCGTGGTCTGGTAGGGGCGCAAGTCGAGGTGATCGCCAATCTGCATGACGCTCGTCTGGATGGACTTCGGGTTCATGGCGCGCGCCACTTGCTGCATTCGTTCCGTGATGTAGCGGACCATGCGGATATCGTTATCCTTGAAGTCGAAGGTAAAGCGCAACAGCGGCTGGCCGAAGCTATCTGTGTAGGTAGGATCGAGATCGAGATAGTTGTCGGCGTACACCATGTTCGAGCCGTGAACCTCGAAGGAAGCTGTGTTGATGTAGTTGTCCTTGATCGCTGATTTCCAGCCCTTGCCCCAGCCTGGCGTACCTGTGGGAACCGGAATCCCGGAGATGGGTTTGATGCCGGTCGGATTGCACCAGACAGGACCGCCGCCTACGAAGCCGAGCGGACCGTGGTCGAAGTTGTCAGCGTTGAAGTCATCGAGCGCTACGCCGTTGCCTCCTGCACCTATGAACGTGTTGAGATTCTTGCCCGGGCCATAGAACAGCCGCACCGACGACATGGTCTGGTACGCAACGTTCTTGCCGACAGCGCCTTTACCTGTCTTCGGGTCGTACGGTTTGCCAATGCCCGACAGCAGGAACAGGCGCGCGTTGTTGTAGGCAAAAGTACTCGCAATCACGAGCGCCGCTGGCTGCATCACGGTATTGCCGTTGGCATCTACATACGTCACGCCGGTTGCCTGTTTCTTCGTGCGGTCGAGGTCGATGCGCAGCACATTGCAGTCGCAGCGCAACTCGAAGTTCGCGACCTGTTTGAGCGCGGGCAGGATGTTGACGTTCGGCGATGCCTTCGAATAGTTGTAGCAGGCATAACCCGAACAGAAACCGCAGAAATTGCACGGACCCATCTGACAGCCATATTGATTCGTGTAAGGCTGGGACACATTTGCCGACGGCTCCTGAAACGGATGCAGACCGCATTCGCGCGCCGCCACTTCGAAAAGATAAGCAGGATAAGGTGTTTTTTGCGGAGGTAATGGATAGTTATCCGAACGATTGGCCTCAAATGGATTGCCAATTCCGCCCGCCACGACCTGGCCTTTTACGCAATATGCCTGACCAGACGTTCCCATCATCTTTTCGACAAAATCGAAGTGCGGTTCGAGCTCTTCGTAGGTGATGCCGAAGTCCTGTAGCGTCATGGACTCGGGGATGAAGTTGCGGCCGTATTTCTCCTGATAATGCGACTTCATTTTCAACTCTTCGGGGTGCACGCGCCAATGTTGTCCGGCCCAGTGAAGCCCCGCTCCGCCCACCCCTTCGCCGGGTTTGAACGCACCGATTTGCCGGTAGGGCAACGCGGTGTCGCTCGCGGAATGACGAAAAGTGACGCTCGTCTTCGACATTTTCTGGAACAGCTTCCAGCGTTGCAGATACGTGAGTTCGTCGAGGCTTCCGGGATATGCGCCGTCGGGATAGGTATCGCGATATGCGCCGCGTTCAAGCGCCACGACGTGCAGTCCGGCTTCAGTCAACTCTTTTGCCATGATGGCGCCAGTCCAGCCAAAGCCGATGATTACCGCGTCGACGGGCTTCATTCGTATTTCTGCCATAGATGATCCTTGCGTTTTTCCAACAGGGCGATGTCGCCGAAACGTGTTTCAGTTTTCTCGCTGAGTTTCAACCAATGGATACTGGCCCCAACGGATAGTGCTTGCCATACTGTTCGACCCAGTCCGTGTAGTCGCCGCGCGCGCCTGGAAAGTTGATCATTCGCCACGCCGCCATGTTCTTGTTGCCGCCGTGCTTCGGATCGCAGAAGTACCCTTCGTGCGTGTTCTGCAGCAGTTGCGTGAAGAAGTCCACCGGAGGTACGTCGCCGATACGCAGAGTGCCGTGTTCGAGATCAGCGATCAGTGCGTCTTTCGCAGCTTCGTCGAGGAGGTTGAATGGCTGTTTGTGCAGCGCTTGAACTGCCTGCTCAAAACCGGCGAGCGCGCTGCGGTACATTGTGCGGGGTGAGAATTCAAGTTGATAACCCATGAGCAGCGATGCTCCCTTGACGAACGGCGCGTGCATGTACCAAAGGGCGCCGTAGCCGTAAGGGAGGTTCATCTGCAAGTCGATGAACTCCGGCACGCCTGCCTCGAGCGCGCCGGGACCCAGTTGATCGGCAGGAATCAGGCGGTCGACCAGCGCGTTGAGCGTGGTCCACTCCGCCGAGCTGAAGTAGGCCGGCCGGTACGCAGGTGCGCCGGCGGCGGAGACTGTCTTGGCAAGCGTGGCGCCCAGCATGCCTGTACCGGCTGCCGCGGCGGCTGGCGCCATGGCGAGGGCATCGCGAAGAAATGCGCGACGTGCGGGGGAGATTCCGAGAGGCATTGTGGAGTCCTTTTTATGGTTTGAAACTTTCATATGCATGACTAAGGACTGGTCGATGCACGAGCGAAGCGGTTAAACCTTCCGTGAGCTTCTACATTTTCAGTATTGCATAGTAGTTAAAACTTAACTAACTGAAATTCATCGATGAACTATTGTTGCATTGGATGTAATCAAGACGAATTATTAAGTAATGCAGATTTATTTCACGTTTGGAAAGAAAATAAGGATGGGCGTGCTGCTCGCGCACGGACTTTTTTCATCGGCAATATAATTGGGAATGATCGCCAGGCCCCCAGCCAATCCCAAACCGCTCGACGGCTTTCACCCCGCCGTCACGAGCTGGTTCAACCGGCATTTCGCCGCGCCCACCGAAGCGCAGGCGCGCGCCTGGCCGTTGCTCAAGGCCGGCCGTTCAACGCTCGTCGCAGCGCCCACGGGTTCCGGCAAGACCTTGACGGCGTTCCTCGCGGCAATCGATCAGCTTGTGCACGAAGGCGTGAAGCATGCGTTGCCCGACGAGACGACGGTCGTCTACGTCTCGCCGTTAAAGGCGCTTTCTAACGATATCCGCTTGAATCTTGAAGAGCCGCTCGCCGGAATTTCGAAGGAACTCGAGCGCCTAGGGTTGCCGCCCGTTGAAATCCGCGCTGCCGTTCGCACCGGCGACACCACGCAAAAGGAACGCAACGCCGTTAAAAAGCGCCCGCCGCATATTCTCGTCACTACGCCGGAATCGCTTTACGTGTTGTTGAGCTCCGATTCCGGACGCTCGATGTTGTCCACCGTGCGCACGGTGATCATCGATGAAATCCATGCCGTCGCCGGGAACAAGCGCGGCGCGCACCTCTCGCTCAGCCTCGAACGGCTGGATGCGTTGTGCGTGGAACGGCGACAGGAAACGCCGGTGCGCGTGGGGTTGTCGGCGACGCAAAAACCGATCGAACTGGTCGCAAAATTCTTGACCGGCAACCGTCCGTGTTCGATTGTCGATGTCGGCCACGTCCGCAAACGCGATCTCGCGCTCGAACTGCCGCCCGTGCCGCTCGACGCGATCATGTCGAACGACGTGCGCGAACGGGTCTACGACCGGCTCGCCGAACTCGTCGCCATGCACAGCACCACGCTCGTGTTCGTGAACACGCGTCGCATGGCCGAGCGGGTCGCACGCCATCTAACCGAGCGGCTCGGCCGTGCCGCAGTCGCCGCGCATCACGGCAGCCTTGCAAAAGAGCAGCGGCTCGACGCCGAGCAGCGTCTCAAGCGCGGCGAGTTGCAGGTGCTGATCGCGACGGCCTCGCTGGAACTCGGCATTGATATCGGCGACGTGCAGCTTGTCTGCCAGCTCGGTTCACCGGGCTCGATCGGTGGATTTTTGCAGCGCGTGGGGCGCTCGGGGCATCAGGTCGGTGGCACCCCGAAAGGGCGGCTCTTTCCCGAATCCCGTGACGATCTGATCGAATGCGCCGCGCTGCTCGATTGCGTCGCGCGCGGCGAACTCGACGCGCTGCATATCCCGAACGCGCCGCTCGATGTACTCGCGCAGCAGATCGCGGCCGAAGTGGCGAGCCGCGAATGGCACGAGGATGCGTTGTTCGCGCTCGTGCGCCGCGCGATGCCGTACGCCACGCTCGAACGCGCGCAATACGACGCGGTGTTGCGGATGCTCGCCGAAGGCTACACGGGACGAACCGGCGTGCGCGGCGCCTATGTACATCGGGACGCGGTGACGCATACGTTGCGAGGACGGCGAGGCGGCCGATTGACGGCCGTCACGTCCGGCGGCGCGATTCCCGACAACGCCGACTTCGCCGTCCTGCTCGAACCGCAGGGTTTGCAGATCGGCACGGTCAACGAGGATTTCGCGGTCGAAAGTCTTGCCGGCGACGTGTTCCAGCTCGGCAATGCGTCGTACAAGATCCTGCGCGTGGAGGGCGGCCGGGTGAGGGTGGAAGACGCCCACGGCCAGCCGCCGAACATTCCTTTCTGGCTCGGCGAGGCGCCGGGCCGCAGCGACGAACTGTCTGCTGCGATCGCGCGGTTGCATCAGCACGTGGACGCGTGGCTCGGTTCAGCCACGGTTGACGAAACGATCACGAAACTCGATGAAACCACGGGTATTGGAGATGCCGCAGCGCGGCAGATCGTCGAATATCTTGCGCGTTCGCGCGCGGCGCTTTCCGTCTTGCCGACACAAGATACGCTGGTGATGGAACGTTTCTTCGATGCCTCCGGCGGCACGCAACTCGTCATTCACACGCCGTTCGGCAGCCGCGTGAATCGCGCCTGGGGCCTGGCGCTGAGAAAGCGCTTTTGCCGCACGTTCAACTTCGAGTTGCAGGCGGCGGCGACCGAGGATGCGATTGTTCTCTCGCTGACGGGCAGCCATAGTTTTCCGCTCGACGAAGTCTGGCGTTATCTGCGCTCGGCTACGGCAGAACACGTGCTGGTCCAGGCGCTGCTCGACGCGCCGCTTTTTGGCGTGCGCTGGCGCTGGAACGCGACCAACGCGCTCGCCTTGCCGCGTTATGCCGGAGGAAGACGCGTCGCGCCGCAATTGCAGCGCATGAAAAGCGAGGATCTGCTGGCGGCCGTGTTCCCGGATCAAGTCGCGTGCATCGAAAACGTGGTGGGCGAGCGCGAGGTGCCGCGTCATCCGCTGGTGGACCAGACTATCGATGACTGTCTGCACGACGCCATGGATTGCGACGCGTGGCTCGCGGTGTTGCGCCGTATCGAAAGCGGCGACATCAAGCTGATCACGCGCGATCTGCCGGCGCCGTCGCCGTTGGCGGCGGAGGTTTTATCGGCGCGTCCATACGCTTTTCTCGACGATGCCCCCATCGAGGAACGCCGCACGCAGGCAGTGCTAGCGCGCCGCTGGACCGACCCCGAATCCGCCGATGATCTCGGCGCGCTCGACGCCGGAGCCATCGAGGGCGTGCGCGAAGAAGCGTGGCCATCGGTGCGTAACGCCGACGAAATGCACGAAGCGTTGTCCACACTTGCCTGCATCACCGACGCCGAGGCGCACGCCAACGATGGCTGGCCCGCATGGCTCGTCGCTTTGGCAAATTCCGGACGCGCAACGCGGTTGCTGGTGGCATCGAATGAAGGCTTGTGGGTGCCACTCGAACGCCTCACATGCGTGCGTGCCATCCATCCGGTCGCGCCCATGCAGCCGCTCTTGAAACCGCTCGCCGGTTTCGACGAGACATGGAACGAAGACGATGCACTCACCGAAATCGTTCGCGCGCGATTGAGCGGTTTTGGCCCGCTGCCGGTCTCAGCAATCGCACGCGCGTTGGTGGTCCCGGCCTCATCCGTGGCGCTCGCGCTTACGCGCCTCGAAGCCGAGGGTTACGTCATGCGCGGCCGCTTCAGTCCGGGCGCATTGGAAGAAGAATGGTGCGAGCGTCATCTGCTTGCCCGTATTCATCGATACACCGTGCGCCGCTTGCGACGCGAAATAGAACCGGTCGAACTGCAGGACTTCATGCGTTTCCAATTCGACTGGCAGCATCTGAGCGCGGATTCCAAAGCCGATCCGCATGCCGATGGCCATGACGCGCTGATGTCGGTCATCGAGCAGCTCGAGGGTTACGAAGCGCCGGCGGTGGCCTGGGAAGACGAAATCCTGCCCGCGCGGCTCGGCGAATATTCGATGTCCTGGCTCGACGATCTCTGCCGTGCCGGCAAGGTCGTCTGGAGCAGGCCGGGCGCGCGATCGCGCAGCTCCGGTGGTCCGGTGCGCACCACGCCCATCGTTTTATTGCCGCGCCGCAATCTGCCTGCGTGGAACGCGCTGATGCAGCCGGTTCAATCGCCCGAGCCTTCATCGCGCGCGCAAATGGTCTTTGATGCCCTGACCAGACACGGCGCGATGTTCTTCGACGAACTGCGCACCGACGTGCGTCTGCTCGACACCGAACTCGAGACGGCGTTGGGAGAACTGGTATCGATGGGACTGGTCAATGCCGACAGTTTCGCGGGCCTGCGCGCCTTGCTCGCACCCGCTTCGCGGCGCACTGCATTCGGTAGCCGCAGGCCGAGACGTGGAGGGCGTTTCATAGGCGGGATGGACGACGCCGGACGCTGGGCGTTGTTGCGCCGCTCGCAGACCGAAGGCGCTGCAACCGACGCGCTGGAACACGTCGCCGTGACCTTGCTGCGCCGCTACGGCGTCGTGTTCTGGCGCCTGCTGGAACGCGAAGCCGACTGGCTGCCGCCGTGGCGCGACTTGCTGCGCGTCTTTCACCGGCTGGAAGCGCGCGGCGAAATTCGCGGCGGGCGCTTTGTCGCCGGCTTGTCGGGAGAGCAGTTCGCGTTGCCCGAAGCCGTGCCGCTGTTACGCGACATGCGCAACCGTCCCGCCGATGGCAGCCTGATCGCAATCAGCGCCGTCGATCCGCTGAACCTCGCAGGAACGTTATTGCCCGGAGAAAAAGTCCCTGCAATGCCGGGTAATCGCGTGCTTTATCGTGATGGCGTGCCGGTGGGCGCCGTTATTGCGGGTAAAACGCGCTTTCTGACGGAACTCGATAAAGAACTGCAAGAACGCGTCCGCTGGCATCTCGTGCGGCGCAGCTTTGATCGAGCGCCGGTTTTATCCGGGCGTTGATCAGATTCGGCCCTGATTCAATCCTTGGCTCTCATGCAGACGCCGCGTCGCCTGGCGCTTCCGGTGACCCCGGACCCGCGTCTGTCATCCTGCCGTTTTAAACCGGCATTAAAGTTTGACGAGTGAAAGCCGATAATAAGTCCAGGGTCGTCAAGTAACGATCCTGAATGAAGGGAAACATCCGGTAATCAGCTTTATTTCGAAATCAGCGTCAGTCAAGTATATAAAGACAATTCAAAAGTCAGCCCGGTTTATAAAATAGGCAGAGTAATGCGATGCCACTGATCCTCAAATTCGACAGCGCCGAGTTCGCGGAAAACGACGCCGAGGAAATCTGGCGCGAAGGGCTCGACGCCATGTTCGAGATCCAGCGCCCCAGCAATTCGGCCACGCCGTTTCGGGCCAGCCAGGAAAGCTGGGCGCTCGGCGGCATGCTGCTCACCTCTCACATCACCCACGGCGAAGTCGCGTTCCAGCGCACGAAGCGCAAGATCGCGACGTCCGGCGTGGATCATTACCTCGTTCATTGCCTGCTCGACGGCAGGTTGATGTCCACGTTCGGCCGCGACACGCATGAGGTCTCGCTCGGCTCCGTGGTCGTGCGCGATCTGGCCGTTGAAAACACCGGCGTCAGCCGCGACGCGCCCATGCTGACGCTGATGATTCCACGTCAGGCGATCGACCGGCGCACCGGCGGCTTGCTGCAGATGCACGGTCTGTCCTGGGCGGCGACTGACCCGATCGGGCGGCTGGTCGCAGCGCATATGCGCAGTCTTGCGAACGTGGCGACATCGATGGACGACGAAGAATCGGGCGTCGCCGGCGAAGCCACGCTCGACTTCCTGGCCGCATGCGTGCTGCGCCGTGCCGAGCGCCGCGAAGAGTCCGGCGACCCGCGCTTGACGCCGATGGTCCGGGCGCAGGCGCTCAGCTATATAGAAGGAAATCTCGCCGATCCCACTCTCGGGCCGGCGCGCTTGCGGGAAACACTGAAGGTATCGCGCACGGCTTTGTACGAGCTTTTCGAACCGATGGGCGGCGTAGCCGAATACGTGCGTGCGCGCCGGCTGGACGAAGCCATGCGCCGCCTTGAATCGCCGATGCATACCCGCGACCTGATCGGCGCCATTGCGTGCGCGGTCGGCTTCATGAGCGAATCGACGTTCAACCGGGCGTTCAAGGAACGATTTGGCTGCACGCCAACGGAAGCGCGCGCCCGGTGTTCTGCCAGCGGTGTGACGAGTCTGCGTACGGCTGCCAATGCGCGTCTGGTACGCAATGCACGCAGCATTGGTGCGGAAACGGCTGCGCGCGTACGCGAACTGCGCGCCTGACTGAGCGTGGAGTCATTTGTAAGCGCGTGTTGAATGTTGCGAACGGAATGGGTGGAAAAGGCGGACGCAATGAGAGGGCGGCGTAGTGAGCCGCGCGCATCATTGCTGAAACTGGCGGGGCCGTGTGTGAGAGAAAGGGGCGCTGCGGTAACGGGGGTTTCCGCAGCGTTTCCTTGAAGTTTTTACTCAGTGTTCTGCGAGGCATCGTGCATTTCGCAGGCCGGGCGATTTAGACCTTCGCGCTTGCCGGCCGCGGCAATGAAGTCAAAACAAAGAAAAGATCCGGGAAAATCATGTGGTTGCTTGCTTTCTTCCATGCTGAGACTGCCTTCGGGCGGTTCATCAAGATCAGCACGTTCGCCGTGGCCATCGCCATGCTTTTTGCCGGGCTCGTCCTCGCGCCGCAGACCGACGTCGCGATCGCGGTGTCGTTGCTCGTGCTGGCGGTGCTTTGGGTGCATGGATATATGGACGACCGGCGCGAATCGCCGGTGTCGTCGCCGTGCGTGGCCGAAATCCGCGCAGACGAACGCCGTATCCGCGTGATCGGCGGCGGTGTCGATCTGGTATTGCGGCTGGCTTCGCGCACGCTGAATGTGAACCGGGTATCGAAGGAATTCATTTCCAGCGATGCCCCCGGCGAGTTCCAGCGCCTGCGCTCGGGCAGTTTCGAGTGGCCGGTCAAGATCGTGACGAAAGAACGGGCGCCGCGCGATGTAAAGCCGGAAGCGCCACAGTTCGAAGCGTCCAGAGAAGAGATGATGCGTTGGAGCGATTTTGCGCCGGTATCTCCGGCTAAACCGGCATCGGGCGCGTACGTCGTGCCCTACGCGAAGGCCGCCACCGCGACCGAACACGAGACCGCGATCTACTGGACCCATCCGGGACACGGCGAGCGTTTGCTGTTCACGGTATCCGGCCCGGCCGCCCAGTATGAAGCAGTGCAGCGCGCGTTCTCGACGTTCTCCGCCTGGCTCGACGAGGAAGACGACGCGCGCCTCGCGATCGAACGGCGTCAGGAAGTCGAGGAGTGGCAGCGCGATTGGGAAGCGAACCGGCTCGTCGAAGAGTCGGAGCAGGCGCGGCGGCGCAGCGATGCCGGTATCGAGGAAACAACTGCCCCGGTGCTTGCGCAAGCAGCGCTACCAGCGGCATCGCGCCGCTGGTGAGCTTCAATCAGCGTTCCGCCGACAACGCCGCGGCGACCGCCGCCGACAAGCGGGCAATCGAAAACGGTTTGCGCAACAACGATATGTTCGTGCCCATGGCGGCATCGAGCGCCGAACTGTCCGCGTAGCCGCTGGCAAAGACGATCGGCATCACGTAACCGTTCGAGCGTGCCAGCTTTGCGACCGCCGCACCGTCCAGATGCGGCATTGCGAAATCGAGGACCAGCAAGTCAGGCTGCGCTTCGGCCATCATGTCCAGCGCTGCACGGCCACTCGCCGCCGAGTCCACCTGATACCCCAGCGAAACGAGCGTCTCCACCATGAACGCGCGCACATCGGGATCGTCGTCGACCACCAGGATGTGCGGCGCGGTTTTATTGCTCGAGTTGACCACCAATGCCGCTGATGGGTCCTGCGCCGCCTGCACCTCGGGCGAGCGGCGCAAAAACAGCGACACGCGCGTGCCATGCGGACTGCTTTCAATGCGTGCATGGCCGCCCGCCTGCCGGCAGATGCCATACACCTGAGCGAGTCCGAGACCCGTGCCCGCACCCAGTTCCTTGGTCGTGAAAAACGGCTCGAAGGCGCGTGCTGCGACATCGGCGGGCATGCCGGTGCCGGAATCGGCAACGCTGAGCTCGACGTAGTCGCCATCGGCGAGATCGGCGTCGTCCGCAATCGTCCTCGATACCGTGCCGATGCGCAGCACGCCGCCCGACGGCATGGCGTCGCGTGCGTTGATCGCGAGATTGAGGAGTGCGAGTTCGAGCTGGGTTGCATCGGCGATCACGAGCGCGGTTTCGTCGGTGAGTTCCAGCCGCAAATCAACCGATGCCCCCAGCGTGCGATCGAAGAGATCCGCCATGCCGTGCACGAGTTGCGCCACGGCAACCGCCTTCAATTCGAGTTTCTGCGAGCGCGAGAACGCCAGCAATTGCGCAGTCAGCTTGGCGCCGCGGCTTACCGCGCGCATGGCGTTGCCGGTCCAGCCGAGCACGCGCCCGGAGTCGGCCGGCATGCGTTTGATCAGTTCCAGATTGCCGTGAATGGCTTGCAGCAGGTTATTGAAATCGTGCGCGAGACCGCCTGTCAGTTGGCCAACCGCTTCCATCTTTTGCGCCTGATGCAAACGCGCTTCCATCTGCCGTTGCTGGGACAGGTCGGAGATCACGCCGCAGATCAGGCGGTCGCGATCGCGTTCGGCGTCGAGCGCCTTGAAGCTGCAATACACCGGCGTTTCGCCGCCTGCCGACAACACCGTGAGTTCATCGCGCGCGGTGCCGGTCGCACTTTCGTGCAGCAGTTCGGCCAAGCGTGCATGTTGGCCCTCAAGCACGAACGCGCTGAACGCCCGGCCGACGACATGCTCCACTTCGCGATCGAGCAACTGCACGGCGTGTTCGTTCGCATAGAGAATCGTGCCGTCACTCGAAAGCATGACCGCACCTTCCTGCATCTGCTCGACCAGCACGCGATACGGCCGGTCAGCACTTTCAAGGGTATAGATGCGGCTGTCTTCGTTGCTGCCCACGACGACTGCGTCCACCGCGCCGCTGCGGATGGCGTCGAGCGTGTCTTCAGCCTCGCGCAGCCGCTCGCGCAGTTCATCGATGGACGCGGTTTCCAGTGACGACAGGACAGACGGGTCGCGGAATTGATCGGGCATGCGCGTCAGGTCTTCAAGGATGTGCTTGCGAGCGCGTTCAGGCCGAGCGCGGCGATTACCTTGTCCGAATCCGACAGGTCGCCGATCACCCGCCGCAGCGGTCCGGGATTGAGCTTCACCAGCGTGGGCGCGGCGATGATCTGCGCGGCAATGGCGGCTTCGGGATGCAGATAGATATCGATGACTTCAAGCTCGAAGCGTCCTGCCGCGTAGATTTCAAGCAGACGCCGCGCGTTCTCCACGGCGCGCGTGGAGCGATGTGTGTTCCCCGTTACGTACAGGCGCAGCACCAGCAGGTTCGCCGGCGGCTCCGACGGCGAAAGCCCACTGTCCGCGCCAACGGGACGGGCGCTCATGAGCGAATCCCGGAGCGAAGGTCCAGGCTCCTGCGCGGCGCGGGCAAATAGCGCAATAAAAATTCGTGGCCGGTCATTGCTTCGAGCGCCTGATACGTGCCATTTCAACGCGGTCGGCGTCGCGAGTGCGTTCGCGTTCGTCGCGTTGCGCAATGAGCGCGTCAAGCTCGGCCGCTTCGGCTTCAAGCGTCGACTGCAATTCGGCGACCTGCAATTCGACCACTTTACGGCGCCGCGCAAGCTCGCGCATCTTTTGCTGCACGGCTTCTTCCCGCGCCACGATCTCATCGCGTTCCTGCACTTCCTGCGCGAGCCGCGCTGAGCCGGTCAGCACGCCGCGCGGACCCACGTAAGCCGGCACCATGGCGATTCCTTCCTTGCTGATTTCATATTCGCGTACTTGATTGGAGTGATCCATGCCGCGCGATTTCAGCACGTACACGAGCCGATTGCGCTCGCCGTTCGTTTCCACATGCGACAGCGAAATCCATGTGTCCATCAGCGACGAAATACTGCGGTCGTTGATGCTCGATGCCTGATCGGTGGTCGTGAGACTGGTAAAAATTGCGGTAATGCCATGCGCCTTGAGCATGTCGACGAGCCGCAGCAATGTCGCGTGCACCTCTGATTCAACGCCGCGCAGTGACGATATCGGGTCGATAACGACGGCGGAGGGCTGGAACTGCCGGATATCCCGCGCCATTCGCGCCAGGTGCATTTCCAGTCCAAAGAAGCTGGGCCGTGTCGATTCGATCTGCAGCGAGTTCCCCAGGTACTGCGCAAGTTCCACGCCCACCGAGCGCATGTTCCGCACGATCTGTTCTGGCGATTCCTCGAACGCGAACCACAGCGTGCGCTCGCCAAGCGCGCAACGTGCCTCCACGAACTTGGCCGCGAAGGTCGTCTTGCCGGTTCCGGCGAGCCCGGAAACAAGCACGCTCGACCCCACGAAATACCCGCCTGCGCCCAGCATGGCGTCGAGATCGCCAATTCCAGTAGATGTGGTTTCGCTCGACGTGATATGCGACAGGCCCGCCGAGGTGATGGGCAGGACGCTGATGCCGGTGGTATCGATGAGAAACGGATATTCGTTGGTTCCGTGCGCCGAACCGCGGTATTTGACGATCCTAAGGCGCCGCGTGCTGACCTGGTTTTCAACGCGGTTGTCGAGCAGGATCACGCAGTCGGACACGTATTCCTCGATGCCATGACGCGTGAGTTGTCCCGGCCCGCCCGCGCCGCGCTCCGCCGTCACGATTGCCGTAACACCACGCTCTTTCAGCCAGTCGAAGAGGCGCCGCAGTTCCGCGCGCAGCAGCACAGGGTTCGGAAAGGTTGCGAACAATGCTTCAAGTGTGTCGAGCACCACGCGCTTGGCGTTCACGCTCCGGATGGCGAAATCGAGGCGTACGAACAGGCCTTCCAGGTCGTATTCGCCGGTTTCCTCGATGACGGTCGGGTCGATCTTCACGTGATCGATGGCAAGCTTCTTCTCCTCGATCAACGCATTCACGTCATAGCCGAGAGACGCGACGTTGGCCGCCAGGTCCGCCGCAGATTCCTCGAAGCTGACCAGTACGCCGTGTTCACCGTATCTGATGACGCCTTCGGCGAGAAAGGTCATTGCAAAAAGTGTCTTGCCACATCCGGCTGCGCCGCACATCAGGGTCGGGCGGCCGAGGGGCAAGCCGCCGAGGGTCACGTCGTCGAAACCCGAGATGCCAGTGGGCGACTTGGAAAGGACTGCTCCGGTCATTGTTCTTCTTTGTAAAAATGTAGGTACGGGAACATCTTGGGTTTCGGTATCGAGCCGCTGCGGCGCTGCATGTTGTATCGTGTTAGCACGTTGTATGACTGCGCAGCATATTCTGCGTTACGCGCCGTTCCATTCATGCGTGAAGCCGATAATCCGGGGAAAATAGCAACAATCACGGCGGCTTGCAAAACACAGCATGGCAGATGAGCGCACTTTTTTGTGGTCCGTCGCACAATCCAGACCGGTTAGCACCATGGACTCCAGTGCCTGAGGCTAAAATTCCGACGCTAATGCAACTCCTTTTTTTTATCCTAGCGCGCGCACATGAGTGATAGCGACAACGATATCGCCCGCGACGTGGCTGCGGTGGCGCGCATCGGCGCGGTGCCGTCCATGCTGCGCGTCATCTGCAAGAATACCGGGCTCGGGTTCGCTGCGGTCGCGCGCGTCACCGAGGGAACCTGGACCGCGTGCGCGGTACAGGACAACATCGAATTCGGGCTCGTGGCCGGCGGCCAGCTCGACGTCCACACCACGCTATGCAGCGAATCGCGGGCGCGGCGCGTGCCGATCGTCGTGGATCACGCCAGCGCCGATCCGGTCTACCAGAATCATCACACGCCGCGCATCTATAACATCGAAAGTTATATATCGGTGCCGATCATCCTGCCCAACGGCGAGTATTTCGGCAATCTGTGTGCAATCGATCCGCGTCCGGCCGTTGTGTCCGATACTCGCACGCTCACCATGTTCACGCTCTTCGCCGAGCTGATCGCGCTGCAACTCGACAGCGAACGCGAACGCTCGGCGACCGAAGCCGCGCTGCTGGACGAACGGGCGACGGCCGAGTTGCGGGAGCAGTTCATCGCGGTGCTGGGTCATGATTTGCGCAATCCGCTTGCGGCTGTCGGCGCAACCGCCGAGCTTCTGACCCGTCGCGACGACCCAGGCCTCGTGTCGCTTGGGACACGTCTGCGCACGACGACCAAGCGCATGTCACGGCTGATCGACGACGTTCTCGACTTCGCGCGCGGCCGGCTCGGCGGCGGGCTGGGCGTCACGCTCGCTCCTGCCAGGGACATAGCCGATGCGCTTGCCGATATCGTCGCGGAACTGCGCACAGCGAACCCGGGGCGCGTTGTGCTGGAACATATCGAGATCAACCGCAGCATCGATTGCGACCGCGGCCGCGTGCAGCAGTTGTTGTCGAACCTGCTTGCCAACGCGCTGCATCACGGCGCGCCAGATAAACCGGTTCTTGTCGATGCCTGCGTCGAGGCGGACGACCTGGTCATCAGCGTGTCGAACTCGGGTTACCCAATTGTGCTGGAGGACCTGCAAAAGGTCTTCGAACCGTACTGGCGTCCCGCGACCAGCCAGCCGGGCGGCGGCCTTGGGCTTGGCCTTTACATCTGCTCGCAGATCGTGAAGGACCATGGCGGGTTGTTGTCGGTGAGTTCATCGGCGGAAGCGGGGACGTGTTTTGTCGCACGGATTCCCGTGGCGTGCGCCAGGTGAGCGTGGAGCTTGCCAAGTACAAAGCTTGATTCCGACGGGGGCGTGGTGATCGGCTAGCCGCCTTTGGCGCCGTCGTCCACGCCGCTCACCACTTCGCCGCGTCATCCCCCCCGCATCCATACAAACCCGGATTGCCCCTGTTTAATCGGCGCTGCTATCGTTCGCAAGCGCTTGTGGAAGCGCTTCCACTCCACCGATCTACAGGAGTTTCCGTGGCACTCGACGCATCCGTTGTTTCCAGCGATCCGTTTTCCCCACCCGCCGATTCCGCCCTCTGGCGACGCGATTTCCTGCTCGGCGCCGCGACCGCTTCGTACCAGATCGAAGGCGCAGTCGATGAAGACGGCCGGCTTCCATCGATCTGGGACACGTTCTCCGCCACGCCAGGCAAGGTGCTTGCCAGCGACACAGGCGCGGTGGCCTGCGACCACTATCATCGTTGGGAATCGGATCTCGATCTGCTGTCGGCGCTCAATGTCGACGGCTACCGCCTTTCGATTGCATGGCCGCGCGTGATGGACGAAGCGGGCCGGCCGAACCAGAAGGGCATCGATTTCTACAAAAAGCTCGTCGGGCGCCTGAAAGAGAAGGGGCTCAAGGTCTTCGTCACGCTGTATCACTGGGACTTGCCGCAGTATCTGGAAGACCGTGGCGGATGGTTGAATCGCGACATTGTTTATCGGTTTGCGGAATACGCTGACTTGATGAGCCGCGAGCTCAAAGGCCAGGTCGATGCATGGGCCACCCTCAACGAACCGTGGTGCTCCGCGTTCCTGGGATATGGCAACGGACATCATGCGCCCGGTCTGGCCAATGGCCGCTACGCCACGCAAGCAATGCACCATCTGCTGCTCGCGCACGGCAAGGCCGTCGAGGTCTTGCGGGCGAACGATCCCGGCTCGCTGATCGGCATTGTCGCGAACATGGGCAAGAGCTCGGCCGAAACCGACAGCGCCGCCGACAAGCACGCGGCTCACCTGTTCGAAGTCCAGCACAACGCATGGGTTCTCGATCTGCTATTGAAGAAGTCCTATCCCAAGGATCTTTTCGAGTTGTGGCCGGGTACGGAACCGCTGGTTCTGGATGGCGATATGGAGACCATCGGCACGCCGCTGGATTTTCTCGGCATCAACTATTACTTCCGCACCAACGTCAAAAGCGATGGCGCGCATGGCTTCACTGAAGTGCCGCTGGAAGGCGTAGAGCGCACGCAAATGGGTTGGGAGGTTTATCCCGATGGACTGCGCGACCTGCTGATCGGATTCCACAAGACGTACCCGCAATTGCCGCCCATCTACATTACCGAGAATGGCATGGCGTCGGACGACGAGGTAGTCGATGGCCAGGTGAACGATGAACAACGCATCTCGTTCATCAAGCGCCATCTCGCAGCCGTTGATAGCGCAATCAAGGCGGGCGTGGACGTACGCGGGTACTTCATCTGGTCGCTGATGGACAACTTCGAATGGGCCTTTGGTTATGAGCGTCGTTTCGGCGTGGTTCATGTGGACTACAAGACGCAGAAGCGCACGTTCAAACGCAGCGCTGAACTGATCGCGAAGTTCCTCGAGGAGCGTAACGCCCGCGCATAACTGCACCTAACCCGAGCATCAGTGCCGATTCCGTTGGACCACATGGGCGAGACAGCCCGGAGGAGACTCAATGAACCGCATGAAGAAGTTGGTTGTCAGTGTCATTGCCGCCGTTGCGGCCTCGAGCGCGGCGCACGCCGATCCGTTGAAAGCCACCGTGATTCACTGGTGGACGTCGGGCGGTGAATCGGCCGCCATCAAGCAATTCGCCGATGCCTACAACAAGGCCGGCGGCCTGTGGGTCGACAACGCCGTGGCTGGCGCCGACCAGGCGCGCTCGACGGCGTTGAACCGCATCATGGGCGGCGATCCGCCGACCGCCGCGCAATTCAATACATCGAAGCAATTTCACGACATCATCGACCAGGGTCTGTTGAACAACGTCGACGATGTCGCGGCCAAAGAGAACTGGGACAAGACCTTTCCGCCATCGATCATCGAGAGCATCAAGTCCAATGGTCACTATTACGCGGCGCCCGTCGATATCCACATGCCCGCCTGGTTCTTCTATTCGAAGCCGGCGTTCCAGAAGGCCGGCATCACGAAAGAACCCGCTACTTACGACGAATTCATCGCGGACCTCGACAAGCTGAAAGCAGCCGGCGTGATCCCGCTCGCGCTCGGCGGCCAGGCATGGCAGGAAAAGATAACGTTCGATGCCGTATTTGCGGATGTCGGCGGCCCCGACCTGTATTTGAAGATCTATCGTGATCGCGATGTGAACGCAGTCAAATCCGATGCCTTCAAGAGAGTGCTAACGCAGTTCAAGCGGCTGCATAACTACATCGATCCGGGTTCGCCGGGACGCAACTGGAACGACGCAACAGCGCTTGTTATCTCGGGCAAGGCCGGCGTGCAGATCATGGGCGACTGGGCGAAGGGCGAGTTCGTTGCGGCGAAACAATCTGCCGGCAAGGATTTCGGCTGCTTCCCGGGCTTCGGTCCGCATTCGCCATATCTGGTGGCCGGCGACGCCTTCGTGTTCCCCAAGACCGACGACGCCAACGCGATCAAGGCGCAGAAGCTTCTGGCGACAGTGATGACATCGCCGGCTGCGCAGGTTGCGTTCAGCGCGAAGAAGGGCTCGATTCCGATTCGTTCGGACATCGACGATTCGAGCCTCGACATGTGCGCGAAGATGGGTATCGCGATCATGAAGGACAAGTCTCGGCAATTGCCGAATCCGGAAATGCTGACGCCGCCGGATATCAACGGTGCATTGCAGGACGTCATCACCAACTTCTGGAACAAGAACCAGTCGGTTGAGGATGCACAAAAGGCCTTCGCGAGCGGGCTCAAAAGCTGATGGCCGTGACGCCCGCCGACAAAGCCCTGCGCCCCGCCGCAAGGCATGCGAAAAGGAAACCGCTGAGAAAGCGGTTTCCATTGGCCGCTTACATTGCGCTCGTTCCGCTTGCGCTGACCGTCGTGTTTGCGTATCTCGGCACGATGTTATGGAGCTTGCGCACGTCGTTCACGAACTCGCGTACGTTCGCGTCCACGAGCTTCGCGGGCGTCTCGCAGTATGTGAGGCTCTTCAACAACGACCGATGGATGTTGTCGTTGCAGAACATCGTGATCTACGGGGTGTTGTTTATCGTCGTGTGTCTTGCGATCGGATTGCTGCTGGCGGTGTTTATCGATCAGAAGGTGGTGGGCGAGGGCGCGTTACGCACGGTGTTTTTATATCCCTATGCAATGTCGTTCGTGGCGACCGGTCTTGTCTGGCAGTGGATCCTGAATCCGCAACTCGGGATTCAGGAGGTGCTGCACAGAATCGGCTTTACGCATGCGCGGTTCGACTGGATCGTCGATCAGGACAAAGTGGTCTACACCCTCGTGATCGCGACCGTGTGGCAGGCGTCGGGGCTGGTAATGGCGCTCTTGCTTGCGGGTTTGCGCGGCATTGATGAAGAGATCTGGAAGGCAGCGCGTATAGATGGCATTCCGCGTTGGCGGGTGTATGTGAGCATCGTGATCCCGATGCTCGGCGCATCGATTTCAACTGCGTTCATCCTGCTTTTCGTGATGGTCATCAAGCTCTACGACGCTGTCGTTGCAATGACGCAAGGCGGCCCCGGCACCGCGAGCGAAGTGCCCGCGAAGTTCATCATGGACTATCTGTTCGGGCGCGCGAATCTGGGGCTGGCATCGGCGGCATCGATCGTTTTGCTGGTCACCGTGCTTGCGATCCTCGCGCCCGTGTTCTATGTTCGCAGCCGCGCGTTGCGCTTGAGAGATGCACGATGAGTACTAGTACTACACTACGCCCGACTCTTCGACGCAAGCCGCGCTTTTCTCCCGCGCGACTTGGCGTGTATGCGTTCCTGCTGACATCGGCGCTATTTTTCTTGTTGCCCTTGTACGTGATGCTCGTGACATCGGTCAAGCCGATGGCGGAAATTCGCATGGGCAACATCCTCGCGTTCCCGGTTAATTTCACGCTCGATGCGTGGCGCGAAGCATGGCAATCCGCGTGTACGGGTCTCGATTGCAAGGGCATTCAGGTCGGGTTCTGGAATTCGGTTCGCATCGTTGTGCCAAGCACGATTCTGTCCATTCTCGTGGGCGCGGTGAACGGTTATGCGCTCTCGTTCTGGAAACCGCGCGGTGCAAGCACCTTGTTCGCGATCCTTCTGATGGGCGCGTTCATTCCAGTGCAAGTGATGGTTTATCCGCTGGTTCGCGTGCTCGCGACGGTGCATCTGTTTAGCTCGCTGCCGGGTATCGTGCTGATTCATACGATCTTCGGCATGCCGGTCATGACGCTCTTGTTCCGCAATTACTATGCGGCGTTGCCCCATGAATTGTTCCAGGCGGCGCGGGTGGATGGCGGCGGTTTCTGGCGCATCTTTCTGCAACTGATGGTGCCCATGTCCACGCCGATCATCGTGGTCGCGGTCATCATGCAGGTCACGGGTATCTGGAACGACTTCATTCTGGGCCTTGTTTTCGCGGGCACCAAGAACCTGCCGATGACCGTGCAGCTCAACAACATCATCAACACCACGACCGGCGAGCGTCTCTACAACGTCAACATGGCGGCGACCATTCTCACATCCATGGTGCCGCTCGCCATTTACTTTGTGTCGGGTCGCTGGTTCGTGCGCGGCATTGCTTCCGGTGCGGTCAAGGGTTAATCCAGGGCGATCCATGTCTACAGTCACGTCAACAGCCAAGTCGAATGTTTCCATCCGCGATCTGGAAATCCAGCTCGGGGCCAACACGATCATCGAATCACTGGATCTCGAAGTCGAGCCGGGCGAATTCCTCGTGCTCCTTGGACCATCGGGTTGCGGCAAGTCGACCTTGCTTCACAGCATTGCCGGGTTGATCGATGTCAGTGGCGGCAGCATAGAAATAGGCGGCCAGGACATGACCTGGGCCGACCCGAAGGATCGCCGCATCGCACTTGTTTTCCAGTCATATGCGCTTTATCCGACGATGAACGTGGAGCGCAACTTGTCGTTCGGATTGCGGATCGCGGGGACGCCCAAGGCAGAGATAGAACGGCGCGTCACGCGTGCGTCGGAGATGCTGCAGCTCGGCCCGCTGCTGAAGCGAAGGCCCGCTCAGCTATCAGGTGGGCAGCGTCAGCGCGTGGCGATCGGTCGGGCCATCGTGCGCGAAGCTGATGTATTTCTCTTCGATGAACCGCTCTCCAATCTCGATGCCAAACTGCGCACCGAGCTCAGGCGGGAGCTCAAGCAATTGCATAAGCGTCTTGGCGCCACGATGATCTACGTCACGCACGATCAGGTGGAAGCCATGACGCTCGCAACCCGCATGGCCGTGATGCGTGGCGGCGTGATTCAGCAGATCGGCACGCCGGCCGAAGTGTATGCGCGGCCGAACAACCTGTTTGTTGCGACCTTCCTCGGATCGCCGGGAATGAACCTGCTCAAGGGCACGCTTCACTATGAATCGGGCGGCATCCAGTTCCAGAACGATCATATCGACGTGGACGTGTCGGCATATCCCTTCGTCAGGACTCCGCGCGAAAATCAGCCTTGCGTGCTTGGCGTGCGCCCTGAGGACGTTTTGATCGATCCTGCGTTTGAACACACGGGAACGGTGTCGCTCGTCGAACCCATGGGCAACCACCGGGTAATTTGGCTCGATTATCATGGCGCCCAGATCGCTTCCATCGCGCAGGAATCCGCGACGGCGGCGGTCGATGAAGTCACCGGTTTTTCGATCCAGAAAGAACGCATTTCTCTCTTCGATGAAACCAGCGGCGACCGGTTATAGACCTTAATGCATGGAGTCAAAGTGGCAACCCTGAAGGACGTCGCGGTTCTTGCCGGCGTGGGCATGTCCACGGCATCGCGGGCCATCTCCGGCCGCGGACCGGTATCGGCCGATGCACTCGCACGCGTGCAGGCGGCGATTGCCGAGCTCAATTTCCGGCCGTCGTCCATAGGGCGCGCGTTGTCGAAGCAATCGCTCGGCATGATCGGTATTTTCGTGCCGTCGTTTCATGGGCCGTACTACGGCACGATCCTCAAGCAAACCGATACCGAGCTGCGCAAGGTCCACCGGCATGTCGTGGTCGCTACAGGCTACGGCGACGATTCTCCTCGCGATCAGGCAGTCGATGCCGTGCAGTTTTTGATCGGGCGCGATTGCGACGGCGTGGTGGTGACGAGCCACGACCTGCACGACGATGACCTCGTCAAGCTGCATCGGATGCATCCGAAGATGGTGTTCCTCAATCGTGAATTTGCGCAGATGCCTGAGGCGTCGTTTTGTCCGGATCATCATCGCGGCGGGACGCTGGCGGCGCAGACGCTCATTAAAGCCGGACACAAGAAAATAGCCGTGGTTTCAGGGCCTTTCATGGCGTTCGACAACCAGGCGCGGCTCGCCGGTTTCTTCGAAGAACTGGCGCGTAGCGGAATCGATCGCAACGATGTGCAGATGATCGAATCCGACTTTTCGCCGGAAGGCGGGTATGAATCGGCGCGGTTGCTGCTTGCATCGAAGAAGCGTTTCACCGGGCTGTTCTGCGCCAACGACACCATGGCAATCGGCGCATTGTCGTGCCTGCAGCAAGCAGGCATTTCGGTGCCGCGAGAGGTTTCCGTGATCGGTTACGACGATGACTACTCGGCAGCATTTTCAGCGCCGGGGCTGACATCGGTGCATATTCCGACGGCTGATCTCACGCAAAACGCCGTCCGATGGCTGCTGAACGAATGCTATGGGACCGAGTACCCGATTTATCGCGAGTTTCCGGTGACGGTCACGCGTCGTGCATCGGTTGCGGCGCCGCTCAAACGCTAAGCATCTTCAGCTATTTTCTTTTGCACGACGCAAACGCTCACGGCTGTTGATCAGATGAAGGCGCATGGCGGTACGCGCCGAATCGGCATCGCCACGTTCTATCGCATCGCAGATCTGCTCGTGTTCGCGGTTCACGCGCGTCAGGTACTCGGCGTATTGCACGGGCGGAATCTGCGTTCGCGTGATCCGAGTGCGCGGAATCATGTGCATGCCGAGGTGCTTCAGGATTTCCACGAAGTAGCGGTTGCCGGTGGCGTTCGCAATAGCCAGGTGGAAGCGGATATCGGGCGAAATGGTCTCGGTTGCTTCGCCCACGTTGTGCTCGAATTCGATCAGCGCCTGCCGCATCTCGGCGATCTGGCTTTTATCGCAGCGTGCTGCGGCCAGTCCCGCGCTCTCGGTTTCCAGGCTGATCCGGAGTTCGAGGACGGCGAGGGCGTCGATGGAACCCGCTACGTCCTCGGGATCGAGCCGGAAGAGGGAGCGCGGCTGTGCCTCGCATACGAACGTGCCAATGCCATGCCGGGTTTCTACCAATCCAGCCGCCTGCAATTTCGATAACGCCTCACGCACGACGGTTCGGCTCACGTTGAAGCGCTGCACCATTTCCGCTTCGGTCGCGAGCCGGTCGCCCACGCGCAGCTCGGCGGATTCGATCTGCAACCGGAGCGCATCAACGAGTTCAGTTGTCAGACTTCGCCGCGTAGCTGGCTGTCCAGACGGTTCGAAGAGCGCATTGGGCGATCTGAGCACGGCCACCTCGTTTGGGATAATGTTCGCGAATCGTTGACAAACGCATTAGCGAATGATTATATGCACGCTATAGTCATATGACAACGTACAATGACACATGATTTAGGCGGCTGATTCGATCGCAACCGGAGTTCTTCAAACTCTGATCAGCCGCGCTTAATGGAGACAGGCTCACATGGCCAACCAAGACAACATTCGCCCGTTCAATCGCTTGCTGCTGACTGGCGCTGCCGGCGGCGTCGGCAAGGTCATTCGTCCGCGCGTGGCTTCATTTGCCGGGACCATCAGGATCTCGGATCTCGCAGCGGCACTCCCGCCCGAAGCCGCACCCAACGAAGAAGTCGTGCCCTGCGATCTGTCGGACAAGCAGGCCGTCGGTGCACTCGTTCAAGGCTGCGACGCCGTGATCCATCTCGGCGGGGTATCGGTGGAAAGACCCTTCGAGGAAGTGCTGGAAGCGAATATCAAGGGCGTCTACAACCTCTATGAAGCGGCGCGCAAGCACGGTGTGAAGCGCATCATTTTCGCAAGCTCGAATCACGTCACCGGGTTTTATCGGCAAGACGAGAAGATCGACGCGCACGCGCTGCGGCGTCCGGATGGTTATTACGGTTTGTCGAAATCATTTGGCGAAGACGTGGCGCAGTTCTACTTCGACCGGTATGGCATCGAGACGGTGAGCATTCGTATTGGCTCGGCGTTTCCGGAGCCCAAAGACCGCCGCATGATGGCGAGCTGGCTCAGCTACGACGACCTGCTCGACCTCTTGCAGCGCAGCCTTTTTACGCCCGACGTTGGTCACACTGTCGTATATGGGATGTCCGACAACCAGATCAAATGGTGGGATAACCGCTTCGCCGAAAAGCTCGGTTTCGCGCCGCGTGATTCATCGGAGCCGTTCCGGGAAAAGGTCGAGGCGCAACCCGCGCCGGCCCCGGGCAGTGCGGTGGCGGTGCTGCAGGGTGGCGCGTTCACCACGACCGGGCCATTTGAATAAAACGCTGCGTCCGGGTGTTGTTGCAATAGCGAATACCCAAACCAAGCCTGGCTTGATAGCGCGCCAGCAGAGCGCAAGCAGGGCGCGAGCGGCAGGCCAAGCCTGCGTTCGTATCAACCAAAGACATTGCTGCGATGAATTTCCATCTCGATTTCAGTCCGTTGCTTCCGTACTGGCCGGTGTTCCTCAAAGGAGCATGGCTCACACTGAAGATGACAACGGTGGCGGTTTTTTTCGGCGTGATCGTCGGTACGCTCGTGGCGTTCGCCAAGCGCGGAAAGAACCTGCTTCTATCGCGTGCATGTTCGATCTACATCGAAGCCGTGCGCAACACGCCCTTTCTCGTACAGATCTTCCTGCTCTATTTCGGGCTCGCGAGCTTCGGCGTGCGCATGCCAACGTTCACGGCGGCCGCGCTCGCGATGATCATCAACATTGGTGCTTATGCGGCCGAGATCATTCGTGCGGGGCTTGAATCCGTGCCGCGCGGCCAGCTTGAAGCGGCGGAATGCCTCGGCCTGTCGCGCTGGCGGATTGGCTGGCACGTGATGCTGCAGCCGTCCATTGAAAAGGTGTATCCGGCGCTCACCAGCCAGTTCCTCCTGATGATGCAGGCCTCTGCGATCGCGTCGCAAATCTCGGCTGAAGAGCTGACGGCGACCGCGAACACCGTGCAGTCCGACACCTTCCGTTCGCTTGAAACGTACATTGTGGTGGCGTTGCTGTACCTGGCGTTGTCGCTGTTGATCAAGCTTGCGGCGTGGGCGGTGGGCGAGGTGGCATTCAAGCGCAAGCGGGTCATGCGCAAGGCGGCAGAGCGCGCCGGGAAGCCGGCGCCTGATCAAGGCCGCATCGATACCGTAATACCCGGAGGTGCAGCATGAGCGGCGGCTTCACGACGGCACATTTGTTCTATTTAGTACATTCAATCTGGTGGACGCTCGCATTGTCCGCGCTTGCATTCGTGCTGGGCAGCATCGGCGGATTCGGCGTGATGCTCGCGCGCATCTCGAAGCGCCGCTGGCTGAGCCGTCCGGCGATGGTTTATATCGAAGCCATTCAAGGCATTCCGCTGCTGATCCTGCTGTTTATCGTCTACTTCGGTTTTTCGGTGTACGGCTTCGAAGTGCCTGCACTGGTCGCGGCCGGATTCGCGCTGATGGTCTATACGAGCGCATATCTCGGCGATATCTGGCGCGGCTGCATTGACGCCATGCCGAAACCACAATGGGAAGCTGCCGAGTGTTTGTCGCTCACGCGCTGGCAGACACTGCGTCTCGTGATCATCCCGCAGGCGCTGCGGCTGGCATTGCCGCCTACGGTAGGTTTTCTGGTGCAGGTCATCAAGATGACATCGCTTGCATCGGTGATCGGTTTCGTTGAATTGACACGTGCCGGGCAGATCATCAACAACTCGATTTTTCAGCCGTTCCTCGTGTTCGGGCTGGTCGGGGTCTTCTATTTCGCGCTGTGTTATCCGCTCTCGCGCTGGAGTCAATCGATGGAGAAAAAGCTCAATGTCGGCAATCGTTAAGCTCGGAGACGTCTATAAGAGCTTCGGCTCGAATCAGGTGCTCAAGGGCGTCTCATTGGAAGTGGAAAAGGGCGAGATGATCGCTGTGATCGGCGCGAGCGGATCGGGGAAGAGTACGGCGTTGAGGTGTATCGACAGGCTGGAAACGATCGATCGCGGCACCATTGAAGTGTGCGGAATTCGTGTCGATGACCCCAAGGTCGATCTGCACCAGCTGCGCCGCGAAGTGGGTATCGTGTTCCAGAGCTACAACCTCTTCGCGCATCTGACCGTCGAAGAAAACATCATGCTCGCGCTGCGCCACGTGAAGAAGATGAGCCGCGACGAAGCGCGTCGCGTGGCGATGGGTGTACTCGAACAAGTGGGTCTCGGGCAAAAAGCCGATGCGTATCCGGAGCAGCTTTCCGGCGGTCAGCAACAGCGCGTTGCGATTGCGCGTTCGCTCGCAATGTCGCCGAAGGTCATGCTGTTCGACGAAGTGACCTCCGCGCTCGACCCGCAACTGACCGGTGAAGTGCTGCGCGTGATGGAAGATCTCGCGAAGGGCGGCATGACCATGTTGCTCGTCACGCACGAGATGGCGTTTGCCAAGCGCGTGGCGGATCGCATCATCTATATGCACCAGGGGAAGGTGTGGGAAGTGGGTGGCGGCGAAATGCTCGATGCACCGAAGACACCCGAACTGCGCACGTTCCTGAATAACGGCCTGTAGTTCTAGCCTTTGCGTCAAACAAACCTTTTGAACCGACCATAAGAATGGAGACTGCTTTGAAAACAACCCAATTCATCATGCGCGGCTGTGTGGCTGCTTTGTTGCTCGCAGGCGTGGCGCATAGCGCCATGGCCGACCAGCTCGACGACATCAAGAAGGCCGGCAAGATTCGTGTTGCGATTGCCATGGGCACGCCGCTCTTCAGTTTCGCCGATGCAAACCTGCAACCTGCGGGTTCCGATGTGGACACCGCCGCAGCGCTTGCGAAGGACCTGGGCGTGAAGCTCGAACTCGTGCAGATCACGAACGCCGCGCGCGTGCCGACATTGCAAGCGAAGCGCGCGGATCTGGTGATCGCGGATTTGTCGATTACGCCGGAGCGCGCGAAGGTCGTGGACTTCTCGATTCCCTACGCGGTCATCACGATCATTGTGGGTGGCACGAAGAGTACGAACGTCAAGAACTACGCTGATCTCGATGGCAAGACCATTGGCCTGACGCGCGCGACCGTCAACGACACACTGACCACGCAACAGGCGAAGGGCGCTCAGATCCAGCGTTATGAAGACGACGCCACGCTGATCACGTCGGTGGTGACGGGGCAGGTCGACATCTTCTCCAGCACGCCGTCGAACTTGAGCGAGATGGTCAAGCGCGCGCCGAACCGCAACCTCGAACTGAAGTTTGCGCAGAAGGATTTCGACCTCGGCATTGCGATGAACAAGGACGAGCCGAAGCTGAAAGAGTGGGTCAACAACTGGGTCAGCACCAACCAGAAGAACGGCAACCTCAATACGATCTACAAGAAATATCACGGCCGCGATTTGCCGGCGAGCGTGACGAAGGGCTAAGTCTCAACAAAACAAAAAGGGCATCGCGAATCAAAACGCGATGCCCTTTTTCATGCGCTGAATAATCAGCTGGCGGTGCCCTGACCGATTTCGTGATCGGCGAGATATTCAAGCGCGCGAACCATGCCGGAGTGATCCCACGCCTTGCCGCCATGCGCCGCGCACGCGTTGAAAAGTGCCTGACAGGTCGCGGTATTCGGCAACGATACCCCAAGCGATTGCGCCGTCGACAGCGCCAGGTTCAAATCCTTCTGATGCAGTTCGATGCGAAAGCCCGGATTGAACGTGCGCTTGGTCATGCGCTCGCCGTGCACTTCCAGAATGCGCGACGATGCAAATCCGCCCATCAGCGCCTTGCGTACTTTCTCGGCATCGACACCCGCCTTCGATGCCAGCAACAACGCCTCACCCACCGCTTCAATGGTCGCCGCGACGATCACCTGGTTCGCCAGCTTGCAGACCTGTCCCGCGCCCACTTCGCCGATCAACGAGACATTCTTGCCCATCATGTCGAAGAGCGGCTTGACGGTATCGAACGTGGCTTGCGATCCACCCACCATGATGGTCAGCGACGCCGCTTTCGCGCCCACTTCGCCGCCCGATACAGGCGCGTCCAGATATTCTGCACCGCGCTCGCGGACCTTGGCCGCGAAATCGCGCGTCGCGATAGGCGAGATCGAGCTCATGTCGACCACGATCTGGCCTTGTCGCAACGCCGCGACCACGCCGTTCTCGCCGAACAGGACGCGCTCCACGTCGGGCGTATCCGGGACCATCACGAAGATCACATCGGCTTGTGCGGCGACCGCTGCGGGGCTGTCGCAGGCGACAGCGCCGGCTTGCGTCAACTCCGCCGGCACGCCACTGCGCGTGAACGCTGCAAGCGCGACGCCGTTCTTCACGAGGTTTTCAGCCATGGGCTTGCCCATGATCCCAAGTCCGATAAAGCCTGCTTTTTGCATGTCATCCTCCAAAAAAATTCGGGTTTGCAGTCGTCACTGTGACTTTACGTCTGCATGAAATGTTTCTGCACGGCTTGTGCCGCGTTGCGCAACAGGCCCATGTCTGCGCAGACCGCGATCACCTGGCAGCCCATCGCAAGGTAACGTTCGGCCTCGGCCTGCACGGGCGCAAGCGTGCCGCTCGCCTTGCCGGCCGCACGGGCGCGATCGAAGACATGCGCGATGGCCTTTTGCACATCCGGATGATTGGCATTG
This sequence comes from Caballeronia sp. dw_276, assembly GCF_018449635.1. Taxonomy (GTDB): domain Bacteria; phylum Pseudomonadota; class Gammaproteobacteria; order Burkholderiales; family Burkholderiaceae; genus Caballeronia. Next base: position 270,413 of record NZ_JAAVUV010000008.1, on the reverse strand, counting down.
CCAAGATGTCCATACGATGCCGCCAGATCCGATGGTCCGAGAAACACGGCATCGACGCCATCCACGGCCAGGATTTCATCGATTGATTCGACCGCCTTGCGGCTTTCGATCTGCACGATGACGCAGATGTTGTCGTTTGCGGTGGTGAGGTAGTCCGGCACGGTGCCGTATTTATTACCCCGGTGTCCTACCGATACCCCACGAATGCCCTGAGGCGGATAACGGGTCGCGGCGACGGCCTTCGCAGCGTCTGCGGCGCTGTCCACAAAGGGGATCAGGAAGTTGAAGAAGCCACTATCGAGCAAGCGCTTGATGACCACGCTTTCGTTCGCCGGCGGCCGCACCACAGGCGCGCTGCGGCTCTCCTTCAAGGCCATGAGCTGCGGAATGAGCGTGAGGACGTCATTGGGCGCGTGCTCCGCGTCCAGCAGAATCCAGTCGAAGCCAAGCATGCCGAGCAACTCGGTGGTAATCGGGCTGCCGAGCGACGCCCAGCAGCCGATCTGTTTCTCCTGTTTCAGAACGGACTGACGAAACGTGTTGGGGAGCGGCTGGTAGGGCGAGTGCAACGGGTTTCGCGTTGGCGCTGTCATGACGGGCTTCCTCTTGCGTAATTGCTCGAATTGCGGCTTGAGTTGAAAACCTGAGTATGCGGCAAGCTCATACGTTATCAGACGTCATATTACATCGCGGATTTGATCTGCGGCAAGGGAAAGGGTTTTATTCGCTATTGCGATCGCCCACCGCATCGGGCCAGCGGTTCTCCTGAACACAATGCCCCGCCGGCACGCGTTTCGCCCAGCCCTCGGCTTGCAGCATTGGCTCGTCGTAGAAATCCTGCACATGGCCGATGCAGAGAATGGCGACCGGCTTCGCATCGGCCGGCATGTGCAGCAGACGCTGCACGGCTGCGACATCGAACAATGACACCCAGCCGAGACCAATCCCTTCAGCGCGAGCCGCGAGCCACATGTTCTGGATCGCGCATGCGACAGATGCAAGATCCATTTCCGGCAACGTGCGGCGGCCGAACACATGCCGCTCGCGATCTTCCATCAAGCCAACCACCAGCACCTCCGCGCAATCCAGAATGCCCTGGACCTTGAGACGCATGAACTCATCGCTTCGTTCGTTGAGCGCCACGGCGGTTGCGCAGCGCTCGGTTTCCACGATGTCGTGCAGCGCCAGACGCATGCCGCGATCAGTCACGCGCACGAAGCGCCAGGGCTGCATGAATCCGACGCTCGGCGCGTGATGCGCGGCATCGATCAATCGCGCCATCAGCTCGGGCGCGACAGGTGTACCTGTGAAATGCCGCATGTCGCGGCGTTCATGAATCGCGCGATAAACCCCTGCAATCTCAGGGTCGGAAAAGCGCTTGGGAGTCGAGTCGGTCATTGCATCCATGCGTTCAAAAATAGGGTGCGGTCGAGAGCAAGAATGGCGCCGATGTCGCTATTGGCCTTATCCATATTGTCTGCGGGCAAATCCCTGCAAAGCGCGCTGCCGGTGTCCAGGACATCGGTCGTTCATTCCCCTCACGGTATCCGGAGAATACAGTCGAGCAGCTGATCAGCGCAGGCAAACCCGCGCAGCAGGAAATCGCCGCGCTGCATGCGTGGGTCCGCGAAAGCAACAAGGAACTGGAAGCTTTCGGAAAGCTGCACGACGCAGTGGCTGCCGAGAAGGCATTGATCGATGCAATGCAGGCAAACCGCGCACAGCTTCTTTCGAAAGTGTTCCAAAAAGCGCTGACAGAACTCGATCAGGATAATCTGGTGGATTTTCTCACTACGCAGCGCGAGGCGCCGGTCGCGCTGTTTTCGGCCTATCAAAGCGCGCTCGGAGGGCAAAGCCGATGCGGATGACGCATGTGCGCAACCCTCTTCACTCCCCCGCCGGCCACGCCAGATGCGGCGACGTCCAGTCGAGTTCGCTGCCAACGACCATCACCTTGCCGTCACGTCGCACGGCCATCGTCACGCCGACTGAAGCGCGTCCGCTCGTGAGCGATAGATACGGCTGGCAAGACACCGCCGTCCCCATGTTCGCCACGGCCTTCCAGTAATACGGCCGATGATCCCAGCGCGCCGATTTTGTAGACAGCAGCGGACCAAGCCTTGAGTCGCCGCCCGGTCCGGCGCGCCCGACAAACTCCTGTCCCACGATACGGCCCGTATGGTCGAGCACGAAGCAGCGCCGGCAGAGCGCGAAGCCGGTCATCGGCGCAATGGTTTCATTGATATCGGCGCCGTTCGATAACGCCGTCGCCGCGGTTTCCACCATTGCCAGATAGGGCGACAGTTGCGTTTCAAAACGGCTCGCACGCACGCTGCGTCCCTCGGCGATGACATCGAATGCATGGTCGATGCGCCGCATCACCGCCTCCGGCGCCGGGATGTTCGCGCCCGGCCTGCCGAGCAAGAAGCCTTGCGCAAAATCGACGTTGGATTCAACCGCGAGCACGAGTTCCTCGGTCGTCTCGATCCCCTCGACGACCACGAGCATATCCGCGCGATGCAGCAGCGACACAATGGTCGATAACAACGGCTGGTCCGACGCACGGCTTTTCGCACGGATCAGTTCGCCGTCGAGCTTCACGAAATCCGGTTGAATGCGCAGCAGCCGGTCGAGGTTGGAATGACCGGCGCCGAAGTCATCGACGGCAATCAAAAATCCGCATGCCCGATACCGCCACGCGGCCAGCGCCAGCTCTTCCACACTCACGCCTTCCGACTCCAGGATTTCGAGCACGATGCTGCCCGTATTGAGTCCCGCCGCGCTCGCCATGTCCGCGAGCGTCTGCTCATACCCGGCCTGAATGAAGGTGGAGGGCGCAACGTTCAGGAACAGCCACGTGTCCTGCGGCAAACGCTTGCGCGCATTGTTGAAGTGCAAATGATGCGTGAGCGAATCGAGCTCGGCGACATCCGGGTTCGATTGCGGCGCAAAGAGCAATTCCGGTTGAACGGGCTGGCCTTCCCGGTCGCGTCCACGCAAAAGCACCTCGAAGCCGACTTGCTTCTGGTGCGACAAACTATATAGCGGCTGGAAGTGCGTGGAAAGTTCGAACGGGCCCCAGTGCCTCACAGTATCGGCGTCGGGAGTCAGATCTGCCTGCGCATCGATATCTTCATCGATAGCCGTTGCCCGCACACGCGCGACGCTGCTTGCCCGTTCCACGAACACACGATTGCGGCCTGCATGTTTGGCGCGCAACAGCGCTTCATCTGCACGGTCGAGAAGCGCAATGACATTCTCGTGTTCACGCCGATGCGCGACGCCAAAGCTCGCGGTCAGGAACCCATCGGGCCGCAAGATACTCGCGATGCGTATGCGCAGGGAATCCGCAAGTTCCGTGGCCTGATGCGTTCCGGCCGTCGGAACCAGCACTGCGAATTCCTCGCCGCCAAGCCGGCCGGCGATCGCTTCGGGCGGTATTGCCTCCCTGACGACCTGGGTGACCTGCAGCAGCGCGTCATCGCCTCGTGCGTGGCCGTATTGATCGTTGAGCGACTTGAAGCGATCGACGTCCAGGAAGATCGCGCTGACGATCTCATTGCCTGCGCGTGGTGCGCTCAGCATCTGCTCGGCTTGTTCAAGGAAGGCGCGACGGTTGAGAATTTGCGTGAGGGGATCGGTTGCGGCGAGCGTAATGAGCTTCTCTTCCAGCAGGAAGTGATTGAGCCGGAACCAGTAGAAGCCGAAATGGAACGTGGTCGCGGTCGGAATGCCGATGGCAACCCACATTGCGCACAGCACCCAGTCGTCGTGCGTGAAGGGGACCGAGAACACAAAGGGAATGCCCGCTATATAAAACGCGATGGTGCCGAGCACGAAATGCCGCGGCGTGAGCCATAGCGGTGCGGCGCAGATAGGCACGACCATGCCAGCGGGCAGCATCCAGTAAAGCGGCTGTTCGACCCCGGTCACGTTGATCATCACGCCAATCTGCAGCACGACGACATACGCCGCGCCGATCAGGCCGAACATGAATGTGGAGGGCGCCCGGGGAATTGCCGCCACGAGCAATGACAGCGACAACGCGCACAACAGGCGCGGCCAAAGCGGGAGTTCGATGCCCGTCACGTGCGCGCGCGCAACCACGAAAATCAGGAAGGCCACGACGGTGAACGCCATGGTGACCGTGGAGAGCGGTCTTTGCAGTTCCATTGAACGGCAATGAAACCTCAGCCGTAACGCAGGCGAGACGGGTGGCGGAAGGAGAGATGTAAGCATGTCGTCAGATTGGTTTTTAGCAGTCTCATTCACGCAAGGTGAAGGCTGTCGGCCGTGTCGTGGTGTCCTGGCCGAGTTGTTTGAACTTCCGCAGCTGAAAATTACACGTTCAAAGTTTCATCAGACGAAACGGAATTGTCTTACGTCACGCCGACGGGCTCAAGACAAATGTTGATCTGTCCTTGGCATCAGATGCCCGCTGTGAGCCACTGTGACTGCCTTCCTTCCGCCGACCATTCTAGATTTTTTTAAATAGCCGTTGAAATCTTGTTATCCGCAGGCCTGCAGCGCGCGTCGAGTTGGGTATTCATCTAGACGACTTACTAGCGTCACCGCGTCGTCATGTTGCATTCCTAGAATCCGTACGACGCTGGAATTCTCAGGCGTCATAGTGAGGAAATCATGGATGCAATTCGCATCGAACGTCTGTGCAAGACGTTCAACAATGGCCGCAAGGCACTCGACTCCATCGACCTGAAAGTGGGTGAGGGCGAAATGGTTGCGCTGATCGGCGCATCCGGTTCAGGCAAGTCCACGCTGCTGCGGCACATTGCGGGGTTCACTGCGTCCGACCCCGCGCCGTCGCATGTGACGCTGCTCGGGCGGCCTATTCAGGAGAACGGGAAGGTGGCGCGCGAAGTCCGCAGGATTCGTCGCGATGTCGCTTTCGTGTTCCAGCAATTCAACCTCGTCGGGCGCCTGACGGTGCGCACGAATGTGCTGATCGGTGCGTTGTCACGCGTGCCGTTGTGGCGGCGCCTGATTGGCCGTTTCCCGCGAGCCGAACAGGAACTCGCGATGGCATCGCTCGCGGCGATGGGCATTGGCGACCACATCAACGAGCGCGCCAGCACGCTCTCGGGTGGCCAGCAGCAACGCGCTGCGCTTGCGCGCGCGCTGGTCCAGCGCGCGCGCATCGTCCTCGCCGATGAACCCATTGCATCGCTCGATCCCGAGTCTTCGCGACGCGTGATGGAACTGCTCCAGTCGCTGAACGAAGATCATGGCCTGACGGTTGTCGTGTCGCTTCATCAGATCGATATTGCGATGAAGTACTGCGCGAGAACGGTCGCGCTGCGCAATGGCTGCGTGGTGTACGACGGTCCTTCCGCGAGCCTCACGCCGGCCTTGTTGCGTGAGTTGTATGGCGCGGCAGCCGAAGAATTACTGACCGATCCAAACACCGATACCGGCGCCGCCCAGCGCGATCCGGTTCGTCAAACAGAACGCGCAGCAGCGCGTCCGGAAGGCGCATCGGCTCGATCTGCAGCATTTGCGTCGGCTGCAAGCTCCTGAGCCAATCACTTTTGTTTCTTTCCAACCCTGGACCCATTCGATGAAATCAGCCCGATTCCTTCTGGCCGGCGCGATGTTCGCTGCATCTCTCGTCTCGCAGGCAGTGCTCGCTGAAACGATCAACTTCGGCATCATTTCCACCGATAATTCCTCCGCGCTCAAACAGCGCTGGCAACCGCTGATCGACGATCTCAACAAGCAGACCGGACTCGAGGTAAAGCCGTTCTTCGCGACTGACTACGCCGGAATTATCGAAGGCATGCGTTTCAATAAAGTGCAGATCGGTTACTTCGGCAACGCATCGGCGATTGAAGCAGTGGACCGTGGCAATGGCGAAGTGTTCGCGAAAGTGAAGTACAAGAGCGGCGAGGCAGGGTACTACTCGCTCCTGATCACGAACGTAAACAGCAAGTGGAAGACAGTCGACCAGGTGTTGAAAAATACGCACGATATCAACCTGGGTTTCGGCGATCCGAACTCGACCTCGGGCACGCTCGTGCCGTCGTATTATCTGTTTGCGAAGAACGGCATTTCGGTACGCAACGATTTTAAGAGCGTGCTGCCATCGAGCCATGAAGCCAATATGCTGGCCGTGGTGAACAATCGCGTGGATATCGCGACGAACAATACCGACATGGTGGAGACCTTGCGGCAACAGCATCCCGAGTTGCTGCAGCGCGTGCGCATTCTGTGGAAATCGCCGCTGATTCCTTCGGATCCGATCGTATGGCGTCGCGACTTGCCGCAGGCCACGAAGGACAAGCTGCGCAATTTCTTCGACCACTACGCGCAGACCGATCCGCGCGAGAAAGCGATCATGGAGGGCATCACGGGCTTGTCGGGTTTCACCGACTCGACCGATGCGCAACTGATCCCCATCCGTCAAATGGCCTTGTTCCAGAAGAAGGAACAAATTCAGAACGACGCGCATCTCTCCGATGAAGACAAGAAAACGCAGATCGCCGCGCTCGACCAGAAGCTGGCGCAGCTGGATACGGTGGCCGCGAAGTGAAGCATCCCGTCGACGCTTATTCCTTCGACGGCGCCGCGGCTCGCCCGCACGCCATGAAGCCCGAGCTGAACGTACCCAAGCGCAGCTGGTTATCCGTGTTCGGATGGATCGCGTTCGTGGCGGTCCTCGGGCTGTCGTGGCGTAGCGCCGACATGCGTCCGCTCGATCTCTTCGCCGACCCGGGCAACATGGTGCAGTTCGGCCGTGACTTTTTCCCGCCGGACTTTCACGACTGGCGTACGTATGTTCACGAGATGATCGTGACGCTTGCGGTCGCGGTGTGGGGCACGGCGTTGTCGCTGGTTTTCGCGGTGCCATGCGGGTTGTTGTCGGCTTATAACATTGCGCCGGTATGGGTCGCGCAACCCGTGCGACGCGTGATGGACGCCTGCCGCGCGATCAACGAGATGGTCTTCGCGATGTTGTTTATCGTGGCGGTCGGGCTTGGGCCGTTCGCGGGCGTGCTCGCGCTTTGGGTCCATACCACGGGCGTGCTCGCCAAGCTCTTCGCCGAAGCTGTCGAGGCTATCGATGCACGGCCTGCCGAAGGCGTGCGCGCCACCGGGGCGAGCAGTCTCGACGAAGTGCTGTACGGCGTGCTGCCGCAGGTCATGCCGCTGTGGATATCGTTTGCGTTATACCGCTTCGAATCGAACGTGCGCTCGGCGATGGTCGTTGGCATGGTCGGCGCAGGAGGGATCGGCGTGGTGTTGTATGAAGCCATTCGCTCGTTCAATTATGCGCAGACCGCGGCAGTGTTGCTGATGGTTATCGTGATCGTGAGTTTGATCGATCTCGGGTCGGCGTGGTTGCGTGAACGTGTGATCTGAAGCTCTTGCATATTGTGGGCCGGTACGAGGTTCGTACCGGCCCATCATTTTTATCACGCCAGTTTCAGCGGCTGATTGATTGCAGCAAGCAGTTGTTGCCCCGCATCGGCGAGCAAGCCCGAATTGTCGATGGTCGTCACCCGCGCCTCTCGCGGCAATACCAACGCCGGACGTCGCGCGAGACGTGCTTCCATCTGCCTTGAATCTTCGCGGCCTCGACGTTCGAGACGCGCGGCGAGAACCGTAGGGTTCGCGTGGATGTGAACAAACTGCGTGTGCGGATAACGTTCGAGCGCAGCAGGCGCATGCTGACGCGAGCCGTTCACGACAACGGGCAAGCCACGCGCGAGCCATGCATCGATCTCCACGCCGATCCCGTAGTGCAATCCAAGGCTTTCCCAATGCATCGAGAACACGCCGCTTGCCAGGCGCGCGGCGAATTCATCGTGCGTGAGGGCGACGTAGTTCTCGCCTTCCGAAACGGGCCGCGTGATGTATCGATGCGCGAACATTACCTGCGAACCAATGCGCTCGCGCACGAAACCGAGCAGCGAATCCTTGCCTGCGCCCGATGGTCCCATCACGTAGATCAATCTGCCTTGACCGGCGTTCATTCACGCTCTCCCGCGCTGGCGAAAGGTAGACGCTTCCATAGGGAGAAGGGCGCCTCGCGATGCGCCTGAACGAAAAGCGCCGCGCCATGAAAGGGCAGCGGTCCAAGTGATTCCGTGCGTGCTTGCCAGAGCGTCCCGATCACGGCGCGTTGCGGTTCCGAATCGATGGAATCGGAAAGTGTCATGTGGAAACGGAATTCATCGAGCACATAGGGGTAGCCCCATTCGTGCAACAGAGCGCGTTGACGGGGATTGAGATGGGACTCGAGCCGCTTTTCAGTGTCTTCGGAAGATGGCCGTGCGCGCAGTGAGGCAAGGGCATGCAAGGCGCTTGCGGCGATTTCGCGGATGATGTCATCGTGCTCGCGTTGCGCCGCCTTGAGCGCGACGAAGCGGCCCAGATCCGCGGCTTGCAGCGTGACATCGAAAGGTGTGATTTGCTTCGCCCATTCTTTCGCGGCAGCGAGGACATCCTCCGGCCCATGACCTTCGGCGATTTGAAACGGGGGTACAAGCGTGCCGTGCCAGCCATATCGGCGCGGTGCCACGGTCAGCGACGCGACCGGCTGTCCAAGCGCAGGCACGAGCGGTGGTTGCATGGATTCGCCGGTTTCAGCATCACGGCCAAGCCACTCGCTGCCCGCATTCCACCAGGCGGACGCCATTGGTGGAGCGTAATAGAGCGCAATGCGCGCGTCGGGCGTCCATGCGCTCATACGCCATCCTCCACCAGCAATTGCACGCGGTCCGCCGCAAAATGCGTGATCCCGTATTTGATGGGCACGCCGGCTTCGTCGACGTCGACGCTTTCGACCCACATGACCGGCTGTTGCCGGTTGATCTGCAAACGGCGCGCGACCTCCGAGCTTGGCAATACGCAGCCGATACGGCTCCATTTGCGCGTGTAATCGGTCACGCCGAATTCGGCCAGCGCCGCGCTCACACCAGCCTTGCCCGCCAGCACCGCGGGAAAATCGGCGAACCGCATGGCCGGGTACCAGCTACGTGCGTAGGTCAGCGGTACATCCTCGGAGTCATGGCGCGTTTCGATCTCGTAGACAAGCGTGCCGGCGCGGATGCCCAGCGCCTTGGCCGCGACTGGATCCGCCTTGACCTTCTCGCTCGACAACACCACGCCCGCCGATGGCTGATTGTGGCGGCGCAGGTTTTCCGTAAAGCGCGTGCGACGTCCGATCTGATAATCAATTGCGCCAGGCTGTACGAACGTGCCACGCCCTTGCTCGACGCTGACCAGTCCCGTAGCGGCGAGACGCAGCATGGCGCGGCGCACGGTATGGCGGTTGACGTCGAAGCGCCGTGCGAGTTCTGCTTCGCTCGGCAGGCGTCCCTCTTCGCCAAAACTTTTCGCTGTAATCTCCGCCGAAAGGATCTGTTCGATCTGGCGCCATACGGCAACGCCCGCGCCGCGCTCGACTGCGAGCCCCGGTGTCCCCGTTTCGTTGGATGTCATGGTGGTGTCATTCCTGTCGGTTTGAATATCGTCATTGGCATTGTAGTGCGCCGCCGATGATGAAAATGTGAAAGCGGGACACATGCGGTAATTTTATATCTATACCTGTAAACGTCTAGACGACCAGATGATTAGTCTAGTAGGGTACGGGTTGGATATGGGGCTTTTTTAGCATCACCAAAATCACGAGGTTGACGATGAACATTTCTGCGCGGCCATCCGAGTTGGCACGGCCAGCGACCCGGCGCGAGTGGCTGGCGATCCTGGCGCGCACGCCACACGCCTCCATGAAGGAAGCAATGGAGGCCGCACTCGGCGCAACCGGCCTCCCTGAATTCGACTGGCTGCGCGCGCCGGATATTGGTCTCGCCATGGTGCGTGGACGGGTGGGCGGAACGGGCGACGCATTCAATCTTGGCGAAGTCACCGTGACGCGTGCAACGCTGCGCGTCCGGTCGGCCGAGGGTCGCGCGACCGTCGGCATGGCGGTTCACATGGGGCGCGACAAAGAGCGGGCCACGCTTGCCGCGCTGGCGGACGCGCTGCTGCAGATGCCGGCGTTCGAAGGGCGCATGCAGCGGCACGTGATCGAGCCACTGTCCGCGCGCATCGCGGAAAGCCGCGAGCAAAAGCAGGCGCGCGCGGCGGCGACGAAAGTTGAATTCTTCACGATGGTGAGAGGTGACTGATGCAACGCAATGATCCATCGGCGGGTGGGCGGGAGGCAGGCACGGGCAGCATCGACCTCGCCACGCTCACACCCGGCTTTACCGATACCATCCATGATTCCCAGGGCGTATTCCGCTCGCTGCTGGATGCGCTGTCCCGGCCGGGCAAGATCGTATCGATAGACACGGTTCTACCGGCTCTGGCGAACGAACAAGAGCCGCACGTGCCGCTCGCGGCCTACGCCGCGTTGCTCGCGCTCGCCGACTACTCGACACCCGTGCTGTTGCAGCATCCACATCGATCATTGAGCGACGCGCTGCGCTTTCACACCGGCGCACCTGTAACGGATGACTGTTCGGAAGCCGTGTTTGCCTATCTCGACGACGCTGGTTCCATGCCGTCGATCAATGAATTCTCGCTCGGCGAACCCGAGACGCCGGAAACTGCTGCGATGCTGTTCATCCGCGTGGATTCGCTGACAGCCGGCGCACCGGCAACATGGCGCGGCCCTGGAATCCGTGATGCGCAAACAGTTTGCGTGGAAGGCGTGCCCGGCTCGTTCTGGCGAGCGCGCGCGCAGCTTGCGAGCGAATTTCCATGTGGCGTCGATTGTTACTTCGTGCATGGTGGTTCGGTGATCGGGCTGCCCCGCACAACACGCGTGGAGGTGGCCTGATGTACGTTGCAGTCAAAGGCGGCGAACGCGCGATCGAACGTTCATGGGACCTGCTTGCAGAAAAACGCCGCGGCGATCAGGCCTTGCCTGAACTCAGTGTTGACCAGATTCGCGAGCAACTCAGGCTTGCCGTTGCGCGCGTGATGACCGAGGGTTCCGTCTACGACGAAGAACTCGCAGCGCTCGCGATCAAGCAGGCGGCGGGCGATCTGGTCGAGGCGATTTTCTTGCTGCGTGCTTACCGCACGACGTTGCCGCGATTCGGCTATACGCTTCCTGTCGATACGGAAGAGATGTGCGTCGAACGAAGGATCTCGGCGGCGTTCAAGGACATTCCCGGCGGCCAGATGCTGGGAGGAACCTACGATTACACGCAACGTCTCCTGGATTTCAAACTGCTTGCAGAAGGCGCTGCACCGGATGCAGGCAAGAAGATCGCGCCGCCATCGGTCAAGCAGGACCCCATGCCACGCGTGCTCGCCATGCTCGACAAGGAAGGTTTGATCGAACAGGAAAGGGCGCACACGGATGCGTCCGAACCCGGCGATATCACGCGCGAACCGCTGACGTTCCCCGTCGATCGTACGGTTCGTCTCCAAAACCTCGCACGTGCCGACGAAGGTTTCCTGCTTGCAATGGGCTATGCAACGCAGCGCGGTTATTCGCACACGCATCCGTTCGCGGGCGAGATTCGCAACGGCGAAGTCGCGGTTGAAATGGAGATCGAAGAGCTGGGATTCTCGATCGAGATTGGCGATATGGAAATCACCGAGTGCCAGATGATCAACCAGTTTGCCGGCAGCGGCGACGTGCCGCCGACGTTCACGCAAGGCTACGGACTCGCGTTCGGACACTCGGAACGCAAGGCGATGGCAATGGCGCTTGTCGACCGGTCATTGCGTGCGCCCGATTTGGGCGAGACGGTTGCATCGCCGACGCAGGATGCCGAGTTCGTGCTTTCGCACAGCGACAATGTGGAGGCATCGGGCTTCGTGCAGCATCTGAAACTGCCGCACTATGTGGACTTCCAGTCGGAGCTCGAGTTGTTGCGGCGGCTGCGCGCGGGTCTGGAAAAAGAACAGCAGGAGAACGCAGCATGAACGCGCGTACGCAGGAAAGCGCCATCGCGGAAGGCTATAACTTCGCGTACCTCGATGAACAAACCAAGCGCATGATCCGTCGAGCATTGCTGAAAGCCGTTGCGATCCCGGGGCATCAGGTTCCGTTCGCATCGCGCGAAATGCCGTTGCCATACGGCTGGGGAACGGGCGGATTGCAAGTGACGTCGGCGATCATCGGGCGTAGCGATACGCTGAAGGTCATCGACCAGGGTTCGGACGAAACCACCAACGCCGTCAACATCCGGCGCTTTTTCGCGCGCACAGCCGGCATTGCAACCACCACACGAACCGTTGATGCATCGATCATTCAGACGCGCCACCGGATTCCGGAGACGCCGCTGACGGACAGGCAGATCATCGTGTACCAGGTGCCCATGCCCGAGCCGCTTTATCGGCTGGAACCGCGCGTGACGGAGTGCCGCAAGCTTCATTCGCTGGCCGACTACGGCCTGATCAACGTGAAGTACTACGAGGACATCGTGCAGCACGGCAGCATTGCAACGACCTACGATTATCCGGTGCTCGTGAACGACCGCTATCTGTCGTCGCCCTCGCCAATCCCGAAGTTCGATAACCCGAAGATGCACATGAATCCCGCGCTCCAGCTTTTCGGTGCGGGCCGTGAACGCCGCATCTATGCCATTCCGCCTTATACCAAGGTCAAGAGCCTTGATTTCGAGGATCATCCGTTTAGCATTCAACAGTGGGAACATGAATGCGCACTGTGTGGATCGCGCGAAAGTTTCCTGGATGAAATGATCGTCGATGACGAAGGCAAACGCATGTTCGTGTGTTCCGACAGCGACTATTGTCAGGAACACCGCGCCGAGAATGAACAGGGGGTTGCATGAGTCATTCATCCTTGGCTCCGCTGCTCAGCGCACGGGGACTCACCAAACGGTACAACGGACGCGGCGGTTGCGCGGATGTGGACATCGATATTTATCCCGGCGAGGTGTTGTGCATTGTCGGTGAATCGGGCTCGGGCAAATCGACCTTGCTTAACGCGCTTGCATTGCGCACGGCATCGGACGATGGCGCGTTGACGTATCGCACGGCAGAACACGAAGTGCTGGATCTGCTTACGCTGCCCATGCCGCGCCGCCGCATGCTTGCTCGCACCGACTGGGGCTTCGTGCATCAGAATGCACGCGATGGCTTGCGTCACGGTGTATCGGCGGGAGCGAACATCGGCGAGCCTTTGATGGCGAACGGCGCGCGTCATTACGGCAAGCTTCGCGAGACAGCGTCCGACTGGATGAGCCAGGTTGAACTGGATGCCGCGCGCATCGACGAATTGCCGTCCGCGTTTTCAGGCGGCATGCAGCAGCGGCTGCAAATTGCGCGCAACCTGGTCACCAAACCGCGTCTCGTGTTCATGGATGAACCGACGGCGGGTCTCGACGTATCGGTGCAGGCGCGATTGCTGGATCTGCTTCGTACGTTGACGGGGAAACTTCATCTCGCAGCGCTGATCGTGACGCACGATATTGGCGTGGCGCGTCTGCTCGCGCATCGGCTGATGGTGATGAAAGACGGTCGCGTGGTGGAAAGCGGGCTGACCGACCAGGTGCTGGACGATCCTCAACATCCCTATACGCAGACGCTGGTTGCGTCCGTGCTGCCCGTTTGAGAGTCTAGAATGAATGCAAACAGCTTCAAAGAACTTGCCGATGATGTCGTCTTCGCCGAACACAAAACGTTGATGCTGCGTGCGCGCGGCGTCGAGAAGACCTTCACGCTGCATCAGCAAGGCGGCGTAAGTATTGCAGCGCTCGGTGGTGTATCGCTCGATGTGGACCGCGGCGAATGTGTGGTGTTGTCTGGACCTTCCGGTGTCGGCAAGAGCACCTTGCTGCGCTGCATGTACGGCAACTATCTGCTGACACGCGGCACGGTTACGATTCGCGATGAGAGCTGTGCATCCGGTGTTCTATCGCTCTCGGACGCCGAACCGCACGACGTAATTCGCCTGCGCCGCACGACCATGGGCTACGTCAGCCAGTTTTTGCGCGCGATCCCGCGAGTTTCATCGATCGATCTTGTCAGCGAGCCGCTCGTATCTCGCGGCATGAATGAAGACGAAGCGCGCGAACGGGCCGGCGTCCTGCTGGAACGCTTAAATGTGGCGCGCCGTTTATGGACACTCGCGCCGGCCACGTTTTCGGGCGGCGAGCAACAACGTATCAACATCGCCCGCGGGCTGATTGCCGGACAGCCGCTTTTGCTGCTCGACGAACCAACCGCATCGCTCGACGCGGAGAACCGGCAAGTGGTTGCCGATCTCATAGTCGAAGCGCGCGAGCGGGGCGCGGCGATCGTAGGAATTTTCCATGACGAGGACACGCGCGAACGCGTCGCGACCCGTCTGATTCAACTCAATGCTCCCGCCGGGCAGGCGGCCACGACTACGGAAAACTTGCAGACATGCTGATCAAGAACGCGCGAATCGTCACTCGCGAAGAAGAGTTCACAGGCGTTGTGCGCGTCGCCGACGGACGCATTGCGGAGGTCGCGCCCGGCACGACTTCAGTCAGCAATGCCGAAGACTGGGGCGGCGAATATCTCTTGCCCGGTCTCGTGGAATTGCATACGGACAACATCGAGAAACATATCGCGCCGCGCCCCGGCGTACTGTGGAATTCAGATGCCGCGATCGTGGTGCATGACGCACAAGTTGCAAGCGCAGGTATCACGACAGTCTTCGATGCGCTGGGCATCGGCTCGCGTGGCGGAGTTGGCGTGCGCGGCAAGGAACTGCAGACCAACAACGCGCGCTCGATTGAACGCCTGGCAGGGCAGGGATTGCTGCGCGTCGATCACTTCTTGCATTTGCGCTGCGAAATCGCGGCCGCCGACGTGCTCGAGGTTTTCGAAAATCTCGTTTCGCATCGGCTGCTGCGGCTCGTTTCGGTGATGGACCATACGCCAGGACAACGTCAATGGCATGACCCGGTGCAATGGCGCAAGTATCAGGAGCGGCATGGCAAGTGGACCGACGAGCACGCAAGCACCATGCTCAACGAACTGACCAACGACCAGCAACGTTACGCGCGGCTTCATCGCACGGAGATTGTCGCGCGGTGCAAGGCACTCGGCCTGCCGCTCGCGAGTCACGACGATACATCGATAGAACACGTGCTCGAAGCAGCGGAAGACGGCATCGTGCTCGCCGAATTCCCGACCACGCTCGTTGCGGCGCAAGCGGCGCGCGAACGCGGCATCGCCACGATCATGGGGGCGCCGAATATCGTGCGCGGCGGGTCGCACTCGGGCAATGTCTCCGCGCTGGAGATGGCGAAGGCGGGGTTGCTCGACATCTTGTCGTCGGACTATGTGCCGTCGAGCTTGCTGAGCGCGACCTTCGATCTCGTCGAAAAGGCCGGCTGGTCTCTGCCGCAAGCCATGCGCACGGTATCGTACGCGCCGGCCAACGCGGCGGGCCTGACGGACCGTGGCGCCATCGCGGTCGGTCTAAGAGCAGACTTTGTGCGAGTCGCGATGTCCGACCGTTTGCCCATTCCGCGCGCGACCTACCTGGAAGGGAACCGCGTCGCGTAAGTAGACGGTAGCGAGTCAGTAACAAGTCAGCAGCTCAACCGCGAAGGGCGATTCTTGACTCATGCTCAAGAGTCTTCTGCCCTTCGCGGGGTTTCCGAAAAACAGCAAAGCACGGACACTGGTGACCTTCGAATCGATGTTTCCTTTCATCGGCCTATAAGGAGTCGCATCATGCGCATCACCATTCCAAATCGTATCGGCTTCGGCACTGCGCCGCTTGGCAACATGTTCCGCGAGATTCCGGAACAGGAAGCACTGGACACGGTCGAGGCTGCATGGCAGTCGGGCATTCGTTATTTCGATGGCGCGCCGCTCTATGGCGCAGGTCTGGCCGAGATTCGTCTGGGTGAAGCGCTGAAGTCTCATCCGCGCAGTGAATACGTGCTTGGAACGAAGGTCGGCCGTTTGATCCTCGATGAAATCGAAACACCGAACGAGCGCGACCTCGGGGAGAAAGGCGGTTTGTTCGAGCACGGCTTGCCGAACAAGATCGTCTACGACTACAGCGAGGACGGCACGCTGCGTTCTATCGACGACAGTTTGCGTCGTCTGAAAACCGATCGCCTGGACTATGTGTGGATCCACGATCCGGCGCAGGACTTTCACGGCGACAACTGGACGTCCGTCTTCGATACCGCCATGAAGGGCGCGGCCAAAGCGCTTACCCGGCTGCGCGAGGAAGGCGTGATCAAGGCGTGGGGATTGGGCGTGAATCGTGTCGAGCCATGCGAGCTCGCGATGGAACGCGCTGATCCGGATGGTTTTCTCATCGCCGGCCGATACACATTGCTCGACCATGAAGCGGCATTATCGAAACTGATGCCGGCATGTGAGGCGCGTGGTCTCGGCATTGTGGTGGGCGGTCCCTATAACTCTGGGCTGCTTGCGGGCGGCGATCACTTCGAATACCAAAAGGCGCCGGCCGCGATGATCGAGCGTGTGCAACATATCAAGCGGATCTGCGAGCGCTTCAATGTCGATATCAAGTCGGTCGCGCTGCAATTTTCGCTGGCGCATCCTGCGGTAGCCGGAATCATTCCGGGCGCAAGCCGGCCGGAACGTATCAGCGAGAATATCGCGCTGATGCACGCGCCAATTCCGGCTGAGCTGTGGGCTCTGCTCAGGCAGGAAGGCTTGATCGCGGCGAATGCGCCGGTGCCTGCGGCGGTATAAGCGTTCTATGGCGCGACCCAGTGACCTTCAAAAGCCCCTTTGTCGCGCAGTTGAAATTGCGCTCTATGGTGCGGCTCGCTGGACAGATCGAGATAGTCGATGCGCTGCACCGAAACATGCACTAGGCAGAAGTTCTCATAGCCGGACATGGGGTCCGCGGCATCCGGTGCTTGAGCTTGTGCGGGGTCCTCGATAACGCTTCCTGATGCGATCGGCGAGCGATACAGAATCAATGTACGCGGCCGGCTCGACTTCCACACGGCCAGTTTTTCGGCTTCATCCGTCATAAAAGACGCGACGCCTTCCAGGCGAATTTGCACGAGTCGCTCAGCGTCGTAACCGTGCATCGATATAGCCGGGCGCCCGCGTAGTTCGCGCACTTTGTCGGAACGGATATCGGTGTGGAATGAAAGACGCGCGAGGCTTTCGTTCACGTCCCGCAAGATGATGGTCCGCACTTTGGGATTTCCATCAACGCCGACAGTCGCGGCCTGCAAAACGCTGAATGGCGATCGGCCAGCGCCGGCGCCTGCATGCAGAGACTCCCAGATGGAGTGGAGTAAGTCGTTCATTGCCGGCGTTGGTGCAGGGCTCGATGTCATCTGTCTGTTCCGGGCGTAAAGAGAAGGTGTGGTGTTTTCAAAGGAGATTGAATACTTGCTTCACACGTTGACGCAATCCTCAGGCCACGCACGCCGTTGTCGCCAGCGCCTTGATCAACGTGTCGAAGACAATGCGGATACGTTTTGGAACCGGCCCACGCTGCGGCCGGTACACATATAAATTCCATGGGTCCGGATCGCTGCGCCGGAGCACCCGCACAAGGCGTTTTTCCGCGATAGCGTCCCGCACGGCATATTCCGGACACTGACTCACGCCTTTTCCGTCGATGCAGCCGAGGACCTCGAATTCGATATCGTCCGTAATCAATGCAGGCAGTTCCGGCACGAGTTGCCGGTTGTGCTTGAAGACCCATGGCCATGCGCGTCCCGTACTGCGTTCGATGAGCGCCGTGAGCGGCATGGCAAGCAGGGCGTCGATGTTCTTCGGCACGCCCGTGGTCGCCAGCAACTTCGGCGACGCCACCGTGTAGATCGGCAAAGCGCCGACGCGCCGCGCAATGAATCGTCCATCAGTAATAAAACCTGAACGAACGCCGATATCAATCTGCTCATCGACCACGGATGCGAGCGTGTCCGAGAGCCGCATGTCGATGACCAGCCCTGGGTGATCGCGCATGACGTCCATGAGGATTGGCGCAACGTATCGTCTGCCTAAACCGCTCGGCGCCGTCACCCTGACCGTGCCCGCAATTGTGTCAGCGGCCCGTGAATTCACGTCGAAAAGATTGTCGACCGATTGCATGGCCGCAGTCGCGCGGACCGCGAACGTCTTTCCGAACGTGGTGATGCGCATGCTGCGCGTACTGCGATGAAAAAGCGTTTCGCCCAGTTGTTTCTCGAGTTTTTGAATGGCGCGGGTGACAACCTGGGGCGATGTTCCAAGACGGACGGCAGCTTCACGAAAGCTTGCCGATGCGGCTGTGGCAGAGAAAATGCGAATGAGGTCGAGCTGGTTTTCCATGACATTCCCTCGAGTTATCGACAGCACGGACACAATACATTATTCCCGCGGAGGGAACTGTGAAATCCCCCGCAGGCCGTTCTCTTTCGCTCTCAAGCCGCCGATACTGCCCTTCATGCGATGTGTTTCCAGGCTAATCGAGTAGGCCCGATATGCACCGCGGCACCCAAACAATTTTGATCGGAGAGCAACATGAGCGCAGTCAATACCGCTAGCGGACGTCAACTGGAAGGCAAGGTCGCGCTGGTGACGGGAGCGAGTTCAGGCATCGGCAGGGCCGCGGCAATAGTGCTGGCGCAACGTGGCGCGAAGCTCATCGTCGGTGCGCGCCGTCGTGATGAGCTGGACGAACTCGTCGCGGAAATAGCAGAAGCGGGCGGAGAAGCGAAGGCAATCCTCGTCGATGTAACCCGCGAGGAAGACATTGCCGGCATGGTGGAATTTGCCGTCGAATCCTACGGAAAACTGGACATCGCGTTCAACAACGCCGGCACCGAAGGCGTCTTCGCACCACTTGTCGAACAGAACAAGGAACGCTTTGACATGGTGTTTGAACCGAACGTGCGCGGCGTGTTCAACAGCATGAAATATGAAGCGGAGGTCATGCTCAAGCAGGGCCACGGGAGCATCATCAACAATGCATCGATGGGCGGGGTGATCGGCTTCGAGAATGCGGGACTGTATATAGCCAGCAAGCATGCAGTGGTCGGCATGACCAAGACTGCGTCCATCGAGTGGTTCAAGCGTGGCGTTCGTGTGAATGCGTTGTGCCCAGGATTGATCGAGACGCCGTTTCATCATCGTGGCATCTGGCCGTCAGTCGAAGCTCAGCATGCGTTTGCCGCAAGCACGCCTGCAGGGCGTTTCGGCAACGCGGAGGAAATGGCGACTGTCGTGGCGTTCCTGGCATCGGAGGATGCGTCGTATGTTTCAGGCCATGCGCTGCTCGCCGATGCGGGCTATTCCGTAGCTTGAAAGAGCGCGACTCGCAGCCTATGAACCACCCTCGGTCTCTTTGAGCACGGCTGTCGCCGCTTCGCACGCACCGCGCAGTTGTTCGCGCATCAGGTCTTGCACGCGTTCGTCGCCAGTGGCGATCGCGTCCTTGATCTTCACCGCTTGTTCAAACGATGCACGCATACGTCCGCCACGCGCCATCGCAATGCGCCGCAGGCGGCGCACGGGTCCCATCAGGCTCGCGTGCGTCGCCTGAAGCGTGCGGTTATCGGCGAGCGTCATCACGATCGAATAAAAACGGTCGAGCGCATCCACATAGGCTGCGGGGTCATCGGCGGCCACGTTCGCGCGCATCTCGCCGATCACGTCTTCCAGTTGGGCACGCCCGAGCGTCGTGATGTTTTCCGCGCAAAGCTGGACGGCGAGGCATTCGAGCGCCGTGCGCACTGTATAGATCTCCGCCACGTCCCGCAGCGTCACCGAGCGCACGAACGCCCCGACACGTGCGACGACCGTTACCAGACCCTCGCGTTCGAGCTGCGCAAACGCCTCGCGCATGGGCGTGCGGCTGACGTTCAACTGCTTCGCGACTTGCACCTCCGAAAGCCGGCTTCCCGGCGCCAGCACGCCTTCCACAATCGCTTCGCGCAACGCGGGCACAACCACGCCGTCGCTGAGAGAGTCGCTGGACGTCTCGATCGTGCGCATCTTCGAGTGATATTTGCGGCCAATTACCTCAAGCGCCACTCCGGGCGAATCGGCGGGAATGTCCGCTTGAGCAGGTTTCATTGCAGGAGCCATTGACTTTCCGTTGTTCAGTGAATACGCTGTATACAGATTATACACGTAATTATACAACAGGAGGCTGCTTGGACCACGCGCGCTTGCCAGACCCGGTCGTGATCGACAGATCGGGCGAAGTTTTGACCTTTACGCTTAACAATGCCGCGGCCGGCAATGAAATCACCGCGCCCATGTTCGACGCCATGATCGCCGCTTTGCGCAGCGAGGCGACCGTGCCCACCGCGCGGGTGTTGCGAGTCCGCGCGCGTGGCGATGTGTTTTGCACGGGACGCGAGCGCGCCGGGACCGACGCGGTGTCCATCCATCGCGAAGTAACGCGGCTGATTGAACTCAAGCGATTGTTGCGGGCATCGCCGATGATTTCTATCGCTGAAGTGCAGGGCGATGCATTCGGCTTCGGCTTTGGTCTTGCAATCCTTTGCGACTTCACCTTGGTTGCAAGCCATGCAAGGCTCGCCTTCCCGGAGATGCGCAAGGGCTTGCCGCCTGCCGCGATCATGGCTTATCTCGGCCGCTACGCGCTTCCCAAACAAGTGTTCCCGATGGTTCTTTTCGGCGATGCAATCACGCCCGATGCCGCGTTGAACGCCGGTCTCGTGACGCGCATCTCCACCCCCGACGCGCTGCAGGCGGACACCGACGCGCTCATTGACCGGATCATCGCGCTCGACGAAACCGGTGCGCGCCAATGCAAGTCCTTCTTCCAGAACGCCGAGGAAAGCTCGCTCGAACACAACTTCCGGTGCGCGACGGAAACGCTGACGGTATCCGCGTTGCGACTGATGGCATCGAAGTAACCGGTCATGCACGACGACAAACCCTCGAAGGTTTGCAGGAGACGAAAATGAATGTGAATGCAGGCGCGCGCCTGGACCGGCTGCCGGTCTCGGGCTTTCACAAGCGCATCATGTGGCTCATCGGGATCGGCATGTTCTTCGATGGCTTTGATATCTATGTAGCCTCGACGGTCCTCGGCGCCACGCTGCAAAGCGGCTTTTCGACGCTCGGGCAGAACGCGCTGTTTGTCTCACTGACGTTTCTCGGCATGATGATCGGCTCGCTGGCAACGGGCTTTCTCGGCGATCGTTTCGGCCGGCGCTTTACCTATCAAACCAACTTGATGGTCTTCGGCATTGCGTCGCTAGGCGCCGCGCTCGCGCCCAACATGATGGTGCTGATCGCATTTCGATTCGTGATGGGTCTCGGACTCGGTGCAGAAAACGTCGTTGGCTATTCGACGTTGACCGAATTCGCACCGCCGGCATCGCGCGGCAAGATGCAGGGGCTGATGGCCGTGTTCGTCGTTTCCGGATTGCCGGTGGCGGGACTGATCGGGCTCGTGCTGATCCCCGCGATGGGCTGGCGCGCGATGTTCGTGCTCGGCGGAATCGGCGCCATCGGCGTGTGGTATGCGCGTAAATCGTTGCCGGAATCGCCTCGCTGGCTGGAGTCGGTTGGACGCCATCAGGATGCCGAAGCAATTCTTTCGAAGATTGAAGCAGAGGTGAAAGCCGAACACGGCGACAAGTTGCCGGCGCCATCGCCCAAGCCTTCCATTGCTCCGTCGCGTGCACTGGGTTCACTTTTCACCGGCTCGATGTTGCCGCGCATGATCGTCGGATGCGTGACTCTGGTGGTGATCAATACCTTGCTGTACGGCTTCGTGACGTGGCTGCCGACGTTCTTCGTGCATCAGGGTTTCAGCATTGCGAAGTCGTTCGGGTACGCGCTCGTGATGTCGATCGGCGCGCCGATCGGGTCGGGCATTGGCGCATTGACTGCGGACAGATGGGGCCGCAAGCCAACCATCATTGGTGCTTCGTTCCTCGCGATCATCTTTGGCGCGATCTATCCGTTCGTAAGCAACCCGGTCATGTTGCCGGTCGTCGGCTTGCTGCTCGTGATCCCTATCTATGTACTCGTCGCCTTGCTGTTCGCGATCTACGTGCCCGAGCTATTCCCAACTGAAGTGCGCCTGCGTGCATCGGGTATTTGCAACACGCTTGGCCGCGGCGCGACGATCGTCACACCGTTTATCGTTGTTGCGCTGTTTGGACACTATGGCGTGATAGGCGTACTTGCATTGATGATCGGTTTGCTGGCAATTCAGATTGTGGTGGTGGCATGGCTTGGCGTCGAGCCAACCGGCCAGCGCCTGGAAGATATTCAGCCGACGGACGCTCCCGCGCGTCTCGATGTCGGCGCCGATACGCGGGTGTCCCCGCTCAAGTAAACGGAGAAAGCAAGATGGATGCAGTGAACAAGCAGTTTCTGAACGCGCAGTTGTTTATAGACGGGAAGTTCGTGGATGCCGCTTCGGGCGAGACCATGGACATCATCAACCCGGCCGATGGCGCCGCGATCGGCGCATTGGCGAAGGCATCGGCAGAAGATGTGGACCGCGCAGTGCAATGCGCGCACGACGCGTTCGAAAGCGGCGTGTGGCGCGACATGCCGTTCCAGCAACGAGCGCGCGTGCTGAACCGTTTCGCCGACCTGTTCGAAGCCGACCTCGAAAACTTCTACAAGCTGGAAACGCTCAACAACGGCCGGCCAATCGTGGAAACGCGCGCGCAAATCTCGCGCTTGCCGCAGTTTTACCGATACTTCGCCGCGCTTGCGCTCACGCGGCGCAGCGACGTGATTCCTATCGAAGGGCCGTATCTTTGCTATACGCAGCGCGTGCCGCTCGGCGTTTGCGCGTTGATGACATCGTTCAATCATCCGCTGATGATCTTGTCAAAAAGCCTGGCGCCTGCGCTCGCGACCGGCAACAGCGTGGTGATCAAGGCATCGGAACAGACACCGCTCACAACAGTGCGCCTCGTTGCGTTGTTGCAGCAGGCCGGCGTCCCCGACGGCGTTGTGAACGTGATCAACGGCGAGGGCAAGGATGCGGGCGCAGCGCTCGCGCGTCATCCGTTGATCGCCAAAGTCGTGTTCACGGGCGGCACAGAAGTAGGGCGCTCCATTGGCGAAGCCGCCGCGCAGACCTTCGCGCTGACGACGCTCGAACTGGGCGGCAAGGGTGCGGTGATCCTGTTCGACGACATGGACATCGATCGCGCGGTGAACGGCGCGGCATTCGCCGCTTTTATCGGGGCGGGGCAGACCTGCGTTTGCGGCGCGCGATTGCTGGTGCAGGAGACCATCTACGAAAAATTCCTGGAGAAGTTCCGCGCGAAAGTCGAGGCAATTCGCGTGGGTAACCCCGCCGATCTGAGCACGCAACTGGGGCCGGTGATTTCCGGGCGTTCGCGTGAGCGAATTCTAGGCATGCTGGAACGCGGCATTGCGGACGGCGCGAAGCTGCTTGCAGGCGGCGGCATTCCCGAACATCTCAGCGAAGGTTTCTATCTGCAACCCACCGCGTTCTACGATGTCGACCCGAAATCGGAACTCGGTCAGGGCGAGGTATTTGGCCCGGTGACCGTGATCATGCCCTTCAAGGACGAAGCGGACGCGCTGCGCATTGCCAACGATACGCAGTTCGGTCTTGCGGCATCCGTGTGGACACTTGATGTGGCGCGTGCGCATCGCGTGGCAAGCAAGCTGGTGTTCGGAATGGTCTGGATCAACGATCATCACCGGCTGGACCCGGCCTCGCCATGGGGCGGTTTCAAGAATAGCGGGGTAGGGCGCGAAACCGGGATCGAATCGTTTGATCAGTTCAGCGAGCCGCGCGCAGTAACGGTCAACACTAGCGGGGTTACCGTGGACTGGTATGCGGACGACGGCCAGTTCAAGCGGCTTAATTAAATTGAAGGGCAGGTGGCGGAATGGGCAGGTTAGCCATTCCGCACATTTTTCCTGTTCTGGCTGGTAAATCCGGCAACAACGGCAATACATGCCTCAACTGTCTATATCAAGTTTCTAAATTGATCTAAACAATCAAAATCTGTTTAACGTTTGCCCCGGATATTCGGAGCGCCGCGCAACGTGCATACTTCATCATACAAATAAAGCAATGAGAGAAAACCATGCACGGGGAAAAAAGGTCGCTTTACTATGTGGGACGGTCGCTGCACCCGCCATTGCGGGCGCGCCTGAAAGAGCGTTCGTGGAAAGTCGAAGTACTCGAACCGGGCACGGTGCCGAAGACGGGGCAGAGGCAACTCTCAGCGGGAATCCTTGATTTCTCGTCGCTCGAGTTTCCCGCGGACCTGCGTTACCTGCACGAACTTCTGGCGAGCTCGCTTACGGGCTGGGTCGCGCTTGGCCATCGTGAGGACCTCGAGGACGCTACCGTGCGTGGCCTGATCCGCGACTATTGCTTCGACTACATCACGCTGCCAACATCGGATGACCGCGTGGTCGATGCCGTCGGCCATGCGTTTGGCATGGTCGCGTTGCAGATAAACACATCGATTGATGCGCGCGACGGCCATCCCGAAGGCGAGATGGTCGGATCCTGCGAGGCAATGCTCAGCTTGTTCCGCTCGATCCGCAAGGTCGCAATGACCGATGCGCCCGTTTTCATTTCGGGTGAATCGGGTACGGGCAAGGAACTGACTGCGGTCGCCATTCACGAACGGTCGACGCGGCGAGATCAGCCGTTTGTCGCGATCAATTGCGGCGCGATCCCAGCACATCTGTTGCAATCGGAGCTGTTTGGCTATGAGCGCGGCGCTTTCACAGGTGCGAATCAACGCAAGATCGGCCGGGTGGAAGCAGCGAACGGCGGCACGCTTTTCCTCGACGAAATCGGCGACCTGCCGCTCGAAAGCCAGGCAAGCCTGCTGCGTTTCCTGCAGGAACGCAAAGTCGAAAGGCTGGGCGGCCACGGATCAACGCCCGTGGACGTACGCATCATTTCGGCCACGCACGTCGACATGCAGACGGCGATGATCGAAGGGCGCTTTCGTGCCGACTTGTATCACCGTCTGTGCGTGCTGCAACTCGATGAACCGCCGTTGCGCGCACGCGGCAAGGACATCGAGTTGCTGGCAAAGCACATGCTCGACCGCTTCAAGAAGGAAGCAAGCCGGAAATTGCGCGGCTTCGCGCCCGATGCGATCGCCGCAATTCATAACTATGGATGGCCCGGCAACGTGCGCGAGCTGATCAACCGGATTCGCCGCGCGATCGTGATGTCGGAAGGGCAGCAGATCAGCGCGAGCGATCTCGAACTCGCCGATTATGTGGAAGTTGCGCCCGTGTCGCTCGCACAGGCGCGCGAGTCGGCGGAACGGCAGGCGATTGAACTGGCCCTTTTGCGTCATCGCGGACGTCTCGGCGATGCTGCACAGGAGCTCGGCATTTCGCGGGTGACGCTGTATCGCTTGCTGACGGCGCATGGTTTGCGCGCAGACGTCAACACTGTGCCGGCGCAGGATTCGCGGCCTGCGGCGTGACGAATTGTTTGTTAGAGTTTAAAGGCGCCGCAGGACCCGTTTTATCCGATGGATAAGCCGTATATTTTCGTAACCGGCATGCGTTCGGTCATGTCTCAGCTCGTCCAGATACGCGCCGACTTTGTGAGGGGTTCCGGAACCGAGGTTCACGTAGCGACGGACTCGTATCGTTGTGATTCGGTGGAGGGAATGGACCGGTTGCTAAGCGATGTTCGTGCAAGACGTATCGATGAAATCAGGATCTCGGAGTCGCAATGGGGCGCCCGGCGGCTGGTGATCAACTATTTTGGCGCATAGGATGTGCGTCAATCCGCCGGAGAAAGCGATGAGACAAAAGACCCGCGGCGTGGTGATCGTGCCAATACTGGTCGGCCTGGCGGTCGCTGCGGTCGTCTGGGTCGCGAGCTATCGTGGCGGCGGCCCTAAGCTCGCGGACGCAGATGCATCGCCTTCGAACATGGCGTCCATGCCAATCGCAGCAAGCGGTTTGAACGACCCGGCGCCCGAAACTAAGACCGCTGAGATGGCGAAGGAATGACGCTTTCGGTCATGCATAAGCAAAGACCTATGATCCGTTAAACAATGTCTGATTATCGTGAAGCAGCGGACGGCCTTAAGCTTGCTTGTTTTAGTTGCTGCAATCCCAAAGGCGTCCATTTGCAATGCAAAACACGATCATTCTTTCGCATCCCTCCTGTCTCGAACATCGCCCCGGACCGCATCATCCGGAGTCACCTGAACGTCTGGAAACCGTGCTGAGCGCGTTGCGATCGCCTCAGTTCGCGTCGCTTGAATGGCGCGATGCGCCGCTCGGCACGATCGAGCAAGTGCAGTTGATCCACGATCCGGCGTTCGTCGATGAGATCGCCGAGATTGCTCCAAACCATGGCTACGTGCCGCTCGATGGTGGCGATACGGTCATGTCACCGGGATCGTGGGAAGCCGTGATGCGCTGTGTTGGCGCAGCTTGCGCGGGCGTCGATGCCGTGATGAACGGGGACGCGCGCACCGCATTTTGCGCCACGCGGCCGTGCGGACATCATGCGGAACCAGCGCGGGCGATGGGCTTTTGCATCTTCAACCAGGCCGCTATAGCCGCGGCTTACGCGCTGGAAACGTTCCAGCTTGAACGCGTCGCGGTTGTCGATTTCGATGTACATCATGGCAACGGTACACAAGCCGCGTTTTTCAACCGGCCGGAATTGTTTTACGCGTCGAGTCACCAGTCGCCGTTATATCCGGGGACGGGTGCTGCATCGGAAACAGGCGTGGCTCACAACATCGTCAACGTTCCGTTGCCACGTGGCTGCGGTTCCGAGTTGTTCAGGGCGCGCGTCGAATCCGGCATGTTGCCGGCAATACGCGAGTTCGACCCTCAGTTGATCATCATTTCGGCGGGCTTCGATGCACATCGGCTCGACCCGCTTGCGGGGCTGAACCTCGAAGACAGCGATTTCGAATGGATCACCAGAGAGTTGGTGCGTATCGCGGATACCGCGTGCGAAGGGCGCATCGTCTCGATCCTCGAGGGCGGTTATAGCCTTGAAGCGTTGGCTGCAGGCACGACCGTGCACGTCCGTGCGCTGATGAATAGCCAGGCCATCTGACCGTTCATTCAGTGCCGATGCGTTCGTCCGCGGACAAACGCTGCTGAGATCAATCGGTCCGTTCACTCAACATCCATCCGTTCGCGACACTTGCTGCCGCGACCTGCTTCGCGATCGAATCGCCCAGCTTTTTCGCGTCACCGGCGACGCCGTTGCGCTTCGCCTCGGACACGCCATGCAGGGAGCCGCCCATCGCGGCAGCCGTTGCAACATTGCCGGCCACCGCGCCAACACCCGCTGTTTCAGCAACACCTGGCATGTGCCCGCTATCGGTTTCGACGGTGAACCTTTGAAGCGGCATGAGTTTGCCATCGGCGGACTTGTACAGGATCTGGATCGACGCACTCACCTCGCTTTTGCCCGCGCCAAGACCGATCATGATGCGGCGGCGGCGCTTGCCTTCGTCGATGGTTTGAAAGTTGCCTTCCACGATTAATGCGTTCTGGTTGGGCGGTGCAGCGCCATCTATGCGTACTGCACGCAATCCCATCGATTGGAGCTCGCGCACGATTTCGTCGGCGACCTGTTCACGTGTATCGGTTGCGGTCTGATTTTGTTTTTGCGCAAACGATTCGCCGCTGATCAGCGTTTTGCCTTCCTGTGCCAGCCCGCTATCCGTTTTCACCTGGCTGAAAGTGGCGTCGAACGAATAGACATAGATGACGTCCGCTTGAACGTGCGGCGCGGTGTAGGTTTGCATGGCGCCGGTGGCGGCCGAGGCGCAGCCACCCATAAGTAGCGACCCTGTCACGAGTGCTGTGGCGGCAAAATGCTTAGCGTTGCGAACGAGATATTTTAATGAAGTTTGCATGGCGGTTTGTTTGGCACAGCCGTGCCGAAGTTGTCGGGAGAGACGTGTGCCGTAGCACGCAAACGTGAGTATGGGAGGAACTGGCTGTGCACGCTATCCAGGAATTATGTCGCGCGATGTCGCCGCATTCCAACATGCGCGCACGGCGGCGACTCGCAATCTTGTGGAGAATGCCGGTTCAATGGCAGCCTCGCGCGCTTAGGGATTGTTCTGGAATGCAACGGCTGTCGGCAGGAAGAGCAGGACGAGACGATGTCCATTTTTTGGACGTACGGTGTCTATCGGCTAGACACTTGCAACGCCTGAAGCCCAACCCACATTCGAATCTATAAGGCTCGCCAGCACGGCATACGACTTGCTCTATGCCATGCCATCGCCGGGTTGCCGGCTACATGCGAGCGAGACCTAGCATGCTGAGTTGGGTACATTTTGGAGACCTGCATGTCACGCACGATGACGGCTACGGGAGTGTCAGCCAGTTAAGACAATTGGTCGATGCGGTCAACACGAACGTCGCACATGCAGTGGAGTTTGCCTATCTCCCTGGCGACAACGCCAACAATGGCAAACCCGAGCAGTACGCCAAGATCCGATCAGCTTTGAACGCGCTTCGATTGCCTACAACTGCGATCCCGGGCGATCACGACTTCGAACCCGGTTCGCTCGAGACATTTCATCGCGAGCTGGGAGCTGATGCATTACCGAAGCAAATCACGGTGAACGGACACCGCTGCTTGTTTCTGGACATCGTGTCCGCTGGTAGTGGCGGTCCCGATTTCCGCTTGGGCACGACACAGACCGAATGGATCGCAGCGCAACTGGCAGATTGCGTGAACGACACAGAGCGGCCGGTCGTCTTCATGCACGCTTACCCGGGCGATCTTGCTGAGGGTGGCGAGGCGCTGGCACACCTGTTTGCATCGGCCGGCGTGCTTGTGGTCGATACCGGCCACACGCACTACAACGAATTGCTCAACGACGGATCGGTTATCTACGCCGCGACGCGCTCAACCGGGCAGATTGAAGAAGACGACGGGCGAGCAGGCGTGGCAATCGTCACCGTAGATGGTAGCGTGGTCAGTTGGCGGTTTCAGCCCGTATCTGCTGCGTGGCCGCTGGTCATGATCACGACGCCAGCAGACGGGAGGCTTGTGACTGAGCCCACTGACGCAAGACAAGTGCCGGTCGGCAATTGCATTGTGCGAGCCAAAGTGTTTGGTCAGCAAATAGGTGAGGTCATTGTTTCTGTTGGTGAGCAGCGCGCAACCATGCAACAAGTGCCCGGTGAGCGCGCGGTTTGGCATGCAGAATTGCCGCAGCCTCCGAATGTGGATCGCTACCAAATAAAGGTCACAGCGTTTGATGCGCGCGGCAACGAAGCATCAGATTCGATCGAGGTGCTTACGCCACAGGGCGCCCGTAATCGCGCGTTCGCCGACGCCCCGCCCGGCACTGATGCACACGCGGTTGGAGAATGGGTCGATCACGGCTTGCTCGGCTCGCAGCTCGGCCCGAACAAAAATGGTCGTGCCTGGTGAAGCCGGCCGCTGACGTAGCCGTGCTGCCCGCTGAGAAGGCGACACGCCCGCTCGAGGCCCTGAATTTCTTCATGGCCGACGTTCAAGCAGGGATTGGTCCGTTTCTCGGCGTATTCCTCCAGGCGCGGGGCTGGGGCACCGATCTGATTGGCACCGTGATGACCATTGGCGGCATCGCGGGAATGCTCGCCACTTCACCGGCCGGCGCCCTCGTGGATGCAACCCGGCACAAACGCGCGGTGATCATCGTGGCTGGCGTGATGACTGTGCTGGCATCCCTGCTTCTCTGGTTTGCGCACGGATTCTGGATGGTCGCCGCATCGCAGGTTGCCACTGCAGTGACGGGCGCCGCCCTTGGTCCCGCAATTGCCGGCATCACGCTGGGAATTGTGAGGCAGCGCGGCTTCGACCGGCAATTTGGCCGCAATCAGGTTGCCAACCACGCGGGCAACGTGGCCGCTGCGGCAATCTCCGGCTGGCTGGGTTGGCGTTATGGGTTCGGCGCCGTATTTGCCCTCAGTGCGATATTCGGCGTGGTTTCCGTTTTCACGGTGCTGCTGATTCCCGCAGAGGCTATCGATCACGACCACGCGCGCGGTCTCGAAAGCGCAAGCAAGGAGGCAAGCGGAAGCGGGAACAGCGAAGTAAGCGGCTTTCGCACCCTGCTGCAGTCCAAGCCGCTTTTGGTACTGGCTGCTGCGTTGGCAATGTTTCATCTTGGCAATGCCGCAATGCTGCCGCTCTACGGACTTGCGATCGTGGCTGCGAAGCAGGGCGATCCCAGCGCCTTTACCGCGCAGACGATTATCGTCGCACAGCTTGTGATGGTTATCGTATCGATGATGGCAAGCCGGCTGATCAAGTGGCGCGGGTATTGGTGGGTGATCTTGATCACATTCCTGGCATTGCCATTGCGCGGCGCTATTGCCGCCAGCGTGCTTCACGCGTGGGGAGTATGGCCTGTGCAGGCACTCGATGGCATTGGCGCTGGCTTGCAAAGCGTCGCGGTGCCGGCGCTCGTTGTTCGTCTCCTTGATGGCACAGGTCGCGTCAATGTTGGGCAGGGGGTTGTCATGACGTGCCAGGCTGCAGGCGCTGCGCTTAGTCCATTGTTGGGCGGACTGCTTGCCCATACGTTTGGATATTCAGCCGCATTCCTCGTTCTAGGCGCTGTGTCCACCGGGTCAATCGCTTTGTGGCTGGGATTCGGCGCCAGTCTTCGTCATGCATGCCGCACTTCGGCAAGCCCATTGATCAAAGGCGAACCCGCAGCTTCGAGCGCTTGACATACAGCGCTGGATTGGCTGTCCCGCATTCTTTTCCTTTTTGAGAATCACTCGACGTGAACCCAACCTTCCTTTCGTGGGGCATCGCCGCCATGGCCACGGCCGGCGTCATTACACGCCCATTCAAATGGCCCGAGGCTATCTGGGCGGTGACCGGCGCGTTGCTCATTGTCGCGCTGGATTTGTTGCCTGTGACGCAAGCTCTGCATGCGGTCGCCAAGGGCGCAGACGTTTATTTCTTTCTGTTTGGCATGATGTTGCTTTCCGAAGTGGGGCGCCGCGAGGGCTTGTTCGATTGGGTCGCGGTACTTGCAGTCAATCATGCGAAGGGGTCGCCCGCACGCTTGTTTTTGCTGGTTTACTTGGTAGGCGTGGCCGTTACGACATTCCTGTCCAACGATGCCGCAGCGGTTGTGCTGACTCCAGCGGTTTTCGCGGCTGCGAAGAAAGCCGATACGAAGCCCTTGCCTTTGTTGTTCGTATGCGCATTCATTGCGAACGCGGCAAGCTTTGTTTTGCCAATTTCGAATCCAGCCAATCTGGTTTTGTACGGCAACCATACGCCGGCGCTGTCTCTGTGGATGGGCCGTTTCATCGTGCCTTCGGTACTGTCCATTACCGCGACCTATTTCATGCTTCGCTGGGCCCAGCGCCTCGATTTGCGAGGCGAGTGCAAGTCTGGCCTGGACAACGTACCGTTGTCATCCAGCGGACGGATCGCGCTGGGCGGAATCGCCGTGACCGCGATCGTTCTACTCGTTGTCTCGGCGTTCGACATGCAGCTTGGCTTGCCGACCGCGATTCTTGGTGCTGCCACTGCTGCAATCGTGCTGATCCAGGAGCGTAAATCACCCTGGGCTCTGGTGAAAGACGTGTCCTGGAGCGTATTGCCTTTGGTCGCAGGTTTGTTCGTCTTGGTCGAGGTGTTGCAGCACACAGGCGTTATCGCTCACCTTGCACAAATGCTCCAGTCTGCTACGCAGCACAACGAATCAATGAGTGCTGGATTGTCGGGTGGCGTGATCGCGGTCGCATCCAATCTGATGAACAATCTCCCAGCGGGCTTGATTTCCAGTGCGACTGTGATCCAGGCGCACAGCCCTGAGCGGGTCATTGATGCGTTGCTGATCGGGGTGGATCTCGGACCCAATCTGTCGATTACGGGGTCGCTGGCAACCATCCTCTGGTTGAACGCCATCCGGCGTGAGGGCGAAGACGTCGGATTCTGGAAGTTCCTGCAAGTGGGCACGGTAGTGATGATCCCGGCGCTAATCTTGGCGTTGGGCGCACGCATATTACTCTGACAATCTGGAGGCGACCGATGAGCAATGCATGGATTTATCCTTTCATTATTTTAGGTGGTGTGCTGCAGGCCGCTGGCGCACCAATCAACGGCGTATTAAAGGCCTCATTGGTCAACCCATGGCTGGCATCGGCGGTGTCGTTCATGCTGGTTACGTTCCTCGCCATAGCGCTGTTCTGGATACAGCCGACTCCACTGCCGACGCTGGGTGACCTCAAGGAGATGAAATGGTGGGCCCCGTTGGGCGGTATTGTGGGTGCAGTGGCTGTTTTTGCGGGCCTGACGCTGGTCCAAAAGGTCGGTGTTGGAGCAATCAATGGGCTGACCATCTGTGCGAATTTGATCGCGTCGATTGTTATTGATCACTTTGGTCTAATCGGCGTGCCGGACCATCCTCTAAGCTGGCTAAGGGCGCTTGGCGCCGTGCTCATGGTGGGTGGCATGGCTCTCGTAATGAAGTTCTAAGTGGCATTCCATTACGCTGTGGCAACGAGCTTCATGTGCGCGTCCGGCTGTGACCGTGAAACTGCACTGCAATTGATTCACCCATCTTTCCGACTGAATTTCCTATCCCTGGCGTGAGCCTGTTGCTCGCGCAACGGCAGATAAAGGCGCTTGCGGTACGCAAACGCACTATTTCGTCTAGCGCGTTTGTATCTGGCGCCGCTTCACTTGCTGAACCTACACTTTGGTCTGCACGGTGCCACATTGCCCGTGTCCATATCTACCATCTATATCCAGCTTAAGGAGCAGTGACATGAACAAGAATACGGTCGATGGAACGCTGAAGCAGGTCAAAGGCTCGGTGAAGGAAGCACTGGGCAAGGTGACGGGCAACACGTCACTGGAAGTCGAGGGAGCTGCTGAAAAAACCGCGGGAAAAGTGCAGGAAGGCGTGGGGAAAACACAGGAGAAGGCGAAAGACATCGGCGATAAATTAACCGGCAAAGACTGACTGCCGGCACATGATTGTCGTTGAACAAAGGGCCATCGAAAATCATCGATGATTCGCTATCCGAATTAAATTACCAATGAGGTACTGTATGTTTGAAAAAGCACAAGGATCGGTCAAAGAAGCCGTTGGCAAGGCCCAGGCCACGCTCGGCAGCGCTACCGGCGATAACGGGACGCAGCTTGAGGGTCGTGCTCGTCAAGCTGCCGGCATGGCCCAGCAAACGTACGGCGAAGCGCTCGACACGGTGCGTGGCGCGACCAAGAGCAATCCAGTTGCGTCGTTGGCGCTGGTCGCGGCCGTAAGTTTTATCGCAGGTGCCCTGTGGACGAGGCGCTAGGCCGCCCGACAGAGGCGTCGCATGGGACCCGACTCGGGTGCTCCCTGATCTGTAAAAAGAAGGTAATCCATGAATAGAATTAGTGCTTCTCTTGACCCCCAGCCGATAAACGCGTTGCGCGTATCGTGGGGTGCTGTGTTCGTCGGCTTGTTGCTGGCCATGATGACTTATCTGTTCCTTGGCGTATTGGGCACAGCGATCGGTGCAAGCGCGCTAGACCCGATGGGCGAGCGCAATCCGCTTGCCGGCTTCGGCACTGGCGCGGGAATCTGGGTCGGCGTGTCCACGCTCGTGTCGCTTGCAATCGGCGGTTTTTTCGCGGGACGGTCTTCGCCACGGCGCGGCGCGCTGCACGGCGTCCTGTGCTGGTCGATGACCACGCTGGTCACGCTCTACATGCTGTCAAGTCTGGCGGGGGGCGCGATCGGGACCGCATCCGGCGTGGCTCGGGCGGGACTGTCGGTGGCAGGTCAGGGCGTCGCCGCAGCGGCTCCGGGCATCGCGTCCGGCGTGAAGGGCGCGCTCAAGAGCAATGGCATTGATATAGACATGACCGACGTCCAGGGCCAACTGGAGACGCTGTTGCGCCAGACCGGCAAGCCGGCGCTCGACCCGTCCAATCTCAAAGCGTCCGCTCAAGGCGCGGCGAGCGAAGGAACTGCGACCGCTGCAAGCGCTGCCGCGACACCGCAGGCCTCCGCCAATGATCTCAGCAGCTTTTTCGATCGGTTGAAGCAGAAGGCGTACCCCGCGCTCGACGCGGCGGACAAGGAAGCGCTTGTCAACGTCATCATGGCTCGCACTGGCAAGAGTCGGCCTGAGGCACAGACCATCGCGGATAACTACGAACAGACTTACAACCAGGCGCTCGAGAAGTATCGAAGCCTCAAGATCCAGGCCGAGCAGAAGGCGCGTCAAGCCGGTGAGGCGGCAGCAAGCGGCGTGAGTCATGCCGCGTGGGCGGGCGTCGTTATATTGCTTCTGGGTGCGCTTGTCTCCGGATTCGCCGGGTTTCTGGGACGTCGCAGCAATCCGTTGCGTGAGGAAGTCGTGGTGTAATGGCGAGTGATTGAGTATGCCAGCGCCTTCGATGCCGCGATCTTTTTTGCGTGCGGCGCCGAGGGCGCGATTTGCTTATGCAGTTCACGACAATGCTGGCAACAAAGCTGCATCGCTATCCAGGAAGAAAACAATCATGAACGACCGCGTGCTACGTACCGAGACGGACAGGCGTCAACTCCAGCAGATCATTACCGGGCTGACCGAGGGCGTCATCCTGATCGAGCCGGATCAACGCATCTTGTGGGCGAATGAGGCCGCGCTCGGCATGCATGGCGTAGAAAATGTCAGCGACCTCGGTAAAGACGTAGCGGAGTATCGCGAAAGGTTCCGGCTTCGCTATCGCAACAACCATACTCTTTCAAGCGGGCAATATCCGATCGAACGCGTGATCGCGGGAGAATGTTTCAGCGACGTCGTGGTCGAGGTATTCCCTGCGGATGACGACTCGGTCAACTGGGTGCATCGGGTGCGCAGTCTTGTGCTGACAAACAGTCAGGGCGAACCGGACTGTCTCGCTCTGATCGTTCACGATGCGACCGAATGGGCGAGCGCCGAACAGCGCTTCGAGAAGACTTTCAATGCAAACCCCGCACCTGCCGTGATCTGCCGGTTGAGCGATCAGCGCTACATGAAGGTGAATCAGGGGTTCCTGGAAATGACAGGGTATGTTCGTGAAGATGTCATCGGACGATCAGTGTATGAACTCGATGTGTTCGAGAACGCCGAAAAGCGGGGCATCGCGATCGAACGCCTGAGTCAGGGCGCGACGATCCCGCAGATGGAAGCGGAGCTCCGCCTTCCGGACGGCGGTTTCAAGCCGGTCGTGGTGGCGGGACAACCGATCGATATCGGTGAGGAAGATTGCATGCTCTTCACCTTCATGGATCTGGAGCCGCGCAAGAAAGCAGAGAGCACGCTGCGTCAAAGCGAGGAACGGTTCCAGAAGGCGTTTCGCATGCTGCCGGTCCCGAGTGCCGTGGTGACCGCGGACGAGTTTGTCATTCTCGATCTCAACGAGGCCTTTACTGCAACGACCGGTTACGCGGCCGAAGATATCATTGGTCGGGCGGGCGCAGATGCCAATGTCTGGATGGGTGATGTCCGCAGCCGGCTTGCGAGTTTGCTCGAGACAGGTACCGGGGTTCGCAACGTCGAGTTCGACGTGCGCAAGAAGAATGGCGAGACGATTCGCTGCCTTGTATCGGCGGAATCGGTCAGCATCAACCGGCAGGATTGCGTGCTGATGGCGTGGCTCGATATCAGCGAACGGAAGCGATCGGAAATGGAACTCGTCGATGCCATCGAAGCGGTCATGCAGGACGCGTCCTGGTTCAGTAAGACGCTGATCGAGAAACTGGCGAATGTCCGGCGCGCCAACGCGCCGGAAACGTCTACAGGTCGGCTCGACGACCTGACTGCACGGGAGCGCGACGTATTCGACGCCCTATGTGAAGGTCAGGCCGACAAAGAAATCGCCAAGCACCTCAGTCTGGCATTGAACACCGTTCGCAATCACGTGGCGACCATTTACGCAAAGCTCGATCTTCACAGTCGTAGCGAGGTGTTGGTGTGGGCGCGCGAGAATGCTTATTTCGGCTCGGGGGATCGCAAGAACGGGCGGTAGATTGCCGCAATAGCTTATGGCCTGACTCGCAGGGAAAAGAGCTCTTTCACCAATTTCATTTTACATAATATAAATTATCAATATTATTTATGTGCCTACATGCTAGGCTTGAACGAATCGCCACCAAAATTTAAGTCCCTCCAGTCAGCTTTCCGCAAACTTAGATATCTACAATAGGTCCTGAATCCACCCACCCAAGAACTGCAACTCAAAGGAATCGGCAAAATTGGAAACGACCAAGGTCTCCAGCTGGCAAGAATTCACCGACCTGAGCCTCGCGCTCGACGGCTGGGCATTTCGCGGCCAGCAAGACGCCAACTGGTTGTTGGAGAGTTCACTCGCGCGCTATCTGTCCTCGTTCGTTCACATCGCATCGAATTGGCGGGTACAGGAACAGCGCGCGATTCGAATCTTCCGGCGCAAAGCACACACATACATTGCAGATGCACGCGTGCTCTCAGATGATCTTCGATGTCTTGGATTGATGCAGCATCATGGCGCGCCAACACGTTTGCTCGATTTCACCAAGTCTCCGTATGTAGCGGCGTTCTTTGCTTTGGAACGAGCCGTTGGCGAATCTGCTGTCTATGCGGTGAATACGCCGGCCCTCTATACCGACCGGGCGATCCCCAAAACGGCGCCGGACCTGACGCGTGAGATGATCGATCCACGCCGGGCTGGAAACTTCGAAAAGTATTTTCTTCCCGATACCAACCCGATCATCTGGTTCGGCGAGCCGACCGAGATGGACCGGCGCCTGATTGCGCAGGCGGGAACGTTCATGGTGCCGGGCCTTCTGCACGAACCGCTCGACAAGATCTTCGATCATTACGCGAGCGATGCCGATCTGGTCCACAAGATCGTCATTCCTTTGTCCGTCCGGGACGAAGGAATGCGTTCCCTTTACAGAATGAATATCACCAACGCGTCGTTGTTTCCCGACCTTGAAGGGCTTGCTCGTTCGATCGCACTCGAGCTCGAAGTCGTCTGGCCGAGGTTGTGAGCCGCCCTGCGTTGCCCATCATCACGATGGAACTTCTTCGGAAGCCTCAGCGCTGATGGCCGACGGGAGCCCCTTATTTGCCGACGTCGCAAGCTCCGCCGATGGCGTATCGAACAACGGTTTCTCGGGATGGACGAACAACCAGAGCACGGTCCCCAATCCCGCTGCCAGCGCAATGACAACCAGCGCGCTGGCCCAATTTCCGGTCAGCTTGACCATGAGCGCAACGCTCATTGGCCCCGCTACATTCGACGCCGCGCCCCACAGATTGGTCCAGCCCGACATCACGCCGGTGAAACTGCGCCCCAGATCCTGCGTGGCGGACCATACGACTACCTGTACGAATCCCACCGCAGCAAACGACAGACACAGGAATCCAATAACCGCTGCAATGTTGACGGCGAACGAGGCGAGGCACAGCGTCACCGCGCTGACGAGAAAACCCGCCATTGCGACCGGGACGCGGGCGGCCCAAACCGACTGACTCCGTTTCAGGATCTTGTCGCAGACGATGCCTGCTGCGAACACAGCGACGAATACTGCAATCCATGGCAGCGATGCCGCGAACCCCATCGACTTGAGCGACAGTCCCCGTGCGCGCATCAGATAAGTGGGCAACCAGGTCGTGTAGAAACTCTGGATCAATACCAGCAGGAAGTATTGGATGCCGAACAGCCAGAAACGCGGATGCTTCAGGCACTTCAGAAATACGCCCTTCGTCGCGACCTCTGATTCTGTTTGTCCGGCCGCGATATAGGCGGCCTCCTCGGCGCTGATCAATGGATGCTTTGCCGGGACATCGCGATAGCCAAACCACCATGCAACGCCGAGCAACATGCCGATGGCGCCGAACACGTAGAAGACGGAATGCCAGCCGAACTGCAGGATCATCCACGCGGTAAGCGGTGCCGAGACGATCGGCCCAAGGTACAGGCCCCCGAGAAGAAATGAGTTCCCCTTCGCGCGCTCACTTTTTGGAAACCATCGTTTGACCGCGAGCACGCCGCTCGACCAGTCGGCCGACTGGGCCCCGCCTAGCAAGGCGCGGCAACCGACGAGCCAGTTGAAGCCCACCCCTAGCGGCGTCAGAATCATCATGAACGACCAGAGCGCGCTTGTTCCGGCCAGTACCTTGCGTGAACCGTGACGCTCAGCCATTCGTCCCGCAGGAACCTGCCCCAGGGCATAAGCCCAGAAATATACAGTTAGGATTACCGACATTTCGACCAGCGACAGACCCAGCTCCTTCTGAATGGTAGGCGCCGCGATAGTCATGGCCGCCCGATCCAGCGTCATCACGAAGGTGATGGGAGCGACCAGCATCGAAACAATCCCCCACCGCAACTTGCCGATCTTGTTTGGCATTTAATCACTCCAGGTGATAACGGGTCACACGGATTATAGGAAACCAAAAGAAACTGGATTTACGTCCCCAAAATTCGAGGGGTCAAGCAGAAACCCTGACGGAGGGTGAGAACCGCTCCGCGGATATATCGTGCGTAGAAAGATGCCTGGCGGACTCCGCTGCAACGGATACACATTCAGCGTCGTCACCGTAGATCTGGAACAGCGCGTCGCCGGTCTCCACCACCTGGCCAACAGACACGAGCAGATCCACGCCGGCACTCAGGTCGTCCGGCGCACCCGCCGCGCGTGCTATGCCTGCAATCGCCCAACCGTCCACGCCCGTGATCACGCCGCTGTGTTGCGCAACGACCTTGCGCGAATATTTGCCGGGAGAAACTGGATGCGTGCGCCGGCCCTGTGCATCGATGATGCGTTCAAACGACGCGAGCGCCTTGCCGGATGCAAGCAAGGACTCGGCGACTTCGCGCCCCTTCGCAACGGTTCCCACGTCCGGTGCCCAAGCGAGAATTTCCGATGCAAACAGCAACGCTTTTTCGCGGAGATCGACGGGTGCATCTGCCGCGTTGCTCAATACCAGCCTGACGTCCCGCACTTCAAGCGCAGGCCCCACGCCGCGTCCAATCGGGCCTTTTCCATCGGTCACCATGGCCTTGACGTGCATGCCGAGGCCAGCGCCAACGTATTCGAAAAGCTGGCCCAGCGTGTGCGCCTCGCTTTCATCTTTCAGCTTGGCGCGAGGACCATAGGGCAAATCGATGATCACATGGGTGGACCCTGCCGACCATTTCTTCGAAAGAATGGACGCGACCGACCAGCGATTTGAATCGAGCCCGAGCGGCCGGGTGAACGCATTGATCCGGTCGTCGATCAACGAGTGATTCAAGCGCCCATTCCACGCAATGCAGCCGCGCGCCTCTTCCACGCACCGTTGCACTTCGGCTCGGGTGAGATCGACCCGGGCGACGGTATCCATTGCGTCCGCAGTGCCCGCCGCCGATGTGATCGCGCGCGATGATGTCTTCGGCATCGCAAGCCCGAACGCCGTGACAATCGGCACGACGATCAGCGTGATCCGGCTGCCGGGAATGCCACCCATTGAATGCTTGTCAACGAGAATCCGTTCATTCCATTCAATGCGAGGCGACAAGCTTGCGCGCACCTTTGCAAGAGCAAGCACTTCAGGGTCGCTCAGGTGCTGCGACGCATGGAGAAGGAACGCGTTGATATCGCGATCGGAATACCGTAGCGCGAGAATGTCGTCCAGCACTGCGCCATATTGCGTTTCATTGAGTGCATCGCCGGCAAGCTTGGCTTTCATTGCGGCCATGCTCGGCGCAGGCGGCTGAGTTGCGCGGTCAAGGGCTGCGACAAACCGTTCGATGCCCTCCTCCAGCGTTCCATCGTTCGATACCTTGACTACCTCCACATCCGCAGGGAAAGGCTCGACCTTGCGCATCACGCGCTGCCGAACCTCTTCCGGCGTCTCTCTGCCCCGCGCTAAAATGCGCTCGGCAAGCACGGACGCAGGCGCGCTCACTTCGACGACAACCATGCGCGGAACACGCGTGCGCAGCGCTTCGACCATCGCGCGGGACCCGTTGGCAATGACATGACGACCTTGGGAAAGGACATCGAGCAGTTCGCGGCGCAAGCCATATCTCAAGCCATGAGCCGACCATGTAATCAGGAATCCACCCTGACGTTCCAGCGCGGAGAACCCGGCTTCATTCAGCGCTTCGTGGTCCTCTCCTGGCGATCCGTGAGCCCGGGTAATGACCCTTCGGGCGATCACCAACGGACGATCTGAATCGCGCACCGCATCGATAAGCGAATCCTTGCCCGCACCGCTCGGGCCTACGACGAAAAAGAAGATTCCCTCGGACATGACGTGATTACTCCGCTTCGTCAAGACCGATGTCCACACACAAGGAAGCCTGATTGATCTTGCTCGTGGATATGTAGTCCACGCCTGTCTTCGCGATCTCGCCGATGGTCGAGAGATTGATACCACCCGATGCTTCCAGCTTCGTGCGGCCGCCGACGAGCTCCACAGCCTTTGACATTTCCTGCACCGACATGTTGTCGAGCATGATGACGTCCACGCCCGCGTCGAGCGCCTCTTGGACCTGTTCGAGCCGATCGCACTCGACTTCGAGCTTCGTCAATACTGGTAGTTGACGGCGCGCCCGCTGCACTGCTTTCGCGATGCCCCCGCATACCGCGATGTGGTTATCCTTGATCATCACGCCGTTATCAAGTCCAAGCCGGTGATTCAGGCCTCCACCGCACGTTACGGCATGCTTCTCCAACATGCGCAGGCCGGGAGTGGTCTTGCGCGTATCAATCAGACGAGCGCGCGTACCCTCGACCGCTTTTACATACTCGGCCGTCAGGTTTGCGATGCCTGACATACGCTGCACGATGTTGAGCGCCGTGCGTTCTGCTGTCAGTACGCTCCTTGCGTTGCCGCGCACATCGAGCATGACCGCGCCCTTTTTCAGCCGGTCGCCATCACTGACGCGCACCGTAACCTCCAGGGTCGGGTCATAGCGCTTGAACACGCGCGCCGCAACGTCGATTCCCGCCACGATCAGATCTTCGCGCGCGTTCATGTAGAACGCGCCGGTTTCATTTGCCTCGATCATGACCTGGGCGGTCAGATCGCAGTATCCGATGTCTTCCATCAGCCACATGTCGATCAACCGGTCAGTTTGAAATACGTCGTACATTGCCATCTCCCGAGTTTTTTAAATGAATTGAACAAACAAAAAATATGCGAAGAAACTACCCGC
The DNA here is from genome assembly GCF_018449635.1 of Caballeronia sp. dw_276. Lineage (GTDB taxonomy): Bacteria > Pseudomonadota > Gammaproteobacteria > Burkholderiales > Burkholderiaceae > Caballeronia. The sequence continues at coordinate 229,366 of NZ_JAAVUV010000008.1, read as the reverse complement.
TGTTTCATACGTATAACTAAACATGCGCATTCGAATGTGAGCTGACAGCGCCGGCTCAATCCAAACTCATCTTTTAAATACGTTCTTCAAAATTTTTTGTACTTGACCTTATCGCAGGTTAACAATTTACTTAGTGCTCTAAGTTCATAAGTGAACTCTAGCGTACACATTATTTTTTTCCAAGAAGTTTTCGCATTGTTTTTGTGGTGCACGCATGCCATTTTCTGGGGATAAATTGCTGCACATGCACACTTAACGGGAAACCGCGGATGGACTAAGTTTCCACGAAGCGACGTTTTATCGACTTATATCTAGTGTGTACACTTTAATTTTCCGAATGAAAGCTGCTCCAGTTCCAGCGCAAGGGCAATCGCGTATAGCGGCTATCCTTGTCCGCGCCGTTCGCTCACCCTTCAGCCGGTATCATCATCGTTCTTGTAAGGAAAGACAAAAATGAGCCGACCCGAATTCATCAAACATTGGACTGAACTGGAAGAAGCCGAGGCACATGTGTATCGCGGCGACACTGAACGCATGGCGTTCGATGCGCCTCTTTCCGATGCGCTCGGTGTCACGCGTATTGGCATACATCATGTAAGACTTTCGCCGGGCCGGCGGACGTCATATCCGCACGCAGAAAGTACTGAGCAGGAGTTTGTGTACGTGCTCGAAGGCAAACCGGATGTCTGGATCGACGGCGTGCTGCACGCCATTGCGGAAGGCGATTCTGTTGCGTTCCCGGCAGGCACGGGAATCTGTCATACGTTCATCAACAATACGAAAGACGAAGTCAGGCTGATGGTGATCGGCGAGCGGCCGCGCGACGACAATCGCATCCGCTACCCGCTCAATGAAGCCCACGAACGTTCGCGCGCGGACCGCTGGATTGACTGGCCTGCCAGACCGATCGGCGGCCACAACGGTATGCCCGATTGAGGCGGGGCGCCTTTATCAGTCAACTTTCTTGATCAGGCGAACAGCGCCGGGCAAGCCTGCGGCGGCAAGGTGAAGTGGTTCTTGGCCGCCCTCCTTCGGCGCGTTTAAAGCGTCACGGTGAAACACGCTTCATTGTCGGTGAAAACTGCATCGAGCGATGCGCCGTGGCCTCTGACGATTGCATTCGCTATGTACAGGCCCAATCCCATTCCGCCCTTGTTGTTCGGATTGGCAAGCGCGCCGCTTTTGAATGGGTCCACCAGCCGCGCGAACGACACGGTTTGTTTGCGCAACAAGCGGTTGCGAATTGCAATCGATCTGAGCATACCGTCCGAGGTCGCCGTGATCCGGATAGGCTTGCTCATGTCTCCGTGCTGGCGCGCATTGTTGACCAGGTTGCCAATGGCTTGCGCAAATCGGTCTTCGTCGAGTTCGGCATCGCCCAGATCGGGGCAATCAGTTTCTATCGTGACGCCGGGATGTGTCTGGCGAAGCTGATCCACGGTGGTGTTCAACAATTCGTTAAGAGCAACTTTCCGGCGTGCCAGAATCAGGCCCATCCCGGCTCTGATACGGCTGACGTCGAGTATGTAGGTGATCAGCGATTGCATTCGTCGGGTCGATCCTTCTACACGCTGTGCCGCTTCCTGCGCACTTGCCAGACCGCTGCGCATGAGCTGGACCGCCAGATCCACCGATTGCAATGGATCGCGCAAATCGTGCGCCAGCGTGGCCAGAAGAATCATTCGTGCGCGATCCGCGTCTCGCAAACGCTCCAGCGCGACGTCCTGCAAGATGGACTTCAGTTCCCGCGCGGCGAATATGTCGGTCTCGTTCCAGGCGCGGCAACGTCCGGTCACAACCTGTTTCCATGACTCGAACGAAGCACGCGGCGTAAGGCGTGATCCGTGAGGCCCGAGCCCGACCACTTTATCGGGCGCTCCGGCCCAGTTGATCGTTTGCACGAGTTCATTGCGTAACCAGATGATCGTGATGCGCGCGTCGCCGTTCATCTGGATGGCAAGCAGTCCCGCAGCAACGCCCGTTGGCGTCATCGGCCTGATCAAATGCGGCAGTGCGCTGGCGAGCGAATCCATGACGATCAGGTCGGAATGCGCTTCATGCATGTGTTCCGCAATGCCCAGAAGCGCCGCCCGGTCGACAAGCCAGGGCGCATCGAGCATTATGGTCTGTCCATCGACGACAACCGCTACCGCGTCGCTTCCAGCCATCGCCGCAATACCGTTTGCTGCTGTCACGAGACCCGCCACAGGATCATCGGCCTGCCTCAATGCAAAGGCGACCTCCGCACCCAAGACCCGAACGCCTTGCTCGGCCGTAATCCGTTGCTCGAGTTCGAATTGCTGAAGCAGGATTGTCACGACTTCCATGAACAGGATGCACGACAGGCGGATTGCATGCGGCACACGGTGCTCGGTCATGTGGTGGCATGCAATCAAGCCCCAAAGACGCTCGTTGATGACAATGGAAATACTCATCGATGCCGCGACGCCCATGTTCTTCAAGTATTCGATATGAACCGGCGACACGGCGCGCAAAATCGAATGACTAAGATCATGAGGGCGGTTTGTCCCTTCGTTCAACACGGGCACGATGGGGACAGCAACGGCGTTGACCGATGATATCTGCCGGATCGGATTCAGCACATAAAGCCGGCGTGCTTGTGCGGGAATATCGCTGGCGGGAAAGCGTTGATACAGATACGAAACCAGATCTTCGCGCCGGGCCTCGCCCACCACTTCTCCACTATCATCCGGAAGAAAGCGATAGGCCATTACGCGATCGCAATCGGTCATGACCCGGACGGTGTCCGCGGCCGCTTGAAGAACTTCGTCCACCGATGCGTACTTGCGTTCCTGCAACCGCCGGATCGTGCGCCGTGCGAGCGCAGCATAATGCGCCAGCATGACAGTCTGGTCGGCGATATGCTCCCATTCGACCATCAGGTTATTGTCGGACCAATGCATGACGAGATCAAACCGCACACCGTCGCTTCTTTCCCACTCGACGCTGTCACTAGCGTGACTCGCGTCCTGTAGAGCGGCGTCGATGGCAATGCGCGCTGAGGCATTCAGATAGCCTGGCGTCAACGCCTCGCCGATTTCGGGCAACACACCCAACCAGAACTCTGCCGTGGCGCTGCGGGCCAGCACACGCCCGTCTGAGCCGAAACATATCAACGCCCCGTGCGGCTGGACACTCCCAGGGGCTTGAATGGGTTCGCTTTCACATGAGATGAGCGTATCGGTCTGGAGGCTATTGTTCATGTGACAGCTTACGCGCTGCACATGGGTTTGCTTAATGTATTTTCGGACGGGCGATTTCGGCTAAAGCGGAATTGAGCAAGAACGTCCATGGGAGTCGTTCGCGCACTAAATTAACTCTTAAACCGAACGCACTCAACTTGCACAAGATAAAAATGACTTATTATGTTGCCCCAAACGGGGACATCGAAAAAATGGCGAGAGATGGCAGAACTGACCGAAATTTCACGGTTTGACGCCGGGACGAATTTCAAACTCGACCGGATTTGGTCCGAGTTCGAAGACGCTTCTGTCGAGCACGAGTTTCAGCGCTATCAACGCATCGCGCACCATGCCGCGCTTGTGCGAACCCTCATTTTCTGCAGCCTTTTCTACGTCGCATTCGCCATCACCGATGTGGGTGCCCGCGGCTATTCCCGGGCAACTTTCATTCTTTGCCTGGCACGCTGCCTGGTCGCGCTGACCTGCGCGGTCTGCTTGCGCGCTGCAAATGCACGTCACAATTCCGTGCCGGCGCTGCGCGCGGCGGCGAGCGTGGTGGAGCTCGTCGGTTTTGCGGTGTTCATGCTGATAACCTGGTTGCGGCCGGGTGGAATGTCCGTTCACGACATGTCCATGTGCATCATGCTGATCGTTGCGTACAACTTCATTCCAAACAAGCTGATCTACGCGTTGATCATCAACGTGATCGCGACAATTTCATTTATCGCCATATCCTCGGCGTCCCGGATGCTCGACCCGTCGTCATTGCTGACTTCGTCAATGCTGCTTTTATTTACGAACGCGCTCGGCTATGTCACCGCCCGACGTCATAACCAGCTTGCGCGCGACGAATTCTGCCAGCATGCGTTGCTCAGGAATCTGTCGGTTCGTGACTACCTGACGAGTTGTTTCAACCGTCGTTATCTGACTGATGTGTTGTTCAACGCTGAACTTGAGCGAGCGCGCAAAACCAAATCGAAACTCGCGGTCGTCCTGTGCGATATCGATTTGTTCAAACAGATCAACGACAGTTTCGGCCACCCCGCGGGCGACGCGGTCATCCGTACGTTTTCGGCTTTGCTGCTGGCGCACACACGCCATGATGTCGACAGCGTCATCCGCTATGGCGGAGAAGAATTTGTCTTGCTGCTGCCGCGAACCGATATTGCCGGCGCTACGGCGCTTGCCGAACGAATGCGGCAAGCGTTTGAAATGGTGGCCTCGCAAGCGTGGGACGGCCGTGAGATACGCGCTACCGCAAGCTTTGGCGTAGTGGTCGTGGATTGCGCACGGGAGACGAAGCATGTGAGCGAGGACAGCGTGATCGGAGCCGCCGACGCGCAGCTCTATCGCGCGAAAGACTCGGGGCGCAACAGGGTATGCGCCAGCGCGTCACCAATAGCGACGGACCAGGACGCTGGCCAGGGAATGATCGCGGCAGTTTGAGGCGTGACGTCACGGTCGCGCCGCGACTTCGTCAAGGTGATACAGAAGGTCCGCGGGATCTTCGTACACGCGCAATGCGCCCGAGCGTTCAAGTTCTTCAGTGCCATAGCCGCCTGATAACAAACCGACACCAAGCGAGCGGCATCGGCGTGTGGCCAGCATGTCCCAGATGCTGTCGCCTACCACCACTGTATGTTCTATTGGCACGTTCAGGCGCTCCGCCGCCGCGATAAACAAGTCCGGGTCAGGCTTTGCATATTTCACGTCGTCACGCGTGACGACCAAGGCTTTGGCAGGATCGACGCCCAAGGCCGCGAGATTCACGGCGGCAGTTTCCATGCGTCCGCTTGTTGCAATGGCCCAGCGAGTGCCGGCTTGCGTGAGCGCGGCGAGGAGTTCGCGTGCGCCTGGCAACGGGCAAACCTGAGCGCGCAGACGCTGGTAAGCCTCAGCATGCGCGCGGCGCAAACGTTCTACCCGATCCTCGCTGATTTCGCCATGTGTCTCACGCAGCAACTGGTTGGTGAACAGGCCACCGCTCATGCCGATCTTGCGATGAATCCGCCATACCGACAACTCGATGCCTTCGGCATCAAGCGCTTCCTTCCACGCCAGAACATGCTGATAAACGCTGTCTACTAGCGTGCCGTCCAGATCAAACAAAAATGAAGTTTCGATTCGCATGATTTCTTCCGGTTAGTCGGGCGTCGGTCCGTACCACCTGTCCGATGTTGCGTCTTACGCTTTAGGCGGCGGTTTTAGCTAGCTTACGCTCAGATTGAATGTTCCGATTGCAGCTCGTTGCTAGAATGGATCCATAAAATGCTGTTCGGAATCGCCATTGAACGCAACGCCATCACAAGTGGCCAAGCGGAGCTTGCATTACAAAGGAGACTAATCCATGCATGATCCTTATATTACGCACGCGCGTAACACGCTCGATCAAATTCGCGCAGACGGTTTCTATAAGGCCGAGCGCGTCATATCGAGTCCTCAATCGGCCGATATCCGGCTCGCCGCCGGCGACGAAGTGCTCAACTTCTGCGCCAATAATTACCTCGGTCTTGCCAATGACCCGCGCTTGATCGCGGCAGCAAAAGCTGGCCTTGATCGTGACGGTTTCGGCATGGCGTCGGTGCGGTTTATCTGCGGCACGCAAAGCGTTCACAAGGAACTCGAGCAGGCGCTGGCGGCATTCCTGCAAACGGATGACTGCATTCTTTACTCGAGTTGCTTCGATGCCAATGGCGGTTTGTTCGAGACCTTGCTCGACGAATCCGATGCCATCATCAGCGACGAACTCAATCACGCGAGCATTATCGATGGCGTGCGTTTGTCGAAAGCAAAACGGTATCGATACAAGAATAACGACCTGAGCGACCTGGAAACAAAGTTGCGTGAAGCCGACGCAGCCGGTGCACGCTTCAAGCTTATTGCAACCGACGGCGTGTTCTCGATGGACGGGATCATCGCCAATCTTGCCGGCATCTGCGATCTCGCGGATCGCTATGGCGCGATGGTCATGGTCGACGATTCGCACGCGGTAGGTTTCATCGGCGAACATGGGCGCGGCACGCCCGAGCATTGCGGCGTGCTTTCGCGCGTCGACATCATCACGGGTACGCTCGGCAAAGCGCTGGGTGGCGCATCGGGCGGTTATGTTGCCGCGCGCCGCGAGATAGTCGAGTTGCTGCGGCAGCGCTCGCGGCCTTACCTCTTTTCCAACACGCTGACGCCAAGCATAGCCGCAGCCACGCTCAAGGTGCTCGAATTGCTCGCAAGCGACGAAGGCGCTCAGCTACGCTCTCGCGTCAGCAGCAATGGTGCGCACTTTCGCGATTCGATGAGCGCACTTGGCTTCACGCTCGTGCCCGGCGAACATCCGATCATCCCCGTGATGCTGGGCGACGCTCAAGTCGCATCCCGCATGGCCGATGCGCTGCTGCATGAAGGTGTCTACGTGATCGGGTTTTCGTTTCCGGTCGTGCCCAAGGGCCGCGCCCGCATACGCACGCAAATGAGCGCCGCGCATACGCCCGAACAGATCGATCGCGCCGTCGAAGCGTTTGCGCGTGTCGGCCGATCACTCGGCATCATCTAGGACATCGAGGCGAACATGAAAGCATTGGCAAAGCTGGAACGCGCACCGGGCCTGACGATGACGCGGGTGAAAAAGCCCGAGGTCGGGCACAACGACGTGATGATCCGCATCACGCGCACCGCGATTTGCGGCACGGATATTCATATCTGGAAATGGGATGACTGGGCGCAGAAAACCATTCCTGTTCCCATGCACGTGGGTCACGAATATGTTGGCGAGATCGTGGAGATGGGACAGGAAGTACGCGGCTTCGCGATTGGCGATCGTGTGTCGGGCGAAGGACATATCACGTGCGGGTTTTGCCGTAATTGCCGCGCGGGGCGCCGGCATTTGTGCCGTAACACAGTAGGCGTTGGTGTAAACCGGCCCGGTGCATTTGCTGAATTCCTGGTGATCCCGGCATTCAACGCGTTCAAGATCCCGCCGGAAATTTCTGATGATCTCGCCGCGATCTTCGATCCATTTGGTAACGCCACGCATACGGCGTTGTCGTTCAACCTCGTCGGCGAAGACGTGCTGATTACCGGCGCCGGGCCAATCGGCATCATGGCCGTGGCAATCGCCAAGCATGTCGGCGCGCGCAATGTGGTGATTACCGACGTGAACGATTATCGCCTCGAGCTTGCACGGAAGATGGGGGCCACGCGTGCCGTGAATGTGTCGCAGACTTCGCTGCGAGATGTGATGGCGGAGCTCCACATGACCGAGGGCTTTGATGTCGGACTCGAGATGTCCGGCGTGCCGAGTGCGTTCAAGGGTTTGCTCGAAGCGATGAATCACGGCGGCAAGGTCGCGATGCTCGGGATCCCGCCGGCGGAAATGGCGATCGACTGGACTCAAGTGATTTTCAAGGGGCTGGAGATCAAGGGCATCTATGGGCGGGAGATGTTCGAGACATGGTACAAGATGGTGGCCATGTTGCAGAGCGGGCTCGATCTTTCGCCCATCTTGACGCACCGGTTTGCCGTCGATGACTATCAGGAAGCGTTCGCTGCGATGCTCTCCGGGCAGAGCGGAAAAGTGATTCTGGACTGGACGGTGTAATTGCCGACGCGGGGGCAGGTAGAGGCCCCCGCCGCCGTCCTACCGTCTATCCCCCGATATGACGTCGATCCAGACCGCCAGCACCAGAATCCCGCCCTTGACGATCATCTGCCAATAGGAATCGACATCGAGCATCGACATGCCGTTGTCGAGGCTTGCCATCACCAGTGCACCGATCAGCGCACCGTACACCGTGCCGGAACCACCACGCATCGATGTGCCGCCAATGAAGCACGCGGCGATCGCATCGAGTTCGCCCATGGTTCCCGCCGACGGCGACCCGGCCGCCAGCCGGGCCGTATTGATCAAACCGCCGAGCGCGCACATCAATCCCATCAGCGCAAAAATCATCAGCTTCACGCGATTCGTATTCACGCCGGACAAGCGCGTCGCTTCGAGATTGGAACCGACCGCATAGATACGTCGCCCGAACACCGTCTGCGTCGCAATATACGTAAAGATCCCGAGCAAGGCCAATAGCAGCAGCACAGGTACAGGAATGCCGCCATAGCGGTTCAGCGTAGTGACGAATGCGACCAGAACCAGACCGGCCGCGACGATCTTCACGCCATCTTGCCAGAGCGGCACGACGGCCAGTTTGTATCGCTGGCGGTTTTGCCGCTGACGCACGGTCAACGCAACGAGTATCACGAACAAGACCAGCGCAAGTGCATTGCCGGCCAATCGCGGCAAATATCCTTGCCCGATGAAAACCAGATTCTCCGATGCCGGCGCAATTGTCGACCCGCCCGTCACCCCAAGCAACACGCCGCGATAGGCCAGCATGCCGCCGAGACCGACAATGAATGAAGGCACGCGCAAATAGGTCGACCACCAGCCGTTGAAGAGTCCGATCGCTATGCCCAGCAGCATCACGGCAGGCACGGTGAACTGAATGGGCCAATGATGCGAAACGTCGAGAATGGCGGCTACGCCACCCAGCAATCCAAGCAATGATCCAACCGACAAATCAATCTCACCTGCAATGATCACGAAGACCATGCCGCACGCAAGCATGCCGGTAATCGACATTTGCCTGAGAAGGTTCGAGAGGTTTCGCGGCGTGACGAATGCACCGTCGGTAAGGAATGAAAAGAATATCCAGATGACCGCGACAGCAAGCAGCAGCGCGAGCAATTTATAGCGCGTGAACAGTTGCCTGAAACGTTGACCGGAACTCGCGCGTGCACCACCTGCAGTGCCGCGCTTGGGAGACGACGTAACGTCAGGTGTCATGCGACGCTCGCTTGAATAGAAGTTGCTTGAGACGGCGCGCCAATTGCGGCAGCCAGGATATGTTCTTGCGTCAGTCCCTCGTTGATGAAGTCGCCGCGTAATTCGCCCTCGCCTATCACGAGCACGCGGTCGCTGACGCCGAGCACTTCATTGAGTTCCGACGACACCACGATGATCGATACCCCGCGCCGCGCCAGCGCAAACATCAGCTTGTAGATCTCGAACTTGGCGCCGACATCCACACCGCGAGTGGGTTCATCGAGAATCAGGATGGCGGGGTCGGTCAGGAGCATCTTGGTCAACACGGCCTTCTGCTGGTTGCCGCCCGACAAGCTCGCAATGGACAACATGGGCGTCGCGGCGCGCACTGACAGACGCTTCATCTCGGTGTGGATGGTGTCGAGTTCCGCGGCGGAATCGATACGCCCGCCCTTCGCAAACCGGCTAAGCACAGCCAACGTGATGTTGTGGCCCACGCCCAGTTGCGGCACGATGCCGTGACGCTTGCGGTCTTCAGGCACCATGCCTATGCCGGCGTTGATTGCATCCGCCGGCGTCCTGATCTTGAGCTTCTTGCCGTTCAGATAAACGTCCGCTTCGCTCACGCCAGGATAAGCGCCGAAGATGGCCTGCATCAATTCAGTTCGCCCTGCGCCAACGAGCCCTGCCACGCCGAGAATCTCGCCTTTGCGCAATGAGAACGATATGTTGTCCACGCGCTTTCTCTGCGCGTTCGTGACATCGAGACATGTCACATTCCTGGCCTCGAAAATGACCTCGCCGATCTCATGCGGCTCGCGCGGAAACAGGTTCTTGATTTCGCGGCCGACCATCATTGCAATGATGGCGTCCGTGCTCAAACCCTTCATGGGCTGCGTGGCGACATGCTTGCCGTCGCGGATCACGGTAACGGTATCGCACACGGCTTCCACCTCGTCGAGTTTGTGCGAGATATAGACACACGCAACGCCGCGTTTCTTTAAATCTCGCACGATGTCGAGCAGGATGCTGATTTCGCTCGCCGTCAGCGAAGACGATGGCTCGTCGAGAATGAGCAGTTTTGCGCGCTTGTTCAAGGCCTTTGCAATCTCGATCAGTTGCTGATGACCGCCGCCATAGTTCATCACCGGCTGCGCCACATTGATGCCGATGATGTTGAGACCGCGCAGCAGTTCGTCGGCGCGCTGATACATTGCGGCGTAATTCATGCGCCCGCCGCTCAGCGTGATTTCGTTACCGAGGAATATATTTTCCGCCACCGACAGTTGCGGCACGAGCATCAGTTCCTGATGAATGATGACAATGCCGGCGTTCTCGGTATCGCGAATGTTCATCGCGCGTAAAGCCTGTCCTTCCCAAAGGATTTCGCCATCCCACGTTCCATGCGGATAGACGCCTGACAGAACCTTCATCAGTGTAGACTTGCCCGCGCCATTTTCGCCGCACAAGCCCACACATTCACCGGGCGCGACCACCAGGTCGATGCCGTCGAGCGCCTTCACCCCACCAAACGTCTTGACGATGCCGTGCATTTCCAGCAGCGCATTTGCCATGCGTGTGTCCCTGACGTGATTGTACGTAAAGGCCGCTTTCGGGCCTTTACGCACAGGCTCATCGATGCGTCGATTGTCAATTGCCGGCCAGTTGCGACTGCGTATAGAACCCGTCCTTGATGACGGTATCGACATTGGACTTTGTCAGGAGCGTTGGCTGCAGCAATACGGTATCGACCTGTTTCTTACCGTTGTCGTACTTGGCGTTATAGGCGGGCGGCTGCCCTTTTGCCAGGTCGACCGCAAGCTTTGCTGCGTCGCCCGCAATCAGCTTGAGCGGCTTGTAGACCGTCATGGTCTGGGTGCCGTCCACGAGTCGCTTGACCGCCGCGAGGTCGGCGTCCTGCCCGGAGATGGGCACCTTGCCCGCCAGCTTTTGCGCTGCAAGCGCCTGAATTGCGCCGCCTGCCGTGCCGTCATTGGAGGCCACGATGGCGTCGATCTTGTTGTTGTTCGCCGTCAGCGCATCTTCGGTAATGCGCAACGCCGTTGCTGCGCTCCATTCCGGTACCCACTGCTGGCCAACGATCTTGATGTCACCACGATCGATAGCCGGCTTAAGGATCTTCATCTGGCCTTCACGCAACATCTTGGCATTGTTGTCGGTCGGTGCACCGCCCAGCAAAAAGTAATTACCCTTAGGCTGCGCGTTGAAGACGCCTTGCGCCTGCAATTCGCCCACCTTCTCGTTATCGAAGGAAATGTAGGCATCCACATCTGCATCCAGGATCAGCCGGTCATAGGACACGACCTTGATACCCGCCTTGCGCGCTTCCGCCACCACGTTGCCAAGCGTCTTCGAATTGAAAGGCACGATGACGATGACATCGACGCCACGCGAGATCAGGTTTTCGATTTGCGAAATCTGGCGCGCCTCGCTGGCATCGGCGGATTGCACCGATACCTTGGCCCCGAGCTTGGTCGCGGCTGCAACAAAATAGTCGCGGTCGCGTGACCAGCGCTCGACACGCAAGTCATCGATACAGAAGCCTATTTCGGGTTTGTCCTTACTGGCATGAGCCAGCGATGGAATCAGGGATACGCTGGCGAACATCGCACCACACGCGAACGTGGCCAGGATTGAACGGCGCATTGCAGACTTCCGCGTTGCAGACTTCATGTCTCACTCCTTTTTATGGTTGACTGGCCGATGCGTCACCCCGCGTAGCCGGTCAAGGCCACGCATGTGCGAGAGAAAGGGACGTCGGCGGAATCTACTGCTTGCGCCGCGAATTCGTGTTCACGGTCGTCGGTTTTACGAAAGCTTCTATCTTTGATTTTTCGATTAGGGTGGCCTTTATCCGCATCTTGCGCAATTGCGAAATCAGCCGGGCCGATTAACGTTTTTCCTTGCGGCTTTAAGGTTTGGAACCTTAGCCGTAAATTGCCTGATTGACGATGTTCTCCAGATACTCCTGCTGGCCGCTGACATGCTGAGGGTTAACACGGCGGCCTAATGCATCAATGGCAAGCGACTCCAGAGAGTAACCGCCCGCGAGAATCTTGCGGCCAAATTCCGTATCCCAGCCTTCATAACGGCGTTTCTTGAACTCCGCCAGCTTGTCGTTTTCAACCAGCGCAGCCGCGCGCTCCAAGGCAATGGCAATAATGTCGATCGCGCCAATATGACCGTAAAACAGGTCTTCGGGCGCAACACTCTGGCGCCGGACCTTTGCATCGAAATTCATGCCGCCCGTGCTGAAGCCGCCGTGCTTCAATATCTCGTAGAGCGCGAGCGTCAGCTCTTCAACGCTGTTCGGGAACTGGTCGGTATCCCAGCCATTTTGCGGGTCACCACGGTTTGCATCGACGCTGCCGAATATGCCAAGCGCGTAAGCCGTCGCGATTTCATGATGAAACGAATGTCCAGCGAGCGTTGCGTGATTTGCTTCTATGTTCACGCGGATTTCGTTTTGCAAACCAAACTGCGTGAGAAAGCCGTGAACGGTGGCGACATCGTAATCGTATTGATGTTTGGTGGGCTCTTGCGGCTTCGGTTCGATCAGCAAGGCGCCCTTGAAGCCGGTCTTGTGCTTGTGCTCGACGACCATGTTGAGAAAGCGTCCAAGCTGATCGCGCTCGCGCTTGAGGTCGGTGTTCAACAGCGTGTCGTAGCCCTCGCGTCCACCCCACAGCACATAGTTTTCTCCACCTAAGCGATGGGTCGCTTCCAGCGCCTGAAAGACCTGCGTGGCCGCGAAAGCAAACACTTCGGGATTGGGGCTCGTCGCGGCGCCCGCCGCATATCGCGGATGCGAAAATAGATTCGCGGTGCCCCACAGCAGCTTGATTCCCGTCTGCTCCTGCTTGGCCGCCAGATAGTCGGTCACGCCTTTGAAGTTGTTGACGTAGTGCTTGATGCTGTCGCCTTCCGGTGCAACATCGGTATCGTGGAATGTGTAATACGGCGCGCCGAGCTTTGCGAAAAAGTCGAACGCGGCATCCGCCTTCAGATGAGCGCGTTCGATCGCGTCGCCGGGTTGCTGCCACGGCCGGTGAAACGTGCCCTGTCCAAACATGTCCACGCCCGGCCATACGAACGAATGCCAGTAGCAGACAGCCAGCCGCAAGTGATCTTCCATGCGTTTTCCGAGCACCAGCTTGTCACGATCGTAGTGGCGGAAAGCAAAGGGATTATTGGAATCCGGGCCTTCGTAGCGCACAGCCGGCAGATGTTCGAAATACGACATGGGCGTCTCCGTCTTTTAGTGTGACGCCATGCTGCCAGCTTGGTCCGCCTCAGGGCAATTGCGAAATCCGCCAGCGCTCATGGTGATTCTTGAGCTAAGTGGAAATCGGGCTGGCGGCAAGCCTCGTGCACAGCCTAGAATCAGCAAACGCTAAAAAGCGGCTAATAAACGACTAATAAGCAAACACAAAGGCGCATGTTGCGCCGCAACGGAGATGACGGGCTTCTCGCTGCAATGCGACGCGAAGTCCGTCCGGAGCTCGATGACACGACCCCAGACCGCTCAGGCTTCACACAGGATCGCGCTGCTGTTCAACGCGAACAAGGTGTATGACCGCGAAGTGATTACGGGCATCGGCAATTATCTGCTGTCCACGCGCGTTGCATGGGACCTCTTTCTGGAGGAGGATTTCCGTTGCCGGCTCAACGGGATAGAACGCTTCGAGGGCGATGGCATCATTGCGGACTTCGACGATCCCGCTGTCGCCGAAGCACTTGGCGATTCACACTTGCCCGTGGTCGCGGTCGGTTCGTCGTATTCGGATGCTGCGTGCTACCCGGCCAACCTGCCCTACATTGCCACCGATAACGCCAAGCTCATGTCGCTGGCGTACACACACCTGATCGGTGCCGGCCTGCAGCGCTTCGCCCTTTATAGCCTGCCGGAGTCGCCCGAGAACCGCTGGGCTCAGGAGCGTGAACTGGCGTTCAAGGCGCTGATTGCCGCGGACGGCCTCGAAGCCGATATTCATCGCGGGCTGCCGACCAGCGCGCCGGTCTGGAGTCAGGCGAGCGCGCAATTGACGTCATGGCTCGAAAGTTTGCCGAAGCCTGTTGGCGTGATCGCCGTCACGGATGCACGCGCGCGCCACTTGCTACAAGCGTGCCTCATTTCGGGCATTGCGGTTCCGGAGCAGGTAGCCATCATCGGCATAGACAACGATCCCTTGACGCGTTCGCTCACGCGTATACCGCTGTCCTCGGTTATTCAGGGTACCGAAGAAATGGGGCGAACGGCGGCGCACTTGCTTCATCAGATGCTGGGCGGCGCGCGCTTCCATGGCAGGCGCATTCTCGTGCCGCCGGTCGGCATCAACGTGCTTGAATCGACCCGTCATCAACCTGTTTCAAGTCCCTATGTCATGCGTGCCCGCCACTATATCCGGCAGTACGCATGTCAGGGCATCAAGACCGAACAGGTGGCCGATTACGTTGGCGTATCGCGTTCATCGCTCGAGGATTATTTCCGGCGTGAACTCGGTCATACGGTGCATCAGGAAATCCTGAACCATAAACTCGATGTCGCGAAACAACTTCTCGCGCGCCACGACCTGTCGAGCGCGGAAGTTGCCATCCGCTGCGGCTTCACTTCATTGCAGTACATGTACGCCGTCTTCCGTCGCGAGCTCGACTGCACGCCGCGCGAGTATCAGGAGCGGCTGCCCGTCGCGCCATGCGACCAGCCCGGCTGATCCCTCTTCCATGAATCTCGCTGCCATGCCTACCATCGCCCGATCAGGCTCTGTCCGCGTAAGCGCCGAACGCTGGGGCACGCTGCCCGGCGGCGATGTCGCGAGGTTGTTCACGCTGCGCAATGCGCATGGCATGCGCGTGGCGATCAGTGATCTCGGCGCGACGCTGGTTTCATGGAACGCGCCTGATCGCGCGGGACGCGTGGCGGACGTGCTGCTCGGCCACGACACGCCCGCCGAATATTTTGCCGGCCATGCATATCTGGGCGGCGTGATCGGGCGCTGGGCGAACCGCATCGAAAACGCGCGCTTCGCGCTTGGCGGCGTGGCTTATTCGCTCGATCGCAACGAAGGCGGGAATCTGCTGCATGGCGGCGCGGCGGGGTTTCATCGGGCGTTATGGGAGGCGCGGGAAGTCGATGGCGGTATCGAACTTACGCACGAATCACCAGAGGGTGAAGCAGGATTTCCTGGCGCGGTGTCGACCACGTTGCGCTACACACTGGACGACGACGGCACGCTGACGCTCGCGTACGAAGCGGTATCGGACGCGCCCACGCCGGTCAACCTGACGAACCACGCATGCTTCAATCTCTCGGGCGACGACACTACCGATATCCGCGGCCACGTCATTTCCATAGACGCCGATACCTTCTTCGAAGTCGATGCCGCCCTGATCCCCGAGAACCGCGCGGAGGTGGCGGGCCATGCGTTCGACTTCCGGGCGAGCGCTCCGCTTGGCGCGCGGCTCGACTGGCCGCACGACCAGTTGTCGCGCGCAGGCGGATTCGATCATTGTTATGTGGTCGGTGAAAGCGCCGATGCGCACAAGCCCGTGGTGTGCCTCTACGACCCCGCCAGCGGGCGCGAACTGACCATGGGTACGAACGCGCCCGGCGTGCAATTCTATACCGGCAACCATCTCGATGGCATCGTCGGGCGTCACGGCAGGCGCTACGGCAAACACGCCGGCCTGTGCCTTCAGGCAGGCGCGTTTCCGAACCAAGTCAACATGCCGGACGCCGGCAGCGTGATCGTGAGCCCGGGCGAAACCTACAGGCAGGTCACGTGGTATCGCGTCGGCGTGCGGCACGGGGCGTAAGCTCACAACGCCTATTTCACGACGATCGTTCCCGTCATGTGCGGATGCAGCGAGCAGAAATATCGATACGTCCCCGGCTTTACAAAGACCTGTGAAAACTTTTCGCCGGAATCTAGTGGCGGCGATTTGAATGTCCGCGGCGAGGCATCTTCTACGACGGTATGAGGAATATCGTCGCGGTTTTCCCACGTCACCGTCGCCCCGGCCGCAATCGACAACTGCGCGGGACCGAACGAAAAGTTGTCGATCACAACCGTGGCGGTTGGCGCGACGTCGGCGAATGCGGGACTAGCTGCAATGCTTGTTGCGATCAGCAGCGTTGCAATCCGTACCACCGTGAGAGTTGAAAAGAGGCTCATACGCTCAACCTCGTATCGACGATTGCCAGTTCGATCTTGCCCGGAACGTAGTTCACGGAACGAACGCCAAGCAAGGTGCGCAACGTGTCGGCGGGGACTTTCATTGGACCGGGACCCGCGGCCTTGCCCGGCCCCGGTTGGGGAAAGGCCGTGGACATCGCCGAGTAGAAGCTGATGTCCCCCTCCACCTTCTGCGCGACCTGGTGCACGTGACCGTTGAGCACCGTCACCGATCCAAACCGTTTCATCAGGCTCAATGCCTGCGCGCTGTCGTCGGTACCCCATCCCCATTCCGGGTACAACGACCACAACGGAATGTGCGCAAACACTACAAGCGGCGTGCTGCTCGAACGGCGTGCAAGGTCTTGTTTGAGCCAGGCGAGTTGTTCGTCGCCGAGGTAACCCAAACCGCCGCCTTTCAGATTCAACACGTTCGTCAGACCGATGAAGTGAACCCCGCCCTGGTCGAAGCTGTACCATTTTTTATCAGCGGGCTTCGAGAAGCGTTCGAAATAGGAATTGCCGTCGTCTACCAGGACGTCGTGTTCGCCAGGGACGTAGTGGACATCGAGGCCTGCGCTGCCGATGATTTGCGCGGCTGTATCGAATTCGCCCGGCTTTGACAGATGACTGATGTCGCCGGTGTGGATCATGAATGCGGGCTTTTCGTTCGATGTGCGGATCTTGTCGACGGCTTCCTTCAGCGTGCTTGCCGGATCGAGGTTCGGGTCCTTGCTGAAGCCTATGTGACTATCGCTGATCTGCACGAAGCTGAACGCGTGACGGTCGACTTCAGCGGCTTGTGCCGTGCCACCCAGAAGTTTCGAGCCGGGTACGCCGCCGTTGAGCGTCCATAACATGCCGGCTCCGGCCCAGGCCATGCAACTGAGCGCGGTTCGTCGTTTGGCGCCATGCCCGCTGAGTATTTCGGGCTGGTCGGTGTCTTTGGTGATGTCGGGCATGGCGGGTTCCTTGTGTCGTTGTGAATGGGTTCAAATGCCCCATGCTCATCGAACCGAAACACGCCCCGCCTTATTCCCGGTTTATTTTTCGCGCAAAGCGACTCGATCGGGAATAAATTAATGTCGGCGCCGGTAAGTTAGGTTGAGTGCCCGCGCTTTCGCGCAGCCGGCGTTTCCAGGGAGAACACCGATGGGGAAGTCCCCGCCGAATCGCTTTGATCAGGTGATGCTGCCGCATCTGGACGCGGCGTATAACCTTGCCCGCTGGTTGAGCGGCAGTGCGACCGAGGCCGATGACGTGGTGCAGGAAGCTTTCCTGCGCGCCTTCCGTTTCTTCGATGGCTACACCGGCGACAACCCGCGCGCGTGGCTGCTCGCGATCGTGCGCAATACGTGGTTCACGGAGTGGCGCAAGCATCGTCATCAGGCGGACGCCACGCCTTACGACGACTCGTTGCAAGTGGACGAGCAGCTTCCTGGCTGGTCCGACGAAAGCGGCGATGACCCTGAGAAGATCGCGGTCCGCCAGGATGAAACCGAGCTTGTGCATCGCGCGCTGGCCATGTTGCCCGTGGAGTTTCGTGAGGTGATTGTGCTGCGTGAACTGGAGGACATGAGTTACAAGGATGTGGCGGTCGTGGCGGGCATCCCGATTGGCACCGTCATGTCGCGGCTCTCACGCGCACGGCGTTTGTTGTGCAACGCGGTGCGCGTCGCCCAGGGCAATCCGGAACAACCTGCTATTCGTCTGGTGAAGACACCACCCGCCAGTGCCGAGGAGTCCAAGCGTGGAAACTAATAATGAAGTGTCACTCGCCGAAAAGCTGCGCGACGGATCGCTGTACGAACGCGCGCCGTCGTCCTTGCATGCGCAGGTGCGCGCGCGGCTCAATGAACAACACAACAAGAAATCATGGTTCTCGTTGAACTGGCCGATGCGCTCCGCAGGGCTGCTGTTTGCCGGAGGCGGCATCAGCGGGATCTGCGCCTGCGCGCTGGTATTTCTGTCCGTGATGTTCTTTCAGCGTCCGGCCGGATCAGGCGCGATCGAGCAGGAAATTGTCGCGAGTCATGTCAGGGCGTTGATGTCATCGCGAACCATGGATGTGCTCTCAAGCGATCAGCATACGGTGAAGCCCTGGTTCAACGGACGCATCGATTACGCACCCCCGGTGGTCGATCCACAAGCGCAAGGATTTCCGCTTGTTGGAGGAAGACTCGACTATGTCGATCATCGGCCGGTTGCCGTGATGATTTATCGCTACCTCAAGCATCCTATCGATCTTTATGTTTTCCCTGATACCGGGGCGCGTACGGCGGCCTCCACAGCAATGACTACTGAGTCGAGTGAAGGGTATTCACTGATCAAGTGGCGGCAGAACGGCATGGTTTTCTGGGCGATAACCGACGCTTCGCCAGTTTATTTGAAGCGGTTCGCCGACTCCATTGTCGCGGGCTTGCAATAGCGTTTTGCTGCGAGCCCAGGCGCAGCCTGGGCGGCCTTTTTCATCACACGTTTCAACCCCGTCTCAACTGTTTTCATGGAAGGCTCTGGCGGTATTCATCTGACATTCACGTCATTGGAAACCAGCCTTCGTACAGACAATTCACACTCGTGACACGCAAGACGAACCGCCTCTGACCGGGCGCTTTTCTTGCTGCTATGGGGCACCACACGCCGCTTCGTCATGCTGATTAAAGAGCAATTCGTGCTCGGACGATGCGGGTATCACGTGCTGTGGGACCATCTGACACGGGAGAACCACCGTGAAATCTCTGCACTCCAAATTCGCTTTTTGCACGGCCTATCAGCGTCGTCTCTTCGAGAGTTGTGCAGGATTGCTGGTGGCGGTGTGCCTCGGGTCGTGCGGTGGTGGTTCAGGCAGTAGCCCGGGCACTTCCGCAAGCGCGGGTGGCGCTGCCGGCGCCAGCGGAACCACCGCAAGCCCGAGCGCAACGCCAGTGCCCTCCGCAAGCACGCCGGCCGGCACAACAACCACGCCTCCCGCAACACCGGCCACGCCAAGCATGCCGGCATCCGGCGGCACGAATACCGGCTCAACCACACCAACCGTCCCATCCTTCGCGACGGACGTACTGATGCATCACAACGACCTCGCGCGAACGGGTCAAATGCTTGGCGAGACAACGCTCACGCTGGCCAATGTCAACTCGACCACCTTCGGCAAACTGCGGTTCCTTCCCGCCGACGGCAAAGTCGATGGCCAACCGCTCTTCGTCACCAACCTGACTGTAGGCGCAGCCACGCATAACGTTGTCTATGTCGTGACCGAACACAACAGCGTCTACGCCTACGATGCCGACAGCGGCGCCGCGTTGTGGCAAAAATCGCTGATGAGTGCTGGCGAAACCCCGAGCGCCGACGCAGGTTGTAACGACCTCACACCTGAAATCGGAATCACGTCGACGCCCGTTATCGACCGATCGCGCGGACCGAATGGCGCGCTCTACGCGGTTGCCATGACCACGGACGCAGGCGGCAACGTTCATCACCGTCTGCACGCAATCGATCTTTCTACAGGAGCCGAATTGTTCGGAGGCCCAACTGAAATTTCCGCGACCTACCCGGGCAACGGCGCCGAAGGTTCGAATGGCCTGCTGACCTTCAACCCGGCGTTGCACACCGTGCGCGCCGCGCTGACACTGGTCAACGGCAACATCTACATGGGCTGGACCGCGCACTGCATGGGCGGCAATTACAACGGCTGGCTGATGACATACAGCGCGGACACGCTGAAGCAAACGGGCGCGCTTCCTGTGACGCCGAACGGCAGCAAGGGATCGATCTGGATGGCGGGTTCGGGCATGGCGTCGGACGGGACATCGATCTATTTCATCGATGGCAACGGCACGTTCGGCACCAATCTCAACGCCCAGGGATTCCCGGCCGACGGTGATCTTGGCAATGCGTTTGTCAAGCTTTCCGCCACCGCAACGCCGGTCGCGACCGATTATTTCGCCATGTTCGACGTCGTGGCCCAAGCTGCGGCCGATAACGATTTCGGTTCAGGCGGCGCGATGTTGCTGCCCGATCAAACCACGTCGAACGGCACCGTCAAGCATCTGGCGGTGGGTGCGGGCAAGGACAACAACATCTACGTTGTCGATCGCGATAACATGGGAAAATGGAACCCGGCGACCAACAATATCTGGCAAATGCTGAGCGGCGTTCTGGCGGGCGGTATCTGGGGGTCGCCTGCGTACTACAACAACGTGGTCTATTACGGCGGCCAGACTGACGCGCTCAAGGCGTTGCCCGTCACCAACGCGCTGCTCGCCACCACGCCGTCATCGCAGAGTCCGACGCGGTTTCCCTATCCCGGAGCAACACCGGCAATCTCCGCAAACGGCGTCAGCAACGGCATTGTGTGGGCGGCGGAAAACGGCGCGGTCGCCGCGTTGCACGCCTACGACGCCACCAATCTCGGGCGCGAGTTGTACAACAGCAATCAGGCGGGAGCACGAGACCAGTTCGGCGCGGGCAACAAGTTCATCACGCCGATGATCGCTGCAGGAAAAGTCTATGTGGGCACCACGAACGGTGTGGCAGTGTTCGGCTTGCTACGTTAATGGACTGCCGGACGCTCTAGCCGATAAGCACTTCATTGCTGTACGGCCCGGCTACGCTTGTCTGGTTTCTTCCTGAGGCTTTGGCGCGATACACCGCGCGATCGGCTGCCTTGATCAACGCGAGTGCGTCGGCGATATCCTCCGCTTCAGTGGACGCAACGCCGATGCTCACGGTAATCATGCCGTGCTCGCTGCCCGCATGACCGATAGACAGCGCACGCACGGCCGCATGGATCGCTGTAGCGACCAGCGCCGCGCCCTTGCTGTCTGTTTCCGGCAGCACCGCCACGAACTCTTCTCCACCAAAGCGCGCGGTGATATCGCCGGGACGCTGGCTGCATTTTGCAATTGCTTGCGCGACGGCGGTCAAGGCATCGTCGCCGGCCTGATGGCCGTAGGTATCGTTGTAACTCTTGAAGCGGTCTATATCCACGAACAAAATGGCAAGTGGCTCGCCCGAGCGTTTCGATCTGTGCCACTCGAACAGCAAACGTTCATCGAGATTGCGCCGGTTGCTAAGTCCTGTCAGCCCATCGACACGCGTCATGTTGCGCAAGCGCGCCTCCACTTCCAGTCGATGCTGGAACTCGACCGATAGAAGCCGGGCCGCGGATAACAGGCCGAGAATCAGCAAGGCCGTGACTATGCCGATGTACCATGCCCGGCTGTTCCAGTCGGCGAATACATAATGGCTCGTCGGCGCAATGATCACGATCATCTTGAGCTTGTCGAAGCGCCGGAAACTATAAAGCCGCTCGGTCCCATTCTTCGATACCCCGAAAAACGAGTTGACGCCCGTCGCTCTGAAACGCTCGAAATTCTTGCGTCCGGCGAAATTTTCATCGGGCCTGGTTCCATCGCTGGGATAACGCAGGATTACATGACCATCGTCCTGGAGCAGCGTGATGCTGCCGCCCGGCCCGAGGTTCACGCCGGATAGCAGGTTCTTGAAGTAATCAAGCCGGAACGCCGCCACCACCACGCCTGCGAATGAACCATCGGGGCGATTCACCCTGCGGCTGAACATCAGATCGACTTCACCTGGATTCAGACGCGATTGCAGCGGCCGGCTGACGAACAAGCCGACCCCGGGGTTGTCGCGATGGATGGTGAACCAGACGCGATCGGCAACGTTGGTATTGCGCGGGACAGTACTCGATGAATCCACGATGATCTTTCCGTGTGCGTCGAGACACAGGAACGACCCTATGTAACGGCTCGCGGTCGCGGAGCGGTCGAACAGCAGTTCGTTGCGCAGGCGCGGCGGCAACTGCATGACGTCCGCGTCTTCCGCGCCGTCGACGGCTGCCTGGATAGAAAGATCTGTGAGTTCGGCGGTATGCGTGATGTCGTGTTCCAGCACGCGCGCGAGGTTATCGGCGTTCTCGGTTGCACGAAGTGTCGCGTCGCTGCGCGCTTGCACGAGGATCGCCATGGCGGAGGCGAGCACGATGACCGAAAAAGCTACGCTCCCCAGACTGATTGCATTCGGGTGGCGCGCCAATGCCGCCCTTAGCCGAAAGAAAATGGTCGGTTTCTTTAACATTCGAAGGCTTCCAACGCTCGGGCGATGGTGTTCGGCATGTCGCCATGACCTTTTTTACATGCTTGCGTAACCGGATTTCGGCCAGCGTTGCAGCTGGAATATCCATCTTCTTTAACGCGGCGAGATTAACGCCGCCATGCAGTCAGTAACACCCGCATAAAGTAGGCACCTGCCAATCTTACAATGAAGGCTTATTTTAATGTTGTTCAGCGAACGCTATTGGTTGGGAATTCCAGCATCTTTATTCGGTCCATCAAATGCAAAGGCCGTTCCCGGGAAGGAACGGCCGATCGCGCCAGGCTCTTTTGCCGAAGCTCAGCTTAATGGCATCGATTAACCCAATGGTGATGCACCTTCACCTTATGGCATTCGCGGTGGTGGTGATAATCTGCAGCGTATGCCGGAGCGATTGCGCAAAACGTCGATATCGCGACTGTAAGCGTGAGAGCGATCTTTTTCATAGTGTTTTCCATAGGTTAGGCCAATGAGGTGGCAGTATGCACGCCCAAGCTTACGTATCTGAATTTGTAAGCCGGAGCCAGCCGTCTGCAGGTGAACCGGAAGCGTTCACGTTTCGTCAATCGCAAGAGCCGTTCCAGTGAGCAGGATCGTTTCGGATCCTGTCACTTTGGGTAATGCATGTAAGCGGCGCTGCAATCGAAACTGCGTAAGTCAAGCCTAAACTAGGTGTGCGTCTTTTCCCAAAGACGTGTTGTGAGTGGTGTAGGTGACTGCAGCTTGGCCCGTCGTGAACGATGGGCTTTTTTTCGTGAATTTTCTCCCAAGCCGCTCACAATTCTGGATAACGAATCATTTTTCAAAGCACATGGACCGATGTTTCCTCCACGTTCCTATTCACAATCCGGCAACCGATTTCCCCGCTTAATTTTCACGCGATTTTCGAACGACATGTACTGCCCCTTCCGGCTACCATAAAGACGACACCTCTCTAAGTCGCCGTCATGAATTCGAGTCCGCTCCCGGGCCGCCGTCGTTTGATATTCGCTTGCCTGTCGCTCTCTTGCGCATTGTCAGTCCCCGCGGCAGCTCATGCCGTTAAGCCATCACTACGCTCCGACAGAAAACGCAAACGGGTTTTTGCTCATTACATGGTTGCATGGCCACGCGGCGGACCGCAGGCGAGCATCGAATCGTATCGATCCGAGATGCGCGACGCACACGCACGTGGGATAGATGGCTTTGCGCTCAATTGTGGCGGCTGGGATCTTAATGAACCGCACTACAAGCGGCGTGTGATGGACATGTACGAAGCCGCTGCGAGCCTTGCATTCGATTTCACTCTGTTTGTTTCCGCCGATGGCCGCGCGCAAGACGAGATCGTTGATATTGTCGAAAGTACGCGCAGCCTCAAGGCGCAATTGCGCATCGATGGAAAACCGGTTGTGTCGGCTTATGGCGCGGGAGGCAAGCGATTTTCCGGCGGCCCCGTGTTGATAGATCGCGCGAAAAAGCTCGGCGCGTTTTTCGTGCCGCACTTCTTCCCAGAAAGCGGAGAGCGGCGCATCACGCCGACAGCAGCCGATGAAATCGTGCAACGGCTAGGGAGCGCCGAAGGTTATTTCTATTTCGGCGCGGCAGGCTCGCCAGACCTGATCGCGGATTCCATTGCAACGTTAAGCGCCGAATTGCAGGCGCACGACAAGCTTTTCATGGCGCCTGTGACGCCCTACTATCGCGGGCTGCCGGCGGGAACGAATTATCGCGCGTTCGAAACGGAAGGATTTTCGGGCATGGCCGCCGAGTGGGAAGCGGCGATCGCATCGGATGCGTCGTGGGTGCAGATCGTGACATGGAACGATTGGGCCGAGTCGACTTACGTGGCGCCCTTGCCCATGCCCGCAGGCGCTTCCGGCCGGGCTCACGTCTATGAAGACCGCTTCGGCGAGTTGCTCTCGCACGGCTTACCTCGACGCCAGCGCCTACTACATTCAGTGGTTCAAAACGGGAAAAAAACCTTCAATTTCGCAGGACCGGTTATTTTATTTTTATCGATTGAATCCGGCGGCGTCGGATGGACACGCGGCGCCGCACACTCAAACGCCACTCTCAACGCGTATCCACGTTACGCTCTTTTTAAAGGCGCCTGCTACGCTTCTCGTGGATTTGCCGGGATCGGATTTGGGCAGGCATCTCGACGTCCCGGCCGGGATCACGCACCTCAGCGCGGATTCGCGCGCGGGGACGCCGCGCTTCGTGCTCAAGCGCCAAGGAACAGTAATCATCGATAAAACCGGCGAACAACCGATCACCAATGACGACTTCTCCGGCGCATACAATTATTTCTCGGGCAGCGCGCAGGCTTGAGCGAATCTTCACGCCGGCAGATGACACACCGCTTCGACGCGGTTCCCTGCCGGATCATATAAAAACGCCGCGTAATAACCGGCATGGTAATCGGCGCGCAACCCGGGTGCGCCATCCGAGCGGCCGCCAGCGGCGAGCCCCGCGGCGTGAAACGCATCGATCTGTTCGCGCGATCCGGCCTTGAAACACCAGTGCCTTTTGGAACTGGCTAATCCACCTGCTTCGTCGCTTTGATCCAGATACACCGCAAGATACGTCGACGCCGCGTCCTGCGGCGTGCAGCGTTCGCCGTATCCGAGCGCTTGAGGCAAGTCATACACCTTGGCTGCGCCGAGGGCGCTCATGATGGCATCGTAGAAGCGCCGGGCAGCATCCATATCCGGAACGCCAATCGACACGTGATCAAGAAGCTGCATAAGGAAAATCGCTCGAAGCGTTTACGCGCCTTCGATTTCCGAAAACGTGTAAAGCGATCTCAGTTCAATGCCGATTCCTTCGAGCATTTCCTTGCCACCGCTCTCGCGATCGATCACGCAAAGCGTCACCGATACCGGCACACCGTCCGCGCGCAGCTTCGCGGTTGCATCGGCGATAGCACCGCCGCTCGACACGATGTCCTCGACCAGCACGAGCTTTTTGCCCACGAGGTCCGCGCCTTCCGCGTACTTGCAGGTACCGTATTCCTTCGCTTCCTTGCGGATATATGCGGCCGGCAAACCGGTCGCCTGGCTCAGCATGGTCACGATAGGAATGCCGCCCATCTCCAGGCCGCCGAGAATTTCCGTGCCGGGCGGGATCAGCGGCACCATTGCTTCAGCGATCGCCTTGAGCAGGGACGGATCGGATTCGAAGCGATATTTATCGAAGTAGGTATTGCTGCGCTTGCCTGAGCGCAGCAGAAAATCGCCGCTCAGCTTGGACACTTCGCGGATTCGCTTGGCCGTGGACATGGATGAATTCCTCTTACTTTACCGGGTGACATTTCTTTCGCGGTCGCAAATCTACGCGAAAAGTGGCGTTCGAGGAAGTGATTCTCTACGACTTCGGCAACGTCCGGTGGCGGGCGAGCGCCCCGGGAAAGCGCCGAATGGCTTGCCCACCAAGGCGCAGGGGGCTTTTTCGGCCACCCGGCCCGTAACCGCCCTGGCTTAAAGCGTGTAAGCCGGTTTGTATGCGCAATCGCGGATCATCGCGGTGATGTCGTCGGGTCGCGGCACGCGAGCGAGGTTGTTATCGAAGATGCATTCGGCCACGCGCACAGCCACATGCAGCGACGCCTCGAAGATCTTGCTTTGCGGCGGATAGATCAACCCTGTCGCAAGACTTGCCTCGGAAACTTGCTCGGCCACGGCTTTCGCCGCAGCAATAAACATCTCGTCGGTCACGCGGCTCGCCTGCGTGGCGAACACGGCCATACCCAGCGCCGGGAAGATATAGACGTTGTTGCCCTGACCCGGCACGAACGTCCGCCCTTCAATTTCCACAGGCGGAAACGGACTTCCGCTGGCAAAAATTGCGCGTCCCGACGACCATTTATATGCCTCTTCCGCGGTGCATTCCGAGCGCGATGTCGGGTTGGAATACGGAAAAATGATCGGCCGCTCATTGATCTCGGCCATCGCTTCAATCACATGCTGGTTGAACAATTTCGGCACTGTACTGACGCCAATGATGCCAGTTGGTTTCAGCGCTTTCACCGCGTCGGTGAAGTTGTCGACTGGCGCATGATCGACCGCGAACGGCTTCTGGAAATCAGCGAGATCGCTTCGCGACTTCACCATGAGACCGTTGACGTCGAATAGTGCGTTGCGGGCACGCGCTTCATCGATAGTCAGTCCTTCCAGGACCATCGCCTGGCTGATCAATTCGGCGATACCCGTTCCCGCCGAACCGCCGCCAAGGAACAGAAAACGCTGGTCGACGAGCTTCTGCTTCGAAATATGCAGCGCGGCAAAGATGCCGGCCAGAGCGACCGCGGCAGTGCCCTGGATGTCATCGTTATACGTGCAGATCTTGTCCTTGTAGCGGGCGAGCAGCGGCACGGCATTGAAGTTCGCGAAGTCTTCCCATTGCACGCAGCATTGCGGATGCAACTCCAGCGCGGCCTCAACGAACTCGTTCACGAACGCATGATATTCGTCGCCCCGTACACGCTCCTGCCGCAAACCGAGGTACAGCGGGTCATCGAGCAAATCGCGGTTATTCGTGCCCACATCGAGCATCACGGGTAGACAATATTGCGGCGGCACGCCCGCGCATGCCGTGTAAAGCGACAGCTTGCCGATAGGAATGCCCATGCCGCCCACACCCAGATCGCCGAGTCCCAGGATGCGTTCGCCATCCGTCACCACGATGAACCGGACCTCTTTCTCCGGCCAGTTCTGCAGCAGTTCTTTTACACGGCCGCGCGCCGAGATAGGCACATACATGCCGCGCGTCGCCCGAAAAATATGATTGAATTTCTGACATGCCTCGCCGACTGTCGGCGTGTACACCAAAGGCATGAAGGTCGCCGGATCGGACATGATCGTGGCGTAGAACAAGGTCTCGTTTCGCGCTTGAAGATCGGAGAGGAGCAGGTACTTTTGCAAATCGTTGTCGAGCGCGGCGAGTTCGGTATGCGTGCGCGCAACCTGCAGTTCGAGCGAGCTGGATCCGGGAGGCAATAGTCCTTCAAGGTGGTACTTGCGGCGCTCTTCCTCCGTGAACGCGGATCCCTTGTTAAGACGCGGATCGCGAAGAATGTCGCGGCCGGATAGCTCGATCGGTTTCTGCATTTCAGTCTCCTGGTGCTTGCTGTTTGTGGACAACTCTAAGCCAGCGCTTTAAGCCGATAACGCCTGCATGTGCACATACAAATCGCTTTTCCCTTCAAAGCCAAGGCCGGGAAGCTCGGGCAAGGTCACATGACCATCGACCACTTTCACGCCGTCTGGAAAGCCGCCGAATGGCTGGAACAGATCCGGATACGATTCGTTGCCGCCAAGGCCGAGACCCGCCGCAATGTTCAACGACATCTGATGCCCGCCATGCGGAATGCAGCGTGAACGCGACCAGCCATGTTGATGGAGCATATCGAGCGTGCGCAGGTATTCGACGAGGCCATAGCTCAGCGCACAATCGAATTGCAGGTAGTCGCGATCCGCGCGCATTCCCCCATAGCGAATCAGGTTACGCGCATCCTGCATGGAGAACAAATTCTCACCCGTTGCCATGGGCTTGTCGTAGTAATTGCGCAGCGTCGCCTGAAGTTCGAAATCCAGCGGATCGCCAGCTTCCTCGTACCAGAACAGATCGTATTGAGAGAGCGCCTTGGCATACTGGATGGCCGTGTCGAGATCGAAGCGGCCGTTTGCATCGACGGCAAGTTTCTGACCGTCCTGCAGCACCGAAAGCACGGCATCGATACGGCGCAGATCCTCGTCGAGCGACCCGCCGCCAATCTTCTTCTTGACCACGGTATAACCCCGGTCAATATAGCTGCGCATTTCGTCTTTCAGCTTGCTGTAGTCCTGACCGGGATAGTAATAACCGCCCGCCGCATAGACGAAGACCTTGCGATCCGGCGTGCCGTTGCCATAACGTTCAGCCAGCAGCTGAAACAGCGGCTTGTCTTCGATCTTCGCCACCGCGTCCCACACGGCCATGTCGATGGTGCCGATTGCTACGGACCGCTCACCATGTCCGCCCGGCTTTTCATTGGTAAACATCGCGGCCCAGACCTTGTGCGGGTCGAGGTTATTGCCTGATGCATCGACCAGCGAACCCGGATCGGCCTCGAGCACGCGCGGAATGAAACGCTCGCGCATCAGCTTGCCCTGGCCATAGCGGCCGTTCGAATTGAATCCATAACCAACGACAGGCTTGCCATCGCGGATCACGTCCGTGATCACCGCGACCAGACTTAGCGTCATCTTGCTGAAATCAATGTACGCATTACGAATCGATGAGCTGATGGGAATGGTCTGCTCGCGAATTTCCACGATTTTCATGTGCCTGTCTCCTTGGATGCTGGACTAAGTGAACGCTCAAGCACGTGCTTCAGCCGATAAACGAAGCTTACGCGCGCGCCGCCGCGCTACACTTCACCGGTACTCATTTGATTATTCAGTTTAAGTGAAGAACGACGGCACCTCAGATCTCGAATTTTTCGTTCAGCTTGCACGCCTTGGCAGCCTGTCAGCAGCAGCGCGCGCGCTTGACCTCACGCCTCCTGCCGCCACGCGTCGGCTTGCACTGATGGAGCAGCGCCTGGGCGTCAGGCTCGTGAATCGCACTACGCGCAGCACAAGCCTAACCGACGAAGGCGATACCTACTTGCGTCATGCCACGCGCATTCTTGCTGCAATGCGGGAAATGGAAGACGCGGTATCGCGCAGCCGGGAAGCGCCGCGCGGCATCTTGCGCGTGAACGCATCGCTTGGATTTGGCCGCACGACGATTGCACCGCTCGTCTCCGCATTCGTGCAGCGTTATCCGCAAGTTGAGGTTCAACTCGACGTGACGGACCGGCCCATCGATATTGTCGAGCAGGGATTCGATCTCGCAATCCGCTTCGGCGCCCTCCCCGATACCCGGCTCAACGCGCGCCGCATCATGTCGAACCGGCGCTTTCTATGTGCGTCGCCGGCGTATTTGCAACGGCATGGCAATCCCACGGCGCTCAGCGATCTTGCGCGGCACAGGACCATTCTTCACAGGCAGAACGACGATGCGTATGGCGTATGGCGTTTTACACGCGATGGCGACACGGTGTCGGTGAAAGTGCCGGGAGGCTTGTCGAGCAACGACGGCGATATTGTCCTGGGATGGGCGCTCGATGGACACGGCATCTCCATTCGCTCCGAATGGGACCTTGCAAAATATCTCGAGAGCGGTCGCCTGAAAGTCGTGCTGCCTGAGTTTCTCCTGCCACCAGCCGATCTGTTCGTCTACTATCCAAGCCGCCGGAATCAGCCGGCGCGGATTCGTGCGTTCATCGATTTTCTGGCGGAACACTTTCGCACGTCCCAATGATTCAAGCGAAACCGCCAGGGAATTGCGCTGAAACTTAAGCGCTGCTGAGTTTTAAGCGCTTTATTGTTGCCGAAACAACAAATATCTTTCGCCGAAACTATCGTTTTATATCGTCAATAGGGGGCCTAGACTGGTTTCATAGGTTGCGAATGCAGAAGAGAAAAACGAATCTGCAGCGCATTACTTGAACAGCGAAAAAACAGAACTCTGGAGGTTCATCATGACGAAGTCACTTCTTTCCGCCTTGCTGGTTGCATCGGCCCTCGCAGCACCGACTTTTGCCTTCGCCCAAAGCGACGCGCCCGTCACCCGCGCAGAAGTTCGCGCCCAGCTGAGCGCGCTGGAAAAGGCCGGCTATAACCCTGCAACGAATGACAACTATTATCCGCAAGGCCTGCAAGCGGCGCAGCAACGCATCGACTCCCCCAATGGCGTAGAAACGCAGTCGTATGGTCCGTCGACGAGCGGTACATCGGCATCAGGCATGCGCGCCACAATGGCTCCGGCATCACCGATTCAACAGCATTCCATTTACTTCGGCCATTGATCTTTCGCCCGAAGCCTCAAGTACGACGCTCGAAAAAATCGCTCATCGCTTAAAGGCGTTGGGCGATTTTTTATGCGCGTTTGCTTTGCAGGGGTTTTTGCAATGCAGC
Organism: Caballeronia sp. dw_276; assembly: GCF_018449635.1. Classification (GTDB taxonomy): domain Bacteria; phylum Pseudomonadota; class Gammaproteobacteria; order Burkholderiales; family Burkholderiaceae; genus Caballeronia. The sequence continues at coordinate 199,065 of NZ_JAAVUV010000008.1, read as the reverse complement.
CAGGACCGCGCCGGCCGCTAGCATTGCCGATGAATACATCAGCCCGCGTGCAAGACCCGCGCCATCCGAAATCCAGCCGATCACAACCGGCCCGACGATCTGTCCGAACGCGAACACGATCGTGAACGCGCCGATCCCGCGCGTCCATTGCGCGGCGGGAAGGTTGTGCCGCACGAACGCGGTCGTCGATGCCACCGCCGATAAAAACGTCGCGCCGAACAGCGCGCCCGACACGAACGCAACGGCCGGTTGTGCGAACACTGCCGGCATCAGCGTTGCGAAGGCGAGGACGCCGTTGAATACCGCCAGCGCCTGGCCGCCGCGCATGCGATTGAGCAAGCCTGACCAGATGCGCGCCGAGCCGATGGTCGCCACGCCAAGCAGCACATAAAACGCCGTCACGACCGCCGAACTCATTCCTGCCGCGCGAAGCAGCGCAATCAGAAACGTCATGTAGCCGATATACCCGACGCCGAAAAGCCCATAGCCGGTCAGGACGAAGCCAAGTTGCGCCCACGGAAGACGTGCGGAAACCCCGCCGCTTCCGGGCGCGGCGGCCGGCGCGGTATCGTGGATTCCAATCTTGCGCGCCGCTGCAATGGCCGCAAGCGAAGCAACCCCACACGCCGCCGCCAGCGCAAACCACGCCCATTGCCAGCCATGCAAGCCGGGAAAAGTCGTGACAGGAACTAGCAGCGCCGCCGCGATGATCCCGACGCCCGCACCGCCGTAATAAAGTCCAAGGACAAGACCGGCATCGCGTGGATGAGCCGATGCTAGGCGCGCCGCAAGCACGCTCCCACCGACGAATATCGATGCGCTCGTCATGCCGGTGACGACACGCTGGGCGAGCAGCGCGTGGGTATCGGAAACGAGACCGCCCGCGACCATCAACAACGCAGTCAGCACGCATCCACCGATAAAACACACACCCGCCGGCCAGCGGCGCGACAACAACGGAAAGGTTAGCGCGCCGAGCAGATAGCCGAGGGCGTTCGCTGTGTTCATGGCGCCGGCCTGCGCAAAACTCCAGCCCAGATCGGCTTTCATGGCGGGCAACAACAGCGCATAGGAAAAACGCGTGAGGCCGAGCGCTATCGCGGTGCCAAACGACAGACCCGCGGCAAGCACGAGCGTGTTGCGCCGGGAACGGGCTTCGTTGGATGTTGAAAACTGAGGTGCCGCGGTGCTGCGGGAATCGTCGATCATTGGCAGGGCGGCTTGAGCGTTTGAAAGTCGGGCAGGACGACGAATGCAGGAAACGCCGTCATGGTAACGCCCGGCCTCTATTTCTTGCTCGACACCCGCGACGGAACCGCGCTCGTGCATGCCGCCACGCATCCCAGCACGAGCGCAACGCCGGTCACGACCAGCGCGCCGTTCGCGAGGCCTACGCCCGCCGCAACGACCGAGCAGGCCGCATAGCCATTCAACGCAGCGATAAACACCGGGTACGCACGATCGGCGAGCGCCATCGCAAGGTAGGCGCCGATCAACGCGACCATCGCGCCGATGATAACCACCGCCACCGCCCCGCCCTCGAACCCCGCCGTATAGGCGATGACCGTGCATAACGCCGCGCACGCAAAGTGCATTGCGCTGGCGGACGCGTTTTGGAAGAGGTTGTCAAGCACGCGGAAGCGCGAACCGACACGCAGAAAGCCGGCGATAAAGACCACCGCCACAGCCATCAAACCACCGAGCGCAGTCCATCCAAGAGAGGCGCCCGTATCAATTCCAAGCGCGCGATCCGCCGATGCCGACGCCAGTGCCGCCAACGCCAGCGCGCTTTGCAGCGACGCGGGCGTCGCCTTTCCAAATCTCGGCGTGAACACGGCGAATGCCGCGATGGCAAGCGCGACGAGCATCGATTCGAAGCCCGTGGCCATGGCGTAAGCCACGATCACGGCTGCGCCGACGCCGGCGGCATCGCGTAATGCTTGTTGCCTCGCCGGCGATACAGCGCCCGGCGTACGCAGACTTTGTACCGATGCAATCACCGCTAGCGCACACCAGACCCCGTCGAGCATCGATGTATCCGTGTCAGAAATATTGTTTGATGAAACGTCACGAAGGTATCGAATTCCTGTGCGCGGCGCCATTGCGGAAAGCTCTCATCCGCGCATGAAACCAGCGCAATAAACTAGATCGCGCCCAGGCTCCGGAGTGTCGCGATCTGGTCGGCCGTGTAGCCGAGTTCTGTCATGACCTCGTCGGTGTGTTCGCCAAGAAGCGGTGAACGGGTGACATCCGTCGGGCTGTCGGAGAGCTTGATCGGGTTGCCGACGGTCAGGTATTTGCCGCGCACCGGATGATCCACTTCCACGATCGTCCCGGTCTTTCGCAATGACGTGTCCTCGGCGATTTCCTTCATCGACAGGATCGGCCCACAGGGGATGTCATGCTGGTTCAGGATTTCCATGGCTTCGAACTTGGTCTTGGTCATCGTCCATTGTTCGATCTCGGCGAAGATGTCCTTCAGATGGGGAAGCCTTGCTGCGGCCGTGCTGAAGTTCGGATGATCGATCCATTCGGGCTTGCCGATCACCTTGCAGATTTCGCCCCACACGGGCGCTTGCGTGATGAAGTAGATGTACGCGTTCGGGTCCGTTTCCCACCCTTTGCATTTCAGGATCCATCCCGGCTGGCCGCCGCCCGATGCGTTGCCCGCACGCGGCACGGCCTCGCCGAATTCGCCATTCGGGTATTGCGGATATTCTTTCATCACGCCGGTGCGTTCGAGGCGCTGCTGATCGCGCAGCTTCACGCGGCAAAGGTTGAGCACGCCGTCCTGCATGGCCGCGAGCACCTTCTGGCCGCGACCCGTCGCGTTGCGCTGATAAAGCGCGGTGACAATCCCCAACGCCAGGTGCAGTCCCGTTCCCGAATCGCCGATTTGCGCGCCGCTGACAACGGGCGGACCGTCATCGAAACCAGTCGTCGATGCCGCGCCTCCCGCGCATTGCGCGACGTTCTCGTAGACCTTGCAATCCTCGTAGGGCCCGGGACCGAAACCTTTCACCGATGCCACGATCATCTTCGGATTCAGTTCCTGAATGCGTTCCCATGTGAAGCCCATGCGGTCGAGCGCGCCCGGCGCAAAGTTTTCGACGAGCACGTCGCAGCTTTTCACGAGCGATTCCAGGACCTTCTTGCCCTCCGGATTTTTCGTATCGATAGTGACCGAGCGCTTGTTGTGGTTCAGCATCGTGAAGTAGAGGCTGTCGGCGTCCGGGATGTCGCGGAGTTGTTCGCGGGTGATATCGCCGATGCCCGCGCGTTCGACCTTGATGACGTCCGCGCCGAACCACGCTAGAAGCTGGGTGCAGGTCGGGCCCGACTGGACGTGCGTGAAATCGAGGATGCGTACGCCGGCAAGGGCTTTGCTCATGGGGCGGGTCTCGTGGGTTGGCGCTGGCGCTTGGAATGTGCGTTTTTGTTGTGATATACAATATTCCAAGCACACACAGAGTCAAGAGAGTGTTTTCCAGAGGTCTGGAGGCGTAAACGCAAAAAGCAGCAATCGGCATATAGTCCGAGTGCTGCTTTTTAAAATCAGAAACCCTTCAACTCAATTGCAGGCGCCCTGCTTCGTTCAATCCAGAAAATCGCAATTCTTCTGCACGAACGCGGCCAGATCCAGCGAATGCTGTCGAACCAGCCTCTCGACCAGTTCAGTATCGCGCGCTTCGAGCGCCTCGATAATCCGCATATGATCCTCGATCGATCTCGCCGCGCGGTCGCTTTGCGAAATTGTCATCTTCCGGATCGCCCGCACGTGCACGAAAATATTCTTGATCGTATCGAAGAGAATCTGCGACTTGCTCAATTGCACAATCGCTTGATGGAAGGCGATATTCGCCTCCGAATACTCGTCGATGTGTTCGGCCGGCGCGGTATTCTGAAAATGGTCGAACATGTGACGAAGCGAAGCGATCTCTTCGTCTGTCGCGCGCTGGGTCGCGAGCCTCGCGGCCATGCTCTCGAGCGCGGCCCACATGTTGATCATCTCGACAATCTCGTGCTTGGTCTTGCGCACGATATAAATCCCACGACGTGGCACCGTCCGCAGAAATCCTTCCTGCTCCAGTAACGTCATGGCCTCGCGAATAGGCGTACGACTTACGCCCAACGCTTCGGTCAAATCCTTCTCGTCCAGCCTGATCTCTTCCCGCGAACGATAAATATCCGCTTCCGATATGGCCTGACGCAACCGGGCATAGGCCTGATCACGCAACGAGACCGTTGCATTGATCGGCGCCAGCGAAAGCGTCACACCCGCAGGCCTCGGCTCCAGCCGCGGTTCGAGAATATTGGCAGACGTTGCAGCAACTTCAGTATCAGATGGCATTGATGGCTTGATGTCCAAGGTTCCGCGCGCCCGTCGTCGCCCGTGTACCCGTGCTGCCGCCTTGATCGTCCGCTGCCAGACCGGCATAACGACCATTTTCCTGCGCACGCTGCAACACGTCTTGCGGCAACGCCGACGCCAGTGCAAACGTCACACCAACACCGCCCGCTACCAAGGCGATTCCGATCACGACTAACAAAGCGATGCTCATTTCCGGCTCCTAGTGGTTAACCTCAAGAGCCTTCAGTATATGTTGCGTCGCAACGCAACGCAACATATTTCGTATGTGATATATCAGAAACAACAGCCCTTCCTTGATGGGAGTTTAAGCGGCTTTCTGGGAGCGTGTGAAGGATTCGATTGTTTTGATGTGCGGGCGCGCCGTGCCCTGGTTCACGCCTTCACGCAACTTGATGAGCGCAAGAACCGCATCGATCATCGGTGTATTTACGCCCAGCTTTCGGCCGATTTCCTGAACGACGGTCACGATCGGGTCGATTTCCATGGGCCGGCGCGCCTCGCAGTCCATCAGCATCGACGTCTTGTGCGAACCCACGGCGCCCGCGCCATCGATGCGCTTTTCGACATCGACACGGAAATTCACGCCAAGCTGCTCCGCGATTCCCTGTGCTTCCAGCATCATGCTGCGCGACAAGGCGCGCACGGCCGGGTCGCTCGTGAGGACATCGAGCGTCGCGCCCGTCAGTGCGCTGATCGGGTTGAAGCAGACATTGCCCCAGAGCTTGAGCCAGATTTCATCGCGGATGTTGTTGCGCATCGGCGCTTCCATATCGGCGGCGGCCATGATGTCGTGAAAAGCCTGCAAACGCGGCGTGACCTTGCCGCCCGGTTCGCCGATGGGGAATTTCTTGCCGTACACGTGACGAATGACGCCGGGTTCGACGATCACAGCCGCGGGGTTGAGCACGCAACCAATCGCGCGTTCAGGCCCGAGGATCTGCCATTGACGACCGCCCGGATCGACGCTTTCCAGCGTCGTGCCCGACAACTCGCCGCCGTGATCATGGAAATACCAATATGGCAAACCGTTCACAGCGGTGATGACGGCGGTATCAGGTCCGAGCAACGGCGGCATCTGGTCCACAACGCCCGGCACCGAATGCGCCTTCAACGCAATGACCACATAATCCTGCGGTCCGAGATCGGCCGGATTATTCGTGCATCGGACCTTGACGGTGTGCTCTTGTCCTTCGATTTGCAAACGCACGCCGTTCGCCTGCATTGCTGCAAGGTGCGGCCCGCGTGCGATAAAGCTGACGTCGGCGCCCGCTCGCGCGAGCTGAGCGCCCATATAGCCGCCGATCGCACCGGCTCCGTAGATGCATATTTTCATTGTCGTCTCCTGATACCTGTCTTTTTCTGATATACAACATATTAGATTTCAGTATTGGACAGTGCGGCGGAAAGCGCAAGGACAGCATCAAGAAAAAAGCGCGGCCCCTTTTAGAGGGCCGCGCTTTTTTCTTTAGTGAAGGGGACGCTCAGGCGTCAGCGGTCTGCAACGGTTTATGCTCTTCACGATAGGACGAAACAACGTGCGTCCAGATCCGCCTTGCCTGAGATTCGAGCGTGCGCGTGCGATCCTTGGCGAGCACGATGCTCCGGCTCACCGGCGGCGACAAACGCACCGCCTGGACCAGCGAGTGTGCGGGCGCCGGCCAGGCGTGCATCGGCTGGATGCCGATTCCGAGGCCCGTCGCGACCATCTGCACGATGCTCGCCGCTTGAGTCAGGCGCTGCATCTTTACGTTCGATACCCCGAGCCCCGTCAGCGCGTCGGCGACCATGTCGGCGCTGCCGGCCGTATCGTCGAGAAGGAACAGGTCGGCGCCGCTCAGCTCGCGCCATCGAACGCTTGCATTCGATGCCAAAGGATGACGCGCCGGCACGACTGCGCAGAAGGCGTCGGCAAAGAGCGTTTCGGTGGACAGCTCACTGCTGTCCTGCGGCTCGATCAGGATGGCGAGGTCGGCATCGCCTGAACGCAACATGTCAAGCACGCGGTGTTGCGGCGCGTCGTGCAGCTTGAGCGAAATGTTGGGATAGCTCGCCCGGCACGACGCCAGCAGCGCCGGCACCACTGAGGCGACCACGCTCGCGCTGCAGGCAATCGATACCGCGCCGCTCTCCGCCGTCGATACCTCTTGCCCAAACCGCAGCGCGACTTCGAGTTCATCGACCAGCAACGCAATGCGCGGGAGCAGCGCGCGGCCGGTATCGGTGAGCGCGACGTGGCGCGTGGTGCGATCGAAGAGCTTCAGATCGAGAAGCTCTTCGAGCTCCCGGATGCTGCGGCTCGCCGCCGACTGCGTCACGCCGAGCGCGTTGCCGGCTTGCGTGAAACTCCGGTGCTGGGCCAAGGTGACGAACAGGCGCAACTGCTGCAACGAGACGCCCGTTCCCTTCAACCCGGCTTCAGCGACGGGATTCCTGCTCATTGCGCCGACGAGTTACGCGGGGTTTCGGGCCAGCCGGCCTGAAACGAAGCGGCATCGAGCCGGCTCGATTCGGCAACCGTATTGTCGATCCAGCGTTTTCTCATTGGCGCCAGCACGAACTTGGCGCACAACCCCGCTGCAATCGAAACAGTCGCCGTCGCGATAAACACCGCATCCCACGAGCCGATCGCCGAGAGCACCGAAGCCAAAGGAACCAGCATGGAAGCCGTTCCCTTCGCCGTGTACAAGGTCCCGGCGTTGGCGGCAGCGTACTTGCTGCCGAACGTATCCGCGCAGGTCGCGGGAAAGATCGAGAAGATTTCGCCCCAGCACAGGAACGTGATGGCCGCAAAGAACATGAACAGATACGGGTTGTGGCCAAACTCCATCAAGCCCAGCAACGCGATCCCTTCGCCGATGAAGATGAAGAACATCGTGTTTTCACGGCCGATCTTGTCGGAGATCCAGCCGCACAGCGGACGCGTGAAACCGTTGCAGAGGTTGTCGATGGAAAGCGCCATCGTGAGCAGCGGCAAGGTCACGCCGAGGAAACTGACCGGCATCTTGGCGAAGCCATATTCCTTCGCGATCGGACCGAGTTGCGCCGTGGCGATCACGCCGCCGGCAGCCACGAACACGAACATCAGGTACAGCACCCAGAACAGCGGTGAGCGGACCATTTGCCCTGTCGTGTAATCGATCTTCGATGCCACCACGCGCTTGGCCGGAACAGCATGTGCAGGCGGACGCGGACGGACCAGCATCAACGCGAGCAGGAAGATGCAGACGCCCTGGAAGATGCCGAAGAACATGAACGCATGTTCGTAGCCCGAGCTCTGGATCATGTTCGAGATAGGAATCACCGTGACCGCCGCGCCCGCGCCAAAACCCGCTGCCGTCAGGCCCGCTGCAAGACCGCGCTTGTCCGGAAACCACTTGAGCGCCGTGCCTACACAGGTGCCGTACACGCAACCCGCGCCAATCCCGGCGATGACCGCCGCGATGTACAAGTGGTAGAGGCTGGTAGCGTTGGCGTCGATGATCCAGCCGATCGCAGCGCAAATCGAGCCGCCGATCACAACCGGACGCGGGCCGAATTTATCGACGAGCCAGCCTTCAAGTGGCACGAGCCACGTTTCCGTAACGATGAAAACCGTGAACGCCGTTTGAATCGCGGCCTGACCCCAATGATGTTTTGCATCCATTGGAACCACGAAAAGGGTCCACGCGTATTGCAGGTTCGCGACGAGGCCCATGCAAATGATGCCGATGGCCAGCTGCGCCCATCGATTGTTATGCGCCCCCCGTTTGGGGCTGCCTCCGGCGGGTGCCGTGAGCGTATCTGCGTTTGCCATGTCTGTCTCCGTTATGTATCGGCGCTCGTGCGGCGCGTAATCGACTGCGGCTCAACGGTGTCATCGGGTTCATGCGTCTTTGCGCAAGTTCCACCAGTCACCGGTGCGAGAGAGGTTTTTTGGTCGGTCAGGGGTCCTTGTTCGCGGCGCTATCGAGTTGTCGGCGGCCACGCGTGAACTGCGGACCGGGAAACTGAAGACGCTGCAGGGAAATCATGTTCGGGCGAATCCAAAAGTCTGTTGTCGGGACCGGGTTGGTAGCTTCACCGCTCCGGCAGGGTCTTCATGCCGCTTGCCCTGTTTCCATCCGCGTTCGTTGCTTTTTGCCGGTCACCAGCTTACGGAACTAGCGCACGTTGAAAGCATGCTGCGGGAGAAAAACGATTAGGGAAAGTTAGAAAAATTTATTGTATAAATTCAGGATCGTTTATGGATGGAGACACCGTCATGATGCGCAATGCAACGTTTAGGCAGCTGAAAATATTCGAAACCGTGGCTCGCCGGCTCAGTTTTTCCCGTGCCGCCGAAGAGCTCTACCTCACCCAGCCGGCGGTTTCCACGCAGGTCAAGCAGCTCGAGGAGCACGCCGGCTTGCCGCTGTTCGAACAACTCGGCAAGAAGATCTACCTGACCAGCGCGGGGGTGGAAATGCTGCACCACAGCCGCGCGATCCTCGAACAATTCCGCGAAGCCGACGACGCCATGGCCCGTCTTAAGGGTATTTCCGGAGGCACGCTCAACGTCGCCGTGATCAGCGCGGGCGACTATTTTTTCCCGCGCTTGCTCGCCGAATTCACCAAGCGCAATCCCGACGTCAAGCTCAACCTCGCGGTCCACAACCGGGAGGAACTGCTCCACCAGCTCACCGACAACCTCACGGACCTCGCCATCATGGTTCGGCCGCCCAAGGACATGGACACGGACAACGTGTCGTTCGCGCCGCACCCGTACGTGATCGTCGCACCGCCGAATCATCGGCTGGTCGGGGTGAAGAACATCCCGCTCGAATCGCTTTCCGAGGAACCGTTCATTGTGAGAGAACGGGGTTCGGACACCTGGAATTCGATGGAGGAAGGCTTTGCGGGCAGGCTGAAGTCGCTCAACGTCGCCATGGAGATCACCAGCACCGAGACCATCAAACAGGCAGTGATCGCGGGCATGGGCATCAGCTTCCTGTCCGCTCACACCATCGCCATGGAACTGCAGGTAGGACGCCTCGCCGTGCTCGACATCGAAGGATTCCCGGTCATGCTCAACTGGTACCTCGTGCATCGGCACAACAAGCGGCTTCCGGCGGTAGCGGCGGCGTTCAAGCAATTCCTCATCGATGAAGGTGCGGCGCAAATTTCGGCGATTACGCATATCGGGTAAACCATTTATTAGGCATTCTGAATAGTCACGGTAAAAAACTGTGACTATCGTCTATGGGTCATTTTTCCTATCCTGCATTCAAGCAACACGGCCAACCAGGAGACGACCATGATCCGTTCACAAGCCACCATCGCCGCCGACGAGCGCGAACTGCAAACGCAACTCTGCGCGTACAACAGCGCTTTCGAAGAACTCGACCTGATGTTTCGCTGGGACGCCGACACGCTCAAGGCGCTTTCAGCCGCGCCCAACGATCAGGCGCGGATTGCGCGATACATCGAAGTCCATTGCCCGCATCTGCTCAAGGCCTACAGTGCGGAATTCCTCTGCCAGGCCATCGTCGACAAGAAAAACGCCTACTACGATGCCTGCCGTGCGACGACCATCGCTCGTGCCGACGACACCCGTGGCGCCAAGATGTGGCGTCCCGAGCATGACGTCGCGCGTGCGGCGGCCTGATTCATCAGAAGCGGCCCGCTTATGTCAGCGGGCCGTTTCTTTTAGCTCCTTCACGTACCGGACTTCGCTTCCAGTTCCGCCAAACGTTTCTTCAGGTTTCGCTCTTCGGTAAAGCGGCTGGTTTCGTCGCGGATGACGGCGACAATGCCGGTCACCACCGGGTCTGGTCCCGCCGAATGCAACAACGCGACCGTGAACGCGATCGATAGCGCCCGTCCGTCCTTGTGCACGGCAGGAACGCGCAGCACATCGTGTCCATAGCGCGTTTCGCCGGTGGCCATGGTCTTTTCGTAGCCGGTCCAGTGACGTCCTCGCAATCGCTCGGGAATGATGATGTCGAGCGAATTGCCGAGCGCTTCCGCGGGCGTGAACCCGAACATGCGTTCCGCGGCGGGATTCCAGAGCGTGATGGCGCCGCTTGCGTCGGATATCACGATCGCGTCGCCAATGACATTGACCAGTTGCTCGAAATCGATTGGGGATGTTTTTGTATTTACAGCGCTATTCATGGTTGAAGCACCCTCGTTGAATCATGCGGCGCTGTGAGCCGGCCCGGCACTCACAGCGCCGCAGTCAGACGATCAAACCGCCTGGGCGTCGTGCAGCTTGCCGATCTGCTCGGTGCTGTACCCGAGACTCGCAAGCACCTCGTCCGTGTGTTCACCAAGCAATGGCGACGCCGTGATTTCCGGCTTCATGTCCGAGAACTTGATCGGGCTGCCGACGGTCAGGTACGAACCGCGCTCCTTGTGCTGGACCTCGGTGATCGTGCCGCTCGCGCGCAACGACGGATCGTTGGCGAGTTCCTTCATGGTCAGGACCGGGGCGCACGGAATATCGAATTTGCGCAGGATGTCGACGGCTTCGAACTTGGTTTTATCGGCGAGCCAGGTTTCGATGGTCGCGAAGATGTCGAAAATATGCGGCTGGCGTGCCGAAGCCGTGTTGTACTTCGGATCATCGATCCATTCCGGCTTGCCGATCGCCTTGCAGATCGGCGCCCATGCGTGGCCCTGGATGGTGAAGTAGATGTACGAGTTCGGGTCCGTTTCCCAGCCCTTGCACTTGAGCACCCAGCCCGGCTGACCGCCGCCGCCTGCATTGCCGCCGCGCGGCACGACGTCGCTGAATTCGCCATGCGGATATTGCGGATACTCTTCCAGATACCCCAGGCGATCCAGACGCTGCTGGTCACGCAGCTTGACCCGGCAGAGATTGAGCACGCTGTCCTGCATCGATACCGCCACCTTCTGGCCCTTGCCGGTTTTATCGCGTCCAATCAGGGCCGTCAGAATGCCGATGGCCAGATGCATGCCGGTATTGCTGTCGCCGAGCGCGGCTGCGCTGATGGTCGGAGGACCGTCCCAGAAGCCCGTGGTCGATGCCGATCCACCCGCGCATTGCGCGACGTTTTCGTAGACCTTGAGGTCGTCGTAATGATGGCCGTCGCTGAAGCCCTTGACCGACGCGAGGATCATCTTCGGATTCAGTTCTTTGATGTGCTCCCACGGAAAACCCATCCGGTCGAGCGCGCCCGGGCCAAAGTTCTCGACCATCACGTCCGATTCCCTGATGAGCTTTTCGAGCACTTCCTTGCCTTCCGGCTTCTTGGTGTCGAGGGTCAGGGACTTCTTGTTGCTGTTCAACATCGTGAAGTAAAGCGCATCCACATCCGGGATATCGCGCAATTGCGTGCGCGTCACGTCACCGGAACCCGGGCGTTCGACTTTGATCACGTCCGCGCCGAACCACGCGAGCAACTGCGTGCAAGCCGGTCCAGCCTGAACGTGCGTGAAGTCGATGATCTTGATTCCTTCGAGAGGCCTGGTCATGGCTTTTTGTCTCCTGACTGACTGGATTAGTTGATGTGTTGGGTAAAGCGCAAGGGGAAGAGAGAGGCGCGAATTGCGTGCAGGAAGGTGTTGTCTCCTCTTCGAGGCGGGTTTGTTGGTGCGATCGCTCAAAGGCGACCGTCGTTTCTTGTGATATACAATATTCCGAACACAGTATTAGTCAAGGATATTTATTCATTGATCGCGACGTGATGCGATGCAGCAGGCGTGCCGATCCAACGTTAAGAAGCGTTTGGATGGTTTGGATGCTGCAATGCAATGGTGGGTTTTTTCCGTCCCTGCAGAGACTGTGGGACCAATGCGAGGTGGTCGTAGCACCTGATCAATGCACACGGACGAACGATGACGGAACGAGATCTGGACGCAGAGTTGGCGTGAATTGAAGACGGTGGCAATCCGGACAGGGCTTTGGCTATTGCTGAAATCGCGTTATGCGAGTGACCGTTGCGCGCACGACCTTAGCGGCTCAAACAACACTCGCCTGCCCGCGCCATCGCTGCGGCGTCACCCCTTCCCACTGGTTGAATGCCCGCGAGAACGAATTGACCTCTTCGAAGCCGAGAAACCACGCGATCTCGCCCGGGCCCAGGTTGGTGCTTGCAAGCAACCGGCGCGCGATCCGGTTGCGAACCCGATCGAGTAATTGCTGGTAAGTCATGCCATCGACGGCGAGTTTTCTCTGCAGCGTCCTTGAACTGATCCCCATCTCGCGCGCGAGGGCGTCCACGCTTGGCCGTTGACCCCGCATGCTCCGCGCGATCACCTCCTCGACTTGGTCCGAGAAAGTCTGCGTGCGGCTCAACTCGGCAATTCCCGCATCGAGTTGAGGCAAGACAGCATCCAGCAAATCCGCGTTGTGCGTGACGAAGGGCAGCGCGAGCGTGGCGGTATCGAAGACGATCACGTCCTGGGGCGCGTCGAAAACGATCTCGCAGCCGTAATGGCGCTTGAACATCGCGCGGTTCGACGCCCTGCGCGTCAGCTCCACGCGGCGCGGCTTGACCGCCACGCCCGAGCCACGGCGAGCCAATGCCAAAGCTGATGCGAACATTGCATCGGCGAGGAGATCGGGGATGGCGCCATCGGCCAGAAGCCAGCGGAACGTGACCGATGCCTCGGCACCGTTGATATCGACGTTGACTTCTTCCGGACAGCTCAGGCGTTTATAGCGGCCGAGTTTCGCGAGGGCATCGCGGAAATTCGCGGAATGGAGCGCCGCGAGCGACATGATGTCGAGCTGCCCATGCGCCGTTTCCGCGCCGATGCGCAAGCCGATCGCCGGGTCGCCACTTACCTGTGCGATCGCCTCCCATAACGCGAAGTACTTCTGCGTCGTGACGCGCAGGCGCGGCTGATGCGCGTTCGCCGGTGACGGCGAGGCAATCCCGGCCGCTCGGAACGTGCGCGCGGCGTCCACGCCCAGCGTGCTGAGCCGGGCGATCAGCGCGGGACTGATGGGAACGCCGTCGGTTTTCATGGGCCTTGGTTTAGTCGGTCTCTTTCTGCTTCACGATCTCGAGTTTATCGATAAGACCACGCCAGTCGGTGGCATCGTCGGCATCGGTGGACATGCTCAGCTCACGCCACTTTGCGTCCGCCGCGCCGCGCGCCTCGTGCAATTGCCCGGCGATATGCACGGCGTCGCTGCCCAAAAGCAGGCGCAGCGGCGGTTCGTCTATCTCGGCAATGCTCAAAATCGCCTGCGCCGCTTTCGCCGGATCGCCGACGGGCTTGTGCGATGCGCGGTAATCCAGCAAGGGCGCGATGCTCTGGGCGTAATCGGGACCGGGTGTGTGAATGGTCATCGATGAACCCGCCCAGTCCGTGCGGAAACCGCCAGGCTCGACAATGGTCACCTTGATGCCGAGCGGCGCGACTTCCTTGGCGAGCACTTCGGAAAATCCCTCGACCGCCCATTTCGCCGACTGGTATGCGGCAAGTCCGGGCGAACCGACGCGCCCGCCTATCGATGAAACCTGGATGATGTGGCCGCTGCGTTGCCCGCGAAGCACCGGCAGCGCGGCGCGCGTGACGTTGGCGACGCCGTAGAAGTTGGTTTCCATTTGCGCGCGGAAATCGGCGTCGTCGCCTTCTTCGATCGATGCAATGTTGCCGTAGCCCGCATTGTTCACGACGACATCGAGACGGCCGAACGCGCCGACCGCTTCCTGCACCGCAGTGCGCGCAGAGGCGGGATTGGTGACGTCGAGCGCAATCGCACGCACGCTTTCGCCGTATTGCTCGACGAGCGCGTTGAGATCTTCGGGACGACGCGCGGTCGCGACCAGACGATGACCCGCGGCCAAAACCGCTTTGGCCAATTCGTGGCCGATGCCACGGGAACTGCCGGTGATAAGCCAGACTGAAGACATGACGTGTTTTCCTTTTATCGATGAACGACGGGTAATCCGTTCACCGATTCTAGGAGCGCGCGCCGTGCGCCACTAATCCGATCGCGCCAACGTGCAATCGGATCGCGCCAGGCTTCAGGACCGCTTATCCGGGGCGTTTCTCGCTGTCCAGATGCGCCATTTGCGCCGCGGCGTACCGGTCGCCGGCCGCCGCGCCCTTCGGCACGGCCTGCTCGATCGCGGCAAGATCATTGGCGTCGAGCGCGACCGAGAGCGCGCCCAGCGCTTCGGTCAGTCGCTCACGCCGGCGCGCGCCGATCAGCGGCACGATGTCCTTGCCCTGCGACGCGACCCACGCAATGGCGATTTGCGCCACGGAAACACCTTTTGCGTCGGCGATTTGCCGCAAGGCATCCACGAGCTTCAAATTGCGCTCGGCGTTTTCGCCCTGGAAACGCGGGCTATGCGCGCGAAAATCATTGGCCGCCAGGCTTTGCGCCGCCTGCCAATGTCCGCCGATCAGCCCGCGCGACAACACGCCATACGCCGTCACGCCTATGCCAAGCGCGCGGCATGTATCGAGAATATTGTCCTCGATACCACGCGAAAGCAGCGAATATTCGATCTGCAGATCGGCGATCGGATGCACCGCCGCCGCGCGCCGGATAGTCTCCGAGCCGACTTCCGACAGCCCGATGTGCCGTACATATCCCGCCTTCACCAGATCCGCGATTCCGCCGATAGTCTCTTCTATCGGCACGTTCGGGTCGAGCCGCGCGGGACGGTAGATATCGATGTAATCCACCCCGAGGCGTTGCAGCGAATACGCGAGAAAATTCTTGATGGCGGCGGGCCGCGCATCGTAGCCAACCCAGCCGCCGCTCGGATCGCGCAACGCGCCGAACTTCACGCTGATGACGGCTGCCTCCCGTTTCGTGCCCTTCAGCGCTTCGCCGATCAGCGCTTCGTTGTGGCCGCTACCGTAGAAGTCGCCGGTGTCGATGAGATTGATGCCGGCGTCGAGCGCTGCGTGGATCGTGGCAATGCTTTCGCCGCGCTCCGATGGTCCGTACATGCCGGACATGCCCATGCAGCCGAGTCCCAATGCGGATACTTCCGGTCCGGTCTTGCCAAGCTGGCGCTGTTCCATGGTGATTCCCCTGTGCGTTTGTGGATACGGTGAGAGGAGTATGCGAGCCGCTCGGCCGTGCGACAATCCGGTCTTCACAGAACGGGCTGTACGAAAATACGCACAATGAACGATCCCGACCTTTCCGATCTCAGCGCCTTCATGGCGGTCACCGAGGTCCGTAGCTTCAGGGCTGCGGCGCGGTTGCGTGGCGTTTCCGCGTCTGCGTTGAGCGAGGCGATCCGGCGTCTCGAAGCGCGTCTTGACGTGCGCTTGCTAAACCGGACCACGCGCAGCGTGACGGTCACGGAAGCCGGGCAGCGGCTGATGGAAAGGCTCGGGCCGGCGCTCGGCGAGGTTGCCGGCGCGCTCGACGCGGTCAACAGCTTTCGCGACAGTCCAACCGGGACGCTGCGCCTTAACGTGCCGACGATCGTCGCCATGCACGTGCTGCCGCCCATCGTCACGCGGTTCCTCGCGGCGCATCCGGGCATCACGCTGGAAGTGGTATCGAACGATACTTTTATTGACGTGCTCGCGGCGGGTTTCGATGCCGGCATTCGCTACGACGAACGTCTCGAACGCGACATGATCGCCGTGCCGATCGGCCCGCGCACGCAGCATTTCGTGGCGGCGGGATCACCGGCTTATTTCCATGCCCATGGTTGGCCCGAGCATCCGCGAGATCTGCTGGGACATGCATGTATTGGGCACAGGTTTGCGAGCGGCGTGCTGGCTCCGTGGAGTTTCGTGCGTGGCGACGAGCACGTGCGGTTCACGCCGCAGGGGCCGCTGGTGGCGTCCATGCTCGAGCTGGAAGTGGCTGCGGCGACCGCCGGCCTCGGAATGATCTATACCTTCGATGAATTCTTGCGTCCGCAAATCGATAGCGGCGCGCTCGTGCCCGTGCTCCACGACTGGTGGGAGCACTTTTCAGGGCCGTTTTTGTACTACCAGAGCCGCACGCACATGCCCGCGCCGTTGCGGGCGTTCATCGATTTCATCAAGGAAGATTGAGCGTCCGGTGCGTGTTACCTGCCGGCAAAAAACGATTTGGCTGCGTCGAGCGCGTCCTCGACTGCCGCCCGATCCACGTCCAGATGCGTGACCCAGCGCTGTTTGATCGCGCCGTAAGCCGAAGTAATGCCGATGCCGCGCGCCGCCAGATGCGCCGAGAAATCCTCGGCAATCGCACCGTCCACCTCGACAAACACGATGTTCGTGTCCGGCATCGTGACCTTCAACTGACTGAACGATGCCAAGCCTTCGGCCAATGCCTTCGCGTTCGCATGGTCATCGGCGAGACGCGCCACGTGGTGCTCGAGCGCGTAAAGCCCCGCCGCCGCAAGAATCCCGACCTGCCGCAAACCGCCGCCCAGCATCTTGCGCGTGCGCCGCGCCTTTGCAATCAACGGCGCGCTGCCGACCAGCACCGAGCCGACTGGCGCGCCCAGCCCCTTCGATAAACACACGGACACCGTATCGAACGGCCGCGCGAGCGTCGCGACCGGCATTCCAAGCGCCGTGGCCGCGTTGAAAACGCGGGCGCCGTCGAGATGCGTCGCGAGTCCGTGGCGGCGTGCAAGCGCCGTCGCCGCTTCCATGTACTCGTGCGACAAAACCTTGCCGCCGATCGTGTTCTCCAGCGCCAGAAGCCGCGTGCGTGCGAAATGCGAATCGTCGGGCTTGATCGCTTCTTCGATGTCCTGCAACGCCAGCGATCCGTCGGCCTGATTGTTCAACGGCTGCGGCTGGATGCTGCCGAGAACAGCCGCGCCGCCGCCTTCCCATTTGTATGCATGGGCCTGCTGGCCAACGATGAACTCGTCGCCACGTCCGCAATGCGCCATCAACGCGACCAGATTGGACTGCGTACCCGATGTCAGGAAGACCCCCGCGTCCTTGCCAAAGCGCTCGGCGAGCGTTTCTTCGAGGCGTGTGACGGTCGGGTCATCGCGGAAAACGTCGTCGCCAACTTCCGCCGATGCCATCGCGGCGCGCATGGCCGGCCCGGGTCGTGTGACGGTATCACTGCGAAAATCGTGCTGGATCGGGGTGCTCATTGCGGCTCCTGGTTCGTGGAGCGGCTATTTTGCCACTGCGGATACGTTCACGTGGCGCGCGCCATAAAGATCAGGCGCTTGGGTACGGAAGTTCATCCGGTTTCTGTTGGGCGATGTCACGAACTTATCCTGAAATTTCCCAAAGTCATTTAAATTCAACTATATAGAGCATATATCTCGAAACAACATTGCCTCCGACCACGAATCTCGCACCATATCAAAGACCTATTGAAGTTGTTTGCGATATCACATCAGGTTTGCATCGGACCTCATCCATCACTTGATCTAAGCGCAAGTAAAAAAGCTCGATTGTCTCGATGATTCAAGCGTTTATGCAGACTTCCTAAGAGTCTAGCTTAACTTATAAGAATCCGCATATATTCAACGAGATAAGATCTTTACTTGAAGTAATTTCTCTCAACACCTTCGTAGTTTTAACCCACCGAACGTGTAAAGTCCCGGATATCGCCACGCCCTTGTTTCCCGCCCAATGAACGCGCCCGACAAACTGCAAGACGATCCCCACACCGGCCTGTATGCGCGCTCGACCGGACACGACGCCGAATGGTGGCGCATCACGCTCTCCGACAGGCCGCAGATGTATCGGATCGAGCATGGTCGTGGCGAAGCGCCGGCGAACATCGACACCGTGGTCGATCTCGAAAACCTGAAATCAAAGCTTCAGAAATGGCATCGCGAGGGTTTTCTCCGCCCCGGCGAGGCTGAAGCGCCGGTTGCCGCCGAAGGACGAGCGGGCTTTATCAAGGATCTCAGGCGCGCAGCGTCAGGCGGAAGGCCGCTCCCCGGGCCGTCTCAACCTCAAAGAACCGGTGCATTGATCGGCACAGTCGAACTTTCGATCGGTCACGCCGGTCCGCTCGTGCCGCGCCTCAATCCCGCCTATATCTTCCCCGAGCGCTTCTCCGACATCCTCCAGGACATCGTCGAAAACCGGCGCGTGATGCTGATCGGTCATACCGGTGCCGGGAAAACCAGCCTGATCGAACAGGTTGCCGCGCGCTCGCAACACGGCGTGCTGCGGGCGAATATGAACGGGCAGACGACCATCGGTGATTTCGTTGGGTTCTGGACCGTCAAGGGCGGTGAAACGCTTTGGGTGGACGGCGTACTGCCGACAGCCATGCGCGAGGGTTTCTGGCTCGTGGTCGATGAAATCGACTTCGCCGAGCCATCGATTCTCGCCGTATTGACCGCCGTGCTCGAACCGCACGGACGCCTGCTGCTCAAGGAAAAGGGCAACGAGCTGGTTGCGCCGCATCCGTCCTTCCGGCTGTTTGCGACCGCAAACGCCGTCGGCGCAATGAGCGTCTACCGGCATTTGTATCAGGGCGCAAACCTGATGAACGAAGCTTTTCTCGACCGTTGGCGCGTGTATTTGATGGACTATTTGTCGCCGGAGGAAGAAGCCGAGGTGTTGATGCGCACGCTTGGCGAGCGCATTACGCAGCCAATGGCGAACACGCTCGCCGCGATCGCCGCCGACTGCCGCGCCGCGTTCGCTCGCGAAGACCTGGCGAGTGCATTTTCGACGCGGCGGCTGCTCGACTGGGCCGACCTGATGCTGCGTTCGGGCGATCCGGACCGCGCCGCCGGCCCTGCCATCTACTCGAAAGTGAGCGCGGAGGACGCGGCGCTGATTCGCAGCATCATCCGGCATCACATTGCGTTCGATGAATGAACCGTCCCGAACTCACGCCTGAAACGTTAGGCCGGCTGGCGCGCGTCCTGACGGGCCACTACGGCGTGACAGTGTCCTTCGATACAAGCGGCCCGCGGGTCGAGCGCGAACGCATCGTGCTTTCCGAACCCGCGCCGGACGCGACTGACGCACCAGACGCGGACGCCCTCACCGGCCAGCTCGATCTACTCGCAGCACGCTGGAAATTTTCCGCCATCGATCAAATCAACGCCCTGCCGTCAGGTCCGGCGCGGCAACTTGCCGACGTTATCGAGGACCGGCGTGTATGCGAGCACTTGTTTACCGCTTATCCGGGTGCGCGCGGGTACATCGAAAAGCTTCGTGCGCAGAAAGCGCGTGCCATCCACGAACGATGGCCTGGGCTGCCGTGGCGCGACAAGCTGATCTGGCTTATAGAAGGCGCGCTTTGGGATGAACAGCCCGCGGTCACGGAGCGCACACCGGCGCTTGTCGCCACGCTTTCTGCGGTGAGCGACGCGCTGGACAGCGCGCGCGCCAGCCGATCCACGCTGGAAAGCATCGAAAAAGCGCACGCGCTCGTTGCGCGGATCAGGTCGCTCGGCGCGGGCGGCGTCAATACGATGATGTTCACTGCCGACGCCGACGACACGCTTGACGCCGAACAAGCCGCAAGCGATCCGGACGCCGCATCGCAAAACGAACCCTCGGACGCAGCTTCCGGCGACGCCATCACGACCGCCCAGTCACCCTCCGACGCCACCGCGCAGGCGTCCGAAGCACAGTCGCCCGCAGCGGCAATGTCGCTCGACCTGATCGACGGTCGCCCCCGCCTCTCGATCCCACTGACAACGGCCTTTGATGTCATCACCGACCTCACCGGCCGAGGCGATCCAGCCGCGTGGAGAAACCTTCGCGCGCTCGCCCGGGCGGAGACGGCGCCGCTCACCGCGCGCCTGGAACGCGCGCTGAAAGCCGATGAACAAACGCACTGGAGACGCGAGCAGGAACGCGGTGAGATCGATCGGCCGGCGCTGGCGAAACTCGTGGCGTCGCCGGGATATCGGACGCCGTTTCGCGTCAAACGCGTCACCGAAGGCCGCTATGCTGCGGTGAGCGTGCTCATCGACCTCAGCGGCTCGATGGCGGGCAAGAAAATGGACCTGGCGCGCCTGTGCGCGGCCGCTCTATGCGACGCGCTGATCCAGTTGTCGTTCAAATGCGAAGTGCTCGGATACAGCTCGGTGGACTCGCCGGAAATGCGAGCGCTTTACGAGCAGATGCTTGCCGATGGCGACGACTTGAGCCGATTCAACCGAAAACTGGAACGCCTCGACCTGCGGATCTATAAACGCTTCGGATCGAACAATCCCGCAGGCCTGAGCGCCATCGACTGCGGTCACGAGAATCCGGACGGCGAAGCGCTTATCTGGGCAGCCGAGCGCCTCCTGGCGCAACGCGCAGGACGTCGCATTCTGATGATTCTTTCCGATGGCTACCCCGCCACCGGCGACGGCCATCCGGTGATCCTGCGGACCGACCTCCGCGCGCGGATCGAAGAAATCACGGCATCGGGAATCGAGCTGGTCGGCATCGGTCTACTCGATGACGCCGTAGAAAAGTTTTATGCGCATAACATCGTTGTGCGAAAACTCGATGAACTTCCCACTATGGCATTCGCGGTCCTGAGCAACCTTCTTCTTGAAAAGCGCGGCTAAAACGCAACTCCGACCCCAAAAATCAATTCAATAGCTTGCTAACGAATTGTCGGCGAAATACAATGCGCGCCATGCCGACAATCGATGTTCTCCGACAATCCGTAAGTAGCGCGCTTGTGATCGCCTCCCGTCAATGGCGGCGAACCAGCCACAGCGTGATCGCGGCCTACAACGTCTCCGAAGCTTGCGCCACGCCGCTGCTCATTGCGGGGCGGCTCGACGCGCCCGTGCGGCAGGTGGCGCTGGCGGAAATGACGGGTATCGAAGGGCCTTCGCTCGTGCGTCTGCTCGATCAACTGTGCGCGGCAAATCTCGTGCGCCGGGAAGAAGATCCCGACGACAGGCGCGCCAAAATCATCTCCCTCACCGACGAAGGCCGCACCGTCACGGCGAAGATCGAGAAAGAATTGATTGGACTGCGCCACGATGTGTTGCAAAACGTCACCCAAGAAGATCTCGAAGCCACCCTGCGCGTATTCGCTGCGTTTAAACTGGGTGCGGCAGGTCCCGCATCGCAAACACCACAGGCATCGTCGAAACCCAATCCAGACAGCACCGATACGGAAGAAGGCGTCTAGCGCACCATGACGTACCCCACTTCGCGCGAATGGCTGTTTTCGGTCAAGACCTTCATTGCTTCCATGCTGGCGCTGTATATCGGCCTCAAGCTGGAATTGCCGCGCCCTTACTGGGCCATGGCGACCGTCTATATTGTCTCGAATCCCTTCGTCGGCGCGACGCGTTCCAAGGCTTTATACCGCGCGCTTGGCACCATGATCGGGGCGTCGGCCGCTGTGCTGTTCGTGCCGCCGTTCGTTGAATCGCCGTATATCTTCAGTGCCGTCGTTGCAATCTGGACGGGCACGCTGCTGTTTCTCGCCATCAACGACCGCACCGCGCGCAGCTATGTTTTCATGCTCGCCGGCTACACCATGCCGCTGATCGCCCTGCCCTCCGTGATGAATCCGGCCGGCATCTTCGATCTCGCTGTTTCGCGGACCGAGGAAATCGTGCTCGGCATTGTCTGCGCGAGCGTGGTCGGCGGCGCGCTGTTCCCGAGCCGCCTCGCGCCTACGCTCATCGAACGCACGGATGCCTGGTTTCGGGACGCCGCGTTCTATGCAAAGGAAACGCTTTCCGGCCGCCTCTCGGGCCAGGCCATTTCGGCTTGCCGGCAACGGCTGGCATCGACGGTGAACCAGCTCGAATTCCTGCTGAGCCAGCTTGCCTACGATCACACGAGGCCGGACATAGTGGCTCGCGCGCAGGCGTTGCGCGGCCGGATGCAACTGTTGCTGCCGATCATGTCGGCGATCGGCGATCCGCTCGCGGCCTTGTTCAGCGGCCAGAAACCGCCGCCGGAGGGTCTCAAGCCGCTTCTCGACGATATCGTCAAGTGGTTCGATGAACCCATCAATGCCAGATCCGGCTCCGCCGATACCGATGCGAACGCCGACGCCTTGCGAGCCCGCATCGCGAGCCTGCAACCCGATGCGGACCGCTTGCGCACATGGGATGGCGCGCTGCTGTCGAACACACTGTGGCGCCTGAAACAGCTCGTCGATGTCTGGCAGGATTGCCGTTCGCTGCGCGTCATCATCACGAACGAAAAAGGTTCGTGGCGTCCGCGTTATCGCCACTGGCGGCTCGGCGGTACACAGCAATACTTCGATCGCGGCATGCTGCTGTTCTCCGCTGGCTCCGCCATGCTCGCCATCTTCGTTTCCATGAGCATCTGGATTGCGTCCGGCTGGAACGACGGCGCGGGCGCGGTGACGCTGGCGGCGGTGGCCTGCTGCTTTTTCGCGGCGCTCGACGAACCCGCGCCGCAAGTGTTCTCGTTCTTTATCTACACGTGTCTTGCCGTCGTGCTGGCCGGGTTATATCTCTTTGTGATCTTGCCGACCGTGCACGACTTCCCGATGCTCGTGATCATGTTCGCGGTCCCGTTTATCTTGATCGGCACGCTGATCCCGCGTCCGCAATTCAACCTGGCAACCATGCTGACGGCCGTGAACACGGCGACGTTCATCAGCATCCAGGGCACCTACGATGCCAATTTCCTGACCTTCATGAACAGCAACCTCGCAGGTCCGGCGGGCCTGTTGTTCGCGTTCGTCTGGACGCGCGTGACGCGGCCGTTCGGCGCGGAACTGGCCGCCTCGCGGCTGATCCGGTCGAGCTGGCGCGACGTGGTGCTGAGCGCATCGACCCGTCCCGTCGATGACCAGAAGAACCTGACCTCGCGCATGGTCGACCGGATGATGCAGATCGTCCCGCGTCTAGCCGCCACCGATGACCGCCGCCACCCGTCCATCGAAAGTTTTCGCGACCTGCGTATTGCATTCAACGCGCTCGATTTGCGGCGCTTGCGGCGCCGGCTCGGCGAGGCGGAACTGGCGTCCGTGGATAGAGTGCTCGAAGGCGTGCGCGCTTATTTCCAGCACAACGTCGAGCGCGGATCACGGCAACCGGTGCCGCAAAGCCTGGAAACCGACATCGATACCGCGCTGACCCGCATGACGCGTCGCGGCGGTCCGGTGCAGGCGGAAGCCGATGCCGCGCAAAGCCAGGTCGCGCCACCGCCCGGCCGTCAGGTTCGCGACGCGCTGCATGCGCTCGTTGGCATGCGTCTCTCATTGTTTCCGGAAACGGTCGCGTCCGCGTTGCCGCCTGAACCCGAGGCCGCGGCATGACGCGCCTTTCGTGCACCTCTCTAACAAGCATCCCGCGATGATCGGCGAAATCGATATCTACGGCGTTTTCCTGCCGGCCGTGCTGATCCTGATGCTGGTCTCGTACCTGTTCTGCCTGGTTCTCACGCGCGTGTTCGCGCGCGTGGGGCTCTACCGTTTCGTCTGGCATCGTTCCATTTTCGACCTCGCGATCTACGTGATCGTGCTTGGCATCGTGGTCATTGTTTCGCATCGGCTATTACCGTGAAAAAAACCTGGTTCTCCGTTGGACAGATCCTCTTTACGCTCGTCGTCGTGGTCATTGCCGCGTTCGTGCTGTGGCGGCTCGTGGCTTATTACATGTTTGCGCCGTGGACGCGCGACGGCCATGTTCGCGCCGACGTCGTGCAAGTGGCGCCTGATGTGGGCGGCCTGATCGTCGATGTAAAGGTGGTCGATAACCAGCCGGTAAAGGCCGGCCAGGTACTGTTTGTCATCGATCATGCGCGATACGCGCTCACCTTGCGCCAGGCGCAGGCGACCGCGTTGCAGCGCCGCGCGACGCTCGATCAGGCACGCCGCGAAGACGCCCGCAACCGCACGCTTGGCGACCTCGTCGCGCGCGAGATCACGGAAGAAAGCCGTTCACGCGTGCAGCAGGCCGAAGCGGCGCTCGCCGATGCGGAAGTCGCCATCGATACCGCGCGCCTCAATTTGCAGCGCACGACGATCGTGAGTCCCGTCGACGGTTATCTCAACGACCGCGCGCCGCGCACGGGCGAATTCGTGACGGCGGGACGTTCGGTGTTGTCCGTGGTGGATCTGCATTCGTTCCGCGTCGATGGATACTTCGAAGAAACGAAGCTGCGGGGTATCGACATAGGCCAGGCAGTCGATATCAAGGTGATGGGCGAACCCGCGATCCTGCGCGGGCATGTGCAGAGCATCGTGGCGGGGATCGAGGACCGTGACCGCGTGCAGGGATCGAACCTGCTGCCGAACGTGAATCCGGCGTTCAGTTGGGTGCGGCTTGCGCAACGGATTCCGGTGCGCATTGCGCTGGACGAAGTGCCGGCGGATTTTCGGATGATCGCGGGACGCACGGCGACGGTGTCGGTGCGCGATCTGACGCCGACCAGCGGCACGCCTGCGCCCGCCAGCGGAGCTTCGGCCGCGTCCGCGCCAGTCACGGCTAGCGGCGTGGTTCCAGTGACCACCGGCGCCGCCGCTTCTGTGCCGGTGGCAAGCAAATGAAGATGCCGCGCGCCCTCGCCCTGACGCCGTTCGTGCTCGCGCTCGCCGCGTGCTTTACCGTCGGCCCTGATTACTCCCTGCCGAAAAACGCCGCTGTCAACGCGCCTTACGCCAATGCGCCACTCGACGGGGCAGAAGGCCAGTCGACGGTGAACGCCGGCGCCGTGCCGACCCATTGGTGGCGTCTCTACGATGACCCCGTCCTCGATGACCTCGTGCAGCAAGCGATGGCATCGAATACCGATTTGCGCGTGGCGGCGGCAAACCTCGGCCGCTCGCGCGCCGCGCTGGGCGTGGCGCAATCGCAAGGCGGCTTTTCGGGCGGGACATCGGCCGCGTTCAAGCGCGCGCAGGAGTCAGCCGAGCAATACCTCCTCTTCGAGAAAATCCCGGTCGCGAACGAAGGCGATGTCGGCATCAACATCTCGTACGAACTCGATCTTTTCGGCACGCTGCGCCGCGGCGTGGAAGCGGCGCAAGCGGACAGCGATGCCACCCAGGCCGCCGCCGATCTCGCGCGGATTTCCGTCGTGGCCGATGTCGTGCGCGCCTATGTGCAGAATTGCTCGGCGGCGGAAGAACTCGTGATCGCGCAACGGTCGCTCGCATTGCAGCGCCAACGGGTGTCGGTATCGCGCCGGTTGCAGCAGGCCGGACGCGGCAACGCGCCCGATGTCACCGCCGGCCAGACGCAGGTCGCCACACTCAGCGCGAATATTCCCGTCTACACCGCACGCCGCAAGATCGCGCAGTATCAACTGGCAGCGCTGCTCGCACGTTCGCCGGAAGACCTGCCCAAGCCGGTTTACGCGTGCAACAAGACGCCGACGATCGCCCAGCCCTTGCCCGTCGGCGATGGCGCCGCCCTCTTGCGACGCCGTCCCGACGTGCGTCAGGCCGAGCGCAAGCTTGCGGCATCGACGGCGCGCATTGGTGTGGCGACGGGCGCGTTGTATCCGACGGTTAGCATCGGCGCGTCGGCAGGTTTGACGGGGGTGCTCGAGGATCTCGGCACGCAACCCACCGCGCGATGGGGTTTTGGTCCGCTCATCAGTTGGACCTTCCCGGTGAACGGCGCGCGCGGCCGAATCCACGAAGCGCAATATGGCGCCGACGCCGCCCTCGCCCAGTTCGATGGCGTCGTGCTCAAGGCGCTGCGGGAAACACAGTCGAGTCTCGCGACCTATTCCGCCGACTACGCGCGCGCGGAAGCGTTGCGCGCCGCGCAAAAATCGGCGGCCGAATCCGCCGACCAGACGCACCGGTTTTTCCTCGCCGGGCGCGAATCGTTTATTGCCGATCTGGACGCGACGCGCGTACTGACATCGACGAACGCGCAGTTATCGGCGGCTGAGGGGCAGGTTGCCATCGATCAGGTGAACCTGTTTCTTGCGCTTGGCGGGGGGTGGGAGATGGCCACAGCGCCTGATTCCAATGCTGCAGCAACGACAACTAGCTCCGGGAAATCCGGCGCGGCGTCAGCTTCAGGTTCCTCGATCGACTCCAAGGCGTCTTATTAACGAAATCCCCGCACCTTTCGATTGAACCGTATCAACGCCGGGCATCCGCCGGTAGGTAACTCGGATCACCAATCGCTCGATTTACTCACTTTCGCTACGCAAACGACTATAATTTCAAACCTTAAATCGGTTTGAAGATTAGTCATATCGTCGACTATGAGTGAGCAAATTTTAGGAAAGCTGAACCGGATGGAGCACCTCCTGCCAGAGGGGCTGCTCGTCGATGCCGCGTGGCTGTCCGCTCAGGATTACTCTACTTCCCTACGCGCCAAATACGTCACCTCGGGTTGGCTGGAGCAGCCGGCCAGAAGCGTTTATCGACGCCCACGTGGACACTTGAGCTGGCAACAGGTCGTTATTTCGCTGCAGACGCTCTTGGGACGTCGCCTCGTTGTCGGCGGCCGGACTGCGCTGGAGTTGCAAGGCTATGCGCACTACCTGTCGCAAGCCTCTTCCGAGATCCACATTCATGGACCGGCGAAGCCGCCGGGGTGGCTCTCCACACTTCCTATCAAGGAGCGGTTTGTCTTCCACAACAGCGCGCCGCTTTTTGGGAACGATTTAGACCACGTCAACTTTCCTTCCCTCGTCCCGGACGACGTGCCGCCGGCAAAAGACGCTGCGTCACTCCAGGATGCAGGGCTGCGCTCGCTTCCATGGGGGCAATGGGACTGGCCGCTCGTAGTCTCTACGCCCGAACGCGCCATTCTCGAACTTCTCGACCAATTGCCAGATCGCGAAAGCTTCCATCAGGCCGATATGCTGATGGAAGGATTGAGCAACCTTGCGCCGAGACGATTACAAGTGCTGCTCGGTCGTTGTCAAAGCGTGAAGGTAAAGCGTCTGTTTTTCTTCTTTGCAGACCGACATGACCATGCCTGGCTCAAGCACCTCGATCGTTCGAAGATCGGGCTTGGCTCGGGCAAGCGCATGCTGGTAAAAGGCGGGCGGCTGGATCTCACCTACCGGATCACCGTTCCCAAGGATTTGAACGAGGTACGTTAATGGCTTTTGCGGATGCTTATCGACGCCAGGTCGAACTGCTGATTCGGACTTTGCCTTCCGTTGCTGCCGAAGACTGTTTCGCAATAAAAGGCGGCACGGCCATCAATCTCTTTGTGCGCGATCTTCCGCGTCTCTCGGTCGACATCGATCTAACCTATCTGCCAGTCCAGAATCGACCGGCCTCGCTCGCAGCCATCGATGCAGCGATGTCGAGGATTGCCGATCGCATTGGCAGGGCCATCCCCGGAACACGCGTAATAACGGCACTTTCCCGCGAGGACGTGGTCACCAAACTTGCGGTCCGCGGAAACGGCACACAGATCAAGATTGAAGTGACGCCCGTGCTACGGGGGTGCGTGTTCGAGCCGGAGATGCGTTCCGTGTCGCCAGGCGTGGAAGAGCAATTCGGTTTCGCCGAAATGCGCGTCCTGTCCTTTGCCGACCTTTATGCCGGAAAGATTGTTGCCGCGCTGGATCGGCAACACCCTCGCGACCTCTTTGACGTTCGCGATCTGCTGGCCAACGAGGGTATCGACGAGGCGCTACGGCGAGCTTTCTTGATCTATCTTGTCAGCCACGATCGACCGATGGCCGAGATCCTCACCGTTCGGCGCAAAGACATCGCGGCAGAGTTCGAGCGAGGTTTTGTCGGCATGACTCGAAAACCGGTTCAGCTGGACGAACTCCTGGCGGCCCGGGAAACATTGGTTCGTGAGATGGTTGGATCGATGCCAAAACTCCATCGGGAATTCCTTTTGGCCTTCGAGCGTGGCGATCCAATATGGGACGCCCTGGATCTCCAGTCATCAGCAGAGTTGCCTGCTGTTCGATGGCGCCAGCATAATTTGGACAGCATAGGCACGGACAAACGGACAGCTCTCGTTGCCCAGCTCGAGGAAGTCCTGTCATCGTCGTGACTGAAATGTATCTTTTCAACCAAGACGCCAGACCGACTGACCAGCACCCTTGCGTGTAACCTGAGCACTCCCGTACATCTACGTTCACCCATGCGACGCATTCCCCAGCAAGAACGCGCCGAAAAGCGCATGCAGGACATGCTCGCGGCCGCCGGTGCCGTCATCGGCGAACGCGGCCTCGAAGCCGCCACCATGACCGAGATCGCGGCGCGCGCGGGCGCGTCGATTGGTGCGGTTTATCAGTATTTTCCGAACAAGGACGCGCTCGCCATCGCCCTGCGCACCGAATACGGAGCGCTCATGGACGAGCGCTGGAGCGCGCTCGCGGAGCACGCGCGCGCCGCCAGCACGGCCGATCTCGCCGCCCGGCTGATCGACCTGATGACGGGGTTTATCGGCGATCATCCGGCTTATCTGGCGTTATCGGCGGCGTCCACGCCCACCAATCGCAGCGATGACGACCGCAGCCGCTTGCGGCAGCGCTTCGCCGAATTGTTCGCGCACCGCCGGGAAGATCTTGCCCCCGCCGACGCGCTGCGCATCGCCGAGGTTCTTCTGCAGATCGTGAAGGGACTGCCGCCGCTCTACATGGCCGCGAAGCCGAGGGAACGGCGCCTTCTTATCGATGAATACAAGATCGCGGTGACCGCGTACCTCGACGCACGCCTGACCTAGCGGCACGCAGGTTGCTGCGCAAACGGGTGTACGCTCGCCTTTGGTTCGCCGCCGCGCTCGCCATCGGCACTTCCAGCGCACGTTCCGGACTCAACGGGACATGTGTCGCGCACAAATGCGCGCACTCCGACTTCCGGGCTCATGAAAACTTTCCACTGCAACCACTGCAATCAGCTGGTGTTCTTCGAGAACTTCCGCTGCGAACGCTGCGAATCCCTGCTCGGCTTCATTCCCGAGCTCGCGGAAATCAGCGCGTTCGAGGACGCCGGCGACGGCCTGTGGCGCAGCCGCCATCCTGAACGCGGCGACGCGGGCCTGTACAAGCCGTGCCACAACTACGCGGTCGAAAAAGTCTGCAACTGGATGGTGCCCGCCGATTCCCGCGATCCCCTATGTCACGCGTGTCGCCTGACCCACACCATTCCGAACCTCGGCGTGCCGAACCGCCGCTATTACTGGTTCCGGCTGGAAGCCGCGAAGCGCCGCCTGCTTTACACACTCGGCGCGCTCGGGCTGCGCGTGGATTCTCGCCAGGACAATCCCAAGACGGGGTTGCAGTTCGAATTCATGGAGGATGGCCGGGGCAAACGCGTGCTGACGGGCCACGACAACGGCCTGATCACGATGAACATCGCCGAGGCCGACGACGCCCAGCGCGAACGCGCCCGCCTGGCGATGGGCGAGCCATACCGTACTTTGCTCGGGCATTTCCGGCATGAAATCGGCCACTATTATTTCGATCGGCTGATCGCGGATACGCCGTGGATCGAAAGTTTCCGGACGCTCTTCGGCGATGAACGCACGAGCTACAGCGCGGCCCTCGCAAAGCATTACAAGGAAGGGCCGCCGCCCGACTGGAACAAGTCGTTCGTGAGCGGCTACGCGACCACGCACGCGTGGGAGGACTGGGCGGAGACGTGGGCTCACTACCTCCACATCTTCGATACCATCGATACCGCCCGCGCCTGCGGCGTCGCCCTTGCACCGCTGAATACGCTCGACCCTACGCTCGTCGCGCAGCCGCCGAATGGCGCGGCCACGTTCGATCACCTGATGCACCAGTGGTTTCCGCTCACGTATGCATTGAACAGCCTGAATCGCAGCCTCGGCATGCCCGACGCCTATCCGTTCGCGCTCGCGCCGCCGGTTGTCGAGAAGCTGCGATTCGTGCATCGCGTGATTGCGGCGGCGGGGCAAGTGCAGCAATAAGGTGCCTACGCCACAACTTTTAGCGCGGCCGGACTTGCATCGGATGAAGCCGGTTGCGCGCCGTGCAGCGATACCTTCGATGTCTCCGGCAACATCATTCCGCCGATCAGGCCCATCACCGAAATCACGATCAGGTACAGCGCCGGCGACATGTTGTTGCCGGTCGTCGTGATCAGCCACGTGGCGACGAGCGGCGCGGTGCCGCCGAAGATGGTGTACGCGAGGTTATAGGTGATGGCGGAGGCGGTATAGCGCGTGCGCGTCGGGAATATTTCGGACAACAAAGGTGCTGTCACCACGCCGGACAAGACCGCGCCGATCGCCAGCATGCCGACGCCCAGCACCGATGGCAAAAACTGCCCCGAGCCGCCAAGCGAAAACGCCGGATACACCGTGGCGATTAATATGACGCACGTCGTCAGCACGGTTCTCCTGCGTCCGGCGAAATCCGAATACAGACCCGCCAGCGGACACAGCGCCGCCGCAAAAAACAGCGCGATCACGGTAATCAGCAGCGACGTTGCGCGGTTCAGATGACCGGCGACTTGCAGATACGTCGCGAAATACGTCGTGAACATATAGAACGACAAAGCCGTCACGGAGATGAACGCACCCAGCTTCAAAATGCCCGCAGCCTGCGTGCGCAAGGTATCGCGTAACGGCGCGTGGGCAACCGCGTGTTCGCCTTCGAGCGCGCGGAATGCCGGCGTCTCGTTCAGGTTCATCCGCAGATACAAGCCGATCAGGCCAATCGGCGCCGCCGCCAGGAACGGCACGCGCCAGCCCCAGCTGCTCATGGCATCGGCGGAAAGAGAGGCATCGAGCGCGTAGGCGACGACCGCCGCAACCGCGAACGACGAGAACGTCGATACCGGCACGAAACTGCCGTATCGCGCGCGCTTGTGCTGCGGCGCGTGTTCCATCACGTAGGCGCACGCACCCGCATATTCGCCGCCGGCCGAGAAGCCTTGCACGCAGCGGATGACCGTCAGGAACAGCGGTGCAAATGCGCCGATTGCGGCATATGTCGGCAATAAGCCGATCAACGTGGTCGCGCCCGCCATCAGCAGGATGGTCAGCGCCAAGGTGCGCTTGCGGCCGATCCGGTCGCCGATCACGCCGAACACAATCCCGCCAAGCGGCCTGAACGCGAACGCCACGGCGAAGACGGCGAAGGTCTTGAGAAGTCCCACTGCCGGGTCTCCGCTCGGGAAAAATTCGCGCGTGAGGATCGTCGCGAGAAAGCCGTACGCGGCGAAATCGAACCATTCGACGAAGTTGCCAATCGACGCCGCGAGTATCACCTTGCGCAGCGTTTTCAGATCGACTTCAGGAGGCGTGGTTTCCAACGTTCTCGACATTCGATGACTCCCGGAAAAGGTTGGCCTTGGCTGTTTATTGGACTGGATAGGTTCCTTTCAGTAGATGCGACCATAAACCGGGCTCCTAGAACGATCGCGTCATAGTGGTAGGACCCAGGCGACAGAACGTCAACGCGACTTTGTAGGGCCGGCGCGTCGCAATGGGTCGGGCCAGCATCAAGGCAACGGCGCTCTCAGCCTTTTTTGAGCCCTGCGGACTTGAACGTCCCCTGCGCGCTCGCGATCAGGATCTTGTCGTCCACCCACGCCTCGCCCCGCGAGAAAAAAATGCTGCGGCCTTGCCTTTCGATAAACCCCTTCGCCGTAACGCTGTCACCCAGACCCGTATCCAGATAGTTGACCGTCAGCGAGAGCGTGAAGCCGTGCCGCACCGGCTCGCCCTCGGGCGCGTAGAGCCCGGCGTAACCGCAGGCAGCATCGAGCAGCGTAGCCACTACGCCGCCTTGCAACACGCCGCGCCGGTTCAGATGCTTTGCCTGGATTGGCATGCGGAACTCGGCATAGCCTTCTCTCCACGCGACGTGGCGGGCATCGAGGTACTCGAGGAACGGGTTATCGAGAACGAAATCGGACATCAGTGGAACTCCTGGTCGGGGCGGCATCGAACGTTTAAGGCTTCAAGGCACGACTTTGACATGAACCGCTCTTAGCCGTGACTTTCCAAATTGGAAACGATCGTGGAAAAACCAGCGATTTTCATGCTGCGCCCAAACGTTCATCATGTCAGTCTCGCCGTCATCATTCGAGCCTGAGGAGACCCATGAAACGCCTTTATATCCAGGAAGTCGCGACCCGCGACGGCTTTCAAAACGAAAAGCAATTCGTCGATACCGACGCGAAAATCGCCCTCATCGATGCATTGAGCGCCTGTGGCTTCGCAAAAATCGAAGTGACATCGTTCACGTCACCCAAGGCGATCCCCGCGTTGCGCGACGCGGAAGCCGTCATGCACGGCATCGCGCGGCGCGAAGGCGTGGTCTACACCGTGCTCGTGCCGAACCTGCGCGGGGCGGAACGCGCGCTGTCGTGCGGCGTGGATGAAGTCAACCTCGTGATGTCGGTAAGCGAAAGCCACAACCGCGCGAATCTGCGCATGAGCCGCGAGCAATCGTTCGCGCAGTTGCGCGAGGTGATCGGCGTGGTGAAAGAGACCCCGGTCGCCATCAACGTGTCTTTGTCCACGTCGATGGGATGCCCGATGGAAGGAGACGTTCCCGTCGAAGAAGTCCTGCGCTGGGCTGGAGAGTTCGCGGCACTCGGCGTGCACGGCGTGACGCTGTGCGATACCACCGGCATGGCCTATCCTTCACAAGTGAAGGCGTTATGCGAACGCGTGCGCCGGGCGTTTCCTGCGCTCGAACTGACGCTGCATTTTCACAATACGCGCGGCATGGCGCTCGCAAATACGCTCGCGGCGCTGGAAGCGGGTATCGATCGTTTCGACGCGTCGCTCGGCGGCATCGGCGGGTGTCCGTACGCGCCGGGCGCAACCGGCAACGTATGCACCGAGGAACTCGTGCACATGCTGGCGCTCGACGGCTACGATACCCACGTCGATCTCGGCGCTGTATTGAAGGCATCGGCTCTGCTGCCGGGCTTGATCGGCCACGATGTCCCCAGCCAGATACTCAAGGCCGGCCGCCGTCTCGATCTTCACAGCGCCCCGCCCGCTCAACAAAAAGCAGCCGCCCACGAAGGAGCTTGATATGGCCCTGATCGACCATCTGGATCATCTGGTGCTGACCTGCATCGATGAAGCGGCGACCCGTTACTTCTATACGGAAGTCCTGGGAATGCAGCTCGAAACCTTTGGCGAAGGACGCAGCGCATTTCGCTTCGGCAACCAGAAAATAAACTTGCACGTGCGCGGCAAGGAGTTCGAGCCGAAGGCGCATTTGCCGGTTTCGGGCGCGCTCGACCTGTGTTTTATCGCGGCCATTCCTCTGAACGATGTAATTGCACATCTGAACAAACTCAATTGGCCCGTCATCGAAGGACCGGTCGAGCGGACGGGTGCAACGCAAAAGATCCGCTCGGTATATGTTCGCGATCCTGACCTGAATCTGATCGAGATGTCCGAGCTGATCTGAGTCGATCCGGGACGTTCAATTCGGCAGACGAATACCTGTCAATCGCTCGCATGCCGCGATCAGTCCATCCTGCAAACGCGCGTCGCGTGCGGCGGCGCTCGGCCTGCGCGGTTTCATATGGAAGAAATATTCGCCCGTCACGCTTGCTGCAGGATCGTCGCTGACGGCGAGCCAGCTTTGTGTACGCGGCGCGGCCTTGATGTCGTCTGGCGCGCCCGCGCCGCCCATTTTCGTCGGCACCCATCCGGGATGGACCGCATTCGATAACACATCCGGCCAGCGACGTGCAACGCCTAACGCCAGCCAAAGATCGTGGAGTTTCGAATCCGAATAGGCGCCTGCGCCCTGCCATGCGCGGTGCTCCCAAAGCAAGTCGTCGAGGGCCGGTTCGCCGCCCTCATGCATGCCCGAACTCAGATAGACCAACCGTCGGGGTTTTTCAATCAAGGCAGTCAGAATGAACGGCGCAATAGTGTTGATGGCGAAAACGTGCGGCAAACCATCCACGGTCTCGATACGGCGAGGCTCGCGATACCCCACGCCCGCGTTATGGATCACGGCATCGAAGCGTCCCAGCCGGTTCACTTGCGTTGCAACGTCGCGTGTCGCGTCCATGCTCGACAAATCGCCCGACACGACCGCTTCCGCGCCCGGCACGGCGCGCATTGCATCTGCGGCGCGCTTTTCGTTACGTGCATGCAGAACCACGCGATGCCCTTCTGCCACAAGCAACTGCGCCGCCATCTGTCCGAGGCCGTCGGCTGAACCCGTTATGAAAATACGCGACATGATTTTCGTCCTATATAGATCGGCTTAGATCTGATCAAAGAAGGCCGCACAAATTTACGCGGCCAAGCAGCAAGATCGGGAATAAATCGTAATGCGGCGGAGTTTGAATGACGATAGCCTGCGCGTCATCGAATCGATGACATGAGGTCATCATCGTTCAAACGTTGGTCGGCCCCTGCAATTACGAGGTTTTCATCAGACGCGTGCTCCGCTAAAGTAGCCGGTCACGTTCTTTTCGAGTGAGCGAATCATGGACGTACCGGAGCACACTGCCGAGATCGCCGCGCCGACGCCGTCACAGCTCGTATCGGCATCCGCACGCGACGCAGGCCTGAGTCTCATCCGTAACCTGTCGGTCCCCAAGGCGTTCCCCGACACAGCGCTGGAAGCGCAGTTCCTCGAAGACCATAGCCGGCGCTTCTGTGCTTTCCGGCGTGCTTCGGCATTGCTTGCGTTGAGCGTCTGGGTCTGTTTCCTCTGGTACGACTTCAATTTCGGCCGTGAAAGCTCGGTGCTCGAACCCGTGTTCATGGACATCATGGCGCTGCGGCTGGCAGGCATTGTCTGGCTGATGTTCGTGCTAAGCCTCGCGTTGCGGGGCTCGTTCTCCACGCACGCATCCTCCCAGCGTGTGATTCTGATGGGCGTGTACGGCTGCAACCTGCTGCTGCTCCTGCTCGTTTCCATCTCGCCGCGCCCCTTCAACTACACGTGGTATTTCGTCGGCCTCTATCTGGTCTTTTTCTTTCAGTTCGGGTTCTTCTATCTGAAATCCAAGGTGGCGCTGACCGCCGCCGTGGTCACGTTTTCAAGCATCATCCTGCTGCAACTGACCATCCGGATACTGTCGCCCGAAGACTTTTACATGGGCATGTTCTATTTGTTCAACGTGGTCGTGATCGGACATGGCGTGTGCGTTCATGCAGAGCGCGTATCGCGCGAACGCTTTGCAGCCGAGCGCGCGCTCGGCGTGCTCAACAACGAATTGCTGACCGCGAATGTGCAGCTCGAACGGAAAAACCTGGATTTGCTGGCATCGAAGAAAGATCAGGACACGAAAACCCGCGCCCTGATTTCGCTGAAAGAGCAGCAAACGTTGGCAGCGGAAACGGCCAGCCGCGAGAAGTCCAATTTCCTCGCCGCCGCCACGCACGACCTGCGCCAACCCATGCACGCGCTCAATTTGTTCCTGCAAGCCGCCGCGGAAGCCGTGCGCCATGACGACGTGACGGAAGCCGCAAGGCTTATCGATGAATCCGGCCGTTCCTCCGTGATCCTCGCGCGATTCCTGAACGCCGTGCTCGATCTCTCGAGGCTCGAATCGGGCCGCGTCAATCCGCGATATCACGTGTTCGACCTGAAGCTTGCTGTGTTCGAAGTCGCCGAGCAATTGCGCCCGCTTGCCGCCATGCACGGCGTCGAATTGCGGCTGCGCGTACCCGAAGCGCCGGTCTATGTCCGCAGCGACTCGCATTGGCTGCAGCGGGCGATTGCGAACCTGGTATCAAACGGCATCCGTTACGCCGATGCGGTCAAGAACCCCAAGCCGGTGGTGATCGTGGGCGTGGTGCGCTCGGCGACGCGTACGCGCATCGATGTGGTCGATAACGGCATTGGCATTGCGTCTGAACATTGGGACGCAATCTTCCAGCCGTTCTTCCAGGTCGGCAACGCGGAACAGGACAACGACCGCGGGCTCGGGCTGGGGTTGTCGATCGTGAACGCAGTGGTGTCGATGCTGGAGGAGCATCGGATAGAACTGAAATCGGCTGAGGGACGCGGCTCGCGTTTCTCGCTCGAAATGCCGATCTGCGGCTCGCCGCTTGGCGACGCCGCGCCGCGCGCGAAGGGTGACACCGCCGATTATCTGGAGGTGCCGCTCGAAGGGCTGTACGTGTTGTTGGTCGAGGACGACAGTCTGGTGCGGGCATCAACCGAAGCGCTGCTCGTGCAATGGGGCGTGTTATTCGATTCCGCCAGCAGCTTTGAGGAGTTCGAACACATACTGGGATCCATTGAACGATACCCCGACCTGATCATCACGGACTTCCGTCTGCGCGATGAAAAAACCGCACGAGAAGTCGCGATGCTCGGCGCCGCAAAGCTTGGCCGGCGTTGCCCGTGTCTCGTGGTTACGGGAGAGCCGGCCGCGACGATCGTGCCGCTCGCGTGCGATCACGACGTGCTGAGCAAACCGGTGAGTCCGGCGGAATTGCGCAGGCAGATTGCATCGCTGATATCGGGGAAGTCGTTTGAAGAAGCGGCGCGGCGGTGTTGAAGGCAAAATCCTCTGTTGCCGAGGTAAATCGAATATTTTTGATTGCAATGGGCAGGTAACACACCTGCCCTTGCATTTTTTTTGGTCTCTCAGGCCCCGCCCAACCCCACGCTTACCTTGCCGGCACTGCCGCGTTCCCCATCGGCATCTCAATCCCGCGCCGCGCCATTTCCACGATCAGGAAAGTCCGCCGCGTGACATGAAATCGCGCGAGGAGATCACTCGAATATTCCTTCGCCGTGTTCTCGCTGATATTCATTTTCCTGGCGATCGCCTTGTTCGATAAACCCTGCAACAAATAGCGCAGCGTTTCAGTCAGCCGCGGCGGCAAGTTCAGCGACTCCACCGTCACGCCTGAATGCGTGGATACCGGCTTGGGGCTGTGTCCGCCCTTTCCAAGCACGCTATTGGGCAGATACACCCGGCCGCTCAAAATGGTCTTGAGGGCCTCGCGAAATACGCCCGCGCCTTGCTCGCTCGCCTTCGATATAAATCCGCATGCGCCGCTCCTGATGCATTCCAGCACCGTATCGCGGTCGTCTTGAGCGGACAGCATGATGGTCTGTACCTCGCGCTCCTGTTCCCCGATCCAGTTCAGCAAATCGAGGCCCGTGGAGTTCCCCCGCAATTGATAGTCGAGAAAGACGAGATCGTACGAGCCGCCGGAGAGCTTCTCCTTGGCCTGTTCGATGCCGTCGGCCTCATCGATATCGAGTAACGGTTCATTGGCAAGGATCAGGCTCTTCATGGCGCTTCGCGTGAGCCCCTCGTCCTCGACCAGCAGCACCGTCTTGAAGTTACCGTTTTCCATTGCCATTCCCATAAATCACGCTTCGATAGTACCGGTAAGGGGACGTCCAGCAACCCCTCCTTTCGCAGGGATCAGTGGGAGGGTGTGCAGTCCCCCCGAAAAACGCGTTCCTTGCCCCTCCTCGACCGGGTTTTGCTGCGAACGCTTAAACGCGACACTGCGTCATCGACTCTGCAACACCGCCATCACCGAACTCGAAGCTGCAGCTAGCGAGAGGAGACACGGTCCGGCGTTCCCACTCACATAAAAACCACGAGGAGGGCATCATGAGCAGTCGTTCAAGCACCGATGACGAGAGACACTTTGCATTATGGAGCGGCAAGCAGGCGCGTATGCCTGTTGGTTCGCCCCGCGTGTTGATCGCGCATCAGGACAAACTGATTGGCGAGTCGCTGGCGGCGTTGCTGCGGCTCACCGGATTACAGGTGATGCAGACGCAGAACCTCAAGTCAGCACGTTCGCTGCTGCAGAACTGGAAACCGCAGGCATTGATACTGGACACGCGGCTCGACAGCGATTCCGGTTATGAATTCATCCGGGCGCTGCGCCCCGACGCCGATACCACCGGCCGGCTGCTGGTTGCGATCAGCAATATCTGGCCGGCAGACCCGGTCGAATCCCTGAAACACGCCGGATTCGATGCCCATTGCCGCCGTCCCTGCGCCACCTGGCGTTTGGCGGAAATGCTGACCACCTACTTTTCGATCCCGCAGCGCCGCACGTATTGATGTGCGTGCGGCCGCCTTCAGCCGATCGCCATGACGATCAGCACCGCGCCCACAACGGCCACCGCGTCTTCGATCAGCGCGGCGGGCAGATCGCGGCCAAATGCGCGGGCCAGCGCGCCGCGCGCACTTGCCCCGCCGAGCGTGCCGATCACCGCGCCAATAGCGCCAGCCACGGCGCCACCGATCATCGATCCGGCCGCCGCGCCTATCGCGGCGCCGCTCACGGCACCGGTCACAAGCCGGGCGCCAAATTGCATCGGCACCTTGCGGCTGGGGGTCTTCGGCAACTGGTCCGTGACGAGCTCAACAAGGGCAAGCACCGTCAGGATGTAGGGCGTGATCGTCGCCCCGAGAAACGCGAGCGGCGTGTGCTGCAAGGGCAGAAGGCCGAAATGCGCCGCCCAGCTGACAGCGGCGGGCGCGGTCATCGCACGCAGGCCGGCAATCACGCCGATCAGCAACGCCAGGAGATAAAAGGACATCGGAGGCTCCGGTTCGAAGAACGAGTATTGGGGAAACCGCGGTTCTAACCGCAGTTCGCATTCCCGAGCAATATCGGAAACCGATCGTTTAAGAAAGGGCAAATGCAAACAGCGCGGCGCCCAAAGACGCTCGCGCTGTTCCTTCACCGCCTCGAAGCAGCCTAAAACGTGCTCCAGCCTTCATTGCCCGCAGTTTTCAGCGGTGCGACACGCGCTGCCGGCACCCGTTTAAGCGCGCCCTTCGCGACCGCGCGGAGGTTCGGTGCAATCGTTGTCGCCGATCCCTCCATCTGGAAAAACGCGACCGCGTCCATCAACTGGCGCCCCTGGTCCTGCAACGACTGCGAAGCCGCCGCAGCTTCCTCCACCAGCGCCGCATTCTGCTGGGTGACCTCGTCCATCTGCGTGATCGCCTGATTGACCTGTTCGATACCGCGCCCCTGCTCGATCGATGCCGCCGCGATCTCCTCCATGATGTCCGTCACGCGCGCGACTGCCTGCGTGACTTCGGCCATCGTCTCGCCGGCCTGCCCGGCAAGCACCGATCCGCTCTGGACCTGCTGAACCGAATTGGCGATCAATTCCTTGATCTCCTTCGCCGCGCTAGATGACCGTTGCGCAAGACTGCGCACTTCGCTCGCCACGACCGCGAAACCGCGCCCCTGTTCGCCCGCCCGCGCGGCTTCCACGGCTGCGTTCAACGCCAGGATGTTGGTCTGGAACGCGATGCCTTCGATCATTCCCGTGATCTCCGCAATCTTCGTCGAGCTCGCGCTGATGCCGTGCATGGTGTCGACCACCTGGCTCACGACCTTGCTGCCGCGCTGCGCGACATCGGATGCATTCGACGCCAGTACGCTCGCCTGCTGCGCGTTCTCCGTGTTTTGCTTCACCGTCGATGTCAGCTCTTCCATGCTTGCCGCCGTTTCCTCGAGCGATGCCGCCTGTTGCTCCGTGCGCTGGCTGAGGTCGGTATTGCCGGTAGCGATTTCAGTGGAAGCGTTCGCGATACTGCCGCTGCTTTCACGCACGCGGCTCACGGTCTCGATCAGCCGCGCGTTCATATCGGCGAGCGCACCCAGCAACTGGCCGGTCTCGTCCTTCTGCGTCACCACGATACGGCTGCGCAAATCGCCGCGCGCGACCGTGCTCGCGACATCGACCGCACGGCGGATCGGACCGGTGATCGAACGTGTGATGAACACGCCCGCGCCGGCCGCCAGTGCGAGCGCTGCTACGCAAAGCGTGATCAGCCAGTTGCGCTGGGTCTGGTACTGCTCGTCGGACTCACGCACCATCTGCTCCTGGCGCCCGCGCGTGAAGTCGGCGTACGCATTCGTCGCCTTGACGAGCGCAGCCAGCAAGGGACGACATTCGTTGTCCATCTTTACGATCGCCTCGTCGTGATTGCCGCTCAACGCCAATCCAACGATGTCATTCGCGACCGGACCATAAAGCGACTCCACCCGGTCGATCTCGTTGACGAGGCCGCGAGCAGCGTCACTGCTGTCGGGTCCGGTCGCGACCATGGTTTTCAGAAGCTTCAGCTTGGTTTGCACATCTTCCGACGCCCGGATCACTTCAGCCTTCTCGATCTCCAGGTCCGATGGTTTCGTGACCAGGACGAGATTGCGCGCGGCAATCGCCCGGCGATCCACGGCAGTGCGCACTTGCGCGGCGACATCGGCGCGGGCGTTTGGACCGTGCACGTAGTTGGAGAAGCCATCGGTCGAGGTGCTTAACGCACGCAACGACATTGCCGAAACGCCGAGCACGATAACGGCAAGCACACCGAATCCCCCGATAAGCTTGCTCTTGATGGACACGTCTTTGAGATTCATGTGGCGACTCCTGCCCTCACGGGCATAACGGCTGAGTTGCCGCTGCGGCCTTTGCCCCCAAAGAACCGCCAGCGGATCGAGTGCGGCGCGGACAAACCGATAGTCTTGTTTTGGTCTGGCCCGCGGGCCGTGCCTGTCGCAAAGTGCTTTAGACGGCGAGGCTCTCTTCCTCGAACGCGATAAGCTTTTTTCCTGATGCTCCGTCACACATTTGTCGATCCAGGCAACGTGTTTATCGACCGCAAGAATAATTGCTTGAGGAAAAGATGCAGATTTCTTACCGGATTTTCGACGACGGGTATTTCGACGGTATCTTTTGCAGATCCTGGGGCGCGTAAACGACAAAGGCGCACTTGAAGTGCGCCGTGGTTGTTGCTGACCGCGCTGTAGGCGCGCATCAGTCGAAGTTACAACAAGCTTGGCTCAGCCGCGGTTATCGACCCATTTACGGGCCCACTTGCGGGAATGACCGATTGCCTGTGCCTCGTCTTTGAAGTAGTCGAGAGCGTGAAACTGATAGCAGTTGCCTTTTCTCGCGCCACAATTGCGTTCGAGCAGCAAATTCGATGCGAACAGCCCGTCTGGCAGGCGATGCGCGAAAGCTACGACTTTGTAGCCGTTGTACTGAGAAATTTTAGAGTTATGCATAAGTGAAACACACGAATAAACGCCATCCCACAAAAGCTCATGTAAGGATGTGTTGTTACTGGCACTAGGCCATGAATTCGCAGAGGAGCAGCAGAAATACAGCAGAAAGCAGCCCGAGGCACAAGCGTGTTGACGAACGAAAACGCTCGCTAAACTGCAATGTGGCAGCGGAGTGTTGCAGGAGATTGCAGGGGACTAAAGCGGCAGAGGACTAATGCGACAGCAGACTAAAGTGGAGATGCAACACATGCAAGCAGAGGCAGACAGGTGCAATGCTGATGGTCGCGGCGCCGTAAAGATCAAAATGAGTTAAAAATCACTTGGATAAAACGGCTGCCACAACCGGGAGCCAAAGCTCCGCGAAACGCTTGATACACGTGTGAGCTGGCGCAAAACCACCTCACACGTTAAACAACTACACCGTCAATTACAGCGGCGTGATGTTCGATGCTTGCAGACCCTTCGGGCCTTGCTTCGTTTCGAAGCTAACCTTCTGGTTTTCGGCGAGGGTCTTGAAGCCTTCGCTGCGAATTTCCGAAAAGTGGGCGAAGAGGTCGTCGCCGCCTGCGTCAGGCGTAATGAAGCCGAAGCCCTTGCTGTCGTTGAACCACTTGACGATACCGGTATCCATATTAAATCCTTGAAAATATAAAAATGATGCAACCTCTGAATGAGGCGAGAGAAGCTTCAAGGAAGTGAGAGGACAACAAATACCGCGGAGATGACAACGGAGAATGATGAACAGCAATCGAACTTCTTGAATACTTCGACCTTCAGGTTACGTCCCGTAAGAAGCGGTGTCAAGCTATTTCGGATTGAGCTTAGTCACGCAATGTAACGATTCATCCCGATGGCCGTGAACAGCCGCGTCCAGGCGTTATTCCGGCACGGCGATGTCGCCCTCGACGAGGCTTGCGCCGTACTGCTCGGCGTAGTCGCGAGCGCTTTGTGCATCGGGGAAAAGCGGCATGTCCGCGCAGCCCACGAACGGATAGATCACGCGCTTGTCGGAAAGGCGCGTCACGCGCAACGTGGGCATGGTGCCACCCGTCGCGCGTCTGGACGATACCGCCACGTTGTAGTTGCTGTGCACGGCAGATTTGTCGGAAGAAGACGCAGCGCGTGGATGGTCGAGCGAAGACGGGTAACTCATAGATCAGCGATCGACTCGCCCGCCACGCCCCCGTCGATCAGTTGCTCCGCGTAGCGCATCGACGCGAGGCGCGCTTCGCCTGAGCCGCTGAACGGGCTTTCGCCCGGCACGCGATAAACGCGGCTGGTGGTGGTGCTGTCGTCGATACCGCGACGTGAGATCTTCACGGCGGCGTCGAATCCGGAATCGTAATGGCGCGAACCGTCCGCCCCACGGGGCTTGTGCGGGTAGATCAGCGGGTAGATTTCCAGGCCGCGGTAGCTTCTTACTGTGTCATTCATGATCATGCTCTTTCGGTTATTGCGCGACGCCCCGAGATTTCGTCGCACGGTATTGCTGCCTGGCTCTCAGCCCAGGTTCAAGTGCCTTCGTTCATTGCGCCGTCGCTGCCTGCTTGCAGCGGCGCGGGCGCGACCGCCGGCCTGAATCGTCTTACCGAGTGCGAGAAACGCCCGCTTCTCGCGTTGTAAAGCGCGCCCGCCTGCACCTTACCGTCGATGATATCCCGGCCGTACTGCATAGCCAATTCGATCGCCGCGTCCGCA
Source organism: Caballeronia sp. dw_276 (assembly GCF_018449635.1). Classification (GTDB taxonomy): domain Bacteria; phylum Pseudomonadota; class Gammaproteobacteria; order Burkholderiales; family Burkholderiaceae; genus Caballeronia. The sequence continues at coordinate 156,276 of NZ_JAAVUV010000008.1, read as the reverse complement.
CTCGCCGGCTCCGTGCCCTTCAAACCCGGCGAATAACGCTTTGATGTCGCATTGTCGGTGGGTACCGAATCAATCTGAACAATCGCGGAAAATCGCTTCGGGCCTTTTGCGAACGGATCGCCGTGGGGCGGGAAAATCTGCTGTGAATAAGCGCGCAATGCAAAGCCGCGATATTCGGTGATATGGATGGTCATAACGCACTCGCTGAACATACTGCGCTGACCGTCGTGTAAAACACCTGAGGACCGATAGGGAAAAACAGGCGGTCGTCGACATCGGAACGACTAAGAATGCGCCGAAACAGTGATTTGGGCAAGGCAATTCGGCGCCCGCGGGAATTCCCGGAAGGCTTGCCGCGCGGATATGTCGCGAAGATATTTAAAGGAATGGATGAAGTCGGCTGGGCGATTTTGCCGCTTTTACAAGAATAAGGTATAAAACGGTATATTTGGCCGAATTAGATAATCGACGGAAATAAAAACGCCGCTGCAGCAGTTATTGAAACGGCGTGTAAATCACATTCTGGATGTTAATCAGGCCGAAATGCTTGCGTCGGGCTGGTCTTTTTGCCTTAGCGTTGCCGGCAGTCCGAACAGGAGTATCGCAGCGCAAATCAGGCTCATTGCACCGATCGCGTACAACGCAGGCGTCGTGCTGCCCGTCAAGTCCCGGACCCGGCCGACCATCACCGGACTTACGATCCCGCCAAGCTGCCCAAGCGTGTTAATCAGCGCAATCCCCCCTGCCGCTCCGGCACCCGTCAGCAGTTTGGGTGGCAGTGCCCAGAACGCCGGGATCGATGCCACCACGCCGCCGCCCATCACGCCTAGCGAAACGATGAGCAGGCCGGTTTGTTTATCGAAGATGCCTGCGGCGAAAAAGCCGATCGCCGCCATCAGTAGCAAGCCGGAGACGAACTTGCGGCGCTCGCCCGACGCATCGGACAGACGGCCGACCACCACCATGCAGATCGCGCCACAAATATATGGCACGGCAGTCAGCACGCCGATGGTGGTCGGATTGTGTGTGCCAGCGCTGCGGATCAGTTGCGGCGCCCAGAAGTTGAGTCCGTACGATGCAACCTGGATCAGGAAATAGACCAGCCCCAGCATCAGGAAACCCGGGGTCTTGATTGCGCCCCACAGGGAACTACCTGCGCCCGAATGCGGCGCCTGATGCACGATACGGCTTGCGAGCATCGATTTTTCGGCGGCGTTCAGCCAGCCCGCGTCTTCGATACGGTCTTTCAACGTCTTGAGCACGAGCACGCCGAGCACGACGCACGGCAAGCCGCCGAGAAGAAAGAGCCAGTGCCAGCCGCGAATGCCGAGGACGCCATCCATGTGGCCCAGCACGAGACCCGAAAGCGGCGCGCCGACCAGTCCTGAAAACGCGGAGGCCAAAAACAACAACGACGTGATGCGTCCACGATGACTCGCTGGAAACCACAACGTGAGGTAGTACAGCACGCCAGGAGCGAAGCCCGCCTCCATCGCACCGATGATGAAACGCAACGCATAGAACTGCCATTCGTTGCCGACAAACACCATCAGGCTGGTGGCAATGCCCCACGAGATCATGATGCGAGCGATCCATCGGCGGGCGCCGACTTTGTACAGCATCAGATTGCTAGGGACTTCGAATAAAACGTAGCCGATCACGAAAAGGCTCGCGCCAAGGCCGTAGGCGGTATCGGAGAAACCGAGGTCGCCTTGCAACTGGAACTTCGCAAAGCTGATATTGATGCGGTCGAAGAATGCGAACAGATAGCAGATCATGATCAGTGGCATCACGCGCCACGCAACCTTCCGGATAATCGCCTTGAAGTCGGTTTCGCTTGGCTCGTGCACTGCGGTCGCCGTGGTGCCTGGAACGCTCATGTTTGTCTCCTGCCGGACTCGTTTCCCGGTCCGGTCATGGTTATTGAAAGTAGTGATCGAGGGTAATTATCGAACCGCGCCTTCGCGGCGCAGGCGGGCAACGTCCTGTGCATCGAAGCCAAGGTCATTTAGTACGGAATCCGTATGTTCTCCAAGCGATGGGCCCTGCCAACGGACTTCGCCAGGGGTATCGGAGAGCTTGGGAACGATGCCTGGCATCTTCACCGATACACCCCCGGGCAACGCTGCATCGAGCAACATGTCGCGCGCCTGGTAATGCGGGTCGGCGACAATATCCGCCACGGAATAGATCCTGCCCGCCGGCACTTCCGCAGTTTCAAGCGCGGCGATGACATCTGCCGTGCAATGGTGTGAGGTCCAGGCCGTGATGGCGGCGTCGAGCTGTTCGCTTCGCGCCGCACGGCCGTCGTTGCGGGCGAGCGCGGGGTCATCGGCGAGATCGGGGCGGCCTATCACGTGCATCAGGCGCTTGAAAATCGGATCGCTGTTGCCGGCAATGACAACGTAGCCGTTGTCTTCAGTCGGGTACGTATTCGATGGCGCGATGCCCGGCAGCGCGCCGCCGCTGCGCTCACGCACATGGCCGAGCAAATCGTATTCGGGGATCAGGCTTTCCATCAGGTTGAAAACGCTTTCAACCAGCGATACATCGACCACTTGCCCGTCACCCTGCCCGGTCTTCACGCGCAAGATGGACATCAGGGCGCCAATCACGCCATGCAGCGACGCAAGCGAATCGCCAAGGCTCACGCCCACGCGTGCTGGCGCACCGTTGACTTCGCCGGTCGTGTAGCGAATGCCGCCCATCGCTTCGCCGATCGCGCCAAAGCCCGGACGGTCGCGATACGGCCCGGACTGGCCGTATCCGGAGATGCGCACCATCGTCAGTTTCGGATTGATTTCGTGCAGGACGTCCCAACCGAGGCCGAGTTTTTCGAGCGCGCCAGGACGCAGGTTTTCGATGATGACATCGGCGTCCGCGACGAGGCGCTTGACGACATCCACGCCATCCGGCGACTTGAGATTCACGCAAACCGACTTCTTGTTGCGCGATTGCAGATACCACCAGAGCGACGTGCCCTCGTGCAGCTTTCGCCATTTGCGAAGCGGATCGCCGTTTTCGGGCGCTTCGATCTTGATCACGTCGGCACCGAATTCACCCATCAGCCGGGCCGCAAACGGCGCCGCGATAAGCGTGCCGATCTCGATTACACGAATGCCTGCAAGAGGTCCGGCCATGATGCATGTCTCCAGAAATGTCTAGTCTGAAGACAGCTTAGGAGCGGGCTGCGTCCCGCGTCCAACCTCAATTCACCAACGACCGTTCGCGAACGGCGAACGCTCAGGCCGGATTTTGCTCTTTGTGTTCAACTGAAAGCAGATGATCGAAGAGCATTTTGCTGACTGGCGAAAGCGCGTTGACATCGCGTACGACCACGATCAGATCGCGCTGGCTCCAGGGTTCATCGAGCGTGACGGCGGTTAAACCCAGCGGGCGGCCAACAGTGTTGAACACCTTCAGCGGCAGCACGCTGATGCCCAGACCCGTCTGAACCATGCGGCAGACGGCATCGAAGCCGGGCACCTGGATGCGCAGCCGCAAGGGCTTGCCCGCCTGCCGCGCGGCCATGTGCGTGCGCAAATTGATGGAACTTGCCGCGTGCAGGCCGACATGATCGCCATCAAGTGTCTCGACGAACGCGACCTTTTCACGTCCCGCAAGCGCATGGTCCTCGCGCATCACGACCACCAGCGAATCATGCCGGTAATGCGAGACATGCAGGCCACGGGTATCGGCTTCGCCTGAGCAGATGCCGACATCGGCAAGACTGTCCGCGATGCCTTCCACCACCCCGCTGCTCGGGCGCTCTTCGAGGTCGAGCTTGATGCGCTCGTTCATCGAAAAGAAAGCGCGCAGGTCTTCCGGCAGGAATTCCACGATGGCCGAGAGGTTTGCCATCATCCGCACGTAACCGCGCACGCCGGTCGCGTGCTCGGCAAGTTCAATGCCGATGTTCTCGACATCGCGCAACACGCGGCGCGCGTGATGCAGCAGCGTTTCGCCGGCCGGCGTGAGTTCCATGCCGCGCGCGCGGCGAACGAACAACGGCGCGCCCACGGCCTGCTCGAGTTCGAGCAAGCGCTTGCTTGCAGCCGACACCGCGATCGCCTCGCGTTCCGCAGCGCGCGTGAGCGTGCCCTCCTCGTAGATGGCGAGGAAAAGTTGCAGCGTGGTCAGGTCGAGCCGTCTCAGCAGGTTTTTGAGTGCCATGCGCGGGGTCAAGCATCGGTTGGCGAAAGATGCCCGATGTTACCCGAGACGTCATTCCTGCCGCGTCTCGCTCCAGCCGCCACCGAGCGATCGATACAACGCGACCGCCGCCAGTGCGTGCTCACGCTTCGCCTGGTTCAGCGCGTCCGAGTCCTTCAGATAGGCGTCTTGCGCCGCGAGAACATCAAGGAAACCGCTCGCTCCGCCCTTGTACAGTTGCGTGGAAAGCCGCAATGACTGATCGGAAGACTGCAATGCATCTTTCAAACGATCCGCTTGTTCCGACGTGCTGACGAGATCGCTGCGCGTGTCCTCGACGTCTTTCAGCGCCTGCAGCATGGTCTGGCGCAGACGCAGATCGGATTCGCGCATGCGGCTTTCGCTCTGCTCGATACCCGCTGTGATGCGCCCGGCGTTGAAGATGGGACTCGTGGCGTTGAGCGCGGCGCTAAAGAGATTATCGGTAAGCGTAGGCAAGCCGAGATACGACGACGCCAGCAAGCCATCGGTCAGTTGCAGCGAAAACTTCGGATAGCGATTCGCGTTCGCCACGCCGACTTCAGCCGCGCGCTGGGTCAGCTCGGCGTAGGCGCTGCGGACATCGGGGCGGCGTAATAACGCTTCCGATGGCAGCATTTGTGGCACCGAGTTGGTCGGCGTCGGGATCGCTGCGGGCGTGGCGAGCACGAGAGTATCGACGGATTCGGGCGTACGGCCCGAGTACACGGCGATCAGGCTCAACTGGTGTTGAATGGTCGATGCCGCTCGCGGCAAGCGCGACTGCAACTCGCTCAACTGGTTCTGCGCACGCGCGACGTCGAGCCGTGTGGAGAGCCCATATTGCATGCGCTCTTGCGTGAGTTTGAGCGCGCGTTCGCGGATCGCGACGTTGTCCTGCAGGATCTTCTGCTCGGTTTGCGCCCAACGGAGATCCACATACGCCGACGCAGTATTCGCCGCGAGCGCGAGACGAAGTTCATCGACCGCGTGTTGGCGGCCCGTCAGTTGCGCTTCTGCTGCCAGCAATTCAAGGCGTTCGCCGCCGAATACATCGGGCGTCCAGCTGAGCGCCAATCCAAAACCCGCCTCGCGTACATAACCTAGCGGCGGCGGTGCGTTCTGGCGGGTATTCGCGGCGGTCGCTGTCGCGTCCAGCTCGGGCAGTAAAGCAGCCCTGCGTTGCGTGGTGACGGCCTGCGCCTGTTTCACTCGCTCGATCGCCGCCTGGACATCGAGGTTCTGGCTCAGCACCGACGTCACCAGTTCGTGCAGCACAGGGTCGCCGAATTGCAGCCACCACGCGGCTGTATCGGCGTTGTCTTGCGGTGCATCGACGCTCCAGTTTTCAGGCGCGATGGTCTTTACCGTCGATGGCAAATCAGCATGCGTCGCGGGTTGAACGGCACATGCCGCGAGCATGAGGCTCGATATCAGCGCCAACGGCGCCAGCAATTTCTTGAGCATGATCGACCTTAATGAGCGTCAGGAGAAGGCGGAGGGGCGCCAATGGGCCGCGCAAAAATCACGCTGATCGCACCGATGCCAAAGCACATCGCGAGTACGAAGAAGGTGTCGGAGAACGTCAGCACGAGCGCCTCGCGCATCACGAGCGCGTGCAGGTTCGCAAGGCTGGCGCTGGTCGCGCTCAGTGCGTCGCCCGCCGCCGATCCCCAATGCGCGAACTGCCGCGTGAGGAACGCTTCGGTTTGCGGATTGCCCGTCGTGACGCTTTCGCTCAGGCGTTCATAGTGGAAGTTCAGGCGGTCGTTGAGCATGGTCGCGCTCACCGCAATGCCAATCGCGCCACCCAGATTGCGCATGAGGTTGAACAGTCCGCTTGCCGATTTCAACCGCGATTGCGGCAGCGAACCGAGCGCCATGGTGACGACAGGCGGCACGAGGAACTGCTGCCCGATTCCACGCAGCGCTTGCGGCAGCAGCAATTGTTGCCAGCCCCAATCGTTGGTGAGCGGCACGTAGAAATAACAGCCGACGCCAAAACATACGATGCCGAACAGCAGGCACCAGCGCATATCGACGAGACGGGAAATGTAGGCGTACGCGCACAGCGACATCAGCTGGAACACGCCGACCGAAAGCAACGCAATGCCAATCTGCAGCGAATCGAACTCGCGCACACGGCTCAGGAACAGCGGCGTGAGAAACACCGACACGAAGATGCCAATGCCCGTCACGAACGATAGCAAGCAGCCGATCGCAAAGTTCCGTACCGCGAGCGCACGCAGATCGACGACGGGATCTTTTGCCGTGAACGCACGCACGAGAAACAAGAACGCGCAAATGGCGGAGATCCACGTGCACGTGACAATGACGTCATCACCGAACCAGTTCTTGCGCGGACCTTCTTCAAGCACGTATTCAAGGCAGCCGAGAAAGCCCGACATCAATGCAATGCCGAGGTAATCGCCTTTTTTGAGCAAGGCGAGATTCGGTTCATCGATATGCACGAATTTCGGCACCAGAATCGCGACAACGAGCCCGGGCACGAGGTTGAGATAGAACAGCCAGTGCCACGACCATTGCGATGTAATCCAGCCGCCGATCACCGGGCCAATAGCCGGCGCAAGCGATGCCAGCGCGCCGATCGTCGTCGATGCAATCACGCGCTGCTTGCCCGGAAACAGGACAAACGCAGTGGTGAACACGGTCGGAATCATCGCGGCGCCGAGCGCGCCTTGCAGGCCGCGAAAGAGGATCATCGAATTGATGTCCCAGGCGAGGCCGCACAGCATGCTCGTAATGGTGAATCCCACCGCCGAAGCCACGAAGAGCCACCGCGTGGAAAAGACTTTTGAGAGCCAGCCGGACATTGGAATGACGAGGATTTCGGCGATCAGGTAGGACGTCTGCACCCACGAGAGTTCGTCCTGACTGGCAGACAAGCCGCCGCCAATATCCTTCAGTGACGACGCCACGATCTGGATATCGAGCGTGGCCATGAAGAAGCCGAGGCACATGAGCGCGAACGCGAAAATTCGTTGCTTGACCGGCTGGTCGGCGGGAGTGAGGGCTGCCGCGTTCATGAGTGGCTCACACTGCCGAGATGGACCTTGACCGTCGCCGAGAGGCCCGCGCGCAGCACGTTCTGCTGGCCGGCCGGCACGTCGAGGCGAATGCGCACCGGCACGCGCTGCACGATCTTCGTGAAGTTGCCCGTGGCGTTCTCAGGCGGAAGCACGCTGAACGTGGCGCCAGTTGCGGGCGCCAGGCTTTCTATATGGCCGTGAATCTCGTCGCTCGAAGCATCGAGTTCAACGTCGACCCGATCGCCCACGCGCATCTTCTTCAACTGATCTTCCTTGAAGTTTGCATCGACCCAAAGGCCGTCCGCCGGGACGATGGTCAGGAACGCCGCGCCCGTATTCGCCAGCATGCCGACGCGCGCCGTCCGGTTGCCAACGTAACCGTCCACCGGCGCGCGGATGGTCGTGTATTCGACGTTCAGTTCGGCGACCCGGCGCAGCGCTTCTGCGGTCGCAACTTTCGCTTGTGCGTCTTCGACTTGCGCGGCGAGGACCGCAAGCTGACGCGTTGCGGCAAGCGTTGCGGCGTTGCTGTTATCGAGCGTAGCGCGCGCCTTGAGATAGTCGGCATCGGCCCGTTCGACAACCTGATTCGATACCGCCTCGTCCTTCACCAGTTGCCGGTAACGCACCTGATCGGATGCGCTGCGCGTGACTTCCGCTGACGACGCCCGTGCCTGCGCCTGACTCTGATTGATCACGGCCGCCTGTAATTGCTGCCGTGCGACCAGTTCGGCAACCGACGCGCGTGCGCTTTTCAGGTCGGCATCGGCTTGCGCAAGACGCGCATCGTAATCGCGGGAATCGAGGCGGATCAGCACCTGGCCCGCTTTCACGCGCTGGTTGTCGGAGACCAGCAACTCGGCCACAAAACCGTTCACTTTCGGCGCCATCACGGTCACGTTGCCGCCCACGTATGCGTCGTCGGTGCTCTGCACGAAGCGCAGCACCGTGTACCAGTACGTGGCGGCAGCGGCGAGCACAACCAGCACGACGATGATCGCAGCCGGCATCCAGCCGATCCGGAACCCGCGCCGGGCGCCTCCTTCAGCGGCGGGCGATGCAGTGGACGCAAGCGGCGTGGATGGCGTGGTCATGTCGTTTCCTGTTGGTTGCATCGATATTTAAAGCGCGGCGCTATTCGCTCGTCAGCCGGAAAAGTTCGCGCCGCAGACGCGCGGCCTTACGCCGCCCGAACTTCGCTTCGAACTCTTCTTGCGCCGCTTGAAAATGGCGTTGGGCATCGGCGAGCTTGGTCCGGCCGCTTTCCGTGAGCGTCAATTGCAGCCGCCGCTGACACGATCCACCCAGTTCCGCCGATACCAGGCCGCTCCGAAGCAACGGCTGCAGCACGCGGACGACCGTCGTGCGCTCCATCACCATTGCTTGCGCAAGTTCGGCCATCGTCATGTCGGGCGAGCGCTCCAGCGCCGAGACGATGCTGAATTGCGTCGGCGTGATTCCGGCTGCCGAAAGATGCCGCTCGTATAGCTGCGAGATATGGCGCGCGGCCTGCCGCAGGGCAAAACAGTCGTCGTGTCGGGGAGGACGGGTGTGCATGTGCACAGACTAGGTGTGTATATGCACCCAGTCAACCGTTATTGCGAACATCAGATTGATGTCGAATCACGCAATAATCAGGTGGAATCGATACAGGAAAAGAATGAAAGGCCGAGCGCTTCAGGCTTCGAAAAATTCCGACGCGTGCTCGATGAACGCGCGAACCTTCGCCGGCAGCAAGGTCCGGCTGCTGTAGGCGAGGCGAATTTCGATCGCGCCATCGACTATTTCAAAGTCGTCCAGGAGAGACACCAGCGTCCCCGCTGCAAGTTCGTCGCGCACCAGCGCCGACGGCAGCATGCCCACGCCCAGTCCCTGCAGCACGAGCCCGCGATTGAGCAGCGCATTGTTCGATGTCATGTCGGCCTTGATTTGCACGGTCAATTCTTCGCCGTCGCCGAGCCGGAAAGTCAGCATGTGCTTGCGTATGGACGGATGCATGGCGACGAACTCATGCCCCGCGAGATCGCGCGGATGGACGGGCCGCGCCTTGTCGGCGAGATATCCGGGCGTCACCACGATCACCAGCGGAATGCGTTCGAGCAGGCGCGTAACCGTGGTGTCGCTTGTCAGCATGAAAGGCAGAACGATACCGAGGTCGTAGCCATCGGCGACGAGATCGACAGGGCGCTCTGTCAGCGTGACATCGACGCCGACGAGCGGATACCGCCGGCGGAACGTCGCGAGCAGGGGCACGAGGCGGCTCAGCGTCGCCGTGGTGTGGGAAACCACGCGCAGGTTCCCGCTCGGATCGCTGGCGCGGTTCGATGCCTGCGTTTCCAGCGCCTCGAGTTCATCGAGCACGCGCGAGCAGCCGACGAAAAACTTTTCCGCGGTTTCCGTCAGCGAAATATGCCGCGTGGTGCGATGAAACAGCCGGTTCCCGAGCCGCTGCTCGAGCGTGGAGATTGCACGCGACACCACCGGCGGCGAGACGCCGAGCAGATCAGCGGCGCGTGTGAAGCTTTTTGCCTCCACGACCGCCCGGAATACTTTGAGGCTTGTCAGATAGTCCATCGCTCGATCCTGGAAAATGCCGCGCGTTTTTAATGTTCATGCCGGGCGCGTGCATCGTCGGGATTGTGCGGCAAATTGGATTTTTGGGCTTTTTGAGGCCACATGACAAGCCTGCTTTATGTGCGCATCAAAAAAGATGCGGCGGCGTGCGGTCGGTCAGGCTGCGCGGGAGAGTTTCATCGAGCGTGAGTTCGATATGCGGAAGGTCCGCCAGCTTGCCGTGGAACTTGGTAACGTCCTCGCTGGTGAACAGGCCATCGAGATAGTCGAACGTGATCTGCGACGCAATGCTCTGCAGTGCCTTTTCAGCGTTCGACTCGGGCTTCGATTCCAGTTCGTCCACATCCAGCGACACGACAAAACCCGTCTTCCCGCGATGCTCGATTGCGCCGATGTCGATCAGCTTGCCGTCGCCGTTCTGCGCGAGCACGCGATGATCGGTCGCGAACAGTTTGAATGTGTAATCAAGGCTTGGCGGAGCCGTGTCGCTGGTCTGCTTGGATTTCGATGCCATGATTCAGTCCTCGAATTCATTGGGTTCAGCCGGCCTCGCCGACATCTTTTGGGTCGGGCAACTCGGCGCCGCTTGCCGGTTTGGCTGGCGCGGGCTCACCCTTTGAAGAGTGTTTGTCCGCTTCGCTTAGTTTCCGGTCCGCGGCGGTGGCGTCGTCGTCACGTTGTTTGGGCGGCGTGTCGCGGGATAGGTCGGCTGCCATGCTTCTGTCCTCGTATCTAATGAGTTCAAGTACCGGGTTCAAGTACCGCGGGGGTTCACGTGCCGCGACCGGTCTTGGCCTGCAGCTCTTCGATCCTGCGCGACGCGTCGGCTTTGCTCAAAGAAGCATCGAACGGTTCCTTCGCTTCCTCTGACAGGGTCTTCAAGTACGACGCCTGCGCGCCGGTCATTGCTTCGTCGCCGGTAACCCAATCCGCCGGATCTTTCTCCGCATTGGAAGTCGGATGGTTCTTGGGGTTTTCATCGGCGGGCTGATTCGGTTGATTGGTCATGATCGCGTCCTGGTTGAGATCACAAGGCCACAGCAAGCCGTGTTCCAAGATAAGGACCGCGTTTGCCGGGAGCGTTCCTTGCTTGACCTACTTATCGATAAAACCCGGCGGCGATTCCAGCCGAATAACAATGAAATTCTCCCCACGCATTCTTTTGATGGTCGGCAGCTTGATTGCGGCATCGTCGGTGCCGCTTTATGCAGATGGTCAGCAACAAAAGCCGAACAAGCTCGAATCCGGCAGCACGCCTGCCTATGATGAACACAACACCACGTCGCCCGCGAGCGCCACGAGTTCATCCGTGGCGCGGGACAACGCGCTTAAGCCGGCGCCGGGCAAGGTATCGGCAGGCAAGGAGCCGCCTAGTGGCCGCAAGAACGGCATGGGGCTGGATGCAGGGGCAAGCAGCATGAGCAAGAAGCCCTGAATGGTCGTATCAAGTTTTTTAGGGCCAAGGCCAGCGGGTGAGACCCGTCGTTCTGGCGGTATCGGGTTCTTCAGCGGAAGGCCCTTGAACACCTTCCGCAAACCACGCAACGTCCTTCTTGCGCTCAGCGACGTATCTTTCCCAACCGCTCGGATTGCCGGCAAAGAGATCGTGCTGCACTGTCGATGCAAACAACGGCCGGTTCAACTTTTCGTCGAGCAAGGACTTCGGCCATAGGAAAAATGCGGCAGCTGCTTGCCCGGCAAGTTGTCGCGGCGCAATGTTTGCATCGATAAAACCGAGCCACGTGAAACTCACCAGCGAATCTTCGGCAGCCAGCGCCTCGCCAAGCGTGGAGTATTGCGAGCCGCTGCGTGAGAGGCACGATATTCCTTCGAGTACGTCGCCGAGATGCAATAGCAACGCACGTCGTTCATAAGCATCTTTCATCTGGTTCTCCGGAGTGCACGGTGTGAAACGTCGATGACCGATTGCGAGCATAAAGCGGTCCAGCGTTCGTCCATGCAGTCGATCAGCTTTCGCGCTTCTGGAAGCTCATGCGGTAATCATTCGGCGACACGCCGAGCCTTTGCCTGAACACAATCCGCATCCTGTCCGCCGTGCCGAAGCCGCATTCATACGCGATGGTTTTAAGCGGCGTTATCGTGCTTTCGAGCGCGTTGCGCGCGGCATCGATTCGCGCACGCTCTACGAAATCATGCGGCGTGAGTTCGGTTGCCTCGACAAAAGCGCGCGCAAAATTGCGTTCGCTCATCCCGGCGATCTGCGCAAGCTTTTCGACCGTGAGCCGCTCGCCGATGTGCTCCATCACGTACGCCTGGACCTTGGCGGCGGGCGAGGTTTCGTCAGCGGGAGCGCTGAGGTAGGGGCTGAATTGCGACTGTCCGCCGCGCCGCTGCGCGAACACGACGAGCCGCTTCGCCACCGCCAGCGCGACCTTGGAACCATGATCTTCCGCGACGAGCGCAAGCGCGACATCGATACCCGCCGTCACCCCCGCCGAGGTGACAAGGTTGCCATCGCGGATATGGATGCGGTCGAGTTCCACCCTCGCCTTCGGGAACTGCCGTGCGAGTTGTGGCGCGTTTTGCCAGTGGGTCGTGACATGACGCCCGTCGATCAAACCTGCGTGGCCCAGCGCGAACGCGCCCGTGCAGATGGAACCGTAGCGCTCGCAGCGCGATGCGACATCGCGTAACCAGGTGATGAGACGCGGATCGGGTTCGTCGACGGGAAGTGCCGGGCCGCCCGCGACCAGCGCGATGTCAAAGCCGCCCTGCGCCTGATCGCACGTGAGGTCTGCGAGCATGCGTGTGCCGTTCGATGCCCGCACCGGCGTGTCATCCACGCCGACCAGCGTGATTGCGTACCCGTCATCCGGCGCGATGAAACCGTTCGCTTCGGCGAAGACATCGAGTGGACCGGCTACGTCGAGCGCCTGCACTTGCGGAAAGATCGCGATGGCGACGCTGCGCATGAGGTCGTGCTCCTGATCGATTTACGGTTTTTCAGGCGCCTGGCAGCAGACGCCGTGTGGTTGGCAGGGTTCGACGGATGACTTCGATTGCCGCTGAACCCCGGCGCGGCGACACTGATCTGGTCGTCAAATCCACTCAGCTTGCCCGATGAAAGCCGCAGTTTAACAAGGCGTCCTCGGGGACCTTCACATCAAGGAGCATCGAACATGACCACCACGATCGCCGGCATCCACATTCCCGATAGCGCCATGGCGCGCGCCGCAACAGAACTCGTTCGCGATACCGAGCCGGACCTCCTCTATAACCACTCGCGCCGCGTATTCCTGTTCGGCGCGCTGACGGGCGAGCGTCGCAAGCTCGACTACGACGCCGAGCTGCTTTATATCGGCGCGATGTTCCACGACATGGGCCTGATCGATGCCTACAGCAGCAAGCACGACCGTTTTGAAGTCGATGGCGCCAACGCAGCGCGTGATTTCCTGAAGGGTTACGGCATTGGCGAACACGATATCGAGCAAGTCTGGGATTCGATCGCGCTGCACACCACGCCGGGCATTCCGCAGCACAAGAAGCCGGTGGTCGCGCTGGTCACGGCAGGCGTGGAAATGGATGTGCTGGGCCTTGCATATGACGAATTCACCGATACCCAACGCAAACAGGTCATCGCAGTGCATCCGCGTGAAGTGAACTTCAAGGAAGGGATAATCGATGCGTTCGCTCACGGCACGATCAAAAAGCCGGAAACGACCTTCGGCAACGTAAAAGCGGATGTCCTCGCGCTGAAGGACCCGACTTACAAACGCCTGAATTTCTGTAGCCTGATCCTGGGTTCGTCGTGGAATGACAGCCCGGGCGCATGCGCGCATTGCAGCGATCCTTCGCACGCCCATTAAGCGGTCGCTGGCTTGAACAGCCGTTCCTCCACTGGAACGGCTTGTTTATCGCTAAAACAGATAAGCGTATGGGATTTGGTTCGTTGACCTTGTCCGCGCGAAAACTTAGATTCAGACTCTCACAAAAGCAATTTCCCTGAATCGATAACGAGTTCCGCGTGACGACCCAAACTCTCAACCAGACCATCGAAATCACGCCGTTCGAAGGTCCGCTAGGCGCCGAAATAACCGGTCTCGACCTGAGCCAGCCGCTCGCGGACGACGATTTCAAGCGCATTCATCGTGCACATCTAGACCATCATGTGATCGTGTTTCGCGATCAGCGCATCACGCCCGAGCAGCACATTACATTCAGCCGCCGCTTCGGGCCGCTGCAAATCCACGTGCTTCACCAGTTCCAGCTGAGCGGTCATCCAGAGATCCTGATCGTCTCGAACGTGATGGAAAACGGCAAACCGATCGGTCTTGGCGATGCCGGCCATTTCTGGCACTCCGACCTTTCGTATAAGGAAACGCCCAGTCTTGGCTCGCTTCTGCACGCGCAGGAATTGCCCGCCGAAGGCGGCGATACGCTGTTCGCAAACATGCATCTCGCGTGGGACACGCTGCCGCAAGCGTTGCGTGACGCGGTCGAGGGCCGTTTCGCCGAACACACCTATCTCGCGAAATATGCCGAGCTGCAAAAGCGCAGCCCGTGGCGTCCGAACCTCTCCGCTGAACAGATCGCGCAGGTCAAGCCCGTCGTGCAACCAATCGTGCGCACGCATCCGGAAACCGGCCGCCGCGCACTGTTCGTGAGCGAGCACTTCACCACGCGCGTGATCGACATGCCCGAAGACGAAAGCCGCAACCTGCTGCAAGCCCTTTTCGACCACAGCGTGCGTGAAGAGCATCTATACCGGCATCAATGGCGCGAACACGATCTCGTGTTCTGGGACAACCGTTCGCTGATGCACCTCGCGGCCGGCACGCCCGATCATCTGCGCCGCAAGATGTACCGGACCACGATTGAAGGCGACACGCCGTTCTGATTTCGCGCTTTCCCGGTTCGACCCAACTCTAAAAACCCTTCTCGGACTTTCGATGCCGCTTTTCGCCCGCATGCCGTCGCGCCGCCTTGGCGCGGCGCTCCTCTCGCTGTCCGTCGCAATCACGTCGCTCGGCGCCGCCGCTCCGGCGCAGGCCGAAGGCACGATCCGCATCGCCGAACAATTCGGCGTGGTGTACCTGCTGCTCAATGTTGCACGCGAACAAAAGCTGATCGAGCAGGAAGGCAAGAAGGAAGGCGTCGATATCAAGGTGGACTGGCTCAAGCTATCGGGCGGCGCGGCCGTGAATGACGCGCTGTTATCGGGTTCCATAGATATTGCCGGCGCTGGCGTGGGTCCATTGATGACCATCTGGGACCGTACGCACGGCAAGCAGAACGTCAAGGGCGTGGCGTCGCTCGGCAACTTCCCGTATTACTTGGTATCGAATAATCCGAACGTGAAGACGATCGCCGACTTCACGGAGAAAGACCGGATCGCCGTGCCGGCGGTATCGGTTTCCGTGCAATCGCGCGTGCTGCAATACGCCGCCGCGAAGCGCTGGGGCGATAAAGAATTCGACAAGCTCGACAAGCTGACGCAAGCCGTTCCGCATCCCGATGCGGCCGCGGCGATCATCGCGGGCGGGACGGAGATCAGCGGGCACTTCGGCAATCCGCCGTTCCAAGAACAGGAACTTGCGGGCAATCCGAAGGCGCATATCGTGCTGAATTCCTACGATGTCCTCGGCGGGCCGGGCTCGTCCACGGTGTTGTACGCGACCGAGAAATTCCGCGATGCGAACCCGAAGACGTATCGGGCGTTCATCGCGGCGCTTTCCGATGCGGCGCGATTCGTGTCCGCCAACCCCGAAGCCGCCGCCGATATCTATATTCGTGTGAACAACGCGAAAATTGACCGGAACCTGCTGCTCGGGATCATCAAGAGTCCGCAGACGCAGTTCAAGATCACGCCGCAGAACACGCTGGGGCTTGCGCAGTTCATGTATCGCGTGGGTGCGATCAAGAACGAACCGAAGTCGTGGCAGGACTATTTCTTTACCGATCCGGCGCTGGGCGCGGGAAGCTAATCGCGCTCGAACCCAATTCCAGGCCCCGAAACCCGCCACACGGCGGGTTTTTTCATCCTTCCACTGAAACCGCAAAAACGCTGCTTATGCGTCGGCGTGTTTTGAATATGCGCAATGATTGGTTCACGCGCTGCCAACCCACCGCTAAGGTCGTGGTTTATGCCAGAACCCACAGCCATGGCCGCCAATCCTTCTGCTTTATACCCGCCGACCACGCCCGATCTGGCGGCGGCTACGAGCGGCAAACTGCTCACCGTCGATAACGTCAGCCTCGAGTACCGCACGCGCGAGCGCATCGTTCGCGCAACGCATCAGGTGAGTTTCGATGTCTACGGCGGCGATCGTTTTGTGCTGCTCGGGCCGTCCGGTTGCGGCAAATCCACGTTGCTCAAAGCGGTGGCCGGGTTTATCGAGCCTACGGCTGGCACGATTCAAATCGATGGCAAGCCGGTCAATGGTCCCGGCGCGGATCGTATTGTCGTGTTCCAGGAATTCGATCAGTTGCCGCCGTGGAAGACGGTGCTGCAGAACGTGGCGTTTCCCTTGCGCGTGGCGAAGAAACTCAGCCGCGCCGAAGCCCGCGATCGCGCGCTGCATTTTCTCGACAAAGTTGGCCTGGCCGCTTTCGCCGATGCCTACCCGCACACGCTTTCGGGCGGCATGAAGCAGCGTGTGGCGATCGCCCGCGCACTCGCGATGCAACCCCGTGTCCTGCTGATGGACGAACCGTTTGCCGCACTCGACGCCCTCACCCGCCGCAAAATGCAGGAAGAACTTCTGCGCCTGTGGGAGGAAGCGAGTTTCACGCTTTTGTTCGTGACGCATTCGATCGAGGAAGCGCTGATTGTCGGCAACCGGATCCTGTTGCTGACGCCGCATCCCGGCCGGGTTCGTGCGGAGCTGAACAGCCACCAATTCACAAAGGACAGTTCAGGCCGCAACGACTTCCAGCAAAGCGTGGCGCGGATTCATCGATTGCTGTTCGAAGAAACGGAGGCGGTTCAATGAGTACGGTGAATCACATCGCGGTGCCTTTGACGCCGCCGGTGCGCGAAGAATATGAGCGCAATCCCGAACCGCTGATCGATGTTGCCGTCGAAGCGCCGCTGCCTTTCGGCAAGCGCCTCGCGAACCAGACGTGGCTGAGGAAGACGTTGATTGCGCTGGTGCTGATCGGCATCTGGCAAGCGGCGGCGCATGCAGTCGGCAATGACCTGTTGCTGCCCACCTTCACCGATACCCTCAAGGCCTTCGTGCAGGGCATCTGGTCCGGCGAGCTGATTGCGAAGACGGCGATCTCCCTATCCGTGCTGTTGCGCGGTTATCTGCTCGGCGTCGTGCTTGCGTTCGTGCTGACTTCGCTGGCTGTATCGACGCGTTTTGGACGCGATCTGCTCTCAATGCTGACGGCGATGTTCAATCCGTTGCCGTCCATCGCGTTGTTGCCGCTCGCGTTGTTGTGGTTCGGTCTGGGGACCGGAAGCCTGCTGTTCGTGCTCGTGCACTCGGTGCTGTGGCCGCTGGCGTTGAACACGTACTCGGGTTTTCAATCCGTGCCGGAGACGCTGCGCATGACAGGGCGCAACTACGGACTGAAAGGGCTGCGGCATGTGCTGCTGATTCTGGTCCCCGCCGCGTTGCCATCGATTCTCGCAGGCCTGCGCGTCGGCTGGGCGTTCGCGTGGCGCACGCTGATAGCGGCCGAACTCGTGTTCGGCGCCAGTTCGGGCAACGGTGGTTTGGGCTGGTACATCTTCCAGAATCGCAACGAGCTCTACACCGACCGCGTGTTCGCGGGACTCGCGGCTGTGATCGTGATTGGCCTGGTCGTGGAACATCTCGTCTTCGATACCTTCGAGCGCCTGACCGTGCGCCGCTGGGGCGTACAGCGGTAGGTCTTCCCGTCGCCAAAATGCAAAAGCCCGCAAGATATCGCCTTGCGGGCTTTTCTTGGTGAAGCCGGAGTCAGAACACGTTGACCGGAACGTTCACCATCAAACGATACACGTCGCTGGTGGAATCCGAATAGTATTTTCCGCCGTGGTGATGCATGTAATAGAACTTGGCGCTTGCACCCTTCAGCTTGCCGGAGCCGATGGTGTAAGACGGAATGACGCCGAATTCATAATGCGTCCCATGAACCGGCTGGCCGTTTTTCCAGTACAGATCGTGAAGCGAACTGGCGGGATCGGCATAACGATTCGCCATGGTCGATGCATCGGCGCCCCAGCCATACGCGCCCCACGTTGTCACCTTCGCGCCCGGCAAACCATACTCGGCGAGATTCAACGTATAGCCGAGTTGCAGCGATTTTTCATGCGGTGCGTTGTAGTCCACATCGAGCGAGTTCGCGAGATAATCGCCTGCCGACTGGCCTACATAATCGAAGAACTGGTTGCTGGCGATCTGCTGAAAACCTACGGAAATAGTATGCGCGTTGTGCGTTCCCGACAGAAGCAAACTATACGCATGATTGTTAATGGGACCATTCCTGCTTTGTCCGACATCGTGCGTGTAGTAATAAGTCAAATTACCGGTCCAGCGAATCTGAGCGGGATCGCCAAGACTGCGGGTCATCGTCAGGTAATACTGGTCCCAGACATTTTCAGCACGGCTTCCATATAACGATAGTGACGTATCGTCATTGGGCGAGTAATCGCCGCCTGCAAATGTGAATCGGCTGAATCGGGTACCGCCGTATTCCGTCTTGAGCGTGGTCACGCTGGTCTGGCCGCGCGCCATGACGCCGTCCACACTCCCGGCTTTCAACGTGACGTTCTTGATCTCTTCGCTGGCAAGCGAAAATCCTCGGTAGCTCGGCGGTAGTGCACGGTTATCGTGGGGAACGAGGAACGGGTCATCGAACAGTTGCAGACCGTATTTGAGCACCGTATTCGATACCCGCGCCTTTACGTCCCATACGCCCGGATACGTCCACGCCAGCTGATTCTGTCCGCTTTGGCCATCGTGATTCAAGTGCACGCGGTTTCCGGCGCCTTGTCCGCCGTTCAGTTTCAAATCACTGAACAGTGATGCATCCAAACCCACGCCAAATAATCCGCGCGTATACCCCGATTCAAAAACCGCCTGATTACCCAGAACCCATGCGTCTTTCCGCTTGATCCCTTCCGACTCCAGCCTTTCCGTGTAACTGCGAAATAGCAGCTTCAAATGTGAATCTTCGATAAACCCTTGCGACTTCGACTGATTGCTGATTGGCGCATCGGCTTCTGAATTCGGCGGAGAGCTTGGCGGCGATTCGGTGTGACGGGTTGAGACACCCTCATCGTCGGCAAATGCAGACATAGCCGGGCTTATCAGGCCACTGACAACAATTAAAGATAGCGCTAGCGAATGTTTCTGTTTTTTCATTATATTTGTCTCTGACTTGTTATAGATTGTGATTAAAAGGCCGACAACCATCTCAATAAAACCGGCGCGAGTTTATAAACGCGCCGGTTTAAGGAGCGAGGCATCGGAGGGTTACTGCGGGGGACAACAGGGTGAAAAAAGCAGCGTTTCAATCCACCGTTACGGAACGGTGGATTGATCGATATCTAAGCGATCAAAGGAATCAGGCTTGGATCAGGCAAGCAAACAAGCGGCGGCAACTCCATGTTCAAGGGTTCGCAATGCTGGGACTTCCTGGGAGCAACGTGGCTCTGCAATCGGGCATCGAGTATGAAATACGCAACCGGTCGGCGGATTGATCGGGCTCGGAATATCGCTCGAAAGAATCTGCACGACCTTCGTCCGTTCGATGGCCGGATTCGGCACCGGCACGGCCGACAGCAACGCGCGCGTGTACGGATGGCGCGGCTGGGCGTAGAGCGAATGTTTATCGGCGAGTTCCATCACGTGGCCGAGATACATGACCATCACGCGATCCGAGATGTGCTTGACCACGGCCAGATCGTGAGCAATAAAAATCAGCGCGAGCTTCATTTCCTGCTGCAGCGACTTGAGCAAATTGACGATCTGCGCCTGGATGGACACGTCGAGCGCGGACACGGGTTCGTCGCAGACAATCAGCTTCGGCTCCACGATCAACGCGCGCGCAATGCCGATCCGCTGGCACTGTCCGCCAGAAAACTCATGTGCGTAACGGTTAATCATCTGCTCGCGCAAACCGACCTTCGCCATCATCGCGCGCACGCGTTGGTTCGTCTCGTCCTCCGACATCCCCGGCCGATGTTCCCGCAGCGGCTCCGCGATGATCTGCCCGACCGTCATGCGCGGATCGAGAGAAGCCAGCGGGTCCTGGAAAATCATCTGGATATCGGCGCGCACGTCGTGCCATTGTTTTACCGTTGCACCGCTCAGGTCCTGCCCCATCCACACGATCTTGCCGTGCGTCGCGGGAATCAGGTTGAGGATGGCGCGCGATAAAGTGGACTTGCCGCAGCCCGATTCGCCGACCACACCAAGCGTTTCGCCCGCCTTCAAGTCGAAGCTCACACCATCAACGGCCTTCAAAGTGCGCTTCGCCGCCCACGGCAGCTTGCTCTTTGCCTTGACGCTGAAGTGAACCTGGACGTCGCGTACGGACAGAATGGTTTGCTCAGGCATGGGCGACCTCGTGCAGCGACTTCATTTGTTCGACCGGCCTGTAACACGCGCGCAGCCAGGCTGGATCGCCGGCGAAGGCTTCGAGCGGCGGGGTTGATTCGGCGCAGCGCTGGCTGGCATCGATACACCGTTCCTGGAACGGGCAACCTGATGGCGGATGCGCCATGTTCGGCGGATTGCCGGGAATGCCGACAAGCGGCGCATCGCTTTGATCGAGACGCGGCAACGCGCGTAACAAGCCGATGGTGTACGGATGCGAAGGACGCGCAAACAGATCGTCCGCATTGCAATGCTCCATCACGCGGCCGCCGTACATGACCATGACTTTCTCGCAGAGGCCGGCAACCACGCCGAGATCGTGCGTGATCAGTACGATCGCCGTGCCGAAGTCATGCTGAAGGTTGCGCAAGAGCTGGAGGATTTGCGCCTGGACGGTGACGTCGAGCGCGGTCGTGGGTTCATCGGCGAACAGCACTTGCGGCTCGCATAAAAGCGCCATCGCGATCATCACGCGCTGGCGCATGCCGCCCGAAAGCTCGTGCGGGTATTGATCGATACGATGCGCCGCTTCCGGAATCCGCACAGCTTCAAGCATCTCGATCGCGCGTTTTTTTGCAGCGCGCCGCGTCATGTTCTTGTGCAGTTCGAGCACTTCCGTCATCTGGCGTTCGATCGTCAGATACGGATTGAGCGATGTCATCGGGTCCTGGAAGATCATCGACAAGCGGTTGCCGCGAATGCGGTTGAGCTTCTTCGACGGCATGGTCAGCAGGTCTTCGCCTTGATAGATTGCGCTGCCTTTTACACGGCCATTGCGCGCGAGCAAACCGAGCATGGCGAGCACGCTCTGGCTCTTGCCCGAACCCGATTCGCCCACAATGCCAAGCGTGCTGCCCTCTTCCAGATCGAAGCTCACGCCGTTCACCGCGCGAACCACGGCGTCAGGTGTATCGAAGGCGACTTCGAGATTATTTACCTTGAGCAATGACATGGTGCTTACCGATCCTTCGGGTCGAGCGCGTCACGCAGACCGTCGCCGACAAAATTGATGCAATACAGCGTCACCGACAACAGCGCCGCCGGGAACAGGAGAATCCAAGGCGACGTTTCCATCACGCCCACGCCGTCCTGAATCAGCACGCCCCAGCTCGTCATGGGTTCCTGCACGCCGAGCCCAAGAAACGATAGTACGGACTCCGTGAGAATCACGCCCGGCACGGTGACGGTCGTATAGATCGCGACGATGCCAAGCAGGTTCGGCACGATATGCCGCAAGATGATGCCGCTCGTCGATACCCCGATCGCACGCGCCGCCTCGACATATTCCTTCGAGCGGATCGCGAGCGTCTGACCGCGCACCACGCGCGCCATGTCCATCCACGAGAATACGGTGATGGTCAGCACCACGAGGTAGAACTCGCGGCCGAGCAGCGTCACCATCAGGATCGCGATCAGCAGATAGGGAATGGCATACATCATGTCGACGATGCGCATCATCGCGTTGTCCACGCGGCCGCCCACGAACCCTGCAATCGCGCCCCAAACAATGCCGAGCGTGACCGAAGTCAGTGTCGCCAGCGCGCCGATCATCAGCGACACACGCCCGCCGACGAGGCATCGCACGAGCAGGTCGCGGCCGGTTTCATCGGTACCGAACAAGTGCCAGTTGGCAAACGTTGGCGTGGAACTCATCATGTTCCAGTCGGTGGAATCGAAGGCGTTGGGCAATACGATCGGACCGACGATGCAGGCGAGCGTGATCAGAAAAAGAATCACGAGACTCGCGACCGCCGCCTTGTTGCGCGCAAAACGCAAGCGCGCGTCCTGCCACGGGCTGCGGCCTTCCACCGGCACGGCCAGCACGCTTTCGAGCGCGGGGACGAGCGTTCCTTGTTTCATTGCAGACCTCATGCGCATTGATTCGCGTTGACTCATTGATCAGTAACGGATTTTCGGATCGAGCCACGCGTATGCGAGATCGACCAGCAGATTGAGCAGCACCGCAACCACGGTCACCAGCACGACAAGTCCGAGCACCAGCGTGTAATCGCGATTTGCAGCGCCGTTCACGATCAGCTTGCCGATACCCGGCAGCGAGAACACGGACTCCGTGACAACGGCTGCGGTGATCGAGCCGATGGCAAGCGGCCCGATCACCGATACCACCGGGATCATGGTCGGGCGCAATGCGTGGCGCAGCACGACGGTCCACTGCGACAGGCCCTTCGCATAAGCGGTCCGGATGTAGTTGGTGTTCATCACTTCGATCAGGCTGCCGCGCGTTACGCGTCCGACCGTCGCCACGTTGATGATGGTGAGCAGCGCAATGGGAAGCACCATGTAGCGCACGTGGAAACCGTTCCAGCCGCCAGCCGGAAGCCACTTGAGAAGGATCGCGAACACGAGAATGAGTACCGGCCCGATCACGAACGACGGAAACGCGCTGCCCGCATTGCCGACGATCATCAGCAGGTAATCCGCGGGGCTATTCCTGTAGAGAGCCGCGAAGATGCCGAGTATCACGCCGAGCACGATCGCAAGCACCATCGACACGCCGCCGATGGTCAGCGATACCGGCAACGCCCGCAGCACGAGATCGTTCACGCTCCAGTCGGCGTATCTGAACGATGCACCCAGGTCGCCATGCAGGAGGCTGTTGAGGTACAGCAGATACTGCTTCCACAGCGGTTCGCCGAGATGGTATTTCGCCTGCAGGTTCGCGAGCACTTCGGCCGAGACCTTGCGCTCGCCGTCGAACGGCCCGCCGGGCGTCGCGTGCAGCAGCAGATAACACACCGTGACGACAATCAGCAGCGTCGGCACGGTCAGCAGTACACGCCTCAACGTATAAGACCACATGGAACTTCTCTCCTGGCGGCGTCGCGATCAATGTGCGTCGCGGCGGCCGCCTCATGGTGTTGCGGGAACGGGAGAGAGAGGCGTCAAGCCTCGCTCAGTGCTTCACGATATACAGATCCTTGCTGCGGTAACGGTCCATCGGGTTCTTCAGCGAATACCCGCCCACGTAGCTCTTCACGAGCCGCGCGACCGTGTATTGCAGGAGCGGCAGCATCGGATAGTCGTCCATCACGAGCTTCGCGGCTTGCGTCTGCAATTGCGTGCGCTTTGCCTGATCGGTGGTGGAATTCGCTTCCTTTACGAGCGCATCGGCCTTCGGATTGCAGTTGAAGTTGTCGTTCTGCTCCGAGCCGCACGAGACGAGCCCGAGGAACGTGGTCGCGTCGTTGTAGTCGGCGACCCAGCCGTTGCGCGCGATCTGATAGTCGCCGGAATGACGTTTCTTGGTCAGCACCTTGAATTCCATGGTGTCGATCTGCGTGTCGAGACCCAGTTTCGTCTTCCATTCCGATGCCGCAAAGATGGCCATCTTCTTGTGGTAATCGCTCGAGTTCATCGCGAAGTGAATCGTCGTGCCAGGTTTTACACCCGCTTGCACAAGCAGTTTCTTCGCTTCATCAACGCGCTTGGCCATCGGCCATGTGGACCAGTCGTATGCGGTGACATCGGCGCCCTTCACGCCCTTCACGGTCACGCCGTACGCCGGAATCTGCCCGTCGGCGGTGACGCGTTGGGCGAGGATGTCGCGATCGATCACCATCGACAGCGCCTGACGCACGCGCACGTCCTTGAGCAACGGGTCCTTGTTGTTGAACGAGTAATAACGCAAGCCGAGCATGGGCGAAAGCTTGATGTCGTTCGGGAAGTCCTGCTTGTATTTCGCGTACGTTCCCGACGGCAACTGATAGACCCAGTCGTTATCGCCTGACTGGAACAGCTTGATGTCCGTGGTTTCGCTCTCGACCGGCAGATAGGTGACCTGCGTCAACTGCACGTGCGCAGCGTCCCAGTAGTTGGGGTTGCGTGCGAGCACGAGCTTGCTGTTGACTTGCCAGTCCTTGAGCATGAACGCGCCGTTACCGACCAGCTTGCCGGGCTTCGTCCAGTCCTTGCCGAATTTATCGACGGCGGCTTTGTTGACCGGACCCAGATTCGTATTCGACATCAGTTCGGGAATGAACGACACGGGGCCCGGTGTCCTGACTTCGATGGTGTAGGCGTCAATGGCGCGAACGCCGAGCGAATCCAGCGGCTTCTTGCCCGCGATGATCTCAGCCCCGTTGAGCAGGAAAATGCCGAACGTCGTTGCGTAAGGAGACGCGATTTTCGGATCGACAAGACGTTGGCATCCATACACGAAGTCGTTGGCGACGACCGGTTCGCCATTGGACCACTTGGCGTTCTTTCGCAGATGGAAGATCCATGTCGTGGCATCTTTCTGTTCCCATTTTTCCGCAACGCCCGGGACGACTTCACCGTCAGAATTGGTCGCGGTCAGGCCTTCAAAAAGGTCGCGGGTCACGTTGTTCGACGGCACGCTTTCGGCCAGGTTTGGATCGAGCGTCTCGACCTCGGACGCGTTGTTGCGGATCAGTTCCTGCTTCGCGGCGAGCTGCATGCCGGCCGGTACGTTTGCCGCCTGCGCCGCAGGAATCGTGCTGGCCGCAACAACCACGCTCATAGCCAGTGCCGGCAGCCACTTGCGGCCGTTATTAAATATGCGGCACTCGACAGCATCGCCCGGACGAAAAAAAGCGTCAACGCGTGCGCTACGGGCAAAGAGTCCTGCAAACAACATCATGGGAATCCTTTTTATTTATCTGTACAACGGCGCAACGGGTCAAACACGCACCGGCCGAAACCAGCCTTTTACCTTATTTAGCGGGGCGTTCTGTGCAGAAATGTGTCAGCGTCCCATGCGTGAGCAACAACGTCGTTCCGGCCTGCTGCAGATCTCTCCTTTCCGCAACGGCTGTTTTGCTTATCTTTCAAACTGCTTTATTGACGATACGAATCGACAACAAATTCGAATTCGCCGGGAGTATTTCAGAGCAATAAAGTGGAATCCACTCACATGTACTTATAGTCCATGTGTTTTTATGTATGACTTTCGCCCTGCCGTGCATAACTTTTATGTTTTCGCACGAGCGTTTTTCTTCGGTCGGCAAGCATGGGCGGATCGCGCTACCATCGCGTCCTCACGGTTCACCAGCAGGCTCGCTACGATGATTCGTTTTCGCCAGATAGAAGCATTCCGTTCCTTGATCATGACCGGCACCAGCGTGGGCGCCGCACGCGCATTGCACGTCACGCAGCCCGCCATCAGCCGGCTGATCGCAGATTTAGAGGCCGACCTCGGTTTCAGCCTGTTCAACCGCGCAGGCGGACGGCTCAATCCGACCAATGCAGGATTGCGTTTTTTCAAGTCGGTCGAAGAAAATTTTCTCGGTCTTGACCGCTTGAAACAAGTGGCCGAACTCATTCGCGACGAAGCGTCGGAAGGACTGACCGTCGCATGCCTGCCGGTGCTTGCAAGCACCTTGCTGCCGCCCATCCTCGCCGATTTCGTCGAGCGCCACCCCGGGGTGCCGATCCGCGTCGATTCGGTCAAAGTGCCTGAAGTACTCACCATCCTCCAGAACCACAAAGCCGACGTGGCGATCAGCCAGGCGTTCGCGCCGGTTGCGGGCATCGAAGTGGAAAAATTGCTGAGCGCGCGCGGACAGTGTGCAATGCCGGCATCGCATCGGCTGGCGAAGAAAAAAGTCGTGCGTACGGCCGACTTGCGCGGCGAACGCATCATTGGATGGCTGCCGAATTCGCGTCAACCGTATGCCGCCGAGCAATCGTTGTTCGCAGCCGGCGAGGACCGCGCGAACTACACCGTGATGACCGACACCGCCCATACGCGGTACGCAATGGTCGCGGGCGGTCTCGGTGTGTCCATCGTGGAACCGTTCGCCGCGAAAGTGTGGCGCATGCATGGCGTGATCGTGCGGCCGTTCGAAGCCGCTATTGAATACGAGTACGTGCTGTCATATCCAAGCAGTGGCATTCGATCGGATCTGGTCGCGTCGTTCCGTGAGTCCGTGCTGCGCGTGGTGGCGACGTATTCCCTCGACGAAGCCCCGGTGCTCGCCGACGCATAAAAACACCGGATTTGCCAGCCTTTCGAAAGAATTCCGCCTCGTGGTATAAGCCCGGATGCGCATCTCAAAAAAGCGGTCGCCGGGAGATGACGAATACCCAATCAAGAGGAGGAGAAAGATGGCAATGAAGATATCCATGGATTCACTGCATCGCACGCGTTCGTTCGCGCTTGGAAGCGTCGCGGCGGCGGTGTTTGCGGTATCGGTGGGATTTGTTGAAAGCACGCCGGCTTACGCGAAGGTTGCACAGCAGCCGGTCGTACTGACGGCATCGGCTGTTGCGGTCGCGGATAAATTCGCCGCCGATGCCGCCGAGCAAATCTTTAAGCAAGGCGGCAACGCAGTCGATGCGGCCGTTGCAGTGGCGTTCACGCTCGCCGTGACCTACCCGGAAGCGGGCAACCTGGGCGGCGGCGGTTTCATGACGCTGTATGTGGATCATCGTCCGTACTTCCTTGACTATCGTGAGCGCGCACCGATCGCGGCCACGAAAAACATGTATCTCGACGACAAAGGCGAAGTCATCAAAGGCATGAGCCTTTATGGACATCGTGCGGTCGGCGTGCCGGGCACGGTCTCGGGCATGTGGGAAGCGCAAAAGCGCTTTGGCAAGCTGAAGTGGAAACAAGTGGTCGCGCCTGCCATCAAATACGCGCAGGAAGGCTTCGAAGTCAGCGACCAGCTGCAGGAACGCAAGGACGCGGCATCGAAGGAATTCGCGGGCAAGACCAACTTCGACAGTTACTTCGGAACCCTGAACAAAGGCGTGAACTTCAAGCAGCCGGAACTGGCCGCCACCTTGCAGCGCATCGCCGACAAAGGCGCGAAGGGTTTCTATGAAGGTCAGACTGCAAGCCTGATCGCCGACTCGATGCGCGGTCACGGCCTGATCACCGAACAGGACCTGAAGGAATACAAGGCGGTCTGGCGCACGCCGGTTCTGGCAAGCTGGAACGGCTACCGGATCATCACCGCGCCGCCGCCGAGTTCGGGTGGCATCGGTCTGGTTCAGTTGCTGAAAATGAAGGCCGATCTCAAGGACAAGTACGCAAACGTTCCGCTCAATTCGGCGCAATACATTCACCTGACGGCCGAAATCGAAAAACGCGTCTTTGCCGATCGTGCGCAGTATCTCGGCGATCCTGATTTCTACAAGGTGCCGATCGCGCAACTCATCAACGATGACTACATCCTGAAGCGCGCGTCTGAAGTGAATCCGGACACGCCGTCGGACACGAAGAGCGTGGTGCCGGGCCTCGGCACCACGATGCCCGAGAAGGCCGAAACGACGCACTTCTCGGTTGTCGACAAGTGGGGCAACGCGGTATCGAATACGTACACCATCAACGGTTATTTCGGCGCGGGCGTGATTGCCGACGGCACGGGGGTGGTGCTGAACGACGAGATGGACGACTTCTCGTCCAAGCCGGGCGTGGCGAACATGTTCGGCGTGGTCGGCAGCGACGCCAACGCAATCGAACCGCGCAAGCGTCCGCTTTCCTCCATGTCGCCGACCATCCTGACGAAGGACGACCAGGTTGCGATGGTGATCGGCACGCCGGGCGGCTCGCGCATCTTCACGTCGATCTTTCAGGTGATCAACAACGTCTACGACTTCTCCATGCCGCTGCCCGAAGCCGTCGCCGCGATGCGCTGGCATCACCAGTTGCTGCCGCCGAACACGATCTTCTGGGAGCCCTACAAGCCCATCGACGGCGATCTGGCGAAGGAACTCGAAGCGAAGGGTTACACGCTTCAGAAGCAGGGTTTCAACGGCGATATCCAGGCCATCAAGATCAACGACAAAACGCCTGAACCCGTCGCCGATCCCCGCGGACGCGGTGTGACGCGCGTGATTCAGTAAGCGTTGTAAGAAGCCTCGATGATGCAAAAGGCCAGGTCTTCGGACCTGGCCTTTTGCGTTCTCTCCCGCACGATAAAACCCGCCGACAAGCCCCTGGATTCACGCTTATAAGGATCGCGGCATGACTGGAATCCCATTTTTGAGATTGGATGCGGCGTGATGTTCGCCTAGTCTCTGTCCTGGCCCAGTCCAGCACACCGAATCTGGCCACTACTAAAAATACGACTTTCGAGACGACCCTGAAGA
This sequence comes from Caballeronia sp. dw_276, assembly GCF_018449635.1. Classification (GTDB taxonomy): domain Bacteria; phylum Pseudomonadota; class Gammaproteobacteria; order Burkholderiales; family Burkholderiaceae; genus Caballeronia. Next base: position 127,850 of record NZ_JAAVUV010000008.1, on the reverse strand, counting down.
CGGTTCACCGGCTTGTTCCCGGCCCGTTTCAGCATGCTGATAAAGGAGAACAACTCATGATGGAACCCCACGCCCAGCCGCTTCGCGGCATCGATATACAAGAGGACGAATCCGCGTCCACACAGGGCAAAACTCAAGGCGGCGCGATTGACCGCTATTTCCAGATCAGCGCGCGCGGCAGCACCCAGCGGCGCGAAGTGATTGCCGGCATCACCACGTTTCTTGCGATGGTTTATTCCGTATTCGTCGTCCCCGCGATGCTCGGAAAAGCCGGATTCGATACCCGCGCCGTGTTTGTCGCCGTTTGCCTGACAACCGCTTTTGGTTCGCTTTTGATGGGCGTCTGGGCGCGCTTGCCCATCGCGATTGGTTGCGCGATCTCGCTGACCGCCTTCACTGCGTTCGGGCTCGTGCTCGGCAAGGGACTTTCGCCATCCGTTGCGCTGGGCGCCGTATTCCTGATGGGCGTCACCTTTACGGCAATCTCCGTGACCGGCGTGCGCTCGTGGATCCTGCGCAATTTACCTGCGGGCGTCGCGCACGGGACAGGCATCGGGATTGGCTTGTTTTTGCTGCTGATTGCATCGAACGATGTTGGCCTGATCGTGAAGAACCCGGGCGCCGGCATGCCCGTATCGCTCGGTCATATCACCGCGTTTCCCGTGCTGATGTCCATCTTCGGGCTGGCCGCGATTCTTGGGCTGGAACGGCGTCGCGTGCCGGGCGGGATTCTGATCGTTGTGATCGGGCTGTCCGCGCTGGGTCTCGCGTTCGATCCGACCGTCCATTACACCGGCGTCTTCGCATTGCCGTCGCTGAGCGCGCCGGGGCATGCTTCCTTGATTGGTGCGATGGATATTCGCGGCGCGCTGTCGATGGCCGTGCTGCCGAGCGTGCTTGCACTCGTGATGACGGCAGTGTTCGATGCCACCGGCACCATTCGCGCGGTTGCGGGTCAGGCGGGTCAAATCGATGAAAACGGCCGCATTGTGAACGGCGGACGCGCGTTGACGGCAGATTCGGTCAGCTCGATTGTGGCAGCGTGCCTGGGCGGTGCGCCGGCAGCGGCTTACATTGAATCGACGGTGGGCGTTGCAGCGGGCGCGAAGTCAGGCTTGGCCGCTGCGACCGTGGGCGTGCTGTTTCTGGCGGTAATGTTCTTCTCGCCGATCGCAGGCCTCGTGCCCTCGTACGCAACAGCTCCGGCGTTGATGTATGTGGGTTTGCTGATGCTTTCGAGCGTGAGCAAACTACACATGGACGACCTGGTCGACGCCATGTCAGGGCTGGTCTGCGCGGTATTTATTGTGTTGTCGGCGAATATTGTGACCGGAATCATGCTCGGCTTTTGCACGCTCGTGATCGGGCGTGTAATTGCCGGCGAATACCGGAAGCTGAACGTTGGTACAGTCGTGATTGCTGCCGTGCTCGCCGTGTTTTACCTCGGCGGCTGGGCGATCTGACGCCCGACTTTCCTACCCGCAAATCGGCGTGCGAGAGCTGGAAATCTGCTCGATCGACGCGCCGACTCAACTAAACATTCAGCCCAGCCGATTTACTTCCGGCGATACGCTTCCGCCATCACAGCGCAGTTTTGCAGATGCAGGTTCAAAGCACGAACAGATTCGCGACGAACGACAGCTTTCGCCTTGCGGAACCATGAACCGAACGAAACGAGAACAGAACCTTGAGCGGCGGTTTTCATAAAGCACCTCAGCGTAGTTAGGGTATTTACCCCTAGGGAATACCCTTAATTATACGCATTTGGTGCTGCATTGCAAAAAAGTTTGAGAGAAAAGACGCAGGGGTCGTGTCGACGCAACGCTCAAGCCACGACCCGCGCCCCTCTCACGGCACAACCGACAGGAACAGGAACGTCGCGAAAATCACCAGATGGACCACGCCCTGCAGCACGGTAGAGCGGCCGGTGCCCAGCGTTAAAACGCTTACCAGCAAGGTCAGCGCAAGCAGCACGATCTCTTTCGGACCAAGTCCAAGCGAAATTGGCTGGCTGATGGCGATCGAGACGATCGCAACTGTCGGTATCGTCAATCCGATACTCGCCAACGCCGATCCCAACGCAAGATTCAGACTGGTTTGAAGCCGGTTCAACCGCGCGGCCCGCAACGCGGCAAGTCCTTCAGGCAACAGGACAAGCGCCGCGATCACTACGCCAACTACCGCCTCCGGCGCGCCAGCGCTCGCAACGCCCGCCTCGACCGTCGGCGAAAGCACCTTCGCCAGCCCAACCACGGCCAACAGCGAAAGCAGCAACAAACCGCCCGACGCGAGCGCGTAGCCATTCGTTGGCAGTGGCGCGTGGACGTCGTCGGGGCGGTTGGGATCGAGCGCAGGCACAGGCGGCAAAAAATAATCGCGATGCCGCACGGTCTGGATAAACACAAAAACGATGTACAGCACGAGCGACGTAATCCCGACAAACACAAGCTGCGATGTCGACAACCCCGGCCCGACGACCGTGCTCGTGAAATTCGGCAGCACCATGGTCAGCACCGACAACGCGCAAAGAATGGCGAGCGCAGCGCTCGCGCCGCTCAACTGGAAATTCTGTTCATGGTGGCGCAAGCCGCCGATCAGCAAGCAGATTCCGACAATTCCGTTGCAGCAGATCATGGCTGCAGCGAACACGGTATCGCGGGGAAGCGCCGCTTTTTCCGGACCACCCGTCAGCATCACGGAGACGATCAGCGCTACTTCAATGACCGTTACTGCGATTGCCAGAACCAGTGTCCCGAACGGTTCGCCCACGCGATGCGCCACCACTTCCGCGTGATGCACGGCGGCGAATACGGCGGCGGCGAGCGCGATGGCGGCCACGCCGAAGATCCAGCCGTTCGGAATAGCGATCGTCAATCCCAGGATAACAAGTGCGGCAAATGGTGCGATGCCCGTCCAGTCCAGCTTGAATTTCATCGATGCTCCAGGGCGGTAATGCAGGTAGATGGGTGGCAATAGCCGGCCGGCGAGTCTTGTACGTAATGCGTTTGCACGATCACGTCACCGGGCCGGGCTTGAATGCCGGAAGAGCCGTCAGATTACAGGTTCTCCTCAAAATAATCGGATTAAGCGCTTGCGGGAATGATGCTTAAGTGCGTGTACTGCGAAAGCGGTCGCTGCTGCACGCGAAACGCCGAAGAACGACAAACCGTTATGCATCAGTGAGTTGGTAAGTGCTTGCGCATGTTGTCCACATGGCTATCCACAAAATCTGTGGACAACTCCGACTTTGCTTTCGTTCGGCGAGATGCGCGATATGCCGGACGTCGTCGTTTCTAATGGTCAATCGTCTGAGCGGCACCGTGTTGTCGATAACGATAAAAAAGCGCGACCAGTTCATGAGTCGCGCTTCTTGTCAGGTCCAGTTTAAACGAACTTATTCGATGAATTCCGAATTCAGCGTGATCTTCGCGTTACCGGCGAAAAGTTTCGATACCGGGCAACCTTCCTTCGCGGCGTTCGCGAGCTTTTCGAAAGTGGCCTTGTCAGCGCCGGGAACCTTGGCCTTCACGTCGAGATGGCAAGCCGTGATCGAGAAACCCTCGCCGTCCTTGTCCAGCGTCACGGTAGACTTCGTTTCGATGCTTTCCGCCGTAAGGCCCGCCTGTGTCAGTTGCAGGGACAAGGCCATGGTGAAACAGCCCGAATGCGCCGCGCCGATGAGTTCCTCCGGGTTCGTTCCCGGGCCGCCTTCGAAGCGCGCGGCAAATCCATAAGGTGCATCCTTCAGTACACCGGTTTGCGTCGAAATGTAGCCTTTACCGTCCTTGATGCCGCCACTCCATTTTGCCGATGCTGTTTTTTGCACGAGTGTTCTCCAGTAAGTCAGGGTGGATTTGCCGCGCGGTGCCGCCGCAGCAAGGATTCGACCGCAAAGCCCGCGTTTGGTCCGAGCCGGCTTGGCGTGCCATCGGATTGAACCAAGCACACAGGATGCCCGAAAGCGCAGCGGGCAGGTTGATCGATATTGGGCGACGGCGCAATCCAGGCGCATGAATGGGTCCGCAATCCGGCGGTGCGCGCGTCGTGAATGGGTCTTTCACGGCATCTGAGACAAAGCCGAATGCGCGGTAAAATTTCGCACGAATTTTCAACGAGCCTGATATGACAAGCCCCACGCTGTACCTTGATGTCTGGTCTGACTTTGTGTGTCCCTTCTGCTATCTGGAATTGCCGGTCATCGACCAGTTCCAGAACGCTTATGGCGATGCCGTCGAAGTCCGCTGGCATGCGTTCGAGTTGCGCCCGGAACCCACGCCGCCGCTCGACCCCGATAGCGACCTTCTGCATCAGAGCTGGGAAACTTCCGTCTACCCGATGGCGACCGACCGCGGTCTGCTGATGCGCCTTCCGCCGGTTCAGCCGCGCAGCCGCAAGGCTTTCGAGACCGCGTTTTTCGCGCGCGAGTCGGGGCGCTTCGACGTCGTGCATCGGGCGATCTTCAAGGCGTTTTTCGAGGATGGCATTGATATCGGCGATACCGACGCGCTTCTCGACATTGCAGCCACGTGCGGGATCGATCCGGAATCGCTGGAGGAAGTCCTTCTCGGCGACGAACTTACGGACGCGGTGATCGAAGACGAGGAATTCGCGAAGAAGCTCGGCGTGACGGGCGTGCCGTTCGTGGTGCTGTCGCGCGATGGCGTGGGCGATCAAGAACCGCCGCCGCCCATCGCGCTGCGCGGCGCGGCGCCGATCGAGCACTTCCAGGCGGCGGTCGACCGGCTTTTCCCCGATGGTTTCCCGCCGGGCGCAAGCGGCGCGAGCCTGCCGTAAGCGGAATGGCGGCTCAAGGCTCGGCCAGCCTAGATTTGTTCCGCCATGAACGACTTCAGCGCAATGCGCTGCGACGGCTCGAGCGTCTCGAATTCGAGCCCATAAATGGCGTTCGCGCTGCGCGCATCGGCCTCATGAACGTGGCGCACGATCGCGTGGCAATCGATATCGACATCGGTGTCGTCCGTATTGAAACGGAACGATAGCCGCAGCCTGTCGCCAAGCGACGCTTGCACCTCGGCGACTGCGAGCGACATGCCGAAGGGGCTGATATCTCGGACCAGGCCGAGCCGGGTTCCGGGTTCACCGGTTTGCTCGGGGTCGATCAAGGAAAAATGCGCCGGCAGGCGCGTGACCATCCGCACAAATTTGCGCGCCCGCAAGCGGCGAATCGCACCCGGTTCCGACAGGACCAGATAGCTGAACGGCTCGCGGCAGACGGCATCGACAGTGCACGCAAACTGGAACACCGCGCGCGTGCCGAGCGCGACGAGTTCGACCCGCTCGCCGTGGCTCAAAGCCAGTGGCTCATGCCCGGCCATCACCGGCTGCGTGATAAACACTGCCCGCGTGCGTTGAGGTCCCGGCGTTGAGAACCCGATCACGCGGCTGGAATACATCGCGGAGCCTGCCGGGCCGCGCAGACCAAGCCGCCCGCCGATCTTTAACCCGATGGTATCGAGCGTCAGCAGCTCCGCGCCCGGAGACGACGATTGATGCGGCGATGCTTCCGGCGTGGGAGATTCGGCCGAATCATCTAGCCTGTGCGGCTCGAAATGTGCAAAGAGGAAGGCGCGCTCGGCGGCCCCGGTGATGGTCGCGCCGGCGTTCACGAGCAACGCGCCATCGGCGGCGACGATCGGCCAGGCAAGCGGCTCGCCGAGCGGAACGTCCGACATTGCTAGACGAACAGGTGACGGTTGGTCCAACGTAACGGAATCTTCTTCTTCGGACATGGTCACTTGAGGTCGCTATAGGGCCACTCGGAAGCGCTAATCGTCTAATGTGTCCGCGACGTCGTCAAGTGCCCTCGCGCTACGAGCTTGTCTGACCGGCGGCGACCCGGCTTGCAGACGACCCTTCCGTTCCCGGCATCACGCTTTCGATCGCGCTCAGAACTGCGGGAACATCGGGCGGCGCGAAGTGATCGCCAACCGATACCGAACGCCCCGGCGCGCCAATACCGAAATGCTCGCTCGAAGTCGCGGTGAAGATCATGACCGTGGGGCGCCCGAGCGCGTGCGCCAGATGGACCAGTCCGGTATCCATGCCGACGACAACCGCCGATTCATCGATGCAATGCGCGCATTCCGTTACGCTCAGCTTCGGCAGGACGACTGCGCCCGGTACCAGCGCCGCGATCTGCTCGCCTTCCTTGCGTTCGCCTTCCGTGCCCCACGGCAGCGCGATCCTGTAGCCGCGCGCGGTGAGCCATCGTCCGGTTTCGGCCCAGCGGTCGATCGGCCATTTCTTTTCATCGGCGGAAGTCGCGTGGAAAAGCATCGCGACCGGCGCGCCCTGAGGTAACGCCGATGGCGCCCCGGACGGCGGCAAATGCAAATTGAAGTCCGGTGTTTCGTTGAAGGTGTAGCCCAGCGCGTCCGCTACGCTCACGCGCATGCCGCGCCATGCGTCGGTGCGAGGGCGCGGGCCGAAACGCGCGTTGTACGCAAACGCGGCTCCAAGCTCGCCGAGATCCTTGTTCTTGTATCCGTAGCGGCGACGCCCACGCGCCAGGAACGCGATGATCGCGCTCTTGTACACACCGTGAATATCCAGCACGACGTCGTATTTCTCGGCCCGCAATTCGCCGATGGACGCCGCGATTTCCTTGAGGTCAGCCCAGCCGCGGGCTTTCTTGAATTTGCGCAGCGGCGCGCACAGAACGCGGTCTACGGCGGGATTCCAGCGGATGATATCGGCGAACGCTGCGTCTGCGGCCCAGTCGATCTTGGCCGAGGGAAATGCGCGGCGAAGATCGGAGACGACGGGTTGCGTCTCTACGATATCGCCCAATGACGTCACTTTGACAATCAGGATTCGCTTCATGGGAATGCGGGGGGACCTTTAATTCGTCCAGCGGGCGGGATCACGCACGGTGTTGGACGCGCGGACGGGCTGCCGGAGGCTGACTCGCCTGACCGGCGCGCTTTCTGCGGAAATTCTGCGGATTAAAGGCGGCCCGGCGGCGATCTGTTATGAACGACAAGATTGTACAAACTGTCGCGCGGACGCGCCGAGTGCGTATCCGCGCCCGCTGCAACAAGTTTGGACAGAATTATCCGTCGAAATAGCGGTTTTCTCTACCCGCTTTTCACAGAAGATGTCCTGCACCTCACAACGATTGGGCGCCAAAGGTATCGCATTGCCCCAGATCGCCCGTCGCCAGCCCCCGGTTGAGCCAGCGCTGCCGCTGCGCACTCGTGCCGTGCGTAAAGGCTTCCGGGACTACGCGTCCCTGCGTTTCCTTCTGCAACCGGTCGTCGCCGATAGCGCCCGCAGCGTTCAAGCCTTGCTGAAAGTCGCCGGGCTCGATCAGCTTCGCGTTGTTCTTCTGCGCCACGTTCGCCCAAACGCCCGCGAAGCAATCGGCCTGCAACTCGACGCGTACCGACAATTGATTCGCCTGAGCCGGCGACATGCGGCGCCGGGCGTTATCGACTTTGGTCATGATGCCGAGCACGTTCTGCACGTGATGCCCAACCTCATGCGCAATTACATAAGCCTGTGCAAAGTCGCCGCTCGCGCCAAAGCGGTCGCGCAACTCTTTGTAGAACGACAAATCGATGTACACACTCCGGTCGTTCGGGCAATAAAACGGTCCCATTGCGGATTGGCCGGTACCGCATGCGGTCGCCGTGCCGCCGCTGAACAACACGAGCTTGGGCGCCGGATAGTCCTGATTGAATTGCGTGCGGAAGATTTGCTGCCAGGTGCGCTCCGTATTGCCGAGGACGCGCCGAACGAACACCGCGCCCGCGTCGCTTGCAGCGGGTTGCGGCTGGCCGCCCGAGTCCACGGGTCGCTGTTGCTGCTGCGTATAAGACGTACTCGACCCGCCCGAACCACCCGACAACAAATTCAGCACCACCATTGGATTGATGCCGAAAAAATACGATGCCGCGAGTGCAATGACGATCGAACCGATACCGATTGAACCGCCGCCCATTCGAAAGCCGCCGCCTCCGCCGCCGGAACCGCGCCGGTCTTCGACATTCTGGCTCTCTCTTTCGTCGTCCAGACGCATAATTTTTCTCCCTTCACCTTGTTCGATTCGTTTCCCGTGCGCGGCCTTGCTGTCGAGCAACTCACCGAGCACATCGCGGGCCCGCCACATGACGTCATGGTACCCGCGGCGCTGCGGCAATCGTGGATGGAGGTGTAAAACATCGTGCGCTTTTCGTCCGACAAACGAGCTGGAAAACGCACTTTCAGAAGACAAGGCGCCCGATTGACGCAGTGCGGTCGATTGTCGCGTAAATCACGTTGAAAGCCCTCGAATTTCTTACTCTACAGCGATCGGCAAGTACTTGATAAAGCGCAAGTTATCGATAAATTTCGTCCGGCATCGCGACATTTGCGCACATTAGCATGCGCCTGCCGCGTCGCAGCAAACATCTCAAAATCTGGCTTACAGTCACTTTCGTCGTACTCAGTTCAACCAACCAGCGCCCGCCCGCGACCTCGTCCAGAGTGCGCCCGCGAAGGCAGCACCACTTGCCATGCATGCCACCCAACAAGCGCTCGACCTGGCGCGTATTCAGTTCGCCTTCACCGTTTCATTCCACATCGTTTTCCCGGCGTTGAGTATCGGGCTGGCGAGCTTTATCGCCGTGCTCGAGGGTGCGTGGCTCAAAACCGGAAAACCGGTCTACAAAGAGCTGTGCCTGTTCTGGTCGAAGGTGTTTGCGGTCGCCTTCGGAATGGGCGTGGTCTCGGGCGTCGTGATGGCCTACGAATTCGGCACCAACTGGGGCGGTTTCTCGAGCTTTGCCGGTCCGATCACAGGCCCGTTGCTCGCCTATGAAGTGATGACCGCGTTTTTCCTCGAGGCGGGTTTCCTCGGCATCATGCTGTTCGGCTGGAACAAGGTCGGACCCAAAGCGCACTTCGGCGCCACGCTGATGGTTGCAATCGGCACGCTGATCTCGACGTTCTGGATCCTGGCATCGAATAGCTGGATGCAGACGCCGCAAGGATTTCGCATTGAAGGCGATCACGTCGTGCCGGTCAGCTGGTTCCAGATCATCTTCAATCCATCGTTTCCTTACCGGTTGGCGCATATGGCTATCGCAGCGTTTGTGGTCGCCGGCCTGGTGGTCGCCGCGTCAGGCGCGTATCACTTGTTGAAAGGCCGACGCGACCCCGCTATCAAGAAAATGTTCTCGATGTCGCTCTGGTTACTCCTCGTTCTCACGCCGGTCCAGGCAATTGTCGGCGACATGCACGGCTTGAACACGCGCGAACATCAGCCGGCGAAGATTGCGGCCATCGAAGGCTTGTGGGAGACCGAGAAAGGCGGCACGGCGCTGAACCTGTTCGGCATTCCGGATATGGAGGCCGAAACCACCAAGTACGCGGTATCGATTCCGCACTTGGGCAGCCTGATCCTCACACATAGCTGGGACGGCGAGATCCGCGGCCTCAAGTCGTTCCCGAAAGAAGATCGTCCGAACTCCACCGTTGTGTTCTGGAGCTTCCGGATCATGGCCGGGCTTGGCGTGCTGATGATCCTGATGAGCATCGCGGGCTGGATGCTGCGGCGGAAAAACAAGCTGTTCGAATCGAAGCTGTTTCAGCGTTTCGTGCTCGTCATGGGGCCGACCGGTTTCATTTCGCTACTCGCCGGCTGGGTCACGACCGAGGCCGGCCGGCAACCGTGGGTGGTGTACGGGGTGATGCGAACGTCGGAAGCGGTGTCGCCGGTAAGCGCGCAGCAAGTCGGCGTGACACTGCTGATCTTCGTGATCGTTTATACGCTGGTCTTCGGCACGGGCATCTATTACCTGCTCAAGCTGCTCAAGACCGGGCCGGCGTTGCCGGGCACGATCACGCACGCGCCCAGCATGGACGATGACAACAACACCGCGCGCCGCCCGATGTCGGTCGCGACGCATTCAATCGAAGGAGCGTGAGATGGATTTATCGCTGACATGGGCCGCGATCATCGCGCTGGGCGTGCTGATGTACGTGGTGCTGGACGGGTTCGATCTGGGCATCGGCATCCTGTTTCCGTTTTTTCCAGACGAGCATGACCGCGACGTGATGATGAACACCGTCGCGCCGGTCTGGGATGGCAACGAGACGTGGCTGGTACTCGGCGGCGCGGGGCTCTTCGCCGCGTTCCCGATGATCTATTCCACCGTGCTGTCCGGTCTTTATCTGCCGCTGATCTTCATGCTGGTTTGCCTGATCTTTCGCGGCGTTTCGTTCGAGATTCGATCCAAGGCGACGCGCACGAAGCACCTGTGGGATCTCGCGTTCATTGGTGGATCGGCGGGGGCGACGTTTTTTCAGGGCGTGGCGCTGGGCGCGTTTCTCAATGGCATTCCGGTCGCCGATGGCCGCTATTCCGGCGATGCCTTCACATGGTTCACGCCCTTCAGCATGTTCACCGGGTTTGCGCTCGTGGTCACGTATGCGTTGCTCGGCTGCTGCTGGTTGATTGCCAAAACCGAGGGCGATCTGCAGCGGCGGTTCTACAGGATCGTCTGGCCGCTGACGCTGCTGCAACTGGGAACGATTGCCATCGTCAGTATCTGGACGCCGCTGCAGGATGCCGGCATTGCGTCGCGCTGGTTCGATACCCCATGGTTTTATCGATTCCTTCCGGTGCCGCTGCTGGTTGTCGCTTGCGCGTGGCTGATGCGCCGCGCGATCCTGTCACGACACGAGACGCAGCCGTTCATGATGGCGCTGGCGTTTGTGCTGCTGGGTTATAGCGGCCTTGTCCTCAGCATTTCGCCGCACGAAATTTTTCCCGGCGTGTCGCTCTGGGAGCTCGCCGCGCCGCATTCGAGCCAGAAATTCACGCTGATTGGGGCGGCGGTGATCTTGCCGGTGATCATCGCTTATACGACGCTCGGTTACTGGGTCTTCAGAGGCAAGGTGCGCCATGGCGAACATCACTATCACTGAAACACGGGTCGGGGCGCAGAAGAGTTCTGCGCTTAAAAGGACGCTTTGGTTTATTGCGCTGTGGTGTGTGGGCGTGGGAGGGGCGTTGCTGCTGGCATTGCCGTTCAAGCTGCTGATTCAGATGGCGCACTGAATCAGTAAAAGGCCGTTCAACTTTCATTGAACGGCCGGTGAGCACCGGATTAGTTCACTGCAAATTCCGATGTCTTGAGCATGACCACGCGCGCGCTCTCGGACGACTTTGCGGCCATGCCGAAGTCGACTTCAGTATCAATAAGGTAGTCTGCCCGTACCCGCGCATCGATCAAGGTCCGAAGGACTTTACTCAGTGCCTGCGAAACGAAGTATTTATGATTGCGCTTGCTGCAAGTCGGATTGGCGAGTTGAGCGATAAGCTGCTCATGACGACCGCGTGCGTCCCCGACAGTTCCGGGAGCCGGCAACGCGTTATGAAACAAGTTCGCCGCGTGGAAGGCGCCGTAATACGCACGGCTACATACAGTACGGTACTGCGGCTCGCTTCGGGCATCGCCCAACAGGCTCAAAGCGCAATCGACCAGTTCGCTTGGGCTTGAACTCATGACGACAACGGCTCGAATACAACGTCGAAGGCGACGTGTTTGTCGATACCAGCCCTGTCTTCTTCCTCGGCGAGTTCGATATTCATATCAAACGCGCTCTCTGCCGGGACGGGTACTTTGAATGCGTAGGTGACGCCATTGAAATAACCCGGGGCAGAGGTAACACGAAGCGTCCCATCGGGGCGAATCCGATGACGGCGCAGAACCAAACCAGCAACGTCGAGGTGTTGAGCAATGCATGCATCAGAGAGGCCAGCAACTTGCAAGATGGCGTTCGCCTTGATGATTTCGGTCGTCAGGTCAGCGTTGCCTTTGATGTGCATTTCCCCAGCCCTTTCAATGAATCTCACCGCCTGTTGAATTGCCCCAGAACAGCAACCTTCTTCTAGCAATTGAGTGAAATATCCGTCCTCCGCGGTTCCCACTTCAGCGTAAAGCGCTTGCGCCCCGCTGAACAAGCCGAGATTGAGTCGATTGACCATCCAGTTGATACGGTTCGTCCCCGAGTTGCCAAGCTTGGTGCGATTTGCAAATGCCTCTTCAGTTGCAGCCAGATCACCCGAAAGGCCCTTCCAGGCACCAGCAAGCTCCCATGCTGAACATGCGTCGACTTTCATCAATGCATCGATCTCGTGTCTAAGCGCACGCCACCTGCGAACGAGCGGGTTTATAGACGTCGAATCAAGGTAGTGCCGGCTTGCCGCCTGAAGAGCATTGATTTCTTCAAACAGCTGGCCATTTTTCTGCTGAGCGATTGCTTTCATTGGTTTCTAACTTCGTCTTGCGAACCATGTGCCGCGTCGATATCCGTTTGAAAGCATGCCATACCGCCGTACCTGCGAATCAAGTCCTTTTTAGCGGGCAAGACGTACTTGTACTCCGAATCCTTGCAACTTTGGAACGCTAATCGCGCAATGCCCGCGACGGGCGGGCGGTTGCGGCCCGTCGCATCGAAACCAAGATTTTGTAGTTTTTTGTGCGAACACCAATAAAGAACAACCAACCCGTCTCTAAAACCCCAACGCCACCGCCAGCAACCCCGCCAGCACCCCGAAACCGACCACCGCGACCGCCACCACTGTCAGCACGCGCGGCGGAAACGAGCGGCCCAGCATTGCCACCGAAGGCAAACTGATTGGCGGCAACGTCATCAGCAACGCGCCCGCGGGACCCACCGACATGCCGAGCGACAGCATCGCCTGGATGATCGGCACTTCGCCGGCCGTCGGGATCACGAACAACGTGCCGGCAATGGCAAGACCGACAATCCAAAGGACGCTGTTATCGATGTTCGGACCAATGTGCGGAAACAGCCACGCACGCGCCGCCCCGAGCACCAGCACCAGAACGATGTACTCCGGCACGAGCCGGATAGTCATGCGCCCAAGAATCCGAATCCAGCGCGTGAACGCGGTCCCCGGATCTTCGGCCGCCACCAGCTTCGCCATTTCTCCACGCGATGCCTCCGCTTCTTTCGGCGTCACCATGCGGTTCACGGCGTATCCGAGCCCGAACACCATCAGGACGCCGAGCGCGAGGCGCAAGCCCATCCATTGCCAGCCGAGCACGAAGCCCATGAAAATCAGCGTGGCCGGGTTCAGTACGGTATTGCCCAGCCAAAATGCAATAGCTGCGCCCGGCGCTGCCTGACGCGCACGCAAACCGGCGACGACGGGCGCCGCGCAACACGTGCACATCATGCCCGGCAAGGACATCAAGCCGCCGTTCACCACGCTGCCGAAGCCGCTTTTACCGAGCGCGCGCGCAACCCATTGCGGCGGAATCAGCGCCTGCACGGCGGAGCCGAGCAAGAGCCCGAGCACCATCGCTTGCCAGATTGCTTTGCCGTACGCGAACGCGTAGTCGATAGCCGCTTTCCACGACGGCTCCGGCGCACTCGCCGCCGTGCCCATCAGAATGGATTTGCCGATGGAATGCTGGCTCGCCGCCACGAACGCGCGGTTGTAGTACGGAAACCATTTGACGTAGAACAGGCCGATGACGGCGATCAGCAGGAACACGATCCAGCCGAGCGCTACGCGGGGTTGTCGAAGAGTGGATTGCATGGTGGTCTTGGTTTTTAAAAAGAATAAGGTGTCACGCCGGACTTGCGGATGTCTCGAGTTGCACGAGCAGCGCCCTCGCCTGATCGATCACATCAGCGTCATTGGGACGAAACAGGACCCGCGCAGCGCGCGGCAACTCGATGAAATGCGCCCCGCTGCTGCGCGTATAGGCCGGATCGTAGTGCTGGTCGATCAATTCGCGCGCGAGTTCAGGACCACGGTTTTCATCGATCAGTGTGTGCCAGCGGTTCACGCGTTCGCGGCTGTGCAAGCCAATCAGCTTCGATAACTGCTGCTTGAACAACTCGGGATCGTGGAAAAGATGTGCGTAGTCGTGCAGCAGAAACGCCGCGCGATCCTCGCGGGTCGCTTCGACCTGAACGCAATTCGCGCGATGAAATGTCTCTACCAACGCAAGCGGCAACGCAACCGAACCGATTCGCCGGCTTTCCGCTTCGACAAAAACCGGCCGCGCGGGATCGAAACCACGTAGCGCGCCGACAAGCAGCGTATCGAACCATTTCTGCGACGGCTGTGGCTCGCCCGGCAACGCGCCGAGCAATGAACCGCGATGCGCCGCGAGCCGTTCCAGGTCGAGCGTCTGCGCGCCGGCTTCGCTCAAGGCATGCAGCAAACGTGTCTTGCCACTGCCGGTCGGCCCGGTCAGCGCGATATAACGAAACGCCGCCGGAAAGTGCGCGAGTGTCTCAATGGTCGCGCGGCGGTACGTCTTGTATCCGCCGTCGAGCTGCCGCGCCTGCCAGCCGATCATGTTGAACATGGTCGTTATGGAGCCGGATCGCGTACCGCCGCGCCAGCAGTAAATCAGCGGGCGCCAGTTGCGCGGCCGGTCGGCGAAGATCGTATCGAGATGCTGCGCAATGTTGCGCGCAACCATAGCCGCGCCAACGCGGGCGGCCTGGAAAGGCGAGACCTGCTTGTACATCGTGCCGATAAGCACACGTTCCTCGTTGCTCAGCACCGGGGCGTTGAGAGCGTCGGGAATGTGATCATCGGTGAATTCGAGCGGCGTGCGGACGTCGATGATTTCGTCGAAATCGGCCAGCCGGTCGAGCGGAACAAGCAGGTTTTTCAAGGTTCAGCGCTGTAAAGTGAACGAATCGGAGGGGTTTCGAATTATCGCATGGGGAAAAATGGACGGCTGACGGCGCCAGGCATTTTTGGCCATGCACGGATACGTCGCATACTTCAGTATTGGACGGCCGCCCCGGAACAAGGATCACGCGATGAGCTACAACGAGACCATCGGTCATCGGACGTATCGTTTCGATGACCTGAAAACCCTGCTCGCGAGAGCAACGCCGCAGCGCTCGGGCGATCAGCTTGCGGGCGTTGCTGCCGCCACCGAGGAAGAGCGCGTCGCGGCCAAAATGGCGCTCGCGCAAGTCCCGCTGCGCACGTTCCTCAGCGAAACCGTGATCCCATATGAAAGCGATGAGGTCACGCGGCTGATCATCGACGAACACTCTGCACAGGCTTTCGCCGAAATTTCGCATCTCACGGTCGGCGATTTTCGCGACTGGCTGCTCGCCGACACCACCGATACCGCCGCGCTCGTACGCATTGCGCCCGGCCTCACGCCGGAAATGGTCGCGGCTGTATCGAAACTGATGCGCAACCAGGACCTGATTCTCGCGGCGAAAAAACGGCCGGTGGTCACGCACTTTCGCAATACCATCGGCTTGCCGGGCCGCATGTCCGTGCGCCTGCAGCCGAACCATCCCACCGACGACGTCAAGGGCATCGCCGCGTCCATGCTCGACGGCCTCATGTACGGCTGCGGGGACGCGGTGATCGGCATCAACCCGGCGTCGGACTCGCTCAGCGCGATCACGACCTTGCTTGTCATGATCGATGACTTCCGGCAACGCTACGAAGTGCCGACGCAATCGTGCGTGCTAACGCATGTGACGAACACGATCGCCGCCATCGAAAAAGGCGCGCCTGTCGATCTCGTGTTCCAGTCGATCGCGGGCACCGAAAAGGCCAACGCGAGTTTCGGCGTGTCGCTCGCGTTGCTGCAAGAGGCGTACGAGGCGGGGTTATCGCTGAAACGCGGGACGGTCGGCGATAACCTCATGTACTTTGAAACCGGCCAGGGCAGCGCGCTTTCCGCAGATGCTCATCATGGCGTCGACCAGCAAACCTGCGAAGTGCGCGCGTACGCGGTCGCGCGTAAATTCAAGCCGCTCTTGGTGAATACCGTGGTGGGTTTCATCGGCCCGGAATATCTCTACGATGGCCGGCAGATCATCCGCGCCGGCCTCGAAGATCATTTTTGCGGCAAGCTGCTCGGCGTGCCGATGGGTTGCGACATCTGCTACACCAACCACGCCGAAGCCGATTCCGACGACATGGACACGTTACTGACGCTGCTCGGCGTCGCGAACGTCAACTTCATAATGGGCGTGCCCGGCGCCGACGACGTCATGCTCAACTATCAAAGCACCTCGTTCCATGACGCGTTGTATGTGCGCAATGTGCTCGGCCTGCGCCGCGCGCCGGAGTTCGAAGCATGGCTTGAATCGATGCAAATCATCGACACACGCGGCGCATTGCTAACCCCTTCGGCGCCGCAACCGTTGCTCGAATGGATCACGACCTGATGGCAGATCTCGACGCAAACTCCGAGAACCCACCTTCTCCGCCCAACACCAGCCCGTGGGACGCGCTGCGCCGTTTCACGAACGCGCGCATTGCGTTGGGACGCGCCGGCAGCAGCCTGCCAACCGCGCCCTTGCTCGCGTTCAACTTGTCGCACGCGCAGGCCCGCGACGCCGTGCATCAACCGCTCGACGTGGATGCGCTGCATGCATCGCTGCGCGCAGCCGGTTTCGATACGCTCGACGCTGAAAGCGCCGCGCCCGATCGCGATCATTATTTGCGCCGGCCGGATCTCGGCCGCAAGCTCAGCGATGAAAGCACCGCACGCCTAAGCGACTACGCAGGCCACGACTTTGACGTAGTTTTCGTTGTCGCCGATGGCTTGTCGGCCTACGCCGCAACGCGCCACGCCGTGCCGCTGCTGGAGCGCATGCGCTCGAAGCTGGATGGCATGCGCATCGGTCCTGTCGTTGTGGCGCGGCAGGCGCGAGTTGCACTCGGCGATGGTATCGGTGAGCTTTTACGGGCGCGAATTGTGGTGGTGCTGATCGGCGAGCGGCCGGGTTTGAGTTCACCCGACAGCCTCGGCGTCTACCTCACATACGAGCCGCGGATCGGACGAAGCGATGCCGAGCGCAATTGCATTTCGAACGTCCGCCCCGAAGGTCTTCCATACGATGCCGCCGCTTTCAAGCTGCAGTATCTGCTCAACGAAGCCGTGCGTCTGAAGCTGACCGGCGTCAAACTCAAGGACGATAGCGATGCGTTGTTGTCGGCGCCTGATCTGACGGCGCTGCCGCCGGACTGACGCTTATAGAACGTGGAAAACGAATCGGGGCGCCTCGCGAGGCGCCCCGATTCGTTACGCGTGCTGTTCAATCAACCCGTCAAAGCACCAGCGATCCCGCCGAGATGGCAACGACCAGGAAGATCACGAACAACACCAGGAAAATGAAGAAGAAGATCTTCGCGATCCCCGCCGCGCCCGACGATACGCGGCCAAAGCCAAAGAATCCGGCGATAACCGATATCACCGCAAAAAGAATGGCAAGCTTGAGCATGGTAAATCCGTTGTTTTGGTTAAAGTCGCAACGGTTTAGCAAGCCCTATGCCTAAGTGAATTTTGCTCAACGGGTTGATGGTCCAACAACGACATGTCCAGCAAGCCGACGCTCAAAACGCAGACCGTTAGTCGCATTTTCGATTATCGCTTCAGGCGCTTCGTTACCCTTTCGCCTTCGCGGCCGAGGTCATCGATCCGAATCCGATTGCGTCGAACAAACGCTGACGATGCGGAATGGCCAGCAGCAGGATGATTGCGAAAGCGTCTGCGGCAAGCCCAAACGGCACGTCGATGAGCCCGCCCGTCACCGTGTACAACACCGAATCCACGAACAGCGAGATCACTGCGCCTGCCACGAAACACACGAGCCCATCGCGGCCCACCGCGCTCACCCACGGCGAGAACTGCGCGATTTGCCTGACCACGCCACGGCGCGTCAGGTCTCCCGCGATCCACGCGATAGCCACAAAATTGACGATGCGCGCGCCTGCCAGATTGCGTTTGAAATCGCCATCGAAGGGAGTCGGGAGCACGAGCAGCTTGTAGTACGCCATGCCCGCGACAATCGCCAGCGCGGCGATGCTCACGATCCATCCGAACCGGTGCGCGCTCACGCGCTGATAAACCGGCTGGCAACAGGCGATCACGCCCATCACGAACATCAATTGCCACGCGGCCGGATTGAAGTCCCACAACAAATCTTCCGCCGATGGCAAATACTCGGCGACCGGAGGCGCAAGCGCCCAAAGCCCAACGCTCGCTGCAAGCAGAAGCCACGGCTTGCTGCGCGCAAGCGGCAACACGAGCGGCACGGCGAGCGCGAAAAACGCGTACATCGGCAAGACGGAAGCAAGGTATGGCTGTCGGCGCAACAGCAGGATATCCGCGATGGCCGTGAACGGCGCGGCAATGAACGCGTCCAGATCAGTCGTGGCGAGATTGGGCGCGCCGCCAAAGAACGGCCGCAGCACGAAGCTCGTCACCAGCATGAGCGCGGCCGTGATCAGAAATGCTCTATATATTTGAAAGGCGCGGCGGACAAACCTTGCGCGCGCGGCCGATTCCGAGCGTTTTGCGCACATCGTTATATACGCGGTGGCAGTCGCAAAACCACCGAGGAAAACGAAGACTTCGGCGGCGTCGTTGAGCGCAAACGAATGTAGCGTCATGCGGGACAACATGCTGCCGCCAATATGATCGACGAGAATCACGAGCAGAACGAGGCCGCGAAAAAAGTCCAGCTCAATGAGTCGTTGCGATTTTCCCTGCATGCGTAACCCGAAAGACTGCCGAATCGGGCAGCGAACGTGAAAGGCGCGATTCCTACTGAGGAATGGCGTACGGCACCGAGAGTTTACCCGTAATTGTGTCAAAGAGTTTTTCGATGCAGGAAACGCTGTTCGGGAATGATCGAGAACTTTTACCGGCTCGAAACACTCTCAAACATTTCATTAAGCTTACATTATCGATGCGAACGTCGCGTATCATTGCGTGACAATTCGTGACCTATAACCGGACAAACCTGACATCTCATGGATTACCTCGTTGCACTTGCAAGTGATCCCACCGCCTGGGCGGCCTTGGCGACGCTCGTTGTCATGGAAGTCGTGCTTGGCATCGACAACCTGATCTTTATCTCGATTCTTACGAACAAGCTCCCCGAAGCGCACCGGGCGCGCACGCAGCGCCTGGGAATCGGGCTCGCGCTCGTCATGCGGCTCGGCTTGCTTGGCACGGTCGCGCTGATCGTGCGGCTGACGGCGCCTATTTTTACGGCGTTCGGACATGATTTTTCCTGGCGCGACTTGATCCTGATTGCGGGCGGCGTGTTCCTGGTATGGAAAGCGACCACGGAAATTCATCACCACGTTTCGCATGATTCCAGCGAATCAGACGGTCCGGTGAAGGCTGCTTCGATCACGCCGTTGTCGGCGATCGGGCAAATTCTGGTGCTGGATCTGGTTTTTTCCATCGATAGCATCGTGACGGCCGTTGGCATGACCGAGCACATTCCCATCATGTTCGTGGCCGTGATCGCGGCGGTGGCCGTGATGATGTTCGCGGCGGGTCCGTTGTCGCGGTTTATCGACAGGAATCCGACAGTCGTAATGCTCGCGCTCGGTTTCCTGCTGGTGATCGGGATGACGCTGGTCGCCGAAGGGTTCGGCTCGCACGTGCCGAAGGGCTACATCTACGCGGCGATGGCGTTCTCGGCGCTGGTCGAGGGGCTGAACATGCTGTCGCGCAGAGCGAAGAAGAAACGCGCTTGATGCGTTGATGGTGGAGACGCCGTGCGGCTTTAAACCCGCACGGCGTCTTTTCTTATTCTCAGAGTACTTTCCGATACAACGAAGAATCCGTGAATCCCTCGGCATTCAGCACGTGCCCAACTACGATCAGCGCCGTCCTTTCGATGCCTTTTTCAAGCACTTTCCCGGCGATATCCGCGAGCGTTCCGAGCATTTTCTCTTCATCCGGCCAACTCGCGCGGAAGATCACGGCGACAGGGCAATCCGCGCCGTAATGCGGGATCAGATCGGCGACGATGCGCTCGATATGACGCACGCCCAGATGAATCGCCATGGTCGCGCGATGGCGCGCGAGATCGGCGAGTTGCTCGCCTTCGGGCATGGATGTCTTGGTGGCGAAGCGCGTGAGGATCACGGTCTGCGAGATTCCGGGCAACGTTAACTCGCATCCGAGCGCCGCCGCCGAGGCCGCCGCCGCCGTCACACCCGGCACCATTTCATATGGAATGCCGAGCGCGTTTAAGCGGCGAATCTGCTCGCCGATCGCACCATACAACGATGGATCGCCCGAATGAACGCGCGCCACGTCCTGCCCTTTGGCATGCGCGCTTTCGAGCAACGCGACGATTTCATCGAGGTGAAGATCGGCGGTGTTGACACAGATTTCCGCGCGATGCCCGCTCAGCACCGCCTCCGGCACCAGCGATCCGGCGTAGAGGATCACGGGGCACGCGCGCACGAGACGCTGCCCTTTTACGGTGATGAGTTCGGGATCGCCGGGACCCGCGCCAATGAAATAGACCGTCATTTAAGGGGTTTTATAGAAAAACGTCGAGCGCGTTCAAAAGCGATGTTGTATCGGTGAATTCGCGCTCGACTGAAGGAAGTGGAGGACGTTGGAGCATCACGACGGGCAGGCCGCGCTCGCGCGCTATCGCGAGTTTCGCTTCGGTCGCGGCGCCGCCGCTGTTCTTGCTGACGATGATATCGGTGTGTTGCTGATCGAACAGCGCACGTTCGCCGTCCAGCGAAAACGGTCCGCGCGCCGCGATGATCGTCGCGCGGGCGTTGCCATCGTACGGATCGAGGCAGCGAATGGTCCAGTGCTGCCGGGACGGGATCTCATCGAGATGATCGAGCGGCTCGCGGCCGAGCGTCCACAGCGGATGTTCGTATGGCGCGATGACTTCCAGAATCGAAGCGAAATCTGTCGCTTCGCGCCAGTCGTCGCCGGCTTGCGCTTGCCATGGCGCACGACGAAGCGCCCAGCATGGAACATTCGTCGTCGCCGAAACGGCGGCGGCATGACGGCTCATTTGCGCGGCGTACGGATGGGTGGCGTCGACGATCAAACCAACCGACTCGGCCTCGATAAATGCCGCCAGCCCCTCCACTCCGCCGAATCCACCAATGCGCACGCGGCACGCCAGATCAGCCGGCTTGCGCCCCAGTCCGGCAAGGCTATAAACGTGCTCAGCTCCGAGACGACGCGCGATCGTCAATGCGTCGCCGGTTCCGCCAAGCAGCAGGACGCGCGTCATTGCGCCGAACCCACAATGCGCCCTTGCCGATCGATCGCGAAACACTCCACGTCGATATTTTCCGGCACGACACTCAACGCGAATCGGCGCGCGTGCTCACAAACGATATCGCCCAGCGGCACGCCTTGTTCGCGCGCCAGCAGCAACGCTTCCTGACTCGTATTTGCGCCGCGCATGGCGTCAGTCAGCGGCTTGCTCGCGCCGGCGTCCGCAGCCCAGCCGGCGAGCAGCGGCAGATCGATGCTGGAATTGCGGCTATGCAAATCCATGTGTCCGGCGGCGAGCTTGCTCATCTTGCCGAAGCCGCCGCACACGCTCAATTTCTGCACGGGCGCACGACGCAAATGCTTGAGCACTGCGCCCACAAAGTCGCCCATTTCTATCAGGGCGATGTCGGGGAGGTTGTATCGGACGCGCATGGCCTCTTCGCTTTGATTGCCCGTGCATGCCGCGAGATGGACGTAACCGTTCGCGCGCGCGACGTCGATGCCCTGATGAATCGATGCAATATAAGCTGAACAAGAAAACGGCCGGACGATGCCGCTCGTACCAAGTATCGATAAGCCACCGACGATACCCAGACGCGGATTCATGGTTTTGAGCGCAAGTTCGGCGCCGTTCTCCACGCCGATGCTCACCTCAAATCCGCCGTTGTAGGCATGCTCATGCGCGAGCGCGGCAAGGTGTTCGGACATCATCTTTCGCGGCACGGGATTGATCGCGGGTTCGCCTATTGCGAGCGCGAGTCCTGCGCGCGTCACCGTGCCAACGCCCGGTCCGGCGAGAAAGCGCACACCCGGCTCGCTCACCAGGCGCACGCGCGCAAACACGATTGCGCCATGGGTGACGTCGGGATCATCGCCGGCATCTTTTACGGTGCCGGCTTCCGCGCTATAAACATCGCCCTCGACCAGACGGCAGAACACGAGAGGCAAGACGACCTGCTGGCCCTTTGGCAACGTGATATCCGCGTTTTCCGTCACGATACCGCCAAGCAGCAGCCGCGCCGCCGCCAGCGACGTCGCGGTCGCGCAAGTGCCTGTTGTAAGCCCGGTGCGCAACGGCGCGGGCTGTTCGGGCGTCTCGTCACGCATGGCGGTATCGGATGGAGGAGCACGTCATGATTTCACTGCATGCAGCAGCGTGATGGGGAGCGCCTGCCGCCATGTATCGAAGGCGCCGAGCGGTTGCGCATGCGCCACACCAATACGCGTCAGCTCGCCGACGTTCGCCGCGCGCCATGCGACGAGCATCGCTTCGCTTTGAATCGTCACTGCATTGACGATCATACGGCCGCCTTTATTCAGATGCGCCCAGCACGTGTCGAGCATGTTCGGCGCCGTCACGCCGCCGCCAATAAAGATCGCATCCGGCGGCGCCAGTCCATTGAGCGCGGCCGGCGCTTCGCCCTCCACGAGTTGTAGCCCGGGCACGCCGAGCGCATCGCGATTCAGCTCGATGAAACGCTGACGCCCGCTATCCGCTTCGATGGCAATCGCGCGGCAGCTGGCATGCGAGCGCATCCATTCAATGCCGATCGACCCGCATCCCGCGCCCACGTCCCAAAGCAATTCGCCGGGTTCGGGCGCGAGCCGCGCGAGCGTGATGGCGCGGACATCGCGTTTGGTGAGCTGGCCGTCGTGCTGGTAGGCATCGTCTGGAAGACCGGGCGTAAGCGGCAGACGCAATGCCTTGTTCTCCGCGATGCATTCGATCGCCACGAGGTTGAGCGCTGCTATCTCGGCTTGGTGGTTCCACGCATTAGCGATGCCATCGATACGACGCTCGCGTTCGCCGCCCAGATGTTCAAACACGCTTAAACGGCTGGGCCCGAAACCCCGCCTGTTCAACAACTGCGCGACGTCAAAAGGGCTCGATCCGTCGCTGCTGAGGACAAATACGCGCGTACCTGGATGAAGATGAATGCCAAGCGCCGCGACCGGACGCCCAACGAGCGATACAACGGCCACATCCTGCAGTGACCAATGCAGACGCGCCGCAGCAACGGACAACGAGGACGGCGCGGGGAGCACATCGAATTCGCCCGCTTCCAGCTCGCGTGCGAAAGTCGTGCCGACGCCGAACATCATCGGGTCACCGCTTGCCAGTACGCAAACTTGCTTGCCGCGATATTCAAGTACCGGCGCAATCGAAAACGGCGTGGGCCACGCGCGGCGTTCCGCGCCGATATGTTCCGGCAACAGGTCGAGATGGCGCGTGCCGCCGAAAATGGTATCGGCGGCGAGCAACGCCTCGCGCGCGTTCCGGCCAAGCCCATGCCAGCCGTCCTCTCCGATTCCCACCACGGTCAACCACGTTGCCATCCGCCGGTCCTCGCTTGATCCATTCGTAGATTACGCTGCTCGTCCGGTTGCCGCGACCCTACGGCGAACCTTGCGGCGATTGGCTTTATCGGCTGCAAAAACGGGCATAATATCGCGTTTAGTCGGTGCCCTGACGGGCCTAACAGGGAACACAGCAAAACTGTGGCTGCCCCCGCAATTGTACGCAGCGAGTCCGCGCTCCACTGCCACTGGTTTCGACTGGGAAGGCTTGCGCGGGCGGCGACCTGCCAGCCAAGAGACCTGCCGACCGGAATTCTTCGTGCAAGCCAACATCGGGCGGGGTGTACCGATGCCACGATCTGCCTGTTTTCACGTGCTGCTGAAAAGGCAAGGTCGGGGCGCCGCGCGAGACCGAACGGGTCACGCTTTGAACGCACCACTCTTTACTGAACGCGGGTTGGAACCGGCATCGAGGCCATCGGCATGTCCTGGCCTGATGCGGATCGTCCCTGCACGCGACGGCGGCCTGTGCCGCATTCGCCTCAACGGTGGCGAGCTGAGCGCGGCGCAGGCGCGCGTGGTCGCGGATGCGGCGCGTGCGTGCGGATCGGGTTTTATCGATGCAACCAATCGTTCGAACCTGCAGATTCGTGGCGTGCGTACCGGCGCCGAGAATCAGCTGATCTCACGTCTGATTGAAGCCGGGCTCGGTCCGGCAACGCCCGATTCCGACGATGTCCGCAACCTCATGCTCAGCCCGCTCGCCGGTCTCGATCCGTACGCCATGCTGGATGTCACGCCGCTCGCAGGCGCTTTGCTCGACGAGCTGCAATGCGATACACGTCTGCGCGCCTTATCACCAAAATTCGCGATGATGCTGGACGGCGGCGAGCGTCTTGCGATGCTCGATCATCCGCACGACGTGTGGTTTTCGGCGGTATCGGCGAACCAGTTTGCGTTTGGGCTTGGCGGTTGTCCGCCGACGCTTTCGGAGCATTCGCCCGCGTTAGCGTCGGTTGAGTCCGGGCACGTGCCCGCTGTGGCGAACGCATTGCTGCATACGTTCCTCGATCTCGCGCTGCCGGAGCAGACCAGAATGCGCGAGCTGCTGCAGACGCATTCGGCCGAAGCGGTTCTTGACCACGTGCAGGGAAAGCTCCACTTCCAGTTAAAACAAAACGCGAAGGATTGGCGTCGCCCTGCATCCAATGCTCGGTTGCGTTTCGGCGTGCACCCGCAGCGGAACCAAGGCGCGGTGTGCATCGGCGCGCAGATCCCGCTGGGACGCCTCGATGCAAGCACGTTGCAAGCGCTCGCCGACCTCGCGCCGCGCATGCGCATGACGCCATGGCAAAGCGTGATGTTGCTGGACGTTCCTGTCGCAGAGGTTGAGTCGGCCATCGAACGACTCAAGGCGCTGGACCTCGCGACAACGCCGAACGAACCCTTCGCGCGTCTGATCGCGTGCACGGGTTCGCAAGGTTGCGCCAAGAGTTTCTCCGATACCAAAGCCGACGCGCACCAACTCGCGTCCTTGATGCCCGAGACGGGCAACGTCCACCTGAGCGGTTGCGCCCGTTCCTGCGCGGCGGCCCATCACGTCGATACCACCTTGCTCGCCGTCGCGCCCGGACGCTACGACTTGTACACCCACGCGCCCGAACCCGTCGCACGCCACATAACCATTGAAGAGGCGGCCCGCTGGCTCGCCCGGAGCACCACCGATGCTTGATTACATCCGCGACGGCCAGGCGATTTATCGTGCGTCGTTCGCGACCATCCGCGCCGAAACGAACCTCGCCGCCATTCCTGCCGACCTTGAAAAGCTGGCCGTGCGTGTGATCCACGCGTGCGGCATGACGGACGTGATCGATGACCTCGTGTTCTCGAACGATGCGGGAATAGCAGGCCGTGCAGCGCTCAAGCAAGGCGCGCCCATTCTCTGCGATGCCCGCATGGTCGCCGAAGGCATCACGCGCTCGCGCTTGCCGGCCGACAACCGAGTAATCTGCACGCTCAACGACGCATCCGTGCCCGAGCGCGCGCGCGAACTCGGCAATACGCGCTCGGCCGCCGCGCTCGAATTGTGGCGTCCGTACCTCGAAGGCAGCGTGGTTGTGATCGGCAATGCGCCGACCGCGCTTTTTCATCTGCTCGATATGCTCGACGCAGGCGCGCCCAAACCGGCGTTGATCCTCGGCTTTCCGGTGGGGTTCATCGGCGCGGCGGAATCGAAAGCGATGCTCGCCGCCGACAGCCGCGGCGTCCCGTTCGTCGCGTTGCGCGGCAGGCGCGGCGGCAGCGCGATGGCAGCGGCCGCCGTGAACGCGCTTGCATCGGAGACTGAATAGATGAGCGGACGTCTCTATGGCCTGGGCGTCGGTCCGGGCGATCCCGAGCTGATTACGGTGAAAGCGCTGCGCTTACTGACATCGGCACCGGTGGTTGCGTACTTCGTCGCGAAGGGCAAGAAGGGCAACGCGTTCGGGATCATCGAAGGGCATTTGAAGGACACGCAAACGCGCATGCCGCTCGTGTATCCGGTGACGACCGAGGCGCTCGAACCGCCGCTTTGCTATGAAACGATCATCGGCGACTTCTACGATGAATCCGCGATCCGCATCGCCGATCATCTGGAGGCCGGCCGCGACGTCGCCGTGATTTGCGAAGGCGATCCGTTCTTCTATGGCTCGTACATGTACCTGCATGACCGCCTCGCCGAACGCTTCGAGGCCGAAGTCGTGCCCGGCGTATGTTCGATGCTTGGCGGCGTCGCCGTGCTCGGCGTGCCGCTCGTGTACCGGAACCAGAGTTTGTCGGTGTTATCGGGCGTGTTGCCGGAAGCGGACCTTCGTGAAAAACTCGCCGCTACGGACGCCGCCGTGATCATGAAACTCGGCCGCAACTTCGACAAGGTACGGCGCGTGTTGAAAGACCTTGGACTCGATAAACGCGCGCTTTATGTCGAACGCGCGACCATGGCGAATCAGCGCATCGTGCCGCTCGACGATGTCGATCCAATGGCATCGCCCTACTTCTCGCTGCTTGTCGTGCCGGGGGAAAAATGGCGCGGTTGAATGAGGGGAAACCGCAGGCGATCGTGGTGCTCGGACCCGGCGCGTTGGAGACCGCGAAGCGTATTCAGGCGCGTTATCCGGACGCGGCGATTCATGGTCTCGCAAGCCGCGTGAAGGCGGACGTTACGTACGCGGAATTGAGCATGCATCTGCGCGAACTCTACGCGAGCAATACGCCCATCATTGCATTGTGCGCGGCAGGAATTGTGATCCGCTGCCTGGCGCCCCTTCTCGTCGATAAAACCGTCGAACCGCCCGTGCTTGCCGTCGCCGAAGATGGCAGCGCGGTCGTGCCGTTGCTCGGTGGACTCGGCGGCGTCAACGTGATGGCGCGCGAGATCGCGGCGGCATTGCAAGTCGCGCCCGCGATCACGACAAGCGGCGAATTGCGCTTCGGCACATGCCTGCTGAATCCACCGGCGGGATACGTGCTTGCGGATATCGAACACGGGAAACGCTTCGTTTCCGACTTGCTGGCGGGTGGAACGACGCGCATTGAAGGCGATGCGCCCTGGCTGAATCAAGTCGAGTTGCCACGGTCAGACGATGCGGACCATGCTATCCGGATCTCGCCTTATAAGAGTGACGATTCACGCGAACTCATGGTTCATTCGCGCTCGGTGGTCGTTTGCGTGAATGAGTTGTCGCCGGATGATCCGATCGTCGAGCGCATTCGTCATGTGTTACTCGAGGCAAAGATTTCTCCGATGTCAGTCGCCGCCATGCTTGCGCCCGCGACGCTGATGACATCCGCGCAACTGACCGAAGCGGCACATACGCTCGACGTGCCCTTGCGATTCGGCACCTTGCCAGAAGGCTTCGAAACGCAGACGCCGCATGACAGGGACATTGCGATCGCCATCGCGCCGGGCATCGTGGATGTTCAAATGCTCGGACAGGCGCGCGGCATGCTGACTGTTATCGGCCTCGGTCCGGGCAGCGTGGACCTGATGGTGTCGGCCGCGAAACACGCGTTATCCAGCGCCGACGATATCCTCGGCTACGAAACCTACGTGCGCATGGCCGGCCCTTTCAAGCCGCATCAAACGCTCCATTGCACCGACAACCGCGAAGAGATGAAGCGCGCCCGCCATGCGTTCGAGCTGGCGAGCACGGGGCGCAGGGTCGTGGTTGTATCGTCGGGAGATCCGGGCGTGTTCGCTATGGCCGCCGCGGTGCTTGAGGCGCTCGATGAAAGCCAGTCGAACGAGGCATGGTCTTCGGTAGACCTGAACATCGTGCCCGGCGTATCGGCTGCAATGGCGACGGCCGCGCGTTCAGGCGCGCCGCTTGGCCACGACTTCTGCATGCTCTCTCTTTCCGATAACCTGAAACCGTGGACTATCATCGAAACGCGTTTAAGACTCGCCGCGCAAGCAGATCTCGTGATGGCGTTCTACAACCCGGTATCGCGCGCACGGCCGTGGCAACTGGATCGTGCGCTCGAACTCGTGCGTGAATATCGCGGCGGGACGACTACGGTTGTGCTGGGGAGGAACATCGGCCGGCCGGGTGAAACGTTGACCACGACCACGCTGGAACATTTGCGGTCCGATCAGGTCGATATGCGTACGATGGTGATCATCGGTTCATCGACCACGCGAAGCTTCCCGCGTGGCGACGGCAATGGCGTATGGGCGTACACGCCGCGCTGGTACGAATGAGCGCTCAAGCCTGAGTCATGTCGGCGGCCGTGAGATAGTCCGCATGCCACGACTCGGCGAGCTTGGCGCAGCGACCAAGACTCACGGCCTCATTTTCGAAATCGACAATCACGATCTGATCCGCCAAATCCGGACGTGCCGGCGTTTCAGCGCTTCGTCCGTCGGTGAGCAACCACAGGATGCGACGTTGCGAAGGCTTGTGGCGCGCAGTCCGCAGCAACAGGTTCGCGCCTGTGCGTACACCCAACGCGAGCGGTGTTCCGCCTCCGCCGCCAATGGGCGCAAGCCACCGGTCGTTCCACCAGTGCGCTGCCCCTGGCTCACGACGCACCTCGGCCGTCGGGCCGCCAAAACAAACCAGCGCGACTTCGGCACGTTCCCGATACGCGCGATCGAACAACGCAACGACAAGTCCCTTTGCAAGCGCGAGACGCTTGCCACCGAGCATCGAACCCGAGCAATCGAGCACAAAGCAATGCAGCGCACTCGCCTCGCCCTCTTCGCGACGAAAGCGCAAGTGCGTTGCGTCGAGCGGCCGATTGCGTTTGGCCAACAACGTCTGAATCCAGTCGATGTGCGCGCTCGCATCGCCATCGCGGGATCGTGTTTTGCCTGGAGAGAAAGGATCAAGCCATCGAATGCGGCCAGATTCAGCCGGCGTTCGATGGCTCAGGATTTTTTTGACGTGAGCGGCCTCACGTTTTTTACCGCGGTTATATCGACGGGCTCGGGCGGCATGTAGCCGAAAGTGGCTTCGTCAGTGTCTTGTTGGTGCGGTTGCTGCTCTTTGCGCTCGCGGTTGCTCGCGGGCGCGTTGCCGAGCTTGCGCCGATGCGAAAGCACCGCTTCTGCAATGCGCTCGACATGGTCCACGCGAACCGCATCGGCGTCTTCGAATGCAGCCAGCGCACGCGCCGCGCGCAACATGACAAGATCGGCACGCAAGCCATCCACATGGGCCTCGATGCAAAACTCGCTGACGCGCGCGTGAACGGCGTCATCGAATTCGAGGTTCGGAAGCGCTGCACGCGCATTGAGGATACGTTGTGCCAACGCCTCTTGCTGTGCAGCGAACCGCGAACGGAACGCGCCAGGGTTTTCGTCGAACGCAAGCCGCGCCTTGACGATCTCGCGACGCACGCTGGCATCGAAGCAATTCTGCAGTTCGACTGCAAGCCCGAAGCGATCAAGCAATTGCGGCCTGAGTTCGCCTTCCTCGGGATTCATCGTCCCGATCAGCACAAATCGCGAGTCATGCCGATGCGAAATACCATCACGCTCAATCACGTTCACGCCGCTGGCAGCGACGTCGAGCAGTTGATCTACCAGCTGATTCGGCAGCAGGTTGACTTCATCCACGTACAACACGCCTTCGTGCGCCCTCGCGAGCAGGCCCGGGGAAAAACGCACGCCGCCATCGCGCAGTGCGGTTTCGATATCCAGCGATCCAATCAATTGCTCTTCGCTCGCACCCAAGGGCAAGGTAACGAAGCGCCCCTCCGGGAGCAATTCGGCGAGCGCGCGAGCCGTCGTCGACTTCGCCGTGCCGCGCGGGCCGCTCACCAGCACGCCACCCAGTGCGGGATCGACTGCGGCGAGTAAAAGTGCCTGCTGCAAGGGCGCTTGCGCGACCAATGCAGTGAAAGGAAAGAGAGTGTTGTTCACGTTCGTTGCCCTTCGAGTTGCTGTTCGGCATTCAGCAGATGGCGTTCAATTTGCGTCTGGTATTCACCCGGGTTTTGCCACAAACCGCGCTGCATGGCTTCCGTCAAACGCTCGCAGATGGAATGCAGCGCGTGCGGATTGTGCTGCCGCATGAACTCGCGCGTATCGGCGTCGTTCACGTAAGCATCGGCGACGAGCGCGTATTGATGATCCGACACCACGCGCGCGGTGGCATCGTAGCCAAAGAGGTAATCCACCGTTGCCGCGAGTTCCGACGCGCCCTTGTAACCGTGGCGCTTCACGCCATCGATCCATTTTGGATTGACCACGCGCGAGCGGATCACGCGCGATATCTCTTCCTGCAAGGTGCGAATGCGCGGTGATGCGGGGTTGCTGTGATCCGCATTATAGGCTTGCGGCTGCGTGCCCGAGAGATGCCGCACGGCCGCGACCATACCGCCCTGAAACTGGTGATAGTCGTTGGAATCGAGCAAATCGTGTTCGCGGTTATCCTGGTTCTGCACGACCACATCGATTGTCGATAACCTCGCGCCAAACGAATCGCGCGCGTCCACGCCATCGCCCTTTTGCGAATACGCGTAACCGCCTGAGCTTTGAAATCCGCGCGCAAGATCGGCGTCGTTCTGCCATTGCTTTGCGTCGATCATCTCCTGCAAGCCCGCGCCGTACGCGCCGGGTTTTGTGCTGAACACGCGCCAGCCCGCCCGCAAACGCGCCTCCTTTTCGTCCAGTCCGCGAGCAATGTGTTGGTCGCGTTCGCGCATGATGCGTGCGCGGATCGGATTGATGTCTTCGTCTTCGTCGTCGAGTTCGGCGACCGCTTGAACGGCGGCGTCGAAGAGATGCATCAGGTTCGCGAAGGCATCGCGGAAGAAGCCCGAAACGCGCAGCGTGACATCGATACGCGGCCGGTTGAAGATCGTGATCGGCAAGACCTCGAAGTCCGTCACGCGATTGCTGCCCGCAGCCCATTTCGGACGCACGCCGATCAGCGCCATGGCTTGTGCGATATCGTCGCCGCCGGTGCGCATGGTCGCCGTGCCCCACACCGATAAACCGATCGCCCGCGGATAATCGCCGTGTTCCTGAAGATGCCGTTCGATCAGCAGATTTGCCGACTTCAGGCCAAGCGTCCACGCAGCGCGCGTGGGGACGGCACGGGTATCGACGGAATAGAAGTTGCGGCCGGTGGGAAGGACATCAGGTCTTCCGCGCGATGGCGATCCGCTTGGGCCCGGCGGCACGAAGCGTCCTTCGAGCCCGCGTTGAAGCTGCAGCAACTCTTGCGGACCGCATGCGTCGAGGCGGGAAAGAAGGTCGCCATTCAGACGCGTGAGTACTTGCAATGTATTTGGACCAACGGATTCAGCAGGACCATCCAGCAACGACGTTGCAAGCAGTTCGAGACGTTCGCGCGTATCGCCGTGATGGCGCCAAGGAGCATCGATTATTTTCGTGAGTTCAGCAGGACGCGGGCCCGTCCATATTGCGCTCCAGTCGGAATCCAAAGGATCGAAGGCATCGCCGAGTTGCAGATCGCGCGCCAGTGCAGTGAGCACGCTCGCGTTCGCGCCTTGCCCGTTACCGGTTGGATAACGGCCTAAAGCGAGCAGCGTATCGCGACGTTGGACGCCCTGCGGCGACGCGCCGAATACATGCAGGCCATCGCGGATTTGCGCTTCCTTGAGCTCGCATAAATATGCGTCGGCGCGATTGAGCAACGCGTCTTCCGTATCGGAATCGAGCGGCTTTTCGAGCCCAAGTTCCTCATGCAGCCGATGCTCCACGATGCTCGCCAAGATAGTCTTACGCAGCAGCTTCGCACGCCGCGGATCGACCATCAGCGCTTCATAATACTCATCGACCTGACGTTCGAGGTCTTGCAGCGGCCCATAGTTTTCAGCGCGCGTGAGCGGCGGCATCAAGTGATCGATGATCACCGCCTGCGCACGCCGCTTCGCCTGACTCCCCTCGCCCGGATCGTTGACAATGAACGGGTAAAGATGCGGCATGGCGCCGAGCGTCAGGTCGGGCCAGCACGATGCGCTTAGCGCAACGCTCTTACCCGGCAGCCATTCCAGATTGCCATGCTTGCCGACGTGCACGATTGCGTCGATGTTGAAACGCAAACGCAGCCAGAAATAAAACGCGAGATACGAATGCGGCGGCACGAGTTCGGCGTCGTGATAACTCGCGTAGTCGCCGCGTTCACGCGATCGCGCGGGTTGAATGCCGATGAACACATTTCCGCAGCGCCAGCCCGCGATCATGAAGCGGCCGCGGCGCACCGTAGGATCGCTTTCGGGCGGACCCCAACGAGTATTCAGGTCTTGCTGAACGTCTGCAGGAAGCTTGCGGAACGCATCCAGGTATTCATCGAGCGCGAGACTTTGCAACGCGGGACGCATATCGCGCACGACGGGATCGTTGGTCACGCCCGATGTCAGCGCCCGCATCAACGCGTCGCCATCGGCCGGAATCTCCTGCGTTCGATACCCTTCGCGCGCGAGCATCGAAAGAATGTTCACGACCGATGCGGGTGTGTCGAGACCCACGCCGTTGCCAATGCGTCCTTCGCTCAAAGGATAGTTTGCGAGCACGAGCGCAATGCGTTTGTCCGCGTTTGGAAGCTGCCTCAGGCGGCACCAGCGTCCGCTCAACTCGGCAATAAAACGCACGCGTTCGAGATCGGGCTGGTAACGCACGACATCGACTTGGGTCAGTTTGCATCGGTACGCGAGGCCCTTGAAACTGATCGCGCGGGTGATGATGCGGCCATCGACTTCGGGCAGCGCGACATGCATGGCAATGTCGCGCGATGTCAGGCCGTGATTGTCCTTGACCCAGTCTTCGCGATTCCCGCCGCTCAGGATGACCTGCAGCACGGGTGCGTCGCCGGCGAGTTCGAACGGCGCGGGGTCATCGATCACGCCGGCCGCGAACGAGGTAGTGTTCAGCACCAGCGACGCATTGTTATCAGCGCACAATTGCTGCACGACTTCGCGGCTCAACGGGTCCTTGAGCGACGCCATCGCAATCGGCAACGGATTCAGACCATGCGCTTCGAGCGCATCGATCAATGCATTAAATACGTCTGTATTTCCAGACTGCAAATGCGCGCGATAGAAAAGCACGGCAACCACGGGCGCGTCCTGCGTCCATCTATCCTGCCAGTCTTGAATGGTCGCGACCTGCCGCGCCGGATGATAGATCGCGACCGCAGGCAACGGGGTCGGCAGGTCTGCATCGCGCCCATAACCCAGCGCGCGATAGGCGATGCAACGAAGAAACGCCTCGGCGTTCTGCGCGCCGCCCTCTCGTAGATAACGCCAGAGTCGATCGCACAACGCGGGCTCCGCCGTGCTCTTTGCAACAAGGTTCGGATCTTCCTGCAAGTCGCCGGAAAACATCACGAGCATCTGCCCGTTCTTGCGCGCGAGCGTGGTGATGCTCTCGATCCCGTAAGGCCAATACGCCTCGCCGCCCAGGTGATCGATCACGATCACGCGCGCATGCTTGAGCACGTCATCGACGTAGAAATCCACCGATGCCGGTTGCCGCAAGAACGCCTGATTCGCGAGCCGCACAGCAGGAAAACCCACTTCAAGATTCGGCACGACGCTCGCAAGAAGCGACAGCGTGGTATCGGCCGAACTCAGTACGACGATCGGTGCAGGCGTCTGATCGATACGCATGACACCCGCCGCGTCATCGACAAAACCTCCGGGCGTCGTACGTAGAAGATGCACGGTTTAAGCCTGCACGGTTACGCTTGCGAGCGCGTCGAGAAGCGCTTTTTGCAGGCGCGGCTGATCGAGGTCTTCGCCGATCAGCACGAAACGGCTGGTTCCGACTGCCGCTTCAGCAGGTGTCCATCGGCGATCGAAGTACGTATCGAAACGTTGCCCCACGCCCTGCACGACAAGGCGCATCGGCGTGCCCGGCAACGCGGCAAAACCCTTCACGCGATAAATCGTGTTGACATCGACCAGCGTGCGCAATGCCGCGACGGCCGCGTCGCGTGATTCCACGCGCGCCTCGACGACGACGGAATCGAAGTCATCGTGATGATGATCGGCGTGACCTTCGTCGTCCACTGAACCGTGATGGTCTACGCGCAGATGAATCGTCGTCTCCGACGCCGCTTCGAGCCCGAGCAAAGCATGTAGATCGAGTTGTCCCATCGTGGCCGGAACGATCTTCACGCCCGCCGGAATCTCGCCGCGAATCAGCGTTTCAACCGCGCTTTGCTGCGCGTCGTTCATGAGATCGGTCTTGTTGAGAATCACCAGATCGGCTGACGCCAACTGGTCTTCGAACAACTCATGCAGCGGCGATTCGTGATCGAGGTTCGGATCGGCGCGGCGTTGTTCATCGACGGCTTGCGGGTTCGCCGCGAACTGGCCGCTCGCGGCGGCGGGTCCATCGACCACGGTCACGACGGCGTCAACGGTGAACGCGTTCTTGATCGATGGCCAGTTGAACGCCTGGACCAGCGGCTTAGGCAAAGCAAGACCCGATGTCTCGATCAGCACGTGATCGATCTGCTCGCGGCGCTCGACGAGTTGCTCCATCACCGGATAAAACTCTTCTTGCACGGTGCAGCACAGGCAGCCATTCGAAAGTTCATAGAGATTCGGTTGATCGGTGGTGCTTTCGTCCTCACAGCCGATGCTGCAACCCTTCAAGATCTCGCCATCGATACCCAGTTCGCCGAACTCGTTCACGATCACCGCGATCCGCAGCCCTTTGGCGTTTTCGAGGATGTGCCGCATCAAGGTGGTCTTGCCGCTGCCGAGGAAACCCGTGACGACCGTGACCGGGATTTTGCGCATTTGCATCCTGTACTCCGTTTTATCGATTGACTGCCCGATGCCGGAAAAAGCCCTGCGCCGCAAATAAGGCAAGCGAAAAGCAAACTGGGCTTCAAACCCGGCAAAGCATGGTGAAAGTGTCGAGCCCGTACCGCATCCCCGCGGCACCTTTGACTCCTGGTGTTGATTCGTTCCGGCCGGTATCCGGGCTGGCGAAAATGCCGCTTCACCTTCCCGCACGCAACGCGCGTGCAGTGGTGTTCGAAGCCGGCTTTGCCGCGCGAATGTAACGTCGCGCGACTTTCGCTTACCGTTGCGGGGGCAGCGCAGGTTGGCGCGCCCGAGTGTCCGGCGGCGCTCCCTGCTTCCCGTTTAACTGCGCGCGGAGAGAGACCGCGCGCGAGCACCAGAAAACTGCGCCAAGTCTAGGCCGGTGACGCCTTGAGGTCAAGGTTGCAGCGTTTTGAAGCGACTCGGAAAACCCAAGCGCCAGCACGCTCGCCTGTGCTATCTTTGGCTCGCGTCTGGTGCTCACGCGCGCTTTTCCTGCGCGCGTAGTTAAACGGGAAACAGGATGCAGCGGCGCGTATTCCCGGCGCCGCTGCATATGAAAGACCTGTGCTGTCCCCGCAACGGTACGCGACCTGCACCGGTTCGAATCGCCTGGATCAAGGGTTCAATCGAAGCACATTTGCTTCACTGCCACTGCCTTGCAAAGCGGGAAGGCTCAAGCGAATGGGGTCGCCAAGCCCGGATACCGGCCAGCGCAAGTGGCGCGTCAAAGACGCGCCGGACGCCGCATCCGCGAGGGACGGATGAAGGACGTAATGCATTTATCGTCTTACATGAATTCAAATCTGCCGTACTTTTGCCCGCTTTTTTCCGCGTGTTTCGAACGCGTGGATGGCGCAGAACGATGAGCGCATCCATCGAAAAACGCGCGCGCGTCTGGCTGATCGGCGCGGGTCCGGGCGATGTCGAGCTGATGACGCTCAAGGCCGTGCGCGCGCTGTCGGAAGCGGATATCGTGCTCGTCGACGACCTCGTGAATCCCGATGTGCTCAAGTTCGCCCGCGCAGGCGCGCAGGTTCAGTACGTCGGCAAGCGCGGCGGCCATCCGTCGACGCCTCAGGCGGTGATCATCGAGGAAATGCTGGCGCATGTGCGCGCCGGACGTGTGGTCGCGCGGCTCAAAGGCGGCGATCCGTTTGTGTTCGGACGCGGCGGCGAAGAGGTGCAGGCGCTGCACGCTGCGGGTATCGAAGTGGAAGTGGTCGTGGGTATTACGGCGGGGATCGCGGCGCCAGCGGCTGTCGGCATTCCGGTCACGCATCGCGATCACACGATGGGCGTCGTGTTCGTCACGGGCCATGGCGCAAGCCGCGAAACCGGGGCCGCCGAGCCCGACTGGCGAGCGCTGGTCGCGACGGGCATGACGCTGGTCGTCTATATGGGCGTGCGGCGCCTGGCCGATATCGTGGCCGCGCTCATGGAAGCCGGACTCGATCCGGCCACGCCGTCGGCGGCAATCGAACGCGCCACGCGTTCCGATCAACGGCATTTGCGCGCGCCTGTCGGACATCTTGCGGAAGCAGTGGAACGTGCGGGAATCGCCGCGCCGGCGATCGTCGTGATCGGGTCCGTCGCGGCACTTGGTTTGACGAGCGCGCTGGATTTCGTGGGTTCGCAAACGTGAGCGCGTGGGTGATCGGCATTGGCTGCCGGCGTGGCGTAAGCGTCGCGCAGATTCATGCGGCGTTTTTTGCGGCGCTCGGCAACGAGCCGCTTTCGAATGTGTGCGCGCTGGCATCGATTGAGGACAAGCGGGACGAAACCGCCTTGCTCGAATTCGCCGCGCTTCACCACTTGCCGATAGAATTTTTCGCGAAAGAACGCGTGGCGCAAGTTCGGACGCGCGCCTCGGAACAGGTACGGGCGCTGATCGGAATCGATGGCGTGTGCGAGCCTTGCGCGCTTATGGCTTCGCGTAATGGACGGATCGTGCGCCCCAAGATCGTGATGGATGGTGTGACGGTTGCCATCGCCGAAGACCATTCGAATCAACAAACAGACAACGAGAGAACGTGATGAAAACGGACGAAGAAGCGCATTTGCGCATGACCCAGCGGCGCAAGGAAGGCCACGAAAAAAAGCAGGCGCAGGCGTCGATTGAAAAGGGCCTGCTGATCGTGAATACGGGCACGGGAAAAGGCAAGACCACAGCCGCGTTCGGCATGGCCGTGCGCGTACTCGGCCACGGCATGCGGCTTGGCGTGGTGCAGTTCATCAAGGGCGCGCTGCATACGTCCGAACGCGATTTTCTCGGCGCGATCGCGAACTGCGATTTCATCACAATGGGCGACGGCTACACGTGGGACACGCAAAACCGCGACGCCGATATCGCCACCGCCCGCAAGGGCTGGGACGCAGCGCGCAAGATGATCGAAAGCGGCGAGTACCAGATGGTCGTGCTCGACGAACTCTGCACGGTGCTGAAGTACGAATACCTTCCGCTCGATGAAGTCCTTGGCGTGCTCAACGCACGACCCGACATGCTGCACGTGGTCGTCACCGGACGTCATGCGCCCGAAGCGCTGGTCGAAGTGGCGGACCTCGTCACCGAGATGCGTCCGGTGAAGCATCCGTATCGCGAGCAAGGGGTGAAGGCGCAACGTGGCGTCGAGTTCTGACGTGCGCGCCTGCCCCGCTTTGTTCATCAGCGCGCCTGCATCGAATCAGGGTAAGACCACCGTGACAGCAGCGCTCGCGCGTTATCACACACGGCTCGGCCGGCGCGTGCGCGTTTTCAAGACCGGTCCCGATTTCCTCGATCCGATGATCCTCGAACGTGCATCGGGCGCGCCCGTTTATGCATTGCATTTGTGGATGGTGGGCGAGCGCGGCTGCCGCGCGTTGCTCGCCGAGGCCGCGCAAACCGCCGATCTGATCCTGATAGAAGGCGTGATGGGTCTCTTCGACGGCACGCCCAGCAGCGCCGATCTCGCCACAACGTTCGGCGTGCCCGTGCTTGCGGTGATCGGCGCGCACGGCATGGCCCAGACCTTCGGCGCGCTGGCGTTCGGGCTCGCGCGGTATCGTGATGACCTGCCGTTTTATGGGGTGCTCGCAAACCGTGTCGCGTCCGAGCGGCACGCGCAAATGTTGAGTGAGGCAATTCCGGAAGGCGTGCGTTATTGCGGATGTTTGTCGAATATGGACGACGTCGCGTTGCCCGGGCGTCACCTTGGCCTGACGCAAGCGGCCGAAGTCGCGGATCTCGATGCACGGCTCGACCGGGCGGCGGATGCCATCGGCAAAACCGCGTTATGCGAGCTTCCGCCAGCAATCGATTTCGCCCCTGAACCCCGCGAGCAACCTCCACGCTTGCTCGAAGGCGTGCATATCGCGATCGCGCGCGACGCCGCGTTTTCGTTCATCTACCCGGCCAATCTCGACCTGCTTACAGCAATGGGCGCAACGCTGTCGACCTTCTCGCCATTAGCCGACGAACCCGTCCATGCCGATGCGCTTTATCTTCCCGGCGGGTATCCCGAGTTGCACGCCGCACGCCTTGCCGCGAACGCGACGACGGCGGCATCGATTCGCGCGCATATCGAAGCGGAAAAACCAGTGGTCGCCGAATGTGGCGGCATGCTGTATCTGCTTGAATCGCTGACTGATATCGACGGCGCACAGCACGCGATGCTCGGCCTTTTGCCCGGCGACGCGAAGATGCAAAAGCGCCTTTCGCGCCTCGCGATGCAACGCATCGAAAGCCGTCACGGCATCAGTACGGGACACACCTTCCACTATTCGTCGGTGACGACTGTCATGCCGCCTGTTCTCACGGCAACGCACGCAACAACGGGCAAGGAAGGCGAAGCCGTCTACCAGCATGGCCCGATCACCGCGACCTACATGCACACTTACTGGCCGACGAATCCGGCGGCAGCCGCCGCCCTCTTTCGCGGTGAACCGCTATGACGATGCCTTTGGAAACACCTGTAAAAACGCCGCTCGAACTTGCATTCACTATCGAACGTGCGAGCCAGCTTCAGCCCGTGGGATCACCCTGCACGGACGTATGCCGCCTCGATAAAACCACCGGCTATTGCGAAGGCTGCTTCAGAAGCCGCGAAGAGATCAAGGCATGGAAGACCCTGCCCGATGCCGACAAACTCGGGCTGTTCCCCACTTTGCTCGCCAGAAAAGCAGCAGCATGAAAAAGGGCGGCTCGTAAGCCGCCCTTGCCCAAAGAATCATCCGTAACGCCTACGCTGCCGCAACACGCCGCGCCGGCACGCGCTCCACTTCGCGCTGGGCGAGCACGCCGAAAAGCAGACTGAGCGTGGTCCAGAGCACCGCCTGAATGCCGATCGCGGCCACGCGGAAATTCCACAGCAAGGTCGCCGAGAACTGCGCCGGGACTTCATCGACTGGCGGCAGGGCGACATACGCCACACCCATCAATACGACATAAACCGCCACCGCAATCAGCGACGCGTTCCAGTTGCCGTGCGCCGCCTGCATGCGGCGCTGCAGCCGGACAGCAAATACGGCCACCACGAGCGAGATGGCGACCATGCCGAAAAACAGCGCGGTCCTCGCACCGATGGTCTCGGGATTCCCCACGGACGGCGGGTTCGGCGGATACTTCAGAAACGGCACGACGACAACAGTCACGAAGCCGAACAAACCAAGCAACGCCGACGTCCCGCGCGCGCGCAATGCACCGAGCCGTGCATACGAAAACGCGAACACGAGCGAGAACAAACCGCCCAGCGCCGTACCGAACACCGCAACGCCCGTCAGCAAACCAAGCCCCGCCTGCGTGCCGCGGCTGACCAGTTCGACGGCGTCGCCATGTTCGTGCGCATGCCCGGAAGCCGCTTCTGCCTGCTCATGCGCATGTTCCTGCTGCGATTCGAATGCAATGGCGCGATCCACCGATGGTTCGCCAAATGTCTTTGCGAACCCGAAGCCGAGCAGGCCCGCGACCAGTCCCGCGATCATGCCGCGTATAAGGAGGTTTCTGATCATGTACGGTCTCAGTGGCAGGGGAAACCGAGCAGGTGACGACCATCGTGCACGAACTCGTGGATATACATGCCCTGAAAGATCGACGTTGCGCCTTGCTCCGCGCCCACGAAATAAATCGCGATCAACAAAAGCAGGCCGATAAACACCGCCCACGGCAGCACTTCACGCACCGGAATAGGTACGGGTGCATCAAATGCGGGATTCATGCCGGACAGATTCGCCGTTGCGTTGGCTTGATTCATGACAACTCCAGGGGATAAGCGCGTCCCGTAAGAAAAAAGAAGGCTGCAGCGGGGGTCTGACTTGCGTGCATCGAATGGACTTTCGTACCTTGATTCAGGGTATGAAAGCGCGTCCGGCACGCTCACAGTGGCGCGACCGCGCCGGGTTCTCACCGGCTTCCTCGCGCTGCAAGCTTGCCATTCTAAGATGTGTGCACCGAAAGTAAAGCGATGCATCAACTGAAACGAATCCAAAAGCCATGAAAAACGAACTGATTTTGCTCTGCCATGCGGCAACGCACGCCATGAAAGCCGGTTTCTTTCCCACGCTCGATGACCCGATAGAACAGCTCGAGCGTCCGCGCCTTTCCGCGCTGGCATCGGCTTATGTGCCAGATCGCGTGATCACGAGTCCATCGCTGGCCGCCGTGGAAACGGGCCAGGCGTTCGGCGTGGGAATGTCTACTGATGCCCAGTGGAGCGACCTGGATCATGGACGCTGGCACGGTCGTTCGTTGAAAGAGATCTACGATGAAGAGGCCGACGCGTTGAGCGCGTGGTTATCGGAACCGGACAGCGCCGTGCATGGTGGCGAAAGTCTGGAAGCCCTGCAGGCAAGGGTTCGAAGCGCGCTCGATACTCAACGCCACAGCGGCGTCACGCTGATAAGCACGCACGCGATTGTAGTCAAGGTCGCGCTTGCTGTAGTGCTGGAGGCGCCGCTGGCGGGGGTCTACAAGATGGATCTGGAGCCGCTCTCGGCGATCACGCTGACTCGCTCTGACGACACATGGCGCCTTCGATACAAGCCGCTCGTCTGATCAGGCCCCGGCGCCGCGCGCCATGCGCTGAAGCGTCGATGAATCGATTGCGCCCGCGCAGATCCGGACCGCCTCTTTGAGCGTACGTGGACGGCCAGCCGCGAAATGCGCTTCAAGCATAGCAATGGCACGCAGCCGCTCGTTGTTGCCGAGCTTTTCACCAGTTGCAAGTTCCAGCACCGAGATGAAGTAAGTCGCGGGCGGCGTTGCACCGCGCGCGCCGGCACCCGAGGCAGGAATCGCGTCCGAGCATGCTTGCCTCGCGATTGTCGCGACATCGCGCTGGGGGCTCCAGCCGATTTCGCTGAGTTGGATTTCGGTGTGACGTGTCATCGGTAATGCCCTGGACTATCCGTAAGTCGTATGACCTTTACTTAGCAAGGACTATTCCACCTTGACGGCGTCATGCGTCGCCGTGCACCCCATCCCAGCGTCGCGACAACAGGATCAGGACTGGCAACAATACAGCCCAGCCGAGTGCCAGCGTGAGAGTCGCCGCCAAAGGCTGAGCGAAGCGCACGGCACCCAGCGCGGCGCCACCCCGAAACGAGAGCGGCCCGGCAATGGCGCCCAGCACCGCCGCCAGCAGCATGCGCGGCTTGAGCCAGCCGAAGGTGGTGTTGAACTGCGCGGCAAACAGCGCCCACAACGCGAGAATCCAGTAAGGCGCGGCACCGGGAATGACCGTCCCGTTCGGATAATCAAGCAATCCGGCCGCTACAGGCACGCTTTCCCAAACGGCGCCGATGACGACGACGCTCACCAGCAACTTGATTTCCTGCATCGGCCGGGTGACGCGTGCGAGATGCACCGCGACCAGCACCAGCGTGACGGCAACGCCGATCCACGGCACGTCGTGCGCTGCGCTCAACACGCATGCAAACCACCCCAACTGTCCGACGATGAAATAAACGGTCGGCGCCCAACGCTCGAAGGAGGATTTGCTGGATGAATGGGACATGCGTCTCGCGTTTGTGGGATTGGCTTGGCGGCGATCCTACCGCATCGAACGCACTAACGTTTCGGCATCGCGTTTCTCAAAGCAACGCCGAATCATCCAACGAATAGGCCGCCCGTTTTCTTCCCTCCTGCCGTAACATTCCTGAAATCAACCAGCCGGATAATCGCCACTGTGCAGTATTGCGTCCTGATCCTTCGGACGCCAGCCAACACGCCAAACCAACGGAGCTACTCATGAATTCGCAGGATAAACAGCGCCGCTTCGAAGAAGACCTGATCGACAGCTACGACGAAGAACTGGAGATGGAAGTCGACGACCGGATTCTGGACGGCGACGGCGCGTTTTCCGCTGAAGCACGTGAACAGCGCAAGGTCTACTTCCGCGAGCTGTTTCGTCTGCAGGGCGAACTCGTGAAGCTGCAGGACTGGGTGGTTGCAAGCGGGCATCGGCTGGTGGTGATTTTCGAAGGCCGCGATGCCGCCGGCAAGGGCGGCGCGATCAAGCGCATCACGCAACGCCTGAATCCGCGCGTTTGCCGCGTGGCCGCCCTGCCCGCGCCGAACAATCGCGAACGCACGCAATGGTATTTCCAGCGATATGTATCGCACTTGCCGGCGGGCGGCGAGATCGTGCTGTTCGACCGCAGCTGGTACAACCGCGCAGGTGTGGAACGGGTGATGAATTTCTGCACCGACGACGAATATGAAGAGTTCTTTCGCTCAGTGCCGGAATTCGAAAAGATGCTGGCGAGAAGCGGCGTGCAGATCCTGAAGTACTGGTTCTCGATCACCGATGACGAACAGGAAGTGCGCTTCCAGGCGCGCATTCAGGACCCGCTCAAGCAGTGGAAACTCAGCCCTATGGATCTTGAAAGCCGCCGCCGCTGGGAGGCTTACACACAGGCGAAGGAAGTGATGCTGGCCCGCTCGCATATTCCGGAGGCGCCGTGGTGGGTGGTGCAGGCGGTCGATAAAAAACGTGCTCGCCTTAACTGCATCAGCCATTTGCTGAGCCAGGTGCCGTATCACGAGATCGAACACCCCACAATCGAATTGCCCGACCGCGTGTACAACGATGACTACTTGCGCCAGCCGGTCCCGGAAACCATGGTCGTTCCGGAAGTGTATTGAGGCTGGCTAAAAACGTGTTTCAGCAGTGGCAGGTCTTTTCATGCATGGCATGGACCTGCTGCGGCTTTTGAGCATCGTCACGATCGTGGCGATGCCTGAATACCACTTGAAATATGTATTGCGAACTCTTCATGACCACGACGAACGTCACTTGCATCAGGTTGAAATCGAGCGTCACCATCAGGCGCATCAGGACCAACAGAGGAAGTACGACGGCAGGCCGGTAGAGTTGTCGTTCAATTAATGCTTTCATGACGGCTCCCGTATCCATAGTTAGAATTCTACGGATCGGGAGCCTCCGGATAAACCCGCTGCAATCGAAGACACTTGTCGCGCGGATTGAACAATCGCGTCTTTTATCGCGAAGCCACGCTCGCGTTCGACGCATCTGAAGCAGCCGGAGCCGGTTCAGCCGATGCCACCGGCATATCGCCCCAGCCGCCACCCAACGCACGGATCAGGTTCACCGTGGACGTCGCCTGCACGCCCGCGAGTTGCACGGCCGTGCGTTGCGATTGCAGCACGGTGCGCTCGGCATCGATCACATCGAGGTAATTGATTGCGCCCTCGGTGTATCGCGTGCGCGAAAGCTGCGCTG
The DNA here is from genome assembly GCF_018449635.1 of Caballeronia sp. dw_276. Lineage (GTDB taxonomy): Bacteria > Pseudomonadota > Gammaproteobacteria > Burkholderiales > Burkholderiaceae > Caballeronia. Next base: position 84,496 of record NZ_JAAVUV010000008.1, on the reverse strand, counting down.
CACGATTCGATGCGCTCACGGCTTCAGCCTGGGTCTGCGTTTGCGTTTCCAGAATGCGCAGATCGGAAAGGTTGTCCTCCACTTCCTGGAACGCAACCAGCACCTGTTGCCGGTAATTCGCCACGTCCTCTTCATAGATAGCGCGCGCGTTCGCGAGGTTACCCTTGCGACGTCCGCCATCGAAGATCGGCAGATTGAGCGCCGTGCCCGCAAACGGTCCAAGCAGGAACGTACGGCTCGACCAGTTGAAGAGATCACCCAGCGTCGCCGATTCAAAACCGCCCGATCCCGTAATGTTCAAAGACGGGAAGAACGCCGACTTCGCCACGCCGATCCGAGAATTCGCCGCAGCCATTGCACGTTCAGCCGCCGCGATATCCGGACGGCGTTCAAGCAATGACGAAGGCAGGCCCGGCGGAATCTTGATATCGACCGGCGTCAGCGGGTTTGCGGCCATGGTGAATTGCGATGCCGCCTTGCCAAGCAATACGGCAAGGCTATGCTCCGACGCCGCACGCATGCGCTGCACGGTCATGGCATCCGACTTCGCGCTCGCCAGTTCGGAGCGGGAGCGCGCGACGTCGAGTTCGCTGATATCGCCTTCGGCGAAGCGGCGCTGCACGAGCTTCAGGCTTTGCTCGCGCAACGCAACCGTGCGTGCGAACACGTCGTTCTCGGCATCGAGTTCGCGCAGGTTGAAGTAGTTCTGCGCCACGTCAGCTTGCAAAGCCAGTTGCACCGAGCGGAACAGCGCTTCGCTTTGTGCGGTGTCGGCGTTTGCAGCCTTCACCGAATCCGACACGCGCCCAAACAGATCCACTTCATACGAGGCGCTCGCCTGCGCACGCCACAGGGTCTGCGACGGGATGTTGACGTTCTGCGGCTGAAGCTGCGACGCGGGCGACAACTTTTCGCGTGTCGGGCCGAAACCCGCATCGAGCGTCGGGAACAAACCTGCGCGCGCTGTCTGGTTGATTGCACGCGATTCCTTCACGCGTGCTGCCGCAGCCCTCAGGTTCTGGTTGGCATCGGCGGCCTGGCGTTCGAGATCGTTCAGCGTGTCGTCGTTGAAGACGGTCCACCATTCGCCACGCATGACCTGTTCCGACGGTTGCGCCGTCTTCCAGGTACCCTGCTCCGAGGCGGCAAGTACTGTCTGCGACGTTTCCTTGAACGCGGCCGGCTCCTTCACGTCGGGCTTGGCGTAGGTCGGTGCGAGCGAGCAGCCCGCGACGACCAGCAACGACCCGAGCAGCGCCGACAATCCCAGCCATCGTTTGATATTCAGCGTTTTCATTTCAATCTCTCTCATGCTTCGAGCGAAGCATTGACACCGCGCATGTGCGGATTGTGGCCATGCTTGTCGACGAGATGTTCGCCGCCCGCCAGCTTTCTCAACAGCACATAAAACACCGGCGTAAGCATCAGGCCGAACAAGGTGACCCCGAGCATGCCGAAGAACACGGCCACGCCCATCGCGTGACGCATTTCCGAACCGGCGCCCGATGAAATCACCAGCGGCACCACGCCCATGATGAAAGCAATCGACGTCATCAGAATCGGACGCAAACGCAGGCGGCTTGCTTCAATGGCTGCTTCCACAATGGAACGTCCCTGCATTTCCAGCTCGCGCGCAAACTCCACGATCAAAATGGCGTTCTTCGCCGACAAGCCCACCAGCACCATCAAGCCGATCTGCGTGAAGATGTTGTTGTCGCCATCGGTAAGCCATACGCCAATGAGCGCGGAAAGAATGCTCATGGGCACGATCAGGATCACGGCAAGCGGCAGCGTCAGGCTTTCATACAACGCGGCCAGCACCAGGAACACGAGCAGCACGCTGATCGGGAACACCCACAACGCCGCGTTGCCTGCGAGGATCTGCTGGTACGTCAAGTCAGTCCATTCGAACTTGATGCCGCGCGGCAGCGTTTCGGCTGCAATGCGTTCAACCGCAGCTTGCGCCTGACCCGACGAATAACCCGGAGCCGGACCACCGTTGATATCGGCCGAGGTGTAGCCGTTGTAGCGCACGACCATTTCCGGACCATACGTAGGCGTCACCTTGACGAGCGACGACAGCGGCACCATTTCGCCATTCGCGTTACGCGTCTTCAACAAACCGATGTCTTCCGTGTTCGCCCGGAATGGCGCATCCGCCTGCACCCGCACCTGATACACACGGCCAAAGCGGTTGAAGTCATTCACGTACAACGAGCCCAGATACACCTGCATCGTGCTGAAAACGTCGGTAACGGACACGCCCAGTTGCTTCGCCTTCACGCGGTCCAGATCCACGTTAAGTTGCGGCACATTGATCTGATAGCTGGAGAACGTCGGTCCGAGTTCGGGCGACTGCGATGCACGCTTGATGAACGCCTGCGTTGCGTCGTTCAAGGCGGCATAACCCAGCGCGCCACGATCTTCCAGTTGCAGCTTGAAACCGCCCAGCGTACCGAGACCCAGAACCGGCGGCGGCGGAAACACTGCAATGAACGACCCTTTGATCACCGAGTATTGCTGGTTCAAGGAACCCGCGATCGCACCGGCCGACAGCGCCTTGCCCTTACGTTCATCGAACGGCTTGAGCGTCACAAACACCACGCCGGCGCTCGACGAGTTGGTGAAACCATTCACCGACAAACCCGGAAACTCCACCGCGCTTTGTACGCCCGGCGTCTTGCGCGCGATCTCCGTCATCTGGCGGATCACCGCTTCCGTACGATCCAGCGATGCGCCGTTTGGCAGTTGCGCGAAGCTGATCAAATACTCCTTGTCCTGCGCGGGAACGAAACCGCCCGGCACGACCTTGCCCATCAGCACGGCGCCGGCAAGCAGCACCACATACACGCCCATCATCGCCGCCTTGCGGTTGATGACGCCCGTCACGCCCTTGCCGTACTTCTCCGAACCACGCTTGAAGACCTTGTTGAACTGGCGGAAGAACCCGCCGAACACGCGATCCATGCCGCGCGTAAGCCAATCCTTCGGTTCATCGTGGCCCTTCAGCAGCAATGCTGCGAGCGCCGGAGACAAGGTCAGCGAGTTGAACGCGGAGATCACCGTCGAGATGGCGATGGTCATCGCGAACTGCTTGTAGAACTGACCCGTCAGGCCCGACATGAACGCGAGCGGCACGAACACGGCCGTCAGCGTCAGCGCAATCGCGATGATTGGCCCGCTCACCTCTCGCATCGCCTGATAGGTCGCCTCCCGCGCCGATAACCCTGCCTCGATGTTTCGTTCGACGTTTTCGACCACCACGATCGCATCGTCCACCACGATCCCGATGGCAAGCACCATCCCGAAGAGAGACAACGCGTTGATCGAGAATCCGAACGCAAGCAGCAACGAGAAGGTACCAATGATCGAGACCGGCACGGCCAGCAACGGAATGATCGAGGCTCGCCACGTCTGCAGGAACACGATCACCACCAGCACGACCAGCGCAATCGCTTCGGCCAATGTGTGAATCACGGCATCGATACTCGAACGCACGAACTGCGTCGGGTCATACACGATCTGGTATTCAACGCCCGCGGGCATGTCCGCCTGCAGTTCCTTCATGGTCTTGCGGACCGTGTCGGAGATCTGCAGCGAGTTCGCGCCTGGCTGCTGGTTGATCGCCATTGCTACGGCAGTCTTGTTGTCGAGCAACGAACGCAAGCCATATTCCGATGCCGCCAGTTCCACCCGCGCCACGTCATGCAAGTGCGTGACGGCGCCATCGGGCGAAGTCTTCAGCACGATGTCGCGGAATTCCTGTTCGGTCTGCAAGCGGCCTTGCGCGTTGACGTTCAGTTGCAGCGGCACGTTCGGCAAGGTCGGCGATGAACCGATCACACCGGCCGCCACCTGCACGTTCTGCTCGCGAATGGCGTTCACTACATCGGTCGCGGTCATGCCGCGTTGCGCGACTTTTTGCGGGTCGAGCCAGATGCGCATCGAATAATCGCCCGAACCCCAGAGCTGGACCTGCCCCACGCCCTGAATACGCTCAAGCCGGTCCTTCACGTTGATCAGCGCGTAATTACGCAGATACGTCATGTCGTAGCGGTTATTCGGCGAGTTCAAGTGAACCACCATGGTGAGCGTCGGCGACGACTTGATCGTCGTCACACCAAGACGCGTCACGTCTTCCGGCAAACGCGGCAACGCTTGCGACACGCGGTTCTGCACCAATTGCTGTGCCTTGTCCGGGTCCGTGCCGAGCTTGAACGTCACCGTGATGTTCAGGTTGCCGTCGCTGTTCGCCTGCGACTGCATGTACAGCATGTCTTCCACGCCGTTGATCTGCTCTTCCAAAGGCGACGCCACCGTTTCAGCGATCACCTTCGGGTTCGCGCCCGGATATTGCGCATGGACGACCACGGACGGCGGCACGACTTCCGGATATTCGGAGATCGGCAGCTTGAACATGGCGATGACACCCGCCAATAAAATGAGCACCGATAGCACGCCCGCAAAGATCGGGCGGTCGATGAAAAACTTGGAAATGTTCATGACGGTTTCTTTATAAGCATGAGAGGCCGCGCGCGCGTTTCCCGCAGCGGGTCTCGTGAAAGACCCGCTGCTATCGACACACGCCAGGAGCCACTGTTAAGCGGCTATAAAGCGCGTCTTATGAAGCTTCTTTTGTTGCTGGCGACGCACTCGCCATTGCTACCGAATTGGGTTTGACGACATCGTTCGGACGCACGCGCTGCAGACCGTTCACCACGATCCGTTCGCCCGGCTGCAAGCCCTTCACGATCACGCGCAAACCATCGCTCTGGGTGCCGAGCGTGACTTCACGGTATTGAACACGGCTGTCTTTATCGACGACCATGACGAACTTCTTGTCCTGGTCCGTACCGATCGCCGCATCTTCGATCAGCACCGCCGGATGCGGCGTACCGCCGCCGACCTTGATGCGGGCATACAGGCCCGGCACCAGCGATCCGTCGTTGTTATCGAAACGGGCGCGCACGCGGATGGTGCCCGAGCCAGTATCCAGCTGGTTATCGACCGATGCCACCTTGCCTTCGCGCGAGAAACCATCCTCATTCGCAAGGCCAAGCGAAACCGGCACGCTCGAGCGCGAGTCGCGGCTCAAATAACGCAGATAGGTTTGTTCATCGACATCGAACGATGCGTAGATCGGCGACACCGAAACCAGCGTGGTCAGCAACGGCGCGCTCGAACCCGTGGAAACAATATTGCCCACTGTCATTTCCGCACGCGACACGCGACCCGACACCGGCGCCACGATATGCGTGTACGTCAGGTTGATCTTGGCGGTTTCGAGCGCCGCTTGCGCCGCCTTGAGATTGGCGGCCGCCTCATGTGCGGCGTTCTGCTTCTCGTCGTAATCGCGTTTGGCGATCGCATTGTCCGTCAGCAAACGCTCGGCGCGCGCGGCATCCGTCGATGTATAGCCGTTGCGCGCCTGAGCCGCCGCGAGCTGCGCCGCAGCCTGATCGACCGCCGCCACGTAAGGCCGCGGGTCGATCGTGAAGAGCGGATCGCCCTTCTTGACCAGCGCGCCATCGGTGAAATGCACGGCTACGATCGTGCCCGGCACGAGCGGCCGGATATCGACTTTATCGACGGCTTCGAGGCGTCCCGAATAATTCTGGTAGTCGGTGATGGTCTTCGAGACCACCGTGGCGACATCCACTTCGGTTGCTGGCGGCGCGGCCTGGACAGCGGCCTCGGCGTTGTTTACCGGAAGGCCGAAGCCGTGCATGGCAGTGTATGTGCCGATGCCTGCCACGACCAGCGTCGCCCCTAGCGCGACGGTTATTCGTTTGCGAGTGATGGACATGCGATGCTCCAATTAAGTCGTTGAGATTGTTTTAAATTTTTAGTGTGCTGCGTGCGCCTTGGGCTTGGCGCTCGTACGCGTTGTGCGATCGGCCCTGTCTCTGAGCCGCTTTTTGAAAAACGCGACCACATCGGCGAGCGCGGACGGATCCGCCGCCAGCCCGTAATGCGATGCATCGACGTGCCGCGTCACTTCAGTCGGCACGCCCGCTGCGATCAATTCGCCCGCGTATTTCTCGGCTTCTATATGCAGCAAGTCGTGCTGGGCGCTCGCGATGAGCGCCGGCGGCAGCCCTGCAAGCCGCCGCGATTCCAGCGGCGCTGCATACGGATGAAGCCGTTGCGAAGCATTGGGCAAATACGCCCGGTAACACTGGGCGCACTCGGACGCGCAAATGTCCGGTGAGAGCACCTTATTCTCGTCGGCCATGCGCGTCATGCTCGGATCGAGCAAAGGCGCGAGCAAAGCCTGCGCGTGAATCGCGATGTCACCGCGATCCCGGGCAACTGCCGCAAGACATGTCGCGAGATTGCCGCCTGCGTCGTGTCCCGCCACGCCAATGCGGTTTGCATCGGCTCCTTGCGCACGAGCGTTCGCCACCACCCACTGCGCCGCCCGGTACGCGTCTTCAGGCGCCGCCGGAAAAGGAAAAGCCGGCGCGAGCGAATAACCCACCGAGACGACCCACGCGGGTGTATCGCGGGCAATGGTCGTAGCGGCAATATTCGCGTCGTCCAGCGTGCCGCGAACAAAACCGCCGCCATGAAAATAAAGCACGACCGGCAGGACGGTGCCGTCCGATGCGGGGCGATAACTGCGCAAGGTTATGGGTTGCGCATGTCCCGCGATTCGAACATCCTCTATGCAGAGGCCCAGATCCAACGTCGATGCCATGGTTATTTTCAGCGCGTCCGCGCCATCCCACCTTGATTGCGATGGGACGAATTCTGAGGTCTACGTCTTTCGAAATAAATGCCTATAATCCGGCAACACAATTCGGTCGCGCTGAACAATCACGATCAATTGACACTGCCCATTCCTACAACATCCTCGCAGCGCCTTTATTCCATCCGCTGCAAAGATTTGACGGTGAGAGAAAAATGGACCGGCTACAAGCTATGCAGGTATTTACAAGAGTCGTCGATACCAATAGTTTTTCGCGCGCTGCAGATACGCTGGATATGCCTCGCGCCTCGGTGACAACGATTATTCAGAACCTTGAAGCGTTTCTTAACGTGCGTCTTCTGCAACGTACGACACGACGCTTGAACCTCACGCCTGACGGTGCTGCGTACTACGAGCGCTGCGTGCGGATTCTCGCGGACATCGAGGAAACCGAGAGTTCATTCGCAAATACAGGCAAGGGTCCGCGCGGCAAATTGCGGATCGATATGCCAGGGTCGATCGGACGAATGATCGTCATGCCCCAATTGTGTGAATTCCATACGCGTTATCCGGACATCGAATTGATGATCGGTTTTGGCGACAAGCCGGTCGACCTGATTCAGGAAGGCGTGGACTGCGTGATTCGCGTGGGGACTTTGCAGGATTCTAGTCTTGTTGCACGTCGGATTGGCGTTTTTCAAGGCCTGACCGCGGCAAGTCCGGATTACCTGGAACTGCATGGCGTGCCGCATACCATCGAGGAATTGCAGCAGCATACGGCGGTGAATTATTTTTCGAGCCGTACTGGCCGCGTGATGGATATGGACTTCGTCATCGATGGAAAATCCGTCGATGTGAAGATGCGCGGCGCCATCGCCGTGAACGATGCGGAGGCTTACCTGGCTTGCGGCGTAAAGGGCGTGGGGCTCGTGCAGATCGCACGGTTCATGGCGCTTCCGTACCTGCGTTCGGGTGAGCTGATCGAAGTGCTGCCGCAATGGAAGCCCTTGCCCATGCCTATTTCAGTCGTGTATCCGCACAACCGGCACTTGTCGCCCAAAGTGCGCGTGTTCGTTGACTGGGCCGCCGAATTGTTCGAACGTTGCCCGTTGTTGTCCGGTCAGGAAGATGCGGAAGAACGCTGCTTGCCGACGGCGACGCCCCGGTCGGTGGTCGTCAAGCACGGAACGCCGGATGTTGCAGGAACCGCTGAAGTGGTTGTTTAAAATGCATGTTCAAGGGGTTTAATCGCCGGCTTTTACAGCGATTAAACCCTTCACCGCTTAATGTCATTCGCGTTCCAATCCCTTACTTCAACCACTTCCAATGTAAGGGCTTAAAGCCCCTATTACACCGATAGCATTCTGCCAAAACCTGCTGGAATAAGGCGCTTTGCGATTGTTCGGATCTCGTGATTAATCAATTCGCCTAAGCATCATTTATCCCGCAGTCGCGGTTGACTACATTTCGTCCTGTCGCAGCGCGGCACTCACCTTTTGCCGTTCGCTGCTCTGTGCATCTAATCGAATGGCATCGATTGAATCGTGCCATCGCTTGAACCGACAGGACAACATCGTGAAAACCGCAATCGCAGCTCTCTCGCTTTCCGCTGTATCCGCGCTGGTCTCAACGACCGCTTTCGCCGATGGCGGCATTGGACGCGCCGGAACATATCAAACCGCAACGACCGCGCAAAGCACGATGACCCGCGAGCAGGTTCGCGCCGAACTCGCTGCTTCGTATGCGAACGGAACATTGCCCGCATTGAACCGCAACACGTATCCGGATCGCAGCATGGCAGGTGTCGCGATCGCGGCTCAACACGAACAACGCGCCCGCGATGCAGCGCTTGCGGAAGAACGCAATCGTTCGATAGTCGAGTTCGCAAACGGCTCGGTCATGCAAAGCGGCAAGCCGCAAATCCAATAATCGCCTTGATTCACGTTGAATAACCAGGAGCCGATCATGGATGATCTCGCACCGCTGGAAGACTTTTCCGCACTCGATGACTGGTTGCCCGAAGCGCAGCCGTTATGGACGCCCTTCAGGCCGGAAGCCATACGCGAAGAAGCCGCTGTCGAGCTTGAGAATTGAACGTTGGAGAAGATTGACCGCGAACTCACGAGGTCCGCGGTCAACGAAGATTCAAGCTGTGTTACCCGCAGGCGCCCACTTCGCCGCACGCAGTGCAAAAGTCGCAGCCGTCCTTGCGGATCATCGCGTTCGCGCCGCACGTCGGGCATTTGCGGCCGGGGATTGGCAGCAACGCATGCGGATTGGCGGCATCTGCGTTTTCTTCGACTACGGCAGTGATGTCGCTGCTGTCATCGACAGAATCCGGGGCATCCGGCGTCGCGGCCGCGTTTTCCTTGCGACGCTGAGCAAGCAAACGCGATGGCACTTGACCGCCTTCGACATCGAGGAAACCACGTCGATGCAAGATCTGCTGGATCGCATACGCGAGCGCGGCGACTTCGGAATCGTGCCAACGCGGCGACCTGTGTCCATCGAGACGCTCTACGTCACCTAGCCGCACCTGGCCGCGATCCCACGATACCTTGCGCATGTCCTGCAGATTACGCGCCACAAACCCGCCGCGCGCTGCAAGAGACAACGATCGCATGGTCGCCGTGATCCACTGCTGTGATTCATCACGCTGACCCGTTGGAATGAAGAACTCGATAGGCCGCTCGATGGTGACATCCTCGCCGCCAAGACGCCCCGTGATCTCCATGAACGACACCGCCACGTAAAGCGACTTCTTGCCCGCTTGCGTGAGGTATTCCACCTTCTCTATGATCGCCGGCAATTCACCGCGCGGCCGATGATCGATGGCAATACGCAGCGGATCGAGCTGCACTTCCGAGTCGGCTGCATCCGACGGGTCCAAAGCAATCACAGCCGGCGCTTCAGGCGTAACCGACAACACGGCCCCCAGCGTCTCGTTCGGCCGGTACGTGGCGAGCCCCTTGAGGCCACGATGCCATGCATCGAAGTAAAGATCCTTGAAGGCGTCGAAGGGATAGTCGGCCGGCACGTTCACCGTTTTCGAAATCGATGTGTCCACGAACGGCTGGACCGCCGCCATCATCTCCAGATGATCGTGCGCGGACATGTCGAGCGCGCTGACAAAGTAGTCGGGCAACGACTTCACGTCACCCCCGAGCTCGCGATACAACCGGTATGCGTGATCTTCAACAGCGAACGATTGCCTGCTACCGTCGGCCATGCGCTTCGTGCGGGTATAGGTCCACGAGAACGCAGGTTCGATTCCGTTGGACGCATTATCTGCGAACGCGAGGCTCACAGTTCCGGTCGGCGCAATGGAAAGCAGGTGGCTGTTGCGAATACCGTCGCGGCGGATCTCGGCCTTCAGGTCATCGGGCAAGCGTGACGCAAACGTACCTGTTTCAAGGTAGTTTTCTGCATCGAACAGAGGAAACGCACCGCGTTCACGCGCCAGTTCCACCGATGCGCGATATGCCTCGTCACGCATCGTGCGCGCCACGCGTGTCGCGAACTCGCGGCCCGCTTGCGAGTTGTAGCGCACGCCGAGCATTACGAGCGTATCGCCGAGTCCCGTAAAGCCTACGCCAATGCGCCGCTTGTCCTGCGCTTCCTTGTCTTGTTCAGGCAGCGGCCAGAGCGTGACGTCGAGCACGTCGTCGAGAAACCGAACTTGCGTGCGCGTGCTTTTTGCAAGCGCGTCCCAATCGAAAACCGGCGTGCCGCCGTGCCGTTGCGCGAACGGATCGCGCACGAAACGCGTCAGGTTCAGAGGCCCGAGATTGCAGCAGCCATATGCAGGCAACGGCTGCTCGCCACATGGATTCGTCGCCCGGATCGTTTCCACGGCGCGCAGGTTGTTGTCGTCGTTCATGCGCGACATGAAGACCACGCCCGGCTCGGCCACGTCGTAGGTCGATCGCATGATCGTGTCCCACACTTCACGCGCCTGCACCTCGCGATACACCCACAAACCATCGTCACGCTGATGCGCATCGGCGGAAGCCTTGAATGCCGGCGATGGTTCAGCACGATGCACAAGCTGCCACGACGCGTCGTCGGATACGGCCTGCATGAACTCGTCGGTCACCGCGACCGAAACGTTGAAGTTGTTCCACCGCCCCTTTACATGTTTCGCTGCAATGAACTCGAGCAGGTCGGGATGCGTGCAATCGAGAATGCCCATCTGCGCGCCGCGTCGCGAGCCTGCGCTTTCCACGGTCCTGCACGATGCATCGAATACGTCCATATAACTGCACGGTCCCGACGCCGCCGAACCCGTCGAATGCACGCGTGCGCCCTTCGGCCTGATGGCCGAAAAGTTGTAGCCCACGCCGCCGCCGCGCCGCATGGTTTCGGCCGCCTGCAGCAAGGCGACATAAATGCCCGGCAAGCCGTTCTCATCGCTGCCCTGAATCGCGTCGCCCACGGGCTGCACGAAGCAGTTGATAAGTGTTGCCTGAATGCCCGTGCCGGCCGCGCTCATGATGCGGCCCGCGCCCAGCGCGCCGCGCTGGAAATTCTCGAAAAACTCTGTTTCGGCCTGTTTGCGACGCGCCTCGGGCTCCGCAAGCGCCACACCTCGCGCAACCCTTCGGTAAATGTCTTCGATCCGCGTTTCATCGCCCTTTGCGTACTTTTCCAGCATTACGTCGATGGAAAACTGCTGCGGTGAAACCGTCAGCTTCAAATCGTCTTCAGCCATGTTCTGTCCTCATGTCCAGCGGTAGTGCGTTGTGTTCGGAGTTGCGCCACGTGGTCCCGCCCCGTGAGCATCCGGCACGGTTTTACTCCTTTGGGAGTAGTCCTGCCGGAGGAGCGACATGAAGTCGCGTCATCCCATCGATGAATGGGCGGCACGCCGCGCAATTCCTAATCTTGCAGTCGATCCCCACTACAACGCAAACTTAATCGACAGGCAGGCACCATGACGGCCTCACGCAAGCCCCCTGGCAAGTCCCGTACCACTCCGAACCCCGTAACGGCGGTTGCCGCCGCATCGACCGCCGATCCGCGCGCCTGGCGCGTGCTGTGGTCGAGCACCTTCGCTTTCACCATCTGTTTCGCGATCTGGATGATGTTCGCGATTCTCGGCATTCCGCTGAAAACGCAGCTCGGCCTCTCCGATACCGAATTCGGCCTGATCACCGCCATGCCCGTCTTGTCGGGCTCCCTCGCGCGCGTGCCGCTTGGCATCTGCACGGATCGTTTTGGCGGACGCATCGTCTTTTTCCTGACCATGCTCGTAACAGTCATCCCCATCTGGATGCTCACCTATGCCACGCAATTCTGGCAATTCCTTGCGCTGGGACTTTTGATCGGCCTCGCGGGCGCGTCTTTCTCGATCGGCACGCCGTACGTGGCGCGCTGGTTTCCGAAAGACCGCCAGGGCCTCGCAATGGGCATATTCGGCGCCGGCAACAGCGGCTCCGCGTTGAACAAGTTCGTCGCGCCGGTGCTGATCGTGACCGCCGGCACGTGGATGATCGTACCCAAGGTCTACGCGATCGCCATGCTTGTCACGGCCGTCCTGTTCTGGGTGACGTCCGCGACCAATCCCGCGCATCGCGTCGAAAATCCGCCGAGTTTTTCGAGTCAGTTGAGCGTGATGAAAGATCGTCGCACGTGGCGTTATTCGCAGTACTACTCGGTCGTGTTCGGCGGTTATGTTGGTCTCTCGCTATGGCTGCCGCATTACTACGTCAATCATTACGGTTTTCACATCGAGCAGGCCGCGTTGCTGGCTGCGTGTTTCTCGCTGCCCGGCGGCGTGCTGCGTGCAGTCGGCGGATGGTTATCCGACCGCTTCGGTGCGCAAAAAACCACGTGGATCGTGATGTGGACCGTGCTCGTATGCCTCTTCTTCCTGAGCTACCCCGACACCGCCCTGATCGTACAATCGGCACACGGCCCGCTCGCGTTCAACATCATTCTTTCGCCCACGGTGTTCACCGTGCTGATGTTCACCATCGGCATTGCAATGGCGATTGGCAAGGCCTCGGTCTTCAAGTTCGTCTCCGATGAATACACCAGCAACATCGGCGCCGTATCTGGCGTGGTTGGTCTCGCCGGCGGTCTTGCAGGCTTCGCTCTGCCGATTCTTTTCGGCGCGCTCGCCGACCTGACCGGCGTCAGCAGCTCCTGTTTCATGCTGCTTTTCGGCGCAACGGCCGTCAGCCTGATCTGGATGCACTTTTCTTTCCGCGCGCGCGGCATGGCTGTCCAGCCACGCGCATCCGTCTAATCCTACCGGCAAAATCATGTCCAACTATGTGCTGAAAAATTGGGAGCCGGAAGATCCGGCTTTCTGGAAAACACGCGGCTCGGCGATTGCCAATCGAAACCTGTGGATCTCGATCCCGGCGCTGATGCTCGCGTTTTCGGTGTGGTCGTTGTGGAGCGTCGTTGTCGTCAACCTTGATAAAGGCGGCTTCCATTTCACGAAGAACGAATTGTTCTGGCTGACCGCATTGCCCTCGCTTTCGGGCGCCACGCTGCGAATCTTCTATTCGTTTCTCGTCCCTATCTTCGGCGGCCGGCGCTTCACCGCGTTTTCCACGGCCACGCTGCTGATCCCCGCTGTCGGCATGGGTTTCGCGTTGCGCGACCCGTCCACGAGCTATTCCACCATGCTCGTGCTCGCGTTGCTGTGCGGCTTCGGCGGCGCGAACTTCAGTTCTTCCATGGCCAACATCAGCTTCTTCTTTCCGAAGGCCAGGAAAGGATTGGCAACGGGATTGAATGCGGGTATCGGCAATCTGGGGGTGTCGGTAGTTCAATTCGTTACGCCGCTCGTGATCGCAACGGCCGCGTTCGCCTCGTTCGCCGGCGACGGACAAACGTTCGTCAAGGACGGCGTCGAGCACGGGATCTGGCTGCAGAACGCGGGCTTTATCTGGGTGCCGTTCATTGTTGCGTCGTCAATTGCGGCATGGTTCGGCATGAACGATATTGCCGACGCCAAGGCTTCGTTCGCTGACCAAGCCGTGATCTTCAAGCGCATGCACAACTGGTTGATGTGCTGGTTGTATATCGGCACGTTCGGTTCGTTCATCGGTTTCTCGGCAGGTTTCGCGCTTTTGACCAAGGCGCAATTCCCGTCGATCAATCCGACCGCCTATGCGTTCCTCGGGCCGCTCGCAGGCGCGCTGACGCGCCCCATCGGCGGCTGGATCTCCGACCGCCTGGGTGGCGCGCGCGTGACGCTGTGGACCTTCATCGGCATGATCGCCACCGTGTTCGTCGTCATCTCGTTCATGCCAGGCGCGGGTTCAAGCGGCAACTTCGGCGGCTTCCTCTGCGCGTTCATCGTGTTGTTCATGCTGGCCGGTATCGGCAACGGTTCGACCTTCCGCATGATCCCCGTGATCTTCATGACCCAACATCAACGGCTCGCCAAGGGAATGGATGCAGCCGGCCAGCGTCTGGCACAGCACAACGCCGCGAAGGAATCCGCGGCCGTGCTGGGCTTCTCCGCAGCAATCGGCGCGTACGGCGGCTTCTTCATTCCAAAGACATTCGGCTCGGCGCTTGACATGACCGGCTCGGCCGTTCCTGCGCTGTATGTATTCATCGCGTTCTACGTGACGTGCGTCGCCATCACGTGGTTCTTCTATGCACGCCGCAACGCCGGCATGCCTTGCTGACGCGCCCTATTCGAAACAGGACAAAACAATGAGTCATTTTCTGGATCGCCTGAAGTTCGTCAAGCGCACGCAATCGACGTTCGCAAACGGCCATGGCGCGGTTGTCAACGAAGACCGCAAGTGGGAAGACGGATATAGAAACCGGTGGCAGCACGACAAGATCGTGCGCTCCACGCACGGCGTGAACTGTACGGGTTCGTGCTCGTGGAAGGTGTATGTGAAGAACGGCCTGATCGTCTGGGAGACGCAGCAGACCGACTATCCGCGCACGCGCGCCGACTTGCCGAACCACGAACCGCGTGGCTGCCCGCGGGGTGCATCGTATAGCTGGTATGTGTATTCTGCGCAGCGCGTGAAGTACCCGATGATCCGCGGCCGCCTGATGGAAATGTGGCGCGAAGCACGTAGAAGCATGGACCCTGTCGCGGCCTGGGCATCGATCAGTCAGGACCCTGTGAAGTCCAAACGCTACAAGAGCGTGCGTGGACTCGGCGGCTTCGTGCGCGCCGACTGGAACACCGCTAATGAAATGATCGCGGCAGCGAACGCGTTTACCGTCGGCAAGTTCGGGCCGGATCGTGTGGTCGGCTTTTCGCCGATCCCCGCCATGTCCATGGTTTCATACGCGGCCGGTTCGCGTTATCTCAGCCTGATCGGCGGCGTGTGCCTCTCGTTCTACGACTGGTATTGCGATCTGCCGCCTGCTTCCCCGCAAGTGTGGGGCGAACAGACCGACGTGCCGGAATCCGCCGACTGGTACAACTCGACCTATTTGATGGTGTGGGGATCGAACATTCCTCAAACCCGTACCCCCGACGCGCACTTCTATTCCGAAGTCCGCTACAAGGGCACGAAGACCGTGGCGGTATCGTCGGATTTCGGCGAGATGGTCAAATTCGGCGATATCTGGCTCGCACCTACTCAAGGCACCGACGCGGCATTGGCAATGGCGATGGGCCACGTCGTGCTGAAGGAATTCCACGCGGCGAATGCATCGAACAAATCCGCGTATTTCCGCGACTACGTGAAGCAATACACCGACATGCCCATGTTGGTGCTGCTGCGCGACAACGGCGGAATGCTTGTTCCCGACCACTTCCTGCGTGCATCGCATCTCGCCGACAATCTCGACGAAGCCAACAACGCGCAGTGGAAGACGCTCGTGCTCGACGCCGACAGCGGTCAGATCGTCGCGCCCAACGGCACCGTCGGTTTCCGCTGGAACGAGGCTTCGCACAACAACGGCGAGAAGGTCGGCCGCTGGAACCTCGAACTCAAGGACGGCGGCAGCGGTCGCGCCATCGATCCACGCCTCACCATGGTTCACGCTGGCGCGCACGATGAGATCGTCAAGGTCGGCTTCCCGTACTTCGGCAGCGAGCACAACGCGCTGCTCGAGCGCCACGTCCCGGCCAAGCGCGTCACGCTCGCCGATGGAACCAGCGCGCTGGTTGCGACCGTGTTCGATCTGCAGATGGCCAACTATGGCGTGGACCAGGGCCTCGGCGGCCCGAACGTCGCAACGAGCTACGACGACGACGTCCCCTACACGCCCGCATGGCAGGAAAAGCACACCACGGTCCCGCGCAACCTCGTGATCCAGGTCGCGCGCGAATTTGCGACGAATGCACATCAGACCGAAGGCAAGAGCATGGTGATCGTGGGCGCGGCCCTCAATCACTGGTATCACAACGACATGATTTATCGCGGCATCATCAACCTGTTGATGATGTGCGGTTGCGTGGGCAAGAGCGGCGGCGGATGGGCGCACTATGTGGGCCAGGAAAAGCTGCGTCCGCAATTCGGCTGGGCGCCGCTCGCGTTTGCGCTCGACTGGTCGAAGCCGCCGCGCCAGATGAACGGCACGTCGTTCTTCTACAACCACACGAGCCAGTGGCGTCACGAAAAAGTGGGCCTGAGCGAAGTTCTCGCGCCGACCGCGAACATGGGCAAGTATTCGAATCTTTCCATGCTCGACCTGAACGCGAAGTCCGAGCGCATGGGCTGGTTGCCGAGCGCGCCGCAACTCGGCGCCAATCCGCTCGACCTCACTGACGAAGCCGCACGCGCCGGCATGAAACCCGTGGACTACGTGGTCGACCGCCTGAAGTCGGGCAAGCTGCAATTCTCTTGCGACGATCCGGATAACCCGGTCAACTTCCCGCGCAACATGTTCGTCTGGCGTTCGAACATTCTGGGCAGTTCGGGCAAGGGCCACGAATACTTCCTGAAGTATTTGCTCGGCACGCAGAACGCCCTCTTCTCCGATGAAAACGACGCCATCATGCCGGGCGAAGTGAACGTGCGCCCCGCGGCGGAAGGCAAGCTCGATCTGCTGACCGTGCTCGATTTCCGCATGAGCACGACCTGCCTTTACGGCGATATCGTGCTGCCGACCGCAACGTGGTACGAGAAGGACGACCTGAATACGTCGGATATGCATCCGTTCATTCATCCGTTGTCGGAAGCCGTGCAGCCCTTGTGGGAAAGCAAGAGCGACTGGGAAATCTACAAGGGCATCGCGGAAAAGTTCGCTGAAATCGGCGGCGCGCATCTGGGCACGCGGACCGATCTGGTCTGCACGCCGCTCATGCACGACACCCCGGGTGAACTCGGCCAGCCGCTCGATCCGAAGGATTGGCGCGCGGGCGAGTGCGATCTGATTCCGGGCAAGACCGCGCCGTCCATGACGGTCGTCGAGCGCAACTACAAGGATGTGTATCGCAAGTTCACGTCGGTTGGACCGTTGCTCGACACGCAAGGCAACGGCGGCAAGGGTATCAACTGGAACAGCGCGCACGAAGTCGACGAACTCGCGCACATCACGAAAACCGTCACCGAACCGGGCGTGAGCCAGGGACGGCCGCAGTTGAACACGGCTATCGATGCAGCCGAGATGATCCTCACCTTCGCGCCGGAAACGAACGGGCACGTGGCGGTGAAGGCATGGGAAGCGCTGTCGAAGATCACGGGACGCGAACACGCGCATCTCGCGCTTGGCCGCGAACACGACAAGATCCGTTTCCGCGATGTCCAGGCGCAACCGCGCAAGATCATTTCCGCCCCTACGTGGTCGGGTCTCGAATCCGAGGAAGTGAGCTACAACGCCGGTTATACCAACGTGCATGAACTGATCCCATGGCGCACGCTGACGGGCCGCCAGCAGTTCTATCAGGATCACCGATGGATGCTGGACTTCGGCGAGGGTTCGTGCGTGTATCGCCCGGCGATCAACACGAAAACGATCACCGCCATGCTCGGTGCGAAGCCCAATGGCGAGCATGAACTCGTGCTCAACTGGATCACGCCGCACCAGAAATGGGGCATCCACTCCACTTACACGGACAACCTGCGCATGTTGACGCTGTCGCGCGGCGGTCCTCACGTGTGGGTGTCGGAAGTGGAAGCGAAGGAATCGGGTCTCGTCGATAACGACTGGGTCGAAGTGTTCAACGTGAACGGCACGCTGACGGCGCGCGTCGTGGTGAGCCAGCGCGTGCCGCGCGGCATGTGCCTGATGTATCACGCGCAGGAAAAGATCGTGAACGTGCCAGGCGCTGAAACCAGCGGCATGCGCGGCGGCATCCACAACTCGGTCACGCGCACGGTGCTCAAGCCAACGCACATGATCGGCGGGTACGCGCAGCAAGCCTACGGTTTCAACTACTACGGCACCGTGGGATCGAATCGCGACGAGTACGTGATCGTGCGCAAGATGAAAAAAGTGGCGTGGCTCGAAGGTCCGCTCAAGGAAAGTGAAGGAGCAGCATCGTGAAAATTCGTGCGCAAGTCGCAATGGTGTTGAACCTGGATAAATGCATCGGCTGCCATACGTGCTCCGTGACGTGCAAGAACGTGTGGACATCGCGCGATGGCGTGGAGTACGCGTGGTTCAACAACGTGGAGACGAAACCGGGCATCGGTTATCCGAAGGAATGGGAAAACCAGAAGAAGTGGCAAGGCGGCTGGATTCGCGACGCGGCAGGCCGACTGCGTCCGCGTCAGGGCGGCAAGTTGAAGGTGCTCGCGAACCTGTTCGCGAACCCGAACCTGCCGGCTATCGACGACTACTATGAGCCGTTCACGTACGACTACGAGCATTTGCAGAAAGCGCGGTTGAGCGAAACGCCGCCGACCGCACGCCCTGTTTCGGTCATCACCGGCAAGAAGATGGAGAAGATCGAATGGGGTCCGAACTGGGAAGACGACCTGGGCGGCGAGTTTTCATCGCGCGGCCGTGACGCGTTGTTCGAGAACGTGCAGAAGGAGATGTACTCCACGTTCGAGAACACCTTCATGATGTATTTGCCGCGCCTGTGCGAACACTGCCTGAACCCGGCGTGCGTGGCGTCGTGCCCGTCCGGTTCCGTGTACAAACGCGAAGACGATGGCATCGTGCTCGTCGATCAGGACAAGTGCCGCGGCTGGCGCATGTGCATCTCCGGTTGCCCGTACAAGAAGATTTACTTCAACTGGAAAAGCGGCAAGGCCGAAAAGTGCATCTTCTGCTATCCGCGACTCGAAGCGGGTCAGCCAACCGTGTGCTCGGAAACGTGCGTCGGACGGATTCGTTATCTTGGCGTGCTGCTCTATGACGCCGACAAGATTGGCGACGCGGCAGCGGTTGAAAAAGAGAAGGACCTGTACCAGTCGCAACTCGACGTGTTCCTCGATCCGCACGATCCCAAGGTGCAGGCCGAAGCGCTTGCGCAAGGCATTCCGCAAAGCTGGCTGGATTCCGCGCGCAAGTCGCCGGTCTACAAGATGGCCGTGGAATGGAAGGTCGCGTTCCCGCTGCATCCCGAATACCGGACGCTGCCAATGGTGTGGTACATCCCGCCTCTTTCACCGATTCAATCGGCGGCCGACGCGGGTCATATCGGCATGGACGGGATCATTCCGGACGTGAAGAGCCTGCGTATTCCGGTGAAGTATCTGGCGAACCTGCTGACCGCCGGCGACGAAGCTCCGGTCACGTCCGCCCTCGAACGCATGCTGGCCATGCGCGCATTCAAGCGCGCGGAAGTCGTGCACGGCCGCGCCGAACCCGAATTGCTCAAGGGCCTGAACATCACGCCCGCGCAAGTCGAGGACATGTATCAGACGATGGCCATCGCGAACTACGAGGACCGTTTCGTCGTGCCGTCGTCGCACAAGGAAATCGTGGAAGACAGCTTCAACGACAAAGCCAGTTGCGGCTTTACGTTCGGCAACGGCTGCTCGGGCGGCGTGTCGGAGGGATCGTTGTTCGGCAAGAAGCCACAAGGCAGCGTGGTGTTCGCCGACATGCCGAAGTCGCGCAAGAAGGCAGAGGTGGCATCGTGAACGATACGCTTTCCATCTATACGTTGCTCTCGAGCCTGCTCGATTATCCCGAGCAGGAATTGCTCGACGCACTCGACGAAATCGATCAGGAGCTGAAGGCGTTCCCGGACACGACCCGTGCCGCGCTTCAGCCGCTGCTGGCGTTGCTCAATGCATCGCCGTTGATCGAATTGCAGGAGAACTACGTCGCGACGTTCGACCGGAATCCAGCGCATTCGCTGCATCTGTTCGAGCACGTTCACGGCGAAAGCCGTGATCGCGGACAAGCAATGGTCGATCTGCTCGACGAATATCGCCGGCATGGCCTCGAGATGGCGACCAACGAGTTGCCGGACCATGTGCCGCTATTCCTGGAAGTGCTCGGCAATATCAAGCCTGAAGAAGCACGCGCGTTACTTGACGAAGCCATCCACGTTCTCGCTGCGTTGGGCGACCGGCTTGCGCGCGATGAAAGTCCGTACGCCGGCGTATTCACCGTCTTGCGTTCAATGACCGATGTTGTGCCGCAAGCCGCCGAGGTTCCGCCCATTCGCGACATGGACGAGGCGCTCGAACGTTTCGGCCCCGGCGCGGACGGAGTCGAACCTTTGCTTGCCCCATCCACGTCCACACCGATGGCCCAGCCGATGCATTTTCATCCGCGGCCAGCGGCCACGGCCAACTGAGTTCAAGGGACTACGCCCATGTTCAATCAATTCTTGTTCGGCATTTATCCGTACATCGCAGCCGCTATTTTTCTGTTCGGCAGCCTCGCGCGTTTCGAACGCGAGCAGTACACGTGGAAGACCGACAGTTCCCAACTGCTTCATCGCGGCAATTTAAGGCTTGGGAATATCCTGTTTCACATCGGCATTCTCGGGTTGTTCTTTGGGCATCTCGTCGGCCTGCTGACGCCCGTCGCCGGGTGGGACTTTCTCGGTGTGGATCACGGCACGAAACAGGCGGTCGCCATGATCGCAGGCGGCATCATGGGATGGCTGTGTCTTTCTGGCCTGCTTATCCTGATTCACCGTCGTCTGACCAGCGCGCGCGTTTCGGCCGTCACCCGTACCGGCGACAAGGTACTGCTGCTCTGGATCCTGGTTACGTTGATGCTCGGCCTGACCACCATCGGCATGTCGTCGGGTCACATGGACGGCCACATGATGGTCCAGTTGATGACGTGGGCTCAACACGTGGTCACGTTCCGCGGCGACGCAGCCAGCTTCGTTGCACAAACCCCGTGGCTGTTCCGCGCGCATCTGTTCATGGGCATGACGCTATTCGTGATCTTCCCGTTCACGCGGCTCGTGCACGTCTGGAGCGGCTTTGCCTCTGTGACTTATCTGGGCCGCGCATGGCAACTCGTGCGTCCGCGCTGATTCGCTAAAAGAGGAACATCATGGCAGTGACAGTCAACGGCACGGAACTGACGGACCAGGATATCGAACGCGAGTTGCCCGCCAATGCGGACACGCCCGATGCACATCAGGCAGCACTCACGGCGGCTGTGCTGCGCCGCGTGCTGCTCGATGAAGCCGCGCATCTGAAACTCGCGCCGGCAGGAAGCGACGAGCAATTGATCGAGGCGTTGCTCGATCATCAACTCGCCGGGT
Source organism: Caballeronia sp. dw_276 (assembly GCF_018449635.1). Lineage (GTDB taxonomy): Bacteria > Pseudomonadota > Gammaproteobacteria > Burkholderiales > Burkholderiaceae > Caballeronia. Next base: position 63,233 of record NZ_JAAVUV010000008.1, on the reverse strand, counting down.
CCGCCGCTCCCACGCACGATGAGTGCAAGCGCCACTATCTTGCGGATCAGGAACGCTGGCGCGTCAACGAGCGTGCGCGCGTCAGCCACATCCTGTTCCAGGTGACTGAACGCGTGGACCTGGCAGCACTGAAACAGCGCGCCCAGCAAACACTCGACGAGTTGTTGGGCGCGGGCGCTGACATCGAACTGCGTTTTGTCGATGCAGCTCGGACCTTGTCGAATTGTCCGTCGGGTGTGGATGGCGGCGCGCTTGGAGAAATCGGCCGCGGCGATACCGTGGCAGAATTCGAGCGCGCGGTATTCGCCGCGCCCGCCGGCACGCTCTGCCCTGCGCTCGTGGAAACGGAATTCGGGTTTCACATCGTCCGTGTTCACGAAAAATCGCCGGGCAAGGTGTTGCCGTTCGAGCAGGTCGAGTTGCGTATCCGCGACGCCATGTCGCTCGCGCTGCGCGATCTTGCCGAACAGCGCTATGTCACCGAAGCCGTGGCGCGCGCGGACATTACGGGATGGAAGGACGGAAAAGCGATATGACGCAAGCGGCGGCGAAATTGCGCATCTTCGGAATTTGCGGGCGCTCGGGACAAGGCAAGACCACGCTGATTGAAGCGCTCTTGCCCTGGTTCCAGGCGCGTGGCCTGATTGTGAACGTGGTGAAACATAGTCATCATTCGATCGATCTGGAGCCGCCAGGCAAGGACAGCGCGCGCTTTCGCGCCGCCGGCGCGGGAGAAGTGCTGATTGCGTCGCCCTATCGATACGCAATCGTGCGCGAATTGCATGATGGTCCCGAGCCGCCGCTCGCCGATCTGATCGCGCGCCTGAGCCCCGCCGACCTGACGCTCGTGGAAGGGTTCACCCGCGAACTCCTGCCGCGTCTGGAGGTCGTGCGTCCGGGCGAGGGCCGCGACCCGCTTTATCTATCCGATACAGCAATCCTCGCCATCGCCACCGACGACGCCCCGCGTCTTCATGACGCACCCAATGTCCCGCTTCTGCCTCTGGCGGACGTTGCGGGGATTGGGGAGTTCATATGTAAAACAGTCGGACTCTAGCCCCGAATCACACGCACGCCGGATAATCAGAATCCTTTGCTTCTTTCCGGCGCGCCCCCGCAGTTCAATGTCCGACCATCTGCTTCACGCGGCTTCGTCCGTCACTCCGCTGCGCTACCGTCTTTCCACCCGCATCGTCATGTTGTCGGGCGTGGCGCTGGCTTTGTTTTTATCGATGATCGTAGGGACGCTGTGGCTTTCGTGGCAACTCGAAGGTGCCGGCGCCGCGATCAACGACGCCGGGAGCCTGCGCATGCGTGCGGGCAGCATCGCGATCCAGCTCGACGAAGCACGCGCATTCCGACCCGCGAATGTGGTTTCGCAAATCGCCCTGCTTGACCAGACGCTCTCTCGGCTCGAACAAGGCGACCCGGTCCGCCCGCTCTTTCTTCCCGAAACCACCGCCATACACGAGCAATTCAACACCGTATCGGCGATATGGCACAACGTGCTGAAACCTGCCATCGCGCAGAACGTTGCCGCCCCATACCTGTATCTCGACCGCCTGCCCGCCTTCGTCGCTCAAGCCGACGCACTGGTGCGTCTGATCGAGCAAGAAAATGCACGCAAGACAGCGTGGTTGAGGCGTTCGCAACTCGCGCTCGCGGCGCTCGCCTGCCTTGGCACCATCGCGATCGTGTATTTGCTTTATGCCTGGTTCGTGCTGCCCGTCCGCCGCCTTGAGCGTGGGCTGTCGCGGATCGAGCAGCGCGAGTTCACCGCGCGTTTGACAGTCGAATCACGCGATGAATTCGGCCGTCTCGCACAGGGGTTCAATCGCATGGCGGGCGAACTTCAAAGCCTGTACCGCGATCTTGCTCTGCGTGTCACCCACAAGACCGCACAGCTCTCGGCACGCAATAGCGAACTCGTCGCGCTTTATGAAATGACCGCGTTCCTGCACGGCGCGTACGACGTGGAAGTGCTCTGCCGCGGTTTTCTGGCGCGTGTGATCCGTCAGTTCGACGCCGCTGCAGGGTCCGTACGCATCCTCGCCCAGGACGACGACAAGCTCCATATGGTCGTCTCGGAGGGATTGCCCGAGCGCATGACCGATATCGAACGCTGCATGCCCGCGCGCGACTGTGTATGCGGCGCGGTGGCGACCAGCGGTATCGCGGTGATCAGGGATCTGCGTGCGGGTCAACCTTCGTTTAGCGCGCAGACCAGCGGCCCCGATTGCGGCAACGCCGGTTTTTCGTCCGTTGCGGCGTTCGGTATCGTCTCGCACGAAATTGCCCTCGGCTCGTTCTCGCTGCACTTTCGCCATGAACGCGAAATGCTGCCCTCGGAGACGCGCTTGCTCGATACGCTCGGACGGCATCTCGGGACCGCGCTGCAGAATCATCGGCTGGCTGCAGCGGCGCGCCAGCTTGCGGTGGCGCAGGAGCGCCATCTGGTCGCGCAGGGCTTGCACGACAGCATCGCGCAAAGCCTCAACTTCCTGAAGATGCAGCTGCATCTGCTTGATGCCGCCGCGAACCGCAACGACATGATCGAGGTCCGCGAGATCGTCCCGCTGCTGCGTGGCGGCCTGGAGGAAAGCTACGAAGACGTGCGCGAGTTACTCGTGAACTTTCGTACGAAACTCGGCGCCGGAAGTCTTCGCGACGCCATCGATGAAACTGTCGCGCGATTCGAGCGGCAATCGGGTACGCCGTTGCAGCTCGACTACGAAGAGGCGAGCGGCTTGCCTTTGCCATCCGATCAGCAATTACAGGTTCTGTTCATCTTGCAGGAGGCGTTGTCGAATATCCGGAAACATGCCTCGGCGGCGAATGTGCGCGTTGCCATCAGGAACGCTCAGGACTTCCATCTGACTGTCGCTTATAGCCGGCGTCATCTTAGATTCAACCTATAAACTACCTACAGCACGGGTTTTCTACGCTCGTCTAATACTCAAATATTAGATGTAAGTACGGTTTTTCGTTGCTTTTTCTAACAGAAGCTCGCGGTGCGAGTTTCTGCTTTTGTGATTTGTATGAGTATTTAGAGTTCATATCTTTCACGGGTTTTCAGGGGATGCAAGGGGAGTCCGAAACGACAATCATCCACAGGCAAGCCATCGCTAAGCGGCGACCGACCACTCTCTCGGCGCCACACATAGACCAATAGGTCAACCAAACCACAATCCGCGTAGTTGAGATGGTCCGACACAATCGCTCTCGGTTTGCGCACCCATTGCAGCGAAATTCATAACAGCCCAATATTCGACTCTAATGGAGCGCGCGCTCCAAGCACGTCGTTGCCTACTGAAATACACAAAGGTCGATTTGCAGTCTTTTATAATGCGTATCTATTTTTTGCGGCACTGACACGCACGAGTCGACATCACCTACAAAGTTCCAAACCTATCAAAGACAATTTGATACTATGCGGCCCGCCAAATCTCGACGTGGATGACTATGTTCTGGACATTCTGTGAACCCTCTTCGCAGTGCTAGGCCCAAATACAACATAGAGTTCTACTCACGGAGACACCCGCTAACCTTAGCTATACGTACGGCCCAGCGTCCTGAAAGACAAATCCAAATAGCAATTTAATGTTGTGAGAGACGAAGAGAGCGCAGTTCCAGCCGCAGCGATACCCAGAATTTAGTCTCAACCTTACAGATGTTATTCATGTTGTAAACAAAGAGCAGTTGCGACATCACAAGGGATAAAAGGCGGTCAGGGAAATCGACGGAATGAATCGCCTGAACACCATACAGCGTTTAGTACTTGAGCAAATAACTCATCGTACGTGCGCCAATAGACGAATTCAATTTGACTTCAGTGAATTGCTTAATCTAATGTCGCCATATTTTATAAAATCTTCACCAGCCCGGAGCATGGTCAGTTTGTCGCGGGCGGTATGCTTGGTCATACCCGGCAAGGCGTCGCCTAGGAACGAGCTCGAAGCAAGATACATAAAGATGGCAGACGATAGAATTTAAAGATTTGGGTCTCGTCCCAGATTTTGAGCGATTGCTGGAGCTGGCCTCGAATATGCCGCCCAGCTATTGCCCCCCGAACTCATCACAATTGCTAGAGCCGCTGGTTTATGAATGCGGTCAAGCGCGTGACGGCAAAAGACATTGGCTACTGCGGGAGACCGGGAACGCGCGAGGAGAGTTGCTTATCGAAGAGAATGGTCGTTTTTTGACCTCTGTTTTCCTGCGAGGCTGAAAGGGCTACACCTTGTTGCGCGAACGCATGGATGGTTATATGCATGCGGTGAGCGGCGGTTTCAACGTCGCCGCCGCACGTTGTCGTACAGAAACTGGCGATATTGCTCGACACTGCTTAGCCGAACCCTGTAGTTGTTTGCCAGACCGGGTCGTCCTTTCTGAAACGAGTTACGTGCGAAGCCGTCGTAGCCGATTTTCACGCTCAGCTCCCATCGCAAGCGCCTTACACCATCGTCTGACGCCATCGACAACTTTTATCAGGTCCTCCCGCCGCAGGCATCGGTCGGTAAGCTGCCGGTGCAATATCTTGTTGCGATACTGAATAGCATAGTCCACAGATTCGAGCAGCGAGCCGAATTCGTTGCCGATAAGGTCGGCAACGGTAAGGCGAAACAAAGCGTTGACACCCCGCTCGATTCCTTCGAAATAAAAATGCTTCTCCGCGCCGAGTGATGCGCGCAGCGCTTCAACGCTTACTTCGTTAAAGGTGTCACTCTGGAATACGAGGTGGGTGAAGAGCTTCCGAATCTGTCTTTCCATCTTCACAACGGCAAGGGTAAAGGCATCAACTCCGCGTGTCGGCGCGTCTGACAGTAGAACCACGTCAACAACCATAAATTCTTGTTCGTAGCTCATATTTGGCTCAGATTGAGGCGGAGGCTGCCCACGGCACTCCGCTGCTTCATGGTCCCGCATAACCAAGTTGCTTACGCGGGAAGTCAAAGTCTCTCCGTGCCACCCTTGCCCCTCGCTAAACGGCAAACTTTCCGCTTGACGAAAGGATGCCCATCGAACGAGTCGCATGCATCAGTGCAATATACCAACCGTACTTCGTGCGGTAAGCGTCCGGGGTGATTACCACATGGTCGAACTCCAGCCCTCTTACAAGAAGCGTACTTCCAATCGACCTGTTTTGCACAATTCGTCCCGGACACCGCACTGCGCTTACATCGAAACCTCCGCATTCGCTACTTTCTGGAAATGTCACGTGACAAGTCGAGGACACGGCAACGAGTGCAACGCTGTGAACGAACGACGCGCCTTTTGCCACTCCTTGATGGCAAGTTTGGGCGTGGGAGGTTTCTCTGCCGCGACGACCGATGGCGTCTCTATCGACACGACGTTTCCGTCTTCATTGCGCGTCTCCCTGACTACTGCGTCACCCTTTGCAGCTTTCAGGTACAACCGTAGGCTCTTGTCGTCGTCCCACCAAACTGCCTGATGGAATGCGTTTCGGTTTGTGACATTGCCGAGCACTGCAGCAATAAGACCCCATGTTGGCTCACCATCCGTCACTTCGCCTGTTTCCGAGCGGCGCGCCTGAAGTCGGTCCGACACGGTTCTAAGGTAGGAGATGTCGCGACCGACGGTCTTCTTCGACGGCAGCTCTTTACTGACGTTTTCAACGGCCTTGTTGTTACTGGACGCGACAAGTACTTCATGGCCTCGAAGAGACTCCGCCACACGATAAAGGTGATAGAACGCCCTGTCACCAGCGGCGACCTTTTGCCCTGATGCACTGAGGGCAGCCACAGGGTCGTCGAACGCCGCCATGGCGATGGCGCGGTCCATCACGCAACCCGCAACGATGTCTCGCAGGAGCGTCGTCTTTCCCGTTCCGGGCGGCCCATTGACAGCGACAATGCCTCGCCCCGTTCCAGCGAGTGTGTGCCGAATACCGTTCACAGCGGCCTGTTGCAGGGTGACGAGGGGATGCCCTCCGGGCGACGGCCAGCGCGCAGCGGGTGTGCGGCCTGGCGCCAGCAATGCTTCGAGAGCTGCGTGGTCAGTGAGCAAGTCTGGGCCTTGGTCGACCGGCTGTTGACCGAGAAAACGTGCGAGCGCTTCATTGGGTTGCCCTGCCGCGATTCGATTCGCCGCGCGGCCCAGGTCCGCCAAGAAAAACGAATTCAGAAGTTCAACTTCCGGAGCAGCGCGGGACTTGTAATAGTGATAGACGCGTATAGCAAAGGTCGGAGCTTCGACCAGGTCTGCAGGCAATTTCAGCGTCTGGACCAGCCATTGACACGCTTCGGCCGCGACCTCCCGCGTGACGGGCAACGGCTTTCCATCACGGTCGTGTCTTTGGAGGTGCTTAGTTAGCCCGTCGACCAACCGTGGCTCGGCGTCGGTCCACTCTCCCATACGTTGAAAATTGCTTTCGAGCGCAACGGGTAAGGCCCAGGCGAAACTCGACACTGCGACAGCCTTCTCTTCCAAGAGGCAACCATTCCTATCCAGCAGAACAGCAGCAATAGCGGCTTTCTCCCGCTCCCTACCGCCGCGCTCTTCAGCTTCGCCGAAAACTTCGACCAGTTTCTGCGTCGCCTTATCCATTGCGACGCAACCAAGAACAAGCTGATAAAACAACTGGTAGTTCGGTTTGGACCGCTCGCCCTTTGTCCACGGTAGCTCACCGCGGTCAAGCATTACAATGCGGCGCTGGTCACCATTGACAAGGTCGGCTGGGCGCCGATAAGTTTGAGGCGTCAACGCTTCTATCGCTATCCAGCTTACCAAGATTGACGCGGGGTCGTTCGGCGTCAAAGGAACGACCATCGGCGACACCGGGGTGTCCGAGTTCGATGGTTGTTCGACCTTCCGAGCCGGCGGTGGGTCAACACGCTTTGCGCGGTTTGCGTCCGTATCCTCGTTGTCGGCGACGACCGTCTTCCCGTTTTGACGCTTCGGGGCCGCACGTTTCTGCAACGAAGCCTCGACTCGTTGCAGAAGGGCCGCAGCACGCCCGGTATTGCGATGATTCAGCTCGTCTCGAAGAAAACTTTTGAGCGCGTGGTCATCGGAAGCTAAGGCAAACAGCTCCTCTAGCTCAGCAATACTTTTTTGTAAATATGGTCTCTGTACCGCCATGACCTCTCGGCTCGCTCTCGTTTTATTGGAATGTAAGTCACATTCTAGTACCTGAGGGCGCGTGACTCGAACCCTAGACCCTTTTGTCCCGCAATGCGCCGCCGACTATAAGCAAAGGCCTACAAGGTCGAGCATCTAAGTACCGCACGAGTGGCACTCGTGGAAAATGGCAGACCGTAGAGATAACTTAATACGCGCACATCGTTAAATTCTCCGGAGATAACGCATGCACATTGGACTGAGCAAACTCGGCGTCGAGCTTCGATTTGAGCCTTGTAATATGCGGAGCTCCAACAAAGTGACCTCTTCGCGCTCGAAATGTAGTTGCACCAGCAACGCAGGACACGCGGACACCATAAGGTTGCGATGCCACCCCCCATCTAAACTGGCGACGCGAGCGGCCTTTCAGGGCTAGCAAAGATTGTCTGCTTTCACCGAATCAATTTTCAAAGTCCTGCAGCGCGAAGCGTACCTCCGGTAACGAGTCCAATTTGGTCTGGCTCAGCCAAATGCCAAGCGTATCGTCTCCGTCGACCTCTCTCAACAAAACGCTTGCGAGCCGCACACATTCGGCCCGCACTAACGAAACAGAGATAGCTCGTATGCTAAGCGGGTCCACCTCCTGATAGTCAGTCTGAGTAAGGAGGTCTGAGAGCGAATGTTCAAGCCTTTCTGCATAGCTGAGACTTAGCCTGCCCGTCTTTACAAGCACTCGTGCGCACCTTAAAAGCGCGTTGAGTCCATGCTCTGGCGCGACTTCGATTGCCGACACCAGCCTGTTGTACACGTTGTCGGGAATTGAGACGCCGACGTGTTCCTCGTGCTTCGCCCACATCTGCACGGCAGATGTTGCACTACTCACACCTTTATGATTTGGCGCAATAAATCCCTTCATAATGAGCCGTGCGAGTGTTTTATCAAGGCCCGCTATTGATTTTAGGAAAAAACAAAGGCCAGCAATACCGGCCCAACCGTAATTTCTCTCGACCGCCTCCAATAAAGCAGCCCCGCGTTCGCTTGTTTTTTCTTTTTCTGACATGGCCGGCAGCAGAAGTTCCGAAATGATGTACCCGCTACGCTCCCATATCCATGGACCAAGGTCCGAGCCAAAGGCATTGGCACGGCTAGACGTTGGTGCTGCTTCGGGGCCCCACGCCAGAAACTCGTCAAACATTCGCGCAGCTTCATACGATTTCGGCTTTAAGTCCAACTGCGCTGCATGCTGCAGAGCCATGATGAATGATTGGCGCTCTTCCACTTCCTTCGACCCAATTGAATTTGGGACACGCAAAATGTTCTCAATCGGTGCGGCAAACAGCACTTCGCGAACGAGCGCATGTGCATCAACAGTGTCAGGAGCAGGAAGCAATGCAATCGTACTACTCAAAAGGTTGGTACCCGAAGGTAGTCCGCTTTTTTCTTTATCAACGTCCGACCACAATGCGTCTCCGAACCGTGCCTGTTCGCCGTCATCTAAGGCGCCACGAAGCATCAAAAATGTTAGGCGCATGATTGCTTCAGAACGGTCAGGGCGGCCCTTGCCCGCCGCAGCCGTAAGTTCCTGGACGCGCAACTTCCATGCAGCATTACGGGCGCTCATATCAGGGGTAGCTTGCCAAACCATTTCCACAAACTCTGGCCAGAAGTGCTTCTCTTGACTTGCCTCGTGAGATAGCAAAAAGGATGCTGCGGACCACGCGACCCTTTCTTGGCCGGCCCTTGAAATAGATTGAGCCGAATACTTACCCACTTCCTTGAGCGCATCAAGAATCCAATGGTGTTGCAGTTCAGAGTTCGTTGCCCATCCGATAGCTTGTTTAAACAAATCTGAAGCCTCAACCTCCGTCATTCTGACACTGAGGCGCGCAAGTGCCACTAGATATAACCGCAGCTCATCAATGGCAATTCCTCGCTCATCCCGAAAATCGGCTCCTTTTGTGTCGACAAGCCTGTCGCGCCAGTACTCAACCATGGTACGAACTAGAGTAATCAGCTCTCTGGCTACACCATCTTCGAGTTGGGCAATCAACAGACGGCTAAACCACCGTTCAAATTCTTTGTCAAAGTGGCTGTGAAGCCCTCTCAAAGCAGCTGCGTACCACTGGAACGTTGGTTGGTAGCAGATTTCAAGGGTCTGCAGTAGAACATGCGTACAATAGCCAGCGCTGTTGATTCTTAATGGAAGCCCTGTGCTTTCCATCATGTAATCAAGTTCGAGCCCCGGCATAAGCCAACCTTCTTCGATTTCACGCGATTTAGGGCGTGACACAGGTCGATACCGTCCCGCGTCGAACAACGGAACCATCGTCACTGCCTTTTCTCGCTGCTCGTTCTGGATGCGTTGCGCGGATGCAGATATTCCTTCAAGCTCCTTGTGAGGGTCCACTTGAGCCGCCGTAAAGTCACGCGCCGGCGGGAGGTCCTTTCTCAACGCCCAGTTCGCGGCGATTGTGCCTCGGTTAATCAACTCTGCCCAACCGAGTCTCGCTTGGACCCATACAGATGAACGGTCAAGACGATGTGCCCTATCAAGTTCGCCGGCGGCCTCTTTAATGTGCTGAGTAGCTTGAATATAGCGACCTGCTTCTGCGTAGAGGGCTGCTCGACGAAGCTTCCATACTGCGTCGTCCGTTTTTATCTGGTCCGCGAGTTCGAGCACCTCGCTTAGTCGACCTCTATCCCGCGCAAAGAGCGCCTTCTGGTACCAGCAATCGAGCCCCCATTTCTCGTGAAGCTCCGCTGCGTTGTCAAATTTCTTCGCCCAATCGTCAAAACTCGCTTTATCGAATGAAAGTCGTGCATCACGCAGTAAGACAACCGTCAGAAAACCACGGGTGTCCGGTGCGACATCACTCCAGTGTGCCTGCAACAGCTCCGTTACAGCGCCAATCGCCAATTGTGTCATCGGTTTTCCCGATGTCGTTCGCCGCCAAGCCAATTCGTACAACGCGTCAGTGCGCTCCTGATGGGAAAGCTTTAGCAAAGCCTCTGGCCGAAATATCCATGCTTCGTCCATATCCGTCTGCAGAAGTGCTCTCAGCTCTTGCGGGCAAACAAGCCATCCCGGGTATCGGCGCCGGTCTTGCCGCCAGAGTTCAGTGGTCTCTTTTAGAGCGTCGGCACAGAAGTCGCTGTCTTTAACCGTCCGGGAGTATGCGTCAGCGCCACCTTTACTAAGGGGGTAGTCCTCTGGCTGATGAAGTTTCCACTCGTGAGCGGCATTGGGACGCGCGGCGACAAGGGCCTGTAAGAAAATCCGAGTAACACGCTCATGCTTGTCCGGCGCATCCGCCTCAACAAGAGGCGACAGGTCGATTGGAGAAACGTTGTGCGCTTCGAGATACTTGCGCTTGGATGCTGATAGCTTAAGACAACCCACGAGATATATACGTCGAGCTTTGCCGCCTAGGTGGTCTCGGACCCAGCCCGCCCACTGTAGGAAATTTGGGTCGTCGCCAGAGAAGCCCACAAGACATAGCTCGTTCTCGACGAACACTTGCCGTGCAAGGTTCAAAAAAGCCGCATGCTTCTCTGGATATGTACGGTAGTCCTCCTCCGCGAAAATCAATGGTCCTGCGTCGCCGAGTGAACCATGTAGCTTCACGATGCGTGGGGCTCGGGCGTGTGGAAGGTCCGCCTCAAGCGCTACAACTTCGTACGCCTGTTCGACACGCTCAGCGGCCCTTTCGAGCAAAGTGTCCCAGTTAGTGGTCAGCACGTCGGCCCACGGCAATTTCAAAAAGTCGACGTGCAGCGCTCCCGGTTGCCATGCCTTGTCGGGGCATCTTGTACGGATGAATTCATCCAAAGCCGCCTGACCAAAGTAAATCCTATATTCCTCGGCAATACGCAGAGCATTCGTGGGCCTGTCTCCGGAATTGCCATATAGTCGTTCAAGCATCTCGTCGATAAGACTCTTCCAGAGAGGTGGCGCTTTTGTGTCAAGTCCGGGAAGAATCGCATTTCGACTGAATCCAGACCCGACCATCAGAGCGGCACCTCTCGCCGAGCCATCACGCCACAACGCACGGCCGAGTTGCTGTAACGCCGGAAAGTCCTGCAGGTCCTTTAAAGCATCTATCATTGTTGGGCTTTTTCGCAAAGGTGCAGACTGACGAGGCGGAGCGGAACTAATTGAATAGCTTATCGTCTTGCTTGCTTCGCATCTACAAGTGAGGGATGGAGTTCGAGAGCGATACGGCCCATCCCGAGCCGTATCGACTAGCATGATGATGCTCTGATATGAATGTCAAGATAACCCGGTCTAGCCGAGAAGTTCCGCCTGACGCTGAATTGCAAGCACGCGAACCTCACGCGGTTTCTATCCAGGGGCATGCAAGGTACCAACCTCACCTTTAGCGAGACCAAGCAAAGGTTGAGCTAACCCTGACCTCTCATTGATGATTGCCATCCGGGCACTCCCTTCGCTATTTACGATTAGGACACTATGAAGTTCCGATGAGTCATCGATTAAGCAATAGGTCACCCTATCGCCAACCTCCGCGAGAATGTCAGCAACGTTGCCCGCTTCTGCCTCAATCGACTCAATCGCAACGGTTGCATCGTCATCGCTGATGCGGCGGGCCGATTCAGTCTCAAGCATCAGCGTTCGGAGAGATTGCTTTCGTCGCATCTAGCCAAGCCATTTCTAGGCGCGCTCTGCTGCCCGCGTTAAGTTTGCGAAGCCCAACTACCCGGGCCATCGCCGGCACGCCAGATTCTTTGTCGTGCCCCGCTCGCATCATGTCGAACGCTAGTGCGCGAAGTTCAGCAAGCGAAACCTCATCGACTGACCGTGCTGTGCCATCGACGGGTCGTCTGAATCGAATCTGCGTTTCGGCGAAATCATCTTTTGCACGGAAAAACGTGCCTACATCCTCTGGGTCGCTGCTGCAGTGCTGCGAAGCCAGGCGTACGACCCGGTCCTGGATTTTCGCGCCCGTCCGAACCCAGCCATGAGCCCGTGCAATGCGACGCGCGAGGACTTCGTCGCGAACTGGTCCTTCCACTCGTACGACGTGCTCAATCAAGCGCAAAAGCGTCGGGTTATAGACGATGTCGAAGAAGGCGTTAGCATCAACGGCGTAACCCTCGAGCGTCAAATCGACCTCAACGAAACGTCCCTCAACCGAGTCGGCTAGATTTGAAACCGAGGCATTTCGAGCGTAAGTGCCAGGAAGCACGGTAGCGTCAACTGCGGCATCGACGTCCGACGAAATATGGGCCGCCTCGGCGGAGTGACCCACCTGTTCATCCGGCATTGCCATAACGTCTGCGATGACCTGCTCCGCAAGGACTGTCGCCTCCTGCTCAGTCTGCGCTCGCCTCGCCCGCTGTTCAGCGAGCAATTCCTCAAGCTGATGATGAATCTTTTCGAGGGTTCCCTGCATATCAATCCACCAGTCGGTCGACCAGATACGCAAAATGTCCCAGCCTAGCCCGCGCAAGACTTGCTCACGCAATTTGTCGCGGTCGCGTGCGGTTGCCGAACGATGATAGGTCGCGCCATCGCACTCGACACCGGCGAGGTATCGTCCAGGTGCGTCCGGGTCGACTACGCCAAGGTCAATCCTGAATGCAGAGACGCCGACTTGCGGATGCAAAGTCCACCCCCTTTCGGTGAGCGCGTTCGATACTGCTTTCTCAAACGGACTCTCGAAGTCCCCGAGGCTGCCTGCGACCGCCTCGCCTAACGCACGCGCACCACGGTCCGCGAACTCCAAGAAGTGCTTCAAGTCACGAACCCCGAGGGCCTGGGTTCTCGACAAGTCCATCTGCTCCGGACGGAAGCTACCGAAAACACGAAGCTCCTGTCTTGCACGGGTAATGGCAACATTTAACCGGCGCTCGCCGCCCTGCTGATTCATGGGGCCGAAGTTCATTGGCATGTTGCCGTCAACCCCCGGGCCGTAGGTCGTTGAGAAGTACATGATGTCCCGCTCGTCACCCTGCACGCTCTCCAAGTTTTTCACAAACACTGGTTCGAGCTGCGTTTCGAGAAAGAAGTGCTCAAGTGACGGGTCCTTGCGGCGTTCTTCATCGAGCAAATCCTCGATGAGCGATTGCTGTTCAGAATTAAACGTCACGACACCGATGGTCAAGCCGCTGTCGTGGAAACCAGGTGCTTTCATCTTGCCGATTAGGTCAGCTACAAGGGCCTTCGCTTCTGGCTTGTTTGTCCGCGCCCCGCCGCGCTCGTACTGACCATTTGCAACATGAGTGAAGCTGACAGCACGGTCGTTTGTGACCGGACTCGGGAATGTCACCAACTCTCCGTCGTAGTAACGATGATTCGAGAATGCAATCAGGCTTTCATGACGGCTACGGTAGTGCCATGACAACTTCATGGTCGGCAGATTGGCACCGATACACTCTTCGAGAATACTCTCCAGTTCAGTCTCGACATCTGTGTCGTCAATGTCCGATTCCGCACGGTCAAAAAAACTGGTTGGCGGCAGTTGTTTGGGGTCGCCAACCATGATGACCTGCTTCGCACGGGCCATCGCGCCAATAGCGTCCCACACTGGAATCTGTGATGCCTCGTCGAAGATGACAACGTCAAAGTTTGCTGTTTCAGCTGGCAAATACTGTGCAATCGACAACGGGCTCATTAAAAGGCATGGCGTCAAGCGCATTACTGCACTCGAGGCCTGAGACATCAATTCCCGCAGAGGCAGGTGCCGAGTCTTCTTTTGCATCTCGTAGCGCAATAGGCCCCATTCAGAGCCTCTCGAGACACGGTCCGGTGAAGGATGTCCCGCGGATAGCTGCGCACGTACCCATGCCTGAGTTAGGCCGATGAACCGTTCATCAAGCTCACGGAAATCCCGAATGCGTTTCTCGTGCTCTGCGGAAACAAATGTACGCAACACGTCGTCGACGTCGACGACCGCGTTCAACCACCATCGGCAGTAATCGGTCTCAAACGCCTCCTTCACGCGCCCCAACCGGACTGCCCCTTGTTCAACACCAGCCACGAGCGGAGCAAGCCCCAACGCAAGAGCCGCCGCGCGGGTCTTGCGCCACGCACACCAGGCATTCAACCGATTCGAGCTAGCCAAGACGTCGCTTGCACGTGCCGCCAGTGCGGTAGGGATAAGTGCACCCAGAGTCGCGACATCAGAACTCGGCAAGCCGCTCGCGACCGTGAATTGCGTCACTGCCTGATTAAACGCCTTTAGTGCCTCGGCATACATACGCCCGGCAGCAGCAATCGCGCCCGTCGGCTCAAGCAGAACATTACTATCGCCCAGCAGCAATGCAATCGGGCTCTTTACCGCCGCCAGCGCGTCAGGCGAATTTGCCATCAATGCAAGCGCGCCCGACAGCGCCTCAAAGAAAATAAGCGCTGGTTCGATTGCCTCCAGTTTTGTCTGCAGGCCGTTCCATAGTCCGCCGGTCTTCGCGGGGAGGTCGTCAAACTCCTTGAGACGAGCACCGAGCGCAACTACGTCGCGCATCTTCTTGAGGTCCGCCGACGCGACGGCACCAGCACTGCCGCGTTCGATAACGCTGAAGTCCTCGTCCTGCCAATAGCTGCTAGCCACTGCTGCTGCCAGCGCACCCTGAAAGACGACGTATGTCTTCGCGACAGCCAAATCCGTTTTATATCCAACCCAAACGCCGTCTGTCTGTTCCTCGAGTCCGGAAAGGCGATTGATTAACTGGTCAATCTGACGAAGTTCTTTGATGCGAGCGAGGTCTTCACGCGCCGTCTCGCCACACTGACCCCGGCTAACCGGGTCAAGCCCAACATCTTCCCAAGCCGCGCGTATGCGAGCCTGTTCGAGGGCAGTTTGGAAGCCAAGGGAAGCCCGTGCGACATCAAGTTCCGTCTTCAGTCCCAGCCATGCGCCCGATGTCGGCAACGACAGGTCGTCGAGCGCTTTGATTTCTTCTTGAAGTGAATCAATCTGCTTGAGACGTTCGATGTCGCCGCCAATGTCGGGCTCGCCTCCGCCGGTCGAGAGGTCCACGAGTTTCTTCAAAAGCGAGCGGCGGCGCATCATGCTCATCGGCCAGGACGAATCCTGCAGCTCCCGCCACTCGAGCTGGAGTTGCTGAACCGTTGCCGTCGAAATACCGTCTTTGTATTTGAGTGACAGTTGGTCAACCACGTCCTGGCGCTTTCGCAGCAGCTCGATACCAGCGGAAAGCCGTGACCTTAGCGATTCGTTCCACGGCTGGGAAAGCTGCGAATGAAGTTCGTGATAACGAGTGAGCTGAACGATACCTTGTCGCACTTCCTCCAAGACCTGGTTGCCCCGCGGCGCTGAAAGTGAAGCGTGCAGTTCGCGGTGTCGTTCGACCAATGGTTTCGCGACGCGCAGATAGTCTGCAATTGTTTTTGCATCCGGACGCAGAACGAACTGCCAATCGTGCCCAGACGCGGACGGCAGAGTCGAAGCCAACAGGCGCAGGCCTTCCCTAACACGGGTGTCGAGAACAGGTGGCGGTAAACCGATGGCGACCCTCAGTTGCTCAGTTGCCGCTTCAAAACGGGCGACACCCGGGCCAATGGCACGAGCCGAATCTAGCAGCGCGGCTTGCCACAGCGGCGACCACTCAGTCTGAACCACGTGAGCGAGTGGGCTCGACGTCAACTGCCCCTCTCCCATCAATTTCGCGTGAACATCCAGCAGCTCGGCCGTCTCACGCAGCGTTCGCATTGCAACTGAATCGTGAACCCTAGCAGATGGCCATGAGAGCTGTAGGACTGGCATGTCATGCCCTGCAACGACGCGTCCAATCGCCTCGTAGACGCTTAGCCCGTTCGGGTACCGAAGATGCAAACGCTCGACATAACCATTTAGCTGATTTCGCAATCCCTCAAGCCGTGCAGCTTCCGCATGCCATTCACCAGGCTCCAGAGCGGCAGCAGAATCCCACGATGTACGCAGCTGTTCGAGAACTTCCGTCTTACGTGCTTTGTTGGAATGTAGTTCGAGGCAGAAGTTGCCAAGACCCACTTCGGCGAGTCGGCGATACACTACATCCAGCGCCGCCATCTTCTCCGAGACAAAGAGCACACGCTTTTTTTCTGCCAGACATTGAGCAATCAGATTCGAGATAGTCTGGCTCTTCCCCGTTCCCGGAGGTCCGATAAGAACAAAGTCTTTCCCTTTGCTTCCTGCCACGACTGCTGAAAGCTGCGACGAATCGGCCGGTAATGGGCAGAAGGTGTTCTTCACTGGAAGCTCTGCATCGAGTCTCCGTGCCTCTGGAAACTCGACCGTGCTTTCGTAAGAATCGCGCGGCGTCTCGATGAGATGACGGACGACCGCATTTTGCTTGAGTTGCTCAGTTCGTTCGGTTAAGTCCTTCCACATCAAGTACTTTGCGAACGAAAAGGTAGCCAAGACAACGTCCTCAACGACTTCCCATCCCTTGATGTCCTTGATAGCGCTGGAGACCGTCTTCCATATGCCCGCGACGTCCAAACCGGAATCATCCTTCAGCAACTCCGTGTCCTGGATGCCCAGTTCCAGTTCGAAATCCTGACGCAGCATTTCGATAAGGGTCGGGTTGAAGCGCGGCTCGTCGTCATGCAACTTGAGGATGAACCCGGAGCGGGCGCTGCGTCGCTCAAGCGACACTGGGACCAGGATAAGCGGCGCCCGGTACTTCTTATCGTCTTTCGCGTCACGAGTCCAGGATAGGAAGCCCAGCGCTAAGTACAGCGTGTTGGAGCCGCCTTCCTGCAAATTGGTACGCGAGGTACGGAAAAGCTCAACCAGTCGAGTGTCCATTTCGTCCGGCGAGAGTCCGACAAAAACCTCTTTGCGCTTCAAAGCATCTAACGCGTGGGAACGCCGGATGTTTTCGCGCTCACGCGCTTCGTGAATTGCCTGGCTACGAGGGTCGTTCCCATCCATTAAGTCCGGGCGCGTAAGCAACTTGATGACGTGACCTTCGGCTAGAATATCCTCAAGGTGACCCGGGTCAGGTGCATCCAGCTTCAATGATTTCTTGCCAGCCTTGAAGCTCAGCAGGTTGTTTCGAAGCGACAGGTCAAGAAGCTTCCGCTGCCAGCGGGTCAGTCGGTCCTCTAGGCGTTCGACAGCCTTGTCGTCCGCAGAATTCTCTAGGTCTTCTGGCAACTCCGGAGAATCCTCAAGTCGGCGTTCCAGATTTGTTCCTTCCGTGCCGGCCGTCCCTCGCTCGACCACCTGCTCGCTGGCAAGCGGCTTGATGCGTTGCAGTCGAGCGCGGCGAATGTCAACAGCCAGGTGAAAACTGCGTTCGGCTTCCTCGGAGATTTGCTGGTCACCATTCCCGATGGCGAAGCTGAAAGCCGGGTAAGGTCGGTGCGTGAGCATCGTCGACTCGAATACGACCATTTCCTTCAGCTTCACACGTTTGCGTAGTGCAGTCACATCATCGACAACAGAGGTCGAGAACTCTTCCGCTTTCAGCCAGACGCCCGGGAACGCGTGACCGTCAGTAAAGACAAGGACAGCGTTGAGTCCTGCCTGCTCAAGCGCAGCGCACACAAATAGTGCGAGGTCGAGACAAGTGCCAAGGCCCGAGTCGACAATCTGACTGGGGCTTCGTACCTTCTGTCCGAACTGTTCGAAGCTAGCCGGGGGCACCGCATAATCGAGCCCCATCGACCCAATTGCGCTCCATATAGCGGAAGCCAATTCCCAGGCCCGGCGCGGCCCTTCCTGATACCCGTTAATCGCGCCCGACTTGCCGGCTTTGTGGAGTACGTCTGCGGCTTTCTTCAAAACCCGCTCTATCGCTGGTTCATTCGGTTGAACGAATGCCGCGACCATATCAGGTAAAGCCGAGAGGCCGCCCCATTGATTGCGCGGCAACAGTTCAACGGTAGATTCAAGCGAGGCGAGCTCAACACGCTCTACCAACCCCGTCGTGAGCCTGAAGGTTATGACCGCCCGTTCCGATTCGGTCAACCGACCTAGAAGCGCCCCGTCCAACGACAGGTCGAGGTCGCGAATGCGCACATCCGTCCCAGCCGCGATATGGTCTAAGTGCCAGGTCTTCGGTTTGAAAAAGGAGGGTTCCGACGATGCGGTTAGCCTCAACTGCTCGATATCGTCGTCGGTCTCGTTGGCAAGCGAGAGTTCGTGGACAACAGGGACGGCGTTCTGGAAGTCGGCCAGATTTATTTTGCCAGCGAGCGTGGCTTTAATCTGCACGCAACGCGGCTCCTCCGGCGTTTCTGCCGGCTCAACAATACTCTCGTCCATCTGGCCCCCATCGCTGTGCTTGTATGCCTTCTATCAGTTTGATTATGTCGTCAGCTAGCCGTGACCCATATGCCGAGAAGGCACGCAGAACACGGGCTTTTCATGGCATCGATGCCTGCAAGGACCGATTGTTAGTTCCCAGTCCCCGTTCGGGCCGTCGGAACACGCAAATAAACGTATGCCATTTTCGACTCGTCCAAGATTGCGACGACAAACAATTTCACGATTCTCTGTGGATTAACAGAGCCGCTACGCATATTTTGGCTCGACTGTGTATGTCCTTGGTTATCGGCGCAAAAGCCGAGAACATTAGGCTTGGCCCGTGAGTACAGACGGCTCGCAAACCAGCTGCCCTCCGGGCGTGCCCCACAAGGGTGCGCCAATAAGGCATACGATAGTTGCGATACGTCCGACGGAGCACGCCATGTCTCAAAAATTGCATATGCTCGTGCGCTCGGATTCGCGTATCCCGTATTTTCGGCGGTTGATTCCCTCGCAACTAAGTTCCGCATTCGGGCGCCGCGAATTCATATGCTCGGTTTCGGACGAAGACGCATTAGTCGCAGACTTCTGGTCCGCCGCATTACTTGCAAAAACGGAAGAACTGCTTTGCTTCGCTCGTGAGAGCTCAGCGACAACCTTTTGCAAGTGCCACGGACTAGCGACGCTTTTTGACGCCTACCGAGACCATCTATCCGCGGGCCATACGACCAGGCGTAATGTCACTAAGTACGAAAAACCCACGTCAGACGACGGCAAATCCGCATTGTCGACATTCCGCCGAGCGGTACGGATTAGCGAATTTGACAGGTCATCAGCTTACCGCGTGGCGCAGCGTCGCCGGCTGCATGCATGGTGTAGCGGACAAGCAAACTCGGATGGCTTTCGGCGGCCAATTTATTGAGCTCACGAATGTCCTGGCCGAACGACATAGGCTAGATGAAACCCCAATAGGATTCGATGGGCTTGACGACCGTTCCAAACAATTGGCGGAATTGGTCGAAGCGGCGGTACTCTTCTGTCGCCGCGACGACATGGCCGAAGCGTACGCCGGGCTTGCCGACATACTGTGGAACGTCGCAGTAGTTTGGCCTACATCACGACAGGCTATCTGCACGCTTTTCGAGCGGGTGTATGACGAGGCTCGTCTCCGCGATAGCGCTGCGCTCTGGACAGCTATCGTGAATCTGCGAGCCCTGTGTTGATTGATGCGTGAACCAAGGTTGCGTAGCTGCAGCCTGCTACTGGACTTCGAGTAGCAGTCATGGACCTCTCGGTATCTCAGAATCGGTATCGAGACGTCTCGGGATTCGGATTCAAATCGCCAAGGCGACGCCATTACAAGAAAAGGAAGCTAAGTGCAATTTGTGAAAAATGGACCGGCCGTGCCGGAAACGCTGCTCCAAGCGCATGAGGAAGGACGAGTAGTGTTCTTCTGCGGAGCCGGAGTTTCGTATCCGGCAGGACTGCCTGGATTCGCCGACTTGGTGGCTGGCATGTACACGGCCATAGGCGAGCCACGTAGCGCAGTACAGCAGGCGGCGTTCGACGCAAGGCAATATGACACGGCTGTGGGCTTGCTCGAAGACGCAGTAGGAAGCCGTGAGATTGTTCGTAGAGAACTAAGCGGATTGCTGAAGCCCGACTTGACTCGGCCGCACGCACTCGACACTCATGAAGCTTTACTGACCCTCGCGAAGACACGAGGCGGAGCTACCCGTCTTATCACCACAAATTTTGACAGACTCTTTCACCATGCAGCCGACTCAAGGAAATTCGACATCACTGCATTCTGCGCGCCCTTCTTGCCGGTGCCGAAAAACCGATGGGATGGTGTGGTTTTCCTTCACGGACTTCTGACCGAAACTCCATCGCGAGAGGACCTAGACCGATTAGTCATTTCCAGTGGAGACTTTGGACTCGCTTATCTGACTGAAAGATGGGCAGCTCGTTTCGTTGGTGAACTCTTTCGAAACTACGTTGTTTGCTTCGTTGGCTACAGTTTGAACGACCCAGTCGTACGCTATATGACTGATGCGCTTGCAGCTGACCGCCTTCGGGGCGAAGCACAGCGCGAGATGTTTGCCTTTGCGTCGTACAAGAAAAAAGAAGAAACTCGTGTCAGAGGTGAATGGCGGGCAAAAAACGTTACACCTATCCTTTACAAAGAAACAAAAACTCATTCCCTGCTGCATGAGACGATTCGCACCTGGGCCGATACGTATGGTGCGGGAACTCGCGGCAAGGAGCGCATCGTGACCGAATGCCTACTGACCGGACCCGTAGCCAGCACAAAACAAGACGACCACATCGGTCGGATGCTCTGGGCGATGTCTGACCCAGAGGGCCTACCTGCGAAAGCATTTGCGGACTATGCACCGACACCTCCGCTGACTTGGCTGGAGCATTTCTTCGATGAACGATTCAATCACAACGATTTGCCTCGCTTTGGGGTCACGCCGAACGCCAAATGCGATTCGACGCTGAAGTTCAGCCTCGCATCGAGGCCGACGCCTTATTCACTGTCTCCAAATATGTCACTCGTCAGCGATGGGGCGGCGGGAGGAGGCATGGACGCGGTCATGTCTCACTTGACTGAATGGCTTTTACGGCACCTCGACGACCCCGATTTAGTCGTCTGGCTCGCCGCCAGAGGCGGAAAATTGAATGACGAGTTCGTTCGCCGCTTGAAGAGCAGGCTCGCAGAGACAGCGAAATTGGAAGAGAGCGAGAGCGTCGAAGACATCAGTCAATACACGAACCGCTCACCAAAGGGAATTCCGCGGGCAGAAATGCGGACACTCTGGAGCATCGTACTTTCTGGCAGAGTCAAATCGGCACGTGAAGGACTGAGAATGTTCGATTGGGTCCAACAGTTTCGTCGAGACGGTATGACGATGATGCTTCGACATCAGCTTACGAGCCTATTATCCGCTCGAGTATTACTTCGCAAGCCCTTTCGGGCTCTTGGCAGTGAGCAGACCCAATACGACGGACCTCAGAGCATCAAGTATCTGGTGAATCCAGAGGTCGTGTTGAGTTCCGACGACGTCCGCTCTCACTTTGATGACATTCGCAATTTTCCAGAGTGGAAAATCGCCCTTCCGCAGCTTTTCGATGCCGTCCGAACTGCCCTCGTCGATGTGCTTGACCTCATGCGCGAGATGGGTCAAGCCGACGGAAGACAGGACCTCGGAGTCTGGCACATGCCGTCCATATCGGACCACTGGCAAAACAGGAACTTCAACGAGTGGACCATCCTAATTGAGTTGGTACGAGACTCCTGGGCTGCGCTATATGAAACAGAGCCGGAGCGCGCGCGTTGGACGCTCTATTCGTTGCTGGCCGAGCGGTATCCGACTTTCAAGCGACTTGCGCTGCATGCTGCTGTCAGTGCAAGCCAGGCCGCACCCGACGACTGGGTCGCATGGCTTTGTGATGACGAGGGGTGGTGGTTATGGTCTCGCGAGACTCAACGTGAAGTGTCTCGCTTATTGATGCTGAGGTCGTCAGCGCTTTCCGAGCGCGCATCGAACGTGCTTCAGACCGCCATCCTCGCCGGCCCGCCGCGACGTATGTACAAAGATGACATAGACGTTGACCGTTGGACGAGAAATGTCGACAGCTCACAATGGCTACGTCTCGCGAAACTGCACGCTGGTGGAGCTAACCTTATCAATGAAGCGGCTGCACGGCTAGAAGCGCTGCAGGCTCAGTATCCCAAGTGGCGCTTCGGCCGTGACGAGAGGGAGGAGTTTTTCCATTGGATGAGCGGCTCGGGGGACCCCGATTACGAAGCCGAACGCCAAATCGAACTTGCTCCACGTGAACGCAAGCTACTTACCAATTGGCTCCAAAAGAGGCCTCAGGACCCCTTCCTGAAAGTAGATGACTGGAAGGAGGTCTGCGCAAGTGACTTCACGGTAGCAATCGTGGCCCTGCTTGATTTGGCAAGACGTGGCATTTGGCCAGTCGAACGTTGGGGCGAAGCGCTTCAGGTGTGGAGCAACGGCGAACTCGTCCAGCGTTCCTGGAAGCGTCTCGCACCCTGTGTGGCCGAGATGCCACGTGAGAAGCTCTTGGAGCTAGCGAACTCGGTAACGTGGTGGCAGCAGGAAGTGGGGAAAGACCTACGGGTTCGCACCGAACTCTTCTTCCAAATATGTGAAAGATGTATCGTACTAGCAAGCGACGATGAGCTTGTGAACGACGATGACCCTGTCTTCAGGGCCATCAATCACCCAGTCGGGCATGTCGCGCTCGGACTTTTCAATTGGTGGTACAGCACCAAGCCAGAGGACAAACAAGGGCTGCCGCCTGCATTCGCGAAGCTCCTTAAGATGCTGTGTGACACGACAAGTTCCGCATATCGCCACGGACGTCTCATTCTCGCGTCCAACGTTGTGGCCTTGTTGCGTGTCGACGAGATGTGGACTGCCAAAAACTTGCTGCCTCAGTTTGATTGGGCCGCATCAGAACTCGACGCTCGGAGGGCATGGGTCGGCTTCCTCTGGACGCCCCGCTTGTATGCCCCCCTTCTCTCGGCGCTAAAAAAGTCGTTTCTAGATTCCGCCTCGCGGTTCACCGACCTTGGTGAAAGCGGCAGCAACTACACCTCACTATTAACTCTCTCAGCGCTCGAGCCGTCTACTGTCTTTACTCGCCAAGAGCTTCGCGCCGCGACCCGGGCACTGCCCGGCGAAGGGCTGGAGCAATGCGCCAGAGCATTGCTCCGTGCAATCGCAAACCCTGGGGAGCAGCGCAGCGAGTACTGGAGCAGCCGAGCCAAGCCTTACCTCGAAGGGGTATGGCCGAAAAGCCCTGCACAGGGTACTGCGAAGCTTGCGGATTTGCTGGCGAGGGTTTCCATTGCTGCGGGTCCTGACTTCCCCGAGGCCTTCGAGCTTGTAAAGCGGTGGCTAACGCCGATTCGCACCGCACATCAACTCACCATGGAGTTTGAGAAAGCGGGAATAGGTGTGTCATTCCCTCGACAGGGACTAGCCCTCCTTCACGCGGTGATTGACCGACAGTACTATCCGCCGCCGCCGCTCGGGATGCTCCTTGAAACAATTGGCACCTCCGAGCCCGCATTGCTCAATACTCGAGAACTTCAAGCCCTCAAGGACTACGTTCGACAGTTTCAATAGACGTTACTGCCGGATGCGACCTCCCTCAGTGGGGTCACCAATAAGCAAGGACGCTCGGGTCGGGACACCAGTGCGGCCTGTCTACTCGACTGCCGCTTGCCGAGCCGCGGCTTTTCACCTCACGCTTGTGCGTCGGGCACTCATGGGTCACGCGCAGGCCGCCATGACACGGCGCTACGGCAAAGAAGATTCTCGCAATCGCCGAGTTTTCCCTGACCAAGCGTTGCTGAACGCAATTGGCTTGGTTAGCTACGATGGTTTGAATTTGGAAGGCGTTAAGGTATAGGTAGGCGCGGTCGAGTGGGGACTGTTTGAGCGTCGTTTCATATCGTGGATTCGCAAAGGTTCGCGCGCCGGCGGTACTATTAGGTCGTCATCCAGGAGGCGAGCCGTGTGCACAAGTTACGAGACTAATGAGTACCGGAAATTTGAAGCGTTCACAATTTTCTCGAAGCCAGAATTCGCGTTCAAGCGCGAAATCTACAAGGACTATCCTGCTGCCATCATCCGTCGTCGCGAAGAGAGCTGGAGCACTGACTTGGCCACGTTCGGTATGGTGCCAAGGGAACGGATTCCACCTCATGTAAAAGTCTACGACACGATGAATGCCCGGGCTGAAAGCATCGGTGAAAAACGCAGCTTCTCAACCGCGTGGAAAAATCTTCAGTTGTGCCTCGTCCCGTGCGAGGCGTTCTTCGAACCGAACTACGAAACGGGAAAGGCCGTTCGCTGGAGGATTGCCCTTGCCGACCAGCAGCCAACAGCAATCGCCGGGCTGTGGCGCGCATGGGAAGAGCCTAACGGCGTGCCAACTTTTTCGTTCACAATGTTGACCGTCAACGCCGACACTCACCCGCTTATGTCAAGGTTCCACAAACCAGATGCGGAGAAGCGCTCCGTTGTCATCATCCGACCAAACGAGTACGCGGATTGGCTGTCCTGTAAAAGCACCGACGAAGCGTGGTCCTTCTTGCAATTGTATCCGGCTGACGAGATGTACGCGGAGCCGTTCCCGTTGCCGCCACGAACACCACGCGTCAAACCCTCGGACGATGCGCAACAGGCATTGATATGAACGTGACCAAACGAATTCCCTGTCGCAACTAGGAGAGATAAATGGCCGCTGAAATTAAGGCGCTACTCTTCGACGTCTTCGGCACCGTCGTGGACTGGCGGAACGGAGTCGCACGAGAGGTAGAGCCCTTTCTCAGACATAACGCCATGGATGTCGATGCTTTCGATTTCGCGGATGAGTGGCGCGCTCTGTATGCCCCCGCAATGGAGGAAGTGCGAAGCGGACGCCGTCAGTTTGTCCGCCTTGATATTCTTCACCGCGAGAATCTCGACCGCGTAGTCATGAGTTTAGGCGCTGACATCGACAAGATTTCACCCGCGGAACTCGATGAACTCAATTCCTGCTGGCATCGACTTGACCCATGGCCGGATTCCATCGATGGGCTGCTGCGACTAAAGCGCGAATTTATCATCGCACCTCTATCCAACGGCAACATTCGGCTGATGGTCGACATGGCAAAACGGGCTGCACTTCCTTGGGATGCAATCCTCGGGGCCGAAGTTGTGCATGCCTACAAGCCATCTCCCGAGGTCTATGGCAAGACGGTCGACATTCTCGGTTTTCTGCCAGAAGAGGTCTGCATGGTTGCTGCACACAACGGCGACTTGGCCGCAGCCCAGTTGTGCGGCTTGCGAACGGCGTTCGTTGTGAGACCTACGGAGCACGGCGCCGCACAGAAGACTGACCTGCAAGCAGAGGGACTGTGGGACTTTGTCGCAAACGATTTGGGCGACCTAGCGACCCAGCTTGGTTGCTCGGTTTGAGCTTATTCGAGGCTTTTCGCTGCCTGCGAACGACGTTGCCCCAGAACCGCGAATCACTTATCGTTCGACCTTATACATGCGCATCGTAGATGCCCTGCACAACCGGATTTATTGAGCTGGCGCTGGCATGGGCCATCCCAGAAATGGCGTTCATCTCTAAAACGTTTTTGGTCTGGAAGCAGACGCAGGCCTGACGCCTGATGCACTCCTGACGGTGGTAAAAAACCGAAACGAGGTGGCGAAGTTTCAGACGATGAATAAGTAAATATGCGCCTATGTGGAACGCGTTCTGGGCTCACTAATAGGGCGAGCACAGTTTCTTTGTGGCGACGCGTAGCACTGTTGCGCCACCTCCACGACCTAACTGCACGCTTCCATCACATCCTGCAGTTATCCACTTTATCTTGTACCGTCTACTTAACACATAGACAAACCAAATCGTACCGAATTCAAGAGGTAGCGTGATTATTTTTAAGTCCGGTTTTGTCTGATTATCTCAAAGTGAAGTCACTTGCGAAAACGTTTGGGAATGTGTTAGTTAGCCCACTTTCACGAGCCCTAAACTGGCAGATGCTGGAAACTGCTTGCAGGGAGTCGGCTAAGAGTTCGCTGTGAATCAGTGCTTCTTCCGACGAATACCTCGATTGTTTCGGAGAGCTTCATGCAACTTGTCCTCAAGCGAATCGAGCAATCGAAGCTGTCGACCGAAGGACGGCTTGAAGTGGATGGAGTCTTCCAGTGCTTTACATTGGAGCCCACATACCGAGAAGTGCCCGGCGCACCGGTCAAAGACTGGAAAGTAATGGGAAAGACGGCGATACCGATTGGCACCTATCCCGTCTCAGTCACGTACTTCCGGAAGGACAAGTATTATTCACCCATCCTTGAGGATGTCCCGGGCTTCAGCGGCATACGCATTCACATTGGTAACTTTCCTGCTGATACCGATGGTTGCATTCTCGTGGGCACAAAACTCGGCCCGGACAAGGTCATAAATAGCAAAGTCGCATTTTCCGACCTCATGGCGCTCTTTGACAAGGCAAAACAGAGGAATGAAGGTGTGCAAATATCGGTGGAGAATGCATGGGGGCCTTCGTCGGCAATTAGTCTCTCCAAACCGACGCCTCTTGCTCGGCTCGTTACTATGCGGACTGCTAAGAATCAAGGAGAAGATATCGCTGGCACTCCGTAGGCCGAAAACCGGCTTTGGGAAGATGTCTACCTTGCGGGTAACTACGCTAGTTCACCATCTAACCATGTACGCACGCCGACGAAAAAACGTGCCCAGTTGCATGGACGGGCCTTAAACATTGTGTCAATACCTGGAGCAACGATTCGCATTGCGTTACTCGTCTGAACTACGGCCTGGGCTTTGTCAGGATGCGTAGTCAATAGAATGATGACGTATCGGCATCTGCAATGAAGGCTGCGGCTAACTGCTTACCACCGCTTTGCACCGATGTAGGTTAATGAAAATAGTCCGTGCAGGTAGTGCCGGATAAATGGCGTTAGGCGTTAGGCTCCAGACGCCCGACGCCAATCACCAGGAGTGGTCCCAGTCGCAGCCGAAAATGTTCTTGTGAAATGGCTTTGGTCGGCAAAACCGCAAGCGGCTCCGATTTCCGCCAGTGAGAATGAAGTGCGACGAAGAAGCTCCTTGGCGCGCTCTATCCGATAGGCGCGCAACCACCGGAATGGCGGCATCCCCGTTGTGCTGCGAAATGCGTCAATGAACTGCCGTACCGACAGTCCGCACGCGATTGCAATGTCACTCAGAGGCGGCTCGACCAGCAAGTCCGCTACGAGCAATTCCTTGGCAATGCGCTCTTGGGTCTTGGAGAGCACCCGGCCGCGCGGAGGCAACGGGCCTCGAAAGCGTCCGTACGTAGTAGCAAGCCGTTCGTACATGGCATGCGCGACGTGGTCGAAGAAGAGACTACCGGCAAGCTGCGGGTCTGCCATCGCCGGAACGAGTGCCAAGCCGAGATGATGTAATACGGGGTCGATGGTCCGGTTGACGTCATCGAGGTCCCCAACTGGCGGCAATGCGGACAGTCCGCGGAGTTCATCAAAAGCGGGCCGCGGGATATGGAAGAGAATGCACTCAAACGGGTCTGGCAAGTTCGCTATCGGCTCGTCAGAAAGATGTCCCAGCATTATCGAGCCCGGGGCGTACGGCTCCGTCGGGACCCGCCGTCCCCGCTTCCAAAGTTCCGCTCCGCCCGAGTGTTGCAATTGCAACGAGAGGATGTATGCGTCCTCCGTCGGCAATGGAGTGCTCTTACCTAGTCCGTGCACAGACGAACACATATGAGTGGCGGTGAGCTGCGCCGTCTTCAGACTCGTCGTGGTGAGCGTGTGTGCTGTGTCGGCGTTGAACAGATGAGCAAACTCTCGGGCATAGGTGTCCGTTTTAACCCTCGAAGTCTCGAGGCGCACAGCGCTCTCAACGCTGACGGACGCCGGCGGATTACCGGCCTCCACCCCCGAATCCGCCTGCTTTGCACCGGTTTCCGGAGAAACGGTTCTTCCTCGCTGCGTCGCCATTGCAGCCTCCCGAAAATAAGTGGGGAGTCCGCGCCAACGACGCAACACCCACCATCATTGGGGCAGATTTAACACAAATTTTTTGAAACGCGCACGGCTAAAAAAACATGTAATCTTTTCGTAATTTACAAGCGACGCGTGAGACAAGCGGCCGTATTGTCGTTCTATACATCATTCGCGGGAAGGCAAAGAATACGTCGACGCAACAGGAAGCCTGCTGACGCAAATCAAGCTCCAGCCGGAGTGGCCAGATGTCTAATGGATTTGTCATTCTACCGCCCGTGAAGCCTTCCCCCCCTCCCGACAGGCGCGACGCTATCGTCTATGTCGTCGACGATGAAGCACCGGTACGTCGTGCTCTGGCGACGCTCATGCGGTCGGTCGACATGCATGTTGAGACGTTCTCATCCACAGAGGAGTTTTTGCATTTCGCACGTCCCGCGGTGCCAAGTTGCCTCCTCTTGGATGTGCGGTTACGAAACAAGAACGGTCTGGCTTTCCAGCAGGAGATTGTGCAAAGCGGACTGGGTATCCCCGTTTTGTTCATGACCGGGCATGGCGACATTGAGATGAGCGTGAAGGCGATGAAATCGGGCGCGATGGACTTCTTTGCCAAGCCATTTCGCGACCAGGACATGCTCGACGCCATCGGCCAGGCGCTCGCCCGGGACGCCACGCGACTTGCATCCGAAAACGTTGCTGCGGGACTGAGAGCTTCCTATGGGACGCTGTCGCCTCGCGAGAAAGAGGTGCTGCCGTTCGTTTTGGCTGGCCTGCTCAACAAACAGATTGCGTCAGAAATGAACCTTAGCGAAATTACCGTCAAGGTTCACCGCGGTCAGGTGATGCGTAAGCTTAACGCACGCTCCCTCCCCGACCTTGTTCGCAAGGCAGAAGCGCTCGGCATCGAGCCACATGAGTCGCGAGATTCCCAAGTACTGCGCGGAGGAACAGGCGATGCCCGGCGATAACGACCAGACCAATGCGCCTACGGATTGCGGAGTGCAACCGAAAGCCAGTGGGTCATCGCAGAAGCTTGGTAGGGCTTTTGTAGAAGAACAAGGGCGCCGTTACCGGTAGCTCGCGCGTGTAGCGCCGGCGTCGGATATGCACTGATGAAAATCGTGGCAGGCGCGACACCCTGTGCAACTAGGCGCTCGTGCATGTCGACACCTGAGATGCCGGACATCCGGATATCTGAAATCAGGCACGAGGTAGCGGAAGCTTCCCCAGAGGCAAGAAACGCTTCGGCTGAATCAAAAAGCCGTGCCTCCCAGCCCAAAGAGCGCACCAGACTGCCAAGCGCGCGACGTACGGCTAGGTCGTCGTCGATAATAGATACTACAGGTGTTGTCCGCAAATCGTGGCCCCTACCTCTCTCCAAGGAATGACCAAACAGTTCACCATGCCCGTCGGCTCTTACCTTACAGGCTACCTCATAGGCAACGCCGACGCGATGATACGATTGTATAAGCGGGTTGTTCCGGACGGCAGCCGGTCGAATCTGTCCGGTCACGTGGCTACGGCAGACGCCTGACTTAAAGGCAACGTGACACAAAACGTTGCCCCGCCCTCAGGGTTGTTAGAGGCCGAAATTTGGCCGCCATGCGCCTCAATAATCGAGCTACAGATGGCGAGCCCCATGCCCATACCGGTACTGCGGGTAGTAAAGAAGGCATCGAAAAGGCGCGGAAGGTTGGCATCACTTATGCCTGGGCCGTTATCGCGCACGGCGAGCACCACACTACCGTTAACGTCGGTCAGCGAACTCAGCGCCAGCCGATGCTTGTCAGGCGCCGACGCCATCGATTGCAACCCGTTGATGATGATATTGATGAGCACCTGCTGAAGCTGCACCCGGTCCCCCAGCACGGCGAGAGTTTTTGGCTCAAGGTTCAGGACAAGGCAGCAACCATGGCTTTCCATCTCGGTCCTTGTGAGCGCGACCACCTCCCCGACCAGTTCGTTAACATTCACCGGGGCATGTTCGGGTGGCGCGCCCTTCATCAACTTCCTCACCCGCTGGACTATTTCGGCTGCCCGATTGCCCTCGTTGGTCATCTCATTCACACAACCTTCGATTTCCTCGAAGTTAGGCGGGTCTCGATGCAACCAGCGCAGGCAGGCTTCGCCGCTCGTGATGATGGCTGCGAGGGGCTGTCCGACTTCGTGTGCAATGGAGGCGCTCAGCTCGCCCAAAGCCGTGATGCGGCTGGCGCGAGCAAGCTCGTTTTGCGTCTGCCGAAGTTGCGTCTCCGTCTCCCGCGCGCCCGTCACGTCCATGACAGCACCAATAAACTGACGGTTATCGTCGACAGCATGGGTACTGTGTGCCACGACGTGCAAGTGTTTTACCCTGCCATCTGGAAAAAGTAGTCGGTGCTCAATGTCGAAATCCTCCCCCGTGCCTCTTACTTGGGAGACCACGTGTTCAAAGAGATGAACATCTTCAGGGTGAAGGCGCTCGCGCACCGTATCAAGCGTGGGCGCGCGCGCAGGGTCGCATTCAAAAATCCGGAACGCCTCCTCCGAGCAAAAGAGTTCGTCGGTTGCCACGTTCCAGCCGAAGCTGCCAGTGCGACTGAGTTGCTGGGCTTCTGCAAGGTACTGGGCCTGGCTCTTCCTGACAAGCTCTTCGGCCTGTCGGCGCTGCGTTATATCGTTGTTCGTCTCCAGCGTCGCGCAGGGCTGGCCCTGGCTGTCGCGCTGTACCGTCCAGCGGCTCGCTACTAAGACAGATGAGCCGTCCCGCTTTAAGTGCACGAGGTCACCTTCCCAGTATCCATTGCGTAGCAGCGCCAGTTCTGCCTCCTCGCGCGGCATCGGAAAAACGGTTTTTAGCAGGTTGTCGGCAACTTTCCCAATAGCTTCGGACCTGTTCCACCCGTAGAGCACTTCCGCAGCGTGATTCCAATAGGTGATGACATCCTGCCGGTCACGAACGAATACCGTATCGTGAGTCAGGTCCAACAGCCTTGCCTGCTCCCTCTGCAGGCGTTCAGCTGTTCTGATTCGTCGCACGAGCGAAGTAATAGCAATCGACGTGATAAAAAAAGCGGTAATGGGCAGCACATCCTGCGGCTTCTCGATTTCAAAACTGTAAATGGGTGGAGTGAAAAAGATGTTCAGCAGCAGGCCGCCGACGATTGAAAATATCGCCGATGAAATGAAGCTGTCCAGAAGAGACAGCAGCACGATGACAATCAGCATGCAGAAACCGGTCGTGGCAATTCTCAGCTGAAGGTTCAAGCAAAGCCACGCAATGGCGCAAAGGAGGACGCTCCCGCTAATCCATAGCCGCACCAGGTAACCCCACTGACTGCTCTTATCCGACGAACCTATCATGCCGCCCACGCTTCCTCCTGTGGCGGGTCTCTGGCTTACGCTTGATGGCCCGCGTCAGCAACGTACAAGACCTTCGATGTCCATTACGCACATGAAAGAAACCCGCTTTTCCAATCCAACATCCACACTCCCCATCATATACAAACGTATAAACGCGGTGAAGTTTCGATTACTCGTTTTCCCTTTCGTTGGTCGTCCACGTATGAATCATTTTGAACCGTTGCGCTATACGGCTGTATATCCCGAGTACGCCTTCGCGGCATTGCTGTACCCGACCGTAGAATAGATTCCCTTCTTTGTCGTACGTACTCTTAAGTCATCGCGATAGCGCATGTCTGATGGCAGTACGGTTGTCCGTAGTTCCACATCCATCAGTTCCCTTGGTCACCGCGATAAGGCAAGTCGGCATTTAACTTCGCTTGCAGCCGTGCTTGTACGTCTCATCCTACCCGTCGCAACAACTGCCTCGAGAAACTAGCCATGTCACCAGCTCTGCATAACTGGATATTCGTCGGCGCTAATGCATACATCGAGTACACCTTCGTCAGTTGGCTTGATAGAAACGTCTATAGACGGACCGTGGACTTGAGGCAGGTATGTCTCCAGTAGATGGGTCCACATCCCACTCGCTGTTCGATAGCCGCATTAACTCTGCAGGAGAGGAAATGATGTTGAACACTCAAGTAGCAATTGGGCTTTCGCAGTCCACGACCGGAACCGACAGCTTTGAGTCTTCAAAGCCCGTGCCATCAAATACATGCGCCGCCGCGGAAGCGCCGCTCGTCGGCTTGCCTCATAAACGCGGCCACGTCGGCCGGTCTCGCTCCTCTTCCGACACTGCCATGCGTGGCAAAAGTGACCCTTGGTCACGCACGCTCGCTGCCCTCCGGCAGTTTTCGGACCCATCAAAGGTGCCGCTCGAGGTGGGGCCGCCGGAAGACCGTCGCGGGTCCTGGCAGACCGCCTCGCATGACGCGCAGGTAAAAACATTTTCCGTGACGATTTTGGAGCACATGGCCAACTCAAGGGTGTGCCTTTCTTGGCACGACCCTACCTTGTGCAACTACGAAGAACAGGTCTGGGCGCCAGCGCATGCCCGCCGCACGGGGCGATGTGCCCTCTCAGGGGCGCACATCGGAAGGGGCGACGCGGTGTATCGCCCGCAGATTCGCGGAGGAAGAACTCCCGCAAATAGCGACGCCATGATTCTCGCGTCAGCTCTGAAGCGGACCGGTGAGGCGTGAACATCATCGGCTTCCTGTTCGCACGGGAGCTGCCGTTAGTCCCCAAAGGCGCCAACGATTGTCGCTTTTGAGTGGCCAAAGCGTCGCCTGCAGGGGTGTTTATCTGGTAGTACGTCGCCATCATACTGTCGCGCATCGTGGGACATGTTTTCTGCGGCGTATGAAACGTCGTCATTCAACGTCTCACCACTTTCAAACTTGACGGGAAGATGGCGATGTTGACAAGAGAGGCGATTAACTCAGGCGCGTACCTCGAGCATTTCGAGTCGCAGCCGAATCTGTGGACTCGCGAGCGAATTCAGAGTTCGCTCACGGAGACCATGCTGGCAAGACCAGCCGGTTTAGTAGACACGTGGATTTTCGCCTACGGCTCTCTTATGTGGAATCCATTGGTTGAGTTCGAGAAACGGCAGACTGCAACGTTGCACGGCTGGCATCGAAGCTTTTGCCTGCGCATGGTTACAGGTCGAGGCAGCCCCGAGGGCCCAGGGCGCATGCTTGCGCTGCGGCAAGGCGACCAGACCGACGGCGTCGCATTGAAATTGCCGGACGCGACGCTGGACAAAGAGCTTCAGCTCGTTTGGATACGGGAGATGGTGCTCGGGTCGTACCGTCCAACATGGGCATTGATAACACTGCAGGATGGTACCGAAACGCATGCTCTCACTTTTGTTGCGGACGAGCGTTGCGAGCAGTTCGAGCAAGATTCAAGGGTGGCAACCGTTGCCCCGCTCATTAGCACCGCGACCGGGCAGTTTGGAAGCAATACCGAGTATCTGCTGAAGCTGAGCAAGGCTTTGTCGGAGTGTGGTTTGCAAGACTCTTATATCGAAGAACTCGCGAGCGAGGTTGAGCGCCAGTCGGGCGAGCCTGGTGCGATGTAACAGAGCCATCTGATTGATTGCAGCGACGGAAAAACCGTCGCATAGCGTACTGCCATAAGCGAGAATCATGGACAAACTTCAAGCGATGCGGGTCTTCACACGGGTGGTTGAAACAAACAGCTTTTCAGGTGCCGCCGACTCTCTCCACATGACGCGTTCGTCGGTGACGACCATTATCCAGACTCTTGAGGCCTACCTCAAGGTGCGCCTGCTTAATCGTACAACACGGCGCATCAGCCTCACTCCGGACGGCGCTGCCTACTATGAGCGCTGCTCGCGCATACTCGCCGAGGTCGAGGATTCGGAAAGCTCGTTTTCCCAAGCGTCATCCCCGCGCGGGAAGCTTAAAGTCGATATGCCCGGTTCAATCGGTCGCCTGGTAGTCGTTCCGGCGCTAGACGATTTTCACTCTCGCTACCCGGATATCGACCTCATGCTCGGGGTCGGCGACAGGGCCGTCGACCTGGTTCAGGACAGCGTTGACTGTGCTATCCGCATGGGCCCAATGCAAGACTCCACGCTCGTTGCGCGAAGGGTCGGCGTGTCAGAGTTCGTCACTGTCGCAAGCCCCGAATACATCGCTCGCAACGGCGAACCCTTGTCACTCGAAGACCTGGAAACTCACACCGCTGTAAATTACTTTTCCAGTCGCAACGGCCGAATTGTGGAGATGGATTTCGTTGTTGACGGCAAGCCTGTCGAAGTCCGCATGCACTCGAAGCTTGCCGCCAACGACGGAGACGCCTACCTGCAGTGCGGGTTGCAAGGCCTCGGACTCATTCAAGTGCCTCATTTCTTGGCAATGCCACATCTGCAATCGGGTGCCCTGCTTGAAGTGCTCGGAAAATGGCGCCCCAGCCCATTTCCAATCTCGGCGGTATATCCCCAGAATCGTCACTTATCCCCGCAGGTTCGAGTGTTCGTTGAATGGGTTGCCGAACTTTTTGAGAACTGCCAGTTGCTTCGCGCTGACAACATACCGCCCTCTGGGATTGCCCAATACATCACGCATCGCCGGTCCGAAAACTCGACTGGTCGCGCGAGTGGCTTAGCCCGGACGGCTGCTGCACGGAGCAGGGAAATGGCGCCACTGTAAGCCGGCTGGCAAAGCGACGAAGCACTGCGAGTGGTGCGAACCCCGTGGAATCAGAATTCGCTGCGAGCGAATTATCTTGTCGAAAGTGAGATGTTTATCTGGCCGTCAGATGTATGCAAACTCCCGGCTGCCTAAACTTTATTTACCTTTGGCGCATAGCGCAGATACTTTGATGAAAGCCAGGTTGGATATCTCGGACGTCACGATTGCAGGACACGCGCAAGACATCAAGTTGCGTAGCTTCCTTCCGTGCGCTCGCAGCGGTATGCCCATCGTGATGTATTTCCACGGGGGTGGCTTTGTCAAGGGTTCACTGGACGAAGCGAGCGCAACTGCGTCGTTCATTGCAGAGCGAATTCCGGCATGGGTCATTGCCGTGGGTTATTCGCTCGCGCCGGATTTCCCGTTTCCAGCTGCGACCGAAGACGCCCATCTGGCTCTGGCGTGGGCCACCGCGTCCGCTCGCCGGTATCGCGCGGACTGGAACCGGATTGCCGCCGTCGGACATGACGCCGGAGGCAACATTGCCGCGGGACTTGCCGCCATCGCGCGAGACCGCGGCCTGCGCCGCCTGTCAGCGCAGGCGCTACTCGCGCCAATGCTTGACCCAAGCATGACCCGACTGATGGAGGGTCAGTCTGAGAGAGGCGACCTTGCTCCGGAAGATTGTGCGCGCTCTTATCGCGCGTACCTGCCCAGCGCGAGTCAACGCATCCACCCTTATGCAGCGCCGCTCGAATCACGACGCCTTGGCACCCTGCCTCCGACGCTCATAGCAACGGCGGAACACGACCTCGTGCGCGGAGACGGCGAAACCTATGCGCGGGAGCTTATTACTGCGGGTGTGCCCGTCGAGATAACACGCTACCAGGGCGTCTGCCATGGCGAACTCATCTCGCACGCGCCGGCGCTTAACGATGTCGTCGACTTCCTGCGCAAGCGGCTGTCATCCGTGTAACGAACTAAATTGTCGCTCTGACGGATACAAAGAAACCCCTTTTCGCTACTTTATAACTAGAGACACCACGTCCATACTTTCCTCAACGCTATATCCGAGGCGGGACCTGGAGCCGAGGCGGCTATGAACTGAAGTCCAAAGCTTTGATGTTTTGACAGACCACATTGCATCTATCAGGAGTACTACTCATGCTCACTAATCGCAAAAAGCTCACCGTCGCGCTCGGTTCGCTGGCTATTGTCAGCGCAGTCGCAGGCATCGGCTTCATCCACGGGACCACGGCAGCTCCCGTGAGTGCAGCTCACGCCTCTGAGGCGCCACCCCCGGCGACCGCAGTTGATGTCGCCGCCGTCCTCACGCAGACCATCACGGACTGGCAAAGTTACTCGGGGCGGCTTGAAGCTATCGACCACGTCGAGGTCCGGCCGCTCGTGCCCGGCACCATTGTCGCCGTTCACTTCAAGGACGGTGCGCTGGTCAAGAAAGGCGACCCGCTCTTCACGATTGACCCGCGACCCTACCAGGCCGAGGTCGACCGTGCGGCTGCACAGGTCGCAGCAGCAAAAGCGCGGGCGATATACACGTCGACCGACGCCGCGCGTGCCGACCGATTGCTGACTGACGACGCCATTGCAAAGCGGGACTACGACGAAAAGCAAAACGCTTCACGCGAAGCTGCCGCCGGCGTAAAGGGTGCCGAAGCAGCGCTCGAAGCCGCACAGGTTAATTTGGGTTACACCAACGTTATTGCCCCTGTAACTGGCCGCGTATCACGTGCTGAGCTGACGGTTGGCAACGTCGTATCGACCGGCGCAAATGCACCTCTTCTCACAACGCTGGTTTCGGTGTCGCCTATATACGCCTCGTTCGATGTCGATGAACAGACGTATTTGCAATACCTTGGCCGCGACCGCAATACGAAAGTACCTGTGTCACTGGGTCTTGCAAATGAAGACGGCTACTCGCGAAAGGGGGCCATTACATCCGTCGACAATCGTCTCGACACGTCGTCCGGCACTATCCGCGTACGCGCCACTATCAACAACGACGACGGTGCTCTCGTTCCAGGCCTCTATGCGCGCGTCAAGGTCGGCGGTGGTGAACCACATCCGGCCGTTCTGATTGACGACGCAGCGGTGGGCACCGACCAGGCAAAAAAGTTCGTACTTGTTGTAGATGGTTCAAACAAGGTCGTCTACCGCGAAGTTCAGCTTGGTTCCCTGCATGACAATCTGCGCGTCGTGACTTCGGGTCTCAAGCCCGGAGAGCGCATCGTCGTCAACGGCATGATGCACGCCAAGCCAAGCGACACCGTCAGTCCGCACATGGTCAACATGGCCGACGCCGCCAAATCCGATGCGTAACAACGCGAGAAGGTCACCATGAACATCTCTAAATTTTTCATCGACAGGCCAATATTTGCGGCCGTTCTGTCGGTGGTGATTGTGCTGGCAGGCTTCATCGCGCTGACAAAGTTGCCAACGGCTGAATATCCGGAAGTCGTGCCCCCGTCGGTCGTGGTTCGTGCCCAGTATCCCGGCGCAAATCCGAAGGTCATTGCTGAAACCGTTGCCTCTCCCATCGAAGAGCAAATTAACGGTGTCGAAAATATGCTGTACATGCAGTCGCAGGCTAATAGCGACGGCGCGATGACAACAACCGTGACGTTTAAGCTCGGCACGGACCCCGACAAGGCACAGCAATTGGTGCAGAACCGGGTTTCACAGGCCATGCCGCGTCTTCCCGAAGACGTACAGCGCCTGGGTGTCACCACCGTCAAGTCGTCGCCTACCCTGACGATGGGTGTGAACCTGGTGTCGCCGAACGGACGCTATGACCTCACCTACCTGCGCAACTACGCCCTCATCAATGTCAAGGACCGGCTTGCACAGGTCCCGGGTGTAGGTGAGGTCGCGATGTGGGGCGCTGGCGACTACTCGATGCGCGTCTGGCTTGACCCGACGAAAGTGGCCCGCCAGAACCTCACTGCAACCGATGTTGTAAAAGCAATCCGCGAGCAGAACGTCCAAGTCGCCGCGGGCATCGTCGGCGGTGCTCCGATGACGACGAACGTGCCAATGCAACTGAGCGTGAATGCCCAGGGTCGACTGAAGACCGAAGAAGAGTTCCGCAACATTATCCTGAAGACGTCCCCCGACGGTGCGGTGACGCATCTGAGCGATGTAGCACGCGTGGAAATGGGCGCAGCGGAATATGCTCTGCGTGCAAGTCTCGACGGTAAGCCGGGGGTGCAGCTCATTATCTTCCAGCAGCCCAACGCAAACTCGTTGCAGATTTCGACCGATGTTCGTCGAATCACGGCAGAGCTGCAAAAAGACATGCCCGAAGGAGTTGAGGCCAAGATTGTCTATGACCCGACACAGTTCGTCCGGGAAAGCATCGATGCGGTTGTCCACACCCTCTTCGAAGCCATCGTCCTAGTTGTGATTGTGGTCATTGTCTTCTTGCAAACCTGGCGCGCGTCGTTGATTCCGTTGTTGGCGGTACCCGTCTCGATTGTAGGCACCTTCTCGCTGATGCTGGCATTCGGCTTCACAATCAATGCATTGTCGTTGTTCGGCATGGTTCTCGCCATCGGGATTGTGGTCGATGACGCGATTGTCGTGGTTGAGAACGTGGAGCGGAACATCGCCGCAGGGCTCACGCCGCTCGAGGCGTCATACGAAGCAATGCGGGAAGTGAGTGGGCCGATTATCGCAATTGCATTGACTCTCGTAGCCGTGTTCGTGCCTCTGGCGTTCATGTCTGGTTTGACGGGTCAGTTCTACAAGCAATTTGCAATGACCATTGCAATTTCGACCGTCATCTCCGCCTTCAACTCGCTCACGCTTTCGCCCGCGCTTTCGGCATTGCTGCTCAAGGACCATCACGCGCCTAAGGACTGGCTCACGCGAATCATGGACCGCATCCTTGGACCGTTCTTCAACGTATTCAACAAGGTGTTCAACCGCGGCTCGGAAGCATACGGCAAAGGTGTTGGCGGCATCATCAATCGCAAGGCGGCGATGATGGTCGTCTATGGTGTCCTGCTGGGCGGAACGTTCCTGCTCGGCAAGATTGTGCCGGGCGGCTTCGTGCCCGGTCAGGACAAGGACTACCTCGTCAGCATCCTGCAGTTGCCACCGGGTGCATCGCTTGACCGGACTGAAAAGGTCGTTCACGAGATGGGGGTCATTGCCCGCAAGCAGCCGGGTGTCGTGCACTCGCCGGAATTCCCTGGCCTCAACGTTACCGGTCTGATGAATTCGTCTAGCAGTGGCCTAGTGTTCCCGGTCATGAGTCCCTCGAAGCATCGTACCAAGGACGAGTCGGCAAATGCGATTGTCGCCAACCTGAACAGGGAATACGGCGGTATCAAGGACGCAGTGATTGCGACCTTCCCACCGCCCCCGGTCTCGGGTCTGGGCACTATCGGTGGCTTCAAGTTGCAGATTGAGGACCGTGGCGCACTCGGCTACGAAGCACTGAACAAATCCGTTCAGGCGTTCCTGGCTGCCGCAGCAAAGGCCCCTGAACTCGGCCCGTCGTTCTCGAGCTACCAGATTAACGTTCCTCAGCTGAACGTTGAATTGGACCGAGAGAAGGCCAAGCAGCTCGGGGTCAGCGTGACGGATGTCTTCGACACGATGCAGATTTATCTGGGCTCGCTGTATGTGAACGACTTCAACAAGTTTGGCCGTGTATACCAGGTGCGTGCACAAGCGGATGCGCCGTTCCGCTCTTCGGCTGAAAGCATTCTCCAGCTCAAAACTCGCAATACAGCGGGCGAGATGGTTCCTCTTTCGTCTCTGGTCAAGGTTACGCCGACGTTTGGCCCTGAGACCGTGATTCGATACAACGGCTTCCTTGCGGCCGACATCAACGGCGGACCTGCTCCGGGATACTCGTCTGGCCAGGCAATGGCGGCCGTTGAACGCATTGCAGCTCAAACCTTGCCACGCGGTATTAAGTTCGAGTGGACTGACTTGACTTACCAGCAGATTCTGACCGGCAACGCCGCGTACTGGGTGTTTCCTATCAGCGTGCTCCTCGTGTTCCTCGTACTGGCTGCCATGTACGAAAGCGTGACGCTGCCACTCGCGATTCTGCTGATTGTCCCGATGAGCATTCTGTCGGCGCTCTTCGGTGTCTGGCTCACGCGTGGTGACAACAACATCTTTACGCAGATTGGTTTGATGGTGCTGGTGGGGCTGTCAGCGAAGAATGCGATTCTCATTGTGGAGTTCGCGCGGGAACTGGAAATTCAGGGCCGTACGATTGTTCAAGCGGCCATTGAAGCCTGCCGTCTGCGTTTGCGCCCGATTCTGATGACGTCCATTGCATTCATCATGGGGGTGATTCCACTGGTTGTGTCCACAGGCGCTGGCTCGGAGATGCGGCGCGCGATGGGCATCGCAGTGTTCTTCGGCATGTTAGGTGTGACCTTCTTCGGTTTGGCGCTCACGCCCGTGTTCTACGTGCTTCTTCGCAAGCTCTCGGGCGGCAAACAGCTCACCGACAAGCATGGCAACCACCCGCACATCCACGGTCCTGACGACAACGATGGCGGGCATGGCGACAGTCGTGGTATCCCAAAAGCTTCGCCTGCGCCCGGTTCGAAGGCGCCGGAACCGGCCCTGCAGGACTAAGGAGACCGACATGAAAACAATTTTCTCGATGAAGAATGGTTTTACCGGCTCCTTGCTTCTGAGCACCCTCCTGGTCCTGGCCGGCTGCTCGCTGGCACCGAAGTACGAAGTGCCCTCGACACCGACGATTTCGACCTTTAAAGAGGCACCTCAGGAGCCGCTGTCGCCAGAAGAAGCCGGCACTTGGAAGATGGCGCAACCGTCGGAAGACGTCGCACGCGGTGAGTGGTGGAAAGTGTTCGAGGATGCGAAGCTAAACGACCTCGAACAGCAGGCGCTGGATGCGAACCAGAACCTCAAAGCGGCAGCAGCCCGCGTGAAGGAGGCACGGGCTATGAATCAGGCAGCGCGCGCGGGTCTCTTCCCCTCGCTCGACGCAGGTTTTGGTCCGACCAGGCAACGGGTTTCAGCCGCCTCTCTGTTCGAGTCGGATGGCACGAATGTGCCGCAGCAGACGTTCTGGCGTGCTCAGGCAAGCGCCTCGTATGAAGTCGACCTGTTCGGTCGTGTTGCATCGACAGTTGACGCTGCGCGCGCCGACACGCAGCGCAGCGAGGCACTCTTTCGCTCGGTGATGCTTGCTCTGCAGGCTGATGTCGCGCAGAACTATTTTGCGCTGCGTGAACTTGACGCGGAGTCTGATGTGTTTAGGAACGCCGTCGAGCTGCGTCAGCAGGCGCTAAAGCTGGTGCAGCGTCGCTACACGGAAGGCGAAATTACTGAACTTGACCTCTCGCGCGCCAAAGCAGAACTTGCCACTGCGCAGTCGGACGCAATGACCGTGCAGCGTCTTCGAGCCGCCTCTGAGCATAGCCTCGCGGTGTTGCTCGGCAAGGCGCCGGCGGAGTTCTCGATGACGGCTGACCCAATTAAGCCGGTCAACCTGCGCGTGCCGCCGGGCCTACCATCTTCGCTGCTCGAGCGTCGCCCGGACATCGCTGCTGCAGAACGTTCGATGGCCGCGGCGAACTCGCGCATCGGTGTCGCGAAGGCGGCGTTCTTCCCCTCACTCACTATCACTGGTACGGGAGGTTTCGAATCGGCGACCATCGGCGACCTCTTCAAGTGGAGCAGCCGGGCGTTCCTGCTTGGTCCGCTTGCTGGTACGGCGTTGAACATCCCGATTTTTGATGGTGGCCGCCGCAAGGGCAACCTCGCAAACGCCCGCGCTGTCTACGAGGAAGACGTTGCGAACTACCGGCAGCAGGTTCTCGTAGCGTTCCGTGAGGTCGAAGACAACTTGTCGGACATGCGCATTCTGGAAGACCAGACGAAAACGCAGAACGAAGCGGTCCAGGCGTCACAACGTGCTGCAGACCTCTCGCGTTCGCAGTACACCGAAGGCGCAGTCAACTATCTGGACGTCATTGATTCCGAGCGTACGGTCTTGCAGGCTCGCCGAGCAGCTGTGCAACTGCAGGGCGTGCAGGCGGCTTCCACAGTCAACCTGATTCGCGCGCTTGGCGGCGGTTGGGGGGACGTGGTTCGCCAACCTTCCCAGCCGGCCCTGGGGCAGGAAGCGCCCGCAATTCCAGTGCAAACAGCGGTCGCACAGAAATAATGAAGCCGTTTTGAGTTAAGCATCGCACAGGCCCATCTAAAGTATCAGATGGGCCTGTCGCTTTATGGAGCGACGACATGAAATCCACCGTGACGTACACGATTCTCGGAACACCATTTAACTGGCTGCATCGTGCCATCTGCAGACTGATACTTTCGGTTAAGGCAACCTCTGCAGCAAAGATACTGCGAATCGCCTTCATCGCATCGCTTCTCTATTTCGCCGCAGTTGTGCTGGCGATAGGCATGGTAATCGCTCTGGCGGCCGCTGACGCAGTTCGATGCATATGGTTTTTCTAGGGGACGGGAGCGCGACCATGCCGCTCGCCACAAATCAAGGGAGCGACAGGAAGTTAGTGCGATTTCGGCGACTGGACGAGCGAATAGCTCAAGAGGACGACGGATTGAGAGGGGCCGTGTGAGCGACCCTCCGCGCCCGACTCCCAACTGGAGGGAAGTACTTAGACCGGCCCCATCTTATCGCTCGCAATTGCGCGCGTTGGCTCCGCTGGAGCAGCACACGGGCAATTCATCGACGCTCTACGGGTTTCGATGCGACATCCAACACTACGCTTGCTTGTCATCCATTCTGCAACGTTTCTGCAAGATGATTCACCACTGCCCGGGTCTTGGCCGCCATTTTCTGACCGAGCGATATGATGGCATTCACGGGAGGACCGTCGACATCCGTCTCGGGAAGCAGGTGTACGAGACGACCTGCACGCACGTGCGGAAGTGCAACGCGGTCGTGAATCTGCGCAATACCGAAACCCGCCACTGCAGCTTCGACAAGCGCCTGCCCGTCAGCAAGCACGAGGATAGGTTGCGGCGCGATTTCCCGCAGGCTATTGTTTTCTCGTACGGTCCAAGGACGTAGTCGTCCCGCTGGGCCACGGAAAACTATAGCGTCATGGTCGGCTAACTCCGCGAGCGTCTTTACTTCGCCCCGGCGCGCGAGATACTCCGACGATGCGTAGAGTCCAAGTTTCAGCTCGCAAAGCTTGCGTACGGTAAATTCGCTGTCCTCCGGCAATGCGCCGATGCGAACAACAACATCCCAACCTTCTCCAATCGGGTCGGACATCCGGTCAGTCAGCGCCATTTCTAATGTGAGCTTTGGGTACTTTGCCCGGAGCTGAATGAAGCTCGGCAGCAACAGACGTCCGAATCCCGCCGGAAGGTCAATCTTCACTCGCCCGGCAGGTTCAGCACGCCTCGACGCGAGCTGCTGTTCCGCTTCACGGAGACCGTCGAGCGCCCCCTGCGCGGCCAGGAGATATGTCTCACCGTCTTCGGTCAGCCGAACCGCGCGGGTCGTGCGCTGGAACAGTTGCGAGCCGAGTCGTGCTTCGAGGCGCTGGACCGCCTTACCAACATTGGACTTGCTGGTACCCATTTCCTCGGCTGCGCGCGTGAAACTACCGGTTTGGGCGACCGCGACAAATACCGCTATCTCGTTGATGGGTGCATCTACCCGCTCGCTCATCTCTTAACCCCGTTGCGCAAGGTGGAAACCGAACTGTATCAGGCACCTACAGCTCGGGGACAGCCACTTATGTTCCGCCGCTCGAACGTTATGCACGAACAGCCTCTTCGGCGACATCCTTCCGCTCAGACTTCGCGTCCGGCTCGTCATCCTGCGCTGGCGTCTTGCTCAGGAAAGCGATGGTAGCGAACGCCGACAGCAACGTGATAACAATCAGCACCTGCAGGAGGCTTGTGAATGCGTCCGCATAGCTCGACGACAACGCGTGCCGGGCGACTTCCGGCAGGGTCGATGCGGCGTGCACCATATCACCCGCCGTCATACGTTGTGCGGCATCCGCAACACGCGCGGCAATGTCACCACTATTGTCAGGAATGACACGGGAAAGACTCCTATGGGTCAGCGCCCCGAGTACTGCGGTCGCGATTGCGAGAGCGATACCTTCGCCGGCTACTCGGGTCGTGCTGAAAATGCCTGATGCCATGCCTGCGCGCTCCTTCGGCACAACGCTTACCGACAGACCGTCCATCAGTCCCCACGGCATGCCCGTACCAATACCAATCACTAGCATCGGCACGATGAGTTCCGATTTCGGTCCGCTAAAGTCGACCAGACTCAACCAGTACAGGCCTGCGGCGGCAATCAAAAAGCCGATGCCCGACAGCACCCCAGCAGACATCCAACGGGTGAACGAAGCAACCAACATCGGCACGACGAGCATCGGGGCCGAGAGCGCAATCATCAGCATGCCAGCGTCGATTTCGCTCAACCCTTCCGCGCCGATGAACCGCAACGGCAACATGACGATAAGCACGATGTAGCAATAGCACGTGCCCACCGGCAGAATCTGCACGCCGATGAAGCGCGGATATTTGAACAGGCTCAACTCGAGCATCGGCCGTTTGACATGGGCCTCGACCATGATGAAAGCGGCGAGAAAGACTGCCGATGCGACGAGAAGCGTCACAACAAGCGGGCTACCCCATCCGCTTTCCGGCGCTTGAATCACGCCGAACGTGAAGAGTGCAAGCGTTGCGGTGAAGGTGACGGTGCCTGGGTAGTCGAGACTCGATGCGTTCGGGTCGCGCGTCTCGCGCATGCGCGGCACACCAAAGACGAAGGCGATAGCGCCAATCGCAGCGATGACGAGGAAAATGGAGCGCCAGCCGAAATGCTCGATGAGCGTGCCAGCCATCAGTGGACCAAACGCGAGACCGATACCGAAGCTCGTGCCGAGCATGCTAAAAGCCCGGGTACGGGCGTGGCCGTCGAATTCCTGCGCAAGTGAGGCGCCTCCGCTCGAGAGTGACGCCGCAGCGGCGATACCTTGTATGCCACGCAAAATATCAAGCCATAGTACAGACGGCGCGAAGCTCATCGCGAACGAGGTGACAATGAAGCCACCGAGTCCGAGTACAAAGAGTCGCTTGCGGCCGAATTGGTCAGCCAACGCACCGGCGGCCATCAGTAGGCTACCGAAGCTCAGCATGAACGCGTTAGTCACCCAGGTCAGCATGGCAGGACTGCCGCCGAGGTCTCTCCCAATTGCTGGCGTAGCGACGGCGCCTCCTGAAAATGCAAGTGGCAAAACTAGCGCGGACAGACAAACGGCTGCAAGAATCAGCAGCTTGTT
The DNA here is from genome assembly GCF_018449635.1 of Caballeronia sp. dw_276. GTDB lineage: Bacteria > Pseudomonadota > Gammaproteobacteria > Burkholderiales > Burkholderiaceae > Caballeronia. The sequence continues at coordinate 18,531 of NZ_JAAVUV010000008.1, read as the reverse complement.
GGTGTCTGTTCCGGATGACGTTGCAGAATTCATCTACGAACCTGTGGAAGTAATTGGATTGCGAAGCGAGCGGGTCGACGCGCTCAGTGAGATGAGGCGCTCAAAGCGAGTCATTCTGAACAACGAATCGCCGAAGATAAATAACGCCACAGCGGATAGAGCGTCTCCGCGAAAGCGACAATTCCATTCCACCGAACGGCAGATTCGCTATTTGTCTTCCTTCTCAGCGTTGCGTTTTCCATCGCACTTCGCAATCCGCTTGCTTCCGTAGGAAGGTTTTGCTTCACAGGGCATCTTCGCATCGGTCCCGTGCTGCTCTCCACTGTCGTCCATCGTCCTGACGCAGTGACCTCGGCAGCCGTTGCGGGTTGGGTGCGGCACACTCCAGCGACATGCTCGTTAGCCGCTTCTTGCGGTGACTCCGAACAAGGGTGACGTCTCGCCCGCATGCACGTCTGCGTCGGCGCACGCATAGGCGGCCAAGGCAGCGGCATTTACGTCGGTATTCGGCACCACGGGCTTCTCTTCCGTGCGGCGTTTCGCTGACGCTTTCCCTGGCCGCGGTTTTACACAATTCCCAAGGCGGGATGCAGACACGAAGATTGTCGCTCTCGATTCGACAGAGTGGCGCTCCAAGTGCTGTTTATCGCGACCTCCATTTTCCCCATACTTCTTTCCAACGGTGCGGGTCATACGCACCACCCGCAACTTGGCCACATCGGTCATTCGTCTCGTAGGAAGACTCAAATGAAACTTTATATTGCTGAAGCCACCTGCTCCCTCGCCGCTCAGACTATAGCCAACGAACTAGGCCTTTCGCCGGAGTTAGTCCACTTCGATGTGTTTGGTAAATCGACTTCCGACGGCAGCAACTTCTCGGACGTCAACTCGCTTCTCTATGTGCCGGCACTGGTAATCGACGGCGAGAAAGAGGCCTTGACCGAGACCGTCATCATCTCGTCCTACCTTGCGGACCAGCATCCGGAATCGAAACTGATTCCGAAACACGGCACGATTGAGCGTGCCCGTATGGACCAGTTGCTCACTTTCATCGCGACTGAAATCGCGCAGAAGCATATCCCTCTAATGCGCAAGCTGATGACTCCGGAAGGCATCGAATTCCACACGATGAAGCTTCAAACAGCATATGGAGTGCTCGACAAGCAGTTGTCCGACGGCCGCACGTATTTGACGGGCGACCAATTTACGGTTGCTGACGCGTATGTGTGGGCAACGCTGTGGCACGAGCGTTCGGGCGTAAATCTCGACCATTTGAAAAATCTTGCCGCGTACATCGCCCGCGTCAACGCTCGGCCGTCGGCCCAGAAGGCTTTGAAGGACGAAGCTGAAGTCGTCGCGGTTCACAAGGCGCGGCTGGCCGCGTAGCCAACGCTGGCGGCGTATGCCGCTCGGTTGCAGTCATCGCCTGTCAGACGGCCCCGGAAAACGCCGGTATGCCCCGGCCTAGTCCGGTGCCTGTTCACAAAATTTTGATTTTGATACAGGAGGTTCACGTGAATGCACACGTTTCGCAAAAACCGGTAGAAGCCATCGCCGCTGAACGTACCACGAAGCTTTTCGAGCCGGTCCAAATCGGTGGACTGCCTCTGAAAAACCGAGTCGTCATGTCACCGATGACTCGGACCATGACGCCGGCGGGTGTTCCAGGCGATGCCAATGCCGAGTACTACCGCAAACGCGCTGAGGGCGGCGTTGGCCTCATCATCACAGAAGGAACGTGGGTTCCGCACGACGCCGCAGCCAACGAGGTGGATGTTCCTCGAATGTATGGTGTGGAAGCACTCGGCGGCTGGAAGAGGGTCGTGGACGCTGTACACGCCGAAGACACGCCTATCCTTGCGCAGCTCTGGCATGTTGGCCAGATGAAGCAGCACACTGTTGACGGTCTATACGAAGCAAAACGCGAGGACTACAAGCCGCCGCGTCGTGTCGGCCCCTCTGGTCTTTTCGGGGGTATTGGAAAGCCGACCACGCTCGACGGAGACCCGGCTCTCCCCGCAGACCTGGATTCCATCGTTGAAGCCTATGGCAAGGCTGCTATCAACGCGAAATTGGTTGGCTTCAATGGCGTTGAACTCCATGCGGCGCATGGCTACCTCCTTGACCAGTTTTTCTGGCCGGGTACCAACACGCGTACCGACAAGTGGGGCGGTTCGCTGCAAAATAGAGCTCGCCTCGCTGCAGACGCCATCGCAGAGATTCGTCGCATGACTGGACCGGACTTCGCCATATCGCTGCGCATCTCGCAGTGGAAGGTGCAGGACTTCAAGGCGAAGAACTTCAACACGCCTGAGGAACTTGAGGAATTCTCGCGCATCATGGTGGACGCAGGCGTTGACGTCTTCCACTGCTCGACACGTCGATTCTGGGACACGGAATTTGGCTCTGACCAGAACCTCGCCGCGTGGACGAAGAAGCTCTCTGGAAAGCCGACTATTACTGTAGGCTCCATCGGCATGACGGGCGAGCATATCGACACACTGATGGGTGAAGGTAGCAACGTTGCGTCGCTCGATAATCTGCTGCAGCTAGTCGACCGTGGCGACTTCGACCTTATTGCGGTGGGTCGCGGAATGCTGGTAAATCCGGATTGGGCGAATAAAGTCCGCGAAGGACGCATTGACCAGTTGAACAACTGGAATCCGGAGGTGCTGAAGGAACTCATTTAAATCGCTCCCGGGTTAGTCTGTGCCAATTTCGGAACGGTGCGACTTCCGTGCCGCCTTTTATCCCAATAAACAGGCTGGTTTCTGGTTAGCAGGCGGTTGCATTGCTATAGCATGCGGCTGCTCTGCTACGGAGCGCATTCATGTGCTTAACATCGCGACGCACTAGCGAAGCGCTGAACATCTCGGTCATGGCGAGCGTCTCGTGTTTTGAGCCCGCGAGTACCTATCCGAATTTACCAATTTGGCTTACAACCATGCCATTGCCTAACATCCGCTTGCCGTGCACGTTCCCCTCAAGTGCCCATGTTCAAACCGGCGTATAACTCCGGCGATGCGTCGAAGGGACAGTCGGGTGTCCACCGCAAAACTCGAGGTTTCCATGGAAAAAGACTATTGCGGAGAATTCTTCCCTCAAGACGTGCTCGATGGCTTGGTAGCAAAGATTGGCGTCACGGCATATGCCGTCCTGGCCGTTATCGCAGCGGCGGCGACCAGGGAGTCTCCAACTTCGACACGAACCCTTGAAGAGATTTCTGAGCTTATAGATAAAAGCGTTGACACAACGAGGGTCGCTATTGATGTACTTAAAAAACACAAACTTATCGCAGTAGAGCTGCACGGCCGTAGCAACCGGTATCGAATTCTCATTTGAAGAATTCCTGCCCGCGTGAACCCGACTTTGGGATGCGCCGCAGCAGCACTCGATGAATGGCACGCAGCGAGCTAACTCGTTTCCTACGGAAGTGCGAGCATTAAGCAATCTCGCTTACAGCAGCAGGTCCACAAAGACCGCTGCTCAATAGAAAGGCATGGAGTAAGTCTACCCTTGCCCTTGGAAGAAGTCCCGTTGGTCGGTAACTCGCTTCGCTTTCGCTCCTGCCTCGATATCTTCAGTTGTCGTCTATGTTCACGCATCAGTCGCCGAATCTGGTCGAGCGCTGCATGTGCGCTTTTTGCAATCAATGCATCCGCTTGAGCCTGAAGCTTCAACATCTTTCGCTTGGATTTGTTCGAGTGCAGGCACGGTGACCTCCGTAAAGTAGTTGGCCACAATCTTTCACGGCCTTACGAGGAAACGCTAAAGCATTGTTGTAGCGGAGCTCGGAATGAAAACGGGAACGCGCGTCTAAATCATTCGTTGCCTGTAGCCTAACTAAGGTTTTCTAGACGTTTGTCTTCACGGCAAAATGGCCGACAATGTGTTTGAGAGCGGAAGGCTTTAGGGAATTGGAGTACTAAGAGATTGCCACACCTTGACGAGCTCAAAGTTCTTTCGAAACCATGGCCCGCGGAATACCCTCATTCCCATTCGATTCAGACGGCTCGCGTACTCGCCCATCAACCAAAAATGCCGGATTGCGACGAATGTTGTGATGGCCTCGAAATCCGATAATGAGACTGGTTCGACGCTTCGGTAGCCGTTAACAAAATGTCCCCAGTTAGCTCTTACCTTTTCGTCCGGATTCGCAAGCTGTCGTCCCAGCAAGTTGCTCCATAGGTACACCGAAAGGTCATAGGCAAGATAGCCTGGCCCACCGTCGTCGAAGTCAAAGAACGAAGCTACCCTTGAGCCTTGGGGCCCGTCGCTCAGCAATGTGTTTCCTCCGTGGCAATCCCCATGGCACTCAACGAGCGTGAGCTCGGTGAATGTCGCTATGCGCGCCTCAAGACTTGCCGCAGTCGAACTCAGCATTTCGCGCACGTCTACGTCCAGGTCTCTCAGCGCCAGCAGTCGCGCTAGCGGACGGCGCAGGAGATGGTCAAAATCAAGTTGGTAGTTGCTCGCAGGCCCTCTGTAATCTCGGGATAGGATGTGAATACGCGCCAGCTCCGCGCCCATTTCTGCGATGTCGGTCGGCTCGTTTCGCGGCGGATTACCCGAAAGAAAATCAAAAACAACCAGAGACCGCCGTCCTTCAGGCGCAGCGACCTCTACGCTGAGCGCCCCGTCTTTAGCTACCCAAGGAGCGGCAACCGCCGCTCCGGCGCGCTTCAGATGTCGGAGCAGAGCTGTCTCGTAGTCGACGTTCGGAACTCCGCGTTCCAGGCGAGAGCTCAAGCGCGCGACACAGCGCCGGCCGTCCAACAGAGCAACTTCGTAAATGTCGTTGAAGCCCGCCTGCAACAACGTGCAATCAACGATTGGTCCGATTCCAAAATCCCGCTCAAGTACTTTGCGAATTTCGTCGCCCCCAACGGTTGAATATACTGCCCGCATTGGGCTTGAATCATCCGCTTCAGTGTTCAGCATCGTCGCAATCCTTTGAGGGAAGCCACCACCACGAGATTATCCGCATCCTATACGGCCGAAAATAACACTACAAAAGGTTCCGGCGTGGGATTGAATAGCGACTTCATGAATCTTGCATAGCTCTTTCAATCACGGTTCGCTAGCGCCCGCAGCTTTCTCTACGGTTGGTGTTAGCGGCGATGCAAAACCGCCGTTAGACGGCGGCGAGAATGCGCTTTTATGGGCGCGACCGAGGTCGAACCCCAGGACCAGTTTTTTGTCCCTTCGCGGGGTCAAGGATTCGCTTCGAGAAGCTGCGCTTGCCCTTGACCCCGCTACGAGACTTTTTGCTCGCGCGCTAATCAAAATTCGTTCCCGGAAAACACCCGCCGCCGTTTAGTGTCGGATTTCGACCGCCGTTCACAGTTGGGATAATTCCGAGCAGTAAGCACGGCAGCTCTACGGAATAAGCCACAAAGCGTGACGGATAGAAAGTTTTCAATTCTTTTCTGTCCATTCACCGCCAAGCATCACTTTGGTGTTTGGCTGACAGCTGTATCAAATGCACCCACGTCGCCCGCATTCCAGACTTTCCTCGTCGCCTTCGTTAACCACACGCACAGTGACGGACATGCGAACGAGGCGAGTCACGCTCGATGGCGAGCGCGTTAACGAGAGATGGGGGACTCCGAAATGGGCCCCTTTTCTAATGGATTTATCATTTCTATGCTGTCGACGCTTATGAACCACTTCCCTTGAATCCGAAACTTTTCGGTATTGAGTATCGTTGTTGTCGAGCTCTTCTCATCTGGGCGAGTTTCATAGGCCCATAAGCATTGAGATAACCCCAGCATCTCCGTCGACAAAATCAAACTCGAATCAGCCATCGTCAAAGTTGCAACCAACCCTAAGGATGCGCTGCGCGATGGTGGGCGATTCGGACGATAGAGAATTCTTAAAAGCAGTCAAAGATGTAAGCGTCGTGAAACTTGTACGGCACTCCGAGCACGTCATCACCGCTACAAGCCGTAGAGGCAGCCCGGCGTGCGGTCGACGCGTGATAGGTCGCAATTGGCCATATGCTTCCTCATTCTTAGTTTTCATAGCGCGACCGTCAGCGCGGTACGCTACTCGTGAGAGACTTAACACATATCCACGGGATTCCTCGCTTTCCGCATATTTCGAAGGGCAGCGGCATTTTGACTTTCTCCCGAAGCGCGAGAGTCAGGTCGTCCCTTCACCATCTCAGTTCGCAGGCTATGTCCTCAATCTCGAGGCGAAACCACACTGCGTAGCATGTTTCGAACGTAAGCGATGATGCAACGTTTTTCACGAACCGCGCGCCGGACTCCGAATAAATATCCCCGCAGACCACCAGTTTCAAGGAAAGACTCTTCAATCCTGCCTCGCTTATTCGACCATCCAACCGCTCCAGAGTTGACATCACCATCGAAGCAATCTTGCTCGCAAGGTCCCTCCCGAGTGAGATGCCCCTGTACCGCGCCTCAAGCCAAATCTCAAAGACCTCTATCTCGACGCTGGCGTCGCAGCGGACGCACAATGAAAAGGTGCAATAGCCGATGGGCTCTAGCCTGTCGGTGACGATTAACCGGTACCTAAGGTAGGGCGTCACGTTCTGAGCACCAGATTCGTCAATACTCTCGGCATCAACCCAAGCGGCAGTTCCTCCCCTGCGCGCCAGGCCGTGTCCCGCAAGCCCCGAATAGCGAAGGGAGGCGCGGCTTGGTTTGACGTCCGCTCGAACCTTCTTCCGTAGGACAGGCAATATCTCATTCAACCCGAGCGCTGCTGGCGGCTCGACATAAATAGCAAACAACGCACGCTTAAGACTGCATGACGGACCTTCGCGGAATTGCGGAAAGGCCGGCGAGAGCTCAAGCTCTAAGGGCTCGCGCAAAGCCCTATCGAGGGGTGTCGGTTGTCTCATGTCGCTGCGGTGGTAAGCGCGAATGTCGCGAGGGTAGGGGTTAGGACAGCCTCAATCTCGACCAAATCGGCCGTGGTCGTCAGAAGCATGGTACGTAACGAGAAAGATGCGGGTCAGAGCCGAATTATTCCGCGGGACCGGACTGAGTTCACCCAGCAGGCGAACTGAATCGGTTGTACTGCTCTACCGCGCGCAACATGAGCGCCGCCAGAGGATAGCTGCTGTCGAATGTTCGAACGCGCGCGTCCTTTTACGCTGCCTGAATGATGACGAAACCCCGCAGATTTGACATCGTACCCCACCAATGACCCTTAGGTAAGCTAGGTTAGCTTCGCTTTGTCCCGAATAAACTCGTTCATGCGTGCGACAAGTGCGTCGCGGCGTTGTTGCAAGAACTCCTGATAGCGCTCTGTCGCCCATAAGTTTGGGTCGGTTGGCACGCATTGGCTTGTCAGTGCAACTGTGCCCTGCTTAGCAACAATGTCAGCCAAGTACCCGGTAGCTTCCTTGTTACTGATACGTCGGTTGGTTTGGCCGGTAATGAAGGCCATGTTGGCAATCTCGTTTATTTCGGATGTTTCGTACTTTAACTTAAGCAACGACTTTGGGATGATATGGTGCCATTGGATGAAATGAAGTTTGCCCTGATGCCCAAGCGATAAACCTAAACCGCTGTACCAGTCCTTGGCTCCGGAGGCCTTTAAAGCAAGATAAGCGAGAGCGAATAGGGGGCTGTTGACCCCGCGTCCCGCGAGGTCACCGACCTCGATATGCAGCCGTCCAAATTGTCGTTTGACGGGCTCCATCAATGCGGCAACATTGCCCGTGCGAAACAAGATAGCCAAGTCCTCATTCAGCAGGGTTTCGGTCGAACCACGCGAATAGCGACCGCGAGCATTGGCAACCAGTAACCAGTGCAAAAGCTGGTTTTGTTCGACAGCAGTAAGTTTGTTGTCTTTGACCCGGCTCACCGCCGCTAGCACATGAATGAACATGGGTGACGACAGCAGCGACTCGTCTTCGATGCCCGCATTGGTGCGCAGGAAGTTGATGGCGAAATGAAGCCCTTCTTGCGCCTGTTTCCAGCCTTCCTTCAACGCATCTACCGGCGTGCTGGCGACACTGCGAAAAAGGCACTGTTTCGTGGCAAAGACCACGATAGCACGCACGAGTTGACCAAGCTCGATGGTGAACCAGTTCTGCTCGCACTCCTCCTGAAACGCCTCGAGTTCCTTAAGCAGGTTAGGCCAACGCGAGGTCATTTGTGCCAACGCGAGGTCAGAAGAACGCAGCTTTGCTCCGAGCGAGTTCACTCGCACGAAGATTTCCGTGACCTCTTCGTAGCTCATGCCACGCTCCAGCACGTGCACTACATAGTGGTAGTCCTTGATAGCACGCAGTTTCTTAAGGCGGTCGGAATACTTTTGAAAGCGCGCGTCTTTGAACGATTCAATTCCAGCCTTCTCGAGAATTTCGGCGTCGTTTGCCGTTCGAAAGACTTGGGTAACCGACACCCAGTTCGGCTGAGACAGCAGGCTCTTGCTCGCCACCACGAAGGTACGGCGGTTCAGCTTCGCCTGGAGCCCCTGTTCGCTTTCGTCGATTTCGTCGCTGTCTTCAGCCTCTTCCGCCACCTCGTCATCTGGAGTAACCGGGGACTCTTCGTCGCTATCCACCTCGACGATGTCAGTTGGAGGTCCGTCTGGGTGCTCCAGGTTAAACAGAATGTCGATGGCCCGCTTACGACCACGAACCGAAACTGGTTCACCATGCAACACTGCAGCCAGTGAGGTTAGCCGTTGCTGACCATCCAGCAACAGTTTGCGTCCCGCAAAGGCGTTGGAATCCTGCGCGATAGCGAAATCCCGCGTCGGTACCGGCTCGTCGGTCTCCCACATCAGGATGGAACCGCTGGGGTAGCCGCGATAGAGCGAATCAAGTAGGTCCCGCACACGGGTCGCCCGCCATACATAGTGGCGCTGGATTTCTGGCAAACGCAGTTCGCCGCGCTTGTACATGTCTACTAGGGTGCCAATTGAAACGTTTTGCTGCTGCATGGGCTTTCCCGGAAAATGCTTGTTATAGGACGTCGATGGGTGATAGTTATCCTTGCCGGGACAGCCGCAACGCATAATGCCCGGCTAATGCTGTCAGTGACGTCGTAGCGTCGCAATCTTGGCGTCCAACGCGCGATTTGTTTCTAGGCTAAGCGATGCCAACGACAGGGGCAGCGCCATCGAAGTGACTTGCTCTACTCCTCACTCCCGTGTACTAGCGAGTCAGGCATCCCAACGCCGTCGCAGTGTTGCAATCCTTGCGTCTGCCCGAAGCGCCTTGCCATCTGGTCCACACAACGCGACAGACCCATCCGGCAGGCCGAAGACACGCTCGATTCGCCTCCTGATGCTTCCCACACTGGCGTCGGCGCGTGCAGCTCGAAATCGACCCGGGATTTGCTTTCGAACTTGAGGTGGTTCCGGTTCGCCACTTTCTTGAATGGTCTCGCGTTCAACACGCTTCTCGCCAAACATGCGACTTACATCCTGCAGCTTCAACTTTTCAATGTCGGAACTGGCGACCTTCTCCCAATGATACTGTGCACCGATTAGGAAATGATACGTTTCAAACCCGACTTCTCTCACCTTTTCCGCGACGGACTCAACCTCTTCGTCGAGTCGCTCTTCTTCTTCCTCGCTTAAGTCGGGCACGACGGATGCCACGGGAGAATTGTCGAGCGCGCTTTCTAGGCCGTCAGCGGCGACTCGAATTAGGTCTGCCAACTCCGACAACTCTACCTTGTCACTCTCGAGAGCATCATCTCGTTCTTCCTGCTGGGCAGTGGAATCGCTCGATTCCAAGGAGTCGACATATCGCTCAAGGTACTCGAAACCTTCTGTAACGTGCTGCGACAAGTCATCCAACCATTCGGCGAACTCTTCGAATCCTAGCCGCTCGCCGAGCACATCGCTCGCGTTCTCGATGCACAACTCCAACATGCGCAATCCATACGCGAAGTCAATGGAATAAGCGTCGTACTTGTCCGACAACATCGCGAACTCATCGGCCCGCAAGCAGTATTCGGCCATCTTAAAAATCACCTCTTAGAAAGAGCAATCCGCGGCGGTAGCGCGTGTTAGACCGACCACACGTTTGCAAGAGCCTACCGAGCGCAGATGTATCTTCGCATTGCTCAATAGACGTTTCGACAACGCCGCTGACCAGGCATGCAGTGCTTGTGTCATTTTTCCGCTACTTCACCGCGTTTACGGTCTCCAGCTCAGATTCTTTAGTCACGACGCCATGCACGCCTGAAGTCCATCTCGAACGCCGTTCAAAGGTATCTCGGCTCACCGCAAGAGCCTTCTGCGACTACGAAAATTGTTCAATCGGAATCAAACGCTCATCTCAGCGCCGGCGTAAAAAGCAACAACTGCGGGCCGTTTTTCGCGCCGAAGTCTAATTACACTTAGGCGAAAGCTTTCTCTTCCACATCTCCGATAGGTTCAAGACCTTTTCCCCCTAAACTTGGTTACTTGTAATACACATAAAAACGGACCCAAGGCGATAATTTCGCCGTAGCCTTCGTGCGGAGGAACCACGACTTGAAGGGCGAACCGCACTGATTACCGAAGAAGGACTTTCCCGCGCGCTGACTAGCTTCTGCGGCCCATGCTTCCCGCGGACGAGCATTACTAGCTTGATGCTCCACCGACCATTTTTTTGCATCCATCCGGCCTAGAAAGTTTTAATCGAGACAGAGACTGTCTCTTCTCAGTGCGAACATAACAGCATTCACAATATTCAGCATGCGGCGCCCAATAAACAAAGAGAAAATGTTGCAGACGGGGAGGAAAACCAATGAACCAAAAAACAATTTTCCGTAGGCGACTGGTCGACTTAACCGTACACGAACTCGCACGGCTTCGGCTGCTCAACGACAAACTGCTTAAAACAGAAAACTGGATTCATCAGCGTGCAGCGCGCTGTCTTCTCGACTACCAAAGCGCCGGCGGATTGATACGCGCTAGACTTGACGGGCATACCTATGAGGATGTTGAACTAAACGCAGCCGTGACTTGCATCCTTCGCGAAACAAATCCCGAATTTGAGAGCGATGAGGACAATGTCATTGCGAAGCTCAACGCAAAGCTCCTGCTTGACAACAAGGATGTGCTTGGGCAAGAGAACTGGAATGAAGTCTGGGAACCCGGACCACATCCCCTCTCAGATATGCACTTTTGCTGGTTATTTCACGATTTGTTCGACCACCACTTAGAAGGTGATTGGGACAAGATGCTCGACGTTGGAGGGCTGTTGGTTGAGGTAACCCTTGCCCAGCAGCGAGACGAGTATTGGGAAGATTAAATCGGAAGGAACGCTGGAAGGCTAGGCCGCGAGATGGGCCGATGGCATATATAGCGGCTTGAGAGTTGACGCAAGATAACGACTTAGGGGTGACACCTATCTAATGCTTGGTGGGGCAGCCAGAAATGAATTTGCTCCGCCTCTCGGAGTCCGGCTTACACTCGTGCCTCTGTGAGCACGTCTTCTCCCAGCTCTTCACCCCCGTAAATCTTCGGCGCTTTCTTGCTCGTCCTCGCTTCAATCCTTAGATTAAATTTCGATAGAGAAAAAGTGCGACTGATGCAAGAGCAGGCGCTCAAAATCCTTCAGCGTGCCGTTCCCAGAATCCTGGCTCGTCGTGATGCGCGTTCTCCATCGCCTCCTCGAGCGAAAGAATCCAGAACTTCAGGTCATCGAATCGACACGTTCCATCAGGCCGCTCAAGGAATTCTTGCATGTCCTGATATGTCGGGTTACTAAGGTCGTACGGTACGTCTATATAGATTTGACCTTCATACGACGACCAACCGTTCTCGCGGACGATTCCCCCGCACATTGTCCACGGTACAGCGTTTGCATCGAACCACTCGATAATCATCTTTCTGCTTTCGATGGTTCGTAGGGGGGTGAAACTTCCGTGCGAGTCTTATGTCGGGCTTTTGTGAACTCCAAAAGCAGTACATCCCGTTTCTTCTTGCGGGCAATCGCGTCGATATGTTCAATTAGCATTGGCATGGCAGCGTCCGGTCAGTTTGCATTAGCCTACACCCTAACGCTCATATAAGACACATTCTGTCTCAAATGTGTAGAATTCGCTCATGACGGGATGGCCTGGGACGACAAACAAAGAGACTAACGATATGGCGACAAACGGCGCGTTAGATGAGGCGATTTTGGGCATTCTCCCAGATGAAAACAATCCAGAGCCTTGGATTACTACACCTGCAATCGCATTGCGACTGCAGGAATTGGGACATGAGGACATTTATCCGAAGAAGGTACAAAGGCACCTCGCCAAGCTTGAAGCTGTAGATAGGTATGTCACATCTCGTGAAAATGGGCGAGCGCTGGAATGGCAGCGTAGCAGTTGGTTGTGGGGCGCGCATGGTGTCGGCTCCCTTATGACAGGTTCGGAAGCTGTGGCCTTCACCTTGCTCGGACGCTTTACGCGTAACAAACTCCCCGAAGTAATCTCAACCGACATTGAACCATTCTTCAAGGCAGCCGAGCTTCGACTGTCTCAGCAAAAGCCAGAAAATCGCAATCACCGTAGATGGGTCGACAAAATCGCTTGGGTCGACGGCGCGTTCGAGCTTACCCGGCCGAAGCCGAATCCTAACGTCCTGCAAACAATCTCCACCGCGATGTTTTTCGAGCGCGAGTTAACGGTGACGTATCGCCCTGCATATAAGGGGCTGAAAGAAGATGCACCGGCTCGCCGCCTTTGCCCCCTCGCGCTCGTCGAATCTGCCGGCGTCATGTACATGGTTGCGCAGGACCCTACCCGTCCGCCGCGTCCGGAGGCGAATAAACCAGATTGGTTGCGCACACTGTTCCGGCTCGACCGAATCAGCAAAGTTGAGGACACGCTGCAGTCCTTCGAGTATCCGAAAGACTTTAAGCTGAGTGAATTCATCAGCACCCAGAAGATGTTCGATTTCGTTACTGAACCTCCGGTCACGCTCGAACTGGCGTTCTCGGGCAACGCCGGCGAACATCTGAAGGAGTCGCCCATGGCAAAAGACCAAACGGTCGCGGTCATGCGCGACGGCCGGTTGAAGGTCGCAGGTACAGTCGTGCCGAGCCTCAGGCTGCGCTGGTGGATACGCTCAATTGGCGCCGATGTTGAAGTGCTTGCTCCGAAAGCGTTGCGAGCAGAGTTCGCAGCTGACTACAAGTCGCTTGCAGCACTCTACAAATAAAGAAACCAATTAAGACCTGAACTGTCTCGTTCTTTCGGCAATGACTGCGTTTTGTAATTTTGGGAGGTCAAAACGTCGCCAAGCATTCATCCGAGATTGCATTTGTTGCGCAGTCACTGCGATTTCCACCGGACGCAACCAAAGACGTTTCGGTGTCGACGGAACTGATTCACGATAGGCTCCTACGCAAACGGGCTCGCTTGCATACAGCGCTTCCTGGTCTCTCGTCCGAAGGGACATATGCCGTGCTCGCGCTAAGCGGCGGGCAGCGAGGCTGGCGTTCGGTATTGCAAGCGCTGCACCAGCAAGCAAACTTCGAACGGCTTACGCCAAGCCGGCGTCGATTTTCACGCGGGCATGTTCAACGTCGTGCTCAAGTAAATCCTAAAGCTTTGTTTATGCGCGATAGGCTCCTAACGAATCTACATCCGAGACTAACCGCGACCCTTGGTACCCACGATGGCTCTCCGGTCTGGGCCCTTCAGCCTAATGGAGGATGCTTTAGGAGCCCCGGCCCTGCTATATTTTGGCGAGATGTTTCAATCCAGCGCGGACAAGCGCCTCCTGACATTCGGGGACCGCACAGTTACTATTACTGACAGGTAGAAGGTTGCTTGCAATCTGGGCCCAGCTTTGCATGGGTGGCTTGCCTGCATCGCGAGTGGCATCGATATGGCACAAACCTTTGATTTTCAGAAGTCCAAGCACCGCTGAATCGACGAACTCTTCGCTCACCCGAAGGACCCCACCGAGAACTGACTTTAGGTGTTTATTAACTCCATGGAAATTCCGCAAGTGACGGTTTCGCGAGATGTCTGCGTTCCCGCAAACAGACGTCGGTAGCTCGGCTACCGTCGACAGATTGGTCTCCTGACAAACGAAATCGCCATCAATCTCTGTGATTCGAACCGGAAATTTCCCGTTAGGGAAATCGTCCCCGAAAATAACCAGGCTCTCACCCAAGCGATAATCTCCAGTCGCAAGCCTGGTGTAATGCTCGATGCCCCAGCGCGCGAGCCAATCCTCGGAAGTCGGATTCGTCGACGGCATGTCGGCCGTGAGCTCGACCATAGGCGGTTGATTAAGAACGTGAGGACCAGGACACTCGTCTCTTAGTGTCTCCGGAATTGTATTTGCCCATTCCGCCTGGTCGTAACGCGCCGGGCCAGGCAACGCGCCAAACCCTTCGGCGAGTGCTGTAGCTAAGTATGCCCCGAGCGAGCGCCTGGGAATAAGATGCAGAACCGTGTTAGCCGTCCAGAGCTCAAAAATTCCGGTGACGGGCGCAGTTAACCCACGCTTCGCCGCCCATTCTAGGGCGGCTTGATGCACAAAAGCCGCCTCCAGCGGCGGCGCATTTACGCCGATGCTTGCCTTACGGTAAGGCACATATAGCCAGCGTTGTTGGATTGCCTCGAGCGACATGGCGAACACATCAAAGCGGTAATGAGCTGTTCCGCAGGCCATCAGAAAATCGTTCGCTGTTTGTGTCGCTTCTTCATCAGAAGAGCAATATGGCCCAAACCGTTTAGCGATAAGGTCGCGCCCGCCCCTCATGACGTAGACTCCCCATTCGCCCGGTTCCTCGGCGCGGAATCGGATTGACTTGTAGAAGTAAAAGTGCGCTGGACGACAGAACGTCGAACCTGAAGTGTCCTCCCTTTCGGCCGGGTTCAGTACGTCCCATATGTCACCGTCAGAACGGGTATCCGGCTCATTCGGGCCATTCTTGGCTTCATGGTCAGAATCGAAGTTCTTCAATGGCTCGCTAACGCGCCTCTGGACGGCGTACAAGTAATTTTCGATTGCGCTCACGGGGTATTCCGGGAATAGTGGCGATGCAGTTTAGCAATTAGCGGTCACGCTCAATGTGCTGCGTCCCGCACCCGTCTAACGATAAAACACTCCTCCGGGAGAATTATGATTTCGGAAGTGGAGTGTGAAAGCGATGCAACGCCCAGCCGCTTTTACGTCGCTTGGTTGGGCTCTCGAATCAGCCTTTAACGTAGAGCGCCTTGGTAACAATGCATGGCCCGGGCTCCAGGTCGTTGCAATTCTCCCACTCCAGCGTAAAGCTTCCATCGCGCCAACGCATGAGGTTCTGCCGCAGCGGAAAAAGTGGTTCATTAAAAGGAGTCAGCGGAATCAGCCCATAGCGGCCCCATTCGACCGCGCCCTTGGGCCCATTGCCTACCGTGAGAAGCGTTGCCCCCGGAAGCTCACGCCCGTCTTCTGCGGCTAGTAAGTCCAGCGACCCTTCAGGGATGGCCACGACAATCGGCGAGTTGACCCACTCCGGCAACGTATGTGAGACAGCCGCGCCCACCCAGCCATCTCTTAACTGTAAGAGACCTGCTCGCAGCGGCGCAGTCCATGGGAGCAAGCTCGATTGGCGCGTCCTGTGAACGATAGGTGGCGTGGCGAGATGCTCAAGGGCTATTGCAGGCCAGTCGCCTATTCGAAAGAGTGCGGGCTTGATGAACCGGTAGTCACCAAGCGCGTTGCTGGCCCACCGCAGCGTGACAAGGCCATCGCGGTCCACGAACATTTCCTTCGCACAGGTTCCTTTCACTTGGGATAGAGGAAGGAGTGGCCGGGTTTCATAGTGCCCCCAAGGAGTGCCGTGCACACGCTTCCATGATTTTGCCCAGAGTCGCCTCTCTTCACTCGAGACCACACTAGGATAATGCTCGCCGGTGCTGATATCGCGCACCCCGCCGAACGGTAAAGCGAGAAGAAGTTGCCCATCAAAATAATGTTCTGACCAACGCCCACCGACGCCGTATGGACCCTCTGTCTTGAGCGTCTCACAATGCATCTGCTCCAAGATGCCAAGAGACTCTGCGGGCAGCGCCATCATCACTGGGTGCCGTTCCCAGCTCAAGACGTCGTGGCTCACCTCCAAATAAAGGGTGTTCGCACGAGGCTCGAGCTTCGTCGGGTCGATGAAGAAAGCGTCCGTCACGCGCGGTCCCTGTTTTCAAAGTTCAACGAATCTCGCCCAGCTACCGCTGTAGCAACTCATGAATTTACGCGTTAGTTTCGTAAGCACGGCAAGCGCCATCGCTCTACAGAGAGTGCAGGCGCTCATCCAGAAATTGCAAACCTTCCATCGCTCCTCCTGCGATTCCGACGCCAATATGAGGCGCAATCGCCTCCTCGCGAGGGTTGATGCGAATGACGCGCGGGCCATGCCTCTCACTGAAGCGGCGGACAGTCGGCAACGCCTTGCCTGCACCCAGTTCAACGACGACGAGGCGCTGGGGCGCTTGCAACCAAGCGTCCAGTCGGCTTGTCTGGCGCTCCGAGTATTTCTCGACCCAGCCCCAATCTCCGAACATAAGAATGTTGGGCCGTGCTAGCTTTCCGCAGCGGGGACACACCGGCATTTCGTTCGTAAGCCGCCCTGTCGCTTCGCTGATTTCCGGGTCGAATCCATGCGCCGGCCAGGCGTCACTTGAACACGGCTCGGTACATTGAAGTGAGTGGATGGTGCCGTGGCACTCGGCCACCTGCAACGCATCAAACTCGGCCTTCTGAAACTGGCCATCGACATTGCTCGTGAACACGAAACCGCCATGCTGCATCCTGGCCGCCCATTTCCGTAAGATGCCAAAGCCTAAATGGGGCTCTGTTTTACGATAAAGCGCGAGACGGTGTCCATAGAAACCCCAGGCAAGCGTCGGCATCTTCGAGAAACTGGCCGGGTTGGCCATATCCTCGAAGGACATGCGATGATGCTTGAGCGCTGGGTAGGCCCGCCAAAAACCCTCGGCTCCGCGGAAATCGGGTAAGCCCGAGTCCACGCCCATGCCGGCGCCTGCCGTAATGAGCAGCCCGTCGGCCTCCCGCAGCCAGCTGACTGCTTTGTCGATTTTCTCTTCAGCGTCCATTGAAATTCCCGATATGCGCTCACTGCTGGACGAGCGCAGTAGTCCATTCGGAGACTGCCAACCGTGTGTTACTTGTGCGCTTGCCAGACCAACGCAGACAACTGATTGCCGGTGCCGACGATGCGGAAGTTGCTATCGCGAGTCTTGTCAGCCTTGGGGTCGTACTCGCCCACTCGCCGGAAGTTCGCGTCGTAAGCAACTTGCTTTCCACTTGAATCAGTATCAATGCTTCCGATGACTCGATAGTTGTTGTCGCGGATGTATTCCTTGCTCATGTGCGCACTCCCCTGGTTGGTTTCAGTTTTTTTGTTCTGCCCGTCGCATGCTTGCGCCGTTCCGTGCATGAGAAGCAGTGTGAGGGGCAATAGGGACAAATTATGTCTCATTGTTTTCCGCTTCAAAAATTCTCCGTCCACCGTTCCCAGAAGCCGCGTTCATCGTGGTGCGCATTTTTCATTGCGTGGTCTAGCGACAGAATCCAGAATTTGACGTCGCTAATTCGTTTCGCTCTTCGGTACTACAACACGATAGATGCTCTTGGGCATGGCCAGTACTTCATCAGGGGCCGTGGTCAGAACGACCGGCTGAAAATCCAGTTTTCTTCTTGGGCAGGAATTGAGTCGGCTGCGCCTGCGGTTAGGTCTGTACGCTGAACAGGTCGGCTTGTGTCATGCGTCATACCCTCATGGCTTCCTTCTTCGTATAGGTTTCGGAGTCAGCTCGGCAAGGCCGTCGGCGCGACCGGAACGCCGGACTTTCCTCCAGATTCCATGCCCTGTTTAGGCCTGAACCGATTCGGCTGGACGCCGATTACGCGCTCGCCCATAATCGTCGGAAAGAATAAAACAACAACTGCAGGTCGGGGAAAAATGACAAAGAACATCGCTGAGCGCGAGCTCAAGGGCTTCGCTGTGGACAACGGCGTCGCGGAAAACCTCTCCTCCTATTCCGCCGGCGCACGTGCGGCGCAGTATCTGGAGTCGACCCAGCTCAACAAATTCGGCACCAAGGGCGGAACCGGATTCGCCGCAGAAGACACTAATGCGCTCAACGAAAAGCTCAGGGGCGCCAAGGTCGAGCAGGTGGGGTCGAACAATGCGAAGAACGGCGCCGACCGCGTGACCAACGGCGCTCACATCCAGACCAAATATTTCAACACCGCCTCCCGGACGGTGAACGACGCATTCGACGCGAAGACCGGCGATTTTCGCTATCCCGGCATGCAGCTCGAGGTGCCGAGCGACCAGTATGAAAAGGCTGTCAGCCTGATGCGGGAGAAGATTGCCGCCGGGAAGGTGCCGGGGGTATCCAACCCGGACGACGCCACCACGCTCATCAAGAAAGGCAGCGTCACCTACCAGCAGGCGAAGAACATCGCGCGTGCGGGCAACATTGACAGTCTCATCTACGACGCGAAGAACAACGCAATCACGAGCAGTTACGCGTTCGCCATCGGCTTTGCCATCAGCTTCGCACGGGCTAAGTGGGAAGGCAGGTCGACCAA
>NZ_JAAVUV010000078.1 GCF_018449635.1 Caballeronia sp. dw_276 | reverse complement strand
GGCCATGTCGGTGATCATCTCGACTATCGGCGGGCTGATTTTGGTGGTCTCGGCGGTGATGTTTTTTATCGTGCTGATTCGCGCGCATCGCGGGCCGCGTGTGGTAGTCGAAGAGTATCGTTTCAGCACGGCGGTGCATGAATCGAAAACCATTCCCGTTGCGTTGAACAGCTTCGGCTTGTGGCTTGCATTGATGATCGGCCTGACGCTTTTCAATTACGGCTATCCGATTGCATCCCTGGTGTCGCGCTCGGACACGTCGGTGCCGGCAATTCCAATTGGAGGGCCGCAACGATGAGCGAAGAACGCCTGTTCTCGTTACGCAACCGG
>NZ_JAAVUV010000077.1 GCF_018449635.1 Caballeronia sp. dw_276 | reverse complement strand
CGGACCGACCCCGCGCTCGCGCAGGTAATGGCCCAGCCGGTTCGCCCGCGCGTTCAGCTCCGCGTAGCTCACCGCCTCGTGTTCGTCCACCACCGCGATCGCATCCGGTGTGCGCAGAACCTGCGCCTCGAACAACCCCGGCAGTGTCTGCGCCGACGCATACGGCGCGACCGTGTCGTTCCACCCGAGCAGCAGTTGCTCGCGCTCGTCGTTCGCCAGCATCGACAGTTCCCCGATGGGCGCATCCGGCTGCGCCATCGCCGACTCCAGCAGTCTCGTGAAATGCCCCGCCATGCGCTCGACCGTCTCCCGGTCGAACAGGTCGGTGTCGTATTCGA
>NZ_JAAVUV010000076.1 GCF_018449635.1 Caballeronia sp. dw_276 | reverse complement strand
GGCTCGAATGCGCCACCCCCACGCCCTTGGGCACGCCCGTCGAACCGGACGTATAGATCACGTAGGCCAGATGCTGCGGCAACGCTCGCGGACCGGGATTCATGTCGCGGTCCGTGCCGACGTTCGTCGCGGTTTGCTGTGTCTCATCCAGATCGACGATCTGCCAGCCGCGCGTGTCGCTGTCGGCAGCAAGACCCTCGACCAGTTCGCGCTGTGCCGCCTGCGTCAGCACCACCCGCGGGCGCGCGTCGGCGAGCATGTGGGCCAGCCGTTGCGCCGGATAGGACGGATCCATCGGCACATAAGCACCGCCCGCCTTCAGCACCCCGAGCAGCGCGACCAGCATGCCCGCCGTGCGCTCCATGCAGATCGCCACCAGCACGTC
>NZ_JAAVUV010000075.1 GCF_018449635.1 Caballeronia sp. dw_276 | reverse complement strand
TGTTCATGACACTGGCGGCGGCGTTCGGCCTGCTGTTGTCGCGTCATGCGGGACAGGACGATGTCTGCATCGGCACGCCGATCGCGAACCGCAGGCAGTCGCAGACGGAAGACCTGATCGGCTTTTTCGTCAATACGCTGGTGTTGCGCCAGCAGGTTCACCCAGGCGAATCGTTCGAAACGCTGCTGGGCCGGATGCGCGAGACGACGCTGGGTGCTTACGCGCATCAGGACGTGCCGTTCGAACAACTGGTCGAAGTGCTGCAACCGCAACGCAGCCTCGGATATTCGCCGCTGTTCCAGGTGATGCTGATCCTGCAGAACACGCCGCTCGAAAGCATCGTTTTGCCGGGTCTGAAACTGGAGCCGATTGCGAGTGAGTCCACCACGTCCAAATTCGACCTGAGCCTCAACATCGACGAGGTGGCGGGA
>NZ_JAAVUV010000074.1 GCF_018449635.1 Caballeronia sp. dw_276 | reverse complement strand
ATTCGGCTTCGGATTCACGCACGCCCTCTTCGAACCTGCGCAGATCCCGCTGCTCCAGCGCGAGCCGCAGCGTGGGCATCACCACCTGCGCAGGGGTGCCGTCATCCGTCTCGACGAAGTGCGTGCGCAGGGCTTCATGGCGACGCACCACTTCATTGAGCGTCATCTCCAGTGCCGCGACGTCGAGCTGTCCCACCAGCCGGACCGCAGTCGGCACGTTGTAGAAGGTGTTGCCCGGCTCCAGCCGGTCAAGGAACCACAGGCGCTGCTGCGCGAACGAGAGCGGCAACGCAGCGCCGTCCCGTGCCACCGGCACGATCGCCGGCAGGCCGGACTTGCTGTCTTCGCGGGCGGCTTCGTCGATGCGCCGCGCCTGTTCGCCCAGCACCGGTGCCTCGAACAGCGCGCGCAGCGGCAGCTCCACGCCAAGCGCGGCACGTACCTTCGATACCACCTGGG
>NZ_JAAVUV010000073.1 GCF_018449635.1 Caballeronia sp. dw_276 | reverse complement strand
TGCGCAGCGGCAACTCGATGTCGAGTTCGCTGCGCAGCCGCGCAATCACCTGCGTGGCCAGCAGCGAATGACCACCCAGTCCGAAGAAGTCGTCCCGTGCGCCTACCCGCTCCCGGCCCAGCACCTCAGCCCAGATCGCGGCGAGCGCCTGTTCGGTTTCGCCGCGCGGCTCGACGTATGCCGACGCGTCGACATCCCGGTCCGGTGCGGGCAATGCGCGGCGGTCCAGCTTGCCGTTGCTCGTCAGCGGCAGCGCGTCGAGCATCACGAAATGCGCCGGCACCATGTACTCCGGCAAGCTCGCGCGCAGGTGATCGCGCAGCGCACTCGTCGCTGGCGCCTGACCTCCGTCACCCACCCCATCACCGACCAGATCACCTACCACATACGCCACCAGCCGCGTGTCGCCGCCCGCCTCCTCGCGGGCCAGCACGACCGCCTCGCGCACGCCTTCATGGGCCAGCAGCACC
>NZ_JAAVUV010000072.1 GCF_018449635.1 Caballeronia sp. dw_276 | reverse complement strand
CAACGGCGACAAAGAAACGAAGCAAAGAAAACGCCTTTCAACCGCTAATTCTTAAGTGTCCACAGCGTGCAGTGATAACGGTTTGGTACCCCAAAAGCACGCTCGGCGAATAACGCCGAACAGTTGAACCCCTCCCCCTCCGTCAACGGCAACCCACACGCTTCGCCACCAGTGTGGGAATCCGTTAACTAGGCTTCCGCGCTGCGCGCGCTGTTGCCCAAACCGAAGGGTCGGCCGTGCCGGTGAGGAAGTTTCAGGTCCAAGATGCTTTGAACCTGTTATTGGCTATTCCGTTGTTATACGTAGGCCGGGTTTCCGTATTAACGGATTCCCACACTGGTGGCGAAGCGTGTGGGTATCTGTTGACGGAGGGGGAGGGTTTCAGCAGGACGTGGTTATTCGCTGAGCGTGCTTTTGGGGTACCAAACAGTTGTCACTGCACGCTGTGGACACTTAAGAATTAGCGGTTGAG
>NZ_JAAVUV010000071.1 GCF_018449635.1 Caballeronia sp. dw_276 | reverse complement strand
GACAGCAACACGTTGAAGGCCGCTGTCAGCACCATGAACAGCGTGCCCTGCTCGCGGCGCGCCAGCGCGTTGAGCCCGGCCGTAGTGGGGGCGTCTACCGTGAACGCCACGGACGCCCCGCGATGGCCCTGCACCGCCGGACGTGGACGGTCCAGCGGCAAGGTCAGCAACACCGGTGCGCCCGCGAGCTGCTGCTGCCAGTACTGCAACTGCCGCTCAAGGGTGTCGCCCGTCAGCCACTGGCGCTGCCACCACGCGTAATCGGCATACTGCACGGCCAGCGGCGCCAGCGGGGACGCCTCGCCGCGCACGAACGCGCCATACAGTGCCGCCACCTCCTGCACCAGCACACCACGCGACCAGCCGTCCGAGACGATGTGATGCAGCGTCAGATGAACGATGTGCTCGTCATCGGCCACACGCAGCAGACCCGCACGGATCAGCGGTCCCGACGACAGGTCGAAGGCCCGGTTCGCCTCCGTTTGCAGCAGCC
>NZ_JAAVUV010000070.1 GCF_018449635.1 Caballeronia sp. dw_276 | reverse complement strand
GTTCGGCTTCGGATTCACGCATGCCCTCTTCGAACCTGCGCAGATCCTGCTGCTCCAGCGCGAGCCGCAGCGTGGGCATCACCACCTGCGCAGGGGTGCCGTCATCCGTCTCGACGAAGTGCGTGCGCAGGGCTTCATGGCGACGCACTACTTCATTGAGCGTCATCTCCAGTGCCGCGACGTCAAGCTGTCCCACCAGCCGGACCGCAGTCGGCACGTTGTACAGCGTGTTGCCCGGATCCAGCCGGTCAAGGAACCACAGGCGCTGCTGCGCGAACGAGAGCGGCAACGCAGCGCCGTCCCGCTCGAAGGCCACGATCGCCGGCCGGGCCACCGCGTTGCTTTCCTGCCGGGCGACGCCAATCCGCTGCGCCAGTTCATCGAGCGCCGGCGCCTCGAACAGCGTGCGCAGCGCCAACTCCACGCCAAACGTTGCGCGCACCTGCGAGACTACCTGGGTGGCCAGCAACGAGTGGCCCCCCAGGTCGAAAAAGTTGTCGTGCAAACCGACCCGCTCGACGTGCAGCACATGTGACCAGATCTCGGCCAG
>NZ_JAAVUV010000069.1 GCF_018449635.1 Caballeronia sp. dw_276 | reverse complement strand
CGCGGACCAGTTGTCTAGGATCAGGAAGTCGAGCCCGCAGGCGACCCCGGAAGGCAGTTGACGGCGCGTCATGGTGCCTTCTTCTCAACCTTCGCCGCACTACGCTTCGTGCGCTGCTCGGCGCGTTCACGCGCCTCCTTCACACGATAGGATTCGCCCTCGATCACGACGACCTCCGCACGATGCACGAGTCGGTCAACGAGAGAGACGACGCAAGCCGCGTTCGGAAACACCTCATGCCATTCTTTAAATGGTCTGTTTGTCGTAACCACGGTCGAGGTGACTCCGTACCTTCTGCTGACAAGTTCGAACAGCAGATCGGCGTGGCGGTTTGAGTACGAGAGGTAGCCAACCTCGTCGATCACAAGCACGTCGGGCAAGGCATAGCGATTCAGTCGGCGGCGCAGGGCAGAATCGCTATCGAGCGCGGCCAGTTCACCAAGCATCTGGCCGGCGGTGGTGAACAACGCGGTGTGGCCACCCGCGATTGCCTGATAGGCGAGATTGAGCGCTAGTGTGGATTTACCGACGCCGTTTGGGCCGATGAGTACGACGTTGGCGGTGTCTC
>NZ_JAAVUV010000007.1 GCF_018449635.1 Caballeronia sp. dw_276 | reverse complement strand
CCAAACAAGGGCACATAAGTGTCCCGATCGTGCAGTTACAACTATTTGGTACCCCAAAAGCACGCTCGGCGAATAGCCCCGGACAGTTGAAGCCCTCCCCCTCCGAACACAGATACCCACACGCTTCGCCACCAGTGTGGGAATCCGTTAAAACGGAAACCTGGCCTACGCATAACAACGGAATAGCCCAATAGATCCAAAGCAACTTGAATTCAAAGCCTCGTCACCGGCACGGCCGACCCTTCGTTTTGGGCGCCAGCGCGCGCAGCGGGGAGGCCTGGTTAACGGATTCCCACACTGGTGGCGAAGCGTGTGGGTTGCCGTTGACGGAGGGGGAGGGTTTCAACTGTTCGTTGTTATGCGCTGAGCGTGCTTTTGGGGTACCAAACAGTTGTCACTGCACGCTGTGGACAATTAAGAATTAGCGGTTGAGAGGCGTTTTCTTTGCTTCGTTTCTTTGTCGCCGTTGGACAAAGAAATGAAGTGCCGCCACGCACAGTGGCTAATAGTGCTAAAAAAATCAGCCAACACCAAACCCGCGAAGACCTAAAAAGCAGCAACCCAGCATCGAATCCAACCACTACAAACAACCGCCCAAGCGCCAGCGCCCCCCCTTGGCATGGATATTGTGTAATCACTCAGGCTCGATCCACCGCTGCAAACTAACCCTCCGATCATGAATCGCCGATGCAACCAGCCATGCCGAAGCGCCACTTCGCGCGGCCGCGGAAAGATCCGCATCATCACGGATGCCACCCGCGCCGATCAATTCGCAGTCTCCCGCCTGCGCGCGAACGGCGTCGATCGTGGCGAGGTCCGGACCCTGGTAGGCGCCCACCTGATCAAGCGTCATCACGATCACGCGCGATGGCCACCACGATATGTCAGAACATGCGGCAGCCGGGTCAGCCATAAGACGCCCAGCCCGATGATCGAGCGATAACACCGGCTCGAAGCCGGCAGATTGAGCTTCACGTAGTGCATCGGCGTTGACGAGCGTCTCAGTGCCGAAGATAGGAACGAGTTTGGAGCGAGCGGTATCGATTCGATCGAACAACGTACGCATGGAGGCGAAATCGGTATAACCCGCGTCGAGCCAGATTTCGATGTCGAGCGCATCCAACAGCGCAGTAATGTGGGCGGCGTGATCGTTCCGCTTGAGGATCGCGCCAAGGTCAGCAATGTAGAGCGTGCGCGCGCCGGTCGCGGCCAGCAACGCCCGCGCGACGCCCAGCGGTTCGCTGGTCGCGCATAGCGAGGACTCGATGGGCCGGTAGCGTTCCCGCTCGCCGCGCACGGCGCGAACGGCGTGGCCATCGAGCAGATCGAGTACGGGTATCACTTGCATGGAAGGAACCTTGATCAAGTTATTCGTGTACGAGTATCTCACCGGCGGCGGCATCGACCCGGCATTGGCCGGCGAACCCAGCTTGCTCGATCTTGGCGCGCTGATCGTCGAAGGACGCGCCATGCGCGATGCCCTGGTCGCCGATCTTGCCGAACTCGACGGCGTGCAGGTCACCTTCGCGAGCTCGCGCTTTGAAAACGTCGAGCCAACGCGTTCCCATTGCATCGCAATGCCCGGCGAATCGATCACGGGGTTTGTCGCCCGCGTGGCGCGTCAGCACGACCACGCGTGGATCATCGCACCGGAATGCGATGGCCTGTTGCTGCATCTGCACGACTCTGTGGGCGCGGCGCGCTGGCTGGGATGTTCGAAGGAAGCGATCAGGACGGCATCGAGCAAGAGCGCAACCGCTGCGTGCCTCGAAGCGCACGGCATTGCAGTGACAGCCGCGCTCGAACCGGATGGGTTTGCCCCGGAGACCGGCGCGGATCTGCGCTGGGTCGTCAAACCAGACGACGGCGCCGGCGGTCTCGATACGTTCGTCTACGACCATATCGAAGATGCATGTGCCGAGTACGATGCCCGCGCGGCAGCCGGGCGCAACCCTGTGATGCAGCAATGGGTCGATGGCGAGCCGCTAAGCCTTTCGCTCGTGTGCAGCGCGCACGGTGTCGAACTCGTCAGTATCAACCGCCAGCTGATCGGTTTGCCCGATGCCGCCGCGACCGGAAAAACCGCGCGCGTGGTCGAGTTCAGCGGTGTCGAAATCAACCAGATCGATAAGCGCAGCGCGCAAGGCGTCGAGCTGGAAACGCTTGCGCGCAGGGTTGTATCGGCGATACCGGGGTTGCGCGGGTTTGTCGGCATCGATGTGGTCTGGCATGCGCAGCGCGGGCCTATCGTGATCGAAGTGAACCCGCGGCTGACGGCAGCCTATGCGGGTTTGTCGGCGCAACTCGGACGCAATCTTGCAGGCGATCTGCTCAAGGCGCACGGGGTGACGTCTACTGCAGGAGCGCGGGCATGAACGTCGAATGCGCAATTTTCGGCTGGGACGTGGGCGGTGCGCACGTCAAGGTCTCGATGCTCAGTAAGTCGGGCGAACTGAGCGACATCGCGCAATGGCCGTGTCCGTTATGGCAGGGACTTGGTCACCTGGAACGGGTCATCGATTCGGTATTCGAGCGATGGCCACGCGCTCGTGATCCGCGTGCGCGACACGCGGTGACCATGACGGGCGAGATGGTCGATCTCTTCGCGGATCGTGCGGAAGGTGTGCGGGTTCTCGTCGATACATTGGCGCAGCGGCTAGGACCAGACACACGGTTTTTCGCGGGCCCGGCTGGCTGGCTGGAAGCGAAGGCTTGCGTTGCGCAATGGCGCGAGGTTGCATCGGCGAACTGGCTTGCGACCGCGCAATGGGTTGCGCACCGCTTGAAAGATGCCGTGCTCATCGACATAGGTAGTACCACGACCGATATCGTGCCCATTGTCGCGGGACGCGCTGCAGCACGTGGTTGCAACGATGCAACCCGGCTCGTCAGCGGCGAGCTTGTTTATCAAGGCGTCGTTCGCACGCCTTTGTGCGGCGTCGCGCATCGCATCGGATTTCGCGGCGAAGAGGCCAACGTCATGAATGAGTGGTTTGCCACCACAGCCGATGTTTACCGGTTGACGGGCGAACTCTGGCCGGCGCACGATCAGCATGCAAGCGCTGACAACGGACCGAAGACGCAAGCTGCAAGCCGTGCGCGAATCGCACGAACCATAGGACGCGATGCCCGCGACGCTGATGAAGATGCATGGCGTGATTTTGCTTTCGGTTGGCGTGAAAAACAGATGCAGATCTTGACGGCGAACCTCGATGGTGTGATCGCTGCACATCCGTCGTTGCAGCGGGCGCCGCTGGTCGGGGCCGGTTGCGGACGCTTTTTGATAGAAACGATGGCGCAAGATGCGGGAAGGGCGTTCATCGACTTTTCCGATCTCGCCGATGCACCCGGCGCCGACAAGGAGCGCCGAGAATGGATTGCAACGTGCGCGCCGAGCGTGGCAGTAGCGCGGCTCACGCAACACGAGAACACAGTCGCGCATCCGGGCGCTTGAATCAAGTGCAACTCAAAGCGGGGGACATGTCATGTGGGTGGTGAAAATCGGGGGAAGCCTGAGTCACGACCCGGCGCTGCGCGAATGGCTTACCCAGCTTTGGGAAGTGGGCGGCGGACGGGTTGTGATCGTACCGGGCGGCGGGGATTTCGCCGACACGGTTCGCCAGTATCAGAGCGAGTGGCAATTCGGCGACCTCGCAGCTCACAACATGTGTCTGCTTGCGATGGCGCAGTATGCAATTCTGATGCAGGGGGTGATGCCGGAACTGGTGCTGGCATCGAACGAAATGCGTATTCGCCGGGCGTTGCGCGATGGCCGCGTCGCGGTGTGGGTCCCCACCGATCTGATGCGCGACAAGCCCGACGACATGACGAACTGGAACACCACATCGGATAGTCTTGCGGCATGGCTTTCGACCACGCTCAACGCGGAGCGCCTGGTAGTAGTGAAGTCATGCGCGGTCGAAGCCGGCACACCTATGGAGACGTTGTCCGGCAAAGGCGTGGTCGATGCGAGTTTCGCAAAACACGTCAAGGACGCGAACTACGTTGTCGAGATGTTCAACAAGGGCGACGCGGCGTTGATGCGCGAGAGGTTGCTGCATATTCCTGTCGCGTGAATTCAGGCAACGGCGTGATGATGAAGCGCTTCCGCCCACTGCGCAACACGCGAAGGATCGAGCCGGGACACGCGGCCGTTGTCGCATAACGCGGTGCGAAAACCCGCGATGTCCGGCGCGAGTTCGTGTATCAAGGCCAGATGCGTCCAGTTCATTGAACCGGCGAGGCCGGTCATCCCGCCGCGTGCGCTTGCAGCACGCAAGCATGCCTTGAGCGTGCCCAACTCCACGCAATCAAAAATGGTCTGGCCGTTTTTAGTAGCGGTATCGAAGACGATTCCTGCAAAGCCCAGCTCGACGGCGAACCGAACGAGTTCCGTATCGATACCGCCATCACAAAGCAGCACGGGTACTACAGCCGCAGGCAAGCTCGCCAGCGTAGTGAGGCAACGGCGCGCTGCGGGTCCAGGCGTCACGCCGACCTTCACGTAGTCCACGCCCGAATTGCTTACATCGATAACCCGCCGGGTGATCTCGTCGAGCGCGTCCGTGGGCATGTCGCCTATGGTTGCGCTGATCGGCTTGACAGGAAATCGTGCGCGCAGCAGGTCCACGATCCGCGTGATGTCGTCGAGGGATACGCCCCCCAACGCACCGGCATCCGGCTCTTTCAAGTCGATCAGGTCGGCTCCGGCCTGTGCAGCGTCCAACGCTTCTTCAGACGAGCGGACGCTCGCGAGCAATGCGGTCATGTCAGGCTCCTGAATGTTCAGCGCCGCTCGGACGCGGCAGTGTTCGGTTCGCGCGTTACATCGGATTGCTTACTGTTTGAACGATGACGCGCGACTGCCGCCGTGATCCAGCCCCATGCCAAAAGTTCGCGTTCGCCGGCGGTTTTATCGATGGCAATCTGAAGGTATGCCATCTCGTTGTCGACTTTGTCTGCGGGCAGCATGAAAAGCCGGCTGACAAGAATCGCACCTTCGACCACCGCACTCTGCGCACGATTGAAACCTTCAAACGGTCCATGCGTTTCTCGATACACGCTCTTCAGACGCAGTACCGGCCGCTGCGGATCGTCTTGAAGTGAATGAAGTTCGAGTTCGGTATGCGCAAGGGAATCCGCAAGACGCACGCTATTGACGACGGTGGCGGAAAGCGTTGGCCATTCCTTCTTGGAACCTGTCACGCAGCCCGCGAAAACGCACACATCGGCCGTGAAATTAATGACAGCCGCACGCGTTGCGATGATGTTGTCGAGTGTCGCCGACGGACGAAACGGTGCAAGGATTGCCAGCCCGTCCTCGAATCGTACGCCCATGGGCGCAATGTGAGGCCGGCCGTCGCTCGCCGCGGTCGTGACGATGGTTTCGTGGATCATGGCGGGAAACGCTGGTCGACGCAGCGCACTAAAGGCCGGCGGTTATGACGTTGAAATGACTTTAAACAGTTATTGCATTAAACGAACAGCGGTGAAAGCCGCGCGTCAGATTTCAGCTAACGGCGGCGCCAGCGCTTAACGCGTTGCGATATACATCGTGATTTCGAAACCAAAACGCATATCGGTGTAGCTCGGGGTCGTCCACTGCATAGTCGTCTCCATCAAGTTATCCAACGGATACCGGCGCAGCGACGCTTTCGCACGCGTACCGGCAACTTTTTCAATGCAAACACCGTGCCTGACAAACAAGGCCGGCACAGGCGCCTGTTTGAAGCGCATACCGAACACGCAACGGGTGGACAGCACATTTTGCCGGCGGAATTTACCGCGCGACGTGCACATCTGACTGTCGCGGTTCTGCAGCAAAGTGTCCCACGTCGCAGAGAGGGGCGTCGTCAGGGTGTTCCCCACGTTAACGGATTGCTTAAGCCTGTCGAAGCAAATCGTGAATTCCCCTCGCTACGGGTCGCGCCTACATTGCATTCACAGCGCAAGCCTTCCCGACCGCTGACCCAACCCATCGAGGAAACGCTAATGAACGACTTCACCCAGGCCGCGGTCGCCCCGGCATCCACGACGCAGCCGACCCGTTCCCGCTATTCCGCGGGCGTCATGAAGTATCGCGAGATGGGTTACTGGCAGCCCGATTACGTGCCGAAAGATACCGATGTCATCGCGCTCTTCCGTATCACGCCGCAAGCGGGCGTCGAGCCGGAGGAAGCGGCGGCCGCGGTGGCGGGGGAATCGTCGACGGCAACCTGGACCGTGGTCTGGACCGATCGCCTTACCGCTTGCGATATGTATCGGGCAAAGGCCTATCGGGTTGACCCTGTGCCTTCATCGAGCAGCGCAGAACCGCAGTTCTTTGCGTACATCGCCTACGAACTCGATCTGTTCGAAGAGGGATCGGTGGCGAACCTGACGGCGTCGATCATCGGCAATGTGTTCGGGTTCAAACCGCTGAAGGCGCTGCGTCTCGAGGACATGCGCATGCCCGTTGCTTATCTCAAGACATTCCAGGGGCCGCCTACGGGCATCGTGGTCGAACGCGAACGGCTCGACAAGTACGGCCGTCCGCTGCTCGGCGCAACCGTCAAGCCGAAGCTTGGGCTCTCGGGCAAGAACTACGGACGCGTGGTGTATGAAGGGCTGAAAGGCGGCCTCGATTTCCTGAAGGACGATGAAAACATCAACTCGCAAGCGTTCATGCACTGGCGCGACCGGTACCTCTTTTCGATGGAAGCCGTGCACCGCGCGCAAGCCGCGACCGGTGAAGTGAAGGGCCACTATCTCAACGTCACCGCCGCAACCATGGAAGACATGTACGAACGCGCCGAATTCGCGAAGGAGCTCGGATCGTGCATCGTGATGATCGATCTCGTGATCGGCTGGACGGCAATCCAGTCGATGGGCAAATGGGCGCGCAAGAATGACATGATCCTGCACCTGCATCGCGCGGGACATGGCACATACACGCGGCAGCGCAATCACGGCATTTCGTTTCGCGTGATCGCGAAATGGCTGCGCATGGCAGGCGTGGATCATGCACATGCTGGCACCGCGGTCGGCAAGCTCGAAGGTGATCCGCTTTCGGTACAGGGCTATTACAACGTGTTGCGCGACTCGACCAATGCAGTGGATCTGTCACGCGGCATCTTCTTCGAACAATCGTGGGCGGGGTTGCGCAAGGTGATGCCGGTGGCATCGGGCGGCATTCATGCGGGGCAAATGCACCAGTTGCTCGATCTTTTCGGCGACGACTGCATTCTTCAGTTTGGTGGCGGCACCATCGGACATCCTGGCGGAATTCAAGCCGGCGCGGTGGCGAATCGCGTGGCGCTCGAATGCATGGTGAAGGCGCGCAACGAAGGCCGCGACATTGCAAATGAAGGGCCGGAAATTCTTGAGAATGCAGCGCGCTGGTGCACGCCTTTGAAGCAGGCGCTCGATACATGGCGTGATGTGAGTTTCAACTATGCATCGACGGACACGCCCGATTTCGCCGCCACGCCGACACCGGCTTGAACCAACACCTTGAACGAGAGGCACGCCATGCGAATCACCCAAGGCACGTTTTCATTTCTCCCCGAACTCAACGACGAAGAAATTCGCTTGCAGATCGACTATGCGTTACAGCAGGGCTGGGCATGTTCGGTGGAATACACCGACGACCCGCATCCGCGCAATACCTACTGGGAAATGTGGGGCTTGCCGATGTTCGACCTGAAGGATGGAGCGGGCGCGATGATGGAAGTTACCGCATGCCGCAATGCTTATCCGCAGCAGTACATCAAGGTCAACGCATTTGATTCGGTGCGCGGCTTCGAGACCATGCGCCTTTCTTTCATCGTGAATCGTCCGGACTATGAACCGGGCTTCCGCCTTGAACGGCAAGACGTGCAGGGCCGCGTCCAGCATTACGCGATAAAAGCCTATTCACTGGATCAACCGCCCGCCCGCAACTGAAAAGGAGTTGAACATGTCGTCAGCCGTCGCCGACCTGCCAGTACTTGAATCCGCGCAACCGAGCGTCGATCTCGTTGCGTTGTTTCGCGAATCGACGGTTGGCGAGGTGCTCGCCGAACTGGACCGCGATCTCGTGGGGTTGACGCCCGTGAAGACGCGTATCAAGGAGGTCGCGGCGCAACTGCTGGTGGAACGTGCGCGCGAAACGCTTGGCATTGCGAGCGGCGTGCCCACCTTGCACATGTGTTTTTCAGGCAATCCGGGCACAGGCAAGACGACCGTTGCGCTGCGCATGGCGGACGTGCTGTTCAGGTTAGGCTATATCCGGCGCAAGCATCTTGTTTCAGTTACGCGTGACGATCTCGTGGGTCAGTACATCGGCCATACAGCGCCTAAAACCCGCGAGGTACTCAAGCGCGCGATGGGCGGCGTACTTTTCATCGATGAAGCGTATTACCTGTACCGCCCCGAGAACGAGCGCGACTATGGTCAGGAAGCGATCGAGATTCTGCTGCAGGTCATGGAGAACCAGCGCTCGGATCTGGTTGTGATTCTCGCGGGTTACGAGCAACGGATGGAAACCTTTTTCCAGAGCAATCCGGGCTTTCGGTCGCGCATTGCGCACCACATCACGTTCCCTGATTACGACGTCGCCGAGTTGCTTGAAATTGCCGAAGGCATGCTTTCGCGCATGCATTACAGGCTCGATGCCGAAGCGCGCGCTGCGTTCCAGGATTATCTCGCGCGCCGCATTAGCCAACCGAATTTCGCCAATGCACGCTCGATCCGCAACGCGCTGGACCGCGCGCGCTTGCGTCAGGCGAGCCGCATTTTCGCCGATGCAATGCAAGGCGCCGGCCCGTCGAGTTCCGATGCGTTGACCTTGTTGTCCGCCACTGATATCCGCGCGAGCCGTGTGTTTGATGCGCCTCCGCCCAGACCCGCTTGATCACAACTTCTCAGGAGTGCGCCATGCTGGACGGACGGACAACACTTTCCAAGTTTCTTATCGATACGCTCGATCGCAGTCCATCGCCGGTTCAGGCAAGCGGTCTCTCCGCGTTGCTGATCGATGTCGCCGCTTCGATCAAGACTATCTCCGCACAGTTGACCAAGGGCGCGCTGGGCGGCAACTACGGATCGGCGTCGAGTATCAACACGCATGGCGAAGAGCAGAAGAAGCTCGACATCGCGACCAACGAGATCTTCCTGCAGCATTGCGAGTGGGACGGCTTGCTTGCGGGCATGGTGTCCGAAGAAATGGAAGACGTGTATGCGATTCCGCCCGGGTATCAGCGCGGCGAATATCTGCTGGCGTTCGATCCGCTGGATGGATCCTCGAACATCGATATCAACGGTGTGGTCGGTTCGATCTTTTCCGTCCTGAGAATTTCCAGCGAAGCGAACGCTGATTCAGGAGTCCGCGATGCGTTCCTGCGCCCTGGCCATGAGCAAGTGGCGGCGGGTTACGCGGTTTATGGTCCGTCCACCATGCTTGTGATTTCCGTCGGAAACGGCACGCACGGGTTCACGCTTGATCGCGAGGTCGGCAACTTCGTGCTGACACATTCCGACATCCGCATTCCCCAAGACACGTGTGAGTTCGCAATCAACGCATCGAACGAACGCTTCTGGGAACCGCCCGTGCGGCGTTACGTGCAGGAGTGCAAGGACGGCCGCAGCGGTTGCCGCGAACGCGATTTCAACATGCGCTGGATTGCTTCGATGGTCGCCGAGGTTCACCGCATCCTGATGCGCGGTGGCGTCTTCATGTACCCGCGCGACTTCAAGACGCCCGCGATGCAAGGCCGCCTGCGTCTGCTGTACGAAGCCAGCCCAATGAGCTTCCTGGTCGAGCAAGCCGGCGGCATGTCGATCACCGGACGCGAGCGCATCCTCGACGTGTTGCCTCGCGCGTTGCATGAACGCGTGCCCGTCATCCTCGGATCGAAGAACGAAGTCGAGCGCATTGCGCGCTATCACGCCGACTACGATCGCGGCGAGGACAAGCCTTTTACATCGCCTCTCTTCAACACACGGTCTCTGTTCCTGCCCGAAGCCCCGGTCTGAGCGAACCCGAATCCGGACACGAAACCAGGAGACACGTTATGTCACTCAAACACCCGATCATTGCGGTGACCGGCTCGAGCGGCGCGGGCACGACAACCGTCATGAAGAGCTTCACGCATATTTTCAGGCGCGAAAAGATCAATGCGCAGATTGTGGAAGGCGATGCGTTCCACAGACACGACCGGCTTGGCATGCGCGAGGCGCTCAAGCAAAGTGAACGCGACGGCGTACATAACTTCAGTCACTTCGGTCCCGAAGCCAACTTGCTGGAAGAACTCGCGCAACTGTTCCAGACCTACGGCGAAAGCGGCGGTGGCCAGATCCGCCATTACGTGCACGACGAGAAAGAAGCCGTGATTCACAAACAGGATTCGGGCACCTTCACGCCCTGGGAAGACGTTACATCAGGCACGGACCTGATGTTCTATGAAGGCCTTCATGGCGCCGCCGTGACGGATAAAGTCGATGTGGCAAAGCACGCCGATCTGCTTGTGGGCGTAGTGCCGATCATCAATCTGGAGTGGATCCAGAAGTTGCATCGCGATCAAAACCTGCGCGGTTATTCGCACGAGGCCGTGGTCGATACCATCCTGCGCCGCATGCCGGATTACGTGAACTATATCTGTCCGCAATTCTCGCGCACGCACGTCAACTTCCAGCGCGTGCCGACTGTAGATACATCGAACCCGTTCACCGCGCGCGAGATTCCGCAGCCCGATGAAAGTTTTGTCGTGATCCGTTTTGCGCGCCCGAAGGGTATCGACTTCCCGTATTTGCTCACCATGCTGCACGACTCGTTCATGTCGCGTCCAAACGTGATCGTCGTGCCGGGCGGAAAGATGGGGATTGCCATGCAACTCATCTTCACGCCGCTGATCCTGCAATTGCTCGATCGCCGCGCCCGAGCCTGAGCGTTTTGTTCATTGTTAAAAGGAGCATTCCCATGGACGCAGTCATCGAGCAACACTCACCGCCCGTCGTTCAAGACGACACTCGTCTGATGGCAAACGCGCTTCGCATGCTGGCCGTCGATGCAGTCGGCCAGGCGAAGTCGGGTCATCCCGGCATGCCGATGGGCATGGCCGAGATCGCCGTGGCGTTATGGAGCCGGCATCTGAAACACAACCCGCACAATCCGGATTGGGCTGACAGGGACCGCTTCGTTTTATCGAACGGACACGGTTCCATGTTGTTGTACGGCCTGTTGCATTTAACGGGATACGACCTGCCTCTCGATGAACTGAAGCGTTTCCGGCAATTGCATAGCAAGACACCGGGTCATCCCGAAGTGGGCCTCACGCCAGGCGTTGAAACGACGACCGGACCGCTCGGGCAAGGCCTGGCGAACGCGGTTGGAATGGCGCTTGCCGAGGCGCTGCTCGCGCAGGAATTCAATCGTCCCGGGCATGCGGTCGTTGATCATCGGACGTATGTTTTTGTTGGCGATGGATGCCTGATGGAAGGCATCTCGCACGAGGCGGCGTCGCTTGCGGGCACGTTGGGCTTAAGCAAGCTGACCGTGCTCTACGATGACAACGGCATTTCGATCGACGGACACGTAGCGAACTGGTTCGCCGACGATACCCCCGCGCGCTTCGAAGCCTATGGCTGGCATGTCGTGCGCGACGTCGATGGTCACAATGTCGACGTCGTCGATCGTGCAATAACCGCTGCCCGATCCGCTGGAAAGCCGACGTTGCTCTGCTGCAAGACCGTCATTGGAAAAGGCGCGCCGTCGATGGCCGGAACGCACGACGTACACGGCGCGCCACTTGCCGCAGATGAAGTCGCAGCGACGCGCCGCGCGCTCGACTGGCCTCATGCACCTTTCGATATCCCCGCTGAAATACGTAGCCGATGGGACGCGCGAGAACGCGGCAGGAAGGCAGAGTCGGACTGGAACATTCGTTTTGATGCATACCGTAGGCAGTATCCGCGCGAGGCTTCCGAGTTTGAGCGGCGCATGCGTGGCGCGTTGCCGGCGCAATGGCGCGCGGCGGCGTCGGCGCTGGTGCAGGATGCGGACCATGCGGGTCAATTGATAGCAACGCGCAAGGCCTCGCAACAGGCCATAGAAGGATTGGCGCGCGCGTTGCCTGAGTTGCTCGGAGGGTCGGCCGATCTCACGGGTTCCAATCTGACGCGATGGAAAGAGGCGGTCACGGTAAATGCCGAAGGCGGCACGCTGCACGGCGGCAACTACGTGCATTTCGGCGTGCGTGAATTCGGCATGAGCGCGGCCTTGAACGGTGTCGCGTTGCATCGTGGATATTTGCCTTTTGGCGGCACGTTCCTTACTTTCTCGGACTATTCGAGGAATGCGTTGCGCATGGCCGCGTTGATGAAATTGCGCGCCGTCTTTGTCTTTACGCACGACTCGATTGGCTTGGGCGAGGATGGACCCACGCATCAATCGATCGAACATGCGGCAAGTCTCCGGCTCATTCCCGGCCTCGATGTCTGGCGCCCTTGCGACACGGTGGAAACCGCGCAGGCGTGGGTGTGTGCGGTCGATCGCGATCGTGCGTCGTGTCTGTTATTGAGCCGCCAGAGCTTGCCGTTCGTGTCGCGCGATGAAGAACAGATTGATGCGATCGCGCACGGCGGTTATGTGCTGCGCGACTGGCCGGAGCCCATGGGCCGTGTGGCGAAGCGCGTGGTGTTGATCGCGACGGGTTCCGAGGTCGCGCTTGCATTGGCGGCTATCGAGCCTTTACGCGAGAACGGTGTGCTTGCAAGGGTGGTGTCGATGCCTTCTACCAATGTGTTCGATCGCCAGTCACGTGCGTGGCGCGACCGCGTGTTGCCGCCGAACGTGCCGCGTATTGCGATCGAAGCCGGCGTGACCGCCTTCTGGCGGCAGTACGTGGGGCTTGAGGGCGGTGTAATCGGTATCGACAGCTTTGGCGAATCCGCGCCCGCCGAAGCGTTGTTCCAGTATTTCGGCTTGACGGTTGAGCGCGTGATCGGCGAGGCCGGCAGGATCGCTTGCTGAAGCTCGACGCGTTCATTGAGTCCCGGAATTTCATCGATATTACGGAGTCCGATATGCCTTTCATTGCATTGCGTCAGTTGCTGGATCACGCGGCCGAGTACGGTTATGGCGTGCCGGCTTTCAACGTAAATAACATGGAGCAGATCCAGTCGATCATGCAGGCCGCCCATGCGACGCGAAGTCCCGTGATCCTTCAGGCGTCGGCCGGGGCCCGCAAATACGCGGGCGAGCCGTACTTGCGCCACCTCGTGCTTGCAGCGCTCGAAGCGCATCCCGACTTGCCGGTCGTGCTGCATCAGGATCACGGTGCGAGTCCGTCGGTGTGCCAGCAGGCGATACGTTCGGGATTTACATCGGTGATGATGGATGGGTCTTTGTTGCCCGACCAGAAGACGCCTGCGGATTACGCATACAACGTCGAGGTCAGCCGTCGCGTGACCGAGGCGGCGCATGCGGTGGGGGTATCGGTGGAAGGCGAGCTGGGATGTCTGGGATCGCTGGAAACGGGCCATGCCGGCGATGAGGACGGCGTCGGCGCCGAAGGGAAGTTATCTCGCGACGAGTTGTTGACCGACCCGGAGCAGGCCAAGGCGTTTGTTGAAGCTACAGGGGTGGATGCGTTGGCGATTGCGATTGGCACGTCGCATGGCGCATACAAGTTCAGTCGTCAGCCTGATGGCGAGATATTGGCGATGGACAGGATCGTTGCCATACACAAGATGATTCCCGACACGCATTTGGTGATGCACGGTTCGTCGTCGGTGCCGCAGGAATGGCTGGCGATCATTCGCGAGCATGGCGGCGAGATTCCGGTGACGTATGGGGTGCCGGTTGAGGAGATTCAGCGCGGGATTGCGAATGGCGTGCGCAAAGTGAATATCGATACCGACATCAGGTTGGCGATGACCGGGGCCATGCGGAGGTCGCTTGCAATGGCCAGGGGGGAGTTTGACCCGCGTCAGGCGTTGAAGGCGGCGACGGCCGCCGCGCGGGATTTATGCGTGGCGAGGTTCGAGGCGTTTGGATGTGCGGGGCAGGCGGACAAGATCAAGGTGGTCGGGTTGGAGGTTATGGCGCAGAGATATCAGTAAAGGGTCGCTGGCGCTTGGGGGTTTGGGGTTCGGGGGGCGGAGTTGATGCTGGGTTGTTGCTGCTTTGGCTTTCGCGCGTTCCGTCTTAGCTGTTCTCTTTAGCACTGTTAGCCACTGTGCGTGGCGGCACTTCATTTCTTTGTCCAACGGCGACAAAGAAACGAAGCAAAGAAAACGCCTCTCCACAATCGCTCATAAGTGTCCCCAGCGTGCAGTGACAACGTTTTGGTACTCCAAAAGCACGCTCGGCGAATAACCCCGGACAGTTGAAACCCTCCCCCTCCGAACACGGATACCCACACGCTTCGCCACCAGTGTGGGAATCTGTTAATACGGAAACCTGGCCTACGCATAACAACGGCTTAGCCCACTAGATCCAAAGCATCTTGAACCCAAAGCCTCCCCACCGGCACGGCCGACCCTTCGGTTTGGGCGCCAGTGCGCGCAGCGGGGAAGCTTGGTTGATGGATTCCCACACTGGTGGCGAAGCGTGTGGGTTGCCTTTGACGGAGGGGGAGGGTTTCAACTGTCCGGGGTTATGCGCCGAGCGTGCTTTTGGGGTACCAAATCGTTGTCGCTGCACGCTGGGGACACTTAAGAATTAGCGGTTGAGAGGCGTTTTCTTTGCTTCGTTTCTTTGTCGCCGTTGGACAAAGAAATGAAGTGCCGCCACGGACAGTAGCTAACAGTGCTAAAGAGAACAGCTAAGACAGAACGCGCGAAGACCTAAAAAGCAGGACCCCCACCCCAACCCCTCGACTACACTCACCCCTTCCTCCGCGTACTCCCAACCGCCTCCCATTTATCAAGATCGACGGTGGATCTTTCCACCCCCACCCCCCATTCCAACCCCTGATCCTGATCGAACCGCTTCCCCAGCTTCCACGCAATCTCAGCCCGCGCCAGCTGCACCCCCATATAAAACGCATGCCCGCCATCGGCCTCCAGCCCCAGCCCGGGATAAAGCGCGAACGGATCGCTTTCCACCTGATGCCCATCGCGGTTATAGACATGAATTCCATCGGCTGCGACCTGGACACGGAAATTCGGATCGCGCACGGCCGCGGCAAACAACTCGATCTCTCCCGCGTCGTAAGGAAAAGGCCGCTTGTCATGCAGCGTGGAAAGATCGCTGCAGATCCCTTTTGGCAAAACCTGCGCCTCGCGCGCGGCAAACATCATCCGCCGCGCGACATCCGCCTCCTTCACCGCGCGCCGCGCATGCAAACTCACCGACGTCGTCAACACCGCGTTCACCCGCAACTCCGCCGCCATGCCAAGCAACACGGCATTCATGCCACTCGTATCAGCCTCGGTGAGTTCGGTCACATTGCCGATGCCCATCATGATGCCAATGTCCGGATAGCGCGCGCGCAA
Organism: Caballeronia sp. dw_276; assembly: GCF_018449635.1. Classification (GTDB taxonomy): domain Bacteria; phylum Pseudomonadota; class Gammaproteobacteria; order Burkholderiales; family Burkholderiaceae; genus Caballeronia. Next base: position 402,332 of record NZ_JAAVUV010000007.1, on the reverse strand, counting down.
CGCGACGTATCGCGCTATCGATGCCGCCAGTCCAAACGGAATCGGATCAAGAATGGGATCGGCGAGAAAGGGACGGTTGCGGGACAACATCGTATCGATGGCGGCATCGAGCGAAGCCGAATCTCCTGGTTCACGCGCAACGAGGATAGGCACCGATGCAACTTCATCAGCTATCCATAACGTATCGGCGTTGAGGCTCATCAGATAATCCGCGCCGGCCTGGCCGCCACGCACGAGTTCATCGGTACGCATGGAATCCACGCTCACACGATACCCACGCTCCTTCAGCGTGCGCACGGAATCTTCGAGATGCAAGAAAGGCGTTTCGGGCAAGCAGCCGATATCGATTACATCGGCGCCCTGAGACGCGTAGGCGGACGCGCGCTCGACGATACCCTCAACCGAAAGCCGCGGCGCATCGACGATCTCCGCGAAAATTTCTGTCTCATAGCGCGATAAATCCAGATGCCGCGCCTCGCGTCCAAAGAACTGCGGCAAGTCCTTGACCTCCTCGGGACCGCGCTCGACCGCCACGCCGAAATGCTGGCTCAAGAGATCGAGATCGCCACGGCACTTGCCCGGCACGATCATCCTGGTCGCAGCAAGCGGCAAGGAGACACGGCGCCGGATCATGTCGGCGGTCATCAACGCCGCGACTTGCAAGCCGATTTCGCGGACTTCCCACGTGAATGGCGCGGGCGCCATGCCTTCGAGCACCTGACGCAAACTGCGTTCGGCAAGCCTGCCTGTCAGGAAGACGATGTGTTCCATGCGAGCCCGAGTATCGATAGCCGTTGATCGAGCGCCGCCTTCAACTCATCGAGCGAGCGCGCTACCGTCGTATGCTCGATCAGCGCAAGCTGGTCCACACGCTGCAGTTCGATATTGCGCGGACGCACCTCGACCCACGCGTGAGGACTCTGCGTGATCACGCTCGGCGCGGTGTCACATGCGAAAACAATGCCTGGAATGCACTGCTTCCCGGCCTGCGCGTACAGGTTGGTCGGCAGGGTGTCTGAAATGCCCAGCGCGCATTTGGCGACCGTGTTGCTGGTTGCAGGCGCAATCACGACCGTGTGATATTTCCCTTCGTAAAGCATGCCTACGGGAACGCCGCTCGCGCTGTTATCGCGGAACACGCGAAAATATTCGCGCAGTCTGGGCAAGGGCCAGCCATAGAGCGGCAAGACTTCTTCGCCCGCCGACGATAAAAACAGGTCCACGCCTGACAACCGCCGCGCAAGCTCGATTGACTCTTCTATCATGTGGCCCGATCCGGTCACGCACCACGCGAAGCGCGCATCGGGCTTGAACTGGTCAAGCTTGCGCGCAGGCGTGGGTGCGGGCGTGGATAGCCGGGGCGCTGACGGTTCGCTCATGCGTTGGGAGGAAGCGCCGATCCGTCATGCGAAAGCCGGATATGCAATCGATGCATCTTCCTGTAAAGCGTGTTCCTGCTGATCCCAAGTCCCTTGGCCACGCTGCTGACATTCCAACGGTGTTCATCGAGCAGCTCGAGCACCGTCTCGCGTTCCTTGAGCTGAATTGCGTTGAGTTCAGATGTGTTGGAATCTTCGGCAGCGTGCATGTAGGGGCCGGCCGCAGGCGCGGTGTTCACGCCATATCCCATTCCCATGCCGAGACGCGCGGCTTGCGTCGTACCCGCGAATTGCACGATCTCGACCGGAAGATGCGAGCAGTCGATCTCGGTTCCATCGCACAACGCGACGGCCATCTGCAGCACATGGCGCAACTGGCGGATGTTGCCCGGCCACGAATAATTCAACAGCGCATGACGCGCTTCGGCGCTCAGCGTGGGCGGTTCTTCCGCTTCGGCCGCCAGCAGATGGTGCATCAGCGCGAGCGCATCGGCGCGTTCTTTCAGCGGCGGCAGGTTGATTTCGATACCGTTGAGCCGGTAATAGAGGTCTTCGCGGAAAGCGCCGCTTTGCACGAGTTCGAGCAGGTTCCTGTGGCTCGCGCTGATCAGCTGGAAATCCACCTTGACGGTGGTTTCCGCGCCGAGCGGCGTGACCTCGTGTTCCTCGAGCACGCGCAGCAAGCGCGCTTGCAACGCCATCGGCATATCGCCGATTTCATCGAGGAACAGCGAGCCGCCATTCGCCTGCACGATCTTGCCGCGGCGTCCCTCGCGCTGCGCGCCGGTGAAGGCCCCCGCACGATAACCGAACAACTCGCTCTCGATCAGATTCTCCGGCAACGATGCGCAATTGACTGCAACGAAGCTGCCAGCGCTGTTCGGGCTGATGCTATGAAGCGCGTTCGCGAACACTTCCTTGCCGGTGCCGGTCTGGCCTCTCAGGATGATCGGGATCTTGCGCTGGATCACGCGCACGGCGAGCTGGATTTGCGACGCCATGCGCGGATCGCCGAATTCCAGATGCGCGAGTTTTTCCAGCTTGCCGTCCTGCACGGCGAGATCGCGTGTTGGCCGGACACCTTTGGCGCGCCCGATCCCAGACGGCGCAGCGGACGACGGCGCGGATACCGCGCGGCTCGACGGATCCGTCATCAGGATGCGGGTTGCGCTGGTCGCGGCGTCGCGCGGTGTTTGAGCGATCAGGAAAAAGCGGTTGTTGGCGTTCGCGCTGTAGACGGTCACCGGATGGAACGAACCGCGAATGCTGCGCGCGATCATGTCTTCCAGCGGCACGTTGAACGCTTCCTCGATGCGTTTGCCGCACAGCTCCGCATGCGAGCGGAAGTCGAGCTGAAAGAGCGCGCTGCGGCTGGCTGCGAGGACGACGCCGTCGTCGCTTACCGCGAGCTTGCCGGCGTGCAGCGTACCCACGAATTCCGGGCGGCTGTGAAAGTGGATCATGTTCGCGTGCCTGTACCGCGCATCGAGCAAACGATTTTCGATCATCTGCCGCGACATCCCGACCAGCACCAGCGAATGCTGCTGCAGCAGCTTCGAGCGGCTCGTGACATCGAGTACGCCTGCGACTTCGCCGCGATCGTTGAAGATCGGCGCCGCTGAACATGTCAGCGATGTATATCGCGGATAAAAATGTTCGTGCTGGTAAACCGCAATGCATTCGCGCTCAGCGAGGCACGTACCCATGCCGTTCGTCCCCGCTTCGCGTTCGCTCCAGAGCGCGCCCACGCGCAGGCCGTCTGCCGCAATCGCTTCGCCGAAGGGGACGGATGCGACCTGGTGGACGATCACGCCGTCTGCATCGACCAGCACGACCGCCAGTTCCGGGTCGGCGAGCTGCTGGTAGAGCGTGGTCATCTCGAGCTTCGAGCACGCGATAAGATCGCTCGCCGCTTCGCGCCGTGCAGTGAGTTCCTGCTGTGTCAGCACAGGCGGCATGACAAAGCGCGCGGGGTCGAGCCGGAATTCCTTGAGGCATCGCATCCACGACTGCGCGACGGAGTCGCTCGTGGGGCGCGTCGGCAACTGGTTGTTGACGATGTTCAGTACGTCTCGTACGTGCACGTTGTTGTCAGCAAGCGACGACATGGACATGGGGCCTGTCTCCGGGGCGTCCGCTGGTTCTTGCGACGGTTCGCAAGCGCCGCGGCGCCGTATCTAATGGTATTCCCCTGCGCGTGCGTGTCTTTGGTACGGCCCTCTGCACGCTTTCGCACCAACCGGTTAATTCTGAAGTGCTTATGAACCGGCGTCATGCGCAAAACTTTACATCCGATGACGTTACTGTTCAATAAGTAGTCGCGTCAGGGTTGGTCACTGAGCCCGGAATTTGCTTTATTGCCTCGCGGTCTTGTCCCTTCTGCTTTCCGGTGATGGAGTCTCCATGGAGCTTTTCGATGCAATCCGACCCACGCACGGTTCAGCCGGTTCGCCGGGGCCGACGCGCCGCGTCATTCCCGTCGTCCTCCCGCAAACCGTGAGCGACACGCCGATGGACATCGTCTATATCAACGGTTTCACCGCGCAAACGGTGATTGGTATAGACGCGAGCGAGTTGCACGATCCACAGCCGGTCAGGCTGGATCTCGCGATCGGCATGCCGTCCATACGCGCGTGTTTGACGGACCGGATCGAGGACACGGTCAATTATGCGGCGGTGCACGATGCGCTCGGATTGCTGATGGCTTCGCACGGAGTCCAGCTGCTTGAGCGGCTCGCCGAGAAAGTCGCACAATTGTTGATCGAGGATTTCGGCGCACGCTGGGTGCGGGTCTCTCTCGCCAAGCCCGCCAAATTCGATGACGTGGATTCGGTGGGCGTGGTGATCGAGAGAAGAGGCTAGAAAAAGCCGTTCGGCGTCGGGTCCTGCCCTGTCAGTGATCCGGTCGTGAACCGGCTTTCACTTCGCCGCGGCCTTGGTCACGCCGCATGCGCGAAACGCTTCGGTTTGTATCGAGCGGAAGTTCTTGGTCTGCGCCTTTGCCCGATCCACCCGGAATTCGTTGCCGCCTTCGCCGCCGAGCGTCGAATACTTCGAGAACGTCATCTGCTCGACGTAGTCATCGTAGGGAAGAGCCTGCGCAATGTGATCGATCGCGCACGAGCACTTGTACACGTTCGCAAAGTCGTGACCGTTGTCGTCCATGCAGCCAAGCACGTATTCCACACGTCCCTGAGTCGGATAGTCGTAGCTGTGCGTCGCGGCTTGGCCGGAATCCGCCGCAAGCGCAATCGCCGGCGCCACCGCGAGACCGGCGAGCAACAGCCGCACGCAGTATCGATAAGTCATTACAGTGCCTCTGCCAAAGCTTTATTCATACGGTTGAGTGCGCGCGCGACAGGCCGCGAATCAACTTCATTCAAGTTGAATTCGCAGCCGGTCCTTCCACTTTTGAACCCTTGATTAGGATTCAGGCCGCCGCAAACGGATGCGCAGCCGCCGCTTTCTTCGACACCACTTCTGCCGCGCTCGGCGATCCGGAAACCGCACGCTGGATTGCTTCGCGCGTCGCCTTGTAGTTGTACTCCTGGATCTTCTTGTCGTCGTCGGCTTCCCAATGGATGAACACGCCGACGCAAACAAACACGTCATCGGCTTCATCCGCCGGGATGGTGCCGTCTTCCACGCTGTCGGCAACGGCGAGCGCTACAGCGTGCTGCGCCGGGCCGAACATCTGCACAGCCTGTTTCGCGCCCTTGATCGTGACCTTGTTGAACATCACCGTGTTCGGCCGGGTGATGAGGTTCGGAGCGACAACCGCCAGCAACGACGTGAAGCCGTCCTTGTTGTTGACGAGGGCATTGCAGAACGCGGTTTCGACAGCCGAACCGCGCGGTCCAATCAGCAGGTCGATATGTGCGACCTCGTTGCCGTCGCCAATGAGCGACTCGCCTACCATGACGCGGTTGATTTTGGCCATGCTGTTCCTCCAGTGATTTTGGATACGAATGTCCCGCTTGCGGTCAGCCCGGGACACGCCGTACGGACGCCGTCACGAACTGTTTGAGAATCACCGCTGTTCCTATCATGTTCCGTGCCAATCGAAATGCTTGCGGATTGGGGTCAACGCTCACAGGCTCGTGCGACGCCCGCAACGAACAGCGTCGCAACGGTCAGATCAGCGCTTGTGCCGGGATTGATGCAGCGTGCCTTGAGTTCGGCGTCCCATGTCAGTAGGCCTTGCCACACGCGTTCATGCCCTTCACGGCGCAGTGCGTCCTGGCGGCGGCGCGCTTCGTCCGTGACACTCTGCGCCACCGCCATGCCGTGCTTGCGCACAATGTGTGAATCGGGCCAGCTGCTTAAAAAGCGCAGGAACAGATCGAGGGTTGAGGCTGCATCGATTGCCTGAACATTGCGCGCCGAATCGAATACGTCGGCGAAACCGTTCGCGTACTGCCGTGCGATGCTGTCGCGTTGCGCCGCCAGCGTCATCGCGCTGCGGAGGTCGATGGTGGGGGCGTCGTGGACGGATTGCTCCGGAGCGTCGCCCAGGCCGCCGGGATTCGCCAGCGCGATTGCAAGATATGCGTCGCGGGCATCGTCGATATTCAGCCGTGCAAGGGTCTTCTCCGTTGCGCTGCGCCATGTATCGAGCGTGAGGACGGCGTCGGGACAATCTTCGAGCGATGCTGCCATCGGCGCGACCAGCAGCACGATGCCAAGGTTGGTATTGCAGCCGGCCACATCGCGCGTGCGACGCACAGCCTCGAGGATGCGTTCGCCAACGCGCGCGCCGGGTTCGAACAATCCGTGCGCGGCGGCATCCGCGCTCGCGATGAACTGAGCCGCCGTCATGCCATGCCCCGCGAGGTCGATACTGACGTTGCCCGGTTTGATGGCCTCCACGTCGAGCCGGCAAGCGGCAAGGAAGGCCGCCAGCGCCTTCGGAAGCGGCGAGTCAGTAGCGAGTGGCATCGCCGGTCTTCAGGGGCGTAGGGACGTGCGCCGCGAGCTTGCGGTCGAGCAGATCATCGACGAGTGCGGTGGCAATATCGAACTGAGTGACCGACTGCAATCCACGCCACGCTGCAACGCCGTTGACTTCGAGCACCAGCGGACTCGCGTTTGCGCCATCCGGAATCAGATCCACGCCCGCATAGTCGAGACCGAGCGCGTGGCTTGCCTGCACGGCGATATCGGCGAGTTGCGGCTCCAGCGGCGCGGCCTCGCACGCCGCGCCCTGCGCGAAATTGTGAATCCAGCCCTTGCCGCCGACACGTTTCATTGCGGCAACCGCGCGGCCGCCGATCACCAGGACGCGCCAGTCGAAACCCGGTCGTCCGCCTTCGATGTATTCCTGCAGGTAAGCAACCTGACCCGATGCACGCAGCGACGGCAAGGGCGCAAGCGAACCGTCGCGACGATTCGTGCCGAGGCGCCGCAAGCCCTTTCCTTGCGACCCGAACAAGGGCTTGAGCACCACGCGACGGCCGCCCGCGGCCTCGCGCATCAGCACGCGCTGCGCAAACGCCGCCGATTCGCTCGCCCATGTCGGCGGTGTCGGGACGCCGTGCAGGTTGAGCAGGAAACTCGTCATGGATTTATCGACGCTGCGCTCGATCGCGCGCGCGTCGTTATAAACGGGCACGCCGCATTCGCGCAGCGCATGCAGAATGCCGAGCCGCAATGTGACCTGCTCGAAAGTACCGCCCGCGATACCGCGCACGAACACGGCGTCGGGCAGACCTTGACCGAAGCCGGGTATTGCAAGGCCGTGCGGTCGCCAGGTTGTATCGATACGGCAATCCGCCAGGTCCACGCAACGCGCTTCCACGCCGCGCGCGCGAAATGCTTTCTTCAGGCGCGAGGTGTGCCAGCCGGTTTCGTCGCTCATGATCGCAACGCGCAATCCCGTACTCATGGCTGGGCCTTTTCATTGGCGGCCAGAACGGGTGGAGCGCCGCTCCATTGCGTGTCGAGCAGGGCCATGTCGAGCGCGCCGCCGTGATACGTCACGCCGCTTTCCAGGCTGCTGACCCAGACTTCAGCCGGCGCGAACAACGCGGGATCGATCTGGTAGAAATCGTAGTTGAAGGCCTTGAAGATATCGGCGAAAGGGCGGCCGTAATCACGCGCATTCGATGACGGCAATTCCGCCGCGAGACGCTGCGCGACGCTATCTGTTTTGACGGTCAGATGCACGCGCCCGCCGTAAAGAATGGCGTCGTTGGTGCGGCCCATCGCCTGAATCGAGTCGGGAGCGGGCGGCGGCAACGGCGCCGAGCCGCTGCCCTCGATGATCTCGTTCAAGTGCACGCCGAGCACATGCGTCTTGTGCAGTGCAACTTCCACCACGCGAGCCACGACTTGCACCGTTCCCGCGACAGAGTGTGTCGGCGTGACGACGATGGTCAGCTTGTCTGGCGCGAGCGCGCAATCGCGGAGGATTTTATCGATGACGATTTGCGGCGGCAGCCGGTCCACTTCCATCACCAGCGCCCCGCAGTCGTGCCGGTCGCGGTAACCGAGTTCATCGAAGAGCGGTTCTTTTGCGGCCAGTGCGCGCGCCGGGCCCGAGCCGAGCGAGAAAAACTTTTTCCCACCGGTTTGCTCCTTCGTGGCGGAGAGACTCCAGCCCGCGTACTGGCTGCCAAGGCACGCGAGCACCGGCGACGACGTGTGCACTTCGATCATGCTGGGCCAGAGCGGGTTGGCGTCGAGGTTCGAGCGCACGGCAACGCGGCCTAGCCCACCCATGCAAAGCCGCGCGATCAGCACGCCGGCTTCAATGCCGCCGGTGGCTTCGACGCCGGCATCGACGATGACAGTGCCATCCGGCGTTCGCGAAACGGCAAGACGCAGGCGCTCGGCGTTATCGATGAGTTTGTTCGCAAGGCGCTCGCTCAGCGCGTTGACGCTCACGTCAGACGGAGAAAGGGGTGACGACATCAGCGTCCTCGCAGCAGGTTTCGATGCGTTGCAAAAGAAGTGTTTCCCGGCGTTCGAGTTCGTCCCTGACGGCGGACTCGGAGGCTTGCGTAACGACGAGCGTGCAGACCGGTTCGCCCGCGCCGATGCGCATGCCCGGATGCGGGACGTCGTGGCACGCGGAATCGGTGAAACACGCCTGGCTGAGGGTTTGGGAGACCGTGAAATCATATGGCGCGAACAGTACGCGCTGTCCGGATTTCCTCGACCCTGGCGACGCGACGGATGGCAGACTGCCGTCGAGACAGGCATCGATATGACACGCGATCAAGCCGCGCGGCCATGCGCCCGGCGAGGCGGTTTCGTAAAGCGTTATTGTCGATGACGGGCGTGCGTTGATTTCAAGCACCTCGAAGCGCTCGCGGTCGAGCATGAAGTCGATGCTGTTCAGGCCCACGAGCTGGGTTTCGGCCGTGATTGCTCCAATCGATTCGGTGATCTGGTTCTTTAGTTCGTGCGGCAGATCCACCGGTCCTATCGAACCGGTGTGAAGGTACGGGAAGTTGCCCGCCGCCATGCTGAGTTGCTCCGCGAACCCGATCACCCGCGCTTCGCCGCGCGCAGCGATAAAAAGCGCGGACATCGACCGGCCTTGGGCGCGGCGCTGGAAATACGCTTCGCCAACGGCCGAAGGATCGGATCGCGACAACACTTCTATATGCGTTCCGCCGCAACCGTTCGCGCGTTTGACGAGCCAGCCGGAGGTATCGGCGGGAGGGGTAAACGCGACTTCCGGATGGGCAATTCCAATCCGGTCGAGCAGCGCAAAAAAGCGCCGTGGTTCGCGAACGGCGGCTGTTGCCGCAGCACCGTTGCCAATGAACCGGGGCAAACGCGATGCGCTGCACAATTCCTGTATCAGCGGTTCAAGCCCGCTGCCCACTACAAACCCGAGCATCCGCGGCAAGCGCGCGGTGCGCTCGAGCGCATCGACCAGGCGCTGCCGGTCAATCGACAACCCGCCGCCGCCGATATCGAACCACAGCGGCGCCAGGCTGCGCGTGTCGCGGTCGCCGAAGATATCGAGCGCCGCGACGTTGAATCCCGCCCGATGCGCGGACTGCACGAGCATCCTCGCCGACAACCCAACGGTCGCGATAAAAGGTGCATGTGTCGAACGCGCGGACATGGCGAAGCGCCGTATCAACCGGCGCCGCCAACGCCGGTAATCGCGCGGGCTTCATCGAAGGCTTCGGGAAAACCCAGGTACACCGGCTTGCCGCCGGTGCGCATGCGCACGAACAGGCGATGTTCGACCTGATACTTCACGTTGCCTATTGCCAGCGCGCCAATACTAAGTGCGTCCTGACGCACGGCGCCGGCGAGGGGTTTGCCGTCGTCCATCACATGCACGCCCGCGATGCCTTCGGGCGGCACGGCGTTGACATCGGCGGCAACCAGCAGGTGTTTTGCGTGGGACAGATCGGCGGCGCTCATGACCTGCACGCCCGCGACTGCGGTCGCCATCACGACTTCCGCCGTGGACAACGCGCGGTGCAGATCGTCGGGCGTGCGCACGGAGACGCCTGTCGTCGCTATGTCAAAACGGCGGTTGACTTCGTCGCTGACCTGCGTCGCCCGGGCGATGTCGGAGTGACTCGCGATCAAGACCTGCGCGCCGAGCGATGCGGCCATTGCCGCCGCCACGCGGCCAACCGCGCCCGTGCCGCCCAGGATCAGGACACGTTTTCCGCCGAGATCGGCGTTGTGCCCGTCTTTCAAATGCTTTTCGACGAGCGCAACGAGCGCAGCCGCGGTCGTGTACGAGCCGCTCGGGTCGGCGAATACGGAGACTTCGAAGGGTGGCACCATCGCATGGCGGGCGGTGTCGAGCATGTCGGCGGCGAGCATCACGTCGCGCCCGCCTATGAAGATGCCCGTGCGCGATACACCTTTCGGACCGCGCGAAAAAATCGCGTCCTGCGTCAGCGTGACGACGTGTTCCGCGCCGACGTTGCAATACGGCACGATCACCTGATACCCGGCGTCGGCGGCCATGTTGACATCGAAGGGACTCATCTGGGGCGTGGCCGTCAACATATGCAGGATGTACGGCCTTTCGGTGTTTTCGGGCATGGCGGTGGGCTCGTTCAGGTTTTCAAATCGATGGCGGGCCGTGGCCCATGAAAAGATGCGCGAGAGGTCGTCAAGGGCAATCGCTTTTGCAGCGCTCTATGGCAGCTACATCGGCTGCATCGGCCATATGAATGGCGCCGCCGCGATTGGCCGCCGCAACGACCGAACACGTGATGCCGGGCGTGCCGCGGGTTGCATCGAGCGCGGCGTCGAGGCCGCGTTGCGCCTCTTGCGCGCTGCGGAAGAACGCGAAGCCCGTGGGTCCCCACGAGGTTTGTCCAATGCCCGGTGTCCTTACGGAATCGAGCGCGGCCGCGACAGCGGGACTCGAGAACACGCCGCCCTGCACGGGCGCGAAGTACTCGCCAATGGTCTGCTGCACTTCGCCGACACCTTCGGCGAAGGCATCGAAATCATGTTCGGCGACGCCAGGCAACACGCGCATCAGCACCAGATGGCAAAGGTGCGCGGCAAGTGTTTGCGGGAACGGCGCAAGCGCCGCCAGCGCGCGCCGCTCTTCGTCGCCGTGGAGACCCTCGCTGCGGGTGTCATCGATAAGCAGCACACGCCACGCGTCGGGAAACGCGTGACGGGCGAGCATGGGTGGCGGGCGTTTGTTCGTGCCGGGGCCGCCATCGACAATCAAACCGCCATGATCGAAGCCCAGCATGCCGATGCCCGACCGCGCGCCGCGTCCGAGCAGGCGCGCGAGGCCTGCGCTCGCTGGCGCTCTGCCGGCAAGCCGCGCGAACGCGGTGCCAACTGCGAGCGCGAGTTGCGTGCCGGAACCGACGCCCGAGTGCGCACGCGGCGCGTGATGCACTTTGATTGCGACGGGCTGGCCGCCATAGGCGGCACGCAGCTGACGCAGATATTGTTCGATACGCACGCGCTGCGCCTCGCTGCGCGCGCCGGTGACGCATTCTTCGTCGGCGAACTGCGCGGTGAGGCGGGTGCCGGGCGCATCGACTGCCAGGCCGATACTGCCAAACCCGCGCCCGAGCGATGCATTGGGATCGAGAAAACCGAGGTGCAGGCGCGCGGGGGCATCGATAGTGACGGCGGATAGCGGCGATAAGCGATCCGGCAAGCTATTGAGCGGCAGCTGCATCGCGTGTCCCAAGGTTCGTTGTGGTGAGCGAGATTAGGCGAAAGTGGGCGAAGGCCGTGGAGCTTCAAGGCAAGAGCCATACCAACACGCGTCGATACCCGCCGGCCCTCGCCTCAAGCGTCGTCGTACTTGATGTAGCGAAAGCGTTGATCGTCCGATGGCGTACCTTCCAGCGCTCCGCCTTCGCGTCCCGGCTGCCACTGGACCACTTCTTCTATCTTGGTCGCGAGCGCGATGTCCTTGTCCGTGATGCCCTTCGCGGAATGCGTCTTGAGCTTCACCACCACGAACGCGTACGAGACCGTGAGGTCGGGGTGATGCCACGCTGCTTCGGCAAGGTGACCGATCGTGTTGACCACCATAAGCGTGCCTTTCCATCCTTCGGTCTTGTATTTGCGGCGTAGCCAGCCATCTTCCATATACCAGTGCGTGAGCGCGCCGCTGAGGTGTTGCTGGATTTCTTCACTGGAGAGGACCTTTTCAGGTTGCTTAGTCATGGCATACCCTCGCTCGTGCCCGACAGGGCAAAGTGCAAATGAAATACTCGTGCAAGCAACGCGCCAGAAATCAAGCCGCCCGCGTATAGATGGTCGGGTCTTGTTCATGGTGCAGCGCACAGGCACCCAAGCAATAACCCTTAGCGTTCACCGGGCTGCCTGTTTCGCGGATTTGACACAGTATGTGTCGTAATCCGAATGAAGCGTATCGCGGCACCGTTCTCTGTGAGCTACCCGCGCCACGGGTGCCGCGCCCGCTACGGCGCCGCACATTGTTTCATCTCCCGGCATGGAATATGCAATTCGTCTTCGCAAACAGAAGCCCGTCATTGAACGGGCGGAGCTTAAGCTCGCTGCCTGCACCGGTGAAGGCGCGCCCGGAGCGTGGTGGTGGGGTCATCCCTAGTCGGACGGCAACACATTCTGGAGGAGACATGAAACTACGCACCCTGGTTCTTGGACTGGCGGTGGTTGCGGGTACGGCCTTTAGCTCATTTGTGGCACAGGCCGATTCGCAGCTCGACGCCTCGATCAAGAACTCATCGAACTGGGCCGCCCAAGCCGGTGATTACTCGAATCACCGTTACAGCCCGCTCAAGCAGATCAACGAAAGCAACGTCGCGAAGATGCAGGTCGCGTGGACCATGTCGACCGGCGTGTTGCGCGGTCACGAAGGTTCGCCGCTCGTGATCGGCGACACGATGTACATCCACTCGCCGTTCCCCAACAAGGTCATTGCGATCAACCTGAAGGACCAGACGTTTATCTGGCAATACGAACCGAAGCAGGACACGCAGGTGGTATCGGTGATGTGTTGCGACACGGTCAACCGCGGGCTGGCTTTCGGTGACGGCAAGATCTTCCTGCAACAGGCGGACACCAAGCTGGTCGCACTCGATGCCAAGACGGGCGACGTCAAGTGGACCGCGCAAAACGGTAATCCGAAAGCTGGCGAAACCAACACCAACGCGCCACACGTTTTTGGCGACAAGGTGGTGACGGGTATTTCCGGCGGAGAGTTCGGCGTGCGCGGCCGCCTGATCGCTTACGACATCAAGACCGGCAAGGAGGTCTGGAAGGCGTTCAGCACGGGACCCGACAACGAGATGCTGCTCGATCCCGACAAGACCATGACGTGGGTCGACGGCAAGATGGTGCCGGTGGGCGCGGACTCATCGCTGAAAACCTGGAAGGGCGACCAGTGGAAGTCAGGAGGCGGCACGACTTGGGGCTGGTATGCCTGGGACCCGAAGCTGAATCTTGTCTACTACGGCACCGGCAACCCCGGTACGTGGAACCCGACGCAACGTCCCGGCGACAACAAATGGTCGATGTCCATCTTCGCCCGCGACCTGAACACGGGTAAAGCGAAGTGGGTCTACCAGATGACGCCGCATGACGAATGGGATTACGACGGCGTGAACGAAATGATCCTCGCCGACCTGCCCATGGGAGGCAAGACCGTGCCGGCGATCGTCCATCTGGACCGGAATGGTTTCGGCTACACGCTCAATCGCGAAACGGGACAATTGCTGGTCGCCGACAAGTACGACCCGGCGGTGAACTGGGCTGATCGTGTGGATGTGAAAAGCGGCTTGCCGATTCGCAACGCAGCTTACTCCACGCAAGCGGCCGGTCCCGATCACAACGTCAAGGGCATCTGCCCGGCCGCGTTGGGATCTAAAGACCAGCAACCCGCCGCGTTCGATCCGAACACGAAGCTGTTCCTTGTTCCGACCAATCACGTCTGCATGGACTACGAGCCGTTCGAAGTGGAATACGTGTCCGGCCAGCCTTACGTTGGCGCAACCCTTTCGATGTATCCCGGCCCGAACGAGAAGGGTGCAATGGGTAACTTCATTGCCTGGGATGCAGCCAAGGGCAAGATTGCATGGTCCAAGCCGGAGAAGTTCTCGGTATGGTCCGGCGCGCTGGCGACTGCAGGCGGCATTGCGTTCTACGGCACGCTTGAAGGTTATCTGAAGGCCGTGCGCATCTCGGATGGCAAGGAGTTGTGGAAGTTCAAGACGCCTTCCGGAATCATCGGCAACGTGTTCACGTACCAGTACCAAGGCAAGCAATTCGTGGGTGTCTATTCCGGCATCGGCGGATGGGCGGGCATCGGCATGGCGGCAGGGCTCGAAAAGTCCAACGAAGGACTTGGCGCGGTCGGCGGCTATCGCGAACTGGCGAAATACACCGCGCTGGGCGGCACGCTCTTCGTGTTTGCGATCCCGAGCTAAACGCGATGGTTTCTGCTGTACCAGGCTGTAAGGCGGCGTCAGTCCGCCCGACTTGAGAGTGCAGGATGCGTGCTGGCCGGTGGTTTGCCGCACGCATCCCCCCAATCCCAACCGCGTCACCCCCACACCACCGCCGGCGTCCATTGACGCCCGGGTGCAGCACGCTCTAAACGAAGGAGACTTGAGCAATGAAAGGCCGAACACTCTTGCCGCTGGCGATAGCGCTTGTCGCGATACCCGTTTCCTACGCCCAGACCGATTCGGCGCAGCTGAAACCGGTCGCGTATCAGGTTGTCGATGGCAACAAGGTCGACAACAACACGCTACAAGGCTGGAGAACCTGGCGTGCGCTTGCGTGCGAACGCTGTCACGGAGCGCAGCAGCAAGGCATGGTGGGGCCATCGTTGATCGATGCGTTCAAGACGCTCGATACCACCGAGTTCCACAGGACGGTGTTCGGTGGACGTCTCGACAAGGGTATGCCCGACTTCAGTTCGAGCCCCATGATGCAGAAGAATTGGCAGAACCTGTTTGCGTATCTGAAGGGACGTTCCGACGGCAAGATCAAGCCGGGCGACCTGCAGGCGATCGACGCCAAGTAAGTGCACGTGGTTTTCGCTTTACCGGAGGGTTTGATGTCTGAAGGCAATACAAGGCGCGCAGTTCTGGCTTTGATAAGCATGGCATGTATGGGCGCAAGCGCTGCTCAGGCCGAGGGGCCGGCGCTGCCGCACAACGACGGGGCCGACGGTGTACTGCGCGTGTGCGCCGATCCGAACAACATGCCCTTGTCCAACAGCAAGGGCGAAGGTTTCGAAAACAAGATCGCGGAGCAAATGGCAAGCGACTTCGGCTACAAGGTCGAATACACGTTCTTTCCACAACGCATGGGGTTTATCCGCCGCACGTTGCGCGAGAAAATTCCCAACACCGACGACTACAAATGCGACCTCGTGATCGGCGTGCCGAAGGGCTACGACATGACGTCGACCACGCGCGCATGGTTGCATTCCACCTACGCGATGGTCTATCCCAATCGTCCCGAGTTCGCATCCATCACCACGCCGTCCGACCTTCTCAAGTTGCCGCCTGAGCAGTTGAGCAAGCTGCGGCTCGGCATCTTTTCGAATACGCCCGCGGTCGACTGGCTGCTCGGCAACAACCTCATTGAACAGGCTGTGTCGTACAAGGTGCAAAGTGGCGATCCCGCCGAGTTCCCAGGCGAGATGATCCAGCGCGACCTCACGGCGGGCAATGTGGATGTGGTGTTCCTGTGGGGTCCCATCGCCGGATACTTCGCAAAGCAGGCCGGCGACAAGGTCAGGCTCGTGCCATTTCCGCCTGCGCCGGGTCCGCGCTTCGACTATGAAATTTCGATGGGCGTGCGCTACGGAGAAGGCCCGTGGAAAACGAAGATCGACAACTGGATTGGCGCGAATCACGCAAAGATCGACAAGATCCTGACGAGCTACGACGTGCCGCTGCTGCCAATCAACGACGCGCCGTCTGCGCAGGCCAACGCGAAATGATGGCATCGGCCGGCCGTTATCGACGCGCATGCGGGGTTGCGGTTATGGCAACGTGCATGCTGGTCGCATTCCATCATGCGCGTGCCGCCGACGCCCCCGATCCCGCGAGCGCCGCGGCTTCGGACATTGCGCCGGCCGAGCGCCTGCTGTTTTTATCGACGCATTTGAAGGGCGTCGCGCCGCAGACCGAACTCGACTATGCGGTCGATCGATCCGGTCCGCCCGCGAAGGAAAAAGACACGGTGAAAGTGCTCGTAATGAGCGCCGACAACGCCAATAGCGACGCGCGTATCACCGATCATCACGGACCCGTTGAGATGTCGGGCGAAGGTCTGCCGTGCAATCCGGTGATCCTGTATTTCCTCGAACACGATGTCGCCGAAATGCAGCAACTCACCGGCGGCCAGCGGCGCTATTTCCAGCGCCGCGTAAGGCTCGCGCTGGCAGCGAATCCGGCCATCACGGCGGTCATGCGTGACGCCCAGGGCAAGAAGGTCAGCGCGCAGCAGATCGTCATCCAGCCGTATCTCGACGATCCAAACGGTTCGCGTTTCTCGCAATACGTGGGCAAGCGCTATACCTTTGTGATGTCCGATGCTGTGCCGGGTCAGGTGCTGCTGATTCGCACGGAAGTGCCCGGAACGAACAATGATTTCGCGCATCCGTTGCAGGTCGAGACGCTCAGTTATCAGGGTGCGCTGCGCAGCCTGTCGCCGCCGCCGGGAAAGAAAATGCCCGACAAGTCCGTGAACGCGCCGCGCGCGAGCAACTGAAATCAATGTTCGCGTTCTCGCTCGAACATGCCGCACACGCCGTCTTGCAGTACGGCTGCCTACCGTGAACTTCATTCGCTCGCTGACCTTGCGGCAGTTGCAGATCTTCGTGATCGCTTGCCGTTACCCGAGCTTCGCGCGCGCGGCGGAAGAGTTGCATCTGACGCAACCGGCCATATCGATGCAGATTCGTCAGCTCGAGGAAGCCGTCGGCCTGCCGCTTTTCGAACGCGTTGCGCGCAAGCTGACGTTGACCGAAGCGGGCGAGCGGCTGTCGCATCATGCAAGCCGGATACTTGGCGAAATAAAGGATGCCGAAGATGCAATGACGTCGCTCTCGCTGGCAGACAGCGGGTCGATTGCGGTGAGCATCGTGAGTTCGGCGACGTACTTCGCGCCCAAGTTGCTCGCCGCGTATTCGCGCCAGTATCCGCTTGTCGATGTCCGCTTTTCAGTCGGCAACCGCGAAACGCTGCTGCGCCAGCTTCAGGACAACGCCACCGATATCGCCATCATGGGCCGGCCGCCGCCCGAGCTTGGCACGACCACCGAGCCGCTTGCCTATCACCCGCATGTGCTCATCTGTCCGACCGATCATCCGTTGCGCGATGCACGCCGTTTCGACTTGCAGGAACTTGCCGGCGATACCTTCCTGTTGCGCGAACCAGGATCGGGAACGCGCGCGGTCTCCGAGCAGATGTTCAAGCAGCATCTGTTCATGCCGGCGCGCAGCGTGACGCTCGGCAGCAACGAGAGCATCAAGCAGGCCGTGATGGCGGGCATGGGCGTGAGCCTGATATCACTGCATACGCTCGCGCTCGAACTGCGATCGAACGAACTCGCATTGCTCGATGTCAACGGCACGCCGGTCGAGCGCACCTGGCAGATCGTGCATTTGCGCTCGAAGCGTTTATCGCCGACATGTATGGCGTTTCGACGTTTCCTGCTTGAACACGCCGCGCCGTTTCTCGATCGCGAATATGCCGGCTTCGCCCCGCAGCACGCAGGTTCCCCACGATGACCGATCACCGCCTGAACGACTTTGCGCCGATTCGATACACTTGAGCGCATCGATGATCGATGACATGGTGAGGAGATTTCATGGCGACGCGAAAGACGGCGGTCAAAACGCCAGCGGCTAAAAAGAGCGCTGCGGTAAAGAAAACCACAACGAAGAACGCCGGCACCATTCGTGTTGGCATTGGCGGATGGACATTCGAACCGTGGCGCGGCCTGTTCTACCCAAAGGACCTCGTACAAAAGCGCGAACTCGAATACGCGAGCCAACAACTGACTTCCATCGAAATAAACGGTACGTTCTACGGCTCGCAGAAACCGTCGACATTCGCGAAGTGGCACGATGAAACACCTGACGATTTTGTTTTCTCGCTCAAGGCGCCGCGCTTTTCGACGAACCGGCGTGTGCTCTCGGAGGCCGGCGAATCCATCGAACGGTTTCTTGCAAGTGGCGTGCTTGAACTGAAGGACAAGCTCGGCCCGATCAACTGGCAGTTCGCCACGACCAAACAATTCGATGCCGAAGACTTCGAGGGGTTTCTCAAGCTCCTGCCCGCGAAAGTCGAAGGCCATCAGATCCGTCACGCGGTGGAAGTCCGGCACGAGAGTTTTCGCGACGAAGCGTTCGTTGCGCTCGCACGCAAGTACGGCGTTGCGATCGTGATGTCGGGCGATTCGGAGTACCCACAGATCGCCGATGTCACCGCGCCCTTCGTCTATGCGCGGATCATGGGTACGACCGAAGGCGAGGTTCAGGGCTACGACAGCAAGGCGCTTGATCAATGGACCAAACGCGCCCGCGAATGGGCATCGGGCGCAACGCCGAAAGGGCTTGAAACTGTGGCGCAGGCCGTGCCCAAAGATACCCCGCGCGATGTTTATCTCTACGTGATCAGCGGCTTCAAGGCGCGCAACCCTGCGGCGGCCATGGCGCTGCTTGAACGCTTGAAAGGCAAATAAGCAAGGCTTGGCTCAAGTGTCTGGCTGCGCCTTCACACGCTTGCGAATCTCTGCGTCGAGAATCAGCCTGCCGCGCAGCTTGCCCTTCATGCGCTTCACATAACGCGGTGCCTCGGTCATGTGAACGACCATCAACTCGCGGACTTTATCGGCGTCGCGTTCGCGCGCTGCCTTCGTAATCGCCTTGTGAATCTTCACGTTGGCCTGGCCGAAGCGTTCCAGTTCGGCGGCCGGCGTGTCGTTACGGAATTCGATCAGTTGCCGGATCATTTCATTGATCAACTCGCAGCTGAAACGCAGGAACGGATTCGGATTGGCGGCCGCGAGGATATCGTGGAAATTTACATCCTCTTGCCGGCGTTTTACGATATCGCCGTCGTGATGCGCCGAGGGCGTATCGCAACAGGCGATGCTGGCCTCGAGCGCTGCAAAGTCTGCTTCGGTGAGATGCGCAACGGCGCCGGCCGCAAGCTCGGGTTCGAGCAATTTGCGCACGGTGTAGATGTCGTCGATGCTGACGTCCTTGAAGAACAGGTAATTCTGCAGCAATTGCAGCGTACGATCCAGCGGCACTTCAATGATGGTCCCGCCGCCGCCCGGACCGGTCGTTACCTTGATCAATCCCTGCACTTCGAGCGACTTCAACGCCTCGCGTATGGTGCTTTTGCTTACCGTGAACATCTGCTGCAATTCCACTTCGCGCGGCAGCTTGTCGCCCGGCTTCAGATCCCTTTCCGTGATGAGCCGCTTGATTTCCTCGGCGACCAGATCTGGGCGCTTCTGCTGCCTGATGTCGATGGTGACACCTGCTTTTCCTCGCTCCATAACCTTCTCCAAAGCTCTTGCCGACGGCTGTCGCCTCATCTTCCGATGCCCCGGAATTTTGCCTTATTGACACCCGAATTTATTGTACCTACGATCCAGATCATCCTATTTATCATGATAAATAGGCAGTGGCTAGCAACATAAAAGATTCGAGTCAAAGCTGCCGCAGAGCGCTTCGCGGCCGCCAGCAAACATTCTGTAAGAGCTTTCTAGTCGTGGTCCGCCCGTCACGCGGGTCTCGCCTTTTCTCAAGGAGCGTCAATTTTGAATCGCCGGAATGTCTTGAAGCTGGCCGCGCTGTCGGCTGTTCCCGGGGCCTTGCAAACCCTCGCCACGCGTAGCGCCTTCGCGCAAAGCGGTCCTATTCAGTTCGCCTGCCCGGTGCCCATGTCGGGTCCGTTTGCCGCGAACGGCAAATACGCCGATCTCGGCATGAAACTCGCCATCGAACAATACGGGAAGGTGCTTGGTCAGCCGCTGGCCTATACGGTCCTCGACACGGAGGGCAAGCCCGCCACCGCCGTACGCCGGGTGCAGGAAATCGCACAGCAGAAGAATGCTCGGTTCTTCGCGGGCGGTATCTTGTCGTCCGAATCGCTTGCCATGGGCAAGGAAGTCGAGAAGGCCGGCGGCATTTTCATCACGACTGCCGGCGCGGATGAGATCACCGGCAAGGACTGCAACAGCGCAACGTTCCGCTGGTCCGTGCCGACCTTCGGTGCGATCGAGCAGACCGTGCGTCCCCTGATCCAGACGCTGCCGAAAGCAAAGCGCTGGTACACCATCACGCCTCAATATGTTTTCGGCGATGGCTTGTTGTCCGCCGCGAAAGCGATCTTCCAGGAGAAGGGCATCGAGCATGTTGGAAACAGCTACCACTCGCTCAACGAGAAAGAATTCAGCGGCTATCTGACGAATGCAGTTGCAGCGAAGCCGGATGTGTTGCTGATCCTGAACTTCGGTTCGCAATCATCCGATACCCTGCGCCAGGCTGTCAGTTTCGGCATGAAGAACAATTGCACCATCCTGATGGCATGGGCTTCCGGCCTGGAGCAATTCGAAGCGCTGGGTCCGGACCTTTGCGGCGGCGTGTATTTCGGTGCGCAGTACTGGCATTCGATCGATTCGCCGCTCAATGCAGATCTCGTGAAACGCGCGAACGACGCGTTCAAGGCGAACCCGAACTACAGTCTGGCGGGCTCGTACATTTGCACGAAGATCCTGCTGGATGGCATCGTGAAAGCGGGTACGGCCGATCCGAAAAAGGTCATCGCGGCGCTCGAAGGCATGAAGTATGCAGGTCTGACAGGCGCTGAAGAGATCCGCAAGGGAGACCATCAGGTGCTGAAAAACTACTACTTGCTCAAGGGCAAATCGAAGGCGAAGATGAAGAACAAGGACGATTACGCGGACATCGTGAGTTCGGGCCAGTCGTTCCTGCCACTCGATAAAACCCAGTGCAAGATGGCTTGATCGCGTGCGGGCGAGCGCGCGGGCAAGCGCGTTCGCATCGATTCATTTCTGACGAAAAGCCATGAACGTTTATTTGTTGCAGGTCGTGAACGGCATTGGCATCGGGATGCTGTACTTCCTGCTCGCGGTGGGATTGTCGATTGTCTTCGGGCTATTGCGCTTCGTGAACTTCGCGCACGGCGCATTTTATTTGCTTGGCGCGTATTTCTGCTATCAGGCCATGCAATGGTCTATGAGTTTCTGGGTCGCGCTTGCCGTGGTACCGGTAGTCGTTGGCGTGCTTGCGTGGGTTGCCGAGAAGCTGGTCCTGCGGCACGTCTACGCGCAACAGCATGAATTCCATATCCTCGTGACCGTGGGACTTGCGCTCGTGCTGCAGGAGCTCACCATCGTCATCTGGGGTCCTATCGGCGATAACGTGCCGGTGCCGGACATCCTGAACGGCGTGGTGATCTGGGGCAGTTTCATCTACCCGAAATATCGTCTCTTCGTGATCGGCTTTACCGCGATTCTCGCGTTGCTCCTGTGGTGGCTGCTGGAAGGGACACGTCTGGGCAGCGCGGTGCGTGCGGGCAGTGAATCGACGGAAATGGTGGCGCTGCTCGGCATCAACGTGCTGCGCGTATTCAGTCTCGTATTTGCACTTGGCGCGGGAACGGCCGCGCTTGCCGGTGTGCTGGCCGCGCCCATTCGCGGCGTCGATCCGTTCATGGGAATCGAGGCGTTGAGCGTGGCGTTCGTGGTCGTCGTGATCGGCGGGATGGGGAACTTCCTCGGCGCGCTCGTAGGCGGCTTGTTGGTTGGAATTGTTCAGAGCGTCATGAGCACGCTGTGGCCTGAAGGCGCGCGTTTGATGATCTACGTCGCCATGGCGGCCGTCCTTTTACTGCGCCCGAACGGGCTACTCGGCCGGGCCACATGAACTCGAAACCACTCGATACCCGCGCCCCGCAGCGCTCGTTCAAGGAAGCGCTGCTTCACTATCGGTTCATCCTGTTCGCTGCAATCGTGGTCTGCCTGTTGCCGCTTGCGCTCAGCTCAGGATCGCTCGCGACGGAAGTGCTGGTGTACGCGCTGGCCGCGCTTGGATGCAACCTGTTGCTCGGCGCGACAGGACTGTTGTCCTTTGGGCAAGGCATATTTTTTGGTCTCGGCAGTTACAGCGCGGGTCTCGTGCTCACCAAGACGGGTCTTCAGGTCCCGTTGGCGCTAGTCGCCGCGATGCTGGTCGGCGCACTGGCCGCTGCGCTTGTCGGCTGGTTTTCGATCCGCCAGCGCGGCACGTACTTCGTGATGCTGACGCTTGCGTTCGGACAGATGTTTTACTTTCTCGCCTATACGTCGCCCGATCTCACCGGCGGTGACAACGGCCTGCTCGGCATTCCGCGTCCCGCGCTTTCTCTTTTCGGCAAGCAACTCGTGCCGCTTGCATCGCCGTGGCAATTTTATGCGTTTGTTGCGGTGGTGTTCCTGCTTGCGTTCTGGATACTCATGCGTGTTTCGCACTCGGTGTTCGGCCGTACTCTGCTTGCCATCCGCGACAACGAAGCGCGCGCCGCAGCGGTCGGTTACGACGTCAAGCGTTTCAAGCTCGCGGCGTTCGTCATATCGGGTGCGGTCACAGGACTCGCCGGCGCATTGCATGCGTTGATGACAGGCATTGCACCGCTTTCGAACATCGACTATCACACGAGCGAGATGATCCTCGTGATGACGGTGATCGGCGGCACGGGGAATCTGTTCGCCTCGGTGCTGGGCGCGGCGTTTTATGTGCTGTTTTCCGACTGGCTTTCGACCTTGTGGCCGCGCTGGCTCCTGCTGCTCGGACTGGTGCTGATCGCGGTGAGCCTGTTCATGCAGCGGGGCTTGTGGGGGCTTGGCGAGCGCATCGTGCAGCGGCTGAAGCAACGCCGCGCGCGCGGCAATACGGAGGTCTCGTGAGCGACCCTATCCTGCATGCAAAGGGCGTGACCAAACGCTATGGCAAGTTCACCGCGCTCGACGATGTCACGCTGCGCATCATGCCTCGCACGGTGCATTCGGTGATCGGTCCGAACGGCGCGGGCAAGACCACGCTGTTTCACGTCCTCACGGGAACGTTGCCGATCACGTCCGGCAACATCGTGTTCGACGGTCACGACGTCACGCGCGAAGCGGATTACCGGCGCGTGAAACGCGGCATCGCGCGATCGTTTCAGGTGACGAGCCTGTTTGCAAATCTGAGCGTGCGCGAAAATTTGCGCGTCGCGGTGCAGGGCGTCGATTCGAAGCGCGCGCTCAACGCATGGATGCCCCCGCGCGGCGCGCTCGAGCACGAGGACGTTGTCAATCCTATTCTGGAGCGTCTCGCGTTGACGCGCTTTGCGGGGACACTCGCCGGTGCGCTCTCACATGGTCAGCAACGCAGGCTCGAGGTCGGCATGGCGCTCGCGGCCCGCCCCAAAGCGATCTTCCTCGATGAGCCGACGTCGGGCATGGGTATCGACGATCTCGACGATATGAAGCAGCTCATCCGCGGCCTGCGCGACGACTATACGGTCGTGCTGATCGAGCACAACATGGGGATCGTGATGGACATCTCCGACACCATCACCGTCATGCAGCAGGGACGCGTGCTGGTTGAAGGACGACCCGACGATATCCGTGGCGACGAACGCGTGCGTCGCGCGTATCTCGGCAACATGATCACCGGAGGCCGCGCATGAGCATGATTCTCGATGTGCAGGACGTCCACGCGTTTTATGGCAAGAGCCACATCCTGCAGGGTGTATCGCTGAGTATTGGCGAAGGAGAGACGGTCACGCTTCTCGGGCGCAACGGCGCGGGCAAATCCACCACACTGAAAACCATTGCCAGCGTGGTTGCGCCGCAGCGCGGCAGCGTGAAGTTCAAGGGCGCGGATATCGGAAAATCGCCGTCGCACCGGATTGCAGCATCGGGCGTGTGCTTCGTCCCGGAGCATCGTGGCGTCTTCCGGTTGCTCAGCGTGGAAGAGAATCTGAAGCTTGGCGCGCGCCGCGATTCTCCGTGGCAACTCGCCGATATCTACCGCATTTTTCCGCGCCTGAAAGAACGCCGCACCAACGGCGGCGCGCAACTTTCCGGCGGCGAACAGCAGATGCTGGCTATTGGACGGGCGCTGATGAATCACCCGCGGCTGCTCATGCTCGATGAACCCGTGGAAGGTCTCGCGCCCGTGATAGTGGAAGAGATTGTCGCGCAACTCAAGCTGATCAAGCAGGCGGGCATCGCCATCTTGCTGGTTGAACAGAACCTCGAAGTCTGCACGCAATTGGCGGACCGTCACACCATCATCGAGCAAGGACGCATTGTCTATGAAGGCGATAACGCTGCGTTCACCCGCGACGATGCGATCAAGGACCGCTACCTCGGCGTAGGCGTTGTCTGAAAAACTTCGTGATCCGAATCATCTGACTGGAAGCCGCATGAAAATCCTTATTGCCCGCATGAATCACGAGACCAACACGTTCTCGCCGGTGGCCACGCCGCTGAAAGCGTTTGGCCGCAACGGTCCGGTTTATGGCGAAGACGCGTATCGCGAGAACAAGGGCATGCAGACCGCGATGTCCGCCTTTATCGATGCAGCCGAAAAGGCGGGCGCGCAAATCGTCACGCCGGTATCGGCATCGGCGAATCCGAGCGGTCCTGTTGCGGCCGCTGCCTACAACGCGATCTGCAACGCGATCATCGACGCGGCACAGGGCTGCGACGCCGTCATGCTCGACCTGCACGGCGCGATGGTCGCGGAGAATTCCAACGATGGCGAAGGGGATCTGCTTGAACGCGTTCGCGCCGCGCTGCCCAATGCGCCTATTGCGGTTGCGCTCGACCTGCACGCGAACGTCACGCAAAAGATGATCGATAACGCCGACGTCATGGTGAGCTTCAAGACCTATCCGCACGTGGACATGTATGAGTGCGGCGCGCACGCGGCAAGGCTTTTCTTCGATTTGCTGGAGGGGCGGTCGCGTCCCGTGATCGCCTGGTCGCAACCGCCGCTGATGACGCACACGCTGCGCAGCGCGAGCGCCGCTGGCGCGATGAAGCGCGCGGTGGAGGCCGCGCAGGAGGCAGAACGCGAGGGCATGCTGGCCGTTTCCATACTGGCGGGATTTTCTCTCGCCGATATCGCCAGGCCGTGCATCAGTGTGGTCGTGGTGGGTGACGGCGATCGCGAAGCGGCGGCGCGCGTGGCCGAGCGCATTGCCCGGCAGATCTGGGACGAGCGCGAGGAGTTTCTTTATCGCAGTCCGTCGCTGGCGGATTCCGTGGTCGAAGGCGCTGCGCTCGCCCGTAACGCCGATAAACCCGTGCTCCTGCTCGATCACGGCGACAACTGCATGTCGGGCGGCACGTGCGACACCATGGATGTCTACGAGGAAGCCGTCCGCCAGGGCATGACGGGCATCGTGATGGGGCCGCTATGCGATCCCGAGGCAGTCGCCACGCTAATTGCTGCAGGCGTGGGCGCAACCGTCACGCTGGACGTGGGGAACAAGCTAGCGGGGCGTGCCGCGCATCCGCATGCGCCGGTCGCGCTTACGGGCGTGGTACGCGCGCTCACCGACGGCGAATACGTGATCAGCGGACCGACGTACACGGGACAGCGCGCGTATATGGGCCGGGCGGCGGTGCTTGATACCGGCGTCGCGAAAATCGTCCTGACCGAGCGCACGCACGAACCATGGGATCTTGGCGTATTTGAAAGCGTGGGCATTGATCCACGCCGCGCGGCCTTTCTTATTCTTAAATCGCGGATGTATTGCCGCCCGGTATTCGTGCCCATTGCAAAAGGTCTGGTCGAGTGCGATAGCCGGGGCGTGACCAGTTCGGATTTCAGCCTGTTTGATTTCGGAAATGTACAACGGCCTGTTTATCCGCTGGATGCGAGGGTCGGCTGGTAACGATTATTCATCTCAAGTGCCGCGTGTTTACCCTGAAAGCACGCGGCATTAGTGAAACGAAGTTTCATATTCGCATAAATCCCTCTCGCAGTAGATCATGCAAATTAATCGCCGCTTCCACAACTGATTCCCGCTCTCCGATTGCACTGCAACAAACCAGTTTGAAAGATTTAATAGACCATCGGTTTTCGGTTTGATTGATGGTGTAACCCGGTTTTTCGTTACCTAGTGCTGCTCCTCTGAATATCCCGGTTTTAATCCCAAAGGCGGTTTACCCTTTTCGCGCAGCTGTTTGCAGCGTCTGAACGCTTGCGCCTTGAAACAGCGGGATCAAGTGATAACAAATATTTGTTGAAATATCTTGTAAAGCTTGTCATTCTCCAGACAAAGGCTGAAAAAGCCAAATATGAGAACGAGAGAGAACCGAGGGATTCACGCCCATGTCACAGTTAATCGCTGTTGTAAGCGCACGCCCTATCACGTCGATCGCACGAAGGTGCATTTGGCGAGCTTGATTCTGCGCGCTCGCGGAGAAATTCGCTGGCGCCGTTAAGCATCGAAAACTAATACCAGGCTTGAAATGCCACCAGCAGGCGGCTGGAAAAGCTCGCCCATATAAATCCGGACACCTCGTTGGTTTAAACCGGCGCATTCAGTGCGCGGCATTGTGTCGTCCGCGATTTATCGATAGTCAATCGGCGCTGCATTTGCAAAGGCGTCTTCCACTCTACCTAATAGAGCGAGGGAATAATGAGCAAGGTTTATCGCGTGGTCTGGAGTAAGTCCCAGGGTGCTTACGTTGTCACGTCCGAACTGGCGAAAAGCAATTGCAAAGGGCCTTCAGCGCGGGGTGTATCGATAAGCCAGTCGGGCGGATTCGGCGAATCAACTGGCGTTGGCTTTCAGAAGCCATTGGTCATGGCGCTTGCCACAGCGGCCTTGTTCCTCGCGGACAATCCTGCGGCATGGGCGGCGTGCACAGGGAGCGCGCCGACCGTGACCTGCAATGGCACCGCCAATCCCCTCGCGCCTTCGTACGCGAATTCAGCAAGTGGCCTGGCGGTCACCGTGGCGCCCGGTGCGACGGTTGGCGTGCTGCTCGGTGTTGGTGGAACGGCCATGAGCCTCACCGGAAGCGGTGTGACGCTCGATAACCAGGGAAGAATCGATCCGAGCCTGCTTGGCACGATCGGCTTGTTGTCGAGCGGCACCTTCATTGGCAACGGCGTCACATCCGGCAATGTGAGCGTGACCAACAGCGGCATCATGAACGGCACGACCGGACTGCTCGGCGTGAACCTGAGCGGCCTGACCGGCATGGCGCTCGCAGTCCAGAACATCACGGGCGGTGTTACCAACATCACCAACTCGGGAACCATCGGGGCATCGAGCATTCTGGGCGTGTCCGTGGTGCCATCGGATGCACCTGTGGTCGCGGTTTATGGCGGCGGCCAGGCGAACGTTGTCAATACGAGCACCGGGGTCATAACCGGACGCGTTGGCTTGCAGGCCTCTGCCACGCCGGGCGCAGGAAATACCTTCGTCAACGCCGGGACGATCAACGGCAGCGTCAACATGGGTGCCAACGGCACCAATACGTTCACGGCCGTGACGGACTCGTCGGTCAACGCAGCGAGCGGCATAGGTTTATCGCTCGGCGTGATCGGGGTCAACGTAGGTTTCGCGGCGACCGGTGTGGTCGATGGCGGCCTTGGCGGCAACAACACGCTCGTGCTGCAAAACGCGGTCACGGGCACGGGCGCGGGAACCAGCGGGACGGGAACGTTCGCGAGCGGGACGTATATCGACTTCCAGCATTTGAAGGTGAACAGCGGCACGTGGACATTGAACGGCCCGCTCGGCGGTCTGGTCGATACGACGCTTGCTGGCGGCATCGCCGGATTCAACGACAATGCGGCGTTCGGCAGCGGCCCGCTGACTTCGGCTGGCGGCACGATCCAGGCGAATACCGCTGGCCTGAACGTGGCCAACAACGCGACCTTGCAAACAGGCGGCCTCACGGTCCAGGGACCCAACGCCTTGACGATGTCAGGCGTATTGTCCGGCGCCGGCGGCCTTATCAAGAGCGACGCCGGCGCGCTGACGCTTACCGGCAGCAATAGCTACACGGGCGGCACGGCGCTCAATGGCGGATCGATCATCGTCGGCAATGCGCAGGCGCTCGGGGGCGGCGCGCTGAGCGTGGGCGGCGCAGCGGCGCTCGACAGTACCGCGCCGCTCACGCTGGGAAATGCGATTGGCATCGGCTCGGGCAATGCGCTGACGCTCACGGGTTCTAACAACCTGACGCTCACCGGCGCCATCAGCGGCGCGGGGAGCCTCGTCAAAACCGGCGCGGCGACGGTCACGGTGGGCACGCCCGCGACCTACACCGGCGGCACGACCATCAGCGGCGGACGCTTCGCCGTGGGCGCGGGCGGCAGTCTCGCCGCGACGGGCGCGGTGAATCTGTCGGGTCCGGGCGCGAACTTCGATATCTCGACATCGGCTGGCAATCAGACCATCGGCGCGCTTTCAGGCATAGCGGGCACATCGGTGGCGCTGGGCGCAAACACCCTGGCTTTCGGCGACGCCACCAGTCAAACGTTTGCGGGTTCTATCGGCGGGACTGGTGGGATCAGCAAGCAGGGCGCCGGCACGGAAACGCTCAGCGGCGCGAACACGTTCACGGGCGGGACGAACATCAGCTCGGGTACTGTTGCGCTCGGCGCGGGCGGAAGCCTGGCATCGACCGGTGCCGTCAATCTGAGCGGCGCGAGCACCGGATTCGATATCTCCGCGTCCGGCGCGAACCAGGCCATCGGGTCGCTGTCGGGCGTGGCCGGCAGTGCGGTATTGCTGGGCGCGAATTCGCTGACTTTCGGCGATACCCCTAATCAAACGTTTGCGGGTTCCATCGGCGGGACGGGTGGGATTGTGAAGCGCGGCGCTGGGACAGAGACACTGACGGCGGCCAATACCTTCACCGGCGGTACGACCATCAATGCCGGCACGCTCGCTTTGGGCGCGGGCGGAAGTCTCGCCGCGACGGGCGCGGTCAATACGGCAAGCGTAGGCGCAGGACTCGACATTTCCGGCGCAAGCGGAAATCAGACTATCGGTTCGCTTGGCGGGGTAACGGGAAGCACGGTCGCGCTTGGCGGCAACACGCTCACCCTGGGCGACGCCAGCAACCGGAGCTTCGGCGGCGTGATTGGCGGGACGGGCGGCATCGTCAAACAAGGCACGGGCACGGAGACGCTCTCCGGGGCGAATACCTTCTCGGGCGGCACGACGATCAACGCCGGAACGCTTGCGCTGGGAGCGGGCGGAAGCTTGTTATCGACGGGCGCAGTCAGCACGGCGGTGACGGGGTCGGGCCTGGATATATCGGGCGCGAGCGGGCCGCAAACCATCGGTTCGCTTGGTGGCGCGACAGGCAGCACGGTAACGCTCGGCGCCAACACGCTCAGCTTCGGCGATGCCACCAGTCGGACCTTCGGCGGCGCGATCGGCGGAACGGGCGGGATCGTCAAGCAGGGCACGGGCACGGAGACGCTGACGGGCGCGAACACGTTCACAGGCGGCACGACGATCAACGCCGGCGCGCTGGCTTTGAGCGCCGGCGGCAGCCTGGCATCGGCAGGCTCCGTGAACACCGCGGCGGCCGGCACGGCCTTCGATATCTCCGGCGCGGCGGGTCCTCAATCCATTGGCGGGTTATCGGGTGCGGCGGGCAGCGCGGTATCGCTCGGCGGCAATTCCCTGACATTGGGCGACGCAGCGAATCACGTGTTCAGCGGCGTGGTGAATGGGACGGGCGGCATCGTCAAACAGGGCGCGGGCACGGAGACGTTCACCGCCGCGAACGCCTTCACCGGCGGCGCGACCATCAATGCAGGGACGCTGGCGTTGGGCGCGGGCGGCAGCCTTGCATCCACGAGTGCGGTGAACACGGCGGGCGCCGGCGCGGGCTTCGACATCTCGGGCGCGAGCGGTCCGCAAACCATCGGTTCACTGGCCGGCTTATCGGGCAGCACGGTCACGTTGGGTACTAACTCGTTGACCCTCGGCGATGCCACCAATCGAACGTTCGGTGGCGCGATCGGCGGGACGGGCGGGATCGTCAAACAGGGCAGCGGAACCGAAACGCTGACGGGCGCCAACACCTTTACCGGCGGCACGACAATCAACGCCGGAACCCTCGCGCTGGGTACGGGCGGCAGTTTGCTGTCCACGAGCGCGGTGAACGTGGCCGGGGCTGGCGCGGCACTGGACATAGGCGCGGGCGGAGCGCAAACCATTGGTTCGTTGGCGGGATCGGCGGGAAGCACGGTGGCGCTCGGCGCGAACCCGCTGACCTTCGGCGATGCGACCAATCAAACCTTCGGCGGCGCGATCACGGGCACGGGCGGCTTGATTAAACAGGGCGCGGGAACCGAGACGCTCACGGGCGCAAACACCTTCTCGGGTGCAGTCACCATCAATGCCGGAACCCTGGCGATAGGCGCCGGCGGCAGCGTGGCCGCGACAAGTCTCGTGAACGTCGCAGGTCCGGGTGCAGCATTCGATATATCCACGGCCGGCAGTAACCAAATCATCGGCGCATTGGCCGGGACGGCGGGCAGCACGGTCGCGCTGGGCGGCAATTCCCTGACACTTGGCGATACCACCAATCGGACCTTTGGCGGCACGATCGGCGGAACGGGCGGCATCGTAAAGCTTGGTACTGGAACGGAGACGCTTACCGGCGCGAATACTTTCACGGGCGGCGCGACCATCAACGCCGGAACACTTGCACTCGGCGCGGGCGGCAGCCTTGCATCGACGAGCGCGGTGAATACGGCCGATGTTGGCGCCCGGTTCGATATCTCGGGCGCGAGCGGTCCGCAAACCATCGGTTCATTGGCGGGATCGACAGGCAGCACGGTTGCGCTGGGGGCGAACTCGCTGACACTGGGCGATGCAACCAACCAGACGTTCGGCGGCGTGATCGGCGGCTCGGGCGGGTTGATCAAACAAGGCGCGGGCACGGAAATCCTGACGAGCGCAAACACGTTTTCGGGCGGCACGACGATCAACGCCGGAACTTTGGCTTTGGGCGCTGGCGGCGGTTTGTTATCGACGGGCGCGGTGAATGTGGCCGGCGTGAACGCTGCACTGGACATCAGCGCGGGTGGAGCGCAAATCATCGGCTCGCTGGCGGGTTCGGCGGGAAGCGCGGTTGCGCTTGGCGGCAATTCCCTGACCTTCGGCGATGCCACGAATCGAACGTTTGGCGGAGCGATCGCAGGCACGGGCGGGTTGATCAAACTGGGCGCGGGAACGGAGACCCTCACGGGCGCAAACAGCTTCACCGGCGGCACGGCCATCAACGCCGGAACCCTGGCGTTGGGCGCAGGCGGCAGCCTCGCGTCATCCGGAACCGTCAACACGGCTGCGGCCGGAACAGCATTCGATATCTCCGCCGCGAGCGGTCCGCAAACCATCGGCGGGCTGGCAGGCGCAGCGGGCAGCACGGTCACGCTCGGCGCGAACTCGATGACGTTCGGCGATACCGCCAACCATGCGTTCAATGGCGTGATCGGTGGGACGGGCGGTATCGTCAAGCAGGGCAGCGGCGCGGAAACCTTGACCGCCGCCCAGACCTTCACCGGCGGCACGACGATCGGCGCCGGCAGGCTTACCCTGGGCGCGGGCGGCAGCCTGGCATCGACGGGCGCGGTGAACACGGCCAGCGTAGGCTCGGTCTTCGATATCTCCACGGCAGCCGGCAATCAAACCATCGGCTCTTTGGCGGGCGTATCGGGTAGCGCGATTGCGTTGGGCGCCAACTCGCTGACTTTCGGCGATGCAACCAGCCAGACCTTCGGCGGCGCAATCGATGGAACCGGCGCGCTGATCAAGCAAGGCACGGGCACGCAAACGCTGACGGGCACCAACACCTACACGGGCGGCACGACCATCAACGCCGGCACGCTGGCGCTGGGCGCAGGCGGAAGCCTGTTGGCCACGGGCGCGGTCAACGTGGCGGGCGCCGGCTCGAGCCTCGATATTTCCGCAGCCACGGGCGATCAAACCATCGGTTCATTATCAGGCGTAACAGGCAGCTCCGTCGCGCTGGGCGGCAATTCGCTGACCTTCGGAAATGCCACGAACCAAACGTTCGGCGGCTCGATCGGCGGTGCGGGCGGCTTGATCAAACAAGGCGCGGGCACGCAAACGCTCACGGGCGCCAACACCTTCACGGGCGGCACGGCCATCGGCGCGGGGAGTCTCGTGCTGGGCGCGGGCGGGACGCTGGCATCGACGGGCGCCGTCGACCTGAGCGGCGTCGGCGCCGGCCTCGACATCTCCGCGAGCGGCAACCAGACCATCGGATCGCTTGCAGGCGTGTCGGGCAGCACGGTCGCGCTGGGCGGCAGCACGCTCACTTTCGGCGATGCCACCGATCAAACCTTTGCCGGCTCGATCAGCGGGACAGGCGGCGTGGTGAAGCAAGGCAGCGGCGCGGAGACGTTCACCGGCGTCAACACCTACACGGGCGATACCGATATCAACGCCGGCACGCTGGTCGTGGGCATTGGCGGGAGTTTGTCGCAGGCGGGCACCGTAAATGTGGGCGCGGGCGCCGGGCTCGATATCTCGGCGGGCGGCACGCAAACCATTGGTTCATTGCAAGGCGCGGCGGGCAGCACGATCACGCTCGGTTCCAATACGCTGACGCTTGGCGACGCCACCGATCAAACCTTCAGCGGCGCCATAGGCGGTGCGGGCGGCCTTATCAAACAGGGGACGGGGAAGGAGACGCTCACAGGTGCGAACACCTTCACCGGCGGCACCACGATCAACGCCGGAACGCTGGCTTTGGGCGCGGGAGGAAGCCTTGCATCGACGGGCGCGGTGAACGTCGCATCGGCCGGCGCTGCCTTCGATCTCTCTGGCGCGAGCGGCGACCAGACCATCGGTTCGCTGGCAGGCGTGACGGGCAGCACCGTAGCGCTCGGCGGCCACTCGCTTACTTTCGGCGATGCCACCAATCAAGTATTCGGTGGCGCGATCGGTGGAACGGGCGGCATCGTCAAGCAGGGCACCGGGACGGAAACGCTGACCGGCGCCAACACGTTCTCGGGCGGAACCACGATCAACGCCGGAACGTTGGCATTGAGCGCCGGCGGAAGCTTGTCGTCCGCGGGCGCTGTCAACGTGGCGGGCGCCGGTGCGGCCCTCGATATCGCCAACGCGACGGGTCCGCAGACCATCGGTTCGCTTGGCGGAGCGGCAGGCAGCACAGTTGCGCTGGGCGCGAACACGCTCACATTAGGCGATGCCACGAACCAGACGTTCGGCGGCGCGATCGGCGGGACGGGCGGCATCGTGAAACAAGGTTCGGGCACCGAAACGTTGACCGGTGCAAACACGTTTACTGGCGGTACGACCATCAACGCGGGCACGCTTGCCGTAGGCGCAGGCGGGAGTTTGTCGTCCACCGGCGCCGTGAACGTGGCGGGCGTTGGCGCGGCCCTTGATATTGCCGCTGGCGGCAATCAAACGATCGGTTCGCTGGCGGGCGTTGCGGGCAGCACGGTCGCGTTGGGCGCCAACACGCTGACATTAGGCGATACCACGAACCAGACGTTTGCAGGCGCGTTAGGCGGGACGGGCGGCATCGTCAAGCAGGGAACGGGCACCGAAACGCTGACCGGCGCCAATACCTACACCGGCGGCACGACCATCAACGCAGGAACGCTCGCCGTGGGTGCGGGCGGCAGCCTTGCATCGACGGGCGCCGTCGATGTCGCCGGCGTCGGCTCGACGCTCGATCTGAGCGCGGCGGGCAACCAGACCATCGGATCGCTTTCGGGTATCGGCGGAAGCACGCTGGCGCTGGGTGGCAATACGCTGACCTTCGGCGACAGCACCGACACCACTTTTGCGGGTGTGATCAGCGGCGCGGGCGGCGTGGTGAAGGAAGGCACGGGCACCGCGACGTTCACGGGCGCGAACACCTATACCGGCGACACCGATATCAACGCCGGCACGCTGGTCGTGGGCGCGGGCGGCAGCCTGTCGCAAGCGGGAACGGTGAACGTGGGCGCGAACGCGGGACTCGATATCTCGGCGGGCGGCGCGCAAAGCATCGGTTCGTTGCATGGCGCGGCGGGCAGCACGATCACGCTCGGCGCCAACAACCTGACGCTCGGCGACGCCACCAACCAGACCTTCGATGGCGCCATCGGCGGAACGGGTGGACTGATCAAGCAAGGGACAGGAACGGAGACGCTGACGGGGGTGAACACCTTCACCGGCGCCACGACCATCAACGCCGGAACCCTGGCGTTAAGCGGGGCCGGGAACCTCGCGCCGACGGGTGCGGTGGACGTGGCGGCAGCAGGCGCTTCCTTCGATATCTCCGGTGCAAACGGCGGCCGGACCATCGGCTCGCTTGCTGGCGTGACGGGCAGTACGGTCGCGTTGGGCGCCAACACGCTGACTTTCGGCAACGGCGCGAACCTGACGTTCGGCGGGGTGATCGGGGGAACGGGCGGCATTGTGAAGCAAGGCGCGGGCACGGAAACGCTGACGGCCGTACAGACCTTCACCGGCGGCACGACGATCAACGCAGGGACATTGGCGCTTGGCGCGGGCGGCAGCCTGGCATCGACGGGCGCGGTGAATACCGCCTCACTCGGCGCAGGCTTCGATATCTCGGGCGCGAGCGGCAACCAGACCATCGGATCGCTTGGCGGGGCGGCGGGAAGCACGGTTACGCTCGGCGCCAATTCGCTGACCCTCGGCGATGCCACCGATCAAACCTTCGGCGGCGCAATCAACGGGACGGGAGGGATCGTCAAACAAGGTACGGGCACCGAAACGCTGACGGGCGCAAACACGTTCACTGGCGGCACGACCATTAACGCGGGCACATTGGCATTGGGCGCGGGAGGCAGCTTGTCATCGACGGGCGCGGTCAATACGGCGGCTTCCGGCACGAGCTTTGATATTGCGGCAGCGGGTAATCAGACCATCGGCTCTCTTGCGGGTGCGACGGGCAGCGCGGTCGCATTGGGCGCCAACACGCTCACTTTCGGCGATACCACCAGCCAGACCTTCGGCGGCGTGATCGGCGGAACGGGCGGTATCGTGAAGCAAGGTTCGGGAACCGAAACGCTCGGCGCCGTCAACACCTACACCGGCGATACCACCATCAACGCGGGCGCCCTCGCGCTGGGTGCGGGCGGCAGCATTGCGGCGAGCGGCACGGTCAACGTTGCGGGCGCGAGCGCAGGTCTCGACATCTCGGCCGCCGGCAACCAGTCGATAGGCTCACTCGCCGGCGTCACAGGCAGCACGGTCTCGCTCGGCGGCAACACGCTCACGCTCGGCGCCGCGAGCGACCAGACCTTCGGCGGGGTGATTGGCGGCACGGGCGGCATCGTGAAGCAAGGCACGGGGACGGAAATCCTCACGGGCACGAACACCTACACGGGTGGCACCACGATCAACGCCGGCACCCTCCAGCTCGGCAACGGCGGCACGAGCGGCAGCGTGATTGGCAACATCACGAACAACGGGACGCTTGGCATCGACTATTCGAACGACCTGAATACCGCGATTGTCGTGAGCGGTACGGGCGGGCTGGTGAAGGATGGCGCGGGCACGCTGACGCTGACGGGCACGAACACGTTCACCGGCGGCACGACGATCAAGGACGGTACGCTCGCATTAGGCGCGGGCGGCAGCTTGTCCACGACCGGCGCGGTGAATACGGCGGCGTCGGGAGCAGGCTTTGACATTTCAGCGGCCGGCAACCAGACCGTCGGATCGCTGGCAGGCGCGGCCGGAAGCACCGTGACGTTGGGCGGCAATTCGTTGACGCTTGGAGACGCTACCAATCAGACGTTCGGCGGCGCGATCAATGGAACAGGCGGCATCGTCAAACAAGGCACCGGCACCGAGACGCTGACGGGCGCGAACACCTTCACCGGCAGCACGACGATCAACGCTGGCACATTGGCCTTGGGCGCGGGCGGAAGCTTGTCAGCGACGGGCGCGGTGAACACGGCAGCCGCGGGCGCGGGACTCGATATCTCCGGCGCAAGCGGCAACCAGGCCATCGGATCGCTCTCGGGCGCGACGGGCAGCACGGTCACCCTCGGCGGCAACACGCTGAATTTCGGCGATGCCACCAATCAAACCTTCGGCGGCGTGATCGGCGGAGCGGGTGGCATCGTGAAGCAGGGCACGGGCACCCAAACGCTGACGGCAGGCAACACCTTCACCGGCGGCACGACGATCAACGCCGGCACCCTGGCGCTGGGTGCGGGCGGCAGCTTGTCCGCAACGGGCGTGGTGAATACGGCGGCGTCCGGCGCCGGTTTTGATATTGCTGCAGCCGGGAATCAAACCATTGGATCGCTTAGTGGCGCGACGGGCAGCACGGTCACGCTCGGCGGCAATACGCTGACCCTCGGCGACGCAAGCAGCCAGACCTTCAGCGGCAGCATCGGCGGAACCGGCAGGATCGTGAAGCAAGGCAGCGGCAACGAAACCCTCGCCGGCGCCAACACGTTCTCCGGCGGCGCCGTTCTCAACGCAGGCACGCTGACGCTTGGCAACGGCGCGGCGCTGGGCACGGGTGCCTTGACCGTCACCGGCCCGGCCACGCTCGATAACACCACGGCCATCACCGTCGGCAACGCGGTCAATCTCGGTACGGGCGTGACGATTGGCGGGACGGCGGATCTGACCTTGAGCGGTGCGGTATCGGGCGCGGGAGGCTTGACGAAGGACGGCGGGTCCAACCTGACACTGGGAGGATCGAATACCTATAGCGGCGGTACGACACTCAACGACGGCACCATCACCCTCGCCAGCAGCACGGCGCTCGGCACAGGACCGCTCACGTTGAACAGCGGCACGCTGAACACGAACGGCAACGGACTGACGCTGGGTTCGCTCAACGGCAACAGCAGCGGCGGTTCGCTCGATCTCGGCGCGGGCGCGCTGACGGTCAACGGCGGCGGCAACTACGCCGGCGCGATCACCGGCTCCGGCTCACTCATCAAGGGTGGCACGGACACGCTGACACTGACTGGCGACAACACATTCTCGGGCGGCACGACGGTCAACGCCGGCATCTTGCAGCTCGGCAACGGCGGCACGACGGGCAGCGTGAGCGGGAACATCATCAACAACGGCACAGTAGCGTTCAATCACTCTGCCGCCATCACGTACGGCGGCGTGATCAGCGGCACGGGCGGCGTGGTCAAGGACGGATCGGGACAACTCAATCTCAACGGGACGAGCACGTATTCCGGGCCGACATCGGTGAACGGCGGGACGCTGGCGGTGAATGGTTCCATTGGAAATTCGACGGTCACCGTGAACAGCGGCGGCACCCTCGGCGGGACCGGCAAGGTCGGCGGGCTGATCGTGAACACAGGCGGCACTGCGGCGCCCGGCTCCGCGAACACGACGCTCAACGTGGGCGGCAACGTCAGCTTCGCGCCGGGCTCCACGTACCAGGTGCAGGTCAACCCGCAACCACAGGGCAACCTGATCGAAGCAAGCGGCGCCGCGACACTTGGCGGCGGCACGGTGCAAGTGAAGCCGTCGACGGGGACCTATGCGCCGAACACGACCTACACCATCCTCACCGCAGGCGGCGGCGTCACTGGCACGTTCACCGATACCGTATCGAGTCTCGCGTTCCTTACGCCGACGCTCGGCTATGGTCCGAACAGCGTCTTCCTCACGCTCAAGCCGAATGGCAATTCGTTCGCAGATGTCGCCACGACGCAGAACCAGCGCGCGGCAGGCACGGCGCTCACGGCGATGGGTCCGGGCACGCCCATCTACGACGCGCTGATCACGCAGGACAAACCCACGGCGCGCATTGCGCTGAACAACATGTCGGGGGAGATCCACGCGAGCGCGAAAAGCGTATTGCTCGACGATAGCCATTACATCCGCGACGCCGTCTCCGACCGGATGCGCCAGGCGCTGTCGCCGTCGGAGGGAGCGCTGGCGGCGCTGGCATCGGGACCGGCTTCGTGCCTCGACGACGCCAGCGATGGCATCGATAAACCCGTCGCCGACACCACGTCACGAGGCGCATGCAACCTCAAGCCGCGTCTGTCGCCTGTAGCCTGGGGCCAGGCATTCGGTTCGCAGGGGCGGCTTGGCGGCGATGGCAACGCGGCGAGCGTCGATCGCAGCAGCACGGGTTTCGTGATCGGCGCCGACACCGCCATCAACGACACCTGGCGCGTGGGCGCGGCTGGCGGCGTGGGCCACACATCGTTCGATACGAGTGCGCAGAACGCGTCGAGTTCCATCGACAGTTACCACCTCGCGCTCTATGGCGGCGCCCAGTTCGGCGCACTTGCCGTGCGCGTCGGCTCGGCGTACACATGGAACCACGTGCGTGTGGACCGCAACGCGGGCTTCGCCGGTTTCTCCGATAACCCTTCGTCGAGCTATAACGCCGGGACCGCGCAGGTCTTTGGCGAGACCGGTTACGCGATACCCGTTGGCAACGTCGCGCTTGAACCGTTCGCCGGACTGGCCTACGTGAATCTGCATACCGATGGATTTACTGAGAATGGCGGCGCGGCGGCATTGCAAAGCGGCAACGATACGCAGAACCTCGTGTATTCGACGTTGGGCGTGCGGGCGGCGACGCGTCTTGACTTGAGCGGTTCGACGGCTGTGACGCCGCGGGCGATGGTCGGATGGCGGCATGCGTTTGGCGATGTCACGCCGACGTCACGGCTCGCTTTTAGTGGAAGTTCGACGACGTTCTCGGTGGCAGGGGTGCCGATCGCGCATGACACGGCGGTCGTTGAGGTGGGGCTCGATGTGAATGTGGGGAAGAGCGCTACGCTGGGGATTTCGTATTCTGGTCAGTACGGTGGCGGGTATCGTGATAATGCGATTCAGGGGAATTTGATGTGGAGGTTTTGAGGTGGGGGTCGCTGGCGCTTGGTCGGGGTTGGGGTTGGGGTTGGGTTGTTGCTGCTTAGGCCCTCGCGCGTTTGGTGTTAGCTGATTTCTTTAGCACTATTAGCCACTGTGCGTGGCGGCACTTCATTTCTTTGTCCAACGGCGACAAAGAAACGAAGCAAAGAAAACGCCTTTCAACCGCTAATTCTTAAGTGTCCACAGCGTGCAGTGACAACTGTTTGGTACCCCAAAAGCACGCTCAGCGCATAACCCCGGACAGTTGAAACCCTCCCCCTCCGTCAACGGCAACCCACACGCTTCGCCACCAGTGTGGGAATCCATTAACCAGGCCTCCGCGCTGCGCGCGCTGACGCCCAAAGCGAAGGTTCGGCTGCGCCGGTGGCGAGGCTTTGGGTTCAAGATGCTTGAACCCGTTATGGGCTATTTTGTTGTTATGCGTGGGCCAGGTTTCCGTATTAACGGATTCCGACGCTGGTGGCGAAGCGTGTGGGTATCCGTGTTCGGAGAGGGAGGGTTTCAAGTGTTCGTTGCTATGCGTCGAGCGTACTTTTGGGGTACCAAAACGTTGTCACTGCACGCTGGGGACACTTATGAGCCGATTGTGGAGAGGCGTTTTCTTTGCTTCGTTTCTTTGTCGCCGTTGGACAAAGAAATGAAGTCCCGCCACGGACAGTGGCTAACAGTGCTAAAGAAATCAGCTAACAAGGAACGCGCGAAAGCCTAAACAGCAGCAACCCAGCACCACCCCCGACCAAGCGCCAGCAAAACCTCCTGTACGATTACCACCTCGACCACCGAGGCAGAGCGCTGCAATCCCATGAACCCGCAACGATCCCGTACCCGCAGGTCCTTGCTGCTAGCAGCATCCCTCGCAACCATTCTGCACCCGGCATTCTCCGCCGACCTCATGGAAACCGCACAACCATCGACCACGATCAGCGACGTCCACGTCTTCGTCGTCGCGAACGACGGCTCCCTCACCGAAGACGATGAAACCACGCTAAAGGCAAATACATCGGCAGGCATCGGCGATATCGCGCAACGCTACATCTGGTTCGACAAATCCACATCCACGCTCCAGGTCACCGACGCGTATTCCGTCAGCGCCGACGGCACCCGCCACGACGTTGCGCCCGACCAGATCCGCGAGATCCAGGAACCGCGCTCGGCCGGCGCCCCAACCTTCGCCGATGGCCGCCTCAAAGCCGTGATCTTCACCGCCGTCGACGCCGGATCGACCGTGCATCTAAGCTTTCACAAGACGGTGTCCAAATCCGTCATCCCCGGTCAGTTCGATTATTTCGTGGAGCCGAGCCGCGGCCCCGTCCAAAGCCAGACGCTCGTCTTCGATCTGCCCGAAGGCAAGCCGCTTTACGCCGATACCCGCGGTTACAAAGCCGCGCCGCCCGTCACGCGCAACGGCCGTACGCGCTACGAGTTTGCCTACAGCACGCTGCATTACGACCGCGTGGAAACCGGCGCGGTCGGTTACGTGCAATACGGCGATCGACTGATGGTGTCGACGTTTCCCGATTACAAAAGCTTCGCGGCAAGTTATCGCGATGCCGCCATCGATCCAACTGCAAACGATCCCGCCATTCGCAATCTGGCGGAATCTCTGACACGCAACGACGCCGGTCCGCGCGAAAAAGCTGCAACGCTCTACGACTGGGTTCGTCACAATATTCGCTACGTATCGCTTTATCTGGGGCAAAGCGCCGCAGTTCCGCACAAGGCGGCGCAGATTCTGGCGAACCGGTATGGCGACTGCAAGGATTACGTCGCGCTGTACGGCGCGTTGTTATCGGCAGTTGGAATCGAGAACGAACCGGCGTTGATCGCGCTCGGATCGGTGTACACGTTGCCATCGGTGCCGGGCTACGGCGTGGCCGCGATCAATCACATCATCACGTGGCTGCCGGGCTTGAACATGTATGCCGATGCCACTGCTTCGTCCGTCGAGTTCGGTTATCTGCCGCTTGCGGAAATGGATCGTCCGGCGCTGCTTGTCGACGACGGCACGCTGACACGCACGCCATCAACGCAGCCTTTATCGCGCGATGTGCGTTTGCAGATCGCGGTCGCGACGGATGGGTCGGCGGCGTTTTCATCGCAAGTCGAAGATGGAGGATGGAGCGCAGGCCCCGAGCGCGCGATCTTGCGACATGCGGCGCCTCAACGCCGCCAACAGATCGCCGATGTCCGTCTGCGTGCAACAGGCCTGCGCGGTACCGCAAGCTTGACGGCGAGCGACCTGGAAGCAACCGGAACGCCTGTCACGACCACGTTGCGCGGCACGATCGATGACGTCGTATGGCCAACCGGAACCACGGCTTTGCCGGCGTTGACGAGCTTGTCAGGCGGCATTGCAACACAAGTCGAGAGCTTGCTCGCCGAGCGCGTGCGTACGCAACCGTTCGTGTGCACGGGCGGTAACTTTAACGAGGTCGCGCAGCTCAGCTTGCCGAAGAGTGTGCGCGTAACCGACCTTCCTGCTGATTTGAAGCTGGCCGATGCGTTCTTCACATACTCATCGCGCTATGTCTTCGATCCCGCGACGAACACGCTCCAGGCCGAACGTCACTTGCAGGCGAACTTCGGCAAGCAAGTGTGCTCGCCCGCCGAGTTCGCCGCCATGCAGCCGGTATTGAAACGCATTGAACGGGATACGAAGTCGCAGATCGTCGTCAGGTCGATTGCGATGGCGAACTGAAAGACGTCAGGCAGCAGCCTTGGAAAAGTCCTGTTCGCCGCCAAGCGCATCGACGATATCCGCCAGCATCTTCGCCAGCTCGCCCGTCATCAGCGTGAAGTCGGAATCGAAGACTTCGTCGTCACCGTGCGCGGTGGGATCGGCTGCGTCCTTGATGACATCGAGCGGCGCGACGCGCTTGATGGTCAACGACGGCGTCAGCACGAACGAGACTCTGTCCTGCCACGTCATCGCGAGACGCATGCATTGCTTGCCCGCTTCAATATGCCGCCGCATGTCATCGATCTCGAGCGCATGGCCGACGTAACGCACAGTGGCGTTGCCTTCGCCGCTGGAACGCAATTCCGTGTCCTGATCGAGCGAAAAGCCGCCGGGACCTTCGCCCGACAGCAGCCAGTCCGTCATGGCAGCGACGGGGGCCATTGCCACACGCACGCTCGCGAGCGGCAATTGGTCGATCGATTTCACAAGCAGACCGAGGACGTCATCGGCGAGTGTGGGCGATGCTGCATCGATCACAAGCCAGCCGTTCACCGTATCGATCCATACGCGTGTATCGCGGCGGATGCTGAAGGCGCGTGGCAGGAGTTCGTCGGTGACTTGCTCCTTGAGTTCGCGCATCTGCTTGCGGCCAGGCTTGAATCCCTGTTGTTCTTCCAGTTCAGCGGCGCGTACCTTGACGAACTGCGTCACCACCGATGCCGGCAGCAATTTCTTTTCCGCGCGCGCGACGAGCAGCATCTGGCGATTGTTGGCATAGACGAGCGATCCGTCATCACGCGGCGACGCCCAGCCGTGGCTCTGCATCTCCACGCCGCCGCCAGGCGCGAAAGCATGCGGCGCGAGCCATTTTTCGATTTGTTCAGGAGTGACGGCCCAGGGGGCCGGAAGACGATGAAGCTGAAGGTTCTTGAACCACATAGGCATCTGCGCAAAACGCACTATTCTATAGGACCGTGATTATGTCTCTGCACAAATGACTCTCTACACGCGGCACGCTGGTTCGGCGGATTCGGAATGGTTGTACGAGACCTACCGGGAAACGATGATCGATTTCGTCACGCGCGCGACCGGCTGGGACGAACCCGCCCAACGAAACGGTTTTGCGAAAAGCCTTCGCCAGGGTTCGTGCCGGATCGCGATGCGAGGCAGCGAACGTTGCGGGTTCGTGCACTGGGAAGTCGAACCGGATCTGGTCTGGTTGCGAATGCTGTGCGTCGTTCCTGCGATGCAGCGGCAATCCGTCGGCCGGGAGATGCTTCGCTACATGACGTTGTTGGCTGACAGCTTGAACAAGCCGCTTTACCTGCACGTCTTTCGATGCAACAGGATCGCGTACGAGTGGTATGAGCGGACGGGGTTTGTCGAGACGGAC
Organism: Caballeronia sp. dw_276; assembly: GCF_018449635.1. Taxonomy (GTDB): domain Bacteria; phylum Pseudomonadota; class Gammaproteobacteria; order Burkholderiales; family Burkholderiaceae; genus Caballeronia. The sequence continues at coordinate 359,516 of NZ_JAAVUV010000007.1, read as the reverse complement.
AGTGGTGAAACGATCGCAACGTTGATGTTGAGCGGCGAATAAACCGCCCAACCCAAGCGCGCGTGTTCTAAAGCTCGGCGATCTGCGTGGTCAATTCCCTGATCATGCCGCCGAGATACATCGCTGTTTCTCTTCCCGATTTCTCCGGGTTGTTGAAGCTGCATGCCACGATTTCTTTGAGCAACCCCGCTTCGAGCGCTGCCTGCACCATTTCGACTGCCTTCCTTGCTGCCTCGTCCCTGGCGTACACGGTCATGGTCGTCTCCTCGATTGCCGATATCGGCACGATCGATTCTACGCGCGTGTTTGCGCCGTGCCGCTTCATGTCAGGGTGTTTTATTTGGTGCGGGAAGTGGCTGAACGATTCGCGAAATGACGGCTCGACCATGCAGCCATCACACGAAGGAATTTGGAGCGGGGCTGCAAGCTCGCTTGCTGCCCCTGGCTCGCAGAAAATGTTTGGCAACAACTTTCGTGGAGAACGCGAGTTGCTTTTAATTTAGCTCAAAAACGCCAGTAGCTCAACGCCAATTACGTTTGTCTGACGGACCCGCGTCGCGCTCCGCCGCGTGGCATCGAGAAATCGCCGAAAACGGCAATTCAGTTTTGCGGTTTTATCCGCCAAATATTGGAAGACCAGAGGACACGCGACGCCAACATGAAACGAGCTTGCATTGCGTGCCCAGGTCCAGACGATCAGCCTTGGTCTTGCGCGTGCTGCGCGGCCTGTTCGATCAACGCCGCCACTTCCTTCGGATGCGATTCATAAACGGAATGGCTGGCGCCCGGGATCTCGACGGTATGGCTGTGGGCGCGCGCAGCGTACATGCGTTCAAGATCCGGGTTGATGATCTTGTCCGACTTCGCGACCATGTACCAGCTCGGTTTCGTCTTCCACGCCGGGTCGGGAATCTCGCCGCTGAATACCGATGCCGCCGTCGGCATTTGTGCATTCGCTTCGAACTGGGCCTGCTTGAGCGGCAGGTCGGCGGCGAAGTCAGCCGGATAATCGGCCGGATTCAAAAACAGGAAACCGTCCGGCGTCTTCACGACAGCCTTTGTGGAGTTCGGATACTTCTTGCCGTTGCTCACTTCCGTTTCGCCCACATCGAGTGCATGCGCCGCGATATAAACCAGGGCTTTGACATGCGGATCGTTGCCGGCTTCCGTGATGATCGCACCGCCATAGCTGTGCCCCACGAGTACGACCGGGCCATCTTCACGATCCAGAACGCGCTTGGTCGCCGTCACGTCTTCGCCAAACGACGTCAACGGCTCTTGCACCAGCTTCACGTTGTATCCGTCCTTCGTCAGGATATCGTAGACGGGCCGCCATCCTGCGCCACCCACGAATGCGCCGTGTACCAGAACGATGTTCTTGATCGGGCCATGCGCCGAAGACGTCGCGGTCATGGCGACGGGCGCGTCCTGCTGGTCTTGCGCCGGTTTCATTTGCATCTGCATTTGCTGCGCAAATGCGCCGGTCGATACCAATGCGCTTGCGATAAGCGACAAAGCCAACTTTGCGTGAACCTTCATTTTCAACTCCAGGATGTAAGTGGTGTGTGTAGGGGCGAACACCGCCATGTCCCGGCTATTCCATTCGATCGAAAAAAATTTTGCTTTTGAATGTCACGTTAAAGATTGGCGTTCGTGTGCCGTTAATCAGCCTTGGAGTTTCGAGGCGATGTTGCGTCGAGCTCGGGCTGGATCGCAATTTTCTTCTGCGCGTTCCGGTCATCCAACAGAGGGATGCGCGTCGCGTTGCAAAGAGCGCGAGCCGATTTCCCCGCGTGTCTCATGACTTCGAAATTGACGTCATGACAGAGAGACGGCACACCCAAGCCTTCATCGCGATGGCTTACAGCATGGAAAGCTACGGGCGCGGCGTGATCATTTCGGAAACCTTGCAGAATGATTAATCTGCCGCTCGGCCATGTGCATTCGTACCTCTCAAACTCAAATAACAAGGTCATGTTGATGAATCAGTTCAAAGTTGTGACGCGCCTCTCGGTCGCTTTTGGTGCATTGCTGGTGTTGCTCGGCGTGGTGGCATTCGTCGGTCTGTTCGGGATGTCGAGGATCAACGACACGCTGACAAACATCGTCGATCGCAGCACGCAAGAGATGACGCTGGCGCAGACCATGCGTTCTTCGCTCGACCAGCGTTCGATCGCAATACGCGACATGCTTTTGTTCGAAGACGAAAAAGAGGTCAAGGCCAACGTCGACAAAATCAAACACGAGGAAGGCATCTACGACGATGCATCGCGAGCGCTCGCCGAGACGTTTGCATCGAGTGGACAGATCAGTGACACCGAGCAGACGCTCCTGAGCAAGCTCAAGTCGGACGAAGCGACCACGATGCCGCTGATGGCACGCACGGCACAGCAGATCTTGTCGAACGATAAAACGTCCGCTAACCAATCGCTGATACAAGAGGTGCGCCCGAAGCAGATCGAATGGCGCGGGACGTTGCGCTCGCTGATCGAACTCGAAAAGAAAACCATGTTCGACGATGCCAGCCGCGCCCATGCCAGCTATGCGCGCCTTCGCGTGGTGACGCTCGGCGCGACGTTGGCCGCGTTGATCGTCGGTGTCGTGGCCGCGATGGTAATCACGCGCAGCATCTTGAAGCAACTCGGCGCGGAACCCGGCGAAGCGCAGCGTGTGGCAAGCGAGATTGCGAGTGGCAATCTGACCGTGCCCGTCGTTCTTGATCGCGATGATGACCGTAGCCTGATGGCATCGCTTGAAGCAATGCGTGCGCAGTTGAGCGCGATCGTCAGCGGCATCAAGACGTCGGCGGATTCGATTGCAGTAGCGGCGAACGAGATGGCGCAGGGCAACCTGGACCTGTCGCAGCGCACGGAGGAGCAGGCAGCGTCGCTGCAGGAGACGGCGTCGAGCATGGAAGAACTGACATCCACCGTCAAGCAGAATACCGATAACGCCAAACAAGCCAACATGCTTGCCAAGAGCGCCTCCGAAGCGGCGGCCGCCGGCGGTCATGTTGTCGAGAGCGTGGTCAGCAAGATGCAGGAGATTTCCGCGAGTTCATCGAAGGTCGGCGAGATCATCACGCTGATCGAAGGCATCGCTTTCCAGACGAATATTCTTGCGTTGAACGCTGCCGTGGAAGCGGCGCGTGCGGGCGAACAAGGCAGGGGATTTGCAGTGGTCGCGGGCGAAGTGCGCACGCTCGCGCAACGCTGCGCAAGCGCTGCCAAGCAAGTGAAGGATCAGATCGGCGAGTCGCTCGGGCACGTGGATACGGGCTCGAGCCTTGCCGCCGATGCGGGCCGCAGCATGAACGAGTTGTTGACATCGGTGAGGCATGTGACCGACATCATGGGCGAAATATCGGCGGCTTCTTCGGAACAGAGCACGGGTATCGAACAAGTGAATGTTGCGGTCAGCCAGATGGACGAAGTGACGCAACAGAATGCGGCGCTCGTCGAGCAAGCCACCGCCGCCGCGCAAGCCATGGCGGATCAGGCGAACAGCCTGCGTGAAGCGGTTGGTGTGTTCAGGGTGGCGGGCGGTGGTGATGGTCGGACGCGCATGCTTGCGGCATGAGGTATGAGCGTGCGCATGCTGCCCGGGCGTCGGGCAGGCGAATATGACGCGCTTGTAATCCTGGCGTCAGGCTGGAGCCATGGTCGGGTGAGCAGAATGATGGTCAGGCATGGCTCAATGAAAGCGATGCCGCACTGAAGCTCACTCACACCAAAAGGCAACCATCATGAAAGCATCGATATGCGCAACCATCGCCGCCGCGGTCATCGCGATTCCATCCTTCGCGTTCGCCCAGGCCGACACCTCGAACAATGGCCCAATCACCCGCGCCCAGGTCCGGGCCGATTTGATCAGTGTCGAGAAGGCGGGCTATGACCCGGCCGGCAGCGACATCAACTATCCGGCGGACATTCAAGCGGCCGAAGCGCGCGTGGCCGCCAGCCACGCTTACGGAGGCGCGTCGAATGATTCGGCCAACGGGACCGCGACGCAAAATTCAGGTAACTGATGCAACCCTGGCGTCGCGCGTTGTGCGGCTGTACCTCGCGCGACACCTGGTTGGAATACCTCCGCTTAAATCTCACTGAGGCCTGCGGGTCCAGGTTTCCAGCTCCATATAGGCCGTGCATCAGAGCCTTGTGTAAGCCGCTGCTAATTGTCGTTTCGCGTTCTGCACCTATGATGAGGTGCGGGTTGGCTCTGAAATCGGGGAGACCAACAAATGAATACAACCCAGACCGTTCGGGCGATGCCCGGCCAATCCGCACCTACGGCGCTCATGCGTCTTGCCAAGACGCGTCGATAACGCACGTTGTTTCCATGAGGTGAGGATAGGGTGTCATGTTCAACAGTTGGATGGGCGGAGCAGGCACGCTCGCCGGGATTTTGCTTGGATTCGCCATCCCTGCGCAGGAAGCGATGCGTGCGCGCAGGGCGATCCATGCGCTGTTGGCCGAGCGTCGGCGGCAGAGCGCGAGCGCCTTCGACGCGCGAGAAATCCTGGAACCTCCGATGAGAGTCCTGTTGGTGGAAGACGACTGGATGATCGGCGAGGTGGTCAGGGACGCGCTCAAAGATGCGTCGTGCGCGGTGGATTGGGTGCGCGACGGACAACAGGCGCTGAGCGCAGTCAGGGTTCATTCATATGAAGCCGTCCTGCTCGATCTAGGCTTGCCGAAGGTGGACGGCATGAATGTCCTGAATGCCATTCGCGCCAGCAACAACACCATTCCCGTTCTCATCATCACGGCGCGCGATGCCGTCGCCGACCGCATTCGCGGCCTTGACGGCGGCGCCGACGACTACGTTCTCAAGCCGTTTGAAATGACCGAAGTGCTGGCGCGCCTGCGGGCGATCGTGCGGCGCCGTGCGGGCATCGCCGCACCGGTGCTGACGAATGGGATCATATCGCTGGACCCCGCAACGCACGAGGCGCACTCTCCGGAAGCGTCATTAAGGCTTTCCGCGCGTGAATTTGCGTTGCTGCATGCGTTGATGATCCGTCCCGGCGCAATCCTGTCGCGCACGGAACTCGAAGACCGCATCTACGGCTGGAACGAAGAGGTCGAAAGCAACGCGGTCGAATTCCTGATTTACTCGCTGCGGCGCAAGCTCGGCAGCGATACGATCAAAAACGTCAGGGGTGTCGGATGGATGGTGTCGAAAGGCGGGTAGGGCAGTCGCTCCAGTTGCGGCTGTCCAAGTGGCTCGCAATTGCCGTTCTTCTGAGTGCCGTCGCGGCGGGAATTTTTTCGTTCAAGGCCGCGTTTCACGAAGCCAATGAAATCCAGGACCTGCAGCTCAAGGAAGTGGCCGCGCTCGTCACGGCGGACAATCTGGTGTTCATCGAAGAAGGCTCGTTGCATTATGTGCCGGACTTCGAGCGGGAAGCGAAAGTGATCGTGCAGAGGCTTGGCAATCACTCTGCGCAGCGCCCGCTCGACTTGCCGTCCACGCTCACTGATGGCATTCAGACTCTCAGGCTCGATAAGCACGAATGGCGCGTCGTCGTCCGCACGCTCGCGCCAGGAGTTCGCGTGGCCGTTGGCCAGCAGACTTCCGACAGAAATGAAATCGCCCGCAACAGTGCCGTCGCAACATTGATTCCTTTTGTCGTGCTGGCGCCGGTTCTGGTCGGCGTTGTGTTCCTCCTGGTCAGGCACATGTTCAGGCCGCTCACGCGGCTCGCCGCCGAACTCGATGCACGCCCGGACCACGATTTATCGGAGATACGTGTGGGTGGAGGCGCGCAACTTCCCGCGGAGATCGTCCCGTTCCTTGTCGCCAACAACCGCTTGCTTGCGCGCGTCGCTCAGTCCGTTGCGTTGCAACGGCGATTCGTCGCCGACGCCGCGCACGAGCTACGCTCCCCGCTCACCGTGCTGATGTTGCAGGCCGAGCGGCTTGATCTGTCTGAGATGTCCGCGCAGGCGCGCGAGCGGTTCACGGCTTTGCGAAACGGTCTCATGCGCGCCCGTGCTTTGGTCGAGCAGTTGTTGACGCTTGCGCATGTGCAGGAAGCGAATGGCATCGAAGCCAGCCATACTCCGGTCGCGCCGGCGTTCCGGCGCGTGCTGGAAGACTTGATCCCGCTTGCGCAGGCGCGGCAGATCGATATTGGTGTGACCGGCGACGCTGATACGTGGGTACCGGCAAGTGAAGCAGACCTCGGCACCGTGCTGAAAAATCTCGTCGATAACGCCATTCGCTACACGCCTGAAGGGGGCCGCGTGGATTTGTCGGTGCATGCCGGTGCCGGTCAAACGTCGATCGTTGTCGAGGACACAGGTCCTGGAATCCCCGCCGATGAGCGCGAACGTGTATTTGACCGGTTCTATCGCGTACTTGGGACGGGCGAGAGCGGCTCAGGGCTGGGCTTGTCCATTGTGCAGACGATTGCGACGAGGATTGGAGCGAGTATCGCGCTCGGCGATGCAACATGGGCAGACGGCCGCGGAGGCCTTCGCGTCATGCTGACGTTTCCTGTGAGCAGCGAAATGCCAGTAATTGTCGAGGCGGTTGTATAGATGGAGGTGATTAGGGTTATCGCCAGTATCTTGAATTCTTAGAAAATTTGTATGATGACCACATCACCCAACAAATTTAGATGCTGCGCACATGTTCGAAAAAATCCCCGCACGGGCGTTGAGCGACTCCGTTGCTCAACAACTCTTGCATCAAATTGAGAAGGGTGGCTTCGCGAGTACCGGAAAATTACCGACCGAAGCGGTGCTGGCGCAGGAGTTCGGCGTCAGCCGGACCGTTGTGCGGGAAGCCATATCCCGGCTCAAGAACGAGGGCATGGTCGAGCCGCGGCAAGGTAGCGGCGTTTTTATCGTCGAGCGGGCGGGTATCCGGCCGCTGCGCATCGACTACGCGCAGGCAGTCGAGCCGGGCGCGGTCGTGCAGATCCTGGCGCTGCGCCGGGCCATCGAAGCCGAAGTCGCGGCGGAAGCCGCCATGCGCCGGACCGACGAACAGATGGACATCATCGAAGCCAAGCTGTCCCAAATCGATGTTGCCGTGGCGCAAGGCGACGATGGCGTCACCGAGGACGTGGAGTTTCACCGCGCCATTGCAAGCGCCACGGGCAACCCTTATTTCCTCGCGACGCTCGCTTTTCTGAATCAGTATCTGGAAGCGGGAACGCTGGTTACGCGACGCAATGAAGCGTTGCGCGAAGACTTTTCAAGGCAAGTGCGCGAGGAGCATGCGCGCATTGCAGCGGCCATTCGCGCGCGCGATCCGCTGGCCGCGCGCAATGCAGCCCAAACCCATTTGTACAACGCCGCTCGCCGCCTGGCGGAAGCCGGCATCTGCTGAAAATAAATCAGAAGGATTACGAAATGTCCAGAAACGTAGGCGTAATCGGTTTGGGTGCAATGGGTCTGGGCGTCGCGCGCTCGCTGTTGCGTGCAGGCTTCAAGGTACATGCATGCGACGTACGTGCACAAGTGCTCGAAGCGTTTGCTGCCGAAGGCGGAATCGCGTGCGCCACGCCGGCAGAACTCGGCAGCCAATGCGAGGTTGTCGTGACGGTTGTCGTCAACGCGGCGCAGACCGAGACGGTGCTATTCGGCACCGACGCTCAACCGGGCGCGGTTCCATCGATGAAACCCGGCGGCGTGGTGCTCGCATGCGCGACGGTGTCGCCCGCGTTCGCCATCGAACTGGGCAAACGCGTGGAAGCAGCCGGTCTCCAGATGCTGGATGCGCCTTTGTCGGGGGGCGCTGCACGCGCGGCTTCGGGCGAGATGACCATGATGACATCCGGTCCCGCCGCCGCGTACGCCGCATGCGAAGACGTGCTCGCCGCGATCGCCGGCAAGGTGTACAGGCTGGGAGACACCCACGGCAAAGGATCGAAGGTCAAGATCATCAACCAGTTGCTTGCCGGCGTGCATATCGCCGCGGCCGCTGAAGCCATGGCGCTCGGTTTGCGCGAAGGCGTGGACCCCGACGCGCTCTACGATGTCATCACGCATAGCGCCGGTAACTCGTGGATGTTCGAGAATCGCGTGCCGCATATTCTCGCGGGCGATTACACGCCGCTTTCCGCCGTCGATATCTTCGTGAAGGACCTCGGCCTCGTTCTCGATACCGCCCGTGCGTCCAAATTCCCGCTGCCGTTATCGGCTGCCGCGCACCAGATGTTCATGATGGCTTCGACAGCCGGGCATGGCGGCGAGGACGACTCGGCGGTCATCAAGATCTTCCCGGGCATCGATGTACCGAAGGGAGCGAAGTGATGACAAAAGCCTTGCTTGGCTGCATAGCCGACGACTTCACCGGCGCGACCGATCTCGCCAACATGCTTGTGCGCAGCGGCATGCGTGCGGTGCAGACCATCGGCATTCCTGCATCGAATACTGAAATTGAGGCCGACGCGCTGATCGTTGCGTTGAAGTCGCGCACTATCCCGGCAGCGGATGCCATCGCGCAGTCGCTGGCCGCACTGGAATGGCTGCGCGCGCAAGGGTGCCAGCAGTTCTTGTTCAAATACTGCTCGACCTTCGATTCCACCGATGAAGGCAACATAGGTCCTGTTGCGGATGCCTTGCTCGATGCGCTCGGCGACGATTTCACCATTGCGTGTCCCGCGTTTCCGGAGAATGGGCGCACGATCTATCGCGGGTATTTGTTTGTCGGCGATGTCTTGTTGAGCGAGTCGGGCATGCAGAACCATCCGCTTACGCCCATGACTGATCCGAACCTCGTGCGCGTGTTGCAGCGGCAGACGAAATCAAAGGTTGGATTGATCGCGTACAACGTGATCGCGAAAGGCGCACAGGCCGTGCGCGAGAAGATCGCGGCGCTGAAAAGCGAGGGCGTGCGGCTTGCCATCGCCGATGCCATTTCCGATGCCGATCTTTATGTGCTCGGCGAGGCGTGTGCGGAACTGAAGTTGATCACGGGAGGGTCAGGCATCGCGCTCGGCTTGCCACACAACTTCCGTGCTTCGAACTTGTTGGCTGAAGCCAGGCATGCGTCGGAGTTGCCGAAGATCGAAGGCAGATCGGTCGTGCTTGCGGGCAGTGCATCGAAGGCAACCAATGAACAAGTCGCGGAGTGGCGCGAGACCAAACCCGGCTTTCGCATCGATCCGCTGGCGTTGTCTCGCGGCGAACCCGTGGTCGAACAGGCGCTTGCATTCGCAGCAGAACATTCGGCGCAACCCGTGCTGATCTACGCCACCTCCACGCCCGACGAAGTGAAGGCCGTTCAAAAAGAACTCGGCGTCGATAAAGCGGGGCATCTGGTCGAACAGGCGCTGGCATCGATTGCGTCAAAGCTACGCGATGCCGGTGTGCGCAAGTTCGTGGTCGCCGGTGGTGAAACTTCGGGCGCCGTGGTCCAGGCCCTTGGCGTGAAGTCGTTGCGCATTGGCGCACAGATCGATCCGGGTGTTCCGGCGACCCAGTCCATTGGCGATCAACCCATCGGTCTCGCATTGAAGTCCGGCAATTTCGGCACGAAGGATTTCTTCGTGAAGGCGCTGAAGGCTCTGGACGGAGCGGCCTGATCATGACCAACACTGAAACACGTATTCGCGAGGAAATCTGCGAGACGGGCGCGAGTCTCTACGAACGCCGATACACCGTTGGCAGCGCAGGCAATATCAGCGCGCGCCTCGACGACGGCTGGCTCATTACGCCAACCGACGCATGCCTCGGCCGGCTCGATCCCGCCGACATAGCCAAGGTCGATACCGCCGGCAATCACGTCTCGGGCGGCAAGCCTTCCAAGACGCTCGCCCTGCACAGAAAGATCTACGAAAACAATCGCGATGCGCATGGCGTTGTCCACACGCATTCCACGCATCTCGTTGCGTTGACGCTTGGCGGCGTCTGGCGCAAGGACGACGTGCTGCCGCCCATCACGCCGTACTACGTGATGAAAGTCGGGCACGTGCCGCTAATTGAATATCGGCGACCCGGCGATCCCGCCGTTGCAGAAGAGGTCGCGGCGCTGGCGTCGAAAGTGCGCGCCGTGCTGCTGGAACGTCTTGGACCGGTCGTATGGGAAAAGTCGGTGAGCCATGCGTCCTACGCGCTGGAGGAACTCGAGGAAACCGCGCGGCTGTGGATGCTGGCTCTTTCAACCAATGCACCCCTTCCTGAGCCGCTCGAAGAAGCGGCCATCGATGACTTACGCAAGACCTTCAACGCGCGATGGTAGCGCAGCGGGTCTGATCGCCCAACTTGAATCCTGGAGACAAGCATGACACCTGAACAAGCCGTGCCGCCGGGCGGTACGCGCGCGCCCGCAGCCGCCCGTTACGACGACAAAGAACTCGCGCGTACTTACAAGAAGGTCTTCTGGCGCATCGTGCCGTTCCTGATGCTCTGTTATGTGGTCGCTTATCTGGATCGCGTGAATGTTGGTTTTGCCAAGCTTCAGATGTCGCAGGATCTCGGGTTTAGCGAGACGGTATTCGGCCTTGGTGCAGGCGTATTTTTCCTAGGCTATTTTCTGTTCGAACTGCCAAGCAATATCCTGATGCACAAGATCGGCGCGCGCATCTGGATTGCGCGGATCATGATTACGTGGGGCATACTTTCCGCGCTCTTCGTATTCGTCAAGACGCCGACGCAATTCTATGTGTTGCGATTTCTTCTGGGTCTGGCCGAAGCCGGTTTCTATCCTGGCGTGATCCTGTACCTGACTTACTGGTTTCCATCGCACCGGCGCGCAAAGATTGTCGCGGTCTTCATGTCGGCGATTCCGGTTGCGGGTATCTTCGGTAATCCCCTGTCTGGCTGGATCGTGCAGACCTTTTCGGACAGCCGCCACTTCGAAGGCTGGCAATGGATGTTTCTTATCGAAGCGGTTCCGGCACTGCTCATCGGTATTGCGACCATTCTTTATCTCGACAACAACATTCGCAGCGCGAAGTGGCTGACCGAACCAGAAAAGCGTTTGCTGGAACATGAAATCAGCACGCAACCGCAACACGAAGGCGACAGTACGAAGCATTCGCTGCGCGCGCTTTTCGCCGACGGTCGCATGTGGTGGATGTCGCTGATCTATTTCGCATTCGTGACCGGGCAATACGGCCTGACGTTCTGGATGCCGACTTTCATCAAGTCGACGGGCGTGACCGGCGCATTCAACATCGGCTTGTTGAGCGCGATCCCGTTCCTGGTTGCGATTGTCGTGATGAACATTCTGGGTCATAGCGCCGACAAACATCGCGAACGCCGCTGGCATCTGATCCTGCCCTCGCTTGCAGCAGCAATTGGTTTCTCGGTTGCGGCATCGTTTGCGGGCAACACCGTGGTATCAATCATTGCGTTGTCCGTGGCCGCCGCCGGCGTGCTGACCTGCGCACCGCTCTTCTGGTCACTGCCCACGGCGTTCATGTCGGGCGCGGCTGCAGCAGCGGGTATCGCGGTGATCAACTCGATTGGCAACCTCGCCGGCTTTGCGAGCCCGTACATGATCGGGTATCTCAAGGACCTTACGCATAGCACCGCGAGCGGCATGTATGTGCTTGCAGGAATGCTCGTGATTGGGGCCATTGCCACGTGGCTCGTGCCGCCCAAGCTCGTGAATCGCTGAACTGAAAAGGAGTTAATGTCATGCCCCGTTTTGCCGCCAATCTCACGATGATGTACACCGAGCACGACTTCCTCGACCGCTTCGCCGCCGCGGCGAAGGACGGCTTCAAGGCTGTGGAGTTCCTGTTTCCGTACGACTTCGCCGCTGCAGATATCAAGGCGCGTCTCGATGCAAACGGTCTTACGCAAGCCTTGTTCAATGCGCCCCCGGGCGACTGGGCGGCAGGTGAACGCGGGATTGCATCGCTGCCGGGACGCGAGGAAGAGTTCGCCCGTTCGCTCGATAAAGCGCTTGAATACACCGCCGTGCTCGGCAACAAGACGCTGCACGTGATGGCCGGTCTGATCAAGCCCGAGCAGTCGCGCGAGGAGCATCGTGCGGTTTATCTGAAGAATCTCGAACGAGCTGCGAGCGCGGCGCTTTCTGCGGGTATCAAGGTGGTTATCGAACCAATCAATACGCGCGATATCCCGGGCTTCTTTCTCAATCGTCAGGACGATGCTCAGGCGATCTGCGCCGAAGTCGGCTCGCCGAATCTTCAGGTGCAGTTCGATTGCTACCACTGCCAGATAGTTGAAGGCGACCTTGCCGTCAAGCTCAAGCGCGACATGAAACGTGCGAACGCGGGCATCGGACATATCCAGATTGCAGGCGTGCCGGATCGTAACGAGCCTGACGTCGGCGAACTGAATTATCCGTACCTTTTCGATCTCATCGATTCGCTGGGCTATGACGGCTGGATTGGCTGCGAATACAGGCCGAAAGCGGCGACATCGGATGGTCTCGGCTGGATCAAACCCTATCTGCAACATGCGTGAGTGACGTCATGAACATTCTCATTACCGGCGGCGCCGGATTTCTCGGCCAGCGGCTCGCACGCGGCCTGCTTGAACGCGGCACGCTGATGGGCAAGCCGATCACGGGCCTTACATTGCTCGACGTGGTACGCCCCCCCGATTTCGACGACAAACGTGTTCGTGCCGAGACCGGCGACATCGCGGATAGAAGCGTGCTCGAGCGATGCATCAGCACGGAGACGCATGCGATCTTCCATCTTGCGGCGATCGTGAGCGGTCAGGCGGAAGCGGATTTCGAACTGGGCATGCGCATCAACCTGGATGCATCGCGTCTCTTGCTCGATGTATGCCGTACGCTCGGCCATGCGCCGCGCGTATTGTTCACGAGCTCGGTCGCGGTTTATGGCGGCGCGTTTCCCGACGTCGTTCGCGACAATACCGCGCTGAATCCGCAATCATCGTACGGCACGCAGAAAGCGATTGCGGAGTTGCTGCTGTGCGATTATTCGCGGCGTGGCTTTGTCGATGGACGCGTGCTACGTTTGCCTACAATCAGCGTGCGTCCGGGGCGGCCGAATGCAGCAGCCTCTTCGTTTGCGAGCGGCATCATTCGCGAGCCTTTGAACGGTGAACGCGCCGTATGCCCGGTGATTGGCGACACACGTTTATGGCTTTTGTCGCCGCAAAAAGCAATTGAATCGTTGATCGCCGGTTGCGAGCTCGATCAAGCCGCGCTGGGTTTGTGGCCGGTGGTCAATCTGCCTGGGTTGTCAGTCAGCGTGACGGAAATGGTCGATGCGCTGAAGGACGTCGCTGGCGATGAGGTTGCTGCGTTGATCGACTGGAAGCCGGACCCGAAGATCGAAAAGATCGTTGGAAGCTGGCCGGGCGCGTGGGACGTGTCACGCGGTCAGCAACTGGGTTTAAGCGCGGACAACAATTTCGCCGATGTAATCCGCGCTTTCCGGAAAGGTTGATAGCAGGATACCGGGGATCGCGTCTTAACGCCGCCATCCCCGGACAGCAGCTTAAAGCGCTACTTGTTCACGCCATTTGTATTGCTGCTGCCAGCCAAGCAAGCGCTTCAACTTCTCGTTGCTTAGGAGCGTCTCGAACTCTCCCAACTGCTTCTTCACCGGCACGCCCGGGTAGAACTCCTTGAGCAAATCCGCGGTCGGCCGATCCGACGATACATCGTCAGCCGCCACGTTCATCACTTCAAAGCCGAGCCCGTCTTTTTCGATGCCAAGCCGGCACGCGGTCGCCAGATCGCGGCCATCGATATAACTCCACGCAATGCGCTTGCGCAGGCCGGGGTCTTTGAGCCACGTCGGGAATTTCTGATAATCGATCGGGTCCAGTACGTTGCCGATCCGGAAGCAATAAATATCCGCACCCGTGCGCGCATGGAATGCCTTGGCGGTGACCTCGTTGATCACCTTGGACATGGCGTAGCTGTCCATGGGATCGACCGGATATTCTTCGTCGAGCGGAAAGTATTCCGGATTGCGATGCCGGTGCGCGAACACCACGCCATACGTGGTCTCGCTCGACGCGACGATCACTTTCTTGATGCCGAGCTTAGACGCTGCATCGAGCACGTTATAAGTCGCCATCACGTTGATGCGGAAGACTTCGTTATCTGGCGTGATTAGGATTCGCGGAATCGCGGCGAAGTGAACGATTGCATCGATAGGCTTGGGTTCGATGTCATCTTCGAACTCCTTGAGTACAGTCGTCGATGCCAGCGCGTTGAACACCTGTCCTGCATCGGTCAGGTCAGTGATCAACGTCCGTGCGATGGGCTTCGCCATCGGCACGCGGTCGAGGTTCAACACTTCGTAGCCGTGCGCAACAAGATCCTCAACGACCCATTTGCCGGCCAGCCCGCTGCCGCCGGTCACTATTACTCGCTTCGTCATGTCTCGTGCTCCTGATCTGGTTTTGTAAGGGCGTCACCTTGAGACGCATGTTACAGACGCGCGGGTGCGGGTTCTGTGACGAACTTCATAGTCACGCAATGCAGCGCATCAGGGACAACCCCGATGCACATGTATGACGCTCGTCACAGACTCGCCTGGCCCCTGCCGCCTACGATCCTTCTAAACCAGAATCAGATCAAGGAGACATCGGTGGCTGCAATATCGTCCAAAGAAGATCCGCACCGGCAATCGACGGGATTCACGTCGACATTGCGCGGCTTGCTCAAGATCCGCGAGTTGAACATCTTCTCGGTATTGCTGCTGGTCGGAATCCTGATCAGCATCTTTTCCCCGTATTTCCTTACTACCAACAACCTGATGGGCGTCTTCAGGTCGTTCTCGCTGATCGCCATTATGGCCATTGGCATGATGCTCGTGATCATCACGGGCGGCATCGATTTGTCAGTGGGATCGGTGATGGGGCTTTCGTCGCTCGTGACCGCGCTGGCGTTTCAGCATGGCGCAGGTCCCGTTGTCGCGGTCATCGCGGGACTGGTGGTGGGGCTTGCGGTTGGATGCTTCAACGGCTTGCTGATCACATGGATCCAGTTGCCGCCGTTCATCGCCACGTTGGGCACGTTGAGCATAGGGCGCGGGTTGATGTACATGATCACGAAGGGCGTTCCAGTGACACCCGATGTACCCGACAGCTTTACGTTCATCGGTCAGGGATATGTTGGTTTCGTGCCATTCCCGGTGATCATCATGATCGTCATGACCATCTGCTTTTCCGTGCTGATGCGGCAAACGCGTTTCGGCCGGCACGTCTACGCCACCGGCGGTAACGAAATGGCGGCGCGTCTTAGCGGCGTACGTACCTTTCGAGTCAAGTTCATCGTCTATGCGTTGTCGGGTCTCATCGCTTCCATTGCCGGCATTGTCAGTTTCTCGCGGTTTGTGTCGGCGGAACCGGCATCGGGTTTCGGCGCTGAGCTGGATGTGATCGCCGCGGCGGCGATTGGCGGCGCGAGTCTTTCAGGCGGCGCGGGCAGTGTGGAAGGCGCGATCATTGGCGCGGCGCTCGCAGGGATCATCACGAATGGCGTGGTGCTTTTGAACATCGATACCTACGCGCAGCAGGCCATTACGGGCTGCGTCATCCTGCTTGCAGTCAGCATCGATATCTGGCGCGTGCGCCGAAAGGGACGTTGAGGTTCTCGATTCCCTAACTCTGTTTCACCACTAAAAAATAGACCTCTTGGAGACGAAAATGGATAAAGCATTTCGCAGCGTAATGAGCATTGCCGTGGCTACAGTCGCGCTTTCAATAGGTGCATCAGCCCACGCCAAGGACGCAAAGGATATCTCCGTTGCAGTGGTCCCAAAGGTGGCCGTTCCCTTCTTCGATGATTGCAACAAGGGCGCGCAGACATCCGCCGACAAGCTCGGCGTGAAGTATCAATGGGTCGTGCCGCAAAACACGCAAGGCTCCACGCAGGTCAAGATCATTGAGGATCTGATTTCAAAACATGTTGACGGCATCGCCATTTCCGTCAATGAGCCGAAGTCTGTCGAAAGCGTGATGAAACGCGCTCAGCAAAGCGGCATCAAGGTACTGACGTTCGATTCGGATTCGCCGAAGAGCGGGCGCTCGATGTACATAGGCACGAATAACGAATCGGCCGGCGCGACGATGGCAGAGACAATGGGCAAGGCGCTCGGCGGCAATGGCGAAGTTGCGATCATTACCGGGCAACTCGGCGCGGTGAATTTGAATGAACGCATTGCGGGCATCAAGAAAGGCTTGGCGAAATATCCCGGCATCAAGATCGTTGAAACGCAGGGAACGGACGATGACCTTGCGAAAGGCGTCTCGGTTGTGGAGACCACGTTGCGCGCGCATCCGCAGCTGAAAGGGATTTTTGGCGTGAGTCAGGTTGGCGGGCCGGCGGTATCGAAGGTGCTCAACACCAAGGAATTCGGCGCAATGAAGGGCAAGCTCGAAGTCCTTGCATTCGACGACCTTCCCGACACGCTGAAGGCGCTCAAGGACGGTTCCATTCAAGGGATCATGGTCCAGCGCCCGGTCACCATGGGCTCGCTTGCCGTTGATAACCTGGTTTCGCAGATTCAGGGTAAAGGCGAAGCGCCCAAAGACATCGATACAGGCGTGACGGTGGTGACCAAAGAAAATATCGGCAGCTATACGAAGTAAGCAACGCAATTTTAAGGGAACGTCATGGCAACGCCATTCCTGGAAATGCGCGCTATTTCCAAAACCTTTCCCGGCGTGAAGGCGCTCGATGGCGTGAACCTTCAAATCCGGCAAGGCGAAGTGCTCGCGCTTGCCGGAGAGAACGGGGCAGGCAAAAGCACGCTCATGAAGATCCTGACGGGGATCTATGCGCCTGACCCTGGCGGCAAGATCCTGATAGAGGGCAACGAGGTCGAGATGCGCGATGGCAATCATGCGCGCGCGCTTGGTATCGGCATCATTTATCAGGAGTTGTCGGTCGTCGAGAACCTGAGCGTGGCGGAGAATCTTTTTCTCGCGCGCGAACCGCTTAATCGCCTGGGTTTGCTCGATCGGCCACGCATGGAGCGCGAAGCCAGGACGATGCTTGAAACCATCGAACTGGATGTCGATCCTGGAACGAGGGTAAGTGAATTGAGCGTCGGGCAGCAACAGATGGTCGAGATCGCGAAGGCGCTTGCGCATCAGTCGAAGGTCATCATCATGGATGAACCAACGGCGTCGCTCAGCCATCACGAGACGCGTACCTTGCTGCAATTGATCAAGCGGCTGCGCGAGCGGAACATTGCGGTGGTCTACATCTCGCACAGGCTCGAAGAGATTTTCGAACTGGCCGATCACGTGACGGTTCTACGCGATGGCCGTACCGTCGATACATCGCCTATTGCCGATGTCACGCGTGATTCTCTGGTTCGCATGATGGTCGATCGTGAATTGAGCGACCTGTATCCCGGTGCGGCCAGTTCTCATGCGAGTGACGTTCCCGTGCTCGAAGTTCGCGATCTGTCGTTGCGCGCCGCCAAGGGCGGCGACGCGCGCATCAAAGATATCAACTTCACGCTGCATAGAGGGGAAATTCTCGGCGTTGCGGGATTGGTCGGATCGGGGCGCACGGAGATCATGGAGATGATTTTCGGCATTCGTCCCTGCACGGGAACCATCGCGGTCGACGGGAAGAACGTGACCATCCGCAATCCGCACGATGCGATCGAACATGGCATCGGCTTTGTGACAGAGGACCGCAAAGCGCAAGGACTCGTGCTTGGAATGAGCGTGCGCGAAAACTTCAGCCTCACGCATCTGAAACGCTATTCACCCTTTCAGTTTTTGCAGCGCGCGAAGGAAGAGGAGAGCTGCAAGCAATTCGTGCGAAGTCTGGGGATCAAGACACCAGGCACGGAGCAAAAGGTGGTCAATTTGAGCGGCGGCAATCAACAGAAGATTGTTATCGCCAAATGGGTGGCGCGAAATCCAAAGGTACTGATTGTCGATGAACCCACCCGCGGTATCGATATAGGCGCAAAAGCCGAGGTGCATGCGCTCCTCGCGCAGCTTGCTTCGCAAGGTATCGGGATCATTGTGATCTCGTCGGATCTGCTCGAAGTGCTTGCCGTCAGCGACAGGATCTTGATCGTGCGTGAAGGACGATTGAATGGCGAAATGACGCGCGCCGAAGCGACACAAGAACGCGTGATGGCGGCAGCCACCGCATGATTTTTTTAACGAACCCAACCAAAAGCCATGACAACGATAGCTGTGATTCACACCGGACCCGTGACCGTTTTGCCGATCAAGGAACAGCTCAATGAACTGATTGCCGACGCGCGCGTGATCAACATCATGGATGACAGCTTGCTCAACGACGTCCGCGCGGCCGGACATCTGACGCCAGAAGTCGCGAGCCGCATTTACAGCTATATGTCGAATGCGCAGGCGATGGGCGCTGACATCATCCTCAACGCCTGTTCATCGGTCGGCGAGGCATCGGATTCGCTTAAAGGTTTTATCCGGACGCCAATCGTCAAGATCGATGAATCGATGGCCGAAGAAGCAAGCGCGATTGGCCGGCGCATTGGCGTGGTGGCAACAGTATCGACAACCCTTGACCCTACCGTTCGCCTGATCCGGCGCAAGGCCGTGGAACTGGGCAGAAGCGTTGACGTGACCGAGCGGATCGCGGAAGGCGCGTTCGAGGCCTTGCTGGCAGGAGATGGCGCGCGCCACGACGAGATCCTCAAGCAGGCGATCGTCTCGCTCGCCGATGAAGTCGACGTCGTGGTCCTCGCGCAAGTATCCATGGCGCGTCTCGTGCCATCGCTTGGAGCGTTGCGCGTACCGGTTCTGTCCAGTCCGCGCAGCGGTGTTGAAGCGGTTAAACGCGCGCTAGCGGCGCTTTGACGTATTGCGCGCTGAATGGGGACGGCGGCGTTGCGAACGTCGCCGGCATGACCCGCGGCGCGGCTGTTGCCTTGTGCGGCAAATAACGCTCTACAAAAACTGGTGTCAGCACGATCTTGCGTTCATGCATGGCGGTCAACCCTTCGGCTTTGAGATCGTTGAAATGTCGGTTGACCGACTCGCGCGACGTGCCAATGAACTCAGCGAGCTTGTCCTGCGGAATCGACAAGTCGATGAGCACCGAGTCGCCCGTATCCGCATAGTCGAACTCAACGCCAATCTGGTTGGCGAACATCACCAGGATGTTGGTGAGCCGCTTGCGGACATCGTGCAAGGACAGGTTTTCTATGAGCTGCTGCGCTTCCTGCCATCGGCGGTAATGACTCTTCAAAACGAATTGATTGATCACGTCATAGCGTGCGAGCAATTGCTTGAAATCCGCTTTGCGAATATAACAAAGCGTGCTCGGCGCAAGCGTCTGCGCATGATGCGAGTAGTTGGCTTCGTTCAGCACGTCGCCGTCGCCGAACAACATGCCCGCCTTGATGAACGACAGGGTGATTTCCTGTCCATCTTCGGTGAGCCGAAATAGCCGCACGCTGCCGCTCTTCAGCAGATAAACGTGATTGCTCGAATCCTCCGGCCGATAAATCGTGGTGTTTTTTCGTACGGTACGGTGCTCGCTGAACGCAGGCATGACCTCATCGAGACAATGACGTTCGATGAGTGAAAGCAGTTCGCTTTTTCCGACAAACCACATTGGGTGTCTCCTTGTACTTTGCCTCGAAAACCGTGGACGGTCATGAGGTGTTTGAATGCACGCTGTCGCTATCATTTTTTCGACTCATCAAGTCTACACAGGGCTTGCATTCGTTTCATGCGATGCAAGCAGGGCACATACGGCATCGGTAACTTGCCGCGTCGTGGCCTTGCCGCCAAGATCACCGGTATGGAGGGAAGGGTCCGCCATCACGCGCTCGATTGCGTTCATCACCGTGCGGGCCGCTTCCATTTCGCCGAGGTGTTCGAGCATCATCACAACGGACCAGAAGGTACCAATCGGGTTTGCAAGCCCCATTCCCATTATGTCGAACGCGGAACCGTGGATAGGCTCGAACATCGACGGGTAGCGGCGTTCCGGATCGAGATTGGCGGTCGGCGCAATGCCAAGACTGCCGGCGAGCGCCGCAGCGAGATCGCTCAGGATATCGGCATGAAGATTGGTCGCTACGATCGTATCGAGCGTCGCAGGGCGGTTCACCATGCGCGCGGTGGCGGCATCGACGAGTTCCTTGTCCCAGGTTACGTCGGGAAATTCTTTCGAGATTTGCAGCGCGATCTCATCCCACATCACCATGGCGTGACGCTGCGCGTTGCTTTTGGTAATGACCGTCAAGCGTTTGCGGGGACGAGACGCCGCAAGGCGAAACGCAAAGCGCAAAATCCGCTCGACGCCGGCGCGCGTCATGATGGAGACGTCGGTGGCGACTTCTATCGGATGCCCATGATGTGCTCGTCCGCCAATTCCTGCATATTCACCTTCGGAATTTTCCCTGACGATCACCCAGTCGAGATCAGCCGGACCGCATCGTTTGAGTGGTGCATCGATCCCTGCAAGAATGCGCGTGGGACGCACGTTCGCGTACTGGTCGAAGCCTTGGCAGATCTTTAGCCGAAGACCCCAGAGTGTGACGTGGTCGGGTATGTCCGGATCCCCGGCCGAACCGAAGAGAATGGCGTCCTTGTCGCGCAGCGCATCGAGGCCGTCGTCCGGCATCATCGAGCCATTCGCACGATAGTAGTCCCCACCCCAGCCAAAATTTTCGAACTCGAATCTGAATGCGCTTGAATGTACCGCGAGCGCTTCGAGCACTTCCTGCCCGGCAGGAACCACCTCCTTGCCAATTCCATCTCCAGGAATGGTTGCGATGCGGTAATTCTTCATATTTATCTCTTGGCGGATTGAACGGCTAATGCATCCTAAGGCGCAAAAGCGCCGGCTAAACGCTGCTAAACTTAAATCGTTCTTAACTTCAAGTTAAGAATCCGGTTTGCTGATAGCCATATAGCCCGAATAAGATGACCTCTCCAATCCAGGCAGAAGACTTGAGCTTCTTTTCTATACTCGCGGGTAGTGGCAGCCTGACAGCGGCCGCCCGCGAACTGGGATTGAGTACCGCCGCGGTAAGCAAGCATCTCGCGCAAATGGAGGCACGAGCAGGCGTCGCTTTGGTCAGCAGGACCACGCGACGAATGAGCCTTACGCCTGAAGGCGAGATCTATGTGGCGCGCGCGCGGCGCATCCTGACAGAAATGGATGAGCTTGCGCAATTGCTCGGCGGTGCGTCCGCTGCGCCAACAGGTCTATTGCGCGTGAACGCAACGCTGGGTTTTGGGAGGAGCCACATCGCGCCGGCGATCTCGCGCTTCGTGCGGATCTATCCAGAGGTCGATGTTCAATTGCAGTTGTCGGTCGATCCGCCTCCGCTTAGCGAAAACGCTTTCGACGTATGCGTGCGCTTCGGCGAACCGCCTGATGCACGTGTCATCGCGCGACAGGTTGCGCCCAACCGGCGCCTGCTCTGCGCTGCTCCGGCCTATTTTGCGGAGCGTCCGCTTCCGCAAACGCCTGATGATCTGGTGCTGCACAATTGCATCGGCATACGTCAGGGCGACGACGGCTACGGCATCTGGCGGCTGATAAGCGGCCACGGTGCTGCGGAGACAACGGAAAGCGTGCGCGTACGTGGCAACCTGACCACAAACGACGGCGAGATTGCGGTGAAGTGGGCGCTCGAGGGGCACGGCATTTTGCTGCGCGCGGAGTGGGACATAGCCGATTACTTGCGCGATGGCAGGCTTCTTCATGTGCTGCCGGAATATCGCACGCCGGGCGCGGATATCTACGCTGTCATTCCGCAGCACTTGCAAACCACGGCGCGAGTTAAGGCGTTCATCGATTTCCTGATTCTTGCCATGCGCGACGATGCTTAAACCAGCGGCAAGCAAATCTCTGTGATTAGATCGGCAGGGGCCGTCTCTTTCGGATTGTTCAGATACTCTTCGAAGGCTGGGGCATCGGCGGCTTCACGTCCTGATTGCATGAGCCACGCTCCGTAAAGCCATTCATACGCGGCCCGCATGTCGCTATAGGGTCCTTTGTGGCGCAGAATCGCATATTGGCCGCCGCGTACATGCGTCAGCCCTACGGGCGCAGCAACCTCGACGTCGCGCGACAACACCACACCCGCCTTCGATCTTAGTTCGGATTCCGGAACGATTCCCGGATCATCGTAGTAGATACCTATCATGCGAATCTCCGGCGAGAGCAATTCGCGGCTTGCGAGCCAGCCGATCAGCGAATCGAATGCCTTGCCGATCTGCATATAGGGTCCCGAATGATCGACGGAAACCACGGTCATTGCCGGGACGTCGCGTATGGTCACTTCGTGTGCTGTCATTTGATTGTCCCCTGTCATGCTTGCCCGAAAGTGAATGTGCTTGCCTTCGTTTCGATACTGCGCCGGCGGTAGGCCAAACGCCAATCTGAACGTGCGTGAAAACGATTGCAAACTGCTATAGCCCGAGCGTTCCGCAATTTCGGCGATTGGCATGTCGTCATTCGCAAGGTAGCCTGCCGCCCGATGCAACCTCAAACGACGCACGGTGGCCGCTACGGTTTCGCCGTACATCGCTTGATAAATGCGGTGCCAGTGATAAGGCGATAAACACGCAATATCAGCCAGCCTGCCGATGTCGAGCGGTTCGTCGAGGTGATCGTGGATATGGTCGAGAACGCGGTTAAGCCGTGTTTCGTAACGAGCTCGATTGAGTAGGTCGTTCATGACTGTCGATAAGATCCGAACGTCGAATGCCGACCAAAGTACCACAGCCCGCTTTACCAAATCCTGCGGATCTGGCTAAGGGAAGTTGCTGCGCGCCGATTCAGAAACCGTCGATATTCACGAAAATCACTCGTCCATTTCGTTCACGCGGCCGATCAACCGCGCCGGATTGGTCAAGCAATCTTCGATGGTTCCTTCGTCCTCGAACAGCATGCGCAGCACGCATGCTTCATCTTCCGTGAGACCGGAATTTTCGAGTTCGCCATCGCGGCCGATAGTGTCGCAATCGTCGAGCGTCAACTCGGCGATTACCGCCGAGGAAAGGGCCACGGGCCACTTCTCGCTGAACGCGACGGTGATCACTTTGCGTGTTTCATCGTAGGCCCTGATCTCGACGCTGATGTAGGACATGATGTCGAACTCTCCAGTGAGGCGGCCGCGAATGAATCGAGTGTAGCAATACAAAGCGTGCGTAGTAAACCGCGCGGATCCATGCACCAGGGCAAGGCATTGGATCGCACTAAGATGAGGCGCGGTTGCGAAGCATTAATTCGTAGGTTTGTTTGGCTTGAACGGTTTTTTATTCGACGCGAGACTTATATCGACCTGCGCTTTGGAAACAATCACCAACGGCTTTCTCGTAAGATTGGCATGAATACAAACGGATAACACCATGCCGCAAACACTTTTCGACATTAGCGCTCCCATTGGGCCAGACACGCCGGTCTGGCCCGGCGATACACCAGTCACGCTTGAACGAGTCTGGAAGATGGAGGCGGGTTCACCCGTCAATGTGGGGCGCATGACGCTTTCGCCGCATACCGCAACACACGCCGACGCGCCGTTGCATTATGACCCGCGTGGCAATGCCATTGGCGCGGTCGGCCTGGATGTGTATATCGGCGAGTGTGTGGTCATTGCGATCGAGCCCAAGGCTTCGCATATTAGCATTGGGGAGATTGAATCTGCCTTGCTCGATGCCCAATTGCAACTCTCTTCCCGCGTGCTGATCCGGACGTATGCAAAGGCGCCGGTCGCGAAATGGGACAGCGACTTCGCCGCCATTTCACCCGATGCGATCGACAGGCTCGCTGAGCGCGGCGTGAGGCTCATAGGCGTCGATACACCTTCGCTCGATCCGCAAGAGTCGAAAACAATGGACGCGCACTATCGTGTCCGCGCGCACAAGATGGCGATACTCGAAGGCCTGATCCTCGACGGCGTTTCCAATGGAACCTACGAGTTGATCGCCTTGCCATTGAAGTTGACCACGCTCGATGCAAGTCCGGTCAGGGCGATCTTGCGGGCGTATTGATACGCAGGCAATGCGTTCACGCGATCGGGATTATCATTCAACGCGTTTCTTAATCACATTGGAGAAGATTGGATGATTCATGTCATTGCCACTATTACTGCAAATCCTGGCAAGCGCGCCGACGTGCTCGCATTGTTCAGCAAGAACCAGCCGGCAGTGTTGGCAGAGGAAGGATGTATCAGCTATGAGGCCGTGATCGATGTACCCGGCGCCGGTGCGATCCAGACACCGCTTGGCGACGATACGTTCGCAGTCATCGAGCGCTGGGAGAGCATTGATGCGTTGAAAGCGCATGCAGCGTCCGCTCATATGGCGGAATACGGCCGTAATACCGCACCGCTCCTGTCTAAACGTGTGATCAATGTGCTGCAAGTCGCTTAGTCAAAGCAGCGAAGCCTCCGATTGACCCGCAGCGTATCGATCGGAGGAAATCTGGATCAGCCCGGAGTTAAGCTTGTCCGCTGCGATTCTTGACGCTGGGCCGTTCCGAAACCTTTTTCTGCCATGCCGCGAGCGCGCTGCAATCATCCGGAATTGTCACTGTCGTAAAACCGGCGTGCAAAAGCGCGGCATAAGCCGTTATATCGGCCATCGAGAATTCATCGCCTGCTATGTAGGGTTGCGTTTTCAGAACGCTGTCGAAATACCTCATGCCGCGCACGAATTTTTCGCGGTGGCGTTCGCCCCATTCTTTCCTGTGCGCCCATTCAGGGCTTTTATAAGCCAGCAAACGATCGCCTAGGCCGGGCGTCGCATGGTGAAAATAAATGCCGATTGCATCGATAAGCTGATCATCCGCGCGTTTTTGCATCATGTGGATGATTGCTTTTTGCTTGGGCGTCTTGCCGGTAAGGGTAGGGTTCCCGTCTAGATTGTCGAGATACTCGGTAATCGCAACGCTTTCTGAAATGAAGGTGCCGTCGTCGAGTTCGAGCACCGGCACCGTACCAGTGGGGTTGATTGCGAGAAAAGCGTCTTGCTTGTGCTCGGCGGCAAACAGATCGACTTTGACGAATTCGATCTGCGCATCCAGACCTTTCTCCGCCAGAACGATGCGAATGCGTGCAGGATTCGGGAAGCCCGGGATGTCGTAAATTTTCATGATCATTTCCTTATCTATCGATAGGTTAAGTGTGGAGCGAAGATTAGGATGTCGTGAGCGCGCTGTCAACAACAATCTATCGATAGATAAGGGGTCGACTCGAGTTATCTATCGATAGAGATATAATCAGGCATGTTTTCGGACCGAGGAAGTTCCAGATGGCCAACACTGACACGCGGGAAAAAATCATGAGCGTGGGCCGTCTCATGGTGCAAAGCAATGGCTACAACGCGCTCAGCTTTCGGGAAATCGGCAAGGAAGTTGGTGTGTCCAGTGCGAGCATCCATCATCATTTTCCAACCAAAGGCCACCTTGGTGCAGCGCTTGCACAACGTTATACGGAAGATGGGATCGCAGCGTTCGAGCAAATACTTGCGTCGTCCAAGACTGTCCGAGAATGCATCGACGCATATGCGGGAATATTCCGGGCGGCGCTAGTGAACGAAAACCGGATGTGCCTCGTCGGATTGATGTCTGCCGAACACGACGACTTGCCCGACGAAGTGCGCGCGGAAGTCAATCACTTCATCAGCGTCAATATCGAGTGGCTTACAGAAGTGCTGTCCCGCAGAAAGACCAAAGCGAGTAAAGATGCAATCCAGCATCAGGCGCTTGCAATATACGCAGCTATTGAAGGTGCCCAGCTTGTCGCGAGAGGAAGAGGGGACATTGCGCTTTACGATCAGGCAGTGGCGGCTTACCGCGCCGCCGGATTGATTCCTTGATTTTTATTCGCCTGCTCGCGTCAGGCGCGTGCACTCCAGCTAGGGGAATGCACGCGCGTATTCATCAAGGCTTGAACGTATCCCCGAGCACGACGCCTTCACGGCGCGGATCTGTGCCGCCTTGCAGGACGCTCGACTGATTGACCCCTGTGCGCAAGATCGTATTGACGCCGCTGGCTTGAGCCGCCGTCGACACGGTATGACCCAGCGCGGTCAGACCGGCGATCAACGGATCGTTCGCGCCACCGTTCGCCGTGTTGATGTTCGGATGCTCGCCGCCAACGGTCGTGGTCGGACTATTGCTCGCGCCGAAGTCGACCAGATTCGCCGATTGCTGTGCGTCCAGTCCCCAGTCGAGCACACCAACGATTGTCTTGACCACGTATTGCGGAATCGTGCCGCCGCCGGGCGAGCCCGTCGCCATGACGAAGTCGCCCTTTGATCCATCGGCGGCGATCTTGAAGACTAGCGTTGGCGCCATCGAACTGCGCGGCCGCTTGCCAGGCTGCACGCGATTTGCAACGAGGGCACCGGTGGTATCGGTCGGGCTCGCGGAGAAGTCGGTGAGCTGGTTGTTGAGCAGGAAGCCGTTAGTCATGTGAAACGACCCCATGCTCGACTCGACCGTGGTCGTGGCCGTCACCACGTTGCCGCTGCCGTCCACGATGGTGAACTGATTCGTGCCGTGCTCGATCAGCGTTTTATCCACGCCGAGCGGAACCGCGCCAAAATTGCCGGCAGCAGCGGTGCCCATGCTCTTGTTCACGTTGATCAGTGCCGACCGGCTTTGCAAATAAGGTTTGTTGAGCAACGTGTTCCAAGTGCCGCCCGGCGGTGGGATGAAGTCGGTATCAGCCACGTATTTGTCGCGGTCTGCGTACGCCATGCGCTCGGCTTCCGTGATCAGATGGACGCCTTGAACCGTCGGCTTGCCGCCTTCAAGATCGATGGCCGTCGGTTTTTGCTGCTGCAGATTGAAGTTCTCGAGAATTCCCAAAGCGGACGCCACTGCAATGCCACCCGACGACGGCGGCGGCATGCCGCAAATCCAGTAGCTCCGGTATGTCGTGCAAATCGGCTCGCGCACTTTTGCCTGATAGCCGGCGAGATCGGCAAGCGTGGTTTTACCCGCTGTGATCTTCGATCCATCGGCACCGGTAGTCGTCGCAATCTTCGTCACGATGTCCTGCGCGATCTGCCCGGAGTAGAGCGCGTTTGCGCCGTTGTTTGCCATCGCCTGAAGCGTCGCGGCGTATGCGGGATTCTTCAGTACCGTGCCCAATGCCTTGGGCGATCCGTCCGCGTTGAAAAAGTACGCAGCGGCTTCCGGGTCGCGCTTGAGGCTGCTTGCATTCGATGCAATCGCGCCGGCCAGCCGTCCACCGATCGGGAACCCGTTGGACGCGAGCGAGATCGCGTCGCCGAACAAGTCTTTCCACGCAAGCTTGCCATGATCGCGCTGCAGTGCTTCGATAAGCCGCGGCACGCCGATTGTGCCGATCGAGCGGCCGCTTGCACGCGCGCTTGGTTGCGGGGCCGAGTGGTCGCTGTTGTCATCGACATAACGAAGATAGTTTTCCGTGGCCGCGTTGGGCGCTGTTTCGCGGCCGTCATACGCCTGCACCGCTTTCTTCGATGCATCGTAATAAAGCAGCACGCCGCCCGACCCGAGTCCCGTGGCTTCTGGAACCGTCAGGCCGAGCACCGCCTGCACGGCAACGGCGGCATCGGCCGCGGTGCCGCCTTTCGTGAGCACGCCGCAACCCGCGGCGCTTGCATACGCATTCGATGTCGTGACCATATAGGTCTTTGCGTACACGGGCTTCAAACCCGTGCGATAACCCGAAGCGGCTTCCGGAAGCGAGGGGTCGCCCGGCAGATTCGATCCGATGACAACGCTCGATCCATTGCTGTCCACCGCGAGGCAACTCGTGTTCTGAACGGGCGTTGTGGAGACCGGCTGTTTGTCGTCTGAGTCGCCGCCGCAAGAGACCAGCAGAAGCGTGGCGGCGGATAGTGCGGTTGCGAGAGTCAGTGAGGGGTTGCTTTTCATCGTGCTCCTGCGAGTCCTTTTATTGTCGATTCTTATAAAGAGGACAGCAGCAACGGCGCTTCGTCAACGCACGCGCGAGTGGTCTCGCGAAACTTGAACGGTGGCGTGGCGCCGCTGGCTGCAGTCGGCATTCGCTCACCGGGACGGTCTCATTGGCCAGAAGAGCCGGCCCGCAATAAGCCGACAAAATATTATCTGAAACCTTACTTAATTTCTCCGAAAAAATATTCTTTTAATGATCTTGAAAAACTTATCGAAACACGAAACGTTGCGCGAGCTCAGGCATGCCCGCGAAACAGCGCACACATCCTGAATGCATCTTCCGAAAGCGGAATCTCCTTCGCGCGGCAATAGCGCGTTGTCAGTTTAAGGAGCTCCTTGATGTCTCGTCCGCTCGCTTGGTGGTATGTACTTGTCAGCGCTTCGATCAGATCGCTGCTCAGATCCGCACCCAACTGCTCGCCAAGCAATCTCCACAGGAGCATTGCGTCTGTCTTCGACGGCGTCTCGTACTGGATCTTGGCAATGCAACGAGACAGGATGGCGTCGTCGACATCGTCTACGCGATTGGTCGTCATGAAAAGCAGACCACTGAAGTATTCGAGCGTGCGCAGAAATTCCGCGACGATGGCGTTGTGTTCGAGATCGTTATCCCTGCGGCGGATGTAGACATCGGCTTCGTCCAGAAGCAGGATCGAATCCCAGCGCACCGCGCGTTGCAAGATGCCGGACAGCGTAGCCCCAACCGATGCCGCCGTTGTTCCCAACTGGCCGGAATGCACGCGGTATAGCGGCTTGCCCACCACTTCCGAATAGACCTCCGCGGTCAGCGTCTTGCCAAGACCTGGCGCGCCCTGGCATAGGATTGTCGTGCCGCTCGACTTGCCGGGCACGAAGTCCTGCACGAACACGCGATTTTTCGACGTCAAGATGTCGATCAGATCGCGATGGTGCTTGGGCAGCACGAGCTTGTCGCGCAATTCGGGCCGGTACTGATACTCCGCTATGTGCTGCGCATGAACCCAGATGTTGCGATGCCATTCGAGGTGGAACAGATATACATAGCAATGCAGCGGGACTTTTTCGAAGCCTTGTTCGACATTCGCGCTGCGCCAGAACCCGGCATCGGCCGTCATTTGAAAACGGCGCTCCAGCATTTCTTCGTCGTTGACGCACTTTGCGCTGACACCTTCAACAATACGCGTGAGCTGAGCAACGCCTTTTGCATCGACGGTGAAAGCCGCCTTCGAAATGACGAACTGCGCGCCAAAGCGAGGCTGAATCTTGAGGAAGCGCTGCGCATGTTGCTCGTATTCGCGCTTGAACTCCACGCACTCCTTATAAAAGCCGAATTCCGAAAGCAGCTCCGGAATGGTGCGGTTGACAATGTCATGCCGGTTGATCACCAATGATGTCGTCATGCCCGAAAGACGCATCTGAGGATCGGTTCGCTCCGAGTTGGCCGACTGCATGGTGTTCGCCAGCATGTCGACAACCACGTACGGAGCGCCTTGCTCGGGCTCCACATAACGCATGCGATGCACGAGCCACGGCAAAAGCGTACCGTCCTTCGCGCGCCTGTACAGCCAGCCATCGATCACGTCACGCGCGAGATAAGCGACGAGCCCCGGCACCGTTTGATCGAGCGCCGGAATGATCCGGGCCTGTGGCGCTTTATAGATGTTGTCGAGTGCGAGCATCTGGAACATCAGCGCGCTTTCGTTATTCGCACGGCTCAAAGTGAACAACGTGTTCAACGACTTCGAATCGAAAAGCTTGCTCGACACGAGCATGGCGCCATGGCATACGCCATGCTCGTTCAGTTGCTGTGCAAGCGGCGAATCGGCCTCGATCATCGCGAGTAGCGGATGAACGAGCGATTCAGGTATTTCAAAGTCCATTAGCGCACTCCCGAGACACCAACTCTGCCGCTATTTGAGGAAAAACTGGATCGCCATGCTAACCACGTCCGGTTGAATGACATGCAAGCCATCGAACTCGACGTACTGCACGTCATAACCCGCAGCCTTCAACTTGTTGGCGTTCGCGCGGCCGCTGGTTTCGATGGGCAGTTGTTCGTCGCGCAAGCCGTGCGCTATGAAAATCTGCGGCGCACCTTCCTGCATGAAAATGGACATGAAACCGCCGGAAAATGCGATCACATGACTCGCGATATCGCCGTTAGTAATGCCAATCGATAATGCGTAGCTCGCACCATCGGAAAACCCTGCGAAGGCTATATGACGATTATCTATCCGGTAATGCAACGTGACTTCGGCGAGTGCCTGCTGCAGACGCTCAAGGTCCGGACCGCTGCCGCCAATCACGATGTCCCATGTTGCATAGGTTGAATGCGGCGCGAGGATCAGGAATTTTTCGCGCTCGGCGTGTGCTTCGATGAACGGCAGAACCTTCTCGGGAAAGCCGCCTGCACCATGGAACATAACGAACAACGGGACCTCGTCGAGCGTGTCGAGTCCGGTTGGCACGAACAGGATTGCGTCGCGGTCCTCTGCTATACGGAAACGGTTGCGGCCGGCAGGCAGCGACCCTTTAATGGGTTCTGCGGGCATGAAAGACAGACGGCCGAACAACGAGGGATTGAGCATTGCGGAACCTGATGACGTGCTTATGAAGATTCGTAAAACACTGATATGTAATATATCACCAATGCAATTCGATCTACAAGCCTAGCGTCATGCTACTGCGTTCGATTCACTCGATAAGCGGGCGCAGCGACTGGCCGCGTTCGGTAATCAGCGAATCAAAGTCGCCGAGTTGCGAGAAGCGCACGGCCTTGACCTTGCCCATCTTGCTGGTATCGATCACGAGATGCTTTTCCACGGCGCTTGCCATTGCGGCCTGCTTGATTCCTACTTCGTGAAAGTTCCAGCAGGTCACGCCTCGCCCTTCATCAACGCCGCCAGCCGACATGAATGCCTTGTTGATTCCCATGCGCTTGAGCGTATCGATGCTTTCCTCGCTCGCGAACGAATCAGACGACGGTGCATATACGCCGCCCAGCAGGATCATTCGCACATTGGACTTGCGCCGCAGGATCTCGGCAATATTCAGCGAATAGCAGACCACCGTGAGATGCAAGTCCGCTGGAATCATGCGGGCCAGGTTGGTCAGTGTCGTACCGCAGTCGATAAAAATTGTTTCGTTATCTGAAATTATTCGCGCCGCTGTTGCCGATGCTTCAGCCTTCGCCTGGGCGAAGTGGTCCTTTTCCTCGTCGATGGTGTAGCTCGTGTGGTTGGGTACATCGGAGGTCCGCACAATATAACCGCCGAGATACGTGAATGTGCCCGGGCTCGCGGCAATATCACGGCGCACCGTCATCTCCGATACATCCAGCAGCGTCGCGGCTTCACGCAAACGCAATACGCTTTGCTCGCGCAGCGTCTCGGCAAGCGTGCGCAGTCGTTCGTTCTTGGTCATGCGAGGATCATGCTTGAATGAAGACGCGCCATTCGCTGGCAGGTTGGACAATAGAGGCCCGACAGCACGTTGAAAGTGCTGTCGGGACTATTCTCTTTACAACGAAAGAAGCGCGTCAGCCGCAAGCGGGCGCTGCTTTCTTGCACGCGTCCGCCAGCGGCGCCGGCGGATCTTTCTTGAAGACCGTCTTGTAGGCTTCGAGCACGTTCGACTGAACGACGGGCAAAGACTGCACGCCAATCCACGCCGGCGGCGTCTGGCCGAGAATCGCCTTCATCATCGCCATGGCTTCAGCCACGCCCTGATCGTAGGGACGCTGCGACCCGGTTGCCTTCAGCGGTCCGCCCTTTGCAATTTCGATTGCCGATTCGAGACCGAGATCGACGGTCGTCATCGGAATGGTCACGCCTTGTGCGCGCATGGACGTAAGCGTGTCGAGCGCCGGTTGATCCCAAACCGCGAAAAGGCCCTTGACGTCCGGGTTGCCGGTCAGGAAGTCGCCGGCGATCTGTCCGACCTTCGACGGGTCGGTGAACGCGACCTGCTTGATCTTGATGTCCGGACGGTTCTTTTTCATCCAGTCGTTGACCGCTTTCGTGCGCTCTGTCGTGCTGAAATAATCAACTCCGAAATTGACCAGTCCGATCGTGCCGCCCTTCGCTACGCACGAGGCCAGTACCTTCGCCGCGATCTGGCCATTGCCCTCGCTGTCGGCGGAAACCATGGCGGCATATTGTTCGGGGTGCTTGAGACCTGTCGGAACGTTGTCCATGAACACGAGCTTGATGCCCGCCTGCGAGACCTTTTTATACGTCGCGGCGGTCGCGGTGCCATCGACGGGAATGGAAATGATGCCGTCGGGGTGCCGCTGAATCGTGTTTTCGATATCCGCAATCTGCTTGTCGACCTGATATTCCGCCGACGCCACGCCGATCACTTCCACGTTGTATTTCTTCAGCGTGTCCGTGATGCCCGCAACCTGCAACTGCGCCCAGTCGAGGTTCATGGTCTGCATGGAAATGCCGACCTTGTACTTGCCCGCCTTGATCTTGTCGGCTTCGGCGGCGGTGAGTTTGACCGTATCGACCGATGCGGCTTTTTCTCCATTCGGTCCTTGGCCCACGATAGTCGAAGGCCCGATCGATGCCACCGGCAGGCCCGTCACGCATTGCGCGCTCGCGTAGGTTGTGCAGAGTGCGGCCACGACGCCGGTCAGCGCAACGGCAAGAGTTGATAAACGACGATGATTCATGATTTGTCTCCGTTGATCTTGTGTACTGAGTTTTAACTACACCACCACGGAACCATGCGATGCGTTGTCACGGTTCCCACATCACGAGTCATCGACGTGCCTCGTTATTTCTTCGTGAATGCCACCGCTGCCACAATGATCGCGCCCTTGATGACGAGCTGAAGCGACGAACTCACCCCGAGCAGCACCAGGCCGTTGTTGAGCGTGCCAATAATAAGGCTGCCTAACAAAGTTCCAAGCACGAATCCGCGTCCGCCGAAAAGACTGCAACCGCCGAGTGTCACGGAGGCGATTACATCGAGTTCAAGCCCTTGCACCACGTCGGGCCGCGCGGCATGTGAACGCGCGGCGAGCACGAGCGCAGCAAGACCCGCAAGCGCGCCGGTGAGGATGAAAGTGATCGTTGTCACGCGCCGGATGTTGATGCCGGAGTAAAGCGCGGCCGTCGGGTTGCCGCCGGCGGCATACACTCGTCGTCCGAAGACGCTGTAATGCAGCAGCAAGACGCCGCCTATGACCGCAAGCAGCGTCCATAGAATCGGTACGGGCACGCCGAAGATATCGCCTTCGCCGAAGATCGAAACAAATGAGTCGTTCGTGATGATGACCGGCTTCGTGGTGGTGACGAGCAGCGCCAGCCCGCGCGCCGCGCTAAGCGTGCCGAGCGTCACGAGAAACGATGGAATGTTCAGCCGTGTGACGACCACGCCGTTGATCGCGCCCACGATCGCGCCGGTCCCGATCCCCGCAATCGCACCGATGATCCAGTTGTCGCCGAGATGCGCCATCGCGAGCGCGGCGGACATGCCGGAGAGCGCGAGCGTCGATCCGACCGACAGGTCGATCTGCCGCGCGATGATCACGAACGTCATGCCGATCGCGATGATCGATACAAGTGCAGTCTGCCGCCCGATGTTCAGGAAGTTATCGATGGACAGAAACCATGGCGATGCGAAACTGAACACGACCAGCAGGATCGCGAATGCGACGTACAACATGTAGGGCCGTTCGCCCTGCAGCAAAAGTCGCGCGAGCCGCAACGCACGGCTTGGCGGTTGCGCGGTCAGCGGGTCGGCCGCGAGCGGCGTGACGGAGTCGTTCATGTTGCGGGCTCTTCCTGGAAACGAGGGAGTTGGATCAGGTGATGCAGCGCTTCGGCGTTGCTCACGCTTTCGCGATCGACCGTGTTGACGATTGCGCCATCCACCACAATCGAAATGCGGTCGCACAGGCGCAGGAGTTCGTCCAGATCCGACGACACGACGAGCACCCCCGTGCCCGCGCGCGCGGCGTCGTGGACCACGGCGTAGAGTTCCTCGCGCGCGCCGACATCCACGCCGACGGTGGGTTCATCGAGCAGAAGGAGAGCCGGACGCGGGCTATTCCATTTCGCGAAGACGACCTTCTGCTGGTTGCCGCCAGAAAGGAATTTCACCTGGGTGCCGGGGCCGGGCGCCTTTACGGCGAGCTGTTTCATCGCGCTCTTCGCCTGTTGCGCGGCGGCGCGGCTTTGCAGCCAGCCTGCGCGTGAAAAGAGCGCGAGCCATGGCAGCGTCAAGTTGCGTTCGATCGAATGGTCCAGCACGAGCCCTTCAACGTGCCGGTCTTCCGGCACGAGCGCAATGCCAAGCTTGATCGCGGCGGCGGGCGTCAGACGCTCGACCTGCTGGCCGTTGATCGCGAGCGTTCCCTGTGCAACCTCGCGAAGCCCGAACAGCGTCTGCAGTATCTCCGTACGGCCGCTTCCGATCAGTCCCGCGAGTCCGTGGATTTCGCCTTGACGCACTGTGAGGCTGACATCGTGCAGACGATCGTTGCTTATGCCGGACATGGTGAGAACGGGCTTGTTGTCGATCTCATAAGCAAGCGCGCGCGGCGTGCCGGCCGCGACTTCGCGCGCGTGCATCGCGGCATGCCCGGGTCCGACGATCGCCGCGACCAGCTCCTTCATGTTCGTCTGCGCGGTCGTGTAGGAACCGGCGTTGGCGCCGTCGCGAAACACGGTGACGCGCTGCGAAATCCGGAAGACCTCATTGAGCCGATGCGTCACGTAAATCACGCCGACGCCGCGATCCGTCACCGTGCGAATCGCCTTGAAGAGGATTTCTTCCTCGCCGCCTGTGAGCGCGGACGTGGGTTCATCGAGGATCAGAACGCGCACATCGCCCATCAGCGCCTTGCAGATTTCCGTCATTTGCCGATACGCGAACGGCAGCGATCCGACCATCGCGCGCGGATCGAGGGGAATGCCGTGCGCTTTCAAAAATTCGCCGACGCGCGCCATCAGCTCGCGCTTTTTGACGAAGCCAAACCGCGTGCGCGGTTCGCGGCCGAGCATCAGGTTCGCACCGACCGACATCGATTCGACCAGGCTCAGGTCCTGATAAACCACGGCGACGCCGGCATCTCGCGATCTGGCGGGGGAATCGAACGCGACGCGCGCGCCGTCGATCTCGATCACGCCCTGATCGCATGCATGCACGCCGCTCAGGATTTTGATGAGTGTGGATTTCCCCGCGCCGTTTTCGCCCAGCAGCGCGTGGACTTCGCCAGGAAGCACCTCGAGGTTCACGCCGCGAAGCGCCTGCACGCCACCAAATCGCTTGGTGACGCCGGCCACGCGAATCAGCGGCGTGGCCATATCGGGCGATAAAGCGGCCACGAATGGCTCACTCATGTCGCATGTCTCCTTCGTCAGGACGATGCCTGCGTTTTTTGTGCATTGCGAGAAAACGCACGCTTTGTTGTCACGTTTCCATCGTAGGGATGATGGATCGATAACATTTAATGGCTACATACTCGGCCTTTCCGGCTCGTGATGTAATAAGTGCATCTTCTAATGTGAAGATCCTGACTTTCCTGTTAGTTTGAGATTCTTGTGATACAGGACGCGGCCGGTCGTGGCCATCGCGAAATGATTAGTAACCATTGAGTAACCAAATCGCGCCTGAATTGCTCTAAGTTCGTAACTTCAGCACTTTGGATTGTCGCGATATGAACTCAGGCAAGTTACTCAGCATCGCCGCCCTCGGCGGTGTGATTCTGGTCAGCGGCTGCGCGGTCGTGCCGCCGAGCGGTCCGAGCATTGTTGCGCTGCCGCGTACGGGCGAACCGCTCGCCACTTTTCGAGCGGACGACTATGAATGCCGCAACTACGCGTTCCAGGCGGGCAATCCGCAAGGCGCGGCGCAGGCTGCGACCACGAACAGCGTCAACAGCACTGTGCTCGGTACCCTTGGTGGTGCGGCAGCTGGGGCCTTGATTGGTGCGGCGGCGGGGAATCCAGGCGCGGGCGCGGCTATTGGCGCAGGCGGCGGGTTGCTAGTTGGCAGTGCGGCGGGCGCGAACAGCGCTCAATACTCGGCCGCGGGCCTGCAAGGCCAATACGATGCGGCGTACGCGCAATGCATGACGTCGAAGGGCAATACGATTCAGCAGCCGCAAGTCTATGCGCCGCAGCCGGTTTATTACGCACCGCCGCCTCCGGTTTATTACGCGCCGCCGCGACCGGTTTATTACGCGCCGTATCCGTATTATTGAGTGGCTCAGGTGGCGTCAAAAAGAAAAACCGGCCTCGGGGGCCGGTTTTGCTTTGTTCGTGAAGCGCATGGTCAAGCAGCACGCACGCAGCGAAACCCCGCATACACGTACTGATAATGCGCCTGGAACCAATTGCGAAAACTCGGCCGGAGCATGCACGCCGCCGTACGCGGCGAGCCGCCTTTAAGCACGTAATGCTGGTTGTCGTAGAAGTTCGCCGAGTAGCCCAGGTAAAACGAGAACGGTTCGAAGCCAGGTAACGGCCTAAACGGGGTCGAGGTCCATTCCCAACCGTTGCCGAATTGTCCCGCCACGCCAGCCGTGCTGCGATTTTCCGGATGCGCTTGCACGGGTGACGGTTCCCATCGGCGGAAGTCAAAGTTGCCGGTTTGCGCCTGCGGCGCGCCCTCAGCCGCGCGTTGCCATTGCGCTTCCGTCGGCAGCGATTTGCCCGCCCACTTCGCATACGCGTTGGCTTCGGCGTGGCTCACATACACCGGCCAGTCTGCGGGCAGCGCGATTTCGTCGAACATGGTCCGCAATTTCCACTCATCGGCATTCGACGGATCGCGGACCCAGAACGCGGGCTTGTCGATTCCTTCGCTTTCGAGCCACGCCCAGTCGGCATCGCGCCAGAGATCGCGATTCGAATAACCGTCAGCCCGCATGAAGTCGAGCCAGTCCGCATTCGTGACCATGTACCGGTCCATCTCGAATGCCGGCACGTCTACCTTGTGTTCGCCGAATTCATTGTCCCAGCCGAACGTTCCGCTTTCGCGCGTGAGGCCGAGCGTTGCCGTGCCTGCAGGCACGTGAATCATTTCGCGAATTGCGTCGGTATCGAGCGGGTGTTGGGCTTCCTGCTCTGTCACGTCCGGACCGGTTTTCTGATGCAGCGGCAATTGATGCAGCATGTACGCGAGCGTCTCGGCGTGCATCAGCCTGTGCTCGATCGCGACTTCCAGCAGCGTCTCCGGCGTGATGCCAGAAGCAACGAATTTGCCGTCCGTATCTGCACGGTTTGTAATATCGACGGGGTCGAAGTTGGTGTCGATGTCGTCGCGAATACGCTGGACATATGCCCGGATCGTCGCAAGCGTCGGCCAGTCCTGCGGCTGATCGGTAGGCAGGCCGCCGTCGACCGGATCGATGCCGAACGCGAACAACTGATCAAACTCGGCGTTGGGGCTGGGAAGGTCGAAGAGGCGCTGATCGAAGAGATTCCGGTCGAACGCTTCAAGGTGGCCAATGTAAAACACGATCCGATGCCGTTCGGCAATCGGCCGTTCATAAAGGAATTCAGGCTTGACGATGTCAAACAGCGCGTCAGTTGTGTGACGCGCCTCGCGCAGGCGGACAAGCAGCGGGTGCAGCGGGGTAGGTTCGCGATTCATCGCTCTTTTCTCCGGGCAGTGGCCGTGCGAAACGATAAATCGTAGCAGAGGACATGCCAGGCGTGCTTGAACCGCGTTCGAGTTGCATCTGCCGTATTCTTCAGACGGCGCGCAGGCCGTCGAAATCGAGGATATGGATCAGCTTGCCATCCGCATGAAGCAGACCTTTCGCCTGAAAACGCGACAGCGTCCTGCTGACGGTTTCCAGCGTGATGCCGAGGAAACTGCCCATGTCGTCGCGCGTAAAGCGCAGGTTGAATTCGTTGCCCGCATAACCGCGGCGCGTCAGCTGCGAAGAAAGATCCAGGAGCAACGCGGCGACGCGCTCATCGGCGCGCAAGGTGCCGAGAATCACGGTTTGCGTCGATTTCCGGACGACTTCGCGGCTCAGCAACTGCAGCAGGCGCCGCTGGATCGCGCTGGACTCGCGGCAGGCGCGTTCGAAAGCCGTCAAGGGAACCACGCACACGGAACTGTCTTCCAGCGCCACGGCGCGACACGCATGGTGACCGTCGTCGAAACCTTCGAGGCCCAACGCGTCGCCGCCCAAGTGCAGGCCCATGACCTGATCGCGACCGTTTGCGCTTGTAACGACCGTCTTGAGCGAGCCTGAGCGGATGGCATAGATCGCATCGAACGTATCGCCGATACGAAACAGCGTTTCGCCGCGCTTGATCGCGCGGGCGTTGACGATGACCGACTGCAATTTGTCGGTATCGCCGGAGGACAGGCCCTGGGGCATGCAGTACTGCCGCAACGAGCATGTCGTGCAATGCGCGGCGTGGCGCGGGCCGGCGGAAAGGGCTAATGCGGAAGTCTCGTGCAGGGTCTGCATGGCATGCTCGGTTATATGAACAATTTATAAAACCTTGATCTGGAACAAGGAAATTGTCCCATCGATGCCATGCAATTTCGGGTGGCAAAACGTCACGTACAAGTTTTTGCAATAGTGCGCCGTTAGCCGGACGCGCCGAATCAGTGCGACGCTTAGGCCGCGACCTGCGCCTCGACGTCCGGTCCGCCCGCCGCCGATGGAATCAGCAGCACCGGCAAGCTTGCCTGCCTGAGACACCGTTCCGCGACGCTCCCGAGTATCAGCCGTTGAAATCCTTTGCGTCCGTGCGTGCCCATGACGAGCAGGTCTGCGTTGAACGCGGTCGCCGCCTTGAGGACGAGCTCGGCCACGTCTTCAACCGATGACGCCTCGCTCACCAGCACCTGACCCTCCACGCCGCGCTGCTTCATCGCGGCGTTGGTTTCGGCGGCCAGCGTGGCGCCCTGGTCGGCGAGCTGGGTACGCAGGATTGAAGGATCGTAACCAGGGACATCGTAGTAGATAGGCGCCTCTTCGATTACATAGAACGGCTGCAGCACTGCGTGGTGCGTGACGGCGAGTTCGAGCGCGGTGTCGAATGCGCGGCTTGATGTACGGCTGCCGTCGATAGCAACGACTATTCGGTTGAACATACGATTCTCCTTCTTCGGTTAAAACGCGAAACACGACGAACGTGCTTTCATTTGTCCGACTATATTTATTGCTGATCGTTCCTTTATTGGCGCTCCGCGCAACCCGCGAATTAATGGCGTCATACAATTCACCCCTCGCCTTTGTTTATCTGCCCATTCTCTGCCCGTGTCCCAAGCCGCCGCCAGTACCGACCCGCATACCGCTTCACCCCTCCCGTTTCGAAATGCCCTTTTAGCGATGCTCGGCATCGGTCTCGTCAACATGCTCGTCGCGCTCGATCAGACCGTGGTGAGTACCGCGCTGCCGTCTATCGTCGCGGAGTTGCACGGCTTCGAGTACTACGCATGGATTGCGAGCGCGTATTTGCTGGCATCGGTAGTGACAGTGCCGGTATTTGGCCGACTCGGCGATTATTTCGGGCGCAAGCGTTTCGTGATCGCTGCGGTCATCACGTTTACGGTGGCGTCGGTGTTGTGCGGCGTGGCTAATGACATGCTGTTCCTGGTCATCGCGCGGGGCTTGCAAGGCGTCGGCGGCGGCATGATGGTGGGGACCGCATTTGCGTCGATCCCCGATCTTTTCCCCGATCCACGTCTGCGCGTGCGCTGGCAGGTGGTCATGGCGGCGTCGTACGGGATCGGCACAGCGGCGGGCCCATCACTCGGCGGCTGGATGAGCGAACATTGGGGATGGCGTTCCACATTTCTGATCAATTTGCCGGTGGGCGTCGCAGCGTTCTATTTCATCTGGGCGCATTTGCCGAACTACCGGCGCCCGCGCGAGGGCGCGGTGAAAATCGACTGGATGGGCGCGGCGCTCGTCGCGCTGGTTCTTGGCGGTTTGCAGGCGTTCATTGAAGGCGTGCCGAAGAGCGGCTTGACGACCGGCAATATCATTCTCGCGATATGCGTGGTGATCGGCGCCGCTGCGTTGCTTATGTGCGAGCGTCGCGCAACGCATCCGATCATTCCGCTCGATCTGTTCAAGGATCCGCAACTCGTGACCTTGTTCACGCTGTCCGTGCTGTCCGGTTTCGTGATGTTTTCGCTGATCTTTTTCGCGCCGTTATTGTTGCAGGGCGGGTTTGGTTTATCGCCGCAGGAAGCTGGGTTGCTCGCCACGCCTATTGCGATGTTTATTGCCATTGGCAGCTTTATCAATACGCGGATCGTGATTCATTTGCGCAAGCCGACGATGATTCTTTCCATCGGCTTCACGCTGCTGCTATTCGCAAGCATTGCGCTTTCGTTTGCGAGCGCGTCGACGCCGCATATCTGGATCGAGATACCTATGGCCGGGATCGGTATTGGTCTCGGTTTCATTTTGAACAACCTGAATGTTTTCGGACAGGAAATCGCCGGGCGCGAACGCTTTGGCATTACCACGGCCTTATTGCAATCCACGCGCATGGTGGGCGGCATGCTGGGAACCAGCGTGGTCGCGACGATCGTTCAGCATCATTACCGCGATGTGATGACACGCACGCTTCGTGTCTTGGGCGAGCCGGCGAGTACCGCTTGGCTGCCGAGGTTCAACGATCCGCGCATTCTTATCGATAGCGCCTTGCGATCCAAGCTTCTTGCGGATCTGGCGCCCGTTGGACTGGATGGTCCGGCGATGATTGAAAGCGCGCGCGAAGTGCTCGTGCAATCGATACACATCGGGGTGCTGCTGACCGCCGTGGCCGCGTTATCGGCTGTGTTGATGGTGCGGCGGGTCTCGCACATCACGTTCAAAAAGTAGCAGGGCTCGTTGTCGATCAACGAGCCCCGTTTGCACCCTCAATGCGCGCCCGCAGCCGCGCCGCCACCGCCGCCTTTCGCGCGCTTCGTGATCCAGATCAGCGGAATGATCAGGATGAAAATCACGGCCGAAGCGAAGAAAATGTCGTTGAGTCCCATCATCGCGGCTTGCGTATTCACCGTGAAATCGAATAACCCGCGCGCCTGGGCTTCGTTGACGTGCAGCGTGCTCTGCGAAGCTTGAAGCGACGCCATGAAGGCGGGGTTATTGGCATTCGCCTGTTCGGTCAGCCGTTCGTGGTGAAGCGCAATGCGGTCGGTCCACGCGTTGCCGCACAACGACGTCCCGACGGCGCCGCAGAACACGCGCGCGAAATTCGATAAACCCGCCGCCGCCGGAATCTTAGAAGGCGGCAATCCCGACAAGATGATCGATGTCAGCGGCACGAAGAACAGCGCCATTGGAATGCCTTGCAAAAGCGTGGGCAAGACTAGATGCCATGTATCAATCTCGATCACGTATTTCGAGCGCATATAAAACACGATCGCAAATCCGATAAACGCCAGGGTCGCGACCACGCGCGCGTCCGTGCGCGGCAAAACCTTGCCCATGACTGGCGCGAGAATCACCGCAAAAATGCCCAATGGCGCG
Source organism: Caballeronia sp. dw_276 (assembly GCF_018449635.1). Lineage (GTDB taxonomy): Bacteria > Pseudomonadota > Gammaproteobacteria > Burkholderiales > Burkholderiaceae > Caballeronia. Next base: position 318,253 of record NZ_JAAVUV010000007.1, on the reverse strand, counting down.
GTGACGAGCCCGGCATCGACGGACCGGTAATTGAGGTATTGCTGCATCCATTGCGGCAACAAAACAAGATTGCCGAAGAACACGCCATACGCCACGGAAATGGCAACTGTGCCGCCAAAGAAATTGCGTCCGGCGAACAAGCGCAGATCCACCACGGGATTCTTTTCGGTCAATTCCCAGACCACGAAAAATGCAAACGAAATCATCGCGATAATGCCGAGCCAGACGACCAGCGGCGATGAAAACCAGTCGAGGTCGCGGCCTTTATCGAGCATGATCTGCAGGCATGCCACCCACGCAATCAGCAACATCAATCCGATCGTATCGATAGGCGCCTTGCGCGTCGCCGATTCCCGTTTCCGGTAGATGAACCATGTCACGCTCGCGGCGAATAATCCTACCGGAATGTTGATATAGAAGATCCACGACCACGAATAACTGTCGGTGATCCAGCCGCCCAAAGCCGGACCCGCAATCGGCCCGACGACCGCGGTCATCGCCCAGAGGGAAAGCGCCATGGACGCTTTCTCCTTCGGATAAGAACCCAGCAGAATGGCTTGCGAAAGCGGGATCAACGGTCCGGCAACGGCGCCTTGCAATACGCGCGCGGCGAGCAGGATTGGCAAGGTGGGCGCGAGGCCGCAAAGCCATGAAGAAATCACGAACAACAGAATCGCGCCGACAAACAACTTGATCTGCCCGATCCGCTGGGTCAGCCAGCCGGTCAGCGGGATCGACACCGCGTTGGCCGCGGCAAATACGGTGACGACCCACGTTCCTTCATCCACTGACACGCCCAGATTGCCGGAAATGGTCGGAATGGCGACGTTCGCAATCGATGAATCGAGTACGTTCATGAACGTGGCCAACGCGACGGCGACGGTGGCAAGGACGAGCTGGCCACCTTTGAGCGGTGCGGGTGGGGCAGGCGCGGCGGGTGCTGCGGGCGCAGTGCTCATGGGAGATCCGGATGAAAGCGGCCGCACGAAAACCCGTGCGGCCGACGATGCTGAAGCCAATGGATGCTACGACAATGACTGCCATAGCAACGAATTGTCGCTAGTGTGCCAGCGTTCAATAATCCGCGCTGGCTACAATACTTTCATTCAGATCTGAAACGCTTTCATTTAACTGACACGTCGATATCGCCGAGATGTTTCTTCGCCGCTTTCGCAATCGTGCCGTCCGCCTGCAACTTGGCGATGGCCGTATCCAGGCGTTGCTTCAATGCCTTGTCGCCTTTGCGGACACCGAACGCAATGCCGCTGCCGAGGATTTTTTCATCGTGGACCGGGCCGCCCGCGAACGCGTAACCCGCGCCATCCGGTTTCGACAAGAAGCCTGACTGGCCAGCGGCCGACATCACGAGCGTGCCGTCCAGGCGGCCAGCTTTCAGGTCGGTATAAGCCTGATTCTGATCCTGATATGCGACAACGTTCACGCCGGCATTGGCCCAATGCGCCTTCGCGAACGTTTCCTGCACCGAGCCCGCCAGCACGCCGATGTTCTTGCCCTTCAGCGATTCAGGCGTGGGCGCAAGTCCGCTTCCCGTCTTGGCAATCAACTGCGTCGGCACGTGATACACGATGTTCGTGAAATCGATGGCCTGGCGGCGTTGATCGGTGGCGTTCATCGCGGAATTGATCGCGTCGAATTTGCGGCCCTGCAGCGCGGGAATCAGGCCGTCGAACGAGGTCTCGACCCACGCGCATTTCATCTTGGCCGCGGCGCAAACCGCGTTGCCGATATCGATATCCAGGCCCTGCAATTCGCCCGATGCCGACTTCGATTCGAACGGCGGATATTGCGCTTCGATGCCGTAGCGCAGCGTGTCGGAATCGGCGGCGAAAGCGGCCGTTGCCGTGCACAACGACGCCGCAATCAACATGGCGCCGGCCAGCGCGTGAAGGCTCTTCTTCATAACGTATTTCTCCCGGTGTAGTTCGATGAGTTCAAACCGCGCACAAACGGCGCGCGCCTTCGCGCAACGTGTCGTCGTCCTTCGCAAAGCTCAGGCGGATGATGCGGTTGTCGGTGCCGTCGGTGTAGAACGCGGATAACGGGATTGTAGCGACCCGCGTTTCACGAATCAGCCGCAGCACGAAGTCGCTGTCGGTTTCATCCGAAAATGCGCCGAAGCGCGCCAGCATGAAGAAGCTGCCGGCGCTCGGCAGCAATTCGAAACGCGATCCGGCGAGCGCTTCGGCCAGCAGGTCGCGTTTCTTTTGGTAGAACGCGCCGAGACCGAGATAGCTCGATTCGTCGCCGAGGGCTTCGGCGAAGGCAATCTGCATAGGGGTATCGGCGGAAAAGGTCATGAACTGATGGACCTTGCGGATCTCGTTGGTCAGATCGGCCGGGGCGAGCGTGAAGCCGACGCGCCAGCCTGTCACGTGATACGACTTGCCAAACGACGACACAATCACGCTGCGTTCGGCCAGCGCCGGATAGCGCGCCATGCTGTGATGCAGGGCGCCGTCGAAGACGACGTGCTCATAGACCTCGTCGGACAAAACGATGATCTTCGAATCGCGGGTAAGCGCCGTGAGACGCTCGATGTCCTGGCTCGTGAACGCGCTGCCCGAAGGATTGTGCGGCGAGTTGACGATGATCATGCGCGTGCGCGGCGTGACGGCGGCCTGAACCTCGTCCCAGTCGATATGAAAATCCCCCGGCGAAAGCTTGATCGCGATCGGCGTCGCGCCCTGCAACTGGACGATCGGGCCGTAGCTGTCGAAGGAAGGCTCGAAGTAGATGACTTCGTCGCCGGGATGTACGAGCGCGCTGATGGTCGCGTACAACCCTTCGCTCGCACTTGCGACCACGGTGATTTCGCTCGCTGGATCGTAGCTTGCGCCGTAGAGGTTTTTCGTCTTCACAGCCAACGCTTCGCGCAGCGCGTGAACGCCGGACATCGGCGCGTACTGGTTATGCCCGGCGCGCATGGCTCGGGCGGCGCTCTCCACGAGCTTCGCATCGGGCGCAAAGTTCGGCGCGCCTTGCGAAAGATTCAGCGCGTGATGTTCCTCGGCAAGCTGGCCGATGACGGTAAAGATGGTCGTGCCGACAGCGGGCAGCTTCGATTGAGGGGTCCAGGCGCTTTTCACGACAAATCTCCGTAAGACTGATTCAGGTATCGATGGTCATTCGACAGCAGCCATTAACCGCCGACAATCGAAAGTTTGTCATACTAGCCATGCTTGCCGCTCATGGCTGACGAGATTCGCCGATGAAACCACTGCCTTCACTCGATGTGCTCAAGACGTTTGCCGTCGTCGCGCAGCGCCTCAACTTTACGCGCGCCGCCGATCTGCTGAACGTCACGCAGGGCGCCGTCAGCCGGCAAATCTCCGGACTGGAGGCGCATCTGGGCTATGCGCTCTTCGTGCGCCAGCCGCGCGGCCTTGCGCTCACGCCCAATGGCGCGATGCTGCTTGCGCCCGTGCAGCAGGCGCTCGCCCAGATCACCGAGGCGCTTGAGCGCAGCGGCGCGCACTCCGGCACCTTGCGCGTGAAATGCCCGACGTGCGCCATGCGCTGGATCCTGCCGCGCGTGATTCGCCTGCAAAACGAGCGGCCGGAACTGGTGATCGAGGTGACGGCGTCGGTATCGCACGGGGTGGAGTTCAATGCCGAACAATTCGATGCCGCCATCATTTTCGGTCAACCGGCGGGCAAGGGCGTGAGCGCGCATCATCTCTTCGATGAAGTCCTGACACCGGTTTGCGCGCCCGGCTTGCTGAAGCGCACGACGCGCGCCATCACGCCCGACGATCTCGCCGACCAGACCTTGCTGCATCCCACGCGCGACCGGCGCGACTGGCTGAGGTGGCTTGCGGCTTATGGGTATCGGGGATTGCCGTCGGCGAAAGCGCAGCATTTCGATACGCTCGACCTTGCGATTTCATCGGCGATGCAAGGGCTGGGCGTGACGATCGGGGATTTATCGTTGATCGAGGAGGATCTGGCGGCGCAAAGGATCGTCACGCCGTTTTCGCTTTGTGTGCCGAGCGGGGCGTCGTATTACCTGATTTATCCGGAAAGGCCGGCGGCATCGAAGGTCTTGAGCGAATTTGCGGAATGGATCGAAGGCGAAGCCGCGCTGACGCGGGCGGGGCTTTCGAGGTATCTGGCGGCGTGATCATCCATGGCAAAACCTCCGCTCGAACCCTGGTACAAACCGCCCGCAGCCGATGAATTCTGCGCGCTGTGCGGCCGTCTGGTCCCGGCAAGTCAACGCGACGAACATCATCTCGTGCCCAAGTCGAAGGGCGGCAAGGAAATCGCGGTGCTGCACCGGGTCTGTCACAGGCAATTGCACGCGCTTTTCAACGAAGGTCAGCTTGCAAAAGATTATTCAACGGTTCAGGCGCTGCTTGCCAATGACGATGTCCGCCGGTTCGTGGATTGGGTGAGAACAAAACCGCCTGGCTTTTACGAACGAACCCGGCGAAGCGCCGCGAAACGCTAGACACACCGCTATAGTGGGCACCCAACCTTTCTTTTGGATCATGCAATGCGTCTGTTTTTCGCCGGGCTTTTTCTCCTCCTGGGCCTTGCCGGCTGCGCGAGTTTGTTCGATCACGATGCGCCACGAGTCAGCGTCGCGGGTATAGAACCGATTGCAGGGCAGGGGCTCGAGCTGCGGTTTGTCGTCAAGTTGCGGGTACAGAACCCCAACGAGACGCCGATCAATTACGACGGCATTGCACTGGACCTCGACCTCGATGGCAAACCATTTGCAAGCGGCGTGAGCGATGCGCGCGGAACCCTGCCGCGGTTCGGCGAGACCGTATTGAATATCCCGTTGACCGTTTCCGCATTTGCCGCCGCGAGGCAGGCGTTCGGCCTCTCGGACGTGATCCAGCGGGGCAGCGTGCCTTACGTCGTACGCGGCAAGTTGGCGGGTAATGTGTTTGGCAGCGTTCGCTTCACCAGTTCCGGGACGCTCAAGTTGCCCGCTTCATTGCAAGGATATTGAAGAGGGCGGCGGCAATGTCCCCGTTGCCGCCGCGTTCCGTGCTCTTTACGTCCCGCTCTTCGTGACGATCGGTACCCAGGCGCCGCTCTTGACCTGATACATCGTGGATGAAGCGTTTTTCAGCGCGCCTTTGTCGTCGAACGCGATGGTTCCCGTGATTCCCGGGAACGAGATGGCCTTCAGCACCGGCCGATAAACCTTCGGATCAATCGATCCCGCCTTTTCCATGGCGTTGATCGCCGCCCAGGCCGCGTCGTATCCAAACGGCGCATACGAAAGAATCGCGACGCCAAAACGCTTCTGGAACTTGTCGGCGAACGCCTTGCCTTGCGGCATCTTTTCGAGCGGACTGCCGTATTCCCAGGCCATTACGCCCTCGGCGGTATCGCCGGCGAGCTTCAGGAAATCGGCATCCATCACGCCGCCGCCGCCCACCAGTTGCGCAGTGATGCCGAGTTGTTTCATCCGTTTCGCCACCGCTGCGGCTTGCCGGTCAAGGCCGCCGAAAAAGATCAAATCCGCGCCCGCGCCCTTGAGCGCCGTGAGTTGCGCCGAGAAATCGACGGTCTGGTTGTCGCTGTATTGACGCGCGACGATCGAACCGCCCGCCGCTTTCACGGCTTTCTCGAACTCGTCGGCTTCGCCCTGGCCGAAGGCCGTGCGGTCATCGATGATCGCAATCTTCTTCGCCTTCGTGACCTTCACCGCGTAGGTTCCGGCGTTGCCGGCGTTCTGGGCATCGCTGGAAATGACGGTGAAGACGTTGTCGAAACCGCGTTCCGTGATGGTCGGATTGGTCGCGGCCGGATCGATCACTGGAATGCCCGCGTTCTGATAGACCTGCGACGCGGGAATCGTCGTGCCCGAGTTGAAGTGGCCGACGACGACCGCGACCCCGCCATCGACGAGTTTTTGCGCCGCCTGCACGCCCACGCGCGGGTCGGCCTGATCGTCCTCGGCCTGGATGGTGAAGTTAGCCGTCTTGCCGCCGATCTGGATCTTCTTGGCGTTGGCTTCATCGAGTGCAAGCTGAACGCCGTTCTGCAAGTCCTTCCCATAACCCGCGTTCGCGCCCGTCAGCGGTGCGGCAAAACCGACCTTCACATCGATGTTTTCCGCCGCGGCGGACAGCGGCAACGCGCCAAGGGCGGCAGCACACGCGATGATCCAGGCAAGCGGTTTGATGCTTGTTCGAAGATGCATTTGTTCTTCTCCTTCGGGTTGGACAGGTCGAGCGGGCAGGGCGGTTTATCAATTCGATGACGCGGTTCAGCACCATGACTGAACCATGGCCGATATACCCGGGCAAGGCGGATTTCCCCGCGTCGTCAATGCGGTGTCGAGGAGACGACCGCTCAAGCAATTTAGGAAACCAAATTGGCGGCGTCTTGGCAGTTCGTCGCATTGAGGATGCGCATTTCGGCACAGCGGGTTGGGTCGGCCGGAAAGGAGTGTGCTGGATGAAACGCTTGTCGGGGCTGATCCGATTGTTGACCTCGCTGAGCCATCCCGTGGCCTCGTCAGGCGGCGCCTGAAGATTGCGGCACAAATATATCGATACCGTCGCGAAGGTTGGTCGCTCGGTTTAATTGCTCATATATATCTACAGCATTACAGATTATTTTCATCCAAGTCGTTGAAACAAGGGAGAAAAAGGCCTTCCGTAATGTCAGTTTCAACTCCATGTAATTATAATGAGAATCGTTCTCATTTGTGTTGACGATTGGATGTCGCCTCGGTACGATTCGCTCGCCAGTGCCTTATAGCGATTGGCTTCGGACATACCAAGACAGAGGATTTCGATGCAACCCGTCCACCCGGTCCAACGCGACACACGCGTTTCCAGAGCGCCCGTGCGCCGAGCCTTGTTGAGCGCGTGGCTTCTGCTGGCTTCATCGGCGGCATTGGCTGCCGGCAATCCTGCCAATCCGGACGCGACACCCACGGACGCGCCCGAGGCCGACCTGAACATCCAGGCGCAGCAAGCCGGCCAGTGGACGGGTGTCTGGACCCGTTCAACCCTGCTCGGCGACATGGGCGGCATCCGTTCGTTTCTTGGGAAGTACGGCGTGTCGCTGCAGGCGACGGAGACATCGGAATATCTCGCCAATGTGCGTGGCGGCCTGAAAACCGGCGGCACCTACGACGGCCTGACCACGGTCACGCTCGGCCTCGATACGCAAAAGGCTTTCGGCTGGGAAGGCGGCACGTTCAACGCGAGTGCGCTGCAGATCCATGGCCGCAACCTGAGCCAGTACAACCTTGGAACGCTGAACACGGCGAGCGGTATCGAAGCGCAGGACACAACGCGTCTGTGGGAACTCTGGTATCAGCAATCGTTCTTGAACAAGCGCGTGGACGTAAAGGTCGGGCAGCAGAGTATCGACCAGGAGTTCATGGTCAGCTCGTATGCGGCTACCTTCGTGAACACCATGTTCGGCTGGCCGGGCCTGCCGTCCTACGACATGCCCTCGGGCGGTCCGGCGTATCCGCTGTCCGCGCTCGGCGTGCGGGTACGCGGTCAGATCACGCCGTCCATCACGGCATTGGCCGGCGTATTCGACGGCGATCCGCTCGGCAACAACCCGAACAATCTCAGCGGCACGAACTTCAACCTGCATAACGGCGCGCTGTATATAGGCGAGCTGCAGTACGCAATCAACCAGCCGTCCGATGGCGAAATGGTCGGCATGCCGCAAAGCGGGTTGCCGGGCACCTACAAGATCGGCTTCTGGTACAACAACGAGCGCTTCGACGACCAGGGCATCGACAACACCGGCGTGTCGCTCGCCAGTTCGGCCACGAGCGGCACGCCGCAATCGCATCGTGGAAATTACAGCTTCTATGCCGTAGCCGACCAGATGATCTGGCGTCCCGATCCGGATGAACCGCGCAGTATCGGCGTGTTCGCGCGCGTGATGGGCGCGCCCGGCGACCGCAACCTCGTGAGCCTTTCGGCGAACGCGGGCATTGTGATGAAGGCGCCGTTCAAGGGACGCGATAACGATAGCGTCGGCATCGGCCTCGCGTACATCAAGGTCGGCAATCACGTGCACGATCTCGACGTGCAGAGCGCAGCGTTCAGCGGCGGCCCGTACGGCATACGCACCAGCGAAACCGCGGTCGAAGCCACTTATCAATATCAGGTCACGCCGTGGTGGATCATGCAGGGCGACCTGCAATACACCTTCAACGCAGGCGCGGGACAGAATCCGAACGACCCCACCGCGGCCTTGCGCAATACCTTCGTGGTCGGCGTGCGCACCACCATTACTTTCTGATCGACGGGACTCGTGACCATGAACATCGATGCACGCACCCGGAACACTCGCATGAAAAAACTTATCGGCAGCATTGCAGTTGCAGGCGCGCTTGCAGCGACGATCGCGCACGCGGCGCCCATCGGCTTTCTCGAAACGCTGCACAGAAACACCACGCTCATCAACACCGTGCCGTCCAACGGCGACCAGAATCCGTACGCGGTCGTGGTCGCGCCGGTCTCGAGCGGAACCGTCAAGCAAGGCGACGTACTGGTCGGCAACTTCAACAACGCCGCCAACCTGCAGGGCACGGGCAGCACCATCGTCAACTATCACCCCGACACCAAAGAGCTCACCCTCTTTGCAACCGTGCCGCGCGACCTGAAGGAATGCCCGGGCGGCATCGGCCTCTCGACCGCGATGACCATGCTCAAGTCGGGCTGGGTGATCGTCGGCAGCACGCCGAGCAATGACGGCACGACCAATACCAAAGGCGCCGGTTGCCTGATCGTGCTGGACAACCAGGGCAAGGTTGCATCGACGATCGTGAGCCCGAACATCAACGACCCGTGGGGCAACATGGCAGTCGTCGATAACGGCGATCACGCCACGCTCTTCGTGAGCAATGCGGGCTTCGGCGTGGGCGGCGCGGACGGCACGCCGCCCGTGTTCAAGCAGGCGACCATCCTGCGTCTCGATCTTGATATCCCCGAAGGAAAGCCGCCCGTCGTCAAGCAGGAAACGGTGATCGCAAGCGGCTTTGGCGCGCAGGCCGACAAGGGCGTGTTCCTCGTTGGGCCGACGGGGCTGGCTTTGTCCCAGGACCAGAAGTTGTTGTACGCGTCGGATGCCATCGGCAACCGCGTGACGGAAATCGACGACCCCATGACACGCGATACCAGCGCGGGCGTTGGCCGCCAGCTGACCGCCGATGGCTTCCTGCATCGGCCGCTTGCAATGGTGACCGCGCCCAACGGGCATTTGCTGGTGACGAACGCGTTGAACGGCCAGGTGGTGGAGATCGATCCCGCGACGGGCAAGCAACTGTATGCACGCTGGATCGATACCGACAAAGCGCAATCGCCTCCGGGCAACGGCGACTTGTTCGGCATTGCGCTGACGCCGGAAGGCGACGGCTTCTATTACGTCCAGGACGATGTGAACACGCTGGTCCTGGCGAAGTAACACGCAACACGTAACAAGGCAGGACAACATCATGGCAAACGATCAGGATCCACCGCGCCGGCGCTTTCTAAAGGCAGGCGTCGCCGCAGGCGCGGCGTTGGGCGCGGGTTCCGTCGCGCACGCGGCGACCAAGGCGCAATTCAAGCAGCCCGTCGACCCGATGACCGTGGTCGAACCGTTCTTCGGCGAGCATCAGGCGGGTATCGTCACAGCGCAGCAGAGCCACACGTACGTGGCCGCGCTCGATCTCACGACCGACAAACGCGATGACGTCATCAACCTTCTCAAGCAATGGACCGACGCGGCAGCGCGCATGTCGCGCGGCGAGACGGCGAAGCCATTGCCCACCGACGATAAATCCGCGCCCGATTCCGGCGATATCCTCGGTATCGGCGCGGCGGGTTTGACCGTCACGTTCGGCTTCGGCCCGGGCATGTTCGAGCACGAAGGCAAGGATCGATACGGGATAGCGAAGCATCGTCCGGCTGCGCTCGTGGATTTGCCGCGCTTTAACGGCGACCAGTTGCTGCCGCAGAAAACCGGCGGCGATATCCTGATTCAGGCTTGCGCCAACGACGCACAAGTCGCGTTCCACGCGGTGCGTCAACTCGCGCGCATGGGTTACGGTGCGGTCGCGATGCGCTGGGGTCAGGCGGGATTCTTGTCGGGTCCACGCGGACAAACGCCGCGCAACCTGATGGGCTTCAAGGACGGCACGAACAATCCATCGACGGCGCAACCCGCGTTGATGAACCAGTTCGTCTGGGCCAACGCACCCGACGCGCCGTGGATGAACGGCGGCACCTACACGGTCGTGCGGCGCATTCGCATCACGATCGAACACTGGGACCAGATGGAACGCGGTTTCCAGGAACAGGTGATGGGCCGCGAGAAATACAGCGGTGCGCCGATCGGCAAGAAGAACGAATTCGATGCGCTCGATCTCGACGCCGCCGACAAAGACGGCAATCCCGTGATCCCCGACAACTCGCACGTGCGCTTGTCGAATCAAGCGACGAACAAGGGCGCGCAAATCCTGCGCCGCTCGTATTCGTACAACGACGGCACGGATTTTTATATTGAACGGTGGCCGCCGTGGCGCCAGGAAACCGAGTACGACGCGGGGCTGATTTTCATCGCGCATCAAAGCGATCCGCGCACCGGTTTCATTCCCATCAACGACCGGCTCGCGAAGTTCGACATGATGAATCAGTTCACCACGCACGTGGGCAGCGGCGTGTTTGCGTGCCCGCCGGGTGCGCGGCCGGGGTCGTACATCGGTGCGGGATTGTTTGAAGCTTGATCGTCAGCCGTTTTGCTCAACGTCAAAAACACAACAGGAATGAATGCAATGAAGACCACACGCTCCATGCCCTTGCTGCGCGCGCTGTGCGGCATCGCGGTGCTGTCCGCCTCGGCTGCCCTGCCGCTGAGCGCGGTCGCGGCCACGCTGACCTTGTACAACGCACAGCACGAACAGGTCGTGGCATCGCTCGCGAAAGACTTCGAGGCGCAGAGCGGGGTATCGGTGAAGATCCGCAACGGCGAAGGCCCGGCAATGGCCGCGCAACTCGTGGCCGAAGGCTCGGCTTCTCCCGCCGACGTCTACTTCACCGAAAACTCGCCCGAGCTCGTTCTGCTCGGCGAGAAAGGGCTGCTCGAGAAGACGGATGCATCCACGCTTTCGGTGATTCCGACGCGCTTCAACTCGCCACAAGGCGACTGGGTCGGCGTGCTCGCGCGTGAGAACGTGCTGGCCTACAACACGAAAAAGGTCGATGCGGCGCAACTGCCGGCATCGTTGATGGATCTTGCGAAGCCGGAGTGGAAAGGCAAGGTCGGCATTGCACCGAGCGACGGCGATTTCCTGCCGGTCGTGAGCGCCGTGATCGCAATGAAGGGCGATGCAGAAGCGCTGCAATGGCTCAAGGGCTTGAAGAAAAACGCGCAACTCTTCGATGACGACGAAGGCGTGGTCGCGGCCGTGAATCGCGGCGGCGTGGCCACAGGCGTGGTGAACAACTACTACTGGGCGCGCTTGCATACGCAACTGGGCGACAGCGCCACGCGCAGCGCGATCTATCACTTCGGCAACGGCGATGTTGGCGCGCTCGTGAACGTGTCGGGTGCGGCGGTGTTGAAGTCGAGCAAGAATCAGCAGGTCGCGCAGCAATTCCTGGCGTATCTGGTCAGCGAGCGCGCGCAGCAACTGATTGCGAAGGGCAAGATTGCGTATGAATATCCGCTGCATGCAGGGGTCGCACCAGACCCGATGTTGAAGCCGTTCGACCAGTTGAGCCCGCCGTCCTTGAGCATCGAACAACTCGGCGATGACAGCAAGGCCGCGAAGCTGATGCGTCAAGCCGGCTTGTTGTAAAGGCATGAGCGATGTCGTGAACGCCACCAGCATTCAGGCGTTGCCCAAACCCCGTGGCCGCAAACGCGCGCCACGGGGTTTGCTCGTGGCGGCGGGTTTGTGCGCGCTGCTCGTGTTGATGCCGCTTGCGTTCACGGTGTATCGCGCGGTGACCTACGGTTGGGACGATGCCCTCGAATTGATCTTCAGGCCGCTCGTCGGCGAATTGCTGATCAATACGTTATCCATAACAATCAGCGCGACGCTGGTCTCGGCGATTGTCGGCACGGCGACGGCGTGGTTTATCGAACGCACGCGTGTTCCCGGACGGCGCTTCTGGGCCGTACTGACCGTTGCGCCGCTTGCCATGCCCGCGTTCATTACAAGTTATGCGTGGGTATCGCTGAGTCTGGATTTGCAGGACTTTGCAGGCGCGTTGCTGGTGATATCGACGGCGTATTTTCCCCTGGTTTATTTGCCCGTTGCGGCGGCGCTGCGCGGCATGGACCCGGCGCTTGAAGAAAGCGCGCGGTCGCTCGGGTGCGGACGTATCGGCGTATTCGTGCGCGTGGTGTTGCCGCAATTGCGGCCCGCTTTGCTGGGCGGAATGCTGCTCGTCGCGCTCGGCGTGCTGTCGGAATTCGGCGCATTTACGCTGCTGCGGTTTCGCACGTTCACTACCCAGATCTACGCTGAATATCGCACGAGCTTCGATGGCAGCGGCGCTTCGGTATTCGCTTGCTTCCTCATCGCGATGTGCCTGCTGTGTCTCGCGCTCGAAATGCGCGTGCGCGGCGGCGCGCGATATGAACGTCTGGATCGCGGGGTGCGTCGAGCGGCTTTGCGTTACGACCTCGGGCACTGGCGATGGGTCGTCGCAGCAGGTTTCGCCGTGCTGGCAATTGTCACGCTGGGCGTGCCTATCGGCATGATCGGTTTCTGGCTCACGCAAAGCGGCGCCGCCGCGATCACGCCGGCCGAAGTGTCGCCAGAATTGCTGATTGAATCGACGTTTTCGTCGCTGGGCTACGGGTTCGCTGCGGCCATTGTCACCACGCTCGCGTGCGTGCCGCTGGCGTTTTTGCTCGTGCGTTTCCCGAGCCGCATGGCAACCATGTTCGAGCGCACCGTGTTCCTCGCGCAAGGTTTGCCGAGTCTTGTCGTTGCGTTGGCGATCGTATCGTTGGCGGTTCATGCGTTGCGGCCGCTGTATCAAAGCGCGACGCTGCTGGTCGTGGCTTACGCCATTCTGTTTCTGCCGCTCGCGTTGGTGAGCGTGCGCGCCGCGTTCACGCAGGCACAGCCGCGTCTGGAAGAAACCGCACGCTCGCTCGGCCTGAGCTGGCGCGAAACCGTGCGACGCGTGTTGTTGCCGCTCGCCGGTCCCGGCCTTGGCGCCGGCGCGACCATGGTCTTCATCTCGGTCGTCACCGAACTTAATTCCACGCTGCTGCTATCGCCCATAGGGACCCGCACGCTCGCGACACAAGTCTGGATCGATACCTCCACGCTCGCGTTCGCCGCCGCCGCGCCGTATGCGGCATTGCTCGTGGGCATCTCGCTGCTGGCGTCGGGAACATTGTTCGCGCTGCTCGGACGATCCGCGGTCGCCGGTCGCGCCGCCGACATCGATACAGCGCTAAAAATCAATCGCCAAGCCGGTTCGCCGTCTGACAAGTAAATCGATATGAGCGAACTTCGCGTTACCAGCCTGACCAAATCCTTCGATGGACAACCCGTGCTGCATGGCGTGGATTTATCGGTGGAAAAGGGGACTCTGCTGGCCCTGCTCGGACCTTCGGGCAGTGGCAAAACGACATTGCTGCGCGTGCTGTGCGGTTTCGAACGCGCCGACGCCGGCACGGTGGAAATCGATGGCGTGCGTGTCGCCGGGCCGGGCGTGCATGTGCCGTCGGAAGCGCGCCGCATCGGCTACGTGCCGCAGGAGGGGGCGCTGTTCCCGCACCTTTCCGTCGCCGACAACATCGTCTTCGGCTTGCCGCGTGCGCAGCGCCGGGCGCGGTATCGGGTCGATGAACTCCTGGCTCTGGTCGGTTTGCCGGCCGCGTATGGCGACCGCGCGCCGCAGGCTTTGTCGGGCGGCCAGCAGCAACGCGTTGCGCTGGCGCGGGCATTGGCGCCGTCGCCATCGCTTGTGATGCTCGACGAGCCGTTTTCGTCGCTCGATGCCGCGTTGCGCATCGAGACGCGCGAAGCCGTGGCGAACGCGCTGGCCGCGACCGGCGCGACCGCCGTGCTCGTTACGCATGATCAGGCCGAGGCGTTGTCGCTCGGCCGCGAGGTCGCCGTCCTGTGGCGCGGGCGGCTGGTGCAGACGGACACGCCGGAAGCGGTGTACCGGCGGCCGGTATCGAGAGAACTCGCAAGTTTTGTCGGCGATGCGGTGATCGTGGCGGGATCGACTCTTCCCGGCGATCCAATGCACGTGCGCTGCGAATTCGGCATCTTGCCGATCGCGCGTCCGGTTGCGGCAAACGATGTCGACGTGATGATCCGCCCGGAACAGATCCGCATCACGGATCAAGGCGAGGTCCACGCGACCGTCGAAAAAGTCGTCTTCTACGGACACGATGCCAGCGTCATGCTGCGCTCCACCGCAGGATCGCACAGCGTGCAGATCCGCGTGGCGGGGTATTCCTATCCGCGCGTGGGCGAACGGGTGGGGTTATCGGTGGAAGGGGACGTGGTGGCTTATCCGCGAGCCTGATGATCCGCGTCAAACCATGAAATGGTGCCAGCTTGACAAAGTGCATATGCACGAATTACCCTCTGCAGATGACTTCCCCCGAATTGACCTATCTCGACTGCAACTGTTTTGCCATTCGCCAGGCGGCGCGCTTCGTTTCGCAGCTTTATGAGCGTCACGTCAGCCAGGCGGGTGTGACGGCGGCGCAATTCACGCTGCTGGCGGCAATCCACAAGCGTCCCGGCACGACCATGGCCGAACTGGCCGACGCCATGGTGATGGAGCGCACCACGCTCGTGCGCGCCTTGAAGCCCTTGCAGCGCGATGGTCTGGTCACAGCCGAACAGCAGGACTCCGGCACGCGGGCGGTCGCGCTCAACCTGTCGGAAGCCGGCGGGAAAACGCTTGGTGAAGCCGCGTTGCGGTGGAAGGACGCGCAAAAGGAATTCGAGCAGAAGTTTGGTCAGGGTCGCGCCGGCGAACTGAGGAAGACGTTGTTGGAACTGACATCGATGGAATGAAAAAGCTCGCCCGGCACATAGCCGGGCATTTTTTTGACGTAGTAAGTGCATATACACAATCGGAGTTCGACATGGAAATCAAAGGCAAGGTAGTTCTGGTAACGGGCGCAAATCGTGGTCTCGGCGAGCATTTTGCCAAGGCGTTGCTGGCGGCGGGGGCATCGAAGGTCTATGCAACGGCGCGTGACAAATCCGCCATCAAGATCCCCGGCGTGGAAGCCGTCCAACTCGACGTGACCAATGCGGCGAGCATCGCCGCCGCGGCCGACCGGCTGACCGATGTGCAGATCGTCATCAACAACGCTGGCGCGATTATCGCCGGGCCGCTGCTGGACGCGGGTTCCATCGATGCCGCGCGCTCGCTGTTCGAAACCAATGTGATCGGCCCGCTCGCCGTCACGCAAGCGTTCGCGCCGGCCTTGAAGCGCAACGGCGGCGGCGCGGTGGTGAATATCCTGTCTGTGCTGAGCTGGCTGACCATTGACGGAACCGGTGCTTATAGCGCGTCCAAATCGGCGGTGTGGGCAATCACGAACGGCCTGCGCACCGAACTGCGCGGCCAGGGCACGCTGGTGGTTGGCGTGCACCCGGCTTTTATCGATACCGACATGACCGCGGGCATCAATGCACCGAAAACCACGCCGCAAGAAGTCGTGCGTCAGGTGCTGGAAGGGATCGAGCAAGGCAAGGAAGAAATTCTCGTCGATGACGTCGGCCGAAACGTGAAGGGATCGTTGTCGTCGGCAACGCCCGCTTATCTGACGCCCGCGCACTGAACGGGAGAGCCGCCATGACCACGCAAAATCAGTCACGCGAAATCGTGTTGTGCGCGCCGGTGCGCACCGCGATCGGCGCGTTCAACGGGACGCTGAAAGGCACGCCCGCGACGGATCTCGGCGCGGCGGTGATCCGCGAGACCTTGCGGCGCTCGGGCGTTGCGCCGGAGAAAGTCGATTCGGTCACGTTCGGCAACGTGATCCAGGCCGGCAACCGGATGAATCCCGCGCGTCAGGCTGCGGTGAACGGCGGTGTGCCAGTCTCCGTTCCCGCGTTGACCGTGAACCGCGTGTGCGGCTCGGGCGCGCAGGCGGTGGTATCGGCGGCGAACGAAATCAGCGCGGGATTCGTGCAGCTCGCGGTGGCAGGCGGCATGGAGAACATGGACCGCGCGCCGTATTTGCTCGACAACGGCCGCTTCGGGTATCGGATGGGCAACGCGGAAGTCCACGACAGCATGTTGCGCGACGGTCTTGACGACGCCTTTTCCGGCAAGCATTCCGGCTGGCACACGGAAGATCTCGTCACGCAGATGGACATCACGCGGGAGGCGCAGGACCGTTTTGCCGAGCGTTCGCAGCAGCGGTTTACATCGGCGGAAGCGGAGGGGTTGTTCAAGGCGGAGATCGTTGGACTTGAAGTGAAGGCGGGCAAGCAAACCGTTTTCTTCGATACCGACGAGCAACCGCGCCCCGACACCACGTTCGCGACGCTTTCGAAACTTCGTCCCGCGTTTCGTCCCGACGGCACGATCACGGCCGGCAACGCGCCCGGTTTGAACAGCGGCGCGGCGGCCATGCTCGTCGCGGATCGCGCGTTTGCGGAACGCAATGGGATCGAGGCATCGGTGCGGCTCGTGGCGTATGGCATCGCGGCGGTCGAGCCCGGCATGTTCGGGCTTGGACCGGTGCCGGCCGTCCAGCAGGCGCTGGATCGCGCGGGGTGGAAGCTGGGCGATCTTGAACGCATCGAGATCAACGAGGCGTTCGCCGCCGTGCCGATTGCGGTCGCGCGCACGCTTGGTCTGCCTGGTGACATCGTGAATCCGGAGGGCGGCGCGATCGCTCATGGTCACGCGATTGGCGCGACGGGCGCGGTGCTGGTCACGCGCCTCGTCCACGCGATGAAACGCGATGGCCTTAAGCGCGCGATGGTGACGCTGTGTATTGGCGGCGGCCAGGGCATCGCGCTGGCGCTGGAAAGCGTTTGATCTAGGCGCGTGCCGGCGCTGGATTGAACTCGCGGATTACATCGATAAAAGCGCGCAATCCCGCCGGCACATGCCGATGCCCCGGGTAGTACAGATACAACCTGGGACCCGGCGGCGACCAGTCTTCCAGCACGCGAACCAGGCGGCCCGCAGCGATGTATTCCGCCACCGACCATTCGCTCATCCACGCGAGGCCCACGCCGTTCAACGCGGCGTCGAGCATCAGGTGATGGTTGTCGAGCGTGAGCGCGCCTTTTACGTCGATTTCAATCCGCTCGCCGCGCTTTTCAAAATCCCATTTGTACACGCCGCCGCTTGAATAGCGCGCGCGGATGCATTCGTGCACCCGCAGATCGTCGGGCACTTTTGGGCGGCGCTGTTTCGCCTTCCTGAAATACTCAGGCGACGCCACCACCGCGAAGCGCACCGGCCGGCTGCACGGCACCGCGATCATGTCCTGCGGCACCATGTCGAGCACACGCACGCCGGCATCGAAACCTTCCGCGACGATATCGACCAGCCTGCCTTCCGTCACGATATCGAGTTTCATATCCGGATAACGCGTGAGAAATGCGTAGGCGACCGGCTTCATCAACTCCAGCGCCGCGCCTTCCGATGCGTTGATGCGCAGCGTCCCCGCCGGCGTTTCGCGATGCAAGTTGGCGTCTTCCATTGCCGCCGAGATTTCGCGCAACGCAGGACTGACGCGCGCGAGAAACTGCTCGCCGGCTTCGGTGAGCGAGACGCTGCGCGTGGTCCGATGAAACAGCCGCACACCCATGCGCTGCTCGAGCGCCGCGACCGCGTGGCTCAACGCCGAGGGCGACATCCCAAGTTCCGCTGCCGCGCCGCGAAAACTGCGATGCGCGGCGACGGCCGTTACTGCGCTTAATTCGGTCAGGCCCGTTCGGCTCATCATGTCTCACTGTTCGTTTATTGTGCTATTTTCTGCATCAACCCGTGCAGCGGTGTGCGTATTGTCTCACTGATCCACGGGCCTTATCTTGATCGCATGTTTTCATTCACTGAAGGAAATCGCGATCATGAGCAAGACCGTTTTGATTACCGGGGCATCGTCGGGCATTGGCCGGGCGAGTGTGGGATTGTTTGCCGCGAAGGGCTGGAACGTCATCGCGACAATGCGTCGGCCGGACCCGATCTTGGCCTCTGACAACGTGCTTGTTGCACGGCTCGATGTGCAGGATGGCGGCAGCATTCTCGCTGCCGTCGATGCGGGCATCGCACGGTTCGGGGGTATCGATGCGCTGGTGAACAACGCCGGTTACGGGCAATACGGCCTGTTCGAAGCGCTCTCGCGTGAAGACATCCAGACGCAATTCGATGTCAACGTGTTCGGCGTCATGGACGTCACGCGCGCCGTGCTGCCGCATTTCCGGGCGCGTAAAAGCGGCGTGGTCGTGAACGTCAGTTCGGGTGCTGGCATTTTCACCCTGCCGATGATCTCGCTCTACTGCGCGAGCAAATTCGCGCTCGAAGGGTTTTCCGAGGCGTTGTCGTACGAACTGGCATCGCAGGGAATTGGCGTGAAGCTCGTGATCCCGCATGGCGGCGTGACCAGCACGAACTTCAACGCGCGTTCGCTGGAAAGCCATGTCCGGGACGAGAAGCTTGGCAGTTACGATGGTTTTGTCGAACGCACGGCGGCGGCGTTCGGCGCGCTCGCGGCGGCGAGCACCATTCACGCAGACGATGTCGCGGCACTCATCCACGAGGCCGCAACCGATGGTACGGACCAATTGCGTTATCTTATTGGCGACGATTCGCGTGGTTTTGTGCAAGCCCGCCGCACGCTGTCTGACCAGGAATACATCGAGTTCATGCGAGCGAAGTTTCCCTCGGTTTAAGGGTTTTCACGCAACAGACTGCAGGCCAATGCGCGATGAAAAGTGGTCCAGCACGCCAAACAGGCCAGAAACGCGAAGAGTTGGCGGATTACTGCGATAGTCTTTCGCACGGGCCCGGTGCACCGACAGTATGGTGAAAGCTCGTTTGACCACGCATGGACCGCTACCTGGTTCAGCGCGGTCCGGCCCTGTCAGGCCAATCCAGTTTCCGGAGTGCATGAGCTATGAGAATTCCCCTGTCTGCCGGCATTGCCATGCTGTGCGTGAGCGCAAGCGCGTTCGCCCAGCAGCCGCCCGCGTTCCCGATGCGCAGTCAAAATTCGGCACAAGTCAGTATCGATAACGCCATGTGCTACAGCTACGCCAATCAGCACACCGGCGTGAACATGGCGAAGGTCTCGCAAGCCCCGATCAAACCGCAGACGACCAAGCCGGGCACCGTGAAGCAGGTTGCGGTGGCGGCGCCGTTGCCATCGGCGATGGCTTCGGGCGCCTCGGCGGTTTATCCCGCTTCCGCCACGGGCAAGGCGACGGCTTCTGCGGCTGCCTCTGCTTCGGCGCCGGTGATGGCGTCCGGATCGGCATCGGCCGCAAAACCGGGTGTTGCCTCCGACGCACGCGCCGTCGCAAACGCGAGTTCTTCATCCACCGACGCGCCCATGCCCGCCCTGCCGCCGCCCGAGCCGCCGATGGTGCAATACTGGCGCGCATATAGCGAATGCATGACGGATCGCGGTTATATGGTGAAGTGAAGCCTCGACCTCCTTGATTTGAAATTACCTTGCGCCCGGTTCCGGGCGCAATTCGTTTGCGGCTCCCCGCTGCTTTCTCACATCGTCGCCGAATCAGGCATTTCGCTATATTTCGTAAAATATAGCGAATTGATCGATAAATTCGATCGATGTAATGTAACCGCTCGCGCCTTCACGACGAACTAGCTATTAGAAGCAGCTGAACGCGGGCCGTTTTTCAGGCACAAAAAGAACATTTTTACGCCGCCAGGGATTAAAGCTGCGTCAAGCGTGTTTGCCTGTTTATCAGCATGTCCAAACGTTCTTCTGTCGCTCAAGCAGTGAGTTTTGTTAAGGAGCACATCATGACCAGCAGACGCCAGTTCTTATTCGCCGGCAGCGTTTTGGCTACCGCTGCAATAGCCGCGTTCAAGCGACGCGAGGTGCCGGGCGTGAGGTCGGCGTTGGCGGCGAACGCGGGCGAATCGTTCGAAGTGGTCCATACCGACGATCAATGGCGCAGCCAGCTGACATCGGCGCAATACAACGTGTTGCGGCACGAAGGCACGGAACGGCCCTACAGCAGTCCGCTCAACGCCGAACATCGCAGTGGCGTGTTTTCGTGCGCGGGATGCCAGCTCGACGCCTTTTCGTCGCGCACGAAATTCGAAAGCCATACCGGCTGGCCGAGCTTCTGGGCGCCGCTCGATCACGCAGTCGCCACGCGCGAGGATCTGTCGTTCGGCGTGTCGCGCACCGAGGTTCATTGCCGGCGTTGCGGCGGCCATCTCGGTCATGTCTTCGATGACGGCCCCAAACCCACCGGCCTGCGCTATTGCATGAACGGCCTCGCGATGACCTTCAAACCCAGCGCCGCCTGAGCGCCACAAGCCCTGAATATCGAGATCCATTAGCTCATGCTGCTCATCATCCTTGCTTACCTCGGCGGCGCGCTCACCATTTTGAGCCCGTGCATTTTGCCTGTGCTGCCCTTTGTGTTCTCGCGCGCGGACCAGCCGTTCGTGCGCAGCGGTTTACCGTTGCTTGCCGGCATGGCGTTGACCTTCGCGGTCGTGGCCACGCTCGCGGCAGTCGGCGGCGGCTGGGTCACGCAAGCGAACCAGTACGGCCGCTGGCTCGCGGTTGCGTTGATTGCCGTCTTCGGGCTGACATTGCTGCTGCCGAGTTTCGCCGAACGCGTGATGCGCCCGTTCGTAAGCGCAGGCAACCGTCTCACGGAATTCGCTCAAGCCGATGGACAACGGGTCAGCGCGGGCTCATCGTTTCTGCTTGGCATAGCAACGGGATTGCTGTGGGCGCCTTGCGCCGGTCCGATCCTCGGTCTCGTCCTGACCGGCGCCGCGCTGCGTGGCGCGAGCGTCGGCACCACCTTGCTGCTCGCGGCTTATGCGGCCGGCGCGGCGACGTCGCTGGCTGTGGCGTTGCTGATCGGCGGCCGGGTGTTCGCCGCCATGAAACGATCGCTGGGCGCGGGTGAGTGGATCAGGCGCGGCATTGGCGCGGCCATGTTGCTTGGGGTTGTCGCGATCTCGCTGGGACTCGATACCGGCGTCCTCGCACGTGTATCGACCGTTGCAACGGGTGGTCTTGAGCAAAAACTGGTCGACCGTTTTTCGCCGGGATCGACGCCAGCCGCGACGAACGCAGCGAGCACGGTCGCAACTACCGATTCGCCCGCGATGATGCGCGCCACGTTCAGTACCCCGCTGCCCGTTGAAGGCCAATTGCCGCCGCTGTCCGGCGCGGTCCAATGGCTCAACTCGGCGCCGCTCAGCGCGGAGGATTTGCGCGGCAAGGTTGTGCTCGTCGACTTCTGGACGTACTCGTGCATCAACTGCCTGCGTTCGCTGCCGTATGTGAAAGCGTGGGCGCAGAAGTATCGTGACAAGGGACTCGTCGTGATCGGCGTGCACGCGCCCGAGTTTGCGTTCGAGCGCAACGTCGATAACGTCAAGCGTTCCGTGCACGATCTGGGTATCGATTACCCGGTGGCTATCGATAACAACTACGCCATCTGGCGCGCGTTTGGCAACCAGTACTGGCCGGCCCATTATTTTATCGATGCAAAAGGGCAAGTGCGTTTTCATCATTTCGGCGAAGGCGATTATGCGCACTCCGAAGAAGTGATCCAGCAATTGCTGAAAGAAGCTGGTCATACCGATGTCGGCACGGCCATGACCAACACCGACGCTCGGGGCGTGCAGCAATCCGCCGACAGCGCCGACATGCGCTCACCGGAAACCTACCTTGGCTACGAGCGTGCGGAAAATTTCGCCGGGCGCGGCGGCGAGTCGCACGACAAGGTCCACACGTATGCGGCCCCCGGCGAGCTTTCGTTGAACAACTGGGGTCTTGCCGGTGCGTGGAAGGTGGGCGCGGAAGAAGCGTCGCTGGCGGGATCGAACGGGACCATTGTGTATCGATTCCATGCGCGGGATTTGCATCTCGTGCTGGGACCAGGCAAGGACGGCAAGCCCGTCAGGTTCCGTGTGTCGATAGACGGCGCCGCCCCCGGCGATGCCCACGGCACCGACATCGCCGCCGACGGCACCGGGACGGTGACGGAACAGCGTCTTTATCAGCTCGTACGGCAACCGGGCGATGTCAGGGATCGCACGTTCAGCATCGAATTTCTGGAACCGGGCGTGGAGGCTTATGCGTTTACGTTCGGCTAGATGTTGTTCAGCCGATAAATCAGCAAGCGGCCTTTGTACGCGGCCGTATCGTCGAAAGCAATGCGGTCGAGGCGTTCCTCGCGCATCTGGAAACCGCGGTCGCCCATCTGCCGGTTGAACGCGGCGCGGTTGCCGCGGTCCGGGTCCACGATCCACACTTCGGCCGCAGGCGTCGCATGCAAGCCGATAAACGCCGCAAGTGTCGCGTTGGCATCGCGTTCGTACAGCAGGTCACTGCCCATGATCAGGTCGAATCGGCCATTGACGATACTCCGTCCCGCTGTGTCCTCGAGCGCGTCTTCCAGCTCCGGGATCGACCAGTTGCCGTGCAGGTATTTCATCGGCGGGAGGTCGTTCAGACGCAGGTTTTCGCTGAGGAAAGTCGCCGTCAGCGGATGGCAATCGCTTGCCGTGACATCCGCCCCCCGCCGATGCCCAACGAGACTTGCCAGCGCAAGGCCGCAGCCGATTTCGAGGATCCGTTCGCGGGCGAGCACGGGACGCAACGCGAGCCGCGCGGCGAGATGCGCGCCCGATGGCCACAGCATGCCGAATAACGGCCACATGGCGGACGAGATGCCGATGCGCTCGGCGTCGCCGGAAGGGTCGGAGAATTGCTGCAGGTCGAGCAGCGAACGGATGATCAGGTCGTCTACGCCGGTGACGGTGATGTTCTGCTGCTTGGTCAGGTAACCGGGCATTGAACGGCCAGGGAGAGGACGGGGACGTAGTATGCGCCCGTTTCCTGTTTGCACTCTAGATTTGGCTTTTCAGGTTTTCCCGTGCGCCCGCCTTAGCCGTTCGCGGCTGTTGCTCAAGTGCATCCGCATTGCTGCGCGTGCATCGTCGGCATCCTGACGCACGATCGCCCGATAAATCTGCTGATGCTCCGCCAGGACATTTCGAAGATGCACCACGCGGTCGAGCTCCGCAATCTCGGTTGATCCCAGTCGCGTGCGCGGACTCACCGCACGGCCCAGCTGGCTCAGGACATCGACGAAATAACGGTTGCCGCTGGCGCGGGCGATCTGGATGTGAAATTCGACGTCGTGCGCCACCACGTCCGTGCTGCCCCGTTCGAGTTCGGCTTCGAAACGTCTGAGCGCGGCATCGATCAGTTTCAAATGCTGGTCCGTGCGTCTGCCGGCCGCGAGCCCCGCGGCTGCGGCTTCCATGTCTATCCGGAACTCGATGATCGCCATGACGTCCAGCATGTCCGAAAGGTCGGATGCCGGCAGACGCAAGCTCTCTGACTGATTCGCGCCCAGAATGAACGTGCCGATCCCGTGACGCGTCTCGACAATTCTCGCGGCCTGCAAGCGCGACATGGCTTCCCGCACGACTGAACGGCTGACTGATAGCTGCTTCATCAGCGCTACTTCGGTCGGGACCTTGTCGCCAGGCCGAAGCGTGCCGCGCTGGATGTCGTCCGAGACGGTCGCAATGACTTTGTCGGTAAGGATGCTCATTGTGGAATCGCGCTATAAAAAGATATTACTTGTTGACCAGACGTCCTGGCGTGACGAGCGAGAGCAGGCCACCCAGCAGCATGAATCCCGCCAGCAGGAACATGCCTGCCGACGTGCTGTGCGTTCGCACGGTGAGATAGCCAAACAATGACGGCGAAAACAAACCCGCGAGGTTGCCGAGCGAACTGATCATTGCGATTCCGGCGGCCGCGGCGCCACCGCTCAGCAAGGCGGTGGGTTGCGCCCAGAGCAGCGGTGCGACTGCGAACACGCACATCGAGGCTGCGGTCATCGTGACGATCGTCATAGTGAGGTCGTTGCTCCAGACCGTGCTGAGCGCAAGCAGCGCGGCCCCGGCGAACGCGGGCAGCGCCAGATGCCAGCGGCGCTCGCGCCGTTTGTCGGAACTCATCGACAACGCAATCATTGCGACCGCGGCAAAAGCGTAAGGAATGGCGGTCAGCAAGCCCACGCTCAGCGAACTTCCATGACCCGCACGCTGCACGATGGTCGGTAGCCAGAAGCTGATGCCCATGTTGCCCGTAGCGAACGCGAACAGCATCAGGCTCATCAGCCACATGCGCGGATTGGTGAACACGCTGCTTGTGTTCGCGCTCGGTTTTTCGGCATTTTCAGTCGCGATGTTCCGCGAGATCACGCGCTTTTGGTCATCGGTCAGCCACCTGGCGTCATTGACGCGGTCAGGAAGCACGAACCATATGACCACGCCGATCGCAATGGCCGGCAACGCCTCGAGGAAGAAGAGCCATTGCCAGCCATGCAGCCCCGACATACCAGCAAAGCGCTGCATGATCCAGCCTGAAAGCGGGCCGCCAACCAGTCCGGAAATGGGCAGGGCAGCCATGAACAACGCCACGATGCGCCCGCGCCGATGAGCCGGATACCAGTAAGTGAGGTACAGGATGATGCCCGGGAAAAGACCACATTCGGCCATGCCCAGCAGCAATCGCAGCGCGTAGAACGAAGCAGGCGCGCGCACGAACAACATGCACATGGAAACGAGGCCCCACGATACCGCGATCCGTGCGATCCACCGGCGCGCGCCCACGCGATGCATGATCAGGTTGCTCGGCACTTCGAAGATCGCATACGCCAGATAGAAAATGCCGGCGCCGAATCCATACACCGCGTCGCTGAAGCCCAGATCCGCAGCCATCTGGAGCTTGGCCAAGCCAACGTTGATCCGGTCCAGATAGGCAATGCAAAAAGCGGTCAGCAGCACGGGCAGCAATCTGCGGGTAACCAGCGAATAAAGCTCGTTTTCGCCGGCCAGGGTTAAATCCGCCACTGGTGTGCTGAGTGGCGAGGCGTTTGCCGCAGGTTGCGTTTCCATGTCGTCTCCAAAACTATTTCTGACAATCAAGTCATCTGACGTCCTAGCTCATCTGGGCAAGCTTGGTTTTTCGGGTGTCAGTATATCCGCGATACACCGCCTGTAGATAGGAGATGGGATAGGGTAAACACGTCGTTGGAATAATTATCGATGCCAAGTAGACTGTCGTCAGACAACATAAATCGATCACCGGCCTTGGGCGGTGACGTTATGGAGTTTGACCCGGGCCAACCACACGGCCCATCTGGAGACAATCTTGACGTCTGCCCTTGCCACACCCGCAACCGATGTGCTCGATTCAGCTGTATCGAAGGTAAAGCGCCATGTGCTGCCGCTTGTCCTCATCATGTTCATTGCGAATTACATTGACCGGGTGAACATCGGCTTCGTCAATTCGCACATGCAGGCGGACCTTGGAATCGGAGCCGCTGCCTATGGTTTGGGGAGCGGGCTGTTTTTCATCGGATACGCGCTGTTCGAAGTGCCCTCCAACGTTCTGATGCAGAGGTACGGCGCGCGCGTCTGGCTTACGCGGATCATGGGGACGTGGGGCATTGTTGCTGCGGCGATGGCGTTCGTCTGGAACGACACGTCGTTCTACGTGCTGCGTTTTCTGCTGGGTATAGCTGAAGCGGGGTTCTTTCCGGGCGTGGTGTTCTATTTCACGCAATGGCTCCCGCAAAAAGAGCGCGGCAAGGCTGTTGCGGTATTTCTGGGCGGTTCAGCGCTTGCATCAGTCTTGTCGGGACCCATCACCGGCGCGCTTCTGTCCATTCGTGGCTTCGGGCTTCATGGCTGGCAATGGATGTTTCTGATTGAAGGCGGCTTTTCGGTCGTGCTGTGCGGCGTCAGCTGGATGTTGCTCAAATCGCATATCAGGGACGCAAAATGGCTGAGCCCGGCAGAGCAAACCGCGCTTTCGACGTCCATCGCAAACGAACAGGCTGAGCGGGAAGCCCTCGGAGGCGGGCACCATTTGCCCACGCTCAAGCTTCTCAAGGACCCGCAGATCCTGCTTTTTTGCCTGCTGTACTTCGCGATCCAACTGACCATCTATGCAGCGACATTCTGGCTGCCAACGATCATCCGGAAGATGGGCGGGCTGAGTGACTTCCAGGTCGGCATGTTCAACGCGGTGCCCTGGCTCATTGCGATGGTCGCGATGTATTGCTTCGCGCTCCTTTCGGCACGTTGGCGTTTCCAGCAGGCATGGCTTGCCGCCGCGCTCGTCATAGCGGCGTGCGGGCTGTTTGCATCGACTTCGGGGAATCCGGTTCTGTCATTTGTCGCGATCTGTTTTTCCGCAATTGGCTTCAAGGCCGCCGCTTCGTTGTTCTGGCCGATTCCGCAGGGCTACCTCGATGCCCGTGTGGCAGCCGGTGTCATTGCGCTGATCAACTCGGTTGGCAACCTCGGCGGATTTTTCGCGCCGGCGACCTTCGGCTATCTGCAGCAACATACCGGCTCGATCACGGGCGGACTTTACGGCCTCGGCTTCGCTTCGTTGATTGCCGCCGCCGCTTGTTTCCTGACACGCAACCGTCGGATCGATCGCGATGCAATGGGCGAGCACGTGCCCAGCCGAGCGCTTTGATCCCTCCAACTTTTCGGGTCCCAAATCATGTCGATGACTCCAGTCAAATCCACCACCACCCCGACCGTCACGGAATTACGCGTCGTTCCCGTCGCCGGCCGCGACAGCATGCTGATGAACCTGAGCGGCGCGCACGGCCCGTTCTTCACCCGCAATATCGTGATCCTCACCGATAGCGCCGGCAACACGGGCGTTGGCGAAGTGCCGGGCGGCGAGTCGATCCGCAAGACCATCGATGACGCTCGTCCTTTGGTCGTCGGTCAGTCCATCGGCAATTTGCAGGCGATCCTGAACCGGGCGCGCACGCAGTTCGCCGACCGCGATGCAGGCGGCCGCGGTTTGCAGACCTTCGACCTGCGTACGACCATCCACGCGGTCACGGCGCTGGAGGCAGCGCTGCTCGACCTGCTTGGCCAGCTCCTGGGCGTGCCGGTCGCGGCGCTTCTGGGCGAAGGTCAGCAACGCGATGAAGTCGAAATGCTCGGCTATCTGTTTTACATTGGCGACCGCAAGAAAACGGATTTGCCGTATGCGAGCGGCGCCGATGTTAACGACGACTGGGACCGCTTGCGTACCGAAGAAGCGATGACTCCTGAAGCCGTGGTCCGGCTTGCCGAAGCGGCTCAGGCGCGTTATGGCTTCAACGACTTCAAGCTAAAGGGTGGCGTTCTTTCGGGCGATGCCGAAATCGAAGCCGTTACCGCGCTGGCCGAACGCTTCCCGAAGGCGCGTGTCACCCTCGATCCGAATGGCGCGTGGTCATTGGCCGAAGCGATCCGTTTGTGTCGCGACCAGCATCACGTATTGGCGTACGCGGAAGATCCGTGCGGCGCGGAAAACGGTTATTCCGGACGCGAAGTCATGGCGGAATTCCGGCGTGCGACCGGCTTGCCGACCGCGACCAACATGATCGCGACCGACTGGCGCCAGATGGGCCACGCGATCCAGTTGCAATCGGTCGACATTCCGCTAGCAGACCCGCATTTTTGGACGATGCAGGGTTCGGTTCGCGTGGCGCAGATGTGCAACGAGTGGGGTTTGACATGGGGATCGCATTCGAACAATCACTTCGACATTTCGCTCGCGATGTTCACGCAAGTGGCGGCGGCCGCGCCGGGAAAAATCACCGCCATCGATACCCATTGGATCTGGCAGGATGGTCAGCGCCTGACGCGCAATCCGTTGCAGATTGTTGGCGGCAAGGTGAAGGTTCCGGAGCAACCGGGTCTGGGTGTTGAGCTCGATCTGGATGAACTCGCGAAGGCGAATGCGCTGTACGAGCAGCATGGACTCGGGGCGAGAGATGACGGCGTAGCGATGCAGTTTTTGATTCCGAACTGGAAGTTCGATAACAAGAAGCCGAGTCTTGTCAGGTAGAAACTGGGTCTCCATATCTGCGGCTTCAACGAGAGGTCCGGCTGTAGAATTTCTCCGGCAAGCACAGAACCCGACCGAGCCGGTAAGCGCAAACCCGTCGCTTGCGCATGAACGTGCACAAGCCTGTTTTTCATAGAGACGGCTACTCACACTGGCGAAGCGTGTGGGTTGCCGTTGACGGAGGGCAGGGGTCCAGGGTTCGCCGCTATGCGCCGAGCGTGCGTTTGGGGCCCAAACAGTCCTAAACTGCACGCTCGGGATACTTATGTGCCCGTGGTGCAGAGGCGTTCTCTTTGCTTCGTTTCCCTTTCGCCACTTGAGGCAAGTTGTCGTCCTTAAATCCAGTATCAGCATGAACCTTTAACCACGCGCCATTTTTGAGATGGGCGCGCGGAAAAGTGCGTTAGCGTAACGAGCGTTACAACAACGAAATAATCAGGATGACAACCGAATTAACGCGTTACAACGGCTTCCGTTACGTAATGCGCAAGGGCCAACGCTTCAGCTTCAGCGATGACGCCGATAAATCCAAGGCGGGGCGCGCCATGCTAATGGCCGCCGACATGCACATATGGGAGTTAAACGCGGAGCTTGTGGCGCGCGTCGAATCGTTTTTGAGGGGCGGCTTTTCGTGGTATTCCCAATCAGACAGTAGCGCCCGGGACACGTTGCAAACGTTGCTCTCTTACGTGCGTGATGGCGCAGTCGATGTCTTGCAGGAAGGCGGCGCGACAACGAATGCTTTTGAGAACGGCGGCTTCACGCTTGATCCGCCAGCGCGACAAGATAGGCCGGATACGCCGCCGTTCGATTACAACGCGCTCCTGGATGCGGATCGTGAATCGCTGCGCAAATACAATGCAACGATTGATGCAAGGATCGAGCGGGAAGCGCGGGTAAGTCCGTCGCCGTTCGAAACCGTGGAAGAGTCGGAAATGCCGTTTCTTCTCTCGGTAGTGAGCATGGTCGCGCGTAGCGCGAATGCCGGACGCCACGCAATGCAAACAGTCCCGTCCGGGCTTGGCGAACTTGCAGACAAGGCAAGTACGCCGCTAGGGGGCGGGGCGCCGTTTAAGCTTGGCGACATGCCGAGCTTTGACGACAGTTTCGAAATTGCGAAGACCCCAAACAATGGCGAGCCGGGTTCTTGGTACACGAACCCCGGAAGCGGACAAATGCGCTTATATGGCAGTGACGGTAAAGGCTATATAGATTTGGATTTTGACCATCCACATGGGGGTGTCAAGCCCCACGCTCACAACTGGGTCGGCGGTAATCGAGACTGGGCCGTCGCGCCGTTTTCGCCGATGCCATACTAGAGATGATAAATATGACGAATCCGAAAATTTTTGAAGAACTCCACGACGCTTACATCGTCGCCGTAGAGGCTGACCACTTAAGCAATACTGTTAGTCTGCGGTTAAGGTTGGAGGGGAGAATCTTTACACTGATCTTCGACGGCACTACACGTTTCCTTTTGACAGAAATGGTGATGCAAAACATCGTCTACAGCATTTCAATTCTTGAACCGGGCAGCCGAGACTACACCGAAGCCGCAAGTAAGCTGGAAACTACCTACTGGAAGAATGAACATAAGGGCAAGCAGATCGCATTTGTATCAGCATCGCTAGGCGCTGAAATGTATATCGAATTTGACTTCGTGAGAAAGCTTTCGAAAAGTGAAAGCGAACCGCAAATCGATTAAAACGATGGGCCGCGCGCGCTTTTTTTGAGAAGCAGGCGCGGACAAGTGTGACGCTGGCCGAAGGCTGACGCCGTCTCGCAGGCATGGAGAATATTTTGACCACGCGAAAGCCGAGAGGCGTGTCGATCACGTTTGACGAAGATAATCAGAGCTTCAATAAGTGCACCACGCCTCCCCCTTCGCGTTAATCCCTATCGCAAAATCCCTTCACTCCCACCAATAATGTAATCCATTACATTCTGCTGCGCGAACGAGAAGATCTGAGGGGAAATCAAAACCCATGCCCGAATCGTTTCGCGTTGCCGATGAAATCTCGATCTCCGACGTCGCGCTAAAAGCCGGCGTCTCCGTCGCGACGGTATCGCGCGTGCTCAACGGCCATACCAACGTGCGCGAGCCGACTCGGGACAAGGTCCTCGCGGCGATCGCGGCGAGTGGTTATCGCGTGAACGAACTTGCGCGCAACCTGCGCACTGCGGAAAGCCGCCTGCTGCTCACCATGGTCCCTGACTTCGGCAATCCCTTCTATTCGGCGATCGTGCAGGGCATCGACAGCGTCGCGCGCCAAAACGGCTACTTTATGCTGCTGTGCGACACGGGCGCCGACCCCGGCCGCGAGCGCAGCTATTTCGATTTGCTTCGCGGGCGCCGTGCCGATGGCGCCATCTGTCTCGACCCGGCCGCTGTACAAAAAGCTCTCGTGGAAGAGGCCTCGGCGCTACCGTGGGTGGCATGTTGCGAGTTCGATCCTGTGGCGGGCGTGCCTTATGTCGGCATCGATAACCACAAGGCAGCCGGCGATGCCGTGCGCCATCTCCTCAGTCGCGGCCACAAAAAGATTGCGCTGATCAATTCGGGCCAAGGTTACCTATACGGCCGGCAGCGCGCGGAAGGCTATAGAGATGCGCTGAGCGCGGCGGGTATCGAACCGGATCCGGCATGGCACATCGACCTGAATACGCTCGACTATGCCGCTGGCGAAGCTGCAGCGCACACACTCTCGCGCCTTCGACGCAACCGTCCAACGGCCGTTTTCGCGGTGTCGGACACGCTCGCCATCGGCGTGATCAACGGCTTGCGCGGCGCGGGACTGCACGTTCCCGACGACATGGCGGTGATGGGGTTCGACGACATCGCCGTCGCCGCGCAGATCGATCCGCCGCTGACCACCGTCGCGCAACCCATGCGCGAGCTCGGCGAAACGGCTGCGCATCTGCTGCTCAAGCGCCTGCGTGATCCGCGTGCAGAAGTGCCTGGCGTGTTGCTGCCGCACAAGCTGATGATACGAAGGAGCGCGTGACATGAGCCTCGCTGTCGGCTTCGACAACATCGCCAAGCAGTTCGGCCCCGTGCGCGTGCTGCATGGCGTCACGTTCGATCTTGCTCCGGGCCGCGTCTATGGTTTGCTCGGCGAGAACGGCGCGGGTAAATCGACGCTCATGAAAATTCTCGCCGGCTATGAACGGCCGACGACCGGCACGTTATCGATCAACGGTGTGGTCCAGTCATTCGAAAGTTCCCGCGACGCCGAAGCCGCGGGCATCGTGCTGATTCATCAGGAACTGAATCTCGCGGATCATTTGAGCATTGTGCAGAACATGTTTCTTGGGCACGAAAAGCGGCGCGGCTTTTTCCTCGATGAACCCACCATGCGCGAAGCTGCCCGCGCGCGTCTCGCCGATGTCGGCCTGCATCAGCATCCGGACACACGCGTGCGTGATTTGATCGTCGCGGAAAAGCAGCTCGTCGAGATCGCCAAAGCAATGTTGCGCGATGCCCGCCTGCTGATCATGGACGAGCCGACCGCAACGCTTACGCCCTCCGAAACGCAACGCCTCTTTGCCTTGATGGCGCGGCTGAAAGAGGACGGCGTGACGATCGTCTATATCTCGCACAAGCTCGATGAAGTGGAGCGCGTGACGGACGAAGTGATCGTGATGCGCGATGGCCGCTTCGTCACGCGCAGTCCGACCGCTGAAACGTCGCGCCAGCAGATGGCGAACCAGATGGTAGGGCGAGAAGTATCGGACATGTTTCCCGACAAGCCGCCGCTTGCAACGGATGCGCCTATTGCTTTCAAGGTCGATAACGCGTTCGTTCCTGGCTGGGCGGACAACGTCAGCTTCTCGGTGCGCGCGGGCGAAGTATTTGGTTTCGCGGGACTCGTCGGCGCGGGGCGTACGGAATTGTTCGAAGGGCTGATTGGTCTGCGTGCACTGACTGCAGGTCGAATCGAACTCGAGGGTCTTCAGATCAACCCACGTAACCCGCGCACGGCGATGAAAAACGGCATCACGTACTTGAGTGAAGACCGTAAAGGCCGCGGCCTGCACGTCGATATGGCGCTGAAAGACAACCTCACGATGATGACGCTCGAGCGCTACGCACATCCCTTGCTCGACGGCAACGCGGAACGCGACGCGCTGCAAAAAGCCGTTCAGGATTTCGGCATCCGCACGGGCAATCTCGCGAGCCGGGCGCGCATGTTGTCCGGCGGCAATCAACAAAAACTCGCGCTCGCAAAATTCCTGCATCCCGATCCGCGCGTGGTCGTGCTCGACGAACCCACCCGCGGCGTCGATGTCGGCGCAAAACGCGATATCTATTTCCTGATCCACGCGCTTGCCGCGGAAGGGCGTGCGGTCATCGTCATCTCGTCCGAACTGATCGAGCTGATTGGCTTGTGCCATCGCGTGGCGGTGATGCGCGGCGGACATCTCGTCGCGACGCTGGGCTCGGAACAACTCACTGAAGAGAGGTTGATCGCGCATGCGACCGGCACACACTGAAGGCGTGGAAGTATCGAAACGCAGCCGCCTCGGCGGCCTCGCGCGGCGCCTGCATGGCGTCGGGCCGTTGCTCGGGTTGATCGCGTTGTGCGTTGGCGGGACGCTGCTCAATCCCGATTTCGCGACCTTCGACAACGCGATGAACGTCCTCACGCGGACATCGTTCATCGGCATCATTGCGGTGGGGATGACGTTCGTGATCATCTCGGGCGGGATCGACTTGTCGGTTGGATCGATGGCCGCGCTGATCGCCGGCAGCATGATCTGGACAATGAACACGCTCGCCCACGGTGTCGGCGGACACAGCTTCGCGCCGCTGACGATCATTGCGATCGGTATCGTTTTAGCCCTCGTATTAGGGGGTCTTTTCGGTTTGGCGCATGGTCTGCTTGTGACGAAAGGGCGCATAGAACCGTTCATCGTGACGCTTGGGACACTCGGGATTTTTCGCGCCGTGCTGACGTGGCTCGCGGATGGCGGCGCGCTCACGCTCGACAACACCTTGTCCGATCTCTACGGTCCCGTGTATTACGCAAGTCTCTTCGGCATTCCTGTGCCGATATGGGTGTTCCTGATCGTCGCGGCGGGCGGCGTGGTCGTGCTGAATCGCACCGTGTTCGGGCGGCACGTCCAGGCGATCGGATCGAATGAACAGGTTGCGCGCTACGCCGCGATTCGCGTGGATAGCGTGAAGATCGTCACGTACGTGCTGCTCGGTCTCTGCGTTGGCGTCGCGACCGTGTTGTACGTGCCGCGCCTCGGGTCCGCGACGCCCACCACGGGCCTGCTCTGGGAACTCGAAGCGATCGCGGCCGTGGTCGTCGGCGGCACGGCGCTCAGAGGCGGTGAAGGACGTGTGATCGGAACCGTGATCGGCGCAATCCTGTTGTCCGTGATTGCCAACATCCTGAATCTCACCAGCATCATCAGCGTGTATCTCAACGCGGCAGTGCAGGGCGCCGTGATTATTTTCGTAGCGTTTTTACAGCGTGGACGTCGTTGAAGTCTGTTCGAACCGTGCCCTGAAACCCTATCAGGCGCCTGTCATGACAATGGAGACACAGCAATGAAAAACATTCTTCGCGCACTCGGCGCATTGACGCTGGCGGCGAGCGCCGTCTCGGCCATCGCCGCCGATAAAGTCACGCTCGGCGTCGCCATTCCAACGGCCACGCACGGCTTTACGGGGGGTATCGTGTGGTGGGCCAACGAGGCGAAAAAGGAGCTGGAAAAGGCGCATCCGGATCTGAAGATCATCGTCAAGACTGCTGGCGGTGCGCCAGAACAGGCGAACCAGTTGCAGGATCTCGTGACGGTCAACAAGATCAATGCGCTGGTTATTTTCCCGTTTGAATCAGCCTCTTTGACGCAGCCCGTCGCGCAGGTCAAGAAGAAGGGCGTGTATGTGACGGTGGTGGATCGCGGTCTGACCGATACCAGCGCGCAGGACGCGTACGTTGCCGGCGACAACACCGCGTTCGGCAAATTGCCGGCCGAATATCTGGCGAAGACGCTGGATGGCAAGGGCGACATTGTCGCGTTGCGCGGCATCCCCACGACGCTCGATAACGAACGCTGGACCGCGTTTGAATCGGTGATCAAGCAGCATCCCGACATGAAGATCCTCGACGCGAAATACGCCAACTGGAATCGCGATGACGCGTTCAAGGTGATGCAGGACTACCTGACGCGTTTCAAGCACATCGACGCGGTCTGGGCCGCCGACGACGACATGATGATCGGCGTGCTGAAGGCCATCGATCAGGCGAAGCGCACGGACATCAAGGAGGTGTTTGGCGGCGCGGGATCGAAGGAAGCGGTCAAGCGGATCATGGACGGCGACAAGCGGGTTCAAGCCGACGTGTCGTACTCGCCCAAGTTCATTTACGACGCGATCAAGCTCACGGCCGAAGCCCGCTTGAAGGGTGAAAAGCTGCCGGCCACGACCATCATTCCGTCGGTGCTGATCACGAAGGAAAACGCGAAGCAATTCTATTATCCGAACTCGCCGTTCTGAGTTTCATCGATTTGAATAGCAGTCAAATAGCAGTTGAGCGCACCCGTTCGTGGATCGACGATCATGAAAACCATCAAAGGCCCGGCCATTTTCCTGGCGCAGTTCCTCGGCGATGAATTGCCATTCGACAACCTCGCGCATCTCGCAGGCTGGGCGAAGGGGCTGGGCTATGAAGGCATTCAGGTTCCGTGCGATTCACGCCTGATCGATCTCGAGCAGGCGGCGAAAAGCGATGCTTATTGCGATGATCTGCGTCGTGTGGTGGACGACGCGGGCGTGTGCATCACGGAGTTATCGACGCATCTGCAAGGGCAACTCGTGGCGGTTCATCCCGCCTACGACACGCTCTTCGATGGCTTCGCAGCAAAGCATGTTCGCGGCAATCCGGAGGCGCGCACGGCGTGGGCGATCGAGCAGGTCGGGTTCGCGGCAACCGCGTCCAGACGCCTGGGCCTGGACGCGCATGTGACGTTTTCAGGCGCGCTGGCGTGGCCGTATTTGTATCCATGGCCGCAGCGCCCGCAAGGTTTGATCGAAACCGCGTTCAGTGAACTCGCCACACGCTGGCGTCCGTTGCTCGATGCTTTCGATCAAGCCGGCGTGGACGTGTGCTACGAGTTGCACCCTGGCGAGGATCTCCATGACGGCGTGACCTTCGACCGGTTTCTAGATGCCGTCGATCATCATCCGCGCGCCAACATACTTTTTGATCCCAGCCATTTCCTGCTGCAACAACTGGACTACCTTCAGTTCATCGATATCTATCATGAGCGTATCAAGGCATTTCACGTGAAGGACGCCGAGTTCCGGCCCAATGGCCGGCAAGGCGTGTACGGCGGTTACTCGGGCTGGGTGGACCGCGCGGGCCGCTTCCGTTCTCTCGGCGACGGGCAGATCGACTTCGGCGCGATTTTTTCGAAGATGGCTCAGTACGATTTTCCCGGCTGGGCCGTGCTCGAGTGGGAATGCGCGCTGAAGCATCCGGAAGATGGCGCGCGCGAAGGCGCGACCTTTATACGCGAACACATTATTCGCGTAGCGGATCGTGCTTTCGATGACTTCGCCGGAAGCGGTGCGAACGGTGAGGTTTTACGGGAGGTGCTGGGGATCCGGGGGTAGCGTGCCTACACATCGTATTGCCGTTGCGCTCGCGCGCATGATCACCCCGGACCAATCAAAGTGAAGCTTGTCACGTCAACCAGCACACGCGGTTGACGCCCGGGACGTAGCCGCCCCGCGATCCGCACAAAAGTGCGATCGTCGAGATGGGCCGCAACTGCCTTTGCATACTGTTCGTGGTTGAGTACGACGCGTGCCTTGATTGTTTCCTTGTCATGCTGAAGCAACCCAACGATAACTTCGCCCGCCCGGTTTCCTTCGATGTCGAATTGCCCGTTCAAGTGCTCGACGGTTCCAATGAATACGTCGTCGCGATCGTGCTCGACATCGCGCAACTCACGGCGCACCTCTTCTATACGCCCAAAGTGATCGCTTTTGATCCGTATGCTTTCGCTCGTGGGAATATCTTGCGGCAACGCCACAGTCGTTGCCCAACGGAATGACAGGTCGATGGTGTTCTGCATCTCTTCGTCATGCATACGCGTCAGCGCCTCACACAAATTTGAGGAAACGACGGGTGAGCGCGCACCTTTCTGCAAATCGACGAAGCGCGTAAGCGTGTCTGTCTCGATAGCATCGACGAGGTCTCGCACGCCGCGCCGCGCACTCAGCATGGTCATGCGAACGAAGGACTCGTTGGGGTTGGTAAGCGCCAGTGTGGATGGCGTTTCCATGGCATCGACCGGGCACGACACGCGCACCACGAAGCTACCACGCTCTGTGTGACCGAGCCTCGCGTGGCTTGCAAGCTGCGTGGCTTCGCCCCTGTGCAGACGCGGATGATGGGCCTGTGGTCGCAATACCGTGCAAGCCGAAGCGAGAAGGATCTGTTCGGCGCCCAAAAGCAACGACGCTGCAAACGACAAAGGCAAGCCTTCACTGAGCACGCCGCTGCCCGTCACCCGGTAATACATGGAGTCGTCACGCGAGATTGCGGCAAGCTGAACCAAATCCGCCGGCTTCATGCCTTGCAGGTCTGCGAGTTTGGACATGGCGAGTTCGCACGCCTCCGCGTAGTCCGGCGCGTGATGGTCCATGGGAATGACAATCTGGCGACGCGGCGCTGAAACGTGATTGAACACGTACAGTCCATCCACCATGCCATCGGGCAGCAATTGCCATCCGAGCGATTGAATGAAATCGCGCAGGCCTGACGGAGATAGCGTACTAAGCGTCATGGGGCACCTGATCGGAAAGGCTTCGATAAACAGGGATCTCGCGTCGCGAGATGCTTGCCATGAGTTGCATGAGACCGGCTCCGTCGAACGTCTGGTTCTTCGGGATCTTCACGGTGACTCCCGCTGCGTTGTTCGTGGCCGGGGCGCCGCGCAAGCTGACCCAGTAGGCGCATTTTCGAAGCACCAATTGCTCTTCGGAATGCTCCAGCCAGTCCTCGGCGTTCGGAGGCAGGAACAGCACGGCGAGTATTCGCGGCGACGCGTGCGTCTCACGGCGCAGGGCATCGTACTGTTGCGTCCCTGGGAGGAAGTAGGAGAGCGATTCGCCGTCGTCGAACGGCACTTTGACGGTTGCCTTCAATTGAACCTTGATGTCGACCTCGGTCAAGGCGCCGCCATTCGGAAACGGTTCCCAGCCCGTAAGAATGGCGTCGATGCCGGCATTGTCGTCGTGCCAGTTGCTGATCTTGCAGTTGACCCCTGCGTGCGACGCAATTGCGTGGAGATAAGCGTAGCTCAGCTCCGATTCTCTGTTGAGTACTGAAAGTGCAGTGGCCATGATTCTCCCGCTAATGTTTCCTATCGACAGGAAATGCTAGCGGGAAGCGAAAAACGCCGCCTGATGAAATTTTCGGCGCGACAAAATTTGGCAATTTTGTGCAGCTAGAAAAACAAAACGCCGACGCGAATGCGCCGGCGTTAGAACACCAACAATCAGGTGCTTCTGAAGCCCTTACGACCAGTCAGCGTGAAAGCTTCCCTTCTTGTCCACGCGCTCGAACGTATGCGCGCCGAAAAAGTCACGTTGCGCCTGCACCAGATTTGCCGGCAGCGTCTCCGAGCGATAGCTGTCGTAATACGCCACGGCCGATGAAAACGCCGGCACCGGCACGCCCGCCTTCACCGCAGCGACCACGACCTCGCGCAACGCATCCTGGTACTTCGCGGCGATGTCGCTGAAATACGGATCGAGCAGCAAGTTGTGCAAGTCGGCGTTCGTCTTGTACGCATCCGTGATCTTTTGCAGGAAACCGGCGCGGATAATGCAACCCGCACGGAAGATCTTCGCAATCTGGCCGTACTGCAGATCCCATTTGTATTCTTCCGATGCCGCGCGCAACTGCGCAAAGCCTTGCGCATACGAAACAATCTTGCTCAGGAATAACGCGCGCCGCACGGATTCCACGAACGCATTGCGGTCACCATCGAATTTCGGCGACGGTCCCTTCAACTGCTTGCTCGCCTCCACACGCTGATCCTTCAGCGACGACAGCACGCGCGCAAACACGGCTTCGGTGATCAGCGGCAGCGGTGCGCCGAGATCGAGCGCGTTCTGGCTCGTCCACTTGCCGGTGCCTTTTTGTGCGGCGCGATCGAGAATGACATCGACTAGATCCTTGCCGGTTTCCTCGTCCTTCTTCGAGAAGATCTTCGACGTGATCTCGATCAGGTAACTATCCAGTTCACCCTTGTTCCACTCGACATAAACGTCGCCCAGTTGCTTGTTCGACAAACCCGCCACGCGCTTCAACACGTCGTAGCTCTCGGCGATCAGCTGCATGTCGCCGTATTCAATCCCGTTGTGCACCATCTTCACGTAGTGTCCCGCGCCGTCCGGGCCCATGTACGCAACGCACGGCTCGCCGTCCGGCGCTTTCGCGGCGATCTCGGTGAGGATCGGGGCGACGAGGTCGTAGGCTTCCTTCTGGC
This sequence comes from Caballeronia sp. dw_276, assembly GCF_018449635.1. Taxonomy (GTDB): domain Bacteria; phylum Pseudomonadota; class Gammaproteobacteria; order Burkholderiales; family Burkholderiaceae; genus Caballeronia. The sequence continues at coordinate 279,652 of NZ_JAAVUV010000007.1, read as the reverse complement.
CGCCCGGCATGATGGACGGGCCTTTCAGCGCGCCTTCCTCGCCGCCCGATACACCCGTGCCGATGAAATGCAGGCCCGACTTCGCGAGGTCGGTGTTGCGGCGGATGGTATCGGTGAAATGGGTGTTGCCGCCGTCGATCAGGATGTCGCCTTTTTCAAGCAACGGGCGCAACGAATCGATGGTTGCATCGGTGCCCTGACCAGCCTTGACCATCAGCAGGATGCGGCGCGGTTTTTCCAGCGACTCGACGAATTCTTCCAGCGTGTAAGAAGGCACGAGCTTTTTGTCGGGATGCTCGGCGATCAGCTCGTCGGTTTTCTCGCGACTGCGGTTGTAGACCGATACCGCATGCCCACGGCTTTCGATATTCAAAGCCAGATTGCGTCCCATGACGGCGAGGCCGACAACGCCGATTGCTTGTTTGCTCATGTTTCTCTCCGAATGACCGGAGCGCTTGCGGTTCGTGGCCGCGTACGCTGCGGATGCGTTTGTGTCAATGGGGGCGGTGCCCGCGACGGCGTTCCGGCCGGGCATCCTCGCCACCATGCGGGTGGCCCCCGGGCACTTGGGCCCGGCAGCGCGCAATCTGCCGCCGCTGCTACCCGCCGAACGCCGCGCGGAACGCGCAGACCGAGCGAGATTACCACTTTGACACGTAACTGGCAGACATCGGTTGCGGTTCGGAGCGCCGCACAGGCAGGTTGCACGGGCGTAAGCCGGCAAAACACATCGTGGAATCGGCTCCGGCAAGCGCCTCGTTCAGCGCCGGTCTAGAATGAGCGTCCCAGCCCGTTCCAGGACCGGTTCGCGCGAAAAGGCGCACCAAGGCAAACGCATGGCGCTTCGAAAGAAGATTCATCACTATCACGTGTACGTCATCGAACTCGCCGATCCAGTCTGGAACGAAGCGCGTTTCCGGCGCGCCAATCCGGATTACGTGCTGGGCAAGCCGTTTGTCTATGTGGGCATGACGGGCATCGATCCGGACGTTCGTTTCGATAAACACAAAGCCGGCATTCAGTCGAACCGTTATGTACGCGATTTCGGGCTGCGCCTGTTGCCGCAGCTGTACGAGCTGTACAACCCGATGCCTTACGAAGGCGCGCGGGAAATGGAAGTGGAGCTGGCCATAGGTTTGCGGGAAGCAGGATACGGCGTCTGGCAAGCTTGACCGCCGTAAGCAAAAGCGGCGTACGGACCAAACCAATTCCGTGCGCAAAAAAATCAGACTAATCAGGAGCAGCACATGCGGATTCTGGTGGTGGGCGCGGGCGCAATCGGCGGTTATTTTGGCGGACGGCTGCTGGATGCCGGACGAGACGTAACGTTCCTCGTGCGCGAACGGCGCGCCGCGCAACTTGCGAAGGCGGGCCTCAACCTGCGCAGCCCGAACGGCGATTTGTCGATACCCAACCCGCCCGTCGTGCTGGCAAAAGATGTAAGCGAACCGTTCGACCTGATCGTGCTCAGCTGCAAGGCTTACGATCTGGACGGCGCCATCGAATCGATAAAAACCTCGGTCGGTCCGAACACCGCCATCCTGCCGCTGCTCAACGGCATGCATCATCTGGACGTGCTCGAAACGCAGTTCGGCCCAGACCGCGTGCTTGGCGGCCAATGCGTCGCGGCCGTGACGCTCGACGCCGATGGCACCGTCGTGCATCTGAACAAGCTGCATTCCCTGACATTTGGCGAGCGGGCGGGCGGGAGCTCTGCGCGCATCGAGGCGATCACGGCCGAGCTGACAGGCGCGCAATTCGATGCCATCGCAAGCCCGAACATCCTCCAGTCCATGTGGGAAAAATGGACCTTCCTTGCCACGCTCGCGGCCGGAACGTGCCTGATGCGCGCGCCGGTGGGCGACATCATCGCGGCGCCGGGCGGTCAAAAACTGCTGCTCGATCTCTTCGATGAAGCCCGCGCCATCGCCGCCGCAAACGGTTTTCCGCCGGGCGAAGCCGCCGTGAAGCGCACGCATTCCATGCTGACCGAAGCCGGCTCCGGCATCACGGCTTCGATGCTGCGGGACCTGGAAAACGGCGCGCGCATCGAGGCGGACCACGTGGTGGGCGACCTGATTGCGCGCGGCAAGTTGGCGGAGCAGGAGCAACACGCGCCGATATTCTCGACCGCTTACACGCATCTGAAAGCTTACGAATCGCGACGGGATCGAATCAACGCGAAGGCCTCCTAGGCTCGGAAACGGCGAGGCTGTCGAAGTCAATGCTTTGAGTCCGCGAGAATAAAGCGGTACCCTCTTTCGCTTTCCAAAGCACTCATCGCGATCAATGCACGAAGACGCTCACGAACAGCCATCCGCGCCGCCGACCGTAGCGGAAATTTTCATCGGCTTCCTGACGCTGGGGCTGACCGCCTTCGGCGGCGCACTGCCGCTGGCACGCCGCGAAGTCGTCGAACGCCGCAAGTGGCTCAGCCCTGAAGAATTCACCGATCTGCTTGGTCTCTGCCAGTTCCTGCCCGGCGGAAATGTCATCAACTTGTCGGTGGCGATCGGGATGAAGTTTCGCGGTATTCCGGGCGCGCTCGCCGGTCTGCTTGGCCTGCTCGTGGGCCCATCGCTGATCGTGATTGCGCTCGGCGTGCTTTATCAGCGCACGCACAACGACGTGCACATTCGCCATCTGTTCGCGGGTTTGGCGGCGGCTGCCGCGGGTCTGCTGGTATCGATGGCGGTGAAAGTCGCGTGGCCGTTGCGCAAGAAATTGTCGATGGCGGTCGTCGCCGTGCTGGCTTTCGTCGCGATCGCGTTGCTGCGCTTGCCGCTGTTGCCGGTGATGCTCGTCCTCACGCCAGTATCGATTTTCATCGCGTCGAAAACGAATCGCGAGGTCAGCCGATGAACCACGATCTTGCTTCCCTCGCCGCGATTTTCAGCCAGCTTTCGTTGCTCGCGTTTGGCGGCGGCAATTCCATCTTGCCCGAGATGCAGCGGCAAGTGGTCGAGGTGCATCAGTGGATGTCGAAGGCGGATTTCTCCGCGATGTTCGCGCTTGCACAGGCCGCGCCGGGACCGAACATGATGATCGTGACGCTGGTCGGCTGGCACGTGGCGGGCTGGCCGGGTGTGATCGTGACATCGATTGCGAAGTTCGGGCCGTCGTCGGTCGTGACCATCGCGGCCATGCACGCGTGGGAGCGCTTCAAGCACCATCCGTGGCGTCGATACGTACAACTCGGCCTCGTTCCGATGACCGCGGGCTTGCTCGCGGCAAGCGCCGCGCTGATCGCGGAGGCGTCGGACACGCAGTGGGTGCTTGGCGGCATTACGGCGGTAGTCGCGTTGCTGTCGTTCAAGACAAAGGTGCATCCGCTGTGGTTGCTGGCGTTGGGAAGCCTGATCGGGCTGACTGGCTTCGGCCAGTTTTGAACGATGCCAGGCCGCCGATGCTCGAACGTGAAGCTTGAGTCGCCCTAGATGGACGACTCAGGCGGCATCGACGAGATTGGCGATGTCATGGACGTCGATGGTGCGACCATATTTGTTCTTCACGCCGTGTCCCCACGCCTGCACGAACGCGCCCGGGCTCAAGTAGTCCGCCAGTTCGGCCGCGGCGTGCGGCGGCATGCGCAGCGACGTGCCATCGTCGAGCAATGCGCCTCGCAACTCACCCTTCGGGCCATAGAGCGACAAGGTCACTTCACCTTGAATGTCCATCGGCTTGCCTTCGGCTTTCTCGGGCTTTGGCGCGTGATGTTGCGGGCCTTCATCGATAAGCTCCACGCCTTGCGCGCTCGTCAGCGATACCGCCGCGATGACGTTCGCGCCGCGCGGTTTGACGCCACGCACGCGGATGGTGTTGCCCAACGTGATGTGCTTTGCGATCTGCCTGGTCATGTGCGGCGGGAAGTGAACTTGCAGCTTGCCATCGGCGGTATTCAATATGACACCGTCGAGATCGCCGTGCGGATTCAACAGGAATTGCGTGACCTTGCCACGTGTTTCCGGCAGGCTGGCGGGATCGATCCAATGCATGAGTGCTCCTTTGAGAAGAGTGGGGAAAATTCAGTCGACGCGGCCGTAAAGCGGCGTCAGATTGCCGGGCGTGCCGAAGGACGTAGCTTGCAGCGATTGCCCGAAACGGTTGCGTGTGCCGTATCCGTGCGCCGCGACCAGCGCGCCCGGTTGCAGCAGCGCGGGAAATTGCCGCGCGCCGGGCGGCGTGAGCTTGATGACGGTGCCGTCGGCGAGCAGCACGCCGTCGGGTTCGCCACGCGGCGCGGTTGTCACCTTGAGCACACGGCCGCTGGCATCGAGCTTCACGAGGCCCACCCCTCGAAGCGACGGCGGCAGGCGCTGGGTATTGACGGCCGGCGGCTGGTCGATGGCCGATTGACCGCTGCGCGTGTTGGTGACTTGTTGTACGCGCAGCGCGCCTCCGGGTTCGGCGAAGCCGTTCACGCGAATGCTGTCGCCCGGCGCCGCGATTGCCGCGACGCTCGCGCCCACGTGCGGCGGAAAGCGGACGAGGGAATCGTCGCCGAGAAGCAAGCCGTCTATGTCGCCTTCCGGATTGATGAGGTATCGCTTGACCACGCCCGTGGTCACGCTCGCGGTAGTCGCGGGTTGCGCGGCGCCGGGGTCCAAGGGAGGCGGCGGCGCGTTGCCTGCAACCGGTGGCGGTGCGGCGTCCGGGGGCATCGGTGCATTCTGTGCAGCGCACGTGACTGCGCCCGTGATGACGGCGATCAAGCCGGCTGATTTCAGTGCGATGGCGAGTGCTTTCATGTCTGGCTCCGGCAGCGTTGCAAGTGGTGACAGCCATACTTTGCAAGCCCTATGCCATGCGCGAAAGCCTTATCGGGAAAGGGTTTTCGGATAATCGCCCGAATGCATGTGTCCAATTTTCCGACAGTCGATGTCGCGAATCTGGACAGCACGTCATCATCCCAATCCGTAGGCCGCCAGCTTCGTGTAAAGCGACTGCCGGCTGATACCGAGCCGTCGTGCAGCTTCGGCACGGTTACCCGATGCAGCCGAAAGCGCATGTGTAATCGCGAGCCGTTCCAGTTGTTCCACTGCATCGGAAAGCGACAGGTCGAACCACGCGGCGGGCAGACCTGTGGCTGTATCGCCGGAAGACGGCGTGTGCGAGAGAAATGCGAGATCGTCTGCAACGACGACTGGCCCGCGCGCCAGCGCGAAGACGCGCTCCATCGCATTCTTGAGTTCGCGAACGTTGCCGGGCCACGCATGTTGCAGTAGTTTGCTTTTGGCGCCGTCGCCGAGCGTTTTCGGGCGCGTCGAACCGGCTGCCGCAACGGCAAGAAAATGAGCGGCAAGGGGCGCGATATCCGCAGGACGTTCACGCAGCGGCGGCAAGTGAATGGGAATCACATTCAGCCGATAAAACAAATCCTCCCGGAATCGCTGCGCGGCAACCTCCGCCTGCAGGTCGCGATGCGTGGCGGCCACGATCCGTACATCAATGCCGACTTGCTTGTTGCTTCCGACCGGCGTCACCGTGCGTTCCTGGATCACGCGCAATAGCTTTGCCTGAAGCGGCCACGGCAAGTCGCCGATTTCATCGAGGAAAAGCGTGCCGCCGTCTGCCTGGGTAAAGCGGCCAATCCGCTCCGAGACCGCGCCCGTGAACGCGCCTTTCGCATGCCCGAAGAGTTCGCTTTCGAGCAGATCGGCGGGAATCGCCGCGCAATTGACCGCGATAAACGGCGCTTGCCGCCTATCCGATGCATCGTGCAGCACGCGCGCCGCGACTTCCTTGCCGGTGCCGGTTTCGCCGTTGATCAGCACGGTGGCCCCCGTTGCTGCAGCGCGGCCGATACTTTTCTGGACGTCGCGCAACGCGTCGCTGAAACCTAGCAGGCGTGGTGTGCTGTGCGCGTCGCGGGCTTCATCGGATATCTCCGAAGGATCGGCTTGCATCGACGCGCAAACGCCGAAGCCCGGCTGCGACAGCTCGATCTTCTTCAGCAATGCGGCGATCTGATCCCGGCCGATGGGCTTCGCGAGATGATCGAACGCGCCCAGGCGCATGGCGCGTACCGTGTTGTCGCTGGTGGCGAACGCGGTGAGCACGACGACCGGCAAGTCCGCGCGCGCGGGCATGTCGCGCAATCGTTCGAGCACCTCCAGACCGCCGCCCGAGTTCGAGTTCGATTTTTGCGCCATGCCATCGGGCATCCGCAGATCCAGGAAAACGCAGTCGATCGGTTCGATGCTTTCGAGCAGCGCGAGCGCCTCGCCCGGGCTTGCCGCTTCGAGCGTATCGTGGCTCATGTCAGTCAGCGTCTCGGCGAGACTCTCGCGAAAAGCGCTGTCGTCGTCGACTATCAGGATGTGCGCCATGGAATCTCGATGACAAAACACGCGCCCGTTTGGCGCGCTTCATAAAACGCTCGGCCGCCGTGTGCGGCTGCAATCTCGCGCACCACGGCCAGACCCAGTCCCGACCCGGCGGCGTGACCCGTGACGAAAGGTTCGAAGATGCGTTCACGCTCGGCTTGAGGCACGCCAGGGCCATCGTCGGCAACGTCCACGCGCAGCGTGTCGCCAACCTGCGACGCATGAATCGTCACGCTGCCGCCTTGCGGCGTATGACGCAGGGCGTTCAGCACGAGGTTATCGAGTGCGCGCGACAATTGCGCGGGATCGAAGAAGGCCAGAGCAGGCGTCGGGGCCGTCCCTTCGATGATCGTCAGCGCGACGTCTGCGTTCGCCGCCGCTTCCCTGTGCAGCGCGACGCGTTCGTCCAGCCACGCGCGCACTGCCACGGGCCGCGCGTCGACCCGCACAGGCTGCGTAAGGGCCAGCAAGCCTGAAAGCTGCTCTTCCACCCGATGAATCTGCTCAAGGATTGTGGCAAGCGCGCGCTGCTTGCGGTTTTCATCGCCGGCAAGGGCATTTTCTGCCTTGAGCCGCATTGCGCCGATCGGATTGCGGATCTCGTGTGCAATCTGCGCGGCGAGCCTGCCAAGCGCTGAAAAACGCTCGGCTTGCGCGAGCCGGGCATTCAGGTCGGCCGTCTGAGACCGCAGCGCCGCAGTGCGCGCTGCGTGGGTGTTGAACGCTTCCACGATGCGATCCAGCTCCGGCTCGCCAGTCTTCCCAATTGGTTCTGCGATAAGGGCAGTACCGTCCGGCTGGGCGCTTGCATGTTGCGCGACGCTGCGTTCCACTGAAGCGAGCTGCGCGCGCCAGCGCCGCAACCGCACACCCAGAGCAATCGCAATCCCGACAATGCCAGCAAGCAGCACTGCAAGTGCGGCAAGAAGGCTGCGGCCAGAGGCGCCTAGCGAAGGCTGCGAGCGCGTGAGCGTCCACGCGAGCAACGCCGGGCGATGCGGCACCGGACACGCCGCCACGATCACCGCGTCCTGCTGGCCACTGACTACATCGGTCGACGTCGTTTGTTTCGCCGCCGCCGCGCGCAACGTCCGCAGGATGAGCGGCGTCTCGGCGTCGGGCACATCGCGCTTGATGCCGCTGCCCTCGTAGGTGGGAAATGCGTAGGCGTCGAATACGCCGCGCTCAGTGCCCGCATTGCGCCAGAAACCGCCTTCCACCCCGGGCATTTGGGCGAGTACTACGTCGAGAATCGCGTGCATCAGGTCCGTATGCGGATCGGCATCTCGATTGTTATCGATGGAAAGATCGTAGCGCGACGCCACCGCCTGGCAGCCGGCCACGCTGCGTTCGCGGGCGGCGTCGATACGCCTTCCCGCGTTCTCCCGCGCCATGAACAGCACCAGCGCGCAAAGCAGCGCGCACATGACTGCCACGAGGGCCCAGAAAACCGCTAGCTGGCTGGAAAATGAAAGGCGCGCGGAAGAAGCGGGCATGTAAGGAGCGCGAGAGAAGGTGCAGCATTACAGCAAGAATCTTGCCGGGGTTCTGTTCATGCCGCGCGTACGTTCCAAGCGGGCAGACTCGTTGCTCAATAGAATGTCTGTAATCCGTTAAATGGAGCATCACTCATGGCGATGGCAACCGAATACACACCGGACGCGCCGCCGCGCGCGGATGTCGACGCGCTGCAAGGCCCGTCGGTTATCGAGTTCGGCACCAACTGGTGCGGTTACTGCAAAGCGGCCCAGCCATTGATCGCGCAGGCGTTCAACGATCATGCCGACGTTCGGCACCTGAAGATCGAGGACGGCAGCGGCCGGCCGCTTGGCCGTTCCTTTCGGGTCAAACTCTGGCCGACACTGGTTTTTCTGGACAACGGGCGCGAGGTTGCGCGGCTGGTCCGGCCACACGACGTATCGGAGATACGGGATGCATTTGCGCTGATCGGCCAGGCTTCTTCCACGTAAAGCCATCTCCGGCGAGGGTTTGTACCGAGCATCGTCGGCGAGGAGGCGGGCAATATCATCGGTGAGAGCGGGCGCGAGAGTTGCACGCTTATTGGCAACCGTTGTTTCTCAGCAGGAGAATCACCATGCCGCGTTTCGCCGCCAATCTCACGATGATGTACAACGAGCACGCATTTATCGACCGCTTTTCGGCGGCGGCACGCGACGGGTTCAAGGCCGTGGAGTTTCTGTTTCCATACGAATTCCCGCCGTCCGACATCAGGACGCAACTGGACGATAACGCGCTCAAACAGGCGCTGTTCAATGCGCCGCCGGGCGACTGGAGCGGCGGGGAACGCGGGCTTGCATCGCTGCCGGGACGTGAGGACGAATTCAAGCGCAGCATGGACATTGCGCTCGACTATGCGCGCATCCTTGGCAACGACAAGTTGCATGTGATGGCCGGTCTCATCGCGCCGGGAGAATCGCGTGAGCAACATCGCGAGGTATATCTTAAGAATCTCGCGCTCGCGGCGAACATGGCTGCTTCCGCGCATGTGACCATCGTGATTGAACCGATCAACACGCGCGACATGCCGGGCTTTTTCCTCAACCGGCAGGACGAGGCACAAGCGATCTGCGGCGAAATCGGCGCGCCAAATCTTCAGGTCCAGTTCGATTGCTACCACTGCCAGATCACGGAAGGCGATCTCGCTGTGAAATTGCGGCGCGACATGAAGCGGCGCAATGCGGGGATCGGCCATATACAGGTCGCAGGCGTACCCTACCGCAACGAGCCGGATACGGGCGAGGTGAACTATCCGTACCTGTTCGATCTCATCGATTCACTCGGTTACAGCGGCTGGATTGGATGCGAATACCGGCCGCGCGCGGGAACTTCCGACGGCTTGGGATGGCTTAAGCTTAATCAACATTCCGGTCACGCAGCGCGTGCAGGCTGACGGCGCGTTCGAAACTTTCAAGGAGAAACTCACATGCAGATCACGGGCGAAATGTTGATCGGTAAAACGGCGGTGCGTGGAACAGACGCGACGCTGCACGCCTTCGATGCCGCGCATAACATCGATTTGAAGCCGGCGTTCGGCGCTGGCGGAGCAAAGGAAGTTGCGCGTGCGGCCGAGCTGGCCGAACAAGCCTTCGATACGTACCGGCTTGCGCCGCTCGAAACACGCGCGCAGTTTCTTGAAGCAATTGCGGACAACATTGTTGAACTCGGCGATGCGCTCATCGAGCGCGCGCACGCTGAATCTTCGTTGCCAAAAGCGCGTCTCGAAGGCGAGCGCGGCCGCACGGTCGGGCAACTGAAACTGTTTGCCTCGCTTGTGCGTGAAGGACGCTGGTTGAGCGCCACGCTCGACTCGCCGCAGCCCGATCGCAAGCCGTTGCCGCGCCCTGATCTGCGTCTGCAGAAGATTCCCGTTGGCCCGGTTGCGGTCTTCGGCGCGAGCAATTTCCCGCTGGCGTTTTCGGTGGCCGGCGGCGATACGGCCGCCGCGCTTGCCGCCGGATGTCCGGTCGTCGTCAAGTCACATCCCGCGCATCTGGGCACATCCGAGATGGTCGGACGCGCGATACAAAAAGCGGTATCGGACATCGGTTTGCCTGAGGGCGTGTTCTCCCTTGTAGTGGGCGCTGGCAACGAGATTGGCGAAGCGCTGGTCGCGCATCCGGCCATCAAGTCCGTGGGATTCACTGGCTCGCGGCGCGGCGGTCTGGCGTTGATCGAGATTGCGTCGAAGCGGCGCGAACCGATTCCCGTCTTCGCCGAAATGAGCAGCATCAATCCATTCTTCGTTCTGCCCGGCGCGCTGGCCGCACGCGCGGAGCCGCTTGCAAACGGATTTGTGGATTCGGTCACGTTGGGCGTCGGCCAGTTTTGCACGAACCCGGGACTCGTGCTTGCACTGGAAGGACCGCATTTGCAGGGGTTTATCGATTATGCGGTGAGCGCGCTGGAGAAGAAGGGCGCGCAGACCATGCTCACGGCGGGGATCGCCTCGGCGTACCAGGAGGGCATCGCACAACGCGACAAATCCGGCGTCGAGCGTATCGCGACCGGTGCCGAAACCGATGCGCCCTTCGCCGCGTTGCCTGCGCTTTTTAGCGTCAGCGCCGAGCGTTTTGCGGACACGCCGCATCTGGAGGATGAGATCTTCGGGCCGACCGCGCTGATCGTGATTTGCCGCGATGAAGACGAAATGCTGGACTTGACGCGGCGTATCGAAGGCCAGTTGACCGCTACGCTGCAGCTGGAAAACGATGACGTCCCGTTCGCACGCCGCCTGATGCCCATCCTCGAGCGTAAGGCCGGGCGCATTCTTGCAAACGGCTTTCCGACGGGCGTCGAGGTATCGTATGCAATGGTGCATGGCGGCCCGTATCCCGCGACCTCGGACAGCCGCGCGACGTCCGTTGGCGCAATGGCAATCGAGCGTTTCCTGCGGCCGGTGTGTTATCAGGACTTGCCGGCGGCCTTGCTGCCGCTTGCACTTCAGGACGACAATCCGCTGAGCCTGTGGCGTTTGCGCGATGGCGAACTTGGACCCAATTGAACAAGGAGACTTTATCTTGATGGAGCGCCGTTATCCCGATCCCGCCGTGCGCGTACTCGACGAACGATTCAACAAGCTGCGCGTGACGGCGGCATCGGTGGAATGTCTTTATCAGGGCGCTCGATGGTCGGAAGGCCCGGTCTGGTTCGGCGACACACGTTCGCTTTTGTGGAGCGACATTCCGAACAACCGCATGCTTCGATGGGATGAGGAGACGGGCGTTGTCAGCACGTTCCGCAAGCCCTCGAACAACGCGAACGGCAACACGCGTGACCGCGAAGGCCGGCTGGTGACGTGCGAGCACTTGACGCGCCGCGTGACACGCACCGAATACGACGGATCGATCACGGTCATCGCCGATCAATACCAGGGCAAGCCGCTCAATTCTCCCAATGACCTCATCGTCAAATCCGATGGTTCCATCTGGTTCAGCGATCCGACCTTCGGCATCGACGGCTTCTATGAAGGCGAACAAAAGACGCCGGAGTTGACGCCGGGGGTGTATCGAGTGGACGGAAAGAGCGGTGAAATCACGTTGATGATTTCTGATCTCGCCGGTCCGAACGGACTCGCGTTTTCGCCCGATGAGTCCGTGCTTTATGTGGTCGATTCACGCGCATCGCCGCGTGAGATCCTTGCGTACGAGATGGCGCCCGATGGCCTTTCGTTCAAGGATTCACGCGTGGTGATCGACGCCCGTGACGGTACGCCCGATGGTTTTCGCGTCGATATCCATGGCAACCTCTGGTGCGGCTGGGGCATGGGCAGCGACGAACTCGACGGCGTGCGCATCTTTACGCCGAAGGGTGAAGCGATCGGGCATATTGCATTGCCCGAGCGTTGCGCCAACGTATGTTTTGGCGGCCGTCACCGCAACCGCTTGTTCATGGCTGCAAGTCACGGCCTGTATTCGCTCTACGTCAATACCCAGGGCGTGAAGGGCGGCTGACGTCTCAAGGCGCCGCGCGTTTTTCCATCAGCTTGTGCGGTTCGGCTACCACGGCAAAACCAAAGCGCGCATACAGCGTATGCGCGCTCGAAGTTGTCAGCAGCATCTTCCGCAACCCCTGCAGATCAGGATGCGAGAGTACGCATTCCACGAGCCAGATGCCGAGGCCGTCGCCCTGACTTTCGGGCAAGACGAACACATCGGCAAGATACGCGAAGCTCACCGTATCCGTGATCGCGCGCGCGTAACCAATCTGAACGCCACGATGAAAAAGTCCGAACGCAATCGAATGACGCGCCGCGCGTTCGACCTTTTCGCGTGCGATGCCCGGCGACCAGTACGCGACTTCACTCAAGTACCGATGCACGACATCGAAGTCGAAATCATCGATATCCGTCGTCACACGATAATCACCGCGAAGCCATTCAGTCGTCATCAACGCACCTTGTAGACGCGGCCGGTTTCGAGCCCTTCCACGCTGCGGCTATACGCCAATGCAACGCGTGCGCCCGACGCGGCTTCGAAGCCACGGAAGTACGGGCCGAACGATTCGCGCGCTTCTTCGAGCATGGTCGCATTGACCACGTTGATGCGCAGGCCGCGCGGCAGTTCGATGGCGGCGCCGCGCACGAAACCTTCAATTGCGCCGTTGACGGCCGCCGCGCTCGCGCCGTATTTGATGGGTTCGTCCCCAACGATTCCGCTCGTCAACGTGAATGAGCCACCATCGTTCAAATATCGCTGTGCGTGGAGCACGAGATCGACCTGGCCCATGAGCTTGTCATTAAGGCCAATGCGAAATTGTTCGGATGTCATCTGGGAAAGCTCGCCGAAATGCACATGGCCGGCGGTTGCGACGATGGCATCGACCTGTCCGATCGATTTGAAAAGCGCATGAACGCTATCGATATTCGTCAGGTCCACGCGATGCGCACCGCGCGTGGCGCCGATCTCGAACACTTCGTGGCGCGGAGCGAATTCAGCGAGGACGGCGCGGCCAACTGTGCCGGTTGCACCGATGACGGCAATTTTCATGAGAGGCTCATCGAAGAAAGAAATGGGCTCTCATTGTGCGTTTTTACGGCGGCTTGAACAAGACGCGGCGCTCGGCGCCGCGCTTTCAATCCTTCTCGTGCGCGGCGTTCGGTGAAAGCAAGAAGATCGATGCCGCCAGTTTGGCCACCAGCACCGCGCCGGTAACGACGGCGGCCGTCGGCAGCACTCTCCACTCGGCGGCAAGCATCGGTCCGACAATCGCGACCGAAGCAACGCCAAGTGCAATTGCCGTCCACCGCGCCCACTGAAAGCGCATTGCGACGCAAGCGTACAAGCCGCCAACCAGTATTCGCGATGCAACCAGCGGCGCGAGCGGTTCGTCCGGACCAACCATCAACGCAAGTCCCATTTCAGCCCACGAGAGTACGTAGGCCACGCCCAGACACGCAATTGCGGTCGAGAGCGCCTGTTGTGTCCAGGGTGCGTGCAGATCGAATGAGCGTGACGTGCTTTGCGGCGCGGCTTCGTTCGAATAGGTATTGGTCGTAGTCATGTCTGGTCCCGTGGCGTACTTTTTTTGGAATTTCCGATGCTTTTGTCTGACCCGCGGTCCCTTGATGCACGAGGCATGCCAGCTGTGTTCAAACCTGGGAACATCGCTTGCTTTCAAAGCTTTAAGCCCGCTGGAGGCGGATTTGCCTGAAGAAACGCGTGTCGTGGCCAACGTCCCGTTCCAAAGGAGCAACGGCAGCGGCATTGCTCCATTACATGGTTTTCCTTTGCAATGGCAGGCTTTACACAGTGACCCAGCGAACCGGATCGACCGAAGCTGAACGAAAAAAGGAGCATTTATGAGCACCGCGCAATCCCATGAGCCCAAGGAACAGAACCCGCATTCGGAACGCGGGGAAGACGACGTCGATAAAGCCGTCGAGGACACATTCCCAGCAAGCGATCCGCCATCCACGGGCGGTGTGACACGCATCGAATCGGACGACGACAAGAACAAGTCGAAAGCCAAATAAATAAAGACCGCGCTGAATTCAGCGCGGTCTTTTTTTGCTCTCAGCGATCTATAGCGTATTCAGGACTTATCACGCCGCTGGATTTCGATCAGCCTTGAAGGACGAACGTGATTGACCGCGTAGTGCTTGCGTCCGCGTAACGTATCGCCGCGTGCATCGCGATCCACGAAGTCGTACTGCCGCTCCACCTCTTCCGCGTCGGGCGCGATCATGCCTTTATCCACCACGCTGAAGCCATTCTCCAGTTTGAGTGCGAGGCCGTTGCGCACAGGACGGCTATCGAAACCGCCCAGGCCATCGCCTTGTTCGAAGTGTGAATTCACGAGCGATGCATTGACGCCAACGAACGCATTTGGATTCTCCTCGATCAGAAATTCATCCCGCGAGGCATCACGATTCTTGGCGTCGGCGTCAACGGTGTCGTCCAGCGTGTCGTCGTTGAGCACATCGATTGCATGGCGCGTGATGTTGAGTTCGCTGATCGGGCCGCCTTCGTCCTTCGGTGCATTGCGCGTCTCCTCATCCTGCCGCGGACCCGCCTGATTGCTCTTTGCTGCGGCGGCGACATCGCCCGTGTTTGCGTGCGCGGTTTCCGTTTCCGGCTTTTTCAACGGGCTGTCAGCGGCGCGTTGGGTTTGCTTGTCCTGCGACTCGTTGTTTTGCGTGTTGTCCATGGTTCACTCCGCCTCGGCTTGATTGATCCGGGCATAGGACGCAAGAACTATTCCGGAGCGCGCACGAGCCTTGCGGTAGGCGAATGGAATAAACAACGGGATAAATCATCAGTAAATGTTCTAAACGCAATCGATTTTTTTCAGTCGAACATGCCATTCTGCAAGAGTATGATTTGTTGTTCGCCGGGCCCGCGCACGTTACCGGACCATACTGACAACGTGTACGTGAGCGAGCAGGAGATGACCATCGCGAATCCAGCGAGGCACTTAAAAAATGGGGGTGACTAATGCAATACGACGATGCGTTTTCACATCGTGGATATCTACTGAATTGCGCGCCCGCGCGTCAGGGCGATGGCTGTTTTCAACCGTACGTCGTGATCTCGCGGTCCAGCGACGGTGAACTGGTCGCAAATCGTTTCTTTCCCGCTGACCTGCGCTTCGGCAACGCCGATGAAGCCATCGCGCACGCAAGAGACTGGGCCGTCCGATGGATCGACGCCAGTCATGTGAAAGCGGATCCAAAGTCCTGACCCTGCAGCACGTAACGGCGAGGTGTGGCGGAATCGGCCGTGCGCCAGGTCCGGCATATCGGCGAAAAAACGGTTAATCTCGGGGCATCGATTAGAACGTGCCTTTATGGCGTACACCGCTCAAGCTCCGAGACATGCCCAAAACCGTTTCCCCCGAAGCTTTGGCTTCATCCCACGAATGGGGCCTCGACAAGATCGTGGCCGACCTGCGCGCGTCACGCGAGCAACTGCATCGCACGCGCCATCCGCTTGGTATTCGCGAGTTGCCGTCGCGTGAAGCAATTGTCAAGATCGTCAATGGCCTGCGTTCCGCGCTCTTTCCCACGCATTACGGCGCTGCCGATCTGACAGCCGAAAGCGTGGATTACTACGTTGGTCATACGCTCGAAAGTACGTTGCGCCTTCTTGCAGAACAGATCCGGCGTGCGCTGCGTTTCCTGCCCGAAAATCACGATCTCAGCGATGCCGAACTGGGCACGCATGCGTTCGAACTCGCCCGCGAGTTCGGTTCGCAATTGCCTGGCATTCGCGCGCTTCTGGTGAGCGATATCCAGGCTGCGTTCACCGGCGACCCGGCCGCGCAGCACATCACGGAAATCCTGCTGTGCTATCCCGGTGTGTGGGCCATGACGCATCATCGGCTGGCGCATGCGTTGCACAAGCTCGGCGTGCCGCTGCTCGCGCGCTTTATCAACGAGATTGCGCATTCGGCGACAGGTATCGATATCCATCCAGGCGCCACAATCGGGCCGAGCTTTTTTATCGACCACGGGACGGGTGTCGTGATTGGCGAGACAGCCGTGATTGGCGAACATGTGCGCGTGTATCAGGCGGTGACGCTTGGCGCGAAGAGCTTCCCGGCCGGCAACGATGGCGTGCTCGTCAAGGGCAACGCGCGGCATCCGGTCGTGGAAGACCACGTGGTCATCTATGCCGGCGCGACCATTCTTGGGCGCGTGACCATTGGGCGGGGATCGGTGATTGGCGGCAACGTCTGGCTCACCCATAGCGTGCCGCCGGGCAGCAGCGTCTCGCAGGGCAAGATCCGCGAAGTGGGCGAGGGCGTGGCGCCCGAGGGCGGCGGCTGAAGCGGCCACTGAAGCGGCCGCCCTGGGCTTCAGCTATTCGACACGCTGAAGCCGCTCGGATGTCCAACGATAGCGAGAAATTCGCGGCGGGTGGACGGGTCGTCGCGGAAGGTGCCCAGCATGCGCGACGTCACCATGGACGCGCCCGCCTTATGCACACCGCGCGTGGACATGCATTGATGCGATGCTTCCAGGATCACGCCCACGCCTAGCGGCTGAAGGACTTCTTCGAGCGTATCGGCGATCTGCGCCGTCATCTTTTCCTGGATCTGCAGGCGCTTCGCGAACGCATCCACGAGCCTCGCCAGCTTCGAAATTCCCACCACGCGTTCGCGCGGCAGATACGCCACGTGTGCCCGCCCGATGATCGGCACCATGTGATGTTCGCAATAGCTTTCGAAGCGGATGTCCTTGAGCACGATCATTTCGTCGTAGCCCTGCACTTCGGAGAACGTGCGCGCGAGGATGTCGCGGGGATTTTGCGCATAGCCCGCGAAAAACTCTTCGTAAGACCGGACCACGCGTGCGGGGGTATCGATAAGACCTTCGCGGGCGGGATCGTCACCGGCCCATTTGATCAGCACGCGAACGGCGGCTTCGGCTTCTTCGCGGCTCGGACGATCAGATTGATCGCGGATGTCCGGGGACGCGTCGGGGTTGGTGCGCGTGGCGCTCATTGAAGGCTCCAGATGCTTGTAGCGAAGTCATGAAGCCCCCATTGTTCCACGTTTTCTCATCGATAAGACCCCGGTCCAATGTCGGGTTCTTCAGGCTTTACCCCCTCCGTCGATGCCCGAACCCGTTTGCCAGGTTTTTTTTCCTTCATCGGATAACTTGCCCGAACTATTGTTCTTGTCGGGTTCCGTGCCTTCTTCGGCCATTGGGCCGCCCGGTTGCTGCTGCGCGGGCTGCTTTTCGCCCTTGCGCTGCGCCCGGCGTTCTTCTTGCGATCGGCCCGCGTAATTGGTATCGGTCGGCTTGTCGGTCATGGCGGTCTCCGTAGGTGAGTGACAAGATGACGCGCGCAAGGGGCGTTCCTTCTGCGGGCAGGGTAGATGTCATACCAGGATATACGCCCAACTGTTTGGGCTGCATTTCGGGCGTTAGAGTGGCTGCACAGTCATCCACAAGGGACCGCCTCATGAAACGTTTTCACATTGCGCTCGCCGTTGGCAGCCTCGATGCTTCGATCGCGGATTATTCGCAACGTCTTGGCCAGGCGCCGACCGCCGTCGTACCAGGCGCCTACGCAATGTGGCGCACCGATCTGCTGAACTTCTCGATCAACCAAACAAGCGATCCTGCGAAAGTGGGATTGCTTCGACACATTGGCTTCGAAGACGATTCAGCAGCGGGTTTTGCGAAAACACGCGATATAAACGGCATCGAATGGGAGCAGTTTTCGCCCGATGAACAGGACCGGCGGATCGTCGAGACGTATGGCAACGCGATCCGTCCAGCCTGAAACATCGCGGCTCTTACGTGCGTGTAATCGAAATGCCGCCATCGACCAAAGACGCCGTGCCGGTCACGAACGATGAATCATCGGATGCAAGATACAGCACCGAGCGCGCGAGTTCTTCCGGCGTCGCGACGCGCTTCAACGCGTGCAGGTTCGTGATGAACGCTTGCGACTCGGCGGTATTGTTCATGTCGCGATACATGGGGGTATCGACGGCGCCCGGGAGCACCGCGTTCACCCGCACGCCTTCCGCGCCATACTCGGCGGCCAGCGCTTGGGTGAGGCCGATCAACCCGGCCTTGCTTGCCGCATACGCCGCCGTGCCGGGGAACGCGAACGAATAACCTACGAACGTCGATGTGAAGATGATCGAACCGCCGCCATTCAGGAGCATTGCGGGGACTTGATGCTTCGCGCCGAGGAACGCGCTGGTCAGGTTGGTGCCGAGCGCGCTTTCAAATCCTTCCTTCGATACCGACACCGACGGCCCCATTTCTCCCAGCGTGCCGGCGTTGTTGAAAGCGACATCGAGCCGGCCGAACTTTTCGATCGCCAGCGCGACGACCGCCTTCGCATAATCTTCCGATTGCACATCACCGGCGAGATACACAGCTTCTCCGCCATCCGCCTTGATCTCGGCGACGAGTGTTTCGAGTTCCGTCGCGCGGCGCGCAGCCAGCACGAGTTTCGCACCTTCCGCTGCAAACAGTTTTGCCGTCGCGCGGCCAATTCCGGCGCTCGCGCCCGTCACGATAGCCACTTTTCCTGAAAGCCGATTCATGATGATTCTCCGATTGGTTCAATTTGCCCGGCGCCCGATGCCCCGGTCCATGTGACGCAATGTAAGCGCAGCGAAGGCTTGCGAACAGGCACGGAAGATGGTCTTATCGTTCAGCTTTTGTGAATCTTGACCGGAGACAGCGATGGATAGACTGCGCGCTTATGAAGTCTTCGTGGCCGTGGTGAAACGCGGCAGCTTCACGCGCGCGGCCGATGCGCTCGATACATCGCCGGCGAACGTGACGCGATATATCGTGGAGCTGGAGGCGCATCTCGGGACACGGCTGCTCAACCGCAGTTCGCGAAGGTTGTCGCTGACGTCCGGCGGCGAGGCGCTTTACGAGCGCTGCGTGACCATACTTGATGACCTCGCCGAGACCGAAGGGCTGGTTTCATCGTCGACGGCGGAGCCGCGCGGGCGCTTGCGCATCAACGCGCCGCTGAGCTTCGGCGTGCTGCAGCTGGCGCCCTTGTGGCCTGAGTTCATGCGCCGGTATCCGGATGTGGAACTGGATGTGGCGCTGGTCGATCGCGTGGTGGATATTGTCGATGAAGGCTATGACCTTGCGATCCGCATTTCGCGAACCGGGTCGATGGGAAACGCTGCGCGCAAGCTTGCGGCGTCGCGCAATGTGCTGTGTGCATCGCCGGAATATCTCAAGGGCCGGCGTTTGCCCGAGAAGCCCGCGGATCTGGTCGAGCATCGGTGCATTGGTTATACCTACGCGGCGAGCGGCGATGACTGGCAGTTTCTCGATGCCGACGAAAAACCGCACAACGTCCGGGTGAATTGTCGGATGCATACGAATAACGGCGATACCGCGCGTGCGGCGGCGCTCAGCGGACTGGGCGTGATCTGGCAGCCGACGTTCATCATTGGCGGCGATTTGCGCGCGGGGCGGCTGGTTGCGCTGATGCCGGCGTTTCATATGGCGGATATCGATGTGCTGGCCATGTATCCGAGCCGCCGGCATTTGAGTTCACGCGTGCGCGTGATGATCGATTTTCTGGTTGAGGCGATGGGTGGCGTGCCGCCGTGGGATAGGGGGTAGGGGTGGGGGTGGGGGTGGGGGTGGGGTGCGGTGGGGTCCTGCTTTTTAGGTCTTCGCGCGTTCTGTCTTAGCTGTTCTCTTTAGCACTATTAGCCACTGTCCGTGGCGGCACTTCATTTCTTTGTCCAACGGCGACAAAGAAACGAAGCAAAGAAAACGCCTTCCAAACGAGGGCACATAAGTGTCCCCAGCGTGCAGTGACAACGGTTTGGTACCCCAAAAGCACGCTCGGCGCATAACGCCGGACAGCTGAAACCCTCCCGCTCCGTCAACAGATACCCACACGCTTCGCCACCAGTGTGGAATCCGTTAATACGGAAACCTGGCCTACGCATAACAACGGAATAGCCCAATAGATCCAAAGCAACTTGAATTCAAAGCCTCGTCACCGGCACGGCCGACCCTTCGGTTTGGGCATCAGCGCGCGCAGCGCGGAAGCCTGGTTGATGGATTCCCACACTGGTGGCGAAGCGTGTGGGTTGCCGTTGACGGAGGGGGAGGGTTTCAACTGTTCGTTGTTATGCGCTGAGCGTGCTTTTGGGGTACCAAACAGTTGTCACTGCACGCTGTGGACACTTAAGAATTAGCGGTTGAAAGGCGTTTTCTTTGCTTCGTTTCTTTGTCGCCGTTGGACAAAGAAATGAAGTGCCGCCACGCACAGTGGCTAATAGTGCTAAAGAGAACAACTAGAACGGAACGCGCGAAGACCAAGCAGCAGGAACCCAGCACTCCCCCCGCCCCCCCAAGCGCCAGCAACCCCCTAAGCCGATAACAACGATCCCGTCCGGAAAGCCGTAGCACTCGCAATGCGCGCGACTTCCATCCCGGCCGTCGTGAAGCGCGCGATCTGCCGCGCGTACAAGATCCCCGACACCGTGCTGTACAGGGTCGTGACGGTATCGGAAAGCGGGTCGATCACATCGGCCACCGCCTCACCGGCCTTCACCATGGCGCCTACTTTCGCGCGAAAAACGAGCACGCCACTCGCGGGAGCGACGATCGGCTCAGCCCCGGCAAGCGGCGTTGCCGGATACGACAACTCGGGCATGGCGGGCGCGGGCGCGTCGATCACGCCGCGATGCATCAGATAGTTGATGATCCCTTGCGCGTCGGCATCGGCGAATTCATACGATACGTCGTGCTGGCTGCGCAATTCCACCGTCACCGAAATGCCGCCGTTAGGGATCGGAAAACGCTCGCCGAATTTCGCGCGCAGATCCGACCAGCAGAAGCTGTGGATTTCATCGAAGGGATTGCCCACCGAATTCAGCGCAAGCAGCGACGCCTTCGAATCCAGATAACGCGCGAGCGGTTCGACTTCTTCCCAGATGTCAGGGTTCGTGTAGATATGCAGCGCGGCGTCGAGATCGCAGTGCAGGTCGAGCACGACATCGGCGTCGTATGAGAGCTTTTGCAATGCAAGGCGTTGCGATTCGAGTTCGGTCTGCGGCGTTTGTTCGTCGAGCGCAGCGCGCATGGCTTCGCGTACGGCGCGCTTGTTTTCGTTGATATCGCCCGAAAGCCTGCCCTCGATACGCGACGCAATCAGCGCGCCGAGATCATGGAAATTGCGGTTGAAATTGTGGCCGCTGTTGAGCTCGAACCGGCCGAGCAACGTGCCGTGCATGTTCTGGTTCAGGCCGATAGGGTTCGGCACCGGCACGATCACCACTTCACCGCGCAGCTTGCCCGCGGTTTCCAGTTCGGCGAGCTGGCGGCGCAAGCGCCATGCGGTCAGCATGCCGGGCAGTTCGTCGGCGTGCAGCGAGGACTGAATGTAGATCTTCTCGCCGCCACCGGGGCCGTAATGAAAGCTCAGGATATTGCGGCTCGTGCCAAGCGACGGTGAAATCAGGGTGTGCGTTTTGGTTTGCATGGTGGTCGGACGCGCGACGTGCCGTCAAGGCTTCGCGCTTCGATGAGTGATATCGGCGTGTTCAGGAGAGCGGGGCGGCGTAGACCCACGGTTGAGGCGCGTGCTGCGGGCCCGGTTCGACCTCGATGCCGCCTGCTCCGGACCTTCGATCTTAGCCGAAAACGGCGTTGCCGCCTCACGCAGCGCGTGTGGACTGCTAAAACAAAACGGGCTCCGCGACGACGCGGAGCCCGTTTTTCGAAGCAACTTAGGTGCTGATCAGCCGCCGTACACGTCGAAGTCGAAATATTTCTTTTCGAGCTTCTTGTACGTGCCGTCCTTGATGATCGACGCAATGGCCTTGTCGATCTGCGCCTTCAGGTCGGTGTCTTCCTTGCGCAGGCCAATACCAGCACCGTTGCCCAAAATCTTTTCATCGACGAGATCCTTGCCTACGAAGTCATAACCGGCGCCGCGCGGGGTCTTCAGGAAGCCGACATCGGCTTGCACTGCGTCCTGCAGCGCTGCGTCCAGACGTCCTGCCAGCAAGTCGGCGTACACGCCGTCCTGGTTCTGGTACGGGGTAACCGTCACACCCTTGGCTGCCCAGTAGGTCTTGGCGTAGGTTTCCTGGATGGTGCCTTGTTCCACACCGACCGTCTTGCCCTTCAGGCCTTCAGGCGTCGGCAGGATGCCGCTGCCCTTCTTGGCGATCAGGCGCGTCGGCGTGTTGAACAGCTTGCTCGAGAACGCAATTTGTTCGGCGCGCTGGGGCGTCATGGACATCGACGAAAGAACGCCGTCGAACTTCTTGGCCTTCAGAGCCGGAATCATGCCGTCGAAATCGTTTTCCACCCATACGCACTTCGCCTTCAGGCGCGCGCAGATTTCATTGCCGAGATCGATGTCGAACCCGACCAGCTTGCCATCCGGACCTTTCGATTCGAACGGGGCGTAGCTGGCGTCGACGCCGAAACGGATGGTCGAGTAATCCTTCGCATTGGCGGTGACGGAGGTGATCGATGTGACGGCAAGCAAAGAGATCGTCAAAGCCGCGAGCAGTTTTTTCACTGTTTTTACTCCATAGGTGGTCGGTACGTCCCGGACAGGTTGCTGTCCAGGTTCGCCCGGCGCGAGGTCCCTCACCGCCGGACGGCTTACATTCCGCGGATTGTGTCCGCAATAGAATCGCAGCAGGTTACCAAGCCAAAAAAATCTGGGAGTTAGTGAAAGCCCCGATAGTAAATCTCAAGACCGTTGATTGACGGGCCTCTTCGGCGTGTGCGAGTAAATCGGTGCTTTTTTGTGTGGCGCGTTTTGCTGCCGCCGCGTGGCCGGCGGCAGCGATCGGTTCCTGATCTACTTACTGCGCATCGATACGGCCATAAATGCCGGTCGTCGGGGTCGGGCCTGCTGCAAAGAACAGCGTGTTGGTCGGCTGGCTTGCTGCGTTATTGCCGAACGACATGCCCCAGATGCCCGTCTGCTTGACCGGCGTGCCGTCCGCCTGCGTCAATGCGCCGATAAACGCGCCCGTGGCCGGATTGAACGCGTTGATGGTGCCGTCGCCGAAGTTGCCGATCAGCAAGTCGTTGCTCGCCGCGCCGAAGTTGGCTGGCGCCATTGCGATACCCCACGGCGAGTTCAGCGCACCGCCAGAAGCGATGCGCTTGATGAAGCGGCCGTCGGTATCGAAGGTATCGATCACGCCGTTACCCGCGCCGTTGACCTGCTTGCGGCCATCCGTGCCTTGTTTTGCGTACGTCACCGTGACCGTCGTGCCCGTCACGTTGATGCCGAACGGTGCAAAGCCGGCTGGCAGCGACGGGTCCTGGAAACTGCCGGCGAGCTGGACCTTGCTGAAGTTTTTATCGAAGACGTCGACCTTGTTGTTATGGAAGTCGGTCGCGTACAGGAAGTTGCCGGTCGCGTTCTTGCCGATCGCGAGGCCCTTGTAGACCGCGGCGCCCGCGCCGTCGTCGAAGGCGATGACGGCGGTCGTCGGCAGCACCTTGGGCGACCAGCCCGCGATGGTGCCGGCTTCCGTCGCCCACATGAACAGCGCGTTGCTCGTCGCGCCGTTCGCGCTGATCTGGAAGTCCGTGCTGGTGTTGAACACGATGCCCGTCGGGCCGCCCGGGCGGCCGTTCGCAGCAGCCGGAATGGTGACAACGAGCGATTGCGGCACGCCGTTGCCGTCGTACAGCGTGGACTTGCTCGTGGCATTGTCCGACACCCACATGACGCCCGTGGGATTAAATGCGATGCCCCAGCCGTTCTCCAGGTTGGCATCGGTATGGGCGGCTGGCGTGCTGCCGTCCGATACCAGCAAAGTGGTCTTGAACGGGCCCGTCACCGCCGTGTTGTTGTTCGAATTGGAATCACTGCCGCCGCATGCCGCCAGCGTTGCAACGGTAAGTCCCAGCATCACGGACAAGGCAAGCTTCTGCTTAAGTTTCATTGGAATTCTCCTCTTGCGGTATGAGTGGTGTTCACACGGCCGCCTCGTTGTTGAGGGCCGGAGAACAGACGACATGGATTCGCCGGACACGGGCGTCCGCTGCATGCGCAGCCGGTTGCCTGTCTCCTTCAAGCGTCCGAACGTCTCACTCTGAACGCGCGCATCGAATGATTTATTCCAAAGTATTTCCACGGAAAGTTTATCTGTGTTCCTAACTAAGGCGACGGTCCCGCGGCATTTGCAGAGCGCATCGGCGGCTCATTTATTTTTTTTGAATGCGATGGAATAAACCTGCGGCCTGAACCGTTAGCGCAGAACGGTCAAAACTCCACGATAAGAAACGACATGAGGGTGATAAGGCGCGGCGTGACCGGTCCGTTAGACCTCGTCTTCCAGCGGCACGCCGGTTAGCGACACGAGAAAGTCGAAGAACGCGCGCACCTTCGCCGGCAAGTGATGCCGCGACGGATACGCGGCATAAAGCGGGAAGGTCTCATCGGCCCAATCGGGAAAGAGGTCGATCAGCCGTCCGCTTGCAAGCAACTGCTCGACGCCGAGCGCCAGGACCTGGGCAATTCCATGACCGGCGAGACACACGCCATGCATGGTCCCCACGTCGTTGAGGCTCAGACGTCCGCGCGCCGAGATAACGACCTTCTTCTTGCCCCGATGAAATTCCCAAGGAAACGGACGGCCCGTTTCCGGGTCACGAAAGTTGATGCACGTATGCGGTTCGTGTTCGAGGTCCGCAGGCGCGAGCGGCCGTCCGTACTTCTTGATGTACGCAGGCGACGCCACTGTGATAATCCGCGTCTCCAGTAGCTTTCGCGCAATCAGCGAGGACTCGCGTGGTTCGCCGAACCGCACGGCAAGATCGAAACCGTCGGCGACCATATCGCTGAGCTGGTCCCTTGTGATCAGATCGAGTTGCAGGTCGGGATATTTTTCTACGAAGGCACCAAGCCGCGAACCGAGAAAGAGACGCGAGAAAAACGGGTCGATGTTCACACGCAAGCGTCCGCGCACGGCGCTCGCGCCGAGCGACGCCGATGCTGCAGCCTCTTCGAGTCCGCTGAGCAAAGGCACGATCTGTTCGTAGAAGCGGCGCCCTTCGTCGGTGAGCGTCACCGAACGTGTGGTCCGGTCGAAGAGCCTGATACCGAGCCGTGCTTCGAGCCGCGCAACTGCTCGGCTGACGCCGGACTGCGACATATCGAGTGCTTCGCCTGCGGCGGCGAAACTGCCGCTATCGACGATCGCGCTCAACACACCCATGCCGTTCAGTATTTTTTCGTCGAAACTCATGGGCATGCCTTCCCGTCATCAATTCGATGGAACGCATGCTAACGCGAAATGCATTTACATGGAGCCTTGTGGGTCTCGGATGGCCGCGTTCGGGGATCAAACCCTCTCGGACACTCGGTTGCGCTTTGGCGCATTCTCGGTATTGCTCAAGTCGTTTGACCGGAACCGCTGGCGGTATTCCATCGGACTGATATGCAAGCGCTTGCTGAATGTCCGCCTGAGTGTGTCGGCGCTTTCGAAGCCGCATCGCCGCGCGATCACGGATACCGTGTGATCGGTGCTTTCAAGATAACGCCGGGCGGCGTCGATACGCGCATCGTTGAGAAAAGCCATCAGGCTCACGCCGCATTCCTTGCTGAAAACCCGCGAGAGATTGCGCGCGCTCATGTTCAGCCGTTGGGCAAGCGATGACATGGTGTGCGGCAGATGAAGATTGTCGAGCAGGTACTGCCGGACAGGCTGGATTTGGGAATCGGCGGCGCCCTGGGTTTCGAGCAATGGACTGAACTGCGATTGACCGCCCGCGCGCCGGACATACACGATCAGATACTTGGCGACATCGAGCGCCATCTTCTTGCCGAAGTCCTCTTCAATCATCACGAGCGCAAGGTCGATACCCGCCGTCACGCCCGCGGTCGTATAGATGCCCTCGTCCTTGACGTAGATCTGATCGGGTTCGACATTGGCCTTTGGGAACATGGAGGCGAGCCGCGCTGCGTCCATCCAGTGAGTCGTGACCGTCCGGTTATCGATCATGCCGGCCGCGCCGAACGCGAACACGCCATTGCAAATTGCAGCGATACGCCGGCTGATACGGCGTTGCTTGACGAGCCACTCGCTAAGCGTGGAGTCTTCCAGCACTTCAAAAATGCCGAGCCCGCCTGGAATGATCACCGTATCGAACTGCGGGCATGGGTCGAATATTGTTCTGTCCGGCACGACAGTGAGACCGCTCGACGATCGCACGGAGCCGCGGGTGGTCCCGACAGTCAGCATTTCGTACTCACACTCGCCTTGGCTCAGGATGCGAACTTCGGCGAACGCATCCTTGGGGCCTGCGATGTCGAGCAACTGAAAGCCGGGAAACAGCACCATGGCGACGGTGATCTTGCGCATACGCAGTTCCAGGAGTTCTAGGGCTAGCTGTTTATATAATCTCGCGGCATGGTCCGCCGCAACGACGTGCCATGCAGGCTCTGCTGCGCCAATGCTCCAAACAGAAGGCCAAGCGCAGTCCACATGACCGCTTGCATTCCGAGGGCCGCCAGGCGGAATTTCCAAAGCAATACGGCGGGGAAAGCGCTTGGCACTTCATTGATTTCGGGCATCGCAATCTGAACAGCAGCAATGACCACGACAAATACTGCACCGCCAATAATAGACGCGTTCCATGCATCGAGCCGGCTTAGCGCGGCGCGCCGGACGCCAAGCGCGAACACCATAACCGCCAGGGAAATGACAATCATCAGAAAGTAGAGGCCTGTTCTATAGCCAATCGTCTCAGGGTCTCCAACCGATGGCGGATTGGCCGGATATTTGATTGCAGGCACGACTACCAACACCACGAACCCGCTTAGCGCAATCAACGCAGACAAGGCTTTCGGACCAAGCTTGCCAACCCTGCCGATCATTGCCGCAAAGCTCAGTGCAAATAATCCACCTATAGCAGCGCCGTACGCAAGGACCCCGGTCAACAAACCGATACCCGCTTGCGTGTGACGGCTGACGAGTTCAGGTTCGGGCGCTTCGCCTTTGGCTTCATCGGCTTTTTGTTCGAACGATATCGCCTGATCGACTTGCGGCTCGCCCGCGATCCTTGCAAAACCGAAAGTCAGCAAGCCCGCGGCAATTCCCGCAAGCATTCCGCGCACCAATAATTTACCGACCATGAGACGCTCCTTATCAGTGGCAAGGAAAGCCGAGGAGATGCCGGCCATCGTGGACAAATTCGTGGACGTACATTCCCGGAATCAGCGAAGTCGCACCTTCTTCCGCGCCGACAAAATAAATGGCGAGGAGCATCAGAAGACCGCCGAAAATGGCCCACGGCATCAGTTCGCGAACGGGTAACGGAGAGGGGAATGCAACGGGATCGAGTACAGCGTCGTTCATCATGAAAATCTCCTTAGGGCTCTAGCCCGAATATGAATGCGTGGATTTCCTAAGCGCCGGCGCTTGCGAATACGGCATCGATACCTGCCATTTCCAAAGCCGAGAGTACGCCTGCATCGACAAGCGTTTTCTTTAGCGCGACAAAAAAGCGTTCGTAATAGTCCCAACGCGGTTGCCCTTCGCAATAGCCGTCTTCCCATTGCGCAATCGACTCAATCAGGTTCTGCCTGAAGGCTTCCCATTCGAAATAACCCGCCTTCGACAACGACAGCGCAAGGCCGAATACTTCGCGTTCCCAGGGTTTATCGAAGAGAAATTTGCCTTGCAGACGTGGCGGGGAATCAGGTTGGCCGAGCATGCTCGACGCTGCGTATTCCTCGAAGCGAGTGAACATGATCAGGCCACGGAAGTTGAGGTCGACGATGGCGAAGGCACGAGGGCGACGCCCATCATGGCTTCCGGCGTGATGAGCGCAGCCAGTTCGTCCTCGCTCATGTCGTCTGTTCCGGCGGGACGCTCCGGCACGACGAACCATCGAATCTGCGCACTGCTGTCCCAGACCTTGACTTTCGTCTCCGGCGCGACGGGCACGCCGAATTCACGCAGCACCGCACGGGGTTCACGCACGCCGCGCGCGCGGAATACAGGGTCCTTGTACCAGTACGGCGGCAGGCCAAGCACCGGCCATGGATAGCACGAGCACAGCGTGCAGATGATCAGATTGTGCACACCGTCGCCGTTCGCGACGGCCGCCATGTGTTCGCCTTCAGCGCCGTCCATGCCTTGAGGCAGGTTCATGGACGCAATGGCCTTCGGCGTATCGTCTATGAGAAGTTGCTTGAACGCAGGGTCCAACCAGGCGCGCGCCACGATGCGCGCGCCGTTGAACGGACCCGCGATCGTTTCGAAATGGCCGAGGACCGTATCGACTGAATCGCTGCCGAGTACGCCTTTCTCGATCAGCAGCGCTTCCAGTGCACGCACCCTCGCGGCGCTGGCCGCTTCGCGTTCGTCGTCGTATTTGAATAGTTCGCTCATGGTCTCGATTCCTGGCATGGTTTAGTTGGATGCAAGCAGATAGGCATCGAACAGGTCAGCGTAGATGGTCGTGTTGGGCTCGCTCTTCTCCTTGCCCCAGATATCCGCGGCATCGAACGCCACGCGATACACCGGCATCGCATGACCAATGCCGTCCGGACCTGTCGAGACGAAGTAGGAGAACGCGCCGGGATATACGAGATCCACCGTGCCTGCCTTGTTGCGCAGATACCCGGGCAGCCGCGTGTGATCCACCGCGTCGGGATCAGCCACGCGCACGCGTGCGCCTTTCGCAAAACGAGGTGCCTCCTTGAACTCGTGAAAGCCTGAATCACCCTTGACCAGGTAAGCGCTGATCTGCGCGGCGATCGCCGGATTGGGTTGATCCGGAAGTGCAGCCTGCGGGTTGGCGCGATAGTGACCGGTCTTTTCGTCGAGTTCATCGGCCGATACATAACCTTCGTCGATGAAAAACTGCGAGATGCCCATCAGCCATTTTTCGTAATAGCGATACTTGAAGTATTCGAACGGTTGCATGCCTTCCGCACCCGTACGTAGCGATGCCCACGTCCATGTGTTCTTGAACGTAGTCGGCAACTCGGCGATGGGATAGCGCGGCAACGCGTTCGCGAGATGCGTGCTCTCCGCCATCATGACCGTGTGTATGCCGAAGATGCGTCGCTCCCAAGGCTGCACGAACACATTGGTTTCGACATTCACCGGGCCGAGGTTTTCGAGTCCGCCCAGGTTGTGCTGTAGTTTCATTCGGTAGCCTCCTTCGTCCGTAAAGTCAGTTGAGTTGTGGTTCAGGCTTGCGCGTCAGCGCATCGCCGAGCACTTCCGACACAATGCCGAACAGCGCACCGGTAACCAGCGCGGCCGCGGCAACGAGTGCGGGGTTATGGATTCCGGCGGTTGTGATCGCCTTGCCCGTCGCAACCGTGGTGCCAACCGTGGATGCAAAGCCCCACACCACGGCGGGCAGCACGTTCAACAACTTGAGCTTCGACGCTTGCACCATCGCCGCGCTGCCCACGCCCACGCATATCGCGGCAATGATGGGCGTCTGTGTCGAGCTTGCGATCGCGAGAAGCGAGAGCGACGCAATGACGAGCCCGACCAGGTTCGATGCGACGCTCTGAACAAACCCGGCCGAGCCGCCGCCGACCACGAAGAACGACGCCCATGCGATGAACGTCACCCATACCGGGACGGGAAAAACGGTGGCAGTGACATAGGTATCGACGACAGCCAACACACCGATGCTGACCGTGAACGCTTCGGACTTTTTCATTGCAGGCTCCTTGAGGGTGGGGGATTCACGACGGGTGGAGACAGTTCACGAATGCTTCTCGAAGACGCGGCATATCGAGATCGCGGCCGATGAAAACAAACTTGTTTTCACGCGCTTCATCCGCGCGCCATGCCCGGCCGGGGCGGCCTTCGAGCAACATGTGAACGCTGTGAAAATGAAACTGGCGAGGCTCCGATTCAAAATGCAATACGCCCTTCATGCGCATGAGTTGTTGGCCACGTTCCTGCACAAGTTGATTGATCCATTTATTAAACCGGTCAGGATCGAGCGCGCCTCTTTCAATCAACGCGCATGATTGAATGGATGCGTCGTGCTCGTGGTCATGAGCGTTTTCATCGAGTAAATCGGGTTCCAGTTCCAGCAGCGCGGGCAATGAAAAGCGCCGCACGCCAAGCAGCGAATCGGCGGCAACGCGCGATTGACTCGCGGTAGTGATGGACGCTGTCGGATTGAGCGCGCGTATTTGAAGCTCGAGTTGCTGCAGCGAAGATTGATCGATGAGATCGATCTTGTTGATCACGATCACATCGGCGAACGCAACTTGTTCGCGGACAATCTCGTCATGAAGTTGCTGGCCGAAATGATGTGCATCGACCACGGTCACGACCGACTCGAGTTCGACTGCTTCCCGGAGGTCGGGGTCTGCAAGAAAGGTCTGAAGCACCGGCGCCGGATCGGCAAGTCCGGATGTTTCCACTATCAACCGTTCTAGCCTGCCGTGCGATGCGCCTTGCGATCGTGCGAGCAGTTCTTTCACGCTCGCCACCAGATCGGCGCGCACGGTGCAACACACGCAACCATTATTGATTTCGATCAGCGCCTCTTCTTCGGCGACGATCAGTTGACCATCTATGCCGACTTCGCCGAACTCATTCACGACCACGCCAATGCGGCCGCCCGTGTGCTGCTGCATGAGATGATTGACGAGCGTGGTCTTGCCCGCACCGAGGAAACCGGAGATCACGGTCACGGGAATCTTTCTTGAAGCTTGGGGCTGGTGCATGGCTGATACCCACGAGGGCTGAGTGAAGTCAGCCTCGTTTAGAGCGAGTATCAGGCCCGTTTCCGCTGGGCGGCTTTTGCGCGACGTGCTCTGTCTCGAATGCGCCTATCTAATGTCTTTATATGTCGGAGCGGTACGTAACGGACAAAATCCGCCTGCGTCGGGTCAAGCTCGGGCTGCTGATTCTTGGTGCGGCAATGCGCATTCATGCCCGCGTCTGGGGCGCAATGTTCCGTGACTAATCGCCTGAAGAAACACCGATTGATGCGTGCAAGTCATTGATGCAGATTAGCCCCGTGCACCGCGGGCGGCTTCACGCCGCAGCAATGCTTCCGCGACGGACACGATCTGGTTCATCGCCATCTTGAGGTGATCGCGAAGAATGCGTGTACCAAGTCTCACGTCACGGGCGCGGCTCGCCTCGATCATTTCAATATGTTCGCGCCGTGTGTTCTCGCGAATAGGGACGTTGACGACCTGAAAGCGGAAATAACGCTCGTTGCGATCGTTCAGGCGCTTGAGCGTTTCGATGGCAAGGTGAAGTCCCGAGGGCGCATAAAGCGTCTCGTGAAACCGCCAGTTCAACTGGCCCCATGTGGCTTCAGTGGCGCTTTCCATTTCATCGACTATTTCAAGCGCCTTCGCCAGGGTGTCGTCGTCGCTCGCGGCCATCGCCGCGCCAAAAATCCACGGCTCAAGCCGCAGGCGGATCTCGAAGCTTTCCCTGACTTCGTCCGCGGAGATCCCGCATACGTACGCGCCTTTATGCGGGATCAGCGTCACGAGCCCCTCGCCGTGAAGGCGAGTAATGGCTTCGCGGATGGGTACTCGGCTTACGCCGAGTTCATCGGCAAGCGCTTCCTGACGCAGGGCTTCACCCGAACCGATTTCACCGCGCAGAATTTTTCCACGAATGGCTTCGAGCACGAGATCGACGGTCGTCGCGCGCGTGATTTTGGGGGCGCGCGCGCTTGCAAGTTGAGAGTGGGCTTCGTCGGGAAGCAGGTCGTCGGCGAGCGACGGAGCGGAATTGGCGCGCTGCATGAATGCGGTTCCAGAAGAAATTCGTCAAAGACATGATGCCACAAATGGATGTTGTATCCATTCGGCCCGATGGCGCACGCAGGTCCGAGAGCCGCTTCCAGGCTTGATTACGGGCCGATAACTCCAACTTCGGACCGCTGTGAAGCACTGAAAAAGTGAGAAAAAACTTTCTTGACACCGGCTTTTGTAAACAGCATATTGGATACAATCTCCAGAAATTCAGAGGAAATCAGAAGTATGCCCGAGGGCAGTTACTTGAGCGTCGGCCGGACAATTCGAGAGGGTTTTTCATGCGTTGGAGCAAGGTGCTGAATGTGGTGAACTGCCACGCCGAGGGGGAAGTCGGCAATGTGGTGACCGGTGGCGTATTCGATGTTCCAGGCGCTACCATGTTCGAAAAAATGATGTACCTGGAAGAGAGCCGCGACGACTTGCGCAAGCTCTGCTTGTTCGAGCCGCGTGGTTCAGCGAACCAGAGCGTGAATTTCATCCTCCCTGCTACCGATCCCCGTGCGCAGATGGGGTATGTGATCGCGGAATCGACCGAATACCCCGCAATGTCGGGCTCGAACACGATGTGCGTAGCCACGGTGTTGCTCGAGACCGGCATTCTTCCGATGACAGAACCGGTGACCGAACTGGTTCTCGAGGCGCCTGCCGGCCTGATCAAGGTGCGATGCGAGTGTTCGCAAGGCAAGGTGACCAAGGTTGAATTCACGAACCAGCCGGCTTTCGCGAATCACCTGGGCAAGGTTATCGAAGTAGCGGGACTCGGCAGCATCACAGTCGACGTTGGATATGGCGGCATGACCTATGTGCTCGTGGATGCGCAAAGCCTCGGCTTCAATATCACGCCCGATGAAGCGCGTGATCTGTGCGAACTCGGCCAGACCATCAAGGCTGCAGCGGCGGAACAACTGCCTTCGCCGCATCCGCTCAATCCGCTGATCAAGGGCATTACGCAAACCGAATTCGTATTGCCGTTGCGACGTGAGAACGGCGTGCTGACCTCGCGCAATACGGTGATCGTGTCCCCCGGCCGATGCGACCGCTCGCCTTGCGGAACGGGCACATCGGCGCGGCTCGCAGTGATGCATGCGAAAGGCCAGATTGGCGTGGGCGAGAAGTTCATCCACGAATCGATCATTGGTTCGGTGTTCGAAAGCCATGTCGCGTCGGTTACGCGACTGGGTTCGTACCCGGCGGTGGTGCCGGTGGTATCGGGTCAGGCGTGGATCAGCGCGATTTCGCAGGTAGGCATTGATCCAAGCGACCGGTTTCAGACAGGCTTCACTTTGTCGGATACCTGGCTGGAAGCGGTCGACGACAAGCTGATCAAATCGAGAGCGTAACTCTCATCAAGACGCGTTGATTCACAGAACATTCGACGGAAAACTAACAAGGAGTACTTTTCATGTGGCATGGTGTTTATCCCGCAGTAACCACGAAATTCGACGCCGACGGAAAACTGGATCGCGACGAGATGGTGCTTGGATTTTCGATCCAGCTCGACGCAGGGTGTGACGGCTTGATTGTATGTGGGTCGCTGGGCGAAGGGCCGATGTTGTCGCACGCCGAACGCATCGAAGTACTGGACACCGCGCTTTCGGTTGCGGGCGGTAGGCCAATTCTGATGACGGTTGCCGAAGCCTCCACCAAGGAAGCTTGCGCGCTGGCCGAGAAAGCTCGCAAGGCCGGCGCCGCTGGTTTGATGGTGGTGCCCAGTATGGTGTACCACACGGACGAACGTGAAACGGTAGCCACGCTCAAGGCGGTTGCGGCCGCGGGCGAATTGCCCGTCATGATTTATTCGAACCGTATTGCGTATCGAGTCGATGTGACGTCGCCGATTCTGGAAGCGCTGGCGTCGGATTCGCATTTCGTCGCGATCAAGGAATCATCGGATGACATTCGCCGCGCAACCGAAATTCTCACCATCTTCGGCGATCGATACGACGTGCTGACGGGCGTGGACAACCTCGCGTTCGAAGCGCTGGCTGTAGGCGCACATGGTTGGGTCGCGGGATTGTGCTGCGCGTTCCCGGCGGAAACCGTGGCGATTTATCGCTTGATGAAGCTCGGCCGATACAAAGAGGCGCTCTCCATCTATCAATGGTTCCGTCCGTTGCTCGACCTCGATGTGAGCTCCTACCTCGTGCAAAACATCAAACTGGTCGAAGCGATCACCGCGAATTCGAACGATCGCGTGCGGATGCCGCGTATGGCGCACGAAGGTGCAAAACGCGCACACATTGAAGCGTTGGTACGCCACGCAATAGAAACCCGTCCGCCGGTTCCTTCGGATATCTGATTAATAAAACCTGCTCCGCGTGAGCGTTCCAGTTGAAACATTATTTGTGGGAAGAAAAAATGCGCTTAACCAGAAACTTCGTAGTCTGTTGCGGTCTTTCTGCAATCATGGGAACGGCTCTCGCGGACACCACGGTGACAATCGGATTGTCCGGGCCGCTCACCGGCAATCAGGCGGGCAGCGGCAAGGACAACGAGAACGGCGCGAAGCTCGCCATTCAGGATCTGAATGCGAAACCGCTGGTTGTCGGCGGCCAGAAGATCACGCTCAAACTAGACTCGGAAGACGATCAGGGCGACCCGAAGGTCGGCGTCCAGATCGCTCAAAAACTCGTCGATGGTGGTTCGATTGCGATCCTCGGACCGAACAACTCGGGCGTCGCCATTCCGGCATCGCGCGTGTTCAACGGCGCGGGCGTCGCGATTCTTCCGGTTGCATCGAATCCTGCGTTGACGGCGCAGGGCTTCAATACCATTTTTCGCATTGGTGCGAGCGACGCGCAGCTCGGCGGTTCCATGGCCGATTTCGCGAAGAATGTGCTGAAGGCGAAAACGGTGGCAGTGATCGATGACCGCACCGCTTACGGTGAAGGCATCGCAACCGAGTTTTTGCGGGAAGCCAAACAGATCGGCCTGACTGTGGTCGGCCAGGACTATACGAACACGAATGCGGTGGACTTCAAGGCCATTCTCTCGACGCTCAAGGCAAAAGATCCGGACGCCATTTTTTATGGCGGCTACACGGCGCAGGCCGGGCCAATGGTCAAGCAGATGCATCAGATTGCATTGAAATCGAAGCTGCTCGGCGGCGATGGGATCTGCTCGGCGGAAATGGCGCAATTGACGGGCGAGCTTTCGTCGAATGTGTTTTGTGCGCAAGGCGGCTCGGCGCTGGACAAGACGGACGCAGGGCGCGCGTTCATCAAGCGCTATAAATCGACCTACAACATGGACATGCTCGTGTACGCCGCCAATTTCTACGACGGCACCATGATGATCGCGCAGGCCATGCAGGCAACCAATACGACCACGGACCGTGCGAAGGTGCGCGCATATCTGGCGAACGTGCAATACGACGGCATTGCAGGCCACTACGCATTCGATGCCAACGGCAACCTGAAAGGCGCCCCAACGACCGTCTACACGTTCAGAAAGTCGCAGCTGGTTCCGAATTGAGCAAGCCTGTCAGGCTCAAGACGCGGTGTTCCGCGTCTTGCTTTGCTTGCGATGCTTGGGCGCAGAAGAATGATGTTTTGTGGTTCCACTGCCTGACATCGACGATTGTCCTTCGCCAAAATGATAGGTTTCGGCGGATGCTCCGCTTGAAATAAGGGCGAAGGCGCCGAGTGTCGAAACGATGATCACATGCTTGAGCTTCATGGGACAGGCATCCTTTGTGGAAAGTGCGTCAGCTTATACCAAACGAAAGCAAATCGAAGCTGACGCGCCAACCTATTCCCTTATTTGCGCAATGGCCGGTCCTGCATGAACCATGACAGGGCAAACGCCAGCACCACAACGGCGCTCGCCACCAGAAACACCACGTGCATGGAACCGGCGAACGCATTGAGGTAAACATCACGCGCGGCGGCGGGTAACTGATGAACCATTGCCGGTCCCATTGACCTCGGCATTTCAGTGCCCGCCGGAAGTGCATCGCCAAGCCGTGTTTGCAGGCCGTTCGAAAAGATCGCGCCGAACGTGGCTACACCTACCGATCCGCCGATCGACCGGAACAGTGTCGCGCCGGATGTCGCCACGCCTATATGCTTGAACGGCACCGCGTTTTGCACCGCCAGCACGAGCACCTGCATGACCATCCCAAGACCGAGTCCGAGCAGCAGCATGTACAGATACATGATGTGAAGCGGCGTGGCGAGTTCGAGCCGTGACAACAGGAACATTGCGACCGCCACCAGTGCCGTTCCACAGATTGGGAACCAGCGGTACTTGCCGATCTTGCTGATCATCCGGCCGCTGATAATGGATGTCGAAAGCACGCCGGCCATCATGGGCAGGACCTGCAGGCCGGCTTGCGACGGCGTCGAACCCTTCGCCACCTGAAGGTAAAGCGGCAGGAAGGTGGTCGCGCCGAACAGCGAGAATCCCACAATGAAACCGATTAGTCCGCTCAAAACAAAAGTGCTCTCCTTGAAGAGCCCAAGCGGCATAATTGGTTCGTCGGCAAGTCGTTCTTCATGGATGAAACCGGCCAGAGTAATGATCCCGAGCGCCAGCGTGAACCAGAGCTGCGGAGAACTCCAGGGCAGCAATGTGCCTCCCTGACTGGTAAAAAGAATGATACAAGTGAGCGATGTAGCCAAAAACGCAGCGCCCATGTAATCGATTTTATGCTTCACATGCGCCACATGCGGCTTGAACACCAGCCCGATCACGATCAGCGCCACAACGCCCAACGGCACGTTGATATAGAAGATCCAGCGCCATGAAAGATGCTCGACAATAAACCCGCCCAGCAAGGGCCCAAGCACGGTAGCCAAGCCGAACACGCCGCCGAACAAGCCTTGATAGCGCCCGCGTTCCGCAGGCGGAATCACGTCGGCAATGGCCGCCATGGTCACGACCATCAGGCCGCCGCCGCCGAGCCCCTGCAAAGCGCGCAAGACAATCAACTGGGTCATGTCCTGCGCGACGCCGCACAGGATCGACCCTGCCAGAAAGATCAGGATCGCCGCCTGGATCACGACTTTGCGGCCGAACAGATCGCCGAACTTGCCATACAGCGGCACCACGATGGTGGACGTCAACAGATAAGACGTCACCACCCAGGACAGGCTTTCAAGTCCCCCAAGCTCGCCCACGATAGTCGGAAGCGCCGTCGACACAATTGTCTGGTCGAGCGCGCCGAGCAGCATGACGAGCAGCAGCGCCGTAAAAAGCAGCCGGATGGGCGGCCGTTCGGTTGCGGGAAGCGCAACGGTGGGTTGCAAGGTTTCCATTCAAGCGCCTGGAATTAATTAACATGGAAGTTAATATTAGGCGACGTCTTTTCCTGGGTCAATTGCGACTATGACTAAAAATGTAACCGAACCTTCCCGAAGTAATGTTTCCGGCGATGCGGAAAAGCCCGTTCGCCGGCGCGGCCGCCCGACAGGCGGGCAACTTGGCGAGCCGCGGATGCTGTTGCTGGACGTTGCATTGTTGCTGTTCGCGCGCCATGGAATCATGGAAACGACGCTTGGCGCAATCGCACGGGAAGCGGGCGTTACGCCGGCCATGGTTCATTACTACTTCAAGACTCGCGAACAACTTCTGGATGTGTTGATCGATGAGCGTTTCGTGCCGTTGCGAGCAAAGCTTGGCTCTGCGTTCGCCAATTCGGATGCGGAACCGGCTGAGGCGCTGCGTGCTTTTGTAGAAGGGCTGGTCACGGTGTCCGAGCAGAATCCGTGGTTTGCGACGCTCTGGATTCGCGAGGTGATCAGCGAAGGCGGCCTGTTGCGCCAGCGGATTGCGGAGCGTTTCGGCGATGCAAACCAGAAGGCGTCGATCGAACGCATCGAAAAGTGGCAGAAGGAGGGCAAGCTCAACCCGGATCTGGAGCCATCGTTGTTGTTCGTTTCATTGTTCGGGCTCACCTTGCTACCCCTCGCCGCGAACTTCAAGTGGGCCGAAGAGCACGGATTCAAGCCGAGGCGCGACAACATCGCGCGGCACGCTGTTGCAATGCTGATGCAGGGCGTCGGGCCGGTTTGAGCTAAGGGAATACTCAGGCCGGCACCGCGACCGGCGCTGAATTGCTGCCTGCGTCGAGCATTCGCACAGCGAAGCCATAACATCGCTCGATCAGATCGGGCCGCATGACATCGCGAGGAGGACCTTGCGCGATGATCGTGCCATCCGCGAGGAACGCGAGGGTATCTGCATGACGCGCCGCCAGGTTCGGATCATGCACGATCGCCATTGCGCCCATGTTCCAGTCGCGCGCCGGATCGCGCACAGTCGCAAGCAACCGATGCTGATGCGAAAGATCGGGCGCTGCGGTGGGTTCATCGAGCAGGAGATAGCGTGGGATATCCGCACTGCGCGTGGTGCCCGTAAGCTGGCTGGGTGATTGAGAGCACCTGGCTGGCAGCACGCATCGATGTGCGGACTGTGGTTTGAGTGTTGGCTATGTGGTTAGCGTTGTAGTACGTCTGTAAGCCTGATGAATTTATTGCAAATAAGTATCATTATCAATAACGTTCGTGGTGACTTTTTGTTGAATGCTGATCGTTCAGATCGCCGGAATTTGTCACGACCAACATGAAGTTCGCCAAACAAACCTGCGTGCAAATGAAACCCGCCATGCATTGCGTGCTACCGTTCGTCCTTTTTGCAGCCAGGAGACGGCCATGCCGACCGGACGAGTAAAGTGGTTTAGCGACGCAAAGGGTTTTGGTTTCATCACGCCGGACGATGGCAGCGAAGAATTGTTCGCGCATTTCTCGGAGATCAAGACGGAAGGATTCAAGACGCTGCTGGAGAACCAGAAGGTCAGTTTTGATATTGGCCAGGGTCCGAAGGGCAAGCAGGCATCGAATATCCTGCCTGCCTGAAGGTCCGGAAACGGCCTTAGTGGTTGTGCGTTTCGGGATGCCGCAGCCGCGAATGATTGCGCCCGTACGAGACGTAGATCACGAGTCCAATCACCAGCCAGACAACAAGACGCATCCAGGTGACCAGCGGCAAGCCGGTCATGAGCAGTAGACAAAACAGGATGCCGAGAATCGGCACGACAGGTACGCCCGGCACACGAAACGGCCGGCTCGCGTCCGAGTCGCTGCGTCGCAAATAGATCACCGCGCCGCATACAAGCACGAACGCGAACAGCGTCCCGATGCTTACCATCTCGCCCAATACGCTGATCGGCGTGAACGCCGCAACGACGGCAACCACAGCGCCGATCATGGTCTGGCTCAGATGCGGTGTCTTCAAGCGCGGATGAACTCGCGCGAAGAGTCCGGGCAACAGGCCGTCCTGCGACATCGTGAAAAAGATGCGGCTCTGGCCATATAGCAACACGAGGATCACCGTCGTCAGGCCGGTAAGCGCGCCCACCTTGATGAGAATGGAAAACCATGTAAGGCCGATCACATCGACGCCCTTGGCGATCGGATCAGGCACGTTCAGTTCGCCATAAGGCACGAGGCCCGTGAGCACACCCGCGACCGCGATATAGAGGATGGTGCAGATCACGAGCGACCCGAGAATGCCGATAGGCATGTCACGTTGCGGCTTGCGCGCCTCTTGCGCAGCAGTCGAAACGGCATCGAAGCCGATGAACGCGAAGAACACCACCGCCGATCCACGCAAGATCCCGCTCATGCCGAAGTTGCCGAACTCGCCGGTATTGGGTGGAATGAACGGATGCCAGTTCGCCGGATGCACGAAGAACACGCCGAGCGCGAGGAACGCCACCACCACGAACAGCTTGATGGCGACCATCACGTTGTTGAGCCGCGCCGACTCCTTGGTGCCCATCACTAGCATGAGCGTGAGCAGCGCGATGATAAGCACGGCCGGCAGATTGACCACGCCGGTGACGGACGTGCCATCGGCGAGTTTCACGATGGTGCCCGGCGCGGCGGCGAAGCGAGGCGGGAAGTTTATGCCGAGGTTATGCAGCAGGCTTACGATATATCCCGACCAGCCGACCGCGACCGTCGCTGCTCCCATCGCGTATTCGAGTATCAGGTCCCAGCCGATGATCCAGGCGAACACCTCCCCGAGCGTGGCGTACGTGTAGGTGTAACTGCTGCCGCAGACGGGCAGCATGGCCGCGAGTTCCGAGTAGCACAAGCCCACGAAGGCGCATGCAATGCCGCCCAGTACAAACGACAAGATGATGCTTGGTCCCGCGAATTGAGCAGCAGCGGTGCCGGTCAGCACGAAGATGCCAGCGCCGATGATCGCGCCGATTCCCATCGCCGTGATGCTGAGCGCGCCCAGTGTTTTGGCGAGCGGGCGTTCTCCGCCGTCAGCACTCTTGATGATGTCGTCGACGGATTTGCGCGCCATGTAACTCGTATCAGCCATCAGTGTCGCCTCGTTCGTACGTTGGTGGACACGAACCGGTCCGGCGAGGCCGGTCCGATCTGCGGATCACTACGAAATACGGTTGATGCAAGACGACTCAGCGCTACGCATTACTACGCATGAGCGAGCGGCTGATGATGCTGAAGACCCGGCCTCTGCAACTTGAGACCGAGTTTTGGTGACCCAGTCTATGCCGAATGAATTTGGTTGTGAAGCAGTGAAAAAGCCGGTGTTGGCGGCAGGCATTGCGGACAGGAGTGGCGAGGGGATTAAAGCGCGGATGCAGGCGGGATCGGGTGTGCTGCTTGCTAAATACTTGTTTGTAGCGGCGTGCAACGCGCCGGAAAGCTGCCCCCGGCGCGTTGATCAGTCAGTGCTTATTATTCAATGCTTGCGGCGCTCGCGCACGGCCGCTGCGAGCGTCTGCAGCACGGGTTCGGTCTGCGTCCATGCGAGACATGCGTCGGTAATCGATACACCCTTGCGCAACGGCACGCCCGGTTTCAAATCCTGGCGTCCTTCTTCCAGATGGCTTTCGATCATCACGCCGATGATCCGCTTGTCGCCATCGTTCAATTGACGCGCGATATCTTCGCCGACTTCAACCTGGCGCAGATGCGACTTGCCCGAGTTCGCATGCGAGCAATCGATCATCACCTGCTCGCGCAAGCCGACGTCTTTCAATGCGGCGCATGCAACCGCGACGCCTTCGCGATCGTAGTTCGGGCCTTTCTTGCCGCCGCGCAAGATGACGTGTGCATCCGCGTTGCCCCGCGTTTCGAAGATGGCGGCCATGCCCATCTTGGTCATGCCCATGAACGCATGGCTTGCCGCAGCCGCGACGATTGCGTCCGCCGCGATCTGCACGCCGCCGTCAGTGCCGTTCTTGAATCCGATCGGGCAGCTCAGGCCTGAAGCCAGTTGCCGATGACTCTGGCTCTCCGTAGTACGCGCGCCGATTGCGCCCCACGCGATCAGATCCGCGATGTATTGCGGGCTCAGCAGATCGAGGAACTCGGTGCCCGTAGGCAGCCCCATGTTGCCGATATCGAGCAGCAACTGGCGCGCGCGGCGAAGCCCTTCGTTGATGCGGAACGTGCCATCGAGCAAGGGGTCGTTGATATAACCTTTCCAGCCCACGGTCGTGCGCGGCTTTTCAAAATACACGCGCATGACGATCAGCAAATCGTCGCGCAAAGCGTTAGCGGCGGTTTTCAAGTGCTGCGCATATTCGATCGCCTGATCGTGATCATGGATCGAGCACGGGCCAACCACGACGACCAGCCGGTCATCGCGGCCTTGCAGAATATCCGCGATTTCGACGCGGCTTCGTTCCACCAGCGTCTGCACGGACGGGGTCACGGGCAGGTCGTCTTGCAGCAGCGCCGGCGAGATCAGCGGACGGACGGCGCCGATGCGGACATCGTCAATGCGCGTCGTGTCCTGGGTCGCGTCGGCACGGCCGGCCTCCTGGTCGTGGAATGGGTTGTCGAGGCGGCTCATTGTGGGGTTCTCCGGAACTGGGCTGAGTCCGCGATTATCGCATTTGTGCCGATCCCGGCGCGCTA
Organism: Caballeronia sp. dw_276; assembly: GCF_018449635.1. GTDB lineage: Bacteria > Pseudomonadota > Gammaproteobacteria > Burkholderiales > Burkholderiaceae > Caballeronia. Next base: position 238,195 of record NZ_JAAVUV010000007.1, on the reverse strand, counting down.
CCGGGCGGGTTAACGCGGCTGTAATGTGAAGCGCTTGCTGAATATAGTGTGACTCTTCGCGTCCCAAAAAAGGACGTCAATCGCGTAGACGAGGAGACGGACGTGGCTGAGAAGCTGGGATCACCTATAGGCGTGGCGAACTCAACCAGCATGAATTTTCGATGGACCGTGCTGATCTGGCTGGTGGCCGGCGGCATCATCAATTACATCGACCGTGCAAGTCTTTCCATTGCAGCGCCGGAAATGATCCGGGAACTGGGTTTATCGCGTACGCAGATTGGCTTGCTCGGCACCGTCTTCGCATGGACCTACGCCGTGATGCAATTGCCGGCGGGATGGGTGATCGACCGGTTCGGCGCTAAAAAAGCCTATGCGGTCGCAATGATCTGGTGGAGCGTCGCGACCTATATGACCGGTGTGGTCGGCTCGGTCAGCGGCTTGCTCGTGATGCGCGCGTTGCTCGCAGTCGGTGAAGCGCCATGCTGGCCGACCTCCGCGAAAATCACGGCCGCGTGGTTCCCGAACAAGGAGCGCGGTTTCGCAACCGGGATCTGGGATTCATCGTCGAAATGGGGACCCGCGCTTGCGCCCGCCGTGCTCGTTGCGTTGATGGTCGCATTCGGCTGGCGTTCGCTCTTCCATGTGGCGGGCGCGGTCGGCATTGTGTTCGCTATCGTCTTCCTGCTGCTGTACCGCAATCCGGAGCAAAGCAAACGGCTTTCGAAAGAAGAGTTCGCCTATATAGAGGCGGGCGGCGGCGGGCGCGAGCGGTCGATCAGCAATTCAACGCACGAATGGCGCGGCTTGTTCACGCATCGAAGCGTGTGGGGCATGATCCTCGGCTACTTTTGCGCGATCTGGCTGTGGAATCTATTCCTCGTTTTCCTGCCTTTGTATTTGCTCGACCGATTTCATATTTCGTTCGTGCAACTTGGTATTTACGCAAGCATTCCGTGGATTGGCGGCGCGGTGGGCGAGATCATCGTTGGCTATCTGACGAAGAAGATGGTCGATCGCGGCATGGCGACGCCTATCGATGCCAAGCGCATGTGGATCGTGATCTGCGCGATTGGCGCGGCAATTTCGGCGGTTGCGATTCCGTTCGTGGACTCGCTGGGAATGACGATCACCCTGATGACGCTCGGTCTCGCGTTTCTCGCAGCGATCATTGGAGCGGCCTGGGCGCTGGCATCGGATGTCGCGCCCAAATCCATGGTCGCTTCCGTGAGCGCAATCCAGAATTTTGGCGGGTATTTTGGCGGGGCGTTCTCGCCGGTGGTGGCGGGCTTTATCGTCGATAAAACCGGGTCATACACCATCGCCCTGATTTCGGGGGGCTTGATTGCGGGATGTTCCGCGGTGTTCTACTGGTTCATGGTGAAGCGCGTCGTAGCGGAGAAAGGCGAAGTTTAGATAAAAATACCCTTCCGGCTTGGGGCCGGAAGGGTAATGCCACTTAAACCACTGTTGCTTGTCCCGATCCAAGATCGGCACCGGTCGTCGGATCTGAATTCGGATCCGATGCCGTGCGTGCAGCCATGGCTTGCAAAACATCGATGTCTTCCGCCGACACACCCACGCTCGCCAATCCGTCACCGCCATCTACGGCCGGTTGCGGATCTTCCACGAACTTCCAGTCGGCGCCTTCATTCCACGGTCCGCGTAACGCCGGTTCCGTGCCTTGCGACATGTTGTAGTACACGCTGGTAAATTCCGGCTTGCCTGGCAACTTTCCTTGCGGGAAATTCGGCTGGATGGAATGCAGCGCTTTTTCGAAAGACTTTTGATGCGCGATCTCGCGCGTCATCAGAAAGCCCAGCGTGTCGCGGATGCCTGGATCATCGGTGAGATTGATCAGGCGTTCATAGACGATCTTTGCGCGCGCTTCGGCCGCGATGTTCGAACGCAGGTCGGCGGTCGGCTCGCCAATCGTATCTATATAGGCAGCCGTCCATGGCACACCCGCCGAACTCGTCAGTGCGGGGCCGCCGCCATACAGCAGAGACGTGATATGCGAATCGTTGCCGTTGCCCGTTAGCGACCGGTACAACTCGGCTTCTTCTTCCACGCCTTCAGCGAGTTGGCCCTTCGCGCCTTTGTTCAGCATCGCGACGATCGAACCGATGATCTCCAGATGGCTTAGTTCTTCAGTGGCGATATCGAACAAGAGGTCCTTGCGGCCCGGATCGTCCTCACCAACTGCTTGCGTGAAGTAGCGGCACGCAGCCGCGAGTTCTCCTTGCGATCCGCCGAACTGTTCCAGCATCAAGTTCGCGAGACCGGGATTCGGTGCAGCAACGCGTACTGTGTATTGCAGGCGTTTGTTATGTACAAACATGGGTGAATCTCCTTGAGGTTGAGTCGATGTGCTGCGTCGTCTTATCTACAGACGTGTTTACGCCCGCGAATCATCGCGACAAAAAACAAATCGAACGTGTCGAATTACTCCGGGCGGCAACGCTTTTACAGCCACGCTGCACCCAGCCAAGGGCGCCCGGATCTCAAAGCGTATGAAGTGCTTTGGCGAACTCGCAGCAACGTCACCACGAGGAAAAGAATAGGACTACGGGATTAGCTTCAGCATTGCCCGTACCCGGGACCTTCCGTTCGCGCTTATATCCTTAAAAAGTCAAAATAATTTGACGCGACGCAAAAACCAGCCTATAACCATCTCATGGGATGGTAATGGGAAGGAAAAAAAGCGATGCAAAAGTTAGAGGTGGTTCGACCAAAAGGTGGCGAGACCGAGAAAATCACGATCAATCTGGGCCCCATCGACCTGGGGCAGATCGATTTACTGGTGGAAGAAGGTTTCTATTCGAACCGTACGGACCTGATTCGCACTGCGATCCGCAACCAGTTGGCAACGCACGCGAATGTCGTAAACGAAACGGTCACTCGCCGCGCGCTGGTGCTCGGCATGCAGCATTTTTCGAAACGCGATCTGGAAGCTGCGCGTGACGCCGGCGAGCGTTTCGACATCCAGGTGCTGGGGCTTGCAAGCATCGCCGCCGATGTCACGCCTGAACTCGCGCTGGAGACGATTGCATCGATCGTGGTGCTCGGCGCGTTCCACGCCTCGCCTGCGGTGAAATCAGCGCTGGCTGGCCGGATCGGATAAGCGTTTAACGACGCATCAAGGAAAAGACAATGAAACTCGACGATGGATTTCTGCATTCGATGCAGGACGCAATGAAGCTGCTGCGCACACGCGGGCCGAAGGAAGCGACCGCGGCGCTGCAGGGCATTCTGGGAGGGCAGGCGCCTTTGGCATCTCAAGCACCGCCTGCTCAACCGGCAGCGCCAACACCCGGCGCATTCAGCACGCATTCTTATGCGAACGCGGCGGGACACAGGACGTACAAGTTGTACGTCCCCGCGCAGTACAACGGGCAGCCAATGCCGCTCGTCGTGATGCTTCACGGCTGCACGCAAGACGCCGATGACTTCGCTGCCGGCACGCAAATGAATGCGCTGGCCGAACGCGACGGGTGCATGGTGGTGTACCCGGTGCAGCCGCAACAGGCGAATGCGTCCAAGTGCTGGAACTGGTTCAAGCCTGCGGATCAGCGGCGCGATTCCGGCGAGCCGTCTTTGATCGCGGGCATCACGCGCGACGTCATGGCGAAGCACGCGGTCGATCCGGCGCGCGTGTATGTGGCGGGTTTATCGGCGGGCGGGGCGATGGCCGCAATCATGATCCGCGACTATCCCGATCTTTACGCCGCCGCCTGCGTGCATTCCGGGCTCGCGGCAGGTTCCGCGCACGATCTGCAGTCGGCGCTCGCGGCCATGCGTGGCGGCAGGACATCGCGCGCTCAGAATGCAGAATCGCCAAAGCGGCCGATGATCGTGTTTCATGGCGACGCCGATACAACCGTGCATCCGTCCAACGCCGGCGAGTTATTGCGACCGTTCGGCGGCCAGGCAGTGGTTTTCGAAGACGCCTCGCGCGCCGACTCCGGCAAACGCAGGAGCACCGTCGAACGCGTGAAATCGGCGGATGGCGTGGATGCCGAGTCGTGGCTCATCCACGGCGCGCCGCACGCCTGGGCAGGCGGAAGCGCACGAGGTTCATACACGGACGCAAGCGGCCCTGATGCAAGCGCGGCCATGATGCGCTTTTTTCTCGATCATCCGATGCATGCTTAAACGAAGGGACACTATGGACGAACACGCAAACGAACGCGACATGGCATTGCTGCGCGAGGTGATCGCGCTCTCGGAGAAGTCCAGGCGCGATGGACGTCATCCGTTCGCCGCGCTCATCGCCAATGAACATGGTCAGATCGTCGCGCAAGCCGGGAACAATTCGATGCCACCGCTGGGCGACCCCACCCAGCACGCCGAGTTGCGCGCCGCCGCGCAGGCGGCGAAGGATCTGTCGCCGGAGCAGTTGCTGAAGTGCACGCTTTATACGAATGCCGAGCCGTGTTGCATGTGCTCGGGCGCGATCTACTGGTGCAACATTGGTCGCGTGGTGTATGCAATGTCCGAGCGACGCTTGCTGGAGATCACCGGGGATCATCCGGAGAATCCGACTTTCTCGCTGCCGTGCCGCGAAGTGTTCGCGCGCGGGCAGCGAGAGGTCAGTGTGGTCGGGCCGCTGATTGAAGATGAAGCGGCGGTCGTGCATGAAGGGTTCTGGGAATAACCGCTGCCCGAATCATTTTCAAGCCGGCAGCGAAAAGCTCCCGATCGCTTCGCGCAATACATCGACTTGATCCTTCAGCGAATGCGCTGCGGCCGCTGCCTCTTCAACCAGCGCCGCATTCTGCTGCGTGACCTGATCCATCTCGCCCACCGCGCGATTCACCTGTTCGATACCCGCGCTTTGCTCATTCGAAGCGTGGCTGATTTCATCCAGAATCTCGTTCACGCGACGCACGGAGCTGACGATCTCACCCATCGTGGCTCCCGCGTTGCTTACCAGCGATGCACCTTCTTTCACCGTATCCGTCGATGTCCCGATCAGCGCCTTGATCTCTTTCGCGGCCGTCGCCGAGCGTTGCGCGAGGCTGCGAACTTCCGCTGCCACGACCGCGAAGCCGCGTCCTTGTTCCCCCGCCCGAGCTGCTTCAACCGCAGCGTTCAGCGCGAGAATATTGGTCTGAAACGCAATGCCGTCGATCACGCCGATGATGTCGCCGATCTGCTTCGAGCTTTCGGTAATGCGCGTCATGGTGTGGATGACTTCTTCGACCACGCCGCTGCCGCGCTGGGCGACATTGGCCGCTTCGCCTGCGAGCTTGGCCGCTTGCGTGGCGCTATCGGCGTTCTGCTTCACGTTCGCAGTCATCTCGTCCATGCTCGATGCCGTTTGCACGAGCGCGGCGGCTTGCTGTTCCGTCCGCTGCGACAGATCGGTGTTGCCGGCGGCAATCTCCGACGCCCCCACATTGATGTTCTCAGTCCCGGCGCGAACCCGCGAGACGGTCTCGACCAGGCCACTTTGCATTTCGCTCAGCGCATACATCAGGCTGTGTGAATCGCCGGCGGCGAGCGGCACGTGCGTGGTCAGGTCGCCGCGCGCAATGCGTTGCGCCGCGCTAACTGCAATCGACGGATCGCCGCCGAGTTCACGTTTGATACTGCGCAGCACGAGCAACATTGCCAGCGACGCCAGCACGCCGAGCACCGTCGTAATCGCAAACCAGCGCAATGCGCTCGCGTAGAACGCGCTCTGGATATCGTCGGTGTACATACCTGTCACGATGTACCAGTCCCATGGCACGAAGTGATTTGCGAAGCTGATCTTTGGCACGGGTTTTTCGCTGCCGGGCTTCGACCACAAATAACTGATGAAACCGCCTTCGGGCGTCGAATTACCCGCATTGACGATATTGACGAAGAGTTTGTTGCCCGCCGGGTCGGCAAAACCTGCCAGATTCTGGCCGTTCAGCGCTGGTTTGATCGGATGCATGATCATGACGGGGCGCGAGTCGTTGACCGAGATGTAGCCGTCGGTGCCGTATCGCATGGAGGCGAGGACATCGAGTGCGCGCTTTTTCGCTTCGTCTTCGGAGATTGTCTTGTTGGCGGCGAGGCTCTGGAAATGCGCCGTCGTGCTCACGCCTTGTGCAACGAGCGCCTTGAGTTGATCGCGCCGGTCATCGAGCGTGGCCGAACGGCTTTGCCACGCCCCAATGAACCCGATTGCTACAAGTCCGAGCCAAAGCACGGCGATCATCGATCCGAGCTTTTGATTCAACGTCATCTTTTTCATGTCTACCGCCGTCGCCTGTGTTGAACCGAGTATTTGAATATGTGCGGCGTTGGGGCGCTGCCGAACGCCATGCCTGACTCATTTACGGCATGGCGGCGGTGGAATGTAGGGGTGGGATAACCCGTAGCTGAAAAGCACTTGAGCGCGAGCACTTTTAAGCGCCCGCCTGCACCGATCAGAACATGCTGCGGATTCCCAAACGACCCACTGCTTGTTTCTGGTTGCTCGACGGATTGAATCCGGCAATCTGTGCTGCGTTCGCGTCACCGGCGGCCTTTTGGTAAGCGCCCATCGCGTACACCGAGGTGCGCTTCGACAACGCATATTCAGCCGTCAGATTGAACTGGTTGTATTTCGGCTGAGCGCCCGTCGCATGATCGCGGCCCGTCGTGTACGTATAACCTGCACCGATGGTGATTGCCGGGGTTGGCGTGTAGAGCCCGGACAATTCGTAGTTCTGGAAGGTCGCATCGTGTCCGGCGCTGCCTTGCTGGAAGATCGTGTTCGTGAAATCGGCGAGCACGCGCAGCGATCCGAGCACTTGATACGAAGCGCCGACACCCAGCACGCGCTGCGCGCGCGCCGCCGTCAGGTAGTCGCCATAGACCGAATTGGTGAAGCCGGGATAGTTCTGGTAACCCTGCGTGGACACGCCCGGATCGTTGATCCGCAAATAAGCGACGCCCGCGCTGAAAGGGCCGGCCGCGTATGTCGCGCCTGCGCTGAACGTGGCGTTATCGGAAAATTTTCCAGCGATTCCGCCTAGTGAATAAAGTCCGCCGAACGTGAAGCCCGCAACAGTCGGACTCCGATATTTCACCGCGTTCGCGATCGGAAAGCCGTTATCGGTGTTGTCCATATCGTTTGGATGCGCGAAGTAATAACCGCCGACATTCCCGTTGAGCGTATAAGGCTCGACGAAATCGACGATCGAATCCCACTGGCGACCCAGCGTCACCGTACCCGCCTGCGCGCTTTCGAGGCCGGCGTACGCGTTACGCGAAAATGCCAGGCCGCTGCCAAGCCTGCCGGAGTTGATATTGAAGCCGCTTTCCAGGCGGAAGATGACGGAGAGACCATCGCCGAGTTTTTCCGTGCCGCTCATCCCCCAGCGGCTGCCGGCGGTCACACCGGACGCGAGTTGAAACAGGCGATTGCCCTGGACGTTGCTGACGACGTCGACGCCGTCTTCCAGAAGTCCGTATAGCGTCACCGTGCTCTGTGCGTGCGCGATGGATGCGGTGGCAGACGCGGTCGCCACGATAGGAAGGATTACTGCAAGTTTTTTTCTCATGCTGACGTCCGGATGATCCAAAAGTGGGTGGAAAAATTCACTAAGGCGATCGCGGAGGATAAAGGGCACGTCTGATCATTTCGTAAAAATGCTTCGCCTTGGCCAGACCGGCAATGCTCAGGAGGGCTGGCGCTCTCAAGTCCCGGTTCCTGCCTGCCGATAAACATTCAAAGAGAGCGCCCATCGCACGTTTTAGATTTGAGGCGTTACGCAGCCTGGAAACGTAAATAACTGTTGCGAATTTGCCTAAGTCACACCGCGGCGACCAATGGAGGCATAGAGTTAAAGTGCTTTCTGAGGTTTGTGGTGCGTTGCGGGAGGTCGTATGAAACGTAGAACGGCTAGGCAGCTTGTTGTCCAGTTGGCGGATTTGAGGCATCTCGCGCGGTGTAGCGCACTGAGAGCAAAGGCTGCCAGCAGCACGATGGTGCAAAGCTCGCTTGAAGATGGCGCGCGCAAAACGCCAGACGTCAGAGACGCTACGAATGCGGCGGATGAAGTCGGGCAAGAATCGTTTGTTGGAGCGGTACATGAAATCCATGCATGAGCATTCGTTGCGGACCCAGGTCGAAAAGTGGCTTGCGCCAGGGTTGTCGACCCCTGTTCGTGTCACCGAATTTAGTCGGACGCCCGTCGGCGGCCGACGTTATGTGTGTGTGGAAACGGCATTGCCGCGGGGCTTGCGCGCGCTTTTGTTCTTTCGTCACGACGATGGATGCTGGTGTGTATTTCCTCCCGCGTCGGACAGAGCAGCCTCCAATCGATCGATGACGAATCGCGCGCAGCCAGGGTAAGGGACCGGGTGGAAATAGTTGGGGATGCTTATTTTTGAAGGCGCACGGTGATGTGCTGACCGCGCGTGATGTGCGGCCCATATGGCAACTTTTAGGTTGGCCATGTGCTAAAAAATACTATGCTGGGAGAATCGCCATGTACATCGGCTTGCTCGTCTCGCAAGTGCGGCATCCTCAGGAACGGCTGTCTTATCCCGAGGCCGCGCTGCCTAATGCGGAATCTTCGCCACGCGGTTTTGCCGCGCTGTGGACGAAAATCACGGGCGCTTTTTTGCGACTGGCGTAAAGCCTCCCTATTGCCCTCCGATTCGCTGCGCTCGCCTGAGCGCAGTGTCAGGATTTTGTCGTCCATCGTCTTTACCATCTTTAAGCAGCGCATCGACATGCCTCAGCGTCAATTGCGTTCGCTCCACGTTTCTGATATCGGTCGAACAGGTTAGCCGCACTGCGCCGACCTGATGACTTACTCATGAACTGTTAACGCTTGGATGTGACCAGGTTTCCAATTGCGAAACGAATTCGGCATGCACACGTTTTGCGAAAACCCAAGCCCCAAGGAAATAAATGGCGATGGACGGATGCTTCAGGGAAGGGGGCTCCTTTGGCCTCCGATCTTCATTCGACGGATCGCCAACGACTGAGCGAAACGAGCGCAACCGGCGCTCGATACCTGAAAGCCTGCGCATCCTCTTTCTTTTCAGTGGACTGTTCGCGGCGCATGCGAGCCAGGCTGCGGCCGTCGATCTTCCCGGCATGCTGCCCAGCATGATCGGCGGCGGCCTGGGTTCTACCACTGACTATGCAGGCGGGAAAGATCGCTTTGTCGGCGCCGTTCCGGGTGTGCGCTATGTCACCGATGGCGGACGTCTGTTCGAATTGTATGGGCCTTACGCGCAGTTCGATTTGGGCGGCATTACCGGGTTGCAATATGGTCCGGCCATATCGCTTCGCCTTGGACGCAACAACGTCGATGATCCGGTCGTTTCTCAGGTCCACGAGATTCACACCACGGTCGAGGGCGGCGGGTTCGTCGGCTATGAGTATGAGCATCCGGGTAGCGTTCCGTATCGGCTGCGCGGGTCCGTGACCGTCATGACCAACGCGGGCGTCGTTTATACAGGTGCGCGCGTCTCGGTGAACGGGAGCTTCTGGATGCCGTTGTACCGGCGGGTGTTCGCCGGAGCAGGCGTAGGGGCGAGCTGGGTCAGTCAGGGCTTCAACCAGGTCTACTTCGGGGTCACGCAAGACGATTCCGCTCGTAGCGGGCTGCCTGTGTTCAGCCCTTCGGGCGGGCTCGAACAAATGACGGGATGGCTCGCCGCGATCTATCAGTTCGATAAACACTGGTTCGGCGGCGCGATGATCTATTACCAGCGGGTATCGGGTTCGGCAGCGGACAGCCCCATCGTGACGCAGCGCGGCAATCGCAATCAGATCACGTATGGCGCGGGCATCGCTTATGCGTTCAAATGAACTGCAAGGCTATTCGAGTTCCACGCCTTTCAACTCGGGAATGAGAAACAGCGTCGCCAGCATGTCGAGAACATAAATACCCGCGAGCGATGCAATCGCGACCTGCAGCGAATACGACGCAGCCAATCCGCCCACGATGATCGGCCCCAATCCGCCGACCGCGCGACCAATATTGAACAACACATTTTGCGCGGTTGCACGGGCCGCGGTCGGATACGCCTCGGAGATAAGGGCCCCGTACCCACCGATCATCCCGTTGATGAACAGGCCCATCACGGCGCCGGCCCAAAGCATGGCGCCGGGCGTCGACAACGTCGAATAGAAAATCACCATCACGACCGAACCCGCCTGAAACAGCAGGAAAGTCGGCTTGCGGCCGATGCGATCGGCGAGCTGACCGAAGATAAAAACGCCGATCATCATCCCGACAATGGTCACCGACGTCCATAACGCCGACTTGGTCAGGCCGAAGCCCAGCGTCTTTCCAAGGTAAGTCGGCAGCCAGATCATGATGCCGTAGTAGCCGAAGTTCTGAACGGAACACAAAATGACGATACCGATGCTCGCGCGCGTGGTGTTGGCATCGGCGACAAGTAGTTTAAAAGCGTTAGCCTTGTTCTCGGGTTTCATCGAACTGCGTACGAACACCTCCGGTTCATGCAGCGAATTGCGCACCATCCACGCGATGATCGCCGGCGCCACGCCAAGCAGGAACATGCCGCGCCAGCCGATATGCGGAAGCAGCAGCGGCGTCAGCAAGGAGGCGGCCAGCACGCCCGCCTGCCAGCCCAAGGCAACATAGGACGACGCCCGGGCACGATACTTCGCGGGCCACGCTTCGGCTGCCAAAGCCATGCCGATACCAAACTCGCCGCCAAGCCCGATGCCCGCGATGGTCCGATAAGCGAGCAGATCCCAAAAGCCGGTTGCAAACGCGCACAGTCCCGTGAATACCGCGAACAGCACGATGGTCCATGTCAGCACGCGAATCCGGCCATACCGGTCGCTCAGCGAGCCGAACACAATGCCGCCCGCCACCGCGCCGATCAGCGTCCATGTAACCAGTGCCCCGGATTGCTGCGTGCTCAGATGCAATTCGAGCGCGATGGCAGGCAGCATGAAGCCGAGAATGAGCAGATCGAAGCCGTCCATCGCGTAGCCGGTTGCGGAGGCGATGAGCGCCTTCCACGCGTTTTTATCGGCGGTAAGGGTGGTGTCCGGGACTATCGGCGCCCTGCGTCCGGATGCCTTTGCATCGGCTTGCATACCAAGCTCCAGTGAGAATTCTTTTTGAGTTTGAAAGCGCGGCAAGCGACCGGCAATTCTCTGCTGACAAAAAAAACGATGGGGGCCTTTGCCCCCATCGCCTGCTTCTGAATCTTTACTTGGCTGCGGAGCCGCTCTCGGCCACGGTTTTCACCGCGCGTTTGCGTGCCGCTTTCTTCGCCGGCGCGGCCTTGTTCGATGCCCGGGCTTTCTTCGCTACTTTCTTGGCTGCTGCGCCATTGGATGCCAACGATTTTGTCTTGGCATTTTTACGCGCTGCGCCTGGTTGCCTTGTAACGGCATCGGCCGCAGCGGCGCCGTTCTCGATCAGGAACTTCGAACGGTCCTTGACCTGGGCGATCCATGCAGGAGCACGTCCATGTCCGCTCCAGGTTGCGCCCGTCTTTGGATGAAGATACTTCGGCGCGCCCTTGCCCGGCAGGCTGCCGGCCGCTTTCCGCCTTGTTTTCAAGGATGTTTTCGGCGCGCTGCCTTTTACCGCTTTCGCATTGCGCCGGGCTTTCGCTTTCGCCTCGATGTCCTCGGTCGTCAGGCCATGCTCCAGCATGATCTTTCGAATTTGATCGACTGCCGCTTGCATCTTTTTTGCAATCAATGCGTCAGCCTGAATCTGTAGCTTCGTTATTTTTGAGCGAAGCTGTTCGATTGTAGGCATATGGGACCTCCTGAAATGGATGTGGCCGCACTATGCCACGCGCGCTTGAATTGCAAAAGTGCCGATGAAGTGGAATCACGCAGGGCCGCCATGTTGCAACGATACGATCGTGTTTGAAGAGCGGTTCGAGACAGCGGTTAAAGCAAGTCATGCATGCTCTCAGACAGGGTTTTGCTATATCCATGTCAATGAAGTGAGGTACAGGTACGCGGTTTCGTGACTTTCATGCAAAAAACCCTTTAATTTATGGTCTGAGATGTTGCGTCTTCATGGCGGTGTTGTTACGCTGGCGCCCAACCCGAGGATTTGTACCTTTGCGTTAGTCGGTGACGGCGCAAAGGCAAAGGTCTTGGGCAACTTTTGACTATAAGCGAGGAACTCATGGCAACAACCACCACGAAGAAAACCGCAGCTCCGGCATCGAAGAAAGCAGCAGCGCCGGCAACCAAGAAAGTGACCGCCGCAAGCAAGAAAGCAGCGCCGGTAGCAAAGAAGGCAGCGGCGCCCGCAGCGAAGAAAGCGGTCGTGGCCACTCCGCTGAAACCCATCAAGGACTCGTTCACCAAGGCATCGCTGACTGTTCATCTGGCAGAACGCTCGGGCGTCGAGCCGAAGGCGGCGAAGGCTTTGCTCGCGGCTCTCGAAGAAACGCTGCTGGCATCGATTCACAAAAAAGGTGCTAAGGAATTCACGTTGCCGGGCCTGCTGAAGGTCGTTGCGCAAGACGTGCCGGCGAAGAAGAAGCGCTTCGGCAAGGACCCGTTCACGGGTGAAGACAAGTGGTTTGCAGCCAAGCCGGCATCGGTGCGCCTGAAGGTGCGCCCGCTGAAGAAGCTGAAGGACGCAGCGCTGTAATTTGAAGGTTTGCAGTCGAGTCTTCAGAAGTAATAACGCCCCTCGCGATGAAAATCCGAGGGGCGTTTTTTTGCAGTTTAAAAGATGGCGCCAGACGCCCGCTATTTCGACTGCTCCATCGAAGACTTCAGTTCCTTGGCGGCTTCTTCAATGCGCTTCGTCACGATCGCGTAGGCCTCTGTCTGCGCCTGCTGCGTTTTCTGCGCGATGTCCTGCATGTCGGCCAGCGCCTGATGCAGCGCTTTCTGTACGACCTCCGTCGGATTGCTTGCGGCCTTGGCCGGCGACGTGGCGAACTCTTGCGCGATGGTTTGGAAATCGCCGAGCGCGCGGCGCAGGATCTCCAGTTGCTTGTCGCGAAGCGCTTCCATGCCACCGAACGCAACGCGGTTTGCAGCCGCCAGCGCTTCAACGTCTTTGCGGCGGGCATCGAGGATGGCCTGGACATCGAATCCGGGAAGCTTGTATTGCTGGAACATTGCGGCAAACTGACTAAACGGGTCGGCGTACTCGGGCTTTGCCATGTGCGTCTCCAATAGGTTTATTCGCGTTCGGAAAAACGAGAGGCGCTCTTCGGTGTTCGACCTTCGGCGCCCAACGCTCGTTCGATATTACAGCGGAACGGCCGTTCCCGAATCCAAGGGAAAACGCGCGGGAGTTCGCGCGAACGTTCACGAGCGCGCTGTAATCTTAGGAGACAATTATTTGGGAACGTAGCGAGCTTCAGTGGCTCATAAGAACTGAAGGGTTGTGTTTATCCCGGCGCACGAATGGAGTAAATGATGAAAGTCGCAGCAAAGATTGTTATGTCGATGCTGATTGCGGGCGCGTCGGCGGGCGTTTATGCGCAGGCGAACGGCAGTCTGGACGATGGCGCAAACCCGGCCTCCACGCGTAATCCAACTGCGCCCGGAACGTCCGTTCGCAACAGTCCCCAAACGAGCGTGACGGGACTTAGCAAAGGAACAGACGGTGTTATCAGCAGCATGAGAGCCAACGGCACGAGAACCACGGAAAGTTCAATCCTGAGGGCGCCAAACAGAACCGGGACGATGCCCGGCACGCGATAAGCCCCGGCGCGCTCATCTGAATACCAGTGCGCGATCGCCGCCTCGCTGCAGCACGAAATTCTGCAGCACCATGGCAAGGTCTTTCTCGTTGGGACGCGTTCCCCACGTGCTGTATCCCGCGACGGACGCGATCGCGAACCATGAGTGAGGCGGAAACCATTCGGCGATGACAACGCCTTCGTCGATAATTCTAAGGCGTCCGGTATCGCGATTGAATTCCGCCGACATCGCCATGCCGTCAATTTGCCTGCTTGCCCTGACCGGTTTGCTCAGCATCTTGCGCTCCCAGTTGCAGCGTGTTTTATGACGTCGGCGAGATGGATCTTCGGATTGAACGGATCCCGAACCTTTCGTGCAGAGCGAGCGCGATGGTCCGGGTTTTTATTGATGACGTTGAACTATCCGCACGATGAAAACCGTGCGGCGGCAAAGCGATGCGGGGAGACCGCACCAAATTCTGCCCTGGCGGCGTCTGAGTCTTGGTGCGCGGCGAGAATCGCGCATGACTTGAACATAAGCCGACGATATCCAGCAGGCAATCCCTCTTTTAGGAGGGCATCGACTACTAGGGTATTGGGGCAGGTAAGACAATAACTCTACTAAGATTTACGTTGTTCCGATTTGCCGGATTGCGGTGCATTCAGATGCGGCCCGCTTCCCGAAGCAGACGTCGAAGCAACATGACCTGATTAACGGCATCGGCTTCGAGTAATGACAAGCCGTCCTTTGGGAAAACCTCTTCCGGATGATGCCGCGGGTCGCCGGCCAAGCCGGATTCGATACTTTCGCCCACGCAACCGATCCATTCTGCAAGTGGAGCATTTGCCGCAAAGCCCGCGCCGAACGAACGTGCGCGCGTTGCGGTTCCCGCTACGCGGCGTAGCAGCGCGAGTGCGGTCGAGCCGGTACGATCCTCGTTCGATGTATCGAGTTTTTCCAGTCGCAAACGCGCGAGTACTTCCTCCGCGTTGTTGCTTGCAAGACCGGCGACGCGTCTTAGCCGCTCGAGTTCGAGTTCATCGCTTTTAGACCTGCCGAGCGCCTCGGCGAGATAAGCAAAATTCGCAGCGATCGCCTCGATCAACCTCTGATTGAAGCGGGCGGGTTCGCGGCTTGGCCATAGCAAGAAAGTCGCGAGCAATGCAACAACGCAGCCAAACACATTGTTCGTAAGCCGCGTGATCGCATAGCCAATCTCAGCGCCACCCGGGGCCGCAAAGTCCGCGACCAGCACGAACGTAGGCGTGATGAAAAGCACGAAGAGGCTGTAGCTCACGGGCCTGAGCGCCATGGTCGCGCACACGAGCGGGAACACGACCAGCGAGATTGCCACGGGTGAGTGAACAGCAAGACCGATCGCGGCGGCTAGCAGACCGCCCACCACGCTGCCCGCCGCGCGCTCGATGCTGCGCGGCCAGCTCGTTGCAATGGACGGCTGCAGGATCAGCAGCGTCGCCATGGTGGCCCAGTATCCGAACGGAAGGTGAAGCAGGCGCACCGTCATGAATACGATGGTCGCCGCCACCGCAACCCGCGCCGCATGCCGCGCGCCGATAGACTCCGCCGACGCATTCGCCTTCAGCGTTTCAAAACCGTGCTTCAGATTCAGCAAAGCCGCATTCCACCAGGACGCCTGCACGATCGGCGCGGGTTCCAGCTCGCTGAAATCGGCATCGAATCGAAGCACGATTTTTTCGCCCAGCGCGGTTTCCAGTTGCTGCGCAAGCGAATGAAGCCGGTCGCGCTGACGCCATGTCGGCTCCCAGGGTTGATCGGCGAGAGCACGGGACAGGCGCGAAAGCACTTCCGCGAAGGCTTCCAGTACGCGTGCGGCGCGTTTGGGATTCGGCAGCCTGTGGTGCCCGCGCTCGCAGGCGTCGGTGACGGCAATCAGGTACGCGAAGATCTGCTCGCTGTCGGCGAGCGCGAGCAGCAGGTTGTTGTAGGTGTCGCGTCGGTCGGCCCTTGCCGATGGAACCCGTGCCAACGCCTTGCGTGTCGTCTCGATCGCGGCGCGTGCCTGCCCGCGATACCGCGACGCATGCG
Organism: Caballeronia sp. dw_276; assembly: GCF_018449635.1. Lineage (GTDB taxonomy): Bacteria > Pseudomonadota > Gammaproteobacteria > Burkholderiales > Burkholderiaceae > Caballeronia. Next base: position 222,495 of record NZ_JAAVUV010000007.1, on the reverse strand, counting down.
ATGCCCATTCCTGGAATCCGGCGCGCTCGCGCTTGAGCAGACGCGCGCTGTCGCTGGACATGTCGGCGAGCCGCGCGTAAGTCGCGCGCGTGGCGGCGCGGCTCGATCCAAACGGATGGATGCGCCAGACCGTGAAACTGAGCGCGGTCGCGAACAGGCATCCGGCGGCATACAACGCGAGGAACCGGAAGCTTTCCAAAGAACCATGAATGGGGCGATCGACCATCACCACGCACGCCGTTGCTGCGAGAATGCCGACCTGCGCCGACGCCGATCCCCAGATTCGCGCCAACGCGCCCAGCCCCGAAAAAACGAAAACGGCAACGGCCGCTGCAACGATGTTCGATCCCGACGCGTAAGCGGTCAGCCCGCCGCATAGGGTGGATAACAACGCGAACGCGCTCATCGATGCAAAGCGCATCCGGTTCGAGCCCGCCGCGTCCGCGAGGCACGTCCAGAACGCACCGATCGCCGCCCACGAAAACTCGGGCATGTGCAGCAGGTTGCCGAGCAGCAGCATGACCGTGGATGCAAACGCGGCGCGCAATCCTTCCGATAAATCCGCCTGGCTCACCGCAAACGAGACCATCCAGACAGGACGATTCCGCGCGACGGAGTCGAGCAATCCGGAAGCCGCCTTGCCATGGCGTCCCGCTACTTTTCTTGATTCACGATGGAGATCTCGCAAACGCAACATAAGCTTGATGGACGTCCGTGTGTCGCGCTACGTTGAGGAACCGCGCTGCTTTTCATTGATGATCCACAGCACTTCGGCGTCGTCCGTACTTGTCGAAACCGCCGCGTGCCCTGTGCGGCTATCGAAGTAAATGCTGTCGCCGGCTTCAAGATTCGTCGGCGCGTAAAGCTCGGAATACAGGCAGACCGTGCCGCTCAGGACGAACAGAAATTCCTCGCCTTCATGCCGGCCCCATTCCTCGAATGCGTCGAGCGAATGCGCGGTGATGCGGATGCGAAACGGGTACATCGCCTTTTGCGCGAGTTCGGTCGCAAGCAATTCCATCTCGTAGCAACCCGCCGTGTGCGGGCTTCCCTGACCCTTGCGAGTCACCGCGCGGCGGCCGCCGGCGTTGGCCTTGAGCGCGGAGCCGAACAACTCGCCCAGGTCTATTTTCAACCCGTGGACAATCTTTTGCAGCACGTCGAAGGTCGGCGACATCAGGCCGTTTTCGACCTTCGATAAAGTCGAACGCGATACGCCGCACAAACGGCTCGCGGCCTCGAGGGTCATGTTTTGCTGGAGACGCGCGGCTTTGACCCGGCGGCCGAGGTCTGTTGATGACTGCTCGACTGGCCTCAAGAGATTCGTATCCATGGATTGCGGAAGATAAGCGGAAAAGCGCGGTTGTTTCCGATAATACCATCGGCTCGATTGCGCTTTATTTGAGTTCCGAGGACCAAGCAGGCCAAGTCTTCACGCCTGGACTTCGTTGATTCTTGCAATATTGCCAACAAAAAAACAGCGTAGTATAGTTTCCGAACTTACAAAAGTTTCGTATCGGAAACTCGCGTTAGAAAAGGAATCAGCAGTCATTCCTCGTCGGTCTTCCCGTCTTTTGCGTCTGGAGCAAGTCGTGAGTTCAAAAGTCGTTATTGTCGGCGGCGGGGTTATCGGCAGTTCCGTGGCTTACTTCCTGCGCGCGACGGATCCGACCGTGTCGGTTACCGTGATTGAACGCGACACGACTTACGCCCGGTCTTCATCGGCGCTCTCGGCTGCATCCATTCGACAGCAATTTTCCACGCCTTTGTCCGTGCAGATGTCCTTGTACGGGATCGAGTTCCTGCGCGGTATCGGCGAGCTGCTTGAAGTCGATGGCGAAAAACCGTGCATCGATTTGCACGAAGGCGGCTATTTGTTCCTCGCGACGCCGCCGGGGGAGTCCACGCTGCGTGAAAACCACGCAATGCAAACGCGGTTGGGCGCCGACATTTCCTTGCTCGACAAGACGTCGTTGAGCGCGAAATTCCCGTGGCTGAATACCGGTGACCTGGCCGCAGGCGCCTACGGCAATTCGGGCGAAGGCTGGTTCGACGGCTACGGCCTCGTGCAAGCGCTCAAGAAGAAAGCGCAGGCGCTCGGCGCGCGTTACGTGCCTGCCAATGTCACGCAAATGGACATGGCGGGCAGCCGCGTGACCCATGTGCGCACGCATATCGGCGAGCGCTTCGAGTGTGACAGCGTGGTGAATGCCGCCGGTCCGTGGGCGCGCGGTATCGCGTTGATGATGGGTATCGATATCCCCGTTCGCGCGCGCCGGCGGAGCATTTTCAACGTGTCGTCACCGGCCCGGCTGAGCGCGTGTCCGCTGCTCATCGATCCGACTGGCGTTTATTTTCGTCCCGAAGGGAAGACATATATTTGCGGCACGTCGCCGGATGCCGATAACGATCCCGACGACTTGCCGCTGGATCAGGTCGATCACGCCATTTTCGATGACGTCATCTGGCCGACGCTTGCGAATCGCGTACCGGAATTCGAAGCGCTGCGCGTGGAAAATTGCTGGTCAGGTTATTACGAGTACAACGTGCTCGATCAGAACGCGATCATTGGATACCACCCGCAAGTCGATAATTGCGTATTCGCCAACGGCTTCAGCGGTCATGGTTTGCAACAAGGGCCGGCAACCGGGCGCGGTATCAGCGAACTCATTCTTGGCGGAAGATATAAGACGCTGGACTTGTCGTCGCTAAGTTGGTCGCGGGTAATCGAAAACCGGCCAATCGTGGAGAAGAATGTGGTGTGACGCTTCCAGCTTTAATGCAGTGCGTATTGTTTCCTTTGGTGAAAACCAATTGCGCCCGGCTTGATGCCGGGTTTTTTTTCGTGCGGTGGTTTCAAGAAAACGCAGCTTGATACACCTTTGGCGTGACGCCGGTCTGCTGCTTGAATACACGCGTAAAGTGCGACTGATCCGCGAAACCCGTTCGTGCGCCGACTTCGGCGATCGGCCTTCCGCTGCGCAAGAGCGGCATGGCACAACGTACGCGTTCCTGCTGCAAAAATGCATGGGGACTGAGACCGGCCTCGCGGACAAAAGCGCGGAGCAGCACGAACGGGGTGACATCGAATTCGCGGGCGAGCGTCGATAATGTCAGCCCCGCATGCAAATCATCGCGCAGACGATCCTTGACCGCGCGCACGAGTGCCGGTTCGCTGCGCACGACGGGCAACTGGCCGGCACGTCCCGAATGCCCGGCATGCCGCGCGTACAGACCAGTGACGGCGCTTGCCAGAACCTCGCTGCGCTTGAACGCATCGTGGTCGACTTCGGAACACCAGTTCACGCCATAAAGATGCTGCGACAGTTCGGTATCGGCAATGAAAGGACTCGGCAAATCGAACCGCTCGCGCCGCGTTATGCCAAGACGTTCGCAATAAGCGCCAAGCGCGGCCGGCTGAACGTGCGCCACGCGCATTTTCCATTGACCATCGCCCGCGGCGAGTCCGGCGTGGACCAGATCGGCATCGATGACAATCACATCGCCACGACGGCACAAACGCCGCTCCTGCTGGACCTCGACCGCGAGCACGCCGCCGGTGATGACGGCGAGGCAATGGGTATCGTGCGAATGGGGCGGATAGCGGTGACCGACGAAACGGCCCTTCAGCATGACGGCATCCATTACATCGGGCGCGTGCCAGAGCTTGATGGATTTGGTGGGCGCGGTGGCGTTCACGAAGTGCGGCCTGTGAAAGGGGCGGAAAACGTCATGATATGCCCTGGCTTTCCTTGATGCAGGAACCTGCGCAAAACTCAATGACGCTCATGCAAAAAGCGCAAGTCCACCGACGAGTTTGCCGACCTTTTTCTTCGGTCCGACCAGACCGACCGCCAGATATTGCAGCGACTCGCCCGGCAGTGCGTTGACGGCGCTTAGAAAGGCGGCGTAGTCGGTCGTGGTCTGGCCCTGCACCGGAAAGTCCACGACATCGCAATGCGCGAGCGATTTCTGGCGAAGCGCGCTCAATTGCTCGGTCGTGGCCTTGAGCACCGGAATGCCGATGGGTATGAGGCCGGGGTGGGCGGTTCCATCGAGTTCGCGCAGCGCTTCGCCGACAAGATGGTTGTGCCGCTGGCCTAGCGTGAACGCGACCACTGCGGCGGCGTTCGATGCCTTCCCCGGCGGCAGCGCTTCATCCACAACGATGACACAACGTTCCGGCTCCGCGGGTGCCTGAGCGGCGGTCGCGTCGATTGCTTCGTTTTGCGCTAACAATGCATTTCTCCTGAAGAACACGCAGAAACGACAATGCTAGGGAAACGCCCACGGAAAGTATTGGACGATTTTGCAGGCGAACGATTTTTATCCGGCCGCCACCTCATTCGGCGAATGGGCCTAAGCGGCCGAAAGGTTCTCACGCATCCATGCTCCGGTTCACAAACGGCGATGCCGTGTTTTGCATTGCATGTTCAAGGAACGTTTAGCTGGAAGTTGTAAACGCAAACCGGTTTTGTTTATCGGGAACAATCCGTGAGATGCATTGAAAAAAACCTGCGCGCGTGTTTAAGTGCCCGCTGACGTCTTTTTTCGCGCTCGAGCAGAGCGCCTGGAAACGACGGTCCCCTGGCCGCCAACGTGAAATTCAATGAACGCCGTCTTCAAGACTTTCCTTGCGCTGATCCGTCTCCCCGGTTATCCCGGCATTTCTCTCGCGATGTTTCTTTCGGGCATTGCGTCGTCTTTTGCCGTGCCGTACACGTCGCTGTTCGGCGCGACCGAAGCGCATATGACGCCGCTGCGCCTCGGCATTTTCATGACGCTGACGGCCGTCAGCAGCGTGGTGGTCAGCGCGTATCTCGGGCGCATCGCGGACAAACGCAGCGATAAAAAACGCATCGTCCTGCTTTCGATTGCCGGATCGGCCCTTGGTTATGCGCTGCTTTGCGTCACGCGCAACTACATTCTGCTGACCATTTTCGGCTGCGTCTTTCTGAGCATTGGCGCGGCCGTGTTTCCACAACTGTTCACGTTCAGCAAGGCCCGGCTGCACGCTGAAGGCATCGAGAACACCGAGTTGCCGATGGCAACGCTGCGCACCACGCTCTCGTGCGCGTGGGTGTTCGGGCCGGCGGCCGGTGCGATCGTGCTGGGCGTATCGGGGTTCAACGGACTGTTTTTATCGGCGGCGGGCGCGTTTGCCGTGGCCGGCGTGATCGTGTTGTTCATGCGTGAGCCGAAGGTCTACGACGCGCTCGAAGCCGGCGACAAAACCAGCAGCGAAATTCCGCAGCAAGGCAAGAACGCGCATGTGTATGCGGCGCTCGTGAGTTTCACGCTGATCGGAATGGGATCGGCGATCGCGACCATCATGTTGCCGGTATTGATCGTGGACCAGTTGCACGGCACGACCGCGCACGTGGCGCAGATGGTCGGCCTCGGCGCGTTCGCCGAAATCCCGATGATGCTGATGCTCGGCGGCGCGTCACGGCGGATCAACAAGGCGAACATGATCGCGTTTGCATCGCTGTCGCATATTGTTTATTTCGCCGGAATCGCGATGGCGCCCAATCTCTGGGTTCTCGTCCCGCTGCAGATCCTGAACGCGGTCGTGGTCGCCGTGACGTCGTGCCTCGGTATGTCGTATTTCCAGGAAATGATGCCCGGCGCGCTTGCCCGCGCGACCACGCTGTTTTTCAACACGATGCGAACCGGTTCGGTAATGGCGGGCGTGGCGTCGGGGTTTGTCGCGGCGACCTGGGGGTATCGCGCGGTATTCGTGTTTTGCGTGGTGCTGGCGACGACTGCATCTGTCGTACTGTTTATTTTCAACTATCAGCGCGGCGCAAAAGTGTTCATCGATCCCGCCGTTGATCCCGCCTTCGACCCGGTTGCGTCTGGTACAACACTTGAAGTCGCCAAGCCCGCGCAACCGGTGAACAACGTGTAACGCTCAGATGGGATGTCCGTCCGGCGGCGCGTCGGGTTGCTGCGGTTCTTCCGGCCGATGCCCCGGCGAAGGAGGCGACAACGGATCGGCCTCCGGATCGCGGTTTGGATCGGCGAGGGGATCGGGGATCGGATTGGTCTGCATCCGGTAGCTTTGGTATTGCACGGTCTGGGTGTTCATGGCTCGCCTCGGTGGTTCAGTGTCGTCGATGGATCATGCTGCATCCTTGAGCATAGGCGTATGCAGCGTGAAAGGCAGCCCGGGATGCGCCGCGCCTTGGGTATGAAGTTCGGCAAGGGCCGCTCCAACAATGGTCTCGGCGCGCCCGCGAAAAATGACGCGATCGATGCTTATTAAAGGAGTGCCGCGTTCACCCGCAATACGCGCAACCGCAGATCCTTCAACGCGCTCGCTCAGGATCAGTCTGGCGTTTCCAATCAACGCAGCCCGGACCTCGGAAGTCATCGCTCCAGCGAGATACAGCGCGCCGGACTGCATCGCGCCCAGAACAGCGCCGGTGCTTTCCGACTCGCAAGCATCGCCGATGATCGCAATTTGCCAGCCATCGGCCGCAAGGGTGTCGCTGATATCGGCAAATAGCTGGCCGTTGCTGGAAGCGCTGGTACTGTTGTGAGGATCGATCAGGACCAGCCGGTCCGGCTCGATCCCATGAAATGCGAGCAGCGCAGCATAGTCGTTCTCGGGGTGCACGACGGGCTCGAAAGCGCATGTGCCCAAGGCGGAGAGCTCGGCGCTCAAGGGTTCGTCGAACGTCGGGAAGGCGGAAGCGGCAAGCATGTGGGGCGGCTCCGGAACGTTGATTCAAACAGATGGGCATTCGCGCGGCATTGCGCGCGCCGGGAGTTTGCAGCACGGTTCATGCCTGTTTCGAGCTGGCCCTAAGCCGCCATTTTTCGCAACCGGATTGGAATTGCTTTGCCGGCCGGCACCTTGCTGCGCTTTGCGTGATGCGACAGGGGAATCAGCCGGTTGCATTCGGGGTAGTAACCCATTACGCAACCTGCCGGAATGTCGTACGCGTGAACCTGCAGGCCGGTCAGTTCGCGCAGCACGTCGTCCTTGGCAACCGTGGTCGCCGTCACCGTGTCGTTTTCGGCAAGCCCGAGCCGGATCATGTCGTCCTTGTTCATCAGCAACACATCGCGCGATTTGGTGATTCCGCGAAAGCGGTCATCGAGCGCATAAACCGTCGTATTGAACTGACTGTCGCCGCGTGTTGTCATCAGGCGCAGGGTGCGTTCGCCATCGAATTGCATGTCGGGGTCCTCACCAAATCCCGCCGGCACGATGAAATTCGCTTTTCCCGTCTTGGTTTTCCACTCACGCTTTGCAGCGGGAAGCGGCCGATGAAACCCGCCCGGCTGCCCCATGCGTTGATTGAAATCCTTGAACTGTTCCGGGTAGGTTTGTTCGATGGCGCTGCGCACGAGCCCGTAATCCGCCACCCACGCGTCCCAATCGATCATTGGATTCGGCGGCAAGATCGACTTCGCCAGCGCCGCGACAATCGCAGGTTCGGACAGCAAATGTTCGCTCGCCGGCTCGACCATTCCCTTCGATGCATGAATGCAAGCCGTACTGTCCTCCACCGTGACAGTTTGTTCACCGCCGGTCTGCCGGTCCACCTCGATGCGCCCGAGGCAGGGCAGCAGATACGCCGCGCGCCCGTGCACGATATGACTTCGGTTCAGCTTGGTCGCAATCTGTACGGTCAGCGGCACGTTCTTCCACGCTGGATCGAGCACGCCCTGATCCGGAATCGCGCGCGCAAAGTTTCCTCCAAGTCCTATAAACGCATCGATACCACCATCAAGCACGGCCTCGCACGTATCCACGGTCGTCAGCCCCGTTTCTTTCGGCGGCTCGAAGTTGTACAGTTCGGCGAGCTTGTCCATGGGCACGAGCTCGGGCTTTTCCGTAATGCCGACGGTGCGTTGTCCCTGCACGTTCGAGTGGCCGCGAATCGGGCAAATTCCCGCGCCTTTCTTGCCGATATTGCCGCCCAGCAGCATCAGGTTCGTGAGCATCTGCACGGCAAGCACGCCCTCGCGATGCTGCGTGATCCCCATGCCGTACAGGATCATCACTGCCTTGGCACGCGCATATTCAGTCGCGGCCGCTTCGAGCGCTGCGCGCGTCAACGCCGATTCCAGTTCGATGTCTTTCCAGTCGGCCGCGCGCATTGCGTTCGCGAATGCATCGAAACCATGCGTATGTTCCGCGATGAAATCCGCATCGAGCACGCGCGGCGTGTTTGCGGCGATGGCTTTGTCATCGGCTTCGATCAGCGCCTTGCAGATTCCCGTGACCGCCGCGATATCGCCACCAATCTTCACCTGGTGATATTGCGAGCTGATACAGGTTTGTTCAGTGGAAAGCATTTCCTTCGGCGATTGCGGGTTGGCAAAACTCACGAGACCGCGTTCGCGCAGCGGATTGAACGTGATGATCTGCGCGTTGCGTTTGCGCGCTTCCTGTAGCGGATGGAGCATGCGCGGCGCATTCGTGCCGGTGTTGTGGCCGAAGAAAAACATGCAGTCGGTGTGATCGAAATCTTCGAGCGTCACAGTCCCAACCGGCACGCCGATGGTCTCGGGCAACGCCACCGATGTACTTTCATGGCACATGTTCGAGCTGTCCGGCAGGTTGTTGCAGCCGTAGAGCCTGGCCATCAGCGCATACATGTAAGAGGTTTCAAGCGACGCCCGTCCCGAGGCGTAGAACACCACGCGCTTCGGATCGTAGCCTCGCAGCTTTTCGCCGATTTCATCGAAGGCCTGTTGCCATGGGATCGGCAGATAACGGTCCGTCTCGGCGTCGTAGCGCATGGGTTCGGTCAACCGGCCTTGCGACTCGAGTTCCATGTCGCTCCACGCTTCAAGCGCGGCGAGCGTGTGGTGATCGAAGAATTTCGGCGTGGCGCGCTTGGTCGTGATTTCCCAAGCCGTGGCTTTCGCGCCGTTCTCGCAGAACTCGAACAAATGCGGGTCGGCGGGTTTCGCCCACGAGCAGCTCACGCATGCAAAGCCATCCGGTTTGTTCTGCTTGAAAAGGACGCGGGTTCCGTTGGTGGCGACGTGTTCTTTGAGAAGTATCGTCGTGACCGCTTTCACCGATCCCCAGCCGCCTGCCGGATGGTCGTACTGCTTGATATTAGGTTGCTTACTCATGCTTCGAAGCTCCGCGGATGGACAAGAAGCGAACGGCTCAAATGCGTTCGCTGGCGGAGCTTCACTCAGCAAGAAACAGGCTCAAGACCTGACCAAAACGTTTTTAAAAAAAATGAAAGCCGCCGGCCCGTGTTCGCGGGGCGGCGGCTTTCATTTATTTAGTGCCGAGTGGTTCGGTGTTTGTGTGAACCACCGGTCAATGTCAGGCTTCTTGGGTTTGCTGACCTTCGGGCGTGGGTTTGAATGCATCGGCGCGACGTCGGATTTCCTCCACTTCGACCGTCACGAAAGTGCGGTTCTCGGCGGCCAGCGCGCTTTGATACGACGCACCTTCCGGCACGCGATGCAGCAGCGCGCGCATTTCGCCCTGTGTGGTCTGTTCGACCGGCTCGAAGTTGTAGAGGCGCAGCATCAGCTCGGCGCGCTCGTGCAGCAGGAACAGGCACGCTGCGAACACCGCCACGGCGACCACTTCCTGCGCGCCGAAGCTGAAATCGTCCGGGATCGGCGAGAACGGCATGGCCACGACGGCGATCATTCCGGCTATAGCCAGCGCGATCGTCGCATACAGGAAAAACTTCGCGCGCCCGACAATACGATCATGTTCCGCCTTGAGTTGACCGGCCGTGCGCGGGATAAGCGCGGTGTGGCCATGTTTTTGTTCGCGTTGCTGAAGTGCTGAAAGCGGAAGGGCGGCCATGGAGTCGGTTGCCTCACAGTTCGGTAAGTTTGTCGCCAGGAATTGGCGCTGTCACCGGGTTAACGCCAAGCTTCCAGGAAAGTTGACGCCAGTTACGTGTTGTTTCAGTCGGGTCTCAAAATGTTTCTGGCCGGGCTTCCGCCAAGTACTGTTATTTTGTACAGGTTCCGTTCGCTTTTTCCGATAATCGCAATAACGCAAACCCATGTTTTTGCGTGGCTTTTATCGGTTCGACCTCCGTTGGGAATGCCTATTGCTGTGGGTCTCCAGCAACTGTCCGGAGCTTACCGGACAACGAAAATGCGAACGGAGAGAAGAACATGATTGGCATCGTCATTCCGGCTCATAACGAAGCAGAGCAGATCGGGGCATGTGTAACAGCAGCAAAACGCGCGGCGAGTCATCATCAACTGTTGGGCGAAGAGGTGCGCGTGATCGTGGTTGTCGACCATTGCACTGATGAGACGCCGGTCATTGCCAAGTCCCTTGGCGCCGAGGTGATCGCCGTGGACGCGCGCAATGTCGGCATCGCGCGGGCGGAAGGCGCGCGTCGTGCCTTGTCGCTGGGCGCGAGGTGGCTCGCTTTCACCGATGCCGACAGCGTCGTCGCCGATGACTGGCTGGTCCGTCAGCTCGATCTGTGTGCCGATGCGGTGTGCGGCGTCATCGCAATTCACGACTGGTCGCCACATTTGTCGGCAGTGCGCGAGCATTTCGCGCGCAACTACATGGACGCAGATGACCACAGGCATATTCATGGCGCGAACATGGGGGTCTCGGCGGCGGCTTATTTGCGCGTCGGCGGTTTCGCACCACTGGAACATAGCGAGGACGTCGCGCTCGTCGAGGCGTTGATTGCCGACGGCGCGTCGATTGCATGGAGCGCGGCGCCGCGCGTGGTGACGAGCGCGCGCACGGACTTCAGGGCGCGCAAGGGGTTCGGAGCGACGCTGGTCGATATGAGCCGGCGCTGCTTTCTGGTATCGACGGATGAGGATGGGGTGTTGGCGGCTTGAGCAAACTGCGCTTCATCGACCCAGCAAATCCCCCGGCACATCGACATCGCGCAAGATGTTCGCATCGTCGACATCGATCTTTGCCACCGTCTCCGACATGAACAGCGCCCGCGCTCCGGCGTCACCATCGAGCGCGCTGAGCGTTTCCAGGTGCATCGCGCCAAACCCCGCCGGATGTCCCCGTTGCCCGCGATAAAACGGCGCCACGATCGACGCCCCCGCGTCCAGCGAGCGCGCGACTGCTTCCACCGTCCCCGGCTCTATCCATGGCATGTCGCCGAGCGTCACGAGCCAGCCCTCGGCCTCCGGCGTCGCACGCACGGCGGCGGCGAGCGTGGCGCCCATGCCGCGTTCGGCATCGATGGAAAACATCACGTTGCAGCCCGCCTCGTTTAAAACCTCAGCGAGCTTCTCCGATCCCGGCCGAACCACGGCAAGCACGCTCGATACAGCCGACAACAAACGCCGCGCGGACTGGAATACCACCGGCGTGCCGTCGGGAAGCGTGGCGAGCAACTTGTTGTGAAGGCCGCTCGGGTCGAAGCGGGAACCGTAGCCGGCGGCAAGCAGGATGCCGGTTGCGCTCGATGAATAACTCATGGCCGGCGTCCTGACGAAGAGGGAAAAAGAGAGAAGCGTCGATTCTGACAAGCCGCATCGCGCGCGGCAAGCACGAAAAAAACCGCGCGGCGTTTTAAACCGCGCGGTTTCCGCAACGACAAACCGTCAAACCATCGTCTTCGGCATGACCTTGTCGAGCGTAATCGGCAGATCACGCACGCGCACGCCGGTGGCGTGATACACCGCGTTGGCAATCGCGCCCGCCACGCCCGTGATGCCGATCTCGCCGATACCCCGCACGCCCAGCGAATTGATATGCGGATCAGCCTGGCCGAGCACGGTGATGTCGATTGAGTTGATATCGGCGTTCACCGGCACGTGGTACTCCGCGAGATTGGCATTCGTGTAGCGGCCGTAGCGCGGATCAAGTTCGCTCTTCTCGGTCAGCGCCGAGCCGATGCCCCACACCACGCCGCCCATCAACTGGCTGTGCGCGGTTTTTTCGTTGAGCAAATTGCCGACGTCGTAGACGCTCACCACGCGCGCGACGCGAATCGTGCCGAGATCGGCATCGACATGAACTTCCGCGAACACCGCGCCGAACGAGTGGAACGCGTATTCCTTTTTTTCGTCGCCGGGTTTTACGGTGGCCGTGGCTTCGATCGGCTTGCCGCCATTTCTCGCAATCACGGCCGCCGCGGGATCGCGCTTCGATGGGTCCGCGCGGCTGATCACCCAGCCGTTGTTGACCGTCACGTCATCGGGCGATACGCCGCTCAACGGAGACGCCGAGTCCGCAATGGTCATCGCGATCAACTTGCCGCGCACTTGCGATGCCGCTTCGCGCACCGCCGGCGACACACTTGCCGCCGATTGCGATCCGCCCGATACCGGCGCTTTCGGCAACGACGAATCCCCGAGCGCGAACGTGACCATTTCCATCGGGAAGCCGAGGGCATCGGCGGCGACTTGGGTCATCACTGTGAACGTGCCGGTGCCGAGATCCTGCGTGCCCGATGCCGCCATCGCCGTCCCGTCCGGCAGGATGCGCACGACCGCCGATGCCTCGCTGCGATTCGCCGGATACGTTGCCGTTGCCATGCCCCAGCCGATCAGCGTATTGCCTTCACGCATGGAACGCGGTTTAGGGTTGCGCCGCGACCAGCCGAACTTCGCCGCGCCTTTCTCATAACACTCGCGCAGCGACTTTTCCGACCACGGTTTTTTCTCCTGCGGTTCCATGTCGGCGTAGTTTTTCAGGCGGAACGCGAGCGGGTCCATGTTCAACTGGTATGCCATTTCGTCCATCGCGGATTCGAGGGCGAACGAGCCGCTTGTCTCGCCCGGCGCGCGCATGAACGTGGGCGTTCCGACATCGAGTTTCACGAGCTTGTGCGTGGTCGCCTGATTCGGCGTGGCGTACAACATGCGCGTAAGAATGGCGGAGCTTTCGTTCCAGTCCTCGAAAGTCGATGTCGTCGATATCACGTCATGGCGCATGCCGGTCAGCGTGCCGTCATCGCGTGCGGCGACCTGGAAATGCTGTTCGGTGAACGGACGGTTGCCGACCATGCCGAACATCTGCGGACGTTCGAGCACGAGCCGCACGGGGCGGCCGGTCTGCTTCGCCGCCATCGCGGCGAGCACGACGTGCGACCACGCCGACCCTTTGCAGCCGAATCCGCCGCCAACGAATGGGCAAATCACGCGCACGTTTTCTTCGCTGATGCCAAGCGTTTTTGCCACCGCGCTGCGCTCGCCCGAGACACCCTGGGTTGCATCGTAGAGCGTGAGATGGGGGCCGTCCCAGCGAGCCAGGGTTGCGTGCGGTTCCATCGGGTTGTGGTGTTCGTTCGGCGTGGTGTAGACCACGTCGAGTCTTGTCGGGCCTTGTCGCAAACCTGCGGCGACATCGCCGCGTTGTGTATCGATGGGCCTTCCCATCATTTTTTCCGGCCGGTACGCACTGGACTTCGCGCGCTGGTAGTCCGCGTTGGGCGTGGCGGCTTCGTACTTGACCGACGCCTGCAATTTGCGCGCGCCGTCGGTAGCGCGTTCGAGCGTGTCGGCCACGACGACCGCGATAGGCTCGTTGCTGTAGCGCACTTCATCGGTCTGCAACAACGATAACCTGCGCACCGCTGGCGGCGACGCATCGGGCTTGCCGCCATTGGGCAAGCGCATGGCGGTTTCGTGCGTCATCACGAGCAGTACGCCGGGCATGGACTGCACGCGGGCGGTGTCCATCGATACAACCCGGCCATGCGCAATCGTGCTCATCACGAGTACCGCGTGTGCGAGTTTGGCTTCGGGGTTATCGGCGGAATACCGGGCTTGACCGGTTACTTTCAGAAGACCGTCGGTGCGATCGAGCGGTTGTCCAAGAACACTCATGCCATACCTCCAGCGGTGGAAACCGCGCGGATGATCGCGCGTTGAGCCAGCTCGATCTTGAAGCTGTTTTCGCGATAACCCTTCGCATCACGCACCGCGAGCGCCGCGGCGCGTTGCAATGTGTCGTGCGATAAGGGCTTGCCGACAAGCATCTGTTCCGTCGCCGTCGCCCGCCATGGTTTGTGGGCGACGCCGCCCAACGCAATGCGCGCCGTCTTCACCGTGTCGCCGTCCATCTGCAACGCGGCCGCAACCGAAACCAGCGCGAAAGCGTAACTTGCGCGATCGCGCACCTTCAGATAATGCGAATGCTCGGCGAACAAGGGCGGCGGCAGATCCACCGATGTAATCAGTTCGCCCGGTTTCAGCGTGGTATCGACTTCAGGATGATCCCCCGGCAACCGATGAAATTCCGCAAACGGAATCGCACGTTCGCCTTGCGGACCGTTCACGCGCACGACGGCATCGAGGGCGGCGAGCGCCACGCTCATATCGGAGGGATTCGTCGCGATGCATTGATCGCTCGCGCCGAGGATCGCGTGAATTCGGTTGTTGCCTTCCAGCGCCGCGCAACCGCTGCCCGGCATGCGTTTGTTGCACTGCTGGAAGCCTGTGTCGTAGAAGTAATAGCAGCGCGTGCGTTGCATCAGGTTGCCGCCGACGGTTGCCATATTGCGCAATTGCGCCGATGCACCCGCCAGAAACGCCTCCGATAAAAGCGGATAACGCCCGCGAATCCATGCGTGATTCGCGGCGTCGCTATTGCGAACCAGCGCGCCGATACGCAGGCCGCCATCGGGTAACGGAGTCACGGCGCCGAGGCCGTCGATATGCGTGATATCGACGAGTTTCGAAGGCCTTGCGACGCCGCCTTTCATGAGGTCGAGCAGATTTGTCCCGCCGCCGATAAACGCAACGCCCGGCTGCTGCGCAGCCTTGATTGCCGCGCTGACATCGGCTGCGCGTTCGTAGGAAATGGCATCCATGTCGCGCTCCTATGCCTTGGTGATGGAAATGGCTTTCACCGCCGAGACAATGTTCGGATACGCGCCACATCTACAGATGTTGCCGCTCATGCGTTCGCGGATTTCATCGTCGGAGAGTTGGGGCGGGCGGAAGCGGACATCGGCGGTGGCGGCGCTCGCATCGCCGGCACGGAATTCATCGAGCAAGGCTGTGGCCGAACACAGTTGCCCGGGCGTACAGAAACCGCACTGAAAGGCATCGTGCTCGATGAAAGCCGCCTGTATGGGGCTCAGCGTTTGCGCCGTTGCGAGACCTTCGACGGTCGTGATCGATTCGCCTTCATGCATGACGGCAAGCGTCAGGCAGGAGTTGATGCGCCGGCCGTTCGCGATCACCGTGCACGCGCCGCATTGACCGCGGTCGCAGCCTTTCTTCGTTCCGGTAAGACTCGCGTATTCGCGCAGGGCGTCGAGCAGCGTGGTGCGCGCCTCCAGTTGCATTTCGTAAGAATGACCATTGATGATCAGCTTCACGGGCATCAGGGGGGCGGCTGCGCCAGGATTCGCCGATACCACGGGCGCTTCCGCGCTTACCGGTTGCTGCTGTGCATGTGCCAAGGGTGCGGTAGATACCGCTGCGGCTGCGGCGGCGGATTGGAGGAAACGGCGTCGGGAAGGTTTGGTTATGTCTGGGGATGAAGTGGTGCTGTCGGTCTTGTGGGGCATGGCGATGTGAAAGCTCCTCGCTGAGTCGGTCGGCGTTGGCTCGACGCACTCAATCTCGCGATGCGTCTGGCTAACAGCGGTGCTGTCCGCATTCGCCTTCCTGTTGGTGAAAAGGCAAATGGAGACAAAGGCAGTGAGCAAGTCCGGTGCCATCGACACGGAGCGCGCAGCGGCGGGGCGCTGATCGCGCGATTGCAGGTAAGGGCTACATTCAACGGTAAAAACACGCGGGGAGCGAGTGATCGAATTATCGAACGGCTATCCCAAAAATTGTCTATACTAACCAAGTAGGTTAATCTGGGCGCATGGAAAAAAGGCGTCCCTCACTGCCGGCTTTCTGTGGTTTTTGCTCTTGTCGAAGCAGGCAAAGTGCGCTCGACCATGTCCGCGCTTAGCGGCGCTGCCGCGTTGGGCTTCGACTTCGACGAGATGATGCAGGTGGTTAGAGCACTGGTACCAAGCGATTTCTATAAAAGCATGACAACGTATGCCGACCACCGCGTTTGGCAAGACGTTTATCAACCAACCACATCCGCCGGACCGATTTACTTGAAACTGACGGTCATCGATGACGTGCTTGTGGTGTCCTTCAAGGAGCTAGGCGCATGAAGTGTCCGGTCTGTGGCGCAGCGGAACTCGAACGCGGCACACGCGATCTGCCGTATGCATACAAGGGCGAGTCAACGATGATTCCGGACGCAACCGGCGACTTTTGCCCGGCTTGCAGTGAAGCAATATTCGATACGGCCGAGTCGTGGCGGATTAACGCAGCGATGCTTGAATTCAACAAGCAAGTGAACGCGACTATCGTCGATCCGGCTTTCATTGCGAGCGTTCGCAAAAAGCTTGCCCTTGACCAACGCGAAGCTGCCGAGATATTTGGCGGCGGCGTCAATGCTTTTTCCCGTTACGAAAATGGGAAAACAAGACCGCCATTGGCTCTAGTCAAGTTGCTGAAAATATTGGATCACCATCCTGATCTTTTAGATGAAGTCAGAGCCGCGTAAGCCCCAAACGCAAACTGCCGCCCAAGGGCGGCAGTTTGCGTTTAACAACAATTTGGTCCGGAAAGTTAATCGCAAGCCAGCTTACAGATCGCTCGGATAAGGCGCTTTCAGCCACTTCGTGGACAGCTTGTTCAGCGTGCCATCGTTCTTGGCCTTCAGCACGGCTGCATCGACTTCCTTCAGCAGGCGCGTCTCGCCCTTATTGACCGCCACATGATCCGGCGAGCTGAAGAGCTGGAACTTCTGCTCCGGCGCGATCGGCGGATTGCGCGCGATGATCGTTGCGCCGACATCGTTGCCCACCACCATCAATTGAACCTGCCCCGACAAAAACGCTGAGATCGCGCCGTTGGGGTCATCAAAACGCTTGATGGTCGCATCCGGCGGCGCGACCTTCGTCACGCTCAGGTCTTCCAGCGTGCCGCGCGCCACGGAAATTGTCTTGCCGGCCAGATCCTTTTCGCTTTTAACGGGCAGTGACTTCGGCCCGAACACCGCCAGGTAGTAAGGCGCATACGGCCGCGAAAAGTCGAGAACCTTGTCGCGCTCGGGCGTCTGGCCCACGCTCAGCAGAACATCGGCTTTACCGGTCGCGATGTACGCCATGCGGTTCTCGCCCGTGATGGGCACGAGTTCGACCTTGACCTTCATTGCTTTCGCCAGGTAGTCGGCCATTTCGATGTCATACCCCTGCGGCTTCATATCCGGACCAATAGAACCAAACGGCGGGTAATCCATGAACACGCCGACGCGCACGACGCCGCTTTTCTGCACGGTATCGAGGGCGTCGGCATGGGCGAACGAAGCGCCAGCGAGCGGCGCGGCGAAAGCGGCGGCCACGAAAATGCGCCGGGCGAGACGTGAAAGACGAAGGGTCATGATGGTGGCCTTGAGCAGAGGTCGAAAAAAATCGATTGGCTCGCGATTCGAATGACCGCGGACATGAATGGACTGTAGGGAGGCCAAAATCCCGTAAC
Source organism: Caballeronia sp. dw_276 (assembly GCF_018449635.1). GTDB lineage: Bacteria > Pseudomonadota > Gammaproteobacteria > Burkholderiales > Burkholderiaceae > Caballeronia. The sequence goes on along the minus strand of NZ_JAAVUV010000007.1, from coordinate 205,047 downwards.
AATCGAAATCTGCTCATGCCAGCCATGACGGCCAAGCATGGCTCACGCTTTACTTGACGAGCGCGAGCACTTTCTTGAAACGCGGATGGCGGCAGCTTTCCAGCCAGCCGAAAATTGCGGTTTCGGCCGTGGTCGGAAACGCGCCATCGCGCTGTGCTCTTGTCAAAGCGATTGCCTTGTTCTCCGGCGAGCGTGAACCGATGGCATCGGCAATGAGTTCCACCGTGTAGCCGAGTTTCAGCAAACCGCGCACGGTCAGCAACACGCAGACATGCGCCTCGCAGCCGGCCACGAACAGCACCGTGTCCTTCGATGGCAAGGCGGCGGTGAAATCCGGGCAGAGGGTTGCATCGAAGGTATGTTTTTCGATTACGCGATGCCGCTCGCCAATCAAGCCTTCCACGGTTGCACCGAGTCCACGCGGATTCTGCTCCGTGACGAGCACGGGGATATCGAGCAAATCCGCCGCTGCGATCAACGCGGCGCAACGATCGAACACGCGCGCCCCGCCGTCTATATGCGGCATCAACTTCGCCTGCATATCGACCACGATCAACATCCGCTCAGGCTTCACTTTCCATGATCCGGTCGATCAGCCGCGCGTTTTCTCCCGCCGATCCTATGCCTTCGTGCTTGGCCATCGGGATGAAAAAGTGCGTCTTCACATTCGGCAGGTTGGCGGCCTCGAGCCAGCCGGTCAGGTGCTGCGCAAGGCGCTGCGCGGGGACATCGAGTTCATCGCGCAGGGCAGGCGGCAGTTGTTCCAGATATCGCGCTTCGGTTTGATAGGGCTCGGGCGCGACACATAACGCGTCGGGGCGACCATCGGGATCTGCCGGCAGGCGTTCAAGCGCCTCGCGCAGGAGGGCAACGCCCAGACCTTCGCCGCGCCAGGGCTTGCGCACTTCCCACGTACCGATGAACACCACGCGGTGCGTATTGAACACCGAGCACAGACGTTCGGGCCCGAGCGCTTCGGTCGCGGCGAGCGCCAGCGACAGCATTTCTCCGGAATACGTGTCCAGCACGTACACGAGGTCTGCACTGCTCTGGATGGGCGGCACTTTCACGAGCTTCAACTCGACGGCCGCCGCAACGATATCCGTCCCCGCTTCGTGATAGACGGCAAAAGCGGTACCGAGGCGTTCATCGTCGACTTGGGGATATTCGTGCCGATACGTCATGGTCAGCAGGAACGGGCCGATCTTTTCCCCGACTTTCTCGCGATAGGCAAGCGGCTTGTCGACGTCGTAGTCGCTCGTGCCTTCGAGACCGTACGGGTCGTAATCCTGCGCGGCGGTTTCACCCGGCGCGCGCAGGGCGCCAACGGCGGCGGCCGGCCGGCGCGATTTCGGCACAAGGTCTTCCGGCAAGCCTTCCCAGCTCAGACGCAGGAATTCTCGGCCGCTGCGGTAATGCGTTTCAAACAGCGACGCGACCGGCGCGCTCTTGAAAGGCGCAAGGATTCGCTCGGCGGATTCCATCGCGCGATCCATGAGCTGGTCGGCTTCGTCGGGGTCGGGTACGTGGCGGATGGTGTCATCGGCGGGTCCGCCTTCTGCCGCGTGCTGCTGGCGCGCGAGTTCAAGCCATTGGTCGGCGGCGCGTTCGGCCAGGAAGCCTGCTGCGATCTGGTAGCCGGACAGCACGATCGACTTGCCTGTTTCTCCAAGCGGGAAAACGTATTCGTCGGTCATGACGTCCGCGACACTCACGGTTTTGTAATCCGTACGAGGCGAGGGTGCGTTCGTGGCCGCGTCGTAACGTTCATGCGAGAGCACATGGGCGGCGAGATCCGTCGCACCCGGTGCAGCATTGGGACCGGTCGCCGTTGCGAAGGCAGAGGCGCCAGTGGGGAGCAGAGCCAGCAGGGATACGCGCTTCATGAATGCCATCTCCGTCTCTTGGGGGTGTCATCGTAGCAAAACCGGCGCTTTTTGCCGCGGTCGCCGACGGTTCGGCGCGAGAGTTGCTACTCCTGTGCGTATTGGTACGACCGTTTTCACTGCCCGGCGAAGTACCGATACCAGATTACAGGGAGCCGCGATGAACCGCCTTATGAGCAACTCTAATGATGAAGCGCGCGACAGGGAAGCCACATCGGCAGAACGTGGCGAGCACGGCGAAGCAATACACGAAGGCGGCTGCGCGTGCGGCGCCTGGCGGTTCGTGGTTTCATCGGAGCCGGATCGCATTGGGCTGTGCCATTGCATGACATGCCGCAAGGTGCATGGCTCGGCGTTCGGCGCGTACGCGGTTTATCTGGCCGAGCAGGTCAGCATGTCGGGCGCGACCCGCGCCTGGCAAAGTTCCGCCGATGGCCGCCGGCATTTCTGCACAGTATGCGGATCGGTGGCGTACATGGCGTTCGTCAACAACGACGAAATCGAACTGCCAATCGGTGCATTCGATGAAACCGGCTTCCTCGAGCCGACCTACGAGCTGTTTTGCGTGCATCGCGAGCCGTGGTTATCCGCCGATGGCCGTCGCGAGTATCCCGAGGACCGGCCCTGAATCCTTTCTTTTCCCCATCCGGACGCCGCAAGACACGTCTTGCGGCGAAGTCTTGTCCCGGAAGGCAATCGTTTGCCATGCCAGAACTGCGGCATGAATCCGTAACAGCGAGGAGTCCGAGCACCATGACCGTTACAACCCCCCCTGCAAACCATCCCGTTCCAGGGAGTGACAAATCGCAGCCCGACGGCTCGCATTGCCTCGGCGCGTGTAATCCAAATGAAAAGATCGAAGTGGTGGTGATGCTTCGGCGGCAAAACGAAGGTGAATTCAAGCAGTTGATGCAGAAGATCAACGAAGGCGCCGCAGATGCCACGCCGGTTTCCCGCGATGAAGTCGGCAAGCGCTTCGGTGCATCGCAAGCCGATGTGACCAGGATCGAAACATTCGCCAAGGCGCATGGGCTGGATGTGGTCCGCGCCGATGCAAACTCGCGCAGCGTCGTGTTGTCCGGCACGATCGCGCAGTTCAGCACGGCGTTTGCCGTCAAGCTTGAACGTTTCGAACATCATGCCATTGGCGAATATCGCGGACGCTCGGGCCCGGTGAACGTGCCTTCGGACATGAAGGATATGGTGACCGCCGTGCTGGGACTCGACAGCCGGCCGCAAGCGCGTCCGCATTTTCGTTTCCGTCCGCCGTTTCAGCCGGCGCGCGGCGGCACGAGCACCTCGTACACGCCGCTCGACCTTGCGCGCCTCTACAACTTTCCCGCCGGCGACGGCAGCGGCCAGTGCGTCGGGATCATCGAACTGGGGGGAGGCTACAAGCAGAGCGATCTCAGCGCGTATTTTTCGAAACTCGGCGTGGGCAAGCCCGACGTGGTATCGATTGGCGTCGATCAGGCCAACAACGCGCCGACCGGCAACCCGAACGGCCCGGACGGGGAAGTGACGCTGGATATCGAAATTGTCGGCGCGATCGTGCCCGGCGCGCGCATCGCGGTGTATTTCACGAACAATAGCGACGCGGGTTTTGTCGATGCCGTGAACCGCGCAATCCACGACGATGCGAACAAACCCTCGGTCGTCTCCATCAGCTGGGGCGGACCGGAGTCGAACTGGACGGCGCAATCGCAGAACGCGTTCAACGACGTGCTGCAATCTGCTGCGGCCATGGGCGTGACGGTCTGCGTGGCCTCGGGCGACAGCGGCTCGAACGACGGCGTGGCCGACAACCGCGATCATGTCGACTTCCCGGCGTCGAGCCCGTACGTGCTTGCGTGCGGCGGAACGCATCTGAGTGCATCGGCGAAGGGAATTGGCAGCGAAGTCGTCTGGAACGATGGCGATCAGGGCGGCGCGGGCGGTGGCGGCGTGAGCGCGGTATTTGCGTTGCCGGTCTGGCAGAACGGCCTGAGCACGACGCGCACAGAAGGCGGCAAGGCCGCGCTGACAAAACGCGGCGTGCCCGATGTTGCCGGCGACGCGTCGCCTCTTACCGGCTACGACGTGCTGATTGGCGGCACGGAAACAGTGGTGGGCGGCACGAGCGCGGTCGCGCCGCTTTGGGCGGCGTTGATCGCGAGGATCAACGCGGCGGCGGGCAAGCCCGCGGGTTTCATCAACCCGAAGTTGTATCGGGCGAAGACGGCGGGGAATGACATCACGCAGGGCAATAATGGGAGCTTCGAGGCATCGGCGGGGTGGGATGCATGCACGGGTCTTGGCAGTCCCGATGGCGCAAAAGTCTCGGCGGCGCTTAAATAGGGCAATGCACACACAGCAGGTACGGCAAGAACTCCAACAACAAAGCTAGGAGCAATCATGACGAATTCACCGGCGGCAGAGAAGTCTTCCAGTGCACCTTCCGGCAAGAAAGATCAGCCGTATTTCGATCCGACGCCATACGGCAATGGTCCCGACGACGCCATCGATTCAACCCTCACCGACGAAAGCGCCGCGATCACGCATCATTCGGCGACGATTGCCGGGAAGAAGATTGACTACACGGCAACCGCCGGGCATCTGGTGATCGTGGATCCAAGCAGCTCGAAGCCTACCGCCAAGCTTTTCTACGTTGCGTTCACGCAGGACAACCAGACCGAGGAAGCGCGTCCGCTGACGTTTTTCTATAACGGCGGTCCGGGATCGTCCGCGGTGTTCGTGTTGTTGGGTTCCTACGCGCCAATGCGCATCAAGACTTCGACGCCCGACTTCACCCCGCCCGCTCCTTACCAGATGGAAGACAACCCCGACAGCCTGCTCGACAAGAGCGATCTGGTGTTCATCAACCCGGTGGGGACGGGATATTCGGCGGCGATCGCGCCGAACAAGAACCGGGATTTCTGGGGCGTTGATCAGGATGCCGATTCAATCAAGCAATTCATCAAGCGCTTCCTGACCAAGAATAATCGATGGAATTCTCCGAAGTTCTTATACGGCGAATCGTATGGTACGGCGCGTAGTTGCGTGCTCGCGTACCGTTTGCACGAGGACGGCGTGGACCTGAACGGCGTCACCTTGCAATCGTCCATTCTCGACTACACGCAGTCGGGCAATCCGGTCGGCGCATTGCCAACCGCCGCCGCCGATGCGTGGTTTCATAAAAAACTCGGCGTGCATCCGCGTCCGACAGATCTGCTGGCGTTCTCGGAAGAGGTGGCGCAATTCGCGCGCACGGATTACATCGCGGCGTTGCGCAAGTTTCCGCAGACCGACGACGATACCGTGGAGAAACTCTCGGAATACACAGGTATCGACAAAGCCACGCTAATCGCGTGGAGCCTCGACATTGCGTCTTACGACAGCCGCGGCAATTCGCTTTTTCTTACGACGCTGCTTAAATCCAGGGGCGTGGCGCTCGGTTCCTACGATGGCCGCGTGACGGCCATTTCAACGGGCATTGCGGGGAAGATCGATCCGAATTCCGGCGGCAACGATCCAACCATGACCGCTGTCACCGGCGCGTACACCGCGATGTGGAACCAGTACCTGAACGAAAAGCTGAAATTCACATCCACGTCGTCGTTCACCGATCTCAACGATCAAGCCTTCCTCAACTGGGATTTCCATCACAAGGACCCGACCGGCGCGGAAAAGGGCATGGACGCCAAGGGCAACGTCATTCTCTACACGGCGGGCGACCTTGCCGCGGTGATGGCGCTGAATATCGACTTGAAGGTGCTGTCGGCGAATGGGTTTTATGACTTCGTGACGCCTTTCTACCAGACGGTGCTGGACCTGCAGCAAATGCCGCTCATCGATAAAACCGTGCGCGAGAATCTCTCCGCGAAGTTCTATCCGTCGGGGCACATGATCTATCTCGATGGCGGTTCACGCACGCAACTCAAGGCGGATCTCGCGATTATGTATGAAGCCGCGACAGCAAATCACGAAGCAATGAGCCGCATTCGCGCATTGCAACAACGCAAGAAAGACTGACGGCATTTTGACGATAGGCGTTGGCGGGAACACGGTTTGCGGACGAAAGGCGAGCGCATGTGAGATGCGTCAGTCCAATTGCAAACCGGAGTTCCCTCAATGCCGACATCGAAGAAGAATGGAGGCGCAGCAGCGCCGTCACAGACCAGCGCCGTTGCGCGGACACCCTCGCAGAACAATACGAATCCCAAGCTGGATAGCCTCGAACAATTCCGCTCGGACGCAACGAATCAGGCGCTGACGACCAATCAAGGCGTCAAAGTCTCCGATAACCAGAACACCCTCAAAGCCGGTCCGCGCGGCCCTTCGCTGCTCGAAGATTTCATCATGCGTGAAAAGATCACGCACTTCGACCACGAGCGTATTCCTGAACGGATCGTGCACGCGCGTGGATCGGCCGCGCACGGCGTGTTCAAGCCCTACAAGGCGCATACCGATTTGACGAAGGCCGCGTTCTTGTCAGACCCGACCAAGGAAACGCCGGTTTACGTGCGTTTTTCGACGGTCCAGGGTTCGCGCGGTTCCGCCGATACCGTGCGCGACGTGCGCGGTTTTGCCGTCAAGTTCTACACGGACGAGGGCAACTTCGATATGGTCGGCAACAACATGCCGGTCTTCTTCATCCAGGACGCCATCAAGTTTCCGGACTTCGTGCATGCGGTCAAGCCGGAACCGCACAACGAAATGCCGCAAGGCGGATCGGCGCATGACACGTTCTGGGACTTCGTCTCGCTCGTGCCGGAGTCCGCGCATATGGTTCTATGGACCATGTCCGATCGCGCGATCCCGCGCAGCCTTCGCACCATGGAAGGCTTCGGCATCCATACGTTTCGTCTGGTGAATGCAGAGGGCAAGGGACGTTTCGTGAAGTTCCATTGGCGTCCGACCATCGGTTCCGCATCGCTCTTGTGGGACGAAGCGCAGAAACTTGCCGGCAAGGATGCCGACTTCCACCGGCGCGATCTTTGGGAAGCGATCGATATGGGCGACTACCCGGAATGGGAGCTGGGCGTCCAGATCGTGGAAGAGGACCAGGAGCATTCGTTCGACTTCGATATTCTCGATCCGACCAAGATCATTCCCGAAGAAATCGTGCCGATCACCATGCTCGGCAAGCTCACGCTGAACCGTAACCCCGATAATTTCTTTGCTGAAACGGAGCAGGTTGCATTCTGTCCGGGGCATATCGTTCCGGGTATCGACTTTTCGAACGATCCCTTGCTGCAAGGCCGTTTGTTCTCCTATACCGATACCCAGATCAGCCGTCTTGGCGGTCCAAACTTCCACGAGATTCCGATCAACCGCCCGATCGCGCCGATGCACAACAACCAGCGCGATGCAAAACATCGCATGACGGTAAATCGCGGCCAGGCGTCGTACGAACCAAATTCCATCGACAGCGGCTGGCCGAAAGAAACGCCGCCGGCGGCAAGCGGTGGCGGTTTTGAAACGTACCCGGAACGCGTCGATGCCGTGAAGATCCGTCAACGCAGCGAATCTTTCGCCGACCATTATTCGCAAGCCACGCTCTTCTGGAAGAGCATGACGACGCCGGAGAAGGACCACATTGTCGGCGCATATTCGTTCGAGCTGAGCAAGGTCGAGCGCAAGTTCATCCGTGAACGGCAGCTTGGAATTCTGGCGAATATCGATAGCGAGCTTTGCGCACGTGTGGCCGACAATCTCGGCCTTCCGGCACCGCAAGCGAACGCTACGCCGGAGCAGCTTGGCAAGTCGTCCCTTGCGCAATCGCCGGCGCTGAGTCTTATTGCCAAGGCGAAACCCTCGGTAAAGACGCGCAAGGTTGCGATTCTCGCGGCGAAGGGCGCGGATGTCGCCAGCATCAAGGCGATCAAGGACGCGCTGACGGCCGAAGGCGCGCATGCGAAAGTCGTCGCGCCGCAGCTCGGCACGCTTGGCGACGGCGTTGAAGTCGATGCAACCATTCTCGCGCTGCCATCGATCATGTTCGATGGCGTGGTCGTGGCTGGCGGTGCGGCAAGTGCGAAGCTGTTGTCCGAATCGGGCGATGCGCGTCATTACGTGCTCGAAGCGTTCAAGCATTTGAAGGCAATCGGCGCCGTGGGCGATGGCGAAGATGTGCTCGCGGCTGCGCACTTGCCAACGGGCGATGAAGGCGTAAGCGTGGGCAGCGACGTGAAGAACGTCATGAAGGCGTTCATCACCGCGCTGTCGGCGCACCGGGTCTGGGCGCGAGCTGAAAAGGCGGAAAGCGTGCCGGCCTGATTCAAGGCTCAAGCAGCACGCATGACATAGAATGGCCGCCGATCTGCGATCGGCGGCCATTTTTCTTAGGCAATCCCTAGCGGGAATTGCCTTAGGTTATTGCCCGAAATAAGTCGACCGCGCGCCGTCTGGCTGAGCGACGAGTGATCGCGTTCCGGCTGCGGACGAACCATTCACGGTCGGTCCGTACGATGTCGCCATCACGCCGTGATTTGTTTCCACTCTGCTCGGCGGCCTGCGCTTGTGCGGGATACGTCGTGTGATCGCCTTCGACGTTATAGCCCGACTGTTCCAGCTGGACCAGATCCGCTTTTACGGCCGCGCGCGTGACGGTGTCGCCGGACTGCTGTGCATTGGCGAGCGTCGGAGCGCCGATCGCCGCCGCTAACGCAATAGCGGGAATGATTGCCTTGAGCATGATGGTATCTCCTCGATTGTCCTTGTCGCTTGTTGGCCTCTTCGAGTCACCAGACGGGGGATCGAAGATGCGTGACAGCACCAAGTGTAGGCATGCAACGCATATTCTATTAAGGGCGAATTTCGCTAAATATTGTTGTGAGACGCGCAATAATGACCGCATTACTTTTGGCTTTGTAAGCTTACGCCTGGACTGTATCGGCTTGAGCGAAGTGCTGTTTCACGATCCTTTATTGGCCTTGGCACCTGGATTTGCGACACTGGCAAACCGCTTAAAACAGGCGTGGATTGCGTCGTTTCTTTAGGGAATTGCTATGGTTTCACTAAGGACACTCGTCACGATAAAAACGCCATGCCTTGCGCGCAATGCGGCGTTTTTTTTTACTGCGCTTTTGCTTTGTGTTTCAGTGAACGCGCGCACAAACGTTGCGTCGAATGCGGATCAATCAAAGCCATTGATAATCGGCGTTGTCCCCGGCGCGCTACCGCCCATGGAAATGAGTAATCCGAATGAATCGGAAAATTCAGTGCGTGGCGTGTCGGCGGATTTTGCGCAACGAATTGCAAGCGCGTTGCAACGCCCAATTCAATGGCAGACCTTCGCCGATCGCAGCACGATGATCGACGCGTTGCGGCAGCATCGAATAGATGCGACGACCAGCGCAACCGGAAACGATGGCGGCGCTTCGTTGCTGTACAGCAAACCCTATGTCGCGACCAAGCAGGTCTATGTGGAGCGTCGTGTTGCCGGCGCGCATACAGGAAAGATCGCGTACGTTGAATCGCAGACTTCGCCGCAGCGGCTGCAGAACGCGTATCCGTCGATGCATCCGGTTGCTTATCGCGATACGTTGAGCGCATTGCTGGCTGTGTCGCTGGGCGACGCCGACGCCTTTGTCGGCGACCTGATCACAGCGGGTTACGCGGTCGATCATTTCGATCTGGTCAGCCTCACGCTGTCCGGCTTTGCCCCGTTCGACGAAGCCGGCTACAGCTTCGCATTCGCCGCCGACGCAACCGGCGAAGCCTTGCGCCGCCGCGTGGACGCGGCACTTACCGCATTGCCGCCGCGTTTCCTGATGGAAGTGCGCGCGCGCTGGGCCGTCGCCGCGGCCGTCACCTTCAACCAGCCGCTAAGATTGAGCGAAGCCGAGCTTGCCTGGATCGCGGCGCATCCGGTGATCGACTACTCCATGTACGCGAACGCAGCACCCCTCACGTTCCGCGATTCGAGCGGCAAGCCGGCGGGACTTGCCATTGACATGTTGTCGGCCATCGGCGCGTTGACAGGGCTGACGTTCGAGGGGCACTTGCGTGACTCGGTCGAAGCCGTCACCGACGATATTGCCGATGGCAGCTCGTCTCTGATCCCGTATGGACTCAGCATGGGGCAAATTCCGCCGCAGTTCGTGCGGACCAAACCCTATGGCGAAGGCGTGCTCGCGATCGTGACGCGCGCAGGCGCCAAGCCGCTTCACGATGCTCGCGCGCTCGACGGGAAACGTGTTGCGTTGTGGCGTAACCATGCGCTGATGAGCATGTTGCGAGAGCGCGTGCCGACGGCTCGAATCGTGGAGACGTCGCCGGTCACCGGCCAGTTCGATGCCGTGCTCAACGGCGACGCGGACGCGACGATCGCCGACATGACCTTTGCGAACTACGCGGTAGGCAATCCGTATCGCGGCAAGCTAGCGATCACCGGCGCGTTCATCGATCAGCCCTTGCAGCACGGGTTTCTTGTCGCGCGCGGAGAGCCGATGTTGCTGTCGATCTTGAACAAGGCGATCGCGCACATGCAGCCGCCCGAACTCGACGCGATCCGCCGCCGCTGGCTGCTTATAGAACATCCCGAAAGCAAGTGGGAGCAGCGGCGTCCGCAAGTCATTTTCGGCGCGCTGCTGGCTGTGGCTCTGCTCGCACTACTCGCGGGCTGGGGAGTGTCGCTAAAAAACCAGGTCAACCGGCGGCGCATTGCCGAGCAGGCCATGCGCCGCGCGAGAAACGACGCCGAGAGCGCGAACCGCGCAAAGTCGGCGTTCCTCGCCGCCATGAGCCACGAAATCCGCACGCCGATGAACGCCGTCCTCGGCCTGCTCGAACTCGAGTTACGCAGCCCGGGCGACCGGGCATCGACGGTCAAGGCGCTCGGCACCGCGCACGATGCGGCGCGCGATCTGCTCGGCATGATCGACGATATCCTCGACATGGCGAAGATCGAAGCCGGACGTCTCACATTGACGTCCGCGCCCGTCGAACTCGGGGCGTGGGTGCAGGGCGTCGCCGCAATCTACGAGCCGGCGGCGCGCGTGAAAGGCCTGGCGCTCCAGGTCCGCGCGAGCGGCGAGTGCGAGCACGCGTGGGTGCTGGCAGACGCGTTGCGCCTGCGGCAAGTGCTGGGAAATTTGTTATCGAATGCGATCAAGTTCACTGATGCCGGCGAAGTGATAGTTGAGTATTCGATCACGCAGACGAACACGCGTTGCGCGTTTGTTTTCACCGTGTCCGATACCGGTCTCGGCATCGCGCCCGATCAGCAGGCGTTGTTGTTCGCGCCGTTCACGCAGGCCCGTCAGGAACGGCCGGGAAGGTTCGGCGGAACCGGTCTTGGCCTGACCATCTGCAGGCGGTTGATGACGTTGATGAACGGCACCGTCGCGTTATCGAGCGCGCCGGGGCAGGGCAGCCGGTTCACAGTTAAGGTGAGCTTGCCGCTGGTTGAAGCGCCTGTAGACAAGGTCGTGTCCGAGCACATCGAAACGCCGGTGCGCGCCGGTTTGCGAGTACTCGTCGTCGATGATCATCCTGCCAATCTCATCCTGCTTACGAGCCAGTTGAAGACCCTTGGCTGCGAGATCGAAACAGCGAGCGAGGGCGCGGCCGCTTTCGCGCGATGGGATCGGCACAGGCTCGATGGTTTGCCATTCGATCTGATCCTGACGGACTGTTCAATGCCCGTGATGAGCGGCGAGGACCTCGCGCGCGCGATCCGCAAGCGGGAAGCGGAAGGGCAGGGTGCGCGCATACCCATTGTCGGCGTGACGGCGAATGCTCAGCGTGAGGCCGTTGACCACGCGCTTGCGGCAGGCATGACGCAATGCCTTGTGAAGCCGCTGGGGCTGGACGCGCTGCGCCATGCGCTCGTGCTTGCGTCGCAGGATGTGGAAGACGCGTCTGTCGCGCCGAGTGCCGGCCATGCGTCGCACGATGCTTATGCGAGATTCTTCCCGGTATCCGATGCTCCCATCCGGCTCTCGAAGCGCACCGTGCGCACGCGAGCTTACGGACCGGCGCACGCATTTCCGTCGAATACGATTGGCCAGCAATCGGTGCTGACGGCGCCGTATGCCTTGGACGCCAATCATCAGACAAACGCGTTGGCCATCGACGCACCCCGTTTCGATGCAGACCTGCTGAAAAGTTACGGCGACCAGGCAACGCCTCTGGTCGATGCATTGAAATGGGCGAACCAGCTGGATCTCGATGAAACCCGCGCAGCCCGCGCGACGGGCGATTTCGGCCGGATGCATGAACTCGTGCATCGCATGAAGGGAGCGGCGTTGGTGATCGGCGCAAGGCCTTTCGCCGATGCGTGTCTTGCGTTGCAACGCTTGCTTGAGCAAGGTGACCAAGGCGAGCAAGCGCCTGACATGACGGAGCTCGACCACGCTTACACACGTTTCAGCGACGAAGCGATAGCGCTGGATACGGCGTTGGCACAGCATGCCGCGCTGACACAAAGCGACGCCTGAAATGAATGCCTGGGCGCAACTTCGGGTTCACCATTAATGTCCGTTGCGATTATCGAGTCGCGCTTGTGTTTTAATTAGGCCCTCCTCTCGCTCCGACATTTTGCTGCGCTGTGTGTGGCGCGGCACGCTCGCCGAATGAATAGAAGGCCTCTTTCGTATCACCGGCATGGTTCTCGCCTGGCGGTTGCCGCTGCGTGGTTCCTGCTCGTCGCCAGCGCGGCGCATGCTCAGAGACCCGAGCTGCTGGACCCGCGCGTGAAGCAAACGACTATCGTGGACACGATTTGCCGTCCTGGTTACGCCGACGACGTGCTGCCTCCGTTCGACACCCTGCAGCGCCAGAAGGACCAACTGCTCAAGCAGCGCAAGGTGGACCCGGCGAACGCATCGCAATACGCGCTCGATCACCGCATGCCCGTGCTGCTTGGCGGCTCGCCGACGGCAACCGCTAATCTCGATGTGCGCCGCTGGGACGGCCGCGCGGGGCAGCGCCGCAAGGAACGGCTCGCGGTATTTCTGAAGCGCTGCGTGTGTACCGGGGATCTGTCGTTGGCGGCGGCGCAGGCCGCCATGAGTGGCGACTGGTCGAACCAGTTCCGGAATTTGTCGAGTTCTACGTGTACCGGCGATTGAACGTCGCGGCAATTTTCATTCGATAGTGAACGTATCGAGCGGCTGATTCGCCTGCGCTTCCCCCGCGAAACGTCGCGCGAGCTGGTCATGGAGCCGGCGGGCTTCATCGAGTGTCAGGTCGATCCAGTACGGGTCGCCGGCGCCGTCGTTCAGACGGTCGGGCGGAAACTGGATCTCCAGCACAATGCCTTTCTTGTAGCTCATCGCTGCATGCTCCGCGTCGTCGCAAAGAAAGGCATCGAGTCTAACGGCGCGTGCGGTTGCCATTGCTTTCGGCGAGGAAACATATTCTTGCCGCTCCTTCAATACCAGCAACGCCTGCGACACGACGTCACACGGTGGGCAACGCGGTTCCATCGATCAGATGACTTGCTACGCGCTCACCCAGCGCCGGGCCGATGCTCATCCCCACACCGCTGTGCATGAACACGCCTGTAAGGTTGGGCGCTGCCCGTAGCACTGAGAACGGCGCATCCGACGTGCCGGTCCGCGCGCCATAAACCCCTTGCCATCGTTCGATCACGTCAAGCTTGTCACCGAGCGCGCTTTCGGCAAGCCCGAGCAGCATGTCGTCGATAAAAGTCGCGTTGAAGGGCGACGGATCATCGCCATAATCATGCGAATCGCCGATGATCAGATCGCCCGCCGGCGTTGGACTTGCCAGCAAATGGATGCCATGTTCGAGCAGCGCGGGTTCTTGCGCGGCAATTTCGTCGTGCAGCGCAGCCGCTTCAGGCAAATCGGAAAATGCGCCGTAATGCAGGCAACTGAGGCCGGTCAGCACGGCATGATCGAGGGCGAATGGCTTGGCCGGCTTCACGCGCAGCATCTGCAAACGGCAGACGCGCGGCTTGATCGCGGCGAGTTCCGGTGCGAGCAACGACAGATAATCGTGCCCGGCGCACACGACCACCTGTTCAGCGCGCCAACCTCCCGCCGTCGTATCGAGAATCCCTTCATCGATACCCCGCACCATCGTTCCGAAGCGAAAATCCACGCCATGCGCACGCCGCAAATAATCGATCAACCCTGGCACCGCCTCGCGCGAAAAGACTTGCAGGTCGGCGCGTCCGTGCAGCGCAGCGTGATGTTTGCTGAATCGGCCATCGTAGAGATCGTCCAGCGCGGCGCGTGACAGCATGGCGGCGTCGTAGCCTGATTCGCGGGCACGCGTCTCGGCGAATGCCTCCATGACGCGCGCTTCCGCCGGGCTGCGCGCGACCATCAACGAGCCGGAACGGCGCATATGCAAGCCGGCATCGCGTGCCCAGGCTAGCCATATTTCCCGCGATGCCTGCGCGAGCGCATGCATCGCGCCCGGCGGCTGCCCGGTGACCAGCACCATGCCGAAGTTGCGGATGGACGCGCCGACTGGGCTGCCGCTGCGCTCGAAAACCGTCACGCGCAAGCCGCGCCGGGCGAACGCGTGGGCGTGCGCCAAGCCAAGAATGCCGGCGCCGATGATGGCTACATCTGTGTGAGGGGTTGTCGTCATTAGGGTTTATCAAGGCGTTCGGCGTACTACAATACGCGCGGTTTCATGTCTTTTAATCGATGTCCATTCATTGCCGGCCTGTCCGGTCGCCCCGATGCTCGCCGAACAACGCCACCAATACATCTTGTCCGAGTTGTCGAAGAACGGCGCGTTGTCGGTCGCCGAACTCGTGCGCGCGCTCGACGTATCGCGTGAAACGATTCGCCGCGATCTCAACGCACTTGCGGAACGCGGTCTGATCGCGACCACACATGGCGGTGCATTGTCGAACGACCGGCGCGAGCCGGACCTCGACGTGCGCGAGGCGGCGAACGCATCGGCCAAGCGCGCAATAGGCGAGCGCGCCGCGCAATTCGTGCCCGACGGCGCGTCGGTGATCATCGATTCGGGCAGCACCACGCAAGCCGTGGCGCGCGCGCTGGGCGACCGGCATCGCCTGACGGTTTATACCAACGACTGGCGCATCGCGCTGCTGCTCGGGCGGCGCAACGACAATAAGGTCACGCTGCTCGGCGGCGAACTTTCCGACAACGAAGACGCCACGTTCGGTCTCGATACCGTGCAACAGCTTTCGCAGTACCACGTGGATTTCGCGTTCGTGGGCGCAGGCGCGATCACGTCTGACGGCTACCTGACCGACTATTCGCGGCTTGCCGCCGAAGTGCGCAGCAGGATGATCGTGGCGGCGAGCGTGGCCGCGATCGTTGCGGATCATTCGAAGTTCGGCCACGTCACGCCGGTGCGCATCCGCGACTTCGAGAAGGCGCGGTATCTGATTACCGAACTCGCGCCCGATAAAGCGTTGCGAAAGACAATCGCCGCGCGCGGGCCAGAGCTGGTCATTGCCTGAGCGCATGGCGGCCATACGTCAGGCCGCGAGCCGCACGTGCAAGGTGTTCAACGCGCGGCCGATTGCAGCCACGGCGTTGTGCATTTCGTTGGCATCGATAGCGCCAATACAACCCACGCGAAACGTCTCCACCTCCGTCAGCTTGCCCGGATAAAGCACGTAACCGGCATCGCGCACGGCTTCGTAAAAGCGCTTGAAATCGTAGGCCGGATCGCGCGGCGCATGGAACGTGACGATCACAGGCGCTTGCACCGAAGCGTCCAGGAAAGGCCTGAATCCAAGTGCCGCCATGCCATCGATCAATGCCGCGCAATTGCGGCGGTATCGCGCGCCACGCGCCGCCTGGCCACCTTCGGCCATGAATTGATCGAGCGCCGCGCGCAACGCGGCGACCACGTGCGTAGGCGGCGTGAAGCGCCATTGCGTGGTCTTTTGCATGTACGCGTATTGATCGAACAGATCGAGCGCGAGCGAACGCGAATTTCCTTCCGATGCTTCCAGCAAGCTCTTGCGCACGATCACGAAGCCCATTCCCGGCACGCCTTCAAGACATTTTCCGCTCGCTGAGATCACCGCATCGATCCCGCCTTTCGACACATCGATAGGCAACGCGCCGAACGAACTCATGGCGTCGACGATCAGGCGTTTGTCGAAACGCGCGCACAACGCGGCGATGTCATCGAGCGGATTGAGCAGGCCCGCGCTCGTTTCCAGATGCACTTGCGCCACGTGTGTGATGCGCGGCTCGCGCAGGAACATTTCTTCGATACGCGCAACGCTCGCCGCCTCGTCATCGCGTAATTTCAATTCGATCGCCGATATCCCGAGCCGGTCGAGGATCTTCAGCAAACGCACGCAATACGCACCGTTGTTCGGCACGAGCACGACTGCGTCGTGCGGCACGAGCGACCCGAGCGCGGCTTCGACTGAAAACGTGCCGCTTCCCTGCATGGGCACGCATACAAAATCTTTTTGACCGGACACGATAGAGAGGAGGTCGCGGCAGATCGAATGTGTCATCTGGTTGAAAGCCGCATCCCACGATCCCCAGTCCCGCAGCATTGCCTGACGCGTGGCCGGCGAGGTGGTCAGCGGGCCGGGCGTCAGCAAAATCGGGTCACTTCCGTTGATCACGTTCTTCTCCCCTTCAGGTTTTCAGTCATACGGAAAATAGTTTAAGCCGAATTTTGGCGAAATGTGTTCTTTGTTGTAGAAATGTGGCATCGTCATGGCGCTGTCATGAAGTTCTGTGATGCTTCGATCCGGCTGGCGGTGGTCAGGTTTCAACCTCCGCGCCACTGAATCATCGGATGCAAGCGGCCGCAGAAAACCCCGCGCGTCCATCCTCACGCCATTTGGTTGTTTCGCCTTCCGGAGAACTTGCAACATGACAAAAAATCGCTTTTCCGCACCCCGTCTTGCCATCAGTCTTGCCGTGACCGCATTCGTGAGCATGTTGGCCGTGCAGGCGCATGCCGCCGATGCCGTGGTGCTCTACACCGCCGACGGCCTGGAGAACCTGTACAAGGACGTCCTGCCCGCCTTCGAAAAGAAGGAAGGCGTAAAGGTGAATATCGTCACTGCGGGTAGCGGGGAAGTGGTCAACCGGGCGCAAGTGGAGAAGGATTCGCCGAAGGCCGACGTGCTCGTGACGCTGCCGCCGTTCATCCAGCAGGCATCGCAGAGCGGCTTGCTGCAGCCGTATCAAAGCGTGAACTACACGAACGTGCCGGCGATCGCGAAGGCGTCGGATGGTGCGTGGGCGACGTTCGTGAACAACTATTTCTCGTTCGCGATCAACCCCGAAATCACGAAGACCGCGCCGAAGACGTTTGGCGATTTGTTGCATCCTGACTTTGGCGGCAAGATCGCTTACTCGAATCCCGCGACCGCCGGCGACGGCATGGCCGTGATCATCCTGACGAGCGCGCTGATGGGCGAGGACAAGGCGTTCGACTACCTGAAGGATCTCGAGAAGAGCGCGAAATTCCATACGAAGGGCACGGGTTACCTCGACGTATTGCTTTCGCGCAACGAGATCTCGTTCGCGAATGGCGACCTGCAGATGGACCTCGATGACGCCACCAACGGCGGCCTTTCGCTCAAGCCGATCTTCCTTTCGGCCAAAGCCGGCGAAGCACCGACCACGTTCCAGTTGCCTTACGCGATTGGTCTCATCAAGGGCGGACCGAACCAGGCTGAAGGCAAGAAGCTGGTCGACTACCTGATGTCGAAGGAAGTCCAGGCGAAGGTGCCGGACATCTACGGCATTCCGGGCCGCACCGATGTTCCGCTTGCCGGCAAGAATGGCGAGACGGTCAAGCAGGCCATCGCGGGCGTGAAGCTGATTCCTGTCGACTGGAATCAGGTCATGGACAAGAAAGCCGCATGGACCACGCGCTGGAAGAATGACGTGATCGGCAATTCGGGGAAGCAGCTCGATGTGGTCAAGCCGAAGTCTTAAGCGCTTGCGTTCATATCAAAGCTATCAAGGATGCGAACCGTGAACACTTTGACGCTGGCTCCGGCCACTCGCGAAGCCGCTGCCGCTGATTCATTCAAGCCGGCGCATGGCGGCGTGCATATCGAAGGCCTGAGCGTGCGTTTTGGCGCGCGAACGGTGCTCGACGACCTCTCGCTGACTATCGAACGTGGTGAACTGCTGACCGTGCTCGGCCGCAGTGGTTGCGGCAAGACGACGTTGCTGCGGTTTATCGCGGGCTTCGTGGAAGCGGACGGCCTCGCGGGACGGCTGACGGTGGCCGGGCGTGACCTCACGCACGTGCCGCCGTTCAAGCGCAACCTTGGGCTGCTGTTTCAAAGCTACGCGCTGTTTCCGCATCTTTCAGTGTTCGATAACGTCGCGTTCGGTTTGCGGGCGCGGCGTCTGAAAGCCGGAGAGATAGCACGGCGTGTGGCTGATGCGCTCAAGCTCGTGCAACTCGGCGATGCGGGTCACGTGATGCCAGCGCAGCTCTCGGGCGGCATGCAGCAGCGTGTGGCGCTTGCGCGGGCGCTGGTGATCGAGCCAGATGTATTGCTGCTCGATGAACCGCTTTCGGCACTCGATGCCAACCTGCGTGCATCGGTTCGTACCGAATTGAAAGCGTTGCACGAGCGCCTGCCGAACCTGACCATCGTATGTGTCACGCACGATCAGGACGATGCCCTCGTGCTGTCGGACCGCACGTTGCTGATGCGCGATGGTCGCATCGCGCAACTCGGCACGCCGCGCGAACTCTATGACAACCCGAAGGACGCGTTCGTCGCGCGTTACCTTGGCGCGGCGAATCTGTTGCCGCCATCGATCATGTTTCCTATCGGCGACGCACGGCACGACGAACGCGACAAGCTTGCGTGTGTCCGTCCCGAGTGTTTGTCGATCGTGCCGCTGGGCAGCGCGCAATTGCACGGCACGATTGCTTCGGTGGAATGGTATGGCGCGGCGTTGTCGGTTTCGGTAATGCTCGATGCGTTGCCCGACAAGCCCGTGCTCGTCACCATGCAACGCTCGCATGGCCCGATGCCCGAAAAGGGCGCACGTGTTTCCCTACGCCATGAGGTTGACGATGTCGTCCTTATCAGCGAGTGAACATCTGGCCGACGACCCCGCGCACACGATCGCAAAACGCCGTCGCGAACGGCGTGCGCAGTGGCAGCTCTGGTTCATTCTGGTGGTCGTGCTCGGGCCGCTGGTGATCTATCCGCTCATCCAATTGTTGTTGTTGAGCGTGACCGGCAAGCATGGTATGAGCTTGCAGGCGTACTCCGCGTTCTTCACCAATCCCGAAACAAGCGGCGTCATTGGCACCACACTTGGCATCCTCTTCGCGAGCGCAACACTGGCGTCGTTGCTCGGTGTATTGCTTGCATCGATACTATTTTTCAAGCCCTTTCCCGGGGCGAAACTCGTCACGCGTTTCCTCGAATTGTTCGTTGCGTTCCCTTCGTTTCTGGTCGCGTTCACGCTGATCTTTTTATACGGATCGCAAGGGTCGGTGAGCATCGGTTTGCAGCGCCTGTTCAACTTGCAGAATCCGCCGCTCGACTTTTTGTTTGGTATCGGCGGCGTGATTCTGGCGGAGGTCGTGTTCTACGCGCCGTTCGTCGTGCGGCCGACGCTGGCTTCGTTTGCGACGCTCGACATGCGGCTGATCGAAGCCGCGAAGAGCCTCGGCGCGAACGGCTGGATGGTCGCGTTCAAGGTCATCTTGCCGCTTGCATGGCCGGGTATCGCGGCGGGAACCATTCTGTGTTTCCTGCTGACGCTCAACGAATTCGGCATCTTGCTCGTCCTTGGCAGCGCGCATCTGATTACATTACCGATGGCGATCTACAGTTCCGCGACAGTCGACCTGGACTTGCCGACAGCGGCCGCCGGAGCCGTCGTCATGCTCGCGATGTCGCTCTCGCTGTACGCGCTCTACAGGCGTGTGAACCGGCGCACGGGAGGCCGCAATGGCAACTGAATTTTCGCTGCCAGTCAGCATTTCGAAGCCGTTCACGCTGAAGCGGATCGGTGGGTGGATCTTCACCTGTTTTGCCGCGCTTTTATGCTTCTGGTTGTTTGTTTTGCCCGTGATCGTGGTCGCGCTTTCCAGCGTGGCGTCCCATTGGTCCGGAACGATCTTCCCCGATGGTTTCAGCATGCGCTGGTTCGAACGCCTCGGTTCAAGCGACTTCGATGCACTGACGACGAGCCTTGAAGTCGGCTTCGGCGTGGCGGTGTTGGGTACCGTTCTTGGCCTCTGGCTGGCGCTCGCGCTCGAAGGCCGTGACCGTCGCGGCGTAGGCGCATGGGCCGATACCATCGCAATGATGCCCAACGGCGTGCCGAGTGTTGTGCTCGGGCTGGCCGTGTTGATCGCGTATCACAAGAAGCCGCTGGATATTTCGGGCTCGGCTGCAATCGTGGTGCTGGTGCAGTTGGCGCTCGTGCTGCCGTTTTGTTATCGATGCGCAGCCGCTGCGCTGCGTCCCGAACTCACGATCCTGCGCGAAGCCGCCGCGAGTCTCGGCGCGCCGCCTTCCATGGTGCTTTCACGCGTAGTCCTCCCGCAACTCGTGCCGGCAATACGCGCAAGCCTTGCGCTTGGATTTGCGTTGTCGCTGGGCGAGCTCGGCGCGACGCTGACCGTTTATCCGCCGGGATTCGCGACGGTTCCTATTGTTGTCGTGGGGCAGGTGAATCGCGGATATTACTTGCCGGCATCGGCGCTTTCTCTGATCCTGCTGGCCGTGTCCCTGGCTGCGTTGTTGCTGATCGCAGCAAAGGTTCCGCGGCGGCGTATCGCCTGATTCAGGTTTTCTTGATGTGTATCCCGCATGCACGGGATATTTTCTCACGCCGATAAATGTGGCAAATATTGGCGTTGTAAGTCAAAATATGGTGATCGCGCCAACCCAAAAGCGCCGGTTCACGCTCGAAAAGGAACGTCATGTCCATCTCCACTGAAACGTCTATCGAAGTTAATGGCCGGGCTTACGCGCCGGCGCGCGCGCTGACGGTTGTCGTTTGCGTCGATGGTTGCGAGTACGACTATTTGGAAGCAGCGGTCGCCGCGGGCGTAGCGCCGTTTATCGGTTCGATGCTCAAGGGCGGCTCCGCGTTTCGCGCTGATTGCGTGATTCCGTCGTTCACGAACCCAAACAACCTGTCTATCGTGACGGGCGTGCCGCCTTCCGTGCACGGCATCTGCGGCAACTATTTCTTCGATCCCGACGCGAACGGCGGCAAGGGCGCTGAAGTCATGATGAACGACCCGGCCTACCTTCGTGCAGGAACGATCCTCGCGGCCGCGGCGCAACGCGGCGACAAGGTGGCGGTCGTCACGGCGAAGGACAAACTCAGGCGTTTGCTTGGGTGGCAACTCGACGGGATTTGTTTTTCGGCCGAAAAAGCCGATGCCGTCACGCTCGCGGAAAACGGCATCGACAATGTGCTTGAACTCGTTGGCAAACCAGTGCCTGACGTCTACAGCGCAGGACTTTCCGAGTTCGTGTTCGCGGCCGGCGTGCGGCTTGCGGAGACGCGCGACATCGACCTGATGTATCTCTCGACGACCGATTACGTGCAGCATAAATTTGCACCGGGCACGGACGGCGCGAACGCGTTCTACGCGATGATGGACGGCTACCTCGCACGGTTGAACGCGCTTGGCGCGGTGATCGGGCTTACCGCCGACCACGGCATGAACGCGAAGCACGATCCAGCGACGGGTGAACCGAACGTTGTGTATCTGCAGGACTGGCTGGACGAAACGCTCGACATTCCGAACGCACGCGTGATCCTGCCGATTACCGATCCGTACGTGGTTCATCACGGCGCGCTCGGATCGTTCGCGACCATCTACCTACCGCGTTCCGCCGATGCAAAAGCGCTGGCAAAGCGCATTGCGGATCTACCGGGCGTGGATATCGTTCTGGATAACGCCGCGGCGTGCGAACGTTTCGAATTGCCGAACGATCGTGTAGGTGACCTCGTTGTGGTGAGCGCGCGCAATACGGCGCTTGGCACCCGTCGCGCGGAGCATGATCTTTCGGGGCTTACGGTACCGCTGCGCTCGCATGGTGGTGTGTCGGAGCAGGAAGTGCCGTTGCTGTTCAATCGAAAAACCGATGGCTTCGAGTCGAAGCTCGACGACAAACGTCTGCGCAATTTCGACGTGTTCAGCATCGCGCTCAACCATCTGGCGATCGAATCATGAGCGCCGTTCTCGTAGCAGAACAACACGCGCTGCGGGTGGAAAAACTTCGCCTGAAGGGTGAACGTGCAGCGCGTACGCGCAATATGGATGTCTTCGATCCATATACGAATACGCGCGTTGGCACGGTCCCAATGGCAAGCATCGACGACGTGCGCGACGCCTTCGAGTACGCCGCGAACTATCGCGCGACGCTTACGCGCTACGAGCGTTCGCAGATCCTCGAACGCGCGGCCGCGATCATGCGCGAGCGCACAGAAGAAGCGTCGGATCTGATTTCGCTGGAGTCGGGTTTATCGAAGCAAGACTCGCGATACGAAATAGGCCGCGTTGCGGACGTGCTTAAATTCGCTTCAATGGAAGCCTTGCGCGACGACGGCCAAAGCTTCTCGTGCGATCTCACACCGCACGGCAAGGCACGCCGCGTGTTTTCGCAGCGCGAACCGCTCGCCGGCGTCATCGTCGCGATCACGCCATTCAATCATCCGATGAACCAGGTCGCGCACAAGATCGCGCCCGCCATTGCGACGAACAATCGCGTGATTCTGAAGCCGTCGGAGAAGGTGCCGTTATCGGCGTATTACTTCGCCGACGTCTTGTATGAAGCTGGGTTGCCCGCGCCGATGCTGCAGGTCCTGACCGGCGACCCGCGCGAGATCGCCAATGAACTCATCACCCACCGGCACGCCGAACTGGTCACTTTTACCGGCGGCGTGGCTATTGGAAAAGCGATCGCCGCGAAAGCGGGATATCGGCGCGTGGTGCTCGAACTCGGCGGCAACGATCCGCTGATCGTGCTCGATGACGCCGACGTTGAACGCGCCGCGACGCTCGCGGTGCAGGGTTCATACAAGAACTCGGGCCAACGATGCACGGCGGTCAAGCGAATGCTGGTACAGAAGGGAATCGCCGCGCGCTTTACCGAACTCGTGCTCGAAAAAACACATGCATGGAGCTATGGCGATCCCTTCGATGCCGCAAACCAGATGGGCACTGTGATCGACGCCGCGGCGGCGGAATCGTTCGAGACGCGCGTAAATGAAGCGGTTCGACAAGGCGCGCGTTTGCTCTGCGGCAACCGTCGCAATGGCGCGCTGTACTCGCCAACTGTGCTTGATCGCGTCGATCCGTCCATGACCCTGGTGCGCGAAGAAACATTCGGACCGGTCTCGCCGATCATCGAATTTGATACCATCGACGACGCCATTCGCATCAGCAACGGCACCGCGTTCGGTTTGTCATCGGGCGTCTGCACCGACCGCGCGGACCTCATCACGCGTTTCGTGAACGAGCTGCGCGTGGGCACCGTCAATGTGTGGGAAGTGCCCGGGTATCGCATAGAACTGACACCTTTCGGCGGTATAAAAGATTCCGGCCTCGGCTATAAGGAAGGCGTCCAAGAGGCCATGAAAAGCTTCACAAGCCTCAAGACCTTTTCACTCCCGTGGGAATAACATGGCGCTGACACTTCCTGATATCCGTCATCTTTTCACTACTTACGGCGCGATGGCGTACAGCGGCGAACCCGTGACGCAACTGCAGCACGCTTTGCAGAGCGCGGCGCTGGCGGAAAACGCCGGTGCAGGCGAAGCGCTTGTCGGCGCGGCCTTCTTGCACGATCTGGGCCACTTGTTGAACCTGCAGGGCGAGACACCGAGTGCGCGCGGTATCGACGACTTGCACCAGTATTTCGCGCTGCCATTTCTGCGGCCGCTTTTCAGCGATGCCGTGCTAGAACCCATCCGTCTTCACGTCGATGCAAAGCGTTGTTTGTGCGCGATTGATGCGGAATATTTCTCAAAGCTTTCGGCTGATTCCGTGCGCAGCCTCAAGCTGCAAGGCGGTATTTTCAGCGAGGAAGAAGCGGAAGAATTCCTGCGTAAGCCTTTCGCGCAAGATGCGCTTTCCTTGCGCCGCTGGGACGATCTTGCCAAGCAACCAGAATGCGACACACCACCGCTCAACCACTATATCAAGCTGATCGAAAGGCTTTCCGAGCGGCATCGTGCGGCGAATCAAGCTGTGCAATAGATAAGGAAACCGAACTAAAAATAGTCGCATCGAACCCGTAAATTTTCACTCCGGAATGACGGAAATACGACAAACACTCGAACTCGCTATAGCTGTCGCGCATATTCCACGCCTGCCCCGGCGGGATGCACAGGCATTACCAAAAAAATAAAAATAGCGTAATCTGCCTGTTCCCACGGCCCGTCCCGCTTGGGTCTGGCCGACGCAGGCTATGTACCCGAGGGCTTTGTGCGTTAATGCTTTCTGGAGAGTTCGATGACATCCGTCGACCTGGAGTTCGAACAACTCAATAGCACCGTCGATGCGCTCAGGCGCTCCATTTCAAACCGGCTCATGTACGGTGTCGGTAAAGATGCCGTGACCGCCCAGCCGCGCGACTGGCTGCATGCAGTGGAACTGGCGGTCCGCGACCGACTGGTCGCCCGCTGGATGAAAACCACGCGACAGCAATACGAGCAGGACGTCAAGCGCGTTTACTACCTGTCGATGGAGTTCCTGATCGGCCGGACCTTCACCAACGCGCTACTTGCGCTGGGCATTCACGAGGAAGTCCGTGAAGCCCTCAACGGCCTGGGCGTCGATATCAACACTCTCGAGAACCTCGAGCCCGATGCCGCGCTCGGCAATGGCGGCCTTGGCCGTCTGGCAGCCTGTTTTCTCGATTCAATGGCAACCGTCGGCATTCCGGGTTTTGGTTACGGAATCCGCTACGAATACGGCATGTTCAGGCAGACCATCGTTGACGGCAATCAGGTCGAAACGCCCGATTACTGGCTGCGCGCGGGCAACCCGTGGGAATTTCCGCGTCCAGAAGTGAACTACGTGATTCATTTCGGCGGACGCACCGTTCGCCATGAAGATCGCACCGAATGGATTGACACGGAACACGTGAACGCCATGGCGTACGACACCGTGATCCCGGGTTTCGCCACGACCGCGACCAACACGCTGCGCC
The DNA here is from genome assembly GCF_018449635.1 of Caballeronia sp. dw_276. GTDB lineage: Bacteria > Pseudomonadota > Gammaproteobacteria > Burkholderiales > Burkholderiaceae > Caballeronia. The sequence continues at coordinate 180,069 of NZ_JAAVUV010000007.1, read as the reverse complement.
TCTGGTCCGCGCGCGCCACGGACGAATTCGATCTTTCCGCATTCAATCAGGGCGATTACCGGCGTTCCGTCGAAGCAAAAAATACCTCGGAACACGTGTCCCGTCTGCTTTATCCGGACGACTCCACGCAAGCCGGACGCGAACTGCGTTTGCGCCAGGAATACTTCTTTGTATCGGCGACGATGCAGGACTTGATCCGCCGATATCAACGCACGCACACGCATTTCGGACGGCTTGCAGAAAAGGTCGCGGTGCATCTGAACGACACACACCCGGTGCTCGCCATTCCCGAGTTGATGCGGCTGCTGGTGGACACGCATCATCTGCCGTGGGACAAGGCGTGGAAACTCGTGCAACAGATGTTCTCGTACACGAACCACACGCTGATGCCCGAAGCGCTGGAGACGTGGGACGTGGAGATGTTGTCCCGTCTGTTGCCGCGTCACCTTGAAATCATCTTCGACATCAACGCGGATTTTCTCAAGCAAGTGGGCGAGAAGTTCGGTCGCGACATGGACCTGATCCGCCGCATTTCGCTCGTGGACGAATACGGCCAGCGCCGCGTGCGCATGGCGCATCTCGCGATTGTTGCAAGCCACACGGTGAACGGTGTGTCGAAGCTGCATTCCCAGTTGATGACGCAGAACATCTTTTCGGATTTCGCGCGCATGTACCCCGAGCGTTTTACGAACGTGACGAACGGCATCACACCGCGCCGGTGGCTGTCGCAAGCGAGTCCCAAGCTGTCTTCGCTTATCGATGAGCGGCTTGGACCGCGCTGGCGTACCGACTTGTTCGAGCTCGCACGTTTGCGCGAATGGCGCGATGATCCGGAGTTCAGGTCGGCTTTCCACGAAGCGAAGTTCGCTAGCAAGGTGCGGCTCGCCGCGCGTGCGAAGCTTGAAACGGGCGCGATCATCGACCCGAATGCGCTTTTCGATTTGCAGGTCAAGCGCATTCACGAGTACAAGCGGCAACTGCTGAACATCCTGCATGTGATCGTGCGATACAACCGCATTCGCGAGGCGCCGGAGAAAGCGTGGACGCCGCGCGTGGTGATGTTCGCGGGCAAGGCGGCGTCCGCCTACAAGATGGCGAAAACCATCATCAAGCTGATCAACGACGTCGCCGAGATGGTCAACAATGACCCGCTCATTGGTGACCGGTTGAAGGTCGGATTCATTCCGAACTATGGCGTGAGCGTTGCCGAGCTGATCATTCCGGCCGCAGATTTGTCGCAGCAGATTTCGATGGCCGGCACGGAAGCGTCGGGTACCGGCAACATGAAACTTGCGTTGAACGGAGCGCTAACCATTGGCACGCTGGATGGCGCGAACATCGAAATCTGCGATGCCGTTGGCCGCGAGAACATGTTCATTTTTGGGCACTCGACCGAAGAGATCGATGCGTTGCGCGCGACGGGTTATCGTCCGCGTCAGATCTACGAAGAGAATCCTGAGCTGAAGATGGCGCTCGACCAGATCCGGCTCGGGCACTTTTCGCCGGACCAGCCGCACCGGTTCTATGACATCTTCCACACGCTCGTTGACTGGGGCGATCACTACATGGTGCTTGCCGACTTCGACAGTTTCGACCGCACGCAAGCCGAGGTCGACGCCAAGTTCCTCGATAAAGATGCGTGGACCCGAAGCGCAATCGAGAACGTCGCCGGCATGGGCATTTTCTCGTCGGATCGCACGATTGCCGAATATGCGAAGCACATCTGGCATGTGGAGCCTTTGGTGGTGACGTCGTAGTTTTCGTTTCGTAGCTTTGCCGGCTGCGCGGGCCGAGGTCCGCGCAGCCCGGTTTGCCAATTCGGTCGCGGTTCCTCCGGTCAACACGTTCCCCGCGACGCCGGCACAGCTCTCGTCTGTTCCGGCGACTCATTTGCATCATCCTCAGAAAGGAATGCTAACTAATCACGCATTGAATCCTGGTTACGGATGCAGGGCGGTGCGCGGCGGATCACGCAAATTTTTATTTTGACCGCGTTTGACGCCAAAAAAACTTTCAGTTAATTTCAACCCTGTTCGAAAGAGCGCTCCCTGCGGTTCCGCGGGGATATCGGGTTGGCGTGCCCGTCCTGACAAAAGGTGATCGCGATGAGCGACAACCCTGTTGGGCCGGTGGCGGCTTCCCCGGTCCATACACACGACGGGCAGGCAACGCCTATCGTCATCAAAAACGCTAACATCCTGACAATGGATCCTGCACGCCCGCAATGGGAGCGCGCGGATATTCTCATCAGCAACGGCACGATCTCCGCGATCGGCCCCGACCTGTCAGCGAACATCACCTACCCGCACGACGTTATCGATGCAACCGGCCATCTGATCATGCCCGGCTTGATCAACGCGCATTTCCACTCGCCAACGAATTTGCTCAAAGGCGCGCTGGACAGCTTGCCACTGGAGCTTTTCATGCTCTACGAGGTACCGTCGACACCGGATGCGGCTGTGTCGGCGCGTACGGCTTACGTCCGGACCATGCTGGGTGCAGCCGAAATGCTCAAGCTCGGGGTGACCTCCGTGCAGGACGACGCGTTCTTCCTTCCGGCGCCCAGTCACGCCGAAATCGATGCGGTCATGGGCGCATACAGGGACATCGGCATAAGGGCGACGGTCGCGCTCGATCAGCCGAATCTGCCTGAGATCGCCAAGCTGCCTTTTCTCGGCGATATCGTCCCGGAGGCGCTCAAAGCGCGCCTTGAAGCACCTCCGCTCATGGACGCCGAGGCTTTGCTTCAGCATTACGACTACTTACTCGAGCACTGGCACATGGCTGAAGGCGGACGCCTGCGCGCGGCGGTATCGTGTTCGGCGCCACAACGTGTGACGGTCGACTACTTGCGCGCGCTCGATGCACTAAGCCGAAAACACAATCTGCCGTTTTACATTCATATGCTGGAAACGCGGTTGCAACGGGTCTTCGGCGAGGTTTGCCTGAACGGCCGCTCGCTCATACAGCATGTGGACGATCTCGGCCTTCTGTCCGAGCGTATGAACGTAATTCATGCGGTGTGGATCAGCGACGCTGACATCGCGTTGCTTGCGAAATCCGGCGCACAGGTCATTCACAATCCGATCAGCAACCTGCGCTTGGGGAGCGGCGTCATGCCGTTCCGCCGGCTCGCCGATGCAGGTGTGCCTATTGCGCTGGGTTCCGACGAAATCATTGCCGACGATGCCGTCAACATGTGGTCAGTGATGAAAACCGCCGCGCTGGTTCATACCATTGGCGACGCGCATCCTGAACGCTGGCCGATTGCGCCCGAGCTACTGCAGTGCATGTTTCATGGCGGTGCGGCCTCAATGCGTCAGCCCGACAGGCTCGGCCGTATCGCGCCCGGCTATCAGGCCGATCTGGTCATGCTCGACCTGGATTCACTGCCATTCACGCCGCTCAACAACCTTCCGCGGCAGCTCGTGTATGCGGACGCCAGCAGGGCGGTCGTCATGACCATGGTCGCCGGCGAGGTCGTCATGCGCGACGGTGAATTGCTTTTCATCGATGAAAAGGCTTTACGACGCGAAGCGCGCAAGATCATGGCGAGTGCGGTTGACCAGCGAGACGCGCTGATGAACGACGCCGCGCAGTGGTTTCCGCATTACCGCGCGATGTACCAGAAGATGCTCGATTTCGATGTTGGCATGAACCGCTGGGTTGGCGACGCCGGTCCTGCGCGCGCTTGAGTTTTTCCTTCCGCTTTTTCACTTTATCTATTGATTAGGGGTACGTCAGATGTCAAGTCATGCCAAACTGAAACGCGGTGGCCTGTTTGCTTTGGGTCTTGCTTTGTTCGCGAGCGTCGCTCATGCAGAAGAGAAGACTGTCAGGGTGATCTGCAACAACTGGTCGGGCTTCGCGCCGGTATTCGTTGCAAGCGACCTGGGATACTTCAAGAAGCTGGGACTGAACGTCTCGGTCAAGTTCGACGACGAACAATCGGACGCGCTGGCGGGTATTGCGCACGGCGATATTGAAGTCGACATGCGCACGGTCGACGACTATCAGCGCCGCCCGCGCGGTCCTTCTACTCCAGGCGTGATGATCGGTACGATCGATGAATCCACGGGCGGCGACGGCATTGTTGCGGACGGTTCGATCAAGCAGGTCAGCGACCTGAAGGGCAAGGTCGTCGCCATGCAGACGGACATTCCCGCTTATCTGCTTCTGCAACTGGAACTGACCAAAGCCGGCTTGAGCTACAAGGATCTCAAGATCAAGCAGACGGCCGGCTCCGACGCGCTGTCCGTGTTTTCCGACCCGGGCGTAGCAGCCATTGGTACGTTTCAGCCGTTCATGAACAAAGCGGTCACGCTCGATGCAAAGCGCGGCGCGCATATTCTGGTTTCGTCGACGAATTATCCTGGCACCATTGTCGATGCCATCATCGTCAACCAGTCGAAGCTGAAGGCCGATCCCGCCATGTACAAGAGTTTCCTCACGGGTGTGTACAAGGCCATTGCGTATTACAACGCGAATCCCACTGACTTCATTCATCGCGCGGCGCCGCACTTCAATCTGAGCGACAAGGAGTTCAAGGACAGCATTGACGGGAGCCTGACCTATACATCGCTCAAGACGGCGCGCGCGTATTTCGGATCGACGGCGAAACCCGGCTCACTGTATGGCACCTTCGACACGCTGATGAAACTGAACCTCTCGAATGGCGCATCGGATCATACGTTGTCTGCTGCGGCATCCTTTGACGGTTCGGCCCTTGAATCGATATCCGACGCGGACCTCAAGTGACAAAACCGCTTTCCGCCGCCTTCAGTTTTCGCGGTAGCATCAGCCGCCGGGCGCACGTGCTCGTGGGTCTTGCCAGCAGCTTTCTTGTGCTGCTCGCGTGGCAATTGTCGTCGTGGAGCGGACTGGTTGATCCAACCTTCCTGCCGGCGCCGCTCGACATTGCCCGCACGCTCTGGAAGATGACGCTGGATGGACAGATCATCGGCAATGCGTTGATTTCGACAGGGCGGATCCTGGCTGCGTTCGTGCTCTCGGCGGTGATGGCGATTCCCATCGGCTTGCTGATGAGCAGTTACCGGCCTGTCAACGCAGCGCTTGAGCCAATGGTCGATTTCATTCGCTATCTGCCCACACCCGCGCTCGTGCCGATCAGCATCATCTGGTTTGGAATCGGCGAGGAAACGAAGATCTTCCTGCTCTGGCTCGGGACGTTTTTCCAGCTCGTGTTGCTGGTGGTGGACGACGCGAATCGGGTGCCCGGCGAATATATCGAAATTGCTCGCACGCTCGGCGCGCGACCGTTCCAGATTCTCATCGATATCGCGTGGCGCTCGATGCTCCCCAACCTCGTGGACAACTTGCGCATTACGCTGGGATGGTGCTGGACCTACCTGATTATTGCGGAGATCGTCGCCGCGGACAGCGGGCTTGGTTTTGTGATCTGGACTGCACGCCGTTACATGCAGACGGACCAGGTGATGGCGGGCGTCTTCGTGATCGGCCTGATCGGTCTTGTCAGCGACCAGGCGCTTCGCGCGCTGCATCGCCGGCTGTTTCGTTACCTAAGGAGCACCGACTGATGAACGTCCGGACAACTGATTACCTTGTCTTCGACAGCGTGACGAAAAACTTCGACGGCCTTCCGGTTGTCGAGACACCGTTCAACCTCGTGATACCGCGCGGACAATTCGTGGTGTTCCTTGGGCCGTCGGGTTGCGGCAAGACCACGTTGATGCGCATGTCGGGCGGACTCGACACACCGAGCAGCGGTGAGATCCGGCTCGAAGGCGAACGGGTTGGCAAGCCGGATCAGCGTCGCGGCATGGTCTTCCAATCGTACTCGTCGTTTCCGTGGCTGACGGTCGGCCAGAACGTTGCATTCGGCATGCGCTACCGGCTTGATTTGAGCAAGGAGGAAAAGCGCCGGCGCACCGATCACTATCTGAATCTGGTTGGGCTTCACGAATTCGCGAACGCCTACCCGAATCGTATTTCAGGTGGCATGCGTCAACGCGTGGCGATTGCGCGCACGCTCGCCGCAGGGTCGGAAGTGCTTTTGATGGACGAGCCCTTTGGCGCGCTCGACGCCCAGCGCCGCGAACAACTGCAGGTTGAATTACGGCGCATTCAAAGCGAGGAATCTCGCACCGTGATCTTCGTGACGCACGACGTTGAGGAAGCGGTGTTCCTCGCCGACAGGATCATTGTGTTCTCACGGCGGCCGGCCAGGATACTTGAAGACATAGACGTCACCTCGCAGCTAGGAGACGCCCGGACGCTCGCGCTTCGTGACAGCGACATGTTCTTTCGCATGAAGACGCAGATCATTCAGCGGGTTCGCGATACGAGCGGCGCGGAGGTTTGAGTTCGGCGTCTCTTATCAGCGTCGCAAGCTGTAGGTCGTGGCGCGCCCGAGCGTTGCCTGCTCGAATCGCGAAATGACGATTCCAATCACGTCGCTCAGCGAACGCGACGGCACTTCTACATGGAGCGTGAGGCAGTCATGGCGGCGATCCGTCGCGACGACCTGCATGCGTGCTTCGCCGCCCAGCGCCTTTTGCAATACACGGCGAGGCTCGCTGGAATCGAGACCCGGCAGGGTGACATCGAAGGCGACTACCGTATGGAGTTTGCGCGTGGCCCGTGCAATCGACTGGGCTACTGACAGGGACGGGGAACGGACCGGGGAAGCAACGCTTGCCCGAACAACGCTTGCCTGAAGCATCGGATGTTGCGCCGTCTCGCGACGGGCGGTGGTGGGAACATCACCACTTTAGCGAGCGGCGCATTAACGCGGGGCATCGATCAGTGTTGTCCGCGTAAAGAAAGTATTAAAGCGAATTTGTTCCTTCAACCGGTTCGGTCGAAGTTTTCGCCGCTTGCTGCTCTGCGACCGCTTCGCGCACGAGGGTGGCAACGCGTTGCGCGAACTCTTCGTCTTTCGTTGTGAACACTTCCCGCTCGCCGTCTGGCACCGTGACGTACATCCGGTAGATCACGTCCTGCGTGATCCACGACAGATATCCGACCACCGCGACCATGATGCCGAGCAGCAGTGCCGGTCCTGATCCGAAAAATCCCCCAATTACCGCAACGATTACGCCTATCGCGCTCACGGTGATTGGCAACGGTTTTTGTCGCGGGATCATTTTTACGGTTGCACCGCGCAGATCGCGCAGCGGATAAAGCTGGCCCGCCGCGCTCAATCCCGCGCGGGCAAAGGTAATTCCACGTTCGTTAAAGGGCAGTTCGTGTTGCATGTGGTGAAGTCTTCTGCGGAATAAAGGCGCAGATTAACAGACCGGCGGCGCTTTCATGCTCTCACCCATCGTCGCATCGGGGGCATGGGGCCCGTTCGTGCAGATCGTGACATGGTTACAAATGAAAACTTTTGAGTTTATGGTTGCTGTCGATTCAATTCGTTGTCGTTCGTCGTCCAATTGAAACCCCTATTGGAGACAACGTATGACTACGTTATTGAAAGAAAGCCGCGCGTTCAGCGGATTCGCTGTACCGGACCTTGACGCTGCAAAAACGTTTTACGCCAAGACGCTGGGACTCGATGTCACCACCGGTTCCATGGGCGTCCTCGAGTTGCATCTGGCGGGTGGGAATCATGTTTTGATCTACCCAAAGGCGGATCACACACCGGCGAGCTACACGATGCTCAACTTTCCCGTTGCAAACGTTGAACATACCGTCGATGAACTGACCGCACGGGGCGTGCGTTTCGAACATTACGACATGCCTCAGCTGAAGACCGACGCCAAGGGTATATGTCGCGATCCTCGTGGTCCTGTGATTGCATGGTTCAAGGATCCAGCCGGCAACATCCTCTCGTTGCTGGAGCCGGATAAATGACCCTCACGCGTGTATTGCGGACTCGCTGGATACAAGCCGCAACTCATCGGCGATAGTCGCGATCAGCGCTTCGGCCGCCGCGCTCAGCGGACGCCGTGGGTGACTGATCCGCACGATATGACGCACGATCCTCGGCGCGAGAATCGGATAGGCGCGCAACGTGCCCTGGCGCACCGCACGTTCCACCACGATGCGCGGAAGGATCGTCGCAAAACGCGTGCTCTCCACCAGTTTCACGATCGTGCTCAGTACGTCGATCTCGAAGCGCGGTGCAAGCAACACGTCTTCGTGCTGGGCGGCGGTATCGAGTACGCCTCGAAGGCCGTGGCGCTTGGTGGGCAATACCAGTTCCAGATCAGGCAACTGAGCGAGCTCGATAGCATGCGGCAAGTCGGGACCATGCATGGCGCTCGTCACCAGCACCATTTCTTCATCCAGCAGCGGTTGCGAGTCGAGCGAAAGCCGTGCGCGTGGCTTGTTGATGAGCGCGGCATCGAGTTGCCCGCCCGAAACCCAGTCGATGAACGTCGCGGTGTAGCCATCGGCAACGGTCACCTCCACATGCGGATAACGCGCATGAAAACGCGAAAGCGAATCGGCGAGCACGCTCTCGGTCACCGACGCAATCAGACCTATGGAGACATGCCCTGTTACGACCTCGTCGCGCTGCACGAGTTGCTGACGTGCGTGGGCCAGGTCGCGCATGATCGGCAAGAACAGACGGTACATGAGGCGTCCTGCGGCGGTCGGCGCCATGCCATGGGCGCCGCGCTCGAAAAGCTGTTGATGCAGTTCGTCTTCGAGTTTGGCGATCTGCATGCTCAGTGCCGGCTGCACGATGTTCAATCGCTTGGCCGCGCGCGTGACGGAACCGTCCTCGAACAAAGCGATGAAGTATTGAATCTGCTTCAGGTCCATTTCGGTGGCTCGGTGGCATTGGCCCGAGTTCTAAGGGCATCAATAAGTCTAATGAAGCAGCGCGTTTTCATCATTGCATCGTAGGTGACCATTCTGCGCCAGGGCGCGTCATAGTGATATCTCAGCGCGCCGGTGGTTGCATTGGGGCAAATACGGATATCACCGCGAATGATCGACGACATCAAAAAACAGTATTAGAAGTTATATCGCCATCTCGCTACCCTTCAATTCAGTAACAAGGAGACGAGACATGAATCAACGCGAAGCCGCAACGCACGGTGGCGAGACCCATACACCAGACAAACGGGACTTCGACATAGCTTCGCTGCGCGGCTGGTTGGCGCATCTTTCGGCCACCGGACGCGTGGCCACGATCGACAAGCCGGTATCGCTGAAACACGAGCTTGCGGCAATTGCAAAGCGGCTCGATGGCAAGCAGGCAGCGGTGTTCCTTGCTCCCGGAGATCATGCAATTCCCGTGGTCAGCGGTTTCATGTCGAAGCGCGCGTGGATTGCGGAAGCAATGGGCGTGGCCGAGAAAGACCTGCTGAAACGTTTTCGCGATGCCGCCGACAACCCGCTGCCATGGACCGAAATCGTCTCGCGCGAAGCTGCCTGTCAGCAGGTCGTACATACCGATGGCATCGACCTTCACGCGCTGCTGCCCATTCCCACGCATAGCGAACACGACAACGGTCCTTACATTACCGCGGGGCTGGTTATCGCGCGCAATCCGCGCACGGGTGTGCAGAACGTATCGATCAATCGCATTCAGGTTCACGCGCGCGACCGCATGGCGATCCTGTTGTTGCCGCGTCATCTTCATGCATTCCAGAAAGAGGCAGAAGCCGCGGGTGATGCCCTTGATGTTGCCGTGGCAATCGGCGTCGATCCACTCACCATGCTGGCGTCGCAAGCAATTTCACCCATCGATTTCGATGAACTCGAAATTGCCGGCGCGTTGCATGGCGCGCCCTTGCCAGTGGTGAAGTGCGTCACTAACCAGGTACGTGTGCCGGCCTTCGCGGAGATTGTGATCGAGGGACGTATCCTGCCGGACGTGCGCGAAGCGGAAGGCCCCTTCGGCGAATTCCCCAAGTACTACAGCGCGCAGGAAGCGCGTGAAGTGATTGAAGTGACGGCAGTGACGCACCGCAGGAATCCGATTTATCACACGATTGTTCCTGCCGAGATGGAGCACTTGCTGCTCGGCGCGATTCCGCGCGAGGCGACGCTGTTGTCGCATCTTCAGCGCAGTCATCCTGGTGTGACCGACGTGCATCTTTCGGTTGGCGGCGTATGCCGTTACCACCTCTGGGTGCAGTTTGCGAAGAAGCGCGAAGGCGAAGCGAAGAACGTGATCCTGTGCGCCTTCGGCGCGCATTACGACATCAAGCAAGTGGTGGTCGTGGATACGGACGTCGATATCTACGATCCCGCTGAAATTGAATGGGCGATTGCCACACGCTTTCAGGCCGACCGCGATCTCGTCCTGATTCCAGGCGCGCAAGGTTCGCCTCTGGACCCGTCGACAACCGTTGGCGAACCTGAAGATGCACCATCGCATCTGCAAGGCATCAGCACGAAAATGGGACTCGACGCCACGCGTCCGGTCGTTTATGCGGGTCACGTTTTTACCCGTGTGCGTATTCCGGGTCACGACGCGGTCGATCTGGAAACGCTCACGGCCGCAGATAACGCCGCGTTCGATACCTACTTGAGCCAATCATGACGAGCACGCAAAAGCTCCAGCGTATCGTCGTCGGCATATCCGGCGCGAGCGGCGCAATGATCGGCGTGCGGCTGCTTGAAGCGCTGCGCCGGATCGGCACGCATGAAACGCATCTGATCGTGTCGGCGTCGGGCGCGGTGACGGCTGCGCAGGAGCTGGGTATGGGGCGCAACGACCTCGACGGTCTTGCCGATGTGGTGCACAACGTTCGCGACGTGGGGGCATCGATTGCGAGCGGTTCGTTTGTCACGAGCGGGATGGTGATCGCGCCATGCTCGATGAAAACCCTTGCCGCCGTGGCAAATGGCCTCTCCGACAATCTGCTGACCCGCGCCGCAGACGTGATGCTCAAGGAGCGCCGCCGGCTTGTCCTCGTGGCGCGCGAAACGCCGCTCAATCTCGCGCATCTTCGCAACATGACACTTGCTACCGAAATGGGTGCGATCGTGATGCCACCCGTGCCCGCTTTCTATGCGCATCCGAAAACCATCGACGACGTGGTGAACCATACAGTAGGCCGTATTCTGGATCTATTCGGTGTCGAGCATCGCGAGATTGAAAAACGCTGGAACGGTCTTGCCGATGAATTCGGTTCGCGCGGTGACGCTGGAGCCGACGAATGAATCAGCGTGAACAGGCTGGCATTGCTGCAATCAACGCGCACGCGTCGGACGTCGTGGAGGGAGCGCATGACACGCGGCCGAAGCGCCATGTCGGGCAGTCAGTCGAACGTTTCGAAGATCCCGCAATCCTCACAGGCCGTGGCCGTTATGGCGACGACATAGGCACCAAGCCCGGTACGTTGCACGCGGCGGTTCTTCGCTCCCCGCACGCGCATGCCGAACTGGTTTCGCTTGACACGAGCAACGCGGTGAGTGCTGAAGGCGTGCGCGCAGTGTTGACGCGCGACGACCTTCGAGCGTGGTCGCGACCGTTCGTGGTCGGCGTCAAATCAAAGATGGAGCAATGGTCGCTCGCGATGGACCGTGTGCGTTATGTGGGTGAACCGGTGGCGGTCGTGATGGCCGAATCGCGGGCGCTCGCCGAAGATGCGCTCGATCTGATAAAGGTGGAATATCGGACGCTTGATCCGGTGACATCCATTGAAGGTGCATTGAAGGACGATGCGTGCGTGCTGCATCCGAGCGTAGAAACCAACGTGATCAGCGACCGCAGTTTCCGTTATGGCGAGCCCGAAACTGCCTTCAATAACGCGCCGCATCGCGTGAAGATCGACGCGCATTATCCGCGCAACACGTGTGCGCCGATCGAATGCGGCTTAGTGATTGCCGAGTATCTTTCCGGCGATGAAGGCTACGACGTCACGTCGAATTTCATGGGCCCGTTCTCGCTGCATGCCGTCATGGCGCTCGCGCTGAACGTGCCGGCAAACCGGCTTCGCCATAAAGCGCCGCGCGATTCGGGCGGCAGCTTCGGCGTCAAGCAGGCCGTGTTTCCGTATGTGGTGCTGATGTGCCTCGCATCGCGCAAGGCGAACGCGCCGGTGAAGTATGTCGAGGACCGGCTCGAACATCTGAGCGCGGCGACATCGGCCACCGCACGCTTTACGACGCTCGAAGCCGCGGTCGAAAACGATGGCCGGATCACCGCGCTGAACTACGATCAGGTTGAGGACTGCGGCGGTTACCTGCGCGCGCCGGAACCTGCCACGTTCTATCGGATGCACGGCTGCTTGACAGGTGCCTATGACATTCCGAACCTGCTCGTGCGCAACCGGGTTGTGTTGACAAACAAGACGCCTACGGGCCTTGTACGTGGCTTTGGCGGGCCGCAGGTTTACTTTGCGCTCGAGCGGTTGATGCAACGCATCGCGATCGAGTTGAATCTCGACCTGCTCGATGTGTATCGCCGCAATTTCGTTCCCGCCGATGCATTCCCGTATCGCGCGGCGGCGGGTGCGTTGCTCGATTCGGGCAACTATCAGGAAGCATTGAGACGTTCGATTGCCGAAGGCGGCTACGAAGAACTGAAGACGCGCCGCGATACCGCGCGCAGCGAAGGACGTTTGTACGGAATCGGCTTCGCTGCGATCGTCGAGCCTTCGGTATCGAACATGGGTTACATCACGACCGTGATGCCCGTCGACGCACGTAAGAAAGCCGGTCCGAAAAGCGGCGCGATTGCGAGCGCAACGGTCAGCGTGGACTTGCTGGGCGGCGTGGTCGTGACAATCGCATCCACGCCGGCGGGGCAGGGACATATGACGGTGTGCGCGCAAGTAGTGGCCGACGCGCTTGGTCTGTCGCCGCATGAAATCGTGGTGAACGTGGAGTTCGATACCCACAAGGACGCGTGGTCGGTCGCGGCCGGAAACTATTCGAGCCGCTTCGCCGGCGCGGTCGCGGGCACGGTGCATCTCGCGGCCGTCAAGGTACGGGACAAGCTCGCGCGCATTGTCTCGTCGCAACTGAAATGCAAGCCCGAGGATATCCGTTTCGAAGGCGGACGAATCTATCGAGATGGCGATGAAGACCATGCCATGCCCTTTGGTCGCGTGGCGAGCAATGCGCCTCACTGGGCGCCCGCGTTGCTGCCTGCAGGCGAAGAGCCGGGCTTGCGCGAGACGGTGTTCTGGACCCCGCCGAACATGGATGCGCCGGACGAACAGGATCGCATCAATACATCGGCGGCCTATGGTTTTGCGTTCGATATGTGTGGCGTGGAGGTGGATCGCGCAACGGGGCGGGTGCGTATCGACCGTTATGTAACCACGCACGATGCCGGCACGTTGCTAAATCCCGCACTCGCCGACGGTCAGATTCGCGGCGCGTTTGCGCAAGGACTCGGCGCGGCGTTGATGGAAGAGTTTCGCTACGGTTCGGACGGCAGTTTTCAGTCGGGAACGTTGGCCGACTACTTGATGCCGACCACCTGCGAAGTGCCCGATCCGATCATCGTTCATCTGGAAACGCCGTCGCCATTCACGCCGCTTGGCGCGAAGGGGTTGGGCGAAGGCAACAACATGAGCACGCCCCCGTGCGTGGCGAATGCGGTTGCGGACGCACTTGGTGTCGATGACATTCGCTTGCCGCTGACGCCGTCGAAGGTGATGGGGCTGATTGGTATCGATGATCCGGAACCATCGCGGCCCGAGTTCCGCGAAGCGCAGCAAAAGAAGCCGGCATTGCCCGGCGCCAAGGCGCTGACCGCGCAGGGCAGCGTGGATCTGCCGGCAACGCCCGAGGCCATCTTCGCGGTGCTGCTCGACCCGACGGCGCTCGCCAAGGTGATCCCGGGGTGCCACGCGCTCGAAGCCAAGGGCGAGAACACATATCGTGCGGATGTGACTGTTGGCGTCGGCATGATCAAGGCGCGCTTTGAAGCAGAGATCGGACTGTCCGATCTCGATCCACCGCATCGTTTGCGGCTCGCCGGCGCGGGGATGTCATCGCTTGGCAGTGCACGGGGTAATGGCCTTGTGGAGCTAACGCCTATCGATACAGGCGCGCGGCTGACCTACGACTACGAGGCGCAAGTCTCGGGAAAGGTCGCGGCGGTCGGCGGCCGGATGCTCGAAGGCGCGGCGAAGGTCGTGTTGCGGCAACTGTTCGAATCGCTGGGGCGGCAGGCTGCGGGGAAACCTGTAAAGGCCAATAGCGGCTCGTGGCTTGGACGCCTCCTCGGCCGTTTCAGGAGGCGCTCATGAAACCTGCACCATTCGATTATCTGCGCGCTGCGACTGCACATGAAGCGCTCGATGCCCTCGCGCATTCCGGCGAAGACGCGCGCATCCTGGCTGGCGGCCAGTCGTTGATGGCCGTGCTCAACATGCGACTTGCGCAGCCGCGTGTGTTGATCGATATCTCGCGCACGGCCGATCTGGAAGCGGTGCGTATCGAAAGGGACCATCTGGTCGTCGGCGCGGCGGCGACGCAAGGCAGCGTGGAATGGCGCGCATCGTTACGCGATGAAGTGCCGCTGCTCGCGCTCGCCTTTCCGAATATCTCCCACTTCCAGATCCGCAATCGCGGCACGGTTTGCGGTTCGATCGCCCACGCCGATCCAAGCGCGGAGTTGCCGCTCGTGCTCTCGCTGCTTGGCGGCGACGTGATGCTGCGATCGAAAAAACGCAAACGCACGCTGAAAGCAGACGACTTCTTTCAAGGCATGTTGATGACGGCGCGCGAACCCGACGAACTCATCGAAGCCGTCCGTTTCCCGCTGAAAAAGGCAGGCGAACGATACGGCTTCACGGAATTCTCTGCACGGCATGGCGATTTCGCGATGGTAGCGTGCGCTGCGATCGTCACCGATACATCCATCTGCATAGCGGTTGGCGGTGTTGCGGACAGACCCGTGGTCGAACACTGGCCGCATCTGAAAGGCGATGACTTGCGCGGCGCGCTGAATGACCTGAGCTGGAAGTTGAATGCGCAGGACGACGCCCATGTCAGCGCTACGTATAGACGCCATCTTGTGCGGCAACTTGGATGGCGCGTAATCGAGGAGGCGAAGTGAGCAACACATCATCAATCAAGCTGGATCGCGGCGAACGCCGGAAGATCATGCTGACGCTCAACGGACGCGAACGCACCGGGTATTGCGAATCGCGCGACCTGCTGTCGGACTTCGTGCGGCACGAGCTGGGCGCAACTGGAACGCACGTGGGCTGCGAGCACGGCGTATGCGGCGCATGCACCGTGCATGTGGATGGCATCGCGGCGCGGTCATGTCTGATGCTTGCGGTGCAAGTCGAAGGCCGCCGCGTGGATACCGTCGAAGGTCTCGCGCCGGACCAGACGCTTGGGGACTTACAGCAAGCTTTTCAGCGCCATCACGCATTGCAGTGCGGTTTTTGCACGGCGGGCATCTTGATGTCGTGTGCGGACTATCTCAAACGCGTGCCGGAACCCACTGAGACTGATGTACGCGAAATGCTTTCCGGCCATCTATGCCGATGTACGGGCTATACGCCCATTGTTGCCGCCGTCCTCGACGTTGCCGCCAGTCGAAATAGAAAGGAGCCGGAACATGCTTGATCTCGGCCGAACCTTTTTGCAGAGCGTCGAGCGAAGCCCGGACACGCTTGCACTCGTGGATGGCGACGTACGGCTGACCTATGCGCAGTGGTACGAAATCATTCTCCGCGTTGCTGCCGGATTGCGCGATGTGGGCGTTCAGCCCGGCGATCGCCTGCTCGTGGTGCTGCAAAACCGCTGGGAAATGGCGACGCTGCATTGGGCTTGCCAGTTTTCAGGCATCGTCATGACGCCGTTGAACTGGCGCGCGAAGCCGGACGAACTCGACTATTGCGTAACCGATTCCGGTGCGAAGGCAATCGTGTTCGAACCCGTTTCCGCAGACGCCGTCGAAGGCAGTGAAGCCGCGCAGAAGATCCCATGCATTGCACTGGACGACGCACGCGGCACGCTTTCGTTCACAACGCTCCTGGACGCGTACACTGCGAACACCACGACCGAAGCCACCGCTGACGATGTCTCGCTGATCCTCTATACGTCGGGCACAACCGGCAAGGCAAAGGGCGTGCCGCGACGTCATCGTCACGAGCGTGCCGCAGCGCTCGCACACGTTGCGCAAAACCTGTATCGATACAACGAGCGCACGCTCGGCGTCATGCCGCTCTATCACACCATGGGCGTGCGTTCATTGCTCGCCATGGCGCTTGTTGACGGGCTGTTCGTTTGCGTGCGCCGCTGGAACGCGGCACAGGCGCTTGCATCGATCAATGAATTCAGACTGACGTGCCTGTATCTCGTGCCGACGCTCTATCACGATCTGCTCGCAGCTCCGGGTTTTGCAGACGCAACAACACGCTCGGTCACGAAGCTGGGTTTTGCCGGCGCCCCGATGAGTGACGGCTTGTTGAAGCGTCTCTCCGCCGCATTCAAACCAGAGCTTTTCGTGAACCACTACGGTTCGTCCGAGGTGTACACATTCAGCATCGATCAAGACGCGATGCGCAAACCGGGCAGTGCGGGGCGCGCCGGAATCAATACGCGGCTGCGTGTGGTCAAGCTCGATGCCTCCACGCCAACGGACTTTGCAGCGGTGAACGAGGAAGGTCAGATCATCGCGGACCTGCTTGGCGACGAAGCCTTCGAGGGCTACTGGAACCGCCCGGACGCGAATGCGAAATCCTTGCGCGACGGCTGGTACTTCACCGGCGACACCGGTTTCTTCGATAAGGACGGCGACCTCTTCGTGAGCGGCCGCGTTGACGACATGATCATCAGCGGCGGCGAAAACATCTCGCCGGTGGACATCGAATCTGTCTTGTCTTTGCATCCTGCCGTGGATGAAGTTGCGGTCGCCGGCGTCAAGGACGAGCGCTGGGGCCAGCGCGTGGTGGCCTTCATCAAGCGCCGCGATTTCGTTGATTCCGCGATCCTCGACGCTTGGTGCCGCGAGTCTGACCTCGTGAATTTCAAGCGGCCGCGTGACTATGTTTTCGTCGACGACATTCCAAAATCTCCCGTCGGCAAGATCCTGCGCCGCAAGCTTTCGGCCGGTGAATACGACGTCGATACCTCGATCAACCCCATAGAAACAACGAAGGAGTAGGCAATGACCGAACTGACCCATCGTGGCCAGACGCTGCTGCAGGATCTGGACGGCTTCTCGATTGAAGTCGATGCACAACGCGAGCGCGCCGACATCATCTTGCATCGACCACCGTTGAACGTTATCTCCATGCACGCGCGTGACCAGTTGCGCGCGGCCTTCGAAGCGCTCGATGAAGACGACCGCGTTCGCGTGATCGTCGTGCGCGCGAACGGCGAGCATTTTTCCAGCGGCGGCGACATCAAGGGCTTTCTTGAGGCATCGCCGGAACATGTTTCGAAACTCGCTTGGAACATTGCGGCCCCCGCACGCTGTTCCAAGCCGGTGATCGCGGCGAACCGCGGCTTTTGTTTTGGCGTGGGCTTCGAGTTGTCGCTTGCGTGCGACTTTCGTATTGCGACCGACACCACATTCTACGCGCTGCCTGAACAGAAGCTCGGCCAAATCCCGGGCTCGGGCGGCTCGGCTCGCTTGCAGCAAATGGTGGGCGTGGGCAGGACCAAGGACATCGTGATGCGCTCGCGCCGCATTCCGGGCAAGCAGGCTTATGAATGGGGCATTGCAGTGGAATGTGTGGCCGACGCGCAGCTCGAAGCCGCGACCGATTCCCTGGTTGATGAACTGCGCGCGTTTTCGCCTTTGGCGCAGCGCACGGCGAAGAAGCTGCTCAACGACACCGAAGATGCACCGTTGTCTATTGCCATCGAACTTGAAGGGCATAGCTATAGCCGGCTGCGTACATCGGATGATTTCCGCGAAGGCGTCGAAGCATTTCACGGCAAACGCAAACCGGTATTTCGCGGCAGCTGAATCCAAACGATAGGGGAGTCATGGCATGGAGGCGTTCGACTACGTGATCGTGGGCGGCGGATCGGCGGGATGCGTGTTGGCGCATCGGCTTTCGGCCGTGCCGTCGCTACGCGTCGCGTTGATCGAAGCAGGCGCGGATACGCCGCCGGACAACGTGCCCGAAGCCATCCTCGACAGCTATCCCATGCCCGTGTTTTGCGGCGATACCTATATCTGGCCAGGATTGAAAGCACGGGCGACAAGGCAGGCCGCTGAACGTATCTACGAGCAAGGCCGTGTGATGGGCGGCGGCTCGAGCATCAACGTGCAATCGGCAAATCGTGGTCTGCCGCGCGACTTTGATGAGTGGGCCGCAAGCGGTGCCACGGGTTGGTCGTGGGACGATGTGTTGCCATACTTTCGCAAGCTGGAACGCGACGCAAATTTTCCCGACGACCCGCTGCACGGCAAGGACGGCCCCATTGCGATCCGCCGCATCATGTCCGGTGAGTGGCCGCCGTTTTGCCACGCGTTCGCGAAGGGTTTGAAGAGCAATGGATTCGCAACGCTGCATGACCAGAACGCGGAATTCGTTGACGGCTTCTTTCCCGGTGCGTTCTCTAACTTCAACGACCGCCGCGTAACCACGGCGACGGCTTACCTCGACGCCACCACACGCAAGCGGCCGAACCTCTCGATATTCGCGAACCTGCGCGTTGAACGCATCGTGATGAATGGTGTTACGGCTCAAGGCGTGGTCGCGGTTGCATCGAACGGCGAAAAAATCAGATTCGATGCCCGTGAGGTGATCGTGGCGGCGGGCGCTTTGCAGTCTCCCGCCATGTTGTTGCGTGCTGGCATCGGCGATTCGAAAGACCTCGATGCCCTCGGCATTCGTTGTGCGATCGATTTGCCCGGCGTTGGAAGGAACCTTCAGGACCATCCGTCGCTGACGTTTTGCCACTTCCTCGAACCGCGCTTTCGCATGCCGCTCACGCGCCGCCGCGCGAGCATGATGGCTGCGCGATTCACGTCGGGCGTAGACGGGTGTGATGTCTCGGATATGTATCTGTCGAGTGCCACGCGTGCCGCATGGCATGCGCTCGGCAATCGCCTCGGTTTGTTTTTCTTGTGGTGCAACCGGCCGTATTCCCGCGGCCGTGTGCAACTGGTTTCCCCCGATTCTGCCATCGCTCCACGTGTAGACCTGAATCTGCTTGACGATGAGCGCGATACCGCGCGCCTCGCTGCCGGTGTTCGCATGCTCGTGAAAGTGGTCGAAGCGTCGGGCTTGGGCCACGATCGGCGAGACTTTTTTCCAGCTGCGTTTTCGCCACGCGTCAAGGCATTGAGTCGCGTGAGCAAGGGCAATGCGATCTTGACGTCACTGCTTGGTGCGCTGCTCGATACACCCACCCCAGTACGCCGGATGTTTATCGAACGCTTCTTCACGCGCGGCCAGGACATGGCTTCATTGCTTGCCAATGACAACGCGTTGAACGCGTTTATCCGCGCGAATGTGTTCGGCGTGTGGCACGCGAGCGGAACATGCCGTATGGGCCTTTCAAGTGATCCTGGCGCCGTCGTCGATACACAAGGCCGCGTTCACGGCGCACACGGCCTGCGTGTTGTCGATGCATCGCTGATGCCGCGCTTGCCTTCGGCCAACACGAATATTCCGACCATCATGATTGCGGAAAAAATCGCCGACACCATGCTACGCGAGCGGGCGCCCAGCGTTGCAAGTAACAAGACGATCTATCTGCATACAACGATTTCATAAACGACAACAAGAGCACGAACAACAAACACGTGCCATAAACACGGCGTCTTCCATAAGGCGGCGCCGCGACCTTCAAGGAGATAACAATGTCCGTTGCAGCTCAGGAAAGCGCCGCCGTGCCCGAGGTTAACTCGCGGCAGGTCATGGGTGCGGTAGTAGCCTCGTGCCTGGGTTGGGCACTCGATCTGTTCGATCTGTTCGTGCTGTTGTATGTCGCGCCGGTGGTCGGCCGTCTGTTCTTTCCGTCCGAGCACGCAATGTTGTCGCTCGCGGCAGTGTATGCGTCGTTTGCCGTGACGCTGTTGATGAGGCCGCTCGGTTCGGCGTGGTTCGGCTCTTACGCGGACCGTCATGGACGCAAGGGTGCGATGATTCTCGCGGTCGTCGGCGTGGGGATATCGACGGCGCTCTTTGGCGTGTTGCCTACCGTCGCGCAGGCCGGCCTGATCGCGCCGATCCTGTTTCTTCTGCTGCGACTCGTGCAGGGCGTGTTCGTGGGCGGCGTGGTTGCATCAACGCATACCATTGGCACGGAATCGGTCGCGCCCAAATATCGTGGCGCGGTGTCGGGGTTGATCGGTGGTGGCGGTGCGGGGCTTGGCGCGTTGCTGGCGTCCATCGTATTCCTGACCATGTCGGCGATCTTCCCAGGCGATCTCTTCGATGTTTGGGGATGGCGCTGTATGTTCTTTACCGGGATCATCAGTTCGGTACTCGGCCTGTTCGTGTTCAACACGCTCGAAGAATCGCCGCTGTGGCAAAAGCTTGCAGCCGAGAAGGCAGCGAAGGCCGCAAACCGTGATCCATCATTGCCGGTTGAAGTGATTCGATCGCCGATCAAGACACTGTTTTCACGTGAGTATCGCGGCATACTTTTTGTGAACCTGCTTCTCACCATCGGCGGGGGCAGCGGCTACTACCTGACGTCGGGGTATCTTCCGACTTTCCTCAAGGTGGTGAGCCACGTGCCTAACGGCGCGGCGGCCGCCATCCTGATGATCGCGAGCGTCGGGGTATTGGTGGCATCGGTTGCGGCGGGACACCTGAGCACGTTCATTGGCCGCAAGAGCGCGTTCATCTGGATCGGGCTCGTACGGCTGGTCGCGTTACCCGCGCTGTTCCTGTTGTTGCCCACTGCGCAAAGCATCACGATGATCGGCCTGTACGCCGTGATACTAAGCGCGCTCGGCAGCGCGGGCTATGCGCCTATCCTCATCTTCCTGAACGAACGCTTTCCAACTGCGATCCGCGCAACGGGTACAGGCTTGTCGTGGAACATAGGCTTTGCTATTGGCGGAATGATGCCGACGGCTGTGTCGCTGGTCGCGAAGGATCCGGGCGAATTGCCGATGACGCTCGCCATCTTCGTGGGCGTGATCAGCGTGATCTTCCTGGTCGGCGCGTTCATTGTTCCGGAGACGCGCGGCAAGCTGGAGAACAATGCGCAGGCTGTGCACTGATTGTTCAGGGTGCGGTGGTTACGCGGCGGATGTCTTCGGTGATGATATCAATGAGCGCGATGGCGGCTGCGCCAAGTGGTCGTTTCGGATGACTGACGCACACGATCTGCCGCACGATAACCGGATTGGCAATGCGGTGAATTCGCAGCACGCCTTCGTCCACTTTTCGCTGCACGACGACGCGCGGCATGATGGTCGCGACGCTACTCTGTTCCACGAACTGCACAATTGTAGTCAGCAAGTCGATCTCGAACTTCGGTTTGATCACGATGTCCGCGTTGAGAAGCGCGGCATCGAGCGCGCCGCGCAAGCCGTTGCGTCTGGTGGGCAGCACGAGTTCGAGATCGCCGAGATCGGACAAGTCGATCGCATCGGGCAAAACACGTCCGTGCGCTGCGCTGACCACCAGGACCATTTCTTCATCGAGTAAAGCGCGTGTATCGAGCGTGAGGCGACCGCGCGGTTTGTTGATGACCGCGGCGTCGAGCCGGCCGGCTTCGACCGCATCGATGAGTTGTGCGCTGAAGCCGTCGGCCACCGACACCTCCACTTGCGGAAACAGCGCGTTGAAGGTCGCGAGCGACTCGGGCAACACGCTTTCCGCTTCCGATGCGACCATGCCCAGCGACACGCGTCCCGTGACAATCACGTCGCTGCTGCTGAGCTGCTCGCGGGCGTGATCGATATCGCGAATGATCGGTACATATAGCCGATACATCAGGCGCGCCGCTTCGGTGGGCGTCATGCCATGTGGACCGCGCTCGAAGAGCGGCTGGTTCAGCTCGGCCTCGAGCCTGGAAATCTGCATGCTCAGCGCGGGCTGAACGATGTTGAGCCGCTTCGCCGCGCGCGTGACCGAGCCGTCTTCAAACAGCGCGATGAAATATTGAATCTGCTTCAGGTCCATGGGCGGCCAGCGAGTGGGTCGAAGCACGATGAAACCACAACCCGCCGCCCGGTACCAGCAAACTATTTATCCCAGGTGCCGCTTCTGCGCCTCTACGACGAATGCCTGGGCATCGCGTGCAGCCTGCACGACCGTAGCCATGCCGAAGAACTCGTGAGTTGCACCCTGATAGTTTTGATGTTCGACGTCCACCCCTGCATCACGCAATTGCTCCGCCAGTTTTTCGCCGTCGGAGCGCAATGGGTCGATGCCGGCCGTGACCACGGTTGTCGGCGGAAGACCGTTTAGATCGGCACTCACTACATCGATTAACGGGTTCTTCAAGTCGGTTTTTTCGTTGATGAGGTGATCGACGAACCACAACATCATTGGCTTGTTCAGCGGTTTTGCGTGGCGGTTTTCCTCATAGGAAATCGACATCACATTGTTGCTTGCAACCGGATAGATCAGCGCCTGATGCAAGGGCAGTTGCAAGCCGGCGTTGCGTGCATAGATGGACACGTTCACGGCCAAGTTCGCACCTGCGCTTTCACCCATCACCGCGATGCGCGCCGGGTTGCCACCCAGGCTTGAAGCATGATCGACGACCCATTTCCACGCGGCAAACGCGTCTTCGTGCGATGCGGGAAACTTGTGCTCCGGCGCCTGGCGATAATGCGCCGACACTACGATTGCGTTTGTCTGCGCGGCGATGGCACGCGGGGTTGCATCGTACACGTCGAGGTCTGCGATCACGAACCCGCCGCCGTGGAAATACAGGATCACAGGGAACGGACCCTCGCCCGCAGGCTTGTAGATGCGCGCGGGATTGTCGCCGGCTGCGCCCGGGATCGTGATGTCCTGTGTCTGTACTTGCTGAACGGCTGCTGGCGGTGTGATGCCACGTTCTTGCATCAGCTTTTTCACGGCGTTGGTTACCGTGGGCTGCTGGCGCGCTTCGTCGGCGGTGCAATCTTCGATTGGCTTCGCGTTCAGGCTCTTGAATGCGTTGAGCACGTCCTTCATGTCGGCGTCGGCATGCTCGGTCGGGTCCATCCCAACAACGCCCTTGATCGTATCGGCGAGGCTCATGTCATCTCCAATGTATTAAAGGAAACCGCTCGGGAATGGCGGTTTCTCACGTTTGAGGTGCAAGCGTTATGCCCATCGCTCATCGCTTTCCGATGAACAAGACGAAACGGTATTTCTGCCTTTCGACGCTGCGGAATGCTATTTGCTGCAACGCGGTTGTTCAACCCAACTCAGGTCTCACATGAAGCCCTATATTGTTTGCCACATGATGTCGTCCGTCGATGGCCGCAGCCTGACCGATGGCTGGCACCTCGACTTCGCCTCCGACTTGTACGAAAGCACCGCTGCGACGTTCGAAGCCAACGGCTGGATCTGCGGACGCGTCACGATGCAGGAAATCGCGCATGGCGATGGATACCCAAAAGGCCTTGCGGAAGAACCCGTGCCCCGTAAGAATCATTTCGCAAAACGCGACCCTGATCAGTACGCCATTTCCATCGATCCGAAGGGGCTGGTCGAGTGGAAATCGGACACGGCGTTGAAGTCGCACATCATTGAAGTCGTCACGGAGCAGGTGGCGGACGACTATCTTGCGTACCTTCAGTCGATTGGCGTGTCATATGTCTTCGGCGGGAAGACAGATATTGATCTGGGCCATGTGATCGAAACGCTCGCGCAGGAACTTGGTGTCAAGAAGCTGATCGTGGAGGGCGGCTCGCATGTCAGCGGTGCGTTCGTGAATGCCGGTCTTGTCGATGAAGTCAGCGTTTTGATCCTGCCGCTGGTCGATGGCCGCAGCGAACATCCATCGTCATTCGAAGTCGCAATGGACGCGTGGAAGCAACCTGCATATCTGACGCTGACGTCGGTCGAACAAACGGCCAACGATGGCGTCTGGCTGCGCTATACGCGCAAAGGCGAGTAGAAATGTAAGGGATTACCCCTAACGGCGTCAGTGGTTTCATTGTATTTCGCTTTTTTGCGAAATACAATTCGGTTCAACGCGAATTCATTCTTGGAATCAACCCGACCCCTTTAGCCGTTTTCATGGACATCGACGCTATTCATAAAGCCTTGGCCAATCCGGTCCGCCGCGAGATTCTGGCGTGGCTCAACGAACCCAGGGCCTATTTCAGCGAGCAGGATTTTCCGCTTGAGAATGGCGTGTGCGCGGGGCAGATCTACGCGCGCTGCGATATGTCTCAGTCCACGGTATCGGCTCATCTGGCTACGCTTCACAAAGCAGGCCTGGTTACGTCGAAACGAGTTGGTCAGTGGATTTTTTTCAAGCGCGACGACGCGGTCATCAACGCCTTTCTTGAACAGCTGCACCGCACGCTTTAGCGCGACGCAAACATCAGCCTAAGTTCCTCATACTCTATTTAGGATTACTTCCAAAATGCCGAATCTTTTCGATCCGCTTAAAGCAGGCGCTTTTAATCTTCGCAACCGTATTGTGATGGCGCCGCTGACGCGTCAACGCGCCGGCGAGGAACGCGTGCCTAATGCTCTGATGGCGCAGTACTACGCTGATCGCGCCGCTGCTGGTCTGATCCTGAGCGAAGCGACCTCGGTTACGCCCCAGGGCGTGGGTTACGCTGAAACACCGGGAATCTGGTCGGATGAGCAGGTCGAAGGCTGGAAGCTGGTGACAAAAGCCGTGCACGATGCGGGCGGGACGATCCTGCTGCAACTGTGGCACGTAGGCCGTATCTCGGACCCGCTGTTCCTGAACGGCGATCTGCCGGTTGCGCCGAGCGCTATTGCCGCGCAAGGGCACGTGAGCCTGGTGCGTCCACAGCGAGAATATGTGACGCCGCGAGCATTGGAACTCGATGAAATCGCGGGTGTAGTCGCGGCTTTCCGCAAGGGCGCGGAGAACGCAAAGCTGGCCGGCTTCGACGGCGTTGAAATTCACGGCGCGAATGGTTATCTGCTCGACCAGTTCCTGCAGGACAGCACGAACAAACGTACCGACATCTACGGCGGCCCGATTGAAAACCGCGCGCGCCTGATGCTTGAAGTTGTGGATGCATGCATTGAAGTGTGGGGCGCGGATCGCGTAGCCATGCATCTGGCGCCGCGCGCAGACTCGCACACCATGGGCGACAGCGACCGTGCCGCAACCTTTGGTTATGTAGCGCGTGAGCTCGGCAAGCGCAAGATTGCATTCATTGCTGCACGTGAGCGCGTCGCCGAAGATTCGATCGGACCGTTGCTGAAGAAGGAGTTTGGCGGCGTGTATATCGCGAACGAAAAGTTCACGAAGGAAACCGCTCAGGCCGCACTCGATCGCGGAGATGCGGATGCGGTTGCATGGGGTCAGTTGTTCATCGCAAACGCGGATCTGGTAAAACGCTTCGAGGTCGACGCTCCGTTGAACGCGCCGATTCCAGAGACGTTTTACGCGCGCGGTACCGAAGGGTACACAGACTATCCGACGCTGGAAACGATGGACTGATTGCTGGTTTTATCTTTACGAAAGCGGTGGCCTGAGGCCACCGCTTTTTTACGTCAGGCAAGCCTTCAGATATTTCGATGTCTGGCCGCGCCCCCCCATTTTCACGACGTCTTCCGGAGTCCCGCTTGCCACGACCTTGCCGCCGCTTTCTCCCGCGCCCGGACCCATGTCGATAACCCAATCGCTCTGCGCCGCCACACGCATATCGTGCTCGACAACGATCACCGTGTTGCCGGCATCGACAAGACCTTGTAGCTGAATCAGCAGGCGGTCGCTGTCGACGGAATGCAGGCCCGTAGTGGGTTCATCGAGTATGTAGAGGTGCTTTCCCTGCTGCGCGCGCTGAAGCTCCGTTGCCAGCTTGATGCGTTGCGCCTCGCCGCCTGACAGCTCTGTCGCCGGCTGCCCGAGCCGCAAATAACCCAGCCCGATGTCGCGCAATACTGTAAGCGCACGCATGATCTGGGTCTCGCCCAAGAAAAACTCGCACGCCGAATCCACGGTCATCTGCAGGACTTCCGCAATATTCTTCTCGTTCCATTTGACTTCGAGCGTCTCCGGGTTGTAGCGCGTTCCGCCGCATGTCGAGCATGGCGCGTAGACGCTCGGCATGAACAGCAACTCCACACTGACGAAACCTTCTCCTTCGCACGTCGGGCAGCGGCCCTTGGCGACGTTGAATGAAAATCGGCCCGCGTCGTAGCGGTGACGACGCGCTTGCGGCGTGTCCGCGAACAGCTTGCGAACGTGATCGAAGAGACCCGTATAGGTCGCGAGATTGGAGCGCGGCGTGCGGCCGATTGGCTTCTGATCGACCCGCACCAGACGACGTATGTTCTCCATGCCTTCCGTGATTTCACCGTCGGTCTGGATGTCTTCAACGTCGAGAAGCGGATCGCGCTCTTCGTCGGCGTCGGTCGTGATCGGACGTCCAAGTTTTTCCGCGACGAGTTCCGGCAACGCCTGGCTCACAAGACTCGATTTGCCTGACCCCGAGACCCCGGTGACCGTCGTAAAACAGCCGAGCGGGAACGCGACGTCAAGGGCTGCCAGGTTGTTCCGAGTGACGTTTGCAAGCCGCAGCCAGCCCGTTGGCGAACGCTTCGTACGAGCAACGGGCCGGTGCCCTCCAAAGAGGTGCAGTCTCGTCTGCGACGCTTCCACTTCTGCCAGTCCGGCGGGTGGCCCGCTATACACGATGCTTCCGCCCGCAGTACCGGCCGCCGGCCCGACATCGACGATCCAGTCGGCACGGCGCATCATTTCAAGGTCGTGCTCGACCACGAACAGCGAATTGCCCGCTTCCTTCAAGCGCTGCAGCGCGCTGTAAAGCGCTTCGCCGTCATCGGGATGAAGGCCTGCGGACGGTTCGTCGAGGACGTAGATCACGCCAAACAATTGCGATGCCAGTTGCGTCGCGAGCCTCAGGCGCTGAAGTTCGCCGGACGACAACGTCGGCGTGCTCCGGTCCAGCGCCAGGTAACCAAGACCCAGGTCGATCAACGTGGACAAGCGTTCGAGCAGCTCTTTCGCCATGCGTTGGGCCGCGACCTGCTTCTCGCGCGATTGATTCGTTGTCCGTCTTATATCAGGTGATGCCTTGTGCGCCGATCCGCCCGATGCAACCCGCCGTTCCACGGCGTCGCGCATTTCTTTTTTGTTCAGCACTTCGCCCGTTTGAACATCGGAGGCCAACTCGCCGCGCGCAACCGGGCGCAAGATCTCGGCGACACGTGCCATCGGCATCTGCGATAACTCCGCTATGTCCAGTCCCGCGAATGTGACGGACAGGGCTTCGAGCTTCAGCCTCTTGCCATGACATGTCGGGCAGGGGCTGCTTACCATGAAGCGCGACACGCGCTTTTTCATCAATGCGCTTTGTGTATTGGCGAAGGTATGCAGCACATAGCGGCGCGCGCCCGTGAACGTGCCCTGATAGCTCGGCTCCGCGTGGCGCTTTAGCGCGGCTTTCGTTTCCTGGGGCGTGAGTCCCGCATACACAGGGACGGTCGGCGTTTCATCGGTAAAGAGAATCCAGTCGCGAACTTTTTTGGGCAGATCGCGCCAGGGGGTGTCGACGTCGTAGCCCATCGTGACCAGGATGTCGCGCAGGTTCTGGCCGTGCCATGCGGGTGGCCACGCGGCGACTGCACGCTCGCGGATGGTCAGCGAGTCGTCGGGCACCATCGACTTCTCGGTGACTTCGTAGACGCGTCCCAGACCGTGACACGCGGGGCAGGCGCCTTGCACAGTGTTCGGAGAGAAGTCCTCGGCGAACAACATGGGCTGCTTCGCCGGATACGTGCCTGTGCGCGAGTAGAGCATGCGCACGAGGCTAGAGAGGGTGGTTACACTGCCTACCGACGACCGCGCGTTCGGCGTGCCGCGTTGCTGTTGCAGCGCCACGGCCGGCGGCAATCCTTCGATGGAATCCACCTCCGGCACGCCGACCTGATCAATCAGGCGCCGTGCATAAGGTGCAACTGACTCGAAGTACCGCCGCTGCGCTTCGGCGTATAGCGTGCCGAACGCGAGTGACGATTTGCCCGAACCCGACACGCCGGTGAAGACCACGAGCGCATCGCGGGGGATATCGACGTCCACGTTGCGCAGATTGTGCTCACGCGCACCTCGCACACGAACGAAGCCAGTGTGGGAGGAAGAAACTTCAGATTTGCTGTTTCCGGCTTTCATGCGCCTCTTCAATGGTTTGCGGTTTCAGGTCAGCAATGCATCGCGCCCAGGAAAACAAATGTTGCGCAGAGCTTGTGCCTGGGTCTTTAGGAAAATGGTTACGCAAACCTGCTTGCTTGAAAGCCGATGTTTAAAAGATCGATTTAATGCTGGTAAATTCCTGGCCAAATTGGAACCGCTTTAATGGCCCGGACGTGATATTGGTAAGAGGTGCAGGATCAATCTTCGAAGAATTGTTGGACTGTTTCGAAATATAAAGCGATTGCAGTTTTGTCTTTGCTGGGCCCGATCGCGATTGTGCCCCAAAATTGAACCAAGGATTATTTCAGGTCTTGAAACAAAGCTCACGGTCGCGCATGTGATTTCTCCCGGAGAGCAGGACGCCAGGGCAACGGGCGCCGCTCTCTTCAAGCAGTCGATTATTTCTGGAGGTACCGGATGTCCAAGTCCAAGAAAGCGGGTTCGCAAGACCAGTCCAAGATTGCGGCACTCAGCCCGTTCGAATTGAAGGACGAGTTGATCAAGGCAGCAGGCGGTGGTGCCGTCGACCGGCCTGCAAACGTTGCCATGCTCAACGCAGGCCGCGGCAACCCGAACTTCCTTGCCACCATCCCGCGCCACGGTTTCTGGCAATTGGGCCTGTTCGCCATGCGCGAATCCGAGCGCTCATTCGCGCACATGCCGGAAGGGCTCGGCGGATTTCCGAAACATGAAGGGCTTGAAGAGCGCTTCGAGATTTTCGCGCGCGACAACAAGGGTGTTCCGGGCATCGACTTCTTGCGCGGCGCACTATCGTACGTGCGCGATCAACTGGGCTTGAACGGCGGCGAATTCCTTTATGAAATGTGCGAGGGGATTTTGGCGTCGAACTATCCGGTGCCCGACCGGATGCTGAAGCTGTCTGAAGTGATCGTGGCGCAATACCTGAAAAAGGAGATGATCGGCAAGCATCCGTTCATTGGTGATTTCGATATCTTCGCGACCGAAGGCGGCACCGCCGCCATGACGTACATCTTCAACACCTTGCGTGAAAACCACCTGATCAAGCCAGGCGACACCATCGCGCTGGGCTCGCCGATCTTTACGCCGTACATCGAAATTCCGACGCTCAACGACTACAAGCTGAACGTGGTGAATCTCAATGCAGATGTCGAGCGCGGCTGGCAATACTCGAAGGAAGAACTCGACAAGCTGCGCGACCCCAAGGTCAAGGCTTTCTTCCTCGTCAACCCGAGCAATCCGCCTTCGGTCAAGATCGATACCGAAAGCCTCGAATACATTGCGGATATCGTGAAAGAACGGCCGGAGCTGATTCTTCTCACCGACGACGTGTACGGCACCTTTGCAGATGACTTCGTGTCGTTGTTCGCGTTGTGCCCGAGGAACACCATCCTCGTATATTCGTACTCGAAGTACTTTGGCGCCACGGGCTGGCGGCTCGGCACGATCGCAACGCATCAGGACAACGTGATCGATGAACTGATCCGCAAGCTCCCCAAGGAACAACGCGCCGAACTGCACGAGCGTTATGAGTCCATCACCACCGAGCCTGAGAACCTCAAGTTTATCGACCGACTCGTGGCGGATAGCCGGACCGTTGCGTTGAATCACACGGCGGGCCTTTCCACGCCGCAACAAGTGCAGATGGTGCTGTTCTCGCTTTTCTCGCTGATGGACACGCCCGAGGCATACAAGAACGCCTTGAAGCGTCTGATTCGCGGGCGCAAGGAGGCGTTGTATCGTGAGATTGGAATCAGTTTCGACGACACCGATGTGAATCAGGTCGACTACTACACGATCCTCGACCTCGAGTTCCTTGGCAACCGGGCGTATGGGCCGGAATTCGTGCAGTGGCTCTTCAAGAACACCGAGCCGTCCGAGTTGCTGTTCCGCCTCGCGAAGGAAGCACGCGTGGTGCTGTTGCCGGGACGTGGTTTTGGTACGCAGCATCCGTCGGGCCGCGTATCGCTCGCGAATTTGAACGAAAGCGACTACAAGCAGATTGGCCGCGCATTGCGCAAGCTGATGAGTGAATACGTCGATCGTTATAACGAGGAAACTGGCAAGTCGCTCGACAGTAAAAAGGTGCTGTAATGAGGCATTGAAACGAAACGGGCCGCTGAAAACAGCGGCCCCGTTTTTACGTCAGCAGCATGCTTAGAACTTGTGGCGAATACCTACGCGTGCAGCGATCTGGTCGTTCGTGCCACGGCCCGACGTGCCGAAGTAGCTGGTGCTCGAACCAATCTGCGCCTGTACATCGACACCGTTGTTCGAGCCCGATGCGTGTTGATAAATGCCCAGCACGTAGACATCGGTACGCTTGGAGAGCGCGTAGTCGACGCTTGCGTCGACCTGTTGCCACTTGCCTTGCGCCGCGTCCGTCAGCTTCATGTACGTGTAGCCGAGGCCCGCCGTCACTGCCGGCGTGAACGCATATTTGGCGCCGGCTTCATAGGCGTTGAACTTCGACGTCGCGCCGCTGATTGCCTCGAAGCGCGTGTTGGTCCACAACGCAAACAACGTCGCGGCCGCGATCTTGTAGTTCGCGCCAATGCCAAACGTGCGCAGGTCCTTGGAGCCGCCCGTCGCCACGTTTGCAATGCTCGTGCTGAACGCCGGCGTAGCCGAACCCGGGAAGTGGATGTCCGTATAAGCTGCGCCGATGCTGAACGGGCCCGAGGCGTAGTTCAGGCCGAAGCTGTATGCACGCGATGAACCTTGCGTGGTCACGCCAGCGGTCGTGGTCGTGGGCGAACCCGAAAATGCGCCTGCTGCGTTCGAGAAGCCGTACATGCCGCCGAACGTCACGCCGTAGAAGTTCGCGCTGCTGAACTTGATCGAGTTGTTGATGCGGCTCGACGTCAGCTGATCCACGTCGTTGATGTGATACGCGTAGTTGCCTGCGACCGTCTGGCCGCCGATCGAATACGAACCGCCCAGATAGTCGGTCGAGAACGAGTACTGGCGGCCGAGGGTCACCGAGCCCACGTCCGACTTCGAAATACCCACATAAGCCTGACGGCCGAATTCCGCGCCGCCCTGGCCAAGCGTGCCGTTGCCGCTGTTGAAGCCGCTTTCCAACGTGAAGATGGCTTTCAGTCCGCCGCCCAGGTCCTCAGCACCGCGCAGGCCCCAGCGGCTGCCTTGCGACACGCCGTCGTCGTACTTGAAAATCTTCGAACTGCCGGTGCCGGCGGTGCTGTGGTTCGCGTAGCTGATACCTGCATCGATCAAACCGTACAGCGTGACGCTGCTTTGAGCTTGAGCGGGCGCGGCCGATGCGGCAAACGCAGCGAGTGCGGCGATGGCGAGCAGTGATTTACGGTTCAAAACATTCTCCCTGAGCGTGGGTGGTAGCGTGAGTGGTCTCGTACAACAAGTGCTTCGATACGCGTGACTCTTACGGTCCGCTGACTTGCGACGGGCGGACTTTACGGGAGGTGTATGTAAGGTCTATGACAGTTGTATCGAAGCGACGGCCGCGCTACACACGCTGCTCTTGTGCTAGGGAGAGGGATGACACGACCAGCGAAGCAGGGAAAGAAACCGCGCGCGACTGAAGTATCGTCGCGCGGTGCACTGCGGCCTGTCAGCCCTTTGATGAGACTTCGCCGCTTGGGGAAAACGGCCGCGGCTTGAGCTGCTCTTGCGCGACCTTGCCAGGTATCACGGCGCTTGCCGGCTGTGTATCGTCGACTGACGTACGGCCTCCATCCGCGAAGAACGCCTGCTCGGCGGCCTTGTTCAACACGAGAATGCTGATGCGGCGGTTGGTGGGTTCATCGGCGACGGCTTTGTTGAGCGGCAGCACGTCGGCGAGGCCGCGCACTTGCAGGATCTTGCCTTCGCTCATGCCGCCCGCAATCAGCGAGCGGCGTGCAGCATTCGCGCGTTCGCTCGACAATTCCCAGTTCGAGTAACCGGCCTGACCGCCGGAATAGGGCACGGCGTCGGTATGACCTGCAATCGATACGCGGTTGTCCACATCGTTCATGGACGCCCCGATCTGCGCGAGGATCACGCCCACATAACTTTCGAGCTTCGAGCTGCCCGATGCAAACATGGGCCGCTTGAGCGAATCGACAATCTCGATACGCAAACCTTCGCTCGTGATGTCGATACGGATCTGGTCCTTGAACGCCCGCAGCGCCGGGGTGTTTTCGATCAACGCCGTGAGCTTCTCTTTCAGTTGCTTGAGGCGGCGCGCGTCGTCATCCGCTGCAATGCGCGCGGTGGTCTTGGGCATCGGCTCGGTCTGGCTCTTGGTCGCCTCGCCGGGACGTGTGCTCGAAAGATCGCGGCCGCCGCCGTTGATTACGCTCGAGCGCGCCGCACCGCTGCCGTCCTTGCCGCCAAAGAGCGTTGAGAGCGGGGCGTTGAAATAATCTTCGATGCCCTGCTTGTCGTACTTCGATGTCGATCCGAGCAGCCACATCAGGAGAAAGAACGCCATCATGGCGGTGACGAAGTCGGCGTAGGCAATCTTCCACGCGCCGCCATGATGGCCGCCGTGCCCGGATTTCTTCTTCCGGCGTACCACGATGGTCGGCGCGAGCACCGACTGCAGGGGATCGCGGGATGGTTTTTCAGCCATGATCGTTACCCGGGGTTTCGAAGTACAAGCAGCTCATCAGGCCGACTTTGGCGATTTGGTGGCGCGCACGGCTTCATCGAGTTCCTTGAAGCTCGGGCGATCCGCCGTGAACAACACCTTGCGGCCGAACTCGACGGCAATGGCAGGCGCATAACCGTTCATCGACGCAAGCAATACCGACTTCACGCACTGGAACGGCTTGGATTCAGCTTGTCCCTTTGCGGCAAGCAGATCGGCAAGCGGTCCGAAGAAGCCGTACGCGAGCAAGATGCCGAGGAACGTGCCAACGAGCGCGCCGGCAATCATCTCGCCGAGAATGGCGGGCGCGGCGCCGACAGAGCCCATGGTATGAACGACGCCCATCACGGCTGCAACAATCCCGAATGCAGGCAGGCCGTCGGCCATTTTCTGGATCGCGCCGGACGCGACCGATGCCTCTGCATGATGCGTCTCGAGTTCTTCATCCATGAGGTCCTGCATTTCGAGCGCGTTGACGTTGCCGCTCGACATCATGCGCAAATAATCGACGATGAATTCCAGCAGATGGTGGTCGTTGAGCACGTGTTCGTACTTCATGAACGTCGGGCTTTTCTCGGGCGCTTCGACATCGACTTCGAGCGCCATCATGCCTTCCTTGCGCGCTTTTTGAAGCAGCTCGTAGAGCAGTGCGATGAGCTGCACGTATTTCTCTTTCGAGTAGCCGCCGCCCTTGAATGCGGTCGGAATCACCTTGAGCGTTTTCTTCAGCGTCGCAATGGGATTTGATACGACGAATGCGCCAATCGCGGCACCGAAGATGCACAGCAACTCGAAAGGCTGAAGCAGCGCCTTCAGGTGGCCGCCGACACCCATGAAACTTCCGATCACCGACCCGATGACTAACACCCATCCGATAACGACAAACATGCTCTCTCCGCTGGATTTTTGTGCTTCGATTGAATGAAGCTGTCACAGAACTTAACGGCAAGCGGGCCCCTACATTTAGGGTGGACGTGAGGAATCTTTTCTTGCCGATTTAACTGCGCCAGCAAAATTTACTTCGCATCACGGGTATTTTTTGCAATGAGTGCGGACAGTTTCTGGACACTGCGATGCCGTTGAATTGACGCCAAAAACGGTCACTGTTCGTTCCATTGAATCGTTTAACGAAACCGTACAGTCTCGCCACGGGAAGGAGCCCGGCTACTAACGGAGAAGGTGCAGTGAAGACAGTTCTGAGCGCGGCGGCGGCCGCCATGATCGCCATGCTGGCAACGCAAACGACCCAGGCGCAAGAGGTCTATGTACAAGGGGGGACGCTGGGCGGGGGTGTCGGCGCCGCGTATTCGCTCAACTCGTGGGCGGGCGTACATGCTGAAGTGGAAGGTTTCGGTTTTTCGCATTCGTTCAACGTGGACGGCGCCAAATACGACGGGCATCTGAGTCTCATACAAGGCGGCCTTTACCTCGATCTGTTTCCGTTCACGAACAGCGGCTTCCGGGTGACAGGCGGCGCGCTGATCAACGGCGACGAACTGAAGGCCCACGCCGTTCCCGACGCCCAGGGCAACTTCAAGATCGGCGACGCTTCGGTACCTGCCATTGCCGGCGCGCCGTCGGCTACCGTGCGTTTGCCGAGCGTCATGCCCTATCTGGGCGTGGGGTATGGGCACAAACCGGTATCGAAGGGATTCGGATTCATGTTCGATCTCGGCGTGGCGTATGGCCGCCCGCACGTGTCGTACTTTGTGCCGGAGGTGTACAGCTTGCTCACCACGCAGGCGAATATCGATCAGGAAAAGCAGGACATTACCAATCGCGTGGAAAAATATCGCTGGTATCCGGTCGTTCAGCTCGGCGTGACGTATCGGTTTTAAAGCGCGGTTCAGACGCACGGTTTTTGAACCTCTGGCCCGCTCGGCGCTCAATAGTCAGGAATCGTCAGGAAGACGCGCGTCGGGCGAGTTGGCATGGATGATGCGTTCCTTTCCAGGACTTACAGTTCATCTACAGAGGCGAACCTTCAATATGATCCAAACCTTCGAGCAAACCATTGACGGCCAGCCGATGCAATTCTGCGCAAGCATCGCGGACGGCGGCAGCCCGCAGCGCGTGATCATCAGCCGTGCGGATTCGGCGAAATCGCTGGTGATTGTCGAGGCTTCCGGGATCATCAGCGCAATCAAGGCCGAGGTCGAGGCGCCGGAATCTTTTGTCGCCGATGCCGTGCGGAAAGCCCAGGAAAGCGGGTTGATCGAGAAAGCGCTTAAATCAGGCGATGTACTGACTACGACGCTCTAAATCTCTTACCCGAAGCCTTAAAAAAAGCCCGGACGCGCGTGCGC
This sequence comes from Caballeronia sp. dw_276, assembly GCF_018449635.1. GTDB lineage: Bacteria > Pseudomonadota > Gammaproteobacteria > Burkholderiales > Burkholderiaceae > Caballeronia. Next base: position 145,011 of record NZ_JAAVUV010000007.1, on the reverse strand, counting down.
GTTCGGGCTTTTTTCAACCCATACCTAACGAATCTCAAAGCCGCGGCGAGCCGTTGTTGGGATCGGCCGGGACAAGAGGCGTCGCGGAATCTGGCCCGTCGGGCAGATCGGGATCGTCGGGGTTCGGCGGTGCGTCCGGGTCGAGCAATTCGTCGGGATCTGGTTCTATCGGCAATTGGGTCGGATCTACGGGCGGCGTGGACATGGTTCGATACCTCCAGCGGCCTGCGGACCGCGCGTTGCACGAGAGGTGCAGGGACCTTTTCGCAACCCGCGTTCCCGGCATGTGGCCGCTTATCTAGCGTTTGTTCTCCGGCACGCGGGACCGCACCAACCGCCACGCCATCGCTGCAGCCAGCAACAGCAACGCCACGGAGATTGCCGCCGACAGCCTGACGCCCGTCACGATCTGCGCGGTCTCCGCCGCCGCGGCATGACTCGCCAACGCCCCAAAAACCGCGACGCCGATCGCACCGGCCGCTTGCCGGGCCGTATTGAGCACCGCAGACGCAGTGCCGGCCCGCGCGGGTTCGACCGTCCCGAGCATCGCGGTGGTCATGGCGGGGACCGCGAGTCCCATTCCGGTCGGGATCAGCAGAAATGGCAGCAGCAAGACGGCGACGGGCGTGCTCGCATCGACGAAACAGAGCGCCGCGAACCCGGCGGCATCGATCAACGCGCCCGCGATCATGGGCAACCGGGAACCGAAGCGCGCAACCACAGGCCCGGCGGCAAGATTCGACAGCAAAAATCCTCCGGTCAGCGGCAGGAAAGCGAGCCCTGCATGAAGCGGCGAGAGGCCCAGCACGCGCTGCAAATACAGGCTCAGCACAAACACCATGCCGTAGTACGTCAGGTTCACGCAGATGCCAAATGCAATCGCCGAATTGAAAGTGCGGTCGCGAAAGAGCGCTGGCGGCAGCATGGGCGCCCGGGCGCGCCGCTCGACCACGACAAACCCGGCGCCCGTCAGCAGCGCCAGTACCATCCCGCCGATAACAACCGGATGCGTGATGCCGAGAGGCTGAAGCTCGATCATCGCGCCGACGAAAGACGTCAGTGCAACGGTCGCCAGCACTTGCCCCGGCAGATCCACGCCCTGGCCTTTCTGCGCGGGTTTTTTATCGGCAATCCACGCATAGGTCGCGGCAATCCCGGCCATGCAAAGCGGCACGTTGACCCAGAAAATGCTGCGCCAGCCGAACGCCGCAATCAGCACGCCGCCCGCGACCGGCCCAGCCGCAATGGAGACCGCGCCCGCCGCTGTCCAGAGGCTCACGGCGCGCGCCCGCAAGCCGTCGTCGTGGCCGCACGACTGGTTCAGCAGCACGAGCGAGTTCGGCAGCATTGCCGCGGCGCCAATGCCTTGTAACGCGCGGGCGGCGATGAGCTGGCTGGCATCGGCGGCAAATCCGCACGCCGCCGACGCCAGTCCGAACAGCGCCAGCCCCGCCACGAATAGCCGCCGCGCGCCGAAGCGGTCGCCCAGCACGCCCGCTGAAAGCATCAGCGCGGCGAAGGCAAGCGCGTACGCGTCCACGGTCCACTGCAGGCTCGCGACGCCCGCGTGCAGGTCGCGCCCCATGCTGGCAAGGGCGACGTTGACGATGGTGACATCGAGTTGGGAAACCACGAAGCCCATGCTGGCCGTGGTGACGATCAACGCCTGACGTGTGCTCAGCCCCGCGTGCGAGGATTGAAGGTTCGAGTTCATGGGACCAGCTTAACCAGCTGCAGCGCGCGACGTTTCCGTGGTTCGTGAACTATGCATGCAGGGATTTTGCTCGGGCAGCCTGTTGCTTTCGTGCATCCCGATTAAGCACGCGATGAAATGCCGTTTTACGCCGATGCAGGCACGAGTCGGCACAAGCAGTGACTTTGCGCGACAGATTGAAAGCATTTGTGACGGTATCGGCCGGAAAAATAGGAGTTTTCCGATAGGACAAGGCGATCACGCTCTGGAGAATTCGCGCGTTCAAAGCGGTCTCGTAGAGCTTCATGAGACCTTCTGCGATGCCTTCGATCGATCAAGCCGAAGTCATCGTGCGCAGCGTCACCGGCATCGTCATCATGCGTATCGCAATCCTGCAGTCTGATCCCCAGCACCGTTATGTCGTCACCGAAATCGTCGAGCGGCTCGGCCACGTGTGCATTCCCTTTAGCGACGGTCTGGCGATGTCGAAGTCGCTGTCGCGCTCGACCGTAGACATGCTGATCCTCGACTGGCAGTCCTCCGGCTTGTCCGGCCTGGACTTGCTCAAGTCGATGCGCTCAGGCATTGGCGAGCGCGTTCCCGTCATGTTCGCTTCCGCCGATGGCGGCGAGAGCAACATCGTGCGTGCGCTGTCCGCCGGCGCCGACGACTTCGTCACGCACCCGGTGCGCAGCGCGGAATTTGGCGCGCGTATAGAGGCGCTGCTGCGGCGCGCTTATCCGGCGAACGCGGCCGCCATCACCGAACTCGGTCCGTACCGCTTCGATTCACGCCAGCAAAGCGTGACGGTGCGCGGGCAACCGGTCCAGTTGAGCGGTACGCAGTTCCGGCTCGCGTTGTTGTTCTTCTCGAACATTGGCCGCGTGTTGTCGCGCGATCACATTTTCGCGATGGTCTGGGGACGTGAGTTCCGCGAAAGCACACGAACGATCGACAGCCACGTGTCGCGCTTGAGGCTTGCGCTGAGCATCGAGCCGATCAATCACTTCCGCTTGCAGCCGGTGTACAAGAGCGGCTACCGGCTGTTGCATCTTTATGGCGATGAAGAAGCCACGCAACAAGCGCTGCAGGAGGAAGCCGCCGCTTGAGTTTGACGTTCAACATAAAAAGCCGTCAATTCGATTGACGGCTTTTTTTGTTTCTAAATGGACCAGACGGTTAACCGCTTCGTATCGATGGAAAAACGGTGCGATGTACCGGTCTTCACCCGTGGGTCATCGGTGGGGATGTCGAACGCAACTCCCACGATTTTCAGCCGCGCGTAGCGCTCGCCGCGGCGCAGTTCGATGTTTTCCACAACGCCCTCGAAGGCGCCGGTTTGCTCTTGCGTGATCGCCAGTGCCGGAACGCGCCACATGATGCTGCTTCCCGCCGGAAAACGCTGTGCAGTGGCCAGCCGTAAGGACCCACCCAGCTCGATCAGACCCGGTTCAACAAACGTACCTTGCCCGACGTTGTGCAAACCCAGCAGTTCTGCTGCGCGTAGCGTTGCAGGACGCTCGAACACTTCGCTGACCGGACCTGCCTGAAGTACGCGGCCTTGTTCAATCAAAAGGACTTCATCGGCGAGAAGGGCGGCTTCGTCGGGATCATGCGTGACGATCACGGTTACCGCCGATATCTCCCGTTGCAACGCTCGCAGCGATTGCTGAAGACGCCGGCGGCGGGGTGTATCGAGGGCGGCGAAGGGTTCATCGAAGAGTAGAAGCTGACTGTGTTGCGTCAACGCGCGGGCAAGCGCCACGCGCTGGCGCTGACCAAAGGACAACTCGTGCGGCAAGCGTCCGAGCAACGTTGAAAGTCCCAGTTGATCGACCCATTGCCGTGCACTCGCGGCATCCGCACTTAACGGAAACGCGAGTTGCTGCGCGACCGTCATGTGCGGAAAGAGTCCATAGTCTTGCGGCATGTAACCAATCCTGCGCGCCTCGGGCGAAAGGCCGGTCAGCGAATCGCTACCAAGAGACACCGTCGCCGTTTGTCCGGTTTCAAGCCCGGCGATAAGGCGCAGGGTCATCGACTTGCCAGAACCCGATGTCCCGATGATGGCAAGACGCCGCGTTTGCGGCGCCCATTCGATGTCGAGATCGAAGCTGCCCAAGTGCTTTTTTAGCGCAATGCTCAAGCGGCGATCGTCTGTGTCGACGATGGCCCGGGCTTGGGGCATGTCATTGGTGTCATCAGCGTTGACGAGTTCCACGCTGGATGTAGCCCGCCCGTTGCGGCTATAGATCGACAACGCCGCGCATACGATGGCGATCGCAAGCGTCGGCAGCAGCAGCGGCATCATGGCGGGCAGGCCCTGTCCGCCGAAGACCACGTAGGTATAAACCGGCAGCGAATACGGGTGATACGCGACCATCACGGTTGCGCCGAATTCGCCGAACGCGCGCAGCCATGCAAGTGCCAGACCCGCGCTGATCGCCGGCCACGCGACCGGCAAGGTCACGCGAAAGAAGCGGCTGCCCGCGCCATGGCCGAGCGTCGCGGCCACGTCCTCGAACATGGGGTCGACGGCTGCAAATGCGGAGCGTGCCGCGATGATCAAAAAAGGCGCGGCAACAAATGTCTCGGCCAGCACGATGCCCGCAAACGAGTCGGTCAGCACACCGCCGGTCAGTTGCCCGACCCAGCTATATGGCCCGAGCAAGAACAGCAGCAAGACGCCGCTGGTCAGCGGCGGCAGCGCAAGCGGCAACTGCACGATAAACCCCAGCAACGCCGCCCCGCGCGAAGTGGATCGAGCAAGCAGATACCCGAGCGGCACGCCGCCTATCAGGATGACAAGCGCCGCAACGCTCGCGCTTCCCGCCGATACCGCAACAGCGGACAGCGTCGAGCTCCAGTCCACGCCATGCCAATCTGCCGCGCCGATCTGCGGAATGCTGGCCAGAAACGGCGCGCACAAATAGACCGCGAGCAGCGCTGCGAGCCACGACAACGGTCGCGCGGCGACGCGTTTCATCGAGTGGCGTCGATCACAGCCTGGAGCGACGGCGGCATGGCCTGCGCGTTACCTGTGATAGCGGGCTTGATCACATCGACGCCATGTTCCTTCAGCAGTTCACGACCCTTCGCGCTCAGCAGGAAATTGACGAAGCGCGTTGCGCCCGCAGAGTTCGGCGCATCGCCCAGGATGGCGAGCGTATAGCTTGCCTTCGCCTGCAATTCAGGCGCGGGACGAATGGATGGAATCTTCAGGTCCGATGTTTCGGTGGAATAGAAGAAACCTGCATCGAGTTGTCCCGATTGCAAACGGCCCACAAGCGTTTCCTCAGGCAAGACCTGATCGGGATTTTCGGCGCTGCCAAGCGTCTTTTCGACGAGATCCGGCTGGTGATAAAGATCGGCCGCCTTCGTCACCATCTCGACCGTGAATGCGCCTTTCGGATCCAGCTTGGGATCAGTGCGGCCGATCTTGATGCCCTGTTCCTGCAATACCTGGTCCCAGCGCTTGGTCTTGAACTCGCCGGCAAATTTGCTGCGCGGGTTATAGCCGATCATCAACGGCGATTCCGCGAAAGTCACGTACCACGCGACATGATCGCCATTCGCGGCGCCCATTAATCCCGTGTTGACCTTCGGGCTCGCGCTGATAAAGACGTCGCCGCGCCGCAGCTTCCCCTTGATCTCGTTGGCGATCTTGTTCGACCCCGCCGCGTAGCCCTGGAAATGAAGACCGGTTTCCTTCTCGAACGCGGGACCGACGCTGCGCTCCATCAGGTTGACCAGCGAGCCTGCATACAAGACGTTGACGACGTTGTCGTCGGCTACTGCAGTGTGCGCGAACATCGCGCCGGCCAGCATTGCAACGGACACCATCACCTTACGGATCATCTTGTTCTCCACGTTGTTCGATTTTGATTGAGAGGCACTTGGGCGGGTAATAAAGCGCGTAATAAAGGGCGATATATTACGCTGAGACATACGGAGTTCGCTAACCCGATCATTAGGTGCAAGCGAGTTTTACGTGGCAAACTGACTCGCACTGGCCTCGCTGCGCAGGTAAACTTACGGCTTGCCTGCAAACCGGCAAGCACAGCACAACGTGCGTCCTTGTATCGCGGCCCAAGGGCTAGGCCAAGGACGCCGCAACCGGAGATGAATATGCGTACAAGCGCCCGAAATCAATTTGTTGGCGAAGTGGTGGATGTCAAACATGGCGCGGTGAACGACGAAATCCTGCTGCGTGCCAAGGACGGCCTCGAGATCGTCTCGGTAATCACCCACGGCAGCGCGACATCGCTCGGTCTTGCTGCGGGCAAGGCGGCGTTCGCGTTGGTCAAGGCGTCGTCGGTTATCGTGATGGTCGATGTGGCGAACAGCCAGACATCCGCAAGAAACAGCTTTGCAGGAACGATCTCGGCCGTGACGCCGGGCGCCGTGAATACGGAAGTCGTCATTACCGTGGCGGGCGGCGCTCAAATCGCAGCCATCGTCACCAACGAAAGCGCTCAACGTCTGGCGCTGGAAACCGGCAAGGTCGCGACCGCTATCTTCAAGGCGTCGAGCGTGATTATCGGCGTGGATGACTAAGCCAGTTTAATTAGTCAGCGGCGAAAGCTCAGTTCAGGGGAACGCTCCTTAAGCCGCTGACGCCGCTTGCGCTTTTTGCGCGATCCACCACGTAAAGCGAATGATGCAATGAGTCTATTGCCACGCCGCGCGCATCTTCGAAATCGTTTGCGACTTCAGTCACGGTGTTTTCGGGGGTGATCCGGCATACCGCGGTCGCATTGCACTTTGTGTAGAGCGTGCCGGTTGTATCGATGGCGAGAAGATCTGGGCCGTTGATCTTCACCACTTGCGTTTTCAGGCCGCCCGCGTGTGAATGATCAAGTAATCCGGCAAGGCTGGTCCTGAGAATCATGTTGTTGGCCTGGTCCGAAATCGAGACCACATCGCCTTGCACCACGACACCCACAGGTTTTGCCAATCCTGACAGCACGTTGTGTTCGGCTGCGGCGTGCGTGGATTCGTCGTACGTGATCAGGCTTACGCCGCCTGTCGCCGGCGCGTTGCCTTCCTTGACGAACCACGTTGAAAGCAGTTTCCCCGGGCCGATAAGGGCCAGTCCCAGCCTGCGCCGCGCGGGGTCGATACCGGAGAGCATCGAGACACTTTTATCCGCGCCGACTTCAAACACGGCGCCCGATGTCCCGAATCCAAACCGTTCAATCAGCAATGTGCCCTTGGCCGAGAACGCCACCTGACTCAGCGCATTGGGTTGCCCCGCGACTGCCGGAATGGCGGCAAACGGCACAAAGGTCCTGCCGTCCGTCGATGCAAGCACGCTGTTGGTTTTATCGTCGGTAATATAGATATGGCTATTGGCCTGCGCGATAGCGATGCTGTTCGGGCGGGCGTCGAGCGTTATTCGCTGAGGAGCGCTCGCGACTTGCGCGGATCCGCACGCCGCAAGCGACAAGGCCGCTGACGCCGACAATGCGCAAAAGACGATACGCGGGAATCCAATAAAGCGCGCGGTCAAATATGAAAAAACCATTGGCGTTCTCGTGGCGACTGGACCCTTAATATAACGCTTAAGTCTTGGGCGCATTACCGGCTGCGAGCCGCATATGCGAAAAGCTATATGTTCAACATGATCCACGCGCATGTCAGCGTCGCTTTTCGACGTCGTAATATTCCGGTGGATATAATGACGTACCCGTTGTCTGCAACCGGTCCCTGGAGGATAAAGATGAGTGATGCCAACGCTCAGGCACTCGTAGTCGAGGACGCCAAGACTGTCATTTCGCTGGAGGGCGATTTCCTGCGTCCTTTGACGGTCGACCTCGCTGAATTCAGGGAACAACCCACGGTTCTCTCCGATCCTTTCGACCTTCGCTGTTACACGACCAATCGCTTTATCCGAAGCGTGGATACGTATCGTGGCGTGTTACTGAAGGATCTGATTCTGAGAGCCGGATTGCGGCCCGAACCTGCGGGTCAGTTCAAGCGGACAGTTTTTATAGCGATAGCGCAGGACGGCTACGCAGTAATTTTCTCGTGGCACGAACTGTTCAATACGCCCGTGGGAGAGCGCGTCATCGTGGCCTACGAATGTGGCGGCCGTACGATCAGCAGCGAAGAGGGCGCGCCGATTTTGTTTTCCGGAGCCGACATTCTTCCTGCTCCGCGTCATGTGAAACGGCTTGCGCGAATCGTGGCCCAGGTGTTGACGGTCTAGGCCACACGTCAAGCAGTTTTCGAGCGAGCGCGAGTTGCAGCGCTCGCCTCTAAAGCAACAATCAGAACTTGTGGCGCAAGCCGATACGAACCGCAACCTGATTGTTCGCACCCGTACCCGAGTTGCCGAGGAAGCTTGAGCTCGAACCGATTTCCGCCTGAACCGGAACGTTACGGCCATTGACCGTATTGCTGCCCGACGCTTTCTGATACGCCACGATTCCGTAGACATCGGTACGCTTCGAGAACGCATAGTCCAGCACGCTGTTGACCTGATGCCACTTGCCTTCGAAGTGGTCATCGAGCTTCGAGAACGTGTAGCCCAAGCCTGCGCTCAACGCCGGCGTGAATGCGTATTTTCCACCCAGTTCATAGTTGTTCAGCTTCGATTCCGCACCCGTGATCGGCTCGAACTTGGTGTGCGTCCACAGGCCCCAGACCGTGCCGGCGCCGATCATGTAGCGTGCGCCAACGCCGAAGGTTTCCAGGTCACGCAAGCCGCCGGTGTTCACGTTGGCGATGCTCACGCTGAATGCGGGCGTCGCGCCGTTCGGGAAGCGGATATTCGTGTACGCCGCGCCAATGCCAAAAGGTCCTTGCGCATAGTTGACACCCGCGCTGACCGTGCTCGACGAACCTTGCGTGGTCGTCGTGCCGGCAGTGGTGGTCGGCGAACCGGCGAACGATCCTGCCTGGTTCGAGAAGCCGTACAAGGCGCCGAAGGTCAGGCCCGAAAAACCAGCGCTGCTGAACTTGACTGAGTTGTTGATACGGCTGGACGTGAGCTGGTCGAGGTCGTTGATGTGATATGCGTAGTTGCCGGCAGCCGTCTGGCCGCCCATCGAATAGTTGCCGCCGAGGTAATCGGTCGAGAACGAGTATTGACGACCCAGCGTGACCGAGCCAATACCTTTTTTCGCGATACCCACATATGCCTGGCGACCGAACAGTGCACCACCCTGACCAAGCGTGCCGTCGCCGGAACTGAAGCCGCTTTCCAACGTGAAGATGGCTTGCAGGCCGCCACCCAGATCTTCCGCACCGCGCAGGCCCCAGCGGCTTCCCTGAGCGACGCCGTCGCCGTAGCGGATCAAATGGTCGTGTCCCGTAGCCGTCGCGGCATTGCTGACGTAGCTCACGCCGGCGTCGATCAAGCCATAAAGCGTTACGCTGCTTTGTGCATGTGCGACCACTCCGAACGTGCTGAGTGCGGCTGCCGCCACGATCTTCTTTTTCATTGTCTTTTCCTGGATTTGTATTAGGTCGATGCTGCTTAGGTGTGCAGCGATCAGGCTTTTATTGCAGGTACATTTCGATTGCGAAATATCGACCGGAATATAGCGATCGGTTAGCGTTTGGTAAACGTGATTTTCGAGATTGTAGGGTTCCTGACACAATCGCTTGACGGCGCTCGTGGCGTGTCATACTAGTCGCCCGAGTGGCTCAACTCATGCTAGATGCTCATGAATGGCACGTCCCGGCCCAATCCGCAGAACGCGCGCCGACCTGATTACCGCCTCGGCGAATCCGCATTCTTCTGATACTGTTTTATTTGCAACCTTGCTTTCTGCGCAAAGTGAAACGCATCTTCTCGGCTTGTCGTGCACGCAAACTGCCTGGATTTACGAGCGGCATTTCGGCGGCTTGGCGGCGCCTGCTGCAAACGTATTGATTCAATCTCAAGAACACTCGGCATTCATTAAATCGGCTAGCGATTTTCTGCTATGTCATATTGCCGATTCCGTTGAAATAACAAACGCGCAATGCGTGGCGACGATCATCGCGCATGCCTGCTTGCGTCCTGATCATTTATGGCGCGATCTCGGACTTGGCGGACGCGACGAAGTCACGGCCATGCTTGACCGCTATTTTCCGACGCTGGTAAAACGCAATACCGACGCAACCCGATGGAAGAAATTCCTCGCACGAGAACTTGCGCTGTCTTTGGGTATGGCGCCGAGGCCCGCGCCTGGATGTCCCGGGTGCGAAGATTTTGATATTTGTTTTGGTTCCGGGCCATTGTCTGCCGAACTGTCCGTCAAGCCGGCCGCAAATGCCTCGTCCCGCCTTGCTCGTGTATGCTTTCGCGCATGGCCAAATCCACGAAAGAACCCATCACGCCCGTGTCGAATCAACCCGAGGTGCGTTTTCGCATGCGCATCCGGCAGGCGGACGCCGTTGCGATCGGACCGGGGAAAATCGATTTGCTCGAAGCCGTCCGTGAGCATGGCTCCATCTCCGCCGCTGCGCGCAGCTTGGGTATGTCGTACCGGCGTGCGTGGCTGCTTATCGATGAATTGAATGGCACGCTGAAGTCGCCGGCAACATCGTCGGAGACCGGCGGATCGTCAGGTGGCGGATGTGTGTTGACGCCGGTCGGCGAGAAAATTGTGCGGCTTTATCGCGAGATTGAAGAGGAAGCGGCAAGGAGTTGCTCGCCGCAGATTTCCGCGTTGACCCGAATGATTAAACGCTGACATTCGAATGCGCTTCAACGACGCTCGCCTTAGCCGTGCTTCAAGCAGAAACGCGAGGCCGGCGGTCGAGAAGCAGTTTGCCCAAGCCGCGCCATCAGTTCCATGAAGCTCGCGACGCTCGCGGTCCTCACCGGGTGATAGTCGACCTGATGACGATCGCAGACGCGCTTGAGCAGATTCATCGAATCATGATCGATGCAATCCACCGGAAAGACCACGATATCCGCGCGCGGCAACGCAGCCGCGAACATACCCTTGCGGTCTTCTATGCCGCCGTCGTGCACGATAAAATCGCCGCCCGCCGATTCGACCAGTTGCCTCAACGCCGCATTCGATCCCGGCCGGCCGCCGACATACACCACACGCTTTCCCGCGAGATTTTCGAGGTCCGCGCGGCGCGATCCCGCCTGCTCTCCCTGGGCAAGCATCGCTTGTTCGAGTGCGCCACATTCGGCTTGTACGATGTTAAGCGTAGCGATGCTGTCGTCAAGGCGCGCGCTTAACGTGCGTGCATAATTTTGCTCGTTGATCGCGCGTTGCTCCGCCGCTTCGCGCCGGCTCGTGTGGATTGCCAAGCGTTCGTCGCGGGCAACGAGCGCTTCGCGAAGCATCTGGACTTCGGCTTCAAGGCTCCCCTCCGATACCTCCGGTGCGCGTTGTGCCTTCGCCGACATCTCGGCGAGTTGTTCGGTCAGGTGACGTATGGTTGCATCGCGCTCGGTGCCGAGTTCGTGGAGCTTGCTTTGCTGGCGCTCTATCTTGTCTTTCAGCGCCGCATTGTCTTCCTCTAACGCAACCAGCCGGCGGATGTCTGCACGGTTGGCAGCGCCGACCAGATGAGACAGCATGTGCAAGTCGCCAAACGCAATTTGCCGCACGCTCATGACGGCTTGCGGATGCGTCATCAGCGCCCAGTAAGCGGGGGGAATGTCACCGCTTTTGAGCGCCTCTTTCCACAGCACCAACAAGGCTTCAGACGTTTTGGCCTTCTCAAAGCGACGCACTGCGCCTGAGTAACGGGCATCGAGTGCCTTCTGCAAGGCCTTCGCTCCCGGGCCGCCTTCTATGGCGAGCTCAACCGCCGCGTGATGAATCTCCAGGTCGCTTGCGTGCTGCTTGTCGAGATCGGCGAATTTGGGAACGAGCTTTCTGAGCTCGTTCGTGCTCAGGCAAGTTCCAATGATCGAGCAATGCAGATGCGAATCCAGATCGACCAGCCGCGCGCGGCGGTTCACGCTGCGAAGCTGTTCATTAGAGGGCGTACAGCATGCATCGGCCGAGAAACCCTTGTAAGCGCCCGCGCCGCTGGCGGATTCGCCTGATGACGTACGGGCAATGAGGAAAGGGGGAACGGATTGCACATTCACCTCGAGTCGATCTGGATTTTAAACGGCCGGACAAAAAACGGCACAAAGATTGTCCGATGCACGGATATCGAAATATACCATCGAATATAACGGTGCGAATTTTAACGGCCGTGCTCGGCGCGTTGCTAGACAGATGCGCCGGCGTTGGTGCGATCGCGATAATGCTGTTCGAGCACATGCTCGACGCAAAGGCCGACGAAGATCGCATCCAGCCGTTGAAAGCCGCGCGCGACGCGCTGCAAGCCCTCGGTTCCGGTTCCAGGCGCAACCTGAAAAACCAGGTCGCGTTGCTGCTCGGCCGAACGCGCTGTTTCTATGGCAAAGCGCAGGTCGTCGATGCGCACGAAGCCCAAAGCGCGCGCGTGATCGTAGAGCGACGACAAAAGCTCGCCGAGCGTCTGCCCGGATGTCGCTTCGAGCGAACGGGCGTCGCCCAGCACATCTTCAAGCATCAATACAAAGCGCGCGACGCTTGCATGAAGGTTCCGGAACGCATCGACAACTTCGCGGATTGCCGCCGTGTGATCAGGATCGCGCGCGGTGTTAAGCGGCGTGATGGCCCCCGACAAAGTATGCGCGATTGAGATTGGTGCAGCGACGCGATGTGAACCTGCCTGTTGCCCGGACATCGGGAACTCCTTGTAATGCTTCAGATAGCGTGTTTTCGTCTGCCGGATGGACGATATCCGGCGTAGGAGAATAGTACCGTGATATACGAAAGAATATAACGGACGCGATAATTTTGCGCCGTTTGTTGGTTTTCTTGGGGCTTGGGAGCGGGGAACTAACGCGCGGACGGGCTTCGTGGTGAAGCCATCTTGAGGTGCGGAGGGTGCGAACGGGTGCAGGCGAAAGCGCCGGGATTGCCCCGGCGCCACGGTACTTAATAAGCCGGCAAGACCGGACGCGTTTCGATCGAATGCCGGATCAGCGCTTCAACCTCGCGCCTTTCGTCACCTGCAAGCGGCAGGCGCGGCGGGCGGACCGGTTCGGTGCCGAGACCGGCCAACGCTTCTGCAAGCTTGATGTTCTGCACGAGTTTCGTGGAAACATCGAGCGCGAGCATTGGCGCAAACCAGCGATAGATCGTGCGCGCTTCTTCCAGGCGCCCCGCCTTCAACAGCTTGAAAATGGCGACTGTTTCGTCAGGGAAAGCGCACACGAGTCCGGCGACCCAACCGCGCGCGCCCATCAGAATGGCTTCCATTGCGAGATTATCCACGCCACAAAAAAGCGCATAGCGATCGCCGACAGCATTGATGAGATCGGTAAACCGGCGCACGTCGCCGGCCGATTCCTTGATCGCAACGAACTTCTTTTCGTCGGCGAGTTCAGCGAACATATCGGGCGTGACGTCCACGCCGTAAGCGAGCGGATTGTTGTAGACCATTATTGGCAGCGCACTGGCGCTGGCGATCACGCGGTAATGATTCAGCGTCTCACGGCGATCGGACACGTAACGCAAGCCTGGCAAAACCATATAACCTACGGCGCCGTGCTTCACGCCGAGTTCGGCCTGTCGGCATCCGTCGAGTGTGCTGTTTTCAGCAATGGTCAACAGCACCGGCACGCGATCCTGTGCTGCGTCTACGGCGATATCGAGCACGTCCAGCTTTTCGTCAAGGGACAGCGTGGATGCTTCGCCAAGCGATCCACACACGATGATGCCGTCAACTCCTGCGCTGATTTGTGCTTCGATATTCTTCTTGGTCCACTCGCGATCTATGCTGAAATCGGCATTGAACTTGGTCGTTACGGCGGGCATGACGCCTTCCCAGATATGTGACACGGCAGCGCTCCTGACAATATTGAATTGAATAGAGTCTAAGCATTGCAAAACGGTTGGTCTTGCATCAGACGCGCAAGCCAAGTGCCGATTTCGGCATAGAAATTTTTGCTGGCGCCTCTTTAAATCAAGCGGCGAAAGTACGCTATGCCAGACGCAGTAATTATGCTGAAATCGGCATGCAACACGCCTAGCGCGACCAAGACGCAACGCGCCCCAATTCCTACGATGACAGCATGAAAACCCTGAACTTCATCGACTCGCACACCGGTGGCGAACCGACGCGCCTGGTCGTGTCCGGCGGGCCTGATCTCGGCACCGGCACGCTGACCGAGCGCTTTCGCAATCTGCGCGAACACCACGACGACTGGCGCGCGGGCGTCGTCACGGAACCACGCGGTTCCGACGTCGTCGTGGGCGCGTTGTTATGTGAACCGGATAATCCCGAGTGCGTGGCGGCGGTCATCTTTTTTAATAATGTCGGCTACCTCGGCATGTGTGGTCACGGGACAATAGGCCTGGTTGTATCGCTCGCTTATCTTGGGAAGATCGGTGCAGGATCACACAAGATACAGACCCCGGCGGGCGTGGTGGAGGCGACGCTCAATGGAGACGGCAGCGTGAGCGTGCGCAACGTTCCTGCATATAGATACCAGCACGCGGTCACCGTCGATATCCCTGGTCACGGACCGCTTGCGGGCGACGTCGCCTGGGGCGGCAACTGGTTTTTCCTCGCAGGAAATCACGGCCAGGAACTCGCAGCAAGCAACATCCCGCAATTGACTGCATTCGCGGACGCTGTGCGCATTGCGCTGCAGGCGCAGAACATCACGGGCGCTGATGGCGCGGTTATCGATCACATTGAATTGTTCGCGGATTCGCCGCGTGAGGGCATCGATAGCCGCAACTTCGTGCTGTGTCCGGGCAGCGCGTACGATCGCTCTCCGTGTGGGACGGGCACGAGCGCGAAGGTCGCGTGTCTCTCGGCCGACGGCGAGCTTGCGGAGGGCGAAACATGGCGCCAGGAGAGCATTATCGGCAGCGTGTTCGATGCATGCTATCAGCGCGTAAGCCCCGCAGACAAAGTGGCGGTGATCCCCGTCATCACAGGCCGCGCGCACATCATGGCGGAAGGACGCCTTTGTTTTGACGATACCGACCCGTTCGCCCGAGGCATCCACGCTGCCTGACGCGCTTGCGGTCATTACCAATTTTGGCGCGCGCGTGCCGCCTCTATAATCGGGCGCAACGCAGTGCGCCTTCGCATGAGCTACCAACACGGGCGCAACTCGCGGACATCGACGACGCCAGCGAGACGCGAATGATCACTACGACGGACCGTCCGGCGCCTCGCGCGCATGAACACGGGGCTGGCCTGCATGCCGCGCTGCATCTGGCTGCGGGCGCCTCGACGCTCGATTCCATGCTCGAGCATTTCAGGCTGCTGGAGCCGGTATTCGACGCGATGCCCGACATCGTGTTCTTCGTCAAAGATGAGGAGGCGCGCTACGCGTTGGTGAACCGTGCGCTTGCTTCGCGCTGCGGCTTGAAGGACAAGTCCGGGCTGCTGGGCAAGACGGCGGAAGAAGTTTTTCCGCAGCGTTTCGGGCGCATTTACACGGCGCAGGACCGCTCGGTCATCGCGCAAGGCAACGCAATGATCGACCAGCTGGAACTGCATCTCTATCCGGCACGTCAGCCCGGCTGGTGCATGACGTCGAAACAGCCGTTACACGATGCGCACGGCAACGTCGTCGGCCTGGCGGGAATTTCGCGTGACTTGCAAGCCGATGAAAGCACGCATCCCGCGTATAGCCGGCTGGCGGCCGTGGTCCAGCATATCCAATGCAATTTTGTGCAGCCGCTGAACATGCCGCATCTCGCGTCCATGGCGAACATGTCCATCGCGCAACTCGAACGCTATTTCCACAAGGTGTTTCATCTGACGCCAAGACAGGTATTGCTCAAGACGCGGCTCGATGCCGCCACGGCACTCCTGGTCACGCACGACAAGGTGACGGACGTGGCGGCATTGTGCGGATATACGGATCACAGTGCGTTCACACGGCAATTCAAGGCAACCGTAGGCCTGACGCCAACTGAATATCGTGCGTTGCTGCGCTCGCATAACCCGGCTGTAAAGAATGCCGGCGTTGCGTATTCAGGCCAATAAATCTGATCTTTCGATGCAATTCGGTGCGCCATAATTTACTTGTTACCGGCTCGAACCCCGCTCAAAGATCGCTTGCAAACACGGACAGCAGCAGCGCAAACGCTCGTGCAGCAAGGCTGGCGCGGTCATTGCTCATGCACTTTCTGTGGTCGGTCTGTTTTTTGCTCCCATGATTAGTCGAAAGCAATGAGGCATACTGCGCCCGTTGAAAATTTTGAACCGTGCACTGTTCGACACCGGCGTGCTCGGCTTACAACACGGTGCCGCATGGATCTCGCGCCGTTGTGCTGCAATTGGCAAATGTTGGCGAAGAGTAGGGAGACGCAGCAGCGACATCGGCACCGGAATCCTGTTTGAGCTGTACGAAAAGATAATGATGAATGAAGTAGCGAGACTGGGACATGCCCGGATTGTGCTGGTCGAAGACGATCTGGAAAGCAGGGAATCACTGCGTATGTTGTTGGAGGAGGAAGGTGCGGACGTGGTTGCCGTTGCCGATGCCGAAGAGGGCGCGGAGACCGCCATTCGCGTTCTGCCAGATGCGGTGATCTGCGATATCGACTTGCCGATGATGGACGGCTTCTACCTGATCCAACGTTTGCGCGACCATGAGATTCGAGGCAATCTCACGCCGTCGATTGCGATCGCGCTGACTGGCCATGATGGCGATGAATACCGCTTGCGAAGTATCGGCGAGGGGTTCCAGCATTTCATGACCAAGCCCGCGCACCCGGATGCCCTGGTTACGCTGATCCAGCAGTCGCTCAGCGCGCGGGTTTTGTCTTAGGCAGATGCCTTAAGCAGTTCGCGGCGCTCAGCGTTAGTTTTCGAGCGCCGCACCCGCCTAAGACCGGTCGCGATTTCGTGCCCGGGTCGCACCCGTAATGACCGCGATTCCAAGCAGAATCACATCGACGATCAGGATGGTGTGCTGCGTCACGTGCATGGCGACCAGGGCCCACGAAACGCCACCGATCAAGATCAGCCAGCCGACGAGATAAATCACCAGGGTCATTGGTTTGTCCTTTGCGTGCGTGCGCGTTGATGTTGATATGAAACCTGCAGGGCGGATTGTCGCCACGCATAAAATGGGCCTGGCACGCTGAATAACATATAAAAAATCGAGGACCGGCTCGGTTTCCCGACGCCCCGCGCGAGCAGCCCTGTTGTATTCTTTGCGCGTTCGCGCCCGGACTTCAACCCTCATGGCAAAGCCCACATGCTCATAGTTCATCACCTCAATAATTCCCGCTCCCAACGCGTGCTCTGGATGCTGGAAGAACTGGGCGTCGAATACGACATTAAGCGTTATCAACGCGATCCGAACACCATGCTTGCGCCGCCTGAACTGCGCGCCGTGCATCCGCTAGGCAAGTCACCGGTTATCACCGACGAAGGCCGCACGCTTGCCGAATCCGGCGCAATCCTGGCGTATTTGAACGAGCGCTACGGCGAGGGCCGCTTTGCACCGCCACACGGCATTTCGCCCGAGCGTCTGCGCTACGACTACTGGATGCATTACGCCGAAGGCTCGGCCATGCCGCCGCTGTTGCTCAAGCTCGTTGCCTTGCGCATTGGCAGCGCGCCCATGCCGTTCTTTGTGAAGCCGATCGCGCGCCGGATTGCGCAGACCATGCAGGACAGTTTCATCGATCCACAATTGAAGCTGCACTTCGGTTATGTGGAAAACGAGTTGTCGAAGTCCGAATGGTTTGCGGGCGATACCTTCAGCGCCGCTGACGTTCAAATGAGCTTTCCACTCGAAGCCGCCAGCCAGCGCGCGGGCGCAAAGTCCCTGCCGCGCATATCGGCTTTCCTGCAGCGGATTCATGCGCGTCCGGCTTATCAGCGCGCGCTCGAACGTGGCGGCAAATACGACTTCGCGGACTGACCCGGGAGACGGGCCGGGGAGCTCGCGCGGCTTGCGTACAATGGCCGCTGAATTCCCGAATCCGGCTTGAATTGGGCGGTGTCGCGGCATGCCGAAGGCGCCCGGCAATTATCCCGAACAAGCCCCCGAATCCCGTATTTAGCGCGAAGGCGAAGCATGGCTCGAATCGTCCCCGACGACTGGAAAAACCTTGAAGCAACCGGTGCAGCCGCTCGCGAGCTCGACACGCTCGCACTTCTCTCGAAGCTTCCCGACGACTACACCGTGTATCACGGTGTGCACTGGACGCGCATCAACGAAGGCTTTTCCGTGTTCGGCGAAGCGGACTTTGTCGTGGTCGCCCCTTCCGGCCGGGTGCTCGTGATCGAACAGAAGGCCGGGTTCCTGCGCGAGACGCCGGCTGGCCTGATGAAGGTCTACATGCAAAAGGAGCGCAATGTCGCCATTCAACTGGCGCATACGCTCGAAAATCTGCATCGGCGATTTACCGCGGCGTTCGGCGCGGGCACTTATCGGATTGAAGAGCTGCTTTATTGCCCGGACTACACGGTCAAGGATGCGTCGATTGCGGGCGTTCCGGAGTCGCGTATCGTCGATGCCAGCCGCAAAGCCAGGCTACCCTCGGTCGTACTGGAGATTCTTCCGCCAGACGAACCGCGCTTCGAAGCGTCCGCGCGGATCCACCATTTTCTCTCCGACGAACTCGCTCTCACGCCCGATACCAACGCCCTTGTCGGCCAGGCCGACATGCTTGTCACGCGGCTTTCGGGCGGTCTTGCAACCTGGGCGCGCCGCCTCGAGTTCGAGCCGTTCAGGTTGCGCGTGATCGGCACGGCCGGCTCGGGCAAGACACAGCTCGCGGTGCAGGTCATGCGTGACGCGGTCGCGAAGGGACGCAGCGTGCTCTACGTCTGCTTCAACCGGCCGCTTGCGGACCATATCCGGCTGGTGGCGCCGTCTGAAGCGCGCATCGCCAACTACCACCAGTTGAGCGCTGCGGTAACGCGCGACGCCGGCACGCCGCCCGACTTCAGCCAGCCGAACGTGTTCAGCACGCTGGAAGATCGCTTCGCGAATGTCGATATTGCAGAACACTGGAAGTTCGACGTGTTGATCGTCGATGAAGGCCAGGATTTTCATGCGGTCTGGGTCGATGCGCTCGCGCGCCTGCTCAAACCGGATGGCGCGTGGTGGTGGCTCGAAGACCCCATGCAGAACCTGTATTTCCGCGATCCGGTGCCGCTGCCGGGATGGACCACGTTGCGCGAAACCACGAATTACCGCAGCCCGCGTGATCTGCTTGCGTACATTCGCCGGATCGTGGGGCGCGAAGTTCGGCTCGACGCCGGCAGTCCGTTCGATGGTTCCGAAGTCAGCCTGTCCACGTATGAAAACGGGCACCCCGATGAAGTGATCGAGGCGACCAAACGCGCGATCACGCAAGCGCTGGCGCTGGGTTATCGGAAGCAGGATATCGCGGTGCTGTCGTTTCGCGGGCGGGAGGGATCGGTGTTGACGTCGGTCGAGCATCTCGGGCCGCATCGGCTGCGCAGTTTCACCGGGTCTTATGATTTGTTCGGGAATCCGGAATATCGTGAAGGTGATGTGCTGCTTGAATCCATCTATCGATTCAAGGGGCAATCGGCGCCGTGCGTGATCTTTACCGAAGTCGACTTCGACGCCTTCGACGAACAGGTCGCGCGGAAGTTTTTTGTCGGCGCGACGCGCGCGACCATGAAGCTGATTATCGTGGCCTCCGAACGTGCGGCGCGCGCGTTCGACGAACAACACTGAACGGCAATGAAAAGCTTCGACTTGATCCGTTGCATATTGCTGCTGCTGACGCTTGCCTGCACGCCGCTGATGGTGGCTGCGGCGCCGATGACGCTCGACGTTGAAGGCAAGATCAGCCGCACGAACGATCCGGACCGCACCATGTACCGCATCAGCGAAGCCGAGTTGATGAAGTTGCCGGCCCATACCATCACGACGTCGACGACATGGACGCCCAAGTCGGCGTTCACAGGTCCCTTGCTCGCCGATGTCCTGCGGCTCGTGGGCGCGCATGCCGATCTGGTGGAGCTTCGCACACTCGATGACTACGCCTACACCGTGCCGGTTTCCGAAGCCGAGCGCTACGGCGCGATCCTCGCGTACAGCATGAACGGCACGCGTTTGAAGGTCAGCAACTTCGGTCCGCTGTTCCTGATCTATCCGCGCGATGCCTACCCGCAAGAACTAACCGGCTCGGTGGCGGACGCGAAATTCGTGTGGCAGATCAAGGCGCTGGTCCTTAAATGATCGGTGCGCCGCTTCGTCGTCTGAAGGTTGCGTTGCTGCTTGCGGCCGCCATCGCGCCGCCGCTCGCGGGTGTGGGTTATCTGCTGTATTCCGCCTTGCTCGCGAACCAGAGCAACCAGCAACTCGGCATGCCGTACGACGGGTTCTACTGGGATGGCGCGCAATTCCAGATCGCCTATGGGCGCTTCGGGAATCAGATCTTGCTGTACCGCAGCGGTATTGATGCCAACGTAGACGAGATCCAGCTTCGCTACGAGATCCTCGAATCGAAGCTCGCCATTGTCACGGCTTCCACGGCAATGCTCGCCGATCGCGAAGCGTTGCGCAGCAGGCAGCAGGAGATTCTCCGGCAACTCGACGCTGCGCTCGACTCCATCGAACCGGATATCGATGCGCTGGGCACCGACCGTTCGCGCACGCTGAGGATTGTCGGCGTATTGCGGCAGAATCAGGATGCAGTGAACGAACTGGCGAACGGGCGGCGCGTGGTGGACATTGCGGAGCGCGACTATATCGTGCGTGATTTCGTGTCCAAGCGCCGTTATCTATTCGCGGGCGGCATGCTGCTCGCGCTGCTTTCCATGGTCGCGACGGCCATGTTGCTGCTCAACGGGTATCGACGCTCGCGGCTGATTCATCAGCAACGCGCAGCGCTTGAAGCGCAGCATCAGGCGACGCGCGCGGCGCGCGAGGCGTCGCAGGCGAAGGACGCGTTTCTCGGCATGATCAGCCATGAATTGCGCACACCGCTGCACGCGATCGTTTCGTCGGTGGAGCTGCTCGAGCTGAACCTGCATAGCGAAAGCGATCGCAAGATCATCCAGCGGCTCGAAACCGGTGCGCGCCATCTGGAAGCGCAGATGCGCGACCTCACCGACTTCGCACGGCTTGGCGCCGGAAAGCTCGAATTGCGCCTGACTGTGTTCGACCCCATGGAACTGCTCGATTCCATCGTCGATGCAAACACGCCGGCCGCGAGCGCGAAAGGTCTCGTGCTGCGCGGCCAGTTCGCGGGCGAAGCGGGGTTGATCGAATCGGATCAGCACCGGCTGCGGCAGATCGTGACCAACCTGGTGACGAATGCGATCAAATACACGGATGCAGGTTCGATCGATGTCCGTTTCGAGCGCACGCTGGAACGCCTCGACATCTCGGTGGTGGACACGGGACCCGGCATTCCGCGCGAACAGTTGCCGCTGATCTTCAAGGAATTCACGCAACTGGATTCATCGACAACCCGTCGTTTCGATGGTGCCGGCATGGGTCTCGCCGTGGTTCGCGGACTGGTCGAGTTGTTGGGCGGCGTGGTGAATGTGTCGAGCGATATTGGGCAGGGCGCGGCATTTCGTGTGAGCTTGCCGGCGGCGCCCGTTGCGCATGTGCCTGAACGCGAACGCGCGCCAGCTGATCTACCGCCGTTGAAGAAAGCGCGCGTGCTCGTGATCGACGACCACAATTCCATTCGTGAATCGCTGTCGGAAATGCTCGCTCACCTGGGTTATGCAAGCGTTGCGATGAGCGATGTGGACAGCGCGCTCGCGTGGCTGGAGACGAATCAGGCCGACGTGATCCTGGCGGATCTGCACATGCCGGGCAAGGACGGTTATTCGTTCGTGAATGAATACCGGGCGCGGCGTGCGTCGGGCGCAAGTTTGCCCGTGATCGCGGTGAGCGCTTATGCGCCGGATCTCGTCGATCCGAGCGCGGCCATTCTGTTCTTCGATTACTTGCTCAAGCCTGTTCGCTATGAGGTGCTGAAAAGCGCGCTGGCGCGGGCGTTATCGGCAACACGACGGGTTCATTGAGCGCACTACGCCCTCAACAGCCGCTTGGAAAGATCCGCAACGAGAATCGCCATGCGCGCCGGCTTTTCAAAACACGTCACGTTATAGCGCTGAATGACGTCGCTGATTTCCGATTCGCTGGCCTTGCCGGTTGTCAGTTCGCCCGTCAGCACGAACACCGGCGCATCCGGGTTGTCCGAGTTGCGAACGGCGCGGATTGCATCGGCCGAGGTGTGCGCGCCGAACAACCAGTCGATAACCACCGCATCGAAGACTTGCGTCTGCAGCGCTTCCGCGAAATCTTCCAGGCCATACAGCGCCACCGCTGCAAAACCGCTGCGTTCAAGGTAGTCGTGAAGGTTGTCGGCGGAAGTCTGGTCGTCGTCGACCACCGCTATCAGCGGCTTGTCCATGTCCGTGCGGCGCGGCTGGATCTCGATCTTGTGCACGTCGTGCGCGGCTTGCAGCAACACGCCTTCGTGCGTTGTCACGAGCCACCGGCCGTTCATGTTCTGCGCGATGAAATCCGGCCGGCTGCCAGGTTCGAGCGCGTCGCCTATCCAGGCAACACACGCGATCTCGGCGGCGCCGAGCTTGAGGACGGCGTCTTGCGCCGTGCCCGCGGTGTCATCGACATCGGCGTTCTTGGCATCGAAAAGTTGCAGCGCGGGTTCGTCGAACGCCTCCGCCACGCGGCGGATCTGCGCGAGCGTCCAGGGACTATTGCCGCGCAACTTGCGATGGCCCTGAGAGAAACTCAGGTCGAGAATGCGGCAAAGCTCGGCGGTCTGCTGCCGCTTGCCAATGCCGTGGCGATTCATCAGGTCGCGTACGCGCTGGGCGACGGCGAGGGAATCAGAGGATGAGGTTTCAGTGACCATGCTGCTGCTTACCGGTTAAAGCGCCTGGTGTTGACAGACTGAGAGGGGGGTATTGTAGGCGCAAGACGGCGCATCTTCGCAAAACTCTTGGACTGATAAAAGGGTTCGCTCACATGGCGCCGCATTTTGATTCTGAATGGCGAAAAGCGCGCTAAGTTCCTTCTTGCGGCAAGCGAAAAGATGCAAACGTTAGCGTGGTTTTGAAACTTGGCGTTCTTGCGGTCGGTCCAAAGTGTGAGCGCCAGGCCACGCATCGGTTGGGCAATAAGACGGCCATTCGCGTACAGTCGGATTTTGTGACAGGAAGAGATTGCCGCAGGTCAATTTAGTATCGAACATCGGGGGCCGATGATGCGTGTCACCAAGTCTTTAAGGATGGCGGCGGGATGTGCGACCGCGTGTTTCCTGCTGTCGCCCGTGCTCGCGCGCGCCGAGGCGATCGAGGAACAGCTCGATTGCAGGTCGTCGGGGCATACATTCATAAGCGCGCTTCTGGCAAGCGGCGAAATCCAGAGCAAGCCGATGCGTGTGGAAGCGAACTCCGTCAACGCGTTCCGGCCGGCCCACGGCGTCAAGCTCACGGCTTATGACTACAAGGTGTTTGTCGTGCTGGGCTATCAGAAGGACGATCCCATCTTTGCGCAGGGAAAGGGCACACCGATCGCGGATTCTGCTTACGGTGTGGTAGTGACCGGACCGACCGACGACGTCAAGGATCGCGTGCATCAGTCGGGAAGCAGCGCGATCGTGCATGAAATAACGCCTATCACGACGGCGATTCTTTGCAAGTCCGAGTGACGAATTCAAGCGGTGAACGGATCTAGGCGCCACATGATTAGCGGGCCCGCCGTGCGTTGGGTCATCTGCATTCCGGCGCCTTGGGCAAGCCGTGAAAACACGAATGCATCGGCATGCCGGGTCAGCCCGGCGAATGCTGTTTCCTCCGCGCCTGAAGCGGGCGCGAGAAGTTCAAACCACATTTCACCGATGTCCCCGCTCAACGCCACGCTGCGCGCACCCGTCATGCACGCGCGCCGAGCAAAGGCACGGCTGTCGGCGAGATGTGCATCGAACAGGACGGTAAGCCGGCGCGCGGCCAGCTCATGCGCTGCGACAAGCCGAGGCGTTCGCACGCCAACTGCCGCGAGCGATACGACCGCCATGAAATAACGCCGCGTGTGTCTCATGGCGTTCGACCCGTTGTTTTGCCCGGCCAGATCCCCTGTTTCCCGGGCGACAAGATACCGTTCGGATCGAGCGCGGTCTTGATGGTCTCGCTCATGCGCATCAACGCGTGATCGTTGAAGTCGTATTGCGATGCCGCCAGATCCATGAATTCAAGGTGCGTCCTGTATTGACCATATCCCGCAGCACCGAAATCGTTTATTAGCGCTTCGAGCAGATCCCGTGCGGCGCCGGTCTGCTGCGCATCGTCACGATTGAAAATGGCCGCGAAAATGTGATGCATGCTGCGTTGTCCGACGGTGAACCCGCCGTAATAATCGAAGCCGTATTGGGCCGCGCGTTCCTGCACCATGCGAGCCTGCTTCGCCGCGTCCTGGCCGAGCGGCGGGCAGACCGGCGAAAAATCGATATGCGCGCCTGTGCCGCCCCGCCAATTGAGCAGGTTGAAAGCATCCATGTTCGGGATGCCGACCTGACTGCGGTCGCCGCCGCCTTTGGGCTCAATGGCGGCATCGGTAAAGGGCATTTCGATCAGCTCTGCATTCGCGATGCGTGCAAAGCGCTCATGAATGACATCGCGACGCGCCTTGACCATACGCTCGGGGCCATACAGGCAAAAACGCAGGTTCCACCGGCCGATCCCAAGCGCGCGCGCCATCTTGTCGACCAGCGCGTCAGGCATGGCGCCCGTCCCGTCATACCATTGCTTGCGCGTTGAAACCCCCGCCGCCCAACGCATCGCGCTTTCGATCGCCGCATTGCTCTGGATGGTGTCATCGAGTTTAAGAGGGCGAAGCGTCTCCACGATAGTTTCCAGATCGGCGTCATGACGGAACATGTACCTGCACAGCAGATAACCTTCCGGGCGCGGCATCAGCCACACGCCAAGCTTCGTGACGATGCCGAAATTCGACTGCATGAACATGCCGTCATAGGATGGGCCGAACCCCGGCTTGAAGACCTGCCACGCACGGTTGCCGGTCATCGCGCCCATGCCGGTGCGCACGAGCTCGCCGTTGGCGAGCATCACTTCCATGCCGCATTGCGCCGCCGCGTGGTCGCCATATGGCGTCGTGCCAAAGCCGCGTTCGAGCGTATTGCCCATCACGCTGCCCCAGCCGGCCGCGGGCGGATCGAGCCATAACTTGCTGCCTCGCGCCTTCAGTTCACGATAAAGATCGTAGTAACTCACGCCCGGTTCGACCAGCGCATAGCCGAGTGTTTCGTTGATTTCGAGCACGCGGTTCATGCGCTGCATGTCGAGCACGACGCAGCCTTTGAGCCTCGGTGCAGCGCCGCCGTACGCGAAGTTGCGTCCTGTCGAGACGCTCCATAAAGGCACACGATACCGGTTCGCCACATCCAGCACGGCGCGAAGCTGATCGATATCCGCTACCAGGACGACCGCCGACGCCTCGTGAGCGCGCGCGTCGCCGGGCGGAAACGGGTCGAACGGATCGAGATACGACTGCGCCGCGCTGTCTCCCGAAAGCACGGCGGCGCGGCCAACGATGGCCGCAAATTCAGCAAGCGCAAGCCTGAAATCGGACTCGGAGATTCCGGGCGGCCGCAAAGGGCCACTCATGGCCTGGTCACTGCGCGATCACCCGGCTCAATAACCGCCGCTGCTGCTCGAACTCGATCCGGACCCGCCGCCTGATCCGTCCGTCTGGCATCCGGCAAGCGACATGGCGAGAGAGACGGTCAATACGGCGAGCAGCATCGATGCAATGCGTTTGAAGTTCATTTGGATTCCCCAAGGGTTAAGTAAAACGCGCTGCTTTGTTCAAGCGGCGCTTAAGTTCTTAACGCATGGGGAATCCGGTTTATTCCAGTGACGCTCAAGACAGGTGTTCCTTGAGCGTATCGCGGAATTTTTGAATCAGCGGTTCCTTTGATCGTCCGCGCCGCAGGATCAATCCAAACGGCGCCTGATAACCAAATGCCGCTGGCGCCAGCGCGCGCAGGCGGCCGTTATCGACCCAGGTTTGTGCGTAGTGCTCCGGTAAAAAACCAATGAACGCGCCCGACAGGATCAGGATCAACTGACCTTCCATGCTGTCGACCGTTGCCTCGCTGCGCTTGAAGCCGTGCCGCGCCAGCTCGGTCTGACTCCAATAGGCGCGGCCGACCATGCGCTGCTGACTGATGGTTTCGTGCGGGATCTGATGCGCGTTGAAGAGCGGATGGGTATTGCTGCAATAGAGCCAATGTTGCTCACGATAAAGCGAGTGATGAATCAGCCCATTCATCCGCAAATGGAACGCACCGATTGCCACGTCGAGCCGGTTGCCAAGCACGCTAAGCTGCAATTCATAAGGGCTTTGCACGTGCAGATGCAAATGCAACGCCGGATGTTCGCGCGTAAATGCGCCGATCACTTCTGCGAGGGGCAGCGCTTTGTCGCTGACGGTCGAGTCCAGCACGCCCAGCTTGATGCTGCCGCGCAGTTCGCCGCGCAGGCCGGCGGCGTAGCGCTCGAAACCATCGACTTCGCCCAGCAGACGCAACGCCTCCTGATGAAAATCTTCGCCTTTGGGCGTAAGGCTGAATCCACCCCGTCCGCGATGACACAAGACCACGCCGACGAGCGATTCGAGCTGGCTCATATACGTGCTGATCGCCGATGTAGACAGGTTCAGTTCCTGCTGCGCTGCGGCGAAACCCTGATGCCGGACTACGCACGTAAAAATGCGCAGCAGGCGCGCTTCGGGCAAGACTGACGCCAAGAGAAGCTCCATTAAACAAAGGCAAACACGCCGATAGTTTAGAAATACCTGAACTAATTATTTCGCACCAGCACTTTGTCCGCTTGCCGCGCGGGTTCAAAATCACCCGCATGCCTGTTCGATGAACCAATGCGAGGACGCGTCATGGAAAAGATCTTTCATCAGCCGCTGGGCGGTAACGAAATGCCGCGTTTCGGTGGTATCGCGACAATGCTGCGCTTGCCGCATCTGCAATCGGCGGAAGGGCTCGATGCCGCGTTCGTAGGCGTTCCGCTCGATATCGGCACGTCGTTGCGCCCGGGCACGCGCTTCGGGCCGCGCGGCATTCGCGCTGAGTCCGTGATGATCCGGCCTTACAACATGGCAACGGGAGCGGCGCCCTTCGATTCGCTGTCGGTGGCGGATATCGGCGACGTCGCCATCAATACGTTCAATCTGCTCGATGCGGTGCGAATCATCGAAGAGCATTACGACGGGATTCTCAAGCACGACGTCAAGCCGCTGACGCTCGGTGGCGACCACACCATCACGCTGCCTATCCTGCGTGCGCTGCACAAGAAGTACGGCAAGATCGGGCTCGTGCATGTCGATGCACACGCCGACGTCAACGACCACATGTTCGGCGAGAAGATCGCGCATGGCACCACGTTTCGCCGCGCGGTGGAGGAGGGGTTGCTCGATTGCGAGCGCGTGGTGCAGATCGGGCTGCGCGCGCAGGGCTACACGGCCGACGATTTCAACTGGAGCCGCAGGCAGGGCTTTCGCGTCGTCCAGGCGGAGGAGTGCTGGCACAAATCGATGGACCCGCTGATGGCCGAAGTGCGGCGCAAGGTTGAAGGCGGCCCGGTATATCTGAGCTTTGACATCGATGGAATCGATCCCGCCTGGGCGCCGGGTACGGGCACACCGGAAATCGGCGGCTTGACGACAATCCAGGGCATGGAAATCATTCGCGGATGCCACGGGCTGGATCTGATCGGATGTGATCTCGTGGAAGTGTCACCTCCCTACGATACGACCGGCAATACGTCCTTGCTCGGCGCCAACCTGCTGTATGAAATGCTGTGCGTGCTGCCCGGCGTCATCAGGCGTTAAGCTTGCCGTCCGACGTCACAAACAGAGGAGCCCCACGATGGATACCGAACAAAAAGTCCGCGAGGACCTGGCGGCGCTGTATCGGCTGGCGGCGCATTTCCGCATGACCGACATGATCGATACGCACATCACCGCGCGTTTGCCCGGTTCGCCGGACGAAAAACCCGCGTTCCTGATCAACCGGTATGGCGTGCTGTTCCATGAGATGCGGGCCTCGGATCTCGTGAAGATCGATTATCAGGGCAAGGTGATCGATGACCGCGCCCGCGACATGCCCGAGCTTTTCCGGGTCAACGCGGCGGGCTTCACCATCCACTCTGCCGTGCATATGGCGCGTCACGATCTGGCTTTCGTCGTGCACACCCATACGGCGGCGGGCACGGCGGTGTCCGCGCAGGAGCAGGGGCTTTTGCCCATCAGCCAGCATGCGCTGAAGTTCTACGGCAAGCTTGGATATCACGATTACGAGGGCATCGCGCTGGATCTGGGCGAACGTGATCGTCTGGTCGCCGATCTCGGTAACCACAAGGCAATGATCCTGCGCAATCATGGCTTGCTCGCCGGCGGCGCGACGGCCGCGCACGCGTTTCACGAAATCTATTTCCTCGAGCGCGCATGTCAGGCGCAGGTCCAGGCGATGGCTGGCGGCGCGCAACTACGGTTTCCGCCTGAGCACGTACGCGAACTCACCGCGCGCCAGTTCGAATCCGAAGGGTCGGACGGCATTACGGAACTTGCGTGGCAGGCGGCGCTGCGTCTCATCGCCGATACCCAGCCCGACTACCGCACCTGAGCGGGCTCACCGAACCCGGTTGCCCTTTTCATCGATGATCCGTTCGCCGTCTTCCTTGGCGAACGGGCCTTTCTGCGCCAACGAAAGAATCTCCAGAAGCTTCTCCGACGGACGGCACAAAAGCGTGCCCTCGGGCGTCACCACAAACGGGCGATTGATCAGGATCGGATGGGCGAGCATGGCGTCGAGCAGTTGCTCGTCGGTCAGCGTTGCATCGGCGAGTTCGAGCTGGACGAACACGGCCTCTTTTTCACGAAGCGCGTCGCGCACCGTAAGCCCCGCGTCCTGAATCAACCTGGTCAGTGCGGCGCGATCCGGTGGTGTCTTCAAATATTCAATGACCTTCGGTTCGATCCCGGCGTTGCGAATCAGCGCGAGCGTATTGCGCGATGTGCCGCATAAAGGGTTGTGGTAGATCGTGACGTCCATGTCGTTTGTCTCCATATCTCTGAAAGTGCAGCCGGTCGTCTTTCATTCCCGAAATAGAAATGAAAGGCTTCGTCTTGATCCTGCATAACCAGATGCTATGCCAGTTTACTCAAGTGACAGGTGAGATTGCCGTTAAAGGGTTCGGGTCGGGGAATATTCGCCGGCCCCGGTTGCGCGCGAGGAATCCGGCGTGCGGCGCCGCTTGAATAACAGTGTTGAGAAAAGTGAGACATGAACATACTTTCGACGATCAAAGGCCGCCTCGGCATTGCCATGGCGTTTCTGGGCCTGTTGCTGGTGGTTATCGGCGGCCTCGGGTTGTGGGGCATGAGCCGCGGCAACGAGACCACGCGCGATCTTTTCACCAATGAAATGCCCAGCGCGGTAGCAGCCGGCAACGCGGAAATGTTCACAGCGCGTGAGCGGCTCAGCTTCGACCGCGCAGCCTTGCTCGTCGGCAAACCGGCTGCGGAAACGGCGATCGGGCGCGGCGCATTGATGCGCGATCGCGCTGACAAGGAATGGGCGCGCTACGCCGCGTTGCCGCAGGGACCCGGCGAGCACGAGATGGCCCAGGCATTCCAGACGAAGCGGATCGAGCTGCAGAAAATGCTCGACGATGGTTACGCGAATATCCGCGCGAACGACGCCGACAAGATCGTTGCATCGGCGGAAGCCATGCAGGTGAAGTTCAACGAGATGGCGGCCATCGGCGAATCGCTGCGCAAGTATCAGTTTGATTCGGCGAAGAGCGACTTCGAACTGTCGCAGGAAAAATTCAACGAATTCCGCACGATCAGCGCGGTGGCGATCATCATTGGATTGCTTGCAGCCGCGTTCTCGTGGCTCTCGCTGCGCCGCGCGATCGGCCGTCCGCTCGACGAAGCGCTCGCACAGTTCGACGCCATCGCGTCCGGCGATCTGCGCCGCGAACTGGTCGTGACATCGCGCGACGAGATGGGCCAGCTGCTCAACGGTCTCGCGAAGATGCAGGCAAGTCTCGTCGATACCGTGCGCTCGGTGCGTTCGGGCAGCGAGTCGATTGCGTCGGCGACCAAGCAGATTGCGGCGGGCAATATCGATTTGTCCTCGCGTACCGAGGAGCAGGCTTCGGCGTTGCAACAAACGGCGTCGAGCATGGACGAGCTGACCGGCACGGTGAAGCAGAACGCCGAGAACGCGCGTCAGGCAAGTTCGCTGGCGGCGAATGCATCGGAAATTGCGAACAAGGGCAGCACGGTCGTCTCGCAAGTCGTCGATACCATGGGCGACATCAACCAGAGTTCCACGAAGATCGCGGACATCATCACGATCATTGAAGGCATTGCGTTCCAGACGAACATCCTGGCGTTGAACGCGGCGGTCGAGGCGGCGCGCGCGGGCGAACAAGGGCGCGGTTTCGCGGTGGTGGCAGCGGAGGTGCGCAGCCTCGCGCAACGTTCATCGGCGGCGGCCAAGGAGATCAAGGAGTTGATCAACACCTCGGTTTCCCGTGTGCAGACAGGCACGACGCTGGTCGGCGATGCCGGCCGCACGATGTCCGAGATCATCGGCGCGGTGCAGCGCGTGACGGACATCATGGGCGAGATTGCGGCGGCTTCGCACGAGCAGAGCAGTGGCATTGAACAGGTGGCGCTCGCCGTCACGCAAATGGACGAAGTGACGCAGCAGAACGCGGCGCTGGTGGAAGAGGCGGCGGCCGCTGCGCAATCGCTGGAAGATCAAGCGGGCGCGCTGAAGGCGGCGGTGTCGGTGTTCCAGTTGAACGATGGCGGCATGGACCACGTCAAGCTTGCAGTGAAGCCGGTGCGTGCCGTGGCTGTCGCATCGACGACCCGCGCCGTTGCAAGCGAGCGGCTGGCCAAGCTGAAAACGCCGTTCGTGGGCGTGGAAAAAGCAAAACCGGTTGCATTGGCGGGCGCGGCCGACTGGGAAGCGTTCTAGCCCGCGGCTTTGTCACTGAAACAGCGAAATGCCAGGCTGATGCGCGGGCCTGTCACTTCGCTCATTTTCGGGATGCCGTGATTGTGCGTGAATTGCGAGGCGTAACTCATTACGAGCACGCTCCCGGCATGCAGGTCCACGTTGAGCGTGCGGCCTTTACCTGATTTCGCACGGATGGTCATGCGCCGGGTGGCGCCGAGCGACAGAATGGCGATGGGCGCTTTCAGCGCAAGTGCCTTGGTGTGATCGTTGTGCGGCGCGACGCTGTCATTGCCGTCGCGATACAAATTCAACCCGACGCTGTTGAACGCCGCACCCACGGTTGATCGCACCTGCCCGGCGGCCTGCATCAGCGGCGCGGGCAAATCCGCCGCGTCGAGAGAAAAATGCGCCATCAGACGCGGCACGTCGACTTCGCGCTCATACATCATGCGGCGCTGATTGCTCCAGATCACGCCGTCCAGCGCTTGCTCGAACCACGCTTGTGCCGTCTCGGCTGAAACCACGCCTGGCAGATAACGAATCCCGCTCTCGGTGTCATCAATGAGATCGAGCGGCGCGGGATCGAACAGATCGTTCTGATACACGATGCCTCCTCAATCCGACGAAAACGGCAATTCGCCCTGAACGGCGATCGGCTCAGCTATGTACGAACCCGCCGGAACCAGCGCCGTCACGCGCACGCCGAGCAAACGCAGACGCCGGTCGAGCGGCACGCGCCGCAGGCATTCGGTCGCGGCCCGGCGGATGTCCGTGGCGTCGGCGGTAGGCGCCGGCACCGTCAGGTCGCGCGTGACCGTGCTGAAATCGTTGTAACGCAGCTTAATGCCGACCGTACGGCCTTCGTAGCCTTTGCGCCGCAAGTCGTCCGCAACCCGCGTGCATAAATCCGTGAACGCCGCCGACAACGTGCTGCGATCCTGGCGCGGATGCAGGTCGCGCTCGAACGTGGTTTCGCGGCTCATCGACTTCGGCTCGGTGCTGACGACCACTGGCCGTTCGTCCACGCCTTGCGCCACTTCCACGAGCCACGCCGAATAGCTGCGTCCGAACGTGGCCTGAAGCAGTTCCGGATCGGCGCGCGCCAGGTCGCCGACTGTTTTTATACCGATCGACGCCAGCTTTTCCGTCGCCTTCGGCCCAATGCCGTTGACCTTGCGCACCGCGAGCGGCCAGATCCGCAGCGGGATATCGGCGGCGGTGAGGATGGTCAGGCCGTCGGGCTTGTCCAGTTCCGAGCCGATCTTCGCCAGCAGCTTGTTCGGCGCGACGCTGATCGAGCATGACAGGGCGGTTGCGTCGCGCACGGCCTGCTTGATGCGTGCGGCGGTTTCGGCGGCGTCGCCCGGGAGATCCGTCAGGTCGATATAGATTTCATCGATACCGCGGTTCTCGATTTGCAAGGTGAATGTGGCGACGGCCGCCTTGAAGAGACGCGAATAATGCCGGTACGAATCGAAATCCGTGGGCAGCAAAATGGCGTCTGGCGCCAGTTGTGCCGCTTTCATCATGCCCATGGCAGAAAATACGCCGAGGGCCCGGGCTTCATAGGTGGAAGTCGTCACCACGCCCCGGCCGGCGTAATCGCGCAGCCGGACGAAACGGCGGCTGCCGTCGGGCAGGGTTTCAGGAGTGGCGTTCCTGCCGCCGCCGATCACCACGGGCTGGCCGCGCAGTTCGGGATAGCGCAATAGTTCGACGGACGCGTAGAACGCGTCCATGTCGAGATGCGCGATGCGGCGCGTGGTCACGACGGCGCTCCAGAATCGGACATGACATCAATAGCTGTATGGATATACAGTATCTTACATCGAATTTGCCTGGTGTGGCCGGGACACACATACTGAAGACGGTAACAGTCCGATATAGGTCTATGATTATATGTCTAATTTATGTCGATAGCCGAGCCTCGGCACGACCCGTCTGCCAGATTCGTTCACCCGAAGATTCAAGAAATGACAACACAAGAAAGCGGCGCCGGCTTCTCTGATGAAAGGCGCTTTGAACTGCTGGTGAGCAACGTCAGCGACTACGCAATCTACATGCTCGACCTGAACGGCCGTATCAACAGCTGGAACGCCGGCGCACAGCGGTTCAAGGGCTACAACGCCAGCGAGATCATCGGCGAGCACTTTTCCCTTTTTTATACGCCTGAGGACCAGCAGTCGGACAAGCCGGCGCGCGCTCTGCGCACGGTGCGCGAGGAGGGCCGTTTCGAGGACGAGGGTTGGCGTGTGCGCAAGGACGGCACGTGCTTCTGGGCCAACGTCGTGATCGATCCGATCCGCGATCCCGAGGGCAATCTGGTCGGTTATGCCAAAGTCACGCGCGATATCACCGAACGCAAGGCCGCCGAGGAAGCCCTGCGCGGAAGCGAAGAAAGATTCCGTCTGCTCGTGCAGGGCGTGACGGATTACGCCATCTACATGCTGTCGCCGGCGGGGCTGGTCACGAACTGGAATTCGGGCGCCGAGCGCATCAAGGGGTACACGCACGACGAGATTATGGGCCAGCATTTCTCGTGCTTCTACACACCCGAGGATCGCGAAGCCGGGTTTCCCGCGCGAACGCTTGCGGCGGCGGCATCGGAGGGGCGGTTCGAGCAGGAGGGCTGGCGCGTAAGAAAGGACGGAACGCGGTTCTGGGCGCACGTCGTTGTCGATGCAGTCCACGACGATCAGCAGCAACTGATCGGCTTTGCCAAGATCACGCGCGATGTCACCGAACGCAAGGCGGCGGCCGAAGCGCTCGAGCGCGCCAACGCGGCGCTGTTCCAGTCGCAAAAGATGGAGGCCGTCGGGCAGCTCACCGGCGGTATCGCGCATGATTTCAACAATCTGCTGACGGTCCTGTCGAGCAGCATGGATCTCTTGACCATGCGGTTGAACAACCCGTCGGACGTCCGTATTCTCGATACGATGCGCCGCGCCGTCGAACGCGGCGCGACCCTCACGCAGCAGCTTTTGTCGTTTGCGCGCAAGCAGCCGCTGCAGGTCCTCAATTGCGATCTCAACGTGGTGATCTCCGGGTTCGAAGCGGTGCTCAAGCGTGCGGGTAATTCGAGTATTGAAATCGATTTCGCTTATGCGCCGGACTTGCGCATGGTCGCAATCGATGTCGCCCGCTTCGAGGCCGCATTGCTGAACCTGGTGGTCAACGCGCGCGACGCGATGCCCGATGGCGGAAAGATCGTCGTGGCGGTGAACAACGTCGACTTGAAGGACGGCGACGTGGGCGCGCTCAAGGCCGGCGCTTTCATCGCGGTCAACGTAACGGACACCGGAACGGGCATGTCGGACACGGTCATCTCGCGTGCGTTCGAGCCGTTCTTTACCACGAAGGAAATCGGCAAAGGGTCGGGGCTCGGCTTGAGTCAGGTGTACGGTTTCATCGCGCAGTCGGGCGGCGAAGTGCAGATCGACAGCAAGGAAGGGCGCGGTACGACGATCCGGCTGTATCTGCCGGCCATCGCGCATGATGCGGCGGAGTCGAAAGGGGCGTTGGCCGCATCGCAGGAGATGATCCTCATGGTCGATGACGAACCGGACGTGCTCGATATCGGCGCGGAGTTGTGCAGGTCGATCGGATATCAGGTCCTGACGGCAAACAACGCCAGGGAAGCGCTGGAGATGCTGAACCGGAGCAGCAACATCTCGATCCTGTTCACCGACGTCGTGATGCCGCAAGGCATGCACGGCCTGGAGCTTGCACGCACCGCACGGGCGCTTTTACCCCGGTTGAAGGTCGTGCTGGCCTCGGGTTATCCGCTGCCCATGCTGAAAGAACAACATGGCTCGACCGATGCGTTCACTTTCATCACCAAGCCGTATCGTCTGGCCGATCTTGCCCAGGTGTTGCGCACGGCGACGTAGAAGAAGCGAGAAAACATGAGCGATGCATGGTTGTACCAGGTCAGGATCACCGTTTCATCCGAACTCGCCACGACTTTGCGCGACGATTCGCAGAACATGCCCGCGTCGTTGAACGACGTGCTGCGCCGGCACGACGCATCTTTGGTGTGTCAGTTCGACGCGTTTGCCGGCTACGTCGACGAAGCGGAAAAACTCGGCCCAGATAACTATCCGCTGTACCAATGGACCAGGGACACGATCGAGAACCCGGAGAAAAAGGCCAAATATCTGCGGGCGTTCACCGCGTATGTGGACGGCGCGGATGTCTATGCCGCGCAGATTGCCGATTCGTTGCAATCCGCGTTATCGGCGCTCGTGGGTGAGCTTGGCATCGAGCGCGTCGTCAAGATCGACACCAACCCGGCAAACAATCCGCAGCCGCCCGCTAAGGTATAGCGGCGTTCGAAACAGCCCCCGGCGTCCATCGATAAACAATGATGCTCGACTCGTTGTAGTTGTCCTTGGTGACCACATACTCCCCGGTCGAGCGCAGAAACGCCCTGAGGCCATACATGGAATCCACGTCGTTGCCCACGTCCACGTTGCCGGGGTTGCTGTTGGTGAATGTCATGTCGAGACTGCCGGTCGCGAGATTGAATGCATCGATATTCGGCACCGAATGCACGTAGCCGACAAACAAATAATTGCCCGTCGCAGCGATTGATTTAGGGTTGGCGGTCGTGAGGGTGATCACCGGGTTCGGCGCTTTTTGATTACCCGCGCGCCAGCCGTGATAGACCTCGATGCGCGTGCCTATGGATGTCCAGTCCGCGCTGCCAATGATGCCTTGTGCAAGGATCAGGGTGTCGCTGTCAGCAAGATAAATGATCCGGGTCAGCGGCAGGACGGACCTCGGCGTGGCGTACGCGAAGCCCGGGCCCCATGAGGGCTTGCCGTCAGTATCGAAGCCTGTCAGCGGATAGAAGTAAATGCGGTTCGTCCTGTCCGGACCGGCCCAGACGTTCGCGTTGCTATCGAGGGAAAAACCGCCCGTGATCAACGTGCTTGAATTGAACAGCGTGCCCGGCAGCGATCCATCCGGAATCGCGATATAACCATTCGCCGCGTTGAAGTGATAGAAGTTGAACACGCCCGGATTCTGGCCGGCTGCAACCATGACCCTGTTTGCGCCAACGGTTGCGAGTTGCGCGAAGTGCTGGCCGCGTTGGGTATCGTTGATATCGATGCGCGGGTCGGCCGGATAGTCGAACGGATTCACCGTATTGGCCACGAAAGTACCCCCGGCCGTGCCGGTATAGACGTTGAAACCGCCATAGAGATACGCGCCGTCCGTGCCCGGGTCCGGCGCGCCGTTGCCTTCGAAGTTGAGCGCCTGAAGTCTCCATCGAAGAATGTTTGAGGCGTCATACACGTAGATGTCCGTGTTGCCGTTACGCGCGAGGTCCCAGGTTCCGCCCCACGGATTGCTGAGGACGTAGAGGTTGCCGGCTGTGTCTTTACCGATTCCCACCACGCGCGTGAATCGCCTGTCGCCGACCTGGCCTTTGATGCCCGACGTGGTGTCGAGATAACCGCCCTGAATGCCGAACGTGCCCGCTTGAACCGGGCTGCCCGAGGTCTGGTAGAGCTTGATGTTCATGTCGGGCCCCTGGTCGCCGACCATGAGTTGCCCATTCGTTGGGTCGAAATAAAGCGCTGAAGGACGCGACGTCGCGGCCATCTGGATCGTATTCATGGTGGTGCCGGCCGGACTGAATTCCACGATGGCGCCCGCGTTTTTCTGCGCGACCCAGAGGTTGCCGGTGGTATCGACGGCAAGCGCGCCGGGGCCGGTCACGTTGATATCGCTTTGCCAGACGCCGTCGGTGGTGAACACGCGCACGCGATTGCCCGGAAAGTCGCTTGCGTAGAGCAGGGAGCCGGCGGTGGCGAGTCCCGTGATGACATCGGCACGCTTTTCGGTCGTGGTCGCGCTGACTGCGATCGTGAAGTCCTGGGTCTTGGTTGCGCGGTTGTATCGGCCCACGTAGCCGCTGCCCTTGTTCCGGTCGTATTGCATCGCTGCAAAAATCGATGTCGCGTTGCCGGTGATCGCGCTGCCCTGAAACGCGTTGTGTATGCCGATGGAACCCGCGTTCTGGCGGTTCTGGTAGATCGCAATGCCGCCTTCGTTTTCATCCCAGAGCGACGCTGTATAGATGATGCCTTCGGGCGCGATCCACATTGATCGGGCGCCGTTGCCTACGTAGGTAGAGCTTGTCCCGTATGTGTTCGCGACCCAGTCGGTTGAGTACTGCGCGTAAACGGGGCGCCCAATCGCCGCGAGCAGCACGAGGGCGGCAGAAAAGACGTGGAGAACGCGAAGGCGTGTCAAGACCATGAGCGATATTTTCCTGGACGGTGTGGTGAGCTTAAGCAGGATGTGCGCGTAAAGCGCGCGATTGCCTTGGGCGGCGTCTGGCGGGAGATTGAAACGAGTTGATGCCTCAACCACGCTATGGCTGATCGTAAGAGGAAAATATTGGCACGCGCCGCCGATAAAAATCAAAAATAAATGGCGCGTCTTTTAATTGACGCTATCGGCGTGGGTGAAGACTGAAAATCGTCTTTGAAACTTCGTGGTTCAGGTAATTAGGTAATGCTTAGTCAACCTAATGGTGAAAGCCTGACCGGATGCTCAGGCATCAGTCAGGCATCGCTCAGGCATCAAAGACCGTGGACGGCACGAACACGAAGCCTTCCATCAACCTGCGCGCGCTGCGGCTCATGATGGCTTTTGTCACAATCCAGTCATCGTTTGTCTGTCTGGTCTCCGCACCGACCGCAAGACTTCCCGATGGATGCCCGAAACGGATCGACCCGTGCGAATCCGGCACGAGCCGGTTGACCAGCGTGCCGGGAATCGCCGCCGCAACCGCGATGGCGACTGCGCCGGTTCCGGTCATCGCGTGGTGAAGCTTGCCCATCGAAAAGATGCGCGCGTTGATATCGAGCGTGGTTGCGTCAATGGGCTTGCCGCTGGATGCCACATAGCCAGTTGGTTTTGCGACGAACGCGAGCTTGGGCGTATGCGGCCTTGACTGGGTGGCTTCATCGGCGGTCGT
Organism: Caballeronia sp. dw_276; assembly: GCF_018449635.1. Classification (GTDB taxonomy): domain Bacteria; phylum Pseudomonadota; class Gammaproteobacteria; order Burkholderiales; family Burkholderiaceae; genus Caballeronia. The sequence continues at coordinate 107,297 of NZ_JAAVUV010000007.1, read as the reverse complement.
CGCGAGGCCCATGCGGACCGCCGCGTGCGAGCGTATTGCTTCGGCTTTGTGAAGCAAGGCGGCGTCGCCGTTCACGTCGCGCTGAAGTTCGTTGCCGACCAGCCCCAACGCTGCTGCATCGATGAAAATGGCGGGGTTGCCCGCGTTGATCATGGTCATTTCCACGGCGCCGACGCCCGGTATGTTCAGCACGTCCGATGCATTTCCTGTCGGGAACATGGCGGTGTCCGGGCTTTCGCCATCGCCGGCCGGGTCGAGGAATTCGATGCGGATTTCCGCTGCGGGAAACGTCACGCCATCGAGCTCGAAATCGCCTTCTTCCACGACTTCACCGTCGCGCATGGGAACGTGGGCGATGATCTTTGCGTTGATGTTGGCCTGCCAGATCCGGACGGTGGCGATGCCGTCGCGCGGGGCATCGACCAGACCCTGGGCGATCGCGAACGGACCCACCGCGGAGGTCAGGTTGCCGCAGTTGCCGGACCAGTCGACGACGGGTTTGTCGATAGCGACCTGTCCGAACCGATAGTCAACGTCACAATCGTCACGCGACGACGGCCCGATGATCACGACCTTGCTGGTGCTGGACGTGGCGCCGCCCATGCCGTCGATATGCTGCCCGTAGGGGTCGGGGCTGCCGATCACGCGCATGAGGATGCGGTCTCGCAGCGCGGGGTCGGCGGGCAGCCAGTCGCGACGGAAGAACACGCCCTTGCTCGTGCCGCCACGCATGTAGACGGCGGGGATTTTCGTTTGCGCCAAGGTGTGTCTCCGGTGGGGGCGGTGAGTGCCTATTTTGACGCTTTGCGCGTCTTTACGCTTTCAATGCCACTTCCTCCATTCGCGGCACAATCGAACTCAGCCATTCCGACAGCGCCACGAACGGTTCGTCCTGCGCGATTTCATCGGGGGCGACGAGGTAATAGCCGGACGTGCCAGTCATGGGTTTATCGAGCGGCACCATCAGCCTTCCCGACGACAATTCATCCGCCAGCAAAATCTCCGGCAGCAGCGCGACCCCCAGACCTGCCTGCGCCGCGCTGGTGAGCATGGTGAACAATTCGTATCGCGCGCCCCGCACCGCACGGACATCGTGTTCGAGTCCGTTCAGCCGGAACCAGGTGCGCCACGCGTCCGGTCTCGTCGATAAATGCAGCAGCGGCAGATCCGTCAGCTGTTCCAGCGACACCGGCACGGCGCCCGCCAGCAACGACGGACTGCACACCGGCACGACCTTTCCTTCGCGGAACAGCAGCTTGCCTTGCGTGCCTGGCCAGACTGAATCGCCGAAGTACAGGGCGGCATCGAAAGGGGAATCGCTGAATAGAAACGGTTCGGTACGGATGGAGAGATTCACCGTGATATCGGGGCGCAACGCGCGAAATTGCGGCAAACGCGGAATCAGCCACTGGCTTGCCAGCGTTGGCACCACGGCGATTTCGAGAATGCGCCCCACACCGCGCTGCGCCATTAGTTCAAGCGTGTCACGTTCGATCCGGTCGAGGTTCTTGCGCACGAGCGCGGCGTACTGCCTTCCGTGCGTAGTCAGCACAATGCGTTTCTTGATCCGCAGGAACAACGCGACCCCCAGCCGGCTTTCCAGCGATGCCACCTGCCTGCACACCGCGCTTTGCGTCAGCGCGAGTTCGTTGGCGGCGCGGGTAAAGCTCTCATGGCGCGCAGCAGCTTCGAAAATCTGCAGCGCGACCAGATTGGGGATGCCTTTTCTCATGTATTGCCTGTCTCTTTAACTGATTGAAAAAGGCACTTGGTGCGTTTTCAGAACCAACTAATGAGTTTATATCAATTGCGTGGCTTTTTGACGCGCCGCAGAATCGGCTCGTGTTGAATTGCTTACAGCGCTGATCGAGCTTGAAGCGTCTGCCTTGCTGGATCAGTCGGAACCAAGGAAAAATGAATTCCAATCTTGCCGCCTTGCTTACCACGGTTGTCCCTGAGACAAAGGTCGCCGGGTTAGTGCGTTTGATGAACTTGCCCGCCGCGATGAACACCTTCACGTCCGGCACTGTCACTCGCGCCGAGCTCGCTCAGGCAATGAACATGGCGCTGTTCGCGGACCTGCTCGAACGCGTGCCAAGCGGCCGCGCGTACACGGACGACGTACAGCACACGCAAACCCGCGTTCAGTTCGACCACGGCGCGTTGCGCACTGTGCGCTGGTGCGAGTCGGGCGGCCTGCCGCCCGGCGAGGCCGCGTTCACGCGCATTCTCCGGCCGCTCGGTTTTGTTTTGAACGGCACGTATCCGCTCGATCGAATCAAAATGACGGGGCGTTCATACAAACACCTCGACGCCCCCGATGACATCGCCCAGTATTTCGTCAGCGAGTTGCATCCTGACCGTTTCAGCCCGGAATTCCAGCAGGCGGTGACGCGCGTGATTGGCGAAAGCGTTGATCCGCTGACGCCGCAAGCTGTCGCGTCGCTCGCCGAACTCGAGCGCGACGGCTCGCTGCCGCTCGCCATCGCGCTCGATCTGCTGCCGGTGATCGTCCGATGTTTCGAGCGTCAGCATCCGGTGCCGCATCTCGCCGATTACGAAACGTTGCGCGCCGAATCGGCCGAAATGGCCTGGATTGCAACCGAAGGCAACGCGTTCAATCACGCGACGGACCGCGTGGACGACGTTTTCGCCGTCGCCGATGCCCAGCGTGCACTCGGCCGTCCTATCAAGGATTCAGTCGAAATATCGAAGTCGGGCCGCGTCCGCCAGACGGCGTTCCGCGCGGATCCGGTGCGCCGTGTGTTCATCGATAAAACCGGTGCGCAGATCGAGCGCGACGTGCCCGGTTCGTTCTATGAATTCATCAGCCGCGACACGGTTCTCGACGACACCACCGGCCGTCGCGTGCTCGATCTCGGTTTCGATGCCGGCAACGCAACGGGCATCTTCAAGATGACGGCGGCCGCGTGAACGCAACCGCCGAGTCCGATCTCTACGATTTCACGGAGCCGTTCAAGGCGCCGCGAGGCTCCGCTATCCGCGAACTCTTCAAATATCTCGGCCGGCCGGGGATGATCTCGTTCGCGGGCGGTTATCCATCGAAGGATCTGTTCGACCGCGTAGGAATCGGGCACGCAATGGAAGAGGCCTACCGCGCGGACCCGGTCGCGTGCCTGCAATACGGCGACACGGCCGGCGCGCCCGCGCTGCGTCGCGCGATTGTGCGTTTAATGAGCGAACGCGGCGTATCGCGCGAAATCGACGATCTGATCGTGACTACCGGCTCGCAGCAAGGCCTCGATCTGCTGATCAAGATCCTGGTCGCGCCGGGCGACGCCGTGCTGATCGAAGAGCCGGCCTATCCAGCCGCGATTCAGGCGCTGCGTCTTGCGGGCGCGAAGCTGATCCCTGTGCGCACGGACGCGCAAGGCATCGACGTCGATTCGCTCACCGAACAACTCGAAGCACTCGATCCGGCCGAGCGGCCGAAGCTGCTATACACCGTGCCGACCTTCGCGAACCCGACCGGCACGACGTTGCCGGTGGAGCGCCGCGAGGCGCTCGCACGCCTCGCGATGCGGTTTCGTTTCGTGCTGATCGAAGACGATCCCTACGGCGAACTGCGTTTCTCGGGCGACCCGGTGAAGCCGGTCATCGCTCTCGCCGACGAAATTCCCGGCGCGCGCGACTGGGTCGTCTATTTCGGCAGCCTCTCGAAGGTCGTTGCGCCGGGCTTGCGGATCGGCTGGTCGATCGCGCCGCCTGCCATCACGCGGCGCATGCTGGTCGCCAAGCAGACAAGCGATCTCTGCACGTCGCCGCTCGCGCAGGAAACGGCGCGGTGCTATCTGGAAAGCGGACGGCTGGCGGAGCATGTGCCGGTTATCGTGCAGGCTTACAAGAAGCGTTACGAGGCGCTCTCGAGCGCGTTGCGGCAATTCGTTCCCAACGACATCGACTACGTCGTGCCGCAGGGCGGCATGTTCGTCTGGGCGCGGTTGAAGGGCGGGCGTCATGCGGCCGACGTACTCAAGCGCGCAATCGAGCAGAACGTGATCTACGTGCCCGGCCCGGCCTTTTATGTTCACGACGCCGATGAATCCAGCATGCGGCTGTCTTTCGCCGCGGCGCCGGGGGAAGCTGAAGTGTTCGAAGGCGTGTGTCGTCTCAAGCTCGCGCTGGCAAGCCGGTAACACTACGCCTCGCCAGATGGGCCAAAACGCGTTCTAATCGCAAGAGCCGGATTGCTGGATCAATGAAGTTGGTTCGTCCAGCGCACCAAGTCATACCGATTAATCATTTGCAACGGTATTTTTAGGCCCTGAAACTCTGTGCCGTCGTGTGTGTATTTTCATGCCGGCTTGAGTTCCAGAGCAGCGTTGATGTCGATGGCGGCACGCCGCGCACAACGCCCCGGCAGTAACCCGACATAAAGAGAGGAAGTGATGCAACTGAACGATATTCTTGGCGCACTCGGTGTAGACCTCGGCCAGTGGAAGGGCGACGCCCTCGTGGCGCGCTCGCCGCTCGATGGCGCGCTGCTCGCCAAACTCGCCGTCGATACCCCCGAGACCGCTGCCCGCAAGATCGACGCGGCGCATGCTGCGTTCCTCAAATGGCGTACCGTGCCCGCGCCGCAGCGCGGCGAACTCATCCGCGTATTCGGCAACGTGCTGCGCGAACACAAGGCCGCGCTCGGCAGCCTCGTGACGCTGGAAGCCGGCAAGATCACGTCCGAAGGCCTGGGCGAAGTGCAGGAAATGATCGACATCTGCGACTTCGCGGTAGGTCTGTCGCGCCAGCTTTACGGCCTGACCATCGCGTCCGAGCGCCCGGGGCATCGGATGATGGAAACGTGGCATCCGCTCGGCGTTGTCGGCGTGATTTCGGCGTTCAACTTTCCGGTTGCGGTGTGGTCGTGGAATACGGCGCTGGCGATTGTCTGCGGCGATTCGGTCGTGTGGAAGCCATCGGAGAAGACGCCTTTGACGGCCATTGCGTGTCATGCACTGTTCGAAAAAGCCTTGCGCGAATTCGATAAAACCCATCCCGGCACAGCGCCCGAAGGCCTGAGCCAGTTGCTGCTCGGCGAACGCGATATCGGCCAGACGCTGACCGAGTCCACGAAGGTGCCGCTCGTCAGCGCAACGGGCAGCGTGCGCATGGGTATCGAAGTCGCGCAAGTGCTGGCGAAGCGCCTTGGCCGCAGCATTCTGGAACTCGGCGGCAATAACGCGGTGATCGTGGCGCCCAGCGCCGACCTGGATCTCGTCGTGCGCGGCGTGACGTTCTCAGCGGTCGGTACGGCGGGTCAGCGTTGCACCACCTTGCGTCGGCTCGTGGTTCACAGCAGCGTGGTCGACAAGCTGTTGCCGCGGCTGGAGAAGGCGTTTGCATCGGTGAAAGTGGGAAGTCCGCTTGAAAGCGATACGCTGGTTGGTCCGCTGGTCGACCGCGCCGCATTCGACGCCATGCAAAAGGCGTTGCGCGATGCACGCGAGCAAGGCGGCGACGTGAAGGGCGGTGAACGCGTTGAAATCGGCGGTCATGCCGATGCTTATTACGTGCGTCCCGCGTTCGTGCGCATGCCGGCGCAAACGGCTGTGGTCGAACGCGAGACCTTCGCACCGATCCTCTACGTCCTGACCTACGACGATTTCGCCGATGCGCTGCAATTGCAGAACGGCGTGCCGCAAGGTTTGTCCTCGGCGATCTTCACTAATGACATTCGCGAAGCCGAACAATTCATGTCGGCCGCGGGCAGCGATTGCGGCATCGTGAACGTAAACATTGGCACGAGCGGCGCTGAAATTGGCGGCGCGTTCGGCGGTGAAAAGGAAACCGGCGGCGGCCGCGAATCGGGTTCGGACGCGTGGAAGGGCTACATGCGCCGCGCGACCAACACGATCAACTACAGCCGCGAATTGCCGCTGGCGCAAGGCGTCAAGTTCGACGTTTAATCAATAATAGAAGTCCAAGATGTCGTACCCTGGCGTCGACCTTGCCGCCCGAAGCGCGCTAACCGCGGCGCGTCGATCGGGCGGCGGAATTCCTCTTTTGTTCCATCGCGATCTGTTTGATAAGCGCATCGCGTCGCCTGCCTGATTGCTCAACTGTTTTCCGAAAAGACCCTGGAGGCCACCGTGTCGTTTCTCGTGCTGGACAAACTGACAAAAGCCTACGGCGATCTGCACGCCGTCAGCGACGTGAGCCTCTCGGTCGAAAAAGGCGAGTTCGTCTCGTTGCTCGGACCTTCGGGTTGCGGCAAGACCACGACGCTGCAAATGATCGCGGGGTTTATCGACGTCACGCGCGGCCGTATTTCACTCGATGGCAAGGACATCACGAACGTCCGCCCAAACAAGCGCGGCCTGGGCGTGGTGTTTCAAAGCTACGCACTTTTTCCGCACATGACGGTCACGCAGAACGTGGGTTTCGGTCTGGAGATGCGCGGCGTGAGCAAGGCCGAATGCACCGAGCGGATTCGTGAAGCGCTTTCGCTCGTGCGGCTCGATGCGTTCGCCGCGCGCTATCCGCGTGAACTTTCGGGCGGTCAGCGCCAGCGTGTGGCAATCGCGCGCGCGCTCGTAATCAAGCCGCCGGTTCTGCTGCTCGATGAACCCATGTCCAACCTCGACGCCAAGCTGCGCGAAGAGATGCAGTTCGAATTGCGCACCATCCAGCGCAAGGTCGGCACGACGACCGTGATGGTCACGCACGATCAATCCGAAGCCTTGTCGATCAGCGATCGTGTGGTCGTGATGGAAGCCGGGCGCGTTACACAAGTGGACTCGCCGTATCGCGCGTATGAGCGGCCGGAGAATCGCTTCGTGTCGCAGTTTATCGGCAAGGCGAACATGCTCGCGGGCAAGGTGACCGAAGCGCGTTCGAACGAAGTGCACGTGGACCTCGGCCACGACCTGACGGGTATTGCATGCATCGATGCGGGAACGGTCTGGCGCGAAGGCGACACCGTGACCTTGTGCATTCGTCCCGAGAAACTGCACTTGTGCAAGGTGGGAACGGGAAGGTTGTCGGCAACCGTGACGAGCCGATTCTTCCTGGGCAGCCAGTGGTTGTATCGCGTCGATACCGCGCTGGGCGAAGTACTCGTTTGCAGCCAGAACGAGGGCACCGAACCCGTAGCGGAGGGCGAGGCTGTGGGTATCGACTGGCATCGCGATTCAGTGCGCGTGATTCAGGAAGCAAGTCATGGCTAGCATGCTCGAATCCACCGATCCATCCGCGAAGGGCACGCTCAACAAGCCGCGTGCGCCTTGGCACGCGTTCGTGCCGCCGTGGATGATGAGCCTGCCCGCGTTCATCTTGTTCGCGGTGCTCGTGCTCACGCCGCTCGCAATGACGGTCGTACTCACCTTCTACAAGTTCGATCCGGCCAGCGGACCCATTGCAGCGTTCCAGTTCGGCAATTACGCCGAGGTGCTCACGGACAGCTATTACCAGACGATTTTCGCGCGGACCTTCGGCATCGCGATCCTGACCACGTTGCTGTGTGTGGTGATCGGTGCGCCCGAGGCCTACGTGTTGTACCGGATGCGCGATCCATGGCGTTCGATGTTCCTGCTCGTGATCCTTGCGCCCTTGCTCGTTTCCGTGGTTGTGCGCGCGTTCGGCTGGAGCATGTTGCTCAATACCGGCGGCATTGTGAACCAGTTCTTCGGGTTGTTCGGCATGGGTCCGTACAAGCTCGAATACACGACGTTTGCGATCGTGATCGCGCTCGTGCACGTGATGTTGCCGTTCATGGTGATTCCCGTCTGGACCTCGTTGCAAAAGCTCGATCCGCAAGTGGAGAACGCGGCGCTTTCGCTGATGGCGTCGCCGGCTACAACGCTTCGACGCATCGTATTGCCGCAAGTCGCGCCCGGCATCCTCTCGGGCAGCCTGATGGTGTTCGGGTTATCGGCGAGCGCGTTTGCAATTCCCGGTTTGCTCGGCGGACGTCGTCTGAAAGTGGCGGCGACTGCCGTCTACGATGAATTCCTCGGATCGCTCAACTGGCCGCTCGGCGCGACCATCGCCATTTTGTTGCTGATCGCGAACCTCATCATCATGATCACGTACTACAGGGTTCTGGAGCGTCGTTACTCCAGAAGCCTCGGCTAAGGAGACCGCCATGCGAAAGAACGGCCTCATTGCGCTGAGTTTTCATACGCTCGTGATCCTGTTCGTGCTTGCGCCGCTGGTGATCGTGGTGCTGGTTGCGTTCACGCCGGAGCAGACGCTCACGTTGCCCACGCACGGATTGTCGCTGCGCTGGTTCCGCGCGATTCTCGACTATCCGGATTTCATCTCGGCGTTCGCGAACAGCATCAAGCTTGCGTTTGCATCGGCGACTTTGTCGCTTGCGCTCGCCTTGCCGGCGGCGCTTGCCATCGGACGTGAACGTTTTCCGGGACGCGAATTTCTCAACGGCCTGTTCCTCTCGCCGTTGGTGATTCCGAGCCTCGTGCTTGGCATCGCGTTCCTGCGTTTCTTCGCGATGATCGGCGCAACCGGCTCGTTCACGTGGCTCGTCGCGGCGCACATGATCATCATTACGCCGTTCGTGATGCGGCTCGTGCTGGCTTCGGTGAGCGGAATGGACCGCAGCATCGAGCATGCGGCGCAGTCGCTCGGCGCTGATCGATGGACGTCGTTTCGCCGTATCACGCTGCCGATGATCTTGCCGGGCATCACCGGCGGCTGGCTGCTTGCGTTCATCAACAGCTTCGATGAATTGACCATGTCCATTTTCGTGACGTCGCCGCAAACGGTGACATTGCCCGTGCGCATGTATATGTACGCAACGGAATCCATCGACCCGATGATGGCGTCGGTCTCCGCGCTCGTGATCTTCATCACCGCGGGCGCGATGATCCTGCTTGATCGCGTGTATGGACTGAACCGCATCCTGATCGGTTCGCATTGATTCGAGCCCATGACAACAGACCCACAGCCGCAATTCGTTCGTTTGACGGAGACAGATCGCCCGGCGGTCAATTTTGTACTGGATGGTACATCTGCAACCGCATTGGCCGGTGACACTGTTCTGAGCGCAATCTTGCTGAGCACGCGGCGAGTCCGTAACACCGAATTCAGCGGCGAACCGCGCGCGGGATTTTGTCTGATGGGTGCGTGCCAGGACTGCTGGGTTCAACTGGAAGACGGCACGCGGATCAGGGCGTGTTCGACAATCATCAAGGACGGCATGCGTATCCAGACGCGGCCCATCGAGGCATGAGCGATCAAAAGAGCATTGTGATTGTTGGCGCCGGGCCTGCGGGCGTGCGCGCGGCCGAAACGCTGGTGATGGCGGGCTTGAGGCCGGTTGTCATCGATGAAGCGTCGCGTGCGGGCGGCCAGATTTACCGGCAACCGCCGGCTGATGCAGGCTTCGTCCGCGACAAAAGCGCGCTCTATGGAATGGAAGCGGGCAAGGCAGACGCGGTGCATTCAACAATGGCGAGCATGATGTCGAAGCTCGACTACCGGCCCGATACGCTGGTCTGGGGATGCGGGGCGGGACGACTCGACACATTTCATGCAGGGCGTCAGCGCACAGTGCCTTACTCGCATCTGATCATTGCGACGGGCGCGACGGATCGCATCTTGCCGTTTCCCGGATGGACGCTGCCGGGCGTCTATACGCTGGGTGCATCGCAGATTGCGTTGAAAGCGCAAGGCTGCGCGATCGGGCGGCGCGTGGTGTTTGCCGGAACCGGGCCGCTGCTTTATCTCGTCGCATATCAATACGCGAAGGCGGGCGCGCAGGTCGAAGCAATACTCGATACCAATCCGTTCTCCAAACAATTTGCCGCGACGCCGCGTTTGTTGAGGCAACCGTCGACGTTCGCAAAAGGCCTGTTTTACGTCGGCTGGCTTGCGGCGCACGGTGTGCGTATCGAACGGGGCGTGAAGATCGTGCGCGCTGACGGGCACGGCGCGGTTCAAGGCATCACGTTCAGTGACGGCGCGCGCGAGATGACGATCCCATGCGATGCCATCGGCTTTGGATATGGCCTGCGTTCCGAGACGCAGCTCGCCGACCTTGCGGGTTGCCGCTTTCGTTTCGATACGCTCAATCGTGCATGGTTGCCCGAACGCGACGCCGCCGGCCGCAGCTCGGTGCCCGGCGTCTATCTCGCCGGCGACGGCGCCGGAATCGCCGGTGCGGATGCTGCTGAACTGGCGGGACGGCGTGCTGCATTGGCAATGCTCGAAGACCTCGACCATCCCGCTGCGAACGCTGGCGATACATCGAAACTCGACCGGCAACTGGCCAGCATTGCGCAGTTTCGCGTGGGATTGGAGCAGGCCTTTGCGCCGCCATCCGATTGTGCGTCGGCATGGCCCGACGACATGACCGTATGCCGTTGCGAGGAAATCACGGCAGGCACATTACGACGGTGCATTCGCGGCGGCGAAGCAAGCGAGATCAACCGGCTGAAGGCGCTGACGCGCGTTGGCATGGGTCGATGCCAGGGGCGCATGTGTGGCGCGGCCGCAGCCGAACTGCTGAGCGCGGAGACGGGCAAGAGCATCGCCGGTGTCGGCCGTTTGCGCGGACAGGCGCCGATCAAGCCGGTGCCTTTATCGATTGCGTTGATGGCGGACATGAGCGACGAGGCCGATCTCTCCCCGATCCCGGAGCATGCCCGCGATGAATGAAACCTTGCGTTTCGACGTAGTGATAGTGGGCGGCGGCCTGGTCGGGTCGTCGGCGGCGCTGATGCTCGCGAGACGCGGGCTGAAGGTCGGGCTGTTCGAGCGACGCTATTGCGGCGCGCAGGCGAGCGGCGTGAATTATGGCGGCGTGCGCCGGCAAGGGCGGCCTGCCACGCAATTGCCGCTGGCTGTACGTGCGCGCGCGATCTGGAACCGGCTGCCGGAATTGGTAGGTACGGATGGCGAGTTTGTTGTATCGGGTCATTTGCGGCTTGCTCGCAGCGAAGCCGATCTCGCTGCGCTCGAAGCGTACGCGCAGCTTGCGAATCCATTCGGCCTTGATTTGGAGGTGATGAGTGGTCCATCGTTTCGCCGGCGATATCCCTGGCTTGGTCCGGCGGCGCTCGGCGGTTCCTTATGTCCTGGCGATGGCCACGCAAACCCGCGAATCGTATCGCCCGCATTTGCGCGTGCTGCACGTGCGGCGGGAGCGGACGTTCGCGAGCAGACTTCCGTGACCAGTATCACGCGAAATGGCGATGAATTCGTGATCCAGGCGCGCCACGATTCGGGTGCGACGATCGAGGCGCGAGCCGACTGGCTGATCAATTCGGCGGGCGCATGGGGCAATGTTGTGGCTGGATTTTTCGGCGAGTCCATTCCTATGGAACCGATCTATCCGAACATGTGGGTGACTGAGCCGCTGCCGTTTTTCATCGATCACAATCTGGGCGTTTATGGCGGTGGCATTTATGCGCGTCAGGTATCGCGTGGAAACGTGGTGATTGGCGGCGGCCGTGGTTTGGGTGACGGTGAATACGCGCAGCCGCTAACCGAGACGACGCGCAAGGTGATGAGGGCGGCATGTGAGTTATTGCCAAGGCTTCGACACGCATTGTTGTTGCGAACCTGGACTGGCGTAGAGGGTGCCACGTCCGACGACAACCCCGTGATTGGCTTTAGCCAAACAACGCCAAAGCTTCTGCATGCTTTCGGTTTTTCTGGCGGAGGCTTTTTGCTTGCGCCTGGGGTTGGCGAAGTACTGGCGGATTTAGTGATAGACGGCACGACGAGTACGCCGATAGATAGTTTTTCGATTAAGAGATGGGCGGGAGTTGCTGCCGCCTGACGCCTCGTGTGCGCGACGCGCGGGAAATGGTTTCCTGGTTAATGGCTACCCACACTGGTGGCGAAGCGTGTGGGTATCTGTTGACGGAGGGGGAGGGTTTCAGCGGGACGTGGTTATTTGCCGAGCGTGCTTTTGGGGTACCAAGCAGTTAAAAACTGCACGCTGTGGACACTTATGAGCCCGTGGTGGAAAGGCGTTTTCTTTGCTTCGTTTCTTTTTCGCCGTTGGAAAAAGAAATGAAGTGCCGCCACGCACAGTGGCCAATAGTGCTAAAGAAATCAATTAGAGCGGAACGCGCGCAGACGCAGAAAGCAGCAACCGAGCAAAGAACCAGCCATAAAACGCAAAACGCAAAACGCAAAAAGAAAAAAGACCAAAAAAACACCCTGTTACCAAGGATCAACTCCAATGAAAAAAGCATTAGCGAGTCTCACGAGCGCCCTCTTCACTGTGGGCCTGATGTCCGCATTCCCCGCGCACGCGGAAACCAAAACCATCTACATCGGCATGAACGGCGGCCCGATGGAAAAGGCCTACACGAGCGAGGTCCTTCCCGAATTCGAAAAAGCCAACAACGTCAAGGTCGTCGTCGTCCCGGGCACGTCCTCGGACATCCTGGCGAAGCTTTTGGCGAATAAAGCAAAACCGCAAATCCACGTAGTATTCCTCGACGATGGCGTGATGGCCCGCGCCGTCAGCATGGGCGTATGCCAGAAGATGACGTCCGGCCCCGAAATCCAGCAGCTCTATCCGTTCGCGCGCATGAAGGACGATATCGGCGCAGGCGTACAGCTTGGCATGACCGGCATCGCATACAACACGAAGCTCTTCAAGGAAAAAGGCTGGGCGCCGCCAACCTCGTGGATGGACTTCGCCGATCCGAAATACAAGGACAAAGTGGTGTTCCAGTCGGCATCGAGCAGCACGTTCGGGCTGCATGGTTTCCTGATGATCAATCGCCTCGAAGGCGGCACCGAAAAGAACGTGGAACCCGGCTTCACGAAGTGGCAAAGCACCGTGGGCAAGAACGTGATCGAGTACATTCCGAACTCGGCGAAGATCTCCGAGATGGTGCAAACGGGTCAGGCTGGTCTGTTCCCGCTCACCCCGACGGCTGCCGGCGACCTGCAAACGAAGGGCATTCCGGTTGCGTACGTAAACCCGAAGGAAGGTCCGGTGCTGTTGCTCGTGGATGAATGCGTGGTCGCGAATAATCCCGATCCCGAACTCGCGCAAAAACTCGCGGCGTTCATGATCTCGGCATCGGCGCAGACCAAAGCGGCAAGCGCCGGTCGTCAGATTCCAACGAACCGCCAAGCGAAGATGACCGACGCAATGCAGCAACAACTCGGCAATCTCGATGACCTCGTGAAGAAGGTCAACACGGTGGATTGGGATGTGATCAACGCGAACCGTCCGCAGTGGGACGCGCGCTGGAATCGTCAGGTCGAGCGTTGATCGAGACTTGAGTGAACAATGGGCGTTGTCGAGGCAACGCCCGCTGCATCATTCCGGTTTGGCGGCGAGCGCTATGGACATGGCGTCGGCAAGTGGTTGTTCGCTGTTGGTCCGCAAGCCGTCGATCGCGCCTTGAATATCGCGCCGTTCCTTGTTCTGGCCGAGCTTCGATTTCCCGACAAGACGTGTAATCTCGATCTCGATGCCGACAATGGCTTGCAGCATCGAATCAATATAATCACGCGCTGAATCGCCCATTTTCCAGGGTTTTTCCTCGCCAGCCTCATGCACTCGCGTGAGCCGTCCAACGAGTCCGCGAAGGAATTTTTCGTCGTCGCGGATCGTGATTTTTCCATGTGCATGGACCACCTGATAATTCCAGGTCGGAACTTGCCGGTGCGCTTCGTGTTTGCTCGGGTACCAGTTCGGCGAAATGTAGTGCTCGGGGCCACGGAAGATCACCAGCACCTCGGCGCCGTCCGCCACTTCTTTCCAGACCGGATTCGCCCGCGCGACGTGCGCTCGCAGCACGCCCTGGCTGCCCACCGATGCATCCAGCTCGAACGGGACATGGTTTGCATCGAGTCCGTCGGGGCCGTTGGTGACGAGCGCGGCAAGCGGGTACTCATTCATTAGCCGATGAAGCTCGTCAACGCGAGTTTCGGCAAAGTGGGCGGGCAAATACATTCGGGCTCCTGTTTCCTTGGCGGCTTGAATCGGCTCCGGGAGCGATCCCCGGTGCCAACACGCAATCATGCGCCAGAAATGGCGCACAGAAACAGGGCCAATTTCGCAGAAATTACCCGGCCACTTTCGTTATTCCTGCGAGTTGACCACCACCTTCGACACCGCATGCTCCTGCAAGCCCCATTTCGTCAGGATTTTCTTGTAGGTGCCATCGGCGAGCAGTTTTCCGAACGCCTGCGTCATGGCGTCGCTCAATGCGGTGTTGTCCTTCGCCATGCCGATCGCCGTGTATTGCAGGAGGAACGGTTGACCGATCGGCGCATAGGCATCTTTTTCCAGCGTGTTTTGATACGGCAGGGTCTCGCCGCCTTGCACCGCGGCGTCGAGCCGGCCCTGACGCAATTGCAGGCGGGCGTCGGCGGAACCGTCTGTGCCCACCACCACGACCGCAGGCTTGCCCGCCTTCACGCAATGCGCGTCGCTCCATGTCTTCGTATCATCAGGAAACGATGTGCGGCGGCTCGATCCCACGCGTTTGCCACAGACGGCTTCCATCGACGCGTACTGCGCACCGTTTGCCTTCAAAGTGTAGAACTGCGGTCCGGTCTTGATGTAGTCGAGAAAGTTCACCGACTCGCGCCGCGCGGGCAAGTCGGTCATGCCAGACAGGATCACATCCACACGATGCGTGGTCAGCGCGCTCATCATCTGGTCGAAACTGGTTTCTTCCCACTTGAGCTTGACGCCCATCTTCGCGGCCAAAGCGTTGCCGAGGTCGACGTCGAAACCGGTGAGTTCGTCGGTGGCAGGGTCCTTGTATTCGAACGGCGGATAGTTCGGCACGATGGCGGCCGTTAGCGTGCCTTTGCCGCCGACCGGCGTTTGAGCATGTGCAAACGATGCAGTCAGCGCCACTGCGCCTAACAGAAAACCGCCAACGGTGCGCCGGAACAAGGAGTCGATCATGGGTAGTCGCCTGAGCTAGAGGTTGATGTGCAATACGGTTAGCGCATGAAAAATCAGGAAAGCACTGCGGATATGAAGTCCTGCGTACGTTGTTGCTGCGGATGGGACAGCACTTGTTCCGGCGTCCCTGTTTCCACGATCCTGCCCTGATCCATGAATACGACGCGGTTTGCTACCTCGCGCGCGAAGCCGAGTTCATGCGTGACGACGATCATCGTCATGCCGCTTTTGGCGAGGTCGCGCATTACGCTCAGCACTTCGCCGACGAGTTCTGGGTCGAGCGCGGAGGTGGGTTCATCGAAGAGCATGAGCTGCGGATGCATTGCCAACGCGCGCGCAATGGCGACGCGCTGCTGCTGTCCGCCGGACAGCTCGACGGGAAACGCATCGCACTTGTGGCCGAGGCCCACGCGCGTCAACAACGCCCGTGCTTCTTCCACTGCCTCGGATTTTTTCTTCTTCAGCACTTGCACCGGCCCTTCGATCACATTTTCCAGCGCGGTCATATGCGGGAACAGATTGAAGCGCTGAAACACCATGCCGGTCGCGAGCCGTTGCCGCGCCATTTGTTTTTCAGAGAGCGGGTACAGTTTGTTCTCGACGCGCCGATATCCAACCAGTTCGCCGTTCACCCACAACGCGCCGCCACTGATGGTTTCGAGTTGATTGATGCAGCGCAGGAACGTGCTTTTGCCCGAACCCGATGGTCCGATGATGCAGAGCACTTCGCCTTTCTCGACATCGAGATGAACGCCGTGCAGCGCCTGGAACTCTCCATAGGACTTGCGCAGATCGACGGCTTTGACGAGAGGATTCATGGCTTTGTTTATTCCCGTGATTTCAAGCGTCATTGCTTCGCCGAAGCCCGGCCTGCACCGCGCGCGAACCGGACTTCGACGCGCGATTGCAGCATCGAAAGCACGGTGACGATCACGAGATACCAGACGCCCGCGACCATCAGCAACTCGATCACCCGGGCGTTCGCGTAATAGATGTTCTCGGCGTTGTGCAGCATCTCGGCGTACTGGATCACGCTTGCGAGCGACGTGAGTTTCGCCATGCCAATCAATTCATTGCCGATAGGCGGCACGATCACGCGCATTGCCTGCGGCAGGATGATGCGCCGCAACGCCTGCAGCCTCGGCATGCCGATGGACTTCGCTGCTTCGTACTGGCCGGTATCGACGGAAAGCAGACCCGCGCGCACCACTTCCGATGTGTACGCGCCCTGGTTGATGCCAAGCCCGAGCAATGCGGCAAGGAACGGCGTCATGATGTCGACGGTACGGAACTCGAACAATCCGGGAATGCCCATGACCGGAAAGACCAGGGCAAGGTTGAACCACAAAAGCAGTTGCAGGATCACCGGCGTGCCGCGAAACAACCACACGTACGCATGCGCGACGCTGCGCAGCACAGGGTTGGTCGAAAGGCGCATGATCGCCACGATCACACCCAGCACAATGCCAAGCGCCATCGCGAGGATGGTCATGATGATGGTGTTGACCAGACCTTTCAGGATCGACTTGGCCGTGAGGAAACGCGCAACGACCGCCCATTCGATTTGCCCGCGCGCGAACGCCACGACGATATACCCGACTATCGCGAGGATCACGGCCGAGGCCACGTAGCGCCCGTAATAACGTCGCGGCACGTGTTCGAAATGCGAGATATCGGCGAAGGCGCTGTCCTGCGCTGCGCCATTGTTCGATGCCCGGTCGTTCGATGCACTCAGCATGAAGGTCCCTTGTAGGCGGCCGCCCATGCGGCCTGTTTGTCTATCGCCGCGCGCAGCCGCGTGATCTGTTCCTTGACGCGTACCGGCGCGGTGCCGCCATAACCGCTGCGCGCCGCAACCGCTGCGTCCAGCGTGACGTGATCGAGGACGGCGGGTTCAAGCCGTGCATCGACTTGAGCGAGCGTTGCGACCGATACATCGCCGAGTTCGATGCCTTGCTGTTCGCATGCGCGCACCAGCGCCCCGGTGATCTCGTGCGCCTCGCTGAACGGCACGCCGCGCAGCGCCAGCCAGTCGGCAACTTCGGTTGCAAGCGTAAACCCGAGCGGCGCCTGCGCCCGCATTTCGGCCACGTTCACGCGCATTGTGCGGATCATACCGGCCATTGCGGGCAGCACGAGTTCGAGTGTATCGATGCTGTCGAACGCCGCGATCTTGTCTTCGGCCAGGTCGCGGTTATACGCGAGCGGCAACGACTTCAGCGTGGCGAGCAAGCCGCTCAGGTTGCCGATCAGCCGACCGGCTTTTCCGCGCGTCAGTTCTGCTATATCCGAGTTCTTTTTCTGCGGCATGATCGAGCTGCCCGTGGCGTAGGCATCGTCGAGTTCGACCCAGCGAAATTGCCGCGATGTCCACAAGATGACCTCCTCCGAAAGCCGCGAAAGATTCACCGACAACATGCTCAGGACGAACGTGAATTCAGCAACGTGGTCGCGCGATGCGACGGCATCGATGGAGTTCTCGCACGGGCCGTCGTAGCCGAGTTCCAGCGCCGACAAATCAGCACGCAAGCAGATTGCGGAGCCTGCAAGCGCCGCCGCGCCCAACGGCGAACGCGCGGAACGCCGGTCCCAGTCGACCAGACGATCGACATCGCGATAAACCGATTGCGCGTGTGCGAGCAACTGATGCGCGAACACGATTGGCTGCGCGGGCTGCAAATGCGTGAAGCCGGCCGTGATGGTTTCCACGTGTGCACTGGCTTGTTCGATCAGCGCATCCTGCAGTTCATTCACCGCGACCGCGAGCGTGCGCGCCTTGTCCCGCAGATACAAACGCAGGTCGTTCGCCGCCTGATCGTTGCGTGAACGTCCAGCGCGGAGTTTGCCGCCGACTGCTTTCAGCCGCTGCGTCAACTCGCGTTCGAGGAACGTGTGGACGTCTTCATCGGCGAGGATGGGTGAGAGTTCACCCGCGAGCAATTCTTTCTCGATCTGGTCCATCGCGGCGAGCAATTGCTCGAGCTCGGCGGCATTCAGGATTCCCGCGCGTTCGAGTTCGTTGGCGTGCGCGCGCGAGCCGGCGAGATCGTAGGGCGCGAGACGAAAGAAGCTCGGGTCCGAACGCGAAAGGTTTTCCAGTGCAAGCGATGGTCCGGATTTGAAGCGGCCGCCCCAAAGGCGTTCGGTTGCTGCGGTCGTGTTCATGCGCTTTCCTGTTCGTTAGGGCATCTGGCTCATTACGTATAGCTTAAGCATTCAAATTTTCTGCTTGTACAGAGAATTTAATTCGCATCAAATGAAATTTTTCTCAGCATCTCCGGGTCTTCGCCATGCGTCACAGATTGCCGCCGCTCAACCCGTTGCGCGCGTTCGAGGCCACCGCCCGCCACGGCACGGTCGCGGCCGCCGCCGATGAACTCAGCGTCACCGCGAGCGCCGTCAGTCATCAGGTGCGCGTGCTGGAAAGCACTTTGGGCGTGGCGTTGTTCATCCGTTCGAAGGCCCGTGTGAAGCTGACGCCAGCGGGCGAGGCCTTGCTCCAGCCCGTCAAGACCGCGTTCGACATGATCGCCACAGCCGTCGTGAGGCTCGATTCCCCGGCGATTGCGGGTGATTTGGTGGTATCGGCGCCATTGTTGTTCACATCACGCTGGCTCGCGCGGCATATCGGCGATTTCCTGGAGCAGTTTCCAGCGGTGAACCTCAAGCTGATTCCATCGAACGAAGACAAGGAAATCTATTCTTCCGATGTCGACCTGTGCATCCGGTACGGCGAGGGCCGCTGGCGCGATCGCGATGTCAAGCTCATCACGCATCCGGTCCTGTTCCCCGTGGTGAGTCCGGCGCTGATGAACGGTCCGCGTACGTTGCGCACGGTGCAGGATCTGGCGAACCGGACCTTGTTCTGCGAGCACGCCGGATCGTGGACACGATGGCTCGCGGCGGCATCGGCGGACAAGCTTGGCGGCTTGCGCATTCTCGAGATCGGCATTGCGCACGTGGGGATCGAAGCGGCCGTGCGAGGGCAGGGCGTGGCGCTGGGTGACAGCGTCTCGGTACGCGACGATCTCGCCGATGGAACCCTGATCCGCCCGTTTCGCATCACCGTGCCGGCGAAACATGCGTACTACTGGGTGCGTCGGAACGAATTGATGGAATCGCCGCTGATCGCGGCGTTCATGTCATGGGTCGATGAAAAGCTGAGGTAGCGGATTGGCTAAGCCAGTCGCTCACGCCACGCTGCGCGGATGGTCCGCGGGCAACGGCACCCGGTCTCCGTCCATCTGCTCGATCCGGATATGCGGATCGCGTGCAAACCGGAAGCCGTTGCGGCCCTTGCGCTTGGCTTCATACATTGCACCGTCTGCGCTGCTGATGAGTTCATCGGTGGATGCCTGGCTGGCGTCGATGCACATTGTGATGCCTACGCTCGTACTGATCTCGACAGTCACGCCCGGCAGGACGAACGGGCGCGTCAAGGCCCGGCAGATGTCCTGCGCAATTCGACTGCATGCACTTGCAGTAGTGATTCCGCGGCTCAGGATGATGAATTCGTCGCCCGCCAGGCGGCTGACGACGTCGTTCTGGCGAACGATTTTCTTCAGTCTCTTGCCCACTTCGATGAGCAGTGCGTCGCCGGCATCGTGGCCGTAGGTATCGTTGACGGTCTTGAAGCCGTCGAGATCGAGGAAAAACAACGCGAACGGCACGGCTTCGCGCTTGCCATGTTCAACCGCTTGCGCCAGTTCTTCATGCAACGCCCGCCGGTTCGGCAAGCCCGTCAGCGGGTCGAGCATGGCTTTGGCGAGAAGCGCTTTCTCCGCGTGCTTCCGGTCGGTAATGTCCTGGCTCATGATGTAAAAACCCGCCACCTTGTCGCCGCGAAAGTCGGGAATGTAGGTGGCGCTCCAGATGCGGTCGTGCTGGGAAGCGTAGCGGATGTTGTCGTAGGTGACCCGCTCGCCCGCCAGCGCGCGCTCAAAGTAAGGGCGAAGCTCTTCGAAAAGCGCGGAACCCAGCGTCTCCTCGAGCGACTTCCCGTGCAGGCTGCGCGGCTCCACGCCAAACACGTCCCTGAACACGTCGTTGTTGAACTGGTATAGAAGATCGGCGTCAACATGGCCGATGAGAATCGGCAGGTTATTAGTGATCGTCTGCAGGGTTTCCCGGCTCTGCGTCAGTTCGGCCGTGCGTTCGGTGACGCGTTGCTCGAGTTCATGCTGATAATCCCGCAGAAATTTCTCGCTGTCCTTGCGTGCCGAAATGTCCTGTATGACGCTGATGAAGTGCAAGGGCTCGCCGGTTTCATCGCGCACGAGCGCCACGCTCAAGTCGACCCAGACGATTGTGCCGTCCCGTCGCCTATACCGCTTTTCCAGCGAATACGTCTTCCTCCGGCCGAACAGCAGATCGGCGACGAGTTGCAGATCCATCGCCAGATCCGCTTCCACAGTGATTTCCAGGAAGGTCAGGCTGAGAAGCTGTTCGGCGCTGTATCCGGTGATTTCGCAGAGCTTGGAGTTGACGTCGATAAACCGGCCGCTCAGATCAACGATGGCTTTTCCGGTCGGCGTCTGACGGAAAATCGTTTCGAAGCGAGACGCGCTCAGCGCAAGATTACGGCGGTCGAATTCCTGCACGGCGCGGCCAACGCGCACCGTTTCCTTATGCAGCAGCTCCCTCTCGACTGTGCGAGCCAGATCGCACAATGCGCTTATTGCGGAACGGGTGAGCGTGCGGGGTTTTGTATCGATGGCGCACAGCGTGCCGAGCACAAGACCTTCCGGCGAACGCAGCGGAACGCCTGCATAAAAGCGGACAAACGGCGCGCCTGTTACCAGGGGATTATCGGCAAAGCGGCCGTCTTCCAGCGCGTCTTCGACCAGCAAGATCTCGTCGACGTTCAACGCGTGTGCACAGAAAGCCAGGTCGCGACTTGTTTCGCAAACGTCTATTCCAACCCGCGACTTGAACCATTGGCGATATTCGTCGACGAGAGAAATCAGTGCGATAGGCACCTGCAATAACTCCGCAGCGATTCGCGTGATGCGGTCGAAGGCTTCGTCGGCGGGTGTATCGAGTACTTCCAGCCCCTGCAGAAGGCGTAGTCGAGCTGCTTCATTTGCTGGTTCAGGCGCTTTCGACATAGACCTTGAGTGTTTGGGAAGCTGGTGATTGGTTAGTCCGTACTATCGACCTGGCGGTCCGGAACTTTAAGGATTCCACGATTTAAAGTTGCTTGCACCGACAAACAAAGCGAAAAAATTACCGTTAAACACAGGATCAAAATTCGTCCCGCATACAAAAAACTCTCGGTGCGTTTCGGAATCCCGGTCGTACCCGAAATAAAGATCTGATTTGCACAGAATAACGAATGATTTATTCCTCTGATGAGAAAGTAGGATCAGCCGGTCGCTGCAAATGAACGATTTCCGGAAAATTCCGGCTTTTTTCATCTGATGTAAGCAAATGTATTTGGTTTTCGTTACATTCGCGTATCATTTACTCATACCAAACGTATTGCGTATATTTTACCTTCACGCGATTTGGCACTGATTTGTCAAACGTTTGCGCTGGACCGATAACAGGCGAATCAAACCGAATGAATGGTTCAAGTTTCAATTTTCCTGACCGTTAATTCAATTGCGTGCATTAGATATCCTAAGCAATCGTTCATGAAAGAATTACCTGTTTAAGAATTTAGGATCACAAAGTTAAATTTGCAGGGGCCGTTTATCGGCGGCCTTTCTCGTTCGCATTTTAAAAAAATGACCAAACTTTTTTATGCCGGGATTTGCCCGGCAGGGGAAAACTCGCCATGTTGAAACGACGTCAATTTCTTGGCGGCCTTGCCGCCATCAGTGGCAGCTATCTTTTGGCCGCATGCGGCGGCGGTTCGAGCGCAGGTGCGGGTGGCGCTGCCGTGAGCGCTGCTGCAAATGTTCAGGCGTTGCAAAATGCGGCCGTTGGCGGCGCATCGGCAAATGGAGCGACCATTCCGCCGGCGTCTTCGCTTACCGACAGCAATGGCGCTATCTGGACGCTCTCCGGCGGCGTGGTCTACAAGAACGGTGCGGTTGCCGGGATCAACTACGACGTGACGCTGGTGCTGTGGTTCAGCAACACGATCTACCACGAGAATTCATCCGGGAAGTTTTATGCGTGGTCGGGTTCGGGGTGGTCCGCGTGTCTCGATCCGCGTTCCGCGAGAGGCACTTCGCCCAACGGTACGACCATCCCGACTGGCGCGTATATCAACGACGCAGTCGGCAGGCAGTGGACCGTCACGAACGGCGTGGTGTACCGCGACGGTGTGATCGCCGGCATCAACTATGACGTTGCCCTGCTTCTCTGGTACGGCGGCATGATGTGGCACAAGAACACGAGCGGGCAGTTTTACGTCTGGGCCGACGTGGGCGTCGCGGGCTGGCTGCATGCCACCGACCCGCGCATCGCGACCGCGCCGGTTGCCGGAAGCTTCTATGGCATCAACGGGCATTTCGACTATACCTATTCCCCGGCGCAAGTCGTATCGATGCTAAAGGGCCTGGGCATGTCGACCTATCGCGTCGGCGTGAGCGACGATCCCACGCAGCTCAACGCAGTGGCCGCTCTCGCCAAGGCGTTTCAATCGGCCGGCATGACGCTCTTTGTCCTGATCAACCAGGGAATGACCGACGCATCCGGGAATGTCCTGAGCGGCGAGAAAGTGGCGTACAACCAGGCGTTCATGGTCGGGTCGACCGTTGCGAACCGGCTGAAGCAGTACGGCGTGACCATGTACGAATGCGGGAACGAACTGACCCGGCAGAATTCGACCATCCTCGACTTCAATCAGGCGGGCAATACGGCCAAGGACTTCAACAATGCGAACTGGCCTGCCATGCGAGGCGTGATGCGAGGTTTGCTCGATGGAGTGAGGTCAGTTCAGCCGAACGCCAAGTGCGGCATCAACTTTTGCGCCGCCGATATTGGCGCAGCGGACGCGTTGTGGGAAGGCTCGCAACCTGACGGGACCACGGGATACCCGATCGTGCGCTGGGATATCACGACGTGGCACAACTACGAGGTCTACGGCGACATATTCAATATAGGCACGGATGGCGCGGGCCCGGGCTTCGACTTGCCGACGTATTGCAAGGCCCGGTACGGTGTGCCGTTCATGATCACCGAGTGGAATACGGGCCCTGAGCACACGCAGGCTTACCGTGCGACCTACATCACGACTCAGTTGACGAACCTGTATCAGGCGCGAAAAACCCACAACATCCAGTCGACGATGTATTACGTCCTCGACAGCGGCAACAACACCTTCGGGATCGTCACCTCCGGCGTGAAGTCGATCTTGCCTTACGCCGCGTTTGCGACTTTCATCGCGGGTAACGCAGACGTTTGAACGTTGCATCTGAAGCGTGATTGGCGGGTCGCGCTCCCTGCGTTGCAGCAGGGAGCGCGACCCGTTTGTGCATTTCCGTTTGGCCGGCCACATATCGCATGGACGCGACAAAGCACAATCCCCTGATGAACGCACTCAATCGGACTCAAGCTGGTTCGAGCGTAATCCCGGCGATAGTCACTGCGATATTGGAGAAACAATGGGTTGGAAAAACCTGCTGATCGAAGCGCCCGTCTGGTTGCTGAGCCGTTTCTACCGGCCGCGGTTCAACCCGCATCGGGAAACGCCGCGCGAGATCCTCGTGTTGCGCCCGAATGATTTCGGTGAACTGCTCACCACCACGCCGCTTTTCGAAGCGCTGCGCACGCGCTTCCCGACAACGCGCCTGATCGCCGGAGTTGGAAGCTGGGGTCGTCCCATTCTGGAAAACAATCCGTTCATCGATGAAATCGTCGAGATCGATGCACCCTGGAACAACAAGCTCGTCGAGGACCGGTCGCATCGCCATGTGATGCGATTCCTGTGGAAGTCGCCGCAGGTTGCTGCGTTGCGTGCGCGGGGCGGTTTCGATGTGGGTATCGACGTGCTCGGCAGCTACATGGGCGCGGTGCTGATGATGCGCGCGGGCGTGAAATACCGCATTGGTGTGCGCGGGTATCGCGGCGGCTGGAGCGGGTGTCAGGATTACATCGAGTTCGCGAGGCGGCAATGCGGGCGGGCCGCGCTCGGGCAAGCGGAACTGCTTGGCGCCAAGACGCTGCCTGAGGCGCGCCCCCAACTTTTCCTGACTGACGATGAACGCCTGCAAGCGGCGCAGATATGGAATGCGGGCGAGGCGGGTGGCCGCCGCACGGTGCGCTTAGTCGTTGGAGTGGGTGCCGGCGTTTCCAGCAAGGCATGGGATGCGCGGCAGGTCGGGGACGCGCTAACCCGGATTGCGAACGCCATCGAAAAAGCCGGTAATGCATGCAATATCGCGATCGTCGGCAGTGACGCTGATCGGCTGCGCGCGCACGAAGCCATCGCCGCTGCTGGCCCGGGCGTGCAAATCCGCTCGATGGCGGGAGAAGTATCGATGCGCATTATGTTCGCGCTGGTCGAAACGGCCGACGTCGTGCTCACGAATTCCTCCATGTTGCTGCACGTTGCCGCTGCGTTCAGGCGTCCGACGGTCGCTGTGCTCGGCGGCAGCGTGACGCGGCCCGAAGTTCACGATGCGATCTGGGGTTATCCGCCGCCTTATCGGAGCGTTGCGCCCGAACAGTATGTTCCCGGCCAGCATGCGCAGAACTGGCCGAGCGTCGAGCGGGTCGTGCAAGCCGTCATTGAGTCGGTGCAAGCGCAGTGCGCTCGTGGGGACAATTACGTCGAGCCGGTTGCGTAAAACTAGCAGAATGCGCAGGATTTTTTGTTCAAGCTTGCGCCGGACGAAAGGTTTTTTTCACTGGAACAGATAAAGAGAGGCGCGCAGAGTTTTCTGGCAGTTTTGCCATTTTGGCGCCATGTAGGCGTTGGCGCCTTGCCGCTAAGATGCGGGCGTCGGCGGATTGCGCGCGGGTTGGTGTGTCCTCGCCATCAGGCTCGCCGAATGCGTGTAAGCCCAGCACCGGCCTAGTCACTTTCTTTTCCTGCTTTTTTTCGAGCGCGTCTTAATGTGGATCGTCAACGTTGCGCTGAAGCGGCCCTACACATTCATTGTGATGGCCATCATGATTCTGTTGGCAACGCCTTTCGCGCTCCTGACAACGCCCGTCGACGTGCTGCCGGAAATCAATATTCCAGTGGTCAGCATCATCTGGACATACACGGGTTTGTCGGCGGAGGACATGGCGAACCGGATCGCCCAGGTCAACGAACGCAGCCTCACCACTACGGTCAACGATATTGAACATATCGAGTCGCAGTCGTTGCCGGGCATCGCCATCCTGAAGGTGTTCCTGCAACCGAATGCGAACATCCAGACCGCTATCGCGCAGACGGTGGCCGTCGAACAGGCGCAGTTGAAGCAGATGCCGCCTGGCGCCACGCCACCGCTCGTGCTGAGTTATTCGGCGTCCAGCATTCCGGTGATTCAGCTTGGCCTGTCGAGCCAGACGCTCTCCGAACAAGATCTGAACGACTCGGCGCTGAACTTCCTGCGCCCGCAACTGGTGACCATTCCGGGCGCGTCGGTGCCTTATCCATATGGCGGCAAGAGCCGCCTGATTTCGGTGGACCTGAACACGCGTGCGCTGCTGGCGAAGGGTCTCACGCCCTCCGATGTCGTCAGCGCCTTCAACGCGCAAAACCTGATCTTGCCCACGGGCACGGCCAAGATCGGCCCGAAGGAATACACGATCAACATGAACGGTTCGCCGGCGACCATCGCGGCGTTGAACGAGATCCCCGTGCGCACCGTGAACGGTGCGACTACTTACTTGCGTGAAGTCGCCCACGTGCGCGACGGCTTTTCTCCGCAGACGAATATCGTGCGGCAGAACGGCCAGCGCGGCGTGTTGATTTCGGTGATGAAAAACGGCAGCGCGTCGACGCTGTCGATCGTCAATTCGCTGCGCGCCATCTTGCCGAACGCAAAGGCCTCGTTGCCGGAAGACCTCACGATCACCGCGCTCTTCGACCAGTCCGTGTTCGTGAAGGCGGCTGTTCAGGGCGTGATCAAGGAGGCGGTGATCGCCGCCGCACTGACGGCCGCGATGATCCTGCTGTTCCTCGGCAACTGGCGCAGCACCTGCATCATCGCGATATCGATTCCGCTTTCCATCTTGTCCTCGCTGCTGGCGCTTCATGCGCTTGGCCAGACCATCAACATCATGACGCTGGGGGGACTCGCGCTCGCGGTGGGTATCCTCGTCGATGACGCGACGGTGACCATCGAGAATATCGAGCGGCATTTACACATGGGTACGGATCTGCACGAGGCGATCCTCGAAGGCGCGGGCGAAATAGCGATTCCGGCGCTCGTGTCCACGCTATGCATATGTATTGTGTTCGTGCCGATGTTCTTCCTCACCGGTGTCGCCAAGTTCCTGTTCGTGCCGCTCGCGGAGGCCGTGGTGTTCGCGATGCTCGCGTCCTACGTGCTTTCGCGTACGCTCGTGCCGACGCTCGCTATGCTTTTGATGGGCCACGCCCACACGCCGAAGAAAGACGCGAAGCCAAATCTGTTCATGCGTTTGTATCATCGTTTCGATGCCGGTTTCGAGCGGATGCGCGCCACGTACATCGTGATCCTGAGCACGTTGCTGGTGCGCCGCCGCGTTTTTGCAGCGGGCTTCCTGGGCTTTTGCGTTCTCTCGGTCGGGCTTGTGTTCGTGCTCGGCGAAGACTTCTTTCCAAGCGTCGACTCCGGCAACATCCGGCTTCACATGCGCGCACCGACAGGTACGCGCATCGAAGAAACGGCGCGGCTTGCGGACGACGTCGAACGCGTCGTGCGTCAGGTCGTGCCGGCCAATCAGCTCGAGACCATTCTCGATAACCTCGGCTTGCCCTATAGCGGTATCAATCTCTCGTACAGCAACGCGGGAACCATCGGTACGCTCGATGGCGAAATCCAGGTCGCATTGAAGCCCGACCATGATCCGACCGCGGGCTTCGTGGACAAGCTGCGCACCATCCTGCCGCAACGATTCCCGGGCGTGGACTTCTTCTTCCAGCCGGCGGATATCGTCACGCAGATCCTGAACTTCGGTTTGCCGGCGGCTGTCGATGTACAGATTTCCGGCGCCAACCAGCGGGGCAATTTCGAAGTCGCGTCGGCCCTGATGAAGTCGATCCGCCAGATTCCCGGCACCGTCGATACCCACATCCAGCAGAAGTTCGACCAGCCCGCGCTCAACCTGCAGATGGACCGCACTCGGCTGCAGCAGCTCAACCTGACGGCGAGCAACGTTGCACAGAACGTGCTGGTATCGCTTTCGGGCAGCTCGCAAACCTCGCCGGGTTTCTGGTTCAACAACAAGAACGGCGTGGAGTATCAGGTCGCGGTGCAGACACCGCAGTATCAGATTTCTTCCATCGACGAACTGTTGCGTACGCCGGTTTCGGGCAGCGCGACCGGTCCGACGCAACTGCTCGGCAACCTCGTGCGCGTCTCGCCGCAAAGCCAGTTCGCCGTGGTGTCCCGCTACAACATCAAGCCGGTCATCGATGTATTCGTGAGCGTCGAAGGACGTGATCTCGGCAGCGTGGCAAAGCAGGTGGACAAACTCGTCGATCAGGCGCGCGCCAAGCTGCCGCGCGGCAGCGAGATCACGGTGCGCGGCCAGGTTGCGACCATGCGGTCATCGTTCTTCGGCCTTGGCGTGGGCGTTGCGATGGCCATCGTGCTTGTGTATCTGCTGATCGTGGTGAACTTCCAGTCGTGGGTCGATCCGCTGATCATCATCAGCGCATTGCCCGCCGCGCTGGCCGGTATCGTGTGGATGCTGTTCCTCACCGGCACGCACCTGAGCGTCCCGGCGCTCACCGGCGCGATCATGACAATGGGGGTCGCGACGGCGAACAGTATCCTGATGGTGTCGTTCGCAAGACAGCGCCTGCAGGCCGGCGCGCCGCCGCTGACGGCCGCGCTCGAAGCGGGTGCAAGCCGTATCCGGCCGGTCTTGATGACGGCGTTCGCAATGATCATCGGCATGATTCCGATGGCGCTCGGGCTTGGCGAAGGCGCCGAGCAGAACGCTCCGCTCGGACGCGCGGTGATCGGCGGATTGCTGTTTGCGACCGTATCCACCCTTTTCTTCGTGCCGCTTATTTTCGCGGGTATCCATAGCCGGCTGGCCCGGCGGCGCGAGCGTTCGGAAGGTGACCATGATGATCACGATGGCCACGGCACGCCCGAACATGCACCAAGTTAAAACTGGCTGAACGATATGACCGAAAAAACTCATGCATCGCTGGCAATTCCCGTGAGGGAAACCGAGGACGGCCACGCGTTGCCACCCCGGGGCCGCGAATGGAAGCGCGCCAAGATCGCCGTGGTGATCGTGCTGATCGTGCTGGCTGCCGGCGCCGTGCGCACGGTGGTATCGAACGTGTCGGAAAGCCATGCCGCGACCGAGACCTCGCAGCAAAACGCGAAGGTCTATGTCAACGTGATCTCGCCCAAACCGGCGGAAGGCGGTGGCGAAACCTTGTTGCCGGGCACCTTGCGCGGTTACGTGGAGTCCCCCATCTATGCGCGCGCAACAGGGTATTTGCTGCACTGGTACGCGGATATCGGCGTGCGGGTGAAGCAGGGCCAGTTGCTCGCGACGCTCGATACCCCCGAGATCGATCAGGAACTCGCGCAGGCGGTCGCTCAGCGCGACCAGACTGCGTCGAGCCTCGTGCTCGCGAAGAGTTCGTTCACGCGCTGGCAGCAATTGCGTCAACGCGATGCCGTCTCGCAGCAAGAACTCGATGAACGCCAGAGCACCTACAACCAGGGCGTCGCGAATCTCGCGGCGGCAAACGCGAACGTGCAGCGCCTGAAGCAGCTCGAATCGTTCAAGCGTATCGTGGCGCCGTTCACCGGCGTGGTGACGCAGCGCAACGTGGACGTAGGTGATCTTATCGATGCAGGCAGCGGCGCAAGCCGCGCGCTTTTCGCCATGGCGCAGTCAGATCCCTTGCGCGTCTATGTGCAGCTTCCGCAGGCATACGCGCAGAACGTGAAGCCAGGGCAAGACGTAATCGTGACGCAGGCGGAGCTGCCGGGGCAGCAGTTCCATGGCAGCATCGCGAATATCTCCGGCGCAATCGATGTCCCCACGCGTTCGCTGCAGGTCGAAGTGCGCTTGCCGAATCCGGACAACAAGTTGCGCCCGGGTGCCTACGTTCAGGTAGCGTTGCCGGGTGTTGCACGCGCGCCGCTCGTGGTGCCGGGCAATGTGCTGCTGTTCCGCGCGGAAGGGCCGCGGGTTGCTGTCGTCGATCAGAATGGCAAGGTCGTGTTGCGCAAGATCGTGATCGCGCAGGACCTCGGGCGATCGCTGGAGATCGAAAGCGGCATTGAGCAGAGCGACAAGATCATCGTCAATCCCAGCGATTCCATTGCGGACGGCGACCCGGTGCAGATCGCGCCGCTCAAGCCTGCGAAGAAGGGGACCTCGTGATGGGCGCGCACTGGGTCATGCGGCTGGGCGCGCTTGCGGCCGGGGCGATGGTTCTGTCCGCCTGCACGGTCGGGCCGGATTACAAGCAGCCTTTGGCCGAGACGCCGCCCGAATGGCGCACGGATTCATACTGGCACGTCGCGGAGCCTTCGCATGCGCCGCTCGGCGCGAATTGGTGGACGAGTTACGGCGACGCTACGCTCAACGGTTTCGAAGACCTGGCGCTCGCGCAGAACCAGACGCTTGCCGCCGCGAGCGCGCACTACGCGCAAGCGCGCGCGACGCTTGCCAATAACACGGCGCAACGGCTGCCCGAAGTCGATTTCGGCGCAACCGGTGCACGCGCCCGCATTTCGCAAAACCGGCCGCGCACCAATTACGCAACGCCCACGCAATCGACGGTTCAGAACGACATCCGGGTCGGTCCGACCATCGATTACGACACCGATTTGTTCGGCCGGATTCGTCGTGAGATCGAAAGCGCGACGGCGTCCGCGCAACAATCCGCCGACGATCTGGCAAACGCCCGACTCGTGCTCGCCACCGACCTCGCCAACGACTACTTTTCGATGCGAGAACTCGACGCCGAGATCGACGTCCTGAACCGTTCAGTCGCGTTGCAACAAAAGGCGCTGGATTACGTGACGACGCAGCACGACCTCGGCTCGGTATCCGGGCTCGACGTGCTGCAGCAAAAATCGGAACTCGATACCACCCGCGTGCAAGCCCGCTTGTTGCTCAACCAGCGTGCGCAATTCGAGCACGCAATTGCCGCGTTGATCGGCGTACCGGCGCCGCAGTTCGCAATCGCACCGAAAGTAATCGATGCAAGCGTGCCGGTCATTCCATTGGGTCTGCCGAGCGATCTGTTGCAGCGGCGTCCGGATATTGCATCGGCGGAACGCGCGATGGCCGCCGCCAACGCGCAGATCGGCGTGGCGAAAGCCGCGTATTTCCCGAGCCTTTCGCTGACGCCGGGTATCGGCTGGGAAAGCACCCAGTTCGCGAGCCTCTTGAGCGCGCCCACCTTGATGTGGACGCTGGGCGCGAGCCTCGGCCAAGTCATCTTCGATGGCGGGCGGCGGGCGGCCAATGTCGACTTCGCGAGCGCGGGTTATCAGGCCGCCCAGGCGAATTACCGGCAAACGGTACTCAACGCATTCCAGCAGGTTCAGGACGGCGTGACGGGTTTGTCTGTGCTCGATGCCGCCGCGAAGGAATCGCAGGCGGCCGTGACCGACGCACGGCGTTTGTTGACGCTTGCGAACGACCGCTATTCGGGCGGCCTTGTCGCGTTTCTCGATGTGATCACCGCACAGCAGTCGCTGCTCACGAGCGAGCGTCAGGACGTGCAGATCCACGGGCAGCAACTGACATTGTCGGTATCGCTGGTGAAGGCGTTGGGCGGCGGCTGGGACGTGAACGATCCCCTGGTCGCGTCACCCGCGCCGGCCAATACGATGGCGGCCAACCCGCCGTCATCACAGTGACAGAGCCATTGCGTTTCCTATAATGGAAGAACGTACTTAAGAAGGCGCCATGAAACTGCTGATCGTTGAAGACGAACACAAGGTAGTTGATTATCTGCGCTCCGGGCTGACCGAGCAGGGCTGGATAGTCGATGTCGCCATGGACGGCGAGGAGGGTACGCATCTCGCGATCGAGTTCGATTACGACGTGATCGTGCTCGACGTGATGCTCCCCAAGCGCGACGGCTTCAGCGTGCTCAAGGCACTGCGCGCACACAAGGCGACGCCCGTCATCATGCTGACCGCGCGCGACCAGATCAACGACCGCGTGCGCGGCCTGCGCGAAGGTGCAGACGATTACCTTACGAAGCCCTTTTCATTCCTTGAACTCGTGGAGCGGCTGCACGCCCTTGCGCGGCGCACGCGCGCGCAGGAATCCACATTGATTGCATTGGGCGATCTGTACGTGGATCTGATCGGCCGGCGGGCGACGCGCGACGGCATTCGCCTCGACCTGACCGCGAAGGAGTTCCAGTTGCTGAGCGTGCTCGCACGCCGCCAAGGGGATATCCTGTCGAAAACCGCCATCACCGAACTGGTGTGGGAAGTGAATTTCGATAGCCATACGAACGTCGTGGAAACTGCCATCAAACGATTACGCGCAAAGCTCGACGGTCCGTTTCGGACCAAGCTGCTGCATACCGTGCGCGGCATGGGCTACGTGCTCGAGGTCCGCGACGACGCGGCGGCATCATGAACCGGTCCATCTCGCGGCGCCTTGCATTCATGTTCGCGGCGGTCGCGTTGTTCGTGTTCACGCTCGTGGGCACAGGGCTTTTTCTGGTGTTGCGCACGCAGCTCGAACAGCATCTGCGCGAATCGCTCGATGACCGCATCGAGATCGCCAAGATCATCGTTTATCACGCCACCACGCCCGAAAAATGGAAGATGGCGAGTGAACGTCTCGCCGATATGACGCCGCGCGACGGCTATACGCGTTATTCGGTGTCGAGCAGCAATCCGGCCTTTCACATCGGCGAACCAGTGACGGGGCAGGTGGTCGACCGCTGGCCGGGCGGTTATGCACGCCTCAAGACGAGCGACGGGAAATGCGACATGCTCGTCAATACCATCGAGATTCCATCGTACGGCGACAGGCCGGCAGTCAGGCTGCAGGTTGGCGCGGGTTATGCAGCGAACACGCGGACCATGCGCGCGTTCGGGCTTGCGCTTGCGGCGCTATCGGCATTAGGAAGTCTTGGCGTTCTCCTGCTGAGTTATTCGGTCACGCGCATTGGTCTAGCGCCGCTTACTCGTCTGACGCGCGATGCCTCCGCTGTCAGCCCGAACAATCGCTCGCAGCGGCTCAATACGAGTTCCCTGCCGCTGGAACTCAGCGATCTTGCCAATTCGTTCAACGGCGCGCTGGAACGGCTGGACGCTGCGTATGGACGGCTCGAGTCGTTCAACGCCGACGTTGCGCACGAGTTGCGCACGCCGGTCACCATTCTGATCGGCCAGACGGAAGTCGCGTTGACGCGTAACCGCTCGGTGGACGACTTGCGCCAGACGTTGCAATCCAATCTGGAAGAGTTCGGGCGCATGCGAGCAATCATCAACGACATGCTGTTTCTCGCGCGCGCCGATCAGGGCGAACGCGCAACGGGTCTCGTCGATACCTCGCTTGCCGCCGAAGTGGCGCACACGCTCGAGTTTCTCGAGATTCCGCTGGAGGAGGCGCAGGTCCACGCGATTGATTCCGGCGATGCGTTCGTGCGCGTCAATAGATCGCTGTTCGGCCGCGCGTGCATCAACCTTTTGATGAACGCGATCCAGCACTGCGAGGCGGGATCGATCATCAGCGTATCGATCAAACGCGAAGGCGATCAGGTGCGCGTCGCGGTCGCGAACCCGGGCAAAGCGATCGAACCCGCCGTACTCGATCATCTGTTCGACCGGTTTTATCGGGCGGAGGTATCGCGCACGAATAGCCGGGAGAATCACGGGCTGGGATTGGCTATTGTGAAAGCGACCGCCGAAATGCACGGCGGGAAGGTATTCGCGACCAGCGTGGGCGGGATCAATACGTTCGGGTTTTCCGTCGAGGCGTCGGAGATCGTGGAGCAACCTCAAACTCCAGCCGATGCACGGGTTCAGGAGCCGCACGCCGAAAGCGCAATGCAGACGGCTTCGATCAGCCAGTAAGCGGCCGGCGGTAATATCTGGCTTGCCCGGCGACATCGCTCGCCGGGGGGCAGAAGTTTTTATTCATTCCGGATTTGCATCGGCCGTTCGCGCCATCAACCACACCCCTTCAAAGATAGGTTGTCGTACAACTTCTTGGTTGGGCCGGCTGGGTTTGGCTATTGTTCGTCGAATGCCGGATTTTGCGCTGGAAAACTGCCTCAAATGGTAGGACGTCTAATCCACGGGGCTTCACGGCCCTGATGCTTTGAATCTAGCGCCTGCGCCGAACCTTACGTTTAAGGGTTAACGGTTATGGAAAGCGCGGTCCGTCCCGGTTATGTTCTCATACGACAACATACATCGATAAGCGCGCCGTAAAGAGCGTCCCCCAGAGGCCGAAACCGGCCGATTGGCCGGCATCGGCCCCAAATCGATCCGCACAAAATCCATACGAAGAGCGAGGAGACGAAATGATTCTGTCCGGCCGTTTATTGGCTAGGTTCTCAACGAAGCTGACCGCACTATGCGGCGCCCTGAGCGCGGTCGCGGCCATTGCCGTGATCACCACGCCCGCCGCGCACGCGGCCGATCCCGTATCGATCAACATTGTCGATGTCGCGGGCAACCTGCAGCTCACGCAAAAGGCGTTCGAAGCCTTCAAGGCGAAATACCCGCAACTCGTTTCCAACATCACCTTCACCAATGCACCCGCGCCGCAATTGCCCGGCAAGATCAAGGCAATGCAAGCCGCTGGACGTTCCGATATCGACCTCGTGCTGACCGGCACGGACGCGCTGGCTGCGGGTATCGAACAGAAGCTGTGGATGAAACTGCTGCCGGAGCAATCGGCCGCGTTCCCCGGCGTCCTCGACAAATACGCACCCGGTCCGCGCAAGATGCAGGACGTGGCGCAGGGTTATGGCATTGAAGTGACGTACATGCCGGCCGGTCCGCTGATCGAGTACAACCCGGCGAAGGTCACCGATCCGCCGAAGACGCCCGAGCAACTGCTTGCATGGTGCAAGGCGCATCCGGACAAGCTGATCTATGCGCGTCCGGCCAATTCCGGTCCGGGCCGTACCTTCCTGATGGGTCTGCCGTACGTTCTCGGCGACAAGGACCCGCGTGACCCCATCAACGGCTGGGACAAGACCTGGGCGTTCCTCAAGCAACTGAACGATTGCATTCCTTACTATCCGGGCGGAACGTCGGCGGTGATGAAGGAGTTGGGCGAAGGTTCGCGCGACATGACGTTGACCGTGACGGGCTGGGATATCAACCCGCGTGCACTGGGTCTCGTGCCAGCGGAGTTCAAGGTTCAGGCCTTCGACAACATGACGTGGGTGAACGACGCCCATTACATGGTGATCCCGAACGGCGTGCCGAAGGAAAAGCTCGACGTGCTCTACAAGATGATGAACTTCATGCTCGAGCCGGCGCAGCAGGCCATGACTTTCGACGATGGTTATTTTTATCCGGGTCCTGCGGTGAAGGGTGTGACGATCGAATCGGCGCCCGCGAAAAGCCAGGACGTGATCAAGAAGTATGGTCGCCCGGAATACGCGAAGCTGCTTGCTGACCGTCCGCACGTGGTGCCGTTGAGCGCGACCGCGATGGTCGCCGCGTTCCAGAAATGGGACCGCGAGATCGGATCGCAGAAGTCGAAGTAAACGCCTGTATCCGTGCGGTTTTCACCGAACCGCACGGCGTCGCTCACAGCTTCATGAATCAAGCATCAGGAACCTGCCATGAAACATCAGTTCGATGAGTTGCGACTCGATTCCGTCAGCCGCAGTTTCATGAACGCCGAAGGCCAGGCGGTCGCGGCGTTGCGTGGACTCGCATTGAATATCCAGCGCGGCGAGTTCATCGCGTTGCTGGGGCCTTCCGGATGCGGCAAGTCGACAGCGCTCAATTGCATCGCCGGATTGCAGCCTCTGACCGGCGGCAAGATCTGGCTCGATACACAGCGTATCGATGTCCTGCCGCCAGAGAAACGCGGCTTCGGCATGGTGTTCCAGAACTACGCGCTGTTCCCGCATATGTCGGTGCTCGATAACGTCGGCTTCGGCCTCAAGATGCGTGGCGTGGCGAAAAGCGAAGCCGCGCGCCGTGCGTTCGAGGCGCTGCAGATGGTGCAGCTCGTGGGGCAGGAAAAGAAATTGCCCGGACAGTTGTCGGGTGGTCAGCAACAGCGCGTTGCCATCGCGCGGGCGATCGTGATCGAACCGTCGCTCGTATTGATGGATGAGCCGCTGTCGAATCTCGATACAAAACTGCGCATCGAAATGCGCGCTGAAATCCGGCGCATTCATAGCCAGCTCGGACGCGCGACCATTTATGTGACGCACGATCAGGACGAGGCGTTATCGATGGCGGATCGTATCGTGGTGATGCGTGAAGGCACCGTGCAGCAGGTTGCGACGCCCAAGGAAATCTATGAGCGGCCCGGCAACCTGCATGTGGCGCGTTTCATGGGGTATCGGAACGTGGCGGAATTTACGCTCGAAGGCATGGCGGGCGAGGGCGTTGCTGTCAACGCGAACGGCGTGCGCTTGATCGGCATGCCGATGGCGGGCTTCAACAGCAAGCACGTGAGCGTTGCAATGCGCCCTGAGGATATCGACCGTGCGTCGCCGGGTGCGGAGAATGCGTTCAATGCCGAAGTGCTGACGGTTGAATACGGCGGCCAGGATTCGCTGATTCGCGTGAAGGCTGCGTTCGGTTTGTTGTGGGCGCGCGTGACGGGCGATGTTGCTGTTGGCGACGTCGTCACGCTTCGTGTTCCGCCGTCCCGCACGCTCGTGTACGAAGGGGAAGCGCAATGAGTTCGCCACCGCTGCCGCTACCCAACGCAGTGCCGCGCGACGCCAAGGCGTGGCTCGTTTCGCCGGCGCTGATCTTCATCCTCGCGTTGTTTGTTTATCCATTCATCTACGGCCTGGTGCTCTCGTTCCAGCCGATGAACGGCGGTTCCGCGTTCGCGAATTACATTGCCTTCTTCACCGATACCGCGATGTGGCCCACGATCATCGTCACGTTGAAGCTTGCGGTTCCTGCGACGATCATCAACGTGGGTTTGTCGGTGCCTGTCGCCTTCGCGTTGCGGCGCAATTCGCCGTACCAGAAGTTCGTCACCACGCTGCTCGTGATTCCGGTGACGCTTGGCACGGTGTTGATCGCGGACGGCATGCTGACGTATTTCGGACCCAACGGCTGGTTCTCGCAAGCGGTGCACGGACTGCATCTTTACCGCGATGAAGTCAGGCTCACGCACAATTATTGGGGCGTGTTGATATCGCTGATCGTGTCGGGATTTCCGTTTGCATTCCTGCTGACGCTTTCGTATGTGACGGGCATCGATCCGACGCTTGCGCGCGCCGCCGCTACGCTAGGCGCAAGTCCGTGGCAGCAGTTCAAGCAGATCTATCTGCCGCTCTTGATGCCCGGGCTGACCATGGCTGCGTGTTTGTCATTCGTGCAGGCGTTCTCGGTGTTTCCGTCGGCGGTGCTGCTTGGCGCGCCGGCCGGACCCACGCGCGTGATATCGATCGCCGCTGCAGAAGCCGCGTTTGAGAACTACGATTACTCGCTTGCATCGGCGATTGCGATGGTCATGGGCTTCGTGCAATTGCTGGTCGTCGCCGGGATGCTCGGCACGCGGCGCTTCTTCTACACAGGTCCGGTGACCGGAGGTAAAGGCTGATGGCAACCGATAATCATGCATCTGTGTGGCCCGCTTCCTCCCATGCTTCCGCACCCGATAGCCGCAACGACGGTGCTCAACCTGCCAAGCCGATGAAACCACATGTCAGCCTCGGCGACCGCATCTGGAAGATGTTTGTCTGGGGCGCAATGGCGTTCTTCCTCTTCAACGTGTTGCTGTTGATCGCGACCGTTGCGGTGAACTCGGTGGCGACGCGCTGGTTCGGCACGTTGCTGCCGGCCGGATTCACGCTGCACTGGTACGCGCAGGCATGGGGCGACTTCCAGTTGGCGAGCGTGCTGTGGGTGACCATGGAAGTCGTGGGCGCGGTGGTGCTGTTATCCATAGCGCTCGGCGTGCCCGCGGCCTATGCATTGGCCCGCGTGCAATTTCGCGGCAAGCGTTTTGCGATGCTCGTATTCCTGTTGCCGTTGATGGTTCCTCCCGTCACTTATGGGATTCCGATGGCAACCGTCATGTACAAGGTTGGACTTGCAGGAACGCTGAGCGGCGTGATTCTGGCGAACCTTGTGCCGGCTTTGCCGTTTGTCATTCTTGTGATGACGCCGTTTATCGAGCAGATCGATCCGAATCTTGAAGCGGCGGCGCGGATCTTTGGGGCGAACACGGCGAAGTACTTTCGATACGTGTTGCTGCCGTTGTTGATGCCCGGAATGCTTGCTGCGGGATTGCTTGTGCTGGTGCGCACTATTGGGATGTTCGAGCTGACGTTTTTTACCGCGGGGCCGACTACGCAGACGCTCGTGGTTGCGCTGTACTATGCGGTCTTTTCGACCGGGGTGCGAGCGCCGCAATCGATTGATGCAATGGCGATGATTTATATGGCGATTACACTGGTGTGGGTGTTGATTGCGCTGCAGTTTGTTAGTCCGACGCAGTTGGTGTCGAGGGTTAAGGAGCAGAGGTAGGGGGGGCGGTCGGGGTTGGGGTTGGTGTTGGGTTGCTGCTGCTTAGGTCTTCGCGCGTTCGGTGTTAGATGTTTTCTTTAGCACTGTTAGCCACTGTCCGTGGCGGGACTTCATTTCTTTGTCCAACGGCGACAAAGAAACGAAGCAAAGAAAACGCCTCTCAACCGCTAATTCTTAAGTGTCCAAAGCGTGCAGTGACAACTGTTTGGTACCCCAAAAGCACGCTCGGCGCATAACAACGAACACTTGAAACCCTCCCCCTCCGAACATGGATACCCACACGCTTCGCCACCAGTGTGGGAATCCGTTAACACGGAAACCTGGCCTACGCATAACAACGGAATAGCCCAACAGTCCAAAGCATCTTGAACTCAAGGCCTCGTCACCGGCACGGCCGCCCCTTCGGTTTGGGCGCCAGCGCGCGCAGCGCGGAGGCCTGGTTAACGGATTCTCACACTGGTGGCGAAGCGTGTGGGTTGCCTTTGACGGAGGGGGAGGGTTTCAACTGTTCGTTGTTATACGCTGAGCGTGCTTTTGGGGTACCAAAGAGTTGTCACTGCACGCTTTGGACACTTAAGAATTAGCGGTTGAAAGGCGTTTTCTTTGCTTCGTTTCTTTGTCGCCGTTGGACAAAGAAATGAAGTCCCGCCACGGACAGTGGCTAATAGTGCTAAAGAGAACAGTCAAGACAGAACGCGCGAAGACCCAAAAAGCAGCAACCCAGCCCCAACCCCAACCCCGCCCCACGACCAAACCACGCGAAGCCCTGAACACCCCCGACCGCCAACACCGGAACCATCGAAAATGGAACAGTCCCCCCATTACATACGTGTCCATCCCAACGACAATGTCGCGATTGTCGTCAACGACGGTGGCCTGCCCGAAGGCGCAGTCTTCCCTGATGGCCTCACATTGCGCGAACGCATCCCCCAAGGCCACAAGGTAGCGCTCACGGACCTGGCCGAAAACGCCCCCGTCGTGCGTTACGACGTGATCATCGGTTATGCGCTCAAGGACTTGCCCAAGGGCAGCTGGATCAACGAACACGTGATCCGCATGCCCGAGCCGCCGGGTCTGGAAGACTTGCCTATCGCCACGCGCGTAGCGCCCGACATGCCGCCGCTCGAAGGCTTCACGTTCGAGGGATATCGCAATGCCGATGGCACCGTCGGCTCGCGCAACATTCTCGCGATCACGACGACCGTGCAATGTGTATCGGGCGTGGTCGAGCATGCGGTCGCGCGCATCAAGGCGGAATTGTTGCCGCGATATCCGAACGTGGATGATGTCGTCGGGCTCGAACACACGTATGGTTGCGGCGTGGCTATCGATGCAACCGATGCCATGGTCCCCATTCGCACCGTGCGAAACATCAGCCTGAACCCCAACTTCGGCGGCGAAGTGATGATGGTGAGCCTCGGTTGCGAGAAGCTCCAACCCGAGCGCCTGATGCCCGCCGGCACGATCCCGATCGCAACGCAAGACGATGCCAACGGCGACGTCGTCGTGCTGCAGGACAACGCGCACGTCGGCTTCCAGTCGATGATCGATTCCATCATGCGCACGGCCACGCGGCATCTCGAACGCCTGAATCAGCGGCGGCGCGAAACATGCCCGGCGTCGGACCTGGTGATCGGCGTGCAGTGCGGCGGCAGCGATGCGTTTTCCGGACTCACCGCCAATCCGGCCGTCGGTTTTGCCACGGACTTGCTGGTCCGCGCGGGCGCAACGGTGATGTTCTCGGAAGTCACGGAAGTTCGCGATGGCGTCGATCAATTGACGAGCCGTGCTGCGAACGCGGACGTCGCAAACGCGATCATCCGCGAGATGCAGTGGTACGACAGTTACCTGAAACGAGGCGGTGCAGATCGCAGCGCGAACACGACGCCCGGAAACAAGAAGGGCGGGTTATCGAATATCGTCGAAAAGGCGATGGGATCGATCATCAAGTCCGGCAATTCGGCGATCTCCGGCGTGCTCTCGCCGGGCGAGAAAGTGAAACAGAAAGGCTTGATCTTTGCTGCAACGCCGGCCAGTGATTTCATCTGCGGCACATTGCAGGTGGCGGCCGGTATCAACCTGCATGTGTTCACCACCGGACGCGGCACGCCTTACAGCCTTGCAGAAGTACCCGTCATCAAGATGGCGACACGCTCGGATCTCGCGCGCCGCTGGCATGACCTGATGGACATCGATGCCGGGCGGATCGCAACCGGTGACGCGACGATCGAAGACGTCGGCTGGGAATTGTTCCGGCTGATGCTCGATGTTGCGAGCGGCCGGAAAGAGACGTGCGCGGAGAAGCTCAAGCTGCATAACGCATTGACGCTGTTCAATCCGGCGCCAGTGACTTGATGCGGGACGCTTACTTGGATGTGAAACGCACGCGCCCCGCGTTTCTCTTTTCACTTCGCCTTGTCCTGCCCAAGCATCTTCTGCGCTTGCGCCGCGTTTTCCTTGCTCACAAGAATTGAAGGCACGTAGGTCGCGGGCGGGATCGTGCGATCCCCCGCGAGATAACGCGCGACGTTATCAACTGCCGTCTTGCCAATCAGATAAGGCTGTTGCGCGACCACGGCCGCCGCGCTCGATTGCGGGTCCTTCACAAGCACGACCGCCTCGGGACTTCCATCCACCCCATAAGTCCGGATCTCGACGCGTTGCGCTGCATCCACCGCCTGGGTGGCGCCCACTTGCGGTCCGTCCCATGCAGCCCAGATCGCTTGCACGGTGCCCTTCGGATACTTGTCGAGCAGCCGCGCGATCTGCTCGCGTGCGTTTTCCACAGTGTTCGGGATGACTTCGCGTAACTCGGGCTCGATGATCGTGATCTTCGGATACCACTTGAGTACGGCGCGCAGCATCTCGTAGCGGATCGCATCGACGGGCGTGTTATAGAAGCCGTTGAACACGAGGATCTTTCCTTCACCGCGAAGATCGTTGACGAGCTTGAGCGCCAGTTGCTCGCCAATATAAAAATTATCCGATGTCGTCACGTTGATGCTCGACGGGCTCGCGGTATCGACGGTGAAAAGCGGGATGCCCGCCTCACGGATTTTCTTGAGATACGGTTCGAGAAGCGCAACCGACCCAAGCTGTTCGATGATCGCGTCGGGCTTCTGCTCGATCAGTGCCTGCAACTGCGCGATCTGCTTGCTGTCTTCGCGGCCTGCGTCCATGGGAATGGGCGTGCCGCCGAGCCGTTTGACTTCATCGATTTGTCCTTGATACGCCTTCAGATCCCAGTAGTGTTCCGTACCGGCCACGCTGATGCCGATCCGCTTGCCCTTGAGCGTCGGCGTGGTGTTGGAATGTTGGATGGCGTCCGCGGACGGCGCGGCGAGCGCGCCGCTCGCTTGCAAGAGCAGCAGCGCCGCCATAAATAACCCGGCCAGCGCGCTGCATCCTGGAAGCGTTGCGTTGGTCTTTGTAGTGTCGTGCTTGGTGACCATGTTGAATCGTTATCGCTGAGTTAATGAAGGACATAAGAACCAGACCGTGCGTCCTGGATACCCATTTTAGAGTCTTCACTAACCGCGGCTCGCGTTCAA
This sequence comes from Caballeronia sp. dw_276, assembly GCF_018449635.1. GTDB lineage: Bacteria > Pseudomonadota > Gammaproteobacteria > Burkholderiales > Burkholderiaceae > Caballeronia. The sequence goes on along the minus strand of NZ_JAAVUV010000007.1, from coordinate 66,132 downwards.
CGAAACGCTCTCATTTGCGAGGACATCAACTGCAGCATCTTGTTCGATGCCACCGACAACTTTCTTCCCGCACGCGTGACGAGATGCGCCTCGGCTTTCTTCAGTATCGGATGATCGATTTCAATGGCAAGGAGTTCACCCGCCGCGAGCTCGGTCGTCACGGCAAACGCGGGCAGGACCGCAAGGCCCAGGCCCGATTTTGCGAACTGCTTGAGGATGTTGATCGAGTTGGTGGTGACCACGGGATCGAGCCTGACCTTCTCCGCAAACTCGACCGCCTGAAGCATCTGGCGCGTGCCGTAGGTCGCATGTGTAGCCGCGAGCGGATAACCGGACAGCTCTTTCACGCTCATGGTTTTCTGCTTGCTGGTACGAATGAATTCCGGATTGACGATGGCCATCATCGGCTGTTGTTTGATTGCACGCGACACGATCTTTGCTTCGCCCGGCGGGTTATACACCAGCCCGATCTCGCCTTCGTCTTCCGAGATCCGGCGCATGACATCGTTTGTGCTGCCCAGATCCAGGTTGATCTTGATGCCTGGATAAAGCTTGCAGAAATGCTGCATGGGTCCGGCCAGAACGTCAGATACAAACCCTTCGCCAAGCACGACGCTGACGGTCCCCGTTTTCAATCCGCGCAATTCCTGCAGGCGCGAAATCAGGTCGTCCTTATGCGCGAGCTGTTCACGAAAGTATTCGATCAGGTATTGCCCGGCCTCAGTTGGCCGCACGCCTCGCGCATGCCGCTCGATCAGCGTGGCATCCAGTTCTGTTTCGAGCAAACCGATTTGCCGGCTCACCGCCGAAGGCGCGACATCCAGCCAGTCGGCGGCGGCGCGGATCGTTCCGCATCTGACCGCCTCGAAAAAATAGACGATTCGGCTTTCAGTGAGGTTGTCGGCCATGGCAAAGGTCTCGGGCGTGGGTGCAAACGAGTGTTCTAAAAATCAGAACGATTCCAATATTGGCGTTGATGGATTATAGGGTCTTGCGAGCCGAAGATAAGCATTCCAAACGCGCTCGCGGCGGACAGACCCTTTCTCTCCGGCCGGCAGCGTATTCGCAATGGAGTGGATTTATGCAGACGGTTGGCGTTATCGGACTGGGAAACATGGGGCGGGGCATGGCGCTTTCGCTCAAGCGCGGCGGGTATACCGTGCTCGGATTCGACGCGGCGCCCGGCGTCGCGGCGGCGCTCGAAGTACAAGGCGTCTCGCCGCGCGCGTCTATTGCAGACATCACGCGCGATTCGGATGTGCTGGTCATGTCGCTGCCGACATCGGCGATCGTGGAAGAAGTCGTGCTCGGTGACGGCGGTGTTGCCGCGCATGGAAAGGCGGGGCTCATTGTCGTCGATACCACCACGGCCGAGCCGAACAGCACACGCAAGGTCGCGGCCGCATTGGCGGAATTGAAGATCGGTTTCGTCGATGGCCCCGTGAGCGGCGGCCCGAAAGGCGCGGCGACTGCGACCATGACCATGGTCCTCGGCGGCTCTGAAGAGGACGTCGCGGCGGTCGAGCCGATCCTTGCCGTGATGAGCGCAAAGCGCGTCCATGTCGGCCCGGTCGGCGCGGGACATGTCACGAAGATCATCAACAACTTGCTGACGGGCGTGCATCTGCTGGCAACGAGCGAAGCCGTGCGCGCGGCGAAGGCGGCGGGCGTGGACCCGGAGAAACTGGTCGAAGCGCTCAACGGCGGTTCCGGGCGCAACAGCGCGACGCTCACGAACTACCCCACGTGGATCTTCACCAACACGTTCGATTCCGGTTTCACAATGAAACTGATGCGCAAGGACGTGCGTCTCGCAATGGACCTGCTGCGCGCGCAGGACATCGACGCGCCTGTCGCAGCAGAAGCGGGACGTCTGTGGGCGGAGAGTGCAAAGACCATCGGCGATGGCGAGGACTTCAATCGCATCGTGCAATTCATCGACAAGAAATAAACGGATTCTGGAGAAGCAAAAATGGAAAACAACGCAGCCGAAAACCTGTTGGCAGCTTTCACACATTTCTTTCCGAGCGCGAAGACTATTGGATCGTATGTTGGCGGCGAGCTCATAGAGGGCGCGGGCGAACTAATCCAGCTCTACGATGCCGCGACCGGCAAGCCTAGCCTCTCGTATAAAGATGGCGGCGCGGCTATCGTCGATATCGCCGCGGACGCTGCACAGCGCGCGCAAAAACAATGGTGGGCGATGACACACGCCGCGCGCGGCCGCACGATGTTCGACATCGCGCGCGAGTTGCGACGCGATACCGAAAGCCTCGCGCGTCTGGAATCGATGGGCTCAGGCAAACCCATTCGCGATTGCCGTGGAGAAGTCGCGAAGGTCGCCGAGATGTTCGAGTACTACGGCGGCTGGGCCGACAAATTCTATGGCGATGTCATTCCCGTTCCGACATCACATCTGAACTACACGCGCCGCGAACCGGCGGGAACGGTGTTGCAGATCACGCCCTGGAACGCGCCGGTCTTCACGTGCGGGTGGCAATTGGCGCCCGCCATTTGCATGGGCAATGCGGTGTTGTTGAAGCCATCGGAGATGACGCCTTTTACGTCGCTCGTGGTTGCCATGCTGGCCGAAAAAGCCGGCGCGCCCAAGGGTTTGATCAACGTCCTCGCGGGCCTCGGGCAGACTGTTGCGCAAGCTGCGATCGCCCACAAGGCCGTGAAGAAAGTCGTGTTCGTGGGTTCTCCCGCGACCGGCGTGCGCATTGCCGAAGCCGCGGCCAAACGCGTGCTGCCGTGCGTGCTGGAACTCGGCGGCAAGTCGGCCAACATCATCTTCGCCGATGCCAACCTGAAGCATGCCGCGCTGACCGCGCAAGCTGCGATCTTCGCCGGCGCAGGCCAGAGTTGCGTGGCGGGGTCACGTCTTCTGGTACAACGCTCGGTCTACGATGAGTTCGTCGGCATGATTGCGACGGGCGCGCGCAAGATCAAGGTGGGTCTTCCACTCGATGACACCACCGAAGTCGGTCCCATCAACAACGTCACGCAGTACAACCATGTGATGAAGATGATCGCAAGCGGCGTCGAGGCGGGCGCCACGCTCGCGGCGGGATCGGCGGAACACTCTGATGGTGGGTACTTTGTATCGCCGACGGTGCTGTCGAACGTAACGAACGAGATGGACGTGGCGCGCACTGAAATTTTCGGGCCGGTGGTCGCCGCAATTCCGTTCGATACCGAAGAAGAAGCGCTCGCAATCGCGAACGATACCGAGTTTGGCCTGGCTGGCGCTGTCTGGACGAACGATGTGGGCCGTGCTCATCGCGTGGCAGGTCAGGTCAATGCCGGGACCTTCTGGATTAATGGCTATAAAACCATTAATGTCGCGTCTCCATTCGGTGGCTATGGTATGAGTGGATACGGACGCTCAAGCGGGGTTGAAGCGTTGTATGAATACACGCAGACCAAGAGCGTCTGGGTTGAAACGGCTAAAGAACCGGCAACGGCGTTCGGTTATCTATAAAGCTTTTATAAAACACCGTGTCCTTTCGTCGATGACAAATACGAGAGGACACGAGGACCTACAAGGGAGCAACAAATGGCAAGTACGTTGGCCGCGCAACAACGGGGCAGTGATGGCTTGAGGAGCGCAAAGCTCTTCTTTTATGCAGCAGTCATTCTGCTCATTGCCGAATTCATCGGCTCGTTCACGTTCAAGGTCGGGCCGGGGAAAGTCGTGTTGCTCCCCATGATCTGGGCACTTCTTCTCGGCGCGGCCTTAGGTTTGGCAAGCGGCCGGTGGAGCGGCGTTGCGCGGCTCGACGTCAAGACGCAATTCCTCGCGGCCGCCATTCTTCAACCGGCGCTTTTGTTGTTTGTCGCCAAGCTGGGCTTGCTGGTCGGCGGTGCATTGCCTAAGCTCGCGGCGTCCGGCTGGGCGCTGGCGTTCCAGGAACTTGGGCATTTCGTCGGGACCATCCTGCTCGGTTTGCCGCTGGCGTTGCTGCTCGGTATCAAGCGTGAGGCGATCGGCGCGACGTTTTCAGTGGGTCGTGAACCGAGCCTTGCGATCATCGGCGAAAAGTACGGCATGGATTCGCCGGAAGGGCGCGGCGTGCTCGCCGAATACTTGACGGGGACGGTCTTCGGCGCGGTGTTCATCGCGATCCTGGCCGGCTTCGTCGCAAGCCTGAACATCTTCCATCCGCTTGCTTTGGCAATGGGCTCCGGCGTGGGATCGGGAAGCATGATGGCCGCTGCATCGGGTGCTATCGCCGCGCAGCAGACGCCCGAAATGGCGAAGGCCGTGCTGACGTTCGCGGCTGCGAGCAACCTGATCACGACGACTATCGGCACTTACTTCACGCTCTTCATTTCGTTGCCGATGGCCGTGTGGGGTTACCGCATTCTCGAACCGCTGATCGGGCGTACGAGCCGTGCATCGGATGCATCGCAGGCAATCGAAAACGATCGTCCCAAGCTCGGCGATGTCGAAACGGCCGCGCCGGAACTGGGGTATCGCGGCAAGCTGGTTGCGTGGGGCGTGACGGCCGTGTTCGCGCTCGGTTGCGACTGGATCACGCATGGAACCACGCCGTTTGCAGGCTTCCCCGGCATGTTGATCATGGTGCTCGCGACCATTGTGGGCGATGCAATCTATACCTTCAGTGGACGCAAGATCCCGGCGGTCTGCTGGGTTTCGATTGTCGCGATGTTCCTGACTTCACCGTGGTGTCCGTGGGCTTCGCAGATATCGGCGTATAGCGCGCAGAACGATTTTCTGAGCATCACCACGCCCATGTTGACGTTCGCAGGCCTTTCCATCGCGAAGGATATTCCCGCGTTTCGCCGGCTGGGATGGCGCATCGTGCTGGTATCGTTCGTGGCGAATGCGGGAACGTTCCTGGGCGCTACTTTGGTCGCGCAGTTTTTCCACGTCTGAGCGTTCGAACGATCGTTAGCTACGCCAGGGAACTCACGCATGAAACTCGGGCAGGACTTCAGCCGCGAGTTCTTCGAGCAATTCTCGCGGCGGGCGTTGCGATGCCTGAAGGTTCAGCGTGACGTGATGCGTGCCGTGGTCGCGCATCTTCTGCAGAATCCTGATGAGGTCGTTTCGCCCTGCCCGATATCCCAGCGAACGCGGTTCGGCGGCTTCGTTTTTATCGGTGGCGAGATCGAGGCCCATTGCTACGCCGAAGGCGCGAAATTCGTCCGGCGCGACCCGATCAACAGCCGCCCTCCACATGCTGTGTCTTGCGCGCTGCTTTTCGGGCTCGCGGTGATATGTCATCCAGCCGATCGAATTGCGCGCGATCCAGTCGACGCTCTGGCCGCCCGATCCGACGGCGATCATTGGAACGGGTGTTGGCGCCTTGGGTAACAGGAAGAATTCCGGAGCGTCAGGCGGCGATTGATCGGGGATGACCCTCGGTTCGCGTCCCACGGCGGCCGCGACCGTCTCCCAATTGCGCCGATACACCTCCCGCCGCGAGTCGGCATCAATACCGAACGCCGCGTATTCATGCGGACGATCGCCGGAACCCAAGCCCAGGATGAACCGTCCGCGACTCAACGTATTCACCGATACCGCACCCTTCGCGATATGCAGTGGATGCCGCAGCGTCAGAACGATTGCACCGCTCGCGAGCGCAATATTTCTGGTGTGCGATGCCAACGCGCCGAGAAACACCCACGGATCGAGATGCCTGACCGGGTCTGGGTAGTCGCTGCTGTTCAACGGCACATCGCGCACCCAAAGCGCGGCGAAGCCAAGCTCGTCGGCGAGTCTTGCCAGCTCGATCTGTTCGTCGAAGTCGGCAACGGCATTGCCCGATGGAAGCATCGGCAGCGTCAAGCCGATTGAAAGCCGCCCTTCGGCAAACACCTTGCGCTCGATGACCCCTGGCATTTCAACTCCGCATGTTAGAACCCGCCCGCAGGCATTGCCGGAGATGCTATCACCGCTAAGCGATTCGCTTTCGCTATCGCATCATCGAATACTCGGATTGTTAGGCTATGACTTGCCCCCTATAGTGCTTCCAATAGCAGAAAACATCCAACACAAGGAGACACGATGAACCAGATCGATCTGGCCGGACGGACCGTGGTGATTACCGGCGGCGCGCGTGGTATCGGTTATGCGGTGGCGCAACGGGCGCTGGCGTCGGGCGCCGAAGTCGCGCTGTGGGACATCGATTCCGAGCGGCTCGAGCGCGCGCGCGGCGAATTATCGAAGGGTGGAAAGGTCAGCGTCGCCGTGGTCGAACTGACCGAGGAAGCATCGGTTGAACAGGCGGTCCAGCAAACGCTGGAGGCGCATCGCAAGATCGACGTGCTGATCAATTGCGCCGGCATCACGGGCGGCAATGGCACGACATGGGAGCTTGCGCCCGATGTCTGGCGTCGTGTGATCGATGTGAACCTGATCGGCCCGTACCTCACATGCCGCGCAATCGTCCCGCACATGCTGAAAGAAGGGTATGGGCGCATCGTCAATATTGCGTCGGTAGCAGGCAAGGAAGGCAACCCGAATGCATCGCACTATAGTGCTTCGAAGGCGGGTTTGATCGGGCTGACGAAGTCGCTTGGCAAGGAACTCGCCACGCGCGGCATTCTCGTGAATGCGGTGACGCCGGCCGCTGCCAAGACCGAAATTTTCGACTCGATGTCGCAGCAGCACATCGACTACATGCTCTCCAAGATCCCGATGAACCGTTTCCTCCTGCCGGAAGAAGCGGCGTCGCTGATCCTGTGGTTGAGTTCCGAGGATTGCGCGTTCAGCACGGCATCCGTGTTCGATTTGTCGGGTGGCCGCGCGACTTACTAAAGCGTATTGCTTCACGCGGGCCTGGCCCGCAACATCACCAATAACAATATCCGGAGACACGCATGAGCGATCACGCAAATGCGGAGGACGCCGTCACCGCGCGCGTAATGCGTCGTCTGCTGCCGTTCCTGCTGCTGATGTACATGCTCGCGTTTCTCGACCGGGCGAACATCGGCTTCGCACAGAAAGCGCTTCAGCACGACACGGGTTTGTCGAACGCCGCCTTCGCATTCGGCGCGGGTGTGTTTTTCGTGGGTTATGCGCTCTTCGAAGTGCCGAGCAACCTGCTGCTGCATCGCGTGGGCGCCAAGCTCTGGATGTGCCGGATCATGGTGACCTGGGGGCTGGTATCGGCGGCGATGGCGTTCGCGCATACAGCCACGGCGTTCTACATTTTGCGTTTTATGCTCGGCGTGGCTGAAGCGGGTTTCTTTCCTGGCATCGTCTATTACCTCACGCGATGGTTCCCGCAATCCGCGCGGGCCCGAGCATTGGGCCTGTTCTATTTCGGCGCGCCGCTCGCGTTTATTTTTGGCAGTCCGCTGTCGGGTGCGCTGCTCGACTTGCACGGCGCGCTTGGATTCGCGGGATGGCAGTGGCTCTTTCTGGTCGAGGGTGTGCTGGCATCGATCGTGGGTGTCTGGGCGTTCTGGTATCTCGACGATGATCCATCCAAGGCGCGCTGGCTCGATGCGACTCAACGCAACTTGCTGATATCACGACTCGATCAGGACGCAGCAACCGCATCCGCGCATGGGCCCCGTTCCGTGCTCGCCGCGCTGGTCGATCCGCGCGTGCTGGTTTTGTCGGCGGTGTATTTCCTGATTCAGATGTCTGTGTATGGCGTGATCTTTTATCTGCCGCAACAAGTGGCTGCATTGATGGGGGCGCATGTCGGCGCGAAGGTCGGCTTTGTGACGGCAATTCCATGGCTGTGCGCGGTACTCGTGACGTGGATCGTGCCGCGTTATGCGGATCGCCATGCGCAACACAGGCGGTTGGCAGTTTTAATGCTGGTCGTCGCGGGATTCGGTATTGCGATCTCCGGACTTGCGGGCCAACCACTGGTTTCGTTGATTGCATTGTGCTTCGCGGCTAGCGGATTGATTGCGGCGCAACCGCTGTTCTGGACTTTCCCAACGCACTACCTCACCGGCGCGGCAGCGGCGGGCGCTATCGCGTTGATCAATTCACTTGGCAGCCTCGGCGGGTTCGTCGCGCCGATGGTTCGTACAAGCGCCGAACGTATCTACGATTCGACGAGCGCCGGCCTTGTGCTGCTCGGTCTCGTTGCGGTGCTCGCGGCAATAGCAATCATCGTGTTCGTGCGTCCCGCGCGAACCTCTGCGTACACGCCTGGCAAACGCGCCAAAGCATCCTGAACATCAGAACTTAAACGGAGTCCGATCATGTCCATGCCTACCATTCGCCACGTCCGCGCGTTCACCGTCCGCGGCGGCGGCGCCGACTATCACGACCAGGGCGCCGATCACTGGATCGATGACCACGTCTCCACGCCAATGGCGCGTTATCCCGAGTACAGGCAAAGCCGCCAATCGTTCGGCCTGAACGTGCTCGGTTCGCTGGTCGTCGAGATCGAAGCAAGCGATGGAACCGTCGGCTTCGCAGTGACCACAGGCGGCGAGATTGGCGCGTTCATTGTCGAGAAACATCTGGCGCGATTCCTCGAAGGTCAGCGTGTGACGGACATCGAAAAGATGTGGGACCAGATGTATTTCGCCACGCTCTATTACGGGCGCAAGGGGATCGTGCTCAATGCAATATCGGGCGTGGATCTCGCACTTTGGGATTTGCTCGCGAAGGTCCGCAAGGAGCCAGTGTTCCATCTGTTGGGTGGACCCGTTCGCGATGAACTGCAATTCTATGCAACCGGTGCACGTCCGGATCTGGCGAAGGGAATGGGGTTTATCGGCGGGAAGATGCCGTTGCAGCACGGACCGGCTGAAGGCGAAGAGGGACTGTTGAAGAACATCGCCAAGCTCGCGGACATGCGCGCGAAAGTCGGCGACGATTTCTGGCTGATGTTCGATTGCTGGATGAGCCTCGACCTGAATTACGCAACGCGTCTCGCGCATGCCGCGAAAGAGTATGGCTTGAAGTGGATTGAAGAAGCGCTGCCGCCCGACGACTATTGGGGTTACGCCGAACTGCGCCGTTCGGTGCCGCGCGGCATGATGGTGACGACCGGCGAACATGAAGCGACGCGCTGGGGTTTCCGTATGCTGTTTGAAATGGGTTGCGCCGATCTCGTGCAGCCGGACGTTGGATGGTGCGGCGGCATTACGGAACTGATCAAGATATCGGCGCTGGCCGACGCGCATAACGTGCTCGTGGTGCCACATGGTTCATCGGTGTACAGCTATCACTTCGTGGTGACGCGCCATAACTCTCCGTTCGCGGAATTCCTGATGATGGCGCCGAAGGCCGACGAAGTCGTGCCCATGTTCAATCCGCTTCTGCTCGATGAACCCGTGCCTGTGAACGGACGGATGAAAGTGCCGGAGACACCGGGTTTCGGCGTGCGGCTCAATCCCGAATGCACGCTGACGCGTCCTTATTCACATTGAGGCTTGTAGAGGTTAATCGTGCTGCTCGAGAACAAAGTGGTGATCGTGACCGGCGGATCGCGAGGCATTGGCCGCGCGATTGCAGTGGCCTGTGCGAAGGAAGGCGCGGACGTCGTGCTGAATTATTGGGGCGATAACGATCGCTCGTATGGGCGTTTATCGGCGGTGGAGGAAGTCATCGGCGAGATCGAACAACTCGGCCGTCGTGTCATTGCAGTGGAAGGCAACGTGGCGAAGCGCGAGACGGGTATCGAACTCGTGAAGCATGCCGTGGACGCATTCGGTCACGTCGATGTCCTTGCAAGCAACGCAGGCATCTGCCCGTTTCATGCGTTCCTGGACATGCCGGCATCGGTGTATGAAGCGACAATCGGCGTGAACCTGAATGGCGCGTTTTATGTCACGCAAGCCGTCGCGAACCAGATGAAGCTTCAGGGAACAGGCGGCGCGATTGTTGCGACGAGCTCGATCAGCGCGCTCGTTGGCGGCGCCATGCAGACGCATTACACGCCGACCAAAGCCGGCGTGCATTCGCTGATGCAATCGTGCGCGATCGCGCTGGGACCTTACGGAATTCGCTGCAACTCGGTGATGCCCGGCACGATCGCGACCGACCTGAACGCCGAAGATCTCGCCGATACCGAAAAACGCGCTTACATGGAAAAGCGCATCCCACTGGGACGTCTGGGCCAGCCTGACGACGTCGCGCAATGCGTGACGTTCCTCGCCTCCGATCGCGCGCGATACGTGACGGGTGCGTCGTTGTTGGTCGATGGCGGTTTGTTCGTCAACCTTCAATGAGGTTCGGTGAACGAGCCTGCCGAGTACTTACGCAGCAACGCAATGCAATATTCGGCGGGTTCGCTGAGCATTTCATGTTTGCGTCGAAGAAGGCCGAAGCCCGAAAGACTCTTGCCAATTTCGATGGGCAGCTCGACCAGCAAATGCGCGCGCAAGTAGTCGCGGACAACAGACTCGGGCAGCATCGCGACAGCGTCGCTGTTTTGCAATAGCTGCAATGTCGCGAAGATCGACGCGCATTCAACAATGTTGGAAGGCGACGCAAGCTTTGCGCGCGCGAGTTCTTCTTCGAACAGCGCGCGCGCCGGGCTGGTGATGGGTTGCAATATCCACGGCCATGAGATTAGCGCATCGAGCGAGAGCGGTGTTTCAACGCCCAGCGGATGCCCGGCGCGAACCACAAGCCGCATCGCTTCACGTGAAAGGGGTTCGAAGTCGAAGTCGTTGTGTTGAAGCGGCGTGGTGAGGCGCCCGAGCGCCAGATCCACTTCCCGGCGATGCAGCAGTTGCACGACCTGGTCGCTTGTCTCGCCAAGAATGCGCACGTTGAGGAGCGGTCGCTCGCTTTTGAGTTCCGCGATGGCCATGGCGAGCACGTCGGGCGCGGCGCCCATGATCGCGCCAACCGTGAGTTGTCCGTGTCCGCCGCGCCGCTTGCTTTCCAGGTCGGCGGCGAAGCGGGTGAGATCGGCAAGCGATCGGCGCGCGTAGGCGAGTGTGGTAACGCCAAGCGGGGTAGGCTGCATGCCGCGCGCATTGCGTTCGAACAAAAGGAAGCCGAACGCCTCTTCAATGTCGCTCAGCATCCGGCTCGCGCTGGGTTGCGCGACGTTGATGATAACGGCAGCCTGATGCAGGTTGCGGGCGTCATCGAGTGCGACGAGCAGCGCAAGATGCTTGAACTTCAGGCGATTGACGAGGGCGATCTGGGAGATGTTCTGGGTCATTGGACTCTCGCGATGAACTCCGCTCTGCGATTCGGTTTTGCGATCGGCTGATCCTGACTTCGGATTGTCATGTTATCAGTCGGCGAATTATAGTCGTAGCCAAACGACGCTACGCCGTAGCTTCAACATCTATAAAAGGCAAGCCGCAATGGAGACGATTGCGTTCAGGATGACCCTCAAGCCGGGCATGCGCGATGAATACGAGCGGCGTCATCGCGAGATATGGCCCGAACTGGCGGAGGCCTTGCGGCTCGCCGGCGTGCGCGACTACTGGATTTTCCTCGACGAACCCACCGGCCAGCTCTTCGCCACGCTCAAGCGTGCGCCGGACCACGGCATGCACGCGCTGCCCGATTTGCCCGTGATGCGCAAATGGTGGGACAGCATGGCCGAACTCATGGAAACGAATCCTGACCGCTCGCCGGTGCAAACCACGCTCGTGCCGGTTTTTCATCTTCCCTGATCACGTTCATCGTTTTGGCTCGTTTTGGCTCGTTTTAGCTTTTCGGCACGAGGACACATTCATGCAGGTTGTCGATCCGCACATTCATCTTTGGGATTTGAAAACGCATCACTACCCGTGGCTCGCAAGCCCGGGGAAGTCGTTCGTGGGCGACGCACGCGACTTGAAGCATGACTACCTGATCGACGATTTTTTGAGCGAAACGGGTTCGGTGCAGGTGCTGAAGGTCGTGCATGTAGACGCGAATCACGATCCCGACGATCCCGTGGAAGAGACGCGCTGGCTGCAGGATGTCGCCGACAACGAAGGTCGCGGCTTGCCGAATGCAATCGTGGCGGGCGCGGATCTGTCGGCGGAAAACGCGAATGAAATACTCGAGTCACACGCAGCGTTCAAGAACACGCGGGGCATTCGCCAAATACTGAATGTGCATTCGAATCCGCTCTACAACTATGTGAACCGGCACTTCATGCGCGAGACGCAATGGCGCAAAAATTTCGCGCTGCTGAAGCAATATTCGATGTCGTTCGATCTGCAGTTGTATCCGTCGCAGATGCACGAAGCGGCTTTGTTGGCGCACGAGCATCACAATACGCAGTTCATCGTGAATCACGCCGGCATGTGCGCGGATCGCGATTCGGCTGAAGGGAAGGACGAATGGCGCGATGGCATGCTTGCGCTCGCAGCGTGCCCGAATGTTTCGGTAAAAGTCAGCGGCCTCGCGATGTTCGATCACGATTGGACCGTCGAAAGTTTTCGTCCTTACGTGCTTGAAACCATCGATATATTCGGTTGCGACCGGTCAATGTTCGCATCGAATTTTCCGGTCGACCGGTTGTTCGCCACGTACGACGGATTGTGGAAGGCGTATGCGTTGATCGTGAAAGATTTCAGCGATACAGAAAAAGATGCGCTCTTTAAAAGCAACGCAGAGCGAATCTATCGCATCTGAAGGAGACAGGCATGAGCACGAATCAAACGCCTCGGCTGGAGTTGAGGCACGCGAGCAAGTCGTTCGGGCGCGTACGCGCCCTCGGCGACGGCAGCCTCGCGTTATGGCCGGGAGAAGTGCATGCGCTGCTTGGCGAAAACGGCGCGGGCAAGTCGACGCTGGTCAAGCTGCTTGCCGGGGTTTATCAGCCGGACTCGGGCGAATTGCTCGTTGGCGGTGTGGCGCGCACGTTCGCGAACCCCGCTGAAGCGCGCGATGCAGGTCTCGCCGTGATCTATCAGGAACCCACGTTGTTCGCGGACCTTTCAATAGCCGAAAACATCTACATGGGGCGTCAGCCGCGCGATCGTATCGGACGGATTCGTTACGATGAAATGAACCGCGAAGTCGATGCACTGCTGCAATCGCTCGGCGTGAATCTGCGTGCTGAACGCCTGGTGCGCGGTTTGTCGATCGCCGATCAGCAAGTGGTCGAGATCGCCAAGGCGCTTTCACTTAACGCGAACGTGCTCATCATGGATGAACCCACGGCAGCGCTATCGCTGACTGAAGTCGAGCGTCTCTTTGCAATCGTGCGCGCGTTGCGTGAACGCGATGCCGCCATCCTGTTCATCACGCATCGGCTGGATGAAGTCTTTGCGTTGACGCAGCGCCTGACCATCATGCGCGACGGCATGAAAGTTTTCGATGCAATGACCGCCGACATGACAATCGATTCCATCGTGAGCAAGATGGTCGGGCGCGATCTCGATACGTTCTATCCGAAGGCCGATGTCCCGCCGGGCGAGGTGCGTCTCTCGGTGCGTGGCCTCACGCGTGATGGCGTCTTCAAGAACGTTTCCTTCGATGTCCACGCGGGCGAGATCGTGGCGCTTGCCGGACTGGTCGGCGCCGGACGCAGCGAGGTTGCGCGCGCGATCTTCGGCATCGACCCGGTGGATTCGGGCGAAGTAAAGATCGCGGGCAAGACGTTGCAGCTCGGTCGTCCGCAAGCTGCGGTTCGCGCTGGACTTGCGCTCGTTCCCGAAGACCGGCGCGCGCAAGGTCTTGCGTTGGAGCTGAGCATTGCACGCAATGCATCGTTGACGGTGCTCGGGCGTCTGGTCAAACACGGTTTGATATCGGCGCGCAGTGAAACCACGCTGGCATCGGATTGGGGCAAGCGCCTTCGCTTGAAAGCAAGCGATCTGGACGCGCCTGTCGGCACGCTTTCCGGCGGCAATCAGCAGAAAGTCGTGCTCGGGAAGTGGCTTGCCACAGAGCCCAAAGTGCTGATCATCGATGAACCCACGCGCGGTATCGATGTAGGCGCCAAGGCCGAGGTTTATCGAACGCTTGCCGAGCTCGTCAAAGAAGGAATGGCAGTCCTGATGATTTCCAGCGAATTGCCCGAAGTCCTCGGCATGGCCGACCGTATTCTCGTGATGCATGAAGGGCGCATCAGCGCCGACATTGCACGCGTCGATGCCAACGAAGAACGCGTGATGAGCGCAGCGCTCGGTGCTTCGCCATCCACGCTAGGGAAGGCCGCATGATGACCCGACATTCTTCCGCAATGCCGGCCGTGCACGCGCCGAAGCCCAAGCGCCGCAACGTGCTTGCCGAACTCGTTCGCAGCCGCGAGGCGACGTTGTTTGTCGTGCTGATTGCGTTGATCGCGGCCACCGCTGCGGTCAAACCCGAGTTTCTCAATCTTCAGAATCTGCGTGACGTATTGCTCAACGTATCGATCATCGGCTTGCTTACCGCCGGCATGACGGTCGTGATGCTGATGCGGCACATCGATTTGTCGGTGGCATCGGTGGTCGGCGTAAGCGCGTATTCGGTCGGCGCGCTTTACGTGATGTTTCCGCACATGCCGATCATCGTCGCGATGCTTGCCGGGATTGCTATCGGCTTCCTTATCGGCGCGGTGAACGGGACGCTCGTGACATTCGGGCGCGTGCCTTCTTTGGTCGCGACGCTTTCCACCTTGTATATCGTGCGCGGTGCAGATTACGCGTGGGTCCACGGCGGACAGATCAACGCGACGAGTCTTCCCGACGCCTTTTCTCGCATCGCGACGGGTTCGTTGCTGGGCATTCCGAACCTCGTGCTGATAGCCGTGGTGGTGCTGGTCGCGATCGGCGTCTACCTCAAGCAATATCGTGGTGGCCGCGAGCATTACGCCATCGGTTCCAACCCAGAAGCTGCGCGTCTCGCGGGCATTCAGGTCGAGCGCCGCGTGATGATCGGCTTCCTGTTGTCGGGCGCGATCGCGGGTCTTGCTGGCGTCCTGTGGCTTGCGCGTTTCGGTACCGTCGATGCCAGCACGGCAAAAGGTATCGAGTTGCAAGTTGTGGCCGCAGCCGTTGTCGGCAGCGTCGCGATCACCGGTGGCGTGGGCACGATCATGGGGGCCACACTTGGCGCGCTCGTGCTCGGCGTGATCAACATCGCGCTCGTGGTGCTACGCGTGTCGCCGTTCTGGCAACAGGCAATTCAAGGCGCGCTGATCGTTGCGGCGATTGCGCTCGACACAATGCTGGCACGCTCCGTCGCGCGCCGCATGATGAGGAAACGCGATCATGGCTAAACCCGATTCCGCACTTGCGCTGACCAAGCGTCGTCATCTTTCGTGGGAGACCATGCTCGTGGTGGTCCTCGTGCTCGCGCTGGTCCTCGGCCGCGTGTTGTCGCCGATGTTCTTATCGAGCGCGAACCTCTCCAACATGCTCGCGGACTTCACCGAGATCGCGCTGATCGCGTTGCCGATGACGTTGATCATTGTCGCGGCTGAAATTGATTTGTCGGTGGCGTCGGTGCTTGGCGCATCGAGTGCGCTGATGGGCGTGCTCTGGCACATGGGCCTGCCCATGCCGCTCGTGATCGCCATCGTGCTCATTGCCGGAACGCTGGCCGGGCTCTTTAACGGCCTCGTGATCGTGCGCTTCAACCTGCCTTCGCTTGCGGTCACCATTGGTACGCTGGCGCTGTTTCGCGGCCTTGCCTACGTGCTGCTCGGCGATCAGGCCGTCGCGGACTTCCCCGCTTCATACACGTCGTTCGGCATCGACACCATTGCCGCTTTCCTGCCGATGCCCTTCGTGCTCGTGATCATCGGCGCGATCATTTTTACGGTGCTGCTACAGGCCACGCCGTTTGGCCGCAGCCTCTACGCAATCGGCGCGAATCCGGTTGCCGCGCAGTTCTCCGGCATCGATGTAGCCCGCACCAAGCTCAAGCTTTTCATGCTCTCGGGCGCGATGAGCGCGCTTGCCGGCATCGTCTACACGCTGCGTTTCACGAGTGCGCGCGGCGACAACGGCGAGGGCTTCGAGCTGTCCGTGATCGCGGCCGTGCTGTTCGGCGGCGTGAGTATTTTCGGCGGACGCGGATCGATGATCGGCGTGCTGTTGTCGTTGCTGATCATCGGCGTGTTGCGCAATGCGCTGACCTTATCCGATGTCTCCAGCGAAACGCTGACCATCGTGACGGGCGGTTTGTTGCTGTCGTCGGTGCTGATCCCGAATCTTGTTGCACGTTGGCGTGTCATGCGTGAAAAGCGCCTGATGACGCAGACGCTTTGATGAAAGTTGGATTTTTAAAACCAGCGTGAAGACTCCAAAAGAACGGAGCGGCGCGCGACATCAGGAGACACAAGCATGTTCAAACCCTTTCACTCATTTCGCGGGCCGGTGCTATGCGCTGCGCTGATCGCGATCTCCGCGGCGGCCACTGTGCCGATCAGCGCGGCCGCCGCCGATCTGAAGAAGGATCTGAAGATCGCGTTCTTGCCGAAGCAGATCAACAATCCGTACGAAGTCATCGCCGATGACGGCGGTCTCGCCGCCATCAAGGAGATGGGCGGGCAGGGCAAGGTGGTCGGACCATCGGATGCGGGCGCTTCGTCGCAGGTGCAATACATCAACACGTTGATCACGCAGCGCCAGAACGCGATCGTGGTCGCCGCCAACGATGCAAACGCGGTCGTCCCATACCTGAAAAAGGCGATGGCGCAAGGCATCAAGGTCGTCACGTTCGACTCCGATACCGCGCCCGACGGCCGGCAGATTTTCGTGAACCAGGCGAACTCGGAATCGATCGGACGCGGCCAGATTCAGTTGTTATCGAAACTGGTGGGCGGCGAGGGCGAGTTTGCGATTCTTTCGGCCACGCCGAACGCGACCAATCAGAACACCTGGATCAAGTACATGCAGGAAGAGTTGAAGAAGCCCGAGTATTCGAAATTGAAGCTCGTGAAGATCGCCTACGGCAATGACGACGACCAGAAATCGTTCGTCGAAACGCAAGGCTTGCTGCAGGCGTATCCGAACCTGAAGGGCATCATCTCGCCGACGACCGTGGGTATCGCGGCAGCAGCGCGTTATATCTCGACGTCGCCAGCCAAAGGCAAGGTGATGGTGACGGGTCTTGGCACGCCGAACCAGATGCGCGCGTTCGTGAAGAACGGCACCGTCACGGCCTTCCAGTTGTGGGACCCGGGTCAACTTGGTTATCTCGCGGCTTACGCGGCAGCCAACCTCGCGTCGGGCACGATCACCGGCAAGGAGGGCGACAGCTTCGAAGCGGGCAAACTTGGCAAGCGCACGGTGGGCAAGAGCGGCGAAGTCGTGCTTGGACCGCCGACGACGTTCGATTCATCGAATATCGATAATTTCAACTTCTAAACCAATAGCATTAGCTACTGCAAACGCCCTTCGGGGCGTTTTCAAATGGTTTCAAAGGTTGGTTCAGCATACGCGCGGCACCGCGGCTCCCGACCGGTCTACCAGTCCGCAGACAGACGCCGCCTGCCTAGAGGCAGCTTCAAACCCTGTAGAACTCTATATCCTGCCCGGCATGCACGGCGCGCTTCAGCCACTCCGGCATTTCGCCTTCTCCGTCCCACGTGTCGCCGCTTGCATTTCTGAATACCGGCGTCGCGCCATTTGCGTTCTCAGGCATCTGAGGCATGGAAGGCAATGCGCGCTTGGTGGCGCTCGAACTCTTCGTCAACGGGGGAGGAGTAACAGAAGCCTGTGCTTCGGCCAATGCTTCAGCCAAGGCGGTTTCGGAAATGCCAAACTCAGCCATTCGGCTGCGCAAATAGGCAATGATGCTGTCTCGCTTTCTTTCGTCCACGGCTGTCCTGATTCAGCTTTTACTTTCTTGAAGGCGAGCCATCTGCCCGCGCGGACCGGGGCGACTCGAGGAATATGTGGGTTGACTAAAATCGTGGCGCGCTGAATGGCGCGCGTCAATTAGTGTAATACCGCAAATCACCGCATTACCCGCAGCGGCCAATAACGAGCTGCTGCGAATGCGGTTCTACAAACTGGTTACTGTGGTTGAGATCGGTGCGAAGCGTCAAGTTGCCGATTCAGCGGCTGTGGCTCACGACCAGATCGGTGCACGACTGGCGGCTGGTCTTGTGTTTCAGAAACGCCTTCAACACAGCCGCTAATTTAACAATTTGTCCGACACCCGCGGGCGCCACGGGGAAATGATAGCGCCGAATGCCGCTATTGTATGCCTAAATCATTTTAACGATTATGTTGCTCGCCTGGCAGTTCCGCACCGTGGGCGCGAATTGCCGCAATCAATTCCGCCGGCGTGATTTCATAACGCACTTCACGATGAATGCCGGCTTTCCTTTCATCGATTTCAATCAGCAGAACAGCCTTGCCATCTGCCGCCGGCTCGAGGCGCAACGTACGCACTTCCTGACCGGTTGCTTCATCACGCTCCGTCAGCAAGGTCATGGATCCTGTGGCGGGACTTCTGGCCATTATCATTCTCCCTTCCGAAAACCGACATCTTGTTGTCGAGACCCTGCGTAAGGCACGTCGGGCACTAAAAGCGGGCATCGCGTGCAAGGTCGTCAGGTGGCTGACCTCATTATTGCTTGTCAAAACGATACCCGTCCAGTCTTGGAGCGCGTGTTCGCTGGGCCGCTTTTCCATTTCGAAAGAGCGCAGCCTTGAACCAAGGCTTTACAACGCCAATGCCGTGCGCGCCTGCGCCGTGATTTCGAACGAACGCAGCCGCGCGTCGTGATCGTAGATTTGCGCCGTGACCATTAACTCGTCGGGCTGCGTTTGTTCGATAAGCGACGCGAGGCCCGCTTCCACTTCGCGCGGGTCGCCGATCACTGAGCACGCCAGCGAATGATCGACGCCCGCGCGTTCCGCGTCGTTCCACGGAATCTGTTTCACGGGAGGGGGCAACTGGCCGGGCGTGCCGCGCCGCAGGTTGATGAACTGCTGCTGCAGCGATGTGAACAGGAACTCGGCTTCGGCCGTGGTATCGGCGGCGAACACGTTGACGCCGACCATCGCATACGGGCGATCGAGTTGCTTCGACGGGCGGAATTGCGACCGGTACACCTGCAACGCCGTCAGCAAATAGTCAGGCGCGAAGTGCGAGGCGAACGCGAACGGCAGCCCGAGTGCGGCGGCGAGTTGCGCGCTGAACGTGGATGAACCCAGCAGCCAGATCGGCACTTCCAGCCCTGCGCCCGGTACGGCGCGCACGCGCTGCCCCTCCACGGGTTCGGCAAAAAAGCGCTGCAGTTCCACCACATCGTCCGGAAAACTGTCCGCGCTACCCTGCAGGTCGCGGCGTAGCGCGCGAGCCGTGGTCTGGTCGGTGCCGGGCGCACGGCCCAGACCCAGATCGATGCGCCCAGGAAACAGAGACGCAAGCGTGCCAAACTGTTCCGCGATTACGAGCGGCGCATGGTTCGGCAGCATGACGCCGCCGGAACCGACGCGAATCGTGCTGGTCCCTGCGGCGACGTGTCCGATCACGACCGATGTCGCGGCACTCGCGATGCCCGTCATGTTGTGATGTTCGGCAAGCCAGAACCGCTTATAGCCGAGTTTTTCCGCGTGTTGCGCGAGTTCGCGCGAGTGGCGGAACGCGTCGGCGGCGGTCGATCCGGCGGGAATTGGGGAGAGGTCGAGAACTGAAAAGGGGATCCTTGCGGCTTCCATGACTTCGAGCAGGCGGCGGTGCGAACCGGCTGGCAGAACATATGCCGGGAACGCGTGGCTAAATGCCGATTGTGCCGAAAGTCTTGAAAGTCTGCCGTGACCAGGCTCAGGCGAGGCGCGGGTAACCACGCTTCTCAGCGTCGGTTTCGATATCGATGATGGACGAATAATCGGCCAGCGGGCGCTCGATGAAGCCGGCGAGCTTGAGGCGCGCGGCGAGCTGCGGATCCTGGGCCACGGCGTTGGATAGGGCGGCCCGCAACGCCTCGATTCCGTCGGGTGGAACTTTCTTCGATGCAATCAGCGGCAAGCCCGGCGACGACACCGTCACGCCGATCTCGATCACGCCATCGGCGAGTGCCGGAAGGTGTTCGCGCACGAAGGCGAAGGTCACGCAGTCGATGGCGGCGATATCGGCACGATCATCGAGCAGCGCTTTGAGCGACGCCAGATGACCGCCCGTTTCAATCACCGACGCAAAGAACGCACGGCCGCCGGCGAGCGGCGCGACCGCGTGGCGCAGCAGGTTCATGCCGCTGTTGGAGTCGTTGCTGTTGTACGCGGCGCGCAGGCCTCGGCTGCTTTCCAGCGATGTCACGCCCGCCGCCTTGCGCGCGACCAGCACGCTTCGATAATCCCCGTTCGCGCAACCATCGATGGAAAAAATCGGGGTCGTGACAAGTTGCACGCGATCGTTTAACGCGTGCATCAACGGATAACCGCAGGTCTGCGCGAGGAGCACGTCGTCGCGCAGCCAGAATTCAGTGAGCGACGTGGCGGGATGGACGAGTTCGAGCGAGTCGCCGCGTGCGTCGAGCCAGGGTTGAAGACGGCTATGAACATGTTCCAGCAGCACGCGCCAATCAGCCGCGAGCGTTGGCGTCACGTTGTACATCGGTAATGCCGCAAGCCAGTTCATGCAGATTCGGGGTCCCTTATACGGCTTGCGCAACTCCGGACTTCGCGTCCTTGGCCGCATTGCGTTCGGCAAGTGCGATCTGATCGGCGCGCGCGTGCAGCGGATGCAATGCCGGCGCGACCGGTTTCACGCCGTGCTTGACCATCCATTCCTGGTAGCCCCGCACGATAAAACCGCCATTGCGCTGTAGATATGCGTCGCGTTCGTCATGATAGATCGCCGATAACGCGAACCACGGCGCGCCCGGCAAATCATGATGCACCGAATGGAAATTGTTGTTCAGGAACAGCAGGCGCCAGAACCACGACGCTTCGTTGATGACGGTGCGTTCGCTGAATTTATCGGCGGCGCGATGTTCCTGGAACGAGCGGATCGCGCTCAATGCCAGCGCGGGATATCCCACGCCAAAGATAAAAACGAGAGGGCTGATGCCGCAATAGCGGTCGAGCCACGCCAGAAGCAAGCTGAGCAGCGCGAAGTGAAGCGCCCATGCCCCGGCCATCCGGACATTGCCGCGCGCGACTGCAACGATTGCCGATCCGAGCGTCGAGGCGATGGAAAACCAGGGCGCGAGCAAGATGCGTCCGACGAACGTGTTGCGAAACGTCAACAGCCCGCGTACGACGATTCCCGCCTCCCGCCAGCGTTCTGCCGATACAAAATAGGTCTCCGGGTCCAGATCGGGATCGGTGAGATGAATGTCGTCATGATGGCGCAAATGCGACTCGCGATACACCGCGTAGGGAAACCACACCGCGAGCGGCGCGATGCCGAACATGGCGTTGACCAAGGGAAAGCGCGTCGGATGTCCATGCAGCAATTCGTGCTGCAACGAGAGATAAAGGCAGGAAAGCAAGGCGAGAATACCGGCGGCGAGCGGCATGCCAAGAGCGCGCGCATTTATCGCCGTGCCGAACCATCCTGCATACAGAGCCACGATCAAGAGCCACGTGGGCCATTCGCTGCGCCAGCGCCATGAAGCGCGAAGCTGGTGGATCTTGCGGCGTTGCGCGTCGTCGATGTAAAGACTCATGGGGATTCAGTGACGGATCGAGCCCCGATCTTAGCGTCGTGCCGCCGCGCGCCAAACCAAGCGATTCGGCTAAGCTTGTTCCCATGTGAAGAATCTGGTTATTACGCTAAGCCTCATTGCCAACTGCGGAATGTAAGGATTTAGTAGGCATCTTTCCTGCTGTTGCCATGCAACCCGGTCTTGAGCGAACAAAGCCTTGACGGGGGGCCGGTCCGTCCGGACATGGCCAAAAAAAGACGGCGCGACATCGGCATTGCCGGCGACCGCTGCAGGGAGCGTGCGATGCCGCAAAAGCAGGAAGCGAAAGAACAGGGTCAGGAAGCAGGGTCCAATTCTCCCCATCTCGACAACGAAGAAAAGGAACAGGCCGCCGAACATTCGTCCCCACACGCGCTCGTCATTCACGAGATCGTTCGCGAGGAGGGCGAAAACTCGATGGAGCGCACCTTCTTCGCGCTTGCATGGTCGGCGCTGGCGGCGGGCTTATCGATAGGATTCTCGTTCCTCACACAAGCCACGCTGTTAAGCGCATTACCCGATCAACCGTGGCGCGACCTCGTGGCATCGTTCGGATATACGATCGGTTTCGTGATCGTGATTCTCGGACGCCAGCAACTGTTCACGGAGAGTACGTTGAGCGCCGTGTTGCCCGTACTCACGCGCCGCGATCTGAAGACGCTGTTGAAGACCTTTCGGCTCTGGGCAATCGTGCTGTCTTTCAACCTGATCGGCACGATCATCTTTGCCGCAATCCTGCAGATCCACGGCGTGTTTCCCGACGACGTCGTCGAGTCGCTCGGCAAGCTGGCGCAGTTGCCGATATCCGGAAGCTTCGGTGTGACCGTGATCCGCGCGATGTTCGCAGGATGGTTGATCGCCCTGATGGTCTGGCTGCTTCCGAGTGCCCGATCAGCACGTTTCCTGACCATCTTGCTGATCACATATACGGTAGCCGTGAGCAAGCTCTCGCACGTGATCGCAGGTTCGGTCGAAACGTCGTACGCGGTGATGACGGGCGCCGCGAGCATTCGCGACTACCTGTTCGTCTTCCTGGTGCCGACGTTCATCGGCAACATGATCGGCGGGATTTCACTCGTGGCGATCGTCAATCATGCGGCAATCGCGCCCGAGATCGAGTGAGGCTTCCCAGCTTGCGCGCAGCACCTTGCCCCAAGCGCCGCACGCAAGTAACAGATGAACAACGGATGCGCACCCTTGCGCGCAATGGCGAAAGCGCCGTGATTACGCCGCTTTCGCCCAAAGCCTGTTGGTCGATCTCTTGCCCCCGGAAACGGGTCCGCCGGGCGGTTGCGAAAAGGAATCGAGGACCTTGCGCAATGCATCGATACGTCGCCGTTGCGCCGGCACCAGCACGTGTTCACCGCTGACTGCGGTAAGTCGTTCGCGCCAATAGTCGACGTTGAGCGCGCCTGCCGGTTTCTGGCTCATCGCGCGCAACTGGCCGATTGCGCGTTCGATGTGCTGGAGTTCCGCGTCCGCATGCGACGATGTTTTCAAGCCCCCTGATGCTGCATTCTGTTTGTTTTTCATCTGCGCCACCCTCTTTGCCGGCGTACTGCCGCGCGCTGTCATTTCTTCGATGACATTGCCCGTCGTGCGTCGTCCGGCTTTCTTCCCCATCGCCCGCTTGGCTTTTGTGCGTGTCGGGCGGCCCCGGTTTGATGCGACCGTCGATGCATACTCGCCCGGCCTGGCGCGTGTGGACTGTCTGGAATCGCACATTGACCGCGCCGCTAAGTGCGGGGGCAAACATGGCAGCTTTGCAGATGAGATGCGCAAACGTTTTCGCGGTAGCGACAGCCGTCGCGTGCAGAGTCGCGTGGTAAAGGTTACTCGCTCTCCGGAACGCGTGATTTGCCGCTGCGTTTGATCTGCTCGTCCATTGCAAGGTCGAGTTTACTTACGCGCCGTGGTTTTTCTGGCTTGAGCGTATTGACGAAGACGACAAAATCATCGAGCGGGAGGGGCGAAGAGAGTTTCTGCTCGCCGATGAGCGCGCGGTCGACGAGATAAAAAAGACCGCCGCTCAGGCTGACCGCCGCGTATTGAGGGTTGCCCGAGCGGGTCTTGAGCCGTTCGACGGCGTTGATGGCTTTAGTGGAACGCACGTTGATATCTAAAAAGCGTGCTCATCAGGAACCGTTGGTTCCCGGCGCGCATTTCTTGCTCGCGCCCTCAAGCCACAAATTGGATACATGCCGTTCGCCTGGATAAAACCGGTACGAGGTTTCGCCGTTGTCGAATCGAACCTTGATTACGTTCGAATCGCCGAATTCGAGCATGGTGCCTTGGGGAATCGGGGTTTTCTTAAACTTCGCGTCGTGCTTTTGTGCTTCGTCCGTCAGGCACTGAACAATGCTCGTCACCGATGCGTTGGTAGCAGTTTCGACTTCGGGTTGTCCGGCGTCAGCGTTGTGGAACTGGCCGCAGGCCTGAAGCAAAAACAAGGGAAGCGCGAGAGCGCAGGCAATTTTTTTCATGGTGTCCTTCAAAAATTCGGCCGCAGCGGCATTGACTTCAATCATGCCAATTACATCACAGCGGCCTTACGGTTTACGTATCGGCGCATCACGCGTCCGGTGGCACGCCCAGAAGCTGCATGGTCCCGCCAACAACGCCTGAAAACACCGGCCCCGCCACGGTGCCGCCGTAATACGAGCCTGCCGAAGGTTCATCGATCATCACCGCGACAATCACTTGCGGGTCGCTCATGGGCGCCATTCCGACAAACGACGCGCGATACTTGTTCGCAGCATACGTGCGCCCAACCTGCTTGCGTGCCGTGCCGGTCTTTCCGCCCACGCGATAACCCTCTACTGCTGCCGCACGTCCCGTGCCACGGGGTCCCATCGCGAGTTCGAGCATGTCGCGCACAGCCGCTGCCGTCGTGGCCTTGGTAACCTGAACGGGTTCCGGTGCAGGCTTGCCGCGCACGAGCGTGGACTGGCGGAACTCGCCCGTGCCCGCGTAAGCCGTATAAACCTGCGCAATCTGCAAAAGCGACAGGGACAGGCCGTAACCGTAGGCCATGGTCGCTTGTTCGATCGGCCGCCAGCGCTGGTATGCCCGCAGGCGGCCGGTCGCGGCGCCCGGGAAGGTCAGTTCCGGCGCCTGCCCGATGCCATATTGCCGGTACTTGTCCCAAACTGTCTGCGCGGGCAGCTTGAGCGAGAGCTTGGTCAACGCGATATTGCTCGACATCTGCACCGCTTCCGACACCGTGATCACGCCGTGATTGGATGTATCGTGGATCGTGTTCGGGCCGAGCTTGAACGTGCCCGGCGATGTATCGATCCGCGTATCGGGCCGAACCTGACCCATATCGATGGCAAGCGCCGCGACCAGCGGCTTGATGGTGGAGCCGGGTTCGAACGTGTCGGTCAGCGCCCGATTGCGCAGCTGGTCGCCAGTCAGGCGCGAGCGGTCGTTCGGATCGAAGGTCGGATAATTGGCGAGCGCGAGGATTTCGCCGTTCTTGGCATCGAGCACGACCACGCTGCCCGCGCGTGCCTTGTGTTTTGTAATTGCCGCCGCGAGTTGTGTATGCGCAAGCTGCTGGATGCGCCGGTCGATAGTCAGATGGATTGTCTCGCCATTCTCCGGCAACTCGGCTTCACCAATCTCCGAGACGACGCGTCCCAGCCGGTCTCGAATCACTTCGCGCTGACCGTGCTCGCCGGTCAGGCGATCGTTGGCCGCGAGCTCGACGCCTTCCTGGCCCTTGTCCTCGTTATCCGTGAACCCGACTATATGCGCCGCCGATTCCCCCTCGGGATAAAAGCGTTTCGTATCCGCGACGAGTGTCACGCCGGCAAGCCCCGTTTCCGCGATGCGCGTTGCCTGGTCGGCGTCGACCTGGCGTTTGAGCAGGACGAACGAACGCTCCGTTCCCAGCCGGCGTGCAAGTTCCTTCTCGGGCATGTCGAGAAGCCGCGCAACATGCGGCCGCGTTTCCGGACTGAAACGGGACGGCGTTGCCCAGATCGAGTAGGTCGCGAGGCTGACCGCGAGCATCGCGCCATTACGATCGACAATGCGCCCGCGCGTGGCGGCCAGCTCGAGGGTGCGCTGATAACGCTTTTGCCCCTCGCCGATGTAGAAGTCCTGGTTCACGACCTGCACCCACAGCGCGCGCGCCGCCAGCGTCGCGAACGCGGCGAACATCAGCATGACAATGAAGGTGGAGCGCCACTGTGGCAGCCGGCTTTCGAGAACGGCGTTCTTCACGGGCGTTCGATACGACTCGTGAGCGCGCCTGGCGGTTTTACGCATGCTTCGGCCAAGTCAAGTTATGGGTCAGGTCGTGGCGGATGCGGATCGCGCAACCAGGCGTTCAAGCAATTTTCCGACCTTGGCGTCTGCCGGCAATGAGAGGCCGAACGTGTCTTCCAGTGCGTCGCGCGCCTCGGCGGCTGTGGCGATGTCACGATGCTCTTCGGCCTTGCCCCGGCGCGTCAGCGTCCGATCAAACAAGGTCTGGCGCTGCCCCGGAACCACGCGCCCCACGATCAGGTGATTGACGAAGACCGAATCGGGCAGCGTGGA
Organism: Caballeronia sp. dw_276; assembly: GCF_018449635.1. Classification (GTDB taxonomy): domain Bacteria; phylum Pseudomonadota; class Gammaproteobacteria; order Burkholderiales; family Burkholderiaceae; genus Caballeronia. The sequence continues at coordinate 40,096 of NZ_JAAVUV010000007.1, read as the reverse complement.
CACGTAATGGTTCGCCATGTCGTAGTCGGACGGTACCTGCGGTTCGAGATCGAACCTGTACACGGGCTTCCATGTGTCGCCGAGCTTCACCAGCAGCTTGAAGTCGCCACGCTCGATCAGATCGAGGCGAAAGGTTTCGTGCGGCGTGGCCTGTTCGCGGCCGTTATCGAACACGAGGGGCGCGGTGAGCGTCATGCTGCCGAAACCCACATCGGCGAGCCATGTCTCGTCAGGCGTTTCCACCAGCAACATCATGTGCGTACGCGGCAGCATGGCATCCGGATCAGCCCATAGCACGCGCGCTGCAAGCCCGGTCGTTTCGAACCCGATGGTCTCGAGCACCGCACGAAACAGAAGGTTGTGTTCGAAACAATAACCACCGCGCCGCGCGCTCACCAGCTTCGCAAACACCGACTCGAGATCGAGCCGCGGCGTGAGCCCAAGCAGCGTGTCGATGTTCTCGAACGGGATGGCCTGCGGATGCAGCCGGTGCAGCGCGGCCAGCGTTTCGCCGCTCGCTTCACGCGGGCCGGTATAGCCGATACGGTCGAAGTAGGCGGCGAGCTGCGCCGGCGAGACTGTCTGAATCATGTGTGGAACTCCTGCCCTGATGAGGGAAAAACTAGGCCGGGCGTGCCGCCGAAAGGGTGCCGTCATTCTACGGCACAGACCTGCCCTTGTTTACATATTGCATACGGCGACGAGCATAAGCCCGCCGTTTGGTCATGATTTTGAACTGTGAGACGGCTAACATGGTCTTTAATAGGCAGTGCGCTCAACTCTTCTTTTAAAGAACCCTATGTCGACCCCACTTGCTACCGCTACATCCTCCCCGCCGGCTCCCGGCAAACATCCCGCCCCGCCTTGCACCCTCGTGATCTTCGGCGCTGCCGGCGACCTGACCAAGCGGCTCTTGATGCCGGCACTGTACAACCTCTCGTCGGACGGTCTGCTTGACGACAAGATGAAAATCATTGGCGTCAATCACGGCGAACTTGAAACCAGCGTCTGGCGTGACCAGCTGACTGAATCGCTCAAGAAATTCGCCGCCGACAAAGCCGGCGCTTTTCATACATCCCAGCTCAACGAACAGGCATGGAAGTGGATTGCAGACCGCCTGGAGTATGTTGCAGGCGAGTTCGAAACGGATGACGTATTCAACAAGCTAAAGCAGACTTTGGGTGAAAGCGGAAATGTCATTTTTTATCTCGCTGTCAGCTCGCGCTTCTTCAAACCCATTGTCGAGCGGCTCGGCCGTGCCGGATTGCTGAAAGAAAATGATCAGGCGTTCCGGCGCGTGGTCATCGAAAAGCCGTTTGGGCACGACTACGCATCGGCGAAAGATCTTAATGAGAGCATTCTCAAGTTCGCCGGCGAAAACCAGATTTATCGCATCGATCATTTCCTCGGCAAGGACACCGTTCAGAGCATTCTTGCCGTGCGCTTCGCCAACGCGTTGTTCGAACCAATTTTCCGGCGTGAATATATCGATCACGTCCAGATCACGGCGGCGGAAACCATCGGCGTGGAAGGGCGTGGCGGGTTTTACGAGCAAACCGGCGCGTTTCGGGACATGGTTCCGAACCACCTGTTCCAGTTGCTCGGCATGGTCGCCATGGAACCGCCAAATTCTTTCGATGCCGAAGCCGTCCGCGACAAGAAAGCCGAGATCTTCGACGCCATCCAGCCGCTGAAGGCCAGCGACGTTGTGCTTGGCCAGTACGAGAAGTCAGCCAGTGTGCCGGGTTATCGCGAGGAAAAGGACGTCGCGCCCGACAGCCAGACGGAGACGTACGCCGCGGCGCGGGTGTTTGTCGAGAACTGGCGCTGGGCCGGCGTGCCGTTCTACCTGCGCACGGGCAAGCGCATGACGGCGCGGCGCACGGAGATCGCGGTGCAACTGAAGGCCGTGCCGTTCCGGCTGTTTCGCGACACCCCCGTGGATACGCTGGTGCCGAACGTGCTGACGTTGCGCATCGATCCGGAACACGGCACGACCTTCGACTTCAATGTGAAGGTGCCCGGTCCGGTGATGCAGGTCGGGGCAGTGAAGTCATCGTTCAAGTACGGTGATTTCTTCGATGAAAAACCCAACGTAGGCTACGAAACGCTGCTCTACGATTGCATGCTCGGCGACGAAACGCTGTTCCAGCGCGCGGACAGTATCGAGACGAGTTGGGCGGCGGTCGAGGCCGTGCTGCATCCCGAAGGCGGTCCGTTGCCGGTTCACGGCTACGAGGCAGGAAGCGCCGGTCCGAAAGAAGCCGACGCGTTGCTGCAGGCCGATGGCCGCACGTGGCGCCCGCTTGCCGACGAACACACGAAGAACACCGGTCACGACGACAAGAATTGAGGAGAAACCTGATGGGGACAGCAGCAAGGAAGACAGCAAGCAAGCCGGCGAAACGAACATCCGCTGCGGAACGCATTCTCGCCATCGATGTCGGCGGCACGGGCCTGAAGGCAGCCATCATCGATGCGCATGGGAACATGAAAACCGAGCGCCTGAAGGTTGCGACGCCGCATCCGTGCCCGCCGGAATTACTGGTGGACACGCTGGTAAAACTGGTCGAGCCGCTCATGCAGCCGCTTCCGGCCACGCACATCTCGATCGGATTTCCGGGCGTGGTGCGCGACAACCATGTGCTGACCGCACCGAACCTCGGCAACGAGAGCTGGCGCAACATCCCGCTCGCGCAAATGCTTTCGGATCAACTCGGCCACCACTTGCCGGTGCGCATCATCAACGACGCCGAAATGCAGGGGCTGGCGGCTATCGAAGGGAAGGGTATTGAACTTGTGCTGACGCTCGGCACGGGCGCCGGCACCGCGCTTTTTCGCGATGGCGAACTGATGCCGCATCTCGAACTCGCACATCACCCGGTCAGCAAAAACAAGACTTACGATGAATATCTGGGCAACGCCGCGCGCGACAAGGCAGGCAACAAGCGCTGGAATCGCCGCGTGGAAAAAGTCATCGGCATCCTGAGTTCTCTTGTGAACTACGATCGGCTGTGGATCGGCGGCGGCAACGCGGCCAATCTCAAATTCGAATTGCCGGGCAACGTGAAAGTGGTATCGAACGAGGCGGGCATCGAAGGCGGCGCACGTCTCTGGCATCCGCGTTCGGTGCGCGAAACGCGTCAATTGCCGCCGGGGACATTCGAATGATTCCCAAGGATTTGAATCTCACCAAACGTTCGCGGAATGATCCCGACCGGGCGCTGGACGCGCTATCGAAAGTTGAACTCGTGATCACCGATTGCGACGGCACGCTGCTGTACACCGATAAAACCCTGGGTGAGCCCGCGAAAGAAGCGGTGCGAAATCTGAGTGCGGCGGGCGTGCGCTTCACGGTGGCGAGCAGCCGCCCGGGCAAGGGCATGCGCACGATCGTCGAGACACTTGGCATCAAGACGCCGTTTGCCGCGTTCAACGGCGGCAAGCTCGTCGATCCCGCCGGCTGGAAGACCATGCATGCACACTGGCTCGCGCGCGATGCAGCCGAAACCGCGTTGGAAAGCCTGGCGCATGATGGCATAGATGCGTGGGTGTTTATCGACGACGAGTGGTACATCACGAATCCCGGCGGTGAATACGTGCCGCTCGAGCGCCGGACAGTTGGATACGACGCGGTGGTGGTGAAGCGTTTCGAGGATATCGACCTGAGTTCGGTGGAAAAGATCGTCGCGTCGACCAAGGATGCGGCGTTGCTCGAACGCAAGGAAGCCGAGTTTGCCGGCACGCTGAAAGGCCGTGCCACAGCCATGCGCTCGCAAAGCTATTACCTCGACATCACGCATCCCCTCGCGAACAAGGGCGAGGGCATTCGCGAACTGGCGCAGCTCGCCGGGGTGGCGCTGGAAAACGTGGCGGTGCTGGGGGATATGCAAAACGACGTCGCCATGTTCGATGTAGCGGGCGTGTCGATTGCGATGGGGCAGGCGTCGGCGCAGGTCCAGGACAGGGCGACGTTTGTATCGTCAACAAACGATGCAGACGGTTTCGCGTTAGGCGTGAGCGGATTGCTCGCGGCCCGGAAAGGGTAACGGTCGTTGTTGAACAGGAGAGCGACATCGGCGCCATGCGATGCTGACTGACAGCATCCAGCGGCGGCGCCGACGAAGCCTTGCTCTCGGCGTTGCTGCGTTTTCTACCAGAGTCCACGGCGCGCTGATGCGTGCCTTATCCAGGACGTCCGGTTTTAGCGGCGACGCATTTGCGGACGTGGTCCACCGCCGCCGGTAGCGCGCTCGTCCTTGTGCCGGAAGTTGATCCGGCCTTTCGTCAGGTCATACACCGACAATTCCAGCGTCACGCGATCCCCTGCAAGAATCCGGATGTGATTCTTGCGCATGCGGCCCGATGCATACGCGCCCACGACCACGCCGTTGTCCAGCGTCACGCGGTAGCGGCTGTCGGGAAGCACTTCATCAACAATGCCGTCCAGCTCGAGTAACTCTTCTTTCGCCATATAAAGCTCCTAAATTCGTCGTTCGATGCGATTGTATGCGAGACCCGCATGCAACCGCGATGCCTTTTATTGCTTAACAATCACCGATAGTCACAGATCTGCAACAGTCTGGCCGTCGATCTGTCCATCGATCAATTTTTCCGCATGCAACAAGCAGGCCCGTCGAGCCTGTCCGCCATTTTCGAAACTTCCGTCCTGCTCGATGCGGAACACGCGGCTTTCGCCCGTGACTTCCTCGCCAGCCGGCGGCGCGCGGCAGATACGCACCGATGCTTCGTAACCCGTATCCGCTGCACGGACCGCTGCGCCTTGACGTGCTCCGCGCGGATAGATCAGCGGATGAATCTCGTAACCCTTGTACGTCTTGAGCGGCTTGACCAGTTCTTTCATATTCCGTGATTTCCTGTATTGCGCCCGCCCGCGCCTCGAAATAGTGCATTCGATGCGTAAAACCCCGCTTGCAGCCGGTCGCAGCGCCTCAGCACTCGCGGTCGATCAGCGGTTACGAGCAAAAAATAGCGCACGGCGCACACGGAGTGCAGCCGTTTCGCCGGGCTGTAGGTGTCGAAGAACGCCGGGGTAATGCGCGCAATACCGAAAGTCATACACGATATAACGCATGGACTAAGCCATCCGCCGACGTCGCTGCTGTTTAAACTTTGAAGACGACTCTGAAGACGAGTGCCGGGCCGCGTTTTCGATGCGAAGCCTGCACTGCCGGGGCGATGACATTCAGCCAGAAACTGCGCTGAAATGCCGGGTGGATCGCTGCTGCCGTGGCGAACACGCTGCGCCAAAGCGCACTATGCAAGTTAGACAGCAAATCAGAAAAAAGTTCCGCTGTCGCCGGAGGCCCCGCCTCCCGATGCTGCAACGCTGACGTGGTTTTCGAACCTGAGCGGCTCGCACTTCCAGGTTCACATCACGCCGCCTTCCAAGCATCGAAAGAGCCATTATACCGTTATAGCCAGCCCGCCTTGCGGAACCGCCAGTAAAGGAACACGTCCACCATCAGCATCACCGTGATGCAGGCCGGGTAACCATAGGACCAGTCCAGTTCCGGAATCTTGTGGAAATTCATGCCGTAGATACCAGCGATCATGGTCGGAACGGCAAAAAGCGCTGCAAAAGACCCCAGACGCTTGGTTACTTCGCTTTCCGCCAGCGAAATCAGGCCCAGATTGACCTGAATCGCAGTGACGACCATTTCCCGGCGCCCCTCGACGGTCTTCACAATGCGCTGCAGATGATCGTAGACGTCGCGGAAATAGTCCTGCATGCCGCTGCATACGCCTGGTGCACGACCGCCGTACAGCTTGCTGACCGCTTCCAGCAAGGGCGCGGTGTGATGTTGAAGCAGGACCAGACGGCGTTTCAACGAATACAGATCTTCGATGATCACTCGTGATTCCGCAGAGCCATTGCGCTCGAAAATGCGTTCCTCGAGTTCATCGAGTTCCGAGCCGAGCGCTTCCAGAATGGGGAAATAGCGGTCGACGACGTTGTCGATCAGGGCGTACATCACGAATGCAGGCCCGTGCTTGAGCAGATGCGGTTCGCGCTCGCAGCGCTTGCGCACCTCCTGGAAGCCCTGGCTGGTCCGGTTGCGCACCGACAACACGTAATTTTCGCCGACGAACACATTGATCTCGCCGACCACGAGTTCGTTCTCGGCGTCGAGTTCGACCGTATGGAGCACGCAAAAGAGCGAATCCGTGTATTCCTCGATCTTCGGGCGCTGATGGCCGTGCTGGGCATCTTCCACCGCGAGTTCGTGCAACCCGAACTGGTGCGTCATGTGCGCGAGTTCGCCGGGACCTGGATCTTTCAGCGCAACCCACACGAAGCAGTCGGGGACATCCCGGTAAGCAGAGATATCGTCGATGGGGACATCGGCGAGCTTGCGGCCATCTTGATAGGCCGCGCAATTGACCAGCATGTAGTCTGCCCTTCTCACGGTAACGAAACCGGCCCGGCCCGCCTCGCTCAAATACTGACGCGTGACGCGGCCGGCGCCGGAACTTCCATGAATCTTAGCGGATTTGCGAACGTGCCCTGGGCGGGGCCGCTCATCCGGCGGCCGGCGGGGTTGCCGGCCTGGAAAACCAAAGCCTAGCTATTCGAATAATCCGATGTCATTTCGGAACTGAGCCGGGGCGTCTCGACTGGCGCCAGCGTGTTGTCGCGTTTTGTAAGTTTGCCTTCCACTGATGCGCCCACATCCATGCGCAATTGCTGATAATAAATGTTGCCATTTACGTGCGCATTCGATTGCAGTTCCACGAAATGCTCCACGGTCACGTCGCCGGTAATGGTCCCGTTGATCACGATGTCATAGGCAACGACATTACCCGTGATCGATCCCTGGTCGCTGACCACCAGCAGTGTCTGCTCGCCTGGGCGTCCGGTCACGTTGCCCTTCACGTGGCCGTCCATGCGCAGCCCATCGCTGAATTCGAGATTGCCTGCGATCTGCACGTCGTGTGCAATCAGCGTGGCCAGCTTGGCCTGACTGACGCCGGTGGTTTTTTTTGCCTTGAACATGGATGACCCCTTTCTGGTCTGGATTGCGATTTCGATTTAGATACTGGCCGCACGCAGCGCGCGAGCCGGTGCTTGGCTGCTCTAGTTGGATTTGTCCCGCTGGCGTTTGATGAACGCGAGATCGGTGCGCATCTGGTGAATCTCGGCGGCGCTTTCGGTTGCCTGTTGCTGCAAGACGAGCCGCGTCGCGACCTCGTGATCGAGCGCAATGCGCGCCTTTGCAAGTTGTTCGCGAATTTCGCGCTCGGACATGGGCGGTGCGCACAGGGCGTCGGCTTTCTTGCTGTTTTCACGCGATGTCAGAAGCGCAAAACCCGCGGCTGCGAGCGCCGCGGCGGCGCATGCTGCCGCTAGCAGGCCGAGCATGATCATGGCCCAGCTGGGCCCCCGGCGCGACGTGAGCGAGTAGGTGCGGCGCGTGAGGCGATGCGTCGCCCGGTGTTTATCAGCTTGCGGCATTGGAAGTCGGCTTGAAGAGCGCGAGATAGTGCTTGGGATTGACCTGGGTTCCGTCGACGATTACTTCGAAATGCAAGTGCGGTCCGGTCGAGCGGCCAGTGGAACCGATCTCGCCGATCTTCTGGCCTGGCATCACGAGATCGCCGGCCTTGACGAATATCTTCGACGTATGTCCGTAGCGCGTCACCATGCCGGTGCTGTGCTGGATATCGATGGCATTGCCATACCCGCCGTGCAGTCCCGCCTGGATCACGCGGCCGCCGGCGCTCGCGAAGATGGGCGTTCCGGACGGGGCGACAAGATCCATCCCTGGATGAAAACTCAGATGCTGGTTGAACGGGTCGATGCGGTTGCCGAACGGCGAGCCAACCCGTGCAGCCGGCGCCGGTTGGCGGCCGGGAAACGCCATGTACGAGGCGTAGTGCGCGAGAACGGCATTGTCGAGTTTGTTCAGCGTTGCATCGAGGCAATCGAGCGCGTTCTGAGTGCGGCGCAGGCGTTGCGGCGCCGAGCCGGTTTGCGTGGCGCGCTGGGCATCGCAAAGCCGTGCCGGCAGGGCCGGACCGCCTTCGGCGACATCGGCTGCGCTTGCCGGTGCGGGTCGTGATGCAGAGCGCGGGGGGCTCGCAGCGGCGCTCCCAGCCGAGCGGCGCGGGGGCAACGAAGGTCCGCCGGCGCTGTCGAGCGGCGATTCGTCGTCGTTATCCGGCAGCGGCGGCACGACATGAATATCCGGACGATCGGCCGCGCGCCGTGACGCCTTCAACTGCGCTTCGAAGTCCTGAAGTTCGTTGACTTGCGTGACGAGCTGGCCCACGCGGGGTTCGAGATGCGTGAGCGTTGCACTGATCTTGCCGAGCTCGTCGATTTCGTAGGAGCGGCGCTCAGCCTGTGCTTTTTCTTCGGCTGCATGCGTGTTGCCAGTTGCTGCGCCGATTGCAATGCCGAGCGCGAGCGCAGCAAGGATCATCGCGATGACGGCAATGATCACCATCGTGCGAACCGTGCGTGCTTCGACGAACCGCACGCGCTGATTCGACATGGTCCTTCTCGACCAGATTACGAAGGCCATCAGCGCACCGGGCGCGACGCGCGCGAAGAAGAGAAAACGCTCATCGAAACAGAAACACTGGCGCGTGTTCGAATGTTGAAATTGAGATAAATGAAAGTCACGTCCATGTGAAAACGCCGCAGCGGGGCTACGGCGAAAGGCCTTATGGGCGGACGATTATGCGCCAGTTATCCGAATGCGTATCTCATATATAAGGGTTGCTGAACAAATGCGAAATTCAGGGGCGCGCTGTTTCGCTCCATAGCATCTCGCGGGCCTCTCCCATGAGCAGCGGATGGTTCAATTCGGCCACTGTGCGCAGGAAATCCCACACGGCCGTGATGCGTTTCAATTTGCGCAAATCTTCGCGGCAGGAGAGATAAAACGCACGCGTGACGACGATCTCATCGGCGAGTACGGCTTCGAGACGCGGATCTTGCGCGGCCATGAAACACGGCAGGATGGCGAGCGCGCGCCCTTGCAACGCGGCGTGATATTGCGCGATCACGCTCGTGCTGCGCCAGTTGGAAACAGCGCCCGGAATGGCGCGATCGAGATAGAGAAGCTCGTAGCTGAAAGCGAGGTCATCGATATAGCTTGCGAAGCGATGCGTCCTCAGATCCTCGACTCGATCCACGGGCTCATGTTGTTCGAGGTATTCGCGCGTCGCGTAGAGACGCAGACGGTAGTCGCAGAGTTTGGTGTAGACGGTCTGGCCGTGTTCAGGGCGCTCGAGGGTCACCGCAATATCCGCTTCGCGCTTGGACAAGCTCACGAAGTGCGGCACCGGCAACAGGTCGATGGAGATCTGCCTGTGCATGTCCTGGAAGCGCGCGAGTTGCGGCGCGAGGAAAAAACAGCCGAAGCCCTCGGTGCATCCCACGCGCACGTGCCCGGACAACGCATGTCCTGAATTGGCGATGTGTTCGGTTGCGGACTGAACCGTGGTTTCCATTGCATCGACGTAGGCGAGCAGGCGTTGGCCTTCGGCGGTGAGGATGAAACCGCCGCTGCGGGATTTATCGAAGAGGAGGGTGCCCAGCGCATCTTCCAGTGCCCGCACGCGGCGCGCGACGGTCGTGTAATCCACGCCCAGGCGCTTGGCCGCGCCGCTTGCACGCTGCGTCCGGGCGACTTCGAGGAAATAGCGTAAATCGTCCCAGTTCAGGTTCTGCAGGCTGTTTGCACTCGGCGGCGTGCTTTTTTGCATATCGGATGGGTATTTCTATTGATACTTCGTAGAGATTTGCATAACTATACTGAACGCTATCGGTTCGGCGGTTTCTTTTCCCCGAGCCGACTACATTCAAATAAACGGAGACGACGTTCGCTCAGCGACCTGCACGGGTATACCCGCTGCAATGGTCCGCGTCTCCGTTTCCACGCCCGTTTCTTTAGGAGACTCCCACATGAATACCGCTGCTGACCGCCCGGCGCTCGCCGAACACACCGCATCCGCACGCACGGCCAAGTTGCTGATCGACGGCAAGTTCGTGGAATCGAACACGAATGAGTGGCGCGACATCGTCAATCCGGCGACGCAGGAAGTCGTCGGACGCGTACCGTTCGCGACAAAAGACGAAGTCGATGCCGCCGTGGCATCGGCTGCAAATGCTTTCAAGACGTGGCGGCTGACATCGCTTGGTGTGCGCATGCGGGTGATGCTGAAGTTCCAGGACCTCGTGCGCCAGAACATGAAACGCATCGCGCAGACGCTGACGGCCGAGCAAGGCAAGACGCTGGCCGACGCCGAAGGCGATATCTTTCGCGGCCTCGAAGTCGTCGAACATGCCTGTTCCATCGGCACGTTGCAGCAAGGGGAATTCTCGGAGAACGTGGCGGGCGGCGTGGACACCTACACGTTGCGTCAGCCGATAGGCGTATGCGCGGGCATCACGCCGTTCAACTTCCCCGCCATGATCCCGCTCTGGATGTTCCCCATGGCGATCGTCTGCGGCAATACGTTCGTGCTGAAGCCGTCGGAACAGGACCCGTTGTCGACCATGGAACTCGTGGAACTCGCGCTCGAAGCGGGCGTACCGGCGGGTGTGTTGAACGTGGTTCACGGCGGCAAGGACGTGGTCGATGCCATCTGCACGCATCCCGATATCAAGGCGATATCGTTCGTTGGATCGACGCATGTAGGCACGCACGTGTACAACCTCGGGAGCCAGCACGGCAAGCGCGTGCAGGCCATGATGGGCGCAAAGAACCACGCGGTTGTCCTGCCCGATGCAAACAAGGAGCAAACGCTGAACGCACTGGCCGGCGCGGGATTCGGCGCGGCGGGGCAACGCTGCATGGCGACGTCGGTGGTGGTGTTCGTGGGGGCATCGAAGGACTGGTTGCCGGACCTGGTCGAGCGCGCGCGTGGCCTGTCGATCAACGGCGGCACGGAAGCGAACACGGATGTCGGGCCTGTTGTTTCGCGCGCGGCGAAGGAGCGCATTCTGGGGTTGATCGAGACGGGCGTGGGCGAAGGCGCGACGTTGTCGCTGGATGGACGCGGCGTGGAAGTGAAGGGCTATGAAAAGGGTAACTTCATCGGCCCGACGGTCTTCTCCGACGTCACGACCGACATGACCATCTACAAACAGGAAATCTTCGGCCCGGTGATCTGCGTGCTGGAAGCAGCCACGCTCGACGACGCCATCGCGCTCGTCAATCGCAATCCGATGGGCAATGGCGTTGGCCTCTTCACGCAAAGCGGCGCGGCGGCGCGCAAGTTCCAGAGCGAGATCGACGTGGGTCAGGTCGGCATCAATATCCCGATTCCGGTTCCGGTCCCGTACTTCAGTTTCACGGGTTCGCGCGGATCGAAGCTTGGCGATCTCGGCCCGTACGGCAAGCAGGTCGTGCAGTTCTACACGCAAACGAAAACGGTCACGTCGCGCTGGTTCGACGACGCGACCGTCAACGATGGCGTGAACACGACCATTTCGCTTCGCTAAGCATTTTTCGCAGAACAATAATCAGGAGACTCGCGATGAATATCGGTTTTATCGGACTCGGCAACATGGGTGGTCCCATGGCCGCCAACTTGCTGAAAGCAGGGCATGCGCTGACGGTGTTCGATTTGTCGGAGACGGCATTGCAGACAGCGGTCGATGCCGGTGCGCGGACCGCCGTATCGCCGCGTGAAGCAGTTCGCGACGCTGAGGTGGTGATCACCATGCTGCCCGCTGCCGCGCACGTCAGAGCCGTCTATTTGAATGACGATGGTGTGCTCGCCGGCGTGCGCTCCGGCGTGCCGTTGGTGGACAGCAGCACCATCGATCCGGCAACTGCGCGCCTGGTTGGCGAAAGCGCAAAAAAACAAGGCAATCCGTTCGCCGATGCCCCCGTGTCCGGCGGTACGGGCGGCGCGCAGGCCGGCACGCTCACGTTCATGGTGGGAGCCAATGCTGAGTTGTTCGAAACGCTCAAGCCGGTGCTCGCGGGCATGGGCAAGAACATGGTGCAGTGCGGTGATACGGGCACGGGACAGATTGCGAAGATCTGCAATAACCTGCTGCTCGGCATTTCGATGATCGGCGTGGCCGAAGCCATGCAACTGGGTGCATCGCTTGGAATCGCCCCGAACAAGCTTGCCGGGATCATCAATACATCGACCGGACGTTGCTGGAGTGCCGATACGTGTAATCCCTACCCTAACGTATTACCGAATGCGCCTTCGTCACGCGGGTATACCGGGGGGTTCGGCGCCGACCTGATGCTGAAGGACCTGGGGCTTGCCGTTGATGCAGCGCGTCAGGTGAAACAGCCGGTGCTGCTTGGCGCACTTGCGCAACAGCTTTACCAGTCGATGAGCATGCAGGGCCTGGGCGGACTCGACTTCTCCGCGATCATCAAGCTGTACAGTAACGAGGACGCCTGAATAAAACGCAGCAGTGAACCAACGTCTGTAGGTGCTTTATTAAGCTGCGTTGCAACATGTCGACCGCCAGCGTCATACGAGGCAAGGACATGGGGAATACGATGATTCGATTCTTCTGAATTTGGCCTATTCTCAAAGCACGACGTTCATGTCTCCGTCTTAATTAGTAAGTAGATGACGAAGTCAGCGAAGCCGCTTTGGAATACTCATTAGGTTAAACCTAGGCCGGTAGCGATGCCGGTGGCAAGCCAGGATCAAGGAGAGCCAGATGCAAACAACTCGTCATTTCCACGTGGAATTGCGTCATGCAACAATGCCGACTTACGTGTTCAGTTATCTGTTCCCGTTAGTGTTGGCGGTCTATGAGCTTTGGCGTGTAGGTTCGTGGGTCGCGGTTCACGGGCTCAACTTTACGGACTTCAGCGCGATGAGTTATGAGTTTGCGCTCATGCTGGCCGTTTTCGTGATGCAGGTTGTGGTCGAGATCGCATTCATGGCAGCTGCCATGCTAACGAAGCATCATGACGTGGCGCATCGTGCAGGAAATTTACTGCTCGGCATTTTCTGTTCGATGGTCGTGCTCGGTTTTGACCTTGCCCTGCAATATGCAATGTAAGCGGGCCTTTTAGACCCAGATCGTTCCAGTTCTCGCAGCAATGAAAAGCCCGTTTGAACGCTGAGTTCAAGCGGGCTTTTTTTCGCCCCGTGGGCGCGTTCCAGACGCGTTCTACAGGTTTAGCAACCGACGGCGCTTGCCAGCTCCGGCGCTTTTTCCGCGCGTTCTTCGAAGCACTTCTTGTTTGCTTCCTTAAGCGCCGTGCGCAAGCCTTCTTCAACGACCGGGTGGTAGTACGGCATCTTCAGCATGTCTTCGACCGTCAAATCCAGTTGCAGCGCCCACGCGAGCAGATGACCCAGATGTTCGACGGCCGGGCCGCAGCCCTGAGCGCCGAGCAGCTTGCCGGTCTTCGCGTGCGCATAGACATGCAGCAATCCGCGGTTTTGCCTCATCACGCGGCTGCGGCCCTGCGTTTCAAAAGAGACGCTGCCCGTTACCGTCAACTGTTTATCGAGATCGTCATAAGACGCGCCGACGATCGCCACTTGCGGTTCGCAAAACACCAGCGAAAACGGCACCTTGCGCTTGACGCTCTGCACGTTGGGGAAGTTGGCTGCGTTGTCGCCCGCGAGCTTGCCTTCGTCGGCGGCGTCGGAGAGAAACGGGCGCGTACCGTCGCAATCGCCTGCAATGAAGATGTTGCTGTCGCCACATTGCATCGAGTTCTCGTTGAAGACGGGAACGCCTTTCTTGTCGAGTTCGATACCCGTGGTTTCGAGATGCAGACTGCTCAGCGCGGGTTTCCTGCCGGTCGCGACGAGCACGAGATCGAAACGCTCGGTGCGATCGCTGCCATCGAGTGATTTGAAGTGCAGGGTGGGTTCACCGTCCTGCATGGTTTTCTCGTGGACGGTCGCATCCGGGTCGAGGTAGAACTCGTCTTGCAGTGCTTTGATCAAGGCCTCGCGCACCGGGGTATCGGTAAGCGCGCCCACCTGGTTTTTCTGGCTGAACATGAAAACGTCCACGCCGAGCCGCGAGAATGCCTGGCCTATTTCCAGGGCAATAGGGCCCGCGCCGAAAACCGCGCAACGCTTGGGCAAGGTCTTCAGATCGAAGACGTCGTCGCTCGTGATCAGCCGCTCGCCGAAGACTTTGAAGTCGTCGGGAATGGCGGATGCCGAACCTGTCCCGATCACCACGCTTGTGGCTTCAATACGCGTTGTGTCATCCACGATCAACACGTTACGCGACTCGAAACGCGCGCGTCCGCGAATCACGGTTTCCGGCGGAAACGAACTGATTTCCTCCAGCACGCCTTTGACGAAATGATCGCGTTCTTTGCGCACATAAGCGAGCACGTGTTCGCCGTTGGCTTCTAGATCATGCGTACCTTCTATGCCTCGTGCCGCTTGATCCTTCGCGTCGTGCAGGCCGTTTGCTGCGGCCAGCAGGAGCTTGGACGGCATGCAGCCCACACGCGCGCACGTGGTGCCGAATTCGGCGGCTTCTATGATCACCGCCTCTTTGCCCGCACCGCGTGCCGCACGATAAGCGGCCATTCCCGCCGTTCCCGCGCCAATGACGGCGACGTCCACTTTGATCTGCTTCATCAGTACCCTTTGTGTGTTTCTACGACCATTGCGGATGTTCGCCGCCGAGACTCCGGTCAAGCTGGAATGCGGCGCTAATCAAAGCCAGATGCGTGAGCGCTTGCGGAAAGTTTCCGAGCGCCTCCCCGCTGATGGCGACCTCTTCCGAATAAAGCCCAACGTGATTCGCGTAGGCCAGCATTTTTTCGAACACGAGCCGGCCTTCATCCACGCGGCCCGCGCGAGCGAGCGCCTCTGCATACCAGAACGAGCACGCGCTGAAGCCGCCTTCCTCGCCGGGAAGGCCGTCGAGGGAATCGCCGCGCGTGTACCGGAAGATCAAGGGGTCGACGCCTAGCTCATTGCCGATCGCGTCGAGCGTCGTAAGCCAGCGCGGATCCTTCGGTCCGATAAAGCGCACGAGCGGCATCATCAGCGTGGAGGCGTCGAGCGTATTCGAGTCGGGGGTCTGTACGAAACTCTTGATCTCGTCGTTCCAGAAGTTGGTGTAAATATCCAGGTGAATGGCATCGCGCACAGCGTTCCAGTCCTGGAAAGGCGCGGGCAGCGAACGCTTTTGCGCGAGGCGTATCGCGCGGTCGAGTGCGACCCAGCACATCAACCTGGAATGCAGCAACGGTCTGCCGCCGTTGCGAAATTCCCAGATGCCCTGATCCGCGTTCTGCCAGTTTTTAGCCACGAAGTTGACTGTGCGTGTGACGTGCTGCCAGCCATCGTAGGAGATGGCCTCGCCGTACTTGTTGTAGAGATAGATTGCATCGAGCAGCGCGCCGTACACGTCGAGTTGGGTCTGGTCGCGCGCGCCGTTGCCGATCAAAGGCGGTTCGGTACCGCTGCCGTAGAGCGTATCGACCGCTTCCTCGTCGGGCGGTTCCTCGCCATCGACGGCGTACATGACCCTGAACGATCCATCCGAGTCGCATTGTTTGTTGCGCTCGGCGATCCAGTTCTTGAAGTTGCGCGCTTCACCAGTGTAGCCCAGGCGCAGCAGGGCGTAGACGGAAAACGCGGCGTCCCGTATCCACGTGTAGCGGTAATCCCAGCGGCGGCCGCCATCGGGCGTCTCGGGCATGCCGAAGGTGGGCGCGGCGACAATCGCGCCGGTCTCGCGAGAGCTGAGCAGCTTGAGCAACAACGCGGAACGCATCACGACCTCGCGATATCGCCCGTGATACGTCGATTTCGCCGACCACGCACGCCAGAAATCGATGGTGTCCGAGAGCGCTTCCTTGCACTGCAGTTCGGTGCAAGCCAGCTCCGATTCCGCGCCGAAAACGAAGCATGCCGTCTCGCCTTCCTTGAGATTGAACTGCGCGAAGGCATCGTTTTTATCGATACCGAGCTTGATCGTCGAAGCAAGCATCAGGGTTTCGTTCTTGCCCGAAACCGCAAAACGAATGCTGTTTTCATCGGCCTGCGTCGCCTCGTGGCTACCACGGGCGTAGTCGAAGCGCGGCGCGCACTGCACGCGCACGGACATGTCGCCGTACTTGGCGCGCACTACTCGGACAATGCAATTCGAGTCGCCTTTCTCCTCTTCATCGTTTTTTGAAACGGGCATGAAGTCGACCAGCTCACACACCGCATCGCCCGACATGAAGCGCGTCAGTAGCACATTGGTCTCGGGCAGGTACATCTGCTTGGTGCGCGCGATCTCGAATGCCGGCGCAATGCTGAAGGCGCCGCCACGTTTCTCGTCGAGCAGCGCGCCGAAGATGGTCGGCGAATCGACGCGTGGAAAACACATGAAGTCGATCGCGCCTTGTGTCGATACGAGTGCAGTCGTGCGCATGTTGCCGATCAAACCGTGCGCATCGATAGGAATGCCGTGCGGTGTGGGCGGATTGGTCTTGACCGGGTTGTCGTCGTGAGGGTCTTGCGCGCGCGGGTCAGCCATTGTCAGCGAACCCCGGATACAAGGTCATGCCGCCATCCACGAAGAGCGTGGTGCCGGTCACGTAGTCGCTGTCGTCCGATGCGAGCCAGACCGCCGCGTTGCCGATGTCCTCCGCCTCGCCGATGCGACCGTAGGGCACGAGTTCAAGCAGTTTTTTCAGCGCCTCGGGATTGTCCCAGGCGGCCTTGTTGATCGGCGTTTTTATCGCGCCCGGGGCGATCGAATTCACCCGGATCTTGTGCGGTGCGACCTCCTGCGCGAGCGATTTCATCATCATCTGGATGCCACCCTTCGACGCCGCATAGTTCACATGTCCGGCCCACGGAATGATCTCGTGAACGGAACTCATGCAGATGATCTTGCCCAGTGCTTTCGACACAGGACGCGGCCCGCGCCGGAGAAATTCGCGCACTGCCCGTTGCGCCGTCATGAACTGGCCGGTGAGGTTGACGTTCATCACGGCGTTCCAGTCGGCGAGCGTCATGTCGGTGAACCTGGCGTCTTTTTGCAGGCCCGAGTTGGCGACCACGATATCGACCGTGCCGAAGCGCTTGATGAGTGCGTCGAACATGGAATCGATGTCAGCTTCGTTCGAGACGTCGGCCTTGATCGCAAAGGCCTGGCCGCCAGCCTGTTCGATCTTGCTGGCGAGGCCTTCAGCCTCTTCGCCGTGAGAGTGGTAATTAATGGCGACACTCGCACCGGCCCCGGCGAGCGCAAGCGCAACGCCGTATCCGATCCCGGAGCTTCCGCCGGTGATGAGCGCGACCTGACCTTCGAGTTTCTGATTGGATGCTTGAGCCATGGCGTTCCCTGGTTCGATGCGAAACGAGCTCAAGCGTCAGCTCGCGATGCACCTGTTTGGGGCCGGTCTAAGCCGGCGACGTCATGGTCCTGAGCAAGTGCCGGTCCCGCCCGGGGGCGGTCGCTACGCCTTACTCCGCGTGCACGGCAAGCGCGGGAAACCTCTCGGTCGGGTGCGCGATTTCGTCTTGCGCCGCGACGATTTCCAGCTCGTATCGGCCTGCTTCATAAGTGGTTTTCACCACTGCATTGACGGCAGCCAGCGTATGTTCGAACGCTTCGCGTACCGAATCGCCAAGCAGGGTGCGCGCGAGGAACACCGCGCTCGTCAGGTCGCCCACGCCGACCGGTTGGCGTGCGAACGGATAGAGCGGCCGCTGCGCGAACCACGCCTGGCTCTCAGTCACCGCGAGCATGTTGAAGGTGTCGGCGCGGCTGTTTCTGTCGATCAGATGCTTGACCAGGACGACCTTTGGCCCACGCGCGATGATTTCTCGGCACGCTTCGACGGCTTCTTCCACTGTTTCGATCGACCGGCCGGTGAGCTTTTGCAACTCGATATGATTTGGCGTCATGGCGTCGGCGATCTCAGGCATGTTCGTGACGAGATATTCCTGAATCCCCGGCTCCACGATGCAACCTGTCGCCGCACCCATGACCGGATCGCAGAAATAGAGCGCCTTCGGATTCACGGCCTTGACCATCCTGACGATTTCGACCACCGCCGCAGCCTGGTCGGGCGCGCCAAGATAGCCGGAAAGCACGGCGTTGCAGCGTGGCAGCACGCCGATAGCCCCGACTCCTTCGATCACGCGCGTGAGTTCGCTGGCATCGACGACGCTGCCGGTCCAGCGCCCGTATTGCGTGTGGTTGGAGAACTGCACCGTGTTGAGCGGCCAGACGTTGACGCCCATACGGCGCATTGGGAAAACGGCTGCGCTGTTTCCGGCATGGCCAAAGACGACGTGCGACTGGATACTGAGGACGTTATTCATGATGTGTTTTTTCGTCAGGGGCCGGAGTGGCGAATCGGGCGCGATGTCTCGGGTCTTGATCCCGTCAGGGCGCCGCACATTATTGTGCCGTGGCGCATGACGTCGTGACGCGGGCTCGCAAAGATTTTGCATTTCCACGACACACGGCGCGGCGTGCGGACGTATTTTTATTCTCATTGGCACGGCGATTGCTAAGGTTGCGGGAAACCATCGGAATACCTCAAGTTTTCGTTTGTGTTTGGCCCCTCCGCCCGGCCGTATCCGCCGTCGACTAGACCTTTATTGGTTCGATATGGAAAAGCAGGTGCGAACTGTTCACCTTTGCAGCAGAATCGTTCTCACGCACTGTTTCAAATCCATTTAATTCCTCTGGAGAAAATCGCACTTATTGTTTTGAATCAACCCGGGATTTGCCGACGACGCGCAAGGTGGGTAGCTGAAAACAATTCAGAAACAGGCCGCACAGGCCGCAAAAGAGGAGGTCAGTATGGAGACGCTGAACAGAGAGAGATTGTCGCAAAGTCATACGGATCTGCAGAAGAATACGCTGGCTATCGTCCTTGCGGGCGGGCGTGGCACGCGCCTCGGAGCGCTGACCAACAAACGCGTCAAACCGGCGGTGCACTTTGGCGGCAAGTACCGGATCGTCGACTTCGCGTTGTCGAACTGCCTGAATTCAGGTATCCGGCGTATCGCCGTGGTCACGCAGTACAAGGCGCATTCGCTTTTGCGCCACTTGCAGCGCGGTTGGGGTTTCCTGCGCGGCGAGTTCAACGAGTTCATCGATATCTGGCCGGCGCAGCAACGTGTGGACGCAAGCTGGTATCGCGGTACGGCGGACGCCGTATTCCAGAATCTCGACATCATCCGCTCGATTGGCCCGGAGTACATCGTCGTGCTGGCGGGCGATCATATCTACAAGCAGGACTACACGCGCATGGTCCTCGACCATGTGGAGAGCGGCGCGGATTGCACGGTCGGCTGTATCGAGGTGCCGCGCATGGAAGCCACCGCGTTTGGCGTGATGCACGTGGATGAGCAACGGCGCATTACGGCATTTCTTGAAAAGCCCGAGGATCCGCCGTCGATGCCAGGCAAGCCTGACATCGCGCTGGCGAGCATGGGCATCTACGTGTTCAGCGCCAAGTATCTGTATCAGTTGCTCGAAGAAAACATCTTGACGTCGGAGACGGATCACGATTTCGGCAAGGACATCCTGCCGCGCGTGGTCACCAGCGGCCGGGCAATTGCGCATCCGTTCGGCATGTCGTGTGTGACATCGGAAACCGATCCGAACGCGCCGCCGTACTGGCGCGACGTAGGGACCGTCGACGCTTATTGGGCGGCCAATCTGGATCTGGCATCGACGATTCCCGCGCTCGATCTCTATGACCGCCGCTGGCCCATCTGGACCAACCAGGAGCAGTTGCCGCCAGGCAAGTTCGTGCGCGACCTGCACGGGCAGCAGGGCGCGATCAACAACCTGCTGGTCTGCGGCGGCTGCGTGATCGCGGGGTCGCAGGTGGCGCGGTCGGTGTTTTCATCGGCGGTGCGGGTGAATTCGTTCTGTCATATCAACGAAGCCGTGTTGTTGCCGCAAGTCACGGTCGGCTCGAGCTGCCGTCTCAAGAAGGTGGTGATCGACCGGGGTTGCACGTTGCCGGAAGGGCTCGTGATCGGCGAAGACCCGCAATATGACGCCGAGCGGTTCTACAGAACGGAAAGCGGTGTGGTGCTGGTGACGCAAGAGGCGTTGACACGCCTTGGACAAGCAAAGCAGTCATAGTTCGCTAAACTGCGTGCGATGTTGCGTCAGATACCGCGCGGATGATTCTGTCCAGCGCAACCAGCCAATGGGGAACCGATGACCGTATGTGTGCTGCATGTTGCAGCGGAAATGTATCCGCTTTTGAAGACCGGCGGCCTGGCCGATGTCGTGGGCGCCTTGCCGCCGGCCCAGATGCAGGTGGGCACGGATGCCCGGGTAATCCTGCCGGCGTTTCCGTCGGTCGTGGCCGGCTTGACGCAAATCGAGCACGTGGCGGATCTCGGCCCGGCGTTTGGAATTGGCAATGTGAGGCTCGAACGTGGTGTGCTCGAGCCGCATGCGATCGCGGTTTACATCGTGCGGGCCGATGCCTTCTACAATCGCCCGGGCAATCCCTATCTGGATGCATCGCATACGCAGTACGCCGATAGCGACCGGCGTTTCGCTTTGCTCGGCTGGGCTGCGGCGCGCATAGCCCATGGCGCCGATCCCGATTGGCAACCAGACGTGCTGCACGCGCACGACTGGCACGCGGGGCTTGCGCCGGCTTACTTGCGGGCGTGGGAACGCACCTCGGGCATGCCGCGCATACCCTCTGTCATCACGGTCCATAACCTCGCCTACCAAGGCGTTTTCCCGGCGGCCGAATTCGGCGTGCTGCAATTGCCGGCGGATTTTTTCTCTGTCGATGGAATCGAGTTTTACGGCCATCTTTCTTTTCTTAAGGCCGGCCTTTTCTACGCCGATCGCATCACGACGGTGAGCCCGACTTACGCGCGCGAGATTCAGACGCAGGTGCAGGGCGCGGGCCTCGACGGTCTGCTACGCACGCGTACACACAACATCAGCGGAATTCTCAACGGCGTCGATAAAACGGTCTGGAATCCCGCAACCGATACGACCATCAATACCCAATATTCCATCGAGAAATTTTCAGGCAAGGAGAAATGCAAGGCCGCGCTGCAGGAACGCATGGGTCTTGCGCGCGACCCCGACGCGCTTCTGTTCGGCGTGGTGAGCCGCCTGACGGAACAGAAGGGCATCGATTTGTTGCTCTCGGTGATTCCCGATATCGTCCAGCGCGGCGGTCAGCTTGTCGTGCTCGGCACCGGCGACCCGGCGCTTGAAAACGGCCTCAAGAACGCGGCGGCAGCGAATCCGCAGGCCGTCGCGGTGGAACTCGGATTCGACGAGACCCTGTCTCACTCGATCATTGCAGGCAGCGATATCGTAATGGTCCCCTCGCGCTTCGAGCCGTGCGGCCTGACGCAGCTTTACGCACTCGCCTATGGGTCGCTGCCGCTTGTCCATTGCGTGGGTGGTCTGGCGGACACAGTGGTCGACACATCGCTTGAAAATCTCGCCGATGAAATCGCCACCGGCTTTGTCTTCGAAAAGTTCGACCGGCCATCGATCGTCGCGGCTATCCGGCGCGCGTTCGCGTTGAAAGCGCGGCGGCCGGACTGGAAGGCGGTCATTCGCCGCGCGATGGAGCAGGACTTCGGCTGGGAAGCATCGGCGTTGCGGTACGCCGACGTATATGGCGAGTTGACGGCTTAGTCTTCGGTATCGCGTGCGAGGGCATGAATCGCGATCTGCACGCGGCTTGTCAGGTTGAGCTTGCGCAGCACGTTGCGCACGTGAATCTTCACGGTGCTTTCGGCCAGATCGAGCTCGCGCGCAATGTCCTTGTTGCTCGCGCCGCGCGCCACGATCCGCACGATGTCACGTTCGCGCGGCGTCAGGGCGGATGATTCTCGGGTATCGGGGGCGGGAAGTTCTTCAGCCTTCTGCGGCGTCCTCATCTTCGCGATCAACCGTTGCGTCATGCTCTCCGCGATCACCGATTCGCCGTCGGCTGCGCGGCGAATCATGGTTGCGAGCGCGTCGGCGTCCATATTCTTGAGCAAATAGCCACATGCGCCTTCGTGCAGCGCGGACGTGAGTTCATCCACGTCTTCAGAGACCGTGAGCATGATGACCGCTGTATCGGGCAGGTCCTGCTGCAATAACTGCAGCGTCTCTATGCCCGATAACCCCGGCATGTTCAGATCGAGCAGCACCACGTCCGGCCTGTGCTGCTTCGCGCGCTTGATTCCCTCGATACCATCTGCGGCATCGCCCACGACCTCGAAGTCCGGCTGGCGCTGCAGCAATGCATGCACGCCTGAGCGAAACAGTGTGTGGTCGTCGATCAAAAGAATGCGAATGGTCATGCGGCCTGCCTCCTGCTTGCGGGCAAGAGGAGATGGACTTGCGCGCCGCCGCCCGGCCGGCTTTCGAGTCTGAGTTGTGCGCCAAGGCGCGCCGCCCGTTCGCGCATGATGTGAAAGCCGACATGTGCTTCACCTCGGCTGGCGATATCGGCGGGGTCGTAGCCGTCCCCGTCGTCCTCCACATTATGACCAAGCTGAAATTTATTAGATTTAAGTTGACGATTGGACGCAGGTTGACTAGCTTGGTGTCTATTCGCGACGCGACGAGGAGGAACTGATGCCTTGGACAGTTGACTACAGCATTCCTGCAATGACGGCTGCCGCCGGTTTTGGCAAAGTGGCTCATTTGCCTTTCATTATGGATTCGCGTCCTGGTTATCACCGTTTGAGTAGTCGGTTTTTGCTTGAAAGGGGATTGGGGAAGTGGCATCCCGAAACTCGAGGTCAAACAACTTTAACAAGGCGCATACCTACGCCAAGGTCGATAAAAAACTATGCTGATTGGCTAGTCAACTTTCTCGAGTGGGCCGAAATGAGAAAATTGAATTTAACAAGTTGTGATTACGTTGACGATATCGTTAATGGATATCAAAAAGACATGGAAAAAGGAAAGTGGTCTAGAGATGGGAAGAAACTCTCTAATTCAACTATCAATTGCCGAGTTATGCTGGCGAGCGAGTTATTACTGTGGATGTTCGATAAAGGATTGCGTCCAAAATTCGAAGTGGTAACTATTCCAGTTGCTGGAGGTAATTTTGGAAAAAAAGTGAAATCGGAAGTAAGGTTAGGTAATCTTCGCGAAAATAAACGCCGACTACGTATGCCCTCGCAAGAGGAGCTTATTCTGTGGCTAAATTCCGTTTACAGAAATTTTGGTTTTACATATGGGTTAATGTGCGAATCGATACTAACGACTGCAATGCGTCGGGAGGAAATTGCGTGCCTACGAGTAGACTCCCTGCCGGAAGATAGGCGGGAATGGCATTTGAAGGATGTTGACGCCCCGTTTGCACAGCAGCGAGTATTGATAACTATACAGTATGGGGTGAAGGGCCAAGCCTACGGCGAGGACCATGGCGATAAAATTGGCCCCAGGCGGGACATTTGGATACCCATGCATTTGGCAGAGCGATGGCATGCATACCGGAGCGTTAAGGGAGCACGCAGTGCAGCATTAAAACGGCGAGTGGCCACAACGTCCAATATTCAAGAAAAACGGCGGCGAATCAAAGAATCGGTATGTCTTTTCCTTGACGAAAAGACGGGTAATCGTATTTCTTCCAAACAGCTTTACCATGCGTGGACTGGTGGCATGGTTCCGTATAGGGGTTGGTCTCCTCATAGGGGCCGTGACTGGTGGTCGTGCGCTACTTTGATGCAGGAACTGGAAGAGCGATTCCCTCGCGAAAAGGGATTTGATGAAACAACAAAGTTGCATCTGGCAGGGGCAGCTAGAGACGTAATTCGCTTTATTATACAACCGCAATTGGGTCATGTAAACGAAGAAACAACAATGATTTATCTCCAATGGTTCATGGACGCAATTGCACGGAATGTAACTATTGGGTATGACGAAGAGCTACAAAAATACGCGCAGAACGTTTACGGCGAAAATGGAGCGAGCATTGAGTATCCGAAAACACAATAAGGACCATTCGGCTTTGTATAGCGGATTGGAAGACGAAGGTATTGAGTCATCAGGACGCTCAGATTCTAAATCCGACACTGCGCTGCAATTCTGGACTTCGCACGAAGAGCCTTTTTTTGTTGACCTCCTCTCATTCGCGACCGGACAAGACAAAAGAGAGAGGGCGGGGCTGTGGGGTGGCCCATTTACCGGGCGACAAAAACTTATAAACGAGATTGCTCCAGCAATACGCGGTCTAGTGGACTATCTGGCGCCAGACTCGGCTTTTAGTTATGTGATGTCCGTTCGGACGTGGTGGCGACTCTTCGATGCCATTGAATCGAGTTCAACTACGCATGATGCTTTATCGCTTGCAGTTATAAGCATAAACGATATTACGGACATACACGTTCGAAAAGCGATTGATAGTGGTATGAGCAGCAACCTATACCGGACTTTCGTTCGCATATTAAATTTAGCAAGACGCCTGAATTATCTAGCTCCAATAAATTGGCCAGCGGTCTCATCTAACCCGCCGAAGCTTAGAGACCTGCCTCCCTCCGAACAGATGAAAGAGATACGAATTGAGCTTAAGCATGCGTGGTTTCGCGCTCTCTGGCGGTGGGAGCGCGCTGAAGCGCTCATTGCTGGGCAGAGGCCGCGCAATATTGAGGAGGCGAGACTACTGAGAAGTTACATGCACTATCGTGTGGTGGTGACGAAGGCTGGACATCCTCAGCCTGGACGCGAAATCTTGCATAACGGCATGTCCACCCGTAAATATGATGGTCTTGAGTATCGAATGGTCGACATGCTGAAGGGCTTTTTTCCTGATAGCACTGACATTAAAGTTGCACTGCACTGCTGTATGGCGAGCACGGGTTGGAATGCATCCACCCTGTTGAATCTGCGTACGGACCAGCGCTTTCTTATCGCCCATCCTAAAGACCCAAACAGGTATGTGCTGTATGGCGTGAAGAAGCGCGCCGCCTACGCCGACCAGACCTCTGAAGGATTGCTGAAGTCTCAAGGGGCCGCCGGCGTAATTATTCAAATGCTCATCAAACGCACAGAGCCACTTCGGAAGCAGCTTTACAAGGACCTCGAGGAAGCAGAGTCGCTTCTAGCAAAGGCGAAACAAGAGAAGGGTGGTGCAGTCGTCATAAACCAACTGAACAAGAAAATTAACTGGCTTAAAAAGGGCGTAGTAAGCCCGTGGCTTTATGCCGGTGTCAAGTCAGGCGGTGGTTCAGATGCCAAGTCAGGAAAAGCGATTTCCTATTTGGATACGCGGAACTATGGTAGTGGCCTTAAGGAGTCTTTTCTACATGATTTCATCACAGACGTGAATGCCAGTCGAACTCGGAAGAAGAAGCTGCCCTACGTCGTTGCGGGCGACTTTCGACATGCCTTCGCGGAATACGCCTATGAGGTTAGTGGCGGCTTAGTTCTGTATGTGATGAAAGCGCTTGGTCAGAAGCGGTTGAAAACAGGAATGACCTATCTGAACCATGTAATCCTTAACGAGAGGGAACAACGGCAGTATGTCAAATTGCAAGAGGTACTTTGGGATGAGCTAGGCCACGGAGGCAGAGTAGACCCGACCATCTTGGCCAAGCGCGCTCAAGACGGAGGTATTTCTAACATCGAACGCCTGCGGCTGGAAGATTATCGCCGGCTCCGAAGGAGCCGGATTGGCGTTGGTTGTGAACGCCCGCACTCGCCCCCAAAACACATTGCGCCTGCTTTCGAGCCGGACGGAAAGAAGATGTGTCCTGTTCAGCGATGCACTCTTTGCATCGAAAACAGCGTGCTCCTTCCTGACAGTCGCGACGGGCTTTGTATGAGGCAGGCAGAACTTGAGCAAGTCAAGATGAACATATCAGTCGCTGCTTTCCTTGAGTCGTCTTTCGAAGAAGAGTTAGAGAATACAAAACTCGCATTGCGCTGGTGGCTGCCAGAAGAAGTTCGAGAAAATTTGGCAGTTTGGAGAGAGCGCATCGCATCTGGAAGACACCGGGCGGTTGACTTAACCGAATGACCATTTTGTGGGGCAATGTAAATGACTGCACAAACCGCAATGCCACAATTTTCCGCTAAGTTTCGGCAAGAAATTTTATCTACAATCGCAACGAAAGTAATAGAAAAAATATCGGTTAGTTCAATACAGCATATGCAACCGAACGAGCTCATCGCGATGCAATCGACGCTTCGACATGGAAGCGATTATGGTTTCTGGGAAACGCCGCAGGAATGGGCTCCCGGGCAAACCGGGCAAGCTACATTGAGAATCGACCTTCGTGGTCGAATTCTCGAATTTCTTCGGAAATCGTCAACTGTTGAAACGGAGGGCGACAGCGATGGTGAGACAAACCAAGTTGGTGTTTCGAACTGGGCGGTTAATCCAGCTTTTCATCGGAAGCTAGTTGAGCAAGCAGTTCGGCTGATTACTCGCTACTGCATACTGCTGCGCATTGCCCCGGTAACCTTCAAGCGAGTAAAAGGAGGCCCTCTAGACGTCACGACGATAAGAAGTCTCGCCTACACTGAGTTGCCTCGACTGATGGCAGCTTGCATCGCTAACATAATGAAGAATGGACCGGACATTGCGGGATACGAAGCGCCCGACGCTCTCATTTTCGAGAACGACACCAGGTTTCTCAACCACATTCCAAAAGACTTTTATTTGACGTTGGCCCGTTCTGTGCGCGATGCAATGACTAACGAGGTCCGTCGGATGGAGATGCTTTCAAAAATGGGCCTTTGGAACGATGCCCCTCCGGTTATGGACGACGTATCGGCGACGATGGAAGTAGCCGGACCGTCTGCGGTTTCAGAGCAAGAAGTTTTGGTCACTCCGCACCTACCGCTTCCTGACGAATATGTGAGTTTGATGGGAACGCGAAGCCTTTGGTTGATTGAGGTAATGGGACCCGCAGTGATACCCGTACTTAAAGAACTCAAAACAATACTTCAAGGTAAGGATGAAACGGAGTCCAGTGGTGACGAAAAGCGCGCCTGCGCGAAAGCGTTTGTAGCCGGACACGTCTGGATGGAATCCGAGGGAACGATTATCGACGCTCTGCCGTTCTCGATTTACTCGCCAAACTTCGGCGGCCGTTATAACTCCGATACGGCAGCGGTCAATTACGACGCGCACCTGCATCCGTTGAATCGTCTCGATTGGCCGCCCAAAGAAATTAGGCAGGTTTTTGAACTCGCATATGCCGTTCAGTACGCTCATATTTTCGTTGTTGGACTTGCAATGGCCGCTCGGCGAAGTGAGTTATTGACGCTTGAGCGCACGTGCATACGGTACGCTCGAAATGGCACAACGTATGTCGACGGGCGAACTTTCAAACTCGTCGAACGGCACGACGGGAAAGTTCGCGACTGGATACTTCCAGCAGTGGCAGCGACCGCAATTGAGCAGCAAATTCAGTTGATATCCGTGCTTGAGACAATTGGAAACTACTCAACAGACGACGATAACGTTGAGTTTAGCGAACCTATTAGGAACGCAAAGCATCTCTGGGCCAGAACAGGGCATGGGAGCGGAGACCGCTCGGAACCGTTGGTGGATTTGAACCATGCATTAAAGCAGTATGCGCGGATTCTTTGTATGGACCCAGAACCAAGCGGGCAGCCGATTCGCCCCCACAGACTTCGTAAAACCGTTGCTCGGCTCGTAGCACTAGCCCTCATACAGGCGCCACGGATTCTGATGGCAGTCTTTGGGCACAAGTCGATTGAGATGACCATGTCGTACATGTTATCGGACAAAAACCTTCGGGCCGAAATCGAGAAGGTTGCTCGCGAATTGCGAGTGATTCGTGCAGCAGATGTGGTTCTCGACATCGTCTACGCCGAGGACAAAGAGGATGCGGAGCTGGTCAATGGGGGTTATGGAGGGCCTGCGGCCCATACAATCAAGCACGCGCAACAAGTTTTCCGGGAGCGGCTCCACCAGACGGGTGATGATTTTGACGCTCGCACTCTCGCGGAACTTGCGGAACTACTTACCCTGCGCGGCAAAGCATGGGTCTATGTGCGGCCTGGCATCATCTGCACGAAATTTCCGGGGACCGAGTCAGGGCCATGTAATAAGAGTCGAGGTCAACCTGAGCCCGCGCGTTGCCAGACTCATTGCTCGCACCGGCTTGAAGAGCAATTTCTACGGCGCGATGTTGACGCGGCGATAGCCCATGCTGTAGACGAATACGTTCGCATGGACGAGGAAAAAAATGAGCTGGTACAGGGCTCATGGGCAAGTCAAATAATGCTGCATCTTGGTAGATTCGAGGACGTTCGACAAAAATGGATGCTTAATCCGATTGTGCAGCGAGTTTTTTTTGACTTCCACGAAGAAAGTAGGGTTTCACCATGACATCTACGAAGCGAGGTTACGTTCATTCAAGCGCGGCGCGAGAACTAATGCGTCAAAAAGCGCTTAAGAGGGGCGCGAAACGTTCTGCTGCTGTCGAAGCAAGCGTTCGCAAAGCGATGGAAGACATCGATACAGAGATTGAAAGTAACGACGGAATTTATCCTCACAACGGAGGGGCGCTATCAGCGGCGGAAGTTGCAAGGCGAGCGGATATACATGAAACCACACTCCACAAAAAGCTAATAACACTCGGCGAAGAGGTTAAAACATGGCTCAAGCTCAAAGAAGAAAAGAAACATCCGGTAGGGCGCGTACGGGCTCGGCGAGCGCTGTCAGAACGGCTAGAAGATTGGAAGGCGTTGTACAACGGCCTTAAACAGTCTCACCGCGACACTGAGTTGCAACTGCAGCAATTTGAGGCTGAACTCGAAATCGTCCGCAAGGAAAACCGCAAGTTACGCGACGAGAACAAATTACTTTGGGAGCAGATTCAGGCATCATCTGTGGGACGAGTAGTGCCCTTTCGACGGGAGCCGGTCAAATAGGTCCTTATTCGCACACGTTCTCCTTCAACCGCTAATTGGCGATACTGATTGTCGACACAGATGTTGCAAATTAAGCGGAGAGGCCCATACGTCGACTACAGCCTGTGCGGATTTTAGGACTGAGGGAAACCAGATGGTTTCAATAGAATGCTGGGCTTACCTGAATCAAACCAATACCTCGCTCCCTCCGAACTCGCCGCCGTGCCAGACATTTCTACACGCACGGTCGTCTTAGGAGCAAAACACCGCCCTTGGTTGCTGCCCCCACGCGCCGAACTCTATGACCGAGAGTTGCTTCGCTAGCGGAGCGACCAAGTTCAGGCGTGGCTGACGGCAGTGAGTAAGGATGTGAGCATGTGCAAAACGAGGGTTTAGTCGAAGAGGCAAACACTTTGTTAACGGTTCAGAGTAATTCGCCTATCGGGACGCCGAGTCCACTCGCAAGTTTTTCCAGCGTGGTCAGGTAAAGCTTTGTGTCGCTCGTTTCATTCTCCAGCCGAGATATGTAATCACGCCCCAAACCGCCGCGCGCGGCGACCGCCGTCTGTGATAACCCAAGCTCTTCCCGTCGAGCTTTAAATCTGGCAATGCTTCTTGCGCTGGAAATTGCCCTCGGGTCTGTCATACCATCCGCGATGGTTTGCGACTCCCCTTCGCCGAGTAAATTCGCCAAATTGATGTCGAGAGCTGCAGCCAGCTCTGCCGCGCGTTCGACCGTTACGCCTGCCTTATTGCGCTCGATGCGGCTCACCGTAGTCACATCTACGCCGATTGCTTGGGCAAGCTTAAGCTGCGACCAATCCAGAGCCAAGCGTTCCGCTCTTAGATTTTTTGCAAAGCGTTGGGCGGAGGAAGTCACAGTTCAAGGACGGGGCTAAAGGTCGCGATGCTCCCATGCTGTGTGAAGTTGGTCTACGGCTCACTTTACATAGACAAAGTTTACATAGACAAACTTAACACACACAGGTAGTTTACGAACTGTCCGCAGTCGGACAATCGCACACGTTTCCAACTGCTAAAACGCCCATCGCTAATCAGAAGGATTGTTCATGTCCGTTCCTAAAGGACTCTGGCGCCTCTACGGAGAAGCGCCGTTTCCCCGCATCCAAGTTCTTGCAGGACGCACGTGCGAAGAGCGCAGGGAGTCGCTCAACGCAATTGGCGGTGCAGACGTGCTAGTTGTCGCTGGTGGGCTGGGCGAATTGGATGAGTCCGTCGAGGCTCTAGCTAAAACGGCAATCCCATGTGTTTTCGTTTTAGGTCCATCGGACCTGCGGGGTCACGAAGTGACCTCCGCAGTGGCATACGCACGGAAACTTGCGGCAGGGACGGATGTATATGTTCTGGACCGAGACGAGGTCGTTATCACAGGGGTCCGATTCCTTGGTGCCACCTTGTGGTCGTCGTATTCTGATTGGAATCCTGAGATTGTGAGGGAGTGTCTTTCAACACCGCCAGTGTTGGCAGACATCAAAGCAGATGACTGGTGGAGCGAAGCTGAGAACCGCCGGGAAGCAGAGGCCCTGTATCGAATAGCAGGTTTGTCCGAACCGTGTTTCAGCTCAGGTTCGATGCATCCGGCAGCGGCTTACATTGAGCATCGGCGAGCGCTTGATTGGCTCGAGGACAGGCTAAGCACGCCCTTCGATGGTTTTACTGTTGTCGTTTCTAGCAATTCGCCTACTCGAGCGTCTTTGGTTGGTGTCGACGGCTATCCCGCAGAGACTGTCGACATTTTCCAATTTGAAGACTCAAAGTACCGATGCAAACTCGTCCGACTCCGTGCCGAGGCAAACGACTTGCGTAAATTTCTGCGTGAACATCGGGACGATGTTGCTCTCTGGGTGCACGGGCTTACCGAGGCAAATAGCGACCTCGCCGTCGAAGGAGTTCGCGTGGTGTGCCGGTCCGGGCGGCGCGCGAGGGTCGACGACGACCTGCCGATTGGCGAGTTAATGGCCCGCGAGCTTTCGAAGCATGCTCCGAACAAGCGGAGAAACAAGTCGAAGTCGTTGCCGAGCGAGGATGCCGAAATCCTTTTGCATCCCGCTCCGATTTTTTTGGAGCATGGCTTGGCGGAGCCATTGTCCGCCTCGCTTCTTCCAAAGGCCGACGCTCTCTCGCAGCATGTCAACGCCGTCCGCGGGGTGATTCCGCATTCGATGTCGAAAAGCTCAGTCCACCGGGCATGCGTGCGTCGGGTCATTTACGAGGAACTCGTCGCGTTCGAAAACCTCTGCAACAGCGTAATTGAAATCGAGGGACAACTCTCCGATGATGCAAGGACTTGGGTCCACAAACTAGCTTGTAATATTCGTACGTTGGATTGCCCGAAAGGCTATCCAACGGAGATGAAAGAGCCGGTGGAGTTCGATTACTACGCAACGGCTGACCGTCTCGACGAGCGAGTAGACGTGGTACGCGATATCCCATTGAAGGCGTCAACAGCGTTGGCTCGTTGGGCGGAGTATGCGTACGTAGCACTGACGACCCTTGACTCACTTGGAGCGGCAGGTGTCGTTGTCCGGCCACCTCATAGTGCGTTCCGCCGGTCCTACGCGTCGCAACGTATCAACATCGTCGTCGCGTGTTCAGCAACGGAGCTCGAAGCATTGCAAGCACAACTGCGCGCTGCACATCCCCGAGCAAATGAGCTTCAGCCAACCATTCGACTGCTCTCGGAAGACTCCTTGCCTACCGATGGTGTCGCGCTCCTTGAGCGAGCGCAGATGAAGCTCGTAACTGAACACATTGAAGTTCCGCCAGTTGTTGAAAGGATGGCTTCGATTTCGAGCTGATGCACCGCCATCAACCATCCGCGCAACTTTTATTGGCCCAGTCGCCCTCGATGTTGAAATGGGAGAACCAAGCGTTCGACGCGACACTGGTGTTTGAAGTGATAACCCGCGAGTACCTAGCGACTTCTCTCGACAGTGACACCAGCGTCGCTCTCGGAGCGAGGCCTGAAAGAATATTCGGAGAAAAAGATGACGTTGCCAAACCGCATTGACCTCCAGATTGCGCTTCAAACGTTTCACGAATTAGGCTTAGACGACGGGGACGTCGGATACGAATATTGGAGTCAAGTCGGACGACTCCTGACACGAGCAGCTGGCATGCAAGCGCAAATTGATGTACTCAGCACGGAGTTGGAAAAATGTCGCGCGAGGCTCAGAGCAGCGAAATGACACGGAAGCATCCCGTGATGTGAGGAGGCTTAATTTGAAAGACAAGTGGTCGCGGAAGAACAGCCGGTTGCAATGGGGAGCTGACGTCGAGTTGATTGGTTGGCGAATCTTGCAAACAAGCGCGGGCACGTGCCACTTCGTTGGTTGCCGTACGACTCACGGACGAGGGCGTGTCAGTTCTGCTATCAAGACATTCGACCATGAGCTCCTGCAGGGCACCACACGCTCTGGGAATATCTACCAGCTCGAAGGACCGAGCGAAGTGTCGGTGGCTGCGGACGCCGTCTGGCGGCAATGGTGTCAGAAGAACGGCATCGAGAGGTGGACCGACGTTACGTATGAATGGCTCTCAAACGTCGAGTGCGAAGCAGGCGAACCGTCGACGGTTGACGCCCGCGCACCCTTCGAGGGCGACCCGCAACAATGAACTTACAAGCCAGCCCCATTGCTGACACGGCCGTTGACGCCACCGAACAACGTTCGCCAACGCTAACGAAGGGACGCATGACAGAAACTCGGCAGCGGTCTATCGACAGTATTCGGCCTCGTATTCTTGGCTGCAAAGACCTACTGCGCGACGCCAAGAATGAGTCGCTCTCCCTGCATACGCGTTATCGACTGGCGCTCGAGTGCATGTATCTATGCTGTGTCGAGGTTGTAGAGTCCGAAGGCGTGCCGGTCGATGAAATTGCGCACTCCAGATTCAAAATTCTTGATGTAGCCCTTCCGGCGCTACAACTACCCGACAGAGATAGCGTAACTGTCGATTTGCTGTTCTATTGGTCACAACGCAGTTCGCCGTTCGTGCCTGCAGTTTCGGTGGCCGATGTGTGCGAGTTGGCGGAACGAATTTACGACGCAATGCTCTGCCGCATCGGGTTTGTATAACTGATGAGCACGAGGGCAAGGAAAAAGGCCCGACTCGAAGACCGAGTAATGCGTTCAATTCGCCGTCGCTCAGGGGTCGTTATTTTGCGGTCAGAGCTAACGAAGCTGGGAGGGCGTTCGCAGCTAACCCGAGTGCTCGCCACACTGGTCGCCACGAGGATGCTGGTACGAATCGGGCATGGCATCTATGCGAAAACGAAGATAAATAAGTTTACAGCGACGCTCATGCCGGCTGCCACTTTCGAGTCGATAGCTGCGGAAGCTTTTGCAAAGCTTGGTATTTCCGTTGGTTTCGGAATGCTAGCTGCAGAATACAACGCTGGGCGGTCGACGCAGATACCAATGGTGGCAGTGGTAACCACAGGGCAACGCCGTATCACGCGCAAAATCCAGGTTGGGAGCAAGCGAGTCATTTATGAGCGAGCCAGATGAGACAACTAAGGAGCTGCCGTCGCCAGGCGGCCCTGCTACGAGTTTGCAGACCGACATCATTGTGTATTTGGGCGATTGCGCGGGCGACAGCCTATTCATTGCTTGCGAGGGAACAACCATTGAACCTGGCGGTTCTCCATGGCAGCGCGCTTTGGATGCTCTTGCTACACCTTCACCGCGCGGCCCGTACCCTGTTGCGAATCGCTTTACGGTTTTTGTCCACGAAACGCGACCCGATGCAATCGCCGACACGCATGTCCTGGCGACTTATCGGGTCGACGTCACATGCGAACAGAACGTGGCGCACGCAGGCATCCAAGGCATGCGCTCGTGCGTCGATTCGAGGGTTGTCCGCTTTTGCATTGGCGATGACGTTGTTGAGATAACGCGTGCAATTCTCCGGGCCGCCTCATGACGCTTTTTCTTTCACGGATGCTTCGGGAAAAGTGGTTATTACTTGCCGTTCCATTGAGCGCAGGTATCGTCGGACATGTCGCGCGCCGACTTCTTCGCGGACGCGACGGCGAACACCTTCATCAATCTGAAGCCCTGAAGGAGAGACACGCAATGAAGGTACGAGAATTGATGGCTCTTTTGCTGAATCAAGACCCGGATGCCACCCTGATGCTCCTCCCCGGGGATGTAATTGAAGAAGATGCTCAAACGGTCCACTCGGTCCGCTCAGGCGAGACAACGTGGACGCGCGAGCGAGGCTCGAGTAAGGGCCGACCGTATGAGGCCTTGTACCCCGGAAAACCTCATCGTGCGCTCAGGTACGACTGTGAGAACGTGACTTACGAAAGCGTCCCTGTGATTTTGCTGGCAACGTAACAACGCGATGTCACATCACTCTTCATTACATGAAGGCGGCTGGAGCATCGCCATGCAGCGCATAGATGCGCTGTACGACGTCCCACAGTATGTCGCTGCACGTCTTGTTCGAAAAATCGCTGCAAACAATTTCCGGCTGCCGACAACCGAACGGGGACGCGTTGCGTCGATGCCGGACGACGTGATTGCCCGCATCGAACAAATCGTGCTTGCAGCGTACGTGGAAGCTGGCGAAGACGTCGGCGGTGATGCCCTACGCGAGTATCTGTCGCAGCAAGCCCTCGACTCTCGTCGCGCGATGATTACAAATGGCGAATTGCTTTCAGAAACTGATTTCCGGCAACGTCTTGGCGTAACCAAACGCTGTTTGGACGAAATGCTCGCGGACGGGAGCGTCTTCGCAATGGAAGTCGACGAAACGCAGTATTTCCCGGCACAGCTGGTAGAACCATCACGCATTCAAAAGCGATTGCAGGCAATATGCCGAATCATCGCGCCCGCGCCGGCGACTAGCCGCCTCGACTTTTTGAAGTCGCCACTCGGGAGCCTTGGTGACCAAATTCCTTTTGAAATGCTAGACGATGACATTGATTTCAAGCGTGTGCAAACGGTAGCCGCCGCATGGGCGGCGGAGTGGTCTCGCACGACCGTGACGATGTACCAGGGCGAACACGACCGTGAACCGAAGGAGCTTCAACCGCTGTACACAGCGACGGCCGAGATTGACCCTCGGCGGCCATTGTGGGAGCGGGCGTCGGAAGCGCTTCACACACATGGGTACGAGTGGCCGCTCGGCCCATATCAGAATGTGCGGGAATTTACCTTGTTCGTTGAACGTCAGACGGCCGGTCAACCGTCAGCAATTTCAGAAGCCCGTGTGAATATTTCTGTGGATGGCGAGGTCATCCGTACTCGTGTTGCCGCGGCGCCTGAGACGACGCTCAGGTCGAAGGCGGTTCATGCTGGGAAGGACATGAGCCTGATTAGCCTAGCGAAGCGAGTTATCGCGAATCTGAAAGCGAGCACTATTCTGCTTGCAGATATTCCACAAAACATGCGGTCACCGTCGCATGAGAGCGCAGCGGCGACTGACGAACTCGTGTCGACGAAACAGGCGGCTGTGATTCTCTGCGTGTCGCGGCAGCACGTCGTTGAACTTATCAATTCCGGATTGCTGCCATTGCATCACCGTGGCGGCAAAGCACGATTCGTTCGGAGAGTCGACGTGCTGGCTTACAAAGAGAAGAAACACGTCGAGGCAACGGTGTGGCTTGCGTCCCAGACTGAAGACAAGGAACCGCCGGGTCATTGACGGCAAGCTTATCGTTGGGCAGAAGGACGATGAGCGCTACCTGCGATGGGACGCATGTGACGACCTCGCGCAGCAACTGGTCGCGAAGGCTCGAAATCGGGGAGTGCATAGCACGCGACCGCGAATCGACTTCGAGCCCATTCTCGTTCGAATGACGGATGACATCGTCGCCGTTGCCATCAAAGTGCTGGAGGCTGCACATGACCGTACCGTATGAGCGCATACAGGCCGTGCTGCGCACGCAGGAGCTGTTGAGGGAACCGGCAGCGGGTGCCCCCATCGATGCGGACACACTGCGCCGCCTTGCTGCCGCGATGCTAAAGCACTACCCCGCACCTGCCGACCTGGACCCGTCCGCCGCAGAGAAGAACCAGATGACGTCGCACGGGGACATCATTACTGTCGCGGTCTACGACGGCGAATTCAACGGCGACCTCGCTCCCCTTGTTGTCATATGCGAACTTGAAGGCAGCGTCTTACTGCGCGACGGAGCACGCTTCCCGCATTTTAAAGATGTCGCCAAGTTGCTTGAGATGAGCGCCGACAAGTGCAGCGTGCCCCAACCACTCGGCGACTATTTCCCGGTATTTGTTGGTCATAAGATAGGCAGCGACGTTCAGCCCCTCGCACGTTTCGATGTCTTTGCGCACAACGGAGCAGCGATTGCCAGCATAGTATCCGCAGACTTTCCGCGGATAGACACTGAAAGCGTCCGTTACGCCGTGGACGATAACGTTATCGGAATTGCGTGCAAGGTACTGCGAAGCGTCATCCGTGCTGGATGACGACTTTGCACGGGTGGGATTGAACGAACATCCATGTGCGCATTGCTCGAGGATGTGCTCACGCCGTACCCGCAGCTGGCTTTTGTTCCAACGACGAGGCTGTGTGAGTCGCTACCGTGGAAACATACGCCGCCTGTCGCATCGGTTGACTCCTGGTTTGCAGGACGTGTGATTGGCGCCCCCTAAGAACTCAAGACGACCCGGAGCTAATGTGCGATACGAGAATTTGATTGCTGACGCTCAGAATGTCGAGCTGACCGAGTCTACGCGCGTACGTGCCGCGTTTGACGCGATTTATTGCTGTTCTCCGCAGTCAGAATTGTTAGAGCAGTCGTTGGCGCTGCTCCGGCTGAATGCGGAGGATGCCTCGCTTGTGAACCAGCTCGCCGAGTGGGTCTTGAAAATAGCACCGCTCGAGCCGCTGCCGATGTCGCCAGCCGAAGCAGTGGCGCTTGCGGCGCGCGTTCACAGAGTCGTCGGAAGTAAGTAATGCTGCGCACGACAGTGCATAGTCAGTTTGCGGGCGCCGCGGCAAGAGGATGCTGCAATGCAATAAAATTTGCTGCGATATCCGCGTTGCGGCCAGCTATCTTGAACGCGAAGATGCGTTCGATGTCGACCCCGTCGCCCTATCACTCAGATACGCTACCAGCATCGCCGGAAAGGTGCTCCACCCCCCAATTTCTTGCCGCAGTTCGGCAGCATCCGAGATGCCATGCCGGACGCTTGGGGACGCCGAGTCATCGAGAACATACTTAACGCGCCCCTCAACGGGCTCTCAGAGTCTGAATATCTTCTGCATTCGGGCCACGACCGCGCCGGCGCTTTGGATTTCAGACCTGCTATCGCCCCGCTCGAGCTGACCGAGCCCGCTGACCTGGGCAGTCTGCCGGGGTTAGCCGAAGCAGCCGCACTAATAGAACGTGGTCAGCGCGTCCCGAGCGACCTTCGGAGCATTTTCGATTGCGGTGCGAGCCTTGGCGGGGCTAGGCCGAAAGCGGCCGTCCGCGACAGGGACGGGGTGGAATGGGTTGCAAAATTCCCGAGCGTCGACGACCGGCTGAGTGTGCCGCTATCGAATGGGCAACCCAGCGGCTCGCTACGCGGGCGGGACTCAGCGCCGCTCTGGTCATGCTTCTCGAAATCGGCGACCGAAACGGGCCGCTACGGCATGTGCTTGACCGGCACCACGTGATGCTCAGCCGCCGCTACGACGCACGGTGGATTTATTACCCAGAGTGCCCCGAAGCCAAGACCCAAGCAGGATGGGAGGTTTATCGCATCCCCTATGCGAGCGCGTTGACGCTCGTGGGGTGCGACGAGATGAGCTCGCGGCATTGTAGCTACGGTGACATCGTTAGAGCGATATATGCGTTCTGCGTCGCAAAGGTGACGAAGTCAGACGCAGAGGAGTTGTTTAATCACGCTGATAGCTCGGTACGACAAGATTTTTTCCCGCAAAAAACGTTTCGATGGTCTGCTTGCTCACGCTGAATCCTGTTATCGATTTATGGGTTATGCAACGAGACTGCGGGTTATCACGAGCTTCCAACTATCGCCGTCGCGACGGACGGATAGCGGTATTCATGCAGTGATTTTTTGAGTTTTTCAAGTCTATTCGACCAAGTGACTGAGCGATATCCCAATTTGCGTGCATGGGAGCTTTTTCAAAAAGATATCTGAGCCGGTGCACGAAGTGTTGCCCCGGGAAGTCGGCGCGCTCGAAACATGGCAGCCGTGCCATCGCGCTGCGCGATATAGGAAGCAACGCTGTGCTAGCCAGTGCGCTCCGGGACGGCCGGACCGCGGCGGACGCATCTGTTGACGAAAACACTGGTATCGCGAAGCTCACGCCTGTCATTTGCATTTGCGCGTAGCCTGAGTGAGCCAAGCCTTTCATAGCCGATACGAGAACATGCTAATTCCATCATGTATTGGAGAAGCGGCAGACGCTCCGGCGCTTGTCAGAACTAGCAACCATTGACGAACACTATTTTGAGCCGTTGCTTAGCGACATGCACACGAAGAGGCCGTCTTTAAGAGGCCTTTTATGTTCAACGCGTGCCATTTTCTGAAGCAACGCCGGTCGCCCCAGCACCGCCTTTGTAAGGGTCAACATATCCGCCTTCAAAAGTATTCCGAGTGAGCGCCGTTCACTCCGCATCTTCGAGGCTTCTGCGCATGCTCTGCCGTCGACTGCCAATCACCATAATTCGCCATATCCAGGTGGGGCGTTGTCCATGTCGTCCCATCGACATTCGACGGTTGGGTCCAACCAGTCTGCAGCACGTCTTAGCCATGTGGCATCGACGACATCGTCAGAGGACTTCAGTTTCTTGACCTCGAATTCAGTCGCAAGCGTTCGCAGGCGGTTCGCTCGCTCGAGCTTCAACGCCCATTCCTCGACGCGCTTGAGTTGCTCAATTGCAGAACGGCGAATCGCTGCAAGCCGTGCACGCTCAGCTTCCTGCGCAGCAGCGATTGCTCGTTGTTCTACCCGCATCTCTGCATGTACAGAGTTGCGAATAATCAGGTGCCGAAGCTTGCCAACGAAACCGCAAATCTTCGTCTCGACTAGGGCGCTTCGACTGTCCACGGCGGTTGCAGCCGCGTAGTTGCTTCCAACTTCGAACGCCGATATTTCCAGTTCGTTCGTGGGATGATAAAGGCAAGCCTGCTTGTTCATGCTATATCCGACGCGTTTGTTTTCGGCGAGTTGTTCCCGAGTCAGAGGTATATCCTCCTGGCGGCTTCGTTCTCTCACGCGAAAAGTAAGCTTGCTATCAAGCAATGTCACGTAGGCCGGTTCGCCTTCTTTGCCGCTTGAGGAAAGCGTATATCCCGCGCCCGTAAGTGTCTCGATAAGCATGTTCAGCACGAGAAGCGCGCGCAAGGAGTTCTGCGAGGACACCGCAACCCGCATGAGTCCGGCACCGTCGCAATACGGCCATGCTCGCGAGTCGCGGTGCTTACTATCGAGCTTCTTCGCAACCCGTTTGACAAGCGGCAGACATTCATCGATAGAGGTCTGCATGCTGACGGTCGGTACGTGCGGCGCACGAATGGCATCCTCATCGATTCGAGTCTGGGTGCGCGAAGACAGCTCATTGTCTTGTGGGTTCTTGAAGACAGAACGCCGGTGGGTTGTCGCTCCTTTGGTAGGCGGAAGCGATGGTTTTTCCACTGCCTTACCGGCTGCGAGTTTTTCCCAATAGCCGCGAGGAGGGACTGGGACATCTAGGCTTATACAAATCTTCCGAAGTCCCACATCTGATATGTCGTACTTCCTCGAAACTTTGTTAACCGGCTCGGACCAGATTTCCTCGTACAGCTTTTCGCGTTCGAAGTCTTGATGAAGGTATGGCATGTGGGTTCAGGGTGTATTTGGGGGGGGCACCATCGGCCACTTTCGCCCAAGTTATTCCGAAGCAGGAACGGTTGACCGTCCGCCCCTAACAACGCTGTAGAATCGACTCACAAACCGTGGCGCGACCCAATGAGCGCGACCAAGCATACCGTAGGCCAAACAATCCGAGCACATGAACCATCAAGCCCTTTCTTCCTTTATCTGGTCGGTCGCGGACCTACTCCGCGGCGATTACAAGCAATCCGAGTATGGGCGCGTCATCCTCCCTTTTACGGTCTTACGCCGGCTAGATTGCGTCTTGGAACCAACCAAGGCAGCGGTCTTGGCGGAGGCCATGGCTAAAACTAAAGCTGGTATCAACCCCGACCCATTTCTAACTCGAAAAGCGGGCCAGTCGTTTTACAACACATCCCCCCTTGACCTAGTTAAGGTACTTGGCGACCAAGATAATATTCGGCAGAACCTGTATTCATACGT
>NZ_JAAVUV010000068.1 GCF_018449635.1 Caballeronia sp. dw_276 | reverse complement strand
AAGACACCGCCAACGTCGTACTCATCGGCCCAAACGGCGTCGGTAAATCCACACTAGCGCTCAATCTCGCCTATCAGGCAATCGCGGGTGGCCACACCGCGTTGTTCACCACCGCCGGCCAGATGCTCGGTGAACTGGCCGCGCTCGATAGCGATTCTGCCCTGCGCCGCCGACTGAATCGCTATGCCTCGCCCGACGTGCTTGTGATCGACGAGGTTGGCTACCTCTCGTACTCAAACCGCCACGCCGATCTGCTGTTCGAACTTGTCAGCAGAAGGTACGGGGTCACCTCGACCGTGGTTACGACAAATAGACCATTTAAAGAATGGCATGAGGTGTTTCCGAACGCGGCTTGCGTCGTCTCTCTCGTTGACCGACTCGTGCATCGTGCGGAGGTCGTCGTGATCGAGGGCGAATCCTATCGTGTGAAGGAGGCACGTGAACGCGCCGAGCAGCGCACGAAGAAACGTAGTGCGGCGAAGGTTGAGAAGAAGGCACCATGACGCGCCGTCAACTGCCTTCCGGGGTCGCCTGCGGGCTCGACTTCCTGATCCCAGACAACTGGTCCGCC
>NZ_JAAVUV010000067.1 GCF_018449635.1 Caballeronia sp. dw_276 | reverse complement strand
TGTTGCGCGAGCGTGAAGGGCGCCGGGTTCGTGTCCGGTTCCTGTTCCAGGCCTGCGTCGTCGCGACCGAAGCTGAATACCGCTGCATCACCCGTGTCCAGTTGCGGATCGGGCGATGCCTGCGTGATCACCACGGCAGGCTTCGCATCGGCCAGCATGTACGTCAGGCGTTCCCGCGGGTACGAAGGATCGAGCGGCACATAGGCGCCACCCGCCTTCAGCACACCCAGCAGCGCCACCATCATTTCCGGCGAGCGCTCCACGCACAGCCCCACCAGTACGTCCGGCCCCACGCCCAATGCGCGCAGACGATGCGCCAGACGGTTCGCGCGTGCATTCAGCTCGCCATAGGTCAGCCGCGTGCTCTCATGCACCAGTGCCACCGCATCGGGGTCACGCTGCACCTGCTGCTCGAACAGGCCGTGCAGCGTCTGCTCGCGCGCATACACCACCGCCGTATCGTTCCACTTCCCGACGGTCTGTTCGCGCTCCGCCGCCGACAGCATCGGCAGCGCGCCCACGCGCACCGATGCATCCGCGGCCACCCCTTGCAGCAACCGTACAAAATGTTGCGCCATCCGCTCGATCGT
>NZ_JAAVUV010000066.1 GCF_018449635.1 Caballeronia sp. dw_276 | reverse complement strand
AGCCGGTGCGATCGATGTCGAGGCGAAGGTTGCGTTCGGGAAATGCGCGACGTCGAACCAGTCCTTGTCCTGCGCCTGCTTGTTGTAGCTGTCGTCGCCGAGATCGTAGCTGGCGGTATCGATATTGATGCTCGCGTTGCCGGCAGTCGGCTTGGCGGGATCGAAGTCGAGGGCGGCGGTGAACTTCTTGAACTTGCCATCGACGGGCACGTTCATTTGCTTGGACGTCGCCGTGACCGTGCTTTTGGCGGTATCGACCTGGGCTTGAGCGGCGGTTGTAAAAAGCGCGGCTGCGGCGGCGCCAGCAACTAGCCAACGGAATGAGGAAATGTGCATAGCGGGCTGGAGGTGAAGATTGCGTTTCGGTACGGCATGGTAGGTGAGCCCGCACGCGACACAAAGCCACGCCGGAACAACACATTGTTCTACCGATGACGTTAATCGAAACACGGACGCTCCGAGGCGCCCGGGCTTATCCAAGACCGCTGGCGGCGAAGCGTGTGGATGTAAGCCGCGTTTCAAATGCGCTCAGTGACCGACCGTGCTGAAGAGAACCACTGAGACAGAACGCGCGAAGGCTCGAAAGTACGAACCTA
>NZ_JAAVUV010000065.1 GCF_018449635.1 Caballeronia sp. dw_276 | reverse complement strand
ACGCGCCATGGCTGATGCAGACGCCCTTGGGCTGCCCGGTCGAGCCCGACGTATAGATCACATAGGCCAGATGGCCCGCCCGCGCGAGCGGCGCGGGCCGGGTTCCGGCACACGCCTCGAATCGCGCGGCATCGGTGTCCATGCACACCACTTGTGTGCGTCCATCGTCGTCCGCTCCCATGACCTCGCGCAGGGCCGACTGCGTCAGGATCACCGCAGGCGCGGCATCGCCGATCATGTAGGCCAGCCGTTCGCGCGGATAGGCAGGGTCGAGCGGCACGTACGCGCCCCCTGCCTTGAGAATGCCGAGCAGCCCCACCACCATGGCCGCCGAACGCTCGACACACAGCGCCACCCGCACATCCGGCCCGACCCCGAGCGACCTCAGATAGTGCGCCAGCCGGTTCGCGCGCGCGTCCAGCGTCGCGTAGTCGATCCGTTCATCGTCGAACACAAGCGCCATCGCGTCGGGCGTGCGCGCGGCCTGCGCCTCGAAGCGCTCGGGCAGGCTCTGCGCGTCCGGCTGTTCAACTTCGGCTTCCGTCGCGTTCCACGTCTCGACGATGCGCCGATGCTCGCTGGCCGCAAGCATCGGCA
>NZ_JAAVUV010000064.1 GCF_018449635.1 Caballeronia sp. dw_276 | reverse complement strand
ATGGCCGCCGACGTCGTCGAAGTCGGTGCCAGTAGAGCATCGGCGGCAGGCATGAAGGAACCGTGATGCGTCACTTTATTCCGGCGGCTGCGATAGCGGCGCATCCGTTCGGCGTGTGCAAAGCG
This sequence comes from Caballeronia sp. dw_276, assembly GCF_018449635.1. Taxonomy (GTDB): domain Bacteria; phylum Pseudomonadota; class Gammaproteobacteria; order Burkholderiales; family Burkholderiaceae; genus Caballeronia. The sequence goes on along the minus strand of NZ_JAAVUV010000064.1, from coordinate 544 downwards.
GCCATGGCGGCTGCGCTGGTAGCGCCGTCCGGCCTCGCGCATGCTGGAATGGCGCGAAAGCTCGGAGCAGTCGCTATTGCAATAGATTTGGCCGCGGTCGCAACGGCGGCAAACAATGACCTGTGCCCGACAGCGCACGCATACGAACAGTCGGACCGACGCCGGCATCGAGAATCCCCGTCAATGCCGATGCGATATCGACAGGGCTGACGAGGCATGCAATACTTGGCGCACACTCGTGCCCCGTCGTACGCGTGTAGGGTTCGACACCGGAATGAACCTGGCAGTTTGGGCCGGTGTCGGACCTGTTTGTTCGGCGGTTGGTAAACCTTCTTCTACCGCATCCCGCCCTTTGCGTCACCCCCGTCTGAAGCGAACAGCACCGGGTGCGTCGGCACTCGCCCTTCGGGCTCCTTCCGACGCACCCAAATAACTGCCCATCGGCACCTCCGCCAGTCGTCGAAAAACCCGTTCTGAAGAACAAGTCATTTAGCGTTTCTGATTGACGCCGCCATCTGGTGTCGCTTTCCGACCGCCATTCACA
>NZ_JAAVUV010000063.1 GCF_018449635.1 Caballeronia sp. dw_276 | reverse complement strand
TGCTGAACCTGCTGGACTCGATGCAGCAGGCACCGGGCCTCGACGCGCGCGACACGATGCTGGCGGTGACCTCGCTGTCGTTCGACATCGCGGCGCTGGAGCTGTATCTGCCGTTGCTCTCGGGAGCGAAGGTGGTGCTGGCGAGCCGTTCGGCCGCCGCCGATGCGCAGGCGCTGGCGACACTGATCGGGCGCGAAGGGATCACGGCGATGCAGGCGACGCCCTCGACCTGGCAGATGCTGCTGAGCTACGGCTGGCAGGCGCCGGCGTCGCTGAAGCTGCTGTGCGGGGGCGAAGCGCTGCCCGAGGCGCTGGCCAGAAAGCTGCTGGCGCAGGTGCCTTGCATCTGGAACCTGTACGGTCCGACCGAGACGACGATCTGGTCGGCGCGGCGTGCGATCACACGCGAGGCACCGGCGATCACGATCGGCCGGCCGATCGGCAACACGCGCATGTACCTGCTGGATGCGGCGGGCCATCCGGTGCCGGTGGGGGTGACGGGTGAGCTGTATATCGGCGGTGTGGGGTTGGCGCGCGGCTATCTGAACCGGGCGGACCTGAGCGCGGAGCGCTTCGTACCCGATCCATTCGGCGAGGCGGGGAGCCGGATGTACCGCACGGGAGACCTGGCGCGCTATCTGGCGGACGGCGAGATCGACTATCTGGGCCGGGCCGATCATCAGGTGAAGGTGCGGGGCTTCCGGATCGAGCCGGGCGAGATCGAGGC
>NZ_JAAVUV010000062.1 GCF_018449635.1 Caballeronia sp. dw_276 | reverse complement strand
GGCGGCAACAAGTACAACGTGGCCGGCAAGCTCACGATCAAGGGCAAATCGCAGAACGTCACGGTGCCGGTCACCGTCACGCAGCAGGGCGCCACGCAAACTTTCGATGGCGCGTTGCCCATCAAACGCACGCAGTTCGATGTCGGTTCAGGCGAGTGGAAAGACACATCCGTTGTCGCCGATGAAGTCGTGATCAAGTTCCATCTCGTCGCGCTCAAGAAATAATTCGTCTCCAAACCCATTCAGGAAAACACATGAAAAAGAACCTTTTGATCGCGGCAGCAGGCGCGTTGTTCGTGGCGGCATCGTTTAACGCAATGGCGGCTGAAGTCACGTATCAGCTCGATCCGAACCACACGTACCCGAGCTTCGAGACCGACCACTTCGGCGGCATTTCGGTGTGGCGCGGCAAGTTCAACAAGAGCAGCGGCTCGGTGACGATCGATCGCGAAGCCAAGAAGGGCACGCTTGAGGCGACCATCGACATGACGTCGATCAACATCGGCAACGAGAAGCTCGACGGCGAACTGAAGAGCGCGCAATTCTTCGATACCGAAAAATTCCCGACGGCGACCTACAAGGGCACGTCGATGAAGTTCAAGGGCGATGTGCCGGTGGAAGTGATCGGCGAGCTGACGTTTCATGGTGTGACGAAGCCGGTGAACCTGAAGATCGAATCGTTCAAGTGCTTCACGAACCCGATGCTGAAGAAGGAAGTGTGCGGCACGGAATCGTCGGC
>NZ_JAAVUV010000061.1 GCF_018449635.1 Caballeronia sp. dw_276 | reverse complement strand
TGGTTCACCGTCACGGTAGGCGGCACGCTGGCGCTGGCCTTGTTCTCAGCCGCTGTGGGTTTTATCTGGTTGCCGTCCGCGCAGAAGGATCAGCCATTTCAGGGCATCTGGAATGCGATCTGCAGCGCAGCGGGCGTGCCGCAACAATGGCTGCGGATCACAACGGCGACGCCCGTGCCTTTGACGCAAACGAGCCTGGTTGCAATGACGCCGCAATTGCTTTCGGCACCGAGCAGCGCTTCCATTGGCCGTGGCGCAACCCTGGCCATGCGCTGCACGATGTGTCATGGCGCAATGGGCGTGAGCGACGCCAACACCCCCAATCTTGCCGGCCAGTTTTCTTCCGTGATCTACAAGCAATTGCTCGACTTTCAGTCGGGCGCGCGAAGCAACGCCGTCATGTCGCCGATGGTTGCCAATCTCAGCGACCAGGAGATGCGTGACCTGGGCGCGTATTACGCGAATTTGCCCAAGCCAATAGCTTCACGCGTCGATGCTCGTACGTCTATTCCCGCGCCCTCGATCGTGACGCATGGCTCGCCGATGCGCAACATTGCTTCGTGTGCGTCGTGTCATGGCGGAATGGATCACAAGGCGGGCACGCCCTGGCTCGAGGGCATGCCTTACGCGTACACCAAAGCGCAATTGCAGGCGTTCGCCGACGGTTCTCGTCATAACGATATCAGCGAGCAAATGCGCAATGTCGCGCGGAATATGACGCCGGATGAGATCGATGCAGCGGCGAGTTATTACGCCGGTGCCAAGCCGTAA
>NZ_JAAVUV010000060.1 GCF_018449635.1 Caballeronia sp. dw_276 | reverse complement strand
GGCGCCCGCAAGGACGGCGCGCCGGCTTCGCTGCCGTCGATCCAGCCCGTCGCTCGCGATCGCGTGTTGCCGATGTCGTACGCGCAGCAGCGTCTCTGGTTCCTCGATCGTCTGGAACCGGGCAATGCGTTCTACAACATGCCGGTAGCGATGCGGCTGACGGGCGCGCTCGATATAGACGCCCTTCTGCGCACGCTCGATGAGGTGGTGCGTCGTCACGAGGCTTTGCGCACTTGCTTCCCGATGGTCGACGGGGCGCCCGTTCAAAGGATCGAAGATGCGTCCGCGGTCGGGCTGGCGATCGAGGACCTGACGGCATACGACGTCGCGACCCGCCGCGTGATACTGGATCAGCGCCTCGTCGACGAAGCCGGAACGCCCTTCGATCTGACCGGCGGCCCGGTGATGCGGGTCCGACTGTTCCGGCTCGCGGACGACGATCACGTCGTGGCGCTGACGCTGCATCACATCGTCTCGGACGGCTGGTCGATGGGCGTGCTGATCCGGGAGCTTGCAACGCTGTACGCGGCGTTCTCGCGCCATGAACCGTCGCCGCTGGCGGAGCTACCGGTGCAATACGCCGACTACGCGCATTGGCAGCGTGGCTGGCTGAACGGCGATGTACTGGAACACCAGGTGGACTACTGGCGTACCCAGCTGGCCGATGCATCGGCGCTGCTGACGTTGCCGACCGACCGCCCACGGCCGCCCGGACAACGTCATCGCGGCGCGGCTCATCACTTCGCGGTAGACGCCACGACCACGGCGGCCTTGCACGCGCTCGGCCGCAGCGCACAGGGCACCC
>NZ_JAAVUV010000059.1 GCF_018449635.1 Caballeronia sp. dw_276 | reverse complement strand
CCTCGCCTACGTGATCTACACGTCCGGTTCGACGGGGCGCCCGAAAGGGGTAGGCGTGAGCCATCGGGCACTGCACAACCTGCTCGACACGATGGGCCGCACCCCGGGTCTGGCGCGTGAGGACGTGCTGCTGGCGGTGACCTCCCTGTCGTTCGATATTGCAGGGCTGGAACTGTACCTGCCGCTGATCCACGGCGCGTGCGTGGTGCTGGCAAGCCGGGAAGCGGCGGCCGATCCGCGACGTCTGGCCGCGTTGATCGGCGAACACCAGGTCACGGTCATGCAGGCCACACCGTCGAGCTGGCAGATGCTGGTGACGCATGGCTGGCCCGAGTCGGCGCGCGCGCTGAAGGTGCTTTGCGGGGGCGAAGCGTTGCCGGCCCAGCTCGCGCAACGCCTGCTGGCTCACACAACGCGGATATGGAACCTGTACGGGCCGACTGAGACGACGGTCTGGTCGGCGGTGAAAGGCATAACGCAGGCCTCGGACATCGTGATCGGCGGCCCGGTTGCGAACACCCGGATCTACGTGCTGGATGCGCAGCTGGAGCTGGTACCCGTGGGCGTGGCAGGCGAGCTGTACATCGCGGGCGAGGGTCTGGCACGCGGGTATCTGAACCGGGCCGATCTGAGCGCGGAGCGCTTCATTCCTGATCCGCTCGGTGCACGGGGCGAACGGATGTATCGCACAGGCGACCTCGCCCGCTACCGCGCGGATGGCGAACTGGAATACCTGGGCCGGGCCGACCAGCAGGTCAAGATCCGCGGGTTCCGCATCGAGCCGGGCGAAATCGAGGCAGCACTGGT
>NZ_JAAVUV010000006.1 GCF_018449635.1 Caballeronia sp. dw_276 | reverse complement strand
TCAACCCCCGACTTCCGATTCCGCTGCAAGGCCCGTCCTGCTTGGCTCTGCAGCATCCTCTTGCGCGCCACTACTACTGCACTTCCTCACTTCCCTTCGCCTCGTTGTGAAGCGAAGGAACGGAATTCTAGTGCCCGTTTCAACACTGCGCAAGGGGTTCAGCAAAAGAATTTCATCGGGGTGACGATCGCTTGAGGAGCGTCGGCCATTGAGTCCAAGAATGCGCAAGCTGCATTACGGCTCAACCCCACATATAGCGACTACAATCAAAGGTTCTTTGCACCTGATGAATGCCTCCTATGCGCTCGCGAATCGCCAAACGACTTCCCCCTGACGCCGACAAGCTTGTCGGCCTCTCGCTCTCGCTGTTTGCGTCGGGCAGCCGTATCGAAGACCGGTTTTGGGAAGCGCGCCTCGATACGCTTCTCTCAAAAATCGTCCGCAACGGGAACCAGACGGCGCTCGACGCCGCACTCGACCACCTGCAACTCAAATTTCCCGACGCGTACGGCGCGCTCGCCGACATGGCCGAGACGCAAAGCGAATCATTCGCCGTGGACATCGACGGCGTACCCCACGACGCCCTCCTGATCGCGGCGCCCGTGCTCGCGTGGACGCGCTATTCGATTCCATCAGGCCCGTTGAAAGCCGATATTGCAGACGCGCTTCGCACTCAGTTGCAGGCTCACGTACTGGCGGACGGGGCCAGGGTTGCTGTTTCTCCGTACCTCTACAGCATCGATCAGTTGCCGCGGCATCACGTCGAAACGTCGCGCGTCGCGCAGCAGCTGATTCAGACCGTGCTCGGCCAGGCGCCCACTCGTTTGAACCTAGCCGATCTGCCCGAAACGTCGCCAATTCTTGCCGATCCGCGCTTCCTGCTTGCGATGGCGATCGTGCCAACCGGCTCGGCGCTGTTTCGCTGGCAAGAGGAAACCGACGGCGTACGGGTCGAACGCGGCCAATGTCTCGAACATTGGGCAACGCAAGGCGGAGCGACCTTTGCGGCCATCTTGCCCGGATGCGAATTCGAATGCCTTCTGCCTGATGCTTATTATTCGGCATGCCGCGACGCCGACGAACAGGTCCGTCCGCACTCGGTTCGCACAGCCGTCCGCTATCTTTTCGATACGCTCGGCACTGCGCCAGATGAATTGCGCGCCGTCGTAGCGGGTTTCGGCGAGCAACGTATTGACGAATATCGGATTGGATTTACCCGCCGTGGCAGTAACGAGGTGATCTACGGCGTTGTCTGGCCGCTCTATGGCCGGGAGAACGGTGAGCCTGGCGCGGCGGAAGATATGGCTGAGCTCGAAGGCGCGGACGGTCCCGTTGAAGCGATCGCCGCGCTGCTGAAGCGTTCGGGCGTGACGGATGTCCGACGGCACTCGGGCCGTTTCGAGCCTGAATACTGTGAAGACTGCGGCGTACCGTTGTATGCCGATCCATTGGGCGAGATCGTGCACGCGGAAATGCCAGAAGACGCAGAGCCTGCGCAGCCTCACTTTCACTGATTTCCGGAAAGATCAGAATGACGATTTGTCATTTGGCTTAACGAAACTCCACAATCGATAAACGTACCAAACACATCGAATCAACGATATAGCCGCTCCAACCTGCGTTGGGGCGGCTTTTTTTTGCGGATTCGCCACATCACAAACTTTGGCGAAATAAAACCCGCGACTTGAAAATGCAAATCCGTTCCGCACAAGGCCTGCAAAGCCATTCCAACGATCGGATAAGTCTTGGTATCTCCTCTATCGCTTACCCAGATTCAGAAACTTCCGCAAATCACCAAGGGACAACAAGACATATCCAAGACGCGGCCGCCTCTTTTGCGAATTTATGAGATCCGCCTATGCCATTTGGTCAGGGCGCATTTTTCGCCGCAATTAGTCATCATGGGTTTGATCGCATATCGCCCGTTTCTCCAGCAGACGGGCATCGCGTTGAAAATCATATGACTAGGGGCAGACATGAAATTCACAATAGTTAATTCGGAAGCTGAACGCCGCGAAGGTTTGAAAGCGCTTCTACGACATATAGACCGGCGCGCCCGCTTCAACGAGGCGAAAGATTGGCGGCAGGCTGCAAGCGCAATCCTGAGATTTGAGCCAGACATGATAGTGATCGACTGGCACAGGGCCATGCGCATGGCCGACCTGCGAAAGTTGCTCGAGGCTTTTCCGCGGACCCCGACTGCAATCGTCGTTGACGAAGCATCGACGGCTCAAGTCCGCTTGTTCCTGGGTGCAGGCGCGCGAGGCGTTGTGCCGCGCCATCTCGACCCGACCTTGATCATTCGTGCGCTGGAAATGGTTCTGCTCGGCGGCCACTATGTTCCGGTGAACGCCCTCGATCCGGCCTTGGAACCGGGCCCCGTCGCGCGCCGGGACTCCGAACCAAAAGCGTTCCGGAAAGGGTTGAAGCGATTCAACACGCTGTCGCTGCGTCAGCAACAGATCATGCGCTGCCTGCACATGGGGAGCACGAACAAAATCATCGCCAAGACGTTGGGGATTAGTGAGGGCACGGTGAAAATACATCTCGGCAGCATCTTCCAGCAACTCGGCGCGCCTAATCGCGCGGCGGCAGTCGCGATCTATAACGGCTGGCAAAACCGCCATCTGGAGGTGTTGAGGCGCGAGTCTGATGCTTCGCCGCGGCCATCGATTGGCGATGCAGGTGTGGTACCGCTGCGAGCGCCCGCGTCGGCTGTTTATTCGCCGCGTCCGGAAGAAGAGCACCTGATTCCAATGGCTGCTCAACCCCTGCCGCGTTTTGGCGACTGAAACCGACTGCACAACCACGAAAGCGACCGCGGGCGCAACGCGCAGTTCACGCGTTGCGCCCGTGAAACCACGCTGGCACAGTCAATGCACACGTTTTCGGGCGCAAACGAGTAATATGAGATTTATGGGTTTCTTCTACACACCTCTCCCGCTGTGGCTTGCTATAGGTGGCTGGATAGTCACTGCGGGCGTGCTCGCGCTTGGCATCTGGAAGAACCCCTTCCGCCGGCTGCAAGATGGAACGCTTCAACACGTGTGGTTTGGAATCGTAGTGGCTGTTACCGTGCTTTGGGCCTGCAATACGTGGTTCGAAGACGGTCCGGCCATTCATCTTCTTGGCGCAACGCTGATGGTCACGCTGTTTGACTGGCAGCTCGCCATGGCCGGCATGGCGGTGGCGACGGGACTGGCGGCGGTTGTGCTGGACGCAGCATGGCCAGGTGTACCGGTGACATTTCTTTTGTTCGGCGCTTTGCCGGTCGCCGTGTCTTCGCTGATGCAAAAAGCCATTCAGGCGTGGATCCCCAGGAGCTTGTTCGTCTTCATCCTTGGCCATGGTTTTCTTACGTCGGCAGTTGCAGTCGCGGTGGCGTGTGGTTCCGGCTTGCTCCTCCAGATCATCCTCGCCGATGGGCGGCTGTTCATACCGGCGGGCTTTTCGCTTGCCGCCACGCTGCTCGTTGTCGGCGAGGCGCTCTTCACCGGTCTCTTCACGATCCTCATCACTGTCTACAGGCCCGCGTGGATAACAACGTTCGACGTCCGGCGGTATCGGCTGGATCGTGGTCCGCGGGTCTGATTGCAGTCTGGCCGCGCCGGATTGCTAAAGAATTTGATATAAGATGGAACTCCTGTTCACTGTCAGGCATCTTACGTGCCTGATGTCTCTTTAGTGCCCAACCCGATGGATAGTATTCAAGAACCGCGTCGACTGCTTCGGCTGGTCGGCCGGCTGGTAGCGATCGCATCCGTGGCGACAATCACGTCAGCCCTCTGCAGCGCCGCCGCGTTCGCCGACACGCTCGACGATCGCAACGAGCTCGTCAATCACTTCGTGACCGACTTCAACGCCAATCCTTTGGTGGCCGACTGCGCCGCGCACGGCAGCTTTGTCGCGAGCACATCAACGGCGTTTGACCATGTGGAGTTCCCGGCTAGTTCGTTCGATGCCGCGCATGGCAGCATCGCCCCGTGGAACGACTCGTTCGACGACCACAAGCAGCGCATCAAGGTCGATAACGTGGTGACCGTCGAGGGACTTGGCGTGACGAAGGACGGTGACACGACGCCATCAACGCTCAAGTTCCGGTGCGGTTATGTAGGTAGCCAGATGCTTGCGTTCGGCTGGAATGACCCGGTGCCTGCTGCCAGACCACGCGCCGAACCACGATCGGTCCACAGCGCTCGCGGCAAGCACAGCGCAGTCAAAGCCAAGGGCGGAAAAACTGCGAAGGGCAAGGCTTCGAGCGGCAAGGTCTCAGCGTCTACAGCAAAGAAATCTTCTTCTACCAAATCCACCAAGAAGAAGCACTGACGCCCGAAAAACAAAGGGCGAAATCGTCACTTTACGATCTCGCCCTTTTGATCGCCGCGCGCTAATTAACGCGCGGGCTAATCAAAACGCCTGCACATGCCGCAAGATGGCTTGCAGCATCGATGCGCCCAGCGCCGCACTTCGTTCTCCGTTCCATCCCACCCGTTCATCCGGCAGATCCGCGTTGTCCTTGAACGGCATTTCAAGCGTCAGCGACAAACACCCGAACTCGTTACCGACGTATTTCGACGCGAGCTTCAACGCATCCGTCTGATACTTGCTTGCTTCATAGCCATACACGTCCTGAAAGTCTGGGCTTGCCTGCTTGAAGCATTCAATAAACGCCTTCTGCTCCTCGGCCTGCTTTTTCGTGAAGCCCGGCAACATTTCCGAGCCCGCCACGAACACATAAGGCAGCGCTTCGTCGCCGTGGATATCGAAGAAAAGATCGCAGCCGATTGCATGCATGGCATTGCGCACCGCGAGCACTTCCGGACTGCGCACGGCGTCCGGCTCCATCCATTCGCGATTCAGATTGGCGCCTGCCGCGTTCGTGCGCAAATTGCCAAGCACGCTGCCGTCGGGATTCATGTTGGGGACGATGTGAAACACGGCGTGATCGAAGATCAGGCGCGCGACCGGGTCGCCTGCCCAATCGCCCCACCCCGCCAGCCGCTTGATCAAGCCTTCCACAAACCATTCGGCCATGGTTTCGCCTGGATGCTGGCGCGCGATGATCCAGACGTTTTTCTTTGGCTCTGCGGCTTCGTCATCAGCGTCTTTAACTTCGTCGTCTTCGAGCAAGCCCAGCGTCAGGAGCGACATTGGGCGCCCCTGCACAGTGCGGCCGATTTCAGTGACTGTGGCATGCGGCATCTGCTGCACCGCGCCGATGAAACCCGCGTGCCGCTCTTCGCTGTATGGCTCGAAATACGCGTAATAGATGGCATCGAAATCAGGCGTGTGCTCGATGGTCATCACCCGGCCGTCGTAACGCGTCGGCACCCGGAACCAGTTGATCCTGTCGTAGCTCGCCACCGCCCTATAGTCGCGCCAGCCTTCGGCGAACGCACAGTCGGCGGCGTTTTCGAAGGTCATCGTGAGCGCTACGTCGCGGACGTTGCCCACGCGAAAGTAGAACCACTGCGCGAAATCAGCGTGGCTGTCCGGGCGGATGCGCAGGCGGATATCAGCGGGATTGTCGACGGAAACGACGTCGATCGCGCCCGCATCGAATTGACTCGTGATTGAAATGCTCATGACGCTTCCTTGAATTGTCCTGTCTTGCAGCCAGGGCCTTTGCCTCAAGCCCCGATACGCCGCCGGTACACGTACGTTGTTTCAGTCGATGCCTTTTTATCGAAGGCGTACCCTTCGCTGCCGAAGTCCTTCAGGCCGTCGGGTTCATCGATTCTATGCTGCACGGCGAACCGCGCCATCAACCCGCGAGCGCGTTTGGCGTGAAAACTGATGATCTTGTACTGGCCGTTCTTCCAGTCCTGGAACACGGGCGTGACGATGGGCGCGTCGAGCCGCTTCGGCTGAACCGATTTGAAATATTCTCCCGACGCGCAATTGACCAGCACCTTCGCACCGCGCTGCTTTTTCATTTGCGCGTTGAGCGCCGCCGTGATCCGGTCGCCCCAGAACGCGTAGAGATCCTTGCCGCGCGCGTTGGCGAACTTCGTTCCCATCTCCAGCCGATACGGCTGCAGCAGGTCAAGCGGGCGCAGCAACCCATACAGTCCGGACAGCACGCGCACGTGGTTCTGAGCGTAATCAAGGTCGGCTGCGTGGAGCGATTTCGCGTCGAATCCTTCGTACACGTCGCCGTTGAACGCGAGCATGGCCTGCTTCGAATTCTCCGAGTCGAACGTCGGCGACCAGTCGGCGTAACGCTGGAAGTTGAGTCGCGCGAGCGGATCGGAGATATGCATGAGGCTGCTGATTTCCTGTGGCGAGAGTTTGCGCAGCGCCTTGATGAGCTCGGCGGAATCTGCGGTGAATTCAGGCAACGTGTGCTTCGTAACGTGAGGCGGGGTCTCGTAGTCGAGCGATTTGGCCGGCGAGAGAACGATTATCATAGGGGCTCGCCGGCATGCTTGCCAACGATGAAGACGGAAACCCTCGATTGTATCGAATGAAAAAATCCCCCGCGTGGCGCGCCGTGCTCGATTCGAATGTGTGGATCGACATTCTCGTATTCGATGACCCCAATTCCCGCCCCATTCGTGCCGCGCTCGAAGCCGGCACGCTGGAAGCGTTGATCGATGCGCGTTGCCTGAAAGAACTGACATACGTGCTGGACTATCCGCAATTCGTCCGTTTTGCCGTGGACAAGGCGAAGGCGCTGGAAACGGTCGCGCGGCTTTCCCAATTAGTCGAAATCGAACCGTTGCCCGACGACGCCCCGCCGCTGCCGAAATGCAAGGATCGCGACGATCAGAAATTCCTCGAACTGGCGCACGCCATCAAGGCGGACTGGCTGGTATCGAAGGATCGGGCACTGCTCAAACTCGCAAAACGCACGGCGCGTGATTTCGGCTTTCGCATCGCGCAGCCCGCACCTTTCGTCGTCAGCCTTGAAGCGCACTTTGAGGCCAATGCGGAAACGAACGCAATCGACGTTTAAAATAAGCCACATTCCTCCAGCGCAGCCGATCGACCACACTATGAACGCCTCGCACGACCTCCCGCATTCCGCCGCCGTTCCCGCTATCACTTCACGCCTGCCGAACGTGGGCACGACGATCTTCACGGTCATGAGCGCGCTCGCGGCGCAAAAAGGCGCGGTCAACCTGGGCCAGGGATTTCCGGATTTCGCGTGCGATCCACGCATTGTGGACGCGGTCGCGAACGCCATGCGCGACGGCCACAACCAGTACCCGCCGATGGCCGGCGCCGCGCCGCTGCGTCACGCGATCAGCGAAAAGATCGAGCGGCTGTACGGACGCAAATACGATATCGAGCGCGAAATCACGGTCACGGCCGGCGCGACTCAGGCGATCCTCACGGCCATTTTGTGCTGCGTGCATCCGGGCGATGAAGTCGTCGTGATCGAGCCGATGTATGACTGCTACGTCCCGGCAATCGAACTGGCGGGCGGCAAGCCGGTGTTTGTATCGCTGGAAGCGCCGGACTACGCCCTCCCCTTCGACAAGATCGCCGCCGCGATCACGCCGAAAACGCGCCTGCTGATCATCAACACGCCGCATAACCCGACGGGCCGTGTCTGGCGCGCCGCCGACATGCAAAAGCTCGACGAGATCATGCGCGGCACCGACGTGCTGATCCTCTCCGACGAAGTCTACGAACACATGGTCTTCGACGGCGCGCCACATGAAAGCGTCTCGCGATATCCGGATCTGGCTGCGCGCAGCTTCGTGGTGTCGAGTTTCGGCAAGACGTTTCACGTGACGGGCTGGAAGGTTGGCTATGTCGCCGCACCCGCTGCGCTCACGGCGGAATTCCGCAAAGTCCATCAGTTCAACGTCTTCACCGTGAATACGCCGATGCAGGTGGGCATCGCGCAATACTTGAAGGACCCGGCGCCTTATATGGATCTGCCGGCGTTCTATCAGCAAAAGCGCGACTTCTTCCGCGCGGGCCTGGCGAACTCGCGCTTCAAATTGCTGCCTTGCGACGGCACGTATTTCCAATGCGTAGACTATTCGGCCATCAGCGACCTGCCCGAGGCCGAGTTCTCGCAATGGCTCACAAGCGAGATCGGCGTCGCGGCCATTCCCGTGTCTGCGTTCTATCATGAGAGCCATGAATCGGGCGTCGTGCGCTTTTGCTTCGCGAAGAAAGAAGAGACGCTGCGCACCGCGCTCGATCGCCTCGCGAGCCTGTAAAGCTTTAAATCTTCGGTAGTTCTTTTTTCTGCGCGTCCATGAACGCGAGGCGGTCGGCCGTCACTTTCTGTGCGGCCGGCCGTTCCCCCACGCGCTTGTTGTGCGCCTTCCAGTCGATACCCGCTTCCAGCAGGAAATCCGCGCCATAAACCGCTTTCGTTGTCAGGCCGATGAGCGGCAAATTCACGAACGCACTGACATCGGCGATACTGAAGGTCGTGCCGAGCGCGTACGGCTCGAACTTCGCGATCCGCTTCAATCCCGCGATACCGTGACGAAGCTTTTTTTCGGCGCGCGTCTTCGTGTAATCGGTCACGGTGCCGCCGAAAAACGCTTGTTTATAGAGGTCGCGCGCGACCAGTTCCAGATGCAGCTCGATGAACGCAATCATCTCGCGCTCCTTGGCGGCCATGAACGGATCGGCGGAAAAGATGGGCTTGTCCGGGTACGCGCTCGCCAGATACTCGATGATCACCTGCGACTCGCACAGCGACCCGTTTTCGGTCTCGATGTACGGAACCTTGCCGAGTGGCGATAGCGCGAGCGTCGCTTCATCCTGGCCGAAATTGGCGCGCACCTCCTCGAACGCAATGCCATGTTCGAGCAGCACGAACTTCACCTTGTTCACGTAGTTGGACAACGGAAAACCATACAGCTTGAGCATTGCGAGATCTCCAGTAACGTCTTGATTTTTAAGTAACGCAGACAATCGACGGCCATGCGGGCCATCTCACTAACAGCACGATCGTGCTAATCTAGCAAAATAAGGAGTGAGACACACCATGAGTTTTCGCGACACAGAGATTCGAACGTTAGGCGTGGTGGGCAGCGGCGCGATGGGGCGGGGTATTGCGCAGATCGCGGCGACGGGCGGCCTGACCGTGCGTCTCTACGATGCCAACAAGCAAGCCATCATCGCCGCGCGCGAGTTCCTCGCCGATACCCTGAACAAACTCGCCGCAAAAGGCAAGCTTACCGAAGCCGACGCACACGACGCACTGGCCAGAATTCATGCGGCTGACGCGATCAGCGATCTTGCCGATTGCGATGTCGTGATCGAAGCGATCGTGGAGAAGCTCGACGTCAAGCGCGAGTTGTTCCGCGAGCTGGAAGGCATTGTTCGCGATGATTGCATCCTGGCGTCGAACACGTCGTCGCTATCCATTACCGCGATCGCCGCTGGGTCCACGAAGCCCGAGCGCGTGGTCGGCCTGCATTTCTTCAACCCCGTGCCGCTGATGAAAGTGGTCGAGGTGATCGACGGCCTGCGTGGGGACCCCGCCGCCGGCGATGCGCTCATGGCCCTCGGCCGCAAGATGGGCCACACGGCGGTCCGCGCGAAGGACATGCCGGGGTTTATCGTGAATCACGCCGGGCGCGGCATGAATACCGAAGGCTTGCGGATCGCAAGTGAAGGCGTCGCGAGTTTTGTGGATATCGACCGGATCATGCGCGAGCAAGCCGGCTTCAGGCTCGGTCCGTTCGAACTGCTCGATCTCACCGCCCTCGACGTGTCGCATCCGGTGATGGAATCGATTTATCACCAGTTCTATGAAGAACCCAGGTTCACGCCGTCGCCCATCACCGGTACGCGACTCGCGGGCGGTTTGATCGGACGCAAGGTAGGCGAAGGTTTCTATAAATATGTAGATGGCAAGCAGCAGACGCCTGAAGAAGCACCCGCGCCAACCACGTTGCCGCGTCGCGTGTGGGTGAGTCGTGCCTCGGTCCATGCGCGCGAGGAAGTGTTCAAGCTGATTGCGAAGATGGAAACGAACGTGACAATCGATACCGGCGGCACGCCTGCGCCGGATTCGCTGATCATCGTCACGCCGCTCGGGCACGATGCAACCACGGCGTGCGTCGCGGAGAAGCTGGATGCGGCGCGCACGGTTGCCATCGACACGCTCTTTCCGCTCGCCGATGCCGCCCGCCGCACCATCATGACAACGCCCGCGACCACGGCCGAATTCCGCGACGCCGCGCACGCCCTCTTCGCTTTCGATGGCGTGCCCGTCACCGTGATCCGCGATTCCACTGGATTCGTCGCGCAACGGGTGGTGGCGACCATCGTGAATATCGGTTGCGATATTGCGCAGCAACGCATCGCGACGCCCGCCGATATCGATCTCGCCGTGACGCTAGGCCTGGGTTATCCGCGTGGTCCGCTCGCGCTCGGCGACGCGCTCGGCGCAACGACCATCCTCACCATCCTGCGCAATATCCAGAGCGTGCTGGGCGATCCGCGCTATCGGCCATCGCCGTGGTTGACGCGTCGCGCGCAGCTCGGCCTGTCGCTTACCTTCGATGAGGCCGCAGAATGAGCGCCGAATTGCTCTCCGCCCGGCCGGCCGAAAGCGACACCACGCTCGTGTTGAAGTTGTCCAATCCGGGCGCACGCAACGCATTGCACCCGGACATGTACGCAGCCGGGATCGAAGCGATGAACACAGCCGAGCGCGATACGTCTGTGCGCGCAATCGTCCTGACCGGCGCCGACAACTTCTTTTGCGCCGGCGGCAATCTCAACCGTCTCCTTGAAAATCGCGCGAAAGATCCGTCGGTGCAAGCGGCGAGCATCGACATGCTGGGCGAATGGATCGTGGCATTGCGGTCCTCCACCAAGCCGGTGATTGCGGCCGTGGAAGGCGCGGCCGCGGGCGCGGGGTTTTCATTGGCATTGGCCTGCGACCTGCTGGTTGCCGCCGATGACGCCAAGTTCGTCATGTCGTACGCGCGCGTTGGTCTTACGCCCGATGGCGGCGGTTCGTGGTTTCTGACGCGTGCATTGCCCCGCGCGCTTGCCACCGAAATCCTGCTGGAAGCGAAGCCGATCGGCGCCACGCGTCTGCACGAAGTTGGCGTAGTGAATCGCGTGACGAAACCGGGCGCAGCGCTCGATACCGCCATCGCCTGGGCCGATGAACTCGGCCGCATGGCGCCGAAAGCGCTGGCGCAGATCAAGACGCTGATCGCATCGGCGGAAACACAATCGCTCGCCGAACAACTCGATGCCGAACGCGATGGTTTCGTCGATGCGCTCTATAACGGCAACGCGCTCGAAGGCATCAACGCGTTCCTCGAGAAGCGGCCACCGCTCTACAAATAATGTCGACAGCCTACGAACTCCCCAAACGCCGCCGCATCTTTTTGATGCGTCACGGCGACGTCACGTATTTCGATGCCACCGGCCGCGCCATCGATCCAATCAATGTGCCGCTCAACGAGCGCGGGCGGGCCGAAGCCACCGCGGCCGGACGCGCGTTCGAGGCGCAACAGATTCGCTTCGATAAAGTCATCGTCAGCGGCCTGCCTAGAACGCTCGAGACGGCACAACGCGTGCTGGCTGAAACGGCTCAGGAAATCGAAATCGATGTCTGGCCGGAATGGGAAGAGATTCGTGGCGGCCGATTGAGCAACCTGCCGCCAAAGGATTTCGAGCGCGCGTTTCTTAGCGTGTTTGACGGCATCGTGCCCGAGACGACGGCGTTCCTTGGCGGCGAGACCATCGGCGAATTGATGGATCGCGTGGTGCCGCCGTTGCAGCGGCTACGTGACGATGGATCGTGGGACACGGCGTTGCTCGTGCTGCACGGCGGGGTCAACCGGGCGTTGTTATCGCACGCGATCACGGGTGGCGGCCGCATGTTCTTCGGGCATTTATCGCAGACGACAGGTTGCATCAACGCGCTCGACGTTGGCAACAAACCCGGCGACTGGGTCATCCGCGCGCTGAATCACTCGCCGCCCTCGCCGCTTCACGCAACCGTACGCAACACGACCATGGAATTGCTCTACGAACAATTCGTGCGATACACATCGGTCCTGAAGTAATCAAGCGTGCGGCGACAACAGCGCCTTGAAGCGCGACGCTGCTGCCCACAAGATGTACGCAAAATCGGAGGAGACAACAATGGCTTCAAACGACGCGCCCTTGCCGGTACAGCAGGATTTTTCCGCGTTCGAAGGAACGCGGCCCGTCAACGAGCGGCAACAGTTCGACATGGCGGCGTTATCGGCGTGGCTCGAAACACATATCGAGGATTTCGCCGGACCCGTCAGCGTCGAGCAGTTCGCCGGCGGCCAGTCGAATCCCACCTTCAAACTGATCACGCCCGCACGAAGTTACGTGATGCGATCGAAGCCGGGTCCGGCGGCGAAGCTGTTGCCGTCGGCGCATGCGATCGATCGCGAATATCGCGTGATGGATGCGCTTGCAAACACGGACGTTCCCGTCGCGAAAATGTTCGCGTTATGCGACGACGAAAGCGTGATTGGCCGCTCGTTCTACGTGATGGAGTTCATCGAGGGACGTGTGTTGTGGGATCAGGCGCTGCCCGGCATGACACCTGCCGAACGCGGCGCCATTTACGATGAAATGAATCGCGTGATCGCGGCGTTGCATTCGGTGGATATCGCCCAAGCGGGTCTCGAAACCTATGGCAAGCCCGGCAATTATTTCGAACGCCAGATCGGCCGATGGAGCAAGCAATACGTTGCATCGGAAACCGAATCCATCGAGGCGATGAACAAGCTGATCGAATGGCTGCCGCAGCATATTCCGCGCGGCGGCGAAAGCGTATCGATCGTTCACGGCGACTTCCGGCTCGACAACCTGATCTTCCACCCGACAGAACCGCGCGTGCTCGCCGTGCTCGACTGGGAACTGTCAACGCTGGGCGACCCCCTTGCCGACTTCGCTTACCACTGCATGGCATGGCACGTCGATCCGACGCAATTTCGCGGCATCGGCGGGCTCGACTGGGCGGCGCTCGGCATTCCCGACGAACAGACCTACGTCGCGCACTATCTCGCACGCACGGGCCTGAAGATCCAGGGCGACTGGAACTTCTACCTAGCCTACAACATGTTCCGCATCGCCGCGATCTTGCAGGGGATCATGAAGCGCGTGAGCGAAGGCACGGCGGCAAGTGCGCAAGCTATCGATGCAGGCAAACGCGCCAAACCGATGGCCGAACTCGCGTGGTCGTACGCGCAAAAAGTGACCGGATAAGGCCTTCAGGAAACAGGAGACGAGATGAATTTCGACTACACGCCGAAAGTGCAGGAGTTGCGTCACAAGCTGACCGCTTTTTTCGATGAGCATATCTATCCGAACGAACGCGCGTTCAACCAGGAAATTGCGGCGAACCGCGCAAACGGCGATGCGTGGATTCCGCTTGAACTGATCGAAACGCTCAAGCAAAACGCCCGCGATGCCGGCCTGTGGAATCTTTTCCTTCCGGAATCGGAACGTGGCGCCGGTTTGAGCAATCTGGAATACGCGCCGCTTTGCGAGATCATGGGACGTGTTCCGTGGGCGCCCGAAGTCTTCAATTGCGGCGCGCCGGATACGGGCAACATGGAGACCATCGAACGTTATGGCAGCGATCAGCAGAAGCAGCAATGGCTCGAACCGCTGCTGCAAGGCGAGATCCGTTCGGCGTTCCTGATGACGGAGCCGGACGTGGCCTCGTCCGATGCAACAAACATTCAATGCAGCATCGTGCGTGACGGTGACAACTACGTGATCAACGGCCACAAATGGTGGTCATCGGGTGCGGGCGATCCGCGTTGCAAGGTGTATATCGTGATGGGCAAGACCGACCCCGAGGCCCCGAAACATCAGCAACAATCGATGATCCTCGTCCCGGCGGACTCATCCGGTATCACGGTGCATCGACCGCTTTCGGTGTTCGGTTACGACGACGCCCCGCACGGCCACATGGATATCACGCTCGATAACGTGCGCGTGCCGGCATCGAATGTATTGCTTGGTGAAGGACGCGGATTTGAAATCGCCCAGGGGCGTCTCGGGCCTGGACGCATTCATCATTGCATGCGTCTGATCGGATTGGCCGAACGCGCGCTTGAACTTATGTGCAAACGGACATCGCAACGCGTCGCATTCGGCAAGCCGATTGCAGCGCACGGTGTGACGCAGGAACGCATTGCCGAAGCGCGGATCATGATCGAGCAGGCCCGTTTGCTTACGCTGAAAGCCGCCTACATGATGGACACGGTCGGCAACAAAGGCGCGCGCGGCGAGATCGCGATGATCAAGGTAGTCGCGCCGAACATCGCGTGTCAGGTCATTGACTGGGCGATTCAGGCGCACGGCGCCGGAGGGGTGTCGGATGATTTCCCGTTGGCCTACGCGTATGCGCACGCGCGGACTTTAAGACTCGCCGATGGCCCCGATGAAGTGCATCGAAATGCTGTCGCCAAGCTTGAATTGGCCCGGTACGCGTGAGCGTCGAGCGGTCGAATCCGCCGGTGACTTCTTTGACGCTATGCAAGAAGTCACCTGACCAGCGCGGTTCAGAAATAATGCCGCGTAATGAACTCAGCGACGCAAACCGGTTTTTCAACGCCTTCTTTCTGCACGGTCACGCGCCAGATGACTTGCACACCGCCCTGCTCGACGTCATTCACCTTTTCGGCAAGAAAGCGTGCTCTCAACTTCGAGCCCACCAAAACCGGCGACATGAACCGAACCTTGTTCGTGCCGTAATTCACGCCAAGTTTCTGCTTCAGCGGAACGCATTCTTCAAGCCATTTCGGCACAAGCGCCAGCGTCAAAAACCCGTGCGCGATCGGTCCGCCAAACGGCGATTCTTTCTTTGCGCGCTCGACATCGACGTGAATCCACTGATGATCGTCGGTGGCATCCGCGAACCGGTTCACCCGCGACTGATCCATCTCCAGCCACGCGCTCACATATTCCTCGCCGCCTTCCGCGGCCTTCACATCCGCTGGAGAGGCGAGCGTCATTGCGTGTTTCCCGGATGACGAAGCCCGAATATAGCAGCCGAATCGACCGTCAATACCAGATCGCCGTTCTGGTTATAGGCCTCCCAACGCGTTCCGACAATGCCACGATCCGGCTTGCTTTCCGATACACGCTTGCTCAGCACGCGCACCGTCAGCCGGACAGTGTCATTCACACGAACCGGCTTGAGCCAGCGGATGTTATCGAGGCCGGGAGAGCCCATCGATGTCGAATCAGCCAGCATGTCTCGCACAAGAATGCCCATCATGGCAGAACAGGTGTTCCATCCGCTCGCGACCAGGCCGCCAAATGGGGATGCCGCACCGCCCGCTTCGCTCAGATGAAAAGGCTGCGGATCATAACGTCCGGCGAATTCGATGATCTCCTCTTTCGAAAACGTGTGAGCGCTCAGTTCCGCCACGTCTCCAACGTTGAAATCTTCATAGCTGAATGTCATCCCTGTTCTCCTTTCTGATGCATCGATTATTCAAACGTTAGTGTCGGCGAATCCCGGCAGTGATGCAAACCGCGCCAGATGATGATCGACGTCGCCCAACGTTGTCTCGATGATCGACAAGCGCTTGAACCAGTGCGCCGCCGCAACTTCGTTCGTGACGCCCATGCCGCCATGAAGTTGCACGGCTTGTTGACCGACGAAACGCGCCGCCTGACTCACGCGCGCTTTGGCAGCGGAGATGGCGCGACGGCGTTCGTCGGCATCGTTGCTCGAATAGCGAGCCGCGGCCAGATACGTGATCGAACGTGCTTGCTCGGCATGAATCAGCATCTCCACCATGCGATGCTGCAATGCCTGGAATCGTGCGATCGGTGTGCCGAATTGCTTGCGTTCTTTCGTGTATTCGACGGTTGCGTGATTCAGCGCATCGAGCACGCCGACGGCTTCGGCGCAGAGCAGGAAGGTGGCGTAATCCGCGATATGTTCGAGCGTTGCCGCGCCGGTTTGCGCATCGCCCAAACGCGTGGCTGGCGTGCCGGTGAGTTTTAATGTCGCGGCGCGTTGACCGTCGATCGTCCGGTATTCGGTGATTTCCACGTTGGCGGCGTCACGCGCGATCGCGAACAGCGCAACTTCGCCGTTGAGCCGCGCGGGCACGATCCACACGTCAGCCTGCGCGCCGTGCTGAACCAGCGATTTCTCACCGCTTAACGAGAATTCATCGCCCTGGGCTTGCGCCGTGGTGTCAATAGAAAAAAGGTCATACCGTGCACGCGGCTCATGGAACGCCACGGCTAGTTTGATCTCACCGGCGGCCGCACGCTCAAGCAAGCCAAGAGCGTTTTGATTGCCCACAAGCCGCAACGCCTCGATACCAACAGCCGTCGCCCAATATGGCTCGATGACCAGCGCGCGTCCAAGCTCCGGCATGACAACGAGCATGTCGACCGGACCGCCGTCGAAACCACCCTGAGCTTCCGGCGCGGGCAATGCCATGAGGCCTAGTTCGGTGAACGCAGTCCAGTGTTTTGCATCGACACCCTCTTTTGACGCCACGATTTTCTGGCGTGCATCGAACGTATATTCCTTGTCGAGATAACGGCGCAAGGCATCTCGGAACTGCTGTTGTTCATCGGTGAAATTGAAGTCCATGTGCCGCTCCTCACAAGCCCAGAATCATCTGCGCGATGATGTTTTTTTGAATTTCGTTCGAGCCGCCATAGATCGATGTCTTGCGGAAGTTGAAGTAATACGCGGCGAGCGGCGCGGCGTCATCGTCACCGGCGAGACTGTGCTCGCGTTCGCCTTCAAGATACGCCGGGTCGAACGCAGCGGCTTGCGGTCCGACCGCTTCGACCATCAACTCGGTCAGCGCTTGCTGAACTTCGGTGCCCTTGATTTTCAGCATCGATGCCTCCGGTCCAGGTCCACGGCCGTTCGCTTCGCTTGCGACCACGCGCTGGACGGTCACCTCTAGCGCCATGATCTCGATTTCAAGCGCCGCGATTTTTGCCGCGAACACAGGATCCTTCAGCAACGAAACACCGCCCTTCTTCTGATCGGCGGCGAGGCGCTTGAGGAATACCAGTTCACGCTTCGATTGCCCGACGCGCGCAATGCCGGTGCGCTCGTGTCCAAGCAAATACTTCGCGTACGTCCAGCCGCGATTCTCTTCACCGACGAGATTCTCAACCGGCACTTTCACGTCTTCGAAAAACACTTCGTTGACTTCGTGATCCTCATCGAGCGTGATGATGGGGCGTACGGTGATGCCCGGCGTCTTCATATCGATAAGCAAAAACGAGATGCCTTCCTGCTTCTTCGCGCCGCTGTCCGTGCGCACGAGGCAGAACATCATGTCAGCGAACTGGCCGAGCGTGGTCCAGGTCTTCTGGCCGTTGACCAGGTAGTGATCGCCCTGGCGCTCGGCACGAGTTCTCAGCGATGCCAGATCCGAACCCGATCCCGGTTCGGAATATCCTTGGCACCACCAGTCGCTGCCATCGAGAATGCGCGGCAAGTAATGGGCTTTTTGCGCGTCGCTGCCGTATTTCATGAGAACGGGCGCGACCATCGATACGCCGAACGGCAACACGCCCGGCGCACCGATGCGTGCGCATTCCTCGTCCCAGATGTGGCGCTGCGTCGCGTTCCAGCCGGGACCACCAAATTCTTTCGGCCAGGCGACAACCGACCAGCCGCGCGTGCCGAGCAGCTTGTGCCAGCTCGCGTAGTCGTCGCGGCTCAAACGTTTGTGATCGAGTACCTTGGTCCGCAACGCTTGCGGCAAGTTGGCGTCGAGCCAGGCGCGGATGTCGGCGCGAAATGCGTCGTCGGCGGGGGAATAATTCAGGTCCATGCGCTCTCGTCTCCTCTCATGGCCCGAGTCGGCCACGAGGAGACGTGCGCTAAACCAACGGATGTTGGCTTATTGCAGCGGCTCTTTCAGTGCGGCCGGCACGGGCAGCGGCATCACGTCGATGCCTTCTTCCATCAATGCGTGCGCATCTTCGGGCGTAGCGACACCGCGAATGTTGCGCGCGGGCGCTTCGTCGTAATGCATGCGCCGCGCCTCTTCGGCAAAACGGTCGCCCACATTCTCGGTCTTCGCGAGAAATTCCCGCATGAGTTGCAGCGCACGCGCTTGTATCGCGGGCTCCGCCTGCTGCTGCGGAACCACTGGAGTCGCGCGGTTGCTGTCGCTTGACTGCTCGGTGCGATCGGAGCGCGTTGTCGATAAATTCAACCGCGGCGCCGATGGCATGCGACTCACTTCCGTCGTCGAACACACCGGACACGCTACGAGCTTGCGCGACAACTGGGATTCGAACTCATCGGCCGAAGCAAACCAGCCTTCGAACCGATGGTCGTGCGAGCACTTCAAGTCGAGAACCTTCATGCTAATTGGGGCTTGCCAGAAAGTTTAATCGCAAAAGCGCATTTTGTGAACGGTCGTTCGTAAATTTGCGTCTGCGACTGTTTGATGAATCGAGGAAACGTAGGACTGATTTTAGCCCGGCGGTCATCCGCGCGCTTGGACGTGTGGTTTTGATGACGTGGGCAAATAAAAAGCGGCCCGCAGGCCGCTTTTAGTTGATCTTGAACCGTTCACTCGCTGACCGGATCGCCGAGTTTCCATTCGCCCGACATCACTTTCTCAAGCCAGAAACTGCCGATGATCGTCTTTACGTCGCTGATATGGCCGCTTTTGATCCATTCGAAAATTTGCGACCGCTCCGCAATGAACGTCTCCAGAAACTCGCCCTCGTCGAGCTTGTTCTCGCCCGCGGTCAGTCCACGAGCGAGATACAGATCGATAAATTCGGTCGAATACGAAATCACGGGATGAATCCGCGTCAGGAAAAACCATTCGCGTGCCGTGTAACCCGTTTCTTCGTGCAACTCGCGCTTGGCGCACGCCAGCTCGCTCTCGTTGGGATCGAGCTTGCCCGCGGGATATTCAAGCAACACCTTTCGAATCGGGTATCGATATTGCCGCTCGAGCAGCACGCGGCCATCATCGAAAAGCGGCAGGATCATCACCGCGCCCGGATGCTCGACGAATTCACGCGTCGCGTGCTTTCCATCCGGCAGTTCGACCGTATCCAGTTTCAGCGTGAGAAATTTGCCCTGATGAAGCAACTTGCTTTCGACCGTCTTCTCGATCAGGCCAGCATCGGAATCCGGGAAATGCGCAGGGTCGAGGGAAGAACTGTCAGCCATCTTGCGCCTTGAAGGAAACGCGTCATGCGGCAAACCGGCCGGCAAACGCGTGGATCAAGCCGCGACGGCCTTGGCCGTCAACGGCGCTTGACGAGATATTGGTAAGCGAAACCGGGGAACGCGAGCACGAGAAAGAGGCTGAACGTCACGGCATAAAACTGCCAGCCTTGCTCGAAACGGTTTCCGGCACGCGCCTCAAGCATAAAGCCGAGCGCGCCCACGACAAAATAAAGCACGATCAATTCCGCGATGCGAATCCACGCGCTTTTTTTCGCCGCCTTGATTGGCGCGACGGCAAAAATACGCTGATTCGCAAACGGAAGGTTGGCGCCGACCAGCGCCAACAAAACGATAAACCAGCCCGCAGCCGACATTACAACTGGAACGGCAAGGTGTGCGTGATTGCGGTCAGGCAAGCATTCATCAACGGTCCCGGAACGATGCCAAGCACCAGTACGGCCAACCCGTTGAACGCGAGCAACGCGCGCTTGAGGTTGTCGGCGACGATTGGCGAGGCGTCTGTGGGTGCGTCGAAATACATCAGCTTGACGATGCGCAGGTAGTAGAACGCGCCAACCAGCGACGACAAGACCGCCAGCACCGCAAGCCAGGTCAGGCCAGCGTTCATGGTGGCTTCGAGCACGGCGAGCTTCGCGTAGAACCCGACCATCGGCGGGATGCCGGCGAGCGAGAACATCATGATCATCATCACGAACGCAAACACCGGGCTGCGCTGGTTGAGGCCCTTGAAGTCATCGAGCGTTTCGGCTTCAAAGTCCTTGCGTGCCAGCAGCATGATCACGCCGAAGGTACCGAGCGTCGTGATCAGGTAGATGATGCTGTAGAACATTGCCGAGCTATATGCGCCGGCCGCACCGTCCGCCTTGCCTTCGACCACGCCCGCGAGCATGCCGAGCAGCACGAAGCCCATGTTCGAGATGGCCGAGTACGCCAGCATCCGCTTGATGTTCTTCTGCACGATACCCGTGACGTTACCCACGATCAGCGACAACGCGGCGAGGATCACCAGCATCTCTTGCCAGTCGACTGCAAGCGGCAACAGCGCCATCACCAGGAAACGCAGACCCCAAGCGAATGCCGCAGCCTTCGGACCACCACCGGTAATCAGCGTCATGGCCGTCGGCGCGCCCTGATAGACGTCAGGCACCCACATATGGAACGGGACCGCGCCCATCTTGAACGCAATACCGGCGACCACGAAGATCACGCCGAACAGCAGCACGGCGTCGTTGATACGGCCGGTTGCAATGGCCTTCGCCACTTCGTTCAGTTCAAGCGAACCGGTCGCGCCGTACAGCATCGAAATGCCGTAGAGCAGGAAACCGGACGCCAGCGCGCCGAGAACGTAGTACTTCATCGCGGATTCGTTGGCTTGCGGCGAGTCCTTGCGCAGCGCGATCACGGCGTACAGCGACAGCGACATCAGTTCCAGGCCGAGATACAGCGTCAGGAAGTTGTTGCCCGAAATCATCACGCACTGGCCAAGCAGCGAGAACAGACCAAGCAGGAAGAAGTCGCCGCGGAACAGGTCGCGGTCTTCAAGATACTTGCGCGAATAGATGACCGATACCGCAAAGCCTAACGTCACCACCGCTTTCATTGCGCTGGCGAACGGATCGACCACATACATGCGCGTAAAGAAGTAATGCGGCGTGGGATCGAGTGCCTGGACGGCGAACCATACGCCGACCACGATCGTCGAAATGACCGAGATGAAATAGGACGTTTGACGGCTCTTCACGCCGTAGATGGTGTCGTTCAACCACACTACGACGACCATCAACATCAACAGTCCATCGGGTAACAAGGCACTCATTGGGGCGTTTTGCATGATCTTTTAATTCCTCCGCACGCGTTACTGGGCCAGCGGCAGTTTCGACTGCGCGACGTGGGAGAGGAGATTTTCCACGGATGCGTGCATCACATCGGTGAAAGGCTTCGGGTACAGGCCCATGTACAGCGTAAATACAGCAAGCACGGCCAGCATGAAGAATTCGCGCTTGTTGATGTCCTTCAGCTTCGCAACGTGTTCGTTGGCAACCGCGCCGAAGTGCACGCGCTTGTACATCCACAGCGTGTAGGCCGCACCAAGAACCAGGGTGAACGTTGCCAGGAAGCCGATCCAGAAGTTGAACTTCACGGCAGCCAGAATCACCATGAACTCACCAACGAAACCCGAGGTGCCCGGCAAGCCGCAATTGGCCATCGCGAACAACATGGCGAACGCCGCGAACTTCGGCATGACGTTGACCACACCGCCGTAGTCCGAAATCCGGCGCGAGTGCATGCGGTCGTACAGCACGCCGATACACAGGAACATCGCGCCCGAGACAAAGCCGTGCGAGATCATCTGGATGATCGCGCCTTCCATGCCGAGCGTACTGAAAATAAAGAAGCCAAGCGTGACGAAGCCCATGTGCGCAATCGACGAATACGCGACCAGCTTCTTCATGTCTTCCTGGACCAGCGCCACGAAGCCGATGTAGATCACCGCAATCAGCGACAACGTGATCACCACGGGCGCCAGGAAATGGCTGGCGTCCGGCGCGATGGGCAACGAGAAGCGGATAAAACCGTACGCGCCCAGCTTCAGCATGATCGCGGCCAGCACGACCGAGCCGCCCGTCGGCGCTTCCACGTGGGCATCCGGCAACCACGTGTGCACCGGCCACATCGGCACCTTCACGGCGAAAGCCATGAAAAACGCGATGAACAACAATATCTGCGGGGTGAAGCCGATCTTCAATGCGTGCCACGTGGCGATATCGAACGTATGCGTCTGCGTGTACAGGTACAGCAACGCGATCAGCATCAACAGCGAGCCCATCAGCGTGTACAGGAAGAACTTGAACGCGGCATAGACACGATTCGCCCCGCCCCACACGCCGATGATGATGTACATCGGAATCAGCGTGGCTTCGAAGAACACGTAGAACAGCATGCCGTCGGCGGTCGAGAACACGCCGATCATGAGGCCCGACAAGATCAGGAACGCAGCCAGATATTGCGCCACGCGCACGGTGATGACTTCCCAGGCCGCGATCACCGTGATCACGGTGATCAGCGCGGTCAGGACGACAAACCACATTGAAAGACCGTCGACACCCAGGTGATACGAGATGTTGAAGCGTTCGATCCAGCTGACGTTTTCTTCGAATTGCAGCGCGGCCGACGAATTGTCGAAACCGGTAATCAAAGGAAGCGTGACGACCAGCCCAAGGATCGAGCCGATCAGGGCAATCCAGCGCGAAGGTGCCGGATTGTTGTCGTTGCCTACCGCCAGTACGAGGATACCGACAATGATCGGTAACCAGATCGCGAGACTAAGAATTGGAAAAGAGTGCATAGATAGGTGTCCCCGCCTTATTTGCCGCCGAGCGTTACAAACAGGGTCAAGAGCCCCAACATGCCAATGATCATGGCGAACGCGTAGTGATAGATGTAACCGGATTGAAGGAAGCGAATCACACCGGCAAACCAGCCGACGAACTTCGCAAGACCGTTCACGATCCCGTCGATAACGGCGACATCGCCTTCTTTCCAGAGTCCGCGACCGATGGCGACCGCGCCCTTTGCAAATACGACTTCGTTGATCTTGTCGAGGTAGTACTTGTTATCCAGCAAGTTGTAGATCGGCAGGAAGCGTTGCTTGATCACGCCCGGCAGATCCGTACGCTTGAGATACAGGAACCACGACACCACGACACCAGCAAACGCCAGCCATACCGGAAGACCCGCAACAGAATGCAGGCCCATCGCGAACCAGCCATGGAATTCCTCGGCCATTTCGTGCAGCGCCGGATGGTTCTCGCCGATGAAAATGACCTTGTCGAACGCCACGCCGTGCGCGAAGAAATCGCCGAACAGCATGGGACCGATCGCCAACGCACCGATGATCACCGACGGAATCGCCAGCAACACCAGCGGCAGCGTAATGACCCAAGGCGTTTCATGCGGGATATGCGGACCATGGCCATGGCCGTGAGCGTCGTGGCCATGTGAATCGTGACCATGCGCATCATGCGCGCGCGCCGCTTCTTCGATACCCATCGGGCTTTCCGGATGCTTCGGACCGCGGAAACGCTCCTTGCCGTGGAAAACCATGAAGTACATACGGAATGAATAGAGCGCAGTAACGAACACGCTTGCGACCACCGCGAAGTACGCGAAGCCCGAACCCGGCAGATGCGAGAGCTTCACGGCGTCGATGATCGAATCTTTCGAATAGAAACCCGAGAAAAACGGCGTACCGATCAAAGCCAGCGAGCCGAGCAGCGACGTGATCCACGTGATCGGCATGTACTTGCGCAGGCCGCCCATGTTGCGCATGTCCTGGTCGTGATGCATGCCGATGATCACCGAACCCGCGCCAAGGAACAGCAGTGCCTTGAAGAACGCATGCGTAGCAAGATGGAACACAGCGACCGGATAAGCGGACACGCCGAGCGCGACCGTCATGTATCCGAGCTGCGACAGCGTGGAGTAAGCCACCACACGCTTGATGTCGTTCTGGACCACGCCGAGGAAACCCATGAACAGCGCCGTGATCGCACCGATCACCGTCACGAACGACAACGCCGAATCCGACAATTCGAACAGCGGCGACATGCGCGTGACCATGAAGATACCGGCGGTCACCATGGTTGCCGCGTGAATCAGTGCGGAAATCGGCGTCGGACCTTCCATGGAATCGGGCAGCCACACGTGCAGCGGGAATTGCGCCGACTTACCCATTGCGCCAATGAACAAGCAGATACATGCAACCGTCAGCAAGCCCCAGTCGGTGCCCGGGAACGTCATGCCGGCGAGTTGCGTGCGATGCGCGAAGACATCGCCGTAATTCAATGACCCGGCGAACGCCAGCAACAAGCCAATGCCGAGCAGGAAGCCGAAGTCACCCACGCGGTTGACCAGGAACGCCTTCATGTTTGCGTAGATGGCCGTCGGGCGCGTGAAGTAGAAACCGATCAGCAGGTACGACACCAGCCCCACCGCTTCCCAGCCGAAGAACAGCTGCAGGAAGTTGTTGCTCATCACGAGCATCAGCATGGAGAACGTGAAGAGCGAGATGTACGAGAAGAAACGCTCATAGCCCGTTTCTTCGTCGGCCATGTAGCCGATCGTATAGATGTGCACCATCAGCGAGACGAAGGTGACGATCACCATCATCATCGCGGTCAGCGAGTCGACCAGGAAGCCGATCTCCATCTTGAGCGGACCAACCGTCATCCATTCATAGATGGTCGCGTTGAAGCTCGCGCCGTTCATGACGTCGAGGAAGACGAAACACGAAAGCACCAGCGATATCGCCACACCAAGAATGGTGATGCTGTGCGACGCGCGGCGCCCGATCTTCCAGCCGAACAACCCCGCGATCAGCGAACCGGCAAGCGGTGCCAGCGGAATCGCAAGCAGAAGGTTTTCATTGAGTGTCGTGGACATATCTGTCTTGCCTGAATTTAACCTTTGAGCTGATCGAGATCTTCGACGTTGATCGTGTCGAGGCTACGGAACAACGTGACCAGAATCGCGAGACCGATGGCCGCCTCGGCCGCCGCTACCGTCAATACAAAGAACACGAAAATCTGGCCGTGGATGTCGCCGAGATAGTGCGAGAAGGCGACAAAATTCGTATTGACCGCCAGCAGCATTAGTTCGATCGCCATCAGGATGATGATCACGTTACGTCGGTTCAGGAAGATGCCGACAATGCTGATCGCGAACAGGATCGCGCCGAGCACGAGGTAATGGGCAAGACTCAACATGGTTGTTTATCTCCTCAGCCTTTGTTATCGACCGTGCCTGCGCCGGCATTGCCGGTCACGGGCGGGTTGGTCGTAGCATCCGGCGCTTCCTGCTCGGACTTCATCTTCACAATCCGCACGCGATCTTTCGCGCGCACCTTGACCTGGTCGCTCACCGTCTGGCGCTTGTTGTCCTTCTTCTCGCGAATGGTCAGCGAGATTGCCGCGATGATCGCAACCAGCAGGATCAGGCCGGCAATTTCAAACGCGAAGATGTAGTCGGTGTAGATGACCTTGCCGATCAGGTGCGAATTCGACATCACCTCGTTCGGGCCAACGCCGGAACCCACGCCATTGACGAGCATTGCGTCGCGTACCGGCGTAACCGTCGCACCGTAGCCGTGCCACAGGATCAGAGCCGTTTCGATGATGATGATCGCGCCCACGATGCTCGCGATTGGCACGAATCGCTTGAAGTCCCGATGCAACACGTCGAGGTTGATGTCCAGCATCATCACCACGAACAGGAACAGCACCATGACCGCGCCGACATAGACGAGAACCAGCAAGATGGCGAGGAATTCGGCTTCGAGCAGCATCCAGATCGCGGCCGCGTTGAAGAACGCGAGCACGAGGAACAGCGCGGATGACACCGGGTTGCGCGAAGTGATCACCTTCAGCGCTGAAACAACCAGCAGCAGCGCGAAGATGTAAAACAGTACGGTCGTGAATTCCATGATTACCGGTTCATCGTTAGGCTTTGTGTTTTGACACAAGCGCGCCGTGTCGCATCTTTTCAAGGACGCAACCTACAACCATGGCGCGCGGGCCGGAACAGCAGGTCAATTCAAATGCAGGAACAGCAAAAGGCGCGGTGAAGACAAGCGCCCCGCTCCGCTTTACCGATAAGGCGCGTCGGCAGCCTTCGCAGCAGCAATCTCCGTTTCATAACGGTCGCCGACTGCCAGCAGCATGTCTTTCGTGAAATACAGGTCGCCGCGCTTCTCGCCGTGATACTCGAGAATGTGCGTTTCCACAATCGAATCAACCGGGCAGCTTTCTTCGCAAAAACCGCAGAAGATGCATTTGGTCAAGTCGATGTCATAACGCGTGGTGCGACGCGTATTGTCAGCGCGCGTTTCCGATTCGATCGTGATCGCGAGCGCCGGACAAACGGCTTCGCACAATTTGCATGCAATGCAGCGCTCTTCGCCGTTTTCGTACCGGCGCAATGCGTGCAGGCCACGGAAACGCGGGGAGATCGGCGTCTTCTCTTCCGGAAACTGAACGGTCACCTTGCGCTGGAACAGATAACCGCCCGTCAGCGCGAGACCCTTCAGCAACTCGGTCAGGAAAAACGTTTTAAAGAAATTCTGTAATGCGTTCATGGTTTTTTCATCCGCCCATTATTTCCAGATGTTCAGCGGTGACATGATCCAGAACCCGACCACGACCACCCACACCACCGACACCGGCAGAAAGATTTTCCAGCCAAGACGCATGATCTGGTCGTAGCGATAACGCGGGAACGTCGCGCGGGCCCAGATGAATACGGACAGCAGGAGAAAGATCTTCAGCACGAACCAGAAAATGCCCGGGATGAAGGACAGGAAACCAAACGGCGCGCTCCAGCCACCAAGGAACAAGGTCGATGCAATCGCCGAGATCACGATCATGTTGATGTACTCGGCGAGGAAGAACAGCGCGAACGCCATACCCGAGTAATCGATCATGTGACCCGCGACGATTTCCGATTCGCCTTCCACCACGTCGAACGGGTGACGGTTCGTTTCGGCAATGCCCGAGATGAAGTACACAACGAACATGGGCAGAAGCGGCAACCAGTTCCACGAAAGGAAGTTGATGCCCCAGTTCGCGAAGATGCCGTGTTCCTGCGAGACCACGATAGCCGACATGTTCAGGCTGCCCGTGACCATCAGCACGACGACCAGCGCGAAGCCCATCGAGATTTCGTACGACACCATTTGCGCCGCAGCACGCATGGCGCCGAGAAATGCGTATTTCGAGTTCGATGCCCAGCCGGCCAGGATCACGCCATACACGCCGATGGACGAGATCGCCATCACGTAAAGCAGACCGGCGTTGATATCGCCCAGCACCGCTTTCGCCTGGAACGGAATCACCGCCCAAACCGCGAACGCCGGCACCACGGTCATGATCGGCGCGATCAGGTAGATCCAGCGGCTGGCTTGCGTCGGCTGAATCACTTCCTTCAGCAGCAGCTTCAGCACGTCGGCAATCGGCTGCAACAGGCCGAGCGGGCCTACGCGATTCGGGCCGAGGCGCACGTGCATCCAGCCGATGAGCTTGCGTTCCCACAGAATCAGGTACGCGACGCACAGCAGGATCACCACCGACACCACGAGAATGCGGATGACTGCCCACACAGTGGGCCAGGCGACGCCGAGGATCTGTGTCCCGCCTGCGTTGATCGTATCGAACAAGCCCATTTACGCCTTCTCCACTACCAGTTCACCGAACAGAGCCCCGAGCGCTGCACCGGCCGACGTTCCCGTCGATACCCGCACCACGCTTTCCGCCAGATTCGCGTCGCGAACTGCCGGCAGGGTTACCGAGAGACCGCCTTGGGCGACGCGCACGGCATCGCCGTTTTTCAGACCGAGCTTCTCGAACAGCGACGTCGGCAGTCCGACCAGATTTGCATCGCGCGCCGCAGCCGTCAGATGTAGCGATTCAGCGCGGCGCGAAAGTGCGTCGGCATGATAGATCGGCGTGTCGGCAAGGCGCTCGAAACTGCCTTCATTCGATGCAGCCTTTGTCACCGCCTTGATCGCCACGTTCGTCTTGTTAGACAGACGCGAAGTCAGATCACCCTTGCCCAGCGCTGCGTCACGGACTTCTTCGGCGGTATCGAATTCGAAACCCTTCAGGCCCAGGATGCTGCCAAGCACGCGCAGGACTTTCCAGCCCGGACGGGTTTCGCCCAGCGGACGCACTACGCCGTTGAACGTCTGAGCCGTACCTTCTGCATTGACGAACGTGCCCGACGTTTCCGTGAACGGAGCGATCGGCAACAATACGTCGGCGTAATCCGTGCCGTGCTTGAACGCCGACAATGCAACAACCATTTCGGCCTGCTTCAAAGCGGCGAGCGCCAGAGCAGGATTGGCGGTATCGAATGCAGGTTCGACGTTGAACAGCACGTAGCCCTTGCGCGGTTGCTCGAATGCTTCGCGTGCGTTCAGGCCGCCTTCGCCCGGCAACGCGTCGACCAGATGTGCGCCTACGGTGTTTGCGGCTTCTGTCAGATAACCCAGCGTTGCGCCCGTTTCGTCCGCGATCCATTGGCAAACAGCCTGGATCTGCGCGAACTGCGGATGCTGAACCGCGCTATTGCCGATCAACAGGACGCGCTTGTCGCCAGCCGACAAGGATGCCGCAATGTCCTTGGCCGCCACCGATGCCTCGATTCCGGCGAACGCTTCCGGCGCAGCAACACCGCGCGCTTCGGATACGGCCGCAGCAATGCTGCCGAGATGCGCGAGCCATTCCGACGGCGCCGCCACCACGCGATGCGCGGCGGGAATCAGCGAGTCGTCGTCTGTTGCGTTCAGGAACGTGAGCTTCGCACCACCTTTGGCGGCCTGACGCAGACGTGCCGCGAACAACGGATGATCGCGACGCAGGAACGAGCCGACGATAAACGCTGTATCGATATTCGACAGATCCGCGATCTTCACGCCAAGCCAGGGCGCGCTGTCCGAAACCGGTGCGGAAAAGTCGCTCTGACGCAGACGAAAATCGACGTTCGGCGTACCCACGCCTTCAGCAAACTGCTTCAACAAATACAGTTCTTCGACGGTGCTGTGCGGCGTAGCCAAAGCGGCGATCTGATTCGCGCCATGGTCAGCCGTAATGCCCTTGATACCCTTCGCCACGTATTCCAGCGCCGTTTGCCAGTCGGTCTCGATCCACTTGCCGCCCTGCTTCAACATGGGCTGCGTGAGACGTTCGTCGCTGTTCAGCGATTCGTACGAGAAACGATCCTTGTCCGAGATCCAGCATTCGTTGATGGCTTCGTTTTCCATCGGCAGAACGCGCATTACGCGGTTGTTTTTCACCTGCACGACCAGATTCGCACCGACGGAATCGTGCGGGCTGATCGACTTGCGGCGCGACAGTTCCCAAGTACGGGCGCTGTAGCGGAACGGCTTGCTCGTCAATGCACCGACCGGGCACAGGTCGATCATGTTGCCCGACAATTCCGAATCCACCGTCTTGCCGACGAACGACGTGATTTCCGAGTGCTCGCCACGACCCAGCATGCCGAGTTCCATTACGCCGGCCACTTCCTGACCAAAGCGGACGCAACGCGTGCAATGGATGCAGCGTGTCATCTCTTCCATGGAGATCAGCGGTCCGACGTTCTTGTGGAACACCACGCGCTTTTCTTCGTTGTAGCGCGATTGCGACTTGCCGTAACCCACGGCCAAATCCTGCAACTGGCATTCACCGCCCTGATCGCAGATCGGGCAATCGAGCGGGTGATTGATCAGCAGGAATTCCATCACGGACTGCTGCGCCTTGATGGCCTTGTCCGATTTCGTACGCACGATCATGCCCGCCGACACCGGCGTGGCACAGGCGGGAACCGCCTTCGGCATCTTCTCGACTTCGACCAGGCACATCCGGCAGTTAGCCGCGATCGACAGTTTCTTGTGATAGCAAAAGTGAGGAATGTATGTATCGACCTTATGCGCAGCCTGGATCACCATGCTGCCTTCAGGCACTTCTACACTTTTGCCGTCGATTTCTAATTCAACCATGATGGGGAATGGTCCTTGGCCTGATCACTGATCACGCGGTAAGCGCTTCGGACGTATGCGCATGATGCGCATGTCCGTCGACGAGACAATGTTTATGCTCGACGTGATATTCGAATTCGTCCCAGAAATGCTTCAGCATGCCGCGCACCGGCATGGCTGCCGCGTCGCCGAGAGCACAAATGGTGCGACCCATGATGTTTTCAGCGACCGAGTTCAGCAGATCCAGGTCTTCCTTGCGCCCGAGTCCGTGCTCGATCCGATGCACCACGCGATACAGCCAGCCCGTGCCTTCGCGGCAAGGCGTGCACTGACCGCACGATTCTTCGTAGTAGAAGTACGAAAGGCGCAAGAGCGAACGCACCATGCAGCGCGTTTCGTTCATTACGATGACCGCACCCGAACCCAGCATGGACCCGGCCTTGGCAATCGAGTCGTAGTCCATGTCGGTGGCCAGCATGAGCTCACCCGGCACGACCGGCGCAGATGATCCACCCGGGATCACCGCTTTCACCGACTTGCCGCGCACGCCGCCAGCCAGCTCGAGCAAGGTCTGAAACGAGGTACCGAGGGGAACTTCGAAATTGCCCGGCCGGTTCACGTCGCCGGCAACCGAGAAAATCTTCGTGCCACCGTTGTTCGGTTTGCCGATCTCGAGATACTTCTGCGGGCCGATAGCCAAAAGGAACGGCACCGCTGCGAACGTTTCGGTGTTGTTGATCGTGGTCGGCTTGCCGTACACGCCAAAGCTCGCCGGGAACGGCGGCTTGAAGCGCGGCTGGCCCTTCTTGCCTTCCAGCGACTCGAGCAACGCCGTTTCTTCGCCGCAGATATATGCGCCGTAGCCATGGTGCGCATGCAGTTCGAACGAAAAGCCCGAACCCAGAATATTCGCACCGAGATAACCGGCTGCACGCGCTTCTTCAAGCGCCTGTTCGAAGATCTTGTAGACCTCGAAAATCTCGCCGTGAATGTAGTTGTAGCCGACCGTGATGCCCATGGCGTACGCGCCAATGGCCATGCCTTCGATCAGCGCATGCGGATTCCAGCGAAGGATGTCGCGATCCTTGAACGTGCCCGGTTCGCCTTCGTCCGAGTTGCAGACGAGATATTTCTGCCCCGGAAACTGACGCGGCATGAAGCTCCACTTCAGACCGGTCGGAAAACCCGCGCCGCCGCGACCACGCAGGCCCGACGCCTTCACGTCGGCAATCACCTGTTCTTGCGGAATTTTTTCTTCGAGAATACGGCGCAGCTGGGCATAACCGCCGCGCGCCACATAGTCTTCGAGGTGCCAGTTTTCGCCGTTGAGGCCGGCGAGAATCAGGGGCTGGATGTGGCGGTCGTGAAGAGACGTCATTTCGATAGTTCCTCGAGGAGCGTGTCGATCCGCTCGCGACTCATGAAACTGCACATACGATGATTGTTCACGAGCAACACGGGTGCATCGCCGCACGCGCCAAAGCATTCACCTTCTTTCAAAGTGAACTTGCCGTCAGCGGTGGTTTCGCCAAAATCGATGCCGAGCTTTTGCTTCAGATATTCAGCAGCACTTTCCGATCCGCCATCCGGACCCAGTTGGCATGGCAGGTTCGTACAGAGCGTGATCTTGTGTTTGCCGACCGGCGCGGTCTCGTACATGGTGTAGAACGTCGCCACTTCCTGCACGGCCACCGAGGGCATGCTCAGGTAGTCGGCCACGAACTGCATGATTTCCGGCGACAGCCAGCCATGCTCTTCCTGAGCGACAGTCAGCGCCGCCATCACCGCGGACTGTTTCTGCTCCACGGGATATTTCGCGATCGCGCGATCGATTTCTTTCAGGCCTTCAGCTGAGATCATTTCAGACACGACTCTTTCAGTTCCTACCGAACGAAAACCCGCCGCGCCCTTCTTTTGCGGCAGACCTGGCGTCCTGCTGTTGTTGGTTCGCCGGCACGTTCAGCACTAAAGCGCGAGCGGGCCGGCATGATGCAACATGATGCGATTGATGTCCGCGACGGCATGTCAGCGGTCGATCTCGCCGAACACGATATCCTGCGTTCCGATGATCGTCACTGCATCTGCGATCATGTGGCCACGCGCCATTTCGTCGAGCGAAGCAAGGTGCGCATAACCCGGCGCACGAATCTTCAATCGATACGGCTTGTTCGCGCCATCCGAAATCAGATAAATCCCAAACTCACCCTTCGGATGCTCGACGGCTGCATACGTCTCGCCTTCGGGAACATGGAAACCTTCCGTGAAGAGCTTGAAGTGGTGAATCAACTCTTCCATGTTGGTTTTCATGCCAACGCGCGAAGGCGGCGCAATCTTGTGATTGTCGATCATCACAGGGCCAGGATTCTTACGAAGCCACTCAATACACTGTTTCGCGATACGCGTTGATTGACGCATCTCTTCAACGCGCACGAGATAGCGGTCGTAGCAGTCGCCGTTCACACCAACGGGGATATCGAAATCCAGCTGGTCGTAGACTTCGTACGGCTGCTTCTTGCGCAGATCCCATTCGATGCCCGAACCACGGAGCATCGCGCCGGTCATGCCGAGCTGCAACGCGCGCTCAGGACTGACCACACCAATACCCACGAGCCGCTGCTTCCAGATGCGGTTATCGGTCAAGAGCGTTTCGTATTCGTCCACGCACTTCGGAAAACGCGTAAAGAAATCGTCGATGAAATCGAGCAGCGAGCCCTGACGCGTTTCGTTCATGCGCGACAACGCCTTCGCATTGCGAATTTTCGATGCCTTGTATTGCGGCATTGCGTCAGGCAAGTCGCGATACACGCCGCCCGGACGGTAATACGCCGCGTGCATCCGTGCGCCGGATACCGCTTCGTACACGTCCATCAAATCTTCGCGCTCACGGAACGCATACAAAAAGACCGCCATTGCACCGACGTCGAGCGCGTGCGAGCCGATCCACATCAGGTGATTCAGCACCCGCGTGATTTCGTCGAAGAGCACGCGAATATATTTCGCGCGCACCGGCACGTCGATGCCGAGCAGTTTTTCGATGGCCATCACGTAGCCGTGCTCGTTCACCATCATCGACACATAGTCGAGACGGTCCATGTACGGCACGGATTGAATGAAGGTCTTCGATTCGGCGAGCTTTTCCGTCGCGCGATGCAAGAGGCCGATATGCGGATCGGCACGTTGAATCACTTCGCCGTCGAGCTCCAGCACCAAGCGCAGCACACCGTGCGCAGCCGGGTGTTGCGGGCCGAAATTGAGCGTGTAGTTCTTGATCTCTGCCATGGCGTTCTCTTAGTGTTTCAGACCGCCATAGCGGTCCTCGCGGATCACTCGCGGCGTGATTTCGCGCGGCTCGATCGTCACGGGCTGGTACACGACGCGCTTTTCCTCCGGGTCGTAACGC
This sequence comes from Caballeronia sp. dw_276, assembly GCF_018449635.1. Lineage (GTDB taxonomy): Bacteria > Pseudomonadota > Gammaproteobacteria > Burkholderiales > Burkholderiaceae > Caballeronia. The sequence continues at coordinate 443,089 of NZ_JAAVUV010000006.1, read as the reverse complement.
ATTTCGACATATCCCGACACCGGGAAGTCCTTGCGGAACGGATGGCCGATAAATCCATAGTCGGTGAGAATGCGGCGCAGGTCCGGGTGACCTTCAAAAACGATACCGAACAGGTCGAATGCTTCGCGCTCGTACCAGTTCGCCGACGACCACACGTCCACCACCGAGGCGACGATAGGCACTTCGTCGTCCGGTGCGAAGACGCGCACGCGCAGACGCCAGTTGTTGGCGACCGAAAGGAGATGGAGGACGGCCGCGAAACGCGGACCTTCGTAGGCGCCGTCGCCGTACGCGGAATAGTCGACGCCGCACAGGTCGACGAGCTGCTCGAAACCGAGCGAGCGGTCGTCGCGCAACTTGAGCGCGACATCGAGGTAATTCGCCGCCTTGACGACGACTGTCAATTGCCCGAGCGACTCGGTGATGCTATGCAGGCGGTCGCCGAACGCCGCCTCGAGGTTCGCTTTCAGGGTCTCGAGTTTGCTTGCCATATTGGGGAGGCTCAGGCCTTGGTGACGCTTAATTGGACTTCTGTGACGCTGACCGGCATGCTGATGATGGCGTCACGACCTTGTATCGACCGCGCTTGTTCAATTACTGGCGGGCGATCGTGCTGGTGCGGCGAATCTTCGCCTGCAGCTGGATCACGCCATATACAAGCGCTTCAGCCGTCGGCGGGCATCCGGGCACGTAGACGTCGACCGGGACGATCCGGTCACAGCCGCGCACGACAGAATACGAATAGTGGTAATAGCCGCCGCCGTTGGCGCACGAACCCATGGAGATGACCCAGCGCGGCTCGGCCATCTGGTCGTACACCTTGCGTAGCGCAGGCGCCATCTTGTTGCACAGCGTGCCGGCGACAATCATCACGTCCGACTGCCGCGGACTCGGACGAAATACGACGCCGAAACGATCCAGGTCATAGCGGGCAGCGCCCGCATGCATCATCTCGACCGCGCAACACGCAAGACCGAACGTCATGGGCCACAGCGACCCCGTGCGCGTCCAGTTGATCAGCTTGTCAGCCGTGGTGGTGACAAACCCTTCCTTCAAGACCCCTTCGATACTCATTTGCTTTCACTCCAGATGAGCAGCCAGCCATAGCTACCCAGCAATCCGGTGATCCGAAATTCTCAACTCGCCGCCTGCCCTTCACTCCCAGTCCAGCCCACCCTTTCTCCAGATGTAGGCGAAACCCAGCAGAAATTCGAGCAGAAAAACCATCATGGACAAGAAACCCGGCCAACCGATGTCGCGCAGGGCAACGCCCCACGGAAACAGGAACGCGGTTTCGAGATCGAAAATAATGAACAGAATAGCGACGAGATAATAGCGCACATCGAACTTCATCCGCGCGTCTTCGAAGGCCTCGAAGCCGCACTCGTAGGGCGCGTTTTTTTCCGTGTCAGGCTTGTTGGGACCGAGGATCTTGCCGATGCTGACGAGAGCGATACCCAAACCGGTGCCCACGACGAGGAACAGCAAGACGGGATAATAGGCTGAGAGATTCACGACTATCCTCAAATCGGTTTGATCTGGTGTGCCGGCCGGGACGACTGCCCAACCGATTTTCAACTAAAGACGACCAATACGTAAGAACCCTTACATATTCGCCCGCCAGAAGTGACAATGCCAGCCGAAGCAATGCATGCGGCTGGCATTGGATAACTTTTTGGTGCCGACGGCGAGACTCGAACTCGCACAGCTTTCGCCACTACCCCCTCAAGATAGCGTGTCTACCAATTTCACCACGTCGGCACTGTCTTGCAATCCGGTAAATCAACTTCTAATTGCCGGGAATCGCTTCGAGAACAAAATTATAACTGGGTTAAGCAGTTTGTTCAACGCACAAAAGGTGCTGAAAGCGAAAATTTATTTCGGGACATCAGAGCCCGGAGCCGACGATGCAACCGGCGCCGAACCAGCCACAGGAACCGATGCACCGACGGTCGTATTTGCAGCGGGCGCGGTCACTGCAGCCCCGCCCAGCACGCCTGCCGAGGCTGCAGGCTTGTAACTTCCCAAGTAAGTCAGCGTCAGCGTCGAGATGAAAAACACCGCCGCGAGGACCGCAGTCGTACGGGATAAAAAGTTCGCTGAACCGGTCGCGCCGAACAGACTTCCAGATGCGCCGCTACCGAAAGCCGCTCCCATATCGGCGCCCTTACCGTGCTGCAACAATACCAGCCCGATAACGCCAAACGCCGACAGCAACTGGACGACGATAATCAATGTCTTTAAATACAGCATTCCGTTCACCCGACTCTTTAATGTTCACGCGACACTGTTGCGCCACGCTTTTTAATGCTTACATTTTCGAAAGCTTAAACTCGGCAATTAAACCGAAACGTTTTGTGCTGCCTGACAAATCGCAAGGAAATCCTTAGACTTCAACGACGCGCCGCCTATCAATCCGCCGTCGATGTCCTGTTGAGCGAACAGTTCTTCCGCATTTTCAGGCTTGACGCTGCCGCCGTAGAGCACGGGCACGGTCGCCACACTCGCACCCTTCGCAGCGAGCTGCCCGCGCAAAAACGCGTGAACCTGTTGCGCCTGCTCCGTTGTTGCGCTTTTACCCGTCCCGATCGCCCAGACCGGTTCGTAAGCCACAACGATTTTCGCCGCCTGGCTCTCGCTCAGGACCAGCAATACAGCCTCAAGCTGTGTTCCAACAATCTGCTCAGTCGAGCCGTTTTCGCGTTGTTCCAGCGTCTCACCCACGCAGACGATGGGTACGAGGCCAGCTTCTAAAGCACGCTGCGCCTTCACCGCCACCAAGTCCGAATGTTCGTGATGATAGGCACGACGCTCAGAATGGCCAACGATCGCGTAAGTCGCATCCAAGTCCGCTGCCATGCCGGCAGCAACTTCACCCGTATAAGCACCTTGCTTATGAGCCGAAACATCCTGCACGCCCCACGCGACTACCGATCCGGCCAGCAGAGCCTGCGCTTGCGCCAGGTACGGCGTCGGCACGCACAAGCCTGTTCGAACGCCATTCTGCAACGCAGCCGCGCCCGCGGCGACTGCCTGCAGCAAGGCCGCGTTCTCGACCAGCCGACCGTGCATCTTCCAGTTTCCAACTACCAGCTTTGCGCGTTTGGCTTGTTCTTGCGGCATTTGTCTCGTCTTAGCAGCGAGGCTGCCGATTAAAAGGTGGAAAGGAACCAGAAAAATGAACCGAAACGGAACTTTCGGGCACGCCACTCCAGTACAACATGCAATTTTACTGTGCCTGGCGGAAGACGGTCAAACACCGAAATCTTGCCGACAGCTTATTTTCAGCTTTGCGCACACACTCGCGGTCAGGCAACCTGACTCCAGTCGAGCACTATTTTGCCGATGTGCGTACTGCCTTCCATTAATTCGTGGGCTGCTGCGGCCTGATCGGCGGCGAAAACCTGATGAATTACTGGCTTGATGCGCCCTGCCTCGATTTCCGGCCACACCCGCTCTTTCAATTGGACCGCGACCTTGCCCTTGAACGCGACCGAACGCGGACGCAGGGTCGAACCCGTGATCACGAGACGGCGGCGCAGCACTTCGTTCAGATTGATCTCGGCTTTCGATCCACCCAACGTTGCAATGACCACCACACGGCCGCCATCGGCCAGCGCTTTCAGTTCGCGGGGAAGGTAATCGCCCGCGACCATGTCGAGGATCACGTCCACGCCACGGTCATTCGTCAGCGACTTCACGACATCGACGAAATCTTCCGTTTTGTAGTTGATCGCCCGTTCCGCACCTAGCTTTTCGCACGCCTGACATTTTTCGTCGGAACCGGCCGTCACGAACACGCGATGCCCCAGCGCCTTGGCAATCTGGATTGCCGTCACGCCGATACCGCTCGAACCGCCCTGGATCAGGAGCGTCTCTTCGGCGCCGTTCTCACCCTTACCCAGGTGCGCGCGCTCAAATACGTTACTCCACACGGTAAAGAACGTCTCCGGCAATGACGCCGCTTCGATATCCGTCAAACCCGCAGGCACCGGCAGGCACTGCTCGAGTGGCGCGCATGCATACTCGGCGTAACCACCGCCCGCAAGCAGCGCGCAGACACGATCGCCCGCCTTCAGGCCAAACGGATTGTGTTTCGGGTCGAAGTCACCGCGCACGATCTCACCCGCCACTTCCAGCCCCGGCAAATCCGACGCCCCCGGCGGCGGCGCGTAACCGCCCTTGCGCTGGAACACGTCCGGACGATTCACGCCCGAAGCCGCAACCTTGATCAGCACTTCGCCAGCCTTGGGTTCCGGCATGGGGCGCTCGCCCAGCTTTAACACTTCGGGCGCGCCAAATTCGGTGATTTCGATCGCTTTCATCTGCGTATTCCTTCGAGTCGGACTTCGTCAAACCGCGATGTAACCTCATGGCATTGCAGGCTCCGTCAAGAACCCGCAATAACACGGAATCACATTCGAACCGTCATATTTAAAAACGGCCGGCACGCAAGCAACTCGCGCCGGCCATTCCAACTTACCGCATTACTGCGGTTGCGTCGGCTGGATCGGTTGAATCGGCTCGCCGCCTTCGGCCAGCAGCGCCTTCGCCGACAAACGCACACGACCCTTTTCGTCTGTCTGGATGACCTTGACCTTCACGATCTGACCTTCCTTCAGGTAGTCGTTGATGTCCTTGATGCGCTCGTTGACGATTTCCGAGATGTGCAGCAAACCATCCTTACCCGGCAGGATGTTGATGATCGCACCGAAGTCAAGCAATTTCAGTACCGGACCTTCGTAGATCTGACCCACTTCTACTTCGGCCGTGATGTTCTCAATGCGCTTCTTCGCTTCCGCCATGCCTTCGCTGCTCGTGCTCGCGATGGTCACCACGCCGTCATCGGAAATATCGATGGTCGTGTTGGTTTCTTCGGTCAACGCACGGATCACCGAACCGCCCTTGCCGATCACGTCGCGGATCTTTTCCGGATTGATCTTCATGGTGATCATGCGCGGCGCGTAGTCCGACAGGTTCGTGTTCGTGCCCGGAACCGCCGTCGTCATCTTGCCGAGAATATGCATGCGGCCTTCCTTCGCCTGAGCGAGCGCGACCTGCATGATTTCCTTGGTGATGCCCTGGATCTTGATGTCCATCTGCAGTGCCGTCACGCCTTGCGCCGTGCCCGCCACCTTGAAGTCCATGTCGCCGAGGTGATCTTCGTCGCCGAGGATGTCCGTCAGCACCGCGAACTTGTTGCCTTCCAGAATCAGGCCCATCGCGATACCAGCAACGTGCGCCTTCATGGGAACACCGGCGTCCATCAGCGCGAGACAGCCGCCGCAGACCGATGCCATCGACGAAGAACCGTTCGATTCCGTGATTTCCGATACAACGCGGATGGAGTAGCCGAATTCGTCGGCGCTCGGCAGGCACGCGGCCAGCGCGCGCTTGGCCAGACGGCCGTGGCCGATTTCACGGCGCTTCGGCGAACCGACGCGGCCCGTTTCGCCGGTCGCGAACGGAGGCATGTTGTAGTGAAGCATGAAGCGTTCGCGGTACTCGCCTTCGAGCGCGTCGATGTTCTGTTCGTCGCCCTTCGTGCCGAGCGTCGCCACAACCAGCGCTTGCGTTTCGCCGCGCGTGAACAGTGCCGAGCCGTGCGTACGCGGCAGCACGCCGGTACGGATTTCGATGGGGCGCACGGTGCGCGTGTCACGGCCATCGATACGCGGTTCGCCGTTCAAGATCTGCGTACGGACGATCTTCGCTTCGATATCGAACAACACGTTGCCGATAGTCGCCTTGTCCGCCGGCGTTTCGCCACGGGCAGCGGCTTCTTCGGTGAGCTTTGCGGTCGTCGATGCGTAGACTTCCTTCAGCTTTGCGCTGCGTGCCGACTTGTCGCGAATCTGATAAACCGACAGCAATTCTGCCTCTGCCAATTCAGCCACGCGCGCGATCAGCGGTTCGTTCTTTGCAGCCGGCGCCCAATCCCATTCCGGCTTGCCACCTTCCGCCACCAGCTCATGGATTGCATCGATAGCAACTTGCATCTGGTCGTGACCAAACACCACGGCGGCCAGCATGACTTCTTCAGTCAATTGCTGCGCTTCTGATTCCACCATCAAAACCGCGCGTTCCGTACCGGCGACGATCAAGTCGAGCGCCGATTCCTTCATTTGCGGACGCGTCGGGTTCAGCACGAATTCGTTGTTGATGTACGCAACGCGGGCGGCGCCCACCGGGCCGTTGAACGGCAGGCCGGAGATGGCCAGAGCCGCCGACGCGCCGATCAGCGCGGGAATGTCGGCGGGTACATCCGGGTTCAGCGACAGCACGTGAATCACAACCTGGACTTCGTTGTAGAAGCCTTCAGGGAAAAGCGGACGCAACGGGCGGTCGATCAAGCGCGAGATCAGCGTTTCACCTTCCGACGGACGGCCTTCGCGACGGAAGAAACCACCCGGGATCTTGCCGGCTGCATAGGTCTTTTCCAGATAATCGACGGTCAGCGGGAAGAAGTCCTGGCCCGGCTTTGCCGTCTTCGCGCCGACAACCGTCGCGAGCACCACGGTATCTTCCACATCGACGATCACAGCGCCGCTTGCCTGGCGCGCGATTTCACCTGTTTCCAGGCGAACGTTGTGTTGTCCCCACTTGAATTCCTTGACGATTTTCTTAAACATTCTCACTCCTTCTTCGTTATGCCCCGCAGCGTTCCGACGTGTTGTCGTGCGTTCCGGACCATCCGGAACCCGCGCACACGCCGATGAAAACCGCGAAGCCAAGCGATGACCGGAACCACGCAAGAGAGGGGTGTATGTCATTCCAACGCAACACGACACGCGATGCGCATGACGCGCTGGAATGACACAAAGCTCTGCCGCGAGGCCCGGCCCTGTAGTCGAATCTGCTTCCGATCCGGGTTGGCTTTAATGCAAGCCTTCGATATTTCCCACTGTTTTCCTGCTGATTTCCTGCATTGCGCCCATACACAGCGCGCCGTTCAAAAACAAAATGCCTGTATCAGCAAACTGACACAGGCATTTCGTTGAGAACGCTAGCCGCTTACTTGCGCAGACCCAGCTTTTCGATCAGCGAGCGATAACGGTCAGCGTCTTTGCCCTTGAGGTAATCGAGCAGCTTGCGGCGACGGCTCACCATGCGCAGCAGACCGCGGCGGCTGTGGTGATCCTTCGTGTGGGCCTTGAAGTGAACGGTCAGTTCGTTGATACGGGTCGTGAGCAGTGCGACTTGCACTTCAGGCGATCCAGTGTCATTTGCGGCGCGCGCATATTCTGCGACGACGTCGGACTTCTTTGCATGAGCAACTACGGTAGACATTTGATTTTCCTTTGATACGAACAGGCGGTCACGGAAGAAGGGCCGTGCCGTGGGTTTTCTGCATCTTTCCTCAGCCATACTTCGGCCTTGGATTACCTTGCCGGACGCGTTCAAGCGGGGTTTGAAGCCCAGCCCTGCATACGGCAAGTCGCGAATTATAGCACAGCGGTTTTGTCCGTCGACACGGTTACGGCCAGCGAACGCTATTACGCAATAGGCCTGCGCCCAAGCTTTTCCGGCTGCGTTCACGGCGCCGGACGTTTCATCTGGCAGGTCGTCGGCATCGCCGTATTTGCCGCCGGAATCTTGAGCAAGGTGCGAAAGCCGAAGGTCGAGCCTTCATTGTCGAAGCGCACGCCCGGCGTGCCCGCTTTGTCCATTTCGATGACGTAAAGGGGCTGGATCACCTGGTGGTCCGCCGCGCGCATTTCAGTTGTCTGGAAACCCGTGTCGAGCTTCATGCCTTCCAGGGCGCGAGCGACGGCTGTCGGATCTGCGCTCCTCGCCTTTTGCATTGCGTTGCCGAGCATTTCGATCATCAGCGGCATGCGCAGGAAGAGGTAGTCGTCGGCGGAAGCGGGATAACGGCTCCGGAACGCCGCGTAATACGCATCGGAGCTCGCGCCGCCCGCGTTCGGATGCCAGTCCGCCACCGCCACCACGTGCTCCACGCCGGCATCGCCCAATGCGGCGGGCGCTCCCAGGCTGTTGCCATAAAACGTGTAGAAGTGCGTGTCGAGGCCCTGCTCCCGCGCGGCCTTGACCAGCAGCGTCAGGTCGTTGCCCCAGTTGCCGGTGATGACGGCATCGGCGCCGCTCGAACGGATCTTCGCGATGTACGGCGCGAAATCCTTCACGCGTCCGGCGGGGATGAATTCATCGGCGACGATTGCGATGTCCGGCCGGCGCTCCTTCAGCGCACGTTGTGCTTCGCGGCTGACATCGTGGCCGAAGCTGTAGTCCTGGTTGAACAAATAGACCTTTTTCACCGATTTCTCGCGCTGGATTACATCGGCGAGTGCGTTCATGCGCATGCCGGCGTGAGCATCGAAGCGGAAATGCCAGAAACTGCAGTTTTCGTTGGTGAGGGCCGGATCGTCGGCGGAATAATTCAGGAAGACCACGCGATGTTCAGGATCGCGAGCGTTCTGCTTGTTGATGGCATCGACGAGCGCCGCAGCCACCGCCGAGCTATTGCCCTGCGTGACGAAACCGATTCCCTGGTCGATGGCCGCGCGCAGTTGCACGAGGCTCGCCTCGCTGCTGCCTTTGCCATCGAGCACCACCAGTTGCAGCAGATGCCGCCCGTCAGGCAACACCACGCCCCCGTTGGCATTCACGCGTTCCACGCCGAAGCGCAAATTGCGCTCGACCGACGCACCCGCGTTGGCAAACGGGCCCGACATCCCTTCGATCATCGCGATGCGAATCGGCGCGAGGTCGGCGGCCACGGCCGGCGCAGCGAAGCCACCGCAAACAATCGCTGTAACTGCCGCTCTGCTGCATTTCGCCAAGAAATCACGCAATCCCATACCGCCCCATCCAAGATAAAAACCGAACCGCGGATCATAGGCCTCGGGGCACGCCGCGTGCAACATCCAAAGAAATGCGCGCTTAAATGGAATACCCGTGCGTGGCTGCGCGTTTCCTGAACAAGCGAGCCGGGCAACGGCTGCAATCACCCGCCCTGCCCCATGTCAAAATAAGCACCACAGCAAAAAACCCACGATGACTTGTGGACACGCACACGAAGGAGGCTTCAATGTTGATCAAATCGATACGAAAACCGGCCGCGATAGTTCTGGCCCTGTTGATGACGGCATGTGCGCAGCCGTGGCAAAACTATCAGGCGGGCGCGGATTCATCGACGGTGACCGCCCGGCTCGGGCCGCCGAAAGAGGTCTACGACCTGCCGAACGGCGGCAAGCGCCTGATGTGGCCGACCCAACCGCTGGGCGAAGTCACGACGGCGGCTGACATCGATGCATCCGGAAAAATTGTGAGCGTGCGGCAGGTTCTAGACGAAAACGAGTTCTATAAGGCGCAAATTGGTACGTGGACCCGCAAGGACGTATTGCTGAACTTCGGGCGCCCGGTCGAGACATCCTACTTCCCGTTGATGAAGCGTGAAGTCTGGACTTATCGGTATATGGAAGCGGGTTATTGGTACATGATGTTCAGCTTCTACTTCGATGACCAGGGCATCGTCCGCCTCACGCAAAAAACACCGGATCCGCTGCACGATCCAGATCGCCGCAACTTCTTCTGAAGCAGCCAGCAATCAAGCGCCTCTCGCGCCCACCGGGCGATTTATTTCTCGTCCGAAAAAAATGCCGCCGTCAAACGCGGCATTTTTTATGCCTGGACGTCCGGAACCTTTTCATAGAAAGTAATTCGTAAGCTTACGCCTACGATGTGTCAGCAAACCGGAACATTGTTTCCCTGTACATCGCCTACCATTACGCTTTTGGAGCTGATTGGAGCATTCACCATGACTAGACCCAAACGCATGCTTGTCGAAAACGTGGGTTGGGCGGCGGAAATCGCTGCCAGCGACCCCGCCTTTTTCGAAACCCTCGCTCAGGGACAAAGCCCGACCGTACTGTGGCTTGGCTGTTCGGACAGCCGTGTGCCGGCCGAGACCATTACGCACTCCAAGCCCGGTGATCTGTTCGTCCATCGCAACATCGCGAACCTCTTTTCACCTGACGACGACAACACCATGAGCGTCCTCGAATACGCGGTGAACGTGCTAAAAGTGGACGATGTGATCGTGTGCGGACATTACGGATGCGGCGGCGTGCGCGCGTCGTTGCTGCCCATGTCGCCGTCGCTGCCGCACGTCAACCGTCGGATCGCGCCGTTGTGCGCTTTGGCTCGAAAACACAGCGATGAACTCGATGCCATCGAACCCGGCGACGGACGCATCGACCGGCTCGCCGAGCTGAGCGTGCTGGAACAAGTCCACGCAATACGGCGCGTGTCGACCGTTCGCGACGCCGAGCGCCCGCCGCGCGTCCATGGCTGGATCTTCGGCCTGCGCGATGGCCGCATCAAGGTGCTTTCATCCGGCGATCCGGCTGACGCGGACGCTGAACCTGCCCCAAGCGCCGTGCACTACATGACCGAAACAGCCGGCAATTAGTTACCAGCCAGCCGGCGCAAAACCCCAGCTCCAAACTTCTTCTGTGCGACATCCCCTGGGACATCGCACGGTCCAACTCGCGCCCAAAAAAGCCTATGAACCTACGCCAAACGTTTGCCAATTTCCCTCGCGACATGTTCGCGGGCACCGTCGTCTTCCTTGTCGCGATGCCGTTGTGCCTCGGCATTGCCAATGCATCCGGCGTCGAACCGTTTGCGGGCTTGCTGTCGGGCATTATCGGCGGGCTGGTGGTGGCGCTTTTGAGCGGCTCGCAATTGAGCGTGAGCGGACCGGCGGCGGGACTCGTCGTGATCGTGGTGGACGGCATTGCCAAGCTCGGCAGCTTTTCCACTTTCCTCATGGCCGTGATGCTCGCGGGCGCGATCCAGTTCGGATTCGGCATGCTGAAGGCCGGGCGTTTTGCGGCGTACGTGCCGTCGTCGGTGATCAAAGGGATGCTCGCCGCGATCGGCTTGTTGCTCATCATCAAGCAAGTGCCGCTCGCCGCCGGTTTTGCCAACGATGGCGCCCACGTCGCGGCCGGAGCGCCCGGCACGATCGCCACACCTTTTGGCGCGATGTCGCTCGCCGCCTGCGCGGTCGCCATTGTGTCGATCGCGATCCTGGCCGGTTGGGAAACCCGGGCGATGCGCCGCTTTGCGCTGGTACGCGCAATGCCTGCGCCGCTTGCCGTGGTGATGCTCGGCATTGCAATCACGCTGGCGCTCGACTACACCGCACCGGGTTTTGCGCCGCCGGCGGAGCATCGTGTGTCGCTGCCCTCGCTGGCTTCGTTCGCCGCATTGAACGCCGCCCTCGACTGGCCAAACTTCGAACAACTCATCAATCCCGATGTCTGGCGCCTTGCGATGACGCTTGCCATCGTGGCGAGTCTCGAAACCTTGCTGAGTCTGGAGGCTGTCGAGCAGATCGATCCGAAAAAACGCGCGGCGCATCCGGATCGTGAATTGAAGGCGCAGGGAATCGGCAACATGATGGCGGGCGCGATTGGCGCATTGCCGATCACGTCCGTGATCGTGCGCAGTTCGGCCAACGTCCACGCGGGCGCGCAAAGCCGATGGTCGGCCGTCATTCACGGCGTGCTGCTGCTAGCGAGCGTGTTCGCGCTGACGGCGGTCATCAATCTCATTCCGCTGGCGTGCCTCGCCGCGATCCTGATTTTTACCGGTTTGAAGCTCGCAAAACCTTCGCTTTTCAAAGCCGTCGCGAAGCAGGGATTCGTGCGGTTTGCGCCGTTTATTGTGACGATCGTCGGCGTGTTGACGACCGATTTGCTGATCGGCATTTTGCTCGGTATCGCGTGCAGCATCGCGCTTGCTATCCACGCGAACTTGCAGCGGCCGATCACCATAGCGCAACACGACGATCACTTCCTGCTCTCGTTTCGCAAGGACGTGTCGTTTCTCGGAAAGGTATCGCTCAAGCATCACCTCAAGCAGATTCCCGACAACGCGACGGTGATCGTCGACGCAAGCCGCGCGGATTTCATCGATCCCGACGTGCGTGAACTCATCGATAAGTTCATCGCAGATGCTCCCGCTCGCGGGATTCACGTTGAGTGCCGGCAGTTGGACAACGCGGCGCGGGAACGGCCAGCGCATCCGTCACGGATAGCTTTTTTCAAACGGGTATTGCGCTAGTCAGCACCACAATAAAAAACGGCCCTCGCTTTTGGCGAGAGCCGTTTTTAATCAACAAGGCGACCGGGTCAAATGCCTTGCTGTTGATTCATGAAGATCACGAAAGCTGCGGATTGAGCTTCTCGACTTTCGAATGAAGTTTGTTGAGCGCGGCAAGATACGCTTTCGCCGATGCCGCCACAATATCCGGGTCCGTGCCCACGCCGTTCACAATCCGGCCGCTCTTCGACAAACGCACCGTCACTTCACCCTGGGCTTGCGTACCCGTGGTGATTGCATTCACCGAATACAGCACGAGCTCGGCGCCGCTCGTCACCTTCGATTCGATTGCGTGCAAGGTCGCATCGACCGGACCATTGCCGCGTGCTTCGCCGCGCACTTCGATTCCATCGACCGCAAACACCACGCGTGCGTGCGGCTGCTCGCCCGTCTCGGAGTGCTGCGCCAGCGATACAAAACGGAACGTTTCCTTCGCCTGGGCTTCCGCAGATTCTTCGGAGACGATTGCCATGATGTCTTCATCGAAGATTTCCGATTTGCGGTCGGCCAGTTCCTTGAAGCGCACGAACGCCGCGTTCACGTCCGTTTCCGATTCCAGCGACACACCCAGATCTTCGAGGCGCTGCTTGAACGCATTTCGGCCCGACAACTTGCCAAGCACGATCTTGTTCGTCGCCCAGCCAACGTCTTCCGCACGCATGATTTCGTAGGTATCGCGCGCTTTCAAAACGCCGTCCTGATGAATGCCCGATGCATGCGCAAACGCGTTTGCGCCGACCACGGCCTTGTTCGGCTGCACGACAAAACCCGTGATCTGCGAGACGAGCTTCGACGTCGGGACGATATGCGTTGTATCGATACCGAGCTCCAACCCGTAATAATCCTTGCGTGTTTTCATCGCCATCACGACTTCTTCGAGCGCGGTGTTACCCGCGCGCTCGCCGAGACCGTTGATGGTGCACTCGATCTGACGCGCCCCGCCGATATGCACGCCGGCCAGCGAATTGGCGACCGCCATGCCGAGGTCGTCGTGGCAATGCACGGACCAGACCGCCTTGTCCGAATTCGGCACGCGTTCGCGGATGGTCTTGATGAGATTGCCGTAGCCTTCCGGCACGGCGTAGCCGACCGTATCCGGAATGTTGATGATGGTCGCGCCTTCATCGATCACCGCTTCGAGCACGCGGCACAAAAAGTCGAGATCCGAGCGGCTGCCGTCTTCTGGCGAAAATTCTACGTCATCCGTGAACTTGCGCGCGAAACGCGTGGCAAGACGCGCCTGCTCGTAGACCTGATCGGCGCTCATGCGCAGCTTCTTTTCCATGTGCAACGCCGACGTCGCAATGAAGGTATGGATGCGGAAGTGATCGGCGGGCTTGAGGGCGTCGGCAGCGCGCTGGATGTCCTTGTCGTTGGCGCGGGCGAGAGAGCAGATCGTGCTGTCCTTGATGAGGCCGGCAATGGTGTGGATAGCATCGAAGTCGCCGTTCGAACTGGCGGCGAAACCGGCTTCGATCACATCGACTTTCATCCGTTCGAGCGCTTTTGCGATCCGGATCTTCTCGTCTTTCGTCATCGACGCGCCGGGGGACTGCTCGCCATCGCGAAGCGTCGTGTCGAAAATGATGAGTTTGTCTGCCATGTTCGGGCTCCAGTGGGGAATTTTGGATTTAATAAGGCGGTGGAGAAAGGCGATACGGAATTCGGGTGTTCGCGCCACCGCTGGCGTCGAAAACCACGAACGAGCAGACGGGAGGCGGGAAGCTTAGCGCGGCAGGCGCGCTAGTAGCGGTAGCGCGCGTAGCGGCGCACCGGCTAGGGACAACGAGAGGAGATGGGCGAAAAAATTCATTCGCAAACTATAACTACATTTTGAAAAGCGTGCAATTGGGCTTTCCGATCGGGACGATTGGGGTTCTTTCGGCGGGGCGCGGTCGAAAAAAACGCGCATTGGCTGCGATAACCAATGCGCGCTTCATATCAATGCGCTTTTTCCGATGACCGGGCCGGATTCGGCCGTCCTCTCAAACTCATGTATCCCCACCAGGCGTAGCCCGAAAAACCGTAAAGAACGAAGAGTCCGAACAGCATCAAAGGCGGATCTGAAGACACCAGCACGAACGCCACGACTACCAGCAATACACCGGCAAACGGCACACGAAACCGTACGTCGAGCGCCTTGCCGCTGTAGAACGGCGCGTTCGAGACCATTGTCACGCCGGCGTAGATAGTCAGGGCAAACGCCACCCAAGGCAGCCAGACCAGCTTGAGCGGCACGCGGTTATCGGTGGCGAGCCACACGAAACCTGCGATCAAAGCGGCCGCAGCCGGGCTAGGCAGGCCCTGGAAATAGCGTTTGTCGACCACACCTACATTTGTATTGAAGCGAGCCAACCGCAAGGCAGCGCCCGAACAATAGACGAACGCCGCAAGCCAGCCCCATCGGCCGAGATCCTTCAGGATCCATTCGTACATCACCAGCGCGGGCGCAACGCCGAACGAAACCATGTCGGAAAGACTGTCGAACTGCTCGCCAAACGCGCTCTGCGTATGCGTCATGCGCGCAACGCGACCGTCCATACCGTCGAGCACCATGGCCACGAAGATCGCGATGGCCGCGATCTCGAAGCGCACGTTCATGGCCTGGACGACGGCGAAGAAGCCGCAAAACAACGCGGCCGTGGTGAACGCATTGGGCAGCAGATAGATGCCGCGCTTTCTCAAGAATTGTTGCCGCTTGGCACGCCTCGTTTCGAGCACGCCGATGTCCTGCGCCGACTTGTTGCGGCGAAACGCCCGCGGGGGTGTTGTCGTGCTACGCGTCCGGCGCGGTTTGAGTGCCGCCATCGAGTCCTCCGTTGTGCAGCCTGGTTTTACCGCTTATTGATGCTTACTCTGCGAACTCGGCAAGAATCGTGGACGACGCCGACACTTTCTCGCCGATCGCCACTCGCGGACGGCTTCCAACCGGCAAATACACGTCAACACGCGATCCAAAGCGAATAAAACCATAACGCTGGCCACGATTGAGCGGTTCGCCCACGTGGACATAGCACAAAATGCGCCGCGCAATCAGGCCGGCGATCTGCACCGACGTCACCGTGTGCCCTGCCGCGGTCTGGATCACGATGGCATTGCGTTCGTTCTCGGTCGATGCTTTGTCGACGGCGGCATTCAAATACGAACCAGGGAAATACTCGACTTTGCTGATGGCGCCATCGACCGGCGAGCGCTGCGAGTGGACATTGAACACGTTCATGAACACGCTGATCTTGAGCGCCTCGCGGTTTGCATACGGGTCATGCGCCGTTTCCACCGCGACGACACGACCGTCGGCAGGACACAGCACGGCGTTTGCCTGAACCGGAATCGGGCGTGCGGGATCGCGGAAAAACTGCACGACGAAGATCGTCAGCAACCAGAACGGCCAGGCAAAACTGAAGCTGCCGATGGCCTGGATCAACACGGCAATGACAGCCGCAATGGCAATAAACGGCCAGCCTTCACGCGCGATGATCGGATGTGGATAGTTCATGAACGAGTTCTATATTTTAGTAAAACCGTAGGATAGCAAAAGCCGTCCGGCGCCAAGCGACTCCGGACGGCTTTCGGTCATTACTAAGACCGGCAAACAACGCCGGTCGTTCAAGCTTTATTTAGTTCTTCGACTGATCGACCAGCTTGTTTGCGGCAATCCACGGCATCATTGCGCGCAGCTTGGCGCCGACCGTTTCGATCTGGTGTTCAGCCGTGAGACGACGGCGCGATTGCAGCGTCGGCGCGCCTGCCTTGTTTTCAATGATGAAGCTCTTCGCGTATTCACCCGTCTGGATGTCCGTAAGAACCTGCTTCATCGCCTTCTTCGTTTCAGCCGTCACGATCTTCGGTCCCGTCACGTACTCGCCGTATTCGGCGTTGTTCGAGATCGAGTAGTTCATGTTGGCGATACCGCCTTCATAGATCAGGTCGACGATCAACTTCAGTTCATGCAGGCATTCGAAGTAAGCCATTTCCGGCGCGTAGCCGGCTTCCACCAGCGTTTCGAAGCCGGCCTTGATCAGGTCGACCGTACCGCCGCACAGGACAGCTTGTTCGCCGAACAGGTCGGTTTCGGTTTCTTCGCGGAAGTTCGTTTCGATAATGCCAGCACGGCCGCCGCCGTTCGCCGCTGCATACGACAAAGCCACGTCGCGCGCCGAGCCCGACTTGTCTTGCGCCACTGCGATCAGGTGGGGAACGCCGCCGCCTTGTGCGTACGTGCCGCGCACGGTGTGACCCGGCGCCTTCGGGGCGATCATGATCACGTCGAGGTCGGCACGCGGAATGACCTGGCCGTAGTGCACGTTGAAGCCGTGAGCGAAAGCCAATGCTGCGCCTTCCTTGGCGTTGTCGTGCACTTCGTTCTTGTAGACTTCAGCGATCTGCTCGTCCGGCAGCAGCATCATGACCACGTCCGCGCCCTTCACGGCTTCGGCCACTTCCTTGACCTTCAGTCCGGCCTTCTCAGCCTTGCTCCACGATGCGCCGTTCTTGCGCAGGCCGACCGTCACGTTCACGCCGCTGTCCTTCAGGTTCAGCGCATGTGCATGGCCTTGCGAGCCATAGCCGATGATCGTGACCTGCTTGCCCTTGATGAGGGAGAGATCGGCGTCTTTGTCGTAGAAAACTTTCATGTCGGTTCCTTTGCCTTAAGTAGATTCGTTGATTCGTTGAGTGGGTGCAAATGATTGCGAGTTCGTTCCAGCGGGTCTCAAACCTTCAGGATGCGCTCGCCCCGGCCAATGCCTGAACTTCCGGTGCGCACGGTTTCGAGAATCGCCGTCGCATCAAGCCCCTGAATAAAGGCGTCGAGCTTGTCGCTCGCGCCCGTCAGTTCCATCGTGTAGCTTTTTTCGGTGACGTCGATGATGCGGCCACGGAAAATATCCGCCATCCGCTTCATCTCTTCCCGCTCCTTACCGACCGCCCTTACCTTGATCAGCATCAGCTCGCGCTCGATGTGGGCGCCCTCTGTCAGGTCGACCACTTTCACCACCTCGATCAGGCGGTTCAGGTGCTTCGTGATCTGTTCGATCACGTCGTCCGAGCCAATGGAGACAATGGTGAGCCGTGACAGCGAGCTGTCTTCAGTCGGCGCCACCGTCAAGGTCTCAATGTTGTAGCCGCGTGCGGAAAAAAGGCCGACGACGCGCGATAACGCGCCCGGTTCGTTTTCCAGCAACACGGAAATGATGTGTCTCATGATGTTTGCGTTCCCGATTAATCCAGTTGGATAGCGTGTTTTCGCGAGACTCGTGCGCGGCCAGACGTCTTTTGTGAAGACGGGCGCGCGCGAATCCGCACGACAAAACAGCCGTTATAGATCTTCCGATCCGAGCAGCATTTCCGTGATGCCCTTGCCTGCCTGGACCATCGGAAAGACGTTTTCGGTGGGATCTGTCTGGAAGTCGAGGAATACCGTGCGATCCTTCAGGCGCAGCGCTTCCTTCAGCGCCGGTTCGACATCGCGCGTATGTTCGATGCGCAGGCCCACATGGCCATACGCTTCGGCGAGCTTCACGAAGTCAGGCAGCGCGTCCATATACGAACTGGAATAACGCTTCTTGTATTCGATCTGCTGCCACTGGCGAACCATGCCGAGATAGCGGTTGTTCAACGAGATGATCTTGATCGGCGTGTTGTACTGCTTGCACGTCGACAATTCCTGGATGCACATCTGGATCGAGCCTTCGCCCGTGATGCACAGCACTTCGTCATCAGGATGCGCCATCTTCACGCCCATGGCCGCCGGCAAGCCGAAGCCCATGGTGCCGAGACCGCCCGAGTTGATCCAGCGGCGCGGCTGGTTGAACTTGTAGAACTGCGCAGCCCACATCTGATGCTGGCCCACGTCCGAGCAGACGAACGCTTCGCCGCCGGTGAGTTCCCAGGCCTTTTCGACCACGTACTGCGGCTTGATGATCTCGCTCTTGCGGTCGAACTTGAGGCAGTCCTTCGAACGCCATGCCTCGATATCCTTCCACCAGTCTGCGAGCGCCGCGGTATCCGGGCCATGGTCGGCCGTTTGCAATTGCTCGATCAGCTCCTTCAGCACTTCCTTCACGTCGCCGACAATGGGGATGTCGACTTTCACGCGCTTGGAGATGGACGACGGATCGATGTCGATGTGAATGATCTTCTTCGCATGCGACGCAAAATGCTCTGGATCGCCGATCACGCGGTCGTCGAACCGCGCACCGATCGCGATCAGCACGTCGCAATGCTGCATGGCCATGTTGGCTTCGTAGGTGCCATGCATGCCGAGCATGCCGAGAAACTGCTTCTTGTCCGCGCGATAACCACCCAGGCCCATCAGCGTGTTCGTGACCGGATAACCCAGCAAATCGGCGAACTGGTTCAGTTCACGCGCTGCATTCGCCAGGATGATGCCGCCGCCGGTATAGATATACGGACGCTTCGCTGACAGCAGAAGCTGCACGGCCTTGCGGATCTGGCCCGAATGGCCCTTGGTAACCGGATTGTATGAACGCAGCGAGACTGACTTGACCGGCTCGTATTTGCACGGCGTTTTCGACACGTCTTTCGGAATGTCGATCAGCACCGGGCCGGGACGACCCGTACGCGCGATATAAAACGCTTTCTTGATGGTGGCGGCGAGTTCGCGCACATCCTTCACAAGGAAGTTGTGCTTCACACATGGACGCGTGATGCCGACCGTGTCGCACTCCTGGAACGCATCCTGGCCAATCGCCGCAGTCGGAACCTGACCGCTGATGACGACCAGCGGAATGGAATCCATGTAAGCCGTGGCAATACCGGTCACCGCATTGGTGACGCCGGGGCCGGAGGTCACGAGGCAGACGCCGACATTTCCCGTCGAGCGCGCATAGGCGTCGGCGGCATGTACCGCGGCCTGTTCGTGGCGCACGAGGATGTGCTGTATCTGGTCCTGCTTGTACAACTCGTCGTAGATATAAAGTACCGAGCCGCCGGGATAGCCCCAAATGAACTCGACGTTCTCGTCGGCCAGCGCGCGCATGAGCACGGTGCCGCCAATGGATTCAGCTTCGAGTGGGGGAGTCGTATCCGACGTGGAGAATTCCGCGCTGGGCATATTCATACATTCACCTTTCGAATTTTCGGCAAAAAATTGATTGGGTGCTCTCTGCCGTGCTTGTGGCTCGGGTTCAAGCGGCGCGTCTTAATGGGAAGCGGGCTTCTTGGGCTCGCCTCAAAGAGACAGTTCACTGATGATGCGAGTCGGAAACGATAGCCCGAGGCAATAAAGGCAGTCAAGCAAAAATTTCTATGATTGCAACGGGAACATGACGAATTACAAGAAAACCGGGCTCGGAAATCTCCGAATACTCCGGCAAAAGTCCCGTTTCCGGCTGTGCCCCGCTGGCATTTCCTCGCTGTTCACTCAAAAGTTTGTTAGCATCCGCAGGTTTTTAACCTCTCACCAACCCTTATCGACGCACGCTCGTTGCGCCGGGCCTCACGGATGGCATCAGACAAGGAACTCGCCGATTTTCTGGCGGGCGTCGAAAGACGCGCGTTCAAGCAGACGGTGTACACCGTACGTGACGACGACGCGGCGCTCGACATCGTTCAGGATGCGATGATCAAGCTCGCCGAAAAATACGGCGACCGCCCTCCGGCCGAATTGCCGCTTTTGTTTCAGCGTATCCTGCAAAATGCAACGCACGACTATTTCCGGCGCCAGAAGGTCAGGAATACGTGGGTGAGCCTGTTTTCGTCGTTCGGGAATGCCGACGACGACGAATTCGACCCCCTCGAAACCTTCGAATCGCAGGATGGCACGGTCGGTGCGGAGAGCAGCGAGAGCCGGCTCGAGCGCGAACAGGTGCTCAATCTGATCGACGCGGAAATCCAGAAACTACCAGCACGTCAACGAGAAGCGTTTCTCATGCGTTACTGGGAGGATATGGATGTCGCCGAAACCGCCGCTGCAATGGGCTGCTCCGAGGGCAGCGTAAAAACGCATTGCTCGCGGGCCACGCATGCGCTGGCACACGCGCTGAAGGCGAAAGGAATCACGCTATGAGCAACGCTCTCGATCAGAAAGAAGCCGAATTCGCGCTGAAAGTACGCCGCGCGCTCGACGAAAGTATTACAACGCTACCCGCCGCGTCGCTGGACAAGCTCGCTGTGGCGCGCCGGACGGCGTTGGCCCGTAAAAAACCGGAGAAAGTCGTAGTGCCGGTTTTTGCCCCGGCGCTCGCCGGCGCGGGCATGGCGCCCAGCCTCGGGAGCCCCGCATCTGGCTCCTCAGGCAAACGTGGCCGCTTTTCGCGCCTGACGCTTGCGTGGCCGTTGCTGGCGCTCGTAGTCGGGCTGGCCGGCATCGCTTATTGGGAAGATCAGCAGCGCACCGCCGAACTCGCCGATATCGACGCCGCCATGCTGAGCGACAACCTTCCGCTGGATGCGTATCTCGACCACGGTTTCAACGCGTACCTGACGCGCAATCATTAAGTCTGCAGGAGTTATCGGGTGAGTTACAAGCGCGGCCTCGCGATTGTCTTTGGATGCGCAATTGCGGGACTCGTCGCGTTTGCCGCCACCTATCCGCGTTTCTACTCGGCCGCTTCCGCCGTTACAGTCGCTTCCGCACCCACCGGTGCAAGCGCAGGTGAGGTGCTGTCCCCGCTTTCTTCGCTTTCCCCCGATAGTCCCCTTGCCTGGGCTCGCCTTACTGAAGCCCAACGGACTGCGCTCGCGCCCTTCGCCAGGCAGTGGGATCAGTTCAGCGAAGAACGAAAGCTCAAATGGATGAAGATCGCATCGCGGTATAGCAAGCTCTCACCCGAAGGGCAAAAACGCCTGCACGAACGCATGGCCGAATGGGTGCGCATGACGCCGGACCAGCGCAAGGTCGCGCGGGAAAATTACCAGGTTTCCAAATCCGTGCCGGTGGAAAAGCGCGAACGCGCCTGGGATGCGTATCAGAAACTTCCCGAAGAACAAAAGAAGAAGCTCGCGGCTGCTGAAAAACCGCGCCGGCCGACCGTCGTCAGCGCGCCGCCTTCCGGGAAAACCGAAGTGAAGGACATCAACCGGCTGATTACCAGCCGGGAACATGCGCACGCGTCCGAGGCAACCGAACTGGAAATTGGAGGCCCCGCATCTGCAGCGCCGGCCATACCGAGTGCGGCCAGTTTTGTCCCCGCCACGCCGATTCCGGTCTCGCCTCAGCAGGCGCCATCAATATTTAACGGCTCCTGAGTCATGGTGAGTGCTTCCTTCGAGTCACTCGCCTTGGCCCCACTCGTCGCGCCCAAGTTGCGCCGACGTTTGGCCACGATGGTCTACGAAGGCGTGATCCTGTTCGGGATTGTGTTTATCGCCGGGTATTTGTTCAGTACGCTCACGCAGCAACGAAACGGACTCACGCATCACAACGTGTTGATGACGTGGATCGGGATGGTGGTCGCCGTCTATTTTGTCTACTTCTGGACCCACGGCGGCCAGACCCTTCCGATGAAAACCTGGCGTCTGAAAGTAGTCGATGCACGCGGCGCGCCTCTTTCAACCGCGCGCGCAATTTTGCGATATCTGCTCGCGTGGCTTTGGTTCCTGCCGCCGCTGGCGTTGCATCCGCTGCTTGGTTTGACCGTACCCGTCACGCTTGGCCTGTGCGCCGGGTGGATCGTGCTCTGGGCTGCGGCTGTCTGGCTCGACCCTTCGCGACAATTTCTCCATGACCGGCTGGCTGGGACGCGTGTAGTGGCTGTCCCGCCAGTGGTTGCTGCCTGAGCACGCGTCAGGCACTTTCGCTTTCGAATCAGCTCATCCAGTCCGGCGTGGTCTTCAACGCCATATGCAGGCCGTCGTTGAAGTGATGTACGCGATAGCCCTCCCGCTCGAATAACGTGTCCAATGCGCGTCGCGTGTAAAGCGTGATGTGGCCATTGCGCGGCGCGATGTACCAGTTGTCCATGCCACGCGGCGGCACGTGATCGATGGTCAATGTCGAGAACATCAATACGCCCCGCGGACCGAGCCTGCCTAACGCTTGCCGAGCTGTCGCAACCGGTTCCGGCGTGTGTTCGAGCACTTCGAATGCGCTGATGAAATCGAAAGACTCGGAGGGCAGCGGGGTTTCCGGTGCGTCCATCGGGTCCCAGCTTTGGGCGTCTAATCCGCCTTCACGTAATAACCCCGCCAGCTTTCCATTCCCGCCGCCGTAGTCCAGGCATTTAAGATCTTTGCCCTTCTTGATGAAATCGAGAATGAACGCGGCGTTCCCGGTTGGCCGTGTATCGATATATTCCGGGTCGATCAGCACATAGTCATCGTTATAGATGTGCTGTACGTATTCGGCCTTGCTCCAGTCGTCGAACGCGTGCGTGAACACAAGGCCGCAGTCGCCGCATCGATGATAATAAATTGCCACGCCCGTGAGCGGCAGATAGCGCCCGCGCGCTTCTTCACAACTCTTGTGAAAATCAGTGACACCGTAAAGAGGTGCCTGCGCGCTGCAGATCTTGCACGTCGAGACGCGTTCGACCGGACGTACCGCTACGTTGTTCATTTAGTTAGGATTCCGCTTAAAACCGGTGAGTATAGAGTCAAACCCAGCTCGAAAAGTTGACCTTGCACCTGGTTTTTTTTCATACCGCAATTCGATGTGAAATCCAGGAACTAGCTGCAACTCGGGTCGCAGGTGGTAGTTCGTTGGGATGCCGAAGCAAATTGGTTATCTGCGGACTGTTGAAATACGGCCTCGATCTCCTGATTTCCTGCGGTGCGGCGTCGCCTCACCCGCGTCCGTAACGCTCTAAAACCCGCGCAGACCGCAATGTATTACGTGGTCATTACAGAAACTTTCAAGTATTATTCCGGCCAGCCAACGCTACCTGCACTTTTGACCGAAATTTGCCATGATTTCTACCTTTCGTTGTAAATAACTATCATTCTCACTCGCATTTCGATTCAATCTATCGAACTCTGCCCGGGCGCACGAACGCCTCCCGTTCAAATTCCGAGCGAACACGTCTATCCGACAACCGCGATCTGCACGCGCGACCGAACTCGTTCGCCCTTCCAACTCTTTGACGCTCCACTATCTAATTCGAGGACCTGCGTAATGCTTCGCTACAAGCCCGTGACCATCGCCATTGCCCTGCTGCCGTTTGGCGTCCCCGTGTACGCCGCGGACGCCGAGACGGCAGAGCCGGCCAAGGAAACAGCGCTGGAAGCGGTCACCATCACCGGCGACTGGTTGGGAAGCCCCACCGAGCAAAAAGTGGTCGAGCATCCGGGCGCGCGTACCATCGTCGAGCGCACGGAGATCGTGGAAAGCGGCGCGGCCAACGTGCGCGATGTATTGCGCCGGATTCCGGGCGTGCAGGTTCAGGAAAGCAACGGCACGGGCGGCAGCGATATTTCGCTGAACGTCGGCGTACGCGGGCTGACCGCGCGCCTCTCACCGCGCTCCACCATCCTCATGGACGGCGTGCCGCTCGCCTATGCGCCGTATGGTCAGCCGCAGTTGTCGCTGGCGCCGTTATCGCTTGGCAACTTGCAGACGGTGGACGTGGTGCGCGGCGCTGGGTCCGTTCGATATGGCCCGCAGAACGTGGGCGGCATCATCAACTTCGTGACGCGGCCCATTCCGAAGCAATTTACCGCCGACGCCTCCGTCGGAACCGAAATCTACAGCCACGGCGGCGACATCAAGACGACGCCCAATGCCTTCATAGGTGGAACGAATGCGAACGGGCTGGGCGGCGCGGTCCTGTATTCCGGCACGCATGGCGACGGGTTTCGCCAGGGCAATGACCGCACGAACATTGACGACGTCATCCTGAAGGGCGCATACAAGTTCACGGTCAACGACGATGTCGCTGTGTCCCTCCATCATTTCGAGGGCAAGGGAGACATGCCGGGCGGGCTGACATCGAAACAATATGCGTCCAATCCGTTCCAGTCCGATCGTCCCTACGATAACTTCACCGGGCGGCGCACCGACGGCTCGTTCAAGTACACGCACAAGGACGACGTCAACAGCTTCGAACTCCTGACGTATTACACGGACTCGTTTCGCGGCAGCAATATCGAACAGGAAGGGACGGGGGCGAGCGCGGGGCAACGCCGCCTGACATCCGCGCCGCGCGGTTATCACACGTTCGCCGTCGAACCGCGCTATTCGCGTTTGATCGATATGGGCAGCATCGTGCAGGAAATCAGCGTCGGCTACCGGTTCCTGAACGAGGCGAGTTCGGAGACAGCCACGCGCACGGCGTTCTACAACCCGAATGGCAGCGTGGATGCAACGACCCTGCCCTCGCCCGCCTATCAAACGAGCCAGGGCGGCACAACGGCAAATGCGTTTTATATCGACGACCGGATCGATATCGGCCGGTGGACGATCACGCCGGGCGTGCGCTACGAAATCATCCGTGCGTTCAACAACGTGACGAACCTCGCGAGCGGCGCGGTGACGAGCAAGCTTTATCCGCAGATCGATTCGCACGTGGCGTTGCCGATGTTGTCGGTGATGTATCGCGTGAACGACAGCTGGTCGCTGTTCGCGAACGGCGGCCAGTCATTCGGGCCGCAGCAGTATGCGCAGCTTGCATCGACCACGCAGGGCCTGCATCCCGAGAAAGCCACCACGTACGAGGTCGGCACACACTACAACGGGCGCGCGTGGAGTGGCGAGCTGACGTTCTTCAACATCGACTTTGATCAGGAATTGCAGCTGAGCCGATCGATTGTCGGCGACGGCATCTGGACCGATCTTGGCGCAACGCGGCATCGCGGCGTGGAATCGGGCGTTCGATACAACATCGGCAACCTGGTTCCATCGCTTGACGGGCTTTCGGTTTACGCAACCTACACGTACACGCAGGCAATTTCGAAGGCCGGGGTTTTTGCGGGACGCGACCTGCCGTTCTACTCGCGCCAGGTGGCCACTTTGGGCGCGAGTTATCACAAGAATCGCTGGACATTCAACGCCGATATCTTCGCGCAGACGAAGCAGCATTCGCCGGGCGATCCGAACACGGGCGCCACGTACATCACGCAAGAAGATGCGTCCGGCCGTCTTGGCGATATCCCCGGCTACGCGACCTTGAACCTGCGTACCGGTTACGACTTTGGGAAGGAACTTAACAACCTGAAGCTCGCGGTCGGCGTGAAGAACCTCTTCGATCGCCGCTATTTCACCCGCTCCACCGATAACAACGGCGGCAAATACGTGGGTCAACCGCTGACGGTTTATATGCAGGCGGCGCTGTCGTATTGATGCATCGGACACCCGATCAATAAGAAGTTTTTGTGACTGTCATGGCACCGTCACGCGGGCATGGCGCAATGGGCTCACTGCAACCCGTTGCGCGTGCCCATGGCCACCAAATCGTCTGCGAGCAACCTGAGTGATCTGTTAGCTGTCACCCTTCGCGATGCAGAAGCCATCGCGTTTCGCACCGACGCCGCGCCACGCTCGCCGCCCCCACCGCTTGACACGACCAGCGCAAATCTCGCGCCACAAAGCACTTCCCGTCCAGACGACGGCCCCTTCGATCATCGATACCGAACCATCTGGCTCTCCGATATCCATCTCGGTTCCGGTGGCTGTCAGGCGAATTATCTGCTCGATTTTCTTCGCCACAATGATTCGGAATACTTGTATTTGGTCGGCGACATCATCGACGGATGGCAACTGCGCAAAGGCTGGTTCTGGCCGCAGGCGCACAACGATGTAATCCAGAAGATCCTGCGCAAGGCCCGCAAAGGTACGCAAGTGGTCTACATCCCCGGCAATCACGACGAAGCCGCGCGCCAGTTCTGCGACCTCGCGTTCGGCGACATCCACGTGCGCCAAGAGGCCTTCCACACCACGCTTGCCGGCAAGCGCTTGTGGATCGTTCACGGCGATCTCTTCGATGGCGTCATCCAGCACGCCAAGTGGCTCGCTTATCTCGGCGACACGCTCTACACGCTCATTCTGCTGCTCAACCGCTGGTTCAACCGGGCACGCAGCCGCCT
The DNA here is from genome assembly GCF_018449635.1 of Caballeronia sp. dw_276. Classification (GTDB taxonomy): domain Bacteria; phylum Pseudomonadota; class Gammaproteobacteria; order Burkholderiales; family Burkholderiaceae; genus Caballeronia. The sequence continues at coordinate 416,974 of NZ_JAAVUV010000006.1, read as the reverse complement.
CGGACTGAACTACTGGTCGCTCTCGCAGTACCTCAAGCATCAGGTCAAGAACGCGGTCAACTTCATCTCGAAGTTCGAGTCCGTGATGACCGATGAAGCCCGCCGCCGTGGTTGCGACGGCGTGGTCTGCGGACACATTCACAAAGCCGAGATACGCGATATCGACGGCGTTCTGTACTGCAACGACGGTGACTGGGTCGAGAGCTTGTCGGCGCTGGTCGAGACCTTCGAAGGCGAATTGAAGATCGTTTACTGGACCGTATTGCGCTCACCTGAACTGCATGCACAAAAGGCCGGGGCAACCGCCTGAGCGTTTCACTTACTGAGAGGCCATCGAATGAAGATCATGATCGTGACCGATGCTTGGGAACCTCAAGTCAACGGCGTCGTGCGGACCCTGAAAAGCACGAGCCGCGAATTGACGGCGCTGGGGCATCGCGTGGAATTGTTGACGCCGCTCGAGTTCAAGACCATCCCGTGCCCGACGTATCCCGAGATCCGGCTGTCGTTGTTGCCGCGACGCCGCGTGGCGCAGCGCATCGAAGAGTTCGCGCCGGATGCGTTGCACATCGCAACGGAAGGTCCGCTCGGCATGGCGGCGCGCTCGTTTGCCATACGCAATAAATTGCCGTTCACGACCGCGTATCACACACGCTTTCCTGAATATGTACAGGCGCGCTTTGGCATTCCGCTCGGCGTGACGTACAAGTTCCTCCACTGGTTTCACAAACCGTCGCAGGCGGTGATGGCGCCGACTCCCGTGGTGAAAACCGACCTCGAAAAGTTCGGCTTCACGAACGTCGTCCTGTGGACGCGCGGCGTGGATCTGGATATTTTTCAACCGATGGACTCAAAGGTTCTCAACACCACGCGCCCGATCTTTTTGTACGTGGGACGCGTGGCTGTCGAGAAGAACGTCGAGGCTTTTTTGAAGCTGGACCTGCCTGGTTCAAAATGGGTGGCAGGCGAAGGCCCGGCGCTCGCCGAACTCAAGTCGCGCTATACCAACGTGAATTATCTCGGCGTGCTGTCGCAGGCCGAGCTCGCGAAGGTTTATGCGGCGGCCGACGTCTTCGTGTTCCCGAGCCGCACGGACACCTTCGGGCTGGTACTGCTCGAGGCCATGGCCTGCGGCACGCCGGTGGCGGCCTATCCGGTAACGGGTCCTATCGATGTTTTGGGAACAGATGGCCCCGGCGCACTCGACGAAGATTTGCACGAAGCCTGTCTGCGTGCGCTTAAAATCGAACGTGCCGATGCGCGCGCATGGGCGGAAAAGTTTTCGTGGCGTGCGGCATCGGAGCAATTTGCTTCGCATCTGAAGCCGCTCGGTACGCGTGGCGCGACGCAGAAACAAGCCGCGGCTTAGAAAAGCACGCAACGCAAGACCAACGCACCACCACCGACTCGCAATGTGAAAGCCAAACCTTCAGTGCAAGCGGACTCGTTGCTCTATGTTCATCGCGAACCCTTCGATCAGGAAGAGGACGACGGTGAAACGGGTGCCTCGCCGCACGCCCGTGAACCGCTGGGTCCCGACGACCCATTGGCGCCCCTGCCCTTCAATCCGTACAAGGGCAACCGCGGCCTGACACGCGCCTGGCACGCGATGAAAAACTCGCTGAACGGCTTTCGTGTGGCGATCCGCGAGGAAAGCGCGTTCCGTCAGGAACTGACGCTTGCGGCGATCCTTTTGCCGTGCGGGATTTTCGTGCCAGTCGCGCCGGTGGAGCGCGCGGTGCTGATTGCATCGGTGTTGCTGGTGTTGCTGGTGGAATTGCTGAATTCGAGCGTGGAAGCGGCCATCGACAGGATTTCGCTGGAACGCCACGAGCTGTCCAAGCGCGCAAAGGATTTTGGCAGCGCGGCGGTGATGGTCGCTTTGCTCGTGTGCCTGCTGACGTGGGGGCTGATCGTCGGCCCTCTTCTTTGGCGATGGACGCTCGCGCTATTCTGAAGCCGGCCCCACCTGCGAACCACCCGTTTATAATCGTCCGATATTCAAGATAGCCTCCGGTTTCAGGGCCCGAGCGCTGCCGTCCAGGCGGCTCGCCCGAAGCCGGTCAACCAGGTCGGACGACATGGAAGCAAAACCTCCCCGCCGCACCCGCGAGCGCATTCTCGAACTGTCGCTGAAGCTCTTCAATGACATCGGGGAACCGAACGTCACGACCACGACCATCGCGGAAGAGATGGAGATCAGCCCGGGCAATCTGTACTACCATTTCCGCAATAAAGACGACATCATCAACAGCATCTTCGCGCAGTTCGAACAGTTGATCGAAAAGCGGCTGCGGTTCCCGGAAGATCATCGTCCGACTATCGACGAAATGTGGTCTTACTTGCAGTACATGGCGGATTTCCTGTGGCAATACCGTTTCCTGTACCGCGACCTGAACGACCTGCTCGCCCGCAATCGCACGCTCGAAACGCATTTCAAGCAGATCATCACGCACAAGGTCAACTTCGCGCAGCAACTCTGCGACGCGCTCGTGACCGACGGCGAAATGGTTGCGACGCCCGCGGAAATCAAGGTGATTGCGACCAACATGGGGATTATCGCGACGTACTGGCTGTCGTATCAGTTCGTCATGAACCCGCGCAAATACAACGAGCAGGACACGATTCGCGCGGAATTGCATCAGGCAAGCCTGAATATCATCTCGGTAATGGCGCCGTATTTGCGCGGCCGCTCGCGGCAGATTTTCGATGACCTCGTGTCGGGGAAAATGCCTGAACGTGTCTTTGCCGACTACCGCGCGCCGAAGGATGACGGCGCGCCCAAGGAACCCATCTAATGAAAGCAGTGTGTGTATATTGCGGCTCCTCCTATGGAGCCCGGCCGGTCTATGCCGAAGCGGCCAAGGCGTTCGGACGTGCATTGGTTCAAGCGGATCTCGCGCTGATCTACGGCGGCGGGAGCGTGGGACTGATGGGCACCATCGCAGATGAAGTGCTCGCCCACGGCGGCCGCGCAATCGGCGTCATCCCCGAATTGCTCATGAACAAGGAAGTCGGCCACAAAGGGCTGACCGAATTGCATGTCGTGCCCGACATGCATCAGCGCAAGAAGAAGATGGCCGATCTTTCGGACGCGTTTGTATCGATGCCCGGAGGTGTCGGCACGTTCGAAGAGCTGTTCGAGGTTTATACGTGGGCGCAGTTGCGTTATCACGAGAAACCGGTTGCGCTCCTGAACATCGACAATTACTACGATCCGCTATTGGCCATGCTCAAGCATACGGTCGAGGAAGGTTTCATGCGCGCGCCGTTTCTCGACATGCTCCAGGTCGAGTCCGATCCGGTGAAGCTGATCGGCGCGTTGAAGGCATACACGCCGCCGGCGATCGATCGCTGGCCCGAGAAACGCGACGCTGTTTAAACGGAGTTTTGATTATGTCGAAGGTTGTTTTGATTACGGGCGGCAGCCGCGGTATCGGGCGCTCCGCCGCGCTGTTATGTGCGGCGCGAGGATGGTCAGTCGGCGTGAACTACGCGACGAACCGCGCCGCCGCCGATGAAACCGTCGCCCGCGTGGAAGCTGCGGGCGGGCGGGCGATCGCCATTCAGGGCGACGTCAGCGCAGAAGCCGATGTCATCGCCATGTTCGATGCCACCGTGAAAGCGTTCGGGCCAATCGATGGTTTCGTGAACAACGCGGGCATCGTCGCCCCGGGTTCGGCGCTCGCCGACATGGACGTGGCCCGCATGAAACGCGTCTTCGATACCAACGTGCTCGGCGCCTACCTCTGCGCGCGAGAAGCGGCGCGGCGGATGTCGACGAAGCGTGGGGGTATCGGCGGATCGATCGTCAATATTTCATCGGCGGCGGCGCGGCTTGGTTCGCCGAATGAATATGTGGATTACGCGGGCTCGAAAGGCGCCGTCGATACGCTGACCATCGGCCTCGCGAAGGAACTCGGTCCGGAAGGCGTGCGCGTGAATGCCGTGCGTCCAGGTTTGATCGATACCGAGATTCACGCAAGCGGCGGCAAGCCCGATCGCGCAGCGCAATTGGGCTCGCTCGCGCCGCTAGGCCGGCCCGGTACCGCCGATGAAGTCGCGGAATCGGTCGTGTGGTTGCTGTCGGATGCGTCGTCCTACGTGACCGGCGCGTTGCTTGATGTCGCGGGCGGACGTTGAGTTTTGTAGTGAACTAAAAACCGCGATTCTTCTTGAGCCACTCAAGTTCTTCGGCCGTCGATTCGCGGCCGAGAATCACGTTTCGATGCGGAAAGCGCCCGAATTTCTCAATCACTTCAGCGTGCCGGATCGCGTACTTCAGGCCCGATTCGATGTCATCTTCGCGGGTTTCATCGAAAAGGATTTGATAAAGACGAACCGCCTCGCGCTGGCTTTCGATTGCCTCGTCGTGCTCGAAAGGCATGGCCACGAACATGCGGTGATAGACAGTCGGCAGGCTGCGTTCTTGGCCCGAATCGATCAGTTCCCGGGCGAGTTTCAAAGCTGTCGCGTCACCGGAAAATGCGCGCGGCGTCCCACGAAAACAATTGCGCGTGAACTGATCGAGCATCACGATCAACGCCAAAGCGCCTGACGGCGTGGCTGACCACGACGCGAGTTCTCCCCTCAACGCCAGATCAAGCAAGGCGCCGAAGCGCTCGTGAAGCGCGTTATCGAAAGCGGCGTTCTTCTTGAACCATTGCCGGCGCGCGTGACCGAACTCCGGCGAACCCGGCGTTCCGAACCAGGCGTCCAGCACTTCTTGAGCGCGATGATCCAGCGCGTCTGTCATAAAACCTCAGCCCGGACGATTGCGCATCCAGTCGGCGGTATCGAAGAAAGACGTGAGCAGGCGTTCGCGCATCGGTTCGTCGAGGCCGATGTCTTCCATCGCCCAGGCCATGCAGCGCAGCCATTGGTCCCGTTCCGGCGATGCAATCGCAAAAGGCAAATGCCGCGCGCGCAAACGCGGATGACCGAACTTGCTGATGTAGTAATCGGGGCCGCCCATCCAGCCGCACAGGAACCAGAAGAATTTGTCGCGGGAATTTTCCAGCGTGGGCGGATGCAAGCCGCGCAGCACGGCGAACTCCGGCTCCAGATCCATCAGGTCGTAGAACCGGTCGACGAGCGCGCGGACGCGCTCCTCGCCGCCGATGAGTTCGAATGCCGTGGGTTGCGGCGTTTCCTGGGTAGTTGCGTCAGAAGTTGCTTCGGTCATGCGTATCTTTGAATGATGGCTCAGGCGTCCCGCAGCGATTGCAGCGCCGGACGCGACAGCACGCGGCGCAGGCTCAACCAGCCGCCCAGCCCCGAACAGACCACGCCCGCGGCAATGCCGGCCGGCACGAGCCACGGATTGAAATCGATGTGAAACTCGAACACGCGCGTCGCGAGCAAGAAGCCGATGCCTTGCGCGCCGAGCGCCGCCATCAGCCCGCTCAGCGCGCCCACCGCGATGAATTCAGCCGTCTGCACCGAGCGCACCTGTTTGTGCGAAGCGCCCAGCGCGCGCAGCAACGCGGACTCGTGCATGCGCTCGTCGCGCGTACCGGCAAGCGCGGCGTACAACACCAGCACGCCCGCAGCCAGCGTAAAGATGAACAGGAACTGCACGGCGCCGATCACCTGTTCCAGCACGCGCTGGATTTGAGCGAGGATCGGCGCGGTATCGATGGCAGTCACGTTCGGATACTGTCCCACCAATCCATCGATCAAACCCTGCTGCCCCGGCGGCAGATGAAAACTCGTAATGAACGTGGCGGGCAAGTCGCTGATCGACGGCGGCGGCATCAGCACGAAGAAGTTCACCTTGAACGAATTCCAGTCGACCTTGCGCAGGCTCGTCACCGGCCCTTCGACTTGCATGCCGGCGACATCGAAACGCATGGTGTCGCCGAGTTTCACGCCAATGGTCTTCGCGAGCCCCTGTTCTATCGACACTTGCGGTTTCCCATCCGTGCCGTACCAGTCGCCGCCGACCAGACGGTTATCGCCAGGAAGTTCGGTGGTGTACGACAGGTTGAATTCGCGGTCGACCAGGCGTTTGGCATCGGCTTTCTCGTAGTTGTCCGGGCTCACCGCTTTGCCGTTGACCGCGACGAGACGGCCGCGCACCATCGGCGATAAAGCAGCGTCGCCTTGTCCGTGCTGCTTCAGATATGTGGTGACGCCGGCGCGCTGGTCGGGCTGGATATCGATGAGAAACTGATTCGGCGCGTCGGGCGGCGTGGATTGCCGCCATCCTGCGATCAAATCGCTGCGCGTCATGGCGATCAACAACAGGCACATCAAGCCGATACCCAACGCCGTGATTTGCAACGCACTCGCGCCGCTGCGCCGTTCAAGCGATGCGAGCGCGTAGCGCCAGCCCACGCCCGCCCCCACGCGCTCGCTGCGCACGAAACGCGCTGCCGCCCAAAGCGCCACGCGCGCGACCAAACCGAACACGAGCAAGCCACCCGCAAACCCGCCCGCAACGATCCCGCCGAGCTTCAACTCGCCCGCCGCGATCACAAGCAAGCCTGCGAACAACAGCACGCCAACGGCATAAGCCACCCATGCGATACGGCCTGCATCGCCGAGTTCGCGCCGGATCACGCGCACCGGCGGCACACGCGTCAGCGGCAACAGCGGCGGCACCGCAAAACCCAGCAATAGAACGAGTCCGGTCGCTACGCCCTGCACTGCAGGCCAGATACTGGGCGATGGCAACTCGACATCGACAAGCGTTCCAAGCCAGCTCAGCAGGACCAGATGCCCGCCAAAACCGAGCACCACGCCGACCACGCTGCCCAGCACACCCACCAGCAAGAACTCGCCGATAAACAACGATCGCAACGTCGTCTGACTTACGCCGAGACAGCGCATCGCGGCGCAACCGTCGAGATGACGGCGCGCAAAACGATGCGACGCCATCGCGATCGCAACTGCCGCGAGCAACGCGGTCAGAAGCGAAACCAGCGTCAGAAAATGACTCGCCCGGTCGATGGTCTGGCGCACTTGCGGCTGGCCATCCTGCAACGATTCCAGCGCCACGCCACGCAGCTTGGCGCCTTCCGGCGTCGCGCCATTCGAGCCGCCATTCGGTTTTCCGTCGACCTTGTCGCGCGCGAATTCGGCGAATTGCTTGACCTGCGCGTCGGGGCCCGCCACTAACAGACGGTATGTCACGCGACTGCCAAACGTAACGAGTCCGGTGGACGCGAGTTCGTCGGCACGCATCATCAGGCGTGGAGAAAAGCTCACGAAGGAAAAGCCGCGATCGAGTTCGCGCGTGATGATCGCCGACACCTTGAACGTGCGCGTACCCACTCGCACCGTTCCGCCGACAGGCACTTTCAGCGCATCGAGCAAGGCGGGATCGGCCCAGACGGTGCCGGGCGCGGGAATGGACGTGGCGGGGGCATCAGGTTGACCGACCGCTGGCGCAATGCGCAACGCGCCCCGCAGCGGATAACCCGGCGACACGGCCTTGAGCGCCGATAACCGGGCAACGGGCGCCGCTGCGCCGCTACCGGAAACTCCGGCGCTGATCATGCTTGGGAAAATCGCGGTGGTCGCGGTCTCGAGTTTGAGTTGCGCCGCCTCGGCGGCAAACGATGGATCGACAGGATGATCCGCACGAACGACAAAGTCCGCCGCAATCATTTGCCGCGCATCGCGCTCGAGTCCCTGCCGCATCCGGTCGCCGAGAAAACCGACGCTTGCCAGCGCGGCAACCGCCAGCACGAGCGCCAGAATGAGCATGGTCAGTTCGCCGGCGCGCCAGTCGCGCGCTGTCATCCGCAGCGATTGCCGCGCAATCTGCCCGACGCTCAAGCCACGCCGACCCAAATTCTGTTTCGATCCTTGCTTCGAATCCGAACCGCTGCTATCCAGGCTGCTGGTACTCAATCGTGCTTGCTCCTGAACGGTCCGGCGGAATTAATGCGCGCGCTGACGCTCGGTGCTGCGACCATGTGTTTGGCCATTCGGCCGAATCCGCCGCGCACGCCTCGCATGAGTCGCGGTAACGCCCATCCCGCGCACAACAGAAACGCGATGATCAGCACCAGACACAGTAACGGCACGAACAACGCCAGCGTGATGCCGAGCAGCGCGCCAAAGTCTTCGGTGGCGGAAGCAACCCAGTTCGACACCGGTTCCGGCGATAAATTGATCAACGCGCGCGTTCCGGCTTTAGCCAGGTGAGCCGCGCCCGCAAGCGTACCGCCGGCAAGCGCCGCGATGGTCAGGAGGGCCGGATCAGCGTGACCGAACGCGCCGACGGCCAGCACGGCGCCGGCAGGAATGCGGATAAAGGTATGAATTGCGTCCCAGAGGGAATCGAAGGCGGGAATCTTATCGGCGAAAAATTCGACGATGGTCAGCGCCGCCGCCACACCGATCACCCACGGAGAAGCCAGCACAGACAGCGTCTCGGGCAGGTGGATCAGCCCCAGCCGCTCAAACAGGCCGGCGACGAACACCGTCAGGTAGAGTCGCAGCCCGCTCGCCCAGGAGAGCCCCGCTGCCAGCGAAAGTGCTTCAAGCATCACCGTCTCCTTGCGCGCTGCTCACCCCGCGCCAGGCACCAGGACCGTCGCGGCGCTCCTGACTTTGAGTTCTACCCGCCGCTCGGGGACGAGCATCAGGTGGGGATAATGGACAAAACGTAAAGCCTTGGAGCCGGACGTAATCGACAAGCTACGGACCGCACCATGGAAACGCTGGAACCCGCAGGCCGTTTGAACCCATTATAGCCACCGGTTGCTCACCGATGCAGCGCGCCGGGCCCCGCTGCGTGTCACGCACCCAACGTTCCCGATTCATCCCTCGAAGCTGAACTGCCGAGCGACAACGAACTGCATAGACTCATTAACGGCTGTTCCAGCGATTGTTTGAGCGATTAATGCAGCAAAAGCTCGCGTTCAATGTCCCGAAGACAGCTTCAGCCCGATTAGCCCGACCACGATCAACGCGGCGCTGGCAACCCTAGCCACCGTCAGCGCCTCGCCCATCATCACGATGCCGAAGATAAAAGCCCCGACCGCACCAATGCCCGTCCAGACGGCGTAAGCGGTGCCAAGCGGCAATTGACGCATGGCCATGGCAAGCAGCACGAAGCTGCCGGTAGCTGTCACGATGGTGAAGACCGACGGCCACAGCCGCGTAAAACCTTCGGAAGTCTTGAGCCCGGCGGCCCACGCAACTTCGAGCAATCCGGCGATAAACAAAAGAAACCAGGACATGGATGTTCCCCATCGACAAAAGTGGGGCCGTCCCCGGTGTGATCGATGCGCACGTGGTCGTCCACGCAGCATGTAATGAAAGCGTAATTATATCAACGATAAGAAAGCGCCGCATTTGACGGTTTATCGCGCTGTTATACGGCATATTGGATTCTTATTCAGAAAGCAGTCAGCAAATAAAACCGTCGTTTTACGAAAAGCTGGTTTAATCTAAACCGGTAAGTGCGCCATCGAAAACTTCTCATGCGGAGTGTTCATGGAATTAGATGCCGTATTGCTGTCCCGTTTTCAGTTCGCGTGGGTAATCGCCTTTCATATCCTGCTGCCGGCGTTCACAGTCGGCCTGTCGTGTTTTATTGCAACGTTGGAAGTGCTCTGGTGGATCACCAAACGCGACGTCTATCGACGGCTTTCGGCATTCTGGCTCAAGATATTCGCGGTTTCGTTCGGCATGGGCGTGGTATCGGGAATCGTGATGCCGTTCCAGTTCGGCACCAACTGGAGCCGTTTCACCGATGCTACCGCGAGCGTCATCGGCCCGTTGATGGGCTACGAAGTCCTCACCGCGTTTTTCCTCGAAGCCGCGTTTCTCGGCGTGCTGCTGTTCGGCCGCAAGCTCGTGCCGCAATGGGCGCATGTGCTGGCCGCATTCTTTGTGGCGTCGGGAACGGTGATCTCGTCATTCTGGATTCTCGCCGTCAATAGCTGGATGCAGACCCCGCGCGGCTACAAGATCCTTCCCGACGGGCGCTTCGAAGTCACCAGTTTCTTCGACGCCATCTTCACGCCCTCCTTCCCTTATCGCCTCGGCCATACCGTCAGCGCGTTTCTTGTCACCGCGGCGTTCGTGATTCTCGGCGTGGGCGCGCTGTACCTTCGGCAACGACGGTCGCTGGAAGAAAGCCGCGTGATGACGAAGATGGCGCTGATCTTTCTGATGATCATGGTGCCGGTGCAGATGGTTATCGGCGATATGCATGGTCTCAATACGCGCGAACATCAGCCCGCCAAACTCGCAGCCATGGAGGGCCTGTGGGAGACCGGATCGCGAATCCCCGCCGCGATCTTCGCCATTCCGGACCAGGAGAACGAACGCAACCGCTTCGAAATATCGATACCCGTGCTCGGCAGCATCTATCTCACGCATGATCCGAACGGTGTCGTGCAAGGCCTGAAAGACTTCCCGCGCGAGGATCGGCCGAACGTGGCCGTGGTGTTCTTCGCGTTCCGGATCATGGTCGGCATTGCCGTGCTCATGTTCGTGCTCGTGCTTTCCGGCATCGTGCTGTTTGCGCGCGGCAAGCTCGAGACCAGCACGCGCTGGCTGCGTTGCGCGACATATGGCATGCCGCTCGGGTTTATCGCCGTGCTGGCGGGGTGGACGACGACCGAAAGCGGGCGTCAACCCTGGACCGTGTACGGCTTGATGCGCACGAGCGATTCGGTCACGCCGTCGCTCAAGGCTGGCGATGTCGGGCTCTCCTGGCTGCTTTACGTGCTGGCGTACATCGTTATTTTCGGCTCGGGCTTCATCCTGCTGCGGCGCCTTGTGCGCATTGGTCCCGCCGATGAACACAACGATACCGACCACGATCTGCTGCAACCGGAGACGCGGGCGGCACGGCCTTTATCGGCGGCGTCGGCAAGTGCGCCAGCGGCTTCGGGCGCGGCGAAAGCGGTCCGGCCCGACGACGTGATTCCGCCAGCCAGGAGACCATGATGCTCGACCTCGTGCCGATGTGGGCCGCCATCCTGGCGCTCGCCGTATTCATGTACGTGCTGCTGGACGGCTTCGATCTTGGCGTCGGGATGGTGTTCCTGCTGCGGCGAGATCCCGTCGAGCGGCAGTTGATGATCAACTCGGTCGCGCCCGTCTGGGACTTCAACGAAACCTGGTTGATCCTTGGCGGCGGCGGTTTGCTCGCGGTGTTTCCGCTGGCATTTTCGATCATCGTGCCGGCGGTTTATTTTCCGATCCTCCTGATGCTGCTCGGCTTGATCTTTCGCGGCGTCGCGTTCGAGTTCCGCGAGGTGGTCGGTGCGCGCAAATGGATATGGGATGGCGCATTCGGTTATGGATCGCTGATCGCGACGTTTTCGCAAGGCGTGGTGCTCGGCATGTTCATCCAGGGCTTCCCCATACATGGCCGGGTTTTCGTCGGAACCAGCTGGGACTGGATCGCGCCGTTTCCGCTTTTGACGGGCGTCGGATTGATTTTTGGTTATGCGTTGCAAGGCACCACGTGGCTTGTGTTGAAAACCGAAGGCGAGTTGCAGGAATGGGCACGCACGATGGCAAAGAAGGTTTTGTTCGGCGTGATCGCGTTCATCTTGCTGATCAGCATCTGGACGCCGCTCAAGGACGCACGCATTTCGGAACGCTGGTTCAGCTTTCCTGCAAGCTTTGTGTTCGCGCCGGTGCCGGTGCTGACGGTGCTGCTCGTGTGGACATTGTGGTCGGCGCTGGGCAAGCGCCGCGAAGTCGTGCCGTTCATGTGCTCGATCGGGCTGTTCTTTCTGGCGTTCACCGGGCTTGTGATCAGTTTGTGGCCGTTTATTGCGCCGCCATCGGTGACGTTGTGGGACGCGTCCACGACGCCGCTGTCACAGCAGTTCCTGATTATTGGAACGATGTTCCTGCTGCCCGTGATCGTGCTTTATGTGGTGTGGTCGTACTGGGTGTTTCGCGGGAAAGTACGGGGCGATATGGGGTATCACTAGGGGCTTACAGCTTCTGATCGGTAGCCTTCTGCAAGATCCGGCTCCACTTGTGCGCCTCGCGCCGATCGCGCATGGGCAAGATCCACTGTCCATGCGCAGCATCGTCCACATCCAGCACGACCTGCCATGCGCCCCCGGCCGAACTTGCTTCCATGCGCGCGCCGCGCAGGTCAGCAAAGATGTACATGCCGGTGTGCTCGGCCACGCGAACCTCGCACAGGCGTTTGCCCGCCGCCACTCTCACGCCACCCCAATCGGCCTTGATCTCGTGTGTCCAGTCGCCATCGTGGGCATTGGGGGCAACCTCTTTCCATCGGAACCAGAAGTAGGCCGCAATGGCCACGACGATCAACCCCGCCAGAACCGCGGCGCTGATCGCAATGCCCAGGCCAAAAGCCGCCGATATTGCGTGGAACGACCAGAACGCGCCGTAAATGACGGCCACTAAAACAACGAGTACAACGATGATCGGCATCAGCAAACAACCTCGAGCGCGGGGGAATTTATTGTGTCTTGTGCTTCGCGTTCCAATCCTTCAACGCCTGCAGCGTGTTCGCCACGTGCTGATCCGGCGACAGGCTCGTGTACTCGTAAATCACCTTGCCATCGGGCGCGATCACGTATGAAACGCGGTTCGCCATGGAATTTACGAGCGGCATGGACGCGTCGTATTGCTTGATGATCTTCGAGTCGGCATCGGCGGCGACGGGGAATTTGCTGCGGCACTCACTCACCGAAAACTTCTTCAGCGTGTCGATGTTGTCATGCGACACGCCGATCACGGTCGCGCCTTGCGCCTTGTACTCATCGACGGCGTCGGCGAATTCGTGCGCCTCGATGGTGCAGCCCTTCGTGAACGCGGCCGGATAGAAGTAGAGCACGACCGGCCCCTTCTTCAGGGCGCTCGCGAGCGAATAGTCGAAGACGTTCCCGCCCAGCGACGCCTGCGTCGTGAAACCGGGCGCCTGGTCGCCTGGTTTCAGAGTCGCGTAGGCAACCAGCGCATAGGCCGCAAGCGCGGCGCCCAGCGACAAACCCAGCAACTTACCCGCAAATTTACGCTTCATGAGACTCCCTTCGTTCCTGATTGGCTACTTTTGTCGGGGTAGTAAGCATGCACACAATAAAACCGTTCGGCGAGCCTACACTATTCCACCCGGTGGGCGCCGAACCACGTGGCGGCCTCGAACTGCAACTGGGCAAGCACGGCCGGCGTCAGCACCGCGAACGCGGCGTCCGAGCCAACGCTCGAATCCAGCTCCGGCGCGTCGCCCCGTTCGGCGGCCTGTGAAATACGCAACAACGCGCCAAGCGGCCCGCTGCCTTCGACGATCGCGTCGCAAATCTCTTTCGACAACTTCAGCAACTGCATGATCTCGACAGGCGGCAGATCCACGACCACATGGACGAGTGAAAAAATGCCGGTCATGAAGGCGGCATCGGCGAATCCTTCATTCGATGGCCGCAAGGCGCGCGCCGCCAGTTCCATGAACCGTGCGCGCGTGCCGACGAGTTGCACGAGCGGGTCCGAACGCCACGGCAAATGGCGGCCATCGGCGTAAAGCAGTAACTGGGTCCAGCGCGAGATCTGCCGCGTGCCGGTCGCCGCAATCGCCTCGCGCAACGATGAAACCGGCCGGCCCAGCTTGAACGCACTCGAATTGGCCAGACGCAGCAACTGCACGACCACGTTCGGATTGAGCTTCAGTTCGGCTTCGAGTTCCGCAATTCCCGGTTCGCCAGAAAGCACGCCCAGCAGGCGCAACAACGCGGTGCGCGATGGATTCGAGCGCCGCGTTACGAGTACTTGCGGACGCGCAAAGAAATAACCCTGGAAAAGGTCGAAGCCAAGTTTGCTGGCTTCGTCGAAGTCCTGGTGAGTTTCGATCTTTTCTGCGATCAGGGTCTTGCCATGACGCTTGAGCGTGGCCGCGAGCTCCGGAATATGCGCGCGATCAGCGGCGAGGAAGTCGATCTTGACGTAGTCCACGTAAGGCAGCGCTTCGTGCAGTGGTTCGGTCAGCGCGACGACGTCATCGAGGGCGAATTGAAAGCCCGCCGCGCGCAATTGCTCGCAGCGCTTGAAGAGCCGGGCGTCGAAGGTAACCGTTTCGAGAATCTCGAGCACGAAGCGATCGGGCGGCATGATGTGGACGATGTCATCGAACAGCAAGTCGCGATTCATGTTCACGAAGCCGCGATGGTCGCCGAGCACGGCCGACAAACCTATCTCGCCTACCGTTCGCGCCACGACATGGGCGGTGGCCTGGACATCGTCGAAAATCCGCGCGCGGTTGTCGGGGCTGTCGCGAAACAGCAGCTCGTAGGCGTGCAGTGCACCCTTGCGGTCGATGATCGGCTGGCGGCCCAGATAGACACTTTCCGGTTCCCGGATGGCCGACGGGTCAGCGGACGCATCGGCGGAACCGCCTGACGATGGGTTGGGATCAACCGGTGGCATTGATCGACCCGATGGCTTCAGCCGTTCGCACCTGCTTGGCCTCACGTTCCCGGCACGCTGGAAACCGGCGCAGCGCAATGCTGGCGTCGGCGGCGTCTGGACTCTGGTCCGGTTGTGACAATCGGCTTGGGGACACGGTCATGGCGTACGGCAAATGGAACGATAACAACTGGATAACGGTGGCGACCAATGACAAGCGGTGAATCGGACTCGAGCCTGCGGACCGTCGTTCGAAAGAATCTGCAGACTCTTCCCGCAGCGAATCCGGCCCGCCTGCTTACACCCCTGCTTACACCCCTTCACGCACTCTACCCCAAATCGGGATAGCGACAAATTGCGTGAAACCCGCCGGGCTGAAGGCTTGCAGACGCGCGGCCATTCTTCTAAAGAATTCGGCGGCATAACCGTTAACTTGCAAAGAACAGGTCCGACTCGCTGCTCCCGGAACTTCCGGGGGCTTGCGTCAGCATCGCCGGCACTCTCCAGCACTTCGATGCGGCGCGCGCGCCGGACAGCGCGCGTCGCGCTCCCTTAAGGCCAGACGCGCGTTCAGACAGGCCAAACCCATACAACATGCAAGTAAAACGGACACGCGCTCAGCGCCTCAATGCATGGCTCGCCTTCGCAGCCCAGACTCGCGTTACCGTGCGCCGGGCCGCCGCGACGCTGGTCGCCCGGGCGCAAGCCAATTGCAATCCCAGGCTCGCTACCATCGATGCACCGGCGGCCGGCGCGAAATCATATGCGCCGGTTCCGTCCAATGCGGCGCGGCTTGTCCAGGTTTCCTCCGCGCGCGGTGAACAAACCCATTCGGTTGTCGCAATCAATGCGCCCGGCGGGACTTCTCCAGGCGCCGCAGAAGCCACACTCGCCGCCGTCGACTTTATCGCGCAAGTGGATGCGTCGCTGCAGGTCCATTACGTGTCGGAGAGAAGTGTCGAGTTCCTCGGCTATCACCGCGACTACCTGAGCTCGCTGACGTTGCACGAGCTGGTGCCTTCGGATGAGATCGATGAACTCGATGAACTCGTCGTCCGCGCCCGGCAAAGCGGCAAGCAGGAAGCTGCGACGCTGCATCTGCTGAAGTCGCTGACAACGCCAATTCTGGTGGAGTTGCGAATCCTCTCGACGCCTGATGGCGGCTTCGCGGTCGCCGCGTTCGAAGTCTCGCACTGGCGCGAAACCGAAGCCGCGTTGCGGCACGCACTCAATCACGATCCGCTCACGGGCCTGGAAAACCTGACGGCCCTGCAGGCGGCACTCGATGCCGCCCAGGCCGAAGCCGTTGACATGGGAACGCACGCGGCGCTGCTGCGCGTGGACATCGATGACTTTCAGCGCATCAACCGCGCGCTCGGCTACGACGCCGGCGACGACATGCTGCGTGAGACCGCGCGCCGGCTGCAGCATGCGGCGCGCGCGGGCGAGCGCGTGGCACGCGTCTCGAGCGATGAATTCGCTGTCTTGATGACGGCGGGCACAGCGGACGAAGCGATCGCTTCGGCTGAAGACCTCGGCCGGCGCCTGCTGAGTGCGGTGGCGCAGCCGTATAAATATCGCGGGCAACATACGCATTTGTCAGCGAGCATTGGCGCCGCCATATACCCTGATGCCGTCGAACATACCGGCAGCAGCCTGTTGCGCATGGCCGATCACGCGCTCGCGCAGGCCAAGGGTTCGGGCGGAAATATCGTCGTGTTCCATGCGCCCGATAACGATCCGCGCAACGCCGAACGGCTGAACCTGGAAGCCGATCTGTATGAAGGCGTGCGCAACGGCGAATTTGCGCTGCATTTCCAGCCGATCACCGAAAGCCGTCATGGCGGCGTGGTCGGCGTCGAAGCGTTGATCCGCTGGCAGCATCCGGTGCATGGCCTGGTTCCCCCCGCGGCTTTTATCTCACTGGCGGAATCGATTGGCCTGATCAACTATCTCGGCAACTGGGTTTTGAAAGCGGCGTGCATGCAACTGGTGCAGTGGGACAAGGACGGAATCATGCTGGATTACGTCTCGGTGAACGTGTCGCCGCAGCAATTCCGCGACAAACGCTTTACGCAAAACGTGAAGGACGCGCTCGAACTGACGGGTCTGAATCCGCGCCGCCTGGTCTTCGAGATCACTGAAAGCCTGCTGATGCACGATCCCGAGGAAGCCACGCTGTTGCTTGAAACGCTGGCGGCGCTCGGCATCCACTTTGCCGTCGATGATTTCGGCACCGGTTATTCCAGCCTCTCGTACTTGCAGCGCTTCCCGCTTTCGAAGCTCAAGATAGACCGGAGTTTTATCGAAAACTTGCTGACATCGCGTAATAACCGGGCAATCGTCACCGCTGTGGTGGGCCTGGCCAAATCCCTCGGACTTGAACTTGTCGCGGAAGGCGTGGAGACGCAAGCCCAGCGTAATCTGCTAATCGAGATGGGCTGTGATCAAATACAGGGCTGGCTGATCAGCAAGGCGCTTCCGGCGACGGAGCTCAAGCGTTGCTTTGAGGATAAAACGCTCTTTCTCCAGGCGTCTTTATAAGATACCGTCACAAACTGTGATACGTCTCGCGTCTGCCTTAAAGCTTGTGTGCCGTTGCGCCGTTATAAGGCGTAGACACATGAGCTTGTGATAAGGGACCCGGGACTTGCACGCCGGACTTAGGCAAGTTTTTTTCCGCGCATTACACTTCGGCTGAGTCGAACGCGCGTTGCCGGCCTGAACGCCGCAACGCGCCTGACCCAAGCTGGCTCAGCCAACCGGACTGGAACCTGCAAGGCAACACACCAATCGCATGGCAAGCAATACCAAAGCCGAATTACTGGACAAACTGTGGGCACGCATGAGCGAGCGCGGGGATTTCCCCATGCTGTCGCAGGCCTTGCGCACCACGGTATCCGCCATGAGCGACGACGATCTGGACTTCACCGCCCTCGTCCAGGTCGTTCTGTCTGACTTCGGCCTCACGCAGAAGGTGTTGCGGCTCGCCAATTCCGCAATGTACATCTCGTTCGGCGGCAACATCACGACCGTCACGCGCGCGTTGATGGTGCTCGGCATGGACGCGGTCGGTCATCTGGTGGTCGGGCTGAAACTCGTCGATCATTTTCATCACAGCGCGCCGCGCCGTATCGATGCCAAGCTGGAGCTGAACCGCACGCTGCTGTCCGGCGCGGTCGCGCGGCAAGTGACCGAGCGCAGCGAATTCCGGGCATCGGAAGAAGCGGTGGTCTGTACGCTGATGCGGCAGATCGGCAAGCTGCTGGTCGCGTTTTATCTCGAGACCGAATGGGATCAGTTGCGCCGCAAAGCCGCCGCCGAGGACATCAGCGACAGCATTGCGTGCGGTGCGCTCCTGGGCGTGACGTTCGAAGAGATCGGCATCGAGGCCGCGGACCGCTGGCGTTTGCCGGAGACCATCCGCACGGGCATGCTGACGCGCGATCCGCTCGCGCCCGTCGATGAAAAAACGCCGCGCCATGTGCGCTGGCTGCAGGCGGTCACCAACTACTCCACCGAAGTCGCGGACGCGCTCACCGCACAACATGTCGATGAAGCCCATCGCGAGAGTTCGCTGATCGATATTGCCAACCGTTATAGCCGTGCGCTTTCAACCGACGCCGCCACGCTCGCCGAAATGAGCCTGGCGCTTGCAAACGAAGACTCCAACGACGGCGTGATGCGCGAGATCGTGGAATTGCGCGCGGACGCCGATGCGATCGCGCGCGCGGGGTTATCGGCGGAAGCACGCATTGCCGCGAGCCTCGACGACTTGCGCTCGCTGCCATCGAAGAACGCCTTGGCGCCGGTGCTCGCGCTTGCGTCCGAAGCCGTGCTCGCCGGGCTTTCGTTCTCGCGCACGGTCGTGTTCGTGCGCCAGGCCAACGAGGAATTCCAGGCGCGGCTTGGACTCGGTCCGGGCGTGGAATCATTGTTGCCATCGCTGACGTTTCCGGCCGCGTTCCAGCCGGACGTGTTTCATCTGGCCATCTCGAATCCGGTAGGGATTTTCATCGAGAATGCGCGTGATCCGCGTATCGATGCACGTCTGCCGCGCTGGTTCAAATCGTCGTTCGGCGACGCCCACGCGTTCGTCCTCTTGCCGGTGAAAGCGAATGGATCGACGGTGGCAATGCTCTACGGCGACTGGACCCAGGCGCAGCACGTGCGCAAGATCACATCGATGGAAATGTCCGCGCTAAACGACCTGATGCGGGAATTAAGCCGTTTTTTTAGTAACGCCGACTGGAAAGAAATGGAATTGATCTAGTCGGCGCGCTCAGGTCGAAGCAGCCAAGCGCGCCGCCAGTTCTCAGGATGAATTACTCGCGCCAGAGAATGGCCACCGCCTGATCTCCGTATTCCACGATGTACCCTCCATTCTCGCGCTGCCATTCACGGCTTTCGGCAGCGTTCGCGAACCACACTTTTTCGTAATCGCCGAAAGCGCCGGCATCGAAGCGGTATCTGTCGATGACAGCCGGCGCTTGTGTATCGATCACCGCTTTACAGGCATCCCAGCCGAAATGTCCGAGCTCGACCGCAAGCAAGTTCAGCACGTGCTTGAGCTGGATCTCCACGCGGGTTTCGTGCAATTGCGTAAGCGTTGTGTCGCGCATCACGCCGGCGGCGAGCAGACGCCGAAGTACGGGCATCGCGGTGCTTGTGCTTTCTGCGCGTGCGAGACGAAGCAGCCGGCGCGCGTGGCGTCGAAGGAATTCGGTATTGGTGAGGGTTGAATTGACTGCGCGGGGTGCGGATGTCGACCACATGACGTTTCTCCTTAATGCGCCGTTCTCGCTGCGGCTAAAGGTTCAACGTTGCGGTTTATCCAGATGAAGAGATAACGCGTGACAGGTGCTTTCACTTTCGCGAGACCGGGCGCCCTGCCGCGCCCGTCGCGAATTCTAGAACGAAGGCGTGCTTTGCGGCAAGCCCTCGTTCTTTCGAACACAGCGTTACATCACTTCAACTGAAACTTTCCAACGAGTTGTTTCAGCGCGTGCGCCTGGTCATCGAGCGATTGCGCAGCGGCCGCAGCTTGTTCGACGAGCGCCGCGTTTTGTTGCGTGCCGGCGTCCATCTGCGTGACGGCGTGATTGATCTCCTCGATACCGCTGCTCTGCTCCGCCGAAGCCGCCGATATCTCGCCCATGATGTCCGTCACGCGCTTCACTGCACGCACGACTTCGTCCATGGTTGCGCCGGCTTCGTGCGCAAACGTGGAACCGTCGGAGACGCGTGAAACCGATGTATGGATCAAGCCCTTGATCTCTTTCGCCGCCGCCGATGACCGTTGCGCAAGGCTGCGCACCTCGCCCGCAACAACCGCAAACCCGCGCCCCTCCTCGCCGGCCCGCGCCGCTTCCACGGCTGCATTGAGCGCGAGAATATTCGTCTGGAACGCAATCCCCTCGATCACGCCGATGATGTCGCCAATGCTCTTCGCGCTGGCATTGATCTGCTCCATGGTCGCGACCACGCGGCCGACGACTTCGCCGCCCTTCTCCGCGATCTCCGACGCGTTGTGCGCGAGCGCACTCGCCTGCTTCGCGTTCTCGGCGTTCTGGCGCACGGTCGATGTCAACTGCTCCATGCTCGACGCGGTCTTTTCGAGCGCGACCGCCTGCTGCTCCGTGCGCTGCGACAAGTCCACGTTGCCTTGCGAGATTTCGCCCGATGCCGATGCAATCGCTTCAGCGCTTGCCGCGATTTCGCCGACCGTCGTCGATAAACCCGACTGCATGCCGGAAAGCGCGTAAAGCATGCTGGTGTTATCGCGCTTGGCGATGGTGATGCGGTTCGACAGGTCGCCCGCAGCGATGCGGCTTGCGATCTGCATCGCGTAGACGGGTTCGCCGCCGAGTTGCCTGGCAAGCCGCCGCACGACCCATTCGGCGACAAAAAACGCCAGCACGATCAGCGCCAGCGTCAACACGGCGACCATCACGAACGACGCGTGATAGATGGACGAAGCGGTATCGATGGTCGCCTTCGCAGCCACCCCGCGCTGTTCGATCAGCACATTGACGAGCTTCTCCAGCTTGCCGGTCGCCACCAGCAACGACACGTCCTGCATGCCGACTTGCCAGTTCATCTGCGACAAATCGAGCGGCTGCTCTTTCATGAGCTTGACGAAAGCGCGCAAGTCGTTGCTCCACGCGCCCACGGCCTTGGCCAGTTGCTTCTGGCCGCCCGTTGGATCGGCGAAGCTTTGCAGCTGGGCTTGATCGCGGCCGATGTCCGCCAATGCATGGTCGATGTCCGCGCCGAGCTCATCGCGCTCCTTTGCCGTCGTCGCGGTCAGCAGCATCTTTTGCGAGCGGCTCGCGCGCAACATTGCGGCACGGAGTTCCTCGGCGGCACGGCTCGCCACGTACCCTTCGCGATAAATCGAATCCGTCGAGCCATTCAGACGGCTGATTTGCGTGAGCGCAATCACGCCGATAACCAGCGTTCCGATCAACAGCACCGCAAACGCGAGCCGCAGCGATGCTTTCACGGACAAAGAACGGCGGCTTGTTGCATTTACCTGAAGCCTCGAGCTTTTGTCGCCCGCACCGGCCTCGGGAATAAAACCAGCGCCGGGGTTGCCACGCAGCGAGAACAATTTCATCGATTGAATCCCAAGTTTTGATTGGCATCACGCGGGAGCCGCTTTTTGGGCGGCAAGCGCGAGTACATCAATGGTCAACGGCGGGAACCAGCAGTTCTTTAGGAATGTTTTCAGCGGCTATTGCAAAACCCCGTTTCATGACGAAAACGCATGGAAAACCCGTATGACCCGCCCCGCCAGTGTCTGGTTCGCGACAAAACTTGGCCGGACAATGCATAGAGGACACTTTAAAATTGCCAGCATGGGTTATCCGCCGGTGGTTAAGGCGAATAGCAAATGCAACGCGCGACTTCTCCAGCCCTTTCCCATGCAGACCAGCATCGATAAAAACGCACTTGGCGCCGCGCCTCCCTTGAGTTCGGCGAGTTCGCCGATCACGGCCGCTCCCCGCACCGTATTTCCAGTATTGGGCGCGATCAGTTTCGCGCATCTGCTCAACGACATGATCCAGTCGCTGATTCTCGCCATTTACCCGATGTTCAAAAGCGAGTTTTCCCTCTCGTTCGGGCAAATCGGCCTGATCACGCTGACGTATCAAATTACGGCGTCGTTATTGCAGCCGCTCGTCGGCCTTTACACCGACAAACATCCAAAACCGTATTCGTTACCTGTCGGCATGGGATTCACGCTGTGCGGCTTGTTATTGATGTCGATGGCAGGAAGCTTCTCGGTCTTGTTGATAGCAGCGGCACTGGTGGGTTGCGGATCTTCGATATTCCATCCGGAATCATCGCGCGTGGCACGCATGGCGTCCGGCGGGCGGCACGGCCTTGCGCAGTCGGTGTTTCAGGTCGGCGGCAACGCGGGGAGTTCGCTCGGACCTTTGCTGGCTGCCCTGGTCATCATGCCCCATGGACAACGCAGCATTGCGTGGTTTTCGGCGGCAGCGCTGCTCGCGATTTTTGTGTTGTTCAATATCGGACGGTGGTATCAGCGTCATCCTGCTGTGAAGAAAGCGCGTCATACCGCCGTGGTGTCGGCATTGCCCCGCAGCAAGGTGATCATTGCGATGACCGTCCTGATGGTGCTCACATTTTCGAAGTATTTTTATCTTGCGAGCATTACCAGCTACTTCACGTTTTATCTCATCAGCAAGTTTCATTTGTCGATCGAAACAGCGCAGGTTCACCTTTTCTGGTTTCTCGCGGCAGTCGCCGTCGGCACCATCGTAGGGGGTCCTGTTGGCGACAAGATCGGCCGCAAAGTCGTGATCTGGGTATCGATCCTGGGCGTGACGCCCTTCACGCTGATGTTGCCGTTCGCCAACCTGTTCTGGACCGGCGTGCTTTCCGTTGTGATCGGGCTGATCCTGGCGTCGGCGTTCTCGGCCATCCTGGTTTATGCGACCGAACTGGTTCCCGGCAAGGTCGGCATGGTCGCAGGCCTGTTCTTCGGCTTCGCGTTCGGCATGGGCGGTATTGGCGCGGCGGTCCTTGGCCATCTGGCTGACGCGACGAGCATCGACTATGTCTATAAGGTTTGTTCGTTCCTGCCGCTGATCGGAGTCCTGACCATCTTGCTGCCTAATACCCGGGAGAAAAAGGTATCGGCACCCGCGTGATGTTTCCGGTCGTGTGAGCAGGACAGGCACACGGCCGGCGAAAGCACGACTCCAAAACGAGTTTTCGTTTCGATGTTCCAGCGCCGCCCAAGGTTGTCACTTGACAACTTTGGGCGGCGCTTCTACTATGGAGCTAAGGATGACTCGTTCGAAGCATCAGAAGAAGGAAATTGAAGAAGCACTGCGGCATGCTGAATCGCACGGGTGGCGCGTTGAACCAGGCGCCAGCCACGCGTGGGGACGGATGTACTGTCCATTCAACGAGGCTACTTGCCGTTGTGGCGAGTTTTGTATCACCAGCATCTGGAGCACGCCCAAGAACGCGGTCAATCACGCGCGGGCGATCAGACGCGTAGTGGACAATTGCGCGTTCCAGCCAGAAAAGGTTTCCCAGCAATCAGCGGTCTTACTTGAATTTGCGCCATGGAATACACGTTCACACTGAAATATCGGCTATCGGAAAGCGACTGCGATCACGAGGAATTGATCGGGCGTCTTGGCGCCGCCGGATGCGACGACGCATTGATTGGCATCGGACAAGCGGGTCGCATCGCACTCGAATTTACGCGCGAAGCGGACAGCGCGGAAGCTGCGTTGATGAGCGCATTGAAGGACGTGAAATCAGCCGTTCCATCAGCCACGCTGGTGGAGGCATCGCCGGATTTTGTGGGCCTGACCGACGTCGCCGATACCATCGGCGTCACGCGCCAGAACATGCGCAAGCTGATGCTCGCGAATCCTTCGACTTTTCCTGCACCGGTTCACGAAGGCAGCGCGGTGGTCTGGCATCTGGCGGAAATTCTGGACTGGCTCAACGCCCGGGGAACGTATCAACTCGAGCGGGCCGTGCATGAAGTCGCGGCTACAACCATGCAAATCAACCTGGCGAAGGAAGCGGTGCATGGATCGCCGAAGACGCAATCGGCCTTGCAAAAGCTGGTTCGTTGAAGGAACAAAAGCGTTCCGGGCGGCGCACCCGGAACGTTTCATTATCGCGTCAAAGCCTCTTTCACCTGCACCAACGCCCCGGCGTCTTCGATCATCGGCAAGTCGCCGGGGTCGCGGCCTTCGGCCAGCGCTGCGATCGCGCGTCGAAGCAGCTTGCCCGAGCGCGTCTTGGGCAGCATCGCAAGAAAATGCACGCGGGCGGGACGGGCGATCGCCCCAAGCTGTGAATCGACACTGCGTGCAAGTTCCGCTTCCAGTGCTTCGCGTGCGCCCTCTTGGTCCAGCGCCTGCGCATCGCGCAAAACAACGAACGCCAGCGCGACCTGCCCTTTGACCGGATCGGCAACGCCTACAACCGCAACCTCCGCCACCGCCCGATGACTGCTGATTGCCTCTTCTATTTCGCGCGTCCCTAGCCTGTGCCCGGCGACGTTGATCACGTCATCGGTACGTCCGAGAATGGAAACGTAGCCGTCTTCGTCGGTGACGCCCCAGTCGAAGGTCGAATACAACTGATGGCCGGGAATGCTCTGCCAGTAAGTCTTGATGAACCGCGAATCGTCGCCCCAGACGGTTTGCATGCAGCCGGGCGGCAACGGGTAGTCGAGCGCGATCACGCCCTTCTCGCCTGCCGCACAAATGTCACCGGTTGCTTCGTTGCGCACGGTCAAGGCGAAGCCCATCGACGGCACCCCGGGAGATCCCAGTTTTGGCGGCAACGCTTCAATGCCGCGTGGAATGGCGATCATCGGCCAGCCGGTTTCGGTTTGCCAGTAGTTATCGACGACCGGCTTTTTCAGCGCGCCCTGGATCCATTGCGCGGTGGGTTCATCAAGCGGTTCGCCGGCTAAAAACAGCGTGCGCAAACTCGATAAATCCGCCTGCTCCATCAGCTTCGGGTCCTGCTTCTTCAGCACGCGCAGCGCGGTTGGTGCAGTGAACATCAGGTTGATCTTGTGCTGCTCGATGATGCGCCACCAGATCCCGCCATCCGGGCGAATGGGCGTGCCTTCGTACATGACTGTGGTCAGCCCGGCAATCAGCGGCGCGTAGATGATGTAGCTGTGCCCGACCACCCAGCCCACGTCCGACGCGGTCCACATGGTGTCGCCGGGTTTGCCCTGGAAGATGTGTTCCATCGACGCCGCCAGCGCCACCGCGTACCCGCCCACGTCGCGCTGTACGCCCTTCGGTTTGCCGGTCGTCCCGGACGTGTAAAGCACGTACGAAGGTTCGTTCGACTCGAGCCATACGCATGGAATCTGGGCATCGAAGAACTGTTCGCGCAGCGGTTCGTAATCGACCAGATACGGCGCCTGCAACCGTTCAGGCGCAAGTTGCCGGTCGATCAACAACACGTTCGCCACCTTGTGCTCCGCGCGTGCCAGCGCTTCATCCATGAGGGGCGTGTAATCGATCACCCTGCCCGCGCGCGCGCCGGCATCGGCGGTGACGATCAGGACGGGCGTGGCGTCATCGATGCGCGCCGCCAGGCTCGGCGCCGCGAAGCCGCCGAACACGACCGAATGCACCGCGCCGAGCCGCGCGCACGCCAGCATTGCGAACAGGGCTTCGGGGATCATCGGCAAATAGATCAGCACGCGTTCACCCTGCTTGACGCCGAGCGAGCGCATGACAGCGGCCATCCGGTTCACTTCGCCGTGCAGTTCGGCGTAGGTATAACGCCGCTCGATGCCCGTTTCCGTCGATACATACACGAGCGCGTTCTGTTGCGCGCGCGAGGCGAGATGACGGTCGACGGCGTTGTAGCAGAGGTTCGTCTTGCCGCCGACAAACCAGCGCGCAAACGGCGGATTGCTGCGATCGAGCACCTGATCGAACGGCGTTTCCCAATGGATGCGCCTGGCCTGTTCGCCCCAGAATGATTCGGGATCGTCGATCGAACGGCGGTGAGCTTCACGATAAGTCGGCATTCGAACCTCTGTCGGGTAGCGGAATCGCCGCGCCCGGATCATCGGGCGTGGCGAATTGCTCCTGAGCATAGTTCAGCCGGTAAGGCCGTGCTAGAGAGGGACGGCCCTGATTTGATCCCGCGTCACGGCATCTGGAGACGGGGTTTATCGATGGAAGGCGGTTTCGAGAGGTCCGGACCCGAGTGCTTGAGCAGCACGGGCGCAAGTTCGTTCGCCACGCGCATGCCCGACACCACGACCATGCGCAACCCGCTGCCCTCGCACATGCCGCGCACGGTTTCGCGTGTCGATGCCCGTGCCTCGATGCGTGGCTCGATCACGATCAGGCCACGGCAATACATCGCCAGGGCGGCCCGGTTCGATCGCAGCCAGGCGGAGCGCAGGCGAAGATCGTCGGCGGGTTCGTCCGTGCAATACTCCGCGACGATCACGAACGGCGCCTTCAGCGCGAGCAGGCGCTGCATTTCGGCGCCCCATGCGAAGGCGTAACCGGGCTGCACCGAGCGGCGGCGCAAGCGCACGAGCGGAAAACGGCTGGCGTCGTGCATGCGCTG
This sequence comes from Caballeronia sp. dw_276, assembly GCF_018449635.1. GTDB lineage: Bacteria > Pseudomonadota > Gammaproteobacteria > Burkholderiales > Burkholderiaceae > Caballeronia. The sequence goes on along the minus strand of NZ_JAAVUV010000006.1, from coordinate 391,000 downwards.
GTTGGGGACATCGGACGGATTGATCGTTTGCGGTGCGGACGTCGCTGATGTTGCAGTTTGAGATTGGATGGCGATCACAGCGGTCTCGTACTCCAGAAATTCATCACTAAAGCCAGGTTCGCGACCATTGGGCGGCGCAAAAAGCGGGGCCGCCGGGCTTGCTTGGCGCTGTGCGTCGCGGGTTTTGATGCGGCTTTTGAAGCGTCGCCGAGCCAGGCGTGGCGAGTTGTCTCGATCACACGCGCCGCGTTGACGGATATAACCTGCGTTGCCCGGCCGAGATCGGGCGACGAAACGTGCATCAAACCGGGCAATTCGGGCGTCGTTTGGGTCAAAGTGGACCTCCTGTCGTCCGATGCATTGTAATTGAGAATCATTCTCACTTACAAGCGGGAATTTTGGGGCAGGACCGTTCGGAAACGATTGGAGGCGTTGTTGCGGGGAAACTGAAAAGCCGAACGCGCTGCAGAGAGCAGCGCTATAGCGTTGAAGAAGAGAAAAGACGGGGTTTAAGCGCGCGCGGCCAGGAACCGTCGCAAGATGCCCGAAGAATACGCGCCGCCCAGCGCGTGCAGGAAATCGAGGAATGATTCGGGCGCGTCGGCGTCGGCGGTATCGGACACGGTTCGTACCACCGCGCACGGCACGTCGTACTCGTAGCAGACCTGGGCGAGCGCGGCGCCTTCCATCTCGACGGCGAGCGCATCGGGCAACGCGACGCGAAGCGCGTTCACCTCGGCGTGACTCGATACAAACCGGTCCCCGCTCACAATCAGCCCGCGATGCAAACGCGGCGGATGCACACCGAACCGCGCTTCGAGCGTCGCGTGTTCATCGGCGAGAAAGGCGATGCAGGCCTTTGCCAGCGCATCGCTCAATTCCGCATTTGCGGCAAAACGCGCCATGCCGAGCAACGGCACCTCGAAGCGCGGAAACAACGGCGATGCATCCAGATCGTGCTGCAGCAGCGTATCGCCGATCACGATATCGCCCACCCGCACGTCTTCCCGAACGCCGCCCGCGACGCCCGTGAACACGATTGCCTCGACGCCAAACACATGGATCAGCGCGCTCGCCGTAGCCGCCGCAGCCACCTTGCCAACGCGCGCCAGCGTCACTACGCAAGGCACGCCATGCGCCGTCCCGACGTGATATTCGCGCCGCCCGATGACCTCGGTGCGAACATTCCCGGCAAGACGCATTGCATCGATAAGATCGCCCAGTTCCTGCGGCAACGCGGCCATGATGCCGAGCAAACCCGCGCCGCTTGTTGCCTTCGTCATTCGACCGCCTGCAATTTCGCCACCGCCAACGCGAGCCATTTCTCGCCATGACGCTTGAAGCGGACCTGCGCCTTCGCGTCGGTTCCCGCGCCTTCCAGCGCGATCACCGTGCCTTCGCCGAACTTGTTGTGGAAGACCGGCTGGCCGATCTTGAACCCGGTGTCCGCCGCGCGCTGGTTGTTGGCGAACGCGGGCAACGGTTTGCCCGCATCGGGGTCCGTGTACGCGGCGCGTTCCCCGCGTTCCTGCCCCGGACGCGCAAACCAGTCGCGGCCCCAGCCGGCGTTGTCCGCCCGGCCGCCCCAACGCGCGCCCGCTTCCACTTTCGGCGTGAGCCATTTGAGCGACTCTTCCGGGAGTTCATCGAAGAAACGGGAGCGGATGTTGTAGCGCGTCTGGCCATGCAACATCCGGCTCTGTGCAAACGATAAGTACAACCGCTCCTTCGCCCGCGTGATCGCCACGTATGCCAGGCGCCGTTCCTCTTCGAGCCCGTCGCTTTCCTGCGCGCTGTTTTCGTGCGGAAACAAGCCCTCTTCCAGCCCGGTGATGAACACCGCCATGAACTCGAGACCCTTCGCCGCGTGCACTGTCATCAGTTGCACGGCGTCCTGGCCGGCTTGCGCCTGGTTGTCGCCGGCCTCGAGCGATGCATGCGACAGGAATCCCGCCAGCGGCGTCATGGTGTCGGGGTTTTGCGCGGGATCGGCGGGGCTTTCGGGATCGAGCACATCGACGGCCGGATCATCCGTGGCCACGCCAATTTCCGGCGCGTTCGTAGCGCCTGGACGCAGCGGGATGGAACGCGCGGGGGTATCGAGCCCGTAGCCCTCCTCCTGCACGAACGCCGCCGCCGCGTTCACCACTTCCTGCAAGTTCTCAAGCCGGTCCTGACCTTCGCGTTCGTTCTCGTAATGCGTCGCGAGACCGCTCGCGCGAACCACGTACTCCACTGTTTCCGGCAAGCTCATGTGCTGCGTTTCCGCGCGTATCTTGCCGATCAACTGCGCAAAATTCGCGAGGCTCGAACCCGCCTTGCCGGCCACATAGGGCACGGCCGCGGCCATGGAGCAGTTGTAGAGACGCGCGGCATCGGCGAGTTGTTCGATCGACCTGGCGCCAATACCACGCGTCGGGAAATTCACGACGCGGGAGAACGCGGTGTCGTCGTTGGGGTTGTCGATCAGGCGTAGATACGCGAGCGCGTGTTTCACTTCCTGGCGCTCGAAGAACCGCAAGCCGCCATACACGCGATACGCAATGCCCGCATTCACGAGCGTATGTTCGATGGTCCGCGACTGCGCGTTGCTTCTATACAGGATCGCAATCTCGCCACGTGCGGCGCCCGCATGAATCAGCGCCTTGATCTCCTCGACAATCCACCCGGCTTCCTGCGTATCGGTCGCGGCTTCGTACACGCGCACTGGTTCGCCGTGACCGGCATCGGTACGCAGGTTCTTGCCCAGCCGCCGCGAATTTTTCGCTATCAGGAAGTTGGCGGTATCGAGAATATGACCATGCGAGCGATAGTTCTGCTCCAGCTTGATCATGTTTCGCACGTGGAATTCGCGCTCGAAGTCATGCATGTTGCCGACGTTCGCGCCACGGAACGCGTAGATGGACTGATCGTCGTCGCCCACCGCGAAGATGGCGTTGTGCTCGCCCGCCAGGATCTTGAGCCACGCGTATTGCAGCTTGTTCGTGTCCTGGAACTCATCGACCAGGATGTTGCGAAAGCGCGCCTGGTAATGCGCGCGCAGCGGCGGATTGTGCGCAAGCAGCTCGTAGCAGCGCAGCAAAAGCTCGGGAAAGTCCACCACGCCTTCGCGCTGGCATTGCTGCTCGTACGCCGCGTACAACTCGACGAACTTCATATTGAAGGCGTCGGTGGCGTCCACGTCTTTTGGTCGCAGCCCTTGTTCCTTCGCGTTGTTGATGAAGTACTGGAGGTTTTTCGCCGGATACTTTTCGTCGTCGATATTCAGGCCCTTCATCAGCCGCTTGATGGCCGAGAGCTGGTCCGCCGTATCGAGGATCTGGAACGCCTGGGGCAGGCCGGCATCGCGGAAATGCGCGCGCAGCATGCGGTTGCACAGGCCGTGAAAGGTGCCGATCCACATGCCGCGCGTATCGATGGGCATCATGGCCGTCAGCCGCGCCATCATTTCCTTGGCGGCCTTGTTCGTGAACGTGACGGCAAGAATGGTTTGCGGCGACGCATAAACCTGCTGGATCAGCCACGCTATGCGCGTGATCAGGACGCGCGTTTTCCCGCTGCCCGCGCCCGCCAGGATGAGCGCCGGCTCGTTTGGCAGCGTGACGGCGGCAAGTTGTTCGGGGTTCAGATTGGCAAGCAGATCGGGCATGGGCGAGTCTTCCGGTGGGTCGAACATTATAAGACCGCGCGACCGGACACGTTTTCGAAACGATCAGCGCTCAAGCCGCCCTGGAGCGCCTAAATCGGCTGCCGGTCCGGTAAGACCTTATAATTCACCGATGTCGCTGTTCGACCCCCGCTTCTTTTTTACGCATTTTTCGGCAGATCCCACCCCATGAGTGACAACACGCTTGCGAAGAGTTTCGAGCCCCAAAACATCGAGTCCCACTGGGGACCGGAATGGGAAAAGCGCGGTTACGCCGCGCCCACTCTCGACGAAGGGAAGAAAGACTTCTCGATCCAGCTCCCGCCGCCGAACGTCACCGGCACGCTGCACATGGGTCACGCATTCAACCAGACCATCATGGACAGCCTCACGCGGTATCACCGCATGCTTGGCGAGAACACCATGTGGCTGCCGGGCACGGACCACGCGGGCATCGCGACGCAAATCGTCGTCGAGCGTCAACTGGACGCCAAAGGCATCTCGCGCCACGATCTCGGCCGCGAGGAATTTCTGAAACGCGTCTGGGAATGGAAACAGCAATCAGGCTCGACCATCACGGGACAGGTTCGCCGGCTGGGCGCGTCCATCGACTGGTCGCGCGAATATTTCACGATGGACGACAAGATGTCGGCCGCCGTGCAGGATGTGTTCGTCACGCTCTACAAGCAGGGCCTGATTTATCGCGGGAAGCGGCTGGTGAACTGGGATCCGGTGCTGGGCACGGCTGTGTCCGACCTGGAAGTGGTCAGCGAGGAAGAAGCCGGCAATTTGTGGCATATCAACTACCCGCTTCCGGACGGCTCGGGCCACGTGACCGTAGCCACCACGCGCCCGGAAACCATGCTGGGCGACACCGCCGTGATGGTCCATCCGGAAGACGAGCGTTATGCGCATCTGATCGGCAAGACGGTGATGCTGCCGTTGTCGGATCGCGAGATTCCGGTGATTGCGGACGATTACGTGGATCGCGAGTTCGGAACCGGCGTGGTGAAGGTCACGCCTGCGCATGATTTCAACGACTATCAGGTCGGCCTGCGCCACAAGCTGCCGATGATCGAGATCCTCACTCTCGACGCCAGGATCAATGACAACGCGCCGGAAAAATACCGTGGACTGGATCGTTTCGATGCCCGCAAGCAGGTCGTAGCCGACCTGGAAGCGCTCGGCCTGCTGGAATCCGTCAAGCCGCACACGCTGATGGTGCCGCGCGGCGACCGCACGAGCGTGGTGATCGAGCCCATGTTGACGGACCAGTGGTTCGTGGCCATGAGCAAACCGGCACCGGAAGGCACGTTCCATCCGGGCAAATCGATTGCGAAAACGGCGCTCGACGTCGTGCGCAGCGGCGAGATCAAGTTCGTGCCTGAAAACTGGTCGAACACCTATTACCAGTGGCTCGAAAATATCCAGGACTGGTGTATTTCCCGCCAACTCTGGTGGGGCCATCAAATCCCCGCGTGGTACGGTGAGAACGGCGAGATCTTCGTCGCGAAAACAGAAGCCGAAGCACGCGCGGAAGCGACCGGGAAAGGCTATACCGGCACGCTGAAACGCGACGACGACGTGCTCGACACATGGTTTTCGTCCGCGCTGGTGCCGTTTTCGTCGCTGGGTTGGCCGGAGCAAACGCCGGAACTGAAGCACTTCCTGCCTTCTTCGGTGCTTGTGACCGGTTTCGACATCATCTTTTTCTGGGTCGCCCGGATGGTGATGATGACCACGCATTTCACCGGTCAGGTTCCTTTCGGCACGGTCTACGTCCATGGCCTCGTGCGCGACGCCGAAGGCCAGAAGATGTCGAAGAGCAAGGGCAACACGCTCGATCCGATCGATATAGTCGACGGGATCGATCTGGAAACGCTCGTCGCCAAGCGCATTACGGGCCTGATGAACCCGAAGCAGGCCGAGAAGATCGAGAAAAAAACCCGCAAGGAATTCCCGGACGGAATCCAGCCTTATGGCACGGACGCTTTGCGCTTCACAATGGCGTCAATGGCCACGCTCGGTCGCAACGTGAATTTTGATCTGGCAAGGTGCGAGGGATATCGTAATTTTTGCAATAAGCTGTGGAACGCTACACGGTTTGTGCTCATGAACACCGAAGGCCACGACTGTGGTTTCGGCAAACCGGAAGAATGCAAAGCCGGTGGTTGCGGCCCGGGCGGCTACCTGCATTTCTCGCAGGCGGACTTCTGGATCGTGTCGCTGCTGCAGCGCGTGGAAGCGGACGTGGCGAAGGGTTTCGCGGATTACCGGTTCGACAACGTGGCAAGCACGATCTACAAATTCGTCTGGGACGAGTACTGCGACTGGTACCTGGAACTGGCGAAAGTGCAGATCCAGAATGGCCTGCCCGAGCAGCAGCGCGCGACGCGCCGCACTCTGCTCCGCGTACTGGAAACCGTGCTGCGCCTGGCTCACCCAATCATTCCGTTTATCACGGAAGCCTTGTGGCAGAAGGTTGCGCCGCTGACGGACCTGTATCCGCAGCTCGCAAATGGCGGCGAAACAACGTCGATCATGATTCAGCGCTACCCTCAGGCGCAGCCGTCGAAAATCGACGAATCGTCAGAACAGTGGGCAGCCGAACTGAAGGGTGTCATCGATGCATGTCGTAATCTGCGCGGCGAGATGAATTTGTCGCCGGCAGTGAAAGTGCCGCTGCTGGCAACGGGCGACGAAGCGCAGCTGAAATCGTTCGCGCCTTATGTCCAGGCGCTGGCGCGTTTGTCGGAAGTGAAGATCATCGCCGACGAAACCGCGCTCGACGCAGAGGCAAGTGGCGCGCCAGTTGCTATCGTAGGATCGAACAAGTTGGTGCTGAAGGTCGAAATCGATGTTGCTGCAGAACGCGAACGCCTCACGAAGGAAGTGGATCGCTTGACGCAGGAAATCGGCCGTGCGCGCGTAAAGCTGGAAAATGAAAGTTTTGTAGCTCGCGCACCGGCCGCCGTGGTTGAACAGGAACGCAAGCGGCTCGCGGAATTCGAATCGGCGGCCGACAAGCTGAAAGCACAGCTTTCACGTTTGCCGGCTTGAGAATTCCCAGCGAGCCGACCTGAACGCCAAGGCACGACCGGAAACTAACCCATGTCTTGTTCCGTCTATAGCAAAGTGCAGTTTTGACGCTGGAAAGAATTAATCTCGTCGCACTTTTTTATTAACGCATCAACCTGCATCATGGCAGTGGCTTGCCGCCCACGAATTTCAGGCTTGACGTTTAAACACGATAAGAGGATCAGGGTCATCAAATGCTAAAAGTTACGAAAGCGGTTTTCCCGGTTGCGGGTCTCGGTACCCGGTTCCTCCCCGCGACCAAGGCCAGCCCGAAGGAAATGCTGCCCGTTGTCGACAAACCGCTGATTCAGTACGCGGTTGAAGAGGCCATGGCGGCCGGCATAACGGAAATGATCTTCGTGACCGGGCGCAGCAAGCGCGCTATCGAAGATCACTTCGACAAGTCGTATGAGATCGAAGCCGAACTGGAAGCGCGCGGCAAGCAGAAGCTGCTCGACCTCGTTCGCAGCATCAAGCCGAGCCACGTGGACTGTTTCTACGTGCGCCAGGCGGAAGCGCTCGGTCTGGGCCACGCGGTGTTGTGTGCGGAAAAGCTGGTTGGCGACAACCCGTTCGCCGTCATCCTCGCCGATGACTTGTTGTACGGCACGCCGCCAGTGATGACGCAGATGATCGAAGTGTTCGATCACTATCACAGCTCGGTGATCGGCGTGGAAGAAATCCCGGCTCAGGATTCGAAGTCGTACGGTGTTATCGACGGGAAAGAGTGGGAAGACAATATTTTCAAGTTGTCGGGCATCGTGGAAAAGCCGGAACCGGCTGTCGCTCCGTCGAATCTCGGTGTGGTCGGCCGTTATGTGCTGAAGCCGCGCGTTTTCGACCATATCCGCGCATTGAAGCCGGGTGCCGGCGGCGAACTGCAGTTGACGGACGCAATCCAATCCCTTCTCGCCGATGAACAAGTGCTCGCGTACAAGTACCACGGCACGCGTTTCGACTGCGGCAGCAAGCTCGGTTATCTGAAGGCGACGGTGGAATTTGCGCTGCGTCACCCGGAAGTTGCGGCTGACTTCCAGGAATATCTGGATACGCGCTCGCCGCATCTGGTTGGATGAAGCTGGCTTCGGGCGCCTTTGCGGCGCCCCAGAAAAAATGCCCATGATTTTTATCATGGGCATTTTTTTATCCAGCCACGCCGTTTAACGCCGCCGCATCAGAAAAGTGAAAACCTTGTCGTGCGACGACGATTCCACCAGTTCATTACCGGTCTGCTTCGAAAACGCGGCAAAGTCGCGCTGGGAACCAGGATCGGTCGCGAGGACCTTCAGTATCTGACCGCTTTGCATGTCGGACAGCGCCTTCTTCGCCCGCAAGATGGGCAGCGGACACATGAGCCCGCGCGCGTCGACTTCCTTGTGCACTTCCATCGGATGAGCCTTGTTCGAACTTGCTTTTGTAAGAGTTCGATTTTACCCCACTGCCTAAAAATTCACCGCTTCGCCCTTGGCAAGGGATTCCCTCATTGCAATGCCAATGCGTGTCGCTTCGCGCGCATCTTCAAGCGTGAGACCCGTTGCCGGACCGCCGTTGAGCGCGGCCACAAACGCTTCTGCCTCGTTCAGGAACGCGTGTTCGAAGCGCTCGAAGAAGGTTGGCGTGCATTCGTTGCGGATGCCGGTGGCATCGAAAATTTCCACGCGATTTGCCCGCGGATTGTTTCCCACCGATAACGCCCCGCCCGTTCCCACGACTTCCGTCTGGGTATCGTGGCCGTGCGCACTTGTCCGCGACGCATGGAAAACCGCCATCTGGCCGCCTCCGAACTCGCAGATGGCAACGCCGTTATCGATGTCGCCGCATTCGGCCAGGCCTTCGTGGATCGCGATCGTGCCGCTTGCAAACACGCGCGTGACCTTCGGATTGCCGAGCATCCAGCGTGCGAGGTCGATGTCGTGCACGCTGCAATCTAGGAACAAACCGCCCGATGTCGGCGCAAACCGCACGAAGAAGCCGTCGGGATCGTTTTTATCGACGGTTTGCGAGCGAACCATGAACGGCCGGCCGATCGCGCCTTCGCGAATCTTGTTGAAGGCGTCGCGATAACTGGCATCGAAACGACGCACGAAACCAATCATCACCTGAAGGTCGGGAAACCGCGCGCTTTCTTCGATAACCCGATCGCACTGCGCAAGATCCAGCGACAACGGCTTCTCGCAGAACACGTGCTTGCCGGCCCGCAACGCCGCGATGATCTGGTCGGCGTGCAAGGACGTAGGCGTGACGAGCCAGACGGCATCGAGCGATGGGTCCTGCAGCAACGACGCGTAGTCGTCGTGAAGCGTGAGTTCGGGCAGGTTTTCCGCCGCCCATTCACGTTCGGCCGCAACCGGGCTGCACGCGGCGGCGAGCGTCGCGCCGGGCACGTGCCACGCGAGATTGCGCGCGTGGCGCTGGCCGAGCCGTCCCAATCCGACTATGCCGATCCGCACCGTGGCTTTCATGCCGCGCCCAGCTTGATGATCGTACCTTCGCGCCATGAACGCGTGGCGGCATCGGCGAGTTCCAGCGCTTTCAGTCCGTCGGCGACCGTCGTGCGGACCGGTTTGCCTTCCTGGACGGCATCGAAGAAATGGGCGATTTCCAGCGCGTACGCCGCGCGGTATCGCTCGAGGAAAAACGCCTCGGGAACATCGTTCGATACCGCCGTCTTCGAGTACGCGGTGACTTCCGTCGGCCGGACGTTGCCTGCCTGCAGCATGCCTTTGCTGCCGAGCAATTCGAAGCGCTGGTCGTAACCGTACGCCGCGCGCCGTGTTGTGTTGATCTGGCACAGGCGGCCGCGTTTGGTGCGGATCGTGACGGCCGTCGAATCGATATCGCCAGCATCCGCAATCGCCGGGTCGCTCAGGCAGCTTCCGGTGGCGTGCAGCGTGTCGGCTTCGTCGTCGAGCATCCAGCGGAAGATGTCGAAGTCGTGGATCAGCATGTCCTTGAAAATGCCGCCCGAATGCTTGATGTACTCAACCGGCGGCGCGCCCGGGTCGCGGCTCGTGACAACCAGCATTTCCGGATCGCCGATTTCACCCGCCTCCACGCGCGCCTTCAGCGCGGAGAACGTCGGATCGAAGCGGCGCTGGAAGCCGATCATGCAGACCACGCCGGCTTTCGCAACGGCATCGGCGCAAGCGCGTGCGCGCTCGAGCGTCAGGTCCACGGGCTTTTCGCAGAACACATGTTTCTTCTGCGCCGCCGATTTCATGATCAGGTCGGCATGGGTATCGGTGCTTGAACACACAACGGTCGCGCCGATGGACGCATCGCCGAGCGCGCCTTCCACGTCCGCCACTTGCGCGCCGTGCAGTGCTGCCAAAGCAGCGGCGGCTTCCTTGTTGACATCGACTACATACTTCAGGCGCACGCCCGGCTGTTTCGCCAGATTCGCCGCATGGATCTTGCCGATCCGCCCTGCTCCAAAAACTGCTACATCAATCGTCATAGCCGCCTGTCTCCCTTGATTCTTCTACGTTCAATTCAAGCCGGTACGCAAGCGCGATAAACAGCGCCTGGCACAGGCAGATCGTGCTCGTGAGCGAGCGGAACGCAAACGCGCTGCCCTCCTTCACGAACAAATGCGCGCTCGCGTGACGCGCGAGCGGCGAAAGCTGGCCGTCGGTAATGACTAAAGTCTTGGCGCCGTGATGCTGCGCCGCGCGCACGCAGTATTGCGTCTCCTTGCCGTACGGCGCGAAGCTGATCGCGATCACCACATCGCCTTTTTTCACGCTGCGAATCTGCTCGCGATACATGCCGCCAAAGCCCGAGACAAGATGCACGCGCTTGGCCGTATGCTGCAGCGCATAGACGATATAACTCGCCACCGGAAACGATCTCCGCACCCCGATCACGTAGATGTTTTCGGCTTGCTGCAACATCTTCACGGCGGCTTCGAATTGTTCGTCGTCGAGACCTGCTTCGAGTTCGGCGAGCCCGCTTTGACTCGCCGCAATAAATTCGCGCGCGACCGACCCGCCCGACAACTTGCCGGGTTTTTCATCGATCAGTTTTCTGATTCGCTGCTGGTAGCTTTGCGCCGAGCCGTTCTGGCCCGTGTACGCCTGCTTGAAAATCGCCTGGAGGTCAGAGAAGCCGGAAAAACCGAAGCGCTGCGCGAAGCGCACGACCGCAGACGGATGCACGCCGCACGCAGCCGCAATGTCTCCGGTGCGATCCATCATCACGTTGCTGCGATGCTGCTCTATATATGTGGCCACGCTTTTCAACTGGCGCGGAAGCGCATCGTAAGCTTCGGTGATGCGTTGCATCAGCTCGTCGACGGTCTGCGTCTGCGTTGTTGCTTCCTGAATGTCTTGCGTGTCTTCCTTCATGCCGCGCTCTTCGTATTTCCCATATTCGATGCAACCGATTATAGATACCTCGCACAACAAATGGAATGAATTTTCCAAACATCGGGTAGTTAAACTTCCTATTGCATAGCGATGTGACTTGTCCTAATCTTGGTCGTGAGCGAGGGGACGTGAACGCTGACCACCACGCCTGTTGCTCATCCAGAAAAACAACCGAGATAGGTGGAGACAATGAGACTTTGCAATGGCCGAGCCGCCCTGCGCGCGCTCGCGGCGGCTGCCGCCTTGTGCGGCGCAGCGGCACTGAGCAGCCAGGCGGCCCACGCGGCTCCAGACGCCCATTTCGTTTTGATCAGCCACGCGCCGGATTCAGACTCGTGGTGGAACACGATCAAGAACGCCATCAAACAAGCCGACGAGGACTTCAACGTCGAGACGGATTACCGCAACCCGCCCAACGGCGATCTCGCCGACATGTCGCGCTTGATCGAACAGGCGGCGGCACGTAATTACGATGGTGTGATCGTGACCATCGCGGATTTCGACGTACTCAAGAGTTCGATGAACAAGGTGACGGCCAAGAAGATTCCGCTCGTCACGATCAACTCGGGCACCGAAGAGCAAAGCGCGCAGCTCGGCGCGATCATGCATATCGGCCAGCCGGAATATGTCGCGGGGAAAGCGGCCGGCGAGAAGGCAAAGGCCGCGGGCATCAAGTCGTTCCTGTGCGTCAACCATCTGGCGACCAACGTGGTCTCGTTCGATCGTTGCCGTGGTTTCGCCGATGCCATCGGCGTCGATTACAAACCGTCGACGCTCGACTCAGGGCAAGACCCAACCGAGATCCAGTCGAAAGTCAGCGCGTATTTGCGCAACCATCCGAACACGCAGGCCATCCTGACGCTCGGGCCGACGCCCGCATCGGCCACGTTGAAAGCCGTGCAGCAGATGGGCCTGGAAAAGAAGATCTGGTTTGCAACCTTCGACTTTTCCGATGACATCGCCAAAGCCATTCAAGCCGGCACGATCCAGTTCGCAATCGATCAGCAGCCGTACTTGCAGGGCTATATCCCGGTCGCCGTGCTGGCGATTGTGAAGAAGGACAAGACCACCGATCCGGTGAAGATCCGCCAGATCCTCGAAGCCAATCCGAAGTTCAAGGCGCGCCTCGCGACGTATGGCCTCGAGCCTTCATACGGCCCGAAGAACATTCGTTCGGGTCCGGGCTTCATCACGAAGGACAACATCGACAAGGTCTTGAAGTTCGCAGGCCAATATCGGTAATTAAATGCAGACGGCTGTCAGGTCTTCCTTGACCTGACGCGACCGTCCGCAGCACCCGCTTTCTCTCAACGCGCCGCCGCCCGGGTCCGCTCAGGCGGCCGGCCGCGCGCTTCAAGGAGCCATCATGGGTATAGCCGGCAAGCACGTTCCTCCCCTTTCCAATCCGGCCGATTCCGCAAACACGCCGGCCACGACCATTCCCGCCGATGAACGCGTCAGGCGGCAATCCTGGTTCGGCCACATCTTGAACCGCCCGGAATTCGCGGCCATATCCGGCGCCGTGCTCGTGTTCATTGTGTTCGGTGTGGGCGCTGGAAGCTCGGGCATGTTCAACCTAGACGGCGTGATGAACTGGTCGCAGGTCGCGGCGTATCTTGGCCTGCTTGCGGTCGGCGCATGCCTCTTGATGATCGCGGGCGAGTTCGATCTGTCCATCGGTTCGATGATCGGTTTCGCCGGCATGATGGTCGCAATTCCATCAGTGTATTTTCACTGGCCATTGTCTGTTGCGATCCTGTTCGCCTTCGTCTGTTCCATGCTGCTTGGCGCGTTGAACGGGTATCTGGTCGTGAAGACGCGGTTGCCATCGTTCATCGTCACGCTGGCGTTCTTGTTCATCTTGCGGGGTCTTACGCTCGCACTCTCCATTCTCTTCGCGGACCGCACGATCATTTCGGGCGTCGGCGATCTCGCGCAGAACGACTGGCTTGCGAACACGCTGTTTCATGGCGTCGCGTTGCATGGACTTTTTTCGTGGCTCGGGCACATGGGTATCGGCAAGTTGCTCGATAGCGGCGAACCGCTCGTGCCCGGCATTCCCAAGGTCATTTTGTGGTGGCTCGGACTCGCCGCGGTCAGCGCGTTCGTGCTTGCCAAGACGCGATTCGGCAACTGGATTCTCGCAGTCGGCGGCGATGCAAATGCAGCAAAGAACGTCGGCGTGCCGGTGCGGCGCGTGAAGATTTCTCTGTTCGTGCTGACTGCGTTCTGCTCGTGCCTCTTTGCCGTGCTGCAAGTGTGCGACATCGGCTCGGCGGCGGCCGATCGCGGCCTGCAGAAGGAATTCGAAGCGATCATCGCGGCGGTGATCGGCGGGACCTTGCTCACGGGCGGATATGGATCGGTGATCGGCGCGTGCTTTGGTGCGCTGATTTTCGGCGTGGTGCAGATCGGCATCACGTACACGAACGTCAGCTCCGACTGGTTCCGCGTGTTCCTCGGCGTGATGCTGCTGATCGCCGTGCTGTTCAATCACTACGTGCGTCGTCGCGTCTCGCAGGCTCAATAAACAAGCTCAATAAGGGGAACGGTCATGGCTGAACAAGACACCATTCTCGCGCTGGAAAACGTCAGCAAATTCTTCGGCCGCGTGATCGCGCTGAACGGCGTGACCCTGCGTTTGAAGCGCGGCGAAGTGCATTGCCTGCTGGGCGACAACGGCGCGGGCAAATCCACGTTGATCAAGACGCTCGCGGGCGTTCACACGCCCTCTTCCGGCGAATATCTCGTCGATGGGAAACCCGTGCAGTTCGGCTCGCCCAAGGAAGCGCTCGACATGGGTATCGCGACGGTGTACCAGGATCTCGCGCTCGTGCCGCTGTTATCCGTCGCGCGTAATTTTTTCATGGGACGCGAGCCGCAAAAGAAGCTCTTCGGCTTCTTGAACGTAATGGATCTCGACCTCGCGGCAGAAACATCGACTGCGCGTCTTTCCGAAATGGGCATCAATGTTCGCGATGCGCATCAACCTATCGGCACCATGTCAGGCGGCGAGAAGCAATGCCTCGCGATTGCACGCGCGATTCATTTCGGCGCACGCGTTCTGATCCTCGATGAACCCACGGCCGCGCTCGGCGTCAAGCAATCGTTCAACGTGCTGCGCCTGATCCATACAGCGCGCGCGAAAGGCATTTCCGTGATCTTCATCACGCACAACGTACATCACGCGTATCCCATCGGCGATTCGTTCACGCTGCTCAATCGCGGACGTTCAATGGGCACGTTCACCAAAGACACGATCACGAAGAACGAAGTCCTCGACATGATGGCGGGCGGCGCCGAGATGCAGCAAATGATGAGCGAACTGGAAGACGCCCCGGCGTGAAGACGGGCGGCTTCGCGAGTTTTCATCTATTCAAAGGATCGGACATGGCATTGCATTCATCAACCGGATCGCGATTCGCCGCGGGGCGAACGCGGGACATTGTGTGTCTCGGACGGCTTGCGGTCGATCTCTACGCGCAGCAAGTCGGCGCACGGCTCGAAGATGTATCGAGCTTCGCGAAATACCTGGGCGGGTCGTCGGCGAACATTGCGTTCGGGTGCGCGCGACTCGGTCTCAAATCCGCGATGCTCTCGCGCGTCGGCAACGATCACATGGGCCGCTTTCTTACCGAGACGCTGGAGCGCGAAGGGTGCGACACGAGTCACGTACGCATCGACCACGACCGGCTGACGGGTCTCGTGCTGCTCGGCATCGAGGATCGCGATACGTTCCCGCTCGTGTTCTATCGCGATGATTGCGCGGATATGGCGGTCGATGAAAACGACTTCGATGAAGCGTTCATAGCGTCATCGAAAGCGCTGCTGATTACGGGCACGCACTTCTCCACGGATCAAGTGAACCGCACGAGCCGGCGCGCGCTGGATTACGCACGCCGCAATCAGGTTCGAACGGTGCTCGATATCGATTATCGGCCAGTGCTGTGGGGTTTGACCGGCAAGGCCGATGGCGAAACCAGGTTCGTCGCGAACGATGGCGTCACCGCGCATTTGCAAGGCATCCTGCCGCTGATGGACCTCGTGATCGGCACGGAAGAAGAGTTCCGGATTGCCGGCGGCAAGGACACGCTGATCGAAGCGTTGACGGCGGTTCGTTCCGTCACCGGCGCAACGCTTGTCGTTAAACGTGGACCGATGGGCTGCTCGATCATCGAAGGCGACATTCCCGTGTCGATAGACGATGCACCCGTTCATGGCGGCGTGGAAGTCGAAGTCCTGAACGTGCTTGGCGCCGGCGATGCGTTCGCCGCAGGTTTCCTCGCCGGATGGCTACGCGACGAGCCCATGGAGGTCTGCGCCCGCACGGCCAACGCGTGCGGCGGGCTGGTGGTCTCGCGTCACGGTTGCGCGCCGGCCATGCCCACACCTGCCGAGCTCAGCTACTTCCTGGAAGCCGCCCGCGCCGATCCCATCCGCATGCGCCGCCCCGATCGCGATGCGACGCTTGCGCGTTTGCATCGCGTGACGCCAGCTCGAAAACAATGGGATGAAGTGCTGGGTTTCGCCTTCGATCATCGCAACCAGTTCTTCGATCTTGCGCAGCAAACCGGCGCGGACGAAACCCGTATCGCCGCGCTCAAGGGCTTGTTCGTGGAAGCCGTCGCGCAGACCGAAAAAGAACGCGGACTTGAAGGACGTATTGGTGTTTTGATCGATGACCGCTATGGTCAGGACGCGCTGAACGCCGCGACCGGCCGCGGCTGGTGGATCGGCCGGCCCGTTGAATTGCCCGGTTCCATGCCGCTTGTGTTCGATCACGGCCGGTCGATCGGAACCACGTTGATCGAATGGCCGCGCGAGCATGTCGCGAAGTGCCTGGTCCACTATCACCCCGATCATCCTCACGATATCCGTCTTGAACAAGAAGCGCAGATTCGCACGCTGTACGACGCGGTTCAGGCGAGCGGCCACGAGTTGCTGCTCGAAGTGATCGTGCCGAAAAACGGTCCGCCGATTGCGGAAGACACCGCGCTGCGGTCATTGAAACGGCTGTATAACCTCGGCATTTATCCCGAGTGGTGGAAGCTCGAACCAATGAGCGCAACGCAATGGCAAGCGGTCGATGCGTTGATCGCCGAGCGTGATCCGGCGTGTCGCGGCGTGGTGCTGCTGGGGTTATCGGCGGCGGTCGATCAGCTTTGCGAAGGGTTCAAACCGGCGGCGTTATCGAAGACATGTCGCGGGTTTACCGTCGGCCGCACGATCTTTCATGAGCCGAGTCACGCGTGGCTTGCCGGGACCATCGATGATGCCGAGCTCATCGCACGCGTGCGGCGCACGTTCGAAACGCTGATCGACGCCTGGAAAGACGCGCGTGCCGCCCAGCAATCGAAAGCCACCGCGGAGCAGGCAGCATGAACAGCACGATCCGTTTGACCACCGCGCAGGCACTGGTCCGCTACCTTGCGGCGCAACGGACCGAGGATGGCGAGCCGCTCTTCGGCGGCGTTTTTGCGATCTTCGGCCACGGCAATGTTGCGGGTTTGGGCGAGGCGTTGTACGCGCATCGCGAGACCTTGCCGACTTTTCGCGCGCACAACGAACAGGCCATGGCGCATGCGGCCATCGCATATGCGAAGGCGAATTTTCGCCGGAGGATGATGGCGGTGACCACATCCATTGGCCCGGGCGCGACGAATCTTGTGACCGCCGCTGCGTTGGCGCACGTGAACCGCTTGCCTGTGTTGTTGCTGCCCGGTGATATCTTCGTGTCGCGTGCGCCCGATCCCGTCCTGCAACAAGTGGAGGATTTCGCCGATGGCAACGTGTCCGCGAACGATACGTTGAAACCCGTCTCGCGTTACTTCGACCGCATCGTGCATCCCGCGCAATTGTTGAGCGCGCTGCCTCGCGCGATCCGCGTATTGACCGATGCCGCGTTGTGCGGTCCCGTCACGCTCGCGTTGCCGCAAGACGTGCAGGCAATGGCGTACGACTATCCCGAATCGTTCTTCGAACCGCGCGTGGTTTCGTTCCACGCACCCTCGCCCGCAGCCGATGACATCACGCGCGCCGCCAACGCATTGCGCGCGGCTAAAAAGCCATTGCTCGTATCGGGCGGCGGTGTGCTTTATGGTTTGGCAACCGAAGCATTGCGCTCCTTCTCGGAACGTCATGGCATTCCCGTCGCGGAAACGCAGGCGGGAAAAGGCGCACTCGAATGGAATCATCCGCTGAATCTTGGGGGTATCGGTGTGACTGGTTCGGAAGCCGCGAATACGTTGGCACACGATGCCGATTGTGTGCTCGCGGTGGGCACGCGGCTGCAGGATTTCACGACGGGATCGAACACGTTGTTCGCGTGGGCGCAGCTTGTCGGCATCAATGCAAACGCGTTCGATGCCTTGAAACAAGGCGCCCTGGCGGTAGAAGCCGATGCACGGCTCGCACTTGAGGCGTTGAGCGCAGCGCTCGGCGACTGGCGTGCGTCACCGCCCTGGACTGTACGCGCGAACGAGCTTGCAGACAGGTGGCGTTCGACTGTCGACCACGTGACCAACGCGCCGCAGCGGGACAACAGCTTGCCGCGTGAAGCTGATGTTATCGGCGCCGTGCAGCGTTCCAGCGAACAATCGACCTCGAACGACATTGTGGTTTGCGCAGCCGGAACCTTGCCGGCCGATCTGCAAAAGCTCTGGCGCACGAGCACACCAGGCGGGTATCACGTCGAGTATGGTTACTCGTGCATGGGTTACGAGGTAGCTGGCGCACTGGGCGCGAAGCTCGCGCGGCCGGAGCGTGAAGTGATCGTGATCGTAGGCGACGGCAGCTATCTGATGATGAACAGCGAACTCGCCACGTCCGTGATGCTTGGCGCGAAAATCATCGTCGTGCTGCTCGATAACCGCGGCTATGGTTGCATCAACCGATTGCAGCAAGCATGCGGTGGCGCACCGTTCAACAACCTGCTGGCCGATAGCCGCCAGGGACCCGATGGGGCGCCCGCCATCGACTTCGCAATGCACGCGCGCTCGCTCGGCGCGACGGCGGAACATGTTGCGAATATCGATGAACTCGAAGGCGCGATGCAACGCGCGCGGGCATCGACGAAATCGTATCTTGTCAGCATCGATACCGACCCCGCGCGTCCCACGGAAGAAGGCGGCTGGTGGTGGGAAGTCGCCGTGCCTGAAGTGTCATCGCGTGAAACGGTGCGCGCGGCGCGCGCTGACTATGAGAAAAGACTCACTGCGCGCTCGAAGCGCACGAAGGAATAACAGATGAGCACGTTCGATGTACGAATCGGCATCAATCCGCTTTCATGGATGAACGACGACCTTCCCTCGCTCGGCGGCGAGACGCCGTTGAGCGTTGCGCTCACCGAAGGGAAGAAGATCGGCTACGATGGCTTCGAACTCGGCAACAAGTTTCCGCGCGAACCGGACGCGTTGAAAAAACTGCTGGGTGACTACGATCTGGCGTTGGTCTCCGGCTGGTATTCCGGCCGACTCGCCGAGCGTAGTGCGGAGGACGAGATAGCTGCCGTGGGCCCGCATCTCGAACTGCTCGCGAAGAACGGAGCCACGGTAATGGTCTACGGCGAAGTCGCGGATTCAATTCAAGGCTCGCCGCGACCGCTCTATCAACGTCCGCGTTTTTTCTCGGAAGACCGCTGGACCGAATACGCAAAACGCCTGAACACATTTGCTGAATACACCTTATCCAAAGGGGTTCGCGTCGCGTATCACCATCATATGGGCGCGTACGTGGAGACGCCTGCGGACGTGGACAAGCTGATGAGCCTGACCAACGATTCGGTCGGCCTGCTCTTCGATGCAGGGCACATTACGTTCGCCGGCGGCGACCCGCTCGTCGTACTCGATAAACACATCGGACGCGTATGCCACGTCCATTGCAAGGACGTTCGGCCGGACATCGTCAAGCTTGCGCGCAACCGCAACTGGAGTTTTCTCGACTCGGTCATCAACGGCGCGTTCACAGTTCCAGGTGATGGCGCAGTCGATTTTCCATCGATCATTGCGCGCTTGAAACGGCACGGCTACAGCGGCTGGCTCGTGGTCGAGGCTGAACAGGACCCCGTTATCGCAACGAGTTACGCGTACGCCGAGAAAGGCTACAAGACGCTGCGCGCGCTCGTTGATCAATCACTTCAGGAGGCAGCATGAGCCTGCTCGTCAAGGCATCGCGCGAAGGTCAGACCATCGCGCGCGTCACGCCGGAAACCGCGTTGTGGAAGCACGTGGGATTTGCGGCTTATCGGCTCGAAACCGGCGATATCGTGCATGTGCATGAGGCGAAACGCGAGGTGTGTATCGTTGTATTGTCGGGGACAGTGAGCATTGAAGCCGGCGATCAAAAGTGGGAGAAACTCGGTTCGCGTGACAGCGTGTTCGAAGACACCGCGCCCTACGCCGTTTATCTGCCACCGAAGATGGCCGCGACCGTGCGCGCGGACCGGGATGCAGAGATCGGTGTTGCGAGTGCGCCCGCTACGGGCAGGTATCCGCCGCGTCTCATCGAGCCATCGCAAATGAAACGTTCGACCCGCGGCAAAGGCGCAAATACGCGATACGTATGCGATATTCTTCCGCAAACCGAAGACGCCGAAGGCCTGCTTGTCGTCGAAGTGAAGACGCCGGGCGGACATGCATCGAGCTATCCTCCGCACAAGCACGACAAGGACAACGTGCCGGTGGAGAGTTCGCTTGAAGAGACTTATTACCATCGGCTGAACCCGCCGCAAGGTTTTGCGTTCCAGCGCGTCTATACCGACGAACGTGATATCGATGAAACCATGGCCGTAGAAGATCATGACGTGGTCATGGTGCCGCGCGGTTATCATCCGGTCGTGGTGCCGTATGGTTACGACAACTACTATCTCAACGTGATGGCCGGCGACAAACGCACGTGGCACTTCAAGAACGATCCCAAGCACGAGTGGATCGTGGAGCGGGATAGCAAGGCTTCTTGACTCTTCAACTGCCGACGGATAGCCATTCGCGCGTGATGCGCTCGTTGGCGGCGAGCGCATCGGGGGTGTCATCGAACACAATCGCGCCGTGCCCCATTACCGCAATGCGCGTCGCAAGTTCACGCGCGATCGTCATGCGTTGCTCGATCAACAGGATTGCCACGCCTCGCGCTTGCAGGCTCTTGAGACACGCGGCAACCTGCGTCACGATTTGCGGCGCGAGCCCTTCCGTGGGTTCATCGACGATCACGAACGACGGGTCGCCCATCAAGGTACGCGCGAGCGCGAGCATCTGCTGTTCGCCGCCCGATAGCAAACCCGCTTTGACCGCCTTGCGCTCCTGCAGGACCGGGAAAAGTTCTTCCGCATCGGCGATGCTGAAACGTGAACCGCCGCGCTTCATGCCAAGCAGCAAGTTCTCGCGAACGCTTAGTGTGGGGAACACGTCGCGTTGTTCGGGCACGTAACCGAGTCCCATCCGCGCAATGACATAAGGTCGTTCTCCAATGATCGACAAGCCGCGAAATTGCGCCACGCCTTCTGCCCGCACGAGTCCCAGCAGCGCTTTTGCGAGCGTCGAGCGCCCCGATCCGTTGCGTCCGGCAAGCACGACGACCTCCCCTTCGTTGATGCTCATACTCAAACCACGCAGCACCTGACTTGCGCCGTACCATGCGTTCAGATTTTCGACTTCAAGCAGTACCGTCATGATGCGTCACCGAGATAGGCCGTGCGAACGTCATTGTCGGCGGCGATTTCATCCGGCGTTCCTGTTGCAATTACGAGGCCTTGAACGAGCACCGAAATTCTGTCGGCGAGCGCGAAAACGGCTTCCATGTCGTGCTCGACTATCAGCAAGGTTTTGCCTTGCGTGGTCTCGCGTATCAGCGCAAGCGCGCGCGCCGCTTCCGAGCGGTTCATGCCGGCGGTGGGTTCATCGAGTAACAATGTCGACGCGCCCGACGCAAGTGCAAGGCCAAGGTCCAGCGCGCGCAACTCTGCATAACTGAGACCCGATGCCGGTTGGTCGCGGCGCTTCAACAATCCGATCGCATCGACAACACGCCGAGTTTCTTGATCGATCCCGCTTGTCCCGAACCATCTGGCCAACCACGACGCCTGGGCACCGAGCACCGCACACTGAACGTTGTCCCACACGCTCAGGCCGTCGAATACGCGTGATGTCTGGAAACTGCGCGCGAGTCCCATACGTCCAAGCCGATGAGCCGGCAATCCCGTAACGTTCACGCCGTCCAATATGACCTGGCCGCTCGACGGCAACGTACGTCCCGCGATGAGATCGAACAACGTCGATTTCCCTGCGCCGTTCGGACCGATCAACGCATGACGCTCGCCTTTGCGAATGTCGAGGTCGATGCCTCGCAATATGTCCGTATTTCCAAAGCGCTTGGTGATCTGCCTGAGTTCGAGCGCGGTTTTCATCGTGCGCTCCGTGAAACTCTTGTGAGCACCAAGGCAATCGCGGCGCTGAACAACGCGAGACACCACGGACCGGCGCGGTGAGCGTCAAGCAGCAATCCTGCAATATGCGCGAAGCCGTCGCCGTGGCTATCAAATTGCAGCGCGTAAGCGAGTTCTACCGCGATCACAATCGCTATCAACCATGCTAGAGACGCGCATGCAACAGGAGCTGAAAGTTCGCGTGATTGTTCAACCAACAATCCCGACAATCCCCTCGGCGCCGCGGCCACGGCCCACACAAAAAACAAGCCGAGATAGGCCGCCCATGCGGGCGACACACTCGCCACCGCCACGCTAAAGAACGTAAGCAGAACCGCGCCCAACACGGGCCCGAAAAATACCCCGGTCCCACCGATAACCACCGCAATCAGCACGCTTCCCGAGCGCGCCAGCCCCACGCCTTCCGCCGATGCCAGTTCCACGTTGATGAGCCCAAGCCCCCCCGCCACGCCCGCAAAAAACGCCGCCACGATAACCATGACAAAGCGCACACGGCGCGGATCGAAACCAATGGCAGCGGCACGCACGGGGTTATCGCGCACGGCATTCGCGACACGCACAAACGGCATGCGCGAGAACCTGTACATCGAGAGAGATGCAGGCACGCACCAGATCGCGATCAATGCATAAGCCTGAATCGCGGGTCCGAAGGTCAAACCCAGAACCGCGGGTCCGCTCGCACGATCGATGGAAACGCCGCCCTCGCCGCCGAACCATCCCGGCACGAGCCACACAGCCGCCGCAACCAGCTCTCCGATTCCGAGCGTGATCATCGCGAACGTGGTGCCGGCGCGGCGCGTGGAAAAGAAGCCGAATACGATGCCGGCAAACGCCGCGGCAAGACCGCTGACCAGCGGCAACAACGGCAGGGGCAAGTGGTATCGATTGAAGAAATGCGCGGCGGCAAACGCGCCAAGACCCGCGTACACGGCGTGACCAAACGACAGCAATCCTGTTTCGCCAAGCAGCAGATTGAATGAAAGCGCGAACACGATCATCGTCGCCGTCTGTGCGAGATACGCGAGCAGCCAGCTTTGTGAGCTGAACACAGGCGGCAACGCGAGACCCGCTATGAGCAGCAGCCATGGTGTCAGGCGCCTGAACTCAAGCATCGTCATCCCGTTGTCCGGAGAGCCCGCGTGGCCGTAGCACGAGCATTGCAACCAGCAGGACATAAGGCAACACGGGCGCGATCTGCGCGACGCTCAACGCCGCCCAGGCCGGCGGCAACTCGGCGCCCATCGCCTTCGAGATGATTCCCAGCGACATCGTCGTGCCGACTGCGAACGTCTGCACGCACCCGATCAATATCGACGCAACGAGCGCCCCGCCAATGGAACCCAGGCCGCCCACGACGACAACCACAAACACGATCGGCCCGATGTTCTCGGCCATCGAAGGCTCGATCACGAACAGCGGTGCACCGATCACGCCGGCGAGCGCGGCGAGCGCCGTGCCGGCAGCAAAGACCAGCGTGAACGCATAGGGCACGTTGTGCCCGAGTGTCTCGACTGTCGCTGCATGCGTCAGCGCGGCCCGCACCACAAGTCCTATCCGCGATACATGCAACACTGTGTACAACGCTACAAGCATCGCGATGGATACGACCATCATGAACGCGCGGTAACGCGGAAAAGCCGCGCCGAAGAGCGTGAAGAGAGGACCATCGAGAGAAGGAGGGACAGCGGCGTTGAGCGGCGCGAGCCCCCAGACAAGCTTGACCGCTTCGGCGATCAAATACGCCGCGCCGAACGTCAGCAACAATTCGGCGAGTGCACCACGCGTTTCGATCCGACGAAGCAGGAAGCGCTCGAACAACCCGCCGAGCGCGCCAACAATCATCGGTGAAACGATCAATGCAAACCAGAAACCGAAATGCGCCGCGAGCGCGTAACCCACATACGCGCCGAGCATATAAAAGCTCGCGTGCGCGAAGTTGATCACGCCCATCATGCTGAAGATCAGCGTCAATCCCGCCGACAGCATGAACAGCAGCAACCCGACGCTCACGCCATTCAGAAGGTTGATCGCGAACCACTGAACGAACGCGTCCACGCTGCGCGGCCCTACCCGTTCACGAGCGGCTTGAGCGCCGCAACGAGCGCATCGGGCAGCGGCACCGGACGGCGTGTATCGCGATCCACATAGACATGCACGAAATGCCCTTGCGCGGCCGGTCGCTCAGACCCGGCGCTGAAGATGCCGACTTCATAACGCACGCTCGTTGTGCCAAGCTGCGTGACGCGCAGACCGGCATCGATACGATCAGGAAACGCCAGCGACGCAAAGTAGCTGCAATGCGTCTCGACCACGAGGCCGATCGTCTTGCCGGCTTCCAGATCCAGCGCGCCTTCGCGGATCAGATACTCGTTCACCACCGTATCGAAGTAGCTGTAATACACCACGTTGTTCACGTGGCCGTAGATATCGTTGTCGGACCAGCGCGTGTTGATCGAGAGAAAATGCGGATAATCCGCGCGCTTCGTGGGTACAGGTCGCGTCATGAATCAGAACGACTCCTGCAGCATCCGCCGATAATCCTCCGCGCTCGCCTCGCGCGGATTCGTCTTGTGGCAATGATCGGCGAGCGCCCCTTTGATGACCTTGTCGAACATGTTCTCTTCCACGCCCATTTGCGACAAACGCGTTGGCAAGCCAAGACGCGCGGTGATGTCATGAACGGCTTGAGCGACATCGGCGCCAGCGGGGAGATTCATCACGCGGCGCATGCGTGCGAAACGGTTTTCAGCGATCACGCTCGGCGCACTTTCGTTGAAGCGCAGCACGGCTGGAAGAACCACGGCGTTCAGCGTGCCGTGATGCAAGCCGGTACGTCCGTTCACGACCAGTCCGCCCATGGGATGCGAAAGCGAATGCACGCAGCCAAGACCCTTCTGGAACGCCATCGCGCCCTGCATGGAGGCACTCATCATGTTCAGGCGCGCGTCGCGATCCTGGCCATCGTGCGTCGCTTTTTCGATATTCGCCCAAGCGCGCTCGAGCCCATCCAGCGCAATGCCGTCAGCAGGCGGATTGAACGCGGGCGCAAGAAACGTTTCGATGCAATGCGCGATCGCATCCATGCCGGTCGCGGCCGTGAGCATGGGCGGCAAGCCCAGCGTCAGCGACGGATCGCAGATCGCCGATTTCGGCAGCAGATGCCATGAATGGAAGCCGAGCTTGCGGCCATCGTCGAGAATGATGATCGCGCCGCGCGCCACTTCGCTGCCCGTGCCGGAGGTGGTCGGAACAGCGATCAGCGGCGCAGCGTCCGACGTGATCCTGTTGCTGCCGCCTTCAATGGTCGCGTATTCGGTCAGCGTGCCCGGATGCGTCGCGGCGATCGCCACGCCCTTTGCCAGATCGATGGACGACCCGCCGCCCACCGCAATCAAGCCGTCGCACTTTTCGCTTTTGTAGAGCGCCGCGGCTTTCATCACCATGGCTTCGGTTGGGTTCGACGGGGTTTCATCGAAGATGGGAACCGCGCCGGCGTCGAGGGTCATCGCCTGGACGGTCTGCGAAACGAGGCCTGCCGCGAGCACGCCCTTGTCCGTGATGATCAGCGGCCGCCTGATGCCAATGCGCGCACATTCGCCATCGAGTGAGGCGAGCGCGTCGAAGCCGAGATGAATATGCGTGAGATAAAAGATGAAAGCCATGACGTGTCCCCGTTGTAGTCTGCGTCAGGCATGTTAGGAGTGCAGGGAGAGTCCGTCAATCACGCAGACCCGCGAGCGCGCCTACTGTCCCGGCCGGTCCACGTATTCGACGGCCAACCCGCGCCTGCGCATCCATTCGGCAACGGCGTGTCCCGTTCCCGCGCGCCACGGCCTTAGCTTCGGCGGCTCGACCAGCCGGTATTCGAGCAATTCCGGCGACAGCGCGATCGTTCCGTTCGCCTTCACGTGATACGCAATGATCAGCTCATTCTTGCGGATGAACTCGTACACGCCAACCAGTTCCACGGATTGCGCAACCAGCGATGTTTCCTCGAGCACTTCCCGCGCGATGCCTTCTTCGGGCGTCTCGCCGTTCTCCAGAAAGCCCGTGATCAGCGCAAACATGCCTTCGGGCCACGCCGCGTTGCGCGCGAGCAGGATCTTGCCCTCGTATTCCACGATAGCCGCCACCACCGGCAGCGGATTATTCCAGTGAACGAAGCCGCACTCCGGGTCCGGGCACGCGAGCCGCACGCGGCCGCCTTCGTGGGCGGCATCGGCACGTTCGACCAGCTTATTCGCATCGCGCGGACAGAAATGGTATTCGATCATGGGTAAATTCCGTGATGTCGAGAACTCAACGAGCGGCGCAAAGCGCGCGGATTTCGGCAGTGAATTGTTCCACCGTTTCCGGCAGCGTGTCCCACGCGCACATCAGCCGGCAGCCGCCCGAGCCGATGAACTGATAAAACTTCCAGCCCTTCGTGCGTAGCGCCTGCGCCACGTGCGGCGGCAGTTCGGCGAACACGGCGTTGGATTGCGGCTTGAACATGACCTTCACGCCTTCAATATCGGCAAGGCGGTCGGCCATCAGCTGAGCCATCGAGTTGGCGTGACGCGCATTGCGCAGCCAGACATCGTTGTTCAGAAGGCCGAGCCAGGGCGCGGAAATAAAGCGCATCTTCGACGCCAGTTGCCCCGCCTGCTTGAGCCGATACGCAAAATCGACAGCCAGGGCTTTATCGAAGAAGATCACCGCCTCGCCAACCGGCAAGCCGTTTTTCGTGCCGCCGAAACACAGCACATCGACACCTGCGCGCCACGTGATTTCCGATGGATGCACGTTCAGCGACGCCACCGCGTTCGCAAAGCGCGCGCCGTCCATATGCACCTTCAAATGCCGTCGCTTGGCAATGGCCGCGATCGCGCGAATCTCCTCGACGCTATACACGGTCCCCACTTCGGTGGATTGCGTGAGCGTGACGACCTTGGGCTTTGGGTAGTGGATATCGGCGCGACGCGTGACGATTGCTTCAATGGCATCCGGCGTGAGTTTTCCATCGATACCCGGCGCCGTCAGCAATTTCGAACCGCCGGAGAAGAATTCCGGGCCGCCGCATTCATCGGTCTCGATGTGCGCAAGTTCGTGGCAGATCACCGAATGATAGGACTGGCAGAGCGAAGCAAGGGCCAGGGAATTGGCGGCCGTGCCGTTGAAG
This sequence comes from Caballeronia sp. dw_276, assembly GCF_018449635.1. GTDB lineage: Bacteria > Pseudomonadota > Gammaproteobacteria > Burkholderiales > Burkholderiaceae > Caballeronia. The sequence continues at coordinate 364,310 of NZ_JAAVUV010000006.1, read as the reverse complement.
ACGAAAAAGACTTCGCAGTCTGTCTGGAAAAGATCGCGGATGCGATCGCAGACGCCTTGCGTCCAGGAATCGTCGCCGTAAGCGGGTTCGTGGCCGCTATTGTTGGCGTCAATCAGCGCAGCCAGCGCTTCGGGGCAGATGCCGGCGTAATTGTCGGAGGCGAAATGTTGCATGCGGTCTGGTGCCGGAGCGATGTGGACGTGGCCGTTATTTTAGCGGTTCGCGTCCAGACTCGCGGAGACGTCAATAAGACGCCGCCGCGGATTTCATCGCCCGGATACAGACAAATCCGAATTACTTGGCGGCGGGTTGGCTCGCTGCCGCGGATTGCTGTGCTTGTTTGTCCTTTTTGTTGGCTTCGTGATGACCGATTGCGCAACCGCCGGCTGCACCCACCACGCCGTGCTTACCCGCGACGTGACCGGCCACGCCACCAACTGCCGCGCCTTCCAGACATCCCTTGGCATAGACCGCGCCGGTGGTGAAGAGCATCGAGGACGCGAGTGCGAGCGAGACAAATTTCTTGTTCATGAACGTGTTCCTTTTGTAGTCAATGCGCGGGACTTCGTGTCCGCGCTGACGCAAGGAACCGCAAGTGACGTACCTGTCGATCGGCTTGCAAATAGTGCGTTCGCAATCGAAAAAGCCCGCCGTGCTTTGCGCAATGGCGGGCTTTCAATCTGGCCTCGCGGCGGGTTAAAGCTTTCCTTTGACCCACTCATTGACACCTGCCAGCGCTGCAGCCAGGTTCTGCGGTTCCGTGCCGCCCGCCTGTGCCATGTCCGGCCGGCCACCGCCCTTGCCGCCAACCTGCTGAGCAACGAAATTTACGAGATCGCCCGCCTTCACTTTTTTCGATGCCTCCGCCGTCACGCCTGCAATCAGGCTGACCTTGTTGCCATCGACGGCAGCGAGAACGATAGCCGCGTTCTTCAACTTGTCCTTCAATTTGTCGACGGTTTCGCGCAGCGTCTTGCCATCCGCGCCCGGCAATTGCGCAGCCAGAACATGCACGCCGCCGATCTCGACCGCTTGCGACACCAGTTCGTCGCCCTGGCTCGATGCCAGCTTCGACTTCAGCGCGCCGAGTTCCTTTTCCAGCGATTTCACGTGTTCCTGAACCTGCGTGATGCGCTGGGTCAGCTCCGACGGCTGCGCCTTCAATACCGCCGATGCCGCGTTGATCCGCGCGTCGAGTTCCTGCACGAAACGCACGGCGTTGTCGCCGGTAATGGCTTCCACGCGACGAATCCCCGCCGCGACGCCGCCTTCCATCACGATCTTGAACAAGCCGATATCACCCGTGCGATTCACGTGCGTACCGCCGCACAACTCGCGCGAAAAGCCGAGATCCAGCACGCGCACTTCGTCGCCGTATTTTTCGCCGAAGAGCGCCATTGCGCCGCCCTTCACCGCTTCGTCGTACGGCATCACGCGCACGATGCCCGGCGCGTTCGCCAGCACTTCCGCATTCACGATTTCTTCCACGCGACGGATCTGTTCGTCCGTCATGGGCGCGTTGTGCGCGAAGTCGAAACGGGTCTTGTCGGGATCGACGAGCGAACCCTTTTGCTGCACATGGCTGCCGAGCACTTCGCGCAACGCCTTGTGCATCAGGTGCGTTGCCGAGTGATTGCGGGCGGTGCGCAAACGGCGAATCGTATCGATTTCCGCCTTGACCACGTCGCCCACTTTCAGCGTGCCTTGCTCGACCGAGCCGTGATGACCGACGACGTCCGATTGGACCTTCAACGTATCGGCCACTGCAAAGCGCACCGCGGCGTTCGCGAGTACGCCCTGATCGCCGGCCTGCCCGCCAGATTCCGCGTAGAACGGCGTGTGATCGAGCACGACGACGGCCTGCTGGCCCGGCTGCGCTTCTTTTGCCGAAACGCCGTCTACATAGATTGCGACGATCTTCGCGTCATCGAAAATCTCGTTCTCGTAGCCGTGGAACGTGGTTTTCTCGCCTGCGTATTCCAGGCCTTGCGCCGACTTGAACTTGCCAGCCGAACGCGCTTGTTCGCGTTGACGCGCCATGGCTTCATCGAACGCAGCTTCGTCTACCGTGATGCCGCGCTCGCGGCACACGTCCGCCGTCAGATCCAGCGGGAAGCCGAACGTGTCGTGCAGCTTGAACGCGAGTTCGCCGTCGAGTTGCTTCGAGCCCTTTGCGTCGAGTTCGGCCAGCGCTGTTTCGAGCATCGACATGCCGTGTTCGATGGTTTCGAAGAAACGCTCTTCTTCCTGTCTAAGCACATCCGTGACGCGCGTCTGGGCGTCCTTCAGTTCCGGATAGGCCGCGCCCATTTGCTCGACCAGATCGGCTACGAGCTTGTGGAAAAACGCGCCCTTGCGGCCGAGCTTGTAACCGTGGCGGATCGCGCGGCGCACGATACGGCGCAGCACATAACCACGGCCTTCGTTGCCGGGAATCACGCCGTCGACGATCAGGAACGAGCATGCGCGAATGTGGTCGGCGATCACCTTCAGCGAATTGTTCGTGAGGTCCGGCGTACCCGTTTCGCGGGCTGCGGCCTTGATGAGCGACTGGAACAGGTCGATTTCGTAATTGCTGTGCACATGCTGGAGCACGGCGGCGAGACGTTCGAGGCCCATGCCGGTATCGACGCTTTGCTTGGGCAGCTTGGTCATGTTGCCCTGGGCCTCGCGGTTGAACTGCATGAACACGAGATTCCAGATCTCGATGAAACGGTCGCCGTCCTCCTCAGGCGATCCTGGCGGGCCGCCCCACACTTCCGGGCCGTGATCGTAGAACACTTCCGAGCACGGGCCGCACGGACCGGTGTCGCCCATGGTCCAGAAGTTATCCGATGCGTAGCGCGCGCCCTTGTTGTCGCCGATGCGGATGATTCTTTCCTTCGGCACGCCGATTTCGTTTTCCCAGATGGCGAACGCTTCGTCGTCTTCCTGATAGACCGTGACCGTGAGTTTTTCCGGCGGCAGGCCGTAGACCTTGGTCAGCAGTTCCCAGCAGTAGTGGATTGCATCGCGCTTGAAATAGTCGCCAAACGAAAAGTTGCCGAGCATTTCGAAGAACGTGTGATGGCGGGCTGTGTAGCCGACGTTTTCGAGGTCGTTGTGTTTGCCGCCGGCGCGCACGCTGCGTTGGGACGTGGTCGCGCGTGAATAGGGGCGCGATTCGGTGCCGAGGAATACGTCCTTGAACTGGACCATGCCGGAGTTTGTGAACAGCAGCGTGGGATCGTTGCCCGGCACGAGGCTGGACGAGCGCACGATCGTGTGGCCCTTCGATTCAAAGAACTTGAGGAATTTCTCGCGGATGTCGGCGGCTTTCATGGCTTGCGGGTCTGCTGTTTTGTACGGCTGCGGCGCACGGCAAGGCTTCGACTTCTGCCGATGAACACCAGCCGGGGCCAGATTCGGGATTGTCGATTATACGGGAATGGGCGGCGGATTTTGCTGGCGCCCGGCGGCCGGGGAACTGCGGTTCGGTGCTGTGTCGGGGCAATTCCGCCTATTCCGGGGACCATCACGACCAAACCATGCGTTCACGGGTAAATAGGCACAACCCAGGCTTCCGTATTAACGGCTACCCACACTGGTGGCGAAGCGTGTGGGTATCTGTGACCGGAGGGGGAGGGTTTCAACGGTCCGGGGTTATACGCCGAGCGTGCTTTTGGGGTCCCAAATCGTCATAACTGCACGCTCGGGACACTTATGAGCCGATTGTTGAAAGGCGTTTTCTTTGCTCCGTTTCTTTGTCGCCGTTTGGACAAAGAAATGAAGTGCCGCCACGCACAGTGGCTAACAGTGCTAAAGAAAACGCCCAAGATATAACGCGCGAAGACCGAAAAAGCAGCATCCCGGCACCAACCCCCGACTCCAGCCCCGCGCAAAAAAACCTACCTAACCCCCGCCCCGACGAGTCCACCCGCCGCCGCCCCGGCAACCGTCCCCAACGGCCCGCCCGTCAACACGTATCCCAACGCCCCGCCGGCCGCAGCCCCAATCCCCGCGTGCGCTTGCGTACGACTCATCGCACACCCTGACATTGCCGCGATCAACGTCGCAACTGCAGCAACCCGAATCGATACCCGCGTGATCTTGTTCATGATGGAACCTTCCTTTTTATTGTCAGAACGCCGCGCCCCGAACCTTTCAATCTCATTATTTCAGAACGCGAAGCTATCTTAAAATCGTCTCATCATTACCGACAATGCGATTTACCTCCCGTTACGCTCGATACATCCGGTATTGAAACGCCGTGCGTTCGCACCAGATAAGAAACATGTCGCACCCGCCCCGCACATCGCGGCAAAATCCCGGCCCGCGCTGCCCCGGGCCGGTTGCTAAGGTAGAATCGTTGGATCAATTCAGTCTTACCGAACGCAAGCCGCACGTCTTCGAACGCTAGCGCCCTCGTCAGCTCTCCTTCTATTTCGCATGAACACCGATCGCAACGACGCCCCGGCGGTAAATAATTTCATCCGCAATATCATTGACGAAGATAACCGCAACGGCAAATGGTCGCAGCGGGTCGAGACGCGTTTTCCGCCCGAGCCGAACGGTTATCTGCACATCGGCCATGCGAAGAGTATTTGCGTGAATTTTGGCATCGCGCGTGATTATGGCGGCGTCTGCCACCTGCGTTTCGACGATACGAACCCGGAAAAGGAAAGCGTCGAGTACGTGGATTCCATCATCGACGCCGTCAAATGGCTCGGTTTCGACTGGAATAAGGACGGTCAGGAATTCCTGTACTTCGCGAGCGATTACTACGACCAGCTCTATGAATTCGCCGAACTGCTGATCGAGCGCGGTCAAGCATATGTGGATAGCCAAACAGCCGAGGAAATGCGGCTGACGCGCGGTTCCGCGCAGGAACCCGGCAAGAATTCGCCGTTCCGTGACCGCACGCCCGAAGAAAATCTCGACCTGTTTCGCCGCATGAAAGCCGGCGAATTCAAGGAAGGCGAACACGTGCTGCGCGCGAAAATCGACATGGCATCGCCGAATTTCAACATGCGCGACCCGGTGATCTACCGGATTCGTTTCGCGCATCATTACCGGACCGGCGACACGTGGTGCATCTATCCGATGTACGACTACACGCATTGTGTATCGGACGCGCTCGAGAACATCACGCATTCGCTGTGCACACTCGAATTCGAGGATCATCGTCCGTTGTACGACTGGTTCCTCAATCAACTCGCCGACGACGGCAAGTTCACCCGTCCCCTGCCGCAGCAAATCGAGTTTTCGCGCCTGAACCTGACGTACGCGATCACCAGCAAGCGCAAGCTGCTGCAACTGGTGAATGAAAACCACGTGGAAGGCTGGGACGATCCGCGCATGCCGACTATCGTGGGCGTCCGGCGCCGCGGCTTCACGCCCGAAAGCATTCGCCTCATGTGCGATCGCGTGGCCGTGACGAAGGTCGATTCGTGGATCGACATGAGCGTGCTCGAAGGCGCGCTGCGCGACGACCTGGATGAGAAAGCGCCACGCTCGATCGCCGTGCTGGATCCGCTGAAGCTGATCATCGACAACTATCCGGAAGGCACGAGCGAAACGTGCAGCGCGCCCGTGCATCCGCACCATCCGGATCGCGGTGTGCGCGAGTTCCCGTTCTCGCGGGAATTGTGGATCGAGCGCGAGGACTTCCAGGAAGAGCCGAAGAAGGGCTATTTCCGTCTGTTCCCGGGCAACAAGGTGCGGCTGAAATACGGCTTCGTGGTGGAATGCACCGGCGCGGACAAGGACGAGAACGGCAACATCACCGCCGTGCACTGCAATTATTTCCCCGACAGCAAATCGGGCACGGAAGGCGCGAACGCCTACAAGGTCAAGGGCACGATTCATTGGGTCAGCGCAAAAGACGCGTACGAAGCCGAAGTCCGTCTCTACGATCGCCTCTTCAAGGAACCACAACCGGGAGCCGGCGGCGCTGAATTTCTCGATGCGTTGAACCCGGACTCAAAGCGCATTGTCCGTGCGTATCTCGAACCGTCGGCGCGCAATGCCAACGCCGAAGATCGCTACCAGTTCGAACGGCATGGCTACTTTGTGGCTGACCGGGTCGACTCGAAACCGGGCGTGCCGGTGTTCAATCGTATCGTCAGCTTGCGGGATAGCTGGGGCAAGCCGGCTTGAGGCCGGCGGGATTTACACCAATGTCGCCGGGTAACCGTTCTGATCGCACATTGACGCGGCGGCTCGTTCGCGCAATGTGCGCTGCGTCCGCGATCTCGCTGCTGATGGCGGCGCAGGCGGTCTGCGCGAGCACGGTGGAACAATCCCAGGTATCGCCCACGCTGCGCAAGATCGCCGAGAACAACAGCGTTGTTCTCGGCGTGAGGGAATCGTCGGTGCCGTTTTCGTATCTGGACGCGAAGCAGCAACCTATCGGCTATTCGCAAAGCATCGCGCTCAAGATCGTCGATGAAGTCCGCCGCCGCCTGCAAAAGCCTCATCTCGCCGTGAGCACGGTAGTGGTGACGTCCACGAACCGCTTGTCTTTTGTGGTCAACCACCAGATCGACCTGGAGTGCGGCTCGACCGCACATATTCGCGACCGTGAACAACTGGTCGCGTTCTCGAACAGCTTCTTCGACTATGGCATCCGGATGGTCGTGAAGCGCAAGTCCGGCATCCGCAATTACGGCGACCTTCGCGGCAAGACAGTTTCCACGACCGCAGGCACATCCGACGAACAATTGATCCGCGCTTTGTCGCTTAATCAAAAGCTCGACTTGCGGATCCTTGCCGCCCGCGATCACGCAGAAGCGTTCGATGCGATGAAGACCGGCCGCGCTGTCGCGTTCGTAATGGATGATCCGCTGCTGTATGGAAAGATCGCGCAAGAAGGCGCCGCGCAGCGCGATTACGTGGTCACAGGCGACCCGCTCGCACACGAATCATATGCGTGCGTCATGCGCAAGGGCGACCCCGTCTTCAAGAAACTCGCCGATGACGTCATTGCCGGCATGCAGCGTTCGGGCGAAGCGGAAAGCTTGTACAACACCTGGTTCATGCAGCCCATTCCGCCCGACAACATCAACCTGCGCTTCCCGCTTTCGCCCGAAATGAGAGCGCTGTTCGCGAACCCGAACGACCGGCCATCGGATAATTGAACGGCTAGGTCAAGCGGTCACGCGAGCGTTTGATGCAATTCTGAGAGTGACAGCGTAGTCTGGAAAAGCCGCGCAAGACTTCGGCTTGCATACTGATCGACATCGGCTGGCGATACCCATCTGTATGCATCCATTTCGGGGATCATCGTGCCGTCACGCCGACGCGGAAAGTACGATTCGCAAACGCACTCCTCGATCTTGACTTCGTTCTCGGTGACTAGAACCGCGAACAGGTGCAGATCCTTGTCCCGCCGATACACAAAGCGCCCGAGATCCTTGAGCCGCTCCGCCGGCAGAACAATCCCCGTCTCTTCCACGAGCTCGCGCAACGCCGCTTCGACCGGTTCCTCACCTTCTTCGCCCTGACCTTTGGGAACGTCCCAGTGCGAGGTCTCGGTCGCGTGACAGAGCAACACGTCGCCTTGCGTGTTGAGTATCACGACGCCGCACGAAACCGTTCGCTCAGCCATTGATCGACCTGTCCGGCCGAGCCTTGAACGAATATTCGCCGCAAGTTTTTGGTTGAATGCGGCTCACTGCTTGAGCAGCGCCCATTTGCCGCCTTCAGTCTTGCAGATAGTCGGCGCCCAGGTTTGCGTCTGCCCCTTGGCATGCGCGACCATGGTCAGCTTGCGGCAGGTCCTGTCGCCTTTCTTGTCCGTATCCGATGGCGTGAGCGTGCCATTGACTGCCACTGGATTGCGGGCGCCTTCATTGTTCCAGTCGAGCGATTCGCCGTCCTGCTTGGTATCCAGCGCGGTGTGCGCGGCCTTGTTGAGAATCTCCATATCACGCTGCTTCATGTACGTGATGGGCGTGTTGTTCAGGAACCCGAGATTAGCCGCTTGTGCTGCGCCGCTGGCCAGCAAAACGCAGCCCGCGACCAGCGACAAGGTGAACTGCGTGGAGACGCGTTTGAGCCCGCGGACGGACTGTGACACCGGCTGTGACATGAAATGTTCTCCCTCGATGGATATTGATTGATTTTCTGCGTGGATCGCGATTCGAAATGCCGGGACCCGTTGGCAAATGACGATCGTCTGGCGTCGAGGATAGCATGAGGCCACATGTGCGCCGCAAGCGCAAAAGCTAGGCCGAATGGCCATCGCGGATGCATTTCAGAGTATTGCAGGACTATCTCAGACGTGTCCGATGGAGGCCATCGAAGAGCAAATCTAACATCAGAGGCTTGTCGACTTCAGCGCTCCTCCGATCATGGATGCCCATCTCATACCGACGCTTTACGGGTGCCTGTGCATCGTGGTCATTGCATGTGCGCTCGTCATGCCAAAAGGCCTGGCAGCGATGGATCGGCTGCTTGCAAGACAACCCGAGCGAGTCGGGCTGGAAGGCTGGCCGGAGGAACATGGATACATCGATGAAGCGAAGCCGGCCATGTGGCCACGCGTCGTCACCGCCATAGGCTGCGCGCTGTTGTTCGCGGCGCTGCTTGTGCTGATGTTTTTGTGCCAGCAACTTGCGCTGTGAACCAGCGCAAATAGTGACTTTGGTACGGCAGGAGGGACTCGAACCCCCGCCCCTCGGCTTAGAAGGCCGATGCTCTATCCAGCTGAGCTACTGCCGCGGTGCAGACGATCTGCGATTTTACCTCATTGAAAGCGTGAGGGGCCCCATTCCGGGGCCCCTCACGTCATTTGCAACGTCTCAAACTGGTTGCGGATGGAGCATGAACCAGCCAAGGCAGAACGCGCCCGCGATCAGGCAATACACGCCGAACGCCGCAAGCCGCCCTTTTCCTTCGAAATACCGCATCAGGAAACGCACGCTGAGATACGCGGCGATGCCCGTCAGCACGCCGCCAAGGATGGCATCGGCGAGTTGATCGGGTGCATGGAAGAGCTTGGGCAATTCGAGCACACCGGCCGCGAAAATGATCGGCGTACCGAGCAGGAACGAAAACTCGGCTGCTTTTTCGGCGCTCAAACCCGCGCCCACGCCGGCAATGATCGTCAGGCCGCTGCGCGAGAAGCCGGGAATCAGCGCGCCGATTTGCGCCAGACCGACCAGGAACGCCTGCCTGAAGGTGAGGTCTTCCGGAGCGCGCTCGGCGCGCGTGCGTGTTAACCGGTCACCCACCCACAGCAACACGCCGTTGACCATCAAAGCCGCTGCGACGATCCGGAGGTCGTGGAAAAGTGCCTCGAGCCGCTTCTCGAGCAGGAGGCCAACGATGCCCGTCGGAATCGTGCCGATGATCAGTGCCCACATCATGTGACCATCGGCGTTCTTGCGGCCACGCAGCGATCCGACAAACCCGATCACCAGCGCCACCCAGCGCTTGCGGAAATACCACAGCAACGCAAGCGCGGTTCCGAGGTGGAGCGCGACGAGGAACGGCAGCAATTGTGGCGCGTGTTTATCGATATGCATGCCGATCAAGCCCGGCACGAGAAGGGTATGGCCAAGACTGCTGACCGGGAACAGCTCGGTCACGCCCTGCAGCACGCTCAGGAAAATCAGAAACCACAAAGTCACGCGTCAGTCCTCTTTCGTTGGTGGCGACAGGCCAGCGACAAGTCGCATGGCCGCGGCGGTGCAGCATACGGCACGCAAAACGCGCCGATTATGCCGGTCGCCAATTGCAGCGCCAAGCGTTTGCGTGCGAGATCGCGCAGTCGAAAGCTTATTGTTAGGTATATGAATATAAAAAGAAAAATAAAAAAGGCTCGTCGTAAGACGAGCCTTTTACAACTGCCGACCTGGCAACGCAGCGCTTATAGCTTGTATAAGAACAAAGCCGTTCCCGCGCCAAACGTACCAAAGATAAAAACTCCGAACATCAAAGCCAGATCCATATCAACCTCGTATTTCGTAGGATCATCTTGGACGACTCGATCGCCAAGGCCGAAAAAATGTTTCATGTGCGTTACATCGTGCTTGCATTATCGGGCCAATGAAACCAGGTGTGTCAGTCGCAGTTTCCCCAAAAGGGTTTCCCCGTAGAATTGAGCGCGATTCATACGCCAAACGCATCGACCTGTCCGACCATTAACGCCAAGGAGACCGCCGACATGTCATCAACGCCCGACATCCTGGAAATCAAACGCGACGACGCCGTTCTCGAAATCGCCCCGCACGCCGGCGCACGCCTGATGACGTGGCGAGTCGGCGGCGAACCGGTCATTTTCTGGCCTGCTGCACCCGACTGGTCCAACTTCGTCAAGATTCGCGGCGGCAATCCGCTGCTGTTCCCGTTCCTTGGGCGCCATTTCGTAGAAGGTGAAATCGGCAAGTGGCGCGACCCCGAAGGCGTCGTGCACGACCTGCCCATGCACGGCTTCGCGCGCAACCTGCCGTTCGAACACAGGATAGATCCGGACGGACACGGCGTGCGAATGACGCTGGTCGACAACGATTTCACGCGTCAGGGTTATCCATTCGCCTTTCGCTTTGAAGCCGCGTACCGGCTCGTGGACGGTGTGACGCTCGACGTCGAACTGACGACCTCGAATCCGGGCGAAGTCCCTCTGCCCTACTACTCCGGTCACCATTTCTATTTCGCTTTGCCGCACGATCAGCGTGGCATCAGCAGCATTGAACTGCCGCGCACGGAAATGCGCCGCCAGCTCGAAGACGGCTCGATCACCGAACCGGAAGCGGGCAAATCACTTTATTCGATCGATGACCCAAGCATCCTCGACCGTTTTCACTGCTTCACCGGCCCGTCCGACCAGCCGGTCCGGCTCGTGACGCCTGGCCTGAAGCGCGCGGTCAATTTCGATTTGCAACGCCCCGACTCGGTACCCTGGTATGCCGTGACGACGTGGACTGAAGCCCCTGCGTCGGATTTTTATTGCGTCGAGCCGTGGGTGGGTCTCCCGGATGCCATTCACAACGGCCACGGATTGCGGTGGCTCGCACCCGGTAAAACAGAAACGGCGGCACTCCGGCTGACCATTTCGCCGGCATCGTAAAACGAATACAGGAGCCTGGCCCAACTTGGCGCACGCACGCTTCTGAGTGCCACGGCGCGAGGACGTTAAAATCATACTTTTCGACGTTACGCGTTGTTGTTTGTCCGCCGTGGCTCTTCGGGTTGTGCGGCGCTTTGCGAGGTTCTGAGTTTGACAAAAATAATTCGACGGCTGGCCTGTGCGACCCTGGTCGCAGTGCTCGCCGCGTGTGGCTCCGCACCTGTCGGACCGGGGTTTTATCGTGTGGAACGGGGCGATACGCTGTCCAAGATAGCGCGCGCGAACCGGACATCGGTACAGAATATTTCGCGCTGGAACAATCTCACCGACCCGAACGCAATTGAAGTCGATCAGGTGTTGCGCGTGGCGCCGCCGGCGGGAACGGCTCTCGCGTCTTCGCCGTCTTCGCCGTCTTCGCCGTCTTCGTCCGCGCCGGCCCGTACTGGCGGCGGCACGAGTTCTGCGGACACGGCGCCCGCCGTTTCAGGCGGCGCGGTCAAACCGGCCACCAGCATTTCGCTGATCTGGCCGGTACAAGGCGCCGTGATCCGCGGTTTCGACGGCAAGACTTCAAAGGGTATCGATATTGGCGGCACGCCGGGCACGCAGATCGTGGCAGCGGCTGCCGGATCGGTGGTTTATGCAGGAAACGGCTTGCGTGGTTACGGCAACCTGCTGATCGTGAAGCACAACGCCGACTACCTAACCGCCTACGCGCATAACCGCGTGCTGCTCGTGAAGGAAGGCCAGCAAGTTACGCAAGGCCAGCCCATTGCAGAGATGGGCGACAGCGACACGAACCGCGTGATGCTGCACTTCGAATTGCGCTACAAGGGCAGTTCGATCGATCCGTCGCGCTATCTGCCGCCTCGATGAGTCCATCGCGCAAAAACGCGCTCGGATAGGTTCAATCAGTTACAGGGAAGAATCGATGAAAGAGAACGTCCGCGCTTCGGCGCTTGAAAAACTGGCCGCAATGGCTGTTGTGCTGGTAGCCGCAGCCGCGCTGACAGGCTGCGCAAACACAGCAAAACGGACCTATTTGCCAACTGGCGACACGGGGTTCGCCATCAACTGCAGCGGCGGTGACGCCAGCACAAGCTGGGCCGAATGCTATAAAAAGGCCGGAGAAATCTGCGGATCGTATGGCTACGACGTTGTGTCGAAGGACGTGGACAACGGAGCAACCTCGGGCGGATCGGTTGCCGGAATTTTTGGCGCGAACGTCAAGAACCGGTCGATGGTGATTCGCTGTAAGCAGTAGTATTCGCGCGGCTGGCAACAGCTTGATTTTTCAGGGCGTCGCCAAGGCGCCTGCCTTGATTCCGCACGTCCGGGACATGCAAGGAGCCGATCAGCCGTGCTCCGCGCCACCGTCCTGACAACGGGTCGATGTGCGACGCGAACACCAGCAGCGAAATCATCGCAAGCGGGCAGACTGCAAGAAAGATCCACAGCGCGGTCATGATCAAAGATAGTTTTAGCCGGAGAGAAATTCGATCATACCGGTGCAGCAAGAATTTCGCATGACGCCCGGTAATACCATATATCGATCGTAACAATTACGTGCCGTGGCCTTCGTTGCCGTGGCCGATTGTTCGTCAAGTATTTGGCATCCGCACATTGGGTTACGCGTTGATACAAGTGATCGCAATCCGGCAAATTGTTGCGCCCTAGAATGTTCTTAGCCCGCGCCTCTCTGCGCGAACAGGTCCCGCGGGTTAGAAACGCCGATGTGCCCGCATCGGCGTTTCGCCTTCTTGTTGAATCCCTCCTGCCGTGACCGCGAGACACGCCGCGCCATGCAAAAAGGCCGTTTTGACTCTCGTCAGAACGGCCTTTTGTTTTGATCGACTGGTTTAATGCGCCGCGTGATCGTGATCGTGCTTATGCGCGCCCGGATCCTCAGCCGCCTGGCACGCCGGACATATACCCTTTAGCTCGATATCGTCGCCCGCCAGCTTGTATCCACTTGCCTCGACCTGCGACAGCAGACTCTGGCGCAGCTGCTTTTGCTGCTGCAATTCGGTCACGCGCCCACACTGCTGGCAAACAACCAAAACGCCGTGCTGGCAATGCGTCAGGTCGTGGCAGACCGTGAACGCGTTGATGGATTCGATCCGATGAATCAACCCCGCCGACAGCAGGAAATCCAGCGCCCGATAAACCGTCGGTGGCGATGCATTGGGGTGCATGGCGCGCATTTCGTCGAGCAGCGTGTAAGCCTTGGTCGCGCGGCCGGACGTAAGCAGCAGTTCCAGCACCGTGCGGCGGATGGGCGTGAGCTTTTGCCCGCGCTCGCGACAGTAGTCGTCGGCCATGGTAACTGCGGCCTGAAGCGCGTCGGCGGACGAGTGGTCGTGAGACTGGGCGGCGTTGGCGGGCGTGTTCATGAGCAAATTATACGCTGCCGCGGCGTTCGGGCAGGCAACCGGCGCGCCGCATGCAGACGATCATTGCGGCTGCGCGGACGGGGCTGGCTTGGCCGGAATGATAGTCATGTCGGGCGGGGTGGTATCCGTTGGAACGCCTTTGTAGTCAGGCGGATCCTGCGGTATCACTCGATGCGGCGTTGAATCGGCACATGCGGAAAGGAGCACGGAACAGGCAAACAGAACGGCGAAGCGCGGCATGGACGGCCCGGAAAGATTTCGTTGAATTGAGGATGAAGCAGGAAGATTAAACGATATCGGGAATTGCAACCGGATGCGACGGCCCAAAAGAGCAACCAAACCGCGCCAGAAATGACAAAGGGGTCGCGAGTTGAACTCGTGACCCCTTCATGTGTAACGTGGTCGGAGCGAAAGGATTCGAACCTTCGACCCTCTGATCCCAAATCAGATGCGCTACCAGGCTGCGCTACGCTCCGACAAGAGCGAGACTATAGCGTGTACTGGATACCGGCGCAATCGAAAACGCTCAAAGCCCCCAAAAAGGAGATATCCGATGAACCTTATTCTCTGGCGTCACGCCGAAGCCGAGGACCAGGCCGCAAGCGACCTCGCGCGCCAGTTGACCGGACGCGGCGTCAAACAGGCGCAAGCGGCGGCGAAATGGCTGAAAAGCCGTATCGATGACGATGCGCTCTTTCTCGTCAGTCCCGCCGCGCGCACCATCCAGACAGTGGAAACCTTCGGCGACCGGTATCAGGTGCTGAAGGAAATCGCGCCGGGCGCCTCGGCGCAGGCCGTGCTCGATGCCGCGCAGTGGCCGAAAGGCGTAGCAGAAACGGTCGTGATCGTCGGGCATCAGCCGACGCTCGGACACGTCGCGGCTTGGCTCATGACCGGGCAGGAAGCCGGCTGGACCATCAAGAAAGCGGGCATCTGGTGGTTCCAGGGACGTTCACGCGCGGGCGACGACCAGATCGTATTGCGCGCCGTCACCGGCCCCGACCTGCTTTAAACCCGGCCGCCGGTTCGCATCGACAAGGGAGACAAACCACGCACTTCATTGAATCGTCACCGTGATGCCATGCGAGCGTCATTCGGGAAACTTACATTGTCGGCTATCGGTAATACGTCAGCCAAATCCACCTGGGGATTGTCAATGCAGGAATCGACGATGCACGCTTTCGTGAACCCATCGAATGGTGTAGGCGGCTCCGACCGCTTGCCCCGTGCGGCCGAAACGGTGACGGCGCAGCACAGGCTGCGGGTATCGTGGGCGCATTCCGAAGCCGAACTCCGCGAGGCCCAGCGACTGCGCTACCGTGTGTTTGCCGACGAAATGGGCGCCCAGTTGAAAGGTCCGGCGGGCCTCGACGTCGATGCATTCGACGCCTTCTGCGACCACCTTCTGGTCCGCGACCTGGACACGCTGAAGGTCGTCGGCACGTACCGCGTGTTGCCCCCGCATCAGGCCGCACGCGCAGGCCGCCTCTACGCCGAGAGTGAATTCGATGTCTCGCGCCTGGCCCATCTGCGCCCGAAACTCGTCGAAGTCGGCCGCTCGTGCGTGCATGCCGATTACCGCAGCGGCGCGGTCATCATGTCGTTATGGGGCGGGCTCGCCGCGTACATGAAGCAGAACGGCTACGAGACCATGCTGGGCTGCGCGAGCGTATCGATGGCCGATGGCGGCCACTACGCCGCCGATCTTTTCGATGGAATGGAGAAGGACGCGTTGACGGCGCTCGAATACCGCGCGTTCGCGCACACGCCGCTGCCAGTGCAGGAATTGCGCACGGGCGCGAAGGTCGCGCCGCCGCCGCTGGTCAAAGGCTATTTGCGCCTTGGCGCGAAGATTTGTGGCGCACCGGCCTGGGACCCGGATTTCAACACGGCCGATTTCCTGACCTTGCTGCGCCTGTGCGATATCAACGAACGGTACGCGCGGCATTTCATGGCTGACTGACCGCTGCGCACCTCCGGAATCAAACCCCCGTATAAACCACCCGATACGGCTTGCCGATCTTCTCCCACTCGGCCGCCTCCTGCACGAGGCTATAGTCGGTCAGCGGGTTCAGCGAGACCCAGTCGTTGGGCAGCTTTACGTCGAAACCGCCGTTTGTTGCCGTGACCTCGATGGCCGGCAAGCCCACGTCGGCTCGTCTCCTGCACAGCAACGCCGCGAGCCGCAGGCAAAACAGCAGCGTCCAGTCGACATCGCGCGCGTGCGACAGCTTGCCGAGCTTGCCAACATGTCCCAGCACCAGACCCGCCAGGCGCGCCTGATCGGTACGTGAAAATCCGGGCATATCGGCGTGACTCGCGATATACGCCGAATGCTTGTGATAGGCGCTATGCGAAATCGAAAGACCGATCTCGTGCAGCGCGGCGGCCCAGCCGAGGAACATCTTGTTCTCGATACGGCGTTCGGCGTCGGCGGAAGATTCGCCTGCCTCGAGCTGCTCGTAGAAGCTGATCGCCAGCTCCGCGATGCGCTCCGATTGCGCGCCATCGACCGCGTAACGACGTTTGAACCCTTCCACCGTCACGGTACGCATGTCCTGATGCTGCGTGCGTCCAAGCAAGTCGTAAAGCACGCCGAGACGCAACGCGCCGTCGGTGGTATCGACGTAATCGATGCCCAGTTCCTCGAACACGCCCAGCATGATCGACAAGCCGCCGGCAAGCACCGGAATGCGGTCGGCCTTCAGCGCAATGAGCTTCAGCCGGTTCACGTTCTCGGCCTTGATCAACGCCTTCTTCAACCGCTCAAGGCCGCCGCGCGAGATGCCGTGAGTGATGCCGGGATCGTTGAAACCATTGGCTTCGATCAACTCGGCAAGCGCCCGCGCCGTGCCCGATGAACCGATCGCCTGGTCCCAGCCGGTCTGCTTGTATTCGCTGGAGATGATTTCAATTTCACGCTTGGCGGCAAGTTCGGCCTGGCGCATGGAGTATTCATCGACGTTGCCGGCGGCGAAGAATTGCCGGCTATGGCTCACGCAGCCTATATAAAGGCTTTCCATATGAATGGGCGTGTAATGCGAGCCGATGATGAACTCCGTCGAACCGCCGCCAATATCCACTACAAGCCGTTTGCCGGCGCTCGCGGGCACGGAGTGTGCGGCGCCTGCATAGATCAGGCGCGCTTCCTCGCGCCCGGCAATCACTTCGATGGGAAACCCAAGTGCGTTCTGCGCCTCGGCAAGAAACTCCTCGGCGTTCTTGGCTACGCGCAGCGCGTTGGTTGCAACGGCGCGCACGTGATCGGGATGAAAGTCGCGCAGCCGTTCGCCAAAACGTTTCAGCGCGTCCCAGCCGCGCAGTTGCGAGGCGCGATCGAGATATTTGTCGCGTGACAGGCCGGCCGCGAGACGCACGGGTTCGCGCAGTGCGTCGACCTGATAGATCGGGCTGCCCGACGGCGTTTCTTCAACGCGTCCGACGATCAGCCTGAAGCTGTTCGATCCAAGATCTACGGCTGCCAAAAGATGAGGTGAGTTGACCATCGATTTTTTAGGTTCCGTAGGGTTGTTCCTGCATTCGCTTGCAAGTCCGGGCGCGCAAACAATGTGCATGCGTTCCGCAGCGCGCCAATTTTAATTCCAAGCGGACCGGCGTGCTGGTCTGGCGAAAAGCAAATGAAACAAACAAAGAGGATAAATCGATTTTGAGGCGTGTCCGGGCGAATATCGCCAGGGTCGACCTTACGCGTGCCCTGCGTTAAATTCGTGACATTACGATTTCACGAAAACGTCATCATATTGTGATTCATTCCGGGCGATCCTTGCACATTCTGTTTTTCTGAGCGCTTTTAATACCGATGTCCAACCGCTATCCCATTCTGAACCGCGAACTGGGCATTCTGGGCTTCAACGAACGCGTATTGTCGCAAGCCGCCGATACCGCCGTCCCCCTGCTCGAACGACTCCGTTTCATCTGCATCACCAGCAGCAATCTCGATGAGTTTTTCGAAGTCCGCATGGCCGGCATGCAGGAGCAGATGCGCGACAACCCCGGCTCGCTTTCGCCCGATGGCATGTCGCTGCAGCACGTGTATGACCTCGTGGTCGAGCGTGCGCACAGGCTGGTGCATCAGCAGTACGCAATGCTGCAGGACAGCGTTTATCCCGCGCTCGAAAGCGAGGGCATCTATTTTCATGGCGTCGAGTCCTGGACCGAAGCACAGACCGACTGGGCGCGCGACTATTTTCATAACGAGTTGCTGCCGGTGCTGACGCCAATCGGGCTCGATCCCGCGCATCCGTTTCCACGCGTGCTGAACAAGAGCCTGAACTTTGTCATCGAACTGGAAGGCAAGGACGCGTTCGGACGCCAGGCGGTGATGGGTATCGTGCAGGCGCCGCGCGCCCTGCCCCGGCTCGTGCGCATGCCTGAGGCGCTGTCGGGATATCCGCACGGGTTCGTGCTGCTGAGCTCGTTGATGCAGCGCTTCGTGGACCAGCTGTTTCCGCATCTGGTCGTGCGCAGTTGCAACCAGTTTCGCATCACGCGCAATAGCGAATTGTTCGTCGATGAAGACGAAATCACCAACCTTCGCGTCGCGCTGCAAGGTGAATTGCCGGCGCGGCATCTGGGCAATGCGGTGCGCCTGGAAGTGTCGGCGGAAACGCCGCCGCATATGATTCGCAGGCTCCTGGACGAGAGCGAGCTGAATGACCGCGATTGTTATCGCGTGAGCGGGCCGGTGAACCTCGTGCGTTTGATGCAGTTGCCCGAGATGGTCGATCGTCCCGACCTCAAGTTCGTGCCGCATATTCCCGCTGTACCGAGCGTGATCGCAAACGCGTCCAACCTCTTCGATGTCATCGATAAAGGCGATGTGCTTCTGCATCATCCCTACGAGAGCTTCCAGCCCGTCCTGGAGTTATTGCTTCAGGCCGCAAAGGACCCGCAAGTCGTCGCGATCAAGCAGACGATCTATCGCACGGGAACGGATTCACCGTTGATGGACGCGCTGATGCAAGCGGCGCGCAACGGCAAGGAAGTGACTGTGGTGGTCGAGCTGCTTGCGCGCTTCGACGAAGAGACGAACATCAACTGGGCCTCGCAACTCGAGGCCGTCGGCGCGCATGTGGTCTATGGGGTGGTCGGCCATAAATGCCACGCGAAGATGATGCTGATCGTGCGGCGCGTACTGCAGAACGGCAAGATGATGCTCAGGCGTTATGCGCATCTTGGTACCGGGAACTATCACCCACGCACCGCGCGCCTTTATACCGATTTCGGCATGATGACGTCGAATCAGGAAGTCTGCGAAGACGTGCATCACGTGTTCCAGCAACTCACGGGCATTGGCGGCGAGCTGCGTCTGCATCAACTTTGGCAAGCGCCGTTCACGCTGCATCCGAACCTCATGGAAGCGATTCGCGTTGAAGCCGAAAACGCACGTGCCGGCAGGAAGGCGCGGATTGTCGCCAAGATGAACGCGCTGCTCGAACCCACCGTGATCGCCGCTTTATACGAAGCCTCGCAAGCGGGCGTGAAGATCGACTTGATCGTGCGCGGCGTGTGTGCGCTGAAACCGGGCGTGGAAGACTTATCCGAGAACATTACCGTGCGCTCGATTGTCGGGCGTTTTCTCGAGCATCACCGCATCTTTTATTTCTACGCGGGCGGCAAGGAGAATGTCTATTTGTCGAGCGCCGACTGGATGGATCGCAACTTCTTCAGGCGTGTGGAAGTGGCGTTTCCCGTGAACGACCGGCGCCTGAAACGGCGAGTCATTGCGGAAGGTTTGTCAGCCTTTCTCGGCGATAACCAGTCCGCGTGGCTCATGCAAAGCGATGGACATTATCGGCGGCGGCGGCCGGGCAAATCCATGCGCAACGCGCAACTTGGTTTGCTGACGAAGTTCTGCTCCTGACCGGTTCAGGCCGCGATCGACTTCCTCAGCGACGTACGCGCGGCCGGAAACTTCACCAGGAACGTGCTGCCACGCCCTTCCTCGCTTTTGATCTCCAGGTCTGCGTGGTGGCGCTGCAATACGTGCTTGACGATCGCAAGACCAAGACCGGTACCGCCGGTATCGCGCGACCGGCTTCTATCCACGCGATAAAACCGCTCGGTCAAACGCGGAATATGTTCGGCCGGTATGCCAAGTCCGCTGTCACGCACCGAAAACACCGCGCGGTCACGCACGCGTTGCCACGTGACATCGATGGTGCCGCCATCCGGGGTGTATCGAATTGCGTTCGTCACCAGATTGGCGAGCGCACTGACAATCTCCGTTTCGGAACCGGACACGGTCAGCGCTTCATCGACGTTGAACGTGATCCTGTGCCGGCCGCTCGATAAATTCTCGGCGTCTTCTTCAAGGTGACGCAGTACGGCGCGCATATCTAGCACGTCGTCGCTGGGCGGTTTGCCATCGCCTTCTAGATTCGCGAGCACCAGCAGATCGCGCACGATGTTCTGCATCCGCGCCGATTGCTGCTCCATCATTTCCAGATACCGCGCGCGGTCCGCTTCGTTGAGAGGAATCTCCCGCATGGTTTCGAGAAAGCCCGACAACACGGTCAATGGCGTCTTCAACTCATGCGAAACGTTCGCGACGAAATCGCGCCGCATGGAGTCCGTTCTTTCAAGCTCGGTGATGTCCTGCGTGAGAATCAGCTTCCGATTTTCACCGTAAGGGAATATCTGCACCGACAAAACATGCTGCCGGTTCAAACCCATTCCGCGCATGACCAGCACTTCTTCGTAATGCTGCGAAGCCAGATACCGGACAAAATCGGGCTGACGTACAAGGTGGGTTATATGCTGGCGCAGGTCGCGTTTTGCATCGAGTCCGAAATGCGTTTCAGCGATGGCATTGCACCATTCGATCTGATCGGTATCGTCGAGCATGGCCACGCCATTTGGCGAAGCCTGAATGCCCTGGATAAAGCGCGAATGCTGCTGCTCGACCTGACGCACTTGCGCGTGCCAGCGCTTCGCAAGCTTATGCAGACGATAATAGATCTCGCCCCATACGCCCGGCGCGCTTGGCACTTCCCCATAAACAGGCGCGTCCAGCAGGCGCCAGAGGCGTTGCGTATGGAAGGTGGTGAACAAGGCTTGCAGGACGAGCATGACGAGCGCAAAACATAACGCGATGCGCAAACCAAACAGCGCACCAACGATCACGCTCAATATCGCGAGTAGCGCGAGGGACACGAGTGACCGCGTCCAGATGATATTCATGAGTTAGCGGATCGAGATTATTGCCACGCGAGCCCACGACCCCTATTGGTCGCGGGTTTCATGCACTACACGAGCGCGCGGATCAAGCGCTCTTGGCCAGCCTGTAGCCGCTGCCACGAACTGTTTCAATCATAGCATCGCAGCCGGCGGGCTTTAAAGCCGCCCGCAAACGCTTGATATGCACGTCCACCGTCCGTTCTTCCACGAACACGTGATCGCCCCATACCTGATCGAGCAATTGCGTACGGCTGTGCACGCGTTCCGGGTGCGTCATGAAAAAATGCAGCAAACGGAACTCGGTCGGACCGAGGTCGAGCTTGATATCGTCGGGATGGCCGTTCGCGTGCGCTGCCACCCGATGCGTCGCAGGATCGAGCCGCAAGCCGTTGATGGCCACCACGTCTTCCGTCAGTTGTGGCGCACGCCGGCGCAACACCGCCTTGATCCGCGCCATCAGCTCTTTGGGAGAAAACGGTTTGGTCACGTAATCGTCCGCGCCGATTTCGAGTCCGAGCACTTTGTCCTGCTCGTCGCCGCGGGCGGTGAGCATGATGATCGGGATGTGCTTCGTGCGTTCATTGCCGCGTAATTCCCGAGCAAAGGCGATGCCGGATTTACCCGGCAACATCCAGTCGAGAAGCACCAGGTCCGGCAATACGTCGCTGATCAGGTTTTGCGCCTGTTCCGCGTTATAAGCACGAATGGGGCAATGGCCCGCGTGTTGCAGATTCACCGAAATCAATTCGGAAATCGCGGGTTCGTCTTCTATAACGAGAATGCTGCTGGGCATCGGCACCTCTGTAACCTTCTTCGCGTAAGTTGATTAACGGCTGTAGGGACTAACTGAAAACTTCAGCTCAGTGCTTCGCGCTCAAGCTGATCGCGCGACACATGGCGGACATCCGTACCCTTCACAATGTAAATAATGAATTCGGCAATGTTCTTCGCGTGATCGCCAATTCGTTCGACCGCTTTTGCGATGAACAAATAGTCGAGTCCCGCTGAAATCATGCGCGGATCTTCCATCATGTATGTCACGAGCTTGCGCACGAATGCGCGGAATTCTTCGTCGATGGCTTTATCGTCGCGCACGATCTGAGCTGCGGCAACCGTATCGAGGCGCGCAAATGCATCGAGCGCACGGCGCAAGATGGACACCGCCATTTCACCCGACAACTTGATTTCCGCAATATTGACGTTGCGGCCCATGCCGTCTTCGTTGATCCGCTTCACACGCTTGGCGATTTTCTCGGCTTCGTCGCCGGCGCGTTCGAGGTTCGTGATCGTCTTCGATATCGCCATCAGCAAACGCAGGTCACGCGCAGCCGGCTGACGGCGCGCGATGATATTGCTGCATTCCTCGTCGATCTCGACTTCCATGGTGTTCAGGCGCTGCTCGGCGAGAATCACCTTGTCGGCAATATCGATGTCGAACGCATTCAGCGCCTGCATGGCGTTGATGATTTGCGACTCGACCAAGCCGCCCATTTCCAGCACCTTCGACGAAACCGCGTTCAGATCGGCATCGAATTGGCTCGACAAATGTTTATCGGACATATGTGCTCCTGAAGTCCTTTTTTAGCCCGTTATGCATTCAACCAAAACGGCCGGTGATGTAGTCTTCCGTTTCCTTGCGGGACGGCTTGATAAAGATCTTTTCCGTATCGCCGAATTCGATCAATTCGCCCAGATACATATAAGCAGTGTAGTCCGAACAACGCGCCGCCTGCTGCATGTTGTGCGTGACGATAACCACCGTATAGTCATTCTTCAATTCGGCAATCAGTTCTTCGATCCGGCCCGTGGAAATGGGATCGAGCGCCGAGCACGGTTCGTCGAGGAGGAGCACTTCCGGACGGATCGCAATGCCACGCGCGATGCAAAGCCGCTGCTGCTGGCCGCCCGACAAGCCGTATCCGCTTTGCTGCAGCTTGTCCTTCACCTCGTTCCACAACGCCGCTTTCGTCAGCGCCCATTCAACGCGGTCGTCCATCTCCGAGCGCGACAGTTGCTCGAACATCTTCACGCCGAACGCGATGTTGTCGTAGATCGACATGGGAAACGGCGTTGGCTTCTGGAACACCATGCCCACGCGGGCGCGCAACAGCGAGATATCGCGGCGGGTATCGAGCAGATTGTTGCCGTCCATCAGGATCTCGCCTTCCGCGCGCTGCTCCGGATAAAGCGCATACATCTTGTTGAACGTGCGCAGCAACGTGGATTTACCGCAACCCGAGGGTCCGATAAACGCCGTCACCTTATGCTCGGGAATGCGCAAGTTGATGTTCTTCAACGCATGAAACTTGTTGTAGAAGAAGTTGAGGTTGTTCACCTCGATCTTCGGTTTCATCGATCCAACGGGGGGCGCGTGGTGCGTCGGCTTGAAGCTGCCGGGCACGGCGCCGCGTTCTACTGGGTTCGTGTTCATATCGGTGGCCGGATTAGCGTTCCGGGTGCTCACATCGCTTGCGACTGTGTTCATGGAAGGGTTTCCGCCTTATTTTTTCGAGAAGATCGTGCGTGCGAGGATGTTCAGACCGAGCACGCCGAGCGTGATCAGGAACACACCGGCCCACGCAAGCGCTTGCCATTGGGGGAAGGGGCTCATCGCAAACTTGTAGATGGTGACCGGCAAGTTGGCGACGGGCTGGCTCATGTCCCACGAGAAGAACTGGTTCGACAAAGCCGTGAACAAGAGCGGCGCGGTTTCGCCGGTGATGCGTGCAACCGCGAGCAAAACGCCCGTCACGATGCCGCTCACCGAAGCCTTAAGCGTGATCGATGTCACCATCTTCCACTTTGGCGTTCCGAGTGCGAAGGCCGCTTCGCGCAGCGCGTTCGGCACGAGCCGCAGCATGTTCTCGGTCGTACGGATCACGATAGGAATCTGCAGCAGCGCCAGCGCGATCACGCCCGCCCAGCCGCTGAACCGCCCCGAGTGCGCCACTACGATCGCGTACACAAACAAGCCAATCACAATCGATGGCGCCGACAACAGGATGTCGTTGATAAAGCGCGTCACGCTCGCAAGCCAGCGCTTGTCACCATATTCCGCGAGATAGACGCCCGCCAAAACGCCCAGCGGCGTACCGATAAACGTTGCAAGCACCACCAGCATCAGGCTGCCGACGATCGCGTTCAACAAACCGCCGCCATCCGTATTCGGCGGCGGCGTGTTCTGCGTGAACAGTTCCACCGACAAACCGCCCACGCCCAACTTCACCGTGGTGAAAAGAATCCATACGAGCCACAGCAAGCCGAACGCCATGGCTGCCAGCGACAACACCAGCGCAACCACGTTCTTGCCGCGGCGGCGGCGCTGCAGCTTGATTCGCGTGGCGGCTTCGCGCTCCGGATTGCCGGAGCCGGGGAATTGCATCGTGGGCTGGCTCATTTTCCGCCCTCCCCTTTTTCCAGGCGAAGCAGCATCAGTTTGGACAGCGACAACACGATGAACGTGATCAGGAACAGGATCAGCCCGAGTTCCATCAACGCCGATGTATGCAGGCCAGGACTTGCTTCGGCGAATTCGTTTGCAAGCGCCGACGTAATGCTGTTGCCCGGTGAAAACAGCGAGACGTTATCGAGCAGATTCGTATTGCCGATCACGAATGTCACCGCCATCGTCTCGCCGAGCGCGCGGCCGAGGCCGAGCATCACGCCGCCGATCACACCGGTCCGCGTGAACGGCAACACGATTTTCCACATCACTTCCCAGGTCGTGCAGCCGATGCCATACGCCGACTCCTTGAGCAGCACGGGCGTCACTTCGAACACATCGCGCATCACCGCCGCGATGTACGGAATGATCATGATCGCGAGAATTACGCCGGCGCACAAAATGCCGATGCCAATCGGCGGCCCCTGAAAGAAGCGGCCGATCAGCCAAACGTCGCCGAGCAGATGGCCAAGTGGCTTCTCGAAGTACGTTGCGAAGATGGGCGAGAACACGAGCAAGCCCCACATGCCATACACAATCGACGGAATCGCCGCGAGCAACTCGATGGCAACTCCGAGCGGCCGGCGCAGCCACGCGGGCGCGAGCTCGGTCAAAAACAGCGCAATGCCGAAGCTCACCGGCACGGCGATGATCAACGCAATGACTGATGTAGCGATGGTGCCGTAGATAGGCACGAGCGCGCCGAAGCTATCCGCTTGCGGATCCCACTCGGAACGCCAAAGAAAACTGAGACCAAATTTTTGCAGCGTAGGCAGCGAAGCCACCACCAGCGACACGATAATGCCGCCCAGCAGCAACAGCGTGACCACTGCGGCAAGCCTGGTCAGGCTGCCGAAAACGATATCACCGAATTGTCCCGGAGCACGCTGGGCGCGGCTTGCGGGCGGAGTCGATGCGAGGTTGATGTCCGACATGGGAGCCTTCGGAAGGACCGCGCGGCGGGTGCCGCGCGGCGTTACGGACTAAAAAGCCAGAACGTGTTGCTTAACTCTCAATGCAAATCTGCTTTGTGAGACTTACTGCACGACTGCCTTGCCCGACGCGTCCTTCACCTTCGCCTTCCATTGCGTTTCGATTTCGGCGGTCACCGAATCAGGCAGCGGAATGTAGTCGAGGTCATTTGCAGCTTGCGTACCGTTCTTGAACGCCCAGCCGAAGAACTTCAGCGTTTCCGCGCCTTGCGCTTCCTTTTCCTGCGTCGTGTGCAGCAACACGAACGTGGCGCCGACGATCGGCCAAGCATCTTTGCCTGGCTCGTTCGTCAGGATCTGGTAGAACGACTTCGACCAGTCTGCGCTTGCTGCTGCTGCCTTGAACGTCTCCGTCTTCGGCTCGACCACGGCGCCCGCCGCGTTCTTCAAGTCGACGTACGTCATCTTGTTTTGTTTAGCGTACGCCCATTCCACATAACCGATAGCACCCGGCAGACGCTGAACGAACGCGGCCACGCCGTCGTTGCCCTTGCCGCCCGTGCCCGTCGGCCAGTTGACCGTCGAACCTTCGCCTACCTTGCTCTTCCACTCGGCGTTCACCTTGGACAAATAGTTCGTCCAGATGAAGCTCGTGCCCGAACCGTCAGCGCGACGCACGACAGCAATGTCGGTATCCGGCAGCTTGACCTTCGGGTTCAATGCGGCGATCGCCGGGTCGTTCCACTTCTTGATCTTGCCGAGATAGATGTCGCCGAGCACTTCACCCGACAACGTTAGTTCGCCCGGTTTGATGCCCGGAACGTTGATCGTCGGAACCACGCCGCCAACCACTGTCGGAAACTGGAAAAGCCCCTGCTTTGCCAGTTCGTCGTCCTTCAGGGGTGCGTCCGAGCCAGCAAAATCCACCGTCTTCGCGATGATTTGCTTGATGCCGCCCGACGAACCGATGCCTTGATAGTTGACCTTGCCGCCGCCCGACTTCTGGTACGTATCGGCCCATTTCGTGTAAATCGGTGCTGCGAAGGTGCTGCCCGCGCCGGTGATGTCGGCGGCCTGCGCCGACATGGCAAACATTGCGCCGACGATGCCTGCGAGCGCGGTGTGCATCAATTTCATGTGATCTCCAGGGTTGTGAGCAAGTGGCTCGACACCGCGAAGGATAGGGTCTCTATGTGACAGTTCGATGACGAATGATGAAGCCAGCGTGACAACGTGCTTACGGGTTGAAAGTTTGCCTTCTGGTCCGCGATGCACACGTTTGCTCGACTTTTCGGCGGCCGCATAAAAAAATGCCACGGGTTATTTGCCCGAGGCATTTCTGTTCGATGCAGACGCTTCCAGGAGAATCAGGTCGTTGCTTCCTTGACGACCTTCGCAATGTTTTCCGCGTGTCTGACGGCCTCCGTTTGCGACGCCGCTTCGACCATCACGCGCAGCACCGGCTCGGTTCCGGATGCGCGGATCAGCACGCGTCCCTTCGATTCGAGTTCACGCTCGGCCTGGGCGATAGCATGCTTGATCGTGTCGCTGCCCTTCCAGTCCGCCCCCGGACTCATGCGCACATTGATCAGCTTCTGCGGGAACAGGTTGACGCCTTCCAGCAGCTCGGCGAGCGTCCGGCCGCTGCGTTTGACCGCTGCAAGCACAAGTAGCGCGGAAACGATGCCATCGCCCGTCGAATGCCGGTCCAGCGACAAGATGTGGCCCGAACCTTCGGCGCCCAGCATCCAGTTGTTCTCGCGCAGCTTCTCCAGGACGTAACGGTCGCCCACGGCTGCACGGACAAACGGCACGCCGGCCTGCTTCAGCGCCACTTCCACCGCCATGTTCGTCATCAACGTGCCGACGGCGCCATCGATCTTTCCATCGGTCGCAATCCGGTCGTTGACCAGCACGTAGAGCAGCTCGTCGCCGTTGTAGAGACGGCCGGAGGCATCGACGACCTGCAGACGGTCCGCGTCGCCATCGAGCGCAATACCGATATGCGCCTGATGTTCCTTCACCGCCTTGACCAGCGCGTCGGGGGCCGTTGCACCCACGCCGTCGTTGATATTGAAGCCGTTCGGCGACACGCCGATAGTCACGACTTCCGCGCCCAGCTCGTGGAAGACTTGCGGCGCGACGTCGTATGCGGCGCCATGCGCGCAGTCGACCACCAGTTTCAGACCGTGCAGATCGAAACTCGCCGGAAAAGTACTCTTGCAAAATTCGATGTAGCGGCCACGCGCATCGTCCAGCCGGCGGGCTTTGCCAAGCAGCTCCGAAGGCGCGCAGGACAGGGGTTCGTCGAGCTGCGCCTCGATCTGCAACTCGACTTCGTCGGGGAGTTTGTTGCCATCGGCGGAGAAAAACTTGATGCCGTTGTCGTAGTACGGGTTATGCGAGGCGCTGATCACCACGCCCGCCGCCAGGCGCAACGCGCGCGTCAGGTATGCGACGCCCGGTGTGGGGATCGGACCGGCCAGCATGACATCGACGCCCGCCGCCGAAAACCCCGACTCCAGCGCTGCTTCGAGCATGTAGCCGGAAACCCGCGTGTCCTTGCCGATCAACACCGTTGGACGGTTGCCGCGTTGCGCCCACTGGTCCGCGCCCGCCAGCACCTTGCCTGCGGCATAGCCAAGTCGCAGTACGAAATCAGGCGTGATCGGGGATTCACCAACCTTGCCGCGAATGCCATCGGTTCCAAAATATCGACGTGCCATTTTTTTGTTCGTATCCTCGCGCGTACGCGCTTCATCTATTTGTGTGTTGATTACTGCACCCGCGCGCAATGTCTATGCCCTCGCGCCTCGGCCTTACTGCGAACGCTCGGCGGCGTCCCGGACGGCTTGCCAGACCTTCAGCGCGTCCGCGGTCGCCGCGACATCGTGCACGCGGATGATTGACGCACCCCGTTCCGCAGCACATATCGCCGCTGCCACGCTCGCTGCTATACGCTCGGACGGCTGCGTTCGACCTGTAACGGCGCCGAGCATCGACTTGCGCGACATTCCGGCCAGCAGCGGGACATTCAGATTCGCAGGTTTCGTACTGGCAAGACGAGCCAACAAGTCGTAATTATGAACCGTCACGGACTTGCCGAAGCCGAATCCGGGATCAAGACAAATCCGATTTTGCGAGATCCCGGTTTTCGTCAACGTGCGAACACGCTCATCGAAGAATTCGCGCACTTCCGCTACAACGTCGCGGTAGACGGGCTCATGCTTTTGCATGGTTTCCGGCTCGCCAAGCATGTGCATCAAGCAAAGACCGCAGACGCTGTCCTTGACGGCATCGATCGCGCCTTCGCGGCGAAATCCCCAGATATCGTTGACCATGTCCGCGCCGGCACTCACGGCCGCGCGCATGACGTCGGGTTTGTAGGTATCGACGGAAAGCGGCACGCCAGCCGAGCGCAAGGCCTCGATCACCGGAATCACGCGTTCCAGTTCCTCGGCCAGCGGCACGGGCGGCGCGCCCGGGCGCGTGGATTCGCCACCAATATCGATGATGTCCGCTCCATCACGGATCATCGCCTCTGCCTGAACGAGCGCGGCGTCGCGTGCGACGAAGCGGCCGCCGTCCGAAAACGAATCTGGCGTGACGTTCAGGATGCCCATGATCAGCGGACGCTCGAAGGTGAGCGTGAATCGGCCGCACTGAAGGGCGTCGGCGACGGTTTGCATGATGTGGCTGTGATGAAAATGCGCTAGAAACGAAAAAGGGCCGGTGTGAACATCACACCAGCCCTTCGAGACTACCTTGGGTTCACATCAGGCAGAAGCAGGCGCCGTTGTGTTACCCGGCTTGACTTCCGCACCGGTATTACCACCACCGGCAGACGGATCGCTCGAAGGCGGCGGCAGGTTCTTCGGCGGACGCGGCGGACGACCGCCCATGATGTCGCCGATCTGCTCTGCGTCGATGGTTTCCCATTCCAGCAGCGCCTTCGTCATGGCTTCGACCTTGTCGCGGTTGTCTTCCAGCAGCTTGCGGGCGAGGCCGTATTGATCGTCGAGAATCCGGCGAATTTCAGCATCGACCTTTTGCTGCGTAGCTTCGGATACCGTCTTCGACGCCATCTTGCCGAACATGCCGTCCTGCTCGGTATCGACATACACCATCGTGCCGAGCACATCCGACATACCGTAGCGCGTCACCATGTCACGTGCCATCTTGGTAGCGCGCTCGAAGTCGTTCGAAGCACCCGTGGACATGGAGTTCAGGAACACCTCTTCCGCTGCACGGCCGCCGAACAAAATAGCGATTTCCTCAAGCATCTTGTCGCGATACAGATTCACGCGATCATGTTCCGGCAACTGCCACGTGATGCCCAATGCCCAGCCACGCGGCATGATGGAAACCTTGTGAACCGGATCTGCGTGAGGCAGCAGCTTAGCCACCACCGCATGACCTGACTCGTGATAAGCCGTATTGCGACGCTCTTCTTCGCGCATCACAGCCGACTTCCGCTCCGGACCCATGAAAATCTTGTCCTTTGCGTCCTCAAAATCCGCCATCTCGACAATTCGCTTGCCGCGGCGTGCCGCGAACAGCGCGGCTTCGTTCACGAGATTCGCCAAGTCAGCGCCCGAGAAGCCCGGTGTGCCACGTGCGATAACAGAAGCATCGACGTCGTTCGAGATAGGCACCTTGCGCAGGTGAACCTTCATGATGTGTTCGCGGCCACGAATGTCCGGCAGACCCACATAAACCTGGCGGTCGAAACGGCCCGGACGCAGCAACGCCTTATCCAGCACGTCCGAGCGGTTGGTCGCAGCGATCACGATCACGCCGGAATTCGCTTCGAAGCCGTCCATTTCCACGAGCATCTGGTTCAGCGTCTGTTCGCGTTCGTCGTTACCACCACCCATGCCGGCGCCACGATGGCGGCCCACAGCATCGATTTCGTCGATAAACACGATACAAGGCGCATGCTTCTTAGCCTGCTCGAACATGTCGCGCACCCGTGCGGCGCCAACACCAACGAACATTTCAACGAAGTCAGAACCCGAGATGCTGAAGAACGGTACCTTGGCCTCGCCTGCAATAGCGCGCGCCAGCAACGTTTTACCCGTACCCGGAGGGCCGACCAGCAGCACGCCACGCGGAATCCGCCCGCCGAGCTTCTGGAATTTTTGAGGATCACGCAGGAAGTCGACAAGCTCGGAGACTTCTTCCTTCGCTTCATCACAACCTGCGACATCGGTGAAATTGATTGCGTTGTTGTTCTCGTCGATCAGCCGCGCTCGCGACTTGCCAAACGAAAACGCCCCACCTTTCCCGCCGCCCTGCATCTGCCGCATCATGAAGAACCAGAAACCGATGATCAGGATCGTCGGTCCGAGGTAATACAGCGCGGAGACGAGCGCGTTCGGTTCGTCATCGGCCTTGCCGCTGACCTGAACGCCGTACTTCATCAGATCGCCGACCATCCAGATGTCGCCGGGCGATACGATCTGGTATTTCTGACCGTCTGCGGGAGTGACGGTGAGATTACGGCCCTGCACGGTAACGGTCTTGACCTTACCGGTCTTCGCGTCGTCCATGAACTGCGAATACGACACACCTTCCTGGACGCGGGGCTTGTCGAACTGCTTGAACACCGTGAACAGCACCAGTGCGATAACCAGCCACACTGCTGCCTTAGAGAACATATTGTTGTTCAAAGCACCACTCCTTCACTCATAGACGGGCGCCTACATTCGCCTTGCGGCACCACGAAAGCATTCTAATCCAGACCGCAAACCCCTGCTATAGCCTTTAACTAGCGTGAGGATAGTGACCCGGATCCGATTTTTGGACATTTTTGGCAAAACGCTCACCAGAACAGCCAATACTGAAAGGCGTTTTGCCAGCAGCTCTCAATCACGACGCTTGAGCTGCCTGCCCAAAATAAACGTTTCGGACGATTTATCGCGCGACGCCTTGGGCTTGCGCGGCGCAACGATTTTGAATTGATGCTTGAACTTTTCTACTATCTGACTATAACCGCTGCCGTGAAAACATTTAACCAGCAGAGCGCCATCCGGTTTCAGGTGATTCTGCGAAAACTCCAGCGCCAGATCACACAAATGCTCCATTCGGGCGGCATCCGCACTCGCAACACCTGAGAGGTTGGGGGCCATGTCCGAGATTACAAGATCGACCTGATGATCTCCGACCAATTCTTTCAGCTGGTCCAATACCGAGTCTTCCCGGAAGTCGCCCTGGAAGAACGTCACGTCGGCGATCGGTTCCATCGGCAGGATGTCGAGCGCAATTATCTTGCCATCTATCCCGCCTTCGCGTGTGTCGCCGCGGTTCGCCCCCTTCGCCAGCTTGTTGCGCACGTACTGGCTCCAGCTGCCCGGAGTCGAACCCAGATCGACAATGATCTGCCCCGGCTTGATCAACTTGTCCTGCTCGTCGATCTCCTTCAGCTTGTACGCGGCGCGCGCCCGATACCCCTCGCGCTGGGCGAGTTTCACGTACGGGTCGTTGATGTGGTCATGCAGCCACGAATAGTTGAAGCGGTTTTTTGCCATTAAGAATGAACTCTTGCTGCGTGAAGCTGTGCTTTTAGCGGATAATACGCGTCTAATTCGGGCTGCTGCTCAAATTTGAAGCAGCCTTTGTCGATGTGGACAGCCGGTTTTTGGCGCCGTTATGCCCTGTGTCTGCTCACGGTAGTCGCCGGATATCGCAAAGCCAGTAAGGCATTGCCGCAGACCCGGCATGCGCGGCACCCCAGCTCCGGCGATTAAAGATTCGTTAAAATCAAGTCCGTTTGCTCGCCGCACCGCCGCGCGCCGTCCGTCATGTTCCCGAGCAAGGCGTCTCGCCCTGCCCGTCTTTGTTTTGCAATCGCGACCGTTCAGCCGCTTTTACGCTACGGCGCCCCTCATTTTAGTCGAGTCCGTTACTTCTCATGTCAGCTCTCAAACTTTCTCCTGCCCAACGCGCCGACCTGCGCTCCCAGGCTCATGCGCTCAAGCCCGTTGTACTCATTGGCGGCGAAGGGCTGACCGAAGCCGTACTGGCCGAAATCGAAGTCCATCTCGGCGCGCACCAGCTCATCAAGATCCGTGTTTTCGGCGACGACCGGGAAGCCCGTGTTGCCGCCTACGCCGAGATCTGCGACCGTCTGGGTGCGGCGCCGGTTCAGCAGATCGGCAAGTTGCTCGTGATCTGGCGCCCGGAAGACGACGCCGCGCCCGCACGTAAAGCCGGCACGGCAGGCGTTCGGGGCGCAAATCGCGTCGCGCCGCCGAGCGCCGGTGAAGCCGCCGACGCGTCGACGAAAGGCCGCGCTCCGCGCGTGGTAAAGGTCGTTAAGATCACGCGCGACGCTCCCGTGGTCCGCAAGCCAAAGAAGCAGAAACTGCTCGTTCGCGGCAACGAACGCGTGACCGCAGGCGGAAACGTAAAACGGGCGAAGAAACGCCTGCCGAGCTCCAAGCGTCACCATCAGTCGTCGAAGTAAGCCGTTGTTCCGGGCTCGCCCGGACAGCAAAAAGCCGGTTCGATCCGATCATCCCGGACCCACCGGCTTTTTTTAACCGCGTGCGCGACGTGCTGCGACGCTGGCCGTCTTTCCCTTCGGAACTGCGGTTTGCGCGGGGAACCGTCCCGGCGGCAAACGCCAGAACAGCACCAGCCCCAACACGCTCTCGACCAGATAAAACGCGCTCGATACCCCGTGCAGCATGCCAAACCGGCTTGCATAGGGTGATTGCGCCAGTTCCATCCCGCCTTCTTGCGCGGCGACCCGCAAGGCGTTCATGAACGGCTGCAGCGCAAAATATCCGATCAGCACGCACAAAAGCATGCCGGCGATCACCCAGCGCGTACGTTTGTAGTCGTCGAAACCGGTACGCACCTGGCGATTTGCCGTGACCAGCAGCACCAGCGCGCACACAACGCCCAGCATGCCCTCGATGCGAAACAACTGCGCGGCGACCGATCCTGCAGAGGTCCGGTCGAGCATGCTGAACAGCACGGGTGCGGCAATATAGCCCAGGGTCAGCACGCTGCCGACCCAGATCATTGCGACGATCCGAAAGAATCGATGAGCCATCAGACGTACTTGACCGCGATGACTTCGTACTCGCGCGCGCCGCTCGGTGCCTGCACGGACGCGACATCACCCTCCGTCTTGCCGATCAACGCGCGCGCAATGGGCGAGCTGATCGAAACAAGGCCGTGGTCGATGTCAGCCTCGTCGTCACCGACGATCTGATACGTCACGATATTCCCCGAGTCCAGATCTTCCAGCTCGACAGTTGCGCCGAAGATCACGCGGCCGTCGGCTTCCACCTCGGTCGGATCGATGACTTGCGCGCCCGCCAGCTTCGACTCCAGTTCGGCAATCCGGCCTTCGATAAAGCCCTGCTTCTCCTTGGCCGCGTCGTATTCCGCGTTTTCCGACAGGTCGCCCTGCGCGCGCGCTTCGGCGATCGAGTTGACAACCGCCGGGCGTTCTACGGATTTCAAATGTTGCAATTCGTCACGCAGCAACGCTGCGCCACGTTTAGTCAAAGGAACTGTGCTCATAACCAACTCATTACGCAAAAATGCAGACGTAAAAAAATTACCGCGGTTAAGTGCATCTCCCGGTAAAAATGGGAGACGCCGCTTAACCGCGGCCCTTGATACTTAGACTTCGTATGGAGACTGCTGATACTGCTGAGACTCGAATCAGAAGCCTTAGTTTAGGCGAGCATGCAGTCCTTGTAAATCATAGACTTCCAGGTCCTTCAGATATCGGAGGCCTTCGACCGCCGCACGGGCGCCGGACATGGTCGTGTAGTACGTGACCTTGTTGGCTTGCGCGCTCATACGGATCGAGCGGGAATCAGCAATCGCGGCGCGCGTTTCATCTACCGTCGTAAAGACCAGGGCAATTTCACCGTTCTTGATCATGTCGACAATGTGCGGCCGGCCATCCTTCACCTTGTTCACGACCTTGACTGGAACGCCTGCCGCTTCGATCGCTGCTGCCGTGCCCTTGGTCGCGACGATCGGATAGCCGAGTTCGTGCAGCATGGTCGCGACTTCCACGGCCTTTTGCTTGTCGGCGTCCATTACCGTCAGGAGGACCGTGCCGCTTTCCGGCAAGCGCGAGCCCGCCGCGAGCTGCGACTTGAAGAGCGCCTCGCCGAACGTGCGGCCCACGCCCATGACTTCACCCGTCGAACGCATTTCAGGTCCGAGCACCGGATCGACAGCCGGGAATTTCACAAACGGAAACACCGCTTCCTTGACGCTGAAATACGGCGGGATCACTTCCTTCGTGACGCCTTGCGCGGCCAGCTTCTGGCCGACCATCGCGCGCGCGGCGATCTTTGCCAGCGGCAAACCCGTCGCCTTCGAAACATACGGCACCGTGCGCGATGCGCGCGGATTCACTTCGAGCACGTAGATCACGTCTTGCTTCGTACCGTCTTCACGCGGCACCTGCTGGATCGCGAACTGCACGTTCATCAGGCCGACCACGTTCAGCGCGCGCGCCATGGCGCCGGTCTGGCGCTTGAGTTCGTCGATGGTTTCCTGCGACAGCGAATACGGTGGCAGCGAGCAAGCCGAGTCGCCCGAATGCACGCCCGCCTGTTCGATATGCTCCATCACGCCGCCGATAAACACTGCCTCGCCGTCCGAAATACAGTCGACATCGCATTCGATGGCGTCGTTCAGGAAGCGGTCGAGCAGCACCGGCGAGTCGTGCGAGACCTTCACGGCCTCGCGCATATAACGTTCGAGATCGCGCGGCTCGTGGACGATTTCCATCGCGCGGCCGCCGAGCACGTACGAAGGACGCACGACCAGCGGATAACCGATTTCTTCGGCAAGACGCAGCGCTTCGTCTTCGGCGCGCGCCGTGCGGTTCGGCGGCTGACGCAGGTTCAGGTCCTGCAAGAGCTTCTGGAAACGCTCGCGGTCTTCGGCGGCATCGATCATGTCCGGTGACGTTCCGACGATCGGCACGCCGTTGGCTTCGAGGTCGAGCGCAAGCTTCAACGGCGTCTGGCCGCCGTACTGCACGATCACGCCAACGGGCTTCTCCAGATCGACGATTTCAAGCACGTCTTCGAGCGTCAACGATTCGAAATACAGCCGATCGGAGGTGTCGTAGTCCGTCGAAACGGTCTCGGGGTTGCAATTGACCATGATGGTTTCATAGCCGTCTTCGCGCATCGCCAAAGCTGCGTGCACGCAGCAATAATCGAATTCGATGCCCTGCCCGATCCGGTTCGGGCCACCGCCCAAAACCATG
Organism: Caballeronia sp. dw_276; assembly: GCF_018449635.1. Classification (GTDB taxonomy): domain Bacteria; phylum Pseudomonadota; class Gammaproteobacteria; order Burkholderiales; family Burkholderiaceae; genus Caballeronia. The sequence continues at coordinate 329,032 of NZ_JAAVUV010000006.1, read as the reverse complement.
ATCTTCTTTTTATCGGTGGGATTGGCTTCGCACTCTTCCTCGTAAGTCGAGTACATGTATGCGGTTTTCGTCGCGAACTCGGCAGCGCACGTGTCCACGCGCTTGTAGACCGGACGCACCTTCAATGCGTGGCGATGTTTGCGCACAGCCGTTTGATCCGAGCCCAGCAGCTTTGCAAGGCGACGATCCGAAAAACCGCTTTGCTTCAGGTACAGCATTTCGTCCTTGGTCAGGCTCTCGACGGTACGACCGTTCAGCGCCTTTTCCTTCTGGATGATCTGCTCGATCTGCGCGATGAACCACGGGTCGATCGACGTCTCTTCGAAGATTTCCTGAGCGGTCAGGCCAAGACGGAACGCGTCCCCCAGGAACCAGATCCGGTCGGGGCCCGGCTCGCCGATCTCGCGAATGACTTCGTCGCGGCTGGTGGTCTTTTCGTCGAGCCCATCCACGCCGACTTCCAGGCCGCGCAACGCCTTCTGGAACGACTCCTGGAACGTGCGGCCAATCGCCATCACCTCGCCGACCGACTTCATTTGCGTCGTCAGGCGGGCATCGGCTTCGCGGAATTTTTCGAACGCGAAACGCGGAATCTTCGTGACCACATAGTCGATGGTCGGCTCGAACGACGCCGGCGTCTGACCGCCCGTGATCTCGTTCTTCAACTCGTCGAGCGTGTAGCCAACGGCCAGTTTTGCTGCGACCTTCGCAATCGGAAAACCCGTCGCCTTCGATGCCAGCGCCGACGAACGCGACACACGCGGATTCATCTCGATCACGACCATGCGGCCGTCTTTCGGGTTGATTGCGAACTGCACGTTCGAGCCGCCCGTGTCCACGCCGATCTCGCGCAGCACAGCAAGCGACGCATTACGCAGGATCTGATATTCCTTGTCGGTGAGCGTTTGCGCCGGCGCGACCGTGATGGAGTCGCCGGTATGCACGCCCATTGGGTCCAGGTTTTCGATCGAGCACACGATGATGCAATTGTCCTGCGTGTCGCGGACCACTTCCATCTCGAACTCTTTCCAGCCGAGCAACGATTCTTCGATCAGCAATTCGCGCGTGGGCGAAAGATCCAGCCCGCGACGGCAAATTTCCTCGAATTCTTCCTTGTTGTATGCAATCCCGCCGCCCGATCCACCCAGTGTGAACGACGGACGAATCACGGTCGGATACCCGCCGCTGCCGGTCTGCGCGGCGATATCCGCCTGCACCTGCAGCGCTTCTTCCATGGAATGCGCAATTCCCGACTTGGCCGACCCAAGGCCGATCTTCGTCATCGCTTCCTTGAACTTCTGGCGGTCCTCAGCTTTGTCGATGGCTTCCGGCGACGCGCCGATCAACTCGACCTTGTACTTTTCCAGCACGCCGTGATGGAACAAGTCGAGCGCGCAATTCAGCGCGGTTTGTCCGCCCATGGTCGGCAGGATGGCGTCGGGCCGTTCTTTATCGATGATGCGCTCGACCACTTCCCACGTGATCGGCTCGATATACGTGACGTCCGCCGTGTTCGGGTCGGTCATGATCGTCGCGGGGTTGCTGTTGACGAGAATGACCTTGTAGCCTTCCTCGCGCAGCGCCTTGCACGCCTGCGCGCCCGAATAATCGAACTCGCACGCCTGGCCGATGATGATCGGTCCCGCGCCGATGATGAGGATGCTCTTGATGTCTGTCCGCTTCGGCATAACTGCTCTCAATGATTGTGTTGCGTGTTCTGGTCTGGCCCGCGTCTCAGGCTGCTTCTTTTTGCGCTTCCATCAGGCCGACGAAGCGATCGAACAAGTACGCGATATCGTTCGGCCCCGGCGATGCTTCAGGATGTCCCTGGAAGCAGAACGCGGGTTTGTCGGTGAGCGCGAAGCCTTGCAGCGTGCCATCGAAGAGCGACGTATGCGTAACCTTGGCGTTGGCGGGGAGCGTCGACGCATCGACGGCAAAACCGTGGTTCTGCGACGTGATCACCACGCGACCATTTTCGAGATCCTTCACCGGATGATTCGCGCCGTGATGGCCCGTTTTCATCTTCATGGTCTTGGCGCCGACGGCGAGACCCATGATCTGGTGACCCAGGCAAATGCCGAACGTGGGAATGCCACGCGCGATGAACTCACGCGTCGCGCGAATGGCGTAATCGCACGGTTCCGGGTCGCCTGGGCCGTTCGAAAGGAAGATGCCGTCCGGGTTGAGCGCGAGGGCGTCGGCGGCCGTGGCTTCAGCCGGCAGCACGGTGACGTGGCAACCGCGCTCCGCGAGCATGCGCAGGATGTTGTACTTCACGCCGTAGTCAAACGCGACCACTCTGTATTGCGGCGCCTTCTGCTCGCCGTAGCCGCTTTCCAGTTTCCATTCGGATTGCGTCCACTCGTACTTCTCTTTCGTGGAGACGACTTTCGCGAGATCCATTCCCGACAAACCCGGAAACGAGCGCGCGAGTTCCAGGGCTTTGGCTTCGTCGTCACCCGCCAAAATGCAGCCGTTTTGCGCGCCCTTGTCACGCAGAACGCGCGTGAGTTTGCGAGTATCGATATTGGAGATCGCAACGACGTTTTCAGCTTTCAGATAATCCGAAAGCGTTTGTTCGGAACGGAAATTCGACGCCAGCACCGGCAGATCGCGAATGATCAGACCGGCGGCATGGACTTTGGTGGATTCGACATCTTCAGCGTTCACGCCGACATTGCCGATATGCGGGTAGGTCAGCGTGACGATTTGGCGGGCGTAGCTCGGATCAGTCAGGATTTCCTGATAACCGGTGATGGCGGTGTTGAACACCACTTCGCCGATTGTGTGACCGGACGCGCCGATCGAGTGACCACGAAAGACCGTGCCGTCGGCGAGTGCGAGGATTGCGGGAGAGAATGACGGCAACACGGGAGGCTCCTTGGGAACACCCTGTTGCCGACCTGTCATCCGACCGTGGAGTCGCGCGCGGCCTTGTAAGTGGCGCATGCAGACCCGCATCGCGTTCCACGGCGTTGGCGCATCGCTCGCCTTTTCTGCCTCTGCGCTGCTGTTGAGAGAAGCGCGAATCAGGCGTCAGGCGGGTTGCGCGCATAGGCAGAAGCGCGGCGGATGAACGGTGATTGGGAGGTAGGCGCTAGGGTGTAGGTTGATTTGCTCAAACCTTCGAATTATAGCCCGAAAACGCCCTTCCCTCCAAATTTGAGACGCGTGGCACGCAAGAGACGTTCCAGGGTAGGCGCTGTGAACCAGGCCTGGCGGGCTTTGCCCGCTCAGGACGCGACGCCTTCGCGCTTTTCGAGAACACTGCGCGGCAGCACATACCAGATGGCGCTTGCGATCTGCAGCGCAATCAGCACGCCCCACACGCTCAGATGCGCGGCGACCGGATAGTGCCCCGCTTGCACGGACCAGCGCGAAAGCATCGCGCCAATGCCGACCTGCAACCCGAAGATCAGGATGAACAGCACGAGCGTCAGCGTGCTGTGCGCGCGGCCAATCATGTGGGTCGGGAAATACTCGGCCATCACGGCATAACTCAGAATGCCCGTGCCGCCGAAAATCCCGTAGCACGCGATCAGGAATGCCGGCGATATAGGCGCGCGCACGAGCATCAACACCTGGACGAGCACGAAAAGCGCCATGCCGAAGCCACAAAACGCGTAGACCGTGATTCCCCGTTTTGCCAGGCTGCGCGCCGCCGCGCCGAAACTCACGCAGCCGATCATCATCGCAATTCCGAGCACCGATACCAGCACCGCCGCGTATTGAGCGCTGAGGCCCATGACATCCAGCAGATAGGGCCTGATCCACAGCGACTGCATCGCGTAGAAAACGCCCTGCGTCACCACCGAAAACGATGCGATCTTCCAGAACGTGCCGCTGCGCAAGATGTGCCAGGTGCCCTTGAATTGCGTGAGCATGTCCGCTTTCCGATGCCCGTCATCGCGATGCTCTGGAGCGAACAGGAAGATGGCAGCGGCCACCGCAAGCGTCATCACGACAAGACCAAAGCAGATGTGACGCCAGTCGGTCACGCCCAGCGTCCATGCAAGCGGCGAGCCGACGACCACGCCACCAAGGCCGCCGATAGCCATGACGAAGCCGTTGACCATCGGCAATTGCGCGACGGGAAGGATTTGAGCGAGCGCCTTGAACGCGGCGCTCATGCACACGGACACTCCCACGCCGATCAACAAGCGCCCCAGCATCATCCCGCCGATACCCCCGGCCGCACCGAATACGCCGATGCCGAGCGCCGCGAACAGCAGCATGCCGGCCGTGACGCGACGCGGCCCAAACCGGTCGAGCAAGATGCCGACCGGAATCTGCGCCGCTGCGAAGCCAAGGAAATAAAGCGATGTAAGCAAGCCGAGATCCGCGCCCGACAGCCCGAGATCGTGTGTGATGTACGGCGCGAAGCCCAGATTCACGCCGCGGAAAACGTACGAGACAAAGTACCCGGCCGAGAACAGGAAGAACACGCGAAGACGAACGGAGGACGTCATGTGCAGCGCAGGGCTTTATAGGATTTGAAGCAGAAGTTTAACTTGCACGCTCAAATAAAAACGCCGTCACCTTGGTGACGGCGTGGATTCTTGACCGCACGGACAGCTTGTTATTTTTTCTTTTTATCGGCGGTCTTCGTATTCTTCGATGCTGCAGCGGCCGGCTTCACCGCTACCGGCTTGGCTTTCGTCGGAGCGCTGGCTTTCTCGGCGACACGCGTCACCTTGACCGGCGCTGCGCTGGCCTTGCCGTTACGCGCGACAACAGCCTTCGATTGCGGCGCATGCGTGCCGATCTTCGAGACGCCGCCCCTCGTCCGGCTCGTCGCACTGACAGTCTCAACGCGGATCGGACCTGGTTCGGCAGGCACGGCACGGCCGACCGGCACATGCAGAACCATCACCTGACCCGGCAACACGGAATCGCGATGCGTCCGGTTCCAGCCCTTCAGTTGGCCGACCGAGACGTTGTATCGATCAGCGAAGGTCGACATGGACTGCGCGCGGCGGACCCGGATCAGCATCTTGCGGGTATCGGGCACGTCCGGCTCGACCGCCAGCATGGCGCTTTCGGCGACGTCGGCGCTGATGTCTTCGTCGTCGTCATCGCCGCGCGGCACGACAATGGTCGACCCTGCCTTCAGCCGCATGCCCGCTGGAATTCGGTTCACGGACATCAGTGTGTCGGCATCCACGCCGATCTTCTGCGCGATCACCGCGGGCGTGGCGCGTTCGCTGACCGTATAAGTGGTCCACGACGACAATGCGCCCGAATACGTCTTCAAGTTCTTCTGGAAGATGTTGGCGTTATCGAAAGGAAGCAGGATTTGCGGATTGGTCGCGCCCAGGATCACCGGCTTCGCGAACGACGGATTCAGCGAACGGAACTCCTCCACCGTCATGCCGGCGAGTTTCGCGGCCATCGTCACATCGATATCTCGCGCCGTGGTGACGGTCACGAAATAGGGATGATTCGGAATGTCCGGCAACGTCAGCCCGTACATCTGCGGATTCGCGACGATGTTCTTCACCGCCTGCAGCTTCGGCACGTAGTTGCGCGTCTCGTTCGGCATGCGCAGGCTTTGATAGTCCGTCGGCAAGCCCAGCGCTTCGTTCTTCGCGATCGCGCGCTGCACACTGCCTTCGCCCCAGTTATACGCGGCGAGCGCCAGATGCCAGTCGCCGAACATGTCGTGCAGTCGCGAGAGATAGTCGAGCGCCGCGCTGGTGGACGCCAGCACGTCGCGCCGCTCGTCCTGAAACATGTTCTGCTTCAGGTTGTAGTCGCGGCCGGTGCCCGGCACGAACTGCCACATGCCGGCAGCTTTCGCCACGGAGAGCGCTTGCGGGTTATAAGCCGATTCAATAAACGGCAGCAACGCAAGCTCGGTCGGCATGTGCCGCTGCTCGAGTTCCTCGACGATGTGATACAGATATTTCTGTGACCGCCCGGTCATGCGCTCGACGTAATCGGGGCGCTGCGCGTACCAGTTCACCTGCATGTCGACCAGGTCGCTCTGCAGGTCCGGAATCTGGAAGCCCCGGCGGATACGTCCCCACAAATCGCCGTCAGGTCCGGAAAGCGAATCGACTGACGTTTTGTCGACGTTGATCGTTTCCTTGGCGGCGGCAGTCTTGCGGATGGTGTCAGCTACGGCTTGCTGCTTCTGGGCGGAAGGGAGTGAAGATAGGGAGTTGGTCGCTGTCGGCCCCTGGCTGGCACATGCAGCCAAAGTCAGGACGAGTAGCGCGCTAAAAATCAATCGCATGAACGTCTCGGATTCCAAAAAATGTGCTTGGAAATTTGGACCCGATAGTACGGAACCGCACGCATCACGTCAATATAAATGCAAAAAACACAGCAAAATCCGGGACCTGCAATGCATTTCAACGTTTCAGATGAAGATAACCGCGGATGTTTGCGGGTTAGCGAAATTTGTCTTTCCAGCCGCGCACGAGCGTGAACGCATCGAGCCGGTCGCGCACTGGACGCCCGAACTGGGCGGCAAGCGTGGCCTGGACGTTTTTATCGTCGACGCGCAGGAACGGGTTGACCTGGCGTTCGTGCAAGAGCGTGGTTGGAATGGTCGGCTGGTTTTGCGCGCGCAAATCCTCTGCGTCCTTCTGCCAGACGGCGAGCGCGGCATTACCAGGGTCCGCCGCGCGTGCAAACCGGATGTTCGACAGCGTATATTCGTGCGCGCAGTGAACGCGCGTCGCGTCCGGGAGCGCGGCGAGGGCGTCGAGAGAACTCAGCATTTGTTGCGGCGTGCCTTCGAAGAGCCGGCCGCAACCGCTCGCGAAAAGCGTGTCGCCGCAGAACAGATGCGGCGTGCCTTCTGTGTCCGCAGCCTGGAAATACGCGATGTGCCCTGCCGTATGCCCCGGCACGTCGATGACCGAGCATTCCAGCGCGGGACTCGCGATACTTACGGTGTCGCCCTGCTTCACGCGCCGCGTCAGATGGTCGATTGCCTCGCTGGCCGGGCCGATCACAGGGATCTCACCATCGGCCGATCGGCTAACGAGCAGTTTTGCGACACCGCCGACGTGGTCGTGATGATGGTGCGTGAGTAAAATAGCAGTCAGCCGCCAACCGCGTTTAGTCAGATAGGCTTCGACAGGCGCGGCATCGCCCGGATCGACAACGACGGCATCTTCTCCGTCGGAAATGACCCAGATGTAGTTGTCTTCAAACGCCGGAACCGGCACGTACTCAAGCGTTTTCATAAGGCGACTCACCCGAACATGTCAGAGCGAACGATTATAGACTGGCCCGCCTGGACGGTTTCTGCGCCCGGCCGCTACGTGCTCGACTGGGAGCAGGCGCAGCTCGACCGCGTGGTATCGGATATTTTTGGCTATCACGCGCTGCAGTTGGGCCTGCCCGGGCTCGACGCGCTGCGCGAGAATCGCATGCCGTATCGCGGCCTCGTGCTCGATACAGCCAGCGCCGCGAGCGCGCCGTTCACGCTCCCGCCCGCGGTTTCAGCCGATGCCCGGCCGGGCGTGACCGCGCTGCCATCGGCAAGCCGTGGTTTGCACGCGCCTTCGGGCCGCAGCGCCGTGTGGTGCGACCTGCTGGATTTGCCGTTCGAAGCGCAGAGCGTGGATTTGCTCGTGATGCCGCATACGCTCGAATTCACGAGCGATCCGCACAGGCTGTTGCGCGAAGCCGAGCGCGTGCTGATGCCCGAGGGCCAGTTGATCATTCTCGGCTTCAATTCGCTGAGTTTGTGGGGCGCGCGGCAATCGCTCGGAAAGGTTGCCGGCCGGCCGTTCGTGCCGTCAGCGCATGAAATGATTGCGTTCACGCGGATCAAGGACTGGATCAAGCTGCTCGGATTCGATCTTGAACGCGGGCGCTTCGGCTGCTATCGTCCGCCTCTTCTCACCGATCAATGGCTTGCGCGCTATCAATTCATGGAAGCCGCCGGCGACCGCTGGTGGCCCATTTTCGGCGCGGCCTACATGATCACCGCCATCAAGCGCGTGCGCGGCATGCGCCTGATCGGGCCGCGCAAGCTGAAAAAACCCGCCCTCGCACCGGGCCTGGCCCCGGTCGCCACGCCGCATACACGCAACGAACATTGATGACCCAAGACTCCACGGACAAAGTAATCGATATCTATACCGACGGCGCCTGCAAAGGCAATCCCGGCCCGGGCGGCTGGGGCGCGTTGCTGCGCTTCGGCGATCAGGAGAAGGAGTTGTTCGGTGGCGAGACACCGACCACCAACAACCGCATGGAACTGATGGGCGTGATTTCCGCGCTCGAGGCGCTCAAGCGTCCGTGCCGCGTGGTGATCCACACCGATTCGCAATATGTCCAGAAAGGCATCAGCGAATGGATCCACGGCTGGAAGAAGAAGAACTGGATGACGGCGGCGAAAACGCCCGTCAAGAACGCGGATCTCTGGAAGCGGCTCGATGCGCTCGTGGTCCAGCACCAGATTGAATGGCGCTGGGTGAAAGGCCACGCCGGCCATCCGGAAAATGAACGCGCCGACGCGCTCGCGAATCGCGGCGTGACTTCACTCGCCGAAGGCTAACTTTTTATCCCTATGCGCCAACTCGTACTCGATACCGAAACAACCGGCCTCAACGCCCGCACGGGCGATCGCATTATCGAAATCGGCTGCGTCGAGCTTGTGAATCGACGCCTCACTGGCAACAACCTGCATTTCTACGTCAATCCGGGACGCGACAGCGATCCGGGCGCGCTTGCCGTGCACGGCCTCACCACGGAATTTCTCAGCGACAAACCCAAGTTCGCCGACATCGCGCATGAGTTGCGCGACTTCGTGGCGGGCGCGGAGCTGATCATCCATAACGCGCCGTTTGACGTCGGCTTTATGGATGTCGAGTTCGCGCTGCTGGGCATGCCTTGCGTGAAGGATGTGTGCGGCGGCGTGATCGACACGTTGGTGAATGCGAAGCAGATGTTCCCCGGCAAGCGCAATTCACTCGATGCCTTGTGCGACCGCTTTGGCATCAGCAATGCGCATCGAACGCTGCACGGCGCTTTGCTCGACTCGGAGTTGCTCGCGGAAGTTTATCTGGCGATGACCCGCGGCCAGGAAAGCCTGGTCATCGACATGCTGGGCGAGATGCCCACGTCCGGGCCGGGTCATGCGCCGCGTATCGCGCTGGATGATCTGCAGTTGCCGGTACTGTTGGCGTCGGAGGAAGAATTGAGCGCGCATTTCGCGGCCCTCGATGACCTCGACAAAGCGGTCAAAGGGACAAGCGTGTGGAGAATCGAAACGGTTATCGATGCCCAGATCTCGGCCGCGCGGTGATCCGGTCAGCAGGATAATTGACGCACCCGAAGAATCACTTTACGAAACGGCTAAGCTCTGACATAATCCAAAGCTCTTCGGGTGGTTAGCTCAGCGGTAGAGCACTGCCTTCACACGGCAGGGGTCACAGGTTCAATCCCTGTACCACCCACCAGGATTTCGCGGTTGAATATATGCCGCGTGAAAAGGCCCTCAGGCGAAAGCTTGAGGGCCTTTTTCTTTGTAGCGTGATGCGCGCGATTTCAACCCGCCCAAATTCCCCGCGCCATTCCTGTTGCAGCGATCACCATCACAATGATCAAGCCACCTTCAGCGTCGCTCATCGCGGCGAACTTCCGTGCCTTGCCCAGATCGATCACCGTGCCGCGGCCAACGCCCATGCGCCATTTGATCAAGGCGATCATCGGCGAGATTTCGATCAGGATGATCAGCACGAGCGCCGTCATCTTCAGGTGGAAAAGCGGCTCGTGCAAATAATAAGCACTGCCTTTTTCGAAGCCGCCAAACGCGCGCGTCGCGCCGGTGATCAGCAGGATGAGCGCGGTAACGCCCCAGATGTTATCGGCGCGAAAAACCTGCTTCAGGCGGGCGGAATTCGCGCTGATCGAACTGGCAGGATCAAGTTGGCGCAACGCCCTCGCCCGCCCGAAAACCGAAGCAAGTGCAAATCCAAACGCCAGCAAGTGAATGGCTGCGAGACACCATCGAGCGAGCATGCGATCTCCTTTGCACAAGTAAGGTTCGGGCGCGTCAATTCAGGCTCTGACCCAACGATACTTCCAGCGCCCGCGCGGCCTTCCGGTCGCCTTCGCTAGCGAGCGGCGTGCGGAACACAGTCTTCCGATTATGACCGGCAGCGGCGGGCGAATCCCACAGCAATTCCATCTTGGCGCGCGCTCCGCGACTGAACAACGGGCGTTTGGCAGGAACCGCAGCAGCAGCATTTTCGGATGTCTTGAAGCCTTCCGGCCATTTCACCGATAACTCCCGTGCATCGTACTGACCAAGCTTGCGGCTTTCGGCCCAGACCACGGCGGTGCGCGTGGCGTTATCGATGGAAATGGCATAACGGCCAATGGCAAACCGTCGCGCTGCGAAATTCGAACGCCAGAGTGCACGCGGCCGGCAGATCCACAGCACCACGGCGTAAAGCGCGGGCGCGACGAGCAGCCACCCGTTGGTTTGCGCAAGCGCGTGCGCCGCGCTTTTCCAGCCGGCGGTCCACGTGAAAAATCCCACCGACCAGACCGCAAATACGAAACTCAACAGCGCGAGCAAACGCAACGCTTGCCGCAACCATTGCGGCAACGGATGCAGCGGCCGTTCGGCACGCGCGCGGGCGCCCGGAAGAAACAGCAAAAGAAACAGCAGAACGAGGTTGATGCAAGCCCATGGCGATGAAGTCATTGCGCGCATGGAAGAGAAATAGCCCATCTGTGACATCGAGAACATCCAGCGAGCGACGAGCACGAGTCCGATCGCCCGCAGCGCGAACACGGTGCCGGCGCCCGCGACCGTAATCGGTGCCGGCTTCGCGCTACTCTGCTTCGTTCTCGCCAAAACTTCGCTCCTGTTCACGACTTTCCTTGTTTGCACGATTCAAATGTTTGCCGGCGCGCAATTTGATCTTTACTGGAAATTCCACGTCTAACCGTCCAATTCCGCCAATCACGTCGTCTTTTGGCGGAGCCAGCACATTATATGGAGAATGTCGAAGCCGCCATGAGGCTTGCCCCTCCAACCCGCCGATAACCCTTCCAGCTTGGCCTTTCAGTGTGTCAAAACAACAACGCCCCGTGCGCCTGAAGGCGCACGGGGCGTTGTTTGATCACCCGCGTGAGCGGTGTGAGCGGTGGACTTAGCTTGCGTTGACTTCGCGCAGCACGGTCCGGCGCTTTGCGCGCAGCAGCTCTTCGTAGGTCTGGACGTAACGGGCGGCCATGACCTTCGACGAGAAACGCGTTTCAAACGCCTGGCGCACCTTGGCGCGCGGCAGCGTGTGAAGGCGCTTCACAGCGGCGATCGCGCTGAGTTCGTCTTCCACGACAAACCCCGACACGCCGTTTTCGATCACTTCCGGCACCGACCCACGATTGAACGCGATCACCGGCGTACCGCACGCCATGGCTTCGATCATCACGAGACCAAACGGCTCCGGCCAGTCGATCGGGAACAGCAGCGCGTGCGCGTTGCCGAGGAATTCGGTCTTTTGCTGCTCGTTGATTTCGCCGATGTACTCAACGTGCGGCAACGCGAACAGCGGCTTGATCTGCTCTTCGTAATACGCGCGGTCGGCGTTATCGATTTTTGCGGCGATCTTGATCTTCATGCCCGCAGCGCCGGCAATCCGAATCGCCCGGTCAACGCGCTTTTCCGGCGAGATACGGCCGAGGAACGCAAGATACCCCGGCTCAACGTTGGGAACCGGCGTCAGCAGGTTTTCCGGCAGGCCGTGATAAACCGTCGAAAGCCAGTTGGCTTGCGGCAGCGGCTGGCGCTGATTGTCCGAGATCGAAACGACCGGCGCTTCATTGAACGTGCTGAAAATCGGCTGTAGTTCCGGCAAGTCGAGACGGCCGTGCATGGTCGTCAGGAACGGCACCGGCTGGCGCGAGAACAGCGAGAACGGATAGTAGTCGATGTGAAAATGCAGCACGTCGAACTCATCGGCGCGACGGCGCACTTCTTCCAGCAACAGCATGTGCGGCGCCATCGTGTCGCGGATGGTCGGGTCGAGGCGCAGCGCCTGCGGCCAGAACGCTTCGAGCTTCGCGGACGTTTGCGAATCACCGCTCGCGAACAGCGTGACGTCGTGACCGGCCTCAACCAGGGCTTCGGTCAGATAGGACACCACGCGCTCCGTGCCGCCGTAGAACTTCGGGGGGACGGCTTCGTGGAGAGGCGCGATTTGAGCGATTCGCATGTCGAAAACTCCTAATAATGTCAGGCAAATTGATGCGCTTGGCATCGGTCATGTTTAATCAAGCGAATCGCCCACCCGGGCTTGGCACGATGCTGGTCATCCAGCGCAATTGCCAATAGCACGAGAAAAAAATCGCGATGCTTCGCTGTTGCTTGGGTGTTTCGGGTTTGTGCCCTTCCGCCCTTCTTGCTTCGCGCGTCTGTTTCGGAGGGTGATCCCAAAGAGCAAGAACGGGTCCATCTCGTAAAACCGGCGCACCTAGCGATAAACGCACAACCTGCAAGGCCGTTGACCGGAACCTACAACAAGCTGTCAAAAAATCTAAGGGCAAACCCGCACGGAGTATCGCGGTTTTTACAAGCTTTTCACGCCCGCATTTCAACTTATTTACGTTGTTACATCGTCGATACACTTTGCAAGCCCTTGTTTAACAAGGCTGTTCTACATTGTACGAACACGCCGCAGCGCTTCTCTGGAAGCAAGCCGATGCGGTCAGGCCAAACTGTGACGACCGGCGCGCCATGACCGGGATGTCCATCAATGCGTTCCATCGCAATTCTCTCGCAGCAGGACCGCCACGTGCTCTAACCCTTCGCAGGAAGTTGCAGGAAGTATTCGGCAAACCAGGCGGTCATTCGCCCGATGTATGGCGAATAACCACGAGCCATTCAAGCACGGCAGGACGGAATTTTGGCGAAGTGCAGGACGCCATCCCGCCATCGGTACCTGGCAAAGCGACCCGCTTTCGCGGAATTTGCGTGAGTTCTGATGGATAAGTGCCACGGAAAGGACTACGCGAGGGGATTTGGCTCGCTACACTGGCTACAATTCAACAATCGTCGCTGCGCGGCGTTTGGCTTGATTGATTGCTGCATTGGATGCCCGGACGGACTGCCCGACGCGCCTTGCTTGTGGCCACGGCGAAGCACCGCGCTCAACCGCTCTACTCGACCTAAAACGACCAATTGGACCAACTCACCGTCTCCCAGCGTAACGTACACAACGCCAAGCTAGCGAGCTACGCGCATCGCCCGCTTGCGTTCCTGTTTCGTTACATCCGCCGGCATCCCGTCGCGCACACCATCGTGCTGGTCAGCGTGCTGGCGGCTGTCGGCTGCGCGCTCGCTTCGCAGTACGCGATCAAACATCTGATCGATGTGCTCGGCCAGGGCCGCGGACATCCCGGCCCGCTTTGGGCTGCCTTCATGATCCTGGTCGGCCTGATCGCCGCCGATAACCTGCTGTGGCGGGTCGGCGGCTGGGTCGGCGCGCATGCGTTCGTCGTGGTGACGGGCGACTTGCGGCGTGATTTATTCTCGTATCTCAGCGGCCACTCTCCCACGTACTTCTCGGAGAAACAGCCCGGCATGCTCGCGAGCCGGATCACGGCGACATCGAACGCGATCTATACCGCCGAAAACACCATGGCGTGGAACGTGTTGCCGCCGTGCATCGCGGTGATCGGCGCGATCTTCATGATCATCGCGGTGAATCCGCTGATGGCCGGCGGGTTGATGCTGGCGTCCGCCATTCTCGCTTTCGTGCTCTACAGACTGGCGGGGCGCGGGTCGGCACGGCATCACACGTTTGCATCGAAGGCGGCGTCGGTGGACGGCGAACTGGTCGATGTGATCGGCAACATGGCGCTCGTGCGTGCCTTCGGCATGACGTTCCGCGAGCAAAAACGCTTCGGCTCGACGGTCAAGGCCGAAATGGTCGCGCGCCAGCAGAGCTTGCTGTACCTCGAAAAATTGCGTCTTTTTCACGCGGTCGTGACGGCAATCCTGTCCGCCGGGCTGCTAGGCTGGGCGCTGTGGCTCTGGTCGAAAGGCCAGGCGACTTCCGGCGATATTGTGCTGGTCAGTTCGCTCGGCTTCACGATTCTTCACGGCACGCGGGATCTCGCCGTGGCGCTCGTGGACGTGACGCAGCACGTGGCGCGTCTTTCGGAAGCCGTGCAAACGCTGCTGGAACCGCACGGCATGCCGGACCGGTCGGACGCCACCGAACTTGTGCCGCAAGGCGGCCGTGTCGATTTCGAAGAAGTGACGTTTGCGTATCCGCGCCGCCGTCCGATCCTCGATAAATTCAACCTGCATATTGAACCGGGTCAGCGCGTCGGGCTGATCGGCAAATCGGGCGCGGGGAAATCGACCGTGCTCGCCCTGTTGCAACGCTTCTATGAAGCGCAAGGCGGCGCGATCAAGGTCGACGGGCAGGATATATCGCTGATCACGCAGGACAGCTTGCGGATGTCGATCGCGCTCGTGCCGCAGGATATCTCGCTGTTTCATCGGACGGTCTACGAGAACATCGCTTATGGCCGGCCGGAAGCTACACGCGAAGAAGTGCTCGCCGCAGCTCGCGAAGCGCGCTGCACGGATTTTATCGAAGCGATGCCTGAAGGGTTCGATACCATCGTCGGCGATCGTGGCGTGAAGTTGTCGGGCGGTCAGCGCCAGCGGATTGCCATCGCGCGCGCGATCCTGAAGAACGCACCGATTCTTCTGCTCGACGAAGCCACGTCCGCGCTCGACAGCTCATCTGAGGAAGCCATTCAGCAAGCGCTCGACCGGCTGATGGTCGGCCGCACTGTGATCGCGATCGCGCACCGGTTGTCGACGCTGCAGGGCTTCGACCGGATCATCGTGATGAGCGCGGGCAAGGTAATCGATGACGGATCGCCGCAGCAATTGCGGGATCGTCCGGGTTTGTATCGGGAATTGTTGTCGAAGCAGCATGGGAAGTTGCCGCCGACCACGATGCCCTCGCAGCAACTCGCGGCCAAGGCCGAACAGACGTAATTGGGCCTTTTCAGGCAAATAAAAAACCGCTTCGGGCAGAAACCGAAGCGGTTTTTTTACGTCATGCCTGCAGGTCGCGCATGAAATTGTCTCGCCAGACAGAGACGTTGTTCTCGCGAAGTTGCGTGAACATCTCGGCGTGACGGGCCTTTCGTTCGGCCAGCGGCATGGCGAGCGCTGTGGCCAGCGCGTCGGCCATGCCGGCGATATCGAGCGGATTCACGATCAGCGCGCCGTTCAGTTCCTGCGCCGCGCCTGCAAATTGCGATAACACCAGCACGCCCGGATCGTCCGGGTCCTGCGCCGCCACGTATTCCTTCGCGACCAGATTCATGCCGTCGCGCAAAGGCGTGACGAAACCCACGTGCGACGCATGGAACAGCGCGGCGAGCACCGGCCGCTCGTATTGCCTGTGGATATAGCGGATCGGCGTCCAGTCCAGTTCTGCGTATCGGCCGTTGATCCGGCCGGATTCCGCCTCGAGTTGGAGGCGGATGTCCTTGTACGTGTCCATGTCGGCGCGTGTGGGCGGTGCGATCTGCACGAACGATACGTTGTTACGTTGTGCCGGCTGATGTTCAAGCAACTTCTCGAACGCGCGAAATCGCTCGACGAGGCCCTTCGAATAATCCAGTCGATCCACGCTCATGATCAGCTTGCGATCACGCAACGTGGTCTTGACCGTCTGCACCTCGCGCCCGCTTTCACCGTCTTTGGCGAGCGCGGCGATTTCATCGGGATAGACGCCGATCGGATAAGCGCCCGCCCTCAGCGTCCTGCCGAACGCGCCCACGGCATTCGGCTCGCCAGCGATGCGCGTAACCGTGCCATTTGCCTCCGTCTCGATGTAATCGCAAAACGCGCGCAAATCGGGCGCGGTCTGGAAACCGAGCAGATCGTAGGAACACAACGCCTCGACGAGCACGCGATGACGCGGCACGCTCAACAGAACCTGCGCTGCTGGAAACGGAATGTGCAGGAAAAAACCGATGCGGTTCGTCACGCCCTCGTCGCGCAACGCCTGCGCGAACGGGATCAGGTGATAGTCGTGGACCCAGATGACATCGTCCGGTTTCAGCAATGGCGCGAGTTGCTTCGCGAGCCATCGATTCACGCGGCAATAACCATCGAATTCATCGCGATCGAACTGGATCAGATCCGGCCGATAGTGGAACGCCGGCCAAAGCGTGGCGTTCGAAAAGCCACGGTAATACTGGTCGTAGTCCCGCTGCGCGAGCCCGATGGTCGCAAACGTCACACGCCCGCGTTCTTCGAGCTTGATGCCCTCGGGCGCTTCGGCCACTACGTCGCCGCTCCAGCCGAACCACATACCGCCGGTTTCCTTCAACGCATCGTAGACGCCCACTGCCAGGCCGCCCGCCGCCGGGCCGCCTTCGGAAATTGGCGCGACGCGGTTCGAAACGATGATCAGGCGGCTCACGAACGCGTTCCTTGAATATCTGCCACGCCTTGCAGCCATTCAATCAACGCGCTCACCGAATCGATGCGGGCATGCGCGAGCGTATCGCCCGCGCCGACCTTGATTGAAAGCCCGTTGCGCTCGTTCACGACCGCGAAGCCCTTCTCGTCCGTCAGATCGTCGCCGATAAACACCGGCCGCCGCCCAGTAAAAGGCGGTTCATCGAGGAAAGCGCGCACGGCGCGGCCTTTATCGACGTCCTTCGGTTTGATCTCGTAGACCATCTTGCCGGGCTGCAGGACGTAGGCATCGGCGTATTGCGCGACGAGTTTCTCCGTCGCCTCCCGCGCCGCCGGACCGCGATCCGGCGCATTGCGGTAATGAAGCGCGAGCGCCGCGCCCTTGATCTCGAGCAGCATGCCGGGATTCGCCTTCATCACGCCTTCGAGCACGTGTTCCATGCGCATCAAGCGTTCGTCGTTGAAACCCACGCGATGCACGTCCGCGTTCGAATCCCGGCGCTCGGCGCCATGAAGACCGGCGACGGGGATATCGGGCATCTTCAAAAACGAGTCGATGCTCTCGATCCCCCGCCCCGACACGATCGCCACTGCGCCGTTGGTCGCGCGGCGCAACGCGGCAAGAATCGGCGCCACGGCCGGCGACACAACTACGCCATCAGGCGTGGAAGCCAGTTCGACGAGCGTGCCGTCGAAATCGAAGAAAAAAGCGGTCTCGGCGAGCGGAAGTTTTTCAGGAAGGTTTTGCATCGATATCTGCCTTTTAGCCGGGAACGGCCGGAAAGTACGCGCATGTTGAAGCGCCAAGTCGGCCTTTTAGGTACGCCCGCAGCGGGAACGCCCTTGGGAGAAAGCGGCGTGGATGCACTCCATAACGAACGAACAGCCCATACCGTGCACTCGAACCTTGCAAATCGCTTCGATCGGCCGACAGACCGCGATCCCGAGAATGTGCGGCAAATCGCCACGAAGTGCCGCCCAAATTCATGGATGCGCGGCGAAGGCCTCTATTCTGAGATAAAGTCGGGCCCGCATGGCGTCACGAAACATCTTGTGACGAATCATCCGATCTTGTGGATTCATGCATCCCACTTTGTCCGAGTCGCAAAATGTCTTCCTGGTCCCGGTTTCATCGCGCAGGCCGCGTGTACGCCTTGCTTGCCGCGCTGGTTTTCAGTGCCGCGCTCACGGCATGTTCGCATCACGACGCGGCGCCCTGGAAACTGACCGATGTCACGGGCCATCTCCCCGACCTCGATTTCAATCTCACCGACGACACCGGCAAACCCGCTACCGGCCAGTCGTTCGCGGGGAAAACCACGCTCGTCTACTTCGGCTACACGCATTGCCCGGACGTGTGCCCGGAAACCATGGCGCGGCTGATGCAGGTCTTGCAGCAACTCGGACCTGACGCAAAGAACACGCGCATCGCCTTCATCACCGTCGACCCCGCCCGCGATACAGCGGCGGCGCTGCACGACTACGTGCGCGCGTTCGACGCGGAACATGCGATCGGCCTGACGGGCACGGATGGGGCAATTGAAGGGCTTGCGAAGCGGTATCGCGTGGCTTATCAGATGGAAAAACGCGATCCGTCGGGCGCATACGACGTCACGCACAGCTCGGCCGTCTATATCTTCGATACCCACGGCCACGCGCGTTTGCTCGCGACCGAAAATGATTCCATCGAAAACATCACGACCGACCTGCGCCGCGTGATCGATTCGCCGTCCTAACGCGACGAACTCAAGCGACGCATCCAGATATGCGGGATGTCGTCGTCGAGATGAATGTCCGAGATGGGTTCGAAGCCGAAGCCTGCGTAGAAGCGCTGGAGATGCGCTTGGGCGTGAAGGCGGATTGCGTGGCTCGGCCATTGCGTCGCGATATGCGCGAGCGTGCGTTCGAGCATCGCCTGACCGAGACCTATGCCCCGGAACGGAGCCCTCGTGAGAACGCGCCCGATGCGAACGTCGGCATTCTCCGCGACGCCGGTTTCATCGGGTGGCAGAACGCGCAGATAGCCGGCCAGTTCGGCGTTGGCCGTTTGGCTCAGCACAAGCAGATGCCATGCATCGGTATCCTGACCGTCTATATCGGCATACAAACACTGCTGCTCGATCACGAACACTTCGCTGCGGGCGGCGAGCATGGTGTAGACATCAGACGCGCCAAGTTCGCTGAACGCGGCCCAGCGCCATTCGAAGTCGGAGTGGAGGTCGGTCATGGATTCATTTCACCTCAAGAAGATTTGATGTCGGATGCAACGTGCAAACGCCAGCGCCAAAACAAAAAGCCCCGACCAAGTCAGGGCTTTTTTGTTTTGAATCCTGGAGGCGCGAGCCGGAGTCGAACCGGCCTAAACGGCTTTGCAGGCCGCTGCGAAGTATTCAAAATCAAAAGCTTATGACATTTAACCGCGTCATTTAACCACTCACGCTCCTTCGAATCGATGTCATGATACAGGTTCGACGTTCGGATATACTGTTTATACATACAGTACTGAACCGATAAGACGAGACACTTCCAGCCTTATGGAAATAATCGCCTTTGCCGGGAATGCGAGCACTATGCCGGACTAGATGGCTCAGGAAGCAACACGGTCTGCGTGCGTGGCCTCGACGTTTCGATCAACCCAGGCCCGGAAAAAGGATGTGCCTTTTGGGTACGAGCCACTGGAGCGGATGACGATATTCAAATCCATCAATCGAACGCGTGGCATCGATACAAAAGTTGGTGATATTCAGGTGCAGTTGCATTAATTTCGTGTAACTCGCGGCGGCCGACGGGTTTAGGTATCATTTACGTTTTAACCCACACCTTGAATCAACATGACGCTTGCACAACAAATACAACTTGAAAATCTCAAAGGCGAACTTCAGCCGCTGATCGACAAAATCAAAATGCAAAACGAAGAGTTAATTGTCGCAGCGGTCAAAGCAGCGGTTCACCAATTCCACGAGCATTTTACAAAGGCGGGTTTCACTCTATCAGGTGCGTTGCCGAACCCCATCGTTGCAAAATACCAAAGTTTGCAGTATGTCCTCAATACGGACACTACGCCAAAGAGCGCTGCATTCGCGGTGTTCCAAACTGGTCAAGTTGGTCAGGGCCATAAACTGACACCTGTTTTCCTTCGTCGCGCGGGTTATTCCGGGCCGAAAGTCGTCATTCGCACCGGCGCTCCAGACCCCGTCAAAGACTTGCAGAGCTCTATCCAGGAGGCAACTAAAACCCTTGAGGGGCCTCCTTTGCAATTGACTTTTCAAGTTGAACAATCCGGTAGCACGAATTCCAAACCTCTCCTTAAGTCGTACGATTCATTTGCAAAGGTCCTGCAAGATCTCGCGCCGTAGTCCGCACGCCGCTTAATGCGAAAAAAGAGCCCGCGAACGTGGGCTCTTCTCGTTTTAAATGATCAAAAAAGAATTTCAAGATTGCGTCGGGCAATAAACTGATGTTAACTTCGGCACTCAATTACAAAAACTTGCCGGGGCAAAAATATGAAAAGAACCTTCCTTCCGTTATTTGCATGTTTCGCAATGGCTGCCTGCGGGGGCGGCGACGGCGGCGCAGGGGCGGCCGCAAAAGTCGCAAATATTTCGTTCTATGGGAATCCGCTTCCGAGCGTTGCTGCCGGCGCGGCCGTCGCGAAAATTGCTGTCGCGCCCGCGACTTCGGACACTGCGGCATCAGACGGAGCCGCAACCACGGTCAAGACATTGACAGACGCACTGGCCGCTCAAGGCGTAACCGCTTCAGTAACACCCCAGGTGTTGAACGGCACGGGGTTGCACGCTCTGATCATGGGCGAAAACAATGGCTTGCCGCCGACCGACGATCAATTCAAGACCGATCAAAACGGCTGGCTTGTCGTCAACTTTGAGCTCGACGACATGGTCACGCCCATGGACGATCCGAAGCAACAGGCGGCGCTTGCGACATTTCAACAGGACATGTTCACATTCATCCGCCGGGCCGGTGTAACCGGCAAATTTGTTTTCATCATTTTGCCGATACCAACCTGCGACGCGCAGACCGGCCATAGTGCCGCAGATGGATTGATTCAGGCCATATCCGGAGCCACGGCCCAGGCGCTCGCATTTCCTGTTGGAGGACTACCCTCAAATTGGGTAGTTGATCAAAACGGCGTTGCGACGAACACATTCACACAAGGCCACCTCGGTGATGATTGCCGAACTCCTGATGCATATCTCCTTAACGCATGGACCACGTCCATCGCCACGCGCATCGCGCCAGCTCTGAAAGAAAAGCTCGGCTCCTAACTAATTGCCGTTATCGGTGGCTCCGATAACGGCAAGTCCTCCGCTACTGCCCGATGTATCCCTGATCCTGCAACGTCTTTACGTACAGCTGCAAATTTGCCAACTTGTCGATCTCGTTTTGATCATCTTCAGCTACTTTGAAAACGCCGCTTGCAGTCGGGCCGTAGAGGTCTGCGAAGGTGGCGGGACCATCAGCGCCATTGGTGGGGGCGGCGCTTTCACCGCTGGCGGCTGAAGGATTACAGGCGGCGGCGGTGACCCGGACGCGCAAGCGTTGAGTGCCAGCGACGAGCTGAGCGCGATAATCCAAAGAATCTTTCGCATGTTTTGAGACCTCATCTGTGAACTGTTTTTCGATAGACGCTACCTGTCCTTCGGTAGCCTGTTGTTTGGCGAGTGCAGCGGAAAGTGACTTTGCCGAATCAGCATTGATCTGCGCGATTGCAGCCGCATGCGTCGCGTTGTCGCGTGCGTGGTCAGCCTGTTCGTGAGCGAGCGACACACCGTCAAGCTTGTGAACGCCGCCGCCAGCGATTGCAGCACCGACTAGCGCCGCAGCAAGGCCTGTCATCAGGTATGGACTCATTGAACCTTTCCTTCGCAAAGCTGGCGCTCGTAGGCGCGACGCGTCACGAGGCCCGGCAGCGCCTTCGGCGGTGATCCTGCATAAATCCATCGGCTAAGCTGCGCGCAGGCAGCTGGCATGTCGCCTGCATTTGCCTGCCGTGCCATCGTCGAGCCGCAGAACTTCGCCGTGCCGACATTGAAAGCAAACGAGATGAACGCCGCGCGTTGGTAATAGGTCATCGGCACCTTCACGCACGCATCAACGCCGTCGGCATGCGATACGAGATCGTCATTCAGGAATTCAGCGCACTGCTCTGGCGTGTAGGGACGTCCGAGCACTGCCGTGGCGGTGTGTCCAGTGCAAGCCGTCACAATGCCGATTGGGTCTTTATAGCCGCGCAACACCGTGCCCTCGAACTTCGGCACACACGTGATGAGGATGCCGGCGCAAGCCGCTCCGACCGTCGCCTGAATCGTCCGTTTTGCGGCCGGCTTATTTGGTGTCGACATTAGTTTTCTCTAGACTGGGTTGTGAGGTGTATGCGCCGACCAGGCCGACTGCCGATATGACGCAGGGCACGGCGAAGATCAACCAGATCGGCAGGCGGTCAACAAATGCGCCAGGCAGCGCTGCCCACACACCTCCGATGAACGGGACTGCCGTGCCCAAGATCAATGCGCGAACGCTGTTGCGCCTGTGCGCCGAGCGCCAGTAGGAAACCAAGCTCATGGCAAAATTTTTCCCCGAATAAAATAAATGACGGCTAACCCTACAAATGAGATCAGCGCCCACATGCCTTTTTTTGTCAGCTCCTCAAGCATCGCGTCGTAAAGCTTGGCGCGTTTTTCAATTCGCTCACTGATGGCGTCGTGATACCGACGATGGCCACTTGGGTCTTCATCCGGGAATGCGTGATAGAGACCGTCGACGCGACCTATCAGCTCGTTTAGAAGTTTTTCGTTGATCTGCGCGCGCGTGATGTTTTCACCGTGGCGCTGATCGAGATCAGCCTTGATTGCCAAGATGGCCTCAGCTATCTCATCTTTTGGTGGCATTCCCGCCCTCGTCTTCATGCCCCGCCAACAGGCGTAAAAAAACCGCCCTCAGGCGGCTGGTGCTTTGCACGTTTTATTTATTCGACTATCTCACCGCCAGCGAACGCATAGCGGTTCGCATAAGGAACAACGGCCGTCCCGTCTGGCATCGGTTCGATAATGCGAGCCTCCGCGTAAAGCAATGGATCCTGTCCCGCCGGAGGCAAGCCATCGACCGGGATCTGCTGCGTGTACATTGGGAACTTGCCCGAGTCCTTAGCATCTTTTGAAAGAAAGGATGCGACTGTCGAATTCGTTATTAGTGAAACAAAGTCGAGCGTGATTTGCTGCACGACGTGATATGTCGCCGACGCGCCAGTGCTCGGCGTTTCGTAATTGGCTGCTATGGGCATTTTTCGTCCTAGAGAAAAGAAATATCGACTGCGAGATACGACCAGCTCAGCGCCTCCTTGAAGCCGGTGTAATTGTTGAAGTTACTTGTGTCGCCGAACATCGTCATTTGTTGGCTCACCGTACCGCCGGACGTGTTGAACGTCGACATCACCACACCGGCATTGCTCGCACCACCCGATGTTCCTCCGGTGCCGAACCCAGGTTGCACACAGGCGATGCCAACACGCTGTGCGACCGA
The DNA here is from genome assembly GCF_018449635.1 of Caballeronia sp. dw_276. Classification (GTDB taxonomy): domain Bacteria; phylum Pseudomonadota; class Gammaproteobacteria; order Burkholderiales; family Burkholderiaceae; genus Caballeronia. The sequence goes on along the minus strand of NZ_JAAVUV010000006.1, from coordinate 306,051 downwards.
ATAAGCTTTCGATCCCTGTGCTGCTGGCCAGGTGCCACTGTCGGTCGTGTACCCGGTTGATCCGACCGCGTACTTCGGATTCCCTTGATTCGATCCCACGATGCGCGGAAATGGCTTTGTGACATCGGCAACGAGAACGCCTTGGGCATTGAAAACCTGCAAGCCAAAGTTGCTACCACCCGGAATCGCGCTTACCTGATCGAACACGTAGCAAGTGACGGGAACCGAAGCACTTCCGACGACGACAACCGACCAATTGCTACCGGACTTCGTCCAAGTCATTGGCACGCAATAACCGCCCGGGCATTCAAACACCACGAATGGATTCGTCGCCGCAAACGTGAAGGTGGTCTGATTACCCTGTGAGCTGTATCGAGTGGTGTCTGCAATTGTGTACACCAGAAACCCGGCGAAGCTCATCGTCTGCGTTATCTTTTGTCGCAGTTGGATATTGCCGAGTCCCACATCGCTATCAATCTGCGCGACATTTGAACCATCTTGCGCGAAGCACTGAAATCCGACTGGCATCAATAGATCCCGTAAAACAAAGTACCTTGGATGTGGATATTGTGACTACCCGCACCTGCTGAGTATGTCCAACTGATGGTATTTGCCGAGACCGTGAAAATGGGACGGCTGACGTCCATATTTTGAAACCCCCAGATCTGGGATGGTTGGAACGCGAACCAAACAGTGCCGCCAGACAGCCTGGAGTCGGTCACGCTGTTGTTGTCGGGCCCGATTGGCGCAGACCCCACAAAACGAGGAAGGCGCGATGTGATATCGACGATCAAGTTACCCGATGCGTCCCAAACTTGAAGTCCTGCTGGCATCTACGTCCCCGGTTGCCAAACACCCCACCGAACGCGAAGTGTCCCATTGTTGTCGTAGGCTCGGCCGCCGGAATTGTCACTCACCGCATATCCGCTTCCCGCGTTGGCGCCATTGAACGTTATCCCTGAGTTCTTATTCAGTATCCAAAGCGGCTGTCCATTCGCGCCGACCGCAGTGGCTTGAATAACATCGGCGATTTGCGCACTTCCAATCCACGCTGTTCCGATCAGCGCTTGCGCAATGAACACCTGGCCGCCTTGCACCACGAATGGAGCAGTAACAGCGCTGCCATTTGGATCGATGATCGCAACACGGTTTGCGGCCAATAGGATTTGCGATTCGATAATCCCACTTGCGTTGTCCGTCCCAACACCAATAGACGACATGTATGTACGGCCGTTGACGCTGATTGACGTCTTGATCGTGTACGCAGAGCTGACCTTGCCGCTCAAGTCGGCATATGCACTCGCATTCGTTTGGACGGATGCCGAAAGGGCCGGCAATTTATTATTTGTGACGTCCGCGACACTCGTTTGAACAGTGGTGATCTGCTGCGCTGCCGCGCTATCGGCATCGACGCGCGCCTGCGTTTCGGTCTGCACTGCGGCAATCAGTTGCGTGCTGCTGCTTGTGATCTGCGCGGTGACAGTATCGACATTCTTTGCAATTGCGAGGTCGGCTTCGGCGCGAGCGCTCTGTTCCGACCACACGCCGGCGTACACCTGCGTCGATCCAGCATAGTCCCCGGTTGACCCAGCGAGAGGAGGCACCAATACCTGTGCGCTGACAATGTCGAGCCGTTCGGCCAACGCAGAGTCACCATCGACGCGATTCTGGGTCTCCTGCGTCAGAGCCGCACTTGTATCAGTGACCTCCTGTTGAAGATCCGGGATCGCATCGATTTTTGCGAGTAGCGACTTCCCCAGTGCAGACTCCTCGATCACTCCCGCAAAGTAACTGTTGTACTCACCGTCGGCGTTCGTAAGGGTCGTACCTTGCACGCCTGGATCTCCGGCTGGATACCAAGGGCCGATGTTTCCAGACGTGTCGAAAAGCCGAACCCAGAAAAAAAATTCTTGCCCGGCGGACAACCCCATGATGCTGGCCTTGGCCTGCGGGTACGCATAGTCGGACTGCTTCACAGCATCCGAACGTGCCGGCGTTCGGCTATACCAAAGCTCTGTGCGTTGCGTGTCACCGGCCGACCCATCGGCCGGATACGTCCAGATGACATCGATCCCGAAGATCTGCGAAACGGTTGTGAGCGATGCTACCGAAGGCGGCGGGCTGGTTTTTCCCGTGAGCGGCGTAAGCACGCTGTACGCAGGAATTGACGTCACATCCATTGCATTTACGGCACGCACGCGCGCGATATAGCCGCCTTGGTAGATGCCATGCACTTCAGCCTGAAGGCCGCCGACGGCATTCATCGGAATCCACTCGCCGTTGTCCTTCTGCCACTCCGGAATGTACGAAACGGCCTTGTCCGCGGAGTCCCACGCAATTACCAGTGTGGTGCGCGCAATGCCTTGGTCAATGGCCGAGTATGTCGAGAGTCGCACGTTTGACGGGGGCGATTGCACGGAAGGCGGAATGACAGTAACCGGCCGCACTTGAATTGCCGCACCGTCATCGATCGCAGAGTATTTTCCCGGTTCGTACTGGGTCGCATTAACCGTGTATGAAATCTGCCCATTGTCCGAGCTTTCTTGAACGCTCACCACCCGAAATAATTGCGACGCCAAGTCAGCGCTTTCAAGCATCCACACGGCTCCCGAAACCGGCGCGGAGTCGTACTGTGTGGCGAGCGTAATCGTGTCTCCCGCGATTGACTGAACGGTGCGTGCTTGCGCTATTCCGGTGGGCAGAATTGCCGTCAGTACATCGCCGGCCTCTGCCGCCGGCGCTTTGTCGAGCGTAACGTGCGCGCCGTCAACGGTTCGCACCCGCCCGCCTATGCGTCGTCCCGCCTTGTCCGGATCCGCAACAGCAATGATCTGGCCAGGCGCGCAGAGCGTACCGTCCAAGCCGACTGCGAACGAAACTGTGTTTGTTTCGTACCTGCTTGTGAGCAACGTCCACAATCCAAGACGGTGAGCCTGCCCTTGCGAAGTCGTGCCGAAGGCTGTGATCTGCGCCTTCGTTACTCCATACCGAGAGATCCCATCGTCATCTGAAACGTATTCGACCGCCTGCTTATAGGAATTTGCCGGATCGTTCCAGCTTACAAGCGCAACGGTGTACCGTGTTTTCAGCGCGGAACCGACATAGGTGAACGGGCCATCGACTCCACGGTTAGCCGCAGTGTAGACATACACCGGGTCGGCAGGCATATCAGACCGCGCAACGACGCTTCCCGGTCCCCAATACGAGATACCCCGAAAGACGCTCGCCAGATCCTGAAGGACCTTATACGCGTCCGCTTGCGACTGGATACAGGCGTTGCACGTGAACCGGGGCTCTTGCCCGCCCTTTCCGTCCGACACCATCACATCGCAGTAGCGCGCAATGTCGTATAGCCCCCACTTATCTACCATCGAAGCATCGATGCGCTTACCGAGGCCATAACGCAGATTTAGGACGAGATCGTAAAAGATCAAAGCCGGGTTATCAGTCCACGCTTTGTCTTGCTTGAATGTCCCGTCCCAAGCTCCGGCATAGGTACGTGATTCCGGATCGTAGTTCGAAGGGATCGAGACAAGCAGACCCTTAATGTCGTAGGCACGTGTTGGGACGGAACTGAAAGATTTCGCGTTAAACGATATGCCAACCAGCGCGCTATTCGGATATCGCAGCTTGCGGTCAATAATTTCAGTGACTGCCTCGACATTAACCGAGTCGGCGATCAGCGAGCTATGAGCATTCGCGGTGAGTCTGCGGATCCGAACCAACCAGCCCGTTTTGGCCGGCGGCAGTTCGATGCGAATACTGCGCTCATAAAGTGAGGTGGTCTTTCCATCGAACGCGCCGGTCAAAACCTGCGCGTACATTCCCCCATCTACCGCGACGTCGATCCCGTAGTCAATCCGGTAGCCCGTGATGTCGCCGCTATCAGGGTTAGATTTTTGCAGAGCGGGAACACCTAGTCGGATCCGCACCGCGCTAAGTTGCACGTTTTGTACGGCGTGGACATACGGTGCATCGGATGTCAACGCGACGCCAATCGCCTCCTCGTTTTCGACAGATGGGAAGCCGGACATATATGTCTGATCGCGGGTCCCCAGTCGCGAATCGACGGTGTAGTCCGTGAAATTAGTTGAACCATCCGAATTCTGGATCGGCGTATCGTCTAAATAGATCGACGCAAGGCCATTCACTAGCCCTTGAATCGGCCCTTCCGAAATCAGGTCGATTACCTTTGCATATGCGATTGAATGAAGGCTGTCTGCGTCTTCTGCCATTATTGTTGATCTTCCGAGAAGATTCCTGAGCTAATTACTTTCGAGCCGACCCGCATGCGGCCATACACGAGCGGTACTGGTTCGCCCTGAGCTGCGCTGTTCACAGGTCCGTTGAAGTAGTACGACGTGCCGTTATCTGGCCCGCTTGCACCGGCGAGGCCGCTTTGCTGAGGGCTCAACATCTGGACTACACCGCCAAGTGCCATTGATACGCCCAGACCGATGAGAGTGGGCTGGGCAAACACGACGCCAGCAACAACCAACGCAGCGCCCAGTATCGTTGAGAAGAGTCCGCCGCTTTTGCTCCCAATGAGGATCGGTGCAATCCGGATGTCGTCGTCGCCAACTGGATGAGCGAGCTCCTTTTCTTCAACATTCCGTCGACCGACAAAAACAGCGAACGTCAGACCGGCGTCTTTTGCCGACATCAAGAACTTCTCAAATCCGGGCACAACAACACAAAGGGCTCGAATTGCTTCAGCTGTCGATCCGACAGCAAGTCGATGGACGCGTCCAAATTTTGCAGCCGGCCCGTATAGCCGAATCGTCCTCACTCTATCGTTCACTTTTGATCTCCCACGTAACGAAGCACCGCCTGCAGACTGCGCGCCCACAAACCGCCCCACGATTCACGACGCGATAATTGTCCATAGAAATGATGGATAAACGCTCCGTCGCCAAGATAGACGCCGCAGTGATTTGGTACACCGTTCTTGCTGCGGATTTGCATCAATAGTGCGTCGCCTACCTGCAACTCGACATCAGTCCCGACATTACTAAACCCTGCGCGTTCGTAGTTCTCGATGTAAAGATTCGACCGACCGTCGTTCCACCATTCGTCAGCGCGGGCAATGTCGGGCAGCACAATCCCGCGCTCGATGCGGTACCAATCCCGTCCGAGCGCGTAGCAATCGAGTACGCCGTGCACGAACGTGCGAGACAGCAGCGGCGCGATGAAACCTGTCGGTCCGAATTCGCACCACTCATCGACGCCAATAGATCCATCAATCCTCTTGCTTATGGAGACGATGATCCACTGCGCAATGTCGCTTTTTTCACAAGTTACTTTGTCTTGCGTTCGCGGACGCGCGGTCTCGTCGGGATGTGAATGAGCAAGTGCAACAATCTGCCCGGCGTCCTCCGCATGCGCAAAGTCACGAGGATGCAACGCAAAATCAGTGCGAGGATTCAGAGCGATATTTCGGCATGGGATATACACCTCTTCACCGTCCTTAAGCACGACGAGTCCCACCGCCTCGCGCGGATATTCTGCGATCGCATGATCTGCAATCGCGTCCTTTATGTCATCGTTCATGGGTTTTTACGACAGGTTGTCGCTGAGCTGACCGCCAAACGGGAGCGGGTTATTGATACCAAAGCGGCATTCGCAACCGCTGGTTTTCATGCTGCACCGGTCAAGCGCCGGGTCATCAGTCGGCACATCCTTTACCGTGAAGTAGACGGTTCCGGTATAGCCGCAATCCTCGTCCCGGTACCGCCACTGGCAACCGGCCGCGATTTGACGCCCGGGTAGTTGCTGACCGCCGAAATCCAACGCGGACGATAAAGTGAACTCGACCTGTACGTTCGTTTCGCTAGTTTTCTGCTCGATGTACCACAGCTCCGGCGCCATCTCCTCATCCGGATCGGCTGTAGGATTCCCGTCAGGAAAATTTACTGCATCGAGGTACTTTGCCAGCGTGCGATGTCGCGTGACGCGTGCGCCCACCATGTCCGCAAGGAATACACACAACGCAGAGATAGTGCCGTTCACGTTGCCGACCGTCAGCGTCGGTTCCGGCTGTTGAGCGTCGGACGTGTGTTCGAACCCGGCCGCCTGAATCGGCCACGGTTTGTATTCGTTGCCCTGCCAATAAATGGACGTCGACTGCAAATGCCCGTGGAATCGCAACATGTCGCCGCCAATGGCCGTGCAATCCACCTCAAATAGTTCGATAAGGGGACCGGGTTCGAGCAACTGAATATCAGCCGAGACAGCCATCAGTTCACCTGTTCAATGGAAAAGCGGCTATACGACGTGTCCGGGCTGCTCGTTACCGAAGACGACGCAGCAAGTTGGATGAAATACCCTTGTCCCAAAGCGAGAGTTCTGGTGATCTCAAACCGGACGTTAAAAAATGCAGCGCCTGTACAAATAAATCGCTCTCGACCCATCACAGCACTGTCTGAACCTCGCACCAAAGCAAGTTCGATCGACGTTCCGGCCACCGGCGCACTTGAGATAAGTACGCTTGCCTGCACTCGATAGGATGCAGTTACGGGTGGTGCAAAAGTATTGGAATTTCCCCAATTTGTTAGCTGATCGACCTCCGCAGCAAAGGTGACCGGTCCTGAATTTGAGAATGTCGAGCCAGCGTGAAAACCATAGATCAATACCTTGCCCGCCGCCGCGTTCCGGAATGCCGCACCTGCTACGGCAAGGCTTGAATATGACGGCGCTCCAGTGAAAATGCCGCCAGCCAAAGGCATATACCCGGGATCGACAATGGGGCGGCCCCGCAGCAGACACCGAATAGCATGAGTCCCGTCCGAATCGAATTTTGCCGATTCTCCCCCTGCCAAGGTAGTCAGCGAAAGGGTGTCCCCCGACCCCGCTGCGATCGCCAGCGTGATCAGCGTCGTACCGATGTTGCGAAGATGTATCACGCCATCGAGTCCCATGATGGCGGCAGTCGGAAAATTGATAGTGCCCGGAGAGGCCAAGCTGATATTGACGCGCTTCCCCACGTGTGCCGCTGTTAATGCTTGCGCCGACGTGATGGTCGCGGCCGCGCTTGTGAGCGTCGCTTGCGCATTGAGCACGTCGACGTTCGAATTCATCTTCGTGTTTGCGTCGCGCGAGGTATCTCCGTCAACCGCGGTAGGAGGTGTACCAAGGGCAATTTTCGAAAGGTTCATTTTTCTTTACGGTGCGAAGGTTTGATCAAACGTCGCTGTGATGGTGTAGACCGTGCCGTTTTTGACTGGCTCGGAATACGTCTCACAAGTGAAAAGCAGTTCCTGGCGCAGCAGCGGTGTCCATAAAAACGCCGTTGCGCCGGCATGCGCATCAAGGAAAGCAAGAATCGCGGAGATGGTGGCCGCGTCATTCACAAACTGAAGGTTGAACGACGACCTCCGGTTGTTAATGCCGTCAGCGACCTTCTGCTCATAGCCGTCGCCGAACTGCGCTTTTCGGACGTGCAGCGTCGCGGTGCCCGACAGGTTTTCGACTGTCGGCACCCAGATAAATGTGTCGGCCATTAAGCGATCCCGTTCTTCATTTTCCAGAGCGCACCGCCCTGCTTGCGCTCATTGACGACGACGGCACGAACCGCTGCCGTGATTTTTTTGTTTAGGTCGTCGCCATTGCTTTGATTTGCTGCGGCGTTCGTCCCGCCTTCAACCCTCACAGGCGCGTTGATATTGATGTCTCCGCCAAGGCTGCTTTGAATCGCGTGATTTGGCGTGATCATCCCCGACGATCCGGGATTGAATAACTCGGGACCTTTTTCGCCGACAAGATATGTTGTTCCTGCACTTACCGGACCGCCGCTTGCGCGCGCTGGTATCGTTCCCCATCCTCCGGTGTTCGACACCAAATTATCGAGCGTGTTGCCGCCTTGAGCGTTTGCCGCGAACGTAGCACCCGAGTTTCCAAAGTAACTTCCCACTGCACCGATCGCCAAATTGAATAGACCAGAAATGGCAGCGCGCGCTTGCATACGAATGATGTCGCTGATGATGCTATCGGCAAGGCTCTTAAAACTGAGCTTTCCAGTCATCGCGAATGATACGAGCGCATCCTCCATACCCTTCGCCATGTCGCTCACCGCGGACTCGGTTTGCGCCGCCATGTTGTGCGCCCCATCCATATAGTTAGCAAGAGCAGCAGTTGCGCCGTTTGTCCAATCGGCCTGCTTGGCCTTTAACGACGAATAGTAGGTGTCATAGTCCTGCAGCGACTGATCGAGCCCTGCTTTTATCTTGGCCGAATCAGCAGCGTATTGTTCGCTGTTGATCGTGCCGCCCTTGGCCGCCTTGGCGAGCTGGTCTTGCTCCCGCTGATACTCCGCGTAAATTGACTTTACTGCCTGCGCATTCTTCAGCGCATCAGAACCCATTCCGAAAGCGTCGAGCTCGCGACCGTATTGGTCCGTTTGGTTTCGTTGGTAGTTCGCCATCGACGAATCAATTTGCGCGGATCTCTCGGCCAACGTCGCCAGCGCCTGCTTGTACGCGACCTGCTTCTCAAGCTCGACGTTGGTCTGCAGTGCCGCACGGATCGCCTCCTGGTCGCTCACCAAGCTTTTCTGCGCCGGCGTGAGCGTTTTGTTTTTCCAATCGCTAATCTCTTGATTGAATTTCGCAAGCTCACTCTCGGCACCTGTCAGCTTGTCCGTCGTCGACAACTGCGCCTCAAGCGACGCTTCCTGATCACGAAGCTGTTGCAACATCCTCGTTCCAGAATCGTCGACGACTGCTTTCGCGCGCGGTGTTCTCGGCGCTTTCTTGTCGGGGTACTTGGCGGCGATCTGCTCCTCGTCGGAAAGCTGCTGCTCCGGACTGAGGTTCAGCGGTATTGCAATGGTGTCGATGTACTTCTGGATCTCTTTCGCACGCCGTTCCGCCGGCGTCGCGAACTGCGAATTCCACGTATCGTAAGAATGCTTCGCGTCGATCAACTCCTGATTTTGCCGGTCGACGCGCGCCTTCGCCTGGGCAACAACAACTGCTGCGTCGCGCTTTGCGATCTGGTCCTGCAGTTCCTTTTCGTCATCATCTGACCATTGGCCGATCGGAGCACGAGCCGCCTTGTTTGCCAACGTGCGCGCGACAATCTGGCCCGGGCTAGCCGCAGCGCCGAATGACCCAACAGCCTCGACAGCACCATTGATCATCGACCTGATATCGCGCCATCCAGCGAGGATGATGCCTTCGTTCGCGGCGATTTCCTTCGTGCGATCGTCCATTGCAGACGAGAAGGCCTCCACAGCAACTTTGGCTGCGCCCGTCGCATCCCCCTGTTTTTCAAGCGCGGCGATCTGGTCGTAGGTTGCGACCGTCAGATAATGATATTGATCATTGAGCTTGACCGAAGCCTGCAGCGGTTCCTCAGCGAGCTTCGTAAAATCGTCGACCATCTGTTTGACCGACACGCTCGTGTATGTCGCAGCATCGGCGGCACTTTTCCCAAGATTGGCAATCTCGTCTCCGGTCAATCGACCGGTGGCCGCTAACGCGGTGACCGCCTCGGCTGCTGTATTGAACGTCGCCCCGCCAGCAGTCGCTGCGGTCGCCATGTCCCGAAGTTGATCGCCGGTCACACCCGCATAACCGCCAGTCAAGATGAGCGCTTCATTCATCTTTTCGTTCTGGCTCGCCACCGAATACATCGCGTAGCCAACAGCTGCGACCGTAAGCGATAACGGGTTGAGTAGCAGATCCAGCGCACCCGCGAGTGACAGCAAGCGCGTGAATGAACTCGCCATCCGAGAAAAATTTCCGCTTGCTGCCTCGCGACCAAGCACGCCGATTTCGTTCGTTACTCCGGAAGTCGCGCCTTCCGCGCCATGCGCCGCCGAGGCAGTAACCGCGAACGTCGCAGCCATTTTTTCGCCCAGTGCAATCTGCTGCTTGCGCAGCTCGATCTCCTTTGCGATCGCAGTGACCTGCTCGGTTTCAGCGGCCGTGAAGCCTGCCATCTGAGCGTCGTACTCGACCATCTGCGCTTTCGACGCCGTCAATGCCGTCAGTTGGCGGCCTAGCGCCTCCGCAACCTTTTCCGCGCCACCGCTGACAGTCGTCGACGCAGCCGCAAACAATACGGACGCCTCGGTCTGAGCCGCCGCCGCTGCAGTGGCAGACGAAGCGATACCCGCATTGGCTTTCTCTGCCGTCGATGCGGCGACCGCCATCGCTTCAACGCTTGCCGCATACCTGTCAGCTGCCACCGTCGAGCTATTGATTGCCGCCGACGCCTCTAACGACGCCTCGACCATCGTCGAAATGCGGGCCGCAGCGGCGGTACTGCTCTCACCCATGGCAGATGTCGACGCCGATGCACGCCCATTCGCGGCGTCGATCGCGTCCATCTTCTCCAGATACGGGGCGATCGCATCGGAGACGCCCATGATTGATGCTTTATACGCAAGCAGCTGGCGCGAGGTCATACCGTACGTGTCCGACATCTTCGCCGCCTGCTGCACAAGGGCATTGATTGACCGTACTGATGCGGTGCTGCCATTCGCGGTGGCCTCGACCACCGCAGCCTGCGAAATCTGAGTTCGACGCGCCAGATCCTCTTGGGACGCTGCGAAGGCCTCTGCACTGCGCCGGGCGCGCTCGGTGCCGGCCTCGTATCCGGTGGCATCAACGCTTACACGAACAACGGTTTCATTTGCCATGCATGAATTCCGCCACTTTGGTTTGAATTACAGCATCGACCGCGTCGGCAGCTTGCTGTTTTTTTGCGTCATAGCCTGGTCGCAGGAATGGCTTGGCCTCCATCTTCGAAGTTCCGAATTCAAGGAAACGTCCGTAAAACGCTTCCTTTGACCAAGTCACGATGTATGAGGCCAACTTGCCAGTCACCGATACATCTTTGTCGTACGCGATCAAGATCGAGTCACGAAGCTTTCCCGGCGTGTGCGTACCGCCCTTGCGCTCGTACACCTTGTCGCCAACTGGCGCACGCAATTTGACTTCCTCGAAAATGACTCGAGCGCCGGCTACTGCAGCCTGCCGCAGCACTGACTCGCGAGCAACGTTCTCAAGCCCGCGCAACACATCGGTCATCGCCTGCAAATTTTCGACACTGAAGTTTTTAGCCATTTCGTTTCGGAAACACCATGGAACGAAGCAGGTTTGATTGCGCGACCGGATCAGCGAGCAAGATGGGCTCGGACCGCTCTGTTTCAGGGTGGCCTAACTCGTTCCACGTCATGAAGTCGAGCGGACCATACGGCTCTTTGCGCACCTTGCTGTTTCGGTTTGCGTTTGCGATCGTCGACGCGATCGTGCCAGCGCGTAAGTCGTCGTAATGCGAGCCTCGTCGATCCAACTCATACGAGGCCATGTACTCGACGAACTCCGCGCTAGTGATGCGCTCCAACAACTCCCTTACTGGGATTCCGAGGTCGACGCTGAGTCGGAGAGCGAATCGCCGCTCGGGGCGGCGTCGGAGTTTTTTACTGCGTCCTCCACCGCTGCAGGACCCATGTCATTCAACCGCACCGCTACTGCCGCGATACGATCCATTGCAATGGCACCTTGAGCACGTAGCGACGCCACGTCTGACTCGTCCAAAACAAGCGCACCCGACTCATCAACCACGGTCGCAAGCAGAAGATCTGCCTGCGATTCACTTATCGGGCGCTTGCCCCCTTCCTTCTTTTGAAAGAAGGCATCGCGCGCCAAACCAGACATCTCCGAGACCAACACCGTCACTCCGTCGCCTCATTCGGGAACATCGACGGCCTCGGTTTTCAGATGGGCAGCGGCCAAGATTGCCGCCTTCGATTCTTTCGTGAGAACTGGCATGAAACTCCTATTATTTGTTGGTTTGATCAGGCCGCTCTTTCAGCGGCCTGCGGCTAACGCAATTGAACTTACAGCGATTACCCTCAGCTTTTATGCGCCGCCGTTCGGGATGTCCGTGACCGGCCCGGTGATCGTCATAGCGACCGTCGTATCAAGGATTTTGTCGACGCCACCAGAGATCGGGAATGTCTTCACAAATGCGTGAAAGGTCGACGCGGTGCCGTCGGGCAAGGTCAACTTGTACATTTTCTTGGTGCTGGCTTTTTGCGACGCCTTCATCGCCAGTTGACCCGGGTCAGCCATATTCACGTTGACGTCGATGGAGAACGATCCCTCGTCGATCAGGCCAAGTAACTTTTCCTTTGCGACTGAATCGAGGTCCGTGGCATCGAGCTCAGTTGCCGAACCATCGAAGCCGGTGAATGACTTGACGTTCGAGACTTTTGTCCATACGGGAGCCAGGTCCGTCCCGGTGTCATTGATTGAGAAGGTTGAACCTTGTGCGGAGATTGCTGTGCTGGTCATAGATGAACCTCTTAGGCAGAAAACCAGATTGAAAAATCGAGACGGGAACCGTAAAGGTTCGTGTCCTCTTCGTGAGTGCTAACCGGACCGCCGATCGGCACACCCTTTACGTCATCGCCGCACAAGACGGCAACTGCTTGGTAAATCAAGGCCGTTGCTTCCACCCGTCCATCGGACCAGACGTTCACCTGGACGCGCGCGTTGACCGTGGTCGACACACCATCAAACGTAGGAGCCAGATCTCCTCCAACGGCTTGGTATGTCATGTAGGGCCGTGCCGTTCCCGGAGGCGCAACGTCCGGAAAGACGCGCTCACTCACAAGAGGGTCCAGTGCCGATCGCACAATCGCGTCGATTGACTCAGCCATCATTCGCTCCGGTTGTGCACGCCAAGTCGACAAAATCATGCGTTGCTTCATCGGGAAGAACGGCAACGATGTCGTACACAGTGGTGCCGTGCAGAACACGCATCGCGGCCGTGATGTCCGTTCGATAACGAATCCGAATGCTGGCCGTCGCCGAATTCGCTTGCGATCCCGATGTCGCAAACTGCTTGCCGTTGAGAAATACGATGCTGGCCCAGATGGGCGTACCAAATGCGAGCCAGTTCTTCGATGGCTGCCCGCTAGAGTCGCGCGTTGAATCTCGGCGCTGGATCTGAATGCGATGTTTCAGCTTGCCTGCTTGCATGTCACACCGCCGGGATGCTGTAGGGGTCCAATAAACCGTCAGCGAACCCGACTTCGGCCACCGGCAACCCCGCAGCGAATTCCTCTCGATTCGCGTAGAGAGACGCCAACCGAAGCTTGATCCAGCTGATCATCGGAGACGGGATGTCTTCCGGATTCGCCCAACCTGCCTCATACCTCACCGTCACCGCATCAGGCTCCCGCGCGGTCTGCGGCCATGGCCCATTGACCGGGCGCAACATCGCCAGCGTCTCGCCCATGACGGCCAGCCGATACGCAGAAGGGTCAAGGGTTTGACGTTGTAAATCACGGTCGAGATACACAACAGAGGTGATCGACCGGATCGGGGGATTGGGCAGAACAATGGAGTCTGGCGCTGCGCGCGACCGCGCTCGATACCAATCAGGATTGATCCAGCCTACGAGATGGCGGTCTTGATGCTTTGCCGAAGGATGCAAAAAGCTACTTTGCGTGAGGACCCAGGACTGCCCGAGGATGCTGCGTTGCATTCGTCGCTCGCACGACGTTCGCGCGGAGGTGATCATCGAGCCGATTAAGTCATCCTCGGCAGAGCCATCGACGCGAAGGTGCAACTTCGCATCATCCAAGGAGATCGGCTCAACGACAGCCTCCCCCGCTACGCGAGAGAGGCCGAACGTCATTGCGGATCGACCAACGACTGTTGCTGTTCGGCCGATTCCGCCGGCGCATCAGCCGCTGGCACTACAGCACGCGCTTCGGTTTCAGCATTCGCTTGTCCAGCCGACGTACCTTGCGCCGATACCTCCGCAGGGGCAGCGGCTGCCGGGGCATCCGGAACCACATGCTCTTTCGGAACGGCACCCAGCTGGTCGCGGGCGTACGCGACGGCATCCGGATCCGAATCGACCAGACCGGCTTTTTCGTGAGCAGTGGCAAGCTTCGCGGGCATGGAAACAACATCGTTGCAAAAATACTGCGACGTGTGGATCCAAGCATTCTGCAACATGCGAACGAGTACATTTTTGGTAGGCATAAGCCCCTCATGAACATACAAGAGAGAAAGGAAGGCGCGCGGACTAGCCGCACGCCGACGACACCGCGTGCTTAAGTCGCGGAGTTTTGGAACGTCTTTGCAGCGCCGCCGATATCCGTCCAAGCACCGCCCGAACGCATCCACGCGAGGAAGCCAACTTGGCCCTTCGACGCGTACGCCGAGTCCGCGAAGCGGAACATCGTCAGGCCCATGACATCGCGGATTTTGTAGTACGAGAAATCGCCGAACGCGATCGGCGTATTGCTTGCGCCAAGCACCGGGGCGTCGTTATTGATCTGGATATCGCTACCGAGCAATTGATCCGGTGACGCCCCCGCGATGCCTGCGTCATAGCTCGGCGTCCAGATCGGACGACCGTTCCCGTCCTTCAGCTTGCGGATGGTCCGACGCGTGCTTTGGTGGAACATCCACTTGCAGTTTGGCCCGGCGTACGCTTCATCGATCGATTCCTGCAGATCCACCAGGTTGTCGAATGTGACGGTGGTCGCGCCACCAGCGGCAGCAACGACGCCGGCAGACAATGATGCGAAGAGGCCCTTCGGTTTGTTTGTGCCATCGCCCGCCGTGAAGTGCGCGTTGGTAATACGGCCCAACCGCGTCGTCAGCCGGTTGCGAACGAATGCCTCGATATCGACCTCCGAGTCCTGAAGCAACTCGATAGGCACCGCGACCACCTTGGACCCGTACTTGAAGACCGACAGCGGGACCGTGCCGAAAGAAGGATCCTGCGCACCGGCGGGCGCGTTTTGGCCGACGATTTCGCCGACTTCGCCCGTGCCGTCGCTCGTCGGGAATTCGATCAAATTGCCTTGCTGAGTCGTGAATACCTCGGCAACCTGACGCATGCCGCCGAATGACTTCAGCGCCTCGATAATCGTCGCCGCGATATCGGTCTGGACGGTGTAGCCACCCTGAGCCGGCGTATCCGTGCTCATCGTGTTACGGATCGCCGTCCACTCAGCCGCTGACAGCGCTTCGTTTCCGCCGCGCAGCCAACGAGCGTATGTCTGCTGTTCGGGCGTCTTGTCTTTGCGGCTTTTGCCGTTCAGGATGTCGGCCGCAGCGCCGGTGATATCGTTGAAATGCTGTTCGGCGTTCGCGTCCAGCATCCGTTGCTCACGCGTGATCTGAGCATCGATGTCGGTGAGCTTCGCGTTCAGCTCCTCCCACGGCGTGTCGCACTTGTTCTCCGCCCACTTTGCGCCCGGATTGTTATCGAGCAGGTTGCGCATCTCTTTAGCGATGGCATTACGTTGCTCCCGCAGAGCTTGAATCGAGATCATATGGTTCCTTTGTCGAATGGTTACTGCAAATGAAAAGGGCCGCACAAATGTGCGGCCCTCGTTCGCCCCAGCGGAAGCGCTTACGGTGCGATTCTTTCCAGAAGCGCCATGCGGCGCTCCAATGTGCTGCGATCCCGGTTAGGCTCGGGCGCCGGCGGCGCAGTCAGCGCCTTCGGGACGTTCGCGTATGCAGACAAATTCCACCGCGCGGCGTCGTTCGTGCCGCCAGCCGCAGCGATGCGATCGGCGAAACCCATATCCTTGGCCTCTGCAGCAGTGAGCCATGTTTCGGCTGTCATCAGCGCGAGTAATTCGTCCTTCGACTTGCCGGTTTTCGCGGCGTAGTCATTCGCAATCGAATCGTCGATCTTGTCGAGCAACGCCGCCGTCGTGCGAAGATCGTCAGCGTTGCCCATCTCGATCGTCCATGCCTTATGGATCATGAAGAAAGCACCGTCCGAGATCTCCACCTCATCGGCCGCCAGCGCGATATAACTCGCTGCGGATGCGGCGACGCCGTCGACGTGGGCAATAACGTTGCTCGAATGTTGCCGGAGCGCAGTGACGATCGCCCGAGCCTCAAACACGTCGCCGCCCGGGCTATTGATACGCAAGTTGATCGTTGGTGCGTCGATCGCCGCCAGCTGCGACACGAACGACTCCGCCGAGATACCCCACCACGGGTCGATCGCGTCATACAGATACATCGTTACCTGGTCATCAGACGCCTTAACAACGGACGACCGCGGCTTGCTCATGTTGTCGCGAATCAAATTAAGCAGCGGGTTTCG
Organism: Caballeronia sp. dw_276; assembly: GCF_018449635.1. Taxonomy (GTDB): domain Bacteria; phylum Pseudomonadota; class Gammaproteobacteria; order Burkholderiales; family Burkholderiaceae; genus Caballeronia. The sequence goes on along the minus strand of NZ_JAAVUV010000006.1, from coordinate 289,950 downwards.
TTTCACTTGTGGCTCCTTGTGTCGGTGTTGGTGAATAAAGTTCAGCACCGCCGTCTATCGGGCCGAAATTCTCGTACTTTCTTACTTCGTCGATCGTGAGCCACCCCGGTCCCATCGAACCGCCAATCGCTTGCCGGTAATACGCGCCGAGCTTTTCAAGGTCCCCGCGCAGCAGCGCTCGCCGATCAAATTCGACGATGTATCGGCCGATCCGGAACAGCTTGCGATTGATCTCCTGCTCGTCGCGAACCAAGTGCGGCTGCAGTGTGTAGTTAATGAACGCCTGACTCATCGTCGACATCCCCGCGCCCCAGCTCGATTGTTTTTCGCTCTCGCCAATCATGAACGGGGGCACCCCGAACGCCCGTGCGATGTCGGTAACCTGAAACGCACGAGTTTCGAGCAACTGCGCATCAGTCGCGCTGATCGACAAGCCCTGCGCCTTCGTGCCGCCGGTCAAAATCAGAGGCGCATGCGCGTTATCGCCGCCCGAATAGCGATTTATAAACTCCGCGCGCAACTGCTCGACCACCTCCTGCGGCATCTTGGCTTCGTACTCCAAGACGACGCTAGGTATGACTCCATTCTTGAAGAATTTCCCGCTGTGGTTTTCAGCCGCGATTGCAGTCCCGATACTGTTTCGCGCGCCCCACCGGATTGTGCTCATGCTGCGCACGCCATCCCACCCGAAATTGCAGAAGTGCAGCATGTCGTCCTGGTCGATGCCCCGATAGCTCCCGTCTTCGAACGCAACGTAATAGACGATGCGGTTATTGCGCTTCTCGCCTGCGACGCGCAAGGGATGCAGCGGAATCAGCTCCTGCGGAACCCCGTTTCGATTCCGGACGATGTATGCGTAACCGTCCCCGTGCAACTGCCTGCTCGATTCAATGTATTCCCAAAAGACCGCCGCCGAGCAGCATGCAGCCGGTTCCTCATTAAGCAGCGGGAGATACATGTGATCGTCCACAGGGGTCCGGGTGCCGCCCGGTTGCCGCTGAAACATCTGCACGGGCATTGACGCTTTCGCGCCAGCAATGAGCCGCACACATGCGTAAACCGCAGAAACCCGCATCGCGCTCTGAGGCGTAACTGAAGTTCCCGCGAACGTCGGCTCGACGTTGAACATCTGGGCCATGCCGACGCTGTCGGACGACATTACCGTTTCGCCCTGCTGGTTTTGGACAGCCGGCGTGATCATGGTCGGCTCAACACGCTCAGACGATACTGCCGCCGTTCGGTCTGGCCAAAGTTGCTTTATGGATTCAAACATTAGAGTCCCACGAATGCGGTTTCTAGTACGGGCTCGATCGTCGCAAGAGCAGCCCGGCCACACGCCATTATTTGCGCGACGGCTGGATCGATCTTGTTTGCGCTTTTCGCCTTGTCCGGCTTGACGTTACCCGCCGGGTCCTTGGTTGCCACGACGTTGCTCATCGCCCACGTCATCACCGGGTCATTCGGATGTATCAACTGACAGCCCTTGATAAGCCGATCAAATTCTTTCATCGCCGGACTCATGCTGGCGAACCCTTGCCCGAAGGCGACCATGTTCGCGCCCTCGTTCATCAGGTCCGTAACGAGCTGCGAGCTATTCCAACGGTCAAACGCGATCTCCTCGATTGGGAATCGATCAAGGAGCTTTTTTGCATCGCTTTTGATGAACTCATAATCGGTGACATTGCCAGGCGTGAGCGTCAACCAGCCCTGCTCTTTCCAAACGAGGTAAAGACGATGATTGGGGTTTTCCTTATCCAGCGCGACGTCTTCGGGGAGGTAATGCTTGCCCCATAAAGCACGCGTGCCATCCTTCAAGATGAACTGCAATCCAAGCGAGCACAGATCGGAAGTGCTCGCCAGATCGAGACCGCCGTAGACGGCAACGACATCGCGCAAATCGTCTAGGGTGTAGGTCTTGCCGCAGGCCTTCCAGCGGTCCATTTGCATCCACAAATGCGCCGCTTTTACCCAGATATTGAAGCGCTTTGTTTTGAGGTTTGCCTGAGCAAGTGGCTCATTCTCAGCAACACGCACGGACTCTGCCAAGTTATCCGCGAAGACTGACAGGCCAAGGTTCGGATTCGCCTTGATCCATACGGCCGGATCGCTCCAATTGTCTTTATCGTCCTCCTCTTGGCCGTCATAGCCGTCTAGCGTATAGATGACGCCGAAATACGCATCGTCATCGATCGCCTCTTCAAGGATCCGCCGCACATAGTTGCGTTGCTCGATACAGATTGATCCTTCAGCATTAAAGCCAGCGGTTGTGATAGCGAACATCAGCGGCTGCGAGCGCGATCCCGATGCCGACTCAATCACGTCCCAAAGCGCGCGGGACGGGTGAGCGTGCAACTCGTCGATGATCGCGCCGTGAGGATTCAGACCGTCGTGCGTACCAGCGTCAGCGCCGAGTGGCTTGTATGTGTTCGCGGTTCCCGGCAACAGGATGTCGTTCTTGACGATGCGCAGATGTTTGCGCAGCACGGTCGATTGCATAACCATGCGTTTCGCTTCTTCATGCACGATCTTTGCCTGATCGAGCTTGGTGGCGGCGGTGTAAACCTCCGCGCCAGCTATACCGTCGCCGATCAGGAGATACAGGCCGACGCCGGAAAGCAAAGTTGATTTGCCGTTCTTCCGAGCGACCTCCCAATACGCCTTACGGAAACGCCGGGTTCCATCGGCCCGCAACCAGCCAAACAGGACCGCGAGCCAGAACGCTTGCCACGGTGAGAGCTCGAACGTGGATCCGGCCCACTTGTCCTTGCTGTGCTTCAGGAAGTCGAAGAACGCCAGGACGTGCCGAGCGTGCGCATCACTGAATACAAGGCCACGTTTATGGCCATGCTCTAAATCGCGATAGTGCCGCTCCACTGCACGACGCACCCACTTGCACACGACGATCTTGCCAGCGATGACGTCACGGCCGTACGCATCCCAGTCAAGATCGGCATTTTTCATCGAGAGCTGACTAGCTTGGGCGGTTGCGGCGCTTGCGGTTTGTTGGATACAAAGGCGACAAGCGGATCGAACATGTCCGGCTGCTGCGGCTCGCGCATCGCCTGCTTTACCTTCGCGAACGACGGAATCGTCAGACACGCCTCGGGCAGCATCTGCAGCAGCTCACGCTTTAGGTTGCGTGCCACGTAGTACGCCTGGTGCGGCTGCTGATAGCCGTTCGGCGTTTTGGTCATGAACGAGCCGTCGTTTTCTTCCACATGCTTTTCAAGCGCAGCTTCCGCATCTACCCACTGGACAAAGGTTTTCACGATCACGTGCATGAGCATGGCGTCGGTGCGATGGATCAAGCCATAGTCAAGCAGCGCCTTCGCGACGTAGTCCCACACGCGTTTTTCAGCGAGCGACAGCGGTTTCAGCGGTTCGGGAATCTCTGACTCGACGCCAGTGGTTTGTTTGTCTGCGGCAGCGAGGTTGTCGACCATGCCGAGGTCTGGTTTCGATGGCTCCATGGTCGGCTCCTTGATCGAAGTGTTGCTTGGTGATGGAGGGGAGGCATTTTTGACCCCCCCCTCCTCCAAAAATCCTTCCCGTGTAAACACGGGCCTGAACAGGCGGTCCCGGCGAGGGGCGGCTCAGACTTTTCACCCCCCCGGGGAGGCCTTTCGTGCACGCGCGCGGGCGCTTTCAAGGGCCGTTTTGGCCGCGTGGCAGGGCTTGCAGATCGCCTGTAGATTGTTTTCATCGTCCGAGCCGCCTTCCGCCCTAGACACGATGTGATCGACGGCATCGCCCTTCGTCACACGCTGCTCGCGCAGGCACGGCTGACACAAGCCGCAGTCACGCGTGAGGATCCGCGTTCGGAGCCGAGTCCAGTACGAGCCGTAACCACGCTCGTGTCGGGAACCGCGATGCTCGTCTCGTTGCCAGCCGCTTGACTCACGTTGATGCGCGTCGCAAAACCCGGGCTTATCGACCAGTGCGGCGCAGCCTGCATGCCGGCACGGCGTCGGTGCTTTTCGGGGCATATTGATTGGCTCAATGCAATGAGCCCCGATGCAAACGCAACAGGGCTCATGAGGTTGGCACTACGATTTGAATGGGCGTGCGACTCCCACGTAACTCAGCAGGCTCCATTAATTATTCTTCTGTCCCGTTGAGGTTGCACGACTAACGCGCGGTGCCAGCGAATGTGCTTCATGTAAACGCTGCGGAGTCTATGGCCAAACTCTGCCTTGTGCAACTCCATCCGCTTACCTGATGGCCCATGCGAATTGTTCCTCCGTCTGCGAGTCGATGCGCGTCAATACATCGGCCAGCCACTCGAAACGCGAAAGCCAACGCCGGTGGTATTGATCAAGCGGTACGCCTATCGCCGCAGCTCGCTGAGCGTGGTTGACTGGCTCGCGTCCAGTGCCGTTGCAGTGACTGCACACGTGAGGATTCTTTGATGCGGCCTTGCGTTCCACAAAGCCCTTATCGAGACAGGTAGGGCATGCCGATCGAACGACGCGCGGCCAAGGAGAAAAGCGCAGGCCGTTGGCCGCTGCAATCGGAGCGGGCCAACGTGAGAACTGCAGACTGTCAGCTATCGCGACCTGTAGATGGCTGCAAGTTGGACAAGAGACGCGAAGCGTAGCCCGTTGACCCCGACCTAGCATCCCGTATCCGCCGCACGCGCTGCATCGGTCGGCGACCCATTCCGCGATGGCGCGTTCGGCGAACGAAACGAACACCGCATCAGCACCACCGCCCGATGTCCTGGTGCGTTTAAAGCGATTGGAACCGCCGATCCGGCTCGCCAGCAACAACGCCGCACGACGCAACGTCTTGCCGCGCCGATCTTCGCCATACTTCATGTGCCACAGCATGTTGCCCAGATCATCGACCATGGCGATCGCGCCCAAAGTTACTTGGCGATCCGGCGCAACATCGGCCAAGGCTACTCGAACGTTCATCGCAATCGCGGCTCGTTCTTTCAGCAGGCTCATCGGCTATCTCCTTTCCGTCCTACTGTCCCAATGTCCCAAGGAAAAAGAACAGCGGAAGCGCGCGGGTGTGCGCGACATGCGCCCCATGCCCGCACGTCGCGCATGTCGCATGCGCCCATACGCACACACACGAGGCGCAACGCTTGGGACATCGGGACACGCGACAATGAACGGCGCGCTGCTGACGCGATAACGGCGCGCTTACAAAGGCTGTCGCGCGCGCCACAGGTGGCAGGGCGATTTGCGAACGGCGCGACAATACGGGGTTCACAGCGGCGCATCATCGTCGCTCTCCGCACGTTGGAAGTTCGCTAACGCGACAGGTTTTTCGATATCGTCAATTGGATCCGGCGCGGTGTAATACCATTCGCGCGTGCCCGACGACTCGCGCTTGCGGATCCAACCGATTGACTTCAATGCCTTGCCGACCCGGCGCTGCTCAGCGGGCGTCCACTTCGATATTTCCAGCTTCAGGCAGTCGCCGAGGATGTCCTGCATGGTGATCCTGCTCAGCACGGCGATATGCTTCGCGATCATCGTTTCGTAGATGTCGCCTTCATACCGCGCTTCCTGCTCCGCCGAGAACAGGTGTTTTTCGGTCGGCAGAACCTGCCACGGCGTCGGAAGCAGCCCTTCGGCTTCGCTGTTAGCACGGTGCCATTCGACGTAGACGGTGTACGCTTCTGCCCAGATCTGATCGCGGTCAGCGGCCAGTTCTTTTAAGCGGATGCGTGGGGATGCCTTAACAGGCCAATAGCGGCGATTGCCAGACTCATCCTTGAGATAAGTATCGAAGTTGACGGTGCCGGCAAACACGCTCTGTCGCGGGACGTCTATCGCGCGCTTGGCATATGGAGGCCGATATGTATCCACTGCCGTCGTAAAAAACCGCTTTGCGTTCGACGAGTCGGACTTGCTCAAGGCGTCGAGTTCGGCCAGCTCGATTACCCACTTACCAGCCATCACCGCAAACGCATCCTTGTCGCCAATCACGATATTCGCGTCGGTGAACCACTGCGGCGAAAAAAGAGTACGGAATGCGGCCGATTTACCAGCGTCCTGCACGCCCTCAAGAATCAAGACGTTGTCCATTTTGCATCCAGGCTGCATGACGCGGCCGATAGCGCCAAGCAGCCACTTGAAACCAGCCAGGCGCACATACTCGCTATCTTCCACGCCTAGGTATGTAATGAGCCACGAGCGAAGCCGCTCAACTCGATCCCATTGCAGTGCATCGAGATAGTCCCTTACTTCGTGATAGCGGTTCCGGTCGGCTATGAGGAACACAGCGTCCATCACAACATCACTACGTGGACTAAACGACCAGAATTGTCCGAGCCAAAGCACGCAGCGCGCATCGTCGCGATCAGTCCATTCGCCGACTTCGCCGCCCTCGAAAGGTGGAGGTTTCAGTTTCATCACGCGCAACGAGAACTGCTCGAATCCAAACACGCCTTTCCAGCGCGGATCGTTCGTCAGGATCGCGAATACGTTGTCGAGACATGGAAGCAAGGCATGCGATTTTTCCGCCCGCCGCAACTGGTGCTGCCACTCAACTACATCGTTAGCCGGGTCGTTCGGATGCAGCCCTTCATCGTCAGCGCCAGCGGAATCGGCGTGCTCTGCACCCAGCAGCCGGATCACCGTGCGCACGTTGTTGGAGCTAGGGGCGGATACAACGTCTGCCGCTTCCATTGCTTCGATAAGACGCGCAGCACGGTTGACGCCGATGCGCAGCTGGCGCTGCAAGGCAGAGACACTCGCGCGCGCGCCCTTTCGGACAAATGCGACCGCTTCGTTAAACAAAGGATCCTCGCCTGGATCCACAGCATGCAGATGAGGAAACGCAGGTATATCTGAGATGCTCGGTGCGAGGGCCGCGAGCAATCCGGCCTCTATCTGCGCCTTGACGACATGCAGGCCCTCATCAACATGGAGATCGTTAAAATCCGTGAGTTTGCGATCCTCACGATTCGCGAACACTGGATAGACGACGCTGGCGTTTCCTATTGCAGCTGCCGCCTCATAAGCGCGCTTAAGGCCGGTGTTTTCAAATCGACGCAACCGCTCGGGCATCACATCGTTCCAAACCGCGAGCTCGATGTATCCGATACCCTGCTCATCCTTCCGATACGCCGCGCGAAGCATGTACGCCGTTTTGTTGGCCTTGATCGAAACGGGATCCGCAACTTCGTCGATGGTGAGCTCACCATCGAAAGCATATTCGGCCAACAAATGCTCGCGCAGGCGCTGTTCGAGCTTCCAGTCGTCGTCTGCGCATATAAGAACGTGCAGATCGTGGTGGCGATCGCGCAAGTAGGCTGCCGTATCCATGATGCCACCGGCGTCAAAGCACACGAACAACGGAATCCGTTCATCCGTCGCCATTCGAATCGATCGACCTGTCGCATATCCTTCAGCGACCATCGCAACCTTGTCTCCGTGCTCAATTTCTCCTAATTGGAAAGCTGCGCCCTTTTTCTCCATGCCGGCATTGAAGCGTTTTGCGCCGGATGGAGTGATCTTTTGCAGACCGACCAGGCGAACACCGTTGCCATAACGAAACATCGGTACGAACAGTGTCCCGTCTGAATCGAACCGCACGCCCTCAGGCGTGATTTGCTTCCGGTCGAGATATTCTGACGTGCCGGACGAGGTTGCCTCTTGCCATTGCGACGCCGCGCGGTTCGCCGCAAGCTTCGCCTTGTGAACCCGCCTTTCTTCCTCAACGCGCTCCGTTTCACGCTGGCGTGCGCGCGTTGCCGCAATGTCATCGGGCGAAAGAGAATCGCCCTGCCACATGAAAGTCGTGGCCCCGTTGTCGTCGCCTGACCAGTGACCAAACGCACCTGTGTAACCGATGACGCGACCTGCCTTCTCCACCTCATGAGCGGAATACCAATATTTTTTGCGCGGGCCATACCGATGCGGTTTCCCGTCAGCGATTGGATGACCATCAGGCAGCTTAGGGTGTCCAGCAGCGTCAAGCTGCTGGATGATCTGATCGATCGTCGCCATTATTTATAAGTTACGTGATGAACGAATTTGCCGTCTGCGCGCTGACGAATGCGCATTTGCAGGATCCTTGCTTGCACGCGCACGATCCGCAAAGAGGCCGCAGCCGAATTCCTTGATCGCAACGCTGTTGCGGCGCTAAACAAAGTCACTTTGGTATCCCTCGATTTATTTGCTGCGAAGACGGTGCCACTCAGCCGCCATCAGTTCTTTGAACCGACCTAATTGATCGGCGCTGAGATGGCCGGCGATGATCCCGGTGAAAGTTTGGCGTTCCGTTTTGGTCGCGAGCGAGGCGCAGTACCGTGCAGACCGATCGATAAAATCGTCCAGGTGGCCTGCTCGGCTTGCGGTCGTGAGGATCCAGTCCGGCGTGTCCGGAAAAACCGGAAGCAGTGCAGCGAGGAAGCGAGCAACGCTACCGGGAGCGTGTACGGCGAGGCGCAGGATTTCATTGTTTGCGCACGCGTACTGATGGCCCAAGTCGCAATAAAGCCCCACCGCCTCGCGGTGAGGGTTGCAGCACGCCATTCCCTTGCAGAACTGCATGCTTAGCGCCTGTTCGCCTTGTTCAGCCCGACCACATTTCGCGCAAGCTTGTCGAGCAAGCGATGGCTCTTTCGCACTTCAGTAGAAATGCGTTCGACTTCCCTATCGTCGATCCGACCGTCGGCTACCGCGTCGATCACCTCGCGAGCGACGACGCCGGTCTGCGATGCAATTTCGAGCGTGGATCGAGCGATGCCATTCACGGACGCGGCATCAGATTCGTCGTCTACCGGGATCGCCCGGAAGCCAAATCGCTCGTTCAACGCAATCAAGGCATCGTGCGCGTGCTCCTGCCGCTTCTCTTCCATCCACTCGATGAGCAGCTCGAACATCTCAAATGAAAGCCGGTTCTCGCCTTCATTGCGAAGGCGCAAGCGCAACGATTCGGTGTGAATGCTCTTGCCGCGTCGATTCGTGAGGAACGCAGCGGCATCTGCAACGCCGCCCGGAGTATTACGGACTGATGTGTACAGGACGTCCAGCGGCTCGCTTCCGTCATATCGGCAGGTCATTTGCGCCCCAATTCTTTGTAGTTATCGCGTTTCAATCTGTAAACCGCTGGCCGGCGGTCCTAACATTCATATCAATCAAACAACAACTGCTACTGCCATGTCGCCGCAAAAAGAGAGTGCCCACCGCCGTGAGAGAATCGCCAGCTCCCATACCGCAACACCACACAGCAGGGGCACTCATGACCGAACAAGAGCAACAGTTGCTTCAACAACGCCTACACAAACTGGAAAGCTTCGAAGCTGGAATGAGCGTGGCGCTCGTCGCGTTGAAGGCCGCCATCCAAGCATCTCCAGGGTTCAACCAAACAGCCTTGGAGGATTGCGTCACGTTTTTCCTCGCGAATCCCGCTGCAAATGTGGATCCAGTCGAATTCGCTTTTCCGCTCAAGACGCTGCTTCAGGATCCGACGGCGCTGCTGAAGGAGTTGCACTATCCGGGTTGAATTCAAACCGGCCACCCCCGTTAATTCGCCATTTGGCGCTTGTCGCCACAAATCGGGGCATCGTCTCGTCGCGAGACGGGTCGATGCCTATGAGATACGGCCCACTCGACTCGCGCAGCTGGCTCTTACGTTCAAGCGCCGGATTGATCAACCACAACACCAGACGCGCATACAGTCGTTTCATCAATTCCTCACTCGGCTTAGGCCTGCGCCATGCATAAGAAACCTTCAGTGCGTGGCGTGACTGGAATCGGCCGTCGCCGACTGCTCAGGCAATCCCGAGAAGTAATCGAACAACGCTTGCACCGTATCGACTCGCGGGTTAGTTACGAATCGCCCGCCGATCTTGGTAATGGTCTGGTACGGGACAGCGCTCTCCTCCGCTATACGCGGCCAGTCGCCTTTTACCTGATCCAATCGGCGCAAGACGGTGCTAAGCATCGGTTCCTGCTTGTGTGTCATTCGAATGCCCCCGAAAATGTTTGAGCGCGAAACTTCCGTATGCGGAATTTAACACAAACCTCTGATTTCCACATAGGGAATTCCTTATGTGGAATGATTTCTCTTATGGCTAAAGAGAAATCAATGCGAGCACTTTTGGCGGAGCGAACCCGAACGTGGATGTCCCGCGTGCCGGAGGCTGGCACGCAGGCAAAGCTTTCAGCACGAGCCGGGATGTCCCAAAGCTCGATTCATAGGGTTTTGTTTCAAGACACTGAACCGGAGCTCGACACTGCATTTAAGCTCGCGTCGGCCTTTGGAATTACGGTGGCGGAGCTGCTCGCGGAAGATGGCGTGGACACGGACCAGAGATTGCCGTTCGACGTCGAGCGGTATCAGGCGCTGCCCGAAACCGAGAAAGAAAAGATCAAAGCCTTCGCTGAATTTGTAATCGCGACTCACGAGACGAGCGCAAAGACGCCGTCCATAGTGTCTGAAACGATCCACGCGACTCCTAGCGAGATGGCACTCGCTCGGCGCGTTGCTCAACGAAATCTAACCACAGATACGTTGAGCACACATGAGAACCAACAAGAAACCAGCACAAAGGCAACTAGACGGAACAAGGGCGCCCGTAGTTAATCTGGCGTCATACCAGCGTCGTCGGCCCGCCCCACCCTCAGATCCATCCCCACGTGGCGATCCTAATATCGCCGCGCGTCATGCGCTCGTCTCCAAACATCTGATCGGGCACGCAACTTCGCTAGAAAAAACACTCGTAGCAGCAGCCATCGTGCTCCTGCACGCTGATGGGACTACGCACACATCTGCCATCGGGATCGAACCTGAATACGCCGCGTTTGTTTTGCGTGGCTTCGATCGACTAATTTCGGCGATCAAGGGGAATGCGCCGCCCGCGCAACAGCCGCCCAGGCAGCGTGGTTTCGTTACAACGGCTGGCCTGATTGCTATCGCGTTCGCTGCGGCGACTTATATCAATGACATTGCGTGGCTTGATGCAGCTCTTTCTATAGCTGGCCAGATAGTGGCGACGTATGCGTGGAAACGTCACGACTGACTTCCTCGCACGGAACCGAATAAAAAAATATGGCCAAAAAATTAGAATAATTCCGCATACGGATTGACACGAAATTCCTTATACGGATATTCTCCGGTGCATTGGCGCGCTTCCTTCGCTGCCATTCATCGGAGAATTCAATGGATCACCTCCCGGACCACCACACCACCGCCCGCATAGCTGCACTGCGTCAGATGCAAGGCCTGCCGTTTGTCATCCCGACGGACCACACCGCGTACCGCCAAAGTGACTTTGAGAGATCGAAGGTCTGGCGTTACGTCTTCATCGCGGCTTTCGTTGTCGGCGTCGCTCGCTTTTTTGAAGCGCCTCCGGCTTCCACCCCGCAGCCAGCCGTCCACGCTCCCGCATCAAATACCGGGAACGTCTAGTCATGAAAATCGTTTTTGTGACCGGCCCACAGGGATCTGGAAAAGCTCCCGTTTCCCAGATGATTCGTCGCCGTTTTGAGGGTGTCGGGCTAACTGTCGAGAGCATTGAGCATAACTCCGACTATTTCGATCGCGTTCGCCCGAATGAGGCAGACGTTCTGATCGTTACCTCACACCTCGACTTTCCGTTTTGTGGAGTGCGGCCAGACGTGACCGTCGACCTGTCGGGTTCCAACGTCAACGCCGCCCTGCACGCCCTGTTTCAGTAGAGACAGTCGTGGCCGAGCGAATCCCCGTATCCGATGCCGAACTCGCGAAAGAGTTTCGCCTTCGCCGCGTTCGTGGATCCGCCGTCGACGCTGTCACCAATCCCGCCCTTCGAATCTGCCTGACCACCTGCGCCGAGCTGCGGAAGAAACAGCACGAGGTGCAACAACCCGATCCGGACCTCAAGCGTCTTGCGGCCGGCGACTCCGACTGAGAACCATGCCAAAGATAAACCTACTTCCGCACTTGGACGTGTCGCGCAACGACACGCTCAGCCTGCGCACTTTCGTTAAATACGACCCCATGGCACGCCGTCCCGCAACGCCCGTCATGGTCGGACCGTTCGTTGTGCATCGCAAGCCGCTGCTCGGCCAGATCTACACGCTTTACATGATCATGGACGGCGATGAAATCGTACGCACCCAGATTTCCTATCCGAGCGAAGGCGACTGCGCCGCAGCAGTAAGCGCCCGTCGAAACGCAAAGCGCATTACTAACGCAGCGAAAAACAAAGCGGATCTCGCGAAGAAAGGCTGGCAGGCAAAGCCGATCAAAGTGAAGGAGGCCGCGTGATCCTCTCGTACATCATCGCCATCACCCTGTGTATCGCCGTTTGGCTGCTGTTGCAGAGTGGCCGACGTCGCACGCTTGGCGCAGTTTTCGGACTAGTCAATTCGTTCTTTTGGATGCTCGCTAGCTACCCGGCGAGCGCTTACCCCGTCACTATCGTCTCCGGCATTTGCGCGCTGCAATTCGCTTGCTTCCTCCTTTCACTTAGTACTGTCGCGCTCAGGAGGTCCCATGCACGGTGATCTTTCAGCGATCGCAAAGCATCTGATTGCAATGCTCAATCAGTCGACCTACCTCACGACGGCCGACATCACTGAAGCGCTCCCGCACGCCGATCACGATGCTGTCGGGATCGAGATGGACATGCTGATGCGTGCAGGCGTAGTAACTCGCGGTTTCGTGCGGCACTCGGAACCGCTCGACGTCGCTTACTGGTTAGAACATAAGCCCCGGCCTGCTGGCGTTGTGGGACCGGGAGTTGTCACGGCGAACGACTTCGCCAGCGCATCGGAGGTAAGCAATGGTTAAGTCCAAGTCCCTGCAGCTCGATGTGCCAATCGTCACCGGCAACACCAAAGCCGCAGTCAAGGCTGCCGGCGGTGGATCGTCCGACCTATGGACCGTCCCACCGTCCGCAATTTTCTACGACCCGAGAGACAACGTTCGGCCGCTCGACCAGGCGCGCGTGCGACACATTGCCGACCTTATCCGGGTGAACGGATACGACCGCAAAAAGCCTTTAGGGTGCATTGTTAGAAAGGTTGATGGCGAAGATCGCATCTACGTCTATGAAGGCCAGCACCGATACCATGCCGCTCTTCTCGTCATCAGCGAAGGAATCAGCATCGAGCGGTTGCCGATCGTGATTGACGAGGCCAAATCGGTCAGTCGAGAAAACCTGATTGTCGCTGGCGTCACCAACAACGATGGCGAAAAACTGTCGCCGCTTGATCTCGCTTCTGCAGTCGTCGAGCTGCAGCAACTGAATATTACGCAGAAGGTTATTTGTGCACGCCTTGGTATCACCGATCAAACGATCCGCGATGTCACATTGCTTGCCACCGCGCCAGCTGCGATTCACGACCTGATCCGATCGAAAGTCGTTTCGTCTACGCTGGCGATCGAGGAGATACGCACGTACGGCGGCGACAAGGCCATGTTTCGCCTGACAAGTGCCGCCGCTCAAGCGAAGGCAACCGGCACCGGAAAGATCACCAAGAAAGCCCTGCCGAAGCCGGCGACTAAGGGGATCACTGGCGAACAGGCAAAGCAACTTTTGCAAGCGCTGCAGTCGGTTCTTCATGATCCACTGTTCGGGAAACTCTCGCCAGGCACAGTGGCCGGCGTCCATTCGGCGCTTACGCCGCTCAGCGATCTACTCGACGCGCTGCCTAAGAAGTCGGCATACCCGATTCACCACCCAAACAAGCATGGCGTATTCGATAAATGCGAGGTCATCCGCGCACCAATGAGCAAGCGCACAGGCCTGTCGCCTGCCGAGATTCATCTCGCCCAACCCGAGGATGGGTCTTGGATCTTCTCGACCACATTGCGCATCGGTAACAGCGGCACTAGTGGGGTCCCCTCCATTCGCGATTTCGAATTCGCCTGTCCGACGCGCATGCAGGCAATCAGAGCTGCGGTATCGGAGCTTACGCGTGCGCTCGACACACCTGAGCGACGCATTGAGAAGGACGCGAAGGCCGTTCACACGTGGCTTAACAAGCTGCACTTGATGCCAGATCCGGACTGGTCGGAAGAGCTCTCGGCGAAGTACGCAGAGGAGAACGCCTGATGGTTCGCGCGGCTATTTCTACCCCACACCCGCTGGCGCAAGAGCGACAACACGCGGGAAAACGCGGGACGCTCGCAAAACTCCGCTCCGTTCCGGCGCATACCTTGAATTCCGACTCCGACAGCAACGGGCTTGCGCCCGCCCAAGCGATCGAGACGATGGACGTCGATCCGCTGGCGCGGCCCGACGACAGCAACGGGCTGACGCCCGCCAAAGCGATCCAGAAAGACGATGCGCCGCTCGCGCGGCGAACGACTATCCAGAAAGACGAAGGCGAGTCGAAAACACGACTCGCCATGTTTGCGCGGATCAACGCACTTCGCATCGAGATCCGCCAGTTGACTGAGGACGTCGTACTCGCGGCCGACGTCGAGCTGCTCGACCTCATGCGCGACGAAGTCGGCAGCTATAGCCGACACAAGGCGGCACAGGAAGCGCGCACATGGGCTGGCACAGCCGGCATCCAACTTGAAACCGGATTAATGATGCTCGACCGCGCGTTGCGGCCGACGTCGTGTTGAGGAACCGACCATGAATAACGAAGCGAGCAAATACGTACCGACCGCTATGCACATCTACAGTGATAAGACGGGGAAGCCACTCGTGACCGTGCGAGGCGACGGCACGGTAGACATCAATAGTGATGTCACGCTTGACGAGGCCGCGACCGGATTCTGGAATGCGGTTCGGAAAGTCTTTGATCAGCACCGTACGCCGCCGGCTGAGATGGAGCTGCGCGCCATCCACGCAACCGCGGTTACCGCCGTGCTCACGACAGACAAGATGCTCACACCGGACGTAGATGCGTGGTGGCCGCCTTACCTTCGCTCGGTGCTCACGCAATCGTCCCGCCCTTGGTTCACGTCGACGTCCAAGGCCGACGCGACGACCGACGATCAGCCGGCGCACTGGCAATACCTGTTCACTTATCCTTTTGACGGCTCCCCCGTATGGCGTGACGACTCGCGCGAGTGGAACGGACAGCGTCCGAAGGCCGCTCGCGGGCTCTTCACCAGGCCGACGCCTAAGGAACTGCAGGAGAAGCTCCGCGACGCGCAGTTCGCGCTGAGTGCCTTGACCGTCGTTCGTCAAGCCCTTGGCCTTCCTACCGGCGCCAACCTCACGACTGACGTTGTGCAAGCTGCTTTAGACCTACAGATCGAGCAGGCCGGGAAAGCGGATGTGGTGATCACCGACCTGGTTGATCAGGTACGCGCAGTTGCCGGACGCCATCGACTTACCGCCAACGCGGAGCCGAAGCTGCACGCCGCGATCGATGCGGCTGACGCGTTCGTCTTTTCGCGCGAGCCGATCGAAGACGTCGGTCAAGCGAAGTCGTTCCAAGGAGGTGAAAGATGAATCTTGTGATCGAACTGTTTATCGCATGGTTCGCAGTCGCATCTGTGATCGCACTTTCGCTCGGTTACTTCATCCAAATTAACCGGCCCGCAGCGATGCACGCGGAATGGGTTCGCTCAGGAGATGCAGCGTGAGATGGATGATTGATAACCCATCGCGTGTCGCTCGCATCGTTGACGCGCGTGGACATGTGCAACTTACGCGAGACAAAGCAACTTTGCAGGCCGAGATCCTAGACGCGCTGATTATGGGTCACCAGCCAAAGACCGCACTCGCGCGGGCCCTGCAAACAAGCAAGGGCTTGATTGATGCCGCGCTTGCAGAACTGGCGAGGCAGGGAAAGATAGAAAACTTTCGGATGATGAGCGAGCGAAAGAGGATGGACGTGTTCTGGTGCATCTGCGGGAAGGCACCGGAGGCTAAACCGTCGTCGTATGGTTTCCGCGCCGCAGAAACGCTTGCTGCATTTCAGGCAGCAGCACAACGAGCAGCCAAACCATGAAAACCTACGACCTGCTTGAATGTGCGGAGCTGCTCAAGGTTGATCGCAACACCGTTCTGAAAATCGCAGGCACTGGCGAGCTGCCAGGCGCGAAGATCGGTAGGGCATGGGTTTTCCTTGAAGATGACGTGCTTTCGTTCCTCCGCAAGAAGATTCAGGAACAGTCGAATGCCAGGCTTCAGGGAGCTTTTGAGCCGGAAGCAGATGAAAAGCTTGCTAAGGCTATCGTACGGCAATTCAATACGCACGATCGTCGTCGACCTGGACGGCGAGCGCGCGTGTTGCCTACCTTGCCTGAGATCCCTAGCGTCGCAGTGGCATGAGTTTGGGCGGTACTGCGGTCAAACTAAATCAGCGTTTTCTACTGGCGCGGGGGCAACCGACTCAGTGGTTCCCTTCGCTAACAAGTAGTCAATAACCTGTACATAGTTTTCATAGGAGCCCATCATTGCGAACGCCGCCCTTATCTCGCGCTCCTCTTGAAACGATAATGAAGGCGCACAAACGGCTAACAGATGGTCAAAACGTCTGACCGAGTTCGCCACGATCCTTCGGCGTATTGCAGCGGAAAATACCATAACGAACACCAGAACACTTCCGCCGAAGTTCGCAATTACCAAAACCCGCCCAATATGATTTCGTTCTTCTTTAACTAACTTGCTTTCGATGGCAGCCTCTTCATCCGTCATCGACAAAATCCGTTGCTCATATGAGCCGTCATACAGATCCGCATTTTTGAAGATGGCGGCCGAATAGCCCAGCCAAAGCGAAGCACATAACGCAAGAAAGAAATAAAGAGTGACGCTCGCCGGTTCGATTTTTCGCTGAGCTACATCCCGGAAGAGCCGGTCCCGACTACTTCGGAAGCCCGACGTTACTAGCCATAGTGCACTTCGAGCAGCCCACGTTGCCGCCGGCTTAGAAATACGATCCCGAATAGTTGCCTGGACTAAGGGCCAAACAAAGATGCCGGCGATTAAAGCCATCCAACCCAGCGCGCCTTTCGGCAGCCAGCTTAAAATATCGCTCATTGACCAATCCTTTCATTGGAACCTGGCACGAAGATATGGCGCACGACTAAGTCGGCCGTTGTGTGCGCGCATTATATGAGCGTTCAGAGCCAAAACGGCACGCAATTTTGAACGTACTAGGATGGCCACATTCGGGCGCCTACGTTTCTTTGCCGCGAATCTTGCAGAGCACCGAATCGTTACCTAGCTACGTTTTCGTGAAATCGGCAGAAGTGAACCGACAACTTAAACAAAAAAAGGTAGAAGCCAGCCATCCCAAGAGTGAACAGCTTAGTTCGATCACCTTTTTCAGCGAAGTGCTTGACGGGAATGGTATGCAGATCATCCAGAAGCGCAATGTACTCACTATCTAGCTGACCACCTTGGGGAAGGTAAAAAACAGTCGTGACCTCTTGATTTCGGATTGACGTCAACTTCGCTTCTATCGTCTCGTTTTTAAGTCCCTCAACCTTCAACGCCTCGACGAAGCGTTGTAGGCGTATTAGAGGCGCAAACACTAGGCGAGGTGGAAGCGCCCTTTCGTTTGCTTCGCTGATGTCGCAACTATTGGATAAGACTATCCCGCGGATGTTTTTTCGGTCGCCCGTTTCAAATTGGATGACATCTAACGCCGTCCAACCATCCCCCTGCAACAGATCATCTTTATAGTCGTCAAGGTAGTAGTCGATCTTCCGAGGAAAATCTTCCAGCGCCTTCATCAAACCCTCTTGCCTCTCTTTCGTTAGATAGAACGGGATTTGATCTTTTAATTTTTCGGCACTGAATTGCATCATCAGTCAGCGTAAAGATCCCAAAGATTCTTTGCCAAGACGGCTTCAAACTCGTGTCCCAACGGCTGTTGAGCTTGGAGCAGATGACCGTAAAAAGCAGTCATACTCGCCTCAAAATGTCCGTCCGCAACGTCAAACGAGGTTTCACCGCCTATTAAGGCTGTATCAGCAATCTGGTCAACCACGTATGAGGCGTGGCGAGCGCTGGCCAAAGTAACTTTCGCAAGATCGGACACTGACCCAGCAGCCCCCGCTGCAGTGATGCTTACTGCCGCGATACTGGCGGCAAAAATCCAAGGCATTGCTCGACTTGGAGACACGTCCACCATCGGTTCGGCACCTACAAGCACATAATTACTCATAATCTGGCCCCAAAGAGTTGACGGTTTCCTGCTGCAACAGCTCAAAAAACAGTTCTTTGTTCGCTTCGTGTATCTCGTCAGCCGACGCTTTCAATTTCATTAAAAAGCTTTCAAACCTCATCGCCGGCGACAGGTCGCAGATGGAGTCAATATCGACGATCGCGCCGCTATTTCGCTGCGGTTGATTGGCAATCAGCATCTGCGCTGATCCAACTAAGTTGACTACATGTATGAACGCTCCGCGCACTAATTCGGTTCTAAGCTGGAATTTTTCGTGCTTTAATTTTTGGCCGCCGAGTTCGATTCCGAGATCGAGCATCGACAACGCCTCACCTGAATCCTTCGCGGGCAAAACATCCACGTATTTCATCGAGTACCGATGCACCGACAAGACCAACTTTAAAGCGTGAACCGTGTTCAATACCTTCTCAATGACAGGGCGAAACTCGGCCCAGCCAGGGTACGGAAGCTGACAACCTATTCCGAGTAATTCGTCACCCACCAGGATATAAAACTTGTCAATGAACACTTTTTGCGTCGGAAGCGCCCGCAGATTGGCGTCGGAAACGCGGATTGCCTCAGGTATATCGGCGGCTGACAACCGTTCTACACTCGTTCCGCCAAGCGTTGAGTAAAGGTAGCCGGGCAAGATGCTCGCAATCTGCGTTTTAGCCGCGAAGCGGATCTCGAAGATCGCATCGACAATCGGCTCGCTCTTGAGGCGGATAGGTAGTTTCATAGGTTCTCGGCCGGATTCTGCCATATGGTACCTTTGGCGCGCCAGAAAATCTAACGACTTTCGCCATTACCAAAGACGTGCCGCAAGATTGCTACCCCGTAAATTTGCATAGCGCATCAGCAGTTTCGTGCTCGAATGTCCGGTGATCTTGGCAATCTCGACATCGGACAGAGAGGTCTTTTCATAGAGCCGCGACGTTGCCTCGTGACGCAGATCATGGAACGTCACCTCTCCGCAGCCCGCGCCGTCGAAAATCCGGCCAAATTGCGCCGACAGCAACACGGTCACCTTCGCCAACGCTTTCGCGTCACGACTGCCGTCCCACCACGGGAAAAGCCGGTCGCTATCGAACGCAAACCCCTCCATTTCCTCATCGCCGGCCTTGACCAGCTCGACGTACTTTTGGTACGCCGCGATCGCCACAGTAGTGAGCGGCACCTGGCGCTTGCTTCCGTTCTTGGTTTTATCCAAGAAAACCGTCCGGCGCTCGATATCGACCTGCTGCGGGGAAAGCGTGTACATCTCTCGCAACCGCATTGCGGATTCCAGCGCGAGCTCGAATAGAAATACGAGTGCGGGGCGGTACTGAAGCTCGAAGGCTCGCTGCCGGTTCTCCGGCTTAACCTTAGCAAGGATGGCGCGAACCGCTTGCTCCGGGTCACCGTATAGTCGCTGATCCCGCTCGATGTCCTCTTTACCTTCCCTGCCTTGGCTCTTCACAGCGGCCGAGTCCTCATCGGTGTATGTCGCATAGCGCTTAGGCAGCAGCCGCAATGGATTAATCGGCAGAGACGGATTGCCGCTTTTGACCGTCCAGTCGAAACATCGTGCGAGCGCACCGACATAGTGGCGGATCGTGGATGGAGCCATTACGTCGCGTCGCTTCATGGCCGTGACCCAACGCTCAGTCCAATCGTAGTTGACGGACGTAAGCGACTGCCCTTTCCATCGCTCCAACAAAGTATTCAGCAGCGAGACGTCAGACGCCGGCAACGCTACCTTACCTAGATAAGCGCGGATCGCATCGTCGACAGTGACGACACTTCCGCGTCGGGCGACCAGGTCCTCCGGAAGAATGCCGGCATCGAGCAGTTGCTCGATACGCCTCACATATGCGTCGCCTTCATCCTCGTTTTCAAACGTGAGCGAAAGTGGCTTTGGCAGCAGGCCCTTGCGGCGGATTGTGTATTCCCACGTCCCAGATGGACGCAATCTCTTTGTCGACATAGCCCGCTACAAAACTCACGCCAACGGCCAATGAGCCGATCTGCGCGTGGTTTTGCATGTTTTTCGAGTGGTTAGAGAGGGCTTTTTACCACTTTAGACGGCGCATTTCCATATATGGAAACGGCTCAGACAAAGAAAAAGCCCTGAGTAATCAGGGCTTTCGCGTTTGAACCTTGGAGGCGCGAGCCGGAGTCGAACCGGCCTAAACGGCTTTGCAGGCCGCTGCATAACCGCTTTGCTATCGCGCCAGAAGCGGGGGCTACATAAAACGTACCGTATCTGACAAACCAATCCAGCCAGCACATGAATCAAGGCACCAAACAAAAAGGGAAGCTTTGCTTCCCCTTTTTGTGGAGCGGGAGACGAGGCTCGAACTCGCGACCTCAACCTTGGCAAGGTTGCGCTCTACCAGCTGAGCTACTCCCGCATCTTGCCTTGCAATCTACTGCTAATCGTCGACTTACCATTGCCGACGACCTTTGAATCTGGAGCGGGAGACGAGGCTCGAACTCGCGACCTCAACCTTGGCAAGGTTGCGCTCTACCAGCTGAGCTACTCCCGCATCTTGCCGACTTCTTCTGCCAATTTACTGCTTTTGTACTTCATCAGACGCCGCGTTGCGGTGTGTTGTTTCGCGTGCATCCGACAGAAACGAGATTATGGAGAAGCCCAACTTTAGTGTCAAGAGCTTTGTATGTGCCCCATCACTATTTGCTGCAATCAACTCTTTCACAATCCATTACAGCATGCCGCCGCGCTCTCGAATCTGCGGCCACGCGAGCTTCATGTAATAGAGCATCGACCAGACCGTGAGAAACGCGGCCACGTAGATCAGCCAGAGTCCCCAAACGCGTGTATCGATGACAATTGGCGTACCCGAAATCTTCAGCGGCCCGTAGAAAAGCAGCATGGGGATCGCGACCATCTGGCAGACGGTCTTGAACTTGCCGAGCGAATTCACGGCCACGCTCTTCGATGCCCCGATCTGCGCCATCCATTCACGCAATGCAGAAATGGTGATCTCACGCCCTACGATGACAAGCGCAATCACCGCATTCAGCCGCATCAGTTGCACGAGAATCAGCAACGCGGCGGTGACCATGAGCTTGTCGGCGACGGGATCGAGAAACGCGCCGAATGCCGAGGTCTGGTTGAGCTTGCGGGCCATGTAGCCATCGAGCCAGTCGGTCAGCGCGGCGAGCACAAAGACGACCATGCCGACCAGATTGCGATGGTCCGGGCTCATCATCATGTCCGGCAAATAGAAGACGCCCACGACGAGCGGAATCAGCACGATTCGCAGCCACGTCAGGAAAATCGGAAAATTAAACGGCATGGGCGTGACTCTTATTGAGAGGTGCCATTGTGCCGCGTCGACTTATATGTCACAAGCCGACGGGCCGGACGGCCGGACGTTGCGCTCAGTGCAACTGCCGGTAGATTTGCTCGGCCAGCGCCTGCGATATCCCTTCCACACTCGCAAGATCTTCCACGCTCGCCGCCTGAACGCCGCGCAACCCGCCAAAGCGCGACAACAACCGCTGACGCCGTTTTGCACCAATCCCTTCGAGCTCTTCCAGCCGCGAGGTCTGCCGTGTTTTCGCGCGCTTCGCACGCATGCCGGTGATCGCGAACCGGTGCGCTTCGTCGCGGATCTGCGCGACCAGCATCAGCGCCGCGCTTTCCTTGCCGAGTTCGAGCGGCGTGCGGGTATCAGCGAAAATCAGCGTTTCCAGGCCCACCTTACGCCCTTCTCCTTTCGCCACGCCGACCAGCATGCCCTGGTCGAGCCCCAGTTCGGCAAACACTTGCCGTGCGATCTCGACCTGCCCCTTGCCGCCATCGATCAACACGATGTTCGGCAAACGGCCGCCGGCGGGCGTCGGTTCGGCGACATCGGGTTCATCGGATTGCGGCGCTTCTGATGGATCGAGTTCGACCGGTTCCTCTGCGGCGCGTGCCGCAGCTTGCGCGACCATCTTCTCGTAGCGTCGGGTCAAGACCTGGCGCATCGCGGCGTAATCGTCGCCGGGCGTGATGCCGGTGATGTTGTAGCGCCGGTATTCCGCCGTCTGCATCTTGTGATGGTGATAGACCACGCACGATGCCTGCGTCGCTTCACCCATCGTGTGACTGATATCAAAACATTCGATGCGCAATTGCGCAAGGTCGTCCATCTCGAGGTTCAATGTATCCGCAAGCGAGCGCGTGCGGGCCTGTTGCGAGCCTTGTTCGGACAGCAGGCGCGCGAGGGCGAGCTTCGCGTTGGATTCGGCCATCGACAGCCACACGCGCTTTTGTCCCTGCGGCTGACGCAAGAGCGTGACCTTGTGCCCGGCCTGCTCGATCAACAGATCCACGAGTTCGCGATTGGCCGGCGCGTGGCTCACGACCAGCACCGGCGGCACGCGATTGCCGATGTAATGCTGCGCGATGAACGCCTCCAGCACTTCAGCCTCGAGCGCGCCCTGACGCTCGGATTCGCTCGCCTGATCCAGTCCTTCCACCGCGCCTGTTTCGGCGATCTCTTCTTGCATCTCCCCGGTCGTGGCATGCGCTTCGAAGTCCCGCTCGATCGCGGCCAGCGTGCCGGGCGGCAACGCAACTTCGCCGGCGCTCGCCTGAACCTCTTCGATGACGATACTTCCGATATCTTCTTCGGCGAGTTCCTCGGGCATCGCGTCTTCAATGGCGAGCGCCGCTTCCACGTGAGTCGGGAAATACGCTTTGTCGCCGAGATGACGCCCGCCGCGCACCATCGCGAGGTTCACGCAGACCTTGCCGCCGAGCGCCACGACCGCGAGGATATCGACGTCGTTGTCGCCGCCCACTTCGATGGCCTGCTGATGCAGCACGGTTGACAACGAACTCATCTGGTTGCGCACCGCGGCGGCTTGCTCGAATTTGAGATCGGCGGCGAACGCGTGCATCTTCTGCTCGAGTTCCTTCATCACTTCGCCCTGCCGACCGAGCAGGAACCGCGATGCATTCGACACATCGCGCGCGTAATCTTCCTTATCGATCAAACCGACGCACGGCCCCGTGCATCGGCCGATCTGATGCAAGAGGCACGGCCGCGTGCGGTTCGTGAAGACGGAATCCTCGCACGTGCGCAACTGGAACACGCGCTGCAAAATCTGGATACTCTCGCGCACGGCCCACGCGCTCGGGAACGGCCCGAAGAACTGATTCTTCTTGTCGACGCTGCCGCGGTAATACGCCATGCGCGGGAACGTATGGCCCGTCAGCTTGAGATAGGGATAGGACTTGTCGTCACGAAACAGGATGTTGTATCGCGGCGTAAGCGCCTTGATCAGATTATTCTCAAGCAACAGCGCTTCGGCTTCGGATCGCGTGACGGTCGTTTCAATTTTGCGAATGCGCGTGACCATCATCGCGATGCGCGGAGAAAGCAGCGTCTTCGTAAAATAGCTCGATACGCGCTTTTTCAGGTCGCGCGCTTTCCCGACGTACAGCACGTTGCCATTCTCGTCGTAGTAGCGGTACACGCCCGGCAGATGCGGAAGCTGGGCCAGGTTCTTTTTAGGGTCGAAAACGTCGGGTTCGGTCATGCAGGGGCGGTGTGCGGAGTTCGCGTTGAGTTCGCTCGGCGGCTTGGCGACCGGGACGCGCGAATCGTTATCTTCAAAAATGCCAGTTTAGTGCAAACCACACTCTGGCTCTTGTTCACCATCGATCAAGCGGTTCGTCGCCGCTCCAGCACTTATGCCCGCTTCAGTGGAAAATCCCCCGGTGTTTGCCGGCAATGCAGACCTCCGTATTGCCTGCGATATTTTTTGCGAGGTCATCGACAACTTCGGCGACATCGGCGTCTGCTGGCGCCTCGCGCGCCAGCTCACAACGGAGCATGGCTGGCAAGTGCGCCTTTTCGTCGATGACCTCAAGGCGTTCCACGCGCTCTGTCCTGCCGTCGACGCCGGGCTCGCACGTCAGGAAGCCGAGGGCGTGGTGATCGAGCATTGGCACGCGCCCACGCACGCAGGCGACACGCTGCAGATCGCCGATGTCGTGATCGAAGCGTTCGGTTGCGAATTGCCCGCCATCTACGTTACCGCGATGGCGCGCCGCGAACGCAAGCCCGTATGGCTGAACCTGGAATATCTGAGCGCGGAGGACTGGGTCGCGGACTTCCACCTGAGGCCGTCGCCACATCCGCGCCACGCGATCAACAAGACGTTCTTCTTCCCCGGCCTCGGTGCCGGCACCGGTGGCGTGCTGAAGGAGCGGACCCTCGACGCCGGGCGCGAAGCCTTCCAGCGTGACGCGTGGTGGCAGGAACGGGTTGGCATTTCGGCGCCTTCGGCGGATACGACCGTCGTCTCCCTGTTCGCCTACGAAAATCCGGCCATCGATTCGTTGCTGGAACAGTGGCGCGACTCGCCGTCGCCCGTCGCCTTGCTGGTGCCCGAGGGCCGTATCTCGGGCGCGATCGCGCGCTTTTTCGGCCTGCCGGGGTTTGCGGCGGGAGCGAAGGCTGAAAGCGGTTCGTTGAAAGCCTACGCGCTGGGTTTCGTGGAACAACCGCTCTTCGATGCCCTGCTCTGGGCCTCCGACATCAATTTCGTGCGTGGCGAGGATTCGTTCGTGCGCGCGCAATGGGCGCAAAAACCGTTCGTCTGGCAGATCTATCCGCAGGCCGACGATGCCCACCTGCCGAAGCTCGACGCCGCCCTCGCGCACTACGCGAATGGCTTGCCGGAGGGCGCCCGGACGTCACTGGAACGGTTCTGGCACGCCTGGAACGGCGCGGGCACGCCCGATTGGCCGGGTTTCTGGCGGTATCGAAGAGATTTGGAGCAGCGCGCCGCCGATTGGGCTCTGGAACTCGCGGGCATTGGCGATCTGGCCGGAAATCTGGCGGAATTCGCGAAATCTCAGTTAAAATAAGCGGTTATCCAACGGCTTGCAGTTCGGGGCAGGTACACAAGCGTACAGTTCCGGGCGGATTCCACGGTGGACGGGTGAACGTAGCCAAGCGAACACCCAGGCGTGCGGGATGGCGTGGGATGGAACAGGCAGGTAGCTGCAGCGCATCCAAATCTCAAAGCCGGCCGCCAGCACCGCAGCGATCAGGCTCAAATTTTCGTACAGGACAGTTTTTTAATATGAAGACCGCACAAGAACTCCGCGTCGGCAACGTCGTGATGATCGGCAGCGATGCCATGGTCGTGTTGAAGGCCGAATACAACAAATCCGGCCGCAATTCCGCGGTCGTGAAGATGAAGTTCCGTAACCTGCTGGCTAGCGGCAACATGGAATCGGTGTACAAGGCGGACGACAAGTTCGACGTTGTTCAGCTCGACCGCAAGGAAGTGACGTACTCGTACTTTGCCGACCCCATGTACGTGTTCATGGACGCCGACTACAACCAGTTCGAAGTCGAAGCCGACATGATGGGCGACGCCCTCCACTACCTCGCAGACGGCATGCCGTGCGAAGTGGTGTTCTACAACGAGAAAGCCATCTCGGTCGAATTGCCGACATCGCTGGTGCGCGAGATCATCTATACGGAACCGGCTGTCAAGGGCGACACGTCGTCGGGCAAGGTTCTGAAGACGGCCAAGCTTGCCACGGGCTTCGAACTTCAAGTGCCGCTCTTCTGCAACATCGGCGACAAGATCGAAATCGATACCCGCACGAACGAGTACCGCAGCCGCGCCTAACCCGGCGTCACGCTGAAGTCCGCAAAAAGCGCCCTTCGGGGCGCTTTTTCTTTTTGCTGAACATATTTGCCAATTCAGGCAAACTTTACCGGTTCATACATCGAAATTACGATCGAAACGTGTCACGAGATGCAATGCACGTTGCTAACTCACTGATTCGTCTACATCTCAACGATGGCACGAAACCTGCTGTGGATGTTGTGACCGCGCAAAGAGAAATAAACGCGTGGAATTTATCAACTTCCAACACAAGAAAAAATGCCGAATTCCAAAACCACTATCGCACGTCTCGTACTCGCTGCAGTTTGCGCTGTTCCCGCCATCGCCATCACGGCAGGTTGTTCGTCGACACCTACGCACGAATCGGCAGGCGAATACACCACGGACACCGCATTGACCACGAAGGTGAAAACAGCTTTGTTGGAAGATCCAGGCCTGAAGTCGCTGTCAGTGAGCGTCAAGACGTATCGAAGCGAAGTGCTGTTGTCCGGCTTCGTGGATTCTACGAACCAGATCCAGAAGGCGGTTTCGGTAGCTCGCGGCGTGGAAGGCGTGCAGTCGGTCAAGAACGATCTGCATGTGAAGCCGCAGTAAGCGCGTAAGGGCCGGTTTGCCTTCCGTAGCTTGAACCGGAAGCAACCGTGCCAGCGCAGAAATCAGTATCGAGTAAGCGCAGGACGAAGACCCGGCGATGAATAACGAGTACTGGATCGCAATGATGAGCTGAGATGAAGTCAGCCCTGGAGCGCGCCGGTACCGCCATTGCCTGGTTCCGACGCGTTCGCCGCCGAGTGTCGCCGCAAGAGCGACCGGCCTGGAACGCCATTCAGACCCATTTATTACGCCGTGTCCGCCATGCCACACGCTTTGATTGTCGAAGACGATCCGAACAGCCTTTCCGGCCTGTCCGCCATACTCGCGGCCGACGGTTTCTCCGTCGATACCGCGACCACGCTCGCCGAGGCGCGTTCCGCCTTGACGCGCTTCATTCCAGACGTAGTGCTGGTCGACCTGAACCTGCCCGATGGCAGCGGTCTCGACCTGCTCCACAACCTCCCTGCGCAACCGCCGGGCGGTGCGCTGCCCGTGATCGTGATGACCGGGAACGCGACCGTGGAAAGCGCCATTGAAGGCTTGCGCCAGGGCATCTGGGATTACCTGCTCAAGCCGGTGAACATTCCACGCCTGCGCAGCTTGCTCGCGCGCATTCCGCGTCCGTACGAACTCACCGAGGAAGTCGGCGCGTTGCGCAGTACTCTCCGCGAACTCGGGCATTTCGGCAGCATGCTGGGGCGGAGCGCCGCGATCCAGCACGTCTACGATTTGATCGAACATACCGCGCCGACCGAAGCCGCCGTGCTGATTTGCGGAGAAGCCGGCACGGGCAAGAAGGTCGCCGCGAAAACCTTGCACGAGATGAGCCGGCGCCGCAAAGGCCCGTTCGTTTCGTTCGACTGTTCGGCAGCCTCGGACAGCAACGCGCGTTCGATGGAAAGCCTGATGTTCGGCCACGAGCGCGGCGCATTTGCCGGCGCGGAAAACCGCGAGCCCGGCCTGCTCGAACAGGCGGGCGGCGGCACCCTGTTCCTCGATCAGATTGATGCATTGCCGCTCGCCCAGCAAGAAGCGCTGTTGCGCGCGCTCGACTCGCAGACGTTCATGCGCGTGGGCGGCAGCAACAAGATCGTGACGGATTTCCGGCTGTTGGCATCGACGAGAATGCCGCCCAAAGACGCCGTCGCCGATGGCAAATTGCGCGAGGATCTGTTCCAGCGTTTGAACGCGTCGTCGATTGCGTTGCCGCCGTTGCGCGATCGCGGTGACGATATTGCGCTGCTCGCCGAGCATTTCGTCTATGAGCTGAATCGCGAGAACCACGTGAGCGGGATCACGAGCGGCGCGCCCAAACGAGTGAGCCCGGATTTCATCCGCGAATGCCTCGCAGCCGAATGGCCGGGCAATGTGCGCGAATTGCGCGATCGCGTTCGACGCGCGTATCACGCGTCCGGCGACGTGATCGAAACCCTTCGCGCCGATGAACACACAAGCGCAGGCGGTCGTGGCCTGAATGGCACCAGCGTCCAGGTCACTGTGGGAACAGCGCTCGCCGACGTCGAAGACATGCTGATTCGCGCGACGCTCGAAGCCGTTGGCGGCACGCGGCACAGGGCGGCGACGTTGCTTGGCATCAGTCCGAAGACGCTTTACAACAAGCTGCAGCGCATGAAGCTGGAGTAATCGGGCTTGCGCCCGAAAAAAAGCCGGTGGTTTCTTTCGAAGAAACCACCGGCTTTTGCATTCAGCCCAGTGCGCTTTTGACCAACGCCAGCGCCTGCTGATATTCGACCTGCGACATCAGCTTGTTCCAGCGCCACGGGTGCCCTCTCGGCCGCATGCGTTTCAACCGCGTTTGCGATGCCTTCGTCTGCTGGAACGTCAACCGGTCGAGAACTTTTCCAGCCTCTTCCGGCTGGTTGCAGATCAACACCATGTCGCAGCCGGCGGTGAGCGCTGCGGTCGCGGCTTCGGTCAGCGTGCCGCCTGCACGGGCGGCTTCCATCGATAAATCGTCGCTGAAGATCGCGCCATTGAATCCGAGCTTGCCGCGCAAGATGTCCTGCAGCCAGACGCGCGAAAAGCCGGCAGGTTTTTCATCGACCTGAGGGTAGATCACGTGCGCCGGAATCACCGATGCCAGCGACATGCCCAGCCAGTCGTACGGTTTGGTATCGGCGGCGAGGATGTCTTCGAGCGAACGATCGTCCACCGGCATGGCGACATGCGAATCCGCCGATGCAAACCCGTGTCCCGGAAAGTGCTTGCCGCAATTCGCCATGCCCGCGAGCGCGAGGCCGTGGTTCAGGCTCTTCGCGAGCATCGTCACCACGCGCGGGTCGCTGTGCATTGCGCGATCGCCGATCACCTTCGAGTGCCCGTAATCCAGGTCGAGCACCGGCGTGAAACTCATGTCGATACCGCACGCCCGCAACTCCGCCGCAAGCACGTAACCAAACGCGGTCGCGGTTTTCGTGGCGAGCAATACGTCGCGATCCCAGAGTGCACCGAGCTTGCCCGGCGCGGGGAGGACCGTGAAGCCATCGGTGCGAAAACGTTGCACGCGACCGCCTTCGTGATCGACCGCGATCAGGATGTCGTCGCGCACCGCGCGAATCGCGTCGGTCAGCGCAACGAGCTGCGCCCGATCCTCGAAATGCCGCGTGAAGAGGATGATGCCGCCGGTCATCGGATGGTCGATACGGCGGATGTCGGCGTCGGAGAGCGTGGTGCCGGCCACATCGAGCATGACCGGACCGGGAGTGCGTTTTAACGAGTTCAAATTGGAAGCGAGAAAGTCAGGGGTTAGTAGTCTTACACATTCGTTTCCGCAATCACGAACGATACCGCGTAGTCGCGTTCATCGGTGATCGTGACCTGCGCCGTGATGCCACGCGCCTTCAGCCATTCGGCGAGTTCGCCCGATGCCACCACGATCGGCTTGCCGCTCGGCTCGTTGAGCGTCTGGACGGCGCGCCAGGTCATCGGCCAATGCATGCCGAGGCCGATCGCCTTGGAGAACGCTTCCTTCGCCGAAAACCGCGTCGCAAGAAACGCCAGGCCGCGGACTTCCGAACGCGCCTTTCGCGCGTGATAAACGCGCAGTTCGTCGGCGCCGAGCACCTTTTCGGCGAAGCGCCCTTTCGTGCGCTCCATGACGCCGGCAATGCGGCTCACCTGGACGAGATCCGTACCGATTCCGTAGATCGCCATGGTTTTATCGTGACGATGTGGCGGCAAGACGCGACGCCACCATGATTGCCTTCATCTCGCGCACGGCGTTGTCCCAGCCGGCAAAGATCGCGTGCGCGACGATCGCATGCCCGATGTTCAGCTCCACGATGCCTTCGAGCGCCGCGATCGGCTGCACGTTCGTGTAGTGCAGACCGTGTCCCGCGTTCACTTTCAGCCCGAGCGAATTGCCAAAGTCGACGCTGCGCGCCACGCGCTCGTATTCCTTTTGCTGCGTGGCTTCGTCGTGCGCTTCGGCGTAGCAACCCGTATGCAATTCGATCACCGGCGCGCCCGCTTCATGCGCTGCGCGAATCTGGGTCTCATCGGCATCGATGAAAAGCGACACCCGCGCCCCTGCCTGCCGCAGTTGCTCGCACGCGGCTTTCACGGCGTTGAACTGGCCGGCGACATCGAGACCGCCTTCGGTCGTCAGTTCCTGGCGCTTTTCCGGCACCAGACACACGTCATGCGGACGCACGCCGCACGCGATGTCCAGCATTTCCTGCGTCACCGCGCATTCCAGGTTCATCCGCGTTTTGAGCAGAGGACGCAGCGCGTGGACATCGGCATCGAGAATATGACGGCGGTCTTCGCGCAGGTGCAGCGTGATGGCGTCAGCGCCCGCTTCTTCGGCTTGCAGCGCGGCGCGAACCGGATCGGGGTACTGGGTGCCGCGCGCGTTGCGCAGCGTGGCGACGTGATCGATGTTGACGCCCAGGTCGATCACATTCGCGGGCGACGAAAGAAAGAAGCTCATAGGTTTTGCAAGTCGATCAAGATTTGACGGGTGGCGAGCGGCGTGCCGCCAAGATACACGTTCAACAGAAAGCGCATCAGCGTTTTGCTCTGCGCGGCCGTCTGCGGGCGGCTGTATTCGTCCTTCTCCATATCCAGGAGGGTTTGGCCCGAAATCACGGGCCATTGCGACGGGACATCGTCCGATGCTTCGCGCACGCCGCGTTCGGGATCAAACACGTATTTTCCACCGGCGATAACCGGCTGACGCGTGATGGTTCTGTTCAGCGCCATCGCGTAACCGGTCTCGCGCAGCAACACGCGCTCGAACGAACGCAACGCGTACAGCGCCGGTTCGCCGTGCGCGAGACGCGACAATGTCAGCAAGTAATGATTGAACAGCGCGGGATGCGCGTCTTCGCGTGCGCAGAACTTGACGAGCAATTCGTTGACGTAGAAACCGCACAGCAAGGCGTCGCCGGCGAGCGGCAACATGCCGCCGACCCATTCGGCCTGGGTCAGAGTGCGAACCTCGCCCTTTCCCGTCCACGATAAACCCAGCGGCTGAAACGTCTGCAACACGCCGCGCAATGCGGAATGCGGTCGCTTTGCGCCCTTGGCGACGAGCGCGACGCGGCCGTGATCGCGGGAAAATACATCGAGAATCAGGCTCGTCTCGCGATACGGATAACTATGCAGGACGAACGACGGCTGCTCCGCGATACGAAAGTCCGAGCGCGGCGCGGCACGCGGCGGTCTGGGCGCCTTGGGTTCTTTGGGTTCTTTCGGATCTTTAGGTGCGACGGCTTTCGATGAAGCGGCGCGCGTCCCGCGCTTTTTCGGCGCGGGCGTGGAAGGCTCGTCGACGCTGAAGTTATTGTCGGCGAGCGGATCGGAGTCGGCGTTGGAAGACTGGGTCATCCACGCGTCATTCGTACCCATAGGCGCGCAGTCCCGCTTCGTTGTCCGCCCAGCCGCTCTTCACCTTGATGAAGGTTTCGAGGTACACGGGGCCATCGAAAAGCTTTTCCATGTCGAGGCGCGCCTCAGTGCTGATCTGTTTCAGCTTGGCCCCCTTCTGGCCGATGATCATCGCCTTGTGGGTATCGCGTTCCACCAGGATGGTCGCGAAAATACGGCGCAGGCGACCTTCGGTTTCCCATTTGTCGATCATCACCGTGCTCGTGTACGGCAACTCGTCGCCGGTCCAGCGGAACACTTTTTCGCGCAGGATCTCGGCGGCGAGAAACCGCTCGCTGCGGTCCGTCAGATCGTCCTCGCCGTAGATGGGCGAACCTTCCGGCAGATACGGCTTCACGACCGTCATCAGACGCGTGATGTCATCCGGATGCTTCGCTGTCATCGGCACGATTTCCTTGAAGTCGTGCAACGCGCTCATCTTCTGCATGAAGGGGAACAACGTCTCTTTGTCGTTGACGTGGTCCAGCTTGTTCGCGATCAGAAGGCACGGCGTGTCGTTCGGAATCAGGTCGAGCACTTTCTGGTCGTCAGGTCCGAAACGGCCCGCTTCGATCACGAACAGGATTGCATCGACCGCCGTCAGCGTGGACGTCACCGCGCGGTTCAGCGATCGGTTGAGCGCGCCGCTGTGCTTGGTCTGGAAGCCGGGGGTATCGACGAAAATGTATTGCGCGTCGTCCAGCGTATGAATCCCGGTGATCCGATGCCGCGTGGTCTGCGCCTTGCGCGACGTGATGCTGACTTTCTGCCCGACGAGCGCGTTCATCAAGGTCGATTTGCCGACGTTCGGCCGGCCGACGATCGCGACCATGCCGCAGCGGAAACCAGGGGGAGTGGGAGCGTTCATAGATGTTTGCAGCTGCAGATTCGTTGGGACGCGTGGCGTCGGGAGTGTGGCGCTTTCGGCGGCCGGTAATTCGAGCGTTCGGCTATGGCTTCGTGCGGTCAATGACCGGCATCGGCCGCGCGTGCAACGGGTTCATCGGCACTCGCTTCCGCGTGCGCCTCGACGCTTTCCTCGGCTTTCGCAGCGACTTCTTCGCGCGGACGTGCGGGGGACGCGGGTTTGTCGATGACCGGCGATTCAGCGCCCGGCTTGCTCGCCGACTTTGCCGCGGCTTTTTCGGCGTTCTTTTCCACCGGGTTGTGCACAGCGTTATCCACCGGCTTTTCAGTGCTTTCGCTACGCGGCGCAGACGCCTCGGGCGCGCCCTTCTCAGCACGTTCCACCCGGCTGATCGTAGCGCGCTCGGCTTTATCGCCCGATGACTCGACGTGCGATGCACGAATCACCGCCAAAGGCGCCGTGGCCGGACGCTCGGGATCGTTATGCGTGTTGCTGTTGGCCGCGCTCGCCCGCGCACGCTCGCGCCGGTCGGGGGCACGCAGATCCAGCGCAGCCTGAACCCCTGTTACGCCGGGCACGACTTCCTGTTCCGCGAGTTTCGCGGCGCGGGAACCCTTGCGCTTGGGTTTCGTCGTCAGCGCGGGCGTTGCCGATGCCAGTTCGTCCAGCGCCTTCTTCGCCGCGGCCTGTTCCGCCGCACGGCGGCTGGCGCCAGAACCCGAGACTTTCACGTCGAGCTTCGGCACCGTGCATTCCACCTCGAACTGCTGGTTATGCGCGGCCCCATGCGTTGCGACGACGGTATAAGTCGGCAACGCAATCTTGTGCCCCTGCAGATACTCTTGCAGCAACGTCTTCGCATCCTTGCCGATAGTGCGTGGATCGATGTGATCGAGGATCGGCGTATAGAGCCGTTTGATGACCTGAAGCGCCGCGTCGAAGCCGCCGTCCAGGAAAACCGCGCCGAAGATGGCCTCGAGCGTATCGGCCAGGATGGACGGCCGGCGGAAGCCGCCGCTGCGCAATTCTCCTTCGCCCAGCCGCAGGGCCTCCGAGACGTTCAGCGCCTGCGCAATCTCGTAAAGCGACTGTTGCTTGACCAGATTTGCGCGAACGCGAGAAAGATCGCCTTCGTCGAGTTTTGCGAATCGTTGGAACAAAAGCGCAGCCACCACGCAATTTAGAACGGAATCTCCGAGAAATTCGAGTCGTTCATTGTGCGTGGCACTGTGACTGCGATGGGTCATCGCCTGGCGCAGCAATTCCGCATTGCGAAATTCGTACTGAAGCCGGCTTTCCAACGGGGTTGAGGGCATGGGCAGAGTATAACGCGGGCGCCGCGAGCGGCGATTTTGGCCGGGAAACGGCTGAAAAACGAAAAACCGAAAATAAAATTCAATACGGCACGTGCACGTTAGGCGCTTTTCTTCGTGCTGTTTCTAAGGTGCTTTCAACGCATCCATTAACGACTACGCCGCGTTATCCCGCGGCGTAGTTTGTCAAACCTTTACACAACCATGGCGTGCTTCAATGGAATGAGCCGATGCGCTTCAAACTGCTGAAGTTCATCCAGATAAAGAATGCGCGACCGACAATATTCGCGTCAGGGACAAAACCCCAATAGCGGCTGTCCGCGCTGTTATCGCGATTGTCGCCCATCATGAAGTAGCTGCCAGGCGGCACCTTGCAGATCACGCCTTGCGCGTTGTAATTGCAATTGTCGCGATTCGGGAAATCATCGGCGCCGATCACGAACGGCGGTACTTGCGCGTTGTTCAGAATGGCGTTCTTGCGGCCATCCAGATCTTCTTCGAACTGCTTTGCATAACCAATGCGTTCGTCATCGAAAAAATCGGGCAACGACGTTTCGGGAACCGGCTTGCCATTGATGGTCAGCTTCTTGTCCTGATACGCAACGGTGTCGCCGGGAAGACCAATCACGCGCTTGATGTAATCCACGGATTCGTCTTTCGGGTAACGGAACACCACCACGTCACCGCGTTTAAGCGGCGTGCCGCTCGTCAGTTTCGTGTTGCTGATAGGCAGGCGCAAGCCGTATTCAAATTTGTTGACCAGAATGAAGTCACCGACCAGCAACGTCGGCACCATCGATCCCGACGGAATCTTGAACGGCTCGACCACAAACGAGCGCACGACAAAAACCACGAGGATGACCGGAAAAAAGCTTGCCGAATATTCCAGATACCAGGGCTGGCGAAGCTTTTCATCGCGCAGACGGGCGCGCGTTTGCGGCGCGTGTTCATCGGCGAAACGGGGTTCGAGGCGTGCCTGCTGTTTGTCGAATTCGGCTACCGCTTCATCTGCCGCGCGCCGCCGTTGCGGCTCGAACACCAATTTATCGAACACCCAAGCGATCCCCGTCAAGACGACGAGTATCAAAAGAATCAACGCAAAATTCATCAATCGTTTCCGGTTGTTTTATTAATCTTCGACGCGAAGAATCGCGAGGAAAGCTTCTTGCGGAATCTCGACCGAACCGACTTGCTTCATGCGCTTCTTGCCGGCCTTCTGCTTTTCCAAAAGCTTTTTCTTTCGGGAGATATCGCCGCCGTAGCACTTTGCCAGAACGTTCTTACGCAATGCTTTAATGTTTTCCCGCGCGATAATATTTGCGCCGATGGTCGCCTGGATCGCCACGTCATACATCTGCCGCGGAATCAGCTCGCGCATCTTCGACGCCACTTCGCGTCCCCGGTGCTGGCTCTGCGACCGGTGCGTGATGACCGACAACGCGTCGACCTTGTCGCCGTTGATCAGCATGTCGACCTTCACCACGTCCGACGCACGATATTCCTTGAACTCGTAATCCATCGACGCATAACCGCGCGACGTGGACTTCAGCCGATCGAAGAAATCGAGCACGATTTCCGCCATGGGGATTTCGTACGTGAGCTGCACCTGACGGCCGTGATACTGCATGTTGATCTGCTGGCCGCGCTTGCCCGTGCACAGCGTGATCACCGCGCCCACATACTCCTGCGGCATGTACAGGTTCACGGTCACGATCGGCTCGCGCACTTCCTCGATGTATGAAGGCTCCGGCATCTTCGCCGGGTTCTCGACCTGGATCAGCTCGCCGTCGCGCTTCACGACTTCGTACACCACGGTTGGCGCCGTGGTGATGAGGTCCATGTCGAACTCGCGCTCAAGACGTTCCTGCACGATCTCCATGTGCAGAAGGCCGAGAAAGCCACATCGGAAACCGAAACCCAGCGCTTGCGAAACTTCCGGCTCGTATTGCAGCGACGAGTCGTTGAGCTTCAGCTTTTCCAGCGATTCACGCAGCGCGTCGTACTGGTTTGCTTCGACCGGATACAAACCCGCGAAAACCTGCGGCTTCACTTCCTTGAAGCCGGGCAACGGAGTTTCCGACGGACGGGCGACGGTGGTAACGGTGTCGCCAACCTTGGCCGCCTGCAATTCCTTGATACCGGCGATGATGAACCCCACCTGACCCGCCGACAGCGACGCCAGATTCGTGGATTTCGGCGCGAACACGCCGAGATGCTCGACCGGATAAACCGCGCCGGACGCCATCATCTTGATTTTGTCTTTCGGGCGCAGCGTGCCGTTCTTGATGCGCACGAGCATGACCACGCCGACGTAATTGTCGAACCAGGAATCGATAATCAGCGCCTGCAGCGGCGCGTCCGGATCGCCCTTCGGCGGCGGAACCTTGGCGATCAGCGCTTCGAGCACATCGGCCACGCCGAGGCCGGTTTTGGCGCTGCAATGCGTTGCATCGGTTGCATCGATACCGATTACGTCTTCGATTTCCGAAATCGCGTTTTCCGGGTCGGCGGCCGGCAAGTCGATCTTGTTCAACACCGGCACGACTTCCACGCCGAGTTCGATCGCCATGTAGCAATTGGCAACCGTCTGCGCTTCCACGCCCTGACTTGCGTCCACGACCAGCAGTGCGCCTTCGCACGCGGAAAGCGAACGGCTGACCTCGTAAGAGAAGTCGACGTGTCCGGGGGTATCGATGAGATTCAGGTTATAGACCTGACCGTCGCGCGCCTTGTACGTCAAGGCCGCAGTTTGCGCCTTGATCGTGATGCCGCGCTCGCGCTCGAGATCCATGGAATCGAGCACCTGCGCGTCCATCTCACGGTCGGACAAGCCGCCGCATAGCTGGATGATGCGGTCGGCCAGCGTCGATTTGCCGTGGTCGATGTGCGCAATGATCGAGAAGTTACGAATATGATTCATTCAGTGCCGATCAAGCAAAAAGGCGCGCCCAGACAAACGCGGAGCACGCCTTGAAAATGGGGTGAAAAACCCTTCGATTTTAGCCGAAAAGGAGGGGGGACGGGAATTTACGTTTACCGCGCGGCGCTTGATGCCCTTATCGCGCGACGCCGGCGAGCGCCCGCCTTACGCGTGGTTCGTCCAGCCGGTAGTGACACAACTCGACGCCATCGAACACCAAAACGGGCACGAGTTCGTCGTAAAGCGCTTCGAGCGCCGGATCGGTATCGATATCGATCCATTCGATTGCCACGCCGAACTCTGCCGCAATCGGCTCGAGTTCGGCACGCAAATCCTCGCAAAGATGGCACCACGCGCGCCCATAAAGCTTGAGCGCGCGCATGACGGCCTACTTCTGCGCGCGCGGACGCAGCGGCACGAATTGCGTGTTGTCGCCACGACGCACGAGAACCGCGACCATCTTGCTCGGATCGACGTTCTGCGCGACCGCATCGAATTGTTTTGCGCTTGTGATATCCGTGTCGCCGATTCGCAGGATGATGTCGCCCTTCTGGAACCCGGCACGCGATGCCGGGCCTTCGACAGCTTCCACCTGCACGCCGTTGCTGATCTTCAGCGACTTCTTCTGGTCGGCCGGAATATCGCTCACCGCAATCCCGAGCGCGTTGCTCGGCGCCCGTTCTTTCGGCGGCGCCGGCTTCTTGGCTTCGGCTTTCGTGACCTTGTCCGGCTGCATTTCCGCGATGGTGATCGGCAAGTCGCGCGACTGACCCTTGCGCCAAA
Organism: Caballeronia sp. dw_276; assembly: GCF_018449635.1. Taxonomy (GTDB): domain Bacteria; phylum Pseudomonadota; class Gammaproteobacteria; order Burkholderiales; family Burkholderiaceae; genus Caballeronia. The sequence goes on along the minus strand of NZ_JAAVUV010000006.1, from coordinate 252,900 downwards.
CGGTGATCGTCGCTTTCGCGCCCGGCTTCGTGTCGCCCACCATGCGCGGCAAATCCGTCGCCGTCGAGACATCGTGGCCGTTGTATTTAAGGATGATGTCGCCCGGCTGGATGCCGGCCTTGTCCGCCGGACCGCCCGGTTCCACGCTGCTCACCAGCGCCCCTTGCGCCTTCGGGAGCCCGAGCGAATCGGCCACTTCCTTCGTCACTTCGCCAATCGCCACCGCGATACGGCCGCGCACCACCTTGCCGCCGGTCTTCAGCTGATCGGCCACGCGCATGGCTTCATCGATAGGAATCGCGAACGAAATCCCCATGAAGCCGCCGGTACGGCTGTAGATCTGCGAGTTGATGCCGATCACTTCACCGGCCATGTTGATGAGCGGTCCGCCGGAGTTGCCCGGATTCACCGCTACGTCGGTCTGGATGAACGGCAGGTAATCGCCGGTGTCACGCCCCTTGGCGCTGACAATGCCCGCGGTCACGGTGTTATCGAGGCCGAAAGGCGACCCGATCGCGAGCACCCATTCCCCAACGCGCACCTTGTTCGAATCGCCCATGGTGATGGCGGGCAGGCTCGTCGCCTGGATCTTGACGACCGCGACGTCCGTGCGTTCGTCGACGCCAACCAGCTTGGCCTTGAATTCGCGTTTGTCGGTGAGCGTGACGTAGATGGTGTCGGCGTCATCAACCACGTGGGCATTGGTCATCACGTAACCATCGGCCGACATGATGAAACCCGACCCTACGCCGCTGCTTTGCTCGGAATTGTCCTGGCTATCCGGGCTGTCCTGCGGTGCGCTGCGATTCCCGCGGCCGCTGCCCCCACCGCTGTCGCCGCCTTGATCGCCGCCGCCACTTCCTCCGCCGTTCCCGCCGCGAGGCGAACCTGGTGAACCCGGCGTGCCGGGCATCGGGATGCCGAAGAAGCGCCGGAAGAACTCCGACATGTCGCCGTTGTCCATGCCGGGCGGCAAGCCGCGCAGATCGCTGCTGCTGCTCACGCGCGTGGTCGTGCGGATATTCACAACAGACGGCCCGACCCTGTCCACGAGCGTGGTGAAGTCGGGCAGATTCACGATCGGCACTGCGCCAGTCGATGCAACCGGCGTAGCGGCCGGCGCGACTGCCGGTGTCGTGGCGCCCGATGCCGCCGTTGCCGCGGAAGTCGCAAGCGGCAGGCACGCAGCAAGCGCCGCGGCCGTGAGGAAGGTGCGCAGCGAGAGGTTGCTCATATCTTGGTGGGCCGAGGAATTACTTGGAAGGCTTGTATTCTATGGCAGAAGCAAATTGCTGCAACGTGGCTTGGGGCACTTCACCTAACAAGGTAATCCAGAAATCCCCGCGACGCTTGACCAGTACGTGTGTCGCGCCGCTATTGCCGGCGCCTTCCTTGCGTGAATTCTTTTCCACCGGCTCGACAAAAATTGAGATTGCCGCCAAGCCGTCGGAGAAAACGGCTTGATCAACGGGAATGGGCGGCTGCCCTTCTTCACGCGATGCCATCGGCCGGCGCAACTCGCGAATCTCGCGGAAGCCGGGGACGTTCGGGGTAATTTTCCAGCCTTGCGCCTGCATATCGACCGGTTGGACTGGCGGACGCACGACCGTCCATCCGTTTATGTTCTTGATCCCGTTTGCAATTGCCGACCGGTCGACCGTGCCGCCAATCCTGACTTGCGAGAATGAAAGCTGTTCCAGGACCTGGCCATCAGGACCGAGCGTCTGGGCGCGCAGCAGGAGACCGGTCTTGATATCCGACCAGAGCTTGTAAGCAAACCGCCAGGCGTCTTTCGGATCGAGCTCGATGACCTGGCTATCGATACCCGCGACGCGGTCCGCACCGAGCATTTTCGGCTCGTAGACGGCCAGGACCTGCTCGCCGCCGGTAGCCAGCAGCGACGGGAACGAATCCTTGTTCTGGCGTTTTTCGACGACCAGGAGATGACGTTCGGGCACGAACGTGTACATGTCGTCGTCGTGGCGAAGCATCTTGCGAGGCTTGCCGTCGAGACTTTCCAGCGACTCGTACTCGCCGTCGCTGCGCGTTGCCGAGTGCGTAATCCGTGACGACTGCACCGTTGTCCCGCGCTGGTAGACGAAGGTGCCCTCGTAGTTCTGCTGCTGTGCGGCTTCGTGAATCCGGTTGAGCAGGTCCGCAGCGGACTTGCGCTGGGCGGCCGAATCGTCGCCCTGAGCCCAAGCACCCGATCCCGCGGATAACAACGCAGCTGCGCAGAACAACAAGACCGGCAGCCGCCCCCAATGAGTCGTTTTCTTCAACCGCACAAGTTGCATCAGTTATTGACCTTGGCTGGAAGCCGCAGTGCGGATCAAAGGCGTAGAGCCCGGCATGACGGGCTGTTGAGAGAATTGCTGATGCGCTTCCAGATACTGGTCGAGGCTCGCATCACGGATGATGTTCGCTTCGACAACCGGCGAACGCAGCGTGGCGGCGGGCACCGAAGCCATCGCGACGCGCTGCACGTGATCCGACGAAGAAACGCTCGCCACCTGAACGCCGCTGTGATTGTCGACGCCTTGCAACTGCGGCACGACGATCCACGTGAGCGTGGCCGCAGCCGCCGCGACGGCAAAAGCCGGCACCACGCGACGCCGGAACATGCCCGAACGCGCACGTTCAGCCGATAAAGCCGGAATGGCCGCCGGCGCAAATACGTGCGCTTCGGCCTCGAACCGCGCCGAGAACGCGTTCATGAACGCGCTGCTGGCCGCCGGACTCGCCGCGAGATCGTCGGAACGCAGCGCGTCGCCGATCAGGTGATAGTCCGACCACGCGGCGCGGTCTTTTTGCGTGAATCCGGAAAGAAACTGGCTCAAGTCGCCCGAATCGTCGAGGGATTCCCCGTCGACAAAAGCGGAAAGACGCTCGCCGCGCGAACTAGCTTGCGATTGCACCGAAACCGACCCCATGATGCTCCCCATCTTGACTGCCCCTAGTGACACTACCTGACCCAGATACCGCGTCCCTGCCCCGCGCAACCTCGCTGCTACCAGCGTTTGCCTTCGGGAGTGTCCAGCAACGGACGCAATTTTGCCGCAATGGCTTCGCGAGCACGAAAAATTCTCGATCTGACGGTCCCGATAGGACAATTCATCATCTCGGCAATCTCTTCATAACTCAGACCTTCAATTTCACGAAGAGTGATGGCAGTGCGCAATTCTTCCGGTAAAACCGCCATCGCAGCATTGACCGTCTGTGCGATCTGCTTGCTCATCAACATCGACTCAGGCGTGTTGATATCCCTTAGTTGGTCTGCGTCGGAGAAAGTTTCCGCTTCTTCTGCATCGGCTTCGGTAGAAGTTGGAGCACGGCGGCTTTGAGTGGCAAGATAATTCTTCGCCGTGTTCACTGCAATCCGGTAAAGCCACGTGTAAAACGCCGATTCTCCGCGAAATTGCGGCAACGCGCGGTAAGCCTTGATAAAGGCGTCTTGTGCGACGTCCTCCACTTCGGCGGGGTCGCGAACGAGCCGCGAGATAAGCCGGATAATCTTGCGCTGATATTTGGCGACCAGAAGCTCGAACGCTGCTTTATCGCCCTTCTGCACGCGTTCGACCAGTACCTGATCGATTTCTTTTTCGCTCACCTGGGAAATCCGTTAACTTTGGGGGTGCTACGCGGAGGGCTATTGTAGCGTCACGCCGCTGGGACGCGCCGGATGCTGATGGGCGGTTACAAGCGTTACAGGTGTTCTTGGGCGCACCGCCGGGCGCGAACGGCCAGTTCGCGGAACGCGTTCGGGCCGGTGAGCGCGTCGGCGGGAACCAGCAGTGGCTCGGAACGCCCTTCGGCTGAAACCAGGATCAGTGCAAGCAGACGATCGCTCCACTGCGCGCAACCCGATATTTGCCGATATTGCGCGCGGCCTTCGCGATCCCACGTCGTCAAACCATCCTGACCGATCTCGAATGCAACTGGCCGTCTACGTTCACGCCTGAGCGCCACGCCGCCAAGCCCGACGGTGACAATAAGCGCGGCGACGCAAGCATCGAAAAAACCGGTGTACGCCACAACCGATTGGAATACGGCGCCGGCCGCCACCGCCATGAAGGCCACCGTGGCGACCGATAAAAATCGAGATGTCGTGATTTTCTGCCGGCGGGAAAATTCCGCGAAACCGTCCGCTGGAACTTCCCGCCGCGCCTCATGCGCGCTCGTCACGCGTCCCGTCCGTGCGAACACGTAAGCGCGCCGCGCTCAGTGACGCTTGAAAACGAGCGTGCCGTTCGTACCACCAAAGCCGAACGAGTTTTTCAGCGCCACGTCGATCTTCATTTCCCGCGCTTCGTTCGCACAGTAGTCCAGGTCGCACTCCGGGTCCTGGTTGAAGATGTTGATGGTCGGCGGCGACACCTGATGATGCAGCGCCAGCACCGTGAACACCGACTCCAGTCCGCCCGCGCCGCCGAGCAGATGCCCGGTCATCGACTTGGTGGAGTTCACGACGATCTTCTTGGCATGATCGCCGAACATGTTCTTGATGCCGATGGTTTCCGCCAGATCGCCCAACGGCGTGGACGTGCCATGTGCATTCAGGTAATGCACTTCATCCGGATTGATCTGAGCGTTTTTCAGCGCATTGCGCATGCTGCGACGCGCGCCGTCGCCATCTTCCGGCGGAGCAGTCATGTGGTACGCATCGCCGCTCATGCCGTAGCCGCTGACTTCTGCGTAGATCTTCGCACCACGCGCTTTCGCGTGTTCGTACTCTTCGAGCACCATCACGCCCGCGCCTTCGCCCAGCACGAAACCATCGCGATCCTTGTCCCACGGACGGCTTGCCGTCGCCGGATCGTCGTTGCGCTGCGACAGCGCGCGCGCCGCCGCAAAGCCGCCGATACCCAGCGGCGACACGGTCGCTTCGGCGCCGCCGCAGATCATGACGTCGGCGTCGCCGTATTCGATCAGCCGCGAACCTTCGCCGATGCAATGCAATCCCGTGGTACACGCGGTCACGATCGCCAGATTCGGCCCTTTCAAACCGAAGCGGATGGAAAGATGCCCGGAGATCATGTTGATGATCGATGCCGGCACGAAGAACGGCGAAACCCGGCGCGGACCGCGGTTAAGCAATTCGGTCTGCGTGGCTTCGATCATCGGCAGGCCGCCGATTCCCGAGCCCACTACAACACCCACGCGTTCCGAATTTTCGTCGGTAATTTCAAGCCCGCTGTCCTGCATGGCCTGAACACCGGCTGCAATGCCGTAATGGATAAAGGTATCCATGTGGCGCGCTTCCTTGGCCGGCATATAGTCTTCGACATTGAAGCCTTTGACTTCACCGGCAAAGCGCGTGGAGAAGTTCGTTGTGTCGAACTTCGTGATCTCGCCAATGCCTGACTTGCCGGCGACCAGATTGGCCCAGCCGTCGGCAACGGTATTGCCGACAGGCGAAATCAGCCCAAGGCCTGTAACAACAACACGACGACGGCTCACGGTAACCCCTTATCCATAAATGACAAAAAGCAAAAGCCACAAGATCCACAGGAATGTACCCTGTGAGCCCTGTGGCTGTTAAATCGGTTCGAAGCGCGGTTCGAAGCGCAACAGAGCGTCAACCCCGAATATCGTAGCAGCAGTTGCGTGTTGGCCTTAGGCCTTGACGTTTGCGCGAGCGTAGTCGATTGCTTGCTGAACCGTCGTGATCTTTTCTGCTTCTTCGTCAGGAATTTCCATGCCGAATTCGTCTTCGAGAGCCATCACGAGTTCAACGGTGTCGAGCGAGTCAGCGCCCAGATCGTTGACGAACGAAGCTTCGTTCTTGATTTCGGCTTCGGCGACGCCCAGTTGTTCGGCGACGATCTTCTTCACGCGCTGTTCGATATTGTCCATGCAGCCCTCCGAGGGAAATGTAGTTCAAAAACACAAGTGCGCGCATTTTATCAGGTTTGCACCCGTAATAACCCACGCACGAATCAGGTTTGCTTCACGTGTGACGGGCTTCTGATACACGTCACTTACTTTTAACGACACTTGCTAATGACAGCGCGTTTCATGTCTTGCGCAGCGTGCTTTCAATCAGCATTTTGCGCACCCGCCAAGGCGCGGATATTAACGAAATGCCTGTCACATGTACATGCCGCCGTTCACATGGAGCGTCGTGCCTGTAATGTAGCCCGCGTGCGGCGAAGCCAGGAAAGCCACAGCATGAGCGATATCTTCGGGGCTGCCCAGTCGGCCAAGTGGTATCTGTGCTGTCAATGCCGCACGCTGCGCTTCCGGCAGCACCTTGGTCATGTCGGTGTCGATAAAACCCGGCGCAATGCAGTTCACCGTGATCCCGCGGCTGCCGATTTCGCGCGCCAATGCACGGGTCATGCCCGCCACGCCGGCCTTCGCCGCCGCGTAATTCGCCTGGCCCGGGTTGCCGGAAGACGCCACCACCGACGTGATATTGATGATCCGTCCGCCACGTGCTTTCATCATCGGGCGCAGGACCGCGCGCGACAGGCGGAAGACCGCCCTTAGGTTCGTGTCGATAACGGCATCGAACTCTTCGTCTTTCATGCGCATCGCCAGTTGATCTTTCGTGATCCCGGCGTTGTTCACCAGCACATTCAGAGCGCCGAATTCCTTCACCACGCCGTCGATGAACGCCTCGCTCGCGGCCGCATCCGTTACGTTCAGCACGGCGCCACGGCCTTGCACACCAGCCTCCTTCAGCGCGGCGGTGATCGCTTCGGCGCCGCTTTCGCTGGTCGCCGTACCAATTACGGTCGCGCCCTGACGCGCGAGTTCGAGCGCGATCGAGCGGCCAATCCCGCGCGATGCACCCGTCACCACCACTATCTGCTTGTCCAGAATCATGTCTATTCGTTCCTGTTCCAGTTCTTGTTCAGCCGGCGAGCAGCTTGCGCACTTCGTCGAGCGAAGCGGGATCGAAGATCGACGCGCCGATCAGCGTGCCGTCGATACGTTTCGTCAAGCCGTTCAGCACCTTGCCCGGACCGCATTCGATCACGTGCGTGACGCCTTCATGCGCCATTTTCTGCACGCTTTCCACCCAGCGAACCGGACCCGCGGCCTGGCGCACGAGTGCGTCCTTGATGGCGGCCGGTTCAGCGACGCTGGCGACATCGATGTTATTGATCAGCGGAATCTGCGGCACGCCAATTTCGACGCTTGCCAGATATTCGCGCAACTGGTCCGACGCGGGCTTCAAAAGCGACGAATGGAACGGCGCCGAAACAGGCAGCGGCAACGCGCGTTTCGCACCCTTCGCCTTCGCCAGTTCACAGGCCTTTTCCACCCCGGCCTTCGCGCCCGCGATCACCACTTGCGACGGTGCGTTGAAGTTGACCGCTTCCACGATCCCAGCCGCCGATGCTTCGGCGCAGACGGCGCGCACGGCGTCATCGTCGAGACCGAGGATCGCGGCCATTCCGCCTTCACCGACGGGCACCGCACTTTGCATGGCTTGCGCACGAAAACGCACGAGCGGCACGGCATCGGAGAATCTCAGCGCGCCGGCGGCGACCAACGCCGTATATTCGCCCAGGCTATGCCCGGCCACGAGCGCAGGCTTCAACCCGGTTTCCTTCTCCCACACAAGATAAATCGCGTAAGCCGCCGTCAACATCACGGGTTGCGTGTTGGTCGTGAGGCCGAGGTCCTCCGCCGGACCTTCGGCAATCAGCTTGCCGAGATCCTGATTCAGTGCATCGGATGCCTGTTGCACGGTTTCGCGCACCACGGCGTGATCGGCGAATGCGTTGAGCATGCCAACCGATTGGGAGCCTTGTCCCGGAAAAACGAACGCGAATTTCATGACGTCCTTACTCGATTGAATTGGTCGAATGGCTGATGCGGCTCGGCAGCGCTGGCGTGACGCTACGTTTAGTAGCGGATGACCGACGCGCCCCAGGTAAAGCCGCCGCCGACGCCTTCTATCAGCACATGCTGGCCGCGCTTGATGCGGCCGTCGCGCACGGCGACGTCGAGCGCAAGCGGAATCGATGCAGCCGACGTATTGCCATGCTCGCCCACGGTCACGACCATGCGCTCGAGCGGCACGTGGAGCTTCTTCGCCGTGCTTTCCATGATGCGGATATTGGCTTGATGGGGAATGAGCCAGTCGATGTCGCCAGGCGTGAGTCGTGCCTTTTCAAGCGCCTCGACGGCCACTTTCTCCAGCACCTTCACGGCGAGCTTGAAGACGGCCTGACCGTCCATGTGCAGGAACGCGCTGCCTTCGATCACGCCCTTGTTCACATTGCCCGGCGTGCAAAGAATGCTTGAGTGGCTGCCATCGGCGTGAAGCGCGCTGGAAAGCACGCCCGGTTCATCCGATGCCTGCAGGATGACCGCGCCCGCGCCGTCGCCGAACAGCACGCACGTGGTGCGGTCGTTGAAATCGAGGATGCGCGAGAAGGTTTCCGCGCCGACGACCAGCGCCGTGCGATTCATGCCGCCGCGAATAAAGCTGTCGGCCGTCGCAACGGCGTAGGCGAATCCCGAGCAGACGGCCTGGATATCGAATGCCGCGCCGCCGTTCTTGATGCCGAGTTTGTTTTGAAGCAGGCAAGCCGTGCTGGGGAAAACGAAGTCGGGCGTGGAAGTCGCCACGATGATCAAGTCGATCGAGTCCGGATCGATGCCCGCCGCTTCGATCGCATTGCGCGACGCGTGTAGTGCGAGATCGCTCGTTGTCTCATTGGGTGCGGCGAAATGACGTGCGTGAATACCCGTGCGGGCGACGATCCATTCATCGCTCGTTTCCACGCCTTGCTTGGCCAGCCGGTCGGCCAGATCCTGATTCGTGACGCGATCGGCCGGCAGGTAACTGCCCGTTCCGATGACACGGGAATAGAGATTCGATTGAGCCATTATGCCTTCGAGGGTAGCGCGGCGCCCGATGTCCCCGGCTGCACGAGCGGGGGTAAAGCGGCCGCGTCGTCGACCGGGGCGGCGGATGCGGCCGGGTCCGGAACCACGGTGCCGACTGCATCAGCGGAAGTGCCCAGCGCCGCTTGTTGCACAGGAGCAGCATTATCTTCCATGGCGCGCACGAGCCGTTCCAGCACGCCATTTTTGACCGCATCATACCCGCGTTTGATAGCCCACTCAAACCCGTAGGCTTGCGCCGAACCGTGACTCTTGATGACGAGGCCGCGCAATCCGAGCAGCGCCGCGCCGTTGTATTGGGCAGGATCGACGCGTCGTTTGAAGCGCTTGAGAACCGGCAGTGCGACGATCGCCATCAGCTTGGTCGCGAGCGACCGGCTGAATTCCTCGCGGATCATGTCGCTCAACATTTGCGCGAGACCTTCCGATGTCTTCAGCGCCACATTACCGACAAACCCGTCGCAGACGACTACGTCTGTCGTGCCTTTATAGATGTCGTTGCCTTCCACGTTGCCGTAGAAGTTGAGCGTGCTGGCGCGCAGCAGTTCGCCGGCGCGTTTGATGGTTTCGTTGCCTTTGATGACTTCTTCGCCGATGTTGAGCAAGCCGATAGTGGGCCGCTCCTTGTTGCCAATGGCGGCTACCAGCGCGTGGCCCATCTCGGCGAATTGCAACAAATGCTGCGGCTCGCAATCCACGTTCGCGCCCAGGTCGAGCACGGTGGTGAAGCCTTTCTGGCTCGGCATGGCAAACGCAATAGCCGGCCGTTCGATGCCCGGCAGCGTCTTCAACACGTAGCGAGACACGGCCATCAACGCACCGGTGTTGCCCGCCGAGATGCAGGTTTGCGCCTGCCCCTCTTTAACGAGGTTGAGCGCCACACGCATCGATGAATCTTTTTTCCGGCGCAGCGCGACTTCCACTGGGTCGTCCATCTCGACCACTTCAGTGGCGGGGACGACTGTCAACCGGGTTTCGTCGACGGCCCTGCACTTCTTGAGTTGCGCACGGATAGCCGACTCGATGCCTACAAGAAGCAAATGCGCATCGGGATGCGAACGCACGAAGCTGACAGCGGCGGGAACGGTCACGGACGGGCCGTGGTCGCCTCCCATGCAGTCGATGGTGATCTTTACGGTCATGGAGTGCGACGAATTTCAGGCACAAAAAAGCGGCAGTGAAATGCCGCCTTCTTGTTGCACCAGGAAGATGTCAAACGCGAGCGACCGTGGCTCAAATCATGTATCAGACCATGAGTCAAGACGGCGACGCGAGACGCACCAAGCGTCGCGGACGCACTACGCGCCGAACGCTTAGTCGTTCTTCGTCTTGATGACTTTCTTGCCACGGTAGTAGCCGTTCGGGCTCACGTGGTGACGCAGATGCACTTCACCCGTACCCGGCTCGACAGCCAGCGCCGGCGCCGTGAGGAAGTCGTGCGAACGATGCATGCCGCGCTTGGACGGCGATTTCTTGTTTTGCTGAACTGCCATGATGACTCCAGAAAAATTTTGCGAATTCTAACACAGCTCGACACACCGGCGACCCTGACCTGTGGCCAGTGAATCGATCCGGACGCATCGCGCCAGATAACGGATACTCCAACTTCTTCAATGCGTGTCGCTGCCGGAACCGCCCTGCTTGAGCTTGCCGAGCGCGGCGAACGGATTGGGTCTTCCAGAGCCGCCATCCTGCTGCGAGTCTGCTTCGCCATTCAGACCACCTTCGTCCAGCTCGCCCTCGGCGCTGTAGACACCTGTATTCAGGCTCTCATGCACTTGGGGACACACGTCGTGCTTGGGCACGAGCGGCAAGGACAACAACAATTCATCCTCGATCAAGTCGATGAGATCGAACTGGCGTGAGCCCACGATCACCTCGACTTCATCGTTGTCCAGCGGAAATTCGTCCGCTTCTTCTTCCGTCAACACAATGCGATACGTTGCGTCGACATCAAGATGCTGCGAATACGGCGACAAACACCGCTGACATTCGATCCATGCCGACCCGTGCACGGCAAGCCGCAAATACGGCTGCGGCGCTTCGGTGCCGTCGTCCTGCAATTCAGGCTGCATGGAGCCTTCGGCTTGCCATGAAAACACCGTGTCGCGATCGGGCGCGTCCGCCGGTACTTCATTGAGCAAACGCGGCAACTGCGAGACCCGTACGCCGCCTGCTGCCTGCCGGCGGCTTTGCGCAAAGTCGAACAGGTCGAGCGAGCGCAAGTCCGCGGGACATGCAGGTTTGCCAGGATTTTGTGTCATGTGCGCTCCTGCAGGTGATCATTACCGTGACGGCCGGACCGGCAAGTCCGCAGAGTACGATCGGGATGGAAGCTGCAGTATGCACCGCCCTGAACCCGTCCGGCTGGTGTGGTTTATCCCGAGTTATCCCGACCCGCCAAGCTGGACGAAGCGGAAGGCTCACGCAATCACGTCCATGTGCTTCTGGCACTAAATTCCGCACTAAATCCGGCACTAAATCCACCCGTACGCCTCGGTACACTTCCAGCCGTCGCGCTTCATCGGAAAATGCGGAAAAGCGCCTCGCATACCGATGAAAAGCCCAAAACTATAGCGGCTTTGTCTTTTCGAGTCAAACACTTATCCTTCGGGTTGCGGCACGGCCGCTTGAGCCCCCCACCTTCTCGTTTATAGCCGACTTTTTCATGCCCGATGTCTCAAACCAGCCGCGCCTCGTCCTTGCGTCGAGTTCGCGTTACCGCCGGGAATTGCTCGAACGCCTGCGCATTCCGTTCGACGTGATCACGCCCGATATCGATGAAACGCCGCTCGATGAAGAACCGCCGGAAGCCACGGCCCTGCGGCTTTCTGTGGCGAAGGCGCAAGCCGCCGCGACGCGTGTCACCCATGCATCCGGCGCGCTCGTGATCGGTTCGGACCAGGTCGCGACATGCGACGGCCGGCAGATCGGCAAGCCCGGCACACACGAAAACGCGCGTGCCCAGCTTCAGTCGATGCGCGGCAAAAGCGTCGAATTTCACAGCGCGCTGTGCCTCTTCGATAACCGCACGGGCCACGTTCAATCTGCCGATATCGTTACGCGCGTGCAGTTTCGTCACCTTTCGGACGAAGAAATCGAAGTGTATTTGCTCGCCGAGACGCCTTATGACGTGGCGGGAAGCGCGAAATCCGAGGGACTGGGCATCACGCTCGTCGATGCCATTCATTCCGACGACCCCACCGCACTGGTCGGTTTGCCGCTGATTGCGTTATCCAAGATGCTGCGCGCGGCCGGATTTCCTTTGGTGGGGGCGGCATGAGCGGCGTTCTGTATCTGATTCCCAACACACTCGGCGATGGCGACAGCGCAGCGCTCGCCGACGTCCTGCCCGAACCCGTGCGGGCGCGCGCGGCCGTGTTGCAGTATTACATCGGCGAAAACGCAAAAACGACGCGTGCATTCCTGAAGAAAGTCGGCACCGAGCGCCCGATCCAGGAAATCGAAATCCGCGAATTGAACGTGAACACGCCACCGGGTGAAGTCGAAAAGCTGCTCAAGCCGATCCTGGCCGGGACCGACGCGGGACTCGTTTCCGAAGCCGGTTGTCCGGCGGTCGCCGATCCAGGCGCCCTGCTCGTGCGCCGTGCGCATGAACGCGGCGTGAAGGTCGTGCCGTTCGTCGGCCCGAGCTCGATTTTGCTGGCGTTGATGGCATCTGGAATGAACGGGCAGAGTTTTGCGTTCAACGGCTATCTTCCCGTCGATGCCGCCGAGCGCGGCAAACGCCTGCGCGAGCTGGAAGTGTTGTCGAGGAAGGCGAACCAGACGCAAATCTTTATTGAAACGCCATACCGGAACCGGGCGCTGCTGGACACGTTGCTTGCGACGTGCGCGCCGTCGACGCTGGTTTGCGTCGCGGTGGACCTGACGATGCCGGAGGAAACGATCGTCACTCGGACGGTCGCCGAGTGGAAGAAGAAAACCGCGCCGGAACTGCACAAACGGCCGGCGATCTTCCTGCTGCTGGGCGCCTAAAAAAACGCTCGCCTGAATCTCCAAGGCGAGCGTTTTTCATTCAGCGGCGAAAACTTACTTCAACTGCATCTTGCCGCCCATCATCAGCGCGCTCATCGATGCATTCCCCACCGCCGCGCCAAATTTCCGCGCAACGCGCTCGCCGATGCTCTCTTTCTGCGTGTAATCGATGATATCCGGCTGCTTCACGATCTCCCGCGCAACGTAATCAGCGTCGCCGAAACCATCGGCGAGACCGAGTTCCACGCTCTTCTGGCCCGTCCAGAACATGCCCGAAAACAGATCGGGATTGTCTTTCAGGCGTGAGCCGCGGCCCTTTTTGACGGCATCGATGAATTGCGTATGGATCTGGTCCAGCATTTCCTGCGCGTGGGCATCCATACCCGGCGTTTCTGGCGAGAACGGATCGAAAGCGCCCTTGTTCGCGCCCGACGTATGCAGGCGGCGCTCCACGCCCAGCTTGCTCATCAGGCCCGTGAAGCCGAAACCGTCCATCAGCACGCCGATAGAACCCACGATGCTCGCTTTATCGACGTAAATCTTGTCAGCGGCCGCGGCGGCGTAATATCCGCCCGACGCGCACATGTCGTTCACGACTACGTAGAGCGGTTTCGACGGATATTTGGTCCGCAAACGCGTGATCTCGCGATTGATGATGCCCGCCTGCACAGGACTGCCGCCCGGGCTGTTGCAGCGGAGGATCACGGCTGCCGTCGCGTCGTCTTCGAACGCACTGTCGAGCGCTGCATTCACGTTGTCCGCGCTGGCGTCGCTATTGGCGGAAATTTCGCCTTCCAGCTCCACGAGCGCCGTGTGACGCGCAGTCTTCGATACCTTGTCGCCGGTGAAATCGAATGCGCGCCAGACCGCGACGGCCAGGATCGCGAGGAAAACGAAGCGGAAAAAGATCCGCCAGCGGCGCGCCGAGCGCTGTTCGTTGATGGCCGCGAGCGCAATGCGTTCGAGCGCGGCGCGCTCCCAGTTTTCGCCTTTTGCACCGGCCGGTGGGACAGCCGCAGAGGTTGAACGCGCCGGGTCGGAAGGTTCAGTGGGAATGTGATCGGACATGCGTCGCCTGGATGACAGATTAAAAGATTAAGCGGGGATTTTGATTCAAGCAGGACGCAGGTCGTCGTCAGGAAGCCAGAAAACAGCGCGGCCTTCCGGCGTCTCGCGCTCTTCGGTTTCGATCTTCCGCAAACGCGCGCCGCGGCACGGGCCGCCAACGCATTTTCCCGTGTCCGGCTCGTAAATCGCGCCATGAGTGGCGCACATCAAGTATAAGCCGGAGCTCTCGAAGAACTTGCCTTCGGACCAGTCCAGCTCCATGGGAACGTGCGCGCACTGGTTCAGATAGCCGAACGGCTTACCGTCGTATCGGACGAAAAACACCGTGGCTGCACCGCTTTTGCCGATTGCGTCGCGGCGCAGTCCGTCGCCGCCGTCGACCAGTTCCTCCGATGCACACACACGCACAGCTTGGGGCGGCGCTCCGGTCATGCGTTCTCTCGCAGCCAGTCGTCGAGCGCGGCCACGTCTTCGGCCACGAACAAAGGCTCCAGCGCATGCAGCGATTTGGCCGGATGCGCGCCGTAGGTCACGCCGACAGACGCCGCGCCCGCATTCTTCGCCATTTGCAGGTCGTGCGTGGTGTCGCCGATCATCACCGTCCGGTTCACGTCCTGGCCGAGTTCGCGCGTCAGTTCGTGCAGCATCGCGGGATGTGGCTTGGAGAAGGTTTCATCGGCGCAGCGGGTGCCGTCGAACAGGCTCGTCAGGCGCGACTGGTCCAGCGCCCGGTTCAAACCAACGCGGCTTTTGCCCGTCGCGACCGCCAGCAAATAACCTTCGTCGCGAAGGTTTTGCAGCATTTGCCGCACGCCGTCGAAGAGCTCGGTCTGCTCGCCCTTGATCAGATAGTGAAAGCGATATCGCTCCGCCAGCTTCGGATAATCGACGGGATCGAGCGTCGGGGCGGCAATCTGCAATGCGTCGCGCAATCCGAGCCCGATCACGTAGCTGGCGGCTTCGTCGGCGGGAACGGGCAGGTCCAGGTCGCGGCATGCCGCCTGGATGCTGCGCGTAATGTGCGCCGTGGAGTCCATCAAGGTGCCGTCCCAGTCGAAGACAATCAGGTCGAATTGCTGACGCGCCATTTTATTGGGTCTCTCTGGAAGATTGTTTGAGTTGTTCGATAAACCGTTTGCATTCGGCCGGCAGCGGCGCCTCGACCTGAAGCGTCTCGCCCGTCGACGGATGCACGAGTTTCAGCCGGAAAGCGTGCAAAAACATGCGCTTGAGCGACGGATCAGCGTTCGGGCGGACCAGATTCTTGTTCAGCGCGAAGTCGCCATATTTGGCATCGCCGGCAATCGGCAGGCCGATGTGCGCCATATGCACGCGAATCTGGTGTGTGCGGCCCGTTTTTAGTTCGGCTTCGACCCACGCGTACTCGTCGAAACGTTCGATCAGGTTGAAAACCGTGTGCGACGCAAGCCCGTCGTCCTGTACCCGCACGCGCCGCTCGCCTTCGGGCGTCAGATATTTGTGCAAGGATTCTTTCACAATCCTTCGACGCCCCCAGCCCGCGAGCCAGTCGCCATGACCGACCGCCTGATAGCGTTTATCGATTTTGTTGTCGCGCATTTGCTCGTGCAGGTTCACGAGCGCCGAACGCTTTTTCGCGAGCATCAGCACGCCGGACGTCTCGCGATCCAGCCGATGCACCAGTTCAAGAAACTTTGCCTGCGGACGCGCGTTGCGCAATTGCTCGATCACGCCGAATGCCACGCCGCTGCCGCCATGAACGGCGACGCCGGCGGGTTTGTCGATGACGATCAAGTGGTCGTCTTCAAACAGTATGGGGAATTCGGCCGCGGGCGCATTCGATGAGACCGGTGTCTCGTCCAGTTGAGCGGTACGGATCGGCGGCACCCGGACCAGGTCGCCCATTTCCAGCCGGTAAGCTGCGTCGATGCGCCCTTTGTTCACACGAACTTCGCCGCTGCGCAAAATCCGGTAAATGTGACTTTTTGGCACGCCTTTGCAGACGCGCAGTAAAAAATTGTCGATGCGCTGACCCGCCGCATTTTCGTCGATCTCGATCATGGAGACCTGTTCGCTCGCGACCTTTTTATGGGATGTTTTGCCTAACTCATTCATTCTGAATATAATTTGCGGACAGTCTGGAAAAAGCCACTAAGCTGGCCGGATGTAGTCAGACTGTACAGGTGCAAGCGGATAACCGTTATTTTACTTGCGCCCAGGGCCAGTTGCTCACCCGGAAAACGGAGTAACGAGTTGCACGCACGGCGATATCGCGCGGCAGGGACGGTGCCCACAGGCGCGTTCGGTCGAGTCGATCGCCGACACGGTAACGGATTTTTGGCGATCAAGAATTTTATCGGCGAGAGTTGATGAAGGCCGGATTTTTATTCGGCTGACTTCCGGATTCGACCCCGGGTATCAGGCAGGTATCGAGAAGATATTGGGCGGGTATCAGGTTGGGTGAACGGAACATCGGCGCTTTGCCGTAGCGAAGAAAACAGTGGTCTGCTGCAAGCTGCGCTGAAACGGGCGAAGCGTGGCGGACATTGTCATAAGGCGAGACACCCAACGCGGTTATCGGGCTCTTTGAGCGCCTGAAAAGCCACAACGGCAGTCTGCCGCAGTTTTGAAGAAGGCCTGGCGGTCTTGATTTCCGCGCTGCTTGTACGTTTTTTTGCGCAGAAGACCCCGGCTGAAAAGAGACTGCTGCAGGATGCATCCGGCTGCTGCTGGCTGCGCTGCCGGCTCCTCGAGTCGTTTCATGAACGTCGAGCCGCAGTGCTGTGCCGCTTAAGCCGACAGCCGTCGAATCACGGCGTGTCAAACCTGTTCGCATGTGCCCAGGGCTTTTTACCTGTCGCGACGCACCTCGTCGCACATTGGTGGCAAAGCCCGCCTCAGGCAATTCTCCGAGCCAGAACTCCCGCTCCAGCGTGCTTTGTGACAACAAACACATAAGCGCGGCGCGCCCGCCCTCCTGCTTCACGCGACTGACAACCGCGCGAATTCGCTCGACGGGGGCCGGTAGAGCCGCTCTGGAGCCGTTCAATGAAACGCATGCTGTTTAACGCGACGCAGCAAGAAGAATTGCGCGTCGCCATCGTCGATGGGCAAAAACTGATCGACATCGACATCGAAACCGCCGGGCGCGAACAGCGCAAAGGCAATATCTACAAGGGAGTCATTACCCGCATCGAGCCCTCGCTCGAAGCCTGTTTCGTGAACTATGGCGAAGACCGCCACGGTTTTCTGCCGTTCAAGGAAGTTGCCCGCCAGTATTTCAAGGACGGCGTCGACATGCGTTCTGCGCGCATTCAGGACGCGCTGCGCGAAGGTCAGGAACTGATCATCCAGGTGGAAAAGGAAGAACGCGGCAACAAGGGCGCGGCCCTGACCACGTTCATCTCGCTTGCCGGACGTTACCTCGTCCTGATGCCGAACAACCCGCGTGGCGGTGGTGTATCGCGCCGGATCGAGGGCGACGAGCGCCAGGAATTGCGCGAAACGATGTCCCAGCTCGATTTGCCCGAAGGCATGAGCATCATCGCGCGTACGGCAGGGATTGGCCGTTCGGCCGAAGAACTGCAGTGGGATTTGAACTACCTGATGCAATTGTGGCGCGCGGTGGAAGCGGCGTCGCAAAGCGGCGTAGCCGGCAAGCCGATGCTGATTTATCTCGAATCCAGCCTCGTGATCCGCGCAATCCGCGATTACTTCCAGCCGGATATCGGCGAAATTCTCATCGATACCACCGAGATCCATGACCAGGCCAGCGCCTTCATGGACATCGTGATGCCGGATAACTTGAGCAAAGTTAAGCGCTATCACGACGACGTTCCCCTCTTCTCCCGTTTCCAGATCGAACACCAGATCGAAACCGCGTATTCGCGCACGGTGCCGTTGCCCTCGGGCGGCGCGATCGTGATCGACCACACGGAAGCGCTGGTTGCCATCGACGTGAACTCGGCGCGCTCGACCAAGGGCGCGGATATCGAGGAAACGGCAACGCGCACGAACCTCGAGGCCGCCGACGAAGTCGCACGCCAGCTGCGCCTGCGCGATCTGGGCGGCTTGATCGTGATCGACTTCATCGACATGGAGTCGGCCAAGAGCCAGCGCGAGGTCGAACAGCGCCTGAAAGACGCGTTGAAGCACGATCGTGCGCGCGTACAAATGGGCAAGATTTCGCGTTTCGGTTTGATGGAACTGTCGCGTCAGCGCCTGCGTCCGGCACTCTCCGAAGGCAGCCATGTGACGTGCCCGCGATGTAACGGCACAGGTCACATCCGCGATACCGAATCGTCCGCGCTGCAAGTGCTGCGGATCATTCAGGAAGAAGCAATGAAGGAAAACACCGCGGCAATTCATTGCCAGGTGCCGGTGGAAGTCACCGCTTTCCTGCTGAATGAAAAGCGTTCGGAAATCAACAAGATCGAGTCGCGTTTCAAGGTCAACGTCGTGTTGATCCCGAACAAGCACCTCGAAACGCCGCATTACAAGCTGGAACGCCTGCGTCACGACGACACGCGTCTGGACGAGCCGCGTGCATCGTGGAAGATGGCCGAGGAAGCCGCGCACGAACTGGAATCCGAAACGGGTTACAGCAAGCGCACCGAGGAAGTGAAGCCCAAGCAGGAAGCCATGGTCAAGGGCATCACGCCGGCTTCGCCTGCGCCGAGCGCGCCGGTGAAGGTTGCGGCGGCTCCGGTTGCAGCGCCTGCGCCGGTGGCGGCATCGACGGGCGGGTTCATCGGCTGGTTGAAGAACCTGTTTGGCGTGCAGCCGGAAGCGAAGCCGGCGCCAGCGCCGGTCGTCACGCCTGCGCCGGCACGTCCGGCACGGGGCGACCGGCCGGAACGTTCGGGACAAGGTGGTGACCGGAACCGGAATCGCCGTGGCGGCGCCGGTTCGCGCGACAGTGCAGCGGCTGTTGCAGGCACGCCAAACGCGCCGGGTACGGCAGGTGGCCGTCAGAATCCGCGCCGCGAGGAACGGGAACCGAAGGAAGCGCGTGAACCGCGCGAAGGCCGTGAAGGTCGCGAACCGCGCGAGCCTCGAGAAGCGCGCGAACCGCGTGGTGGCCGTGAAGGCCGCGAGCCGCGTGAAGCACGTGAAGGCCGCGAGCCCCGGGAACAGCGTGAGCCGCGCGAACCGCGTGAATCGCGCGATAACCGTGAGCGTGCGGAAGCTGCCGATCGGGGTGAACGTCGTGAACGCGGCGATCGTCCAGAACGCGGTGAGCGCAAGAAGCCACAGCCGGAAGCCGCCGTTGAAGCATTGACGCAAGGCGAAACGGTGGTTTCGGAGTTGTCGGAAAACGCGCAAGCAAGTCAGGAATCGCAGCAAAACGGCAACGCCGACGCACTGCAGGCCGATCAGGCGAGCGCAGCGCGTGAAGGCGAAGAACGCCGCCGCCGTCGTCGTGGCCGTCGTGGTGGACGCCGCGATCGCGAGGAAGAAGGCGTAACGGTCAATCAGGCCGCGGATATCGCAGAAGGCGAAGGCACGGCTGAAAGCACCGACCCGGAACGCGCTCAAGCTGGCGTATTCGATACCGATGGCGACGACACGCGCGAGTTCGCGCCCGCCGCAGCCAAGCCGGTTCAAGCGGCTCCTGCACCGGCGCCGGCTGTAACGGTCGAGCCGGTTGCGGCTGCGGCTGTTGCTGTGACCGAATTGCCCGAGCCGGTTCGCGCCGTGCCGGTCGAAACGGCCGCACCGCTTGCCGCTCCTGCAGTACAGCCGATCGAAGCGAAGCACGCCGAGGCCGAAGGATTCGTGGTTCAGCACGAGGCGCATGAAGTTCACACGCCACATGCTGAAAACGAAACGCCCGCAATCAACGTGTTCGAGAAACCGGCGGCACCGCAGCCGGTTGAGAACCCGTTTGGCCCGACGCCGAAGGTAGCGGAAGAAAAGCCGGCGAGTCCGTTCATCGATGCCCCGAAAGCCGAGGAGCCTGCGGTTGCTCAAGCAGCGCCGCAAGCCGTCGAAACGCTTGCCCAGCATGCTGAGCCGTTGAAGACGGCGGCGGTTGCCGCATCGCCGGAATCGGAAATGGTGTCGGCGATTGCACCGTCCGTGCCCGTGGTGGCGGAAGCGCCCGCGCCGGTCGAGTCCGAGCCGGTAAAGGCCTTCGAAGCGGTGGAAACGGCCGCGTCGGCTCCGGTCGCTCCGGCTCCGGCTCCGGCAGCCGCTCCGGTCGCGCTGAAAGAAGAAGCCCTCAAGCCGATGCTGGACACGGCGGGGCTCGTCTGGGTGAACACCGACGCCGATAAGCTCCGCGCCGCCCGCGAAGCTGCGGCTCAGGTAGAAGCGCCGAAACGCGTCGTGCGGGAGCGCAAGCGCCTGCCGCCGCTCGACGCCGCGCCGATGCAACAAGTCGAAACGGGTAAAGACGCGCAATAAAGACGCTGATTAAGCGCCCGACGTTTTGACAAGAGCGCCACGTGACTCAGGTCCGTGGCGCTTTTTTATTCTTGCGTGTGCAAAAACGCCATAAAGAGAGAGTGGCAACTCACCCCTGAACCGCCCTTCCGCTAAAATGAGTTGTTCGAAGTTAATAGCAGCCGAAGGGCGTTTGCTCAGGCACCTCCCCGCCGCTGCTTCCGAGAAATAAAACGATCATGTCCCGCCGCATCATTCCCGTCACCGATGTCACCGCGATCCCGGCCTTCCCGGGAGCCGTGGCGACGCCGACCGGATTGCTCACTGACAGGCTGTCACGCGACTTGCGCGATCTGCGCATCTCGGTGACCGATCGTTGCAACTTTCGCTGCGTGTACTGCATGCCGCGCGAAGTGTTCGATAAAAACTACGAATTCCTGCCGCACAGCGCGCTGCTGTCCTTCGAGGAAATCGAACGGCTGGCGCGGCTTTTTGTTGCCCATGGGGTCGAGAAGATCCGGCTGACGGGCGGCGAGCCGCTGTTGCGAAAGAACATCGAATTCCTGATCGAACGGCTGGCGCTCATGCGCACGCCCGAAGGCAGGCCGCTCGACATCACGCTGACTACCAACGGTTCCATTCTCGGGCGCAAAGCCCGGTCGCTGAAGGACGCGGGCCTGTCGCGAGTCACGGTAAGCCTCGATGCGCTCGACGACGCATTGTTTCGCCGCATGAACGACGCTGATTTCGCCGTCGCCGATGTGCTCGATGGCATCGAAGCGGCGCATGCGGTCGGGCTGGCGCCGCTGAAGGTGAACATGGTCGTCAAGCGTGGCACGAACGACGCCGAAATCGTGCCCATGGCGCGCCATTTCAAAGGCAGCGGCACGGTGCTGCGGTTTATCGAATATATGGACGTAGGTGCGTCCAACGGCTGGAACATGAGCGAAGTGCTGCCTTCGGCGGATGTCGTTGCGCGTATCGCCGAACATTTTCCGCTGCAGCCGCTCGAGGCTCACAACGACGCCGAAACCGCGCAACGCTGGGGTTACCAGGACGGCAGCGGCGAGATCGGCGTCATTTCGAGCGTTACGCGCGCGTTTTGCGGGACTTGCACGCGGGCGCGGTTATCGACGGAAGGCAAGCTGTACCTGTGTTTGTTCGCCACCTCCGGTCACGATCTGCGCGCGTTGATTCGCAGCGGCGCGAGCGACGCAACCGTCGCCACGGCCATCGCGCGAATCTGGGAAGCACGCACCGACCGATACTCGGAGCTTCGCGGCAGTAATTCGCTGCCGGCGGCAGATCCGGACGCACGGCGCGTCGAAATGTCGTACATCGGCGGCTGACATGACCGAGCCAGCCCGGGACGCGCTTTTGAAGCACGACATCACGGGTGTGGTACTCGCCGGTGGACGCGGATCGCGCATGGGCGGCGTGGACAAGGGTTTGCAGCCGCTGAATCTCGAACCACTCGCGCTTCACGCGCTGCGCCGGCTGTCGCCGCAATGTGGCGCGATGCTGATCAGCGCCAATCGCAGCCTCGAAATCTATGCGCAACTTGGCATGCCGTTTC
The DNA here is from genome assembly GCF_018449635.1 of Caballeronia sp. dw_276. Lineage (GTDB taxonomy): Bacteria > Pseudomonadota > Gammaproteobacteria > Burkholderiales > Burkholderiaceae > Caballeronia. The sequence goes on along the minus strand of NZ_JAAVUV010000006.1, from coordinate 231,023 downwards.
GCGCCAAGGTCGTGGTCGATGCATTTCCCGATTTCCCCGGCCCGCTTGCGGGCATGTCGGCGGCGCTGCACGCGGCGCAGACGGAGTTCGTGCTTTTTTCGCCCTGCGATGCGCCTTTCATCCATCCCCATCTGGCCGATCAGTTATCGGAAAAACTGACTGCCGGCAATGCGGATATCGCTATCGCAGCGGTGACCGATTCCGCCGGTGAACGCCACCTGCATCCGGTCTTCGCGTTGCTGCGCGCCTCGCTCGCCGACGATCTCGACGCGTTCATCCGCGCCGGAGAGCGCAAGGTCCGCGCGTGGTACGCGCGCCACAAGGCGGTAGAAGTGACCTTCACCGACGAGCGTGCGTTTTACAATGTCAACGATCTGCAGCAGCTAGCCGACCTCGAGCGCAACTAAGCGCCGGTTCGTTTCAGTTTGCTGCGAGCCATCGGCTTGCCGGATGCCGCGTAGTACAGCGCATCTCAACACGTCTGCCTCTCCACCCATCCGCCTGCGGGCTTTGCGTCGATTCTCCGCGCTGTTTTTACCCATCGATGAACACACCCAAGCACTTTTCGAGCTGCGTCGCTGAGTACGATCCGAACGCGCTGCCCGTCAGCGCGGCGCAGGAGATCGTGCGTCAGTGGGCGTTGCCGCGCGGGCGTGCCGAGATGGAGCGCGTGCGGCTCTTCGACGCCCTGGACCGGGTGCTGGCAGAAGACGTGGTCTCACCCATCAACGTCCCCTCCCACGATAACTCCGCCATGGACGGATACGCATTCGATGGCGCCGCGCTGGAAGTCGCGGGTCTCGAAGGGCGAGTCCAGCTTTCGGTCGCCGGAAAAGCGCTCGCCGGACAACCGTTCGAAGGCCGGCCGCTCGTCACCCAGTGCGTGCGTATCATGACGGGCGCGCTGATTCCGCCTGGCTGCGACACCGTCGTTGCGCAAGAACTCGTGCAGCGCACGGGCGACACGGTCACGTTTGGCACGGCGGGAATCACGCGCGGGGTGAACCGGCGGCTTGCAGGGGAAGATCTTTCGCAAGGTCAACCGGCGTTGCGGGCGGGACGGATCGTGCGGGCATCGGATATCGGCTTGCTGGCTTCCTTGGGTATCGCCGAAGTTGCCGTCCAGCGGCGTTTGCGCGTCGCGTTTTTCTCCACCGGCGACGAGCTGCGTTCTGTCGGCGAAGCGCTTGCGCCAGGTTCCATCTACGACAGCAACCGCTACACGCTTTACGCAATGTTGCGCCGGATGAACGTCGAGCCGGTCGATCTGGGCATTGTCCGCGACGACCGGGCATCGCTTGAAGAAGCGCTGCGCCGCGCGACCCGGGAAGCCGACGTGGTGATCAGCTCGGGCGGCGTGTCAGTGGGCGACGCCGACTTCACGCGCGACCTGATGAACACGCTCGGCGACGTGGCATTTTGGAAAATCGCGATGCGCCCCGGCCGGCCGCTCGCGTTCGGCCGCCTTTGGGCGGGCGTGCGTCCCGGCGACGGCAAATCGGCGTTGTTCTTCGGCTTGCCCGGCAACCCGGTCGCGGTCATGGCGACGTTTTATTTCATCGTCCGGGAAGCGCTGCTCGCCATGTCGGGCGCGACCCGGCACGCGTTGCCGCTGATATCGGCGATCAGCACGAATTCGTTGTCCAAGCGCGCCGGTCGCACGGAGTTCCAGCGCGGTATTGCGCAGCGCGACGCCGCCGGGCGCTGGCACGTGGTAACAACCGGGCCGCAAGGCTCGGGTGTGCTGAGTTCAATGAGCGAGGCCAATTGCTTCATTGTTCTCGAGCACGAGGCAGGAAACATCGATGCAGGAGACAGCGTCGATATCCTGCCATTCGACGGCCTGATCTAGCTTCAAAGGCTCTTCGACAACCTGCTTCAAGAATCCGGGCCGGGACGCCGTCATCACGTATGCGGCCAAACACCTGGATTCAAATGCATTGCACTACGACTGACGGGGCTTTTCCTTCATGAAAAAACAGATTTCGTTCATCGCACCGGGACAAACCGCCAAAGCGCTGATTCTCGTGTACCTCACATTCAGCGTGCCGATCGTGTTGCTCGGCGTACTGGTTGCATTCTTCCGATACGGTTCCGTCGAGCTCAGCACCGTAACGAGCGCGCTGCTGCTCAATGCGATCCTGGGGTTCATCCTGTTGTGGATTGCGTGTCACGCATACAACTGGGTGGCGTCGCGGTTTGGCGGCATCGAAATCGTGTTGTCCGATGCACCGGAAGAAGCCTGATGAGCGCCGCAATCCGTAATGCCACTCCGCAAGATGTCAGCGCAATTTTCGGCCTCATGCTGGAGTTGGCCGAATTCGAAAAGCTGATGCATTTGTTCGTTGCAACCGAGCCTGGTCTGCACGACGCGTTGTTCGGCGCAAAGCCCGCAGCGGAAGCGCTGGTCGCGGAGGAAGACGGGGTGATCGTCGGTTATGCCCTGTTCTTCCAGAACTACTCGACGTTCGTGGGCAAGCGCGGGCTGTATCTCGAAGACTTGTACGTGAAACCGTCGATTCGCGGCAGCGGACTCGGCACGAGAATGCTGCGCGCGCTCGCGGCGCTGGCAGTGGAACGCCAGTGCGGCCGCTTCGAATGGACCGTGCTCGACTGGAATCAGAACGCCATCGGCTTCTACGAGAAGATGGGCGCAACCGTGCTGCCGGACTGGCGCATCGTGCGTATTACCGGCGACAAACTCGCGAAACTCGCGGCTACCACTTAGGCTTGCGGTTCGTCGCGATCGTCGGCTTCATGGCCGAGCAGGTTGGCCGCCTGCTCGCCCGGCAATGCTTCTACGTCGCGCAGTTTCTTGCTCATTTGACGCGTACGCGTTTCCGCTGATTCAATCGACCGTGTCACCGCCTCCAGTTGCGAGCGCGTCTTCGACAGCACTTCCCCAAACTTCCTGAACTCCGTTTTCACCGCGCCGAGCACTTGCCAGACTTCGCTGGAGCGCTGCTCGATCGCGAGTGTCCTGAAGCCCATCTGCAAACTGTTGAGCAAGGCGGTCAGCGTGGTCGGCCCCGTCACGCTAACGCGATATTCACGCTGCAAAAAGTCCGTCAGCCCCGGACGGCGCAAGATTTCCGCGTACAAACCTTCGGTAGGCAGGAACAGCAACGCGAAGTCCGTGGTGTGCGGCGGCGCGACGTACTTTTGCGCAATCGTTTTTGCCTCTGCGCGAATGCGGCCTTCGAGCGCCCGCGACGCCTCCTCGACCGCGACCGGGTCGCCGCGGTCCTGCGCATCGATCAGACGCTCGTAGTCCTCGCGCGGAAATTTTGCATCGATGGGAAGCCACACTGGCGTCGCCACTGCGTTTGACCCGCTTTGGCCGGGAGCGTCGTGGCGGCCGGGCAGCTTGATTGCGAACTCCACACGGTCGTTGCTCTTTGGAATGGTCGCTACATTCTTTGCGTACTGGTCCGGCGTAAGAAGTTGTTCGAGCAGCGACTCGAGCTGCACTTCACCCCACGTTCCGCGCGTCTTGACGTTGGTCAGCACCTTCTTCAAGTCGCCGACGCCCGCCGCGAGGGTCTGCATCTCCCCCAATCCGCGATGCACCTGCTCAAGCCGGTCCGATACCAGCTTGAACGATTCGCCGAGCCGCTGTTCCAGCGTGGCGTGAAGTTTTTCGTCGACGGTGCGACGCATTTCTTCGAGCTTTGCCGCGTTGTTCGCCTCGATGTCCTTCAGCCGCGCTTCGAGCGTCATGCGCACTTCACTCAAGCGACGATCATTCGACTCCGACATCTGTGCAAGCTGCAGCGTCAAGGCATCGCCGAAACGCTTGAGCGCCTGGCTTTGTTCGTCGCGCGCGTGCTGGCTTTGCTGCACGTTGCTTTCCGTCAACGCAAGCAGTTGCCGAGAGAACGCCTCAAGCTGTGCGTTTTGCACGTTCGACATGCTTGCAAGTTGCGTTGCGAGCGTCTGCTGGAACTGCGCGAACGCGCCGCCCGCTTCCGTACGCGATGCACGCGACGTCTCGACAACTTCGCCCCGCACATTGCGTTCGAGCCGCTCCTGGGCGCGCGCGTGCGCTTCGCCCATGTCGATGACCCGATCAGTGAGCGCGTCGAATTGCTCTTCGATATCCGTCTCGCGCTTCGGCCGCAGCAACAGGATCAGCACGATGACCAGCGTGATCGAGAGGACGGCGACCGCAGCGCCCAACAGCAACAACAGTGTCATTTCTTCAGGACGTCCGGATTGATCGGATTCGGCGGATTGCCTGCTCGCGGACCTTCGCCTAGCGCTGCGATAAGGTTATCGGCGGCGAGATTCGCCATCGCGCGGCGCGTTGATTCGGTCGCGCTCGCAATATGCGGCGTGAGCACGACGTTCGACAAACCGAGGAAATCGCGATTGAAGTTCGGTTCGCCTTCGAAGACATCGAGGCCCGCTGCAGCGATGGTCTTGTTGCGCAGCGCTTCGATCAGCGCAGCATCATCCACGATTCCACCGCGCGCGATGTTGGTCAGCGTAGCCGTGGGTTTCATGCTCGCCAGTTCGGCCGCACCGATGGTGTGATGGTTTTCGGCCGTGTATGGCAATACCAGCACCACATGATCGGCCCGCTTGAGCAAGTCGGCCTTCGACGCATATTCAGCGTTCAATTCCGCCTCGATTTCGGGCGCGACGCGTGAACGGTTGTGATAGATCACGCGCATGTTGAAGCCACGTGCGCGCCGGGCCAACGCTTGCCCGATACGGCCCATGCCGATCACACCAAGCGTTGAGCCGTACACGTCGGAGCCGAGGAACGCGTCGTACGACCACGTGCCCCATTTGCCCGCGCGCAGGAAATGCTCCGATTCCGTGATGCGGCGCGCAACAGCCATCATCAGCGCCCAGCCGAAATCCGCCGTGCTTTCGTTCAGCACGTCGGGCGTGTTCGTACCGAGCACGCCGTGGGCGTTCAGCGCCTGCATGTCGAAGTTGTTGTAGCCGACAGCCATGTTCGACACCACCTTCAAATTCGGTGCGCCTTCCAGGACCTTCGCCGTGACAGGGTCGCCCGCAAGCAAAGCGCCGTCACGGTCGGCCATGCGACGGGCAAATTCGTCGGCGGGAAGCGGTGCACCTGGGTTGGCATCGACTTCAAAATACTGTCGCAGACGTTCAATCACGTCCGGGAAAATCGGGCGGGCAACCAGCACTTTTTTCATCGATTTCTCCTTAAAAGAACAACCATCCGGTAAGCAGGAACAAGGGCAGCAAGATGACCGCCGACCAGCCCAGATATCCGAAGAAACTGGGCATCACAACGCCGCGCGATTCGGCGATCGCCTTGACCATGAAGTTGGGCGCGTTGCCTATATAGCTGTTCGCGCCCATGAAGACGGCGCCTGCCGAGATCGCGGCGAGCGTGGTGGCGCCTGTCGTCATCAAGCTCTGCGCGTCGCCGCCGGCGAGGTTGAAGAACACGAGGTACGTTGGCGCGTTGTCGAGAAACGATGACAGCAACCCCGTTGCCCAGAAGTACGCAATGTCGATGGGCTTGCCGCTCGAGTCGGCGACCAGATGCACGATGCCCGCGAACGCCCCGTCCGCGCCGGCACGCAGGATCATGATCACCGGTGCAATGGTGACGAAAATCGCGGCGAAGAGCTTCGCGACTTCTTCAATGGGCGCCCAGTTGAACGCGTTGCCCTCCCGCGCGCTCTTTGGCGTGAGCTTGAGCGATAGAAACATCACGACTATGAGCAACACGTCGCGCACGAGATTCTGCAGGGCCACGTGCGTGCCGAACACTTCGAATTCGATCCCCGGTTTCCACAGGCCGCTCATCAGAACCAGCACCACAACCGCTGCGAGAAGAACAAAATTGATCTTCCCGTCAATGCTCAACGGCGTTGTCCCCGCAGTCTCCGGCCGGGCGTCTTCTCGCCCGAAGTAGTATCGGTCGAACGCATAGAAGAGCACCAGCAAGACGCTGCAAATAAACAGCGTCGGCTTCGCGAGATGCACAGTGGTCCAGAAGAAACTGACGCCGTTCAGAAAACCGAGGAACAACGGCGGATCGCCGAGCGGCGAAAGCGAACCGCCCGCATTGGCCACCAGAAAAATAAAGAACACCACCCGATGCACCTGATGCTTGCGCTGCTCGTTCGCGCGTAACAAAGGGCGGATCAGCAGCATGGCTGCCCCCGTGGTTCCCATGATGCTGGCGAGCACGGTGCCGAGCGCAAGCAGGCCGGTGTTCATGCGCGGAGAACCGCGCAGATCACCGTTCAGGCAAATCCCGCCCGCGACCGTGAAGAGCGCCGTGAGCAAAATAATGAACGGGACATATTCTTCCAGCATGGCATGGACGAACGTGGCAAAGGCGGCTTGCGCCCCGAAGCCGATCGCGAACGGCACAAGAAAAGCAAGCGCCCACGCTGCCGATATCTTGCCGTAATGACTGTGCCACGCATGCGGTGCGACCAAAGGCGCAATGGCGATGGAAAGCAGGATGCCCGCGAACGGCAACGCCCAAAGCGGTGACAACGCGGCGCCATTGAGCGTTGCCGCGGAGGCGTCGAGCGGTAACAACGTGATCACAAGAACCTGCATCAACCAACGCATGTTCCGGCCGCGCCGCCCGCTTGAGTTCCGGCATGCGGCCGATGTATCCATGTGATGGGGTCCTCGTTAGCCTGCACGTCGATCAAGGACTTGATTATAACGAGCAGCCCTGCCCGGCTACCCTAGACCGAACGGCTAACGCTGAGCCAGTTTGCGCCGATCAGCATGCCTGCGAGCTACAGTTCTCCAACCGGCTTGGCAATATCGAAGACCTGACGCAGGTACGCAAGATAAGCCTGGTCTTCGCACATGTTCTTGCCGGGTGAATCGGAGAGTTTGGCGACCGGCTGACCGTTGCATCGAACCATCTTGATGACAATCTGCAAAGGCTGATAACCAAGGTCATTGGTGAGGTTCGTACCAACGCCGAACGCGAGCTGGCAGCGGCCGCGGAAACGTTCGTAGAGCCGCAGGACCTTCGGGATATCGAGTGCGTCCGAGAAGACGAGCACCTTGGTACGAGGGTCGCAACGATTCTGCTCGTAGTGACGAATCAGGCGCTCGCCCCAGTCGAATGGATCACCGGAGTCGTGACGCGCGCCGTCGAAGAGCTTGCAGAAGTACATGTCGAAGTCGTTGAGAAACGCCTTCATGCCGTAGACGTCGGAGAGCGCAATGCCCAGATCACCTCGATATTCCTTGGCCCACATTTCGAAGCCGAACACTTGTGAATCTCGCAGGCGTGGACCAAGCGCCTGGCAGGCTTGCAAGTACTCGTGCGCCATCGTTCCGAGAGGACGAAGGCCATGTTTCATTGCGTAATAGACGTTGCTCGTACCGGTGAACTGTTCGCCAAGCCCTTCCTTCAGCTTGAGAATGACCTCTTCGTGCCACTTGCCCGAGAAACGGCGGCGGGTGCCGTAGTCGGCGATCTTGCAGTCGGACACTTCCGGACGGCCGCCGAGCAATTCGATCTTGTCGCGGAGCCGGTCGCGCCCGGTTTCGAAGGTCGGATCGCGCTGCGTGTTGCGGAAATAGACCTCGTTGACGATAGCGAGAACGGGGATCTCGAACAGGATGGTGTGCAGCCACGGGCCGACAATATCAATGTCGATCTCGCCGTTGTTCTTCGCCGACGGCTTGATCGTCACCAACTTCTCGTTGAGATGAAAGAGCGCCAGGAAGTCGATGAAATCGCTCTTGATGAAACGCATCCGCCGAAGGTATTCGAGCTCATCTTCGGTAAAACGCAACTGGCAGAGTGCGCGCACTTCCTCCCGGATTTCATCGATGTACGGAACGAGATCGACCCCTTGCGTACGGCATCGGAATTTGTATTCCGCGTGCGCCGCCGGGAAGTGATGCAGGACCACCTGCATCATGGTGAACTTGTAGAGATCGGTATCGAGCAGCGAATGGATGATCATGGTTCCAGACGAACGGCTAGTACAACGGATAGAACCGCCAGGCAAAAACCCGCGGGAAAAACCGCAAGCGGACACGGTCGGCAGGAGCGCGGCCCGATACAACGCACTGACATGGACTGGCTGCTGTGCCCCTGCGGCCTCGAAGTGCATGTTACCCGAAGTGCCAAGCCTGAGCGCCGCGCCCACGCTGGCGCCGGCGCTCGCCGGACACCCCGCGCGGGGCATGCCTGCGTCCATAAACAAATCACTAAAGGATATAAAGCCTGCCGGATCGGGGTCGCGCTCGTATTTACCGGTACGCTACAATATCGGTTTTGGCGCGCGCAATGTGCACAGCCGGGCTGTCAGCCCAGGAAAGAGACTGATGGTTCAAGATTGAACCCAGCGTCCTAGTGCCTCGCCGCCCCCACGAATTTCGCATGCAGGAGCCTGAATGACTCACGTTGTGACCGAAAGCTGCATCAAGTGCCGTTACACCGATTGCGTGGACGTGTGCCCGGTGGACTGCTTCCGCGAAGGTCCCAATTTCCTCTCGATCGATCCGGACGAGTGCATCGACTGTGCCGTGTGCGTGGCCGAATGTCCGGTCAATGCAATCTATGCTGAAGAAGATGTGCCGGGCGACCAACAGCACTTCATCGAATTGAATGCAGATCTCTCGCGCTCGTGGCCGAGCATCACCAAGACCAAGGCGCCGCTGCCTGAAGCCGATGAGTTCAAGGACGTGAAAGAGAAGCTCGAACTGCTCGAACGTTGATGCCTGTGTCGCGTCTTTTTAGCGACGCTGAACGCATTTATCGGTTGCCGGAGAATTTTTAAATCGAGATGAACGCAGGGTGTTGACAGGCTAGATTCCCCTCCATATAATTTCGTTTCTCTGCTGCAGATGTTCCCCGATAGCTCAGTTGGTAGAGCGCCGGACTGTTAATCCGTAGGTCCCTGGTTCGAGCCCAGGTCGGGGAGCCAAAAAGGTTCCAGCCAAAAAGCCCAATCGAAAGATTGGGCTTTTTGCGTTTGAGGCCGCGGAATTGATCCCGCTGGCGGACGCACCACGGAAACGATCGCGCATCGATCAGGACAATTGAACGTCGATGATCACCTCCTCTCTGCGTATCGGTCCAATCTTTAAAATTGATGGTCGTCAGACAACGGTATAATCTCAGCTTGAACTTACCGCCCGACTGACTCAAGGAGCGTTACTGATGGCCGAACCCTTCGCATCCGCCGCGACACCCCGACGTGCCCGCAACCTGGCGGAGAGCGTGTTCGACTACGTAATCGAACAGATCGAATCTGCCGCTCTGAAACCAGGCGACAAACTGCCGACCGAAGCGAAGCTCATGGCCACGCTCGGCGTCAGTCGTACAGTCGTGCGCGAAGGCATTTCGCGACTGCAGGCAAACGAGGTCATCGAAACGCGGCATGGCATCGGCAGTTTCGTACTTGAGCCGCGGCGCGAGAAACTCGGTATCGACATGGTGCCGGCCACTACCCTGCGCGACGTCCTTTCCGTGCTCGAATTGCGCATCAGCCTCGAGACGGAATGTGCCGGCCTGGCCGCGCAGCGCGCGCAGCCCGAGGATCTCGTGCGCATGCGCGCCGCGCTCGATGCAATCGAAGCAACCAGTCGCAACGGCAACGACAGCGTGGCGGCTGACCTTCAATTTCACATCGCGCTCGCCCGGGCAACGGGCAATCGCTATTTCGTCGATATCCTGACGCAAATGGGTTCTGCACTAATTCCACGCAATCGCATCGACTCGGCTGGTATCGCCAAGGCGGATCCAAAGGCGTACATGTCGCTCGTGAATCTTGAACACGAGAGCATTCTCGAAGCCATCGTCCGGCGCGATGCCGAAAGCGCCCGCGCCGCCATGCGCATGCACTTGTCGAATAGCCGGGAACGCTTGCGGCGCGCCAATCAGGCCGCCGACGCAAACGCCTGAACCGCAACGGCCTGACCGCCTCGCTCCGCACTTTCAAGGGAGCGCTGTCAAACTCATCTTGTCTGACGTCGTACTTTGATGGATACTATGCGTGCTCAACGGCAACCGACGAGACCTGTAAGCTACCGCCGCATCTCGGTGGATCTGGGGTTAATACCCATACTAAGGTCAAACTGATCGCTTTTAGAATGTCATCAGACAACGTATGTCGATAGCTCTCGCAGCTGCTGGCCGCTTCAAAAACCAACTCACGACCGAACATGACGACACCTCAAGAACTCAAGAAAATCGTTTCCGAAGGCCTGCTGTCTTTCCCGTTGACCGACTTCGATGAACAAGGCGACTTCCGCGCCGATACCTATGCCGAACGCCTCGAATGGCTCGCGCCCTATGGCGCGACGGCGTTGTTTGCGGCCGGCGGAACGGGCGAGTTCTTCTCGCTCACGCAGACCGACTATTCGAACGTGATCCGCACGGCGACCGAAACCTGCAAAGGCAAGGTGCCGATCCTCGCCGGCGCCGGCGGCCCGACGCGTGTCGCCATTGCTTATGCGCAGGAAGCCGAGCGTCTGGGCGCAAACGGCGTCTTGTTGATGCCGCATTACCTGACCGAAGCCAGCCAGGAAGGGATTGCCGCCCACGTCGAACAGGTGTGCAAGGCGGTGAAGAATATCGGCGTGATTGTCTATAACCGCGCGAATTCGAAGCTCAACGCGGACATGCTCGAACGGCTCGCCGACAGCTGCCCGAACCTGATCGGCTTCAAGGACGGCGTGGGCGAGATCGAAAACATGGTGACGATCCGTCGTCGTCTGGGCGATCGCTTTTCGTATCTTGGCGGTTTGCCGACAGCCGAGGTTTATGCCGAAGCGTATAAGGCGCTAGGCGTGCCGGTGTATTCATCGGCGGTATTCAACTTCATTCCGAAGACGGCGATGGAGTTTTATCGCGCGGTGGCATCGCAGGATCATGGAACGACCGGTCGTCTGCTCGACGAGTTCTTCATGCCGTATCTCGCGATCCGGAATCGTCGTGCGGGGTATGCGGTGAGTATCGTGAAGGCGGGTGCGAAGCTGATTGGCCGCAGCGCCGGCCCGGTGCGCGCGCCGTTGACCGATCTGACCGAAGATGAAATGGCGCAACTCGACGTGCTGATCAAGAAGCTCGGCTCGCAGTAACCGCGTCAGGCCGCATCAATAAAAAACCCGTTCCGATAACGCAAACCGGAACGGGTTTTGTACGTTTGGTGCGTCAGTTCAAGCCGCCAGCAAAACCACTGTCAACGACCTCACGCCCTGCGCGCCGCGAATCAGCACGCCTTCGATATCGGCCGTTGCGGATGGCCCCGTCACCAGCACCGCGTACCGTGCGTTCTTGAAATCGTCCTGCCTGTACACGTCCTGCAGCCCATCCACGATCCGCGCCGGATCGAGTAACACCACGAGATGCTGCACGAGATAGCCGATCGAATTGACGATGTACTCGTCCTCGCTGAACCACACCGAGCCGGTTTCCGCCACGCCAAATCGCGCACGCACGACGCCGGCATCGACGTCCTGCAGTAACGCAGGCGACATCTCCGAGGAAAGCATGCGGTTTCCATCGATACCCGCAACCGCCGAGGCGATCACGGCTTCGGACCCAAAACGCTCGGCAAGCAAGGCGCGCACGGTATCGAGCGAATCGCCTTCGACCACCGTTCCGCCCATCGCGGCCAGCGCCGTGCGAAAACGTTCGAGGCGCTCGCCTGGAGGGGTATCGAAGAGGGGTACTTCAGGGCGCGGGCGCCCCGCCGGTTGCGCGGCCCGAATCTTGGCCAGAAAAGCTTCACGGGTAGTCGTCATTTCTGCGTCGCCTTGCGATTTTTCTTGTACCACTCGTGGAAGGTTTCAGGCGGCGTTTCGGGCAAGTCGCGCTGACGGCCCCAGATGTTCAGCGGGTTATACAGAACGAAGTTCGGCAGGCGTTTCAACGCGCCGCCAAGGGACGCCACCGTGCCTCGATACAACGTCGGACTGGCAAGCAGCCGCCCCGCCATCTTCAGCACTTCGGCCTTCACGAACGGCACTTCGTGATTCGCCGCGATGACCTCGCGCCATTTGTAGATCTGCTCGTGGATGTTGACCTTCGTCGGACAGACGTTCGTGCAACTGCCATTCAACGTCGATGCAAACGGCAGGCTGCTGAAACGCTTCATATCGTAGGTCGGGTTGATGATCGCGCCGATCGGCCCCGAATACGTAAAGCCATACGACAAGCCGCCGCTACGCCGATAAACCGGGCACGTATTCATGCACGCGCCGCAGCGGATGCATTTGAGCGAATACCAGAAATCCTCCATCGCGAGGCGTTCGGAACGGCCGTGATCGACGAGGATGTAGTGCATCTCAGAACCTGGACGCGGCGCGCGAAAATGCGAGGTGTATTGCGTGATCGGCGAGCCGAGCGCGCTGCGCGACAACATGCGTACGAACACGCCGAGATCGGAAATCTTGGGTATCAGCTTTTCGATACCAATCGATGCAATATGCAACGGCGGTACATTCGCCGACAAATCCGCGTTGCCCTCGTTCGTGCACACCACGACCGTGCCGGTCTCGGCGACCGCGAAGTTGCATCCCGTCATGCCAGCCGTTTTCTCCCGCACGAAATACGGCCGCGTATTCATGCGCTGGCTTTCGGCGAGATAGTGGATGTCGCTGTTCTTGGGATCGGTGCCAATGGTCCGTCCGAACAACTCGGCGACGTCCGCGCGCAACTTGTGCACGGCCGGCACGACCATGTGGCTCGGATCCTGATTGTCCAGTTGCTGGATGCGTTCGCCGAGATCGGTTTCCATCACCGTGATGCCGCGCGGCTCGACGTACTCGCGCATCTTGCATTCATCGGTGAGCATGGATTTGCTTTTGACGAGCGTGGTCAGGCCGCGCTCGGACATCAGCTTGTAGACGATCTCGTTGTGTTCCTCGGCGGTCGCCGCGTAATGCACGGTGACGCCGTGCGACTCGGCTTGCGTGATGAACTGATCGAGATACTCGGAGAGATTCGAAAGCGTGTGCTCCTTGATTCCCGACGCCAGATCCCGCAGCGTCTCCCATTCCGGCATGCCATGCGCCTGCGCATCGCGTTTGCTGCGCAGATCCCACAGGCGTTTATCGTGGAAAGCGACGTGATCCGTTTTCGCGATAAACGCGCCCGCCGCTTTCGCGTGATCGAGGCGCTTGCTCTTTCCCTTCACGACGTCGCTCATGCGCGTGCTCCGTTCAGAACCTGGGCGATGTGGATGAACCGTGCATCGAGTTTCAGCCGTTCGGCGCAGCCTTGCTGATGCATGAGGCACGACATGTCGCCGGAGACGATGTATTGCGCGCCCGCGCCCACATGGTCACGCACCTTGTCCTGCCCCATCCTCACCGATACTGCTTCTTCCGTCACTGAAAACGTGCCGCCGAAACCGCAGCATTCGTCCGGCCGGGTTGGCGCGACGAATTCGATGCCTTTCACGCCTTCGAGCAACGCGCGCGGTTTGGAGAACGGCGTCCCGCCAATCTCCGACGCCGACACTTCCTTCAGATGCCGGATCGCGCTGCAGCTATTGTGCAAGCCGACCCGATGCGGAAATTCCGCCCACGGAAATTCGCGCACCTTGAGGACATCGTGGAGAAACTCGACGAGCTCGTAGGCGTTTGTTCGAACCTTTTTCACCGATGCCGTTTGTTCGATCGCGGTCAGATGTTCGCGCACGTGATGAATGCAGCTTGCCGATGGTCCGACTACGTAGTCGTAATCGGCGAAGTTGCGCGCGAAGACGCGCTCGGCGCCAGCGGCTTCTTTTTGGGCGCCACTGTTGGCCATCGGCTGGCCGCAGCAGGTTTGTTCTTCAGGATAATCGACATCTACGCCTAGCCGTTCCAGCAACTCAAGCGTCGCAATGCCGACTTCGGGATAGAACGCATCGATGAAACAGGGGACGAAAAGGGCAACTTTCATTATGTTTACGCTAGCGCTTGGGGGGAGTTTCAGGTTGCTGGCGCTTTGGGATTTTTGTTTTTGGTCAGCTTGGTCTGACCAAGACTTTAAAGTTTGTGGTGTTTCATGTCAAACTAGGGGCCCCGGGAGTCCGGGGTGACGGTGGGTTGGTGCTTTTTGGGTCTTCGCGCGTTCCTTGTCGGCTGTTCTCTTTAGCACTGTTAGCCACTGTGCGTGGCGGCACTTCATTTCTTTGTCCAACGGCGACAAAGAAACGAAGCAAAGAAAACGCCTTCCAACCGCTAATTCTTAAGTGTCCAAAGCGTGCAGTGACAACTATTTGGTACCCCAAAAGCACGCTCGGCGCATAACCCCAGACAGTTGAAACCCTCCCCCTCCGTCAACGGCAACCCACACGCTTCGCCACCAGTGTGGGAATCCATCAACCAGGCTTCCGCGCTGCGCGCGCTGGCGCCCAAACCGATAGGTCGGCCGTGCCAATGACGAGGCTCTGGGTTCAAGATGCTTTGGATCTATTGGGCTATTCCGTTGTTATGCGTGGGCCAGGTTTCCGTATTAACGGATTCCCACCCTGGTGGCGAAGCGTGTGGGTATCCTTGGACGGAGGGGGAGGGTTTCAAGTGTTCGAGGTTATTCGCCAAGCGTGCTTTTGGGGTACCAAAACGTTGTCACTTCACGCTGTGGACACTTATGAGCCGATTGTTGGAAGGCGTTTTCTTTGCTTCGTTTCTTTGTCGCCGTTAGACAAAGAAATGAAGTCCCGCCACGGACAGTGGCTAACAGTGCTAAAAAATACAGCCAAGACGGAACGCGCAAAGACCTAAAGAGCAGCAACCCAGCCTCAACCCCGACCGCTCCGAACAACCGCCCAACCGCCCCCCCAAGTGCCAACGCCCCTCCCCTTCCATCCCGTCCACTCCTACCCCCGAGTACGCATCGCCGATGTCGTCTCCGACCAGATCCGCGCCCTGATCACGAGCGGCGCCCTCTCCCCCGGTCAGCGCCTCCCCGCCGAACGCGATCTCGCCGAACAACTGAACGTCTCGCGCCCGTCGCTGCGTGAAGCCTTGATCCGGCTCGAATCCGATGGATTCATCCGCGCCGCCGCCCGCGGTGGTTTCGAAGTGTCCGATGTCACCGCACCCCTGGTTTCCGCACCGCTCGCCGCATTGCTGAGCCAGCATCCCACCGCCAGCGCCGATGTCCTCGAACTGCGCCACGGACTCGAATCCCTCGCGACCGCCTACGCCGCCGAACGCGCGACCGATACCGACCTCGCACGCATCGCCGAAGCGTTCCAGGCACTGAAAACGGCGGCCATCGAACCAAAACGCACGCGCATCGCCGAACACGACGCCGCGTTTCATCTGGCCATCGCCGATGCCACCCACAACCTTGCGCTCGCCCACGTAATGCACGGCCTGCACGAGCTCGTGCGTGAATCGATGCTCACATCGCACCGGCTGGTGGATTACGACGATCAGGTCGAAGCCGATCTGCTCGCACAGCATCAGGCAATCTTCGATGCCATCATCGCCCGCGATCCACAACGTGCCCGCGACGCCGCAGGCGCGCATCTGGACTACGTTCGCACGCTGTATCGTGACAGGCCACCGAAGCCCGAAGCGCCGCGCCAACCCCCGAAAAACCATAACCCGGAGACCACGCAATGAACATTTCCAGCGCCCATTGGGGCGACCTCCCGGACGGCACGCCCGTCGAACTTCATACGATCAGCCACGACAATGGCCTGCGGGTCTCGGCGACGAACCTCGGCGCAGCGCTCGTCTCGTGGTTCGCGCCGGATCGCGACGGCCGTCTCGCCGATATTCTGCTCGGCCACGACACCCCCACCGCCTACACGCAAGGCCCGGCGCACATGGGCGCGACCGTCGGACGATGGGCGAACCGCATCGCGGGCGCGCGTTTTTCACTCGATGGCGTCGAATACCCGCTCGAAGCCAACCAGCCGCCGAACTCGCTGCACGGCGGTTCCACCGGCTTCAGCTACAAGGTCTGGCAAGCGAAGCACACGGACGAATCGCTCGTGTTCAGGCTGGAATCGCCGGCTGGCGACAATGGTTTTCCTGGCGCGCTCACGGTCCAGGTGACCTACACGTTCAGCGCAGCGGGTGACCTGACGATCGCCTACGATGCCTTCACCGACGCCCCCACGCCGCTCAACCTCACGAATCACGCGTACTTCAACTTGTCGGGCGCGCCTTCGAGCATTGCCGATCACGAGATCGAAATCGCGGCGGACCAGTTTTTCTCCATCGATGAAAACACGATTCCCGTGGCGCTCGAAAACGTCGCCGATACCCCGTTCGATTTTCGCAAGCCAGCCGCTATCGGACCGCGTATCGATGCGCACGACAACGAGCAGGTCAGGCTGGCGAATGGCGGCATCGATCATTGTTTTGTGTTGCGTTCGATCGGCGCGGTCACCGCACTGCCGGAATTGCAGCGCGCGGCGACGGTCTATCATCCGGCAAGCGGACGGGAATTGACGGTATCGACGACTGAACGCGGCCTCGTGTTTTATACGAGCAACTATCTGGAAGGCGAGCCGGGCAAACAAGGCACGATCTATAAAAAGCACGGCGCGTTGTGCCTGGAAGCCGGCGGATTCCCAAACCAGATCAACATGGAAAGCGCGGAAGACGTGGTCTTGCGCCCGAACGAGCGCTACCGGCAAGTCACGCAATACACCACCGGCGTCCGATAGGAGTCCGCCTACACTGATATAGGACAGGCGCGGCTATCGGGACATTGGCCTCTCACGGATACTTGATTCATCAAATCAGATATCGAATGGAGGACGACATGCCTTACCTACTTGGATGGCTGCTTGGTGTTCCGGTGATCGTGCTGGTGATCCTGTATCTGATCTTCCACTGATCTTTCAGCCGCATGCGTTTCACCCGGACTGTACGAAGGCGTCGTTACAATACGACGCCTTTTTTGTTTTTTTATCGCCAGAAATGGCTCAAGGATTCCGATGAAACGCGCCCTCCCCCTGCTTGCATCGCTCGCTGCGCTGTTCGCCGTTCTCGGGCTTCACGCCGAGGAAATCGCCAGCGTGAACACGAATTTCCGGTTCACCGGTTCGGACCGCGTGAGCGTGGAGGCGTACGACGATCCGGCTGTCGCCGGGATCACATGCTACGTTTCGCGAGCACGCACAGGCGGCGTCAAGGGAACGCTGGGTATCGCGGAAGACCCGTCCGAAGCGTCGATTGCGTGCCGCCAGGTCGGGCCTATCAAGATCGACGCGCCGCTCAAGCAGAAAGCCGATGTGTTCTCCGAGCGCATGTCGTTCATCTTCAAGACCTTGCACGTGGTTCGGGTCGTGGATACCAAGCGCAACACGCTGGTTTACCTGACGTACAGCGACCGGATCGCGACCGGCAGCGCGAAGAACAGCGTCACGGCCGTGCCCATGCCAGCAGGCACGACGATTCCCGTAAAGTAACTGGAGGCTTTCCTCCAACGCCCTAAAGTTTCCCGCCCGGCCGCCGATATAAAGACGAATGGCCATCGCTCTAATGGCGACGCCGACTGTTTTTCCGCGCAATTCGAAAAATCGATGCGCGGGACGCGCGAACCGGGACACATCATGGGTCAGATCACCCTCTCATTCAAAGACGAAACGCTCGTTGCGCTGCGCCGCGACTTCGATACGTTCATTCGCCTGTCGCTTAAATTCGATCCGCAATTCGTCACGCCATCGTTCGAAGACTTCCTGCGCGCAAAACTGCTCGACAACCCCACGCCGCTCACCGAACAAGCCGTGCAACGAATGTTGCAAAACGGCCAGTACGCATGGGCCAAGCGCGCGCTCGACAAGGAATTCCCGGATGTCGTCGACATGATGATGCGCCAGGCCGCGGAACACGGATTTGGTTTTGCGGTGCGCTCGGACTGGTCGGCGGACGATCTGGTGAAGGCCGCGCGCACCTGGGCGACGTCGATCGTCACGGAAGCAAAAGGCGACGCGGCGCAAATCGATTCGCTTGCCGCGCAGATCAAATCGGCGGCAACGGATATTCAGGATCTCGAGCAGAAGATGCAGACGCCCGCGTGGCGTCTCGCCGATTCACTGCGTCAACGTGTCTACGAAACGAGGATTGCGACCGAGCACAGTGTGGGATCGACCGCGCGCGAAAAGCTCGGTGAACTGCGCTGTTTGCTGAGACTCGGGATGTTTCATGGCTCCGTTTCAAAGCAGGAAGCGCAACAAGTGCTGGAACAGCTGCGGTCGCTGAAGCCGGAGATTTTCATCGAAGAGCCGTATGACAGCTTTACGCGTTTTGGCAACTGGCTTCGCGCGATCTTCACGCCGGAACGCAAGGTGCCGAAGCCATCACGCGCAGAACGTTGAGCTGCTTCATTCCCACATTTTTTTGAGCCGCGCCGCGATATCCAGCTTCGCTTTCGCCGCCGCGGCCAAGCCTGCGGCCGTCGGCGCAACGGGTTCGGGCACATGCGGCCACGCGCGCGCTTCGAACTGCGGCATCAGATGCGCGGGAATGAACCGCGTGCGTGCCGCCCACACATGCCGGTCGCCCATGGCCGTCTGGTTGTGCACGTAGAAGCGCTGCGGCGTGACTATATGCAGATCCTCTTTTGCCCGCGTCATGGCGACGTATAACAACCGCCGTTCTTCATCGATTTCCTCGTCGCTGCCCGTGCCCATGTCCGACGGAATGCAGCCATCCACGCCGTTCAGCACAAACACGTTTTTCCACTCCTGGCCCTTGGCCGAATGAATGGTGGAAAGAATCAGATAATCTTCATCGATAAGCGGCACGCCCGATTCGTCGCTCGTGGCGTCGGGCGGATCGAGCGTCAGTTCAGTGAGGAAACGCTCGCGCGTGGGATACGTCGACGCAATGCTTTCCATCTGCAGCACGTCGCCATGACGGATCGCCGCGTCCTCGTGATTGCGCTCCAGATGCGGTTCGTACCAGCGCCGGATCATCTCGAACTCGGCCGGCCAACCGCTTTCCCGCGCGCACACCTTCGCCATCAAGCTGGCAAATACAGGCCAGTCTTCGCTTGCTCGCGGCGGCGGCGCAAAGGCCGCGAGCGCTGATGCCGTATCGCCGCGTTCGGCGACCTGGTCGAGCACACGACCGGCGATGGCCGGCCCGATGCCCGGCAGCAACTGCACCACGCGAAACCCCGCCACCCGATCACGCGGATTCTCGGCCCATCGCAAGACGGCCAGTACGTCCTTCACATGCACGGAATCGAGAAACTTCAGACCGCCGAACTTCACGAACGGGATATTGCGCCGCGTGAGTTCGATTTCGAGCGCGGCGCTGTGGTACGCGGTGCGAAACAGCACGGCTTGCTGCTTGAGTGTCATGCCGCCTTCGCGCGCTTCCAGTATCTGCTCGACGATGTAGCGCGCTTGATCGGCTTCATCGGCGACGGAAACAATCCGCGGCCGTTGCTCCGATGTCTTGTCGGTCCAGAGGTTCTTTGTGTATCGCTCGGTGGCGAGGCCGATCACCGCATTCGATGCCGCCAGGATCGGCTGCGTGGAGCGGTAGTTGCGCTCGAGCGTCACGCACTTGGCGGGCGGGTCGAAGTGATTCGGGAAGTCGAGAATGTTGCGCACTGTCGCGCCGCGAAACGAATAGATGGACTGCGCGTCGTCGCCGACGACGGTGAGGCCGCGGCCATCGGGTTTCATCGAAAGGAGGATGGACGCCTGGAGCTTGTTCGTGTCCTGGTATTCATCGACGAGAACGTGGTCGAAGCGGCTCGACAAATCCGCCGCAATCGACGGCTCCGCCGCCAGATGCGCCCAGTAGAGCAACAGGTCGTCGTAATCGAGCACGCTTTGCTGCTGCTTTGCGTGGACGTAGGCGGCGAAAAGGCGCCGCAAGTCGTCTTCCCATTCGCGGCACCACGGGAACGCCTGATCGAGCACGGTGGCAAGCGACGCGCCTGTATTGACCACGCGCGAGTAGATGGCGAAGCACGTGGACTTGGCGGGAAAGCGTTTTTCCTTCGCCGATAACCCCAGTTCGTGCCGCACGAGATTCATCAAATCGGCGGAATCCTCGCGGTCGTTGATGGTGAACGACGGCGACAAGCCCACCAGATCCGCGTAGTCCCGCAGCAAACGCGCGCCGACGCTATGGAAGGTGCCGGACCACGTGAGGCCTTGCGCCATGCCGCTGCGATTCCCTAGCGCGTTCGCCGCGATGCGCGTCACGCGGCGTGTCATTTCGTTGGCCGCGCGCCGCGAAAAGGTCAGCAACAGGATACGGCGCGGATCAGCGCCCTTCACCAGCAAATGCGCCACGCGATGCGCAAGCGTATTCGTCTTGCCCGACCCCGCGCCCGCGATCACGAGCAACGCGCCGGCGGCGCTGTTGGCATCGGTTCCGTATTCGACGGCTTCGCGCTGGGCGTCGTTGAGCTTGGTCAAATACGGCGCGACTTCCGCTGCATCGGATTGGGGCTTGGCATCAATGGCGGGAATGGGCGAAAGCACGTCGCGTGACCTTGGAGCTTGGAAAAACAGGTGACGCACACTGTATATCCATACAACCCGCGCACGCAAGCGCTTGATGCAGCACGCTTTTGGCCCCAAAAAACAGACGGCCCGGCAAGCTGGCGCTTGTCGGGCCGTTCTTTACGCGACAAAGCCGGATCAGTCCGCTTTCTTCGCGTTCTTCAGGTTGGCGTCGGCAGCGGCTTCGTTCGCCTTCGACTGCGACTCGGTCTTCTGCTTGTCGGCCTTGGCCTGTGCGACGTTCGCGTCCTTATCGGCTTCGGCCTGCTTCTTGGCGGCTTTCTTCTCCGCGTGCGTGGGCTCGGTATTCTGTGCAACCGATACCGTCGCCGCAGTCGCAAACGCGCCCGCGAGCAAGGCAGCGCACAAACGATGAGTGGTCTTGGTCATGATGTTCTCCCTCTATTTTTTCCCGAACGCGGCCATAGGAAACGACCGCGTTCATCGATACACCGGGTTTAGTGCTGCAGGTTCGTGTTCTGCGGACCATTCGGTTCGGCGGACTTCAGTTCGTCGTTGGCCGTCTGCTTGTCGGCCTTCTTGTTGATCTTGGCGTTACGGACTTGCTCCTTGTATTGCTCCTTCGCTTGCTTGCTGGTCGCCTTCAGTTCCTGCTGCGATGCCTTCTTCGATGCCTTGTATTCCGCGTTGGCCTGAGCGTTCGCATTGCGCTTCTGGACCAGAGGATCGGTGGGTGCCGGAGCCGTCAGGTTTTGCGGCGCGGGCGTAACCTGTGCGGGCGGCTGGCCGGCATCGGAAGGCTGTGCGGTCTGGGCAAAAGCGGAACCTGCGATAGCAATGAAAGCGGTACCAAGCAGCATCTTCTTGACTTGCGACATATTCAATTCCTCTCTGGCGATTGTTTTCCGGGTATCGATTGCAACGCCGGGCAGCATGTTTCGTGTCCTGAAACGCCCTTGGGCACTGCGCGCTGCGTTTCGCCCGTCTACTGGACTACGGGACAACGTATTACGATTGACCCCGCTCCCTCCGTCCGGGTTCTATGAAACCCGTCACTGTTACCGAAGGTTTCATTTCCTGACATGTTGCAAAGGACTGGACGGCCGGATTTACCGGGACATGGCGGTAGTCGCACGCGGCGTGCCCGCACACCCGATACTTCACACAGATACTGGTTGCATCGCTGGTTTATGATGTGCGCCCGATTCGTTTCAACCTGCAAAGAGAGCCGCCATGCCGCGCCAGGAATTCACGCTCACGGGCGATTACGTCGAACTGCATAACCTGCTCAAGATCATGGGCTTAGCCGACAGCGGCGGCTCGGCGAAAATGCGCGTGGCCGAGGGCGAGGTGAAGGTAGACGGCAAGGTCGAGTTGCGCAAGACGTGCAAGATCCGCGCGGGCCAGACGGTTCTTGTCGATGACACCACCATCAAGATTCGCAAGCCGGCATGAACCAGCCGATCGATGCGGCAACCACCTGACGGTGGTCAAGTTTTACATTGGAACAGGTTGGAAGGCGCGGCCGGAAGCGCGATAATCGAGGCTTCGCAACGGCCGCATCGAGCGTCATCAAACGGCCACTCAAGCACGTTTTTTTGTAGCGATCTAAAATTGTTTCAGGCGGCATCAGTGAATCACGCCGCCGATTGCGCAGGACCTACGTATCACCCCCGTGGCATCCGGACATCGTCCGGCCAAGCAACTCCATCCCGGCAACCATTCCTTCTTCCGCAACGCGTGGACGTCCTTCAGGACCTGCACGGCCCTTGCACCGCTTTATCCGGCGATCTGGTTCGCCGGCCTAGCAGATGTTTTCAGGCACGCGCCCGTCCAACAGGCCGATGACCAGAGCATTAAATATTCGTGTCAGGGCGCAGGCATTTTGCCCGGCACTTTTTTGCCCTCTATCTGGAGCAATTCCATGTACAAGACCAACGCATACGCCGCACGTTCCGCCACCGAACCGCTCAGCCCCTTCGAGTTCGAGCGCCGTGACCTCACGCCGCACGATGTGCGTATCGACATCCTGTTCTGCGGCGTGTGCCATTCGGACCTGCACACCGCCCGCGGCGAATGGGGCGGCACGGTGTATCCGAACGTTCCGGGCCATGAGATTGTCGGCCGTGTGGTCGAAGTCGGATCGGAAGTATCGAAGTTCAAGGTCGGGCAACTCGCCGGCGTCGGCTGCATGGTCGATTCATGCCGCACTTGCCCGAGTTGCCAGGAAGGCCTCGAGCAATATTGCGAAGGCAGCGGCTTTGTCGGTACCTACAACGGACCCGACAAACACACCGGCGGCGTGACCTACGGCGGTTATTCCACACAGATCGTCGTCGATGAAGCCTTCACCCTGCACATCCCGGAAAACCTCGAACTCGCCGCCGTTGCGCCGCTGCTTTGTGCCGGCATCACGACCTACTCGCCGCTGCGCCACTGGAACATTCAGCCGGGACAGAAGGTTGGTATCGTCGGATTGGGCGGCCTTGGGCACATGGGCGTGAAGATCGCCGCCGCGCTCGGCGCGCACGTGGTGCTGTTCACCACGTCGCAAAGCAAGGTGGAAGACGGCAAGCGCCTCGGCGCGCATGAAGTGGTGATCTCGAAGGATCCGGAGCAGATGGCGAAGCACGTAAACAGCTTCGATTACATCCTGAACACGGTCGCGGCTTCCCATGACCTCGACGCCTTCGTGACGCTGCTCAAGCGCGACGGCGCCATGACCCTCGTCGGCGTGCCGGAGCATCCGCATCCGTCGCCGTCCATTGGCAATTTGATTTTCAAGCGCCGGTCGCTGACGGGTTCGCTGATTGGCGGTATCGCGGAAACGCAGGAAATGCTCGATTTCTGCGGCAAGCACGGAATTACGTCGGATATTGAAATGATCCGCATGGACGAAATCGATACCGCGTACGACCGGATGGTCAAGAGCGACGTGAAATACCGCTTCGTGATCGACATGAGCTCGATCAAGCAATAAGCTAGAAGGCTTTCGTTCTCTTTCGCCGGCTTTGGGTTCTGCGTGATTCACGTCTGAACTCCGTAGCGCGGCCGGAACGAACGGGCGATGCAGGGCCGGCAACGGCCTTTGCATCGCCCGTTACTGTTTTTGCGGCGGCTTTGTAAGGCCGTCCAGGCGCACCGGCGCAAGTTTCCTTGTTATCTGTCATGCCAACCCGAATGAATCGCGCGACCGCGCCGCCCAGCTTCTCCCGTCATGCCGTCGATACCGCCAGGCTCGCGGCGCCGCTCGCCATTTCGCAGCTCTCGCAAATGGCAATGGGCGTGACCGACACCATCCTGCTCGGCTCACTCGGCCCCGACGCGCTCGCGGCGGGCGGTCTGGGCGCGAACCTGTTTTTTGTCGTGGTCGTGCTGCTGCAGGGCGTGCTGACGTCGGTGAGCGTGTCCGTCTCGCACGCGCGTGGCGCGAATAACGACCATCTCGTACCGAATATCTACTGGACCGGCTTCGTCCTTTCGCTGCTGCTCGCCATTCCGGCGTTCGTATTGCTGAGCTTCGCCGAACCGATCCTGCTCGCATTCCACGAACCCGCGATGCTCGCCAAAAACGTCGGCGAATATTGCGCGGTGCTGCGCTGGGGCGCGCCGGGCAGCCTGATCGGGATCGGCATGATGCGCGCGTTTCTGCCGGCTATCGGCGCGGCGCGGCGGCTTTTGTGGGTATCGATTGGCGGCGTGTTCGTGAACGGGTTCTTGAACTACGGCCTGATCCACGGCGCGTATGGCCTGCCCCGGCTTGGGTTTCTGGGCTCGGCGGTTGCGACCACGATCACCGTCTGGGGAACCGCACTCATGCTGGTGGCGTTCCTGCATTTGCGGCCACGGTTCAAGCATTTCGTCGCCGCATCGCGCCCGCGCCTGCCGTTGATGGGCGAGCTGTTTGGCATCGGCTGGCCGGTTGCGATCACGTACGGCGTCGAATCGACGCTGTTTCTCGCCACCGGCATGACCGTCGGCACGCTCGGCGAAGCGCCGCTCGCCGCGCACCAGATTGCGTTGAACGTGGCGTCGGTGGCGTTCATGGTGCCGCTCGCCATCGGACAGGCGGCGAACGTGCGCGTGGGGTACTGGATCGGCGCGGGCGTACCCGTTGCCGCGCGCCATGCGGGGTTTGTCGCGCTTGCGCTCGGCGTGGCGTTCATGGCGTTGTCGGGCTGCGTGCTGGTGCTGGCGCCGCACGCGATCGTCGGGCTGTATCTGCATCTCGATGACCCGAAGAACGCCCAGACCGTCGCGCTGGCGGCTTCGCTGCTAGGCGTGGCCGCCGTATTCCAGATCGTCGACGGCATGCAGACCGTTGCCTCCGGCGTGCTGCGCGGGCTGAAAGACACGCGCGTGCCCATGCTCGCCGCTGCATTCGGCTATTGGGGCATCGGCTTTCCGACGGGTTATTTGCTGGCGTTTCACTTCGGCGGCGGGACGAAAGGCCTGTGGTGGGGGCTTGCGGCGGGGCTGGCGAGTGTCGCGGCGCTGATGACCTTCCGTTTCGACCGCATGAGCCGCAGGCTTGTAGCCGGTGGCACCTTGCCGGCCGGGAAAGACCGCCAGGCGTCACAAAATACGGCTTAAGGCAATGCTCCCGCATAAGTTAAGCAGGCATTGTTGGTTGGAATCCGGACGCCCGGCAGATACGATCAAGCCGTCTCCTTGAGACTCATCCAGTAACAGGGGTATTAGGCCCGCTTCGTTGAAGCGGGCTTTTTTTCGTCTGCATGATCCGTGATTCCCCTCCCCGCTTTTGCTTAAAACGAGCCATCCAGCGTGTCCGTACCCAATTTCCAATAAAATGGGCTCGCGTGATCCTCGCGCGTTCAAACGAGATCCGGCGCCAAGAACGACAAGGACGGTGCATCGAAGCCGTGACCAGATCAGAAAAATCGCTTGGGAAAGAAGAGAAATGGACGTGTCGGACCGTAGCAAGCAGTCATCGAACACTTCAACCCGGAAAGACGGGCCGAACGAGGTTTCGCGGTATCTGAAGCTATCCGTTGCGACTCTGACCGCGCTGACGCTCGCCGCTTGCGCCACGCGCCCGCCGGCCAGCGCGTTTGACCATCCGGTCACGCACGCGCTCGCAGCCACCGCCGATACGCCGCTACGCGCTGCTATCGCGCAGAAGGAAGCCGCGCATCCGGATGAATCCGGCGTGCGTCTGCTGCCGACCGGGACCGAGGCGCTGCAGGCGCGCATCGCGCTCGCCCGCGCCGCGACGAAAACGCTCGACATGCAGTACTACATTGCGGAAGAGGACAACACGGGCAAGCTGCTGCTCGGCGCGGCGCTTTATGTAGCCGACCGCGGCGTGAAAGTCCGGATGCTGGTGGATGACCTGAATTTCAAGGACATCGACAAGATCATGGCTACGCTGAATTCACACGACAACATCGATATCCGCGTCTTCAATCCGTTCGGCAGCGCGACCCGCAGTTTCGGCGAGCGCACGCGCAATCTTTTCACGAATGTCGATCAGTTCACGCGCCGCATGCACAACAAGGCGATGATCGCGGACAACCAGATCGCGATCGTCGGCGGCCGCAATCTCGGCGATGAATATTTCAGCGCGAGTCCGACCATTCAGTTTCGTGACCTTGATGCGTTCGTTGCAGGGCCGGCAACGCAGGAAATATCGGCGAGCTTCGACGATTACTGGAACAGCTCGATTGCGTATCCGCTGCGCGCGCTGAACAAGCAGAAATTCGATCCCGCCGATCTCGATAAAACCCGCGCCGACCTTCGCCAGCACTGGAAGGACCAGGCCGACCCGCTGAACGCGAAACCGCTCAACGCAACGCCGCTCGCACAGCAGATCGCGCAGGACAGCCTCGGCCTGACGTGGGCGCGCACGGAGTTCAGGGCTGATTCGCCGGTCAAGATCGAGCATCCCGATCCGGACTACAAAAGCCCGCCCATGCAACGTCTCATCGAACTGGCGAACGCGGCGCAGAGCAGCGTTTTGATCGTGTCGCCGTATTTCGTGCCGCACGATGAAGGCGTCAAGGCGTTGGCCGCGATCACCGGCAAAGGCGTGAAGGTCGAGATCCTGACGAATTCGCTCGCTGCAACCGACGCCGTCGCGGTCCAGGCGGGTTATGCGCCGTATCGCGTGCCGTTGTTGAAGGCCGGCGTCGATCTCTACGAACTCAAGCCCGTGATCGCCGAAGGCGCCGGGGAGCCGCGCGCCGGCATCTTTGGGTCGCAATCGCGTTCGAGCCTGCACGCCAAGGCTTACGTGATCGATCGCAGTATCCTAGTCATTGGTTCGATGAACCTCGATCCGCGCTCGGCGTCCCTCAACACCGAACTCGCGCTGATCGTCTACAACCAGGAGATAGCCCGCGAGGCCGCCGAGTTGTTCGACCGCGGCATTGCGCCGGCAACGGCGTATCGTGTGGAGCTCGCATCCCCCGCAGTACTGGCCGGCCTCCAGAACACCGGCTCGCCGATGTCACCGCTCATCTGGACCACCGAAGAAAACGGCCAGGTGCGCACGTATAACTTCGATCCGCAAGCCGGTTTGTACCGGAATCTGCTGACGGGATTGTTCATGTTGCTGCCCGTCGACTCTCAACTTTAAGCGTCACGTTTCAACCGAACCTGAAGGAGCAAGTCGTCATGACGGACAACGCAAGACTCGAGAAAGACACCTTCGGCGAAATCGCCGTGCCCAACGAAAAACTCTGGGGCGCGCAGACCCAGCGCTCGCTGCAAAATTTCAAGATTTCGAGCGAGAAACAATCGCCGGAACTGATCGATGCGCTTGCGATCGTCAAGCGGGCATCGGCGGAAGTGAATGCCGAACTGAAAGTGCTCGCCGACGATAAAGCAAAAGCCATCATCGCCGCCGCCGATGAAATCCTCGCCGGCAAGCACCCCGATGAATTCCCGCTTGCCGTGTGGCAAACCGGCTCGGGCACGCAGACGAACATGAACCTCAACGAGGTGATCGCGAACCGGG
The DNA here is from genome assembly GCF_018449635.1 of Caballeronia sp. dw_276. Lineage (GTDB taxonomy): Bacteria > Pseudomonadota > Gammaproteobacteria > Burkholderiales > Burkholderiaceae > Caballeronia. Next base: position 203,669 of record NZ_JAAVUV010000006.1, on the reverse strand, counting down.
CGAGCGAACTGATGGGCGGCGAGCGCGGCGAAGCGCGCAAGGTGCATCCGAATGACGACGTGAATCGCGGGCAATCGTCGAATGACGTGTTTCCGACCGCCATGCACATCGCGGCGGCGGTGGCGATAGTCAAGCATCTGGTGCCGTCGCTGAAAACCTTGCGTGCCACGCTCGATAAGAAATCGAAGGACTTCGATTCGATCGTGAAAATCGGCCGCACGCATTTGCAGGACGCAACGCCGCTTACGCTCGGACAGGAGTTTTCAGGTTACGTCGCGCAACTGGATCAGGGGATTCGTCACGTTGAATCGACGTTGCCGCATTTGTATCAACTGGCGCTCGGCGGCACGGCGGTCGGCACGGGCTTGAACGCGCATCCCGAATTCGCGGTGAAGGTCGCGAACGTGATCGGCAGGCTCACCGGCCTGCCGTTCGAAACCGCGCCGAACAAGTTCGAAGTCATGGCCGCCGCTGATGCACTCGTGTTCGCGCACGGCGCGCTGAAAACCATAGCAGCGGGTTTGATGAAGATCGCCAACGACATTCGCTGGCTAGCAAGCGGACCACGCTGCGGCCTCGGCGAATTGTCGATTCCGGAAAATGAACCGGGCAGTTCGATCATGCCGGGCAAGGTCAATCCGACGCAATCCGAGGCCGTGACCATGCTGTGCTGCCAGGTCTTTGGCAACGACGTTGCAGTGAATATCGGCGGCGCGAGCGGCAATTTCGAGCTGAACGTATTCCGCCCGATGATCGCGCACAACGTGCTGCAATCCGTACGCCTTCTCGCCGATGGCGCACAAAGTTTCAACGACAACTGCGCAGTCGGCATCGAGCCGAACAAGCCGCGTATCGAGAGTCTGCTGAACGAATCGCTGATGCTGGTGACGGCGCTGAACCCGCATATCGGCTATGACAAGGCCGCGAAGATCGCGAAGCAGGCGCATAAGGAAGGGACGACGCTGAAGGCTTCGGCGCTCAAGCTCGGCTATGTGACGGAAGCCGAGTTCGACGAGTGGGTGAAGCCTGAAGAGATGGTCGGCAAGAAGTAAAGCCGGGGTTGCAGCGGTTGATCACGTATCAACCGTTGCCTTCAAACGGTAATTAACGTGCTGATGTCTTTCGCGCGGCCAGGAAACCCTGTTCGACTGCATGCGCGAGCAGCGTCTTGCCCGAGTCTTCGAAGATGTGGCCGATGCGCTTGTCAGTGTCCCCTTCGGCGACCTCGACATCCCCGACGCGTAATTTCAGGCCCGTCGCAGTCAGCGAGCGCTTCACGCGCGCGACCAGTTCATCGTGATCTCTGGTCAGCGCCTTGATTGGATCGGCCTTCCCATGCAGTGAGGCGAGCATCAACTGATCCAGAACGCTGATCCCGGCACCCCCACCCTGCCGGGGCGACGCCAATGCGCCCCAGACCTCGCCGCGCTCGATTCGCGACAGCAAAACACCGTTGAGCCGGTCCGCTGCCGCGCGCGGTTGTTCCGCGCCATAACGCACGACGGTCTCACCAACTGCGATCGATAACCGCAGCAGCTTCAGGATGGAGTCGAGCGAGAGTCCGGCGAACTCGGGTGCATCGAAAACTTGCGCCAGCGTTGTTTCCGAGCGGCGCAGCAATTCGAACAAGCGCTTGTGAGCATTGTCGGAGCGAGTGATCGTGGCGTGTTCCACGCTGACCTCCGGCTTGTAGACCGCCGACGCGTTGCCCCACAAATAAACGTGGCGCGCTTGTTCGCGCAGACGGATATCACTGAGCTGAGCCTTGCCGCGCACGAAGATATCCGAGCGGAATCCGCGATTCACAAAGTAGTCGCGCAGTTCTTCCGCCTCGATTGGATCAGCAACCGTTTCCAGCATTTGCCGCTGGTCGTCTCCGAGCCACGCAACGGGCGCCATGTGCGCAAACCGCGCGCTGCCAGCAAAGCTCAACTTCGCCTCGGCCATTTCCTGCGCAATGTCGGTGATGTGAAATGGCGTCCACTTTGCATGCAGGTATTCGTGGACGAGATAGTTTTTATCGAGATCGTTAAAACTATTTACGCGGCTCGCCGAGTCAGGGTTGCGCGTGAAATGCAGCGCTTCAAGGTTCTTTACCTTCGCTGCCAGTTCATAGGCTTTCGCCCATGCATCGCCGCCCTTTCCCGCGCCGAGCATCAACAAGCGTTGCAGCGGTTGAATCTGCGCGCAAGCGACCATGGCGTTGTAGCTGATTTGCACAACGCCGCCCGGCTTCAGATAGCGCGTGAGGAACTGCATGATCTGCGCACGCGTTTCGTCCGATACCCACGAGATAATGCCGTGCAACGTGACGTAGTCGAACAAAGGCAAATCGACCTTGCCTTCTGCAAGCTCGCCGAAGCCGTTTTCCAGCAAGGTAAGGTTTGGCAAGCGCGCTTCGTCGCGTACCGATGACGCGCTCAGCACATGCAGCGGGTTGAAATCGCAGGCGTAGAACTCGCCGTTCGGGTGTGTCGCGGCCAGGATCAGCGACGTCAGTCCCTGACCAAATCCAAGTTCGCAATAAGTGAATTTTTCAAGCGATGGCGGCTGTACACGCTGCATCACAAGACACGCATTCAGATAGCTTGGGCTTTGTTCCTGATAGTAGCCGGTGGTGTAAGCAACGGAGCTGTTGTAGCCGGCCGTCCAGGTCATGGTAGTTCCTCATTCAGATTGTGGCGCGGCCACGTTGATGGCCTTTCGCTCGATGCGCTGAACTATGCCGACAATGCACACGCGCTTGAATGAGAAACGTCTTATTTGCTTGTTTCGTTTGATGAAATTCTAGACTTTGCCCGCCGCGACTTCTTCCGGCTTCAATTCCACGATGGCATCGAGCGCATCCTTGACGTCCATTGCATATTTTGCGAGCCGTTTCTGCTCGTCGGTCACCGGCACGAAGGACGGAACCGGCACCGGTTTGCCCTGTTCATCGACAGCGACAAACACCATCAGGCAATCAGTCGTCTGCTGCAATACGCCGCTCTTCGGGTCTCCGGCATGCACCGATATATGCAGGTGCATGCTCGTGCGCCCGGTTGCGACAACCCGCGCGCGCAACTCCACGAGATTGCCAACCAAAATGGGCCGGCGAAAGCGGATGTTGCCCACGCTCACGGTTACGCAATAACGTCCGGACCAGACGGCGGCACACGCGTAGGCCGTCTCGTCCATCCACTTCATCAACGCGCCGCCGTGAACCTTGCCGCCGAAATTGACGGACGTCGGCTCGGCAAGAAACCGGAACGTGGTTTCGGACCGGTCGGTGATGGGGGCATCGGTGGAATTTGAGAGCGGCGCTGCAGTGTTCATGTAGATGTAAGGCACGCCCAGCGGGGCTGCCCGGCAAAGTGGAGTTGCCGGAATTATACGAGTCTCAAAATGTGGACGGGTTCACGGCAAGACGCGCTGACCTCTACTTCCGTACCGAAATGCCTTCATCGATAACGCCATACATGGTGATGCCGCTCGACCCGCCCGCCGACGACGATCCGCCCGACGTTCCCGCGCACCCCGCACACACCGCGGCAAGCAGCGCCACTACCAATAGTTTCAGCATGAAAATCCCCAGCAAGACCGCACTTCGATACGAAACCCCATTTTAGCCCCGTGCCTCCAGCGCATCGATACTTCACGTCTCAGTGAAACATCGCGTGCACCGAGCCGCTAAAGTAGAGTCAATCGAAGGAGGTTTTCATGACCCTCAATCACGACGATGCACGCCCGTTCCCGGGTTTGTCGCGGATTGGCGCGCTGCTCGCGGACCCCGGGCGCGCCGCCATGCTCTGGGCGCTGATGGACGGCACCGCCCGCCCCGCCGGCGAACTGACGATGATCGCAGGCATCTCGCCCTCGGCGGCGAGCGGGCATTTTGCGCGGCTGATCGAAAGCGGATTGCTCGCGCTCGAGGTCAGCGGCAGGCACCGGTATTACCGCATCGCCACGCCCGACATCGCGATGGCGATCGAAGCGCTCGCCAATCTTGCGCAAGCCAGCGCCCCGCTGCGCGAGCCGGTTGAAGTGCATCGCCGGGCACCGAGGCCTGCGTCGGCCGTGCCGCTCGACATGCGGTACGCGCGGACCTGCTATGACCATCTCGCGGGTGAACTGGCGGTGAGGTTGTTCGAGCGGATGTTGAAATCAGAATGGCTGGAGGTCATACCCGGTGCCGCGCCCGAATCCGCGCGCCCCGGCCCCACCTCGCTCGACGCAACCGCGCGAGGAATCGACGCGTTCTCGCGACTCGGCATCGATCTGAACAAGCAGAAAGCACGGCGGCGGCGCTTCGCGTGCACGTGCATAGACTGGAGCGAGCGCCGGCCACATCTGGGCGGCGCGCTGGGCGCGGCTTTCCTCGATGCGTGCACCGAACACGGCTGGCTCGAAACCACATCCCGGCGCCGCATTCTGCGCGTCACGCCGGCGGGTGAGCATCATTTCGCCGAGGTCCTCAAGGACACATAGCCATTGATGGCCCGTTCAAAAGCCGACCAAATATGACAAATACAAAACCGGTTCGCCTGTAAAGTTTTTGACTCGCTTGTGACGTCAGGGGCACGCGGCGGACTGGTTTATCGAACAACGACCGGTCATTCCCAGGGGTTTATCGGCAATACCAAAATTGCGATCCATGAGTGCCTTGGCGTCCATTCAGGCGTGAACAACAAACCAGGCATGGCCTTCAATGGAGACAACAATGATCGTATCGCCGCACCGGCTCACGTTTGCCGCAATAGCAGCTTTGAGCGTGCTCGCCGCGCCGTTCGCGCTTGGGCAGCAAGCCGCTTTCGCGCCCGCCAAGGACGCCACGGCCATCACCCGGCAAGACAACCTTGCTGTCTACCAGCAACTCCCCTTCGCCGATAAAACCGACTTCGACAACGCGCAGCGCGGCTTTATGGGCACGATTGCGAACGGCACGTTCCCAACCGACGACGGCCGCACGAGCTGGGACCTGAACAAGTACGCTTTTCTCAAGGGTGAGGCGCCCGACACGGTCAATCCGAGCCTGTGGCGCATCGCACAGCTGAACATGTTCACCGGCTTGTTCAAGGTGACGGACCGCGTGTATCAGGTGCGCGGACTCGATCTCTCGAACATGACGATCATCGAAGGCGATACGGGCATCGTACTGATCGACGTGCTGACAACGCGCGAAGCCGCCCGCGCGGCGCTTGATCTCTACTTCCAGCATCGGCCGAAGAAACCGGTGGTCGCCGTGATCTACACGCACAGCCACGCGGATCACTACGGCGGCGTGAAAGGCGTGATCGACGAAGCCGATGCGAAGAGCGGCAAGGTCAAGGTGCTCGCGCCCAGCGGCTTCTTGCAGGAAGCCGTGGCGGAGAATATCTACGCGGGCAACGCAATGGGCCGCCGCGCGCTATATCAATACGGCGCCATGTTGCCGGCGAGCGCGCGCGGACAAGTCGATGCCGGTCTCGGCAAGACCAACGCGCGCGGCAATCTCGGCTTGATCGCGCCGAACGACACCGTCGAAAAAACCGGCGATACACGCACTATCGATGGCGTTCAGTTCGAATTCCAGATGGCGCCCGGCACGGAAGCGCCTGCCGAAATGCTGATCTACATGCCGCAGTTCAAGCTGTTGGATACCGCCGAAGACACCACGCACACCATGCACAACCTGTACACGCTGCGCGGCGCGCAGGTACGCGACACGGTGCAATGGTGGAAGACCATCAACGAAGCCATCTTGCACTACGGCGACCGCACGGATGTGGTGATCGCTCAGCATCACTGGCCGACATGGGGCCGTCAGAATGTCGTGAGCTACATGGCCGATCAGCGCGACATGCTCAAGTATCTCCACGATCAATCGCTGCGTCTCGCCAACGCCGGCTACACCATGACTGAGATCGCGGAGCAGGTTCAGTTGCCTGATGGCATCGGCAAGAAGTGGTACAACCGCGGCTATTACGGCTCGGTGAATCACAACGTGAAGGGCATCTACCAGCGCTATCTCGGCTGGTACGATTCGAATCCGGCGAACCTGCATCCGCTGCCGCCGGAAGAAGAGTCGGCGCGCTTCGTCGAGTTCATGGGCGGCGCCGACGCAGTGATCGCGAAATCGAAGCAATCATTCGATAAAGGCGATTACCGATGGGTCGCAACCGTGATGAACAAGGTCGTGTTCGCGGATCCATCGAACAAGGCGGCTCGCGAACTTCAAGCCGATGCGCTCGAACAACTTGGTTACCAGACCGAGAACCCGACGTGGCGCAACGAGTATTTGATGGGGGCGTTCGAGTTGCGCAACGGCGTGCCGAAGGGCAAGGGCATCAATACGGCAACGCCCGATGCCATCGCGGCAATGAGCCCCGAAATGTTGCTCGACTTCATGGGCATCCGGCTCAACGGTCCGAAGGCGGACGGCAAGCACACGGTCATCAACTGGAATCTCGGCGATGGCCGCAAGTACGGCATCGAGCTGCGCAATTCGGTGCTGATTTATACCGAAGGCGTCGCGTTCGCGAACCCGGACGCCACGCTCACCATGAACAAGAACGACTTTGCCAGGTTCTTGATGAGCGGCGGCCAGGCGGGTGGTGACAAGGTCAGCGGAAACGCTCAGAAGGTCAGCGAGCTGTTTGGTCTTCTCGATACCTTCGACCCGATGTTCAACATAGTCACGCCTTGATCGCCGGATGCTTTAAAGCGCCGCTTTAAACCGCCGCTTTAAACAGCAATAGGCGCCTTGATGCCCGGGTGATATTCATAACCTTCGATGACAAAGTCTTCGTATTGGTAATCGAAGATCGACTCGGGCTTTCTCGCCAGCTTGAGCTTGGGCAGCGGATACGGCTCGCGGCTCAATTGCAGGTCCACCTGCTCCAAGTGGTTCAGGTAGATATGGCAATCGCCGCCCGTCCACACCAGTTCGCCTACATCCAGATCGCATTGTTGCGCGAGCATATGCGTGAGCAACGCGTAACTCGCGATGTTGAACGGCGTGCCCAGAAACACATCCTGGCTGCGGCAATACAAAAGACAGCTCAGCTTGCCATCGTTCACGTAGAACTGCGCGAGGCAATGGCAAGGCGCGAGCGCCATGCGGCCGGCGCGGGCGTTATCGACGGGAGACATGGATTCGTCGGGGAAATCCGCCACGTTCAGCGCCGTCAGCATCAGGCGGCGTGAATTCGGCCGCGTCTTGATCTGATGCACGAGCCCGCTTACCTGATCGACCATCGTGCCGTCGTTTTTTGGCCAGAAGCGCCATTGGTGACCGTAGACCGGACCAAGGTCGCCGTTTTCATCGGCCCATTCGTCCCAGATCGTAACGCCGTGGTCTTTCAGGTATTTGATGTTCGTATCGCCGTTCAGGAACCAGAGCAGCTCGTAGACCACGCTTTTCATGTGAATGCGCTTGGTCGTCACGATCGGAAAACCCGCCGCCAGATCGAACCGCAATTGCCGGCCGAACGTGCTGATCGTCCCTGTGCCGGTCCTGTCCATCTTTCGAGCGCCGCGCTCGAGAATGTCTTTGAGCAGTTCTTGATACTGGATCATGGAAGGGTTGTTCGTAAAAGGGGTGGCCCGTGGCTGGATTCCTGTGGCGAACAGCAGTAATCCAGCCGCCGATAAAACCAAACCACGATTTTACCAAGGGCCGAAAGGTCTGGCGCAAAGACGTCTTTAAGGGGGTAAAGCCGTACGAGTCGCGGCGATTCGGGTGAACGCCGGATTTGGACTTCAGACGAGGACTTCAGACGAACTGGAATACCCGACGGACCACCGTCAGGCGCGGTCAGGAATCAGCCGCGCGTGACGTGTTCCGTGGGGGCATCGACTTCAATGTGACGCATGCCGTGCGCGCTCAAAAGGCGGTACAGCGTGACGCGCGAAATGCCGAGTTCCTGGGCCGCGTCACCAAGACGCCCGCGATGACGCAACAACGCAAGTTCGATGGCCTGCCGCTCCGCCGCCTCGCGCGCCTGCGCAAGCGACACCGGCGCAACTTCCACGTACTCGCCCAACTCAAGATCGCGCGCGCTGATCTGCCGCCCTTCCGACATCACGATCGCGCGACGCACGCGGTTGATCAACTCACGCACGTTGCCGGGCCAGCCATAATTGTGAATGGCAGCGATGGCATCGGGCGCAAAGCCGCGCAGACGCCGGCTCGCGTCCTTCTTGAAACGGTCGAGCATGTGCTTCGCGAGCAATTCGATGTCTTTCCCGCGCGCGCGCAGCGGCGGTTCATCGATTTGCAGCACGCACAGACGGTGATACAGGTCGGCGCGAAACCGCCCTTCGATCATCGCTGTTTGCATGTCCACGTGCGTGGCCGAGATGATGCGCACGTCGACAGGCGTGGAGCCGTGTCCGCCGAGCCGCTCGACCTTGCGCTCCTGCAGGAAGCGCAGCAGGCTGGCCTGGCTTTCGAGCGGCAGATCGCCGATTTCATCGAGGAAAAGCGTGCCGCCATTGGCCGCTTCCACCCGCCCGATCTTGCGTTGATTTGCGCCAGTGAACGCACCGCGTTCGTAGCCGAACAATTCCGATTGCAAAAGGTGCGCGGGAATCGCGCCGCAATTGATCGCGACGAACGGCTGTTCGCGCCGGGCCGAACGTTCGTGAATGGCGACTGCCGTCAGTTCCTTGCCCGTGCCGGATTCGCCCGAGATGAAGACCGGTGCGTCGGTCATCGCAACCTTGCGGATGGAGCGGAACAGGCTGAGCATGGCGTCGCACGAACCGACCATTTCGCCTTCGGCGCGGCCGTCGCGCGCATCGTTCGATGCGTTTTCGTGCAAGGCCACCATGCCGTATGCATGGCCGACCGCATCCACCACGCGATCATTCGATGTAGGCAACGTCACGTAGTCAAAGCAATAGTCGCGAATCAGCCGGCGCACGGCCGCGTCTTCCAGTTGGCCCGTCACGGTGGCCGCGACCCAGCCCACGTTGGTGAGCGTCAGCGACGCTTCCAGCGCCGCAAGTTCATGCGCTTCAAAATTGCTCGATAGATCCAGCAAGCCGCCCGTTGCCAGATCGCTGCGAAGCCAGCGGCGAGCATCCTTGGCATTGGAAACTACCTCGATGTGCCAGCCCCTCTCCTCGAACCGGGCGCACAGAGGCGCACTCGGGTCACGAGTCACATATATTAATTGCCGCCGAGCGACTTCCATTGTTCTGATCCTTTCGTCAACGGTCGTTGAAAAGGTCGCGCCGGTAAATGCCCTCGATCACGTTGCAGACGTCGAAGACTCGCAAGCCCCAAGCGAACGGTCATTCGGAAAACCGCAAACGATGAAACCCCGGAAGCGACGAGTGCTGTCGCGCGGTTCATAAACGAACCTGTTTTGTTTCTGCTGCTGTTTTTGAGAGACTACTATAAAGCGAATACTTCGAAAACAAATATCCGCAACAATGTCCCCCATCGCGTTCCTGAAGCATTGCCAGCATGCGATTCAATCGGACGGTCTGTTTTAATAAAGCAGTTTGTAAATACATTAAATAAGACAATATCATTTACGCGTTTTCTCATAAAAATCGCCTTTAAGTGCGCTTCGTTTCAGCAGTGAAACGTTTTCGTCGATTTCCTGACTTCATTGCCGAATGCATTTCCACAGAGCTGAATTGCGCCGGGCGAATGCGGCCGATGGCACAGGTCTCGCTAATAAGGACGAATCACGGAGACCGCCATGGAAATTACCAGTAGCGCTGTCAAATGTGGAAAAAACGCCGTTCCGCACCGCTTTGCCGCCGTCGCGACGGCGTGGATTGTACTGGGAAGTTCAGGCGGCAACGTTTGCGCGCAAAGTGGTTTTAATCAGGACCGCGTGATTATTCCCGCGATTGAAACAGGCTCTGTGCCCTCAATGTCCGGAATTGAAACATCTTTGACTCCGACTAATCCGCCAGCCATTTTTAAAGAACAATTTATAGGAAAGATGGATTGGCGCGAAACCGCAGCGAGCAGCCCTATTATTCACGATCCGGCAATTGTTCGGATCGATCCGGCTCTCATTCATTTCGTCAGGGCAGCGTCGTTTATCGAACAGGACGACAGTGCGTTCGAAAAGGTCACCGTGACCGACGGATGGACGCCGGTTTTCCCCCATCCACCAACCAGCGTGACGCTGTGGGACGAGATTGCGCCGCCCGTGCCGGCCCGTGTCCCCGCCGATGCAGCCGTGCATTCAACGCCCAACGATGTGGCGGACACGGAGGCCCATACAACGCAGTAGCCGCGTCAGCATACTTTCCGGCGCGGGGATGATATTCGCGGTCTGATGACTGGCCGAACATTTTCGCTACGCCGGCCGCGACAATGCGACAACGTTTGGCGCTCGCCCAGGAGGTCGTTCGTGCACGATCCTGCCCCCGTCTCCCCCGCCGTACCCACAAGCCGCGCTCGCGGCCCGAGATTGGCAACGCGAGCAATACCGACCGTCGTGGCGGGTGTGCCCGATTTGCCGGACGCCGTTATTTCAGGGCCGCCGTTCGCGCCCGCCGTTCGCAACCTGCTCTATATCGCGCAGACGCCAAACCAGGCGCTGATTGCATACCTGAAGGGTCGTGGCTGGAAGGTGTCAGCAGGCTCGCTGGCGGCAAACGCCGGCGTGCTGAAAAGCGGCGCCCCGGTCGCCGGCATTGTCGATTTGACCGGCTTTTCCGCGCGCGAACTGACCGCGCTGGAGCCGGCGCTGCGCCAGCAGCAAATTGGCTGGATCGCGCTCACCGATACCACCCTTCTCGCCGATCCCGTCGTCTGCCACATGATCCGGCATTACTGCTTCGATTTCGTGAAAGGGCCGTTCGCGCCGGCGACCATCGGATACCTGGTCGATCACGCGTACGGCATGGTGAGCCTGGGCGATATCGATCTGACGGAAACGCCCACCGTTTTTGGCGATGAGCAAATGGTCGGTACGTGCGAAGCCATGCAGGACCTCTTTCGCACCATCCGCAAGGTTGCGAACACGAACGCCAACGTGTTCATCTCCGGCGAATCGGGCACAGGCAAGGAACTGACCGCGGTCGCGATCCATGAACGCTCGCCGCGCCGCAAAGGGCCATTCGTCGCGATCAATTGCGGGGCGATCGGCAATCACCTGATCCAGTCGGAATTGTTCGGATACGAACGGGGTGCTTTCACCGGCGCGCATCAGCGCAAGATCGGCCGAGTCGAACAGGCCGACGGCGGCACGCTTTTCCTCGACGAAATCGGCGATCTGCCGCTCGAAAACCAGGTTCATTTGCTGCGATTCCTGCAGGAAGGGCGGATCGACCGGTTGGGCGGCCACGAATCGATTCCAGTCGACGTCCGCGTGATTTCCGCGACGCATATCGACCTCGATGCAGCCCTGCGCGACGGCCGTTTTCGCACGGACCTGTTTCACCGGCTGTGCGTGCTGCGTGTGGACGAACCGCCGCTGCGCTCGCGCGGCAAGGACATCGAAATTCTCGCGCTGCACGTGCTGCATAAGTTCAAGAGCGACGGCAAACGCAAGATCCGCGGCTTCGCGCCCTCGGCGATCGAAGCCATGTACAGCTACGCCTGGACCGGCAACGTGCGCGAGATGATCAACCGCGTGCGCCGCGCGATCGTGATGGCCGAAAACAAGCTGATTACCGCCGATGACCTCGGCCTCGGCCACTGCACCGGCATGGAATCGACGACACTCGCTGCCGCCCGCGACGCCGCCGAGAAACGGGCGATCGAGCTGACATTGCTGCGGCATCGGCACCGGCTGAACGAAGCGGCAGCCGAGCTTGGCATCTCGCGGGTGACGCTGTACAGGCTGATGGTCGCGCACGGTTTGCGCGCGCCGGCGGCCGTGTGCGGGAGCGACGTCGGGTAGAATCTGCGGCTTGATTTATCTCAATGCTGGCAGAGGATCACCATCATGACGACGCTCACACTGATCGTCGCCCGCGCGCGCAACGGCGTGATCGGACGCGACAACCAATTGCCCTGGCGCCTGCCCGAAGATCTGGCCTTCTTCAAACGCACGACTATGGGCGCGCCGATCGTCATGGGTCGCAAGACGCACGAGTCCATCGGACGCGTGTTGCCGGGACGGCGGAACATTGTGGTGACGCGTGACGCCGGGCGTCGTTTCGATGGTTGCGACACCGTTCCTGGCTTGTGTGAGGCGCTGGAAGTCGCCGCGCGCGACGAGGCGAAGGAAGTGTTCCTGATCGGCGGGGCGGAGCTTTTCCGCAAAGGCTGGGAGCTCGCGCAAAAACTCGTGCTTACCGAAATCGATGCGGATTTCGAAGGCGATATTTCAATCGATGCCCCCGATCCGGCCGTCTGGAAGGAAATCTCGCGCGAGAAGCATCGGGCGGCCGCGCCAAATGACTTCGACTATTCGTTTGTGACATACGAACGGCGGCCTGGATAAATCAAAAAGCCCGGAACGGCAGATACCGTTCCGGGCTTTTCAAATACGATCCGTCAAGCGGCGCTTACTGCCCGGCGATCGTCATCTTTTCGATCAGCACTGAGCCAATCTCCTTGTTCCCACGCACGACCGTGTCGGCGCCGATTGCCTCGATGTGCCGGAACATCTCCTGCAGCGTGCTCGCCACCGTGATTTCCTCGACCGGGTACTGGATCTTGCCGTTCTCCACCCAGAATCCCGACGCACCGCGCGAATAATCGCCCGTCACGTAGTTCACGCCCTGCCCCATCAATTCGGTCAGCAGCAAGCCCGTGCCGAGCTTCTTGAGCATTGCTTCGAAGTCATCGCCCGGTTTGGTCAGCGAACTGCGCAACGAGAGGTTGTGCGAACCGCCCGCATTGCCCGTCGTCTTCATGCCGAGCTTGCGTGCCGAATACGTGGAGAGGAAATAGCCCTGCACCACGCCGTCCTCGACCACATTACGACGCTGCGTGCGCACGCCTTCCTCGTCGAACGGCGCGCTGCCCATGCCGCCCTTCACGTGCGGATCTTCGACCACCTGGACATGCGGCGCAAAAACCGGCTTGCCGAGGCTATCGACGAGAAACGTCGTTTTACGGTACAACGCCCCACCGCTCACCGCTTGCACGAACGCGCCCAGAATGCCCGCTGCGAGCGGCGCTTCGAACATCACGCGGCATTTGCGGGTGTCGAGGCTGCGCGCGCCCAGCCGCGCCAACGCACGATGCGCGGCGTACCGGCCGATGGCTTCCGGATCCGCGAGATCAGCGGCATTTCTCTTCGATGTGTACCAGTCGTCACGCTGCATGTCGCGTCCCGATCCCGCAATGGGCGCGCACGCCACGTAATGCCGCGAGAACGGATAACCGCCCATGAAACCGCGCGACGTTGCCAGGACAAATTGCGAGTGTTGCGCCGAGACGCTTGCGCCTTCCGAGTTCTGGATGCGCTTATCGACGGCGAACGCTGCATCTTCCGCGCGGCGGGCAAGATCGGCCGCTTCTTCGGCGTTGATGTCCCACGGGTGATAGAGATCGAGATCCTGCGGCGCCATTTCAAGCAGTTCCGCCTCGGCGAGTCCGGCGGCGCTGTCTTCGGCCGTGAAACGCGCAATGTTGTATGCGGCGGCCACGGTGTCTTTCAGCGCGGCGGCCGTGAAGTCCGAGGTGCTCGCATTCCCCCGCTTCTTGCCGATGAACACCGTCACGCCGACCATCTTGTCGCGATTGTGCTCGATGGTTTCAACTTCGCCGCGACGCACGCTGACCGAAAGGCCATCGCCTTCGGAGATTTCGGTGGCGGCGTCGGTTCCGCCGAGTTCTTTTGCGTGCCGCAGGATGTCGGACGCAATTTCTTTCAGCTCGTCCTGGGTGTGCGGGAAAAAGCGTTGCCTCACGTCCATGTCTGCTGCCATTTTTGTCTGCCTGTGGATGCTCGAGTTGCAGAAGGGTTCGGAACGGTCGCGCCGGATTTCCGATGGCGCAGCGCTCGCCATGACCGCTTCCGTGTGTCGCAAGATCATAGCAAGTCCAAGGGTGTTTGGTTTCGTTCGTCCATGCCGCGAGGCGCCAGCGGCCCCCTTCGAACAAGTACAATATCGCGATGAACCGTAAAACCCGCACGCAACCCATAAATCCGGCCGTTGCCACCGAACAGGATGGCAGCGAGCACGGCTACGACCGCCCGAGCAAATCGCAGCTCAAACGCGACATGCTCGCGCTGCAAGTACTGGGCGTGGCGTTGATCGATCTCCCGAAAGACGCGCTCAAACGCATGCCCATGCCGGAAAAGCTCGACGACGCCGTCCGCGATGCCCGGAAAATCACCGATCACGAAGGCAAGCGCCGCCAGGTGCAATACGTCGGCCGCGTGATGCGTTCCCTGACCGACGAGGAAACAGCGGCGCTGCGCACGGCGCTCGACACGTATCGCGGGGTGAATCGCGCTGAAACGGCCAAGCTGCACTGGATCGAACACACGCGCGAAAAACTGCTCGCCGATGACGCCGCCCTTACCGAATTCATCCGCCAGCATCCGGGCGTCGATCCGCAGGAAGGCCGCACGCTGATTCGCAACGCACGCAAGGAACGCGAGCAAAGCAAGCCGCCGCGCTATTTCCGCGAAATGTTCCAGTGGATCAAGTCGGCAGCCGGCGCCGACGAAGAAGACGACGGCATCGACGAAACGGAAGACGGCGACGATGTCGAATTCCCGCAACGAGACGACGACGATGGCTACAAAGCGTAATCATCCGGACGAATTGCTGATCGGACTGGTATCGATCAGTGATCGCGCATCGGACGGCGTGTACGAGGACAAGGGCATCCCGTCGCTGCAGGAATGGCTCGCAGGGGCGCTGAGTTCGCCGTGGCGCGCCGAAACGCGCCTGATTCACGACGATGCGGCGACCATCTCGGCCACGCTCATCCAGCTCGTCGATGAAACCGGCTGCGACCTCATCCTGACAACGGGCGGCACGGGCCCGTCGCGCCGCGACGTAACGCCTGAAGCCACACTAGCTGTCGCCACCAAGCCGATGCCTGGCTTCGGCGAGCAAATGCGCCAGATCAGCCTGAACTTCGTGCCTACGGCCATTTTGTCGCGTCAAGTCGCGGTCATTCGCGAGACAGCGGATCACGCGGCGTTGATCGTGAACTTGCCGGGCCAGCCGAAATCGATCCGCGAAACGCTTGAAGGACTCCGCGACGCCGACGGCAAGCCGAAGGTGCCGGGCATCTTCGCGGCGATTCCGTATTGCATCGACTTGATCGGCGGACCGTACATGGAAACCCGCCCGGAAGTGATCACGGCGTTCCGGCCGAAAAGCGCAATCAGGCCGCCAAAGGCCTGATCGCCTAAACGCATGAAGGCTCAAGCAGCCCCAACGTCGCCGCTTGCCGACGGAATCAGGAAATGCTCGCGGTAATACTTGAGTTCGTCGATGGACTCGTGGATATCGGCGAGCGCCGTATGCATGGCGCGCTTCTGGAAACCCTTATAGATCGCCGGCTGCCAGCGGCGGCACAATTCCTTGAGCGTGCTGACATCGAGGTTGCGGTAATGGAAGAACGTTTCAAGTTCGGGCATCCACCGGGCCATGAAACGCCGGTCCTGACAGATCGAATTGCCGCACATCGGCGATTTGCCCGGCGGCACATATTGACCGAGGAATTCGCGGATTTGCCGCGTGGCCTCGGCCTCATCTACCGTCGATGCCCGCACGCGTTCCGTCAATCCCGACCGGCCATGCGTGTTGCGGTTCCACTCGTCCATTTTGCCGAGCGCCGTTTCGTCCTGATGAATGGCGAGCACCGGCCCTTCGACGAGCTTGTCGAGCGTCGAATTCGTCACAACCACGGCAATTTCGATAATGCGGTCGTTATCGGGTTCGAGACCCGTCATTTCCATGTCGAGCCAGACGAGGTTCATGTCGCTGCGAACGAGGCCGGACGGGCTTGCGGAAGTTGAGGAGTCGAGCACGGGATCGGCCATAGGGAGGGCAACCTGGATGGGTTTGACGCCTTGAGCGGCGCTTTAAGGTTTGCAGGAAGTCGCAGGACCCGGCCGTTCGGCTAACGCTCGATAAGCCATGCGCGCGGTGACGGCCAAGAACCTATAATTCTCGCATAATTCAATCGCGCGATTTCCATTGCGCGTTATCAATCGGATCCTTGCTGATGTCCAATTTCAATCTCGCGTTCTCGGTCGTGTTTGTCGTAGCGCTGGTCGGCATGGTCGGCACAAAGTTGTGGCTCGCTTCGCGCCAGATCCGGCACGTCGCGGCGCACCGCAAAAACGTGCCGCCGCAGTTCCTGCAGACCATCCCGCTCGCCGCCCATCAGCGCGCCGCTGATTACACCGTCGAGCGCACGCGCCTGACCATGGTTGAAGTCGTTGTCAGCGCCGCGCTGCTGATCGCGTTGACGCTGCTTGGCGGCATCCAGCAGATCGATCTCGCGGTGACCGACTGGCTTGGCCGCGGTTACGTGGGACAGATGGCGCTCGTGGCTATCGTGGTGGCGATCACGAGCGTGGTCGACCTGCCGTTCGATTACATCCGGCACTTCGTGATCGAGGAGAAGTTCGGCTTCAACCGGATGACGAAAAAGCTCTTTTTCCTCGACCTGATCAAGGGCGTGGTTCTGGGCGCGGCTATTGGCTTGCCGGTGCTGTTCGTGACCTTGCGGCTGATGAACCAGGCTGGCGCGCTGTGGTGGCTGTGGGCGTGGGTGCTGCTGGTCGCGTTCCAGATGCTCGTGCTGATTCTGTACCCAACGTTCATCGCGCCGCTTTTCAACAAGTTCGAGCCGTTGAAAGACGAAGCCTTGCGCGCGCGCATTGAAAACCTGATGTCACGCACGGGCTTTGCCGCGAAAGGCCTGTTCGTGATGGACGGCAGCCGCCGTTCTGCGCACGGCAATGCGTATTTCACGGGTTTCGGCGCGGCAAAACGAATCGTTTTCTTCGATACCCTTCTCGCCCGGCTCTCCGGCAGCGAAATCGAGGCAGTGCTCGCGCACGAACTCGGCCACTTCAAACGTCGCCATGTGATCAAACGCCTGGTTGTCACGTTCGTGCTTAGCCTCGTAATGCTCGCGTTACTTGGCTGGCTTGCGCAATGCGTGTGGTTCTACGAAGGACTCGGCGTGCGGCCGTCGCTGATTGGCAACAACAATGGCCTGGCCCTCGTGCTGTTCATGCTGGCGTTGCCGGTCTTCATGTTCTTCGTGACGCCGCTTGGCAGCTTGAGTTCGCGCAAACACGAATTCGAAGCCGACGCCTTCGCGGCGAGCCAGACCGATCCGCGCGACCTCGTCAACGCGCTCGTCAAGCTCTACGAAGACAACGCGTCCACGCTCACGCCCGATCCCATCTACACCGCGTTCTACGCGTCGCATCCGCCTGCATCGCAGCGCATCGAGCGCCTGATGCAATTCGCCGCATGAGGCCGCGCGACGCAAAGAAAACGGCGAACGCGCGCATAGAAGGAAAGGTCATTGCCGCTCACGGGCGGCATTATCTCGTCGCTCCGGCCGACGGCAGCGCCATGCTGCAATGCTTCCCGCGCGGCAAACGCAGCGAGATAGCGGTGGGCGACATCGTGCAATACGAGCAGTCATCGGCGGATCAGGGCGTGATTGTCGAGATTGGCGAGCGGCGAAATCTGCTTTATCGATCCGACCAGTTCAAATCGAAGCTCTTCGCCGCCAACCTCGATCAACTGATGATCGTGCTGGGTACCGAGCCGCATTTCAGTGAGGACTTGCTCGGACGCGCGCTGATCGCAGCCGAGGCGCATGGTCTGGAACCGCTGATCGTGTTGAACAAGATCGACATGGAAGGGCCGCTCGCGGTCGCGCGCAAGCGGCTGGCGCTGTATCGGGAGCTTGGGTACACGGTCGTGGAGTTATCGGCGAAAGCGGCGCCCCAGCACGTCCACGATGAACTCGATGCCCGCCTTGCCAACCGTTCGACGCTGCTGCTTGGACAGTCGGGCATGGGCAAGTCGACGCTGGTAAATATCCTGATTCCGAACGCCGAAGTGGCGACGCGGGAAATTTCGAAGGCGTTGAACAGCGGCCGGCACACGACCACGTTCACGCGCTTGTATCCGCTGCCAGGCGGAGGATCGTTGATCGACTCGCCCGGGTTCCAGGAATTCGGATTGCATCACCTGTCCGAGGGGCAACTTGAACGCGCGTTCGCGGACTTCCGGCCGTTTCTTGGCAAATGCCGCTTCTACAACTGCCGGCATCTGCAGGAACCGGGCTGCGCGATCCTGGAGGCCATGGCCGAAGGCAAGATCCGCCCGGCGCGCCACCAGTTGTATGCGCAACTTGTGCATGAGGCCAGCCAAATTGTCCGATAGACACATGGCATGAAGAAACTGACGCGGGCTCCGAACCTGATCACGGCGCATCACTGGATAAATGTGCTGTCGACGGCGGGGATTGCGTGCGAGATGCACAACCGTTATTTGAGTGGCGCGATGGGCGAGATACCGGCGGATCAATGCGCGCCGGAAATCTGGATAGCCGACGACCGCGACGAGGCTTTAGCCACGGACATATTGGATCGTGCGAGAAACGGTCCGGCATCGAACGCAAAGGCATGGCGATGCCATCAATGCGGTGAAACTTTGGAAGCTCAATTTACGGTGTGCTGGCAATGCGGAACGGCGAGAGACCCGCT
Source organism: Caballeronia sp. dw_276 (assembly GCF_018449635.1). Lineage (GTDB taxonomy): Bacteria > Pseudomonadota > Gammaproteobacteria > Burkholderiales > Burkholderiaceae > Caballeronia. The sequence goes on along the minus strand of NZ_JAAVUV010000006.1, from coordinate 185,073 downwards.
GAACGACGAATAAAACAACGCACCCGGCGAGACCATGCAGGCGGTACTACCTGATAAGCGAAGCGTGTAAAGTAACGTTAAAAGAAGAGAAGGTTCTTTTCAACGGCTGCGGACTGCCGGGGGGCATAGTAGATGCGTGCCACCAACGTGGCTGTGCGAAGACGGCAATTTAGTGGTGGTGGTGTGGAGGCGTTTTCTTTGCTTCGTTTCTTTTTCGCCGTTTGGAAAAAGAAATGAAGTGCCGCCCCGCACAGGGGCAACGCTAACAGACCAAAGCCAAAGCAAATTCACCGCGGAACAGCGCGAGCGAAAACCCTCAGGCCAACCAAACCGCAATGCTCAACATGAGCAACAAAAGCATCCACAAGATCACAGCGCGCCAAACAAGCCCAACTGCAGACTGAAGTGTCCGTGGCGTGCAATCATCGCCGACTGGCAACGGGCTTGCATCGCCAACCGCCAACGCCTCCACGCTGAGTGGTTCGGCCAAAGGCCCCGCCAGACGTGCCCCCAACGCCCCACTCCCCGCCGCAAGCAAAACACCTTCATTGGCATCGGGCCACTGCTTCGCATGATTGCGCCAAGCATAAATGGCGTCCTCAAAATTCCCCACAATGGCGAAGCCCAACGCCGTCAACCGCGCTGGCACCCAATCGATGAAAAAGAACGCCCGCTGAGCAAACGTGGAAAACGCAGGCGTGCGTTCGTCGGTCGGCTGAACCCACGAACGTGCCAAATATTCAGCGATCCGATAGAACACCGCACCCGCCGGCCCGATAGGAATCAAAAACCAGAAGAACACGCCGAACACGTGACGATGCGACGCCACCACTGCGTGAACCAGCGTATGCCGGACAATCTCGCTCACAGGCATATCGAGCGTATCGATACCGGTCCATTCGTTGAGAATCTCGCGGGCACGCGGAACGTCGTCGTTGTTCAGCGCGAGGTGGATGTCAGTGAAATAGTGGCTGAACTGCCGGAACCCGAGCGTGAAGTACACGATCACGACGTTCCATAGAAACGCCAGCGCAAAGTTGATGTGATACAGGACGTAATAGACCAGGCCGACGGCCAACGTCCATGGCAATACGACGATCAGCCACGCAAGTACGCCATGCCGCTGCTTTCCGGCGTCGAAACCGTGAGCTGCGGATTCCGCATGGTACTGAAGCAACGCCGATATAGGATTCTGCGGCGAGAGCGCGCGCAACTGCTCAATGATAAGAGCCAGTAATACAGAGAAAAAAGTCATGCGATGCGCCGAGACATTCGAGTTTTACGAATTTCTTGTAAAGATAGCACAGCGCCGATGCTGCCAGAGGGACACATCGGACGAAGCGCCATTCGAGTGCCGACACATTACGCGTCACGCGGCGAGGAAGCGATAGAAATTACGTAACATACCCGCCGTTGCACCCCAGATGAAATAGGGAGCCGCATTCTCCGCAGGTGTAAAAGGCATCGCAAAAAAACGACGTTCGCCGCCTTCCCAGCGAAACACACGCACTTGATGATTGGCCGGGTTCATGAGGAACGCGAGCGGGACTTCGAAGATATCAGCGACTTCGAGGGTATCGGCGTGAAGCTCGATCGGTGGATGCACGAGCGCGACCACCGGTGTCACGCGAAATCCAGTACCTGTCAGGTAGTCGGGCAATTCGCCCAGCACTTCTACATGTTCGGCCTCGAGCCCCACTTCCTCTTGCGCTTCACGAAGCGCGGTGGCAGCGGCATCGGCATCTTCGGGTTCCTGGCGGCCGCCCGGAAAGCTGATCTGCCCGGCATGGTTCGACAAGTGATCGGCACGCTGCGTGAGCAACACGCTCAAGCCCGCTTCACGTACAACCAGCGCAATCAACACCGATGCCACCCGCGGATCGCCCCCAAGCGCCTTGATCTTGTCGTCGCGCGCGTCCGGCGTCCAGTCGAGCGTCTGCGCGAACCTTGCACGCATGCCGTCGGGCGTCAGAACTTCGTCACGCACGCGCGGCAAGTCTGCGCTGGTCGATTCGATCGGCAGGATTTCGGGCTCGAGAATGCGGGGAGTCGACGGCTTGGGGGCAGACACGTGTAACTTGGCTTCTTGGGTAGTTTGATTCAGGCGCCGCAAACGAAGGCGCAAAACATGATTTGACCACACCAAAGAAAAAAGCACCCGCGAGGGTGCTTTTTCCGGTGCAGCGTTCAGCGCAAAAATTACGCCTTTGCAGCAGCACGGTCTTTCGACACGAGCTTTTCCTTGATCCGCGCCGACTTGCCCGAACGTTCGCGCAGGTAGTACAGCTTTGCACGACGCACGTCACCACGACGCTTCACGACAATGCTCGCGAGCAGCGGCGAGTAGGTCTGGAACGTACGCTCGACGCCTTCGCCCGACGAAATCTTGCGGACGATGAAATTCGAGTTCAAACCACGGTTGCGCTTCGAGATCACAACGCCTTCGTAAGCCTGGACACGCTTGCGCGTACCTTCAACCACGTTGACGCTGACGATCACCGTATCGCCGGGGGCGAATTCGGGGATCGACTTCTCGCCGAGTGCGCGCGCGATTTCTTCTTTTTCGAGTTGCTCAATCAGATTCATTACTGACTCCTGGAGCCATCTTGCCGGAGTTGTTTGCCATGTTGGTGGCCCCGGTAGAGGATGGGTTCACATCTGGCGCCGGCTTGATTCAAGCGTGGCGCCGCCCTTTTGTCCCGCCTCGAAACATAGCCGATAAGCCTACTGCGCCTTCAACCCTTCCTTGGCGAGACTCGCAAGCCATACCTCGTCGGCACGGCTCAACATTTTATTCCTGCGAGCACGATCGATGAGATCGGGCCGCTTTTCCTGCGTATTCTTAAGCGATTCACGCCGCCGCCACGCTTCGATTTCCTTGTGATGGCCGCCAAGCAGCACATCGGGAACCCGCACACCGCCGTATTCTTCCGGGCGCGTGTAGTGCGGGCAATCGAGCAGCACATCCACAAAACTATCCTGGACCGCCGACTGCGAGTCGTTCAGCACGCCGGGCAACTGGCGCACGACCGCGTCCATGAGTGCCATGGCCGGCAATTCACCGCCGGACAAAACGAAGTCACCAAGACTGATTTCTTCGTCCACCACACGATCGATCAAACGCTGGTCGATCGCTTCATACCGGCCGCACAACACAATCAGCCCAGGCTCCTGAACGATTTGCATGACTCGCTCATGGTCCAGCGTCTTGCCTTGCGGCGACATCATCACCACACGCGTACCGCTGATGCCTTGCTCTGCCTGCGCCGCTTTCGCAGCCGAGATCGCGTCTTCCAGAGGGCGCGCCAGCATGACCATGCCTGGGCCGCCGCCATAAGGACGATCGTCGATGGTCCGGTAATTGTCCGTGGTGAAATCGCGAGGATTCCACGTGCGCAAACCAAACCGTTCCTGCTTCACTGCCCGGCTGGTAATGCCCCAGTCGGTCAGCGCGCGAAACATCTCGGGAAAGAGCGTCACGACGTCAAACTGCATCGCCCTCTCCTTGTGATCGATGATGCCGATGAATCAATAGTCGACATCCCAGTCGACGACAATCTTGCGCGCCGCCTGATCGACCGACTTGACGTACACGCCGACAAACGGAATGAGCCGCTCGCCGATTGTGGGCGAGCCGTCCTTGCCGGTAGTCGGAAATTCCACGCGCATGATGGAATGCGCGCCGTTGTCGATCATGCCCGCAATCTGGCCCAAGGCCACGTTCGCTTCATTCACGACATCCAGGCCGATCAGATCGACCCAGTAGAATTCATCTTCGCCAGTGAGCTTCGGAAAGTCGCTGCGCAACACGTGAATGCTGTGACCGCGCAATGCATAGGCAGTATCGCGGTCGTCGCAGCCGGCAAAATGCGCGACTACCGTGTCGCTATGCACCTTCGACTGCAGGCAACGAACCGACTTGCGCTCGTTTCCCTTGACCAGCCACCAGCGCTTTGCCGCGAGCATTGCGTCGCCGCCATGACCCGCATGCGCGTGCGGCGCAATCTTGACCCAGCCCTTCAGGCCGTATGCATCAACAATGGCGCCGACTTCGATAGCGTCGTCGGGCAAAGCTTCAACGGCCTCGATTGATCCCGAGTCGTCTAAAGCGTCGATAGCCACGCGGCGCGTTGCCGGCTTGCGGACAAATGCGCCAAACGTGGCATCGTTCTGCTCAGGCTTTTCGCCACGTGCGGCTTTCAAACCTGAGTCTGAAGCAGAATCACGCGTCGACATGAGCCAATCTCCCGCGAACATCGGCAGCGAAAATCGACCGGATCACTAGTACCCGACCGATTGACTGCAGCAACCGCACTTAAGCAGCCGGCTGAGCTTGTTGCGATTGCTTGACCAGACGTGCAACCGTCGGCGACAGTTGCGCGCCGTTGTCTTGCCAGTACGTCAGGCGGTCTTGAGCGATGCGCAGTGCTTCGCCTTTGGTCGCAACGGGGTTGTAGAAACCCACGCGTTCGATGAAGCGGCCATCACGGCGGCTACGCGAATCGGTTGCGACGATGTTGTAAAACGGGCGCTTCTTGGAGCCGCCACGAGCCAAGCGGATGATAACCATGCTGAAATCCTTGAAAACCGGGGTTCGGAACTACCAAAACACGCGATTATAGCGGCAAAGCGATGCCTTAACAAACACTTGCATCGATTAATCAAGATGAGAAGGGCCACTTTGCACGGCGTCCGGCCAGCGGCCAACAATCGTAAAGCACCGTGTGCCGGGCTTTTCGAGACTTCCGGGTCTGTCTCATTGAGCCGGATGGAATTTCGAGTAGCGAAAATTTATCCACGCGCGCTTAAACGGTCGGATGTGCATTTGCCATATCTTCGCGCCCCGCTACAAACGGCGACTGCCCGCCTAGACCAACGGCCGAAGCGTAGAATGCCGTTTCACGCCAACGTCCGCGTCGACCCGTCATTAACGCTTTTCATTCAGCTTCCCGATGAACAACCCGTCGTCCACCGTTACGCACCCTTCAAATCCGGCGCCGCACGGGCGTTTTCGGTCGAAAACGCTGACTGCCGCGCTTGCCTTCTTCTTCGGCAGCATTGGCGCGCATCGCTTCTATCTGTATGGTTTGCGCGACAAATTCGGCTGGGCGCACATTGTGGGGCTTCTGCTCGGCATCGTAGGTTACATGTTGCTCGCCGCGACCGAACGCGCGTCAGTCCTCGGTTGGATGCTCGTCGTGCCGGGCGCCGCTTCGCTGCTGGCGGCGTTTTTATCGGCGATCGTGTACGGGCTGCGGCCCGATGAAAAATGGGACGCCCAGTTCAATCCGCAAACGGGACAACACAGCGACTCGGGTTGGACCGTGATCTTCGTCGTGATTTTTTCCCTGCTGTTTGGCGCGTTCATGTTGATGGCAGGTCTCGCACTCACCTTCCAGACCTACTTCGAAGGTCAGGTTCAGGCGGCCAAAGAGTTGTCGCAGTAATGTACCCGGGAGGGGTTCTGCGCCAGGCCCTTCAAAACAGCTTCATCTGCGGGCTTTCCACTGCAGACCGCTTCGGCGCCTTCCCCTCGCGCCGAAACGCCGACATATCCAGAATGCCGCGATGCCGCTGGTTGAGCCCAAACCGTCGCGCCGCATGATGAAAGCGCTGCTTGAGCATGTCAGCCCATAGACCCTCGCCTTTCATCCGCTTTGAAAAATCCGAGTCGTAATCCTTGCCGCCGCGCATATCGCGCACACGTCCCATCACACGGTCGGCCCGATCGGGAAAATGCGCCGCGAGCCAATCCTTGAACAACGGCGCGACTTCCCACGGCAGCCTCAAGACAATATAGCTCGCGCTCGTGGCACCGGCTTCTGCGCATGCTTCGAGCACGCGCTCCATGTCGGGTTCGGTGACAAACGGGATCATGGGAGCGACGCTGACACCAACTGGAATGCCTGCGTCGACTAAGGTACGAATGGTGCGCAGTCGCCTGGCCGGCGTCGCGGCGCGCGGTTCGAGCGTCCGGGCGATTTCGGCGTCGAGCGTGGTGATAGTCACCGCGACCATCACCTGACCTTTGTGCGCCATTGGCGCCAGCAAGTCGATATCCCGCTCGATCAGCGATGACTTCGTGATCGCGGCAAACGGATGTCCGCGCTCGCTGAGGATTTCCGTTACGCGCCTCGTGATTCGCAGGTTCCGCTCGACAGGCTGGTACGCGTCCGTGTTGACCCCGAGCGCGATGGGCTCCGGCTGGTACGACGGTTTGTCCAGTTCGCGCTCGAGCAACTCTCCGGCGTTGACCTTCGCATAGATGCGGCTCTCGAAATCGAGTCCGGGCGACAAACCTAGATAACTGTGCGTGGGACGGGCGAAGCAATAGATGCAACCGTGCTCACACCCCCGGTAAGGATTCAGCGATACCCCGAACGGAATATCGGGTGACGAGTTGCGCGTGAGAATGCTCTTGGCGTGTTCCTCGAACACCTGGGTGCGCAGCGCTGGCACTCCTTCTTCTTCGCCATCCTGATCTGTGTGCGTCCAGCCGTCGTCGACACGTTCGCGCTCGTCCTTCTCATATCGGCCCTGAATGTTCTTGACCGCGCCTCTGCCTTTGAGTGGCGCGGGCGGAGCAACGGGATATTCGGAGTCAGGCAAGGCCATGATCGACGCACGATAGAAAATACTGTACAAATATACAGTAAATCTCTCCGTTCGCAAGCGGATTCACCCCTCTACGGCAATGGCCAGGCTCTCCTTGATCTCCTCCATGACCACGTAGCTTTTCGACTGCACCGCGCCGGGAAGTTGCAGCAGGATATCGCCGAGAAGTTTCCGGTAATCGGCCATTTCACCAATGCGTGCCTTGATCAGATAGTCGAAATCACCGGAAACCAGGTGGCATTCCAGAACCTCGGGAATGCGCTGCACTTCGCGTCGAAACTGTTCGAACATGTTGCCGCTCTTGTGATCGAGCGTGATTTCGACGAACACCAATAACGAAGCACCGAGCTGATGCGGGTTCACGCGCGCGTAGTAGCCGGAAATCACTTCGTCGCGCTCCATGCGCTTGACGCGCTCGATGCACGGCGTCACCGACAGCCCGACCTGCTCCGCAAGCTCCTTCATGGCGATACGGCCATCCTGTTGAAGGATCCGGAGAATCCGGCGATCGATCTTGTCCAGCTCCCGCACCGAATTTCGCTGAGTTCTCATTCGATTCCACTGAAAAGTAGATAAATACAATAACAAAAACTACCGCACTCTCAATACTATAGTCGATACCACTACACAACCCGCTACTCAAGAAGCATGACCGGCGGAATGTCACTTTGCACGGAGCAAGACATGCAAGTCGTAATTTTGGGAAGCGGTGTTGTCGGCGTAACCAGCGCGTATTACCTGGCCCGTGCGGGACATGACGTTACGGTCATCGATCGCGAAGCCGGACCAGCGCTCGAGACAAGCTTCGCAAACGCGGGGCAGATCTCGCCGGGGTACGCGTCGCCGTGGGCGGCTCCCGGTGTGCCGCTCAAAGCAGTGAAATGGATGTTCGAAAAACACGCGCCGCTTGCCATCCGTCTGGACGGAACATCGTTTCAATTGAAATGGATGTGGCAGATGCTGCAGAACTGCACGCAAGACCGTTATTCGGTCAACAAGGGCCGCATGGTTCGCTTGGCAGAGTACAGCCGCGATTGTCTGCAGGCGCTGCGCGCGGACACGGGCATTCAATATGAAGGCCGTACCGGAGGCACGCTGCAACTGTTCCGCACCCAGCAGCAACTCGACGGCGCCGCGAAAGATATCGCCGTTTTGCGCGATGCGAACGTGCCCTTCGAACTGCTCATGCCCGCCGATCTGCACAAGGCCGAGCCAGCTCTTGCAGCGGTATCGCAGAAGCTGACGGGTGGTTTGCGTCTGCCCAACGATGAAACCGGCGATTGCCAGAAATTCACCACGCGTCTGGCCGCCATGGCCGAAGCGCTCGGCGTGAAATTTCGCTACAACACGCCGATTGATGCGCTCACGGTCAGCGGCGGTCGCATCGCCGGCGTGCAGTGTGGCGGCGAGCTGATTCGCGGCGATTCGTACGTGGTCGCACTGGGTTCGTATTCCACGAAACTGCTTGGCGATCTCGTCAAAATTCCGGTTTATCCGCTGAAGGGCTATTCGCTGACGGCGCCCGTCGTGAATGAAGGCGCGGCGCCCGTTTCGACCGTGCTCGACGAAACCTACAAGATCGCGATCACCCGTTTCGATGACCGGATTCGTGTTGGCGGAATGGCGGAGATCGTCGGCTTCGATAAATCCCTGCGCCAGGCGCGCCGCGAAACGCTCGAAATGTGCGTGAACGACCTGTTCCCCGGCGGTGGCGATACGGCGAAGGCATCGTTCTGGACGGGTCTGCGTCCCATGACGCCGGACGGCACGCCAATCGTCGGCCGCACGCCAATATCGAATCTCTACCTGAACACCGGGCACGGCACGCTTGGCTGGACCATGTCATGCGGTTCCGGCCAGTTGCTGGCGGACCTGATGTCGGGCAAGCAGCCGGCCATCCAGTCGGACGATTTGTCGGTGCACCGGTATTTGGGCGAAGCGCGCGCGAGCGGCAGGCCGGCATACGCACGGGCATAAGCTAGAACGCGGCTACGACGAAAAAGGCTGTCCCCGCAAAGGGACAGCCTTTTCATTTGCACCAGACCCAGCGAATCAGAACTGCGCTTCGGTCATCGCGAGATATCCTTCTTGCCCGTTGCCGCTGACAATCGATGCCTCGATGCCCGGCGCCTGCGACAAGACATGCTCGGCGAAGAACTGCGCGGTGGCGATCTTCGCGCCATAAAACGCTTCGTCTTCAGCGTGCTTTTCCGATGCCACCAGCAGCGCCCGCGCCATCTGCCATCCGCCAAGCACAATTCCCGCGAGCTTCAGATAAGGCACGCTGCCGGCAAACACCGCGTTCGGGTCGCTTTTCACCTTCGCGACCATGAACTCGATTACCCGCGCCAACGCAAGACTTCCGGCGCTCAAATGACGATGCATCGACGTGAACGCCTGTCCGTCGCGATCGGCCAATAGCGCGATGGTCTGATCCATCTGCGCCAGGATTGCCAGCGCTGTCGCACCGCCGTCGCGCACAGTCTTCCGCCCGATCAGATCATTGGCCTGGATCGCAGTCGTGCCTTCGTAGATGGAAAGAATGCGTGCATCGCGATAATGCTGCGCCGCGCCCGTTTCCTCGATGAACCCCATGCCCCCATGAACCTGCACGCCGAGGCTCGTGACATCGATGGAAAGCTCCGTGCTCCACCCTTTCACGATCGGCACGAGAAACTCGTAGATAGCCTGATGATTTGCGCGCTCGGTTTCATCGGGATGATGATGCGCGAGGTCGCAATGCGCCGCCGCCACGTAGGCGAGCGCGCGCGAAGCCTCGGTCAGCGAGCGCATGGTCAGAAGCATGCGCCGTACGTCCGGGTGATGAATGATCGATACCGGCTGCTTGGCCGAGCCATCGACGGGCCGGCTTTGCACGCGATCCTTCGCGAACGCGACCGCTTTTTGATAAGCCCGCTCTGAAACCGCCACGCCCTGCAGCCCGACCGCGAAGCGGGCCGCGTTCATCATGATGAACATGTATTCGAGCCCGCGATTTTCCTCGCCGATCAACTCGCCTGCCGCGCCGCCGTGATCGCCGAATTGCAGCACGGCGGTCGGGCTCGCCTTGATCCCGAGCTTGTGTTCAATCGATACGCAATGCACGTCGTTGCGTTCGCCGAGCGCGCCGGATTTATCGGTGAGGAACTTGGGAACGATGAACAGCGAGATGCCCTTCACGCCATCGGGCGCACCGGGCGTGCGCGCCAGCACAAGATGCGCGATGTTCTTTGCCATGTCGTGCTCGCCGTACGTGATGAAGATCTTCGTGCCGAAGAGCTTGAACGTACCGTCGCCTTGCGGCACGGCGCGTGTTCGCACGAGCGCGAGATCGGAGCCGGCTTGCGGCTCGGTGAGGTTCATCGTGCCGGTCCACTCGCCTGAAATCAGCTTCGGCACGTAAAGCTGCTTTTGTTCGTCGGTGCCGGCGGTGAGCAACGCTTCGATGGCGCCATCGGTCAGCAGCGGACACAACGCAAACGAGAGATTCGCCGCATTCAACATTTCGATACACGGCGTGGCGATGAGTTTCGGCAGGCCCTGTCCATCGTATTCGACAGGATGCAGCACGCCTTGCCAGCCGCCTTCGCCAAATCGTTTGAACGCTTCCTTGAAACCCGGCGTGGTGATCACTTCGCCGTCTTTCCACGCGCTCGGATTCTTGTCGCCTTCAACGTTCAGCGGTGCGACCACTTCGCCGTTGAATCGCGCGGCTTCTTCGAGCACGGCGCGCGCGGTGTCGAGGTTCGCGTCCTCGAAACCCGGCAACGCCGCGATGCCTTCAATGTCCGCAAGTTCTTTCATCACGAACAACATGTCCTTGACGGGCGCGTGATAGCTCATGTCTTGTCTCCCCCACTAGATGTGAAAAGGGGCGCACATGCGTCGCCCCTTTTTTGCAGCGCTACTTCATCAACCGATCATCCCAGCTCTTTCACCAGCTCCGGCACGACGGTGAACAAATCGCCCACGAGGCCGTAGTCCGCCACGCCAAAGATCGGCGCTTCGGCGTCCTTGTTGATCGCGACGATGACCTTGCTGTCCTTCATCCCGGCCAGATGCTGAATGGCGCCCGAAATGCCAACCGCCACATACAAATTAGGCGCCACGATCTTGCCCGTTTGCCCGACCTGATAATCGTTCGGCACGAACCCGGCATCGACCGCTGCACGCGATGCACCCAGCGCCGCGCCCAGTTTATCGGCGAGTGGTTCGAGCACTTTCGTGTAGTTCTCGCCGTTACCGAGCCCTCGTCCACCCGACACGATGATCTGCGCCGACGTCAGTTCCGGACGGTCCAGCTTAGTCACTTCGCGGCTCACGAACTTCGAGATGCCGGCGTCCGCGGCGGCTTCGATCTTCTCGACCGATGCGCTGCCGCCTTCCGCCGCGACCGGATCGAAACCCGTCGAACGCACCGTGATTACCTTGATGGCATCACTCGATTGAACGGTTGCGATCGCGTTGCCCGCGTAGATCGGACGCTCGAAGGTATCGGCGCTGTCGACGGCGGTGATATCGCTGATCTGCGCCACGTCCAGATGCGCTGCAATCCGCGGCGCGACGTTCTTGCCGTAAGCGGTTGCCGGCGCCAGGATATGCGAATAATTCTTCGCGATCTGCAACACGGTTCCTTCGATATTCTCGGCGAGTCCATCGGCGAGTTGCGGTGCATCGGCCAACAAAACCTTCGCTACACCCGCGATCTTCGCGGCGGCATCGGCTGCGGCTTGCGCGTTCGAACCCGCGACCAGCACGTGAACGTCGCCGCCAATCTTCGATGCAGCCGCAATCGTGTTCAGCGTTGCCGGCTTGATGGATGCGTTGTCGTGTTCTGCAATTACAAGAATGGTCACTTTCTCAACTCCCTCACAGAACCTTGGCTTCGGTCTTCAGCTTCTCGACCAGCGTCTTCACGTCCGGCACCTTCACGCCCGCGGAGCGCTGCGGCGGCTCGGCGACTTTGAGCGTCTTCAGACGCGGTGTGACATCCACGCCGAGGTCGGCCGGCTTGATGGTTTCCATCGGCTTTTTCTTCGCCTTCATGATGTTCGGCAGCGTGACGTAACGCGGCTCGTTCAGGCGCAAGTCGGTGGTGATCACGGCGGGCAAAGTCAGCGAGAGGGTTTCTGAGCCACCATCGATCTCGCGCGCGACCGAGACTTTTCCGTCGGCCACCGTCACCTTCGATGCAAACGTCGCCTGCGGCAAACCAGCCAATGCGGCAAGCATCTGACCGGTTTGATTGGAGTCGTCGTCGATGGCCTGCTTGCCGAGGATGATCAGTTGCGGCTGTTCTTTATCGACCAGTGCCTTGAGGATCTTCGCGACCGCCAGCGGCTGCAATTCCTCAGTCGATTCAACCAGAATCGCCCGATCTGCGCCGATGGCCATGGCCGTGCGCAACGTCTCCTGACATTGCGTCACGCCACACGACACGGCAATCACCTCGGTCGCCACGCCCGCTTCGCGCAGACGCACGGCTTCTTCGACGGCGATTTCGTCGAACGGGTTCATTGACATCTTTACGTTCGCGATATCGACTGCACTGCCATCCGGCTTTACCCGGACTTTCACGTTGTAGTCGACCACGCGTTTGACTGGTACCAAGATTTTCATGCACACGCTCCTGAGTTACGAATACGTCACCAATCCCATTATAACGAGTGACTCAAGTCATCGAACGCTAACGGCGGATCGGTGACAACCGGCCGCTGGAGAATTCGTCAAGCCAGGCCAATCAGTCAAAGCTTACTCTTTACAGAACGATCGTACTATTTTACGCGCGATCCGTTGTACAAGACAATCGGGGAATTGCTCTAAAAGCCTTTCGCGCGGCGCAGACGCTATCATCGGCGCCATCTTGATATTGCGAATTCACCATGCCAAAAGTCGAGCGCAGCACGTATTCAACCAGCAGTATTGCCACGCGCGATGGCACCGATCTTTATCTTCATCGATGGGAGGCAGCCCCGTCTTTTCCCAAAGCGCTGGCAAGAATCGCGCTGGTTCATGGACTGGCTGAACACGCGCGGCGTTACGAGGCGCTGGCGTTGCGACTGAACGCGGCGGGCATCGAGTTGATCGCGATGGATCTGCGCGGTCACGGCAAGTCGCCCGGCGAGCGTGTGTGGATCGATTCCTTCAACGAATATCTGCTCGATACCGACGCCCTGCTCACCGCCGCAAAAACGACCGCCCCTTCGGACGTGCCATTGCTGCTGATGGGTCACAGCATGGGTGGCGCCATCGCGGCGTTGTACGCAGCCGAACGGTTGGCGGATAGCGGCCTCAAGCTCGCGGGTCTGATTCTGTCTAGCGCGGCGCTGAAAATGCCGGCCAGCGCGCCACGCTGGAAACTCGCGATGGGCGGCACGATCAGCCGCTTCATGCCGCGCTTTCCCGCGATGACCATCGACCCCGCCACCTTGTCGCGCGCGAATGGCGTGGTCGAAGCGAACCGGCGCGATCCGCTCGTACATCACCAGGCGATTCCCGCGCGGACGGTCGCTCAAATCGGCGAGGCGATGGCGCGGATCGAAGCGAAACGGGCATCGATCAAATTGCCGTTGTTCGTTTTCCACGGCACGCACGACGCCCTCACCAATCCCGACGGCAGCCGCGAATTCGAAGCCCATGCCGGCTCGACAGACAAGACGCTATTGATGCTGGAAGGCAGTTATCACGAGACGCTCAACGACCTGGACCGCGACCGCGTGATCAAGGCGTTGATCGACTGGACGCTCGTGCGGGCGGACCTGCAAAGAATGCGGATGTAGCGCGCCTTAAATTTCGGCCAGCGCGCGCACATGCGCGACCACGCTGCGCCCGAGCGCCGAGAGGTTGTAGCCGCCCTCGAGCGAACTCACAATCCGCCCCTTCGAATGCCGCTTCGCCACCGCTCGGATCTGCTCGGTGAGCCACGTATAGTCGTCCTCGACGAGACCCATGTTGCCGAGATCGTCTTCGCGATGGGCATCGAAACCCGCCGAGACGAAGATCATCTCGGGCTTGAACGCATCGAGTTTCGGCAACCACATCATGTCGACGGCTTCACGCACGGCCATGCCTTTCGTACGCGCGGGCATCGGCAGGTTGACCATGTTCGGCGCGTGATTGTCGGCACCGCTGTAGGGGTAGAACGGATGCTGAAAAAAGCTGCACATGAGGACGCGCGGGTCGCCGGAAAACGCGGCTTCGGTGCCGTTGCCGTGATGCACATCGAAGTCGATGATCGCCACGCGTTGCAGCCCATGCACTTCAAGCGCATGCCGTGCGGCGATGGCAATGTTGTTGAAAAAGCAGAAGCCCATCGCGCGCGCGGGTTCGGCATGATGTCCTGGCGGACGCACGCTGCAGAACGCGTTGTCGTATGTGCCGGCGATCACCGCGTCGGTTGCCGCGATCGCCGCGCCCGCCGCGCGCAACGCCGCTTGATAGGTACCGGGCGACATCAGGGTATCGGGATCGATTTCGGCGCGTCCCACTAACGGCGCCGTCTCCTTCACAAAGTCGATATGCGCTCGCGTGTGAACCCGCGCCAGATCCTCGACACTTGCGAGCGGCGCTTCTTCGCGCTCGATCCCGGAATCGATACGGCTCGCAATCAACTGGTCTTCAATTGCCTGCAGGCGCGCCGGACATTCGGGATGCCACGGCCCCATGTCGTGAAGAAGGCAATCTGGATGGGTATAGAAGCCGGTAGCCATGGTTTTTGCCGCGCGAGCTGAGCATCTTGCGCGTGTCTCGAATCGTTCAGGTGTTTTTGTCGTACGCGATACGTTCCATTGCCGTAAGCGTGGCCGAAAGCCGCATCGCGCGGGTTCTTGTTAAGTTACCACACTGAAATCAATCCGCAGATGAACACCGCTTTTGTGTGCGTGCGCGCCCATCGACGGGCTTTCGGGATCGCCTCGAAAACACGTCGGTTATACTGACCCGACTCTCGTATGCCCTGCGCGTATTTCCAGCGCGCCTCGCGTTACATCGCCACAATTTCGCACACTATGAACTTCAAGTTTGCTTCGTCCGTCTTGCCTCTTTCGGCGCGATCCGCGCGCCTCGTAACAATGCGCCTCGCCTCGATTGCCTGCCTCGTTGGCGTGATCGGCGCAGTCGGCATCGGCCGGGCAGCGGCGCAAGGCTCGCCCCAACCCGCGGTACAGCAAGGGCAGGACTTCGAAGAAGAGATCGTGCCACAGCGCTACGCGAACAATCCCAATGTGGACGCGTTCATAAACGATCTCGTCGCGCGTTATGACTTCGATTCCGGCTCGCTGCACGCCCTCTTCAATCGCGTGAGTTATTCCGCAACGGCCGTCAAGCTCGTCCTGCCTTCGCCTACGCCGGCCGCCAAGAACTGGCGTGCGTACCAGTCGCGTTTTATCGAGCCGGTGCGTATTGCGGCCGGCGTGAAGTTCTGGCGCGCGAACCAGGCCGCGCTGCAACGTGCATCGGATCAATATGGCGTACCGCCCGAGGCGATCGTCGGGATCATTGGCGTGGAGACCATCTATGGCCGCTACATGGGTAATTTCCGCGCGCTCGACGCGTTGACCACGCTGACCTTCGACTACCCTAATACGCCGAATCGCGAAGAACGTCAGGCGACGTTCCGCAAGAACCTAGAAGACCTGCTGGTCTGGACGCACGATCAACAGATCGATCCGACTACCGTGTTGGGCTCGTACACGGGCGCTATCGGCATTCCGCAATTCCTTCCTAGCAGCATCGTGAAATACGCCGTGGACTTCGATGGCAACGGCCATATCGATTTGCGCACGAGCACGGCGGACGCCATCGGCAGCGTGGCGAACTACCTGAAGCAGCATGGCTGGGAGTCCGGACGTCCGGTGGTCTGGAAGATCGCGGGCGATGTCGGTAGCCAGGGAATCGCGCAAGCCGCCGCCGATGGTCAGCCCGAACCGCACTGGTCGCTGGCGCAGCTTACGAAGGCGGGCATGCTGATGGGCGAGCCGGGACTCAATACCGCGGCGGAAGCGGGCACGCCGGTCACGGTCGTCGATCTGCCAACGCCGGGTAGGGCTACCGAGTACACGCTTGGATTGAAGAACTTTTACGTGCTGACCCGGTACAACCGCAGTTTCTTCTATGCACTCGCGGTGTATCAGTTGGGTGAAGCAGTGAAGGCTCAGATGAATACGGGCGGACCAGTCGCTTCGCGATAGTCCGCGCTTCATTCAGAAGTTAAAAAGCCCGGACATTCCGGGCTTTTTAACGTCTTCTGTTTGCCGGTATCAAGCCGGAAACACACCCGTCGACAAATACCGGTCGCCACGATCGCAGACCACGAACACGATGGTCGCGTTCTCGACCTGACGCGCCACGCGCAACGCCACTTCGCATGCGCCGGCGGCAGAGATACCGCAAAAGATGCCTTCCACCGATGCCAGGCGCCGTGCCATGGCTTCAGACGCCGCCTGGCTGACGCTTTCCGTACGATCCACCCGGCTTCGGTCGAAAATCTTCGGCAAGTACGCCTCCGGCCATTTGCGAATGCCCGGAATGCGCGACCCTTCTTCCGGCTGCGCGCCGACGATCTCAATCTTCTCGTTCTTTTCCTTCAGATATTGCGACACGCCCATGATCGTGCCGGTCGTACCCATTGCGGAGACGAAGTGGGTGATACGCCCTTCGGTGTCACGCCACAATTCCGGACCCGTGGTCTCGTAGTGGGCAAGCGGATTATCGGGATTGGCAAACTGATCCAGGATGATGCCTTTGCCATCGCGCTGCATTTGTTCGGCCAGGTCGCGCGCGTATTCCATGCCGCCGGTCACCGGCGTCAGCACGATTTCCGCGCCATATGCGGCCATGCTCTGACGGCGCTCGACCGACAGGTCTTCCGGCATCAGGAGGACCATCTTGTAGCCGCGAATGGCGGCAGCCATGGCGAGCGCAATGCCGGTATTGCCGCTGGTCGATTCAATCAGCGTGTCGCCAGGCTTGATTCGGCCGCGCTCTTCCGCTTTCTTGATCATCGATAAAGCCGGCCGATCCTTCACCGAACCCGCCGGGTTGTTTCCCTCGAGCTTGCCGAGGATCACGTTGTTTCGCGCGCGAATCTCGTCGTCCGGAATCCGGACCAGTTGCACCAGCGGCGTATTGCCGATGGTGTCTTCAATAGTTTTGTAAGCCATAGCAGGTTTGTTGCAAAGCGTAGAGCTTTTGATTGTAGCCCACGGGTCTTTTTGATGCCGCCCGGCCCTATCGGGCAAGGGGGCGTATAGGCTTTGAAAGCAAGTTTGCCCAAAACCGGAAGCGCATCGGCCAGCCGGCGCGCGGGCCGATGCGTCGTACTGCTACTTCTTGACGACAACCGCGCCGACGGCCGGCTTGGCGGCGGTGCCTGCAGCAGGCTTTCCTGCTGCACCGGCGGCAGCCACCGCGGCGCCCGATCCGTTACCGATAGTCAGGCCTTCGGCCTGCAAGCGTTCGACGGTCTTGCCGCCCATTCCTTTGACGCGCTTGCTGAGCTCGGCCGCATCCTTGAATGGACCGTGCGCCTCGCGTTCGTCGAGAATGGCCTTCGCCTTGGCCGGACCAATGCCCTTGATACCGCGCAAAGCATCGGAATTGGCCGCGTTGATATCGACGGCTGCAAAAGCCGATGCCATGGATACAGCCAGAGTGAACGCCGCAACAAACTTCTTGATCATGTGAGTCTCCCTTGAAAACCGGTCCGCGCTGATCGCCGACCGGGAGACCCAGTTTAGAAAAATGGCAAGTGCTTTTATAGCTGACCGAATAGCCAACGCACATAGCGGTCGACGCCTTCCTGAACCGTCAGGAACGGCGCGTCGTAGCCGGCCGCGCGCAGCTTCGACTGATCAGCTTGCGTGAAGCATTGATACTTGCCACGCAGCGCGTCGGGGAACGGAATGTATTCGATCAACCCGCGCTGCACGAGCTCGGCCAGCGACAAGGGCGCTTCGCCGTTGATGGCGCGCAACGAATTGACGACGGTCGATGCAATGTCGTTGAACGGCTGCGCACGCCCTGTCCCGAGATTGAAGATGCCGGACTTCTCCGGATGATCGAAGAAATGCAGATTCACCTTCGTCACGTCTTCCACGGATACGAAATCGCGGGTCTGTTCGCCCGCGCCATAACCGTTGTATTCGCCGAACAACTTGACCTTTCGTTCAGCACGGAACTGGTTGAAGTTGTGGAACGCCACGGACGCCATGCGCCCCTTGTGGGTTTCGCGCTGGCCATAAACGTTGAAGTACCGGAAACCGGCAATCTGGCTTTTTGCTGTCGGGAGAACCTGGCGGATGATTTGGTCGAAGAGGAATTTCGAGTAGCCGTACACGTTCAGCGGCTTTTCCAGTTCGCGGCTTTCCACGAATTCACTCGACCCGCCATAAACCGCCGCCGACGATGCATACAGGAACTGCACGCCATTTTCGAGGCACGTGTCCAGCACGTCACGGCTATAGCGGAAGTTGTTTTCCATCATGTAGCGGCCATCGGTCTCCATGGTGTCGGAGCACGCGCCTTCATGGAAAACCGCTTTGACCTTGCCGAAATCACCACGTTTGAAACGCGCGACGAACTCGGTTTTATCGAGGTAATCGTCGATCTCGCAATCGACCAGATTCTTGAATTTGTCGGCGCGCGTGAGGTTGTCAACCGCGATCACCCGTTGTTCGCCGCGCTCGTTGAGCGCCTTGACTATATTGCTGCCGATAAACCCGGCCGCGCCGGTAACGATGATTGTCATGGTGGATTTAGCCGAAAGGTCAGGCGAAAAGTTCGTTGTAGTCGACGGTCGCCGTACCCAGCTTTCCGACGACGATTCCCGCCGCACGGTTGGCGTAAGCGATGCAGTCAATCAGCGGCACACCCGCGCCCAGCATGGTTGCAACGGTTGCAATGACCGTGTCTCCAGCACCCGAAACATCATACACTTCGCGTGCATCGGCCTGCGTGTGGACGACCTGGTCGGCCGTGAACAGCGTCATGCCCTCTTCCGAGCGCGTCAGCAGCAGTGCACTGATTTCCAGCGATTCACGCAGTGCGGTCACCCGTTGGAGCAAGTCTTCTTCCGAACTCCAACGTCCAACCACTTCGCGCAACTCGGCGCGGTTCGGCGTAATCAGCGTGGCGCCGCGATACCGGTCCCAATCGTCGCCCTTCGGATCGACGAGAACCGGTTTGCCGGCGCGGCGCGCGTCGGCGATCATCTGCGTGACATGCGTCAAACCGCCCTTCGCGTAATCCGACATCAGGATCACATCGTGTTGCGGCAAAAGAGTTTCGAAGCGCGCAAGACATGCGCTCAACACTTCGTGCGTGGGCGAGTTCTCGAAGTCCACGCGCAGCAATTGCTGCTGCCGCGACAAAACGCGCAACTTGATGGTCGTGAGCAACGCCGGATCGCGCTCGAGATGTGCGGTCACACGGCTTTCGTCCAGCAACTGGACGATGCATTCGCCCGGTTCATCGTGTCCGACCACGCACAAGAGGCCCGCTTGCGCACCAAGCGCCGCCGCGTTGCGCGCCACATTGGCCGCGCCGCCAAGCCGGTCTTCCTTGCGCTGCACGTGCACGACCGGCACCGGCGCTTCCGGCGAGATGCGGTTCACGTCGCCGAACCAGTAGCGGTCGAGCATCACGTCGCCTACGACCAGCACGCGCGCCGCAGCGATGCGCGCGCGCGGGACCGGCGTGACGGGAGCAGCCGACGCGACTTCAGGCGTGAGTGAGTTCGACATGGGGACGTCCTATTGCAAAATAATCGATGCCGAGTTCCGCCATCGCTTCAGGTTCATACAGGTTGCGGCCATCGAAGATGACGGGCATCTTGAGCTCGCTCTTCAGATGCGCGAAGTCCGGGCTCTTGAATTCCTTCCACTCGGTCACGATCACGAGCGCATCCGCGCCGGGCAACGCATCCTTTTGCGAATCGACGAAATGCAGGCGTTCGAGCTGATCGGGTTTATCGGCGAGATCGAGCGCAAAAACGCGGCGGCTCTCAGCCAGCGCCACGGGATCATAGGCACGCACCGTCGCGCCGCGCTCCAGCAATGCGCCAACCAACCGGCGGCTCGATGCTTCGCGCATGTCATCGGTATTCGGCTTGAACGCCAAGCCCCACACGGCGAATGTTCGCCCGCGAAGGTCCTCGCCCATGCGCTTCGTGATCTTCGTGACGAGCACTTCCTTTTGCAGGTCGTTCACTTCTTCGACCGCTTCGAGAATCCTCAGCCGATGCCCGTTTTCACGTGCCGTTTGCGCGAGCGCTTGAACATCTTTCGGGAAACACGAGCCGCCGTAACCGCAGCCCGCATACAAGAAGTGATAACCGATGCGCGGATCCGAGCCAATTCCGCGACGCACCGCTTCTATGTCCGCGCCGACTGCATCGGCGAGATTCGACAGGTCGTTCATGAACGAAATGCGTGTAGCCAGCATGGCGTTGGCCGCGTACTTCGTGAATTCAGCCGAACGCACGTCCATATACAGCGTGCGTTCGTGATTGCGGTTGAACGGCGCGTAGAGAAGCTTGATCTTCTCGCGCGCGCGTTGGCCGGCTTCGTCGTCGTCAACGCCGAGCACGATTCGATCAGGACGCATGAAGTCATCGACCGCCGCGCCTTCTTTCAGGAATTCCGGATTGGACAACACGGAGAAGCCGTTTTGCCCTGTCGGCTCGATGCCGCGCAAACGCAGTTCCTCTTCGACCACGCGGCGAACGTGCTGCGCAGTGCCGACCGGCACGGTGGATTTATCGACGATGACCTTGAAGCCGTTCGCGTACCGGCCGATATTGCGCGCCGCTTCGAGCACGTATTGCAGATCGGCCGAGCCGTCCTCGTCCGGCGGCGTTCCGACGGCGATGAACTGGATCTCGCCATGCTCGGCGCTCTCCTTGATGTCCGTCGAAAAGCGAATCCGGCCGGCCGCGCGCGTGCGCTTGAGCATCTCGTGGAGGCCCGGTTCGTGGATCGGCACGCCGCCGCTGTTGAGGATGGCGATCTTGCTCGGATCGACGTCGAGGCACAGCACGTCGTTGCCGATTTCAGCGAGGCAAGCGCCGGTAACAAGTCCGACGTAGCCCGTCCCGATGATGGATATTTTCATATGCGTTCCGGAGAATCCGGTGAGTGTCGAAGAATCAGGCCACGAGGGCCACGAGGTCCGATCGATTTAAACGTTGCATGCACCCTGCAGGACCGTGGTTCCTGCTGAATGATGAGGGCCGGCGGTTGGCGATCGATACAACCTGCCTTCAGGCGGCTGCGGTGATCGGCTCGACCCGGCGCGGCGCATAGGTTTCCCAGCCACTGCAGCCCGGACACTGCCAGTAAAAAAGACGGGCGCGAAAACCGCAATTCTGGCACGTGTAGCGCGGCAAGTTTTTGGTCCGCTGCTTGACCAGCGCGCGCATGAGTTCGAGTTCGCTGCGGCGCGGTTCCTCGGCCGTCGCAACTTGCGCTTCGAGCAGCCGCGTCATGCCTGCGAGGTTCGGCGACGTTTGCATCTGATGCCGCGCGAGCGTGTGCGCGGCGTCAAGCCCACGCAATTCCGAGACATGCTTGAACGCTACATCGAGCAGATCGTTGGTCGGATAGCGATTCACGAAGTCGACGAGCAGATCCACGCCCTCCGCAGTGCGGCCAAGTTGCGAATAAGCCTGTACCAGCTTTTCCGCGACCAAAGGCAGATACGCGGCGTTCTGCGCCTCAACCCGTCGCCAGCAGGCGATGGCCGCTTCAAGATCACCGCCGGCTGCATCGACATCGCCTACCAGGATAGTCGCCCGCACGTTTTCCGGGTTCGCCGCGAGGGCCAGTTTCAACTCGGCGCGTGCATCGTCGGGATTCTTTCGCTGCAGTGCTTCTTGCGCGAGTTCGCAATGAAACTGGGCCACCTCCTTCGCCAACGAAGCCGCCCCCATCTGTTCGATACGTTCGGCCGTGGCGATGGACTTATTCCAGTCCTTCTCGATCTCGTAAATGGTCAGAAGCGCACGCTGCGCGCCCAGCGCGTACTCGCCCGCCTCGAGCGACCGGAATGTTTCCTCGGCGCGATCCAGCAAGCCTGCTTTCAAGAAATCCTGCCCGAGTTCATACAGTGCGTGGTCGCGCTCGGCGACTGGCAGATCGGGACGGCTCAGAAGATTCTGGTGCACGCGGATCGCACGGTCGGTCTCGCCGCGCCGACGAAACAGATTGCCAAGTGCAAAGTGCAATTCGATGGTTTCAGGATCGAGCTTCGCGACTTCGATGAAAGCATCGATGGCCTTGTCGTGTTGCTCATTCAGCAGGAAATTGAGGCCGCGGAAGTACGAGCGCGGCAGGTTGGCGTTTTCGGACAGCAGCGTTTTCAGATCATAGCGGGAAGCCATCCAGCCAAGAGCGAACGCGACCGGAATGACAAGCAGCCACCAGAAGTCTAGATCCATGCGATTTCTTGTTTGAGGTTAATTGCCAGACACGGCGGGCTGCGCAACGCGGACGCCCGGCGCGTGCCGATCAAATCAGCGGCGGCATGGGCGGATCTTGCGGCACGACAGGAACATCCCGTGCCGTACGCAATTCCCGCTTAAGCCGGGCATTTTCCATCCTCAGGCGAAACACCGTTGGCAACGAAGAAAGCAATCCGGCCAGCAAGCCGACCACAAAAAATGCCAAACCAATCAAGATCAGCGGCGCGTCCCACGAATAGCCGGCGAGGAAATTGAGCGTCGCGGTTTGCGTGTTGGCGAGCGCGAGCACCAGCAACACGATGAAAACGAGGATACGAATCAGCCAGACAAAAAATTTCATATGGGTCTCTTTGACGGCGGTAACTGGATGAAGCAACCCGCGACCAAAGGCGCGGCGCACATGAGATGCGCAAAGTGCGCGCCACATCGCCGGAGGTCATGAGCGTCCGGTATTGTAATTGATGCGTATGGAGCAAAGCGCAAAGGCACGGAGACATAGGCCGGCCGGCATATCTGAATACCGCCGCGTATTGCCGCATGGGCATAAAAAAAGCACCCTGTTGGGTGCTTTTTTCGGTCATTTGCCGCTGGCTGTGCGGCGCTTGAACCAGAAGGAATCTGGACGCCAGTCAAACATCGTCGTCTTCGTCGCTGTCCGGTTCGTTCGACTGTTTCAGCGGTTCGCCCGCCCGTCCGTCAACACGTTCGCGCAACTCCTTGCCCGGCTTGAAGTGCGGTACGAATTTCTCCGGTACCAGCACCTTCTCACCCGACTTGGGATTGCGGCCAACACGCGATGGCCGGCGATTGAGGCCGAAACTGCCGAAGCCGCGGATTTCGATGCGATGACCGTTCGCCAAAGCGTCCGACATCGCATCAAGCATCGTCTTCACTGCGAAGTCCGCATCTTTAAGTACAAGTTGCGGAAATCGCAGCGCCAGTTGGGCGACCAATTCCGATTTGGTCATGCTGCAGCAATACCTGCGGCTTAGCCGTTCTGGCCGTCGAGCTTGGCCTTCAACAGCGCGCCAAGGTTCGTCGTGCCGGTTGCAGCCGTGCTCGAGTCAGCCGAAGCCAGACCACGGATGGCTTCCTGTTGCTCAGCCGAATCCTTGGCCTTGATCGACAGGTTGATGCCACGCGACTTGCGATCGATGTTGATGATCATCGCGTTGACCTTGTCGCCTTCCTTCAGCACGTTGCGAGCATCTTCCACGCGGTCCTGAGCGATTTCCGACGCGCGGAGATAACCTTCCACGTCTGCCGTCAACGTCACGACTGCGCCCTTCGCGTCAACCGACTTGACCACGCCGTCAACCGTCGCGCCCTTGTCGTTCATTGCCACGAAGTTGCTGAACGGATCGCCTTCGAGCTGTTTGATACCCAGCGAGATGCGTTCCTTCTCGACATCGATGCCCAAAACGATGGCCTGGACTTCGTCGCCCTTCTTGTACTTGCGAACAGCTTCTTCGCCCGTTTCGCTCCACGACAGGTCCGAGAGGTGAACCAGACCGTCGATGCCGCCCGGCAAACCGATGAACACGCCGAAGTCGGTGATCGACTTGATGGCGCCTTCCAGCTTGTCGCCCTTCTTGAAGTTGCGGCTGAAGTCATCCCACGGGTTCGGCTTGCACTGCTTCATGCCGAGGCTGATACGGCGGCGGTCTTCGTCGATTTCGAGAACCATGACTTCGACTTCGTCACCGAGTTGCACAACCTTCGACGGTGCAACGTTCTTGTTCGTCCAGTCCATTTCCGACACGTGAACCAAGCCTTCGATGCCCGATTCCACTTCGACGAATGCGCCGTAGTCGGTGATGTTGGTAACCTTACCGAACAGGCGCGTGCCCGACGGGTAACGGCGGGAAATGCCTTCCCACGGATCGTCGCCAAGTTGCTTGATACCGAGCGAAACGCGGTTCTTCTCTTGGTCGAACTTGAGGATCTTCGCGGTAACTTCCTGGCCAACCGACAGAACTTCGCTCGGGTGACGCACACGACGCCATGCGATGTCCGTGATGTGCAGCAGGCCGTCGATACCGCCGAGGTCCACGAATGCGCCGTAGTCGGTGATGTTCTTGACCACGCCTTCCACGATCGCGCCTTCCTTCAGCGTTTCGAGCAGCTTCGCGCGCTCTTCGCCTTGGGTCGCTTCGATCACGGCGCGACGCGACAACACGACGTTGTTACGCTTGCGGTCGAGCTTGATCACGCGGAATTCGAGGGTCTTGCCTTCGTACGGGGTCGTGTCCTTGACCGGACGCGTGTCAACCAGCGAACCCGGCAGGAACGCGCGGATGCCGTTGACCATGACGGTCATGCCGCCCTTGACCTTGCCCGTGATCGTGCCGGTCACGAGTTCGTTGTTGTCCAGCGCTTTTTCCAGCGACAGCCACGAAGCCAGACGCTTCGCCTTGTCACGCGACAGGATGGTGTCGCCATAACCGTTTTCCAGGGCGTCGATAGCCACTGAAACAAAGTCGCCCGCCTGCACTTCTACCTCGCCCGCGTCGTTCAGGAATTCTTCGAGCGGAATGTAGGCTTCGGACTTCAAACCAGCGTTGACGACCACGAAATTGTGGTCGACGCGCACGACTTCGGCGGAGATGACTTCACCCGCACGCATGTCCTGCTTGGTCAACGACTCTTCGAACAGAGCCGCAAAAGATTCGGTATTCGGGGTAGATGTTTGCAGGTCGGACATAAAAATCTATAGTTGCGCGGCTACTACGCGTTTGCCTGCCCGAAACATTCGGGCCAATTACAAAAGAAGCGAGCACCACACGGGGTTGAGGGGTTAAAACACGCTCCATGTTTCTCATGGAGCTCCAACGCAAAGCCAACAACTTGTCGGCTTTTTGCAACGAGTTGCGGCAACTTAAACGTGAACCGCCGTGTACCAACCGATGATCTGATCGACTGCCTGGTCGATGGATAGCCCGGAGGTGTCCAGCGTCTTCGCGTCCACTGCGGGCTTGAGCGGTGCGGCTGCACGGCTGCTGTCCCGTGCGTCCCGCTCGCGCAAATCTCGCAGCAAGTCTTCCATATTAGCAGAAAAGCCTTTTTGTATCAATTGCTTATGCCGGCGCGCGGCGCGCGCTTCTGCACTCGCCGTGAGAAATACCTTGAGCGTTGCATCGGGGAAAATAACGGTTCCCATGTCGCGGCCGTCCGCGACCAGCCCTGGAGGCCTGCGGAACGCCCGCTGACGGGCAATCAGCGCCGTCCTAACCTGAGCGTGGACCGCAATGGCCGAGGCACGTTTGCCGATTTCCTCAGCGCGGATTTCGGTGGAGACATCCACGCCGTCGAGCTGCGCGCAGCCCTCGCGAAACGTGATGTGAAGTTCGGCGACAAGTTCCGCAAGCGCATCGCCGTTATCGGGTTCAATGTTGTAACGTGCGCTCGCCAAGGCCGTCAGCCGATACAACGCGCCGCTATCAAGCAGGTGGAAGCCCAGGGTAGCCGCGACCACGGCGGCGACGGTGCCTTTGCCCGAAGCCGTCGGGCCGTCGATGGTAATGACCGGCGTTTGATGAAAGGGACGGGTCGGTTTCATCGCAGACGCCCCGGTCGGCCGAAAACAGCGCGCTTATATATATTAGTCACGATCATTACGCCTTCGCCAGCCTGGCAAATTGCTCGAAGTAATCCGGGAAGGTCTTGCCCACGCATTTCGGATCGTTGATGCGCACCGGCACGCCGCCCAGACTCACGAGCGAAAAACACATGGCCATGCGATGGTCGTCGTAGGTATCGATGGCCGCGTTCGGCGTCAACTGCGCCGGCGGTGTGACCACCAGGTAATCCGCGCCCTCTTCCACCGTTGCGCCGACCTTGCGCAATTCAGCGGCCATCGCGGCGATGCGGTCCGTTTCCTTCACGCGCCAGCTAGCAATATTGCGCAGCGTGGTCGTGCCGTTCGCGAACAACGCGGCGACCGCGATGGTCATTGCGGCGTCCGGGATCAGGTTGAAATCCATGTCGATGGGCATCAGCTTGCCGTCGTCGGATTCCACGCCGCGCACTTCGATCCAGTCGTCGCCGAGCATCACGTTCGCGCCCATGCGGATCAGCGCGTCGGCGAAATTCACGTCGCCTTGAATGCTCGCGCGGCCCACGCCTTCAACGCGCAGCGGCCCGCCGCCCAGCGCGCCGGCCGCGAGAAAATACGACGCAGACGACGCGTCGCCTTCCACCGCGATCGTGCCCGGTGACGTGTAACGCCCGCCCGCCGGCAACGTAAAGCGCGACCAGCCGTCGCGCTCGACGGTCATGCCGAACCGATCCATCAGCTTGATCGTGATATCGATGTACGGCTTGGAAATCAGCTCGCCTTCCACTTCGATCACAATCGGGCCGCGCGAACTTTGCGCGAGCGGCAAGCTCATCAGCAACGCGGTCAGGAACTGGCTGGAAACGTCGCCGCGAACCTTGATCGGCTGATCGACGGAAATCTCGGCCGGATGAATGCGCAGCGGCGGGAAACCGGCGTTCGCTTCGTAATCGATCTTCGCGCCAATCTGCCGCAGGCCATCGACGAGATCGCCGATCGGCCGTTCGTGCATGCGCGGCACGCCGTGCACGCGGTATTCCCCGCCGTTCAACGCCAGCGCCGCCGTCAGCGGACGCACCGCCGTTCCCGCGTTGCCCAGGAAAAGCTCAGCCGATTTCACCGGAAAGCCGCCGCCCGTGCCCTTCACCACGCAACGCTCGCCATCGTTTTTCACGTTGATGCCAAGCTTGTCGAGCGCGGCGAGCATCACGCGGGTATCGTCGGAATCGAGCAGATTGGTGATGACGGTTTCGCCTTCGGCCAACGCGGCGAGCAGCAAAACGCGGTTCGAAATGCTCTTCGATCCGGGCAGCCGGACCGTGCCGGACGCACGCGAAAAAGGTCCGAGATCGAGGTGTTCCATGTGCAAGTCCAGTTAACTATTGTGCGGAATCGTCGGCGGCTTTGAGCCCACCGCCTTGTTGCCATTGACTGCGCGCCGTGCGCGAGCGTTCGAATGCGGCTTCGAGCGCGGCCGCGTCCGCCGCGTCGATAGCCTGACGGAAACGCGCCAGCACCTTGGTGTAGGCGTCGATCTCGGTCAGGAGCGCCGCCCGGTTCGCGATGCACACGTCGCGCCACATTTCCGGGCTCGACGCCGCGATGCGCGTGAAATCGCGGAATCCGCCAGCCGCGAACGAGAACTTCAGCGCTGCGTCCGGCGCTTCCAGAATCTGTTCGACGAGCGCGAACGACAATACGTGCGGCAAATGGCTCACCGAAGCGAACACGCCGTCATGCTGCTCCGCGCTCATCTGATGCACGGAGGCGCCCGTCGCGCGCCACATCTCGGCGACGCGCTCGACGGATGCCGGCGCATTCTCGGGCAACGGACAGAGCACGACGTTTTTATCGACGTAAAGATCGGGCAGCGCTGCATCAACGCCGCTCGATTCACGGCCGGCAATCGGATGGCCCGGCACGAATTGCGAAGCGCGCGCGCCGAGCGCGGCGCGCGCTGCGGTGACTGCGTCGCTTTTCGTGCTGCCGGCATCGGTGACTATAGTGCGTGCGTCGAGGAACGGCACGATCCTTCGCAGCAATGGTTCAGTTTGCGCAACAGGCGCCGCAATCAGCACGAAATCAGCATCGTGCAATGCTTGCTTGAGTGCGTTGTAGTCATCGAGAAGCACGGCCGAATCGATCACGCCGAGTTCCAGCGCACGCTCGACGGACTTCGCCGAACGGCCGACGCCGATAATTTCGCCCGTCGCACCCGCGCGCTCGCGCACGGCGTGTACACGCAGGCCGCGCGCAAGCGATCCGCCGATCAGACCGACGCCGAAAATCACGAGTTTATTGAATGAGAACGCAGCCACGAGACATCGATAAAAACGCGCCCGAAGGCGCGAAGGGTGAAAAAACGAGGGCTTTATAGTTCAAGCCCAATGAAACAAATCAGGCCGTCGCCGACAACGCCTTTTCGAGCGCGGCAATAAACGCCTCGTTTTCTTCCGGCAAACCAATCGTGATACGCAGCCACGGCAACAAACCGTAGTTCGCGACCGGGCGCACGATCACGCCTTGCTTGAGCAAGGCGAGATTCACGCGCTGGCCGGCGGCGTCGTCGGGGCCTACGCGCACCATCACGAAGTTGCCGTCGGACGGAACGTATTCGAGGCCGAGATTATCGAACGCTTCGGTGAGCCGGCGATAACCCGCCGCGTTGATCTCCGCGCTTTTCGTGAGAAACGCCGTGTCCTTCAATGCAGCGATGGCCGCGGCTTGCGCAAGCGAATTCACGTTGAACGGCTGACGCAGACGGTTCAGCAAATCGGTTTGTTCCGGCTGGGCGATGGCAAACCCCACGCGCAATCCGGCCAAACCAAACGCCTTGGAGAACGTCCGCGACACGATCAGGTTCGGATATCGACGCACCCATTCAATCGAATCGTAGCGTTTGTCCTTCGCGAGATATTCCGTGTACGCCTCGTCCAGCACAACCGCGACGTGACGCGGTACACGCGAGATAAACGCCTCGAGCGCCGGACCTTCAATGAACGTGCCCGTCGGATTGTTCGGATTCGCGACGAACACAAGGCGCGTATCGTCGGCGATTGCAGCGAGCATCGCGTCGAGATCGTGACCGTATTTCACAGCCGGCACGACGATCGCGCGCGCGCCCAGACCTTGCGTGGCAAGCGCGTACACGGCGAACGAGTACTGCGAATACACGACTGACTGGCCCTTCTCCACCAGCGCGTGCGCGGCGATTTCGAGAATGTCGTTACTGCCGTTGCCGAGCGTGATCCATTCCGGCGGCACGCCATAACGTTCGCCAAGCGCGGCCTTCAACTCGAAGCCGTTCGAATCCGGATATCGGCCGAGTTCGGCCATGGCTTCTGCCATCGCGCGCTTCGCGGATTCGGGCATGCCCAGCGGATTTTCGTTCGACGCGAGCTTCACGATATCCGCTTCGTTCAGTCCGAATTCACGCGCCACTTCCGAGATCGGCTTGCCGGCAATATAAGGCGCGATCGCGCGCACGTAGGAAGGGCCGAATTGCGATGTCATAGTTTCTCCAGCGTTTTTATCAGGGAATCAGCGAGCGCGCGGGTACGACCCGAGAACCTTGAGGAATTCGGCCTTTTCGCCGAGTTCGGCGAGCGCGCCGGCCACAGCCGTATCGTCGCGATGGCCTTCCACATCGATGTAAAAGTAGTACTCCCACGTGCCGACGCGCGCCGGGCGCGACTCGAAACGCGTCATCGATACACCATGCCGAGCCAGCGGTTCCAGCAATTTCAACAATGCGCCCGGCTCGTTCGCCACGGACACGATCAGCGACGTCTGGTCGAACCCACTCACGCCTGTGCGCTCCTTGCCGATCATCACGAAGCGCGTGCGATTGTGCGGATCATCCTGGATCATCGAACTGACCACACCCAGGCCGTAATGCGTCGCCGCGCGATCGCCGGCGATTGCCGCGATGGTCGGATCGCCGACAGCCAACCGCGCCGCTTCCGCGTTGCTCGATACCGCCTGGCGCGTCAACGTAGGCGCATTCGCGGTCAGCCAATGCTGGCATTGGGCGAGGGCTTGCGGATGCGCGAACACGCGCGTGACGCCGTCGAGCGTGCCCGACGCGGTCAGCAAATTATGGTGAATCGGCAAAGCCAGTTCGCCGCCAATGACAAGCGACGTCTGCAACAACAAATCCAGCGTCCGCGATACCGCGCCTTCCGCTGAATTCTCGACCGGCACGACGCCAAACTCGGCCGCTCCCGCTTCTACAGAACGAAACACTTCGTCGATGGAAGGACACGGCAAGCCCTCGATGGAATGTCCGAAATATTCGAACATCGCCTGCTCGCTGTACGTGCCGACCGGCCCGAGAAACGCAGCGCGCAGCGTTTGTTCGAGCGCGCGGCTCGCGGCCATGATTTCGCGCCAGATCGAGCTGATGTGATCGCCGCCGAGCGGTCCTTCGCTCATGTCCTGAAGCCGCGCAATCACTTGCAGTTCACGCTCCGGACGGAACACGGGCGCGTTGAAATGCTTCTTTACCTCGCCCACTTCGAGCGCGACCGCGGCGCGCTGATTCAGGAGCGCGATGAGCTGCGCGTCGAGCGCATCGATGCGTTCACGCAGCGGTTTGAGTTGAGAATTAAGGTCGTCGTCCATGCGATGTCTGGTTTAAGTCGGATGAGCCTGGTGAAGCATTGAAGGACAGATCAAGCGCTGGTCTGCTCGAATTCCTTCATATACTCGACAAGCGTCTTCACCGCTTCGAGCGGCACCGCGTTATAGATGGACGCGCGCATGCCGCCGACCGACTTGTGGCCTTTCAGCTGCAGCAGGCCGCGCGCTTTGGCGCCGGCCAGGAATGCTTCGTTACGGGTTTCGTCGGCGAGAAAAAACGGTACGTTCATTCTCGAGCGCGACTGACGCTCAACTTTGTTCAAATAGAAACTGCTTGAATCAATGGTGTCATACAGCAGCGACGATTTCTCGATGCTGCGCGCCTCCATGGCTTCCAGGCCGCCCTGCTTCTTCAGCCACTTGAACACGAGGCCGGCAATGTAGATTGCGTACGTGGGCGGCGTGTTGTACATCGAATTGTTCGCGGCGATGGTCCTCCATTCGAATGCCGAAGGACAGATCGCCAACGCGCGATCGAGCAGATCCTCGCGCACGATCACGACCGTCACACCCGCCATGCCGATGTTCTTCTGCGCGCCGCCAAAGAGCACACCGTATTTGGCAATGTCCATTGGGCGCGAAAGAATGTGCGACGAAGCGTCGGCAACCAGCGGCACAGAACCGAGATCGGGGATCTCGAAGGTCTCCACGCCATCGATGGTTTCGTTCGTGCAGAGATGGACGTACGCGGGATCGTCTGAAAGATGCCATTCGGCGATCTTCGGGACGTGCGTGAAACCTTGATCCGTCTTGCCGTTTGCCGCGATGTGCGGCGTGCCGTATTTCTGCGCTTCCTTAAACGATTTCTGCGACCAGGAACCGGTCACCACGAAGTCCGCCGTCGTGCGCGAACCAAGCAAGTTCAGCGGCACGATGGCGTTTTCGCCAATCCCGCCGCCCTGCAAAAACAAGATCCTGTGCGACGACGGCACCTTGAGCAAGTCGCGAAGATCGGAAAGCGCCGCTTCGTGAATCGACATGAATTCGGCGCCGCGATGACTCATTTCCATCACGCTCATGCCGCTGCCGTTCCAGTCGAGCATTTCGTCGGCGGCTTGACGGAGTACTTCTTCGGGCATTGCAGCAGGACCAGCGGAGAAATTGAACACGCGCATAAGAATAGAGATCCCGAAAAGCCGGACGCGGTCAGGAAAACATCAAAACCGCGCCTGAAAAAGAAATGGCTGTTTGCGTATGCACGCAAACAGCCATTATCGCACCGTCCCGAAAACCCGCCAAACTAGGGCCGCGTCAGCGGCCGCGGGATTCGGCGCCCGGCTTGCGCTTACTTAGCCGGCTTGACCGATGCCACTTCCTTGTCTGCTTGCGTACGCGTCGCCTTGATTGCTTGCGGCATGTACTTTTGCATCAGGCCGTTCACCACGTCACGACCAACCTGGTCCTGAACCTGGATGAACTTGCGTCCTGTCGGGCTCTTGTAGAACGTCGTCAGGTCGTTGATTTCAGCCGTGGTGTAGTACTTCGCGTATGCGTCGTACTGAGCTTGCATTGCATCCTGGCGGAACGAATCCGTTGCGAACACTTGACCAGCCGAATCCACCAGCTTCGGTACCGTGTCCTTCTGGAGCTGAGGAACGGCAGCTTGTTTCTGCTTGTCGTTCAGCGTCTTGTTTTCGCTCAAAGCGTCGGACAGGATGGCCGGAACCAGTTGCTTCGACTGCATTTGTGCGCTGTTACCAATGGCGCCGACGAGCTTTTGCGCGTCGATTGCGTCCAGCAGGCTCTTGATCGCAGCTTGCTTCGCCGGATCCGGAGCCGCTGTAGCCGCAGTCGATGCCGGCGCTGCCGATTGGCTCTGGAGCGATTGAGCCGATGCGAAAGCCGGTACCAAAGCAGCCAGCAAGATCCATTGTTTAAACTGTTTTTGCATCATTACTCCCTTAAAAAATTTTCGTTTCTACCGCTGCGCGAGTTGGCATGTCACTTGGGGACTTGCCAAGATTCGCGCAGCTTATAGATTCAAGCTTTCAGAAACAGAACGAGTGCTCGTCGGCAGGCAGCGATCAGGACGTTGTGTCCTCGCCGCCCTCGGACGTGTCGTCGGGACTGTCGCCAGCGTCGCTGGCCGATGGTGTGTCGAGTGTGTCAGGCGCGTCACCTTCCAGATCCGCGTCGAGTTCGACCGCCACTTCCGCCTCGGCGATGTGCTGCAGGCCGGATAACTTCGTGCCGTCGTCAAGACTAATGAGTGTAACACCTTGGGTTGCACGGCCCATCTCACGGATCTCCGACACGCGCGTACGAATCAGCACACCCGTATTGGTGATCAGCATGATCTCGCTTTCCGGCTCCACGAGCGTTGCGGCGACGACCTTGCCGTTACGTTCCGACGTCTGGATAGCGATCATGCCCTTCGTACCACGGCCGTGACGAGTGTATTCGCCAATCGGCGTGCGCTTGCCGAAACCGTTCTCGGTCGCGGTCAGCACGGACTGGTTCTCACCGCCCGCAACCAGCAGCGCGATAACCTGCTGCCCATCTTCCAGTTGCATGCCGCGCACGCCGCGCGCTTCACGGCCCATGGCGCGAACATCGTTTTCGTCGAAGCGAACTGCCTTGCCCGAATCCGAGAACAACATGACGTCGTGCTCACCGTCCGTGATCGCCGCGCCGATCAGGAAATCGCCCTCGTCCAGCCCGACCGCAATGATGCCCTTGCGCAGCGGCCGGCTGAAAGCTTCCAGCGGTGTCTTCTTGACCGTACCCAAGGACGTAGCCATGAAGACGTACTTGTCAGCCGAGAATTCCTTGATCGGCAGCACGACATTGATCTTCTCGCCGTCCTGCAGCGGGAACATATTGACGATCGGACGGCCACGCGAGTTCCGCGAACCTTGTGGAACTTCGTAGACCTTGATCCAGTACACGCGCCCGCGATTCGAGAAGCACAGCATGTGATCGTGCGTATTCGCAATGAACAGCGTGTCGATCCAGTCGTCTTCCTTCATCTGCGTAGCCTGCTTGCCGCGGCCGCCGCGCTTTTGCGCCCGGTATTCCGACAGCGGCTGCGACTTCACGTACCCGGTATGCGACATGGTCACGACCATTTCCTGCGGCGTGATCAGGTCTTCGGTATTCAATTCCGTGGCGTTCAGTTCGATGCGCGAACGGCGCTCGTCGCCGAACTCGGCGCGAACCGTCGTCAATTCCTCGACGATGATCTGGCGAATCCGCTCCGGCCGCGCGAGGATATCGAGCAAATCGGCGATCTGCGCCATGACGTCCTTGTACTCGCCGACGATCTTGTCCTGCTCGAGACCGGTCAGGCGTTGCAGGCGCATCTGCAGAATTTCCTGCGCCTGAACGTCGGAAAGCTTGTACAAGCCATCGGCCTGCATGCCGTACGCTGGATTCAAACCTTCCGGCCGGTACGCCTGACGCCCGCCCGACGCTTCGGTTTCCGCACGCGACAGCATTTCGCGCACGATTTCCGAATCCCACGCGTTGTTCATCAAGTCCTGCTTCGCGATCGGCGGAGTAGGAGCGGCCTTGATGATGCGGATGAATTCGTCGATATTCGCGAGCGCCACCGCCAGGCCTTCCAGCACGTGGCCGCGATCCCGCGCCTTGCGCAGTTCGTATACAGTGCGCCGCGTCAGCACTTCCCGCCGATGCGACAGGAAACACTCCAGCATCTGCTTCAGGTTGAGCAGGCGCGGCTGGCCGTCGACCAGCGCGACCATGTTCATGCCGAACGTGTCCTGAAGCTGCGTCAGCTTGTACAGGTTGTTCAGCACCACTTCGGGCACTTCGCCGCGCTTGAGTTCGACGACCACGCGCATGCCGCTCTTGTCGGATTCGTCGCGGATGTCCGAGATGCCTTCGATCTTCTTCTCGTTCACCAGCTCGGCGATGCGCTCAAGTAGCGTGCGCTTGTTCACCTGATACGGAATTTCGTCGACGATGATCGCCATGCGCTGACCGCGATCGATCTCTTCGAAGTGCGTGGTCGCACGCATCACGACGCGTCCGCGCCCCGTGCGATAACCGTCGCGCACGCCCGAGACGCCGTAGATCACGCCGGCCGTCGGGAAATCAGGCGCGGGCACGATCTCGATCAGCTCGTCGATGGTCGTATCAGGGTTGTTCAGCAGATGCATGCAGGCATCGACAATTTCACGCAGGTTATGCGGCGGAATGTTCGTCGCCATGCCGACCGCGATGCCGGCCGAGCCATTGATCAGCAGATTAGGAATCCGCGCCGGCAGAACGAGCGGCTCGCTTTCGCTGCCGTCGTAGTTCGGGCCGAAGTCGACCGTTTCCTTGTCGATATCCGCCAGCAGTTCGTGGCCGATCTTCGCCATGCGGATTTCGGTGTATCGCATGGCCGCGGCGTTGTCGCCGTCGACCGAACCGAAATTGCCCTGTCCGTCCACCAGCATGTAGCGCAGCGAGAACGGCTGCGCCATCCGCACGATGGTGTCGTACACCGACTGATCGCCGTGCGGGTGATATTTACCGATCACGTCGCCGACAATACGCGCCGACTTCTTATAGGCGCGATTCCAGTCGTTGTTCAGTTCGTGCATGGAGTACAGCGCACGACGGTGGACAGGCTTCAGGCCGTCGCGGACATCGGGGAGCGCTCGCCCCACGATCACGCTCATCGCGTAATCGAGATATGAGCGGCGCATTTCCTCCTCAAGGGAGATTGGCAGGGTCTCTTTGGCGAATTGATCCATTTATCCGTGTCTTGAACTGTGCGGCGCCGGCGCGGAATAAACGTCCCTTTCGCGACGTTTCCCCTTCAAATCACCGGCGTTTAGCATCGGCATTGCGAACGCAACGCATCACGCGATTCTAACATGCGCGGCATCCGCGCCCGGCAGCGGCGCGTATATACATACAGTGCACACGCAGGCGAACGGCAAGGACAAGCGCAAGGGAACTTTTCCGAGGGATCGGAACGCATTTGTAGCGCAAGCTTACAATTTGCTTCGCGCGACTATGTGAAAACGTCAGACTAACCCGCTATGATCGCGATTCCCGGGTTTTGGCCGTCCCGATCAAGCGCGAAAAACGCCCGAAAAAAATGTATTGATGTTTTGCGAAAAAGTTCCGGGTGGGCACGTATCATGCGCATAAGACGCGCATATCAAACCCTGCTTTTCCCATGCCCCGTCTTGTTGCGCATGCACCACATAAGGTTGCGGGCATTGGGGCCCCGGGGATATTTTTATCGTTGCAAGGGAACGATATGGCAAAATGCCAACGCACAAAGTTAGACACTGCTCGAAGTCTACACACAGCGTTTTGTTCCGCGGTAATGTTATACTTCGAGCAATGTATGACTTGTCTTTGTCAACAAGGCTCGCAGTAAACCTGCGGTAATCTCAATTTCGAGAGGAGAAATATGAATAAACTTTCAAAGCTCGCGTTCATTGCAGCTACCGCAGTTATGGCTGCATCGGCTATGGCGCAATCGGTCCCGGCTTCACGTCAGGCAGTCAATGACAACTGGGTGAACGGCACGGGCGAATATGTGTGGATGAACGGTACGAACGAGCTTTGCTGGCGCGATGCGTTCTGGACCCCGGCTACGGCAAACGCAAAGTGCGATGGCGCGCTGGTTGCGCAAGCACCGACGCCGCCGGCTCCGGTCGCTCCGGTTGCTCCGGTCATCCAAAGCCAGAAGGTTACGTACCAAGCTGACGCTCTGTTCGACTTCGACAAGGCAATCCTGAAGCCGGCTGGTAAGGCTAAGCTTGACGATCTCGCATCGAAGATTGGCGACCTGAACCTGGAAGTCGTGGTTGCTACGGGTTACACCGACCGCATTGGTTCGGACAAGTACAACGATCGTCTGTCCCTGCGTCGTGCACAAGCTGTCAAGGCATACTTGGTCAGCAAGGGCATCGAAGCCAACCGTATCTATACGGAAGGCAAGGGCAAGCGCAACCCGGTTACCACTGGTTGCAACCAGAAGAACCACAAGCAGCTTATCGCTTGCCTCGCACCGGATCGTCGCGTGGAAGTGGAAGTTGTTGGAACCTCGCGTCAGCCGCAATAATTCGCGACTGATTGCCGCAGGATCAAAGCCCCGCTTCGGCGGGGCTTTTTTTATGGGCGCGCGCCGGCCCGAACCAGACATTCCCTCCCCGCCCCGTTTTACCCTGTCCCGTCACCGCCTATATACTTGGTGCCTGACCGTTCACGACTTTTGTTCCAAGGCTATCCGCACATGATCAACGCCGATCCCCACGAGCTTCAGAAATTCAGCGAGCTGGCTCATCGCTGGTGGGACCCGAACGCCGAGTTCAAACCGCTGCATGAGTTGAACCCAGTGCGGCTCGACTGGATCGACGGCCTTGCTCACCTGCCGGGCAAACGCGCGCTGGATATCGGCTGTGGCGGCGGGATCCTGTCAGAGTCCATGGCTGTGCGAGGCGCGAAGGTTAAAGGCGTGGATTTGTCGTCGAGTGCGTTGGGCGTGGCCGACCTGCACAGCCTGGAAAGCGGCGTTGAAGTGGAATACGAGGAAATCGCGGCCGAAGCGCTCGCTGCACGCGAACCGGGTACCTACGATGTCGTCACCTGCATGGAAATGCTCGAACACGTCCCGGACCCCGCAGGAATCGTCCAGGCTTGCGCCACGCTGGTGAAGCCGGGCGGCTGGGTGTTCTTCTCCACGTTGAACCGGAACGCGAAAGCCTACCTGTTTGCGGTGATCGGGGCGGAGTACATCGCCCGGATGCTGCCGCGCGGCACGCATG
Organism: Caballeronia sp. dw_276; assembly: GCF_018449635.1. Taxonomy (GTDB): domain Bacteria; phylum Pseudomonadota; class Gammaproteobacteria; order Burkholderiales; family Burkholderiaceae; genus Caballeronia. The sequence goes on along the minus strand of NZ_JAAVUV010000006.1, from coordinate 148,070 downwards.
ACTATGCGCGTTTCATCAAGCCGTCAGAACTTGCGCAACATGTGCGTTCGGCGCAATTAGATATCGTCGAGATCAAGGGGATTACTTACCGGCCGCTCGCCAAGCGTTTCGGCCTCTCCGACGACACCAGCATCAACTACCTGATGGCTTGCCGTCGCGCGGCATGACGGGAACGAACATGAACGATCGCCCAAAGGACAATTCGAACTCCACAGACGCGGACCCGACGCCGCCGAGCGTCATTGAACCCGTACGGACTTTCATGAGCGACGATCCAACGCCCTCGCCGCAGCACGAATCGGACAAAGACCGGCTGAAGCTATGCCAGGCGGTGTTGTTCGACCTCGACGGCACGATTGCCGATACCGCGCCCGACCTGGTCGCCGCCGTCAACAAGATGCGCCACGACCGTGGGCTGGAAATGCGGCCGCTGGAGACGTTGCGGCCGCTGGCATCGGCGGGAGCGCGGGGTTTGCTTGGCGGCGCGTTCGAGATCAGTCCCGAGCATCCGGATTACGCCGCCATGCGCGAGGAATTTCTGGCGAACTACGAAGCGGATCTGTGCATTGAAACGACGCTGTTTCCGGGTATCGATGAACTGCTCGATCAGCTCGATGCGCGCGGCGTGCGTTGGGGCATCGTGACGAACAAGGTCACGCGGCTGGCTGAACCGCTCGTGGCGTTGCTGGGCTTGGCCGAACGGGCCGCATGTCTGGTGTGCGGCGACACCACGTCGCATTCGAAGCCTCACCCGGCGCCGTTGCTGCACGCCGCCGAGTTGATGGAAGAAAAACCGGAACAGGTTGTCTATGTGGGCGACGATCTGCGGGATGTCCAGGCGGGTTTCGCGGCCGGCATGGTCACCGTAGCGGCAGCTTACGGATACTGCGGGACGGACTTGCCGCCCGATCGTTGGCACGCTGATCACGTAGTAGAAACGACTATCGAATTGCAGCAATTGCTCAGGGATGTGCAGTAAGTTGCAATGCGTTGCGACGCCCTTCGGATTGCTTTCGCCGGTTCGATTGGCGATTGGATCTGTGAGATAATACGCAATGCTTCGGGGGCGACCTGGTTTCGACAGGGGTTGCGAAGCGGCTAGGGCATACCGAGGACCCGTCACCTCGTAAATCAATGGGAAAAACGTAACTGCAAACGACGAAACGTTCGCACTGGCAGCCTAAGGGCCGCCTGCCTCTCCCTAGTTTACTGACGGACTAGAGTCGCAAGACCGGTAGCAATACCGAGAGAGGTCATATACGTCAGATAAGCCTTGTCGGCGTCGCGACGCCAAGGTCGAAAATTTAGTGAATCGCCGAAGCGAAGCGTGTTCGTCCGCGTCGCCAGGTTAAATTAAATGATAGAACTAAGTATGTAGAACTGGTCGTAGAGCGCTACTGGACGCGGGTTCGATTCCCGCCGCCTCCACCAATATCGCTTCCGGTCTTGTGCCGGATGAACAAAACCCCGCGTGCCGCAAGGCATGCGGGGTTTTGCTTTTGGGCTCCCCACAATCCGCCATTCCCTCCCTCCGTGTTCGCTCGGCAACGGAACGTCGCGCCGCTACACTTCAAGCTGCCAGATTCACGGATTCAACAGACAAAAATGCCATACGGGGGAATCATGCAAGAAAGCCGTTCCATGCGGAGATTGGCTGTTGCGTGCTTATCGATACTGCTGTGGGCCGTCAGCGCCCTGCTCTCACCGGCCATCGCGCAAACATCTACGCCAACCGCCGACTGCCGCGCCGGCTCGCTCATCACCGTCGTCGCCCATCTCGACGACGACCTGCTCTTCGTCAATCCCGGGATCAGCGACAAGCTCGCGGCCGGCTGGTGCGTGACCACCGTTCATCTGATCGGCGGCGCGAACGGCGCAAATTTCGACTACGTGAAACTCCGCGAAAAAGGCACACGCCTCGCCTACGCGCGCATGGCGGGCGTGGCGGACGACTGGATTGAATCGACGGTCGATTTCGCCGGCAAACCCGTGCACCAAATGCTGCTCAGGCAGCAACCGCGCGTGAAGCTGCTCGAAGTCCGGCTGCCCGGCGGCGGCGTGCGCGGCGGGCGCGTGCCGCTCGGCTTGTTGTGGGACAAGGGCGAAAGCATCGACACGTATCCTTTGAATGCCGACGGCTCGAACACAATCAAGTACGACCGCGCCGCGTTGGTCGCGACCGTGCGCGCCATGCTCGCGCCCGCGACTGAAATCTATACGCTCAATCCGGATACGGTCCCGTTTATCGAACATCCGGATCATATTTACGCCGCGCGCATCACGCGGATCGCGGCGCAAGGGCTCGGACGCGACATCCCGATTGGCTATCACGTCACGTATCCGACTGGCGGCCTGCCCAAGAACCTCGCCGCCGCCGATACCCAAAAGAAACGCGACGACGTGGCGTCGTATTTCGCCATCGATGGCGACGACAACGGCGGCCATGTCTTCGGCGAATATCAGTGGGACGGCAACTGGGTTGCGCGCCGCTACTGGACGCGCGCGCACGCGAGCGATCCAGGGCCGGATTTCCAGCCGCGTTCGATGCAGATCGTGAACGAATATTCGAGCCAATGCGTGACATCGGCGGGGGCAGGCGCGGCGCCCACGCTCGCCGCGTGCACGGGTGCTACGACGCAGAACTGGCATTGGCAGGAGGTATCGGCGGCGCCGGGGACAAAAAACACGGCGCAACTCGTCGATGAAACCACGCAACAGTGCGTCGCCGAACGCGATGGCAAGTTGACCGAAGAGGCATGCTCTCCACCCGTTTCCGCCGATGCCGCCCAGAAGTGGACGCCCTGGGATTTCGGCTACGTGTACACGCCGCTTGGCCATTGTCTGGCGGGGCGAAATGGTGCGCTCGTGGCAGGCGGTTGTTCGTCGCTCACGACCGAGTCGCGCTGGGCGCCATCGGCAAAAACGCAATGGACCGATAACCGCGAGGAAGGCGCGCTATTCGGGAACGTGCGCGGGGGCGACGCCGAAGACCATCGATCGAGCGCGGTCTACGTGCAGCGCCGCAAGGACGGACCGGGCTTCAACGTCTGGGTTGCGGATATGTCGCGGCTGGAAACCGCCGAATCTTGGTATCTCAACGCCGTACCGTTCGACGCACACGCCACGGCGCCCACTTGTTCGGCCAACACACTGTGCTTCGACAGCGTGCGTTTTCTGCTCGGCGATTTCGATGGTGACGGACGCGAAGACCTGATGGTGATCTCGCCACGCAACGGCGGCACGGCATTCTGGCTGATGCGCAGCACGGGCACGCGCTTCGAAGCGCCGAAGCTCTGGTATCAGACGAGCGCTGCTTGGACGCCTGCGAACGCGCAGCAATATGTGGCGGGCAATTTCACGGGCAGCGGCCGCGCCGATGTGATGATCGCGCACAAACGCGGCGATGGCGGTCTGAACCTGTGGGTGCTGGCAAGCGCCGGGAAAACGGGCCGCGCGCCTGCATTGTGGATGCAGGCAAAAGACATCGGCACGAGCGCGCGTTTCCTGCCGGTGCACACAGCGGGTTCCCAAAAAGCCGGACTTGTCGCGATCGAAACAGTGAACAACGCGATGACCATCACGCAGCTTTCGAGCTCCGGCAGCCCGTTTGCCGGGACCTTGCGCGGCAATGGCTATCCGCAGTTTTCATCGGCGATGACAAAAGTGGCAGCCGGCGACATGGACGGCGATGGAACCGACGACCTCGTTTTGCTGCAACCCCGTGGCGACGGCCCGGACATCGATGTGTGGACGATCAAACGCGCAGCCACGCTCGGTACGCCCGAGCTCGCCGGAACGCTGAAGGAAGCGTCTTATGCCGATGCACTGCCGCACATCGTGCAGCGTGAGCAACGGCCGACGCTCGTGCTGTTCAAGCGCGCCAACGCGAAGCTTGGACCGTTCTATTACACGGGCGGCGCGCCGATGTTGATCGGCTATGACTTCGACAGCGCGCGCAAGCTAGGCTCGGCGCAAATCTGGAGCGAGATGCCGGGGCTCTTTTCCGAGTCGCTGTGGCTTAGGAACCTGCAATAAAAAAACGCGCCGCCGATACTCTCGGCGGCGCGTTTTTCAATGCGCTGCAAATCACCCCATCCGGACCTGCAAGTTGAGCACGTCCGACGCAATCGCGAGATACCGGTCAGCCGTACTTTGCAACGTGAGCCCGTTCAGCGGACGCGTCGCGCGCGGCTGGGAAAGCGCAGCGAGCAATGCGCGGCCGTAGGCGTCGGCATCGCTGGTGTCGAGCAGCGCGACGCCGGGGAAACTGTCTGCGAACGCAAACGACGGAATCGCGTTTCCGACCACCGGAATACCTGACGCCAATGCCTCGAGAAAGCCGATGCTATGCGCCTCGAAACTGGAAGGCATTGCAAAGGCGCGCGACTCGCGCAGGATTTCGGCCACGTTGGACTGCGGACCGACAATCTTTACGCGATCGTTCAAGCCCAGCTCATCCACGAGTTTCACGATCGACGCGTGATACGCAAGGTTCTCGATCACGCCGCATAGCAGCAGACGCACATCGGGATCGACCGCGGCCACGCGTGCGAACGCCTGGACGGTCTGCAACTGGTTCTTCTCGGGAATGTACCGGCCGATCTGGACGATCTGCCTGATGCCCGTCGATGGCAACGGTTCGCTCGTTTGCGTGAACCGCGAGATATCGACGCCATTCGGCACCACGATCATGGAAGGATGCGAACCGACTTCCTTCACGTAATCATCGATATTTTTCTGCGACACCCCGATCACCGCTTTCGCCCGTCCCGACAATAGACGTTCGGCAAAGAGCAGCGCGTTGTTCGCGAAGTCGTTCGCGCCGGAATGCATGACCCAGACGATAGGTACGCGTGTTGGCAACGCTCGGACGTACAGCGCGGGAATGGTGGCGTGCGCGAAGATGATGTCAGGTTTGAAGCGGCGGATGGCGCGATGCAGGAACAGCAGCCGGCCGACCTTGCCGAGCGAACGCTGCGGGAACAGGCACAGGACATTGTTCGCTCGCAACTCGGCGCTTATATGTTCGAAATCGTCGTGCTCCGGCATCAGCGAAGTAATGCACACATCGTGACCGCCTTGCTGGTGCCCGATCGCCACGCCTTTCGCGAGCACCTCGGCCCCTGATAACCGGGGTGCAAGAACGACTTGAAGAATTCTCATTTGGTTGTCTTCCCCTCGCCTTTCTAAAGCGTATCCTGCTTGCCCATGCCGTCAAATGGACACTACGTGTCCACGTGGCCCTCTCGGCACGCCTCGTTTGCGTGCGGCCACTAAGCTGGCTCGCTTAATTGTTTTTTATGAAAGTTTAGTACGTCTGTCACTGAAGACCGTTCAACGCACGCAACGATAAGATACCCGAGCGCATGCCGTGCACGCCGCCATCAAGTAGCATTAATCGGTCGGTAATGAGTGGTAACAGACGCTGAGGAAAATGAAGCGCTCGGCGAAGGGAAATATGAAAGGAAAACGAAACTAGGAAGCAGGGTTAACGCTGCCGTTTAGGCATGGCCTAGCAAAGGATGAAACCGGAGAAAACATGCGGCGGGTGAATCGCACGCGCTTCGCAATCAGTGATCAAGCGAAGCCGCGTGCGACAAGAAGTGGCGCTTTGACGCCCGATGCTGACTATTCGTCCTTCGGGCACTGCAGGTTGCAACCGTTCGGATCGCCCAGATCGCCGCGCCGGCGCTTCGCCGTCTCTTTATTCTGGTACTTGTCAGAAGGCGCGGAAGCCGCGAATTGCAGTTGCGGATGCTCTTTCAGCCGAAACTGATCTTGCAGGATGCCGCCGGGGATACCGGGTGAATTCTGCGCGAACGCAACGGGCACAAAGGAGACGGCGCCAACAACAAACGCAATCGACGCGGCAACACTTAAAAGCAGTTTCATGGCAGCAGTACAGTCAGTAGCAAGTCGATGAGCCGACTTCGGTTAAACGTTCGGTCAGGCATTGTTTCGGGAAAGCTTCCGCCGGAACTCCGGACCGCGAAACCTGATTCTAAACTCAAGCTCCGCAATCGGCCGGTTGCGCGGCCTTCGCGCTTGTATCGGCGTATTACATTAGCTTACAGCGCGCTGTCGTGGATCACGTCTCCGTGGAACCGCCGAGCGCCGCGTCGAGATCGACCAGCTCGCCGCAATGCAGCGGGTCGTAGCCTTCGAGTTGCGCCACGCTCCCTTTAAATGCATCGCTGCGAAGAACGTCGAGCACGCCGGCAAGGCTGGCATCGTCGAGCTTGTCGCGGTCACATGCAAACAGATAGTCTTCGTCGATGATCGGGATGAAATCGAGCGCGAACTGCTGCGCGGCCGGCTGTACGCCGAAACCGAGATCGGCCATGCCGCTCGCCACAAACGCGGCGATCGCCGAATGCGTCAGTTCGGCGGTCGCGTAGCCGTTGATGGTCGCGGGGTTGACGCCGATCTGGCGCAGCGCCAGATCGAGCAGCATGCGCGTGCCCGAACCGGGCTGCCGGTTGACGAAGCGGATGTCGTCGCGGGCAAGGTCGCGCAGGCCACGTATGCCTTTCGGATTGCCCTTCGGCAAAAACAGTCCCTGCGTGCGGCGCGTCAAATGGATCAGCCCGTGTCGTCCCGCGTCCAGCCATGGCCGGTAGATCTCCGCGCAGCTCGCGCGAAACTCGCCAATCGGCAAGTGGAAGCCCGCAAGTTCGCATTCGCCGCGCGCCAGGGCGCTCACGGCTTCGGCGCTTTCGCGGTATTTGATATCGGCGGGAATCCGTTTTGCGGCCAGCGCACCGACCAGCGCAGCAACCGCATAACCATGCGACGCGTGAATGCGAATCTCGCTGATCGTGCGCGACAATCGCCGGTTCAACTCGCCGGCCACTTCGCTCGCCAGGGCCTGAAGCGGACCATCGAGCCGTTCGTTCGACAAACGCTGCGCCCGCAAAACCGCCTCGCCCAATTCCGACAACACCGACCCGCGTCCGCGCGACTTGGTGATCAGCGCGCCACCCAACCGTGTCTCAATTTCGCGCAACAAGCCCCATGCGTGCCGATAGGACAAACCCTTAGCCGATGCCGCCTGCGCAATACTTCCGGTCTGAGAAACGAGCAGCAAAAGCGGCACTGCCGCGCTGAGACTGGCTTCGCGGCCTGCTGCATCGCGCAAGACAAGTTCGGTCCGGCATTCGACGTCGATCATATGCAGTTGTTGTTCCTATTGCCATCGACTGGATAGCCTCGTATCTTGCATATCAGAGGCTCGGTACAGCGATTATAAGACCGATATATGCATTTATAAAACATATGCCGAGCGATGGAGACTCCCCCATGAGCCAGACTGCCAGTAATACCCCGCAAGAACCCGCCGAAGCGCGGATTGCACGCCATTTGAAACCGGGTGCGTCGCTGATCGCCGTGCTGCACGCGATCCAGGACGAGGCCGGCTACATTCCCGCCGATGTCATCGGCCCGCTTGCCCAGGCGATGTCGCTGTCGCGCGCCGAAGTGCATGGCGTGATCACCTATTACCACCACTTCCGCTCCGAACCGCCGGCGCGCGTGACCGTGCAGCTTTGCCGCGCCGAGGCGTGCAAAAGCATGGGAACGGAGGCGTTGGCCGAGCATATCGAAGGGCATACCGGCTGCAAGTTCGACTCCGGTCATCAACCCGATACCGAACTGGAAACCGTGTATTGCCTCGGGCAATGCGCGTTATCACCGGCCATGACGATCAACGGCGAGTTGTACGCCCGCGTCACCCCGCAAAAGTTCGATCGGCTGTATGAAGAGGCGCGCGTTCACACGAGCGTGGAGGACCTGGTATGACACGCATCTACGTCCCCTGCGACTCATCGGCGTTGGCGCTTGGCGCGAATCGCGTCGCGTTGGCTGTTGCTTCGGAAGCTCTGAAACGCGGCATTGAAGTCGAGATCGTGCGTAACGGTTCGCGCGGCATGTTGTGGCTCGAACCGCTGGTAGAGGTAGAGACGGCGGAAGGCCGGATCGGCTATACGAACGTCGATGAAGACGATGTCCCCGCTCTTTTTGATGCGGACTTCATCAATGGCGGTGCGCATGAAAAAAGCATCGGCGTGGTCGATACCCTGCCGTGGCTCGCCAAGCAGCAACGCCTGACGTTTGCGCGCATCGGCATCACGGACCCGCTTTCCACCGATGACTACGTCGCCCACGGCGGCCTCGAAGGTTTGCGCCGCGCGCTGGAAACCGATGGCGACGCCGCCTGCGAAGCGCTGCTCGAATCGGGCTTGCGCGGACGCGGCGGTGCGGCGTTCCCGGCCGGCATCAAGTGGCGCACGGTTCGCGCTGCTGTAGCGCCGCAAAAGTACGTGGTCTGCAACGCCGACGAAGGCGATTCCGGCACGTTCTCCGACCGGCTCGTGATGGAAAGCGATCCGTACATGTTGATCGAAGGGATGATCATTGCGGGGATCGTGACGAACGCGACGAAGGGTTATATCTACGTACGCAGCGAATATCCGCACGCGATCACCACGCTGAATCGCGCGATCGATAAAGCGCGCGAAGCCGGCTGGCTTGGCGCGAACGTGCTGGGCAGCGGCAAGGTCTTCGAGCTCGAAGTCGCCAAAGGTGCCGGTTCGTATGTGTGCGGTGAGGAAACGGCGCTGCTCGAATCGCTGGAAGGCAAACGCGGCGTGGTGCGCGCGAAGCCGCCGGTTCCTGCGTTGGTCGGCTTGTTCGGTCAGCCGACGGTGATCAACAACGTGATCACCCTGGCGACCGTACCCATCATCTTCGCCAAGGGCGCGGCGTTCTATCGTGACTTCGGCATGGGCCGTTCACGCGGCACGCTGCCGTTCCAGATCGCCGGGAACGTCAAGCAAGGCGGCCTCGTGGAACTGGCGTTCGGCGTAACGTTGCGCGAACTGATCTATGAATACGGCGGCGGCACGTCGACCGGTCGTCCGGCGCGCGCGGTTCAGGTCGGCGGTCCGCTCGGCACATATCTGCCCGAAAGCCAGTGGGACATTCCCATGGATTACGAGGCGTACGCGGCAGTCGGCGCGGTGGTCGGCCACGGCGGCATCGTGATTCACGACGACACCTCCAACCTCGCCGATCTCGCCCAGTACGCAATGCACTTTTGCGCCGTCGAATCCTGCGGCAAGTGCACGCCGTGCCGCATTGGTTCGACGCGCGGCGTGGAAGTCATCGCGAAGATCCGTGCCGGCGATACATCGCCGAAACAGGTCACGCTGCTGCGCGAACTCTGCGACACCATGCTTGCCGGATCGCTTTGCGCGATGGGCGGCATGACGCCCTATCCGGTGATGTCCGCCCTCGATCATTTCCCCGAAGACTTCGGTCTTTCGCGCAAGCCGTCGCAGAAAGCGGCTTAAAAGAAGGAGCACACATATGTCCAGTTCTTCCTGCGGTTCCGGCAATTGCGCCTGCAAGACCAAGATGCGCGATCCCTTCGACGATACCGACTACGGCACGCCGCTGCGTCATGCGGATATCGACGTGACGCTCGATATCGATGGCACGCCGGTCACGGTGCCTGCCGGAACGTCGGTGATGCGCGCGGCTATCGAAGCCGGCGTGAACGTGCCGAAACTCTGCGCGACCGATTCGCTCGAACCGTTTGGCTCGTGCCGTTTGTGCCTGGTGGAGATTGAAGGCAAGCGGGGTTACCCGGCATCGTGCACGACGCCTGTCGAAGCGGGCATGAAAGTGCGCACGCAAACGGACAAGCTGCAATCGCTGCGCAAGAACGTGATGGAGTTGTACATCTCCGATCACCCGCTCGATTGCCTGACCTGCCCCGCCAATGGCGACTGCGAACTGCAGGACATGGCGGGCGTGGTCGGCTTGCGCGAAGTCCGCTACGGCTACGAAGGCGCGAACCACCTGAAGGACAAGAAGGACGAATCGAATCCGTATTTCACGTACGACGCGTCGAAGTGCATCGTATGTAATCGATGCGTGCGCGCGTGCGAAGAAACGCAAGGCACGTTCGCACTGACCATCGCGGGACGCGGTTTTGAATCGCGCGTGGCGGCCAGCGAAAACCAGCCGTTCATGGAATCGGAATGCGTGTCGTGCGGCGCGTGCGTGGCGGCTTGCCCGACGGCGACGCTGCAGGAAAAGACCGTGATCATGCTGGGCCAGCCCGAGCATTCGGTCGTGACGACGTGCGCGTATTGCGGCGTCGGCTGCTCGCTGAAAGCGGAGATGAAAGGCAGCCAGGTCGTGCGCATGGTGCCGAACAAGAACGGCGATGCCAACGACGGCCACGCCTGCGTCAAAGGCCGCTTTGCATGGGGTTACGCGACGCACAAGGACCGCATCACCAAGCCGATGATCCGCGCGAAGATCACCGATCCGTGGCGCGAGGTGAGCTGGGAAGAAGCGCTTTCGTATGCGGCCAGCGAATTCCGTCGTATTCAGGACAAGTACGGCGTGGATTCGATTGGCGGGATTACATCGTCACGATGCACGAACGAGGAAACCTACCTCGTGCAGAAACTCGTGCGCGCGGCGTTCGGCAATAACAACGTCGATACATGCGCCCGCGTTTGCCATTCGCCGACGGGTTATGGCCTGAAGACGACGCTGGGTGAATCGGCGGGAACGCAGACCTTTGCATCGGTTGAGAAAGCCGACGTGATCATGGTGATCGGCGCAAATCCGACCGATGGCCATCCGGTGTTCGCATCGCGTCTCAAGCGTCGTGTTCGTGAAGGCGCGCAATTGCTCGTGGTGGATCCGCGCCGGATCGATATCGTCAACACGCCGCACGTGAAGGCTTCGCATCATCTGGCTTTGCGTCCGGGCACGAACGTGGCAATCGTCAACTCGCTCGCACATGTGATCGTCACCGAAGGGCTGGTGGACGAGGAGTTTGTCGCGGAGCGCTGCGAGCCGCGCGCGTTCCAGCAATGGCGCGACTTTGTATCGCTGGAAGAAAATTCGCCTGAAGCCATGGAAGCGGTCACCGGCGTCCCGGCGCAAGCCGTGCGCGAAGCAGCGCGCATCTATGCGAACGCACGTAACGGCGCGATCTATTACGGCCTCGGCGTGACGGAACACGCGCAAGGCTCGACGACCGTCATGGGCATCGCGAACCTGGCGATGGCAACGGGCAACATCGGCCGTGAAGGTGTCGGCGTGAATCCGCTGCGTGGCCAGAACAACGTGCAGGGTTCGTGCGACATGGGTTCGTTCCCGCACGAGTTGCCGGGTTATCGCCATATCAGCGACGCGGCTGTGCGCGCATTGTTCGAAGAAGCGTGGAGCGTGAAGCTGCAATCGGAACCGGGCCTGCGCATTCCGAACATGTTCGATGCCGCCGTTCACGGCAGCTTCCTCGGCCTGTATTGCCAGGGCGAGGACATCGTTCAGTCGGATCCGAATACGCAGCACGTGTCGAAGGCGTTGTCGTCGATGGAATGTATCGTCGTGCAGGATATTTTCCTGAACGAAACCGCCAAGTATGCGCACGTGTTCCTGCCGGGTTCATCGTTCCTCGAAAAGGACGGCACGTTCACGAACGCAGAACGCCGCATCTCGCGCGTACGCAAGGTCATGCCGCCGCTGCCGGGTCTCGCCGACTGGGAAGTGACGATCAAGCTGGCGCGCGCGCTCGGTTATGAAATGGGCTACACGCATCCGTCGCAGATCATGGACGAGATCGCCAGTCTCACGCCGACGTTCACGGGTGTGTCGTACAAGCGTCTCGATGAACTCGGCAGCATCCAGTGGCCTTGCAATGCGCAAGCGCCGGAAGGCACGCCGACCATGCATATCGATGAATTCGTGCGCGGCAAGGGTCACTTCGTCATCACGAAGTTCATCGCCACGCCGGAGAAGGTCACGCGCAAATACCCGTTGTTGCTGACGACGGGACGGATTCTGTCGCAGTACAACGTTGGCGCGCAGACTCGGCGCACGGAGAATTCGCGCTGGCACGACGAAGACCGGCTGGAGATTCATCCACACGACGCCGAGGAACGCGGGATCAAGGCGGACGATTGGGTCGGTATCGAATCGCGCGCGGGGCAGACCGTATTGCGCGCGAAGATCACCGAGCGCATGCAGCCGGGCGTGGTGTACACGACCTTCCACTTCCCGGAATCCGGCGCGAACGTGATCACCACCGATTCCTCCGATTGGGCCACGAACTGTCCCGAGTACAAGGTGACGGCCGTGCAGGTGATGCCGGTGGAACAGCCGTCGCAATGGCAGAAGGAATATTCGGCGTTCAATGTTCAGCAGCTGGAGTTCCTGAACTTGCGTGAATTGCCGGTTACATCGGGGAAATAATCATGGATGTGAACAGCCTGGTGGACATGGCAAATCAGATTGGCGAATTCTTCGATTCGATGCCGGATCACGAGGAAGCGCTCGATGGCATCGCCAATCATATTCACAAGTACTGGGCGCCGCGGATGCGAACGCCGATTCTCGAAGCGCTGGATGATCCCGAGATGAGCGCGAAGCTTCATCCGATCGTGGTGAAGGCGTTGACCAAGCATCGAGAGGTGCTGACGCCGGCGGTTGCGGCTTAGGGGGTTGGGACGTTGCTGCAGGAAGGACCGCTGAGTGCGGTCCTTTTTTTCGCCATCCTCACGACAACCTCACTCCTCCCGCCCCGCCCCGAACCACGTCTCGCAGTGCCTCAACAAGCCCTGCGTATCCGAAGGCGCGCGTCCGCGCGCGGCAATATATCCATCCGGGCGCACCAGATAAAAACACGGCCGCGTCCTTCCATACGCTTGCGTCAACGAACGCGCGCCGTCATCGCCTTTATCGGTGATGCGCCATACGCGCACCGTATTCGGCAACGCCTCTTCCACGGATTTCGCGAGATCGTCGAGATCCTTGTCGCGCAGCGCGTGCGCGACCGTCAAAGTCGCGGGCGCAATAGCAATGTCATCTTCCTCCGACGGCTTCACCATCAGGAACAGCGAGAAATACGCGGGATCGTGGAGATCGAAAAGACAACCGACACCGGGTGCGCGCCCGAGCGGACCATCGACGACATGCACCCACGCATCGGGCGCACGGTCACCGGCACGCGGGCCGCCATCGAGCCCATGCTCGAGCGTCAACGGACTTTTCCGATACTGCACCGACAACTCGCTGACCGTGCGCCGTGCGGCATCGCGCAAAGGCCCGATCGCCGATAACGCCGGCATCACGTGGTCGCGAATCAGCTTCATCGGACCATGCTCGGCGGCCGCCATCTGCGTCATGAAACTCGACGTCCGCAGCACTTCACGTTCTATGGGATGACGCTCGGCGTGGTACGTATCGAGTAGTCGATCCGGCGCCACGCCCGCCAGCATCCGCGCGATCTTCCACCCAAGGTTAAGCGCTTCCTGGACGCCCGTATTCATGCCTTGCGCGCCGGCCGGACTGTGGACATGCGCGGCGTCGCCGGCGAGGAATACGCGCCCGGAACGCATCCGGTCCGCCATGCGATTGTTCAAACGGAAATACGATGACCACCCGAGACTCGACACCGTCACCCGATGATGAATGCGCCGCGCGACGATCTCGCGGCATTCATCGAGCGTAGGGGTCGCGCTTTTTTGCAGGCTCTCAGGCGCGTCCGGAGATTGCGCTGCGACACGCTGATCGGCGATCAAACGCGTGCGGCCGCCGCCCATCGGGAACAACGTGGCGATGCCCTCGCCCGACGCGAAAATATGGAATTCGTCGTCGGGCCATTCGGTATCGGCTTGGAGATCGGCGAGCAGGAAAATCTGCTCGAAGGTCTTTCCGGTGAACTCGATATTCAAACCATGCCGCACCGTGCTGTGCGCGCCGTCCGCTCCAATCAGATACGACGGCCGCAGATGTTCTTCGGCACCGTTGGCATGCCGCAGCGTCGCTTCCAGACCCGCCGATCCCTGATTGAAATGCGTCAGCTCGACGCCGCGCTCCACACGCACATCGAACGTTTCAAGATGTTCCGTCATCAAGCGTTCAGTGACGGATTGATCGAGGAAAAGGAGATACGGATAACGCGTTTGCAAGGGATCGAAATCGAGCTGCGTAAGACGCTGCCCGTTCGAATAAAGGTTGCCAATCCGTGCCCGGTGCCCCAGTTCAAGAAACGGCTCAACCAGCCTGTGCTGCTCGAATAATTCGAGCGTACGCGCCTGGATGCCGATGGCGCGCGACCACGGCAAAGGTTCAGGAGCTTTATCGATAAGACGCACGGAAATGCCGGCGCGGGAAAGGCTCATGGCGGCGGCGAGGCCCGTCGGACCGGCGCCCGCGATGAGCACCGGCGATACGTCGAGCGTTTTGTGTCGGTTCGGCTGCGGCGCGGGCATGCGCTTCTCCATCAAACGTCACTGGCTCCAAGTGTACGCCGGTCGAATCGCGCCAACGACGCTCAGTGCGCGTGCGCCCCCGTGTGGGACTTTTCATCCAGCGCGCAATGATGTTCCGTCGTGCCCATTTCCACTTGCAGCGTTGCATGGTGCATGGCGTAGTCGCGGCGCAGCGTCCCTACGATTCCGTCGACGAAAACATCGCCCGGATGGCCGGCCGGCATCACGATATGCGCGGTCATTGCGTTTTCCGTTGTGGAAAGCGCCCAGACGTGGAGATCGTGGACATCGGTGACGCCCGGCAAATCCGCCAGATACTTTTCGATCCGCGGCTTGTCCACGCCCGGCGGCACGGCGGCCATGGCGAGGCGCATGGCGTCGCGGCCGAGTCCCCACGTTCCGGCCACGATCACCGCGACCACGAGAATGCTCATCACCGGATCGATCCAGCTCGCGCCGGTATAGAGGATCACGAGGCCGCTGACGGCGACCGCAGCCGAGATGCCGGCGTCGCCCGCCATGTGCAGGAACGCGCCGCGGATGTTCAGGTCTTCCTTGCTGCCGCGCATGAAAAGCCAGGCGGAAAAACCATTGACCACCAGCCCGATCGTCGCAACGATAAACACGTCGAGTCCCGCGACCGGCGCGGGGTTGAGCAGGCGCTGGACGGCTTCGAGCACGATCGCGCCGCACGCGAACAGCAGCAGCGCGGCGTTGGCGAGCGAAGCCAGGATCGATGAACTGCCGAGGCCGAATGTGTATCGTTCCGACGGCTTGCGGGTGCCGAGCCAGACCGCGCCCCAGGCGAGCAAAAGGCCGAGGACATCGGAGAGATTGTGGCCGGCGTCGGCAAGCAGCGCGGTCGAATGCGCGATAAACCCATACACCGCCTGCACGATCACGATCACCACATTCAGCCCAACCGCGATGGCGAAGGTGCGGCCCTGCCCGGCTTGCGGCGCGTGGTGGTGATGATGGCCTTTGTGATCGTGACCATCGTGGTCGTGGCCTTCATGCGTGTGCTCGTGATGCTCGTGCTGATGCGTCGATTGAGGTGCCATTTATTCATTGTCCGGTCTGAAGTCGGCATGCGGCTCGGCGATATGCTCGAGCAGTTCGGCCAGCATGCCGCTGATGTGTTTGTCGGCGGCGAGATAGAAAACCTGCTTACCCTCGCGCTCGGCACGCACGATTCGCGCCGCCCGCAACAAACGCAAATGGTGGCTGACGAGCGACGCCGACAAACCCAGCGACTCGGCAATTGCGCCCACCGACGATCGCCGTTCCACGCACGTCAACACAATGCGCAGGCGCGTTGGATCCCCAAGCAGGCGGAACAGATCGGCGAGCGGAACGACACGCTCGTCGGTTGAAACATCGTTTGGAAGCAACGAGGAAGACAAGATCGATCCAATCAACACTTGAACAGGTGTTCATATGTTATTGAGACAGCACCCATGACGTCAATGCAAAAATCGGGATCGGCGTTGAACGTGTGGGAAAATGGCGCGTTCGCATTCGATTTCCCTCAATGGATACAGTTTTTGCGCGCGGCTTCGCGGCACATCGCGACGGTCGCCTCACCGAAGCGGAACGCGACTATCAGGCCGCGCTCGCCGCAGAGCCTTCTCACGTCGACGCACTTCATCTGCTCGGCGTGCTGCGCCACCAACAAGGCCAGCACGCGGAAGCGGCCGATCTGGTGCGCCGTGCGGTGGATCTGCGTCCGGCCGATCCGGCCCTGCAACTGAACCTTGGCAATGCGCTGAAGGCGCTTGGCCGGATCGATGACGCCATCGAACGGTTTCGCAACGCGCTGCATCTGGAGCCCGGTTTTTCGCTCGCGCAATACAACCTGGGCAACGCATACGCGGCGGCGGGCCGCCACGAAGACGCCGCAGATGCCTTCGAAAAAGCCCTGCGCCTGCAACCCGGCGACGCCCCCACCTGGAACAATTTCGGCAACGCGCTGCTCGGCATGCGTCGTTTCGAGGAAGGCGCGAAGGCGTTTCGCCGCGCGTTGCAGATCCGGCCGGGCCACGCGGGCGCGCACAACAACCTCGGCATGGCGCTCAATGCACTTGGCGATACCCATGGCGCCATCGAACAATTCCGGGAAGCAATCGCCGCCGAGCCGAACTACGTGGCGGCGCATTTCAACCTGGGCAATCTCCTCGATGCCGCCGGCCGCCCGTACGAAGCCGTCCCTGTGCTGCGGAAAGTGCTCCTGATGCAGCCGCAGTTCGCGCCCGCGCACTTCGGGCTCGGGCACGCGCTTGCGGGCATCGGCGAGCATGAAGCCGCCTTGCCGCAATTCGAGCGCGCCGTCGGGCTCGATCCGAAGTACGGCGTGGCGTGGCTCGGACTCGGCAATGCGCATCTCGCGCTCGGCGCGCATAAACCGGCGCTGCGCGCCTTCGATCAGGCGTTGCGCCTCGATCCCGGCCTCGTCGCGGCGAACCTCAACCGGGCGCTGACGCTGCTTTCGCTCGGTGATTACGCCCGCGGCTTGAGCGCTTACGAATGGCGGCTGCGCGCGCCGACCAGCGTCCCGGCGCCGGCCCTCCCCGTCTGGAAAGGCGCGCCCATGCCTCGCCAGACACTTTGGATACGCTCGGAACAAGGTTTCGGCGATACCTTGCAGTTCGTGCGGTTCGTGCCGTTCGCCGCGAAGCTCGTCGGCCAGATCGTGCTGGAAGTGCAGCCGGCGCTGGTCGCGCTGCTCGAACCGGCGGCGCACGCGGCCGGCGTCATGCTGAAAAGCACGGCGACACCCCCACCTTCCGACGCCCACGCCTTCATTCCCCTGCTCAGCTTGCCGCTGGCGCTCGGGGTATCGAATACGGAGATGGTGCCAGCGCGCACGCCGTATCTCGTGGTGCCGGCGGCATATCGGAAGAAGTGGCGCGGGTCGCTCGGCGGCCAATCGAAGCGCAAGCTCGGCATCACGTGGTCGGGGCGCATTCAGCCCGGCGAAACGCGTTCCGCGCCGCTCGCGGTGCTGGAACCTTTGTTCAGGCTGGAAGGCATCGACTGGATCGTGCTGCAGCCCACGCTCACCGCGGAAGAGCGCGTCCTGCTCGACAACCATCCGCGCGCGCGTTTCATCCAGCGGCTCGAAGACAAGCTGGAAAATTTCGCCGATACCGCCGCGATCATCGACCGTCTGGACGGCGTGGTTTCCATCGATACCGCCGTAGCGCATCTGACCGGCGCGCTCGGAAAACCGCTGTGGCTGATGCTGCCGTTCGCCGCCGACTGGCGCTGGGGTATCGATACCCCTTCGAGCGCGTGGTATCCCAAAGCGCATTTGTTCCGGCAGGCAAAACCCGGCGCTTGGGATGAGGTTATCGAACGGGTGGTCAAGGATGTTGCTGCATCATCCTGACGCCAGCTTCAGATGCAAAAAACCCCTCGCCACGGCGAGGGGTTTTTCGTTTTGACGACACAAACAAAGAAACGTCAGGCCGTCTTGTACTGATTCCGCGCTTCCGTTGACCGGTACAAGACCAACGTCGCGATCAACCCGCAGATGGCGGCGAGCCCCATCCATACGCCCGGCGCCGCCTTGTTGCCGGTCGCGTGGATCAGGTAAGTCGAGATTGCCGGCGTGAAGCCGCCGATAGTCGTGGCAAGGCTATATGCAAGCGAGAAGCCTGTCGTGCGCACTTCGACCGGCATGACTTCGGTCAGCGCGACCACCATTGCGCCGTTATAGCTGCCGTACAGGAACGAAAGCCACAATTCCACGCCCAGCAGCCGCAGGAACGACGGATCGGCGACGAGCCATTGCACGGCCGGATACGACGTAAGAATGGTCAGGACCGTGAAGAACAGCAGCACCGGCCGGCGGCCGACGCGGTCCGACACCGCGCCTGAAAGCGGCAGCCACACGAGGTTCGACAAGCCAACGAACACCGTCACCACCAAGGTGTCGATGGAAGAAAGCTTGAGCACTTCCTTGCCGAACGTCGGGGTGTACGCGGTGATCATGTAGAACGACACGGTCGTCATGATCACCATGCCCATGCCCGCGAGCACGATGCCCCAGTTGGACGCCATCGACTTCATGATCTCGCTCATCGACGGCCGGTGTTTGCGCGCGAGGAACTCATCGGTTTCCTGCAACGAACGGCGGATGATGAACAGGAACGGCACGATCAGGCAGCCGATGATGAACGGCACACGCCATCCCCAGGCCGTCATCTGGTCGGGCGGCAAGATCCGGCTCATGACCACGCCGATCAGCGCCGCGAACACCACCGCGACTTGCTGGCTGCCCGATTGCCACGAGCAATAAAAACCCTTGTTGCCCTTGGTCGCGATCTCGGACAAATACACCGACACGCCTCCCAGCTCTACGCCGGCCGAAAAGCCTTGCAGCAAGCGCCCGGCCAGAACGATGATCGGGGCAAGCACCCCAATGGTCGCGTACCCCGGGATCACCGCGACCAGCAGCGTGCCGATCGCCATCATGGTCAGCGTGAGAATCAGGCCCTTCCGGCGGCCATGATGATCGATATACGCGCCGAGCACGATGGCGCCGATCGGCCGCATCAGGAAGCCGGCGCCGAACACCGAGAGCGCAAGCATCAGCGATGCAAATTCGTTACCGCTCGGAAAGTACGTCTTCGCGATGGCCGAGGCGTAGTAGCCATAGACCATGAAGTCGTACATTTCGAGGAAGTTGCCGCTGACGACGCGAAATACGGACTTCGCCTTCGACTCGTTCACGGGCGTTGCATGTGAAGGGGTGGACATGACTATCTCTAAGATTTGTATCGGAAAACGCCGGCCGATTCGCACGCCAAGAGCATGGATCGACGCGGCATGAAACGCTGGAGTTGATTGCACCCGGCTTTGGGTTGCGCGGTGGCAAAACGCCGAATGCCTGTGTAAGCTTCGCCGGTTGCAAACCGGCAAAAACTTCTCAAAATGACGCAAAACAACAAAGATAGTGACGAATAAGGGTTAACCAGAACATCAACCTGTAAATTTCGCGCACTGTACACGCCGCCAATATTACAACGCGAACGCGAAACGCGCCCATGCAAACTTCGCGTATTTGCCGCTAAAACAGCTTAACTTTGCCTTACATATGCCTATCTATAAGCCTACAAATTCGCAACCGCCGGCGGGGCTCGTTTTGCAACCGGCGACATTAAAGGAAGCGGCGCTTATCGCCGACATGCATGCAAGGAGTTGGGCAAAAGCGTATCGGGGAATCCTGCCGGACACGTATCTCGACGACGAACTGGCCGGCGACCGCGCAGCGCACTGGAGCACGCGTTTTGACGAACTCGCCGATGGCGCGGGCGAAGTGTTTATTGCGTACATCGACGGGAAGGCGGCAGGGTTCGTATGCGTGATCGCACCCGACGAAACCGGCAGCGTGCTGGTCGATAACTTGCACGCCATGCCGGAAGCGAAGGGAACGGGTCTCGGCACCGCGATGCTCGAAACCGCCGCGAAATGGGCGGCGGACCGCGGTGCGAAGAACCTGCATCTCTATGTGCTCGAACCGAATGTTGCGGCTATCGGGTTCTATGAGTCGCGTGGATGGCGTTTGGCGGGACGTGAAGATGACACGATGGGCGGCATCAATATCATTGCGCTGCGCTATACCCGTCCGATCGGCTGATGCCTCGGGGTTTGCTTTGCCTTCACGGAACCGCTGGCGTAATCTCGCTCAACGCCTCTCGCCGGACGGTGCACTAAGCATCCGGATCGGTTCGGCGTGGTCCGCTGAAACGTGCGTTGCGTCCGTATCAATCAGCGATTTTTTTTCACTCCGAGTGCCTTCCAAAGGCGGAACTAAGAAGGTTCTGAGCGACGCCCAAGCCGCTGCTGGGTATGATCGAGGGCTGTTCTGTGGCGGGTCCGGCAAGGTGAAGTATCTGTCACCTTGGCAGCAACATCCGGGCGATGTCCACACGGCTGCCCCGCTTGTTAGTTCGTTGAGCAGTCCTGACGCCCGCTTTCGGAAATGAGAAAAAGATGAATGCTCCTCTGGTCGTTGTACAAGGCGATCTTCTTCTGCCAACTTTGTACCCGCTTGCCGGTATGCCTAGCGCCGTGTATGGCGAAGAGTGGACGCTGACGAGCGCGCGCCCGGCTTTGACCGAATACGAAATTCCGTTTTACGCGGCGCGATTTCTTACGGCTTATGTCAGTCCGCTCTCGCTTCCCAACGAGCGTTTTCCGTACACGCCGGCAAGCCTCTGGGGCAAGTTCAGACGCAATGACCAAATGCTGCAGACCGAGCAGAACACCCTTGCCGCTGCGTCCTTCCAAGCCGAACCACCGCCCCCGGAACCCGCGCCGTTCGCATTCGAGCCGTTCACCGCGCCGGACGATCGCATGGTCAGAACTCCGCCTGCAAACGATCGTCGCAAACAGGTTGCCGGCGGCGCGATTGCACTGGCTTGCGCTGCGTTTATCGCGTGGGCGTTGTTTGGTACACGGATCGGTCATCAGAATCCGGAAGCACAGCCGGCCGTGGTTGCGTTGAAGGAAACGCCCGTGGCCAAGCCTGCGGTGGTTGCGGCGGCTCCGTCTGTCGCTGCAGTTGCGCCGGCTGCTACTTCTAGTGCTTCTTCCGCCTCTACTTCGGCTATAGCTTCTACCCAACCTGCCGCCGTGGCTTCGTCAAAGCCTTCGACTGTTGCGGTCGCGGCTTTGCCTGCATTGCAGACACCTTCCGCGCCGGCGGTTGCGGCGCCGGCAAGCATGGTTTCGAATGCAAGCGCCAAGCCGTCATCGCGCGCCACTGTGGTCGCCAGCAACACCACGCCGGCCAGCGCCAGCAAGGCGACGGCGCGTACAACAAAGCCGCCGGTTATCGCGCAAACGAAACCGCAAGTTGTTGCACAAGCGCCGGAGCGTGACCGCGTAAAGGTCAACGCCAAGGGCAAGCGTTTTGCAGCCGCGAACCGCGAGGCGCGCAGCTACGAAGTCGTACAACGACGCCATGGTCACGAATATCAGGGCACGCCGGTTTATCGCAGCAGCGGATTCGACGCGCCGCTTGCGTCGCCAGGCCGCCGCTCCCAGCCGCGCGACGATATGCGCACGGCCTCGTCGGGTTCATCGCTTAGCGTTGCCGAGATGTACAACATGCTCGCGCACTCAGCCGTCCTCGACGACAACAGCGGCGCCTCCCGCCAGACCGTTCGCGCAACTTCGCGCTCGGGTTCGGGCGATTCATCGAACTGGAGTTCCGATCTCAGCCAACGCCGTGTCACCGATCCGGGATCGCAATTCCTGAAGTAATCGCGCGTCGACCGGACGGTCTCGTGGCGGCAAAGGCGTGGCGTGTTTTGAATGCGTCACGCCTTGCATCGACCCTCAATCAATCTAGAAGCCTCGCACTATGAAGTCCTGTTCCACCTCCACCCTTCTGCAAGCATTGTTTGTTGTTGTCATCGGATTCGGCTCGACCGTCGTCAATGCTTATCAGCCCGTAGGCACGCTGCTCTCAGCAACGGGTCTTGCCGACCCCGTCCGTCCGGTACCCGCCTATGGCTCCATGGATGATTTCAAAGATGGCAGCGACGGCACGACCAGCGGCCAGGCCGCGGGCAACGTATCGGAACTCAGACAGATGGTTCAGGCGAAACAGCTCACCGAGTTGCGCGTCACGTACAACGGCAACTATGGCGCGGCGCTTTTTTTCTATCCGCAAGAGATGGTGTATTACGTCGCGCTGTTCCAGGACAAGAATTTCTGGCGCGTGGTGAAGTCGCAGGACAACATGCACGCGGAAACGGTCTATGCGCAGTTCGCGCGGAAGAGTTATTCGCTCGCCGAGGGCGAGATCCAGCGCACGCAACTGCAGGCGCAAAAGGCGTTGCTGGAACGCGTGATCGCGGTGTCGAACGATCGGGCGCAGCGGCTGACAGCGGACCTTTCCATTGCCCGCGCACAGGAAAGCGAAGTGTCGCAACGGCAGCAGCAAATGCAGGCTGAATCCATGGCGTTGCAGAACGACAAATCCAACGCCGAGCGCCGTTTGCGCGCGCTGCAACAGCAGGTCAAGCAGCTTCAGGATCAGAACGAAGCGGGAATCGTGCAGTAAGTTTCATTGCCGCAAACAAATCAAAGGCCGCTTCAACTGACGTTGAAGCGGCCTTTGTCGTTTTGCATAGCTCGTTCCGAACGCAGCTTCAGAAGCGCGTTTCGCGCGCCACGCGCAGGAATGTATCGAGCAGCGGCGTGCAGTCGAGCAACTCGTCGCCGCCCGCACGATGAAACTCCGGATGCCATTGCACGCCCATCACGAACGGCGCCTTCCTGTAACGCACGGCTTCGATAATGCCATCCGCCGCAGATACCGCCTCGATGTTCAGATCGCGGCCAATCGTCTTGACTGCCTGATGGTGGATCGAATTGACGAGCGCGTCGCGGCGGCCGGGGAACATGTTGACGAGCGTCGAGCCATCGGGGAAACGAATCGGATGACGATGCTGGTCGTATTGCTCATTGACGTGGATGCCGGCCGTCGGGACGTCGGTGGCAATGTCCTGATACAGCGTGCCGCCGAACGCCACGTTGATGAGCTGACAACCGCGGCATACGCCGAGGACCGGCTTGCCCGACTCGATGAACTCATGCAGCAGCTCAAGCTCATACATGTCGCGG
This sequence comes from Caballeronia sp. dw_276, assembly GCF_018449635.1. Classification (GTDB taxonomy): domain Bacteria; phylum Pseudomonadota; class Gammaproteobacteria; order Burkholderiales; family Burkholderiaceae; genus Caballeronia. The sequence continues at coordinate 125,133 of NZ_JAAVUV010000006.1, read as the reverse complement.
ACACGGTCCCCGGGCCATTCGTGGCGCGTCGCCGCTTCCGCGTAGGATTGCGGCGATACATCCGCGCCGCCCTGAAGCAACAGGCCATCGAGATGCTTGGCGTAATCGCGCAGCCGGATGTTGCTCGGATGCAGCATGCCCTGATGACCGACCGTTGGGATCATGAACACGAGCACGTCGCGCGACATCACCCAGTGTGCAATCGATTCTTCCAGGTACTGAAGCGTCTTGCCGCGCAGGCCTTTGGCACCCGGTTCAGGGTGGAAGATCCGCGCCGATACACCAATCTTCAGTGTTCGTTGCGTGATGCGCTGTCCGGCGCGATCGAAGATCTGCCGGGCACGCGCCTTGATCACGCGGCCGAACACCGACCATGCGGAATCGCTCTGTCGCAAATAAGCGGGCGGCGCTTGCTTGCCGCCAGGCGCTTCCGGCGGTATGGGCGGCGGATGGAACGTGCCGAAATCAGGCGCCGCCGTGAATTCCGGAGGCAGTGCACTGGCGCGCGATGTCACGGTTTCCGTGTTTATTTCCACGGTTTCCGCGGCTTGCGCTTCGGTCGCGGTTTGGACCTCTTCCGCGAGGCTCGCCTGCGCTTCGGTCGCCGACTCGATCTCCGCGGCCAAGCCCGGCTTTAGACCAAGCGGCTTGCTCGCGGATGGCGCATGGGCCGCACTTTCTTGCGCGGACGTAGCGCTCGCCGCCGACTTGCGAGCTTCGGCTGCATCGTCGCGCTGGGCTTTGGCTGCGTCGACGGGTTCGACGGTCGATGCGCTCGATGGCGCATCCGTCGAGGCCCGCTCCGCAGCGCTTGCACCGGGGCCTGGCTGCGCGGCCGCGGGGACATCGGTGGTTTTTTGGGATGACGCGGACGGGACGGCCGGATCGGGATTGGGGATATGCGCACCTGAGTGCGAACCGGAGCCCATTGAACCCGCGGTATTTTCGGGCTTGCCCGAGTTTGACGACTTGTTTTCGCTCATTCCGATAGAGGCGCAGTGCGCTTTAAGAATGGTCAGAGTTCAATTATCCGCCTCTGGTCCGGGGGCGGCAAACCATCAAACAATTGCTCACATTACCAGAGGAAAGAAACATTTCATGCTAATCAATGATCCCGCGGCTCTTCAAAAGTTTCTCGCAGCGCGATCTGCATCGTCGCGTGGATCTTCACGCACCAGCGCCATAACACGGTCAGCAACAGCGCCGCGCAGACAAGCACCGCAATCATCAGGCCGAATGGCGGAAGAATGCCGCCCGACAATACGGTGACCAGCAAGAAGACCCCGAACATCGCGAGAATCGGGATCAGGCCGGAGATCGCGGAGCGCAACGCGCTGGTGAAGCGCCCTGCCTTCGCCGGCTGCACGCTGACTTCGGCCAGCATCAACGCAAGCGACTCGAGCTTCCGGTAAACCGCGACGAGAAACGGCATCGATACCAGCAATGCGGCGCTCCAGATGGCGACGCGCTGCGCGTCGTTGGAAGGCAGCCAGCGGGCCAGATAGCTCGTGGCTACCGGTGCCGAATAGGAGGCCGCGAGAAAGATGGCGGCGACCAGCGCAAGATTGACCGCTATCTGCAGCACGATCCGCCGCGTCATGCTGAAGAGCGTCGGGCCGGATGTATCGGGCGAAAGGCTCGCGAGCCATTGCGAATACAAACCGAACGTATTGGCGACCGGAACCGGCATGGACCGGGCGATACGCCGCGTGATCGGATCGGCCGCCTTGATCAGGTATGGCGTGAACAACGTGGTCAACGCGGAGACCGCGACTGCGATCGGATACAGGAAACTGCTCGTCACTTTCAGCGATACCCCCAGCGACGCGATGATGAACGAGAACTCCCCGATCTGCGCGACGCTCATGCCGACGCGCATCGACGTGCGCCCGTCCCTGCCCGCAAGGAAAGTCCCGAGCCCGCACGACACAATCTTGCCGAACACCACCGCGATGGTGATGACGGTAATCGGCCACCAGTAATCGACGAGCACCGCCGGATTGAGCATCAGCCCGATGGTCACGAAAAAGATGGCAGAAAACATGTCGCGAACCGGCGCGATCAGGTGCTCGATCCGCTGCAGGTTTCGCGATTCGGCCATGATTGCGCCAATCAAAAACGCCCCCAACGCGATGCTGTAGTCCAGCTTCACGACAAGCAAACAGAAGCCGAAACAGAAGCCAAGCACCGTGACGAGCAGCATCTCGTCACTCTTGGCCTTGGCAACGTAATCCAGTGCACGCGGCACGATCAGGATGCCGATGACCATCGATACCGTCATGAACAGCAGCAACTTTCCAAGCGTGATGAACGCCACGCCCGCCGACACCGATCCCGTCTGCGCGATACCCGACAACAGCACAAGCATGGCGATCGCGAGAATGTCCTCGACAATCAAAATGCCAAAGATCAGTTGCGCGAACGGCTCGCCCTTCATGCCGAGTTCGGAGAGCGCCTTGACGATGATCGTGGTCGAAGAAATGGCCAGCATGGCGCCGAGGAACAGTGAATCCATCGCGTTCCAGCCGAACCATTGACCGATTTCATAGCCAATCCAGATCATCAGCACGATCTCGGACGCGGCCGCCACGAAAGCCGTCGCCCCGACCTTGAAAAGCTTTTTCAGGCTGAATTCGAGCCCGAGCGAAAACATCAGGAACACCACGCCGAGTTCGCCGAGCGTCTGGATGGTGGCTTCGTCGTGAATAAGCTGAAAAGGCGGCGTGTACGGCCCGATAATCACGCCCGCCACGATATACCCCAACACGACTGGCTGCTTCAGGCGATGAAATAACACGGTGACGACGCCTGCGATCGCCATGATTACCGCCAGATCTTGTATGAAGCCGATCGCGTGATGCATCCACAAATCCTTACAAAAAGCACACAGGGACGCTGATAGTACCGCAACGAATATTTACATTGATGACGGGGAGATGCAGAACGGGGGCAAAACGGGACACGCCATCGGACTCGGCCGATAACGTCAAAAGACAAGCCCGACCGTCAGTTGGTCGCGCTTAAAGCGTATAACGGCCTGAAGCTGCGTCAGGCCGCTTTTGCACGAAGTCCGCTCAAACGGCGGCTTCGTCTTCCTCGCCAGTGCGGATACGGATCACGCGCTCGACGTCAGTCACAAAGATCTTCCCGTCGCCGATCTTCCCGGTACGGGCCGCCCCGATGATGGCGTCGATCACCTGATCCGTTTGCGAGTCTGCCACGACGACTTCGATCTTCACCTTCGGCAGGAAGTCGACAACATACTCCGCCCCGCGATACAGCTCGGTATGGCCCTTCTGCCGGCCAAAACCCTTGACCTCGGTAACCGTCAGGCCAGTTAGACCAGCTGTGGCGAGAGCCTCGCGAACTTCGTCCAGCTTGAACGGCTTGATGACTGCGGTAATGCTTTTCATGGCGCGCCTCGTAAATGATGACGCCACATGCGTGGCGAGATGTGCGGATGGGTAGATAACGAATTTCGAATCGATGCTTTGATTCTAGCTGCGTTTTCACAGTTCACCGCAAGCATCTCGCTCCAACACCTGAAGATCTCGCCGAAACTCACCGATATACGCGGATTTCACGCGCAAATCTGGTGCAAACGCCTCAATCCGCAGGAATGTTCTTCAAATCGTTCATCCAGACGATGGATTCCGAATCGCTCGGTGCGCGCCAGTCGCCCCGCGGCGAAAGTGAACCACCGGTGCCGACCTTCGGCGCATTCGGAATACAGGAACGCTTGAACTGGCTGGTTCTGAAGAAGCGGTCGAGGAAGATGCCAAGGTTGCGTTTGATGTCGCCCAACTCGTACTGGTTGCGCGCAACGTGAGCCCCTTCCGGCCAGTCGCCCGCGTCGCGATCCTTCCAGGCCGTGTATGCAAGGAACGCCACCTTGGACGGCGAGAAGCCGAAGCGCAGCGTGTAGTAAAGGTTGAAGTCCTGCAACTCGTACGGCCCGATCACGCTCTCTGTTTTCTGCTCGGGTGCACCATTCGCTTTGCCCGGAACGAGTTCGGGACTGATATCGGTATTCAGGATGTTGATCAGGACGTCCGAGCCGGAATTGCCGATCTGTCCCGTCTCGGCGACCCACCGGACCAGATGCGTGATCAGCGTTTTCGGGACGCTGGCGTTCACGTTGTAGTGCGACATGTGATCGCCCACGCCGTAGGTGCACCATCCAAGCGCGAGCTCGCTCAGATCGCCCGTCCCGATCACGATGCCGCCCTTGAAGTTGGCGAGCCGGAACAGATGATTCGTCCGTTCCCCTGCCTGAACGTTCTCGAACGTGATGTCGTACTCTTCCTTGCCGGAAGCATACGGGTGACCGAGGTCCTTCAGCATCTGCTCGCAACTTGGGCGGATATCGATTTCGCTTGCTGAGCAGCCGACCACTTCCATCAGTTGCCGTGCTTGGGACAAGGTCCGGTCACTGGTTGCAAAACCCGGCATGGTCACGCCGAGGATGTTCGTGCGCGGCAGCTTGAGACGGTCCATGGCCTTCGCGCAGACGAGCAACGCGTGCGTTGAATCAAGCCCCCCCGAGATACCGATCACCACCTTCGAAATGCCACTCGCCGACAAGCGCTGCACGAGCGCCTGCACCTGGATGTTGTAGACCTCGTTGCAGCGCTCGTCACGGCGCTTCGCGTCCGACGGCACGTAGGGGAACCGCTCCACCACGCGGTCGAGCGGCAACGCACGGGTGAGTGGAAGGTCCAGCTCGAAGCGAATGGTTTCGAATGCGGAGACTTCGTCGGCGTGACGTCGCACCGACTGGCCAAACGTGGTCTGCCGCATGCGTTCGCGCGAAAGGCGCTCAAGGTCGATGTCGGCGAAAACAAGATGCGACATATCCAGGAAACGCTCGGATTCCGCGAGCAGCTCGCCGTTTTCGTAGATGATCGCCTGACCGTCCCACGCGAGGTCCGTCGTTGATTCGCCCCGTCCCGCCGATGTGTACAGATACGCGGAAAGGCATCGGGCGGATTGCTGCGAGACCAGTTGGTGCCGGTAGCCCGCCTTGCCCACCACCACGTTCGACGCCGACAAATTCACCAGCACGGTCGCGCCCGCCAGCGCAGCAAACGATGACGGAGGAATCGGCACCCAGACGTCCTCGCAAATCTCCACGTGGAAGCGGAACAGCGGCATATCGGCGATTTCGAACAGCAGCGACGATCCGAACGGCACGTCCGATCCCAGCAAGTTCACCCGGTCGACCGACGCGTTTTCGGCCGCGCTGAACTGCCGCGCTTCGTAGAACTCGCCGTAATTCGGCAGATAGCTCTTCGGCACGACGCCCTGAATCCGGCCACCCGCGATCACAACGGCGCAGTTGAAAAGCGTATGCTCCACGCGCAACGGCATGCCTACGATCATTGCAATGGACGAGTTCTTCGACGCCGCCACCACCGTTGCAAGCGCCTCCTCACAGGCGTCGAGCAAGGCGCGCTGGTGGAACAGGTCGTCGCACGTATAAGCCGAGATGCCGAGCTCCGGGAACGCCACGAGCACGGCGCCGTTCGCCGCCGCCTGCTTCGCCAGTTCGATGGTTTCGGCTGCGTTGAATGCAGGATCGGCGACTTTGCAGCGCGGCACACCCACCGCCACGCGCGCGAAATCGTGGCTATAGAGGTTGAAGAATCGGTTTTTCATCTTGAGCTTGTCCATACGATGCCCCGCATTCAGGGGTCCTGTTCCGGCGCATGACGGGTTGAGGGTTATCGCTGCAAGAGCGAAAGCATTTCGACATGATAATAAGTCGAGTTGCAGTTTCCCGGCGTGTATTAGCTCCGACGTTGGCTATTTGGCCGGGTATCGTGCGGATCTTTAACCCTTTTTTCGGAAAGGCGTGTGCGCTTCGAGCTCCTGGATGTGCTGATCCATTGCAGCCGTTTCTTCGTCCAGAAACTCGCTGATCGCGTGCGCGAACCGGGGGTCCGCGACCCAATGTGCGGACCACGTCGGCGTGGGCAGCATGCCGCGCGACATCTTGTGCACGCCTTGCGCGCCGCCCTCGAACCGCGCCAGCCCGTTCACGATGCAATATTCGATGCCCTGCATATAACACGTCTCGAAATGGAGCCCCGAGACAAACTCTTTCGTGCCCCAGTAACGGCCGAACATCACGTCGCCGCCGATCATGTTCAGCGCGCACGCGAGCCGTTTGCCATCGGCTTCGGCGATCACGAGCAGCATGCTTTCGGGCGCAGCCGCGTGAATCTGGCCGAAGAATTCACGCGATAAATACGGCGGATTCCAGTGCTCGCGATACGTGTTTTCGTAGCACGCGTAGAAGAAATCGAGCGCATCCGTATCGATTTGCGCGCCGCGCAGCCAGGTGTAACTCACGCCGGCGTCGGTGACGCGGCGGCGGTCCTGCTTTACCTTCTTGCGCTTGTCGTGGCTCATGGTGGCGAGAAACGCGTCGAAGCTTTCATAGCCGCCCGGGGCGTTCTCCCAATGAAACTGCACGCCTTCGCGTAACATGTAACCGGCTTCCGTCAGCGCTTCAAGGTCCTGTTCCTGCGGAAACAGCACATGCAGCGACGAAAGCTCCAGCTGCTTCGACAATTCGATCGCCCCGCGCGCCAGCATCACGCGCTCTTCGTGCGTGGCCGCGATCAGGCGCGGGCCGGTCACAGGCGAAAACGGCACCGCCGATAACCCCTTCGGATAGTACGGAATGCCGTTGCGCTCGAAGGCGTCGGCCCAGGCGTGATCGAACACGTACTCGCCGCGCGAATGTTTCTTGAGATAAAGCGGCATGACGCCGGCAAGCTGGCCGTCGCGTTTGAGCAGCAGGAAATGCGGACGCCAGCCGGTTCGCGCGACCGCGCAACCCGTGTCCTGCAATGCCGAGAGGAATTCGTGGCGGACGAACGGGTTGTCGCCGGCGAGACGGTTCCATTCGTCCGGGCTCACGGTGTCGAGCGAATCGACTACATGTATTTCGACCGTGCGGTTCAACAGGCTTACCTCGCTTCGGGCTTGTTCGTGGCTGCTGCCGTGCGCTTGATGCAGCGCGGAACAGTTATTCTCGCCGAAGTCGCGGGTTTTTGTCGGAGCGGGGTTTATGGCCAGGGCTTAAGCGATAATGCGCGGCATCCGGTTTTCACCTTCCGCCTCATGCCCTGGTTTCTGTATCTGATCGAATGCGTCGACGGAAGTCTCTACACCGGGATTGCCACCGATGTCGAAGCGCGTTTCGCCAAACACCTGAGCGGCGATGGCGCGAGGTATACCCGATCGCGCAAGCCGGTGGCCGTGCGGGCTTCGTTCGAGCTCAGTGGGCGAGCGGAGGCTTCGCGGGCGGAGTATTGGGTGAAGCGGCTGACGGTGACGCGGAAGTGGCGCTTGGTTGCGGGTGAGTTGACGCTGGCGGAAGTTATACCAGCGGAAGAAGCTGAAGATGAAGACGCCCCTCCGGTCGAGACGTAAAAAAACCGCCCAGTCCTGCCATGAGGCAAGACCGGGCGGTCTTCTGTACTTCAAAAGTTGGCTTCTAACCTTACTTTTTGAAGTTAGCCACGCCTTCGGTAATTTCCTTGTGGGCTGCTTCCACGCCCTGCCAGCCTTCGACCTTCACCCACTTGCCCTTCTCGAGCGCCTTGTACTGCTCGAAGAAATGCTTGATCTGGTCCTTCAGGTATTCCGGCACGTCATCGACGGTCTTCATGTGCGCCGTCATCGGGCAAATCTTGTCGTGGGCGACCGCGACCAACTTAGCGTCCACGCCCGATTCATCCGTCATCTGCAACATCCCCAGCGCGCGCGCGCGAACCACCGAGCCTGCCAGCAGCGGAAACGGCGTGATCACCAGTACATCGACCGGATCGCCGTCGCCGGAAAGCGTTTGCGGGATGAAACCGTAGTTCGCCGGGTAACGCATGCCCGTGCCAATAAAACGGTCGACCACGAGCAAGCCCATGTCCTTGTCCGCCTCGTACTTCACCGGATCGCTTTGCGCCGGGATCTCGATGATCACGTTGAAGTCCTGCGGAAGATCCTTGCCTGCGGGTACGTTGTTGAAGCTCATGAGCACTCTCTTCGATGTAGAAATTCGGGGTCGGGAGATTAGACGAACGGGACGAATCCGTACGCGCCAGAAATCGGATTTTGCTGCGTTGCGGCAATACACGTAAAACCTGGAGGTTCGGGCCGCGATGCTCTTTTCATGCCGCGTGCGCGCCCATCAAGCCGCGTATTTACGTCATTATAGCCAATCGAAGCGCGCAATCCGGCGTCGGCGAACGGCCGGGAAGACAGCGCAAAGCAGGCTCGAAGCATCGCGTGCGGCATGGCCGTCGGACAACAAACGGACCGCGCGCGTCCATTCAACCAAGCTACGGAGACAGGAGTCAGGCATGGAAGAAGCAAAGCATTTCATCGGCAACAAGTGGGTCGGGGCGGCGAGCAACGAGACGATTCCCGTCCTCGATCCCTCCGATGGCCAGGTTTTCGCGCAACTCGGCCGCGGCAATGCGGCGGATATTGACCGGGCGGTTCAGGCGGCACGGCGCGCCTACGAGGGCGAGTGGGGCCATGCAAGCGCAGCGGATCGCGGACGCGTGTTGTATCGGTTGTCGATGATCGTGGCCGCCCATCAGGACGAACTCGCCCATCTCGAAGCACGCGATACCGGCAAACCACTCAAGCAGGCGCACGCCGACGCAGCGGGCATCGCGCGGTATTTCGAGTTCTACGCCGGCGCCGCCGACAAGCTGCACGGCGAAACCCTGCCCTATCAAAACGGCTTCACCGTGCTGACCATCCGCGAACCGCACGGCGTGACCGGGCACATCGTGCCTTGGAATTACCCGCTGCAAATCTTCGGGCGCAGCGTCGGCGCGGCGCTCGCGGCGGGCAACGCGTGCGTGGTGAAACCGGCGGAGGACGCGTGTCTGTCGATATTGCGTATCGCCGAGCTCGCCGCCGAGGCTGGATTGCCCGAAGGCGCGCTGAACATCGTCACGGGTTACGGATACGAGGCCGGAGCGGCGCTCGCGCGGCATCCGGGCATCGATCATATTTCGTTCACAGGGTCGCCCACGACAGGCGCAGCCGTAGTCAAGATGGCCGCCGATAACCACGTTCCCGTCACGCTCGAACTCGGCGGCAAGTCGCCGCAGATCGTATTCGCCGATGCCGACTTCGATGCCGCTATCCCCGTCCTCGTGTCGGCGATCGTGCAGAACGCCGGGCAAACGTGTTCGGCGGGAAGCCGCGTGTTGATCGAGCGCTCAGCGTATGAGCCGCTGCTCGACCGTCTGAGCGAGGCGTTCAGCGCCCTGAAGGTCGGTCCGAGCAAGCTCGATCTGGATTGCGGCCCGCTCATCAGCGCGAAGCAGCAGCAGCGCGTGTGGGATTTTCTATCCGATGCACAGCACGACGGCATCGCGATGGCCGCGCAGGGCGAAGTGGTTTCAGAAGCGCCGGAAGCTGGCTTTTATCAGGCGCCGACGCTTCTGCGCGACGTGCCGCCGTCGCACCGTCTGGCGCGGGAAGAAGTGTTCGGCCCGGTCCTCTGCGCGATGCCTTTCGACGACGAAGCCGACGCCGTGAAGCTTGCCAACGGCACGGACTTCGGCCTGGTCGCCGGCGTCTGGACACGCGATGGCGGACGGCAAATGCGCATCGCCCGGAAGGTGCGATCGGGGCAAGTGTTCATCAATAACTACGGCGCAGGCGGCGGTGTCGAATTGCCGTTTGGCGGAGTCAAGCACTCTGGACACGGCCGCGAGAAAGGCTTCGAAGCGTTATATGGATTCACGGTGCTTAAAACCATCGCTATTAAACACGGCTAATTAATCAAGACCTGGAGACGACATGAGACTGCAAGGCAAGACAGCAATTGTGACGGGCGGCGGATCGGGATTCGGCGAAGGCATCGCGAAGACATTCGCGCGCGAAGGCGCGAATGTCGTGGTAAACGACCTCAACGGGGCATCGGCGGAACGGGTCGCGAGCGAGATTGCGGTGAGCGGCGGCAAGGCGATTGCGGTCGCCGGCGACGTGACGAAACAAGCCGACTGGAAGACGCTATTCGATGCCGCCATCGAAGACTTCGGCAGCGTTCAAATTGTTGTGAACAACGCCGGTACGACGCATCGGAACAAGCCGGTAATGGACGTGACCGAAGCCGAGTTCGATCGCGTGTATGCGGTGAACGTGAAGAGCATCTACCACAGCGTCACGCAATTCGTGCCCTACTTCCGGTCGGTCGGCGGCGGGTCGTTCATCAACGTGGCATCGACGGCGGGCGTGCGGCCGCGCCCCGGTTTGGTCTGGTACAACGGCAGCAAGGCGGCGGTGATCATCGCGAGCAAGGCGTTGGCCGTTGAGCTCGGGCCGGATCGCATTCGCGTCAACTGCATCAACCCGGTGATGGGCGAAACCGGCTTGCTGTCGGAATTCATGGGCATGGAAGACACGCCCGCGAACCGTCAGAAGTTCCTGTCCACGATTCCGTTGGGGCGCCTCTCGACGCCGCAAGACATCGCGAACGCGGCGCTGTATCTCGCCTCCGATGACGCCGAGTTCATCACCGGCGTCGCGCTCGAAGTGGACGGCGGACGCTGCGTATAAGGTCTTCGGGGAAAGCCCCTTGCTCGGTGTTTTCCCCATATAAAACAGGTGCTTGCAGAACCTGGTCAACGACTAGAATCGTTGTTCCAACCGATAAAAATATCCAGGAGACAGCATGGCCAGTACAGCGGGTGAGTTTCACCGACCGGGCGCGGGCGCGCCGCCTTCAGCCTTCGAGGCGGCAACGTACAAGAAAGTCGCGTGGCGGCTCTCGCCGTTGCTGCTGCTTTGTTATGTGGTCGCGTATCTGGATCGTGTGAATGTGGGTTTTGCCAAGCTGCAAATGTCCACCGATCTCGGCTTGAGCGACGCCGTTTATGGCTTCGGCGCAGGCATCTTTTTCTTCGGCTATTTCATCTTCGAGATCCCGAGCAACGTCATCCTGCACAAGGTCGGCGCGCGCGTGTGGATTGCGCGGATCATGATCACATGGGGCATTCTCTCGGCGCTCACGATGTTCATCACCACGCCCGCCATGTTCTACGTGATGCGGTTTTTGTTGGGCGTTGCCGAAGCAGGGTTTTTCCCCGGCATCATCTTGTACCTCACGTACTGGTTTCCTGCGGACCGGCGCGGTCGCATGACCACGTTGTTCATGACGGCGATTGCCGTCTCCGGGTTGATCGGCGGACCGGTGTCCGGCTGGATCATGAAGAACTTCGATGGCGTAAACGGCTGGCATTCATGGCAGTGGTTGTTCTTGCTGGAAGGCATTCCATCGATCGTGGTCGGGGTTCTAGTTTTCATTTTCATGGATGACCGGATCGCGAAGGCCAAGTGGCTGACTGCGGAAGAGCGTGAACTGCTGGAGCGGAATATTGCGAAGGACAATGTCGAGAAGGTCGATATGCCCGTGCGCGAAGTGCTGAAAAACGGCCGCGTGTGGCTGATGAGCCTGACGTACTTTTCGTTCGTGATGGGTTTGTATGGCGTGAGCTTTTGGTTGCCGACCATCATCAAGGCGACCGGGGTGAAGGATGCGTTGGATATTGGGTTGTTATCGGCGATTCCATTTGGCGCAGCGGTGATCGGGATGCTGCTGGTCGCGCGTAGTGCGGATAAGCGGGGTGAGCGCCGGTGGCATATTGCGGTGCCTGCGGCGGTCGGGGCATTGGGGCTGGTTTTATCGGTCGTGTGGTCGACGAATACACCGTTGGCGATGCTCGGTCTCACGCTGGCGACGATGGGTATTCTCACCACCCTGCCACTGTTCTGGAGTTTGCCGACGGCGTTTCTGGCCGGGACGGGTGCTGCCGCCGGGATCGCGATGATTAACTCGCTCGGGAATCTGGCGGGGTTTTTAAGCCCTTATCTCGTGGGATGGTTGAAGCAAGTAACCGCATCTAACGCCAGCGGCATGTATATGTTGGCTGCGTTTATGGTGCTTGGCGGGTTGCTCGCTTTGAGTGTGCCGAAGCGGATGGTTAATCGTTAAAGCCATGTTTGCGTCATCGAACGCGAGCGTTCGATGACGCAAACGCTCTCTGCTTGAAACCTAGGATCAAGCCGTCAATGTTTGTCAGCGACTGCAGAGCCACTCCTCCACGCTCCACCTCCAAGCCTACCGCACCGCCATAAGGCGCTCACACCGCCCACGCACCAAAACCATGCATCCGACGAATCCCGTCGACTCCCGTCATCGCCTCTCTCCGCCTGAAACCCAAGCCCATCCAGCATTCCCCTCACATTGGCATACCCCTTGCAGTGTCCCTATAACTGACTCTCCGTCAGCGATATTAAAAATCCACCAGACACCCGCTTTAAAACAAACATATCGGCAAGGGGAATTACATGAAACGACGCAGTCTCCTGAAGTTCGGCTCCATGTCGGGCGCGCTCGCGATTGCGGGCCAACTGCCCATTTCAAAAGCGCAAGCCGCCGATACCGGACCGATCAAAGTCGGTGTTCTCCATTCGCTCTCGGGCACGATGGCAATCTCGGAAACATCGCTGAAAGACACTGCACTGATGACCATCGCCCAGATCAATGCAAGCGGCGGCGTGCTCGGGCGTCAACTGGAACCGGTCGTGGTCGACCCGGCATCGAACTGGCCGCTCTTCGCCGAAAAAGCCCGCCAACTGATCTCGCAAGACAAAGTGGCCGTGACGTTCGGCTGCTGGACATCGGTATCGCGGAAATCCGTGTTGCCGGTGTTCGAGGAACTCAACGGCCTGCTCTTCTACCCCGTGCAGTACGAGGGTGAAGAAATGTCGAAGAACGTGTTCTACACGGGCGCAGCGCCGAACCAACAAGCCATCCCGGCCACTGAATACCTGATGAGCAAGGAAGGCGGCGCAGCAAAACGCTTCTTCCTGCTCGGCACCGACTATGTCTATCCGCGCACGACGAACAAGATCCTGCGTTCGTTCCTGCACTCGAAGGGCGTGAAGGACGACGACATTCAAGAGGTCTACACGCCGTTTGGCCACGCGGACTATCAGACCATCGTGGCGAACATCAAGACGTTCTCGCAAGGCGGCAAGACCTGCGTGATCTCGACGGTGAACGGCGATTCGAACGTGCCCTTCTATAAGGAACTCGGCAACCAAGGCCTGAAGGCGACCGATGTTCCGGTCGTCGCGTTCTCGGTGGGCGAAGAAGAACTGCGCGGTATCGATACAAAACCGCTCGTCGGCAATCTGGCCGCGTGGAATTACTTCATGTCGTTGAAGAACCCGGAGAACACGAAGTTCAAGGCGATGTTCGCCGACTGGGTGAAGAAGAACAACCTGCCGGGCGGGACAAAGCGCGTGACGAACGACCCGATGGAAGCAACCTTCGTCGGCATCCATATGTGGAAGCAGGCGGTCGAAAAAGCGAAGAGCGTGGATGTCGATAAAGTGCGCGTCGCAATGGTCGGCCAGAAGTTCGCGGCGCCTAGCGGCTTCACGCTCGAGATGGACGGCAACCACCATTTGCACAAGCCGGTGATGATCGGCGAAGTGCGTGCCGACGGTCAGTTCAACGTCGTGTGGCGCACGAAGACCGCGATCCGCGCGCAGCCGTGGAGCCCGTACATTCCGGGTAACGAAGGCAAGCCGGATGTCGTCAGCTCGATTCCCGAGTTCCTGCGCCGCCGTCGCGTTGCATAAGCCTCAGTAAGTATTCAGTCGAAGACCGGACCGCCGCGCTCGAAGCACAAATACAAGAGCGGCGGTTCGCAAGTTCTACCTGACAGGCCATTCATGACTGATTCGATTTTTCGCTTCGCTCGCCGTGGCCTCTGCGCAATCCTGATTGCCTGCATGCCCCTGGCCGCGTTCGCGGCGCTCACCGCGGATGACCTCGCGCCGCTCGCCGCCGACGACTTCGATGCCAAATCTGCTGCCATCGACAAGCTGATCGCGAACGCCGATGCACCCTCGGTCGCTGTTCTCAACGCGCTTTCCGACAGCACGCTCGTTGCCACCGATGCAGGCAAAGTCCTCATCCAGACCGACGACGGCAACAAGGACCCGCTGACCAACAAGACCGTGGAAGCGCCCGATGCGCAACCGGTCACGCTGAACAATCTGCTGCGCTCGAAGGTGTCGGGCGCGTTGTCGGGCTTGCAACTGGCATCGCCGGATATTGAAAAGCGGCGCGCGGCAATAGATGAATTGCTCAAGAACGCCGATCCATCGATCAAACCGCTCGTCGATAAAGCCCGCGCGCAAGAAACCGATCCCACGCTGAAAAAGCGCCTCGATACGCTTTGGGCCACCACCGCCCTCCACGATACCGATGCCAACAAGCGCCTCGAAGCCGTGCAACTGGTCGCCGCGCGCCACGACCTCGACATGAACGAATTGCTGCGTCCGATCGTCGTGAAGAACGCTGATGGCACCTTCGCCGAACCGGATGCGCGCGTGCGTGCGGCGGCGCAGACGGGTATCGAAGAACTGGATTCGATTCAACGACGCGGGCAAGTTGTCGGGACGATCTTCGCGGGTTTATCGCTGGGAAGCGTGTTGTTGCTGGCCGCGCTCGGCCTCGCGATCACGTATGGATTGATCGGCGTGATCAACATGGCGCACGGCGAGTTCCTGATGATCGGCGCGTACGCCACCTATGTTGTCCAGAACCTCGTGCAGCATTACGCGCCCGCCGCGTTCAACTGGTATCCGCTGTTTGCCGTGCCGGTTTCGTTTGCGGCGGCGGCGGTGGTTGGCATCGTGCTCGAACGGCTTGTTTTGAAACATCTCTATGGACGTCCGCTAGAAACGCTTCTGACGACATTCGGCATCAGCCTGATCCTGATCCAGGCAACGCGTACGATCTTCGGCGCGCAAAACGTCCAGGTGACGAATCCATCATGGATGAGCGGCGGCGTGTCCGTCATGCAGAACCTGATCCTGCCTTATAACCGCCTGACGATTCTTGGCTTCTCGCTGGTTGTCGTGTTGCTCGCCTGGGTCGTGCTGACCAAGACGCGGCTCGGGCTCTTCGTTCGCGCCGTCACGCAGAACCGCCGGATGGCGGCTTGCGTCGGCGTGAAGACGGCGCGCGTCGATTCCTATGCGTTCGCGTTCGGCGCGGGCATCGCCGGGTTGGGCGGTTGCGCGTTGTCGCAGATCGGCAATATCGGACCGGATCTGGGGCAGAGCTACATCATCGATTCATTCATGACGGTCGTGCTTGGCGGCGTCGGGCAACTGGCGGGAACGGTTATCGGCGGCTTTGGGCTCGGGCTCGTCAGCAAGACGATCGAGCCGTTCTGGGGCGCGGTGCTCGCGAAGATCGCGGTGCTCGTGCTGATCGTTTTGTTCATCCAGAAGCGTCCTCAGGGCATGTTTGCGCTGAAGGGCCGCAGCGCCGAGGTTTGAGATGCGAGGTTCACGATGAATACACCCAACGTCTCCGCGAATCTCGATGTCGCACCACAACCCGACGAGCAGGCAAAGCGCGAAGGTTTCGCGTTGGGCCTGCCGCCGCGCGCGGCGCTCTTGCCGCGCGGCGGCTGGATTGCGCTGATCGCATTCATCATCGCGATGGGCATCTGCGTGCCCATCGCCGCGTTGGTCTTGCCGGAGTCGAGCGCGTTCCATCTGAGCGCCTATTCGATGACGCTCGTCGGCAAGCTGATGTGCTACGCAATCGGCGCTTTGGCGCTCGATCTTGTCTGGGGTTATTGCGGCATTCTGAGTCTCGGCCACGCACTGTTTTTTGCGCTCGGCGGTTACGCGATGGGCATGTACCTGATGCGCTCCATCGGCCGCGAAGGGAACTATCAAAGCGACCTGCCAGACTTCATGGTGTTCCTCGACTGGCACAAGCTGCCGTGGTACTGGCAAGGCACGGAACACCTCTGGTATGCGTTGCTGCTGGTGATCGTGGTGCCGGGCGTGCTTGCCTGGGTCTTTGGATTCTTCACGTTCCGTTCGCGCGTGAAAGGCGTGTACCTCTCCATCATCACGCAAGCCATGACCTTCGCCGCGATGCTGCTGTTCTATCGCAACGAAACGGGCTTTGGCGGGAATAACGGTTTCACCGATTTCAAGCGCATCGCGGGTTTTCCGATCACGGCGGCCAGCACGCGAACCGTGTTGTTCCTGATGACGCTCGGCGTGCTGATCCTTGCGTTTATCGCGGCGCGGGCGATCGTGACGTCGAAGCTCGGACGCGTCGTAACCGGCGTCCGCGATGGCGAAGCGCGGCTGATGTTTTTGGGCTATAGCCCGCTCGCGTACAAGCTGTTCATCTGGACCGTGTCGGCCGTGTTGTGCGGCATCGCGGGCGCGTTGTACGTGCCGCAAGTCGGCATCATCAACCCGAACGAGATGTCGCCGGGCAACTCCATCGAAATGGCGATCTGGGTGGCCGTTGGCGGACGCGGGACGCTGATTGGGCCGATCATCGGCGCGTTCGCGGTGAACGGCGCGAAGAGCTTTTTTACCGCGAATTTCCCCGAGTACTGGCTGTTCTTTTTAGGCCTGATTTTCACGCTCGTGCCCTTGTTGCTGCCGAGCGGAATCATGGGTCTTATCGATATGGCGATGCGCAAGAAGAAAGCTGGAGGACATCCACATTGATCACCTCACCTAACGCGTACAACGCTTTGATTGTGGACCTGCCGCCGCTGCCCGAACTCAACGAGCGTAATCAGAACGGCATCACGGGCCTCGGGCATGTGCTGGATCCGGGCGCCATCGATGTATCGCACGGAACGATCCTGTATCTCGAAGACGTGACCGTGAGCTTCGATGGTTTCCGCGCGCTGAACAAGCTGACGTTGTCTATCGACGTGGGCGAGTTGCGCTGCGTGATCGGCCCGAATGGCGCAGGCAAGACCACGATGATGGACGTCATCACCGGCAAGACGCGTCCCGATTTGGGCAAGGTTTTTCTCGGGCAGACGTTCGATCTCGCGCGCATGTCCGAGCCCGTGATTGCGCGTACAGGGATCGGCCGCAAGTTCCAGAAGCCGACCGTGTTCGAGAATCATCCGGTCTGGGAAAACCTTGAACTCGCGATGAAAACCGACAAGGGATGGCTGGCGTCGTTGCGATCCAGGCTGGATCGCGAGGCGCAGGCGCGTATCGAGGAAACGCTGGAACTGATCCATCTCGAAGCCGATGCCACGCGTTTTGCCGGCGAGTTGTCGCACGGCCAGAAGCAGCGTCTGGAAATCGGCATGTTGCTGATGCAACAACCCGCCCTGCTTCTGCTCGATGAACCCGCCGCCGGCATGACCGATCACGAGACCATGCAGCTCGCCGAATTGCTCAACAAGCTGCGCGGCACGTGTTCCATGATGGTCGTCGAGCACGACATGGAATTCGTCGCGGCGCTTTCCGGCGACACGGGCCGCGTGACGGTCATGGCCGAAGGCAGCGTGCTCGCGCACGGCACGCTCGACGAAGTGAAGCGCAACGAGAAAGTGATCGAGTCGTACCTCGGCCGCTGATCCGGCCAACACGGGAATTCAGAAATGCTCGAAGTCGATTCACTCAACCAGTTCTACGGCGGCAGCCACATTCTTCGCGATGTGAAGATGACCGTGCCCGACGGAAAACTAACGGTCCTGCTTGGCCGCAACGGCGTCGGCAAGACGACGTTGCTGCGCTGCCTGATGGGCGTCGTCCCCACGAAAAGCGGCACGATCTCATGGCGCGGCGCAAAGATTTCATCGATGCCGACTTACAAGCGCGTATCGAGCGGTCTTGCCTACGTGCCGCAGGGACGCGATATCTTCGGGCGGCTGACCGTCGAGGAAAACCTGCTGGTCGGCGCCGCAAGCCGCAAAGCGCCATCGAAAGTACCGGATCGCATCTACGAACTTTTTCCCGTGCTCAAAGAGATGAAACATCGGCGCGGCGGCGATTTGTCCGGCGGTCAGCAACAGCAACTGGCCATTGGCCGCGCGTTGATGAGCGAACCGCAACTGCTGATTCTCGATGAACCCACCGAAGGCATCCAGCCATCGATCATTCAGGATATCGGGCGCACGTTGCGTCAGCTTGTGGACGAAATGGGCATGACGGTCTTGCTCGTCGAGCAGTATTACGACTTCGCGCGCGAACTCGCCGACCGCTATTGGGTGATGAGCCGCGGCGAGATCGTGGCGGGTGGCGCGGGCGCGGATATGGAAGCCGAAGGCGTGCGGGAGTTGATCGCTGTCTGACGCTCGCCGTAACATGGCGGCCCGTCCCGATCTTTGACGCCTTATGCATCACGAACCTATCGCTGCACTTTTACCGCTGCCTGACGCTGACGAATGGCACGGCAAGCTCGAACTCGGCTTCACGCATCAATCGCCGGCGCGCACGGCGCTGACGCATCGCAAGCATGTTGGTCCGTTGCGCATGCAGCGCGCGTTGTATCCCGAAGGCGATGAAATTTGCCACGCGGTGATCGTGCATCCGCCGGGCGGCGTGGCGGGCGGCGACCGGCTGGCTATCGATATCGATCTGGCCGCGCAAACGCACGCCGTCATCACCACGCCCGGCGCAACCAAGTGGTACAAGGCCAACGGCAAGCTCGCAACGCAGCGCATCGGCATCAACGTTGGCGCGAACGCCAAGCTCGACTGGTTGCCGCAGAACAATATCGTGTTCGAATCGTCGAACGTGGCGCTGGATTTCACGCTGACGCTGGACGAGACAGCAACGGCCATTGGCTGGGACGCGATGCAGTTGGGCCGTCAGGCGGCGGGCGAACGATGGTCGAACGGAAAGCTCGTCTCGATCGCCCGGATCAAGGACAAGACGGGCCGTTTGCGCTGGTACGAACGCACGCTGCTCACGGCGGACGATCCCTTGCGTCAGGCGCCGCAAGGTCTCGCCGGTTTCCCCGCCTACGGCACGCTGTGGGCGCTCGGCACCGCTTGCGACGACGCGCTGGCTGAATCCATCGGCGCAAAATTGCCTTTCACCGATACTGTCCGCGCCGCCGCGTCCTGCGTCGCGCCCGGCGTTCTGATCATTCGCGCCGCGAGCCATTCCATGGAGCCGCTGCAACTCCTGATGACCGAATGCTGGTCAACATTGCGCCCGATCATTCACGGCACTGATGCAAAACCGTTACGGCTTTGGACGACGTAGCCGGGTAACTACGCAGAAAACTGGCACCACGAAGGCGCATAAATAAGCCCATACTTTGTGCATCTCGCAAACACGCCCGATGCAACGCCTTTCCCATCAAGGCTCAAAGCTCATGGCACGACTCTCGCTTAAACACCTTTCCGACGAGTGCATCCAATAACGATACGCACCGCGCCATACAGCCTCAAGGAAAGCAGACAATGACCAGCACGCTTCGCCGCACCGCCCTCCGCACGCTTGCCGCCGCCCTCCTCGCCGTCCCGGCGTTTGCTTTAACCTCGATCTCCGCTCACGCCGACGCGCTCGACAACATTACGAAAGCCGGCACGCTGAAGGTCGCCGTGCCGGAGGATTACCCGCCGTTCGGCGCGGTTGGCGCAGACATGAAGCCGCAAGGTTATGACATCGATATGGCCGCGCTCCTCGCCAAATCGCTCGGCGTGAAGCTGGAACTGGTCCCGGTCAACAGCGCGAACCGCGTGCCGTACCTGACCACGAACAAAGTGGACCTGGTGATTTCATCGTTGGGAAAAACGCCTGATCGCGAGAAGGTCATGGACTTTTCCGCGCCGTATGCGCCGTATTTCCAGGGCGTGTTCGGTCCCGCCGATATCAAGGTGACGAGCCCCGCCGATCTGAACGGCAAGACCGTCGGCGCGACCCGCGGCGCGCTCGAAGAAATCGCGCTCACGCAAATGGCGCCGACCGCGAACATCAAGCGCTTCGAAGATAACAACGCGACCATCCAGGCGTTTCTTTCGGGTCAGGTCCAGTTGATCGCGGCGGGCAACATCGTGGCCGCGGCGATCCTTGCGAAGAACCCGCCGCGCCGTCCGGAACCGAAATTCGTGATCAAGAACTCGCCTTGTTTTGTCGGGCTGAACAAGAACGAACCGCGCCTGCTCGCCAAGGTCGATGCCGCCATCGCCCAGTCGAAGAAGGACGGCACGCTCGAAGCCATGTCGCAAAAGTGGTTCAAGGCGCCGCTGCCGGCTGGCCTGTGATTCCGCCCGATTCTCCTGAAGCATAAATAAGAAGGCGCCGGTCAATGGCATATCAACTTCAGTTCGGCGACCTCGGGCAGTACGCCGGCATGTTTGCGAGCGGCGCGGCGATCACGCTCGGGCTTACGGCGGTTTCTACCGTGCTGGGGCTTACCGTCGGCATCCTCGGTGCCGCAGGCAAAGGCAGCAAGTATCCGGCGCTGCGATCGTTCGTGGGCGGGTACGTGGAAGCGATCCGCAATACGCCGTTTATCGTGCAATTGTTCTTTGTGTTCTTCGGGCTGCCGGCGCTCGGTATTCGCATCGATGAATACGTCGCCGCCGTTCTCGCAATGACGCTCAATCTCGGCGCGTATTCGGTCGAGATCATTCGCTCGGGGATCGCGGCTGTGCCGAAGGGACATCTGGAAGCGGCGGCGTCGCTTGCGATGACGCGCGGCGAAACCTTCCGGCATGTGGTCTTGCCGCAAGCCATCGCCAAGGTGTTCCCGGCGCTGACCAGCCAGATCGTGATCACGATGCTGGGCTCGGCGGTCGTGTCGCAGATCTCGGTATCCGATCTGACGTACGCGGCGAGCTACATTCAGTCGCGCAATTTCCGCGCGTTCGAAACCTACTTCCTGATCACCGCGATGTACCTCGTGATGGCGATCATCCTGCGCTTCCTGCTCAACGAAGCCGGCAAGCGCATGTTCGCGCGCAACATGCGAGGTGCGCGATGATCGAATTTACGTTCGAGCAAATCCTCACCAACCTGCTGCTTGCGGCGCGATGGACAATCGTGCTGTCGATTGTCTCGTTCGTGGCGGGCGGCATCGTGGGATTCGTGCTGCTGGTGATGCGTGTATCGAGTTCGCGCGTGTTGCGGACCATCGTGAAGGTCTACATCGAGATCTTCCAAGGCACGCCGCTTTTGATGCAACTGTTCCTTGTGTTCTTCGGCTTGCCGTTGCTCGGCGTCGAAGTCCAGCCGTGGATTGCAGCAACAGTCGGGCTCACGCTTTTCACGAGCGCTTATCTCGCGGAAATATGGCGGGGTTGCGTGGAAGCGATTCCTAAAGGCCAATGGGAAGCATCGTCGAGCCTCGCGATGAATTACTTCGAACAATTGCGCCACGTGATTCTTCCGCAAGCCACGCGCATCGCGATTGGACCGACGGTCGGTTTCGGCGTGCAGGCCGTGAAGGACACGGCGCTTGTCTCGATCATCGGCTTCACCGAACTCACCAAGGCGGGCACGATGATTTCGAACGCGACCTTCCGGCCCTTCGTGGTCTACGGTCTCGTGGCGGTGATCTACTTCGTGATCTGTTATCCGCTTACCCGTTACGCGCGCACGCTCGAAAGGAAATGGAATGCCGCTCGTTGAAACTCAAAACCTCAAGAAGCAATTCGGCGCGAACCAGGTCCTGAAGGGCATCGATTTTTCGGTGGAACCGGGACAGGTCGTGGCGATCATCGGCCGCAGCGGATCGGGTAAAAGCACCTTGCTGCGGACCTTGAACGGACTGGAAAGCATCGACGAAGGATCGATTGAAATCGATGGCGAACATATCGATGCCCGTCATGCGGACCTGCGCGCATTGCGCCTGAAAGTGGGCATGGTGTTCCAGCAATACAACCTGTTCCCGCATCTGACCGCGGGGCAGAACGTGATGCTCGCGCAAACGGTGGTGAAGAAAGTCCACAAGGCGAAGGCGCGCGCGACGGCTGAGCAAGTGCTCGAACGCGTCGGTCTCGCCGATAAATTCAACGCCTACCCCGAGCAACTTTCCGGCGGACAACAACAGCGCGTGGCAATCGCCCGGGCGCTGGCGATGAAACCCACCGTTCTTCTCTGCGATGAAATCACGTCCGCGCTCGATCCCGAACTCGTGGGCGAAGTGCTGGCCGTAGTCGAAAGCCTCGCCGCCGATGGCATGACCCTCATCATGGTCACGCACGAGATGCGCTTTGCGCGCCGTGTATCGAACAAGGTCGTGTTCATGCATCAGGGACGCGTGTGGGAAAGCGGCACGCCGGAAGAGATTTTCGAGCGGCCGACGACCATCGAATTACGCAAGTTCATACAATGAAATCGTAGGGTTGCAATGCTAGGATTCTTGCAACAATAACGCCCAATCCGAGATACGTTCCAAACCCATGAAGCTCACCCACCGCGAAAAAGACAAGCTGCTGATCTTCACCGCCGCATTGCTCGCCGAACGTCGCCGCGCACGCGGGTTGAAGCTCAACTATCCGGAAGCCGTGGCCTTCATCTCGGCTGCGTTGATGGAAGCCGCGCGCGACGGCCGCACGGTCGCCGACGTCATGCACTACGGCACCACCCTCCTCACGCGCGACGACGTCATGGACGGCGTGCCGGAAATGATCCCGGACATCCAGATCGAAGCCACCTTCCCCGACGGCACGAAACTCGTGACCGTCCACCATCCGATTCCCTGATTCACCGAAGGAGCCGCGCATGATCCCGGGCGAATATCTCATCGACGATGGTGAGCACGAACTCAACGCGGGCCGCGAGACGGTGTCCGTGACGGTATCGAATACGGGCGACCGGCCAGTGCAGGTCGGCTCGCATTTTCATTTCTTCGAAGTCAATACGGCGCTCACGTTCGAACGCGATAAAGCGCGCGGTTTCCGGCTGAACATTGCGTCGGGTACGGCGGTGCGCTTCGAGCCGGGCCAGGAACGCACGGTCGAACTCGTGGCGCTTGCCGGTGACCGCAAGGTGTATGGCTTCAACGGCCTCGTGATGGGTCCGCTTTGATCTCAACTTCAGGATTCTCGAAATGACGCTACGCATCGGACGCCGCGCCTACGCGGAGATGTTCGGCCCGACCACCGGCGACCGCGTGCGTCTCGCCGATACCGATCTGCTGATCGAAGTCGAACGCGACTTCACCACGTATGGCGAAGAGGTGAAGTTCGGCGGCGGCAAGGTGATTCGCGACGGCATGGGCCAGTCGCAACGCGTGCATGCCGACGTGGTCGATACGGTCGTGACGAACGCGCTGATCCTCGATTACTGGGGCATCGTGAAGGCGGATATCGGCATCAAGGACGGACGCGTGTTTGCTATCGGCAAGGCGGGGAATCCGGACATTCAATCGGGCGTGACGATCGCGATTGGCGCGGCCACCGAGGTGATCGCCGGCGAGGGGATGATCGTGACGGCGGGGGGTATCGACTCGCATATTCACTTCATCAGCCCACAGCAAATCGATGAAGCGCTGGCCTCCGGCGTGACAACGATGCTCGGCGGCGGCACGGGTCCCGCGACCGGCACCAACGCGACGACATGCACGCCGGGTCCGTGGCATCTCGAACGCATGTTGCAAGCCGCCGATGGCTGGCCGGTGAACCTCGGCTTTCTCGGCAAGGGCAACGTGAGTTTGCCGGCGCCGGCTATCGAACAGATCAAGGCCGGCGCGATTGGTTTGAAGCTGCACGAGGATTGGGGCACGACGCCGGCGGCCATCGACAATTGCCTGTCCGTTGCCGACGATACCGACACCCAAGTCGCCATTCACACAGACACGCTGAACGAAGCGGGTTTTGTGGAGACGACGGTCGCCGCGTTCAAGGGCCGCACGATCCACACATATCACACTGAAGGCGCGGGCGGCGGTCATGCGCCCGACATCATCAAGGTCTGCGGCGAGTCCAACGTGCTGCCGTCATCGACGAATCCGACGCGTCCGTACACCATCAACACGCTCGATGAACACCTCGACATGCTGATGGTTTGCCATCACCTGGATCCATCGATTGCGGAAGATATCGCGTTCGCCGAATCGCGCATTCGCCGCGAGACGATCGCCGCCGAAGACATCCTGCATGACCTGGGCGCGTTGTCCATGCTGTCGTCGGATTCGCAAGCGATGGGCCGTGTCGGCGAAGTCGTCATGCGCACGTGGCAAACCGCGCACAAGATGAAAACGCAACGCGGCGCGCTGCCGGAAGACAACGCGCGCAACGACAATTTCCGCGCGAAACGCTACGTCGCCAAGTACACGATCAACCCGGCGATCACCCATGGCATCGCGCACGAAGTGGGTTCCATCGAACCTGGCAAGTGGGCCGATCTCGTGTTCTGGGAACCGGCGTTCTTTGGCGTGAAGCCCGCGATGATCCTGAAGGGCGGCATGATCGCGGTGGCGCAGATGGGCGACCCGAACGCATCCATTCCGACGCCGCAGCCAGTGCATTATCGCGAGATGTTCGCCACGCGCGGCGGGGCGCTCGGCAAGACATCGCTGACGTTCGTTTCGCAGATGGCGCTGGATGATGGCATCGGCGAAAAATATGGTCTGAAGAAACAGGTCGTGGCCGTGAAAAACTGCCGGAACATCTCGAAGGCCGACATGATTCACAATGCGTACAGGCCGTCGATTACCGTCGATCCCGAAACGTACCAGGTTGTAGCCGACGGCCAGTTGCTCACCTGCGAGCCGGCAACCGTCCTGCCGATGGCGCAGCGCTACTTCCTTTTCTGAGACTCAAATGCGCACGATCGACAAACGTATCGAAGCGAAACTGGCCGCGCCGCTGATCAAGCGCGCGCCGACGCTCACCCTTGCCTTCGATGACCGCTGCAAAAGCCGCCTCGCCGCCACGCTGGATAACGGCGAAGAAGTGGCGCTGGTATTGCCGCGCGGCACGGTGCTGCGCGACGGCGATATCCTCGTCGCCGACGATGGCGGCCTGGTTCGCGTGATCGCGGCTCCGCAAGACGTTCTGGTGGTTCACGCGCACGATCCGGTTACCTTGACGCGCGCGGCCTACCACCTGGGCAACCGCCACACGCCCGTTGAAGTCGCCGCGGGCCAGTTGAAACTTGAAGCCGATCCCGTGCTGGAAGACATGCTGAAGCGCCTCGGCGCACACGTCGATCACGCAACCGCGCCGTTCCAGCCGGAAACGGGCGCATATGGCGGCGGTCACAAGCACGGTCACGACGAGACCTTCGTGGAAGACTACGCACTCGCGCAAAAAGTCTTCGACGACCATCACGGCCATTCACACGATCACGGCCATGGCCACGATCACGGCGACCATTCCCAGTGCTCGCACGGGCACGAAGGCCACGAAGGACACGACCACGGTCATGCGCACCGCTGAGCTCACGGCGCTCCTGCATCTGGCGTCGCCGGCGTTGCCTATCGGCGCGTTCAGTTACTCGCAGGGTCTGGAATCCGCGATAGAACACGGTTTCATCCACGATGGCGACAGCGCCCGCGACTGGATCGCAAGCGGGCTGACAAACGTCCTGGCGCGCGGCGAGCTGCCGTTCCTCGCGCATCAAATGCAACGCTGGCGCGCGCACGAAGCCGCCGAACTGACCCGCGCCGATGAAGAATTCCTCGCCAGCCGTGAATCGGCCGAATTGCGCCGGGAGACGCAGCAAATGGGCTGGTCGCTCGCACAGTTGTGCACGCAACTCGAGTGGGGAGACCCGGCGCGTCTCGCCACGCTGAACACGATCAAGCCGGTTTCCCAGTTAACGGCGTTCGCCTTCGCCGCCTTCACCCACGATGCCGCGCCCGACGCCACCCTCGCCGCCTACGCCTTCGCGTGGGTGGAAAACCAGGCGGCTGCGGCGCTGAAAGCCGTGCCGCTAGGCCAGATCGCGGGACAACGGATCATCGTGGCGTTGCGCGTTGCAATCGATCAAGCGGTAGAGCGCGCCCTGGCTACTTCGCCCGACGAAATCAACACCTTCGCGCCGCAACTCGGCATTCTTTCCGCGCGCCACGAGTCGCAATACTCGCGCTTATTCCGCTCCTGAACCAAAACGCCATGAACGCACCCGTCTATTCCGCCGCCGCCCGCCGCACCAAAAAACTGCCACCGTTGCGCGTGGGCGTGGGCGGCCCGGTCGGCTCCGGCAAGACCACACTCCTCGAGATGCTCTGCAAGGCGATGCGCGAGAAATACGATCTCGTCGCCATCACCAACGACATCTACACGAAGGAAGATCAGCGCCTGCTGACCGTGGCGGGCGCTTTGCCGGCCGAGCGCATCATGGGCGTGGAAACGGGCGGCTGCCCGCACACGGCGATTCGCGAGGATGCGTCCATCAACCTGGAAGCGGTCGACCAGATGATCGAACGCTTTCCGGACGCGGATATCGTGTTCATTGAATCAGGCGGGGACAATCTGGCGGCCACGTTCAGCCCGGAATTATCGGATCTGACCATCTACGTGATCGATGTCGCCGGTGGAGAAAAAATCCCTCGCAAGGGCGGCCCAGGCATCACGAAATCCGATCTGCTGGTCATCAACAAGATCGATCTCGCGCCGTACGTGGGCGCAAATCTCGACATCATGGCCTCCGATGCGAGGAAGATGCGCGGCGAACGCCCGTTCGTGATGTGCAACCTGAAGGCGCTTGACGGGCTCGATCAGGTGGTGAGTTTTATCGAGAAGAAGGGGCTGCTGGGCGTTTGACAGCGTGAAAACGGTGTAAGGTGAATCAAAGGCGCGGCGGCGAAACTGCGTCAGCTTATGCGAGTGCGATAGGATATTGCCTTAAATATTCCTATGGCTTTTCGCCAGTAACCGGGAGAATTCAGATCGACAGTTCCGCCGATACCGCCGTCATACTGGAACGAGCTTCCGTGGCCGCTACCGCGCCCCGTGCGCCGGCTGAGCCATCCGTGCGCCGCGTTTCCGTGCTTTTTCACGTCGCGGATTTCAACGATGGCGGCATCGAAACCTCGCTGATGCAGTGGTTGCGCATCTTCGACCGTTCGCGCTTTGCGGTGACGCTCTCGGTGATGTTTTCATCGCCTGCGTTCGAGCAGCGCTTTCGCGCGCAGATTCCCGCGGACGTGAACGTCGAGATCCTCACTAACAAACCCTGGCTCAACACCTTCCAGAAGCACCGCTACGCGCATACGCTGAGCAAGCTCGGCCGCGTTGGCCGCGACGTATTCAACACGCTCGCCGTGCGTCCTTATGTGAAAGCGCGCGTGGCCGAACTGGCGCAGCGTCACGAAATCATCATCGACTTCGATATGTCCCTGCGCCGGCTTGCCGGGCGTTTCGGCACGGCGTGGCTCGGTGTGAACCACTTCAGTTTCGATGCCCGGCTCGGCGGCCGGCGCCGGAAAATGAAGCGCATGCTCACGCAATATGGCCGCTACGACGGCATCGCGGCGCTCAACCGGCATATGGCCGAGGAAGCGACCGCGCTCTTCGACGGCCATCTGCGCAACGTATTCGTGCTGCCGAACGCCATCGATATAGACCGGATTCGAGAGAACGCGGCGGCCAGGGAAGCGCCGCCGTGTGCCGGGCCGTACATTGTTTCAGTGGCGCGGCTCGATGAAATCCAGAAGGATCACCGGACCTTGTTGCGCGCCTATGCGCAGCTCGCCGCGACGCATGAAGGCGCGTTGAAGGAAGACCTCGTGATCGTCGGCGATGGCGGGTTTCGCGCCGAACTCGAAGCGCTCGCGGCGGCGCTGGGCGTGGGGAAACGCGTGCATTTCACGGGGTATCGGAACAATCCGCACGCGGTGGTCGCGGGCGCGAGCGCGCTGGTTCTGAGTTCTCGCTACGAAGGCATGCCGATGGTCCTGCTCGAAGCACTGGCGCTTGGCAAGCCGGTGATATCGACGGATTGCCCGACGGGACCACGCGAGATTCTCGACGATGGCAAGTTTGGACTGCTCGTTCCTATCGGTGACGTGGACGCGATGGCGCAAGCCATATCGCGCTTGCTGCTGGATGACGCACTGCGCGACGGCTTCACGCGTATGGCATTGGGACGCGCGCGGGAATACGGGCTCGAAGCCAGCAATGCGCGGTTTGTGGCGTGTCTGGAGCGGTTGCTGGCGGGACGGCGTTAGCGAGGGCCGGTAACGCGGGTTAGATGAAGACCGGTTTCAGGCCGGATCGTGTACTGAAAAGCCATTTCCTGCTTCCTCGGCGTTTGTCCGCAACAACGCCCCCAACGCCTCCACCGTCCGCGCTGTCGCTCCCCGATGCTTCGCCGCGAACGCCGATGCCGCCGCGCTCATTGCCAGCCGGCGGGGTTTATCGGTGAAAAGATCGCGCAGGCCGCGCGCCAAAGCCGCCGGATCGTTCACCCGCAACGCCGCGCCTTCCGCAATCGCGTCGTTGGTCGCCTGCGTGAAATTGAAGGTATGCGGCCCGATCAGCACCGGCACGCCCGCGGCGCACGCTTCGATGAGGTTCTGCCCGCCCAAAGGCAACAAACTCCCGCCAATGAACGCCACATCCGACGCCGCGTAATACGCGCCGAGCTCGCCCATTGAATCACCGAGCAGGACGTTGATATCCGCAGGCAAAGGCGGCGCGGCATCGATACCCGATCCGGCCGCCGCCACGCGTCCCGCCCACGTCGAGCGCCGGACATGGTTCAGCGCGGCGCCGTTGATCAGCGCGGCGACTTCATCGAAACGTTGCGGATGGCGCGGCACGAGAATCAGCAACGCATCGGGCACGTGTGTTCGCAGCGCGGTGAACGCCTGCAGCACGAGCGCCTCCTCGCCTTCGCGGGTGCTTGCCGCGACCCATACCGGCCGCCCGCCAATCGCCGTGCGCCACGCATGGCCGCGCGCGGCGAGTTCCGGCGGCGCGGACATGTCGAACTTGAGGTTGCCGAGCACCGCAATGTTGCGCGCGCCCAGCGCGCCGAGGCGCTCCGCGTCGGACGGCGTCTGGGCCAGCACGCGCGTAAAACCGCCGAACACTTCGCGCGTCGCATTGCCGAACTTCGCCGCGCGCTTGAACGATCGCGCCGACATCCGCGCGTTCGTCAGCACCAGGGGAACGCCGGCGTGCTTGCATTCATCGATCAATGTAGGCCACACCTCCGTCTCCATCACGATTCCAAGCGATGGTCGCCACGCGCGCAAGAAACGCCGCACGAGCGAAGGTGAATCGTAGGGAAGATAACTGCGTGAAACGCGATCGCCGAACAACTGCTCGCCGGTCGCGCGGCCGCTCGGTGTCATGTGCGTGAGAAGAATCCGAGCGTCCGGAAACGCCCGTTGCAACGCTTCAATCAGCGGTTGCGCCGCGCGCGTCTCGCCAACCGATACCGCGTGAACCCAGATCAGCGGCGAAAGATCATCGCCACGACGAGCGGGGCCGAAACCAAACCGCTCACCAATATGCTCGCGATACCCGCGCTCCCGCCGCGACCGGATCAAAAGCCGCAGCACGGCCAGCGGCGCGACGATCCACCACAGCGCGCGGTACACGAGCCTCAGCATCGGCGGCCTTTCAAAGGCTGAATCCAGACGGCGCTCAAACCAGCGCCCTGCCCTTCAGGCGCTGCAGGATGCCGAGCGGCGCGCATTCTGGCTGCACCATTGAGCCCACGGGAAGGAAAAAAGTCTGCTCCATCATGTACTGGCCGGCCATCACGGCGTGGGAGGTTTGATCGGAGAAACAAACCCACACGCAGCCCGGCGGAAACGGCATTTCCTCTTGCGGCGATGTCTTTTGATAACCAATATCCGCTTTCATTGCGTCATGCAGATGGAGCATCAAATGATCGTATTCGCTGCGCGGCGTCTTGGTGATTTTCAGCAGGTTCATGAGCCATGCGGAACCCGGAACCGGCGATTTGATCGATGGCAAGAAGCGCTTCGCCATCTCCTCGAACGGTTCGCCGACGCGCCACACGCGCGGCGCGCCATCGGGATTCACATTGGTGAACACGCGCAGGATGCGCTCGCCGTAATTGGGCCGTGAGGGGAAGGCATCGACGTGAAGGCGGCTGTCGTCCTTGCGCCACGACGTCTCGCGCGTTTCCACGCGATGCAGCCGCAGGCTGGTTGGCGCAACGCGCAACTTGCCGCGATATTCAGGAAAGAGACCGTCCACGAGCGAGCGCGCGTTCGCCTGATACCGTGCGACCAGCGCGCGCACGGCGGATTGCGTGACGGCGTCGCCGAGCACGCCGACGAGCGCGCCGCCATTGGGCGCGAGGCTGATGTTCTTGCGCTGTGGATCGGCGACTTTCGGATCGAGCAGCGCGCGCTCGCCGCCTTCGATGGCGAACGCCAGGTGCGGAAAGTACAGCACCTTGCCGCGTTCGACGCCGGCCAGTAATGCCTCGCGCGGCACGGAGAGCTGTTGGCCCTGCCAGTCGGCGGAAGCGACTTCAATGATTTGAGATTCGGTCATGAGCCTTCGATTGTTTGGATGAGCGAGTGAACGGTCAAGCATGCGAACATGCCTCCATTCGACGAACGAGCCGCATTTTCGCTCAAACCGGCCGCAAAAATCGCGGCCTGAAACGCCGCGGATTGACAGGCCTCAAAGGCCCGGCCATCAGTGCCGCACACGGTCAGACCTCGTAGCAATCTGTCACAGCAACCCGAAGCTCGCGAGCGTCGCCTTGACCTGCTGCAGGGTCGGATGCTGGCCGGCGCTGCCGAGATTCACCACGCGCGGCGACCAGTACCCGCCCGTGCGCCAGGCGGTCGAGAAATTGTACAACTCGATGGTCGGTCGCTTGAGCGCCGCCGCGATATGCACGAGTCCCGTGTCCACGCCGACCGTCGCCGCAGCGCCATCGATCAGGCCGACGACCGCCGGCAACGACAATTTCGGCGGCACGACCGCCGCTGCGCCGAACTCTTTCGCCAGTTTTTCGCTCGTTTCGCGTTCGGCGGCGCTGCCCCATGGCAACACGATCGATACCCCACGGCGGATCAGCGACTGGCCGAGTTCGATCCAGGCGGTATCGGGCCATTGTTTATCGGCGCGAGACGTGGCGTGGACAAATACCACGTAGGGCACCGGCAGGTTCAGATCCACTTCCGACAAGGCGAGTGCGGCGCGTCGCGTATCCATGCCGAATTCGATGTTGTCCGTGGGTTCCGGGCGCGGATCGCCGAGTGCGGCGGCGACCAGTTGACGCGTGCGTTCGACCACGTGCGTACGTGCTTCGATGGGAATGCGTTTGTTGTAGAAGAAACGCACGGGCCATTCGTAGCCGGCGCCGTCGGTGCGGTTTCCGAGTCCGACGAGCGTGCCGCGCGCCCAGCTCGCGACCCACGCGGTCTTGATGAGCCCTTGGCAATCGATGACCAGATCGTAGTTTTCGGCGGCGAGCGTTTGCCGGAAGCGGCGAATTTCGCGCCAGTTATCGAAGGAGAAGAAGCGTTTGCGCCAGCGTCGCAGCGAGAACGGGATCGCGCGGCGCACGCCGTCGACGAGTTCGACGAGGTCAGTGAAACTCTCTTCGACCAGCCAGTCGATTTGGGCGTTGGGGTGCAGGCGCCGGATATCGGCGATGGCTGGCATGTTGTGGACGACATCACCGAGGGATGACACCCGGACAATCAAGATCTTTTGCACGCTGGATGGGGGATTTTAGATGTGCGGAGTTTACCGCTGGCGCTTGGGGTTGGGGGTGGGTTTTTTGGGGATTGCGGTGGGGGTTGGTGTTGGGTTGCTGCTTTTTGGGTCTTCGCGCGTTCCGTTCTGGCTGTTCTCTCTGGCACTATTAGCCACTGTGCGTGGCGGCACTTCATTTCTTGGTCCTTCGGCGACAAAGAAACGAAGCAAAGAAAACGCCTTTCAACCGCTAATTCTTAAGTGTCCATAGCGTGCAGTGACAACTGTTTGGTACCCCAAAAGCACGGTCGGCAAATAACCACGTCCTGTTGAACCCCTACCCCTCCGACCACGGATACCCACACGCTTCGCCACCAGTGTGGGAATCCGTTAATACGGAAACCTGGCCTACGCATAACAACAGATTCAGCCCATGACGGGTCCAAACCAATTTGAAACTGCGCGCGAGTTCGCCACCGGTCCAGCCAACCCCTTCGTTTGGGCGCAAGGGCGCGCAAGCGCAGATTCCTGGTTAACGGATTCCCACACTGGTGGCGAAGCGTGTGGGTTGCCGTTGACGGAGGGGGAGGGTTTCAACTGTCCGGCGTTATTCGTTGAGCGTGCTTTTGGGGTACCAAAACGTTGTCACTGCACGCTTTGGACACTTATGTGCCGATTGTGGAAAGGCGTTTTCTTTGCTTCGTTTCTTTGTCGCCGTTGGACAAAGAAATGAAGTCCCGCCACGGACAGTGGCTAATAGTGCTAAAAAAATCAGCCAGAACGGAACGCGCGAAGACCTAAGCAGCAGCAACCCAACACCACCCCCCACTGCAAGCGCCAGCATACCCCCTCGGTCCACCGGCGCGAGCAAAAATCAAAACGGTAATTGGGCGTCAGCCTTCTCCGCCAAAATCACCCGACGAAAATCTTCCTGAATACGTTTCAGCGCGTCCTCGCTGTCCGCCTCAAACCGCATCACCACCACCGGCGTGGTATTCGATGACCGCGCAAGCCCGAACCCATCCGGATACTCGACCCGCAATCCATCGATAGTGACCACATCGTCCGCGCCGGTGAACTTCGCGTTCTTCTGCATCTTGCCGATCAGCTCAAAATTCTCACCCTCATTGAGCTTCAACTGCAATTCCGGCGTCGAAAGCGAATTCGGCAGGTCATTGAGCAACTTGCTCGGATCGGCCACCCGCGAGAGGATCTCAAGCATCCGCGCGCCGGTGTAAAGGCCGTCATCGAAGCCATACCAACGGTCCTTGAAGAACACGTGACCGCTCATTTCACCCGCCAACGGCGCACCCGTCTCACGCAACTTCGCCTTGACCAGCGAATGGCCTGTCTTCCACATCACCGGCTCACCGCCCTGATCACGCACCCACTTCGCCAGATTGCGCGTGCACTTCACGTCATAAATGATCTGCCCGCCCTTGTTGCGCGACAACACTTCCTGCGCAAACAACATCAACTGGCGATCCGGATAAATGATCTGCCCGTCCTTCGTGACCACGCCGAGACGGTCGCCGTCGCCATCGAAGGCAAAGCCGATTTCCGCGTCCGTTTCCTTCAGCGCCTTGATCACGTCCTGCAAATTCTCCGGATGCGCCGGATCAGGGTGGTGATTCGGGAACGTGCCATCGATATCCGTGAACAACTCCACGATCTCGCAACCCAGCGCCTTGAACAAACGCGGCGCAAGTTCGCCAGCAACACCATTACCGGCATCGATGACAATCTTCATCGGACGGACCGGCTTGATGTCGCTCACGATACGATCGAGATAAACCTGCTGGATATCGTATTCCGTGTATGTACCGGCGCCGCTTTCGAAGTTGTCGTTCACAATGCGGTTGTACAGCGCCTGGATCTGCTCGCCGTAAATGGCGGCGCCGCGCAGGACCATCTTGAAGCCGTTGTAATCGGGCGGGTTGTGGCTGCCCGTCACGACGATGCACGAATCCACCCGGCGCTCGCCCGAAGGCAGCGCGAGCGGCACGCTGGCCGCGAAATAGCCAACGGGCGTCGGCACCATGCCGACATCGACCACGTCCACGCCCGCTTCGCGCAGGCCGTCAGCCAATGCGCCGACGAGTTCCGGGCCGGACAGGCGGCCATCGCGCGCCACGACGACGGAGTCGCCGCCAAGTTTGCGGATCTCGCTGCCGAACGCGCGGCCGATGTTGCGAGCAACGCCGGCATCGACTGTCTTGCCCACGATCCCGCGAATGTCGTAAGCCTTGAAAATGGACTGGGTAACTGATGCTTGCGGTGACTGGCTCATGGAATGGCTACCTGACTAATAATTGAAATGGTTCCGGGGCATCCCGAAGCGTCCCGGGTCACGAAGACCCTCTGCTGCTGACCTGCTTGAGACCTGCTTTCTGCCGGTGCGCCGGCATTACCCCGCCGCGCACAAGGTCCTGGCGCTGCCGGTCCGGAAACGATACCGGACACACGCGCGAAAAATAACGAAGAAATTGAACGTGACGAGAGCGACTTTCATCTTTAGCGCTTCGTCGTTCTCGATCAAAACCGTCAAACGCGCCTTTCTAACACTTCCCGCTGTATCGAACCACGCGTTTGCGCACACTATTCGCACCTATAATCGCAGTCTTTCGAAGCGCCGGGCCTCACCCGGACACGTTTCGCGCTTGCAAGGACGTGCGAACCTGCGCAAATATTCTAATCCAATGCTCCGACGCTTTTTCATTAACGACAACAAAGGTGAAGGCAACCGTGTGCCGGCACAGCGGGGCAAGGCATGGCCGCAATCTTTGCGGATTGGCGCACCCGGTCGGGTGATGGCAGCAATTGGCATGCCCGCTATCGACACTCGCTGCGAGTCGATCCCCTGCACCGTGCGCGCATGCTGAAACGGATCTCGAACCCGGACGTCGCCCGCGCGCTCGCGAATATCGTCTGGCTTGGGCTCGAACGGCTCACGCAAATTGCCGTTGCGATTGGCATCAGCGGTTTGCTCGCGCGCTATTTCGGCCCCGATGTCTTCGGCAAATGGCAGTACGCAAACACGCTTCTGCTCGTGATCGCGCCGATTACATGGGTCTGCGGCGCGGAGATTCTGGTGCCGACCATCGTGCATCGCGATCCGAAGCAGATCGGCACCGTGCTCGGCAGCGCGTTCGTGCTGCGCATCAGCATCTCCGCGGCGGCGCTGGTCTTGACGTGGATCGGGATTGCGGCGGGTTTCACCGATCCCCTTGTCGGCGCCATGCTCGCCGGGCTTGCCGTGACCATGCTGTTTCGCGAACCGTTTGTCGGCGTGATCAACGCGTGGCTGCAGAGCATGACGTACAGCAAGCCGCAATTGCTGATCAGCATGGTCACCGCCATTCTCAAGGCCGGGCTCGTGTTCGTGCTGGTGCGGGCGGCGGCGAGTCCGGCGCATTTCGGCTGGCTCTGGGCGCTGGAATCCGCGGCGATCGGCGGCGTATTGCTGCTGTATTACATGCGCCGCAACAGCGGCAAGCTCGGCTGGCACGTCGACGGGTCGCTCTTCAAGCATTTTGCGAGCGCAGGCACGGTGTTCTGGCTCGGGCTGATCTGCATGTCGGTGTTCATGAAGCTCGACCGGCTGATGCTGGAACGCCATATCTCCTTCGCCGATCTCGGCGTGTATTCCGCCGCGCAGCAACTCAACGAGAACTGGATCGCGCTTGCGCTCATGCTCGCGCAGACCATCGCGCCGGCGTTCGTCTACAAGGTCAACGACGCGCTGCAGTTGAAGCGCAACATCGTGCGCCTCTTCGCGATGACCGCCGTGCTGATGGTCTGCGGCGCGATCGTTCTGGACCTGCTGGCGGCGTTCATCATTTCGCATGTGTTCGGGGCGGCGTACACGGCTTCCATCGATATCTTCCGTTGGGCCGTCTGGCTCTCGCTGCCGGCGGGTATTGAAGCGATTGGTAATCTGGTCGTGCTGAAATACCAGGCCAAGTTCGTGTTGCTCGCAAAGTGGCTGCTGGCGCTGGTGGTCGCGGCGATCGTCAACCTGATCGCGATTCCGCGCATGGGCAGTTACGGCGCGCTCGTCGGGCTTGCCGCGGGCTATCTGGCGGCGGCATCGGTGAATCTTTACTACATCCGTTTCCGGCTGCAAACATGAGCGCGCCTTTTCTCGACGACGTCGCCGTGCTGCTTCCGGCGTTCAACGCGCAACACGATATCGAGCGCACGCTGGCATCGTTTTGCGAACGCGCGCCGGTGCGCGTGCTCATTGTCGATGATGGCAGCCTGCCGCCCATCGTCGCGCCGGCTGTGGCGAACATGACGGTCGAACTACTGCGCATGCCGCGCAATGGCGGCATTGAACGGGCGTTGCAGGCGGGTATGGATGCACTGGCCGCACGCGGCATCAAATACGCAGCGCGTATAGATGCGGGCGATCTCGCAACGCCGTATCGGTTGGAAAAACAGCGCGCGTACCTGGAAGCGCATCCGAAAACGGCCGTGCTCGGCATGTGGACGCACGTGGTGAACATGGAAGGCGCGCCGCTCTTCGACTTGCAGCCGCCAACCGATCCCGCCGATATTCGGCGTGTCATGCTGTTGCGTTCGTGTTTCACGCATCCGTCGCTGATGTTGCGAGTGGACGCCGTGATCGATGCCGGCAATTACCGCGCGCAATATCGGGCGGCCGAGGACCTCGATCTGGTCTTGCGCTTACTGCAACATCACGACGGCGCGAATCTTCCTGAATTCGGCGTGTATTACGAACTCAATGAACACGGCATCAGCGCGACAAAACGCCGGACGCAAGTGTGGTCCACGCTGCGGCTCCAGCTGAAATATTTGCGTGTGACCAACCTGCCCGACTGGTTCGGCGTTGCTAAGAACATCGCGCATCTGGTGCTGCCCTATCGCGCGCTGCGTTCCCTGAAAACGCGGCTGCTCGGTGCGTGAAACAACGCCTCTTTTTTCAAATGGAAAGAATGAACGCAGAAAAATCCCGCCTACGCATCGCCCTCGTGTGCAACACCGCCTGGGCGATCTACACCTACCGGCGCGGTTTGCTGCGAACGTTGATCGAACAGGGCGCGGAAGTTTCGATCATCGCGCCGCGCGACCGCACGTTCCCGCTGATGGAAGAAATGGGTTGCCGATGCGTCGACCTACCCATGGCGTCGAAGGGAACCAATCCACGCGATGACCTCAAAACGCTCGCCGCGCTCTATCGCGAGTATCGGAATGCAAGGCCGCACATCGTCTTCCATTACACGATCAAGGCGAATATCTACGGGACGATTGCCGCGAAGCTGGCGGGGATTCCGTCGATCGCCGTGACCACGGGCCTCGGTTACGTGTTCATCCAGCAAAGCGGAACGGCAAACATCGCGAAGAAACTCTACAAGTTCGCATTCCGCTTTCCGCGCGAAGTCTGGTTCCTCAACAAGGACGACCGCCAGGCGTTCATCGATCAAAACCTGCTGGTTCATCCCGAACGCGCGCGTCTTTTGCACGGCGAAGGCGTCGATCTCGCCGATTACGCTTTTCAGCCGCTACCGCGCGCCAACCCGCAGACGGAAGGCTTTTTTTTCGTTTTAATTGGCCGCCTGCTGTGGGATAAAGGCGTGGCGGAATATGTCGAGGCAGCGCGCCGGATTCGCGCAAAATATCCGTACGCGCGGTTCCAGCTGCTCGGGCCGGCCGGCGTGGACAACCCCAGCGCGATCACGCTCGACGAAGTCCAGGCGTGGCAGCGCGAAGGCGTCATCGATTATCTCGGCGAAGCAACGGACGTCCGCGCGTTTATCGATAACGCCGATTGCGTCGTGTTGCCGTCGTATCGTGAAGGCGTGCCGCGGACCTTGATGGAAGCCTCGGCGATGGGCCGTCCGATCGTCGCCACCGACGTCCCCGGCTGCCGCGAAGTCGTCGAAAACGGCGTGACCGGTTTTCTTTGCGAAGCAAAAAGCGCGGACAGCCTGACGCAACAATTAGAGCGCATGCTGCAAGCAAGCCACGCGGCGCGCGCCGAAATGGGCGTTGCGGGCCGCGCCAAGGTCACGCGGGAATTCGATGAAAACGGCGTCGTCGAACGTTATAAAGGCACAATACGCGCGATCACCGGCTTCTAGGCGATCGGCGTTTTACATTAAAGAGCACCACCGGGAGCGAAACTCATGACAGAACACACAAAAGATAAAGGCACCATTCTCGTGACCGGCGGCGCTGGTTTTATCGGCTCGCATACCTGCGTGGAATTGTTGAATGCGGGATTCGGCGTTGTCGTGATCGACAACCTCGTGAACAGCAACGCGCAGTCGCTCAAGCGCGTGGAACAGATCACGGGCAAAACGCTCGCGTTCTACGAAGCGGACGCGCGCGATGAAACCGCCCTCGCCCGCATCTTCGATGAACACGCGATCACCGGCGCAATCCACTTCGCGGCGCTGAAGTCGGTGGGTGAATCGGTCGCAAAGCCGATCGAGTATTACCGCAACAACGTGGATAGCCTGCTCGTGCTGCTCGACGTCATGCGCGCGCGCAACGTGAAGAACATCGTGTTCAGCTCGTCGGCGACGGTGTATGGCATGCCGAAGAGCGTGCCTATCGATGAATCCTTTCCGCTTTCGGCGACCAACCCCTACGGCCAATCAAAGCTGATCGCCGAGCAGATTTTGCGCGACCTGGAAATCTCCGACCCGTCGTGGCGCATTGCCACGCTGCGCTATTTCAATCCGGTCGGCGCGCATGACAGCGGTTTGATCGGCGAAGATCCGGCGGGCGTGCCGAACAACCTGATGCCTTACGTGGCGCAAGTCGCCGTGGGCAAGCTCGAACGTCTGCGCATTTTTGGCAGCGACTATCCGACGCCCGATGGCACCGGCGTGCGTGATTACATCCACGTGGTGGATCTGGCGCGCGGCCACATCAAGGCAATCGATGCGCTGCAATCGCTTGATCGCAGCTTCGTCGTGAACCTCGGCACGGGTCAGGGTTACAGCGTGCTAGACGTGGTGAAGGCGTTCGAAACGGCGTCGGGCAAGCCTGTGCCGTACGAACTCGTGGCGCGCCGTCCGGGCGATATCGCCGAGTGTTACGCGAATCCCGCCGCCGCGGCCGCGCTGATCGGCTGGCAGGCGGAACATGGCATCGAGCGGATGTGCGCCGATCATTGGCGCTGGCAGTCGCAGAATCCGAAGGGCTTTGCCTGACCGGTCTCGTTCTTTTTAGTGATTATTTTTCATGCTTAGCTTCGCGCTCGGTTTTCTGGTTTCGCTGTTCATCACGCTGTTGATCGTGCGGTTTGCGCACTTGCACGAAGGCATTTCCGGCGATACCGATCTGACCGGCGTGCAGAAGTTTCACGCGCGGTCGGTGCCGCGCGTCGGCGGCGTCGGGATACTTCTGGGGCTCGCCGTCTCCGCCGTGCAGCTTCGATGGAGTTATCCGGTTGTATCGAGCGGCATTCTCGCGGTGGTCGCGTGCGGGTTGCCCGCTTTCTTTTCGGGGCTCATTGAAGATCTGACCAAGCGCGTGACGCCCGTCGTGCGCCTGGTCTGCACGATGGCCGCCGCCGCGCTCGCGTATTTCCTGCTCGGCATTGCCGTCACGCGCATCAGCGTGCCGCCGCTCGACTTCCTGCTGACCTATGGCGTGATCTCGTGCCTCGTGACCGTGATCGCGGTGGCGGCGCTGGCGAACGCGATCAATATCATCGACGGCTTCAACGGGCTTGCATCAATGGTCGCCTTCATGATGTTCGCCTCGCTCGCGTACGTTGCGTTCCAGGTTCACGATCCGGTCGTGCTATCGGCGTCGTTGATCATGATGGGCGCGGTGATGGGCTTTTTCATCTGGAACTTCCCCGCAGGCCTGATCTTTCTGGGCGATGGCGGCGCGTATTTCATCGGCTTCATGCTCGCTGAATTGTCGATCATGCTCGTGATGCGCAACCGTGATGTATCGGCATGGTTTCCCGTGTTGCTCTTCATGTATCCGATCTTCGAGACGTGTTTTTCGATCTACCGGAAGAAGTTCATTCGCGGCATTTCGCCGGGCATTCCTGACGGCGTGCACCTGCACATGCTGGTCTACAAACGCCTCATGCGATGGGCCGTCGGCGCGCAGAACGCACGTGAACTCACGCGGCGCAACTCGCTGACATCGCCGTACTTGTGGTTGCTGTGCCTGGTCGCCGTGATCCCCGCCACGCTGTTCTGGCGGCATACGGTGCATTTGTTCTGCTTCGTCGTGGTGTTTGCGTTCACGTACGTATGGTTGTACGTGAGCATTGTCAGATTCAAGTCACCGCGATGGATGGTGTTCCGCCGCGCGCATCCGGCGAAAAAATAACGCTGCATGAAGATGCGCCGGCCTCCCAGCCGGCGCTATTGTTTTAGCTCGATGCAAATTCCAGCAGGTCCGCGTTCACCTTGTCCGCTTCCACCACGCACATGCCGTGCGCGCCGCCCGGATAAACCTTGAGCGTGGCGTTCGGCACGATCTTCGCGGACATGCGCCCGGCGGTATCGATGGGAACGATCTGGTCGTCGTCGCCGTGCAGGATCAATGTGGGTACATCGATCTTCTTCAGGTCTTCCGTGTAATCCACTTCCGAGAACTCGCGGATGCACGCGTAATGCCCGACGATTCCCCCAAGCATGCCCTGCGCCCAGAACGAATCGATCACACCCTGCGATTTCTTGGCGCCCTCGCGGTTATACCCAAAGAAAGGCAGCGCCAGGTCCTTGTAGAACTGCGACCGGTCCGCCGCGACGCCGGCACGGATGCCGTCGAACACGTCTTTTGGCACGCCGTTCGGATTGCCCTCGGTTTTCAGCATCAGCGGCGGCACGGCGCCGATCAATACCGCCTTCGATACCCGCCCCGTCCCATGACGTCCGATGTAATGCGCGACTTCGCCACCGCCCGTTGAATGGCCCACCAGCATGGCCTCTTTCACGTCGAGCGCGTCCAGCACCGCGGCGAGATCGTCGGCGTACGTGTTCATGTCATTGCCAAGCGCCGGCTGACCGGATCGTCCGTGCCCCCGCCGGTCATGCGCGATGACCCTGAATCCTTTCTGGACCAGAAACAGCATTTGCGAATCCCATGCATCCGCGTTCAACGGCCAGCCATGCGAAAACACCACCGTCTTGCCCGACCCCCAGTCCTTGAAAAAAATCTCCGTGCCGTCCTTCGTCTTGATCGTGCTCATCGAACGTGCTCCTTAAGGTGAGATTGCACGTTGCGTCCACGTTGAGAATCGCCACCTTTCGTGTGCGCAACGCGAGGGACCTGCAAAGTATTCGTACGTCCTGGTCATGCGGTCCTGGTCATACAAAAAGCTGCGCCGTTCGCGCGGCGTCTTTGTGTTTGATCGTTGCCTGGAAAAGACGCCGGGGCGGCGTGGGGTGTCTCAGATTACGGCAGGAACGTGTCGCTGAAAAGACTTCCAGAATTCATGTGGGAGGCAGGACTTGCCGCGAAAGCACCTGTCTGAAACTGATTTAAATAGCTCGGACTCACTGAGAATTAATCAAAGCTATTGCCTGCATAGATATTTTAACGGTGAGACGTTTTGAGCTGTTCTTACCGGCTCCTCGCAATTAACCCTAAAGTTTTGTTTAGCCGGTGCCGTAAAAACATCCGAATGCAGGGGTTGCCTTATTAGTACAAACACTTATGTCTGAACATATCCTATTGCATTGATTCGATGGCTTAACTATCGTGGCAGCAACGCTTCAACGCGTGCAAATTATGAAGATCGGAAGCCTATTTTCTTCGCTTTTCTTGTCCTTTTCCTCTTTCACCGCACTACGGCGATCGAAGCGGCATTCCGGCAACTCAGCCGAAATGCCGGATAAGACATGCAATAAAAAAAGCAAACGATAAACAGCGCAATAAACCAAGTCTGGAGACCACAATGAGCACCCGCTCAGATAGCGCGATTCACCCATCACCAGGATTTTTTTCTAAAGAAGCCACCGTCGCAAAACCCGGATTCTCCCGGTGGATGGTGCCACCCGCGGCGCTCGCCGTGCATTTGTGTATCGGCCAGGCGTATGCATTTTCTGTTTTCAACGCGCCGCTCACCCGCGTGATCGGCATCACCGAGTCGGCGCCCGATGACTGGTCGCTGACCACGCTCGGCTGGATCTTTTCGCTGGCCATCGTGTTCCTGGGTTTGTCGGCGGCATTTGCCGGCAAGTGGCTGGAGAAAGTCGGCCCGCGCCGCACGATGTTCACGGCGGCGTGCTGCTTCGGCGGCGGCTTCCTGGTCGCAGCGCTGGGCATCCATTTGCATCAGATCGTCCTGGTCTATCTCGGCTATGGCGTGATTGGCGGAATCGGGCTCGGGCTGGGTTATGTGTCGCCGGTTTCAACGCTGATCCGATGGTTCCCGGACCGCCGCGGCATGGCGACCGGCATGGCGATCATGGGCTTCGGCGGTGGCGCGATGATCGCCGCGCCCGCATCGGTCGCCTTGATGAATCACTTCAAGAGCGCGACGAGCAACGGCGTGACCGAGACCTTCGTGGTGCTGGGTATCGTTTATTTCATCTCCATGTCGATAGGCGCGCTCGCCATTCGCGTGCCGCCCGCGAACTGGATTCCCGCCGGCTGGACGCCGCCTGCCGACAACGGCAACAAGATGATCACGCGCAATCACGTGCATATCGATCAGGCGTTGAAGACGCCACAGTTCTATCTGATCTGGCTCGTGCTGTTCCTCAACGTGACGGCGGGTATCGGCGTGCTGGGACAAGCGTCGGTGATGATCCAGGAGAGCTTCAAGGCGACCATTACTGCTGGTGCGGCTGCGGGGTTTGTCGGCTTGCTGTCGCT
Source organism: Caballeronia sp. dw_276 (assembly GCF_018449635.1). Classification (GTDB taxonomy): domain Bacteria; phylum Pseudomonadota; class Gammaproteobacteria; order Burkholderiales; family Burkholderiaceae; genus Caballeronia. The sequence goes on along the minus strand of NZ_JAAVUV010000006.1, from coordinate 82,867 downwards.
CTTCAACATGGGCGGACGGTTCGTGTGGGCATCGGGATCGGACTGGCTTGGCCGCAAAAACACCTACTTCGTGTTCTTCGCGCTGGGCGCCGTGCTGTACTGGCTCGTACCGCAATTTGCGCAGAGCGGAAATGTTGCGCTCTTCGTGCTTTCCTACTGCGTCATTCTCTCGATGTACGGCGGCGGTTTCGCGACCGTTCCGGCGTATCTCGCCGATATCTTCGGCACGAAGTTCGTTGGCGGCATTCACGGACGGCTGCTGACGGCGTGGGCGGCTGCGGGTATCGCGGGGCCGGTGCTGGTGAACTACATTCGCGCGTATCAGGTGGCGCATGGCGTGGAAAAGGCGCAGGCCTACACGACCACGCTGCACATCATGGCGGGGCTGCTGGTGCTTGGCTTCATCTGCAATTTCCTCGTGAAGCAGGTGAACGCGAAACATCACATGAGTGCTTCGGCGCTTGCGTCGGAATAAGCCAGACCAACCATAAACCGGAGAACGCAATGAACACTCGTATCGATCAGAATCTTTCGTCGAATGCCGTACCGACGAACAAGGCGTTGCTTGGAGTTTTTTGGATCTATGTGATCGTGCCGCTGGCGTGGGGCGTGATCAACACGCTCGTGCAGGCGACGAAGCTGTTTCATTGATCTTGTAGGTAGAACGGAAAACGCCGGCTTAGAGCCGGCGTTTTTCTTTGAGACTTCATTTCACCTCAAGCCACCGCCCCCGCCATCCCGTTCGTAACCTCTCTTGCCACGGCAAGATACCTCTCGGCGGTGTCAGCAAGCGTAAGCCCGCCTAGCGGCCTTTGCGCCCGTCCTTCGCCCAGCGCCGTCACCAACGCCCGCGCATAACTCGCGGTGTCTTCCGGATCGAGCAGATGCACAGCCGGGAAATCTTCCGCGAAGCTGAATGGCCGGATCTGGCTCGCGACAATGGGCACGCCTGAAGCCAGCGCCTCAAGGAACGCAATGCTGTGCCCCTCGGAACGCGAAGGCATGGCGAATACGCTGGCCCTGAACAAGATATCCGATACATCCGAGCGCGGCCCTTCCACCGTGACATGCCGCTCGATCCCGAGCTTCGCCACGAGATCGTTCACCGCCGTGAAATACGCGGGGTCTTCGATCACGCCCACCAGCAGCAACCGCGCATGCGGCACGACCTTCACCACCTCCTTGAAGGCATGCACCGTCTGCAACTGATTTTTCACCGATGTGTATCGGCCGATCTGCACGATCTGCGCGTGGTCATCGGCGGGATTTGCGGTCAGGCCTTTCGAGAAGCGCGCCATGTCGACGCCGTTCGGGATGAGTTGCATCGAAGGATGCCGGCCGACGGCTGCCACGTAGTCATCTATATTCGCCGGCGATACCGCAATCACCGCGCGCGCCCGCCGCGACAACACCCGTTCGATACGCCTGAACAATCCGCGCTCGAAGTCATTGGTTGCGGAGTGCATCACGTACACCACGGGCGCGGCTATGGGCAACGCGCGCGCATAAAACGCGGGGATGGTCGCGTGCGCAAAGACCACGTCCGGCTTGTAGTGATTAACCGAATGGTACAAATGCCACAACTTGCCGAACGTTCCGTGCGATGCAGCCGGGAACATGCACTCGACACGGTTCATATCGAGTTCGCGGCGCAGTTCGACGAAGTCGTCGTGCTGCGGCCTGAGCGAAGTCATGCCAACCGTTTCACCACTGTTCTGCTGATGAATCGCCAGATCCTTGGCCAGCACTTCGGCGCCCGAAAGACGCGGTGCGAGTACAAGATGAAGGATGCGCATCACGCCTCCCTGACGATTCGGAACAGCATCCAACCGGCCGCGGCCGCGAGGCCGCCGGTCATGGCCCAGGCAATGCCCGTCACGCCCCACATGTGCGTGGCGACCGGCACCGTGGCGAGCAGCACCACGGCCTGGATGATCGATGCGTGCGTCGCGACCTTCGGCAAGCCGACCGCGCGCAGATAAGACACCAGCACGGCGATCACGGCGCCAATCGCCATGTTCACCACGAAGATGCGGAACAGCGGCACGGCAGGCAACCACGCGGTTCCCAGCACGATCTGGAAGAGCGGTTCGGCGGCAAAGCGCAGGATCACGACCAGCACCACGAGTCCTCCCGCAATGAGTCCAAGATAACGGCGGAACAAGCGCGCGGCAAAGTCCGCGTCCTTGCGATGATGCGCCGAAAACGTCGGGAAAAGATATTGCGACATCGCGATCGCCGCGTCAGCAAGCAGCATTTGCGCAAGCTTCGACGACATTTGATACGCGCCGAGTTGTGCCGGCCCGAGCAGCTTCGCGACGATCACCTTGTCGAACTGATTCAGCAGCAGATTGACCACGCTGCCGGCCCAGATCCATCGGCTGAAGTTCACGTAATGGCCAATGCCCTTCCAGGACGCACGCAGCGGCGGACGCGGCCCCATCGTGGTCCACGTCAACACGGTCTTCAGCGTTTCGCCTGCCAGCATGCCGAGCAATACCGAATAAGCGCCCGCGCCGCCGAGCGCAAACGCCAGGCCGATCGCGCAATCGAGAAATGCCGACGACATCTCCACGCCCGCAATGCGCATGAAGCCGCGTTCGCGCGTGACGATGTAATACGCCGGCGACGCCACACCGCGAATCAGCGGCAGCAACGCCGCCATCTGCAGCAACAGCAGCGATCCGCCGAGATGAAATTGCTGATCCATGAACGGCGCGGCGCAAGCAATCAATACGGCAATCAAAGCCCCGCGCGATGCCAGCGTGGTCCAGACCGCGCCGAGCTGCGCGCGATTGGGCGTCTCGCGGCCCTGCACGACGGCTTGTGCCAGGCCGGTGTCGCTGAGCGCTTCGGCAATTGCGACCGCGAGCAGCGCCACGCTGACACTGCCGATGGCGGCGGGCCCGAGAATGCGCCCGATCGCCAGGAATTTGACCGCAACGAACCCGCGCACGACGATTTGCTGCAGCAGGACCCAGATGGCGGCGTCCTGGTCGAAACGCACGCTCGCGGTTGAAAATGGTAAGCGAACTGCTCTCACAGACATTCCTCGCGTCGGGTCGGTTTTTTGTATTTAGAGCACGACAAATGGATTGCCGGCCGGACTTGACTTTTCATTAGCGATGTTTGCCCAGGGTTTCCCGCAAAGGTAACGTGCCACGCAATGTGTTGTGCGCCATCTCGTAGTCGATATCGGCCCTCGTGTACGCTGGCTCACTGTCTTTTTTCGCCAGAGGAATACCCTACGTTTTGGCGCTTCCAAAACTTGCTGCAGTGCTAGTGTTGCCGTTATTCGCCGATACCCTGGCGTCTTGACTACATGTTGTGCGCGATTACGCCGGCGTTCTGCGTCTTACCGCCCGAACAACACGACCTTTTGTACGATTTCGATAAAAATAGACCATGGCCAATGACACGCGGGATACCGTTCTGATTATCGAACCGAATTTCACCGGGCATCGGTGGAGATATGCCGAGTGGGCCGCAGCGGCTTACGGGGAGGCTGGATACCGGTGCGTGATCGTGACCGACCCCGCAAACGCGGAACATTCGCTCAGCAAACGCATTGCACAAGAGAACCGGCCCGAGCTTCAGATCCAGTTCGTGGCGCCGCTCGTGCATAGCAGGAAAGGTTTCGCGAAGGTCAGTTACGTGCGTTTTTTCCGCGATTTCAAACACGCTTTCAGCATTGCCAGCCAGGGCCGCAAGGTCTCGCTCGTGGTGGTGCCTTACATCGATTATTTCTTTTACTCGCTGCCCTTCACCGGTTCGCCGTTTGGCGCGACGCCGTGGGTCGGCATCACGATGCGCGCCAATTTTCATCACGCGAAGGTCGGCGTAAGAGCGCCGCGCGAACCGATGTTGAACGGCGTCAAAGCGCAGCTCTTCCGGCGCGCGATCCAAACGCGGGGGCTGAAAACCCTGTTGACCATCGATCCGACGCTCACCGAATGGTGCGCGGGAACGCCTGGCCAGCGCGACCGGTATCAGGCGAAGCGCGGTGCGGCCGTGCAGTATCTCGCCGATCCGTTCCCCGATGCCCGGGCGACCGAACCCGCCATCGCACGTCAGCGACTGGGCCTGGGCGCGGGCAAGCACGTGCTCGTGTATGGCGCGATCACCGAGCGCAAGGGCATTCAGGAACTCGCCGCCGCATTGGCCGAGAGAAAAGATGCGGACAAGCCGACGCTCGTGGTTGCGGGCGCTCAGGACGAAGAAATCCGCGCATTCTTTTCGCGAGCAAGCGCGTTGTCTCCGGCGCCGGTTTTCATCGATCGTTTCGTCACCGCTGAAGAAGAGCTCGATTTGTTTTCCGCCTGCGACGTCGTGTGGCTCGGCTACAAAGGCCATTACGGCATGAGCGGCGTGCTCGTGCAGGCGTACCGTTTCGGCAAGCCGGTGATCGCGACGGCGGATGGATTGATCGGCTGGTTTTGTCGTACGGGCGAGCTGGGGCCGGTGGTGCAGGATCTGTCAGTTACATCGATCAACCGGGCGCTCGATCAAGTGTTTGAAACGCGCACGCAAGCGGCGGTTCGCGCGCCACATCTGCTCGAACGCAACACGCTGAGCGAATTCAAGCAGACGCTCAGGCAAGCCATCGTCTGAGCAACTCAAACGCCCTCGGTGCCGTCCACTGCAATACTTCTTGCGGGCGCGCGCGCCGGGTCGCGGCCCAGCCATTCGCGGACCCATCGTGCACACGGCTCTTCGACGCGTCGTAATGTAATCTTCGCGCCAATGAACGCCAAGGCCGTGGCCGCGATCATCGATACCGCGAAAACCAGGACCGCATGGTCTTCGGCGAAGTCATCCACGGCGTCGAGCCTGACAACGGCGCGCACGCCGAGTATCGCGATGAAATGCCATACATAGATGCCGAAGCTGTATTTCCCGAGCATCACCGATGCCGGCGCTTTCAAAAGCTTCAGCGGAACACGCGTCAACAACAGCATCAACGCGGCAGTTGCGAGCGCGGCAAAGGTAGGCGCCACTCCATGCGCCATGCCGCGGCCTGTGCCGGCGAAGAACAATGCAATCAACGCGGCGATCCCGCCTGCCGCAAGCCTCACGCAAGCACGTGAAGAGAGTCTGTTGTCGCCAACGAGATAGTCCCTTCCAAGCCGCCAGACCCAGAATCCAACGATGAAACACGGCAGTTGCATCGGCGGCCAAAAATAGAAGAACTCGTTGTTCACCACACGGCACGCGGGACCCCCGTCGCATGCGCCGAAGTACCAGCACGCGAGCGCAAAAAGCGCGGTCAGCAGCGACACCATGACCAGGCCGCGCATTGTCCGGCACACGAACACGAGCGCCGGTGCGACCATGTAAAAGAACATCTCCACGCCGATGGACCAGCCACCCGGAACCACGCTATCCGTCGCCGATGGAAACCATGCATGCAGGAAAAGCATGTTCAGGAAGACATCGGAGAGATCGTGCGGTGTCTGTATATGACTGTGCGCGAAATGCAGCACGAATTCGATGCTCGTATAACCGAAGATCGCGAGGTAATAAAGCGGCGCAATGCGAGCAATACGCTTCACATAGAAGTTACGCAGCACTTCGCGTGTGGCCCCGAGACGTTCGGCATCATGTTCTATCGATGCAAAAATTGTGATTGCGCTGATCACGAAAAAACACTGCACGCCGTATTGCCCGAGATTGGCGAGCGTATCGAGCCATACCGGACTCGTCACCATCCATGGCGCAAGATGAACGGCAATCACGCCAATCACGGCAAGCGAGCGGCCTGCATCGAGCGCGGCAATGCGAGCGTGCGCGGTCATAGGTGTGTCCTCGCGGCTTTCGCGCAACAGTAATGAAGTGCTTCCATGGTCGGCATCGCGCCACAAGTTGACACGGCTCGGGCGTGTTGCCCGGGCTGTTCGGACTATCGGAAAGAGGAGAGGAAACCGCGTTGCGCCAATGCTTGCTGCGCGGTTTCAGTCGACACGCTCAGGACACGTGAGTGCTCACCACCGGCACTTCCATTTCGCCCTTGCGTTGCTTGGCCGGGAACAGTGCATCCCGGATCTTGAGGAACGGGAACTCGACCGCGCGCGTGGTCACGTAACCGATCACGATCGCAATGCAGAACTGCGCCGCCAGTACGATGAACCACGCGGCAAGCGGCGGCACGTGCATTGCGGCGGTTTTGCGGATGAGGATGTCGGCCGGTGCAAGCGCCAACGAATGCCAGAGATAGATGCCATACGAATACACGCCGATCCACGCCACGCCACGATAAAGCAGCGAGTCGCGAATGCCCTTCGAATATTCGATCGCAAGCACAATGGCAGCGGTGAAACCGATCGCCTGAATCGTGAAACCGATGCTTTCATCGAGGGCAATGTGCGTCGTTCCCAGCACGAGCCACGCAATCAGCACGGCCACCATGCTGAGCAGCAGCCATTTTTTATCGGCGAATTTCTTGTAGACGTCCGGCTTCATCCAGTAGAACGCGGCGAGGATCACGCCGAACAGCAAGCTGTCTATGCGGTACTGCGTCTGGAAGAACGCGGCGTCAACATCTCCATTCGATACCACCGCGCAACGCGCCAGGAGCACGATGCCGCAAATGGACAGCAACGTCCCGATGATCGCGTTCACGCCTACCTTGAACCGTACGAAAACAAGCAGCAGCGCGGGCAGGAACAGGTAGAAATGTTCTTCGACGGCCAGACTCCAGGTCTGGCTGATCGACGTGCCCAGATAGTTCTGCAAGTGGGTCAGGTTCTGGAACAGGAACGTGTCCGTGGGGTGACGTCCGGCGAACAGATGAAACAGGATCAGCACGTAATACGCGGGCCAGATCTTGAAGATTCGTCGAATGATGAAGCGCCACGCGTCAATGCGTCCGTGCTCGGAATATTGCTTGAGCAAAAGGCCGCCAACGAGAAAACCGCTGAGCGTGAAAAACAGATTGACGCCCTCGCGGCCAAAACTCTTCAGCGGGTATTCAATCGCGCTGATGAACCAGTAGCCGGTCTTGACAGAGTGAAAGTGAAAGCCCATCACGGCGATGATCGCGATGCCGCGGACGAAGTCGAGCTCGATCGTCCTGTTCGATGTTTGTTGTGTACGTGGTGTGCCGAACAAGCCCATGGTGATCCCCTTTGCTGCGGCGTTCGCTCCGCATTTCCGACCTGATGCTCGGTAGTTATTTCCTGACTTATCTGTTCAATTCGCAGGCAAAACCGCCCGACGAACCAATCGATCTGGCGGTCCCTGAATATTCTCCTCACCGGTCCGGTTTCATCCGCCAACATCACGCCGTTGACGGACAGCCAATGCGGCGCGCCGCACGCAAGGGTTTCGCAAGGCATCCGACGGACATTGCATTGCGCAAATGTGCGCGCCGTTGAAAGGCCAAGGAAAGGCGCTGGTTCAGCGACCTGCGTGCGGCGGTGCACATACCGCGCTCCGTTGATTCACGACGAAGATTAGTGCTTAACCGCCTGTCCCGATGCAGCCGATTCGGCCACTGCTATATTCCAGCGAGCAGTTTCGGCCATCGGCTTGCATTGAGCGAAAGTGACGTGCGGGAACAGTTCACAGCGATGAAAACGAATGTTCGTTCGCGCACCCATGTGACATTCTTCCCGCGGTTTCGAAGACGCTATGCGATACATGCAACGGAAGGAACCCATCGGTTGCCGCATGCTTGGCCAACAAATCCGCTTTGCACGCCCAAGCCCGAATTCATCAGCCGCGCCTTGAAGCGAAGCCTCAAAAACTGAGAGTCGAAGAGAGACCCGCCATGCGCAACAAATATACGAACTTGTGGATCTGGCTGTTTTTAATCCCGCTTTCGCTGGACTACAAGGCCGCGGAAGACGCAGGCAGCCACGTGATACAGGTGCTCATGACGCTGCCGGTGATAGGCGCGGGCGTGGTGCTCTGGCTGATCGCGCCGAGCTTCACACGCCGTTCCAGGTTCCGCTCGATCATCACTGCAGCGACCATCATGACGGTGGTCGGCAGCATTGTTGCGCAGCTCCTGCAAGGCAACGACTTCGGCAACTATCTGCGTACCTTGCTGCCCTTCGGCTTGTTCCTGCTCGGCTATCTCGCCGCATGCCGGCCATGGGAAGGCGACCGTCTTGCGGCCTTCGAAAAAGCGATCTTCTGGTCGATGGTCATCTCGCTCGTTTTCAGTTTCGTGTACGGCATGGTGACGAGCGGCGGTCCGCTCGACGACGTGCGCTACCGGATCGTATCGGTGACGTTTCTTGGTTTGCAAGGCGTCATCCTGCACCAGTTCGTGGTCGCAAAACGCATTACGAAATTCACGCTCGCGATCTTCCTCGGCACGATCCTGATCGAATTGCTGAGCGTCACGCGCAGCTTGCTGGTGGGCACCGTCGTGCTGTTTCTGTTTGCTACGTGGCTGTCGGCGCCTTCGCCGCGCCATCTGGTCCGGGCAGGCATGCGCGCCATCATGACCGGGGTGTTGATCGGCGTGATGACGGCCGGTGCCGCCATGTTCTTCCCCGAAGTCGCCGATCACTGGACGCAGCGCATCTTCGCCTCGAAAGAGACGACTTCCGGCCGCGACCCGACCACGATCACCCGCCTGGCCGAGATGAAGGACCAGTACGACCAGGTCACGTCGACACCCTCGGCGCTGATCGCGGGGAGAGGCTACGGCGCGGTCTATCACTACTCGCCGGACTACCTGCCCTACCTTGCCGGCCAGTTCTCCAAGAAGGACTTTTACGCGATCCGCGAGTTTGCGGCGGGCCACAATTTCTGGGTGTATCAACTATTTGCCGGCGGCCTGATGTTCGGCCTCTGGATGCCGCTTGCGATCCTCTTCGCGCTGGCGATGGGCGGCTTTGCATATCGTGTATGGCGCCGGCGCGCGCCCGACCTGCTCTACCTGCCGGTCATGGGACGCTCGCTGTTGTTGCTCGCCGCGTTGCCAGCAACGTCGATTGGCGGCAATCCGCTCGGTCCGCGTTATTCGGGTCTTGTGTTTGGCGTCGCTCTCGGCTTGCTCGTTGCGACCTACACGCGCCTTTCGTACGCAATGAAGGTTCGCAACGCCGAACTCGCCGCGGCACGCGGCATGCCGAAGAAACGTCGTCCCGGAACGCCCGCGCCTGCACCGGCGGGCACTCCCGTGTCCATGCCGATGCACCCGACGGGCCACGTGTCCGCGCTTGAAGAGAATCGTGATGCGCTGTCGCGCTTCACGTCGGCATAGGGCGCAGGCGGCTTTTATCAATTGATACGATTCATCATCGAGCGCGCCTGGCAATGAAGATCCTGCATCTGTTATCGACTATCGACCCGCGTGCGGGAGGCCCGACCGAAGGCGTGCGTCAAAGCGGCATCAACATGGCGGCGCTGGGTCACGAAGTGGAAGTCGTCACACTCGATGACCCCGCTGCGCCCTGGCTCGCCGCGTTTCCGCTGACCGTGCACGCGCTGGGTCCATCGAAGGGCAACTACGGCCTGACGCCGAACCTCGTGCCGTGGCTCAAGCAGAACGCCGCCCGCTTCGATGCCGTCATCATCAACGGCTTGTGGCAATACCACAGCTACGGCGCATGGAAAGCGCTGCATGCCATGCAGGTGCCGTACTACGTGTTCCCGCACGGCATGCTGGACCCGTGGTTCAAGCGCACTTATCCGCTGAAGCATTTGAAGAAGGCGCTCTATTGGCCGTGGGCGGAATATCGCGTTTTGCGCGATGCACGGCGCGTGCTGTTCACCGCCGAAGAAGAACGCATGCTCGCGCGGCAATCGTTCCGTTTGTACAAGGCGAATGAAGAAGTCGTGGCGTTCGGCACCAACCCGCCGCCGGTCGCATCGGCATCGGTACGCGATGCGTTCCTTGCCGCGTATCCCGAACTGGATGGCAAGCGCCTCTTGCTGTTCCTTGGGCGCATCCATGAGAAGAAGGGTTGCGATCTGCTGATCAAGGCATTCGCGCGGATCCGCGATATCGATCCACGGGCGCATCTGGTGATGGCCGGCCCGGACGGTGGCGACTGGACACCGGCGTTGCAAAAGCTCGCGACTGAGCTTGGCGTGGCGGATCGAATCACCTGGACTGGCATGCTGCTTGGTGACATGAAGTGGGGCGCATTCCAGGCAAGCGATGCATTCGTTTTGCCTTCGCATCAGGAGAACTTTGGCATTGCAGTGGCTGAGGCGCTGGGCTGTGGCTTGCCGGCACTCATCTCCGACAAGGTCAACATCTGGCGCGAAGTGGAAACAGACGGCGCGGGTTTCGTTGCAGCCGACACAGTGGAAGGCACGGTATCGAGTCTCACGCGATGGTTGGAACTCGAACCATCGCTGGCCGCCGCGATGCGCGCCCAGGCAAAAGATACGTTCCACCGCCGGTTCACCGTCGACGCAATGTCGAAGGATTTGCTGCGCGTATTGCAGGCAGGCGCGCGCGAAGGCGCAAAGACCATGCACAAACGCGTGCAGACCGCATAGAGCCTTAACGGTTGTCGGGGCGCAAGAACCCGGCACCAACCCCCATCGCAACAAATACCCCCGCCAGCAAAAGAAAACCCGCCGATGTCTCCATCGGCGGGTTCCTTAAATCGGCTACGAATATCGGAGAAACAACCAAACCTGTCCGATAAACAAGCCGCCCTACTTCTTCGCCATGAAGGCAAGATCCGAAGGCGCATGCAGCTTCGACGCAGCGTATGACATCGGCTCTTCAGATACGCGGCGCTCGACGCCGGCTCCAATCGATGTCACCGATGCCAGTGGCGAAACCTCACCCCGCAACGCCTTCAGAATATGTTCCGACAGCCGCAAGGTCATTGCTGCAATCGTGATGGTCGGGAAATTCGCCCCGACCGTGGGAAATACGGAACTGCCCGCTATAAACAAGTTGCTCATGCCGTGCACCTGGCAATTGCGATCGACCACGCCTTGCTTCGGCGAATCGTGCATGCGGGTCGTGCCCATGTGATGCCACGTGCCTTCCAGTTGCGCCGGCCACGGCTTGCCTTCCAGCGGCTCGTCGAGCTGGACATCGGCCACGCCCGTGCGCTGCATTTCTTCCGCGAGCAGCGTGACGGTGCGATCGAACGTGCGCTTGACCAGCTCGGTCAGTTGCCAGTCCACCTTCACGCGATTCATGCCGAGCGCATCTTTCTGCGACGACAACGTTACACGGCTATTGCGGTTCGGTTCGGCTTCAACGATCGTCTGAAACTTGACGTCGGTAATGAGCGGACGCGGCTGCAACAATCGCGCAAGACCGAAACACGCGGTGTCCACAGGATGCATCGCCATGGTCAGCAGGTCCTGCGAAACACTCCATCCCGGCTGATCCTTTTGCAGCACGGCCTGCTTGCATCGGATCAGCGCCTCGGCGCCTTCCGTGTTTTCGCCACGGAACATCGAGTAGAACCACACGCGCGCATTGAGCAGACGCTCACGCTCGAGCACCTTTTGCGTCAGCGCGAATTGCGACGAGATGAACTGTCCGTGCGCCGATACCGATGCATTTTGATAGTGATACTTGATGTCGTAGAGCTTGTTGCGCGCCCACGGTTTTTTGAACTTGATGCTGCCCGTCATGGTGCGCGGATGGTCCATGAAGTACCGGCCGACAATGTCGTTGCCGTTACCCAGGCCTTCCGCCTGCACCTTGTTCGAGGCAAGCAGCAACCGCGCATTCTCGATACCGCCCGTCGCCAGAATGAAGATCTTGGCGGAGACAGAAAATCGCCGGCCGCTCAAAGTACCTACGTCGATCTGCGTAACGTGCTTGGCTTCGCTTTCCGTGGCAATGTTCATCGCGTTCGCGTTGAGGAACACCCGCACATGCGACGACTCGCCGAGCACAGCCTTGTACACCTTGCCAAAACGCACCGGTGGGCTGAACTGCGAGATCGTGTCGCGCACCGTGCCGCTGGGTAGCGGATGGCGCTTCACGTCGTCCCGGCCAATAGCCGCTTCCCAATACGCCGGATCGAAATTATTTTCGCCAAGCTTGAGCAGCGCATGCGTGCGGGCATAGTACGGACGCAGTTCGTCGAGTCCGAAAGGCCAGCCGCTGTCGTTGACCCAATCGCGTTTTTCGAAGTCCCACGAATCGAGCGGACGGCACCAGCCGCCCCAGCAATTGCTGCTGCCGCCGAGAAAACGGCTGCGGCTGCCGTCGGCATACGTATAAGGAATGCCGACGTTCTCACCGCGATACAAATCGCGCGTGGCATCGTCCGGCTTGTAACCGCCACTCTCCAGGAGGACGGTATCGATTCCTTGCTTATCCATTTCGAGCGCGAGCGTAATCCCCGCGACCCCTGCCCCGATGATGCAGACGGTCGTCTTCACTACGGCGTTCTGCTCTACATTTCGGCTGTCAATGAACATTCCCCGTGCTCCCTCTCGTGTGCAGCAGTTCGCCTAATCGTGCTGCAGGCTTATCCGCTGTCGCCACCCGTTATAGAAACGCTTCGCTGCCGTGGCGCGTCGCGCGGTTCGCTGCGCCGCCGGCGCCTGGACAGAACCCGTCCATCTTTCATCTAACGAAACACTACGCGAGTCCGGCCAGTCCACGTGCGGTCAGGAGAACATTCCAGCCCAGCCTGCGTGTAATAGTCGTTGCACCCGCGCGGCGTTACCCGCCAAGATAAAGGCGCATGCGGCCAAAGCGCGCTGGTCTGTCGCGCGCGGCACATGCGAAAAACTCCATGCTTTAATACGGCCCCGTTTCGGCTCAGGCGGTGAAACGCTTCCTGATAAACCGTACCGGATTGCCGCCATATACACCCTCTGCTTCCAGTGACCGATGCACCACCGACAGCGGCGTCACCACTGTCGAGCGGCCGATGGTCACGCCCATTTGTACGACGCATTTCGATGTAATCCACACACCGTCTTCGATCACGATCGGCTTGACATGCAAATCCATGTTCGTCGCGAGATCGTGTGAACCGGTGGTGAGAAATGCGTCTTGTGAGATGCAGACATTCGAGCCAATGCGAATCGATGTCTGGTTGTAGATCCATGCGTTCACACCAAACCAGCAGTTGTCGCCCACTTCCAGATTCCAGGGCGCCTTCACGCGGATAGGATGCGGCATGCGGCAACCGGAGCCAATGCGCGCGCCAAAGCGGCGCAGCAGCCAGACCCTTAAGCCGGACACCGGTATGAACTTGTTGTTGATGATCGCGGCCTCGAGGAAGAACCACACGAGTTCGATGAACGTGCCGCGTTTCGCTACGTAGTTGCCTTTGCCAGCAAGACTCAGGTCGATCACATGGACGTCGTTGCCCTGCGTATTCGCAGCGGTATGGCGAGCGCCTTCCTGAACGATATCCTGAGCGACATCTTCTTCAATGCAATGTTCGTCGATTGTTCTGTGCATGTTAGCCGGCCCCCGAGCCCGTAGCGGCGAATGCATTGCAGCACCGCATGAAACGATTATGGTCGATGCGTCTGATTGTTCTGGTGTGCCAGCCCACTAATGGCCGCAAGGGAAAGACTTTTGGCGGCATCTGCATGACCCGGATGCGAAAGATTTGCTACCTTGAAACAAGGGGTGCCAGCCGCTCGACAGCGCAGCAAGTTTGGGATAACAATCAATCCTCATATTGAGAGAAAGATCGGAGTGCGTCATGAAATCATCTATTCGCCGGCTTGCGTTACATCGCGTACTGACCATGCTTGTTGCTGGTGCAGCGTGGTCTGCGTTGCCATCCGCACATGCCGCCGCGGGCGATGCCGGCACGCGTGACTACGCTGCCGAAGACAAGCTCCTGGGCGGCCCATCCTCGTATGCCGGCTACGCCGATCCCTACGGCCAAGCGCCGAACGCCAATGGCAAGGGCGCGAAGAATGGCGCCAAGGCGGCCACCGCCACCACGTCGGCCGAGACCATGATGAACAACAACGCGGACCCGGCACAGACCAACGCATCGTTCGTCAAGCCTGGGACGGTCGTGATGAAACGCGGCGCGCGAGTGCAGAATGCGAACGGCAAGCTCGTTGCCACGCCCGATACCGCCGCGCAGTCCGTGTATGGCGCGAACGGCGTGAAGGTCGCGAAAAAGCCATTGGAAATCTACAAGTCGCCGTATTGAAGTCGAGCCCGCGCAAAAGAAAACCGCCCGGCACAAGTGCATCGGGCGGCTTGCAAATCAAACTTGCGCTTCTACCTCGCTTCAATCGATCTTCTCGATCTCCACGAGTTTCACCGCAGCCTTGGCCTTCGGCGAGGCAGCGGCCGGATTTCCCGCCTTTGCGTCCTTGCGCTCCACCGTCCGCAGACCGGCGCGTTCTCCTCTGAGCATGCGCAGCTTGTCATCGAGCCGTCCCAGCACCCACGCCGGCGACAGATGCAATTCCGCGAACACACGTCCCTCGGCTCCGAGCGCCGCACGTTGCTCCGGGTTGGCCACCAGCGCTTCTATGGCGGCCGCCAACGCGTCGACATTCTCCGGCGGAACGACCACCCCACGCGATGAAACCACGTTGTGCAGCTCTGTTCCCGGACGCGCCATCGCGATCACCACACGGCCGCTCGCAAACATGCCTGTGAGCTTGGACGGCATCACGAGATCAGCGGCGTCACCGCGTTGCGGAAGCACGTGGATATCGGCGAGATTGAGCAGTTCGTTCAGGCGCTCGACCGGCTGCAGCGGAATGAACCTGCAATTGCTTAGATGTTCGCAAGATTTTTGAAGATCGGCTTTGGTCGCGCCATTGCCGCAAAAAACAAACGTGATGTCTTCGCGTTTGGCGAGCGCGTGCGCCGCACCCGCAAGCACTTCTATACCCTGCTTCGATCCCATGTTGCCGGAATACAGAACGACTTTCGCGCTCTCCGGAATCGCGAGTTCGTCGCGAAACTTGTTCACGCGCTGCAACGGATAGATTGCGCTGATGTCGACCCAGTTGGGCAGGCGGAACATCCGGGACGGCAACACGCCCTTCGTCATCGCGCGTTCGATCATCTTGTCGGAAATCGTCGACACCATGTCGAAGCGACAGAGGATTGCACGCTCCATGAAACGCGCGATACGCCCTGCACGTTCACTCTTGAGCAGACCCAGATCGAATGCTGCATCTACTTCGAAATCCTGAATATGCAGCCACGAAGACGCGCCCGTCATTTTCGCGAGCATCAATGCCGCAGGCGCGTTGAGCATGGTCGGCGCGATGGTCATCACCACGTCGGGGCGCCACCACGTCTGCTTCATGAGCGCAGGCAGCGAGGCCATTGCAAACGATGCAAGATGAACCATGCGTTTCAAACCGCTCGGATGTGCAGGCACCCACAACGGCGCACGCCAGATCCGCACGTGATTGCGCGTTTCACACGCGTTGCGCCATGCCGAATAACCTTTGGCAACTTTCCATTCCGGATAATACGGAGGCGCGCACACCACACGAACTTCATGGCCGTGCTGCTGCAGCGTCTCCGCCATCTCGGCGGTGTACTTGCCCGTACCCGTCAACTCGGGCGCGTAATTCAGCCCGTAGATTAGGATTCTCATCTTGCCTCCACTTCCGCCGGACTAACGCGCGCCGGCGAAACGGATTTATGCCAGACATCACTCACGGGACTCGCCCCGGCGCGTAAGCGCCGGGGCGACCATGCGTGGCTCTCTTGGTTGTTGGATCGAAACCGGAAGCGGTTGGCGCAGTCAGTCGCTGAGCATCATCGCGCAGCCCCTTGCAATGTTTGCGGCCGCGGAAGGCGGGTCGAAACGCTGAATCACGTCCATGCAACGCTTGGCCGAACCGGCGGTATCGGCAAATGCTTCGATGGACTTGAGCATCGTGCGTTGCAGGGCAGGCACGTCGCCGGCCGGAAACGCGTAACCCGATACACCGTCGATCACCAGCTCCGGCACACACCCGCAGCTCTCGCTCACCACCGACGGACAGCCGTGACTCAACGCCTCGTTGACCACCAGGCCCCACGGCTCGCTCATGCTCGGCAACACCATGCAGGTCGCGCTAAAGTACTCGATCGAAAGCGGCTCGTCCTGCAGGCTGCCGAGGAACGTAATCGAATCAGCGAGGCCCATGTCCGTCACCTTGGCCTTGAGCTCGTCGCCCATTGGTCCGGTGCCGACAATGCGCAGCGAGGCATCGGGAATACGTTCTTTCAAACCACGGAATGCGTCGATCAACGTGCCAATGCCCTTCTCCGGCGACAAGCGTCCTACGTAAACAAACACAGGCTTCGATCCCGCGCGGTAATGCATCCGGTCCGACAGTGCGCGCTCAGGCGAAAATGAGCGCGGTAGCGCCGCAGCCTGACAGGGAATGAAAATCTTCTCCTGCTTCGCGCCGAGCGACATCAGGTATTCACGGCTGCGTTCGCCGAAGCCAAAATAACCATCGCATAGCGAGAAGAACACGCGCTTCGGAATCGATGTGAGCATCTTGCGTGGCCGGTCGCGTCCCGTGGAATCGCAGAACACGGCGCGACGCTTGCCGGTCAGGATGCACGCGGCCATCATCGCCCAGTATTCGGGGCGGTGATAACCCGGCAGCACGACCAGATCCGTCTTTGCTTTCAGCACTTCCCACGTGAGGCGCGCCGTCATGCGCCAGGTCGGCACGTCTTCATAACAACCGTTGTAGAGCTTGCGCATCGGATAGCTATGGAACGAATAATCCACATCCGAAAAGCCGACACGGTCATGCTCGGTATCGGCGATCTGCACCATCGAATACTTGATCGAGCCCGAGCCTGAAATGTTGTGCAGCGCGGACAAAACAGCCCCTTTGTGCCGCGACCAGACGACATTATGGAAAATGGTGACCGTTGCGTTCATGTTCTAGTTATCCCTATTGGTAGCGTGTACTTCACGAGGTATGAGGCACCGCCGGCCTCATGCGTGAGCCGGTTGCTGGCTCAGCGTCTCGTAGTGCTGCAAGAAGTCCTGATAGGTCGCGCGAATGCCCTGCTCGAGCCCCGTCGATGCAAGCCATCCCATGTTGCCAAGCTTGGATACGTCAAGCAGCTTTCTCATCGTGCCGTCCGGTTTGGACGCGTCGAACACGAGCTCACCTTCGAAGCCGACAACGCGGCAGACCGTTTCCGCCAACTCGCGGATGGACAAGTCTTCGCCCACGCCCACGTTGAACACGCCTTCGTCATGTGCGCTTTCCATCAGGAAGACGGAGGCGCCCGCAAGGTCGTCCACGTGCAGGAATTCACGGCGCGGCGTGCCCGATCCCCATACCGTCAACGTGCTTTCGCCATTCAGCTTGGCTTCGTGCGCCTTGCGGATCAGGGCCGGCAAAACATGGCTGCTCTTCAGATCGTAGTTGTCGTTCGGACCGTAGAGGTTGGTCGGCATCAGCGAGATGAACTTGCAACCGTACTGACGGTTATAAGCCTCGCAAAGCTTCAACCCCGCGATCTTCGCGATGGCATACGCCTCGTTGGTCGGTTCCAGCGCCGAGGTCAGAAGGTACTCTTCCTTGATCGGCTGCGGACACGCCTTCGGATAGATACAAGACGAACCAAAGAACACCAGTTTCGAAACATTCCAGCGGCATGCCGCGTGGATCACGTTGGTTTCGATCGTCAGGTTTTCATAGATGAACGATGCCGGCAGCGTCGAGTTCGCGAGAATGCCGCCGACCTTCGCGGCCGCGAGCATCACCACGTCGATGCTCTCTTTCTCGAAGAACATGTTCACCCCGACCTGATCCGTCAGGTCGAGCTGCGAACGCGTGCGCGTGATGATGTTCCGATACCCCGCGTCGGTGAGCCGGCGCACCAGCGCGGACCCCACCATGCCCCGATGACCCGCTACAAAAATGCGTGCGTTTTTGTCCATGATGTTTTTACTCGTGATGTTCAAGGGCTTTGAATCCGGCCATCGTGACGAGGGCGTCACGGCGTGCGATCTGGTAATCCGACCGGACCATCTCCTTGACGAGCGCGGAGAAAGTCGTCGTGGGACGCCAGCCTAGTTTTGCGTGCGCCTTCGAAGGGTCGCCAAGCAGGGTTTCAACTTCAGTGGGACGGAAATAACGCGGGTCGACACGGACGATCACATCGCCCTTGACGAGTTTGGTTTCGCGTCCTTCAACCCGATCCACGATCCCGACTTCGTCCACGCCCTTGCCTTCGAAACGCAGATGCACGCCGAGCTCGGCCGCTGCCTGCACCACGAACTCACGCACGCTGTGCTGCTCGCCCGTTGCAATCACGAAGTCTTCCGGCTTGTCCTGCTGCAGCATCAGCCATTGCATCTCGACGTAGTCGCGCGCATGACCCCAGTCGCGCAGCGCCGACAGATTGCCGAGATACATGTTTTCCTGCATGCCGACCGCGATACGCGCCATGGCGCGCGTGATCTTGCGCGTGACGAACGTCTCGCCGCGCACCGGCGACTCGTGATTGAACAAGATCCCGTTGCATGCGTACATGCCATACGCTTCGCGGTAATTCACCGTCATCCAGTACGCATAGAGCTTCGCTGCTGCATACGGGCTGCGCGGATAAAAAGGCGTGGTTTCGCGTTGCGGCGATTCCTGCACGAGGCCATACAGTTCCGACGTCGATGCTTGATAGAACCGCGCCTTCTTTTCCATGCCAAGAATGCGGACGGCTTCGAGGATGCGCAATGCGCCGAGGCCATCGGCATTCGCCGTGTATTCGGGCTCTTCGAACGACACCTGCACGTGACTCTGCGCGCCCAGGTTGTAGATCTCGTCCGGCTCGGTGCGCTGCACGATGTGCATGATGCTCGACGTATCCGTCAGGTCCCCGTGGTGCAACACCAGCTTCGGGCCGTCCTCGTGCGGATCGCTGTAAAGATGGTCGATGCGATCCGTGTTGAAGAGCGAGCTACGACGCTTGATGCCGTGCACCTCATAGCCTTTTTCCAACAACAACTGGGCCAGATAGGACCCGTCCTGTCCCGTAACGCCGGTAATCAAAGCGACCTTGTGTTTCATCTTGTGCCTCTCGTCTTTCTCGTGAAAGTGGCGCGTCCCGCGCGCCGCGGCGTCATCGTGTCCAGGGCATCACTCAGGGATGCTCTCGTAGCCGTAGTAGTTGGTATAGGAACTGCCCGACATCAGCTTCGATTGCGGCACGTCGGTGAGAAGCACGCCCTTCATGTTCACGCCACCGTGCTGCAGGCGCTTCATGGTTTCTCCGATTTCTTCAACCTGGTTGCGGCCATGGCGCACCACCAGCAGGCTCGTGCCAGCATGCTTGCCGATCACGGTGGCGTCGGTGACGGCGAGTACCGGCGGGGTATCGATGATCACGAGGTCGTACTTGTGCTTGAGGAATTCCAGCACTTCATGCATGCGATCGCTCATCAGCAATTCCGACGGATGCGAGGGCAACGAACCCTTGGTCAGCAAATCCACGCCCGGCAGCACGTCGTGCAGAAGAGCCGCTTCGATATCCGAACCCATCAGCACATCGGACAGACCCGGCATATGGCGCACGCCGAAATGCGAGTGAACGTCGCCACGGCGCATGTCGCCGTCGATCAGCAGCACGCGTTTGCGTGTCGATGCCACCAGCGTCGCCAGGTTGACCGAAAGGAACGACTTGCCGGCATCCGGACGCGAACCCGTCAGCATGACCACGTTGTTGCGTGCGTCGGCCATCTGCAGTTGCAGCGAGGTACGCAGTCCGCGAATGCCTTCTACTGCGGCGTCTTCCGGCGATGTCGCGGCAAGCACGTGCAGGCCCTGACTACGCGAACCCACCTTCTGCTGCAGACGAAGCTGCTGGTTGCTGCGCGGAACAATGGCGAACACACGCACGCCAAGACGGTTCTCGATTTCTTCCGGACGCTCCACGCCGCCGAACAGCGACTTGCGAATGAACGCCACGATGATGCCAAGCACCAGGCCGGTGCCCAGGCTGATCAGGATCACGATCAGGCGCTTCGGACGGACAGGATCGTCAGCAGCTTCGGCGAAATCGACCACACGCACGTTGCCCACCTGACCCGCCTTGGCGACGCGCAATTGCTGCGCGCTGTTCAAGAGGTTCGTGTAGAGCTCGGTGTTCACGCGGACATCACGCAAGAGACGCAGCGCGGTCTGCTCGGTATCGGGCAGCACGGAGACATTCTTGGTCAACGAACCTTGCGCGGCTTGCAGTGCACCGATCTGCGCATCGAGCGCGGCGACCGACGGATGGTTCGCCGTGAAGCGTTGCGAAAGTTCGGCGCGTTGCTGTTGCAGGTCCATCAGCTTCGTCTTGTTATCGACGACTTGCTGGAGCAGCAAGCGGCTTTCTTCGCCGAGATCGACCGTGCCCTGCTTGTTACGGAAGGTGTTGTACTTTTGCTCGGCCTGGTCCAGTTGCGTACGCAGTTCCGGAAGCTGTTGCTCGAGGAACGCGAGCGTCTTGCCGGCCTCGGCGGAACGCGTGTCCATATCCTGCTGAACGAAGCGGCGCGCGATGTTGTTCACGATCTGCGAGGTCAGCTTCGCGTCATGGCCTTCGAGGCTCAACGCGATGATTCCCGACTGCAGCGTCGTTTCCGCCACCGTGAGGCGCTTTTGCAAGGCGTCCACCGTGCCAAGCGTCGATGCACGCGAAAGTTCGAACTTCGCGCCCGGTTCACCGTTCATCTGTTCAACGAGCAGATTCACAGGACCGAGTGCGCTCGAACCGTTTGCTTCCTGACCGACCTTGCCGTTCAGGATTGCAATGCCGTCAGGATCGCTAAGGACGTAGCTGCCGCCAACGCCTGCCGTCAGGATGTATGTCTTGTCGTAGGCTTCTTTCGGCGTATCGAACTTCGGCACCGAAATGCTTTCGTTGCCCCACGCAAAGCCCGACAGCCAGCTCACCGGCGCCTGGCCATTGCGTGCGCCGAGAATGTCGCCGATCAGGCCGCCGACGATCGGGAAATAACGCGGACGCGCCGTGATATCCAGATGCAGCTTGTTGACCGTATCTTCAACCACGAGCCGTGAGCGCAGCAGCTCGATTTCGGCAGCGGTCGTCGACTTCGCATCGAACATTTGCGACACGGTTTGCACCGCGTTCGCATTGTTATTGTTGTTATTGCCCGCGTTGCTTTCGGTGACCTGGATCATCGCGTCGGCGCGATACACCGGCGGCGCAATGAACGCATAGGCAGTGCCGAGAAGGAGGACTGCGAGCGTGACCATAACGATGATCCGCCAGCTCCCCAAGATGGCCGCCAGGTAGTCGGACAAGCGTAGCTCGTCCCCTGTCGACACTACATCCGCATAGCGGTTTTCAAAATTGATGGCCATTTTTGTCGCTCACTCAAACGATCAGACGATCAGACGATCAGACGAAACGCGCCGGCGCCTTTTAAAAAAGGACGGCGCCGGACACAGCTTCAATAACTACTTGGTAACGATCGCGGCAGTCAGGCCCGCGTTGATTGCCGGCAGGAACAAGTTCAGCACGCGGTTTGCGCGGACCAGGCCGCTGTTATCGACATAGACAATGTCCTTCGATTCCAGCGGGAACTGGTTGGCAAGCAGCATGGAAACCGGCGAGCGCGCATCCAGGCGATAAATCACCGGCGTGTCGCCGGCGGTCGAGCGAAGCACGAACAGCTGCTTCGGGTTCGACGTTTCCTGATTGAGCTGACCCGCTTGCGCAAGCGCCTCGGCAAGCGTGAGCGTGCCGTCGCGCAACGGCGGAACCGGCGCCGGCTTGTTGACTTCGCCCATCACATAGACCGTGTTGTCTTCGCGTGCGTCCACATGCAGCATGTCGCCCGGTTGCAGCATGATGTCGGCGGGGTTTTTGCCCTGCTTCATCATCTGCGCGACGTTGACCGGGTAAGCCGTGCCGTTGCGCGTGATCGTCACCCGGCTTTGATCGGCCGTCGGTGCGAAACCACCCGCGCGGTTGACCGCTTCGGTGAGCGTCATCGGAATGTCATTGACGGTCTGTGCGCCAGGTGCACGCACATCGCCATCCACATAAACCTGCGATGAGCGGAACGAAGCCACTCGAACCGTGACCTGCGGCTTCACGAACACCTTGCTCAGTTCGCTATAGATTTCGCGCTGGATCTGCTCAGCGGTCTTGCCGGATGCGTGGATCGCACGGTTCACGTACGGGAACTGCACGTTGCCTTCGCTATCCACCACGAAGCCAGGCGCTGCGTCCGACGTCTTCGTGTTCTGCGCCGGCTGGCCGACTGCTGCTGCGAGTTCAGGGTGATCCCATACCGTGATCTGCAGCACGTCGCCCGGTCCAAGCTTGTATCCGGTCGCCTTGGCGAACAGACCGAGCTGGCTCGCCGTCTTGTCCATGCTCTTCTGTTCCGCGCGAATCTGGCGGATCAGCGTCAAGTCGATCTGCTTGATCGGGATCTGGATGTCGCTGGTCACGTCGCCGTTGTCGGCACTCGTAACAGGCAACGCAGCCGGCTCGATCATGTGCTGGCCCGGAGCCAGCGAGCATGCTGAGAGCATTGCAGCGATCGCGAGGGAAAGGGCCACACGCGTTCCAGGCACGGCATGGCTGTTCTTGTTCGGCGCCGTGGCACCGGATATTTGTTGGCTGTTCATGTTGTCGTCCCCTGCTTCAATAAGCGTTGGTGTGGCGCAAACCTTTGAAGATCGTCGCAAAGATAATTTTCATATCAAGTCCGAACGACCAGTTACCCAAGTAGTACAAATCGTGTGCGACGCGTCCCTCCATTTTTTCGATGCGATCAGTCTCGCCGCGAAACCCGTTGACCTGGGCCCAGCCGGTAATGCCCGGCTTGATCCGGTACCGATGGATGTAACCCGATACGACTTTCTGATAAAGATCGTCATGCTCGAGTGCATGCGGACGCGGTCCCACCACCGACATGTCGCCGCGCAGCACGTTGAAGAATTGCGGCAACTCGTCGAGGCTCGTGCGGCGCAGGAACGCACCGACACGGGTGATGCGCGGATCGTTGCGCGTGGCCTGCCGCAATTCACCTTCCTTCTCCACGTGCATGCGCATGGAGCGAAATTTATAGATGCTGAAGACGCGGCCGTCGGCGCCCTTTCTGCGCTGCTTGAAAAACACCGGACCGCGCGAGGTGAGCTTCACGGCAAGCGCGCAGGCAATCATGACCGGCGACACGGCAATCAATGCGGCCGCTGCGAATACGCGGTCGAAAATCTCTTTTTGCAGCAGCGCGTTCGGCGGCAACGGCGACGCCGCAAGGTTGATGGTCGGTACGCCAAGCAGGTTCGTCACGCTGCCTTCGAAGAGCGAAAGCGTGCGCACATCCGGCATGAAACGGATATTGATCAGGTCGTTGCGGAATTCATCGACGAGCTTGAGGATCGTGCGTTCTTCGGTCAGCGGCAGCGCGAGCCACACTTCGCCCACGTTCTGCGTGCGGACATAATTGGCAAACGCTTCGTGATCTTCGAAGACCGGCACGCGGGTATTCATCTTCGCGCCCGCTTGCACGTTGTAGGCAGCCGTCGCACGGAATCCCGCTGCAGGCGCCAGATCGATCTTGCGCACGATCTCGTCGCAATGATCGCCGCAACCCGCAACCGCCACCTGCTTCAGATTCAGGCCTGCGTTGCGTACCCGGCCGAGCACCGTATGCGTCACCATGCGGCCCGCGATCATTCCCGCGCCTGCCATTCCGGTCCAGTAGGCGAACCAGAGACGCGACACGAAGTCGATACGATGAAGCGAGAACATCAGCACCATCGCGCAAGCCTGCACGATGAGCCAGCTCAGCGCGACCTGTCCGGCGAGCGCGCTTTTCGAGCGGCCGCGCCACGACTCGTAGACACCGAGCGCGGGAAACACGGCAAGCGAAAACGCCGCCGCGAAGGCCACGAACGCCAGATAAAAGCTACGCTGCGATACATCGTCGAAACGGATTTGCGACGCCACGAGCGCGCCCGCCACGATCATCGCGACGTCGAACAGTCTCGCCAGCAGGTTGGTCATTCCGCGCATTTTTATTCTCCCCGAACCGCTCAAATCTTTCGCTTGACGGTTAATTAGCTGCACCGGCCATACTTGTCGTCAAATCTGACGATGTCGTCTTCGCCGAGGTAGGTCCCTGACTGCACTTCAATGATTTCAAGCGGCACGCGACCCGGGTTTTCCAGGCGGTGACGCACACCGAGCGGGATGTAGGTCGATTCGTTTTCGCTCAGCAGAAACTCTTCTTCTCCGCGCGTCACGAGGGCCGTGCCGCTGACAACGACCCAATGTTCCGCGCGGTGGTGATGCATTTGCAGCGACAGGCGCGCACCCGGATTCACCACGATGCGCTTGACCTGGAAACGCTCGCCATGGTCGATGGAATCGTAGGAACCCCAGGGACGGCGAACCTTTCGGTGTGTATCAGCTTCGGGCGCCTTCTCGCGCTTGATCCGCGACACGAGGCCCTTGATGTCCTGAACGCGTGAACGGTCAGCCACAAGAACAGCGTCGTCGGTCTCGATCACGATCAGGTTGTTCGTCCCCACGCACGCGACCAGCCTGCCGCCTTCCGAACGCGCGTAACTCGCGGTCGATCCTTCGAACAACACCCGGCCGCTTGACGCGTTGCCTTCATCGTCCTTGTCCATCGCATCCCAGACCGCATCCCATGAACCCAGATCGGACCAGCCGGCCTGAAGCGGCACGACCACGCCCATGAACGGCGAATCGGGCTTGCCCAGATGCTCCATCACTGCGTAGTCGATGGAGTCAGATGGCGATTTCTGAAACGAAGCAGCACATGGACGCAAGTATTCGTCAGTGTTATTCGCTTGTTCGTGCGACAAGACACACGCCGCGTACATCTCCGGCTGGAGCTTTTCCAGAGCGGCAAGCCATACCGATGCACGCACGATGAAGATGCCGCTGTTCCACCAAAAATTACCGGACGCGACGTATTGAGCGGCGAGTTCAGCGGCCGGCTTTTCGACAAAACGGTCGATCCGATGCGCGCCGTCATCGAGCGCCTCGCCCAGGCGGATGTAGCCGAAACCGGTGTCCGGCCGCGTCGGCGGAATGCCGAGCGTGGCGATCTCGCCGGCCTGCGCGTGACGCGCGGCTGTATCGATGGCGGCATGGAGCGCGGGAACATCCGCGATCGCGTGATCTGCAGGCATGGCGACGAGGATTGCGTCCTGGCCGTCGGCGCAAGCGGCGAGCGCTGCAAGCGTCAGTGCGGGCGCTGTATCGCGGCGCGCGGGTTCCACCACGATGCGCGCGCTCACGCCGCTGTCGCGGATCTGCTCGGCCGTAGCAAAGCGATGGTCTTCACCGCAAACGATCACCGGCTCCGCTGCAACATCCCATGCAGGGGGAAAACCCTTCATGCGCAAAACGGTTGCTTGCAACAAGGATTCGGCGCCCACGACGCCAATGAGTTGCTTCGGAAAGTTTTCGCGCGATACGGGCCACAGACGTGTGCCCGAACCGCCGGCCAGCACCACCTGAACGAGACGCCGGCAGTCGGTCGACAAACCTTTTGCGCCCGTGACTACGTCTCCTTCGTCCTGCCTCACCTTCGTGTTCATTTTAGTAATCCTATATTCTTGAACGTCTTCCCCGGGTGAAGCGACGCAATATGGTTTGCGCTCGCTGCACCGATGATTCAGCGCGGCTCGATTTGAGCCGTCCTGCACGTCTATGGCCTGTGTTGATCAGACGCCCGCGTCGCGGCGGCTTTGCATCCGGTACTCGGTGGGTGAAATGAGAAGGCGCTTGCGGAAAATCTTGGCGAGACGATCGCCATTGCCCATGCCGCTGCGGCGCGCGATCTTGTCGACCGGCAGTTCGGAGTCGGTAAGCAGCGTGCAGGTCACGGCAAGGCGCGCTTGCAGCAAATAGTCCGACGGCGTGATACCCATCTCGATCTTGAAACGGCGCAGGAAATTGCGCTCGCTCATGGCCGCCACTTGCGCGGCGTCGACTACGGATATAGGCCGTTCGCAGTTGTCCTGCAACCAGCGCGCAGCCGCGCGAATCTTGTCGCCGGCGGAGGCCGTGCCGCTGTCGCCAAGCAACGGAACCAGCTTTGAAGCCGAGCCCGGCATCAGACGTTCCGCGACACCGCGCGCCACGTCCACGCCCAGGTCGCGCTTGATCATCAACAGCGCGCCTTTCATGGATTCATAACGGTCGCCGGCTTCGCTTGCCTGTTCTTCGCGAACCGCGTTCATCATCGAATGTCCGATACGGATTTGCGATTCCGCCGCGTGACCGATGCCGGCTGCATCGAGCACCTTGCGTCCTTCCGCGATCGACTTGACCACGGTGGTCTTCGAATGAACACGACGCAACCATTCGACGATGCGTTCATCGCCCGCGGCGTTGTCGGCGCCCTTGCCGCCGGCCACGAACAGTGCGTCGAAGCCGCCGTAGTGGCGTGCATCGAGTCCGTCGGTCCACACGCGCACCGAGGACGAACACGCCACGTTGCCGCCTTCAACCGAAAGGAAACGTACGTCGTAATTCCAGTCGTTGCGCGCCTTCAGGACGGCCAGCTCGTTTGCGACATGGAAAACCTCCGCGACGATACCGGCGCCAAGCAGCGAAAATCCGTCGTACAACAGGATCGCGATGCGGCGAATCTCGGCTTGCGTGCTTCTGGGAGCCGGTTGTAGCCAGCCCATTACGGCGGGTTCAAGACTGGCGTAAGGCATGGCATTCCCCTGCGAACTTGTTGAATCCAACATGATTGGATAGTGCGTTCTCATTGCGGTGCATCATAGACACCCTCAAGTTTGATTAGGTTGTCGTGACTGAAAGTAGCGAGATGTTGGCGGAAAAATTCCGGCGTCGCCATTCAAATCCTTTCAATGCGTGCGCTGGCCATCATTCACCCTTTTTCTAATACGGCCGTTCGCTTTAAATACAACGCAATGGGCCGAGGGTGATTTGATTTCGGATGGGACATTGCAAGACGAATGCCAGTGGGATTCAGTAGCGCATATCGGACAGGGCAGTCAAAACCTGCCAACGTCATACAAATCAACGCTCAGCGCGGTTTCTGGCGCCACGCGCGGCACGGCTTTCCGGCGCCCCGGCAGCCTGTCCAGAAGGGCGATGCCAGCGCTGGCCGGCGAAAACGTTTCGTCTGTGAAACACAGAAAAAGCCAGTTAGCGAATTACTTGTTTAGAACGAGGTGTTTAAGGCTTCGCATGAGTTACCCGAAGGGCCACTTCAATTTAAATTACAAGCTTTAATACGCGTCTTTAATGCCGTCTTCCGATTAACAACGCAAGCCGCGTGAGTGCGGTTGCGCACAGACATCTCCGCACACGATAAATTGCGCTTAATCGCGTTTCATATGAGTAACGGAATCAATTAATCTTATGAAAATATGTAACGTGGCTGACAAACGGTGCCTGAGGGCGATAGCCCCTGTTTAAACCGGGCTCCGGCGGATGGAGCACCTGTAAACCCCGCTCGTGCCGCGGCGTAAAAGAACAGCCGTCTGGCGGATCAGTCCGCATCGGTTCAACCAGTCGAGTACCAGCTGTATCGAACCGGTATGCACCCGCGTTGGCGTGATATCGCCCATGTCGTCGCCTTGTGAATCCACGCTTTGGCGGGCAATACGATTTGATACAGAATAGTTACGCACCTTTCCTTACAGTCGAGCGCGTTTCGGTCACGCCAGATCAGACACTTTGTCGCGCAATCCCGCCATGGATATAAGGTCCGACGGTCCAATGCAGTGAGCATCCGCCAAGGTTCATCGCGATGACTGGCGCGATTGTTTCGCCTCGCCTATCCTCAGCGCATTCGGAAGCCTTATTTTATGGGGCGCGGCACGTCTCCAAACGTTGATGTCCACTCGAATGCGGCCCTTTTTGCTGCGTTGCGGCATCGAAAGTTTCTGGCTTTCCGGCACGACGAAGCTTGGGGCGGCAAACCGGCCGTAAACGTTTCATTCAGGTAGCACGAAGGTGGCGAGGCGGCCTTTTCGTCGGTGGAAACACTGAGGCCGCGATCCGGACCACCCGGCTTTGATTCTTCGGGGCGTAATGAAAACAACATCAACAACACAGCCGCCGCGCGCGGGCCGCACGCTTGCCCGATGCACGAGGATCGCGCTGATCTGCGTCCTGGCAGTAGTTGTATCGAGTTGCCGGGGCGAGTCGCCGGCGAATCAGGAGGCCGTACCGGCGGAGGACTCGGTTAAGATCGACGGCGCGTCGTGGACGCAGTGCGCGGCTGAATACGAGCGATGCGCCTTCGATGGCGCGAGAAAAGTGCTGTACGGCACGCCCGAAAAACACACGGTCAAGACGTTCACCGGCGGCACCGGCTGCGACAACGGCGTGTTCGACGATCCGGCTCCCGGCGCGACCAAGCATTGCTGGGTCGAAGCAGCGGCGAAAACCAGCGCCGCAGCGCGCTTTGTCGCCGACGCGCCGCCTCCATCCACCGCGCTCGCCATGCAATGCACGCCAGGCGCGCCGGTCGAAATCCCTGGCTCCAGCCCGGTGGCGGAAAGCGTGGAAGCCGATACCCCCGGCAGCAACGGCACGCGCATGTTTTCGTTGCGCAAGCCATTCGACGTGACGCTGACCACCCGAACGAAATCAGCCGGCACGCTCGTGTGGCAGATCCAGGACGCATGGAACACGGTGAAGGCGAGCGGCCGCATTGCCGTCACACCGGGCACGCACGGATCATCCATTCGATGCACATCGCAGGCGGCCGGTTATTTCGCTATCTCGGCGCGGCTTGAATCCGCCAATGGGTCGCCGGTGACGTTGCCTTCGAAGGGCACGCGGCCGGCGGGCATCGCGACGTTCGGCGTGCTGCCCGATCTCGCGGCCGTTTTGCCGCCGGTCGCATATAAGAACGCCGACCTGCATCGCTTTGGCGGTCAGGGCGCGGCGTATTTGCGGCCGGGCCAGACGTGCTGTTCCGGCGATGGCTACCGGCCGCTTTACACGGACCTCGGCCTCACGTGGGTGAACGACAACCGCAACTGGTACATGACGGAGCCCAAGGCGCCGAACACTTTCAATGCCGCCGCCGACAATCTTCAGCCATTCTTCAAACCGGGCGACCTGCTACGCCTGATCCAGCTCGATGGCATTCCCGGCTGGGCGAACAAGACCGGCAAGGACACGCACAGCTACGCGCCCTCCTCTCTCACCGATTACAGCGCCTACATGAAACGTGTGGGCGACGAATCGAACCGCGTGCGCTCGACCGTGTTCCCGACGCAATCGAGCAATTACTATCAGGTGAGCTGGGAGCCCGATTACGAAGGCGGCCTCCCGTGGCGCGACTCCGACGCCAATCTCGTCGCCATGTACAAAGCCACCTACGAATCCATCCACGCGACCGATCCGCATGCGGTGGTCATGGGGCTGACGTTGTCGTCGCTGGGAAAAAACACCGAGTGGCTGAACCGTCTCGCACCCCTTGGGATTGCCAAATATATCGACGGCGTGAGTGCGCACGGTTACTACGATGTCGGCACGTCGCCATCGCATCCGCCCGAGCGCATGGCCGGGAACAGCGATCCGGAAAAAGCCGCGCAGAGCCTGCCCGCCATGATGCGTGCGTTGCGCCACACCATGACGCAAATGCTCAAGCCCGGTGCGAAACTCTTCATTACGGAGTCCGGGATCAGTTACGACATCGGCACGAAGTACGGACCTTCTACGCCATCGGCGAATGTCTTGTATGCACAGGGCGCGCTGGTTGCGCGGCTGCATCTGATCCTACTCGGCGAGGGCGCGGACATGAGCTACATCTTCTATGCAACCGATCCACCCGAACCAGGCTATGGCATTTTCTTCGATCTCGTGAATGCCGAAGGCGGTTTCGGCCAGACGCAAATCAGCCCGAAGCCCGCCGCAATGGGCGTGGCCGCCATGACGCGCGTGGTTGACGGCACGAGCACCTTGGGCCACATCAAGGACACGCCGCCCGGCGTTTATGCCTATGCGTTCCAGCGGTTGAACAGCGGCAAGGTGGTGACCGCGCTATGGACGCACGATAATGCCGCGTGGCCCGGCGCATCGGGCTTCAGCGCCACGCGGGGCGTGCGCTATTCGCTTGCCGTCGATGCACCGGGCTCATCCGGAACACTCACCGTGCTCGACATGATGGGCAATCCATCCACGCTGCCCTATGCAAACGGCCGGGTCGCACTGACGCTCACCGAAGCGCCGGTGTACGTAATCTCTCAGAACGCCGATGTGATGAAGAACAACGTCAACGCGCCCGAGGGGTATGTTGCGAAATAGCGCCTTGCGTTCCAATCTGTTTCGATGAAGCTGCCGGGTCTTTACGAAAGTTCCGACAGTTTCATCCTCCGGCTCCCCTTAAATTCGATCTCTCCATGATCATTCAAGGCAACGGCTCATGCCGTTGAAAAGCCATGAACCTGCAAGACACATCGCGCGCCTCGTCGTTCACGAGCAACCTTCTTCTCGCCGTATTGATCGGTTGCGCAACCGTGATGACCGCGTGTCCACCCGATACGGCCGACCCTTCGGACACGATTCGTCCCGAGCACATCCCGCACGTGTCCAACGACCTGGGCTGAGTCCGTATGGCTTACAAACACGACCTTTCGTCGGTTTCTGCCAGTCCATGGCCAATACGGCGCGCGAGGCCGCGCGCTACACTGAAATGCCAGCATAAAGTGCCTGAGCCGTTGTCGGTGCATAGGAAATCTTTGCGTCGCCGGGCCACGGCACCACAATTCCAAGCCTATTCGGAAAGATCATGGACGGCCTGCGCTTGATGACGATTCTTGTCGTCGCGATGCTCGGCGGGGGAATGGCTGTATGCGTGCTGATTGCGTTGATGGTGTTTCTAGTAAGCGGTATCTGCACACGCCTGTTCAAGAGCAACGACCATGACTGAGGTAATTCGAGCGTGACAGATCTTTCTTCGTTTTCCGCAATCGCCGATCCAGACGGCACCCAGCAACTGATAAAAGCGCCGGCATCCTTGCACGCGTCTCATCTCGATGAAGCCGATTTCCTCAATGTCGTCCGCTTGACGCCGCTGGTGTCCATCGACCTGATCGTGACGGACGGCAACCGCCGCGTGCTGCTCGGACAGAGACGCAACCGTCCTGCACAAGGCTCCTGGTTCGTGCCCGGCGGCCGCGTGATGAAAGGCGAGACACTCGACGCCGCGTTCACGCGCGTGGTGCGTGACGAGCTGGGCATAGCCAGCGTGCAACGTTCGGCCTCGCGTTTGTTCGGCGTGTTCGAACATCATTACGACGACAACTTTGCCGGCGCGGCGGACATCACGACGCATTACGTGGTCCTCGCCTATTCCATCACGCTCGGCGGCGCCGTGCCCATTGGCCGCTTCGATCAGCACAGCGGTTATGCGTGGCTGATGCGCACTGAAGTACTCAATCGCGACGACGTGCATCCGAATGCCAAGGCTTATTTCCGCTAACGCGTCCTAAGGCCCGTTTTCAACAATCCGCAAGCGGCTCAATGTGAACTGAGCCGCTTTTTCATTTGCCTCACCAACAAAAAAAGCCCGCACGAGGCGGGCTAAAGACCATAGCGCGCACCGGGGGGCTAGCGCTACTTACAACGCGGTACTTGCTGCAATTGATTTCGTGTCCCCGCCACGGCCGGACTTGCCTGCAGCTAACAAAAGTCCGGCGACGTCGTCATTCGGTATCGACTGCGAGTTCGGGCGTTTCCTCAAGCGGCTCGTCTTCGGCTTTTTGTGCCGGGCGACGGCTCGCAAGAAACGCCTGCAAATACGCATCGAATTGCTGCGACACTTCCGGGTGGCGCAATGCGAACTCGACCGTCGCTTTCAGATAACCCAGCTTGCTGCCGCAATCGAAACGCTGGCCTTTGTATCTATAGGCGAGCACCTGTTCATCGGCGAGCAAGGACTGGATTGCATCGGTCAACTGGATTTCGCCACCGGCGCCCGGCTTCTGCGTGCGCAGATGCTGGAAGATGCGCGGCATCAATACATAGCGCCCAACCACGCCGAGATTCGAAGGCGCCAACGCCGGTTCGGGCTTCTCGACCACCCGCGCAATCTTGAAGAGATGATCGTCCCACTGGCGGCCATCGATCACACCATACGATCCTGATTCGCTCCGATCGATCTCCTCGACACCCAGCACCGACGAGTGATACCGGTTGAACACTTCCACCATCTGCGCCATGACGGGCGGCTCGCCGTCGAGCAGATCGTCAGCGAGCATTACGGCGAACGGTTCGTTGCCGATCAGCTTCTCGGCGCACAGCACGGCATGACCCAGACCCAGCGGCTCGGCCTGACGCACGTACACGCAGTCCACATGCGACGGCTTGATATTGCGCACGAGGTCGAGCAAGGCTTGTTTGCCCCTCGCCTCGAGTTCGCTTTCTATTTCGTATGACTTGTCGAAGTGATCTTCTATCGCGCGTTTGCCGCGGCCCGTGACGAAGATCATCTCGGTGATGCCGGCGGCGACCGCCTCTTCCACCGCGTGCTGGATCAGCGGTTTATCGACGATGGGCAGCATTTCTTTTGGACTTGCCTTGGTCGCCGGAAGAAACCGCGTGCCAAGTCCAGCGACGGGAAACACCGCCTTGCGTACTTTCAGCATATCCGCCCCTTGTTTGTCCGGCGCTCGCTAACGGGCCAGGATTTCTTGTGAATGTGACTATCGTGTGTGACCTGTGTGGCCTGGCGAACGCTTCGCACTTGTTGGCTACGCATGTCGCTACGCGCGTCGCCATTTCGATCACTTACGGCCAGCTTATTACTCGAATATCGAAACCATCTGCCAACATCTCGTGCTTTTCAGACGACTGTCATGACGCATCAATCTCGCCGCGTATAGTGCGACGCATACGAGACCAAATACCCGCCGCTCTGACCGACAACGGAGAAAGTTGATGGGACACGCCAATGGCATGAGCCGGTTGCAGATCGTGCGCCCGACTGGTGCGGAAACCGCACTTGCGCACGAGGTGCGCGATGGATCATCGCGCGATGCAAGCGAACAGGAACTGTCCGCTGACAAGGCGTCCGCTGACAGCCACGACCCGGCAAACGAAACCGCCAACGACGCAATGCAGGACGTTATGCACGAAGCCACACTCGAAGGCACGCCGGCGCCCAAGCGAATCGGCATACTTATCTTCGAGGATTTTTCGCTTGTCGAAGTCAGTTCGATTTCCGAAGTGTTTTCTCTCGCCAACGAGATTCACGAGCTGTCGGACGCGGCCGCTATCAAGGGCGGCGTGACGCCGGACTATGCGCTGCTGTTTTTATCGAGCGATGGCGGCAGCGTTGCCAGCAGTTGCTCCATGCGCATCTGGACCGAGAGCCTCGATACCCGCTGGATGAGCGATTGCGATGCACTGTTCATTGCGGGTGGAGAAGGCGCACAACGTGCGAAGCTCGACACGCAGTTGCTGCGGCGCCTGAGCCGCGTCGCGCCCAAGATCTCGTTCGTGAAGGCGATAGGCGAAGGCTCGCAGATTCTCGCGGCGGCGAACCTGTCGCTGCAAAATCGTGCGCCAGATTTCGAGGACCCGGCCGCCGCGTCCGCGTTGACGAGTTCGTTGTTCATCGCGGAACAGACGCTCACGCTCGATGACCCCAAGGGTCCGATCGCAGCCGCGTTGTCGATCATCAAGCGCGACTACGGTCCTGCGCTGGCGAGGGAAGTATCGGAGCGGTCGATCCCCGGCGCCTGGCCGAAGTTGTCCGCGGTTCTTGAAGACACCGACGCAGGCGGCGTACGACAGAAGATCGACGCAGCCGCGCGCTGGATGCGCGAGAACTACATCCGCCCTATTTCGATTGCCGATGCAGCGCGTGTCGCGGCCATGAGCGAACGCAATTTTCTGCGCCGGTTCAAGGCGCAGATCGGGCTGACGCCATCGGAATATCTGCTGCGCGCACGCCTGGATGCGAGCTGCATGTTGCTCGCAGCGACCGACCTTCCTGTCGACAAGATCGCTCGCCGATGCGGCGCGGGAAGCGGCGACGGACTGGCGAAGATATTTCGCAAACGCCTGTCGATATCGCCGACGGAATACCGCCTCGCCGGACGCAGGAAGGTAGCGGAAGAGTAAATAGGTACGATGTAAAAGCACAGCGCGATAAGCCGTGCGCGACGTTTCAGTCGCAGCACGGCGCGCGCTTTTCGGGGGAAGCATGACGAATACTAGTTTGATGGCCATCTTCACCAATCTCGGTGATGTGGCGGTGACCATCCCTGTTGCAGCGGGTTGCGCGATCTGGCTGCGTGCCACGGACAAGCGCGAGGCGCTGGTCTGGATTGCATCGCTTGGCGCTGCGCTGGCGCTGGTCGGGATCAACAAGATTCTTTATGCGGGTTGCGGTATCGAAGTTCGCTCGCTCGATTTTCGCGTGATCAGCGGCCATACCATGCTGACATCGGCGGTATGGGGCGTGACGTTCGGATTGCTCGCCGGGAGTTGGCGTGCAGGCTGGTATGGGCTTGGCGCCGCAGCGGGACTGGCGCTTGGCGCATTGATCGGATTCTGCCGGGTCGTCCAGGATGCGCACACGCCTATTGAAGTCGTCGCCGGATGGTTTCTCGGCAGCGGCGTTGCGCTGTTTTTCCTGCGACGCTTTTTCGGTCAACCGCGCAAGATGACCGGATCGATATTCGCGGGGCTCGGGCTGCTGGTTGTATCGACGATTGCTTACGGGCATCACGCGCCGATTCAACAGATCCTGGTCGCGTACTCGCCGTGGTTATGCCAGTGGTTTGATTTCTGATTTCTGCTCGCACCGATCGGCCTCGATGGTGCGAGCCACGTCCTACTCAAGCACCGTCAATTCCGCCTGCTCGATCTGCTCGACCACGGGCGCCGGCATCAACTCCGCCATGCATTCACGCAAATACGCCTCGAAGCCGTCGCGCACCTCCGCGTGTTGCAACGCGAGTTGCACGGTCGCCTTCAGGTATCCCAGCTTGCTGCCGCAATCGAAGCGCGTGCCGTAATAACGATAAGCCAACACCTGTTCCGCCGACAGCAATGACGCGATGGCATCGGTCAGTTGAATCTCACCGCCGCTTCCTGGCGGCGTCGCGCGAAGATGCGAGAAGATCCCGGGCATGAAAACGTAACGCCCGACCACGCCGAGATTCGAGGGCGCCAGCGCCGGTTGCGGCTTCTCCACGATGCCCGACAACTTGATGATGTCCTCTTCCCATTCGCGCCCTTCGATCACGCCGTACGACGCGCTATCGATTCGGTTGATGCGCTCCACGCCGATCACCGAGCTATGGTAATGATTGAACACATCGACCAGCTGCTTCATGACCGGCTCTTTGCTGTGAAGCAGATCGTCGGCAAGGATCACAGCGAAAGGGTTGTCGCCAATCAGCTTTTCAGCGCACAAGACCGCGTGCCCCAAACCCAGCGCAGTCGGCTGGCGGACATAAAAACAATCCACGTTCGCCGGCTTGATCTTGCGAACGACGTCGAGCAACGCTTCCTTGCCGCGCGCTTCGAGTTCCGCCTCGATCTCGTAAGATTTATCGAAGTGATCTTCAATTGCGCGCTTGCTTCGGCCGGTCACGAAAATCATTTCCGTGATGCCCGCGGCAATTGCCTCTTCAACGGCGTATTGAATCAGCGGCTTATCGACGACGGGCAACATCTCCTTTGGACTCGCCTTCGTGGCGGGCAGGAAACGTGTCCCAAGTCCGGCGACAGGAAATACGGCTTTGGTGACTTTCAGCATCGCGCGCTTCCCAAGTGATCACTTATTGATTTCACGAATGGCCGTTCGTGCGGGTCCGTACATACATTCAGTTCTTATTTAGCGAGTAACCGCGCTTTTCGCCAATCCTTCGCATTGCAGCACGACCGTTCAATTAAACTTTATTCGAGATCGTCGGACTGCGGGAAACGAATGCCCGATGCGTTCATCTTCGACATCGGATCGTTGCGCAGCGCGTCTCTATATGCCGAAACGGCGGCGAGGACCAATAAAACAGCAATACCAGCGAGTGCGTGCATGTCCATGGCGTTACCCTGTTTTGAATGGTTTGAAACGAAGTTATCAGAAAAAAAACGACAAATAATTGCCGTCGTTCCAGCCGAATTAATTCGTTACCTTTCGAACAGACCCGGACGGGTTTTTTCCCGATCATGCGCAGGACGAGAGGTTTCAGGCCATTTGCCGCGCATATTTTTTCATTATTTGCGGGACTAACATGACACTCACGACACTCACTGAGTGAGCGCGCGCCCAAAAGCCGCCGCAGCGCCGGGGCAATGGCCGGTCTCGCTTAATTCGAACAAGATCATCGCGGACATGAGGTTTTTAATGAGCGACTCCTCCCTGCTCGATCCGGCGCGTTCTTCCCTGCATTTATCGCCGGAGCGGGTAGCCACGGTCAGCGTGGAAGACAAGGACATCGCCATCAATGCATGGCGCGGTTTCGCCGCGCTCCTGGTCGCGTACTTTCATTGCCGTCAGATCACGTGGATCGGCATTCAGCAGTTCCACAGGACGGCGGCCGGGTTCGATCTCAACACGCTTTTCAGCTACCTCACCTTTCCGATTGCCTGGGGTTCGGCCGGCGTGCCGATCTTCTTTGTGATCAGCGGCTACTGTATTCATCGCGGAACAGCGCGCAAGCTGCTTGCCAATCCGTCCGCACCCTTCGATACCCGCAACTTCCTGATGCGGCGGTTCGCGCGGATTTATCCCGTGCTGCTCGCGGCGCTGGTGCTGACATATGTACTCGATTCATGGAGCCGCGGCTTTTCGCCGGTCAGCCCGAAGATCGGCACGCTGGATCTGCATTTGTTCATCGTCAACTTGCTTTCGCTGCAGGGCGTGGCGGGTGGGACGTTCGGATCAAACGGCGCGTTGTGGACGCTGTCGCTCGAGGTGCAGTTCTATCTCGTGTATCCGTTGCTGATTGCGTTGCGCCGCCGGATCGGGATGAAAGCCGTGCTGGTGAGCGTGGGGATTGTCAACGTGGTATCGGCGCTCGTGTTCGAGCGTCACGAGATCATCTTGTTCGCGTCGTACTGGTTCTCGTGGACGCTCGGCGCGTGGATTGCCGAAGCGAAAGTCGCGCCGGATGCGGTCAAGTCGCCGAAAGGATCGTGGAAGTTGCTGGGCGCGGCGATCGTGGTCGCGTTGGTTGGATGCGCGGCGTTCCAGGTCGCGCAGTATCTGGCATTCCAGCTTTGGGCGGTGGCGTTCGCGCTGTATCTGTATCAGGTCCTCGATAAACCCATGCGCAATTCATTGCCGGTGCGCGGTTTTTCATGGCTCGGCGAGTTCAGTTTTTCGCTGTATATCGTGCATATTCCGATCCTGATCTTCCTTGGATCGCTGCTGTTCCGCTCGACGTTGCAGACCGCGATATGGCCTTCATTCGTTTTCATGATCGTGCCGGTGGGCGTGGCGTTCGTGTTTTATATGCTTGTGGAACGGCCTGCAATGCATTGGTCGGCCAGCTTCAAGCGGAAGACTCGAAAGTTATGAGGCGCTCCGAGTAGCAGCGCTTCAACTCAGCGAAGCGGCGAATACTCTTCCGGAATGCAGATCGTCGATGTCGCCCTCGCAATCTGTTGCGGGCCGCCTTTCGGTGGCCACGAGCCGTCGGCGTAATGACGTGCACGTAGCGCAGCGCGTTCCTCCAGGCTGGAAAACCCCCAGATGTGGGTGATGCGGGGCAGACCATCCAGCGCATACATATTGATCACCAGATGCCGGGTATAGTCGCGAGCGGGACCAATGGCGTGCTCCCATCCCTCCAAGGTAGGTGGCAAGCCGCCCGGCTTCAGATGGTAAGTCCGGAATTCATAGAATCTCCCGAATGCCAGCTGCTCGACGTCGGGTAGAAAAGGAAAGCGCGCATACCGCTCCATGCTCAGTCGGCTGGATGGATCATCGATACCGAATGGACGGACGCTCATGAGCGCGCGCAGCCGCTCTCTTTCGAGCGCTTCGGCGGTCTCGAAGCCGCGCAGCAGTTTGATCTGAAAGAGTTCACCGATCTCCGTGCGCCAGGCGCCCAAGAGCCGCCCCTCCCCATCCAGAACCCAGTTGTGCGCGCCGGTAGAAACGGCGGTTTGCTCCAGCGGCGGGCTGGAGATCGTAGTCAATTCATAAAGCATCATGTTTTCCTTGCAGCGGTAAAGCATGCGCGAACAGCGTGGCCAAGTCAGAACAACGATGCCAGCTCCGCCGGCGGTTGCTTGCTGGATTGATCGGCCAGCATGCCGAAGAGCGGATCCCACTCTTCGATACCAAGCCCGCAGATCAGGTCTTCCCGGGAAAACGGATCGCCTTCGACCATCGCTTCGACTTCCTGGCGGTCCTCGGCCCGCATGATCAGGAACCCCGCGCGCAATGGCGTTCCCTTCAAGGGGCCCGAAGCCAGCAGTCTGCCCTGGGCGATCAAGCCCTTGAGATACAGGACATGCTCGAGAACATGTTTGTTCCAGAGGTCGCCGTCTGGATGTTCCATCCGGACTATGTATATAGGCATATCGTCGGTTCCTTTGAAGGTCGTGCTATGCGCCCCGAACAGATGTGCGGGTCGATCTGCCTACGATAGTCGCCTAATGGCGGTTGATAAATGAGCGTACAGTTTCCGCTTTAGTAACCAAGAGTTGTCAATGCTCGATCGACTCACCAGCATGGCGGTGTTTGTGCAGGCGGCCCAGACCGGGTCATTCGCCGCAGCAGCTGACAAACTCGGCATGTCGCCGCAAATGGTCGCCAAGCATATTGCCGCGCTGGAACGGCACCTTGCGACGCGTTTGCTGAATCGTACGACCCGCAAGCAGAGTCTGACTGAGTTTGGGCGCGCCTATCTGGAACGGTGCCAGACCGTGCTGGCGGAAGTGAACGCCGCCGATGCCCTGGCTCAGGCGGTTCAGCTCAGGCCGCAAGGCCGGTTGCGCATCAACGCGCCGGTGACCTTTGGTCGCCATGGCCTGATGCCGATGGTGACGCGCTTCTTGCGCGATT
Source organism: Caballeronia sp. dw_276 (assembly GCF_018449635.1). Classification (GTDB taxonomy): domain Bacteria; phylum Pseudomonadota; class Gammaproteobacteria; order Burkholderiales; family Burkholderiaceae; genus Caballeronia. The sequence goes on along the minus strand of NZ_JAAVUV010000006.1, from coordinate 43,979 downwards.
TTCCGGAGGTGGAACTGGAACTGACGCTATCAGACCGGCTCGTGGACCCCATCGAGGAAGGCTATGAGGCTATCGTGCGAATCGGGCCGATCGGTGAAAACCTGGCGCTGGTAGCGCGTCCGTTAAAGCCATACCGTCTGGTCACTTGTGCGTCGCCGGCCTATCTCAGCGAGCATGGAACACCGCTGAAACCGGCGGATCTGGCCGACCATGAATGTGTGGGTTTTGCCCCCTGGCCAGCGGACCTCAACCGGCAATGGCGCTTCCATAAAGGCGGCCGCGATATCGAAGCGACAGTTGGCAGCCGCCTGCTCATCAACGATTGGGGAGCCATTCACAGCGCTGCCCTTGATGGATTCGGCATTGTGCTGGGGTCCGAGCATGCCGTGGCTGAGGATCTGGCGGCCGGCCGGCTAGTGCGGGTGCTGCCCGATTTCGACGGACCCGTCCGCCCCATGCATCTGCTATACGCGGCTGACCGGCGAATGACCTCAAAACTGCGATGTTTTATCGACCGGATGATCGAGGCCTTTGGGGACAGCCATCGCTGATCGACGCTACCGCTTCCGTCTCGTTTTTTCGCAGGCCACTTACCCCCGCTTGGATCTCCCTTTCCCCGCGACGTCCGACAAGATCTTCTGCACGCTTTCCACGTACCGTTCCGTGCCAAAACGGTTGATCGCATTTGCATAACCTTGCTCCACCAAGCGGCTGCGCAGGTCTGCGTCGGCGGAAAGTTCGCCAAGCACGCCCGCCAGCTCCGACACATCACCCGGCGTGCAGAGAATGCCGTTCTCGCGGTTCGTCACGATATCCACCACGCCGCCGGCACGCGCCGCCACCACCGGTCGCTTTGCCAGCATGCCTTCGATGATCACGCGGCCAAACGGCTCCGGGCTGATGGACGTGTGCGCGATGACATCCACCGCTTTCATGCACGCCGCGATGTCATGCTGGAACCCCAGAAAATGCACGCGATCGCCAAGCCCATGCTCGAGCACGTAGGCCCTCAACTCGGCCTCGTAAGCGTCTTCGCCGAAGAGCGCCGCGCCAACCAGAACGGCGTGCATATCCGGCGCCTCAAGCAGCGCTTCGAGCAACACGTGTTGGCCTTTCCAGCGCGCGAGCCGGCTGAACGATCCAACAAGAAACGCGTCGAGCGGCAAGCCGAACCGCGCACGCAGTTCGTGCTGCTCGACCGCTTCGAGCTCCGTGAACGGCTCGGCGGAAATCCCGTTGAACACCACATCCAGTCGTTCTTCCTTCATCCGCGTCAACGCAGTCAGCGCAACGGCCGATGCCGTCGAATTCGCGATCACGCGTTCCAGCATCAGCTTCGTGCACCACTTGATGATGGTGAGCTGCGTCTTGCCGAAATGCTCGGGGCTGACGATATCGCGCAGATGCCACACCACGGGACGCCGCGAAATCAGGCCTGCGATGGCGCCGACGACCATCGCGCGTTGCGTGTTCACGTAGATCACATCCGAGTTGCGTGATTTTTCGAGCGTGCCGCGCACGAGCCCCATGACGCCGCCGATCATGCCGGCGCTCGGCCGTTTCATGCCGCTGTCCTTGCTGACGGCGCCGAGCGCCGCGCCATCGAGCACGTCGACCTTGATGCCGACCGCTTCCAGCGCAATGCGGAACGGACCGTCATCGAAGAGAACCGTTTCGTTGTTGCCGCGCATGTTCTTCATGACTTCGAGCAGCGAGAGCTCCGCACCGCCCAGCACCCCGCTTTGATCGACGGCGAGTACGCGCATGCCGTCGGCGGCTTCGTTGTCTTCATCCTGCTTCGGCGTGGTCGTCTTGACCTTGCGCACGAGCGGCACGGGCGGCAACGCCGGCGGCGGCAGCGTGAATTGCGGCGCGACGCTTTGTACGTAGCCGCGCAGGTTTTCGCGGAAATGCCTCACCGAAAAACGCTCGGCATTCGCGCGGCAATCTGCGGCTTCGATCTTCACCGCGCCGAGCTCGAAGCCCTCCACGGCGTCGATGATCGATTCGGTCGTCTGTTCATCGAAGAAGAGACCTGTTGGGCACGCGTTCGAACTGTCGAGCACGGTTTCCAGCGCGCCGCCCTTGCCGTACGCAATCACCGGCGTTCCGCACGCTTGCGCCTCGACCACCGAGATGCCGAAATCTTCTTCGGCCGCGAACACGAAGGCCTTCGCGCGACGCATGTTGTCCTGCAGAACCGAAAACGGCTGATACCCCATGATCTCGATGTTCGCGGTCGCCTTCTCGCGGATCTTGCGCATGTCGGGACCATCGCCGATCACCACCAGTTTGCGCTCGGGCATCTTCGCGAACGCCTCGACAATCAGATCGATCTTCTTGTACGGCACCATGCGCGATGCCGTCAGATAGAAGTCCTCTTTCACTTCGCAGAGCTGGAATGCGTCTACATCGACAGGCGGGAAGATCACATGCGAATCGCGGTGATACACCTTGTTGATTCGCCGCGAGATGAACTCCGAATTCGCAATGAAATGATCCACCGAATTCGAGGTCCGGATGTCCCAGTTGCGCATGTAGTGCAGCACGAGGCGCGCGAGCATCGACTTCATGCCGACGGTGAGATTCGATTGCTGCAGGTACTGGTGCTGCAGATCCCATGCGTATCGAATAGGCGAATGCACGTAGCTCACATGGACCTGATCGGGACCTGTGAGGATGCCTTTCGCGACCGCATGGCTGCTCGAAATCACGAGGTCGTAGCCAGAAACATCGATCTGTTCGATGGCAAGCGGCATCAACGGCAAGTACGATCTGTAGCGCTTTTTCGCTTGCGGCAATTTCTGAATGAACGACGTGGTCACTTTCTTGCCGCGCATCCACGCACGCTCTTCCATGAAGTCGACCACGCTGAACAGATCGGCTTCCGGAAAGCAGATAAGGATCTGCTCGAGCACCTTCTCGGCACCCGCAAAAGCCACGAGCCAGTCATGCACGATCGCCACCCGCGGCACCCGCTTTGCAACGCGCGCACGATGCTTGGGCGGCGCGTCCATCACGGAAGGCGGGTTCACATCAGTACGGTCAGTGCGGTCCTGAACCGGGTCGATGAGCACATCATCGAGGTCATCTCTCATGGGCCACTCCTCGCCTTAAACCGTGGATTTCGCGCGTCGTTTCAGACGCGCACTCAACTCGCGAACAAAGCTGCGCGCCATGGAGCGCAACGCAGGCCGCGTCAACAGGGAACAGCCGGCGTTCAGGCCGGCGATAACAAACGCCGCTGCGACCGACTGCAATGGGTATTCGATTGGATCGATGAGATAAGCGGCGCCTAACCCCGCGACAAGAAACGCGAGATGCAGGAGCATGTCGGCGGCGATCGGCCGGGCGTTGACGCGTGAGATCCAGAGCAAGAGGGCGTAGTCGACCAGCGAACGCAGCACGACCACACTCGCCGCGCCGATAGGACCAAAGTGCGCGATACCGAACCACAGTGCCGTCACGAAGAACGGCAGTTGCACGAGGCCGATACGCGCGGCCGTAGCGGGATTGATCTGCGACTGAATCATGATGCGCGCGACGCTCGCCTGCCCGACGAGCCATACGCCGATGATCAGAATGCGCCCGACGGGTGCGCTCGCAATGGCGATTTCCTGCCCGACCCAGAGGTGCAGAAATGGCGCAAGCACCAGCATCACGAAGAGCGCGATGGGCGTGAACACGCCGTTGAGGAACTCCAGCGACTGGCGGACCATTGCATCGGCGTGATCGCGCTTGATTGCGGAGAGACGAGGAAACAGCGTCCGCACGAGCGAGTTCGGCAGCATGTTCAGACGCGTGACGAGGTTCTGCGGCACGGTGTAATACGTGACGAAACGCGCGCCGAGATTCGCGCCGAGAAGAATGCGATCGAGCGAATCCGTGATCATGCTGGAGATCGTCGCAACCAGCATCCATCCGCCGAATTTGAACAGGCCGCTGGCAACGCCGAGTTGCGGCCACTCGATGCGTTTGAGATCGAGCACCTTGATGCTTGCGCGCGCGAGCAGCACGACCGCGATAACGCGCGCGACGACGGCTGCGGCGAGTACCGTTTGCAGGTTCGGCGCGATCTTCCATGCAGCGGCGAGCGGTAACAGTTGAAAAAGGAACGTGCCGATTGTCTGGTTCGTGTTGTAGATGCCGAAGCGTTCGACGCCGTTGATTGCGCCCGCGCAGACCCATGAAACGTTTGCGATGGGGATGGCGAGCGCGAGCCACGGAAGCGCGTGGTAGACCTCGCGCTGCATGTCGGGCGACGTATGCGCGACGTAGGCGGTATAGGCGAAGGCGCCGAAATAGATCAGCGCCCCGCCGATGATTCCTGTGCCCAGGTTGAGCCAGATTGCGCTCCAGAACACCTGTGATCGCGCTTCGGGATCGTTCGCTGCGTGTGCTTTCGATATCTGGTGCTGCGCGGCCATGCCCATGCCGAGATCGAGAATGCCGAAGTAGCCGATCAGCGTCCAGACCAGGCTGATGACGCCATAGCGTTCGACGCCTACGAGATGGATATAGGCGGGTACGGTGATCAGGGAGACAAAGGTGGGTAGCACCAGTCCCGAGAAGTTGATCGCCATGTTTTTGATTAACGATTTTTCCATCAGGGGGGGCGGGTCGTTGGCACTTGGGGTTTAGGGGGGTATTGGGTTGATGCCGGGTTGCTGCTTTTTAGGTCTTCGCGCGTTCGTTTCTAGCTGATTTTTTTTGCACTATTAGCCACTGTCCGTGGCGGGACTTCATTTCTTTTTCCAACGGCGAAAAAGAAACGAAGCAAAGAAAACGCCTTTCCACAATCGGCACATAAGTGTCCCGAGCGTGCAATGACATCTGCTTGGTACTCCAAAAGAACGGCTGCCGCTATAACCACGTCCCGCTGAAACCCTCGCCCTCCGAACACGGATACCCACACGCTTCGCCACCAGTGTGGGAATCCATTAACCAGGCTTCCGCGCTGCGCGCACGAGCGCCCAAACCGAAGGGTCGGCCGTGCCGGTGCCGAGGCTTTGGGTTCAAGATGCTTGAACCAGTTATGGGCTATTCCGTTGTTATGCGTGGGCCAGGTTTCCGTATTAACGGATTCCCACACTGGTGGCGAAGCGTGTGGGTATCTGTGAACGGAGGGGGAGGGTTTCAGCTGTTCGGTGTTATTCGCTGGGCGTGCTTTTGGGGTATCAAATAGTTGTCACTGCACGCTGGGGACACTTATGTGCCCTCGTTTGAGAGGCGTTTTCTTTGCTTCGTTTCTTTTTCGCCGTTGGAAAAAGAAATGAAGTCCCGCCACGGACAGTGGCTAACAGTGCTAAAGAAAACAACCAACATAAACCGCGCGCCAACCCAAACAGCACACTCCCTACCCTTAGCGACCCTTACGGTCGCCACCTGTACATCATCACTTTCCCCCGCGCATCCTCTTCAACAAAAATCAGGTACTCGCCATCAGCCTGCCGGCTCGCGCTAATCCCATTCGGCACATCGACCCACCCCGACGCACGGCCCACTTCCGGCCCCGGCTTGATCACGCCAACCTCTCGCCCAGTATCCTTCTCATACACATGAACCATCCCAACGGGCTCGATCGAAAAGAGATACTTGCCCTCAACCGTCACGCCAATCGTGGTAGCAAGCGGCTTGCTCTTCGTATCCCACGGCAAGGCAATCGAATACCGCAGCTTCGGCGTCTCCGAAGACCAATGGTCGTAACGCACCAGGCGTCGCCCCACTTCCTTCCAGTACCCGCGATCAAACGGTTCGTCCGCCGTATAGCCCGTCAAGTACATCGTGTCCGTATCGGCCTCATATAACGCGCGCTTCACCACGTTGAAAGGCGCCGGCATCGGATAGTTCTGCGCGTTGTTGTACGAGTAAAGCGGATTGCCGACCTTATCCACGCCGCCGTACTTGAAGCGATTGATACCGCGCGAATCACTCGTGTGCCAGATGTCACCCTTCGTATCGACCCACCATCCCCAGCCGCCCGGGTTGGGCAGCAAGCCATTGTTCGACTCGAACTCGTTGGGCTCGAAACGACCGTTGCCGTTGTCGTCGCGCCAGATCCAGTCGCCGCCCGCCGGCCGGTTCGGGATGTTCCCGGCACCGCGCTCGCGGCCTGCGAAGTACCCCGAAGGAATGGCCAGTTCGCCGTCACGCTTTGCATCGAAGCGATAAATCTTCAGGTGATCCGCATACATGTCGGTCAGGTACAAAAACGTCCGGCCATTGAGCTTGCGAGCGATCGGCTGGCCCGGCCAGTCATCGACGCTGAAACTCGGATCCTCGGGATACTTGAAACGCCCCGAAAGGAAACCCGCGTACTTCCACTCCTGCCCCACCGGTTTCGATAAATCCAGCTCAAAGCGCTTGTTGCCGGTGTACACGCTGTTCGGCCGCGACGGGTCCATCCACGCGCCATCCACGAACAGCAGACCCTGCACTTGCCACAACTGCTTGCCATCGGGCGCGTAGCTTTCGAGCGTCGCGCCTAACCCCGCGCCCGTCGAGCCCTGGCGCACGCCAATGCCGTTCGTCGATACATAAATGTTGCCCGCCGCATCCGCGCCCACGCCAGTCAGGCCGTTGAAACGCTGCGGTCCGGGCTTGCCTGCGACGCCCGAAAAAATCCCACCGCGCTCGCCCAGCGCCCCCGTCTCGCGATACTTTCCCGTCCCGCCGTCGCGCGTGAAAATCAACACCTGTTGACATGGGCCGTTGTCGGCGACCAGCAGGCGTCCTTGTGCATCGACGGTGATATCCACCGCGTCGATCCCGGCCACGAGCGCCGGCGCATCGTCTATCACCGCGCCTGTCGCCGTGTAGTGCGCGAGGCGCGCCTTCGCACCTTGCGTGTTGACCAGCGCCCACAGCGTTCCGTCCGTGGCGAGCGCGAGACGCCCCGGTTGCGGCGCGCTCCAGTTGCTCTTTTGCTGCATCGATTCGGCGTCGTACACCTCGACCCGATTCGCCGATGTATTCGCGACGTACAACAAGGCATCGGTCGCGGCCAGACCGCCGACGTCCTGCCTGAACTCGACCTTCGGCGCGCCACGTCTTTCGTCCGGCGCCTCGTTGACCATCAGGAACGCGGCCGCGAGCTGGGCGTGTCCGTCGGCCTTGTCGGCAGCGAGGTTCGCCTGGAACGTGGCGGGCCGCTTCATGTCGCCAAGCTCGCGGCGCGACACGCCAAACCACTGCTTGCCTTTTGGCGGCCATACGCCCGGCTTCGACAAGCCGCCGCGCTCATTGCCCACACCGACCGCGACAAACACGTAACGCTTGTTCATCGCAATGGCGTTGCCGCCGTAATGGCCCCAGCCGTGCGTGCCGTCGGCCACGCCGAGCACCTTGCCGTTCTTGTAGACGCTGACTTCAGCGCCGCTTTCGTCCCATGGCGCGTTGGTAAATACGCGCCCGTCCGGGGCCACGGCGATCGCGGTGATGTTGATCTGCGTCCACACGCCATCGCCGAAACCAAAGGTGTTGCCAATCCAGGATGTGCGCGCCTGCAGCACAGCGGGCGGCGCCACGTACGCCGGAAATGCCGGAGCCGCCGCAGCCATGCCAAGCGCACTCACCACCACGAACTGCGAAACCACAACCGAAAAACGATGCAAAGTGCGAAGCAAGAGGTTTTCTCCATCTGAGAGCGGCCGGCTCTGCTCGATCGGCCAATGGAGCAGCTGAGGCGTCACGGCCGTTACTCGGTTAATCAAGCCTACCGTTCAAATATTGCAAAAAAATCTGAAATAAATGGATCGGTGAAATGAACGAACGTGTTCGCGGATTTCGATCCGACTTATTTTGTTCAAAAAATTGTTTCGAAAAGTAATATCCGGAAGATTCCGCGCGGCTTACAACAGCGCCTTCCAAAGCCACGAGGCGCGAAGCCTCCCAAATATTTTCTTGATTGTTTCGCCATAGAATTAATGACGATTTTTATGAATTTTTCTGTGCGGCCCGCATCGAAAGGCGTGAAATCGGGTTTGCCGTGTCCATATTCACGGGCGGTCCGGCGTGGGATCGGTGAAATTTCTCATTCGATCCGGCGCCCGATTCGGCCAGCGACGGTTTGTGCGGTGACATGAGCGGCGGCCCTGTTCTGCCCCCTTTCAAAAAGACCCGCATGTTAAAATTCGGCACGAAATCAATGCGGAAAACGGCCGGACGCCTCATCCAGGCGTTCTGTTATCACGTAGCGCGAAAGCTTCTGGGCAATGAACTTGCTTGGGGTTGCCATATCGAAATGGCTGAACGGTTCGACCAACAGCCATAGACGGCGCTGTACTCCACCCGCGACACGATCGCCGCAAATAAAGCGTAATGAACGACACAAAACATCCTGACGGCGGCACGAAGCGTCGCCGCGCTCTCATCACGGGTCTCTCGGGATTCACCGGACGCCATATGGCCGAGCGTCTGCTGGACGAAGGCTACGACGTATGGGGCACGACCTCGCCGGCATCGGAAGCCGATGTGCCGGGTACGACCGGCGTGCCCGTCGATCTCCTCGATCTCGACGCGGTGCGCGCATGCGTGGCCGATGCAAAACCGGACGTCGTCGTGCATCTGGCCGGGCTCGCGCACGTTACCGGCAATCCGCCGACGCAAAGTTATCTCGTGAACATCATGGGTTCGCGCAATCTGCTCGATGCACTCGCGCTGCTCGACAAGAAACCTCGGGCGGTGCTGATGGCGAGCACATCGAATGTGTATGGCAATGCGAACGTGGAAGTCATCGACGAAAACGTGCCGCTCAATCCTGGCAACGACTACGCGGTCAGCAAGCTCGCCATGGAAAACATGGCGCGTCTATGGCTCGACCGTCTGCCGATTTTTTTTACGCGGCCGTTCAATTACACGGGTGTCGGCCAGGGCGAAGATTTTTTGTTGCCCAAGATCGTCAATCACCACGCGCGCCACGAGAAGAAAATGTCGCTGGGCAACCTTGCGGTGAGCCGTGATTTCTCCGATGTCCGGGATGTGGTCGATGTCTACGCCCAGCTCATCGAAAAAGCGCCTGTGGGCCAGGCGTTCAATACGTGTTCCGGTATTGGCCATTCGCTTGGCGAAATCCTCGGCATGATGCGACGCATCGCCGGTTACGAGATCGAGGTTTTCGTCGATCCCCGCTTCATGCGCCGCAACGAGATTGCGAAGCTCGTTGGCTCGAACATCAAGTTGCGTCGTGCAATTGGCAGGGTGCCGGTTACGCCGATCTACGACACGCTCGAATGGATGTACCAGCACGCACGGGCCAAGTTCGAGAACATAGAAACCGTCAAGACGTGACAGCGCCGTTTTGGACCTGTCCGCGCGGCACCGCCTGGTCTGCGAGTCTCGTCTGGCCGGCTAGCGGATCGGCGTCGGACACTTGCAGTGACGACTGCCGCCTGTAGATCTCCGCGATCCATTCAATGAACACTTTCACGCGACGCGGCTGATGCCGGTTCGCGGCATAAAGAATCGACACGATCCGCGGGTAAGACGGATAGGCCTGCAGCACTTCGCGCAGCTCCCCGCTCTCCACATACGACGTCAGCGTATAACCCGACGCCTGGATCAGCCCGAGTCCTTTCAAACCACATTCCACGTACGACTCGGCGTCGTTCACGGCGAGCATCGCCTTAAGGGGAACGGTGCGCGTTTCGCCATCCACCACGAACTCCCAGGGCCTGACACGTCCCGTCTTGCTCACCAGATAGTCGACGCAATAATGATTCTCGAGATCCTCCAGCGTCTTGGGCTCGCCATATTTTTCGATATACGAGGGAGCGGCCACCGTGATCTGCGAATATCGTCCGATGGTCTTTGCCACCAGACCGATATCGCCGACCGCGCCCACGCGGATCACGCAATCGACACCGGCCTCGATGATGTCGACTTGTTTATCGGTGAGGCTCATTTCCACGCGGATATCCGGATAGGCCGCGAAAAATTCCGGCAGTGCGCCGATGATCGTGCTTTTCGCCATCAGCGCCGGCAGGCTGACGCGCACGGTGCCTTTCGGGCTGAGTTTCGAGCGTGAGAGCACGGACTCCATGTCGTCGACTTCGCCGAGGACGCGCACGCAGCGTTCGTAGTAGATTTCGCCGTCTTCGGTGATGCTGATGCTGCGCGTGGTGCGGTTGAGCAGGCGTGCGCCGAGGTGCGCTTCGAGCGCTTGCACGGTGCGCGAGACGCTGGCGGCGGGAAGGCGCAAGGCATCGGCGGCCTTCGAGAAGCTGCCGCTCTCGACGACTCGCACAAAAACTTTCATCGCTAGGAAACGGTCCATGGACGGGGGTTCCAGGCTGGAGGTTACACAGGGGGGGCGCTGAGCGCGCGGCCCCTGAAAGGTGAATATTACGATGGAAATTGGAATGGGGCGCGGGAGGGAGGGCGGGGGAGGTGTTGGGAAGGGGGATGTGGGGGGTGTTGGGGGGCGCTCGGGCGGTTGTTCGTGGCGGTCGGGGTTGATGCCGGGTTGCTGCTTTTTAGGTCTTCGCGCGTTCCTTGTTGGCTGATTTTTTTAGCACTGTTAGCCACTGTGCGTGGCGGGACTTCATTTCTTTGTCCAACGGCGACAAAGAAACGAAGCAAAGAAAACGCCTTTCAACCGCTAATTCTTAAGTGTCCCCAGCGTGCAGTGTCAACGGTTTGGTACCCCAAAATCACGCTCGGCGCATAACCCCGGACAGTTGAAACCCTCCCCCTCCGTCAACGGCAACCCACACGCTTCGCCACCAGTGTGGGAATCCATCAACCAGGCTTCCGCGCTGCGCGCGCTGATGCCCAAACCGAATGGTCGGCCGTGCCAATGACGAGGCTTTGGGTTCAAGATGCTTTGAACCTGTTATTGGCTATTCCGTTGTTATACGTAGGCCGGGTTTCCGTATTAACGGATTCCCACACTGGTGGCGAAGCGTGTGGGTATCTGTGAACGGAGCGGGAGGGTTTCAGCAGGACGTGGTTATTCGCCGAGCGTGCTTTTGGGGTACCAAATAGTTGTCACTGCACGCTCGAGACACTTATGTGCCCTCGTTTGGAAGGCGTTTTCTTTGCTTCGTTTCTTTGTCGCCGTTGGACAAAGAAATGAAGTCCCGCCACGCACAGTGGCTAACAGTGCTAAAAAAATCAGCCAACAAGGAACGCGCGAAAGCCTAAACAGCAGCAACCCAGCATCAACCCCGCCCCCGCCCCCTCAAAAACCCCGTTCAATGCAAAACCCCCACCTCAATAGCCTCGCTATAAACCGAAGCCACCCGGCGAGCGATCACCGTCGTATCGAAGTTCGCTTTAGCATAGGCCCGACATGCCTGCTCGCTTGGCAAAACAAGCGACCCGTCGAGCGCACCGATCAACCCCTCGGCGATAGCATCCACCCCTGTCGAAGGCAAAACCAGATTCCCCGATAACGGCGCGACCGCCTCCGGCAATCCGCCAACCGGCGTGACCAGCACAGGCGTTCCCGAAGCCAGCGACTCCACCGTGATCAAACCAAACCCTTCCAACGCAACCGTCGGCACAATACTCACATCCGCCGCCCGATAAAGCGCCGCCAAATGCCGATCCGGCACAAACCCCAAAAGACGCACGTTATCGTCGAGACCGGCATCTGTGATACGCGCCTGCAGCTCTTCTGCCAGACGTCCCTTCCCCGCGATCAACAACAACACATCGGGCTGCTTCGCCTTCACACGCTTCATCGCTTCAATAAGATCCTCCAATCCCATGCGCCGCACAAGCCGACGCACGGCGAGCACCACCGGCCGATCCTGCGGCAATTGCAGCCGGCGCCGCGCATCGGCACGGCTTAGCGGAACGTTGAACTGCGAGACATCCACACACCCCGGCACCACGCGAATCCGCTCTGCAGGAATGGCATATCGCGACTGCAGGATCTCGCCAAATGCTTCCGATAAAACAATCAACCGCGTGGAACGGGCATAGACGCGCTGCTCGAGCATCCGTTTAGTTCGCTGTCCGATGGAATCGGCGCCTTCGACATGACTCTCGTCGGCCCAAGGTCCCTGGAAATGCGAAACCTGCGGAATGCCACGCGTGACATCGAGACCGGGGAACGTATAAAGCGCAAAGTGCGACGAGACCACGTCCGGCCTTTCACGACTCAACGAAGCGCGCAACGCACGGCGCGCAGCCATCAAGCGGCGCGGCAACGATTGCGCAGCCGGACCGAAACCGTGAATGGCGCCTTCGGTATCGGACGCAACCCGCGCCGACCCCGCAACCACGCCGCGCACCGTGACGCCCGCGCCTGGCAAAGCGCCCACCAGCGTGTGATACATGCGGTCCAGACCGCCCGCGCGCTCAGGGAACCAATGCATCCCGATTTGCAGCGACTTGATGGCTTGTGTGCTCATATCCCTGACCCCGCCTGAGATTGTTGATAGGTAAATCGCGTTTATACGGCGGCCACGCTTTCGGCCTTTTGCGCATCGTTTGTATCGCTCGATGAAGCCGTCGCACCCTTCTGATTCGCAAAGCCACGATACAAATCCAGATAGCGCCGGGCCATCCGCGCCCAGCCGAACTGATCCGCAAGCAGGCGCGCGGCGGCGCCCATCTCGCGGCGGAGTTCGGGTGCATCGGCGAGTCTGGCGACGGCGCCGGCGAGCGCGGTGGCATCGTCGGGATCGTCGAGCACGATGCCGCAATCCGTGCCGATGATCTCCGCCCCGCCCGCCGTCTTTGCCGTGATGACCGGCAAGCCAGCCGCGAGCGCTTCGAGCAGCGACAAGCTCATGGCTTCGTATCGAGAGGGAAACACGAAGGCATCCACGGAGTGCATGAGCGTCGGCATGTTCTTCACAAGGCCGAGAAAATGCACACGATCGTCAATGCCGAGCGCCTTCGCTTCGTCAGGATAAGGACTGCCCGGGATGTAACCCGCGACCGCGAGATGCACATTCGAAGGAAGCTGTAGCAGTGCTTTCAACACCGTATCGAGGTTCTTGCGCGGCGTACGCAGATCGCCGACAAAGAGCAACAGGCAGGCATCGTCGGGAAGACCGAATGACGCCCTGTCGCTGCCAGTTCGCCGCGCCGCCGTGAACGCGCTCGTGTCCACGCCGTTATAAACGACCTCGATGCGCTCGCTCTGCGTACCATTCGCGCGAATCTCGATGGCGACCTTCTCGGACACGGCCGCGATGATCTTCGAACGCTGATACGCCCAGTGTTCGAGCTTCGCGTTGACGTGGCTATAGATGACCTGATAAGCGGACCACAAACCGCCAGTGAGCTTGAACGGATAGTAAGGGCTGCGCAGCCAGCCGCCATGCACGAAGTGAGCGGTATTCACATCGGCTTTGGCCCAAGATATGAAGCCGTTCACATGCAGCACGTCGTACTCTTTCTTATGCTTCTTCAGCCAGATCGCGGTCTTCAGCGCGAAGACCTGCTGCTTGAAAAGCTTGGTCGGCCAGAAGCGCCCGACCTTGATCGCGACCCATCGCAAACGCGTTTCCGACGCCAGCTCCGGCGCCACGTGCGAAGCAAGCAACGTGACTTGATGGCCTTCCGCCAGCGCGGCACGCGCGATCTCGTAGTTCACGCGGCCTTGCCCGTCGTTATGACGCACGACATGGGTGACGATGGCGATTCTCATCGGATTGCCTTTTGAGGAATGGATTGTTCCAAGACCGCGCGTGCCCGCTTCTTGTCGAGCCGCATGTGATGGCGTGCGGCGAGAACCGAGCACAGGCCCATGTAAAGGATCATTCCGCCAATCGACGTGAACGTGTTGGTGAAGACCAGCATGCCGACGATCGCAAACGCCACGCTCAACGAGGCTTGTGCGTACTTGTCGTCACGCAGGGAAAACGATGCGCGAAACGCGCGCATCAAAAGCAGCCCGAGTCCGGCGAGATACATCAGGGAACCCGGCCAGCCGAGCACGAACGGCACGTTCATCACGCCGCTGTCGAAGCTGCCGTATTTGCCGAGATCACCGTTCGAGGACGACAGTTTCGTCGATGAACCCGTTGCGCCGAATCCTTCGCCGGAGACATCGGTGAAAGCCGTTTTGGCGAACGACGCGTAGAACTCGTTGCGTGCGGCGTAGCTGTTGTCGTCGCTGAGATTGGTGATGGATTGCAGGCGCGTCGCCATCTTGTCGGCGATGGGCCCGAACGTGAGCAGCGGCACCGAGAGCGCGACCAGCACCACTCCGCCAACCAGGATGCGCACACGTACCTTGTTGCTCGCCTTGATCAGTTGCAGGACCATCGCGATGACCCAGCCGCCCCACGTCGAGCGCACCATGCAAAGACCGAACGAGATGAAGCCGAGGCCACCCGCGAGCCAGCGCACGCTTTGTGTCCCGGCCATGGTGAAGGTGAGCGCGGCCATCATGGCGAGCGCGAACGGGCCGGATGAATTCATCGTGCTGAAGACGCGCACGCCAAGGCGCACGGGATCGCCCTGCGATGCCATCTGCGAACCGATCATCCACATGGCGTCCCAGGCGGGCATCACGAAGAACTGAATGAGGCCGTAGCCGCCCATGAAGAGCATGCCCCAGATGAACGTATCGAGGATCGCCTGCCGATACTTCGGATACTCGCGTGCATGGACCATGATGTGAAAGCCGATCAGCACCGGGTAAAGCCACGCGGCGAGGTCATACGTCGCGGCCATCGGACCGTTCGACATCACGCCGATCAAGTACGCGTACGCAAGCCCGAGGAAGATCAGGAGAACAGGCAGGCCGCGCCGCTCGGCGAGCACGCGGTAATGCCGCACGACGGTCAGCGCGCAGATCATGGTGACGACGACCGGCGCGATCTGGATCAGACTCGTTGGCGTGAAGCCGCCCTTTGCATAGTCGGCAAGGCGCCGGACTTCCGGGCTCAGGAACCATTGCCACCACACGAACCCTATGTAACGCGCCGGGCTCTTGAAATAGAGCCATAGGCCGATCGCCGTCGATAAAAACGGAAACGCGAGCGTCAGGACCGTACCCTGGTGCGCGAGGATGAGCAGCAGCGTGAACGCCCAGAAGCCGGTCTGCGGTACCCAGTGCTTGGGTTCATCGCGGAACAGGCCGAGAAATCCGGCGCGCGCGGGCTTGCCGCCGTTCTCGATCAGATCGGCGATGAACTTCGGGGTGCGCGGAGCGGCTGGCGTGCTCATTGTTCAGTGCGCCCTGCTTGATGAAGCAACGCCGTGAAGATCGGCATGCACCGGCGTTTCAGCGGGACGCGCGTTGCGCATGAAGTCCTGCGTGAGGCGCACATGCTGCATCGCAAACTGGCGTGTGGTGAAATCGCGCGCCGCGAAATGACGGCTCGCGGCTTGCGCGCGATGCAACGCGAGTTCGGGATTGGCGACGATGTTTTGAAGCGTGCGTTGCAACGCCTCCACGTCGTGCGGCGGCACATAAAACACATGTTCAGGACCGAAGTAATCGCGCAACGATCCGACATCGGTGACGATCACGGGTTTGCCTAACGCGACCGCTTCGAGCACCACAGTAATGCCCGATACATGCGTGTTATGGCGCGACGGCACGACGATCACATCGGCCCAATCGTAGAGTTCGCGCGCAGCCTTGAGACCAATTGCCGGCGCAATTTTCACGTTGCCGGCATGCAGTTCCTTCGATACCCGCCGGCGCGTCGCAATCCGCACTTCGCACGCCGGTTCCTGGCGAAAGGCCTTCACGAGCGACTCCCAATCGCGATCACGATCATTGCCAATCGCGCCGATTCGCACGGGCGTGTTCGGCTTCCACGCAACCGGTTCCTGCAGCGGAAAATCGTGCGGATTGATGCCATAGAAAACCTGCTGCACGTCGCGCTTCAGATAGTCGCGCGCCATTTGCGCGTTCTCGGTCGCGTGCGTGGTCAGCACGTCGGCGCGTGCGAGCAGCTTCTTGTAGAAGAACTTCCTGATCGCGCCGTAGCCGGCCCATTTATCGAAGAGCCAGACGCTTTGCGCGAGCAACATTGGGTTGCCGCGCGCACGGCCTTTCATCAAGAGCAACAATGCCGCCGACAAATGCTCGTGTTCCGTATGCGTCCACACCACGTCCGACTTCAGGATCTCTTCACGATTACGCCACGTATGAATGAAGTCGAAGCCGAGCACGGCCTTCAATCCGCGACGCGCGAGACGCACGATCTTGTTCTCGGGTTCATCGCGGGAATACGTCAGCGTCGTCTCCGGCGACTCCGCGTGGTGATACCCGTAAAGGCAGCCAATGTTCTCGCCCTTCCGATAAAACCGCGGATCGGCGCCATAAAAAAGATGCACGTGGACCTTGGTCGGCTCGACGCCTGAAGACTCGACGCCGCCATGTTGTCGTTGCGAATTGCGGACTCTCGATACGCGGCTCATGCGGCTTTCGCTCCATCGGAATGGCCGCGCATGGCGAGCGCGTAGGCCGCGGGTTCATGTTGCGCGTCGCGGCGGGCGTCTTGTGCGCCTCGACGCATCGCACGATAACGCGTCCAGCAGGCGGTATCGCGCGTGCGTGCGAGCGCGAGCAAGGTATGCGCGAATCCCGGCATCGCGCGTGTGCCTATCGCGGCGTACCAGTACCACGCAATGTGTCGCGCAACGGGGCCAAGATGTTCGCGCAACACGAGATGCACGTTGTACGCGGTGTCGGCAAGCGCGCCGAGCGTTTGCGCATCGCGGCCGTTGTCATCGAAACGTTCGGCCGGAAAATGATCGACCGCTACGCGCGGATCGTAGATCATCTTCCAGCCCGTGCGCTTCACGCTCAAGCTGAACGAGAGGTCGTTGCACGGCTGCGCGCCCTTGCCGCGCAAACGCGTATCGAAGCGCAACTGACCAACAGCCGCACGCCGATAGATCATGTTCGCGCCCTTGAGCAAGCATACGTCGCGCGGCGCGCCGACGCCCAGATGATGATTGCCGATGATCTTCCCCGAGCGACGGATCTGGCCAACTTCGGCGCGCTCGCCATCGAGCAATGCGCCCCGTTCGAAGACCCAGTCGCGGCCGCCTAGCGCGCCGAGCGTGGCATCGCTTGCGAAGGCTTCGTCTATGCGCGCAAGCCAGTCGATACGCGGTGCGGCGTCGTCATCGGTAATCGCGACGATGTCGCCGCGTGCTGCATCGAGTCCGCGGTTCAACGCGGCAACCTGACCGCCTAGCCCAGTTTCGATCACGCGCAATGCGAACGGATTCGATTCGGCCATTTCGGTTTCCATCGCGCGATGCGTGGCGTCGTCTTCTGGCCGCGCGACGATCAACACTTCATCCGCAGGACGCGCTTGCGCGCGCAACGCGGCGAGGCATCGCTTTAAATCGGCGGGACGACGATAGGTCGGAACCAGCACGGAGATAGTCAGGGTCGATGTCGATGTCATGCGCGCTCCGCTCGCTTCAAACGTTCAGGTAGTCTTCGACCGCTGCATAGTGCCCGCGGTTATAGCCGCGCGAGCGCTGCGCCATGCCGTTCATGATCGCGCCGGCAAGCGGGATACCTGCTGTCCGCAGACGCCGGATGGCATCGGAGATTTCCATTTCGTTGTGCGCGCCCGAGCGCATCACGAGGAAATTCGTACCCGACAACTTGCCGATGATCGATGCGTCCGTGACCGCGAGAATCGGCGGGGTATCGATGAAAACCACGTCGTAGACGCGGCCCAGCCCATCCAGATATTGCTGCAGACGCGGTGACATCAAAAGCTCCGAAGGATTCTCCGGACGCTTGCCCGCAGGCATGAAACTGAGCAAAGGCGTGCGCGTGGTGCGGATCGCCTGTTCGAGCCCGATCGTGCCCGCAAGCAATTCGGCAAGACCATTCGCACGCTCGAGACCGAACGAACGCTCGAGCTTGCCGCGCCGCATGTCGGCATCGATCAACAAAACCTTCTTGCCCGATGCCGCGAGCAACACCGCAAGATTCACCGCCAGAAAACTTTTGCCGACGCCCGATGCCGGTCCCGTCAGCATGACCGTATGGTTGCTCGCTTCCATCAGCGTGAATTGCAGCGACGTACGCAAGCTGCGCATGATCTCCACGCAGACGTCGTTCGGGCGCATGGTCGCGAGAATGGGCAGGACGCGCTCCCGATCGCGCTCGGTGCGCTTGGCTTCGGCATCGAGCTTCACTTGCTCCACGCTCAACGGCACGAGTCCGATCAGCGGCAAACCCGCCAGACGCTCGACCTTGTCCGGGTCCACGATGCCCTTGAACATCGCGCGGCGCAGGAACACAAACCCCGTGCCGAGGATCAAGCCAAGAATCACCGCAGCCGACATGATCAGAACCTTCTTCGGCTTGATCGGCGCGCCAGGGCGCAAGGCGGCATCGACTATATGCACGTTGCCGCCCGTGCCTGCTTTCTGCACCGACAATTCCTGCACGCGGTTCAGCAGCAGCACGTAGATGTCTTCCGCGACCTTCGCATCGCGTTGCAGCGACACCGCCTTCACTTCCGACGCCGGCAGATTGCGGAAGCGTTCACCGAAGCGCGCACGTTCCGCTTCGAGCTGGCTCAACTGCTGCTGCGCGACGATCAACGCCGGATGAGCGCTGTTGTAGCGCTGATTCAACGTCGCGATCTGCAACTTCAAACCGGAGATTTGCGCTTCGTAGCTGATGCTGCCTTCGAGGTAAACCTTGGCTTCATCGCTGGCGTTGATCGAACCGGACTTGCTTTGGTACTCGGTGAGTGCGGCCTCTGCGTGTTCCAGATCGCCCTTGAGACGGGGCTGCTCGCTCTTCAGGAACGCGAGCATCTTTTCGGCATCGGCTTGCTTGCTTTCGATGTGCTGATGCAGATAGGAATCTGCCAAGGCATTCGCGATTTCAGCGGCGCGCGCCGGGTCGCCGTTCTCCAGGGATATCTGGATCACGCCCGTCGCCTTGCCCTGCTCCGCGACCGTGATGCCCGACTGGAATGAAGCGATGGCATCAAGGTCGTTGGCACGAAGCACGGTGAAACGCGTGCCCGGACGCGCGACCAGTTTCGACACGTTGATGTTCACGCCGTTGCCGCTTTCCATGGTGCCAACGGTGCCTTCGAGCAACTGACGGCCGTCGGGCGTGGCAAGCGAATAACGGTTGTTGGCAAGCGCGGTCAGCGTGAGCTTCTGCCCTTCCAGCGGCTGCACTACTTCAATGGAATCGATCGCCGCCTGCTCGCCGCCCCACGCGTACGACGTCATGCCAAGCCATGGTTTAGACGGCCTGCCCGGTGTCGCAAGACGTCCTGCGAGACTGCCGAGCAGCGGCACGGTCATCGGCGTGACAGAGAAGTTGAGCTTGCATTGCGCCACGACCGGCGCGACCACGCCACGGCTCTTGATGATTTCGATTTCCGCATCGGTCGGCAGCGCACCGGACGAATTGCCGATAGCCGCGCCCGTCTGCGTTTGCGTGAGCGCTTGCGACGTGTTGTCGGATTGCTCGACACGCACGTGGGCATCGGCGGAATACACGGGCTTCGCGACGTAGCAATAAGCGCCCGCCGCGAGCACGATGAACGCCGCGATCCCGATCAGCCACCAGATGTCGTCGATGATCACCTGCAGCAACTGCCCGAGAACGACGTCCTCTTCTTCGGTCTTGCCCTGATAGGAATGTGCTGGCGTGCTCACGATTCGATTCCGGTTGATTTGACGCGCATTGACGCGCATTCACGATTAACGCGTCAGTTGCTTCAGGTAGAAGATGGTCTGCAGCGTCGGCAGGACTTGGTTCACGAGACGGTTGAACTGCACCGAGCCGGCCGTGCCCACGTACACCACATCGAGCGGTTGCAAACGGAATTGCGTGGACAAGAGCAACGAGTCCGGTTGCGTCAAATCGAGCCGATAGATGTCAGGCGATTCGGGCTTTTCCCGTGCGCCGCGCACCACGTAGATCTGCCGCGCGTTCGCGTCCGTATCGAGAATGCCGCCGGCTTGCGTCAAGGCATCGGCGATCGTGAGGCGGCCTTTCATCATCGATACAGGCAGTGGTGTCTTGACTTCACCCATCACGAATACGCGGCTGTCGGTCCGATCTGGAACGTTGACTATGTCGCCTGCCTGAAGCATCACGTTCTGATCCACTTCGCCACGATCGAGCACGCCGTCGGCATCGAGCTGATACAGCTTGCCGTTACGCGTCAGGCGCACGCGCTGCAAGTCGGCATCGGATGTGGTGCCCCCAGAACGCGTGATGGCGTCGACCAGGGTCAGCGGAACATCGCTCATTGCAAGCGGCCCGGGCGTCTTCACTTCACCCGTCACCGACACCTTCTGGCTTCTGTACGCGAGCACGCGCACATCGACCTGAGGCTTTTTCAAATACGGCGACAAAGCTGCGGCAAGCTGATCGCGGATCTCGCCGGCGGTCTTGCCCGCGACGCGAACCTTGTCGAGAAACGGAAAGAAGATCGTGCCGTCGGGCGAGACGGTTTGCCCGAACGGATCGGCCTGACCCGGCAACGCGGTCGTGTACGGCTGCGCAAGTGCGCCGGCCACCGTTTGCGTGGTGTTGCCGCCAGCCGACAAGGTCTGGCCCTGCTGCGTGGTCAACTCAGGATGATCCCAAACCGTGATGCCGATGATGTCCTGCGGCGCCACGCGATACACGTATTGCGCCGGATCGGCAAAACGCGCGGGCGGCAACGGCGCCGCTGTGGCCGGGCGATTCTGCTGCAGGATGACATCGGCCGAAATCAGGCGGACCGGATACGTTGCGGTCGGCGTTGGGTCGTGGTCCTCAAGGCGCGATGTGTTCAGGCTGTAACCCGGCAGCGCGCCGCAAGCCGACAGAAAAGTCGTCAGCGAAAAGATCGCGGAAACAGATAAAGCTAGAGACCGGTTCACCATATTTTATTCAGCCATCCCTGGACCAGACGTTCAATAAGCCCGAAGCTCTCGCGATAGGCGGTTTCGTGGCGACCATATGGATCGACCACTTCGGAGTCTTCCCACTTGCCAAGCAAGTGCACCTTGCCGCGCGTGACCGGTTCCATCTCTTCGATCGCGGTGATGTGCCTGCGCTCAGGCACCAGAATCAGATCGACCGCACGGGCCATCGCGCGATCGAGCTGGCGCGCTGCATGGCCCGACGAGTCAACATCGCGTTCCATCAAGAGACGCGACATGGTTGAATCGATAGCGCGACCCTCTTGCGCGAAAAGCCCTGCGGAGCCGAATTCGATCCCGCGTCTTGCATGCCTGGTCGTCATCCGTGCCGAGTGCGCGCGAAACAGCATCTCGGCCACAGGGCTCCGGCAGACATTTGCATGGCAAACAATCAAGACGCTTTGAAACATGTGGGCTTTGTCCGTGAATGTGTTCGATAAAAACTGCGCACGGCGCGATCACCGGGTCCTTGAACCGGTGATCGCACCTGAATGTGTTTATGGCTTAAGCCGCGACCGGCGACTTGGCCGCCTGCCGGACGCCACGCCCGATCGCGTGATATTCAATGCCGATCTCAGCCATGGTTTCCGGCTCGTAGAGATTGCGGCCATCGAAAATAAGCGGCGTTTTCAGGCGGCGCTTCATGCCATCGAAGTCCGGGCTCTTGAACGCCTTCCATTCCGTCACGATGATCAATGCATCGGCGTCATCGAGCGTATCGGCGTGGTCTTTTGCGTAGCTCAAGCGCGCGAGTTGCTCGGGTGTATCGCGGAGGTCGAGCGCGATCACGCGCTGGGCTTCATCCGTTGCAACGGGGTCGTAGGCGCTGATCGTCGCGCCACGTTCCAGCAACGCCGCAATCAGCACGCGACTCGGGGCGTCGCGCATGTCGTCGGTGTTCGGCTTGAACGCCAGGCCCCATAGCGCGAATTTCTTGCCGCTCAAATCATTGCCAAGACGCGCGACGATCTTGTTCGCGAGGGTTTGCTTCTGCGCCTCGTTTACCGATGTCACCGCCTTCAGGATTTCCATATGCTCGTCGTACTCGCCGGCCGTCTGGATCAGCGAGCGCACGTCCTTCGGGAAACACGATCCGCCATAACCGCAACCCGCATACAGGAAGTCGTAGCCAATGCGCGGATCGGAACCGATACCCCGGCGCACCGCTTCAATGTCAGCACCCACGCGATCCGCGAAATTCGCGAGTTCGTTCATGAACGAGATACGCGTGGCGAGCATGGCGTTCGCTGCGTACTTGGTGAACTCGGCCGAGCGCACGTCCATGTAAAGCGTGCGTTCGTGATTGCGGTTGAACGGCGAATAGAGACGCTTCATGCGTTCGCGCGCGCGTTCACCGGGTACGTCGTCATCGCAACCGAGCACGATGCGATCCGGCCGCGTGAAGTCATCGATAGCCGCGCCTTCCTTCAGGAATTCCGGATTCGATACCACCGAGAACATGTGCGTCTCGCCACGTTCGGCGAGTTCATGATCGATCGCCGCTTTCACGCGACGCGCCGTGCCGACGGGCACCGTGGATTTATCGACGATGACCTTGAAGTTGTTCATGTAGCGGCCAATGTCACGCGCCGCCGCGAGCACGTACTTCAGATCGGCGGAGCCGTCTTCGTCCGAAGGCGTGCCGACCGCGATGAACAGCACTTCGCCGTGTTCGACTGCGGCCTTGACATCGGTGGAAAACGTCAGGCGCCCCGCTGCACGATTGCGCGCGATCACTTCCTGCAGGCCCGGTTCATGGATGGGCACGCCGCCGCCGTTCAGGATCGCGATCTTGCGTTCGTCGAGGTCGAGACAGAACACGTCGTTGCCGATATCGGCGAGACACGCGCCCGTCACGAGGCCTACATAGCCGCTTCCGATGATGGTGAGTTTCATTGCACGCGCTCCAGGGTTGGCAAATTATTCAAGCGTTTTGGTTGATCTTTTAGTAAGCGTTTGCACCGGCAAAACCCTTCCACAAGGTCATCGCGACAATCTTCATGTCGAGGCCGAAGGTCCAGTGCTGCATGTAGTAAAGGTCGAGCTTCACGCGTCCCATCATCTTTTCGATGCGGTCCGTTTCGCCGCGAAAGCCGTTCACTTGCGCCCAGCCGGTGATGCCCGGTTTGATGCGATACCGGTACATGTAGCCCTTCACGAGATCCTTGTAGATGTCGTCGTGTTCCAGTGCATGAGGACGCGGACCGACTACGGACATCTCGCCGCGCAGCACGTTGATGAATTGCGGCAGTTCGTCGAGGCTCGTGCGTCGAAGGAATGCGCCCACGCGCGTCACGCGCTTGTCGCCCTTCTTCGCTTGCGTGACATGCCCGGCGGTTTCCTTGTGCACGCGCATGGAGCGGAACTTGAAGATCTCGAACTCGTTTCCATCGATACCCTTGCGCTTCTGCTTGAAGAAGACCGGTCCCGGCGACGACAACTTCACCGCCACGGCAAGCACGATCAACAACGGCGCGAGACTCAGCAACACGACGGCGGCGAACATGCGATCGAACACGCGCTTGGGCAACACCTTCAAATCCGTAATCGGCGATGCCGCCAAGTTGATCGCCGGCACGCCAAGCAGATCGACCACCGCGTGATTGAAGAACGACAGGCTGCGTACATCGGGGATGAAGCGGATGTTCACGAAGTCGTCGCGGAACTCGGTGACGAGCTTGTGGATGGTGCGTTCCTGCGAAATCGGCAACGCGAGCCACAGCTCGCGAATCGCGCGGCGGCGGACCAGTTGCGTCAGGTCCGCCAGATCGCGGCTTACCGGTATGCCTGCGAGCGTCTCTTCGGCGAAGGCTTCATCGAATACATACACAGGGCGGAAACCCGCTTCCGGGCGGCTGCGCATTTGCTCGATCAGGAACTGGCCGTAAGGCGCCGCGCCGACAATCGCCACCGCCTTCTGATTGAAGCCTTCACGCCGCAGCGACTTCAGCGCCGCATGTACGCTCGCCTTCGAGATCATCAGCAGCGCGGCGGTGGCCACGCCCCAGTAAAGCAGCCACAAACGCGACAACAGATCCGCACGATGCACGCTGAACGTCAACAGCACGCCCGCGCCCTCCACCATCAGCCAGGCGACCGTTACGCGCAACAACAGGTCGTAGACGGGCTTGCCGCGCCACGACTTGTAGATTCCGAACGACGGAAACGTCATGATCACCAGCACGCAATTGAACGCGAGCAGCGTGCTTTGCATATCGTCGAGCCATATCGCATTTCCCGCGTGCAGCGACGCGGCGAGCAACGCGCCCAGCGCGACCATCGCTATGTCGATCATTCTCGAAAGCACGCTCAACATGTAAGACACCTCGGGTGGAATTCACAGGGCGCGGGACACGCGTTTTGGCATAAAGGTTGTTCCAAAACATGAGCGCCGATTGCCTTGGTACATACCCGTATGAGGCTGGAATTAAATTCATGCTGCAACCGCAAAATAATGCGTGAATTAATTCGTCGTTTTGAACGGATTTATTTTTGTCACGTGAAGAAATTGTTGGCACCTTAGGCCGCTTGCGCGCTACGTTGTAACGAATTTTTTTACACGGCAAAATTCTCTCTAAGGCTTGCTGGATAAGCCATCGGACGGATCGACCGGCAATTTTTTTCCAATAAAAAATTCGCCAGGCGTAAGAAAAAAATTCATTGCGAGACTTTGGTTACGTTTAATAGCCGAGTTACCGGTTCGGATATGTTCTTCGATTATTTTCTGGTTTTTTGATTTATCGGCTATTTACTACTTGCTCAAAATTGCAATACTCGTTCAAGCCCAGGAGTTACCCTTTCATGACCGCCATCGATACAACCCCTGTCAGCCATCCACACGCGCCTGCTGCATCGGAAACCAGGCTGAGAATCCAGCCCGTCATCCTCGCCGGCGGTGCGGGAACGCGGCTCTGGCCCATGTCGCGCGAGCATTTTCCGAAGCAGTTGATCGGCCTGATCGGCGACCAGTCTCTATTGCAATCCACCGCGCAACGGCTCGATGGCCTGACATACGGCACTGCGCGTGTCGACGACGCAATCATTGTGTGCGGCGAGGATCATCGCTTTACGACCGCGGACCAGTTGCGTTCCGCCGGCCGCAAGGCCGACCTTCTGCTCGAACCGGTGGCGCGCAATACGGCTCCTGCGCTGACCGTTGCCGCCATGCACGCGCTTTCGGCTGGCGACGACGCCATTCTCGTCGTCATGCCCGCCGATCACGTTGTTACGGATAGCGAAGCATTTCACAAGGCAATCGGTGCGGGCGCGAATTGCGCGGAAGACGGCGCCATTGTCACGATGTGCATCGTGCCGACGCACGCAGAAACGGGCTACGGGTATATCAAGGTCGGTCAGCAAATGCTCAGCTCGGGCGCGTGGCTGCTCGAAAAGTTCGTCGAGAAACCGCATCTCGAACTTGCGCGACAGTATGTGAGTTCCGGCGAGTATTGGTGGAACGCGGGGATTTTTATCGTGCGTGCGTCGGTGTGGCTGAAAGCCATTCAGCATTTCCAGCCCGCCATTCACGCCGCTTGCCGCGCTGCCTGCGATGCCGGCACGCGCGACGGCGAATTCTTTCGCCTCGACAAACAAGCGTTTGCGGCGTCGCCTTCGGACTCCATCGACTACGCAGTGATGGAGCAACTCGCCGCCGATCAAAGCATCTGCGCGGGCGCCGTCGTGCCGCTCAGTGCGGGCTGGTCCGATGTCGGATCGTGGGATGCCATCTGGAAGATCCTGCCGAAGGACGCCGAAGAAAACGTCGCGCGCGGACGCGTGATGTTCCAGGGATCGACATCGACGTACGCACATTCCGAAGGCCGCCTGATCGCGTGCGTGGGAACGCATAACCTTGTGATCGTGGAAACGGCCGACGCCATTCTCGTCGCCGATAAATCCTGCGTGCAGGACGTGAAGGCGATTGTCGGGCGCATCAAGGCCGAGCAAGGCAAGGAGGCCGCGGATCATCGCAAGGTGCACAGGCCGTGGGGCCATTACGATTCCGTCGACAACGGCGACCGTTTCCAGGTCAAGCGGATCGTGGTGAAACCAGGCGCGAGGTTGTCATTGCAGATGCATCACCATCGCGCGGAACATTGGGTTGTCGTGCGCGGCACGGCACTCGTGACGCGCGGCAAGGAGGAGTTCATCCTCGCTGAGAACGAGTCGATCTACATTCCGATCGGCGTGCAGCACAGGCTGGAGAATCCGGGAAAGATGCCGCTCGAGATCATCGAAGTGCAATCGGGCACGTATCTGGGCGAAGACGACATCGTCCGCTTCGACGACAAATACGGCCGGCAATGAAAAACGCCACGCGGCGCGCGATTCGAACGCGCCGCATGGCGTGGGGTCTTGCGATGTGCAGCCCTTCTTTAGCTCTGCACGTCCGCAAAGCGGCGCGCTTCAACGGGCGTTGCACGTTCCATTTGCGCATGGTCGACTTCGGCCGCAGCGGCTTCTACTTGCGCCGACGCATCCTGCCCCGGATGCGTGACCCGCGTGGACTGCGACGCGATCCATCTACGCGACCATTCCAGCGCGTACGCCGCCGCTTCCTCCGCGTTGCCGTATCGCGGACCGATCAGGCCCGAGCGCTCGACGCGGCGCCCGTCTTTCACGATTTCGGCCCAGCCGCGGAACATGCTGCCTGCAACCGGACGCGCAATTGCGTAGATGGTGTAGCCGTGACCGTCATGCACCGGCGTGCAGTCGGGCTCGAAGGCCATGGGCACCGGATCGAGCGGACGTCCGGCCATACGCGATGCATCGTGATACATGGCGCGCGGCACATTCATGAGCATCGCGGCGCGGCTCGCGGACAACGCCGTGGACGCATTGGCGCGTGCAACATCATGCGCGTCCGGCAAGCGGCGCGGCACGGCGGCGAACAGCGCATCGACGGCATTCGCACCGCGGCCGTCACCGGCGCCCCACGATTCCGGGTTTTGCCAGAACACGCCACGCAAGCGGTCGCATTCATACGCGTTTTGCGCCTGACGCTGCGGCGCCTCGACAGGTGGCGACGGAACGATGGCGAACGATCTGCCGCGCGTGGCGAGCCGCGTGACCATCTCTATCAGCGTGCCGTCCATTTGCCAGTCGTTGAAACGTCGGCGGCAGGTTGGCACGGTCGGATAGTGGCTGGGAAGCTTCGACCACGTGTCGCCGGTCGTGAGAATCCACAACACCGCATTCACGATAGTGCGCGGATGCGCGCGCGGCCGTCCCCGACGATGTTCACGGACTTCGCCTTCGGCCACAAGCGGGGCGATCAGCGCCCACTCTTCATTGCTGAGTTCGTCGAAAAACATTGGGTTGCTCCATGCAGCCGGACCGCTCTGCGAAAAGTTGAACCAGGCGTTAAACATGCGTAGAGGTGGAATCCACCCGCACGACGCTGAATCAAGAAATTCGATGTGTTCGCAAACGTTTGCTAAAAACAACAAGTTGGTGCATTCCAAATGCATCTAATCCGCGCCGTGGTGCACAACTGGATCCATCTCGGCGCACATTTCATCCTACGTCATAGGATATGAAGAATACGTGCAGGAAGCATACCACCCTAATGGTTTGCCCGAATATGACAAAGCAGTAGATTTTCAGCGGTTCATATCATATTTTATTCTTACAAATTCAGGTAATTTATGCCGACTACATTTCAAAGGCTTGATGCTATTGGTTTAACGAATATTAAGTAGTCTCTGAAAAAAATGCAGTCGTGTTTAGCGCGATATACGCACGCTCGATCAGTTCTAAATCGCTCGTCTGATTGCTTGCGTGGATTCCCTTTAATTGCGGAAGCGGCAGGTCCACGCAATGACAATGCGGGTAGTCGCGCACACGCAAGCCGGGAGCGATCGTGGTGAAAAAAGCCGTTGTGGGAATGTCGAAACCGGCGGCTATGTGGAGCGCGGCTGTGTCGGGCGTGAGCAGGTAACGCGCGCCCCTTATCCACGCAATGAAATCCGGCGTGTTGGGCGAACGCGGCGTGAGATCGGTGTAATGGGCGTGGTCGATCGCGCCGAAGCCCGCCACGGGAAGCCCGAAGCGCTGCCATAGCGCTTCAGCCAGACGCGCGCGTTGCGACACCGGAACGCTACGCACTGGCGTGCTGGCCGTGGGACACAACAGCACGTATTCGCCGCTCGTTGCGTGCGGCGCCGGCAAGCTCAGGTCCTTGAGCCAATGGTTCCGTTTGCGTTTGGCGGGAATTGATTGGGGCGCCAAACCCATTGCATCGATAAAAAAATCGATCATCGGCAATTCGGCGAATTTCGGCCAGAACAGATGATTGCCAAAGTCGATGCGTAATTCTCCTTGCACCGGCGCGCCAAGCTTAACGGGCAAGTCGACAATCCGGCCTAATAGTGGCGCGGCAAGCTCATATAGCTGCTTTACGTATATAGGCGTAAGCCGCGGCCGATAAATCGTGAAGGAAATGTGCGGGAAATTCGCCTTGATCGCGAGAAGCGCAGTGATACCGATAATGGAATCCCCAAGCGCCACACCCATGCCATTGATTACAACTACCTGCGATACGTAAGCATAGTCAAATCTGAACGCAGCCAGCGCCGCGTTAAAGAATCCATTTGAAAGCCCAAGCGCTCGGTAGCCGGTCATCGATCTATTCGAAATTTCGAGATCGTATGACGCAACGATTTCACCATTAGCTGAAAGCAAAGACCCTGGATTACTGATTGCAGAAATTTCGTCAAGCATCATTTGAAATTAACCAGCTTAGTTTTATAAAAAAATCAGAACATCCACGGTTTTCATAGTCGAGCCATTGTCGTCTTTTTATAACTCAGCTCTCACAAGTATATGTCATTCAAGCTACATTATTTTACGCCGTAAGCATTACAGTTGAAAAAAGTTCCTACGGCGGTCTGACGAAAATGGAAAACTGAGTGTCGCATGACAGCAACTGGAACTCTATGCATAGGGCAGGAATGCAATTTACACCGAACGTGCTATAAAGAAGAAACAATGAGGACAACTTTTCTGAGAGGTCAGTGGCTTTGGCCCGGGGCGGCCACGCCCTTCCTTGTGCGACAAATCGAATTCAGAGGGTTTCATTCAAAAAGTATTTATGCCTAGCTTGACAGCTAACGTTTCTGACCGCGTTACCTGACGACTCAGCCATGCTGTAAAAATCTATGAAAAACGGCATGATTTGCTAGACGAAGATAAACCAACAAATCGCTTCGAAGCTTTGCCAGAGGGTTCAGCAATAGCTCCTGAATGCCTACGTGAGATTTAAGAATAAAGCACACGGTAATTTTAAAGGAGGACTGGGGTGAAAAGGGGGAAACCAACAGGCTGCTTATACGACTGCATGCTCTCAAGAAAATCATATTCAAGTGAATTACGAGGTCAGTCGAAGCAACTTAGTTCCGAATGTTGATTGGGAATCAGCGTATTAAACTATTAATTTAAGAATTTTAATTTTCTCGTGACTGCACGTTCACTTTTAAATGCTATCAGACAGACAAATACAAAACAGAATTCAATCCGAAATCGAGCTCGCCTTCTGCTTTACGAGTGTATGTTGATTATAAATGCAGCTTAGAAAGCGGTAGCAATCCTGGGTGCCTTGTAAGTGAACACAGGTACAGCTATTCAAAACAGCGTCTGGAGACTGCCCCGCGCGATTCCTACTCTGACCAGCGTTTCACAGCTGTCCTCGACCTCGGACCGACAGAGCCCTTGTCCCGCGGGGGCACCGGTCTTAACCCAACTGTATCTCTGTACAGGACGGCTGATCGCTGCGTTTGCGTGCACCAGGGACTGCTACGAGCAGTTCGGATTAGTCGCTTGCCGCATGGCGTCCTAATTCGTATCACAACGTTTGGTCCAGAGGGACACACTGCTGTGCAAATAACATGACTGAAGTTCTGAGCGCTTTTAGCGCTGCCTAATCCGAATAGATGTTATCGCTTGAATTCGCTTCTCGATACAAAGCAGGACGTTATAGACGTTATCGAGTTCGTGTCCCCTGTCGGTGCCCCTCACGTGCGCCGAAGCATGTTTGGGAGTGACCAAGACGGTCAAACCAGATTACTTAGCGAAATTCGCAGTTCTTTCTAGGCCGAAAGTCCCACAGAATTTTGGCTCCGAGGCGGCTGTCGGGGTAGTTTCAGCCAAGATGCGATCAACTTTTCGCGTCGGCGCAAGTGGGAGCCAAGTTTATCGCAACTTCGATATTCTTTTTTTCACACCGCCGCGCTCGCGTACGACGGTAGAAACGGTAACTTGACCGCTTTCCGCGGCCCGTTTGTTACTTCGACTTCGTTCACGACCGATTGGAAGTGAACCGAATATTCCGGATAAACCCGTGATAACCAGGACGACACTGCCTCCTCCCGCATGAGGCTTGCAATGTAGCTTGTAGCCACTGAAAGATGAAGATGATCGATTCCATATCCTTCTTCGGTGACGCTGACCTGAGCTTGGAGGATGGCAAGCTCCTTCTCGAGCCGTGCAAGCTGCGCAGATAGATCATTCGTGACTTTTCGTTTCCCGGGGCGATGCAGCTCAAGCAATTCGGGAGGCGTCGCCGCCAAGATTGCTTTCGCAAAGGAGGATGCGAAGTTGCCTTGCCCGCACATCAGTTCCGCGGCTTCAATCTGACGGGTCGGACGCATCGCCTTAAGCGCCGTAAAAGTGGCACCTGGACAAGTCTTATCGGCAAGAAGCGCTTGTGCTTCTCGACAGATCCCAGTCAACAACATCTGCTTCTGGCGCACTGTCCCCGGTCCAATACCCAGAACGGTTGCAAGGTGCTCACGTGACACGCCGTGTGCGAGCGCTTTCGCAATCATCCGGGCATCTTGAGCCTGAGAAAGATGACTGACGTGCTTGTTGTAGGTGTACGCCTCGTCATCAGTCGTGATGAGGCAAAGTGCTTCTTCCATATCGAGTCGCCGTAAGGCTTCAAGCCGAAGCCGGCCATCGAGAACTCTATACAAATTAGATGGCTCGCCCGCTGCCGTGACGACGACCGGTTCAACCAAGCCGACGGCGGCAATAGAAGCGAGTACCTGAAAAAACTTCCTACTGACCAATGCCTGCTGCGGCAACGGCTTGGCGATTCGAAGGGACTTAAGCTTAAGTGTCACGGCACTGCACGCGAACGCTGTTTTGACCCCAACGCCTGTCGGATTTTGATATGCGTTCATGACATCTCCCGACCAAGCCGTTCCTGCAATGCGCGCGGAATCGTCGTTAGCCCCTTGCTAGTGAGAAGCGCAACGAAATCCCTGTTCGAGAGGAGATCTTTTAAAGCTGTGACAATAAATAACAGACGCGTTTGCACAAGTTCAGCTTTCTTCACTAGCAGCCGTTGCTTTCCGGCCTCCTTGATATACATTCTTCGTAGGCGTTCAGGTGTCAGTGCTTTAGATTCAACCGAGCTCGACCCGTGCTTGGATCGTCCGGGACCGGCGCAGGCTCGGCGTTGAACAAGGCGCTGCACCACTACA
This sequence comes from Caballeronia sp. dw_276, assembly GCF_018449635.1. GTDB lineage: Bacteria > Pseudomonadota > Gammaproteobacteria > Burkholderiales > Burkholderiaceae > Caballeronia. The sequence continues at coordinate 12,657 of NZ_JAAVUV010000006.1, read as the reverse complement.
ATCTGCCGACCCTTGAGCGTCCCATCGGCATATGCATCGGCTAACGCACGTTGCACGTCCAAATCCGAGGCTTTTGAGATGTGAATAGCAAGCCGCAGCGGGATCGTACCGTTCTCGACTGCTGCCAGAAGGCGCTCTTCCCCGGACTCGACAAGCACGAGCAAGTCCTGAAGATAATTCACCGAAACGCCGACCTTGATTGCGAGATCTTTGTCTGAACACCCCGCTTGGCGTAGCGTCTGAACGGCGGCGAGAAGTTCGGCAGCCGAGTGATTGCGTCTCGCGACATTTTCCACGAGGCTGCGCACCAGGCAGCCTTGTTCATCGTCTTCGACGATAAACGCTGGCGCCTCCAAATAACCAAGTAGCCGGAGCGCCTCAATACGCCCCTGCCCACACACGAGGTTGTATGTGCTGTACCCGTCGTCGGTTGAACGCAAGCTGACTGTGATGGGTCGCTTCAATCCGACAGCCGCAATGCTGTCTATGATTTCCTGGTGCTTGACCTTGCTTCGAGCTCGCGGATTGAGAATCGTAATGCTGTCAATCGGGACGGTGATTATTTGCCGCGTTTCGGGGTTCACGAAAAACCTCCAAAGGAACTCGAGCCGTAAGTTCGAGCAAGATTTTTAAATCAAAATAACGAAACATTTCAAGCTGAGGGATAGGCTTCTCCGTCAGCTCAGTCTGCTTCTGCGGTCCCAAGCTGCCCTTGGGCAGTACGAAAAAATCAATAAAATTCACAGCAAATCGGTCAGCACGGGCGAGCACGAGGATGTCGACCGGCGGATGGACCTCCGGCCATTTGATGATCCATCGCACTGGCTTGTAGAGGGTGCGCGTCGCCGGGCGTACGTTAAGCTTTATCCGAATCTCGTTGTCGACACAAAGCAGGGTTTTGTCCAGTGAGTGATGCACCTCATGGCCTGCGTCCCTCAGCGTTGCTATGACAGTATCGGACAGTCGGCTGTGAAGGACTTTCGCCGCCCGTAGAACGCGTAAAAACCCGTAGTCGTGCCCATTGTCAAATCCGATCGTTCGATAAACTTCAGTTAAGCTGCCAAACCGTTTTCTGTAGGTCTGCACTCCTGGGAGCGAACGGTCGGCGGTAATGGCCTTAGCCGTTACTTTGCCGATTTTTTCATGCAGCGCCACGAGTTTGACAAGAAGATCGTCGTCTGGCATCAAATGCGTTCGGCTATCGAGGCGCAGTTGCACAGCATCGAATGTCGCGCGATCGACGACCGGCTCGAATACGCCCACCGCTCGCACCCATTGCTCCGGCGGATTCTTCACTCTCGGTGTGTGTAGCCTCACCGAAGTTCGGTTATAAACGTTGTTGCCCGCATACTTTTCACTCGTGAGCAGACGAGTAATCGCATCCTTGAGCCATCGGCGATTCAAGTCGGTCCGAAGACCGAAATCGTTTAGCCTTTTAGCAATACGGGTTGGGCTCAAGTTCTCCGTTAGGAACCATTCGTAGACGCGTCGCACCAACGCAACTTCGTGTGCAGGACCCGGCACGATGACGACATGGTCGCTCTGAAGGTTTTTCCGTTCCCCGTTGTGCAACGGCCCTTTCACATTGCCGTTGAAATCGACAAGCACCCGTTGAAGCGCATAGCCCGCGGCGGCACCTTGCCTGAATCCCTCGCGCGTGCCGCGGCACTGCCCCAAGAACACTTTCAACGAGAGCTCGCGGCTGTACTCGCCAGCCATTGCTCGCTTAAGCGTTTTCATGATGTTCGAGGATGCGCTGTTGTCGTTCTCGAACGGTTCGGCACAATAGACAACACGCACGCCGGCGCGTCGACACACATATTCGTAGTGCGCGCTTTCATCCACATCTTGAAAGCGTCCCCAGCGCGATACGTCGTACACCAAGAGCACACTGAAGATGCGCTTCTCATCGAGTACATCTTGTAAGAGGCGAGCTAACGCGGGCCGATTTCTCATCGAAAGCCCGCTCTTGCCATAGTCCTCGTATGTTGCTGCGATATGAATGCCGTGTATTGTGGCGTACCGCGCGAGTATCTCTTTTTGGTTAGTGGGCGAGTCGCGTTGCAGGTCTGTGGACATACGCACGTATTGAACCGCAGTCGACGATGTGTCCGGTCGGGGGCGCGTATGGGTCGCGGGTCGCATACCACACCTCCCGATCAAGCTAGTGTGATAGCTGATGATGCGAATAATGCAAGCTCCGCGTACGGATCGCTCTGATCCGAGGCGTTTTTGTAACTGACGTTCCGCTTGAAGGAGAGAAGCGCCAGGGCATGCTAGTCAAGCATCGAACAAAAAAATGCAACGAGCGCGAAGTCGGAACGGTCTCGCAAAAACTTTCTTTGTAGATTTCCCGGTATGTACCCAGTCGTAGAACTCAAGATGCTGTGGCAGTGTTGCGGTAGGTCCTGTCAGCAGCCAACGGAACTGTCGCCAGGCCGCCAAGTTAGGCCGAGTGTAGATCGGAGTCAGGGTCGCCTGTCCTCGCCGAAACATCCTGAAGTCCATCTCTTTCGTTGAGCGCATTGCTGCAAAGTTGCCAGATCTGCTGAACGTGTAAGTTTCGATAGTTCGGCATCATCTCATGAGTGAAGAGCAGTGCGATATCACGATGAGCGATCCGCCTTTTTGCTGCGATTTGGTCACGAGCAAGCTTAAATCCGAACTGTCCAAGACGCACACGTTGAAGCCAACTCGCTGACTGCCGATTCCTTGTCAGCCAGATCCGAATCGACTCGACCGAATGTTCCACTTTCCAATTGTTGGTTAAAGCGTGTGACGTCAAAGCGCTCAATACCACATAGCAAAGAAGATGAGCTTGCATATCTGGCAGTAGGTGCTGCGATTTATTCATAGTTTTGGACCCACTCGAATTGGCGCTGGCGATGCTTTTTTTAAAAATGATTCGACTTGAATATTACTGGCTAGCCCTCGCGGGGGCCACTGCAACTTGCGTAACAATACTGAGCAGAAATCGAATCGATTAATCCATTGCACAATTCGTAGCGACGAGCCAATGTCCAGCTATGTGCGTCAGCGATCGTAAAGCAGCGTAGGGATGTTAAAACTAGCGACTGGAGAAGACCGCCGCAGCGAGTTCAGCGCTCTGGTGCGGTCGTGAAGTGCGTGCGAGCACCGATCACACATGCCCTCACGTGCGGCTATGGTTGCCGCTGGTTTAGTGATAGTCATCTTCACGTTGATGCCGGACGGCGAGAATACTAACAGTACGCTCGTCCTCAATCTCAAATAAGGCGACGTAGCCAGCGTCGCCAAACGACACGACCAGCTCCCGAAGATAAGCGTTATCAGGTTCGACCTTGCGGCACGTGTAAGGAAAAGACTCGAGCAACTCGGCGGCCTTGCGGATGGACACCAGTGCGCGGCGCGCGGCCGGTGCGTCTCTTTCAAGCAGGAACTCGTACAGGCGCAACAGATCAGCGCGCGCTTCAGCGGTGTAGCGAACCCGATGGCTCAACGGTTGCCCTGCGATTGCTCGGCCGCAACCAGCATCGCTTCCAGTTCGGCATGCACGTCGGTCGCGTCGTAGTACTCGCCCGTGCGGCGCGCCTCGTCACGGGACTGCAAACCGCGCGCGACAAAATCCCTTTGCATCTGCCGGCGGTTGACGCTTGCGCGCAGGGATGACTCCATTAACGACGACAGGCTTTCTCCGTCGAGCAAGACGCTTTCGGCCGCTTGGCGCAGTTCAGGGTCAACCCGCAGCGACGGTAACGAAGCGGTTTTCATTTGCTAACTCCATGCGTTGCATTTGCAGCGCATAGGTTACCACGGCTCCTCTGCCGCATGGAATGATTGATAAAAGCTGTCTTTAACGATAATCAGACAAGGGCAGGTTTCTAAAAACGTTCGGTTATCGTCAGAAAGCGACGCCGTCAGATAGAAATCAGCGTCCAGGCCGGACACCGTTAGAATGCCCCCGCAGGATTCCTACATCGCCGCCAAGTGCTTCTCCCCTACCGCTTCGCCGGTCTGACTTTGCGACAGCACGCGAGGCGCCTTGAGACCGAGCTGTCGACAGACCGCTGATAAAAACGGTTTCGAATCACCTTGGGCACATGCTCGCGCGGCCATGGCGATCGCGGCATCGCTCACCTGCTTACGCAACCAAACCAGTACCGTGCGATCGCGCTCATTTTGGACTCGGACCCATTCTTCCATGGCACCCTCCGATAGCTGTACGTTTATACAGTACTTAAGATAGTGCGCCTATATGACAAAGACAAGATCCGAAGTGCAACGCTATGTGGGTTATCGACCATTTAAGTAACGTACGAGGGCGGGACCCGGGATCCGGGCGCCTGATCCAGGCTTTCCTCGGGGATGATGTCGTCAGTCGCCTCGCCGGAGCTGAATCCACTGTCTTCTGCGCTGAAATAAATACGGCGCATGAAGCCCAACGTGTGGGAGAGGCGCTGTGCTAAAAACTATTGCAGCTCTACCGAATCGGTAATCGCGAAATCTTGATGAGCGCGAGTGTTGGAGTAGCTTTAGCAACCAAGCACGACTCGACGCTCGATGAGCTTTTGGCGAAAGCCGACGCTGCGATGTACCGCGCAACGAAGACGAAAAAGGATAAATATTTCATCTCCGCCTGTCGGCTGTGATTGACTTCGGCGCTGAGCTTGATTGATTCTTTCTGCTGCGTTTGGCACGGGTGAAAGTCGACATCACAAATCGCCCGGATGATCTATCAGCCTAGTTCGCGAGGACGCTGGATCACGGTTGCTCGCGCAAGAGCGGCGTGGCCGTGGGCGCGTGGGCGCGTGGGTGCGTGGGCGCGTGGGCGCGTGGGCGCGATTGAATATTAGCTAAGCTTGGCGTGGCAATGAGATGCGAAATTAACTATGCCTCAAAGACGATCGACCAAAAATTTTTTATCCAACCAGCGCGGTGTTTGCTCGCTGAAATCTGCTTGATCATAGGGCCTAGAAACGCGGCCATGAATCAATGGATGTACGGCAACCAGCGATGCATTATATTTATTTAATCGGAGCAGCCGCTGGGCCCGTGCAAGCAAGCGCTTTTCGTAAGGATGTAGAAACAACAGCGTGTCGATCTCTGTGAGCAAAATCGAAATACCGTTGTCGAGGTTCGAAGCATGAACTTTTGCCGACGAACCTGAGACCTTGAACAAATTAACCCATTCAACCTCTAATTGGGCCGCAAAGCGCTGCTGAGATGGCTCAGCGATGCAGGCATGACGCCCGTGCGGGGTTGTCGCGTCTTTGCGATACGTTCCGCTGTGATTTGACGTTCGGGTTGCCGCAATCGACAAGCCGCGAACTCTGCCGAGAAAGGATCCGTCAATTCCCAGTGGCTACGAGTTTAGACACAATCTGGGCCAGCACTGGACGATCGCATTCTGATCATGGCAGACCGCAGACCATACGTAACCGGCCATTCGATATTGCCTCGCCAGTCCGGCCGAAACAGCACTAGCGCGTGCCCGTACGCTCGTGATTGCCTGCCAGCTCCACTACGAAGTCAATAAAAGCGCGGGTCTTCGCCGGCACATGGTGCCGGGATGCGTAGTAGACGTATAACGGATACCGTTCGTCTACCCACTCGGGAAAGAGATTGATCAAACTGCCGTCGGCAATCAGGGGCTCGGCACCGAGCAACAACATCTGAGCAATTCCGGAACCGGCGAGACATGCGTTGAGCAACGCACTCGGGTCGTTGACCGTGAGCCGTCCCCGGGTGTCGACCACAATGCTTTTTCGCTTGCGATGAAATTCCCATTGGAACGGCTTGCCTGTCTCCGGGTTGCGAAATTCAAGGCATCTGTGGCTTCCACCTTTGAGGTCCTCCGGTTTTGCCGGCCGTCCCCAGCGGGCAACGTATGAGGGCGCTGCGACCGTGACGACGCGGGTGTCGAGCAGCTTCCTTGCAATCAGGGTAGACGCTTTGGGTTCGCCGAATCGCACGGCGAGGTCGAAGCCGTCCATGACAAGGTCGCCAAGACTGTCCCGCGCGATGAACTCGATTTCGAGTTCGGGGTGCGCGTCCATAAATGCATCGAGTTGTTGCCCGAGAATGGTCCGGTAGACAACAGGATCCAGATTGATTCTGAGCTTCCCACGCACAACGGACGCGATACCTGCCGCAGCGGCCGCTGCTTCCTCAAGCCCAGCGAGATGGGGCATGACCTGCTCGTAAAAGCGACGGCCCTCTTCAGTCAGGGAGACGGAGCGCGTTGTCCGGCTGAAGAGCCGGATGTTCAACTTTTTTTCCAGCCGCGCAATCGCCCGACTGACGCCCGGCGGGGTCATTCCTATCACCTCCGAAGCGGCCACAAACGTTCCCGCATCCACGACGGCGGCGAACACGCTAATGCTGCCGGAAAGTTTCTCGCTACTGGATCTCATGGTTGCTCGAGTTAATACGTTTGGAGAAGCGTGACCGACCAGGTGAGAGCGAACGCTGCGCCTTGCAGCAGTGCTGGACATGTCCGTTGATCATGCCAAATCAGTGACGCGTTGTCACTTATCTGATGACATCCATGTCATTTTGTTTTGTTTAATGCTTGCCCAGAATAAGTCTCACCGAGACATCCGCTGGACGCATCAACGCAAACCGGCCACGGCGCGCGTTTTTCGCCAATCACTGAAGCACAGTAATGCCGCGATTCATTCATTTAATTAGGAAGAAACGAAAAATGGCAGTTCAAACAGATCGTCGTCGTCTTCTGAAGGGAGCGTCAAGCCTGCTAGCCCTTGCGACACTTGGTGGCACCGCAAGTCGCGACGCGCGGGCAGTATCGCAGCGTCCGAATGGCGACGCCGTGCTGGCCCATCACCCGGCCTGCAGTTCAATCGATCAATGCCTGCAACGGGCGGTGGACGACGGTACGGTCGCCGGCGTTGTCGCCATGGCCGCAACCGACGATGGACTGGTTTACGAGGGAGCGCGTGGCCTGGCGAATGCGCGCACTGGCGAGGCCATTAGCCCTGACACGGTCTTCTGGCTCCTGTCGATGACAAAGGCGATTACCGCAACTGCGTGCATGCAGCTCATCGAACAGGGCAGACTGCGGCTGGATCAACCTGCGGGCGAGATCCTGCCGCAGTTGAAGTCGCCTCAAATCCTCGACGGATTCGACGCCTCCGGGCAGCCCAAGCTGCGTCCTGCGCGCAATGCGATCACGGTGCGCCATCTCCTCACGCATACCTCTGGCTTTACCTACAGCATCTGGAGCGACAAGCTAAGCCGGTACGAGACAGTAACGGGCATGCCGGACATCGGCTATTCGATGAACGGCGCGTTCGCGGCGCCGCTCGAGTTCGAGCCCGGCGAGCGCTGGGAGTACGGCATCAGCATGGACTGGGTCGGCAAACTGGTCGAGGCCGTGACCGATCAGTCGCTGGAAGTCTACTTCCGCGAGAACATCTTCGATCCGCTCGGCATGCGCAACACGGGCTTTCTCATCGGCAGCAAGCAGAAGCAGCGCGTCGCGACCATGCACAGGCGTCAGGCGGACGGCTCCCTCGCGCCCGAGCCGTTCGAGATCAATCAGCGCCCAGAATTTTTCATGGGCGGAGGCGGACTCTTCAGCACGCCGCGCGACTACATGGCGTTCCTGCAGATGCTCTTAATGGGCGGCACCTATCGCGGAGAACGCGTGCTACGCGCCGACACCGTCACGACGATGTTCCGCAATCACATTGGCGATCTGCAGGTCGCGGAAATGAAGACGGCGCAGCCGTCGTGGTCGAACAGCTTCGATCAGTTTCCCGGCACCGCGCACAAGTGGGGGTTGTCCTTCGACATCAATGCAGAGCAAGGACCGCATGGACGCAGTGCAGGCAGCGTGAGCTGGGCCGGGTTGTTGAACACCTACTTCTGGGTGGATCCGGTCAAGCGGGTCGCCGGATCGCTCTTTACGCAGATGCTGCCTTTTTACGACGCGCGCGTAGTGAACCTCTACGGACAGTTCGAGCAGGCGTTTTACGACGGTTTGCGTCGCGCTTGAGCGGTCGGCCGTCGGCACCTTCACGCTGCGTCGCCCGATATGTCCACATATAGAGAACAAGCAATGTATGCAATCACAGAGGTTGCCGGCAAAGTGAGCGGCGAACTGGTGGCTACTGGTCAGCCGGTACGCGCAGTAGTGCGCGATGCGACCCAGACAGAGGCGTGGGCAGAGCGAGGTTGCGAGATCGCGACAGATTTCATTGAAGACCCTTCATCGCTCGCCGCCGCGTTCGAAGGCTCGACGAGCGTTTTCATCCTGCCGCCTTAGAAATTCGATCCAGGGCCCGGGTTTCCTGAAGCGCGCACAGTGATTGAGGCTGAGTCCGCAGCCCTCCTGAAGGCAGAGCCCGACAAAGTCGTTTGCATCTCGACGATCGGCGCACAGGCCGACGAGGGCAACCTGCTCACTCAACGCACGCTGATGGAGCAGGCGCTGCGCGAGGTGCCGATGCCGGTGACGTTCCTGCGGCCAGCCTGATTCATGGAGAACGCCGCATGGGATGTCGCGTCAGCAAGCGACGACGGCGTCATTGCCAGTTACGTGCAGCCGCTCGATAAGCCGGTGCCGATGTCGCACCGCGGACGTAGGCCGCGTAGCTGCCGAACTGCTTGAGCAGACATGGCACAGTGTGCGCATCGTCGAGCTTGAAAGTCCTCGCGGGCGAGTCCCAAGGATCTCGCAGTCGCTTTCGCCGAGGTGTTGCGTCGTCAGGTACGTGCGGAAGTTGTCGAAAGGCAGACGTGGGAAGCGCTGTCCGCAAGCAGGGCATGAAGCATCCTCTGCCTCGCATGCGGTGCTGAATGGCTTTCAACGAAGACTGGATCTAACTCGAAAGCAGTTCTGAATAAATCTTTCACGGCCACGTCGAACCGGAGACCGTTCTGGGCGAGCTTGTGTCACGCCGAATCTGACCATAGCCAATGGCGCGACACGTGGACTCTAGGTCTTACTCTACCGATGCATCAGGTTTTAATTCAAACAAGGAATACACAATGGAATACAGCACGCTTGGCAGAACTGGTCTACGCGTTTCACGGCTTAGCTTGGGCGCAATGACTTTCGGTGCTGGCTCGGGCATCTGGGGCAATATTGCCGGCTTGAACAGCGATAAGGCCGCCCGGCTCGTTGCGATGGCCGTGGAACGTGGCGTCAACCTGATCGACACGGCGGACGCCTATTCACAAGGTCGCTCAGAAGAGGTCGTGGGCCATGTGCTGAAAGCATTGAAATTGGACGAAGATCGAATGCTCGTCGCGACCAAGATTCGGCTACGCACCGGCACCGGCCAGAACGATGTGGGATTGGGCCGCTCACACATCATGCGCTCGGTCGAGACAAGCCTGAAGAGACTTGGTCGCGATCACATTGACCTGTTCCAGTTGCACGACCGTGACGCGCTCGTTCCGCTCGACGAAACGCTTCGTGTGCTGGACGACCTCGTCATGCAGGGCAAAGTCCGCCATATTGGCGTGTGCAATTTCAGTGCAGGCGATCTTGAGCGGGCCGTCGGGATAACGTCCCGTAACGATCGGGTTCATGTCGTAAGCAATCAGGTGCACTATTCCCTGACGAGCCGCGATATCGAACACGAAATCATGCCGGTTGCAGCGACAAACAGAATGGGCCTTCTGGTCTGGAGTCCGCTCGCAGGTGGCTATCTGAGCGGCAAGTACTCGCAGAATGGTGAAACTGTCGGGCGGCGTGCGAAGCTCGACTTTCCCCCGGTTGATACGGTCAGGGGCGAGTTGATCCTCACAGTAATGCGTGAAGTCGCCGACGAACTAGCGGCCACGCCGGCTCAAGTCGCATTAGGCTGGTTGCTTGCGCGCGAGCCGATCACTTCTGTCATTGTTGGAGCCCGCACATGCGAGCAACTCGCCGCTAACCTCGATGCACAGAACCTCGCACTAACCTCCGAACAATGCGCGCGGCTCGATAAGGTATCTGAACCGTCAGTTCCCTTCCCCTACTGGATGCAACGCTTTCATGACCAGGATCGAGTCTGCGGCTGAAGAGACGGGCGTCGGGGATCCTGCCTCCGCAAGGCCGTTGAGTGGAGAATGCCTGTGGTCATGAGCGGCAGCTCATCCTCGAATAGTCGCCGTTCGAAGTCTGCGGCTAGCCAACCGGAACGGGTCGACGTGTGCCGATCACGGAACGATAAGCTGTAGGCCGCACCGCGGTTCAGTGTTTGCCCCCAGTCGGACGGGAACAGTCCTTCACAAGTCACCATCATCGGCCATTCGACTGACGAGAGTGAGGTACTTACCGGCCATTTGATAGCACTTTTCTATCGCCGATCAAAGGACGTGTGCGAGGACAATCTTGCAACGTATTCGGTTGTGAGTTGCTGCGTCACGACGGCAAGCGAATCAGACCTTCTTGACTGCGCGCCGATAATATTAACGTTCAAGTCCATCCCGCGTGTATGGAAGTTTTTTCGTAAGCGTTGCCTCCGACTCATACCATCAGATAGGTGGTCTCTCACGCCGATGCCTGTGATAGTGGAATCGTTTCTCCAAGCGAGGCCTCGTATGAAAATTGCCTTACTCGCCGACTATCAAGATGCCGCGCTTCATCTCGCAGACTGGACCCGGGTCGCGGCGCGCACGAAGATCACGGTATTTCCCGATACGATCGACACCGCGACTGCGCTGCGTGGCGCGGAAAACACCGGGCAGCTTGCGACCGAGGTGACCGCATCGAGTGCCTGAGCGGTTGAAAAATGCGCCAGCATAATCGCGTCGTAACCATGCAGGCTTGCGGCCTTTCGCGCCACCAGACAATTGTGCGTTTCGCTGTCGCCCGCACTCAATCTTTCCATCGCGTCGTCAACTACGAAGGTGGCGAGCGTAGCGTGCGGATTCGTGCGTGATGCCTCGCTGAAAAACTCTGTCACCATTGTTGGCAACGCAGGCTCAATGGTCACGAACATTGCGAGGTTTTTGCCACGTGCAAGCGCATCGGCGAACATGGCCGCATTCGGTTTGCAGACTGGTACCGGAAGTTCGGCATCGGCCTTTTCGATTGCGGGACCGAACGCCGAACACGTTGCAAGGATGCCATCGGCGCCGCTCTCGTAGCCGTATCGCGTGACATTCACGAAGCGCGTTCGCAACGACTCGGACAGGTCGTTGCTGCTGCCACGGGCTGCCGTCAGGCTGTCGTCGAGCAGGTTGGTCAGTCGAGCCTCTGGCCAATCGGCCAGGAATGCTGCGTGAATTGGCGCGATGGCCACGGGTGTGGCGTGCAGCAGCACGATGGAAAGGTCTTGTCTCATGGAATGCTCATTAGCCGCTCGTTGACTGTCCGATCACGGGGTCTGCAATGATTCGGAGCGTATCAACGACGACGATCGATTCCAAATGCAAAGAACTCAAGACGTGTTGAATTTGAGTGATCAGCATCTGCTCCTCTTGACGCCACATCCTCAGGAACTTCGCCAGACCCGCGTTCAAAGAGACGTAGAGGCGACCTCGGTGCGCATGGAAATTACGGCCCCCCGAATACGTCTTACGACGAGCTAGTCGATTTCGCATACTCATGATCACAACGGGTCGACACATTGGGACGCGGGTGCGTCAACGCACACGGCCGCACATCTAATCGGATCTACAAGTGAGCTCCGCTCAAGGCCGCATGCAGGGTTTGGCAACGGCTCAAAGCGGATCCCAATCACACTGACGTGAGCGAAAGATCTCGCGTTACAGTCTGGCAAGCCTCATCGAACCAAATGAGCGTCATGGACGCAGCCAAAGTTCCCAAGTACTTCCATGATTGTGTGGACAGCCCGTCTGCCTAACCACCCTTTCCTGCAGACGCGCGCTCACCCTGAAGTTCAGACCTCCTTCAATGCCCGCAGTCGTTACGCCATTAAGCCGTTGTCTCCTTGACAGTGGCTTAAGACATGGTAGCCATAGCAGCATTACATCTGATGAATGCGTGTTGGCGTACGGAACGTGTTATGTCAGCGCTCTAAAGTAACTAGTGTGAATGGCGGTCGGAAAGCGACACCAGATGGCGGCGTCAATCAGAAACGCTAAATGACTTGTTCTTCAGAACGGGTTTTTCGACGACGGGCGGAGGTGCCGATGGGCAGGTATTTGGGTGCGTCGGAAGGAGCCCGAAGGGCGAGTGCAGACGCGCCCGGTGCTGCTCGCGTCTGGCGGGGGGTGACGCGAAGGGCGGGATGCGGTAGAAGAAGTTTTACCTACCGCCGAACAAACAGGTCCGACACCGGCCCAAACTGCCAGGTTCATTCCGGTGTCGAACCCAACACGCGTACGACGGGGCACGAGTGTGCGCCAAGTATTGCACGCTTGGTCAGCCCTGTCGATATTGCATCGGCATTGACAGGGATTCTCGATGCCGGCGTCAGGTCGACTGTTCGTGTGCGTGCGCTGTCGGGCACAGGTCATTGTTTGCCGCCGTTGCGACCGCGGCCAAATCTATTGCAATAGCGACTGCTCCGAGCTTTCGCGTCATTCCAGCATGCGCGAGGCCGGCCGGCGCTACCAGCGCAGCCGCCATGGCCGCTTTGCACACGCCGAACGGATGCGCCGCTATCGCAGCCGCCGGAATAAAGTGACGCATCACGGTTCCGTCATGCCTGCCGCCGATGCTCTACTGGCACCGACTTCGACGACGTCGGCGGCCAC
>NZ_JAAVUV010000058.1 GCF_018449635.1 Caballeronia sp. dw_276 | reverse complement strand
CTGACGCTACATCACATCGTCTCGGACGGCTGGTCGACGGGGGTACTGGTGCAGGAAGTGGGGGCGCTGTATAGCGCCTTCGTGCGAGGCGAAGCGTCGCCGCTGGCACCGTTGCCGGTGCAATACGCCGACTACGCGCACTGGCAGCGCTCATGGCTCACCGACGAGGTGCTGGACACGCATGTGGACTACTGGAAGCAGCAGTTGTCCGACGCCCCAGCGCTGCTGACGTTACCGCTGGACCGGCCGCGTCCGGCTGTGCAGGGACATCGAGGGGCGACGCTGGAGTTCGCGGTTGATGAGCAAACGACGACCGCGTTGAACGCGCTGGCACGTCGCGAACAGGGCACGCTGTTCATGACGCTGGCGGCCGCGTTTAGCGTGTTGCTGTCGCGTTACTCGGGGCAGAACGACATCTGCATCGGCACGCCGATCGCGAATCGTCAGCATCCGGAAGTGGAGCCGTTGATCGGTTTCTTCGCCAATACGCTCGTGATGCGTACGCGCGTTGCCGCACACGAGTCGTTCGAGGCGCTGCTGCGGCGTGCGCGCGAAACGACGCTGGGCATGTATGCGCACCAGGACGTGCCGTTCGAACTGCTGGTCGAACGACTGCAGCCTCAGCGCAGCCTCGGCTATTCACCGCTGTTCCAGGTGATGCTGATCCTGCAGAACACGCCGCTCGAGGAGTTGAGCCTGCCGGGGCTGAGTCTGCGGCCGCTGGGGCAGACCGATCAGGATGGCGGGGGCAGGGCGGCGAAGTTCGATCTCACGCTGGATATCGCAGAGCGGGATCAACGGTTGTTTGCGACGTTCGAATACGACATCGATCTGTTCGATGGGACG
>NZ_JAAVUV010000057.1 GCF_018449635.1 Caballeronia sp. dw_276 | reverse complement strand
TCATTCGCTGCTGGCCGGGCAGATCACGGCCCGGACGAAACAGGCATTCGGCGTCGAGCTACCGCTGCGGACCGTGTTCGAGGCATCGGACCTCGACACCTATGCACAGCGTATCGACGCGGCCGTCGTGGCGATCGCGCAGCAAAGCAGCAAACCGGCGGACACGCTCGCCGATATCCGCAAACAGGTGGAGGGTTTGTCGCAGGAGGAGCTGATCAGGATGCTGGCCGAAAGGAAGGCGGCGAAGCGGGTGCCGAGCGAGGACGAGATGCAGTGATAGCCGGCACGCCTGCGGGCGTGCCGTTTTGCGGACACTTATTGGATGGCGTTCCGGGAAAGCCGCCACCCGGTCTGGAGCGCGCGCGCAGGCATGGGGTCGAAGTGCTTACGAAACATGAACTTATGCTTTCGCGGGCCCAGGCCGCTGCATGGCATGAAAGTTGATTTAACTATCTCGAAGAATTGGCATGCGGAACGCGACCCTGGAGCCTCGCGACCGAGGGAGGTGACACCTTCCTTTTTGCTGTTTCCAGGGCCGATTACAGCAGTTGCGCGGTACGCCCTCGTGGCACGCGCAGGACACGAAATCATGTTCGGATCAGTCGTTGTCATGGCGGACGCAAGGGCGGAGCAAGTCCCGGCGTCACGATAAAAGTCTGGAGACCTGCAATTCCTGGCATTTGCAACCAGTCCCTCGTTCCGTTACGGCGGAACGTCTATCGGAAGTTTTCCTTCGGAGGTGGTCGGTCTCCGCGTGCGGCATGCCGCTGCATCGCCGCAGGCGTCGCTCGCCCGGAGCTTGCGTGCGCGCATCCGGCGCCGCGTCATGCCGCTCGTGCGGCGATCCCGGCTGCGATACCCGCGAGCCTTAACGAACTCTCGATGAATCGACTCGCGTGCGACACCGATCGCACCCTGATGACGGCGCACGAACAAGCAGACAGGAGCAGGGCATGAGCGACGATACGGAAAGCAGTCTGCGCGAAGCGCTGATTGCCTTGCTGTACGAAGAAGCGGAAGCGGAAGCGGCGCAAGCAGTTTCAGCCGATGCGGGCGAACACGCATTACGGCCTGTTGCGCGCGAGAGCGTGT
>NZ_JAAVUV010000056.1 GCF_018449635.1 Caballeronia sp. dw_276 | reverse complement strand
AGGTCCCTTGTGCCTGGCGCGCGAGCTGATGCAGGCCCGCTGTCGTAACCGCGTCGATCTCGAAGCGATGGACCGCCCCGTTGTGGCGCTGCATCGTCGGCCGCGGCCGGTCAGTCGGCAGCGTCAGCAGCGCGGGCGCGTCGAACAGTTGCGCCTCCCAGTACGCGAGTTGACGCGTGAGCACTTCGCCCGCCAGCCACTTGCGTTGCCAGTGTGCGAAATCGGCGTACTGAACCGGCAGCTCCGCCAGCGCCGACGCTTCGCCATGCGAAAACGCGTTGTAAAGCGCGGCCATCTCACGCACCAGCACCCCGATCGACCAGCCGTCCGACACGATGTGATGCAAGGTCAACGCGACGACATGATGGTCGGCCGACAGCCTGAACAGACGCGAGCGGATCAGCGGCCCTGCCGACAGATCAAAGGGCGCGGCCGCTTCCTCGGTGAGCGCGACATGCAGTGCCCCGGTTTGCCGGGCGGACGTCGATATCGACCAGTCGGTCACTGGAAGATCGATCGCAAGCCGCGCTGACACTGTCTGCGCCGCCATGCCGTCGGCCGACACGAAGCGCGTGCGTAGTGCCTCGTGCCGATGCACTACTTCGTTGAGCGCCCGATGCAGCGCGTCGATGTCGAGCGTGCCACGCAGGCGCACGGCGATCGGGATGTTGTAGAACGCGCTGCCCGGGTCTAGCTGGTCGAGGAACCACAGGCGCTGCTGCGCGTACGAGAGCGGCAGCGGCTGGTCGCGACCGGCTGGTGTGATCAGGGGAAGGGCGTCCGGTTCGTGGCTCGGTTCGCCCGTCAGCCGTGCCGCGAAGTCAGCCAGCAGCGGTGCTTCGAAGATCGAACGCAACGGCAGTTCGATGCCGAGCGTTTCGCGCAGGCGCGACAGCACTTGCGTCGCCAGCAGCGAGTGACCGCCCAGGTCGAAGAAGTGGTCATATGCGCCGACGCGATCGAGTTTGAGCACTGCACGCCAGATACCGGCGAGAGTTTTCTGCGTGTCGGTGTGGGGTTCGACGTATCCGGTCGTGGCATTGCTCGTGTCAGGGGCGGGCAACGCCGCGCGGTCGAGCTTGCCGTTCGGTGTCAGCGGCAACGCAGCCAGCG
>NZ_JAAVUV010000055.1 GCF_018449635.1 Caballeronia sp. dw_276 | reverse complement strand
CGCTGTTCGAGGCACCGGTGCTGGCGGATCTGGCGAGACGGATCGAGGATGCGCGACAGGACGGCGAGCGGGCCTCGCTGCCGGCGATCCTGAGGGTAGATCGCGATCGGCCGCTGCCGCTGTCGTTCGCACAACAGCGCCTGTGGTTCCTCGACCAGCTGGAGCCGGGCAGCGCGTTCTACAACGTGCCGGCTGCGGTACGGCTGCATGGTGTGCTCGACGTGGCGGCTTTGCACCGGACGTTGAACGAAGTGGTGCGACGTCATGAATCGCTGCGCACGCGCTTCGTCACGCGCGACGGTGTCGCGGTGCAGGAGATCGCGGCGGTGCTGGAGGTGGATCTGCCGGTGCTCGACCTATCGGCGCTGGATGACGATAAGCGGCAGCAGCAGTTGCACGCGCAACTGCAGACGCAGGCAACGCAGCCCTTCGATCTGTCGGACGGGCCGCTGATCCGCGCCGCATTGATGCGGCTGGGCGAAGCCGACCACGTGGTGACGCTGACGCTGCATCACATCGTCTCGGACGGCTGGTCGATGGGTGTGCTGGTGCACGAAGTGGCGGCGCTGTACGAGGCGTTCGAACGTGGCGAGGCTTCGCCGCTGCGGGCGTTGCCCGTGCAATACGCGGACTACGCGCACTGGCAGCGCGAGTGGCTGAGCGGGGCGGTGCTGGAGCGGCAGCTGGACTACTGGCGCGGCCAGCTCGGGGATGCGCCGCCGTTGCTGACGCTACCCACGGACCGGCCGCGCCCGGCCGTGCAGCGCCATCGCGGGGCGATGCATCCCTTCACGATCGACGCGGCGACCACGGGCGGGCTGCACGCGCTGGCACGGCGGGCACGGGGCACGCTGTTCATGGCGCTATCGGCGGCGTTCGGCGTGCTGCTGGCGCGCCACGCCGGACAGGACGACATCTGCATCGGTACGCCCGTGGCGAACCGGCGCCACGCGCAGACGGAAGCGCTGATCGGCTTCTTCGTCAACACGCTGGTGCTGCGCCAGCGCATTGCCGGGCACGAGACGTTCGAGACGCTGCTGGCACGCACGCGCGAGGTCACGCTCGGCGCGTATGCGCACCAGGACGTGCCGTTCGAGCAGCTGGTGGAGGTCCTGCGCCCGCAGCGCAGCCTCGGCCA
>NZ_JAAVUV010000054.1 GCF_018449635.1 Caballeronia sp. dw_276 | reverse complement strand
ACTTTTTTTCATGTGCCGATCGCGCTGCGCCTGACCGGTTCCCTCGATGCCGACGCGCTCGAGCGGACGCTGGGGGAGATCGTGCGGCGTCACGAGGCGCTGCGGACCTGTTTCCCTGCCGTCGACGGCATCCCGGTACAGCGGGTGCAGCCTGCCTCCGTTTTCGTGGTGCCCGTGGAGGCACTGCCGACGTCGGCTCATGACGTCGACGCCGGCACGGCCTGGCTGCACGAGCGCCTGGCCGCGGAGGCCTCGGCGTCGTTCGATCTGGAAAACGGTCCGTTGATCCGTGCGCGGCTGTTCCGCGTGGCCGCCGACGAACATGTCGTCGCGCTGACGCTGCATCACATCGTCTCCGACGGCTGGTCGATCGGCGTGCTGGTACGCGAGGTGGTCGCGCTTTACGAGGCGTTCTCGCGCGGCGAAGCGTCGCCGCTGGCGGAACTGTCGGTGCAATACGCGGATTATGCCCACTGGCAACGGACGTGGCTGACGGGCGCGGTGATCGACGAGCAGATCGGCTTCTGGCGCACGCAACTGGCGGGTGCGCCCGCGTTGCTGACGCTGCCGACCGACCGGCCGCGGCCGGCCATGCAGCGCCATCGGGGCGCGGTACACCGCTTCGACATCGACGCCGCGACCACAGCAGGCCTGCACGCTCTCGCGCGGCAGGCGCAAGGCACGCTGTTTATGACGCTGGCGACGGCGTTCGGCGTGCTGCTGGCTCGCCATGCAGGGCAGGAAGAGGTCTGCATCGGTACACCGATCGCGAACCGTCAGCAGTCGCAGACGGAAGACCTGATCGGCATTTTCTTCAACACGCTTGTGCTGCGCCAGAGGGTCGGCGCCCAGGAGTCGTTCGACACACTGCTCGCACGCACGCGTGAAACCACGCTGAATGCATACGCGCATCAGGATGTTCCGTTCGAGCAGCTGGTGGAAGTCCTGCAACCGGAACGCAGCCTCGGCCATACGCCGCTGTTCCAGGTGGTGCTCGCCCTGCAAAACGCGCCGCTCGGCGATATGAACCTGCCGGGATTACGGATCGACGGCGTGGAGAGCCGGACGGACGCGGAAACGACGAGCAGATTCGACTTGAGCCTTGAAATCGTCGAGGCGTCCGACCGCTTGCGCGCAAACC
>NZ_JAAVUV010000053.1 GCF_018449635.1 Caballeronia sp. dw_276 | reverse complement strand
TGTTTAGACCGGAGACATAGCTGACAGGTGTGCGGAGACATGGTTGACACTTTCGAGCAGTCCAACTGCCTCGAATCCGACCATGCCGTGGAACCCACGAGACACCATGAAATTGCGCCAGGAGTTCGTCGAACTCGCTTTGCATCAAAGCGTGCCCTTTGCCGATTTGTGCCGACGCTTCGGTGTGAGCCGCCAGACCGGCTACAAATGGCTTAATCGATATAAAAAAGACGGCATCGCTGGACTGGCCGATCAGTCCCGCCGGCCGTTGCACTCGCCATCGATCACCCCGCCCGCGCTTGAGCAGCACGTGCTCGGCGTGCGCGCGCGCAACCCCGCCTGGGGCGCGCGCAAGATCGCCCGGTTCCTGCGCGATCAGACGCCGGTGCCGCCGCCGGCCACCAGCACGATTACCGGGATTTTGCATCGCCACGACAGGATTACGCCGCGAGCATCGGCCGATGCCACCTCCTGGCAGCGCTTCGAGCGTGAGCAGCCCAACGAGCTGTGGCAGATGGATTTCAAGGGCCACTTTGCTACCGTGGGCGAAGGCCGGTGCCATCCGCTGACTGTGCTCGATGACCATTCGCGCTTTAACGTGGTGCTGCAAGCGTGCGCGTTCGAGACGACAGCCACCGTGCAAGCCCATCTGGAACGGGCGTTCGCCACTTACGGGCTGCCGCGCCAGATCAACACCGATAACGGCGCGCCGTGGGGCGCATCGCGCCAGCTCGGCCAATTGACGGAGCTGGCCATCTGGCTGATTCGATTGGGGATTCGGGTGAGTTACAGCCGTCCGTATCACCCGCAAACGAACGGCAAGAATGAGCGGTTTCATCGCTCGCTGAAGGCCGAAGTGCTGGCCGGGCGGACCTTCATGACGCATCGCGAGGCGCAAACGGAGTTCGAGCGCTGGCGCGAGCTTTACAACAACCGGCGCCCGCATGAGGGCATCGGCATGAGCACGCCGGTCAAGCGGTATCGGCCAAGTACGCGCGTTTGGCCCAGCACGATTCCTGAGCCGCAATACGGTCCCGACGACGAGATCGTAAAAGTCGACTGGCATGGCCACTTTACGTTCCGGGGACGCGAGCTCAAGGTCTCGCGGTCACTGGAGAAACTGAGCCTTGCTGCGCGACCCAATGCCGAAAAAGACGGGGTGTTCGATTT
>NZ_JAAVUV010000052.1 GCF_018449635.1 Caballeronia sp. dw_276 | reverse complement strand
GACACCCGCAAAGGGGATTTCATAAAGAACTCGCTTCGTACAGCACCGGCGGCAAATTGTTGGTTGCCGAATGAAGACGCTGATAGTTGTAGTACTTTTCCACGAACTCTCGGATGTCACTTTTTGCTTCCTCATGGCTTTCGTACTCGTGCTCGCCGATCCATTCGCTCTTTAAGCTCCTGAAGAAACGCTCAACCACCGCGTTGTCCCAGCAATTACCTTTGCGACTCATGCTCTGTGTGATGCCCGCGTTCTTCAGATCATCGACAAAGCGTGCGCTCGTGTACTGGCAGCCCTGATCCGAATGAAACATGAGGCCAGCACCCGGTTGTCGGCTGCGGTACGCGTGCTGTAAAGCCTGAATCACGAGTTCCGTGTCAGCCTGGATGTCAAACGCCCAGCCCACAATGCGGCGCGAGTGCAAATCCATGACGATGGCCAAATACGACCACCCTTGCTTGCTTCTCACATACGTCACATCGCCCGCCCAGACGCGATTGATCGCACCGGGTTCGAACTTGCGCTCCAACAGGTGCTGTGCCACGTGCGCCTCGCCTTCAGCCTTTCGATACCGGTGAGTGCGACGCTTGCGCACCACCAGCTCCGCCTCTCTCATCAAGCTTCTGGCCCGGTGGCGCCCGACTGCATAGCCTTTGCTCTGCAACGACTGCGCCATCCTGCGGCTACCGTAGCTGGCTCGGCTTTCGTGGTGTATCTGACGCGCAGCATCGAGCAGTTGCGATGAGTGCCGGCGCCGCACACGTGGCCGCACAAACGCGTAGTAGCTGCTGCGAGACACGCCCGTCAGGGCGCACATGGCGATAATCGGATAGGCCTTCCTCAACGAATGAATCACTTCAATGAGCGATCCATTTCTTTCACGAAGAAGGCCGTGGATTTTTTTAAAATCTCCCGCTCCCTTTCCAGATCGGCTACCCGTGCCTCCAGCTCCCTTATGCGCTGCGCGTCCGCGCTAATCTGCTCAGCCGTGCGCGGGGGCGCCGCCTTTTGCGCGCGCCATTGTGCCACCCAGCGCCTTAACGCGGTGTCGCCAACGCCCATCGCCTTGCTCGCCTGAGCAAAGGAATATCGCTGCTCCACTACAAGCCGGACCGCGTCGGCCTTGAATTCGTCTGGAAAGTCTCGTCTGCCCATTTCTCACCTCATTTAGAGAATTATCCCTTTTTGAGGTGTCCACGACCATTGGACC
>NZ_JAAVUV010000051.1 GCF_018449635.1 Caballeronia sp. dw_276 | reverse complement strand
GCCGCCTGCTTCCTCGACATTCAGGCTCAGGTCGAACTTCGTCGTCGTTGATTCTCCAGCCACGGACGAAAGCTTCAGCCCCGGCAGTTGCGCGTCCTTGAGCGGCGCGTTCTGCAGGATCAGCATCACCTGGAACAACGGCGAATATCCGAGACTGCGTTGCGGCTGGAGGACTTCGACCAGTTGTTCGAACGGCACGTCCTGATGCGCGTAGGCACCCAGCAAGGTCTCGCGCATCCGGCCCAGCAGCGTTTCGAACGATTCGCCTGGGTGAACCTGCTGGCGCAGCACCAGCGTGTTGACGAAAAAGCCGATCAGATCTTCGGTTTGCTTGTCGCGACGATTCGCGATCGGCGTGCCGATGCAGACATCGTCCTGCCCTGCATGACGCGAGAGCAGCAGACCAAATGCGGCGGCCAGTGTCATGAACAGCGTACCCTGCGCACGCCGGGCCAACCCGTGCAGACGTTGTGTCGTGCGCGCCGACACCGCAAAGCGATGTACCGCACCTTGGTGGCGCTGCGACGCGGGCCGCGGGCGATCCGTGGGCAACGTGAGCAAGGCGGGCGCTTCGGCCAGTTGCTCACGCCAGTAGGCAATCTGCTCGTCGAGCACCGTGCCCGTCAGCCACGCATGCTGCCAGTGTGCGTAGTCGGCGTATTGCACCGGCAACCGAGATAACGGCGATGGCTCGTCACGGGAGAACGCTTCGTACAACGCAACCACTTCACGCACCAGCACCCCCATCGACCAGCCGTCCGAGACGATGTGATGCAGCGTCAGCGCCACGACGTGATCGTCATTCGCGAGCCGGAACAAACGTGCACGCATCAGCGGCCCCGCCGACAGGTCGAAGGCCTCAAGCGCCTCGTCCGACAGCAGCTCGTGCAGGTTCGTTGTCCGCATCGGCTCGGCAAGCCCTGACAGGTCCTCGATGCGTAGCAAGGCGGGCACGGCATCCATGATCTCTTGGACAGGGATGCCGTCGATCATCGGAAACCGCGTGCGCAGCCCCTCGTGGCGGCGCACCACTTCGTCGAGCGTACGCTGCAGCGCGCTGATGTCGAGCACGCCGGTCAGGCGCATCGCCACTGGCATGTTGTAGAACACGCTGCCCGATTTCAACTGGTCCAGGAACCAGAGACGCTGTTGCGCGTACGACAGCGGCGACGGACGCTCGCGTCCAACCGGTACGAGCGCGGGCAGCGCAACCCGCGTGCGATCGTCGCAAAGTGTATCGATGCGGATGGCCAGCGCCTCCAGGGTCGACACCTCGAACAGTGCGCGCAAGGGCAATTCGACGCCGAACCCGGCGCGCAAGCGT
>NZ_JAAVUV010000050.1 GCF_018449635.1 Caballeronia sp. dw_276 | reverse complement strand
CTGATGTTCATCCGCCGTCCGCGGTTCCACGTATTCGCCATCCCCGTCCTGCCGTTCCGGCGCCGGCAGCGCGTGGCGGTCCAGCTTGCCGTTCGGCGTCAGCGGCAGCGCGTCCAGCAGCACGATGTGCGAGGGCACCATGTACTCCGGCAGCCGTCCCCGCAGATGGGATTGCAGCGCGCGTTTGCCCAGGTTCGGGCGAGACGTCAGCTGCTGCAGCCGATGCAGATACTTCAGGCCTTCCAGCGCATTGTCTGTATCCATCCAGTCGATCAGGCCCGCAATCTCGTCCACCCCCGCGTCGAACAGCCGCCGCACCACGTCGGCGCAGCTCGCCGGCGTGCCGATCAGCGACGCCGTGCGCGAATACCGTTCGAACGCGAACGACACGATCTGATCGATCTCCGCTTCGTCGGCATGCTGACTCACCGGAATGTCCAGACTGTTCGCCCACGACTGCAGCAGTCCAAGATGCGCACGCATGTACTGCTTGAACGGCCCGCGCGCACGTGCAAGCGTTGCCTCCAGATCGTCACCGACGAAGGTGTGCACCATCACCGTCACGATTCCCGTATCCGGATCGAAACCGTGCTCCGCGCGGCTTTGCCGATACAGCGCGATCTTCTGCGTGGCTTCCTCGATGGTCTGGCCCAGCAGATGGGTCAGGAGATTTGCACCGAGGCGGCCGGCATCGATGAAAGTTTCCGGGTTGCTCGCCGCAGTCAGCCATAACGGCAGTTCCGGCTGCACCGGGCGCGGGAAGATTGCGACCTGAGCGAGCTTGCCCGTGCCGTCTTCGAAGGGCAGCGTTTCGCCGCGCCACAACGCGCGGAGCTGGCCGATGCCTTCGAGCATGACGGTCTTGCGCTGCGCGAACTGCTGCGGCGCCAGGGCGAAATCCTTCGGCACCCAGCCAGATGCGACCGACAGCCCTACCCGGCCGTTCGACAGGTTGTCCACCACCGACCACTCTTCAGCGACCCGCAGCGGGCTGTGCAGCGGCAGCACGACGCTGCCCGAGCGCAGGCCGATGCGTTGCGTGACGCTCGCCAGTGCGGCGCTCAGCACCGCAGGATTCGGGTACAGGCTCCCGACGTCGTGAAAATGTCGCTCGGGCGTCCAGACCGCATCGAAGCCGTGTTCATCCGCGAAACGTGCCGACTCCATGTACAGGCGGTATTTGTTCTGCGGGTTGTAGCTTTCTGCTCCGAAGTAGAACAGGCTGAAGGACGGGTGCGATGTTTCGGAGACCATGGCGCCGCCCGGCTCGCCGCGATCTTCTGCCGCGTTTGACGGAACCACATACGCGACCAGTTGCGAGCCGCCGTCGCCTGTATCGCGCGCGACTACCGCGCATTCGCCCACCTGGGCGTGCGCC
>NZ_JAAVUV010000049.1 GCF_018449635.1 Caballeronia sp. dw_276 | reverse complement strand
GCCTCGCCATCATGCGGCCATCGATCTCCGCGACGTTGAGCGTCAGGTCGCATAGCGCTGCACGCTCCTCCGTAGCGGCCAGTTCGAGTTCGAGGCCAGGCAGTGTCAGACGCGCTTTCGACGTGACGTCCTGCCAGGCCA
The DNA here is from genome assembly GCF_018449635.1 of Caballeronia sp. dw_276. GTDB lineage: Bacteria > Pseudomonadota > Gammaproteobacteria > Burkholderiales > Burkholderiaceae > Caballeronia. The sequence goes on along the minus strand of NZ_JAAVUV010000049.1, from coordinate 1,290 downwards.
GCATGGCCTGGAACAACGGCGTATGACTCAGGCTGCGCTGGGGCTGCAACTCCTCAACGAGCCGTTCGAACGGCACGTCCTGGTGTGCATACGCGTCCAGCGCGATGTCCCGGACCTGACGCAGAAAGGCGCGAAAGCCCAGCTGCGAGGCTGGAGAAATCCGCAACACGACGACATTGACGAAGAACCCGATCGTGTCGTGCAGCTCGGCCTGGTTCCGGCTCGAAGCCGGCGTCCCGATGCAGATGTCGTCCTGTCCGGAGTAGCGCGACAGGAAAAGCGCGAACAGCGCCGACAACGTCATGAACGGGGTCGCCTGGCACTGCCGGCCCAATTCATTCATGCGTGCCGCCAAGGTGACGGGCAACCCGAAATGCACCGCCGCGCCCCGATGGCGCTGGATCGGCGGCCGCGGCCGATCGGTCGGCAGCGTCAGCAACGCGGGTGCTCCCGACAGCCGTCGTTTCAGATGCGCCGTCTTTGCTTCGAGCTTCCCTGCGTCGAACAGATGGCGCTGCCAGTAAGCGTAGTCGCCATACTGCACCTTCGGCAGTGGCAGCTCGGCGGCCGAGCTATCGATCCGGGCCGTATAAAAGAACGACAGTTCCCGCACGAGGATTCCGATCGAGCGGGCATCGGACACGATGTGGTGCAGCGTCAACAGGATGCGATGGCGATCCGGTGCCAGCGTCAGGACCCGCACGCGCAGTAGCGAAGGTCCGGCCAGATCGAACAGCGTGAGCGCTTCGGCCTGCTCGATCTCCTGCACGGCAGCATCTTGTTCCCCGGCCTCGAGTCCCGTCAGATCGTCGACGCGAAGATCCAGCACGCTGCGCTCGGCAACCACCTGGATGGGCACGTTGCCGTCGACCACGATGCCGGTGCGCAGAATGTCGTGGCGGGCCACGACCCGCTCGAACGCGGATGCCAGGGCTGAGATATCCAGCGTTCCCGTGGCCCGGATCGAAAACGGCACGTTGTAATACGCGTTGTCGTCGTCCATCTGGCTCAGGAACCAGAGCCGCTGTTGACCGTAGGACAGCAGCGGTGCCGCGTCGGCCGGCCGTCGCGCGAAGCCCGCTGGCGCCTGTTGCGCGGCGTCGAGCAGTTCGACGATCTCCGCCTTGTGGTGACGCAGTCTCTCGACGAGTTCCGGCGTGGAAAACCCCTGCGGGGCTGCAAACCTTATCTTCCCGTCGACGACCTCCAGGGCAACCTGGTTGAGCCTGAAGTAATCGACGATTTCCCGCGCATTCATATTTCAACCCTTTCGAGATTTTCCACGGACCG
>NZ_JAAVUV010000005.1 GCF_018449635.1 Caballeronia sp. dw_276 | reverse complement strand
ATCCACCGCAGTCGCTTAAAACCCCACCCAAAAAGTGGGGTTTTTGCGTTTATAAGGCGAGTTTACGGCATTGCCGAACTTAGCGCGGCCTGCATCGTTTGCGTGCTCGAACGGGCGCGACAAGTGCGCACAGAGCCGCGCTGCCGTCACGTAGTCTGCCGACTGACTGTTGGCTTAGGCCAGCTATCCAGCACAGCGCGAATCCCAACCTCAAACGCCGTTCTCCGACCGATATCCATATTGTCCAGTGCGGCGGATGCGAGATGGCAATCCTTTGGACGAGGCGTAGCATCGGCGGGTGTCTGCTGACAATGGATCTTGGCGTCAAGCCGCAATACCCGGGCGATACAACCGGCGATGTCAAACTTTGTCATCGATTCATTACCGGACCAGTGCACCACGCCTTTTACGGCCTTGGCACTTTCACAGCGCTCCAATAGTTGTCGGATCACGATCGCCACGTCTGGCGTGAAGGTTGGATACCGCGTCGCCCATGCGTCCATGATCGCCGGGACATTGTCGACGCCTGACTTCACAATCGCCGGCACCAAGCTGGTCACAGCCGACTCGCTCCAGTCCGTCACCGGCCCGTAAAGCAGCGGCAGGCGTAAAACACAGGAACGGGCAATTGACTGCATCAACGCGCGCTCACCATCTAGCTTGCTGCGGCCGTAAGCGTTAAGTGGATTCGGCGCGTCGTCGGGGCGATAGGGTGGTTGGGTGCCGTCGAAGACATAGTCAGTAGAAATCGACAGTACCCACGCACCAGTCTCATTAGCGGCCGCCCCGATGAACTCCAGCGCATCCACGTTTAATGCTTTTGCGAGTGAGGGATCGTTTTCGCATACATCAGGACGGCGCTCGGCGGCCGCTACCACGATGGCATCGGGCTCCTGCTCAAAGATAAACGTACGAACCGCCTCTTTGTCGCGGATATCAAGCTTGACGCTGTTCGCGTCCGCGTGACGAAATGCTGTCCGGACAACCTGCCATCGTGTCTGCTCGGTGAGTTCGCTGGAAACGGCTCGCCCAAGCAGCCCGGACGCACCGATCAGAATGACCTTGAAGTCGGAGTTGCCAATCGTCATGCGGTTTTTGCCGACACGACGGTGTAGCCCGCCTCATCGATGGCTTCTTTGAGATCATCGACCGGTTTGGATGACGTCACTACAACCTTTCCTTTTTCGAGATCGACCTGAACCTTTGCGGTGGCATCGACCTCGTGAATCGAGCGCGTCACAGCCGCGACGCAATGCTGACAGCTCATGCCTTCTACTTGAAATTCCATCACGACCTTCCTTTGTTTGGCTTGCGAGAATGTGTCATGCTATACCTTCCCACTGTTGGAAGGTGTACAGTCCAGATAAAATTCGGAGATCGATGATGAACATTGGTGAAGCGGCGCGTGCGTCAGGTGTGACGGCCAAGATGATTCGATACTACGAGAGCGTCGGGCTATTGCCGCCGGTGGGACGCACGACGTCTGGTTACCGTGTCTACGGGACGCATGAGGTTCACGCACTTCAATTTGTTCGGCAAGCGCGTCGACTCGGATTCCTTGTTGAAGATATCCGGAAGCTCTTGGCGTTGTGGCAAGACCGGAAACGCGCCAGCGCTGAGGTCAAAGCCATTGCGCTTGAGCACGTTGCAGAGTTGGACCGGCGGATCGCGGAGCTTACCGACATGCGCGATACATTGGCGCATCTAGCTGTCAATTGTCACGGCGATGATCGACCCGACTGTCCAATTCTGGAGCGACTTGCGGGTTGACGGGATTTGGTGCAAGGCAAGGTTTGGCGCGTGGAAAATGCACCGAAATAGCTCATAAAAACATCCAATACTCGTCTTGAACCTGAAAAACGTCTACGAATCAGCGGGTTGTACAGCCTTAGTGCATGCACCATTCCAAATCAGAATGCACCCAATGCAAGCATTTCACTAACATCTCCCAAGGCCTTCCTCTATAATTCGGGTTAACCCTTTTGAGGGATATCCCTGACCCGAACCGCCGGGGATTCATTTGAGATCCTTGGAGAAAAAATCATGTTTGCATTCTTGCTCGAAAAAGTTAGCGTTTGGTTTGAAACCGCAGAACGTAACCGCCGCGAAGAGTATCTGGCTCAATCGTCGGATATCGTCCAGCTCGAAAAGCGTATTCGCTCGCTGGAAACCGAAGGCTATTCGCTGTAAATTGCCGCCGGTGACCCGGTTGAGCATTGAAAAAGCCCCGCGTGCGGGGCTTTGTCGTTTTCGGGCTTTGGCGATTACTTGCTCTGCGGGTGAGCGGCCAGCCATTGCTTCATGAACGCGATCTCTTTATCTTGGGAAGCAATGATCTCTTTCGCCAGCGCACGCAACTTGGCGTCTTTACCGTACTTGAGCTCGACTTTGGCCATCGCAACCGCTCCCTGATGATGGGGAATCATGTGCGTCACAAAGTCATGGTCGGCGTTTCCGGTGTACTCGATGTTGGACATGCCCGACATCATCGAATGGTCGGCTGCCTGGAATGCTTTCGTTGCTTCGTCGTCATGGCTGTTTTTCGTGGTCGACATGTCCATGCCGGCCATAGAGTCGGCGGGTGTCGACGCTTGAGCAAAAGCGACTGGCATCGATACCGCGATGGACATCGCAAAAGCAGCGATGCTAGCAATGAAAGTTTTCGGGAACGTCATTGAATCTCCTTAAGTGTCGGCTTTGAGAAAGCTAGCCTAAGGCTTACCATCGCGGTAAGGTAAAGCGCTTTCATATGATATGAACGGGTTGATCGAGACCAGCAGGGCAATCAGAAATTTGACGCGGGGGCGCCATGAGTTCTAGAACGACGTTGATCGGGTACGGGGCGCCGGTGTGCGTAGTGCTGATTTTCAGCGCGATGATAGCGGATGCGTTTGCGCAAGCAGGGGGACGGCCGCTTATTCTCGACACGCAAAGCGGAATTCATAGCGGCGCCGGCGGTACGGTTCTGCAGACCGGGCCGCTAGATGAGCCGGGCATGGTTCCCGCGCGCCCGCTTGGGTCGCTGCCCGAAGTTCCGCAACAAGGACAGCAGACAATCGTGGTTTCGCCGTATATCGAGGTACAGCCGGGGGGATACGCAGGGGCGCAAGGTTATGGCATAGCGCCGGGCACCCAGTCTCAACCGGGCACTGCTGGAATTGGGAGTAACCGCGGATTGCGTTCTTCGGCATCGCACTCCGGCAGTTTGTACGGCATGCCCGCAAGCGGTCAGCCCCACGTACAGCCGCAGCCACAATCTCTGCAACCCCGCACGCGACCGCAATCCAGTGAACAACCACGGGCTCAACCACTAGCGCAACCCACGGTTTCAATTGCGCCGATATCAACCGCTACCGACCCCTCGACCGTCTCAAGAACCGTCGGAGTCAAGCCGAAGACGTCGGCTCGTTCGTCCGATCCGCATACGGCGACGGGTTCCGTCACATCCGCGCAGTAGGGGCCTTGGGCGTTGCTCAGTCGCCGCGATGCTCCAGTTTGAAGGAGGCTTTACTGTCCTGGCCGAGTGCATCGACTAGATAAGGGAGTGCCTCTTTCAACTCCCCGACAAGCGTGTACGGCGGATTCACGACAAACATACCGCTACCGAACAAGCCGAAGCCATCAACCGGCGGCTTGCTCACGGTCAATGAAACGTGAAGCCAGTTCTTCGGCTGAACGCGCTTTAGCTGATCGGCAAAACGCTGCGACTCCAGGCGTGTCACCTGCGGATACCAGACTGCGTAAGTTCCCGTCGCGAAGCGTTTCAAGCTTTCCTCAAGGCAATTCAGCGTACGCGCGTAGTCGCGCTTATCCTCGTAAGACGGATCGATCAGCACCAGCGCCCGGCGGGGTGGAGGCGGCAAAAGCTTGAGAATGCCGTCGAAGCCATCGCCTTCGAAAAGCATCGCGCGGCGGCCGGCATCACGAAAATTGTGACGTAACACATCGATTTCCGTTGAATGGAGCTCGAACAAGCGCATCCGGTCTTGTTCGCGCATGGTCCGCCACGCAAGGTAGGGCGAGCCGGGGTAAAACTGCAGCGTGCCGTCTGCATTGAGCGCTTTGACTTCCTTGACGTAATCCTTGAGCAAACCAGGCAGGTCCCGCTTGCCCCATAGCTTGGCTACGCCCGTTTCATACTCGCCCGTTTTGGTCGCGTAACCATCGGCAAGCGAATACACACCGGCGCCGGCGTGGGTATCGATATACCAGAACGCCTTGTCCTTCTGGCCAAGGTATTGCAGCAACTGCACGACGACCGCGTGTTTCAGCACGTCTGCGTGATTGCCTGCGTGGAAGGCGTGTCGGTAACTAAGCATGGCGATGAATGAGCGGAGACGAGAAACAAGAAGGAGCGGCGCAAAGCCAGCCAGATGAAAAACAGTCGCCGACATGAGTGCGTTTACACGTCGGCAGGGCAGTTATTGTATCCGACCCGCATCCTGTCTCCCGTCGTGCCTCAGACGAACGCGTCGCCAACGATCTCCTCGATGCGCGCTTTGATCTCGGGTGTGATTTTTTTCACGACGTCGATCGCTTTCATGTTTTCGTGAATTTGTTCGACGCGCGACGCGCCTGTAATGACCGTGCTGACATGCGGATTCAACAAGATCCAGGCGAGGGACAGTTGCGCAAGCGAGCAGCCGAGCTGGTCAGAAACCTCGGCGAGTCTTCCAACAATATTGTTCGTGCTCTTGTCCGTGAGCTTCTTCGATAACCACTCGTAACCCTGGAGTCGCGCGCGGCTGTCGGCGGGAACGCCATCTCGATATTTCCCGCTCAGTAATCCTGATGCAAGCGGGCTCCACGTTGTGAGACCCAATCCGATGTCCTCATAGAGCCGCGCGTACTCTTTTTCAACGCGCGTTCGATGCAGCAGGTTGTACTCTGGCTGTTCCATCACGGGCTTGTGCAAATGATGCCGATCGGCAATGTCATAGGCGCTGCGAATCTCATCGGCGCTCCACTCGGACGTGCCCCAGTACAAGGCCTTGCCGCGCGCGATGATGTCGCTCATTGCCCATACCGTCTCTTCTATTGGCGTATAGGGATCCGGCCGATGGCAGAAAACGAGATCGACGTAATCGAGTTGCAGACGTGCCAGCGATCCGTCGATGGCGTTATGCAGGTATTTGCGATTGAGCGTTTGATGCTGGTTCGTACCTTCATTAAGGCCGAAGAAAAATTTCGTGGACACCACATAACTGACGCGCGGCCAGGCAAGTTCCTTCAATGCACGGCCCATGATTTCTTCCGACGCACCTTTGGAATAGACCTCGGCGTTATCGAAGAAATTGACACCGTGGTCGCGCGCTGCAGCGAGCGATTCGCGCGCAGCGCGGTGATCGACTTGGGTGCCGTAGGTGACCCACGAGCCAATCGACAATTCGCTGACCTGCAATCCAGAACGTCCAAGCCGACGATAGTTCATATGCGATATCTCCAGTTTCGGGTTTTTAATACAGCAAGTTGCGTCTCAAAGCTTAATCGGTTTTTGAGATTAACGCGGCAACGGGCATCTTCCCGGTTCAAAGCGTACGGCGGCGCAGCGGCGTCGAAAAGCTGGCCGAATGGGATATGAGGTGTGGAGAAGGTTGATCGACGCGGCTTTGCGTGGTCTCATTGCTCTCGAGTGATCGGGCATCAGCGCTTCGGCGTGTTACGCGTCAAAGGAGTTTCAATGGCAGACCGGACGGAAAGTGTTGGCGGGCGTGCGAAGTCGAAACGCGCGAAGGTAACGAGCGAGCCTCGCAAGATGACATTGCTCGGTGTCGGGGACTTGCCTGAAGCCACGGCATCAAGCGGAGCGATCAAGTTGCCGCCATACGAAACGATTGCGTTGATGTTGCAAGGAGGCGGGGCGCTCGGCGCTTATCAAGGCGGCGTTTATCAAGGCTTGAACGAAGCGGGTATTCATCCGAACTGGATCGCGGGGATCTCGATTGGCGCGCTGAATACGGCGATCATCGCGGGTAATGCGCCGCAGGACCGCGTGCCACGGTTGCTCGAGTTTTGGGAAACAATCTGCCAGCCGGCTTTCATGCCGCCACTACCGGCGTTCGTCGAGCACGCATTTTTCAATTCGACCGATGAAATCCGCAAAGCCTTCACTGCCATGCAGGCGGCGAGCGCGCTGGTGGAGGGGCAGAAGGGATTTTTCATCCCGCGATTTCCGCCGCCGTCTCCGTTGGCCGCGGGCGATCCCGGCACCGCCAGTTACTACGACACGCGGCCATTGAAGGCGACGCTCGAAGGCCTTTGCGATTTCGACCGGATCAATTCGCGGGAAACGCGAGTGTCGGTGGGAGCGGTGAACGTGGCAACGGGAAACTTCGCGTATTTTGACAACACGCGCATGAAGCTGCGTGCAGAGCATTTCATGGCGTCGGGCGCTTTACCGCCGGGCTTCGCCGCGGTCGAGATCGACGGCGAATACTTCTGGGATGGCGGACTCATGTCGAATACGCCGTTATACGAGATTGCCCAAGCAACGCCGCGTCGTGACACGCTCGCGTTCCAGGTCGACTTATGGAGCGCGAAAGGTCCGGTACCGGACAGCATTGTGGATGTGATGGGGCGAGTGAAGGACGTCCAGTTTTCGAGCCGTACAAGACTGGTTACGGACACCATGCAGCGTTCACAACGATTCCGGAACGTCTTGAGGGAAGTGCTGGAGAAAGTGCCGGTAGACGTTCGTAACAGCGACCCATGGTGCAAGGCGGCCGAGGAGCTGGCGTGCTCGAAGCGCTACAACGTGATCCACCTCATCTACCGGCACAAGGAATTCGAAGGGCATTACAAGGACTATCAATTCGGGTTGTCAACCATGCGGGAGCATTGGGAAAGCGGATTAACCGACATTCGCGGCACACTCGATCATCACGATTGGCTGGATATGCCTAAGAACGATTCCGGTTTTGTCACGCACGATATTCATCGCGACGGGCGCTGACACAACCGGTGGGCCCCAAAAAAACAGCGCCCTCAAGGAGCGCTGTTTCCGGGAACCGCAAAAACAAACTTACTTCAGTACGGTCGCAATGGCATTCGCTACAACTTCGAGGTTGCGCGTATTGAGCGCGGCAACGCAGATCCGGCCCGTGCCGACGGCGTAGATGCCGAACTCTTCACGCAAGCGGTCAACTTGCGGCGCGGTCAGGCCCGAGTACGAGAACATGCCGCGCTGCTTGTTGACGAAGCTGAAGTCGCGTTCGACGCCTGCTGCCTTTATTTGCTCGACCAGGCCATTGCGCATGGCGCGGATGCGGTCGCGCATTTCGCCGAGTTCCTGTTCCCAAGTCGCGCGCAGTTCCGGCGATGCCAGCACGGCTGCGACTACCGAACCACCATGCGTGGGCGGGTTCGAATAGTTGGTACGGATCACGCGCTTGAGTTGCGACAGCACGCGGCCAGCTTCTTCCTTGCCGCTCGTGATGATCGACAGCGCGCCGACGCGCTCGCCGTAGAGCGAGAACGACTTTGAAAACGAAGACGACACGAAGATGTTGATGTCGGCCTTGGCAAACAGGCGCACAGCGGCCGCGTCGGCGTCGATGTTTTCGCCGAAGCCTTGATACGCGATATCGAGGAACGGCACGAGCGAGCGCGCCTTGACCGTCGCCACGACTTGTTCCCACTGCGCCGGGGTCAGGTCGACGCCGGTCGGGTTGTGGCAGCACGCGTGCAGCACGACAACCGTACCAGCCGGGTAGCTGTTGAACGCTTCGAGCATGGCATCGAACTTCACGCCGTGCGTGCCAGCATCGTAGTACGGGTAGTTCAGGACTTCGAAACCGGCATATTCGAACAGCGCGCGATGGTTTTCCCAGCTCGGGTCGCTGATAGCGACCTTGCCCGCCGGATTCAGGCGCTTCAGGAAGTCAGCGCCGAGCTTCAGCGCACCCGTTCCGCCGAGCGCCTGAGCCGTGATCACGCGGCCATCGGCGATCAGCGAGGAGTCGTTGCCGAGCAGCAGTTTTTGCACGGCGGCGTCATACGCGGCGATGCCTTCCATGGGGAGGTAACCGCGCGGTGCGGCCAGTTCGACGCGTGCTTTTTCGGCCTCGCGGACGGCGCGCAGAAGCGGAATCTTGCCTTCTTCGTTGAAATACACGCCGACGCCGAGATTCACCTTGGTGCTGCGCGGATCGGCATTGAAGGCTTCGTTCAGACCCAGGATCGGATCACGGGGGGCAAGCTCGACGGCTGAGAAAAGGGACATGATTTATCGACGGTAGTGGAAAGGCATGCACGGGCGTTCGGGATGGAATTCGCGGCAAGCTGTGCTTCGACCGCGCCGTTAGGAGCCAACAAAAAACTCCTTCCCATCGATGAAAACCCCAGTTCGGCATTGTAACGAATTGAGCGGCGCTTTTCGGCCCGGCGAAGCTGAAGAACTGGGAGAATTTGCGTTTTTACATGACGGATTTTGCGGTTTTCTCAAGAAACGAAGCCGCAGCAGCGCGAGTTACCGATTTCACAAGCGGATGCTTTCATCCATCAAAACAAACACTTGCGTTTTGACGCGGACGCCTCAACTGCAAAATATTGGGCGAATGCGAGGAAACCGGCGCGCGTCGCCCGGATCGATCCGACAAACCCTGATCGGCCGTCAAGCTTGCTCCATCGTGAACCGCTAGAATGGATGTTTGCTCTCGGCCAAAGGCACCGCTTCCTCATGTCCGATACCCCGCTAATTGAAGCCGCAGAAACGCTCGACGAATCGAAGTTTGTCACCTTCGAAGGCTCGCCGTTCCAGCTTTATCAACCGTATCCGCCCGCGGGCGATCAGCCGACGGCGATTGCCACGCTTGTTGAGGGGATCGAGGACGGCCTGTCGTTTCAGACGCTGCTTGGCGTGACAGGCTCGGGCAAGACCTTCACCATGGCGAATGTCATCGCGCGCATGGGCCGTCCGGCGATCGTGTTTGCGCCCAATAAAACGCTCGCCGCGCAGTTGTACGCGGAGTTTCGCGAGTTTTTCCCGCGCAACGCCGTCGAGTATTTCGTTTCCTACTACGATTATTACCAGCCGGAAGCCTACGTACCGCAACGCGATTTGTTCATCGAAAAGGACTCGTCGATCAACGAGCATATCGAGCAAATGCGGCTCTCCGCCACGAAAAGCCTGCTTGAGCGGCGCGACGTGGTGATCGTGGCGACGGTGTCGGCCATCTACGGTATCGGTAATCCGTCGGAATACCACAAGATGATTCTGACGCTACGCACGGGCGACAAGCTGGGCCAGCGCGACATCATTGCCCGGCTGATTGCGATGCAATACAACCGGAACGAAGCGGATTTTTCACGCGGCAGCTTTCGCGTGCGCGGCGATACCATCGATATTTTCCCGGCCGAACACGCCGAAATGGCGGTGCGGGTGGAGCTTTTCGACGACGAAATCGAGTCGATGCAGCTGTTCGATCCGCTCACCGGCCGGGTGCGCAACAAGATTCCGCGTTTTACCGTTTATCCGTCGTCCCATTACGTGACGCCGCGCGACACGGTCATGCGGGCAATCGAGACGATCAAGGCGGAATTGCGCGAGCGTCTCGAGTTTTTCCACAAGGACGGCAAGCTGGTCGAAGCTCAACGGCTCGAGCAGCGCACGCGTTTCGACCTTGAGATGCTGCAGGAACTCGGTTTCTGCAAAGGCATCGAGAACTATTCGCGGCATTTCTCGGGCGCGGCGCCAGGCGAACCGCCGCCGACGCTCGTCGATTATTTGCCACCCGACGCGCTCATGCTGCTCGACGAGTCGCACGTGCTGATCGGCCAGTTGAACGGCATGTACAACGGCGACCGCGCGCGCAAGGAGAATCTGGTCGACTACGGCTTCCGGATGCCATCGGCGCTGGACAACCGGCCGCTCAAGTTCAACGAGTTCGAGCGCAAGATGCGCCAGGCGGTTTTCGTCTCGGCGACACCGGCTGATTACGAAAACAGGACGTCAGGACAGGTCGCCGAACAACTCGTCCGCCCGACGGGTCTGGTCGATCCTGAAATTGAAGTACGTCCGGCGCGCTCGCAAGTGGACGACGTTCTTGGCGAGATCAATGCGCGCGTGAAAGTGCACGAACGCGTGCTGGTCACGGTGCTGACCAAGCGCATGGCCGAGCAGCTTACTGAATTCCTGGCGGATCACGGCGTAAAGGTGCGTTATCTGCACAGCGACATCGATACAGTCGAGCGCGTTGAAATCATCCGCGACCTGCGTCTGGGATCTTTCGACGTGCTTGTCGGGATCAATCTGTTGCGAGAAGGGCTGGATATCCCTGAGGTATCGCTGGTCGCAATTCTCGACGCCGACAAGGAAGGTTTCCTTCGCGCCGAGCGTTCTCTGATCCAGACGATCGGCCGGGCTGCCCGGAACGTGAACGGCAAGGCGATCCTATACGGCGACAACATCACGGATTCGATGAAGCGCGCTATCGGCGAAACCGAGCGGCGGCGTACGAAGCAGATCGCGCATAACCTCGCGATGGGCATTACGCCGCGGGGCGTGACGAAGCGGATCAAGGACATCATCGATGGCGTGTATAACGTCGACGACGCCCGCGCCGAGCTGAAGGAAGCGCAGACGCGCGCGAAGTTCGAAGACATGTCTGAAAAGCAGATATCGAAGGAAATCAAGCGGCTCGAAAAACAGATGATGGATCACGCGAAAAATCTCGAATTCGAGAAAGCGGCGCAGACGCGCGACCAACTGTCGCTGTTGCGGCAGCGTGTTTTCGGCGCGAATGTAGGCGACCATCTTTGAGCCCTTCGTAGCGGCGACGACCAGGACGGCGGGCTTTGGAGCCCGCTGTTTTTATGTGCGGGAGCCGGTCATAGGACGGGCCAAAACCCTTGTCCGTACAAGGCTTTGTTCGCTGCGTCGAATTGTTCGTCCTTTGGATCGGTGCTAAACTTCCTAATCATTGAGAATGGTTCGTATTAACTTTCGGATCGCATTCTCATTCTGGATTTTTAGGGCCAACGTTGGGTGTTGGCGAAACAACGGTGTCGAATCAACGCATTGATCAATAACAAGAAGGAGTTACGGATGAAGGTTGCAACTTTGGTACGCGGCTCGGTGGCTGCGGTCGCTCTTGCGGCAATGGTCTCGGCATCGGCTGCGGAATATCCGATCGGCAAGCAGAACATCCAGAACGGCATCGAAGTCGGCGCCGTTTATTTGCAGCCGATCACGATGGAACCAGAAGGCATGATGCGCAAGGCATCGGATTCGGATATTCACCTCGAAGCCGACATCCACGCCGTCAAGAACAATCCGACGGGCTTTGCGGAAGGCGACTGGATGCCTTATCTCCAGGTCACGTATGAGTTGACCAAGGTCGGCACGACACAAAGCATCAAGGGCGACCTGATGGCCATGGTTGCGAGCGACGGTCCTCATTACGGCGACAACGTGAAGCTTTTCGGCCCGGGCAAATATCATCTGAAACTCAACATCGCGCCGCCGATGCAAACCGGCCACATGGCGTTCGGCCGCCACGTCGACAAGGAAACGGGCGTGGGTCCGTGGTTCAAGCCGTACACGATCGAGTATGACTTCCCGTTCGCCGGCATCGGCAAGAAGGGTGGTTACTAAAGCGGTCGCTTAGTTGGACTCAGGCGTCCGGCCAGACTTGTGCAGTTTGCCGGACACCGCAGCCAGGAAGGATGCATGGAACGTAAATACAGATTGATCGCGGCGTCGCTGGCGATCACTGCAGGTTGGTTTGCCAGCGCTGCATCGGCGCAAGCTGCCGACCTCCCGACATTCAAGCTCGAACTGAATGACGGCAAGCTGAATCCCGCGCGTATCGAAGTGCCGGCGGGCGTGCGCTTCAAGATCGAAGTGCACAACGTGGGCAAGGGCGCGGCCGAGTTCGAGAGTATTCAGTTGCGCAAGGAAAAAGTGCTCGCCCCGGGCGCCGATTCTTTCGTGGTGATTGCGCCGCTGGACAAGGGCGAATACAAGTTCTTCGACGATTTCCACCAGTCGGCGCAAGGCGTCATTGTTGCGAAGTAGTGGTTGTATCGGCTAGTTAAGCGGGAGAGAAGGTAATGGGTCAGGTTCTTTTCATCGTGTGGCGGGAAAGTGTCGAGGCGCTGCTGGTCGTCGGCATCCTGTACGCATGGCTGAAAAATGGCGACGCCGATGCGCGTCGCGGCATCCCGTATTTGTGGGCCGGCGTGGCGATCGGCTTGCTGGCCGCCGTGGCGCTGGGTGCGGCGCTCGTGGGCTTCACCGAAGTACTGTCCGGCGATGCGCAGGATTATTTCCAGACCGGTATGGTGCTCGTGGCATGTGTGCTGATCGTGCAAATGGTGCTGTGGATGAAGCACCACGGGCGGTCGATGAAGCGCGACATGGAAGCATCGCTGCAAAAGAGCAAGCAGGACGCAAACTGGTGGGGCGTGACGCTGCTCGTCGCGCTCGCCATTGCACGTGAAGGCAGCGAGACGGTGATTTTCCTTTACGGCCTGGGTTTCGGCCAGTCGGGACACGTCGATTCAGCGCAGTATCTCGCTGTCGTGATCGGCCTTGGACTTGCGTTTCTCACGTTCTACCTGCTGCAACTCGGCGGCAAGATTTTCTCGTGGCGCCTGTTTTTCCGCGTCACCGAGATCATGTTGCTGTTCCTTGCAGCCGGCTTGTTCGAGACCGGCGTGGACAAGCTGATCGACAAGGAAATCCTGCCTGTCGTCGTGAATCAGGTCTGGAATTCGTCGTGGCTTCTCGATGACTCCAGCACGTTCGGCTCCCTCGTCGCGACGCTTACGGGATACCGCGCGCATCCGGCCGGCATGAACCTGATTGCGTACGCCGTGTACTGGGCCGTCATCTTCCTTCTGCTGCGCCGCTCGAAGAACCGCATGGCGCAAAAATCGGTGAGACGTCCAGCATGAGCGATGTATTGAATCGGCCCGGCCGGCTGCAACAAGCCGGGCAATGGATGCAACAGCACGGCAGCATAATCCGCGGAATCCAGTGGGTTGTGGTGCTGTTCTATGCCTTCCTGATTCTGGTTCCTGCAGTGATGCCATTGCCCGACAACACGGCGCATATCTGGAACAACCTGACGGTTGCCGCCCAGTTTGTGTTCTGGGGCATCTGGTGGCCGTTCGTCTTGTTGTCCATGGTGATGCTCGGCCGCGTCTGGTGCGGCGTGTTGTGTCCCGAAGGCGCGCTGACTGAGTTTGCAAGCAAGTTCGGGCGCGGCTGGGCGATCCCGCGCTGGTTGCGCTGGGGCGGCTGGCCGTTCGTGGCGTTTGGCATTACGACCATCTACGGCCAGATGGTCAGCGTTTATCAATATCCGAAAGCCGTCCTGCTGGTGCTGGGCGGATCGACGGTCGGCGCAATGATCATCGGCGTGTTGTACGGGCGCGAGAAGCGCGTCTGGTGCAAATACCTGTGTCCGGTGAACGGCGTGTTCTCGTTGCTGGCGCGGCTCGCGCCGTTCCATTACAAGGTCAACGAGGACGCATGGCGCAAGTCGTATAAAGAAGGCGAGCATGGGCACAGGGTGATTCCGGTCAACTGTGCGCCGCTCGTGCCGCTGCGGGCCATGAAGGGCGCATCGGACTGTCATATGTGCGGACGTTGCAGCGGGCATCGCGATGCGATTTCGCTGACGTGGCGCTCACCTTCGTCCGAGATCGTCAAGCTCGGCGATAAACAAGCCAACCCGTGGGACACGGCACTGGTTTTATATGGTTTGCTGGGGATCGCGATCGGCGCATTCCACTGGACCGTGAGTCCGTGGTTTGTCCAGCTGAAGCAGATCTTCGCGAGCTGGCTGATCGATCACAACATTCTCTGGCCGCTCGATACCAACGCGCCATGGTTCCTCTTCACGCATTACCCCGAGCAGAACGACGTTTTTTCGTGGCTCGACGGCAGCATGGTGATTGGTTATATCGTCGTGACCGGACTGGTTTATGGCACCGTGCTGCTCGGCTTGCTTGCAGCTGGTACGCGGACCCTTGGCCGCTTCGAGTTCAAGAGATTGCATCATCTGACCCAGGCGCTGATTCCTGTAGCGGGCGTGGGCGTGTTTCTGGGTTTGTCGGCGACTACGGTTTCGCTGTTGCGCGCCGAGCACGTGCCGCTCTGGTGGGTCACTGACATGCGCCTGGGTTTGCTCGGTGTCGCGAACCTCTGGAGTGCGTGGCTGGCGTGGCGAGTCATTGGACGGTACGTGCCCGGTCGCGTGATGTCGCGTGGCGTGGCCGCGATGCTGTGGTTTATTGTTGCATTGGCTGTTGTCGATAGCGCCTGGTACCTGATGTTCTGGGGCTTCTCGCGGTAACCTTGTGGGTATTCGCAAATCCAACCTGGAGGTGACCATGAGAACAAAACCCGCATTGACCGACGAAGACGTAAAGATCATCGCAGCCGCCGCCGAGGCGCATGCGCTCGCGAACAAATGGAATGTGACAATTGCCATTGTCGATGATGGCGGGCATTTGCTGCATCTACATCGGCTTGATGGTGCCGGCGCGAGCACGGCTGAGATGGCAACCGGCAAGGCGCGCACGGCGGCAGTCGGACGCCGTGAAACGAAGCTCTACGAAGACATGATCAAGCAGGGCCGCGTTGCATTCCTGAGCGCGCCAATGACCGCAATGCTCGAAGGCGGCGTGCCGATCATGGTGGGCGCGGACATCGTCGGGGCAGTCGGCGTTTCCGGCGTGAAGTCGGATCAGGATGCGGCCGTGGCGAAGGCGGGTATCGCGTCGCTGGGTATCGAAAACGTCTGATCTGCAGCCTCGTTCAGATAACAAAAAAGCACGTTTTCATCGAGAAAACGTGCTTTTTGCTTTGTTGGTGGTGCTTATACAAGCACTCGCTGGGGACCAAAAAAAAGCGGCTTCGCTGGCTATCGACGACTGGCTGGTGTTTGCACGAAGGGGTCTAAATTCTCGCGTGCAAGCCGTCATGGCTGGCTATTGCCAAACACCTCTCGAAGAGGTGGTCCCCACAATACCTGGTACTGAAATTCGGTTTGCGTATTACTTCGTGAGAATCAGCTTGCCCAGGCGCGTGGCGCGCAACTGATACGTCTCACCGTTATGCATGATGCTGATGTGACTCTGACCTTGCAGCAGCGTGTCGCTACGCAGTGTGCGTTCGGCGCTCTCCGTGGAAACAGCCGAAGCCGGACGCGCCGTAGTCACGACTGCAGTACGCGGCCGCGCGATGGTCGCCGCAGCGGAACGCTCAACCGGGCGGCGCAGCCGAAGCGTGTTGGAGCGCAGGATGTCGGTCATGTCGAGAAGTCCGTTCGTTGAGTCGATGGAGTAATCTTAATGATAACCATTCTTATTTGCAACAACGATGTCTTCATCGATTTTACATTTCGATAGTCAACGGCTTTCTGTCGAAACGCAGTTCCGGATCTTAATGCAGCGGGCCCTGTAACTTGTTGCCATGCGCGAACTGGCGAATCAGCCTGACGGTGTCGATATCCGCTTCCCTGTACGCTGACTTCACGATTTCCTGCGTCTGCAGTGCGTCGGGGCTGGCGTTCGGATCATCGGCGACGGGCAGGGTGGTCGCGTAGGTGAAGCGCAGGAATAGCTGAAGCTCGTCCGGCTGTTCGATCGCCATGGTCAGCGACCCGCCCACATGTTCGGCGGTTGGCAGAATGTCGTAGCGCACGCTGCTTTCGGGGATCAAGGTCACGCGGTCGCGCACGCGCGCCTGGCCGTAGTGCAATTCGCGCTCGATCACGTCGCCGTCGCGCGACAGGATCGCGCAGCGATCCAGGCCGATCACGAACAGTTGCGGCTGTTCTACGCGCAGCACAAGCCCTTGCCAGACCTGTTCGCGCGTCATGGCTTCCACAAACGGGTTGAGCGGGTCGTTGATCTGGATGAGGTGTTCGAAATTCAAAACGACGTTTTCCTTGAGGTGATCGTTAAGGGTGTTGATCGCGCGCGTTCAAGCGGGCGTGAGCCCGGAGTTGATCGCGATCGAACCAGACAGGATCTTGTGCACAGGGCAGGCATTCGCGATTTGCAAAAGACGTTCCCGTTGCGTGTCATCCAGTTCGCCCGTCAGCTTGATCTGACGGTCTATCACCGTGGCTTCCGGCGGCGTGGATTGATAGGTGAGCGTGACGTGAACGGCTTCCAGCGGCCAGCCCTTGTGTTTCGCGTACATCTTGAGCGTGATCGACGTGCACGCACCCAGGCTCGACAGCAACAGGCCATGCGGAGTCGGGCCGGTATCGGCGCCGCCATGTGACGCGGGTTCATCGCCGAGCCATTCATGCTTGCCGTCGCTCAAGGCGACCTGAAAATCCTCGGCGCCGATGCTGGCGCTGACAACCGGCGACACAAACTTTTCGGACATGCGGTACTCCGTGTGAGTGGGACGGGCGGTACGTAAAAGTGCAGACGGCGCAGACGATAAAGCGGCGCGGCACGAAGGACTATTGTGACGCAAATAGTGTCCTTCGTGCCGCGCCGGTGAAACAGACGCCTGGTGGGCCGGTCAGTGATTGATCGCGCCCATCCGGCCTGCCTGATAGTCCACAACGGCCTGGCGGATCTCGTCTTCCGTGTTCATCACGAAAGGACCGTAGCGCACGACCGGCTCCTTCAGCGGCACGCCGCCGAGCAGCAGCAATTCGAGGGGTTCGTCGCCGGCGGTGAAGGTGACGGTTTCGCCGTCGTCCGCGAAAACGATCATCTGCCGCGCCTTGACCGGCTGTTTATCGGCGCCGTAAAAGCCGTCGCCCGACAACGCATAACCGAACACGCGAAAATCCTTCGGCACCGGCTGCACGACAGATGCCCCAGGTTGCAGCGAGAAATGCTGATACAGAATCGGCGTGCGGGTTTCAATAGCCGCCTTCACGCCCAGCGCTTCGCCCGCGATGACCTTCACGCGCACGCGCCCGTCGTCGCTCACACCAACCGGAATGCTCGCCGATGAAATCTCCTGATAATGCGGCGGAATCATCTTGTCGCGCTTTGGCAGATTCACCCAAAGCTGCAGCCCATGTACACGGCCGCCGGTGCGAGTGAATTCCGGATCGGGCATTTCGCTATGAACCACGCCGGAACCGGCGGTCATCCATTGCACATCGCCTTCGCGCAACGTGCCCGAATGTCCGGCCGAGTCCTTGTGGCCGAACTGGCCTTCGAGCACATACGTGACGGTCTCGAACCCGCGATGCGGATGGTCAGGCGCGCCTTTGGCCTCGCCGGGTGCGTAATCGACAGGTCCCAATTCGTCGAGAAGCAGAAACGGATCGAAGTCCATCAACAGCCGCGTGGGAAACGGCCGATGCACGACAAAACCGCCGCCCTCCACCGTGCGGAGCGCCGGAATGGTGCGTTCGATACTGCGTGTGGTGTCCATTTTCGTCCTCGCCTCAGTCGATCCGGATAGGGCGCCAAGTCAGCGATTAGCGCCAAATTTAAAACATGGAGCTATTATATGGACCGTATTCCGGAGAAAAAGCCGTCCATCCGCAATGGATTGTCCCACCACTGAAACAACCGCTACATCAATCCCGCGCCCGAATGAAACCTGACTCGCACGACCTCAACGATCTGATGTATTTCTCGTACGTAGTCGAACACGGCGGGTTTTCTGCGGCTGAGCGCGTGCTGGGCATTTCGAAATCACGTTTGTCGCGGCGGGTCTCGGAGCTGGAAACGTCGCTCGGCGTACGGCTGATGCAGCGGTCCACTCGCAAGCTTGCACTGACCGAAGCCGGGCAACTTTTCTACCAGCATTGCAAGGGCATGCTCGCCGAGGCCCAAGCGGCCGTCGATGTCGTCCATAGCCTTCGGGATTCGCCGCGCGGCAGTGTGCGGGTGAGCGTGCCCGTCACGATCGCGCAGACGTTTTTATCGGAGGTAATTCCGGTTTTCCTGCATCGATACCCCGAGGTCCGCGTGGTCATGAGCGTGACGAATCGCGTGATCGATCTGTTCGAAGATCCCGTCGATGTCGCCCTGCGCGTGCGTTCCGAGCCGCCGGTCAATTCCACGATCGTCGCGCGGCCGTTGTGGCGCACGGAGCAAATGCTGGTCGCGGCGCCGTCGCTGCTCAAACCCAATGCGCCGCCGCTTGCGCCCTCGGAACTGGCTCAATTCGATACCATCGACGTCCCCTCGAGCGACGGTCGCCACGTATTCCGGATGATTGCCCCCGATGGCACACGCCACGAGTTCGAACACGAACCGCGCCTGGTCACAGCAGACTTGGGCATGATCCGCGAGGCTGTGCTGCGCGGCGTGGGCATCGCGGCGTTGCCGGAGATGTTGTACGGTGCGGCGCTGCGCACTGGCCAGATGTCGCCCGTCATGCCTGGCTGGACTTTCCCTACGCCGCAGTTGTATGCGGTGTTTTTATCGCGGCAGGGCATGGTCCCTGCGATTCGCGCTTTTGTAGATTTTCTGGTCGAGTCAATCAATGACGGCGATCGCTTCCCGGGAGAATGTCCTCTCCCGGTTGAGCGCACTCACGAAACAGTGTGACTAAACTAGGTGTGGCTGCAAGTTTCTGACATTGAAGCGTGCGCTTGCGATGCAGAGATTCAATCGGTATGCGCTTGAACGAGTTGTACCTCGGCGCTATATTGAAATCTCTTCGCTAAGGAGCTGCTTATGCGAAAACTCACGGCCACTTTTATAGTAGGCCTGATAGGGCTAATCGCGCTGTCCGTGTCGAGCACGGCTGTCGCATGTGGCGATGCCGCGGGATCGGGATACTCGGCCCCAAAGTAACCGCTAGCCCGAATGTGCCGAGCGCACACAAAAAAAGGCCTTCATCATTGTGATGAAGGCCTTTTACTTTGGTGCGTCCGAAGCTTACTTCGCGCCGGCCTTTGGCTCGGTCACAAAGCCAATCTTCGATAACCCGCCGCCTTGCGCGGCTGACATCACGTCGGCGACGCGTTCATACGGCACCTTGCGATCCGCGCGCAAACGCAACTCCGGCTGCGGCGTCTGCTTCGACGCATCGGCTATGCGAGCCTGCAGGGCGTTATCGTCGACTTTCTGGTCGTTCCAGAGCACCGTGCCGTCCGCTTCCACGGCCACGTCCACGTGTGCCGGCTTGGTGTCCTGCGGCTGGCTGCTTGCCTTCGGCAAATCGATTTTCACCGCGTGATTGATGGCGGGAATCGTGACGAGAAAGATGATCAGCAGAACCAACATGACGTCGACGAGCGGCGTCATGTTGATCTCGCTCATCATGCCGTCATCTTCGTCGCTGGAAAAAGGGCTCATGGCCATGACGACGTCCCCTTAGCTCACGCGCGATGCAGGCTTGACACCCGACGCCGTGCTTGCAGCCTGATGCGTGGCGAGGCGCAAACCGTCGCCTCGCTTGCTCGATGCCAGCTTCGTACCCGTCACGAAGAACGCGTGCAGGCCGTGCGCAAAGCGGTTCAGCTTCGTCACGATAGCCTTGTTCCAGCGCGTCAGCGCGTTATAGCCGAGCACTGCCGGAATCGCGACGAACAGGCCGAACGCCGTCATGATCAGCGATTCGCCGACCGGTCCCGCGACCTGATCGATAGACGTCTGTCCCGTCGCGCCGATGGTCAGCAGCGCGTGATAAATCCCCCACACCGTACCGAACAAGCCGACGAACGGCGCGGTACTGCCAATCGATGCCAGCACGGCAAGACCCGCTTGCATGCGGCCGACGCCTTCGTCCATGGTGTCTTTCAGGCAGCGCGTGATCCAGTCCGACACATCCATGCGGTCGTGCAGATGCGGTTGCGTCTGATGATGGTGATCGGCAGCGTCCTGGCCCGAAAGGGCGAGCGCGAGGAACGGGTTGTCCTGGGTTTTGGCCGAATGATTGCTGAGCTTCTTGATGCCATCGGCGAAATCGTCGGAATGCCAGAACGCCTGCTCGGCGTTCTTGGTCAAGCGCTTCAGGCGCAGCACATTCAGGCCCTTCACCACGATCACGGTCCACGACAGCACCGACATGATCGCCAGCGCGAGCGCGATGCCTCGCGTTACGAAATCCCCTTGCGCCCAGACGTGGGCCAAACCATAGCTTTGCATTGCAGTTCCTGTAGATATCTAAAAATTAGGTCGGATTCTGTGTTCTTGGCGGCGTGCGTGCTCTAGTCGTTCAGCCCGAAGACGAACGGCTGGGAATAGGCGGCGCGGATCGCCTCGCCATTTTCCTTGTACGGCTTGCAGGCGCTTGAGCGCATGGCGTCAAGTGCGGCGTCATCGAGCCTCGACGAACCGCTGCTCTTCTTCAGTTCGATGTTCTCGATCTTTCCCGTCAGCCCGACGACGAACTTCACCACCGCCGTACCTGATTCGCCCCGACGCCGCGAGAGCGCGGGATATTCCGGCATTGCGATGTTGCATTCGAGATGGGCGACGTCCTTTGGCGCGTTGAGCGACATCGTTGGACGGCCGATCGCCGGCGCGGCAGCCGGCGGGGCTGCAGGGGCCGGCGGCGCGGGCGGAGCAGGCGCTGCTTCAGGCGCGGCGGCCGCAATCGTCGATGGCGCCGTGGTTTCCGGCAGCGGCGTCGGCGCGGCCTTCACGTGCGGCTGCACGGTGGGCTTGAGCTTGGGCGTCGGCTTCGGTGGAACCGGTTTCGGCGGCGGAGGAACGGGCGTCGATTGAATGGCTGCGGGCGCGGCAACGGGTTGCGGCGGCGCGGCGCTGATCAGTTCGGCGGTGATCGTCTTCGATTCGATGGGCCGCGGCGGCGGCTCGTTGCGCATCGTGAGCGCGACTGCTAGCAAACCGATGTGGATTCCCACCACGGCAACGCCTGCCGCAATGACGCGCGGGTTGATGGACGAATTGTCCGGCGCGCCGGAGCCGAACGCGTTGCCCGGCGAGAGAGAGGGAGACGGCATATCAGCGTGGTTGCACGGTTGCGAAGCCGTACGAACAGCGAAAGCCCATGCAGCATGTGAGACTGGAGGACTTCATTTTCGGAAGATGAGCAGAGAAATAAACAGCGTGGCCACAAAACCGATCAGCAGTTCCATCGTTCCCTCCTTGATTGGGGGTTGGCGTGCTGGCTTGATGTGACCTGGCTTGCGAGCGGAAAACGTAAAACTTCGGTGTTGCACATGATCCACTCGTACGGCGTGAGGCCGGGCGTCGTGGCGCTTGTTGAAGATCGTAGGGCTCAGGAGTTGCGCATCGCGCAGGACCTGAAGCGCTCTTAAGCAGCTTTGCGTTCGTAAAACGTCAATGGCACGGCCTGATGCTGGTCGCCGCGCACACCGCAATGCGACGCGCATCCGCTTTGCAGCATGACGTCGCGTACGCTTTCTTCACATTTGCCGCAGCACATTGCGACACCCAGTTCGAATTGCAGTTCATCAAAAGTAGAAGCGCCGTCGGCAATGGAAGCGCGAATCTTTCTGTCCGATACTGACTTGCAAACACAGACGATCATGTGGCAACCACGATAGCTAACGTTAATGCGAATTATTATCATTCCTTATGCGGAGGTTGGCAATAGGGGACGTTGGTTTTTTTGGACGTTGCTTGCGGGGAAATAAGGGCCGGGTCGGAGAGGCCCGTTGGACAATGCCACGTCGTTCGGACAATGCGATGAAACCGCATCCCCGGGAGGGTTTTATTTGGCCAGATACGGTGAATCTCAGCCATTTTTCACGGCTGTGCGTCCATAGGACGCATTGGGGAGCAATCAGGCCGCGCCGGATTCGAGCGCTCGCGTACGGCGCGACGGAATGTCGACACGCTCAACGTCGATATCGAGCCCCAGCAGCGATGCCACCAGTTTTTGCTGCATCCGGCCATCGTTGGTCGAGCAAAAGCGCGGTGAATGTGCGTCGTGCGAAGGCGCAGCCCGCATGCCATGCAGATCCAGTTGCCGTTCGAGTTGCCGCGCGATCGCAACGCTCGTGTCGATCAACGCAAGGCGGTCGCCCGCGATGGAGCGGATGGCTTTATCGAGAAAAGGGTAGTGGGTGCAGCCGAGCACGAGCGTGTCGGCGTTGGCGTCGAGCATCGGTTGCACGTAGCTTCTCAGCAACTCGATCAGCTCAGGAGAATCAATGTCGCACCGTTCCACCGCCTGGACGAGCCCGTGTCCCGGCTGAAGGATGAAACGGCAATCGGTTGAATAGCGTTCGGCCAGCGCCTGAAAGCGTGCACTGCGCAAGGTGACAGCGGTGGCCAGCACCCCGGCCACGCGCGTTTGCGACATCAGCGCGGCGGGCTTGATGCCCGGTTCGACGCCGATCATGGGAATGGGCAAGCGCTCGCGCGCCTGGGCGATGGACTGCGCCGTCGCCGTATTGCAGGCGACAACGAGCGCCTTCGCGCCTTGCGCAATCAACCATTCGCCGATCGCGAGCGTCCGGTCGGCGATAAAGTCGTCATCGCGTTCACCGTACGGGGCGTACAGCGAATCCGCGACGTAGATCAGTCGTTCGTCCGGCAAGGCCGCGCGCACGGCGCGCAGCACGGACAAACCGCCGAGGCCCGAATCGAAAATGCCAACGGGCGAGTTCACGCCGGTCGCCTGCGAAGAAGAACGAATTGCGTCGAGAGGCATTGCGGCTGTTGAATTACTCGTTTTCGCCCATCATGGTTTGCTGATAGTTCTGGATGCCAACCTTCGCAACCAGATCGATCTGCGTTTCCAGCCAGTCGATATGTTCTTCCGTGTCATCGAGAATCTTCGTGAAGATCTCGCGCGAGATGAAATCGCGAACCGATTCGCAATAAGCGATGGCTTCCTTGCACGTGCTTTGCGAAATCTGTTCCAGCTTCAAATCGCACTGGAGGATCTCGAGGGTTTCTTCACCGATCAACAGCTTGTGCAGGTCTTGCAGGTTCGGCAGGCCGTCGAGCATGAAAATACGCTGGATCAGCCAGTCGGCGTGCTTCATCTCGCCGATCGACTCGTCGTATTCGTGCTTGCCGAGCTTCTCCAGGCCCCAGTGCTTGTACATGCGGGCGTGCAGGAAGTACTGGTTGATCGCCGTCAGTTCGTTCTTCAACTGCAGGTTCAGATATTCGATCGCTTTTACGTCGCCTTTCATCGTGGTTCCTTGTGGGGCGTTATAGCTTTTTAAACATAACTGCTTGAGTTTAAAAAGCCAATATGAAAATGGTGTTTTTCCCGCTATTCGCGGGGTATCACGGTTATTCGCGAAGTGAAATGAGAATGACAACAGTTCTCTTCAGAACGTGCTCAAAATGCAAGAGCCGGGCACAAGGCCCGGCTCTTATCGCTTCGGATTACTGGGGTAGGAGTTTAAACCCTCTACGCCGTCGCAACTGGAATTTTACCGATTTTTGCCTGCCATTCTTTCGGCCCCGTCTGATGCACAGACGTCCCGGTTGAGTCGACAGCGACCGTGACCGGCATATCCTGCACATCGAACTCATAGATGGCTTCCATGCCGAGGTCTTCGAACGCGACGACCTTCGCGCCGCGAATCGCCTTCGATACCAGATAGGCCGCGCCGCCCACCGCCATCATGTACGCAGCCTTGTGCTTCTTGATCGCCTCGATGGCCGTCGGGCCGCGCTCGGCCTTTCCGATCATCGAGATCAGGCCGGTCTGCGACAACATCATGTCGGTGAACTTGTCCATGCGCGTCGCGGTTGTCGGACCCGCCGGACCGACGACTTCTTCACGCACCGGATCGACCGGGCCGACGTAGTAGATCACGCGGTTCGTGAAGTCGACAGGGAGCTTTTCGCCCTTGGCGAGCATATCGGCGATACGTTTATGTGCGGCGTCGCGGCCCGTCAGCATCTTGCCCGAGAGCAGCAGCGTCTGGCCCGGCTTCCACGCGGCGACCTGTTCTTTCGTCAGCGTGTTCAGGTCCACGCGCTGGCTCGTTTCCGTGTTCGCGACCCATTCGACTTTCGGCCATGCATCGAGTGACGGCGCTTCGAGTTTCGCGACGCCCGAGCCATCGAGCGTGAAATGCGCATGACGTGTTGCCGCGCAGTTCGGAATGATCGCGATGGGTTTCGATGCAGCGTGCGTCGGCGCGGCCATGATCTTCACGTCGAGCACGGTCGCGAGGCCGCCAAGACCTTGCGCGCCGATACCCAGCGCGTTCACCTTCTCGTGCAGCTCGACACGCAACTCTTCGATCCAATCCTGCGGTCCGCGCGCGATGACATCCTGAATGTCGATGGCGTCCATCAGCGATTCCTTCGCCATGACCATCGCTTTCTCGGCGGTGCCGCCAATGCCGATTCCCAGCATGCCGGGCGGGCACCAGCCGGCGCCCATCAATGGCACGGTTTTCAGCACCCAGTCCACGATGGAATCCGACGGGTTCAGCATCGCGAACTTCGTCTTGTTTTCCGAGCCGCCGCCTTTGGCCGCGATCTGGACATCGACCTTGTCGCCGGGGACGATCTCGTAGTGGATCACGGCCGGCGTGTTGTCCTTCGTGTTCTTGCGCGCGCCTTCTGGCGGGCTCACGATGGACGCGCGCAGCACGTTGTCCGGATTCAGGTAACCGCGACGCACGCCTTCGTTGATCATGTCGGTGACGCCCATGGTCGCGCCGTCCCAGCGCACGTCCATGCCGACCTTCACGAACACCGTGACGATGCCCGTGTCCTGGCAGATCGGCCGATGGCCTTCCGCGCACATGCGGCTGTTCGTCAGGATCTGCGCGATCGCGTCCTTCGCGGCCGGACTCTCTTCGAGTTCGTACGCGCGGCCGAGCGCCTGGATGTAGTCGAGCGGATGGTAAAAGCTGATGTGCTGCAGCGAATCCGCGATGCTCTGAATCAGATCTTCCTGCTTGATGATGGTCATGGCTTGAACGTGTGGGGACGGGCTTATAAGAAACTTTATCGTGACGTTGAGGTACTTTCAGCGGCGCCTTTAATGGCGCTCGATCGTGTTGCTACAAAATTTATTCGTGCGCCGGCGCGGGTGCTGCCGGCTTTTCGTGGAAGTGTTCCGGATGCGTGTGGGTGGTCAGCCGGTCGACCCACGCCATGATCAGCGCGGACGCCAGGAACGCGACGTGAATCAGCACTTGCCACATCACCGCGTGTTCCGAGTACTGGTCCGGGTTGATGAACGTCTTCAGCAAGTGGATAGACGAAATGCTGATCAGCGCCATGGAAAGCTTCACCTTCAGCACGCCGGCATTCACGTGATCGAGCCACTCGGGCTGGTCCGGATGACCTTCCACGCCGAGCCGTGACACAAACGTCTCGTAGCCGCCCACGATCACCATGATCAACAGGTTCGAGATCATCACCACATCGATCAGGCCGAGCACGACCAGCATGATGTTGGTTTCGTCGAGCGTCGTCATGTGCGTGACGAGGTGCCAGACTTCTTTCAGGAACAGCACCACGTAGACCGCTTGCGCGACGATCAGGCCCAGATACAACGGAACCTGGAGCCATCGGCTCATGAAAATGACGACGGGAAGCGGTTTCATCGGACGCCGGGGAGAGCGGGTGCCGGGGATGTTCGGGGATGCGGACATGAGCGGTGCCGGGTCGGTGGATGAAATGATCTGATCAGTGAAGACGACGGGCTGGAGCGCAAAACGACCGAGCCCGCCAAATTCTGAGAAAGTCCGACATTGTAGCGCGATGAAGTGACCGGTCTGCGGGACAACCCTAGTTGCTGCGTATCAGGAAGTCATCGGCGGCGTGGTTTTTGTTTTCACGCTTGCGAGCACGATTCCCGCGACCACGCAGGCCAGCGCAATCCCGTGTGCGACAGTCGGACGTTCGCCCAAAAAAACGATGCCGTAAAGCGCCGCCGCTATCGGCAGCAGCCCGGAAAATACGCCGGCGAGACTGCCATCGACGTGACGGATGCCTTTCATCCACAGCCAGAACGAAAAAATGCTCGCCGATAACCCGTACCACAGCACAAGGCTCCAGACACTGAGACTGACGCTCGCGTAATCAAAGCTGACGAGCGCTGAAAAGCCGAGCGGCAGCATCAGCAGAAAACCGAAGAAATGGGTGTACGCGCAGATATCGATGGCCGGAAGCGTCTGCGTCAGCCGCCGCGACAGGATCACGTAGAACGATTCGCAGCACACGGCGCCGAGCACCATCAGGTTGCCGATAAACGAGCTGTCCGAGTGCGCGCGTCCCGCTTCGTGCGCGCCGCCCGTGCTTTGTGCGACGTTGATCACGACCACGCCGACGATCGCAAGCGCGATGGAAATCAGCGCCCGGCCGTTCGGACGTTCCTTGAGGAACAACCACGAGAACAACGCGACGACCGCCGGGATCGTGCTGGTGATGACGCCTGCCGCCACGGCGCTCGTGCGCTGCACGCCGTTGAGCATGAGCAGCGTGAACATGAAGGTCCCGAAGAGCGCTTGCAGGAACAGGTTCGCCCATTCGCCGCGCTGAACCTTTCGCATCTTCGATGGACGCAGCAGCGGCCAGAGCACGGCCATCGCGATCACGAAGCGCAGCAGCGCGAACAGCGAGACGGGGATGAAAGCGACAATCGACTTGCCGACGCCGACATTGCTGCCGACCAGCAGCATGGCCGCGATGAGGTAGAGCGCGTAACGATTCAAGCTGGAATCCGGACGACGAGTTCAGTTAACATGCTTATTGCCATGAGACGGCGAGCCGTGCCGCGCATGGGTCTGGCAGCGGCTGCTCGCAAAGGGCATCATTGTATTGGCGCGCGGTGAGGCACGCATTGTAAAAGTGCGGGCGAATACGTGTATACCCCGTGGGTTCCATGTGCGCAGCGTAAGTAGCGGGTAAGGCGCGCAGCTTATCTTCGCGAGTGAAGTGTACGAGGCGGCGCGAACGCGCATGCTGCGCCGCATCGAAAGCATCGGGCAGGCAGCGATCAGGTTGCCGGGATGTAAGACACGGCATCACGCTTCTCACCGCGTATGTTGTCTGCGCCTGAACAAACATAGCGGCTTTGGAGCCATGCTCGGAAGCCGCGGATTCCAGATTCACCATCAAAGAAGGGGTTGTCGATGTCCGCGATTGAATCCGTACTCCAGGAACGCCGTATTTTCCCGCCATCGGCCAAAGCGTCCGAAGGCGCCTCGATCTCCGGCATGGACGCGTACAAGGCCTTGACGTCCGAAGCCGAACGCGATTACGAAGGTTTCTGGGCGCGGCTCGCGCGCGAAACACTTAGCTGGCACAAGCCGTTCACAACGGTCCTGGATGAATCGAATCCGCCGTTCTACAAGTGGTTCGAGGACGGCGAGATCAATGCGTCGTACAACTGTATCGACCGGCATGTTGAGGCGGGCAACGGCGAGAAGCGCGCGATCATCTTCGAAGCAGATGACGGCACCGTCACCAACGTCACGTATCAAGACCTGCTCCAGCGCGTAAGCCGCTTTGCGAACGCACTGAAAAAACGCGGCGTGAAGAAGGGCGACCGCGTGGTGATCTACATGCCGATGTCGATCGAGGGCGTGGTCGCCATGCAGGCTTGCGCGCGCATCGGCGCCACGCATTCGGTGGTGTTCGGCGGGTTTTCATCGAAGTCGCTCAATGAACGGCTCGTAGACGTGGGCGCGGTCGCGCTCATTACCGCCGACGAACAAATGCGCGGCGGCAAGGCGCTCCCGCTGAAAAATATCGCCGATGAAGCAATCGCCGCCGGCGGCTGCGAAGCGGTGAAGAGCGTGATCGTGTACAAGCGCACGGGCGGCAAGACGCAATGGCACGAAGGCCGCGACCTTTGGATGCACGAACTCGTCGAGCATGAGTCCGACACGTGCGAGCCGGAATGGGTCAGCGCCGAACATCCGTTGTTCATCCTGTACACGTCGGGTTCAACGGGCAAACCGAAGGGCGTGCAGCACAGCACCGGCGGTTTCCTGCTGTGGGCCGCGCAAACCATGAAGTGGACCTTCGACGCGAAGCCCGACGACATTTTCTGGTGCACGGCGGACATCGGCTGGATCACGGGGCATAGTTACATTGCGTACGGCCCGACCGCGATCGGCGCGACCCAGATCGTCTTCGAAGGCGTGCCCACGTACCCGAATGCCGGGCGCTTCTGGGACATGATCGCGAGACACAAGGTCACCATCTTCTATACCGCGCCGACCGCGATCCGTTCGCTCATCAAGGCCGCGGAAGCTGATTCGAAAATCCATCCGAAGAGCTTCGATCTGTCCACGCTGCGCATTCTCGGCACCGTCGGCGAGCCGATCAATCCGGAAGCGTGGATGTGGTATCACGAGAACGTGGGCGGCGGCAAATGTCCTATCGTCGATACCTGGTGGCAGACCGAAACCGGCGGTCACATGATCACGCCGCTGCCGGGCGCGACGCCGCTCGTGCCGGGTTCATGCACGTTGCCGTTGCCGGGCATCATGGCGGCCGTCGTCGATGAAACCGGTCAGGACGTGCCGAACGGGCAGGGCGGCATTCTGGTGATCAAGCGGCCGTGGCCATCGGCGTTGCGCACGGTGTGGGGCGATCCGGATCGCTTCAAGAAGAGCTACTTCCCGGAGGAACTTGGCGGCAAGCTGTACCTCGCCGGCGACGGCGCCGTGCGCGACAAGGAGACCGGCTACTTCACCATCATGGGCCGTATCGATGACGTGCTGAACGTGTCGGGACATCGGCTGGGGACCATGGAGATCGAGTCCGCGCTGGTGTCGAATCCGATCGTGGCGGAAGCGGCCGTGGTGGGCCGTCCCGACGATACAACCGGCGAAGCGGTCTGCGCGTTTGTCGTCTTGAAGCGCTCGCGTCCGGAAGGCGACGAAGCCAAGAAGATCGCGAACGAACTGCGCGCATGGGTCGCGAAGGAGATCGGTCCGATTGCGAAACCGAAGGACATCCGGTTTGGCGAAAACCTCCCGAAAACGCGTTCGGGCAAGATCATGCGGCGCTTGTTGCGGTCATTGGCAAAGGACGAGGAAATCACGCAGGACGTCTCCACCCTGGAAAACCCCGCCATCCTCGATCAACTCGGCGAAGCGCATTAAATTCTTCGAGTAGTATCTGGCCGGCGCACAACGGCTCCCTTTTTCAGGGAGCCGTTTTTATATCGAGTGCGCACGAACAATGTCGATCCCGATTGCCGCTTTGCAAAGCATTTGGTAGATAAGCACATGTCCTCTACGCCGCCGTCCTTGAATTCGCCAGAGCCGCCGCCCGTGACGGCGGAGATGGCGCGCGCGCATCAGGTGTATTGGCGGACGAACCTCGCGTTGATATCGGTGCTGATGTTGATTGGCTTTGCGGTCTCGTTCGGCGTCCCGCTTTTCGCTTCGCGCCTGGCAAACATTCGGTTTGCCGGCTTCCCGCTGCCGTTCTACTTCGGCGCGCAAGGGGCGATCCTCGTCTATGTAGCGCTGATCGTCGTGTATATCGTGCTGATGCAACTCGCCGATGCGCGCCTTCAGCGTACGCTCGCGGCCATGACCGTTCGATGAAGCTCAACCATCGCCTGATCCGCGCCTACGCGCTTTACACGCTCGGCTTCTTCGCGTTCATCTATGTGATGACGAGGATCGAACGCGTGACCGGGCCAGGCATGTGGATTGGCTACGTGTTTCTGTTCGTGCCGATCGCCGTGTATGCGGTGATCGGGTTGTTGTCGCGGACATCCGATCTGGTCGAATATTACGTCGCGGGACGGCGCGTGCCGTCCGCGTTCAACGGCATGGCCACCGCTGCGGACTGGTTGTCGGCGGCGTCGTTCATTGGCTTGGCCGGGTCCATCTATGCAACCGGTTACGACGGCCTTGCCTACATGATGGGCTGGACCGGTGGCTATTGTCTCGTCGCGTTCCTACTCGCGCCTTACGTGCGCAAGCTCGCGCGCTACACCATCCCCGACTTTCTCGGCACGCGCTTTTCCAGCAACCTCGTGCGCGGCATCGCGGCCTTTGCGGCCATCCTGTGTTCGTTCGTTTATCTCGTCGCGCAGATCCAGGGGATCGGGCTGATTGCGTCGCGGTTTATCGGTATCGATTTCGCGATCGGGATCTTTTGCGGGCTCGCCGGCATTCTCGTGTGCTCGTTTCTTGGAGGCATGCGCGCCGTCACGTGGACGCAAGTCGCGCAGTACATCATCCTGATCAGCGCGATGCTGATTCCCGTTTCGATGATCGCGCATCGCGAAGGGCTTGGGTGGCTGCCGCAACTTTCATATGGGCACTTGCTTGAGCGCGTGGAAGCACTCGAACGTGATGTGGCGGGTTCGCCCGAAGAGGCGCAGGTTCGCGATGGATACAGGCGCCAGGCGCAGCAGATCCAGGCGCAAATCGATCAGTTGCCGGC
Organism: Caballeronia sp. dw_276; assembly: GCF_018449635.1. Classification (GTDB taxonomy): domain Bacteria; phylum Pseudomonadota; class Gammaproteobacteria; order Burkholderiales; family Burkholderiaceae; genus Caballeronia. Next base: position 490,946 of record NZ_JAAVUV010000005.1, on the reverse strand, counting down.
ATCGTTCCACACGGAGCAGGCGCGCCTTACCGATGAGATAGCCGACCTGCGCCGGCACAACGGTCCTCTGCGCCATATCAGTGAACGCGAGCATGAGCTGGCGTCATTTCCAAAAGACGCTGCCGAGGCCGGCATTCGATGGGCACGCGATCGCGACGCCATGCTGGAACGGGCCGCGCCCCCGGTTCCAATGGCCCGGGCGTTCCCCCCATCCGACGATGAAAACGCCCAGTTGCACAGGCGGAATTTCTTGTCCTTGTTGCTGTGTTTGTCGCTTGGAACGGCGAGCTTGCCGCATATCCTGACGCGCTATAACACGACGACTTCGGTGGCATCGGCGCGACGTTCGGTCGGCTGGACGCTGTTTTTTGTCGCGCTGTTCTATGTAACCGTTCCAGTGCTCGCGGTGCTGATCAAGTACGAAATGCTGACGGGCATTGTCGGGCACAAGTTCGCGGATCTGCCGACGTGGGTCATGCAATGGCGCAAGGTCGAGCCGTATCTGATTCGTATCAGCGATGTGAACGGCGATGGCATCGTGCGCTGGGCCGGCATTCAGATGCAGCCGGATATGGTGGTGCTCGCGGCGCCCGAGATCGCGGGCTTGCCTTACGTGATGTCGGGGTTGATTGCGGCGGGGGCGCTGGCCGCGGCGCTATCAACCGCCGATGGTCTGCTGCTGACGATTGCGAACGCGCTTTCGCACGACGTGTATTACTGCATGGTCGATAAAAACGCGAGCAGCCAGAGGAGGGTGACGATATCGAAGATATTGTTGTTGGGCGTTGCGCTGTTTGCCTCTTATGTGGCGTCGCTCAATACCGGAAATATCTTGTTTCTGGTGGGCGCGGCGTTTTCGCTGGCGGCGTCGAGCTTGTTTCCGGTGCTGGTGCTGGGCGTGTTCTGGAAGAGGACGACGAAGCTCGGCGCGGTTTGCGGGATGCTGGCGGGTCTGGGGGTTTGTGTTTATTACATCGTTTCGACTTATCCGTATTTCACGCAGATCACGGGGTTTTCCGGCGCAAGGTGGTTCGGGATCGAGTCGATCAGTTCAGGGGTGTTTGGCGTGCCGGCGGGGTTCTTGGTAGCTGTGGTGGTAAGTTTGTTCGACCGGAAACCGGACGCCTATACGCGGGCGCTGGTGGACTACATTCGGCATCCGTGAAGGCCGGTGGAACGTAAAAAAACCCGCGTCGGCGCGAGGCTCGATGCGGGTTTTGGTGCTGCTCAACTATGTGAAACGTATTCTGGCGGAGAGACGGGGATTCGAACCCCGGTTAGGTTTGACCCTAAACACGCTTTCCAGGCGTGCGACTTAAACCGCTCATCCATCTCTCCAGCAAGTCGCGGATTATAGCAAACTCGGGAGATCGTGCCAGCCCCTTGTGGTGCTGTTGGGAGACATGGTGCATGAAGCCGTTAAAACTGTTGTTGCTGTTGCGGCGCGGTGACAGCTAACCCGGCCGCGCCGGGTTCCCACAGTACCGAGCTATACAGCGCGCTACGATTTCAAATTGCGCGCTGTAACCCGATGGGTTACAATCAAGCGATGATCAAATCGTTCAAACACAAAGGGCTCGAGCGCTTTTTTAAGACGGGTAATCAGGCGGGAATACAGGCGATCCATGGAAAACGTCTTCGTCTGGTGTTGGCCCTGTTGAACAACGCCGTTGAAATTGACGATATTGATGCCCCTGCGCTCAGGCTACATCCCTTGAAAAGCGATCTTGCCGGATTCTGGGCTGTGACCGTCCAGGCAAACTGGCGAGTCATTTTTCAGTTCGAGAACGGCGACGCGTACATAGTCGATTACGTCGACTATCACTAACCGAGAACATCATGCGCATGTATAACCCGCCGCATCCCGGCGAAATTCTTTCCGAGCTTTGGCTTGAGTCGCTAGAACTGTCTATCACGTACGCAGCCGAAGGCCTCGATGTGTCGCGCAAGACATTGTCCGAGATCGTGAACGGACGAGCCGCAATAAGTCCTGAGATGGCGATGCGACTTGAGATTGCGTTTGGCAAGAGCGCGGAATCGTGGTTAGCTCATCAGGCCGCGTTCGACCTTTGGCAGGTTGACCAGAATAAGGCCTCGCTGCATGTTCAGAAATTGAAGCGCGATCGCGCTGACATGCAGTAAATCGGCTGACCTAACGCGCTTTACGTTTGGGTCGCGTTGATAAAGGCAGGGGAAAGGCTTCTCCTCGACCCATGTCTTTTTTTTGCCATCTCAATACGTGGCACGGAGCCCGCTGAATTTGCGCGTTTTACAAGCGCCCATCCAGCGAGCATCGCCCAACGCCGCTTATCCCTGCGCCTTAACCTCCAGCCGGAACTTATGCAACAACGGTTCCGTATACCCACTCGGCTGCGCGCGCCCCTCGAACACCAGTGCCTTGGCCGCCTTGAACGCCAGCGATGTCTCGAAGTGCCCGGCCATCGGCTGGTAGTGCGGATCATTGGCGTTCTGCGCATCCACGACCTTCGCCATGCGCTCGAACGTCTCGTTCACCAACGCCTCCGACACAACCCCGTGATACAGCCAGTTGGCAATATGCTGACTCGAAATGCGCAGCGTCGCGCGATCTTCCATCAGGCCGATATCGTGAATATCCGGCACCTTTGAACATCCCACGCCCTGATCGACCCAACGCACCACGTAACCCAGGATCCCCTGGGCGTTGTTCTCGATCTCCTGGCGAATCTCGGCATCGGACCACTCGGCCTTTTCAACGACAGGAATCGTCAGCAGCCCATCCAGCAACGCGTCACGCGCACTGTCGTAACCGGTCTTTTCGAGCTCTTGCTGCACGGCCTGGACATCGACCTGATGGTAATGCAGCGCGTGCAGCGTAGCAGCCGTCGGCGATGGCACCCACGCGGTGTTCGCGCCGGCCTTCGGATGCGCGATTTTTTGTTCGAGCATCGCGTGCATCAGGTCGGGCATCGCCCACATGCCCTTGCCAATTTGCGCGCGCCCGCGCAGTCCCGAACTCAAGCCCGCGAGCACGTTATTGCGCTCATAAGCCGTGATCCACGCTGACGATTTCATGTCGCCTTTTCGCATCATGGGACCGGCTTCCATGGCGCTGTGCATTTCGTCGCCGGTGCGATCGAGGAAACCCGTGTTGATGAACGCGACCCGAGCCGATGCCGCCGCAATGCACGCCTGCAGGTTGACGCTCGTGCGCCGTTCCTCGTCCATGATGCCCATCTTGATGGTGTGACGCGGCAAGCCGAGCAGATCTTCGACGCGGCCAAACAGCTCATCGGAGAAAGCGACTTCAGCCGGTCCGTGCATCTTCGGCTTGACGATGTAGATCGATCCGGTGCGCGAATTGAGCTTGTTTTTCAGGTCGTGCACTGCGCCGAGCGACGTCATCACGGCATCGAGAATGCCTTCGGGAATCTCGTGACCATCGCGATCGATCACGGAGGGATTCGTCATCAGATGCCCGACGTTGCGAATGAACAGCAGCGAGCGGCCATGCAGCTTCACGGCCGAGCCATCGGGCGCGGTGTATTCACGATCGGCATTCAGGCGGCGCGTGAAGGTCTTGCCGTTCTTCGTGACGTCCTCGGCCAGATCGCCTTTCATCAGGCCGGTCCAGTTGCGATAGAGCTGGACTTTATCGGCGGCATCGACGGCGGCGACCGAGTCTTCGCAATCGATGATCGTCGATACAGCCGCTTCCATCAGCACGTCCTTCACATGCGCGGAATCGGTCTTGCCGATGGAATCCGTCGCGTCGATCTGGATCTCGAAGTGCAGGCCGTGATGCTTGAGCAGGATGGCGGAAGGGGCGTTTGCATCGCCCTGGAAGCCGACGAATTGCTCCGGCGATTTCAACGCCGACGATCCGTTTTTCAGCGCGACGGCAAGCTTGCCGCTTTCAACGCGGTACGCGGTGGCATCGGCATGTGAGCCGTTCGCGAGCGGCGCGGCTTCATCGAGGAACGCGCGAGCGCGCGCGATAACCGCCGCGCCTCGAACCGGATTGAATTGCGCGGTGCGCTCGGCGCCATTGGTGTCGGGGATTGCGTCGGTGCCATAGAGCGCGTCGTACAGGCTGCCCCAGCGCGCGTTCGCAGCGTTGAGCGCGTAACGCTGGTTCGACAGCGGCACGACCAGTTGCGGTCCTGCCTGGGTCGCGATTTCCGTATCGACGTTTTGGGTCGTCGCCTTCACGGCTGCGCTCGATGGCGCGATATACCCAATGCTCTCAAGGAACCCGCGATAAGCCTTCAGGTCGCGCACGGGCCCGGGATTCGCCTTGTGCCATCGATCCAGTTCCGCCTGCAGCCGGTCGCGCTCGGCAAGTAGCGCACGGTTCTTCGGCGCGAGGTCGTGGACAAGGGCATCGAAACCTTTCCAGAACGCCTCGCTTTCGATGCCGACGCCCGAAAGCGCTTCGTCATCGACGTACTTGGCGAGCACGTTGGCAACCTGTAAACCGTTTCGCTTAATCATTTGACTCATGAGTATCTCCAGCTCTGTTTATATTCGTCGCGATGCAGCATTGTAATAGCCATGTTAACGCTTCTTGATCCAATCGACCCGTTGGTGACGCTGCCCGGGGCGTGGAGGATCACCTCTACGATCCCGCTGGCGCCTGCAGCGAAAAGACAAGACCGGCTGGAATGACTATATTTGGTGTCCTGTTCGCTGAAATAAACCGATCAATCATGCAGGCTGCGCATTATTTCGCGACGCCTGGCGCTTATCGTCTAAAGGATTCACATGACCGACTTGTCCGCTTTCCCCATCACGGCAAAATGGCCTGCGCAGCATCCCGAGCGGTTTCAGCTTTACTCGCTGCCAACGCCCAATGGCGTCAAGGTCTCGATCATGCTGGAGGAGACCGGCCTTCCATACGAGCCGCACCTGGTGAGTTTTGAAACCAATGACCAGATGTCGCCGGCGTTTTTATCGTTGAATCCGAACAACAAGATTCCGGCGATCATCGATCCCGATGGCCCGGGCGGCAAACCGCTGGGACTGTTCGAGTCGGGTGCCATCCTGATCTATCTCGCCGACAAAACCGGCCAGTTCATCCCGCAAGACGCCGCCGGCCGCTATGAGACGATCCAGTGGGTGATGTTCCAGATGGGCGGAATCGGTCCGATGTTTGGCCAGCTCGGTTTCTTCAACAAATTTGCCGGCAAGGATTACGAGGACAAGCGTCCACGTGATCGCTACGTGGCGGAATCGAAGCGTTTGCTGGGCGTGGTGGAGCAGCGGCTCGCCGGACGGACGTGGATCATGGGCGACGAATACACGATTGCGGACATCGCGAGTTTTCCGTGGATCCGCAACCTGATCGGGTTCTACGAAGCCGGCGATCTCGTGGGCATCGATAATTTTCCGAACGTGAAACGTGCACTGGATGCGTTTGTGGCGCGGCCGGCGGTTGAAAAAGGTTTGAATATTCCGAAACGCGGTTGATGTTTCAAGTCTGAACGAGGCGGTCGCCATGCCGCCTCGCTCTTGAAGTATTCTTATAGTTAATCAAAACGAATTAATAAAACTTTCGCTTTCTCCGCATTGTTATTAAAACAAAAACGCCGAAATAATCGGCTTGAACGTCCTGGGATGTCAAAATAATAAACCCCTTGACGCTTTTCTCTCCTGCGCCAACAATCGATCCCACAGCAGTATCTCGAAAACACCGCTTTAGCTTCGTGTGTTTTAACGTCGGCATAATCATGACTAAAACCGAAACGTCCCTTCGAAAAACAGAAGAATTGCGCAGCTTCCTGTTCCTGACCATCGTCATGGTTCCGGTTCTTACCATCATGTTCGTTGCTGCATATGGTTTCGTGGTCTGGTTTTATCAAATGCTGATTGGTGGTCCGCCTCACTGACCTATTCGTCAATCAATCTTTTTCTTTCCACTACGACAGGAGTCGGGGTTATGTCTGCACGCCTGAAAAACGCATTCATTGAAATGGCTTTAATTCCTGAATCACACATTGCGGGGATGGTCGTTCACGCAAGTAAATCGGATATGGAAAGAATCAAGCAGGCCATTTCAATGTTCCCGGGCTCGGAGATTCATGCGATCAGTCCGGAAGGGAAAATGGTCGTGACGCTTGAAGCAGACCGGTCGGGTGTTATCGCCGATCAGATAGACGCCATTCATTCCATGCCGGGCGTTTATTCGGCATCGCTGGTTTATCAGCATCACGAAGACGTGGCCGCGCTTGACGAGGAGATCCGCGATGAGCCTCACGCGTCGAAGCTTTATTAAACAGACGGCGGCGGCTACGGCGGCATCGGCGGCGGGAATGGCGCTGCCTGCGCTTGCCACGGGCGTGGACCGGATGGCCGCCGCGGCCGACACCGAGGTCAAGTGGTCGAAGGCGCCGTGCCGCTTTTGCGGAACGGGCTGCGGCGTGAGCGTAGGCGTGAAGGGCGGCAAGGTCGTCGCGACGCAAGGCGATCCGCAAGCCGAAGTGAACCGTGGGCTGAATTGCGTGAAGGGATATTTCCTCTCGAAGATCATGTACGGCGAGGATCGCCTGACCACGCCGCTGTTGCGCATGAAGGATGGCCAGTACGCGAAGGACGGCGAATTCACGCCGGTCTCGTGGGACCGCGCGTTCGCGACGATGGCGGAGCAATTCAAGCGCGTGCTGAAAGAGAAGGGCCCGACGGCCGTCGGCATGTTCGGCTCGGGGCAATGGACCGTGTTCGAAGGCTACGCGGCGGTGAAACTCATGAAGGCGGGGTTCCGCACCAACAACCTTGATCCGAACGCGCGGCATTGCATGGCGTCGGCGGTGACGGGGTTCATGCGCACGTTCGGCATGGACGAGCCGATGGGCTGTTACGACGACATCGAACAAGCCGATGCATTCGTGCTGTGGGGATCGAACATGTCGGAGATGCATCCGATTCTCTGGACGCGCGTGACGGACCGCAGGATGAGCGCGCCGAATACGAAGGTGGCGGTGCTGTCCACGTTCGAGCATCGCAGTTTCGATCTCGCGGATTACCGCGTGATCTTTACGCCGCAATCGGATCTGGCCATTTTGAATTACATCGCGAACGTGATCATCAAGACGAATCGGGTGAACAAGGATTTCGTCGCGAAGCACGTGAACTTCAAGGAAGGCAACGCGGATATTGGCTACGGGCTTCGTCCCGAGCATCCGTTGCAGAAGGCCGCCAAAAATGCGGGCGATCCAAACGGCTCGAAGCCAATCGATTTCGATACCTTCGCGCGATTCGTGTCGAAGTACGACGCGGATTACGTGACGAAGTTATCCGGGGTATCGAAGGTGAAGCTCGATCAGCTGGCCGAGCTCTATGCGGACCCGAAAATCAAGGTGATGTCGTTCTGGACCATGGGTTTCAACCAGCACACGCGCGGCACGTGGGCGAACAACATGATCTACAACCTGCATCTACTTACGGGCAAGATCGCGACGCCGGGCAACAGTCCGTTTTCGCTGACGGGGCAGCCATCCGCGTGTGGCACGGCGCGTGAAGTCGGGACCTTTTCGCATCGGCTGCCGGCGGATATGGTGGTCACGAATCCCGAACACCGCGAGCATGCGGAACATATCTGGAAGCTGCCTGCGGGCACGATCGAGCCCAAGCCCGGTTACCACGCGGTGCTGCAAAACCGCATGTTGAAGGATGGCAAGCTGAACGCGTACTGGGTCATGTGCAACAACAACGTCCAGGCAGGCGCGAACCTGAACGAAGAGACGCTGCCGGGGTATCGGAACCCGGAGAATTTCATCGTGGTATCCGATGTTTATCCGACGGCGACGGCGGTCTCCGCCGACCTGATCCTGCCGGCCGCAATGTGGGTCGAGAAGGAGGGCGCCTACGGCAACGCCGAGCGCCGCACGCAGTTCTGGCATCAACTTGTCGATGCCCCCACCGGCGCGCGTTCGGATCTCTGGCAACTCGTGGAGTTCTCGAAGCATTTCAAGGTCGAGGAAGTCTGGCCGGCTGAATTGGTCGCCAGGAAACCTGAACTGAAGGGCAAGACGCTTTACGACGTGCTCTACCGCAACGGCCAGGTCGATAAATATTCCTTGAAGGAAACGAGCGCGCATTACGAGAACGCCGAGGCGAAGGCGTTCGGGTTCTATCTGCAGAAAGGTCTCTTCGAGGAATACGCGAGTTTCGGCCGGGGTCATGGCCACGACCTCGCGCCCTTCGACGCCTATCACGAAGCACGCGGGATTCGCTGGCCGGTGGTCGACGGCAAGGAAACGCGCTGGCGTTACAAGGAGGGAACGGACCCGTACGTCAAGGCGGGAACCGGCTATCAGTTCTACGGCAACAAGGACGGGCGCGCGGTGATCTACGCGCTGCCGTATGAACCACCGCCCGAACCACCGGACAAGGAGTTTCCATTCTGGCTTGCGACAGGACGTGTGCTCGAACACTGGCACTCGGGGTCCATGACGCGGCGCGTGCCGGAGTTGTATCGGGCGTTCCCTAACGCCGTGTGTTTCATGCATCCCGACGATGCAAAAGCGCTCGGCTTGCGGCGCGGCGTGGAAGTGAAGGTGATGTCGCGGCGCGGTTACGTCCGCACGCGCATCGAGACGCGCGGACGCGACAAGCCGCCGCGCGGACTCGTGTTCATCCCGTGGTTCGATGCGAGCCAACTGGTCAACAAGGTGACGCTGGACGCGACCGACCCGATCTCGCTTCAAACCGACTACAAGAAGTGCGCAGTCAAGATCGTCAAGGTCTGAGGAGGCAGCCATGCGATCGCTGACTATGTTCATTGCCGTGAGTCTTTTTGTGTTTTCGCAGGCGGCGCCGGCCCAGCCGGTAATTCCCGCTGAACCGTTTCATGACGCCATGCGCGGCACGACGCCTGTCGATGAAGAGGCGAAACCGCCGTTGATTGCCCCAACAGAAAATAAGGATGTCATCCGTGGCCGCGCCTATGCACAGCAGCCGCCGACGATCCCGCACAAGATCGACGGCTATCAACTCGACAAGGACGCCAACCGCTGCCTTGCGTGCCATGCGAGGAGCCGCGCGGCGGACAGCGGAGCGGTGCCTGTCGGCGTATCGCATTACCTCACCCGAGACAACCTCACGCTCGGAAGTCTCTCGCCGAGGCGCTATTTCTGCACGCAGTGCCATGTCCCGCAAGCCGATGCGAAGCCGCTTGTCGGCAACACGTTCACGGATGTGGAGGATGTGCGCATTGCGCCCGGGCCTTCCGCGCCGCAATCGCCCGGCAAGAAGTAGGAGCGCGCGATGTTCGGCCTGATAAAGCGGTACTGGCAGACGATCAACCGCCCGAGCACTTATTACAGCCTGGGTTTCCTCACGCTTGGCGGGTTCATCGCCGGTGTGGTGTTCTGGGGCGCGTTCAACACGGCGCTTGAGATGACCAGCACCGAGGCGTTCTGCACGGGTTGTCACGAGATGCACGACAACACGTTTGCCGAACTCAAGACCACGATTCACTACAGCAATCGCAGCGGGGTGCGGGCGATCTGTTCGGACTGCCATGTACCGCACAACTGGACGGACAAGATAGCAAGAAAGATGCAGGCATCGAAGGAGGTATGGGCAAAAGTGTTCGGCACGGTCAACACCCGCGAGAAGTTCCAGGACAAGCGGATCGAACTTGCCGAACACGAGTGGAGAAGGTTCAAGGCCAACAATTCGCTGGAATGCAGGAACTGCCATTCCTTCGAGTCAATGGACTTCACGCGCCAGAGTCCGCGCGCACAGAACGCGCACCAGCGCTTCCTGGCCACGGGCGAAAAGACGTGTATCGATTGTCACAAGGGCATTGCGCATGAACTACCGAACATGACGCAGGCAATGCGGGATCAACAGTTGCGCGAAGCGCGTCCAAAGTGAGGGCTTATCGATGAATCAGGATATGTTTGTTCAGTCCGAAAACGAGTCGCGAAATCGCGGGGACGCGTTGTTGTCCGTCGATAAACTCGGCTTCGACCGCGCCGGAGAAATGCTTTTCAGCAACGTGGGTTTCGACGTGGACGCGGGCCAAGTCCTGCAGATCCACGGTCCAAACGGCAGCGGGAAGACCACGCTGCTGCGCGTCCTCGCCGGCCTGTTGCGGCCGAGCGCCGGCACCATCCGCTGGCGCGGCAAGGATGCACACGCGCATCCCGAATCATGGCGGCAGTCGCTTGCGTATCTCGGACACCTGAACGGCATCAGCGACGAACTTACCGCCGCCGAAAACCTCGCCTTCAGCTCGGTGCTCGGCGATGTCGCGGAAGAACGCGTCGAAATCGAAGAGGCCGCGCTCAAAAGCGTCGGGCTCGACCGGTACAGGCATGCGATCGTGCGCGGGCTGTCGCAGGGGCAAAAGCGCCGGCTTGCCATTTCGCGTCTGCTGCTCGAACACAAACCGTTGTGGCTGCTCGACGAACCCGCCGCCGCGCTCGACGAAGAGTCCTCCGGCGTGCTCGAGGAGTGCATCAAGGGACATCTCGAGCGCGGCGGGATCGTGCTGATGACCACGCACAAGCTGATCACCACGTCACCTTCGGCCACGCGCAATCTCTACTTCGAACCGAGCGGCCGATGCTCAGACTGACCGCACGCATCGTGCAACGCGAGCTGGCGCTGACGTGGCGCAGGCGTACGTCGGCGCTTGGCTGCCTGCTGTTTTTCGTGATCGCGGCGAGCCTGTTTCCTTTGGCGGTGGGCGCCGATACCGCATTGCTGCAGGCAATCGCGCCGGGCGTCTTATGGGTCACGGCGCTGTTCGCCGCGATGCTCTCGCTCGCGCGTTTGTTCGGCCCGGATTTCGCCGATGGCGCGCTCGACCAGATGCTGCTCTCGCCGCAATCGTTGCTCGCTATGGTCATGGCGAAGATCGGCGCGCACTGGCTGACAAGCGGCTTTGCGCTGGTGCTGCTCGCCCCGTTCATGGCGTTGCAATACGGCCTTTCCTTCGATGCCGTCTGCCGTCTCACGCTGGCGTTGCTGATCGGTACGCCTGTTCTGAGTCTCATCGGTTCGGTGGGCGCGGCGTTGACGCTCGGCGTGCGCGGCGGCGGCATGTTGCTCGCGGTCCTGGTGTTGCCGCTGGAAACCCCCGTGCTGATTTTTGGCGCGAACGCCGCCGATGCATCGCGCACCGATGGCTGGTCCGCCGCGAACTTTTCCCTGCTCGGCGCGGGCCTGCTCGCAGCGCTTGCGTTGTGTCCTGTCGCCACTGCCGCGGCGCTGCGGATCTCTGCTGAATGAGCCTGAAACATCGACTATGAATTCCACAGTTGCTCACACTGGGTGGTTGCGCTACGCGTCACCCAAACCGTTTCATCGGCTGGCGGGGAGGATGATTCCCGGCTTTGCGATCGCGGCGATTTTGTTCGTGATGCCCGGCATACAAATCGCGCTGTTCGTCGCGCCGACGGACGCCGTGCAAGGCGATGTCTATCGCATCATGTTCGTACACGTGCCGGCAGCGTGGATGTCGATGCTGCTGTACGTGGTGATGGCCGCCTACGCCGGGCTGGGTCTCGTCCTCAACGCACGTCTTTCCGCGATGATGGCGCGCGCCATCGCGCCGACCGGTGCGCTTTTCACCGCGCTCGCACTGATCACCGGCGCACTCTGGGGACGTCCGACGTGGGGCGCGTGGTGGGTTTGGGACGCAAGGCTCACGTCCGAACTGATCCTGCTGTTTTTATATCTTGGCTTCATCTCGCTGCATGGCGCTATCGACGATACCCGCCGTGCCGATCGGGCCTGCGCCGTTCTCGCGCTCGCGGGCGTCGTCAACATTCCGGTCATCTATTTCTCGGTGCAGTGGTGGTACACGATGCACCAGGGCGCGTCGCTTTCGTTTGGCAGCGGCGTGTCCATGGACGCATCCATGCTCGCCGGCATTCTCGTCATGACGCTCGCCTTCTGGTGCTACGCCATCGCGATCGTGCTTGTACGGGTGCGGCGGATTATCGATGAACGTGAGTTTTGACCAACGGGCGAAGGGGCAGGGCCATGAACCTCTTGAATAGCGCAAACGGTGACCTCTGGTACTTGTGGGTCGCCTTCGACATCACGTTTTTCGTGCTGGCGGTCGAGATCGCGATCACCGTCAACGCGGGCAGGAGGCATCGGCGGCGCGAACGGTCGATTCAGCCACGCACACGCACGAGCACGCTCACGGAGAGACCGTGAAGGGGCGCACGCGACGGGCGTGCGGCGTCGCCGCCGGGCTGGCGACGCTCGGCGGCGCGGCGGCGCTGGTGCTGAACGCGTTCAATTCCAACGTGATGTTCTTTGTCACGCCGAGCCAGCTTGCAGCAGACAGCATGACGCAGACGACGCGGCTGCGAGTTGGCGGACTCGTCGAGCACGGTTCGGTCCAGCGCGATGCAAGCGGGCTGACCGTGCGTTTCATGATCACCGATACCGCCCGCGAAATCCCGGTTGTTTATCGCGGGGTGTTGCCTGATCTGTTCCGCGAGGGCAAGGGCGTGGTCGCGCAAGGGCGCTTGTCGCCGGAGGGCGTCTTCGTGGCGGATCAGGTTCTCGCCAAGCACGATGAAAACTACATGCCGCCCGAAGCCGCCGATGCAGTCAAACGTGCCCGGGCCACGATGAAAATATCGGACAAGACAGGAGCGATTCGATGATCCCCGAACTCGGCCAGTTCGCGCTGATCGTTGCGTTGCTGCTTGCAGTGACGTGTGGCGTGCTGCCGCTGATTGGCGCGGCGCGCGGCATCTCAGGCTGGACGCGCAGCGCGTGGCCGCTTGCGCGCGGACAAAACGCGTTCGTCGCGATGGCGTTCGCTTGCCTGGCGGTATCGTTTGTCAACGATGATTTTTCGATCGCGTACGTGGCGTCGAATTCCAATTCGATGCTGCCGCTCGCGTACCGTTTCGCCGCCGTCTGGGGCGGACATGAAGGCTCGCTGCTGCTCTGGACCTTGTTGCTGACGTTCTGGATGACAGCGGTCTCCATCTTCAGCAAGCAGCTTCCCATATCGATGGTCGCGCGCGTGCTCGGCGTCATGAGCTGGATCAACACGGGCTTCCTCGCCTTCATGCTGTGGACGTCGAACCCGTTCATACGTCTTTTGCCGCCCGCGATGGACGGCCGCGATCTCAACCCCTTGTTGCAAGACCCCGGCATGGTTTCGCATCCGCCGATCCTCTACATGGGTTACGTGGGCTTCGCGGTGGTGTTTTCGTTTGCGGTATCGGCGTTGTTATCGGGTCAGCTCGACGCCACCTGGGCGCGCTGGTCTCGCCCGTGGACCACGGCCGCGTGGACCTTCCTCACGCTTGGCATCATGCTCGGCAGCGGCTGGGCATATTACGAACTCGGCTGGGGCGGCTGGTGGTTCTGGGACCCGGTGGAGAACGCGTCGTTCATGCCGTGGCTCGTCGGCACGGCGCTGATGCATTCGCTCGCCGTCACCGACAAACGCGGCAGCTTTCGCGCGTGGACCGTGCTGCTCGCCATTTGCGCGTTTTCGCTGAGTTTGCTCGGCACGTTCCTCGTGCGCTCGGGCGTGATTACATCGGTTCATGCGTTTGCCACCGATCCCACGCGCGGACTATTCATTCTCGTGTTCCTTTCGATCGTGACCGGCGGCGCGTTAATGCTGTTCGCGTGGCGCGCGCCGAAGATCGGGCTGGGCGCGGGTTTCGCGCTGGTATCGCGCGAGTCGCTGCTGTTATCGAATAACGTGGTGTTGATGGTGGCCGCGGCTTCCGTGTTGCTTGGCACGTTGTACCCGCTTGCGCTCGACGTGTTGGACCTCGGAAAAATCTCCGTCGGCGCGCCTTATTTCGATGCCGTATTCGTGCCGCTCATGACGCCCGCGATTTTCCTGATGGGCATCGGCCCGATCGCGCGATGGAAGTCCGCGCGCCTGCCGCATATCGCCGTGCGGCTTTGCTGGGCGGCGCTGGTGAGCGTGGCGTCGGCGGTTGCGGTGCCGTTGCTTACGGGCGGTTGGCGGCCGCTGGTTGCATTGGGTATCGGGCTTGCCGTGTGGTGCGGCACGGCAACGCTGACCGCGCTTGCCGTGCGTATCTCGGAACAGCGAGGCGCGTTTTTCATGCGCTTTTTCCGCGTGCCGCGCGGCTTTTACGGCATGCTCGCCGCGCATTTGGGCGTGGGCGTTTTCATCGCGGGCGTGACGCTCGTCAAAGGCTACGAAAGCGCCGGCGACGGGCGGCTGGACGTCGGCCAGTCGGTCAGCGCCGGCGGCTACACATTTCGTTTCGATGGCACCAAGGAAGTCAATGGCCCGAACTATCGGGCGTTGCGCGCGACGGTCGTGGCGATTCGCGACGGCGCTGTGGTCGCCGTCATGCATCCGGAGAAACGCTTCTTTGTCGTGAAGAAGACGACCATGACCGAAGCCGCCGTCGACCGCGCGCCGTTGCGCGATCTGTACGTCGCTCTCGGCGATGCCGCCGCCGACAGCCCGACCGCGTGGACCTTGCGCGTACAGGTGAAACCGTTTGTGGACTGGATCTGGGGAGGTTGCCTTTTGATGGCATTCGGCGGCCTGTTGGCGGCGAGTGACCGGCGGTATCGGCTCGCTGTGAAGGCCCGTCGTGAGGCGTCCGCCGCGTCCGCGGTGACCGCTCGAAGCCGCCTTCAGGCCCAATCCGTCATTGCAACAGCGCACGCAAAGGAGACGCGCTAAGTGAAACGCTTTTTGCTGCCGCTTATTTTTTTCGCGGGTCTGAGCGCGGTGCTGGCGGCATCGTTGTCGAACGATCCGCGACGCTTGCCGTCGGCGTTTATCGGCAAGAACGCACCGCGGTTCGATCTTCCACGTCTCGACAATCCCGGCAGGAACCTCTCGCCGGACGCGCTGCGCGGACAAGTGTGGATCATGAACGTCTGGGCGTCGTGGTGCGAATCCTGCCGCGATGAACATTCGCTGCTGGTCTCGCTCGCGGGCAAGAATGTCGTGCCTATCTATGGACTCAACTACAAGGACGAGCCCGAAGCGGCGCAGCAATGGCTGCGGCAGGCGGGCAATCCGTATATTGCATCGATGGTCGATCGCTCGGGGCAGACGGGCATCGACTATGGCGTGTACGGCGTGCCGGAAACCTTCGTGATCGACCGGCAGGGCGTGATCCGTTTCAAGCGCTCGGGGCCGCTTACGCAAACCGCGCTCGATACACAAATCCTCCCGCTGGTCCGAAAGCTGCAAGACGAGGGCAGCGATGATTAGGCTCGCCTGCTTGTTGTTCCTCCTCGTTTGCTTCGTGCAGACCCGTGCGCTTGCTGCCGAAGTCGCGCCTAACACGAGTGCGAACCCGGAAGTCAAGGCGCGGATAAACCAGCTGGAATCGAATTTCCGATGTCTCGTCTGCCAGAACGAAACCATCGCGGATTCGACCGCCGATCTCGCGGCGGACCTTCGCGCGATCATCCACGAACAGGTTGAACAGGGCGCAACCGATGCGCAGATCCGCGATTACATGGTGACGCGCTATGGCGACTTCGTGCTCTACGATCCGCCGTTCAAGACGCTGACCTGGGCGCTCTGGATCGGACCTTTCGTCTTGCTCGTGTTTGCATTTGCTGCGCTTGTTCTCGTGGTGTTGCGTCGCCGAAGAACGCCTCCGCCCGCGCTGACCGACCTGGAACGCAGGCGCGCGCGGCGTCTTTTGGGTAGCCGTCCATGATCACTTTCTGGATTATCGCGGCCGCCATGCTCATCGCGGCAATATTGTGCGCGGTCGTGCCGCTGATGCAGCGCGAACCCGCTGCCGATACACCCAAACCCCGCGCGCTGAACGTATCGCTGTATCGCCGGGAACTCGCCGATGCCGACCATGACCGGCTCGCGGGCGTGCTGTCGGATGGTCAGCACGCCGCGTTGCGCAGTGAAATCGAACAGCGCGTTCTCGCCGATACCCGCACGCCCGCCGCGCTGTCGCTCATGCGTGCGTCGCCGCAAGGGACGGCTACGCGCGCGGCCACCAGCGCGCTTCTGATCGCGCTGTTTCCGGCCGCCGCATGCGCGTTGTACCTCAAGCTCGGGCAGCCGGCCGCGCTCGACCTGGACGACTCGTTCGGCGCATCGCACGACATGAGTTCGGCGTCGGTGGAAATGATGGTGTCGCGCCTGGCGTTTCGTTTGAAAAGCCGCGTCCCAGATCCCCGCGATGCCGCCAACTGGGCCACCCTGGCGCGCTCGTACGCGGTGCTCGAGCGCCCGTCGGACGCCGCGGCGGCCTACGCACGCGCAGTCACGCTCGACCCGGGCGACGCCCAGATGCGCGCCGATTTCGCCGATACCCTCGCGAGTGCAAACGAAGGCCGTCTTGATGGCCGGCCGTCCGAGGAGATTGCGGCGGCGCTCGCCATCGAACCAGCGAATCCGAAAGCGTTGGCTCTGGCGGCATCGGCTGCGTTCGAGGCGCGGCGCTTTGCATCCGCGATCAGTTATTGGCGACGGCTGATCGCCACACTCGACGCCGCGTCGCCCATCGCGGTCCAGGCGCGCAAAAATATCGATGAAGCGCTGAGCATGAGCGCGGTCACCGTGACGTTGCAGTTCGCCGGCGGCGAACACACCACGCCCGACGCAACCGTGATCCTGAGCGCGCACGCGCAGGGCGCAGCGAACACGTTGCTCGCCGAGCGGCATTTATCGGCGAGTGAATTGCCGGCGACGGTCGTGCTCGATGACTCGTTCGCCCTCAATCCCGCCGATACGCTCTCCGCCTACCCGCAAGTCAGCGTGGAAGCGCGGGTTGTGACAGCGACGCCGGGCGAGAATCTGAGTGCTCGAACGAATGTCACGGGGGCCGAAAATCGACGTGCTGCCCTCGTGATCGCGGCGCCACCGGGGTAGGGCAATCGAAAAAATTGTTAAGCTCGGCGTTCGGTCACTTTTCTCCCCGACATGTTCGAGTTCGACGAGCTATTCCAGATTGCCTATAAACGCGAGCGCGCGATCAGCCGGCGGTTGACGAAGCTCACGGCGCTTTCCGCGCACGCCGCGTTGACGCAGACGCTGGAAAAGGCGGCTGGCGCAGCGTCGCTCGCGGATCTTGTCAACGCGCGGCGTCTGGAAAAGGCGGCGGCGCTTCGAGCCGCGCAGCGCCGGCGTGAAGATCGCGAAGCCGCGCGCGCCGCACGAAACCTGAAACCGTCGAATCGCGATGCCATCGCGTGGCACGCATGGTTCGATGGCTCCGCGCATCCGAATCCGGGAAAGATAGGCATTGGCGGATTGCTCGAAAGTCCGGACGGCGAGGTCGTGAAAATCAGCGCGATTGCCGGCCACGGTGATAGTTGCAAAGCCGAATATCTGGCGCTGATCGCGGTGCTGGAGGCGGCGTTATCGCAGCGGCCGGCGCCTGAAAAGCTTGTGATCCACGGTGACAGTCAGGTCGTCATAGAAGACGTTTTACGCGATGCCGCGAACAGCGCGCCCGCGCTCATTTCGTACGCAACGCAAGCGCGTGAGTTGATCTCGCAACTCGCCGATGTACATTTCCAGTGGATCCCACGCCACCGCAACACAGCCGCCGATGCGTTGTCGCAAAGCGCCATCCGCGAGGATCACGCCAATTCACGCACGTCCGTCACGGGTGTTTCGCCGAACGCGTCGCTCAACGCATAGTCGAGCACTTTGCGCGCCGCTTCGGCGGGGGTGGCAAGCTGGCCGCTGCGCTTGAGTTCATCGAATTTTTCTCGCAGCGGAAACGCATCGAGACCCGTGCCGCGAATCTCGGCTTGCATGTCTGTATCGATAACCCCCGGCGCCACGCTGCCAATGCGCAACGCACGGTTGTTATCCAGCGTGACGGCCCGCGCGTGGTGATCCAGCGCTGCTTTCGTTGCGCAATAGATGCTCCAGCCGGGGTACGCATTGCGCGCGGCGCCGCTTGAAATATGCACGATCCGGCGGTCCGGCACGTTCGCGCCCGATGCAGCCACCGCAGCCGATAACATCAACGGCGCGGCCACATTCACGCTCACTGAACGGCCGATCGCGCCCACATCCTGCCCTTCCAAAGGACCGACCGGCTGCAACATGCCCGCGTTGTTGATCAACACCACGGTATGCGCGCCATCGACGAAGCGCTTCAATGCGCCCGTTGCAATCCACGTTTCGAGCTTGGATGTATCGGCGAGATCGAGTTCCACTTCCTGCAATAAATCCGACGCTTGCACCGCGCTGCGATTGCGCGAAATCCCGAGCACGGCAATGCCGCGCGCGATCAGATTATCGGCGAGCGCGGCGCCAAGACCGCGTGTATGCCCGGTGAGAATCGCCTTGATGGTGTTCATGTGATTGCAGTCCAGTGAATGAAGTCGAACAAGAAAGTTATCACGAGTTTTAAACCTCAACAGCGCTCACGCCATTTGGCAAAACAGTGCAACGACGCCTTCCGACTGCACGACATATTGACGATGGTCAATCGAATTGCATTTCAGTCGTCGTCTCAAAAAGTTGAACGCTGTATGTGCAAGGCTTTGCGACACATTTACCGATCGCACTGGGATAATCGCCGCTCGTCATATGTCGGACTCCTGCATTAACGAGTCCGGTTGAAACATGCCCTTTAGTTTTCAGTCCACACGTAGCGGTATTAAACCTTAATCGAGATTTACCATGACTTCACACTCGTCCGGCACGTCGCAGACGCGCTCGTTTACGACCGTTTTCCTGATCGAGATGTGGGAGCGTTTCGGCTATTACGGCATGGCCGCGTTGCTCGTTCTGTTCATGATCGACAAGCTTGGTTTCACCGATGAACATGCCAACCTCACATGGGGCGCATTTACCGCGCTGGTGTTCTCGGCGCCGGCCATCGGTGGCTGGATTGGCGACAAGATCCTCGGTGCACGGCGCACGATGATCTTCGGCGCATGCGTGCTGGCATCGGGTTACCTGATGCTCGCGATCCCGTTCGAATCGCTTGGTTATATGTATGCGGCGCTCGGCGTGATCGTGGTCGGCAACGGCCTGTTCAAGGCGAACGCGGCGAACCTCGTGCGGCGCATTTACGAAGGCGACGACGCGCGCCTCGACAGCGCGTTCACCATCTACTACATGTCGGTCAATATCGGTTCGACCATGTCGATGCTCGCCACACCCTGGATCAAGGATCATTGGGGCTGGCACGTCGCGTTCGCCGTATGTTTCGCGGGCATGGTGCTGGGCCTGATCAACTTCGCGATCATGCGCAACACGGTGGCGCGCATTGGCTCCGCCCCCGACGACAAACCCATGCAATGGCGCCACTTCGCCGCAGTCGTGGCGGGTGCCGTGGCGCTTGGCGTGGCTACCGTGTTCGTGCTGCAAAACGAACATGTTGCGGCCATCTGCGTGTATGCGGCGGGCGCCGCCGTTCTCGTGATCTTCGGCTGGATGCTGCTGAAATGCGACCGCAGCGAACGCGCGGGTTTGCTTGCCGCGTTGATCCTGACGTTGCAGGTTATCTTGTTCTTCATCTTCTATCAGCAGATGTCGACGTCACTCACTTTGTTCGCGCTTCGCAACGTAGATCCATCGTTCACGCTGTTCAACGTGACGTTGTTCTCGTGGAGCGCGGCGCAATTCCAGGCGCTCAATCCAATCTGGATCATGCTGCTGAGCCCGTTCCTCGCAATTGGCTACACGCGCCTTGCAAACAAGGGCATCGATCTGCCGATCGCCGCAAAGTACGCGCTGGGTTTCATGGTCGTGGCATTGGGCTTTTTCGTGTTCGCATTCAGCGGCCGATATGCAGTCGATGGCCGCGTGTCATCGTGGTTCATGGTCGGCGGTTACGGGCTATATTCGCTCGGGGAATTGCTGGTGTCGGGCCTGGGCCTCGCGATGATCGCGCACTACGTACCTGTGCGCATGAGCGGTTTCATGATGGGCGCTTACTATGTCGCAACCGGCGTGTCGCAATATCTTGGCAGCGTGGTTGCCAACCTGGCGCGCATGCCATCGGGCGATCTCGGTCCGCTGCAATCGCTGCCGCTTTATACATCGCTCTTCTTTGGGCTCGGCTGGGTTGCAGCAGGCGGGGCGGCTGTCGCGGTTGTGTTGCTGCCGTTGCTTAAGCGCTTGTCGAGAGAGCATCGCCGATGCGTCGAAGCCACGCGTAATGGTGTCGATGCATATCCGGCGCCGAAGCCTGCATCGACACGGTAGATTCAACGCCGCTTCATTGAGTTGCAATATTCGTCGAATACGTTTGACCGCACATGCCCATCCCGCTATAATCTTTTTCGCGGGGTGGAGCAGTCTGGCAGCTCGTCGGGCTCATAACCCGAAGGTCGTAGGTTCAAATCCTACCCCCGCAACCAAAGATTCAAACGCATAAAGCCCGGTCTATCCGGGCTTTATGCGTTTACGGCATTCTCCAAGAGATCGGTGTTGCTTTCGTATCATGCATCTGCTGAACCAACGCCAAATGCCCGCACGATGAACACATTGTGCAGGCTGTCAACTTCTGGATTTGCGCGGCCGTCGGTGCAGGCGATAACCACAACCCACCAATGCGCGACTTTTAGGGCGACTCGCTTCGCTTCGTCACCAGGCGGATGCCCGAGCGGATTGCATCAGGGCAACGCGTAGTTCGCATGGCCCGTGAGCCATACAACTACTTCAATAGAATTTCTTCGGCAACTGGGCGCGGCGGATTTGCTTGCGCAGACGAGCAACGGCAGCAGCTTTCTTGCGCTTGCGCTCGGTGGTCGGCTTTTCATAAGCCATACGCGACTTCAGTTCCTGAATCAGGCCGGTACGTTCGACGGTGCGACGAAAACGGCGCATGGCGACGTCGAAAGGCTCGTTCTCTTTCAACAATACTTTAGTCATTGAGTTCTCAGTTGTTCTGGCCCTGCCAGAAAATTAAACGAAATGCAATTGTACACTTTTCGAGGCCTCCATTGCAGGCGCCTCAACAATCCGACGCTTCGCGGCGGCCGGGAACGACATCGTAGGTTATTGATAAGAGACAACAATCCCGGATTACCCGGGTAATCGCAAGCTGCTCGTCAGCCGTCTCAGAAACCGCGTCCGCGGCCGGGTCTTGCCTCGGCGGCAGGAAGAATTGCCTCGAAATCCGCTTCAATTTTTACATTTGAGAGCGGCAGCGCCACGCAAGGGAGAATCCAGCCTTCGGCTTTTTCTTCGGCTGTCAAACCTGGCCATTCGATCTTGTAGCGCACCGTGCCGTCTTTCATTTGGCACAAGCACGCCCGGCACGTCCCATTGCGACAGGAACTCGATAAGCGCAAGCCGGCGAGGGCCGCAGCTTCCAGAATGGTCGTCTCGCCGCTCGACGGGAAAGTGCGGCTCGACGGCAAAAGGGTGATCGTGAACGTTCGCGGGATCATGGCGGCTTTCACGATTTTTTCGCGATGACCGCGCGCCCGTGCGTCAGGTCGCGGATGGCGTCGGCGGCGGCATCGAGCACGGCAAGAGGCATCTGTATGGACAGGCTTACCGTCATGCCGTACGCAGGTTCGGCGAGCGCGTGGCCTTCCTGTTCGACCCATCGGCGAACGCGGGCTTCATCGGCGTAATCGACTTCTACATCAAGCAGCCCGAGCGCCACGCGTTCGATGCGCTCGGCGAGCTGCATCGCCGTCGCGATGGCGTCCGTGTATGCGCGCACGAGTCCGCCCGCGCCGAGCTTGACGCCGCCGTAGTAGCGCACGACGGCCGCCAGCACGCCGTCCACCTCATGGTGGCGCAGGACTTCGAGGATCGGTCGGCCGGCGGTGCCGGAGGGCTCGCCGTCGTCGGACATGCCCGATTCGCCGCCCGCCAGCAACGCCCAGCAAACGTGCGTGGCAGCGGGATGCCGGGCGCGCAGCGCATCGAGTTCGACCATTGCGGCCGCGCGATCGGCGACCGGCAGCGCCAGCGCAATGAAACGGCTCTTGCGGATATCGATTTCAGCGGTAACGGCGGCGGCGAGGGTGTACGTGGGCAAATAAAACTCTGACGGGGAAAATGCGATTGCGGACGACGCCGTGTGGAACGGCGAATCCCGGGTTTATCTTGGGGGAAGCAAGGGTTTGTCTTCGCCCAACGGACGCTGCATGAGCACGGTATCGACCCATTGGCCGTGTTTGTAGCCGGCCTTGCGCAGTACGCCGACATGTTCAAAGCCTAGCCGCTCGTGCAGCGCGATCGAGCCCGGGTTGCCGCTGCCGGCCATGGCCACCACCGCAACCATCTGCCGCCACGGGCCGGCTTCGCATCGCTCGATCAGGGCAGTCATGAGCGCGAGACCAAGTCCGCGGCCACTGTGACCATCGGCGATGTAAACCGAATCCTCGATGGTATGCCGGTAGCCCGAGCGCGGCCGGTACGCCGTCGCATACGCATAACCGACCACTTCACCCTGTTGTTGCGCCACCAGATAGGGCAAGCCCGCACTCGTGATCGATGCATGCCGCGCACGCATCTCATCTGCATTGGGCGGCGTTTCCTCGAACGTGGCAAGCGCATGCAGCACGTAATGCGCGTAGATGCGCGCGATCGCGTCGAAGTCGGCCGCAGCTGCGTCGCGGATGGTGAATGCGCGGGCATCGTCCAGTGCCATTGAGTGCCTCCTTGAGTCGAGCGTGACGAAGTGGGAAAGATTCAAAGCGTGCCTGATTTTCTCACGACTCCCGGCCTTATCCGCCATTTGCCAGACGCCTGCACACATGTGCCGCAAAAGTATCGAACCGGCGTGCGCCAGCCCACCAATGGGGGCATTTCGTCAGCGCGGAAGCATTGAAGCGATGCATGCGCGACCGCTACACTGGGTCGCTTGGGTGCGCGCGGACGTGCCACAGGAGCGCCAGATGAGACCAGCATGTCGCGCCCGTGCACAGTGAACAAAACTGTTTCATCCGGCAATGCCAATAAGAATCACGCGGCGTAACTTGCGTCGAAAACCATAAGAGGCACACAAGAGGCATGACGGACATGAAGACTCACGCATGATGAACACCTTCAATTTCGCCGGCACCGCCCGTTCGCGCGCTCGTCCCTGGAACTGGCTGTTCGCGGGACTCGCGGGCGGCCTCGCTGTTTCCGCATGGCTCGGCCTCTTGATGGTCCGGCGCCTCTCGCCGCTCGGGCAGCTCAGCGACGCCGTGCGCCGCCATCAGTTCATCGTCGCGTATCAGCCGATCGTCGATCTCGACACGCGGCAATGCATCGGTGCCGAAGCGCTCGTCAGGTGGAAGCAGAACAACCGCATCGTGCGTCCCGATCACTTCATTCCGCTGGCTGAAAATCGCGGGCTGATCCAGGCGATCACCGACCAGGTGTTCGATACCATCTTGTTCGAACTTGGCGAGTTCTTGCAGCGGTACAGCGAGATGTATGTATCGATCAACCTGAGCGCGCCCGACCTCGTCACGCGGCGCTTTCTCGATCGTCTGACCCCGGCGCTGGCCGAGGCGGGCATTTCGCCGCAACAGATCCGGATCGAGGCCACCGAGCGTTGTTTCCTCGACGCCGATGCCGCGAAGGAAGTCATCCAGGCGTTTCGCGATGCCGGACATCCGGTTTATATCGATGACTTCGGAACGGGGTATTCGAGTCTTTCGCACTTGCAGAATTTCCAGGTCGATGCGCTGAAGATCGACAAGTCTTTCGTCGATACCGTCGGTCAGGACGCGGCGTCCAGCAGCGTGGCGTCGCATATCGTGGATATGGCGCAAACGCTCGGCGTGCAGGTCGTGGCCGAGGGCATCGAGCGTGAGGAACAGGCGTGTTACCTGCACGCGCGCGGTGCGCAATTCGGGCAGGGCTGGCTTTTCTCGGAACCGCTTTCCGCGCCGGATTTTATTCGCTATGCAGGGCGGACACTGGCGACGGTGTAGGCTTCGGGCATCGAACTTATATTTCGGAACCCGCCCATGACCGCCAGAATGACCGACGCCGTTGCGACTGCTTTCCTAAAGGATGTGCGCCATCCGCTACTGGCGCTGCACCGCAGTCTTCTCGATGAATTGCGCGCCCGGCACGAAGCCGAGTTCGGCGCGGTATCGCCCGCCGAGTTCCTGCAGATCGTGATCAACGGCAGCGCGTTCAAATGGCTCGGGCCGCTCTCGACGCTGATCGCGGCGCTCGACGACGTGATTGACGACCCGGACGCCACGCCCGATGGACGCATTGACATGGCGCACGCGGTGGCATCGATGTTCGGGGCCAAAGATCGCAACGCCGCCTTCGACGTTCACTATCTGCCGATGCTCCAAGCGAGCCCGGAGATCGCGCTCGCCAACGGCCGTGTGGCGCAGCAAGTGCGCGCCGTACTTCCCGCCGAGCCTGATAAAGACTGACGAATTCTCGCTGCATTTCGGCTGCGTGGACAGCGAGGGCGTTTGCCCCAATGCCGGTGCGGCGGCCGGTTTCGGTAGAATCCGCAGCCATGATCGAATCGATCGGACCCTTCAGACTCATCCTCCGGGGAGAATGCGTTGGACACTTCCGCACAAACCGCAGCATCGGCCGCCGCGAAGAACGCCGCGGTCAAACTCGTCGCCCGCGACATCCACAAGCGTTTCGGCGATAACGAAGTGCTCAAGGGTGTTTCCCTCGCCGCCAACGCCGGCGACGTGATCAGCATCATCGGGTCGAGCGGCTCGGGCAAAAGTACCTTCCTGCGATGCATCAATTTCCTCGAGCGGCCGAACGCCGGCGACATCATCGTCGATGGCGAACCGGTGCGCACGAAAACCGATAATCGCGGCAACCTCGAAGTCGCGGACCACAAGCAGCTCCAGCGCGTGCGCACCAAACTCGCGATGGTGTTCCAGCATTTCAACTTGTGGGCGCACATGACATCGATTGAAAACGTCATGGAAGCGCCCATGCATGTGCTGGGTTTATCGAAGAAAGAAGCGAGCGAACGGGCGCGCGAATGTCTCGAGAAGGTCGGCCTCGCGCCGAAGGTCGAGAAGCAATATCCGTCGCACTTGTCGGGCGGCCAGCAGCAGCGCGTGGCAATTGCGCGCGCGCTTGCCATGCACCCGGACGTGATGCTCTTCGATGAACCCACGTCCGCACTCGATCCGGAACTCGTCGGCGAGGTGCTGAAAGTGATGCAAAAGCTGGCGGAAGAAGGCCGCACGATGATCGTCGTCACGCACGAGATGGGCTTTGCTCGCAATGTATCGAATCATGTGATGTTTCTGCATCAGGGACGCACGGAAGAAGAGGGCGCGCCCGCCGAGGTCCTGAGCCGGCCGAACAGCGAACGGCTGCGCCAATTCCTGTCCGGCAGCCTCAAGTAACGTGCCGGCTGGAGTCGGGCCGCAACCGTTGCGTGTGGTCATCGCGGTGATCGCCCCATGTTCGATGAGCGGCGTGGGGCCGGTCATCGATACGTTGCGGCTCGCAAATGAAATCGATGGCAATGCGCTGTACGCGTGGCAGGTCGTGTCGCACGATGGGCGCGATATCACGCTCGGCGGTGGCGCAACGTTGAAAATTCAGGCTGGGTTCAGTGCCGAAATTGAATGTGACTGGCTGATCGTGCTGAGCGAAGGTTTTCAGCCACTCGGCGGACAACGCGCGTTTCTTCAAGCGCTGACTCGGGTTGCGTCGAATACTCGGCTAGTCAGCGGAATTCACCATGGCGTATGGTGGCTGGCATTGGCGGGATTGCTCGATGGTTATCGTGCAGCGGTGAACTGGGACATTGCGCAGCAATTCACCGAACAATTCGAAAGTTGCATTGTTTCGCAGCAGATTTTCGAAACCGATCGCGACCGTGCTACGTGTTGTGGAGGCCAGCCCACCGCCGATTTCATGCTTGCAATGATCGCGCGGCAAACCAACCGCAATCTCGCCGAGCGGATTGCGGACGCGCTTGGCATGAGTGCATTGCGTTCCGGCGATGAACGCCAGCGCATTCCTTACGTGACTGCCCCGGGCGAGCGTCATCCACGTTTGAATGACGCGCTGCAATTGATGGAAGCAAATATAGAAGAACCGCTTGCCAGCGACGAAATCGCGGCGCTCACCGGCATTTCGCGGCGACAACTGGAGCGGTTGTTCAAACAATATCTCGGCGCAATGCCGGCGAAGTATTACCTCAATCTCCGGCTCGTCAAGGCGCGCACGCAATTGCAGAGAAGCAGCCAGTCGGTGGTGCAGATCAGCCTGGCTTGCGGATTTGCATCGGCGGCGCATTTTTCGAATGCATATCGCGAAAGGTTTGGCGTCACGCCCCGGGAGGAGCGACGCAACTGGATCGAGCGAAACTCCCGCTGACCGGGCGCTGATTTGTCCATGAAAAACGTGTCGCGTTCACGCAAGACGCGCACGCCGCTCCGGGCTACGATTCGCTGACCTGTCCCCAAGCAAATCCCGCCCAAGGAGCGATTCATGACCGATCTAAACGTGACACGCGGTACCTTCGATGAAGTAATGGTGCCTCTGTTCTCCCCGGCGAATTTTGTGCCCGATCGCGGACTCGGTTCGCGCGTCTGGGACACGGAAGGGCGTGACTACATTGATTTCGCGGGCGGTATTGCGGTGACGGCGCTGGGTCATGCGCACCCCGAACTGCTCAAGGTCCTCCACGATCAAGGCGAGAAACTCTGGCATATCGGCAACGGATATACCAACGAGCCGGTCCTCCGGCTCGCCACCCGTCTCACGGATCTAACCTTCGCCGATCGCGCTTTCTTCGCGAACTCCGGCGCGGAAGCGAACGAAGCCGCGCTGAAACTCGCGCGCCGTTACGCTATCGACAACAGTGGTCCGCAGAAAGTCGAAATCATCTCGTTCACGCAATCGTTCCACGGCCGTACGCTGTTCACGGTCAGCGTCGGCGGTCAGCCGAAGTACGCCGAAGGTTTTGGCCCGACGCCGCAAGGCATCACGCATCTTCCGTATAACGATCTCGCGGCGGCACGCGCCGCAATTGGGCCGCAAACGTGCGCGGTGATCGTCGAACCTGTCCAGGGCGAAGGCGGCGTGTTGCCTGCGGACCCCGTGTTCCTGCAGGGTCTTCGCGACGCCTGCGATCAACACGGCGCACTGCTGATTTTTGATGAGGTACAAACGGGCGTGGGCCGTACCGGAACGTTCTACGCCTACATGGGCTACGGCGTGACGCCGGACATCCTGACGACCGCAAAGGCGCTCGGCAACGGCTTCCCGATCGGCGCAATGCTCACGACCAATAAGATCGCCGCGCATTTCAAGGTCGGCGTGCACGGCACAACGTACGGCGGCAATCCGCTGGGCGCGGCTATCGCGGACAAGGTGGTCGAGCTGATCAGCAATCCGTCCTTGCTCGAAGGCGTGCAGCAACGCAGCGATGCGATCAAGGCGCATCTGAAGCGTATCGATGAACGTTTTTCAGTGTTCAAGGAAATCCGCGGCAAAGGTCTTCTGATCGGTGCGGAACTCGCCGATGCCTACAAGGATCGCGCAAAAGACGTGCTGACCGCAGCCGCGAAACATGGCGTGATCATGCTGATTGCGGGGCCGAACGTGCTGCGTTTTGCGCCGTCGCTGATCATGCCGATGGCCGATCTCGACGAAGGTTTTGCCCGCATCGAAAAAGCTATCGCCGACGTGGCGCAGTGAACGTGCGCACTTCTTCGGCCTCTTTCAACTCAACGGAATCGCCGATGCTCATCGTCCGCCCCGCAACACTCGCCGATCTCGACGCCCTCGAACGCATGGCGCACGCAGCGCATCCAGTGCTGCATTCGCTGCCGCGCGACCGCCGCGTTCTCGAAACGCGCGTCGCGCTTTCAGAAGATTCGTTTCGCGCCGATGTCGAATTCCCCGGCGAAGAGTTTTACCTGTTCGTGCTCGAAGATACGGCGACGGGTGCGTTGCTTGGCACGTCGAGCATCGTGGCATCGGCGGGATATTCGGAACCGTTCTACGCATTTCGCAACGACGCGCTGATTCACGCATCTCGCGAACTCAAGGTGAACCGCAAGATTCACGCGCTCACCATGTCGCACGAACTCACCGGTAAGAGCCGCCTGACGGGTTTCTACATCGACCCGGCGATACGCGAATCCACGCACGATGCCGCCGCGCATCTGCTCTCGCGCGCCCGCATGATGTACGTGGCCGCGAACCGCAAGCGTTTCTCCGATGACGTCTTCTCGCTGATGCTCGGCGTGACCGACGACGCGGGTGTATCGCCGTTCTGGGAAGCGGTGGGGCGCAAGTTTTTTGGCCGCGACTTCGAGCAAGTCGAACTCGAATCGGGCGGTCGGAGCCGCACGTTCATCGCGGAGGTGATGCCGAGTTATCCGCTGTATGTGCCGCTGTTGCCGCCCGAAGCGCAACGCGTGTTGGGCGAACCCGACGACGGCGCGTTGCTCGCGTATGACATCCATCTTGAAGAAGGTTTCGAGCCGGATCGTTTCGTCGATATTTTCGATGCCGGTCCCGTGCTGACCGTCGCGGTCGAGCGCAGCGCCTCGGTGCTGGCGAATGAAGTGCGCACGGTCAGCGGCTTTCCAGATAACGCCGTCGCTTCAGGCACGCCGTACCTGCTCGCTGCCGGCGGCGCGCATGCGTTTCGATGCGCATTGGTCAAGCTGCCGTCATCGCGTGCGAGCGGTGCGCCGCTATCCGCCGAACTGCGCGAGACGCTCAGCGTAAAAGAATCCGATACGGTGCGCTGTGTGCCGCTTCACCAAGCTTCGGGAGAGTTGCAATGATCGTTGTCCGCTGCGTGCAACCTGGAGATGTCGAAGCGCTGGTCGCGCTCGCGCACGAAACCGGACCGGGACTCACCACCTTCAAGCCGGATCGCGACGCGCTGACCGCGCGCGTCGAACGTGCACGGCGTACGCTCGCCAATGAAGCCGCGCCCCACGAAGCCGGTTATCTGTTCGCGATGGAAGATACGGCGACCGGCGATATCGCCGGCGTATGCGGCATCGAAACTGAAGTGGGACTGGAGCAGCCGTTCTACAACTACCGGGTATCGACGGTCGTTCATGCGAGCCGCGACCTGGGCGTCTGGACCAAGATGTCGCTGCTCAACATCTCGCACGATCTGACCGGTTACGCCGAAGTCTGTTCGCTGTTCCTGAGCCCGCGATATAGAACAGCGGGCGTCGGTGGTTTGTTGTCGCGTTCACGCTTCATGTTTATCGCGCAATTCCGCGAGCGTTTTCCGGAGCGTTTGTGCGCTGAGCTACGCGGTCATTTCGATGAAAACGGCGTCTCGCCATTCTGGCAAGCGGTCGGCTCGCATTTCTACCAGATCGACTTCAACGCAGCGGACTATCTGAGTTCGCACGGCAAGAAATCGTTCCTGGCCGAGTTGATGCCGCGTTATCCGGTCTATCTCGCGATGCTGCCCGAAGACGCGCAAGCGGCGGTTGGCCTGACGCATCGCGACACCATGCCCGCGCGCAAAATGCTCGAAACTGAAGGGCTGCGCTACGAAAATCACGTCGACATCTTCGATGCGGGGCCCGTTCTCGAGTGCCATACAGCGGACTTGCGCACCGTGCGCGAAAGCGTGTTGGTGACGGTGCGTGTTGGCGAGCGTAACGAGAACGGCGAGGCTCGAAGCCTTGTTTCAAATACATCGCTCGATGATTTCCGTTGCGGCGCGACGTTCGGCATTCCGGAAGACGGATCGTTCTTGTTGACCGAAGATGAAGCTACTGCGTTGCGCGTGAAAGCAGGCGATACGGTGCGTGTTTTAGCGTCGCAACCGCGCCCGAAGAACGCAAGTTAAGGACACGAACATGACTACGATTTCGACTCAATTGTTTATCGATGGCGCTTGGAGCGATGGCAGCGGCGCGCCGTTTGCATCGTGTAATCCGGGCAATGGCGAAGTGGTTTGGGAAGGGGCGAGCGCATCGGCGCAAGACGTCGATCGCGCGGTACTTTCTGCACGACATGCGTTTGCTTCGTGGTCCGCGTTGACGCTCGACGAACGTATTTCGATCACGCGCCGCTTTGCCGTGCTGCTGAACGAAAACAAGGAAACGCTGGCGCATACCATTGGTCATGAAACGGGCAAGCCCTTGTGGGAAGCACGCACGGAAGTCGCGACCATGGCCGCCAAAGTCGATATCTCGATCAAGTCGTATCACGAGCGTACCGGCGAGAAACGCCAGGATATGGCCGATGGCGTTGCGGTCTTGCGGCATCGGCCGCATGGCGTCGTGGCGGTGTTCGGACCGTACAATTTCCCGGGGCATTTGCCGAATGGGCATATCGTGCCGGCGTTGATCGCGGGCAACACTGTCGTGTTCAAGCCGTCGGAATTCGCGCCCGCCGTGGCCGCGCTTACCGTCGATCTCTGGGCGCAGGCCGGCTTGCCTTCGGGCGTGCTGAATCTGGTTCAGGGCGAGAAGGACACGGGTATTGCGCTCGCCAATCATCGGCAGATCGATGGCCTGTTCTTCACCGGTAGTTCGGATACCGGAACATTGTTGCATCGGCAATTCGGGGGACGTCCCGAGATCGTGCTGGCGCTTGAGATGGGCGGCAACAATCCGCTGGTCGTCGCCCATGTCGAGGACATCGACGCTGCCGTGCATCACACGATCCAGTCGGCGTATCTCTCCGCCGGACAGCGTTGCACGTGCGCGCGACGTCTCTTCGTTCCCGATAACGCGTTCGGCGAACGCTTCACGCAACGTCTGATCGACGTGACATCGAAGATCAAGACCGGCGCTTTCGACGCCGATCCGCAGCCGTTCATGGGTGCGGTGATTTCGGCGCGCGCGGCGTCGAAGCTCGTGCTGGCGCAGAAGCAATTGATCGAAGCTGGCGGCAAGCCGTTGCTTGAAATGACGCAGCAATCGAATGAACTCGGCTTCGTCACGCCGTCGATCATCGACGTGACGAATGCGCAGAACGTGCCCGACGAAGAACACTTCGGCCCGATGCTGCAACTCACGCGTTACGCCACGTTCGATCAGGCGATAGAACGCGCGAACGATACGGCTTACGGTTTATCCGCAGGCCTTCTCGCCGACGACGCAGCCACGTGGACGCATTTTCAGCACACCATTCGCGCGGGCATCGTGAACTGGAACCGACCGACGAACGGCGCGTCATCGGCGGCGCCGTTTGGTGGTATCGGCCGGTCCGGCAATCAGCGCCCGAGCGCGTTCTACGCGGCGGATTATTGCTCGTACCCGATGGCGTCCGTCGAAAGCACCCAGTTGCTCATGCCCGCGAGCGTCTCGCCCGGCCTTCAGTTCTGAGGATCCACGATGCAAGCATTCGAAGCGAACTTCGACGGGCTGGTCGGCCCGACGCACAATTACGCGGGGTTGTCGTTTGGCAATGTCGCGTCGCGCAACAACGAGAAATCGGCGGCGGATCCGAAAGCGGCTGCGAAGCAAGGCCTGCGCAAGATGAAACGCCTTGCCGACCTTGGTTTTTATCAGGGCGTGTTGCCGCCGCTTGAACGGCCGTCGCTGAAGTTGTTGCGCAGTGTCGGCTTCACGGGCACGGATGCTGAAGTCATCGAACGTGCGTCGCGTGAAGCGCCGGAGTTGCTCGCGGCGGCGAGTTCGGCGTCTGCAATGTGGACCGCGAACGCTGCGACTGTCAGCCCATCGGCGGATACGAACGATGGCCGCGTGCATTTCACGCCGGCGAATCTCAGCACGAAGTTGCATCGCGCGATCGAGCATGAAGAGACGCGCCGTTCGCTGGCATCGATCTTCTCCGATGAACAACGCTTCAAGATTCATCACGCGCTGCCCGGCACGCCCGCTTTAGGCGACGAAGGCGCGGCGAATCACACGCGGTTTTGCCGCGAATATGGCGAGAAGGGCGTCGAATTTTTTGTCTATGGCCGCAGCGAATATGGTCAGGGCACGGCTGAACCCAAGCGTTTTCCGGCGCGTCAAACGCTCGAAGCCAGCCGCGCGGTCGCGCGCCTGCACGGTCTTTCCGATGACGCCACCGTGTTCGCTCAACAGCTTCCCGACGTGATCGATGCCGGCGTGTTCCACAACGACGTGATTGCGGTCGGCAACCGCAATACGCTGTTCTGCCATCAACGTGCGTTCCTCGATCAGGCAAATGTCTACGATCAGCTTCGCGCAAAACTCGATGCGCACGGCAGCGCGTTCACCGCAATCGAAGTCCCGGAAGACGAAGTCAGCGTGGCCGATGCGGTATCGTCATATCTGTTCAACAGCCAGTTGCTGACGCGTCCCGATGGCCGGCAAGTTCTCGTCGTGCCGCAGGAATGCCGCGAGAATGCGCGCGTCGCCAAGTACCTTGATTCCTTGGGCGCGCGGCATACGTCGATTGACGACGTACTCGTTTTCGATCTGCGCGAAAGCATGAAGAATGGCGGCGGCCCGGCATGCCTGCGCTTGCGGGTCGTGTTGAACGACGCGGAACGCGCGGCGGTGAACCCCGGCGTATGGATGAACGACGCGCTCTTCGCGCAACTCGATGCGTGGATCGACACGCATTATCGTGATCGTGTTGCGCCGGCGGATCTCGCTGATCCAAAGCTGCTCGATGAATCCCGCGCGGCCCTCGATGCGCTGACTGGTATCCTCAAGCTGGGTACACTCTATGACTTCCAGCGCTGAGACCACCATGTTCGCGAACTTTCTCGACTTTGTCATCGATGGAAAAAAGCCTGCGCTGACCGAAGGCACCTTGCCCAACGGCGTGAAGTGGACGTGGCTCGGCGATGGCATCGTGCGCTTCGAGCCTGACCATGAAGTACAGCAGAGCGTGGTGGCATCCGCGGGAATTCATGGCGACGAAACTGCGCCCATCGAAATCCTTTCGGCGCTCGTGGCGGACATCGCAAGCGCAAAGGCGCCGTTGAAAAGCCGCTTGCTGGTGATCTTCGGCAATATCGATGCAATGCGTGCGTCGTGCCGTTATCGCGATGACGATCTGAACCGCTTGTTCAATGGACGCCACCTGACGCTCGCGGCGAGTCATGAGTCGCCACGCGCGGCCGAGCTTGAAAACGTGACGCGCGTTTTCTTTGCAGAGGCCGATTCCACGCATGCGAAGTGGCACATCGACATGCACACGGCAATCCGTCCGTCGGTGTTCGAGCAATTCGCGTTGCTGCCTTACACGGGCGCGCCGTTGTCGCGATCGATGTTCGACTGGCTGCAGGACGCGGGCTTATCGGCGGTGCTATTGCACAAGGAAAAGTCGAACACGTTCACGCATTTCACGGCGGAACAATCGGGCGCGCTGGCCTGCACGCTTGAGCTCGGAAAGGTGCGTCCGTTTGGGCATAACGACCTGACGCGCTTCGCCGCATCCGATGCAGCGTTGCGTCGCCTGATCGCCGCCGAACCGCCGCTGGCGAAAGCGGGCGACACGTTGAAGGTCTTCACTGTAATCAGTCAGATCACCAAGCAGAGCGAGGCGCTCAAACTGCACATCGCCGGCGACGTCGCAAACTTTACGCCGTTCGAACGCGGCACGATGCTGGCCGAAGACGGCGACTATCGCTACGAAGTCACGCACGACGAAGAACGGATCGTGTTCCCGAACCCGACCGTGAAGCCGGGATTGCGCGCGGGGCTGATGGTAATCGATACAACCGAAGATACGTTCAAGGCGTTGACTTGAACGTGCTCAGCTCGACGGCGTGACCGTCACCGTACACGTGGTCCCGGCGGCGAGCATCAGTCCGTCCGGCACTTCATCAATACGTATGCGCACGGGCACGCGTTGGGCGAGCCGGACCCAGTTGAAGGTCGGGTTCACGTCGGCGAGCAGTTCGCGGCTTTCGGGATTGTCGCGGTCGTAGATCCCGCGCGAAATGCTTTGCACGTGGCCCTTCAATACGCCGCCACTCATCAGCCGCATCTCGGCTTTATCGCCGACACGCACATGCGGCAGCTTCGTTTCCTCGAAGTATCCATAGACCCAGAACGAATGGCTATCGACGATGGCGAGCTTCGCTGCGCCCGCTGTTGCGTAGTCGCCGCGATGTGTGTTCAGGTTCGTCACGTAACCGTCCACCGGCGCGATGACTTTGGTGCGTTCGAGATTGAGTTCGGCGGCATCGAGCGCGGCCTGAGCCTGCTGCAGATTCGCGGCGGCGCCTGAAGCGGCTTGCGTGGCGTTGTCGCGCGATTCCTTCGATACCACTTCGTTATCCATGTCGGCGCGGCGCGCGGCGTCGTCGCGACGCATGCGCAGTTCCGCGTTGCGGGCGGCGACGTTCGCTTTAGCCTGTTCGACGGCGATCTTGTAGTGCGCGGGATCGATTTGCATCAGCAGGTCGCCCTTGTGGACGAACTGGTTATCTACGATGGGCATCTCTACGACCGCGCCCGAGACGTCGGGCGCCACGTTGATCACGTCGGCACGCACGCGCCCATCGCGGGTCCAGGGTTGATCCATGTAGTGCACCCAGAGCACGCGTCCTATGAATATCGCCGCGCCAAAAATAAGCGCCGTCATGACGATGCCAAAGATTTTCCTGATGATCATGATGCGGTTTTAGTCCTTCAATTATTGGTACACCGAAAGCCCGAGCAGTCCGCACACGCACACGAGCAGGCACGCGCGAAACAGCGACGGATGCCACACGACGCGATACAAACCCGTCAACGCAAGCACCCGGTCGATGATCCAGGTCGCCATTCCGCCGGCGATGAACAACAGCAGGATGGCCGGAACGTAGGCATCGAGGATCGCAATATCACGCGGCATGCAGAGCTCCTTGGGTGTCGTGAAGCGATGCCATCGGCGATTGTGGATCGAGCAATGCAGTACGAACGAAATGAAGCTGGCTCAGCATTCGCTGCAGGCGATGGCGTTCGTCGCGTGATTCGATTTCGGTATCGAGCAGCGCGCGGAGGTCGTCTATGGCAATCGAGGTCGCCGACAAAGCCTTTTCAAAACGTGACGACGTTGGGTGATCGAAGAGACGCGCCACGTGATGTATCGCTTCCTTGATCTTCATGTACCCGTTGCCCGCATGCCTGATTTCAGTTCGCAGATCGATCACGGCATGGCCCACTTCAAGCACCACGAAAAGCCAGCGCAACGCCTCGCGCTGAGATGCTTCGTTGCCGGCGGCGAGGGCATCGAGTTGCGAAAGCAGATCGCGCGCACCGCTTTCAAAGCGCATCGCGAGGCCAGTCAAACGAGCCTTGCTAGCGGTCACGACCTGCAATCGCAATTCGCGCAACAACAATCGGCGCAGCCATGGCGCGTTGGTCGGCAACAGCACGGCGAACGCGACGGCGCAGACAAGCATGGAAATGACGAGCGCGATGGCGTCGTTGATGAATCCGGACGGGTCGTACTGGATGACGTTATCGGGACCGGCGAGGAAGCAGAAGAAGATGCAATAGCCAAGGCCATAACCCATCATGCCGCGCCGCGTCGTGAGGAATGCGCCGAGCATCAGGAACGGCACGAGCGCTGCGGACATCAGCATGAAGCCATCCATGAGCGGGTACAGCGCAAAGACCACGATCATTCCCGCTATGGCCGCAAGCGTGGTGCCGCCAGCCATCTGAAAGGCCATCTGCGTGGGCCTCGGCGATGCCGACGCAAGTGCAACCACCGCGGCTGCATCGAGTACGGCCGTTCCGCCGCTTGGCCACGCGGACAAAATCCAGAAGCCGCTGAGAATCATGATCACGATAAACGCCCGCACGCCGGACACGCTCGCCGCCAGCATGCTGGTCTTCGGCACATAACGGGTGACGCGCTGTTCGCGCTCATGTGACGGCACGGCAAGCGACGCGTAGGTTTGCGCGTACGCGTGCAGGTCATCGACAAATCGATATAGCAACTCGGCGGCGGTATCGAATTCAAGGCGGTTGGCCGCTTGATCGAGCTTCAGCCGCTCGGCCCGGATGCGCCTGGGCAACGCTGCCTTGAAGGCATCGAGTTGCGCGGCGGCGTGCACGGCATCGGCGGCATTGTTCACTGGCGCGCCCTTGGCGGTCAGCAATGGCGAGACCTCGCGAAAATACGGCCCCAGCGCTTCGACCGTCGGCGTCGCGCCTTCCATGCGCAGACGATTCATCAGCTGGTGCAGCGCATGAAGCCGCGTGGAGACGCTCATGAACTCCGCGTTCAGCCGCGCGACGCGGCCGCTGCGCATGCGGGTATCGGGATCTTCGAACACGGCGACGCTGCGCTGCGCCTCCAGCCCGACGATATCCGCCACGAACGCCGCGTTGATGCGCTCGATTTGCGCTCGGTCGATATCGCCGCCGAGCGCCTTCGAGATGTAATCCACAAACCCGCTGAAACGGCGCCGAACGGTCGCACGGACCTGTTCGCCCGCATGACGCGGAAACACGAGCGCGCTCACGGCGCCCGCGCAGACAATGCCGAGCGACACTTCGGCAACGCGCGTCATCGCCGTGAGGAACGCCGCGTCCGCGTGCTGCGCGGCCGGCACGCCGATAAGCGCCGCCGTGTAACCCGACAACACGAACCCATACGACCGGAAGTTGCGGTTGCGCGCGGCACCCGCTGTGCAGATTCCGACCCAAAGCGCCGTCGCAGATAAAAACATCACCGGTTGCTGGGAGAACAGGCTGATCAATATGAGCATTACGATCAGGCCGACAAGCGTTCCGCAGAATCGATAAAAGCTCTTGGCGAGCACCATGCCGCTTTGCGGCTGCATCACGACAAAGACGGTGGTCATCGCGGTGCGCGGTTGCGGCAGGTCGAGCCGCATCGCAATCCAAAGTGTGAGCAGTGCGGCGAACACGGCCTTGAAGACGAAGAGCCACGCGACGCCTTCCGTACGCGCCCAATCGGCGAGCAAGGGATGCAGTGGCTTGAATGTGGAAGCGGTCGTCGACATGTTCATTCGCTTTTCGCAAACGGCCCGATGTGTTTCGCCGGGAGCATCCGGGAATCGGCGGGACTGTCGCTGGAACTATCGATACCGCCGCCTAGCGCTGCCGAAAAAGTCGCATACACCGCGAGCCTGTCCGCGCGCACGCGCGCCTCGCCGTCCTGAGCGCGCAGCAATTGCGTTTGCGCGACGAGCACGTTGAGGTAATCGGTCAGGCCGCGCTTGTAGCCCTCGTCGGCCAGGTGATAGCTTTTTTGGGCGGCGGCGACCGAGCGGCCGGCCGCATCGAGTTGCCGGTCGAGCGACTGGAGGCGCACGACCTGATCGGCGACGTCCCGCAAAGCGCCGACGAGCGTCGCGTTGTACTGGTCGACGGCCTGATCGTATTGCGCCGATGCCGCCCCGAGCTGGGAGCGTAGCCGTCCGCCTTCGAATATCGGCAGCGTCATGGCCGGACCCGCGCTCCAGCCGCTGCCGTTGCCGGTCAGGAAAGTGAAGAGGGCGCCGCCCGCCGACATTTGAGAAAGCGACGCCATCAGATTGACGTTGGGATAGAACTGCGCCCGGGCGACATCGATACCACGCGCCTGCGCCGAAACGGTCCAGCGCGCGGCGACCACGTCCGGGCGGCGTCCGATCAGTTCGGCCGGAAGCGCCGATGGCAATCCCAATGGCGTTGCAAGCGACAAAACCGGGCGCGTGATCGTATCCCCAGCGCCCGGACCCGCGCCCGCAAGCGCCGCAAGCTGGTTGCGGTAAAGCGCGATGGCTTCGTCATAGGTCTCGAGCTGACGCTCGTAATCGGGCAGCGACGCTTCAGCCTGCGCCACTTCGAGCTGCGTCCCAATCCCACCCTGCAGCCGCCGGCGAGCGCGCGCGGCGATTCGCTGCTGCTGCTCGAGCGTCGATTGAGCGATATCGCGCAATGCAAATCCCTGCGATAACCCGATATACGCGCGCACCACGTTCGCTTCGAGTTCGAGTTGCGCGGCGCGTGCATCGGCGGCTCGGGCATGGGCGGCGTCAAGCGCGCGGTCTGCCGCGTTCCGGTCGCGGCCCCACAGATCCAGGTTATACGAGAGCTGCAGCGCGCCTGTGTCGTTCCAGGTGGTGACGTCGTTGAACTTGCCCGGACCGTAGTAGGCGTTTTCTGGCCAGCGCTTGCGATTGATCGATAGCGACCCGTCGACCTGCGGCGAAAGCGCCGATTCGGCGATGCCAGCCAGCGACCGCGCCTCGCGCACGCGGGCCGCGGCCAGCGCGAGCGAGGGACTTCCGGCCTGGGCGCGCTCGATCCAGGCATCGAGCTGTGGATCGTTGTAGGAGCGCCACCATGCCGATGCGGGCCAGCCTGCATCGGCATCGGCTGCACGCAACGAAGCGCCGGCATCGAGCGATGACGGGGCCTTCAGGGAATCTTCGGGACCGACGTTTTTAGTGCTCGCGCAGCCTGCTATTGTTAAAATAAATGTAAGAACCATCGGTACGATGGTCTTTTTCAGCATCCAATCTAGCAAAATTAGTTCTCAAATCTCATTGAGACGGGTGATGAAGATTGTATTTTTGCCCTCATTATGAAAAAACCGGTAAAAATGCAAAGCATCTTTACGCATTTCGATGTAATCGAAGCTGCTCACCGCGCAACAATGGCGCATAACTTGGAAGAGACTCAGGGCTAATGGATACCCTCCAGAACATGCGGGTGTTTTCACGGGTCGTGGAGGCCGGCAGCTTTACTGCAGCGGCGCACCAGTTGAATACGACGACGGCATACGCATCGCGGGCCGTTTCCGACCTCGAAGCACATCTACGCACCCGTTTGCTCAACCGCACGACGCGCCGGATCGCGCTCACGGAGGCGGGCGAACGGTATTTGCAGCGATGCGAGCAGATCCTTGCGTATGTGGACCAGGCCGAGGCTGAAGCCGGAGACGCTCACGCCAGGCCGTCCGGCAAACTGAAGATGCATGCCATGGCGGGTATCGGCCAGCACTACATCGTGCCGATGATTTCGCGATATCAAAAGCTGCATCCATCGGTGCAAATCGATCTGACACTGGCCTCGCGCGTGCCTGACTTGCTGGATGAAGGTTTCGACGTATCGATCGTGCTTGGCAGCGAACTGCCGGATTCGGGACTGGTATCGCAACGGCTCGGCAGCGTGTTCACGATTGCCTGCGCATCGCCGGGATATATCGAGGCGCACGGTGTGCCTCAATCCGTGGCCGATCTCAACGAGCACACGTGTCTGCAGTTGGTCACGCCCGCATTTCCGCCAACACGATGGACCTTCGATGGCCCGAACGGGCCGGAAAGCGTCACGCTCGGTCCGACGCCGTTTACGGTGAACGTGGCTGAAGCCATGGCTGTGGCGATCAGCGAGGGCATGGGCGTTGGCGTATTGCCTACGTCGTCCGCATTGCCCGCGTTGCGGGCGGGAACAATTGTGCGGGTGTTGCCTGAATACACCATGCAATTGTTCAATGTATTCGCGCTTTATTCGTCGCGGCAGTATCTGGATGCAAAAATCCGCACGTGGGTGGATTTTCTGCGCAGTGAGTTGCCTGGCGCACTTGCCGCCGATGAAAAATTGCTGCAAGAATTTGTGGCGGCGTAAGCTTATGAGCAGGAGAATAGGAGTCAGCGAACGCGGATCGTTTGATTCTGCCGCGGTGCAACACTTGCTTACTTCTATTTCAGCCTCATGTTGTTAGCTTAAGGGCTGGTTTCAGTTTCATCGACTCACTTTTACCGATTTTCTGACATTGTCCGAGGAAGGTTATGAATACGCCGTTGATGTTCGCTATCTACGCACTGCTTGGATTGATCGCCGTGCCCGCTACTCGTGAACTGCTGCGTACCGCACGTGAAAACGCGAAACGTGCGCGCCTCATTCCGATTCGCATCGACGAGCGCAAGAACCGCCAGTCACGCGACCGCTAAGAGCGAAGAAGACCGGTTTGCCGGTCTTTGTTTTCGCTCAGCCGCTTAGCTAGACGCCGTTCTGAACCGAACAGCAGGTCTGTAACAGGCCGGGCGAGCCGCGCCCTGGAAATTGTCCGGGCGGTATTCGTTACCGTTCCGTCCCCGCGCATGGGCTCCGCGGAAGATAGACAGTGCCTGGTGATCAGATTTCGACCACCTTATCCCACTGAAATGCCGGGTTCTCCGGCAAACCCGTGCGCCGGTCCCGGTAACCGCGCGGATTGCAAACGACCCTCGTTCCCTCCACGACATAATCGAACGCCGTATGCGTGTGTCCGTGTACCCATAACGCAACGGGCTCGCGCACGAGCAACGGCAAGTCGCTGACAAATGACGCCGATACCCTGTCTGTCGCATATTTCTCGGCAAGACTGTCCCGAAGTGGTGCATGGTGTGTGACGACGATCGTCTTGCCTTCGAAAGGCTTGGCCAGTTCCTCTTTTAACCATGCAAGCGCTTGCTGGTGCAGCGCCAGTGAATCGCTCGCGGTGAACGAACGCGGCTCGTCCTCGGGCTCAGGCCACGCAACCTGAATCACGCCTCTGAAGTCGACCATCACGCGCTCGGCTTCCTGCATGGAAATGCGCAACGCTTCGTCGCTCGATCCATACAACGCAAAGTCCGTCCATAACGTCGTGCCCAGCACGCGCCATTTACCGTACCGATCGATCAGCGCACTGTTGTTCAGGAAATGCACGTTCGACAAGCTGTTTGCGGCGTCTTTCATTGCGGTCTCAAGCGCACCAAACTCCCCGTCGTAATACTCGTGATTGCCGGGCACGTAAATCACTGGAACATCCGGACCGAAGTTCTCCGCCGCCCAGCGCAGGCCTTCGGCGTGATTGTGAATATCGCCGGCAAGCACGACGAGATCAGACTCGGCATATGGAATGGCGAGCGGCTCGTCGTGTTCGAGATGCAGATCTGACAGGACACGAATCTTCATAGTGGTTTTCTCCTCGATACCTTCACGATGCACGTACGTCCGGCAATACCTTGGCCGGGTTCATCAAGTTTTCCGGGTCGAGTGCGGTCTTGATCGCACGCATCAAGCGAATTTCGACTGGGGACTTGAAGTGCATTGCCTCTGCTACCTTCAATTGTCCCAATCCATGTTCGGCGCTGATGCTGCCGTGATACGCATTCACGCGTTCATAAACAAGTGAGTTCACGCTCGCCTGATGTTCAGCGAGGAAGACTTTCGGATCGATGCCTTCCGGCGCCTGCACGTTGTAATGCAGGTTGCCGTCGCCGAGATGCCCGAACGTCACCATGCGCACTCCTGGAATGGCCCGGGCGATAAGCGCATCCGTTTCCGCGATGAAATCCCCGATGCTCGATATCGGCACTGAAATATCGTGCTTGATGTTGAGTCCTTCCTGGGCTTGCGCAAGCGGAATGTGTTCGCGCAGATTCCAGAAAGCCCTTGATTGAGAAAGGTTCTCCGCGACCACCGCGTCTTTGACGAGGCCTTGTTCCATCGCGTGTTCCATCAGCCGTTCGAAGAGGGCGCGCCCGTGTGCTTCGCTTTCGTTATCGGACAGTTCGAGCAGCACGGTCTGCCCGTGCGGTTCAGAGAAGGGATAACGCATCTGCGGGAAATGCGTGGATACGAGATGTAGCGCAAAGTCCGACATCAATTCGAAGCCAGTCAGCAACGGCCCGGCATAACGCTGGGCAGTGGCAAGGAAATCGAGCGCGGCGTGAGGGGATTTAAGCGCGGCCAGCGCCGTGACGCGAGCGACCGGCGCCGGGTGCAGCTTCATCACTGCGGCAGTAATGATCCCAAGTGTTCCCTCCGCGCCAATGTAGAGATCGCGTAGG
This sequence comes from Caballeronia sp. dw_276, assembly GCF_018449635.1. Classification (GTDB taxonomy): domain Bacteria; phylum Pseudomonadota; class Gammaproteobacteria; order Burkholderiales; family Burkholderiaceae; genus Caballeronia. The sequence goes on along the minus strand of NZ_JAAVUV010000005.1, from coordinate 449,412 downwards.
TCGTAACCTGTATTGTCCTTGCGCAGCCCGCGCAAACCGTTCCAGATATCGCCTTGTGGCGTGACGACTTCCAGGCCGAGGCACAACTCCCGCGTGTTTCCGTAGCGCAGCACGGCAGTGCCGCCGGCGTTCGTCGAAAGATTGCCGCCGATCGTGCAACTGCCTTCAGCCGCGAGACTGAGTGCGAAAAGGCGTTGTTCCTGTTCGGCGCGCGTCTGCATGTCGGCTAGAATCACGCCTGCTTCCACGGTGATGGTGTTGTTGATCGGGTCCACGCCGCGGATACGGTTCATGCGGCGCAAGCTGATCACCGCCTGCGTGCCGCTGGCGTCGGGCGTGGCTCCGCCCGAATGCCCCGTGTTGCCGCCTTGCGGCACGATCGGAACGCGATGTTCGCGCGCAAGCCGCACGACCCGTGCAACCTGTTCCGTGTCACCCGGCAGAAGCACAGCGCATGTTTCACCTCGATAGCGCTTGCGCCAGTCCGTCAGAAACGGCGCTGTGTCGTGCGTATCGGTCAGGACATTGGCGACGCCAATTGCTTCGATGCAGGCTTCTACGAAGTACTTCGAACGGTCGTTGGTTGCGGTCATGAATGTGGGTTGCTTCGTTGGCTATGGCGTGAACAGCAGGCATTGACACAGTATTGCTCGTTCGCGGCCTTCGGGAAACCTGGCCGAATGGCATAGGGCTCCGTCATGCCGGCGATTCCGTGCTACAAACCATTCTGGTCCGCAGCGGCCTTGATTCCCTGGCGCTTCGCCGCGCGTGCGGCACGCTTGAACGGAGCGACAAAAGCCAGCGCGCAGACGAAGTACACAAGCGCAAGCAGCGCTTCAATCCAGCCGAGCCGCGCCGACAATCCACCGTCCGTCATGCCGCGGACAATGCCTTCGGCGAGGTAAAGCAGGACAAGCATGGAGGCCCATTGCAATGTGTACACGTTGCGTCTGAATGTGCCTCGAAGCGCAAACGCGAGCGGGATCGCTTTGAGTGCGAGCGCAGAACCGCCGGGACGCAAAGGCGCGAGCCACAGCTCCCATAAAAGCGATAACACGATCAGCGCGATCAGGCTGATTAGCGCGATGCGTGCGGGGCCTGCATTGTCCGCCGTGGTACTCATCAAGCGCCGCGCTGAAGTTTGAGCGCAGTCTGGGCGAGGCGCGTGCCAAGGGCGATGGCGAGCGTCCTCTCGTCAGCGGAAATTCCGCTGTCGGCCGTTTCAGCGCGCGCGAAGTGCGACGCGCCGTAGGGCGTGCCGCCCGTTTGCGTGGTGGTCAGCTTCGGCTCGGTGTACGGAATTCCCACGATCAGCATGCCGTGGTGAAGCAAGGGCAGCATCATGGAAAGGAGGGTGCTTTCCTGGCCGCCGTGCAGGCTGCCCGTGGAGGTAAAGACGCTGGCGGGTTTGCCGGCCAGCGCGCCGGAAAGCCACTGCGGCGAGGTGCCATCGAGGAAGTATTTCAGCGGCGCCGCCATGTTGCCGAACCGCGTCGGCGAGCCGAGTGCCAGTCCGGCGCATTCCTCGAGGTCGCGTACTTCGGCGTAGGGCGGGCCATCGGCAGGAATATCCGGCTGGGTGGCTTCGCAAACGGTCGAGACAGGGGGCACAGTACGCACGCGCGCCTGCATGCCGGGCACGCTGTCGACGCCTTGCGCGATCGCCTGGGCGAGTTCGCGGGTGGCGCCGTTGCGGCTGTAATAGAGCACGAGAATGTCGTTCATGAGCCTTTTCGGTGAACGGGTATTATAAGGACCGGGTGTGCGAACGTGCTTTTGGCCTGGTTTGCCTTTAGTAAAGCCGTATCGCAAATCTGTTGTAATGATTGAGGAGAGAGTTTCTTGTTGAAGTTTCCCATCGATCTCGACACGACGAAGCGGCTCGCCGGATTCGTCGCGCGTCGAACGGGTGAGGATCGTGTCGCGCAGGTGGCCGGCAGCCTGACATTCACCACCGTCCTGTCGCTCGTGCCGCTCGCGACGGTTGCGTTCGCATTGTTCACCGCGTTTCCCATCTTCGCTTCGTTTCAGATGTCGTTGCAGGATTTTCTTGCCTCGCATCTGATGCCGTCGCAGATCAACAGCCAGATCTTCAAGTACCTGAACCAGTTTGCATCGAAGGCGAAAGGGCTGACTACGGTCGGCATGATCATCTTGTTTGTAACGTCGGTGATGACCATGATGACGGTCGAGTCGGCGTTCAACGTGATCTGGCGCGTGCGTAAATCGCGGCCGCTGGCGCAACGCATTCTGGTTTATTGGGCAATCATCACGCTCGGGCCGATCCTGTTCGGCGTGAGTTTGTCGATGTCTTCATATCTGTTTGCGCAGTCCATCGCGTTTGCCGGCTCGCATAATCTTCTGCCGCCCGGTGTGGAATGGGCGCTGACGAGCGCCACGTTGCCGTTCACGGTTTTGGCCTTCGCCATGCTGTATGTTTTCCTGCCGAATTGCAAAGTAGCATGGCGCGATGCGCTGGTTGGCGGCCTGATCGCGGCGATCGCGTTCGAACTGACCAAGCGTGGTTTCGGCTACTACGTGCGCCGGATTCCTACCTACACGGCTGTTTATGGCGCGTTCGCGGCATTGCCTGTGTTTTTGTTGTGGGTCTATATCTGCTGGATGATCACGCTGATTGGCGCAATGGTCGCGTCGGCGCTGCCGGCCATTCGCATCGGCCAGTTTCATCGGGCGGATTTCCCGGGCAGCGACTTGCTCGACGCCCTCGAACTGCTGGCGCGGCTCGCCGAGGCGCGCGACGCCGGAAAGCCCGGTTATACCGGACTGGAACTCGCTCGCATGCTGCGTTGTGACATGGATACGACCATGCGGCTGGTCCGCAAGCTCGATGACCTGGAATGGGTTGCGCGGCTTGAGAATCTGCGCGTGCCGCGTTACGTGCTGATCGCGAGTCCGCAGCAAATTACGGTGTCGAGCCTCTTCGATCTATTTGTGATCGATCGCGAAGAACTGGATTATCAGTTGGGTCTTGATTCATCTCACATTGACGATGCAACCCTGATGAACGCGCTCAGCAACGACAAGATGGAGGTCACGCTCGCTGCGCTGCTGGCTGCGCGCACGGCTTCCCGGGAAGCTCGCAAGCGCGAGTCTGAAAGCCAGGCGTCGATGCCGCGTCAGACCGCATGAGTAAAAACTAAAGCGAAATACTGCCAATGCAGATGTCCTTGAACATCACCCAGTCGCCCATCAGGCTGTAGAGCGGATGGCGAAATGTGGCGGGCCGGTTTTTCTCGAAGAAGAAATGGCCGACCCAGGCAAAGCCGTAGCCACAAACTATCGCTGCCGGAAGCCAGAGCCAGTCGCCCGTTGCTATGGCCATTGCTACACAGCCGATCACCCCCAGCGAACCGATGAAATGAAGCCGCCGCGACACCACGTTGCGGTGCTCTTCAAGATAGTAGGGATAAAACTCCGCAAAGCTCGCGAAGTGATCCGAATGAGCGGTTTGAGCCATGACAATCTCCTTGTCGGGCAGTGCCTGTAAAGCATGTCCAGCAACTCATGAAGCGTTGTGCAAGATTCATTCTCCAGCCAACAAGGCTGCGGCGCAACCAGGAAAACGCGCCGTCTGGAGAATATTCAACACACCACCCATTTGGCTAATAGCGCATCCCGGCAAGGCTCTATAAGCTTGGTTCATGCCCGTCTGTTTGCGAAGCCGAACAGTGCAGCGAGGGTTCCATCCGGTTGTTCACTCATGAGCGCGTGGCCTGCGTCGAGCATGACAGTTTCCACCGGGACACCCGCATATTTCATTGCATCGACAAGTGCGCGGCTCGCGCGCGGAGGTGTCATGGCATCTCGCTTGCCTGTCACGATTTGCACCGGACACTGCAATGCGGCGGCGCGTTCAAGGCCATCCGCGTAAGCATTGCAGGCGCTGAAATCGGTGTGAAAGAGTTGCGGCTCGCCGCGAACGGCCATGCGTTCCATCAGACGCTGGTTCGATCCATGGAGCCAGAAACCTGGACCCGGGCTCGAGGGTTTGGCGGCAATCGAGGAATGCGACCATTGGTTCACCATGTCGATGGCGTCGGGCTCGCGGTCGCGGGCTGCATCGAGGAGGGCGTCCGAAACGGTCATCGGAAATGCGGTGGCCAGTAGCGAGATGCGGGTCACGCGCAGTGGATAGCGCGCGGCGGCATCGAGGGCAATCAAGGAGCCCATGCTGTGGCCAATCAGCATCGCGCTTCGGACGTTCGCGGCGTCCAGCAGCGCAATGACCCAGTCGGCCAGTTCAACGATGCTCCGTTTTGCAGGCCTCATGCTGCGGCCGTGGCCTGGAAGGTCGACGGCGAGAACGCTCAGGCCGTGATGAGCGAAGTAGCGTGTCTGCAGCGCCCAGACGCTGTGATCGTGCTGTGCGCCGTGAAGAAATACTGCCACTGGGCGGTTCGGGTCGAACGCGCGGCCGCCGGTGTATGCATAGGCGGCAGCGCCGCCGGCTTCCAGCATCATGCGCGGCTCCCTTCGCTTTTTTGCGATGCCTTTAGCCCGCGCTTGAGGTCGTCGATGAGATCGTCGGGATCTTCCAGGCCAATCGACAGCCGGATGCGCCCCGGCGCAATTCCCGCGGCGGCGAGGGCGGCGGCGTCCATGCGGAAATGCGTGGTCGACGCCGGGTGGATGACGAGCGAACGTGCATCGCCCACGTTGGCCAGGTGCGAGAACAGCGTGAGCGACTCAATGAAGCGCCGCGCCGCGGCCACATCGCCGCGTAGATCGAAACTGAAAACAGCGCCGGCGCCGCGGGGCAGAAGCCGCTTGGCGAGCGCGTGATCGCGATGGTTTTCCAGTTCCGGATAAGCCACGCCTTCGACCGCCGGGTGCGCAAGCAGAAACTCGACGACCTTGCGGGTGTTGGCGACATGGCGGTCCATGCGCAACGGCAGGGTTTCTATGCCTTGTAGCAGTTGCCACGCGGCCTGCGGATGCAGACACGCGCCGAAATCACGCAGGCCTTCGCGGCGGGCGCGCAACAGGAAAGGCGCGACCGTGCTCTCTTCGGCGAAGACCATGCCGTGAAAGCCGTCGTAGGGTTCGGTGAATTCAGGAAAGAGCGTGCTCGCGGTGAAGTCGAATGTTCCGCCGTCGACCAGTACGCCCCCTATGGTCGTGCCGTGGCCGCCCAGGAATTTGGTGGCGGAGTGGTAGACGAAGTCGGCGCCGTGCTCGAAAGGACGCAGCAAATAGGGCGTGGTGAAGGTGGAATCCACCAGCAGCGGTACACGGTTCGCGTGCGCAATTTCAGCGATGGTCGCTATGTCGAGAACATCGAGACCAGGGTTTCCCAGCGTTTCGCCAAACAGGAGGCGCGTGTTCGGCCGGACTGCGGCTCGCCAGGCATCGGGATCGTGGGGCGGCACGAACGTGGTGTCGATGCCGAAGCGCCGCAGCGTGTAGTGCAGCAGGTTGTGCGAGCCGCCATAAAGCGCGCTCGATGCAACCACGTGTGACCCGGCACCCATCAGCGTGGCGATCGCGAGATGTAGCGCAGCCTGACCGCTGGCCGTGCCGATCGCGCCCACGCCGCCTTCGAGCGCCGCCACGCGCTCTTCGAAAACGGCTACCGTCGGATTCGATATGCGCGAATAAACATGGCCCGAGCGCTCCATGTTGAAGAGCGACGCGGCGTGATCGGTGTCTCGAAACGAGAACGACGTGGTCTGGTAGATCGGCGTGGCGCGTGCGCCGGTTGTGGGGTCGGGCGCGGCGCCCGCGTGCAGCACGAGCGTATCGAAGCGATTGGCGGACATCGTGGGCGGCTACCATGGAAAAGAGTCATTTATCGTAACATCGGGTATGGCCGGACAAACTTGGGGTAGACGTGAGCGTCGGCGCGCTTCGTTGGTGTGAGCTTCCCAGTGCGGCAAGGCTAAGGGTTGACCCGGCGCAAAAGCCCGTCCCATATGCTTGTGCAGACGAAATACGTGTGTGCTGCACGCTTTCTTTTTAACCGTCTTTCCGCTAGGATCGACAGATAGTCAGGCTTTTCGCGAGGAGACAATCATGCGAGTCAGCGACATTTTGAACGTCAAGGGCAACGCGCTCTTCACGGTAACGCCCGATACGCCATTGAGCGAAGCCATTGACGCAATGGCGTCACACGACATTGGTTCACTGGTGGTCATCGAATACGGCGATCTGGCCGGCATGCTGACGTTCCGCGAGATCATCCTGATCCTCAGCAAGAACGGCGGCAGCGTGGGCACGTTCACCATCCGCAAGGTCATGGACGATCACCCCATCACGTGTACGCCGGAAACCGACGTGAACGAAGTGCGCCGCATGATGCTCGAGCATCACGTGCGCTACTTGCCGGTCATGGAAAAAGGCGTGCTCATGGGCGTGATTTCTTTCTATGACGTCGCAAAAGCCGTGGTGGAGGAACAAGGTTTCGAGAACAAGATGCTCAAGGCCTATATCCGCGACTGGCCGGAGCAGCAAGAAGAAGCGCGCTGATTCTGACAAACGCGCAATCGCGATTGGCCGGACAACGCGTATCAAACGCTCGCAAAAATGCGCGCCTTCCATGGCGCGCATTTTTTTCGTCTCAAAAATCAGGTGCCGTCGTGCAAGGCCTGACGCCACCGTCTCTCAGCTACCAACTCCAATAATCCATGAGTGAATCGCCTGCATCATCCCCCGGGAAATCTGCAAAGCCCGCGCACGGAGAGGGTCAGTTTCGCCTGTTAGGCGAGCGCCGCTTTGCGCCTTTTTTCTGGACGCAATTCCTCGGCGCACTCAACGACAACGTCTTCAAGGTCGGCTTCACGTCGCTCGTCACGTTTCAGGCCGCGCGTTTTTCCGGCGTCGATCCGAAAACCGCTGCCTTCCTGATATCGGCTATTTTCATCTTGCCGTTCGTGTTGTTTTCCGCGACGTCGGGTCAGATCGCCGACAAATACGACAAAGCCACGCTAACGCGTTTTGTTAAGACCTTCGAGATCGCCGTGATGCTGGTCGGCGGCGCGGGATTTGTCCTTCATAGCGCGCCACTGCTCTACCTTTGCACGTTCCTGATGGGCGTCCATTCGACTGTTTTCGGCCCGGTGAAATACGCGTATTTGCCGCAGCACTTGCAGCCGTCCGAACTCGTGGGCGGTAACGGGCTCGTCGAAATGGGGACGTTCGTGGCAATCCTGATTGGCACGATCATCGGCGGGGCGTCGGCGGGTTGGATGGAGCATGGCGCGGTTCTGCTCGCCGGAGCTTGCCTTGTAGTCGCGTTGATCGGGCGCGTGGCGTCGAGCTTTGTGCCAAGCACTGCTGCGCTTCAACCCGAGTTGAAGATCAACTGGAATCCTTTCACTGAAACGTGGCGCAACCTCGCGCTCGCACGCCGCGACCGGACTGTCTTCCTGAGTCTGCTGGGGATTTCGTGGCTATGGTTTGTCGGCGCGACCTTTCTCACGTCGTTTTTCAACTTCGCCAAGGACGTGCTTTCGGCGAATCCCGATGTGGTCACCGTGTTGCTCGGTACGTTTTCGATTGGTATTGGCACGGGTTCGCTTTTGTGCGAAAAACTCTCGAAGCGGCGGGTCGAGATCGGGCTGGTTCCTCTGGGATCGATTGGTATCAGCGTGTTTGCGATCGACCTGTTTTTCGCCAGCCACACTATCTTGCCGGCTGGTCATCTGCTGGGCGTGGGCGAGTTTCTCCAAATCGGCGCGCACTGGCGCATTCTTGCCGATCTGTTCCTCCTCGCCATGTTCGGAGGGTTCTATAGCGTGCCGCTCTACGCGCTCATCCAGGCGCGCAGTCAGCCGACGCATCGCGCGCGGATCATCGCTGCTAACAACATTCTCAATTCGTTTTTCATGATCGTGTCGGCGCTGATGGCCATGGGCTTGACGTCTGCGGGCGTGGGCATCCCAGGGCTGTTTCTCACCACTGCGCTGCTGAATATCGTAGTCGCCGCGTACATCTATTCGCTGGTACCCGAATTCCTGCTGCGCTTTCTCGCGTGGGTTCTCGTGCACACGTTCTACCGGATCAGGCTTGTCAACGCCGAGCGAATTCCTGAGCGCGGCGCGGCGGTGCTGGTGTGCAACCACGTGAGTTTTGTCGATGCCATCGTGATCATGTCGGAAAGTCCGCGCCCGATCCGCTTCGTGATGGATCATCGGATTTTCCGTTCGCCGCTGCTTGGCTGGCTGTTTCGCCATGTAAAGGCCATTCCGATCGCGCCCGCGCACGAAGACGCGATCATGCTCGAAAAAGCCTACGACGCCTGCGGCCGCGCGCTCGCCGACGGCGATCTCGTCTGCATCTTCCCTGAAGGCAAGCTGACGCGAACGGGGGAACTGAACCCGTTTCGCCACGGCATCAGCGAGATTCTGAAGCGACATTCAGCGCCCGTCATACCGATGGCCCTGCGCGGTCTGTGGGGCAGCGTGTTTTCGCGCCATGAGGACCAGCGCTGGCCGCGTCCAATCCAGCGCGGCGTGATGAGCCGGCTGACATTGGCAGTGGGTGAGCCGATCGATCCCGTCGATGCCACCCCCGAACACCTTCAGCAGCTCGTCGCGACCCTCCGCGGCGCCCGCAAATAGGCGCAGAACAGCCGCGGAACAAGGCTGTAAGGGCGCCGGCTGGCATAATATCGGCTCTTTCGATCTTTTCAGGACGACGCTCATGTCCGGCAACACACTCGGCACGCTTTTCACCGTCACGAATTTCGGCGAGTCGCATGGTCCTGCGATCGGCTGCGTGATCGACGGCTGCCCGCCGGGCATGGCGCTGACCGAAGCCGATATCCAGATCGAGCTCGACCGGCGCAAACCCGGTACGTCGCGACATGTGACGCAGCGGCAGGAAGCCGACCAGGTCGAGATTCTTTCGGGCGTGTTCGAAGGCAAGACGACCGGCACGCCCATCGCCTTGCTGATCCGCAATACCGATCAGCGCAGCAAGGATTACGGCAATATCGCAGAGACGTTTCGCCCCGGGCACGCTGACTACACATACTGGCAGAAGTACGGGATTCGCGATTATCGAGGCGGCGGCCGGTCGTCGGCGCGCCTGACAGCGCCGACCGTTGCGGCAGGCGCGGTTGCGAAGAAGTGGCTGCGTGAAAAATTCGGCATTGAAACGCATGGCTTCATGAGCGCGCTCGGCGAGATCCCGATTCCGTTCGTTGCATGGGAGCACGTGCGCGAAAACCCGTTCTTCGCGCCGAATGCCGAGATCGTGCCGCGTCTCGAGGAATACATGGACGCGCTGCGAAAAGACGGGGACTCCATTGGCGCGCGCATCGGTGTGATTGCGACGGGCGTGACGGCAGGTCTCGGCGAGCCCCTGTACGACCGGCTCGACGCCGATATCGCCAAAGCGATGATGGGCATCAATGCCGTTAAAGGCGTGGAAATCGGCGCGGGTTTCGCGAGTGTCGCGCAACGCGGCAGCGTTCACGGCGACGAAATGACGCCCGAAGGTTTCGCCGCGAACAACGCGGGCGGTGTGCTGGGCGGCATCTCCAGCGGGCAGGACATCACGGTCTCGATCGCCATTAAGCCGACGTCGAGCATCCGCACGCCGCGCGAATCGATCGATAAAGCCGGTCACGCAGCCACCGTCGAAACGTTCGGACGCCATGATCCGTGCGTGGGCATTCGCGCGACGCCTATTGCCGAAGCGCTGCTCGCGCTGGTCCTGATCGATCACGCGCTAAGACATCGCGCACAAAACGGCGACGTTGAAACCACGACGCCTCACATCGCCGCACACATCCCCAAATAAAAAATCGCCGGTTCTCACAAGGAACCGGCGTTTTTTTACGCCTGCAACCCAGCCGAACAATCACATGTTCGGATAATTCGGACCGCCGCCGCCTTCAGGCGGAACCCACACGATGTTCTGCGTCGGGTCCTTGATATCGCACGTCTTGCAATGAACGCAGTTTTGCGCGTTGATCTGCAGGCGTTCGCTGCCGTCGTCGTTTTTCACGAACTCGTACACCTGCGCCGGACAATATCGACCTTCCGGTCCGGCATAGGTGCGCAGATTCACATCGACAGGAACCGATGCGTCCTTCAGCGTCAAATGCGGCGGCTGACCTTCATCGTGATTCGTGTTCGATATAAACACCGACGTCAGCCGGTCGAACGTCAGCTTGCCGTCCGGCTTCGGATAAACGATCGGCTTGCATTGCGATGCGGGCTTGAGCGTTTCGTTATCGGCGTGTTGATGATGCAGCGTCCACGGCACATTGCCGCCGAGCAGCTTCTGTTCGAGTCCGACCATGAACGTGCCCAGATACAGGCCCTTGCTCATCCACTGCTTGAAGTTGCGCGCGCGATAAAGCTCGGTCTTGAGCCACGAATTATCGAAGGATTCGGGATACGCGGTGAGTTCGTCGGCTTGACGGCCGGCTTGCACCGCGTCGAAGGCCGCCTCGGCGGCCATCTTGCCGGACTTGATCGCGGCGTGGCTGCCCTTGATCCGCGATGCGTTCAGGAATCCGGCATCGTCGCCGACCAGCGCGCCGCCCTTGAACACCAGCTTTGGCAGGGACATGAGACCGCCGGCAGCGATTGCGCGCGCGCCGTACGACACGCGCTTGCCGCCTTCCAGGAACGTGCGGATCGCCGGATGGGTCTTGTAGCGCTGGAATTCTTCGAACGGCGAGAGATACGGATTCGAATAGCCGAGGCCGACGACAAACCCGACCATCACCTGGTTATTGTCCATGTGGTAGAGGAACGAGCCGCCGTACGTATCGGTTTCGAGCGGCCAGCCGGCGGTGTGGATTACAAGACCCGGCTTGTGCTTGGCAGGATCGATTGTCCAGAGTTCCTTGATACCGAGGCCGTAGACCTGCGGATCGGCGTCGCGGCCGAGTTTGAATTTGTCCATCAACTGGCGGCCGAGATTGCCGCGCGCGCCTTCGCAAAAGAGCGTGTACTTGGCGTGCAATTCCATGCCGAGCTGGAAGTTTCCCGTCGGCTCGCCGTCCTTGCCCACGCCCATGTTGCCGGTCGCCACGCCGCGAACCGCGCCGTCTTCGGTGTAGAGCACTTCGGCGGCTGGAAAGCCCGGGAAGATCTCGACGCCGAGCGATTCCGCTTGCTGGCCGAGCCAGCGCGTAACATTGGCAAGCGAAATGACGTAATTACCGTGGTTCTTGAAGTTGTCCGGCAAAAGCCAGTTGGGCACCTGCTTCGCGCTGTCCTTCGATAAAAACAAAAACCGGTCTTCGGTCACTTCCACGTCGAGCGGCGCGCCTTGCGTCTTCCAGTCGGGCAGCAGTTCATTCAGCGCGCGAGGGTCCATGACGGCGCCTGAAAGGATGTGCGCACCGATCTCGGAGCCTTTCTCCAGCACGCATACGCCCAGTTCGACGCCTTTCTCCTGCGCGAGCTGTTTCAGCCGGATGGCCGCAGAAAGTCCCGCAGGGCCGCCGCCTACGATCACGACGTCGTACTCCATGGACTCACGGGGACCGTACTGCTCGATGAGACTCGCCGGGGTCATCCAATGCTCCTGTCTAACGTTAGAATGCTTTTTTGGGGATCGCGTATTGTCAGGGAACGATAGGTATGGTGCAACTAACGTTCCGGAGATTAGTACGACCGTATTATTTCACGATAGCATATCGGCTGGCTGAATCCTGGCGCAGATTCGACGCAGACCCCGGGCGGGTAAGCGCTGCCGTCAGCGCAAGACAGGCTGACCCGGGCAACTCAATCGCTTTCAACCAAGGAAAAACAATGGGCCGTTCGATCAATCTGGAAGGCAAATGCGCGCTCGTCACAGGCGCTTCCAGCGGACTGGGCAAGCGCTTCGCGCAAGTGTTGTCGCAGGCGGGCGCACGGGTCGTGCTGGCTAGCCGGCGCACTGAGCGCCTCAAGGAACTGCGTGCCGAAATCGAGGCGTCGGGCGGCGCGGCGCACGTCGTATCGCTCGACGTCACCGACTACCAAAGCATCAAGTCGGCCGTGGCACACGCGGAGACAGAAGCGGGCACCATCGATATCTTGGTGAACAACTCCGGCGTATCGACGCAGCAGAAATTGACGGACGTGACGCCGTCGGATTTCGATTTCGTCTTCGATACCAACACGCGCGGCGCATTTTTCGTCGCCCAGGAAGTGGCCAAGCGGATGATCATGCGGGGCAACGGCACCGCGAAGCCGGGTTACCGGATCATCAATATTGCGTCCATGGCGGGGCTGAAGACATTGCCTCAGATCGGCGTCTATTCCATGAGCAAGGCGGCCGTCGTACATATGACGAAAGCAATGGCGCAGGAATGGGGCCGTCATGGCATCAATGTGAACGCAATCTGCCCCGGCTACATCGATACCGAATTGAACCATCATCACTGGAAGAGCGAAGCGGGGCAAAAACTGTTGTCCATCCTGCCGCGCCGCCGAGTGGGAACGCCCGAAGATCTGGATGGCTTGTTGCTGCTGCTGGCCGCCGACGAATCGCAGTTCATCAACGGCTCGGTGATTGCCGCCGACGACGGGTTTGGCTTATGAGCCAGGTCTTCGAACAGGCGTCGGATGCGGCGCAGGGCGGTTTTCATCGTGTGATCGACTTGTCCATGCCTATCCGATGGGGCGACATGGACGCGTTCGGTCACGTCAACAACACGGTCTATTTCCGCTTCATGGAAGAAGTGCGGATCACGTGGTTTCGCCAGTTGGACATTGCCGGAGCCAACGCCAAAGGGCAGGGGCCGGTGGTAGTCAATGCATCGATGGAGTTTCTGCGGCAACTCCACTATCCCGGCGATGTAATCGGCAGCATGTTTGTCGGCGCGCCGGGGCGCAGCAGTTTCGATACGCGTTTCGAGCTGTATCGCGCCGATGACCCCGCCACCCTTTACGCGCGCGGCACGGCGAAATGCGTGTGGGTCGACTACGCTGCGGCGAAGTCGGTGCCCATTCCTGAGCTGCTGCGCAATGCCATCGAAACGGCGGCGCCACACAAGTGATCAGTCGCCCAAGAGCCGCTGGAGCAGTTCGGTCGCGTTGCCTGTATCGTATTTACGCATGAGTTTCGAGCGATAGACGTCCACGGTCCGCGGGCTGATGTCCAGCGCGCGTCCGATCTGCTTGCTGGTCTTGCCGGTCACGAGTTGCGCCGCGATCTCGCGCTCGCGCGGCGTCAGTTCTATCGCGACCCGGCGCGTCGCGCTCAGGTCTTCGAATGTCCAGACGCCCGCGGCATGCGGCGCACTCAGATCCAGCGACCGTCCGGTCACGTGGCACCAGAACAATTCCCCGTTCGCGCGTTTCATGATGCGGTCGTCGGCGTAGCTGCCCTGACGTTGCATCAACGCGGAAATGCGCGCGCCGATCCGTTCAAACTCGACCGGCGATGGATACAGCACCTGGAACGATCGCCCGATCAACGCTTCCGGCTTCACGCCGAAAATTGCACAAAGCTGCGCGTTGCAGTCTTCAATGATCCGTTCCCGTGACAACACCAGCCCGACTGGCGCAAGATGAAACGCAGTTTGGTAATCCAGTTGAGGCATTTTGGCTCGGACGACGGGCGTTTGACGTTTGCATCACCGCGCACTACGGCGATTACTTATGTATTTTTGCGTATTGTGCCGGATCGATGCATCGTCGTACTCTTTCGGCAGGTCAGAAAGTCGTTATCGCCGCATAAATAAACGGCGCGCGACTCGAATAATCAGATTTCATCCAGATCAGGAAGGGACAAATGAACAAGGTCTATCCCGGCGCGAAAGAGGCGCTCGAAGACATCGTAAAGGACGGACAGACGTTTGCCGTCGGCGGTTTCGGTCTGTGCGGCATTCCCGAAGCGCTGATCGCGGCATTGCGCGACACGGGCGTTCAGGGAATCACCTGCATCAGCAATAACGCGGGCGTCGACGGCTTTGGCCTCGGCCTGCTGCTCGAAACCCGTCAAGTCAAAAAAATGATTTCGTCGTACGTGGGCGAAAACAAGGAATTCGAGCGCCAATATCTGGCGGGCGAACTCGAACTCGAATTCACGCCGCAAGGCACGCTGGCCGAAAAGCTGCGCGCAGGCGGTTCGGGCATCCCGGCGTTTTTCACGAATACGGGTTATGGCACGGTCATCGCGGAAGGCAAGGAAACACGCAAATTCGGCGACAACTTCTACGTGCTCGAACCGTCGCTGACGGCAGACGTCGCGCTGGTCAAGGCATGGAAAGCCGATAAATCCGGCAACCTGATCTATCGCCGCACGGCTCGCAACTTCAACCCGATGTGCGCAATGGCCGGCAAGATCACGGTCGCCGAAGTGGAAGAAATCGTGGAAGTCGGCGAGCTCGATCCCGACGCAATCCATACGCCGGGCATTTTCGTACAGCGTATCGTGCTGAACGCGCATCCGGAAAAACGCATCGAACAACGCGTCGTGCGCGCAAAAGGAGACTGATCATGGCATGGGACCGGAACCAGATGGCCGCGCGGGCGGGCAAAGAATTGCAGGACGGGTTTTATGTGAATCTTGGGATTGGGCTGCCTACACTGGTCGCGAACCACGTGCCCTCGGGCATGGAAGTGTGGCTGCAATCGGAAAATGGTTTGCTGGGCATCGGGCCGTCGCCGACTGAAGAAGAAGTCGATGCCGATCTGATCAATGCCGGCAAGCAAACGGTGACTACGTTGCCGGGATCGTCGATATTTTCGTCGGCGGATTCGTTCGCGATGATCCGCGGCGGCCACGTGAACCTGGCCATCCTCGGCGCCATGCAGATCGGCAAGAACGGCGACCTCGCCAACTGGATGATCCCCGGCAAGATGATCAAGGGCATGGGTGGCGCCATGGACCTGGTAGCGGGCGTGAAGCGCGTGATTGTGCTGATGGAACACGTTGCGAAGGGCGACCAGCACAAGATTCTTGAAGAGTGCACGCTGCCATTAACGGGCAAGGGCGTGGTCGACCGGATCATTACGGATCTCGGCGTGATCGACGTAACAGATGCAGGCCTCAAGCTGGTCGAGCTTGCTCCGGGCGTCAGCGTGGAAGAGATTCAGCAGAAAACCGGCGCGCCGCTTGATGTGAGTGGCGTCAAGTAAGATCTTCGGCACTGGCGTGGTTCGCCGTTCGAGAAGGGCTGTTCCAACCTTGCGTTGGTGCAGCCCTTTTTGTTTGGATCGCGCGCTTGTAGTGATGTTATTTGTGACTTTCTGTTGATTTGATGCGGCCGCGCATAGACCAGATGGCTAACGTTGCGATTGACGAAGAAGTGCGCCGCGCAAAGCGTTTACAATCGTTTTCGATTGATTTATTCGTCATGCAGCAGCGCCATTGCGCGCGAAGGAAATTTTATGTCCGCGACTATCGTCGAAGCTGCGCCTTCTCCCGTTCCCGCTCCGCGGCAACGCCATGTGCAATGCATCAGCCCGGCGGGCCTGCACCGCATGGCTTATACGGAATGGGGCGATCCCGCCAACCCTCGTGTACTGGTATGCGTGCACGGGCTGACGCGATCCGGCCGTGATTTCGACGAGGTGGCGAAAGCATTCTCGCGAGAATACCGGGTGGTGTGTCCGGACGTGGTCGGGCGGGGGCTTTCCGACTGGCTCGCCGATCCGAAACACTACGGCGTGCCGCAATACGTTTCGGACATGGTCGCGCTGATTGCGCGCCTGAACGTGGAAACGGTGGACTGGTTCGGTACGTCAATGGGCGGCTTGATCGGGCTCGGACTCGCCGGTCTGCCGAATACGCCCATTCGCAAGATGTTGCTCAACGATGTCGGGCCCCATATCGAACCGGTGGCGCTTGAGCGCATCGGCAGCTATCTTGGGCGCGACGAAACCTTCGCTACGCTTCAGGACGGCATTGACAACGCCGCGCAACTCGCGTCTTCTTTCGGGCCGCTGAGCGCTGAAGAATGGCGCGCAATCAATACGCCGCTGATGCATGAGCGCGATGGGCGGTGGGGGTACAGATACGATCCGAAGATCGCCGTGCCCTTCGCTGCAGCAGATGCAAATGCGGCCTCGCTTGGCGAGGCGATCCTGTGGCATTCGCTCGCAGCGATCAAACATCCGGTTCTGGTCGTGCGCGGTGAGAACTCGGATCTGTTGTCGCGAAAAACGGTCGAAAAGATGGTCGCGACTGGGCAGGCCGTGACAAGTGCGGAGATCACGGGCGTAGGCCACGCACCTGCGTTTCTCGCGCCGGATCAGATAAATCTTGCCTACCGCTTCTTCCTGCATACGGAAACACCCGAGGCATAATATTGGGCTTCGCACGGTTTTTTTGACAATTTACTTATCAGAGGCATTCATGGCAGTCATCCGTCTCCATGTCGGCGCGCGTCTTTCCGAAACCGCGATTCACAACGGCACCGTTTATCTCGCGGGCCAGATTGCCGAAGACACCGATCAGGACATCACGGGCCAGACCCGCGAAGTGCTCGGCCATATCGACCGCTTGCTGGCTGAAGCGGGCAGCGACAAGACGCAGCTGCTTTCGGTGCAAATCTACATCTCCGACATGGCGAATTTTGCAGCCATGAACGCGGCATGGGACATGTGGGTGCCCGAGGGAAATACGCCCCCGCGCGCTACAGTGGAAGCGAAACTTGCCAACCCGGCGTGCCTGGTAGAAGTTGTCGTGATCGCGGCCATGCTTGATAAGCCGCGCGACTGATAGCCGAACATTCCATCGCACCTGATACCCGCATGCCTGATACCGCAGTTGCCGCAGCAGTGAATCCCGAGCCGTCGTTCGATGAAGCGCTCGCATTCGTGCGCGAGCACGCCGGCGACGCGCGACTCACCAGCGGAGAATTGCTGGCCGAGCACTCAGCCGGCACCGCGCGAATCATGCAGACTTTGAACGTGGATCCTGCGGCAGTCGCGGCGGCGGCGCTGTTTGCTATTGCTCCGCATATCGACGATCCGGAGCGCGTGATCACCGAGCGTTTCGGTGAAGAAGTGCAAAGCCTTGTCGCCGATGTCCGCAAGTTGTGGCGTCTCGGCTCGGTTAGCTCGCGCGCCAGTCAGGCAACGCTGCCCGAAACGGGTCGCGATGCGCAGGCTGCGCGTCGCGCCCAGGTTGAAGCTTTGCGCAAGATGTTGCTTGCGTTCGCACAAGACATTCGCGTGGTGTTGATCCGCCTCGCGTCCCGGCTTCAGACGTTGCGCTATTACGCGGCGAATAAGCTCGATCCGTCGCCCGACGTCCCGCGCGAGACCCTCGAGATCTACGCGCCGCTCGCAAACCGGCTCGGCATCTGGCAATTGAAATGGGAGCTGGAAGACCTCGCATTCCGTTTCGAGGAACCGCCTACCTATAAGCGCATCGCCAAGCTGCTCGACGAAAAGCGTGTCGAGCGCGAAGCGTATGTGACCGACGCCATCGCACGCTTGCAGACTGAACTGGCCACGGCGCATATCCGTGCTGAAGTCAGCGGTCGCCCGAAGCACATCTACAGCATCTGGAAGAAGATGCGCGGCAAGGAGCTGGACTTTTCCGAGTTGAACGACGTGCGCGCGTTTCGCGTGATTGTCGACGACATCAAGGATTGCTACACGGTGCTCGGGATCGTTCATAACCTGTGGCAGCCGGTGCCGCGGGAATTCGACGACTACATATCGCGGCCAAAGCCCAACGGTTACAGGTCGCTGCACACGGTCGTGGTCGGTGACGACGGCCGCGCATTTGAAGTCCAGATACGCACAATGGAGATGCACAGTTTCGCGGAGTATGGCGTGGCTGCGCACTGGCGTTATAAGGAAGCAGGCACCCGGGCCTATGGCGGCCAAGTGACCGCTGCCGAAAAATACGACGAGAAAATCGCGTGGTTGCGGCAACTGCTTGCCTGGAAAGAAGACGTGTCCGAAGGCGAGCAACCGGGCGCACAGCCTTGGCAACATCTGCGGGAAGCAACGCTCGACGACGACCACATCTACGTGCTTACGCCGCAGGCGCGCGTGATCGCGATGCCACACGGGTCCACCCCGGTGGACTTTGCGTACCACTTGCATAGCGAGCTGGGACACCGTTGCCGTGGCGCGCGTGTTGATGGCGCGATGGTGCCGCTCAACACGCCGTTGCAGAACGGCCAGACGGTGGAGATCGTGGCGGTGAAAGAGGGTGGTCCGTCGCGGGACTGGCTCAACCCTTTGCTTGGTTACCTGAACAGCCCGCGCGCTCGGCAGAAGGTGCGCGCATGGTTCAACTCGGTCGATTCCGAAGAGAACATCACGAACGGCCGCGCGCTCGTTGAAAAGACCTTGCAGCGTGAGGGAAAGACCTCCGTCAACCTGGATCAACTGGCATCGAAACTTGGCTTCAAGACACCGGAAGACCTGTATGCGGTCGTAGGCAAGGACGAGTTCAGCCTGCGCAACATCGAGCAGGCGCTGCACGACACACCGCCGCCGGAACCTGAACCCGAAGCGCCCGCGCAATTCGAAAAGCGCAGCAGCGGGCAAAGCGTTGCGCAGGGTGCGTCTACTGGAGTGCTCGTTGTTGGGGTCGACGCGTTGCTTACGCAACTCGCGCGTTGCTGCAGGCCGGCGCCGCCGGACCGTATCTCCGGCTTCGTGACGCGCGGCAAGGGCATGTCGATTCATCGCAGTGATTGCGCAACGTTCCAGCGGATGGCCGAACATTCGCCCGAGCGTGTGCTCGAAACGGCATGGTCCGCCGATGTCATGAACGGGCGTGGTTCGTCGGTTTATCCGGTGGACCTCGCTGTCGAATCGAACGATCGACAAGGACTGTTGCGCGACATCTCGGAAGTCTTCGCACGCGAAAAGATGAATGTCACCGGCGTGAAGACGCAGAGCCGGCGCAACGTTGCCTACATGCAGTTCACAGTAGAGGTGTCGAGCGCTGCGCAGATCCAGCGGGCGTGCTCGTTGTTGAGCGAAGTACAGGGCGTGGTCCGGGCATCACGGCGCGGATAACAAAGTTTTGTGTGTGTTCGGCTGGACTTAACACTTTGAATTTGAAGCGCATTGCTCGAGCTTGTTAATCGTATCGACGAATATCTTCAGTGTCATCGCATCAAAGCACTTGCCAGGATTCAAAACGCACCATATAATTTCGCTTCTTCAGGCTCGTAGCTCAGCTGGTTAGAGCACCACCTTGACATGGTGGGGGTCGTTGGTTCGAGTCCAATCGAGCCTACCAACGAAAGTGAAAGTCCGGTTCGCCGGATTTTCAAAACTGCAGCAAGCGTCTTGGCGCGAAAGGCAAATGAACAAGATGGCACCGCGAACGTTGACCGATACAACTTCGGAACGACGCTAGTCGAGGACCACTTTCGCCTTTGCAGTTGTAGGAAAAGTGAATGCGGCCCCTCGAATGTGGGGCCGCATTTTTTTTGTCTTCGCGCGTTTGTTTCGCGTCTTGCAAGGCATTGTTGAATGAACTTGGATGCTGGTTTCGGCATCTTGGAGAACGAAATGGTTTCGATACGTTTGCCCGACGGGTCAGTTCGCCAGTACGACCACCCGGTGACGGTTGCGGAAGTTGCCGCATCGATTGGCGCAGGGCTTGCCAAGGCCGCTCTGGGCGGCAAGCTCGACGGCGAACTCGTCGACACGTCTACGCTGATCGAACGCGATGCATCGCTCGCGATCGTCACGGACAAGGACGCGGACGGTCTCGACATCATTCGTCACTCCACTGCGCACTTGCTGGCTTACGCGGTCAAGGATCTGTACCCGGAAGCGCAAGTCACAATCGGTCCTGTGATCGATAACGGCTTCTATTACGACTTCGCGTACAGCCGCCCCTTCACGCCGGAAGATCTCGAGAAGATCGAAAAGCGCATGGCCGAGATCGCGAAGAAAGATGAGCCGGTTTCGCGCCGTGTCGTCACGCGCGGCGAAGCGGTGGACTACTTCAAGAGCATTGGTGAGAAGTACAAGGCGGAAATCATCGAATCGATTCCGTCCACCGACGAGATCAAGCTTTATTCGCACGGCGGTTTCACCGATCTGTGCCGTGGCCCGCACGTGCCGTCCACCGGCAAACTGAAAGTCTTCAAGCTGATGAAGGTCGCGGGCGCGTACTGGCGCGGCGACTCGAAAAACGAACAGTTGCAACGCATCTATGGCACGGCCTGGACCAAGAAGGAAGACCAGGAAGCGTACCTGCACATGCTGGAAGAGGCGGAAAAGCGCGATCACCGCAAGCTCGCGAAGCAGCTCGACCTGTTCCACCTTCAGGAAGAAGCGCCGGGCATGGTGTTCTGGCATCCGAAAGGCTGGGCGATCTGGCAACAAGTGGAGCAATACATTCGCCGCCGCCTGGGGGAAGTTGGTTACCTCGAAATCAAGACGCCGATGATCATGGATCGTTCGCTCTGGGAGGCTTCAGGTCACTGGCAGAATTATCGTGAAAACATGTTCACGACAGAGTCGGAAAAACGCGATTACGCCATCAAGCCAATGAATTGTCCCGGCCACGTGCAGGTGTTCAATCATGGTTTGCGGTCGTATCGCGACCTGCCGCTGCGTTATGCGGAATTTGGCTCGTGTCATCGGAATGAAGCGTCCGGCGCGTTGCACGGCTTGATGCGCGTGCGTGGATTCGTTCAGGACGACGCGCACATTTTCTGCACGGAAGACCAGTTCATCGAAGAATCGATCGCGTTCAACACGCTCGCGATGAGCATCTACAAGGATTTCGGGTTCGATCACATCGACATCAAGCTGTCGTTGCGACCCGACGCCCGTGCCGGTACCGACGCGACCTGGGATCGCGCCGAGCAGGGCTTGCGCGACGCGCTGACGGCGTGTGGTTTGACCTGGGAAGAGTTGCCGGGCGAGGGCGCGTTCTATGGGCCGAAGATCGAGTACCACATCAAGGACGCGCTTGGCCGTTCATGGCAATGCGGGACGCTGCAGCTCGACATGGTTCTGCCGGAACGCCTGGGCGCCGAGTACGTCGCCGAAGACAATAGCCGCAAACGTCCGGTGATGTTGCATCGTGCGATCGTCGGGTCCATGGAGCGATTCCTGGGTATTTTGATCGAGCACCACGCTGGTGCAATGCCCTCGTGGCTCGCGCCGGTACAGGCTGTCATCCTGAATATCGCAGAAAGCCAGGCCGACTATGCACATGAACTGACCCAATCGTTGCAAAAACAAGGGCTTAGAGTTGAGAGCGATTTGCGCAACGAGAAGATTAGTTATAAAATACGAGAGCACACGTTGCAAAAGGTCCCTTATTTGCTGGTTGTCGGGGACAAGGAACGTGATGCACAAACCGTAGCCGTGCGTGCTCGTGGCGGTATCGATGCTGGCGTGATGCCGGTCGATGCATTCCTTGAGCGTCTGCAGCAGGACGTGCAGGCGTACAAGTAAGCCCACCCGCAGCGCGGCTAGTTTTTTTGAATTTTTAGAGGAAACGTAACATCGCTACTGATAAGTCTGCACATCGCATCAACGGGGAAATCACGGCACCTGAGTTGCGCCTGGTCGGAGTGGACAACGAGCCGCTGGGAATCGTGAAGCTCGCCGATGCTTTCCGCATGTCGGAACAACAAGACGTGGATCTCGTCGAAATCGCGCCTCAGGCCGTTCCGCCTGTTGCCCGGTTGATGGACTACGGCAAGTTCAAGTATTCGGAAGCCAAGAAGCAGCACGAGGCGAAACTCAAGCAGAAGATCGTTCAGGTCAAGGAAGTCAAATTCCGTCCTGGCACCGACGACGGTGACTACAACGTGAAACTGCGCAACCTTACGCGCTTCCTCGAAGACGGCGACAAGACGAAAATCACGTTGCGTTTCCGCGGCCGGGAAATGGCCCACCAGGAAATTGGCATGCGCGTGCTCGAGCGGCTGAAGGCCGATCTCGAAGAGCACGGTCAAGTCGAGCAAATGCCGAAGATGGAAGGGCGCCAGATGATCATGGTCATGGCCCCGAAGAAAAAGAAGTAATTTCGATGGATCGCGCGGCCTGAACGTCATGGTGTGCGCGGCATCGAATGAGCAGGTTTCAGGGCGTTGCCTGATAATGGCGGCGCTCATGAAAAAGCGGTGATCGTTAAAGATCGCTGCTCATAAGTGGTATGTGGGTTTCGAAGGGCGGGTCAGGATCGTTTGGATCGACCGCACACCCATATCCATCTAATAAACTGGAGTAGTTCATGCCGAAGATGAAGACCAAGAAGAGTGCTGCAAAGCGCTTCGTGGTGCGTCCGGGCGGTACCATCAAGCGTGGTCAAGCCTTCAAGCGTCACATTCTTACCAAGAAGACCACCAAGGTAAAACGCCATCTGCGCGGTTCCACGGAAGTTCATGCAGCTGACATGAATTCCGTGCGCGCAATGTTGCCGTTCGCTTAACCCTTAACTGACACTCACAGGAGCGCACTATGCCTAGAGTCAAACGTGGGGTTACCGCACGGGCCCGTCACAAGAAGATCATCAAGCTGGCCAAGGGTTACCGCGGCCGTCGCAATAACGTCTATCGCATCGCCAAGCAAGCGGTCATGCGCGCAGGGCAATATGCCTATCGCGATCGCCGCAACAAGAAGCGTGTGTTCCGTGCTTTGTGGATCACGCGTATCAACGCTGCGGTGCGTCAGCACGACATGACGTACAGCGTGTTCATCAACGGCCTGAAGAAGGCTTCGATCGAACTCGACCGCAAGGTGCTGGCCGACATGGCTGTGTTCGACAAGGCTGCTTTTGCTGCGATCGTCAAGCAGGTAAAAGCCGCCGTTGCAGCCTGATCGAGCTCGTTAGCGAGATTGGTACTGCGTGGTTCGTTGTAGCGTTGCCCGTTGTAGTTCAAGGGCAGCGCAACGAC
Source organism: Caballeronia sp. dw_276 (assembly GCF_018449635.1). Taxonomy (GTDB): domain Bacteria; phylum Pseudomonadota; class Gammaproteobacteria; order Burkholderiales; family Burkholderiaceae; genus Caballeronia. Next base: position 426,650 of record NZ_JAAVUV010000005.1, on the reverse strand, counting down.
TGAAAACGGGGCTCGACAAGAGCCCCGTTTTTGTTGGTGAAGCCGGGTTGAAACTACCCCGGGAACGATCAGAAGAACTTTGACGCTGAAATGATGGGATCAATGGATCTGGACCAGATTGTCGCCGACGCGCGAAATGCCTTCGAACACGCCGCAGACGCGGTAACGCTCGAAAATGAAAAGGCCCGCTTTCTCGGTAAATCCGGGGTGCTTACGGATCTGCTGAAGGGCTTGGGCAAGCTTGATCCCGATACCCGCAAGACCGAAGGTGCGCGCATCAACGCGGTCAAGCAGCAAGTGGAAGCAGCACTGAACGCGCGCCGTCAGGCGCTGGCGGACGTGTTGCTGAACCAGCGGCTGGCATCGGAGTCGATCGATGTCACGTTGCCCGGCCGCGGTCCCGGCGCAGGCAGCCTGCATCCGGTCATGCGCACGTGGGAGCGCGTGGAACAAATTTTCAGCACGATTGGTTTCGATGTGGCCGACGGCCCCGAAATCGAGACGGACTGGTACAACTTCACTGCGCTTAACAGCCCGGAAAATCATCCGGCGCGTTCGATGCAGGACACGTTTTATATCGACGGGAAGGATGCGGATGGGCGGCAGCTGCTGCTACGCACGCATACCAGCCCAATGCAGGTGCGCTACGCGCGCATGAACAAGCCGCCGATCAAGGTGATCGTGCCGGGGCGGACGTATCGCGTGGACAGTGACGCCACGCATTCGCCAATGTTCAATCAGGTCGAAGGCCTGTGGATTGAAGAGAACATCAGCTTCGCCGACCTGAAGGGCGTGTACTCGGATTTTCTGAAGAAATTCTTCGAGCGCGATGACATTCTCGTACGCTTCCGGCCGTCGTATTTCCCGTTCACCGAGCCGTCCGCCGAGATCGACATGATGTTCGAGCACGGCAAGAACGCCGGTAAATGGCTCGAAATCTCGGGCTCGGGACAAGTACATCCGAGCGTGATCCGAAACATGGGACTCGATCCGGAACGGTATATCGGCTTTGCGTTTGGCAGCGGTCTCGAACGCCTGACCATGCTGCGCTATGGCGTGCAGGATCTGCGCCTTTTCTTCGAAAACGATCTGCGTTTCCTCGAGCAATTTGCCTGAGAAAGCTGTCTCGGAGCACGCTGCCAAAGGCCGTCGTCCAGACGCAGACACACCTTATTTCGAACTAGACACACATGCAATTCCCGGAATCCTGGCTTAGAACTTTCGTCGATCCGAAGCTTTCGACCGATGAACTCTCACACGCGCTCACCATGGCGGGTCTCGAAGTGGAAGGGCTCGCGCCGGTCGCGCCGCCGACCACGAAGATCGTTGTCGGGCAAGTGCTGGAAGTGGCGAAGCATCCCAACGCCGACAAACTCAACGTCTGTCAGGTTGATGCGGGCACGGGCGAGCCGCTGACCATCGTGTGCGGCGCGCCGAATGTGGCGCCGGGCATCAAGGTGCCGGTCGCGCTGGTCGGTGCCGAATTACCGCCGGCCGAAGCCGGTGGTGCGCCGTTCGCGATCAATCTCTCAAAGCTGCGCGGCGTGGAAAGCCAGGGCATGTTGTGCTCGGCGCGTGAATTGAAGCTGTCGGAAGACCACAGCGGCCTGATGATCCTGCCCGCGGAAACGGCGATTGGCGAGGACATCCGCAAGACGCTGAATCTCGATGACACCGTGTTCGAAATCAAGCTGACGCCTAACAAGGCCGATTGTTTGTCAGTGTTTGGCGTCGCGCGCGAAACCGCTGCGATCACGGGCGCGCCGTTGCACGCGCTGGACATCGAGCCGGTGACGGCGACAATCGATGAAATCCTGCCCGTCAAGGTGTCGGCGCCGGATCTGTGCGGACGTTTCTCCGGCCGTGTGATCCGTGGCGTGAACGCGCACGCCAAGACGCCGGCCTGGATCGTCGAGCGCCTCGAACGTTCGGGACAGCGCAGCATTTCTGCGCTCGTCGATATCTCGAATTACGTGATGCTCGAGCTCGGCCGTCCTTCGCATGTGTTCGACCTGGACAAGATTCGTGGCGGCATTGAAGTACGTTGGGGCAGACAAGGCGAGACGCTCAAGCTGCTCAACGGCAACACGGTCGAACTCGATGAAACCGTTGGTGTCATCTCGGACGACCAGCACGTCGAAAGCCTCGCCGGGATCATGGGCGGAGACAGCACGGCCGTTTCTCTGGACACGACCAACATTTATCTGGAAGCCGCGTTCTGGTGGCCGGACAGCATCCGCGGCCGCGCGCGCAAGTACAACTTTTCGACTGATGCGGCGCATCGGTTCGAACGCGGCGTTGATTACTCGACGACCGTTGAACATATTGAGCGCATTACGCGCCTGATCCTCGATATTTGCGGCGGCAACGCCGGTCCGGTCGATGACCAGACGCTCAACGTACCAAAGCGCGAACCGGTGAACATGCGTGTTTCGCGCGCGAACCGGATTATCGGCGTGACGATTGGCGCTGAAGAGATTGCACAGATTTTCACGCGGCTGGGCCTGAAATTCATGCATGACGGCGACGTTTTTGCCGTAACGCCGCCACCATATCGATTTGATATCGAAATTGAAGAAGACCTGATTGAAGAGGTTGCGCGCATTTACGGTTTCGAGAAGATTCCAGCGCGTCCGCCTGTCGCAATCAGCGAAATGCGACCGACCAATGAAACCAGGCGTTCCGTTCACGTGCTGCGGCACGCAGTCGCCGCGCGGGATTATGCGGAGACGGTGAACTTCAGTTTCGTCGATGCCGAATGGGAAGCGGATTTCGCCGGCAATTCGAATCCGGTGAAATTGCTCAATCCGATCGCAAGCCAGCTTTCGGTGATGCGTACGACGCTCTTCGGCAGCCTGATCAACGTGTTGCGCTACAACCTGAACCGTCGCGCAGACCGGATTCGCGTGTTCGAAGCCGGCCGCGTGTTCCTGCACGATCCGTCGATCAAAGCGGGCGAACTGGCGGTTGAAGGTTTTGCTCAGCCCAAGATGATCGGCGGCCTGGCTTATGGCCCGGCGCTCGAGGAGCAGTGGGGCGCGCCGTCGCGGGCGGTTGATTTCTTCGACGTAAAAGGCGATGTGGAAGCGCTCTTTGCACCCGTGGTGCCGCGGTTTGTAAAGGCGGAACATCCGGCGTTGCACCCTGGACGCAGTGCCCGGATCGAGATCGACGGCCGCGCGGTGGGCTGGATCGGAGACCTGCATCCGCGCTGGATGCAGAAGTACGATCTGCCGCATGCGCCGGTTTTGTTCGAAATCGAAGCTGAAGCCTTGATGCAACGCGCGTTGCCGGTACCCGCCGACGTGACGAAATTCCCGCCTGTCAGGCGCGATATTGCGGTTGTCGTGGACCAGAAAGTGGAGGTCCAGACGCTCCTCGACGAGCTCGAAAGCGCCCGTTCGGAGCCGGCCTGCAGGTACATCACGAAGCTTGCTTTATTCGACGAATTCCGTCCAAAATCAAGCACTTCCGGTGGGTTGAGCGAGCATGAGAAAAGCCTTGCCTTCCGTGTAACGTTGCAAGATACTGGCGGGACGCTTCAGGACGAAACGGTCGATACGGCCATCAAAACACTGGTGGAACGCTTGACTCGAGTACATGGCGCGCGATTGCGCGGATAGCCAGCAGCTGGCGCCCTCCGTCTTCATCGTCACGCCATTTTTTCGATATGAACCAAATGAACTCGAGTGATTTCGAAGCCCTTCTTTCGGCGCAACGTAGCGCCATGATCCGAGATGTCTCCACTTCGAACAGTGCGGCAACGGCAGAAACGCCTACGCTCACCAAAGCCGAATTGGCGGAGATGCTATTCGACCATGTTGGGTTGAATAAGCGCGAAGCCAAAGACATGGTGGAAGCATTTTTTGAGGTCATTCGCGACGCCCTTGAAAGCGGCGACAGTGTCAAGCTATCTGGTTTTGGCAACTTCCAATTGCGCGATAAACCGCAGCGTCCCGGCCGTAATCCAAAAACGGGAGAAGCCATTCCCATTGCTGCGCGCCGTGTCGTCACGTTTCATGCGAGTCAGAAGTTGAAAGCACTGGTGGAAGCTGGTGCTGAAAACAGTTTCGGCCGCTGAAGTGACGGGCATACGCTCTGTATCGCCCAAGCGCTTATTAGCGATATCCATCAGATTCGCGACATTCACCACGACGGTTGATTGACGATGGAAAAAGTCGTCCTGCCTCCAATCCCTGCAAAACGCTACTTCACCATTGGCGAAGTGAGCGAGCTTTGCGGCGTCAAGCCGCATGTGTTGCGCTACTGGGAACAGGAATTCACGCAGCTGAGGCCCGTGAAGCGGCGCGGCAATCGCCGTTATTATCAGCATCATGAAGTGCTGCTGATCCGCCGCATTCGCGAATTGCTTTACGAGCAGGGATTTACCATCAATGGCGCGCGCAACCGTCTTGATTCACACGGTCGTTCGAATGGCAGTGCAGCCGATATGGATGACTCGGGGGAAACAGGTGGCATGCCCGAGGCAAATGTCTCAGTCGACGTCGATCAATTGCGCAAGGAACTTTTGAAGGTGATCGATTTACTAGGTGGATAGGCGCAAAAGCCTATATCAATTCGCCGCTCTGTCTCGAAAGGCGTCGCTGGTTAATCAGCGACGCCTTTTTGTTTTCAACAGACTGAAGATTTGGCAATGACGCTTATTGCAGTCTTACGCCAGTTATTTTCTGGCGTTATCTCGCCGGATTTCGAGTAGCGGCAAATCCGGTTCTGAAAGCATTGCCTTCAATACATCGTTGGCGAAATCCTCGACTACAGCATGCCACTCCACGGTGCCTACCGGGAAATCAGCGGGAGACGCCTTTCCTTGCGCCTTGCGAATTGCGCCGACACTGATACTCAATGCCCGTGCCCGTAGAAAGGTCGGATCATTGGAGTCGTCGGCAGGTTTCATTTCGTGGTCCATAGATGGGCTTTCGGCCACCGTGAGCAAAACTTTAGCTTTATTTAAGGGGACGGATTCACGCCCATCGCGCAAGCCACCATCATGCGTTGTCCCGCTCCATTCAACGAAAGAAGCTGAACACGCAAATAACGATAATTCAATCAGACGAAAGTTAATGATCAGAGAATTGAAACGCGCTTTAGTCAGCGGATTGCGTAACGATTTCAGGCTTTGCATCATTAAGCGCGAGGCGTTGATACCTTTTAGCGATCGGAATTATGCATCGAGAAAAGTGTTGATGCTCGGATCAACGGTAAAAGCGATCCATGTATGCACTTCGGACGTAAATAAAGATTGCAAAAAGTACTGCAGTTTGCTTGGAGCATCGATATTGAAATAGTCGCGGAGATCTATTTCGCTGAGTTTATTTGTTTGTATCTGTCGATTGACGATGTTCTTGCGCGTCGTGTGGACAGAAGGCGCTGAGTATGCGCCGTCTCAGGTGGTCAATTACATTCAACTCAGGAGCACTGCAATGTCCACGTCTACCGTCAAGCCGATCCCCGACGGGATGCATACGATCACGCCTCATCTGATTTGCAAAGGCGCCGCCGACGCCATTGCGTTCTATGGCAAAGCGTTTAATGCAGTCGAACACATGCGCTTGCCTGGACCGGGCGGCACGGTGATGCACGCAATGCTCGGTATCGGCGATTCCACGCTGATGCTTGCAGAGGAGTTCGAGAATTGCGGCCACAGCAGTCCGCTCACGCTGAAAGGGTCGCCCGTGACACTGCATTTATATGTGAACGACGTTGATAGCGCCTTTGCGCAGGCCGTCGAAGCCGGGGCGAAGGTCATCATGCCCGTCACCGACATGTTCTGGGGCGACCGGTATGGCCAGGTGGAAGACCCGTTTGGTCATCGCTGGTCGCTCGCGACGCATACGCGCGATTTAAGCCCAGAACAAATTCGGGAAGCGGCAGCCGCCGCTATGCCGCAATAAGCTCCCGGGCGTTGCGCGTGAGAAATCTTTGCGCGCAACGTTCGCTGATCGTCAGAGCGCCCATACGAAAAATTTCTGCGTGCCCGCTTATCGAGCTTGATTCGAAGCAAATAGCGGCCTGGTTTCGCCGTCATTCGGCAAATAACAAAAATGAATTTGGGATGAAGCACGCGCGCCGGTACGATCGCGCCTTTTATCGCTTCTTTTGCAGCTTCTTTCTGCGCAGCCCATCCCATGTCCACTTCTTTCGCGGCCGAGCCTGCAATCGCGTCTTCGACGCCTGACGCCGCGCCTCCCGTCATCCGAAGCGCCGCCGATGTTTCAAACCTGGTCAATCGCGGCGCCGCGGTGGGAAGCGACGCGCGCATTGTCATCGCGATTGCGCTGGGTGGCGTTTTCCTCGATGCCTACGATCTCGGCGCACTCGCATTCGGCGTAAAAGATATCGCGCGGGAGTTTTCGCTGACGCCGGCGGCGACCGGTTTCGTCGCGTCGGCCATCACGTTCGGGGCGATCATCGGCGCATTTCTGGGCGGTTATCTCACCGATAAAATTGGCCGATACCGCGTCTTCATGGCCGATATGTTCTTCTTCGTCGTCGCGGCGATCGCGTGCGGCCTTGCGCCAAATGCCTGGGTGCTCGGTGGCGCGCGTTTCGTGATGGGCTTGGGTGTCGGTATCGATTTGCCTGTAGCGATGGCGTTTCTCGCGGAGTTCTCCCGGTTGAACGGTCGCGGCAACAAGGCGGCGCGCATCGCGATGTGGTGTCCAACCTGGTACGCCGCCATCAGCGTCTCTTACTTGCTGGTGCTTGCCTTGTACGCGGTGTTGCCCGCCAGTCACTCGGGCTGGTTGTGGCGCCTCACACTAGGGTTCGGCGCGTTGCCGGCGTTGGTGATCATCGCGATCCGCAGCCGTTACATCAGTGAGTCGCCGGTCTGGGCTGCAAACCAAGGCGACCTGCGCGGCGCTGCGCAAATTCTGAAGCGCTCGTACGGCATTGATGTAGAGGTCGATGCCACCGCGCTCGAGGGCACGAAAGCGCCGGTGCACAAGGCGACCTGGAGCAACTACGGCGCGTTGCTGCGCGGCGTTTATCTTCGCCGTACGGTGCTCGCGACTGTCATTGCCGTGGCTTCATCGTTTGCGTATAACGCCGTGGCCTTTGGTTTGCCCGTGATCATCTCGAGCTTTCTCGCGCAGTCGATGCTGACGACCATCCTTGCCTCGCTCGCGTTGAACTTGTGCTTTGCGTTCGTGGGCGGACTGATCGCCGTGCGCACCGTGCCGAAGGTCGGCGCGTGGAAGCTGACCGTGCTCGGCTATGCGTTTCAGCTGGCGGCGTTGATCGGCCTGGCCGTGGTCGGACGGCCGGCCGGCGGCGCGCAAGTGGCGCTGGCGATTGGCTTTCTCGCCGTCTTCCTGCTCGGGCAAGGCTTCGGCCCCGGTTCGCACAGCATGACCTTCGCGTCGCTCAGTTACCCGACTTCCCTGCGTGGTGTGGGCGTCGGTTTCAATCAGACACTGATGCGCGCGAGTTCGACCGTGTCGTTGTTTTTGTTTCCCGTGCTGTCTGCGGCGCTTGGCACGAAGGTCTTCTGGATCATCGCGGTTGCTCCGCTGGCCGGGCTTGTTGCGTTGCTCTCGATCCGATGGGAGCCGTCCGGTTATGACGTCGATGCCGAGGATTTTGCTTCGGCCGAGCAAGCGTAGTGATGGCTTCTCGCAGCCACCGAGTGCGATCGCGGTGAAACGCCGGTACGATTGCTCGTGGTGAGTCCAACGGCGGCCTGGTTTACAGCCGCATTACTTTATGTCCACGAGGAAAAGATGATCGTTGAAATGCGTATCTATCATTGCGCGCCTGGCCGTTTGCCGGCGTTGAACGACCGGTTCACCAATATCACGCTTGATTTCTTCAAGAAATATGGCATTGAACAGATCGGGTTTTTTACGACGATCGCGGGGCCGAGCAATCACGCCCTGACTTATTTGCTCAAGTGGGAAAGTCTCGCTGAGCGCGAAACGAAGTGGAACGCATTTCAAGCCGATGCCGAGTGGATCGCGAAGCGTGCTGAGACGGAGGCGAAATCGCCGATCGTTGAACGCATCGAGAATCATTTTCTGACGCCGACGGCTTACTCCGCCTTGCGCTAATGGCAGGACCGTATGAAATGCGCCCGGTTATTCTTCGATAGCCGGGCGTTTTTGCGAGTGTTTTATGGCGCGCGTAACGAAGGAGCGTTGGCGTCCTTCGAGCCACCGCGCGATACACGACGGCCTGTCTGCGGCTGCGGCGCGGTTTCGGGCAATCGGCCGTGTTCCTGGAAGTACCCGACCAATTCGATGGCAGCGCCATACTCTCGCTGAGCGAACCAGCTTTTCATAGCGATGAGGAAGCCTTCGATGGCGTCGTCGCCGAAATCTTTTGCGACTTCCGCAAGCGCTTCGGCGAGTGCATTGATGCGCTGTTGGGCCGACAACGTGCTTGCGATATGCGACGCACTTCTCGACACGATCATCGCGTGAACGGGCCAGAGCTTGCTGTCAAAGGAGGTACTGTGTGCCTTTTTGCGGCCTTTGCTGACTGACATTTGTGTTTCCCCGGAATGCGGCAGTAGAGGTCGCGGCAGAACTATGCCGGCCCATCTGGCCTTGGTTTTATAGTTGATGAGGGTCTATACGCGGCGAGAGCGCGACCGGATGCGCGCACTGCAGCAAAAATGCGGAGTAAACGAAAAAAGGACCTAGGCGGTTAAGCCTAAGTCCTTCATCAAAACTGGTCGGGGCGAGAGGATTTGAACCTCCGACCACCTGCACCCCATGCAGGCTCAGTGAGCGAATCAGCATAGCTCAGCTTGTATCAAAAACCTTGTCTAAGCCTTTCCGGCATTGGCTTTGCTCGATTTTGGTTGTTTCTGCCTGTATCATGGCGATTCATACAAAAACACGATTTTGTCAGGGTATCTGTCAGGGTATGAAAGCTGGCAGCGCCACTAGGGAGAGCCATGCCAGAAGCCGTTTTACTCACGGTGCCCGCCCTCAAAGCTAAGAAGGCGGGTGAGATTGTTAAGGATCGGGGAGGGTTGACCGGGACCATGCGCGAGACGCGTAGCGGCCTTTCTGTGACCTTCAACTATCAATACCGATTCAAGCAGCGACGCCGGGAGATGGCGTGCGGCACGTGGCCCGCGAAGAGTCTTGCCGAAATCAGGCGGGTTCGTGACGATGCACGCAAATTGGTTTCCGCCGGGGTAGACCCATTAGAGCAACGCGAGAAAGAGCGGCTTGACGCGGAAAAGCAAAGATTAGATGAAATCGAAGCCGCCAAGGCCGCGATAGCCGAGGCAGAGGCCCGTGCCGCCGCCGGGGTGACTGTTAAAACCGTGTATGAGAAATGGCTGGGCTTGTTGAAACGGGAAGCCAGCAGCCGGGCAGAGTTGGTGCGCGTGTGGGAAGGCGAGGTGTTGCCAACCCTTGGTTCGATTCCGGTTCGTGCCGTGACACGCAAGAACGTACTCGACGTAACGGACGCCATGCAGGAACGCGGAGTGCAACGCCTAGCCCTTCGCACGTTCAATGAAATCCGACAGTTTTTCCGGTTTGCTTATCAGCGTGAGTATGTGGATATCGATCCGACCGCGCGTATCGACAAAAACGATTTGTTCAAGAAAGACGTGGTGCGGGACCGGGTTCTAGATAAGAAGCAAATCCGGACGCTCGCGAGTGCCTTGCCTAATGCCGGGCTGAAAGATACGACTCGCCTTTCTATCCCGATCATGCTTGCAACGTTGTGCCGAGTGGGCGAATTAAGCCGGGCACTGTGGAGCAATGTTGACCTAGATACCGGTGTGTGGAAAATCCCGGCAGAAGACTCGAAAAACCGCCATGCACATTTGATTTTCCTTTCTGATTTCGCCATTGCACGATTTGAGGAGTTAAAGGCAATTACGGGCAACCGCAAGTTTTGCTATCCATCCGACGATGAAGAGAACCATATCGATACCAAGGCGATTGCCAAGCAAGTGAAAGACAGGCAGCGCTCTGAGGAAGAAATCAAGGATCGAATCAAGCGCGGGGTGTTTACCAAGCGCACGAACAAATACGATGCCTTGCTTTTTGGTGAGCCGTGGACGCCCCACGATTTGCGACGGTCGGGCGCAACGAGAATGGGTGAGCTTGGTGTGACCAGTGACGTGATTGAGCGATGCCTAAATCACGTCGAAACCAACGGTGCGGAAGGCAATTACCAGCACCAAAAGCAATACGCTCAGCAAAGGGAAGCATGGCAACAGCTTGGCGAAGAGCTTCACAAGTTGTTTGCATCAAACGTGATTCCGTTGAAAACAAAGCAGCACGCGTGACCGGGGGCAGCTATGGCGTGGGAATGGGTCAGAGATGCGATTGAAGCCGGGAAGGTAGCTGAGGTTAAGGCACGCAAGAGGGGCAAGGCCAAGCCGCTTGTCGATGCCGGGCCAGCCAAGCCCGCGAAAGCCCCGCCAAAAGTCTATCTAGACCGACCGGGGCGGGTGCGTGTAAATCAAGTTGTCGCCATGCTGAATATCTCACGCGTCACGTTATACCGACGCCAGCGGGCCGGGCTGTACCCGCCTTTCGACGGACGCGACCAACGCATGCCTTACTATCTGACAGAAACCGTTTCGGCGATGCTCAAGAAGAATGACTAGCCATAGGCACCACACGGACGGATCAAATATAGTGAGGCTTCACTTTTTTGTGGCTTGGGACCATGTTCAAAAAGATAAAAGAAGCGCTGAACGCCAAGAGGGAAATCGACAACGGGCTAGCAAACATAAATGGCCCGGCCTTCATAGCTGGCTCAATCGCCGTGCGGGACTTATGGACCAATAACACCGCAATGACGAAAGATTTCACCCCGGATTTTGTTGAGCAAAAGGGCAGGGGGTTTGCTGAGAGTGTGCTCGCGGTATTAAAAGCGGACAACCCGATACAAGCAAATCGAGATGCCCTCGTAAATGCGGTGATAACTTGCGCCGCTTTTCAGGTGTTAGTGCTTGATAGCCCGCCTACGCCCGACCCCACAGGGCTGCGGGGCTGGGTAGGAATCACTGGAGAATTGAAGAGTAATTTAGAGTTAGTTTCGAGCAAGAGCGAGCTTATCGCGGCTTACCTTCACGGGATCAGTGCGAACCTGGACCCCATAGGCAAATGGGATGCCATTCTCCTTCGCTACCGCCTAGAATGGGCGAACATGAACATTCATTGCGCTTTGAGAAGGCCGTTGGGTGACGCGCACCCAGACCCGGCCAGCGATTGGTTTTGGCCTTTTCTTGCCATTGAATGCGGTCTCAGCGAGGCGTTTTACCGGTTAGATGCTGGCTTGCCACAAACACTAAGTGCCGATGCGGGAGCGATGCAAGGTATCGTGGAAGCCTTGATGACCTTCCGGCAATTCGTTTCGAGCGGCAAGCAATATCCAGATTTCGAATGGGAGCAAATGCACGGCGCGAGGGTGCCGCGCAACATTCCCGCGTAGCAATCCGAATTGGTAGCTAAGCTTATTAACAACGCTGATTAAACGGGAGGAAATAGCTTCACTAATTTTTCCGCAGTTTGCAAATCTAACTTGGGTGCAATAGAAATAAGGTCCGACGCCGTTGGGCCGGTGAGGCTACCGAACGTTTCCCGCACCTTCTTACCGAACGGAATTGCTCCGTTTGGGAGGTTATTCGCCAGTCGAAAAGCTTTTTCGAAATTCACGTGCTCTGAATAGTGAACCTTCAATTTGCACGCAATCATTGATCGCGCCGAAAAGGCTATGGCAACGCCTTCCTCAAGCCAGCTTGCCGCACCTCTGCGGGCGTCGAGCAAATGTGTGACCTCATGCCCTAGCTCTTCTACAAGCGCTCGCCAGTCGCCAGCCGCAACCGAGCTAAGTAAGGCCCAAACGGCATCTTCAGCGTGGTTAAATTGTATGATCGGCCCCGGACCGGGCTCTTGAAATCGTGGCGGTTCAATGCGAATCAAAGTTTTGAGCTTACCGAGGGCCTTTTCAGCGTCGGCAAGCAACTCTTGTTGAAGCCCTGCGACGTATTCCGGCGAGTCAGCCGGGGTCGTTTTTGGAAATTTTTTCATGTTTGTGCTTGCTCATGCTTAGGCTAATGCCACGTCGCTTGTGGCGGGGAAGCGCAATTTTACGCGTTGTCAAACACGGCCAATAGTGGCAATCGATTGCATTTTTGCGATCGGTGCGAGGCTGAACCCAAACAAGAACAAGGGGGAGATATGAACGTCTATGAAGCGCCGGGCGGTGGCGGCTTGATCGTATTTGCGATAGCGGGATTTGGTATCGGCTACGTATTGACGAAGCTAAAAATAATCAATGACGGCAACGTCACGAAATTTGCAACGTGGTCATCATGCGCATTTGCCGCTGTGGTGGCGTTTTTTTCGGGCGGAGACAATGCCGGGCCGATGGCTTCGCTAGTGGGCAAACTCGCCGTCTTTGGAATCGTGTGGTTTGTGTGCGGGCTTATCTTTACGGTGGGATTAGCCTTTGGTGTAGAGAAAGCGAATAAGTCCGGGAAAACGGGAAGCTAGGCGCGTAGACACTCGCCGTTCGCACGCGCGTATCAGCGTGGGTGTTTGAGTTGCTATCTCCACAAGCCGCGAAGCGATTTGAAGATGGTAGCGCCAACGAGCAATCCAACCATGCTTATTGGAAATTGCACGACGAGCACAACAAAAGCCATTGTGAGTTTGTGTCCAAACTTACCTTCAGAGCACAGGAAGGTGACTAGCGGAAGCACCCACATTGCCAGCGGCCAAAGATGGTCTTGTAGCCGTTTTTTTGTTGGCGAGGGTGTGGGCACCGAGTCTACATGCGGATCAACGCGGGCCGTGTGGCTTGTGGTGTTGGCACGAGGCATGGGCCGGGGCTGGGGGGCATGGCTTGCCTTGGGTGCGGGCCGCGCCGCTGGCTTCTCTGTATGTGGAGGATCCTTATCAGCCCGTGATTTGTTGCGAGCATCGGCTACCTGACCCGCAAGGGCAGCTTTTACGATGGCGATTGCATCGGCAAGGCCACAGGCAAATAACTCTTGGCAATTCACTTGCACGCTTCCCCGTCTGTAGATTCCGGGTGTGGCGTACTGGCTCAGCATGCGGTGTGCGTTGAATTCGATGTTGCCCGCACGTTCGCACTTCTCCGAAAATTGCAGCCGCCAATCTCGATACCCGCCGTACTCAAATGCATTCAGTGTATCCATGCGTTGGGTAGGATTCTGAGAAGAGCCTACCTTGACGATAGCGCCATTTGCTGGGGCCGCAATGTAGACGTAGCCAGGAGCATCGTTGCGCCGCATGAAGGCAAGCGTAGCGGGATTGCACTGTGCGCAGTGGCCCGCGCGTGTGCGCATACGATGCCCCGCCGCCTTGCATGCCGAGGTGCCAACGGCAATGAGCATATCAAGCTCACGCATAGCTTCCTGATACTCAGCCTTTTTCAAGTTGGCAGCATCGAAGACCCATGAAAGCGGGATTTTGTGGTGCTCTAGGAAGGCGCGTTGTTCATTGGTCAATACCGTCATGGTATGCCTCTCAGTGCCTTTTATTGTGATTCAAACTAGCGCAATTCTAGGCGTTGTCAAAGGCAAACACGCATGGCAATCAATAGCACAATCACGCCGTGGCTGTTGCCCTTGCCCGCTGGATGGATTGGCGACTCACGCCAAGCTCACGGGCCAAGCTTGAGATAGACGCACCATCGGCAATGCGCTTGGCTATGTCTTCACGTTGCTTCGTGCTGAGTACAGAGGGACGGCCTAGCGTCTTGCCTTGTGCGCGTGCTCGATCTAGCCCGGCATGCGTGCGCTCCCGGAGCAAATCCAATTCAAATTCCGCAATCGTATTCAAAACGCCCATAACCATGCGTCCCGCTGGGCTTGTTAGATCAGCGCCGCCGAGTTGCAAACAATGTACGCGTATGCCCTTTGTCGCCAGTGAATCAATGGTAACGCGCACGTCATGCGCTGAGCGCCCAAGACGATCCAGTTTCGTCACGATCAAAACATCACCGCTTTCTAGCTTGTGCTCCACGAGCGATGCAAAGCCGGGCCGCAACATAGCCGCAATAGAACCGCTCACAGTCTCAGTAATCGCTCGCTTTTTATCGACGGCAAACCCAGCGTTTTGAATCTCAAGAATTTGGTTAGCTACGGTTTGGTCATTGGTACTCACGCGGCAATAGCAAAACAGGCGGGACATATCTACTCCGTTGGATAGGGTGTATCAAAAACCTCCCTCAATTATCGGACATGCCCAAAAAGCCGCATAGCTAAGTTTTGGGCACTGTGTGCGACCCCGTACAAAATCGCTCGTTTGTGGGCATGCCGCCTTCATCAAAAATAGTTGGTGCATGTATTCCAAGTTAGATGCCCGTCTTGCTCTAATGGTTAGAACGACACACGAGGGGCAAGCCCATGAACGTGATTGGCAATCGCAGTGCAGGACGCCGTTTCTTTCCCGCAATCGTTTTTGAAATGATTGTTGCAAGGTCAATGCAGACCGGCAAAACCGTTGAAGAGATTTGCGACGCGGATATTTCGCTACCGAGCGCCGCAACGGTCTATAACGCAATCAAGGCCGATGCCGAGCTAGCCCAGCGCTATGCAGAGGCCATGCAAGCCCGCCGCGCCGGTCAATCAATGGAGGCGGTATGAGTGACGAAGTGAAGGAAAGCAAGGCCACGGGGCTTGAATCCTTGGGTGAGAAAATGCGCAAAGCGGGCCACAAGCCGCTTAGATGGTATGCGGGAAAGCCAGACTACGCACAGGCAACGAAGCAACGCCGGGAAGCCGTAGCGCTCGCACTCGAAATGCTTCACACGCGTGAGGCGCTTGAGGAAATGATAACGGGGCGTTTGACCCAGAACGAAAAGGAATATTGCGAGCTTATGGGCTTGCTTCGTTATGTCGAAACCCCGCTAAACGACCTTGCAAAGCTCGTGACGGTTATGGCACTTCGTAGCCCCAAAGACGACGATATAGAAGCCCTTAGGCTCCAGACGCAGGGGGCAGTATGAGCGGATGGTTAAACGACCAAGAGCAAAAGGCCCATGACGCCGCCGAGTTGCGCAAAGCCCTCGAAATCATTGAACGGCGGAAGGCACGGGAAAGCACCACGCACGCCAGTAGCGACGGCCTGACCATGAGTGTGAAATTCGACAATTCCGGGCGTGAGATTCGCACTTTCAAGGGTTCAAAAGCGTGGATGAACCCGTGGCGCAATGAAGGCGTGCAAATTCATAGATTCGTCACGCATCACGCGGGTTCCGATATTTCGGGCGTTGAATATGTCCGGCAAGGCAGCGCCCGATATGACGCGCTAATGCGAGGTACAAAATGAGCGAATACATGGGGCCGGGCGGCAATAAGCTTCACCCGCGTGAAGTCGGGCGGTATGGCGCGGGCAATGGTGCAGACACCCCCGCTGAACGGGACGAAATCTATCGGATTCAAGAGGCCGCGCGTGACGTGCTCGAAAAGAATCGAAAGCTCATGCCCGTGCCTTTTAATGAGACGCCACGCGAGTACCGGCAGCGCATTTGCGATAAGTTGAAAGCAAACACGAGCCTTGCCCGGCTGGATTTTTCACGCGAGCCGCCGGGGATTTTTGACGATTCCGAAAAGCGGGTATACCAAGAGGCCGCCGCAAATTATTTGCGCCCCCGTGACGTTGAAGCGGGCAAGCTCGTTGAAGTGAAGCGCGTAGACCAATCCGGGCGGGAAATTCTTGAGTTTGCAACCGGCCAGAAGGGCAACCCAAACCCGTACACACGCCCGGTTAGCTCGTTCAAGGAAACCTACAAGCAATTTCGGGGCGTAGGCATCCAGAGCGCTATCTATCTTGACGGCGTGCCTCAGAAATTGGGGCTTTCGCCGCCGGTGTTGAAAGAGTGAAGAGCTATGACCGCATGCCCTGAGCTAGACCGTGTATGCAGGGCCGCAGAGCGCTTGCAGCATGCCGAGGTGGCTTTGCTGTGCGCTCTTGAAGCCAACGGCACCCAGCCCGTTTTAGATGCCCTGTGCAACGTGCGCCGGGAGCTTGCCAGCCGCAAGAGCGAGATAGCCATGCTCATTGAGTGCATCGGCATTTCCGAGTTTGAACGCAGTGGGGTGTTTAATGGATAAGCCAGTGCCGAGCGAAACCACGCGCCGGGCGTTTGAGGTTGTGGCCCAAGAATTAAAGGCGGTAAAGGCGCTTGCTTTGTGCCCCGTGGTGGGCGAGCAGACCCGCAAGCGTCAAGTAGCCGCAGAGCTTTTCCGAGTGCATGAGTACATGCAAAAAATCATGCCGTCTATCGTTGCCGAGCATCGCGCGGATTTTGAAGCTATGTGCGCTGGCGTGCTGCAAGCGGGGCAAGAGCTTGAGAACGAACTGCGGTTAGACCGAGCTATGAGCCGGGAGCCAGCGAACAAAACCAGACACTAACGCAATTGTCTGTGTCGTCAAACTTAGTGAGCCGTGGCAATTGATTGCAGAATGGTTACCTAACCACAGCCTAACCAAACCAAAAAAATGCATACGGCCTAGGTAGATCATGTTATTTCGATAGCTAACTCGCTCATGGCGCACGAAGTTTCTACGGCAAATTGACTCTAAACCCCCGGCATTTTCGGGAAGTGCATAGAAAGGAAGCCGCGACCCCTCACGAACACCACGAGATAGCGGGGTAAAGCGAGTATGCCGGGCGGGGCCGGGGCGTTTGAAGAGCTAGGCACAACAGAGAAGGGTATTTAGGGAAAAAAATCAGCCCTGTTTTCGAATGGAGGGCGGCACGCGTAGGACACCTTAAAAACCCGCACTGGCGTGAATCTGACGTAACCAGAGGCGGGGCCAGCTAATTAAGACACAACATACTTGAGGTAATCAACGTGAGCCGACACACAATCGAGAGTATCCAAGAGCTAGCCCGCACAAATCGCATGATGGCCGCGAATAAGAAATTTAGCGTGCCGGGCGTGGCAGTCGAAATCATGCGGGCACAGGTGATATGCCAGTACGTTTCATACGGTGGCAACGGTGAGCACGATGAATACTTTTGGACGGTGAATGGAGAGCCGCGCGATCAGGCTTTTGTACGTCACCTTCTCGATATGGAAGAAAACCCAGCCATGCAAGAGCATGCAAGAGGGCTTAGCGAAGATCAGCTAGCAAAGCGTTACTAGCGGCATGCCGGGCAGCTAATTAAAACCAAACGTATCGGGGGGGCAATTAGGCCATAGGTATCAGGTGCCACGGGGCTAATAAGTGTTAGATGACCGAACGCACGACGAAACCCCGGCTTTATAGCCTGTGGTGTGAATCCGGGACAAGCCCAGATAGCACCATGCAACTAGGCAAAAGATATCCGGGGTATTTTCACAAATGAATTGGAGCAACGAAAATGCCGAGCATCACGATTAGTGCAGGTAGCCCGCCGCAAAGCCAAGTCCTTGCAACCGCGCCGGGCACTTTGACGAGGGTACGTGCAGACTCCCCAAACATTAGCCCTGTCGGTGCAGCGGCCAGCCAAGTCTTGTTTGATGCGAGCTTGCCGAGGCGTAACGGGGATATGAATTGCTCTTTCTTCGATGGATTGACCCTTGCCACGGCAACGCCCTTGGTTTCATACGGCGGCACTGCCGATAGCGGGCCGGTATCGATCCCGTTTGCCGTGGGTTTGATTGTGGTGAGCCGTGCGCCTAGTTCGTTCGTGGCTTCATTCACGCTGAATTAACCCAGCGGGGAGCAAATGGGCGTAGTAATCAATCGACCCGTGGCCCCGCTTGCCGTACCGGCGGAGTGCGCTACGTGCATAAGCTGTGGCAAGTCCAAGCCGCTGAGTGACTTCTATATGAATGGCGGGGAGCGCGGGAGCTTGCGTAGGCAATGCAAGTTTTGTATCTGTGCGGCCAAGCGTGAAAAGCGCGCATTAGCGAAACTCCCCGCAACTCAGCAGCATTGCCCCTCGTGCAACACAACCAAGCCTATCGCGGCGTTTGCCACGGGGCGCGGATATGGCGAGACATGCCAAGCTTGCAGGGCCGCTGAGCGTCGCGCGATTAGGCTCACCGCTCTTGAGCTTTCCCAGCGCAAGCGTTGCAAGGGCTGTGACAGCCTCAAACCATTTACAGATTTCGTGCAGGTAGGTGAGGGGCGATACCGCGCGTGGTGCGTGCTCTGTGAAGAGGTGCAGAACAGACTGAGCATGCGAAGCCTCGTAGATATCGACAAGCCCCAGCCTCGTGCCGCTCCCGCTTATGTCGGTGAGATGCCGATAAGCCGATATGAGGCCGCTACGTTTTTGCGTGAGCACGAAGGGCAAAACCCGAATCGGTATGCCGGGGCGGGCGTAGTCATTAGGCCGGGCATGAGTGAAGCCGCCCAAGCGTATTTAGCCCGCTTCACTCGATAGACCTGGACAAGTGAGTGACGATGAGAACGCGTAGACCACGCCCCACGCCCGCCCTTGTGGAAAGCCCGGCATATGCGGTGCCGGTGCAAGTCTTCCCGTTTGTGCCGCCCCTCGATGCCGGATGGTTTAGACGCTCACGCACGAGCAAGACGGCAGACACGCCCCCACGCGTTTTTTTGTGTGATTCGCCAATCTAGCCCGCCCACAAACGGACGATTTCGGGCATGCCGTGGCGGTATGTCCAAAACCTAGCCATTATCGACTTTAGGCCGGGAGTTTTGGACACAGGGGGTTTTCGTACAGGCATGACCGACGGAACCGCGCCGCGCGTGCTTTTTTTCGCATGATGAGAAATCCGTGCAATCCATTGCCACAGCCAGACCCTTTGACAACCAGCGACTTGCGCTAAGCCCGGCCCGCTGAGCGTCACAGCCACCTCAAAACCTGATGACTCGCCAGCACGGGCTTATCATTGATTTTCACGTAGATTTGAATAAAAGTGGGTTTTGGCAATGATTTTTTCCGGATGACTCGATTAATTTCTCTCGAAGAAATCGTATTAACTATCACAACGTTCTACTCCCTTAGAAAATAATCTTTACTTGTCGAAATCACAGGGTAATAATAATCCCAATCTTCAACCCAGCGGGGTAACGAATGGCTATCACCTTTGCACAACCGGACGAAAAGCAACCGGATAAACGAGGCCGGGGAAGACCGGTTGCAGGTAATCAGGAGCAGAAGCTTGCCGTGTGGGTTTCATTAGAGCTAGCGAACGCCGTGCGGGCTTGCTCTAGGGATTCCGGCCAGCCTATCACAGTCATAGCCCGCAAGGCTTTGCAGGAATACGTAGACGCCGCAAAAAAATAGCCCGGACGGGTGTATGGGGGCGTCCGGGCCTTAAGCGAGTGTGAATCTAACCGTGAAACAGACCTAACTCAAAAGAATAAGCCGCGAAGCAATTTACAGCGCGTAAACCCACAACGAAGCCATACCCTTTCAAGAAATGATTATAGGTCATTATTGAGTGGGCATTACTTCGCTTATCAACTTTTTAAGCGAGTTGCATTATGTCTGAGCATTTTAATGGTGTGCAGAAATTCATTTCTAATGTCACGCTTGGAAAGCTGACTCCGACGAAATATGAATATAACGATGCAAGCGCAGCTTTAAAGCAGTGTGACCCGGAGAGCACCCGCCCCGATTGGTTTGAAATGGTGGTAGGTGCCGTCAAAGGCGGTGTGCCAGACAAAGAAATTGAGGCGTGGAGCAAACAGGCCGGAAGCCTTCACGAACACAAGCCATTCTGGGATGCCGTGGATTGGGCTAAGAAGCCCTACACGGGCACGGGCAAGCGATACACCGTGGGCACTCTGTATTTCCACGCGAAGAAAGCCGGGTGGACGCCCAGCAAATGGGTATCGATTACGGGGGCGGCCCTTGTCGATATCGGCGGGGTATCGATCCTGCCCAAAGGCACCTATACGGGCCACAGCGGGGTTATCAAGGGCGTGGATAGCCCAGGGCCTATCCCCGAGCCTGAGAAGCCCTCAGACCTCCAAATAGCGAAGAATGAAGACCTGTGGAAATCGTACCTTTCCGGGGTGCTCGTGCAGTCTCACCCCTACGCGAAAAAGAAGAACTTAGCCAAGACCGCTGATATCCGTTTCGTGCCCAGCGGTGCGGGCAAGCATCAAAACTGTCTGGCCGCGCCCTTCCGTAATTTCGATGGCCGGATTATCACGTACCAATACATTGATAGCGAAGGTGAGAAAAAGAACGTCTACCAAGACCATTTTGGCACCTCGTTCTATTGCGCCGGGGGCATCATTCCCCAGCCGGGCAACAAGCGAATCATCATTGTTGAAGGCGTGGCGATAGCTGAGGCATTGCACACGTACTTTCCCAATGATTTCGTGATCGCAGTGGGGGGCATCGGCAGGTTTCCGACCGTGGCAAAAGCGGTGCGCGAGCACTGTAGGCGTAACCCGATTTTTATTGCTCAAGATGCCGGGGCCGGTGCCTTGAAATCTGCCCAAGACGCAGCCAAGGTGGGCGCATCGCACTTGCTGTGGCCCGACAAATACGACAAAAACATGGGGCTTGATGACCTGGGTATAGAACACGCCTTAGCCTTGATGGATAAGGCTGTGCGGGTAAAACGAAGGTATGAGGGCAAAACCTCAGCATCGATCAGGCATGAGCCGCCCCTTGAATGGCTCGTGTCCAAGGTGTTGCCCCGTACCGGCCAGCACTCGGTTATTGGCAGGTGGAGCACGGGTAAGACGCTTTGGGCCATGTACCTCGCCCACTGTGTGAGCGAAGGTGAGTGGTTTTTCGGGTTCCGCACCAAGACGTGTCACGTGTCGCACATTTTCTTGGAAGGCCAAAGCGGGCTTCCTCAGCGCATCCAAGCCTTCGAATCCCACTACGGTAAGCCGTTCTCAGAGAACGTGTGTTTCTACCGGGACCGGTTCGACTTACGTAACGCTGATGACATTGAAACGCTATGCGATGAGATCGAAGCGGACGGTGGAAAAGACGGGCTTGTCATTGTCGATACGCTAGCCGCAGCATCGCGCGGGGCCGCTGAAAACACCTCTGAAGGCATGGGCGAGCTATTGGCAGGTCTAGTGAGGATCGAAGAGCGTCTAGGCGGGTGCGTGTTGGCCTTGCATCACCCGCCAGAGGGTAACGGACCTATCCGGGGACGCGGGCACAGCAGCGCCCCTAGCGGGGGGGATTTGATCATCACCATTGAAAGTGAGACGCCAGACGAAAAAGGGGAAATCAGCGCGTGGAAGGTGCCCAAGCTGCGTGATAACAAAAAACGAAATGAGGGTTTCCGGTATCGGATTGTTGGCGTGCCGCTGGGGATAGATAAAGATGGCGAGGAAATCTCAGGTGCCGTGCTCGTGCCGCTTGATGACGAAGAGAAACCAGCAAAAGGGAAACCAGCAAAACAGCCTAAAGCCGTGCCCGAAGGCAAAGAAACCATTGCTTATGACGCGTTGAAACCACTGTTTGCCGAATCACACAGCACGGTGAGCAATGCGCCAAATGGTGAACTTACATTGATGTTCGATGAGTGTGTAAAACACGTCTCCCCTCTCATGGTGCATAAAGGGAGTAAGCATCAAAAACAAGAAGCCCAACGGGCAATAGAACAGCTTGTGAAGACAAAGATTTACAGCCGAGCCGGTAACTATATTTGGGTTACCCAAGATGACTAAACCGGGCACCCCACACATTGCAGGGTTCCCTAAAGGGAACACCCTGCCTTGTGGTTTGTGGTATTGCCTTCACCACAACACCACAAATAGCTTGTGGTAATTTTTGTGGTATCTGGGGGGGGCTTGCTGGGTAAGGGTTTGAGGGAATTAGAGCTTGTGGTGTCGCTCTGTTTTTCCCTCAAAAAGAAGGGTGAAAAGCTTGTGGTATTTGGTCCGTTTTCCGGTTTGAGCTTGTGGTATCTGGGGGAGCCTTATCCAGTAAGGCTTTGCGGGATTTTTGGGGTATATCTTTCAATATCGTAAGCTTTCTGGCAATCAATTTCACTTTTCAACCTACCAGTTCGATAGGGTGCTACTCAAGACGCTTTTCCATCGCAGAATGCTCACTTGCTTGCCGCCGTTGATTGACTATGAATCCTTCACAGACCATGCGGTAGAAGTCTTCGCGCCCGACGTTATCGATTTTGATCTCACGTGCGCTTTCGATAAGCCGCTGATACTGATTGTCGTTGCGGGTAATCAGTGAGGGGTTATGAAGAAAGAACCAAGCCATGTAGGCGCGGCTTTCCATCGGTAGTACGCCTGAGAGCGCTTGCAACGCGGCTACCGCATCCATAAGGACGAAATCGGTAGCACGAGGATTGAAGGTGTGAAACGCCATAGGGTCACGATCCGCGTGCTTGATGAAATTTTCGGTTTCATTCAGCACTTCGATAAACGACTTTTGATGCTCAGGCTGGACACGCTCTATCACCCGGTCACGCATGGTTTGATAGCCGGTGCCGTGTTTTTGGTGGAGCTTCCACAATATTTTGAGTGCTGCGCAAGCGAGCGCGTGAATAGGTACGGGATCGAAATTATGAAACCATAACCATATTGCCGTCTTAAGTTGTCTCTCAGCGGCATCGGCCTTCGATATCACCAAGCCGCCGGGGATCGGTTCGCGGGCAAACGTCTTTTTTTCAGTCATGGCAAATCCCTTACGGTGCGTAAGTTTTCTGGCAATCAATTTCACAAATGCGGACCGTTGCCCATTCTTGGGTCTAACGGTACATCTCAGGATGCCTTAGACAGGTTTGCAATATGGTTTCTTCGAATACTAGCGGGGGTTGGGTAGGCGCTATTTCGAAGGCGGTAACGATGATTTCCTTGTGCCGCTGGATTTCATGCGCGCCCTTATTGGATAAAGTGTTTTCCCACGAGGAGAGCGCATATTTTTCGTCTTGGTTGGCGACTTTGTCGTCTCTATCCTCAGCGACTAACCGGGCGAAATGGGCGCGCTCGTAGCAAAAATCGTTTAAATCCGCCCATGCGGGGAAGGTGACAGTTAGCAACGCGATGACGGCAAGCCACTTGCACGTAAGCACGCTCATTGGTCCCCCGCCGGTTTGGCTGAGGTGCCATCCGGGGCCTGCACGTTTACTTTTAGCACTACATCACCCGTCAATACCTTGAGCAAGAGGGCTTGTATGGCTTTGTGGCTCTCAGCGATTGTGGGATCACCCGGAAAGCCCGTCACTTGCATCGGGATCGATTTCTCGCCCTTCATTAGATCAACGAGACCCTTTCGCAATATTTCTTGGTCCGTCTGCAAGTTAAGTTGCCAAGTCGGAAAATAGGCGTGGTCGGTCAACTCCGCTTCCCGGAAATCGTAACGAAGTGCTTTGCCCATCACTTGAAGCAAGGTGATGAAGCGGTTTTGGCGCGTCTGCGCCCAAGTGTTATTTGGTGAGTCGTCACGGGTGTTCAAGTGACCGATGAAATCGCTATAGGCGGTCATGACCGGCTCGACCTTGTGAAATTCAAGGGGGACTGAGTTCAACGCATCCACATACTGTGGTGAGTTTATGTTGACCCGAGTCGCCATCAATGCCCTGTAGACTTGGACGCGGCGGTGCTCGCGTTCCCCACGCCTATCTAAAAATTTCTGTACTTGTACCGCTGCGATGGGACCGGCGAACGTTGCAAAGACAATGGCAGCATCGGAAAACCCTGTCACGGCGACTCCTTGATTGTTGTTTGCGTCGTATTGTCTTCGCATTCAGAGGGAAGCACCCAGCCCCCGACGTTGTCAGGGTATATGTCAGGGTATGAAGCCTGAAAACACCTAATCGAACGAAATAAGGCCCCCCGACAAAAAGCCGGAGAGCCTTATAAATACTTGGTCGGGGCGAGAGGATTTGAACCTCCGACCACCTGCACCCCATGCAGGTACGCTACCAGGCTGCGCTACGCCCCGAAAGAGGAAAAGTATATCAGAGACTTTCCAAATTTTGAACCGGCGAACTCATTTTCGAGCGGAGTTCCGAGCAATTCACTCCTCCGCGAAGCAAATTGCGTTCATTCCGTCAAAGCGCCCGCTGTCTGACAACAACGTCGTTCAATACCGCAATTCGGACTGCGTGTACTCGGACGTTTGGATCATCACCGAAGGCTCTTCATGGCTCCGGTCGCGCATCCGGAATCTGAGCGCCATGACGGCCGCAACGGCGCATGGAATTACGTAGGCAATCGCGCGCTCACCACAAGCGGATAAGGACGACAAATCGATGTAGCGCTCCTTGTCCGTGGTAGTTGCCGACGCGAAGACGAAGGTCAGCGCGAAATCCAGGACCATCGCGAGAATGCAGAAGCCGACAAAAAGTAGCGCACCATTCCAGACAGGCTCGCGTCGCGCATTGTTCAGCGCGTTGCAGATCAGGATGGCGGCGGCCAGCAATACGAAATTGAGGATCAACGGAAACCAGGGGAAATTCATCACCAGCCCGACGGAGTTGTCTTGAAAGTAGAAGGTCGCTTCAACGAAACTTTAAATAGCGAATCGGCGCGATCTTCACACGGGCAGTGACACGTTTTGAATACGATTTATCCTAGTTTTCGGGCCGCGTTTGACGGGCCGTGTGTGTCGAACCCGTCATCATTCGAGAGTGCCTCGGAGACAAAATCGATGAACGTCCGCACCTTGGTCGTCATGTATTTGCGGCTCGTGTAGACCGCGTAGACGCGCGGCGCGAAGGTCGTGTAAGCGGGGAACAGATGCGTCAACGCCCCCGACGCGAGATCCTGTTCCACGATCCATTCCGGCATGTAAGCAAGGCCGAGCCCGGCGCGCACGAGCTGGAGCGACATGGAGCTATCGTTGGTCTTCAGTACGGCGTTGTTCTTGACGGTGAACACGCCATCCGGGCCGTTGAATTCGACACTGTCCACGCTGGTGTATGTCGGCAATATGATTTCATGGCGTTCTCCTATCTCGCGCGGATGCTGCGGCCGGCCACGACGCTTCAAGTAGCCGGGCGAACCCACCAGCACGAAAGGGACCTTGCACAGTGGCCGGACGATCATGGTAGGCGAAGGTTCGGACGTCGCGCGCAACGCCATGTCGTAGCCTTCCTCCACCAGATCGACGAAGCGGTTTTCCAGCCGCAGATCGATCAGCACTTCTGGATATCGCGCTCGATAGGCCACCAGGATATCGGCGAATTTTGCATTAGCGAACCAGCCTGGCGCCGTGATCTTCAGCACGCCGCGAGGTTTGTCGGTTTGCGAGCCCACTGCGGATTCGGCGGCCTGCAGTATGTCGAGCGCCTCACGGCATTGTTCGTAATAGACGCTGCCGGCTTCGGTGAGGCTCAAATGCCGCGTGGTCCGGTTCAGGAGGCGCACGCCGAGTTGCCGCTCCAGGTTCGCGACATGTTTGCTGGTCATCGCGGTCGATATATCGAGGCGTTCGGCCGCCTTCACAAAACTGCCGGCTTCGACGACATCGCGGAAGACGCGCAAGCTGGTCAATCCATCCATGACACTTTCCCGGCAGGAAACAAAGCGCTCAGTTTAGCGGCGTTTATCGATGGAGCGAGTTACGTTCGGGCGTTTCGGCCATTCATCGAGTTCATCGTTGAAGAGCGACGCCACCAAGCCGCGCAGCCAAGTCGTTCGGGGATCGTTGTGAAACTTCCGGTGCCAGTGCTGCTTCAGGTCGAAGTTAGGCAAGGGCAGCGGCGGCTCGGCAAGCGTGATGGAAGCGTGTTCCGCCACGTACGCGTAGCCGATCGCGTGCGGCACGGTCGCTATCAGGTCGGTACGCGAGAGGATGAACGGCAGGCTCATGAAGTGCGGCGTTTCAAGCACGGCACGGCGGCGGATGCGTTTTTTATCGAGGAAATTTTCTAGGATTTCCTGGCTTCGGCCTTCCGCGCGCACGACCGCGTGGCCGCATTCGATGTACTGCGCGAGCGTCAGCGGCCCGTGCGCGCACGGATGATCGCGCCGCATCAGGCAGATGAACCGATGCGAAAAGAGCCGCTGCTGGAAGAAGTTGGCGCCATCGAGGTCTGGGAAATAACCGACGGCCAGATCAATGTCGCCGCTTTCCAGCGCCCGCTCGACCTGATCGTGTCTCAACGATACCGATCGCAAATTCGCCCGGGGCGCCACGTTCGCGAGCGTCTGCAAGAGGCGCGGCAAGAAGACGATTTCGCCCACGTCGGATAGCGCGATGGCGAATGTATCGGTCGTCACGGCGGGATCGAAATGCCGGGTGTCGAGCAGACCGCGTTCGATGCGGTTCAGCGCTTCGCGTGCCACGGGTACGAGTGCCAAAGCGCGCGGTGTGGGGTCCATGCCACGCGAAGTCCGCACGAACAGCGGATCGTTGAAGTACGTACGCAGCCGTCCCAGCGCGGTGCTGACACGCGGCTGGCTCACGCCAAGCCGTTCGGCCGCGCGACTGACGTTGCGCGTCTCTTCGATTGCGACGAGATACGGGATCAGGTTCAGATCGAGATCTTGAAGCGCGAGGTCGCCGGGTTTCGAGGCAGCCATGATCTAGCCGCGCCTTGCGACCATTTCAGACACGCGCTGCGCTGCATCGAGCAGCGGATCGAGGAACGCCTTCACCATCTGCCTGGCGTTCTTGCGCTGCGCGTTGCCGCTGATGTTCAGCGCCGCAATCACGCGGCCCTGGCGGTCGCGAATGGGCGCGGACATCGAAATGAGGCCTTCTTCCAGTTCCTGGTCGACGATGGCCCAGCCTTGTTTGCGCACCACGGTGAGTGCGGCCTTGAGCGCGGTCTTATCGGTGACGGTGCGGGGCGTGCGGGCTTCGAGCGGACTGGCGTCTAGCAGGGCGTCGAGTGTGTCGTCATCGAGTGCGGCGAGCAGCACGCGTCCTAGCGACGTACAGAACGCCGGCAAACGGCTGCCGATGGACAAGTTGATGGTGATGATCTTGTGCGTAGGCACACGCAGAACATAGACGATTTCTGGGCCGTTCAGCACCGCCGCCGAACAGCTTTCGTGCACCTGGCCGACCAGTTCTTCCATGACCGGTTCGGCGAGGTTCCAGAATGGCATGGACGTGAGATACGCGAAACCGAGATCGAGGATCTTCGCCGTAAGCGTAAATTGGCGACCATCTGCTTCTACATAACCCAGCGCTTGTAACGTCAGCAGGATCCGTCGTGCGCCGGCGCGCGTCAGGCCCGATGCCGCCGCGACTTCGGACAAGGTTTGCGCGGGACGCGACGCGTTGAACGACCGAATCACCGACAAACCGCGCGCGAACGACTGCACATAGGCGTCGCCGGGACGGGAGGCCGAGTCCGTGTCGGGCAGGTCGCTTTCCTGAGGGAGGGTGGTCATCGTGATCTTGTCCTTTGCACCGGCTCATCGGGACAAACCCGAGGTTCATTGACAGCGCAACGAATGCGGGAATACCATGACATTTGTTCGCTAAACGAATCGATGTTCGCACAGCGAACTTTAAAATGCAAGCAGTGCACTTCGATTCAGTCAAAGGAAGGAACAGCATGATCAACAAGATTTTCGACTCGCTGAGTCAGGCGGTGAAGGACGTTCAGGACGGCGCGACCGTGATGATCGGCGGATTTGGCACGGCGGGCATGCCGTCCGAATTGATCGATGCACTGATCGAGCAGGGCGCGCGTGAACTCACGATCGTGAACAACAATGCGGGCAACGGCGAGACCGGACTTGCTGCGCTGCTCAAAGCGAAACGCGTGCGCAAGATCATTTGTTCGTTTCCGCGGCAAAGCGATTCCCAAGTGTTCGACGGCTTGTATCGGGCGGGAGACATCGAGCTCGAACTCGTGCCGCAAGGCAATCTCGCTGAGCGCATTCGTGCGGCGGGCGCCGGCATTGGCGGGTTTTTCACGCCGACGGCTTACGGTACGAAGCTGGCTGAAGGCAAGGAAACGCGTCTTATCAATGGCCGGCATTACGTGCTCGAAGCGCCGCTGCATGCTGATTTCGCGTTGATCAAGGCGTTCAAGGGCGATCGTTGGGGCAACCTGGTGTATCGGAAAACGGCGCGCAATTTCGGGCCGATCATGGCGACGGCGGCAAAGACGGCAATCGTGCAGGTCTCGCAAGTCGTGCCGCTGGGCGCGCTGGATCCGGAAGACATCGTGACACCGGGGATTTTCGTGCAGCGCGTGATCGAAGTGCGCCAAGCCGTACATGCCGCTGAGTTGGCGGCATAAACAAAGGACATCGATATGAAAAAACTCACCCGTGATGAAATGGCGCAGCGCGTGGCGCGCGACATTCAGGAAGGGGCGTACGTTAATCTGGGTATCGGCGTGCCGACGCTCGTCGCCAATCACCTCGCGGCTGATCGCGAGATTTTTCTGCATAGCGAAAACGGTCTGCTCGGGATGGGACCCGCGCCGGAAAAAGGCGCGGAAGACGACGAACTGATCAACGCCGGCAAGCAGCACGTCACGCTGCTCACTGGTGGCGCGTTCTTCCACCACGCCGATTCGTTCGCGATGATGCGCGGCGGTCATCTGGATATCTGCGTGCTCGGCGCATTTCAGGTATCCGCGAAAGGGGATCTCGCCAACTGGCACACGGGCGCGCCCGATGCAATTCCGGCCGTCGGCGGCGCGATGGATCTCGCGATCGGCGCCAAACATGTCTACGTGATGATGGAACTGCTGACCAAGCAAGGCGAGAGCAAACTGGTGGCCGAGTGTTCCTATCCGGTGACGGGCGTGGATTGCGTTGATCGCGTGTACACCGATCACGGCGTGTTCGATGTGACGCCGAGTGGATTCGTGGTGCGGGAAATTATCGAGGGCTTGTCATTCGACGAGCTTCAGAAACTGGCGCAAGTGCCCCTGACGTACGAACCGCTCGACGTGGCTTCGACGGTCACGGTGCAATAAAGGACAACACAGGAGATGGGCATGAAAGAAGCATTCATTTGCGACGCAATCCGCACGCCGGTCGGCCGTTATGGCGGCGCGTTGTCCTCGGTTCGCGCCGATGATCTCGGCGCCGTGCCACTGCGCGCACTAATGGAACGCAACAAGGACGTGGACTGGAACGCTGTGGACGACCTCATCTTCGGTTGCGCGAACCAGGCCGGCGAAGACAATCGGAACGTCGCGCGGATGTCGGCTTTGCTGGCCGGCTTGCCTGATTCAGTGCCGGGGACAACGATCAACCGTTTGTGCGGATCGGGCATGGATGCAATCGGTGTAGCGGCACGCGCTATCAAATCGGGTGAAGCGGCGTTGATGCTGGCGGGCGGCGTGGAAAGCATGAGCCGCGCGCCGTTCGTCCAGGGCAAGGCGACCAGCGCTTTCTCTCGTCAGGCGGAGATCTACGATACGACCATCGGCTGGCGTTTCGTCAATCCGCTGATGAAGAAAATGTATGGCGTCGATTCCATGCCCGAAACGGGCGAAAACGTCGCGACCGACTATAAGGTGAGCCGCGAAGACCAGGATGCCTTTGCTTTGCGCAGCCAGCAAAAAGCGGCGCGTGCGCAGAAGGACGGAACGCTCGCGCAGGAAATTGTGCCGGTTTCCATCGCGCAAAAGAAGGGCGACCCGGTGCTGGTGTCGCAAGACGAGCATCCGCGCGAGACGAGTCTGGAGGCACTCGCCAAGTTGAAGGGCGTGGTGCGACCGGACGGCACTGTGACGGCAGGGAATGCGTCGGGCGTGAACGATGGCGCCGCAGCGCTGCTCCTCGCCGATGAAGACAGCGCCAAACGCTTCGGCCTCGTGCCGCGCGCTCGCGTGCTGGGCATTGCGACGGCTGGCGTGGCGCCGCGCGTGATGGGCATCGGCCCGGCGCCGGCATCGCAGAAATTGATGAAGCGGCTGGGCATGAGCATCGATCAGTTCGATGTGATCGAGCTGAATGAGGCGTTTGCATCGCAGGGATTGGCCGTCTTGCGCTTGCTCGGTATCGCCGATGACGATCCTCGCGTCAACCCGAACGGCGGTGCGATCGCGCTCGGCCATCCGCTAGGCATGAGCGGCGCACGTCTTGTCACCACCGCGACCTACCAGTTGCACCGGACGGGCGGACGCTTTGCGCTTTGCACGATGTGTATAGGCGTGGGGCAGGGCATTGCGATCGCCATCGAGCGCGTGTGATGTCCGTGTCCGAGGCGGCATTTTCTGCGACCGGGCGCCTGACCGATCTGATCTGCGGCACGCACGAGATGAACGCCGTGTGGTCGGCACGCCAGACCGTGCAGTCGATGCTGGACGTCGAGGCGGCACTCGCCCGCGCTTCGGCTGTGCATGGTGTGATTCCGGCAAACGCGGTCGAGGCGATCGTGGCCGCGTGCAACGCCGATTCGATCGATGCGGGCACGCTGATGTCGGGCGCGGCCTCTGGCGGCAATCTCGCGATTCCGTTGGTCAAGCAATTGACGGCCGCCGTCAAAACCAAGGACGCCGATGCCGCCAAGTTCGTTCATTGGGGCGCGACGAGCCAGGACATCATCGATACCGGCACGGTCCTGCAATTGCGTTCTACGTTCGATTTGCTTGAGACCGGGCTCGACGAATTGTCTGAGGCCCTCGCGCTCCAGGCCGAGAAATATCGCACGACGCCGATGATCGGCCGCACGTGGCTTCAACAAGCCTTGCCTATTACGCTTGGTCTCAAATTCGCTCAATGGCTCGACGCGCTGACGCGGCATCGCGAACGTCTGGCGCAATGCCGCGCGCGCGTGCTCGTGCTGCAATTCGGCGGTGCTGCCGGGACGCTGGCGAGTCTGCGCGACAAGGCACCGCAAGTGGCGCAGGCATTGGCGGATGATCTGACGCTCCAGCTTCCCGCGCTGCCGTGGCATACCCAGCGCGACCGGATTGCCGAAGCGGCGGCGTGTTTCGGGATGCTGATCGGTACGCTGGGGAAGATCGCCCGCGATATCTCGCTGCATATGCAGACGGAAGTCGGCGAACTCGCCGAACCGGCCGCAGCGGGCAAAGGCGGTTCGTCCACCATGCCGCATAAACGCAATCCCGTCGGCTGCGCCGCTGTCTTGACCGCCGCCATGCGCGCGCCGAACCTGGTGGCGACCGTTTTCAGCGGCATGGTCCAGGAGCATGAAAGGGCGCTCGGCGGCTGGCAGGCCGAGTGGGAAGCGTTGCCGGATCTTGCCCGTTTGTCCGGCGGAGCGCTCGCGCAGATCACAGCGATCGTCTCCAATATTGAAGTGAACACGCAGCGGCTTGCGGGCAATCTCAATTTGACGCATGGCTTGATCCTCGGCGAGGCGGTGATGCTGGCGCTTGGCGATCGCATCGGCCGGCTCGATGCACATGCGCTCGTCGAACATGCATCGAAGGAAGCGGTTGCGAAAGGAACGACGCTCCACGCTGTGCTTTCAAACGATGAACGCGTCACCCAACATCTGTCTTCTACCCAATTGCTAACTCTGCTCGATCCCGCCAACTACGCGGGTCAGGCATCCGCTTTCGTCGATGCCGCGTTGAACCTGCATCGTTCAAAAACATCCAGGAGCACTTCTTAATGCCTTATGCCGCTGTCAACGGTATCCAGTTGTTTTATCGCGTCGATGCTTCAGCCGGCCACGATGCGCCCTGGATCGTGCTGTCGAATTCACTTGGCAGTGATGTATCCATGTGGACGCCGCAAGTCGAAGCGCTCGCGGCGAAGTATCGCGTGCTGCGCTACGACACGCGCGGCCATGGCCGTTCGGACGCGCCAGGGGGGCCGTACACGCTCGATCAGCTTGCCGGGGACGTGATCGGGCTACTCGACTCGCTCGGTATCGAGCGCACGCATTACTGCGGCCTGTCGATGGGCGGCATCACCGGCATCGCGCTTGCTGCGCGCCATCCGGAGCGCTTCGAGCGCGTGGTGCTTTCGAACACGGCGGCGTTGATCGGCTCGGCTGCGACGTGGGACCCGCGGGCCGCAAAGGCGCGCGAGGAAGGCGGCATGTCCGCACTTGTCGATCCCGTGCTGCAGCGCTGGTTCACGGCCGGTTTCATCGCAGACCATCCGCTGTTGTTGTCGGGGATTCGCGACGTGTTCCGCCATACATCCGGCGAAGGTTACGCGGCGAATTGCGAAGCGTTGCGCGATGCCGATGCTCGCGAAGAAGCGAAGACCATCAAGGCGCCGGTGCTCGTGGTCGCCGGCACGCACGACCAGTCCACGACCGCTGAGCAAGGCCGCGAACTGGCCGGGTACATAAAAGGCTCGCGATATGTCGAGCTCGATGCCGCGCATTTGTCGAACATCGAAAAAGCGAGCGTCTTCACCAAAACGCTGCTCGAATTCCTGGGAGACTGACATGACCGAAGACGAACGTTACGAAGCGGGATTGACAGTGCGTCGCGCGGTGCTCGGCGATGCGCACGTCACGCGCTCGCTCGAAAATCGCACCGACCTCACCACCGAATTCCAGAATCTGATCACGCGATATGCATGGGGCGATATCTGGACGCGGCCCGGCTTGCCGCGCCATACCCGCAGCCTCCTGACCATCTCGATGATGGTCGCGCTCAATCGCAGCGAAGAACTCGCGCTTCATCTGCGGGCTGCGAGGAACAACGGCGTCACGCGCGAAGAAATCAAGGAGGTGCTGTTGCAGACGGCGATTTATTGCGGCGTGCCGGCGGCGAATTCGGCATTTCATCTGGCGCAGAAGATCTTCGATGAAGAAGACCGCCCGGCCTGATCTGGCGCGTTGCACGTTGTAGTCGTCATTAAAAAAACATTGCAGGAGACAGACATGGCCCAGCTTGACGGCACGCTCGATGTACAGCGGTTCATCGACGAACGGCGATTTTCGCCGTATCAGTGGATGATCCTTATCTTGTGTTTTCTGATCGTTGCCGCCGATGGCTTCGATACGGCGTCCATCGGCTTTGTCGCGCCGGCGCTCGTGCAGGAATGGCATCCGACCAAGGCAGCGCTCTGGCCTGTGATGAGCGCCGCGCTCTTCGGGCTGGCCATAGGGGCGCTGTTTGCAGGGCCGCTGGCTGACCGGATTGGCAGAAAGCGTGTGTTGATCGGCTCGGTGCTGTCGTTCGGCGTCTTCAGCGTGCTGTGCTCTTTTTCCACTTCGCTTTCCATGCTCGCCGTCATGCGGTTGCTGACGGGCATCGGCCTTGGCGCCGCGATGCCCAACGCCACCACGCTCATGTCCGAGTATTCGCCGGCCCGCATGCGTGCGTTGATCGTCAACACGATGTTTTGCGGTTTCACCGTTGGTGCTTCGGCGGGCGGCCTGGTCGCCGCGATGATCATCCCGCATTTCGGCTGGCGCAGCGTCTTTGTGGTCGGCGGGGTATTGCCGTTGGCGCTTTCGGTCGTGTTGATCGTGTTGCCGGAATCGGTCCGCTTCATGGTGCTGCGCGGCTGGCCGGTCGAGAAGATCTCCGCGGTGCTTCGCAGGATCGCCCCAGAGGTTCCCTTGCAGAACCTGCGGTTCGTGCTGCCCGAGAATGCCGATTCGCAAAAACGGAGTGGATTGGCCGTTGTGCTGTCCAGCCAGTTCCGGACAGGGACGATGCTCCTGTGGATCACGTATTTCGCGGGGCTCCTTGTCTATTACCTGTTGACGAGCTGGCTGCCGACGCTCATCCGCGATACCGGTTTTACGATCCGCGAAGCGTCCATTGTGACGGCGCTGTTTCCGCTTGGCGGCGGCATCGGCGCCATTGGGGTCGGCTGGCTGATGGATCGCTTCGAGCCGCATCGGGTCATTGCCGTCACCTATGTGCTGACCGGTTTTTTTGTGTGGCTGGTCGGGCAGCAATCGGCGAGCATCATGTGGCTCGGTGCGCTGACGTTCGTGGCCGGTGTCTGCATGAACGGCGCGCAATCCTCCTTGCCGGTCTTGGCTGCTGCGTTCTATCCAACCAGCGGACGAGCGACAGGCGTTGCCTGGATGCTGGGCGTGGGCCGCTTCGGGGGAATCCTCGGTGCGTCGACGGGCGGTTTCCTGCTACAAGCCGGCGTAAGTTTTAGCGCCATCTTCGGATTGCTCGCGATACCTTCGCTGATTGCGGCAGCTGCGTTGATCATTAAACGCGGTGTTTCGCGAAGCGCGCAGGTCGGCATGGAGGGGCGGCCGTTATAGGAAGGTCCCTTCTTGGTTCATTGGTTCGTGGTCGGGCGGCGGCGTTGGAAACAACGTCGCCGTTTTTGCGTTTGGGTTTGAGACCGAATACGGGTTCGTATTCCAAGGAGTCGCGCGGGTTCACAGTGCTCCATATAGCCCGAACGGGATAAGACAAGGACTTAAGTTCGTCGTTATTTCGATGGCCGGCCGCGTATAAATATATGTACTACCTTCTGTCTTCAGGCTATCGATAGCATTGATTGCCTCGATTTAAGAGTTTACTGATAGGGGATATTTATCTTGACCTGTCACAGTAGCGTACGGGCGTGCAACCTTTGTTTCAGTTGCACAAGTGCGGCGTCCACGAGGGTCCTTCAGGAACCAAACTAATTTGGTATCCGAAGGAATTCGTGCACATGCTCGAGTCGAGAATCTGGATTGTTCGAACCGTCCGGAGGCCACGTCAATAATTCTGAGCATGCATACGCGTGCTCAAGACCTGAGCGAGTCATCCAAATGAAATTCACGCAGCGCGTTCTATTAAACAAACACATTGATATGTCGGACATTGAATCTCGTACGCCGCGCGTACGGTCTTCTTTCAAAGCCGGCACTCTCCGTCGTCGGACACCGATCGGCACGGCGGTATTACTCGCGCTGGCGCCTGTTTCCTTGCTGACTGTATCTTCCGCGGCGAACGCAACGCTTGTCGATAACCTCGTTTATTCATCGCAGTTACCCCAGAATCTCGGGCCGCTGGTGCCGTCTGTCGCGTCGGGCCTTACCCCCGGGCAACTGATTGTCTCGGGACCCGTCGACGGCATGACACCAACTGATGCGCTCGGCACGAATTCGGTTGCGATAGGCGTGAATGCGCACGCAATGGGCGACTACGCGGTCGCCGCCGGTTCTTACGTGAACGCGGCGGCAGGCAGCGTAGCAGTCGGAACAGGTGTTTACTCGAACGGCAACGAATCCACCTCGCTCGGAGTTCGTACGGATGCTGAATCTGATCGTAGCCTAGCGGTCGGCTGGCGAACCAGTGTTGGTGCAAATGGGGCCGATTCGCTTGCCATTGGCTCGTATACACGAGTCAGCAGCGCCGCTGCTGGTGGTATCGGCAAGAACAACGTCGTGGGCGGAGCAGGGACTTATGTATTGGGAAATGCCAACAAGGCGTCCGGCTCAGACTCGTTCGTGCTTGGTAGCAACGTTACGGCGAGCGGGAACAGCAGCGTCGTGCTGGGCGCAAACAGCGACGGCTCATTGAGCAACGTGATCTCCGTCGGAGATACCGGAATGGAACGGCGCATCGTGCACGTTGGCGCGGGACGTGAGGGTACGGATGCGGTCAATTTGAACCAGCTCAAGGCCCTGGGCGCGACCACGGATACGGCTGGTGCCCTCAGCAATGGGTTCGTCGCATACGACAATCTGGACAAGACGACGATCGCACTAGGTGGAACATCGGGGCAGGCGGTGCGGGTCAGCAATGTTGCCGCCGGCGCATTGAACTCGCAAAGCACCGAAGCAGTGAACGGCGCCCAACTTCACGCGACTAATTCGAACCTGCAGGATGTCACCACATTGCTGACTCGGTTGAACAGTGCCGAACCCTCGAAACTCGCCTACGCGGACGACTCGAAAGCTGCGGTTGTACTTGGCGGATCGAATGGCACGATCATCTCCAATGTCAAATCGGGGGTGATGGATCAGGACGCGGTCAATGTGGCTCAATTGAAGAGCGCCGGATTAATCGACGTATCAGGTAATGCGGCGGCAGCCATTACGTACGATATGAACGCGGACGGCACCGTCAACCGGAGAAGCGCGACGCTGGGGGGGCAAAGCACTGCCGCAGCGGTAGCGCTGCGTAACGTTGCGGCGGGTGAGGTGAAGGCGGGCAGCACTGACGCAGTGAACGGCGACCAGCTGTTCCAGACGGAGGCACTCGTCGACAGCCTGCAGAACGGCGGCGCGCTCAAGTACTTCATCTCCAACACTACGCTTGGCGCCGCAACGGCAACCGGTGCCGACGCGACGGCTATCGGCGGCAATGCACAAGCGAGCGCCGGGAATACCGTTGCACTGGGTGCGAACTCCGTGGCTGACCGTGCTAATACCGTGTCGGTGGGCGCCGCGGGCAGCGAGCGGCAGATTACCAACGTGCAGGCCGGTACAGCCGACTCCGACGTCGTCAACGTGGCTCAATTGAAGAACGCAGGGCTAGTGGATTCGGCAGGCAATTCAACCGCGGCGCTTACTTACGACATGCGCTCAGATGGTACGGTCAATCGAACCAGCGTCACGCTTGGCGGTTCGGGCGCAACTGCTCCGGTCGCGCTGCGCAATGTCGCGGCAGGTACGGTTAAGGCGGGCAGTACGGACGCGGTGAACGGCGACCAGTTATTCCAGACGGCGCAACTCGTCGACAGCTTGCAGAACGGCGGCGCGCTCAAGTACTTCATCTCCAACACCACGCTTGGAGCGGCAACGGCGACTGGCGCCGACGCGACGGCTATCGGCGGCAATGCGCAAGCAAGCGCGGGAAACTCGGTGGCTCTCGGTGCGAACTCTGTAGCCGATCGGGCGAACAGCGTGTCGGTGGGCGCGGCTGGTAACGAACGGCAGATCACCAACGTGAAGGCCGGCACATCGGACACGGACGCGGTCAACGTTGCTCAACTGAAAAGCTCGGGACTCGTCGACGAAACCGGCAAGGCGGTAACTGCCCTGACCTACGACAAGGATGCAAGTGGTGCCACCGATTTCGGCAACGCCACGCTCGGACAAGGCATTGCCGGAGGCACAATTCTTCACAACGTCGCGAGCGGCGTCATTGCTACGGACGGAGTAAATCTCGGGCAACTGAACGATGCCGTGTCCCGCGTCAACAACTTCACAGCGTCGAGTACGGCCTTCTACGCCGCCTCCGGAGATACTTCGAAGGAAGCCGCTGTTGCTAGCGGCGATCACGCGGTTGCGCTCGGAGCGAACGCTACTGCCACTGCCGCCAGTTCGGTGGCGCTTGGGTCGGGTTCGGTTGCAGACCGGACGTCGTCGGTATCAGTTGGATCGCGTGGCAGCGAGCGTCAGATCACTAATGTGGCAGCCGGTACATCCTCTACAGACGCCGTCAACCTGGACCAGTTAAACAGGTCTGCCAGCTCAACACTCAGTCAGGCCAACAGCTACACGGATCAGCGCTTCAGCAACACGGACCAGCAAATCCGCGATCTCGACCGCAACACCCGCAAAGGTATTGCATCAGCATCGGCACTCAATGTTGTTACGCCGTATTTGCCTGGACGTACCACGCTGAATGCGGGTGTCGCCGCGTACAGAGGGCAGGCAGCGATGGGCATTGGCGTTTCGCGCTGGAATGACAAGGGCAACATCAACTTCAACGGAGGCGTGTCATCGTCGGGGGGCAACAGCACCATCGTCCGGGCAGGCGTGGGCTACGTGTTTGGCATTTGAGCGTCCGGCTCGAAGAAGCCTGTTTCAGCCGTCACTCATCGCCGCGATGCGTCGCGGCGCATATAGCCAATCCGTGGCGGTGATCCGCCGCGGATGCCCATCTTGCTGAAAAATGAAAAACATTATCTTCGGCGTTGCCTGTCTTCTTGTGCTGACCGGCTGCGCCAACAATGCAGTGCGCAACAGCCTTGGCATTCAGGATCCGACCGTTTTGCAAACTGGTCCAGGCGCTGAGCAAAGTGCACAGGCGGGAGCGACGGTCGATCCATGGATCGAGCTTTATGGTCGTATAGGTAATCCGCAAAACGCGCTCGGGCTCCTGCAGGCACGACTCGACCAGATGGATGAACGCAAGAGCAGCTATTTTGGTTTCAAGGATCAATGTTGGATCGATGCAGCGAAAAGCGAGCTCGAGGCAGGAGATCGCTGGGGTTTCGTTGAAGAGGCCATCGGCGAGGCCGCACGACTCACGGCTGGCTTGGAAGGCGCGCAGCCGCTGACACTTGATAACCCGCCGCTACGCACGGTTGCGCCTTTAAGGGGCGACTTGACGGAGCGCCTGCGCGCGGCGCTCGCTGATCCTCGGGTCCTCAACTGTCCGCAGGCTCAAAAGCAAATTGCGTGTTCCGAGGTCGGATTGATGCACGCGGGCCACGACGCCTGGACGCGGCAGTTCGATGCAGCCAAGGCAAAGGTAGACAAAATCGAGTCGATACTCGCTGATGTCCAACGCAGCCTGGAAAGCTGCGGCGTTCCCGCGAAGCAAGCCGACGTGCCAAGTGCTGAACCAACAGTGGTCGCCTTGCCAACCGATATGCTTTTCGTTTTCAACGGCAGCAAGATCGAATCGATCACGGCGAACGGTCGCGAAAAGCTCGACGACCTTATCGCGGGCGCGAACGACGTGAAGCGCAACGACGCCGTGAAGTCGATCATGGTTTACGGATTCACCGATCGCCTTGGCAACGACGCCTACAATCTCCAGTTATCACGACGGCGCGCAGATGCCGTCCGGCGCTATCTACTAGCCGGCGGCGTAAGGGCGGAAGTTACCGCACAGGGTTACGGACGGGCATCGCCGGGAACTGAGTGTCGAATGCGCGACTGGCGCGCGCTAGTCGCATGCCTCGCGAATGATCGCCGTGTCGAGTTGCGCTTCTTGCATGCCGGAACAGCGAGCAGCGCACCGACCAACGACTGAACGCTGCGGCTCTCTTATAGGGAGCCGCAGATTGGTTCGCGCTCCAGGCCTAAAACGCGTAGTAAGGACCGTTGCCCGCCGGCGTCACCTGCGCTTCAATAGCAGTGAAGACGCGTCTGCCGAAAAAGAAAGGCAAACCCCAGTCGACGTAACCGTTGGCTGGACCGGCGAGATTGCCGAACGCATTGTTGTTGCTGGCGAACAGCGTCAACGCGTTGCCAATGGTGAACGTCACGTTCTTCGTTGCACCGTTGGTGCCGGTAACGCTCGCCGAAAGGCTCTGCGCGGCTGTTGGGCAAAACCACAGGCCGCATCCCGGTATTGAACTGATTGGGAGGAACAAACCGTTCGAACCGCTATCGATAAAACTCGTAGCATAGGTGCTCCCCTGAAAGGCGGTCTTTACGAATCCCGTGACGCCGTTGCCCGGTAGTACCTGTGCGCTGCCCAGTTGATTGTTTGACTGTGAGCCTATGCCGAACGTCATCGTCCCGGAAACACTCGGTGCGCCCGTGTCAGCAACTGCGGGCAACTCGATCAAAACGCCGTTGTTGTCGGTGGCAAAATTGCTGACCGGGTTGGTCACTTGCTGGGCAACGGGAAGCTTTATGGGGACGCACGCGCCAGATGTGCAACTGTAGTACCAGCGCGGTAAGGCGGTGGTCGCGCAACCGCTGCCACAATCGGCCGAGAATGGACCAACACCCAGGATGCCGTTACTTCGCAGCGCCGTTGCTGTGAGCATAGGCAGCCCTGAATTGCTGCAGTTGGCGGGGACAGTCGGAACGGATGGATCGGCGATGATCTGGATCGATGTCGATGCAGCGACTTCGCCGGCAAGGCGCACATCGGCGGTACGCACGGAGCCCCAGGTATAGCCCGAACCGAAAACAGTGCAGGAGGCGGTGGATGCGCCGCTCACGCCAACTACCGCCGGGAGAGCCAAAGCAGGTGTGAGCGCCGAAGCAAGGATGCGAAGTCCCTGCGAACCGGTATCGACCTGGATGTTGTCGATGGTCTGGCAAGTCGCCGTTCCGGGCACGCAGACCGTCACACTCGTTTGCAACATGTTGCGCGTTCCCGTCGCAATCTTCGCGACCGTGATTGGCAAAACATTCGGTGTAGTTGATTGAGCAACGGTGGCGGCAGGCGGACTCGAGACCGTTTCCGGAGCGGAAGCGGGCGTGGCCGTGGAAGCAGGTGTAGCGGCTGAAGCCGGCGCGGCAGCTGCAGGTGAGCTGGCGGCCGGTGCTGAACTGGCTGTCGCAGGCGCGGCGGCACCGGTGGAGGTGGAATCGCTACCTCCGCCGCCACCGCCGCAGGCCGTGAGGATGGAGCACGCGACAAACAGCATCGGGAACAAAAGGCAAGCTGGACGAATTCGCATGATTGCCCCTTATTCGATGTCGGCGGCAGTAACGCCGGCGGGCAATGCATTCGGGAGCCATGCGCGGCCGCTGAACTCGCGAAGTCGCAC
Source organism: Caballeronia sp. dw_276 (assembly GCF_018449635.1). Taxonomy (GTDB): domain Bacteria; phylum Pseudomonadota; class Gammaproteobacteria; order Burkholderiales; family Burkholderiaceae; genus Caballeronia. The sequence continues at coordinate 386,538 of NZ_JAAVUV010000005.1, read as the reverse complement.
GCTCGTCTCGGCGACAAAATCGCTGCCGTCAACATGCGAAGAATGCAGACCGTTCGCGTTCTCCAACGCAGCGCTCGCGCCTTGTCGATACCGGTCGAACCGTGTGCCGAGCAAGGCCGATACATCGGGCATGGCGGGACCTTCCCAGCTTACGGCGTAGACCAGTCCATTCGCCGACACGTATTGACGTACGCGAATCTGGTTGGCATCGGTTGTTTCTTGCCAGCGCAGCGCGCTGTTGTCGGCTTGATGGATTACCGCCGCGAGCTGATCCGACACACCCGACGCAATCGATGTCGCGCCGATGGTAGATCCCAGCTGTGCATAGGCTGATCCGCAAGCCGTGGCCGACAAAATGGCGGTGGCTGCCTGAAGTGATGTGAGCGTGTGAAGATAAGACATGATGTACTCCGTTCTCGTGGCCGTTCTTGTTATTGAGGCTTAATTTTAAGATGGCGGGGTAATCTGAAATTAGGTTAGGAATTATCTTGTAGGGTCTTTTAAGAAGTCTAAAAAATTAATTAAAACTGCTTATTAAACAAAGTGTTGAGACGAAAAAAACTGCTAAGACGAGATGCGATCACTTGTCATAAATTGTCGCTCCCCACGTCGTGACGCCTATATTTGAGATTCGCGATGAAAGTGGGCGGATCAAATCGGTATCGAAACCAAGATCGGAAGCGACACGCAAAATGCAACCCGAAACACCGCGTTCAAGGCCGCCCTTGGACGCAACTATCCGATGCGCTTCGGCGCATGAATTTCGTCCATGGGAGCTGGTATTGATACTCGTCACCGAACCATTACAGGCGCCGGGGCCTACTGTTTTTGCACGGCGACGCGCGGGACCGGTAAAATGCTTGGTTGATCCACGGAAAACGCCGTGGCGTAGCGGAAGGATTTCCCAAACATGACAGATTTTCGTGTGAACAAGCCGGCTTTGAAGGTGGCAGCCCTCCTGATGGTGGGTGGCCTGGTTGCCGGATGTGGTACGTCGTCGCCTAACGCAATCAATTACAAGAGCGATTCCCGATCAAAACAGGCGTCGCTCGCCGTGCCGCCCAACCTTATCGAGGAATCGGGCGACCAGCGCTCGTTGCCGCCGCAGGGTGGTCAGGCTTCGCTGTCGGATCTCCAGCAAGTGCAGAAGGTCGCGCCAAGCGCGCCTACGGTGATTCCGCCGGTCTCCGGTATGCACGTCCAGCGCGACGGTACGGAGCGCTGGCTGGTTATCGACAACAAGTCGCCCGAACAGGTGTGGCCGCAGATTCGCCGCTTCTGGCAAGAACAGGGTTTTCTGCTCGTCGTGGACGCACGTGACAAGGGCGTCATGGAAACGGACTGGAACGAAACCCATCCGCAAATTTCAGACGGCCTGATTCGCAACACGCTCTCCATGGCGACGGGCAATTCGTATGTGGCTGCTGAGCGCAACAAGTACCGCACGCGTCTGGAAGCGGCTCCGAACGGCGGCACTTATGTGTTTGTGAGCCAGAAGGGCATGCGCGAAGCGCTGACGGGCACAAATAACGACAACAGCCAATGGCAGGCCAAGCCGAACGATCCGGCGCTGGAAGGCGAGTACCTCAAGCGCCTCATGTCGTCGCTCGCTCTGGCGGACGCACGGCAGGCAAGCGGCCAGACGGGCATGAGCGATGCAGCCATGGCTGCATCGGCGGCGAGCGGGCCATCGGCGGCAACATCGTCGTCGCGTGCGGCGCAGAATGTGGCGCTCGCAGCACAGACGCCTATCAAGGAAGATGTCATTCCTGAAGCCGCTTCGGATCAGATCACGTTGTCGGAGCCGTATGATCGCGCGTGGTTGCGTGTGGGCCTTGCGCTCGACCGGACGAACTTCACGGTCGACGATCGTGATCGCGGCCGCGGCATCTATTTTGTTCGATACGTCGATCCGAAAGACATGACGGCGGCCGAGCAGGGCTTCTGGAACCAGGTCTTCCACGGCAAGAAAGAAAAGCTTCCAAAAAATTACGAAGTCAACGTCCGCGCGCTCACGGAAACGCAGACCCGCGTGTCGATTATCGACAACAAGGGGAATGTGGACTCGTCGCCGCAGGCAAGGCAGATCATGGCCTTGCTCGACGACCAGTTGCGTTAGGCCTGCCTTGATAACGTCCGGTCTGTCGTGAACAAACCCGCCTGCTTCCAGGCGGGTTTTTTTATTCCCTCAACAAACCGATGCGAATTAGAACGAATCCTCGTATTGCAATGCGGGGTAACGCGCGCGGAAATCGAGTGCGGCCCGTTAAGCTTCGTCCAAGATATCGGACAAGGCTCATGTAATCGATGTCACGTTACGCGAGAGCGTTACATGCTTCGAAGCAAGGTCCTTTCTACGTTTTTATGTGCGGGAAAGCTTATAGGAATCAACTGCATAGGGGTTACATTGCATCCATGGCATGTAATCTGCATGACGCCCCGGATGTAGTGTTCCGTCCTCCGCGTTGTTCGTGCCGACCTGTTTATTTTTCACGAATTGCGATCCGCTGGCCAAGCGGATCTCGATGGCCCCGTCGCCTATCCTCGTAGGGCGACGGCTTTTGCCCGCGCTCCCAAAAGGGAACGCGGGCTTTTTTCTTGTGGCTCGGGATTTCTGCGGAAGTGTCGCGCGAACGTTATGCTTGGCGTTTTAACCTGGAGTCAAAACATGACGGAAATCGCCGTGGTCGCAACGTTCGTAGCCAAGCCTGGCAACGAGGAGAAGCTGAAAGAACTGTTGCAAGGCATTGTGGCGCCGACGCTCGCTGAACCGGGCGCAATCCAATACGACCTGCATCGCGACATCAAGGAACCGCGGCGCTTTGTGTTCTTCGAACGATGGAAAAGTGAAGCATCGCTCGCGGAACATAACAAGACGCCCCATATCCAGACGCTCGGCAAGACCTTGCCGGACCTGATCGAGCACGGCGAGATCAATGTGGTGGCGAAGCTCTGAGCGTCTGATGCCGGGGCTGTCGGGCGGCAATCAGCACCGGCGCGCCGTACCAGTGGTTCGTCAGTGCGTTTCGTGCGGGACGTCGAGGATCAGGATGATGGTCCAGTCGGCGTCGCCGTCATGGTGATATTGGCGCTCGGCAACAATAAAAGGCTGCTGCTTGCCATCCGGGCCCAGGAACAGCACGTCGCCTTCCATAGGCAGGCATTCCACGGGCGGTAGAGCAAGATACGCGTCCTTGTCCTTCGCGTTACGCGGCATCAGCTTTTCGATTTTGCGCGATGCCGCTTCGGTCCATTCAATATCCAGCTGGATGTTGCTCATACGATCCTCCGCACATGGGTGCGATTCAATTTATCGACGCGGAATGTAGCATACCGCCGCATCGGTCACTGCATCATGTGTTTCCGGGGACGCGCGAGCACCAAAAGCAGGTAAAAAAAGAGCCGGATAAATGCCTCGTGCATTTATCCGGCTTTGTGTCAGACGGCTAACGTTTGCGTGCCGTCGCGACCTTTGCATCCGAAAGCTTAATGGCTCGCGCCGGCAGCGTGGGCTGCTTTTTTCGAATGCTTCGCGCCTGACTTCTTGTGATGCGTGCCGCTTTTGTGCGCCGGCATTTCGTGCGGCGCGCTGACCTGATTCGATTGCAGGGCTTGCGCGCGCTGCTCGATATCGGAGATTTTGGCCGGATCGGTGCTCATGGTGACGCCTTGGCCCGATTGAGCAAACGCCGCACCGGCGACTGCGCTAAGGGAAACCAGGACTGCCAGGGACATCTTCTTCATTGTTACCTCCATAGATTCGTTGAACCCGGGTTGGCCTGTCACGTTATACGTGACGTTGAACGCTGCTCGGCAAGCGCCGATCCAGCGTTTTTCTCAACGGCTGCAATCATGCGCTTCGTTTCAAATGGGCGCCATCCCGGACAGTCGATTGACCGCGCCGGCGATAATACCGGCGAAGCGCAATGCTTTCTAGTGCTGAATTTCGAGATAGGCAACGGCCGTCTCGGCCGTGTGCTTAACTCCTCGTCGTCTCAATAAAGTCCGACAGCTCGATACACGTAAAAGCGCGCGAGACCGACCATCTCGTGAAGTGCAGTTTCCGCATCAATAAAGCCGCGCGGGCGTGGGAAGAACGACGCCCGCGGATGTCGAACGTTGCTGACAAACGGTTGCGCGTTCATGCCGAACGCGCTGAATGCCGCCAGCGAGCGGCGCATGTGATACGCCGACGTTACCAGCACAAACGATTCGTCGCGTCCGGGCCCGAGCAGTCGAGCCACGTTGCGAGCGTTCTCATAGGTGTTGACGCTCTCGTTCTCGCGTAGCAAGTCACTGGCGTTCACGCCTCGGGCGAGCAGGAAGGGCGCATAGTTATCCGCTTCAGCTTGTTCGTGATGCTCAGGATTGCCTCCGCTCACAACTACGCTGCAGACGCCTCCGGCTCGCCGGCATTCCCGGTACAAGTCGGCGGTTGCTATTACGCGTGTAAAAGCGTCGCGCCGGGGAACAAGGCGATCGTTGTCGTCGTGACGTGTTCCTCCGCCTAACAGCACGAAGATCGTTCGCGATGCGAAGCGCATATTTTGCGGTGCTGACGGCTGTTCGAAACCGCTTTGGGCCAGGTGCAGCAGCGGCGTTCCTAACCAGCCGGCGCCGAGCGCCCAGAAAAGCATCGCGCATACCGCAGCGACCGCGAGTCTGCGTTGACGCCAAACGGCAAACAGTGCAAAGAAAAGCAGCAATAAAGTTATAAGAACCAATTTGGTTTGAGGTAACGTATAGGTTTTCGAGATAATCCGCTTCGTGGTCATCGCATTCATGAGAATGCATCGCCGGAACTGCGGGACGCGTTGCGTAATGCGCGTTTAACGGGAGCTCGGAATTATAAGTAGCTGTAAGAATCAAGCAGCACCTAGCGCAAGCGGCGGCTGCGAGTTCCGGTCAGGGGTCGCATTGTCGGCATTTTGACTGGTTTCGGGGCGTGCCGCGTTTAGTCGGCGCCGCTGGCAGGCGATTCAACTGTCAAGTGGCGCTGTCACGGCTGCACTGGAAGACATAACGAGATGACCACGTATTCAAACGAAGCCGTACTCGAAGCGCTCCGGCGAGCTCAGTATCGTCAAGTTCCGTGGGCAAGGCGCCCCAACGTTTTTAGCCATCTACGCGACTTGGGCCTCCTGGAACTCGTCAGGCAACGTACTGTTGCCCCCGCCCCGGGTTTTCATGCCCCGGTGGACATTGCAGTCGTCACCGAGCGCGGCAAACTTGAATTTACCCGCCTTTCACGCGACGAACGCTCGATGGATTGGGATTTGCACCGCGCTGCACCGTATTCTCTGGCCGTAGCCCCGGAACCTCTCGCCGAAGCGCGCGCGTAGAATTCCGGTCAGTTTTCCTTATTTATCGATTTCGTAAGCCGTCGAGTGTGAACCGTTGCGAGGTTTTAATCCGCGCAAACGGTTGCGGGGCCAAAACTATTGCCCTGGATTATGCACGCTTGTGACCCGACGCCACTTCCGAAAAAAAGCCCGTACCACGAGGATACGGGCTTACCGGATTTACTTCTGCCACGCTGTGCTCATGGCATAAAGTCCGACTGGTCATCTCCGGATCGGTTCCCCCGAATATCGATCCAGGAGGGTCTTTCGCCGAATTGCCTCATGTTGAATTGCCTCATGCCGATCCCGCAATCAGTGCCGGCGGGGACGCGCTGCGCGCTCCGGCTCGGGGCGTGCGTGTACATTGCTCGCAATATCTCCGCGCAAATCTCCACGCGGCGCCGGTTCCGCCGGCTGACTATTGCGCACGGGCTCCTTCTTCCAAGCCTGCATTCCTGCTTCCGCATCTGCACGTAACGCAAAATTCCCGCCTTGTGATTCGGCATGCACCGGAACGGCCACGCCAAGCGATGAAATCACAATGCCGCACGCAAGCAGTGACATTGGTTTCATGATGAGCTCCCTTCAGACCTCGCGGTCTGTTAGCTAGCTTCATAACTTATGCCAGTACGCGAAAGGGCACTGTAAATAATGGTAAAGAGTTGTTTCCTTGCGTGCCAAGACATGCGCGTAAGCGCTAATTGCAGATGAGGTGGTATTGAAGGCGCCATACGCCCGGCCTTTCATGAGCAAAGGTCGGGCGAGCCTGGCTGATTGTGACGTTGAGCGGTCCGCAAGAGGGCAGACCGGCTATCCGGCATCCGATACAAATATCGAATGAGACCTGATTCAAGCGCAGAAAGTCTGCGCGCGGGTGCTTCGCGATACTGCCGGGCCGTACTGGCGGTGATCCAGGCCGGTGCGGCTGGGCATTCACGTGCCTGATGGTGAGTCAGGCCGGTAGAGCCGAACCTGAAATCAAGCCATCTTGACCGGAGCGCGCCACGATTCCGGATTTGTCCAGAACGCACCACGCAGGCGGTCGCGGCTGGGCGGTGCAGGCGGTTTTGCAGCCGTCGAGCCGATCCGACCGCGCAACGACACTTCACGGCCATTGTTCCCAAGGCGTTTCACGATCTCGGCCAGCGTGCCGTCGGCTTGCCATTCGTCGAAACGACGGCGGCAGGTCGGCGGCGATGGGTAGCGGCCCGGCAACTTCGACCAGCCTTCGCCCGTCGACAACACCCACAAGACGGCGTTGACGACAGCGCGTGCTTCCACGCGCGGACGACCGCGGCGTTCGCTGCGTGCAGGTTCTGCACAGAACAAGGCCTCGACCAGCGCCCACTCGTTATCTCTTAAATCGTCGAACATCATGTTTCACCTCAGCGAAGCTAACCCCGGTGCGCTGCCCCGCGCCGCGCACTCTGGTCGGAATTCGAAGATCGAACCCAGGTAAGGTCGGAGCAGACATTGCGACGGACGATTTGCGTTTAAAACTGCAATGGCGCCGACCTCTGCGCAAGTAAATGCGAGAACCGTGCCATGCGAGTACTGATCGGCCGGAAAGCCTCGTGGCAGTAGGCTGGCGTACTGCCAGCATGGGCCGTATGAGACGCTATAAGTGCAGTTAATGAAATCGGGACAATCACCAATCATGTGCAGCAAGCCCATCGTGCGTGCGCGGATGCCTTTCTGCTGCACCGCAGCGCGACGACGCACCGAACCGGTTTTACGCGCATCTGATCTACAATCTGCATTTATATGATCGATTAATGAGGGTGTTGTATGAATCGCGGCCTCAATGTGACTTTGCGACAGCTGCGCGTGTTTATCGAAGTGGCGAAGCTGCAGAGTTTCAGCCGTGCGGGCGACGAAATCGGCCTGACGCAGTCGGCGGTCAGCCGCTGCGTGCGTGAGCTGGAGGCCGAAATCGGCCTGAAACTTGTCGATAGAACCACGCGCGAGGTCCAGCTCACCGACGTCGGGACGAATCTGGTCGGCAGTGTGTCGCGCCTGCTGACTGATCTTGACGAAGCCTTGCGCGAGATCCGCGATCTCGGTCAGCAAAAGCGCGGACGGGTGATCGTGGCAGCGAGTCCTACTGTCGCATGCCGACTGATGCCGCTTGTGATTGCCGCCTGCCTCAACGAATTTCCCCTGATATCGCTGGGTTTGCGCGATGACCTCCAGGCCGACGTCATCCGGAAGGTCAAGTCGGGCGAAGTGGATTTCGGCGTCGCGATCGGCCCCTTCGCGCACGACGATCTGCACGCCGAGGTCGTGACCACCGATTCTTTCTGCGCAGTATTGAGGCGCGACCATGCGCTCGCGGGCGCTCGAGAGCTGCAGTGGGAAGCGTTATCGGGGGAGCGGCTGGTCATGCTCGACCACGCGTCGGGAAGCCGTCCGATCATCGATGCAGTCCTGCGGGAGCACGGCGTCGTTGCGGACGTCGTGCAGGAACTCGGTCACTCGGCAACTGTTTTCGGTCTGGTGGAAGCCGGCGTCGGTATCAGTGTGTTGCCGTGGCTTGCCTTGCCGCTGCCGGCGAATTCATCGCTGGTGGCTTTGCCGCTCGTGCCGCGCATCGAACGTACGGTGGAACTGGTGCGGCGGCGCGATCGTTCGCTTTCGCCGGCGGCCGAGTCGGTGTGGGCGCTGGTTGCGCGCTTGCCGAAGCGCGTGGAGGAGCTGGAATAGCGGTTGTTCGGATCCTTGAAAGAACTGGCCTGATGGCTAACGTGCGAGCCGTATCGCGCGTTTCGGGAATCGTCGCGTTAGACTTTTGTTTTCGATCTGCGGAGACGGTAATGAGCGAATCAGAAGGGGCGGTTATCTCGGAGCTTGGCACACTGGCCGGCCGGGCCAGTACAGAAGGCGCGTCGGGCGCGCGTTCGCCCAGTGCACGAGACGCCGTGCGTGCGCTGCGCCCATCGCAGATACGTGAAGTGGCGAACGCTGGTTTTGGCGTACCGGATGTCCTGCCTTTCTGGTTTGGCGAATCGGATCAGGTGACGCCGCAGTTCATCCGCGACGCCGCAAGCCAGGCGCTCGCCGATGGCGCGACCTTTTACACGCACAACCTGGGCATCGCGCCACTGCGCGAAGCGCTTGCGGGTTACGTCAGCAGGCTGCATGGAGATACCCGGCCGGCGGAAATAGCCGTGACAAGCGCAGGGGTCAATGCCCTGATGCTCGCGGCCCAGCTGGTGGTGGGCGCCGGCGATCGCGTGGTGGCCGTAACCCCGCTCTGGCCCAACCTCGTGGAGATCCCCAAGATTCTCGGTGCGACTGTCGAAACGGTCTCGCTGACGTATGGGGAAGACGGCTGGGTGCTGGATCTGGACCGCTTGCTCGCCGCTCTCACGCCGGGTACGCGCATGCTGATGATCAATTCGCCGAACAACCCGACGGGCTGGGTGATGACGCGAGAACAGCAGCAAGCCGTCCTGGATCGATGCCGCCAGAACGGTATCTGGCTCATCGCCGACGAAGTGTACGAGCGTCTCTATTACGGGGATGACGCAACCGTCGCGCCATCGTTTCTCGACCTCGCAACCCGTAACGAACGTGTCATCGCAGTGAATTCATTTTCGAAGGCGTGGCTGATGACCGGCTGGCGGCTTGGCTGGATCGTCGCGCCTGAGGGCGTGATGGAGGATCTGGGCAAGCTCGTTGAATACAATACTTCGTGTGCGCCGTCGTTCGTGCAACTCGCCGGAATTGCCGCGGTCAGGGACGGCGAGCAATTCACGCAATCCGTGGTTGCCGGCCTGCGCGCGAGCCGCGACTATCTGGTGACGGCGCTGCAGGGCATTCCAGGCGTGGACGTACGGGCGCCGCTGGGCTCCATGTATCTGTTCTTCAAGCTTCAAGGGGCGGATCGCAGTCTTGAGCTATGCAAGACTCTGGTTCGCGAGAGCGGCTTGGGGCTCGCGCCAGGTAGCGCGTTTGGACCGGAGGGTGAAGGCTATGTGCGCTGGTGCTACGCCTGTGATACCGGCCGTCTGGATGCTGGCGTCGCGCGTTTGCGCCAATTTCTGGAAACGAGAGCCGGGCTGTAAGTATCCCCTGGACGCGGATTGGAGGCGCCGAACGCAATAAAGGGCACGTATGTGCGAACGGCCGTCTCGGCTGGCGCGCCGCCGATCCCGGACGCGGGTCACAGACCAGGCCCGCGAACGCTCTGCAGACGTGAGGCCGGGCGCGGTTCGATGTTTCACCTTTACGCACCGTTTTTTTTTGCGTAATATGCGTCCAGTCACGCGCTTCCGCCTTGGAAAGTGCTACTTCGTCCGGCTGGGAAACTCGGCGATCAGGATCTGATCCCGTGTTGTGCCTCCCCCCGGTGCGTGCTCCCAATCAATATGACCGATCATAAATCGGGCGAGCGCGTCGTCAGTATCCTCGTCCACGGTTGTCCAGTCTGAGCGATGCGAATGGTTCGAGTAATCGGCGTCCTTCGTTTCGGCCTGACTTGACCGGTTCATAGACCATACAGGGTCCTATCTAGCTGCATGAATACCCAAGAGGCGAAGATCGTCCTCGAGACAGCCTTGATCTGCGCGCAGGAGCCGCTGAAACTCGCCGAGTTGCGCAAGCTTTTCGCCGACGATATCTCGGCGGATACGGTTCGCACCTTGCTCGACACCCTCAAGCAGGACTGGTCGGGACGCGGTGTGGAACTCGTGGCTCTCGCGTCCGGATGGCGGTTTCAGAGCAAGCCCGCGATGCGGTCATATCTCGATCGGCTCCACCCCGAGAAGCCGCCCAAATATTCGCGCGCCGTTCTCGAGACGCTGGCGATCATCGGTTACCGGCAGCCCGTCACGCGCGGCGATATCGAAGAGATTCGCGGTGTGACCGTGAACACGCAGGTAGTGAAGCAACTCGAGGACCGGGGCTGGATCGAGGTGATCGGGCATCGCGATGTACCGGGCCGGCCCGCGCTGTATGCGACCACCAAGCAGTTTCTGGATGATCTCGGTCTGAGCGCGCTCGACGAGCTTCCCGCACTCGATAACCCGTCGGCGCAGCTGGAAGCATCGCTGCTCGCGCAGCACGCAATCGATTTCCCTGGCGACGACCCGGCCGCGGTTCTTGGCGCTGCGCTTGCGCAAGGTCCGGGAGGGAGTTCGGCGGGTACGGTTGAACCGGCTGTCGGCGGCGAGCCGGGAACATCGGATGCTGCGGCTTTCGCATTCTTCGAACCGGTTTTGCATCGCCACGACGAGTCGGGCGGACCATCGAATACCGGTTACGCAGACGCGCAAACGAACGTATTAGTGAAAGTGGAAGCACAACCGGAAGAGTCGCCGGTGGCGGCTGAACTTGTGCGCCAGGCATCGACTGAAGAAGCGTTCGGCGATGAAGCTGAGCAGGCCCGGCCAGACCGCGATGAAGCGCCGGCTGTCGCAGGCGAAACCGGCAATACGGCCGGCCATGACGCATCAAATGACGACGGCGCCACAAAAGCGCCAGACGAAGCAAACGAAACCGACGCACCGGACGACCGGACTGCGCGCAGGGCTTGAGCCGTGACGGCGAGCCCGTTTTGCACGAAATCTTCATTCGGCTAGTTATCACCATCGGCCGGATTTTTTGACGCGCTCGCGACGGGCGCGCGACCCGACACAATTGAGGTTGTTTTGACACATTCCCACGACAGCGATTCGCCCGAATCCGAGCGCCCCGTTCGTGCCGATGACGCACATGGCCAGGCCGACGCAGGCGAACGCACACGCACCGACGAACCCGCCGACGGCGAGGAGCGTCCGCGGCGCGGCTTGCGGCGTGGTCCTCGTAGCCTGATTGCGCGTCGTCGCGCCGTCGCGAAGACGAAGGGTGCTGACGGCGCCCTGCCGGCGCAAGACGGCGTGGAAGCGTCGGCGGAGGGTGAAACCGCGGCTCCTGCGCGTGCACCCCGCAAGGACGCTGGCCCGCGCGCCCCCAGAGCGCCGCGCGCACCGCGCGATCAGGCAGCGTCGAACGGCGAAAACACCCGCGAAGCATCGGGTGGCAGGCCGCCTCGCGGACCACGCCCGCCGCAAGGCGAAGGCCAGCGCGAAGGACAAGCTCCGCGCGAAGGAGGCCGCCGTCAGCCGCGTCAGGCGCAGGCCGGTCAGGGGCAAAAGCGTGGCCGTCGCGACGACGCCGCGATCAACCCGACGCCCGCAGCCGCCGCGGTCGATGATGTTTTCGAATATGTGACATCGCCGGCATTCGACGCCGACAATACGTCGGGCGGCGTACGCGCCCCGATGCTGCGCCGGGGCAAGCCCGCGCCGCAAAAGCGAGTCCTCGAAGCCGACGACGACACGCCGAAGCTCCACAAGGTGCTGGCAGAAGCCGGCATGGGCTCGCGCCGCGACATGGAAGAATTGATCGTGGCGGGGCGGGTATCGGTGAATGGCGAGCCGGCTCACATCGGTCAACGCATCATGCCGACCGACCAGGTTCGCATCAATGGCAAGCCCGTCAAGCGCAAGCTTTCGAGCAAGCCGCCGCGCATCCTGCTGTATCACAAGCCGACCGGCGAGATCGTGAGTCATGCCGATCCGGAAGGCCGTCCTTCTGTATTCGACAGCCTTCCGCCCATGAAGACGGCCAAGTGGCTTGCGGTCGGCCGGCTCGATTTCAACACGGAAGGATTGCTGTTGCTGACAACTTCCGGCGATCTGGCCAACCGCTTCATGCATCCGCGTTACAGCGTGGAGCGTGAATACGCGGTTCGGGTAGTCGGCGAATTGTCGGAAGGGATGCGTCAGAAGCTGCTGAGCGGCGTTGAACTGGAAGACGGTCCGGCCAACTTCCTGCGTATCCGCGATGGCGGTGGCGAAGGCACGAACCATTGGTATCACGTGGCGCTGGCCGAAGGCCGCAATCGCGAAGTGCGCCGCATGTTCGAAGCAGCCGGCCTGATGGTCAGCCGCCTGATCCGGACGCGTCACGGCCCGATCGCCTTGCCGAAAGGCTTGAAACGCGGCCGTTGGGAAGAGCTGGAAGATAACGAAGTTCGGGGTCTGCTGGCATCGGTTGGACTCAAGGCGCCGGCGGAAGAGCGTGGCTCCCGCAGCGCCGCACCTCGCGTGCAGCCAGATCCGCTGCAAACCTCGATGGGCATCATCACCCGCGAACCGGTGCTGAGTTCCCATAACCGCTTTGCGCAAACGCCGACGCGCGGCGGCCCGGGCGGCGCCGGCGGCCGACGTGGCGCGCCGGGCGGCTTTGGCGGCGGTGGTTTCGCCGGTAACGGCAATGGCGCCGGTGGCGGTTATGGCGCACGCGGCAGCAATGGCGGCCGCGAACCAAACGGCAACCGTGCCGGTGGCGAAGCGAATGGAAACCGTGCGTTGCCGCGGCCGGGTGGATCGGCTGGCGGTCCGCGCGGCAGCCGTCCTCCGGGCGGTCCGGGCATGGGCGGCAACGGCGCACCGGGCGGACGCCCGGCAAATGCCGGCGGCAAACGCTCCGGCCAGGGCGGCCGTCAAGGCGGCGCGGGCGCGGGTCCGCAAGGCAACGGCGGCAATGCTCGTGGCGGACCGGGCCGCGACGGAGCGCGTCCGGCGCCGCGCAATCGCACGCGCGGCCGCTGATCAATAGTTGCGTCGTCGAACAGAATGATGTTCGTTCGACGACGCAACAAAGAACGTCGGCCGGGAATGACTCGCCTGCTTCGCGTGTCAGTGATTTCGCGCAAGCGGTTTTGCCATTACGAAAGCGCGCGAAAGTGCGGCGAAACCGCGATAAACAGCTTCGATTTGCCTTGTAAATGGCCGTCAAACGCCTGTACACGGGGCGTATTGGTTGCGTTTATCCCGAAAAATGGCTAAAATCACGAAGTCGATGGGCATGGTGACTGTTTCGCCGCCCGGATGTGATCGCAGTACAGAAGGATGGGCGTTGCGCCCATTTTTTTTTGGGCTTTCGATTCAGCATCTCGGGGTAACGAATGCGCCGGCTCAAGGCGCGGTCCGCAGGTGTTCGGCGTGGAGCGCGCGAACATCTTGGAGTCTTTCACTGTGCAACTGACGGAAATCATCGAAACCACGGTCTCTGGCCTGGGCTACGAACTTGTTGAAATCGAGCGCGCGGGAGGCGGTTTGCTGCGTATCTCGATCGACCAGCCCGCTGGAATCGCGATTGAAGACTGTGAGAAAGTCACACGTCAGCTTCAGTATCTGTTCGAAGTGGAGAATATCGATTACTCGCGTCTTGAAGTCGGGTCGCCGGGTCTCGATCGTCCGCTCAAGAAATTGGCGGATTTCGAACGCTTCGCAGGCAGCGAAGCCACCATTACATTGAAGAAGCCGCTGGACGGGCGCAAGTCGTACCGGGGCATCCTGCATGCACCGGACGGCGAGTCGATCGGTTTGGAATTCGAAGGGAAGGACGGCGGCGCTGCGATGCTCGATTTCACGCTCGCAGACCTCGATAAAGCACGTCTCGTCCCCAAAGTTGACTTTAGGAGCCGCAAACAATGAGTCGCGAAGTTTTGATGCTGGCGGATGCGCTGGCGCGCGAGAAGAACGTCAACAAGGACGTGGTGTACGCAGCGCTCGAAGCAGCGCTTGCTTCGGCAACGAAGAAGCTGTTCGAGGAAGACGTGGACATCCGCGTGGCGATCGACCGCGAAAGCGGCGAGCACGAGACGTTCCGCCGCTGGAAAGTGGTGCCGGACGAAGCCGGCCTGCAAGAGCCGGATCAGGAAATCCTGTTGTTCGAAGCGAAGGAAGAAAAGCCCGACGCGCAGATTGACGAATACATCGAGCAACCCATTCCGTCCATCGAGTTTGGCCGGATTGGTGCACAGGCCGCGAAGCAGGTGATTCTTCAGAAGGTTCGCGACGCCGAGCGCGAGCAGATCCTGAACGACTTCCTGGAACGCGGCGAAAAGATCATGACCGGCGCGGTCAAGCGTCTGGACAAGGGTAATTTCATCGTTGAATCGGGCCGTGTCGAAGCGCTCCTGCGCCGCGACCAGTTGATTCCGAAGGAAAACCTGCGTGTTGGCGACCGGGTTCGCGCTTATATCGCGAAGGTCGACCGTACCGCGCGCGGCCCGCAGATCGAACTCTCGCGCACGGCGCCCGAGTTCCTGATGAAACTGTTCGAAATGGAAGTGCCGGAAATCGAGCAGGGCCTGCTCGAAATCAAGGCGGCTGCGCGCGATCCTGGCGTGCGTGCGAAAATCGGGGTGATCGCTTATGACAAGCGCATCGACCCGATCGGTACGTGCGTCGGAATTCGTGGTTCGCGGGTGCAGGCGGTGCGAAATGAGCTCGGTGGCGAGAACGTCGACATCGTGCTATGGTCGGAAGATCCCGCCCAGTTCGTGATCGGCGCTCTCGCGCCGGCTGCCGTACAGTCGATCGTCGTCGATGAAGAAAAACATTCGATGGACGTCGTCGTGGACGAGAATGAACTGGCGGTCGCCATCGGCCGTAGCGGCCAGAACGTGCGTCTTGCCAGCGAGCTGACCGGCTGGCAGATCAACATCATGACGCCCGACGAGTCCGCGCTGAAGCAGAACGAAGAGCGTGGCACCTTGCGCGGCCTGTTCATGGCGCGTCTCGACGTTGATGAAGAAGTGGCTGACATTCTCATCGACGAAGGCTTTACCAGCCTTGAAGAGATTGCGTATGTGCCGCTCAACGAAATGCTCGAAATCGAAGCCTTCGACGAAGACACTGTTCACGAATTGCGTAATCGCGCTCGTGACGCACTTCTGACAATGGCGATTGCGAATGAAGAGAAGGTCGAAGGCATTGCGCTCGACCTGAAGAGCCTCGAAGGCATGACCGACGAGTTGTACGCGAAGCTCGAAGAACATCAGATCCGGACACGCGACGACCTCGCGGAGCTGGCTGTAGATGAGCTGGTCGAAATGACCAGTATTGAAGAGGATGCCGCTAAGGCGTTGATCATGAAAGCACGTGAACACTGGTTCCAGTGAGAAATGACCATGGCGCACTGATATATCGCGGCCGGCTGGCCGCATGACCCCGATCAAACAGCAGGGAATCTGTCCTTGCATCAAGAGGAATGAATGGCGAGTAACAACGTAGCCCAATTTGCCGCGGAACTCAAAATGCCTGCGGGCGTCCTGCTCGAGCAGTTGCAGGCGGCTGGCGTCACGAAAGCGAGCGAGGATGACGATTTGTCCGAGACGGACAAGTCGCGCCTGCTCGAACACTTGCGCAAGTCGCACGGTTCCGCCGACGCCGACAAACGCAAGATCACTTTGACCCGCCGGCATACGTCGGAAATCAAACAGTCCGACTCTACGGGTAAAGCTCGCACCATTCAGGTCGAGGTCCGCAAGAAGCGCGTGTTCGTGCAGCGCGATCAGAGCGGTGTCGAACAGGTAGCCGAAGGTGCGAACCACGTCGAAGACGAAGTGGATGAAGCCGAACTGCAGCGTCGCGATGAAGAAGCGCGCCATGCTGCCGAGCTGCTTGAGAAAGAAGCGCTTGAACTGAAGGAACGCCAGGAGCGCTTCGAGCGCGAAGAGGCGGAGCGTGTTGCGCGCGAAGCGGCTGCTGAAGCCGAGCGCCGCCGCGCTGAGGAAGAAGAAGCGAAGCGTGCTGCCGCTCAGGCGGAAGCCGCGGAGATCTCGCGTGCTGCGGCGACTGCTCGTCAGGATACGCGTACCGAATCGAAGACGGAAAACGTGGCTGACGAACCTGTGAAAGCTGAAGTGGCTGCACCGCAAGTCGATGAGAAGGCCGCCGCCGAGCGCGCCGCTCAACGCGAAGCTGCGAAGAAGGCGGAAGACGCCGCTCGCGCCGCGACCGAAAAGGCTCGCGCGGAGCACGACCAGATTGCAAAGCGCCGTGCCGCGGCTGAAGCCGAAGCGCGCGCCATTCGCGAAATGATGAATACGCCGCGCAAGGCTCAACAGGCGAAGCCTGCCGAGCCGACTCCGGCCGCCGTGGCTGCAGCGGCTGCTGCCGCCAAGGTGGCGGAAGGCGTGAAGGCCGCGGAAGCAAAGGGCACGCTGCACAAGCCGGCGCGTCCGGAAGGCTCGGCCCCGGCGCGCCCGGCAGCGGCGAAAAAGCCGGCTGCAGGCGCACCGGCAACGGCGGCTCCGTCGCTTGGGCCGGACAAGAAGAAGGCCGGCGGCAAGAGCAGCTGGCAGGACGATGCAGCCAAGCGTCGTGGTATCAAAACGCGTGGCGACACCAGCGGCGGCGTTGATCGCGGCTGGCGCGGCGGCCCGAAGGGTCGTGGCAAGCATCAGGACCAGACCAACTTCCAGGCGCCGACGGAACCGGTTGTGCGCGAAGTGCACGTGCCGGAAACGGTATCGGTGGCGGATCTCGCGCACAAGATGTCGGTGAAGGCTTCGGAAGTCATCAAGGTGATGATGAAGCTCGGCCAGATGGTCACGATCAATCAGGTGCTGGACCAGGAAACCGCGATGATCGTCGTGGAAGAACTGGGTCACAGCGCGGTTGCGGCCAAGCTGGACGATCCGGAAGCGCTGCTGGTCGAAGGCGAAACGCAGGAAGAAGTGGGCGAACGCCTGCCGCGTCCTCCGGTCGTCACCGTCATGGGTCACGTCGACCACGGCAAGACCTCGCTGCTCGACTACATTCGCCGTGCGAAGGTTGCATCGGGTGAAGCGGGCGGGATTACGCAGCACATTGGCGCATACCACGTGGAAACGCCGCGCGGCGTGATTACGTTCCTGGACACGCCGGGTCACGAGGCCTTCACGGCCATGCGTGCCCGCGGCGCGAAGGCAACGGACATCGTGATTCTCGTGGTCGCAGCGGATGACGGCGTGATGCCGCAAACGAAGGAAGCCATCGCTCACGCGAAGGCGGGTGGCGTGCCTATCGTCGTGGCGATCAACAAGATCGACAAGCCGGGTGCGGCGTCCGAGCGCGTGAAGCAGGAACTGGTCGCTGAAGGCGTCGTGCCGGAAGAGTACGGCGGTGATTCGCCGTTCATCGAAGTGTCGGCGAAGACGGGCGTTGGTATCGACAGCTTGCTGGAAAACCTGTCGCTGCAAGCCGAAGTCATGGAACTCAAGGCGCCGGTCGATGCACCTGCCAAGGGTCTCGTGATCGAAGCGAAGCTCGACAAGGGCAAGGGTCCGGTTGCGACCATCCTGGTGACGTCGGGTACGTTGAATCGTGGCGACATCGTGCTGGCGGGTACGGCTTTTGGTCGCGTTCGGGCAATGCTCGACGAAACCGGCAAGCCGATCAAGTCGGCAGGTCCGTCGATTCCGGTCGAGATTCAAGGTTTGTCGGAAGTGCCGGGCGCTGGTGAAGAAGTCATGGTCCTGCCGGACGAACGCAAGGCGCGCGAAATCGCGTTGTTCCGTCAAGGCAAGTTCCGCGACGTCAAGCTGGCGAAGCAGCAAGCCGCCAAGCTGGAAAACATGCTGGAGTCCATGACGGAAGGCAACGTGCAGAATCTGCCGTTGATCGTCAAGGCCGACGTGCAAGGTTCGCAGGAAGCGCTGGTGCAATCGTTGCAGAAGCTGTCGACCAACGAAGTGCGTGTGCAGATCGTGCACAGCGCGGTTGGCGCGATCAGCGAGTCGGACGTCAACTTGGCGACGGCATCGAAGGCGGTCATCATTGGCTTCAACACGCGTGCGGATGCTCAGGCTCGCAAGGTGGCGGAGTCGAACGGTATCGACATTCGTTACTACAACATCATCTATGACGCTGTGGATGAAGTTAAAGCGGCAATGTCGGGCATGCTCTCGCCGGAGAAGCGCGAAGTCATCACGGGTATGGTCGAAGTTCGCCAGATCATCCGTGTACCGAAGATCGGTGCGATCGCGGGTTGTATGGTTACCGACGGCGTGGTCAAGCGGAACTCGATGGTTCGCGTGTTGCGCAACAACGTGGTTGTCCACACGGGCGAAATCGATTCGCTCAAGCGCTTCAAGGACGACGCGAAGGAAGTGCGCCAGGGCTTCGAGTGCGGTATCTCGCTGAAGAACTACAACGACATGGTCGAAGGCGACCAGTTCGAGATCTTCGAAGTGACCGAAGTCGCACGTACGCTGTAAAAGATTCATCGCTGGACTCGAGGGCGGAGTGGGCTTCACGCCCGCTCCGCCCTTTTTATTTGCGGCGTCCGGCGATACACAAATTATCGGAAATATCATGGCCAAGAAACGTACTTCCCCCAACCGCAACGTGCAGATTGCGGATCAGATCCAGCGCGATCTCGCCGAACTGGTGCGTGACGTGAAAGACCCGCGCATTGGCATGGTGACGTTTCAGAGCGTCGAACTGACGCCTGACTACGCGCACGCGAAGGTGTACTTCACAACGCTCACCGGCGATCCGAAGGAAACCGAAGCCGGGCTGAATCACGCGGCAGGCCATTTGCACAACCTGCTGTTCAAGCGCTTGCATATTCACACGGTGCCGACGCTGCATTTCCACTACGATCAGACCGTCGTGCGTGCAGTCGAAATGTCGAAGCTGATCGATGAAGCCAACTCCACGCGCGCAAAGGACGACGAAGAGCCCGAGCAAGACGAGAAGGGCGCTTGATCAATGAACGGTTCTGTTCGTCCGAAGATCCCGCGTCGTTTGCTCGACGGCGTGTTGCTGCTCGATAAACCGCTTGGCCTTTCCAGCAACGACGCGCTAATTCGCGCCAAGCGAATTTATCTCGCGAAGAAAGCGGGGCATACCGGCACACTGGATCCGCTTGCGACCGGCTTGCTGCCGTTGTGCTTTGGCGAGGCGACGAAGTTTTCGCAGGACTTGCTCGAAGCCGATAAAACCTACGAAGCCACGATGCGCCTCGGCGTTCGCACGACTACGGGCGATGCGGAAGGCGAAGCGTTAGAAACGCGCGAAGTCGTTTGCGACGAGGCCGCGATCCACGCCGCGATGGCTGCTTTTCGAGGCGAAATCACGCAAATCCCGCCGATGTATTCAGCGCTCAAGCGCGACGGCAAACCGTTGTACGAATATGCGCGCGCCGGGCAGACGGTCGAGCGCGAGGCGCGCCACGTGAGCATTCTTGCGCTGGAAATGATCGCGTGCGCGTTGCCGGACGTAACGTTTCGCGTGACGTGCAGCAAGGGCACGTATGTACGTACGCTTGCTGAGGATATTGGTGAGAAGCTGGGGTGCGGAGCGCATCTGGTGGCGCTGCGGCGTACAGGTGTGGGCACGTTGACGCTTGAACATGCGGTGACGCTGGACACGCTTTCCGAGGCCACGCCTGAAGCACGTGATAGCTGGCTGCAGCCCGTCGACGCGTTGTTGTCCACGTTCCCGGCCGTTCATCTCGACGCAGATTCCAGCCGTCGTTTCACTCAAGGTCAGCGGCTCAAGCTTGCGGATATCGCAAATGCGCCCGCAAATGCGGCTCGCGTACGCGTCTATTCCCGTGATGAACAACGCCTGCTTGGCGTCGCCCGAGCCGGCGAGGGCGTGCTGGCTCCGGAACGGCTGGTGGTATCGGGAGGATAAAAAACGCCACGGCATGCCGTGGCGTTTTCACAAAAGCGACCGCTGTTTCAATGCGCCGCCGAAGCTGCGGCCGCCGAATCCCCGCCACCTGAGCGTTCAGGTTTGGTAATCCAGATCAGCGCAATCAACGCGACAAAAATCGCCGCCGAGATATAGAACAGATCGTTCACGCCCAACTGCGCTGCCTGCTGCGTCGCCATGCTGTTGAACAAGCCATAGCCCTGATCCTTGCTGAATCCGGCCGCGCCGAATTGCTGCATCGATGCGTTGAAGTTCGGGTTATACAGATTGGCCTGCTCGACAAGCTGCGCGTGATGCACGCCCGATCGATGATCCCAGGCCGTTGAAAATATCGATGTCCCGATCCCGCCGCACATGATCCGCACGAAGTTCGACAATCCCGATGCCGCCGGAATCCGGTGGCCCGGAAGTCCCGACAACGTGATCGACACCAGCGGAATAAAAAATCCGGCCATGCCGATGCCTTGAATCAACGTCGGCAACATCAACGAGAAGGTATCTACGCCCGTTGTATAGCGTGAGCGCATCCAGAACACGAGCGCGAACACGAGGAATGCTCCGGTCGCGATCTTGCGTGGATCGATACGCGGCAAGAACTTGCCGACCACTGGCGAGAGCAGCACCGCGAACAAACCGACTGGCGCGAGCACGAGGCCGGCATCGGTTGCGGTGTAGCCAATATCGGTTTGCAACCACAGCGGCAACAGCACAAGGTTGCCGAAATACAGCCCGTAGCCGATCGCGAGCGCAATGGTTCCGCCGGTGAAATTGCGCAGCTTGAAAAGCGAAAGATCGACGACTGGATGCTCCTCGGTCAGCTCCCACACAATGAAGAACGCCAGTGCGATCACCGCGATCAACGTCAGCACCACGATGGTCGTCGAGCTGAACCAGTCGAGGTCCTTGCCTTTATCGAGCATGACCTGCAGCGATCCGACCCAGATCACGAGCAGGCTCAAACCCACGGTATCGATAGGCGCCTTCCGGATCACCGAATCGCGTTCGCGGAAGATCGCAAACGTGGCAATCGCGGCCACGATACCCACCGGAATGTTGACGTAGAAAATCCACGGCCACGAGATGTTGTCGGAGATCCAGCCGCCGAGAATAGGCCCGGCAACCGGTGCGATCAGCGTGGTCATCGACCACATGGAAAGCGCCATTGGCGCTTTCGCTCGCGGGTAACTCGCGAGCAGCAGGGTTTGCGAGAGCGGGATCATCGGGCCGGCGACCGCGCCCTGCAACACGCGTGCGGCGAGCAGGAAGGGGAGGGTCGGCGCCAGTCCGCACAGCCACGACGCGATCACGAACAGCACGATCGACGTCATGAACAAACGCACCTGTCCAAATCGCTGCGTGAGCCAGCCGGTGAGCGGTACGGAGATCGCGTTGGCGACCGCGAACGACGTGATCACCCACGTGCCCTGATCCGACGATACCCCGAGGTCACCGGATATCGAAGGAATCGAGACGTTTGCAATCGATGTATCAAGCACGTTCATGAACACCGCGAGCGATACCGCGATCGTGCCGATCACGAGTTTCGCGCCCTCTAGCGGCGGATGAACCGCGTTGGGTTGAGACATGAGAACGGTTCCGGAAAACTTTGAAGAGCGCTTACATCAGCTTGGCGAGGTCTTGCCTGGTCGCCGGCTGAACGTTTTCCTTCGAGGTCTTCTGCGAGCCGCCGCCCGTTCCCGGACCCGACGTGCCTTCGTTTGCTGCGATGATGCGCGCGATTTCGGCATCGGCCTGATCGCCGTACTTGGCGAACACATCGGTCTGATACACGGTGTTCGGCGCGGCGCCGAGCTGGCCGCCGTTCTCGTCCTTGATAGACACATCCACGTTCATCGACAAACCAATTCGCAGCGGATGCTTCTCCAGTTCCTGCGGATCAAGCGCGATACGAACCGGCAGGCGTTGCACCACCTTGATCCAGTTACCCGTTGCGTTTTGCGCCGGCAACAGCGAGAACGCCGAACCCGTACCGGCCGAGAAGCCGATCACCTTGCCGTGGAACACGACGCCCGAACCATAAACGTCCGCCGTCAATTCAACTGGCTGGCCGATGCGCATGTGAGTGAGCTGCACTTCCTTGAAGTTGGCATCGATCCATACGCCGTTCAGCGGCACGATCGCCATCAGCGGATTGCCCGGCGAGACACGCTGGCCGACCTGCACCGAACGCTTTGCAACATAACCCGTCACTGGCGCCGGCATGGTGTTGCGTGCGTAGTTGATGTACGAATCGCGGACCTTGGCAGCGGCCGAAAGCACATTCGGATGACTCGCAATCGTCGTATTCGATGTCAGCGAGCGGTTCGACTGCAACTCTTGCTGCGCTGCGTTGAGCGACGCCTGCGCGCCACGGACGGCATCGCGTGCGTGGGAGATTTCTTCGCCCGAGATCGCGCCGGTCTGCGCGATCGTCAAGCGGCGGCGCAGGTCGTCCTGGGCCCGTGACAGATCCGATTGACGCAGCGCGACTTGCGCCTGGTATTGATTGTCATTGACGAATAGCGTGCGGACCTGTCGCACCGTCTGCGCGAGATTCGCTTCGGCCTGATCAAGCGCGACTTTCGAGTCCGCCGGATCGAGCACGACGAGCGGATCGCCCATCTTCACGGTTTGGGTATCGTCCGCATTCACCGAGATCACCGTGCCCACCACTTGCGGCGTGATCTGCACGATGTTGCCGTTCACATAGGCGTCGTCGGTGCTTTCGTGAAAACGCGCGACCAGGAAGTAGTACAGCCCGTATGCAACCGCCGCGATGATCACGACCAGCACGATCAGGGACATCAGCACGCGGCGCTTGGTATTGCTGGTTTTAGGCGCCGGTGCTGCTGCGGCATTTTGTTGAGAGTCGCTCATGAATAGCTCCGTATTCTCTGTCTTGAGTTGCTGCTAATCGATTCGATTCGTTTGGTTCAGTCGGCGCTCTTTGGCGCGACCGATGCGGTCTTCGACGCCTGCCCGTCGATGGCGAGGTTCGCGTCGGCGGCATCAAAACCGCCGCCCAGCGCCTTGATCAGGCCGATCTGCAGATCGCGGCGTTTCATCCGCAGGTTCGTCACGGTTTGCTCGTTCGACAACCGGTTCTGGTCGGCGGTGAGCACCTGCAATTGCGGCGACAACCCGGCCTTGTAACGGATCACGGCAAGTTGGTAGGCGTGGGTGGAGGCGTCGAGTGCACGCGTGGCATCACTTGTTTGCTGATCGACCGAGCGAATCGATGCGATTTGCGTCGCCACGTCGTTCAGCGCGTTGACCAGCGTCTGATTGTAGTTCGCGACGTCGAGATCGAAGTCCGCATAACGGCCTTTCAACTGGGCGCGCAACGCGCCGGCATCGAAGATCGGCAAATGGATTGCAGGGCCCGCGTTGAACTGGCGGCTGCTGGAGGTGAAGAACCGGCCCCAGCCGAAGGCATCGAAGCCCGCCGCCGCCGACAAATTGATGTCGGGGAAAAACTCGGCCTTCGCTTCCTTGACGTTCGATGTCGCCGCTTCGACCTGCCAGCGCGCCGCGACAATGTCCGGCCGGCGCGCGATCAGGTCGGCTGGGACGTTGTCCGGCAGCGTGACTTCGATCCTGGAAGTGAGCACCGGGTTCGCGATTTTCAGGCCGCGGTCCGGACCCTGGCCAAGCAGCGCGCCAAGCTGGTAGCGCGTGGTCGTGAGCTGGCCGTCGAGCTCGGACAGGTTCGTCTGGCTCGTCGCGATATTGCCCTCGGCGGTGCGGATTTCGACGTTGGTATCGAGCCCTGCGGTCACGCGGCCGTTTGTGATGCGGCCGACGTCGCTCCGGTTCGCAATCTCGCGCTGGGCGACATCGCGCAAAGCGTAGAGCAGCGCGAGCTGGTTGTACGTCTGCGCAACCGATGCCGCCAGCGTCACGCGTGCCTGCTGCATGTCGGCCTCGGCGGCCTTCTGCTGCGAGACTGCCTGATTCAGGCGCGAGCGGTTCTTGCCCCACAGGTCCAGATCCCACGATGCACTCACCAGCGCGTTGTTCTCGCTATACCAGGTTCCGCCGTACGGAGGCGGGTAGAGCG
The DNA here is from genome assembly GCF_018449635.1 of Caballeronia sp. dw_276. Lineage (GTDB taxonomy): Bacteria > Pseudomonadota > Gammaproteobacteria > Burkholderiales > Burkholderiaceae > Caballeronia. The sequence continues at coordinate 362,650 of NZ_JAAVUV010000005.1, read as the reverse complement.
CATTCGCGGAAAAAAGCTCGCGACTCCACGAATACGAGCCGTTCACTTTCGGATAAAGCCCGGCCCGCGAGCTCTCTATATAAGACGACGCCTTCGCAATCCGCGCCTGCGCCTGGGCAATCGACGGATTGCCCGCAAGTGCTTCGTCGATCAGTTGCGGCAATTGTGGATCGCCGAATTGCTTGGCCCAGTCGAGCGACGGCCATTGACCGCCTTGCGACGGCACGCTTTGCGTGGCCTGCAGCGCGTCGTTCTGCGGCGCAGTGATCTGCTTGTCGCTGCTGATGCCCGCATAGTTGGCGCAGCCTGCAAGCACCAGCACGGCAGCGGCCAAAGCGCTGCGCTTCGAGGTTGTCTTAGACGCCGCAAATACGGACGCGGACGAATCAGGGAATTTCATCGCTAGGCTCTCAGAGATGATATGTAAAGATGGACGCAGCAACCAATTTCTTTCAGTTTTATTACCCGATAAGGGGGTCACTGAAGTGCGTCTTCAGAATATGAGCTTGGATTGAGGGAACGCGCCGCCTTGGTCAGGAAGTCGCTTTTGGCGTGGAGCTTTCGTAGCCGCTGATCAGCGCGATGGCTGCCGGGTCGCCCGAATTGAGCAGGATCCGGCGCAACATACTCTTCAGAAATCCGACCTCCTCAGGCGTAAAACCGCCGAGAAGCTTGTCCAGCACTTTCGTAAAAATAGCCGGAATCTGTCCGGCGAGCTCGCGCCCTTCCAATGTCAGTGCAAGCCGCACAACACGCCTGTCTTCCTCACTGCGCACCCGGGTGATGAGTCCGCGTTTTTCCAGCCGGTCGATCAGGCGGGTAACGGCGCTTGCATCGATACCATATTCGCGCGCTAGATCGGCCGCTGCCAGACTGCGGCCGCTTGCGAGCATGAACATGATGCTCGCTTGCGTGCTCGTGATGCCGAGGTCGGCCATGGTGAGTTGCGTCACATTGTTCCAGAGCGTGGAACGAACGCGGCTAAGTAAGTAGCCGACGCTCTCGCAAAGAACATAGTTGGCAATTTCAGGAACAGGCTGTTCAACGTCGCTCATGGATACTCGTGCGCTTGCAATAATTGACTATGCAAGATTATAGGAGGCAGTTCATTGACGCGGCAAGTACTTTCAGATTCCTCCTAATGTGCTGGCGAAACGGTGACTGTTGTTATTTTGAGATCCGATGCACTCGCGGAGAGGCCTGACAACAGGCCTTGACGGGTATTTTCGGCTGTCCCGAAATAGGGATTCGAGAGGAAAACGCTTCCGGGTTTCGTCCTATTGCACAACAGGCCGGAAGAGGACACGTCGCCGTGCTACAATCTTGGGTTCCCATCGCGCCGAGTGCGGGGAAGTGGATTGCCTTCAGGTTTGCTTCACAGCTCATTCCATTGCTAACAACTAGCTTGCACCCACGGCGCTCAACTATCTGTACAAAGCTCCTCAAGCTCCTATGACCCGCGCCCTTCGCAACATTGCCATCATTGCCCACGTCGACCACGGCAAGACTACGCTCGTCGACCAATTGCTCCGCCAGACTGCCACGTTCCGAGAGAACCAGGCTGTGGTCGAGCGCGTGATGGACTCGAACGACATCGAAAAGGAACGTGGCATCACGATCCTCTCGAAGAACTGCGCGGTCGAGTACGAAGGCACGCACATCAATATTGTCGACACCCCGGGACACGCCGACTTCGGCGGTGAAGTGGAACGTGTGCTGTCGATGGTCGACTCGGTGCTGCTGCTGGTGGACGCTGTCGAAGGCCCGATGCCGCAGACGCGTTTCGTGACCAAGAAGGCGCTCGCACTTGGCCTCAAGCCCATCGTGGTGATCAACAAGGTTGATCGTCCGGGTGCGCGGATCGACTGGGTGATCAACCAGACGTTCGACCTGTTCGACAAACTTGGCGCAAGCGACGAACAACTCGACTTCCCGATCGTCTACGCGTCGGGCCTGAACGGTTATGCAGGCCTCACACAGGACGTCCGCGAAGGCGACATGCGTCCGCTGTTCGACGCTGTCCTGGAACACGTTCCGGTCCGCCCGGCCGATCCGGAAGCGCCGCTGCAACTGCAAATCACGTCGCTGGATTACTCGTCGTACGTTGGCCGTATCGGCGTTGGCCGTATCACGCGTGGCCGTATCAAGCCGGGTATGTCGGTGGCGGTGCGTTCGGGCCCTGATGGCGCGATCATCAACCGCAAGATCAACCAGGTTCTGTCGTTCAAGGGCCTGGAGCGCGTGCAGGTCGAATCGGCTGAAGCCGGCGACATCGTGCTGATCAACGGTATCGAAGAAATCGGCATTGGCGTGACCATCTGCGCGCCGGACGTTCCGGAAGCGCTGCCCATGATCACCGTGGACGAACCCACGCTGACCATGAACTTCCTCGTGAATTCCTCGCCGCTGGCAGGACGCGAAGGCAAGTTCGTCACGAGCCGCCAGATCCGCGACCGCCTGATGAAGGAACTGAACCACAACGTGGCGTTGCGCGTGAAGGAAACCGGCGACGAAACCACGTTCGAAGTGTCAGGCCGCGGCGAACTGCACCTGACCATTCTTGTGGAAAACATGCGTCGTGAAGGTTACGAACTCGCCGTTTCGCGTCCGCGCGTGGTGATGACGGAAGTCGACGGCGTGAAGCACGAGCCGTACGAAAACCTGACCGTCGACATGGAAGATGCAAACCAGGGTGGCGTGATGGAAGAGCTGGGCCGCCGCAAGGGCGAAATGCTCGATATGGCGTCGGACGGCCGTGGCCGTACCCGTCTCGAGTACCGGATTTCGGCGCGTGGTCTGATCGGCTTCCAGTCAGAATTCCTGACGCTCACGCGCGGCACGGGCCTGATGAGCCACACGTTCGATTCGTACCAGCCGGTGAAGGAAGGCGGCGTAGGCGAGCGTCGCAACGGCGTGCTGATTTCGCAGGACGACGGCGCTGCTGTTGCCTACGCACTGTGGAAGCTGCAGGACCGCGGCCGCATGTTCGTTTCGCCGGGCGAGCCGCTGTACGAAGGCATGATCATCGGCATTCACAGCCGCGACAACGACCTGGTCGTGAACCCGATCAAGGGCAAGCAATTGACCAACGTGCGTTCGTCGGGTACGGACGAAGCGGTGCGTCTCGTGCCGCCGATCCAGATGTCGCTGGAATACGCGGTTGAGTTTATCGACGACGACGAACTGGTCGAAGTCACGCCGCAATCCATCCGTCTGCGCAAGCGCTACCTGAAGGAACACGAGCGTCGTAGCGCCAGCCGTAAGGGCGCGGTGGACTAAATCCACGTATGTTTTGGTCTCGCAAAAAGCCACCTCCGGGTGGCTTTTTTGTTGCGCCGCACCCTTGCCGTGCATGTGTCCCTTATTCGCGAAAGGTACTCGAAAGCCCGCCAGACAAGCCTTCCGGGCGCGACCATCGGCGCGTCGACTTAATGATATGTGCTATGCTAGCGGATGCATTGCCAGTTTTAGGTCCTTCCAAGCAGACTTGATTCGCGCAATCCGCTAAACGGTCAGGCCGTGTTGCGGAAGGTTGAGTAACCCGCTATTTCTCGAGAAACTCGAAGAAAGGTGAGCGTAAATGATGAAGAATTCCCAGCTGAACTCCTATTTGTTCGGCGGTAATGCCCCGTACGTCGAAGAACAGTACGAGGCATATCTCGATAATCCCGCGTCAGTGCCCGAGACCTGGCGTACCTATTTCGATGCGTTGCAGAACGTGCCTGCATCGGATGGGACGAATCACAACGACGTGGCTCACGGCCCGATCGTGGAGTCGTTCGCTCAGCGTGCAAAATCGAACGGCTTCGTGCCGCGCGAAAGCAGTGCTGATCTGGCGACCGCGCGCAAACAGGTCTTCGTTCAGTCGCTGATCGGCGCGTACCGCTTCCTCGGTTCCCAGTGGGCCAACCTCGATCCGCTCAAGCGCCGCGAGCGCCCGGCCATCCCTGAGCTCGAACCCGCGTTCTACGACTTCACCGAAGCCGACATGGACCAGACGTTCCATGCGCAGAACCTGTATTTCGGGCTCGAGCAGGCGTCGCTGCGTGAGATCGTGAAAGCATTGCGTGATACGTACTGCGGCACGATCGGCGCCGAGTTCATGTACATCAGCGATCCGGAACAGAAGCGCTGGTGGAAAGAACGGCTCGAATCGATCCGCTCCACGCCGAATTTCTCCGCCGACAAGAAAAAGCACATTCTTCAGCGCCTGACGGCGTCGGAAGGGCTCGAGCGTTTCCTGCACACCAAATACGTCGGTCAGAAGCGTTTCTCGCTGGAAGGCGGCGAAAGCTTCATTGCGTCGATGGACGAAGTCGTGCGTCACGCGGGCGCCGCAGGCGTTCAGGAAATCATCATCGGCATGGCTCACCGTGGACGCTTGAACGTCCTGGTGAACACGCTTGGCAAGATGCCGGCTGATCTCTTCGCCGAATTCGAAGGCAAGCACGTCGATGACCTGCCGGCCGGCGACGTGAAGTACCACAAGGGTTTTTCATCGGACGTTTCGACCGATGGCGGCCCGGTCCACTTGTCGCTCGCGTTCAACCCGTCGCACCTTGAAATCGTGAACCCGGTGGTTGAAGGCTCGGCGAAGGCGCGGATGGATCGTCGCGGCGACGTCGACGGCCTGCAAGTGCTGCCGGTCCAGATTCACGGCGACGCGGCGTTTGCCGGTCAGGGCGTGGTCATGGAAACGCTGAACCTCGCGCAAACGCGTGGTTACGGCACGCACGGCACGCTGCATATCGTCATCAACAACCAGATCGGCTTCACGACGTCGGACCCGCGCGATGCGCGCTCGACGCTGTATTGCTCGGACGTGGCGAAGATGATCGAAGCGCCGGTGCTGCACGTGAACGGCGACGATCCGGAAGCGGTCGTGCTGTGCACGCAGCTCGCTATCGACTACCGCATGCAGTTCCACAAGGACGTCGTTGTCGACATCATCTGTTTCCGCAAGCTGGGTCACAACGAGCAGGACACGCCGGCGGTCACGCAGCCGCTGATGTACAAGACGATTGCAAAGCATCCGGGTACGCGCGCGCTGTACGCTGAAAAGCTCGTGCAGCAAGGCGTGATCACGGCGGAAGACGCCGACGGTTATGTGAAAGCGTATCGCCAGGCAATGGACGACGGTCATCACACGGTCGATCCGGTGCTCTCGAACTACAAGAGCAAGTACGCGGTGGACTGGGTTCCGTTCCTGAACCGCAAGTGGACCGATGCAGCCGACACAGCCGTGCCGCTCGCCGAACTGAAGCGTCTGGCCGAGCGCATCACCACGATCCCGGAAAACTTCAAGGTGCATCCGCTGGTCGAGCGCGTGATCAACGACCGCCGTGCTATGGGCCGTGGCGAAGCGAAGCTGGACTGGGGCATGGGCGAGCATCTCGCGTATGCGTCGCTGGTGGCATCGGGCTATGCCGTGCGTCTCACCGGCCAGGATTCGGGCCGTGGCACGTTCACGCATCGTCACGCTGTTCTGCACGATCAAAACCGCGAACGCTGGAACGACGGCACGTACATCCCGCTGCAGAACATCGCCGATGGTCAGGCGAAGTTCACGGTGATCGACTCGGTGTTGTCGGAAGAAGCGGTGCTCGGTTTCGAGTATGGCTATTCGACCGCAGAGCCGAACACGCTGGTCGCGTGGGAAGCGCAATTCGGTGACTTCGTGAACGGCGCGCAAGTGGTGATCGACCAGTTCATCTCGTCGGGCGAAGTGAAGTGGGGCCGCGTTTCAGGTCTCACCATGCTCTTGCCGCACGGCTATGAAGGACAAGGTCCGGAGCACTCTTCAGCGCGTATCGAACGATTCCTGCAGCTTTGCGCGGATCACAACATGCAAGTGGTCCAGCCGACCACGCCTGCACAGATCTTCCATCTGCTGCGCCGTCAGATGATCCGCTTGTTCAGGAAGCCGCTGATCGTCGCCACGCCGAAGTCGCTGCTGCGCCACAAGGAAGCCGTGTCGGACCTGTCGGAACTGGCAAAGGGTTCGTTCCAGCCGATCATCGGCGAAACGGATGCTGCGATCGAGCCGAAGAAGGTCAAGCGTGTGATCGTGTGTTCGGGCCGTGTTTATTACGACCTGATCGCGCATCGCCGCGAAGCGAAGGCGAACGACGTTGCTATCGTTCGTATCGAGCAGTTGTACCCGTTTGCCCACAAGCAGTTCGACGCGGAAATCAAGAAATACGAACACGCGACGGAAGTGGTCTGGGCACAGGACGAGCCGCAGAACCAGGGCGCCTGGTTCTACGTCGAGCATCACCTGCGTGAAGGCATGCGTGAAGGACAGAAGCTGGCTTACAGCGGCCGTCCGGCATCGGCATCCCCGGCAGTCGGCTATTACGCAAAGCACTACGAGCAGCTGAAGGCGCTGATCGAAGGCGCGTTTGGCCGGTTGAAGGGCGCGCAGACGATCTCGAAGTAAGCGGTTCCGACCGGGGAGCGCCCTTAACATGGCTCCCCGGTTGTTCATGCGCTGTCCTGTGATTCGATTTGGAACGTGGAATGCACAAGCAGCGCTCGCCGTAAGTTAGATGCGCGCTGCATTCACACGCTCTGGAAATCCCAAGAATTAACGGCGTCGACGCATTGGTCATGTCGCCGTACCCAGATACATTCAGGAAAAAACATAATGTCTATCGTAGAAGTCAAGGTTCCCCAGTTGTCCGAGTCCGTGTCGGAAGGCACCATGTTGTCGTGGAAGAAGAAGCCGGGCGAGGCAATCGCCATCGACGAAATCCTCATCGAAATCGAAACGGACAAGGTCGTGCTGGAAGTGCCGGCACCGGCTGCGGGCGTGCTCACGCAAGTCATCAAGCATGACGGCGACGTGGTCGGCGCGGAAGAAGTGATCGCGATGATCGATACAGAAGCGAAGGCCGGCGAAGCACCGGTGGCCGCAGCCGCTGGCGACGCCGAAGTGGCGCCGGCTCCGCAACCGCAACAGGAAGCCGCTCCGGCGGTGGCGAGCGCTTCAGCCTCGAACACGTCGGCTTCGCCTTCGGCTGCGAAGATCCTTGCCGAAAAGAATGTTTCGAGCGATCAGGTTTCGGGATCGGGCCGCGACGGCCGTGTCACGAAGGGCGACGCACTGGCCGCCACGCAAGGTGCGCCGGCCGTTGCAGCCAGCTCCGCGCCTGCTGCCAAGGCGCCGGCCGCCAAGGCTCCGGCTGCCGCCAAGCCGTCCCTGCCTGACGTGAAGGCACCGGGCGCCGATCAGTGGTTGAAGGACCGTCCGGAACAACGCGTGCCGATGTCGCGTCTGCGCGCACGTATCGCCGAGCGTCTGCTCGAGTCGCAGCAAACCAATGCCATTCTGACGACGTTCAACGAAGTGAACATGGCGCCGGTGATGGACCTGCGCAACAAGTACAAGGACCGCTTCGAGAAGGAACATGGCGTGAAGCTCGGCTTCATGTCGTTCTTCGTGAAGGCCGCCGTTCACGCGCTGAAGAAATTCCCGCTGGTGAACGCGTCTATCGACGGTAACGACATCGTCTATCACGGTTATTTCGATATCGGTATTGCCGTCGGTTCGCCGCGTGGTCTGGTGGTGCCGATCCTGCGTAACGCCGATCAGCTGAGCCTGGCCGAGATCGAAAAGAAGATTGCCGAATTCGGTGCGAAGGCACGTGACGGCAAGCTGTCGATCGAAGAAATGACGGGCGGCACGTTCTCGATCTCGAATGGCGGCGTGTTCGGCTCCATGTTGTCGACGCCGATTATCAACCCGCCGCAATCGGCCATTCTCGGCGTGCACGCAACGAAGGAACGCGCTGTGGTCGAGAACGGCCAGATCGTGATCCGCCCGATGAACTACCTGGCGCTCTCCTACGATCACCGGATCATCGACGGTCGCGAAGCGGTGTTGTCGCTGGTTGCAATGAAGGACGCGCTGGAAGATCCGGCTCGCTTGCTGCTGGACCTGTAAGTCCTGCGGTTTGCCCTTTAAATTCAGCGTTAGAACCTTATTTGGGACTCATGGCGCGTTCGGTAGGCCCGGGCGCGTCGTGTATCCAACAAGAGAAGGATAGTCATGTCCAAAGAATTTGATGTCGTCGTGATTGGTGCAGGCCCTGGCGGTTACATCGCGGCGATTCGCGCAGCGCAGCTCGGCAAGTCGGTTGCGTGTATTGAAAGCTGGAAGAACCCGGCCGGTAATCTGAAGCTCGGCGGCACGTGCCTGAATGTCGGCTGCATTCCGTCGAAGGCGCTCCTGGCGTCGTCGGAAGAATTTGAAAACGTCTCGCATCACCTCGGCGATCACGGCATCAACGTGGGCGACGTGAAGCTGGATATCTCGAAGATGCTCGCCCGCAAGGACGGCATTGTCGAGAAGATGACGAAGGGTATCGAATTCCTGTTTCGCAAGAACAAGATCACGTGGCTGAAGGGCCATGGCAAGTTCACGGGCAAGACGGACGCCGGTGTGCAGATCGAAGTGAGCGGCGAAGCGGAAACCGAAACCGTGACGGCGAAGAACGTGATCATCGCGACGGGTTCGAAAGCACGTCATCTGCCGACCATTCCTGTCGACAACAAGATTGTCTCGGACAACGAAGGCGCGCTGACGTTTGATTCGGTGCCGAAGAAGCTGGCCGTGATTGGCGCCGGCGTGATCGGCCTGGAGCTGGGTTCGGTGTGGCGTCGTCTGGGCGCGAGCGTGACCGTGCTCGAAGCGTTGCCCGCGTTCCTCGGCGCATGCGACGAATCGCTCGCGAAGGAAGCCGCGAAGCAGTTCAAGAAGCAAGGTCTCGACATTCATCTTGGCGTGAAGATCGGCGAAGTGAAGACGACGAATTCGAGCGTCTCGGTGGCGTATACGGACAAGGACGGCAACGCGCAAACGCTCGACGCCGATCGTCTGATCGTGTCGATCGGCCGCGTGCCTAATACGGACAACCTCGGTCTGGAAGCAATAGGCCTGAAGACGGACGAACGCGGTTTTGTTCCCGTCGATGACCATTGCGCGACGAGCGTGCCGAACGTGTACGCAATCGGCGATGTGGTGCGTGGTCCGATGCTCGCGCACAAGGCGGAAGACGAAGGCGTGCTGGTGGCCGAGATCATCGATGGTCAGAAGCCGCATATCGACTACAACTGCATTCCGTGGGTGATCTACACCGAACCGGAAATCGCGTGGGTCGGCAAGACGGAGCAGCAACTGAAGGCCGAAGGCCGCGAGATCAAGACCGGTCAGTTCCCGATGATGGCCAACGGCCGCGCGCTCGGCATTGGCAAGGCGGATGGTTTCGTGAAGATGATCGCCGATGCGAAGACCGACGAGCTGCTCGGTTGCCACATCATCGCGGCGAATGCGTCGGACCTGATCGCTGAAGCGGTCGTGGCGATGGAGTTCAAGGCGGCATCGGAAGACATCGGCCGGATCTGCCATCCGCATCCCTCGTTGTCGGAAGTGATGCGCGAAGCCGCGCTCGCCGTCGACAAGCGCGCGCTCAACATGTAATTGCAGCAGGTTTGAGCAGCATGACGAAGGCGGGCGGGAATTATCCCGCTCGCCTTTGTTTTATTCATCGCATTCAGTCTCCATGGCCTTAAACCTCGCACCATGAACGTCACCGAATACTACGAACACGAACTAGAGACGCGTGGATATCAGTCGGACGCGGCGCAACTCTCGGCGGTCGAACGTCTGCAGCGCTGCTACGACGAGTGGGTCGCGTACAAGGCGCGCCGCTCGAACGCGTTCAAGAAGCTGATCTCGCGCCCGGAGTTGCCGCGCGGCGTGTACATGTGGGGTGGGGTGGGGCGCGGCAAGAGCTTCCTGATGGACAGTTTCTTCGCGGTCGTGCCGGTGCAGCGCAAGACGCGTTTGCACTTTCACGAGTTCATGCGCGAGGTGCATCGCGAGCTGGAAGAGCTGAAGGGCATGGCCGATCCCCTCGATGAACTCGCGCGGCGCGTGGCGAAGCGTTATCGGCTGATTTGCTTTGACGAGTTTCATGTATCTGATATCGCCGACGCCATGATCCTGTACCGGCTGCTCGACCGCTTGTTTGGCGCGGGCGTGCAGTTCGTGATGACGTCGAATTACGATCCGGATCTGCTTTATCCCGATGGTTTGCATCGTGACCGCTTGCTGCCTGCCATCGAGCTGATCAAGTCGAAGCTGGACGTGATCAATGTCGATGCCGGCACGGATTATCGCAAGCGCACGTTGTCGCAAGTGAAGGCGTATCACACGCCGCTCGGCGCCGCCGCCGACAAGGCCTTGCGCGCCGACTTTGCAAAGCTCGCGGCCGTACCCGACGAAAGCCCGATCCTGCGCATTGAAAAGCGTGAACTGAAGGCGCTGCGCAAAGCCGATGGCGTGGTCTGGTTCGACTTCGCCACGCTGTGCGGCGGACCGCGATCGCAGAACGATTACCTTGAACTGGCAAGCCGTTTTCACGCGGTCATTCTCTCGGAAGTCCCGAAGATGTCGCCGCGCAATGCATCCGAGGCGCGTCGTTTCACGTGGCTGATCGACGTGTTCTACGACCACAAGGTGAAGCTCCTGATGTCGGCGGAAGTACCGGCCGAAGAGCTGTATGTGGAAGGTCCGATGGCCAACGAATTCACGCGCACGGTTTCGCGGATCACCGAGATGCAGTCGAAGGAATATCTGGAGTCCGAACGTCGGCTGGTGGACACATCGCTGACCTGAGAACATAGGCCGAAAGGACGATTGACAATGCGAGACTCATAATTTCGCCGCGAGGTTACTGTCATAAGGCTTTGGGCGTTATTTCAAGATTCGGACATGTCTGATACCGGCATTTCGGGCGGATGCGTATCTTCTAATCACTTACTTGTGATTGGAGGAAACCATGAAGCCTTACCGCGATATGTCCGACGAAGAATGGCAATTGGTGGCGCCGCTTCTGCCCGAATTGCGTCCCCGTTCAGAGTTGCGCGGCCGGCCGCTTGCCAATACTCGCGCAGTGCTCAACGGCGTGCTCTGGGTGATGTATAGCGGCGCTTCATGGTCCACGCTGCCGCGCAAATATCCGTCGTATCAGACGTGCCACCGCCGCTTCAAGGCGTGGCATGACTCGGGCGTGCTGGCCCGCGTGATGCAGCAGTTGTTTGGCGGCGCGAGTGAAGGTTTGTATTCGCTGATGACATCGCGTATGCGTGTGCCGGTCGAGCTACCCGCGGGTCTCGGCAACCACTCGGCAGATCTGGTACGCAGCACGTCAGTGAACGGCGATGCCCGTCCTGTTTTCGTGCCTGTCGTGCAATCGCCGAGTACCGCGCCAACGGCGCCGGGCGATTACGCTGACGGCGCGCGCCGCGCTGCTTGATGTCTTCATTAATCCGGCTTGCGCCGGATTATTCTTGGCTTTCGAACGTTGGCGAGATTTATTGCTGCCTGACCCACGTTTGCGAACGCCCAAGCAGCGACACACCAATGTAGCCGCGTACTACGAGCTTCTGGCCGTCGTCGTCGAGATGCATCTTGCACTTGTATAGCTTCCCGTTCTCAGGATCGAGAATTTGGCCACCGTCCCACGCATCGCCATCCGGCTTCATGCCGTTGATGATCGTCATGCCCTTGAGCAATTGATCCTTACGTGAATCGGTGCAGGCTGTGCATCGACGGGTCGGGTCGTTGTTGTTGCCTATCCCCTCGAGAATTCTGCCGGACAGCGTGCCGTCGCTGTCCTGCACGATCTGAACGACGGCTTTGGGCTGGCCGGTTTTATCGTCGATGGTCTGCCAGAGTCCCGCTGGCGATGCAGCCTGTGCAAGCGTACTCGCAGCCGATGCGAGCAACGCGCCGGCCAGCAAGATGCGTTTGAATTGCCGATGCGCGCGCTCAGTCGTACTCGTCATGCTTCCTCCTGGAGGTGAAACGTCTCTTGATTGTATTTGCCGCTAATTGGCGGACAGAATACGTTAAAGCATCAAGGACGTTTGATAGGACTTCCTCTAGTTGGTTCGTGGCGGGCAGGCACGACTATCGCGCGCACCATGCGGGCTTCCGTTAGTTGAACTGGTAGGAGAACGTCGCGTTCACGCGCGGGCTGCGCGAACCGTTGCCTTCCACGGGAGCATCGCCAACAGGTTTTGCCAGCGATAAATCCAGGCTGTAGTACTTCGCGTCCGATACGCGAAAGCCGACGCCGACCGATGCCAGCCTGCTCGGTTTCGCCGTGCCGCCATGCAGGTAGACATGCGCGGTATCCACTGATACATACGGCGTGAAGGTCTTCAGGAACGCGAGCCCGATTGCGAACGGCCGGTTGACTTCTGCAGACGCCGCCCAGCCCGAATCGCCCGATACCTCACCCGGCTGATATCCAAGTGCGAAGCGTTGCCCGCCGAACGCGATCTGTTCCGACGTCGGCAGCGAATCCGGGCTGTATTGTCCGGTCGCGGCGACCGTGGTGCCGATCTTGTACGGCCATTCATTGGTTTGCGAAATCGTGGCGCCCGTGCGCACGAAGGTGAGCGAGATCGGATTGGTCGTGACAACGCCGGGAATGTTGGTCTCCGCCGCCTTCGATGCCCCCAGTACATTCAACGCCTTCGCCACGTTGATGCTGGCGCGCCGCACGGTCCCCGTATCAACGCCGGTGTAGTCGAGCTGGAGCGTTGTCACGCGCACTTGCGACCGCTGTCCGAGCTGCGCGCCCGTAATCGTGTTCTTGAAGCGGTCTTCGTCGTGGGAAGCGTACGCGCCGGCCGTTCCTATCAGGCTGCGCGTGTTGCTCAAGATGAACGGGTACGAAGCCGACAAACCTACCTTGTCGTTGACCACAGTACGTTCGACGAAGGAGGGGAGGCCGGGGTTATCGACGGGATGACCGTAGTAATGCGAAGCATCGACCTTGGCGGTGAATCCGTCCGTGCCTATCGGTAATGCGCCGTTGACCGCGAAGTAGGTTTGATCGTTGCGGCCCTTCGGCAGCAAGGCCGATGCGCCGATCGTCTCGCCCTGACCGAGCAAGCCGTTTTCGGTTGCGCTCACAATGCCCTGCAAGCCCGGGTGATTCATGTCGATGCCAGTGGCGAAGTTGAACGGCTTGCGTTCGACATCGAGTTCGAGCGAAGTGGCGCCATCGGTGGTTTGCGGCGGCGCGACGGTTGCCGCGATCTTCACGCCGGGCGTGAGGCCAAGCACGTTGACGTAGCGTTCGAACGTGTCCTGTTTCAACGGACGATCGGCGCGAATCCGGTCGGCGACCGCGCGAATGCGCTTTTCAGCGGATCCGGGTTCGCCCTTTATTTTTACATCGGCCACAAAACCTTCCACCACCGTGATGCGGACCACGCCGTCTTCGAAGGTTTGCGCCGGCACGAAGGCGAAGGACAGCGCGTAGCCACGTTCCTTGTAGAGCGCGGTCACACCGTTCGCGGTTTCCATGAGATCACCGATCGTCACGTCTTTGCCGACGAGCGGCGTGAAGCGTTGGGCGATTTCATCGAAGGAGATGGTTTTTACGCCTTCGATCTGGATCTTCTGCGGCGTCAGATGACGCGCAAGCAACTCCTGGATATGTGGCGTTTGCGTCTGGACATCGACGGTGACCGACGGCGGCTTTTGCGGCGCGTTCACTTGCGGCAATGCGTCGAGCGGATTGCCCGCCACGGACGGGCGCGCGACTTGCCCGCTGGTCTGCGCTTGGGCGGCGTGCGCAGCCACCGCCGCGGCCAGCAGCGTCCATTTCCATTCCTTGATCTTCACGGTACGGCCCTCGTTGGCTTTTATCGTGCGAACTGCGGCTCTCGCTCGCGTTCGTCATCGTGTGCTGCTGATCCAATGACATGCCTCTGTATTACGGCTCTTTGCGGCCTTAACTTTCGCTTTTTATTTGCTTTCCCGACGATCTTTTTTTTAGGTAGCGGGTGGTCATCCTCGCGTCGATCTTGTGTCCGTCGTGCGCCGTCTGGCCGGACGGGCTGCATCGATGGATCGTGTTTGTGTTCATGCAAAACCGGCGCCGCGAAGGGCGCCGGCGAAACCAGGGTACTGCGGGACATTAAAACGTTCGCTGAAAGGGATCGTGAAGGGGGCGTATGGACCCGTACCTCCTCGTCGCAGGGACGTATTGAAGGAAGTTTTCACCATGAACCGTCGCCTGGGGATGGCGACGGTTCATGGTCCCGGCTGCAGTATCTGCAGTATTACTTGTTATGCGCGCCGAGCAAGCCGCCGACGAGCGTGGTCACCCCACCCAGCGGATTGGCCGGCGAGCTGCTCGCGGCGCCGCCCGTGGTGCTCGAGAGACCTACGCCAACGCCTACTCCGGCGGTCGTTGTCGTTGCGCCGGTCGACGGCGATTTGGTCGTCGTCGCGCCCGCACCGACACCCACGCCCGCGCTCAACGCACCTGTCAAGCCGCCTACAAGACCCGTCACTGGCGCAAGCAAGTTGCCCGCGGCGCCCGAGCCGTTGCCCGAGGTCGCGCTGGTCAGAGCGCTTGTCGCGCCGCCCACCGCACCGGCAACGGGCGTAGCAATACCCGTGGCAACCGTGCCGATGCTATTCGTCAAACCACCAACCAGCCCCGACACCGGAGCAAGGGGTCCTGCACCGCCGGGTGTTGAGCCCACGCCGGCAAGTGCGCCCGTCAGGCCGCTGACGAGACCCGTAACCGGAGCCAGTGCGCCGGTTGCGCCGCCGGCGCCGCCAACATTACCCAGGCTGCCAGTCACGCCGCTCACGAGCGATGCAATCGGTGCAAGCGGACCTGCTGCTCCCGGCGCGGCGCCCAGGCCGGCAACCGTATTCGTCAAACCGCTGACAAGACCCGTAACCGGAGAAAGGGGACTTCCCGAGCCACCCGCGCCACCGGTCCCGCCGCTCAGACCCGACAGAATGCCGGTGATCGGCGACAGCGGGTTCGCGCCCGGCGTGCCATTGACGAGACCACCCGCCGATGCCAGCGTCGTACCGGTGCTGGACACCACGCTGCCCAGGCCGCTCGCAAGCGGATTGTTCCCCGTCGATGCCACCGTCTGACCTGCCGAGTTCAGCGTGCCGCCGAGCGTGGTGAGCAGATTGTTGACCGGTGCGCCAAGGCCCGTCGCCGACCCGACTGATTGCGTAAGCGAACTGGCCATCGTGGTGATCGGGGTGATCAGCGTGCTGACCCCTTGCGTGACTTGACTGACAGCGCCCGTCGACAACGTGGTGCCAAGCGCGTCGCCGACCTGCGTAACGGCGCCGCCTACGCCGCTCACGAGATTGCCGACCGGCGTTGTGACCGGTGCGAGCGGGGACAGTGCGCCGCTGCCGACGCTGGTGACCAGGTCGCCAGTGCTGGAAACCGCATCACCGGCTTTTTGAACGACGTTGCCGGTGCTGGCGAGTGTCGTGCCGACGGGATTCGCGCTCGATCCAATCTGCCCGAGGCCTTGCGACACGCCGTTGCCGAGCGCGCCCACGGCGCCGCCGAGATTCGATACAACGTCGCCCGCCGCGTGAGTCGTTGCCGGACTCACGCCCGGAACGTTGGCGTTGCCGATAACCGAGCCGAGACCCGAAACCGTATTGGCCGCCGCCGATACCAGATTGCCGGCATTCGTGGCGATGCCTGCAACCGGAGTCACGGTCGGCGTACCGCCACCGGTCCCACCGCCTGTGCCTCCGCCACCACCGCCGGTTCCGCCGCCCGTTCCACCCGTACCACCGCCCGTTCCACCTGTACCGCCGCCCGTTCCACCGGTCCCACCACCTGTGCCTGTTCCACCGCCACCGCCCACGACCGTGCCGCCGCCCGATCCCGAACCGCCGCCCGCGCCCGTTCCGCTGCCGCCGCCGCCGCCGCCCGTGCCGGTGCCAGATCCGCCGCCATTGCCGGCCGACGTGCTTCCGTCGCCACCGGTGGTGGGAATCGCGCCGCTCGAGCCGGAGCTGCCGAGTTGCTTGCTGGTTGAACCTGAACCGCCGCATGCGCCGAGCGTCAGCATGGTCGCGATGGCAGCGGTGAGAATGGTGACGCGCAATGCGCCCGTGTGATTGTGTGCGGTCTTCATAACGCCCTCGGATGGTATTTAGTTTTGTGCTTTTTGAACTGCCATCGTCTTATTGCAGGACGCGTGCCATTTTGAACGGACGCATATGAACGACTTTGAGAGGTGACCGGGTTAACCAGACAGTACAAGGCGTGGTATGGCTTTGCGGGACGACAGCGGGATCAGGGCACACGTGCTTTAGTGCGGTGTACCGTGGAACGTAACGTAACGCGTGTTCGATGCCGTTACGGACCAGGACGTAACACGGTTTCTCGAGAGTGAAAAGAGCGCTCGCGACGATTCGTTTCTAGAGTTACCGCACTAGCAAATCGCCATAAAGCGAGCGTCAAACCAGCCGTTAACTAAATAGTGAACCGTCCAGAGTTTACGAATTGGAATGCGCAATTAGATATGTCTAATTCAGAGAACGCTAACAACGCGTCATAAGAATAGACACAGAATTTGACGATTGACGCCAAGTCATTGGGCGGAAAGTGTTGTTGTTGCACAATGCTTACCGATCAAGGGTATCAACGGATCAAATTATTGCTGTCTACCCGTTGATTTCGAGATAGCGTTCAGCTATAAATCGTTACATGGATGCATCATTTAACATCCCGGCTGATGGAGGCTACATCGATCACATATCTAGAACCTGAGAGAAGCGGCAAGTGAACCAGCGCGCCAAGACGCGCAACAAGGTATACGGACACAAGACCGCGGGGAAGAGAGAACCCGCTGGCTACGATCCACAAAAATGCCGGACCACTTGCCCGAATGACCATTAAAAAATATCCGAGGGCAACATCATGTCGAACTTCATCAAACGTTTTTTACGCGACGAACGCGGCGTCACAGCGATCGAATATAGTCTCATTGCCGGCATCATTGTGGTAGCGCTGGCTACCGCTTTAACGCCGATTGCAACTAACCTCAAGGCGGTGTTTCAAAGCATCGCCTCATCGATCCATATCTAAGGCTTTGCGCCGTCAGGCGTGACGCGCCACATATTTGCTGCGTATCAGCGCCTGCATATATCGGCATTTCAGCCGGTATATACAGGACGCTCCCTGCAATCGCGGTTTATACGCATTATCAGCAGGCTGAGCGTGGCTATGCGTGGCTGTGTCGCTGTGCTTTTTATTCGAATGCGATAAAACGCATTCGATTGGAAAGTCGCGCCTGGCATTAGCGGATCAATATCGTGATTAACGCCGCGTTATTCGTTAGCTGGGCACTCGCGGTCGTTTTATTCGATTGCTTTTGGCGCCGGATTCCGAACTGGCTTGTTATTGTCGGGGTGGTGCTTGCGTGCACATTTGCGGCGAGTGGATATTCACCATTTCATATCGCCTTGAAGGATGCCGCGCTCGGGCTTCCAGTCGGCCTTATCGCGCTCATGCCTTTCTATTTGATGGGCGTGATGGGCGCTGCCGACGTCAAAATATTTGCCGCCTTGGGCGCGTGGTGCGGTGTGCATGCGTTGCTCGGCCTGTGGATGGCCGCGAGCATTTTCGCCGGCATTCACGCGGTATGCCTGATCGTGCCGGCGATGATCAAGGCGAGGCGAAGCAGCGCAGCACATGTCGTTGTCGGCAACGGCAGCGCTAATCGTGTACGTCATGCGACCTTCATGGTCGGTGGCCGCCGCGCGACGCCTTATGCCGCATTGCTCGCGGTATCGGCGTTGGGGAGTTTCACGCTCCATACCCTCGGAGCCACCCAATGAAATATCCCGTGAACGGGGCATCCTCACAACGGCGGCAACGGTTGCAACGCGGCAGCACGGCGGTGGAGTTCGCGCTGATTTTCCCGATTTTTTTCCTGATCTTCTACGCGATCGTCACCTACAGCGTCATCTTCGCCGCGAAGCAATCGCTTGCGCTTGCGGCATCGGAAGGGGCGCGTGCCGCGCTGAAGTTTCAACCGACGGCGAACAGCACAGCGAGCGCGCTCGCGCTGCGTGCAAACGCGGCATGCACGACGGCGAACGGACTGGTGAACTGGCTCGCGACGACCACGCCGTGCACGGCGACCTACGCGCCCTGTACCTTCGATGCCTCCATGCAATGCGTGAATGTTTCGCTGAACTACGACTACGCGAGCAATCCACTTGTGCCCGTATTGCCGCTCATCGGCTTGCCGACGCCGGCCGCGCTCACCGCGAACGCCATGGTGCAACTGAACCCGGAGAACCTGTTCTGAGCGTCACACGCGCCCAGGACAAACACGAACATGGCCAATATCACTCGTATCCTCGCTGGGTGTCTGATCGCGTTGGCGGTGCTGCTCGGTATTTTCGCGTGGTCGCTTTCGCGCCGCGCGCCGGCGCCCGTCGCGCCTGTCGTGCAAGGGCAGGCAAGTTTCCCCGTGGTCGTGGCCTCACGCGATCTCCCTGCAGGCAAGCCGATAGAAGCCGATGCGCTGACCTTGCGCATGGCGCCATCGCGGGGAGCAAGCGAGTTCGGCGATGCCGCGCCTGTGATCGGCCGCGTGCCGCTTACCGCGATCACCGCAAACACCACGCTCACCGAAGCCAGCCTTTCCACGGGGCTTGCCGACGCCATCGCGCCCGGAGAACGTGCGGTCGCAGTGCGCATCGATGAAGGCAACGCCGTGGGCAATCGCGTGCGGCCGGGCAATTTTGTCGATGTGTTCTTCATGCTCAAGCGCGATATGAGCGCGGGTCCCGGCCTTGAGGCCGAGGTGCCGGCGACACAGGCGCGGCTCTTGTTGTCGAGGGTACGGGTGCTGAGTTTCGGCGACGCCACGTTGCCCGGCACATCGGATAGCGGCGGCGACGGTGCGTCGAATGCCACGCACGCCCCAAGCAGCGGCGGCGGATCGCGTACAGCGGTGCTGGCGGTGCGTACGGCTGACATCGATGCATTGACGCTCGCCGAAGGGGCCGGCCGTCTTGTGATTGCGCTGCGCAATCCCGCCGATCGCGATGTGACGGAACCCGTCGCGATGGCGCCGCTTTTGGCATCGCTCAGGATTACGAACGAAAACAAAGGGCGGGCGGCAGCAGGATTGTCGCTGCAGACACTCGCTGGAGGAGTCGGGGCGCAACCGGTAAAACAGTTGCCGCCCCCGTTGCCTGCCATGCCGGCCTTCAAAGCGCCGCGCGTTCAGGCTGCATCGAACGATCTTGAGGTGATTCGCGGTTCACATAGGGAAAAACTTACCTACTGAAAACATGCTGCGTGACGTTAATGTGGTTAGAAGTGCGGAATATTAAAAGCGAAGTTCGGGGCCATGCCGCCGTGTGGCGACAACGCAATACGCAGTCGAAATACAAAATGATTAAAGTCGAAGGTTCTGTTCGAGAACGGTTTGATTGCGGCGCGCGGCGGGTATCGATCGCGTTGCTGGCGTGTCTGTGCGCGTCCGCGCCGGGAGGCATGCTTAGCGCCAAAACCGCACACGCCGCGAGCGCTGCATCGGTCGCGGACAGCGCAGCGGACCCGGCTTCGCGCGTGCTGGAAATCGCCGTTGGCGCACAACGGCAAATCGCACCCGGGCGCGCATTGCAGCGTGTCGCGGTAGGTGACCCCAGCGTCGCCGATGTCCTTTGGCTCAAGAGCAGCAGCGGCGCTGCGAGCGGCTTGCTGCTGGTTGGAAAAAGCGCGGGCCGTACGGAAATGATGCTGTGGGAGAAGGGTAGTACGCAGCCGCGTACTTACACGATCAACGTCACCACCCAAGCCGCGCGTGAGCTGCTCGGCAGCGATACACCGGCGGTCAATGTGCTTGGCGGCACGGCCGTGATCACAGGATCTGCTGCCACCGTGGAGTCGCATCAGCGCGCCCTGGCTGTGGCGAAAGACGCATTAGGCAAAACTGCGGATGGTGCGGCGGGTTCCGATTCGAAAGACTCGGGAAAGCAGGACGGCGGCTCACCCGATGCATCGGCGGGCGGCGCGAAAGGCGGAAGCGTTTTCGATGCATCCACCGTAGCCGTGCGTCCCGTGGTCCAGGTCGATGTGAAGGTCGTGGAGTTCAGCAAGTCCGTGCTGAAGCAAGCGGGCTTCAACCTCTTCAAGCAGAACAACGCGTTTGCATTCGGGACGTTCTCGCCTTCATCGCTGACGTCTTATACGGGCGGCGCGACCACCAACCTGCAGGTGCAGGGCACGACACCGATCAGCAGCGCTTTCAATCTCATCGTGAATCTGGGCACGCGTGGCATCTTCGCCAATCTGAGCCTGCTGGAGTCGAACAACCTCGCGCGTGTGCTGGCTGAACCCACGCTCGTCGCCTTGTCCGGGCAGAGCGCGAGTTTTCTCGCCGGCGGCGAGATTCCTGTGCCGGTGCCGCAGTCGCTTGGCACGATCAGCATCGTCTACAAGCCGTACGGGATTGGTCTGACGGTCACGCCGACCGTGCTCGGACCGCAGCGCATTGCGTTGAAGGTCGCGCCTGAGGCGAGTCAGCTCGACTTCCAGCATGCATTGACCATCAATGGCATTTCCGTTCCTGCGATCACCACGCGCCGCGCCGATACGACCGTCGAACTCGGCGATGGCGAGAGCTACGTGATCGGCGGCCTGATCGATCGCGAGACGATGTCGAACGTCGACAAGGTGCCGATGCTCGGCGACCTGCCGATCATCGGTTCTTTCTTCAAGACCTTGCAGTACACGCAAAACGATCGCGAACTGGTGATCGTGGTGACGCCGCATCTCGTCTCGCCGATAGCGAAAGGTGCACCGCTGCCCGGCACGCCGGGCGAGCAGTCCGAGCAGCGCGACGGACCCGTGTGGCGCTCGTTCATGGGCGGCGTGGCATCGAGCGATATGGCGCCGGGGTTTTCAAAATGATGCGCAATAGCAGAGGTGCGCGCGATGAACGCAAGAGTTCTTTCCTTGACTGATGTAGAAACGCGTGCGCAAAACACGCGATTCTTGTGCGTCTGCGCGGATGCAGGACGACGCGCATGGCTCACGCGCGCGCTCGGCACATTGGGTCAGATTGAACATGTGCCGTTCGATCCGGTTGCGCTCGTACCGAAGATCGCGGCGCTTGGCGCCTCTCTTGTTTACATCGACTTTGGACGCGCACCGCTCGAGGCGCCGCAAGCGAGTGTTGAAAGTGCGACGGCGATCGCGGCTGCCGTGCGGGATGCGTTTCCGGGCCTTGCCATTGTCGCGCTTGGATCGCTGCAGCATTCCGGCAGTGCGATCGCGGCATTGCGTGCGGGCGTGCGTGATTTTATCGATGTGGAGGGCCAGCCCGAGGAAGCACTGCGAATCACGAAGCAGTTGCTGGAACAGGCGAGCTTGTCCGCGCAAGCGCAGCGCGTGGCGAACCGCCACGGCAAGATCACCGTGTTGCTCGGCGCACGTATTGGAGTAGGCGTCAGCACGCTGGCTGCCAATCTCGCCGTCAAACTACAAAAGCGCGACGTGGCTGCGCTGAGAACAGCAGCGCTGCTCGACCTCGGCATTCCGGCCGCGGACAGTTCGGTCCTGCTGGACACGCAAAGCGAGTTCCATTTCGTCGATGCCGTGCGCAACCTTCGCCGCTTCGACCAGACCTTCGTGCATACGGCTTTCGGTCGTCATGCCAGCGGTCTTGCCGTCACCACGTTGCCGACCGATCTCGCGTCCATGCGGGAGGTGTCGTATGCATCCGCGGTGAGTTTGCTCAACCGCTTGCGCACGTTTTTCGATCATCAACTGGTGGATCTGGGCGGCTTCACGAACCTTGAATTCATCGGCCAGGTCGTGCAGGCCGCCGACAACGTGTGGCTCGTCTGCGATCCGAATGTGGCGTCGGCGGTCTCGGCGGTGGAGTTGCTCGAAGGCTTGCGGGAGCATGACGCGCAATCGCAGGCAGACGCGCCGCAGAAAATGCATCTCATTGTGAACAAATTCGATGCGACGCTGCACTTCGGGGCGGAGCAGATCGCCGAGCGGCTGGGCTTGCCGTTGCTCGCGGTGTTGCCGTCGCGCACACAGGCGCTCGGGCGCGCCGTGAACCAGGGCCAGTTGCTCGCGGAGATCGCCGAGCGTGACCCGTACGTGCGCGCGCTCGATGGTTTGCTTGCACGGCTTGGCGGCGGCAAAGCGCCGGAGGCCGGCACGCCAGGTCCGGCATCGGAAGGCGCAACACCCATTGCTTTCACCGATGCAGCGAGCGGCGTCAAGCGGTTCCTTTCCACTTTTAAAAAGCGGTCATAGACGATGGCAAAAGACATCGAATTCGCCGACGACGCCACTTCGTTCGCGCACACGCAGCAGTTCCAGGACATCAAGAACGCGGCGCACGAACATCTGCTCACGCGGATCGAGGAACTGGGCGCGGAATTCGGGCGATGGTCGCGTCAGGCGATAAATCAGTTTGTCGATCTGGAAATCGATGGCTTCGTTCGCTTGCGGCGCATTCCGCTCAACGAAAGCGAGGTGCGTCTGGTCGCCGAGGCGTTGACAAAGGAACTGGCGGGTTTCGGGCCTATCGAGGATCTGCTGGCTGATCCGGCCGTTGAAGACATCCTCATCAACGGCTTCGACGATGTCTACGTCTCCCGTCACGGCATGCTTGCGAAGATCCCCGTGCGTTTCGCCGATAACGCGCATCTGCTGCGCATCGTGCGGCGGATTCTGGCGCCTATCGGCCGGCGGCTGGATGAATCCAATCCCATGGTCGATGCACGTCTGCCGGACGGCGGCCGCGTGAATGTCGTGATCGAGCCGTTGTCGCTCGACGGACCGGTTGTATCGATACGGAAGTTTCGCCGTGATCCCTTGCGTCCGGACGATCTGCTCGCCAACGGCACGTTCAATCAGGAGATCAGCGCGCTGCTCGACGCAGCGGTCGCCTCGCGCTGCAACGTGCTTGTTTCGGGCGGAACGAGTTCCGGCAAGACGTCCTTGCTCAATGCGCTCGCGTTCTTCATTCCGAAACACGAACGCGTGGTGACGATCGAGGACACCGCCGAACTCTCGCTCAATCATCCGCATGTGGTGCGGCTCGAAAGCCGGCCCGGCGGTTTCGACGGCGCGGGCGTCGTGTCGATCCGCGACCTGTTGCGCAATACGCTGCGCATGCGGCCGGACAGGATCATCGTGGGGGAAGTGCGCGGCGGCGAAGTGCTCGAAATGCTCCAGGCGATGAACACGGGCCACGACGGTTCCATGGGCACCGTCCACGCGAGTTCTGCGCGTGAATGTCTTTACAGGCTGGAGATGCTGGCAGGGTTTGCCGGTTTTCAGGGCACGGAGTCGAGCTTGCGCCGGCAGATCGCGAACGCGATCGATTTCATCGTGCAGATCGGGCGGCTCTCCAACGGGCGAAGAAGGATATTGTCGATCACGGAAGTGACGGGACTTTCCGACAACATTGTCGCGACGCAGGAGTTGTATCGATACGAACCCGTCTTGCTGGAAGGCGGCGAGGAACAGGACAACTGGGTCTCGCTCGGCATCCATCCGAGTTCGCCAAAGCTCGCGAAGTACCGGCAAACGCTCGGTAACGACATGCGCGAACGCGATAATTTCAACGATGGTTTCGGCCGCGGCTTCGGACGCTCGGGCGGGGGCTTCAATGTCTAGCGGGATCGGCTTCGTGCTGATGGTGGCGTTGCTGTGCGCAGCGGGCGGGTTGCTATTGTGGCAGCGCTCGCAGGACACGCGTGATCGCGCGATGACGGAACGGTTTGTCGAACGGCGCGTTGCATCCGTCCAAGGCGCCGCGCAAGCTTCCAATCCGGCGCAAGCCCAACGGCCGCGCATCAACGCGCCGTCCGCAATGCCCTCCCAGAGCGCGCCGCGCAGCGTTCGCGAGCATGTGAAGCGCCAGTGCGAGCGCATGCTGTATGCGTTCGGCAACCTGATGAGCCGCGCGGGCATCACGAATCCGCGTGCGCTGTTGCTCACTACCGGCACGCTGGTCGCGGCCGGCGCGATCGCGATCGGCGTAAGGACGCATTGGCTGTTGGGGATGGGATTCATCGTCTTCGGCGGCGTGTGTCTATATGCAGTGCTGTCGTGGCGCGCGCAAAAACGCTATCAGCGCATCAAGCGCCAGTTGCCGGTTTTCCTCGATGGCATCGTGCGTCTGATCATTATCGGCAATAGCGTGCCGGCCTCGTTCCAGGCGGCGCTCACCACGAGCGACGCACCTTTGCGCGAATGCCTCGACCGCGTGTCGCGCATGCTGCGCTCGGGTGTGGATATCGATGTTGCGCTAAAGCACGTGGCGCTTGTGTACCGCGTCCGTGAATTGGAGCTGGTCGGATCGGTGTTGCGCGTCTCGGTACGTTACGGCGGACGCTCGGACGTCATGCTCGACCGCATGTCTGCGCTGATGCGCGACCTGGAGCAAGCCGAACGAGAACTGATCGCGCTCACCACGGAGACGCGTCTGTCCTCCTGGGTGCTTGGCGCGCTGCCGGTCGTCGTTGGTGGCTTCGTGATCGTCTCCAATCCTTCGTACTTCGCCGCGATGTGGTCCGATCCGATCGGCCAGCGCCTCA
This sequence comes from Caballeronia sp. dw_276, assembly GCF_018449635.1. GTDB lineage: Bacteria > Pseudomonadota > Gammaproteobacteria > Burkholderiales > Burkholderiaceae > Caballeronia. The sequence continues at coordinate 338,190 of NZ_JAAVUV010000005.1, read as the reverse complement.
TTTTCGTGGCAGTCGGCCTGCAAGTGCTCGGCGTTTTCCTGCTCTATTCACTTGCGCGGTTGAAGGACTGATATGGACGCAGACACGTTCCTGACGGTTGCGCTGATATGCGCCTCGGCGGCTTGCGCGCTGATCGGTCTGCTCGTGTTCGCGAGTCTCGGGCGCAATCGCCGCAGCGCGCGCACGCTCGATCACGCGCTCGACCAACGTGCCGCAAGCGCGGCGGCGGCTGCACGCGTGGCCGTGCCGGCATCGAACGAAGGTAAGGATTCGAAGTTATCCGGCGAGGCGGCGAAATCGCGCCTGACGAGCCTTGACCGAATTGTCCAGTCGATCAGTAGAACCGCTTTGCGATGGCTCGATACGCCGCTCGGAAAAATCGTGGTCGCCGATGAGGACCGCCGCCTGCTCGAGCGCTGCGGTTTCTTCGATACGACTGCACGTGCCCGATTTTTCGCGGCGCGGCTCGGCTCTTCGGTGCTGTTGCCGCTTATCGTGTTCTTCTGGCGCAGCGGCGAGGCGCGCGTTGCGCTGTGGATGTTTGGCGCGCTCGCCATTGGCTTCATGTTGCCGAAGTGGCTCGTGCGGCGTCGTGCGACCGCGCGTCAGCGCGCGATCGTCGCCGAGCTGCCCATGTTCGTCGACCTGTTGCGTCTGCTTCAGGGCGTGGGCTTGTCGCTGGATCAAACCCTGCAAGTCATGATCAACGATTTTGCGACCGTGCTGCCGGTGTTGTCGCAGGAACTCGCGCTCGCGCAGCGGCAATTCAACACGGGCCGAACGCGCGAACAATCGTTGAATCGCCTTTCCACCAGTTATGAAAACGACGACCTGACCGCGGTGATGCGCCTGGTGATCCAGGTCGATAAACACGGCGGCGCCGTGCAGGAACCGCTGCGCCAGTTCGGCGACCGCTTGCGTGAGTCACGCCGTGCAACGTTGCGGGAGCGCATCGGCGCGCTGACCGTGAAGATGACCGGCGTGATGGTCGTGACCTTGCTGCCCGCGTTGTTGATCATGACGGCTGGTCCAGGCTTCATGGCCGTGTTTCATTCGCTGTCCACGCTGCACAAATGACGTCGATGAGACGTTCAAGAGAGTGAGTCATGAGAAAGACTGCAATCGTTACGATGATCCTTGCAAGCGCCGTTTTTGCCGCGCTGGGCGGATGCGCATCGAAGATGGAAAGCGGTTATGGCGTCGGTATCCAGGCCGAGCGCGAGGCAGCGGTGCGTCAGTCGCAGCAGAAGCAGGACGCGCCCGATACACCCGGCATGTATCTCGCGCTGATCGACAAGATGCAGTCGCAAGGCTTGTTCTATGCCTCGCTGGCGCATATCGATGCGTATGAAAAGCAATACGGATCCACGCCCGATACCGTCCTGCTGCGCGCCGATGCGTTGCGCCAGACCGGTCAGTCGCAGGCCAGCGCCGAAGCTTATACGAAGCTCCTGAACACGCCGCTTGCTGCGCGCGGGTATCGCGGGCTTGGACTGCTCGCGGGAAGCGCGGGAGATTTCGGCCGCGCGTCCGAGTCTCTGGACACTGCGTCTCGCCTTGAACCCACCGATGCACTGACGCTCTCCGATCTCGCCTACGCACGCTTGCGTCTGGGCGACATCGCCGGTGCGCGCGTGCCATTGATGAAAGCCGCCGAGCTGGCGCAAAGCAATCCGAAAATTCTGAGCAACGTTGCGTTGTTTTTGTCCGTCGATGGACAGCCCGCCGCGGCGCAAGGGCTGATCGCACAGCAAAAGTTTTCAGCGGAAGTACAGCAGGCAATTCGCGCCGATGCCCAACGGATCACAGCGGCTGCGACGCAAGCGTCTCACGCCCGCGTCGCGGCGGTGGCTGCAGCGACGAGCGAGCGGGCGCGTGTGCCGGTAGCAAGCGCGCCGCAGACTGTCGACTCGCTGCTGCACGCGCAGTTGCCGTTGACGCAGACACTTGGCAGCCACGCATTCGGTCAATCTGGCACGACGGCTGCAATAGAGCCGCAACTCGTCGCGCGCTAAGGGGAAGCTTATGAGCAGGATTCAATCGATGTGCGTTGCAATTGCGATGACAGTCGCGATGCTGCCGTTCGCGTCGCGTGTTCAGGCGCAGACGCAAGTACAAACACCGTTGACCACGCAGGCGCCTTTGCTTCAGCCCGAGGTTCACGCACAATCGCAACCGCAGTACGAGACCGTTGCGCGGCCGCCTGTCATGCCGCAACCGGCCGCAGTACCTGAAACGCGCGTAGGCGATTCAACCACCACTTGGCTCGCAACCCAGCGCGACGGCCGCATTGCTGCACCCGCACAGCCGATGCTCGGCGTTGAAGCCGACGCCGCGTATCGCCGATATTTGAAGTCGTTCGACCATCCGATTCCGGCGCAACTGAATTCGTCGGTGGGCGAGGTGAGTGGTGGATCGGGTACCGGAGCGCAGAACTGACATGCGCCGCTCATCGATATCAACCCGACCCGCATCCCGCCGCCGCGAGCGCGGGGTTGCGAGCGTGATCGCGGCGATCTGGCTGATTGCGGTGGTCGCGACGTTGGCTGTTATCGATATTGGCAACATCTTTTATCAGCGCCGCATGTTGCAGGGCGTGGCGGATCTGGCGGCGAGCGCGGGCGTGCAGGTTATCGACGACGCCTGTTCACGCGCACCCGCAACCGCTGCGGGGAGCGCCGGTGCGAACGGCTTCACAGCTTCAGGGTCGAACAGCACGATCACGACAGTGTGCGGCCGCTGGGACTCCAAGCTTTACGCCGGGCCGACCTATTTCGCTGCATCGGCAACGCCAGTCAATGCGGTGCAGGTCACGCTTGGCAAGCAAGTGCTTTCTTTCTTCGCCGGACCCGGACGCATGGTCACCGCGACAGCGACCGCGCAGGCGATTAACGTGGGTGCGTTCAGTATTGGGACGACGACGGCTAGCGTCGATCCGACCGTCATCACGAGTCTGCTGAACTCCATGCTGGGGACGAATATCAACGCGCTGCAGATATCGGCGGCGGGGTATGCGGGGCTTGCGCAATCGCGGATTGAAATTGGGGACTTGGTTACGGCTGCAGGCGTCGGTACCGTCGATCAGTTGCTCGCACTGAATCTGACAGCGGCTCAGATCGCTAAATTGATGCTCACTGCGTTGCAAACCACACGCGTGGCAAACGCGAATCTGTCGGCGGCGGTAGGCGCGCTGCAGGCTATCGTGAATGCGAATATTCCGGGACCGGCGACAGTGGCGCTCGGCGCGGTAAATGGCGCGGCGGGTCTGCTGCAAGTCGGCTTAGCCAATACGCAATCCGCACTGCACGCCACCATCAGTCCGTTCGATGCGTTGATGGTCACCGCCGAAGTCGCGCAAGCGGGGAAGTCGGCGTTGAACGTGGGAACTACGCTCAATCTGGGCGTGGCCACGGCGTCGCTGAAAGTGCAGGTGATCCAGCCGCCGGTTTTGGCGGTCGGTGAGGCGGGGCAGACGCCAGCGGGCGCGTGGCGAACAGTGGCTCGGTCGGCACAGGTTCGAGCGTATCTTGCCATTAACCTCGGCGTCGTACCCGGCAGCAATTCCGGGCTTCTTGGAGGCACACCGATGGTGTCGCTACCTTTATCCATTGAGGCAACACCGGGGACCGCGTGGTTGCAGTCAACTCAATGCGCTGCAACGGTTGACGCAACCAACAGTGTAGTTGGCGTGCAGCCTGGCATCGCGAACGTGTGCGTAGGCGATGCGCCTGTGAATATGTCTGCCGCTGCAGCATTCGTCTGCACGCCCGCAACGCTCGTCAACCTTCAGCCTTTGTTGTCAGTAGTGACAGCCGCCGCAATACCAGCAGTGGTGCCTCCCGGAAATTCGTCCACGTTGACCTTCGACGGAAAAGTTGGAAATACAGATGATTACCAGACGGCAAATTCGAATAATGCCGGACATGTGCTCAGCTATGCGTTGTCGAGCCTCTCCGCGACGATCTCGAAGCCAGGTGGGCTGGTCATCAAGTCTAGCGTTCAGATTGTGAACGTCCTAATCCTGCCGTTGCTCGCGCCTTTGATAACCGGGACAGTGAACGTCGTAGTCGGGGCACTCACACTAACACCGCTGCTCAGTAATCTCGACCTGGTTCTTGTTCCCGTGTTGCAGCTACTGGGAGTACAAATCGGCGCAAGCACCATCCACGGCTTGCCGCCCGTTTGCGGTCAATCGCAACTGCAGTACTGAAGCTTCGTGCCGTCAACGCCGTTAATCATGTCAAGCACCGTAAGCACCACAAGCATCAAAGCCATGAGATTCGATCAATGAGACCAGCGACAAAAATCGACGACCTCGATATCTATGTGTGGGAAGGCAAGGCGGATATCGTCGAGCAGGTAGTGCGCTGCATGTCGAGTTTCGAAGTCGACGTGATCCGCGCCGACGGCATGTCGATCGCCTCGAGCCAGGCTTCGGAGCGGCAGGCGATCGCCATCGTGAGCGTGAGCGTGATCGACACGGGCGCGTTCGCGTTGCGCGACTGGGAGGCGCATCGCGGCATGCCGGTTATTTGGGTTGGTGCCGCGCCCCGCGAACGCGATGCAGCCGTTTTCCCCACCGACTACTCGCACATCCTCCCGCTCGATTTCACCGGCGCCGAGTTGCGTCGCATGGTCGCCAAGCTTGCGCAACAGCTTCGCGCGCACGGCGAGGACGTGCAGGAATCGAATGCGCTGATCGCGAATGCCGAGTGCATGCAAACCTTGCTGCGCGAAGTGGAAACATTCGCCGATTGCGATACCAGCGTTCTCGTGCACGGCGAAACCGGGGTGGGCAAGGAGCGCATTGCGCAGATGCTGCACGAGCGACACTCGCGATATGCGGAAGGGCCGTTCGTGCCCGTGAACTGCGGCGCGATCCCCGATGGTCTCTTCGAATCGCTTTTTTTCGGTCACGCCAAGGGATCGTTCACCGGCGCCGTGATCGCGCACAAAGGCTATTTCGAACAAGCCGATGGCGGCACGCTCTTCCTCGATGAAATCGGCGACATGCCGCTTTACCAGCAAGTCAAATTGCTGCGCGTGCTGGAGGACAGCGCGGTCACGCGCATCGGCTCGGCCACGCCCGTGAAGGTGGATTTCCGGCTGGTCGCGGCGAGCCACAAAAGCTTGCCGCAGCTCGTGAAAGACGGGGAATTTCGCGCTGACCTTTATTATCGGCTGGCGGTGATCGAGTTGAAGATTCCGTCGCTGGAAGAACGCGGCGCGGTCGACAAGATCGCGTTGTTCAAGTCGTTCATCGCGCAGGTGGTGGGGCAGGAAAAGCTTGCGACATTACCGGAGCTTCCATACTGGCTCGCCGATGCAGTCGCCGACAGCTATTTCCCCGGCAATGTCCGCGAGTTGCGCAATCTCGCCGAGCGCATTGGTGTGACGGTGCGTCAAGTGGGATCGTGGGATACGGCGCGTCTGCAGCGGCTGCTCGCGCTCGCCCGGTCCTCGCAGCCGCTGCCGCCAGAGTTGAACTCGGACGTGTTCGTGGACCGCAGCAAGTGGGACATGAACGAGCGCAATCGCGTAATTGCTGCGCTCGATGCCAACGGCTGGCGCCGTCAGGATACGGCGAGTCATCTAGGCATCAGCCGCAAGGTGCTGTGGGAGAAGATGCGCAAGTTCCAGATCTTCGACGAAGAGCCTGAAACACGCGCCGTCGACTGATCCAGATCTTCAACGCAATGCCGCCGTCAACGCGGCGAACGTGCGTTCGTCGGTGCGTTCGAAGTGCAGCGGCGTGACCGATACGCGTCCCGAGGCGACCACCGCCGTCTCGCTGTCGGGCGTATTTTCCCGCGCGCCGCGCTGGAAGCGCAGCCAGTGATATTGCAAGCCGCGCGGGTCCGTCTGCGGTAAGACGTCTATGCCTTCCACCAGTCCCACACCTTGCCGCGTGGGCGTAAGAGGGCCTGCCGAAGCCGCGGCCACATCGGGAAAATTCACATTCAGGCAGGTAGGTGCATCGTGCGCGATAGCGGCAAGCTGGCTGATCACACTCGGCGCGAGTTCACGCGACGTATCCCAGCGCACGTTGTCGCGATCGCTGAAGGTCTGGCTCAGCGCGATCGACGGCAAACCAAGCAGCAGGCCTGTCATGGCTGCGCCGACCGTGCCGGAGAACATGGTTTCCACACCCAGATTGCCGCCGCGGTTGATGCCGGAAAGCACGAGCGTGGGCCGTGCGTCCTGCATCAGATGGCGCACCGCCATCACGACGCAATCGCCCGGCGTGCCGAGCACGCCGAAACGGCGCGCGCCATGCTGACTCACGCGCAAAGGCGAATGCAGGCTGATGGAATGCGACGTGCCGCTTTGATCGTGCTCGGGTGCAACGACCCAGACTTCATCGGCGATTTCCGCTGCGACGGCTTCGAGCACGGCGAGGCCGGGTGCATCGATGCCATCGTCGTTGGTGAGCAGGACGCGCTCAATGCGGGAACGTGATGTAGACGCTGGTGTGGGCGATGAAGACGACATTGCAGATCTCCTGTTCGATTGAGGGACAAGCCATTCAATCGATTATTCCAGAGATCGTGTTGTGTCGAGCAGCGAGGGCCGGTTACTTGATGCCGAGTCCGCGGAGCACGGCGTTGCCATCGGCGGTCAGGCGAAACTTGGCTTCGCCCGGCTCCGGCGTGACCATCTCCACGTAGCCGTACTCGCTGAGCGACGCGACATCGAGCGTGGCTGCGCGCACGTCGATGGGCGCGTGCAGCAGCAACAGCAGCGTGGCGATTTCGTGATGGCTCAGTAATCTCTTGATGGCTCTCACTGGAGCCGATGCGTCCCGGAGGTTCATGACGAACTCCTTTCGTTGATGCTTTACGCGTGGTGCTGTGCGGGCGATTTGACTGCAGCAGTCATGATGCAAGTGGGGCGAGGGTATCGACGAAGTCTTAGGCGAAACTTAAAACCGAAATAATGTCGTGTGACGAATCCTTACGGCCTAACGCGGCGCGTGACTAGAAGTGATAGTCCGGATTCTTTGGATTGAACGTGTTTTCATCGAAAACCTTGGGCGCGATGTTCTGGAAAACGATGCTTTCGAAGATATTGCCGTCGTTATCGAAGGATTCGGCGGTGCGGAAATATGGCCGCCGCAAGTCGAGCCCGAGCACTTCTTTCTTCGCGTAAAACTGCGGTTGACCCTGTGGTGCTTCATACGTGAACGCTACGACACGCGCGCCATCGATCGTTTTCACCTCGATGTTATTCGCGCGTGTCACGCCGGCTTCGGCGAACTTCTTGCCTTCCGCCAAAAACTGTTGCGTGATGAATTCAGTGCCGAGATCACGGATGGAATGACGCGATTGCGAGCGCGCGAGCGATCCATCGAGTGCGGTCCAGAGCGTCATTACGTTGAGAATGCCACCGAGATGGCCGAGCATTTCGTCGGGGCGGGTGGTTTCGTCGTAGAGGATTTCCTGGCCTGAATGGTCGCCGTCTGGCAGCCACTTGGCGTAGACGCGCATGGGGTCGCGCGTGACGCGCACGAGCATGTGATCGGGCTGATCAGGCCATTTGCCTTCGATGCGCTCGCGCCGGAGCATGGTGAACTCATACGAGGGATACCCGTTTGGACCCTCCTTCAGATAGCGCGGCAACGCGAGCGGGTCGAGGGATTGAAACAACGCCACCAGCGCCGTGTCGCTCATTTTTGCGAGCGTGCCGGAGAGTGCGGCGCGGCTGAGCCAGCGCACCTGACGATCGAGCGAAAGCTTGCCGACTTGCGACGCGGGCGTTTTCGGCGGCTCGGCCGTTGCGTTGGCAGAAAGCGCCGGGCCGGCAGCGGATGTGGCGGCGGAAGTGGGCAGGGCCGGTGTTGCAGTCGCGGCGCTGGCCGCGCTTCCCGTACTCGTGGTGCTGGCCACGGAGGCCTCGCTGACAGGCTGCTGGGCGTTGGCCGACCCTAGCATGGCCGCGGCCAGCGCAAAGCCGTTCAGCACGCTCCAGGCGCGTACGTAAGTCGATGTAAGGCGCGGGCGACGCTGTCGTGCTCGATGCATGAGATTCTCCGTGGTTCCTTCGATCGGTTTCGCGTTTGGCTGCTTCGGCGTCGTGCGGTTCACCGCGAACTTATTTCACGGTGCATTTACCTGTGACACAACGCTTCGGAGCGCCCCGGAATTCCACGGAGCAGCACTTTATGTGCTTGGGCGCGGGAGTGCCCGTCTAAAAGCGGTCATCGTTCGAGGATTGCGACCACGCCTTGGCCGCCGGCCGCGCAAATCGATATGAGGCCGCGGGTTGTCGCACCGGGCGAACCCGGCTCGCCCGAGAGCATCTTCGCCAGCGCGCCCACGATTCGTCCACCGGTTGCGGCAAACGGATGACCCGCCGCAAGCGATCCGCCGTTCACGTTCATGCGCGACCGGTCGATCGATCCAAACGGGCCATCGAGGCCGAGTTGCGTGCGGCAGTATTCATCGTCTTCCCAGGCTTTGAGCGTGCACAGCACTTGCGCGGCGAACGCCTCGTGGATTTCATAGAACCTGAAATCCGCCAGGCCGAGACCCGCGCGTTCGAGCATACGCGGAACTGCGTAGGCGGGCGCCATCAAAAGCCCCTCTTTTTTATCGATGAAATCGACGGCCGCCGTTTCCGAATACGTCAGGTATGCAAGCACGGGCAAGTTGCGCGCGGCAGCCCATTCATCGGATGCCAGCAGAACTGCCGACGCGCCATCGGTGAGCGGCGTGGAATTGCCGGCGGTGAGCGTGCCGGCATCGCGATCGAAAACGGGCTTGAGCGCGGCAAGGCGTTCATCGGTCAGATCGGGCCGCAGGATGTTGTCGCGCGACAGACCCTTGTAGGGCGTCATGAGGTCGTTGAAGAACCCGCGCTCGTAAGCAACGGCGAGTTTGCGATGACTTTCGAGCGCGAGTTCGTCCTGCGCCTCGCGCGATATCTTCCAGCGCTTGGCCATCAGTTCGCAGTGCTCGCCCATCGACAAACCCGTGCGCGGTTCGCTGTTACGCGGCAACGCGGGTTTCACCAGCATGCCGGGCCGCAGCTTTGCAAGCGCACTCATGCGCTGCGCCGCCGACCTGCTGCGGTTCGCTTCAAGCAGGATCTTGCGCATCCTTTCGTTCACGCCGATGGGCGCGTCGGACGTCGTATCAACGCCGCCTGCAATGCCCGCATCGATTTGTCCGAGTGCGATCTTGTTCGCGACCAGGATCACGGTTTCAAGGCCCGTGCCGCACGCCTGGCTGACATCGTAGGCGGGCGTTTCTTTCGCGAGAGACGTGGACAGCACGGCTTCGCGGGTCAGGTTGAAGTCGCGCGAATGCTTGACGACCGCGCCCGCCGCGACTTCGCCGAGACGCAGGCCGTGCAGGTTGTATCGATCGACAAGCCCTTGCAGCGCAAACGTCAGCATGTCCTGATTCGATGCCGCCGCATACGCCGTATTCGAACGTGCAAACGGAATCCGGTTGCTGCCGACGATCGCCACGCGACGCACAATGGGAAGGGCGCTCGTAGTCATGACAATTCCCAATCGAAGCGCCCGCGCAAGTGCAGTCTTTCGCCGGCAAGATCGCGGACTTCGAAGTCGCGCGCCGTGGTTAATGAAGCGTGGGTCCACAGTGTGGTTTCGGCGGGCAGGAAGATGGGCGACTCGAATTCGCCGTTGATGTTCGCCGAAGCCAGTTGCTTGCATGGCTGAATCGCGGCGACGGTGCGCCCGAGTGTCCACATGCCATGGGCAATGGCGCGTGGAAAGCCAAACGCCTTTGCGGTGAGCGCATGCAGATGGATGGGATTGAAGTCGCCGGATGCCTTTGCGTAGTCGCGCCCGAGTTGCGCGGGCAATTGCCAACGCGCTTCACGCGTCAACACAGGCGCTTCAATGATGTCCGGTGGATCAGAGGCGAGCACACTGCCGCCATGGCCTGCAACGCCACGCTTCAGATAAACGCTTTCAGCATCCCATACGGCTTCGCCGCCACGATAAATTCGCGTATGCAACGTGAACGCCTGGCCTTTGTCGTGCGGTACGAGCGTGCCGCTTTCCACCTCGATGCGCAGCGCCTGTCCCGAATGCAAGGTATTGCGCATATGCACCGTGTTCGATATATGCACGAGGCCGATAGCGGGCCATGGAAACTTGGGGTCTGTGAGCAGCATCAAATGCAGCGGAAATGCCATGACGTGCGGGAACGTGGACGGCACGCCATGCTCGGGAATGAAGCCGCACACGCGCGCGTATCGTCCGATCTGCTCAGGATCGAGCCGCACGTTGGGACGCACGAGCCGAATGGACGGCAATTCCGCCGCAGCGCCGCCACGCTTGAAAATGCCTTGCAGCGCCCGGCCATAAAGCTTCGCCGGCGGCGGCAAAGTCGCAACGATCACCGTGCGCGCGCGTTGCGCACCTGTCGCAAGCATCATGTTCATGCTCCGATCAGGCTTTGACCACATACGCGCACCACGTTGCCGGTGATGCCGCTCGACGCCGGACTTGCAAGCCACGCGACAGTCTCGGCGACATCGACTGGCAGGCCGCCCTGGCTCATCGAATTCATGCGTCGTCCCGCTTCGCGAAGTCCAAGTGGAATGCGCACGGTCATATGCGTTTCGATAAATCCCGGCGCCACCGCGTTGATCGTGATGCCCCGTGCGGCCAGAATTTTCGCCATGCTTTGCACGCGGCCGATCACGCCGGCTTTCGACGTCGCGTAGTTTGTCTGCCCGAGGTTGCCGGCTATGCCGCTGATCGACGAAACGCCGATGATCCTGCCGCCCATATGCAACACGTTACGGTCGAGCAGCGCTTCATCGATGCGTTCCTGCGCCGACAGGTTCACATCGATCACGCTGTCCCACGCGGCCTCGGTCATCTTCGCGATGGTCTTGTCGCGCGTGATGCCGGCGTTGTGCACGACAATATCGATACCGCCGAGCGCCTCGAGCGCCGCCGAAATGTTGTCAGGCGCTTCAGGCGCCGCGATGTCCGCGACGAGCGCCGTATGCGCGCCTTGCGACGGCCACGCGTCTTCCAGCGCGAGCATGGTCTGGTCGAGCGCGTCCTGCGCCTCGGCTACGTCGAGCCCGATTACATGTGCGCCGCGTTCGGCCAGCACCTGCGCAATCGCCGCACCAATGCCGCGCGCCGCGCCCGTCACCAGCGCACGCTTGCCTGCCAAAGGTCGATTCCAGTCTGAGGGCGGCGATGCAGGCGTTGCATCGATGCGAATGACTTGTCCCGAGACATACGCCGAGCGCGGCGACAGCAGGAAGCGCAACGTGCCCTCCATGTCGCCGCCGGGTTGGACTTGCACCAGGTTCGACGAGATACCGCCGCGTGCTTCCTTGCCAAGCGAACGCGTCATGCCTTCCAGCGCGCGCTGCGCCGTCCACGTTCTCGGCGACGCGCAAGATTCCGGCGGCAACCCCAGCACGATGATGCGGCCGCTCTTCGCCATAGAGCGGATTGCGTCGTGGAAGAAGCCGTAGAGCCCATGCAATTGCGGGCTGTCGGTGATGCCGGTGGCATCGAAGATAAGTGCTTGTACGCGATCGTTCGGCGGCGCATCGGGTGAGCGCGGTTCAAAACGGCCACTCATCGCGCCGTGCCGCGCGGCTACTTGAAGCCAGTTCAAAGCGCTTTCGTGTGCCACGCTCGTCATCCCGACAGAGCCCAGCAGCGTCATCAACGGCTCGAACAAGGCCGGTGACGGACCTGCACCAATCGCCGCGATTCCGCCAAACTCCGCGCGGCCTTGCGCGTGCCGCCGCAGCACTTCCGGCCGGGGCAACCCGATGGATCGCGCGACGCTCGCGCCGAACGGGTTGTTGACGAAGTCGAGATAGCGATCTCTCATGACTGCCCGATGCGTGCCTGAATGCACGTGTGAAGGATCATGCCGGGATTTCCTCTGGCTCGTTTGCGAGCGCCTGATGGCGCTTTTGCAACGCGTCGAGCATATCGAAATCCGCCCCGAAGTCGTCCACCTTCACGACCTCCACGCCATATCGCGCGTAGTCAGAGAGTACCTGAGCTTCGTCTGCATCGATAAAACCATTTGCTTTGCAGGCCGCCGCCCACGCAATCAGCTCAGGCAGGCTTTGGGGCATGGGCGAGATTTGTTTTGATTTGACGGCGTCGCGCAGCTTGAGCTCGATTGCGGCGTAACGCGGATTCAGCGCGAACATCAACTCGCCGTAACCGATCGGATCGACCTTTGCGTCAGGCGCGTATGAATCCGCGATCAGGCGTTCGCGCGCCTCGCCGGGCGTGGTCATCAATTCGGCGATCTGCGATCCAAGCCGGTCGCCCGGAACGCGATGCGGCATGCCGAACGGAAACGCGAGCGCACGCACAATGCCCGCGGCAAGACGATTTGGGTAGTTGGACAGCACGGCATCGAAGGCGCTCTGCGCCTGATGCAGCGCGTCCTCAACACCCCATCGGACAAGTGGAAGATCGGCTTCGCGGCGTCCGTCGTCTTCGAAACGCTTGAGCGTCGCCGAGATCAGAAAAAGCTGCGAGAGGATATCGCCGAGCCTCGCCGACAAACGTTCGCGCCGCTTCAGTTCGCCGCCGAGCACGAACATCGATACATCCGCGAGCAATGCAAACGCCGTCGCCATGCGGGTCGATGCGCGATAGTAGGGTACGAGGCGTGCATCGGCTCGCGCGGGCTTCGCGATGAACACGTTGCCGCCCAGCGCAAACACCAGACTCCTCACCATGTTCGATGCCGTGAAACTCGCGTGGCCGAAGAAGGCGTCATCGAAGTCTCGCAGGCCTTTGGCGCGGTCCGAATCCCGCGTTGCAGCCATCTCCCTGAGCACATATGGATGACACCGTATGGCGCCCTGACCAAAGATGATCAGGCTGCGCGTGAGAATGTTCGCGCCTTCCACGGTGATGGAGATCGGCACCTGTTGATAAGCACGCGCGAGAAAATTCGACGGCCCCACGCAGATGCCTTTGCCCGCGACCACGTCCATGCCGTCGTTGATCACTTTGCGCGCGCGTTCGGTGATGTGATATTTCGCAATCGCCGATATCACCGACGGTTTTTCGCCCAGATCCACCGCTTGCGCCGACAAACGCCGTGCCGCGTCCATCACGTAGAGGTTGCCGCCCATGCGTCCGAGCGCTTCCTGCACGCCTTCGAATCTGCCGATCGGGGTACGGAACTGACGACGCACGGCTGAATAAGCACCGGTCCCGCGCACGGCGAGTTTGGCCATCCCTACGTTCGACGATGGCAGCGAAATCGCGCGTCCTGCTGCAAGGCATTCCATCAGCATGCGCCAGCCGTTGCCGACTTGATCTCGTCCGCCGATCACCCAGTCCATCGGAATGAAGACCTCGTGGCCCCAATTCGGGCCATTCTGGAACACCGCATTCAGGGGCCAGTGACGACGGCCGATGTTCACGCCCGGATGCTTCGTGGGAATCAGCGCGCAGGTGATGCCGGGTTCGCCGGCGGGGCCGAGAAGATGGTCGGGATCGAGCGCACGAAATGCAAGACCCAGCACCGTCGCGATGGGCCCAAGCGTGATGTAACGCTTCTCCCACGTCACGCGAAAGCCGAGCGTCTCGCGCCCTTCGAACACCCCTTTGCATACGACGCCGATATCCGGGATCGCCGCTGCGTCGGACCCTGCATACGGGCTCGTCAGCGCGAAGCAGGGGATTTCATCGCCACGCGCGAGACGCGGCAAATAAAGGTTCTTCTGAGCGTCCGTGCCGTAATGCATCAACAATTCGGCTGGCCCAAGCGAATTCGGCACCATCACGGAAACCGCTGCAGCCGAGCATCGCGTGGCGAGCTTCATGATCACTTGCGAATGCGCATACGCGGAGAATTGCTTGCCGCCGTATTGCTTCGGAATGATCATGCCGAGAAAACCCTTCGACTTGATGAACGCCCACGCTTCTGGCGAGAGATCCTGCCAGACGGCCGTGGTTTCCCAGTCGTTGGCGATATCGCAGAGTTGCGTGCATTCCCCTTCGATGAAATCGCGTTCCTCCGCCGTCAAGACCGGTGCGCCGGTTTCGAGCAGCGTGTCCCAGTTCGGGCGTCCGGAGAAGAGCGCCGCGTCCCACCAGACCGTACCGGCTTCGATGGCATCGCGTTCGGTCGGTGACATTTGCGGCAGGATCTTGCGAAAGAGATCGAAGATGGATTGGGTCAGGAGCGCGCGGCGCAACGGCTTGATGGCGAGTATCAGCGCGGGCAACACGAAAACGATGGCGAGGAGGGCTGTTACGACAGGCCCGGTGATGCTGGCGAACCATCCAGCCGCAACCCAGATCACGGCCCACGCGAGCCATGCGATCGCAGGCGCCTGCATGCAGATCAACGCACCGCTCACCACGAACAATGCAATCACGAAGCTGGCTGTCATGACGACCTCTCCTGATGATGTCCGATCTTCGGATCATGCAGCAATGACGGAAAACCAGTGTCCAATCTTCAGCACATTGTGTACCCGCCGTCTGCCGGCGTTTCAAGCCAACGCGTGCTGCGTTTCTCGCGCTCCCTGCGTTTCGATCGGCGCCGCATTGCATTCGGCGAACATCGATTGGAAGGGGCAGGTCTCGCTCGTCGCTGCTTGCGGCGCCTTGAGCGCTGCCACCATGATGAGCGCAAGGCGTCCTATCAATTGCGGATCTTCGAGGCGCTGACCTTGCGTGAAGTCATCGATAAGACTGTTCGTGTCAGCGCCCGCGAGAATTCCCGAAAGCGATCCGATGCAAAAGTGCAGCCGCCAGCCGAGTTCTTCTCGCGGCAAGTGTGGCAGTACCGTCTGGAAAGCAAGGAAGAATCGTTCGGCGACGTCGGTGTACATCGTGCGCAAAAAGCCGCGAATGAATGGCGACGGGTCCGTGTATGCGCGCCCGAGCAGGCGCAACAGCGCCGGGCCGCTTTTTTCGGGGCAACGTGATTGCTGTAGCGCAGGAATGAACATCGCGCCGAGAACATGCTCGCAGGTGAGTTGCGCGCCGTGCATCGACTGGAAGCGTTTCAGCAGCACGAGACGATTGCGGTTTAAGCCGTCCAGGCGCCGCGTCAGCATGGCGTGGATCAGCGCGTCCTTGCCGCCGAAGTGATAGTTAACCGCCGCAAGGTTGGCGTTGGCGCGCGCGGTGATATGGCGCAACGACATGGCTTCGTAGCCCGAGTCGATGTATTGCGCCTCGGCGGCATCGAGCAGGCGGGTCTTGGTATCGGCGAGGGAACGGCTTGGCACTGGCGTCTCCGGAATGGTTTGGCCTCTGATTGAAACGGGCGTTTAACCGAAGATAAAAACGTTTGGCCGGATCGACAAGCCATTTAATGGAGCGCGCTCTCTAGAAAGTGCACGACCGTGCGCGACGAAAAGAGGGAGAGCGGGGTGCCGGGCGGCACCCCGAAAGGACCTGAAACTTATGCGGAGGCTCGGGCCGCGACCTGTTCGGCCGACTCGGTCATATCAATACCGCGCCGCTCCCGGCTAAAGAAGATCAGCGCGGCAATGACTACCGCCACCGTGCCGCCGACGAGCGCCATGGCGAGCCCATAGTTATCGCCGTTCTTGACCGCGATCGACGCCTGCATGGTCGCGTTCACCGACGCCAGCAAATTCCCTAATTGATAAATCAGGCCGGGGAACGTGGCGCGGATTTCATCGGGCGAGATCTCGTTCAAATGAACCGGGATGACGCCCCATGCGCCTTGCACCGAGATCTGCATGAGAAACGCACCGGCCGCCAGTGCAACCGGACCACTCGAGAACGCCCACAGCGGCAATACCGGCAACGCGATTAACGAGGCAATGAAAATTGCCCATCGACGACCGATTTTTTCGGACATCGACCCGAAGAAAAGGCCGCCGCAGATCGCACCGATATTCAGCACAATCGTGATGAGTGAAACCGTGTGGGGATCGAAATGATGCTGTTCGCGAAGGAAGGTCGGGTAAAGATCCTGGGTGCCGTGCGAGAAGAAATTGAATGCCGTCATCAAGATGATGGAGTAAACCGATAACTGCCAATTTTGCTTGAGCGTCTTGAGCAAACCGGGCCGTGGCTTTTTCTCCATCGCTTTCCAGGCTGGCGATTCAGGGACATGGGCACGCACATACAAAACCAGTAACGCAGGCGCCACGCCGATAAAAAACATGCCGCGCCAGCCGACATATTGATATGCGACGCCAAATACGATGGAAGCAAGCAGATACCCGCTTGGGTATCCGGCTTGCAAAAGGCCGGAAACGAAACCGCGCGCTTTGGTAGGCACGGTTTCCATCGTGAGCGCTGAACCTACGCCCCATTCGCCGCCCATCGCAATACCGAACAACGAGCGCAGAACCAATAGGGTGAACAGATTTGGCGAAAAACCGGACAGCAATTCGAGCAAGGAATAGATCGCAATGTTGATCATCAGCGTTGGGCGCCGGCCGAATTTATCGGCGAGACGTCCAAAGATCAACGCTCCTATAGGTCGCATTGCGAGCGTCAAGGTAATCGCAAACGCGACCTCCGGGATTTTTGTGTGAAACTCAGCCGCGATATCTTTCAATATGAAAACCATCAGAAAGAAATCGAATGCGTCGAGCGTCCAGCCCAGATAGGCCGCTATCGTCACGTTCCTTTGTTCTCGCGTCCAGCTCATTGCTGTATTCCCCTATTCGCGTAATCTGATTAATAGAACGACGAGGCCGTGGTCTCTTGTGCGCCGCGCCGCATAAGGCGCCCGGCTTGCGTCGGCACGAGGAAGTGTACGCCGCTGTTTAAGCGGATGCTTGAAACGATCAGCTCGATTGGTATTAACCCCGTGAATTCATGCAGCGGATACGCGATTCACCGATCGTATGGCTTTCGGTGTATTTAGCAGATTAAATACAATGAAAGTAAATTGAATTAATTTTGTATTAATTCAATTTACATAGCGGTCTCGTTTGCCGATTCCATGGATTTATGCCGTCTGAAGCCGATCCGGCGAAAACGCTCGTGCCGGCGTTCATCGTTGAAAACCGACAACGATGGTTTTACCAGATCGTGGCGCGACACAACGCCGATGAGCCGCAAGGTCTTTGCATCGGCGACAACCGGGACCCGGTCAAGCGAGTGCGCTGCGAGCCGCGCGGCGACGGAGCGGCAGGTTTCATGAGGCAAAGCGAAGTGGGGCGCCGACTTTCCGAACAGGTCGCTGATGAGCGCATGCGGCGTCGCTTCATGCGCCGAGATCAGCGTGTTCCGGTCCAGCACACCAAGCAACAGACCATCACGAACGGCCGGATACGCGCGATGCTTTTGCTGCGGCCCGAATTGTTGCGCGAGGGCATCGGCCAGGCTTTGGTTTGCATCGAGTGTCTGCACGTCAATCGTCATGACTTCATCGACATGATGGCGTTCGAGCGGATCGACGCCGTACTCGGAATAGGTGTGGCGCCCGCGACGCGAAATTTTCTCCGTCAGAATGGAACGACGCATGAACAGCACGGTGAAGCCGTACGACACGGCTGAAGCCATCAGCACGGGCAATAACGCGTTGGCATCGTGCGTAAGTTCGAACGCGAACACCACGGCGGTAATCGGCGCTCGCATCATGCCTCCCAACATGGCTGCCATGAAGATGAGCGGCCACACGCCCGGCGCACCGCCCGGCATGACTGGCCCGAGCAACGCGCCCCCGCCCGCGCCCATCATCAGGAGCGGCGCGAGCACACCGCCTGATGTCCCGGAGCCGAGCGCAATAACCCAGATAACGGCTTTGACCAGCACGATGGTAAGCACGACACCGGCGGCGAGGTGCCCAAGCAGGATATCGCCCATGACGTCATAGCCGACGCCCAATGCACGTGGCTGGAAGTACCCGCCAATCCCGACCGCGAGACCACCAATCGCGGGCCACCACATCCAGTGAACAGGCAAGCGATGGAACCAGTCTTCAACCTTATAAAGCGAACTCGACAGCAGCCACGCAAGCGCGCCCGTCACGACTCCGGCAACGGCGCAGGACAACAGCCCGATTGTTCCGAGCGGCAACGTCTGCAAGGGGAATAACGCACCGCTCGCGATCAGCATCGGCCGGGCGAATCCGGCAACGGCGCACGCCACGGCAACGGGGAGCAGGCTGCGCGGCCGCAACTCGAACAACAGCAATTCGACGGCGAGCAGAACGGCCGCCACCGGCGAACCAAAAACCGCCGTCATGCCGGCAACGGCGCCTGCAACCAGCAGCGTCTTGCGCTCTCCGCTCGACAGATGAAAGAACTGCGCGATAAACGACCCGATTGCGCCGCCCGTCATGATGATGGGCCCTTCGGCGCCGAACGGGCCGCCGCTGCCGATTGCGATCCCCGACGCCAGTGGCTTGAGCACGGCGACTTTGGGCGACATTTTGCTTTTGTTGAACAGGATCGCTTCGATGGCCTCAGGAATGCCGTGGCCGCGTACCTGCTCGGACCCCAGCCGCGCGATCAGCCCGACAATCAACCCGCCGATGACAGGCACCGCTATCACCCAAAGCCCGAGCGTATTGGCCGAAGGAGAATGGTCGACGCTCGAAAGCGATTGATAGAAAAAGAGGTTGGTGAAGAAGCGGATTACATGCAGCAGGAAGTCTGCCGCCAGCGTGCTCAAGATGCCGACGACCGCCGCGATGGCCGTGATGCGAAGCAGCCGGACATCGGTGGCGAAGTCTCCTTTTGTCGTTTTCATATGAACGTCGATCCTGACGATGATGTGACGAGACGCAATAGGCGATGCATGCCCGGTTGAGACCGGAACGAAGATCGTCATAATTTGTGCGGGGAGCAAAAACTATATCACGATGTGATCTATTGTCGCTGGCGTGCTTTTGCACGATCAGGGAAGTAACCCAGCGAAGATGGTCCGCTTCGCGACTGAATCCCATTGCGTTGGGCGTCGGCCTGACCTCAATCTCACGGAGCAATTTTCGGATCGAGGAACGATCGAAAAATTGGGATCGATTCCCGAAAAACGGCATACAGGTGATACGAAAAGCTGCGCCGAAAGATTTTTCTTTCGGCACCGGAGCTTTGATCTTCGTCAATACATTTGCCTGTATGTGATATATTACGCACTGAGATAGTGCTTGCTGCCAGCGAAGTAGCGCCCTCCAGGCTCACGAGGGATTGCTGGAAAATGCTCCGCACCGCAGCAAAAGGAGACGAATTTGTATATCACAATCGAACATAATGGCCGTGAAGAACACTACGTCGATCAGGCCGTATCCGGCTTGCATACGGCGCGTTTTTCATAACCCACGGCCTGCCCCGATCTTGTCCAAATCTGCTATCGGCTTTTGGCTACGCGGGTTTTTACCCGCTCCCGTTGCGATCAAATGGCCCGAACGTTTTCGTTCTTGCCTCGGCGCATTGATCGGCATCGCGTTCACGGGTTCTGCAATACATCTCCTGCCCGGATCGGCATCGGCAATTCCATTTCTTGTCGCGCCCATGGGCGCTTCCGCTGTACTCCTCTTCGCCGTACCCGCCAGCCCGCTGGCGCAACCGTGGTCGATCATCGGTGGAAATCTTGTATCGGCGACCGTGGGAGTTGCGTGCGCTGCATTGATCGCCAATCCTGTGTTTGCGGCGGCGTTGGCGGTGGCGCTCGCCATCGGCTTTATGTTTGTGCTGCGGTGTGTGCATCCGCCGTCGGGCGCAGTCGCGCTGACCGCGGTGCTCGGCGGTCCCGCTGTGCATGCCATGGGTTTCGGATTCGTGATCGCGCCTATTGCGTTCCAATCGGGAGCACTGCTGGCCGCGGCCATCGTGTATCACGCGGTCACCGGGCATCGTTATCCGCATGCAGCGCATCACGCGCCGGCGCAAGATGACAGCGCAGCGACGCAAAAGTCGAATCCGGGCATCACCCGCGCCGATATCCAGGCCGTGCTGGATCGACGCGACGAAATCCTGGACATCGTTCCGGATGATCTTGAATCGCTGATACGCGACACGCAAATGCTCGCCTACGCACGCTCGTTTCGCGATCTGGCGTGCGCGGACATCATGTCGAGACCGGTTGTCACGGTCGCAGCGTCCGCGCTCGCGACGTCTGCCCGGGACTTGCTCAAGGACCACGACGTCAAGGCGCTCCCTGTGACGGACGATGCTCAACGGGTTATCGGTATCGTCACACGCTCGGATTTGATGGACAAGTACAGCGCCGCCACCGGCTTCGATGTATCGAGCATCACGCCACGCTGGCTTGCGCGCAGCACGGCTCCCGTGCCCCTGGTGCGGTCATTGATGAGCCACCATGTTCGTACGGTCGAAGCAAGTGCGTCCATCGCCGATCTGGTGCCGATCTTCGCGACCTGGGGTCATCACCACATTCCCGTGCTCAACGCCGACAAAAAACTTGCGGGGATGATCACCCAGTCGGACCTGCTCGCAGGTTTGTACCGGCAGACCCATGTGGTGCAGATGCGAACGAGCGAGACGGCCGCGGGTTAACTCTGACGTGGCAGCGAGTCCTGCTATATTTTCGTTTTTACTGCGCGACGGATCTTCGATGACAGAACGGACTCGCGGCCTGGCCAAAGGCGACTTCGAGCAGCTATCGGAGTTTCGCTACCAGATGCGCCGCTTCGAGCGATTCTCGGAGCAGGCGGCACAAAGCGAAGGCATCACGCCGTTGCAGTACTTGCTGCTGCTTCACATCAAAGGTTATCCGGAACGCGAATGGGCGACCATCGGCGAGCTTGCGGAGCGGCTTCAGGCCCAGCATCACGGCGTGGTTGCATTGGTCTCGCGGTGCGAAGCGCTGAAGCTCGTGAAGCGCAAAGTCAGCGAGGCGGATCGTCGCCAGGTTGAAGTGCACTTGCTCAAGAGCGGCGAGAAGTTGCTTGAGCGTCTGGCCGAGTTGCATCGCGCGGAGCTTCGGTCACTGACGAGTTCGTTCCGCGTTCCGCAGATCGATTTGTAACGCCGCTAACTCCATTCGGTATCGGCGCCTTCGTCGGGATCCTGTAACGTCATTCCCGCCGATGGCAACGGCAGCGCCGTCTTGTACCGCACCTGCTTGAGCGCAAAGCTCGACCGGATGTTCGATACACCCGGAATCTTCGTCAGCCGTTCCACGATAAACCGCTGCAACGCCTGAATATCCGGCACCATCACGCGCAACAGATAATCGGCGTCGCCCGTCATCAGGTAGCACTCCATGACCTCGGGCCGTTCGCTGATCGCTTCCTCGAAACGCCGCAGCGCGTCTTCGTCCTGCTTGGCAAGGCTCACTTGAATGAACACGTTGATGCGCAAGCCGAGCAATTCCGGATTGAGCAACGTGACCTGCTGCTTGAAAAGCCCCAGTTTTTCGAGCGCGCGCACCCGGTTGAAGCACGGCGTTTGCGACAAGTTCACCGCCTGCGCCAACTCCGCGTTCGTGATGCGCGCGTTCTGCTGCAGCTGATTCAATATTCCGATGTCGATCCGGTCCAGGCGTTTAGGCGATGTCGTCATAACTCGAATATTCTGGAAAAGTGGGGCGGCGCAGAATAAATACACTATCCGTAGACCGGATGAAAAGCAAATCAGAGGCACATTCTGCGCGTCGATAGCTAAGCTGTAGTGATAAGCAGCGGACTTGTCCCTATCGAACGCGGAGCCTCGCCATGACCGATTTATCCAGCGGAACCGAACATATCCTCTCAATCTCGAAAGGCCGGGAAGATAGCGATCCCGCCGAAACCGCCGAATGGCTGGAGGCGCTTGACGCGGTCACGGAACATGTCGGCCGCGACCGCGCGCAGTATTTGTATGATCGGCTCGCGGAGCACGCGTTGTCGCTGGGGATCGAGTCGTCGCGCGCACGGGTCACGCCTTATGCGAACAGCATCCCGCTCGCCGAGCAGCCGCGTTATCCGGGCAATCTGGAGATCGAAGAGAAGCTCGCCGCCGCGCTGCGCTGGAACGCGCTCGCCATGGTCGTGCGCGCGAACAAGGCATACGGCGAACTCGGCGGCCACATCGCGAGTTATGCATCAGCGGCGGATCTGTTCGAAGTCGGCTTCAACCATTTCTTTCGCGCGGCCGCGCCCGATGCCGGCGAAGGAACGGGCGGCGATCTCGTGTACTTCCAGCCGCATTCATCGCCCGGCGTTTATGCGCGTGCCTACCTCGAAGGTTTCTTGAGCGAAGAGCATCTCGAGCATTATCGGCAGGAAATTGCGGGGCCCGGATTGTGTTCGTACCCGCATCCATGGCTCATGCCGGACTTCTGGCAGTTTCCGACCGGTTCCATGGGCATCGGCCCGATCAACTCGATTTACCAAGCGCGTTTCATGCGCTATCTGCACAACCGTGGTCTCGCCAAAACGCAGGACAGGAAGGTGTGGGGCTTCTTCGGCGATGGAGAAATGGACGAGCCCGAATCGATCGGCGCATTGTCACTCGCCGCGCGCGAGCAGCTCGATAACCTCGTGTTCGTGATCAACTGCAACCTGCAGCGGCTCGATGGTCCCGTGCGCAGCAACGGGCGCATTATCGATGAACTCGAAGCGCAGTTTATTGGCGCGGGCTGGAACGTGATCAAGGTGCTGTGGGGATCGGACTGGGACGCGCTGTTTGCTCGTGACCAGACGAATGCGTTGTTGCGCGCGTTCGCGCATACCGTCGACGGTCAGTTCCAGACCTTTTCCGCAAACGATGGCGCTTACAACCGCGAACGTTTCTTCGGGCAGAACCCGGAGCTTGCCGCGCTGGCGTCGCATTTAAGCGATGAAGACATCGACCGCCTGCGCCGCGGCGGCCACGACGTGCGCAAGCTTCACGCGGCGTATGCGAAGGCGCTTGGGCACAAGGGCCAGCCGACGGTGATCCTCGCCAAGACCATGAAGGGCTTCGGCATGGGCACATCGGGCCAGGGCCGCATGACGACGCATCAGCAAAAAAAGCTCGGCTTCGATGACCTCAAGGCGTTCCGCGATCGTTTCCGTTTGCCGCTCTCTGACGCGGACGTCGAGGCCGTGAAGTTCTACAAGCCCGCCGATAACACCCCCGAAATGCAATATCTCCATGCACGGCGTGCATCGCTTGGCGGCTATTTGCCGAGGCGGCGCAGGGTTGCGTCGAAGGGACTGGTGGTGCCTTCCATATCCAGCTGGGGCCAGTTTGCGCTCGATGCCGGGGGCAAGGAAATGTCGACCACCATGGCGATCGTGCGAATGTTCGGCAGCCTGATGAAAGACGCGTCGATCGGTTCGCGCGTGGTGCCGGTCGTCGCCGATGAAGCCCGTACCTTCGGCATGGCGAACATGTTCCGGCAGGTCGGCATTTATTCGCCGCTGGGTCAGTTGTACGAGCCGGAAGACCTCGGTTCCATGCTCTATTACCGCGAGGACACGAAGGGGCAGATTCTGGAGGAGGGCATTTCGGAAGCGGGCGCAATGTCGTCGTGGATTGCCGCCGCGACTTCCTACAGCGTGCACGACCTGCCGATGCTGCCGTTTTATATCTACTACTCCATGTTCGGCTTTCAGCGCATCGGCGACATCATCTGGGCAGCTGCCGATCAGCGCGCGCGTGGCTTCCTGATCGGCGCGACGGCGGGCAAGACGACGCTTGGCGGCGAGGGGCTGCAGCATCAGGATGGCAGCAGCCATCTGGTGGCATCGACGATTCCGAATTGCCGTGCCTACGATCCCGCGTTTGCGTACGAACTCGCGGCGATCGTCGATGAAGGCATGCGCGAAATGGTCGAGCGCCAGCACGACGTGTTCTATTACATCACGGCGATGAACGAGAACTACGCGCAGCCATCGGTGCCCGGAGGCGATCTCGCACTCGTGCGCGACGGCATTCTCAAAGGCATGTATCCGCTCGAGACGAAACCGGATGAATCGGCGCAAGTGCAGTTGCTCGGCGCGGGCGCGATACTGGGTGAAGTGATCGCGGCGCAGCGCATGTTGAGCGAGGATTGGGGTATCGGTGCAGCGGTGTGGAGCGTGACGAGCTTCACTGAGTTGCAACGCGATGGAATGGCCGCCGAGCGGCTGGCGCGGCTTGGAGAAGATGCTCCGGCGCCATACGTGAGCACCGCGCTGGGCGCGTCACGCGGTCCGGTGATTGCCGCGACCGATTACGTGCGTGCCGTGCCCGAACTGATCCGTGCATATGTGCCGCGGCGTTACGTGGCGCTTGGCACGGATGGTTTCGGCCGTAGCGATACGCGGCAGGCGCTGCGCGAATTCTTCGAGGTCGATCGTGCGTCGATTGTGATTGCGGCGCTCAAGGCGCTTGCCGATGAGGGCGAGATCGAGATGTCCGTTGTGCGCGCGGCTTCGCAAAAATATGGGAAAGCGGGGAAGGATTCTGCGGCGCCCTGGCAACGATAACCGGAAGATCCCGCAAGCTTACTGGCTTCCAGTGGCGCCCGTGCCCGGCTTCACGCTGCCGTCGGCTTGGGGGACTTCCACCGGCTTGACTTCGACGGGCGCGGTGCCGTTTTCTTTCAGGCCGAGTTTATCCGCGGTCTTGGGCGACACGTCGACGATTCGATTCTTGACGTACGGACCGCGATCCTTGATTTCGACCTCCTCGGTCTTGCCGTTTTCAAGGTTCGTGACCCGCGCCTTGGTGCCGAGCGGCAAGGTTTTGCTTGCGGCGACATTGGACTGCGGATCCATGGGCGTCCCGTCGGCCATCTTCTTCGAGTAAAACTTTGGGCCGTAGTACGAGGCCGCGCCCTTGCGCGTCTTGCCCGTTCGGTCGAGATTTTTATGATAGGCGCCCTTTGCGCTTGCCCCGCTGGCAGCGGCCGGCGCCGCTTTCTGCGCGTAAAGCGCGGTACTCAGGCAGGACGACAGGATCACGATCGGCAATAGTCGAAGCCTGTGTTTTCGCTGGGGCTTCGAACGGGTGGCACGAAAATCATTATCCATTTGCCGCTCGTCCTTTGCGTGTGCAGGGTGTTGAAAAGACTGCCACGCCAGGCCGGGATGTATGTGCGGTATCGAACAGAGGTGTGTTGATCGGAAGGGCGCTTCGTATGCGGCCGCCGCAGCTACCGGCGCCGGTCGAACAGCGCACGAAGATTGACAGCGAGGCTCGCCAGAATCGCCAGGGCGCCGAGTGTTTCGAGTAGTGGAGACAACATCGCGTCGGATCTCCTCGTGATTCAATGGTCCCTCAGCGCTAGAAAAATCGCCGTAGAAGCAACTGAAGACCGAGCGCGAGCAGGCAGATAAAAAACCATCTGCGAAAGCTTGCAGGACTGATGCGCTCGCGAACACTCTGCCCGATCCACATGCCAAGCAACGCAGGAATGACAGCAAGCAGCGAACGGTTGATGTCGCCAATTGCGAACGCATTTTCGCGCGCGAGACCTATGGCAAGCGCCACCGTCGATACCGTAAATGATAGGCCGAGCGCCTGGACCAGTTCCTCTTTTTTGAGGCCGAGTGCCTGCAGGTAGGGCACCGCGGGTACGACGAATACGCCCGTCCCGCCGGTAATGAAGCCGGTGACGATACCAATCAAGGGCGAGAGCCGGCGCTCATATTGCGGCGGCACTGAAAACCGCCACGCCAGCAATCCGGACACGGCATAGAGTGTCAGCGCAGCGCCTAACCCGGTCACTGCCCAGGCTCCGCCGCTTCCTGCAATGAACGACGCGGCGAAGACGGTACCAACAACAATCCCGGCCATCATCCACCAGAAACGCTTGACCAGCGCGACCACGCCCGGTCCTGCAAGGAGCTGCCATACGTTCGTGATCAAGGACGGCAAGATCAACAACGACGCCGCCTGGGCCGGCAACATCAGCGTGCCGAGCACGCCCATCGCGACGGTCGGCAGGCCCATGCCCGTGACGCCCTTGACGGTGCCAGCGATCAAAAACGTAAACGAAACTATTGCGATGTGCGCTGCAGCAAGAGAGTTCATCGGCTGGCCGGAAGGGATCAATCGACGTCATTCTGCCGCGATCGCCACGGATCACAATGCGGATGATATGTACTCTGCCTTAGGGTATAACTAAGGCTGATCCATCCGACCTATCTAGCCGATGCGCTTCGATCTCATCGATTTACGCCTCTTTCTCTACGTCCTGGAAACGGGCAGCATCACGCACGGTGCGGCGCAGGCGAACATGTCGTTGCCATCCGCAAGCGCGCGCCTGCGAGGCATGGAAGAGGCGCTTGGCATGCCGCTGCTCGAGCGCGGACGGCGCGGCGTGGAAACCACTCCGGCAGGAGATACGCTCGCGCACCACGCGCGTTTGGTTCTCGGGCAAATCGAGCGCATGCAGGGCGAACTCGGCGAACATTCGCAGGCGCGCAAGACGCGCATCCGCTTATGGGCGAATACCGCCGCGGTCGCTGAATTCCTGCCTCGCCCGCTCGCTGAATTCCTTCGCGATCATCCGAATGTTCACATCGACATGAAGGAGCGGCAGAGCGCTGAAACCGTCAAGGCGGTGCTCAACGGGTCGGCGGAAATCGGCATCGTGGCGGACGCCGTGGAGCATGGCGCGTTGCAGGCGTTCCCGTTCGCGACCGACAAGCTCGTGCTGATCGTCGCTCGCAATCACGCGCTGAGCGCCCGGCGAAAGGTCGCGCTGAGGGACGTGGTCGGCGAGGATTTTATCGGCCTGAGTGCGGGCAGCGCGCTCTCGGAATATCTCGGTGAGCAGGCGTTGTTCGCGGGGCAGAATTTCTATTTTCGTGCGCGCATGAGGACCTTCGAAAACATCTGCTGCATGGTGGAACACGGCGCCGGAATCGCGATCGTTCCGGTGACTGCTGCGCGGCGTTATCGCGGCACGCTGGGCGTTCGCGTGGTGGAATTGACCGATCGATGGGCGCCGCGCCAGCTTTTGATCGTCGTGCGCGATCTGGACGCGCTGCAACGGCCCGAAAGGGCGCTGGTCGATGGCCTGATCCAGGTTCAACAAGTCAAATCGAAATAACCCTTCGCCAGGCATACGCCATTCACGAGAATCTCCACGTCATGCCGCCCGGCGTAATGCACGCGCGTGGTGAAGTCGCGAATGTTCTGCGCGCGTTCGATTAAAACGCGCTGGCCGCCATCGAGCGTCAGTTCCTTCAGCTTGAAAACTTTCGCTGCGGTCACGCCGGACTTTTTTACGTAATGCATCCGGTAGTCGATTACGAGGCGCTGGCTTTCAGCACTTTTCGATGCAAGATCGAATGACAACTTGATGCGTTCTCCCAGCGCGACCCGGGACGGCGAAACGGTAAATTTGCTGAGCCTGACATCGGGCGCCCCCCCCGCACCGATCAACGCCAACGCGCTGCCGTTTCCCTCCTTGATCAGCGAACGCAACGCGCGTTTCGCGATCCACGCGGTGTGCGCATTATCGATGGGCCACGTCTTCAGCCGATCCAGCACCCACTCGGGATGAACCTTGGTCACATCGTTGAGATGGTTGGCGACCGACTTGCGCACATAAAGGCTCGGGTCCGCGCGCAGGTTTTCGAGTATCGGCGCGGCGAGCGCGGGATCGGCCATGATTGCGTCGAGCCGGAACGACCACGGCAGGCGGGGACGGGAACCCTCGCTTGCAAGCCGGCGTACGTGATCGCTTTCGTCGCGCGACCAGACCTTCATGATGGCAAGTGCTCGCTTCAGATCGCGGCACAGGAACTCGCGAACGGCAAACTCGGATGAGCCAAATCCCGTGAAGTACTTGAGCGCGTCCATCGAAAGTTCAAAATCGTCCTGACCGTACTGCCCAACGTAATCGGGAAGAACCAGCGTCGAAAATCCCTGCTGCATACGTGGCGCGAGCGCGCGAAGAACATCGAGCGCCTGGCTGAAATCTTCGGGAAGCGTTGCGTGGAGCGCGTGCGTCATGCGGCGGAGCCGCTGCATCAGGCTCAGGCTTTCCAGGTCCGCGAGCGCGAGTTTCAGGAAGCGGCGTGTATCGAATGACGGATAGACCGCCTTGACGTCTCGTGCGGCGAGGCGAAAGCGGGCTTCGTTGAAGATTTCCTTGAGCGCGGGGTTTTCGGTGACCGTCATCGTTTTCGATTTTTCAGGGAAGTGGGACCGCAAAGCATAGCTGCAACGCCTGTCAGATTGTGTCGGGAGACGCGAGCCGTGCCTCAAGTATGGCGGTGGATCGCCGTTAACACTGGCGTCACCCTACGCACGCTCCTATCCCGCCCCCGATCACTCGACAATTTTTCCCGCGAACTGGTTTCGCATTTCACGCTTCATAAAAATGCATCGCGTTGCGCTCGCAGCAACGAATCGCGTTCATCGGCTGCGTTTCAGGGGTCCATTGATCGGAAGGCCGGGATGCACGCGGACAACATCGAATATCTCGTCTTGATGAGTCGTCAAAAAAATGCTTAAGAAGATAAGTGTCTCAACCGGCCTGCTGGTCGTGCTCGCCGTGTTCTGCCTGTTTCAGGTCGTGACCGAAGGCATCGGCTTCTGGTCCCTCACATCCACTCATGCCGATGTCAGCAATCTTTCCGATATCGCGCTCAAACAGGTCAACTCCGTCAACGAAACCACCCAACGCCTGATGGATGCCCGTATCAACCTGTCGCGCGCGGGCACGCGCATGGTTCGCGGCGGCACGGAGCCGGTCGAAATCGTCCAGCACGCACGCGAACAACTCTCACTCGCCGACAAATCGTTCAGCGCGTTCCTCAACGCACCGAAAACCGGCGACG
Organism: Caballeronia sp. dw_276; assembly: GCF_018449635.1. Classification (GTDB taxonomy): domain Bacteria; phylum Pseudomonadota; class Gammaproteobacteria; order Burkholderiales; family Burkholderiaceae; genus Caballeronia. The sequence goes on along the minus strand of NZ_JAAVUV010000005.1, from coordinate 309,547 downwards.
AAAACCAGGCGCGCGCCGCCGCGTTGCAGGAGAAATTCAAGGCATATCATGGTGCGCTGACCGAGCTTGCCCAGTTTCTCGATAGCAACAACATCCAGGCTTTCCTCGATCAACCCACGCAGGGTTTCCAGGATCGCTACCTCGCCGAACAACGGACTTTCGCCAATTTCAGCGATGCCGCAAGCCAGTCGTATCTCGATTCCATCGATGCACGCCTGAACCTGTTCCGCGGTGTCGGACTGGCGATTTTCGTGGCGTTGGTCGCAGGCGTCGTACTGGTTCACATCGCATTGCGCCGGGGCGTGATCGCGCCGCTCGAGGAAGCGGGTCACCACTTCGAGCAGATCGCCGAGGGCAAGCTCGATGAGCGCATCGCGGACCGCGGCAGCAACGAGATCGGCCGTTTGTTCGCGAGCCTCGCCGCGATGCAGGCAAGCGTCGCGCATACCGTGAGGACCGTGCGCGAGTCGTCCGATTCCATCAACCTCGGCGCCGATGAGATTGCAACAGGCAACGCGGATCTTTCGGCGCGCACCGAGAACCAGGCCGCGTCGCTGGAAGAAACGGCATCGAGCATGGAGGAACTGACCGCGACCGTGCGTCAGAACGCCGATCACGCCCGCGATGCCAATAACCTCGCCGGCGATGCATTGACGGCGACATCGCGCGGCACCGGCGTGGTCGATCAGGTCGTGGAAAAGATGAGCAGCATCGCGAAGAGTTCGGACAAGATCGCGGAGATCATTTCGGTGATCGACGGCATCGCGTTCCAGACGAACATCCTCGCGTTGAACGCAGCGGTCGAGGCTGCGCGGGCGGGCGAGCAGGGCCGTGGCTTTGCGGTTGTCGCGAGCGAAGTGCGCGGCCTCGCGCAACGCAGCGCGCAATCGGCGAAAGAGATCAAGGCGCTGATCGGCGAATCGGTTTCGCAGGTCAACGATGGTTCCGCGCTCGCCGAACGCGCCGGCCAGGCCATGCGCGAAGTATCCACATCCATATCCCGCTTGACGCAAATGATGGCGGAGATCAGCGCGTCATCGCTTGAACAGAGTACGGGCATTGAGCAAGTGAATCAGGCGGTCGTCCAGATGGATGAAATGACTCAGCAGAACGCTGCGCTGGTGGAGCAGGCCGCCGCCGCAGCGACGTCGCTGCACGAGCAAACGCGTCACCTGAAAGCGGCGGTCGCCGTGTTCAGGATCGCCTGAGGCGCGCGTGAACCCGACGCCTATCTTCCGGTCGTCCCGGCGGCGGTTCGCGCGAAAGAATCCTTGAAGGTTTTCCAGCCGAGCGTCCAGCCCATGCGCGCGATCATCAAGCCGATGAGCGCCGCGGCGACGCGATCCGACATCGGCACGCCGGCCATGCTGCCGGCGATCCCGAGCACGGCAACACACGCCGATATCGCGTCGGAGCGCGCATGCCAGGCGCTCGCAACGAGAACGCTCGAGCGCGTGCGTTTGGCCACGCTCATGATGTATCGGAACAAGCCTTCCTTGGCGACGATCACGAACACCGCGACCACGAGCGCGGCTGCATGAACGGAGGGGCCGTTGCCCGTGTCGTTCAAGTGGCTGAGGCTCGTCCAGAGCGTTTCCATTCCGGTTGCGATCAGCAGGATGGAGATGAAGAGGGACCCGGCGGTTTCGTACCAGTCGGAGCCCTCAAATTCGAATCCCGCCCGGCGCTGCGCTGCCGCCGTACTCAGGCGCAGCACGATCAGCACCATGCCGTCGGCGCCGAGATCGGCGAGGGTATGGACGCCATCGGCGAGCAGGCCGTCGGAAAAAGCCATCCATCCGATGGCGATCTGCACCGTCATCAGCACCGCATTCAAAAGGACACTTGCCTGCGCTGCTCTGAAAGCCGAGGCAGCGTCGTGCTTTTTGCGGCCGTGCTCGGACGTCGACGACATCGTGGGGAGGGTTTTTGTGGTGATGCAGCACCGTAACCGCGTCGCGTGGCGAAGATATGACACCGACGATTTGTGCAGAGGCAGGTGAGCAAGCGCGGACGAAAAACAAAAAACCCCGTGAGCCAAAAGCATCACGGGGTTTCTTGATATTTCTTTACTACCTGAATCTTTGGTGCCCAAGAGAGGACTCGAACCTCCACACCTTGCGGCGCATGGACCTGAACCATGTGCGTCTACCAATTCCGCCACCTGGGCCAAGCGGTACAGCGAAGAATGCTATTTTAGCGAACCATCCCACGCTGTCAATGGGCGCGTGAGAAATAGCCGTTCATCCACGCTTCGAAACCCTAAACGATACCCACGGGCACGCGGCGCGCGAGCCCGCACATCAGCTCATATCCGATGGTGCCCGCGCTGCTCGCAACGTCGTCTATGCGAATCTGGTCGCCCCACAATTCAACGCTCGATCCAACCCGCGCGGCGGGAACAGGCGTCAGGTCGACGGTCAGCATATCCATCGATATCCGGCCCACCAGGCGCGTCGTGACACCGTCCACTGCGACCGGCGTGCCGGTTGGCGCGTGCCTTGGATATCCGTCGGCATAACCGCACGCGACCACGCCGATGCGCATTGTATGAGGCGCGGTGAAGGTTCGCCCGTACCCGACGGTTTCACCCTCCTGCAGCGTCTGAATGCCGATCAATTCGCTACGCAAGGTCATGGAAGCCTGGAGCGGCACATCGGCGATATGTTTTGCCATGCCTGTTGGCGACGCGCCATACAACACGATCCCCGAGCGCACCCAGTCGCGATGCGTCTTCGGATGCCATAGCACCGCCGCTGAATTTGCAAGACAGCGTTGTCCCGGCATGCCGGCGGTGGCGGCATCGAAACGGTCCATTTGCCAGTCGACTTCGCCTTCGTCTGCATTCGCAAAGTGGTTCATCAGCGTGATCTCGCCGATATTCGTGCATTCGCGGGCGCGTTCCCAGGCCGCGCGAAACGCTTCCGGCGTGAAACCCAGGCGGTTCATGCCGGTGTTCATCTTGAGATAAATATCGATGGGCCGCGCCGGCTTGTGGCTCGACAGCAGCGCGAGTTGTTCATCGCAATGAACGGCGACGGTCAGCCGGTATCGATCGGCAATCTGGACGTCTTCCGCCGTGAAAATTCCTTCGAGCAGAAGAATCGGCTTGGCCCAGCCGAGTTCGCGTACGCGGACGGCTTCGTTCAGGTCGAGCAGGCCGATTCCGTCGGCTGTTTCCAGCCCCGGATAAATCCGTTCGATGCCATGACCATAGGCGTCCGCCTTCACCACGGCCCAGATGCGCGCGCCCGCAGCCCGGCGCTTGGCGAGTTCGAGATTGTGCCTGACGGCGTTCGGGTGAATTTCGGCGAAGATCGGGCGTGGCATGGCGGCGCAAAGTAGCGAGGGAAATTGACCGCCGGGCACAGGTCCTCGGCCGGACCAAGACAAGTCGGCCGGAATTGGATGCGCAAAGCAGCAGGAATTGACACTATCGTAACGACGTGCGAGTAGTTTTTGTTTTTGTATTAACGCGCTTCGGCAGTTGTATCGACTGATTCAGTGAGGCGACGTTATGTGCCTGGAGCGGAAGAAATCCGCGCCGGAAACGAAAAAGCCTTCCGGGTTAGGGAAGGCTTTTTGTGAACCAAGGCTGCTTTTGCGGAGCAGAAACTACGTTGCATCAACTTCTACTACGACCGCGAAGCCTTGATCCAGCTTGTTGGTGCCCAAGAGAGGACTCGAACCTCCACACCTTGCGGCGCATGGACCTGAACCATGTGCGTCTACCAATTCCGCCACCTGGGCAGTGTGCGTATGCAGCAAAGAACGCAATTATAGCCGGGCTTGTCGCGCTGTCAAGCATTTTGAGACCGAAAGCGAAACGGGGCTGCGAGCCATTGTCCATATGGCTTAAGCGCCGATATGGCCTCGTTTGCGGGTGTTAGAATGATTCGCAGACTATTCGTGAACGAACCGGAACAACGTTAAGCGCAACGTCCCGGCAGCGCGCCGGCCCATTGTTCGCCGGCCGGCATGTCTGGATGGAAGCCGCGAGCGTGTTGCCCGCGTGTTGCCCGATTAACCGCGACATTCAGTTAGACGAGAAGAGATCATCGATAAGCCCTTGAACAAATATCCGTATCCGATTCCGAGCCGCGAAGAAATTCTCGGCGTGTTGCGCACGAGCGAAGCGCCGCTTGCTGCGAATGACATCGCTGAAGCTCTGTCGATCAAGCGCCAGGAGCGCGAAGGATTTTTCAAGCGATTGGGAGCCATGGAGCGCGACGGCCAGGTCCGTCTCGACAAACGCGGCTACTACCAGCTCACGCATCCCTCGAATTTCGTGGCGGGCCGGGTTCAGGGCCATCGCGACGGTTTTGGCTTCCTGATTCGCGACGACGGCCAGGACGACCTGTTCCTGCCCAACGGCGAAATGCAGAAGGTCATGCACAACGACCGTGTGCTCGCGCGCATCGTCGGGTATGACCGGCGCGGGCGTCCGGAAGGCCATATTGTCGAAGTCACGGATCGCGCGAATAAACGCATCATCGGCAGGTTGATCAGCGAGAACGGTGCGCTGATTCTCGTGCCCGAAGACAAGCGTATCGGTCACGACATTCTGATCACGCAGAACCCGAAGAAAGCGAAAGTGGGGCAGGTGGTTTCGGTGGATCTCACCGATTTCCCGAGCCGTCACTCGCAGCCGCTTGGGCGCGTGGTCGAGGTGATTGGCGATATCGACGATCCGGGTATGGAGATCGAGATCGCGGTGCGCAAATACGGCGTCCCGCATGAATTCAGCGATCGCGCGCTGGAACAGGCATCGAAGCTGCCCGACGAAGTGCGCCCTGCTGACATTCGGCACCGCGTGGATTTGCGCGATGTGCCGCTCGTCACCATCGACGGTGAAGACGCGCGCGACTTCGACGACGCCGTGTACTGTGAACCAATGACCGTTGGGCGCGGCACAGGTTTTCGCCTGCTGGTTGCAATCGCCGACGTCTCGCATTACGTGCGCCCGAATGAAGCGCTTGATGTCGACGCGCTCGATCGCAGCACGTCGGTATATTTCCCGCGCCGCGTGATTCCAATGCTGCCGGAGAAGTTGTCCAACGGTTTGTGTTCGCTAAATCCGCAAGTGGACCGTTGCGTGCTCGTCTGCGACATGGTGATCACCGCGCGCGGCGAGATCAAGGCGTATCAGTTTTATCCGGCCGTGATGCATTCGGCGGCGCGGTTGACGTACACGGAAGTGGCTTCCGTCCTGACCAACACGAAGGGGCCGGAAGCTGCAAAGCGGGCTGACCTCTTGCCGCAATTGCAAAACCTTTATGGCGTGTACAAGTCGCTGCATGCGGCGCGTCAGAAGCGCGGCGCAATCGACTTCGATACAACCGAGACGTACATCGTATGTAATGCGCAAGGCAAGATCGAACAGATCGTGCCGCGTCATCGCAATGATGCGCATCGGTTGATCGAGGAGTGCATGCTGGCCGCGAATGTATGCGCCGCCGACTTCCTGAAGCGCAATAAGCACCCGGGTTTGTATCGCGTGCATGCCGGGCCTACGCCTGAGAAGCTTGAAAACTTGCGCGCGTTCTTGCGTGGCGTGGGGTTGTCGCTGGGCGGTGGCGAGAAGCCGCACGCAAGCGATTACGCGGCCCTCATGGCAATGGTTCGCGACAGGCCGGATGCGCAAATGCTGCAAAGCATGGTGCTGCGTTCCATGCAGCAAGCCGTGTACAGCCCGGACAATATCGGTCACTTTGGACTTGCATACGAAGCGTATGCGCACTTCACGAGCCCGATTCGCCGATACCCCGACTTGCTCACGCATCGCGCGATCTACGCCATCTTGCAGGGCAAGAAGTATCAGCCTGAAGTCGGTCACGACGTCACGCTCAGCACCGGTTTGACGAAAGCCGCGCGCGCCATGCAGAAGTCCGACGATGAATCGCGCAGCCGTCAGCGCAACAACGTCGCGATCTGGGAAGAACTCGGGCTGCATTGTTCATCGAATGAACGACGTGCCGACGAAGCCTCGCGTGATGTGGAAGCCTGGCTCAAGTGCTATTTCATGCGCGACAAGCTCGGCGAAGAGTACGGCGGCATGGTGAACGGCGTGACTACGTTCGGGATTTTCGTACAGCTGGATTCGTTGTTTATCGAAGGGCTGGTGCATATCACGGAGCTCGGCGCAGATTACTTCCAGTACGACGAGATCAAGAACGAATTGCGCGGCGAACGCACGGGCATTCGCTACCGCATGTCGGATCGCGTGCGTGTGCAGGTCAGCCGCGTTGATCTGGATTCGCGCAAGATCGACTTCCGTCTGGTGCGCGATACCCCCGTCAAGCCGCCCGGCCGTTCAACGGCGCCGGCTGCTGCCGTTGAGCATGCGGGCATCAATGGCGCCGGTCCGCGTGTGCGCTCATTGCCCGCCGACGAAGGCAGTAGCGTGAACAGCCGTCGGCGCGATCGCGGCGGCAAGAAGGCTGCCGCGCAAGCTGCGGGCAAGGCGGCGGCTGCTGCGTTGCCGCCGACCATCGCCAAGGATATGGCGGTGGCGAAGAAGCGCGGCGCTGTCACGAAGCCGGCGGCAAAAAGCCATCCGCCGCGCAAGAAGCGCTAAAAGAAGTGCTGAGGCGGCGCGGGTTTCATCCAGTGACGCCTCAGTTTGAAACGCGCGGCCCGATGCACGATGCATCCGGGCCGCGTTTCCATTTTGTTTTGTTTGAATACGGTCTGGTCCAGTCATGTCACGTCTTAAAGTTTTGTATGGTTTTCACGCGGTGACCGCACGGGTTCGCGCGGATGCATCGACGATCGAAGAGATCCTCTACGATCCGACCCGCAAGGACCGGCGCATGACGGATTTCCTGCGCACCGCGAAGGAAGCGGGCATTCGCCTGATCGCCGCCGATGAAGCGCGCCTTTGGGGCCTGTCCGGCAACGTGGGACATCAGGGCGTGGTTGCGCGCGCGTCCGACATGCCGTTGGCGCAGAACCTGGCGGAACTGCTCGACGGCGTGAGTGGCACGCCGTTGCTGCTCGTGCTCGATGGCGTGACCGACCCGCATAATCTCGGCGCCTGTCTGCGTGTCGCCGATGCCGCCGGCGCCCATGCCGTGATCGCGCCGCGCGATCGTTCGGCTGGGTTGAACGCAACGGCCGCGAAGGTTGCAAGCGGCGCGGCCGAAACCGTGCCGTACATCACGGTGACGAATCTGGCGCGTGCGTTGCGCGAGTTGAAAGATGCGGGCGTGTGGGTGATCGGCACGTCGGGCGACGCCACGGCGAGCGTCTACGAGACGAAGCTCGACGGTCCCGTGGCAATCGTGGTCGGCGCGGAAGGCGAGGGCATGCGCCGCCTGACCGGCGAAACCTGCGACGAGATCATGAAGATCCCGATGGCCGGCAGCGTCGAAAGTTTGAATGTATCGGTGGCGAGCGGGATCTGTCTGTTCGAAGCCGTGCGTCAGCGGTCGGTGAAGAAGTAAGTGTCTGTGGCGCAGTGGCTTGGTAACGGAGCGTCACAGTTTGTTCTAGAGAACACGTCCGATCCCGCGTCGCTACTATGCAGGCACGCGAATTCGATTGCAAAGATACGAGATCAAAATGCAAGAATTTCGACTCACGGCCGTCGCGCTAAAAGAAGTTGGCGTCTTCGATGATGTTCGAATTGATTTTCCTGTTAGCGCTTCGACGGAGTCGAAAACCCGGGCCGAAGTACATCTTTTTACTGGCCCCAATGGATGCGGAAAGAGCACCTTGTTGTATGCATTGGCTGAAATATTCGATAAGCCTTACAACGGTGAATCGCTCATCAAGCAGCGATATCGGTCGTCCATTAGCTCCGTCGCATTCTCGATCGAAGGCTGCTACGGACAATTTGGTGCTTCGTTTAGTCAAGTAGGACCACTTATTGAGACTGAGTTTGGTACGGCACATGCTTGGATAAAAGACCCAGGTAGCGGCACTTACTTCGCGCTTCCTCTGTGGGCACAGCCAACACAATTTGGTAGTCCCGATCAGCCGATGTCGCTAGGGTCGTTTAAAAATTTCCAAACAACGTATCTCCCGCTAGCATCACTTCAAGTGGAGAAAGTAAACTTCGCTGCATTTGCCTATTCTGGCCAAAGGACGCTGAGAGGGATGAGTGTGGGAGCGATTCAGCAAATCTCGAATTCACCTTTTGAAGATGCACTATCGTTTAGCGCCACAGTTCGCCCCCAAGTCTTGGTTCAGTGGATAGCAAATAACCGCACTCAGGCGGCTTTAGCCCGATCAGACGGTGAAGAAACCATTGCGGCGTCTTACGATCGAACGCTCGGCAAATTGACTGGCTTGATCAAGGACGTATGTGATCTAGATATTGATTTCCGTTTGCAACGGTCACCCTTGGCAGTCATTGCGTCGGTAAATGGATTTACAGTACCCTTTGATACGTTACCTGACGGACTTAAGTCGATTATTTCCTGGGTTGCAGATCTAACCATCCGACTCGAATCAGTGCCTTGGGCCATCGAGCGGGATATGTTTGAGCAAAACATTTCTCTCTTCTTGGATGAGATTGATGTTCACCTGCATCCCGCATGGCAGAGGCGGATCCTTCCAGCGATTCAAAAGATGTTGCCGAATGCACAGATTTTCGTGTCCACTCACTCTCCGTTCGTCGTCGCTTCCGTCGATGATGCGTGGGTGTACCGCTTGCCTGAAAAAGGCAGACAGGTGGGGCGATTGATTAAACCGATTCCATCTGGGGCAGGGAAAAGCTATCGTTTGATTTTGGATGAGGTGTTTGGTATTGACCAAGAATTTGATGTGGAAACTGAAGCGTTGTTTGACCGGTTTTACGCCGAACGCGACGCGTTCTTAAATAGCAAAAATGCAATTCCACTTCTTGGAAGCGCACAGGAGTTAGCTGAAAAGGGCGAAGAAGTTCGAGCAATTGTGGAAGCAGAACTTCGCCAGGCGGCCAAACGTGCGGGAGTCGAGGTGCGGCTTGCGTAAGCTTGTTAGGCCAGATTCGCCACGTTGTTTATCAATCAACGCTGCACAGTGGACCGAGGTTTATCTGGCACGTCGTCGTGAAATGCCTGCGGCTCGCTTCACATGGCGCGGCAGCAAATGCTACGCTTCGATGCGCGACGACCTTTTCAGAATGACCAGAGACCACTGCGCGTTTTGTGATGGTCCCGTTAATCTGGAAAGCCGCGCAACGGTCGAACATTTTCGTCCCAAGAGCACGTTTCCCGAACTTGCTTATACTTGGACGAACCTATTTCCGTGCTGTGATAAGTGCCAGCAGAATAAGGGCGAGCACTTCGATGATCGGCTGCTTAAACCGGATGAGGACCTTTATACGTTTGCGAAGTACTTCATCTGCAATTATCGGAACGGGGAGCTTGAGCCCGCCCCCGAAGGTGGGCAGCTTGACCGCGAGAGGGTTGTCGAGACAATTCGGATATACGACTTGAATTCGCCATTGAGGAAAGCTGCCCGCAGACGGGAGTGGGAGTTTTTTCAACGGCACGATGCTCCCGATATCGACGATTTTCACTATCGCTTCTTCCTGGAGTAACGGGTTGCGGAAAGCATGCTGCGCTAGTTGTTGCTTAGGGAGCTTAAGGCGCTTTTTGAGGGCAGTCGTATGATGCTGCATATCTGCCGTGATGAGCTCCTTGCTTTGACGCAGGTGAATTGGTACGCAACGCTTAGAATGCGCGCAGTTGCGGGCGGTGTGTTATTCGCGCTGCTGGCCGCCTGTTCCACCACTCAGATTGATCGCGGCGCATACATTGCCGATACGCGATATCACGCGCCCAGCGTCGATTCGCGCGTGCGGTTTCTCGTGATGCACTACACGCAAAGTGGCGAAGCGCGTTCGCTCGCGGTGCTGACCGGTGACGACGTTAGTGTTCATTACGTCGTGCCGGATGCGCCGCGCATCGAAAATGGCGAGCCCGTGGTGTATCAGCTCGTGCCCGAAACCGAGCGCGCTTGGCATGCGGGCAAAAGCGAGTGGCAAGGCACGACAGAGCTGAACGCGGCGTCCATTGGTATTGAGAACGTGAACGTCGGTCCCATCGATACTCCCCAGGGCCGCACTTGGGCGCCCTATCCGCCGGCTCAGGTCGATGCAATCGTGAAGCTCGCGAAGGACATCGTGACGCGCTACAAGATTCCGCCCACGCGCGTCGTAGGTCACAGCGATATCGCGCCGCAACGCAAGATCGATCCGGGACCGGCTTTCCCTTGGCGCACGCTTTACGCCAACGGCATAGGCGCATGGCCCGACGACGCAACTGTCGCTCAACATCTCGCTGGACGCGATCCGAAGTCCATGGCCGACGTCGCCGCGTTGCAGGACAAGCTTCATCGATACGGCTACGAAGTCGCAACCGACGGCGTGCTCGACGAAAAGACACGCAAGGTGATCGCTGCGTTCCAGATGCACTTCCGTCCCGCCAATTACGCCGGCGATCCCGATGCGGAAACGGACGCCATCGCCGCCGCCTTGCTCGACAAATACCTTCCTTAAAGGCTCATTACGCCCATGTCAGAACTTTTCCTGCCGCTACGCTCGGTGCACATGACGTGCGCGGCGCTCAGCATTCTCGGCTTCTTCATACGATGGATCTGGATGCTGCGCGACTCGCCGATGCTGCAAAAGCGCGCGGTGAAAGTGGTGCCGCATATCGTGGATACGCTGTTGCTGCTCAGCGCCATCACGCTCGTCGGGATCATTGGGTTTGGGCCGAACGCCGCGTGGCTTTCGGCGAAGATCGCGGGATTGGTCGTGTATATCGTGCTCGGGACGTTTGCACTGAAACGCGGCCGCACGAAAGGCGCGCGCGCGGTATTCGGCGTGCTGGCGATCATCGTGTTCGCGTTTATTGCGTCGGTGGCGCGCACGCATAATCCGCTCGGCTTCTTGATGCACGTCTGAGCGTCTAGAATTCAGGTTTATCCCTTATCGAGCTGTCACCCTGCCATGACCCAAGATGAATTGAAGCAACTGGTTGCCGCCGAAGCGGCCGCCTACGTCCACGCCAACGTGCCCGAAGGCGCGGTGATCGGAGTCGGCACGGGCACGACGGCAAACTGTTTTATCGATGCCATCGCGAGCACGAAGTCGCGGTATCGCGGGGCGGTATCGAGCTCGCTTGCAACCACCGCGCGGCTCGAAGCGCACGGCTTCCAGGTGCTCGAATTGAACGAAATCGAATCGTTGCCCGTGTATGTAGACGGCGCCGATGAAATCGATGCCCACGGCGCCATGATCAAGGGCGGCGGCGGGGCGCTGACGCGCGAGAAGATCGTGGCGTCGGTGGCGGACGTGTTTGTGTGTATTGCCGACGCCAGCAAACGCGTCGACGTGCTCGGCAATTTTCCGCTGCCCATCGAAGTCGTGCCGATGGCGCGTACTGCGATCGGGCGTCGCGTGATTGCACTGGGCGGCGTGCCGGTGCTGCGTGTGGATAAGGACGGCTCGCCGTTCATTACGGATAACGGCAATGAAATCATCGACGTGAAGGCGCTGAAGATCACCGACCCGATTGCGCTCGAAGCGATGGTCAATGGCTGGGCGGGCGTGGTCACGGTGGGTCTTTTCGCGGCGCGCGGTGCAAACGTCTGCTTGTTGGGAACGCCGAATGGTGTTGAACGGATCGATTACATCGCGCGTTGATGCGCGGTTGAATGCAAGGAAAGCTGCCTGAAGACGCGCGGAAAGCCTCAAAAGCTTGCCGCGCGTTTTTTTGTCCCCGCAACGTTCAATAATCTGTTTCGCTAAACTACATCCATAGTCAGATCAATCCGATGCGTGACGCATGGGCATTCATTCAAACTAGGTACGTCGCTGGAGCCGCTGCTCCAAGCCCGTCAATTTGAGTGAGCGCGAACGTCGTGTATGCGTTGGCATCCTTTGCAGTTGGATTTCACTTCTCGCGTGGGCGCGGCAATAAGGTCTTAACAATTACGGGAATGAAGCGATGCACAACAATCTTCGCAAGACACTCGACGCGTCCTATATCCGCCTTAGAAGCATGGAGCCGTCGCCTACCGCGTTCGCGGGCAACTATGCGTTGTGCCTGGGCGTGATCATGGGCGGACAAACCTGCAGGGGAATGACGCAGAAGGAAGCGGAAAGCGAACGCGCCTATCTGGCGATGCTCGCCGCAATGTACGAAATCAAGCTGGGCGTGCCCGGCAACTTCAGCGCTCGATAAAGCGCTTATCGACTGATCATGAAAATGGCCCGGCATGTATTCATGCCGGGCCATTTTTCCTTGTGTCTTCCGTCTTAACTATCTGGTTAACCTGGCTTCGCTAGCCGCTGTATTTTCGATAACGCCCGTTGTTTCAGGCACGCCGCTCCTGTGCGCAAGCGCTGCGATGTCAAACAGCACGCGTGTCATCTGTTGCAAATATCGGTCGATCGAGAAGTGTTGGCCCGCATCCGCGTGACCTTGCGCGGCGATACGTTTGGCGATTTCAGGCTCGCGCTTCAACGTGTTGATGGCAACGGCCAGCTTCGACGCATCGCCAGGTTCAATGATCATGCCGTTCTCGCCATGCCTCACGATCTCCGGCACCGCACCGCCATTGGACGCGATCACGGGCTTGCCGGCGGCCATTGCTTCTATGATTACGAGGCCGAAGGGCTCGGGTTGTATCGACGCATGAACGATCACGTCCATGGCCTTCATCCACGCTGCGACGTCGTGCTGGAAACCGGCGAAGTGCACGCGATCGGCGATGCCGAGCGTCTCGGCTTGTGTTCGCAGACTTTGCGCGTAGGCGGTCTCGCCAAAAAGCGCGTCGCCGACAAGAACCAGATGCGCGTCAGGCACGCGAGCAATTGCATCGAGTGCAACGTGCTGGCCTTTCCAGTGCGTGAAGCGGCCAAACAATCCGACGAGAAATGCATTGCGGGGAAGTCCCAACGCTTCCCGCCGATGCTCGATGACCGCGCTCGCCCGATCCGCGTCGTCACCGAAGCGCGTCATGTCGACGCCGTTATGAACGACGGGCACGGCGCTGCGCGGCAAGCCCGTGAGTTCGATCAACGCATCTGCGGACGCGCGTGAGTTTGCAACGACATGATCGACGCCGACCTTCACGGCCCATTTGATCAGCGTTAAATGCAGGCGGCCAAAATGTTCACGGGAAACGATGTCATGGACATGCCAGACCGTCGGCTTGCCGTGCAGCGCGCGGCCGAACGCGCCGAGGATCAGCGCCTTCTGCGTATTGAGGAACACCATATCGAACGGTTTTGCGCGCTCGGCGATCATGCGCACCTGACGCCAGATGCCGGGCAGGGCGGCAAGCGCCCCGAACTTCATGCGGTCTTTCTTGATGCCCTGAATGCGCGCGTCGGACTCGACCGATACCTTCACCCCTTCGGCATGAAGACGGTCACGAAAAGGACCGTCGGAGAGAAGAAGTACTTCGCTTTGCTGGGAGCATCGAACGGCAAGCGGCAGCAGGCAAATTTCAGCGCCGCCGAGCTGACCACTTTGATCGATGAAAAGAATCCTGGGTTCGCCCTGAACTTGCGAAGGTGCGGGTGCGTCTGCGCGCAGTGTGCTCCCGTCACGTGCGCCGGCCGCGGGCACCACGCCCTGATCACGCAGCAGCGTGTTGGCCGGAATCGATAAGCTGGCTGCGGTTTCTGTGGGCATCGGTGACAGGTATGAGCATTGAGCAAACCCGAGGCCGATTAACCCCGCGGCCATGGGTAAATGAATAGCGTGAAGACAACATGAACACAGCACTCATTATTCGCAATGCGATGCTTGTAGTGTGTGGGCGTGCGCACGAAACCATAAAAGGACTCTCTTTAAACTCGGTTCATCGGCAGCAATGGGCTGCGGCATACGGGTTTCATCATGAAAGTGGCTATTGTTCACGACTGGCTGGTGGTGTCGGGCGGCGCGGAGAAGGTGCTTGAGCAGATGATTGCGTGCTTTCCGCAGGCGGACATCTTCAGCCTCGTGGACTTTCTCAAAGACCGCTCGATCGTTCATAACAAGCCGGTCAAGACATCGTTTATCCAGCGGCTTCCGCATGCTGAAAAAAAATATCGCGGGTATTTGCCGTTAATGCCGCTTGCTATCGAACAATTTGATTTGTCGAGTTACGATCTCATTCTTTCAAGCTCGCACGCGGTGGCCAAGGGCGTATTGGTTGGTCCTGATCAGACGCATGTGAGCTATGTGCATTCGCCGATTCGATACGCGTGGGATTTGCAGCATCAATACTTGCGTGAAGCGCGCCTTGAGCGCGGACCGCGTTCGTGGGTCGCGCGCATGTTGCTGCATTACTTGCGCAATTGGGATGCGCGCTCGGCTAACGGCGTTGACCGGATCATTGCCAACTCGCAGTTTGTCGCGCGCCGGGTCATGAAAAGTTATCGACGTGAGTCAGCGGTCATTGCGCCGCCGGTCGACGTGCAGGCTTTTGAGGTTGGTAGCGAGAAGGGCGATTTTTATTTGACGGCTTCGCGCATGGTGCCTTACAAGCGCATCGATATGATTGTTGAAGCGTTTGCGTCGATGCCGGAGCGCAAGCTCGTTGTGATAGGCGACGGTCCGCAGATGGATTTGGTGCGGGCAAAGGCGACGCCGAACGTGAGCATTCTTGGTTATCAGACGTTCGATGTTTTAAAGGATCATATGCAGCGCGCAAAGGCATTCGTCTATGCGGCTGAAGAAGACTTCGGCATTGCCATTGTGGAAGCGCAGGCTTGTGGTACGCCCGTGATTGCGTTTGGCAAGGGTGGTGCGTTGGAGTCGGTCGTGCCGCTTGGCATGCCGGGGGCGACGGGGATTCATTTTTCTGAGCAGACGGCTGGGGCCCTGTGCGATGCAGTGGATCGGTTCGAGGATTCGCCACATGCGTTTTCGGCGCAGGCATGCCGGAAGAATGCAGAGCGCTTTAGCGCTGCGGATTTTCGTCGCAAGTTCATAGTTGAAGTGTTGAACACGATGGCGAAGGCTGATCCGACTTCCGACAGGGATGTATCGGCGATGGCCGCACCGGCGTTTGTTAAAGCGGCTTAGGGGTACGGGTGCGGTTGGGCCACGCTTAGGCCGTTGTTCTTTTGATAAGGTAAGTGGCACCGTTGCCTGCGCTTCAATAGCGTGGGCTTTTTTTCGTTTGTCAGTTTTTTGGGGGAGGCGTGGGGTCCTGCTTTTTAGGTCTTCGCGCGTTCTGTCTTAGCTGTTCTCTTTAGCACTGTTAGCCACTATGCGTGGCGGCACTTCATTTCTTTGTCCAACGGCGACAAAGAAACGAAGCAAAGAAAACGCCTCTCAACCGCTAATTCTTAAGTGTCCACAGCGTGCAGTGACAACGATTTGGTACCCCAAAAGCACGCTCGGCGCATAACCTCGTCCTGTTGAAACCCTCCCCCTCCGTCAAAGGCAACCCACACGCTTCGCCACCAGTGTGGGATTCCGTTAACCAGGCTTCCCCGCTGCGCGCGCTAGCGCCCAAACCGAGAGGTCGGTCGTACCGGTGAAGAAGTCTCGGATTCAAAATGCTTTGAATCCGTATGGGCTATTCCATTGTTATGCGTAGGCCAGGTTTCCGTGTTAACGGACTCCCACACTGGTGGCGAAGCGTGTGGGTATCCGTGTTCGGAGGGGGAGGGGTTCAACTGTCCGGCGTTATTCGCTGAGCGTGCTTTTGGGGTACCAAACCGTTGTCACTGCACGCTGGGGACACTTAAGAATTAGCGGTTGAGAGGCGTTTTCTTTGCTTCGTTTCTTTGTCGCCGTTGGACAAAGAAATGAAGTCCCGCCACGGACAGTGGCTAACAGTGCTAAAGAGAACAGCTAAGACAGAACGCGCAAAAGCCTAAGCAGCAACAACCCAGCATCGCCCAAGCCCTAAGCGCCGGCATTCCAAAACCCAAAAAAAATGCCCGCTTTCGCGGGCACCTGGGCTATTGGCGGGCCTTCCGCCCAACTCTTAATGCTTCACATCAACCGCAGCCGGATCGCTCGAATACGTATAAGCGTAAGCATAGTCATAAGTCCCCTTACGCCCGCCGCTTTTCGCCGGCATCGCATTCAACACGCCACCAACAATCCGGGCCCGCGCACGCTTGAGCTTCTTCAGCGCATCGGCGATATTCTTCTCCGAATGAGCGCCCGAACGCATGACGAGCACCGTTGATCCAGCCAGGCTAGCAATCACCGCAGCATCCGGCACAGCCAGCAACGGCGGCGTATCCACAATGACGAGATCGAATTGCTTCTCAAAAGCCTGCAGCAACGAAGCAAACCGGCTCGAGGTCAGGATCTCCGACGGATTCGGCGGATGCGCGCCCGAACCAATGAAGTGCAGCCCATTCACACCGGTCTCGCGCGCCGCCATCTCGAAGTCGGTCTGCCCGGTAAGCAGTTCGGTAAGACCACCATTCGATGACTTCCCAAGATAGTGAGCAAGACGTCCGCGACGCAAATCGGCATCGATCAGCAGTACGCGCTTGCCAGACTCGGCGAGCAACGCTGCAAGGTTCGCCGCGAGGAAGCTCTTGCCATCCCCAGGCGCCGGGCTCGTGATCGCAATCACGCGATTGGGTGCATCGACCAATGCAAATTGCAGCGTGGCGCGAAGTCCGCGAAGACCTTCAATCGATGTATCGAATGGATGCGTCGTGGAAAGCAAAGGCTGTTTGCCGCTGTTGGCCGCCGGCAGCACCGTGGCGTTCTGAAGCGCCATCGCGACAGGCGTCTTGGTGGAAAGCCCGAGCGTGGGTCCCATCGAATCACCGACGGTCTGCGTGCCGAGGCGCTTCATGCCACCCTTGGCTGAAGACGACGGCAGTGCCATCGGACGGTCAAGACGCACACGATCCAACCTCGCCTGTTCCGTACTGAAGGGAATCGCGCCGAAGATAGGCAAATTGAAACGGCGTTCAACGAGTTCCGGATCATCGACACCGGCGAAGAACGAGCGACGCACGAAGGCAAACACCACACCCGCAATCACGCCAAGCAAACCACCCGCAGCAATGATCAGGGCAGCTTTAGGCTTCACGGGTTGCGAGGGCACAAGCGCCATATCGATGATATGCACATTGCCCACCGTTCCCGCACGGCTGATCGAGAGTTCTTGCGTCTTGTTCAGCAGCGCAACGTAGATCTCCGAGTTGACCTTGGCTTCGCGTTGCAGCGATACAGCCTGACGCTCTGAACCTGGCAGCGTCTTGAACTGGTTATCGAAGCGCGATTTCTCGACGTTCAGCGCCGCCAGTTGTGCATCGACTGCACGGACTTCGTCGGCGCCTTCTGTAAAGCGTTGCAGCAACTGAACGCGTTGCATGCGCAGTGCGGCGATCTGACGTTCATAGTCGAGTCCGCCCGACAGATACGTCTGCGCTTCCTGCGTCGGCTGGAACGAACCGGCGGCCGTCTGGTACTGCGCCAATGCGGTTTCGCTCGCATGCAATTCGTCGCGCACTCGCGGCAGTTCGTTGTTCAGGAAAGTGAGCATGCGGTTCGCTTCTTCCTGCGCACGTTCTGTACGCTGCTTCAGGTATGAAGCGGCGATCGCGTTCGCGACCTGCGTGATGTAAAGGGGCTGCGAACCGCTGTACGAGATCTGAATGATGCCCGTGTCCTTACCCTTCTCGCCAACCTGCATGCCGGAACCGAACGCTTGCACGGCTTCGAGTTGCGAAGCACGCGTAACGTAGAACTCGGTGCCGGGGCGCGCTACGAGCTGGCTTACGAGCAAGGTAATGCCATTACCCTTCGCCATGTTGCCGGCGAGGCCCTGGAGCAGTTCGTGATTTTCGGCATCGAGCAATGCGTATCGGCCTTCACCCAACGCACGCAGCGTTAGGCGCTGGTCTTGCATCGCTGCCGGCACGGTGATCGAGTCCACCTTGAACTCTTCGCCACCCCACGCATAGGCATCGAGTCCAAACATGGCGGGCAGTGGATGTCCCCGGCGTGCGAACAACGGCGTAATGCGTCCGATAAACGGCATGACGTTGGACGCCGTGCCGAAGTTCAGGTTGAACTGATCGACAACAGGTTCGATCACCGCGCGGCTTTTGATGATCTCGATCTCGGAGTCCGCATGCAGCGATCCGCCAGTCGGCGCCAGCGCCGCGGAGAGCGAACCCTGGTTGGTGCTCGACGAACCCGTGTTCGGCGTGTCGACTTGCACGAGGGCATCGGCGGAATAAATCGGCGTCGACATCTTCGCGTACAGCACGGCAGCCAGCAAGATGCCGAGCGCAATGCCCAGCACCCACCAGATCTGGTCCGTGATCATCCGCACGAGGTCGCGCAAGACGAACTCGTCGTCCTTGGCTTGCGCGGGCGAATGCTCCAGCATTTCATAAGTACTCATGTCGCACTCCAGGCGTAACACGTGACACGTGTTTAGCGGGTCGTTTGGATGGTATAGAACAGCGTCTGGATCGTCGGCGAGATTTGCTCGAGCACGCGGTTGAAGCGGGCTGCGCTCGCAACTTGCACGTAGATCACGTCACGCGGATGCAGTTCGAACTGCGTCATCAGCATCAGCGCATCGACTTGCGTCATGTCGAGCTTGTACACGCTGAGGTCGAGCGGACGTGCGCCGGGCATGGTGCTGCCGTTGGCCGTGGTCAGCGCCGCGGTCTTGATCATGCCGCCCTTCGATTGTTCCGGGGCGCGGATCACGTAGATCTGACGCGGGTCGGCCGATCGCGGGTCGATACTGTTGGCGTTCGCCAGGGCATCGGCGAGCGTGAGGCGGCCGCGATTCATCGGGATGGTCTGCGGCTTCGAGAGCTCACCGAGCACGAACACGCGGCTCTTTGTACGATCCGGCACATCGATGATGTCGTCGTCCTGCAGCAGCACGTTCTGCTGGATATCGCCGCGATCGAGGAGGGCTGCGACATCGACTGGATAGCGCTTGCCGTCACGCGTGATGCCGACGTTCTGCAGATCGGCGTTGGCGTTTGCACCGCCCGAGCGGTTGATCGCATCGATAACGGACAGCGGCACGTCGGTGATCGGCATGGATGAAGGCGTCTTCAGGTCGCCGGTGACTTGCACCTGCTTGCTGTAGAAGCCGGACACGCGCACGTCGAGCTGCGGATTGCGAATGGTCTTCGACAAACCCTGCGTAAGCGTCGCCTGCAGCTGCTGCGGCGTCTTGCCAAGAGCCTGCACGCGGCCGACGCGCGGGAAGAAGATGGTGCCGTCGTTGGCGACGCGAACGGTCACGCCGCCTGCTTCCGGACCGGTCGCGCCAGCCGATGCATTCACCGGTGCGCCTGTGTTGCCTGCAGTTCCAGCCGGGAGCGGCGGTACGCCGGCACCACCTGTACTTGCGGCAATGCCGCTCGAGCTGAACTCAGGATGATCCCAGACGGTGATGCTGATCTGGTCGTTCACGCCAATGTGATACGCATAGAGCTTGCGCGTGTCTTTGGTCAGGCAGGTGAGCGGGCAGACGCTTGCGATCGATTCGTCGCTGATCTGCGGATGAGTCTCGAAGTAGCTGACATCGATAGGCGTCACGCGATACTTCACGTTCGCCTGGGCGACGCTGTCGGGCGCCGGTGTCTGGTCGAGCCGATCGGTGTCGAGATACGGTCCCGGTGCAATTGCGCAACCGGTCAACGATGCTGTGAAGGTTGCGCCAGCCAGCAGTGAAACGAGTAGTTTGATATTCATATTAGTGGTCCTCGCGTTACGGATACGCTGAATGTCCCCAGCGCAAAGTCTCCTGACCGTCAACGCGCAGTGCGCGTAGGTAGTCCTTCCTGTGCATGACGCGAGCGCTTTGGTAGCGTCATCCGGTTTCGCTGCGAACGGGTTTCTCCCCGGTCCACCCATTCGCAGCAGCCACTCGAAACAACAGCTAACGCTCCCAGCCTTGAGAATCCGGCGGGTGTTCACACAGGAAGAACTGCAGGTTGAAAGACGCATGGCAGGAGACCGCTGCGCCTCTTTGAAAACTGTTATTGGCTACGTTGCTTCGCTTCATCTCCGCGGCTGCTTGCACTGACTCGCGTTGACGCGATAGTCGAGGCGCGCTTCTGGCCGTTCGATGTGACATCGTGGCGTTTCCGGCAGGGCCGGTAAGTGCGTTTCCGCACGTGGGCGTCTTAGTTCACACAAATGGCGCCGTGACCCTTGACTCGTGATGCTTTAAATCAAAACCATTTTCAATAAAACCTGCGCGGCGATTAGTGGACGAATAGCGGACGATCAGTCGACGATTAACGCAATTCGACAATCACACGCATGCAAAACCCGCTCGATCCAAAAATATCGAATGCACGATTATGTTTTTATGAAACGCAGATCGCGTCTGAATGTGTACGCGGATATCGTCACGTTGAACCGGCGGACTGCGGGAAGAGGAGGGCGCGCGACAAGTCATGATCTGACTTTCGTGACGCTCACACTGATCGCATGGTCCGTGGGTTCAATGAACTTCTTCGGCAGCCTGGCGCAGACGCGGAAGCAGCCGGTCGAATTCACGCTTGACGATGCCGTAGCATTCGCATGCGCGCGCTTCGAGGCCTTCGCGATCCAGCACCTTGATGCAACCCCGGCTGTGATGAATCAGTCCGGCGTCATGCAGCTTGCCTGCGGCTTCGGTGACGCCTTCACGGCGTACGCCAAGCATGTCGGCAATCAGTTGCTGCGTGACTTGAAGCTGGTTCGAAGAAGTGCGGTCGATTTCAATCAGGAGCCAGCGGCACAGTTGCTTGTTGAGCGAGTGGTGACGATTGCATGCAGCCGTTTGCGCCACTTGCGTGAGCAGGGCTTGCATGTAAAGCAGCATCAGGCGGCGCAGGAAATCCGAACGGCCGAACTGTTCGCGCAATGCAGATGCGCTCATGCGATAAGCAAAGCCCGGGCATTGCACCTGGACGCGCGTCGGCATGGTTTCACCGCCAGTCAGAACGGGCACGCCGGTCATGCCTTCGCGGCCGACTGCTGCGATCTCGACTGAGCCGCCGTCTTCCATCGTGTGAAGCAGGGAGATGATGGCGGTGGTGGGGAAATACACGTGATGAATGCGTTGACCCGAATCGCACAGCAATTGATCCGTGCGAAGTTGAACCAGTTCAAGATGAGGCGTAAGAGCTTGCCATTCGTGCGCGGGAAGCGCACCCAACAGATGATTGCCGTGCAGGTCGGACTGAAGGGTCAGCATGATGTTCTTCTCTCGTAACTTTGCGCATTGCGCCTTACTTGTTATTTACCGGTCAGCGAAACGATCCGTGATTGCATCTGACGGCATTCATCGAAACGTTTCGCGACCAGCCCCGTAAGCAGCGCAGCATCGTCGTTTAGTTGATTTCATTTTTCGACGTTACCGCGTTGCGCTACTCATTTAGCGAGGACCGTGCCAGCGATGGTCAATCTCAATGCCATCATGGGGTCGTGCGTAATGAGTGCTATCGGGGAATCTGCAGATGGATGTTTTTGTTTCACTCTTGAACAGGGGGCGTGTTTGACGCGGACTATCGGTGTGATTGATGCAACGCACCCTTTCGTCTGCGCAATGCCTTACTGGTGGCGTGTTCAGGTTTCTTTCATGGCATGCAATAGGCCCCATGACGCGTAAAGCGTGAATGCTTGTACAGGCATTCGTCGGTTGTTTAAAAAATGATTCAGAACTGTTCCATGATCTGCGTGTGCTAACGAACGCAAGTGCGGCGTGCCCCCGCTTGACACCGCTGCGAGGGCACGCGGGGCTTACGCAGCCTTTGCTGACAACGCACGTTGCGTGCGCTGGTACTGAACTGAAAACGTTGCGTTCAGCGCACGAACCTCGCCTTGCGGCGTATGTGAAGTGTTTCGTTCACGTGCAACGAGTCCGATACGGCGTTCGACGCCGGGCGCAAGATGAAACCATTCATCGCGTGCCCGATAGTGCGGATCGACCACATGGACCCAACGTGCCAAACGTTTGGCGTGCATCACGAGCTCCCATTCACCGTGTTCGTCACGCTCGAGTCGTACTTCCAAACCGAGGTCGTGACGTTGCGTCATTTCACGCTCGGGGAAGTGGAATGCTTCTGACAACACGGCGCCTGTCGCCTTGTCGCGCAGGGTGATGACGGTGACTTCATGAGCGCGCGGGCCGAATCGATACGCATAGGTGAAGTCGAAGAACTGGCCGAGTACATCGGAGGCCTGCAGGCGCGTCGTGCTGCGTGCCGAAAGCGTTACGTCCCGCGACGCGCTCGCGACTTTGGTGGCGCCATCGCGAAGACACACGAGTTCCAGATGCGCATCGATCGCGGTGGCCGTCTCGTTGATGAGATGGATATCGAGGCCATCTAGGCCTTCGTCCGTGATAAGCGCAGTTACCGGACGGAAAACGTGTGCGAGCGCGTGTAACGCGCTTTTAGGCGTGCCCAGGGCATCGATCAAGCCCCAGCCCGAACCTGTCCTGATGTCCTGCAACTGCCATACGATCCCGCCGCCGCACATTGATCCATCCCGGCGCCATTCGGAGAAGACATCGCCCATCACTTCGGCCACCACGGCGCGCGACAAGGCGAGATAACGCTCGGGATCTTCATAGCGTAGCCGCACTGGATCGACTGAGTAGAGCGTACGCAGATAATGTTCGCGGACATCGTCGAAATCCCAGCTCGCGCCCGGATCGCGCGGCACGGCGGTCTTCCAGCGCGGCTGATGCGGCATCGATGCAAGCGGCACGGCGTTGAGCGCAACGTCGTCCGGAACGTTGGCGAAGGCCAGGCATTCGCTGGCGAAACGAACGTTTGCACGCCGTGCGTCGTCGAGTGGACGCTGGTACGCGCCGACGCCGTAGTAATGCGTGATTCCCGCGCGCGTGGCGAAGGGCCACGCGTGCTCGCTTTCAGTGGCTGCGGGCACGCTCGGTGAGTTCACGACGTAAGGCACGTCGGGCCGTTTCGCAGCGCATATCGAAGGCAATTGCTGCGTGAACAACGTTTGCGTGCGCATGGCCGGCGGCAGCCCGAGCATGGCCGCTTGCTGGTCGGCTTCGCTTCCCCCGCACAACACGGCGAGCGACGCAAAGCGTTGCGTTCTTGATAAAAACTGTTCTGCCTCGCGCTGAATACTGGCGGTGAATGCCGGATCGATCGGGTAATCGAAATTGGCGAATGCGAAGTCCTGCCAGATCAGAAGTCCGTGTTCATCGGCCAAAGCATAGAACGCATCGGACTCGTAGAGCATGGTGCCACCCACGCGCAACATGTTCATGCCTGCGTCGCGAGCGATCTGGAAAAACGTTTGCGCCTCTTCACGGGACGTGTCGAGCGACACGAGGTCTGCCGTGGTCCAGCATGCGCCGCGCGCAAATACAGGTACGCCGTTGATGACGAGCTGAAAGCCATCGCCCCTAACGCCGCGATCAACCGTGATCTCCCTGAAGCCGATACGGCCAAGCGATACGACATCGTGGTTTGCGAACTCGAGTGTGACCTCGTGCAGCGCCGGATCTCCATGCGTGTGCGGCCACCAGCGCGGGACGTTCGGCACGCGCAAGGTCCCGCCAATCGTTTGCGCGTCCTGCCATTGCAGCGCAATTGACGCGTCCCTGCACGTCAGGCGTGTGGACTGTTGCGTCTGCGGATGCACGAAGCGGATGGTCAGGTGCACGATGCCATCGTCGCCATCAAGGCTCGTCTTCAAGTCCACGCGGTCAATCGATGTCGCCGATTCACCCAGCATCTGCACCGCGCGCCAAGGTCCAACGGCCTGCACCGAAGGGCACCAGCCGGGCATGTGGCCCAAAAGTGTCGTGCGGACATTGCGTAATGTCGCGGGCTGCGCGAGCCTCGGGCGCCAGCGTGCACGTCCGCGTTTTGCGCCAAGCGCTGCGGTGAGCGAGCGAAAGCACAGGTACAGCGTTGCCTGACCGTGGAGGTTTATATCGATGTCATGCGCTTCGAACATCGAGTCGGTATCGAGCAATCTCGTGTGGTCGAGCCAGACTTCGCAAATCGTTGCAAGTCCGTTCAAGCGCACCCGGCGCGCGCCATGTCCAGACAGCACCAATCTATACCAGTGGTCATCGAAAGCGAATGCGGGTGCCGATTCCATGTCGAGCTTTCCCGCCGCTCTCCATGCCGATGCAACCGTGCCGGGCACAGGTGCATCGATCCAGGTTCCCGTGTTTTGGGTGTTTTCGGTGTTCTTGGGGAACGGCAGATCCGCTGGCGTTGCATACGCGCCGGCCGGTGTGCTCAGGCACTGCCAGCCATCGGACAAGTTTTGTGGAAGATAAGCGCCCGGTGTGAACTCGGCGGGCGCGGACGAGCAAGGCGTGAGCACGCCAGGCGTAACGACGCGCATGGTGATTTCCCCGTATGACAATCGAAGGCCATGTCGAGACAACCTTCTTTTTATAGTGTGCGCGGCCGGAACGCAGCGCGATCTGTCGGCCGCGATACGGCTTCTTGCATATCCGCTAGCGAATCAGCGCGGCGAGCGGTTCGATGACTTGATCGTAGGACTCTTCGAGCACATCGAAACACTCATGGCACGGATCGCGGCGCCCACGCGTGATTGCGCGTACGAGCCGGAACTGCATGACCATCGATTCCGTCGCGATGCGTTGTGCTGCGGTCGGCATGGCGTCGGGAATCGCGAAACCACGCTCGCGCATCCACACGAGATAACGCGAAAGGAACTCGAAGTTCGATCCGAGCTGCCGCATCACGTTGAACGTGTAGAGATGAAAGGCGCTCTCGCCGCGCTCGAAGAGCATTTCCAGATGTTCGGGAAACGCCGCGCGCCATTGCGTGATCGGATTGCGCGCCGGGCGGCGTTGCAGGTGCGCCACCAGCAAATCCGCCGATGCCTCCGCGAGCGCCGTACCGGTCAGCGCCGGCCGTGCGCGTTTGCAGAACTCCACGTACGGAAACAGGATCTCCGGGCGGTCAGCGAATTCAGGAAGCTGCCGGAACACACCCTCGTAGTCTTCGCCGTCCAGCACGAAATAGCCGGTGTTGTGGAAATAACCGAGCCGGCGCGCATGCGGATCGATGAAATCCACGCCAATGGTCGTCTTCGTATGCTGCTGCCTGTACGAGGTCGCGCGTGTATCGGGCAGATAAAACGCGTCGACTTCGGCCAGCACGGTATGCCCGCGCTGGGTTTGCGTACGAATGCGGTCTTCCAGCGAATCGTAGATCGCGAGTTCCTGCACCTGCAAGCCGTAGAGCGTGTCGAGGTCTTCGAGAGGAAACTTGAAGAACGTGAACTGGTCCCCCTCGAAGTCCTGTGTGACGGTGAAGGCGAGCGCGGCGCGCGGATCGAGCCCGTAGCCGTGCAGCAATTCAATCCACAAGTCGACGTAGCAGTTCGTTTCCGCCCAGACGCGTTCGCCCTGATGCAGCGAATGCGACTGGTGCTTGCGTACGCGCATATGCGGCGGATGCAGTTGCACGACCCGGGCACGTTCGCGATTCGAATCCATCGCGCCGCTTGTGTAGACGGCTGTCATGAAAGTGCCCCGAGCCCGGTGGTGATGCGCGATTGCGTATCGCCCCAGAGGAAATCACGCACTTCGGCCGGCCACGCCTTGACGTCGAGACCGTGATGGCGGAAGAGGGCGAGGGTGGTGCGTTCCATGCCGAAGCCCACGCATGCCGTGTGCGCCACTTCACCGTTTGCCTGGGCGATCTTCCAGATTTCGCCGAAGTGCTCCATGTGATAGTTGAACGACAGGCAAGCGGTCGGCCGGTCCGGCGTTGCAACCGGGATCAGCAACTCGAACTTCAGTTCCTGTGCGCGCTGGCTGTCGGCCACGATCTTGCCGCCGCGGCCAAAGAACGGGTCGTTGGCAAGATCGATTTCAAACGGCAGGCCCAGCAGGTTCACGAGCAGCGAACCGCGTTTGATCCACTTCTGGCGAAACGCCATGACTTGTTCGGGACTGCCGAAACGCACGTATTCGCGCATCCGGAACATTTGCATGCGGCTCGGATCGATGGACGGTTCGTGACGGAAGCAATACGCGAACACGTCGACCGTTGCGCCGTCTTCAGCCAGCGCGCCGCGCTTGGCGACAACCGGGTAGATGGGGTAGCAGGCGGCCGGCGTGAGCACGAGGCGCGTGGGCTTTTGCTGGTCCATCCATTCGTCGGTGCGTTCTTCTTCGCCGACTGAAACCGTTTTTTCGAGCGCTGCCAGCAGCCGGTGATGACCGCGGTCGTTGCCCTGGAACGAGTGGATCGTGCCGGCGAGGTCGGGGAAGCTCTTCAGGTACTCGCTGTCCTCGAAGTCATGGCGGCGCATGGCCGGCGGAAAACGCAGCACTTCGGCTTCCTGATCCGCACCCAGGAGCGAGATGGCGTTGTTCAGGCGATCGATCACATCTTCGAACACGTGGCTGCGTCCATACAGGCCGTCTTCGCCGGTTTCGATCAGGATCCCCGCTTCGATCATGCGCGCGCGCAGCGTCACATCCGAAGCGTTGTAGGTGTTCGTAGCGCTTGCAGCTTCAATGGCCGCGACATCCGTGAGCGTGTTCATGTCCTAGATTCTCCCCGTAGCCGGCGTGCGCTGCGCGAGCAGCAGGTTTGCCGTGTTTAATTGGATGCGATCGTTGCTGATCATCAAGGGCGCGGAAAAAAGATCGCGCAGATGACGCCCGACGCTGTATTCACTGTTGTTTTTGTATCCTGCCATGCCGCAGATCATCAGCGTTTCCTGAACGACTTCGAGCGCCGCCGACGAAATGCTGAGCTTGAGCGTGTTCATGTCCGACGCCAGGCTCAGCGACGCGCCAAGCGGCGTATCGAAGTCGCATGCTTCACGGGCATCGCGCGCCACGCGTTCGGTCGACGCAACGCTGGCGGCGTCGAGCGCGTCCTTCAGGCGTGCCTGCATCATGCGCAGTTGCGCCACCGCGTTCGCCAGCCTTCCCGCCGACGGTGGCAGCGCGCCGGGCTTGCCGCGTGCCTGGGCGCGGAAAAACTGATGCGCGCGATTCACGGCGTCGGATGTGATGCCGACCCAGACCGCGGCCCAGAGCGTGTGCGAGACCGGCAGCATGGTCTGGTCCGCGATCTGGGCGAACGGCACGGGCAGGATCTGCTCGGCGCGGCCCGTGGCGGTCAGCCGGAAGCTTTCGCTGCAGGTTCCGCGCATGCCGAGCGCATCCCAGCCGCCGCGCTTTTCCAGCATGAAGGTGCTGCGCGGCGCCACGATCAGCACCTGGTCGGACGGACTTGCCTCGGCGCTGCGGCGTGCAGTGACCAGGATGCAGTCGGCGTGCGCGCCGTACGAAATGGTCGGCGCGAGTTTTTCGATGCGAAACGCGCCATCGGTCAATTCGACCGCGCACGCGCTGTTGCGCATGTTGCCGCCAATCGTTTCCTCCGACGTCGCCGATGCCAGCAGCCATTGTTCATCGATCAGGCGGGCGATCGTCTGGCGAATCCAGGGAACGTCGTTGCCCTGGTCGACAAGGCACGCCACCTGGCTCTGATGCATCGCATAGACCATTGCCGTCGACGAGCACGCGTGCCCAAGCGTTTCGCAAATGCGCGCGATCTCGGAGAGCGTCAGGCCGGCGCCGCCGAGTCTCGCCGGGACCATCGCCGACAAAAGCCGCTCGCGGCGCATGGCTTCGAACGCTTCCATGGGAAAGCGTGCATCGCGATCGACTGCAGCCGCGTGTTGCGCGGCGACCAGCGCGACCCGCCGCGTAGCGGCAAGCCAGGAAGGTTCGGCCGATGCCTGCCGTACTTCCTCCACGATCTGCGCTGCAGCAGCTGCAGCGTGGTCGGCGTTCGCTGTCAAAACAGCGGCCTGGACCGGGGCGTTCATGCGGCCGCCTGCGCCTGTTGCAGTTCGGTTACCGCTGCAGCGAGCGCATCGATCGACGAAAACAGCCGCCGCGTCAGCATGCGGTCGGGAATCTCGATGTTGAACTCGTCTTCCACGGCGAGCATCAGATGAACCGTTGCCAGCGACGACAGCCCCGCTGCGTACAGATCGGCGTCATCAGCGAGTGATTCGGCCGGCACGTCGAGCCGGGCGGATTCGGTAAGGATGCGGCGCAATGCGGATTTCATTTAATAGCCCCCCAAAGAAGCGTCACTAAAGGTGTGTCACCTAAAACCGGCCGCAGCCGTTTCAACTTGGCTTGTCGCGATACCGGACCGGGTTGGTCTTGCAATCCGTAACGGCTGGCTTGTTGTGAAGCCCGATCGGTCATTCCATGTGGTTGGATGCCGGGCTTTTTCTCGCTGCCGTTCCTCATTTCCGGATTGCTCTCCGATGACCGTATTTAACGAATTGGCAAGGGGTGGCGTCGGTGCGATGCCGCACGGAAGCTGCGCGGTTGGCGACGTATCGTATGAACATGGAACAAGCCGGTGCTGCCGGCGTCCTCACGACCGGACCCGGACATGAACTGGAAAGCCCTCGACTTCGAGCAGATCACCGCACGGGAGCTGTATTTGATCCTCCGGGCGAGAAGCGCTGTGTTCGTTGTCGAACAGTCCTGCGTGCATCTGGACCCGGACGGACGCGATGAGACCTCGGTTCATGTCTTCGCCGTCGAGGACATATCCCGTTCGATGCCCGTTATTGCTTATGCGCGATTGCACGAGGGCGGGGCGGGAACAACGGAAGTCCTGGTGGACAAGATTCTGACAAGTCCGCTGCGCCGATGCGATGGTACGGCGCACGCGCTGATCGAGCGGGTGATCGCGGCGGCAGGCGAACGCTGGCCGGGACGCAGTATCCGCTTGCTTGCTCCGGTGAGCTTGCGCGGGTTTTATGAAGCATTTGGTTTTCGCAAGAATGTAGGGCCATTCGACGAGCGCGGGGTGCGCACGATCGGCCTGGTACGCAAGAGCCGGCTGAACCTGGGCCCGACGAGGACGGCAGGTTGCATCGATGTAGTCGAAGCAGTTTGACGCCTTAGCAACACGTTTGAACATGCAGGTGCCCAACGTCGGCATTGGACGTTTCCAAATGACACAGAGGACGCGAGGCCGCGTGCAATGCACGCTTCACCGAGCCGACCTCTACTTTTCAGGATTGCACGATGTCGAGTGTTTCGATCACGAATGTTCGAGACGAGTCGCAGGATGGACGCGTCGAGACGTGGAAAACGCCCTGGATGGCGCAGCGCGAGAAGATGGCGGCCGATGCCTCGGCGCCGGATCAAGGCGCACGCGCTCCAAGCGCCGCCAGTTCGCCCGAAGCGAAAAAGCGCGCTGAAGTGGCTCGCCGGCGCCGCCTGATGATCGCCCCGGTCGGATTCACGGCGATCACCATTCTGCTATTGGTGCTGCATCAGGGCCGCCTGGTCGAGTTCATCTTTCCCGCTGGCGCGCTCGTGGTCGCTGCGTTGCTTTTCAGGCGTTCGCCCGCGCACTACCTTTCGTTCGTGCTGTGGCTGTTTTTCCTGACGCCCGAAGTGCGGCGCTTCGCCGATTATTTCAACGGCGCATTCAGCGATCGCAGCTTCATCATGCTGGCGCCGGTGATGGCCGCCGCAATTTGCGGCGTGAACTTGCTGACCCACTTTCGCGTGCTGATGCAGCGGCGTGCAATCCCGCTCACGTTGATCGTGCTCGCGACGCTGTATGGCTATTTCATCGGCATGGTGGGGGCGGGCATTGCGGCCGCCTCGTACGTGCTGATCTCGTGGCTGTTTCCGGTGCTGATCGGCTTTCATGTGCTGATCACGTGGCGACATTACCCTGATTATCATCGCGTCCTGCTCAAGACCTTCGTCTTCGGCGGCTTCGTGATCGCAGCGTATGGCGTGTTCCAGTACGTCAACCCGCCGGCATGGGACGCGTTCTGGCTGGAGCATTCGGGGATGATCTCCGAAGGCGTCGCCGCGCCGTATTCCATGCGCGTATCGAGCACGATGAACTCGTCGGGCCCGTTCGCCATCACGATGATGTTCTGCTTGCTGATGACGCTCGCCGCACGCAACAAGATGGCGATGCTCGCCGGCGGTCTGGCCGTACCGGCGCTGATCGGCACGATGTCGCGCAGCGTGCTCGGCGGTCTCGCCATCGGGCTGCTTTATCTGTTCTTCATGCTCGATGGCCGCAGCCGCCTGCGCCTGGCCGGCGCTATCGCGGCGATCGTGCTGTTGTGTTCGCCGGCCCTGATGGTGGACGAGATCACCGAAAAGGCGAGCGCGCGTATTGCCACCGTCACGCAACTCGATCAGGACGACAGCTACCAGACGCGTACGGAGATCTACAAACATTTCCTCTCGGAAATGACAACGAACATCGCAGGGCAGGGACTCGGCATGACGGGCCTTGGCTCGAAGCTTTCCGGCGACAGTTCGTCGTCGAGCAGCGTCAACTTCGACAGCGGCCTGATGGAAGTGCCTTTCGTGCTGGGCTGGCCGGGCACGCTCCTTTATGCGGCGGGCGTGACGATGCTGGTGCTGCGTGCGTTCGTCACGAGCTTCAGCCGCAAGAGCGATCGCTTTGCCGTGGCAGGTACGGCCGCGGCGTTCGGCATCCTCGCGATGATGGTGTTCCTCAACACGCTCGTGGGCGGAGGCGGCATGTTCTTTTTTATCGGCGTGATGCTGCCGGTCGCCGGACGGCGCTACGCGCTCGAGATGCAGACGCGCGCAGATCAACGGATGAAAGCGCAAAAGAGTGCCGCCAATGCTGAGGCCTCGACGCCTTCCGGGACGCCGGCTCAACAAAACATTGCGTTGCCTTCGCCGCTGGTCCCATGAGCGCGATTATCGAGCAGGCCGATCGCACGGCCGACCTTCCAGTATTCAACGAGGATCGCATGAACCTGCTTATCGTCACCCATACCGTCGGCAAGAACGACGGACAAGGGCGTGTCAACTACGAGGTTGTCCAGGCGGCGCTCGCCGCGGGCCACTCGGTCACGTTGCTGAGCACGACGGTCGATGAAACCCTGTCCCGTCATCCGCGTATCACCGTCGTTCGGATCGCGCCGAGCCGCGTGCCCACGCGCTTGCTGAAATACCAGGCCTTTGCGTTGCGCGCAGCGGCCTGGATCCGCGCCCATCGCGCCGAGTTCGATGTCGTGCAGGTCAATGGTTTTATCGCGTGGACGCGCTCCGATGTCAGCGCCATCCACTTCGTGCACACCGGCTGGTTCAAGAGCGGCTATTACCCGTTTCGCCTGAGCGGCGGCCCGTATGCGGCGTATCAGGTGTTGTTCACGCGCCTTAATTCGTGGTGCGAGCGCTGGGCATTCAAGCGTGCCGGCGTGCTCGTGCCGGTATCGGAGAAAGTGGCGGCGGAACTGGTGGACCTCGGCATGCCGCGCGACAAGATCCGCGTGATTCACAACGGCGTGGACAACGTCGAGTTTTCGCCGAGTCCCTCGCAAACATCGCAGCGCGCCCGTTTCAAGCTTCCTGAAGCGCCGTTCATGCTGCTTTTCGCTGGCGACATCCGCACTGGACGCAAGAACCTCGATACCGTGCTTCGCGCCATGGTGACGTGCTCGCCGAGCGTTCATCTGACGGTCGCGGCCGGTACAGAAAAAAGTCCTTATCCGGCGATGGCCGCCGAACTCGGGATAGCCGACCGCGTGCATTTCGTGGGCATGATCCGCGAGATGCCGGCGCTGATGCGTTGCGCCGATGCCTTCGTGTTCCCATCGCGTTATGAAGCGATGAGCCTCGTCATGCTCGAGGCGCTGGCCTCGGGATTGCCGGTGATCACCGTGCATACATCGGGCGGCGCCGAAGTCATCACGCCTGAGTGTGGCGTAGTGCTCGACGATCCGGACGATGAACGCCCGCTTGCCGACGCCATCATGCGGCTGGCATCCGACCCGCTGCGCACGCGCGACATGGGGCATGCGGCCCAGGCACTCGCCGCGACCCTGTCGTGGCAGACCATGGCGGCGCGCTATCTCGCGCTGTTCGAAGAGATTGCCGCGAACCGCAAGATCGGCAAGAAGGCAAACCACAACGCGCGGGCGCACCGCGAGACTGTTTCGGTGAAAACATGAGTACGGTATTGAAATCCACGATGATCCGCGGGGCGACTCCAAGTGTCAAAGCACCTATGAACAAGGCCTCGAAAGACACGTCTGGCGAGCGGAATATCGACTCGCTGCAGATCGGCATGAACTGGTTCGACGAGCGTCCCGGCGGTCTCGACCGCATGGTCACCGCGTTGATCCAGTCGCTGCCGGCACAAGGTGTATCGGTTCGCGGACTGGTCGCGGGCACCGAGAACGTGCGCGCTTCCACGAATGGCGTCGTGACGCCGTTCGCCGAAGCCGACGCGCCGCTGATGAAGCGTCTGCTCGCCGTGCGCCGCTCAGCTACGGAAATGCGCGACGCGCGTAAGCCCGATGTGGTGGCGGCGCACTTTGCGCTGTACGCGGCACCGGTGCTCGGCAAGTTCAAGCGCGTGCCGAAGGTGATCCATTTCCACGGGCCATGGGGCGATGAATCTGCCCACGGCGCACGTGGACAGGCAAGCGCCGGCGCGCGGCGTGCGCTGGAGCGCCATGTGTATCAGCAAGGCGACAGGCACATCGTGTTGTCCCAGGCATTTGGCACCGTCTTGCAAAAGCAATATGGCGTGAAGGCGGACACCATCCGCATCGTGCCTGGTTGCGTGGATGTGAACCACTTCAGCACCGGTGTCGACCAACATGCTGCGCGCACCGCGCTCGGGTTGCCGCAGGACCGTCCCATCCTGTTTTGCGTGCGCCGGCTGGTCTCGCGCATGGGCCTGGAAGATCTTATCGATGCCATGTTCATCGTGCGTCAGGCCGTTCCAGACGTACTCCTGACTATTGCCGGTAAAGGTCCGTTGATGGCTGCGCTGCAGGCGCGGATCGATCATCGTGGGCTTTCGCAACATGTGCGTCTCGCGGGTTTTGTCGCCGATGAAGCGCTGCCGCTCTGGTATCGCGCCGCGAACGTGTCGGTGGTCCCGACGGTCGCGCTGGAAGGATTTGGACTGACGACCATCGAGTCGCTTGCAAGCGGCACGCCTGTCATCGTGACGCCGGTTGGCGGTTTGCCGGAGGCCGTGGCGCCGCTGAGTTCCGAACTCGTGCTCGAGGCCGGTGGTTTCCAGGCGTTGGGCGCGGGATTGAGCGGCGCGTTGCTTGGCCGCAGGAAGTTGCCGACGGAAGACGAGTGCCGCGCTTATGCGCGCGCTCACTTCGACCTGCCCGTGATTGCGGCGCAGACGGCAGCGGTGTATCGGGAAGCAATCGACTCGTATTGACGTTGCGCGCTGTTTCAGCGCGCGCGCCCGAGCCAGCAAGAAGAAAGAAGGGCCCCGGCGCCCCAGGCGCCGTCCAACCTCGAAGCGAAACTAGTCATGAAAATCGTTCACCTGGCCACACATGCGCAATGCAACGGCAATGGCACCGTTAATGCAATGATCGATCTCGCCTGCACGCAGGCGCGTAACGGACACGACGTTGCCGTTGCGTCCTCGGGCGGAGGTTATGAATCTTTGCTGCGCCGTCATGGCGTCACGCACGTACTGCTTCAGCAATCGCGTCAGCCGTGGCGCGTGCCTGCGATGATCGCGGGTTTTGGCCGGCTGATCGAACGCTTCAATCCCGATGTGGTTCACGCGCACATGATGACCGGCGCGCTGATTTCGCGTTTTGGCAGCATGCGCCGCCGCTTCGCCCTGGTGACGACCGTTCATCAGGATATCCAGAAGAGTGCGTCGCTGATGCGCTTTGGCGATCGCGTGATCGTGGTGAGTCATGCGGTGGGTGAGGTCATGCTCGAGCGTGGCGTTTCGGCCGACATTTTGAGTGTGGTTCCGAGCGGAACGGTTGGATCGCCGCGCTATAACGGCCGCCCGGCGCCGCGGCCGCTCAATCTGCACCGTCCCGCTCTGGTGTGTGTCTCTTCGATGTTCGAGCGCAACGGCATTGCGGATATCCTGCATGCGTTTGCGCTCGTGCGTCACACGCATGATGCACAGCTTTATCTTGTGGGCGACGGACCGGACCGTGGTTCGATGGAAGTTTTGGCTGAAGAACTTGGGATTGCGAACTATGTGACATTCGCGGGTTTCGTGGCTGATCCGCGTCCTTATCTTGCATCCGCCGATGTCTTCGTGTTTGCGCCGCACCAGGCGCCCGGGCCGCTGGTTCTAAGCGAAGCGCGCGAGGCGGGTTGCGCGATCGTCGCGACCAAAGTGGGGGGTGTTCCCGAGATGCTCGACAAGGGGGCCGGGGTGCTCGTTGAGCCGGAGCAGCCGCGTCAGCTGGCGGCGAAGATTGGCTGGCTGTTGATGGATTCGCCGGTGCGGGCGCAATATAAGGAGCGGGCGAGCCGCGATATCGAAAGGTTTTCGGTGCAGCGCGTTTGCGCGGATCATCTTGGGGTGTATCAGCGTGCGATCGACGAGCGCAAGGTGCAGGGCATTCGGACGGTGGGGGTCGCTGGCGCTCGGGAGGGGGTTTTGGAAGGGAGGGGGTGATGCTGGGGTCCTGCTTTTTAGATCTTCGCGCGTTCCGTTCTGGCTGATTTTTTAAGCACTATTAGCCACTGTCCGTGGCGGGACTTCATTTCTTTGTCCAACGGCGACAAAGAAACGAAGCAAAGAAAACGCCTTCCAAACGAGGGCTCATAAGTGTCCCCAGCGTGCAGTGACAACTGTTTGGTACCCCAAAAGCACGCTCAGCGCATAACAACGAACACTTGAAACCCTCCCTCTCCGAACACGGATACCCACACGCTTCGCCACCAGCGTCGGAATCCGTTAATACGGAAACCTGGCCTACGCATAACAACTGAATAGCCCATAACGGGTTCAAGCATCTTGAACCCAAAGCCTCGCCACCGGCGCAGCCGACCCCTCGGTTCGGGCGCAAGCGCGCGCAGCGCGGAGGCCTAATTAATGGATTCCCACACTGATGGCGAAGCGTGTGGGTTGCGGTTGACGGAGGGGGAGGGTTTCAACAGGACGTGGTTATGCGCCGAGCGTGCTTTTGGGGTACCAAACAGGCCAAAACTGCACGCTGGGGACACTTAAGAATTAGCGGTTGAGAGGCGTTTTCTTTGCTTCGTTTCTTTGTCGCCGTTGGACAAAGAAATGAAGTGCCGCCACGCACAGTGGCTAACAGTGCTAAAGAGAACAGCTAAGACGGAATGCGCGAAGACCTCGAAAGCAGCAACCCAGCACCAACCCCGACCCCGACCCTAAACACCCCCCCGAGCGCCAGCGAAAATCACCCGGCATATTCCCCCTGCGCATTCCTCAACCTGCGCTGCGCAAAATCCCTCTTGGCAATGGCAGCACCACTCCGAGCCGCGCGCCAGCGCTGCAACGCCGTCCCCTCCCGATGAACCACCCTCGCCCGGGCAAGATTGACCCAGCCCAAACACGCGCCGTGCCCCACCGCCGTCAGCCACATCAAGGCAATTCGCCGACGCACGCCGCGATACTCATCGCGTATGACCAGATGCAGGTTGTATGACTCGTTCTCGATCGCAACCCAGCTCCGGCTGCCGCGCACCGCGCGCGCGTCTTCATCGAAACGTTGCGCCGGATAGTGATCCACTTCCACCGCCGGATCGTAGACAAGACGCCATCCCGCGCGCCGCACGGCTGACGCGAACGCCATGTCGTTATTGACCTGGGCACCGGTCCCGCGCAAACGGGTATCGAAGCGAACAGCATTGCCGCGAACCGCGCTCATCCGATAACTCATGTTCGCGCCCTTCAGGAAGTCGACGTCGCGCGCCGCACCCACCCCCAGATGATGATTGCCGATCGCGCGGCCCGGAAACTGCCAGCGGCCGACTTCGGGCTCGGACGCATCGAGCGTCGCGCCATGTTCATGCACCCAGTCGCGTCCGCCCACGCCGCCCACATCGGGCGCGCTCGCAAAATGCGCTTCGATGCGCTGCAACCATGCAGGACGCGGGGCGGCGTCGTCGTCGGTGATGGCGACAATGTCGCCGGTGACGGCATCGAGTCCCGCATTCAGCGCTGCGACCTGACCACCCTGCGAAACTTCGACCTTCATGAGCGGCAAACGGGCACGCGACTTTTCGATGACAAGCCATGCCTGCGTTTCTTCATCGGCGCCACGGCACACCACCAGGACTTCGTCGGGCGCGCGCTGTTGCCGCGCAAGCGCGTCAAGGCACCGAGCGAGATCCGAGGTTCGACGATAAGTGGGTACTAGTACGGTTATTTTCATTTTGCAGAGCCAGTCCTTCGGGGGTGTATCGGCGAATATAGCCGCGTGCGAGCGACGCGGTGCGCACGCTGCGCGCAAGGCCCTTCGGACCGTGCGAACGCACGTTGTGCAAGACGTTGTGCGCCATGGCAAGCGTGAGGAACAAGGCTGCTTTCGTGCGATTGCGTTCGAACCAGCGATAGCGCTTGTGTGTCACGTAAATGCGCGACGCTTCGATAAACGACCTGTAGTACTCGCGATTCACCATCGACGGGTAATGGCAATTGAACGCTTCAGGCAGCGACCGGACCACGCATTTTCCCTGCAGCGTGGCGCGCATCATGATGTCGACTTCGTCGTAGCCGTAGACCAGATGTTCATCGAAACGGATCAGCTTGAAAAGCCATGCGGGAAACACCGCGCTGTTGATCACCACCGTATTCTGGTAATCGCCGGCCCGGTATGCACGCGACTGGAAACCGAGGAACGTGGTCCCGTTAGCGAAAATCCGCGCGCCATGATTGAGTTCGTAACCCGTAATGATCAACTTTTCCGGATGCTGGCCGCCATGCTGAAGTGAATGCGCGACCCGCGCGAGAAAGTCAGGCGACAGCGCGGCGTCGTCGTCGATGAACGCCACGTGCGTACCCGTCACGGCATCGAGCGCGCTGTTGCGGTTTGCACCCAGTCCCTTGCGCGGTCCCTCGAGAAACACGACTTGAGGAAACTCGGAGGTCACCATGGCGCGCGTGTGCGGTTCCTTGCTGTCGTCCGAGACGATGATCTGATGCGCCGGATACGTCGACGCCTCGACCGAGCGCAACGCCCGGGCGAGATCTTCCGGCCGGTCGCGCGTGCAGATGCAGACCGAGAAACTCGGCGCGGCAGGCTGGCTGGAATCGTGAGATGAGTTGACCATGTGTTTCCCCGGCGTATTTTTGTCGTTGTGCCGCGCATGCACGGCACGGCGTGATGCGCTATTTGACTTGCCGCAGAAATATGCGTCTGTGGGACATCGAACATCGGACGGCGCAACGCTGTCCAATCACGACATCCATGGTCAGGCATGGCGGAATAATCAGGGCCCGGTCGAAAGTGTGTGTGCAGGCGCACTGAATCAATGTCTTACTAAACGTGTAATACGCACACAACTTAATAACGACGCTCTTTCCGGGCGCAATGCCGAGATGAAGCCTGTAACTTTCGATGAATGCTTTGGCTGGCTACACGAGGGCGTACCATCCGCCGCACGAGGGGTCGTGCTGTGTCAGCCATTTGGCCGCGAGGCAATGTGGGTTCACAAGGGCTGGCGGGTGCTGGCCGAAAATCTGGCCGCGGCCGGCTCGCCGACGCTTCGCTTCGATTACGCAGGCACGGGCGACTCTGCCGGCGAGTCCGAGGACTTCGGCGAAGGCGAGGAACAACTGGAGCGCTGGCTGAAAAGCATTCGTGCGGCCGTGGCGTTCCTCAAGCAAACCACCGGCGTGACTGAAGTCGCGTTGTGCGGATTGCGCCTTGGTGCAACGCTCGCGGCAATGGTTGCCGCCGACGAAGACATCGGCGAACTGGTTTTGCTCGCGCCGGTCGCATCGGGCCGCCAGTATTTGCGCGAGCTGCGTTTGCTGCAACAGAACTGGCTTGAGACGGGCGGCATTTATGTCGAACCCGCGCCAGCCGACGCCGCTTACGCGGAAGCCGTCGGGCATCGACTGGTGGCATCGAGCGTGGCGAAGTTGAGCAAATTCGACCTGTCGCGCGACGCGCGCCTCGCCGAACAGCCGCCGCGCCGTTTGCTCGTGCTCGATTCCTACGATCCGGTGCGTTCCAAAAAACTCGTCGATGCCTGCTCCGCCGCCGGCGCCGATGCGTCTTTCGACAGCTTCGATGAATGCAGCGCTTTCATGCAGGAATCCGGCGTGACAGAAACGCCGCGCAAAGCGATTGCACGCATTGTCGAATGGCTGGGCACGCCGGTTCTTTCGGGCGCGGCTGTAGCGAAGGATGTTCCGGCAGCCTTGCTCATCGACAATGGCGTGCGCGAAACCCCGGTTATTTTTGATAATGGCCGTCTCTTCGGTATTCTCTGCGAACCGGTGGCAAGTACGGCGTCGCGCCGCTCGGTGATTTTCGTGAACCCGGGCGCGACGCATCGGATCGGCGACGCGCGCATTTCCGTGACGCTTGCGCGTCGGCTCGCGCGTGAAGGCGTGGCTTCGCTTCGTTTCGATGTCGCCGCACTCGGCGACAGCGCGGCGCCCGTCGACGAACGTCCGGTTTCGATGCTTTTCATGCGCAGAAGCTGCGACGACGTGGTCGCGGCCGCCGCGTATCTTGCCTCGCGGGGCCTGGACGACGTCTCGTGCTTCGGTGTCTGCTCAGGCGCATATCTGTGCCTGCACGCGGCAACCGTCAGCCCGTTTATCCGGTCGTTGACCCTCGTGAATACGCCGAAATTCAACTCTCCCGAAGATCCGGTCCCACTTGCCGGCAACGAAAACCGGCCACGGACGGCGACCAGCACGTTCATCCGTTCGTTCGTGAACGCGCACAAATGGAAGCGTGTGTTGCGCGGCCAGCGCGAAATCGCACCCATTGCCAAAGAACTCGTGCGGCGCATGGGCACGCGCTTCACGGCGAGCATGGTGTATCTCGCGGAACGCACGGTCGGCGTGAATTCGGTCGGCTCGCGTGTACGTGCGATGGTGCGCGGTCTCGGCGAGCGCGGCGTCCAGGTGCGGTTCGTCTATGGAAACGCCGATGTCGGTCTCGAAGAGTTCGCCATATTTTTTGGCGCGGGCGGTCGGCGCATGCGCAAGTGGCGCAACGTGGAAACGATTCATCGCGAGACGCTCGACCATGCGTGCTTTTCTTATCCGGCACGTGAGCAGCTGATGGCGTCGTTTGCCGAATTCGTGCGGGACGAGTCGCACCAGTTGTCCGGCCGCGAACGCCGGCGCACGCGCCTTCGCTCGTTCCTGCCTGCTTTCGATGCGCCCGTGGAGCGCACCAAGGAGCGGCACGCGGAAGTTCTCGAGCCGCGCCAGGCGCAGAGGATGTAACGAATTGCAAACCGGGGTCCGATGCGTTCGCATTCGCACAGACCCCGGGAAGCAAGGGTTTTACCCTAGCGGTCAATTGTCTGATGTTCCCGCGCCTCATGCGGTTTGCGGGCCGGAGCATCGATTCTCGCACTACGCGACACGTTTCGGACGTGCGCGCTTCACCGCAAGCTTTCTGGCGGTCCCCGGGTTCATCCTGTGTGATTTCGTTGTAATCGGTCCGTCGCTCCATGGAAAAAAGTCTTCTCAAGAACATCGCGATCAATTTCGCCGGGCTCATCCTGCCCGTGTTCGTCTCGCTCGCGACGGTGCCGGCCTATATCCATGGCATGGGTATCGAACGTTACGGCGTGATCAATCTCGTGTGGGCGCTGATCGGCTACTTCAGCGTGCTCGATCTCGGCATTTCGATGGCGACTGAAAATCACATCGCCAAGGCCCGTGACGCAAACGACGGCAGCATCCAGCGCATTTTCTGGAGCGCGTTCTTCCTGAACCTCGCAACAGGGATCGCCGGCGCGGTGATGATCTGGTTCGGCGCTTATATCTACGTGGTGCATATTGCGACCATCGCGCCGGCGTTCCAGCGCGAAGTGCTGCAATCGCTCCCTTGGATTGCGGTCGCCGTGCCCATCGCCAATGTGTCGTGGGTATTCAGCGGCGCCATCGGCGGCATGGAAAAGTTCACGCTCTACAACACTAACCAGACCGTCGGCACGTTCCTGTTCCAGTTGCTGCCACTTGCTGCGTTGTACCTGATCTCGCCGTCGCTGGCTGTGGTCGTCCCGGCTGCGGTGATTGCGCGGTTTCTTGCAGCGCTGTTGCTCGGCTACGGCACGTTCCGTGCGCTTGGCATCACCGGTATCGCCAAGCCTGAGTGGCCGCTGATCCGCGAACTCTTCAACTATGGCCGATGGCTCCTGCTGTTCTCGGGTGCCAACATGATCGCGACCACGCTGGACCGCGTCGTGATCGGGTCGATGCTGGGCGCGAAATCCGTGGCTTATTACGCCACGCCGCAGAATCTCGTCACACGCCTGAACCTGCTGCCGAGCGCCATGCTGCGCACGCTTTTCCCGCGCTTTTCCGCCTCGGGCAGCGAACATGCCGGCGCGCTTTCGCATCAGGCCCTGGCGTTTCTCAACTGTGCGTTCACGCCTTGCGTGGTCGTGGCGCTCTTCGGCCTGGCACCATTTTTGAACGTATGGCTCGGTCACGAAATGGCAGTACAGTCCGCGCCTGTCGGACGGGTGCTTGTGATTGGCGTGTGGCTTGCGGGACAGTCGAGCATCATGAGCGTGCTGATTCAGGCCAAGGCGAATCCGGCGCAGGTGGCGCGGGTCGGCTGGATCGGCCTGCCGGTGTTTGCGCTAGTCCTGTGGCTGGGTATTCGCTGGTACGGCCTTCTGGGCGCGGGTGTTGCGGTGGTCGCGAAAACCTTCTTCGACTATGCGGCGTTCCTCTACTTTTCGAAGCTCAAGCCGCAACCCATCGTGCGCAACATGGCGGGACATCTGCTGTTCCTGATCGTTGCCACGTTGTGCGCGGACTACATGGATTCGCTGAGCAGCATGGCGGCTATCGGCGTGGCGCTGGTCGTGGGCAACCTCGGATGGTCGTACTGCGAGTCGAGCGAGTTGCGCGAGGTCGTGGCCCGTTTGCGGCAACGCTTGCTGCCGAGCGCGGGGTGAGCGCGAGGTGAGCGGACCCACGCCGACGTCGCGCTGACCGCAAAGGAAACACTGCGGGTCCCGATCATGAAACGCCGATGACGTAACAGCGTGCGGGCGTTCGCGCGCGCACAGAACTAAAAAGATTTGCCTGTTTAAATGACGCATCAATCGATGCGTGTGTTCCGCGCGTCCGCACCTGTTCGACGCGTTCAGCCCCCAATCAGCTTCAACGCATCAGGAGTCACCGTGGACGTGTCCAGCCATCCCCTTGCGAGCGCTGCCGTAGAGAGTGCAGCCCGCGTGCGCGTGCAACCCGTGATTCTTGCAGGCGGTTCTGGCACGCGTCTCTGGCCGTTGTCGAGGCAGCAGTTCCCGAAGCAATTGATCGAGCTCATGGGTTCGGAGTCGCTGCTGGAAGCCACCTTGCGTCGACTCGACGGTCTCGATGCATCCGCTGGAACCGGCCACGCTACGCAATTCGATACCGCCGGCGAGCTCATCGTCGTATGCGGATCGGAACACAAATTGCTCACCGCACAGCAGATCGAGCGCAATGGCCGCCATGCGCGCATCGTGCTCGAACCGTGTGCGCGTAACACAGCGCCGGCGCTCACGCTCGCTGCATGGGCTGCTCTTGCCGCCGTTCCCGATGTCGATCCCGTTATTGTCGCCATGCCCGCGGACCACGCGGTCTCCGATCTCGACGCATTCCAGCGCACCATCGCGACCGCCATCGAGCACGCAGCAGGCGGCGCGCTCGTCACGCTCGGCATCGTGCCGGACAAGATCGAAACGGGGTACGGATATATCAAGGCCGGCGCGGCGCTGCATGGTTCGGGCAATAGCGCGATCGAAGCTTACGCACTCGAACGCTTTGTCGAAAAGCCGCGGCGTGAGATTGCGGAGCAATACCTCGCATCGGGCGAATACCTTTGGAACAGCGGCATTTTCGTGTGCCGTGCGTCTGTCTGGCTTGCTGCAATCGAGCACTTTCAACCCGCGATCCATGAAGCTTGTATTGCTGCGTTCGAACGTGGGCTGCATCAGGATGGCTTCACGCAGCTCGATGTCGCCGCGTTCGAAGCATGTCCTTCGGACTCCATCGATTTCGCCGTGATGGAACGCATTGCGCACGAGCCCGGTTTTCCAGGCGTGGTCGTACCGCTTGCAGCCGGCTGGTCCGATGTCGGTGCATGGGACGCGGTGTGGGACATGTCGGAAAAAGATGAAGACGGCAACGTGGCCCGCGGCCGCGTGCTCTTCGAAGGATCGAACGACAGCTTCGCACATTCCGATGGACGGCTGGTTGCGTGCGTGGGCGTGAGCGGCGTGGTCGTGGTGGAAACGGCCGATGCGATTCTCGTGGCATCGAAAGATCGCGTTCAGGAAGTGAAAGCGATGGTTGGCCGCCTGAAAGCCGCGAAGGGCGCCGAGGCGCACGATCACCGCAAGGTGCAGCGTCCGTGGGGCTTCTACGATTCGATCGACCAAGGCGAGCGTTTTCAGGTGAAGCGGATCGTGGTGCAACCGGGTCAGCGGCTGTCGCTGCAGATGCACCACCACCGCGCGGAGCACTGGATCGTCGTTTGTGGCACGGCACTTGTTACACGAGGCGAAGAGACGTTCCTCGTGACGGAAAACCAGTCTACTTACATTCCGCTTGGCACGACGCATCGGCTGGAAAATCCCGGCAAGACGCCGCTGGAAATGATCGAAGTGCAATCCGGTACGTATCTTGGCGAGGACGACATCGTTCGGTTCGATGATCAGTACGGGCGCGTCGCGGACAAGAAAAAACGCAAGACGGATGCATGACCCGAGCGACGAAGCTCAAAAGAAACACGGGCAAA
Source organism: Caballeronia sp. dw_276 (assembly GCF_018449635.1). Lineage (GTDB taxonomy): Bacteria > Pseudomonadota > Gammaproteobacteria > Burkholderiales > Burkholderiaceae > Caballeronia. The sequence continues at coordinate 266,867 of NZ_JAAVUV010000005.1, read as the reverse complement.
GGCAACAGGGAAGCACGGAGTACTTACTACAGCGGTTGCGAACGCAGCGCCCTGAACGTTGGAGAAGGAACGGGATAACCCTTGGAAGGGACATTCCGACTGGCGTTCGCGGTATTGAACACGCAATTTATCGAGCACGTGCGGCGTTGCCGGTCTACCGGTAATGGCCAAGCGTGCGGTTCCGGGAGCTTGGGGAAGCTTTCCGGATACGCAGGGACACAATGTGGGGCGCAAGGGGAGAGGGGTGATGGACGAAAATAAAGAGCGGTCGCTGGTGGCTAAGGTGATGGACGGGCTTGTCTCGGGCATCGTCGAACAGAAGTACGGCGCGATCCTGCCGCCGCAGGACGTTTTATCGAAGGAGTTCGACGTGAGTCGGACCGTGATGCGAGAGGCGCTCTCCATGCTCCTCGCGCGTCACATGCTGGACGTGCGCCCCAAGACAGGCACGCGGATCCGGCCGATGAGCGACTGGCGGTTGATCGACGAAGATGTTGTGAGCTGGCGCTTCCGGGCCACGCCCGACCAGGCGTTCTTGCGCGATGTGATCGAGTTCCGGATGCTGATCGAGCCGCGTGCGGCCGCGCTGGCTGCGGCTCGCGCAACGCCCGACGAGCTTGCCGGGATTCGCGAAGCGTTCGATGCGTTGTCGTCGCTCGAAACAGGCGAACCCGAATTTCAGGCCGCCGATGTCGCGCTTCACACGCGCATTGTCGCGGCGAGCGGCAACCAGTTCTTCCAGCAGATGACGGCTATCGTGCGGGGGGCGCTGGTGACCGTGTACCCGATCGTGCAAGGCATCGCGACGATGCGTGAAGCTACGCTCGGCGCGCAACGCGAAGTCGTGGAGGCCATCGGTGCACGCGATGCCGCCGCGGCCGAACGTGCAATGAGCCGCCTGATCGATGTCACGGCTGAAGAAGTAGGACGTGCGTTTTCGCTTGAACGTCGCGAGGACAGTTCGTCCCCGCCAGTCGACGAATCGCAGTCCGCGGGCGCCTGATTTTCAGCAAGCGCTTTTTGTTTGATCCCGGGATGGTTCCGGGAGACTTCTGGTCACGTTCTTCGTGGCGGGCGCGTCAGGCGCCACTTACGCGGTTCTTCACTGCGCAAACGTTGCACTTCTTGTTCTCCCTTCAAATCCCCCTTCAGTTTTCCCCGCTTCCCGGCGATCGCTCCCTTAGTGGACAATGAGCGTCATGAGCCATTGCCATCAAATCAGGGAGCGCAACAGATGAACGAAGAGAGCACGATTCGCTGGGGTATCGTGGGTGCGGGACGGATCGCGCACCGGTTCGCCGAAGGGTTGGCCTTCGTGCCGGGCACGCAACTCGCGGGTATCTGGTCCCGCCGCCCGGAACCCACGCGCGCATTCGCCGACAAGTATCAGACGAAGGCGTTCGAGAGCTTCGACGCAATGCTCGAAAACATCGACGCGCTCTATATCGCGACCATGCAGAACAGCCATCCCGAATACGCGCTGCGTGCTTTCGAGGCGGGACGCGCGGTGCTTTGCGAGAAACCGGCCGCGGTCAACGCACGGGCGTTGCAGCAGATGATCGATACCGCGCGGTCCTCGAAACTGCTCTTCATGGAAGCCATGAAACCGCCGTTTTATCCGCTCTATACGCAATTGCGCGAGCATCTCGCGGCGGACCCCATCGGCCAGATTGGACTTGTACGCGCCGGGTGTTCCATCGCGAATGTTCCGCTCGACCATCCTTCCTATTCGATGGAAATGGGCGGCGGCGCGTTGCTCGATATCGGCATTTACGAAGCCTTCCTCGCAGTCGACTGGCTTGGCGAACCGCTCGAAGTGCAGACTTTCGGGCGCCTCGGGTCAAGCGGCGTCGACAGTTTTGCGAGCCTGAATGTGCGGCACGAGCGCGGCGTCGCGCAGATATTTTGCGGCATGGATCTCCAGGGCAAGGGCGATGCATTGCTCGCCGCGACCGGAGGCACGGTTACGATTCACGAGAACTGGTGGAACCCGGCGCGTGCGACCATCCGCTATGTCGATGGACGTGTCGTCGAACTCGATGCGCCCTTCGAAGGCGGCGGCCTGAACTACGAGACCGCGCACTTTTGCGAGTTGTTGCGCGCCGGGGAGATTGAAAGTCCCGTCATGCGGCACGCGGTATCGATGCAAATGATCTCCATCACCGACGCCGCCCGCCGCGACCTCGGCGTGCGTTTCCCGTTCGAGACTGACTAGCGGATCGATCACGCCGCGCGTGAACTTGTTTAAGCGTCATTTCAGATTTTCGCGATACTCTGCGACGTCTTCACATGCCGGGCATTTTTACCATGCGATTTTTATCCCGATTCTGGCGCGACAATCGCAAGCTGGTGGCGTTTCTAGTCCTGATGGCGCTGTTTCGAAGCGCGATCGCAGACTGGAACGTGGTGCCGAGCGGTTCCATGTTGCCCACCATTCGTGAAGGCGACCGGATTGTCGTGGACAAGATGGCTTACGACCTGCGCGTGCCGTTCACGCATATCGCGCTCCTGCATCTGCATGAGCCGCAGCGCGGGGATATCGTGACGGTGGATTCGTCGGCGGCGAAAGAGTTGATCGTGAAGCGACTGATCGGCCTTCCTGGCGATGTGGTCGCAATGCGTGACAACGTGCTTTATATCGATGGCAAACGCGCGGCGTATCAACCTGTCGATATCGCGGGCGTGGCGGGTGATTCATCGTCGCCCGGCGAGTATCTCGATGAAAAGCTCGGGCACGTTTCGCACGTGGTGAGGTTGTCGGTTCTGGCGCCGAGTCCGCGGCGCTCGTTCGGGCCGGTGACCGTGCCGAAGGGAGAGTATCTGATGCTCGGAGACAACCGTGACGACAGCGCGGATTCGCGGTATTTCGGATTTTTCCCGCGCGACGAACTGATGGGAAGGGCGCGCAGGGTAGCGTATTCGCTGGACCCCGAGCGGCACTACTTTCCGCGGCTGGGAAGATTCGGCGCGCGCCTGGACGGTTAAGCCCCGGCGCCTTTTAGTGCCTTCCCGGCAGTGCCAATCTCCGTTCGAGCCGCCGCTGCACGAATTCCAGCACGCTGCACAGAACCCAATACACCACGGCGGCAGCCAGATATAGCGGCAGCGGCTGATACGTGGCGGCAATCACCTCTTGAGCGCTGCGCAGCAACTCGGTCACGGTAATCACGGAAACCAGCGACGTATCCTTGATCAGGCTGATCAGGCTGTTGGAAAGACTCGGCACGGCAATGCGCAACGCTTGCGGACCGATCACATAACGAAGCGTCTGCGTTCTCGAAAGCCCGAGGCTATACGCCGCCAGCCATTGTCCGCTTTGAATCCCGAGAATCGCGCCGCGCATGCTCTCCGATAGATACGCGGCCGCATTCGCCGATAACGCGATCACCCCCGCCGGAGTCGGATCGAGCGAGATCCCGATGCTCGGCAGCCCGTAATAAATCACGAAGATCTGCACGAGCAGCGGCGTCCCCCGCATCACGCTCACGTAGGTGCGCCCGATCCCCACCAGCGTTTTGCTGCGGCTGATTCCCATGACCGCGAGCACGACGGCCGCGATCAGGCCGAAGAACATGGAGTAGACCGCGAACTTGATCGTCAGCACGGCGCCTTGCGCCAGGGCCGGTATCGATTGAACGAGCAGGGATGTCGTGGACATGGGGATGGTTTTGGTTTCTTGACGGTCGGAGGCAGGCTTCAAAAGCCAAGGGCGGCATCGCGAAGATGCCGCCCTTGGCCGAACGCACAGCGTCCGGGTTTTACTTCACGGCCGGCTTCGTCACGTCGATACCGAACCACTTGTCGGAGATCTTCGTGAACGTGCCATCGGCTTCGAGCTGGGTCATTGCGTCATCGATCGCTTTCTGGAACTTCGGATTGCCCTTCTTGAACGGAATGCCCGACGGGTTGCCCGGGCCGACATTCGCGCCGGTGCGAAGCGGCAACTGCGAGTTTTTCATCAGGTACGCGAGCATCAGGCGGTCGTTCAAAGCGGCGTCCAGACGGTTCGACGCCAGGTCGCGCAAATATTCAGGTGCGCCCGGATACGTCTTCACATCGATACCCTGAACCGCCTTCGCCATGTCCATGTAGTTCGTGCCCAGACCCACGCCGAGTTTCTTGCCCTTGAGGTCGTCGAGCGTCTTGAACTCGCGCGTATCGTCCTTGCGCTGGATCAGCTGGGCGTTCGAATAGGTGTACGCAGGCGAGAAATCGAGGGTCTGCTTGCGGGCGTCGGTGATGCCGACCTGATTCACGATCACGTCGAACTTGCTTGCCTGCAGACCGGCGATAATGCCGCTCCATTCGGTCGTGACGAATTCGGGCTTGACGCCGAGCTTCGCGGCGACGGCCTTGGCGATATCCACATCGAAACCAACCAGCTCGCCCTGCGGCGACTTCGAGTTGAACGGAGGGAAAGTACCTTCCAGGCCAATGCGCAGCGTGCCGCGTTGCTTGACCGAATCCAGCAAATCTTCCGCATGGGCAACCGCCGAGAGCGACGCGCCGATCAATCCTGCTACGAGTACTTTCTTGAAGAGTGTCAGTTTCATGTCTTGTTTGCCTTGGTCCGGGTTTTAATCGGTAGTCTGAAGTGACGCGATGATAGCGAAATCGACGTCGTTGCTTCAGATCGATTCCTCATGTGGTTATGAGAACAGGTAGTGACACGTCGCTTGCTAGACAGCGGCAGGCTGGCGCGAGAGCGCTTCGACGCATTCGGTCACGAGCGCCGGCCCGCGATAAATCAGGCCCGTGTAGATCTGCACGAGCGATGCCCCCGCCGCGAGTTTTTCGCGCGCGTCTTCGCCGGACATGATGCCGCCCACGCCGATGATCGGCACGGCGTCGCCCAATTCCGCGCGCAGCTTGCGGATCACCGCATTCGATGCCTCGAACACCGGCTTGCCGGACAGGCCGCCGGCTTCATCGCTGTGTTTCATGCCGGCCACGGCCGTGCGCGACAACGTGGTGTTGGTCGCGATCACGCCATCGATCTGATGGCGCAGCAAGGTCGCGGCGATCTCCTTGATCTGCTCGTCGTCGAGATCCGGTGCGATCTTGAGCGCGAGCGGCACGAGTTTGCCGTGCATATCGGAGAGACGCTGCTGCTTGTCTTTCAGCGCGCCGAGCAGCGCGTCGAGTTCGCCCGCGCCTTGCAACTGGCGCAGGTTCTTCGTATTTGGCGACGAGATATTGATGGTGACGTAGCTTGCGAACGGATACACGCGTTCGAGGCAATACAAATAGTCTTCGGCGGCCCGTTCGATGGGTGTATCCGCGTTCTTCCCGATATTCAGCCCCAGGATCCCGCGATACCGCGCAGCCTGGACGTTCTCGACGAACTGGTCGACACCGCGATTATTGAAGCCGAGCCGGTTGATGAGCGCCTGCGCGTCGGGCAGCCGGAACATGCGCGGACGTGGATTGCCGGGCTGCGCGCGCGGCGTGACCGTTCCCACCTCGATAAATCCAAAGCCCAGCGACGCCAGCCCGTCGATGCATGCACCGTCCTTGTCCAGTCCTGCCGCAAGCCCGACCGGGTTGCGGAAATTCAGGCCCATGACGGTGCGCGGGGAATCGGGCGCGCGCTCGGCGAGCATGCCGGCCAAGCCAGTGCGGCCGGCGGCGCCAAGCATGCGCAGCGTCAGATGGTGAGCATCTTCCGCATCCATGCGAAAAAGTTGCGCGCGGGCAAGCGGGTAGAGGGAACTGAACACGAGGAGAGGCCGGAACGGCGAAAATTGAGACGCGCCATTTTAACGGCTTTGGTGGCGACGGCTGAAAAGCTGTGTCGAAACGTTCAATTCGACGGAAAAATGCGCCGGTTTCGTGTCTTGCAAAACTTTGGCTTCAGCGACGCGCTTTGTCTGCCGCCATCTTGCCGGGCATGGGTGGTGTTCCGGCGGAGTGCATGGTGGCGGGGTCGAGCAGGTCCCAACGGCCATCGATCAATCCTTCGAGCGGCCGGAAATTCGCCTTGTACGCCATCTTTTCGCTCTCGCGAATCCAGTAGCCGAGATACACATAGGGCAAATCGAGGCTGCGTGCCTGCTCGATTTGCCAGAGGATGTTGTACGTGCCGAAGCTCGTATGCGGCATGTCCGGCTCGAAGAACGTGTACACCGACGACAAGCCATCGCCCAGGATGTCGATCATGCTGATCATGCGCAGCACGCCTTTCGCGGGGGGATCGTCGTTCGGCTTGCCGTCGCCGCTCTCCATACCCGAAGCGGCCATCACCGGCTCGCGAAATTCCACCAGACGTGAGTTGATCCGGCTTTGCAGGAGGAATTGCTCGTACTGGTCGCGGCTGTCGCGATCCATGCCGCCGCCCGCATGCCGCGCCGACTGATAGCGCATGTAGAGCGCGTAATGTTCTTCGTCGTAATGAAGCGGCGCCACGCTCGCCACCAGGTCGCCGTGCTGTTTCCAAACGCGCCGCTGGGTGCGGTTGGGTTTGAATCCATCGATAGGCAGGCGCACCGGAACGCACGCCCGGCAGCCATCGCAATAAGGCCGGTAGGTGAACACACCCGAGCGCCGGAACCCGGCCTTGACGAGTTCGGTATAGACATCGGAATTGATCAGGTGACTGGGCGTCGCAACCTGCGAGCGCGCGATGCGCCCGTCGAGATAGCTGCAGGGATACGGCGCCGTTGCATAGAATTGCAACGCCGAAAGCGGTGAAAGCGGCAGCTCATTGGGGTGAGTCACGTTGGCAGCTCTCGTTCTAAGCGTCTGTCTGTCCTGCTTGCAGGCCCGTCATATCCCGGGTCGGACAAGCTTCGGTTGTCTCGCTGTGTTGCCGGGTAAACATGCTTCCGTTGCACCTTGCCCGATGATCGTCCATCTCAGCTTTCCGCTCGCGCGCCAAGCAGGTCCACAAGCGCGGACTTGTCGAACTGCCAGGGTATCGACGGCTCGAGTACGGCGTCGTGCAAATGTCTCAAAAACGCCTTTCGCGTGATCTCGCGACCGCCCAGCGAGGCCAGATGCGACGTGTTCTGCTGGCAGTCTATCATCTCTATTTTATGGTGGCGCAAGTGTCCGACGAGCGCCGCGAGCGCGATTTTAGAAGCATCGGTGCGATGCGCGAACATGGATTCGCCGAAAAACATCCGCCCGAACGACACGCCATAAAGACCGCCCACCCGCGCGCCCTCGAACCAGGTTTCGATGCTGTGCGCGCGGCCTTCGCGGTGCAGGGATGAATATGCCTCCACGATGTCCGCCGTGATCCACGTGCCGCGCTGGCCTTCGCGCGGCGTCTGGGCGCACGCGCGCATCACGCCGGCAAAATCATGATCGACGCGGATTTCCCACGCGGCATCGCGTAATACCCGGCGCAGCGTCTTGCGCAGCGAGTCGGAAACCTTGAATTCGTCCGGGATCAGGACCATGCGCGGGTCCGGGCTCCACCAGAGAACGGGCTGGCCATCGGAATACCAGGGAAAAATCCCGTGCTGGTAGGCATCCACCAGACGTGAGCTTTGCAATTCGGCGCTCGCCGCGAGCAAACCAGGCGCACCGCTCGACTCGCCGAGCGCGCGCTCGACGGGAGGGAACGGATCGTCGGACGCGAGCCAAGGAACCATGATGCGGGGCGGCGCTCAGCCTTCGCGCAGTGAGCGGAAGATGTCGCCGGTGTGCAGCGAATAGGTACCGGCGGCGCGATCGGCAAAGAAAAAGCGCAGCGTCTGGCCGACGGTCGGGAACGCGATCTCGTCCCAGGGAATCTCGCTTTCGTCGAAGAGCTTTACTTCCAGACTTTCCTCGCCTGCATCGATATCGAGATCCAGCAAACGCGCCAGATAGAACAGATGCACCTGGTGCACATGCGGCACGTTCAGCAGCGTGAACAGACTTTGAATCTCGACGCGCGCGCCGGCTTCCTCAAGCGTTTCGCGCGAGGCGCCTTCACTGGTCGTCTCGTTCATTTCCATGAAACCCGCGGGCAGCGTCCAGTAACCGTAGCGCGGTTCGATTGCGCGACGGCACAGCAAGACTTTGTCGTCCCAGACCGGCACGGTCCCGACCACGTTGCGCGGATTTTGATAATGCACCGTGCCGCAATTGCCGCAGACGAAACGTTCGCGGTTGTCGCCGGGGGGGACGAGCAGGCTAACTTCGTGGCCGCAGACGGAGCAGAATTTCATAGAGGAGAAGTCTGAAAGTGTCGTGCGAGTGTATCACCGAGGCCGGGGCGCGCGGATGGGGACCGGGGGCTCGAATCGGGTGCGGATCGCCCACAGGCCCGGATCGGACGAAAGTGGACGCGCGCTTCCGGCTAGCCTGCATCTCGCTACCCTGCATCTGGCTACAATATCTGCTTCGGACGCGGCGCCTTTTTTGCGCCGCCCATTTCACGGTCACTAACCATACCCGCCGATGTCCACCACGCCCGCCGCTTCACGCCCGCCGATGTTGTCCACCGCCGCCGCGCTCGCTACTTTGCTCGCAGCCGCGCGCCGGGTGGACGGCACGGAAACCGTCGACGGCTTTAATGCGCTCGGCCGCGTGCTCGCTGCCGACGTGGTATCCCCACTGGACGTGCCGCCCATGCGCACGAGCTCCATGGACGGCTACGCCGTGCGGGCGGCGGACCTGGCCGGGGCGTCCGACTCGAATGGCGTGACGCTGCCTGTGTCGCAGCGGATTCCGGCGGGCGCCACGGCCGAGCCGCTGGCCGCCGGCACGGCCGCGCGGATTTTCACGGGCGCGACGGTCCCGCCGGGCGCGGACACCATCGTGATGCAGGAAATGGTTCGTCTCGACGATACCGGCGCGACCTTCACTCAGGCGCCATCGGAAGGCGAGTGGATTACGCAGCAGGGCGCCGATATTCGCCGCGGTTCCATCGTCCTGGCCGCGGGGACGCGGTTGACGCCGCAGGCGCTGGGGCTGGCGGCATCGGTGGGATGTGCGGCGCTCGAGGTTGTACGCCGCGTACGAGTTGCGGTTTTTTTCACCGGCGACGAACTCACCACGCCCGGCGAGCCGCTGCGCCCGGGCGCGATCTACAACTCGAACCGCTACACCTTGCGTGCGTTGCTCGCCGGAATCGGCTGCGAGGTGACGGACCTCGGCATCGTGCCGGACCGGCTGGATGCGACGCGCGAGACGCTGCGGCGCGCGGCGCGTGACCACGACCTGATCCTCACGTGCGGCGGGGTATCGGTGGGAGAAGAAGATCACGTCAAACCGGCCGTGGAAGCAGAAGGACGCATCTCTATGTGGCAAATAGCGATGAAACCCGGCAAACCGCTTGCGTTCGGCGCGGTCCGGCGCGACGTGCCCGCGCAAACCGACGAAGCATTTTTTATCGGCTTGCCGGGAAATCCGGTATCGAGTTTCTGCACATTCCTGCTGTTTGTCAGGCCATTCATTCTGCGCCTGGCGGGCGTTGCGTCCATCGAACCGCGCGTGTATTCCATGCGGGCGGATTTCACGCAGAAAAAGGGCGATCGCCGCAACGAGTTCCTGCGGGCCCGCGTGAATCACGCTGGTGGCCTCGACGTGTTCGCAAACCAGAGCTCGGCGGTGTTGACATCGACGGTCTGGGGCGACGGCCTGATCGACAACCCCCCGGATCACGCCATACAAGCGGGCGAGATCGTACGTTTTATTCCGTTTTCAGAACTGATGCGTTGAAGGCAATCATGAAAGTCGAGTTGCGTTTTTTTGCGAGCGTGCGTGAAGCGCTCGGTGTGGCGAATGAAAGTGTGGACGTGCCGGACGGTGTCGCCAACGTGGGCGATGTTCGCACCTGGCTGCGTGCCCGTGGCGGCGTGTGGGCTGAAACCCTCGCCGAAGGGCGGTCGTTGCGCATGGCGTGTAATCACGAGATGACGGACCCGTCGCGGCGCATCACGGACGGCTGCGAAGTCGCGTTCTTTCCTCCGGTTACGGGCGGCTGACATGACTCGAATTCGCGTGCAGGAAGCCGATTTCGACATCAGCGCCGAAGTCGCCGCGCTACGTGCCGATAATCCCAAGGTCGGCGCCGTCGCGTGTTTTGTCGGCACGGTCCGGGATCTGAATGAAGGCCAGACCGTCCATACAATGGAGCTGGAACATTATCCCGGCATGACTGAAAAGGCGCTGGAAGCGATCGCGGCGCGGGCGCGGAATCGCTGGCCGGGGTCGGACGTGCTGATTGTGCATCGGGTGGGAAAGCTGTTGCCGCTCGATCAGATCGTGCTGGTGGCAACGACGGCGGTGCATCGCGCGGAAGCGTTCGATTCGTGCGCGTTCGTAATGGATTACCTGAAAACGCAGGCGCCGTTCTGGAAGAAGGAGAAGACGGAACGCGGCGAGAAATGGGTGGACGCACGCGAGTCGGACGATGCCGCGCTCGCGCGATGGGGCATCGATGCACCTTGAGCGACGGCGTAAAAGCTCCACCCGCTCAGGATTTGCCGCTGTCCACGCCTGCCACATTCACGGGAAACGGCGTTGCGCCGCTCCGGTCAGGCAGTTCCGCTGACGGTTCCGCCTCGCGCTCGCCTCTGCGCAAGCGTTTGAGCGAATCAAGCAACGCGGTCTGCGCCTCGGGAATCCTGTAATCCCAGCCGAACTTGCTCAACTGCAGGCTCTGCGCAATGCGCAGCGCCGGTTCCATGAACTGAACGGCGGCGGCAGGTTCGTAGCGTGTTTCGACGGTATCGAGAAAAAGCGTGAGCCAGCGGGCAAAATGCTGCGGTTCAATGTCACCCAGCGGCCGGTGCGCTTCCTGAACGTTACCCCGGTAGTCCTTCGTCCCCAGCACCAGGCTCGACCAGAAAGTCGTCATCTTTGCGAAATGCGCGTCCCAGCGTCCCGTCAGCTCGCGCGCAAAGATCGGGCCGAGCAACGGATCGTCATCCACGCGTGCGTAGAACACCTCAACGAGTTCGCGGATATTCGCTTCGCTTGGCTGCGAAATCCGGCCAGGCGGCGCGGATTGGATTGCGGAATCGATCATGGTTTGAATACGTTTGATGCAAGGATTGAAGCGGTTTTCATCGACTTCTGTGAACCGGCCCTTTATCTGCGAGCGAAGCTTGATAACAGGACGATTTAGAAGAAAAGTGAATTAACCGAAAATATGTCGCAGAATAGCGCCCATGCCGTGAAATGCAATTTCACGTTTTCTCGCGAGTGGGCGTCCCATGATAATCGACGTCCACGCCTGAAAGCTCCGTCGTGAAGAGCGGCGGGTTGCCGCGGCAATGATGAAGCGCAAGTCGAGTCCGGACACACGCATGCCGGCTCCGACACTTCAACCAGCTTTGCACCGCTGCGCCACGTGGGCGTCCCGCGTGCGCGCCCGACCAGAATTGGCGCGGGACCGACAAATTATCAAGCGCCGCCAACGTGCCATTTATCGCACCAATGCGCCCATCCGCGTGCGATTGAAGCGCGACTGAATAACGCGACTCTACGCGAATACCCTAATGCGACTAACCGATTACACCGATTATTCCCTGCGCGTCATGCTTTACCTTGCTGTTCGGCCCGAAGGACTGGCGACGATTCAGGAAATCTCGGAGGCATACGGCATCTCGAAGAATCACTTGATGAAAGTGGTGCAGCGGCTTGGCGAACTGGGCTGGGTGGAGACGCTTCGCGGCCGTAATGGCGGCCTGAGGCTTGACCCTCGTACGCCGCTTCTGACTATCGGTGAGGTGGTGCGCAAGACGGAGAACGATTTTTCGATCGTCGGTTGTTTTGCCGGGGACAACGAAGCGCACCGGCATTGCGTGATCCAGTCGCATTGCCAGTTGAAAGGCGTGTTTGCGGCAGCCCGCGATGCTTTTCTTGCCGAGCTCGATCGGCATACCATAGGCGATCTGGCGTCGCCGGCGGACGAACTCGCGGGTTTGCTCGGCATCGTGCGGTTCATGCCAACCAGAAAAGCAGATGCAACCGGGTCAGGTCAAAACGCCGGTCGAAGTTAGATTCGATCCGGTTCCGGCGCGCTATCGGCGTGCCGATAGACCGTCCTCTCCGAGCCTCGAGCACGCCCGACGCCGCCTCTCGCCCGATTTAACGATTTATTAAAAAAATTGCCGTTTTCGGGCACCGAAGCGCTTGAAAGTGCCGGATCACCCCTCATTTTGAATACATCCCGATTTGGAGGCATCAATATGAGAATCGACAAGCTCACCACTAAGTTCCAGGAAGCACTGGCCGACGCGCAAAGCCTAGCTGTCGGCAATGACAATCAATACATCGAACCGGTTCATCTGCTTGCTGCGCTGATTGCGCAACAGGACGGTTCCGCGCGCTCGCTGCTCTCGCAGGCGGGCGTACAGGTTCAGGCGCTGGAAACCGCGTTGAAAGACGCAATGGCCCGTTTGCCGCAAGTGCAGGGCACGGACGGCAATGTCCAGGTCAGCCGTGAACTCGCCGGTCTGCTCAACAGCGCGGACAAGGAAGCGCAAAAGCTGAACGACACGTTCATCGCGAGCGAGATGTTCCTGCTCGCAGTCGCCGACGACAAAGGCGAAGCGGGCCGTCTCGCCAAGCAGCACGGCCTGACGCGCAAGGCGCTCGAAGCTGCGATCAACACCGTGCGTGGCGGCGGCCAGGTGCATAGCCAGGACGCCGAAAGCCAGCGCGGCGCGCTGAAGAAATACACCGTCGACCTGACCGAGCGCGCCCGCGCCGGTAAGCTCGATCCGGTGATTGGACGCGACGACGAAATCCGCCGTTCCATCCAGATCCTGCAACGCCGGACGAAGAACAATCCGGTGTTGATCGGCGAACCGGGCGTGGGTAAGACCGCGATCGTGGAAGGTCTTGCGCAGCGGATCGTCAACGGCGAAGTGCCGGAGTCGCTCAAGAGCAAGCGCGTGCTTTCACTCGATATGGCCGCGTTGCTGGCCGGCGCAAAGTATCGCGGGGAATTCGAGGAGCGTCTCAAGTCCGTGCTCAGCGACATCGCGAAGGACGAAGGGCAGACCATCGTTTTCATCGATGAAATTCATACCATGGTCGGCGCCGGTAAAGCGGAAGGCGCCATGGACGCGGGCAACATGCTCAAGCCGGCGCTCTCGCGCGGCGAGCTGCATTGCATCGGCGCAACCACGCTGGACGAATATCGCAAGTACATCGAGAAAGACGCCGCGCTCGAACGCCGTTTCCAGAAGGTGCTCGTGGATGAACCGTCGGTGGAAGCGACCATCGCGATCCTGCGCGGCTTGCAAGAAAAGTACGAGCTGCATCACGGCGTCGAGATCACCGATCCGGCGATTGTCGCGGCGGCCGAGTTGTCGCATCGCTATATCACGGACCGTTTCCTGCCGGACAAGGCCATCGATCTGATCGATGAAGCCGCGTCACGCATCAAGATGGAAATCGATTCGAAGCCCGAAGAGATGGACCGGCTCGACCGTCGGCTGATCCAGTTGAAGATCGAGCGCGAAGCCGTGAAGAAGGAAAAGGACGAGGCATCGCAGAAGCGCCTGCAATTGATCGAAGAGGAAATCGAACGGCTCGATCGCGAATATTCCGATCTCGAGGAAATCTGGATGGCGGAAAAAGCTGCGGTGCAGGGCAGCGCGACGCTCAAGGAAGAGATCGAGAAAGTGCGCGCGGATATCGTGCGTTTGCAGCGCGAAGGCAAGCTCGAAAAAGTGGCTGAGTTGCAGTACGGCAAGTTGCCGGGGCTCGAGGCGCAGTTGAAGCAAGTGACGCAAGCCGAGACCGCCGAGCAGAGCAATCCCACGCGGCCGCGTTTGTTGCGCACGCAAGTGGGCGCCGAGGAAATTGCGGAAGTCGTGTCGCGTTCGACCGGCATTCCCGTGTCGCGCATGATGCAGGGCGAGCGGGACAAGCTCTTGCAGATCGAAGCCAAGTTGCATGAACGTGTGATTGGGCAGGACGAAGCGATTGGCGCAGTCGCCGATGCTATCCGCCGTTCGCGGGCCGGTCTGTCCGATCCGAATCGTCCGTATGGTTCGTTCCTGTTCCTCGGGCCGACCGGCGTGGGCAAGACCGAATTGTGCAAGGCGCTCGCCGCGTTCCTGTTCGACTCGGAGGATCACCTGATTCGTATCGACATGAGCGAGTTCATGGAGAAGCACAGCGTCGCGCGTTTGATCGGTGCGCCGCCGGGATACGTGGGTTATGAAGAGGGCGGTTATCTGACCGAGCTCGTGCGCCGGAAGCCCTACAGCGTGATCCTGCTCGATGAAATCGAAAAGGCGCATCCGGATGTGTTCAACGTGCTGCTGCAAGTACTCGACGACGGCCGCATGACCGACGGGCAAGGGCGCACCGTGGACTTCAAGAATACGGTGATCGTGATGACATCGAATCTTGGATCGCACGTGATTCAGTCGATGGTCGGCGAGCCGCACGAAGCCGTGAAGGACGCCGTGTGGGAAGAGGTGAAGCTGCACTTCCGGCCGGAGTTCTTGAATCGTATCGATGACGTTGTCGTGTTCCATTCGCTCGACCGCAGCAACATCCAGTCGATCGCGAAGATTCAGTTGCAGCGCTTGCATGAACGGCTCGCGAAGCTGGAGATGCAGCTGGATGTATCGGACGCAGCGCTGGAGTTGATCGGCAAGGTGGGTTATGACCCGGTGTTCGGCGCGCGGCCGTTGAAGCGCGCGATCCAGCAGCAGATCGAGAACCCGGTTGCGAAGCTGATCCTGGCCGGCAAGTTCGGGCCGAAGGACGTGATTCCGGTCGATGTCCGGGATGGCGAACTGGTGTTCGATCGCATCGTGCATTAAGACGCTTGTTGTGGGTTGCTGGAAACGCCCGACGAAGTTCGCCGGGCGTTTTTTTCGTTCATCGGGTAGCGAAAGGTTTGGGTTTACCCCGTTAGCGATGTTTGGGCATCGTGATAATCTGCGACACAGTTATCTGACGTCGTATCTAAAAAGTGATCCGTGATTCGATGATGGATTGTTCTGCAAGGATGCAGTCGTAGGACGTCCGTTCTAACCAACCTTAAAAGCTCGAACATGACCAAACTTAAACTCTTGGTGGCAGCGGCCATCGCCTGCGCTGCTTCGGTGAACGTCTACGCTAAAGCCAGCGATCAGGCATCCCTCGACTCGGCCGTTCAGCGGCTGCATGCCGCGATGATCGCGGCCAACGGCGCCGAACTCAAGGCGCTGACCACGCCGACGTTGAGCTACGGTCACTCGAACGCCTCGGTTCAGAACCAGCAGGTTTATATCGATACGATCGTGAGCGGCAAGACGCACTACAAGCGCATCGACCTGACTCAGCCGAGCGTGACGCTCGCCGGCGATAACGCAATCGTCCGGGATCATTTTTCGACGACGGTGGAAAGCGATGGTAAGCAGACCGATGTTGAGCTCGATCAGTTGATGGTCTGGAAGAAGGCTGGCAACGGTTGGAAACTGCTCGCACGTCAGGGTTTCAAGCACTAAGAAAAAAGGGGCATCGGATCACTCCGATGCCCCTTTTTATCTCAGGCGAAAACTCAGGAACAACTCAAAAGCGAAGCACGCTCAAGCCTTCGGCTCTTCGCCCTTGCCGAACAGGCCGCCCAGACCGCCGAGCGAACCGAGCACGCTGCTCAAATCGAGCTTGCCGTCGGCCGGCACTTCGCCGTTGGGCGTTGCCTTGTCCACCAGATGCGGCAGCACTGCAGCGAGCATGCCGCTCAACTGGTCGCCTGACACGCCGGCCTTCTGCGCCAGGTCGGTGACCGCACCCGAACCCAGTACGTTCGTCAGGGTGTCCGAACCGATCGGCTTGTTTTCGCCATGACCAATCCACGATG
Source organism: Caballeronia sp. dw_276 (assembly GCF_018449635.1). Classification (GTDB taxonomy): domain Bacteria; phylum Pseudomonadota; class Gammaproteobacteria; order Burkholderiales; family Burkholderiaceae; genus Caballeronia. The sequence continues at coordinate 251,113 of NZ_JAAVUV010000005.1, read as the reverse complement.
ACACAACGTCACCGGCGCCGTTTTCATGGAAGCGCTGGATCAATCCTGTCAGGCCGCCCGGCTGGTTGTTGATGAATTCCATTGCAATGGCGGCCAGACCGGCCGGCGCTGCGCCGCCACCTTCCGGTGACGATTTGCCGAAGGAGGAGGCGAGGGTATCGAGTAGGCTCATGGCTGTCTCTCTCAAAAGCGATGCGGGTTGATTATCGCCCGGTTGGAAAGCAGTAGCCGGGCGAACAAGGTGCCGTCCGTCCGGACGGCGAGTGTTCTGCTACAAAGCGACCTGCGTACCCTGAAGCTCAAGCGTCGTGTTTGTGGCCATTGCACGAATGACACGCTCTCGCATCAGGTTGTCGGCGCGTAAAAAAACGCGCCGCTTCCTCAGGTTGCTGCCGCGTCGCTCGCGGCTTTCTTCTTCTTTGACTTCTTCGATGCCTTGGCGCCGCTCGCGCCAGATGCCGCATCGGCGGTGGCCGTGGCCGGGCTGCTTGCAGCTTCGGCGGCTTTCGCTTTCTTCGATTTCTTGCCCTTCGGAGCCGATGCCGCATCCGGCGTGACTGCAGGCGTGGTGGCCGTGGTCGCTGCAGGAGAGGTCGCGGCAGTCGCTGCGGTCGAGGACTTCACCGTCGATTTACCCGGCGCGGCGCTCGTGCTCGTTGCGGGCGTCTTGGCCGGCTTCGCGCCCGTTGGCGGCGCGGATGAACCGCCGATTGTCAGCCCCGCTTCCTCCAGATGCCCGACGGACTTCGTGCCAAGTCCTTTCACGCGATTGGCGAGATCGTCGGCGTCCTTAAACGGGCCGTTTGCAGTCCGTTCGTCGATGATCGCTTTCGACTTCACTGGACCCAGCCCTTTGATGGCTTCAAGCGAGGCCTGGTCCGCGGTGTTCACGTCGGTGGCAGCGAATGCAGCGCCCATCGACAACGAAAAGGCCAGAAACAACATCAACAGCTTTTTAAGCATGACAAGTGCTCCAGGTTGAAAACAAAAGGAGAAATGAGTGTCGCGGTGCCGCCCCGACTTTACTGGAAGCCCGGCCAGAAAGTCCAACTAGCATAGGACAAAACGATCGTCAGGATAATGGCGGCGACCGTGAATCAGCCCAGGCGGCATTAATTTTGACAACATCGACGGATATTATTTTGCTGCCGGATCGCTTTCGCCGCGACGTTTCGCTTCTCTTCAGCGATTATCACCAGACACGTGGCGGATGAGGACGGACCTGTCGAGATTTAACAGTTTTGAATGTCTTAGCGATTAATCTGTCTTTTGTCTTAAACCGACGGTCATCGAATCCAGCTTTTGTCAGCCCTTGGTTTTGATTTTCGCGAATGCGCCGCGGACTTCGAATTTCACCGAATCAACGACTGCGCCGTGTGTATCGATGAGTTCCAGCGTGTGATGGCCCGGCCACGGCAGCCATGCCATGCGTTGCGCGCGTCCTGCCGCCTTGCCGTCCAGATGCCAGGTGCTGCCCGAAGGTGCGCCTTGTCCACTTTCGAACCAGACGCGCTGGCGCGCCGCAGGGATGTCAGGGTCGAGCGCGAAGATGGTGCCATCGGTCGGCGTCGCGATTCGGGCCGCTCCTTTGAGAACCGTCCCTTCAGCATTCGCCGATAACGCAATCCGCGACATTTCCGTGCCGCTCAGGAACCAGTCGTCGCGCGCCGGTTCGATATCGTTTTGATACGTGATTTTCGTGCGCACCACGCCTTCGGGCGGGGTGGGTGCTCGGCTTGGCGTCTGCCGGTGCAGATAGTTGACCAACGCGGCCCACACCGGCGCGGCGCCTGTCACGCCCGACACGTCCCACATGGGCGCGCCGTCGGCGTTGCCGACCCATACGCCAACCGTGTACCGCGACGTATAGCCTACCGCCCAGTTGTCGCGCATGTCCTTGCTCGTGCCGGTCTTGACCGCGCTGAAGAAGCGCGTCGCGAGCACGCTGTCGAAGCCGAACGTGCGCGTGCGGGCGTTGTTATCGGCGAGGACGTTCGTCACGATGAAGCTTGCCTGCGGGCTGAAGATGCGTTTCGGACTTGCGGCCGGCGGGTGCGTTGCGACGTCGAACATTTGTCCCGCGAGGCCGCCATTCGCAAGCGTGCGATACGCGTTCGCAAGCGATGCAAGCGTGACGTCCGCGCTGCCGAGCGCAAGGCTGAAACCGTAATAGTCGCCGGCTTGGGTTAGCGGCAAGCCGAGCGACACGAGTGTCTTTGCAAACCTGTGCGGCGTGACCATCACGAGCGTGCGCACGGCCGGCACGTTCAGCGACGACCCGAGCGCCGTGCGCATGCTCACCCAGCCCTTGAAATCGTGATCATAGTTTTGCGGGATATACAAACCGCCGCCCGTGGCTAGATCGAGCGGGGCGTCATCGAGCAGGCTTGCGGACGTTAGGCGTTTTTCATCGATGGCCTGAGCATATAAAAACGGCTTCAGCGTCGAGCCGGCCTGACGCAGCGCGACGACCGCATCGACTTCCGGCGCATTCGATAACCCTCCTGCCGAGCCGACCCACGCGAGGATTTCGCCGCTGCGGTTATCGATCACGATGGCCGCGCCGTCATGCACATTGCGCTGATGCGCGCGCGCGTTGAGTTCGAGCAAGGTGCGCGCGAGCGAGTCGCGGGCGAAGCGTTGAAGGCGCGTATCGAGCGTGGACTTGATGCGCGCGCCCGCTTCCGGATGGACTTCGTTCGCGATACGGCGCGCGAAATGTGGCGCGAGGGAATCGGCATTTGAAAAACGCTGGTCAGCCGATGCCGTGCGTGTCAGCGTCAATTGCACGTAGCTGTCGAGATTCACGCACGGGTCCGCGGCCGGCGCCTTCGAGCGGTTCATGTCGCGCAGGATCCCGCACGCCCGCGACGATACCTTCGCGTAGTTCGCATTCGGCGCGCGCACGAGCGCGGCGGTCAGCGCGGCTTCGCGTTCGTTCAAGCCGGACGGCGCTTTGCCGAACAACGTCTGCGATAACGCCGATAACCCCACGATCTCACCGCGAAACGGCACGAGGTTCAGATATGCCTCGAGAATCTGATCCTTGCGCCACGCGTGATCGAGCCACAACGCGCCGACCGTTTGCGTCGCTTTTTCGGTGACTGACCGTCTGCCCGGGCGGCGATCATCGTCGATCAAACCGGTCAGTTGCATGGTCACCGTCGATGCGCCGCGCGTGCGTGTGTTCCACAAGTTCGCCCACGCGGCGGCCGCGGCGCCGCGCCAATCCACGCCGCTATGCTCGTAAAAGCGCTTGTCCTCCGAGACGACGATCGCTTCGCGCAACGCCGGCGAGACATCCTGCAACGCGACCCAGTCGCCGCGCCGTTCGGTTGTATCGATACGCGTGCGTTGCAGCGCTTCACCATCGCGGCCGAGCAAGACCCAGTCGGAGCTGCGCCAGCCCGAGCGCACTTCGTCGAAGCTCGGCAGGGCTGCGGCCGAGCTTGCGAACATGCATGCGAGAAGGGCGAGGGCGGCGCGTTTCATCGCTTTATTTTGTAGCGGCAGGTGACGCAGCAAGCGGCGCGACGACCACGGTCGCGTTCGGAACCACGCCGAACACGGACGGCGCGTACAGCGCTTCCACGCGCGTGGGCGGCAGCCCGAACGTGCCCGCGTTGTTCAGGCGCACCGTGTACTCGACCTGGAGCTTTCCCTTCGGCAGATAGTCGTAATACGCGCGATATCCATCGAAACCACGTTCCACGAACGCCGGCCACGCGCCTTGCGGACTCTTTTCGCCTTCGGTCGCGGCTTCCGAATCGCGGCCGAGGCCTGAGCCGAGAATCGTTGCGCCCGCTGGAACCGGGTCGTTCACGACGACCCACGTCATGTCGCTTTGGGCTTCGATATCAAGATGCACGCGGACGATGTCGCCGCGCGAAAGCGTGCCCTTGACGGCGGGATCGATGGGCGTCATGGTTTTCGTGATTCGATACCCCGCCGCGAACGGCGCCTTCAATGCAACGGCCGCGAGACTTTCGATGGTCGCCCACGGCTTGCCGGCGCCATCTTGCGTGAGGTTCAGCGCGCCTGTGGTCCACGGCAAGGTGACGCTACGCGGATTTGCTGGCGAAGGTGGCGTGCTCCACGCGATGGCTTTTTCCACGCCGCCCAACGCGATTTGCGTTTGCCCCGTCACCGGCGTGCTTTCGAATACGCGCGAGAACCGCTCGACGGCAAGCTTGCCCCACAGATTCGATGTCGTGGTTTGCCATGCGCCGTTCTTTTGCAACGCGAGCAATCCGCCGATCAACCTCGGCATTTCGTCCTTCCACGAAGGGTTATCGGCGAAAAGCAAGGCCATGCGCGCGGCGTTCGTTTCCGGACCGGTCATGAGCCAGTAGAGGTCGTCGTCGGCGGCGGTCGAGAACGTCAGGCGAGTGCCGGAATACGTCATCCGGGCGCGCAGGATCTGATCGATCTGTGCGCGCTGGTCGTCGCGTTGCGCGATGCCGTTCACGCGCGAAAGGATCGCGTAGTAGTCGAGCAACGCGGACGTCGGCCATTGATTCGGCGCAATGGTGATCGAGCCGAGCATGCGCGGTTCGGCGAGACCATAACGCGACAATGCCTCGATTGCCGAAAGCTTCACGAAGTCCAGATCCTGACGTGGCGACCAGAACTTGCGCTGGATTTTCCCTTCGACAAAATTCGTCAACGCGCCCGCGAGTTTGTCGCGAAGGTCGTCGGGCAGCACGTATCGGCGATCGGCTTTCGATGCTTCGTCGCTGACCGCAAGCAGATACGCCGACAACGCCGGACTGCCGTAAGCGCGCGAATCGTCCGATGGCGGGAAGTAGTTCGCGAGGCCATCGCTGTCGAGGTACGAGGGCATGCGCGCGATGACCGTTTGCCATTGCGCGAGGTCGTTCAATCCCAGCGAACGCGATGTCTGCTGCTCGAGGCAGCTATATGGATAACGTTCGAACCAGCGACGCACGCCCGGCAAACCATCGGCGAGTTTTGGCTGTAACGTGACCGCAATGCCGCCGCGAGTCTGTCCATCCGCCGATGCCACCGCCGTCTCCGGCGGCGCGATGGGCAGGGTGAACATGCCATCGACTTGCGTCATGGTGGCTTGCTGAACCGTGACGGGAATTGCGGGCACGACGCGTTGCGTGAGCTTGATGGCGTCGGCCGCTTTGGGACCGCCTTGCTCCGCTGCGCTCACTTGCCAGTTCAACGCGCCGGTCGCAGCCAGGCCAATGGCATCCGGCGTGTTGATCTCCCACGATATTTCCTTCGATGAATCCGGTGCGAGTTCAACGGTTTGCGCCTTCAGATCAAGCGTCGGGACGTTCGGCGTGACCACAACCTGCATGGTGCGCGCCGTCGTATTGCGCAGCGTGAAGAGCGCGCGGAACTGGTCGCCCACGCGCACGAGCGGCGGCAAGCCGGATATCAGTTGCAAGTCCTGCGTGCTGCGTATCGACGCGCTGCCCGTACCAAATTGCCCCGCGCCGACAGCCGCGATCGCAACGATACGGAAGCTCGTCAATGCGTCGTTCAAAGGCACGTCGACTGACGCTTCGCCGTTTGCATCGAGCGTCAGGCGCGGGTTCCAGAGGAGCAGGGTATCGAAGAGTTCGCGCGTCGCGCTATGTCCGCCGCCACCGCCCGCGGGCACGGCTTTACGTCCGAAGTGGCGCCGCCCGATGATTTCCATCTGCGCCGTCGCCGTCTCAACGCCATACGCGCGTCGTTGCAGCATGGCATCGAGCACGTTCCAGCTTTGATTCGGCATGAGTTCGAGCAGGGCTTCATCGACGGCCGCGAGCGCGATCTGCGTGCCCGCCGGCGCCGGTTTGCCGCCCGGCAGCGTGACGCGAATCTTCACGTGCGCCTTGGAACGCACCGCGTACGACTTCGCGTCGGGCGTCACGGTCACGCCAAGCTTATGCACCGCCGTACCGACCTTGATCTCGCCCAATCCATACCGGAACGCAGGCTTCGACAAATCGACGAGCGGCGTAGGCGCTTCATATTGCCGCCCTTCGTACCAGAACGCATGCGCCCAATCGAGCGGCGCTTTCCAGCCCCACGTGAAAAATGAATACCACGGCACTTCGTGAATCCGGCCGCGAATGGCGAGCACCGAGACGTACACGTTCGGTCCCCACGTATCCTGAACTTTCAATTCGATAGTCGGGTTCTTGCCATCCAGTTCCACGACCTTCGTTTCCACGATCCCCTCGCGTTCCACCGCGACCAGCGCGGTCGCGAAACGGAACGGCATGCGCACCTGGAAGCGCGCGGTTTCGCCGGGTTCGTAGCTCGTCTTCTCGGGCAAGACGTCGATGCGGTCCGTGTTTTCACCGCCGAACCAAAGCTGGTCTTCGCGCGTGACCCAGACCGAGGTCGTCGCGTTCGCGACGCGTCCTTCACCGTCTTTCGCGATCGCAATCAAGTCGACGTTGCCGGCTTCCTTGAGCTTTGCATCGCAGGAAAGCAGGCCGTGGTCGTCGCTCTTGCCGCTGCAGAGCGTGCCGAGGTCCTTGGTTTCGGTGTGGTTATCGTAGGCATAGAAACCGCCGACCATGCGTTTGCGCGAACTCGTCATGGTGCGCGCGACGCCGCGAATTTCCAGCGCAACGCCGGCGCGCGGCTTGCCTTGCAGATCGACGGCGAGCGCCTGGACCGGCACTGCGTTCCCCACCGATACCCAATCGCCCGCCTTGATGCCCGCGGCAACCTCGGCGGGCCAAAGCGTGGCGTCGCCGCGCAGCGTCTGGATCTCGCCGTTCGGGTCCGCGAAGGTTGCTTCCAGCGCGAGTCGTTTCGGCGCTTCGACCGCCGGCAATGATTTCAGCGTCAACGTGCCCGTGCCGTTGCGATCGAGCGTGAGCGCGGTTTTGTCGGCGACGAGTTTTGCCGTCGATGTATCTTCCTGCGCGCCGGAATTGTCGTCGTCGCCTTGCGCGGAGGGCGCGCTCGAGCCGTCGTCGGCGGGTTTCTTGTACGGGGCGAAGCTGAACGCTTCGAATTGCGATGCAAACGCCGGCGATGTGTCTTTCATCAACGCCGACACTTGCACCGGAAGATTCGATGCCGGTCCGCCCGACACATATTCGATCTGCACCGCGAGCGGCGCTTCTTTCGCCGCGACGAGCGCGCCGGTTTTCTGGTCGCGTATTCCGATCGACCCCTTGAACACCGGAAGGCGGAATTCCTCGACGCGGAAACTCCCTGTATCGATGCTCATGCGGCCGGAACTTGAATCGTCATCGTCGCTGTCTGCATCGACCTTGCCGTCGTCCAGCGTCACGCTGTACTCGCCGAGCTTCGGGGCGGCGGGAATCGGGAACGTGGAGTCCGCGCTGTGATCGGCGGCCCATTTGAGCGGCAGGTGATACGTCTGGCCGCTGCCCAGATGCCGGATCGTCACGCGTGAGGGCATATGCGCCGGGAACGCGAAACCGCTGAGCGTTTCCTCGCGCATCAAATGTTTCATCGATACCGTTTCGCCTGCGCGCAAGAGCGTCCGGTCGAACACGGTCGTGGCGCGCGTGGTCTGGTCACGGCTCATGTCGGTCGGGACGTTGAAGCGCCAGCTTTCGATACCGCGATTCCAGTCCGAGCGCACGAACGCCATGTCGGGACCGGTCTTCGGATCATCCACCCGTGCCGACACAAAGAAGCCCGACCAGTCGAAGCTGTCCGAACCACATTCGTTCGCGGCTGCAAGCGGTTTATCGATCTTTGCGATGCCTTGGGCGTCCGTCTTCGCCACGGCCAGTTGATCGCCATTGCAGTCGGTGACGCGAACCTGCGCGTTGGGCACGGGTTTGCCGCTGTCGAGCGCGGTCACCCAGACAATGCTGTTCTCGCGCCCTTGCTTGAAATGCACGCCGAGGTTCGTGACCAGCACGGAGGTGCGCACGTACATGGCTTGCGGCTTGCCGAGCAGCGAAGCGCCAAGCGCCGGCGACGCCAGTTCGACCACATAAAAGCCTGGCTTCGCGAGCGGAATGCCGACCACCTCAAAAGGACGCAAGGACTTCGGATCGGCCTGCGGCACGCTCAATGTCTCGACGCCCGGCCGCTTTGCAAGCAGCGACAACGAACGGATATCGATCTCGGGATTTTTCGGCGTGCTTCCGAATGCGTAGACGGGCTTGATGCCGTTGTGAAGGACTTCCGGCATCAATTTCTGGATCTGCGAGACGGACATGGAAAAGCCGTCGAACTGGTCGACGGTCTTCATCCACCGGCGGATATCCGCATCGGCGTCCACGCGCAGTTTCGTCACGCTCGACGCGCCCGCGTTCAGTCCGCTGACCTTCAGGTCGGCTTCCACATGCCGCAGCGTGACGGGCAACATCGCGGGCATATTGGGCTCGGCGAAGCGCTCGATGATCCCGAACGTCGACGATGAAAACTTGGCGAGCGGCGGCATCGGCGCGGTGGCGGTTTTCAGCGGGAACAGATCGGCATTGGACAACGCGCGGCCGCTGGCGTCCTTCAAACCACCGGGCAATTCGATCGATAAATCCGCGTGTTCCGGCAATGGCGCCGCGAATTCGACGGTGCTGATTTCGCTGTCCTTTTCGTCGGGATCGAATGTCGGCGATGTTTTGCCGCCCGGGCCGTGCAGCGTGATTTTCGCCGCGTCGGTGCGAAGCACGGGCGAGCTGAAACGAATGCGCAACGGCCGCAACGGCGTGCAGGGCGCTTTTGCGTTTTCACGTTCGCACGAAAAACTCGCGGTGAAGGGTTCGCGTACATCGAAGTCGAAACGCTTTTCAACATCGTTCGCGATGCCGCTCGGGCCGGTCACGCCACGGCCGTAGACGAGTTGCATCTTCGTGGCCGAAGGCAAGGTCTGCTGGCAGGCGAGCGTAAGAACGCGGGCGCTGTCTTTTTCGAGGCGGAAGTGCTTGAGAAGGGCCGTGCGCGAGGTGACTTCGACAGCCTTGACGGGAACGCGGTTACCCAATCCATTCGATTCGCACCAGATGTTTTGCAGCGCGGACGTTTCGGTTGCGGGGCCGTTGAGCTTCAGTACAAAGAACTGATTTTCTTCGATCTCGCCATAACCGGGCATTACGCTCAAAACGAACGGGCCGCCCGTTTCAAAGCGATATTCACGTGGTCCGCTCAATGCGTTTCCAGCGTTCGATTTAAGGCCGTCGTTGAGCGCCACCGAGCAGCGCATGCCGGGCGTCAGGTCCTGATTGAAGTCGTAGGCCCAGGTTTTATCGTCGATCCAGTGGGCCGACCCTGCCGCTGCGCCGCCGCTGCAATGCACTTGAGCCGGCGCCTTCGCGGCTGGATCGCCGAACGCGATCATGGGTTCATCGAACTTGACGACGACTTGCCGGACCTGCGTCACCTTGCCTTGCGGCGAGACGCTGACTGTGCGGGCGGCATCGGCGCGATGCGTGGCGCTCAAGAAACCAATTGCCAGCAATGAGACGGCAGCAGCGGATGCCAGCGTCCAGGTTCGTTTTTTTATGACGCTGATCATCGAATGCGCTCCGGGATGTCCAAAACCGCTGGCGATTTTACCGGAGCGTTACGTCAACCTAACCATTTGTTTCCATCGCGCGACACGATTTGATGATTGTTTGCATCGGATGCGCGTTGCCGCGTGTCGATGCTATGCCGCGATGTGGCGGCGGCTCACGCGACGCCAATACAGGAAGAGCCCGATGCCCGCCACGCCCAGGCTCAGCGAATTCGCGACCCAGAAACCGCGCGCGCCTTGTAGCCATGGCGGCGCAAATCCGCCGACGTCGAAGCCGAGCAGATAACCGCCGCCCAGCCCGATTCCCCACAACGCGACGGCGTAGATGACCGTCGGCACGACCGCGACCTTGTAGGCGCGCAGCACGAAGGCCGTGGTGATCTGCAGGGCGTCGAAGAGGTGATAGAACACGACGATTGCCAGAAGCGGCATGGCGGCGGCGATGACCTGGGCGTCCGGCGTATAGGCCATCAGCACGTAGGGCCGCAGCGCGAACAACGCCACGCCATACACGCACGCGATCCCGCACGAAAGCGCAATGCCATGGCGCGCGAGAGAACGGGCGGCATCGAATTGCTGCGCGCCGATTGCCTGCGAGACGAGCGTGGCCGATGCCACGCCAATGGAAAGCGGCGTCATGTAAAGCACCGCGCCGATGTTCCCCGTGATTTGATGGCCGGCGAGCGTGGTCGTGCCGAAGTGCGAGATGAACAGCGCCATGAACGTGTACGACGTCACTTCGATGAGATAGGACAGTCCCATCGGAATGCCGAGCTTGAGCAGCGCCTTTTGACGTTGCCAGACGGGCCAGCAAAAGCGCGCAAAGATGCCGAACGGCCGGAAGAACTCGACGCGCACGAGCACCGTCATGCCGACGATCGCAATCAGCCAGTTGATTAGCGTGCTTGCGATCGCGCAGCCGGGACCACCCAGCGCCGGCATGCCGAAGCCGCCGAAGATGAACCACAAGTTGAGCGGCACCTTCACCACGAGCGCGCCGACCTGCAGGAACATCACGAGGCGCGGTTTGCCGACCGCGTTGGTCAGCGAGCTATAGACGCGAAACGCGAGACTCGCCGGCAATCCCAGCGAAAGAATCCGCAAGTAGGAGAGGGTGCGTTCGTGCAGGACGGGCGGGGCGTCGGCGATGCTCAAGAGCGGTTGCGGAAAATACAGGCAAACAAATCCGATCACCGATAACACCGCCGCCAGCCACAACGCCTGCCGCACTTCCTCGCCGATCTCCGCCTCCTGGCGGGCGCCGAACAGTTGCCCGGCGATTGGCTGCAAGGCCGTGAGAATGCCGGTGAGGCCAATGTAGACCGAAATATATATCGATGAACCCAGGCCGAGCGCGGCGAGATCTGTGGCGGAGAAGCGGCCGACCATGGCGGTATCGATCACGCCGAACGCAATGATCGCCAGTTGCCCGATCAGCACCGGCCACGCCAAGGCTGCGATCTTCCGGACGTCCGGCCACATGGTCAGTTCGTGCCCCGGCGAAGCGGCTTCGGCCCCGGCCGTCTGACCGGCGGAACCGGCCGCTCGATACGTACGTACAGCCGGAAGCGCTCGTCGCGGTCGGCGACGCGGCGGCCTTCCCAAACCAGCTTCCAGACGAACGTGGAAATGGACGATGGCTCGCCGTAATCCTGCGTGTCCTGGCGCAGGATGACGTCGCAGTCTTCATCGAAGGCGAAATGCATGCCGCCGAAATACGCGAACGTCGCGATCTGCGCATCGCCCAGACGTACTGGAGAGATGCAAGTGTAGTCGGCCGGGAGGTGATCGGCGATCTGCTCCGCCACGTCACGATACGTCCGGCTGTAGTTCACGACCGGCAGCCACAGCGTCATGAGCAGCACCCACATGAGCGTCGTGCCGGCGCTCGAGAGCACCACGCTGCGCCACAAGACCTTCGGATGCCGCGCGAGCCGCCAGCGCGCGAGCGAGAACCAGCAGACCGTTACGGCCACCGCGCACACGAACGACAGGATCTTGAACTCCGGCTGGAAACCCGGTGCGAGGCGTGCCAGGTTGCGCGCGAGCGGCGCCGGGAAACCGTAGAGGCCCGCCGTCCATACCAGCCAGACGAAGGTGGCGAGCAGGGTGAAGCTAAGCATAGCGAACCAGTCGATGGCGTTGATCGCGCCGCGCTTGAGCGTAGGCAGCGCGAACGTGGCAAGCACCGAGAGCGGCGGCAGCAGCAACATGAAAAGCCGGTTCGACTGGTGACTCTGCAGGATCACGAGCACCAGCAACGGCCCGATCACCGATACCGGCACCGCGACGTGCGGCGAACGCCGCAGTCCCGACCAGCTTACGAAGGTCCAGATGGCAAGCGGCCACGCGGGCCAGGTGAAAAGCGGCAGGTTCTTGATTGCGTACGACAACGCCTGGATCGGCGAGCCGGAGAACGAGTCGAAACTGTGACGCCACCATTGCCGCAGCCACCACTCGCCGTCATCGGGGTAAAAGTGCAGCACGGGCCAGACCCACGCGCCAATTACAATCACCGCCACCGGCACGCCGAGCACCAGCAGATAAAACGGCCGCACTTCCCGCACGATCACGGTCATGGCCAGCGTGCAGATCAGCAGGGCGAGCACCAGCACCGGGCTGCTCGACAGGCCGACAAGACCAATCGCCGCACCCCAGATGAGCGCGCCCTGGATGGGTTTGTCGCAACTGCGCACGAGGCCGTACACCAGCATCGCGGTGCCGGCGAACTGCGCAAGCTGGGGTGTGGTTTCGTGGCCGCGCTCGGCGAGACCAAAGCAGGCGAGCAGGATCAGCAGGGCGCCGTCGGCGAGGGTGCGGCCGTAGTCGCGCGGTTCCGGTTCGCCGCCGAACGCGTACTTGAAGGGCTGCGCTTCGTCGCGGCGGCCCAGCAGATAAGCCGTGTACCAGACAAACGCGCACGCAATACAAAAGAGCAGGCCGGTGATGACGCGCGAGGCGTTGCTGGCATCGACCCAAGGGCTCAACAAGCGGATGAAGCCCGCTCCGAGCCAGTACATGAACGGGCCGTCGGCGGTCGAAGCCTTGCCGACCAGATTCGGCAGCAGCCAGTCTTTTACGCTGCCGTTTGCCATCGTCCACATCACGCCGAAACCCGCCGCGTCTTCGTTTTTCCACGGATCGCGGCCAAACAAACCAAACGACGCGTAAACGATACAAATGGCAAGCAGCAGCCAGCGCGGCAGGGCGCTGGTTGCGGAGGCGGTCAGGCGGATGACATTTCGCATGCGGTGGCGACAGGAAACAGAACTGATTGGGTAAGACGATGGCGCCGGGTCGCGGCTGGCAAGCCGGGGCGCACACGGTTTTCGTGACGGATTTTCGTCACTTTCTAATTAGTGCAATTTTTAACGAATCCGGCATTGTAGACGGGAGCCGTGCCGCGCGTCATTGCGGTGCGTGCAAGCAGGTTGTCGAACGAAAAAACGGCGAAAAAAAAGGCAGCTTTCGCTGCCTTTCTTCGGTCCTGCCGCGCTGCAATTCCGCTGAATTACTTCTTCGACGAGAATGCTGCGAACTTCTTGTTGAACTTCTCGACACGGCCGGCCGTGTCCATGATCTTTTGCTGACCGGTGTAGAACGGATGCGATTCCGACGACACTTCGATCTTTGCCAGCGGGTACTCTTTGCCTTCGAACTCGCCGGTTTCGCGCGTGTTGATGGTCGAACGCGTAATGAATTTGAAATCATTCGACATGTCGACGAACAGCACTTCGCGGTAATTCGGGTGAATGCCTTCTTTCATGGTCTTTCCTTTGGTATCTGTTGGTAGCCAGCCCGCTCAACGTGCGTTCGGGATCTTTCCCGAGCGCGAGCCACTTGCCTGAGGTCGAAAACCGTGGATTATGCCAGAAAATCAGTTGTTTGGCATGTTTTTGGGGTTCTCGTCTTACGCTTGCGAAAGTGCAGCCACACCCGCCGGGTCTTGCCGGTAATAGCGTGCAAGCAGCCGGTACAAATCGGGGTACGCCCGCTCGAACGCCGCTGGTTTGACGAACAGCGCCTCGCTGCACACCGCAAAGAACTCCGACGGATGATCGGCCGCGTAAGGGTCGATCAGGGATTCGCGCTCGAAGCGGTTCCATCGGCGATCGGAAACGGCGTCGACCTGGGCGCAAAAATGATCGTAGGCGTGATCGAAGACGTCGTTCCAGGCGCCGGAATCCAGCGGCGCGTGCCATTTGCGGTATAGCGGCGGACGCCCGTCCGCCTCGCCGTTGAGCATGTCGATCTTGTGCGCGAACTCATGGATCACGACGTTGTAGGCGTCTTCGCCATCGGTCATCTGCGCGTCTTCCCACGACAACACCACCGGGCCGCCTTCCCAAGCCTCGCCGCTGGCGTCGTGTTCGACCTCGTGGACCACGCCGTCCTCGTCCTCCACCGTCTTCTTGATCAGAAACTCGCCCGGATACACGATCACGCCGACCCAACCGCGATACAACTCCAGGCTCAGATTCAACACCGGCAAGCAGGCCTGCACGGCGATGGAGACGATCATCGCGTCGGTCAGGGCAAGATCGTGGGCCGTCGAAAACTCTTTCTCCGCGATGAACAGCGTCGTGTTCTCGCGCAGACGGGTGAAGTCACCGGCATCGAGATGACCGAAAAACGGCAGCCGGTCGAGCGTGGCCTGCCAAAGCGCGTCATCGATCGCGTATTTGCGCAGCGCGCGCTCCCGACGATTCCCGCCGATCAGCCGGGTCAGAAAATTGGCCATGAGTCCGTTTCAGTCTTTCGAGTCAGTCGATCTGCTTTTGCCACGCCGCGAACAAACCGCCGCAAATCGCGACGCCCATCAGGAAATAGAACCCATCGAGCGACGCCAGGAAACTTGCTTGCTGCGTAACCATCCGCGAAATCGTCACGATGGCAAGCGCGTGCGCCTCACTGGCCGTATGGCCGGCGGCAGCGAATCCGTGCGCAAGGGTAGCCGCGGCGCTCTGAAACTCCGGATTGTACGGATTTACGGCTTCGGCGAGCCGCGATTGATGCAGCGCCTGCCTGTGCTGCTCCACGATAATGATCGCCGCCGTCGCAAACGAAAGCGTCAATTGCCGCACGATATTTTTAAGCCGGTAGCCATGCGTAAATTCTTCGATCGCGAAGATCTTGAACGTCAGGTTCGCCACCGGCAACACGATGAAAAGCAGCAACAGGCCGCGCAGCAGCATCGGCACAATGAGGTCGATCTGCGCGACGCCCGGAGACATGCGCGTCATCAGCCATCCGACGAGCGCCGCAATCAAAAACCCCGGCACGATGATCCACTTCTTGCGCGTGACGTACTTCGTATATTTGAAGTAGAGAAAGAGCGCCGAACCCGATATCAGCGACGTTACTCCAACAAGCCGCCCGGCGTTCTCGACCGGATAGCCGAGCCCTTGTTCGAGAAAACGTGAGATCAGATAACTGAATCCCGTGGACTCGAAGTAATAGAGCATGTAAAGCGCGAGGCCGATCTGGAACGAGCGCTCGCGCAGCGCGTGAAGGCGAACGAGCGGAGCGGGGTGATGCCACTGATGCCATGCAAACCAGGCAAGCGCGCCGATACCCGCCGCCGTCAGCATCACGAGTGTCGGCGACGTGGTGAAGTGTTCGAACCGCACTTGTTGCATTACGATCTGCAGCGCGCCTTGCGCGAACGCAAACAACAGATATGGCCAGAACGGCGTGGCGCCGCGTTCATCGCGATGCACATTGCCTGAATCGGGAAGTGCCAGCATTGCCAGGCCAGCGAACGCGAATCCCACGGGCGCGGTGCAGGCAAACAGCGCGCGCCAGTCGAAATGCGAGACCAGCCAGCCGCCGAGCAACGGTGCGAGCGCGCTGCTGCCCACGATCAACATCAGGAACGCGCGCGTTGCGCCGGCGCGCTTTTGCGGCGTAAAGCTGACCTGGATCAGGATTCGGCAAGCGCCCATCATCGGGCCGATGAAATAGCCTTGAAGACCGCGCGTGAACATGAGTTCCAGCGAGGTTTCGGTAAGCGCCGAGAGAATCGCGCCGCACGCGTAGAAGAACATGCAGCCGGCTACATATCGACGATGCCCCAGCCGGTCGACCCACCATTGCTGCTGCAAGATCCCGAGCACGGCGGCGACCGCGTACGCGCTCGATGACCACACGAGTTCGTCCGGCGATGCATTGATGCCGCCCGCAATGTAGCTCGCAAAGAACGAGAAGATGGCGTTATCGAAGTAATCGAGGCCCGTCACCAGCGCGAGCACCCACGGGAAAAAGTCGCCCCGCAGCCGCTCGACTGCGAACACCGGCGCGCGCGCGCTCATTACTTTTTGCTCCCCGGTTTCGCTCGGGTTCTTGATTGCCGTTCGAGGAGGGCGTCGGCGGGCTGGCCGGCAAGGCGCGCTTCCACATAATCCAGATCGAGTCTGAGCTCCGCCCGCACGGTCTGCGCTTCTTTCAACTCGCGGCGCACGTTTTCGATGCGGGAATCGATGGCATCGAGCTGCTGCTGCAAGCCATTTTTGATCTCCGCCAATGAATCCGGCGAATAACGGTTCTTGCCGGCCTCGGTCTTTTCAAGCGGGCGCTTGAGCATCTCCACAATTCCATGCAGCGAAAACCCGAGCGAGCGCAGCCGGAGAATGCGCCCGAAGCGTTCGAGATCGGCCGTGTCGTACAGCCGATATCGTCCTTCGCTCCGGCTTGGTACGACCAAACCGCGCTCTTCGTAGTATTTGAGTGTGCGAGGCGTGACGCCCAGGCGCTCGGCAGCGTCGCGCACGGTCAGGAGTTCGTCGGACATGGCGTCAGTCGGCTTTGGTTTCGGCAGAAGTTGGCGTCCGCAAATTATAGGTCAACATGGACGTGAACGTTCACGTTGACAATCGCTTCGATGGTTTCGATGAACGAAAAAAAGCCGCCCGCGAATTGCGGGCGGCTTTTCATGTTTCTTCTTAAGCGTCGGGGCTCAGCTACCGCCGCGGCGCATCAGATCGAAGAATTCAGCGTTGTTCTTGGTCTGGCGAATCTTGTCGAGCAGGAATTCCATTGATTCGACTTCGTCCATGTCATGAATGAACTTGCGCAGCACCCAGACCTTTTGCAACAGATCCGGCTTGATGAGCAATTCTTCGCGGCGCGTGCCCGACTTGTTCAGGTTGATCGACGGATACACGCGCTTTTCAGCAAGGCGGCGTTCCAGATGCACTTCCATGTTGCCGGTGCCCTTGAACTCTTCGTAGATCACGTCGTCCATGCGGCTGCCGGTTTCAATCAGTGCCGTACCGATAATGGTCAGCGACCCGCCTTCCTCGATATTCCGTGCCGCGCCAAAGAAACGCTTCGGACGTTGCAGCGCGTTTGCGTCTACACCGCCGGTCAGCACCTTGCCCGAAGCCGGCACGACCGTGTTGTAGGCGCGCGCGAGACGCGTGATGGAGTCGAGCAGAATCACGACGTCGTGCTTCATTTCGACCAGGCGCTTGGCCTTTTCGATCACCATTTCCGCGACTTGCACGTGGCGCGCGGCGGGTTCGTCGAAGGTGGAGGCGATCACTTCGCCCACCACCGAGCGCTGCATTTCCGTCACTTCTTCCGGGCGTTCGTCGATCAGCAACACGAACAGCACGATATCCGGATGATTCGATTTGATGGCGTGCGCAATGTGCTGCAGCATCACGGTCTTGCCGGATTTCGGCGATGCCACAAGCAAGCCGCGCTGACCCTTGCCAATAGGCGAGATCATGTCGATGATCCGGCCCGTCACGTTCTCTTCCCCGCGCATTTCGCGCTCGAGCGGCAGCGGCTTGTTCGGGTGGAGCGGCGTCAGGTTCTCGAACATGATCTTGTGTTTCGAGGCTTCCGGCGCCTGGCCGTTGACCTTGTCCACCTTGACCAGTGCAAAGTAACGCTCGCCGTCTTTCGGCGTACGCACTTCACCTTCGATGGTGTCGCCGGTATGCAGATTGAAGCGGCGGATCTGCGACGGGCTGATGTAGATATCGTCCGTGCTGGCGAGATATGAAGTCTCAGGGGAACGGAGGAAGCCGAAGCCGTCCGGCAAAACTTCGAGCGTGCCGTCCCCGAAAATCGTGTCGCCAGTCTTGGCGCGCTTTTTAAGAATCGCGAACATCAATTCCTGCTTGCGCAGGCGATTGGCGTTTTCGATCTCCAGGCCATTGGCCATTTCGATCAATGCGGAGACGTGCTGAGACTTGAGCTCGGATAAATGCATACGGATTTCCCGCCAGGGAGAAGAGGTGCAACAGAGAATTTGGGAGGAGAAGTGAGCTGAACGCTCAAGGACCTAAACCGTCTTGGTCTTGCAGTCTTAGGATTCTAGCATAGCACATGCCGACGGAGCCTCGAAAAGGCTTGGTGGCAGCGGAATTCACTCATGTTGTGGTCGCACAACATTCTGCGGGAATCTCACAGGTGCAGGGAATTGCTTTTATTTGTTAGGCCTGGCGCGGGCGCCAGGCGGTACATCCGTACAAACTTGTCATTGGGTCCGGACGCCGTGCAGGTAGCCTGCACTGGCGCGCCGAATCCAATATCAGAGGTTGCTGTCGAGAAATGCAGTCAGTTGCGATTTCGACAAGGCGCCAACCTTCTGCGCGGCAACTGCACCGTTCTTGAACAGGATCAGCGTGGGGATGCCGCGCACTCCGAACTTCACGGGCGTGGATTGGTGTTCGTCCACGTTGATCTTCGCGATTTGCAGGCGGTCGCCGTAATCCTTGGCGACTTCGTCGAGGATGGGCGCAATCATCTTGCAGGGACCGCACCATTCAGCCCAGAAATCGAGCAGAACGGGTTTATCCGACTTCGTGACGTCCTGGTCAAAGGATGCGTCGCTAATATGTTTGATCGATTCGCTCATTATGTAGATACCTCTATGAATTCGAGGCCCGCGTTTGAATGCTCGCCACGATACACCAAAACAAGGAAATTGTTTGCCCGCGCCGCGGGGTGTAGAACCGCTCGCTTGGGTGGGCGCGGAGCCGTTGCCGGATCAGCCGCTTTCGCCCGCGACACGGTGTTTAACCGCTGCTTCAGAGTGTCATCTTAGCCTACTTTGCTATCTGTTGCCGGGTACCGATAGGATGTGCCCGGACACGCCTTTTTCAAGATCTGCGGGCCGGTTTTTCTGCGCGGACGAAGGCGTCAATGAGCCAAACGGTATTAGCGTGAATGCGAGCCTGAGCGAAAGCGGGGGTGCGCAATGCGTATCATGTCTGATATGATTCTGCGTGACGGGCCTCCTCGCATGGTGGCGCGGTCAACCTGGTCAGGTCGGGAACGAAGCAGCCACAGCCGTTTTCTACCAGTGCCGAGGGTCGGGCTCGTCACCTTCGCTTTATCTCCTGCGTTTCGTCGCCTCGTTTTACCTCTGCCTGATTCCCCAGCGTTTTTCGCTGCAGTTATTTGCCTCCCCCATTTGGTTCGAATGCATCGCGGCCCGGTCGCATCTCAGTGCGCATCGCGGATCGCGCCGAATGCCTTGCCGGCACGCGCCATCGCCCTTTGGGAAACGCTTTGGCTCTTGACGTTGCTGATACAATTTCGGCATGACCTATCAAGTTCTCGCACGCAAGTGGCGCCCCAAATCCTTTGCCTCGCTCGTCGGCCAGGAGCACGTCGTTCGCGCGCTCACACACGCGCTCGACGGCGGGCGGCTGCATCACGCTTATTTGTTCACGGGAACGCGCGGTGTTGGCAAGACAACGCTGTCGCGTATCTTCGCGAAGGCGCTTAACTGCGAGACCGGCGTGACATCGACGCCTTGCGGCGTTTGCCGGGCGTGCAAGGAAATCGACGAAGGGCGTTTCGTCGATTATGTGGAAATGGATGCGGCAAGTAACCGCGGTGTGGACGAGATGGCGGCGCTGCTCGAACGCGCGGTCTACGCCCCGGTCGATGCGCGTTTCAAGGTCTACATGATCGATGAAGTGCACATGCTCACGAACCACGCGTTCAACGCCATGTTGAAGACGCTGGAAGAGCCGCCCGCACACGTCAAGTTCATTCTTGCCACTACGGATCCACAGAAGATTCCAGTCACCGTGCTTTCGCGCTGTCTTCAGTTCAACCTGAAGCAGATGCCGGCGGGGCATATCGTCGGGCATCTGGAACACGTGCTTGGCGAGGAGAAAATTCCTTACGAGCCGCAGGCGTTGCGATTGTTGTCGCGTGCGGCGGACGGCAGCATGCGCGACGCGCTGTCTCTCACCGATCAGGCCATCGCGTATTCGGCGAATCAGGTCACCGAAGAAGCCGTGCGCGGCATGCTCGGCGCGCTCGATCAAAGTTACCTGATCCGTTTGCTCGATACACTGGCAGCGGGCGACGGGCCGGGCGTGCTGGCGATCGCGGACGAAATGGCGTTGCGAAGCTTGTCTTTTTCCACGGCGTTGCAGGATCTCGCCGGACTGCTGCACAAAGTGGCGTGGGCGCAGTTCGCGCCGGCATCGGTGCTCGACGAATGGCCGGAGGCTGGCGATATCCGTCGTTTCGCCGATGCGCTCAGCGCCGAGCACGTGCAATTGTTTTATCAGATCGCGACCATCGGGCGTGGCGAGTTGGGTCTCGCGCCTGATGAATACGCCGGGTTCACGATGACCCTGCTGCGGATGCTCGCGTTTGAACCTGCGGGTGGTGGTCCGGGCGGAGGGGGTGGTGGCGGCGCGCGTGTGAAGGCTGCCGGAACCGGCGTGAACGCTGCAAGCACGCGGGCGCTTGGCGCAGTGACGGCCGGCAGCGTTCGCGCTGTCGCGGACGTGACGCCGGAAGTGGCCGCTGCGCCGCAGCCGGATCGAGCGGATCAGCCGGTAGGATCCGGCGAATCCATTCAGGCTGATATCGGCAATCCGGCCGCGGCAGAAGATTGCTTGGCTGAAAAAGATATCGAGGGCAGTTTGGCCGATGCCTCCGGCGCTCTGCCAGCCAGTGCGGCTGGTGACGATGCGCCGGGCAAGCAGGGCGTAGATGCGCAAACTTCCGTCGATACCTTTTTGCCGCCGACCGCGGAGCCAGAAGTTTCGGCGGATCATGAACCTGCTGCTGGGATTTCCGAGCCCGAGTCGGCGCCCGCGCCAATAGCCGCCGCCGCTCATGAACTCGCAGAGCGTACGGCAGCAGAATCAACCCCGGGTACTCTGGTGGAAAATCCGCCAAAGGGTTCGTCGATCGGCTCGCCGCGAGCGCCAGGTGGCGCGAGTGCGGCGCTCGACGTGTTGCGCAGCGCCGGCATGCGGGTGTCGTCGGATAGGGGAACGCGTCCGGCCGAACCAGCGCGCAAGCCCGTCATGACAAAGGCTGCGCCAGTCGTACAGGTTCCGGCGCCGCGTCGTCCTGCAGCGCCGCCCGTGCAAAACGCGGCCGCGAGCGATGCCCGTCCCGCCGCGGCCGCCCGCGTTGGCGCGAACAACGGCAGTGCCGTCCCTCCGTGGGAAGAAATTCCGCTAGATGATTACCATCCGGCGTCATCGGACGATGCTTATTTCATGGCCTCCGACGACGGCTTTGTGCCCTCGTTCGAAAGCGGCCCCGACGACGTGGGCTTCAACGACACATCCGGTTCGCAGCCCGTCACCAAGCCTGCAGCCAAGGCCGATGCCGGTCCGCTGCCACCGGCCGTGCCTCTTGACGCCATCGGTGTCTCCGGCGACTGGCCGGCGCTTGCCGTGGACTTGCCGTTGAAGGGCATTGCTTATCAGCTCGCGTTCAACAGCGAGCTGACCGCATGCGACGTTGCATCGATCACGCTGGTCGTGCCCGTGCCGCAATACGCTGAAAGCGCACAGGTCGCCAAATTGAAAGCGGCGTTGATCGACAAGCTCGGTCGGCCGCTCGAAGTGATCGTGAGCGTTGGGGCCGCACGCCGCACGGCTGCGGCTGTCGACACCGCTCTTCGCGCCGAGCGCCAGCAGCAGGCAGAAAAGGAAATCACGCAAAATCCGTTCGTGCAATCGCTGATCCGCGATTTCGGCGCGAGTATCGTGCAGGGATCCATCAAGCCGATCGCGCCGGAGAACGGCAGCGGCGCGCAGGGCGGTGGCCAAAATGCAGCATCGGCAAATTGAGTTTTTAAAGAACATCGAAACACTGTTTAAAGCGCCTCGATGCGCATATTCATTGCTGTCGCGGGCCTGAACGAACGCGAGCCACGCAGCGCACATCCAATTTTCTACCCCTTTCCCCCAAGGAGCCCGATCATGATGAAGAACCAACTCGCCGGCTTGATGAAACAAGCGCAGCAAATGCAGGACAACATGAAGAAGGCGCAGGATGAACTGGCGCTCATCGAAGTGGAAGGGCAGTCGGGCGCGGGCCTCGTGAAGGTAACGATGACCTGCAAGAACGACGTGCGCCGCGTCGTGATCGATCCGAGCCTGCTCGCCGACGATAAAGACATGCTTGAAGACCTCGTTGCCGCCGCGTTCAACGACGCCGTGCGCAAGGCCGAAGCCACCACGCAACAAAAGATGAGCGGCATGACCGCCGGCATGCCAATGCCGCCGGGTTTCAAGCTGCCGTTCTAAGCCAGCACATCCACTTTCAGAGCAACGGCCACCGCGCATGAAACAACCTTCCGCCTTGTCGGCGCTCGTCGAAGCGCTGCGCGCTCTGCCGGGCGTGGGTCCCAAGTCGGCGCAGCGCATGGCCTATCACCTGATGCAGCATGACCGCCCCGGTGCTGAAAAGCTCGGCCGGTCGCTGATGTTCGCGACCGAGCATCTGCAGCACTGCGAAAAATGCAACACGTTCACCGAGGCTGCGATCTGCGAAGTCTGCAGCGATCCCGAGCGCGACGCCGAACTGCTTTGCGTGGTTGAAACACCGGCCGACCAGATCATGCTGGAGCAGACGCTGACATACAGGGGCCTGTACTTCGTGCTGATGGGACGGCTGAGTCCGCTCGATGGTATCGGGCCGAAGGAAATTCACTTCGACCGTCTGATCCAGCGGGCCACCGACGGTATCGTGAAGGAAATCGTGCTTGCCACTAACTTCACGAACGAGGGCGAAGCGACCGCGCATTACCTCGCGCAGACGCTGAAATCCAAGGGCCTGAAGGTGACGCGTCTTGCGCGCGGGGTGCCGGTGGGCGGCGAACTCGAATACGTCGATGCAGGCACGATCGCACGCGCGATGCTGGATCGGCGTTCGGTATAGATCCGAGGGATATACAACATGACCGAAGCAGAAGCATTGGCGCTCGCCACGCATCGTCATTACAAGGGTGGGTTGTATCGCGTGATCGGCGTGGCGCGGCATTCGGAAACCGAAGAATCCATGATCGTCTACGAGCATTTGTGGCCGCATGACCACGGGTTGTGGGTACGCCCGGCCGCGATCTTCAACGATACGCTCGCGGACGGTTCGCCGCGCTTCCAGGCGCTCGAAATTCCGCTTTGAGCGATTCATAAGCCGGCCGACTTCGCCATTCACAACAACAATGCAGGAGACACCATGAGTGCATCCTCGGGACCGCTTGCCGGCGTCAAGGTGCTCGAACTCGGCACGCTGATCGCCGGGCCGTTCGCCTCGCGCTTCATGGGCGAGTTCGGCGCCGACGTCATCAAGATTGAAGATCCGAACGGCGGCGATCCGTTGCGCAAATGGCGCAAACTTTATCCGGAAGTGGGCGGAACATCGCTATGGTGGGCCGTCCAGGCACGCAACAAAAAATCGGTGACGATCAACCTCAAAGCCCCGGAAGGCAAGGAGATTGTCCGCCGGCTGGCCATGGAAGCCGATGTCGTTGTCGAGAATTTCCGGCCGGGATTACTTGAGAAGCTCGGGCTCGGTTATGAAGTGTTGTCCGCTGAAAACCCGGGACTCGTGATGGTGCGGCTGTCCGGTTACGGGCAGACCGGGCCGTATCGCGACCGGCCAGGGTTTGGCGCGATCGCCGAATCCATGGGCGGATTGCGGCATATCACGGGGTACCCGGATTTGCCGCCGCCGCGCATCGGGATTTCCATCGGCGATTCCATTGCGGCGCTTCACGGCGTGATCGGCGCGCTGATGGCGTTGCATCACCGGCAAGCGAACGGCGGAAAAGGGCAGGTGGTCGATGTCGCCCTGTATGAAGCCGTCTTCAACATGATGGAAAGCGTGGTGCCCGAATACGGCGTGTACGGCATGATCCGCGAACGCACGGGCGCGTCGCTGCCCGGGATCGTGCCCTCGAATACGTATCCATGCCGTGATGGCAGCATCGTGATCGGGGGCAACAGTGATCCTATTTTCAAGCGCCTGATGATGGCGATCGGCCGTGAAGATCTGGGCACCGATCCCGCGCTGGCATCGAACGACGGACGGGTGCCTCGCACCCGGGAAATCGATGATGCCATCCGCGTGTGGCTGTGCACGCGTTCCATCGACGAAGCCCTCGCCGTGCTCAACGCCGCCGATGTCCCCGCAGGACGCATCTACAGCGTCGCCGATATGTTCACCGATCCGCAGTACATCGCGCGCCAGATGATCCAGCGGTTTCCGTGGCAGGACGGCCGCGAGATTCCTCTGCCCAACGTCACTCCAAAGCTCTCGGAAACGCCCGGCGAGACGCGCTGGCTCGGGCCGCAACTCGGTGAACACACCGATGAAGTCCTGCAATCGCTCGGGTATGATCCTGACGAGATTGCAAGATTGAGGGCGAACAAGGCGATTTAGGCCCGCGCTTTCAAGACAAAGCCGCAAAAAATAAAAAACCAAGGAGACAAGATGCAACGCAGGACTTTCATTGCAAGCGGTGCGGCGCTCGCTGCCGGCACGCTGATCGATTCTCCATTCGCATTCGGGCAAGCGAAGCTGGAGCACCCGAAGGTATCCATCGCGGTGGGCGGCAAGAACCTGTTCTATTACTTGCCGCTCACCATTGCCGAGCGCCGCAACTACTTCAAGGACGAAGGCCTCGAGATCGAGATCTCGGATTTCGCCGGCGGCGCGAAAGCGTTGCAGGCGGCGGTGGGCGGCAGCGCGGACGTGGTGTCGGGCGCGTTCGAACATACGCTGCTGCTGCAGGCAAAGGGGCAGATGTTCCGCGAGTTTGTGCTGCAAGGGCGCGCGCCGCAGATCGTGCTGGCTGTATCGAAGAAAGCGATGCCGAATTACAAGGGCATTGCCGATCTCAAAGGCAAGAAGGTCGGCGTGACAGCGCCGGGTTCGTCGACATCGATCATGGCGAGTTTCGTGCTGGCGAAGGCCGGGCTTTCCGCGAGCGACGTGTCGTTCATCGGCGTGGGCGCCGGGGCGGGTGCAGTTGCCGCACTGCAGTCCGGCCAGATCGACGCCATGGCGAACCTCGATCCGGTCATGACCAAGCTGGAACGCTCGGGCGATATCCGCGTGATTTCGGACACTCGTACCCTTGCCGATACCCGCGCGGTCTTCGGTGGCGACATGCCGGCGGGATGCCTGTATGCGTCGCAAAGCTTCATCACGAAGAACCCGAACACCACACAAGCGCTGACGAACGCGATGGTTCGCGCCCTCAAGTGGCTGCAAACGGCCACGGGCAAGGAGCTGATTTCGACGGTGCCCGAAGCCTACTTGCTCGGCGATAGCTCGCTTTATCTGGATGCATGGCAGCACGTAAAAGAAGCCATGTCGCCCGATGGACTGATGCCAGCGAACGGTCCGGCGACGTCGCTCAAAACGCTTCAAGCCTTCGATGAAACTGTAAAAGGCAAGCCGATCGATTTGTCGAAGACCTGGACCAACGACTTCGTGACGAAGGCGCTGGCCACGGTCAAGGCCTGACCGATGCAGCCGACAACCACAGCCGTTCCCGCGCTCGCGCTGGAAAACGTCACCTGCACGTTCATCTCTCGCGATGATCGACGCTCGCGCTACACGGCGGTGAAGGAGACCACGTTGCGCGTTGCGCCGGGCGAGTTTGTATCGGTGGTCGGCCCAACGGGATGCGGCAAGTCGACGCTGCTGAACGTGGGCGCGGGCTTGCTCGCGCCGTCGTCGGGCACGGTCAACGTCTTCGGGACCGAGCTCAACGGGATCAATCGCCGCGCCGGTTATATGTTCCAGGCGGAAGCGCTGATGCCGTGGCGCTCGGCGCTCGACAACGTGACAGCGGGTTTGTCGTTTCGCGGCGTGCCGAAAGACGAAGCGCGCGCGAAAGGCGAGGAATGGTTGAAACGCGTTGGCCTCGGCGGGTTCGGTGACCGATACCCGCACCAGTTGTCGGGCGGCATGCGCAAGCGCGTTGGCATGGCGCAAACGCTGATTCTCGATCCCGACATCATCCTGATGGACGAGCCGTTTTCCGCGCTCGATATCCAGACGCGCCAGCTGATGGAAAACGAGTTGCTCGAGCTTTGGGCCGCCAAGCGTAAAGCCGTGCTCTTCATCACGCACGACCTGGACGAAGCCATTTCGCTGTCCGATCGCGTAGTGGTGCTGTCGGCCGGGCCGGGCACGCATCCGATCGGCGAATTTGTGATCGATCTGCCGCGCCCGCGCGACGTGGCCGAAATCCGTTCGCATCCGCGCTTTGTCGAATTGCATGCGCAGATCTGGTCCGTGCTGCGGGAAGAGGTCCTGAAGGGCTACAAGCAACAGCTCACCGCCGTTTAAATCGACAAGCAATCCGCCAAGAAGAGCAGACCCATCATGTGGAAAACGTTGCGCCCGAATCGCGCAAACCTGGTTGTGTGGCAATGGCTGCTGCTCGTGCTGTGTTTCGTGCTCTGGTATGTGCTGACCAGCCCGACACTGCTGCCGGCTTTCTATTTCGACGATTCCAGCAAGGCTGCATTCTTCTTCGGCGAGCCGCAGAAGGTGTTGCTGCGCATCTGGCAGTGGTTCACGACCGGCGAGATCTACGTGCATCTGTGGGTCACGCTGATCGAAACCGTGCTCGCGTTCGTGATCGGAACGGTTTTCGGACTGGGCGTTGGTTTGTGGCTCGCCCTGGCGCCGATGATGAGCGCGCTCTTCGACCCATACATCAAGGCCGCGAACTCGATGCCGCGCGTGATCCTTGCACCGATCTTCGCCGTCTGGTTCGGGCTTGGAATCTGGTCGAAGGTGGCGCTTGGCGTGACGCTGGTGTTTTTCATCGTGTTCTTTAACGTCTATCAGGGCGTGAAGGAAGTGAGTCCGGTCGTGCTTGCCAACGCCCGGATGCTCGGCGCGAACCGCAAGCAGTTGTTGCGGCATGTGTATTTGCCGAGCGCGACGAGCTGGGTATTCTCAAGCTTGCATACGTCGGTGGGACTTGCGTTTGTCGGCTCAGTGGTCGGCGAATATCTGGGTTCGGCGCGGGGTGTCGGATACCTGATCCTCCAAGCCGAAGGCACCTTCGATATCAATACCGTGTTCGCGGGCATTCTGGTGCTCACGGCGTTCGCGCTGATCCTGGACGGTATTGTTGCGCTCGTTGAGCGCCGCCTGATGAAATGGCAGCCGAGCGCCGGCGACACCGAGAAGATGTGAGGCGACATCGTCATGGCTCGATCACGATCTTTCCCGTCACACGCCGGCTCGCCATGTCGCTGAACGCCTCGGCTGCTCGTTCCAACGGATAACGCTTCGTGATATGCGGCCTGAGCCGGCCTTCTTTGATCCATCCAAAGATTTGTTGCATTGCTGCGCTCACAAGCTCAGGTTCGCGCTGTACGTGCTGGCCCCAAAATACGCCTACTATGCTCGCGCCTTTCAGCAACGTCAGATTGAGCGCTAACTTCGGTATCTCGCCATTGGCGAATCCCACCACCAGATAACGGCCCCTCCATCCGATGCTGCGGAAAGCCGGTTCCGCATACTCGCCACCGACCGGATCGTAGATGACGTCCGGCCCGCGCCCATCAGTCAGAACCTTGATGCGATCGCGCAAGTTCTCATTCGAATAGTCGATGGTCGCGTCGGCTCCATGCTCAACACACAGCGCAAGTTTCTCGGCGCTCGAAGCTGCCGCAATCACGCGCGCTCCAAGCGCCTTGCCGATTTCCACTGCCGCCAGACCCACGCCTCCGGCCGCTCCGAGCACGAGCAAGGTCTCGCCGGCTTTCAGCGCGGCGCGGTCGACCACCGCGTGATGCGACGTTCCGTAAGCCAGCGTGACGGCCGACGCGCTCGAAAAGTCGATGTCTTCAGGCAGGGGAATGCAGGCCGCTTCGCGCGCCACCGCCTGATCGGCGAACGCGCCCTGCGCCGTGTAGGCTGCGACCCGCATGCCGACCTTCAGCCGCCTGACGTTCGCGCCAACCTCGCGCACGACACCCGCGAACTCGGCGCCTGGCGTAAAAGGCAGTTCGGGCTTCGTCTGATACTTGTTCTGGATGATCAAAACATCAGGGAAATTCACGCTGGCCGCGCGCACGTCAATCACCACTTCGTCCGCGCCCGGCTTCAGATCCGGCAAGGTCTCGAGCACAAGTGAATCGGGCGGCCCGTACTGGTTGCATCGAATGGCGCGCATGGTGTCTCCGTGTGAGGTTTCGTGATGTGCCAGTGTAAAACGACCTCGTTCGGGCGTGCGCTCGCCGGCGCGGCGTTAGCCATTCGGTCTGGTAATCGCACGGGAAATGCTTGAAAACATTGTGTGTTTCGCGGAAAAGCTGGCCGATCGGCCGAGGACCCCGCCGCCGGGCCGCATGCCCAGTTTCCTCGGTTACAATCGGCGAATGCAAATCCTACTCAGCAACGACGACGGTTATCTGGCTCGCGGGCTCAACGTACTGCACGCGGCCATGGAGCCGCTTGGGCAAGTCACGGTCATGGCTCCGGAGCAGAATTGCAGCGGTGCTTCGAACTCGCTGACGCTGTCGCGCCCGCTCACCATTCACACCGCGCCGAACGGTTTCAATTATGTGAACGGTACGCCCACCGACTCCGTGCATATCGCGCTGACCGGCATGCTCGAAAAGCAGCCGGATCTGGTTGTTTCCGGAATCAATAACGGCCAGAACATGGGCGAGGACACGTTGTATTCGGGAACGGTGGCTGCGGCAACCGAAGGTTTCATGTTCGGCGTACCGGCCATCGCGTTTTCGCTGGTTGGCCGCGACTGGCTGCATCTGGAGGACGCTGCGCGAGTTGCCGCTGACATCGTTGCGCATTTTCTGGCGCATCCCATGCCCGGTCATCCGTTGCTGAATGTGAATATTCCGAGTCTGCCTTATGAAGAGATGGGCGAGTGGCGCATCACGCGGCTTGGCAAGCGTCATCCGTCGCAACCGGTAATACGGCAAATCGATCCGCGCGGGAATCCGATCTGGTGGATCGGGCCCTCGGGTGATGCGCTCGATGCAAGCGAAGGCACAGATTTTCATGCTGTTGCGAACGGACATGTTTCAATTACGCCGTTGCAACTCGATCTCACGCATACCAAGCTGCTGCCCGCCACGCGCGAGTGGGCTGAAGCGCGGAGCAGCCGTTCATGACGGACGAACGCGCAAAACGCTTTCCGCTGGCACTCGCCGATCTGGTGCGCGAGCCGCGTAAAGCGACTGCGCGTCCCGACGCAAGCGGCAAGTCGAACGCCAGGCCCGCTGCCAAGCCGACGTTGAAGTCGATCGCGGGCGGTAGCGGCGCGGCGCGGCCGGCAGCGGGGGCGCACAAGGCCGGCGCCGCCACGCTGAAACCGGCAAGCGTGAAGATCGCGAAATTGCCGACGGCGCTTCATCCTGGAACGAAGGTGAACGTCGTGGCCAAGCCGGCTAATGTTGCGGGAACGACAGCAGGAAAGCCACACGCTGCACCGAAGCCGTCCACTGTCGTGACCCATCATCAGCCGGGGGCGTTGCGATCGGGTGCGCGGATGAATGAAACGCGTGATTTTCCCGCGAGTGCGAAGATTCAGGCAGCGCCGGAGAACAAGCCGAAGCAGCAGCCGGATGACAAGCTCAGGACCGCCCGGAAGACCGCGCTACAAGGCGCGCACGGGAGCACGCATGCGCTGACATCGGAACGCGTGCGTGAGCGTATGGTCGAGAGGTTACGCGCCAACGGCATCACGGACCCGCGAGTGCTGGCGGCGATGTCGGCGGTCCCGCGCCACATGTTCGTCGATCCGGGGCTCGCGGCGCAGGCCTACGAAGACGCCGCGCTGCCGATCGGCCATCACCAGACGATCTCGAAGCCGTCGGTTGTCGCGAGAATGATCGAGCTGGTCGCCGCGGGGCGAACGCTGAAAAACGTGCTGGAGATTGGCACTGGCTGTGGTTACCAGGCAGCCGTGTTGTCGCAGGTCGCCACTGATGTGTATTCCATTGAGCGGATTCGGCCGTTGTCAGAGCGCGCGAAGCTGAATTTGCGCCCTCTGCGCGTCCCGAACATCCGTTTGCATTACGGCGATGGCCGGCTCGGACTGCCGGCGGCAGCGCCGTTCGACGCCATCGTCATAGCGTGTGCGGGACTCGACGTTCCGCAAGCGCTGCTCGATCAACTCGCTGTTGGCGGCAGGCTGGTTGCGCCGGTTGGATCGCAAACCGCGCAAGCGCAAATACTGACGCTCGTCGAGCGCGTTTCGCCCACGCAATGGCGCGAGTCGCAGCTTGATCGGGTTTTCTTTGTACCTTTAAAATCCGGAGTGATTTGACACCGATGAGTATGTTGCGTGCTAAACGAGAAGTAAGCGCGAACCCTGGTTTGACCGCGGTTCAGCGCATGGTGTGTGTCGCGGCGTTGTCCGTGCTGGCGGCCTGCGCGACACGGATGGACAATGCGCCCGTCGTCGACCGGACCGGCGGCGCGATCGGCACGCAAGCCGCGCAGGATGGCGCCGTCCTGCCGCCGGGCCCGCCGCCGCCTGGCTATTACCGCGTGAAGCCGGGTGACACCCTATACCGGATTGCGCTGGAAAACGGTCAGAATTATCGGGATATCGCGTCATGGAACAACATGACGAACCCGAATCAGATCGAAGTCGATCAGTTGCTGCGTGTTGCGCCTCCGGGTGCGAATCTCGCTGCCGCAACGCCGGGCGTTTCTACCGCGCCCATCGTGGGCGGCGGGGTGCAGGCGCAGCCGCTGACAAACACGTATGGTGCAAACAGCACGATGCTGCCGCAGGCTCCGGCCTATGGTTCGTCGTCCGGCATGGGAACGCCGCTACCTCCGTTAACTGGCGCTGCACCGGGGCTGGCAATGAATCAGCCCGCAACCGGAACGGATAACGGCGCAGCAGTGACGCCAGCGGCTCAGCCCGCGTTTATCTGGCCGGCGCGCGGACCGATTCTCGGCACCTTCGACGACGCCAAGAACAAGGGCGTCAATATTGGCGGCGCGGCGGGAGATCCAGTCAACGCGTCGGCGGATGGACGGGTTGTTTATTCCGGCAATGGTCTGCGCGGATACGGTAATCTCATCATCATCAAGCACGACGCAACTTTTCTGACCGCATACGCACATAACCGCGCTTTGATGGTAAAAGAAGGTGACGCGGTGACAAAAGGGCAG
This sequence comes from Caballeronia sp. dw_276, assembly GCF_018449635.1. GTDB lineage: Bacteria > Pseudomonadota > Gammaproteobacteria > Burkholderiales > Burkholderiaceae > Caballeronia. The sequence continues at coordinate 220,224 of NZ_JAAVUV010000005.1, read as the reverse complement.
AAGATCGCCGAGATGGGCAATAGCGATTCGGACCGTGTGATGTTGCATTTCGAAGTTCGCCGGCAGGGCAAACCTGTCGACCCTCTGACGTATTTGCCGCCGCAATAAGCGAAATCACCATGCCTAAATCGAAGCGCATCCCGCCGCAAGCCGAGACTGATCTAATCAGACCCACGCAGACAACGGTGGAAGACGGCGCTTCGAATCATGCTGACGAATCAGAATCCGAAACGGCCGAAGCCGAATTGGATAGCGACGAAGACAGCGGATCAAATAGCAAGGAAGCAGCGGAGGGCGCAAACGATTCCGCGCCCGACGTTGACGATTTCAAGTCGATCCTGCAGGCCGAACTCACCGCCGACACCATTCAGCATTACCTGAATCGCATCAGCGTAAAGCCGCTTCTGACCGTTGAAGAAGAGCAGCGCTATTCGCGGCTTGCGAAAGCCGGCGAATTCGAGGCGCGGCAGGTGATGATCGAACGCAACCTGCGGCTGGTGGTCAGCATCGCGAAGGGTTATCTGAATCGCGGCGTGCCGTTGCTCGATCTGATCGAGGAAGGCAATCTCGGCCTGATGCACGCTATCGAAAAGTTCGATCCCACGCGTGGTTTCCGGTTTTCGACCTACGCCACGTGGTGGATTCGCCAGAGTATCGAGCGCGCAATCATGAACCAGGCGCGCACGGTGCGTTTGCCCGTACATGTGATTCGCGAGTTGAATCAGGTGCTGCGCGCGAAACGCCATCTCGAAAAAAGCTCTGCGAACTCGACGGCGGCCATTGCGCCGGACAGACGCGACGCGAGTATCGACGACATCGCGCATCTCACCGGCAAGACGCCTGAAGAAGTTACCGACATCCTTGCGTTGAATGAACATACGGCTTCGCTCGATGCCCCGCTGGATCTCGATCCGGCAAGCAGTCTGCTCGACCTGCTCTCCGACGACGCCAGCCAGTCGCCCGATTCCGAAGTTCAGCATCGTGAACTGGAAACGCTTACAAAGCTCTGGCTTTCGCGCCTTTCCGACAAGCACCGCCACGTCATAGAGCGGCGCTTTGGCTTGAACCACATCGAGCCGGCCACGCTCGAAGAGCTTGCCGACGAGATGGGCCTGACGCGCGAACGTGTGCGCCAGATCCAGCAAGAAGCGCTCGTGCGGCTAAAGCGCTTTTTTGCATCGAACGGTGTGCGCAAAGACGCTGTGCTGTAGTCGTATGCAATCGGGCGACGGCCCGGTCAGCGCTTTCCTTAAAATACGCGGCATCCAATAAAGCAATGACACCCATTCTCGTTTTCGACATCGAGACGATCCCCGATGTCGGCGGCATTCGCCGTCTCGAAGATCTCCCCGCCACACTGACCGACGCCGAAGTCGCCGAGCACGCATTCGCCGCGCGCCGTGAGCGCGTAGGCAATGACTTCCTGCCGCACCACTTGCAACGCATCGCCGCCATTTCGTGCGTGTTCCGCGACAACACCGGGTTTCGGGTGCGCTCGCTTGGCACCACAACGGACTCGGAAGCCACGCTGATCCAGTCGTTTTTTCGTGTGATCGAGAAGTACACGCCACAGCTTGTATCGTGGAACGGCGGCGGTTTCGACCTGCCCGTGCTGCACTATCGCGCGATGATTCACGGTGTAGCGGCGTCCCGATACTGGGACCTCGGCAACGATGACCGCGAATTCCGTTACAACAACTACATCAGCCGCTATCACGCGCGTCACACCGACCTCATGGACGTACTCGCGATGTACCAGGCCCGCGCGAACGCACCGCTGGACGCGTTGGCGAAGCTCTGCGGTTTTCCCGGGAAGCTCGGCATGGACGGCGGCAAGGTCTGGCAAGCGTTCTCGGAAGGGCGGCTCGATGAAATTCGCAATTATTGCGAGACCGATGTGGTCAACACGTACCTGATGTACTGTCGCTTCCAGTTGATGCGCGGCGGTTTTTCGCAGGAAGAATACGCCGACGAAGTCAACGTGGTGAAAAACGCCCTTGCGCTCGAACCGGCGCCGCACTGGGCGGAATATCTCGCGGCGTTTGGAAACTGAACCTCTGCCGGATGCCCGAGCGGCATCGTTTACAATTCTTCCGTTCGACGTCGTTCCCATCGCAGTCTAAATATCAGTCAGGAAGTCCGCAGGTGCCTCGCGCTCGTAAAAAATCCAATCGCCGCTGGAGCATGCCGGGGCGAATCGTTCCTCTGGACCCCACGGCCGCGCCGGTCGAGATCGAAATCAAATCACTCGATATGGAGGCCCAGGGCGTTGGCCGCACGGCCACGGAAGACGGTTCGCTGGGAAAGGTTATTTTCGTGGAAGGCGCGTTGCCGGGCGAACGTGTTTCGTATGCGACCTTTCGCCGGAAAGCGGCGTTCGAAAATGGGCTGCTGGTCAAAGTGCTGCGCGAAAGCGTGATGCGTACCCGCCCCAAATGTCCTTATTTCAGCAAATGCGGCGGCTGCTCGATGCAGCATCTCGACGTGCGCGCGCAGATCGCGGTCAAGCAGCGGGTGCTCGAGGACAACCTCGAGCACATCGGCAAACTGAATGCCGAGACGATATACCGGCCGATTCACGGTCCTTCGTGGGGATATCGTTATCGGGCGCGGCTGTCCGTTCGGCTGATCGCTGGAAAGGGCGGCGCGCTGGTCGGGTTCCATGAGAAGAAAAGCGATTTTGTCGCTGACATGCAAACGTGTGATGTGCTGACGCCGCAAATGTCGGCGTTGCTCATGCCGCTTCGCAAGCTTGTCCAGGATCTCTCCATTCGCGATCGTCTGCCGCAAATCGAAGTGGCTGTGGGCGCTGAGATCACGGCGCTGGTTCTGCGGATTCTCGATCCTTTAACCGAAGCCGACGAAGCGCTGGTGCGTGCTTTCGCCGACAAGCACGGCATCCAGTTCTGGCTGCAGCCGAAAGGACCCGAGACAGCGTATCCGTTTCATCCAGTCGATCGTGAGCTGGCGTACACGCTGCCGGAATTCAATATCCGGATGCCGTTCAAACCCACTGATTTCACGCAGGTCAATCATCAGATCAACAGAGTGCTCGTCAGCCGCGCGTTACGCTTGCTGGCGGCCTCACGCACGGACCGCGTGCTGGATCTGTTTTGTGGCATCGGCAATTTCACGCTGCCGCTTGCGCGGGTGGCGCGTGAGGTGGTGGGCATCGAAGGTAGCGAAGGTCTTACGCAACGCGCACTAGAAAATGCGAAGGCGAACGGTGTGGACGGCCATACTTCATTCGCATGCCGAAACCTGTTTGAAGTCACGGCAGATGATCTGCGCGCGCTTGGCCGCTTCGATAAATACCTCATCGATCCGCCTCGCGATGGCGCGCTGGCGGTATCGAAGGCGCTTGCGGAATTGGCGCAGAACGGCGATCGCGAACTGATGCCTGAGCGCATTGTCTACGTGTCTTGCAATCCGGCAACGCTCGCCCGCGACGCCAGCGTTCTCGTGAGCGAGGCGGGCTATCGGTTGAAGGGCGCAGGTGTAATGAACATGTTTCCGCACACATCGCATGTCGAATCGATTGCGCTGTTCGAGCGCGACTGAATCGATTGAATCATCTGCGGACATGAAAAAGCCGGCCCCAAACGAGGCCGGCTTTTTTCATCGATACAACCCATTCGCTGTCCCGATCAGTTCCGGTTGCCGCCGAAAATACCGAGCAGCGCGAGCAGGTTCGTGAATACGTTGTACAGGTCGAGATAGATCGCAAGCGCTGCGCTGATGTAGTTCGTTTCGCCGCCATTCACCACGCGCTGGACGTCGAACAACATGTACGCCGAGAAAATCACGATCGCGAGCACAGACACGGTCAGCATCAACGCGGGCAGGTGCAGGAAGACGTTCGCGAACGCGGCCAGCAACAACACCAGCACGCCCATGAACAGCCACTTGCCAAGCCCGGAAAAGTCGCGCTTGCTCACGGTCGCGATAGTCGCCATGGCCGCGAAGATCACACCGGTGCCACCGAAGGCCATCATGATGAGCTGCGGCCCATTCGAAAAACCGAGAATGAAGCTCAACAGACGCGACAGCATCAGGCCCATGAAGAATGTGAAGCCGAGCAGGACAACCACGCCCATGCTGCTGTTCTTCGTGCGCTCGATGGCGAACATGAAGCCGAACGCGATCGCCATGAAAGCGATGAAACTCATGGCGGGGCTCGTTGCCGCGAACAGCGAGAAGCCGGTCGCAACGCCGACCCATGCGCCGAGCACGGTCGGCACCATGGAAAGTGCGAGCAGCCAGTAAGTGTTCCGTAGCACGCGATTGCGGGTTTCGGACGATGTAACACTGCCAGTCCGACCAAAACCGTAAGGGGATTCGTTCATGGTTTCTCCTTGCCTAAACTTGTGTAAAGCCAACTGTTCCAAAAATACCGGCCCGACTGATTTTACGCTACGGCGTTGCGGACCTTCACACACACGATATGTACCTATATTGCGCCGAATTCAATGATGCTGCACCGCAATGAGCCGGCCAGTAAAATTACCGCGCATTTCGTTACCGGTTTCAAACTTTGATGCTTACGATGCCGTAAGGTTTCCATCGCAATCATACAATGCTTCGTGCTACAATTGTCGATTCTTTATATTCGTAACCCGTTAATTTTTTGGAGTTTTTCATGGCGATCGAGCGCACCCTGTCGATTATCAAACCGGATGCAGTGGCAAAGAATGTGATCGGTCAGATCTACAGCCGCTTCGAGCAAGCTGGCCTCAAGGTCATTGCGGCTCGCATGGTTCACCTGTCGCGTGCTGACGCAGAAAAGTTCTATGCAGTTCACGCAGCGCGTCCGTTCTTCAAGGACCTCGTCGAATTCATGATTTCCGGCCCGGTGATGATCCAGGCGCTGGAAGGCGAAAACGCCATCCTGAAGAACCGCGACCTGATGGGCGCGACGGATCCGAAGAAGGCCGACAAGGGTACGATCCGCGCTGACTTCGCGGACAGCATCGACGCGAATGCAGTGCATGGTTCCGACGCTGCTGAAACGGCACGTCAGGAAATCGCGTTCTTCTTCCCCGAAGTAAACGTTTATTCGCGTTAATTCGAGAGTAGATTTATCGCAGGAACTGGCGCGAAATACGGAAAAGCGAACCGAAAGGCGGACTGCGGCGTGTCTTGAAACGCTTCCGGTTTCGCTCATCAGGAAAATGGCACAAATCGAATGACAGCTTCCACCGTCAACCTTCTGGATCTCGATGCCGCCGGGCTTGTCGCATATTGCGGCAGCCTGGGGGAGAAGCCGTTTCGCGCCAAGCAATTGCAGCGCTGGATTCACCAGTTCGGCGTCGACGACTTCGACGGCATGACCGATCTGGCGAAATCGCTGCGTGAAAAATTGAAGGGGCGGGCAAGTCTGGATATGCCCGCCATCGTCCGCGACCACGTTTCCACCGACGGCACGCGCAAGTGGCTGATCGACGTAGGGAACAGCAACGCGGTCGAGACCGTCTACATTCCGGAAGAAAATCGCGGCACGCTTTGCGTTTCATCGCAAGCGGGCTGTGCGGTCAATTGCCGGTTTTGCTCCACCGGCAAGCAGGGTTTCTCGCGCAACCTGAGCACGGGCGAAATCATCGGCCAGCTGAGAATGGCGGAGTTCGCACTGCGTGCGTCCAAAAGCGGTACTTATGGCGTCCCAAACAATGGCAAAGCCGATCGGGTGGTGACCAACGTCGTGATGATGGGCATGGGCGAACCGCTGCTCAATTATGACGCTGTAGTGCCCGCCATGCGGCTGATGCTCGACGACAACGCGTACGGCTTATCGCGTCGGCGTGTGACTTTGTCGACCTCGGGCGTCGTGCCCATGATGGACCGGCTTGGCGCCGACCTGCCGGTAGCGCTTGCTGTATCCCTGCACGCGCCGAATGATCCGCTTCGCGACATGCTCGTGCCCCTGAACAAGAAGTATCCGTTGCGCGAGCTGATGGCCGCGTGCCAGCGCTATTTAAAAGTGGCGCCGCGCGATTTCATTACGTTCGAGTACTGCATGCTCGACGGTGTGAACGACAGCGAAGCGCAAGCACGTGAACTTGTTGCGCTGACGCGTGACGTGCCGTGCAAATTCAATCTGATTCCGTTCAATCCGTTCCCCGAGTCCGGATTGAAGCGCTCAGGTAACGAGCAGATCAAGCGTTTCGCGCAGGTATTGTTGGACGCCGGTGTCGTGACCACGGTGCGCAAGACCCGCGGCGACGATATCGATGCAGCCTGCGGGCAGCTCGCCGGCGAGGTTCAAGACCGTACACGACTTGCGCAGCGCATGGGCAAGGCGTCCAAGGTTATTGAGGTTCGTGCTGTCTAAGCGGGCTTGCCAAGTCAAATCAGTGAAGCGGCTGGCGCACCGTACGGCCGATGCGTGTCATTCGGTTGCGAAATGGGAAAATTAGGCAATAAACGATCAAAGTCGGCGCACAACACCGTGCATTTTGTTATAAAGCGGTCTGCAACGCCGGCGCGGTAAGTCCGTGCGGTAGTGCCGTGCTCGGCAACGAAGCTGGGCAGCGACAAAAAAGAATCGATGCGAGGAAATTGGGATGAGTGAGCCGCAGCACCCGACGCCTTTTGGCGCTCATAAAGGTGGCCAGTCGGGCGGTCAGGCCGAAGTTTTACCAGGCAGCCAGCCTGAGCGCGCCACGAGCGCTGCGCAGGGCGGAATCCAGGGCGCAAGCCTTGAATCGGTCGCAGCGGTAGGCGCGCGCCTGACGCAGCTTCGCGAGGCGAAGAACTGGTCGCTTGATGACGTCTCCGCGCGGTTGAAGGTATCCCCGCTAAAATTGCGCGCGCTTGAAAACGGCGATCTCAGCCTCTTTCCGGATCGAAACTTCGCGGCTGGCATCGTGCGAAGTTACGCAAAAATCATGGGTGCCGACCCGGCGCCGTTCACAGCTGCCCTGCGTCAGGCTAGCGGCCCGGTGGAGCAAAACTTGTCATTGCCGGCGTCATCCGGTGCGGGCTTGCCGCGTGGCCGGGTGTCTGTTCCGCTTGGAAGTTCACCGAAACGCCGGTCGTGGCTTTGGGGTGTGGCCGCTGTGGTCGTTGCGGTGATCGCGCTTGCCATGTGGCATACCGGCGGCGACTCGGCCGCGTGGCTCGCCCGCCTGAAAGCAAGTGCCAACGGCGCTGGCCAATCGGCTGGTGGCGAAACAAGCGCGAGTTCGTCGGTAACTGCATCTGACGAGTCCAGCTCGAACGCGGGTTCGGTGGCACCCGCCGACACTGCTGCAGCCAGCAGCGCAGCAACGAACAGCGCGACCACGCAGCAAGCCGGCGCTCAGCCAATGCCAAGTCCGTTGGGCACAAATGCGCTTCCGGCGTCTTCGTCGACTATTTCGGCGGTTCAGGGTGCGGCCGCCAAGGGCGCCAGCGTTCCTGCGGCGGTTCCGCTGACCAACGCGGCCAAGCCTGAAGCACCAGCGCCCGCATCTGTCGCGGCTGCTGTCGGCACCGGTTCGAATACGCTTGAGTTGAAGGTTGCGGCCGACAGCTGGTTCAGCGTGCGTCAAAAGGATGGCAAGGAAGTGTTTTCCGGCTTGGTGAAGGCCGATTCGGTGCAGCGGGTAGCGGGTGAAGCGCCGTTCAAGATCACGATCGGCAACCGCGCGGGTCTCGACTCGCTGACGTTCGACGGACAACCGGTCGAAGCCGCGAAGTTCGGACCAGCCAAAGGTAATGTTGCGCGTTTTTCACTCCCGTGACGCTCATATCGCGAGCTCCGGCAGCGTATGCCTGAACTCGCGGGATAACCTGCACCGGATCGTGGCGTTTCACCTCGATCCTCAGGCTTGACACGAAATCGTGCGAAGATTTCGCTTCGGCGTTGCGAATTGTTAAACGCCGGTCCTTGTCCTTGAGTCTCATTCATTCCAGAAACGCGTCTCCGTGCGGCATCCGGCAACGCAGAGGGTCACTTAGATGCAATCCGAAGCTCAACAACCCCTAATTGAAAGCAAGATTTGTTCGTCGGAACCGGTTTTCGGCGGATCGTTGAAACGACGGTCTTCGCACGCCGTCGATGTGCGCTGGGGCGGCCAGCTTGTCACTATCGGCGGGGATTCGCCGGTGCGTGTCCAGTCGATGACCAACACCGACACCGCAGACGCGATCGGTACGGCAATCCAGATCAAGGAACTGGCGCAAGCCGGATCGGAACTGGTGCGGATCACGGTCAACACGCCTGAGGCGGCAGCAGCAGTTCCGGCCGTGCGCGAACAGCTGGACAGAATGGGCGTGACGGTTCCGCTCGTTGGCGATTTTCACTACAACGGCCATACGCTGCTGCGCGACTACCCTGCGTGCGCGGAAGCGTTGTCGAAATATCGTATCAATCCGGGCAACGTGGGCGCCGGCGCAAAACGCGACACGCAGTTCGCGCAGATGATCGAAGCGGCTGCGCGTTATGACAAGCCGGTTCGGATCGGTGTGAACTGGGGCAGTCTCGATCAGGATCTGCTCGCGCGCATGATGGACGAAAACGCCGCGCGATCAACGCCGTGGGAAGCGCAAAGCGTGATGTACGAAGCGCTGATTCAATCGGCGATCGGCTCGGCGGAACGCGCGGTCGAACTCGGCTTGCGGCGCGATCAGATCATCTTGTCGTGCAAGGTCAGCGGCGTGCAGGACCTGATCGCGGTGTATCGCGAATTGGCGAAGCGCTGCAGTTTCGCGCTGCACCTCGGGCTGACCGAAGCGGGTATGGGCTCGAAGGGCATCGTGGCATCGACGGCGGCATTGTCGGTGCTCTTGCAGGAAGGCATTGGCGACACCATCCGGATTTCGCTGACGCCTGAACCAGGCGGCGCGCGGACCGGCGAAGTGATCGTCGGGCAGGAAATTTTGCAGACCATGGGTCTGCGATCGTTCACGCCAATGGTTATCGCCTGCCCCGGCTGCGGACGCACGACGAGCACGTTGTTCCAGGAACTGGCATCGCAGATTCAGACATATCTGCGCAATGAAATGCCCGTTTGGCGCGATCAGTTCCCGGGCGTCGAGAAGATGCATGTCGCGGTGATGGGTTGCATCGTGAACGGACCGGGTGAATCCAAGCAGGCGAATATCGGCATCAGCTTGCCTGGTTCCGGTGAAAATCCGGCGGCGCCGGTGTTCATCGATGGCGTGAAGGTCAAGACGCTGCGCGGCGAACATATCGCTCAGGAGTTCCAGCAAATCGTCAGCGAGTACGTCACGCGGACTTACGGCAAGCGCGAAACCGCGCAGGCAGAAACAATCTAAAGACAGATGACTGAAGTCAAGAAAAAGCTTGAAAAGCTGAGCGGCGTGAAGGGCATGAATGACATCCTGCCGGAACATGCCGCGTTGTACGAATTTTTCGAAAGTACCGTCAAGTCGATGCTGCGCGCCTACGGCTACCAGCAGATCCGCACGCCGATTCTCGAGCATACGCAACTGTTCACGCGCGGCATTGGCGAAGTGACGGACATCGTCGAGAAGGAAATGTACAGCTTCACCGACGCGCTCAACGGCGAGCAACTCACGCTGCGTCCGGAGAACACCGCGGCGGTGGTGCGCGCGACGATTGAACACAATCTGCTGTACGACGGCCCGAAGCGGCTGTGGTACGTCGGCCCGATGTTCCGCCATGAGCGTCCGCAACGTGGACGCTACCGGCAGTTTCACCAGGTTGGCGTGGAAGCACTGGGTTTTGCCGGCCCTGACACCGACGCGGAAATCATCATGATGTGCCAGCGCCTGTGGGACGACCTCGGGCTGACCGGCATCCGTCTCGAACTCAACTCGCTTGGCCAGCCGGAAGAGCGCGCCGCGCACCGGAAGGAACTGATTGCGTATCTCGAGCAACATGTCGACGCACTCGATGAAGAAGCGAAACGCCGCCTCTACACGAACCCGTTGCGCGTGCTCGATACGAAAAATCCGGCCATGCAGGAAATCGCACAGAACGCGCCAAAGCTCGTCGATTTTCTTGGCTCCGAATCGCTCGCGCACTTCGAAGGCGTTCAGCGTTTGCTGAAAGCGAACAACGTGCCGTTCACGATCAACCCGCGTCTCGTTCGCGGCCTCGATTACTACAATCTGACCGTGTTCGAGTGGGTGACCGACAAGCTTGGTTCGCAAGGCACGGTTGCGGGCGGTGGCCGTTACGATCCGCTGATCGAGCAGCTTGGCGGCAAGGCGGCGGCTGCGTGCGGCTGGGCGATGGGCGTCGAACGGATTCTTGAGCTGCTGAAAGAAGAGAATCTCGTGCCGGCGCCGGAAGGTACGGACATCTACGTGGTGCATCAGGGCGAAGCGGCGGCGGAGCAGGCGTTTATCATTGCCGAGCGTTTGCGCGACACCGGTCTCGACGTCATCCTCCATTGCAGCCCGGACGGCACGGCCGCCAGCTTCAAGTCGCAAATGAAAAAAGCCGATGCAAGCGGCGCAGCGTTCGCGGTCATTCTTGGCGAAAACGAACTCGCGCAAGGCATGGTTGGCGTGAAACCGTTGCGGTCTTCATCGCTCGAATCGACGGGTCAAAAGAACGAGCAGGCCACCGTGCCTGTGGAAGACTTGACCGAATTTCTAATCAATGCGATGGTGGCAACCGCCGACGACAGCGCCGACTGATTGTCCGGCTGCGCCGCGCGGAAACCCCCGCGCGGCGGCCCGAAACAATGGCGCGCGGCATTGCACGCGAACACAAAAGCAGTCAAGGAATACGCTGGGCATGAGCTATCACGAAGAACAAGAATCACTTGAAAACCTGAAGGCCTGGTGGGCCAAATGGGGCAATTCCACGACCTGGATCGTGCTCGCGGTGCTCGTGGTCGCGGCAGGCTGGAACGGCTGGAATTTCTGGCAACGCAGGCAGGCGGCCGAAGCCGCCGTACTCTACGATCAGGTCCAGCAAGCGGTGACAGCGGGTGACAAGGCATTAATCACACGCGTTTCGTCGGACATGGAAGACAAGTTCGGCGGCACCGCCTATGCGCAGATGACCGCGCTCGCCGCAGCCAAATCCCTGTACATGAGTGGTGACAGCGCCGGGGCGAAGACGCAGCTGCAGTGGGCTGTCGATCACGCGAAGGACGCTGAATATAAGCAGATCGCGAAATTGCGGCTGTCGCTGATTCTGCTCGACGAAAAAGCCTACGACGCCGGCCTGAAGGTTCTCGCCGACGAACCCATCGACGCGTTCAAAGGCGTGGTATCGGATCGTCGTGGTGACTTGCTGGCGGCACAAGGCAAGCGCGACGATGCGCGTGCGGCCTATAAACTGGCGCTCGACTCGTTGCCACAGTCCGACTCGTCGGCACGTCAGCTGGTTCAGTTCAAGCTCGATGCGCTTGGCGGCTAACGCTGCGCATGCCGAAATGCGCGGCGCCGCAGCATCGTCTTTGTGCTGGTGCGGTGCTCACTGAGTTAAAGTCGCGGGTTCTTAGCGGTTGGACCTGAACAGTCTTGAGTTTCGCCGCACACCGATCAACCGATTTCATTTTCTCCATGTTGCGTCCACCGATGAATTTTCTGAAACGCTACGCTCTGCCGCTCGCCTGCGCGATGTCGGTCATGCTCACGGCCTGTGCCACCAAGGACGAGCGCCGGGCGCCGACTCCGCTTGTCGAGATCAAGCCCGTTCTGAACGTGGAGCAGGCCTGGAAGGCGAGCGTCGGCAAGGCCGGGCGGTATCTGTTCTCGCCGGTTGCCGTAGGCGACGCCGTGTACGCGGCAGGCGCCAACGGCACGGTCGCGAAGATCGATTCGAAGACGGGTCAGGATGTGTGGCGCATCAAGCTCAAGGACGACCTGTCGGCGGGCGTGGGCAGCGACGGCAACCTGACGGCGGTTGGCGGCTTGAAGGGCAATGTGTACGTGCTCGGACCCGACGGCAAGCAATTGTGGACGGCTACGGCGCCTGGCGAAATCATTTCGCCGCCGCTGGTGGGTAACGACCTCGTGGTTGTCCGGACTATCGACGGCAAGATCGTCGCGTTCAATTCGCAGACCGGCGAGCAAAAGTGGATGTTCCAGGCCCGCGCCGTGCCGCTGAATCTGCGCGTGGCTGCAGGCATGACGTTCGCGGCATCGCAGGCAATCTTGGCGGGTTTCCCGGGCGGCACGTTCGCAGCCATCAACCTGCAGACGGGAGATGCTTACTGGCAGACGCCGGTATCGTTTCCGAAGGGCGTGACCGAAGTCGAGCGTATCAATGACGTGACTGGCGCGCCGACGCTGGTTGGATCGGAGACTTGCGCGGTGACGTTCCAGGGCCGTATCGGCTGTTTCGATGCAAACTCGGGCCGGGCGCAATGGGAAAAGAACTTCTCGAGCGACAGCGGTCTTGCGCAGGACAATGAAGTCGTGGCGGCAGGGGACGACTGGTCGGTGGTCAACGCGTTCAGCGCGATCGACGGAACCCCGCTGTGGAAGAACGACAAGCTGAAAAATCGCACGGTCGGCGTGCCGTTTATCCTGGGTCGCGCGGTTGTGATTGGCGACTATCAAGGGTTTGTGCATTTCCTTTCCACGACCAACGGCGAATTTGTTGGCCGCGCGAAAACCGACGGCAGCGCGATCACGGCTGCCCCGGTCCTGGCTGGCGACACGCTGGTGATCCAGACGCATGACGGCGGTCTTTACGGTTTCCGTCCGCGCTGAAGCTTTAGATTGAGTTGACGAGCGCGCCGGTATTGCCGGCCGTTCGTGTTTCTCCGGACTTTTTTGTTTTTTGAGTCCGCGCCGTGCGAATAGAATCGATTCATCAATGCCGCACGTGACGGATTTATCGTGCGGCAAATAAGCGCACAAGCAGCAATAACGACGGCAAGCGCAACATCCTGGCATCTGCATTCCAGTGCCGGACGCGCAAATTCATGTTCTCGATGGGGCGCTCCGCGCGTTCCAAGTGCGCCTCGAACGTGACGACCGCAACGAGTAAGCGGGTCAGCAGAAGCCGATAAGCAGGGAGTAACCAGCGAGAATTGCTGCGTCCTGCGATCGATCTGCTGGAACCGTGCTAATTTTCGACACACCGCCGGACCGCGCATATCGCGGTTCGCCGTTTCCGGAGTGACATCCGGCGCGCGCCGGACCGGAATCATCCGCCTTGCGTTCAACCAAGAACACCATCTCATGAAACCCGTAATTGCCCTCGTGGGGCGCCCCAATGTGGGGAAATCGACGCTCTTCAACCGCCTGACGCGCTCGCGTGACGCGCTCGTCGCCGACTTGCCCGGTCTCACTCGCGACCGTCACTACGGCGAAGGCCGCGTGGGCGACCGCCCTTATCTGGTCGTCGATACCGGCGGTTTCGAACCCGTCGCGAAGGACGGCATCCTGCATGAGATGGCTCGCCAGACGCGCCAGGCGGTGGAGGAGGCCGACGTCGTCGTCTTCATCACCGACGGACGCAACGGACTCGCGCCGCAAGACAAGGCGATTGCCGACTATCTGCGCAAGACGGGCCGGCCGTTGTTTCTGGTGGTGAACAAGGCCGAAGGCATGAAGTACAGCGCGGTCGCCGCCGATTTCTACGAACTCGGCCTTGGCGACCCGCGCGCGATTTCCGCGGCGCACGGCGACGGCGTGACGGAGATGATCGGCGATGCGCTCGAGATCGCGTACGCCGGGCAACCGGAAGAAGATCCCGAGGAGAAGGCGGCGCGTGGCGTGAAGATCGCCATCGTGGGACGCCCGAATGTAGGCAAGTCGACGCTGATCAATGCCTTGGTGGGTGAAGAACGCGTGATCGCGTTCGATATGCCGGGCACCACGCGCGATTCCATCTATGTTGATTTCGAGCGGAGTGGCCGCAAATACACGTTGATCGATACAGCGGGTTTGCGTCGCCGCGGCAAGGTGTTCGAAGCAATCGAGAAGTTTTCGGTGGTGAAGACGCTGCAGTCAATTTCAGACGCAAACGTGGTGATCCTGCTGCTCGACGCGCAGCAAGACATCTCTGAACAAGACGCGCACATCGCTGGATTCGTGGTGGAGCAGGGACGTGCGCTGGTGGTTGGCGTCAACAAGTGGGACGGGCTGGATTCGCATGTGCGCGAGCGCACCAAGGCGGACCTGACACGCAAGCTCAAGTTTTTGGACTTTGCTAAATTTCACTACGTGTCGGCGCTGGAGAAAACCGGTATTAGCCAGTTGATGAAATCAGTCGATGACGCCTACGCCGCTGCCATGGCAAAACTGCCGACGCCCAAGCTCACGCGCGCGCTGATCGACGCAGTGGAGTTCCAGCAACCGCGCCGTCGTGGCCCGATTCGTCCGAAGCTGCGCTACGCGCATCAGGGCGGGCAGAATCCCCCGATCATTGTCGTGCACGGAAATGCGCTCGACGCGATCACGGACACATATAAACGCTACCTCGAAGGACGTTTCAGAGAAACTTTCGGCCTGGTTGGGACTCCATTGCGCATAGAGTTTCGTTCGAGTGCGAATCCTTACGCGGATAAGGGCTGATGCCGGCCTGAATCCCGCGTGCATCAAGCGTTTCGGCGGATTTGGACGGGCGGGGCGCGCTGGTGCGAAAATGAAAATCGGCTATAGTGTAGCGATTGACGGCGGATCTCTTTTTCTTCGTCGCAATCACGTTAACCTGCAAAAATAATACGGAGTTTGCTATGAGCAACAAAGGGCAATTGTTACAAGACCCGTTTTTGAACGCACTGCGAAAAGAGCATGTGCCGGTGTCGATCTATTTGGTCAACGGCATCAAGCTGCAAGGCAATATTGAATCGTTCGACCAGTACGTCGTGTTGCTCCGTAACACCGTGACCCAGATGGTCTACAAGCACGCCATTTCCACGGTCGTGCCAGCGCGTCCGGTGAATTTCCACCCGGATGCTGAAACGCCCTAAACCTCGCAGCGTCCGGTGCAACAGCATGAATGAACTTGCTAATTCACCGGTCGCTTCAAAATGAAAACATCAATTTGATCAACGCAGCGCTTGTGGGTGTCGACTTCGGAAAAATCGATTTCGATGCCAGTCTCGAAGAACTCAGTCTGCTCGCACAAAGTGCGGGTGCCCATCCCGCCGTCACCCTGACCGGTCGCCGTTCCAGCCCTGATGCCAAGATGTTTGTCGGCAGTGGCAAAGTCGAAGAGCTGCGCCTCGCGTGCGTTGCCAACGACGTGGAACTCGTCATCTTCAATCACGCTTTGGCACCCGCGCAGCAGCGGAATCTGGAAACGGCGCTCGAGCGTCGCGTGATCGACAGGACCAGTCTCATCCTCGATATTTTTGCGCAGCGTGCCCGAAGTCACGAAGGCAAGTTGCAGGTCGAACTCGCACAGCTCCAGTATCTGTCCACGCGATTGATTCGCGCGTGGACTCACCTCGAGCGGCAGAAGGGCGGTATCGGCTTGCGCGGACCGGGTGAAACGCAGCTTGAAACCGACCGCCGATTGATTGGCGAGCGGATCAAGGCGCTGAAGGCGCGGCTTGCGAAGCTGCAGCGCCAGCATGGCACGCAGCGCCGGCAGCGTGAGCGCAACCGGACCACGTCTGTGTCGCTCGTCGGTTATACGAACGCGGGCAAGTCCACGTTGTTCAATGCGCTGACAAAAGCGCAGGCGTATGCGGCGGACCAGTTGTTCGCCACGCTCGATACAACCTCGCGCCGCGTGTATCTCGGCGAGGAAGCGGGTCAGGCGGTGGTATCGGACACGGTCGGGTTCATTCGCGACCTGCCTCACCAACTGGTTGCGGCATTCCGTGCGACGCTCGAGGAAACCGTTCAGGCCGACTTGCTGCTGCACGTAGTCGATGCTTCGAGCATGGTGCGGCTCGATCAAATCGAAGAAGTGAACAAGGTGCTGAGCAGTATCGGCGCGGATGGTGTTCCGCAAATTCTCGTATTCAACAAGATCGACGCAGTGCCTGAGCTCGCGGCCCGTAACGATCCGGTTGAAAGGGACGAGTATGGTAATATTTTGCGCGTCTTTTTGAGCGCGCGAACGGGTCAGGGACTCGACGCCCTGCGCGCGGCAATCGCCGAATTTGCGGCCTCCGAACCAAAAGATAACAACGAGTACACGGAACTTCCGGACGGCACAATCGTGCCGGAGTCCATGGATAGCACATCCGACGACGGAACCACGCTACCGGAAGACCACCGGTCAGCCGACGAAAGTGAAGACCGCAAGGTCCCCGAGCACGGGCACTGATCTGTTCCGATTTGCATTGACCCGGCTGTCTAATGGTGAATCACCGAGTGAACGACTACAACGAGCGGAGTACCCGGCAGCTTTCGCATGCCGTCTTTTCGATCAACGACCCGCGCTGGGGGCGGGGCGACGGCAATGGCGACACCAAAAGCCAGGACCCGAAGCGTCCGCAGGAACAAAAGCGTCCGTCGAAAGACAAGGATGGCGAAGGACCGCCGGATCTCGACGAAATGTGGCGCGACTTCAACAAGAAGCTCGCGGGCCTGTTCGGCAAGAAGCCGGCGGGCGGCGGACCGCGTCCTGACAATGGCCGCAGCGCGAAAATCGGGCTGGGAATTGTTGTCGGCGCGCTGATCGCGATCTATCTTGGCAGTGGCGTGTTTGTCGTGCAGGACGGGAACGTGGGCGTTGTGTCGCGCTTTGGCAAGTACGAAGGCCAGGCCGATCAAGGCGTGCATTGGCGCCTGCCGTATCCGTTCGAATCGCACGAGATCGTCAATACGTCGCAGATCCGTTCGGTCGATATCGGCCGCAATAACACGCTTACGCAAGCCAATGTTCGCGATGCATCGCTGCTGACGCACGACGCGGATATCGTCGACGTTCGCTTTGCCGTGCAGTATCAGATCAAGTCGGCGACCGACTATCTGTTCCGCAATCTCGATCCCGAGCAGAACGTGACGGAATCGGCCCAGGCCGCCATCCGCGAGATCGCCGGTACGCACAGCACGGACGAATTGCTCTTCAAGGATCACGAAGCGTTGCGCGCGAAGCTGGTCGATCGGATTCAGGCATCGCTCGATTCATACAAGACCGGGTTGCAGGTGACCGGCGTGACCATTCAAAGCGTGCAGGTTCCGGCGCAGGTTCAACCCGCGTTCGAAGAAGCAGCGAAGGTTCGCCAGGACAACGAACGTGCGGTGGACACCGCCAAGGCCTACTCCGATCAGTTGCTTCCCCGCGCGAAGACGGACGCGGCGCGGATGATCGATGAGGCCAAGGGCTACAGCAACCGGGCCGTTTCTCAAGCGCAAGGCAACGCCGAGCGCTTCAAACAGGTTTATGCAGAATATTCGAAGGCGCCGGCAGTGATTCGTCAACGCATGTATCTGGAAACAATGCAGCAGATCTACTCGCGGGCGACGAAGGTTTTCGTCGACAGCAAGAGTTCGAACAACGTGGTCTATTTGCCGCTCGACAAGCTCGTCGATGCAAACCGTCAGCGTGCAAACGCAGCTGCGCCGGCAAGTGGGGCGTCGGAGGTTCCGGCTGCTTCGGCTGGAACGACGAACCAGCCGGTGGGCGCGGCACCCGCGGCCGTCGGTACGTCGATCACGCAGGATGCGCGCAGCGAAAGTGCGCAGGCCGCGTCGGCAGTGGCGGCGCAATCCGCTTCTGCCAGCACGGCTGCAAGCGCAGCGGCTGCTTCGTCGGCCTCGGCGAAGTCGTCCGGTGGCGACCCATTGCGCTCGCGCGACGCGTTCCGTTCGCGTTCGCGTGAAGACGACACGCAATGAGGAGCGCGATCATGAATCGAATCGTTGCCCTCGTGGTTGCCGTGGTGGTCGTGTTGTTCATCGGCTCGTCCATGATGTTCGTTGTCGACGAACGCCATGCCGGTGTGATCACTGCGCACGGCGGCGGTGAGCCGAAGCTCGTCACGCCCGGACTGCATTTCAAGCTGCCGCCGCCGTTCCAGACGCTTACGCTGATCGACACGCGCACGCTCACCATCGATGAAGCCGGCACCGACCGCTTCAACACGTCGGACAAGAACGAGGTGATCGTGAATACGGTCATCAAGTATCGTGTCGCGGACCCGCTGAAGCTTTTTGTCAGCAACGAGAAGAACACGCAGACTGCGCAGGACCGGCTGGCGGCTCTCACGCGCACGGCGCTGACGTCATCGTTTACGAAGCGTCCGCTTGCCGACGTGCTCGGCGAGCAGCAGGCTATCGGGACGGAAGCGCAGAAATCGATCGAGGCGCCGGCAGCGGCGTTCGGCGTCGAACTCGTGGATGTGCAGCTGACGCGCATTGACTTTCCGGCTGCGGTGGCGGATTCGGTCTACAAGCGCATGATCGCGGCGCGCCAGCAAGCGGCCGCCGAAGAACGCGCGAAGGGCACGGCCGACGCCGACGCCATCAAGGCGAATGCGGACCGTCAGCAAGAAGCGATTCTCGCCGATGCCTACAAGGAAGCGCAGACCATCAAGGGCGAGGGCGATGGCCGCGCTGCATCGATTGCCGCTGATGCGTACGGCGTCGATCCGCAGTTCTACCAGTTCTATCAAAGCCTCGAAGCGTATAAAAAGACGTTCAATGCCGGCGACGTGATGGTCGTCGATCCGAGCAGCGATTTCTTCCGCTTCATGCGCAGCCCGAACGGTGCTGCGCCGAGCGCCCCCGATGCCACCACCCCGGCACTCGCGCGCAAGCGCTGAGTGCCAAGCGCCGCGGTGCGAGCCGCGGCGTCATCTATCGAATGGATATGGCTGCATCGTTACTGCTCGCGATCGCGTTGATGCTGATTATCGAAGGGATGTTTCCGTTCGTCTTCCCCAATTCCTGGCGCGATACGTTCCGCCGGATCAGCCAACGGCCGCCGCACCAGATTCGTATCGGCGGCCTGATCGCGATGGCGCTCGGCGTCATTTTGCTGCTGATTGCGACCTGAATTGCGTCGAAACCGGCCGCGCCGTAGCCATCCATAGATCAAAAGATTATTCTGACCGACCGGCGATGCCACGTTCAATTCGCACCGCCGCGCTCAAAAACGTTCCGTAGGAAACGCCCTGATGTCCACCTGGTTACTCCCCGAGAATATCGCCGATGTCTTGCCGTCCGAGGCGCGCAAGATCGAAGAATTGCGCCGCCGGCTGCTCGACCGCTTTCGTTCGTACGGCTACGAGCTCGTGATGCCGCCGATGCTCGAGTACCTCGAGTCCTTGCTGACAAGCGGGGGGAGCGACCTCAACCTGCGCACGTTCAAGCTTGTCGATCAATTGTCCGGCCGCACGCTCGGTCTGCGTGCGGATATCACGCCGCAGGTGTCGCGTATCGATGCGCATTTGTTGAATCGGCAGGGCGTGACGCGTCTTTGCTACGCGGGCAATGTGCTGCATACGCGTCCACGCGGCTTGCACGCGACGCGCGAACAGATTCAGATCGGTGCGGAAATCTACGGTCATGCGGGACTGGAAGCAGACCTGGAAATCCAGCAATTGATGCTTGATTCGCTGCGTCTGAGCGGCCTGAACAAAGTGCGCCTCGACTTGTGCCACGCGGGCGTTCTGGCCGCGTTGCTCGATCTCGAACCGGCCGCCGCAGCGCTCGGCGAATCGCTTTACGACGCGCTCGGGGCGAAAGACGTGCCGCGCCTGAACGAGCTCACGTCCAAGCTTGGTGATGTCGCCCGCGACGCGTTGCGCGCGTTGCCGTCTTTGTACGGCGATGCATCGGTGCTCGATGAAGCCCGCGCCCGCCTGCCCAATCTGCCGGTAATCTCCCGCGCACTCGATGACCTCGCGTTCCTCGCAGGCCAGGCTCACGGCGCCGAGCTGATGATCGATCTCGCCGATCTTCGCGGCTACGCGTACCACAGCGGCGTGATGTTCTCGGCGTACGTGGACGGCGTGCCGAACGCGGTCGCACGAGGCGGCCGTTATGATGACGTCGGCCAAGCCTACGGCCGCGCGCGTCCGGCAACGGGTTTCTCGCTTGATTTGCGTGAAGTCGCGCGCATTTCTCCAATCGATGCCCGCGGCAGCGCGATCCTCGCGCCCTGGAACCACGACGAACCGCTGCGTGCGGCGGTCGCGCAATTGCGTGATGCCGGCGAAGTGGTGATCCAGGCGTTGCCTGGACACGACCATGACCTCGACGAATTCGCGTTCGATCGCGTACTGGTCGAGCGCGACGGGACATGGGTCGTGGAGGCCCGTTCCTAGTGGCTCCGGGCTTGTCGGAAGCGCTGCTGAAGGCAAACCCCAGACAAGACTTCAGTCCTGTCCGATCGACTTTAGGTCGATATCCGTTCGCAAATACCGGGAAAAACTCGGAACCTTCGGCGAACATAGGTAAAATGCTTTTTTAACCAGCTATCAAATTGACATGTCTGCCAGCGCAGTGAATGTGAACCCGGGGCGCAACGTCGTCGTGGTCGGCACCCAGTGGGGTGATGAAGGCAAGGGCAAGATCGTCGACTGGTTGACGGACCACGCCCAAGGCGTCGTGCGCTTCCAGGGCGGTCATAACGCCGGCCATACGCTGATCATCGGCGGCAAGAAGACCATCCTCCGCCTGATTCCGTCGGGCATCATGCGCGCCGGCACGGCTTGCTATATCGGCAATGGCGTGGTTTTGTCGCCCGAAGCGCTCTTCAAGGAAATTGGCGAGCTGGAAACGGCGGGCATCGACGTCCAGAAACGCCTGTTCATCTCCGAAGCCGCCAACCTGATTCTTCCGTATCACATTGCCATCGACCAGGCGCGCGAAGCACGTCGCGGCGCGGCGAAGATCGGCACGACGGGACGCGGTATCGGCCCGGCGTACGAAGACAAGGTCGGTCGCCGCGGCCTGCGCGTGCAGGATCTGTACGATCGCGAAGTTTTTGCAGAACGCCTGCGCGAAACGCTGGACTTCCATAACTTCGTGCTGACAGGTTATCTCGGCGCTGCAGCGGTGGACTATCAAGAGACGCTCGACACCATGTTCGGCTACGCCGAGCGCCTGGCGCCCATGGTGACGGACGTGTCGCGTCGTCTGTACGACGAGAACCACGCCGGCCGTAATCTTCTGTTTGAAGGCGCGCAAGGCACGCTGCTCGACATCGATCACGGCACGTATCCGTATGTCACTTCGAGCAACTGCGTGGCGGGTGCGGCAACATCGGGCGCAGGCGTGGGTCCGCAAAAGCTGAATTACATCCTCGGCATCACGAAGGCGTATTGCACGCGCGTGGGTGCGGGTCCGTTCCCAAGCGAGCTGTATGACGCCGACAACGTGAATCGTCAGGAGCAAATTGGTCTGACGCTTGCAACCGTCGGCAAGGAATTTGGCTCGGTAACCGGCCGTCCGCGCCGCACTGGCTGGCTCGACGCCGCCGCACTGCGCCGTTCCATCCAGATCAACGGTATCTCGGGCCTGTGCATGACCAAGCTGGACGTGCTGGATGGCCTGGACGAAGTGAAGCTGTGCGTGGGCTACAAGCTCGACGGCAAAAACGTCGACATCCTGCCGCGTGGCGCCTCGGAAGTGGCGCGTTGCGAGCCGGTGTACGAGACGTTTGGCGGCTGGAAGGAAAGCACCATCGGCATCACGCAATGGGACCGCTTGCCGGAAACAGCGCGCAAGTATCTGTCGCGCGTGCAGGAAGTGGCGGGCGTTCCTATCGACATGGTGTCGACGGGTCCGGACCGCGACGAAACCATCCTGTTGCGTCATCCGTTCAAGGTTTGAGACCTTGAGCCTCTAGCAAAGACAAAGTGGCCGCGAATGTGCGGCCACTTTGCATTTTCAACCGCTGTACGTATTTAAAAGAGTTTGACCATGATCGCGATGAAAGACCCGCGTAACGACGACCGCAACCTGTGGGTAGGCTGGGACGAATATCACCGGCTGATTGAACTGCTGGCGCTGTCCGTGCACGACTCAGGCTGGAAGTTCGACAATATCCTGTGCCTCGCACGCGGCGGCTTGCGCGTGGGCGACCAGCTTTCACGCATTTATGATCTCCCACTCGCGATCCTGGCGACGAGTTCGTATCGCGAGGCTGCGGGAACGGAGCAGGGCGCGCTCGATATCGGCCAGTACATCACGATGACGCGCGGCGAGCTTTCCGGCAACGTGCTACTGGTCGACGATCTGGTCGATTCCGGCGTCACGCTCTCGCGGGTTCAGCAGCATTTGAAGGAACGTTATCCGGCGGTGACCGCCGTGCGCTCAGCCGTGCTTTGGTATAAAGGCTGTTCGAAGGTGAAACCTGACTATTTTGTTCAGTTTCTCGAAACCAACCCCTGGATTCATCAGCCGTTCGAAGAGTGGGACACGGTTCGACCGCACAACCTGGGTGCGTGGATCAAGCGGGGACTGCACGACGAACGCAGCTGATTTCTTCCATTTTCCTTTCCGCCGTGCTGCCGCCGCGCCGTTCCAGGCAAATTGCCGTTCGATTGCCTGTTAGCATGTTCGAACGGCATCTTTACGATTATCGCCATGCACCTTAGGGGCTTCGCTGCAATGTCAAATCGCTTTATTGCGCCCGTCGTCGCGGTATCACAACACGGCGGTGGGGCGGCAGGTGCAGCGTTAGAATGGCGTTCGTTTTTTCCGATCAGGACGGCTCCCCCGCGTTTATGACAACAATGACCCACGCGCACGAGCGCAAACAACCACTGCCTGCCCTGGCGCTTGCCGCTATCGGAGTCGTGTTTGGCGACATCGGCACGAGCCCGCTCTACGCGCTGAAAGAGGCGTTCAGCAAGTCGCACGGCATCGAGCTGAACGAAGCGTCCGTCCTCGGGGTCATTTCGCTGCTGTTCTGGGCGATCGTGATCGTCGTGGGGATCAAATACGTGCTGTTCGTGATGCGTGCCGACAACAACGGCGAGGGCGGCGTGCTCGCCCTGATGACGCTGGCGCTGCGCACGCTGAAGGAGTCCGGCCGCGCCACCGGCGTACTGATGATGCTCGGCATCTTCGGGGCCTGCATGTTTTATGGCGATGCTGTGATTACGCCGGCCATGTCGGTGATATCGGCGGTGGAAGGGCTCGAAATCGCCTCGCCGCGGCTGGCAAATTACGTGATTCCAATCACCATCGTCATTCTAATCATGCTGTTCTGGATTCAGCGGCGTGGTACGTCGGTGGTCGGCAAGCTGTTCGGCCCGATCATGCTGGTCTGGTTCGTGACGCTCGCGGTAATGGGCGTGTTTCACATCGTCCAGGCGCCGCGTGTATTGGTTGCACTGAATCCGTATTACGCGTTTTCATTCATGCAGGCGCATGTGTTGCAAGCGTATATCGTGCTGGGTTCGGTCGTGCTGGTGCTGACCGGGGCTGAAGCGCTTTACGCCGACATGGGGCACTTTGGTGCGAGCCCCATTCGATACGGCTGGTACGGCCTCGTCATGCCGTCGCTGTTGCTCAACTACTTCGGGCAGGGCGCGCTTCTGTTGCATACCCCTGAAGCGCGCGAGAGTCCGTTCTTCCTGATGGCGCCCGACTGGGCGTTGCTGCCGCTCGTGATCTTGTCGACGATTGCGACCGTGATTGCATCGCAAGCGGTGATTTCGGGCGCGTATTCGCTCACCAGCCAGGCCATCCAGCTTGGTTACGTACCGCGCATGAAGATCCTGCACACGTCGGATCTGGCTATCGGACAGATTTATATTCCGGTCGTCAACTGGATGCTGCTGTTCATCATCTTGTGCATTGTGATCGGCTTCAAGAGCTCTGAAAATCTCGCGGCTGCATACGGGCTTGCGGTCACCGCGACCATGCTGGTCACGACCATTCTCGCGTCGGTCGTGATGACCAAGCTGTGGGGATGGAACAAGTTCCTGGTGGGCGCGATCATCAGCGTGTTTTTTATTATCGATGTCGGGTTCTTCGGCGCGAGCTTGCTCAAGATCGAGCAGGGCGGCTGGTTGCCGCTGGGTATCGGCGGGGTGTTGTTCTTCCTGCTGATGACGTGGTTCAAGGGACGCATGATCGTCAAGGACCGGACCGCCGCCGATGGTATTCCGCTGATGCCGTTCCTGCAGGGCTTGCTCGCGCATCCGCCGCATCGCGTGTCGGGCACGGCGATCTACCTGACCGGCAGCGATTCGCTCGTGCCGGTGAGCTTGCTGCATAACCTGAAGCACAACAAGGTCTTGCACGAGCGCACCATTTTCCTGAACTTCGCGACGCGCGATGTCCCCTATGTGGACGATGCCACTCGCGTGGAAGTGAAGGATGCGGGCGGTGGTCTGTTCCTCGTTAAGGCGCAATACGGCTTCAACGAAACGCCGGACGTGAAGGCTGTTCTGCTCGAAATCGGGCGGACGCACGACATGACGTTCGAGTTGATGGATACGTCGTTCTTCATGGCGCGCGAGACCGTTGTACCGACACAGTTGCCAGGCATGTCAGTGTGGCGTGAACGCGTGTTCGCATGGATGCATCAGAACGCCGCGAAGCCAACTGACTTCTTCAGTATTCCAGCCAATCGTGTGGTTGAACTTGGAACGAAGATCGAGATTTGAGCGTTGCGTTTGATTGAGTCTTAAAAAAACGGCCCGTCTTTCGACGGGCCGTTTCGTTTTCCACTGCGATGTCGTGTGAAGCTTTATTTCTTCAGCTTCGCAAACGCGGCTGCCATTGCGCTGCTGGCAGCTTCCGGCTCGCGCCGGCCGCCGCCGTTGCCACGTACATCACGTGCGCTGCCACCGCCGCCGCCACTACCACGGCGATCCTGCCCGCCACGTTGCTGTTGCTGCGACGAACTGCCCTCGGGCGCGAAGTCATCGTCAAGACGCATGGTCAGCGCGATCCGCTGGCGCTTCACGTCGGTTTCCAGCACTTTTACCTTTACCACCTGACCGGCCTTCACCACCTCGTGCGGGTCCTTGATGAACTTCGTCGACATCGCTGAAACGTGCACGAGCCCTTCCTGATGCACGCCGATATCGATAAACGCGCCGAACGCCGCTACGTTCGTGACCACGCCTTCCAGGATCATTCCCGGCGTCAGGTCGGAAAGCTTTTCGACGCCTTCGCGGAACGTAGCCGTCTTGAACTCGGGGCGCGGATCGCGGCCGGGTTTTTCCAGCTCGGCCAGGATGTCGCGGATGGTGGGCAGGCCAAAACGCTCATCGACGAAATCCGCTGGCGACAAGCCTGACAAGGCTTCGCGCTTGCCCATCACGTCGGCGGCGTGCTTCTGGATCTTCGCCAGAATCCGTTCAACGACCGGATACGCTTCCGGGTGCACCGACGACCGGTCCAGCGGATTCACGCCATTGTTGATGCGCAAAAATCCGGCGGCTTGTTCGAAGGTTTTATCGCCGAGACGGGGGACTTTTTTCAACTGGTCGCGGGAAGCGAAGGGGCCGTTGGCATCGCGGAAATCGACGATATTTCGCGCCAGCGTCGCATTCAAGCCCGACACGCGTGCAAGCAACGCCACCGACGCCGTGTTCGCGTCCACGCCGACGGCGTTCACACAGTCTTCGACGACAGCATCGAGCGAACGAGCGAGGTCGCGCTGATTCACGTCGTGCTGATATTGGCCAACGCCAATCGCCTTCGGGTCGATCTTCACGAGTTCGGCAAGCGGATCCTGCAAACGCCGCGCGATGGAAACAGCGCCGCGCAAGGTCACGTCAAGATCGGGAAACTCCTTCGATGCCAGTTCGGACGCCGAATAGATCGATGCACCCGCTTCCGACACCACGATCTTCTGCAGCTTCAACTCGGGGTGTTTAGCGATCAACTCGCTCGCGAGTTTGTCCGTTTCGCGCGACGCGGTCCCATTGCCGATGCTGATCAGCTCGGCCTGCGTCTGCGCGGCGATGCGCGCAAGCTTGGCAAGCGAGCCGTCCCAATCGCGCCGCGGCTCGTGCGGATAGATCACATCGGTTGCGAGCAGCTTGCCGGTGCGATCCACCACGGCGACCTTTACGCCTGTGCGCATGCCCGGATCGAGTCCGATAACCGCTTTCGGGCCTGCCGGCGCCGCCAGCAAAAGATCCTTCAGATTGCGCGCAAACACGCGAATCGCTTCGCCTTCGGCTTCTTCCCGCAGGTTCGTCAGCAAGTCGTTTTCGATATTCGGCTGCACTTTCACGCGCCAGCACCAGCGGCAGACGTCGGCGAGCCATTTATCGGCAGGACGGCCTTGATTGGCAATACCAACGTGGTTCGCGATCAGCGTCTCGCCAGGATGCGGCACCTGGGCATCGAGTTCTCCACCCAGGCCCAGCTTCACGGACAGAACGCCGGCGTTGCGGCCGCGGAACAGCGCCAGCGCCCGATGCGACGGCACCGTGCGGATAGTTTCCGAGTAGTCGTAGTAATCGCGGAATTTCTCGCCTTCCTCGGTTTCCTTGCCTTCGACCACAGTCGAGATCACGCTGCCCTGCTTGAACAGATATTCGCGGACCTTGCCGAGGATTTCCGCGGTTTCGCCGAACTGTTCGGAAAGAATGTCGCGGGCGCCGTCGAGCGCGGCTTTCGTGTCGGCGACGCCTTTTTCTGCGTCTACATAACGCGCGGCTTCGGTTTGCGGATCGAGTTTCGGATCGGCGAGGAGGGCGTCTGCAAGCGGCTGCAGGCCGGCTTCGCGGGCGATCATCGCGCGGGTGCGGCGCTTCGGTTTGTACGGGAGGTACAGGTCTTCGAGCACCTGCTTGCTGTCGGCGCCTTCGACGGCCGCGCGCAGTTCGGGCGTGAGCTTGCCTTGTTCGTCGATGCTCTGGACAATCGCCGCGCGCCGGTCTTCGAGTTCGCGAAGGTAGACGAGGCGTTCCTCGAGATTGCGCAATTGCGTATCGTCGAGATTGCCTGTCACTTCCTTTCGATAACGGGCGATGAACGGAACAGTCGAGCCTTCATCGAGAAGTTGCACGGTGGCGGCGACCTGGCGCGGCTGCACGCTCAACTCGGTGGCGATGCGCTGGACAATCTTGAGTGCTACGGTTTCCGTCATGGGTGTCTGCGTCTGCCTGCTGGCTCATCAGGGGCGTTTCCATGCCGCGCATTTCACTTGAATCCGCGCGAACACGTTTGCCGGGTTGGTGAAGCGGGGCATTTTGCCATAAATGCCGGAGGCCTCCGGCGCGCGGTGATAGAATTTCGGCATCGTAGAAGCTGCATTTCATACTTTGTCCAACACGCTGGCTATCACGTTGCCGACCTCCCGCCTTTTGTCCGTTTTGCCGACTGATCCAGTCGAATCGTTCGCCTCGACCGGCCTGACCGCATCGGGCGATGCTGTGCGTTTTTTCTCGCAATGGCTTCGTCCGCTCGCGGCCGTATCGGTCATGCTCGCTTGCGCGGGGTTTGCGCCAGGGGCAATGGCGCAGACGCCCAAGCCGATCAATCCGAATACGTCGGTCACGGAATCGCCGCTCGACGACGCTGGAGCGAACGGCGCCAATGCCGGGAGCCCGTCTGAGGACACGAACGGTTTTGGCGCGCGTCAGAAAGCGCTGGATGTGCGCAGCGAGGAAAACAACTATCGTTATGCGCTCAAGCAGCACGATTGCTACAGCGACTTTTTCGTCAATCATTGCCTCAACGCCGCGCGCGCAGCCAAACGCGACGTGAGCCAGCAGATCCGCAAGGAACAGTTGGCGCTGGACGACGAACAACGCCTCCAACACGCGCAGCAACGCGATCAGCAAACCGCGATCAAGCGCGCGCAGTACGAAGCGGACGCGCCGCAACGTGCGGCAACGGAAAAGGCGAGCGCGGAATCGTTCGCGGAGAAGCAACGCCAGAACGCACTGTCCGAAGCGCAACGCACCGCCGAAGCGCCGCAGCGCGCTCAGAACCAGGCAGCCTACGACCGCAAGCAGGCGGACTACCAGAAGAAGCTCGACGATGCCGCTGCGCGTGGCGCGCAGGACGCGCGTGATCGTGACGCAAAGGCTGAACGTTTCGAGGCGAAGCAACGCGACGCCGCCGAGCATCAGGCGGAGGTTCAGGCCCGCCAGAAGGAAGCTGCGGCGAAACAGCAGCAGCGTGCCGCTCAGGACGCCGCGGATCGTGCGCATCAAGAGCAACTCAAGCAACAGCAGCAACAACAACCGAAGTAAGCTTTCGAAAGTCTGGATGTGGACAGCAATCTCGGGCGACGCCGCCAGTCATTTCCGGCGGCTCGCCGCGACGAGAGGAGCCGAACATGCATGCATATCCTGCAGCAGCAGTGGACACGGGCACGATCCGCGAGCGTATCGGGCAGTTGCAGGCGGAGCATCATGGCCTGGACAGCCTGATCGGCAAGATGGCGGACGTGCCTGGCATCAACGAGCTGGAAATCAGGCGCCTGAAAAAGCGCAAGCTCAAGGTCAAGGACACGATCATCCTGCTGCAGTTACAGTTGGAACCGGACGCGCGCTGAAACGCCGTCACGCGATTCAGCCGCGCGTGCGTCGAACAGCTTGGCCCCACGCGCGGCAACAAAGCCCAAGCTACAAAGCAGGAACGTCCCTTTGAATTCGCCCGACAACGCCCTCACAGACAACGCGGAATCCGTGCTGAAGCCGGCCGCGAAAGCGGGTGTCGCCGACACATCGCTCTCGCTCGCGCTCGCACCAAAACGCCGCACGGAACTCGACGCGATCTTTGCCGCCGAGGGTCTGCTGGCGCGTCAAATCGATGGCTATCGTTCCCGTGCATCGCAGATCGACATGGCGCGCGCAGTCGCCGCCGCGATGGAAGCGTCCGGCCGCGCCATGCCTGAGCCCGCCATGTTCGACGCACAACGTCGCCCGGCGCGAAAGCTGGGGCCATCGGATGCGCCGGTCGTGGTTGAAGAAAACGGGGACGAGATCGGTCTCGCGACCGCATCCACAGGCGTCGATGGCGGTGAAAACACGCTGATCGTGGAAGCGGGCACGGGGACGGGCAAGACCTTTGCGTATCTCGTGCCGGCCATGTTGTGGGGCGGCAAGGTGATCGTCTCGACCGGCACCAAGCACTTGCAGGACCAGTTGTTCCAGCGCGATATCCCGACCGTGCGTGACGCGCTGGCGGTGCCGGTTTCCGTCGCAATGCTTAAAGGCCGCGCAAATTACCTGTGCCACTATTATTTGCAGCGCACCGCCGACAACGGACGCTTGCCGACGCGCCAGGACACGGCGCATCTGCAGGAAATCATCCGCTTCGCGAAGATTACGCATACCGGCGACAAGGCTGAACTCGCGAGCGTCCCGGAGAACTCGCCCGTCTGGCCGATGGTCACGTCCACGCGCGACAATTGCCTTGGACAGGAATGCCCGCAGTACAAGGAATGCTTCGTCATGCAGGCGCGGCGCGAGGCACAGCAGGCGGATATCGTGGTCGTGAATCACCACCTCTTTTTCGCCGATGTCATGCTCCGCGACACCGGCATGGCCGAATTGCTGCCGACTGCGAACACCATCATCTTCGACGAAGCGCATCAACTGCCCGAAACCGCGACGCTGTTTTTCGGCGAGACCGTTTCCACCACGCAGTTCCTGGAACTTGCACGCGATGCCGTCGCGGAGGGCTTGAGCCACGCGCGCGACTTCTCCGACTGGACGAAGCTCGGCGCCGCGCTCGAACGTGCTGCACGGGATGTCCGGCTCGCGTTCAGGGAAGATTCAGTGCGCATGTCGCTCGGCCAGCTCGCCGACGATCATCCATTATTTGATGCCCTGGAGACGCTCGAAGAACATCTCGACGCCCTCACGGCTGCACTGAACGCGCACGCTGAACGTGCTGAATCGCTTGGCGCGTTGCAGCGCCGGGCACGGGAATTACAGGGTTTGCTGGGCGGCTGGACCGCACCGCCGACGTCCGTGGAAAAAGCCGTTGCTGAAGAAAAGGAAGCGGCTGCAAAAGCCGATCCGAACGAGATGGTCCGATGGATCGAAGTGTTCTCGCACACGGTCCAGTTGCACGAAACGCCGCTGTCTGTTGCACCGATTTTTTCGAAGCAGCGCGCGGGCGTGCCGCGTGCGTGGATCTTTACATCGGCGACCTTGTCGGTGCGGGGCGACTTTACGCATTACGCCGCGCAGATGGGCCTGAACGCGCGGCGCTCCATGACGCTGCCAAGCCCGTTCGATTATCCCGAGCAAGGCTTGCTCTACGTGCCGCGTAACTTGCCGCAACCGTCCTCGCCCAATTTCACCGATGCCGTTTTCGATGCCGCTTTGCCTGTCATCGAAGCATCGAAGGGTGGCGTGTTTTTCCTATGCACCACGCTGCGCGCAGTCGATCGCATTGCGAACCGGTTGCGGGACACCATCGAGCGGCGCGGCTGGGATTACCCGCTGCTGGTTCAGGGTGACGCGAGCCGCACCGAATTGCTCGATCGTTTCCGTTCGTATGGCAACGCCATCCTGGTCGGTAGCCAAAGTTTCTGGGAGGGCGTGGACGTACGCGGCGACGCGCTTTCGCTGGTTGTTATCGACAAGTTGCCGTTTGCGCCGCCCGATGATCCGGTGTTGTCGGCGAGACTGGATGCGTTGACGAAGAAGGGCTTGAGTCCGTTCGCCGTGCATCAGTTGCCGCAGGCGGTGATCACGCTCAAGCAGGGCGCGGGGCGCCTCATTCGTGCGGAAACGGATCGTGGCGTGCTGATGATCTGCGACACACGTCTCGTCGATAAACCCTACGGCCGGCGGATCTGGCAAAGCCTGCCGCCGTTCAAGCGCACACGGGAAATAGAAGTGGTTCGCGCGTTTTTCACCGATCCGGAAACAGCGGTGGCCGAGGCGGACGAATAAGCACCGCGCATCGATTCAATCGAGCACGCAACAAAAAACCCGGCTTGGAAAAGCCGGGTTTTTTGTTTCTATGCACCGCGAATCAAACTGCTACCAGATCTGCCACCAAGACTTGTTGTCCTTGCCCGGTCGCGCCTTGCCCGTGACATACGGGCTATCCGGGAACGTGGCGGCCAGCACGCGCTTCGTGTCGCCTTCCAGTTGCGGCTGATCGAGCTTGCCGTACGACAGCATCATGATATGCAATGCATCTTCCGTCGCCGGCGCGTTTTTGTACTCGCGGATTGCGAGTTGCGCGCGGTTGATCGCAGCCACATAAGCACCACGGCGATAGTAATAATCCGCGGCATGAACCTCATGCGAAGCAAGTGCGTTCACGATATAACGCATGCGTTGCGCTGCATCCGGTGCGTACTTGCTTTGCGGATAACGGTCAACCACGACCTTGAACGCGTCGTAGGATTCGCGCAGCGACTTCGGATCGCGCTCGCTCATGTCCTGGCCGGAAAAGCGGCCGAACAGACCGAGGTCGTCGTTGAAGTGGATCATGCCTTTCAGGTAATACGCGTAGGCAATGTCCGGGTGATCCGGGTGCAGCTTGATGAACCGGTCGATGGCGGCATCAGCCGATGCGGTTTCGCCGTCTTTCCAGTTGCAGTACGCAACGTTGATCTGTGCTTGTTGCGCAAAATGTCCGAACGGGTCACGGCCTTCGAGGTTCTCGAAATACTTCGCACATTTGCCGAAGTCGCCGCCGGTCAGCGCATCCTGCGCCTCCGAGTATAATTTCCCGTTATTCCACGTTGCCGTTTCGTCAGTTTTCTCGGGCAGGCCATGGCAGCCTGCGACAATGACGGCACCCGCAGCCAGCGCAGCAACCCTGACAGACGAATTCGACGATAGCCTGATTAACTGGCGCACAGGGTTCAAAACGGTTTTCAAAGCTTGATTCACGGCTCGCATCAGTGCTTGCATTTTCTAGCTCATGCCTTTCTGGCTAATTCCCAGCTTTCAGTCTAAATGACCCGCTCAAGTACAAGTCGTACCAAAGATCGCAGCAAAGATTATAGCCCAAGCGCATCGGCCGACGACGCACGTCCGGACGATTTGACCGCATCCGCGGCGGCGTCCGGCTCTGCAACCGAAACGCACGGCACGCCTGTGTCCACCAACCTTCA
This sequence comes from Caballeronia sp. dw_276, assembly GCF_018449635.1. Classification (GTDB taxonomy): domain Bacteria; phylum Pseudomonadota; class Gammaproteobacteria; order Burkholderiales; family Burkholderiaceae; genus Caballeronia. Next base: position 188,420 of record NZ_JAAVUV010000005.1, on the reverse strand, counting down.
TGCGCGCCGCGCCGATGCCGAAACCCCGCGCACGATTGCCGTGCCGGACGAATACGCCGGCGAGCGCCTCGACAAGGTCATGGCGCGCCTGTTCCCGGAATTTTCGCGCAGCCGACTGCAGACGTGGATTGATGCGCAGCGCGTGCAGGTCGACGGCGCGCCAGCCAAGATCCGGCAACCCGTGCCGCTGGGCGCCACCATCACGCTGATTCCCGACCTGCTGCCCGAGCAGCTCGCATTCACGCCGGAACCCGTGCCGCTCGACATTGTTTACGAGGACGATGCGCTCGTGGTCATCAACAAACCGGCCGGCATGGTCGTGCATCCGGCAGCCGGAAACTGGAGTGGCACGCTGCTGAACGGCCTGCTTTATCGATACGGCGATGCTGCCGCGGGTCTGCCGCGCGCGGGTATCGTGCATAGGCTGGATAAGGAGACGTCGGGGCTCATGGTCGTCGCGCGCACGCTGGAGGCGCAGACCATCCTTACCCGCCAGTTGCAGGCGCGCACGGTGAAGCGCCGCTACGTCGCGCTGGTATGGGGGACGATGCCGGATGAAGGCACGATCGATGCCCCCATCGGCCGCGATCCGCGCGACCGTACGCGCATGGCGGTGGTGGAGAGCGCATCGGGCAAGTACGCCCGTACACATTACCGCACGATCGACCGGGCAATGTGGAACCAACAGCCCGTGTCCGCCGTGCATTGCGATCTCGATACCGGCCGCACGCACCAGATTCGCGTGCATTGCGCGCATATCCGCCATCCGCTGCTCGGCGACCCGATTTATGGTCACGCGCGCGGCAAGCGCTCGGTGCAGCCGCTGCCCGATGGTTTCAACCGGCAGGCGCTGCATGCCTGGCGTCTTGGCCTGATCCACCCTACAGCGGGCCGTGAGATAAGCTGGCGCGCGGACGTGCCGGACGATATTGAAGCGTTGGCGGCGGAATTGGGACTCGGCCGCGATGAATCAACGGATCTCGATCCGGAAGACGAGGATTTCATCGAGGAAGAAGGATACGACGCCAGCGCGCGCGGCGGCTGGGATGAGTCTCAGCCGATCGAATACGACGAAGATGACGACGAGGAGTGAGCGCGATGAGCGAGTCTTCCCGCGCGGATTTCCTGGCCCGGCCGCTTCGTCACGACAATTGCCTGTGGCCTGAATGGTCGAGCGGACCTTCCAAGGTATCGAAGCGCGTGCACGCGTTCGCGACCACGCGCAACGGCGGTGTGAGCGAAGGGCCGTATGGGGGCGCTCACGGCCGCGGCGGCCTGAACCTCGGAATGCACACCGGAGACGCACCTGAAGCGGTGCTGGAAAACCGCCGCCGCGTGGTCGAGCTGACGGGCGCGCCTGTCGCGTGGCTGGAGCAGGTTCACGGTGTGCAGATCGAAGACGCGGGCGAAGTAATCGACCGTTGTGCGGGTTCTCCCGCGCTGGCGGTCAAAGCCGATGCCGCCGCGACCGACCGCCCGGGCGTGGTCTGCGCGGTGATGGTCGCGGATTGCCTGCCAGTGCTTTTCTGCGATAGCGCCGGCCGCGCGGTCGGCGCCGCACATGCGGGCTGGAGGGGTCTTGCGGGCGGAATCGTGGAAAAGACGGCGGTGCATGTTGCCAAGCTCGCCGGCGCGCGAATGGAAAGCGTGCATGCATGGCTTGGACCGGCAATTGGACCATCGGCCTTCGAGGTCGGCGAGGATGTACTCGACGCATTCGTGAGTTCGTCCGATCCCGCGCACTGCGACACGGTTGTCGCCGCTTTCGTCCCGCGCGAGCAAAAACACAAATATCTCGCCAACCTGTACGCACTCGCCCGACTGCGGCTCGAACTGTCGGGCGTTCTGCCGCAGAACATCCATGGCGGGGCGCATTGCACGATGACCGAAGCCGAGCGGTTTTATTCCTATAGGCGGGAGCGGACAACCGGGCGCATGGCCGCGCTGACCTGGCTCGCCGACTGATCCTTTCACTGCTCTGCGCACCACGAAGCACCGGCGTCTCACCGCATTCATGTTGCGCAGCAAATTTCATTGTCCGATCGTTTGATTACATCGGGAAAACGATGATGAAAAAAATATCGCACTGCGTCAAAATCAAGTCGATGCATTGACACACCTTGCACCGTGGAGCAAGAATGTTTCACAAAAGCGCACGGCGCAAGCAAGGTCACATCATCGCGGTCGGGCGTTTGTCGGGCGATTAAAGCGCGCGGCACTTCACTCGCGATGATCCCCGACGCGGCTCCACGTCACGCCTCTATCAGCAACTCAGTCTCTCGGGACGCTTAGGTCAAACGCGGATATGGCTGCCTCCAGATCGTCTTCCTCATCTTCATCCGGTTCGTCGCGTCCTTCGGCCAAAGCTCAGGCCACGGATACAACCACCACATCCAGTACGCCATTCGGCGTGGCCGGCGCGGACCCCGCCGCCGTGCAAAAGATGTTCGAGCAATGGCTCAACACATGGCGTTCGGTCGCCGATCCTTCTTCGTGGCAAAAGCTCGCGGCACAAGCGAATCCAGGTTCGGGGTCAACAACCGCGGCGGCGAATCCGTTCGCGGCCTTCGGTGGCATCCCGGGCTTTGCGGGTTTTCCCGGCGGCGGCGGCAACATCCAATCCATGTTCCCGTCGATGCCCGGCATACCCGCCATGCCGAAGATCCCCACGGCCGCAATTGCGCCGCAACGCCTGCAGGAATTGCAGGCCAATTTCTCGCGCGACGCCACGGAATTGGTCAAGCAGGCGAGCGCGCAAAGCATTGATCTGTCGACATTGAAGGACCGGCGTTTTAGCGGCGCCGCGTGGCAGGCCGCACCGGGTTTTGCATTTGCGGCCGCATGGTACGTGCTGAACGCGCGTTACTTGCAAGAGCTTGCCGAAGCGGTCGAAGGCGATGCCAAGACGCGCGAGCGGATCCGGTTCGCCGTGCAGCAATGGGCAGCGGCGGCATCGCCGAGCAATTACATTGCGTTGAATCCGGATGCGCAGAAGGCGTTGATCGAAAGCCGCGGCGAAAGTCTGCAAAAAGGCATGATGAATCTGCTCGCCGACATGCAGCGCGGCAAGATCCAGCAAAGCGATGAATCTGGCTTCGTGGTCGGCAAGAACATCGCGACCACGCAGGGTTCAGTGGTGTTCGAGAACGACCTGCTGCAACTGATCCAGTACACGCCGCATACCGCGACCGTGCGCGAACGGCCGTTGTTGATCGTGCCGCCTTGCATCAACAAGTTTTATATTCTCGACCTGCAGCCCGAAGGTTCGCTCGTCGGCCACGCACTCGACGCCGGCCATCAGGTTTTCATGATCTCGTGGCGTAATGCCGATGCGTCGATTGCGCACAAGACCTGGGACGATTACATCGGTGAAGGCGTGCTGACGCCTATCGATGTCGTCAAGCAGATCAGCGGACGCGAGCAGATCAATACGCTCGGCTTTTGTGTGGGCGGCACCATGCTCGCGACCGCGCTCGCCGTGCTGGCCGCGCGCGGGGAACATCCGGCGGCATCGATGACCTTGCTCACCGCCATGCTCGATTTCTCGGACACCGGCGTGCTGGATGTGTTTATCGATGAACAGCATGTGAAGATGCGCGAGCAGACCATCGGCGGCAAGGATGGGACGCCGGCGGGCCTGATGCGCGGCGTCGAGTTCGCGAACACCTTCTCGTATCTGCGCCCGAACGACCTGGTGTGGAACTACGTGGTCGACAACTATCTGAAGGGCCGCACGCCTCAAGCATTCGATCTGCTTTACTGGAACAGCGATTCGACCAATCTTCCCGGGCCCATGTTTGTCTGGTATCTGCGCAACACGTATCTGGAAAACCGGCTGCGCAATCCTGGCGAGTTGACAGCGTGTGGCGAGCCGGTGGATTTGTCGCTGATCGATGTGCCCACGTTCCTGTACGGATCGCGCGAGGATCACATCGTGCCGTGGACGGCGGCTTATGCGTCCGCGCCATTGCTCACCGGGCCGCAGACGTTTGTCCTCGGCGCATCGGGGCATATTGCGGGCGTCATCAACCCGCCGTCGAAGAACAAGCGCAGTTTCTGGAAGCTCGACACGGACGATAAAACCCTTCCCGAAAACGCCGACGACTGGTTCGAAGGCGCGACCGAGCATCCGGGAAGCTGGTGGACCGCCTGGACCGCGTGGCTCGATGGTTACGGCGGCAAGAAAGTGAAGCCGAAGCCGGCGCTGGGATCCGAGGATTTTCCGGTGATCGAGCCGGCGCCGGGACGCTATGTCCTGCAGCGGGACCAGTGAGCGGCATGCGGACCAGACCCGATTGCATTTCAGCCGCGACGGGTCAACAGTAGGCGGGTAATCACGCATGACGCGGGCGCTGTTCAGCGCGCCGCGTGCATCGTCAGAAAAACGGCAAGCGGGCTACAGGCGCGGCCCCCTGAGGCGGGCCACCACTTTCGATTCTCAAAGGAAACTGAAAATGACAGACGTAGTGATCGTATCGGCCGCACGGACGGCAGTCGGCAAATTCGGCGGGTCGCTGGCAAAGATCGCCGCGCCTGATCTGGGCGCAATCGTGCTGCGCGCGGTGCTGGAGCGCGCAAACCTCAAGCCGGAGCAGATCAGCGAGGTGATCCTCGGCCAGGTGCTCACGGCCGGCTCAGGCCAGAATCCGGCACGTCAGGCGCTCATCAAGGCGGGATTTCCGAACGCGGTTCCGGGCATGACCATCAACAAGGTGTGCGGCTCGGGCCTGAAGGCCGTGATGCTTGCGGCGAACGCGATCATTGCCGGCGATGCCGACATCGTGGTCGCGGGCGGCCAGGAAAACATGAGCGCGGCGCCACACGTGCTGCCGGGTTCGCGGGATGGTTTCCGCATGGGCGACGCCAAGCTGATCGATTCGATGATCGTCGATGGTTTGTGGGACGCGTTCAATTCCATCCATATGGGTGTGACCGCGGAAAACGTCGCGAAGGAATACGGCATCTCGCGCGCGGACCAGGACGCGTTCGCGGCCTTGTCGCAGAACAAGGCGGAAGCGGCGCAGAAGTCGGGCCGTTTCGACGATGAAATCGTGCCCGTCGAGATTCCCCAGCGCAAAGGCGACCCCGTGCGCTTCGCCACCGATGAATTCGTGCGCCACGGCGTGACGGCGGAATCGCTGGCATCGTTGAAACCGGCGTTCTCGAAGGAAGGCACCGTGACCGCGGCCAATGCGTCCGGCTTGAACGACGGCGCCGCTGCAGTGATTGTGATGTCGGCCAAAAAAGCGGATGCGCTCGGCCTCACGCCGCTCGCGCGCATCAAGGCGTACGCGAACGCGGGCGTTGATCCGAAGGTCATGGGCATGGGCCCGGTGCCGGCATCGAAGCGCTGTCTGGAGCGCGCGGGCTGGTCCGTCGGCGACCTGGACCTGATGGAAATCAACGAAGCATTCGCCGCGCAAGCGCTCGCGGTGCATAAGCAGATGGGCTGGGATACATCGAAGATCAACGTGAACGGCGGGGCGATCGCAATCGGCCATCCGATTGGTGCGTCCGGCGCGCGAATCCTGGTCACGCTGCTGCACGAAATGCAGAAACGGGATGCAAAGAAAGGGCTGGCGTCGCTGTGCATCGGCGGCGGCATGGGCGTGGCGCTCGCACTCGAGCGTCCGTAGGGAGGCCGTGCGAACGGGCACGGTGCGCTGTACCAGCGCGCATAACGATAAACGGAGCGAGCAATGACTAAACGAGTAGCGTATGTAACGGGTGGTATGGGTGGCATCGGCACGAGCATCTGCCAGCGGTTGCACAAGGACGGCTTCACGGTCGTCGCGGGTTGCGGGCCGAATTCGCCACGCCGGGTCAAATGGCTCGAGGAACAGAAAGCGCTCGGCTACGAGTTCATCGCGTCGGAAGGCAATGTGGGCGACTGGGAGTCGACCAAGAATGCTTTCGACAAGGTCAAGGCAGAAGTCGGCGAGATCGACGTGCTGGTGAACAACGCCGGCATCACGCGGGACGTGGTGTTTCGCAAGATGACGCACGAAGACTGGACGGCGGTTATCGATACCAACCTGACGAGTCTATTCAACGTGACGAAGCAGGTGATCGATGGCATGGTCGAACGCGGCTTTGGGCGCATCATCAATATTTCGTCGGTGAACGGCCAGAAAGGGCAGTTTGGCCAGACGAACTATTCGACGGCGAAGGCCGGCATTCACGGCTTCACAATGGCGCTCGCCCAGGAAGTGGCGACCAAGGGTGTGACGGTCAATACGATTTCGCCGGGGTATATCGGCACGGACATGGTGAAGTCGATCCGACCGGACGTGCTGGAGAAGATCGTTGCGACCATTCCGGTGCGCCGGCTCGGACGCCCGGAGGAAATCGGGTCGATCGTGGCGTGGCTGGCATCGGAGGAATCGGGTTTCTCGACCGGCGCCGACTTCTCGTTGAACGGCGGCCTGCACATGGGCTGAGGGTGCGAGGCACCGCGCGCAGCAGAACGTGGAGACCTTGCGCGCCGTGTCACCCGTACCGTACCCGGCGCCCACTACGAACCGGTGGCTTCCCAGCGTTGAAAGCGAAAGCGCATGAAGTCCGCCGGCACAGTTTGAGTTTTGCGTTTAAAGGCGTTACATGACCACTACAAAGAAATCCGCCGAACGGCTCATAAAAAAATATCCGAATCGCCGGCTCTACGATACCGAAACCAGCACCTACATCACGCTCTCCGACGTCAAGCAGCTCGTGCTCGACCAGGAAGAGTTCAAGGTGATGGACGCCAAGTCGTCCGAGGACCTGACGCGCAGCATCTTGCTGCAGATCATCCTTGAAGAAGAGAGCGGCGGGCTGCCGATGTTCTCATCGGTCATGCTTTCGCAGATCATCCGCTTCTATGGCAACGCCATGCAGGGGATGATGGGCACGTACCTGGAGAAGAATATCCAGGCGTTCATCGATATCCAGCACAAGCTGACCGATCAGTCGAAGGGTTTGATCGATGGCGGCAATGGCACGCAGCTGAATCCGGAAGTCTGGTCGCAGTTCATGAACATGCAGGCGCCCATGATGCAGGGAATGATGACGAGTTACATCGAGCAATCGAAGAACATGTTCGTGCAGATGCAGGAGCAAATGCAAAACCAGGCGAAATCGATGTTCAGCACGTTTCCGTTTCCAAATCCGCCGGGGACGGGTGGGACTGGGGAGAAGAAGTAGGGGAGATGTCGTACGGTAGTGGCGTGGGGTGCCGCAGCTTACTTAGCGTAAGTTGCGGGTGCCGTGCGTTCCGACTTGATTTCCCGAACTGATTTCAACAAGTCCGACTTCAATTGTTCCGGCCTGAATCCACGCTTTACCGTTTCACGTAACTGTTCTGGCTACGTCTTTACATAGTCCCAAATTGGGACTACGATCTGACTCATGCAAATCCTTGCCAAACCAACCATTCTACGGTTTTGTCAAAAACACCCGAAGGCAAAGCAGCAAGCCTTGGCATGGCACGACGAAGTCGCAAAAGCCAAGTGGGTGAGTCCGCAGGACATCAAGAACCGCTATGCCTCCGCTAGCTTTGTTGGACGAAACCGCGTGGTGTTCAATCTCAAGGGCAACGAGTACCGGTTAATCGTTGCTGTTGCATACCGGATCGGTGCGGTCTATATCAAATTCATAGGCACGCATGCAGAGTACGACAAGATTGACGCGGAAACCGTGGAAATGGAGTAATCAATTATGGACATTCGGCTGTTACACACCGAGGAAGACTATCGCGCCGCGTTAGCGGAAGCGTCGACCCTTGTTGACATTGACCCGGAACCCAATACGCTGGAAGGCGACCGCCTGGAGTTGCTCGGAGTCCTCATTGGACGCTATGAAGATGAGCATTTTCCGCTTGAACGGCCTGATCCAATCGAAGCGATCAAGTTTCGAATGGAGCAGGAGCAACTGTCGATCGCGGATATGCAGGAATACATAGGCGGCGCAAATCGCGTTTACGAAGTGCTGGCTGGCAAGCGCGCCCTGACTCTCGCAATGATCCGCCGCTTGCACGAAGGCTTGCACATTCCTGCGGAAGTCTTGATCCGTGAACCGATTAGAGCGGGTAAGTAGACGCTGCTCTAAAAGGACGCGGGACGGCATGGGAATCAGCGGTCGACTACACGGCTTTTTCATTTGCCACCGCGCAGTACAATACAGGTCTACCGCGCAACGCCCGCGGCGGATTCTCGTCCTGCGGCAGATGCTGCGCCGCTGCGCTAGTCAATTCGTGCTCGCCCGGCTCGCCCAAAGCCGTGTGACATCCATATCGCCAGGTCGCAACATGTCCCGCATCACCATGCTCGTCATCCCAAAAGCCGGCCTTGTTGCGCTCGCATAACCACAAGAGTCGCAAACGCAGCTCAGGCGGGGCTCCCGCATGAGCCAGCTGTTTCTCGCGCCTATGGAAGGCCTGGCGGACTACGTGCTGCGCGACGTGCTGACCAGCACTGGTGGATTCGACGGCTGCGTGTCCGAATTCGTCAGAGTCACGGGTTCGGTGCTTCCTCGTAGTGTCTACGAGAGAGAGGCGCCCGAAGTCCTCCGCGGAGCTCGTACATCCAGCGGCACGCCGATGGTGATCCAGTTGCTCGGCAGCGATCCTGACTGGATGGCGCTGAATGCGGCCATGGCCTCCAGTGTGTCGCCACATGGAATCGATCTGAACTTCGGTTGTCCCGCCAATATCGTCAACCGGCACGGCGGCGGCGCGATGCTTCTGGCACATCCTGAACAACTAAACCGGATCGTTTCGTCCGTTCGTGCAGCGGTGCCTGCCGGCATCGCCGTGACAGCAAAAATGCGGCTGGGTGTATCCGATACTTCGCTCGCCATCGACTGCGCCACGGCGTTGGCCGAAGGCGGCGCTGCTTCCCTTGTCGTGCATGCCAGAACACGTGACCATGGCTATCGGCCGCCGGCCCACTGGGAGTGGATCGCGCGTATCGACGCCGCCGTGGACGTGCCGGTCGTGGCCAACGGAGAAGTGTGGACCGTGGCCGATTGGGAACGATGCCGTGCGGTCAGCGGCTGCGCGGACGTGATGATCGGGCGCGGCGCCGTCTCGGATCCGTTCCTTGCGTTACGCATCCGTGGATTGATGGACCGGACGCCTTCCGGCGAGGAATGGCCGGCCGTGCTGGGCCAACTCGCCGATTACCTGAGAAAACTGCAGCTCCGCGTTGCGGTCCGCCACGAGCACGGACGCGTCAAAAAGTGGCTCAGCTATCTCAAGCGGACCTGGCCGCAGGCTGAAGAACTGCACGCAGCCATCCGGCGCCTGCATGATTCGTACGAGATTATTGAGGTGATCGAGCGCGCCCTGGCGTGCAATCACTCGATGCCAGCACGGCAGCGCGCGGCAGCCGGTCTCCTCGACCACGCAACGCCGTGCTCCTTGGCCGACTGCGCCATCGCGGGCACGGTACAATGAGTGGTTGCGTGCGCGGGACGCCTTTAATCCTCACGGACGTCAGGGCCCTTAGCCTTGCCGCACCGTCCCCATTTGTCGCCATCGTCACCGCTATACGCCGGACCCACTTATGTCGCAGACTATTTCCCCCGCCGTGCCGACTCCTTCGGCCCCCAAAGTTGGATTCGTTTCGCTCGGTTGCCCTAAAGCCTTGGTCGATTCCGAGCAAATCATCACCCAGCTGCGCGCCGAAGGTTACGAGATTTCCAGCTCCTACGACGGCGCCGATCTTGTCGTGGTGAACACGTGCGGTTTTATCGATGAAGCCGTGCAGGAAAGCCTCGACGCCATCGGTGAAGCGCTGCACGAAAACGGCAAGGTGATCGTGACCGGTTGTCTTGGCGCGAAGAAAAGCGCCAGCGGGACGGGCCTGATCGAGGAAGTGCATCCGAAGGTGCTGGCGGTGACCGGTCCGCACGCGACCGCCGAAGTCATGATCCACGTGCATCAGCATTTGCCCAAGCCGCACGATCCGTTCATCGATCTGGTGCCGCCGGCCGGGATCAAGCTCACGCCGCGCCATTACGCGTATTTGAAGATCTCCGAAGGGTGTAATCACCGCTGCACGTTCTGCATCATCCCGTCGATGCGCGGTGACCTGGTTTCGCGTCCCATCGCCGACGTGATGCTCGAAGCGGAAAATCTCTTCAAATCCGGCGTCAAGGAATTGCTCGTGATTTCGCAGGACACGAGCGCGTATGGCGTCGATGTCAAATATCGCACGGGTTTCTGGAACGGCAAGCCGGTCAAGACGCGCATGACGGATCTCGTCGGCGCGCTCGGTGAGCTCGCGGCGCAATATGGCGCGTGGGTTCGCCTGCATTACGTGTATCCGTATCCGAGCGTGGATGAAGTGATTCCGCTGATGGCCGAAGGTCCGCTGAAAGGCCACGTGCTGCCGTATCTCGACGTGCCGTTCCAGCACGCGCATCCCGAAGTGCTCAAGCGCATGAAGCGCCCGGCGAACGCCGAAAAGGTGCTCGAACGCGTGCAGAAATGGCGCGCGATGTGCCCGGACCTGACGATCCGCAGCACGTTTATCGCGGGATTCCCAGGCGAGACGGAAGAGCAGTTCCAGACGCTGCTGGACTTCATTCGTATCGCGGATCTGGATCGTGTAGGTTGTTTCGCGTATTCGCCGGTCGAAGGTGCGACGGCCAATGAACTCGACGGCGCGTTGCCCGACGAAGTCCGCGAAGAACGCCGGGCGCGGTTCATGGAACTGGCCGAGGAATTATCGGCGGAACGCATGAAACGCAAGGTCGGCAAGACGCTGAAAGTGCTCGTCGATGAACTCAGCGCTGAAGGCGGCGTCGGACGTACTGCGGCGGATGCGCCGGAGATCGATGGCGTGGTGTATATCGAACCCGCGAAAAAGGCGTCCAAACGATACAAGGCTGGCGATTTCGTGTCCGTGAAAATTACCGGCGCCGATGGCCACGACCTGTGGGGCGAAGTTTAAGAAGCTGGATAAAGGAGCTTTCATGACGCAGCGTGAAGTGGTGGTGGTCAGTGGTGTACGGACTGCAGTCGGCGATTTCGGCGGTGCGCTGAAGGACTTCAGCCCGACCGATCTCGGCGCGCGTGTGGTGCGCGAAGTTTTATCGCGGGCGGAATTGTCTGGCGATGACGTTGGCCATGTCGTGTTCGGCAACGTGATCCAGACCGAGCCGAAGGACATGTATCTGGCGCGGGTCGCGGCTTTGAACGGCGGCGTCACGCAACACGCGCCGGCCTTGACGGTCAACCGGCTGTGCGGATCGGGCCTGCAGGCGATCGTTTCCGCCGCGCAATCCATCTTGCTGGGCGACACGGATATCGCCATTGGCGGCGGCGCGGAAAGCATGAGCCGCGCGCCATACCTCGCGCCGGCCGCTCGTTTCGGCCAGCGCATGGGTGACGCACGACTTATCGACATGATGCTCGGCGCGCTCCACGATCCCTTCGACTCCATCCACATGGGCGTGACCGCCGAGAACGTCGCGGCGAAGTACGGCATTTCACGCGAGATGCAGGATGAGCTCGCGGTGGAATCGCACAGACGGGCGGCGCGGGCTATCGAAGCGGGATATTTCAAGGAGCAGATTCTGGCGGTGACGCAGAAGTCGAAGAAAGGCGATATCGTCTTCGATACCGATGAACACGTCCGCATGAACGCCACGCCTGGCGATTTCTCGAAGCTCAAGCCGGTGTTCGCCAAGGAAAACGGCACGGTGACGGCGGGTAATGCATCGGGCATCAATGACGCAGCGGCGGCCGTCGTGTTGATGGAGCGCAACGAAGCCGAAAAACGCGGCCTGAAACCGCTCGCGCGTCTGGTCTCGTACGCGCACGCGGGCGTTGATCCGAAATACATGGGCATCGGACCGGTTCCGGCTACGCAAAAAGCCTTGGACCGCGCCGGATTGACGGTCGCCGATCTCGATGTGATCGAAGCGAACGAAGCGTTTGCGGCGCAGGCGTGTGCGGTATCGAAGGAACTCGGGCTTGACCCCGCAAAGGTCAATCCCAACGGTTCTGGCATTTCGCTCGGCCACCCGATTGGCGCGACCGGCGCGCTGATCACCGTGAAGGCGCTGTACGAATTGCAGCGCACGGGCGGCCGGTACGCGCTGGTGACCATGTGTATCGGCGGCGGCCAAGGGATCGCGGCAATTTTTGAACGTGTTTGAGTTGGGACTGAGTAGAGATCATTCGATGACGCAATTGAAAGTGGCAGCAGTGGCGCTTGCAGCGCTGGTGCTCGCCGGATGCAATTCCCCGATGCCGCCCGATGGATCGCGCGCCGTTTCCGCAGCGCGCGCCGCTGCCACGCCGGGCGATCTGGGCCTGCGGGCGCCGGGAACTTCTGAGGCGATCGAAACGCTGGCATTGCCGCCCGCCAAACCGCTGACGCCGAATCCGGCGTTCGCGCGGTTCCCAGTGTACGTGGGCACGCTTGGTGGCAGACAGATCGAGATGAAGCTCGGCGCGAAGACCGACGAAGCGTCGGGCGTGCATGGCGAATACCGGTTTACCGGAAGCCCGACGGTCACCGTGGTCGCGGGGGACCGCGACGGCGATACGCTGGAAATCGAAGAGTCGACCGACGGCACGCATATCACGGGCAACTGGGTCGGCAAATTTGCAGCGGATGGCAGCGTGTCCGGCGAGCGCATGAACGCCGACGACTCCAACCCGATTCCCTTCGACCTGAAGCCAGTCGGCGCCGGATTGCCGCCCGCGGCCGGTTCGGCTGCGCCAAAAGCGCCGAAGCCTGTCGCGCCATCGCTCGAAGCCGCACCTTCAACGCCGAACAACGCGGTGGGCGGGACGAGCAACGTGATCATCGGCGAGTGATTCCGGACCTCGCCGCAGAGCGTCATCGGCTTTCCGCGATGACGCTTTTTTCTTTCAGCCAAGACCAAGCAGGACAACCATGACCGATACCAGCCACTCGTCGAAACAACGCAGCTTGCAGACCCGCATCGTTCATCCCGAGGATAAGTTGACGCCCGGTTTCGAGTCGTTTTCGGTCCCGGTCACGCGTGCATCGACGGTCGTGTTTCCCGATCTCGCGACCATGCGCGCGCTCGTCTGGCACGACGACAGCCAGTGGCGCTATGGCCTCCACGCCACGCCGACATCGCTTGCATTGGCACAGCGGCTCGCCGTGATCGAAGGCGGCCAGCATGCGTTGCTGGCGCCGTCTGGACTATCGTCCATATCGAATGTGTATTTCGCGCTCGTCAAATCCGGCGATCACGTGCTGATTCCCGATAACGCGTATTCGCCCAACCGCGAGCACGCCGACTGGCTCGCTAATGATTTCGGACTCGAAGTGACGTATTACGATCCGCTGATCGGCGCGGGTATCGATGCGTTGATTCAGGCGAACACCAAGTTGATCTGGCTGGAGGCGCCGGGTTCGGTGACCATGGAAGTGCAGGACGTGCCGGCCATTGCGAAAGTTGCGCGCGCACGTAACGTGCTGACCGCGATCGACAACACTTATTCCGCCGGTCTTGCTTTCAAGCCGTTCGAACATGGCGTCGACATCTCGGTCCAGGCGCTGACGAAGTACCAGTCGGGGGGAAGCGACATCCTGATGGGCGCAATCATCACCGCCGATAAACCCCTCCACGCCCGGATCAAAAGTGCGCGGATGCGCATGGGTATCGGCGTGTCTTCGGACGATTGTTCGCTCGTGCTGCGTAGTTTGCCGAGCATGAAGATCCGCTTCGAAGCGCATGACCGCACGGCGCTTTCGCTTGCGCGCTGGCTGAAGACGCGTCCGGAAATCACGGCGGTCTTGCATCCGGCTTTGCCGGATTGTCCTGGACACGAGTTCTTCGAGCGTGACTTCACGGGCGCGGGCGGCCTGTTCTCCATGGTCTTCGATCAACGCTACAGCCCGGCGCAAATCGATACCTTCGTTGAAGCGCTCGAAAATTTCGCGATTGGCTGGAGCTGGGGTGGCGCGAACAGTCTTGCCATGCCGTACAACATCAAGTCGATGCGCACCGCCGGCGACTGGCCGCACGAGGGCGTGCTGGTGCGCTTGTATATCGGGCTGGAAGATGAAGCCGATTTGCGCGCGGATCTTGAACGCGCGCTTGACGGACTGCGTGGCTGAAATCAGATAACAGCGGCGCTCAGAACAGTTTCAACAGACCATCCATTCCCACGAAATTCAGCGCGAGCGTCGCCGCTTCCCGTACTACCGGCTTCGCCCTGAACGCCACCGATAACCCCGCTTCCGCCATCATCTTCAGGTCGTTCGAGCCGTCGCCCATGGCGATGGCGCGCTTCGGATCAATACCAAGCTTAGCGCACGTTTCGCGCAACGTCCGCGCTTTCACCTCGGCGTTGACAATCTCGCCCGTCACTCGACCGGTCAGTTTTCCATCGATAATTTCAAGCGTGTTCGCGCGCGTGAAATCGAGTCCAAGCCGTGCCTTCAGCTTTTCCGTGAAGAACGTGAAACCGCCGGAAACCAGCAGTGTTTTCAAGCCCGCGGCACGCGCGCCCGCAAGCATGACTTCCGCACCCGGCGACAAGCGCAGCCGTTCCTCGTAGACGCGTTCGAGCGCGCTTGCATCCAGTCCTTTCAGCAACGCAACGCGTCGAGTCAGGCTTTCGTTGAAGTCCTTGATCTCGCCGCGCATCGATGCTTCCGTGATCGCCGCGACCTCGGCTTTCAGCCCGCAGAAGTCCGCGATTTCATCGATACATTCGATCGTGATCAGCGTCGAATCCATGTCCATGGCAACCAGACCGAAGTCGGCCAGACGCGTTTCAGGCGCCACGAATGCGTAGTCCAGCCGATGTGTGCCGCAGTAGGCATCGATGTCGGGACGCTGCAGCGGATCAGCGCCGCTTAACCGTAGCACCGTGCCGTCCGCTGCCGTGCGTTCCGTTTGCCGCGAGCGGGCGAGGGCGGCGAGCGGTTTCAGGTGGGTATCGGCGATCGGGTCCAGGCTTTGGATGACGAGGTTCATGGCGGGCGGCGGGAAATTTAAGCAGCGAAAGACCGACATTGTAATGGTCCCGACCGATGGCGGACGCCGGTGGGCCGCCGCTATCATTAACGTCAAAAGATATTACGGAGACCCGCATGACCCCGACCGAACGCGCACGTGCCTTCGATCTTCGCCAACTTGACGCCGCTTTCTATGCAGATCCGTACCCGGTCTACGACGCATTGCGCGCGACCGAGCCGATCAAAAGAATGCCTGACGGCTCGCTTTTTCTCACGCGCTACAAAGACGTGCAGGCGGTGTATCGCGATCCGAAAACCTTCAGTTCGGACAAGACGGTGGAGTTCGGCCCGAAGTACGGCGCCGATACACCCTTGTTCGCACACCACACGACGAGCCTTGTTTTCAACGATCCGCCGCGTCACACGCGCGTGCGCAAACTCATTGCGGGCGCGCTGACCGCACGCGCGATTGCCGCGATGGAACCTGGCCTTGTGCGTCTTGTCGATGATCTGCTGGACCAGGCCGCAGGACGCGTTGAGATCGATCTGATCGGCGAGTTTGCATCGGCGATTCCGGTTGAAGTGATCGGCAACCTGCTGGATGTTCCCCACGATGAGCGCGCACCGTTGCGCGACTGGTCACTCGCGATTCTCGGCGCGCTGGAACCGGCGCTCACGGCGCAGCAGCATGAGAAGGGCAATCGCGCGGTGACGGAATTCATCGACTATCTGGTGACGCTGGTTGCACGTCGCCGAAAAAATCCCGGTGATCCGCAGCACGATGTCCTGACGCGACTGATTCAAAGCGAGTCTGACGGCGAAAGACTCGACGAGGCCGAACTGCTGCACAACTGCATCTTCATTCTGAACGCCGGGCACGAGACGACCACGAACCTGATTGGCAACGGCATCGTCTTGCTCGCGCAATGGCCTGAGCAACGCGCACGGCTTTTGGCGCGGCCTGAGCTGATCGAAAGCACGATCGAGGAATGTCTGCGCTACGAAAGTTCGAATCAGCTCGGCAACCGGATTGCAACGGCGGATACGCGGATCGCGGATATCGACGTAGCACGCGGCACGCCGGTAACGCTTTGCATTGGCGCGGCGAACCGCGATCCCGACCAGTTCGACCAAGCCGATAAATTCGATATCTCCCGCGAGCCTAACCGGCACCTTGCGTTCGGATTTGGCATTCATCAGTGCGCGGGGTTATCGCTCGCGCGCCTTGAAGCACGGATTGCGATCGGGCGGTTCGTTGCGCGCTTCCCTGCGTTTCGGCTGGCCGGCGAGCCATTGCGCGCTCCACGCGCCCGGTTTCGCGGCTTTTTGGAGGCACCGGTTTCGGTGAAATGACCGGCCGAAACCTTCAGCTCATCAGGCCATGCGACATGGCGTAGTGGCGCAACGCGGCGTTCATGCGTGTTTGCCAGCCGTCGCCTTGCGCCTTGTACGCGTGGACGACGTCCGGATCGATGCGCAACTTGACCGGCAGCTTCGGGTTTTCAAGCTTCGGCCGTCCGCGCGGACGCAATAGTTCCTGCGCACGTTCCTCTCCGTAAAGCTCCGGCAATACTTCGGCGGCGGGTCGTGCGCGGGCGAAGTCCGCATCGCCCCATTCCGGATTGTCGTCCGGCGCGTGTTCGTTGCTTTCTTTAATGTGCTTGTTCATATCTCTTTATCTCGCGAGGATTTGCTTTTCGCAGGCTGATCACGTGCATTTTGCCGCCGCGTGGCGTGAAAACCAGCATGTGCAGCCGCCCTTCGATCAAACCGAATACCTGGAAGCGCCGCTCCTCATAAACCTTCCGGATGTCTTCGACAATCAGCGCCTTCGTCAAGTCAAGATCCCGTACAGCCTCGAAAGACAGGCCACGCTCCCGGATGTTCGTCTCGTTCTTTAACGCGTTGTACGAGATTGGCATTAATAATGTACCCCCAAAAAAGTGGATGTACAAGATTTATTTTGTACACCCATAAATAGCGAACCGTGTATTTTGTAAAGCCCTTTTCGATGACCGATTTCAAATAATCTGGTTACCGGAGGCCCCTAAAAATCAGCAGATTCCTATTTCTATTCTTTCGAGATAAACGATGGATTGGTCCTATGCCGGTTGGCCGGCAACGTCAGGTCGCGCTAACAATCTTCGTTCTTTGGAAGAAGATGTTTTATCGATTACCGTGGTTCTCCGCGAAGCTGAAAGCCCATAAGATGGGCCCATACCTTGCAGCGCATGCTCAACCTCAAAGGAGCCACCAATGAAAGCCATTGCCCTGACCCGTTACCTGCCGATTTCCAATCCGGAATCGTTGAAGGACGTGGAAATCGATAAACCCACACCAACCGGTCACGATTTGTTGGTGAAGATCGAAGCCATCGGCGTAAATCCGGTCGATACGAAAGTTCGCGCGCCGAAGGACAAGGTCGAGGAGTCGCCGCGCGTGCTCGGCTGGGATGCGTCCGGCACGATCGAAGCAGTCGGCCCCGACGTCACGCTCTTCAAGGCCGGCGATCCGGTGTTCTACGCAGGCAGCATCACGCGGCCGGGCACGAACAGCGAGTTCCATCTCGTCGATGAACGCATCGTCGGCAAGAAGCCGGCGTCGCTCGATTTCTCGCACGCCGCCGCGTTGCCGCTGACCACGATCACCGCGTGGGAAGCGCTGTTCGACCGGCTGGGGGTATCGGCTGAAGGGAAGGATGCGGGCAAGTCGGTGCTGATCGTGGGCGGCGCAGGCGGTGTGGGTTCGATCGGCATTCAGCTCGCAAAGAAAGTGGCGAAGCTGAAGGTGATCGCGACCGCATCACGGCCGGAGTCGGCGAAATGGGCGACCGAATTGGGCGCGGATCATATCGTCGATCACTTCGGCGACATGCCGAAACAATTGAAGAAAGCCGGCTTCGAGCAAGTGGATTACGTGCTGATCTTCAACGATACCGACAAGCATTTCCCCGCGGCCGCGGCTGTCATCGCGCCGCAGGGTGGCATTTGCACGATCGTCGAAAACAGTAATCCGATTCCCGTCGAATTGCTGAAGGCGAAGAGCGCTGCGTTCCATTGGGAATTCATGTTCACGCGTGCGATGTTCGGCACGCCGGACATGGTCGAGCAACACAAGTTGCTCAACGAAGTGGCGCGACTGATAGACGCAGGCACGATCAAGACGACGCTTGGCCGCGATCTCGGCAAGATCAACGCGGCGAACTTGCGCGAGGCGCATCGCCTTCTGGAAGAAGGGCGGGCGATCGGCAAGATGGTGATGACCGGGTTCTGATTCGCCGGCCGAATCGATTGGTCGTTGCATTGCATGCCGCGTACGCCGCGGGTTTCCCATGAGAAGCCCGCGGCGCGCGTCGCGCTAGACTGGACGCGCCTCACGCGCGGTCCGAGCCTCCTCGGCGCCGGTACGTTCCTTTGCGTGACGGCTGCAAACGGAGGGCAACGCATGATCGTTCGTACGAGTTTTGCCCAGCATCGCTTGCCTGCGGGCATGGTGCTGGCGCTGTGCCTTCTCATTTCGCCGGCGCATGCAACGCCGGGCATCAAGGTGATGTCGGAAGTCGCCAATGACGGTCCGATCAAATATACGGTCAAGATGGCGTCGAAGGCGTGGGGCAACGAGCAGGAAACCCGCACAATCCGCTCGGGCCAGACCGATGACTTTACGTGGCAGAGCAATCCTCCAGGCGGTGCGCAGAACGTGCCCGACGCGTGCCCGGACGTGGGGTCCATTCGCAACGCCAGTGGCATGACGGTCCGTCAGGTAAAGATCCGTTTTTCGGCGGTGATTGCAAGCAACGGCGACGCCGACGTCCAGTTGAATTTCCAGGGCCACACGCCGCGCGCCGCGACGCCGGTGACCGTGTCGGGCAAGAAGCTGCAATGTCCCTCCGATAATTCCTTCAGTCAGATGATGCATTTCACGATGCCCACCGGCGGCGCCGAGAAATCCGTCACGCTCAGCGACGGCACAAAGCTCACCGTCAGCGCGAGCCGCAAGTAAAAACCCGCAGCTTGCGGCGCTGTTCCATCTGGCACGTTTTCTGCGGGGTGATGACGATCCGCGCCCGTCGGCGCGGGCCAAAACCGTCAACCGCAACGCCGATAAACCGCTCGTCGGAAGGTCACAGCGCGATGCCACACATGATCTGGAAAGGCGCAATCAGCTTCGGGCTGGTCCACGTCCCGGTGCAGCTTTATCCGGCCACGCAGTCGGAGAAGGTGGGCTTCAATCTGCTCGATAAACGCTCGATGGATCCCATCGGCTACAAGCAGTTCAACAAGAACACCGGCAAGGATGTGACGCGCGAGAACATCGTGCGCGGTTTCGAGTACGAAAAAGGGAAATACGTCGTGATGAGCGACGCTGAAATCCGCTCGGCCAATCCCGAATCGACGCAGACCGTCGATATCCTCGCGTTCGTCGAGGCGCCGGACATCTCGTTTCTTTCCCTCGATACCCCGTACTACCTCGCGCCCGATCGCAAGGGCGAGAAGGTCTATGCGCTCCTGCGAGATGCGCTCAAGCAGTCGGGGAAGGTCGGAATTGCGAGCGTGGTACTGCATAACAAGCAGCATCTGGCCGCGCTGATTCCGGTCGGCCCCGCGCTCGCGCTGAACACTTTGCGCTGGGCAGATGAAGTGCGTGATTTCGACCAGTTCAAGCTGCCCGACGAAGACCCGAAAAAAGCCGGCGTCACGCCGAAAGAGCTTGAAATGGCCCAGCGCCTGATAGACGACATGAGCGACTCGTGGAACCCGCACGATTACCACGATACGTTCCGTGAAGACATCATGGCGCTCGTCGAGAAGAAGGTGAAGGAGGGGCACACGGAGGAGGTATCCGAAGTCGACGAAGGCAAGCCAAGCAAGTCATCGGCGGAAATTCTGGATTTGTCGGAGTTGCTGAAACGCAGCTTGAAGAAAGGCAAGCCCGCAACGAAGCCCGCAGCCAAGCGCGGCGCCAAAGCCGTCGCCAGTGAAAGCGACGACGCGGCCGACGCCGAAGAACCCGCGGCCGCTGCAAAACCCGCACGCAAGACGGCCACGCGCCGCAAACGCGCATAAGCGCCCAGCAGTCCAACAGCCAGGCGAACCCTTCGATGGCCGGAAAACTCGAAACCTATCAGCGCATGCGGCGCTTCAACCAGACGCCGGAACCTTCCGGCGATGCTGCTGAAAAAGCCAAGGCGAAGCGTGCATCGAAAAAAGCTCAGGCGAGTGCGCTGTCATTCGTCATCCAGGAACACGATGCACGCCGGCTTCACTACGACTTCCGGCTTGAGCTCGACGGCACGCTCAAGTCCTGGGCCGTGCCGAAAGGCCCGAGCCTGGACCCGATGGTCAAGCGGCTGGCCGTGCATGTGGAAGATCATCCGATAGATTACGGCTCGTTCGAGGGCGATATCCCCGAAGGCAATTACGGCGCGGGCAGCGTGATCGTGTGGGATCGCGGGACGTGGGAGCCGCAAATCGGAAGTATCGACGAAGCGCGCGCGACCTATGAAAAAGGCAAGCTCAAGTTCGTGCTTCACGGCGAAAAACTGGAGGGCGGCTGGACGCTCGTGCGCAGCCATATGCGCGGCAACAGCGACAAGGAACAGTGGCTGCTGATTAAGGAACGCGACGACGAAGCGCGTAACGAAGCCGATTACGACGTCCTGCTCAAGAAGCCCGGCAGCGTGATGAGCGATTCCCTCGGCGCGCGCACGAAGAACGGCGAAGTGCGCGAGCGGACCGAGCGAAAGAGCGCGACTAAAACAACGAAAGCGGCGCCGGCCCCGAAACGTCCGGCCGTGAAAGACAAGGGCAAGAGTCCCGAGCGGCCACGGCCGGATATCGTCGCAAACCGAAGCGGTGAATCGCTGCGCACCCTCGCCGATAACCCCGCCATCCAGGATGCCGTGAAGGCAAAGTTCCCCGCTACCATGAAGCCGCAATTGGCGACGCTCGTGGACGCACCGCCATCGAGCGATGACTGGACCTATGAGATCAAGTTCGATGGCTACCGGGTCATGGTTCGAATCGATCGCGAGGGCAAAGCCAAGTCGGCAAAAGCCGCGCAAACGCAATTTTTCACGCGCAATGGTCACGACTGGACGGACAAGTTCAGCCGTCAGGTCAAGGCGCTGGACAAGCTCGAAGTAGAGAGCGTATGGCTCGACGGCGAAGCCGTCGTGCTGGACGACAACGATCTGCCGAACTTCCAGAAACTGCAAAACGCCTTCGATGCAAATCGTCCGCAAGACATCGCCATTTATTTCTTCGATATCCCCTACCTGAACGGTTATGACCTGACAGGCGTGCCCCTTGTGCAACGCCGGGCAATTCTGCAAGCGCTGCTCGAACCACTGGACGACGACGTGCTGCGCTTTTCCGCGGACTTTGAATTCGGCGCTGACGATCTGCTGAAAAGCGCGTGCGATATGGCGCTGGAAGGGATCATCGGCAAGCGCCGGGACAGCGTTTATACGTCCGGGCGCAGCAACAGCTGGATCAAGCTGAAATGCAGGCGGCGGCAGGAGTTCGTGGTCGGCGGCTATTCGGAGCCAACGGGCAGCCGTGGCGAGTTCGGCGCGTTGCTGCTCGGCGTCTACGACACGAACGGCAAGCTGCAATATGCCGGTCGTGTTGGCAGCGGCTTCAATGCGAACACCCTGCGCGATGTCAAAAAGGAACTGGACAAGCGCGAGATTCAAAAAATGCCATTTGCGTCGGCTCCGAAAGAACGCAGCCGCACTCCGGTGCATTGGGTCAAGCCCCAGCTCGTCGCTGAATGCAACTTCGCTGAATGGACGTCCGAGCGGATCGTGCGCCAGGCATCGTTCGTAAGTTTGAGAACCGATAAACCCGCGAAGGAGATCGTAAAGGAGGAGCCAAAATCGACGAAGGAGGCCGCATTGAACGACGAAGAAGCCGCATCGAAGCCCGCAAAGAAGTCCGCAAAGTACACCGCCTCGAAGGCCGTTTTGAATCCGGAAGTCAAACCCGGGCCTGCCGCCAAGAAAACCGCCGCCAAAAAAACCGCCGCCAAAAAAACCGCCGGTACCGAGATGATCGCCGGCGTGAAGATCAGCCATCCGGACCGCGTGCTTGATCCGTCCACGGGCGCAAGCAAGCTCGACTGTGCGCTCTACTACGAAGCCGTCGCGCCCTGGATGCTGCCGCATCTGAAAGACCGACCGGTGTCGCTGGTGCGGGCGCCGGGGGATATCGGCGGGGAGCTGTTTTTTCAGAAGCACAGCGAGAAACTCACGATCCCGAACGTGAAGCAGCATCCGGGCATCGATCCTGGCCATCCCGCGCTCATCACCATTGAAACCGTCGGCGCGCTCGTCGGCGCGGCGCAGATGGGCACCATCGAAATGCATACGTGGAACGCGCTCGCGGCCAAACTGGAGAAACCCGACCGCATGGTCTTCGATCTCGATCCCGGCGAAGGACTTGGCTGGGACAGGATGAAGGAAGCGGCGCGCCTCACGCGTGAACTGCTGGAGGAACTGGGTCTCGTTTCGTTCTGCAAGACGAGCGGCGGCAAGGGCTTGCACGTCGTCGTACCGCTTACACCGCAAGCCGGCTGGGACGAAGTGAAAGGTTTCTCGCAAGCCGTCGCGCAGCACATGGCAAACGCCTTGCCGAAGTATTTTTCGGCGAAGATGGGCAAGCAAAACCGGCAGGACAAGATTTTTGTCGACTACTTGCGCAACAACCGTGGTTCCAGCACGGTTGCCGCTTATTCGTTGCGCGCCCGGCCCGGAATGGGGGCATCGGTGCCGATCGGCTGGGATGAACTCGATGCCACCACCGCCGGCGATCAATGGAACATCGGCAATCTGCACGAGCGCCTCGACGCACTCGATGCCGACCCGTGGGCCGACTACGCGAAGACGAAACAACGCATCTCCGCTGCCATGAAAAAGCGGCTCGATATCAAGTAAGTCACCGCACAGAGGTTGTTATGACGCAGCAAAGCAAGCCATCCCACGACGAAGCCACGCGCACCGGTCCAACGGACGAAGGCCGCGAACTCGAAAGCAGGCACGACGCCGATACGACGGCGCCCCTGCCGCATGAAACCGATGAAAGTCCCGCCTTGCAGGACGACGGCGAGCCGCGCAAGGTCGGCGAACAGGCGCACGAAGACCTGGAGCGCGGCCTGGAAGATACGGATCGCCGTGGCGGCGCGGACTACCAGGAGCGCACCCAGACCGATGAGCACGCGAACACGAACAGCGTGCGCAAACCCTGACCGGCGACACATTGCAAATGCTGCCCGTGGTCAATAAAGCGCCTCTTGCGTAGAATGGGCGCGCGGTATCGAAAATTGGCGCGACGGCCCGTGAGCCAAGCTGGTAAAGGCGCTCGCGGAAGTTCGCTACAGTTATTCCTACCTTTTTTGCGGTTGCGAAACTCTGGCAGAGGTAATCCTTGCCGATTTTTTCGCAGACGCAAACCGATTCTGCATTTGCGCCGAGGTGTCCGCTGCCAGGCAGCGTGTCTCTCGTGCATCGTCGCAACGCGGCGTAGGCCAATGCGCCGCAAACCCGTGTGAAAACCATGAACGGACCATGCAATACGATCTCCTGTCCCTTCTGAAAACCGCAACTGCCGAAAGTCATACGCGGCTTGAAAATGAGCTGGACCTGATGCGCGCCGAGTGGCCGCGCGAAGAATACGTCGCGTTGCTCGATGGCTTTTACGGTTACGTCGCGCCGTGGGAAGAGGCGGCGGCGCATTCCGTGCCGGCGCATCTGCGCTCGTTTTTCGAAGCACGCCGGAAGGCGGCGCTCCTCGAAGCCGACTTGACGTTTCTCACCGGTGACGCAACGCGTGCCCAGGCAGCGCCTAGAGCAAACCATTTGCCTTCGATGAACACCATTGGGCGTGTGTTCGGCTCCATGTATGTCATGGAAGGCTCGACGCTCGGCGGACGTTTCATCGCGCCGCATGTTGCAAGATTGTTCGATCTCGAGACGGGCTTGGGCAATGCGTATTTCGATGGTTACGGTCCGCGCACCGGCAGCATGTGGAATGCATTTCGCGAGACGGCAAGTGTCGAAGTGCCACGCGACCAATACGACGTTGCGGTCGAAGCAGCAGTTGCCACATTTGACGGCCTGCACGACTGGCTGGGTGCGGTTCGCGCGGATTCCGGGGCAACGGCATGAGCAGCGGGTCCGAGCCAACGCCAAACACGAGCGCGACAGCGCGCGTCACGGACAGCGACATCTCGTACTCTTCATCGTTGCCCGACATGAAGGCTCGCCAGGTCACACTCGCAGCGGGCGCCGCCAACGCGCAATGCGACGCCGAGCCCATTCATATCCCCGGGGGCATCCAGCCTCACGGCTATCTGCTGTGCCTGTCCGACACGCTGACCATTCTCCAGGCGAGTGAAAACCTTGCGGCGCTCGCGGGCCCTGTTGAACAATTGCTGGGCCAACCGGTCGACGTCCTTCTCGGCGCGGCTGCAGCAGCGCAGATCGCGCACGCCGTGGCGAGCACGGAGCTTGACGCGGCGCCGCTATATATCGGCGTGGCTGAGAACGTGCTGTACCGTTCAGGGACGACGCAGGAACGCCCGATTGCATCCGTCGATGGACCCGAGTTCGATGTCACCATCCACCGGCATGACGGCAATCTGATCGTCGAGCTGGAAATCGCGCGGCATTCGAGCGCGGATGTATTTGCATCGATGTATCCGCTCGTGCGTACCTTCACGCGCAGCCTGCAGGACGTGGAGACAGTGAGCGAGCTGGCAGAACTCGCCGTGCTCGAAGTCCGCCGCATGACCGGATTCGGCCGCGTGCTTCTCTACAATTTCGACGAAGAAGGCCGCAGTCACGTGCTCGCCGAGCACAAGGACGACAGCTACGTATCGTTTCTGAACCAGACGTTCCCCGCTTCCGATATCCCCCGCCAGGCACGCGCGCTATACGTAAAGCAGCGGGTGCGCCTGGTTGCGGACGTCGATGCGAAGCCCGCGCGGATCATTCCGCCGCTCAGTCCCGTCACCGGCCGCCCCCCGGACCTGACTTATGCGTCGCTGCGCAGCTTCTCCCCGATACACCTCGAATACATGCGCAACATGGGCACGTTTGCGTCCATGTCGGTGTCGCTCGTCGTGCGCGGCAAGCTCTGGGGCCTGATTTCCTGCCACGATCACGACGCGCAACTCGTACCCTTCGAAGTGCGCATGGCGATCGAGCATCTCGGGCAACTCCTGTCGCTGCAGATCGAGGCGAAGGAAGAACGGGCCGAGGCCGACTACATGCTGAGCTTGCGCAGCACGATGTCGCGATTGATCGCAAGACTTTCGGAACACGATGATTATCGCGAGGCGCTCGAATCGGCGCCCGATGACCTGCTGTGTTTTGCCGGCTCGCGGGGCGCGGCGATCGTTGCGGACGGCAAGGTGTCGCTCGTAGGCTCCACGCCTGATGCCGAGACTGTGCTCGCACTTGCCCAATGGCTCGAATCGAGCACGAAGGGGGTCTATGCAACCGACGCGTTGGCCGAGGAATGGCCGCGCGCGTCCCGTCACATCAACACCGCGAGCGGCATTCTCGCCGTGCCCATCTCGCAGATTTTCCGCAATTACGTGATCTGGTTCCGCCCGGAAACCGCGCGCACGATCAAGTGGGCCGGGGAGCCGGTCAAACGGGTATCGAGTCAGGATGGCAGCGTCGCGCCGCGCAAGGACTTTGCTCCGTGGCTCGAAATCGTGCGCAACCGGTCGCTGCGCTGGCGGCCCGTGGAACTCGAAATAGCGGCTGAATTCCGTGCATCGATGCTCAACATCGTGCTGCGCCGCGCTGAAGAGCTGGCGGAGCTCGCGAGCGAATTGCGCCGCGCGAACAAGGAACTCGAAGCGTTTTCGTATTCGGTGTCGCACGATCTGCGCGCGCCGTTGCGTCACATTGCCGGATATGGCGACCTGCTGCGCGAGACCGACGGCGACATGCTTTCGGAGCGCAGCAAACGCTTTCTCACCAACATGCTGGAATCGGCGCGGCTTGCGGGCGTGCTCGTCGACGATTTGCTGACGTTCTCGCAGATGGGCCGCGCTGCATTGCGCCCGGTACAGGTCGACCTCAACCAGCTTGTGCAGTCGGTGATGCAGGAATTCAGCCCGGAAACCGCGAACCGGAAAGTCGAATGGATCATTCCGGACTTGCCGCATGTCACTGGCGACCCCGCGTTCCTGCAAATTGCGCTGCGCAATCTGTTCTCGAACGCAGTGAAATACACGCGTACGCGGGAATCGGCGAAAATCGAGCTGTCGGTCAATTCAACGGCCGATGAATACATCGTCAGCGTGCGGGATAATGGTGTCGGTTTCAACATGAAGTACGTGAACAAGCTGTTCGGGGTGTTCCAGCGCTTGCATCGCGCGGAAGAGTTCGATGGCACCGGCATCGGGCTTGCCAATGTGCGCCGGATCATCGAGCGGCACGACGGCCGGACATGGGCCGAAGGGCGCGAAGGTGAAGGCGCCGCGTTCCATTTCTCGCTGCCCAAGGTGTTCAGGACGGATTCGGCGAACGTGGACAGCAAGTTTCGTAAGCCTCGCGCGGCGCCATCGTCCAGTTGAATGTGCCTACTAAGGCGCAAGCTCAAAACCAGTCAAATACCAGACCATGCTGAAACCCATTTTGCTTGTGGAAGACGATCCCAGCGATCTCGAACTGACGCTCGTCGCGCTCGATAGAAGCCAGCTCGCCAACGAGGTGATCGTGGCGCGCGACGGCCAGGAAGCGATCGATTACCTGCGTTGCGAGGGTGAATGGAGCACGCGCAACCCTGGAAATCCAGCGGTCATCCTGCTCGACCTGAAGCTGCCGAAAATCGATGGACTCGAAGTGCTCGAAACCATTCGCACGAGCGAAACGCTGAAGGCGATTCCCGTGGTCATGCTGACGTCGTCGCGCGAGGAACAGGACCTCGTGCGCAGTTACGCGCTCGGCGTGAACGCCTACGTGGTGAAGCCGGTCGAGTTCAACGAGTTCGTGGAAGCCATCGCCGATCTGGGCGTGTTCTGGGCCGTGCTGAACGAACCGCCGCCTGGCTCCATGCGGGTACGCCGTCAACCGGTTTCAGAATGAAACTTTCGCAAAAGCGCCCGTTGAAACACATCAACAACATAGTCCGCCTGGCGCCTTGCTGCGCGCGCCGGTTTGCCTGAGCCCAGACCATGCAGCCTTTGCACCTGCTTCTCGTAGAAGACAACGCGCTCGACGCGGAGCTGACCCTGAGCCAGTTGGAGCGCGCCGACTACAAGGTCGACGTGCAGATTGTCTATACCGAACAGGACTTCATCGCCGCGCTTGCGACTACCACTTTCGATGTGATCCTTGCCGACTTCGTCATGCCGGTTTTCTCCGGCGTCGAAGCGCTCGCAATCGCGCGTGAACGCGCGCCGCATACGCCGTTCATCTTCGTCTCGGGTGTGCTCGGCGAGGAACACGCGGTGGACATGCTCAAGCGCGGCGCCACCGACTACGTGCTCAAGCAGCGCCTGCAGCGCCTGCCCGCAGTGGTTCGCCGCGCGCTGACGGAAAGCACCGAGCGACAGCAGCGTATAGCCGTCGAACGTGCGTTGCGGGAGACGGAGACGCACTTCCGGCTGCTCGTCGATGCATTGAAGGATTACGCCGTCATCACGCTCGACCAGGAAGGCCGGATCCGGACGTGGAACGCGGCATCGGAACGTATTCTGGGCTTTGCGGCGCATGACGTGGTCGGGCGCTCGGCCGAAGTGTTTTACGGCCAGGAAGATCGCGACGCCGATGTTTTCGCCAAGGAACTGGCGACCGCGCGTGCCGAAGGCAGCGGCAGCGCCGACCGATGGTTATGGCGCAAGGACGGACGCTCGTTCTTCGCGTCGGGTGTGACCACCGCGATTCGCACGGATACCGGCGACCTGATCGGCTATTCGACGATCATCCGCGATGTCACCGAAGAACACATGGCTGCCGACGCCTTGCGCGTCGCAAAGGAGCAGGCCGAGACGGCCAACCGCGCGAAGGATCACTTCCTGGCCGTGTTGTCGCATGAATTGCGCACGCCGCTGACGCCCATCGTGGCGGCCGTCCGGCTGCTCGAAATGCGGCATGCGCTGCCTCCTGAAGCGCAGCCCACGCTCGAACTGATCCGGCGCAATGTGGAACTGGAAGCGCGTTTGATCGACGACCTGCTTGATCTGACCAGCATCGCGCGCGGCAAGCTTTCGCTTAATTTCGCGAACGTGGTGCTGGAGACGCTGATGTCGAGCGCGCTCGATATGTCCGAGTCGGATCTGCGCGGCAAGGGCCTGACGCTGGAAACAACCTTGGGCGCAAGCTCGACGCTGGTTTTCGGCGATGCCGCCCGTTTGCAGCAGATCGTCTGGAACCTGATGAAGAACGCGGTGAAGTTCACGCCGGCGGGCGGACGTATCGCGGTGCGGATGTGGAATCCGGATACATCGACCATTGCGATTTCGGTGACGGACAGCGGCATCGGCATCAGCGCCGAGGCGTTGCCGCGTATTTTCTCCGCCTTCGAACAAGCCGACGATTCCATCACGCGCGCGTTCGGCGGCCTGGGACTGGGACTGGCCATTGCCAGCACGCTGGCGTTGAAGCACGGCGGCACGCTCACAGCCCAAAGCGACGGACGCGACAAGGGCGCACGCTTCACTCTGACGTTGCCGCTCGTCAAGGCGGGCGCCGAAGACGAGGCGTCGCCGAGCGCCGCTCAGCATCCCGATGAAATCGTGCGCTCGCTGAAGGTGCTGCTGGTCGAGGACAACGAATACACGTCGTCAGCCATGGCGCAGGTTCTGGAAGTGCTCGGGCATCAGGTCGCCGTCGCGACGACCGTGGCCGAAGCGTTGTCGTTCGCCAGATCCGACGTATTTGATCTGCTTGTCAGCGATATCGGTTTGCCCGACGGCAGCGGGCTCGACGTGGCGCGCGCCTGGACCGAGTTGCAGCCGGGCAAGCCATCGGTTGCGATCACGGGTTACGGCATGGATGAAGATATCCGCCGGTGCCGCGAAGCCGGTTTTCTCGATCACCTGACCAAGCCGGTGAATTTCGCGCGGCTCGAGGCGCTGATTCATACCTTCGCGGGACGGCCCGGCGCTTAGCTGCGTCTGGTGTTCCTTTCGACCAGTTTCGATGCCATGAACCGGTGCTCTGCCGAAAACAGTCGTCGATAAGTCATCAACACCGCGCCTACGGTCCCCAGCGCGGAAGACGCCGCGATAAAAAACATGATCACGATCTGGTACCGGACCGCCTGCAACGGCGATTGTCCGGCCAGGACCTGTCCCGTCATCATCCCCGGCAGACTCACGAGCCCGACCACGGTCATCTGGTTCAACGTCGGGATCATGCCCGCGCGCACCGCTTGCCGCGCCGGACCTTGCGCCGCTTCCCAGCGCGTGGCGCCCAGCGCAAGCGACATCTCCACCGCGCCGCGTCCGGCCGTGAGTTCTTCCGTCATCCGTTCGATACCAAGTGATACGCCCGTCAGCGTATTGCCGAGAATCATCCCGAGAATCGGAATGGCGTATTGCGGCTCGTACCACGGATGAATCCGGATCACGACGAACAATCCCACCGCGGCCACGAGCCACGAACTCACCCAGATCGACACGATGCTGTCCGCGCGCTGCCCGGAATACGTGCGCCGTCCACGATTCGATGCCGACAGCCCCGCGATCAGCGTCATCAAGGCCATCAGCGGCAGCACGACGTACCATCGCGCAAACTGGAACACCCAGCCGAGCACATAGCCGATCGCCAGCAGTTGCACGATGGTTCGCACCGCCGCCCACGCCAGCTTGCGTTCGAGATCGAGCTTGAGCATCACCGACAACACGCCGTTCACCACGATCAGCGCCGCCGCGATCCCGATATCGAAAAGACTCAGCGCCTGGTAGCCGCTCATGCCAGCACCCCGGCCGTCATGACGAGCTGACGCTCGCCCACGCGTTGCGCCTGAGCGGGATCGTGCGATACCCAGATGCTCGCGCGTTCGCCCCGGCCGCCGGCAAACCACGCGTCGACCAGCGCTTCGATCTCCAGCGCCGACGCGGGGTCGAGCGAAGCCGTGGGTTCATCGAGGAGAAGGATGTCGGGGTCGACCTGCAGCACGCGGATCAGCGCGGCGATCTGTGCTTCGCCGCCAGATAAATCGCTCGCGCGTTTATCGAGGAAACCGGCTTCGCGGCCGGCGCGGTTCGCAAGCTCGACCACACGCGCACGGTCGAAGCGCACATCACGATAGACCTTCAGCGAGAACGGATAACGCAAGTTGTCTTCGACACTGCCATCTAGCATGGCGGGCCGTTGCGCGATGTACGCCACGCGGCGTCTATAAGACGGAATGGCGCCGCGCGCGATCGGCTGGCCACGCCACTGGATCGTGCCGTCATCGACTGGATCGAGCAGCGCCAATGCGCGCAGGAAAACGCTTTTGCCTGATCCCGATGGTCCCGTGATCACTACGCGGTCTCCGGCCGCTATCCCGAAACTGGCCGGATGAAGGAGGGTAATGTCGCGCACGGGATCGCGGCGTGTGAGCGCGATGGCGCGAAGCATCGGCGTATCTGCTTGTGTGGACATTCGCGTGGCGTTGGGGATTGTTATTTGAGCGCAATCATAAAGCACGAGACTTAGCGCAGACTTGCAGAACTGCCATGATGCCCCGCGCCAACACGCCGGGCACGCGACGTGCTGACCCCGTTATTCAAGAGAAAAACGAGGATGCCACGATGGCAATTGGCCGGAAAATCGGAAAAATAGTCGGTTGGATCGTTGCGGTTCTGATCGTGGTGATCGCCGTGCTCGTGATCGTGTTCCTGACCTTCGACTGGAATCGCGCGCGACCGTGGATCGATGACAAGGTCTCGCAGGCGATCGGCCGGGAGTTCCAGATTACCGGCGATCTGAAAGTGGGCTGGCAACGCCCGCCAAACGAAACCGGCTGGCGCCGATGGGTTCCGTGGCCCCGTTTTTCAGCCGAAAAAATCACCGTCGCCAATCCGGACTGGACCAAGCAAAAGTATTTCGCCACCCTCGACGAGATCGACTTCCAGGTCGAGATCCTGCCGCTGCTTGCGCGCAATATCGTGATTCCATCGATCAATCTGGTGAACCCGTCGGTCGATCTCGAACGCCTGAAAGATAACCGCAACAACTGGACGTTCAAGTTCAAGCAATCCACGGAACCATCGACGTGGAACTTGCAGTTGCATGACATCGCGCTAAATAAAGGCAATATCGCTTACGCCGATGAAATCACGAAAGCCGACATGCAGGCGGTCGTGAATACGCTGGGGCAGATGGTTCCTATCGGCGACGTGATGAAGCAGCAGGAAGCGGCATCGCAGAAATCGTCGGCGGAGCAGGTCGGCAAGAGCGGGGCGAGCAAGCTCAACCAGCAAGTCGACAAAGCAGCGGCTTCGGAAGCGGCGGCGGCATCGGCGGCTTCTGCAGCGGCCGCGGCGAACGCAAGCGCGCCCAATCCGGCGAGCGTTTCCGCCAACAACAGCATCACGACCAAGAACGCGCCGAAACCGCCCGTGCCCCCTTATGGCATCGGCTGGTCGGTGAAGGGCAAGTACAACAACGTGGCTGTTTCCGGCGACGGCAAAGTGGGCGGCGTGTTTGCGTTGCAGGACGCCATGCGGCCGTTCCCGGTACAGGCGGATGTTCGTATCGGCGATACGCATATTGCGTTTGTTGGGACGGTGACTGACCCGGCGCATCTGGCCGCGCTCGATCTGCGCCTGTGGCTGCAGGGCGTGAGCCTGGATCATCTGTATCCGATTGTCGGCGTGACACTGCCGACTACGCCGCCGTACGCCACTGAAGGACGGCTTGTCGGCCAGTTCCGCGAGGAAGGGAACGTCTTCAAGTACGAGAACTTCACCGGTCGTGTGGGCGGCAGCGACCTGAACGGTTCGCTGACGTTCGTGGGGCGCAAGCCGCGGCCGTTGCTGTCGGGCGAACTTGTATCGAATCTGCTGCAGTTTTCGGATCTCGCGCCGATCGTCGGCGCCGATTCCAATGCAAGCAAAGCCAAGCGCGGCGAAACGGAGAAACAGCCTTCGGCAAGAGCGTTGCCAACTGAAGAGTTCAAGACTGATCGATGGAAGGCCGTCGACGCCGACGTAAAGTTCACCGGCCGCAAGATCGTCAAGGACCCGGCGTTGCCGATCTCGGACCTCTACACGCACGTTGTGATGAAGGATGGCGTGCTCTCGTTCGAGCCGCTGAAGTTCGGTGTCGCGGGCGGTACATTGTCGTCAGACATTCACCTCGATGGCAGTACTGCACCGCTGAAGGGCCGGTTCTCGACTTCGGCACGGCATCTCAAACTCAAGCAACTCCTGCCGACCGTCAAGACGATGCAATCCGCCTTGGGCGAGGTGAACGGCGATGCCGCGTTGTCCGCAACCGGCAATTCTCCGGCCGCGCTCGCCGGCACGATGAATGGCGAAGTGAAAACGCTCATCACCGATGGCACCGTCAGCCGTCTGTATATGGAAGCGGCGGGTCTGAACGTAGCCAACGCGGTGTACGAAAAGCTGTTCGGCAAGCGCGACGTGAAGATCAACTGCGCCGCCGCCGATTTCGTGGCGACCAACGGCGTGCTCGAGTCACGCGTGTTCGCCCTCGATACCGACGACGCCGTCATTAACATGGACGGGACCATCAACCTCAAGACCGAGGAGATGAATCTGGGCATCCATCCGCACACGAAAGGGTTCCGGGTGTTTTCTCTGCGCTCCCCGCTGTATGTGAAGGGTACGTTCAAGGACCCGCACGTGGGCGTTGATGCGGGTGCGCTGGCGGCGCGCGGCGCAGCGGCGGTCGGGCTCGGACTGTTGAATCCGTTTGCCGCGCTGATTCCCTTGATTGCGCCGAGCAACAACCAGCCGCTGCCGTGTACGCAGATGCTGGCGGACATGCGTCAGGCGCCGTCGGCGCCACCGCCCGGGCAGAAGCAGAAGGCGAAGGGCGCGCCGGGATATATGGAGCCCGGGGTGTCGAATCCGGCGGCCGCCTCGGCTCCGACGGCCGCGAAGGCCAAGAGCGGCAAGCCGCAGCCGGTTGCGCCGACGCCGGCCAGCGCGGCGGCGTATCGGGGGAGTTGATTCGAAGCAGTTTGTCGGAGTCTATAAGCGGCAAGTGCGCATTAAAGTGCGCATTTTCCGCTTTTTTGTTTTAAACGCGCAAAATAACGCTCAGAGCACTGCGGATATTCTTGCGTCATAAGAAAGCCGATAAAATGCGTAGAATCTTGCTCAAAAATATAATAAAGCCTATATTTGAGCATTATGACGCGCAAAAAACCCGACCTTATCAGTAACACAGAGCGAGTGGCTGCCGAACTTCGTGCGCTTCGACGCGAGCTCCGCATGAATCAGCAGGCCCTTGCGGACCGTGCGGGCGTGTCCCGGCGCACGATCACGAACGCAGAAACCGCGCAGAACGTCGGGCTGCATGAATTCTGCAGAATGGCGAACGCGCTGGGTTACAACCTGACCTTGCGTCCGAAAGACACCGTGGTCTACGAGGATCTCGATTTCTTTTTCCGGGAGGAGGAATGAGCGCGCCTGCGCAAGCTTTCGACATCGAAAAGCTCTTCAATAGCATCCGTCAACTCGATGTCCATACGCCGCAAGGCGTCGCCGGATTGCTGGCGAAGGAGAGCACGTTTGTGTTCAATTACGCCGATGTCGCGGCGAGTGCCGCCGTCTCGCTGACCATGCCGGTTCGCCGCAAAAGCTATAGCAGCGGCGCGTTGATGAATGTCTTCGCGATGAACCGGCCGGAAGGGTACTTGCGCTACATCATCGAAGAACGGCTGGCTCGTTTCGGCACGCCGAGTGACATGTTCCTGCTGTTTCTCGCCGGCCGGAACCAGATTGGACGGCTGACCTATGCGCTGCGCGGAGAGGCGGTGCCGGAAGGCGAGGGCGAGCGGCTGGACGAATTGCTGTCTTCGCCATCGGGGCAACTGTTCGAGCGGCTCGTGAGCAAATATGCACTCGGCTCGGGCATCTCGGGCGTGCAGCCGAAGACGGTCGTACCGCTTGTTCCAACGGGGCCCGAGCCTGCCAACATCGATTCCCATGCGACGTTGCCGCTCAAGACGGTGATCGTGAAGTCGGAGGGAGACGACTATCCGGGCATCGCGCGCAACGAGTACTTGTGCATGTCGGTGGCGCGGGAAGCGGGCTTCGAGGTGCCTGATTTCTGGCTGTCCGACGATGGTTTGCTCTTTGTCATGGCCCGCTTCGACCGCACGCCCGAGGGCGAGGCGCTCGGGTTCGAAGACATGAGCGTGCTGACCGGCAACGAAAAATATCGCGGCAGTTACGAGATGATCGCGCGCGCCGTCGAGGTCTACACGGGCGTGGATTTTCGCGCGCAAGCAATCCGGCTGTTCGAGCGCGTGGCGCTGTCGTGCTTTCTTCGCGACGGGGACGCACATATGAAAAACATCGGCATCCTGTATTCCGATCCGACCGGACCCCGCCGGCTCTCACCTATTTACGACGTGGTCTGCACGGGCATCTACCCGTCGCTCGATGGCCGCATGGCGTTGAATCTGAACAAGTCCAAGGTGTTTCCCGTGTCCGAACAGCTCGTGGCGTACGGCGAGCGACTGGGCCTGAAACGCGGGCAGGCCGAAGCCGTGCTGCTGCGCATTGACGCGGCATTCGACGCCGTCGCCGACCGGCTTTCCGCCGACGCACGATACCAAGCCGACGATCTGCTTTCCCGCATTCGCGGGGAGGTTCGTCGCACGGGTCCGCTGCCGGTCACGAAGCCGAAGCGTCCGGCCGGCGGTCTTCGCTGAACGCAGGCCGTTGCACCGGAAAGAGCATTCCGAGTCATGCCCATTAATTCGTGCTGCAACAGCAAGTTAGGTTTCAAATCCCGTACTTATCAACAAGCCTGCTCACAATTTCTGGGGATAAGTTGCACGTTGTTTGATGTGCTCCTCCAGCACCGTCATCGTGTGTCAAAACGAATCGGCAGACTCTTTCCCAACACAATCAACCGCTTGCGGACATTAGCTCATGCTTGTCCACAGGGCCATCAACAGATTGTGTGCACAACTTCTTGAACTGCCAATCCGCTTCGACCACTTTGAAGCGATGCATGAAAACCGTTTGCGATCAATGTCCTCCGGCGTTTGTCAGAACGTTGTCAACAGGGTGGTCCCCAATTTCTGTGCATAAGTTTTGTCGAGCATACGGAAGTAATTTTTGCTGCAAAAAAACTGCATTTCGACGTTGGTAGCAGATAACCGACAAATCCCCGTATCAATCCGCAAGTTATTTTGTTTTCCGTCTTAAAATTGCGCCGGCGTTCCACGTCCGTTGCCTTTGTGCGCGCGTCCCACCCATTACTGAAAAGGTTCATGCGTGAAGCAGTTGACCATTCGAAATCGAATCCTTGCGAGCTTTGGCGTGATCCTGGCGTTGATGCTGGTGATGGCAGTGGTGTCATACGCGTTGTTCAGCGACATCGATCGCGACGCGCACAGCCAGGAAGCCGATTCCTCGCCGGGCGTGTATCTCGCGACGACGATCCGCGCGTCCTGGTTCGAGAACTACACGGTGACGCAGCGCCTGATTTATATCGATACCGAGCCAGACCAGATCAGGCGCGACACGCAGCGTGCGGCGGAAACGAAGGAATCGCTCGACAAGTTGATGGACAAATACGCGGCCACGATTTTCGACGACGACGATCGCCGGATCTTCAACGATTTCAAGCAGCAACGCACGCTTTATGCGCCGGTCCAGGCGCAGATCCTGACGGACCTGGCGACATCGAAGGCCACGGCCGCGACGGCGTTCAATACGCAACTCACGCCGATCTGGGAAGCAGGCCGGACTGCCATCCGCGAACTGGTCGAGTTGAACAACGCGCAGCAGATCAAGTCGGCGCAGAGCATCCGGCAATCGGTCACGAAAGCCGAGATCACGTTGCTGGTCGTGCTGCTCGTGACGTTCGTCGTGGCGGCCTGGGCGGGTTTCCTGCTGCTCAGGGCCATCACCATCCCGATGCAGCGTCTGGTCGAAGTCGTCGACGCAATGCGTACCGGCGATCTTTCACAGCGCCTGCAGCTCGATCGCGGCGACGAGTTCGGCACGCTCGGCACGGGCTTCAACCGCATGACTGACGAACTGACGGGTCTGGTCGGCCAGGCGCAGAAGTCGGCGGTCCAGGTGACGACATCGGTGGCCGAGATCGCCGCGACCGCGCGCGAACAGCAAGCCACGGCGAGCGAAACGGCCGCGACGACCACGGAAATCGGCGCGACATCGCGGGAAATCTTTGCGACCTCACGCGATCTCGTTCGCACGATGAACGAAGTCTCCGGCGTCGCGGAACAGTCTGCGCAACTGGCCGGCACAGGCCAGATCGGCTTGACGCGCATGGAAGACACCATGCGTCTCGTGATGGAAGCGGCCGGCTCGGTGAACGGCAAGCTCGCGATTCTCAATGAGCGCGCGAGCAACATCAACCAGGTGGTCGCCACCATCACGAAGGTCGCCGACCAGACCAACCTGTTGTCGCTGAACGCGGCTATCGAAGCGGAGAAGGCAGGCGAATACGGGCGCGGTTTCGCGGTGGTCGCGACCGAAATCCGCCGTCTTGCGGACCAGACGGCGGTTGCGACTTTCGATATCGAACAGATGGTGAAGGAGATCCAGTCAGCGGTTGCCGCCGGCGTGATGGGCATGGACAAGTTCTCCGAGGAAGTGCGGCGCGGCATGACCGATGTCCAGCAGGTCGGCGGCCAGTTGTCGCAGATCATCATGCAGGTTCAGACGCTCGCGCCGCGCTTCGTGATGGTCAACGAAGGCATGCAGACGCAGGCGACCGGCGCCGACCAGATCACGCAGGCGCTCGCGCAGTTGTCCGAGGCAGCGCAGCAGACGGCCGAGTCGCTGCGGCAGTCGACGCAAGCCATCGACGACCTTACGCACACCGCCAACGGCCTGCGCACGGGTGTATCGCGTTTCAAGGTCGCGACGGTCTGACGACCTGGTAAATCATGCTCTTCGTCCAGTTCACCCTCGATCAAGACCGCTACGTTCTCGACAGTTCGCAGATCGAGCGCATGTTGCCGCTTGCGCCGCTCAAGATCATGCCGGGCGTACCCGCATGGGTGGCCGGTATTTTCGAGTGCGAGGGCGCGCCAGTGCCGGTCATCGATCTGGCGGCGCTCGCGCTCGGGCGCCGCTCGCATGAACGGCTGTCAACGCGGCTTGCGCTGGTGTATTACCCGCACAAGATCGGTGCGGGCGTGGAGCCGCGAAGGCTTGGAATCCTGCTGGAACGCGCGACCCGCACGCTTTCCCTCGATACGAGCGCGTTCAGTCACGCGGGTATCGAAGCAGCAGAGGCGCGCTATCTCGGGCCGCTCGCACGGGACGCGGAAGGCCTCGTGCAGTGGGTTCGCATCGAACATCTGTTGCCCGAGCAGGTCCAGGCGCAACTCTTCACCGAAAGTGCGGCATGAAGCACGGCCTCGTCGCAAGCCAAACCCGCCGCGCGCTCGATGCGCTTCACGAAAGCGTGCGCGAGCCGCTTCCCCGTGCGCAGGTCGCGCGCTTCGCGGCGTTACTGCACAGGACGATCGGGCTGGATGCGGCCTCTATCGGCGATAACGCCATCGAGCGCGCCGTCGCGGACCGGTATGCCGCATGGCGCGCTTCGAACGCGGCAACGTCGGCCAATGCGCTGAATATCGACGATTTCTGGGTTGCCGTGAACGGCGTGCCGCAGCAGTTGCAGGCGCTGATCGAGGCGGTGGTCGTGCCCGAGACCTGGTTCTTCCGCGACAGCGAGGCGTTCAACGCGCTTGTGACACTTGCACGAACGCGGCTTGCCGATCAACCGATCAAGCCGGTGCGCATTCTCAGCATGCCGTGCTCGACGGGCGAAGAGGCGTACACCATTGCCATGGCGATGCTCGACGCGGGGATTGCGCCGGAGCGTTTCTCCATCGACGCCATCGATATCAGCAATCACGCCCTCGATATCGCCCGCCAGGCGCGCTACGGCAGCAACGCGTTCCGAAGCCGTGCGCTCGGATTTCGTGACCGCCATTTCAAGCCGTCGGGCGATCACTGGCGCCTTTCGCCCGATGTCGCCGAGCGCGTGCGCTTTCGGCAGGCGAACCTGCTCACGCTCGAAACCCAGGCGTTCGAGCCGTACGATTTCGTGTTTTGCCGCAATGTCCTCATCTACTTCGATCGCGAAATGCAACGCACCGCCGTGCGCGTGCTCGACGATCTGCTTGCGCCGGGCGCGACACTGTTTGTCGGGCCGGCGGAAACCGGGCTGATGATGCGTGAAGGCATGACGTCCGCAAAACTCGCGCTGGCGTTTGCATTCCGGCGGCCCGAACACGGCCGGACATCGATCGACGATGCACGCCTGAAAGACGTGAAGACGCAGGCGTTGTATTCGGCCATCGCGAAAGCGGAAGAGGACATGGGGATTGCGGCGCGTCAAGTCGCGTCACGGGGTGCTTCGGCGAGTGCCAGTCTGGCGGCGGCGAACGCGTTTGCATCGCGTGCGGGTTCGTTGCTGGGCGGATACCAGACGAATGCGGGCCGCCCGGCGTCAGTGCCCGCCGCGAGGAGCGATCCGCAGGCACCGGCAAGCCCGGCACCCGGACATCAAGGCACGCTTTTACAAGCTCACTCGCTCGCAAACTCCGGATCGTTGCCTGAAGCCGCCGCTGCCGCGCGCGCGTATCTCGCGGCCAATCCGTCGAGCGCGGACGCGTATTACCTGCTGGGCGTCATCGCCGACGCACAGGGTGCGCAAACCGAAGCACGCGGCCACTACAAGCGCGCGCTGTATCTCGATCCTGAACATGGCGAAGCGTTGACGCATCTGGCTGCAGTGCTGGGACTGGAAGGCGATCGCACGGGCGCACAACTGCTGCTGGCACGCGCGGCGCGTGCGGGTCGCGTTTCAGGAGGACGCGATGAGTGAACTGCTGGATCTGACCCAAAGCGCCCCGATCGATGATTGCTGGAATCGTATTGGCGTGCGTGGCGACGGCTCGTGTCCGCGTCTTGCCGGCTATATCCATTGCCGCAATTGCCCGGTGCACGATGCAGCCGCCGCGCGCGTGCTCGACCGCGAGCAGGCCGTCGATACCAACGTCGAACACCCGCCGCTCCATGCGCTTACCGAGCGCGCCACCCGCGAAGCCGATACCACCTCATGGCTCGTGTTCCGTATCGGCGAAGAATGGCTCGGCCTGCCTACGGCAATCTTTCAGCAAGTCGCGCAATTGAGGCCGATCCATTCGCTGCCGCACCGGCGTCATCGTGCGGTGCTCGGCGTGGTGAACATCCGCGGGGCGTTGCTGGTCTGCGCGTCGCTTGCGCGGCTCTTCGGGATTGCATCGGAGTTTGCGCAGGACGGCCGGCGCGACGCCGCGCAGCAAGTCGTGGATGCGCGTGATCTCGCGCGCCTGCTGGTCGTCGAACCCGCGGCCGATGGCACGCCGCGGGGTGACTTTGCGAACCCGATCGTGTTTCCGGTCGATGCCGTCGATGGCGTGCATCGATTTGCCCGCGCCGATTTCCAGGAAGTGCCCGCGACGATTGCAAGCATGTCGGCTTCGCACGCTATCGCCGTGACGGCGTGGAAAGGCGTGACGGTCGGTCTGCTCGATGCCGCCAAACTATTCGAAACCCTGAACCGGAGCCTGACATGAGCGGCGCCTCGCTCGTCGACCTGTTCCGCGAGGAAGCGCGCACGCAAGCGCAGATCCTGAGCGATGGACTGCTCGCGCTCGAACGCGCGCCGCGCGATCCGGTCACGCTCGAAGCCTGCATGCGCGCCGCGCATTCGCTGAAAGGCGCGGCGCGGATCGTCGGTGTGCCGGTCGGCGTGAGCCTCGCGCACGTGATGGAGGATTGTTTCGTCGGCGCGCAGCAGGGCCGCGTGAACGTGGATGCCGCCATGATCGATGTGCTGCTGGCAGGCGTCGATCTGATCGTGCGCATTGGCCAGGCGTCCGGCGACGAAACCGTGCCCCAGGCCGATGCCGATGCGTTTGTCGACGAACTGAATGCGCGGATGAACGGTGAGCCTTCACTGAAGCACTCGGTTTCCGATGATTTTTTCGATTTATCGAAGGAATTGACGCTTGCCGCGCCGTTGCCGGAAGAGACGCCGGCGCCGGCGCCCGAACCTGCGCGCCCGCTACCCGTCTGGTCGCCCGCCGAACAACGCGAATCGACGCGCATGCTGCGCGTTCGCACCGATACCCTCGATCGCCTGCTCAGCCATTCCGGCGAATCGCTGGTCGAATCGCGCTGGCTCAAACCGTTTGCACAATCCATGCTGCGCGTGAAGCGCATCCAGCGCGACGCCAGCCGCGCGCTCGATTTCCTGCATGAATCGCTGACGGAATCGTCGCGGAGCACGCATGCTGCTTCAGCCGTCACATCGACCGCCGCACTCGATGTCCGCACGCTCGCCGCGCTCGACGAAATCCGCCGCCTCAACGCCGAAGCGCAACGTCAGCTCGGCGAACGTCTGGCCGAACTCGAAAACTACGACAGGCGCACGACGCATCTTTCGCAGCAACTCTACGACGAAGCGCTCGAATGCCGGATGCGTCCTTTCGTCGATGCCACTGGCGGTTTTGCGCGCATGGTCCGCGACATCGCGCGTTCGCTCGACAAACAGGTGCGCTTCGTGATCGCCGGTGAAGCGACCGAAGTGGACCGCGATATCCTCGACATGCTCGAAGCGCCGCTCGGCCATTTGCTGCGCAACGCCGTGGATCATGGCATCGAGGCGCCGTCGCTGCGCCGCGCACTCGGCAAGCCGCCCGAGGGCACGATCACGCTCGAAGCGCGCCACAGCGCGGGATCGCTTTTCATCAGCGTGAGCGATGACGGTGGCGGCGTCGATCTGCCCGCGCTGCGCCGGGCGATCGTGCAAAAACGTCTGTCGAATGAAGCGACGGCCGCGCGTTTATCGGAAGCGGAATTGCTCGAATTCCTGTTCCTTCCCGGCTTTTCGATGCGCGATACCGTCACCGACGTCTCCGGCCGCGGCGTCGGCCTCGACGCAGTCCACGACGTCGTGCGCCAGGTCCGTGGAACCTTGCGCGTCACGCAGGAAGAACTCGCCGGCACGCGCTTCACGATGCAATTGCCGCTCACTTTGTCCGTGATCCGCAGCCTGATCGTGGAAGTCGATGGCGAACCCTACGGCCTGCCGCTCGCGCACGTCGTGCGCACACTCGTGCTGCCGCGTGCGTCGATCGACATGCTCGAAGGCCATCAGCATTTCGAGTTCGAGGGACGGCGCCTGGGCATTGTCACGGCGCACCAGATCCTGCGCTCCGGCACGTTCAACACGGTCAGCGAGACGCTCAACGTGGTCGTGATCGGGCAGGGCGCGGCGAGTTACGGCGTGGTGGTCGACCGGTTCCTGGGTGAGCGCATGCTGGTCGTGCAACCGCTCGACAAGCGCCTCGGCAAGGTCCCGAGCATCGCGGCGGGCGCGCTGATGGAAAACGGCGATCCGCTCCTGATCGCCGATCTCGACGACTGGCTGCGCGCAGTGGAAAAACTCGTCGTCGATGGCGAACTCGGCCGCGTGTCACCGGGCACGACGCGCGCGGTCGCCACGCCGAAAAAGCGCGTCCTCGTGGTCGATGACTCGCTGACCGTGCGGGAACTCGAACGCAAGCTGCTTGCCGGCCGGGGTTACGACGTCACCATTGCCGTCGACGGCATGGACGGCTGGAACGCGGTACGCGGGGATCGTTTCGACCTGGTGATCACGGACATCGACATGCCGCGGCTCGATGGCATCGAGCTCGTGGCGCTGATCCGGCGCGATCCGCATCTGCGCGACACGCCGGTCATGATCGTGTCGTACAAGGATCGCGCGGAAGACCGGCAGCGGGGGCTCGACGCCGGCGCGGATTATTATCTGGCGAAGGGCAGTTTTCACGATCAAACCTTGCTCGATGCCGTGCGTGACCTGATCGGCGAGGCGCAGTCGTAGTAGTTCATTCATAAAAAACGAGAGACCAGGGGGCCGGCAATGAAGATCGGAATAGTGAACGACATGCCGCTTGCGGTGGAAGCCATGCGCTCGGCGCTGGCGACCCGGCATGATTTCGATGTGATCTGGGTCGCAACGGACGGTGGGCAAGCCGTGGATTACTGTGTAGCGCAGAAGCCTGATGTCGTGCTGATGGATCTCGTGATGCCGCATGTGGACGGCACGGAAGCCACGCGCCGCATCATGCGCCAGGCGCCATGCGCGATCCTGATCGTGACGGTGGACGTGGGCGCGAACGCGTGGCGCGTGTACGAGGCAATGGGGGCGGGCGCGCTCGATGCCGTCGACACGCCCGCGCTCGCCGGCCCCGATGCCAAACGAGGGATTGCTGCGTTGATTGCGAAGATTGACCAGGTCGGAGCGCGGCAGCGCGCGAAGGCGGCGGCGAATCCGTTCGACACCGCGCCGCGTATTACATCCGGCACGGATTTGCTCGCGATCGGCGCGTCGGCTGGCGGCCCTGGTGCGCTTGCCATCTTGCTCGCTGCATTGCCCGCGGATTTCACGCCCGCAACGGTGATCGTGCAACATGTGGATCAGGCGTTTGCTGTCGGCATGGCCGATTGGCTGAACGCGCAGTCGAAGTTGCCGGTACGCGTCGCCCGCGAGGGCGACCGCCCGGAGCCGGGACAGGTGCTGCTGGCCGCGACGAACGACCATCTGCATTTCGGCGCAGGTAACCGGCTTGCTTACACGGAAGACCCGGTTTCGACGCCGTACCGGCCTTCCATCGATGTATTTTTCAACAGCGTGGTTGCGCGCTGGAGCGCCAATGCGGTTGGCGTGCTCTTGACCGGAATGGGCCGCGACGGCGCCGCGGGACTGGCCGCAATGCGCGCCAAGGGGTATCACACGATCGCGCAGGACGAGGCGACGTGCGCTGTATATGGCATGCCGAAAGCGGCCGCCGCAATCAACGCGGCCGTTTCCATCCTGCCGCTTCAGAACATCGCGAACGCCGTGGTCAGCGCGTTTGCATCGTCGCGCAAGCGAGGCGTTTGAGCTCGCGCTTGAAAACCGATTGAGTATTCAGGATCACACAGGACAGTCATGGAACATCGAAACGCAGACCCGCTGGCAGAGCGCGCCCGACGTGAGTTGGAGAGCCGGGAGGGGGCGCCGGGCGGCTCCGCCGAGGACACTTCGGCCGCAGCCCAGCTCGCCGCCGGCCTGCTTGACGATGCGCTGAACATGCCGAGCGCCGCGCAGAGCGCGGTCATGGTGCTGCTCGTCGACGACCAGACTATTGTGGCGGAAGCCGTGCGCCGCATGCTGGTTGACGAGGCCAGGCTCGACTTCCATTACTGCGCGAATCCCGAGGATGCGTTGCGCATGGCTCAAGCCACGCGGCCGACCGTCATCCTGCAGGATCTCGTGATGCCTGGCGTGGATGGCTTGACGCTCGTGCGGCAGTACCGGGAGCACGAGGCAACGCGCGATATCCCGATCATCGTTTTGTCGACCAAGGAGGAGCCGCGGATCAAGAGCGCGGCGTTCGCAGCCGGCGCCAACGATTATCTGGTGAAGCTGCCGGACAGCATCGAACTGATCGCGCGGATTCGATACCACTCGCGCTCATACCTGAATCTCGTGCAGCGCGACGAAGCGTATCGCGCGTTGCGCCAGTCGCAGCAGAAGCTGCTGGAAACGAATCTGGAGTTGCAGCGGCTGACAAATTCGGACGGACTGACGGGTTTGTCGAACCGTCGCTGTCTTGACGACTATCTGAGCGCCGAGTGGAAACGCGCCGCGCGCGACAAGTCGACGCTGGGTTTCCTGATGATCGACGTGGACAACTTCAAGTCCTACAACGATACCTACGGCCACGTTGCCGGCGACGACGTGCTGAAGCTTGTCGCGCGGGCGATCGAATCGTGCCTGAACCGTCCCGCGGATCTGGCCGCGCGTTTTGGCGGCGAGGAGTTCGCGGTGGTGTTGCCGTCTACGTCGGCGGCGGGATTGCGCATTCTCGGCGACAAGATTCGCTTAGCCGTCGAGGAGCTTGCCGTGCCGCATACCGGCTCGTTTGCCAAGTGCGTGACGATCAGCGTGGGCGGCGTGACGCAAGTGCCGCAACAGGGCGAGAACGTGAAGCAACTGATCGAAGCGGCTGATCTGGCGTTGTATCGTGCAAAACGCGATGGCCGCAATCGGG
Source organism: Caballeronia sp. dw_276 (assembly GCF_018449635.1). Lineage (GTDB taxonomy): Bacteria > Pseudomonadota > Gammaproteobacteria > Burkholderiales > Burkholderiaceae > Caballeronia. The sequence goes on along the minus strand of NZ_JAAVUV010000005.1, from coordinate 144,193 downwards.
TCGAAGTCGGCGGCTAAGCGCTTACTTTCGCGCCGCGGCTTCGAGAACGAGCGGCGCGCGCCAGCGACCGTCCGGCGTTATGGCAATACTGCTGCGTGGGGTATCGCCGCTTGCCATTGCAGCGGTCAACATGCGCGACTGGCGAAATATTGCGCCGTTGCCCGTCTCTTCGAGCCTCGATGACTGCGCGCCGGGAAGCGGCTTTGATTTCAGATTGTCCTTGACCGGGTCGGCAGGGTTCTTCGAGTCCACGCAAGCCGCGCCGGAGAAAATGCTCCAGTCGCGGTCGCAGGTCCGCGGCTGATGGGCCGACGCCAAGTTGAGGTTCTTCCAGTCAGCGGCGTTATCGGCACCTTTGGAGGAGGCTGTGGGCGCGCTCCATGGATCGAGTTGCAAGCCGCTGTCGAGTTTTAAAACCGCTGCTGGCTGAGTACGCTGATCGTGCGCCGCAACGCCGCGTTCAACTGCTTCGGCAGACTCGGGCACGATGCGTTTGCGCCACGCGTTGTTGCTGGCGATCAACCCGGGCGAGCGTCCGCGCGGCATTTCATTCCAGTCCGAGCTGTCCATTACGAGCGCGCTGGAGGGTTGCGGGCGTTGCAACGTTTGGGTTGCTGCGGCCGTTGTCTGGGGCGCGGGCGTAGCCACGTGCAGTTGCTCGCCTAATTTGCCCTGATTGGCCGAAGGCGCGCTCCACGGGTCGTCGTGAGCAAGACGGGCTGCCGCCGGATTTGCCCACGGGTCTTCGCGGACGTCGCGTCCGACACGCTGGCCGACAGATTGCGCACCCGACTGCGCGGCCCATTGGTCGACGGTCACGGGCTCAGGCGGAGCCGATTCATCCGCGCGAGCAGTTGCGTGCATCAAACTGAAGGCAGCACACGCCAGCGCGACTTTTTCCAGTCCCAAATGAGCGAGTCGAAAGACGTCGCGGATCGGTGGGCGAGACATGGCATTTCCTCAGATTGCACGAAAGTACGCAAGCCTATGGCAAATGCCAGCCCGAGATAACACGATTTATCTGAATAGTGAACGGTTTTGCTGGCGAGGCAGGAATCGTGAAAAACCGTCGTATTCATCGCTTCGATTCTCGAGCTTCCCGCTGGGTCGCCGCGAACTTATCCGATCACCTGGCGGCGTCCGCAGCAGCCACACTCGCCACACTGCCGTTCGGCGAACCCATTGCCTGGAATAGCAGCGCGGTATCGGTGAGACGGGCGCTTTCATAACGGATTGCGTCGAGCCGTGCATTCCGGTATTGCCGCTCGCTTGCCCGCACCGACGACGGCGGAATCGCGCCGAGCCGCGCGCGCGCCGCCGAATCCGTGAAGACGCTCATGGACGTGCGGCTGGCGGTATCGGCGAAATTCAGTGCCTGGTTGTCCTGTTCGAGCGCCGCAAGCGAATCGGCGACGTTGCGGAAAGCCGTCAGCACGGTTTGCTTGTACTGCGAAACCGCGGCCTCGTAGCTCGCCTGCGCCGCGCGCTTTTGCGCGAGCAGTGCGCCGCCGTGAAAGAGCGGTTGCGAAAGCGAGGCGCCGATTCCCCAGATGGCGCCCGCGCCGGAGAGCGCGGTCGGCCAGCTGAACCCGGCTTTCCCCATTTGCGCCGACAGAGACAAGCTCGGATACATCTGCGCTGTCGCCACGCCGACCTGCGCGGCCGCGGCTTTGAGCAAGGCGTCGGCGGCCTGGATGTCGGGCCGGCTCGCCAGCAGATCCGACGGCACCACGACTGGCACGTTCGGCGGCACCGTCAGCGCCGTCAGGTCGAGATCGGAAGGCGCCTGATCGGGCGTGCGGCCGAGCAGTACGGCGAGCGCATGACGCGTCGAGAGCCATTGGGCGCGCAGGCCGGGAAGGGAAGCAGCAAGCGATGCCGCGCCCGATTGTGCATTGAGCGCGTCCGAGCGCGACGCCGAGCCGAGTTCATAGCGGCGCTGCGTGTCGCGCGCGTCTTCATCGGCGAGAACGACGAGGCGCTCGGTCGTATCGATCTGTGCGCGCAACGCGGCGGCGCTGATGGCACCTGTCACGATGTTCGCCGCCAGCGCACGGCGGGCGGCATCGAATTGCCAGGTCTGGCTGTCCACTTGCGCCGCCAGCGCGCGGTCGGCGAGCCGCGCCGCACCGAACAAGTCGAACGTGTACTGTGCGCGGATCTGGCCGACAAAGAGGTTATAGAGGACCGTCGGCGGCCCGAAATTCGGCACGCCGACAGCACGTTCGCGGTTTGCCTGTCCGCCCACGTCGATGCTCGGCAACATCGACGAGCCAACTTGCGCCCGCAGTTGTTCGCGGGCGGCGACGAGGCTTTTGTCCGCAGCGGCGAGACTTGGGCTGTTGCGCAGGCCTTCATCGACGAGTGCATTCAGCGCGTCGGATTTGTAGAGCTTCCACCAGTCGGGGACGGGTTTTGCGTTGGCATCGAAGGTCTGCGATACACCCTCGGCCGCCACGGTGCGCAGGGGCGGCGCAGTCACCCCGTAATGCGGGACGGGGGGCAACATGGGCGGCGTTCCGTCCGGCCCGAACGAACACGCGGACAAGGTAGTTGCGATGCCAAGCGCAGTCAGGGATAAGCGCATCATGACTGGCCTCCGTTGTGGGCATTCGGCATACCCGGATCTTCATAGCCCGCGCGCTCGTGGCGCTTCACCTTGAACGATGCCGCATACAAAGCCGGCAAGTAGAAGAGCGTAAGCACGGTCGCGCTCGTGATGCCGCCCATCAGCGCGGTGGCCATCGGGCCGAAGAAGTTGCTGCGCAAGAGCGGGATCAGCGCGAGGACGGCTGCTGCTGCGGTGAGTGTGATCGGACGGAAGCGCCGCACCGTCGCACCGACAATGGCGTCGAAACGGGGATGCCCCGCGGCAATGTCCTGCTCGATCTGGTCCACGAGAATGACCGAATTGCGCATGATGATCCCGAACATCGCGATCACGCCGAGCATGGCGACAAAACCAAACGGCTTGTTGAAAAGCAGCAGCGCGATCACCACGCCAATCAAGCCGAGCGGCGCGGTCAGCACGACCATCATCACGCGCGCGAAGCTCTGCAACTGAATCATCAGGAGTGTCAGCACAACGATCGCCATGATGGGCATTTGCGCGTTGATGGACGTCTGCCCCTTGCCGCTTTCCTCCACCGGGCCGCCGACTTCGATCCGGTAACCGACCGGCAGACTCGCGCGCAATGTATCGAGTTTTTTCTCGATTGCATGCGTCACGTCGATGCCTTGCGCGCCCGCGCGTACATCGGATTGCACGGTGATGGTGGGCTGGCGATCGCGTTCCCAGATCACGCCGTATTCCAGATCGTTCACCACGTGTCCAATGGTCCCAAGCGGCACTGGACCGTTCGGCGTGGGCATGGCGAGGGTGGCGAGTTTCGCCGGATCGACGCGTTCGCGTTGCGGCGCGCGCAGGTCGACGCTGATCAGCTTGTCGCGCAAACGATATTGCGTGACCGTATAACCGGTGAATTGCATCGCGAGGAAGTTGGACACGTCCTGCGAGGTGACGCCCAGTTCACGCGCCTTCTTCTGGTCGATCTCAAAGCGCACCGAACGCTCCGATGGTTCGTCCCAGTCGTATTGAACGTTCGTCGTGCCGCTGTCGTTGCGCATTTCCGCAAAGACCTTTTCCGCGATACCGCGCACGGTCGGCAGGTCGTCGCCGCTCACGCGGAATTGCACCGGGTAACCAACCGGCGGACCGTTTTCGAGTCGCGACAACCGCGTTCGTATCGATGAAAACTGCTCGCGCAAAACAGGTCCGAGCCAACTGGCAAGTTTCTCGCGATCTTCCACGGACTTCACCGTGATCACGAATTGCGCGAAGTTGGGCTGCGGCAATTGCTGGTCGAGCGGGAGGTAAAAACGCGGTGCGCCCGTGCCAACGAAGTTCACTACGTGATCGATTTCCGGACGTCCTTCGAGCACTTTCTCGAGACGTTTGGTCTCGCGCAACGTGGCTTCGAACGACGCGCCTTCCTGCAAACGCACGTCCACAAGCAGTTCCGAACGGTCCGAACTCGGGAAGAATTGTTGCGGCACGAGCGAGAAACACGCCATTGCAATGACAAAAAGTACCAGCGTGAAACCGAGCACGACAAACCGCCGCTCGATACACCACGCAAGCCATCCGCGCAGCCGGGTGTAGAACTTCGTGTTGTAGATGTCGTGTTCATGATCGTGCGCGTGATGCGCCTCGCGTTTGCGTTCGGGCAACAACTTGTAGCCGAGCAGCGGAATCAGCACGACCGCCGCGAACCACGACGCAATCAGCGCAATCGCCGACACCTCGAAAATCGAGCGCGTGTATTCGCCCGTGCTCGATTTGGCGAGCGCGATGGGTAAGAAACCGGCGACGGTCACGAGCGTGCCGGTGAGCATCGGGAATGCCGTGCTCGTGTATGCGTAAGCGGCCGCACGCGAACGGTTCCATCCCTGTTCGAGCTTCACGGCCATCATTTCGACCGCGATGATGGCGTCATCGACCAGAAGGCCCAGCGCGAGAATCAGCGTGCCGAGCGAAACCTTGTGCAGGCCGATATCGAAGAGATACATGAAGAGGGCGGTCACCGCGAGCACGACCGGAATCGAGATCACGACGACCATGCCGGTGCGCAATCCGAGTGACACCAGGCTCACGATCAGCACGATCACAACCGCCTCGGCCACGGCTTCGAGGAAGTCGTCCACAGACTTCGATACCGCCCGCGGCATGCTCGACACTTCATTGAGCACGAGGCCGGCGGGAAGCTGCGTGCGCAACTGGGCCACTTGCGCGTCGAGCGCCTTGCCCAGACGCACTACGTCCTGCCCGGGCTGCATTGTGATGCCGATGCCAAGCACGGGCTTTTCGCCGGAGCGCATTTGCGTGGCAGGCGGATCAATGTAACCACGCTTGATGGTCGCAATGTCGCCAAGGCGGAACGAGCGTCCGTTCACGCGAATGAGCGTGTCGGCGAGCGCGGCCATGTCGGTGATCTGGCCGCTCGGGCGCACGAACACGCGGTCGTTGGGCGTGTTCATCGTGCCGGCGGGCGCCACGGCGTTTTGTCCGTCGATAGCCTGCGCAATCTGCTGCGGCGAAATGCCGAGCCGCGTCAATTGCGTATTCGATATCTCGACGTAGACGCGCTCGTCCTGATCGCCGAAATAATTGACCTTTGCGACGCCCGGGACGCGCAACAGAACGGTGCGCAACGAATCGGCGTAATCGTGTAACTGCGCCGGTGAAAATCCATCACCTTCGAGCGTATAGATGTTGGTGAAGACGTCGCCGAATTCATCGTTGAAGAACGGGCCTTGTACGCCCTGAGGCAACGTGTACACGATATCGCCGACTTTCTTGCGAATTTGATACCACTCTTCCGGCACCTCCTTCGCGGGCGCGCTGTCTTTCATGGAGAAGAAGAGCAGCGATTCGCCGGGCCGCGAATAGCTGCGCATGAAATCCGTCGATGGCATTTCCTGTAGCTTCTTCGCGATCTTGTCGGTGACCTGTTCCTGCACCTGCCGTGCGGTTGCGCCCGGCCAGAAGGTCTGGATCACCATCACGCGGAAGGTGAACGGCGGATCTTCGGATTGCGCGAGCCGCGTGTACGCGAGGACACCGAAGATGGTTGCCATCGCGATCAGGAATACGACCAGCGCCTGATGCCGCAATGCCCATGCAGAGAGATTGAATCTGCCTTCTTCATGTCGATAATCGCCCGAAGCCGCAGCCGCCTCCGCCGCGGACTGATCCCGTTTCTGATCGCTCATGACGCGAAATCTTCAGGATGCAGGGGCGCGACCACACGAACCTTTTCGCCGGCGGAAACCGTATGGACGCCTTGCCAGACCACGCGATCGCCCGCCGAAATTCCTTGCGATACGGTCACGGTGCGCTCGCCATAACGCGAGATTTCGACGCGGCGCAGCTCGAGCGCGTTGTCGGCCTTGACTATCCATACAGCGGGAAGCTTCCCCGCATGAAACAGTGCGGTGGAAGGCAGCGTGAATGACTGCGCCGGGGTGCCGGAAGCCGAAGCTGTTGTCTGCGCGAACGCGACATCGGCAGTCATGCCAAGCCGGACTTCTGGCGTAGGCGCTTCGAGCGTGAGCCTCACGCGATACGTGCGGCTTTGGGCATCGGCGGCGGGGGACACTTCGCGCACGCGCGCAGCGAACTTCTTGCCCAACAAAGCGCCAATGGTGACCGTGGCGTTCTGCCCGACCTTGAGCGAGGCGAGCGCCGTTTCCGGCACATCGGCCACCACGTCGATTTCGCCGCTCCACGCGAGGTTGTAGACGGCTTGTCCCGCCGATACGTTCTGCCCCGTGTCGGCCTGTTCGGCGGTGATGACGCCGGCTTTATCGGCGACGAGGGTGGTGTACTTCAACTGATCCTGCGATAACGCCGCTTGCGCCTGCGCCTGATTGCGCTGCGCAAGGGCCGCTGCGTAAGCGTTTTCAGTCTGTTCAAGTTGCGCGCGCGAAATCAGGTTTTCCTTTGCCTGCGCGTGATCGCGCATGACTTGCTGCTCAGCGTAGGTCAGTTGGTGTTCCGCAGCGGAGAGCTGGGCGGCCGCGCTGGCGGCGTTCTTGGTGTTGTCGGAGGGATCGAGTCGGGCCACGACTTCGCCGGCCTTTACGCGATCGCCGAGGCGCACGCGCCGCTCGATGATCTTCCCGCCAACGCGAAACGAAAGCGGCGTGGAGTAGCGTGATTCAACGGTTCCAGGCAACGACGATTGCGAACCCTTCGTGTCGGCTTCTGCCGCGACGGCGACTACTGGACGTAACACGACCGGTGGCGCTTCCTTCTTGCCGCACGCTGCGAGCGTCACAACGGCAAGTGCGCCGACCAATCCGGCAAGCCCTGCACGAAGGGAAAGCTTGCGGCCCTCGACCGGCAATGATGGCGCGAACATGCGACGACAGACTTGCAGAATCACGAATGACCTCGGAGCAAAAAACGGTGAACGCGCAGCGTCGATCCAGCTAGTCACCGTGCGTTATCAAGATGGTGAAGAGGTTTGAATGCAGCGATTAACCGCCTGAAAGCCAATGCCCATGTGTTGTCAGGCGCATCGCAACCGAAATACACGTTGCATTCTAATACAATACTGTATCTGGAATCAGGCGTGTATCGAAGATTTTGAGATGATAGACTTCGCGCATGAAACGAATTCGCCTCACCCGGGAACAGAGCCGCGATCAGACTCGAGAGCGTTTGATGGACGCTGCCCAAGCGGTATTCATGAAGAAGGGTTTTGTCGCGGCGAGTGTCGAGGACATCGCCGGTTCGGCCGGTTATACGCGCGGCGCTTTTTATTCGAACTTCGGCAGCAAGTCGGCGCTGTTCCTTGAATTGCTCAAGCGCGACCACGACGTGATCATGAAGCGACTGCACTCCATCTTTGATGGAGAGGCCAGCCGCGCCGACATGGAAGCGCGCCTTCTGCAGTATTACAGCGAGTGCTATCGCGACAACAAGTGTTTTTTACTTTGGGTCGAAGCGAAATTGCAGTCGAGCCGCGATGCGAAATTTCGCGCGCAATTCAATGCATTCATCCGGGAACTGTTGCAGACCACGACGGCGTATATCGTTGCGTTTTCCGAGCGGGCAGGCACGCCGTTGCCCATGGCCGCCGAAGAACTGGCGCTGGGATTGACGGCGTTGATTGATGGAATGCAGTTTTTTTATACGTCCGACCCGCAAGCGTGCGGCGCCGAAATGTCCGAAGCCGTGCTCGCGAAGTTTTTCAGCCGTGTGGTGTTCGGGGCGGAGAAGGTCAGGTCTGCGTAGACGGCTTGTGCTCTTAGACCGATATGCCGGAGCCGCCGTTGCTGCCGAGCAGTTGCTCCACGGCGTCCGCATTCCCATAGTCCTGCTCGGGCAAGCCGTCGAAGACGCTGATCACGTCGTTGCTGACGCCGGCCGCGCGCGCTGCGTCGACAATGCCGTCCTTATTGGTCGGGAATTTCACATCGCGCAGGACTTGGGCGATTTCATCGTCGATCGGTTCGTAATTCAGGCCTTCGCTGATGCGTGTATCGGTCATCTGTGTCCTTGGTATTGTTGAGCTACGTGCGAACTTGCACCACCTGGCTGACCATTCCGTGACTGGGCGAGCGTGATTTCGGCAATGGCACATGGCGCCAACGCGCGTGATCGATTTCCTGCGCGGCGATCTCGGGCGCGGGCGGTGAAACCGGTGCCGCGTTTGCGCGCAAAGCAAGCGCGACACGCATGGCTTGCTGTTGTCGCGCTGCGTCGGCTGCACCGTCGCCCGTATGGAGCGGGGCCGCGTAGCAGGACACGGAGACCAGCGCCATGGATAACACCGTCGAGGTTTTCATCGCCCAACCCTCCTGACAACAAAACGAATCAGATCAAGGCAGTACAAGCATATCAGCGATGATTCGAGCAAGGGTTATGCCAATCGGTTGCCGCGTTGGCGAGGCGAATTGACAGACGATTTGCGGTATCGCGGGCGGCCTCCCTGGGCAGGGCGCAACCGGACGTTCTTCGAGTAACTTCTAGAAACAAGGATGGTTTTTCGAGCGGCCTTCCGCGCCGCGTTTTTGCACACCACGCGCAATTTCAACGCGGGTTTGTCCCGATCTAGCGCGGAGACGGGTTGAGCCGGAAGTAAGCATCGAGCAGCGAAGTCTTGTAGACCACGCCGAGCAAAACCGGCCGTGCCGCACAATCGATCACCGGCAACCGTTCGCCCTGAAATGCCAGGAAATGTTGCAGGGCGACACCCAAAGACATATCCGGCGTCAGCACATCGAAATGGGGTTGCAAATAATCTGCCGCGGACTTCACGGCGGTATTGCGTTCATCGAGCAGGTCGGACGTGATGTCTTTCAGCGCGACTACGCCGCGAAACAAGCCGTCTGCATCGACGACGTAAAGGTACTTCACCGGATATTCCAGAAACACGCGCGTCATTGCCTTCACGTCGGCATCGAGTTGCACGACGGTATCTGCGGGTTTCACAAGTTCGCGCATTTGTGTGGCGGCAAGGCGCAGGCGTTCCTTTTCATCGCGGTTACGGCGCAACGTGACTTCGTACATTGACGTCTGCGCCGATGCCCGCGCAATGAAAAACGCCACCACGCACGAGAGCATCAGCGGCAGCATGACCTGATAGCTCAGCGTCATCTCGAAAATCATCAGGATTGCCATCAGCGGTGCATGCGTGGCGGCGGCGAGGAACGCGCCCATGCCCACCATCGCATAGGCAAATGGCGCGGATGTCGAGTGCGGCCAGATGGCGTGCGCCGCAAGTCCGAACAGGCAGCCAACGACCGCCCCCACGAAGAGCGTGGGCGTGAAGATCCCGCCGACCGCGCCCGAACCGGCGGTTGCGGCGGTTGCGACGATCTTGAACAGCAACACGGCGGCGAGCGCTTCCCAGGTCCAGGCGTGATGCAGGATCGAGTTCACGACTTCGTAACCGTTGCCCCAGACCTCGGGATACCACACGGAAATCACGCCGACGATCAACCCGCCGAGCGCAAGCCGGATGGGGACGGGCAATGGCAACAACGCAAAGCGTTCCCTCGATGCCGACAGCAACCTCAGGAAATACGGCGCAAGCACGCCGCAGATCAATCCAAGCACAACGAACAGAAGCACTTCGACGCCCGTCACGGTCGGGAAAACGGGCATTTCGTATGGCGGCCGATAACCCGCGAACTCGCGCATTGTGATGTTTGCGACCACCGACGACACGACGATCGGCCCGAAGCTTTCCATCGCGATGGAACCGAGCACGATCTCCGTCACGAAGAACGCGCCGGCAATGGGGGCGTTATAAGCCGATGTGATTCCGGCCGCTGCGCCGCATGCAACCAGCAAGCGCAGGCGGGCGGGATCGAAGTGAACCCATTGCCCGATCAAGGATGAGCAGAGCGCAGCGAGTTGCACCATCGAACCTTCACGCCCGATGGACCCGCCGCTCGCGATCGTGAAGAGCGACGAGACGCTGCGCCACAAGCTCTGCGACACCGGCACCACGCCATCGCCGATCGTCACCGCTTCCATGTAGTCGGCGTGCGCCTGAGTCGTGGCATGCCGCCGCACCATCAAAAGACACAGTCCTGCAATCAGACCACCCGCCGCGGGCAACGCGACGCGCACGGGCCAGGGCAGGCGGGTCGCCATCTCCACGAAGTTGCCGTTCGCGCCGCCAAAAATCCGCTGCAATTCATCGATACCGATCCGGAACGCCGCCGTCGCGAACGCGCCCGCCACGCCGACGATCACCGCCCATACAAGCATGGAATGGGCTTCGGAGAAACGGAACCGGCGTTGGGCGCGGGTACGCAGCTTGAGGAGAAATGAAAGCACGTGAGCTTGGTGTGAGCGGATCGGGACGGATATTGCGGGGCAAGGATATCACCGGCGACTGCCCATGAGGACATCTTGAACGCCCAGGGCGGGGCAATAAAAAAACCCGGCCTCGCTTGCGCAGGGCCGGGCTGTTCAGCGTCGAAGTGCTATATCACCACTTCGGCGCGAAGGGCGGCTTGGCGTGGCGTTCGCCTTCATCGAGGGCATCGATTTTCTCGATGTCATCGGCGTCGAGCTTGAGCTTCTGCGAGTCCCAGTTCACTTGCTGATGTTCCGGATTCGTCGATGCCGACAGCACCACGATATCCCGCGACAACAACCACGCGAACGTCACTTGCGCGGCCGTCACGCCGTGTTTCTTCGCGATTTCGTTGAGCGTCGGGTCCTTGTGTGCGCGGCTTTCGCCAAGCGGCATGTAGGCGGTCGCTTTCACGCCGAGCTTTTGCGTTGCTTCGACGAGCTTGCGGTTCGCAAGGAACGGGCTGATCTCGAACTGATTCGTCACGATGCCTTCGCCGCCCGGCGCCTTCAGCGCCTCTTCGAGCAAGGGCGCGGTGAAGTTGGATACGCCGAAATGCCGGATCAGCCCCTGCTTTTGTGCGTCCTGGAACCCGGCGATGGTTTCCGCGATCGGCACCACGCTATCGGGCGACGGCCAGTGAACCAGCGCGAGATCGATCGTGCCGATGTTTAGCTTCCTGTGGCTTTCGACCAGACTTTTCACTACGTCTTCACGACGCAGCTGGTCGTGCCAGACCTTCGTCGTGACCCAGATGTCCTCGCGCGGAATGCCCGAATCGCGCACGCCTTTGCCAACGGATTCCTCGTTGTTGTAGAACTTCGCGGTATCGATATGACGGTAGCCAAGTTGCAGCGCGCTCTTGACCGAGTTCACGGTCTTTTCGGCATCCACACGAAAAGTGCCCAGTCCAAATGAGGGAATCGTTTCAACCATCTGATGCTCCTTTTGATTACGTTGATCCAAGGGCCGGTTCAGGCTCCGTTACACGACGTCCTACACGGCGTCCTACACGGCGTCCGTTACACGGCGTCCCGATCCAGCTCGGGGTAATGACGGAAGATGCCGGATTCATTGAAGGGAATCCGGCGTTCCGAATCGACATATGCAGAAATATTTGGGCGTTCCAGCACTGCATCGTGGAGTGCGTGCACGTGCGGATATTGCTTCGAGAACTTTTTCGTCGCGCGCGGGAAGGCATAGTGCAGGCCCTCGACGAGCTGGAATATCGACAGATCCACGTAGGTGGTTTTATCGCCGACCATGTGTTTGGAGCCGTGCGGATTTTGCTTGAGCACACGCTCGAAGTAGCCGATGAACTTCGGAATCCGGTTATCGATGAAATCCTTCGCGCGCACTTTCGCCGCGTCTTGTTGATCCTCGTAATAAAGGTCGGAGGCGAGCGGGTGGTGGGTATCGTGGACCTCGGTCACCATGTCCGCGATGGTGAGTTGCAGACCGTTCGCAACATAGCGCATGCCCTCGTCCTTGGGCGCGAGGCCGAGCTTGGGTCCGAGGTAAAACAGGATATTCGCGACCTGCGGCACGATCAGTTCGCCGTCTTTCAGGAACGGCGGGGCAAAGGGAATGTGCGGCTCGCTTTTGCTTTCGATGATCTTCATCATCGCGCCCGTGCCTTGCCCGTCTTTCTTCGCGCCACGCACGACATCGACGTAATCCGCGCCCGCATCTTCGAGCGCGAGCCGGACGAATTCGCCACGTCCCTGAAGGCCTTCCCAGTAATAGAGTTCGTACGCCATTCGTAAGATCCTCGTGTCTGAATGCTATTGGGCTGAACTTGGGGAGGTAGCAACAGATGTGCCGTCAGGCTGGTGCAAACCCGCACGTTTGCAAGCTTGCCAGCATCGCGCCTACCTACGCGCAAACTTAGTTGTACCCGTTCGGCCTCGTAAAACACGCCCTGGATTCGCGGAACGCAAATTTTTTGCTCGCTAGGCGTCGACTCTTCGAAAAACGTTCATGGCGCCCGATTGCTGCCGCCGACGCTAAACGCTTCCCGCACGATCCCCTGAATGCGGTTTAGTACATCGACCGGCACATGGTTGAATTGTTTGCGACGGTTCGACGATATTGTTCCCTGATTCGAATGGATCATCCGGATCAGCGCCGAGATATCTTTTTGAGGCAGGTCGAATTCGGCATCGATCTGCTGGAAAGCGGCGTCGTAGCCGCTAAGCCATGCAAGTTCACGTGGTATCTCTTCTTGCACAGCAAGTTGAATGATTCTATGCAGAAATGCGACTTCCCGGCTCGCGTCGAAAAATCGATAAGCCCGGCTCGCCGACGCCTCGGTCACCATCGGCCCGGCATCACCGAGCGTGTAGCGCCACATCTTGGTTACGGGCCGCGAAAATCCGGTCAGCACGCCCAGGTAATCCGGAATGTTTTTCAGGATGACTGCAGACACCGGAACGATTGCGCCGCCCGGAAGCGGAACAGACCTTGCCAGAACGTGCTGAATAAGAAAACGATGAAGCCGGCCGTTGCCATCAAGAAACGGGTGGATGTAGACGAAGCCGAACGCGGCACAGGCCGCTTTCACCAGCACGTCGGCGCAGCGACCGTGCTCGCCGACAAATGCTTCCCAACCGTCCATGAGGCGGCGCAGATCATCGGGCGGCGGCGGAAAAAATGTGATTCGTCCGGTCGCATCTTCGAGCCAGTTTTGTGTCGTTCGATACGACGCTTCTTGGCTGAACACATCCCGCACGACGGTATTTTGTAAGCCGACCAGCCAGTCTTCGTCGACGACGGCCGGTTCGCCAGCCCTGCGCAGGAGCTGGATAAATCGCTCTTGTTTTTCCGAACTCGGCTGTTCGCGCTCGATGGCAAAACTGCTTCGAGTTTCGGACAAATTTAGATAGTTGACGGCGCGCTCGTAAAGCGCCGGGTCGGACAACGTGCCGAGGGTGCGGCTGGCTTCATCGACTAGTTCGATTAACGACGGCGTTTGAGGCAATGCGCTAAGCCGGACAATTGGGCAAAAGTCCGCAGTGCCCAAAGCGTTGTCGCGAACACGAAATTTCGGCTTGTTAACCGGCTTCTCTGAGGTGACATAGGTGTCTCGGGGAAACAGATCGACATAGCCCCCGGTTGCGGCGAAACCTTCCGTGGGCAAATCACGGCCAGTGAGCCACTCCCACAAATGGCACGCGCGCCGAATCTGAACGCCGGTTGGCGCGACTTTGAGCCGACTAGACAGATCAGTTGGCGAGATATGCTCGAAAGCGGCATCTATGACTTCTAAATTTACGCCCTCATGACGCAACGCAAATTCGAGATGCCCTACGGGCGAGTCGTCGATGGAGACATTTCGCGGGAATAGAATCCGGTCGTGAGCGTTGACTCTCTGATTCACGGAGCCGCTAGTTGATGCCGGCGCATCCAAGGGGCGCACGCGCAAGGAGAAATGTTCGATGAGCCGTGCGTAGCCGATGGATGCCATGGATACTCGAAATTCGTTGACCTAATTCGAAATATCTTAACAAAATCTGCCAATATCGGTTCGTCGTTCGAAAAATACTCATTTAAACAGGTTGCGTTTGTATTTACCCCAGCAACCGTTCCACGCCCATCGTGATCGCCAGCCCCCCGCCAATCAGCCACGCGTACAAAATTGCCCCTGTCACCAGCGCGCGTGGTCCGGCCTGACGAATCTGCGCAATCCTCGTTTCGATACCCAGCGCCGTCATTGCCATGGTGAGCGCGAATGTATCGAGCGTGTTGAGCGTGTGGGTGGCGGTATCGGGTAAAACATGCAGCGAATTCACGATAACCAGCGCAAGGAAACCCAGCGCGAACCAGGGAATTGCGAGCTTGCGTTTGGTGCCATCGGCGCCATCGACGGCATTGCGCGACCGATTCACCCACATGCCGACCACCAGCAGCACCGGCACAAGCAACATCACGCGCGTCATTTTCACGATGGTCGCAATATGCGTCGCTTCCGGGCTGACATTGCTCGCCGCGCCCACGACCTGCGCCACTTCGTGAATTGTGCCGCCGAAAAACAGCCCGACGCCAAGCGTATCCAGATGGAGCAAGCCGAGATGCACCGCAAGCGGGTAAAGGAACATTGAAAGCGTGCCGAACAGCACGACGCTGCCGACGGCCATCGCGCTCTTGTGCGGCTCGGATTGCAGCGTCGATTCGAACGCAAGCACCGCCGCCGCGCCGCAAATTGCGCTGCCGGCAGCGGTCAGAAGGGCAGTATCACGGTCGAGCTTCATCAGTTTCATGCCCGCCCACGTGCCGATTGCGAGCGTACTCACCACCACCAGCACCGATACGGTCAACCCCGGCAGGCCGACCTGCGCGATTTCCTGCAAGCTCACGCGCAGCCCGAAAAATCCAACGGCGATGCGCAGCAATTTCCGCGCGGAGAAATTCACGCCCGATGCCCAGCTTTCCGGCATGCCGTCGCGCAGCGCGTTGCCGTAGATCGCTCCCGCCACGATTCCGACGATCAACGGGCTCAAACCCAAGTTTGCGATGGCCGGCAACGCCGATAACTGCGTGACGGCCCCGGCGAACAGCGCAACGAACAAGATGCCGTTCAGTTGGCCGCGCTTTTGGCTGACTGGCGCGGCGGTTTTCAGGACGGGCGTAGCGACGGAGGACATGGTTTTTTCACCTTGGTTTGACCATCCCAATCCTATTCTGGATATATCGATATGAAAAATCGTCATTTGGGATGTAAAGTATCGGTTCAGCCGATACTTTCACCCAAATGACCCCCGACCAGCTTATAACCTTCGCCACCGTCGCCGAGCACGGGAATATCAGTCGCGCGGCGATCGCGTTGCACTTATCGCAACCGGCGGTTTCCGGGCAATTGCGGCAACTGCAAGACGAATTTGGCGAGCCGCTGTATCAGCGCGACGGCCGTGGCATCAAGCTGACCGCGGCCGGCGAACAACTCGTCGTCTACGCCGCGCGAATTCGCGACACCTTCGATCAGGCGCACGCGTACCGCAACGCGCTGCGCGGCGTCGAAAGCGGCACGCTGCGAATCGGAGCGAGCACGACACCCGCTAGTTATCTGTTGCCTTATCTGATTGCGGCGTTTCATCGGAAATATCCGAACGTGGTGATTCACACTATCGATGGCAACACGAGCGAGATCGTCGCCGCGCTCGGTTCGCTCGATATCGCGATGATCGAAGGGCCGGTCGGCGCGGATCTGCCGCCCGGGACCGAAGCCACGCCGTGGCGCGAGGACGAGATTGTCGCGATCGCGCCGAGTGGGCACCCTCTGACGACGTCTGGCAGTGAGGCGACGTTGGAAGCGCTCTGCGGCGGGCCGCTGGTGTTGCGCGAGGCGGGTTCGGGCGTGCGTCAACTGGTCGAGCGAGCGTGCGCGCGCGCCGGCGTTCAAATGCGCGTCGCGCTGGAAATTGCGGGCGTGGAAGGCGTGAAGGAAGCGGTAAGGGCGGGGATGGGAATTGGATTCGTATCGGCGATGTCGATGCGCCACGAGGACGGCGCCTTGCAGCGTCTGCGCATCGCGCCGGAACCCTTGACGCGGAGGTTCTCGATCTTGATGCCGCACGCGGCGGCGCCATCGAGGGTGGCGGCGAGCTTTTACGCGTTGTGTCTGGAAGGCGGCGCGGAGCAATGAGGCTTTAGGTGCCGGACCAGTCCAGCAAAGCGCATTTCACGTCTTCTATAACGCTCTCCCAGTCCCCCAGTTCACGTTGGCGAAATATTCGCATCGATGGATACCACGGACTATCTGTCCTGCCGGTAAGCCATCGCCATTCGGTGTTGGCGGGAACGAGCGTCCACACGGGTAGTTCGGCGGCGCCCGCAAGATGAGCCACCGACGTGTCTACAGTGATCAGCAGATCAAGGGCGTGGAGGATGGCGAGCGTATCGGTGAAGTCAGCGATTTCCGGACCTAATGTTTGAACGTCAAATTCTCCGGACAACGACTCGGCATCGCGCTCTCGGCCACCTTTTTGTAGTGAGAACCACGTTATATCGGTGAAGGCGAACAAAGGCCGCAGCGCATCAAGCTGCATGGAGCGAAAGCGGTCAAGCGGATGAATCGGGCTACCCGCCCATACAAAGCCGATGCGCTTTTTCTTGGCCGCAGATGACATTGCATCGATATGCGTTTTCCACAGTTCCCGGCGTTCCCCCGAAGCGGAAAGATAAGGCATCACAACAGGCAGCATCTGCAAATCGAGGTTCACATGTTCGGGCATCCTGAACATGTAGCACCAATAAGAGTATGGGCCAGCCGGCATTGCGGTGAATACGGTCCTCACGCTTTTCAAACCGGCCGCCAGGACCGCAACGGGCTCACTCACAAGCACATCGACCGTTGCGCCTTGCTTATGCAACCAATCAGCAAATCGCAGAAACTGTATTTGATCGCCACATCCCTGTTCGCCGACCAGCAGGAACTCGCAGCCCGCGACTGACTCACCGTTCCACTCGGGAAATGCCGGACGAACACGCAAGATTTCGTTCGATGGAATCTCGTAGAACCATTTGTATCGTTTCCAGCCTTCGGCATATTCCCCGAGCGCGAGCTGGACGCCGGCAAAGTGGAATTGCAGTTGGGGGTTGTCGGGCAAAAGCCGTGCTGCTTCCGCGCTGTATGGCCGGCCTTCCACGGTCCTGCCACGAATGCTCAACGCGCGCGCCGCGTTGTGATGCAACAGAGGATGCGTTGGATCAACGGTCAAACCTCGTGTTGCGATGCCGAATGCTTCAGCGAACCGATCGTTTGTGTTCAGGACGAATGCTAGCGCTCTGAATGCGCCCGCGTTATCGGCGAATGCGCTGCTCAGTTCTGTGACAACGTGTTCAAGCGCGCGGATTTGGTTGGTCTTCGCCAAAATCGCGACCAGATCGAGTCCGTCCTGAAGTCCTTGCTGGTCGAACATGAATAAAGCTCCTGTCTCCGGTCACGTGCGTCAACGTTGAAGATGCAATCGATATCAAAACAGAAACTTTCGTGGCGAGCGTTGATAATCGGCAAAGCAAATTGTAGGGTGGGGCGATTTTCAAGTTGTTGAAAAGGATTGCGGCCGATTGGTCGCCGGCAGGTCTTGGTCCCGAGCGTTAGGGATTTCCATGATGGCAACCTGCCGGTCGCTGGCGGATCATCTCGAAATACCGGACGCCCATGCGTCTTTTTTAAAAATTGTTTTTGGAACCGGTTCCAAGATGCAAATCAAGCCATATTCGACTGTGGAATCGAGCATTTCCGGAAATCTGGTCAAAAATGCGGCCCCTAAAGGGAACGTTCCGGTCGTGATCGTCGCAAGCGCATTTGGCGTGGAGGCGATTCGTCGTGACGGCCACGCAGCCTGGGCGGAAGTCGCGGCAAAAGCCGGCGCGGCAGGGTTCGAAGTGCGCCGTGAACTTTTCGCCGACGACAGCCAATCACAGCCCGATCCCCTTCGTGATCTCGGCGACAAAATCCGCGCGGCGGGAATCTGGCCGGTCTATTCCACGCCCGCGACTTTGTTCGACGACCAAGGCGCGCTCGATGAAACCGCCATGACCCAAACGCTGGCCGAAGCCGATGCGCTTGGTGCGCGTATCGTCAAGTTTCAGTTGGGCGGGTCGGCGACTACCGGCACCGCCACGGATGCAAACACGCTCGATCGGCTGATAGCAGGCATCGCTGAATCAAAAGCGAAGGTCGTGGTCGAAAACGGCCAGTTGAGAGCAGGCGGCACGATCGACGCCTTTGCCGCATTGTTCGATGCGTTGAAACCGCGCTCCCACGCGCTTTCGATGACCTTCGATACGGGCAACTGGCGCTGGGCCGATCAGGATCCGCTCGAAGCCGCCAGGCGTCTTGGCGAGTACGTAACCTACATCCATTGCAAGGCTGTCGAGGGCGAAGGCGCGCGACGATTCGCGACCGCGCCGGCAACGGACGACGCATATTTCACCGCACTTTTAAAACAACTCCCTTCCGACGTCCCGCGCGGTATCGAATTCCCGTTCGACCCGGCGCATCTTGCCGATGACGCCGCACGCTACGTCAGGCAAATAGCATCGACTGAACCATGAACATGACCAACGACAAACCGAACACAAGCCCCGTACTCGATGTTGTGACCTACGGCGAAGCCATGACGCTGTTCGTCGCGACCGAAACCGGCGATCTCGCGAAGGTCGGACATTTCACCAAACGCGTCGCCGGCGCCGACCTGAATGTCGCGATCGGCTTGTCGCGGCTGGGTTTCAAGGTCGGCTGGATGAGCCGCGTCGGCCGCGATTCTTTCGGCCGTTACGTGCTCGACGTGCTCGCGCAGGAGGGCATCGATTCGAGCCGCGTCACCATCGACGAGCGATATCCGACCGCGTTCCAGCTGAAATCCAAAAATGACGATGGAAGCGATCCGTCCATCGAATATTTTCGCAAGGGTTCGGCGGCGAGCCATTTGTCGCTCGATGACTACGTCGCGGATTACGTACTCGGCGCGCGCCATTTGCATTTGACGGGCGTGGCGCCCGCGATCTCGGCGACATCGCGCGAACTCGCGTTCCATATGGCGGCCGAAATGCGCCGCGCAGGCAAGACCATTTCCTTCGATCCAAACCTGCGCCCGACGCTGTGGCCGTCGCAGGAAGCGATGGCCGAGGCGCTCAACGCGCTCGCGGCGCACGCCGACTGGGTCTTGCCGGGCGTGAGCGAAGGCAAGATCCTGACGGGGTACACGGAGCCCGGG
Source organism: Caballeronia sp. dw_276 (assembly GCF_018449635.1). Classification (GTDB taxonomy): domain Bacteria; phylum Pseudomonadota; class Gammaproteobacteria; order Burkholderiales; family Burkholderiaceae; genus Caballeronia. The sequence goes on along the minus strand of NZ_JAAVUV010000005.1, from coordinate 125,094 downwards.
GACATCGCCAAGTTTTATCTGGACCAGGGCGCGATGGGCGTCGTGGTGAAGCTCGGCGCACACGGCGCATATTTCCGGACTGCGGACAACGAACAAGGCACCGTGCCGGCGATACCGGTTGAAAATGTCGTCGATACCGTCGGCGCAGGCGATGGTTTCGCCGTCGGTGTAGTCAGCGCGCTGCTCGAAGGCCGCGATGTGCGTCACGCGTTGACGCGCGGCAACCGCATCGGCGCGCTGGCAATTCAGGTGATCGGCGACAGCGAAGGCCTGCCGACGCGCGCCGAACTTGACAAGCTGGAACAAGCGCCCACCACGGTCGCCTCGTAACGCGGACACGCTCACGGACGGAGACACGCATGCAACAAGCCAGCGATAAAACGACGAACAAACCCACACTCGCGGTACGCCGCTGGTGGACGATCATGCCGATCGTGTTCATCACCTACAGCCTTGCGTATCTCGACCGGGCAAACTTCGGTTTTGCATCGGCGGCGGGGATCAATCACGATCTCGGGATCAGCAAGGGGCTGGCATCGCTGATTGGCGCGTTGTTTTTCCTCGGCTATTTCTTCTTCCAGATCCCCGGCGCGATCTACGCCGAACGCCGCAGCGTGAAAAAGCTCGTGTTCGTCAGCCTGATTTTATGGGGCGGCTGCGCGGCGCTGACCGGCGTGGTGACGAACATTCCTTCGCTGATGGCGTTGCGTTTCGTGCTCGGCATCGTCGAAGCGGCCGTGATGCCGGCCATGCTGATCTTCATCTCGAACTGGTTCACGAAGTCCGAACGCTCGCGCGCGAATACGTTCCTGATTCTCGGTAATCCGGTGACGGTGCTGTGGATGTCGGTGGTATCGGGCTATCTGATCAACGCGTTCGGCTGGCGTCATATGTTCGTGGTCGAAGGCGTACCGGCGATCATCTGGGCGGTGATCTGGTGGTTTATCGTGCAGGACAAGCCGGCGCAGGTGAAGTGGCTCTCCGACCAGGAAAAGCGCGATCTCGATGAAACCTTGCGCGCGGAACAAGCCGCGATCAAGCCGGTCAAGAATTACGGAGATGCATTCAAGTCGCCGGCCGTGATGAAGCTCTCGGCGCAATATTTTTGCTGGAGCATCGGCGTGTATGGCTTCGTGCTGTGGCTGCCGTCGATTCTCAAGAACGCGTCTACGTTCGGCATGGTCGAGACCGGCTGGCTTTCGGCCGTGCCGTATCTCGCGGCCACCATTGCGATGATCGCCGCTTCGTGGGCATCGGACAAACTCGAACGCCGCAAGCTTTTTGTATGGCCGTTCCTGCTGATCGGCGCGTTCGCTTTCGCGGGATCGTACTTGCTGGGATCGACGAACTTCTGGGCCTCGTATGCGTTGCTCGTGATCGCGGGCGCGGCCATGTACGCGCCTTACGGACCGTTCTTCGCGATCGTGCCGGAACTTTTGCCGAAGAACGTCGCCGGCGGCGCGATGGCGCTGATCAACAGCATGGGCGCGCTTGGGTCGTTTGTGGGTTCGTACGTCGTTGGGTATCTGAACGGCGCGACGGGGTCTCCTTCGGCGTCGTACGTGTTCATGAGCGCGGCCCTTGTTGCTGCCGTCATACTGACGCTTGCCGTGAAACCGCAACCGGTGACGCCCACCGCAAAACTTGCTGCTCACTAATCTCACAGGATCTGTTTCGATGAAAAAGAAAATCGTCGCGTACAAGCCGCTGCCCGCGGACGTGCTGAACTATCTGCAGGAACACGCGGACGTCACGACCGTCGATCCAAAGCAGCACGACGCGTTTGTTGCCGCGTTGAAAGATGCCGATGGCGCCATTGGCGCAAGCACGCAAATCACGCCCGCCATGCTCGAAGGCGCGACGAAGCTGAAGGCGCTGGCGACGGTGTCTGTCGGTTTCGATGCCTTCGATATCGCCGATTTGAATCGCCGCGGCATCGTGCTCACGAACACGCCCGACGTGCTGACCGAATCGACCGCGGACACTGTTTTCGCGTTGATCCTGGCGAGCGCGCGCCGCGTCGTGGAGCTTGCGGAATGGGTGAAAGAGGGCAAGTGGACGAAGAGCATCGGCGAGGAACAGTTTGGCGTCGATGTGCAGGGCAAGACGCTTGGCATTATCGGTTTGGGCCGGATTGGCGGGGCGGTTGCTCGGCGCGCGTCGCTGGGCTTCTTGATGAAGGTGCAGTACACGAACCGCAGCGCGAACGAGAAGGCCGAACGCGACTACGGCGCGAAGAAAGTCGAACTGGATGAATTGCTCGCCACGTCCGATTTCGTTCTGCTGCAAGTTCCGCTGACCGCCGAGACGCGCAACCTGATCGGCGCGGCGCAGTTGAAGAAGATGAAACCGAGCGCGATCCTGATCAATGCATCACGTGGACCGACCGTCGATGAAAACGCGCTGATCGAAGCGCTGCAAAACGGCACGATCCTGGGCGCCGGCCTCGATGTTTTCGTGAAGGAACCGCTTGCCGCCGATTCGCCGTTGCTCAAGCTGAAGAACGTGGTGGCGTTGCCGCACATCGGATCGGCGACGCATGAAACCCGCCACGCGATGAACAAGAACGCCGCCGAGAATCTGATCGGCGCGCTGAACGGCACGCTGACCAATAACATGGTTAATCCGGAAGCCGTGAAGCGCTGAGCAGCGTTGCCTTCAATCCGCCTTGGTAAATAAAGCGCGCACTTGGCGCGCTTTATTTTTACTGCACGAGACCATGCCAAAAGACAACTTTTCGACCGAACGCCGCGCGACCATCACCGACGTCGCACGCGAAGCCGGCACGGGCAAGACCAGCATCTCGCGTTATCTGAACGGCGAGACAGGCGTGCTGTCAACTGACCTGCGAGCGCGTATAGAAGAGGCCATCGCCAAACTCGATTACCGGCCTAACCAGATGGCGCGCGGACTGAAACGCGGGCGTAACAGGCTGATCGGCATGTTGCTCGCCGACCTGACGAATCCCTATTCGGTCGAAGTACTGCAGGGTGTGGAAGCGGCGTGTCACGCTTTCGGTTATATGCCGCTGATCTGTCATGCGGCAAACGAAGTCGATCTCGAACGGCGGTATCTGCAGTTGCTCAGCACGTATCGCGTGGAGGGCGTGATCGTGAATGCGCTCGGCGTGAAGGAAGAGACGCTCGAAACCCTCGCGCGCGGCGGTGTGCCGGTGGTGCTGGTGGACCGTTCCATCGATGGCCTCATCACCGACATGGTCGGACTCGACAATACCGCCGCCGTCGCGACGGCGATTCGCCACCTGGCGCAGCAGGGCTTTGATGAGCTTGTGTTTATCGTGCAGCCGTTTACGCATGTCAGCTCGCGGCGCGTGCGCGAGTCCGCGTTTCGTGACACTATCGGCGCCCTCGGAGTGTCGGGTGCGACAATCGTGCTCGATCTGGATAATGTCGAACTCGCCGCCATTGCGCTCAGCGATATCGATACCCGGATCAACGCAGGCCGGCAGGAGAATCACCGTATCGCATTGTTCGCGGCGAACGCGCCGGTTGCGCTGCGCGTCGCGCTGCATATGAAGGAACGCCATGGCGCCGGGTGGCAGCGGCACGTGGCGCTGATGTGTATCGATGATTCCGAGTGGGCCGAACTCGCCGGGATGACGACCTTGCGCCAGCCGACCTATAGCATAGGCGAGCGCGCCGTCGAATTCCTGCACGAGCGCATTGAAGGCGCGGTCATGGCGCCGCGGGAATGCCTGCTGGCGGGCGAACTGATCGTGCGGACGTCGACGCTCGCGGACAAAATTTAGCCAAACACGGTTTTTGAGGATATTGATTGATGGTAAGTGTCTTGACGCTGGTTTGCCTCACGCTTGCAACGCTGCTGATCGCGGCTTTGCCTTTCTGGCTGTACCGAAGAATGAAGCCGCGTTACGGCTTCGAACGGCGTGACGTGATTGTCGGGATTGCGGTGTTCGCGCTTTTTTCGATGGTCATCGAACGCGGCCTGCATGGTCTGATGCTGAGCAATGCCACGACCGTCGGCTTGTTGATGAACCCGGCGTTGTTCGTGATCTACGGCGCGCTCGCGACAGGCCTGTGCGAAGAAGTGGGCCGTTTCATCGGCATGAAATGGCTGGTCCGGCGCGATCCCGCTTCGTTGCAAAAGCCGGGCACCGCGCTCGGTTATGGAATCGGCCATGGCGGGGCGGAAGCGTGGATCGTCGGCGTGCTCGTGCAGCTTCAATGGCTTTTGTATGCCACGCTCGCCGACCGCAACATGCTCGACCAGTATTTCACAAGCGTTCCCGAAGAATCGCTGCTGCGACTGCATATGGTGCTGAGCAGCCTGACGCCCGAATCCGCGGCGCTGTTCCTGGTTGAACGTGCTGCGGCATTTGTGTTCCAGATCGGGTTTTCCGTCGTGATGTGGCACATGTTGCGCGAGCGTTTCCGCTTCACGCTGCCGTTCATGATCGTGGCGCATGCGCTGATCGCCTTGCCCATCGCGCTGTATCAGGCGAAGCTGATCCCGCTGCTTGCCGCCGATGCCGTGTATCTCGTGTTCGGCCTGATCGTGATGCGGGCGTTGCGTCGATATTTTATCGGCGTCAGGGTAGCGGCCGACCGCGCGGCGCGCGTGAAGAACGGAGTTTGAGATGAGCGACGAATATCAATTCGAATGTCCGAGCGCCGATATCGAAATCCTGGCGCGCGTGATCAGCGACCTGTTCCCCGAACAGACGCAGTTCGTTGAACGTCCCGGCGACGATGGCCGTTTGTCACTCGTGGTTCATTACATCGCCATGCGTTTTGGGACGACGGCGCGCCGCATCGCCATCGATATCCGCTTCGATCCCGCTGCGCTCGCGCGTTACCGGGCGATGCCGCCGCGCATGCACGCGCGCAGTTACGCGGTGCTGCGTGCGTACGTGGAAACGGAGTTGGGTGCGCTCGAAGAAATGTATGCGAACGGGGAAACGGTGCCGCGAAACGTGGAGATCGATATGGGCGACGACTTCGCCTGACCCTGTACTCAAGCCGGTTTGTAAACCTTGGCAAACCGCGCCGCTTTCACGACGCCGTAATCACCCGGCGCGTATTGCATGACCCAATCGCCTTGCACGCCGTGCAATACATCGCCAGCGTCTGATCGCGCGATTGAAAACGCTTCGTGCATTTGCTTCGCAAGCACGACAACCGGAATGTTCCGATACGCGCCCGCGTCGCCATGCCTGGCGCCGTCGCGGGGAACATACTTCGCATCGAACCGGTCCCGCGACACGACCCAGCGTTCCCCGGTCGCACCCGTGATCAACGCATCGCCAATCGCGTAGCGGTTCGGGCCTTCCAGGCTCATCAGTAAGCCCGGTTCGTGCGCGAACTCGACATCAACGGTTTCATCTTTCACCACGCGTTGGGCGGCTGTGTCGGTAGTCAGGTCGAGATGATTGATCGATGTCATGCGCAGTGCCGTGAACGGGCCGAAGCTTTGGAGACCGGGATCGTAACGCCAAGCCCTGCATTTTGCACACGGTAAACAACAAAGCGCCTGCACGGATATTCCAACGCAGGCGCTTTTTTCCGGCTTACGGCTTCGTTGCTGACGCCGCGTCCGGCGCGATGCTATCCGGCGTCGCCTTGCCGCGCGGCGCTTTGCGGCCCTTATGTTCGCCACGGCGCGCGGTCTGGTGGAAGCTGGCATCGGCGAGCTTCTTCTGTTCCGGCGAAAGGCTCGCGTAAAGCGGCTCGAATGCATCCACGAGATGCTTGGTGCCGTCCGCTTGCGCTTGCGTGATCTGCGCGTACTGCTTCATGTCGTCCACGGCCGTGGTGTTCGTCCCGAGCGCGACACGCTGACGATACAACTCGCCGATCGTGTGGCCATTGTCACGCATGACGTCGGCGAACTTGTTCCATTGGTCTTCCTGAGCCGAGGTGATCTTGAGCTTGCTGTGCAGATCGGCGATACGTTGCTCGACACGTGCTTCGCGTGCCTGCCCACGGGCTGATTCAGGCGCTGACGCGCCCGGCGTGGATGCGGCGACCGGTGCGGAAGACTGAGCAAATGCGGTGGAAAGGGCGAGAGAGGCGGCCAGTGCAACGAGTGTTTTTTTCATGGGTGACACCTTGGGTCCATTAAGAAGGGGCAAGCGATACACGCGAAATACCTCATGTGCTGCAAAGCCTGGCGCTATTAATATCACGTAAGCGCGCAGGCTTGCTTTGGTTGCCACAACTGCTTACAACCGATACGACTGCGAAAAATTCGCGAGACCACGGAGTTTAACCAACCTGCTGCATGGAGCGCAGATTGATGCCCGTGCTCTAATGCCGTGATGTCTCAACGCGTTGTATTAACGAAAGGATCACGTTCCATGCGACCGCCGCGTCTCGATCAACTTGACGATATCGACCGCAATCTCGTCGCTTCATTGCAGGTGAACGCACGCGAGAGCGTGGCGGAGCTGGCGCGCCAGCTCGGCATTGCGCGCACTACGGTAATTGCAAGGCTCGCGCGGCTCGAGAAAACCGGCGTGATTGCGGGTTATGGCGTACGTCTCGGACAAGACGTGCTGGATGCCAGCATCCAGGCGTACGTTGGCATCAAGCTCGCGCCAAAGTATGGCCGCGACGTGCAAAAGCGCTTCGCCAGAATGCCCGAGATGCAATTGCTTTGCGCGGTCAGCGGCGAGTTCGACTACGTCGCGTGGTTGCGGGCCGATTCGCCGGACAGACTCAACGATCTCCTCGATGAAATCGGCGGCCTGGAAGGCGTCGAGCGCACCACAACGTCCATCATTCTCGCGCGCAAGGTGGATCGAGGCGGCATGAGCTGACGTTTTGTATCAATAGATCGTCAAAACGTCGAAAATTGATGTCGATTCGCATCTTTTTGTGTCTTTTATCAATATTCATGCGCTCCTAAACTGGTGTCCAGGGATTGCCCCGTGACGCCCATCAAGGAGATAAACATGAAAATAGCCCTCATCGGCGCCGGCCTGATTGGCCAGAGCATCGCCCATTTGCTTCGTGAAACCGGCGACTATGAAGTCGTGGCCTTCGACCGCGATGCACACGCGCTCAGCCTGCTCGAAGCGCAGGGTATTCCGACCCGTCGCGTCGATTCCGCCGATGCCAACGCGCTGCGTCTCGCGCTCCAAGGCTTCGATGCGCTCATCAACGCCATGCCGTATTACCTTGCCGTGACCGTGGCAACAGCGGCAAAGGCCGCCGGCGTTCATTACTTCGACCTGACCGAGGACGTGCGCGCGACGCATGCGATTCGCGCCATCGCCGACGATTCCACGCACGCGTTCATGCCGCAATGCGGGCTGGCGCCGGGGTTTATCGGCATCGTGGCGCACGATCTGGCGAAGCGTTTCACCGAACTGCGTGAGATCAAGATGCGCGTGGGCGCGTTGCCCGAATTCCCGACGAACGCGTTGAAGTACAACCTGACGTGGAGTATCGACGGCCTGATCAACGAGTACTGTCAGCCATGCGAAGCAATCCGCAACGGCAATACCCAATGGGTGCAGCCGCTGGAAGGCCTGGAACATTTTTCCCTCGATGGCACCGAGTACGAGGCGTTCAATACATCGGGCGGCCTCGGGACGTTGTGCGAGACGTTGGCAGGCAAAGTGGAATCGCTCGATTACAAGTCGGTGCGTTACCCGGGCCATCGTGAGCTGATGAAATTCCTGCTCGACGATTTGCGCATGTCGAGTGATCGTGACGGATTGAAGGCGATGTTGCGTCGCGCGGTTCCGGCGACAGCGCAAGACGTGGTGCTGGTTTTTGTGACGGCGACCGGCATGCGCGACGGGCGTCTCGTGCAGGACGTCTTCACGCGGAAAATTTTCGCGAAAAACATATGCGGCGTGCCGATGAGCGCCATCCAGATCACGACCGCCGGCGCGGTCTGCGCAGAGCTCGATCTGTTCCGTGAAGGCGTGTTGCCGGCGAACGGCTTTATCCGGCAGGAACAGGTTCCTTTGCAGGCTTTCCTGGACAACAGGTTCGGGCGCTTGTATGAAGGCGCACGCGACGTGGCAGGCGTACGGGAGCTTGCGGAGGCTTGAGAGGACGAAGGGCGGCTTTCAACGCCGCCTTATCCTCGATACCGGTTCATCAATGGTGTCGAGGTAATGCCGTGCAGAATCACCGACGCCGCAATCACCGCCAGCACCAGCGGCGCCAGTGGCTCCGCGGCGCTGCGCGGCGCATGTTCCAGCGCGTACAGCAAATAATAAAACGACCCCACGCCGCGAATTCCAAACCAGCTTGTCAGCAGCCGTTGCGATTTCGTAGCTGATGATCCGATCAGCGACGCCTGCACCGAAATCGGCCGCGCCACGAAAAACAGCAGCGCAATAATGGCCGCGCCATGCCATGTGAAGAGTGTGTCCCACACATTGGCGAGCACGCTTCCGACCATCAACATGACGGCGACTTCGGCGATGCGCTCGAGTTCTATCGTGAAGCCGAGCACGCGTTCTGCGACAAATGCATGCGCGCGATCGGGGTCCGAGGCGGTTGCGCCCACATCCTGCGCGTCGATCTTGCCGACCGCTTCGTGCGCGGATTTATCGCCACTGGCTTTCTGTTCGACACGGCGCATCGCGAGGCCCGCTGCGAATACCGCAAGGAACGCATACGTGTGCATCAATTCCGCGATGCCATACGAAAGCGCAATCAGGCCCAGCGCGTAGAAACCCTCCGGCCCGAGCGCCAGGCTATAACGCGTGCGCAAAAACGCGATCAGCCGCACGGCGAGATCGCCCAGAATCCATCCGACGGCCAACGCCCCCGCCACGCCCCATAACGCATCCCCGGCAAATTGCCAACTCAACGCCTGCTGCGGCGATGCCTCGTAGTTGCACACCGCGATACCCAGCAGCGCAAACGGCAGCGCGATGCCATCGTTCAGGCCGCCTTCGCCGGTCAACGAGAATCGCAAGAGATCGATATCGCCGGGAACCTGGACTTGCACGTCGTGGGCCAGGACGGGGTCGGTGGGGGCGAGCATCGCGGCGATCAGCAATGCGGGTCCCCAGCTCATGTGCAGCAGGTAGACGCAGGCGAGCGTCATGATGGCGACGGTCGCGACCATCGCCAGGAGGCCGAGGCGCACAGGTAATAGCCAGATCCGGTCGGTCGGCGGCACGCGCAGCCGCAAGCCGATTGCGAACAGCGACACGAGCATGGCGACTTCGGTGATCCGGCGCAGCAACGTGGCGTCGCCGAGAAGGTCGATCTTGAGCAAGCCCAGGCCAAACGGGCCAAGGCCAAAGCCGATGGCCAGATACACCATTGCGCTGCTGATGGGGAGTTCTTTGAACGTCGAGCTGGCAAGCCCCATGAAGATGAGCACACCGCCAACGACGAGAAACCATATCGTTTCGGTCATGAGAGCCTGAGGTGGATGCAACGTAGGCTCTTTTTAGAGCAAGGGACGTGCCACAACGTGATATGGGCGATACAACTGGAACACCGTTTCATCTCACGCGCGGGAAATCATGAAATCGTCACAGTTGCGGCGGCGGCCTGCGTAAGATCACGCAGATGCCGGGACATGTCCGCCGGCTTGTTGCGACCACGAACCACTGAATCGCCGAATCATCGTGAAACGTAAAATGCCCGCGCTCAATGCGCTGAAAGCCTTCGAAGCCGCCGGGACAACCGGTAGCTTTACCCGCGCCGCCACGCTGCTCAACGTCACGCAGAGCGCCGTCAGCCGACAGGTCCGGCAACTGGAGGAGCAGGTCGGCGAGACGCTTTTTTCGCGCCGTCATCAGCATCTGGTGCTGACGCCGAGCGGCCGCGTGCTCCTGCGCGCGCTGCAGCAGTCGTTCGACAAGATCGAGTTGACGGTGCGCGCGATCAGCCAGAAAAACGATGTCAATCGCCTTCGCATCAACGTTCCGCCTACGTTCGCGGCGCGCTGGCTCGTGCCGCGTCTCGGACGCCTGCGCGCGGCGTTCCCGGAGCTGGACCTGAGCATTACGACGCGCGTGGAAGACGGCATCGCGGATTCGAACCGGCTGGATTGCGCGGTTCGTTTCGGCGATGGCGAATGGAACAACCTCGAAAGTACCTTGCTGATGCACGAGCGCCATATCGCGGTGGCGTCGCCGGGTTTGCTGGATCGTGAAAGTGAGGGCGCGCCGGTGGACCTGAACCGATTCACGCTGCTACACGTGTTGTCGGGCGAAGACCAGCGGTATCTCACGTGGCAGCACTGGCTGGACGCGGCGCGTATTGAAGGCGTGGATACGGACGGCGGTCACGAATTCGACGTGCTCGATTTATCGATACAAGCGGCCGTCGACGGCATGGGCATCACCATCGCCGATCGTCACATGATCGCGGCCGAACTGGCATCGGGACAATTGCGGCAAGTGCTCGATGTCGAGATAGAAGGGCGGCAATCCTACTGGTTCGTGCTGCGTCCCGAGCAGCGGGCAAGCGGGACGCAGCGTCTGTTCCAGCAGTGGCTTCAGGCCGAAGCGGTGGCGAGCGCTTCGCGCTGAACGAAGTTTCGCGAGATGGCGTCGTCGAGGATCATTTGCGCGGCTTTTTCGGCGACCATCATCACGGGCGCATTGATGTTGCCGGACGTGACGTTCGGGAAAATCGATGCATCCACGATCCGCAACGCCTGCATGCCGTGCACACGCAAGCGGTTGTCGACGACTGCGGTCTGCGCGTCCGGACCCATCGCACATGAACCGCACAGGTGGTAGATCGAGCCGCTGTTCTCGCGGAAATATTCGAGCATGGCGGCGTCGTCGTCTTCGGGTACGACCGATTCACCCGGCAGCGTTTCTTCCACCGTCACCGCGCGCAACGCGTTCGCCTTCATGATCGAACGGATCAGGCGGCTTCCCTGGATCACTTCGTCGATATCCTTTTGCGTCGTCAGATAGTTCGCGCGGATCAGGGCGGCATCGGCGGGATTCGTCGATGAAATCTCGATCGACCCACGGCTCGTCGGACGGCACGGGTTGAACGCGAGCAGAAAACCGGGATACGGCTCGGGCGTGAGTTGCGAGCGGCTCGATTTTGGAATCCGGTATGACAGCGGATTGAAGTAAAGCTGCATGTTCGCATGCTGGCTGGCCGGATCGGTGCTGAAGAAACCGCCAGCCTGGTTCACGCTCATCGCAAGCGGTCCTTTGCGCGTCAGCAGGTATTGCAGACCGAGTTTCAGCTTGCCCAGAAGCGAGCCGAAATCGCCGTTCAGCGTCGGCATGTTCGCGCGATAGTAGTAGCTCGCGCAAAGATGATCCTGCAGGTTCTGACCGACGGCCGGCAGCGCATGCACGACAGGAATGCCGTGGCGCGCAAGCAATTGCGCCGGGCCGACGCCGGACAGTTGCAGCAGCTTCGGGGTATCGACGGCGCCTGCGCACAGCAGCACTTCACGCTTCGCGTTGAACGTTCGCGTGACGCCGTTCTGCGAGACTTCGACGCCGGTGGCACGCCGTCCATCGAATAACACGCGCGTGGTCAGCGCATGATGTTCGATGCTCACATTCGAGCGTTTCAGCGCCGGTTCCAGATATCCCACATTGCTCGATGCGCGCTGGCCGTTGCGCGTGTTGACGTCATACACGCCCACGCCTTCGATTCGCGCGCCGTTGAAGTCGTCGTTGCGCGGGATCTTCAGCTCGTCGCAGGCATCGAGGAAATGGCGCGTGATCGGATGGATGCCATCTTTCATCGATGTCACTTGAATCGGGCCGCTCGAACCATGCACGACGGTGTTTCCAGCGGCATGCGTCTCGAGCTTGCGGAAATACGGCAGCACGTCTTTATACGACCAGCCCGCGTTGCCGGCTGCAGCCCAGTCGTCGAAATCGCGTGGCGCGCCGCGCACGAAGATCATCGCGTTGATGGAACCCGAGCCGCCTTGCACCTTGCCTCTCGGCGCGTAGATCTTGCGGCCGGCAAGTTCCGCTTCGGGCTCGGAGTAATACATCCAGTTGCACGCGGGATCGTAGTAGGTCTTCGCGAAACCCACGGGTATCTTGAACCAGAACGAATCGGCCGTGCCGCCGGCTTCAAGCACGAGCACGGAATGTTGTCCCGATGCCGACAAGCGCTCGGCCAGAATGCAGCCCGCCGATCCGGCGCCAACGATGATGTAGTCGTAAGTCATATTCAGTTACTCGCTTCAGCCTTTGGCCGGAGAAGAATCCCGTACATCGGCGGGCTTTGACGCCATCTGCAGATGCAGACGATCGCCGGTATAAGGGGAATGCGCGCGCACCACGTCCATGTTCAGTTCCACGCCGAGTCCCGGCGCTTTCGACGGGATGATGTAACCGTCTTCCCACTGAATCGGCGTCTTCAGGATCTGCGCATGAAAACCGTCCCACGTGCCGATGCTTTCCTGAATCAGGAAGTTGGGCGTGCACGCGGCGAGTTGAATGCTCGCCGCAGCGCCGATGGGGCCGTTGTAGAGATGCGGCGCGATTTGCGCGTAATAAACCTCGGCGAGCGTCGCGATCTTCTTGGCTTCGAGCAGGCCGCCGCAACGCGCGACGTTCAGTTGAAGAATCGATGCCGCGCTCGCTTGCAGCAGCTTGAAGAATTCGTACTTGGTGGTCAGCCGTTCGCCGGCCGCAATCGGGATGCTGGTATGGCGCGCGACTTGCGCCATCGCGTCTTCCTGGCCGGGCGGCACGGGCTCCTCGAACCACAACGGATCGTATTTTTCGAGCCGCTGAGCCAACCGGATTGCCGACGATGGAACCATCTGCCCGTGCGTGCCGAACAGCAGATCGCAGCGGTTGCCAATGGCTTCGCGAATGCGCTTGCAGAACGTCTCGCAGCGTTCGAGCACGTCCAGAGAAAGCTGATGGCCCGAGTACGCGGTGTACGGTCCGGCGGGATCGAACTTGACCGCGGTGAAACCGAGGTCCGCGTTCTTAACCGCGCACTCCGCGGCGAGATCGACGTCGTCGTAATCGTATTCACCGGCGGCGTTCTTCGGGTAAAGATACGTGTACGAGCGCAGCCGTTCATTCACGAGGCCGCCCATCAGTTCGTACACGGGCTTGTCCGCCGCCTTGCCGATAATGTCCCAGCACGCCATTTCCAGGCCGCTGACGACGCCCATCATCGTGAGGTCGGGGCGTTGCGTGAAGCCGCTCGAATACGCTTCGCGGAAGAAGCGCTCGACGTGATGCGGATCGTGGTTCTGCAGATAACGCCCGAACACGTCGTCGATGATGTGCGCCATTGCTTTCGGATGGAACGTCGCCGAATAGATTTCACCCACGCCTTCAATGCCGCAAGCCGTTTTCAGCTTCACGAAGATCCAGTACATGCCACCGAGATGCGGCGGCGGCACGGCTACGAAATGCGTTTCGAGGGAGACGATTTTCATCGGATGGCGTCCTTTGCAACGGTCTTGCGCATGCCCATCAGGGCGAGGGCGGCCACGCCGCCGATCACGCTGACCACGGCAATGTAGGAGAAGTAAATCTGATAGCCGGGAAGGCCGGGGAAATGCTCGGTGGTCCAGCCGTTCACGAGCGGCAGGAACACGTCGGGTGAATAACCGATCAGCGAAACCAGGCCGATCGCCAGGCCCGTGATGCGCAGCGGAATGCCGCAATCATCGAGCAGCGACCAGTAGAGACCACGAATGGCGTACGTCAGGATGCCGATGACCAGCACCACGACCGCAATGACCGCAACGCCCACGCGTGGTTCGATATGCATCGTCGGCAGCACGGCCAGCGCCACGAGTCCGATCGCGGCGAGGAACAACGCGGTGCTCAGAACGCCGAGCGTGGAAAAACGATCGCCGAGATATCCGCCGCCAATCCCGCCGATGGGCCGCATCCATAGCTTGAGCGTGGTGAGCGTGCCGGCCATCACAACGGTCATTTTCAGATCACCGACCTGAAGGTACGCGGAGAAGCTGTAGGTCGCCCAGAAGATCTGGTATCCACAGAACACGACGGCGGCCATCAACCAGAGCTGGGGGATACGCATCAGCGTGACGAGGTCGCGCCATAGATTGTGTTTCTGCGACAGGTTGTCCGCTGCTTGCTGAAGCTCCTGTTGCGTGGCGGGCGGTTCTTTCACCATCACCATCAGCAATCCCAGGCCGATACAAAACCCCGAATATAGATACACGACGTAGCGAAAACCGACGTTCGTCGGCAAGCCGTGTTTTTCGGTCGCGGCGGCGAAGATCACGAGCGCGATGGTCGCGAGCAGCGCTTCGATCAAACCCCGGCCGCCATCCAGCAGACCGAAAAAACGGCCTTGTTCGTCGTGCGCGGCGATTGTTTTGACGCGCTTTAGAATCGATGCCCAGAAGGTCAGGCCGGTGGTCAAGCCCCAGCAGCAGAACACGACGAGCAGCACGGGGAGGCTCGGCGCGGTCGAATAAACCAGCCCGAGCGCGCCGGTCGCGATCAGCGAAAAGCAGATCAGGAAACGTGGCGCGATGCGGTCGGCAAGCCAGCCGCTCGGCAAATAGCAAAGCAGGAAAACTGTGCCGAGGATGGAATACAGATACCCGAGCTGGCTGTTGTCGATATGAAAAAACTCGAGCATCGGCGTCTGGTACACCTGACGCAAATACAGCAGCGGGTAGATTGCGCCAGCGGCAATGACCAGCAGCAGGAGCTGGATGTATCGTTGCGAGCGGCTTGTTTCGACGACTGCCGGCGTGATGCCGGTCAAGGTTTTATCCACGATAAGTCTCCTTCAGCGCGCTCCGAAGGCGCGCTGTTTTTATCGATCTATGCAGGTTGGGGAAAAGTCAGTACTTCAGAACCACAAGGCGGGTCTGCGTGAATTCGAGCATGCCGTGCTTGCCGTCGTCGCCGCCGAGTCCAGAACGTTTCCAGCCGGCGTGGAAACCTTGATACGGATCGGCAGGCGTGCGGTTCACGTACAACTCGCCAGCTTCGATCTCATTGGCCACACGCATGGCGGTGCGATAGTTCTCCGTATAAAGCACCGAAGACAGACCGTATTGATGGTCGTTGGCCATCGCGAGGGCTTCGTCGAGCGTGTCGTACGAGATCACGGGCAGCACCGGTCCGAAAATTTCCTCGCGCACGATTTCCATGTCGTGGCGGCAATTGAGCAGCAAGGTGGGCGGATAGAAATAGCCGGCGGTGTCGGGCAACGTTCCGCCGGTTGCGACGGTTGCGCCTTCGGCGACGGCGCGTTGCACCATCGCGTGAATGTTTTGCTGCGCCGACCGGCTGACCAGCGGTCCCATCTTCGACGCGTCCTTTGAACGATCGCCGAAACTCACCGCGCTCATCTTCTCGCGCAGCAATTCGACAAAACGGTCATGCACGCTGGCATGAACGTAGACGCGTTCCATCGCGGTACACAACTGCCCGCAATGCGTGGTCTTCGATCCAACGATCGCGCTTGCTGCGGCTTCAAGATCGGCATCCGGTTCGATGATTGCCGGCGCCTTGCCGCCGAGTTCCAGCGAAGGTTTCGCGATGTTCGACTTGCAGTAATCCAGCACGATGCGTCCCGCGTTCACGCTGCCGGTCAGCGTGATCATGCCGACGGCCGGATGCGTGCAGACCGTCCCCGCGGTCGCGTGGTCCATGGCGAGCACGTTGAAGATGCCTGCGGGGAGGCCCGCTTGCTGCGCGGCTTCGGCGATTTCGAAAGCGGACGTGGGCGTGTTGTTGCTCGGCCGGACCACGACCGCGTTGCCCGTGATCAGCGCGGGCGCGACCTTGCGCAGGAGCGTGTAGACCGGGTAGTTGAACGGGATCAGGCACGCAACCACGCCAATCGGCTCGCGATGCAGCACGAGATTTTCGTTGGGTGTATCGCTGGGGATGACTTCGCCTTCGATCCGGCGCGCCCATTCGGCGTGGTAACGGGTGATATCGGCGGCGTAGCGGGCTTCGTTTTCCGAATCCGCCAGGCTTTTGCCCGATTCCAGCGCCAATGCCGCGCCGATCTGCGGCGCACGTTCGACGATGGCGTCGGCGAAACGGCGCAAATGTTCGCCGCGCTTGATCGAGCTCAGCTTGCGCCACGTTTTCTGCGCCCGCGATGCGGCTTCCACGGCGGCGAGCGCATCGTCCTCTGACGCCAGCGTGACGCGCGCGACGATCTCGGCGGTGGCGGGGTTATCGACATCGGCAAACCGATCGGACGATGAGTCGATCAGGCGGCCGTCGATGAAGTTACGGTAGGTGCGCATCGTGATTGCCCGGGAAAGAAGCGCCGCAGCGGATCCGCGACGTGAATGGCGGTAGTTTTAGCGGGCGTGACACTGAGCCACAAGCGATTAAATCTCGACCCGTCCATGCGTAAAACGCACACACGGCGGGAAGCTTTGCTGATGCATCGATGCCAACGGCGAGCTACCATGCAAAAACCCGCAGACCTCGCTGGACCAACCGGAGGAGACATCCACATGTCGCAACACTTTGACGCCATCGTGATCGGGACCGGACAAGGCGGCGCGCCGCTTGCCGTGAAACTTGCCGAAAGCGGCAAGCGCACGGCGGTGATCGAACGGTCGTTGTTCGGCGGGACGTGCGTGAACGTTGGCTGCACGCCGACCAAGACGTATGTGGCGAGTGCCCGGGCGGCATACGTCGCGCGCCACGCGGCGGAGTATGGCGTGATCCTGGATGGCGGGGTTCGCGTGGACCTTGCGCGCGTCAAGGCGCGCAAGGACGAGGTGATCGGCGAATCGCGTAAAGGCGTGGAGAAGTGGTTGCGGGGGACATCGGGCGTGACGGTTCTCAATGGTCACGGGCGGTTCACCGGACCGCATTCCGTCAGCGTGCAAGGCAACGACGGCCAGCAGCACGAACTCTCGGCGGATGCGGTTTTCATCAATACCGGGACGCGCGCGACCGTGCCGGAAATCGAGGGCCTGGCGGAAATCTCTTATCTGACGAATTCCACGATTCTCGAATTGACTTCCCTACCCGAACATCTGGCGATTGTGGGCGGAAGTTATATCGCGCTGGAATTCGCGCAGATGTTCGCGCGTTTCGGCAGCCGCGTGACGGTGCTCGTTAGAGGCGACCGGGTGTTGGCGCGCGAAGACAAGGATTTTGCGGAGCAGGTTCAGAAGGTTCTTACACGCGATGGCGTGGAGTTTCGCTTCAACACGGAGACGTCGAAGGTCGAGGCGGCGGGCGATGGCGTGCGGATTTTTCTTGGCGCCGGAACCAGCATCGATGCATCGCATTTGCTGTTTGCCACGGGACGCACGCCGAACACCGACGACCTCGGGCTGGAGCACGCGGGCATTGTGCCGAACAAGCACGGTCTGATCGATGTCGATGGCCAGCTTCGTACCAAAACGCAAGGCGTCTGGGCGCTCGGCGATGTCAACGGGCGCGGCGCGTTCACCCATACGTCGTACAACGATTACGAGATCATTGCGTCAAACGTGGTCGATGGCGAATCACGCAGCGTCGATTCGCGGATCATGTGTTACGCGGTTTTTGTAGACCCGCCGTTCGCGCGGGTAGGCATGAGCGAAACCGAGGTCCGCAAGGACGGCCGCCCGGCGCTGATCGCCACCATGCCGATGTCGCGCGTCGGCCGGGCACGTGAGCGCGGCGAGACAGACGGGTTCATGAAAGTGCTGGTCGACGCGCAGACAAAAAAGATTCTGGGCGCGGCAATCCTGGGTATTGAAGGCGATGAAGCGATTCATACGTTTATCGACATCATGAATGCCGACGCGCCTTACACCACGCTGCAGCGCGCGATGCATATTCATCCGACGGTGAGCGAGCTGATTCCTACGCTGTTAGGGATGTTGAAGCCGCTTGAATGACTCAACTCCGTCGGCGCTTGATGCGCTCGGCGATCGCCGGGCTTTTGAGCGAAGTTTCGTAGGCGGATCGATCGTTCAAGGCCGAGGAATCGCCCGCCGCGATGGCGCCGAGTTGCCGTTTCATCGACCTTACGACGCTCGGTTCGCAAGCGCGCAGGGCATCGACATATTCCGCCGTTCGCGTCGTCAACTGATCGGCCGCGACCAGATCCGTCAGAAAGCCGATGCGCAACATCTCCGGCGCATCGATTGCCATGCCGGTGAGAAACAGCCGCTTCGCCTGTGCCAGCCCCAGCTCGCGGACATATCGGCGCATACCGTCCGGGTAGTAATGCAAGCCGATGCGCGCCGCCGGCATGAACATCCGCGAACCTTCAATGCCGATCCGGATATCGCAGCACAGCGCAAGATCCGTCGCGCCGCCGTACACGCTGCCGTTCAGCGCACAGATCGTGGGAAGCGGACACGCCTCGAGTTCGTTGAGCACGCTTTCAAACGAATCATCGATATCACCGGCTGCGAGCGCTGAAAGCGTGTAGCCCGAGCTGAACGTGGCCGGGCCGGTGCCGGTGACTACCAGCGCGAAAGTCGTGTCATCGGTTGAAGCGGCGGCAATTGCCTCACGCAGTCCCGCAACATCTGCAGGATCGATACGATTGTGCTGCTCCACGCGCGTCAGCCGGATCGTGACCACGCCCTCGTGCCGCGACCACGAAAACCCTTCACTGACGCTCGTCTCGGTCATATCCGTTCACCCCGCAGGCGTGGCTTCCTTGTCTTTTTTCGCGGCTTCGTCGTTCGCGGCGGCGTCGCGTGTTTCCGGCATGGCCAGCCACACCAGCGCAACGGCCAGCGCGCCCGCTGCCGCAAGCCCGAAAAAGCTCGTATTCACCCCGAACTTGTCAGCGACAAACCCGGCAATCGCCGTACTCAACGTCGCGCCAATACCCGCCGCAAGACCGAAGAAACCGATACACAAGTTGTACCGGCCTTTGCCGCCGGCAACGTCGGCTGCGATCAAAGGCAGCATCACGCCGAAGACTGCCGCGCTGATACCGTCGAGCATCTGCACCGGCACGAGCAGATAAGGGCTGCTCGCGCTGCTGGCCGCCGCGAACAGCAGCGCGCGCAGCGGCAACGCCGAAAAACCGAGGATCAGCACCGGCCGCCGGCCCCACGTCTGCGCCTGTCGCCCAACCCACGGCGACAATCCCGCCACGATGAACTGCGGCACGATAATGCACGCCGCGATCACCAGTTGAACGTTGTCGCCCATGTGCGCGGTGACTTCGCCGGCGGCAAGATTCAGCATCGCCGCATTGGACAGGTGGAACAGCACCACGCACGCGGCAAAGGTCAGCAAGCGCGGATCGCGCAGCAAATCGCGCAGGCTTTCCGGGCGCTCGCCGTCGGCTGAACTGAGGGCATCGGAAATTGTCGAGCCAGCTTTCGATGCCGCTTTTTTCATGCGCGGCACGACCGGCGGCATCTCGTGATGGATCATGTTCAACGCGACCAGCGCCGGCAACGCGAGCGCGGCCGTCAGGAAGAACACCGAGCGCAGCGACAAATACTCGCCGAACACGCCCATCAACGCCGCGGTCAACGCGCTGCCGATCGACGCCCATCGCGCATTGCGTCCAAGCCGCGTGCCGAGATCGGCGCGCGAGACGAGGGCGAGCGAGATGGCGGCCATCGCCGGCACGAGCATGCAACTGGCGAATCCATGCAGCACTTCGGCCGCAAATACGGAAACGAATGTGGGGCTCGCGCCGAGCAGCAACGCGCTGATGATGATCGCGATGATCGCGGCGGCAGCCGCGCCTTTCTTGTTGCGCAGGGCGTCGACGAGCGCGCCGGCCGGCAACTGGCTTGCCATTGCGCTGATCGTGCCGACGCTCAGCATCAGCCCGATCTCGCCCTGCGTCCACTTGTTCGCCGCGAGATAGGAAGCGATGAACGGCCCAAAGCCGGTCTGCACATTCGCGACAAAAAAGTTCAGCCAATCCAGCGCGCGCAGACTTCGTGCAGTAACCATATTTCAGATCGTCCTCATTGTTTCGAGGGCCGTGCGGCGGATGCTGCGGCCGCCACGGGTCCCGAGGACGTTGAAGCCGGTACTGCCGCTGCCGCTGCTGCTGCCGCCGATGCCGGTTCCGAGGCCGCGGCGGGTTCGGCCGGAGGAACGACGGGCGAGATGATCTTGATCGGCTGATCGGGCGAATAGGTCGGTGCGGCCTTGATCTGTGTATCGGTGAAATCCAGTTGCAATTGCAGCACCTTGTTGCGCGAAACCACGTGCAGGTCCGGCCAGTTGGCCGCGACTTGCCGCTTGTCGCCGGCGAGGGAATCGGAGAGATCGATGACAAGCGCCTGCGGTTGCGCCTGCGAATCGATCAATACATCGACCACCCGGCCCATGCGCGCGCCGCTTTTTTGCGTGACGTTCGAATCGACGAGTTGTGCGAGAGTCGGCGGGACTTCGGCGACGGAACCCGGTTTCGGCGGCGCTTCCGCCTTCTTACCGGCGGCCGCTTGCGGCATGACAAACGTCACGGGCGCTTTCTTGTCGGCCGGATTGAAACGGAACGCGCTCCACGGGAACGTGACCTTGCGGTCGCCCACGCCGAGGAAGCCCGACAGGTTCACGATCATGAGCTTCGGCTTGGCGGCGGCATCCACGTACATGTCCACCGCGCGGCCGACGATCTTGCCGTCGCGCTGGATCTCGCTGTCGAGCAGGCCATGGATCTGCTCATGCTGCATGATGCGTGTGGTGAGAATCGGCGGCGGAGGCGGCGGCACCTTCTCTTCGACGGGCGGTGGCGGCGGTGGCGGCGGTTTCTTCGGCACGACGACGCGGCGCTTGGGCTTCGGACGCGGCGCTTTTTGCTCGACGGGCGGTTGCGTGGCAACGGGCGTGGAAGCCGGTTCCTCTTCCGGTTCGGCGGCTTCGGGCTCGCTCGCCGGCTGCGGCGTCGATAGATCGATGATCGGCGCCGGCGGCTGTGTCGGAAACAGGCTGCATCCGGACATGACCGAGACAAGCGCCAGGCCGATCAGGATCGCAAGCGTCCTGGCCATTGCGCGCCAGTGCCAGTCATACGCTCGTGGCGGAAGGCCGCCCCGAGGTAAGCCCTGCAGTAAGCCACCACTCATCACAAGAGCTCCATGTTGCCGGATCGCCTTCAAAAGAGTCGTGCGCCGCCGATCCAGATCATCGATGGCGCGGGTTTATCGGTATGTGCTGACTCGGAAGGTCAGACGCCCGACGGTCGCGACTTCGCTTCGGTCGCCTCGGCGAGCCGCGCAACCGTGTCGGGGGCGCCCATTTTCGCGGCAGCGTCGCGTGCGGTAAAGCCATTTGCGTCCTTGGCGTCCGGATTCGCGCCGTGCGCAATCAGGAATTCGACCATTTCGACGCGATTGAACATGGCCGCGATCATCAGCGCCGTGCGGCCATCGGGCGATGCGCCTTCCACGTCGGCGCCATGTTCCAGCAAGGCTTCGATGACCGGCTTGTAACCCTTGAACGCCGCGCCCGCAATCGGCGTCTGGCCGTTGTCGTTGCGCAGGTTCGGATCGGCTTTATGCTGCAGCAGGACACGCACGGCGTCGGCGTGGCCGTGATAGCTCGCGAGCATCACGAGCGTGTCGCCCTTGTCGTTACGCATGTTGGGCGGCAGGCCCTTGTGCAGCAAAGCGTCGAGCATGGCGGCGTCGCCGCGGCGGGCGGTATCGAAGACTTCGGCCGCGAAGTTGATGAGTTCTTCGCTCATCGTCTCCTGGTTCGGCTTTTGCTCGCCGGAAGGGGTATCGGTTGGCATGAAAGGCTCCATGGAGTGGGGTGGACCAAGTCGCGCCGGGGCTTGTTGCGCATGGCCTGGGCCGGGGCGGTCTTCCGGATTTCGGATGCTTGTGCACGATGCCGGCGTTCAAGTGCGTCAGGATACACAGGTTTGATCGAGGGCCGCACGAGGAAGCAGGATTCGGGCCGCGCCAAGCTGGGCGTCCGCGATACCGCTTTTGGTCGACGCCGATCTTCCCTTGACCCGCGCTAATCGCGCGCTTACGCTCGCCACCACTTCACCTGGAGATGCGCCTTGAGCACTGATCGTCCCGACAGCCTGCGCCGTATTGCGCCGGCTGCCACACGTAATCGCGATGTGATCCGCGATGTCCTCGTGCGCGTGTTGCCGAAGAGCGGAATCGTTCTCGAGATTGCGAGTGGCACTGGTCAGCACGCGGTGCATGTCGCCGCGGCGCTGCCGGACATCACGTGGCAGCCGAGTGACCCGGACGAGAAGTCGCTTGCGTCCATCGAGGCATGGCGGGCCCACGCCGCGCTCGCCAATCTGAACACGCCGGTCGCGCTGGATGTGCGAGCCACGCCATGGCCCGTGCCGGACTCGCTCGCGGGGATAGTCTGCATCAACATGATCCACATTGCGCCGTGGGCGGCGGCCGAAGCGCTGTTCCGTGGCGCCGGCGAACGGCTGACCAACGGCGGCGTGCTGTTCCTCTACGGACCGTACAAACGCGACGGCGCGCACACGGCGCCGTCAAACGAAGCTTTCGATGCCCAGCTTCGCGCGACCAATCCCGATTGGGGCGTGCGCAATATGGAGGACGTGGTGGAACTGGGCCGCCGCGCGGGTCTGACGATGGAAGAAACTGTGTCCATGCCTGCCAACAACTTCAGCCTCGTGTTCAGGCGGGCGCGGATCTAGGCTGGTTTATCGGGGAAAATCCGCAAAATTTTCTGCTCCGATGCCCGCCCCGCACGCCTTCGCCGAACTTTAAGGATGGCGCGTTTGCGCCTCAAATGGCCTCTCGCGTGTAGACTGCGGTAGACCCGTAGGTTGCATCGTCTCCCCAAAACATCTTTTCGCCAATTTCGGCTTATCTTTAGCCGATTTTTCGCCGATACCCTCAAGCGGAGGCATCGTACATGCATGTAGCGCTGCAGCAGGAAGCCGTCACGAGCGGCACGCCCGCCGAACAACCTCAAAAAACGCCGCGCGACCTGCGTCGCGTCGATATCAACCCCGATCACTGGTATCCCGTTGCGTGGTCGCGCGAGGTCAAGCGCGGCAAGGCGCATGGCGTGAAGTTTGCCGGCGACCCCGTCGTGCTGGTCCGTACCGAAAGCGACAAGGTGTTCGCGCTGGAAGACCGCTGCGCGCATCGGCAAGTGCCGTTGCATGCGGGCGTGGTCGACGGCGAATCCATCCGATGCTGTTATCACGGCTGGACGTACGACTGTTCGGGCAAATGTATCGACGTTCCATATCTCGGACGCGAGCGTCTGCCCAACGGCGTGCGTTCGTACCCGTGCCGCGAGGAAGCCGGACTGATCTTCATTTTTCCGGGCGATCCGCTGCTGGCTGAAACCGTGCCGTTCCCGGCGCTTGGTTCCGTCGGCGATAAAGCCTATAAAACCCGCCGCTTCGGCCGCGAGGTGAAGTGCCATTACACCTTCATGCACGAAAACCTGATGGACATGAACCATCAGTTTCTGCATCGCAAGCAGATGGGTCAGATGAAGGCGCGTTCGGTCGGGCGCAGCCGGGGCGAAGACTGGGTCGAAGTGAACTACACGTTCGCGCGCGAAGAGGGCAAGCAGCCGATTGGCGAAGCGCTCGTATTCAGCCAGAAACGCGGCACGAAGCCCGACGAGAACAACAAGGATGTGATGACGATCCGTACGGAATATCCGTACCAGACGCTGCGGATCCGCACGAAGGACCAGACCATGGTGATGGATCTGTGGATTGCGTACGTGCCGCTCGACGCCGAGCAGCGTACGAACCGTACGTTCGGATTGTTGTCGATCCGGCGGCCGAAGATTCCGGGAATTCTCGATGCCGCCTGGCCGTTGCTGGTGTGGTTCACCGAGCGTATCTTCAAGGAAGACCGTTGGATCGTGGAGCGCGAGCAGGAAGCACACGACCGGCAGGGCGCCGATCATAATCACGAGGTGTTTCCGGTCATTCTCGAACTTCGCTCGCTGCTGACTGACTGTGGTGCGCCGCTTCGGGAACCTGCGGTGGAACGTCGCGTGCATATGATCCAGCCGGTGACGGACTGATATCGTACGTAGCGCTGTAGTTATGTATCAACCAGAGAGGTCGATCATCATGGAACCCAACCCGACAGAAGACCGCGTCACGCCCTCGGTCAACGTCAATGAACCGCCCGAGCAGGATCATTTCGATGCCGCGATCAGCCACGTCGACAGTTCGTATTCATCGGGCGTGCTGGCCGCCAAGGCTGCGAAAGGGATTTTGTACAGCGTGATCGAAACGCTGGGGACGCTTATCGGCGATCCGGATTTGCCAGAGCACGCGCGCTCTGGCTATCAGGCGCTGCTTGTGAGCGCGGAAGAACTGCGTTCACGGATCGATTAACAAAGGCTCACAGCCAGCCTGGGGTAACGCCCAGGCAATAATTTAAGGTCAACCACGGAGCACATTATGAGTAAAGCCCAGGACGCAAAGAAAACCGAGAAAAAGGTCGCCCTCAAATCGCCGAAGGAAAAGAAAGAGGCAAAGAAGCTGAAGAAGGAGGCGACCAAGCGGCAGTAAGCGCAACGAGCACGCGGTGACTATGTAGGCATCAGAAATTTAGCCGATGGTCCGGTACAAGATCATCCGGCATGGGAGCTCCAGACATCACGTTGTAGCAGCGTTTCGAACTCCAGCGGCCCGCCTTCAGGCGGGCCGTTTGCATTGCCCCAACGGTTGTTCGACGAGCAACGGATACGGGGAATCTCAAAATTCTGTATGATAATGATTCTCAATAACGTATCCAGACCCGCGATACTCGTCCCGGGCAGGACGAGCGCGCGCTTTATATCGATGCATGACTTTTTCATGCCGGCATCCGTTGTGTTCGCGATCGCCGGTTCCCTGTTGTTCTACCTTGCCGCGCCCGGGCAGCGCTGGCTGAGCGCGCCGCTTGCGCCCCGGCTTTGCAGGACGCTTTCGGCCGTGTTCATGTGCGCGGCGATTGTGATCGGGGCGGGCGGGCTGAATCCCGCTACGTCGCTTGCCGTCGTGTTCACTGCGGCCATGGCGTGCCTGACGGCGTGTCCATTTATAGGCGTGGTTATTGCCGTAATGATCGCGCGGTCGCCGTCTCAGCCTCATTCGCCGGACGCGTCGCGGTGACTTCGAAGACTGGCCGGTCCGGCAAGAAAGTCGAAGTCACATCGCGCGATTGGACGCTCAAGACGCTGGCGGGAGCTGCCGGCGGATTCGGGTTGGGGATCGCCGCGAGCGGGTTGCTCGCCTGCCTCACGCCCGGTCCGCTCGATGCCCAAAACAAATTCCAGGTCGCAATGTGGCTCGTGCCGCCCGTGTGGATCGGCGCGATGAGCGTGAGCTTCGTGTTTCGCAGCGGACTGCGCGCGTGGCTGTGGCTCGGCGGCGCCAATGCGCTCGGTTTCGCGATGCTTGCATTGGCTCGTCATTTCATTGTTCGCTAACTGAGAAAGCATGCGCAGCGACGTCATTCGCGTCTACAAGACGGTCCATACGTGGACAGGCATCATTGCCGGACTGGCGCTTTTTATTGCGTTCTATGCGGGCGCGGTGACCATGTTCAAAGACGCGCTCGACGCGTGGGTCACGCCGCCCGTCACCCGCACACAAGTGTTTCCGATGTCGCAGGCGCCATTGGTCATTCAACAGACGCTGGCGGCTTTTCCCGCTGCGCGGCGGCAGTTCACGTTGCGGCTCGAACCTGAAGGGCGCGCCAGTTTGTCGTGGCGCGAGCGCGGCAAACCGCAGCGCGTTTCCGCCACGCTCGATACCGACGGCCACCTGGAGACGCATACCCGCGGGCTGTCGGACGCCGCGAGGTTTATCGATATCCTGCACATGACGGCCGGTATTCCCGGCGGTTTCGATGTCGGCATGGGCGTAATGGGCGTGGTCTCGCTTGTGTACGGGCTCGCGCTGGTATCGGGCGTGATCGTGCTGTTGCCGAGCCTCATCAAGGATCTCTTCGTGGTGCGCGTGGGCAAGAACCTCAAGCGGATGTGGCTCGATGCGCACAACGTGGTCGGCATCTTGAGCTTGCCGTTCCATGTGGTGATGGCTTTATCGGTCGTCGCGTTCGGGTTGAACGATTACATCTTTCCGGTACAGGACCGGGTGATCTACGGCGGCACGCTTGATGCCACCATCAAAGCGCAGAACCCGTATTTCGCGAAGGCGCCAATCGTGCCCGGCGTTGATCCCACCAGATTGCTTCCGCCCGAGCAAATCCTGGCCGCCGTGAAACAGCGTGCGCCGGTGTTCGAGCCGGCCGAGCTGAGTTATCGGGGCGCTGGGGAACCGGGCGCGACCGTGTTCGTCGCGGGTGACGATCCGCGTTATCTGGCTCGCAGCGGGGGTTTCGCGTTGCTTGATCCCGTGACCGGCCGTTTCCTGAATGCCCAATTCCTGCCCGGCGCCGATGGCACCGCGTGGTCCGCCGCCACCAGCGCCTTCTTTGCGCTGCATTTCGGCAGTTATGGCGGCGGGACGATTCAATGGGCTTATTTCTTCCTGGGACTCGGTGGCGCTTTCCTCTTTTATTCGGGCAACTTGCTCTGGATCGAAAGCCGCCGCAAGGCCGAACGCCGTGGCGAAAGCATCGTGGTCAAGCAGCGGGCGGCCACGTATTTCATGGCCGCGCTGACGGTCGGCGTGACGCTCGGTTGCGTGGCAGGCATTTCCGCGACGCTCGCCGCCGGCAAATTGTTAAGCGGACGGGTTGCCGATCTGCCGGCCTGGCATGCGCGGATCTACTACACGGTCTTTCTTGCCAGCATTGGCTGGGCGTTCCTACGCGGCGGGGCGCGCGGATCGGTCGATCTTCTGGCGCTGACCACGTTCGCGACCTTGCTCGTGCCGGCGGCATCGGCGATTGGATGGCTGCTTCCATCGACGGGAATGTGGTTTGAATCTGCCACCGTTGGCGTCGATATTTGCGCGCTGATTGCTGCGGCGTGTTTTGGGTGGATGTTGCGGGTGACGGCGCGGCGAGTCAGAACCGGTGCGCGGGATAGCGTTTGGCGGCAACCGGCGCGCAGTGAACAAAACGCGTAAGCCAATAAAAAAAGCGCCGGCGAAAATCTATCGCCGGCGCTTCAAAACACAAGACCAGAACCGCCTTAAAAGTCCGTCGTCATCGAGAACAGGAACGTGCGCGGCGCGCCTTGCGTCAAGTACCCTTGACCCGATGTCGCAGCCGATTCCCAGTATGCCTTGTTCGCCACGTTCAGAACGCTGACACGGAAAGTCGTGTTCTTGTGGAACACATTGGTCGCGTAACGCGCGCCGAGATCGAAGCGGTTCCACGATGAAATCGATGCCGTATTGGCGACATCGAAGTATTGCTTGCCCGTGTGCAGGTAACGTGCCGTGAACGTCAGGCCGGGGACCATCGGCAGGTCGTATTCCGCGCCGAGATTGAACAGGAATGCGGGTACGCCGGTTGGACGGTTGCCGTCGGTCAGGCCGCCGGCGGTGTCGAGCAATTCAGCCTGGATATAGGAAGCGCCCGCCAGCAATCGAACGCCCTTGTACGGCTCGCCCGTGATCGACGCCTCGAGCCCGCGATGCCGTTCGCGCCCGTTCGCTGCAAAGATGTTGTCGCCATTCGTGTACGCACTCGGTTCTTCGATCTGGTAAGCGGAGAAGGTCGAACCGAAGTGATTCGTATCGTATTTGACGCCGACTTCGTATTGCTTCGAGCGCGAGGGCGCCAGGTTCGTGCCGAAGTTGGATGCCGTCGACGGCGCCGGTTTGCCTTGCGCCAACGCTTCGCTGCGATTGGCGAAGAACGCGACGTTTTGCCAGGGCTTGATCACGAGCCCGAGAATCGGCGTGGTGATGGAATCATTGTACGAAGACGTGAGCGTGCCAGTGCCCGTGTCGTAGTTGTTCTGGTGCAGTTCCTGGCGGCGGGCGCCGAGCGTGAACAGCACGCGATCGTTCAAGAAGCCCAGCGTATCCGATACCGCCACGCTTCGGATCAGCACGCGATCGGTGACGAACGGATCGGCGAAATTGCCGACCGGGCTCGCTCCGGGGCGCGGCACTTGCGGCGTGTTGTAGAGGTCCGTGTTGTACGTGTTCGAGAAGTCGAAAGCCGAACGGTCTTCAATACTCGTGAGCGATCCGCCCAGGGTCACGAAATGCGAAACAGGGCCGGTGCTGAAGCGCCCGCGAACGCCGCCTTCAGTCGAATATGCATCGGTCTTGCGCGGCACGCCGAGGCGAAACGCCGTGGTCAATCCAGTATCGCCGTTGAAGTTCGGCGATGAATAATCGCCGTGCTCGTTCGCGTGATGCACGCCACCTGCCACGTACGCGGTCCAACCCGGCATGAAGTCGTATTCCGCGCGCGCAATACCCACGGTGTCTTCGAGCGCGGTGTACGACCAGGGCTGCGCATAGTTATGCGTCGCGGAAGGGACCGCTGGAATCACGATGTCCGTGCCGCTCAGGTTAACCGTCGGACGGCCTTCGTTTACACGTTCGCGCTGATAAAGGAAATCGCCGTAGAGACGCAACTTGTCACCGCGATAATCCAGCGACACGGACGTGGCCGTGCTGCGCTTGTGTTCATCGTCGACACTGGTTTCGCCGTCGCGCACGAAGCTGTTCACCCGCACACCGAATTGTCCTTCGCTGCCAAAACGGCGGCCCACATCGACATGCGTTCCGAGTTCGCCGGAAGCCGTGCCTTCAACGGTTACGCGGGTCAGGGGTTTGTCGTCGGCGCGCTTCAATTCGAGGTTCACGCCGCCGCCAATGGCGGAGCCCGTCGGCGATGCACCGCTCAGGAAGGCATTTGCGCCCTTGAAGACGTCAACGCGTTCGAGCGTTTCTGTCGCCACGAGCTGACGCGGCGTAATGCCGTAAAGACCGTTGAGCGAGATGTCGTCACCGTTGAGCACGAAGCCGCGGATCACGAACACCTGTGACTGGTTGCCGAACCCGAGTCCGGAACGCACGGACGGGTCGTTGTCGAGGACGTCGGCGAGGGTGCGGGCCTGCTGGTCTTCAATCAGCTTCGAGGTGTACGTGGTCATGCTGAACGGCACGTCGATCATTTTCTGGTCGCCCAGTACGCCGAAACTCGCGCCGCGTGCAACCTGACCGCCGCTATACGTCGGCGCAAAGTCGCCGGGGAGCGCTTCTGCTGTGCCCTGAACTTTCACCGCAGGCAGGGTCTTGTCGGCGGAGTCTGCCGTCGGGGCGCTTTGTGCATACGCATTTCCCGCAACACTAATAGCCAGCGGCATTGCCGCGCGAAGGAAGACGTAACGCACGGCAGCGGACACCGGCCGGACGCGAAGCGGTTGCTGTTTGTTTGGAAGCATCGAAGGAGCGGAGTAGCGAAGTGGTCGTGATTTCGCCCCGTTGTCGATCAAGTAGACGATCGGCAACGGAGCGGTGCTTTGTAGTGGGGTTATGTATGGACTTGCGAATCTGGATTTACAGCTGAACAACAAGACCTAACAAACGAGCGGATTATACACGAATGCGAATCGTTATCATTTGTGGCACAAAAAAACGACACGCCTTGGTTTTTACGGTGGCGGGCTGGTTTTCTGAGAAATAGACACGCGCTTCGACGGAAAAGCGAGGGTTCACGCGTCGCCGACCCACCGTTCCTCTGACGCTTTCAAGTGCGAGCGAATAGCGGCCTGCGCGGCGATCGGATCACGCGCTTCGAGCGTCCTGAGAATGCGTTCGTGCTCGGATAACGCCACGCCCCACGTGGTGATGTTTTCCGAAAGCACGCTGGCTTTTGCCGCGATCGGATCGTTGCGGCCATCGAATAGTTCGCCGACGAGCCGCGTCAGCACCGAATTCCCAGCGATTTCCGCGATAGCAATATGAAACTGGCGGTCAGGTTCCAGCGGCGAACGGCCCGCCGCAATCAAATCGCGCATGACGTCGAGCGTTTTTTGCAGCCTGGCGGTGCCATCGGAAGTAAGCCGCGTGCACGCCAGCACGATCACCGACCCTTCTATTGCCGCGCGCGCCTGCATCAACTCGGTCGGGCTTTCGCCCATCGCGGTCAAAGGTGACGTTTCGCTGCCAACCTCACAAACATAAACGCCCGAACCCATGCGGATTTCGACTTGTCCGCGAATCTCCAGCGCAATCAAGGCTTCGCGCAACGACGGACGCGATACCCCCAACTGCTGCGCAAGCTCTCGTTCTGGCGGCAAACGGGCGCCCGCCTGAAAGCTTCCGTGCCGGATCAGCGTGTTGATCTGATCGGCGATGGACTGATACAGCCGTCGTGTTTCAACAGGTTTAACAAGAGAAGTCATGGAGATGGATGCGATGTCCGGGCTGAAGCGTGTAAGGTGGCTTGACCAATTATGCTTAATTCGCGCCAGCATCGCCCGGAGCTTATGTCTTTGGATATAAGGGTAAATACCGCGATTCCAGTACAGGCATAACGCCATTATCATTAGCGACAGGTCAGGCCGCATCGCCAAACACTAAATTGGCTTGACCACTTTGATTGCAGGATCGACTTGGGCGAACTGCTACACATCGAGGAGACAAAACCGATGCATCCGTCCCAATCAGTCTCTCGGGCCGTGCGATGAACGTGACGGCCGAACCGGGCGTGTCGTCCCCGTCCGTCATGTCAGCGGATTCCTTGCTGCGCTTAAACGGCGTGGGCAAGCGTTTCCCGGGCGTGATTGCGCTGCAGAACGTCAGCTTCGATGTTCGCGCCGGCGAAGTTCACGCCATCTGCGGCGAGAACGGCGCGGGCAAATCGACGCTGATGAAAATCGTCAGCGGGCAATACCGGCCGGACGAAGGCGAAATTTATCTCGATGGCCGCGTGCAGCATTTTGCGTCCACGCTCGATGCGCAAGCCGCCGGCATCGCGATCATTCATCAAGAGCTGAACCTGATTCCGCATTTGTCGATCGCGGAGAACATCTTTCTGGCGCGCGAGCCGAAGCGCGGATTGTTTATCGACCGGGCGCGGCTTGCCGCGGATTCCCAGGCCGCGCTCGACCGGATCGGGCTGCCGCTGAAACCGCGGACGCTGGTCGGGTCGTTGTCGGTCGCGCAGCAGCAGATGATCGAAATCGCGAAGGCGTTGTCGCTCAACGCCCGGCTTCTGATCATGGATGAGCCCACGTCGTCGCTGACCGAATCCGAGACGGTGCATCTGTTTCGCATCATCAAGGAGCTGCGCAAGTCGGGCGTGGGGATTGTGTACATCTCGCATCGGCTGGACGAGCTGGCGGAGATCGCGGATCGCGTGACCGTGCTGCGCGACGGCCGCACGATTTCCACCGATGACTTTGCTGCGACGACCATCGAACAGGTTGTCTCGCACATGGTCGGGCGCGATCTCGACGATGTTTTCCCTGAACGCAAATCGCAGCCGACCACCGAAGTCCTCTTGAGCGTCAACGACCTCAAGCGTCGCGAAGTGTTCGGGCCGGTGAGCTTCGAACTGCGTCGCGGAGAGATTCTCGGCTTTGCGGGGCTGATGGGTTCGGGACGCACGGAAGTGGCGCGCGCGGTGTTCGGCGCCGATCCGGTGGACGGCGGCGAAGTGCATCTGCGTGGCCAGAAGTTGTCGATTCATTCGCCTATCGACGCCATCCGCAACGGCATTGCGTATCTCTCGGAAGATCGCAAGGGCAACGGCCTCGCGCTGCAGATGACGGTGGCGAAGAACATCACGCTCGCGAACGTCGAGGCGGTTTCCGGCGCGGGCGGATTCATCCGCTTCGAGGAAGAAGGCAAGGTCGCGCGCAAATATATCGATGCGCTCGGCATTCGCACCCCAAGCGCAAACCAGATTACGCGCAATCTCTCCGGCGGCAACCAGCAGAAGGTGGTGATCAGCAAATGGCTGTTTCGCGAATCGAAGATTCTTTTCTTCGATGAACCGACGCGCGGCATCGACGTCGGCGCGAAATACGCCATCTATGAACTCATGGACCGGCTGGCCGCGCAGGGAATTGGCGTAGTCCTAATCAGTTCGGAATTGCCCGAGATCATGGGCATGACCGATCGCGTCGCCGTGTTCCACGAAGGCGAAATAGCGGGCGTGCTCGAGACCCGCAAGACCAATCAGGAAGAAATCATGCACTACGCATCAGGACGGACGACCCATGCTTGAGATGACCACCGATCCCGCTCATGCCGATCGCGCACGCGCTCGTGAACGACGCCGTGACCTGATACAAAAGTTCGCCGCGCTCGGAAGCCTGGTGATGCTCGTGATCGTGTTTTCCGCGACGAGCAACGCGTTCATGTCGCTGGGCAACGGCATGACGGTCGCGCTGCAGGTGACGTCCATTGCGTATCTGGGGTTGGGCGCGACCTGCGTGATCATTACGGGGGGTATCGATTTGTCGGTGGGGTCGGTGCTCGCGCTCTCCGGGGTGTGCGCCGCGTTGCTCGTGAAGGCGGGCGTTCCGGTGCCGATCGGCATGCTGGGCGGCGTGATCGTCGGGGCGATTTGCGGAGCATTCAACGGCATCTTCGTGACGCGCATGGGCTTGCCGCCGTTTATCGCCACGTTGGGGATGATGCTCGTCGCGCGGGGCGTCGCGTTGCAGATCACGGGCGCACGGCCGGTGTCGGGTCTCGGCGATTCGTTTGCGGAACTCGGCAACGGGTCGCTGTTTCGTATCGTGCGGATGGGTTCGGACGGTTTCCCCGATGTCGTCTTTCCCGGCATTCCTTATCCCGTGATCATCATGGTCGTGCTCGCCGTGCTGGTTTCGATCATGCTCAGCCGGACATCGCTCGGGCGGCATATTTATGCGGTCGGCTCGAATGCGGAAGCGGCGCGTTTGTCGGGCGTGAACGTGAATCGCGTGAAGTTGTTCACGTATGTCCTGTCCGGCGCGCTTGCCGGTTTGACGGGCTGCGTGCTGATGTCGCGGCTCGTGACCGCACAGCCGAACGAAGGCGTGATGTACGAACTCGATGCCATCGCCAGCGCGGTGATCGGCGGAACGTCGCTGATGGGCGGCGTGGGGACGATCTCGGGCACGGCCATTGGCGCGTTCGTGATCGGTATCTTGCGCAATGGCCTGAACATGAACGGCGTATCGAGTTTTATCCAGCAGATCATCATTGGCCTCGTGATCCTGGGCACGGTGTGGATCGACCAGATTCGAAACCGGCGATGAGTTTTATCGGACGCAAGGGTCTTTGTGAAAGCGTCCGAGGGGCAGAAGCGAAATGGGCCGCAGAGGCCATATAAAACCAAGGAGCGAGACATGAAACTGACTACGAAAGCGATGTTTGCCACCGTGCTGGCCGTTGCCGCGAGCACCGCTTTTGCCGCGGGCGGCGAGATTGCGGTGATCGTGAAGAGCGCCGATTCCAACTACTGGCAAAACGTCAACAAGGGCGCGACTGCGGCGATGGCGAAGCAGAAGGGCTACACCATGACCTTCCAGGGGCCGACCGCCGAATCGGATATCGCGGCCGAAGTGAACATGGTCGAGAACGCGGTGAACCGCAAGGTCTCGGGCATCGTGCTGGCGGCGTCCGATCCGGATGCGCTCGTGCCGGCCGTGAAGAAGGCGTGGGAAGCGCATATTCCTGTGGTGATCATCGACTCGGCGCTGTCCGATTCGGGCAAGCAGTACTACCAG
Organism: Caballeronia sp. dw_276; assembly: GCF_018449635.1. Taxonomy (GTDB): domain Bacteria; phylum Pseudomonadota; class Gammaproteobacteria; order Burkholderiales; family Burkholderiaceae; genus Caballeronia. The sequence continues at coordinate 91,652 of NZ_JAAVUV010000005.1, read as the reverse complement.
GCTTTTCTTTCCACCGATAACGCCAAGGCCGGCGAGCTCTGCGCCCAGGCGTTGATCGCGAAGGTCGGGCAGACGGGCAAGATCGCGCTGATGTCGTACGTGGCCGGAGCGGGTTCCGAAGCCGCGCGTGTCGGCGGATTCCGCAAGTATCTGGAAGCGCATTCGAAGCTGACCGTGGTCGGTCCGTTCTACTCGCAATCGCAAATGGCGAACGCGCTGAACCAGACGACCGACGTGCTCGCGGCCAATCCCGACCTCAAGGGCATCTTCGGCGCGAATGAACCGACGGCCGTTGGCATGGGCCGCGCATTGGCGCAATCAGGCAAGGCTGGAAAGGTCGTGGCAATCGGCTTCGATGGCAACCAGGATTTGCAGAACTTCGTGAAGGACGGGACCATCCAGGCGATCGCCGTGCAGGGTTCTTATCAGATGGGCTACAAGGGCATCGAAACGGTGGTTCAGGTGATCGAGAAGAAAGCGCCGCCGAAGTTTGTCGACACAGGCGTGGTGATGGTCGATAAGGGCAACATCGACCAGCCGGTCGCAAAGAACGTGTTGTATTGACGTTTTGCGATTGATCGCGATGCGGAGGAGCCTTCCGCATCGCTAAAATAAAGTTAGTGAAAACAACGAAAGAAGGAAGTTGAAAACGAGGCCCACAGGTCGTTGATCGGTTAATTCAAGGTGGAATAAGCGTCAGCAGCTAATTGACATGGCTACAAAACGTAGTCAAGATAACGTTAATTAAAAGCTCGGCGCGAATTTCCGCATCGCGAATTCGCTCGTTCAGGCAACACCTGGGGACTCGGGTCATGGAGACGTATTACCTTGCCGTCGACGTTGGCACGGGCAGCGTTCGCGCTGCCTTAGTCAACGGACGTGGAAAAATAGCCCGCATGGCGGCGCGCGAGCACGAGCAGATCGTGCCCCGTTACGGCTGGTCCGAACAACGTCCCGCCGACTGGTGGCAAGGCGCGGCCGGCGCCATTCGCGAAGTGCTCGAAAGCGTGCCGAACGCGGCCGCGAACATTGCGGCAATCTGTGCTTGCGGGCAAATGCACGGCACGGTTCTGATCGATGCAGACGGCCAGCTCACCCGCGAAACCGCGCCGCTCTGGAACGACAAACGCACGCTCGGTGAAGTCGAAGCCTTTCGGGCGCAACACGACTCGACCTCGTATCTTCCGCTGACGGCAAATCCCGCCACGCCCGCGTGGCCCGGTTTCAAGCTGCAATGGCTTAAACAGAACGAGCCGCAAGCGTACGAGCGCGCGACGACCGTCTTCATGTCGAAGGACTACATCAACTTCCGTCTCACGGGCGAACGCGCGTGGGACTGGAGCGATGCATCGACAAGCTTCCTGATGGACCCGCAAACGCGAACCTGGTCCCAGCCGATGCTCGATGCACTCGGCCTCGATATCGCCAAATTCCCGCCTATCCGCTCGCCGCAGGAGATTCTTGGCAGCGTCACGACTGAAGCCGCGAAGGCGACCGGTTTGCGTGAGGGCACGCCGGTGCTGGTCGGCGGCGCGGATTATCCGTTGTCGGTGCTCGGCTCGGGCGTGTATGCGCCGGGTCTCGGATCGGACATCACCGGCACGTCGTCGATCATCACCGTCATCGCCGATACCCCCATGCTGCATCCGGAGGTATCGAACGTGGCGACGGCTGAAGGCTTGTGGGGCCGCTTCATGCTGCTCGATTCCGGCGGCGATGCGATGCGCTGGGCGCGCCGTGCGTTCCACGAAAACACTTTGAGCTACGACGCCGTCGCACAGAAAGCAGCCGAAGCGCCGGTCGGTTCCGAGGGGCTTTTTTTCCTGCCTTATCTCACCGGCGAGCGCCTCGGCGAACACTCGAATTCACGCGCGCAATTCTTTGGCATCGGCGCGAAACACGGCACGGCGCATTTGCATCGGGCGGTTTTGGAGGGCGTTGCGTTCGGCGTGCGACGGCACATTGGCGTGATCGAATCGGCCGGCGTGCGCATGGAACGGCTCGTTGCCGCGAGCGGCGGCGCGAAGGCCGCGTTGTGGCTCGATATCAAGGCGAGCATGTATCGAACGCCCATTCTCGTGCCGGCCGAAGTGGAATGCGGCGTGATGGGCTGCGCCATTCTCGCGGCTACCGCGCACGGCCAGTTCGCGCGTCTTGGCGACGCCGTCGCCGCGTTCGTCCAGTTCGAGCGCGAAGTCCAGCCGGACCCGCACGCAGCCGATACCTACGACCGGATGATGCCGATCTTCGAGCGGCTCTACGCGAGCTCGCAACAGTTCTACGACGACCTTGATCGTCTCGCCGAGACCCATGCATGACGCAAGCAATCAAAGCAGTTTTGTGGGATATGGACGGCACGCTCGCCGACAGCGAAGCGCTGCATCTCGCGACGCTCGTCGCGGTACTGAATCATCACGGCATCAAGGCGGACGACGACCTGCATGCATCGATATTCGGCAAGACCGCACGCGAAGTCCATACATTGTGTTGCGAGCGTTTTGGCGTCGATTTCGACTACGACCAATGGTCGATGGCACGCGCGCGCCACTACGTTTCCGAAGCGATAAACATGCGGCCGCGACCTGGCGCCTTGGGCGTGTATCAAGCCGTGCGTGCAGCGGGAATCCGTCAGGCGATCGTATCGAACTCACCGCGCATGTTGCTCGAAGCCGGACTTCGCGCGCTCGACTTGCAAGACCCGCAACTCATCTCGATCAGCGCCAGCGATGTCCGCGCCGGCAAGCCTCATCCCGAACCGTACGAACGCGCCGCGTGGCTTTTGCGGATCACGCCGGATGAAGCAATCGTCGTCGAGGACAGCCCGACGGGCGCGCGCGCGGCCATCGCAGCAGGCATGCGCGTGCTGGCGTGGCCCGAACATCCGGATGCTGCGCCGTCATTTCCTGACGGCGCCGAACTGGTTTTCTCCGAACACGAACTCGCCGCCGCACTCGGCGTTCAAATAACTTCCTGATCCACGACCATGCTCCGAACCAGCATTTTTCCCTCGCGATACGTCCAGGGCGCAGGCGCGCTCGATTCCCTCGACGCCGAACTTGCGCGGCTGGGCACGCACGCCGCGTGTCTCGTCGATGCCAACGTCGCGGCGTTGTTGCAACCGGCTTTATCGAAGGCGGAGCGCGTGAAGCTCGTCGTGCGTTCAGTCGATGCCGCCTGCACCGAGCGTTCGGTCGCCGCTGCCGCCGATTGGATTCGCGAGAGCGGGGCGGATATCGTGGTGTCGTTCGGCGGCGGCAAGGTGGTCGATACGGGCCGCGCCGCCGCCGACGACCTGCGTCTGCCGTTCGTGTGCGTGCCGACCATCGCCGCGTCCGATGCGCCGTGTTCGGCGCTCGCCGTGATCTACGACGAAGAAGGGCGTGTGGTGCGCGATCGTTTCGTGCGTCGCAATCCGGATCTCGTGCTGCTCGATACCAGCCTGATCGTGCGCGCGCCGGTGCGGTTTTTTATCGCGGGAATCGGCGACGCGCTCGCCACATTCTATGAAGCCGATGCCTGCCGTCGCGCATACGCGAACAACCTCTGCGGCGGACGCGGAACGGCGCTCGCGTTCGAAGCCGCGAAGCTCTGCCGCGATACCTTGTTCGCGCACGCCGTGCAGGCCGTGGACGATTGCCGTGCGCAGATCGTCACGCCGGATTTCGATGCCACGCTGGAGGCGACCGTGCTGCTTTCGGGCGTGGGCTTCGAGTCGGGCGGCGTTGCGGCGGCGCATGCGATTCATCATGGACTGGCTGATCTGCCTTCATCGCGTGGTTTGTTGCACGGCGAGAAGGTCGCGATCGGCGTGCTGGCTTCGCTGTTTTTATCGGCGGTGCCTGATGACGAGCGTCAGCGCGTTTTCAGATTCTGCCGCGCGGTCGGATTGCCGACGCGGCTCGCCGACATCAACGTGGACGTCACCAATCAAGCCGCGCTCGAAACCGTCGCGAAGCGTGCGTGCCGCGCGGGCGAAATCATCCACAACGAACCGTATCCCGTCGATGCACCGCTCGTCGTCGCTGCATTGAAAGCGATGGACCGTTACACAGTCCGATAAGCGGCGCGCTTCCAAACCTCAATCTGAACTCACGCGAGAAACATCATGGCAACTGAACTCAAAGGTCAGGAAACAGCGGCGTTCCGCCCAGGGCTCTTCGATGGAAAGAAGGTGCTTGTATCGGGCGCGACGAGTGGTATTGGTCTTGCGATTGCGCAAGGGTTTGCAGCGCTGGGCGCCGACGTGATCGCGACCGGCAGCTCCGCGCGAAAGCTGGAAGCATTGCGCGCGGACTCGACGCTCAAAGGCATCCGCTTCGAGCAACTCGATGTCCGCGACAACGACGCAATCAAGGCGTTCGTCGGAAGCCTTGCCGAACTCGATGTGCTCGTGAATGCGGCGGGCGTTGCGCGTCCCGCCGATGAATATCGTGACGACGTATTTCGCGAAGTGATCGATGTGAACCTGACCGCCGCCATGCGTCTAGCAATGGCATCGCGCGACATGCTCGAGCGCGCGCATGGGGCGATTGTCAACGTGGCGTCGATGCTGAGTTATATCGCCGATGTGGAAGTGCCCGCGTATTGCGCGAGCAAGACGGGCATTCTCGGTTTGACGCGTTCCCTGGCGCACGCGTTCGGGCCTGCAGGTGTGCGCGTGAACGCGATTGCGCCGGGCTATCACCGCACAGATATGACGCGTGCGCTTTGGGAAGTGCCGGCAAGCGCGGACAAGATCGCGGCGCGCAGTGCGCTCAAGCGCTGGGGCGAAGTCGATGACCTCGTCGGGGCGACGTTGTTTTTGGCGTCACCGGCGTCGGCGTTTATCACGGGCGTGACGTTGCCGGTCGATGGCGGGTATGCGAGCGGGGTTTAAAGACGCTGGCGTTAATCGCTCTTCGGGACCCATGTGACAAACAGCGGTGAACTGTGCATGTGATCGCGGTGTTTCCGGAGGCTGGCCTAACGCGTGTCGATGTAACTGTACATGGTGCACGGCCCGGAAATGTCGCCACAATGCGGACTTATCGCGGGTGCGTTTCATCCAACAGGGGCATGGACATGAACCGTCGTTATGTCACAGCGGACGTCTTTACCGAAACACAATTCCACGGCAACCCGCTCGCCGTCGTACTCGACGCCGAAGGTTTGTCGACCAGCCAGATGCAGGCGATCACCGCCGAATTCGGCTACAGCGAAACCACTTTTGTATTGCCGCCGCGAGACCCTGCGAATACCGCCTGGGTGCGCATTTTCACGCCGAGCCGCGAGATTCCGTTCGCAGGACATCCGAACATCGGCACGGCGTTTGTTCTCGCGACGCGCGCTGCGGCAAGCGGCAAGCCTCTGCCGGACCGGCTCGTGTTCGAGGAGGCCGCGGGTCTCGTGCCGGTTACGCAAATGAAAGATGGCGGCCGTGTGGTCGGAGCAGAGCTTACGGTGCCGGAACGGCTGACGCGCGCGTCGGCGTTATCGGCGGAGAGCGTGGCCGCGTGTTTATCGCTTGATCCAGGCGATATTCGTACCGATGCCCACCCGCCGCAAGTGGCGTCGGTAGGCTTGCCGTTTGTCGTGGCCGAGCTTGCATCGAGGGAGGCGTTGCGCCGGTGCGTTCCGAGCCTCGTGGACTACAAGAAGGTGTTGCCCGTCGACGGCGCCACATCCATCTACGCCTATACGCGCGACGTTGGCGACGACACTTCGAGCGACATTCAAGCGCGCATGTTCACGCCGCGCATGACCGAAGATCCGGCAACGGGCAGCGCGACGGCAGCGGCAGTTGCGCTTGTTGCCGACGTGCGAGGCGTTTCCGAACTTTTGCTGCGCGTGGGGCAGGGCGTGGACATGGGCCGGCCGAGCATTCTGATCACAACCGTCGATGTCCATGAAGGACAGTCACGCGTGCGGATCGGCGGGAAGTGCGTGAACGTGATGGAAGGCTCGTTTTCGCTCGAAAGCTGAGCCGGCATGAGTTATTACCCCGGATCAAATCACGCCGGTTGAACGCATATCTGCCAGACGCTTCTTCATGTCCAGCACTTCGAGCGTGTGCGCTTCGCCTTTGCGCAACGCGACGCTCGTCGAAAGAATATCGATGATCACGAGCGCGGCGAGACGTGAAGTCGTCGGCGTATAAACATCCGTGTTTTCCAGCGTCTCGGCGATCACCGCAACGTCGGAAAAGCTCGTTAGTGGACTGTTCGATCCGGTAATCACGATCACGCTCGCGCCGCGTTCCTTCGCCGTCCTCGCGACTTCAATCAACGACCGTGTCGATCCGGTATTGGAAATTGCGACGACCGCGTCGCCGGGCTTCAGCATGGATGCCGCAATAAATTGCTGATGCGAATCCTGATGCGCGACGCACGGCACGCCGAAGAGCGGAAACTTCTGCTGCGCGTCCAGCGCGACGATCCCCGAAGCGCCAAACCCAAAGAACTCGATCCGCCGCGCTTTTGCAAGGAGATCGACCGCGCGCCCGACGGCCGCGAAATCCAGTTTCTTGCGCGCCCAGTCGAGGCTCGTAATGGTGTAGTCGAAGATCTTGGTTGCGACGGTTTCTGGATCGTCGCCCTTGCCGAGCACCGAATGCGTGGCGGGCGCGCCGAGCGCGAGGCTTTGCACCACGCGGATCTTGAAGTCCTTGAAGCCGCTGCATCCGAGCGACGCACAGAAGCGCAATACGGTCGGCTCGCTCACCTTCGCGTTGCGCGCGAGTTCTGCGAGGTTGATGTCGGAGATGGAACCGAGGTTTGCAAGAATGTACTCGGCCACTTGCCGGCTGCCGCGGCGTAGATTGGGACGCGCGCGGTCGATCAGTTCGAGGATGTTGTAATCAGGCACTCGATGTTCCTTCGTTCATTATGAACGGGGCGCCGCAAGCGGCGCCCCGAGCTTCATGCAAATGGCCAAGCTTTCCAAGTGTATCGGAACGGCGGAGCCAGGAATCACCGGCGCCAAAAACGCGCGCCGCGCTGCGACAGGACCGCCGCGACAATGATCACGCCCATCACCACTTGCTGATGGTATCCCGGCACGCTCGCGAGATTCATGATGTTGCCGATCACGCCGAGAATCAGCACGCCCATCAGCGTGTTCAGCGCGCCGCCCTTGCCACCCGCAAGACTTGCGCCGCCGATCACCACCGCCGCGATCACGGTGAGTTCGTCGCCCACGCCGACTGTAGGTGCGCCGACGCCCGCACGCGACGTCGAGATGATCCCGGCCAGCGCCGCGAGCAATCCCGAGCTGACATACGTGCCGAGTACATGACGCGCTACCGGCACGCCGGAGAGCCGCACGGCTTCTTCGTTCGATCCGATCGCGCGAACCACGCGGCCCGCGCGCAACCGGTTCAGCGCGATGCCGCCAATCAAGAACACGATCAGCATCACGAGCGTCGGACCGGGGATGCCGAAGTATGAATGACGGCCAAAGTCGAGCAGGGCCTGGCCGGGGTCATCGACGAGAATGGGGGAGCCGTTCGACACGATCATCGCAACGCCGCGCGCAACGGTCATCATGGCCAGCGTGACCACGAACGGCGTCAAACGGAACCACGCGATCAACGCGCCCGATACGAACCCGCAGAACCCGCCGACCACGAGCGTGGCGAGCAGGGCGACCGTCAGCCCGTATTGCGGAATCAGCAACGCCGACAACACGCTGCCAAGCGCCGCGATCGATCCCACCGACAAATCGATACCCCCCGTCAGCACGACCAGCAACATGCCCACCGACATGATGCCGACGCCCGCCACTTGCCGCGAGATATTCGACAGGTTGGGTACGGAGAAAAAGTCGCTCGATACAAACGACGCCGCGATCACGAGCACGATCAGGATCGCGACCGTGTTGAAGCGGCGCGCGACAGACCACCATTGTTTTGCGTGGGCCTGTGCCGAGCTCGCCTGATGCGTTTTCGGGGTGACGGCGCTGGGATTCATGATGCGAGTCTCCGGGTTATTCACAATGCATTTAATGAGTGAGCGTGGCCGGCGCTTCGTCCGGCGCGCGGCGCAACGAGAGCGAAAGGATCTGTTCTTCGCTGAAATCGGCGGGTTGCAGTTCGCCGCGAATCTCGCCTTCGCCCATCACGAGGATCCGGTCGCACAAGCCCATGAGTTCCTGGTGCTCCGATGAAATCACGAGCACCGCCTTGCCGCGTTCGGCCAGCTGGTTGATGAGCGTGTAGATCTCGACCTTCGCGCCAACGTCGACGCCGCGCGTGGGTTCATCGAGGATGATGAGATCGCCGTCCGCGTGGAACCACTTCGCCAGCACCACTTTTTGCTGGTTGCCGCCGGAGAGCGTGGAGACGTCTGCGTCCATGGAACGCGCCTTGATGCGCAGTTGTTCCATCAGCTTCTGCACGAACGCGCGCTCGCGGCCGAAGGCCAGGAAGCCGCCTGGGCCGCTTACCGACTTCAGCGCGGCGAGCGTGGCGTTGACGCGAATCGGCATCGATAAAACCGCGCCCTGGCCCTTGCGGTCTTCAGGCACGAAACCGATACCGGCTTTGACTGCGGCCATCGGCGAGCGGATCGCCATGACCTTCTGATTCAATTCGATGGTGCCGGAATCGCGCGTATCGGCGCCAAAGATCAGGCGCGCGACTTCCGTGCGTCCCGAGCCGATCAAGCCGCCCAGACCGACCACTTCACCGGCACGCAGCGTGAACGACACGTTGCGCACGGCATGGCCGCGCATCAGGCCCGTGACCTTCAGCACTTCGGCGCCGAGCGTTGCGTGGCGTTCTGGAAACAGCACGGAAAGAGGGCGCCCGACCATCTTGCGGATCAGGCCGTCCATGGTGACATCGGCGGGCTTGATGGTGTCCACGCGCTTGCCGTCTTTTAGCACCGTGATGCGATCCGCGATGGCAAACACTTCTTCCAGCCGGTGCGAGATATAAACGATGCCCACGCCGCGCGAGCGCAATTCGCGCACGATCTCGAGCAGCTTGTTCGCGTCCGATGGCGCGAGGGCGGCCGTGGGTTCATCGAGTACGAGGAGCTTGACCTGACGGCTCAGCGCCTTCGCAATTTCGATCACCTGACATTGGGCCGCCGAGAGTTCGCCGACAAGCGCTGCCGGATCGATATCGAATCCCAGACTTGCGATCAAAGCACGCGCATTCTTGCGCAGCGATCCCCAATCGATCACCGCCGGCAACGCGCCCAAAAACACGTTTTCCGCCACCGACAGATCCGGCGCCAGAGCCGTTTCCTGATGGATCACGGCAATGCCTTCTTCCATCGCCGCATGCGGGTTGCGAAAGGACATCTCGCGTCCTTCGACCTTGATCGTGCCGGAATCGGGTTGATGACCGCCGCCGATGATGCGCATCAAGGTGGACTTGCCCGCGCCGTTCTCGCCAACGAGCGCGTGGACTTCGCCGCTCATGACATCGAAGTCGACGCCCTCGATGGCATGAATGCCGCCGAAGCGTTTGTCGACGCCATTGAGCGCTATAAAGGGAATCATATGAGGGTGTCTCCAGAATGCGAGGCGCACCGGACGGACCGGCGCGCTTGCATGGTCCCGCGGGCTTTAGAAAATCGCCTTGGGGTTGTAGTACTTGTCGACGTTGCTCTTGGAGATCGCGGCGGACGGCGTGTACGAGATCTTCGGCACGCTGGTGGCTTCGCCCTTCGCCGCCTTCACGCCGATATCGACCGCCGTACGCGCGACCAGCGCCGGATCGTTCAGCGCGGTTACGCCGTACTTGCCTTGCTTGATCAGGTTGAGCGCTTCCTTCTGACCATCGGCGGCGGCAACAAGCGTGATACCGGTACGGTTCGCACTTTCGATCGCGCGGCGTGCGCCCAGCACCATGCTGTCGTTTTCGCCGAGCACCATGTTGATGTCCTTGTTCGCGACGAGCAAATCTTCCATCGCCTTCAGGCCGCCTTCGTCGGACCAGTTGCCCCAGCCTTGTCCCACGATCTGCAAGTTGACCTTCCCGGTCTTCGCGAGCTGCGCTTCGACGATCCCTTCGATCACGCCATCGCGCCGTTCCTTGCCGACCGGATTGCCTTTCTCGCCCGAGATCAACGCGATCTTCAGCGGCTTGTCGCCGAGGGTATCGACGACCCATGAACCGACCAGCGCGCCATTCTCGCGATTCGACGATTGCACGAGCGTCAGATAATTCGCTTTCGGATCGAGCGTGCTGTCGATCACCACGACTTTCACGCCCGCCGCGGTCGCCGTGTTGACCACGTTGACGAGACCCTTCGGATCAGCCGGATCGATGATCAGCACCTTGATGCCGCGCGTGAGCATGTCTTCCACGTCGGAGATCTGCTTGCCCATCTTGCCTTGTGCGTCGGCGGTGATCACGTCGTTGCCGAGTTCGGCCGCGCGCGCCTTGGCCGATTCCATCGCGGCGGAAAAGTACGGCGCGTTGAGCACCTTCATGGAAATGCCCACTTTCATCTTGTCGGCTGCCATCGCCGGGGATGCTGCGATCACACCTGCGACTGCCAGCGCCACACCACACATCACCTTCTTCACGAACCGCGTCATGTCTCCTCCTTTTGTTGGGGTTTGGCGGTTTTAAACGACGTTCAACAACAACTTGCCTGGGTTCAAAATGTTCAACGGGTCGAGTGCGGCTTTCACGGCGCGCATGGCGGCCAGTTCTGCCGGTGTTCTCGATAACGCGAGCACCTTCAATTTCTTCGTGCCTATGCCGTGTTCCGCCGATACCGATCCGCCCATCGCGCCGGTCACGCCGTAGACCACTTCCTGCACCTGCGGCGCAGTGGTCGGCGGCCAGTCAGGCTCCTGCACGACGATGTGCAAATTGCCATCGCCGAGATGGCCGTAGATCAGGATCGTGGCGTTGGGCCAGCGTTCGCGAAGCTGCTTGTCGCATTCGTGTGCGGCGCGGCCGACGTCGGTGATCGAGAAGCTCACATCGAAGGAAACGCGGCCCGGAATCAGGCGCTGGTATTCGCCGGGGGCATCGCGTATGGCCCAGAACGCGGCGGCGTCCGACTCGGATGAGGCGAGGGCGGCGTCAGTGATAAGCCCTTCCTCGAGCATCTGCGCCAGGAAATCTTCGAACGCGTCCGCCTGACGTTGCGGGTCGGCGCCACTGCTTTCGAGCAACACGTAATACGCATGCTTGCCTTCCAGCGGCGCGCGTAATTCCGGCAGGCGCGACAAGACGAAGTCGTAGTAACCCGGCCACATGACTTCGAACGCCGATACCCCCGCGGGCAAGCCTTCCTGAGCGCGGCGCAGCAACGTGGTGACCGCATCGTAGTTCGGCAATCCACACCACGCCGTCGATACCGCCCGTGGTTTCGGCCTGAGCCGCAGCACGGCGCGCGTGATGATCGCGAGCGTTCCTTCGCTTCCAATCAGCAAGTTGCGCAGGTCGTAACCGGTGTTGTTCTTGATCATCTTGCGCAGGCCGCCAACAATGCTGCCATCGGCGAGCACGGCTTCTATATCCAGCACCTGGTCGCGCATCATTCCGTACTTGATCACGCGATTTCCCCCCGCATTCGTCGCGAGGTTGCCGCCGATCGTGCAGCTTCCGCGTGCGCCCAGGTCCAGCGGAAACATGAACCCGGCGGCATCGGCGGCTTCCTGCACGACCTGCAGCGGCGTGCCGCACCAGACCGTCATGGCGGCGCCGACTTCATCGATGGATTCAACGCCGTTCATCAACTCCATGCTCAACGCGACTTCTCCGCCGAGCATGCAAGCGCCGCCGGCAAGACCCGTCAGTCCGCCTTGCGTGACCACCGCCTGCTTGTGCTCGTGGCAAATGCGCATCGCCGTCGCAACCTGTTCGGTCGTGCGCGGCCGGATCAGCGCAAGCGGTTCATCGCAGGGCATGCGGCTCGAGTCCGAATTCTTGCGGCCCGCGAATTCGTCCGGAAGCCCGACGACGTCGGCTCCGAGCGCTTCACGCAAGGCTGCGACTGCAGCATTGGGCTGAGTGCGTTCGGAGGGCTGCTTGTCTTGCATTGAAAGTCTCCAGCGAATGGGCCGTGCATGTATCGGCGAGCGATCGATTAAACCCAAGTTGAGCAGAAGTAACGTTGTCTCCGCATACCTTGAACGATAGTATAGCTATCATTAGCGGGAAAAACAGGAGCGAAATGGCGGGGAAAACCCTGATGTTTTGCATTTAACTTAAAGCTATCATTATTAAAACTAACGTTCGCTTCGCGTTGTTTCATTCAGTGAAGCGACTTGCACTTTCCAGGAGATGGACCCGATGCAATGGCCTGAACCACGTTCCTTCGATGTCGACTTGCAGTCGGGCCTGATGATCGGCACCGGCTCGCGCTATCAGAAGTTCCTGCGCGACCTGAGCGGGCTCTATGCCGACAGTGCCGCCTTCGATGCCCTCGCAGCGACGCGCAGCGATGAGGTCGTCTATGAAGTCACCGATCACAAGCCGAACAGCAATCCAGGCGACTTGATCACCGGCGTCACGCGCATGAGCCCGGGCAAGGTTGGCGACGAATACTTCATGACGCGCGGCCACATCCACGCGGCGATCGACCGGCCGGAGCTTTATTTCGGGCTGAAGGGTTACGGCGTGATGCTGATGGAATCGCCATCGGGCGATACACGCGTGGTCGAAATCAAGGCGAACACCGCGTGTTACGTGCCGCCGCGCTGGATTCATCGTTCGGTGAATCTGGGGCAGGAGGATTTCGTGATGCTGTTTTGTTACCCGGCGGATTCGGGGCAGGATTACGCGATCATCGAGCAATCGAATGGCATGAAACTGCGCATTGTCGATGACGGTGCGGGCTCTTGGCGCAGCGTGCCGAATCCGGATTACAAGGAGCGCACGCAGGAGGAAATCGATGCACTGCTCGCGCGCGGTGCATTGGCTACTGAAGGGGCGACACGATGAGCGCTCCCAAGAAGTATCAAGCCGCATCACGCCCGACGTTCTATTTCATCGGCGTGACGACGGCACAGAGTTCCATCATGCGTGTGTTCCCCGAATGGGCGAAGCATCTCGGTCTCGGCGATGTCGAAATCAAGGGCATCGATTTTCAGCCGCACGCGGCGCCCGAGGCGTATCGCGAAGCGGTCGAATTCCTGAAGCATGACCCGTTGTCGGTCGGCGCGCTCGTGACCACGCACAAGATCGACTTGTATGCGGCGTGCAAGGATCTCTTCGATGTCATCGATCCAACCGCCGAGGTCATGGGCGAGACCAGTTGCCTCTCGAAGCTGAACGGCAAATTCATCTGTCACGCGAAGGATCCGATTACATCGGGTTTATCACTCGATGGATTTTTGCCGGCAAATCATTTTGCCGATACCGGAGCAGAAGTCTTTTCGATGGGCGCGGGCGGTTCGACCATCGCACTGACGTGGCATCTGATGCAGAAGGAACGCGGCGCGAACCGGCCGTCGAAAGTGATCGTATCGAACCGGTCTGCGGGAAGGCTGGAAGAGATCGAGCGCATTCATCGCGAACTCAAATTCGATGTACCGTGCGAATATGTCGTCGCGCCCAAAGCCGAAGACAATGACGCGGTCCTCGCGCGTTTGTCGCCGGGCGCGCTCGTCATCAACGCAACGGGTCTGGGCAAGGATGCGCCGGGTTCGCCGTTGAGCAACGCGGCCGTGTTCCCGGAGCGAGCGGTCGTGTGGGACCTGAATTACCGTGGGGATTTGATCTTCCTCGATCAGGCGCGCGCGCAGGAAAGCACCCGCAAGCTTCAAATAGAGGACGGCTGGACCTACTTCATTTATGGATGGACGCGCGTGATCGCGGAAGTGTTCCACGTCGAGATCCCGGTGAGCGGTCCCGGCTTCAATGAAATCAGCCGCATTGCGGCGCAAGCGGGAAAACCCGCGCCCGCCAAAACAGCTTAAGGAAAAACCAGGCATGTATCTCGACAAGTTCAAGCTCGACGGCAAGATCGCCGTGGTCACGGGCGCTGCACGCGGTATTGGATTTGCAACGGCCGAGGCGCTCGCTGAAGCCGGCGCGCTTGTGGTTCTCACGGACATGAACGCGGAATTGCTCGATAAAGCCGCGGCGGATCTCGCGGCCAAGGGGCACCGCGTGGAAACCGAATTGCTCGATGTCACCGATTCAACCGCTGCACAACGTGTGAACGATGCGGTCGTCGCGCGTCATGGGCGCGTGGACGTGCTCGTGAACAACGCAGGCATTGCGATTTCGAATCATCCTGCCGAGACCATGACGGATGCGATCTGGAACAAGGTTATCGATGTCAATCTCAACGGTGTGTTCTGGGCCTGTCGCGCGTTTGGGAAGGGCATGCTCGAACACGGAACGGGGAGCATCGTGAACGTGGGGTCGATGTCGGGTTTTATCGTGAACCGGCCGCAGGAGCAGGCGAACTACAACGCGTCCAAGGCCGGCGTGCATCATCTGACGAAGTCGCTCGCGGCGGAGTGGGGCGCGCGTGGCGTGCGCGTGAATGCGGTTGCTCCAACGTATATCGATACCGAGATGAACACCTATGTGTATCAGAACAAGGAGATGTTCGACAAATGGGTCGGCGGTACGCCGATGAACCGGCTTGGACGCATGGATGAAGTCGCATCGGTGATTCTGTTCCTTGCAAGCGACGCGTCGAGCCTCATGACGGGATCGATCGTTCTCGCCGATGGCGGTTATGTCTGCTGGTGACGTGTCGCTGCTGAACGAGAATTTTTCCGTGTCCCTCCGTGAGCGGCTGGCCGATCGCGCAACAGCGCCTCGCGATGGAGAGGTCGTGTTGTACTGGCTCGGGCAAGCGGGGTTTATGATCGAGTCCGGCAAGTTCAGGATGTTGATCGATCCATATCTGTCCGACTCGCTCGCGGAAAAATACACGGGTACGAAGTTTCCGCATACGCGCATGATGGCCGCGCCTATCACGACCTCCGAGCTGGATCATGTGGATCTTGTGATGTGCACGCATCGGCATACGGATCATATGGACCCGGGGACGCTGCAACCGCTTGCCGAGCACCTCCCAGATCTCCGGTTCGTTGTTCCCGCAGCGGTCACGGATGAAGCAATCAAACGATGCGGCGTGGGCGTCGAACGGCTGATTCCGGTGAACGCCGGTGAGCGGATCGAGGTTCTTCCAGACTGTTTCGTGTCACCGGTTCCCTCAGCGCACGAGACGCTGGATATGGACGATGAGGGACGTTATCCGTGGCTGGGTTATGTCATCGAAGCAGGCCGGACGCGGTTGTATCATTCGGGCGATTGCGTGCCGTACGCGGGACTTGCCGAAGCGTTGGCAATGTTTAAACCGCACGTCGCGATGCTCCCCGTGAATGGCCGCGACGCCGAGCGCAGCGGCAATGGCGTGCCCGGCAATTTCACGCTCGATGAGGCCATCGCGCTCGCGAAGGAAAGCGGCACTGATGCATTGATCGCGCATCACTACGGTCTCTTCGACTTCAACACCATCCCCGCCGATGTCATCGACAAGCGCATTGAGCGCGAACACGACAATGGCTTCGCCATGTTCCGCGCGCAAACCGGAACTGCCTGGCGCGTGAAGTGCTTGAAATAAGCGCGGGATGATTTTGCTGCACCGCGCTTTTTACTGTTTCATCGCTCCTGTCGCAGCGCTGCCCGACGCCCCCTGCGGTGACATCGCTTTTTGCCGCTGCTGCATCAGCGTTCCCTGATTACCCGATGTGCTCGTTCCCGCGCTTGCAGGCTGAGCCATCGATTCACCCGCGCTCGCGGGATTGCCTGGCGCAGCGGTCGCATTTCCACTTGTGGTCTTGTTGCCGCTGTTTTGCGCATAAGCGCTTGCCCCACCGATACTCGCCAGCAGGCACGCTGCCACGATCATGGTTTTCATGATGACCTCCATTTGGTATTGAGTTTGAGCAGCGCTGTCTGGCGCTGCACTGCTTCTAACTAGCAGCATCCCATGTGCCCAGCCCGCCGTGCTGCAGTGCGGTTTTTATCGCGGCGACGCAGGCACAAGGTGTGTCGCAGGCGGTGACAGTGTGTTTCCCGGCTGCGAGTATTCGGTTATCCAAATCGCTTCATAACCATGGCACGTATCGCTCGGTACGACTTATGCATGGCCTGATCGGCGTGTTGATTCCGGCACAGTGCCGCTGTGCAACAGGAGATCCGATCGATGGCATTTGAAGAGCAGCTTCAGGACTGGCGCGAGAGTGCGTTGCGCGTCGAACAGAGCGTGGCGAAGGCGGTGATCGGTCAGCACGAAACTGTTCGCCTCATCAACGTGGCGTTGTTTGCTCGCGGGCATGTGTTGCTGGAAGGCGGCGTCGGGGTCGGGAAAACCACTGTGCTGCGCGCGTTCTCGCGGGCGATTGGCGGTGACTTCGGACGGGTGGAAGGCACCATCGACATGATGCCGGGCGACCTGATCTATCACACGTATGTGGATGCAGAGGGCAAGCCGCGTATCGATCCGGGTCCTTTGTTGCGGCACGGCGAAAGGCTCACCACGTTCTTCTTCAACGAGATCAATCGTGCCCGCCCGCAAGTGCAGTCGCTGTTGCTGCGCGCGATGGCCGAGCGCTCGGTCTCGGCGTTCGACCGGGAATACCACTTTCCGCACATGATCGTGTTCGCCGACCGCAACAAGGTCGAACGGGAAGAAACGTTCGAACTGGCGTCGGCGGCACGCGACCGGTTTCTCTTCGAACTGAACATGCCGACGCCGTCGGACACCAACGTGCGTCGCGCGCTGGTATTCGATCCGGTTTTCCACGACGTCGATGCGTTATTGGAGCAAGTCACACCGGGCGTGGTCCGATGGGAGGAACTGAACAGCATCGGCGCGACTATCCAGCGCAGCGTGAGCGCAAGTCCGACTATCGAGCGATACGTGCTCGACATCTGGCAGGCAACCGAAAACCCGCAGCAATTCGATATCGCGCTTGAAGGTGTCGATATGCAGCGGCTCATTCTCGTAGGCGCAAGTCCGCGCGGCATGAGTGCGTTGCTGCGAGCCGCGCGGGTGATCGCGTGGCTTGCCGGCCGCACGCATCTGATACCAGAGGACGTTCACGCCGTGTTGCTGCCGGCGCTCGGACACAGGGTGTTTTTCACGCCCATTTACGAATTGCGCCGGCAGGAACTCGCGGAAGGGCTGATCGCGCAGATCATGGCAAGAGTCGCGGTGCCTTGAAGTCATGAATACCATGAACGCGATGCCAGAATTTCACTACCGGCTGCCGATGCGCGCCGGCGGTTCTCGTCCCGGTTCGCATCCCGGATCGAGCTTCGGCGCGGGTCAGGCGTTCGCCATGCACGCGCGCCTCTTCGATCATCCCGATCCTCGCCGCGTGGACCTGCGTGCGAGCATGCGCGCGATTCCCGCTGAATGGCTCGTGCGGGTGCATCTGCAAAGAGTTGCGGTGCCGGTGTACGTGGTGATCGATGTATCGGCGTCGATGCATTTCGGCCAGGCCAAAACCAAGCTGGATATCGCGGCGGATTTCGTGGAAGCGCTGGGCTACAGCGCGTTTCGTGCAGGGGATCAGGTCGGCATGCTCGCCTTCGACGCAACCGAGCGCGAAGAGCTCTATTCGCCGGCGCGTTACGGTCAGGGCGTGGGCGACGTCATGGCGGGCATCGTGCGCGAGGCGGCCAAGTCGGCAGGTGTGGCCGGTGGTATCGATGGACTGGAGAAGTCGGTCGCAAAACTGGCCGGGCGACAGGGCATTATTTTTATCGTGTCGGACTTTCACTGGCCGCTCGCGCGCTTGCCCAAGGTGCTCGATACGCTCACGCATGCCTATGTCATTCCGATGATCGTATGGGATCGCTCGGAGATCGAGCCACCCGGTCACGGTTCGCTATTGAGCGTGGACGATTCAGAAACGGGCGCGCGCCGGACTTTATGGCTACGCGACAAGACGCGCAACGACTGGCGCGAAGGCGTGCAGCGCCGGCGCACTGAAATAAACACGCTCTTCGACAAACGCGGCCTGCGGCCGTTTTACATTGAAGGTGCATTCGACGCCGAAGCGTTGTCGAGATACTTCCTGGAAGCAGCCGCATGAAAGTTCTTGTGCGCGGGCTCAAGGCCATCATGTTCTGCTTGATCATGTCAACGGTGCAAGCCGCGACTGTAGAGCAGCCGCGCGCATTCGGCCATGTGATCGGCGATGTACTCACGCAGCGCATCTTGCTGACTGAGCGGGGCAACATAGCGATGCCATCGACGGGACGTGTCGGCGTCTGGTTCGAGCGTCGCAATCCACGAATCGAACACGATGCGCAAGGCCGCGCATGGTTGAGCATCGACTACCAGGTCACGAACGCGCCGCAGACGCTGACCACGATCATGCTGCCCTCGCTAACGTTGAACGTGCCCGGCGGCAGTGCGCTGCTGGTTCCCGAGTGGCCTGTAAGCGTGAGTCCATTGACACCGCAGACGGCATTTTCAACCGGCGATCTCCAGGCGCTGCTTCCCGACCGGCAGGCACGCATTCCGGCAACCGCGCCGCTGCGCCGGCAGTTGACCTGGGCACTCGGTCTGCTCGCGTTGACGCTTCTGACGTGGTTCGGCTGGTGGCAATGGCGTAACCGTCAAGATGCCGAACGCCTGCCGTTCGCGCGCGCGTGGAACGAGATGCAGCGCTCGAAGCCAACAGATAAAGACGCCGGCGCCCATGGCTGGTTATGCCTGCATCGGGCGTTGAACGAGACGGCGGGGCAGGTCGTGCACGGAGGAACACTTACGTCGTTATTTGCAAGGGCGCCTTATCTGCAGCCACTTGAACCGCAGCTTGAACGTTTCTACCAGCACTCCGGCGAGCGCTTTTTTGCATCGTCTGAGGCGTCTTCATCCGATACACAATTTTCCCTGCGCGACTTATCCCGCTCGTTGTACCGCGCGGAAAAGCGCCGCGCCGATGGGCGTCGCGCCGATGGGCGGCAGCGATGACATTGCCTATCGATTTCGCCCACCCCTGGGTGCTCGTGCTTCTGCCGCTCGCGCTCTTACCCTTGCTGCGCCGCCGCGGCGACACGCTGAGTTTTTCGTACATCGGATGGCTGCCAGTCGATCAGCTCGGACGCGCAATTGGATGGCTTTGGAGAGCTTGCGCCGTGCTGACCATTCTCGCGATCATCATGGGCCTGGCAGGCCCTGGACGGTCGAACCTGACGGCGCTGCGCACGGGCACCGGCGCTGAAATCCTGATCCTGATGGACCGCAGTTCGAGCATGGATGACGCCATGGGCGGACAGCCTATCGACTCGCGCGGCATGTCGAAGAACGAAGTGGCACGGCGTTCGATCAGCCGTTTCGTCGATGAACGCCCCAACGATCGCCTGGCTTTCATGATGTTCGGCATCAGCCCGATTCCCGTGGTGCGTTTCACTGCAAACCACCGGATCATCCTCGATGCAATCAGCGGCACGGGCATTGGCCGAGGCATGGCGGACACACAGCTCGATCGTGGACTGAAGGCGGCCATCGGCCAGTTCGACGGACGCAGCTTCGACGCACGCCGCGCCATCGTCCTGGTCTCCGACGGCGGTGCGCGGCTCGACGCGCAAGCCCGGCGAAACATTGAGGAAGGACTCGCGCGCAATCGTATCGACTTGTATTTCATCTATCTGCGCAGCGGTGTTTACAGTCCAGACCTGCGAGCGGTGGCCGCCAACGATGCATCCGCGGAAGCCGAGTTGCATCGGTTCTTCCTCACGCTGAAATCGCCGTATCACCTCTATCAGGCAAGCGACGCCGACGCCATGGCAGCCGCGATGGCCGACATCAACCGGCAGCAGAAATATCAGGTGTCGTTCGTCGAACAATTGCCGCGCCAGGATAGAAGCTCGTATTGCTTCGCCGTCGCGCTGGTGTTCTGCACCTTGCTTCTCGCGCTGCATCTTATTCAGGTCAGGAGCTGGGCATGAAGCGCTCGACAGTGCACATTGCCTTCGGCGTCATCGCGCTGTGTTGCGCAGCCGTTGCCGCGTACGACGGGCTGCAACTGAAGCATGCAAATGACATCGCGCAGGGTGTTGCGAATCCGCAGAATCAAAGTATTGACGCACCCGAAGTCCGGCTTGCACGTGCGATGGTCTTATCGAAATCACGCGCTTATCCTGACGCGCAAAAACTCTACGATGCCCTCATTCAGGACGAGGATTCCGCCGACGTCGCGAAAGACGCGTTGTTTAACCTGGGCAACATGTACGTGCGTCAGGCGACGGGCGAGGGTAGCTCAGGTCCGGTCAGATCCTTGCCGCTTCTCGAACAAGCCAAGCAGCGATACCGCCAGTTGCTACGCGCAAATCCGGATGACTGGGACGCGCGCTACAACCTCGAGCGCGCGTTGTGGCTCGCGCCGGAAGCTGCCCAGGGCGCCGATGAACCCGACGTCAAGGAACAGCACGATGTGAAGCTGCGCGGTGCGCAAGCCGAGGATCTGCCGTGAGAATCCTGGCATTCATGCGCGGCTTGCTAGGCAAACGACAATGGCCGATCACGCTCGCGCTGTTATTGCTGATCGCCGCGCTCGTTTTGCCGCCGATGAAGTTGCCACGCGACAACGCGAACTACATCGTCACTTTCGATATCACGCAAAGCATGGACACGGAGGATGTCGGCACGAGTCAGGTCCCGTTGAGTCGCCTTGATTTCGCGCGAGCGGCCACGCGCGAGACGCTCGGCAAATTGCAGTGTGGATCGAAGGTGGGATGGAGCGTCTTTACCGGCCAGCGGACCTTGTTGTTGATGCCGCCTATTGAGGTATGCAGCAACTTCGACGCGCTGCTGTCGTCTCTCAATGAGATCGACGGCCGCATGCGCTGGACCAACTGGAGCCGCGTGGCCGAAGGCGGGATTTATTCGGCGGTGCATACGGCGCAGGAAGTCGGGTCGAATACCGCGGTCATCTTCTTTACCGACGGGCAGGAAGCGCCGCCGGTGCTGCCATCGAATGATCGGGTTCGCGCGATTGCCGACAGCAAGGTGCACGGCTGGCTGATCGGTGTGGGCGGCGACCAGCCCGTCAACGTGCCGAAGACCGATGCAAACGGTAACAAGACTGGCTTTTGGCGTGCCGATCAGGTAATCCAGGTTCCGACCATTCCGGGCAAACCGACGACGGTCGAGAGCCATGAAGAGTTGTCGTCGTTGCGCGCGGAGTATCTGGCTTCGGTGGCGTCACGCATCGGCTTTGGTTATGCGCGCTTGCGTGAACCTGCCTCCTTGACCAGCGCGATGCTGGATCCGAACCTGACTCATCGCGAACCCGCCGCGACGAACGTCAACTGGTGTCCCGCACTGCTTGCTTTGCTGTTGCTCATTTGGCGGTTCGTACCTTGGCGCGGACTACGGGTTTCGCGTCGCGCAGTCGTTCCCGCGAGTGTGCCCATCGTGCGTCCCGTTGCTGCTTCGCGCACCGTCACTCAAGACACGAAGGATCGTGGATTGCCGCAATCAGCAAATCCAGAAATGCGCCTACGGCTTTAGGCAACGTCCGCCCGGCCATGGTCTGTACTTGCAGCGTGCGCTGATGCAACTCCGGATTGCTGATTGGAATGGCCGCCATCTTGTCGGGCTTGAGGCGGCTGCGTACCGTCAGATAACCCACGAACGTCACGGCCTGCGTCTGCTGGACGAAGCTTTGCAGCGCGCCGCCGTAATTGCTCACGAACACAGGCTCGAAGTTGAGGCCTTCCAGGCTGCAGGAGATATCGAATAATTGGCGCACGGTCACGCCTTCGCCGTAGATCGCAAGTGGCCATGGCGTGAGATCCGCCAGAGATACCGACTCTTTCTCGGCGAGCGGATGATCCTGCGTGACCAGCGCGAAAATCGGCGCCCGCTGTGCGTAATGCACGTTCACGTCTTTCTCCGGAGCGACGCTGAAGCATACGGCGATATCGGCGGTGCCGTCGCGAACGTGCTGCGTCGCCTCGGTGGGCGCGGCGACATCGAGCTGAAAATGCGCGGCGGGCCAGCTCTTCAGGAAGTGCGCGAAGACCTGCGGCAGAAAATCACGCGCAACGCCTTCCGAGCTCGCCACGCGGATCGTCGCGCGGCTTTCGGTCGTCAGCCCGCGGATTTCTTCCGTTACACGTTCCTGTTCCATCAGGCTGCGGTGAGCGTGCGCGGCAAGGAGGCGGCCGGCTTCGCTCAGCACCATGCCGCGCGGCCGGCGCTCGAACAAGGGCACGCCCATCTCGTCTTCCAGCTTCGCGACCTGTCGGCTTATCGCCGAGACGGCCACGAACAGGCGCTCGGACGCCTTGCTCAGCGAGCCGCTTCGAGCAACTTCCAGGAAATATCGTAGCGCGGTGGTTTGCATGATGCGTCTCTATCGAAAGCGATTCAGTACCGGGAGCTTTGCCTTTTTGGCAACGGAAACTGCCAAATATTGTCATTGTCCATAAATATCGGCGGTATCAAGATCGCGTCATCGATTTTTTCTACCTGAAGAACCGGCGTGCCTTGTTTGCCTGAAGGCGCGCTTCACTGGAGAAAGAAGTGACACGCGAGTCCGCTATTCAAGCCGCTGCCGACCTGTACGATTCCGGCGCTTTTCTCGAAGACCTGCGTCGCCGCGTGGCGTTTCGTACGGAAAGTCAGGAGCCGGAAAGCGGTCCGTTGCTGAGCGCGTATTTGGTCGATGAAATCGCGCCGTTGCTGGCCGAACTGGGATTCACGTCACGGCTGGTCGATAACCCGGCGCCCGGCGCGGGGCCGTTTCTGGTTGCACATCGCAAGGAAAGCGACGAACTGCCCACCGTGCTGACATACGGTCACGGCGATGTCGTCAGAGGATATGACGCGCAATGGCGCGAGGGTTTGTCGCCCTGGCAGGTCACTGTTGTCGACGATCACTGGTATGGCCGCGGCACCGCCGACAACAAGGGCCAGCACAGCATCAACCTCGCCGCGCTGAAGGCCGTGCTCGACGCACGCAATGGGCAGCTCGGCTTCAACCTCAAGCTGCTTTTCGAAACCGGCGAAGAGGTCGGCTCGCCCGGCCTGCACGCCGTGTGCGAAACCTTGCGCGACGAACTCAAGGCCGATGTCCTGATCGCTTCGGATGGCCCGCGCCTCGGCGCGGCGCGCCCCACGATCTTTCTTGGTTCACGCGGACTCGTGAACTTCAAGCTCACCGTGAATCTGCGCGAGGGTGGTCATCATTCGGGGAACTGGGGTGGCTTGCTGCGCAATCCGGGCGTGGTGCTGGCAAACGCAATTGCATCGATGGTCGATCAGAACGGCCGCATTCTGGTTGAAGGCCTGCGTCCACCCGAAGTGCCGCAAGCGGTGCGGCGTGCGCTGGATGGAATCGTTGTAGGCGGCAACCCGGGCGAACCGGAAGTCGATACCGATTACGGCGAACCCGGTCTCACGCCCTCCGAACGCGTGTTCGGCTGGAACAATCTCGAAGTGCTGGCGTTCCGTACCGGCAATCCCGAGAAGCCCGTCAATGCGATACCGCCGCACGCCTTCGCGTATATGCAGATCCGCTTCGTGGTCGGCACGAACTGGGAGGACCTCGAGCAGACCGTGCGCCGTCATCTGGACGAGCATGGATTCGGCATGGTCCATATCGATGTCGACCGCGGTGCGCCGGCGACCCGCGTGGACCCGGACAACGCCTGGGTCCAGTGGGGGCTGAATTCGCTCGCACAGACCACCGGCAAGAAGCCCGTGCTGTTGCCGAATCTCGGCGGGACGCTTCCCAACGATGTCTTCGCGGAGATCATCGGCATGCCGACGCTCTGGGTGCCGCATTCGTATCCCGGATGCTCGCAACACGCGCCGGATGAACACATGCTCGGGCCGGTAGTCGAGGAAGGTTTGCGCATCATGGCCGGGCTCTTCTGGGACCTTGGCGAGCAAGGTGTTCCAGGCGCGGCCCCCATGAATCAAGCTGCGGGGAATACGCGATGAGCACCGACACGGCCACCACCGTCATTCCGGATGCAAAGCGCCACACGGGCATCTACAAGCTGATAGCCGCAACATCGATAGGCAATGCGCTCGAGTTCTACGACCTCGTGGTCTACGGTTATTTTGCGGCAACGCTCTCGAAACTGTTTTTCCCAACTACCGATAAAACCGTCTCGCTGCTGCTGACCCTCGGCACTTTCGCGCTCTCGTATCTCGCGCGTCCGGTTGGCGCGTTCGTGCTCGGTTCCTACAGTGATCGCAAGGGCCGCAAGGCGTCGCTGACATTGTCCATCGCGATGATGACGCTTGGCACCGGCATGGTCGCCTTGATGCCGAGCTATGCGGCGATCGGCGTGCTCGCGCCCATCGGCATCTTTGCATCGCGGCTGTTGCAGGGCTTTTCTGCTGGCGGCGAATTTGGCAGTTCGACCGCGTTCCTGACCGAGCACGCGCCCGCGCGCAGCGGCTTCATGGCGAGCTGGCAATTTGCGAGTCAGGGCGCGAGCGTGCTGGTTGCATCGGCGTTCGGCGCGGTGTTGACAAGCACGCTGACACCCGCGCAGCTCGAAGGCTGGGGATGGCGGATTCCGTTCTTATTCGGATTGCTGATTGGTCCGGTTGGCATGTATATCCGTCGTCATGTCGATGAAACGCCGGAGTTCGAACGCACCGCAACGGCAGCGTCGCCGATCCGTGAAGTCCTCGCGACGCAGAAGGAACGGCTGCTGGTTTCCATCGGCTCGCTCGTGCTTACGACGACTGCAAACTACATGTTGCTGTACATGCCGACGTATGCATCGCGCCAGCTTGGACTCTCGCCATCGTCCGGGTTTATCGCGACGCTCGCAGCGGGGTTTATCGTGATGGTGCTCACGCCAATGGTCGGCCACTGGTCCGATAAAGTCGGCCGCACGCGCATCATGCTGGGCGCCGGGTCGCTCTTCTTCGTCACCATTTATCCGGCTTTCATGTTCATGAACGCGCATCCGTCCATGCTGACGCTGCTCGCCGCCGTGGTCTGGGTCGCGGTGCTCAAGGCTATTTATTTCGCGCCGATTCCCGCGCTGATGTCGGACCTGTTTCCAACCCGCACGCGCACCACAGGCATGGCGGTGGGCTACAACGTAGGCACCACCCTATTCGGCGGTTTCACGCCGCTTGCCGTTGCTTCGCTGATTGCGCTGA
The DNA here is from genome assembly GCF_018449635.1 of Caballeronia sp. dw_276. Taxonomy (GTDB): domain Bacteria; phylum Pseudomonadota; class Gammaproteobacteria; order Burkholderiales; family Burkholderiaceae; genus Caballeronia. Next base: position 66,582 of record NZ_JAAVUV010000005.1, on the reverse strand, counting down.
CGGGTAACAACCTCGCGCCGGGTTTGTACCTGATGCTCGCCGCCATCATTAGTCTTTTCACATTGGTATGGGCGCGCAAACGCCTGAAAGTGCACTGATTCAGTTCGATGAACACCTTGGAAATGAACGACATGCAAAAGGATTTACCGCAGGCCATGAAGGACGCCATCCAGTTTTCCAACGACCACGAAACTGCCTGGGATCGCAGTGTGAAAGGCATGTGGGGCGTTCATCCCAACGATCCTCCTCCCTGGAACACGCTGCTCGGACCGGTGCATGATCGCGGGCCGGTGTCGGGCGCGATTTCCGTCGATGGCCGTTTGTTGACGTCCTGGGGCGAACCGGATCGTGCCGATCTCACGTTCAGTATCGCCAAGACGTATCTGGCTTTGCTTGCGGGCGTCGCGCACGACCGCGGCCTGCTGCCGGATGTAAATGAGCCGGTGCAAAAGCGCGTGCCCGGCATCGGTTTCGACGATGAACACAACGCCCAGGTCACATGGGCGCAATTGCTGCAGCAGACGAGCGAATGGACGGGCGACTATTTCGGCCTTCCGGACCAGGCGGATCATTATCGGGCGGTGACGTTCGGTGCGCCGCCCAATGGCAAGAAGGGCGACCTGCGGCCGGTGCAGACGCCCGGCACGTACTGGGAATACAACGACGTGCGGATCAACCAGTTGTCGCTCGCGCTGCTGCATCTGTTTGGACGGCCGTTGCCCGATGTATTTCGCGAAGCGATCATGCGCCCCGCCGGTGCCAGCGATAACTGGAACTGGGTCGGTTATGACAACGCGTGGGTCTATATTAACGGTCAGCGCGTGCAATCGGTGCCAGGCGGCACGCACTGGGGCGGCGGCTTGTCGATCAGCGCGAATGATCAGCTAAAAGTGGCTCAGATTTTTGTTAATGACGGAAAGGTCGACGGGCGGCAAATCATCTCGCGCGAATGGATCACGCGCATGCAAACGCCTTGCGGTCTCGCGCCTTATTACGGTTATCTCGTATGGCTCAATCACGAACGCCGCGTGTTTCCGAGCGTGCCGGCATCGAGTTATTTTGCGATCGGCGCGGGCAGTTCGTTCATGTGGATCGAGCCGGAGCGGAAGATGGCGGTAGTCGTTCGCTGGTTGAATTCCGCTCACGCCGACGAGTTTTTTGGTCTGGTTTTGAAAGCGGTGGACGAGGTATTGACGCGTTAATCCAGCGCTGCAATTCCCTGCAGCCACGCGAGAAGCGGCCTGAGCTTCTCGCGATACTCATTGCGCGGCGGATGCACGAGGTAATAACCCGAGCCCGATTCCAGCACGCGCTCGAATGGCGCCACCAGCGCGCCGTTCGACAAATTCTCCTGCACCAGATTCAAATCCCCCAGCGCCACGCCCATTCCGCGAACGGCAGCACCGAACGCGAGGTCGAGCGTATCGAAGACCTGCTCACGATACGTATGCGCCGCAAGTTCATCGCTTTCCTGCTGCAGCCATAACATCCAGCCGCGTCGCCCGAAGCTCGAATGAAGCAGCGTGTGCTGCTTCAGATCCGCGGGCGTGCGCAAAGGTGGCTCGCCGTGCGCCGTCTGCGGCGAACATACGGGCGTCAACCTTTCGCGCATCAGGCAGGTCGCCTCCAGTCCATCCCAGCGGCCGTTGCCGAAGAGAATGGCGGCATCGAGCGTGCCTTCGCCGAAATTCGTCGGCAGGAACCAAGCGGTATCGATATTGAGCTGCGTGCCAGGCACATCCGCATAGAAGCTCGGCAGACGCGGCATCAGCCAGCGCGCGGCGAGCGTGGGCGTCACGCGCAAGGTCACGGTCTGGCCGCCTGTGCTCGTGACGTGCATGGATCGGCGGGCCGTTGCAAGCAATTCCTCGACGATGGGAACCAGCCGCTGGCACTCCGCCGTCGGCACGACCATGCGCGTATGGCGCACGAAAAGCGCGCAGCCGAAGTACTCCTCGATCTGCTGGATGTGCCTGCTGACGGCGCTCTGGCTCAGGAACAACTGCTGTGAAGCGGCCGTGAAATTGCCGCAGCGTGCGACCACCAGCAGCGACTGCAGCACGTTGAACGGTGGATATCGCTCGATTTTCATTTATGCAAGTTGTGCATGGTAACCATGAGATTTTACCGTTTGTCGGTAAAAAATTGGCGTTCATAAAATCGGTTGAATCGTGCGGGCGGTTGGGTTCTTGATCGTCGTCCACGGCTGCAAACAATCCGTTCCAGGGAGATTTCGCATGAGCCAACATTCAGACCGGCTGTGGGGTGGACGCTTCAAGACCGGCCCGTCGGCGGCGCTCACTGCGCTGTCACGGTCGGACCCGAGCTTTTTCAGGCTTGCTCCTTACGATCTCGCCGGGTCCCGGGCGCATGCGCAAGAACTCCATCGCGCGGAAATCCTCAATGCCGATGAGTTGCAGCTATTGCTAAAAGAGATGGACACGCTCGAGGCGCAGTTCCTCTCGGGCGAAGTTGGGCCCACTCTCGACGACGAAGACGTGCACACCTTCCTGGAACGCGAACTGACGCAACGTCTCGGCGCAACAGGAGGGAAGTTGCGCGCCGGCCGCTCACGCAACGATCAAGCAGCGAATGATCTGCGGCTCTTTCTCCGCGATAAGGCCCGTACGCTCACGCAGGCGGTCATCGATTTGCAGAATGCATTAATCGAGCAGGCGAACGCGCACGTGCATAGCGTAAGCGCCGGCTTCACGCATCTGCAGCCCGCACAGCCGATTGTGTTCGCGCATCACTTGCTCGCGCATGCGCAGTCCATTTACCGCGATATCGACAGGCTCGTCGACTGGGACCGGCGCAGCGCGCGCTCGCCGTTGGGCGCGGCGGCGCTGGCGGGATCGGCGATCTGCAGGCGGCCTGAATTATCGGCGAAGGAACTCGGGTATGACGCGCCGTGCGAAAACTCCATCGATGCAGTCGCTTCGCGCGATCACGTCGCCGAATTCGTGTTCGTTGCGAGCATGTTGTCTGTGAACCTGTCGCGGCTTTCGGAGGAAGTGATCCTGTGGACATCGCGCCAGTTCGGCTGGGTCGCGCTCGACGACGGCTACGCAACCGGCAGTTCGATCATGCCGCAGAAAAAGAATTCGGATATTGCGGAGCTGACGCGCGGCAAGGCGGGGCGTTTGATCGGCAATCTGAGCGGCTTGCTTGCCACTTTGAAGTCCTTGCCGCTCGCGTACAACCGCGACCTCGCGGAAGACAAGATCGCGGCGTTCGACAGTATCGATACGCTCGAACTCGTGCTGCCCGCCATGGCCGGCATGATCCGCACGATGCATGTGAACGTGGAGGAAATGCGTCGTCAGGCGCCGCTCGGTTTCACGCTCGCGACCGAAGTCGCGGACTGGCTTGCGTTGCGCGGCGTGCCATTCAGCGAAGCGCACGAGATCACTGGCGCGCTCGTGAAGGTGTGCGAGGAGCAGGGCATCGAACTCGCGGAGGTATCGGTTCAGACGCTCGCTAAAGTCGATACCCGGCTCGAGGCCGCCGTGCTCGATCACGTCACGCTGGATGCCGCGGTTGCGGCGCGCAGCGGCTACGGTGGTACGGCGCCAGTTCGCGTGAAAGAACAAATCGCGCGTCTTCAGGCAGCGCTCGACCAACAACTCGCATGGGCGACGTCATACGGAGGTCCGCAATGCTGAGTGCATCGAAGGAAGTCGCGCCCGCGGACATGATCGCCGACGACGCCACGCAACTCGAATATGTGCGCAGACGCCATTGGGGACGATATGTGGCGTCCGCACTCATCCTGGCCTTCGTGGTGTACATCGGCCTCGCGTTTGCGCATGGGCAGATCGAATGGAAGTACGTTGCGCGCTTCTTCACAGCGAAATCGATCCTGACCGGCCTCGGCAACACGATCATCATGACCGTCCTCGCCATGGCGCTTGGCGTGGCGCTCGGCGTGATCACCGCGATCATGCGGCTCTCGACCAACCCGGTCCTTCAGACGGTCGCGCAAGCCTATGTATGGCTCTTTCGCGGCACGCCGGTGATCCTGCAGTTGCTGCTGTGGTTCAACCTTGCGCTCGTGTTTCCGTCGGTAGGCGTTCCCGGGCTCTTCGAGTTTCGCACCGTCGACATCATGACACCGTTCTTGGCGGCCTTGCTCGGGCTTGGCATCAACCAGGGGGCGTACACGTCGGAAGTGGTGCGCGCCGGTTTGCTTTCCGTCGATACCGGCCAGTACGAAGCGGCAAAGTCCATCGGCATGCCGAGGCTGCAGGCGCTGCGCCGGATCATCCTGCCGCAAGCCATGCGCGTGATCGTGCCGCCTATTGGCAACGAACTTGTCGGCATGGTCAAGCTGACGTCGCTCGCGAGCGTGATCCAGTATGCCGAAATGCTGCACAACGCCGAGAACATCTACTACGCCAATGCGCGCGTGATCGAATTGCTGATGGTCGCCGGCATCTGGTATCTCGTCGTGGTGACCGTGCTCTCGTTCATGCAATCGCGCGTGGAACGGTTTTACGCACGCGGCGCGGGTCGTCCGTCGGGCCGGCAATGAAGGAGACATCGACTATGAATTCAATCATCCGCGCGGTCGATGTACGCAAGTCCTACGGCGAGTTCAAGGCGCTGCAAGGCATCACGCTCGATGTCCCCAAAGGCGAAGTGCTGTGCGTGATCGGGCCATCGGGTTCGGGCAAGAGCACGTTCCTTCGATGCATCAACCAGCTCGAAGAAATCAACGACGGCGCGCTGTGGGTCAACGGCGAACGCATTGGCTACAGGCGTGTGGGGAACAAGCTGCATGCGCTATCGGAAAAAGAGGTCGCGCGCCAGCGGCTTGCGACCGGCATGGTGTTCCAGCGCTTCAACCTGTTCCCGCACAAGACGGCGTTGGAGAATGTGATCGAAGGGCCGGTGCAGGTGTTGAAGCGGCGGCGTTCCGAGGCCACCGAAGAAGCCAGGTCGCTGCTTGAACGCGTTGGTCTCGGCCACAAATGCGATGCGTTCCCGGTGGAGTTATCGGGCGGTCAGCAACAGCGCGTAGCCATTGCGCGTGCGCTCGCCATGCATCCGCAACTCATGCTCTTCGATGAACCCACGTCCGCCCTCGACCCCGAACTCGTTGGCGAAGTCCTTGCCGTCATGCGCGATCTCGCCAAAAGCGGCATGACGATGATCGTCGTCACGCACGAACTCGGTTTCGCGCGTGAAGTGGCGAATCGGGTCGTATTCATGGACCAGGGGCAAATAGTTGAAAGCGGTACGCCGGAACAGGTGCTGTCGAATCCCCGACATAGGCGCACGCAGGACTTTATCGCCGCGGTGCTGTCCTGATCCTCTAAAAGAACGAAATCAAATGAAAGCATCCTTCCGTCCGCGCGCGCTCGCCGCATTTTTCTTCGGCGCGATGGCGCTCAATATCGCTCACGCCGATACGCCTTCCGTCATTGGCAAGACCACGCTGGTTGCGGCTATCGTGCCGAACTATCCGCCGTTCGAATACAAGGACCCGGCCACGGACAAGCTGATGGGCTTCGACGTCGACCTGGGCGAAGCGATTGCCGCGAAACTCGGCGTCAAGCTGCAATGGGAGGAGACCGGCTTCGACCAGATGATGAGTGCGCTGACCACGAATCGCGTGGACGTGATCCTGTCGGGCATGACCGATCTGCCGTCACGCCGCGAAGCCGTGAACTTCCTCGACTACGTCACGGGCGGTCCGCAGTTCTACACGGTCAAGGCGCGCGCCGGCGAGTTCAAGAGCACGGACGCGCTGTGCGGCAAAACGGTTGGCGCAAGCCGCCGTACCTCATGGCCCGACGACATCACGAAATGGAGCAACGAGAACTGCGTGAAGGCCGGCAAGAAGCCCGTGAACGTAACCGGCACGAACGGTTCCGCCGATGCCCGCGTGCAATTGCGCCAGGGCCGTCTGGACGCGGCGGTGCAGGGCGGCGAGACGCTGCCGTATCAGAACTCGGTTGAAGAGAACGCGTATGTTGCCATCGGCAAGCCGTTCTTGTCGCAGTACAACGGCATCGGCATGGCAAAGGGCAACGCCGCGCTCAACACGGGATTGACGACTGCGCTCAACCAGCTAATCGCCGATGGCACGTATCAGAAGATCCTCGTGAAATGGGGCTTGCAGGAACACGCTGTGAAGAAGGCGGTCATCGATGCCAATAACTGATTCCGGAAAACCGCGCTGGCCGGACGCAAAAAAATCCTGCTTCGCACTGGCCTTCGATCTCGATGGCCCGACCGGCGACGCGATGCTCGACGGTTCGATCTGGAACAACCCGTCGTACTTCACCTTGGGCAGTTACGGACCTTGGCGCGCGTTGGGCCGCTTGCTCGATATGCTCGCGGAACGCAAGGTACCCGCTACGTTCTTCGTGCCCGCGTGGGTTCTCGAAAACTGGCCGAAGCAATGCGCGGCGATCCTCGAAGGCGGCCACGAGATCGGCTATCACGGCTACAAGCACGAAGCATTCTGGACGCTGGATCGCGATGGACAACGCGCGGTAATGGAACGCTCGGCGGAAGTCTTCGATAAATATCTCGGCATGCGCCCGGTTGGTTTTCGCACGCCATCGGGCGACTGGGGTCCCGATACCATCGACGTCCTGATGCAAGCCGGCGTGCGCTATTCAAGCTCCATGCGCGGCGATGATCGGCCGTACTTCCTGCCCGCGCCGAACGGCGATACCCCGATGGTCGAAATCCCCGGACGCTGGGAGATGGACGACTATGCATCGCTTGCGTACCACCGCAATCCGAACTTTCCGGCGAGCCTCGATCGCATTGCGAGCTACGACACCACGCTCGATAACTGGCGTCGCGAGTTCGACGGATCGCATCGCGACGGGCTGTGCCTGACGACGCTGTTTCACCCGAAAGTCTCGGGTAAGCCGGGGCGTATTGCGTTGCTTGAGAGCCTGCTCGATCACATGCACGCAAAGGGCGATGTGTGGTTCGCCACGTGCCGCGACGTTGCGCAATGGTGGCTCGACATGCACACGGAGGCCTGAGCGATGAACATTTCGCGTTGGCCAAACAACGCACGCAGCGCGGTCGTAATCACGGTCGATTTCAACGACGAACACGGCATTCTCACGCAGGAACCGCGTATCGCGGGCCGGGAAAAATCGTTATCGGTCTGGCGCTATGGCGCGAAGCGCGGTGTGGATCGGGTGCTCGATGCGCTAGATGAGTTCAACGTCCAGTCAAGCTGGTTCGTGCCCGGTCGTGTTGCCGAGACGCATCGCGAACTGGTCACGCGCATTCATGCGCAGAAGCATGAGATAGGCAATATTGGTTACGTCTGCGAGGACTTCGACACGCTTACGCTCGATGCACAAAAAAACGTCTTTAAAAAGGGACAAGCGGCGCTCGAGCATGCGCTCGGCATACGCGCTGAAGGCTTCCGCTCCTTCACGGGAAACTGGGCGCAGGGCTTTGCGGATTTTCTCCGCGATGAAGGCGTCACGTGGTCATCGTCATGGCGCGGCGACGATCTGCCGTATTTTCATGTGCCGGACAACGGCACGCCTTTGAAAAAACCGCTCGTTGAATTGCCATTGCACTACGAGCTCGAAGACGAGCCTTACTTCGCGTATAACCTCTCGCCGGCGGTTCCTGTCGGGCAACCGCGCATTCCGTCGTATGGTGAAGTGCTGAAGAACTGGAAGCATGATTTCGCGGCGTTTCATCGGTTCGGATTGTGCTTCGTGTTGAGGCTGCATCCGGAGATCATCGGCACGGCAGGGCGCATCGATGTGTTGCGCGAATTGCTCGCCGATATCCGTGCACATGACGATGTCTGGTTCGCGACCGGCGCGGATATGGCCGCGTGGTGGCATCAAAGCGTCACGGGCAACGAGCCCGGTCATCCGGTCGAAGTGTATGCACGGCACAAGCAGGAGCAGGCATGAACGCGCGCGAATCGACGCTGTCTCAGCGGCTTGCGGGGTTTGTCGTGGGGACCTCCTCTGAGGTGGTCCCGGTCGCGGTCGTGCACAGGGCGAAGCGCCATATCCTCGATACGCTCGGCGCGTCGCTCGGCGGTGCAACGGCCGTCGAAGCACGGAGCGTCCGTGTGGTGATGAGCATGGGTAGTCAAGGAAACGTGCGCGCATGGGGCACATCGCAGAGCTTCAATGCGCGCGACGCGGCGTTCGTCAATGGCGTCGCTGCGCACGCCCTGGAACTCGACGACGCCGGCGGTTGCGACCACTCCGGCGCAGTTGTCCTGCCCGCAGCGTTCGCCGCGCTTGCATGCACGGATCGCCCGATATCAGGCCAAGAATTCCTGACGGCAGTGATCTTGGGATACGACGTCGGGCGCCGCGTGCTCGAAGCGTGCGGCGGATACTCGCCGCACAACAACGCCGGATGGCATTCCACCATGACCTGCGGCGTGTTTGGCGCGGCCGCTGCGAGCGCACGCCTGCTCGGGCTCGAGGCCATGCAAACCGCCGCCGCACTCGGCCATGCAGGAAGCTTCAGCGGCGGCTTGTGGGGTTTCATCCACGATGCATCGCAGACCAAACGCATGCACACAGGACGCGCTGCAGAGAGCGGACTGCTTGCCGCGTTGCTCGCGCGCGAGGGTGTCAGCGGCCCGACACATGTTTTCGAAGACGTGTGGGGCGGTTTCTTCAACGCCTTTGCACGGGAAACGCAGCAACCTGATGCGTTGCTAGCGGATATAGGCGTGGTTTGGAAACTGATGCGCTGTTCGATCAAACCGCACGCGGCGTGCCGGAGCACGCATGCGGCGGTCGATGCCACACTCGAACTCTTGCAAGGACGCGCGGCGGACCTGGACAAACTGGTCGGCGTGCATGTCAGCCTGAGCGCGTTCGTGAACCAGATGTGCGGCGGCCGCGATCTGAACACACTTGCGTCCGCGCAGATGAGCTTGCCGTACGCAATCGCCACGGTGCTGGTGAACGGTCATGCCGGCATTGGCGCGTATCTCGAAGCACATCGTCATGGTCCGCGCATTGCAGCCGCGATGCGCCGCATCACGCTCGAAGTCGATCCCGCCATGTCCGATCTGGACGAGCCCGTCATCACGCTCGCGATGTCCGGCGCCGAGCCGCGTTCAAAGCAGGTCAACGTGCCACTGGGTGATCCACGCAACCCCGTTTCCGACGCAAACCTCGCTGCAAAATTCCGCACGCTGGCGGGCATGGCGCTTTCGGAAGCCTCGGTCAACGCGCTGGAAACGGCGGTACTCGATCTGGACAATCTCGCCGACGCCCGAACACTTACGCAATGGCTCGACGGTGACGCCGATGCACGGCCCGTAGTGCGCTGATCGATTTTCATAACTCAACAAGACCTTCATAAGGGTATGTCTTCCATGAACCAGCTGAACCCGATGCGTGCCGTTTCCAGTGTGATGGCGTTGTGCCTCTCCGCGTTCCTGTTCGCAAGCGGCGCGAACGCGCAGGCTTTACCCGATGCAATCGCGAAGTCGAAAGTGATCAAGGTCGCGGTCAATTCCATCTATCCGCCCATGGAATACAAGGACCCGGAAAGCGGTGACCTGATCGGTTTCGATATCGATCTGGGCAACGCAATCGCCAAGCAACTCGGCGTGAAACTCGACTGGCAGGAGTCGGCGTTCGAACAATTGTTGCCATCGCTGGCAACGGGTCGTGTCGATATGATTTTGAGCGGCCTGAGCGATGTCCCGGGTCGTCGCGATACCGCGGATTTTCTGGACTACCTGAACTCGGGTGCGCAGTTCTATATCCTCGCGTCACGGGCGAACGAGATCAAGCAGGCGTCGGACCTGTGCGGCAAGTCTGTTGGTACAAGCCGCAGCACCTCGTTTCCCGCCGATACCACCGCGTGGAGCACGCAAAATTGCGAAGGCGCGGGCAAGGCTGCGGTTACCGTTGCGGGGACAGAGGACACGTCGTCCGCCCGAATGCAGCTCAAGCAAGGGCGGATCGCCGCGGGGGTGCAGGGGAGCGAGACCTTGCCTTACGCCATGAAGCTCGAACCGAATACGTACAAGCCCATCGGCGAGCCGTTTGCGACATCGCCTGAAGGCATTGCGTTCGCCAAGTCGAATCCGAAACTGCGCGACGCCGTGCTCGGTGCGCTGAACACGTTGATTGCGAACGGCACCTATGCCGCGATCGTCGCGAAGTGGAATCTGCAATCGAGCGCGGTCAAGCAAGTCACGTTGAACGGCGCAGCGGTTCACTGATTTGCAACTTCACGCGCCTTCGACCAGGGTACGTTTAGCGCCTGTCAGAATCTGTCAGGTGCTTAAGTGTCCAGAACTTCTCAAGCGCAGATCGTGATGATCTGATTCAGTTGCTCGCAAGCCGCTGAGAAGACGTCCTCTGATACCTGCTTCCAAGGGTGAGCTTTCGCTCCTCGCGCGCGCCAGTCGAACGACTTCGGCTGATGTGCGAGGACGTAACTCGTTACGTTTTTTGGGCCAACAAACTTGATAGCGAAGGGGTTCGATTCGTTGAACGATGCCGTTGTCATCGGCAACCCGATTACTATGCCCGTTCGCTCGTTGAACGCTTGCGGCGAAAGAACCAGCATTGGATGAAAATCCTTCATTTCTCGCCCGACTTGTGGATTGCAATCGATCCATATGACGTCGCGTCGATCAGGTAACCATGAACCCCGCGCCATTAACAGACCTCCACGCCTACAGGGGATGTCTTCATGGACTCACCGCCATGCATTGCCGGGTCAAAACGCTCAAGCTTTTCGGCCAGAGTCAGCTTCCGCGGACCTATGGGTTTTACGGATACGCCGACTTCTTCTGTTGTAACTTCGACTTCCTGGCCAACCTCAAAGTGCGCGGAGCGCGCGACTGCGGCAGGAATTCGTACAGCCAGGCTATTGCCCCATTGCTGAATTGTCAGTCTTGCAGTTTTTCCCATGATCTGACTCTCCAAATGTTTAAACGAGTATAGACCATGCCGCGCTATGTTTCAACGTGTCTCTACGATTGTTATTGTCATGTTTCGAGTGTGCTCATTGGCCGCTGACATTGCGCGACAGCGTTCGACGCAGCAACGAGACCTGATCAAGCTAACGGCTGAAAAAAGCCAAGACGCCGTCATCGTGTTATTTTCGTTATCCCAAACCGCTTCGTTGCGCACAAAAGGAGCCTCCCGATGACCGCCTCAGCCGCCGTTCTCGCCATACTCGCCGCAATCCTGATGGGCGCAATGAGCCCAGGCCCAAGCTTCGTGCTGGTCGCGCGCAACGCGATCGGACTGTCTCGCGCCGATGGACTCGCGACCGCGCTCGGCATGGGCGTCGGCGGCGTCTTTTTTAGCGGCATTGCGCTGGCAGGCTTGTACACGCTGCTATCGGCCGTAGAATGGCTGTATGTCACGCTGAAAGTTGCCGGCGGCCTTTATCTGATCTACATTGCGTTCAACATCTGGCGCGGTGCATCCAACCCCCTTTCCGTCGATCAGGCGAGTTCCGCGCAAAGCCGCAATTTGCGGAAATCGTTCTGGATCGGCCTCACTACGCAACTCAGCAACCCTAAGACGGCGATCTGGTACGGCAGTATTTTTGCGGCCCTGCTGCCGCAACATCCGCCGCTCTGGTGTTATTTCGTCCTGCCGCCGCTGCTGTTCGCAATCGAAGCAGGCTGGTACACCATCGTTGCGTTGTGTTTTTCGAGCCGCCGCCCGCGCGAGGTGTATCTGCGCGCGAAGAAATGGGTGGATCGGGTTGCCGCGACGGCCGTCGCCGTGCTCGGGCTGCGGCTGATCTTTGCGGCGCATAAAGCGGGCATTTGAATCGATGCGCTGAGCAGGGCTAGTGACTGATCATCCAAGGCCGGCCGCCTGCCGAACGCGGGGCCGCCTGTGTCTCTGCTGTACGCGGCAGTTTGATCTTGCTCGAACAACATCCACAACCCGCGCCATGTGCCGATGATCGCACCGGCTCGTGCGCCGCGCGTTCATTGATTGCGTGCGCGGAACGGGTCGTGCCGGAGAGCGAGGACAACAACGGCGCACTGCGTATCACACGCATTGCATCGGCTTCGCATACGGGGCAACTTGCAGGCGCATCGCGCCGGGCGATGGAGCGCATTGCGTCGAACGGACCGCAATTGGCACATTCGAATTCATAAGTAGGCATACGACGTCCTCTTTCAACGCGGTCCAAGCCACAGGCCGGACCGCTTGTGAATATCCGCTAGACGAGATCAAGCGATAAAGGCAGATCGACTCCACCCTTGATGTGCTTCAGAGGGCCCGCGGCGTTCGGACTGATATCGAAGTTGAAGATCTGGGTCGGCAACCAAAGCGTCGCGCATGCATTCGGAATATCCACTACGCCACTTATGTGACCTTGAACCGGCGCTGTCCCGAGAATGGAGTAAGCCTGCGCTCGCGAGTAGCCAAACTTCGTCATGTATTCGATCGCGTTCAGGCATGCCTGCCGGTAAGCCACGTGCACATCGAGGTAATGCTGCTGACCGGCTTCGTCGACGGAAATGCCTTCAAAAATGAGGTAATCGTTGTAGTGCGGCGTGATGGGGCTCGGTTTGAATATCGGATTCTTGATTCCGTACTTCGCCATGCCGCCCTTGATCAGATCCACTTTCATATGGACCCAGCCGGCCATTTCGATCGCGCCGCAGAACGTGATCTCGCCGTCGCCCTGGCTGAAGTGCAAGTCGCCGACAGACAAGCCCGCGCCGTCCACGTACACCGGGAAGTAGATCTTGGAACCGCGCGACAGGTCCTTGATATCGCAGTTGCCGCCGTGTTCGCGCGGCGGCACGGTACGCGCTCCCGTGGCGGCGGCTGCGTCGCGCGCGGCGCCCTGGAGTTTGCCCATGTGCGCGGTAGGCGCGAACGGCGCATTGGCGAGCGGCGGCACACGATCGGGCTGCGTCGCGATGAATCCAATCTCGCGGTCGTTCCACGTTTCAAGCAGCTTCGGATCGGGGAGGCAGCCGATCAGACCAGGATGAATCAGTCCTGCAAAACTCACGCCGGGAATGTGACGCGAATCGGTGAAAAGGCCGTGAAAATTCCAGATACTTTTTTGCGCATGCGGAAAATGTTCCGTGAGGAATCCGCCGCCGTTCTGCTTCGAAAAGAATCCGTTGAATCCCCACTGGCTTTCGGCTTTCGTACCGATATCGAGCAAGTCCACAACCAGCAGGTCGCCCGGCTCGGCGCCATGAACGCCAACAGGCCCGGAAAGAAAATGTACGATCGACAAGTCGATGTCGCGCACGTCATCGGCGGAATCATCGTTCTTGATGAAACCACCGGTCCAGTCGTAGGTCTCCAGCACGAACTCGTCGCCGGGCTTGACCCAGCAGGCCATCGGAATGTCGGGATGCCAGCGGTTGTGGACCTGCTCGTTGTCGAAGGCGGATTGCTCGAGGTCGACTTTGATGAGCGTGTCGGGCATGTGAATCTCCTCTATGAATACCGGCTGCACCGGCGAATGAATGAGCTCAGACCGACAGGAACTGACGGATGCGGGCGGTATCGATGGCATCGCGCGGACTCTCATGAACCAGCCGTCCGCCTTCTATAACGAACAACCGGTCCGCGACATCCATTGCGAAACTCAGGACCTGTTCGGAAACAACAATGGTGATTTCGCGCAGCTTGCGGATCTCGTGCAACGCGCGCGCAATGTCCTTGATGACCGACGGCTGGATGCCTTCGGTGGGTTCGTCGAGCAGCAGCACCTTGGGTTCGCTTACGAGCGCCCGGGCAATCGCCAACTGCTGTTGCTGCCCGCCGGAGAGATTGCCGCCCTTGCGGTTGCGCATTTCGTGGAGAACAGGGAAGAGGGCATAGATTTCATCTGGAATCCTACGGGATTTGACCTGCTCCATGCCGGTGCGGATATTCTCCTCCACACTCAGCGATGAAAATATCTGCCGGCCCTGAGGGACATACGCAAGTCCCTTTGCCACCCGGCGGAAGCTTTCATCCTTCGATACATCCTTGCCGTCCAGCTCGATCGCGCCGCCTTTCACGGGCAGCACGCCCATCAGCGCCTTGAACAAGGTGGTTTTCCCCATGCCATTGCGCCCCATGATCGCCACGATCTCGTTGCGGGCCGCTTCGAACGAGACGCCATGCAGCGCCTCGCTTTGTCCGTAGCTCACGAACACATCCTTTACCTGCAGCATGGCCGTCGCCTCCTCAATGTCCGAGATACACGTCGATCACGCGCGGGTCGTTCTGCACCTGGTCCATCGGACCTTCGGCGAGGATTTTTCCCTGATGCATCACGGTGACCTTGTGCGCGATCCGCGCGACGAATTCCATGTCGTGTTCGATGACGATCATCGAACGGTTCTGGCAGATCTTGATAAGCAGCTCGGCGGTGATTTCCCGTTCGCGAACGCTCATTCCGGCGATGGGTTCGTCGAGCATCAATAACTCCGGGTCCTGCATCAACAACATGCCGATCTCGAGCCATTGTTTTTGTCCGTGCGAAAGCAGGCCGGCTTCGGTAGGCAACAGTGCAGCGAGACCAATCTCTTCGGCGACTTCCTGCACTCGTTCGCGAACCTCGGCGGTACAGCGGAACGCAAGCGCACCGAACACGCCGCGGCCACGCGGAAACGACACCTCCAGGTTCTGGAACACGCTCAGGTTTTCATAGATGGACGGCGTCTGGAACTTGCGCCCGATTCCCGAGCGGACGATGCGGAACTCGGCCATCGACGTCATCTCGACATTCTTGAACTTGATCGAACCGCTGCTCGCCGCCGTGCGCCCGCAGATCAGGTCTAGCAAGGTCGTCTTGCCGGCGCCGTTCGGTCCGATCACCACCCGAAGTTCGCCCCGGTCCACGTAGAGGTTCAACGCGTCGATGGCCTTGAAACCATCGAACGAAACGCTCAGGTCTTCCACCGCGAGCAGGAAGTCTGTATTGCTCATCACGGGCTCCCGAGCGTTGAACGGCTGCGACGATTGCGGCCGCCGCGGCGCAAGACCGAAGCTATGCGCGGCTTCACGTGCGTGTCGTAAAGTCCCGCGAGGCCATCGGGGAAGGCCATCACAACGCCTATATAAAGCGCTGCCATGAGGAACAGCCACAGGTTCGGAAAGCTCTCCGAGAAATACGTGCGCCCGAAATTCACCAGCAGCGTTCCGTACACCGCGCCGATCAGCGACATGCGCCCGCCAACGGCCGCGTAGATCACCATCTCCACCGACGGCACGATGCCAACGAACGACGGCGACATGAAGCCGACCTGCAGTGTGAACATCGCGCCACCGATTGCCGAGAGCAGCGCGGCGAGACAGAACGCGAAGACCTTGAACATGGCGACGTCGTAGCCCGAGAAGCGCACGCGATCTTCCTTGTCGCGCATGGCGAGCAGCAAGGTGCCGAGCTTGCTGGTCTGAACGAGCCGGCAGAACAGGATCGCAACCAGCAACAGCACTGCGTTGACGAAGTACAGAATGATCTTCGCGGAGTCGGGGCGGATGTCCCAGCCGAGCATGGTCTTCAGGTCGGTGATGCCGTTTACGCCGCCCGTATAACCTTGCTGCCCGATGATCAGCACCGAAAGAATCAAAGCGATGGCCTGCGTGATGATCGCGAAATAGACACCGCCCACACGCCGCTTGAACATCGCGAATCCGATCACGAAGGCAAGCGCCGTCGGAACGATCAGCACCGCGGCAATCGCGAACGGCAAATGTTCGAACGGCTTCCAGAACCACGGCAGCGCCTTGATCTGGTTCCAATCCATGAAGTCGGGAATGCCGGGCGTCGACTGAATTTTCGTGCTGACAGGGTCCGATGCTTCGAGCTTGAGAAACATCGCCATGCAGTAGCCGCCGAGGCCGAAGAACACACCTTGGCCGAGGCTCAACACGCCCGCATAGCCCCACGCCATGACAAGCCCGATCGCGACGAACGCATACGTCAGGTACTTGCCGACGAGGTTGAGGCGAAACACATCGAGCGCGAGCGGCATGACAACTAGCAGCACGAGCGCAAGCAGTACGAAGCTGCCGAATCCCCTGTAGGCCAGCCAGTCGCGCAAAGCGCCCAGACGCGAGGGCGGTGGTGGCGTTGAAGCAGGAATGCGGTTCATGGCGAACTCCGATGAAAGTGGAACAGGTTCAACGCGCTCAGACACGCCGCACCTTGGACGCGAAAAGACCTTGCGGACGCGCCATCAGGATCAGCACGACGGCGAGCAGCGTGATCACGCGCGCCGACGATCCAGTGAGAAAGAACTCGCTGATGGACTGGGTCTGCGCGATTCCGAAGGCCGAGGCCACGGTGCCAAGCAAGCTTGCCGCACCACCAAACGTGACGACCAGGAACGAGTCGACGATATACAGCGAACCGCTCGTCGGCCCCGTCGATCCAATGGTCGTGAACGCCGCGCCCGCCACACCCGCCATGCCGCAACCGATGGCGAACGTCAGGCGGTCGGTGCGTTTTGTATCGATGCCGGCAGCGTTGGCCATCGTCCGGTTGTTGACGGTGGCGCGCACTCGCAAGCCCCATCGCGATCGATACATCGCCGCGAGTACGCCGCCGGTGAGCAGGATTGCAAGGCACATGACGAACAGGCCGTTGATGGGAATGTCGAGCCCCGGAGCCGGCGACCACGATCCCATCAGCCAGTCCGGCAGCGTCGGGCTGACTTCCTTCGGGCCGAAAGTCGAGCGGAACGTCTGCTGCATGCCGAGGCTCAGGCCCCAGGTCGCGAGCAAGGTGTCGAGCTGGCGTTTGTACAGATGCCGGATAAGCACCCACTCGACTATCCAGCCGAACACGAAGGCAATGGCAAACGCAGCGACGATGGCAAGCGGCAGGAACATGTTGGTGGCGACGGTGCCCATCGACTCGGCCCACTTGGAGAACACGTAGACCGTGTACGCACCGATGGTCATGAACTCGCCGTGCGCCATGTTGATGACGCCCATCTGTCCGAAGATCACCGCGAGGCCGAGCCCCATCAGCAGCAGCACGCTGAAGAGGCTCAGGCCGGCGAAGCCTTGCATCAGCGTAATGTTCAACATATCGGTGGCGGACATGACGGGTTCCTTGTAGGGCAGAGTTGAAGCAGGGAATTACTGATAACCCTTCGGGAACGGATTCGGCTCGATCAGATCCGGCGACTCCGCGACCACCTTGAACTGCCCGTCGGCCTGCGCCAAGCCAATGCGTGTGCGGCTCCACAAGTGATGGTTCGGATGGATCTTCACGTAGCCTTCGGGCGCTGTTTTCAGTTCGATGCCGGGCGACGCCGCGACCACCTTGTCGACATCGAAACTGCCCGCCTTTTCGACGCCCGCTTTCCATAGCCACGGCCCGAGGTAGGCCGCCTGCGTGACGTCGCCGATCACCGATTTCGGTCCGTATTTCGCCTTGAACGCGGAAACGAAGGCTTTGTTGTTGGCGTTGTCGAGCGATTCGAAGTACTTCATCGCCGAATAGAAGCCGGCGAAGTTTTCGCCGCCGATGCCGAGCACTTCGTCTTCCGTCACCGAGATGGTCAGCAGGAATTGTTTGTCGGCGGTGATGCCGGCCGCTTTGAGTTGCTTGTAGAACGCAACGTTCGATCCGCCGACGATGATTGCGTAGATGCAATCGGGCTTGGCGATCTTGATCTTGTTGATCAGCGAGTTGAAGTTCGTCTGGCCGAGCGGGTAATACTCCTCACCGACCACCTTTAGGTGCAGATGGTCCTCGATATGCTTGCGCGCGATCTTGTTCGACGTACGCGGCCAGATGTAGTCCGAGCCAATCAGGAAAAACGACTTCGCTTTTTTCGTCTGGGAAGCCCAGTTGAGCCCCCACAGAATTTGCTGGGTGGCTTCCTGCCCGGTATAAAAAACGTTCTTCGATTGTTCCAGCCCTTCATAGAACGTCGGGTAGTAGAGCAGGCCGTTGTCGCGTTCGAAAATCGGCAGCACGGCTTTTCTCGACGCCGACGTCCAGCATCCGAACACGCACGCCACGTGATCGTTTTCCAGCAGCTTCTTCGATTTCTCCGCGAAAGTCGGCCAGTCGGACGCGCCGTCCTCCTGAATGATCTTGATCTTGCGGCCGAGCACGCCGCCCGCCGCGTTGATCTGGTCGATGGCAAGACGCTCGGCCTGAATCGAGCCCGTCTCGGAGATCGCCATGGTGCCCGTGGCGGAATGCAACTGGCCGACGGTGACTTCAGTATCGGTGACGGCGAGCTTCGTGGTGTTCACCTGGGCGGTGGACAGCGACTGGCCGAACGCGAAAGCGGGCGCGGCGAGCGCCGGTGCGGCGGCAAGGCCGAGCAGCAGCTTGCGGCGGCGCTGGGAAATCGCTTCTGTGTTGTCGGCGGCGTCTGGCTGGTCGTCGAAGGGCATGGACATTCTCCTTGGAGGTTTCATAAGCGCGCGGCTCGAACGCGTTGCGCTGGCATGGGGCAGAAGTTAAGTGGCCGATACGCGCGCCGGAATACGTCTTTTGACGTAGAGCGCGCGTATTTATGGATCGCTAGACTCACGACGCGACGCGCGTATGGACCGGCATTCCGGCCGCCGCGCGCACGTCGCTCCAGTGCATGTTCGTGCGATCTACCCGTTTCGACCGGCATTCATGAGCCTTATGCATCCATCCGATACCCCCGCCGCGGCGCCCGCGCTCGGCACCCAGCGCATCGTCAAGATCCGGCGCGACTACAACGCCTGGGTCGCCGACGAAACGCTCGAGGACTACGCGCTGCGCTTCACGCCCCGGTCGTTCCGGAAGTGGAGCGAGTTCCGGGTCGCGAACACGGCGCTGGGCGCAATTTCGTTTTTGGCGCTGGAAGCGATCGGCGGCTCGCTTGCGCTGAACTACGGCTTTGCGAACACCGTATGGGCGATCGTCGTGACGTCCGTGCTGATCTTCCTGACAGGACTGCCCATCAGTTATTACGCGGCCAATTGCGGCGTCGACATGGACCTGCTTACGCGCGGCGCCGGGTTCGGCTATCTCGGCTCGACGGTGACATCGCTGATTTACGCGGGCTTCACGTTTATTTTTTTCGCGCTGGAAGCCGCGATCATGTCGCTCGCGCTGGAAATGTATTTCCACATGCCGATAGCCGTTGCGTACCTGATCAGCGCGTTCGCGATCGTGCCGTTCGTCACGTTCGGCATTACGCTGATCAATCGATTGCAAAGCTGGACCCAGCCTGTCTGGATCGTGTTGCTGGTCGCGCCTTACGTGGCGATCCTGATCCGCGAGCCGCATCTTTTCTCCGACTGGGCCACGTTCGCGGGCTACGCGCAGGGCGGCCGCGAGTTCAGCCTGATGCCCTTCGGCGCGGCCTGTACGGTGATCTTCGCGCTCGTGGTGCAGATCGGCGAGCAGGTCGATTTCCTGCGGTTCCTCCCGCCGCGCACCGCGAAAAATCGTGTCCGATGGTGGTGTGCAATGCTCGCCGCAGGTCCGGGATGGATCGTGCCGGGGGCGCTCAAGATGCTCGGCGGTGCGTTCCTGATGTTTCTCGCGCTGCAGAACCAGATCGATCCGGCGCGCGCCACCGAGCCCACGCAGATGTATCTCGTCGCGTTTCGCTACGTATTCGATACACCCGGTTTCGCGCTTGCGGCAACCACGCTTTTCGTGATCGTCTCGCAGGTGAAGATCAACGTGACGAACGCGTATGCCGGTTCGCTCGCGTGGTCGAATTTTTTCGCGCGCCTTACGCACAGTCATCCGGGGCGCGTGGTGTGGCTCGTGTTCAACGTGCTGATCGCGCTGATGCTGGTCGAGCTTGGCGTGTTCGGCGCGATCGGCAAGGTGCTCGCGTTGTATTCGAACGTGGCGATTGCATGGATCGGCGCGCTCGTCGGCGATCTCGTGATCAACAAGCCGCTCGGTTACAGCCCGAAGGACGTCGAATTCAAGCGCGCCCATCTCTACGATGTCAACCCCGTCGGCGTCGGCGCAATGCTGATCGCGTCGGTGGCGGCGGCGCTATCGCAAGCGGGTTATCTCGGCGAGATCGCGCAGGCGCTGGCGCCGTTCATTGCGCTGGCGGTGGCCTTCGTGTGCTCGCCGCTGATCGCCATCGCCACGCGCGGACGCTTTTATCTTGCGCGGGGCAGCGCCGATCTGGAAGCCGGTTCGGTCTTGCGCTGCGTGATCTGCGAGAACCAGTTCGAGCGGGAAGACATGGCGTCGTGCCCGGCTTATGCAGGCGCTATTTGTTCGCTGTGCTGCTCGCTCGATTCGCGTTGTGGCGACACATGCAAACCGCATGCGCGGTTTTCATCGCAATTGACTGCTGCGTTGAAGCGCGCATTTCCCACCTTGGAACCTACATCGCAGACGTTGCGCGTCGGCCGTTACCTGATCTATCTGACAGTGACCTTGTCGCTGCTCGGCGCGATGCTTTATCTCTCGTACAGCCAGACCGCGCTGACGCTCGCCACCAGCAATGAGAGCGCGCTCGATACGTTGCTTCGCGGTTATCTCAAGGCTTTTTTTGCGCTCGCATTGGTGGGATGTATCGGCGTGTGGTGGCTCGTTCTCGCGAAGGAAAGCCGCGCGGTCACGCAGGAGGAATCGAAACGGCAGACGTTGCTGTTGATGCAGGAGATCGAAGCGCACCGTCTCACCGATGCTCGCCTGCAGCAAGCCAGCGCCGCCGCCGATGCGGCGAATCGCGCAAAAAGCCGCTACGTGACCGGCCTGAGCCACGAGTTGCGTACGCCGCTCAACAGCATCCTTGGCTACGCGCAGTTGTTGCTGCGCGGAGCGGGCGCGGTGGATGCGCCTCAACGCGACGCGCTTGCGACCATCTACCGGAGTGGCGAACATTTGCTCGCGCTCGTCGATGGCCTGCTCGACGTCGCGCGGATCGAAGCGGGAAAACTCCAGCTTGATGTCTCCGAGGTATCGCTGCCGGAACTCCTTACGCAACTCGGCGCGATGATGGAACCGCAAGCTGCGGAGAAAGGCCTGGCGTTTCATCTGGACACGAGCGGTCGTTTGCCGGCCGTCGTTCGCGCCGATGAAAAACGCGTCCGCCAGATCCTGATCAATCTGTTGGGCAATGCGGTCCGCTTTACCTCAGAAGGCTCCGTGCGCTTGCGCACGAGCCACGCGTGGGGTCTCGCGACGTTCGAAATAGAAGATACGGGTTCGGGCATTCCGGACGCACAACTCGAAGCGATTTTCCTGCCCTTTGAACGTGGCGAAGCAGCGCGTCCGAACGATCATGGCACGGGTCTCGGGCTGACGATCTGCCGCTTGCTGACAGAGATGATGGGAGGGCGGCTGGATGTGCAAAGCCGCGTCGGCACCGGCACGCGCTTCGTGCTCCAGTTGTTCCTGCCGGAAGTGCGCGAGCCTCGCGTGCTCGTGCCGCGTCCACGCGACGTACTCGGTTATCCCGGCCCGCGCCGTTCGGTTCTCGTGGCCGACGACCTGACCGATCAACGCCGTATCGTTACCGGCGTGCTCGAACCGCTGGGTTTCACCATGCTCGAAGCCAGCAGCGGACCACAGGCGCTGCAACTGCTCGCCACCAACAACGTCGACCTGATCGTGATGGATGTCGCCATGCCGTCGATGGACGGCTTCGAAGCAAGCCAGCTCATCCGCGAACACCGCTTAAGCGAAGCGCCCATTCTGATTCTGTCGGCGAACGCATTCGCGGGCGATGTGGAAAAAGGCGCCGCGGCCGGTTGCGACGATTACCTCGCGAAGCCGTTGCACGTGCCGCTGCTGCTGGACAAGGTCGCGGCCTTGCTCAAGTTCGAATGGCTCACCGACGCAACGGGCCAGGACAGCGCGGCATCCACGCCGCCGCCAAACGTCCCGTTGCCCGAACCCCTCGCCGAGGAGCTGCGACGCTACCTCGAACTCGGTTATATGGAGGGTTTTGTCGCGCAGTTGGAGGAGGCCGCGCAAACCCATCCCGAACTCGCCGATACCCTCGCGCCGCTGCATGAATCAGCACGCCGTTTCATGCTCGATGACCTCGACCTGCAACTACGCAAAAGCGATCAAGCCACCCCCGACGGAGCAACGCCTCATGCAGCCTGACATTCCACTGGGCCGCCCGGTGGTGCTTATCGTCGACGACACGCCCGACAATCTCGCCATGCTGTCGAGCGCGCTCGTGGCCGCGGGTTACGCGGTGCTCGTTGCGCTGGATGGCGCGTCCGCGCTCGAACGCATCGCGCGCCTCACGCCGGACGTGATCCTGCTCGACGCCATCATGCCCGGCATGGACGGCTTCGAAACCTGCGAACAGATCAAGAACAATCCGCTCTACAAGCATATTCCGGTGATCTTCATGACCGCGCTCGCCGATACACAGCACGTGGTGAAGGGCTTCAGGGTAGGGGGAATCGATTACGTGACCAAGCCGATCCGCCCCGATGAGGTCGTTGCGCGGATCGCGGCGCATGTCCGGCGTGCGGCGAGTCAGCGTCACGCGGATATCGTGCTCGAACTGAATTCGCGGGCGGCCGTGATTGCAAGCGCGCAGGGCGAAGTCCACTGGCATAGCGCGCTTGCGCCATCGCGGCTTGCGCATTTTTATGGCGGTGACGGCGATGTGGCCACCGCGGTCGCGCCGCTCACGCGCTTGCCCGGCGTGCTGGCCGACTGGTTGCTCGACTACACGGCGGCTCCGTGCGAAGACCGCGCGCAAACGGTCGAAATCCTGCCGGGCGGCGAACGCTTGATCGCCCGGATTGCGGGCGCGGCGAATCGCGGGACCTGGATCGTCGTCTTCGAAGAACATGCCGATGGCCGTGATACGGCCGATCTCGCCTCGCGTTTCACCCTGACGCAGCGGGAAGCGGAGGTTTTATTGTGGTTATCGCGTGGGAAAACGAATCGGGACATAGGCGAGATTCTCGGCATGAAACCGCGAACGGTGAACAAGCACCTGGAGCATATCTTCGAGAAGCTTGGTGTGGAAACCCGCACCGCTGCGGCCGCTGCAGCGCTAAACATCGCGCGGAATGCGGTATAGACAGGAATTTTAAAGCCCGAGGAAACGATTGAAGCAAATATTGAAATTTTAAAATTTGACGATTTGAATCGATTGCTTCAGTTTCCGCTCAAGATGCCGGTGTAGCAGGCTTTGACGCCCATTTCAGGGCGTTTTTCACGTTATCGAAGTCAGAAAATACTTGTATATACCGATTTTGTTGTCCTAGACTCGCGGTTATGCTCTTGTATAGACAAGATAGCCCTGCGTGAAAACGCGCAAGCCTGACAAGCCAAGGACAACACCGATGATCAAGCTCACCCCCGGCAAACTGACCCTCCCGCAACTGCGCCAGATCGCGCGCGAACGCGTCCGGCTCGAACTCGATCCCGCAAGCCACGCGGCAATCGACGCCAGCGCAAAAGCGGTCGAGGACATCGCTGCAAAAGGCCTCCCGGCCTACGGCATCAACACGGGTTTTGGCCGCCTTGCGAACACCCACATCCCCGCCGACCAGCTCGAACTCCTGCAGCGCAATCTGGTTCTGTCGCACGCGGTCGGGGTGGGCGAGCCAATGTCGCCGCCCGTCGTCCGTTTGTTGATGGCGCTGAAATTGTCTAGCCTCGGGCGCGGTCATTCCGGCATTCGCCGCAAGGTGATGGACGCCATGATCACGCTGTTCAACGCGGACGTGCTGCCTGTGATTCCGGTCAAGGGATCGGTTGGTGCATCGGGCGATCTCGCACCGCTCGCGCATATGTCGGGCGTGTTGATGGGTATCGGCGAGGTGTTCCTGGACGGAAAACTCGTTCCCGCGCTCGATGGCCTCAAATCAGTGGGCCTCGAACCGCTGACGCTGCAGGCCAAGGAAGGTCTCGCTTTGCTCAATGGCACACAGGCATCCACGGCGCTCGCGTTGTACAACATGTTCGCTATCGAAGATCTGTATCGCACGGGCCTGGTGTCGGGCGCGTTGTCGGTGGACGCCGCCGAAGGTTCCGTCGTTCCCTTCGATGCCCGCATCCACGCGTTGCGCGGCCATCAAGGCCAGATCGATGCAGCCGCTGCGTATCGCACATTGCTGGAAGGCTCGGACATCAATCTGTCGCATCAGGATTGCGACAAGGTCCAGGACCCGTACAGCCTTCGATGCCAGCCGCAAGTCATGGGCGCGTGTCTCGACCAGATTCGTCATGCGGGCAACGTGCTGCTGATCGAAGCGAATGCCGTATCGGACAATCCGCTGATTTTCCCGGACACGGGCGAAGTGCTTTCGGGCGGCAATTTCCACGCGGAGCCGGTTGCGTTTGCCGCCGATAACCTCGCCATTGCCGCCTCTGAAATCGGCGCATTGGCGGAGCGTCGCATTGCCTTGTTGATCGACGCAACGCTTTCGGGCTTGCCGCCTTTCCTCGTTCGCGATGGCGGTGTGAACTCGGGCTTCATGATCGCGCATGTGACGGCGGCAGCGCTTGCGTCGGAGAACAAGACTTACGCGCATCCGGCGTCGGTGGACTCGCTGCCGACATCGGCGAATCAGGAGGATCACGTTTCAATGGCGACGTTCGCCGCCCGCAAGCTCGGAGACATTGCCGAGAACGTGACGCATATCCTCGCGATCGAACTGCTCGCGGCGGCGCAAGGCGTGGATCTGAGAGCGCCGCATATGACAAGTCCGCGCTTGCAGCCGGTCATGCAATCCATTCGCGCCGATGTCGAGCATTACGAGCTCGATCATTACTTCGCGCCGGATATCGTGGCGGTTGCGAAGCAGGTCACGAGCGGCAAGATCGCCGGATTCTGCCCGCTGCAGTTTGCATCGCACGGCGCGGCTTGAGTTTCAAACGTACAGCGAGCAAAGCGTATTCAGCTTTGCCGCTGTATGTTGTCGCTGCTGAAGCGGCATCCCAAGCGGTATCGCGTGCCCGGATGCACGAAGCGCGCGAACGTCACCGCAACGTTGTTCGCCCACGTCCGGCGCACCAGCGTCAGGCATGGCTGATCGGGCCCGATCTCGAGCAAGCGTGCATCGGCACGAGAGGGCAGTTCCGCATCGACCACATGCTCGACTTCGTGCGCGGGCACCGTGTTGTACAAATACTCCGACGGCCGCACCGTCGAAAAATCCTGCTCGAGAAAATGCGGTGCGACTTCCGGATTCACATAGCGGTCTTCGAGCTGCACCGGCACCCCGTTCTCGCGATGTACGCACACCACATGAAACACCGACGCGCCAGGAGCCAGACCTAAAGCCGCCGATACATCGCTTGCGGCCGCCTCGCGCGCGGCAAGCATGATCGAATAGCCATACTCGTGACCACGGGCGCGAATTTCGTCGCCAATATGCGCGATCATCAGCAGCGTGGATTGCGGTTTCTCTTCCGCTATAAACGTCCCCACGCCCGAAAAGCGCGTCAATACCCCTTGTTCGGTCAGCTCGCGCAACGCACGGTTGATCGTCATGCGCGATACACCCAGCTCGCCGACCAGCGTCATCTCCGACGGAATCCGGTCGCCCGGCCGCCATTCCCCCGAGAGAATGCGCGTGCGGATATGCTCCTTCACGCGCTCGTAGCGTGCGAGCGGCGCCGGAGTTTCGGTTGTCGCCAATGCTGGGTTGGAAAGCCCGTTCGTATTCATGTCGTCATATCCTGCTGGATTCGGTCGCTACCGGCACGACGCCCGGAGCGGGTTCCTCACGGCGCGCCCAGAACGCATTCCGGTCGAGATAGTTTTGCAGAAACTGGCGAAGCCGTGGTTGTTGGGCGTTATGGAACACGTCTTCGGGCGAACCATGCGCCGCAATCTTGCCATGATCGATGAACACGACCGTATCCGCCACCTGCGCCGCAAAACCCATTTCGTGGGTGACGATGACCATCGTCATGCCGTCGTTGGCAAGGTCCTTCATGACTTGCAGCACTTCGCCGACCAGTTCCGGATCGAGCGCGGAGGTGGGTTCATCGAAGAGCATGATGTGCGGCTCCATCGCAAGCGCACGAGCGATGGCCACGCGTTGCTGCTGGCCGCCCGAAAGACGCGCGGGATGATTGTTCGCACGATCGGCGAGGCCGACTTTGTCGAGCATGGCAAGCGCGCGTTTGTGCGCTTCGGCCTTCGGAAGCTTGCGCACGCGTATCAGTGCTTCTGCTACATTTTCCATGGCCGTCATGTGCGGCCACAGGTTGAATTGCTGGAACACCATGCCTACGTTGCGGCGCACGCGGTTGATCTCGGCTTGTGGCGCGCGCACGCGCTTACCGCTGCGATCCATCACATAACCAAGCAATTCACCTTCGATGAAAATCTCGCCTTCGCCGTACTCCTCGAGGAAAGCAAGCGATCGCAGCAGGGTGCTTTTGCCTGAACCCGACGGCCCGATAATGCACGTCACCTCCGACTTGCGCACGGCGAGCGAGACGTCGTCGAGCACCTTGAGCGTGCCGAAATGCTTGCCGACATGCCGGGCATCGACAATGTATTCAGCCTGCGCCGGCGTGTTGCCGTTAATCGGTTTCTTCATGATTCAGCACTCAGTTTGTGGGGTCGCGTGTTCATTGCGATCAGCGCGTCAGGAAACGGCCGACGCGCAATTCGACCCATTGTCCGGCCCGTGACGCCACTTCCACGAGCACGAGATAACACACGCATAGCGCGAGCAGCGTTTCGACAAAGGCAAATTTCTCCGATCCGATGCCCGTCAGCACGAACGTCAATTCAGGCACAGTGACCACGGACAGTACCGCCGTCTCCTTGCTCAATACAATGATCAGATTGGTCAGCGCCGGCACGATGATCACCAGCATTTGCGGCAACTGTACGCGCATGATGACTTGAAGCCGCGTGAAGCCGAGACATTCCGCCGCTTCGATATGACCGCGCGGCACCGACGTAAAGCCCGAGCGGAACGCTTCCGCAAAATACGCGCTTCCGTACAAGCCCAATCCCACGATACCCGCCGTCAACGGTTCCAGCGACAACCCGAACGACGGACCGCCGTAATACAACACAAATAGCTGCACCAGAAACGGCGTGCCGCGAAAGATCTCGATATACGCGCGCAGGAATCCGCGTACCCATTTGCCGCAGAAAATCTGCAGCAACGCGATGGCAAAGCCAATTGCCATACCGATCAGCACACCGCCCATCCATACGGCGATGGTCGTCGCGAAACCTTCTGCGAGCGCGGGCAGGGAACCGGTAAGAACCGATGCATCGAAGTGAAGGGCCATGCTGATGCCTACCCCTGAGCCAGACGACGTTCGGCGCGATGCCCGGCGAGCGACAACGCACCGTTGATCACGAGATAGACGAGTCCGGCCGCGACATACGCTTCGAGCGGCCGATAGGTACTTGCTGCAATATTCTGCGCAGTGCGCGTGACATCGGCGACACCGACAACCGAGATCAGCGACGACGCCTTCACGAGCATCACCATTTCATTGACGAGCGAAGGCAGCGTCATGCGCAGCGCCTGAGGCACCTGGATGCGCAGCACGGCATGCACGCGCGACAACCCGAGCAATTGCGCCGCTTCAAGTTGCCCGTGCGGAATACCGATAAACCCGCCGCGCAAGATCTCGGCGAGATAAGCGGCCTCGCACAGTGAAACAGCAGCGGCCGCCGCGACCAGCGGTGGCACATTGATGCCGATAAAAGGCAGGAAGTAGTACGTCAGCAGAAGCTGCACGAGCAGCGGCACACCGCGAAAAAAACCGACATACGCGCCGCCTAGCTTCGAGACAAAAACGTTCTTGGAAAGCCGTGCGCTGCACACGCCGATCGCAACGACGAATCCCACCACCAGTCCGACAAGCGAAATCAGGACCGTGGCTTGCGCGGCCTTGATGAGAAGCGGCAGGGCGTCCAACAATGCGTGAAGGCTGAACATGGGCTCACCGTCAGGGGATTCGAGGGCGCCGGAGCGCCATCGGCTTCCTGGATCAATAGTTAGGCGCGGGCATGGTCGTCGGTGTTTCCATCGGCACGCCGAACCACTTCTTCTGCAAGGCCGCGAGCCGGCCGTCGCCATGCATCTTGATGATTGCCTGATTGATCGCATCGATCAGCGGTTTGCTGTCCGGATCCTTGCGGCCCAGGTAGCCGAAATAAACCTTCGTGCCGAACGGCGGCTGCACCACGGCGAAGGTATCGGGACGCTGACGCGCCACGTACGCGATGTTCGGCAGCGAGTTGCCCACGGCGACGATCCGGCCGGCTGCAAGGTCTGCATAGGCCTGATTGTTGTCGATGTATTCACGAACGCTCGTCTTGCCCGGCAGCGTCGCGACGTATTGCTTCAACTGGTCGAGTTGCGCCGAACCCTTGCCGCCGCCGACGGCTTTGCCCGCGACATCGGCGTTTGTCTTGATGCTTGTATCGTTCGCGCGCTTGAGCAGCGCAACCGTGCCGTCAGCAATCGGCAGCATGAATTCGTAGCGTTCCATGCGCGCTTTTGTGATGGTCACGGGACCACTGACGATATCGAACTTGCCGGCTTCGAGGCCCGGCAACACGCTCGGCCAAGGCAGATCGATGGAGCGAACCTTCACGCCCATTTCCTTCGAGAGTTCAGCAAAGAAATCCTTATTGAAACCTTGCTGCTGACCGTTTTCGAGGAAGTCGAACGGCGCGAACTGCATCTCCGTTCCGACAACCAGCTCACCCGCTTTTTTTACCTTCGCCAACTGGTCTTCCGCGTGGGCTGAAACAGAAACCGCTGTCGCGATCAGCGCAGCCACGAGCGCACGACCTTTCCACTTCGAGAACACATTCATTATTGAAATCCCCTGATTTAAGAACACCTGGCTTCTTGAGTCAGCGCAGGCGGGCAAGCGGTTTGGTGAGCGGTGCGACAGACAACGGCTAAGCGGCGACGTTGGAATTCCAGTAGTGCAATTCAGTATATACCGTCAATTTGCGGTGCCAAGCATGTCAAAAATACTTCGTGAGGATGAGTGTCGGCCCTGTATGAACGCGAGTTCAAGCTCGAACAAACGCCGGGTTGCGCTTGTGGATTTGGCGGTATATACAGACTGTGTTGTGATCGGAATTCAAACCCTGGAGTCATGAATGAGCTCGGCTTCTCACATTCCTGTCGTCGATATGGCGGCCGTTCGCGCGCATGATCCCGCCGGCTTGCGCGAAGCCGCTGCAGCGATCCGCGATGCCTGCACGAGCATCGGATTTTTCTACGTAAGCAATCACGGCGTGCCTGCGGACATACTCGATGGCGCAATAAAAGGCGCACGCGAATTCTTCGCACATGCGCCGGAAGTGAAGCGTCGCGTCGCGGTCAATCACCGGCATCGCGGCTTCAATGCGCTTGGCGACGCCGTCATGTATCAGGCAACCAAACCCGATTACAAGGAGTTTTTCAGCATCGGCCTGGAACTGGCTGAGGACGATCCCAGCGTGCTCGCGGGTGAAGCCTTGCGCGGCCCGAACAATTGGCCGGACTTCATGCCGTCGTTGCGACCGGCGTTGTATGGCTATTACGAAGCCATCGGCGCATGCGGTGCGGACTTGTTGCGCGCGGTCGCGGTGAGCCTCGACATCGATGAAGCGTTTTTTGCCGATAAATACACCAAGCGCATGCAGCGCACGCAGATGGTCTATTACCCGCCGCAAGCGCCGAAATCAGATGCCGATCAGTTCGGTGTCGCGCCGCATACGGACTACGGCTGCATCACGCTCCTGTGGCAGGACAACGTGGGCGGCCTGCAAGTGAAGGAGCTGGCAACGGATAGCTGGATCGACGCGCCGCCCATTCCCGGAACGCTCGTGGTGAACGTCGGCGATCTGCTCGCGCGCTGGTCCAATGATCGCTTTCGTTCGACGCTGCATCGCGTGATCAATAGTTCAGGGAAGGAGCGGTATTCGATCGCGACTTTCTACGATCCGACTTACGGCGCGCGCGTCGATCCTCGCGATCTCGGATTGAGCGATACACCCCCGCTGTACGATCCAGTCGCCGCAGGCGACTACATTCTCGGGCGTATCAACGACTCGATGGGTTACAGAAAGAAGCGCGCGAATGGTTGAGCCCGAAATGAACCAGATAGTACAAACGTTGATCGACGCATTGGGTGCGCAATCGGTGCGTGTTGGCGACGCCATCGAGCCGCGTTATCTCGGCGACTGGAGCGGACGTTCGCCGGTCGCGCCGTTGGCGGTCGTTCTGCCGCGTTCAGTTGATGAAGTCGCGACCGTCCTGCGGCTTTGCAATGAAGCGCATCAAAGCGTGGTGCCTCAAGGCGGCATGACAGGCCTTGCAGGCGGCTCGATTCCGTCAGGCGGCGACGTTTGCATTTCGATGGAACGGCTCGCGGGCATCGAAGAACTCGATGAAGCATCCGCCACCATGACGGTACTTGCCGGCACGACCTTGCAGACCGTTCAGGAAGCGGCACAGGCCGCGGGTTTCGAATTCGCGCTCGATCTCGGCGCGCGTGGCTCGTGTCAGATCGGCGGCAACCTCGCCACGAATGCGGGCGGTATTCGCGTGCTGCAATCGGGCACGGCAAGAGAACAGGTACTCGGACTCGAAGCCGTGCTCGCCGACGGCTCCGTGCTCAGTTCCATGAACAAGATGGTCAAGAACAACACGGGCTACGACCTGCGCAATCTGTTCATTGGATCAGAAGGGACGCTTGGCATCATCACGCGCGCAGTGTTGCGCCTCAAGCCGCGTCGTGCGGCACGCAGCACAGCGCTTTGTGCATTGAACGATTACGACGGCGCGGTTGCGTTGCTGCGTTCGCTGCAATCCGCTTTCGGCGATGAAATCGGTGCATTCGAAATCATGTGGCCGGATTTCTATGACTTTGGTGTGTCGCTGACGCGATCGGGACAATCGCCGCTTGGCCAAGCGTATCCGCTGTACGCGTTGATCGAACAAGCCGGTTTCTCCGATGACCACGGCGAACGCTTCGCCTCCGCGCTCAATGCGCAACTCGAGGCCGGCGTGGTGCTCAACGCGGTCATTGCGCAATCGCATGCCGAGACCCAGGCGCTTTGGGCGATCCGCGAAGCAACGGCAGAATTGCCGGTGAAGCTCGAGCCCATCAACTTCGACGTGAGCTTGCCGATAGGCGAGATCGGTCATTTCGTCGATGCCTGCCGCAAGGATTTTGGCGCACGGTGGCCATCGCATTACGGTCTGTACTTCGGCCATATCGGCGATTCGAATCTGCACGTCACGCTCGACGCGCGATCGATACCCGGCGTCACGGTGGAAGAAGTCGATCACGCGCTGTACGGCATGGTGCGTGACTATAAGGGATCGATATCGGCGGAACATGGCATCGGCTTGCTCAAGCGGCCGTTTCTCGGTTATTCGCGCAGTCCCGCCGAACTCGCGTGCATGCATGCGATCAAGCACGCGCTCGACCCGCGCGGCATTCTCAATCCGGGCAAGGTGTTGCCTGCGGAAGGTGCGCGATGAGTTTTATCGATGGCGTGCGTGCCGAAGTGCGCAGCTTGCCCGCTTATAACGCGGGCTTGTCCAGTGATCTTGTGCGCACGCGGTATGGCGTCTCGCATATTGCGAAGCTCGGCAGCAATGAAAATCCGCGGGGTGCAAGTGCATTGGTTCTGGCGCATCTTGCGAAGTGGACGTCCGCTGCTTCGCTCGCGCTCTATCCTGATCCATCATGTAGCGTTTTGCGCGCGAAGATCGCTGAGAAGCTGGATGCCGCGCCCGAACAGTTGCTATTCGGCAATGGCTCGGAAGACTTGCTTGCGATTGCGGCGCATACGTTCCTCGCTCCGGGCGATGAAGTGGTGACCGTGGTCCCGTCGTTTGGTTTGCACATCATTTATCCGCAGAGCGTCGGCGCGAAAGTCATCACGGTTCCCATGCGCGCCGATCTTGAATTCGATGTCGATGCGTTGATTGCCGCGATCTCCCCGAACACACGGATGCTGATCGTCAGTAACCCGAGCAATCCAGTCGGTTGCGCGATGAACGCGAGCGAAATGCGCCGGTTGTTGAGCGCTGTCTCGCCGAACACGCTTGTACTGTGGGACGAAGCCTATTTCGAATACGCCGCGGGGGAAGCCGGTTATCCGGACAGCCTCGCCGTATTGCGCGAATCCGGCTTGCCGTGGTTGCTATTGCGGACGTTTTCGAAAGCGTACGGGCTTGCCGGATTGCGCGTCGGATATGGCGTGGCATCGACGCCGGAGTTGGCCGGGTTGATGGAACGCATACGCACGCCGTTCAACATCAATCAAATTGCGCAGGAAGCAGCGGCCGTTGCGTTCGACGATCAATCGCATGTGATGGCGAGCGTGGAAGGCACACGCGTGGAGCGAGAACAAATGCGCGCGGCGCTCGAAGCACTCGGCATCACTCCGGCGCGCTCGCTCGCCAACTTTCTATTCTTCGACTGCGGTGAAGACGCCGCTGCGCTCGCCGCGCGCATGCTTGCTGATGGCGTAATCGTGAAGCCCTGGCGCGAAGCGGGCTACGAGACCTGCATGCGCGTATCCACAGGAAGCGCCGCCGACAACGCGATGTTCATCGAATCGTACAAGCGGCGCCGCGCAGCAGCTTAAACGCCCATCATCTTCTTCTCTTGCGCCTCGATCCAGTCGCGATCGAAATGCCCCTCGGCGATCGATCGCAGCGCGGCGGCTTCCTTGTCTGCCTGACGCTTCGCGCCTTCGATCACGGCGATCACGTCGTCTGGCGGAATCGCAAGTACGCCGTCCGCATCGCCAACAATGATGTCGCCCGGATGCACGACCATGCCGCCTACGGTCACCGGCACGTTCACTTCACCGGGCCCATTCTTGTACGGTCCGCGATGCGTCGCGCCGCGTGCATAGACGGGAAAGCTGTGCTCGCTCAGCGCGCCGACGTCACGGATAGCGCCATCGATTACAAGACCCTGTACGCCGAGGCTCTCGGCGTAGGTCGCCATGATTTCGCCCATGAGCGCTTGTGTGAGGTCGCCGCCGCCATCGATCACGAGTACGTCGCCGGGGCGGCAAAAGTCGAACGCGCGATGAATCGCGAGGTTATCGCCCGGGCGCGTGCGCACGGTCACGGCGGTCCCGGCCATCGGCTTCGGCTTGTGATAGGGCAGAAGTCCTATCGTGCCGCTTACGCGCGCCATGTTGTCGCTCAACAGCGACACAGCGAGGCCGCGCAACGTCTCCAGAGTTTCGGGACTCGCTTGCGGCGCGGATGCATTCCGGCGCCATCCAGGTTGATTCATGACTGTTTCTCCTTCAGGAAAACTGGCGGGTGATCTGGTTTGAAAGACGCGGATATACAGCGCGCGCGTTGTCTTCATAAATGCGTTGGCGATCGGCGGCCGAGAGCCATTCGATGTTATCGATATAACGGCGGGTATCGTCGTAGTAATGCCCCGTCTCGGGATCGATGCCCTGAACCGCGCCGATCGTCTCCGATGCAAACAGGATGTTCTCAACGGGTATCACTTTGGCCAGCAGGTCGGTGCCGGGCTGGTGATACACGCAGGTATCGAAGAACACGTTCTTGAGCAAATAGTCCTTCAACAAAGGCTTTTTCATGTCCTGCGCGAGCCCGCGATACCGCCCCCAGTGATAAGGAACAGCGCCGCCGCCATGCGGGATGATGAAGCGTAATGTGGGGAAGTCGGCGAACAGGTCGCCGCTCAGCAGCTGCATGAAGGCGGACGTGTCGCCGTTGATGTAGTGCGCGCCGGTCGCGTGGAAGTTCGCGTTGCACGACGATGAAACGTGAATCATTGCGGGCACGTCGAATTCGACCATCGCTTCATATAACGGGTACCAGGAGCGGTCGGTCAGCGGCAAGCCGGTCCAGTGACCGCCAGATGGATCGGGGTTCAGGTTGCACCCTACAAAGCCCAGTTCATCGACACATCGGCGCAACTCGGTAATGCAATTCGAAGGTGCCACGCCCGGTGCCTGCGGCAATTGGCATACGCCCACGAAGCTGCGAGGAAAAAGCGAGCACACACGATGAACCAGGTCGTTGCTCTCTTGCGACCAGTGGGCGTTGGCATCGGCGCCGGCGAGGTGATGGCCCATGCCGGCCGCGCGCGGGGAGAAGATCGTGAGATCGGTGCCGCGCTCGCGCTGAATGCGCAACTGTCCTGCTTCGATGCTCTCGCGTATCTGGTCGTCGGTGATAACGGGGCGCGGAGGAGGCGGCAAGCCGTCCTTCAACGCGGTAATCTGCGCCGCGCGCCATGCTTCGTGTTCGGGCGGGGATGTCGTGTAGTGACCGTGACAATCGATAATCATTGCTGGGTTCCAGATCAGGGCTTAATGAAGATGTCCCGCAGGGGAGTCGCCGGCGGGCATCGCATCGAGTTCGTCTTCCGTGGGTTTCACGCGCATCACCAGGGCAATGACGGTTGCCACGACCAGGAAGGCTGCAATGGTCAGGAGCGCGAGCTTGAAGTTGCCCGTCGCGCTGCGCACGAGACCAATGCTCCACGGCCCGACCAGTCCGCCGAACTGCGCGATGGTGTTGATCAGCGCAATCGTCGCGGCGCCCGCCGCACCCGTCCTGAACGATGAAGCGAGACTCCAGAACAGCGGATTGCCTGCATAGATGAAGAGTCCCGTCACGCAAAGCAGCGCATAGGCGATCACCGGGTTCGGCGCATAAGCGCTGCCTGCAATTGCGAGCGCGCTCATCCCATACACGAAGGCAAGATGCTTCTTCCGGTCGCCGGTTCTGTCCGAGCTGCGGCTGATCACGAGCGTGCCGACAACACCAAGAAGCGGCGGCACGGCGGACAGGAACCCGACCTCCAGATTGCTCAGATGACCCAGGCTCTTCACGATCTGCGGCAGCCACAGGAAGAGACCATAGATACCCACGAGTGCGCAGCCGAAGAGACATGCAAGACTCCAGACGCGGATATCGCTGGCTACGCGCAGCATTGGGAAGTGTTTATCGGCGCCGAGCGCTTCGCGTTCTTTCGCAAGCGTGGATTCGAGCCAGTGTTGTTGTTCGGGCGTGAGCCACGCTGCTTCCGACGGGCGCTCCGTCATCAGGCGCAAGGTCAGCAAGCCGAGCAACATTGCGGGAACGCCTTCGAGGATGAACATCCATTGCCATCCTTGCAGGCCGAGCGGTCCGTTCGCGTAGGTCATGAGCGCGGTCGAGATGGGTCCGCCGAGCACCGCTGAAAACGATCCCGCGATGATGTAGCCACCCACCGCTCGTGCGCGGTAGCGCAACGGAAACCACTTCGTCAGGTACACCGCAACGCCGGGCAGAAAACCCGCTTCCATCACGCCGAGCAGGAAACGCAGCACGTAGAAGCTCGACTCGCTGAAGACAAATGCGGTTGCGGCCGCGACCGCGCCCCACGTCAGAAGAATCCGCGCGATCCAGAGCCGGGCGCCAAGCCGATGCAGCAATAAATTGCTCGGCACTTCGAGCAGCATGTAGCCAAAGAAAAAGATGCTGCCTGCGAAGCCGAATACGGCGGGGCTGAAGCCGAGCTCCTTGTTCATATCGAGCGCGGCGAAACCGATGTTGATCCGGTCGAGATAATTGAAGAACATCATCGCGAAGAGCAGCGGCATCAGGCGGCCGTACACCTTGCGCATGGTCGAGCTTTCGATCGGATCGATCATCAACGTCTCCTGTCTTTTTTAGCGCCCGTGGACCGGGTGTCGTATGTGCGATTCGCTTTGGTACGGAAAAGCGTATTTACGCGGCGCAATGCCGGCGATTGTCTGATTCAAATCCGGAGCGTGTTGTCATGCGAGCGTTCAGGACTGCGGCGGACCTTGCCGCCGCGCGGGATGCCTGACTGATGGAGTGATCTTAAGAACCTGAACGCGGCACGTCCAAGACCGTGTTTTTATCTTTTTATAATGATTTACTTATAGTGCGGGCGCTGGGTCGGACCCACGCGCAGGCACTGGCGTGAGGCACTTGAGAAACGCCTGAAGATGAGACGATGTATCGTCGCTGCGAAAGCTTGCTGAAAGTGTCGTGGTCTGCGAAGCCAACGGTGCATCGAGACGAAGATAGACGACGTCGGACCGTCCGTGCCGCGCGACTGACTCGCCCACGAACGTCACGCCCAGCCCGGCCGCGACCAGCGCGATGGCCGTCTGGATCTCGTAAGCCTGATGCGCGATATGCGGCGTGACGCTGGCATTGCGATAGAGCGACTCCACGAAGCGCGAGTACAACCCGTTCGAATGCTTGGGGTAGAGCACGAGCGGGGTATCGGCGAGTTGCGTGATGCGCACCGACTTCTTGCGTGCAAGCGGATGATCCGGAGCGAGTACAACCGTGACCCGTTCGTGCAACAGTGGCAGCGTGGTGCAGCCTGCAATGGCCTGAACCTGCCGCCCGATGGCGACGTGAATCCGCGTCTCGTGTAGCGCGTCGGTCTGTTCTTCGGTCAGCATCTCGAAGAGTTTCAACTCGACGTTGGGATAAGCGCGATGAAATGCCTTCAGCGCGGGAGGCAGCACGCTGTACATCGACGAACGCGTGAACCCTATGCCGAGCCACCCGCGCAAGCCGAGTCCGATTTCACGCGTGCCGAGCGCGGCCTGATCGTACGATGCAAGTATCTGTCGCGCCTCGATGCACAAATAACTTCCCGCTTCGGTCAGGCGCAGCGGACGGCTGCCCCGGTCCACGAGTTGCGTGCCAAGCCGTTCTTCCAACGCGCGAATCTGCTGGCTGAGCGCGGGCTGCGCAATATGCAACCGGTCCGCCGCGCGGCTGAAGTTGAGTTCTTCCGCGAGGACCACAAACGCGTGCAGGTGCCGTAGATTCATGATGTCTGTGCTCGCTCAGACCACATTCAGCATGGCGAGCGCGGTCTCTTGCAGATGATGCACCACGCGATTCGTCGCGGCTTCGGTGGTTTCACGTCCTATCGGCATGTTGGTGCTGAGCGCCGCCACGACTTCACCATGTCTGTCTTTCACCGGCACCGCAATGCCGCGCACGCCGACCTGCAGTTGCTGTTCGATGACCGCAAAGCCATCGGCGCGCGCCTGACGGATTTTCTCCTGCAGCCGGACCTTGTTGGTCAGCGTATGCGGCGTGAACGGCGCGAGCGACGTGGTGTTGAGCCACTCGTGGACCGCTTCTTCGTCGGGCTTGTGGGCGAGCAGCACAACGCCGGGCGACGTCAATGGCGCCGGGACGCGCGCCCCGAGCACGAAGCCGGTCGTCATCACGCGCGAGGTCCCGTTGCGCGCGATGAACACGAGCTCCCATTCGTCGAGCACGCTCATGTAGACCGACTCGTTGAGCGTCGCGCTGAGTTGTTGCAGGTAGGGCTGAACCAGCTTGGGCAAGCGCGCGGAATCGAAATACGACCATCCAACCCGCAGCACGCGTGGGGTAAGCCCGAAGAGCTTGCCGTCGCTTTCGACGTAGCCCAGATGTTCCAGCGTCAGCAAATGCCGCCGCGCGGCCGTGCGCGTCATGCCTGTGCGGGTCGCGGCCTGGGTCGGCGTCATGCGCGCATGTTCGCTGTCGAAAGCCTCGAGTATCGCAAGACCTTTTTCGAGTCCCGCGATCCAGTCGCGTTTGTCGAGCGGCGGGCGTTTGGTCATGAGCATTAACCCTGGTTTTTGTGCGATCAGTGATGACGTACGGGCGATTATCGCTCACGCGAGCGCTCTTATGTTCGGCGCGCCCGTTTCGCAGAATCCCGTTAGCATGCGTCCCGGGAACGGCTCTGTGCCTTAGTGCTAACCCCCAAAACGATCGCTAATCGCACATTCTCGTTCGATAATCGCATCGCAATCAACGGAAACCATTGCTCCACGAAAGACGCCACCCTATGCTCCATTCACCGCTGAACCGATCGACCCGCCCACGCGGGCGGCACGTAAAAAAACATCGGACAGTCAAACCAATACAGATCAGAGACAACGCAATGACTATCGCAATCCAGCCTGTCGACGTCGCCAGTATCGACCTCGACAAGAGCCGCGCCCGCAAGGCGGCACTCGGCAGTTTCGTAGGCGCAGTGGTCGACTGGTATGACTTCCTGCTCTACGGGATCATCGCCGCGATTGTGTTCAACACCGAGTTCTTCCCGAAGGTCAGCCCGGCGATGGGCACGCTCGCGGCGTTCGGCACGTTCGGCGTGGGGTTCCTGTTCCGGCCGCTGGGCGGATTCGTGTTCGGCCACTACGGCGACAGGCTTGGCCGCAAACGCATGCTTGTGCTGACCGTGATGATGATGGGTTTGTCGACGGCGTTGATTGGTCTGTTGCCTACATTTGCGACTGTCGGCTGGTGGGCGCCGGTGTTGTTGATCGCGTTGCGTGCGATCCAGGGGTTTGCTGTAGGCGGCGAATGGGGCGGGGCGGCGCTGATGGCGGTGGAAAGCGCGCCGAGCAAAAAGAAAGCGTTCTATAGCAGCGGCGTGCAAGTCGGTTATGGCGTCGGGCTGATCCTGGCAACGGGCATTGTCTCCATTCTCAGCCAGACCATGGACGACGCCACCTTCAAGAGCTGGGGCTGGCGCATTCCGTTCGTGTTCAGCGTCGTGCTCGTGCTGATTGGATTGTGGGTTCGATCGAGCATGGAAGAGTCACAGGAGTTCGTGCACAAGGTCATCGAAAAGGGACAAAAAGCCAAACGCCTGCCCATCTTCGAAGCGCTGCGCCAGCATCCGAAAGCGTTCCTGCTGATCATCGCGCTGCGTCTCGCAGAGCTTTTTACGATGTACATCGTCACCGCTTTCGCGCTGAGCTATTCCACGAGCAATCTCGGCATGCCGCGCCAGTTTTTCCTGAACATAGGCTTGCTGGTTGGCGCCGTCAGCATTCTGACCATCCCGTGTTTCGCCATCCTCGCCGACCGCTTCGGCCGCCGCCGGATCTACATCATCGGCGCGGTGATCGGCATGTTGAGCGCCGTGCCGTTCTTTCTCGCACTCGATGCACGCTCGACTGTCTGGATCGTCATCTTCTCGGTGATGCTTGCGAACATTGCGCACGACATGGTGGTGAGCGTCCAGCAGCCGATGTTCACCGAACTCTTCGGCACCGAATACCGTTACAGCGGCGCGGGCGTGGGCTACCAGGTGGCGAGCGTGGTCGGCGGCGGATTCACGCCGTTCATTGCGGTGGCGCTGGTGAGCTTCGCCGGTGGTTCGTGGCATCCGGTTGCGGCGTATCTTGCCATCGGATGCGCGCTATCGGTGCTCGTGGCCGCGAAGATGAAAAAGACCTGAACCAGAGGTGTGGCCTGGAACCTGAGAGAGGGCGTGACTTGGATGTTGTTCGAGCGATGCCCTGCAAACATAGACTCAATCAATGGACGCAGTCATGACTGATCCCTGCATCATCTCCGTCGCGGTTACCGGGTCCGTGCCGCGCAAGAAAGACAATCCCGCTGTGCCCATATCGATTGCCGAGCAGATCGAAAGCACGCACGAGTCCTATGAAGCGGGCGCGTCGCTTGTGCATCTGCACGTTCGCGACGAACAGGAGAATTCGAGTTCGGACCGATCGCGTTTCGAAGAATTGCAGGCGGGCATCCGCAAGCATTGCCCGGACATCATCATCCAGTTTTCGACGGGCGGCCGCGGCCGCTCATTCGAACAACGAGGCGCGATGCTCGACTTGCGTCCCGACATGGCGTCGCTTGCAACCGGGTCGGTCAATTTCCCGACGACGGTCTATGAAAATCCGCCTGATTTTGTCAGATCGCTGGCAAAGTCGATGCTCGATCACAACGTCAAGCCCGAGATCGAGATCTTCGACCTCGCGATGCTTTACAGCACGGTGGACCTCGTTGCACAGGGTTTGCTTGCATCGCCGGTACATGTGCAATTCGTGATGGGCGTGAAGAATGCGTTGCCGGCGAAGCGCGAGATCCTTGCATTCGAAGTCGAGCGCTTGCGCGCCGAGTTGCCCGATGCCACCTGGACAGCGGCGGGGATCGGGCGGCATCAGCTTGAAGTGAACCGTTGGACGCTCGAGCTTGGCGGGCATTGCCGCACGGGTCTGGAAGACAACATTCGTTGGGACAAGGACACGCTCGCCAGTAGCAATGCGCAACTGGTCGGGAGGGTTGCGTCGCTTTGTGCCGAGTATGGACGCGAGGTTGCGACCGCTGTGCAAGCACGCGAGTTGCTGCATCTTCCCGCCATCACCACGCAACATTAAGAGCGCACGATGCAACGATCCATCGCCACCGTATCAATCAGCGGCACGCTCGTTGAAAAACTGAAAGCCATCAGCGCAGCCGGATTCGACGGTGTGGAGATCTTCGAAAACGATCTGCTGTACTTCGACGGCTCGCCTGCCGAAGTAAAGAAGATTTGTGCCGATCTCGGCCTCAAGATCATGCTGTATCAGCCGTTCCGCGACTTCGAAGGCGTCAGCCCCGACCAGCTCGCGCGCAACCTGGAACGCGCCCGCCGCAAGTTCGACCTCATGCACGCGCTGGGTACGGACCGCGTGCTGGTCTGCAGCAACGCATCGGCAAATACGATTCGCGACGACAAGTTGATCATCGACCAGCTTGGACAATTTGCTGAACTTGCGCGCACCGAAGGCGTGATCGCGGGCTATGAAGCGCTTGCATGGGGCCGCCATGTCAACTCGTACAAGCATGCGTGGCGGCTGGTCGATACGCTCGATCATCCGAACCTCGGCTTGATTCTCGACAGCTTCCATACGCTGTCCATCGGCGATTCGCTCGATGAGATCGCAAGCATCCCCGCCGATCGCATCACGTTCGTGCAGATCGCCGATGCCCCTAAGATGGCCATGGATGTGCTCGAATGGAGCCGGCACTACCGCTGTTTTCCAGGGCAGGGCGATCTGGATGTGACGGGCTTCACGCGTGAAGTGCTGGCATCGGGTTATGCGGGACCGCTGTCGCTGGAGATTTTCAACGATGGCTTTCGCGCGGCGCCGAATGCGGCAACGGCTGTCGATGGCTATCGTTCGTTGCTGTTTCTCGAGGAGCAATGCGCGGACGCGTCGAAAGAAACGCTGTCTCTTCCACCGGCCGCCCCTGCACATACGGGATTTCAATTCCTTGAATTCGCCGTCGATGCCAATAGCGGTCCGACCCTCGCGCAATGGCTCGAACGCATGGGCTTTCGCGCGGCAGGGCGGCACAGGTCCAAACATGTCACGCTCTACGTGCAGGGCGATGCGAGCATCCTGCTGAATGAAGAGGCCAACTCTTTTGCAAGCGACTTTCATCAGGCGCATGGCTTGTCCGTGTGTGCATCGGCATACCGGGTCGATAACGCCGCGCAAGCCTTCGAGCGAGCCGCCGCGTTCGGCTTTGCGCCGTTTTCCGGCAAGGTGGGCCCGAATGAACGCGTGGTGCCGAGCGTTCAGGCGCCAGATGGCAGCCTGCAATATTTCGTCGATGAAGCGCCCGGCGAGCCCACGCTCTACGAAACCGATTTTAATCTCGGCAATGTCGAGAGCGCGAATGACAGCGATCGGTTGCGCCGCATCGACCATGTGTGCCTGAACCTTCCCGCCGACACGCTCGACACGTGGGTGCTGTATTTCAAGGCGGCTTTTGGTTTCGATGCAGAAGCGTCGGTGCTTTTGCCAGACCCCTACGGGCTGGTTAGAAGCCGTTCGCTGCGCAGCCGCGACGGGTCCGTGCGGATCGTGCTGAATGCGTCGGCGGACCGGCATACGTCCGTGGTCGAATCGCTTTCGACTTACCGAGGATCGGGGCTGAATCATGTCGCGTTTGCAACGGACGACATCTTCGCGACCGTTGCCGCGTTGCGCCAGCAAGGCGTCGCGTTGCTGCGCATTCCGCGCAATTACTACGACGACCTGCAAGCGCGCTTCGACTTCGACGATACACAGATCGATCTCATGCGCGAAGGTGGCATTCTTTACGACCGCGATCCGGCGGGCGGGGAGTTTCTTCACGTTTACACCGAGCAATTCAACGAACGCTTTTTCCTCGAGATCGTGGAACGCCGTGGCGGCTACGAAGGATACGGGGCAGCCAACGCGCCCGTGCGGCTTGCTGCGCATGCGCAGCGGCGCTCGCAGTCAACGGACCCCGCGCAGAGAGTTTGACGCCTCGCCGCCTCAAGCGATAATCTGTCCACGCGCCTGATGCGGCCAATCATCGGAGATAACCGATTACCGCGCTTCAGGCGAATGTGAGCGGACTTTCTCTGAGGTGATTTTCGATGAACCACGATGCTTCCCTGCCTGACGCTGCCTCGGCGCAACCTCCGATGGATGGCGATAATCCGTTAGGCGTCGCGGGCCTCGAATTCGTCGAGTTTTCCAGCCCCGACCCTAAACGCCTGCGCGCGCTCTTCGAGCAACTCGGCTTTGCCCGAGTGGCACGCCATATCAGCAAGGACGTCACGCTGTATCGGCAGGGGAACATGAATTTCCTCGTCAACGCCGACGACGATTCATTCGCCACGCGCTTTGCAGAAACACATGGCGTGGGCATTTGCGCGATCGGACTGCGCGTGTTCGACGCGCCTACATCGCACGAACGCGCCGTCGATTCCGGGGCCTGGGATTTCGAAGGCGAACGGCTCGGTCCAAACGAGCTGATGATTCCCGCCATTCAGGGTATCGGCGATTCGCATATCTATTTCGTGGATCACTGGGAAGGCCGGAACGCGCCACCGAGCGAAAAAGCGAAGTCAATCTACGACATCGATTTCAATTGGCTCGACGCACAGACCGCACAAACCGCGCTGCATGACAACGACGCCGGCCTCGTCAAAGTCGATCACTTTACGCAGACGGTCGGTGCGGGGCGGCTTGCCGACTGGCTCGAATTTTATCTGCAGGTCCTGCATTTCAAAGAAATCCACGCAATCCATCCCGACTGGAAAGTTGCGCAGGATCTGCCCGTGATCGTGTCGCCGTGCCAGACGTTCAGCATTCCGGTGTATGAAGAAGGCACGTACCGCACGAGCCTGATGCAGGACTATCTGCCCGACCATAGCGGCGAGGGCGTGCAGCATATTGCGCTGGCTTCA
Source organism: Caballeronia sp. dw_276 (assembly GCF_018449635.1). Lineage (GTDB taxonomy): Bacteria > Pseudomonadota > Gammaproteobacteria > Burkholderiales > Burkholderiaceae > Caballeronia. The sequence goes on along the minus strand of NZ_JAAVUV010000005.1, from coordinate 23,691 downwards.
AAGAACATCTTCGCTTCCGTCGATGTACTGCGCGCACGCGGCATGCGCTTCGTGCAGCCGCCGTCCAAATACTACGAACAACTCGATGAACGCTTGCCGGGTCACGGCCTGGATGTGGACGCGTTGCGCTCGCGAGGCATTCTTGTCGATGGCCTTATCGCCGCCGATGGCACGCCAAAGCTCTTCTTGCAGACATTCATTCAACATGAAGCGGGCGATATGTTCTTTGAAATCGTCGAGCGGCGCGGGGGGGAAGGGTTCGGCGAAGGCAATCTGATTGCGCTGGGAAAAGCACGAGAAGCTTGATTGGAGTGCACCGTACAGCAGGCAACGCAGGTCGCGAAACGCCTAGTGCAAACCCGAGTAGTGCGCGATTATCGAACGAAAGCGTCCGATAAACACACGCGCCCCCTAATATTCCGTTGCCCGGGTTTCAACGTCACTTTATTGTGAACACATACCGGCGCGTCCAGAAAGCGGCATTGCAATAAAGACTGCTCGACGCGCTCTAAATGTTCTGACGCTTTGACAAACCAACTCAATAGATTAGGAACGCTGAACAAACTGTTCTTCAAGCGTTCCATGTGTACACCCAAAAAACACGGATTCGGAAGGAGACAAATATGAAGCAAATCAAACAGGCGGGAACCGCTGTCGTAATCACCGTTGCCGCAGCAGCGTCGGCGCATGCGCAAACCAGTGTGACGCTGTACGGCATTGTCGATAACTCGCTGACTTATCAAAACAGTTCGACGACGCTCGGTTCCACGCAAGGCGGCCGTTCGAATATTCGCATGACATCGGGCGTCTGGGCCGGCAGCCGCTTCGGCCTGAAGGGCGCCGAAGACCTCGGCGGCGGCAACAAGGCGATCTTTCAGCTGGAATCCGGATTCAATAGCGCAACGGGTGGCCAGCAATACACCAACGCCATGTTCGGCCGGCAAGCATGGGTCGGCTTGACCAACCCCGCATACGGTACCTTCACGGCTGGCCGCCAATACACGTCGTACTACACGCTGCTTTCCCCATATAGCCCGACCACCTGGCTCACCGGTTTCTTCGGCGCGCATCCGGGCGATCTGGACGAACTCGACACCATCTATCGCGCGAATAACTCGCTCGTCTATACCTCGCCGAAACTGTACGGGATCACCGTCAGCGGCTCCTATTCATTCGCGGGGGTTCCGGGAAGCGTGAACCAGGGCTCGACCTGGAGCGGCGCGATCCAATACGCGAATGGTCCGGTCGGGATTGCGGCGGGCATCACGCGCATCAACAACTCGACGCCGGGCGGCGGGGCATTCGGTGCCGATTCCACCACGAACTCGGCCGGACAGTCGGGGGTATCGGCGGTGACCAACGGCTATCAGACGGCACAGGCGCAGCAGCGCATTGCGGTCGGCGGTGGCTACACGTTCAACAGTTCGTGGGATGTGTCGGCGACTTACTCGAACGTGCAATACATCCCGGGCATCAATTCGCGTTTCCACGATACCGCCATCTTCAACACCGCCGGCGCCGTGCTGCACTGGCGTCCGGCCACGACGCTCGACCTGGCGACCGGCTACAGCTACACGCGCGCCACCAAGGCGAACGGCATCGACAGCGTGGCGCAATACCATCAGTTCAACTTGTCCGAGTATTACTCGCTCTCCAAGCGTACGGGCTTGTACGCACTGCAGGCCTATCAGCGCGCCCATGGTCAGACGCTGGGCACGCCGGGCGCGGCGAGCGTGATCAATGCAACGGCCGTTCTTGGAGACGGCTTCCAGTCTGCGCCGTCATCGTCACAAGGACAGTTTGCGGCAGGCGTGGGTATCATCCACCGCTTCTAACAGACAAGTTATCAAGCCAACTACATCGCTCGCAGATCGAACCGCAGAGCGGGGTTCCAATACCCTGGTCCAGGAGACGCGCCATGCAAGACGTTCATCAATCCCATGCGGTTCATACTGCCGCGCCGGCGGCGGTTCGCACGCGCTCGCGCACGCGGTTCGTGATCCTCGCGCTGCTGGCAGTCGGCACGATGATCAACTATCTCGACCGCACGGTGCTCGGCATTGCAGCACCGACCATGACGAAGGAACTGGGTATCGATGCCGCCGTGATGGGGATCGTCTTTTCCGCGTTCTCCTGGACATATGCATTGGCGCAGATCCCGGGCGGTGTTTTTCTGGATCGCTTCGGCAGCAAGGTCACTTACTTTCTCGCGCTGACATTCTGGTCGTTCTTCACGTTGATGCAGGGCTTCGCCGTCGGACTCAAGTCATTGCTGCTGTTTCGCTTCGGGCTTGGCGTGAGTGAAGCGCCGTGTTTTCCGGTCAACAGCCGTGTGGTCGCCACATGGTTCCCGCAGCATGAACGAGCGCGGGCAACAGGCATCTATACCGTCGGCGAGTATCTCGGCCTTGCGTGTTTTGCACCCGCACTGTTCTGGATCATGGGCAACTTCGGCTGGCGCGCGTTGTTCATCGTGGTGGGAGTGATCGGCATTGTGTTCGGGATCGTCTGGTGGTTGTTTTATCGCGAACCCCATGATTCGAAAACGGTGAATCAGGCCGAGCTGGACTACATTTCAGCGGGCGGCGGTCTTGAGCCTGCAGGCGGCCAGCAGACCATGGCGTTCTCGTGGGGCAACGTCGGCAAGCTGCTCAAGCGCCGTCAAATTGCCGGTGCATGCCTTGGCCAGTTCGCGGGCAATACCACATTGGTCTTTTTCCTCACATGGTTTCCCACGTACCTTGCTACCGAGCGGCACATGGGCTGGCTCAAGGTCGGTTTCTTCGCGGTGATGCCGTTCCTTGCTGCCGCGGTTGGCGTAATGTTCGGCGGCTGGGTCTCCGACTTCCTGCTCAAGCGCACTGGCTCAGCCAACATTGCACGCAAGTTGCCGATCATTTTCGGCTTGCTCGGGGCATCGACGATCATCGCCGCGAACTATGTCAGCAGCGACGCACTTGTCATCACCATTCTCTCCATCGCGTTCTTCGGGCAAGGCATGGTCGGGCTTGGCTGGACGTTGATCTCGGACATCGCGCCGAAGAATTTGATGGGACTGACGGGCGGCATCTTCAACTTTTGCGCGAACCTCGCGGGCATTGTGACGCCGCTCGTGATCGGCCTGATCGTCGCGAAGACGGGCTCGTTCTTCTACGCGCTTTCATACGTGGGCGCGGCGGCGATCGTTGGCGCGCTGTCGTACATATTCATTGTCGGCGATGTACGCCGCGTTGAAATTGCAGATTGAATTCCTTAAAGGCTTGCAGCGATGATCAGCGGAAAAACTACCCTTATTGCGCACCTTGGCTACCCGACGGAAACGTTCAAGGCGCCGATGATCTACAACCCGTGGTTCGAGCAAAAGGGCATTGACGCAGTGGTGGTTCCGATGGGCGTCAGGCCCGACGACTACGCCGTGTTCCTGAAGTCGTTGTTCCGGCTAAGCAACATTCGCGGCGCGCTCGTCACCATGCCGCACAAGGTGACCACTACAAGTCTGGTCGATGAACTCACGCCTACCGCGCGCATCGCGGGCGCCTGCAACGCGATCCTGCTGCGCCCGGACGGAACCTTGCTCGGCGATCAGTTCGACGGCGCCGGGTTCACGCGTGGTGTGGAACGCAAAGGCCGTTCGTTGAAAGGCGCACGAGCGCTTGTGCTGGGCAGCGGCGGTGTGGGTTCGGCCATTGCGGCGTCGCTGGCGGCTGGAGGGGTATCGGGACTCGCGCTTTTCGATACCAACACCGCATCCGCCGATGCACTGGCCGAGCGTCTGCGCAAACACTATCCCGAACTTGAAGTGACAACTGGTTCGAAAGACCCGGCCGGTTACGACGTGGTGGTCAACGCGACGCCCATCGGCATGAAGGAGAACGATCCGCTGCCGTTCGATATCGACCGGATCTCGCCGTCCACGTTCGTGGGCGAGGTCGTGATGAAGTCGGAGTACACGCCGCTTTTGCGGGCGGCGAAAGAGAAGGGCTGCGCGGTCCAGGTCGGGACAGACATGCTCTTCGAGATGATTCCCGCGTATCTGGAATTCTTCGGCTTCGGCACAGCCACGGCGGATGAGTTGCGCGCCGTTTCCACGATCAAATACTGAGGCCGAAATCATGAAGAAGGTACTGGTGATCAACGGTCCCAACCTGAACCTGCTTGGTTTGCGCGAGCCAGATCAATACGGACACGACACACTCGCGTCCGTGGAGACGCTATGCAAGGAAGCCGGCGACAAGTTGGGTGTGACGGTGGAATGCCGACAGTCGAATCACGAGGGCGTGCTGATAGACTGGATTCATGAGGCAGGTCGCGAAGTCGCTGCGGGCACCATGCTTGGCGTCGTGATGAATCCGGGCGCCTACACGCACACATCTGTCGCGTTGCATGATGCGATCAAGGGCGCGAGCGTCCCATTGATCGAATTGCATATCTCGAACGTGCATGCACGCGAATCGTTCCGGCATCACTCGTTTATCTCGCCGGCGGCACGCGGCATTATTGTTGGCCTGGGCGTGAAGGGATACGCAATTGCGATCGATGCGCTGGTCCAGGTATCATCGAAATAACGCTCAGGGCTTTTCTTTTTCGGCCGCAAGCGATCGCAATATGCTGATGAATTCCTGCACCGGTTGTGCAGGCAATTCGTGCTTGCGTGTCACGATTCCATAGCTCGTCATGACGCGGCGGATGGGAACCGGGAGCTGTCCCAGCAAGCCGTTGTTCACGTACTTCTCCACTGCCGCCTGCGGCTGCAGCGAGATCATGTCGGTAGCCTGCAAGAGTTCCAGCGCCGAAAATATCGATGTCAGTTCCACCATCCCGACCGGTACAGGAATGGCCGCTGCTGCAAAGGTCTCCTCGAATAACTGCCTGATCGCCGTAGCCTGCGGATAAAGAATCCACGGCCACGCGGCGAGATCGGCCAGGTCCAGCTTGCGCTTTTTTAATAGCGGATGATGGCTTCCCGCCACCACACAAACCGGTTCGGCGGCGAGAACCTCGAAGTCGAACAGCGCATGATGACGCGGCTCGGTCAGGCGGCCGACCATGACATCGATCTTCTTTTCGTCGAGCCAGATTGCAAGTTGATCGCTGCTGAGTTCGAACAGCTTCACGACGAGTTGAGGCCGCTGCCGCCGGATCTCGCCGATACCCGCCGTCACGAGTTGCGCCGCCGAAGCCGATATCGCGCCGACCGTGATGTGCCCATAACCGCCGTTCTTCAGCGTCGTGAACTCGCTCATGAAGCGCCCGAGATCGCCCAGTGCAGTGTTCGCATAGCGCAACGCCAGTTGACCGAGCTCGGTGGGGCGCATCTCGCGCGGCAAACGTTCAAAGAGTTGTGCATCCAGCAGGCTTTCTATATCGCCGAGAATTTTCGTGGCTGCGGGCTGCGTGATGTGCATCTGCTCGGCGGTGACGCGCATGTTGCGGGTTCGTCCGAGGATGTCCAGCATCTGCAGGTGCCGGTATCGCAGGCGGCCAAGAATGGTCGATGGAAGCAGGGCAGAAGGTCTGGACATGGAGGGCGAACAAAGGGCGAATGAAGGGTAAACGCGCATCGACTCATAACCGGATGGAATCGATTGTAGCCAATAAGCGATTGGATGTTTATTGGCGAGTGGCTTAAGGTGTGCCAGATGAAATAGACCGGGGTGGATCCGGCGTCCTCACGATGGAGACAGCACACATGCAGACTCAGGCCCTCTCGTCACAGCCGTTGGCGAGCGCCGTGCGCAAGGCGCGGCTGCGCCTCACGCCATTTCTCGCGCTGATGTTCGCGCTTTCCATGCTCGACCGTTCCAACGTCGGCTTTGTCAAGCAGGCGCTCCAGGTCGATTCGAACATTGGCAACGCGGCGTTCGCGCTGGGCGCGGGGATCTTTTTCATCGGCTATGCGGTGTTCGAGATTCCAAGCAACATGATGCTGCACCGCGTGGGCGCGAAGGTCTGGTTGAGCCGGATCATGGTGACCTGGGGCCTCGCGTCGGCGGCCATGATGTTCGCGCACAACGAGACCGCTTTCTATGTATTGCGCTTTATCCTCGGCGTGGCCGAAGCGGGTTTTTCTCCCGGCGTGATCCTTTACTCGACCTACTGGTTTCCGGCGCGCGAACGCGGTAAGGCGCTCGGCATCTACTATTTCGGCGTACCTGTTGCGCTCGTGCTCGGCAGCCCCTTGTCCGGCTATCTGATGGAAGTCATGGGCGGTTTGCTCGGACTGCGCAACTGGCAGTGGATGTTCCTGATCGAAGGGATCGCTGCTTCGATTGTAGGCGTGATCGCGTTCTTCTATCTCGTGAGCAAACCTCGTCAGGCGAAGTGGCTGACCAATGCCGAGAAAGACGCGCTTGAATCGGCCATCGCGGCGGAGGATCGGCAAAAGGTTGCGCATGGTCCATCGACCGCGCTTGCTGCTCTCGCGAACTGGAACGTGCTGCGTTTCGTCGCCATTTACTTCGCGATCCAGGTCAGCGTGTACGGCGTGATCTTCTATCTGCCGACGCGTATATCCGAATTGACGGGAACGGCGATCGGCGCGAAGGTGGGCTTTCTGACCGCCATTCCTTGGTTCTGTGCGCTGGTTGCGTTGCGCTTCGTAACCGGTTACGCGGATGCCCGCGGCAAGCATCGCGAAGTTGCGGTGGTGATGCTGGTCATGGCCGCAGCGGGCATCGGATTCTCGACGATGGGCACGCATCTCGTGCCCGTGCTGTTCGCATTTTGCATTGCGACGGTGGGATTCGTTGTCGTGCAGCCGCTTTTCTGGACGTTGCCTACGGCTTATCTGAGCGGGACGGCTGCGGCAAGCGGAATTGCCATGATCGGCGCATTGGGCAACCTTGGCGGATTTATTGCGCCAACGTTGAAGACCGCTGTAGAGACCTTCTTTCAAAGTCAGCGTGCGGGCATGGGCGCGCTGGCGGTGGCGGGTGTGATCGGCGTGCTGTTGCTGCTGAGCATCGGGATGAAAGGGCGCCGGCAGGAAGCGGGTCAGATGGCTGCATCGAAAACGGTTTCTCGCTGAATGGCGCAGGCCCGCTAAATTGACGGAGCAACGAATATGAAATCAGCAGTTGAAACGACACCTTCAAACTCGGCGACGGTTCGTCTGAATGCCATCGACGATGTCCTCATCGCGCGTCATCAACTCGTCGCGGGCATGCAGCTCGCCGATGGCGACATCACTGTTCGCGGCCTGATTCCGGCGGGGCACAAGGTGGCCGTCAAAGCGGTTTCGCAAGGGCAAGCGGTTCGACGCTACGGGCAGATCATCGGCTTTGCGAAGCGCGACATCGAAGTCGGTGAACACGTGCATGTGCATAACCTCGCGATGGGCGATTTCGATCGCGATTACGCATTCGGCGAGGATGCAAAACCCACGCAACGCGCGCTGCAACCCGCAACGTTCCTCGGCATTCGCCGTCCCGACGGACGCATCGCGACGCGTAACTACATTGGGGTGCTGACGTCGGTGAATTGCTCGGCCACGGCCGCGCGCGCTATCGCCGATTACTTTCGTCGCGATGTACATCCTGAAGCGCTCGCGGCATTTCCGAATGTGGATGGCGTGGTCGCGCTCACGCATGGCCAGGGGTGCGCCGTCGATTCCGAAGGCGAGGCGCTGCAGATGCTTCGCCGTACGCTCGGCGGTTATGCGCGGCACGCGAATTTCGCCGGCGTGTTACTGGTCGGACTTGGTTGCGAGACCAATCAGATCGACGGGCTTTTGCAGGAACAGCACCTTGAAACAGGCGCCCGGCTGAAGACCATGACGATCCAGGCAACGGGCGGCACGGCACGCACGGTGGCGGCCGGTATTGAAGCGATCAAGGTGATGCTCGTGGAAGCGAACGAGATCGTGCGTGAACGTGTCGATGCAAGCCATCTCGTGATCGGCTTGCAATGCGGCGGCTCGGACGGCTACTCGGGGATCACGGCGAACCCGGCTTTGGGCGCGGCCGTTGATCGTCTTGTCGCGCATGGCGGCACCGCGATTTTGTCGGAGACGCCGGAGATCTACGGCGCGGAACATTTGCTGACGCGAAGGGCGGTGTCGAAGGAAGTAGGCGACAAGCTCGTCGAGCGTATTCATTGGTGGGAAGAATATTGCGCGCGCATGAACGCCGACCTGAACAACAATCCGTCGGCGGGCAACAAGGCAGGCGGCCTCACGACGATCCTTGAAAAATCACTCGGCGCGGTGGCGAAAGGCGGCACCACGAATCTCGTCGATGTCTACAAATATGCCGAGCATGTCAACGCACGTGGACTTGTTTTCATGGACACGCCGGGCTACGACCCGGTGTCGGCAACGGGCCAGGTCGCGGGTGGCGCAAACCTGATTTGCTTTACTACAGGACGTGGTTCTGCATACGGATGCGCACCGTCGCCATCGCTCAAGTTCAGCACGAACACCGCTTTGTGGAAGCGTCAGGAAGAGGATATCGACCTGAACTGCGGTTCGATTCTCGACGGCGAGAAGAGCATTGATGAACTTGGTCAGGAGATTTTCGAACTGATGCTGGAAACGGCTTCCGGCACGTTATCGAAGAGCGAAGTGCACGGGTACGGGCAAAACGAGTTCGTGCCGTGGCAGATCGGCGCGATTACCTGAAGCGCCGGATCATCGGGGAAAGTCGGCGAGTGCGCATCGGTTTGCCGATGGCGCTCGCCGCACGCCCGGCACAAGGCAGCTCAATCCAACCGCCATCACTGACGCCACGGCCGTGACCACATACACCGGCTGAAACGATCCGGCCACGCTTTTGCACAAGCCACCCAGCACGTTGCCCAGCGCGCCGCCAACGCCAAACGACGCTTCGCAAATACCGCACACAATAGCCGCGAGCGCCGGCTCGCTCGTCTTGCCGACATAGGCATGCAGCAAGCCGAAAAGCGGGAAGAACGAAAAGCCGAACGCCACCGCTGCAATCATCAACGCATGAACGCCGGGACGCGATGCCGCTATGACCGATGCACACAACAGCAAAACTCCTGCGCTGACGAGGGCCGTGCGCATGCCGTCACGTTGCGGTTGTCCTGCAGGAGATTGCGCGTCGCCGATCATGCCAAGCGTCAGGCCGCTTACCGCGCCAACGAATCCAACGATCGCCCAGGCGTGCGCGGTGACATCGAGTCCTAAATGAAGGTCGTCGTGTGCATAGGCCGAAAAGTAGGTGATGAAGGGCACGCCGGCAAAGCCCGACAGCAACGCAATCGCATACACCAGCATCCAGCGCCGCGAAAACATTGTCCGCACTTCGAAACGCGGACGTTCGGCCCGTGGCTGCACTTTCACGCGCGTTTCCGGCCGTCCAAGCCGCGCAAACAGCAGCACGATCACAACGCTCAGCAAGGCCGTAACCACCGCGCTTGCGAGCCACACGGAACGCCATCCCCACGCCCCCATCAACGCCGGCACCATGAGCCCGTTGAGCAACACGCCGTAGTTCGTGCCGCTGCCAATCACGCCAATTGCTTTCGCTTGATGATGTTCATCGATCAATGGCGCAACGAGCGCCATCATGGGAACCCATGTTGCCGCCGCGCTCGCGTTGAGCGCAACGAGCACCACGCCCAAGAGCCAGGGTCCATGGACGAAAGCAAGGCACGCAAGTCCTGTCGCCGATAACACGGTCGCCACCAGCATGACCCTTGCGGCGCCGAAACGCGATGCGGCGAAGCCGGACAGCAAGGCCATTGCCACGTTGGCGAGTTGTCGTGCCGCCGTGATATAGCCGGCCTGCGCGTAGCCGAAACCAAGATCGTGCTTCATCGCGGGCAGAACAACCGGAAACAGATACACGCCAAAGCCGTAGGTCGCGGCGATTACTGCGGCAAGCAACAACGTAAGGGCGAGCTGTTTCGATGCGGTGACGCGAGGCAAAGCATCCATGACAAGTTACCGGAAAGGGGTGTATTACCCATTCTCGGCAATCTGCTGCCATGACGGAAATGATTTAATTTACTATGATCCAGTAAATCACTTCATCATTCGGACGACCATGAATCTTGATCCAGGCTTGCTGCGCGCGTTTATAGCTGTCACCGAGGCAGGTGGCTTCACCAAGGCCGCCCGCCGGCTGAACCTGACGCAATCGGCCATCAGTCATCAAATCAGGCGGCTTGAAGAAGAAGTGGGCAGGCCGCTCCTTTATCGCACGACGCGCGCCCTGACGCTCACCGAGGACGGCGAAGATTTTTTGCGCTACGCCACGCAGATCCTCGACGCAATGCAGGCGGTCACACGCCGTTTTCATTCATCGCCGGCATCGGGCGTGGTGCGATTTGGCGCACCCGATATCTTCATGGGTGAACGCTTGCCCGTGTTGCTGACGCAGTTTTCGCGGGCGTTCCCGAACGTGCGGCTCGATGTGAGCGTTGGCATGAGTATCGACTCTGAAGCGATGGTCGCAGCGCAGGAACTCGATCTCGCAGTCGTGTTGTGCAAGCGGAACCACAAGCACGGAAGCGGCGACGAAGGGATCGTGTTACGACGTACGCGCTTCGTATGGGCGGCGGCGGAATCATTCGAGTTGCGTGACGGCGCGTCGTTGCCCCTGGCGTTTTTTCCGGCGCCTTGCGTGAACCGTCGCGTGGCGGTCGAAACACTCGATACCCTGCCGGTCGACTGGCATGTCGCGTTTACATCGTCGAGTCAGTCGGGTATTCGTGCGGCCGTGATGGCCGGACTTGGGATCACGGTGTTGACTCGTGACGACCTGGAGCCGGGCATTGCCGTGGTCGACGGGAAATACGGTTTGCCCGCATTGCCCGACGCGGAGTTCAGGCTGCTGTGGGGCAAAGGCGAAAAGACGCTGGCGGCGAAGGAGTTCGGGCGTCTGGTTCTCGATACGCCCGAAGAACGTCCATTGCGTTCACGCGAAGCGAAGCTTGCATAACAGAGCCGGCATGACGCTCGACCAATAGTCAGACTTCAATTGGTATGATCATACTGCCGATGCTCATCGCTTCTTTGGTGAGCACGTGGTTCATGGCATCGCGCGTCGAGCACTTCGTTGCACGATACCATCTCAATTTAATCAGGACTACAGCATGAAACAATTCAGAACGATCCACACCGAGGGCGCCGACATTGCTTATGACGTCGAGGGGCAAGGACCCTTGCTCTTGCTGATCGTCGGGGGTAACGGCGACAGCAGTCGTTTCATCGGGCTTTCAAGTCACTTGGCTGACCGTTACACGGTGGTTCGCTACGACCGTCGCGCGAACGCGCGTAGCACCGGAGACAAGCAATCCAAATTAGACATGGCCCAACAAGGTCGGGATGCCGCAGCTGTCATTCGCGCAATGGGGAGCGAACCGGCCTACGTGTTCGGCAATAGCGCCGGTGCCAACATTGCGTTGAAACTGACCCAGGACCATCCGCATCTGGTTCGCGGGCTGGTCGATCATGAGCCGCCTGTCAGCGACATCTTGCCGGATGGCCCGGAGTGGAGAAAATTTTTCGACAGTGTGTACGACACATATCTTGCGCAAGGCGGCGCCCCGGCAATGAAATTGTTTGCGACATCGTTCGTGGGTTTGCCTTCCGCCGCGATTGAGCCGCCTGATCAGGAGGGGGGTGACTTCGATCGTTTCCTGGCGCATGAATTCAACGTTATCAACCGTTTCATTCCCGATCTCGATGCGTTGCGCCGAGGTGGCGTGCCAATGGTCACCGCCGTGGGTCGTGCAAGCGCAGACGCTTTCTATGCGCAGACCGCTCGCCTGTTGGCACGTGAATTGCCGTGTCCTTGCGTCGAGATGATTGGTCATCACGTGAGCTATGCAAGCGACCCGGTGATCTTTGCCAACGAGCTTCACGAGATACTGAGCACACTGCCTGCAGCACCCGTTTGAGAAAAACCCGGCCCGGATTTTGAGGAAAGTAAAATATGAAGCTACGCGGCAACGCCGAACTGCTTTAGCGCTAAAGCGCCAATGACCGATTTCATTGGAGGATAGTCGTTAGACACTATGCCCTTCAGGGCGAGGCAGGCATCATCGATCCATCGATCAAATGAACAACGAGGACGACATGAGCAGTCAGACGATTGAAATCACGGCGCAGGACGGCGGCCGTTTTACGGCTTATCTCGCGAAGCCTGCGCAGGGTTCGGGTCCAGGTCTAGTACTGCTGCAGGAAATTTTCGGCATCAACGACTACATGAAGTCGATGGCCGATCGCTACGCTGAAGAAGGTTACGTCGTGCTCGTGCCGGATCTTTTCTGGCGCATGAAACCAGGCGTCGTGCTCGGATATGGCGATGCAGATTTCGCTACCGCGCTCGACTACAACACGCGATTCGACGAGTCGAAAGCGCTCGACGATATCTCCGCAACTCTCGCGGCATTACGCGCGTTACCCGAGCAAGCGGGCAAGCTTGGTGTGATTGGTTATTGCCTCGGCGGTCGTCTCGCCATGCGCACGGCGGCAAGCATGGACGTGGATTGTGCGGTGAGTTACTACGGCGTGAATCTCGATGCTTATCTCGGCGAAATTGCCACCATTCGATGCCCGATGGTCTTCCACTTCGCCGAAAACGACACGCTCACGCCTCCCGACGCCCGCGCGAAACTCGAGGCCGAGTTCGCCGGCAAGCCGCTGATCGAACACTATGTCTACCCAGGTTGCGACCACGCATTCGCGACACCCGAGCGCGATCACTACGACAAACCCGCGGCCTTGATGGCGTATTCGCGAACCCTGTCCTTGCTGCGCAAGGTGCTGGGGCCCGTGTACGACCTGAACCGTTTGTGGGAGATGCATTGCTACTACGAATTCGGTACGCGCGACGTGAATGCCGTCATGCCGACCATGGTGGCGGAGCCCTACGTCAACCACGTTCCCACCATGACGGGCGGTGTCGGGCACGATCAATTGAAGCGGTTCTACAAGTATCATTTCGTCGATTCCAATCCTGCCGATACGCGACTGATTCCGGTATCGCGAACCATCGGCTCGGACCGGGTTGTCGATGAATTCGTGTTTTGCGCCACGCATGATCGCGAGATCGACTGGTTGTTACCGGGACTTGAACCCACCGGCAAGTACTTCGAGGTCCCCATGCTGGCCGTGATCCGGTTTCGCGGCGACAAGCTTTATAACGAGCACATCTACTGGGATCAGGCTTCGGTGCTGGTGCAGATCGGCGTGCTCGATCCAACGGGTCTGCCGGTCGCAGGCATACAGACGGCCAAAAAAATGGTCGATGAAACCCTGCCGACCAACACGCTCATGCCGAATTGGGCATCGAGCGAAGGCAAGCCGGTCTGACCGTCTAACGGTAAGAACATCCGCCGCGCGACTGACATGAGTCATTTTTCCTCGGTGGCGCCGAGCGTTCGCGTCCCATTTCGAACAGTAATTGTCCGATAAACGCGCTTTGATTTTTCATCTCATCTGCTATTCTCCTTTGGCCGCCCGCGCGACATTTCCGGTGACCGGCTGATCGAATGTGATGGTGCGCCGCGCCACGGCTCACCCGCATTCGTGCAACGGAGATCAACATGCTGTCTCCATTAGTATGCCGAATGATCGCGACGTCACAATTCCCGCGCCATACGCGCGCGAGGCTCACGGTGCTGTTTGCCGTGCCGTTCGCATCGGTCATGTTCGCGCCTGTCGCCTTCGCCGGCGGACCGTTGCCGCAAGGCGGCCAGTTCGTGAGCGGGCAGGGGTCTATCGCCGGGAGCACGAACGGGATTGTCATCACGCAACCCGGTTCAACGCGTGGCGTGATCGACTGGCGCAGCTTTTCTATCGGCCAGGGCAATAGCGTCACCATCAATAACGGCTCGGGCGCGACGCTCAACCGCGTGACCGGCGGCTCGCCCTCGGCCATTCTCGGCAGCCTCAGTGCAACTGGCAGCCTCTACTTGATCAACCCGCAAGGCATTCTCGTGGGCGCGAATGGCGTGGTCACCACAGGTGGCCGCTTTGTCGCCTCCACGCTCGACTTGCCCAATACCGCTTTCATGAATGGCGGCACGCTCACGCTGTCCGGCAATACCGGCGCGAAAGTCGTGAACCTCGGCAAGATCAGTTCGAGCGGTGGCGATGTCTTCCTGATTGCGCGTGATGCGGTGGTGAATGCCGGGACGGTAAGCGCGCCGAACGGTACGGCCGAGTATGCCGCGGGCCAGCAGGTGGTGTTGTTTGAGTCTTCGAGCAGCAGGCAGGTCTTCGTGCTCGCAGGCAGCAAAGGGACCGTAGTCGATAGCGGCGTCACGCAGGCCGCGCAGATCAACCTCGAGGCGGCGGACGGCAACATCTACGCGCTCGCAGGCGGCGGCACGCGGGTCCGTGCAACCGGCACCGCCACGCGCGATGGCCACATCTGGCTCGTTGCTGATAACGGCCACGTGACGCAGCAGGGCACCATCACGGCAACGAACGCCGACGGCAGCGGCGGCACCGTCGACACGCTCGCGAACACCCTCACGCTCGCGGCCGATGCCACGGTCCAGGCTGGTCTCTGGAACGTCTCGACCCCAAGCGTTACCGTCGATACCGCCACGGCCGGCGCATTCGTGCGCAGCCTCAACGCGGGAACATCCGTGGACGCAACGGCGACCGGCACGAACGGTGCAAGCGGCGATTTGAACGCGGTATCGAACATGATCTGGCAGGGGCCTGCGGCGCTGTCGCTCGTGGCGTTTCATAACGTGACCGTCGCACCCGGCACGACGCTCAAGAACACCGGCGGGGGAAACCTGAGCCTGCGAGCGGATGCAGCAGGCATCGATAACAACGGCAGCGTTGCGAACCAGGGCGTCATCGACTGGTCGGGCAGCACGGGCTTTGTCCGCTCGTTCTATGACATGAACGGCAGCTATGCGCCGGGCGTGATCACCGTTAACGCCGCATGGACGGCCGCCGCCGAAAGCGGGCTCGTCACGCAGGTTACGGGTTACAGGCTGATCAATTCGCTCGACGGACTGGTCGGGATATCGTCGGATCTCGCGGGCAATTACGCACTCGGCAAAGACATCGACGCCACCACGCCGCTTTTCGGTCCGGGTACCTACGTTCCGATAGGCTCGGCCGCCACGCCCTTTACGGGGCAATTCGAAGGCATGGGACATACGGTCTCCAAACTTCAACTCACTACAAGCACGCTGGTCGCGCCGCGCAACGGCCCTGTGCCCGAAGAAGACGCGAGCGGCCTGTTTGGGGTTATCGGCAAGACGGGTGTTGTGCGCAACATCAGCGTGGACGGCAACGGGTCACTCGCAATGGGCGAGTACGGCGGCTTCGGTATTCTGGCCGGCTATAACTACGGCACGATCGCGAACGCGCACACGAGCGGCAGCATCAGTTCGCTGGGCGACATCAACCGGACGACGGGCGGTCTTGTCGGCGAGAACTTCGGTACGGTCACGCGATCCGCAAGCGATGTCATCATTTCAACGGAAGGGCAGGTCGGCGGACTGGTCGGGCTGAATGGCGCGACCGGTGTCATACGGCAATCGTATTCATCGGATAACGGCGTGGTCAGGCCGCCATTTCAGGCGGGATCGGTGAACGCCTTCGGTCACGGCTCGGGCGGCGGCGGACTGGTCGGGAACAACGAAGGCCTGATCACGCAGTCGTACACAACCGCTCCCGTCACCTTCATGCCAAATACGTGTGGCTTCAATGGCAGACCGTGCGATGCCGGCAGCGCCGCGCTCGTCCAGCGCAACTCGGGCACGATCGAACAGTCCTTTGCGACGGGCGCGGTCACGACTTCCGTCTTGCCGGGGTTCGGGCCGCCTGCGCTCGGCATTGCAAGCAATAACGACGGGACCATCGCAAAAGACGTGTTCTGGAACGTCGATACCACCCACGCGGCGCTAGGTGTGTACAGCGGAACGGGCACGTCGGCGGCGACCGGACTCACCACGGCGCAGATGAGCACGCCGGCGAGCTTCGGCCCGACCTACGATTTCAGTTCCACCGGCGTATGGGCATTGCCCGCCGGGGCCACGCATCCTGTCCTGCGCTGGCAGATTGCTAACTGAACGTGGCGTTGAACCACGTAACGTGCGGCGCTTGTTGAAAGCGTCGTGCGCGGCTGCGGCAGCGCTGTCCGTATCTGCTTACGCGCAGTCGTATCGTGATGTCGCGCCGCAAACGCCACCTTCCAGCATCAAGCGCGAGGCGCCGCCGCCCAGGGTCGTTGATTCGCCGCAGGCAACGCAGGTCGCGGTGCCGTCGCTCGCGGCCTTGATCTTCGTGCCCGCCGGATCGGTCGGCACATCAGCGCCGCAAGCAAAGATCAGCGCCGACGATCTGCCCGTTCTCGATACCGCCTTCCTGCAGACCTTCCAGCCTGACCTCGGCAAGCCGCTGACTTTCGAGCGCCTCGCGCAAATACGTCGTGCGGTCGTCGAGCGTTATCGGGCTGCGGGCAAACCGCTCGTCGATGTCTTCGTACCGGAACAGGACGTCACCGATGGAGTGGTGCGCATTGCCATCGCCGAGTTTCGGCTTGGGCAAGTGCGCGCAAGCGGCAACCGCTATTTCTCCGATGCCTTGTTGACGAGCGAAATGCCTTTGCGACCCGGCCAACCGATCCTCCAATCAGACGTTTCTTCGGGACTGGCGTTGCTCAACGCGAACCCATACAGGCGCGTGGATGTGGTCTATGCACCGGGCACGGCCGCGAATTCCACGGACGTGCTTCTTCAAACCGATGACCGTCTGCCGCTGCGCATCAACGCCGGCTACGACAACGCCGGCGTTCCGCAACTTGGCCGCGACCGCTTTTTCACTGGCATCGACTATGGGAATCTGTTTGGGCTCGATCAGCAGATCGCTTATCAATTCACCGCGAGCAACGACATTTTCGGCGGTAATCCACAGATAGAAGGGCGCCCTGATCGTGCGCGCTTCATGGCGCATTCACTGAACTATTCGGCGCCACTGCCGTGGCACGACCGCATCGAATTGTTCGGCGTCTATGCGCAAAGCACGCCGAGGCTTCCCGACAGTTACGGCCAGACCGGCATCTCGGCTCAAGCAAGTATTCGATACGACTGGCTGTTGCCACCGACCGGCGACTGGAACCAGCAGATGCAGTTCGGCTACGACTTCAAGCGCACCAACAACGATCTCGAGTTCGGCGGTTTTCAGGTCTTCAATTCGAACGTGCACGTGCATCAGTTCCTCGCGTCGTATTCCATCAGCAAGCCCGACGATCTCGGCCTGGCGCGCGCGAACATCACGCTCGTGGCGAGTCCGGGCGGCCTAGATGCAGACAACAGCAACGCTGCTTTCACTACCGCGCGCCAAGGCGCCACCGCGCGATACGCGTACTTGCAACTTGGGGGGCAACACGACTTCGCGTTAGGCGCAGGTTTTGCGTTGAGCGCGCGCGGTACATTTCAGTGGACACCGAATACCTTGCTGCCGAGCGAAGAACTCGGCCTCGGCGGCGAGACCAGTGTGCGCGGCTACGATCCGTACGTCGTGCTGGGCGACCGCGGCTGGAACCTGCAAACTGAAGCCCGCACGCCGGGCATACCCATTGGAATATCAAGTATCGCGATGCAACCCTTCGTTTTTTTCGATGCCGGTCACGCATGGAACCGCATCGATCAACCGGCAGAAGCGAGCAATGGATCGCTGGTAAGCGTTGGCGCGGGCTTGCGCGTCCAGTGGTCGCGTTACGTCGATTTGCGCGGCACGTATGGCGTGCCGCTGCGCGCGCCTGTGCCGGGTGGATCGAAGGCGCCGATGGTGCAGTTGTTTGTATCGATCGGAACTTAGGCGGGTTTGAGTTCGCATGTGCGCGCGAGGCGTAGTATTTCGCTCAGGGCGCCTGCCCGACTTCTTTACGACTTCTCTAAGCGCTAACAGTGAGACTTCAAATGAGCCGCTCTATCGCCGAAAAACGTGCTGCCTTCCGCGCCCTTCATGAGCGAGGCTGTTTCCTCATTCCCAACCCGTGGGATACGGGCAGCGCCCGCTATCTGGAAAGCCTGGGATTCAAGGCGCTGGCCACCACCAGTTCCGGCTTCGCATGGTCTCAAGGCCACGCTGACAACACCGTCGCGCGCGACCAGATCCTGGCGCATCTGCGGGACATGGTTGCATCGACGGATTTGCCGGTCAATGCGGACTTCGAAAGCGGCTACGCAACCGATGCCAACGGCGTCGCCGAAAGCGTGCGGCTCGCGGTCGCGACCGGCGTGGCGGGGTTATCGATTGAAGATTCGACCGGCAACGCGGACGAGCCGCTTTTCAGCATCGATGTCGCGGTCGAGCGGATGCGGGCGGCACGAAGGGCTATCGATGCAACCGGAGGCGATACCTTGCTCGTCGGCCGTGCGGAAAATTTCTTTGCGGGGAGGCCGGATCTGGATGACGCCATCACGAGGTTGAAGGCCTATTCCGATGCGGGCGCGGATTGCCTGTATGCGCCCGGCATCACCACGCGCGAACAGATCGCGGCGGTGGTCAAAGCGGTTGCGCCCAAGCCGGTGAATCTGCTGGTCGGTTCGGTCAGCGACCTGACCATGCAGGACATCGCCGCGCTCGGCGTGCGGCGCGTGAGCGTGGGCGGCGCACTGGCGCGCGCGGCGTGGGGCGGTTTCATGCGCGCGGCCGAGTCGCTTGCCGAAGGACGTTTCGATGGCTTCGAGGGCGCGGCGCCGGGCAAGGTGCTGAACGCGCAATTCGGCGGCTAAATCTGCTTCACGCCGCGCCTCGCGCCCATCGATTCAAACCCGCGCAAACAAGCAGCAAGGACGCTGTCACGAAGAACACCGCGCGCAGGCCGACGTGCGCGCCGATCTGTCCGCCAATCAACGGGCCGATCACTTGCCCGCTGAACTGCGCGGACTGCAGGTAGCCGAGCGTCTTGCCGGAGCTGTGATCGGCGACGGCATGCCGGACTTCCTTTGCAATCGATGGCAGCAGTCCCGCGAGCGTCATGCCCATCACGCCGCGAAGAATGGCGAGCTGCCACCATTGAGTGACGAACGCTTGCGGCACCAGGACCGCGGCCGTGGCAATCAGGCACCCGATGATCACCTTCGCACTGCCAATGCGATCGGCAAGCGCGCCAAGACGCGCGGCGGTCAACATGCTGCCGAGCGCTGAAGCGGCCATCACGACGCCCGCCACACGCGCAACATGATCGCGCGAAACATCGAGCTGCCCGATATACACGGTGATGATCGGCTCGATCGACATGTTCGCGAGCAGGACCATCATTGCTGTGATGAGCAAAACGAAGATCACCCCGCGATTCACCGATGGGATCGAAACAGCAGAGGCGTCGACACGTTTTTTTGTATCGATACTGCGATCGAAGTCTTCGCGCACCACGACGATGGTCAGCAACGCCGCGATCGCAATGATCGCACCGCCCACGAAGAAGGTGCCGCGGATGCCGACCCACGTCGGCAGAAAACCACCCACGAGCGGCCCCACGAGACTGCCTGCAAGCGCGCCGGTGGACAGCACGCCGAGCGCCCATCCTGAACGCTCGCGCGGAACCTGCGTGCCGACCATGACTATCGAGGCCGATGCGTACCCGCCTATCAATCCCGCGATCAGCCGCAGCACGACGAGTTCGGTCAGGTTGTGCGCGAGCCCGATCAGCGACATGACCACAGCCATGCCGACTGCCGCGCGAATCAGCATCGGCTTGCGTCCGTACCGATCCGCGAGACGCCCCCAAAGCGGTGCGGTGATTGCGGTGCCAAAAAACGTCGCGCCGAATGCAACGCCCGACCATTGCACGATCGCAGCGGGCGTGCGCACGCCCAATTGCTCGACGTACAGCGGAAGGAACGGCAACAACATGCTGAGGCTCAGCAGGGTCGTGAACGACCCGAACACACAGACAAACAGATTGCGCTGCCAATAGGGTGCGTTGCGTTCGGCATAGCTGAGTGAAGCAAGCGCGTGCTGATCCATGAAGACCTCGATCGATCGGGAAGGCATAAGCCGGTGGCCGGCAAAAAGAAATACATGACTTGCATATTATCTCTTTTTGGGAATAACATATTTATATCGTTCTCAATTAGAGATTTACGTGGACCACACCGTTCTTGAAATATTTCAGGTAGTTGCCGCAGAACTGAGCGTGACGCGGGCCGCCAAACGGCTCGGGCGCGTGCAGTCGAACGTCACGACTCGAATCCAGCAGCTCGAAGAAGAGCTGGGCGTCGCCCTGTTTCGGCGTGACGGCAATCGTCTGACGCTAAGTGCCGAAGGGGAGCGCTTCCTTGGCTACGCGAACCGCATGCTTGCACTTGCCGACGAAGCGCGCCAGGTGCTTGCGCCACAGGCGCCGTCGGGCACGCTCAGGATCGGCACTATGGAAAGCACTGCCGCAGCGCGTTTGCCGGGGCCGCTTGCGGCGTTGCATGTCCAATATCCGGACGTGCAACTCAGGATTTCGACGGCTCCATCCAGGCAACTGATCGAGCAGGTTGGGAGTGGTCTGATCGATTGCGCGTTTGCCGCGTTGCCGCCTTGTGGCGAGATGGCATCAGCAGCGGATCTCGAGGCGGCGGGACTACATGGCGAACCGGTTTTTCGTGAGGAGATCCTGCTCGTGCTGCCGCCCGGGCATGGCGCCGTCAGAAAGGGCGAGGACATCGCCGTGCGTTCGCTCGCCGCGTTCGCGCAGGGCTGCAGCTACCGCGTGCTAGCCGAGGAATGGCTCGGGCAGGGTGCATCGCCGCTCGACGTTCAGGAGGTCGGCTCGTATCACAGCATGCTTGCGTGCGTTGCGGCAGGCGGCTGCGTGTCGCTCGTGCCGCGCAGCGTGCTGGAGTTGCTGCGCGACCCACCGAAGTTACGCACCCATGTGGTGGCGAAGGTGGATACGTGGCTGATTCATCGCAATGGTTATCGGACGGCAGCGTTCAACGCACTGCGCGAAACGCTCACGCCATTCATGTCGAAGCAGCAGGCAGGGAAAGGAAAATCATCATGAGCACGATCCGGCAGGTTTCATCGACTGCAAGTCAAGGCATGGCCGCGATGGTCGCCGCACTTGTCATGGCTGTCGGCATGGGGTTCGGGCGTTTCGCGTTCACCGGTATCTATCCCGTCATGGTCAGCGATGCCGTGCTGACCGTGCATCAGGGAACGCTCGCCGCATCGGCAAACTATGCCGGGTACTTGATCGGGGCGCTGTTGACCGCGGCGGTGCATCCGCGGCATTCGCGCAGGCTGTGCATGGCGGCGCTCGGCGGTATCACGATCTGTCTCGCGGTGACGGCACTGCTGGATGTGCCGTGGCTCATCATCGCATTGCGCGGAATCACCGGCGCCGTCAGCGCGGTCACCATGGTTGCAGCGTCGCTCTGGCTCTTGCAGCATCGCGGCCACACGCGCGGCGCGCCGATGCTTTATGCGGGCGTTGGCATCGGGATCGTGTTGTCATCTGAATTGCTGGTCGCCGGACGCGGTTCCGGTCTGCATAGCGCGGGACTATGGTGGGTGCTGGCGGCCGGCGCGTTGATCCTTGGCGCCATCGCTCTGCCGGCTCTCGATGCACGTCCCGTTCACGATTCCGGCACACGTGCAGCGCTGCATGGACACGAATCCTTTCCCGCGCTCGGCGCCGGACCACTGATTGCGCTTTATGGACTCGCCGGCTTCGGCTACATCATTACCGCGACCTACCTGCCGCTGTTTGTCAGGGACGCAATCGGTTCAATCGATCCAATCCAGGTCTGGGCGTTGTTTGGTCTGGGCGCAATCCCGTCGTGCTTTATCTGGCACGCCATCCACATGCGGCTTGGAACACGGCGCGCTCTGTTTCTGAACCTCGCGTTGCAAGCGTTCGGTGTTGTGTTGCCGGTGGTGTTCGCGAACCCGGTTGGTTATCTCGGCAGCGCACTGATCGTAGGCGGCACGTTCATGGGCACGGCAACAATCGCGATGCTCGCTGCGCGCCGCGTCGCGCACACCATGAGGATCAGCATTCTCGCGATGATGACCGCGTGCTTCGGAATTGGGCAGATCGCCGGACCGCTGGTCGCGAATACGATGTACGCATCGCATCATTCGTTTTCGACGTCGCTTGAAACCGCGGCCGCAGCGCTTGCGGTGGCAGCATTGTTATGCGTGCGTCTGAGCAAGAATCGCTAATTCGAATCCGCGAGTTCATCGACAAGAAAATCAACGAAATGCCGCACGCGCAAGGAAAGAAGACCCGGGGCAACATTGTTGTGATCGGAGAAATCGATACCGACAACTGGGGCCTCGCCGGCGAATCGACTACCGTGCTGCGGGCCAGACAAGCGGCGCTTTTATTAGCCGAACGTGAACGCATAGGCTTTCGCGCCGGCGTCCAGAAACTCGATGGTGAAAGTGTGGTCGTCGACCTTGCCGGCCTGCCGGACCAGTTGATACAGGCGCACGCTGTCAATGGTGCCGCTGCCGTCCGCGGCGACATCGGTTCCGTGCGATGCGCCGGGGGCCGCGCCGTCGATGGTCACGCGAAACCTGACCGGTTTGCCATCGGCTGCGGGCGCGAGGACCAGGTGCAGATCGCGAGCGTGAAACCGGTAAGAGATTTTTCCGGATGCAGCGCCGGCCTGCGCCTGATCGCCACTTACAGTCCACGGTCCCTGCAGGCTCCACGTATTCAGTGGTAATTCAGCGGGAGCGGTATAAGTCCTCAGGGCATCCGGCGCGACCTTTTCCGGTGATGCGAAGCCGTCCGCCTGCTTGTAGCCGATATACGTTTCGGTCGACAGCAAATCCCTTTCGTCCGATGCAACCTGCGTCCCCGCAGCCTGCGGAACGCCGACGGGCGTGGGCAAGCTTACGTGCCCGGCTTCTGCCAGCAGTTGACGCACGACTCGCTCAGACTTGTCGTAGTTACCTTCGCCGAACTGGTGATACCGGATATGGCCGGTTGCATCGACGATATAAAACGCCGGCCAATACTGATTCCCAAACGCTTGCCAGACCGCATATTTGTTGTCGATGGCAACAGGGTAGTCAACGCCCAGATCGTGCGCTGCGCGCTTCACGTTCCCCAGCCCACGTTCGAACGCAAACTCGGGCGTATGCACACCGATGACCACGAGCCCCTGATCGCGGTATTTCTTCGACCACGTCTTCAGATAGGGCAGGGTACGCAGGCAATTGATGCACGAGTACGTCCAGAAATTGACGATAACAACCTTGCCGCGTAATTGGTCCACGCTCAACGGCGGAGAATTGAGCCAGTCGACCGCCCCATTCAACGGCGGGACTATTCCTTCGATTGGCAAGGTTTCAGCTTTGTTTGGCGTCGTGGCCATCGCCGGCGTTTGCGTGAGTCCGGCAATGGCGGCGAAAACCAAGGCTGCAACGATGAATACCTTTTTCATGGCGTTTTCCTGATTCGATAACAACGGATTCATTGGATTCAGCGCATCGACCTGAACCCGGCGCGAACTTCATTAGAGTGCGCGGATGTATCTCGCTTGTTTCCACGCGGCACGGTTTTGCAAGCGCATGTATCGAAGCGCCGTGCATATACATTGCGATACAAAGCGCTAACCGCGGCGGAAACAATCCGCCATACCGAGAACTGATCGCAGCGGATGCCTATGAGGTTCGGACTGTGCGGGCGTAGATGGGCTTTGTCAGCGTGCGCCGGAAGCCGAAAACCGGACATCTCTAATTAGCCAAAACCGGACATTTCTAAAAAGCTCTAACAATGTCCCTGCTAAGTTCAA
>NZ_JAAVUV010000048.1 GCF_018449635.1 Caballeronia sp. dw_276 | reverse complement strand
CGTATCCGGTGGGGCCGACCTTGTCGGCGTGGTTCGAGGCGCAGGTCGAGCGCGCGCCGGAGGCGTGGGCGGTGGTGTCCGACGATGGGCGGCTGGATTACGTGTCACTGAACGCGAAGGCCAACCGCCTCGCGCATCATCTGCGGACCCTGGGCGTGGGGCCGGAGGTGCGGGTTGGCGTGTACATGGAGCGCTCGCCGGAGCTGGTGGTCGGCATGCTGGCGGTGCTGAAAGCGGGTGGTGCGTATTTGCCGCTCGATCCGGCGTATCCGCCGGAACGGCTTGCCTACATGTTGCGTGACGCGATGCCGCTGGTGGTTCTGACGCGGGGCGGTGTTGATGGTGAACTGATCGACGGTTATCCGGCGTTGCCCATCGGCGTGGATGCATTCGAGCACGGCGCATTCGATGCCTGTCCGGCAACGAATCCGGTTTCGCTCGCATATGCCGATCATCCGGCCTATGTGATCTACACGTCAGGTTCGACGGGGGTGCCCAAGGGCGTGGTCGGAACACACCGCTCGATGGTGAACCGTCTGGCGTGGATGCAGGAGCGTGAGCCGGTTCAGGTGGGTCAACGGCATATCCAGAAGACCTCGCTGAACTTCATCGATTCGGTGACCGAGACACTTGCACCGCTGGTGGGTGGCGCGACGCTGTCGATTGTCGATGGCGAGACGGCGCGTGATCCCGTCAAGCTGTGGAATCGCGTGGTCGAACAGGGCGCGAGCCGGCTGACGGTAGTGCCGTCGCTGCTGCGCGCGTTGCTGGAGCTGGATCAGGCGGCGCCGCAGGGCATGCTGCTGGTGAGCAGCGGTGAAGCACTGGCGTCGGAACTGGCCGCACGTGTGAACGAAGCGTGGCCGGGCGTGAGGCTGCTGAACCTGTATGGGTCGTCGGAGGTTGCGGGTGATGCACTGGCCTATGAGCTTGCCGGGACACTGACGGTGGGCGGTGTGCCGCTTGGTCGTCCGATTGCGAACACGCGGGTCTATCTGCTGGATGGCGAAGGCCAGCCGGTGCCGTTGGGTGTGGTGGGTGAACTGTATGTGGGCGGGGCGGGCCTGGCACGTGGCTATCTGAACCGCGCAGACCTGAGTGCGGAGCGCTTCGTGCCGGACCCGTTCGGCGAGGCAGGAAGCCGGATGTACCGCACGGGTGACCTCGCGCGTTATCTGGCCGACGGCACGATCGAATACATTGGTCGCGCGGATCATCAGGTCAAGATTCGCGGGTTCCGGATCGAGCCGGGCGAGATCGAGGCGGCACTGCGGCGTCACGAGCGTGTACGCGACGTGGCGGTGCTGGCGCGAGCGGATGAGGACGGCGATCTTCGGCTGGTTGGTTACGTCGTGACCGATGGCACCGGAATCGAGTCAGCAGATCTGCGCGCGCATCTGCAGCAGACGCTGCCGGACTACATGGTGCCATCGCACCTGATCA
>NZ_JAAVUV010000047.1 GCF_018449635.1 Caballeronia sp. dw_276 | reverse complement strand
GCGATCACCTGCGTGGCCAGCAGCGAATGCCCGCCGAGATCGAAGAAGTCGTCGAGCGCACCTACCCGCTCGCGACCCAGCACCTGCGACCAGATCGCCGCGATCGTGCGCTCCGTGGCCGTGCGCGGCTCGACATAGACACCGGTACCCGCCTGCTCCAGCTCCGGCACCGGCAGCGCGCGACGGTCCAGCTTGCCGTTGGGCGTGAGCGGCATCGCATCGAGCACCACGAAGTGCGACGGCACCATGTACTCCGGCAGGCGCTCCCGCAGATGGCCGCGCAGCACCCGCGCGCCCGGCTTCGCACGCTGCGTCAGCTGCATCAGCCGCTGCAGCGGCGCCAGACCCGCCAGCGCCGCGTCGCTGTCCATCCAGTCGATCAGCCCGGCGATTTCATCCACCCCCGATTCGTACAGCCGCCGTGACAGCGCCTCGCACTCCTCAGGCGTGCCGATCAGCGCGGCGCTACGCGCATAGCGTTCGTAGGCGAACTCCACCACCTGACCGATTTCCGCGTCGCTCGCCCCTTCCGGCACCTCCAGCTCCAGACTGCGTGCCCACGACGACAGCAGGTTCAGGTGCGCACGCATATAGCGTTTGAACGGCTCGCGCGCCCGCTCGCGGGCCACGCTCGGCTCGTCGGCAACGAAGGTATGCACCATCATCGTCACGCGGCCACTGCGCGGATCGTGGCCGTGATCGGCCAGGCTCTGCCGGTACAGCGCGATCTTCTGCGCCGCCTCTTCCACGGTCTGGCCCAGCAGGTGCGTGAGCACGTTCATGCCCAGCCGCCCGGCTTCGATGAAGGTCTCCGGGCTGCCCGCCGCAGTCATCCACAACGGCAGCGCCGGCTGCACCGGCCGCGGATAAACCCGCACCGCGGTGGGCCGCCCCGTCCCGTCGACGAACTCGCGCGCTTCGCCCGCCCACAGCCCGCGCAAGGTCGCGATGCCCTCGATCAGCCGCTCGCGACGACCGGCAAAGTTCTGCGGCGCCAGCACGAAGTCGGTGGGCACCCAGCCCGGTGCGAGCGACAGCCCCACCCGACCGTGCGACAGGTTATCCACCACCGACCATTCCTCGGCTATGCGCAGCGGACTGTGCAGCGGCAGCACCACGCTGCCCGCGCGCAGCCCGACGCGCCGTGTGACGCTCGCGATCGCCGCGGCCAGCACCGACGGGTTCGGATACAGGCTGCCGACCTCGTGGAAATGCCGCTCCGGCATCCACACCGCCTCGAAACCCTGCTCGTCGGCAAAGCGCGCCGACTCCATCACGAGCCGGTAGCGGTCCTGCGTTTCGTCGCTTTGCGCTCCGAAGTAAAACAGGCTGAAGCCCGGCGCGGCCACGGGCTTCGCGCGCCCGTCCTGCGCCGGCTGGCGCGGCACGACGTAGGCCACCAGCTGCTCATGGCCTTGCGCATCGCGCAGCGCCACCACCACGCTCGATTCCACCTGTTCGTGAGCGCCCAGCGCT
>NZ_JAAVUV010000046.1 GCF_018449635.1 Caballeronia sp. dw_276 | reverse complement strand
AACTGGATGAAAGGCACGACGTCCGCAGCTCGGGGCTCCGATTCTGAACATGCAAAGCGCCCGGAAGACTGGTCGCTGGAGGACCGGCTACTGGCCTTGCAGCAAAGTCACGGGCTGGTTGACGAGGCGCTGAATGCATGGTGCCGTGAGCGGGGCCTGTTTGTTCATCATCTCGCGCAATGGCGCTCGGACTTCTGTGCCGCCAGCGGGACTGGCAGTCGGCGCGAGAACGCGCAGGAAGTACGCGAATTGAAGCAAGTGAACGTTCAGCTCCAGCGGGAGTTGAGCCGTAAAGAGAAGGCGTTGGCCGAAGCGGCAGCGTTGCTGGTGCTGCAAAAAAAGTATCGTGCGTTGTTCGAGGGCGAGGCCGAATGACGGCCCTTGAAGAGCGCAACACGATGATTGGTTGGATCGGCGAGGCGACTCTGGCCGGTGCCCGCCAAGCGCCTGCGTGTAAGGTCCTGGGGCTGAGCGCGCGTACGGTGCAGCGCTGGCAAAGCGCAGAATCTGACGCGGTCGATGGGCGCTCGTTACGACAATACGAACCTCCTCACAAGCTTTCCGCCGACGAGCGCGCTGAACTGTTGGCGGTGGCAAACTCCGCTGAATTCGGTCACTTACCTCCAAGCCAAATTATTCCCCGTTTGGCCGATCAGCAACGCTATATTGCCTCGGAATCGACGTTCTACCGGGTACTGAAAGCCGAGAAGCAACTCGCCCATCGGCGCAGTGAGCGCCCAACCCACGCTCGCAGTAAGCCGCGCGCCGTCTGCGCCGATACGCCTAATCAGCTTTTTAGTTGGGACATTACGTACTTGCCGGCGACCATACGTGGGCAGTACTTTTATTTGTATCTGTTTATGGACGTGTTCAGCCGCAAGATCGTTGGCTGGCAGGTCTATGCCGAAGAGAGCAGCGCCCAGGCCAGTGAGGTCCTCAAGGATCTTTGCGCTCGCGAGGCGATTCGGCCCAATCAGGTGATTTTGCATTCCGACAACGGCGGCCCGATGAAGGGTGCCACCATGCTCGCCACCTTGCAGGCCTTGGGTGTGATGCCGTCGTTGAGCCGGCCGGGCGTGAGCAACGACAATCCGTATTCCGAGTCCCTATTTAAAACGCTGAAGTACCGTCCCGCCTATCCGCTGGAGGCGTTCGATACCCTATTTGCGGCGCGCACCTGGGTCGCAGGACTGGTGCGTTGGTACAACCACGAACACCGCCACAGTGCGATCCGCTTCGTCACCCCGGCTGAGCGCCATGCGCATCTCGACCAGGAGATTCTGGCCCGACGCGCCACTCTCTACGAGCGCGCGCGGCAACGAAATCCGCTGCGCTGGAAAGGCCCCACGCGCAACTGGCAGCGCATTCGAGTAGTCCATCTGAATCCTGATCATGCTGAACCAACCGACGCCACCGAACAACCCCGAAACTACCAGCGAAAAGCAGCTTGAATTTTATGTGTCGAGGCGACAACTAGCTTGAAATCCTCCG
>NZ_JAAVUV010000045.1 GCF_018449635.1 Caballeronia sp. dw_276 | reverse complement strand
ACGCATCGACGCGCATCTGCGGTTGCGCAACAATCGCTTCCAGCAGCCGCACGAAGTGTCCGGCCATCCGCTCGATGCGTCCGTGCTTGAACAGGTCGACGTCGTATTCGAAGCTGGCCTGCAAACGTCCGTCCACTTCGTCGAGATTCAGCGTCAGGTCGAATCGCGCCGTCGTCGTCTCGCCGTCGACCGGTTCGAACGACAGACCCGGCACGCCGGGCTCTTCGAGCGGTGTGTTTTGCAGCACCAGCATCGCCTGGAACAGTGGCGAATGGCCGAGGCTGCGTTGCGGCCGCAAGGCCTCGACGAGCTGCTCGAACGGCATGTCCTGGTGGCCGTAGGCGCCGAGCGTCGTTTCGCGCGTACGCTCCAGCAGCGTCTCGAACGACTCGTGACCGACGATCTGCTGGCGCAGCACCAGCATGTTCACGAACATGCCGATCAGGCTTTCAGTCTGCGTGTCACGTCGATTCGCAATCGGCGTACCGATACAGATATCGTCCTGGGACGCATGGCGCGACAGCAGCACGCCGTAGGCAGCTGCCAGTGGCATGAACAGGGTGCCCTGCACCCGACGCGCCAATGCATGCAGGCCGGCCGTGGTCGCCGGGTCTATCGCGAAGTCGTGGGTGGCGCCGCGGTGCCGTTGCACGGCGGGACGCGGCCAGTCGGTCGGCAGGGTCAGCAGCGGCGGCGCATCCGACAGGTGCGCGCGCCAGTACGCCAGTTGCTGCGCCAATACTTCGTCCGCCAGCCATGCACGTTGCCACTGGGCGTAGTCCGTGTACTGGACCGGCAGGGCAGTCAGCGGAGAAGGCTCGCCGCGAGAAAAGGCGCGGTACAGGGCCACCAGTTCGCGCACCAGAACGCCTGTCGACCAGCCGTCGGAGGCAATGTGATGCATCGTCAGCGCGACGATGTGCTCATCGTCGCCAAGCCGGATCAATCCGGCACGGATCAGCGGCCCCGTCGACAAGTCGAACGACGTGCCGGCCTGGCGCACAAGCTCCGCCTTGCATCGCGTCTGTTGCAACGCTTTGGGCTGCGCAGACAGGTCGACTAGCGGCAGATCGATAGCGAGCCTCGCGACCGTCCGCTGAACCACTTCGCCATCTTCGACTGAAAAATGCGTGCGCAACACATCGTGCCGCCCTACGACCTCGTTGAGCGCGCGACGGAGAGCCGCGACGTCGAGTTCGCCGCGCAACCGCACGGTTGCCGGGATGTTATAGGAGGGATTGCCGGGCTCGAGCCGGTCCAGAAACCACAGACGCTGCTGCGCATACGACAGCGGCAACGGCCGGTCGCGCCCGGCTTGCGAG
The DNA here is from genome assembly GCF_018449635.1 of Caballeronia sp. dw_276. Taxonomy (GTDB): domain Bacteria; phylum Pseudomonadota; class Gammaproteobacteria; order Burkholderiales; family Burkholderiaceae; genus Caballeronia. The sequence goes on along the minus strand of NZ_JAAVUV010000045.1, from coordinate 213 downwards.
CGCGGCAAGAGCGGCGGCAGCATGGCGCGCGCGCCGTCGTGCAGCGCGGACTCGACGCGCTGCGCCAGATCCGTAATCACCGGCGCCTCGAACAGCAGACGTAACGGCAGGTCGATACCGAACGCGTCGCGCATTCTTGAAATCAACCGCGTGGCCAGCAGGGAATGGCCGCCGCACGCGAAGAAGTCGTCGGACACACCGACCTGATCCACG
>NZ_JAAVUV010000044.1 GCF_018449635.1 Caballeronia sp. dw_276 | reverse complement strand
CGCGTATCGGCGCAAGCTCACTGTCGCACTCGAGCGCGTCGACGAGGTTGTCCATGACGTCGTGCAGCATCGTGCACAGATAAGCTGCGTCGCGGCCGTCGCCGACCTGGATCTCGATCCCGAACGCGGTGCTGAAATCGTCGACCGTCAGTGTCAGCGGATAGTTGGTGCGCTCCGTATTGCTGACGACGCGGATGCCGTCGAGATGCTGGATCGCGCTCACCTCCTCGCTGTGGCGATAGTTCAGCAGCGCCGAGAACAACGGCGTGCCGGCCGGTAGCACGCTGCACCGTACGGCCACCGGCAGGGGCGTATGTTCATGCTCGAGCAGACCGAGCAGGTCGCGATGCACGGTACCGAGCGCCACCCCTACGCCTGCAGCATCGAGCCGGACGCGCAACGGCAGCGTGTTCATGAACAGACCCATGGCCCGATCGGGCGCCATGCCCTGTTCCATGCGTCCCGACAACACAGTGCCGAACACCACGTCGTCGCGTTGCGCGGCCGCGCCGATCAGACGCGCGGCAGCAAGATGCCAAAGCGACGCGGCTCCCACGCCGCGCTCGCGCGCGCAGCGCCTGATGCGCGTCGCAAGTCCCGGCGCGACAGCCAGACGTGCCTCGCGAAGCGATCCGGCACGCATCGCCACGTCGACAAGCCCGAACGGCAGCGTCGGTGCGTCGACGTCGCCCAGCAGATTGCGGAAAAAACCGGCGTGCCGCTCGTCGTAGCGATAATCCAGTGTGCGGGCCACGAAATTGCGAAACGGCTCAGCCTGGGACAGCTGGGGCGCGTGGCCGTCAAGATGTCGCGCCACCTCCAACACCAGTATTTCCAGTGTGATGTGGTCGATCGTTAGATGGTGATGCAGCAGTTCGAGCGTGGCCATGCCGCCGTCGTCGCCGTCGTCCCCGGCGACGATGCGCGCTTTCATCAGCGGCGCGCAGCGCAAGTCCAGTGACGCCCCGCCAGTCTGTCCTTGCGCTACGCGTTCGATGCTCAATGGCGCGCTACGCCAGACGATCTGCACCGGATGGGGCAGATCGCTCCAGAGGAACGACGTGCGCAACACGTCGTGACGGTCGATGACGGCCTGCAACGCAGCAAGGAATGCGTGCATCCGGGCGGGTGTATCGAACACCATGCGCGTCGTGCTTAAATACGGATCATGAGCGGCATCGAGCCGGTGATGGAACAGCATGCCTTCCTGCAACGACGTCAACGGATAGACGTCTTCGACATTGCTCGCGCCACGGTCCACCGACGCGACCAGGCGGTCGATGTCGGGTTCCCCGAACGAGACGAGCGTCAGCATGTCGGGCGTCAACGTCGCACAAGCGGCGGGAATCCCGTTCCCGGGTACTTTGCTCGCCTGCGCGCGTCCCGGCCCGGTATCGATCGCGGTCGCCAGCTCGCCCATGACGGGGTGCTCGAACAGCCGTCTGACGTCGACCCGCAGCCCATGGACCGCCATCCGGTCGATGAGCCTGATCGCCAGCAGGGAATGGCCGCCGCACGCGAAGAAGTCGTCGGACACACCGACCTGATCCACA
>NZ_JAAVUV010000043.1 GCF_018449635.1 Caballeronia sp. dw_276 | reverse complement strand
TTTGTAGGGGCAATATCCTAATGTCGTGTTTGAGCAAGATAGGAATGTCGTGTTTTGCTTCTGGTGCGATGCTGGGAGCTTCCGATCCAACGATGGGAGCTCGCCATGCAGCCTACCGAACTGGTGACGTTGAACATGCGCGAACTCGACCGACTCAAAGTGATTCAAGCCGTCGTGGACAGGATGCTCAAACCGGGCCTGGCTGCCGAGCGTTTGCATTTGACGGTGCGCCAGATCGAGCGTCTGGTGCTTCGGTACAAGCAAACTGGCGCGGCCGGTGTGGGCTCGGCAGCGCGAGGTCGTCCAGGCAATCGAAAGCTTGATGAGGTAACGGCGTGCCGGGCATTGGTTTTGATTCGCGACCGATACGCCGACTTTGGCCCAACGCTTGCTTGCGAGAAGCTGCGCGAATGTCATGGTTTAACGCTTTCCAAGGAGACTGTTCGCCACCTGATGACTGATGCCGGCCTGTGGGTTCCACGCAAGCAGCGCCCGCCCAGGATTCACCAGCCTAGGAACCGGCGGTCTTGTCTGGGCGAACTGATCCAGATCGATGGCAGCGATCACCGATGGTTCGAGGACCGGGCGCCAGCGTGCACGTTGCTGGTGTTTATTGACGATGCCACAAGCCAACTGATGACGTTGCACTTTACTGCGACCGAATCGACCTTCAGTTATTTCGAGGCCACGCGCAAATACCTCGAGGCGCACGGCAAGCCGGTGGCACTCTATAGCGACAAGGCCAGCGTGTTTCATTGCAACCAGCACGCGAGCACCCCTTACAAGGGCGTAACCCAATACGGGCGGGCCTTGTACGAGTTGAACGTGGATACGCTGTGTGCCAACAGCAGTCAGGCGAAGGGACGCGTGGAACGGGCCAATCTCACCTTGCAGGACCGGCTTGTCAAAGAATTGCGCCTGCGCAAGATTGACACGAAGGAAGCCGCTAACGCGTATGCGCCCCACTTCATGGCCGACTTCAATGGGCGCTTTGCGAAGATCCCGAAGAGCGCATTTAACGCGCATCGGCCGCTCAGGAGCGATGAAGACCTCGACCTGATTCTGACGCACCGGGTACTGCGTTGCGTGTCGAACAGCTTGACGTTGCAGTACGACCGGGTGATCTACATGCTTGATGACACGCAGCAAACACGTGCCCTCGCCCATCACTACATCGATGTCTATGAATACCCGGATGGGCGTATCGAAATCCGGGCAAATGGCAGCGCGCTGGCCTATCGTCAATACGACAGGTTATCGGCGATGGACCAGGGTGCCGAAGTCGATAACAAGCGCCTCGAGCATGTGTTGGCGCTGTCGCGCCAAGTGCAAATGGAGCGCGACAACCGGCGCATCTCTGGTTCACCGTCAAGGACTAATCAAGGAGAACCGGTCAAGCCGAAAATGCGGGCCAACAATACGCGCAAACAACGCGAGCTCAAGCAAATTGACATGAACGCGATGATGCTAAGAAGCGCCGAACTGCGGGCAGCCGCGGTGGGGAAATGAGCTTTTTAAAGAGAGATTAATAAAGTCAAAACCCGACATTTCTAAAAAGTTTGAACCCCGACAT
>NZ_JAAVUV010000042.1 GCF_018449635.1 Caballeronia sp. dw_276 | reverse complement strand
AAGTCGCCGTCTCGTTCCATGCATCGACCATCCGCCGGTATTCATCGGCGTCGAGCATCGGCAGCGTGTCGAGTCTGGCATCGGGTCGTTCGACCATCGCTTTCAGCGTGCGAACGAAATGCCCGGCCATCCGTTCAACCGTGCTGCGATCGAACAGATCGGTGTCGTATTCGAGGCTTGCCCCCAACCCTTCGTCGAGTGTGTCGACGTTCAAGGTCAGATCGAACTTCGCTGTCCTCGCGGCACGCGTCTCATCGTCGACACCGCTCAGCCGCAGACCCGGTAGTTCCATGTCTTCGAACGGCGCGTTCTGCAGGATTAGCATCACCTGGAACAGCGGCGAATGGCCGAGGCTGCGTTGCGGCTTCAAGTCCTCCACGACCTGCTCGAACGGCACGTCCTGGTGCGCGTAAGCGCCGAGCGCCGCTTCACGCGTGCGAGCCAGCAAGGTCTCGAAGGTTGCGCGCCTGTCGATGCGCTGGCGCAAGACCAGCGTGTTGACGAAGAATCCGATCAGGTCTTCGGTCTGCGCGTCGCGACGGTTCGCGACCGGCGTGCCGATGCAGATATCGTCCTGCCCCGCGTGACGCGACAGCACGATACCGAATGCCGTCGCCATCGTCATGAAAAGCGTGCCCTCCACACGCCTCGCCAGCGCCTGCAAGCCGACGGTGGTCGCCGCATCGATATCGAAGCGATACACGGCGCCGTTGTGGCGTTGCACGGCCGGGCGCGGCCGGTCGGTCGGCAGCGTCAGCAATGCCGGCGCCCCGGTCAATTGCGCGCGCCAGTAATCGAGCTGGCGCGCAAGGGCGTCGTCCGTCAGCCATTCGCGCTGCCAGTGAGCGTAATCGGCATACTGCACCGGCAAGTCGGGCAGTGGCGACGGCTCGCCGCGCGAAAATGCCCCGTACAACGCGGCGACTTCACGTACCAGGACCCCCGTCGACCAGCCGTCCGAGACGATGTGATGCAGCGTCAGCGCGATCACATGGTCGGTCGCACCGAGGCGAACCAGCGCGGCGCGAACCAGCGGACCGCTCGACAGATCGAACGCGGTACCCGCCGTTTCATTCAGTTGCATGCGCAACGATATGTCGCGTGCTGCTTCCGGCAGCGTCGACAGATCGACCACCGGCAGATCGAGAACCGGACTGGCGTCGATGCGTTGCTGCACGGTGCCGTTTTCGGCCACGAAGGAGGTCCGCAGCGCCTCATGGCGACGCAGTACCTCGCTGAGCGTCCGATGCAGCACGGCAACATCGAGCTCGCCATGCAGGCGCACGGCAGCCGGGAGGTTGTACAAAGTGCTGCCCGGCTCCAGTTGATCGAGGAACCACAGGCGCTGCTGCGCATACGACAGCGGCAACGACCGATCCCGCGGCACGGGTTCGATCGGCGGCAGCATATCCAGCATCGCGCCACGCCGGATCTCGTCGGCCCAGGCCGCCAGATCGGCCAGCACGGGTGTCTTGAACAGCGCGCGCAGCGGCAGTTCGACATTGAGCAGCTTGCGCATGCGCGCCAGTACTCGAGTCCCTAGCAGCGAATGGCCGCCCAGGTCGAAGAAATCGTCTTGGGCACCGACCTGGTCGAGCTTCAGTACGGCAGCCCAGATGCCGGCCAGTATCGCTTCCGTCCCGGTGCGCGGCTCGATGTATCCGGATGTCGTGCTGTCCGTTGCC
>NZ_JAAVUV010000041.1 GCF_018449635.1 Caballeronia sp. dw_276 | reverse complement strand
GGGCGCCACGCCTCGCTCACGCAGATAATGAGCGAGCCGGTTGGCGCGTCTATTCAGTTCGCGGTAGCTGACCGACCCGGTTTCATCGGTCACTGAGATGGCATCGGGCGTGCGCTCCACCTGTGCCTCGAACCGGGCATGCCATGTCGGCTCGTTCGAATGCGCCGCAGACGTCTCGTTCCATTCATCGACGACAAGGCTGCGCTCGGCGTCCGTCAACATGCCGAATCCGGCAATCCGTGCTTCCGGCTCCGCCGCCATGGTGTCCAGCAGGCGCACGAAATGCGCGCTCATACGCTGGATCGTCGTCGCATCGAACAGGTCGGTGTCGTATTCGAAAGTACCGCGCAGGCCGCCCTCGACTTCCTCCAGATTCAGCGTCAGATCGAACTTCGCGCTTGTCGCCGCATAGCCTACCGATGCCAGATCGAGGCCCGGCAGTTGCATCGCCTCGAAGGGCGCATTGTGCAACGCCAGCATCACCTGAAACAGCGGGGCGTGCGCCGGATTGCGCCTGGGCTGCAAGATTTCGACGAGCTGTTCGAACGGCACGTCCTGGTGGGTGTATGCACCGAGCGTCGTTTCCCGCATCCGGGCAAGCAGGCTTGAAAACGTGTCGTCCGCTTCGACCGTCTCACGCAACACCAGCGTATTCGCGAAGCAGCCGATCAGGTCTTCGGTCTGCGAGTGGGTACGGTTCGCAATCGGTGTGCCGATCGCGATATCCGTGTCGCCCGAATACCGCGACAGCAGTACCGCAAAACCCGAAGCCAATGTCATGAACAGCGTGGCCTGGCCGCGCCGGCTCGCAGCACGCAAGGCATCGGTGATTTGCGCTGCGATCTCGAAACCATGAACTGCGCCGCGATGGCGCTGCACGGCCGGGCGAGGATGGTCCGTCGGCAGGTTCAGCAACGTCGGCGCATCGGCAAGCTGCGCCTGCCAGTAGTCGAGCTGCTCGCGAAGCACTGCGCCCGAGAGCCATTCGCGTTGCCAGGACGCGTAATCCGCGTACTGCACGGACAAGGCAGGCAACGGCGACGGCTCGCCCCGGGAGAATGCCTCGTACAACGCAGCCACTTCCCGTACCAGCACGCCCGTCGACCAGCCATCCGAGACGATGTGATGCAGCGCCAGCGCGACGACATGTTCACGCGCGTCGAGCCTGACCAGCTGGGCACGCATGAGCGAGCCCTCCGCGAGGTCGAAACCTGAACGGACCGCATTCGCCAGCAACTGCTGCAACGCATCCTCACGCTCTTCGGCCGGCAACGCAGAGAGGTCGGTCAGCGGAAAATCGAATTCCGTTGCCGGCATGACCACTTGCACAGGTACACCATCTGGCGCGATGAAGCACGTACGCAGCACCTCATGGCGGCGGGTCACTTCGTATAGCGTTCGATGCAGTGCGTCGACGTCCAGTTCGCCATGCAAACGCACGGCAGCTGGAAGAATGTAGAACGCGTTGCCCGGCTCCAGTTGATCGAGGAACCACAGGCGTTGCTGCGCATGCGAGAGCGGCAGTGCCATGTCACGGTTCGCGCGCGTGATTGGCAACGGCGATGTGCCTTCGTCACCGGGGCGCGCGGCGGCTGCCCGAGCGGCTAGATCGGCCAGCATGGGAGCTTCGAACAGCGCACGCAGGGGCAACTCGACGCCGAGCGCTTCGCGCAGGCGCGACTGCACTTGCGTGGCCAGCAGCGAATGG
>NZ_JAAVUV010000040.1 GCF_018449635.1 Caballeronia sp. dw_276 | reverse complement strand
GTAGACGACATGTTCGTCTTGCGCCACCTGCACCAGCCCGGCACGGATCAACGGCCCCGTGCTCAGGTCGAATGGTTTGCCCGCCTGCTCATGGAGCAGGCGTTGTACTGCCGGCTCGCGCATGCTTTCACTGAGCGATTCGAGACTCACGCGTTGCAGCACGAGCTTCAGTTCCGGCTGCACGACCTGCACCGGCGTGCCGTCCACCTCGACAAAGCGGGTGCGCAATGCCTCGTGACGCCGCACTACCTCGTCGAGCGTCATCTCCAGCGCCTCTGCATCGAGTCGCCCCACCAGCCGGATTGCCGCAGGAATGTTGTACAGCGCGCTGCCCGGTTCCAATTGCTCGAGAAACCACAGCCGCTGCTGTGCAAACGATAGGGGTATCGAAGCACCGTCGCGTGCCACAGGCACAATCGCAGGGATCATGTTGCCCGCCCCCGCGCCGCGCGCATCTTCGATGTGACGGGCCAGCGACGCCAGCACCGGCGCCTCGAACAGCGCGCGCAACGCCAGTTCCACACCGAATACCGCACGCACCTTGGACACCACCTGCGTGGCCAGCAGCGAATGGCCACCCAGATCGAAGAAGTTATCGTGCAGGCCCACACGGATGACGTGCAGCACTTGCGACCAGATCGTCGCCAAGTTTCGCTCGGATTCCGTGCGCGGTTCGACGTACGTGTCCGTGTCGCCGGTCAACGCCGGAGCCGGCAGTGACCGACGGTCCAGCTTGCCGTTCGTCGTAAGCGGCAGCGCGTCGAGCTTGATGTAGTGCGACGGCACCATGTATTCCGGCAGCGTCCCGCGCAATGCCGCGCGCAGCGGGCCCGCGTCAAGCACTTCCGGCGTATCCGCATCCAGCGTGTGCGGAACCACATAAGCCACCAGCCGTCGCTCGTCACCCGCCACATCTTCGCGCGCCAGCACCACGGCTTCCTTCACCTGCGGTATCGTCGCCAGCGCCGCTTCGATCTCACCCAGCTCAATGCGAAAACCGCGGATCTTCACCTGCTGGTCCGCTCGCCCCCTATAGTCGAACTGACCATCCTGCCGATAGCGCGCCAGATCGCCCGTGCGATACATTCGTGCGCCCGGTGCGCCGAATGGGTCCGGCACGAAGCGCTCTGCCGTCAAATCTGGACGGTTCAGGTAGCCGCGCGCCAGTCCTGCGCCAGCCACATACAGCTCCCCCGTTACCCCCACCGGTACCGGCTGATACACGTCATCCAGCAGATACATCCGCGCATTGGGCAACGCGCGTCCAATCGACAGCGGGCTTGCCGTCGTTCCGCGCAGACCGAACCATGTCACATGCACGGTCGTCTCCGTGATCCCGTACATGTTGACCAGTTCCGGCCGTTGTGCGCCGTGCCGGCGCAGCCACGGCGTGAGCAGTGTCGCGTCCAGTGCCTCGCCGCCGAAAATCACCGTGCGCAATGACAGCGCCGGCAGCCCCGCTACTTCCTCCTCGTGCCGCATGAGTTGCCGGAAAGCCGAAGGCGTCTGGTTCAGGACCGTGACTTCCTGCTTCGCAAGCAACGCGTGCAGCGCAGCGGGCGTACGGCTGACCTCTTGCGGCACGATCAGCAGTTTGCCGCCATAGGCCAGTGCGCCCCAGATTTCCCAGACCGAGAAGTCGAAGGCAATCGAGTGAAACAGCGTCCACGTGTCGGCAGCACCAAACCCGAAGCGGCTCTGTGTCGCATCCAGCAGACTCACCACATTCGCGTGTTGGGAAAGAACCCCTTTCGGGCGCCCCGTCGAACCGGACGTGTAGATCACGTAGGCGAGA
>NZ_JAAVUV010000039.1 GCF_018449635.1 Caballeronia sp. dw_276 | reverse complement strand
TAGCGAGCAGTGAATGACCGCCGAGTTCGAAGAAGTCGTCATGCAGGCCCACGCGCCCGATGCGCAGCACCTGCGACCAGATCGCTGCCAGTTCGCGTTCGGTATCGGTGCGCGGCGCCACGTACGTCCCGCTGCGCTTCAGTTCGGGCGCCGGCAACGCGCGCCGATCCAGCTTGCCGTTCGCCGTCAGCGGCAGCGCATCGAGCATCATGTAATGCACCGGCACCATGTACTCCGGCAGCGTTTCGCGCAACGCGGCGCGCAGTGCCTCCGCTTCCGTCGTGTTCCCCGCGTCGGCGTCCGTGACCACGTACGCCACCAGCCGCTGGGCCGCCTCGCCCGTGCCATCCTCACGTGCCACCACTGCCGCCTGCCTCACCTGCGGCAATGCCATCAGCGCCGCCTCGATCTCGCCCGGCTCGATGCGAAAGCCCCGCACCTTCACCTGCCCGTCCGTACGCCCTTGGTACTCGAGGTTGCCGTCCGCCAGACGCCTCACCCGGTCGCCCGACGCATACATCCGCTGACCCGGCTCGCCGAACGGATCCGGTACAAAGCGCTCCGCCGTCAGCTCCGCACGATTCAGGTAACCCCGCGCCACGCCCTCGCCCGCGATATACAGCTCACCCGCCACGCCCACCGGCACCGGCCCGAGCCGGCTGTCCAGCACATACAGCCGCGTGTTCGCCAGCGGCCGCCCGATCGGCGCCGTACTGCCCGGCCCCGTCCACCCCGCCGGTACGCGGTACGTGCACACCCCGACCGTCGTCTCCGTCGGGCCGTAGTGATTCACCAGCACCGCGCCCGGATGCGCCGACTGCCAGGCCCGCACCACCTCCCGGCCCAGCGCCTCGCCACCGCTCACGCTCACCCCCGTGGCCGCGCCCCTGACCCCCAGCGACAGCAACGCCTTCAGATGGCTCGGCGTGAGCTTCACCAGCCGCTCGGGGTGCGTGCGCATCGCCTGCGCCAGCGCCTCCACGCCCTGCCCCGACGGCGCCACCAGCGTCACGCACCGGCCCGCCAGCAACGGCGGGTAGAAGCTCGTGTTCGTCAGGTCGAAGCTCACCGTCGCGTGCACCGTCGCATCCAGCCCTTCCGCTGCCTGCGGCAGGAACCCACGCGTCCCCAGCAGATAGTTCACCAGGTTCCCGTGCGTCACCATCACGCCCTTGGGACGACCCGTCGAACCCGAGGTGTAGATCACGTACGCCAGGTCCCCCCGGCTCACCGGCACATGCGGTGCGCTGCGCGCGTAGCGCTCAAGCTGCGCGCCGATCAGTGACGTGCCGATCCGCTCGCCATCGAACTCCGGTTGCGCGAGCCCCTGTGCGTCGTGACCCAGCAGCACCCGCGCACCACTATCCGAGAGCATGAAGCGTTGACGCTGCGCCGGCAGGGTCGGGTCCAGCGGCATGTACGCCGCGCCCGCCTTCAGTACCGCCAGCAGACAGATCACCGACTCCAGGCTGTGTTCGGCCAGCAGCGCCACCGGGTGCCTGCCGTCCACACCCCGCTCGCGCAGGTAGTGCGCCAGTTGGTTGGCCCGCACGTCCAGCTCCGCATAGTCCAGCCAGCGCTCGCCCTGGGCCAGCGCCTTCGCTCCCGGCGTCCGCGACGCCTGCTGCGCGAACAGTTCATGGACACTCCACGGTCCCTCGTGCGGCTGCGCGGTCGCATTCCACTCCACCAGTTCGCGATGCCGCTCGGCCGCATCCAGCATCGGCAGGTCACCGTTCGCCACCGACGCATCCGCGGCAACCGCCTGCAACAGCCGCACGGCGTGTCTCGCCATCTGCTCCATCGTCGCCGCGTCGAACAGCTCGCGGTCGTA
>NZ_JAAVUV010000004.1 GCF_018449635.1 Caballeronia sp. dw_276 | reverse complement strand
TCAACAATCGGCTCGTAAGTGTCCCCAGCGTGCAGTTTCGGACTTTTTGGTACCCCAAAAGTACGCTCGACGCCGCAACCATCGACACTTGAACCCCTCCCCCTCCGAACTCTTACATCCACACGCTTCGCCACCAGTGTTCTCGGGCAAGTTCCAGATGTTCCATGTGCCAGGAGGGCCAAACCCTCCGTTTCGCACGGCGGCCAATTCAGTTTAAGTCTGTCGGAAACAGCCACCGAACCCCACCGCCGCGCGCATCAATTCAATCCTCGAACTTCTCGACCTCGTGCCGCTTGCCAAGCAACATCGCATCGGCGACATGCTGTAGCGGACTCACGTCCACATCGCTTTCACCGCTCGAAATCAGTTCGAAGAATCGATCGTAGAGGCTCGGATATTCCCTCTCTGGTCCAATATCCTTAACCTCGTCATTGATCTTCAGAAACTTCCCGCCCTGCGCCAGATGCAACACGCCATCGCGAGTTGTCACCTCGATCTGCCACTGCTCTTCCGGACCAAAGCGCCAGTCGAATTCAGCACGAATCGGCGTGCCGAGTGCATCGCTGAAATCCAGGTTTGCGGCAATCGGGTTGTCTCTGTTGGCCGGAACAAACAATTCCGCCGACTTCAAGAAGAACGCATGCGGCAAGATACGCGTAACGATCGACAACGCGTTGATACCCGGATCGAATACGCCCAATCCACCGGGTTGCCAGATCCACTCTTGTCCTGGATGCCAGCGGCGCACGTCCTCTTTCCACAATACTTCAACCGATGTGATCGCCTTGTCCGCGAGCCACGCACGCGCGGCTTCGACGCCGGGCGCATGCCGGGAATGCCAGGTTGCAAACAAGGTGCATTGCTTTTCCTGCGCCAACGCAGCAAGCACCTGAACCTCGGTCACGCTCGCGCCCGGCGGTTTCTCGAGCATCACGTGCTTGCCCGCTTCGAGCGCGGCACGCGCCTGCGAGAACCGCACTTGCGGCGGCGCGCACAACGAGACGGCCTGCAAACTCGGCTCAGCCTTCAGCATCTCTTCTACATTCTGATAATTCTCGACCCCGTCGATCCGCGCATTCCTGCTCGCGCCAGCAATGAGCTTGAATCCGGAATTCCCGGCTATAGCAGGTAAATGCTGATCGCGAGCAATCTTGCCGACGCCGGCAATGCCAATTGCTACTTGCTCTGTCATGTCTGGACCTTAAAGAAATCTTCGTTGATGTGGTGCGCGCAACGCGCCGCATTGATCAAGTCTAATGCGAATGCCGCGGCACATCGGCACCCCGACATCCTACGAGAAAATCGAAATCGCAGCCCTGATCGGCTTGCAAAACGTGATCGACATAAAGCTTCCGATACCCGCTCGTATCCGCCGGCGTGACAGTCTGTGCTTCTGCCCAATCGGCGAGACGCGCAGTCAGTTCGGTTTCGCTGATATCGAGCTGCAACTTTCCGCCCATGCAATCAAGCTCGATCCAGTCGCCGTCCTTCACCACGGCAAGCGGACCGCCCGCGCGCGCTTCAGGCGCCACGTGCAGCACCACGGTGCCATATGCGGTGCCGCTCATGCGGGCATCGGAGATGCGCACCATGTCGGTTACGCCCTGTGCCAGCAGCTTCGGCGGCAAACCCATGTTGCCGACCTCCGCCATGCCCGGATATCCCTTCGGGCCGCAATTTTTCAGCACGAGAACGGAGTCCTTCGTCACATCGAGTTCGGGGTCGCCAATGCGCGCCTTGTAATGATCGAAATTCTCGAACACGACCGCACGTCCGCGATGCTTGAGCAACTCGGGTGTCGCTGCCGATGGTTTCACCACGGCGCCATTCGGCGCAAGATTGCCACGCACGATGCACAAACCGCCATCGGCGACGAGCGGGTTATCGAGCGGCCGGATGACTTCTTCGTCGTAGATAGGCGCTTCTTTCGTGTTCTCCCACAGCGACTGGCCGTTCGCGGTGAGCGCATCGGGATGCGGCAACAAGCCGGCTTCGCCTAAACGACGAATCACGCCCGGCAAGCCACCGGCGTAATAAAACTCTTCCATCAGAAAACGGCCGGAAGGCTGCAGGTCGACGAGCGTCGGCGTGCCGCGGCCCATCCGCGTCCAGTCATCGAGTTCGAGATCCACGCCCATACGACCCGCGATCGCCTTCAGGTGAATCGCCGCATTCGTCGACCCGCCGATCGCGGCGTTCACGCGAATCGCGTTCTCGAAAGCTTCCTTGGTCAGCAGCTTCGATAACCGCACGTCCTGCAACGCCATCTCCACAATGCGCATGCCCGACATGTGCGCGAGGACGTAACGCCTTGCATCGACGGCAGGAATGGCGGCGTTGTGCGGCAGCGTGACGCCGAGCGCCTCGGCCATGCACGCCATGGTCGAGGCCGTGCCCATGGTGTTGCACGTGCCCGCGGAACGCGACATGCCTGCTTCCGCCGACATGAATTCGTGCAGCGTGATCTTGCCCGCCTTGACCTGTTCGCTGAGTTGCCACACAACGGTGCCCGAGCCGATATCGCGGCCATGATGCTTGCCGTTGAGCATCGGTCCGCCGCTTACCGCGATGGCCGGCACGTCACAGCTTGCCGCGCCCATCAGCAAGGCGGGCGTAGTTTTATCGCAGCCGACGAGCAGCACGACGGCATCGACGGGATTGCCGCGTATCGATTCCTCGACGTCCATGCTGGCGAGATTGCGCGTGAACATCGCGGTCGGGCGCAGGTTGGATTCGCCGTTGGAAAACACCGGAAACTCGACCGGGAAGCCGCCCGCTTCGAACACGCCGCGCTTGACGTGTTCCGCGAGCTTCCTGAAATGCGCATTGCATGGCGTCAATTCAGACCAGGTATTGCAGATGCCGATGATCGGCTTACCCTGGAATTCGTGATCCGGGATGCCCTGGTTTTTCATCCAGCTTCTGTACATAAAACCGTTCTTGTCGGCGGTGCCGAACCATTGGGCGGAGCGCAGCGGACGTTTTGCGTCTGACATCGATTTATCCTTGATCGTTACTATTTCAAAGCTTCGTTCGCCCGGACGCATCGTGCGTCCGGAACCGTTTTTTCATGTTGAGAAGCGCGTCAACTCCGCGACCCAAGCGCGACAGGATCGGCTTTAGTGGTCTCATCGTGTTGCCTTGATCGCCACCTGAGCTTCGTACCCACTCGCTTGCCCGATGCTGTTCCACCCGACTTGCGCCGGGCCGCATGCCGTTCTATCAGGCGTTGCAACAGGCAGAACGCGCACAGAAGCGCGCCGATCACAATGCGGGTCCACCACGAACTGAGCGTGCCGTCGAACGTGATCAGCGTCTGGATGGTCCCGAGAATGCCAACGCCGAACACCGATCCGATCACATACCCTACGCCACCCGTGAGCAAGGTTCCGCCGATGACCGTGGCGGCAATCGCGTCGAGTTCCATGCCCTGCCCTTGCAAGCCGTATCCCGAAAGCACGTAGAGCGTGAACACCACGCCGCCGAGCGCCGAACAAAATCCGCTCAATGCGTATACGCCGACCTTCGTGCGTGCCACGGGCAACCCCATCAGCAACGCCGAACGTTCGTTGCCGCCGACCGCATAGACATTGCGCCCGAAGCGCGTGAAGTGCGCAACGAAGATGGCAAGCACCAGCGTCGCGATGGCAATCAAGCCGCCGGCCGTGAGCGAAGCGCCGTGTATATCGATGTGAAACCCTGACAGCGCGTGAAAGCTCGGGTCGTTGATGGTGATCGATTGCGTGGTGATCAAGAAACATGCGCCGCGCGCGAGGAACATGCCCGCCAGCGTGACAATGAAAGACTGCAGCCTGAAAAAATGGATCAGCGCGCCCATTGCCGCCCCGTACAGCGCGCCGAGCGTCAGCACGAGTGGCACGATGATCCATATGGGCCAATGCAGGCGTTCGGCGAATACGGCGCAGAGAATGGTCGTCAACGCGACCACCGATCCCACCGACAAATCGATGCCGCCCGACACGATCACAAAGGTCATGCCGATTGCGACGATCAGGAGAAACGCGTTGTCGACGAGCAGGCCCAGCAGCACTTGCAGCGAGAAAAACCCCGTGTACATCACGGAGCCGAACCCGAACAGCGCAACGAACAAGACGATGGTAACGACGATCGGCAATGTACGCGGATCGACCAGGCGGTCCAGGAAGTTCCTCATTTGGCGGCCTCGACGAGCGGCTTTTTTAGCGCATGGGGAAAGGCACGCTTGAATTGCCTCACGATGACCGTGCGAGCGCTTGCCGACTGGATCACGCTCACGACCAGTACGACCGCCGCCTTGACGACGAGCGTAGCCTCGGGCGGCACGCCTATCGAATACGTGGTGTACGTAAGCGTCTGGATGATCAACGCGCCGAGCACGGTTCCCGCGAGGCTGAACTTGCCGCCGAGCAGCGACGTACCGCCGAGCGTGACGGCGAGAATCGCATCGAGTTCGAGCAGGAGGCCCGCGTTATTGCCATCGGCGCTGCGCACGTTCGAGCTGATCAGGATTCCCGCGATAGCCGCCGTGAGACCGGAGAACGTATAAACCCCGAACACGATCGCGCTCGAGCGCAAGCCAACGAGTTTCGTCGCGACCGGATTGATGCCTATCGCGCGGATGAACATGCCAAGCGCCGTACGGTTCATGAGTAGCGCGGTCCCGGCAATCGCGGCCGCCGCAACCCACACGGAGCACGGAACGCGCGCCAGGTAACCACCGCCGACCACCAGATACCCTGGCGCGCCGATGGGAATGATCTGGCCACCCGTGAGCAACTGCGCAACGCCCCGGCCAGCCACCATCAGGATCAGCGTCGCGATGATGGGCTGCATGCCGACCAATGCCACCAGCACGCCATTCCACATGCCGGCGAGCACGCCCACCGCGAGTGCGGCGGCGAGTGCTTCGGCCACGTTCGCAGGGTTATCGGCGAGAATACTGGCCGCCGCCGCGCCCGCGATCGCAACTACGGCGCCCACCGAAATATCGATACCGCGCGTCGCAATCACGAGCGTCATGCCAAGCGAAACCAACACGAACGGCGCCGCCCGGTTGAGAATATCGACGGGTGCGCCGAACCAGTGGCCATCGAGTACGGAGATGGAAAGAAAGCGCGGGTTCTGGCTCAGGTCGAGCAGGATCAGCAACACGAGCGTAAGAGCCGGCCATACAAGAGGATGCTGCAACACCGCTTTGATCCGGTTCATTGGCTGCCTCCCGCAATCAACCGATACACCTGATCCTCGGAGCTCGCGTGCCCCTCGACTTCCGCCACCTTGCGCCGGTCGCGCAGCACCGCAATCCGATGGCTCACGCGCACGACCTCGTTCACCTCCGACGAGATGAAAACAATGCCGAGGCCTTTCGCGCAGAGCGCAAGCACGCGATCCATGATCTCGAATTTGGCCGCTACGTCGATACCGCGGGTGGGTTCATCGAGGATCAGCATCTTCGGTTCGGTCGCAAGCCAGCGCGCGAGCAGAGCCTTCTGCTGGTTCCCGCCGGAAAGAAGTCCGATTGGCTGTTCCGCGTCGCGCGCCTTGATGCCGAGCCGCTCGATGTAGTCGTCAGCTATCTCGCGCTGCCTGCTTTTCCTGATCACGCGCCACCAGCCGCGTTGCACCTGCAGCGCAAGCACGATGTTCTCCCGTATGGAAAGCTCCGCAATGATGCCCTCCTTCTTCCGGTCTTCCGGGCAATATCCCACGCCGCGGCGCACGGCGTCACGAGGCGAACGCAGCTTCACCTCCTTGCCTCCAATAGACATGCTGCCCGCGTCCGAGCGCTCCGCGCCGAACAGCAGGCGCGCGGTTTCGGTGCGGCCCGAACCAAGCAATCCAGCCAGACCAAGGATCTGACCGGGCTGTATATCGATATCGATGGGATTCATCACGCCACGCCGCCCGCTGCCGCGCATGGTGAAAAACGGCGGCACCAGGCTCTTTTTTGCCGGCGGTTCGTCGGCGGCGCGTTTCAGGCGCTCGGTCATGCGTTCATGACCCACCATCTTCGAAACCAGCAGTTCCACGGGCAGATCGCGGGCAAGATATTCGCCTTCCCGCTCACCATTGCGCATGACCGTGATCCGGTCCGAGACCGCGTAGGTCTGCTCCAGAAAGTGCGTGACGAAGAGGATCGCGATGCCCGATTGCTTGAGTTTCTGCAGCACGCCGAAAAGCCTCGCGACTTCGCCTTCATCGAGGCTCGACGTGGGTTCATCGAGGATCAGCACGCGCGCATCCACCGAAACTGCACGCGCGATCGCCACCATCTGCTGCACGGCGATCGGGTACGTGTCGAGTGATTTGCTCACATCGATGAAAACGTTCAGGTCGGCCAGCGCCGCTTCGGCACGCGCACGAATGCTTTTCCAGTCGATAGCGCCATGCCGTTTCGGCTGGCGTCCCGCAAACACGTTTTCAGCGACGGACAGGTTCGGACACAGGTTCACTTCCTGATAAAGCGTCCTGATTCCAGCTGCTTCCGCGTGCAGCGGGGTCGCGAAACTGACCGCTTTGCCGCCGAGCCGGATCTCGCCGGCGTCGTGCGCGTGGACGCCGGTGAGTACGTTGATGAGCGTCGACTTGCCGGCGCCGTTCTGGCCCATCAGCGTATGGATCTCGCCCGGAAACAACCGGAAGTCCACGTTCTGCAACGCCTTGACGCCCGGGAACGACTTCGACAGACCGATAGTTTCAAGCATGGGCGAAGCGATCATGGAGCCTCGCCGCTCAGTATTTACGCTGCGGCAGGACTTGCGCCGCGACGCTCATCGGGAACACGGTTTCGTCGGTGACGATGCGCTTGGGCAATTGCTTGCCCGCCACCACATCTTTCACCGCGGTCATGAGTTGCGGCCCGAGCAGCGGACTGCATTCAACGTCCACGTTGATCTTGCCTGCAACCATGGCTTCAAAGCCGCCCTTGGTGGCATCGAAAGAGACCACGCTCACGTCCTTGCCGGGCTTCACGCCGGCTTCTTCCATGGCCTGGATCGCACCGAGCGCCATGTCGTCATTGTGTGCGTAGACCACGTTGATCTGCTTGCCATAGGTCTTGATAAAGGCTTCCATGACCTGCTTGCCGCCGGCGAGCGTGAAATCGCCGCTTTGCGAAGCGATGACCTTGAACTTGGGATCGTTCTTGATCACTTCCAGCAGCCCGGCACGACGGTCATTGGCGGGCGCGGAGCCAACCGTGCCCTGCAACTCGGCAATGTTGATCGGCCCGGCGTCGTTCTTGTAGCGTTCTTCAAGCCATTTGCCCGCGCGCCGGCCTTCTTCCAGGAAGTCCGAACCGATCATGGTGACGTACAAGGACTTGTCTTTGACGTCGATATTGCGGTCCGTCAGGATCACCGGGATCTTCGCGTTTTTCGCTTCGATCAACACTGGTTCCCAGCCGGATTCGACCACCGGCGAGAAAGCAATCACATCGACTTTCTGCGCAATATAAGAACGAATCGCCTTGATCTGGTTTTCCTGCTTTTGCTGGGCGTCGGAGAATTTCAGATTGATGCCGGCATCTTTCGCCGCGCTTTTCACGGAAACCGTATTGGCCGTGCGCCATGCGCTCTCGGCGCCCACCTGCGAAAAGCCCAGGTTGATCTTTTTGTCATCGGCGTGTGCGGTGAGGTTTGCACCCAGCAAAAGCGCAGAACCAAGCAGCGCACCAATGGCTGCGCGTCGAGCATGTCTCATGGTTGTCTCCGATTGTTTATGTTTGTGTTCGGTACCGCCGCGCTTGTCTGCGCCGCTTGCGCGGCTTGCACGGTCAATGATTCAGGGCGTACCGCAATGAAGCGTAGCGCCCGAGTCCATGACGGTCCAATCAGTAATTTGGAGTTTGTGATACCAGAATTGGTATCACGGAGGAGTTTGGTGATTTGCGCTGCGGAGCGCCTGTGCTCAACCGATATGCGAGTGTTTTGCCCGCGCAGGCGTGACTTCCATGGTCGTCAGCTCCTGGACGATGCCGCAATCGCCCACTGCCTGTTCCACCAGGCATTGGCTTCGCAGTTTGGTGAGTTGGGCCTTCAACTGTTGCAGTTCTTCGATTCGATGGTCCACGTGGGAAATATGTTCATCGACAAGCGCGTTGACTGCGCCGCATTGCTCCGCCGGCTTGTCTGTCAAGCCCAGCAAGGCTCTGATTTCATCGTGCGCCATGTCGAGCGCACGGCAATTTCTGATGAAACGTAACCGCTCCACGTGGACCGCCGAATAATCCCGATAATTTCCGCCCGTCCGTTCCGCGTCGGGCATCAACCCTTCTTTCTCGTAGAAGCGGATCGTTTCCGTGGTGCATCGCGCGCTTTTCGCGAGTTCTCCGATTTTCATCCGGCCTCCGTGATTGTGCTTGACCTTGAAGTGGCTTCAAGGTGTCTACTAGAACACAAATCCAGTCAGGAAGCCACGATGTCCGATACAACCAAAGATGCAGCGCATGCGGAGCACGAGCACCACGAACACCATGCGCATGACCACGATCATCACGCGCACGCCGATTCCTGCTGCTCGGCCGCCGCGTCCACGCCCCTGAAGAGTCTTTCCAGTCCGCAGCAAGTCGGCGGCAACATCCGCACGCCGATCCGTATCATGCAGATGGACTGCCCGACCGAAGAGACGCTCATCCGCAAGGAGCTTGGCGCGATGCAATCCGTCAAAGGCATGGAATTCAATCTCATGCAGCGGGTGTTGACGGTCGAGCACGCACCTGATTCCCTCGATGCCGTCGCGGACGCAATCCGCTCGCTCGGGTTCACGCCGGAGATGCCGGATTCGGCGGGCAAACTCGATGCATCGATTGTTGAACACAAGAAGCCGTGGTGGCCGCTCGCCCTCGCCGGCGTTGCGGCGATCGGTTCGGAAGCGGCGAGCTGGCTGGGCGCGTCCGCCTGGCTCGCGGCGGCGCTCGCGATCATCGCCGTGCTTGCTTGTGGGGTGACCACCTACAAGAAAGGATGGGTTGCGCTTTCCAACGGCAACCTGAACATCAATGCGCTGATGAGCATCGCCGTAACCGGCGCGCTCGTTCTGCAGCAATGGCCGGAAGCCGCCATGGTCATGGTTCTCTTCACGGTTGCCGAACTCATCGAGGCGAAATCGCTCGATCGCGCGCGCAACGCGATTCAAGGACTCATGCAGCTCACGCCGGCGAAGGCGACCGTGCGTCAGGCCGACGGCACCTGGGCCGATATAGATGCAAAGACGGTTCCCATAGGATCCGTGGTTCGCATCAAACCCGGCGAGCGCATTGGTCTGGATGGCACGGTGGTCGCCGGCCGCTCAACCGTCAATCAGGCGCCGATCACCGGCGAAAGCCTTCCCGTCGATAAAACCACAGGCGACGCGGTCTTCGCCGGCACGATCAACGAAGCGGGTTCATTCGAGTTCGCGGTGACGGCAGCCGCCGGGAACACGACGCTTGCGCGCATCATCCATGCGGTGGAGGAAGCGCAAGGCGCGAAGGCGCCGACGCAGCGTTTTGTCGATCAGTTCGCCCGTGTCTATACACCGATCGTATTTGCGATCGCGCTGGCCGTCGCGGTCGTCCCGCCTCTTCTCGCTGGTGGAAGCTGGCACGACTGGATTTATAAAGCGCTTGTCCTGCTCGTGATCGCGTGCCCCTGCGCGCTCGTCATTTCGACCCCTGTGACGATCGTCAGCGGCCTGGCCGCAGCGGCGCGCAAGGGCATTTTGATCAAAGGCGGCGTGTACCTCGAAGAAGGCCGCAAACTCGCGTGGCTCGCGCTCGACAAGACCGGCACCATCACGCACGGCAAGCCCGTGCAAACCGATGCTGAACACATCAGCGGACTCGATCCCGCGCAAAACCGCCGGATCGCAGCAAGTCTTGCCGCACGCTCGGACCATCCGGTGTCGCAGTCGATCGCGCGATCGGCGGAAACTGATCTCGTCGAGCTTCTGACGGTCGATGCATTCGAAGCCATTGCCGGGCGCGGTGTTCGTGGCGTGATCGAAGGACGCACATATTCGCTCGGCAATCATCGGCTGGTCGAAGAGTTGGGCTTGTGCTCTACGGCACTTGAACAACGCCTCGAGGCGCTCGAACGCGAGGGCAAAACCGTGGTCGCGTTGAGCAACGGAACCGAGGTCATGGCGCTCTACGCCGTTGCCGATACCGTCAAGGAAACGAGCCGCGAAGCAATCGACGATCTGCACAGACTCGGCATCCGCACCGCCATGCTGACGGGCGACAACCCGCACACCGCGAGGACCATCGCTCAGAAAGTGGGTATCGATGAAGCACGTGGCAATCAGCTTCCCGAAGACAAACTCAAGGCTATCGTCGATCTTGGCGCCAATGGGTCGGTGGTGGGAATGGTGGGCGACGGCATCAACGACGCGCCTGCGCTTGCGCGCGCGAACATCGGCTTTGCGATGGGCGCCATGGGAACGGACACCGCGATCGAAACCGCCGACGTCGCGCTCATGGACGACGACCTCCGCAAGATTCCGGCGTTCGTGCGTTTGTCGAAGGCGACGCATTCAGTGCTGGTCCAGAACATCGTGCTGGCGCTTGGCATCAAGGCCATGTTCCTGACGCTGACGCTCATCGGTCTGGGAACGATGTGGATGGCCGTTTTCGCCGACGTGGGTGCTAGCCTTCTGGTGGTGGGCAACGGTTTGCGCTTGTTGCGCAAGTAGCATCGCTTATATGGCGGCTATTGGTTGCCCAATGGGAAACCTCTTTCGCGGCAAACGGCGATGATCGCACTCAATTGACTGAGGTCGGCCGGCTTGACGAGGTGGTGATCGAAACCCGCTTGACGGGCGCGCTGAAGATGCTCTTCCTCGCCATAACCACTATGTGCAATCAGCAAGGTATCGCACAGTTCCGGTAGCAGACGCAAACGCCGGGCGACCTCGTAGCCGTCCATTTCGGGCAAGCCGATATCGAGCAAGACAACGTCGGGACTGAACTCGACGGCGTCATGCAAGGCGGTGGCGCCGTCACGGGCAGTCTGCACCTCATGTCCGTCGATGCGCAACAACGCGGCGCTGCTTTCCAGCGCGTCGAGATTGTCGTCCACCACGAGGATGCGCATGGCCCCAAGCTCCGGCGCCGCATGTATCGTTGCATGAAGCGTTTCTTCCGGGATGGTCCCGCGCGGCATGGCCGGCAGGCGCACCACGAACTTGCTGCCGCGGTTGAGCCCTTCGCTATACGCGCGCACGGTGCCGCCGTGCAACTCGACCAGCCGCGACACCAGCGCGAGCCCGAGACCAAGGCCTGCCGCCTTGCGGTCGAGCGACCGCTCCGCCTGGACGAAGATATCGAAGATCGTGGGAATCAGGTCAGGCGCCATGCCGATGCCGTCATCAGCCAGTGTCAGCATTGCATCGTCGAAACGGCGTTCGACCGAGATGCGGATATGCCCGCCGGGCGGCGTGTATTTGATCGCATTGCCCAGCAGATTGGTCACGATCTGTTCAATGCGCGTTGCATCCGCGGCGACCGGCAACACATCCATGGGCAGCGCCAGCGTGACCTCGTGCCGGTAGGCCTCGAATTCGGTGCGCAAGGCTTCAACGGCCCGACGCACGGTTTCAACCAGATCGATCTTTTCGGACTTCAAAACGATAATGCCGCGCGTAATCCGCGAGACATCCAGCAAATCTTCCACCAGACGGATCTCGTGATCCAGTTGCCGCTGCGCTGCCTCGCGAGCAAGCTTCTGCGCCTGCTCGTCCGCATTGCCGCTGCCCCAGACCTGCAGGCCGTTGCGAATCGCGGCAAGCGGGTTTCTCAACTCATGCGCGAGCATGGCGAGAAATTCGTCCTTCTGCTGATCGGCCGATTGCAGCCGGTCGAACGCCTGATGCTGGCGGGTCACATCGGCAATGGTCAGCAAGATGAGCGCCTGCGCCGGCCACGCCACACGCATGGCGTTGAGTTGCATCGTGCGCACGCCAATGCCCGGAAATTCATGCGTGATCTGGAAATCGCGAACCGTCGTTCGTAGCGGCAGCAGCTCTTCGAGCAATTCCCGCAACGCGGGGATATTCCATTGCTCGTTGCCGAGGTCGTACAGCTTGGTGTCGATGGTCTCGTCGGGCGAAGTCTGGAATGTTTGATAAAACGCGCGGTTTGCGAGCGTGATCTTGAGATCCGCTTCGAGCACGAGCAACGGCTCCGACATGGTCTCCACAATCGCCTGCGCAAAATCGCGGGCGCGGGCGGCCTCGTCGTTTGCGTTTTTCAACTCGTGATTGCGATACCGCAATTCGTCGTTGGTTGTCGTCAATTCTTCGTTGACCGATTGCAGTTCTTCCTTGGCGGTCTCCAGTTCTTCGTTGGTGCTCTGGAACTCCTCGTTGCTCGACAGCAGTTCCTCCTCGCTTGCCCGCAGGTCTTCCCGCGCGCTTTCGTGTTCCTCGAGCATGGCCAGCAGATGCCGCTGGCTGCCTTCGAGCTCGGCGCCCAGCCGGGCGATTTCAAGATCGTGATCGCCACGACTGGTTTGCCCCGGCCGACCGGCCGCACGCTGCAAAACCTGCGCGACGACGTTTTTCAACGTTTCGCCGACGGTCCACCGCTGGCCGTCAGCCGTTGCTGCCGGAGCCTCGAAATAGATCAGAAAAAACCGGCCGGGGGCGTCGGCTGCGTGAACCGGATGCACCTCGAGGCCGACGTTGTGCGCGCGTCCAGCTGTTGTGTTGTCATTCAGGCGCAAGCTGCGCCGGGCGATCACCGTCCCTTCGCGGCGCGCTTGCCTCACGGCCTCGTCCACCGCCAGGAAGACTTCGGGTCGCGCGAGCCGCTTCAGGCTGCTGGTTGGCGGTCCGCTTGGATTGACGAGGTAAGCCGACGTATCGCCACGAAATTCGAGAACGTTCAGCTCTTCATCGCATAAGACGCTCGGCGGGGTGTATCGCGCGAGAGTCATGCGATCGACTTCGCGTCTCAACAATTCCGCGCGAGAGGCATTTTCACGGCCGGTGACCAAAGGTGTCAGGGCGGTGCTTGATTGCGGCGCAGGCCTTGCCGCGGGCAGACCCATGCGCGGCCGGCCCGGACGTGGCTTCTTGATGTAGAGCTTGCTCGCCACACTGGGGACGACGCTGAACAACTCCGAGGACGCCCCAACCGACTCGGAAGGCCCGAGCATCAGAACACCATCGGGCGCCAGTGCATAGTGAAACAGCGGCATGACATTGCGCTGAAGCGTCGGGTCGAGATAAATCAGCAGGTTGCGGCAGCTGATCAGGTCGATTCTCGAAAACGGCGGATCTGTTGCGACGTTGTGGCGGGCAAACGTGCAAAGGCTTCGGATCGATTTGTCGACGCAATAATGATCGCCGTCGCGGACAAAGAAGCGTTCCAGCCGTTCAGGCGAGACGTTACGCGCAATGTTCTCTATGTAGCGCCCGGCACGCGCGGTTTTCAGCGCATCGACGCTGACATCGGTGCCGAAGAACTGGATCTGTGTGCCGGGGGCACGCCCGTCGAGATATTCCATCAGGCAGATGGCGATTGAATACACCTCTTCGCCGCTTGCACATCCGGGCACCCAGATCCGGATGGACGATCGCGAATCGAGAGAATCCAACGCGCCGATCAAACGTGGAAACACGGTGCGGGTCAATTCATCGAACGTATCCGGATCACGGAAGAACTCCGTCACGCGAATCAGGAGATCGCGTCCGAGCGCTTGCGTTTCGACCGGGTCGGAATCAAGCAGCGTCACATAATCGGACACCGAGGTCATTTCGCGAAGCGCCATGCGCCGCGACAGCCGGCGCTGGACGGTGCCGCGCTTATAGAAGGTGAAGTCGATATTGCACGCGTTGCGCAGCACCCGGAACAAGGGGCGCAAATTTTGGTCGCCCGGATCGGCGGCCTGTCCCATCAATTCGAGCTCGTCCAGCGCCCGCTTCGGATAGTTTCCAACGCGGCCGATTTCCCGGGCAATATCGGCAGGCGAAAGAACGCTGTCGACGCAGCCAAGCCCGATCGCCGCACGCGGCATGCTGCTGTGCCGCGCCGACATGGGATCCTGCGCAAAGGTGATGCCGCCTTCGGCCTGAATGGCTTGCAGCCCGAGCGCGCCGTCCGAGCCGTTGCCCGAAAGGATCACGCCGATTGCATCGACGCCCAGGTCGGCGGCCAATGAATCGAACAGGTCGTCGACCGGCATCGGCGGACCGAGGGTTTCTCCGCGCGGGCGCAACCGGACGTGGCGCTGCTCGATCGACATGCTGGTGTTCGGCGGAATCACGTACACGTGGTCGATCTCGACGGCCATGCCGTCGAGCGCCTCAATAACGTGCATGGAAGTCTGTTTGGACAGGATTTCCGGCAGGAGGCTCGGCCTCAATGGCGCGAGATGCTGCACCACGAGGAAGGCCATGCCGCTGGCTGGGGCGATTCCCGCGAGCAACTCGGAGATGGCCTCCAGCCCGCCTGCCGATGCGCCGATCCCCACGACAGTGAACGATGCCGGAGGTTCTTCATTGTGCGTGCCGATGGTTGTCACCGATGCCCCCGTGACGATGTGCGGCCTTACATTCGCCGGCTCGAGTCACGCGACGCGGAGCAAAAAACGAAGTCGGCTTTCAAGGATTTTCGATTGAAAGCCAGGAAGTCCATCGGCCGCTGGTTCGGCGCATCGGACGCCGGGACGCAAAGACAGACTGACCGCGCCCCGATTATGCACCACTGGACAAATGCTCGAAAAATTGGCGGTGCCCGCCCGGACTTATCTGTCGCGTGAGAACCGGACCATACGCGCGAGCGTCGGGTCCTGCAGCACAAAATGATGCGCGAGCGCCGCGAACGCATGCAAGCCGATAAGCCAATAAGCGGCGTTGCCAATCAGGAAATGTGCGTCGTGAAGGAACCGATGGGCGAGCGGGTCCTTTGAGAACCACTGGACGTGCCATCCAATACCTGCAAGCGTCACGGCATTGCCGCCGGTGTTGACCATTGCGATGCCAAGCAAAGGCTGAACGAAGACCAACAGGTAAAGCGCGAGATGCACGAGGCGCGCCATGAACATTTGTGCGGGCGAATGCGCGAGTTCCGGCGGCGAGCCATGCCAAAGCTTCCAAAACAGCCGCAATATAGACAACCCGAGGATCAGCGACCCGGCCCAGATATGCACGCTGTTCCATAAGATCCGGCTCTCCGATCCCTTGGGACCGCGTACGTTGATGGCGAAGAGTCCCACCACGATGAGCACCGCCGTAGCCCAATGGAAGAACATGGCCGGCTTCGAATAGGACAAGGCGCGCTCGGACGACTGCATGGATTCACTCCGTTTATTGGTTAATGGCCGGTCTGCCTCAACGTAAACGGCTCGGTGGCCCGCAATATTCCTGGATTGATTGCAGCCGACGACGGTATTTTGTAATGGGATATGTTGGGGTGGGGCTTCTCGGGCTTTCAAAATCTCCTTCGCCATCGGAAACTGGTGCAAAACCACTCAAACAACGGCGCTGGGCGCGTCAGGCAAATGATTATGGCCGTAGAAGTATCGCTTGCGCAGACGCTGTCGATCGCGAAATCTGCATGAATCAGCCGATGCGCGCGGCGTCGCTCACCGAGCGCGTCGTCGCGACTGTGAACGGGGACATGCATGTCAAACGATAAAGCTCGAACGTTTTTTCCGGTGCGATATGACGAATAACGGGATCGCTGTACACCACGTGTACGAGCTCCAGAACACCGGGCAACGCGGCACCTGCAAACCCTTTGGTCGCACGTTCGCGCATCTCGGTCTCCGACACGCCTGCGTCGCGTTGCGTTGCTGTATGACGGGCAATCTCTGCTACGCGGGAACACATTGCCGCATCGATTGCATCGGCTCGGGCGGGCGTGCATATGGAAGCGGCCATCACAAGACCAGTAAGCGTGGCGCGTCTTATTGCTGACCTCGACGACGCCGGTGTTTGATTTGACGCGGTGACCGTGATCCAGCGCTGTGGTACCGAATGCAAGTTCATAGAGGATGATGTCCCACGTCGCCACCGGGCAGCGGCGTGGCGGCTCGTTTTGCGGCCTCACGCGCAGCTGTCGGCAAAGGCGGGGGGGTCGCGCCATTGCGTTGCGGCGTCACACCCGGCTTTTCAATGAACATGCGACTCGGCAACTTAAACCCTCTTAGCGCGAGCAATTCCAGCGAGCCTTTACCGACTTCCACGCGCATGAAATAGCTCAACGGATAGGTCAGATTCGCCGATGCAGCGGCGAGCGGCCGCTGCGCAACGAGGCTATCGAGCGAGGCTCGATTCGAGGATCCGCTGTCTTGCGCCGAAGCGCCCCAATCGTCGCTACTTCGATTTGTTACGCGTTCACTTGTCACAACGTTCACGGATGCCGGTGCTTTAACCACACCCGCTATTCGCGTGTCGGGCTCGGCCTGCCATGTCAGTTGAAACGTGGCGTTATCGATAGGTTCAATCTTCGCGCGCTCCAGCATCCGCACGAACGCCCAGCGACCGCGGAACTCGAAGTTCTTGCTTGTGCCCGCTGTTTCGGTTTGCCATTGCAGACGCGTCCCCGCAACCTGCGGATCGTTCGATGGCCACATCAATCCCTGCCAAGTTTCGCGCTGGTTGTAATAGTGCAGTTTCTGCGCATCGAGCGTGAGCACGGAGTCCGTAATGCCGGGCGTTGGAATCGGCTTGATATCGAACCGATACTGCGGCTCGCCCTCTGGCATCAAGTGCCCCGCGACGCGATGCAAGACATTCACAGTGCGCAAGAATTCGGGATCGAATTGCAGCGCACCGCTGTGCGTATTGACTTCCACCCATTGATCGCCTCGAAGCTCCAGAACGCCCGCAAGCTGCGTGCTCAAGAACGACGAAATCAAGCCGCCTTGCAGTCTGATGAATCGGGCGAGCTCGGGAATCGATGCGTCGTTTTCGGTGTTATCGAACGGATAGCGGCCCGAAAACGACTTGTTCCAGTGAACGGCGATGTCCTCGCGCCATACATCGTTCAGGCTCGCTTGCGCGGGCTGTATGACGATCTGCATGGCCTGGGCCACGGGGCGCACGAACAATGCATCGCCCATGCCGGACCATTGCGCGCCAAGGCTCGCTGAGACGAGTTGCGCGTACGCTTGCGTGTCGGCGAGTTCGGAGTTTTTGCCCTGGAATAACGCTTGGGCAAGTTGCCGGGTCTGAACATCGGAATCGGCGCCGCCGCTGATTTGCTGGAGCTTTAAACGCAATGCCGTGATGCGCTCGATGTAGCGTTGCAAGCTGACGTCGCTGGCAACTGTCGTCTTCGTCTTGTTCGACTCGCTCACCTCTCCGAGAAGTCGGAGAACCGGCCCAAAGGACGCCGATAACGGTCCCGTATCCTGCGTCGTAGTTGCAGCGTGAGGATCGTCTTTCTTGCCAAAAATGTTCTGCGCTTTCGCCACCAAAGTATCCGAGAGCGATGCCTGATGCACGCCTGCATTACCTTGATAATCGATCGATTTCATCAAGGCAATCACCGGCGACTGGCGAGCATCGGCGAGGAGTTTCATCTGCTCGATCGCTGCGGGGATGTTCGGTGCGGACTGCCATTGAAGCGCGTTCATGAAAGCCCGCCAGTGCTCGGCATAGTCGTTGAAGTACTGGGTGGTCAGCGCAGCTTCGAGGGCCTCGGTGGACTGGCCTTTTAAGGTATCGACCACATCGCCATTGTTCGCGAGTACCCAGTCGCGCGTCATGTCGCGGCTCTTGGCTGCTTCCCTGATCGCTGCGGCAACATAGCCTTCATAAGCTTGCCGGGTGTAGACACCCGGCACGGTGACGGTGGTTCGAATCAACCCACGCGTGTCGGTGCCAGTTGTGAGCGATGCCAGCGTCTGGTCCGGATACTTGTTACCGACGCCAGCAAGCACGCTTTGATAAACCGTGTCTTCAGAATTGCGCACGCCAATCACCGACAGCAAAGTTTGACGCGATGCGTTCACGAGTTCCGCGCGCGGCCGGATGCGCCAGGCATCGTGTGCTTTCAGGTGCTGCGCGTAAAAGCCTGACAAGCGTTCAGAGACATCCAGCTTCGCACCCTCGGAAATGTTTGCGTTCGTGGTCCAGTAATGCATCAGTTGCGGTGTGATGAAACCGGCATCGGCACGGTTTGGTTCGGCGAGCATCAAGTACGTTTTAAGGGCTTTGTGGCCTTCGAGCGCGGCGCTGTTTGCATGGTCATCGAGTGAGCCGGTGGGCATCTGGCTTAGGTCGACCAGCGTGGCTTCGAGGTTCTCCTGAATCGGCGCGATCAAGAGCGATTTACTTGCGGCGGAATATGGAGGCCACAACGCGGCGAGAATCGCCTTGTCCTGGTTCAGGCCAAAGCGGGTCCACAACGGTGGTTGGTGCGCGGCGCGCTGTTCAGAGAATCCGATTTGTTGCTGCAGGGCGAGCAACGCGTTCAGGCGCGCAGCTGAGTCGGGCGCGGTCGCAAGCGCCTGGATAGTCTCGCGGGCACCGGTCAGATTGTGGGCGTTGGTCATTCCGGAGATCAACATGCCAGCGGTCCATACGCCGATCACGGTAAGCGCGACGGTCGAAAATACTGTTACCGGATGCCAGCCCATGCGCTTGCCGCGATGCTTGCGAGCTTCTACGGCAAGATGATTCCATATTGGTAAGTCCGCACCGTCTAACGCGTTCCCGACGGCTCCTTGATCGTCTACATGAGCGGTCACAGGAAACGGCGCAAAGAACGCGCCGATCACCGACTGATGCCGCGACTTACGATCTGCCAGTGAAGAAATGATTGCGGCAAGGGACGCACTGCGCTTGTCGAGTTGCTCCGACAGTCTCGCGCTATACACGTCCTTGAAACTTCGCGTTAGCTGCCAAACGCCCTTATCGCCGAGGTGATTGCCCAGCGCGATCAAGGTCGACTCGATGGATCTCTCGTCGGCATCGGGCAACAGGTCACAGCCAATTGGCGCGGTACGGCCATTGTTGAGTGTGTCGGTCTGAGCAACGTCTAACACATACACCGGTGCCGACCAACGCAGGTTATCGGCGATACAAGCGAGAATCACGCTATGCGCATTCACGCCCCGACGCTGCGGCGGTTGATCGACGTCTCCATTTAACATCAGCACCACTGCATCAATCGGTCTGCGACGATGCAGCTTATAAATCCGCTTAAGCCAGTCTTGATCTGGGCGGCCATCCACGCCAGTATTGTTCCAAATCAGCACAGCGTCTTGCGTGACAAGCCAACTGTTCTCGAACAGATCAGGCAGCGCTTTCGCGATTGCAGACTCATCGCCCGTAAGCAGAAGCCACGATCGACCGGAGTGCCAGCGCATACCACTTTCTGCGCGCAAATGGGCTTGAAGTTCGGCAATAGTATCCGGTGTCTCCGGCAGCTCTTTTTCAGGCAAGGCTTCGACTACTTCAGCCGAACCCACCTCTCGACGCGCAGCATTCCGGTCAGCATTTCGTCCCACCGTGACATACAGAAGGACGACGCCAAGCCACGTAATAATCAATACGGCTACGCCCAGCATCCGCTGTGTGACAGTCATGAGGCCGATCACCTCACCCTTGCCAAGAATAAAAAGCGCGCCGGCGACCGCCGCCATCAGAAAAGCTATTAATTTGAAGTTCAAACGCATCCGTACATCCCTATCAAGACCGTGGCGCAACGACGGCAAGCGTCAACCGTTGCGCGCGCGCAATGCTAATTAGCTGCTTTCGTCCTGATTCGCGCGCCTGCTGCATGGCGAGAGCCATGCACAACCAAGGCGCCGCAATACCGGCTGATCCGAGCCAAAAATCGACGTCATGCTGTCCGCTTAAATCTTTGGTTTTAGCTACCTCGACAGCCTGAGCATCAAGTTCGCTTGCGAGTGCCCGGTTGAGTGGTGCCTCGGCGCCACCGGTCATCCATTGGTCAGTGAGTTCTGAACTACGGACGTGGCCCCACAGCATCGCTTGACGCAAGCCTTGTCCGATACCCTTTTCGTCACGCAGCTCAGGCCGAAACAGAAGTGTCGTGCTGGATAGCTGCTTTCGCGCCGTCAACGACGACGAAGCAAACAACACGATGACACCAGCTTCAGCGGACCCATCGTCTGGCACCGCGTTTAACAGCGAATTCAATTGCACGACGCAAAGCAGGTTCGCTGCATCAGAGTGTGCAACGCCTTTTCCATCGATCCAGAGGTCCGCGGCGATCAACTCCGGTGGTGTTGAGTCAATTTCAGCTTTTGCTGTCACTCGCAGTTCAAGTGCCATCCATTTGTCGCGCCACGCAGCTTCGACTTCCGATGTCGGAAGCAGGGTCGCAACTGCGAGCCGGACCGTCAGGCGGGTGCGCTCAGGCAGCACGCGTATAGCTGGAGCGATCTGAAGAAGGAGTGCATCGAATACATAAGGCAGCACTTCACGATGACGCTCCATATCCGACTGGTCATCGGTCGGCAACCACGTGCGCCCTTCGGGCACGATCCATCGTGCCGAAACCGGTTCGGTGTCTTCAGGAAAACGGCTTTGCTGGGTCAGTGTCAGTCGTCGTTGGGTCACCGCTTCGGCAGTGTTCTCGTGTTCTGTAGCCGAGAAAAGAAATCCCGAGCCCAGCACGTGTAGCGGAACGCTTGCCTTACGGCCGATATCGGTGAGATAGCCGTGTCTTGCGTTGTTGAAGTCGATTGCCCGCCGTCGCGGGGCTTGCAACACGCCGAGATAGATGAAGAACGGGATCAACCAGGAAAATAGAGGAAACGCGACGACGCACGTCCAGAACCACGGCGTATTGATGGGTTCAGTGGGTGGCCAAAACC
Organism: Caballeronia sp. dw_276; assembly: GCF_018449635.1. GTDB lineage: Bacteria > Pseudomonadota > Gammaproteobacteria > Burkholderiales > Burkholderiaceae > Caballeronia. The sequence goes on along the minus strand of NZ_JAAVUV010000004.1, from coordinate 561,996 downwards.
GTATGACGCAAGCCGCGCCGCCGCCCACAATGACAACAGCCAGTATTGCCCATAAAGACCACGCAGGCTTGAATGCAGGAACGTCGCGCGCAGGTGCGACCTGCAGTAAATCGTAGGCCATCAGGTACTGCCCACTACCTGACTAGACGAAAACAGGATTGCGCCACAGCGCGTCCGATTGCCGTGGAACGCAAGTGGCAAATGGCCATCGAGCATTTTGTCGTTGCCTTCTGCAATCTCGTTGTCGCCGCAACGGGGACATGACACCTTGTCTGTTTTGCGAGCAGCTCCACGACCCTTTCGTGTTACGCGTGCGGACCCGGTTAGCACGACTCCGCCGTGGCTGGTTGCATCCCCGACATAGATTACATTTGGCATGGTTAGATTCCGTTGAAGATAAGTTGAGTGTGTTTGGAAGGCTGCTGACGGCTTCGCAAACGTCGTTGAGAATGACCTGCTTATCGATACCCCACCGGGTTCGTACTTGAATCACGCACGTAGGGATCGTCCGGTGCGATCCTGCACGCCGCTTCCACATCGGCAGGCCACAGGGGAACTTTGCTCGTCACGCGGCATACCAATCGGCCGATAAAAAACAGCACGTGAAACGTCAGCATTAGCCATTTGAGAGCGGGATTCCAGGCGTCTCTGGAAGAGAGTGCTATCCACCCTTGATAAAGCGTCTCGCGCTTGTCTGCAATGGGCAGGCAATACCGAAACCCTGGCGCATCGATCACCGCTTGCGGACCCTCTTCCATGTAGCGACGGATGTATTCCCAATGACGCAGGCAGTAGTCGCGGCTGCTTGATGCATAGCCGAATACAAACATTTCTTTGACCGTCTTCGGGTCCTTTAGCACGAGGCCGCAGATTCCCAGCGTGCGTACACCGAACGCCTGACTGTTAACTCTCAAGGTGAAGTACACATCGTCCCATGGTGCTTCGAGCACGGTGTCGTCACCTCGGAATACGTAGACCATGCGGTTACGGCGATTGAAGCGCATGGGGTAGTGCATGTAGCGGAACCATTCGCCGATGGTGCGATTAAATGCTACTAGACCCACAATGAAGAGAAACGAAACGGCAATGACAAAGCCCACAGATAAAAGCATCTCGGTTTGATCCTGACGATCCCAGTCCGGATTCAAATAGTTATGAAAAATCACCATATAAAGAATGCCGACGACGGCATAAGAGATCATCCCGATCGAAAATATGCCGACCGCGCTCATCATTCCGCGATTTGCGTAGATCCCGTCAACCAACTCCAGATAAGTCGAGTTCATCCTGATCGCCCGCCCCGACGCATGCGGTTCTGCGGAGCGCCTATCGATCGTCAGACTCCATAAGCGATCCTGATCAGTCAGTGGACGTTGCTTCTTGCTTGTTGTAAACATCAAGCCCTCGCCAACAGCCACGCCATCTTTTTAGTTGGGTCCTTGATGTTCGCGAGCTGCGACTTGATCGATACCCTACCGGGTTCGTACTTGAATCACGCACGTAGGGATCGTCCGGTGCGATCCTGCACGCCGCTTCCACATCGGCAGGCCACAGTGGCACCTTGCTCGTTACACGGCACACCAAGCGGCCGACGAAAAACAGCACGTGAAATGGCAGCATCAACCATTTGAGAACGGGATTCCACGCGTCTCTCGAAACCAGTGCTATCCAACCCTCGTAAAGCGTCTCGCGCTTGTCTGCAATGGGTAGGCAATATTGCAATCCTGGCGCATCGATCACAGCTTGCGGACCCTCTTCCATGTAGCGACGGATGAATTCCCAGTGACGCAGGCAGTAGTCGCGGCTGCTTGATGCATAGCCGAATACAAACATTTCTTTGACCGTCTTCGGGTCCTTCATCAACAGGCCGCAGATGCCTAAGGTCCGAACACCGAACGCCTGACTATTGACTCGCAAAGTGAAGTACACCTCGTCCCATGGCGCTTCGAGCACGGTGTCGTCGCCTCGGAATACGTAAACCATGCGGTTACGGCGGTTGAAGCGCATGGGATAGTGCGTATAGCGGAACCATTCGCCGATATTGCGGTTGAACGCGACTACTCCGGCTAGAAGTAGAGCACAAGTGATTGTTACAAGTCCCATAGATGACAACATAGGGATTTCGTCGTGACGATCCCAGTCAGGATTTAAATAAAAACCGAAAATAACTCCATGCGCAATTGCCGTTATCGCAAATAGGAACATCCCGACTGCGAAGATCCCAGCCGAGCTCATCATTCCGCGATTCGGGTAGATTCCGTCGACGAGTTCCAGGTATATAGAATTCATTCGGATCACTCGGCCCGACCCGTGTGGCTCGGCAGCGCGCTTGTTAACAGCTACATGCCAATCACGGTCCTGATCGCTCAGTAGGCGTTCCTTTTTACTTGTCGTAAACATTAGACACTCGCCATCGCTTCGTTGAAATCGGCCTGCTCGGTTCGCTGATCTGTGTAACGGCCGGAGGGCAGCGAGCCCCAGAAACAGCGCTCCAACCACTGCACGAAGTTATCGCCTTTAACGTGATCGATCGCGATGGCCAGTGCGATCAAAACCACTGCCAACACCACGCCCCATCCAGTCAAACTGAGTCCAGCAACCAACGTTGCACTGCCATCTGTAGCGAGCGCCGCCCAGAAAGAAGCGACCGTTGCGATCGCTCCAGTTGCGCCCGAAAGAATCTGCAGGCTCGCCAATTCCCATTTCACCATCACATTCTTTGCGCCGTCTGCGAGATCCATCATTGCCACCACCCCGGACACCGCCGCCGTCAAAGCCCCCGCCATGCGCAGCGCAATGCCAGCGCGTTCCGCCAGTCGCTCGCCCGCAATCCGCTCCGCCATTCCCGTCGCATATAAGTTGCGCCATGTGCCATAGGCTTTCACAACATTGCCGACTCCGGTACCCATCGCACCTACATACAGCGCGCCTCCCAGTGTCACCCTAACGTCCTGCGCCCACGTCTTCTGGAATGCCAGCGCCTTCGCCTCATCGACCAGCATCTGATTCCAGCCGGCGTACTTGCAAGCTACATCGATAGCCGTAAGTATTCCCTCAGATACCGCCGCAAACACAGGTAGCTTCGTCTGAATTCTCAGAACCGCATACTCGTGCGCGGTCGCCGGTGTGGTCACGTTCGCAACCAGCCACGCCACCTTCATCGATATCCCACTGGGTTCGTACTTGAATCACGCACGTAGGCATCGTCCGGTGCAATCCTGCACGCCGCTTCTACATCAGCAGGCCACAGTGGCACCTTGCTCGTTACACGGCACACCAAGCGGCCGACGAAAAACAGCACGTGAAATGGCAGCATCAGCCACTTGAGAACGGGATTCCACGCATCTCGCGATACCAGCGCCACCCAACCTTCGTAAAGCGTCTCGCGCTTGTTCGCGATGGGCAGGCAATACTGAAACCCTGGTGCATCGATCACCGCTTGCGGGCCTTCTTCCATATAACGACGGATGAACTCCCAATGGCGCAGGCAGTAGTCGCGACTGCTCGACGCATAGCCGAATACAAACATTTCTTTGACGGTCTTCGGGTCCTTCATCAACAGGCCGCAGATGCCCAAGGTCCGAACACCGAACGCCTGACTGTTGACTCGCAAGGTGAAGTACACCTCGTCCCATGGCGCTTCGAGCACGGTGTCGTCGCCTCGAAATACATAAACCATGCGGTTACGGCGATTGAAGCGCATGGGGTAGTGTGTATAGCGAAACCATTCCCCGATCGCACGATAGAAGACAACTAAACCTGTTATGAACAAACCGATAATGACGGTAGCAAAACCCATAAATGAAAGCATTTGGACCTCGTCATGACGATCCCAATTTGGGTTTAGATAGAAGTCGAAATAAGTCGACCACCACGAAACCATGAGAAAAATAAGGAGGATGCTCACGCCGAATATCCCGACTACACTCAGCATTCCTCGATTCGCATAGAACCCGTCGACTAGCTCCAAGTATGTCGAGTTCATGCGGATGACCCGACCCGATGCGTGGGGTTCAACGGTGCTGTCGAAAATTGACAAATGCCACTCATGATCCCGATCACTCAACGGGCGTAGTTTTTTCATTGTGGTGAACATCGAAATCCCGTCATGGCTTTATTGAAATCCGTCCGCTCCCGATCCGGATCAGAATATCGGCCTGCGTCCAGCGTGCCCCAATAGCAACGTTCGAGCCATTGGGCGAAGGCATCTCCCCTAATGTGGTCAATCGCCATAGCGAGGGCAACCAAAACAATAGCCAGCAAGACTCCCCAACCAGTTACGCTTAATCCTCCGACCACTGCGGCACTTCCTGCGCTTCCACCAGCCAAAATAGAGAAGACAGCAGCTGCAATACCTGCAAGGCCCGAGAGCAGTTGAAGTCCTGCCAATTCGTACTTCCCTACCGACCGACTTCGATTAGCGTCCGCGAGATCCATCGCTGCCACGCCCCCCGACACCGCCGCCGTCAAAGCCCCCGCTACGCGCAGCGCAATACCCGCGCGTCCCGCCAGTTGCTCGCCCGCAATCCGCTCCGCCATTCCCGTCGCATATAAGTTGCGCCATGTGCCATAGGCTTTCACAACATTGCCGACTCCGGTACCCATCGCACCGACATACAGCGCGCCTCCCAGTGTCACCCGAACGTCTTGCGCCCACGTCTTCTGGAATGACAGCGCCTTCGCCTCATCAACCAGCATCTGATTCCAGCCCGCGTACTTGCAAGCAATATCAATCGCCGTAAGTATTCCCTCGGATACCGCCGCAAACACAGGTAGCTTCGTCTGAATCCTCAGAACCGCATACTCGTGCGCGGTTGCCGGTGTGGTCACGTTCGCAACCAGCCACGCCACCTTTTTAGTCGGATCCGTGATATTCGCTAGCTCCTTGTGCATATCGTCCGTAATGAACACCGCGAGTTCCGACTTCATCTATACCCCACCGGGTTTGTACTTGAATCACGCACATAGGGATCGTCCGGTGCGATCCTGCACACCGCTTCCACATCGGCAGGCCACAGTGGCACCTTGCTCGTCACACGGCACACCAAGCGGCCGATAAAAAACAGCACGTGAAAGGGCAGCATCAGCCATTTGAGAATGGGGTTCCATGCGTCTTTCGAAACCAGTGCTATCCAACCCTCGTAAAGCGTCTCGCGCTTGTCTGCAATGGGCAGGCAATACCGAAACCCTGGTGCATCGATCACAGCTTGCGGACCCTCTTCCATGTAGCGACGAATGAATTCCCAATGACGAAGACAATCGTCACGGCTGCTCGATGCGTAGCCAAACACGAACATCTCTTCAACCGTCTGATGGTCCTTTAGCACGAGGCCGCAGATGCCCAGCGTGCGTACACCAAACGCCTGACTGTTGACTCGCAAGGTGAAGTACACCTCGTCCCATGGCGCTTCGAGCACTGTGTCGTCGCCTCGGAATACGTAGACCATGCGGTTACGGCGATTGAAGCGCATGGGATAGTGCGTATAGCGGAACCATTCGCCAATCGTACGGTTGAAAGCAACAATTCCCGCGATAAGAAGCGAAAGAATTGCAGCGCCAGAAATCGTGGAAGACAACATTTCGAACTCGTCGTGACGGTCCCAGCTGGGATCCAGGTAGTGGGTGACGATAGTAAGAAAAAGTGAAATCACAACGAATGCGCTGAGCCCGACTGCAAATACGCCGAACGCACTCATCATTCCACGGTTTGAATAGATCCCATCAACAAGTTCCACGTAGGAGGAGTTCATCCGTATCACCCGGCCGGACGCATGTGGCTCTTCCATACGCTTTGAGAGCGACAGATGACAATTGCGATCTTGATCAGTTAAAGCGCGTCGTTTTTTGCTGGTTGTGAACACTACTTCACCCCCATTAGCTTGTTGAAATCCAACCGCTCAGTTTCCGAATCGATATAGCGACCCGACGATAGTTCACCCCAGTAACAGCGCTCCAACCACTGAGCAAATGCATCACCCTTAAGATGGTCGATTGCCATGGCGAGCGCAACCAATACCACTGCGAGCAGCAGGCCCCATCCCGTTAAGCTGAGGCCGGCGACCATAGTCGATCCGCCATCAACGGCTAGCGCAGCCCAAAATGCAACGCCAGCATTTGTGATTCCGACAGCACCGGACCACAGTTGTAATGTCATTAATGACCATTGTTCGCGTTGCTTACTTACGATAACATCCACGAAATCCATCCCCGCCATCACTCCCGACACCGCCGCCGTCAAAGCCCCCGCCACGCGCAGCGCAATGCCAGCACGTCCCGCCAGTTGCTCGCCCGCCACCCGCTCAGCCATACCCGTCGCATACAGATTGCGCCAAGTGCCATAGGCCTTCACAACATTGCCGACTCCGGTACCCATCGCACCCACATACAGCGCGCCTCCCAGTGTCACCCTAACGTCTTGCGCCCACGTCTTCTGGAATGACAGCGCCTTCGCCTCATCAACCAGCATCTGGTTCCAACCCGCGTACTTGCAGGCTACATCGATAGCCGTAAGTATTCCCTCGGATACCGCCGCAAACACAGGTAGCTTCGTCTGAATTCTCAGAACCGCATACTCGTGCGCGGTCGCCGGTGTGGTCACATTTGCAACCAGCCACGCCACCTTTTTAGTCGGGTCCGTGATGTTCGCTAGCTCCTTGTGCATATCGTCCGTAATGAACACCGCGAGCTTCGAGTTCACCCTGGTTTTGCTAAAAGCAGCGGTCTCAAACGACGCAATATTGCCGCTCGCAAAGCTACCCGCGACCTGCCTTCTGGCATAAGTAGTCAGTTGCGTAACTTGATCGGCCGATAACGGCCTGCCACTCCGTTTAGCCGCTTCGCCAAGATTCGCCACAAATGTCTTTGACAGAAAATCAATCGTTTCGCGTACCCCGCCGCTGATCTTGATCACCCCGGCCGGTGTTCGCAATGTCACACCGATGATTGCCATCCAGCGCGCCAGCGCCTGTTCCGCTGCATTGCCGTTAAATTCCCGCAATGCCGTCGCGATAGGCGTTGCGATCTGCGTCAGCAACGCTGCAACCGAGTCTGGCAGCAGCTTCCCGTTCGTTTCCTGCTTGGCTTCACGAGCACTTATCTGAGCCGCCTTCATGCGGGACTCTGCGGCCTCCAACTTTCGACGTACCGGATTATTGAAGAGCAACACCGAACCTGCTCCCATCGCATCCGATGTCGCGACAAGGCTAAACAGATCGTCGTAATCTGTCTTTGCCTTAGCTGCTGCCTTCTGCGCCCCCTGCGCTTTCAGTTGTGCATCAGGCGCGGGCTTGAGCAGCATCTGAACATGCTTCGTGAACTGATCCATCAGAGTCGACCACGGCACGCTCGCGGAATCAAGCGGCGCCGCCGCCATTGCAGTAATGAGTTCGTCCTGGCGCAACACCAACGCACGCAACAAGAGATTCGTCTTCTCCGTAATATCGCCTTTGAGCCATCGCAGGTAGACATCGGCGCAACCAACGATTTGCTGTGTGGCCACCATGCAGCGCTGCAAGGTCTCTGCATAGACGTCGCCACTTAACGCATCTTTTCCATCGTGAGTGCAATCGAGCGTGTTAGCCAACAGGTTGCTCTGCATCCACGCCGCGTGCGTTCGCGCCAACACTTCGATATGGTTGTTTTGTAGCTGGTCCGACGCGGCCTTGAACTCATCGGCCCATTTCTTGTAAGGCGTTGGCTTGATCCGCGTCAAATACTCGTTCCACGAGTCGTGCTGATCGGCCGCGATGCGAACAGGTGGTGGATTTCGGTTTATTGCGTCAGCCTTCAGTTGCCGCGCTGTGACTTCCTGCGGGAACAGTTCCATTGCCATCTTTTGCATGTCGGTTGGCCGCTGCCCCATCGACTCGGCTCTCTTTCCGGCTAACCGTTCCTGGCGAAGTTCCTCATTGCCTGCCTTCATCATGTTTGCAAGCGCTTCAGCTTTCATGAACACCTGCATCTTGACTTTCTCGTCGTTCGACGCGTGCAACGCTTTGATCGCGCCATCTAGCGTGAGCAAGTTTCGATACGTCGTGGCGTAACTGCCGTAACCCTTACCATATGCATCCTTCGCCACCCGCGTGTCGAGCAGCCGCTCCTGATGCCAGTTGATCAATGCAGCAAGGTCCTGCGCGACACCCGCCGGATCGTCCAGCGCAACAATCGCGCCGACGAGCTTCGGACTGCGTCGGCTACATGACGAGAGCACGCCCTCAGCCTTGCCCACGTGCAACCGGTAATTCGGCGCCGACAGGGGCGCGAACGCCGCGCCCTGAGCGGGTTTGCCTGGCGCGTATTCAGCCACTGTGCTTGCCAGTTCGCTCATCGGTACGGTGTGTAATGTATTCCCACGACCCGCCGTCGCATTGCCAGCCGGCGTGCGGTGCGATTTCGCCCATGCGCCTGCGTCGAACTCGCGCATGTGGAGTTGGCGCAATGACTTGCCCTTTGCGCCCTTGTGTGCGTCGATCACCGCTTTTGTCCACTGCACATCTGAAAAACCCAACCACACGATGCCTGCATTCTCTGCGTCCGCTATCGCAATGCAACCCGCCAACTCACGATGCCCTTCATACGAACAAGGAGTGGCCGACTTGGCTTGCGCCGATACAGCTGCCTCGACAGGAATGCTCATGTAGTACCCGTCCGCCGTGATCCAGTACGCGTCCATACGGTCACGCTTCTCGTCATACACATACAGATAGCCGCTGCGCAACAAGCGCGCCGTGTACTGTGCACTGCCATGCAAGGTCACATCCTGCTTCTTGCCCTTGCCAACGCTTTGCGCTATGTCTTCCACCTTCATCGGTGCGCTGATCGATGGCAAACCCATTGCAAGCGGAGCAATTGCGTAACGCGCTGGCATCAAAAGCAAGCCCACTTTGTCGCAAAAGGCGCATTTCGGTTCTGCCATATACTTTGTCCCTCGAAATTTGTGTGTTCTGGATTGCGTTTATCTAACGGTCGGATCGCGAGGACGAGTGGGCTGCGCGAACTCCTCATATTCTTCTTGCGACAGCAGCGCAATCAGTTCGGAGCAACTGAAGGTTTCGACTCGCGTTTCGAGTTTCACCCAGTGATCCACGAGACGTGGGTGATTACGAAACGCCGCACCATAGCGGGCGATATGCTCCGCGTAATTCACCTGATCATCAGTCTGCTTCCAATGCAGACGGCGTTCCGCTTCGGTAACAGCCGACTCGACAACAGCAGCCGTTGCCGCTTTGTCCTGCCATGGAAGCTCCGACGGCAAACCTAGACGCGCCAACGTCTGATTGATCGTTGCAATCCGTTGCGTGCGATCCCATATGTCGATATCTATGCGGGCGAAGCCGCCGATCCTCTCAGGCGGCGCAACGTCGGATGCCGTATCCAGAATGCCGTTGCACTCGTACCAACTATCAAGCCACGGAAAGACCCATCGAGACGCAGGTCCAACAAGCGTTGTGAGATGTTCCGGTTCAAGCATCCAGCACAGGTTGGCGAAAACGCGGGGATCGAAGAACCGCCAGAGCGCACCCGGAAGAGCCCGATGGCCGCTTTTCTCGACCGGTAGTATCAGCAGTTGATTGGCCAAATGTCCGGCGAGTGTGTTCGCATCAACCGGCGCGTCAACATAAGCACAGACGCCGGGACGGGTGAGCTGCATGCGCAACCGGCTTTCGTGCTCGGCGTTGATGACTATTGCGAGCCAATCTCGCTGACCCGCATCGCAGTGCGCAAGATCGATGATCGCAGGCAATCCCGTAAAATCCCGGCCCCAGTTGGTCGGCCTGCACATCAGTGGTCGCAAAGAGTCCAACTCATCGCTTTCCGCAAACGCGCCCGGATCAACGATTAGATAACCGGTCTCAGGTAGCAATGGAACGGGAGATACAGAAACCCGCTCGACCCGCTGCGATAAGGTCGTCGCAGTTTGTCCGATCACGTGAGCGCCACACTATTTTCGCCAGCAGCGGCGGCCGAGGCCTCCGATGCGTGACATGTTGCAAAGGCGGGAAGTTTGCCTTGGATACTATCCGGGCCGTCCCATTGAAAATTGGCCATCTTGATCGACACCTTGTTGGGCGCTCCGATCGTTGCATTACCGTTTTCAAGCTTGATATACGCACCGGCGCCATCGGTTAGCGTGACTGACTTCCTTGCCTGCACGATCACGTGTCCGTCGCTACTGGTGACCGTCATGTTCTGCTGCGATGTCAGCTCCATTTCGTCGCTCTGCGCTTGAATTTGAATCTTCCCCTTGCTGGCGAAAAGCTTCATCCCCATTTTTTGAGCGAACAGGCTAATCGCTTCACCTGCGGCGACTGTGAACTTGCGCAACACGCCAACGTCGGTACTTCCGCCTGATGTCATCGTGATGTTTGTGCCTGCGGATTGCACGATTGCATCGGGCGTCACGAGCGCGATGGACGAACTCGCTGAAAGCAGCATAACTGCCTGTTGTATATCTTTGATTTGATTCTGAAGGACCTGCTGCATCTCTTTTGCATCGGCCGCCTCTGCCTTGGCGATCCTCGCCGCTTGTGCTAACCCTTCCATGCGTGCGTAGGCGTCGTCCAGCCGCTTCGTCGCCTCCTGCATGGCGAGTTGCAGGTCAGTCGCATTGGGCCGATCGTCTGTTGAAACCAGCAAACCTTTGCCGGCGCGAATCGCCCCATAGCCAGACGTACGAAGTTCATAGCCCTCACCACGCTTCTTGCGCGTGCTGTCGACCATGTGACCAAGATTGAGCTGACTCTTGCCCGAATGCTCGGTACTGATCTTGATGTGCTGTTCGCCCTCCCAGTCCTCCATCCGGATCTTGTTGTTCGACTGGGTGCGAATAACATTACGCGACATCCATCGTTCCTGGTTGTGGATCAGGTCGGACTGAATGCTGTTGTGGTGGAACTGCGAGATGAAGAGCTTGTTCGGGTCGCCATCGCGGGCCATGATGACCGCTTCAGTGCCATCGAGCACTGGGAAGTGGAAGCCGGTTTGCAGTGAACCTGCGAATGGCTTTGCCATGCGCAGCGGAATGCTTTCGCCGCCCGGATTCCATTCGTCGAAATCCAGATCGAGACGCACAGGGTAGTGCCCGGCCTTCGTCAAATACGCATACGGGTATTTGTTCGGCGACGTGACGCGTGCACTCAACGCGCCGTGGATTTTCGGCCACTTGCTTTCGTCTATCTTTAATCGGAATCGGCGGTCGGACGGAATTGCTTGATACGAATTGCTGTAAGCCACGCCCCGCCCGCCTGAGTGCGTCACCTCGATGATGACTTGTCCGCTCGGCGCATCAGGCAACTCGTCGTCGATACGCAGAATACGCCCTGGCCGCAGCTCCAGCGCATTGCTTTGTCCGTGATACACGACCTGCCACGCAATGGCCGCCTCGTGCCGTAACTGCGCTTCCCACTGCGCGCCGTCCTGGCTCAGGTGATTCGTGCCATAGACGTAGGGCTGACCATAAGTCGTCGTATCGTTGATCGCGACGTTTGCTTCGTCCTTGAAGCGTTCCCAGGCGGCGAGCGGGTTATAGTCGGCGACCAGAACCGATTGTGGCACTACCTCGGTGTGCGTCTCAAGCGCGAACACCGCTTCGACTCCTGCCTCAAGCCCGGCATTCTCCCGATACGGCACCTTCAATTCAGGCGTGTAGACATAGTGGTCGATATCGTCACCGAACACGACCAGATCACCGTGCTTCCCTTGCTCGATGTAGTAATAGATGCCTTCCTGCTCGCACAAAAGACGGATATAAGCCAGATCCGACATCTGGTACTGTAGGCGGAAGTCGTGCACGGGGTATTCACGGCGCAGCCTGAACACGAACTGGTGATCCATGAACTTGTCGTTCAGCAGGATCGATTCGATGATCTTCGGCCCGCTCTGATGCTGATACACGCGGCTTCTGTGCAGAAGGTCCAGTCGTTTCATTTGAGACACGACGACGATCGTGTAGCGGAAGTAGTCCTTGGTCTTTTTGATCCGCTTAAAGCGCGTGATGATGCCGCGATAAACGCGTGGTTCCGAGCTGTCTTCGGCGGTGATCGTAAAGTGCCCATCGCGCCCGAGGTAATCGGAGCGCGAAAGCTGTTCGGGGTGCGTGAATTCGATTGTGATCTCGTAAGGCGTCGCCATGCTCTCGCGCGCGTGATACGAGACCACTGAAATGTCTTTGGAATTCGCCGCATTCGGCACTTCAAGGCAATAGGCTTGTCGGCCCGTTACTCGTGCTTTATCCGAGCGATACGCTTCGCTGTCCCGATGAGTCTCCCGCATCTTTTGTAGCCTTTAATCTCTCAGGTGAATCACAAACCAACTGGCGCTGGCGATTCTTTTATTCAAACAATCGTTCTTATCATTGCGAAAATAAGACGTAATCGTGAATCATCCTTGAACCTTGCTCGCGTGGGAAGCCGTGTCAGAGCGGGCGGCACAAAATTCGGAATTTTCTGAGAAGGGCAATAGCGCGTGGCGTCCGCCGCGTCTTTATGTGAGGGGCACACCGTCGCAGCGTGCACCTTTTTCAAAGTCCCGCATTTAATAGAGGACTTCCGAATATTTCCATCTATCAGCGGTTGTCAGCTATCAGGTCATGTTCTCGCGTCTTCATCTCCTAAGGCAGCAACTTGGCTCCTCGCATCACGTCGAGTGGCGTGATCTTTCGACTATCCATCCGACTAACCAAAGGAGTGATGTAGTGGACGTGAAAATTGAGAATGTAGCTGCGGTACGTCACAAAGCCCTTGCCAATACGCCCCCATCCATTGCTCGCTGCCTAAAACGGCGCCCGCGCTTCGGGTGGGAAAACGACTTAGATTAACTTTTCGCGCTTAATAAAACCGTCGTTTTCAATCCCACGGTTAGCCGGATCTTCTAAGAGGTTTTCTGATTAGCGTCGCCCCAATTCCCCACCCACGGGCTTTGCAAGGCTTCATGCTCATGCCAAGCCGCTCCAAAGTACGAATCGAATTCCGTAAGCTTTCCGTTATGCGACCTTACCTCTGTTTACAGGCGTAACAAAACGCCAGCTCCAAAGCCCCTTTCACTTCAAGGCTTAGCTTGACCCGGATTAATGAGTTCAATATAAATGCAAACGCGAATCGATCTCATTCATTTTTATCGAAAGGCTAGTGAAAGAATTTGCGCCTTGCACACATTACCTCGGGGAAGTTCATGATTCGTAGTAACCGTGCGGGCAAGCGTTCGTTGCTCCACAGAAATATCCTGCTCGCTAACGCTCTATTCGCAATCGGCATGGCGGGATCGACGATCGATTTTGCGAAAGCGGACGAAACGAGCGACACCAAATCCGCTGCATCGGCTACCGACGCATCACAGCTGGCGCCCGTTCAGGTCTCGAGCAAAAGAGATCAGGGCTTTGCGCCCGTCTCAGTCGAGACCGGCCCGTATCGCGGACTCGATGCGCTCGACGTTCCGGCAACCGTCAACGTCGTAACCCGCGAGGTCATGGACGCGCAAGGCGACACCGGCCTGTACGATGCGCTGCGCAACGTCGCAGGCGTCTCGCGTCAGCAATTGAGCGGTCTCGCTTATGACAACCTCTCGATTCGCGGCATCCCGCTAGACAATCGCGCGAGCTATTACTTCAACGGCGTATTGCCCATCGACAACAACATCTGGATGCCGATGGAAGACAAGCAACGCGTCGAAGTCCTTAAGGGCGCTTCGGCGTTGTATTACGGATTTGCGGCACCGGCCGGCATCGTGAACATGGTGACGAAGCGTGCAGGTCCCGATCCGGTGACAAGCATATCGGCCTTGGGCGATTCGCATGGCTCGGTTGGAGCGTCCGTGGACATCGCGCGGCGTTTCGGCACGAACGACCAGTTCGGCGTGCGTGTGAATGCAATGGACGAACATGTCGATACACCCATCGACGGCGATCACGGTTATCGCAAATTCGTAAGCGCCGCGCTCGACTGGAAGGTGAACAGCAAGCTCAAGCTTCAATACGACTTCGAGCACATCGAGACAAGCGTGGTCGAGCAGGCCGGCATCACCCCGCTTGCCGCAAAGAACGGCGTGATCTCGCTGCCTGGTCTGCCCGACCCGACCAAGCTGCTGGTCAGCGGCGACAAACCCACGAAGGCAAGCGCGAACACGCAATTGCTGCGCGCCGACTACGCGATCTCCGACAACTGGTCGGCGAACTTCAGCATCGGCCAGTCGATCACACGGCGCGACCGATGGGCATGGGTGTTCCAGAAGTACAACGTCGCGACCGGCGCGGGCACGCTGCAGGCAAGCCAGCAAAACGGCCAGATGTACGAAAACAAGATCGTGCGGCTCGAAGCGAACGGTGACGTCAAGACCGGTTCGATCCACCACGACATCACAGTCGGCGTCTCGCAAGACTGGCTGTATCAGCCGGATTTCACCACGAACTTTTTCACTGCCGCGCAGAACATCTACGATCCAATCGATATCACCAAGCTGACACCCAGTGGCACACCTAAGCAATTTTTCGCGCAGCATGTTCGCAATAGCGGCGCGTATTTGTACGACCGGATCGACCTGACATCGAAATGGCAAATCGTCGCCGGCGTGCGCAGATCGGAATACATGACGTCGCAAGCAGGAACGCCGAGTTCGGATGTCAGCCGTACATCGCCATCGGGTAGCGTGATCTACAAGTTGACGCCGGCCACCAGCGTATATGCAAGCTACGTGGAAGCGCTCGAATCCGCGGGCAGCGCGCCCGTCACAGCGAACAATGCCAATCAGGTCTTGCCCGCAGCCGTCAGCAAGCAGGAAGAAATCGGCGTGCGTACGCGCTTTGCGAACAACACGCTGGTCTCGCTTGCGTTGTTCAACATCAAGCAGGCTTCCGCCGATACCAACGCCGACAACTTTTTCGTGCTCGATGGCAATGCACGGTATCGCGGCGTGGAGTTTTCGGTTCAGGGCGACCTGACGCGGGACGTGTCGTTCATCGGCACGGCAACGTATATAGACGCCAAGCAAATCGATTCCAGCGATCCCACGCTGCTCGGCAAGACGCCCGAGAACACGCCGCATGTGACTACAAGCCTGTTCGCGCAGTATCGCGTGCCGCTCGTCGCGGGATTGTCGTTGAATGCGGGCATGTATTACATCGGGCCGCGGCCGGTGAACAGCGCGGACCAGGCTTACATTGGCGGATATTCGCTTTACACGGCGGGCGCGAGTTACGCGACGCGCATCTATGGTAAGCGCGTGTCGTTCCAGGCCAACCTCGAGAACGCGACGAACAAGCGTTACTGGAGCGCCACCGGTTCGAGTCAGATTGGCGAAGGCTTGTCGCGCACGCTTGAATTGAGTTCGACCATCGAGTTCTGACTTGTAGCGAACATGGCGGGTGTTGGGGAAGGGGAAGCGTAAATCACCGTGCGTGGAAACGATCGAAGCAATGCTCGGTTCCACTGCGTTACCACGCTCCTTATGATCGGACTCGCATGCAGCAGAGCGGTTAATGTCACTGCAGGAAAATCGACGCTGCAGCTTCCGATGCTCCGTGCCACCGGCCAAACGTTGTAGTCGCGTGGCAAGAGAACCGCCTCCGCTCCAACGCCACGCCCCATGCCAAAACGAACAGGTCACATACGCCTCGGCGCCTTCCTTTATCCGTCGGGACATCACATTGCCGCGTGGCGCCATCCTGACAGCCAGGCAGATGCAGGCATCAACTTCCGGCATTACGTCCAGCTTGCACAGGCCGCGGAAGCCGCGAAGTTCGACCTGATCTTTCTCGCCGATGGCGTCGGCACGCGCGGCGACAACCTCGACTTCCTCAGCCGCACCGCGCACAGTTATATAGCGCAGTTCGAACCGATCACCCTGCTGTCCGCGCTTGCGGCCATCACCACGCGAATCGGTTTTGTCGCGACGGCATCGACCAGCTTCAACGAGCCGTATCACGTTGCAAGGAAGTTCGCGTCGCTCGACCATATTAGCGGCGGACGCGCGGGCTGGAACCTGGTGACGTCATCGAGCGAACACGAAGCGAAGAACTTCAACCGCGATAAACATTTCGATCACGCCGAGCGTTATGAACGTGCGGACGAGTTCGCAACCGTGGTGCGCGCGCTCTGGGACAGCTGGGAAGACGACGCCTTCTTGCGCAATAAAACCTCGGGACGTTTTTTTGATCCGGACAAGCGCCACGTGCTCGATCACAAGGGCCGTTTCTTCCAGGTCAAAGGGCCGCTCAACGTGGCGCGCTCGCCGCAGGGACAACCCGTACTCGTGCAGGCGGGTTCCTCCGAGTCCGGCCGTGCACTCGCCGCGCGCACTGCGGAAGTGATCTTCACTGCGCAGCAAACGCTGCAGGACGCGATCGACTTTTATGCCGACGTCAAAGGCCGTCTTGCCGCGCACGGACGTCATCCGGACGACCTCAAGATCATGCCCGGCGTATTCCCTATAGTCGGACGCACACGATCCGAGGCCGAGGAAAAGTTCGAAGAACTGCAGTCGCTGATCGATCCCGTGGTTGGACTCGCGCTTGTGTCGGGCCTGACGGGTGGCATCGATCTTTCCGGTTATCCGCTCGACGGCCCGATTCCCGAACTGCCCGAAACCAACGCAAGCAAAAGCCGGCAGGTGCTGACCATAGAACTTGCAAGGCGCGAGAACCTGACTATCAGGCAGCTTTATTTGCGCGTCGCCGGTGCGCGAGGTCATTGGCAACTTGTCGGGACTGCGGAAGATATTGCCGACCAGCTCGAAGAGCGTTTCGTCAATTACGGCGCCGACGGTTATAACGTCATGCCACCGACATTACCCGGCGGGTTGACCGACTTCATTGAACTGGTGCTGCCGGAGTTGCGTCGACGTGGATTGTTTCGTAGCGACTATGAAGGTCATACCTTGCGCGAGAATCTCGGACTCGGCCGGCCAGTCAACCACCACGAAACCAATCGGCAAGCGGCCTTGGTAATTTGACGGCTGGTGTTATCGAATCCCACATCCGGCATGTAAAGCTTAGTCCAATCGCTTCGTTGCCGCGCTCGCGGGCGGATGCTTCAATTTATCGGCGCTACAGCTTTTCGCCATCGTTGGTAAGAAAAGTGTCCCCACCCATAAAAGGAACATCCGATGACACTCGTTGCTACGTCTGCAGTGCAAGCTGAGCCCTCTCTCGAGCTCGACATTCATGCGGTCGGCGGCCGGATCGGCGCCGAAATCCGTGGCGTGCGTCTCGGCTCGGACCTGGACAGCTCCACACACGCCGCGATCAATGCGGCGCTGCTCAAATACAAGGTGATCTTCTTTCGCGGCCAATCACATCTGGACGATGCCGAACAGGAAGCGTTCGCCAGCCTTTTTGGCGAGACCGTGGCGCACCCGACGGTGCCGTCGCTTGCCAATACCAGCCGCCTGCTCGAACTCGACTCTAAGAACGGCACGCGCGCGAACTCGTGGCACACGGATGTGACTTTCGTGGAAGCGTATCCGAAGATCTCGATTCTGCGCGGCGTAGTGATTCCGCCCGCCGGCGGCGACACGGTCTGGGCGAACACCGTGCAGGCATATGAACGCCTGCCGGAGCCGCTGCGCGCGCTTGCGGATTCCTTGCGCGCCATTCATACGAACACCTACGACTACGCCGCGAATCGCAGCGCGCCGAGCACGGACGCAGAGCTAGCGTACCGCGAGCAATTCACGTCGACCGTGTATGAGACCGAGCATCCGGTGGTTCGCGTGCATCCGGAAACCGGCGAACGCAGCCTCGTACTCGGTCATTTCGTGCAGCGCTTCGTGGGCCTGTCGCAACGCGATTCGGACCGCCTGAAAGAACTCTTCCACGATCACATCACGCGCCTCGAAAACACCGTGCGCTGGCGCTGGAATCAGGGCGATGTCGCCATCTGGGATAACCGCGCAACGCAGCACTATGCGGTCGCGGACTACGATGAAAGCGAACGCCGCATCGTCCGCCGTGCAACGGTGCATGGCGACGTTCCGGTCGGCATTGACGGACAGCGTAGCCGTGCGCTGCGCGGTGCTCATTAAGTCTGCTGCCGCCGCGCTGGCTCTCCATTAGCGCGGCCTACCCTTTCCTCTTCAATTCCAATCAATGACAACACGGTTCTTTTTACGCACCCTTTTGGTCACGCTCGGCCTGGCCGCATTTACCAGCGCCTTCGCCGCAGCGCCCGCCGTCGTGCGTATCGGCGTTGCCACGCAGGGTTACGGCGACCCGCCGGTCTTCGGCGGCTCGCCCGCCGCCACCGCCCAATTGCAGCATCGTGTGGAGGATGCACTCGCGCCCGATGGCATCAAGGTCCAGTGGCTCTTTTTCAAGGGCGCGGGACCTGCGGTCAACGAAGCGCTTGCGAATCATCAGATCGACTTCGCCTATCAGGGCGATCTGCCCGCCGTGCTCGGACGTGCGAACGGACTCAAGACCAAGTTGCTGGTTGAATCGAATGTACGTACCGGTGTTTATCTTGCGGTTCCGCCCGACTCCGACATCAAGAGCGTGAAGGACCTCAAGGGCAAGCGCGTCGCTATATTCCGGGGCACCAATCTTCAGCTTGTCGCCGATAACGTCCTGAAGGCCAACGGCCTGTCCGAAAAGGACCTGCGCGTCATCAATCTCGACGACGCCGCATCGCAAGCAGCGCTGGCATCGAAAGGCGTCGATGCCGTCTTCCTCGATTTCAAGCTCTTCAAGTTACAGCGCCAGGGTCTGGCAAAAATCATTTACGCGTCGCGCGATGGCGGCCTGCAATACACACGCCAGGCGCATTTGCTCGTGCTCGATGATTTCGAGCACGATCACCCCGACGTCGTTCAAAAAGTCGTGACGTCGGTGGTCCAGGCGGCGCAATGGTCGTCCGAAGAACCGAATCGGGGCGCACTGTTTACGCTGTGGGCGAAGAGCGGCGTGCCGGTCGAATCGTGGGAATCAGAGTACGCGAACCAGGCGTTGAAAGACCGCAGTTCGCCGCTGATCGATCCGTTTATTGTCACCCGCTATCAATCCGTCGCCGATGACGCGCTGCGCCTGAACCTCATCCGTCAGCCTGTCAGCGTGAACGGCTGGTTCGAACCGAAGTATCTCGACCAGGCGTTGAAGTCCTTGAAGCTGGAAAACTACTGGCCACGTTTCGACGCTTCGGGCAAGCCGCTCAAATTGTAAGCGCATTTAGCTGCTGCACGCATTCCACGGAGAACTGATCATGGCGAATAGCATCGCCCGCGCCTTATTCCCCGGCCGCCCATCTGAAACAGCCGATACGAACCGTCGTGTCGCGCTCGCCGCACGTTCGATCGGCTGGACGGCGTTGCCGTGGCTGCTGCCGGCCGCGGCCGCGTTGTTATGGATTCTCGGCTCGCATTACGGATGGATTTCGGCGCAGATCCTGCCTTCGCCCCTGCTCGTCTTCGATACCCTCAGCGGCCTCGCCAAAAGCGGCGAACTGTGGATGCATGTCAGCGCAAGCCTCTCGCGGGTCGCGATCGGGTTTTCGGGTGGCGTTGTGCTCGGCTTGTTGCTGGGCGGTTTGCTCGGGCTTTCGCGCACGGCGGAAGCCTATATTCTTCCGAGCTTCAACGCGGTAGTGCAGGTGCCGGTTCTCGGCTGGCTGCCGTTCCTGATGATCGTGGTCGGGATTGGCGAGCCGTTGAAGTACTTGCTGATCGGACATGCGGCGCTTGTCCCCGTCACGCTCAGCACAATGCAGGGATTTCGCAAGACGCCGCCCGCTTATCTCGACGTTGCCCGTGTCTTCAAGTACACCCCTTTCCAGACGATATCGCGCGTCATCCTGCCATCGGCCGTGCCCGTGATCGGCACCGGGATCCGTCTTGCATTCACGAAGGCATGGCTCACGCTGGTGGTCGTGGAACTCGTGGCTTCATCGGAAGGACTAGGTTATCTGATCGTGTACGGACGCCAGTTGTTTCAACTCGATCTCGTGCTTGCCTCCGTGCTGATCGTCGGCGCGATTGGTTATGCGGCGGACAGGTTGCTTACGCTGCTCGAAAACAAGTTATCGCCGCCACGGCTGGCATGAAGGAGCTGGCACATGTCCACATCGTCTCTTGAACTCGAATCCGGCTCAGGCGCAATCACCGGCGCCAATGCCTCGGGCAAAAGCGGCCGCTGGCGCGGCTGGGTCATTCCAGTCGCAGCCTTCGCTATCTGGTGGTATCTGTCGCGCAACGTGGTGACAGGGCACGGCATGATGACTTCGCCGGCGCAGGTCTTGCATACCGCTGTCGACCAGGTCAGGACCGGCGCGTTGTGGCGCGCGCTCTCCGCGTCGCTTGCGCGCGAGTTGACGGGCTTTACGCTCGGTGCAAGCCTTGGGCTTGCGCTCGGCGCGTTACTCGGCGTGTCGCCGTTTGCCAATCGCCTGGTGGGCCCGAGCTTCAATACGTTCAAGCAGGTCTCGCTCTTTGCGTGGATACCGCTGATTTCCGTCTGGTTTGGTCTCGGCGATCTCGCCAAGGTGGTATTCCTTTCGCTTGCCGCGCTCGTGCCGGTGGTTGCGCACACAGCCGATGGCATTCGCGCGGTATCGCCGGAATTGCTCGACGTGGGCCGTGTCTTTCGCTACAGCAAATGGCAAACGGTTACGCGCATTGTCATTCCGGCCGCGTTGCCGTCCATCTTCACGGGCGTCTATCTTGCATTGATCTATTCGTGGCTGGCGACGCTCGGCGCCGAGTATCTGCTGGTTGCCGGCAGCGGTATCGGCAATACGCTGGTAGATGGCAGCGAACAGTTTCGCATGGACCTGGTGGTTTTCGGCGTCATTGTGATCGGCATTACCGGGTGGGCGTTGAACTCGTTGGCGCGTGCCGTGCAACGGCGTTGGTTCCGCGATCCGACGGCCTGACTACAGCCGCTATATATTTATTACGGATTCCATATAATCATGTCGACTTTTACCGAAACCCGGGCGAACGAGCTGAACCTGAATCGCGTAGCCAAGCGCTTCGCGGGCGACACCAACGTACCGCCCGTACTCGACGGCATCGATCTCAACGTGAGCAGCGGCGAGTTCGTCGCGATCGTGGGCGCCAGCGGCTGCGGCAAATCCACGTTGTTGCGCCTGATCGCCGGTCTCGACGATCAATTCGATGGGGATATCGAGTTCGGCGGAGAACGCATCCACACCACGGATCTCGCGCGTGGGCTAGTGTTTCAGGATCATCGGCTGTTTCCGTGGCTCAACGTCGAACAGAACATCGCCGTGGCGCTCAGGAACTCCGGGCGTAGCAAAGACGAGAAGCGCCGCGCCGTCGCGGAGCATATCGAGCTGGTCGGGTTGAAGGGTTATGAAGGACATCATCCGCATCAGTTGTCAGGCGGCATGGCGCAACGGGTATCGATTGCCCGCGGGCTCGTGAACCGGCCCAAGCTGCTGCTGCTCGATGAACCCTTCGGCGCGCTCGATGCCCTTACCCGCAGCCGCATGCAAAACGAGCTGCAGCGTATCTGGGAAAGCGAACGTATCACCATGATCCTCGTGACACACGATGTGGACGAAGCCGTGTTCCTCGCGGATCGCGTTGTGGTGATGCAGGCTCGGCCAGGGAGGATAAGCAAGGTGGTGCACGTTGGGCTTGAGCGGCCGCGCCGGCGTAGCGATCCGGCGTTCGTGCGATTGCGCGAAGATATTCTTGCGGACTTCAATACGCCGGTGGACGCGGTTTGACGCTGTTGACGTGGTCGGGAAATTAAAGAATCCCGACCACGCTATCGCTCAGTTCAGTTCCACCGCCGCAGCGGCAGCGACTGGCGATCCTTCAATTGCTATGGAAGCACCACCGTCCGGCCCGACGGGAATGTCGCCAACAAGCGTCGTTCTATACAACTGCCTGTCGAAATCCAGATCGAAGATATCCGAAGGCGCCAGGTGCGCGGTCGACCTGTTGTCCCAGAACGCGACACTGCCCTTTTGCCATTTGAAGCGCACCGTGAACTCCGGACGTGTTACGTGTTCCCAGAGCAATTCAAGCAGCGCCTGGCTTTCGCGCGGCGTCACCCCAACAATGCTCTTCAGAAAACTCGGACTCACGTAAAGCGCGCGCTCACCCGTTTCCGGATGCACACGCACGAGCGGATGTTCACTCACCAGCGAACGTTCCTTCACCGCCTGTTCGAACTCACTCGTTCCGCTTGCACCGGACGGTGCGGTGAACTTGTGAATACCCCGCAAGCCATCGATAAAACCCCGCAGCGGCGCCGACAACTTTCCGTAGGCAACAACGAGGTTGGTCCACTGCGTATCGCCGCCGTAAGGGGGAATAGTCACGCCCCGAAGGATCGATGCAAACGGCGGATTGACGGCCGCCGTGACGTCGGTATGCCAGCCTGTCCATGGGCGCAGAAGCGACTGTCCTTCAAAGCGCGTCGCCTTTCGAAACTTCGAGATGGAATAGATTTCCGGATGCCCATCTACGTGGCCGAACACCGGATGCCCAAGCGTCAACTCTCCAAATTGCGATGAAAATGCCACATGCTGTTCGTGCGTCAAGAATTGCTCTCGGAAGAACACGACTCGCCACTTGAGCAACGCCGCGCGAATCGCAGCAACCTGCTCAGCGGCAAGCGGCTTCGCAAGATCGACACCATGGATTTCCGCTCCAATGTGCGCGGACAACGGTGTTACGGCAATCTCATCGGTCCTGGGGTTCAGCGCTGCGCTCATCGTGCATCTCCTTTGAAACCGTTTAGAACACGCGCCCTTCCGTCAGGTGGGTCGTGTCGCCGTTCAACTGATAGTCGCCAATTACGCGCGCTTTGTGCAGCAGCGGGTTGTGGCTGAAGATCGTGCGCAGGTTGCGCCAGTGACGATCGAAGTTGTGCACGCGCGATGTCGCCGATGCACCGCCCGCCTCGAACAGCCGTTCCCCCGCATGCAACGCGAGCTTGCTCACCACGATCTGCGTCTTTGCCGTCGCAAGCGCACCTTGCAGCACGAGCTCCTCGGCGTTATCGCTGTTATTGCGGATCGCATTCGCGGAACGATCGAGCACGCGGGCGTTCTGTTGCACGAGAGCATCGATAGCGTGACTGTGCGCCCCGAGGTCGCCCACGACCTGCTGAATGAAATGGTCGGTACGTGCCGATTCAGCCGGGCTGTGCAGCACCGGCCGTCCGTGCTTGAGCACGTAGTTTTCCGCATCCGCTACCACGTTGCGCACGATGCCCGCCGCCACCGCAACCAGATGCAGTTGCCGCAGTGCCCCGCCGTGTCTGCCGGCGAGCGTGGTGTAGCCGCGCTTCATGACTTCGTGCGCGAACACTTGGACATCGTCGAGAACAAGGCTGCCGCTCGCGGTCATTCTTTGGCCCATGCCGTCCCAGTCGTCCAGTACCTGCACGCCTTCACGATTGACCGGAATGACAATGCTCACCGGTTCGTTCTCTTCGTTTTGCACATTGATGCGGGCGAAGTCGGAGAATGCGGTTCCTGTCGAATAGTATTTCTTCCCGCTTACACGAAAGTGATCGCCGTCGCGCTTCAACACGGTGCCGATCTCTCCCGGGCGCGAAGTGCCGCGCTCGGTCGAAGCGCCGCCAAAAATTGCGCCTTCCAGTACGCGTCCAATTTGTTTGTCGTTGAACTCCGATCTTGGAGCCAGCAACAGCGACTCGGTCAGGTCGAAGTGGATTCGCAATGCGTGCGCGACGTTGGACTCTTTTGCAGCGATCGTGGCGATCACTTGGAACAAGTCTTCCAGCGACCCGCCAAGGCCACCCCATTCGGAAGGAATTCGCAGCAAGCCCAGCTCCGATTTGCGAAACAGCGCGAAGCCGTCGAATGGCAGCTCGCGCCGTGACTCGCGCGCAGCGCTGTCTTCGCCAATCTTCTCCGCCAGTGCCGGCAACGCGGCCAAGGCGGTATCGAGACGAGATGTCGAGGCCGTTCCCTGCGCTGAAGTCATGCTTTTTATTCCTTGTTTGGTCGGTGATGCGCGCGAGGTTCGGGAATCCGATTTACCTGCAGCTCAAGCGTCAAAGTATAGAGACGCATTTCACGGCGCAAAACGACCGATTCCGGATAATGTTATTTCCGATGCTGGATTGGAACCGGCAACGGGGTCACTATCGCTCGTGGCTCGGCAACCGCCTCACGCCCCAGCAAAAGTCGCGTAGCCAACGCATCGAGCGAAGTGCAAAGGATCAGATAGAGAAGACCCACGAACAGAAAGACCTGCACCGGATAAATCATCAACCGGCTGTTTACCTGGTTCGCAAGGAACGCGAGCTCCGGCACGCCGACTATGTAAGCCAGAGACGTATCCTTCACAAGCGACACCCATTGATTGATGAAAGATGGCGCCATGATTCGGATTGCCTGTGGAAGCAGCACGTAACGCATGGACTGCCATCGCGTGAGTCCAAGTGATAAACCCGCCTGGGCCTGCCCGTCTCCAACCGCGACAATCCCGGCAAAAACCGAATGCGACAGATACGCTCCGCCGATCAGCGCAAGCGCGGCGACCACGGTCGCGAGACCCGGTACATTGATGTGAAGCAAGACCGGCAGTAAAAAGAAGGTCCAGAAGATCAGCATCAGGACGGGTATCGCGCGAAAGAACCCGATCACGGCGAGCAGAATTGTATGAAGCACGCCGCGCGTCATCGCGAGGCCAATGCCGCCTGCCAGTCCGAGCACGGCGGACAGCACCGCGGAAATAGCGGCCATGACCAGTGTCAGCGCCGCGCCACCTAACGGACCATCGGGAAAGCTGCCGACGAGCAAATACGGCACGTTTGCGAGAATCGCAGAGAAGGCGTCGTTCATCGGCGCACCGCGGTCCGCGCACCGCTGCGCTGAACGACGACGAGTACAACTTCCAGCATCGCGATGGTCAGGATGTACAGCACCGTCGCCACTCCGAACGCCTGAAAGGTCTTGAAGGTTTCAGTATCGACCTGACGCGAAGAGTACGAGAGTTCCGCCAGTCCGATCGCCATGGTCAGCGACGAGTTCTTCACGATGTTCATGTATTGCCCGAACAAGGGCGGCGTCGATATTCGCACCGCTTGCGGCAAGATGACATGAAAGAACGCGGCAAGCGGCGTGAGTCCGAGCGCTGCGGCCGCATTGTGCTGCCCGGCCGGAACACCCGATAACCCCGAGCGAAATTCCTCGCCTATGAACGTGATCGAATAGCAGGTCAAGCCGATCCACCCCGCCACGAATTCAAACGATGGCCAATGCAACCTGAAGATCCCTAAGTCGATGACGTGCGGCGTATTCAGCCACGTCATGGCATGCTCGGGCAGCAAGGTTGCCACGCCGAAATACCAGAACAGCAATTGCACGATCAGCGGCGAATTGCGGAAAACAAGGACATACAACGCGCCGGCGCGACGCAACGGCGCTATCCGCGACGTACGAGCAAGCGCCAACAAACAACCGCCTAAGGTCCCCGCCACAATCACCAGCGCCGACAGGCCCAGCGTCATGCCAAAGCCCTGCAGAAGCCACGTCAGGTATTTGGGCGCAAGCCATCCGTTTATCGGAATCATTCAGGTACACACGAATGGAAGATTGAAATGCGATGCCCGGTTCGACGTATCGCCGTCGAACCGGGCACGGTCAAACAGGCAGCAATCAGCTCTTTTGCGGATCGCCGATCTTGTACAAGCGCGGAAGCGGTGCGCGGCTTTTCGGACCGAACCATTGATCGTATATGTGACCGGCCGACCCATTTGCTTCGAGGTCCTTGAGCGTATCGTTGACGAAACTCAGGAGTCGCGGTTCGCCCTTTGGTACGCCGACACCTTCGTAGTCGTTGGAAATGGTGAAGGCCGGGATTTCATACTTGTCGCGATCAGGCACGTTGGCGAGCAAGCCAACGAGTTTCGGGCCATCCTGCGTGATTGCCTGTACATTGCCTGTTCGAAGCGCGGCGAATGCGAAAGGTGTGTCGTCGTAAGCGACGATGGTCGCGCGCGGGAACTGCGTACGAACCTGTTGCTCGTTCGTGGTCCCCTTGTCCGCGCCGACGCGCAGATCGTTCAACTGCTCGGGCGTTTTCAACGTACCCTTCTTCGCGATGAACTGCGTACCCGACGCGAAGTACGGCGTGCTGAAATCCACTTCCTTCTTGCGTTCATCGGTGATGGTGAAGTTCGCGAACACGAGGTCGACTTTCTTCGATGTCAAAAACGCGATCCGGTTGGCCGGGTTGGTCGGTTGGATCTCCAGTTTGACGCCGAGTTTGTCAGCGACGGCCTTCGCGTAGTCCACGTCGAGGCCCACGATCTTGTTGGTCTTCGGATCGACGAATCCGAAAGGCGGATTGCTGTCGAAGGTGGCTACACGAAGCACGCCGGCTTTCTTGATGTCATCGAGACGGTCAGCGTGGGCGAGGCTCGACATGACCAGTAGTGAGCCCGTCACCACGGCCGCGAGAAGTTTGATTTTCATTGTGGTTTGATCTGCGGAAATTTGGAAATTGTGCGCAGGCGAACCGTGCGTCACATGGCGCGAATGTAGCAGCGCATGGACGCGGGGTGAACCATCGATTTGTTTGGTGCTAAGTGTTGGGCGGAATAATGGCCACACGCTTGCCCGCCGCTACGACTTCTCACTCAAACGCAGGATCGATGGGCACGCGATATCCCACCGCGAGCCGGTTCGTCTCGTTTGCCATTCCAACGACCGCGATCAACTCTCCGAACATCTCGTCAGTCATTCCCGCACGCCGCGCGGCAGCCGTGTGGCTCGCCACACAATAGCCGCAGTTGTTCGTCACGCTCACCGCGACATACAACAATTCCTTGATGAGCGGATCGAGCGCACCAGGCGCCATCACGTCCTTCAAACTGTCCCATGTGCGCGCGAGCGTAGGCGGATGTTGCGCGATGAATTTCCAGAAATTATTGACGTCCGGAACACCTCGCTTTTCCTTGATGTCGTCATAAACGGCCTTTACCTCAGGCGCGGCGTCTGCATATTCGATGGGTTTCATCTGGCTCATAAATCCTCCGTCTTGCGATCAGGTTTTGAAAGGAAACGTCTAGCGGTTGCTTGGCAGTTGCTTGGCAGTTTTGCGGAATATATGAATATAACCAATCTGGATAAACGTCCAACATCAAAACCCGTCTGGCGTGGATATTCCCCGGCTCAACGAATTATTGCTACAGGCTCAAGCTAAAATTTGAAGTCATTGAAGAACTTCTCTCGCTCGAGCACCGTCAACGCGGCGCGCTTGTGCGGGAAGTCGAATTCCTTGAGGGTATAAAAACCCATCCTGTGCATGTACGCGATATGCCGCACATGATCAATACGCGGTTCGCCAACAAGTCGCTGCGTGCGCGGTTCATCGATAAACATGTAGTGCAACACGCCGCTCCACCACGCCTTGAGTTTTCCTGAACTCTGGAACTGCGCATCGCCAATCAGCAAATGCAGGCCGCGGTCGAAATCGCCGGCATCGTAGAACGGCCCAAGACGATCCTCTTTTGCCCAGTAGAACTCGAAATACCCGAAGGGTTTGTCGTCGAAGTAACCGATCATCGGATGCATGTGCGGGTCCGCCAGCCGTTCCTCGAGGTACGCGGCATGTTCTGCGCGCGTGCCTTTTTGATCCCAAAAGTATGCGACACGATCGAGATTCATCCACGCGCTGAAAACGTCCGCGTCGGCTCGTGGGTCGACCGTGCGCAAGCTCAGCGTCATGCCGATCAACGGAAAATATCGCTCATAGATGACACCCTTCGCATTCGGAGGGCGCACCGGATGCCGGCACTCCTGCGTCACGGTGTAGTTCAACGGCATGGCGCCAGAAGCAGTTGCCTTGAGCCACGGGCGCGCTTGCTGCCAGAAGGTCCTGCGCGATGTCGCAAGAAGGAGATGATCATCGAAAGGCAAAGCGCTATCGATCACGCCTTCTGCAATCGCGCGGGTTACGAATGCATCGACCGCCGGCGCGTCGGATCTCTTCGCCGACAGGGCGATCGTCGCGCTTTGACGCGATGGCTCACCGCAGAAAAGTTCGCCGAGCGCCGGCAAGAGATGCTCAGGCGCCATACCCGCGTGCCATTCGGCGGATGCCCCGTCAGCAACAGCGCTTTCGCCGTCAGTGACTTCAGGATAAAAAGAAACGTTCATCGTCGTGTCTCCGGCGTTGCGCGAGGTAGGTGTTCGGGGTGACGCGAATGCGAGCGTGGCACGCTCAAAGCGCCACCTTCGCAAAGCGATCCGCCATCACGGCAAGACCGCCTTCCAGCGCGGGGAAAAGACTCAAATTGAAGTTGTTCCAGCGCAGCTCGAGGATGGTGTCTTCTGTATGGATCGGCGTCTTCAGCACGTCGAAGATCACTTCGCCGGAGTCGATACCGTTATCGACATAATGAAACGATGCGCCCGTCATGTTCACCGGCGCGACGACTTCTGTTTGCATCGTGTTCCAGTCGGTCACCTTCTCGCCTCGGGCGCCGTACAGCGCGTCGAGCGTTGCGTACGCACCGCGACGTTCATACGGCGAATCGAGCCGCGTCACGCCCGGATGAATGTTCGCAATCCGCCGATGAAACATCGCGCCTGGACGCACGAGTTCATCGAGGATCACGAGCAAACCGTCGAGCACGACAAAGTCCGCCTCGAGCGCAAGCAGTTTCTCAAGCAGACGATGCTCGAAGGTGCTCTTTTGCGGCACGCGCTCCGGCGCATTCCTGGCAAGTCGCCGGTATGTCGATGGAATCGCATGAAGCAGCTTGTTGACACGGGTGCCCTGCACGCGCAGGTCCGCCGGATAAATCCACTGCTTGCCCGGCTGGCACGAGAAGCCGTAGTGCCTGAGCTTCTCACGATCCGCGGCCGAGCCTTCATCGTCGTCATAGATCACGCCCTCAAGCGAATATTCGTCGCCGAGCGCGGTACTGTTCAGACGCTCCACCAGGAATTCGAGCGGCGACTTCATGTACCTCCGGCCGCCCTTGTATTCGATCTGCTGCCCGGCACGATCGGCCGCTGCGTTCCTTAGCGACAGGACATAAACGAGTTTTTTCTTCGACATGACGTTGGATTGAAGAAGACTAGTGGTTTCGATACAAACGCGCGGTGCAATCGGACCGCGCGCTATTGCTCAATAAATGGACTTCGGGCCTTGCTTACCAGTCGTACCTCGCGGTCGCCACCACGGTGCGCGGGTTGCCGTAGAAGCATGTCGAGGTCGACTGGCAGCCGCTGACGAACGTGCGGTTGAAGATGTTCTGCGCATTGACCGCAAAGCGCCAGTTACGCGTGTCGTAATGGATCGCGGCGTCGTACACGGTGTAGCTCGGCACGTACAGCGAATTGTCGTAGGCGCCTGCCAGTCCACTTTGATACCGGATACCGGCTCCCAGACCCAGACCCGCGAGCGGACCCGTGTGCCATGTCCAGTCACCCCAGAGCGATGCCATCTGACGCGGCAAAGGAATCGACACTGGCCACTTGTTGAGCGAGTCGTCGTTGGCCTTGATGTTCTTCACGTCCTGATACACGTACGCCGCAATCACCGAGACATTGCGCGTCACCTTGCCGACCGCGCTCAATTCGATACCGCGCGAGCGCACCTCACCCGTTTGTATGGAAAACGTGTTGGTCGGATCGGTCGGATCAGGTGTGAGGACGTTGGTCTGGTTGATCTGATAGACCGCTGCGTTCAACATCAGGTTTTTGCTCGGCGGTTGCCAGCGCAGACCCGCCTCGATCTGACGTCCCTTCGTGGGTTCCGCGAGGCCGCCGCCGGACAACTTCACGCCAACGGTTGGATTAAACGATGTCGCGTAGTTGACGTACGGCGACAATCCGTAGTCGCCCAGGAACACCAGCCCCGCGCGCCCTGAGAACGCGTGATCGTTTTGTTTGAACTGCGTGCCTGCAACCAGATCGTCCTGCTTCGTATTGCTCCAGTCCTGCCTGCCGCCAAGCGTCAGCACCCAGCGCTGCCACTTGATCTGGTCCTGTGCATAGACGCCGAAGCTGTCCAGCGATGCCCGCGTATCGGTTTGTCCGTAAGAATCGGGGCCGCTGAAAATTGCATTCGATACCGGCGTATAAACCGGGTTGTACATGTTCAGACTCGGCCCCTGTGCAAGCCATTCGCTGTCGGTCGTGTTCTGACGGTTGTATTCGATACCGAGCAGCACCGTATGCTCGACGGGACCCGTGCCAAAACGCGCCTGCGCCTGGTTGTCGATATCGAAGCGGCTGTAGTTCGGCTGGAACAAACCCGCGTAACGTGACATGGTCTGCTGGGTCGGATCGCTGGCATCGAGACCTGCGCCCCAGACCGCGCCTTGATCCAACGACAGATGCATCCAGCGCACGTTCTGGCGGAAGGTCCAGATCGGATCGAACTTGTGCTCGAACTGATAGCCCACCGACCATTCCTTCTTCCGGTAATACGAATATGTCGGGTCTCCCGTGTACAGGTCCGGCGAAATCTTGCCGTTGGGGTTAGGCAGGACTGTGCCCTCGGCGGGCAGGAAGTTGTTCGACGCATCGCCCCAGTCCTGCAAGTAACTCGCAGCGATCGTTAGCGATGTGCTCGCGCTTGGCTGCCATCTGACAGATGGCGCGAACGCAACGCGCTGCTCCGCATGCGGACCCGTCAGCGAATTGCCGTCACGTCCCACGCCAACGAACCGATACGACAATGTTCCGTCCTTGTCGATCTTGTCGCCAATGTCGAAGGCGATCTGCTTGCGTGCATAGTCGCCGAGTTGCATCTCGATCTGACGTACGCGTTCGCCGTTCGCGAGCTTGCTCTGAATGTCCACGATCGCGCCCGGATCGCCTTGTCCGTAGAGCACCGACGTCGGGCCGCGCAGGATCGTGATGCTGTCGATCATGTATGGATCAACACGCCAGCTCGCCAGATTGAGGGTGTTGGGGACCTGCAGCCCGTCTTGGAATACGCTTGGCGTAAAGCCGCGCAACGCCGAATACCAGTCGGAACGGACGTCCGCACCGTACGATGAAAAACCAGGCGTATATCGCAACGCTTCATTGATACTGGTCGCGCCGGTCTGCTCGATCTGCGCCGCCGTGATCACGTTGATGGTTTGCGGGATTTCGTCGATCGGCGTATCGGTCTTCGTGCCTGTCGCGCTGCGTTTCGCCACGAGGCCCACAGTGCCGTTTGCTTCGGACGCCCCTTTGACCGTTATCGCAGGCAACGTGTCGCCCGGCGTCGCGCCTTGTTGTGTCTTGCTGTCCGGCTGCGCGCCCTGGGTTTCTGTTCCCTGAGCCGCGGCCTGAGCGTGCGCTTGTGCTGCCGCCGCTGCGTAGAATGCAATGCCCACCGCCGCCGCAATCGCATTCCGACGCGTCCCTGTTGCCCACTCCATTTTCCGTCGCTCCAAATCACAATGCGGCCTTTTATATGGCCGCGGTTTAATCAAAGAGCGATAGCCATGCGGCCGTCGCTCATCCCGTTTTTTTGTTGTGGTGTAATCCGGCTGGCCGGCCGGTCCCGTGCCGCGTGCTCGGCGAGCGACGCGACAATCTCATCCGAACGCAGCGCCAGGACAGACAACAGCGTGTCGGACAATCCGTGGCTGTCTTCACAGCAGCCTTGCAAATAAATTCGAGGTTTGAAATGCTCCGGCGTCGCGAGCCGGTAATCGCGTTCGACGTCGCCCTGGGCAAGTGCATCGCCGAGATGCGGCGCCAGTCCGTCGAGCAGGGCAATATGCGTATCGCGTCTGTAACCTGTCGCCAGCACGAGCGCGTCGAAGCGTTCGGCACGCCCGAGTCCCGTCAGGTTGTCGCGCAAGGTAAGCTCGATCTGCCCATCCGCCGTGCGTACCGCCGCTTCAATTCCAGTGTTTGCAAGCAGGCGGTGACGAACATCGTCGGAGACGTTTTGCAGATAAAGCATCTCGTAGATCTGTTCGATCAAAGGCCGGTCAACGACCGCGTAATTGGTATCGCGGAAACGCTCGATCAGCGAACGCCGGCCGTCTTTCGACTGACCGTAGACCACATCCGTGTAGGCGGGGCTAAAGATTTCGTTGACGAAGGGCGTGTCGTCCGCGGGCTTGAGCGCGCCCGAACGAATCACGAGGCTTGCATCGACATGCAGAAAGCGCCGCGACAAATCCACGAAGACCTCCGCCGCGCTCTGCCCGCCGCCGATCACTGCAACGCGTTTGCGGCGGGATGCATCGTTCGCCTTCCCCACCACGCGATCGATCGATGTCAGATACGTCGATGAGTGGATCACGTTGTGGCTGCCGAGCGCCGCAAACGCTTCGGGAACCTGCGCCGCCCCGCCTATGCCCACCGACAACGCGCGCGTGACGCGTTGCCATTCACGGCCATCCTGATCGCGGGAAGAGACGCGTAACGCACCGACTTCCTTGCTGCTGCCCGGCGTGTGAACGGGTTCTATCGATGTGACGGTTTCGCCGTAATGCAGCCGCTCTTCGAAGGCATCGGCCACCCAGCGAAGATAGTCGTGAAACTCGACGCGGGTCGGGTAGAAACTCTTCAGGTTGACGAAGTCGTTTAGGCGGCCGCGTTCGAACAGGTAGTTGATGAACGTGAAGCGGCTCTTCGGATCGCGCTGCGTGACGAGGTCTTTCAGGAAGGAGATCTGCATGCGGCAGTCGTCGAGCAGCATGCCGCGATGCCAGCCGAATTCGGGCTGCCGTTCGATGAAGCAATGCGCGAGGCGCGACGTGCCGGCCTCTTCTGCGAGACGCACGGCCAGTGAAAGATTCGACGGTCCGAAGCCGACGCCGATCAGATCGAATACGGTGTCTCTCTGCATGTCTCAGGTCCTTTATCGGTTTGCGCCGACGCGTTGAAATGGCGCGCGGCGGTTGAGTTGATCGGTCACGGTTCGCGCAGCTCCACGTTCGACGCGATCCTCGAGGCCAGGCCCGCGATGCTCGGCGTTTCGAAGACGTCGCGGATGGTCAATGCGAAACCGGCAGCGCGGGTTGCATCGATAAACCGGACGACGTCGAACGAGGTTGCGCCGGCATCGAAGAGGTTGTCGTCGTGGGAAAGCGGCTGGCCATTGAAGAGATCACGCCAGAGATGTTCGAGCGTGAGCGCTGTTGAAGCGGCCTCGGCGTCGAGCGTGAAAGGCGTCAGTGCGCCCGGTGTACCTTGGTGAAGCGGCTGCACGAATCCCAAGGTGGCGTTCGGAGCGTCTACGAATTGCATCACCACGTCCAGATACTCGCGCGCGAGCGCATCGGCGAACGTTGCATTGACCAGTTCGTTCGCGTAAGAAAATGCACCGGTCACGCGTCCATCGCGATGTTCGACAATATCCAGCTCGAGCTCGAAGACCACGCGATGCCGGACATCGTTGAACGCTTCAAGCGAGAGGCCCGCCCAGTCGTGCCCGGCGTTCGCCGCCGGACGCAAATAGTTGAACATCACCTGGAACAATGGATTCGTCATGCCTTCGCGTGGAGCGCGCAATGCCGCGACGACATCGGCGAAAGGCGTATCTGCATGTGCGTACGCCGCGAGCGCCGCGTCCCGTACCGCATCGAGGATGGTCGCTGGCGTGTCACATTCAGTCAGTTGCGTGCGGACGACCACCGCATTGATGAAGAGACCGAGCGCGTAGCGCGCGGCATCGCCCGAATGCTCGCGGGTTGAAGCGAGCACGCCGACGGGTTGGTCGATCGCGCCAGTCATCCGATACAACACCACGTTGAGCGCGGCGTGTAACAGCATGGGCAACGTTGCGTGCGCTTCGACCGACATTGCGCGCGCACGGCGTATGAGCGCTTCGTCGAACTCGAACGCGATGCGGCTCGCCGTCCAGCGCGGTTGCATTGCACGACCGGATGGCGGCGCCGGCAGGATGTTCGACGCAGCAGTGTCCAGCGTTTCCAGCGCGTCGCGCCAAAATGCAACGCGAGATTGCGGCGCGGCCATTGGAAGAACCGGCGATAACGGAGCTGAATGTGCGACCGGTGCACCGGACCGTAGCGCAACGTACGTCGAACGGATTTCATCGAGCCAGAGATCGATCGAATGACCGTCCGAGACAATGTGATGAATCACGAGCGAAAGCACGTGATCGTCGTCGGCAAGTCTAAGAAGCCGCACGCGCCAGAGCGGCGCTGCTTCAAGCAGGTCGAAGGGAGCCAGCGCGTCTTCGTCCGTAAGCCGATTCGCGCGCGCGACGGGCGCTGGATTGTTCGAGAGGTCGATCACGTGAAGTTCTATCGGTCGCGGGTCTTCAATACGCTGACCCGGGAGGCTTGTCCCTCTTTCAACAAAACGCGTGCGCAACGCAGGATGACGGGCAGCGGCCTGCGTGAACGCTCCACGCAACGCCTCGACGGAAAGCTCGCCACGCAGTCGCAACGCGACCGGTATGTTGTAAGCGGCACTATCGGGTTGCGTGCGCCACAAAAACCATAAGCCGAGTTGCGCGGGTGACAACGGCAAGATGCCATCGCCATCCGCTTCCAGTTGTTTTTCGACTGACGCATCCAGCAACGCGTCCGAATGTCTGGCAAGCGCCACGCGCTGGGCGTACTGCGATAAAACCGGCGCCTCGAAAAGCGTGCGAACCGGCACGTCCCGTCCAAGCTGCTCGGCAACGCGCGTTGCCACCCGCACCGCCGCGAGCGAGTGACCACCGAGTTCGAAGAAATGGTCCGCACGGCCGACGCGTTCGACCGCTTCCGCGCCCAGCACTTCGCGCCAGATCCGCGCTATGGCGATCTCCGTTGCGTCCAAGGGCACTTCATAAGCGCGCTGCACGCGCTGCGGTTCAGGCAATGCAGCGCGATCGACCTTGCTATTCGTATTGCGCGGCAAGGCGTCGAGCACGACTATGAACGCCGGCACCATGTAGTCCGGCAGCGTGTGGCGCAGGTGTGCGTCCAGCTCGGCGGCATCGGCACGAACGGAGCGCTTGCGTGCTTCATCGGTCAGTTCGACGTAGGCCACGAGCGCCGCTTGCGCGCCCTTGCCGTTCACCACCGCAACGGCCTCGCGCACATCGTCATGCGCCGCGAGTTGCGCTTCGATCTCTCCGAGCTCGATACGCAAGCCGCGCAGCTTGACCTGATGATCCACGCGGCCGATGAAATCAAACACGCCATCGGCGCGGCGCTTCACAAGATCCCCCGTTCGATACAGCCGCGCGCCCGGAACGCCGAACGGATCGGGCACGAAACGCTCAGCCGTCATTGCGGATCGATCGAGATAACCGCGCGCGACGCCAATGCCATCCCCACCCAGATACAACTCGCCGATCACACCGACAGGCAGCGTGTTCAGGCGTGCGTCGAGGACATGCGCGGTACGCGCCCCGACGAGCGTGCCGATCGGCAGATACGCGCTGTCGGCAAGCTTCGCGGGATCGTCGCCGGGGTTGAACATCCACAGCATTGGCGTGATGACCGTTTCCGTCGGGCCATAGCCATTGACGATGCGGGCATGCGGGAACGCGCGGCGCATCAGCGCAAAGGCTTCGCGCGACGTGGCCTCGCCGCCCACTGTCAGCGAGCGCAACGTAGGCGGCGCGCCGTGTGCGAGCGCCCACTCTGCAAGTTGCGTCGCGCAGCCGGGCGGCACGTAGGTCATGGTCACGCCTTCGCGCACCATCATCTTGCAAGTCAGCGCAGGCGGCCATAGCGTATCCGCCGTCACAGCAACGGCCGCGCCGGACATGTACTGCGAGAACCAGCCTTCGTGCGAACCATCGAAGTTCACGGACTGGAACAGCAGGAACACATCCTTCTCGCTTACCCCGTAGCGCCTCGCGATCGCCGCGCAATGCAGCGCGAACGATCCATGATCGACGATCACGCCTTTCGGCTTTCCCGTCGATCCCGATGTATAGATCACATAGGCTGCTTGCGTTCGCGAAACCGAGGGCAACGCGGTGCTGTCGTCGTGGAAGAGACTTTCGTCATCGACCAGCCAGATACGCACGTGATCCGAGACTGGTAGCGCGGACAGGCTTGCGCGCTCGGTGATGATGTGGAGAATCTGCGCATCGTCGATGATTTGCGCGAGGCGTTCGCGCGGATGGCTTGGGTCGAGCGGGACGAACGCACCGCCGGATTTCAGTGCTGCGATCAAACCGACTGGCAGGTCAACGGAG
Source organism: Caballeronia sp. dw_276 (assembly GCF_018449635.1). Classification (GTDB taxonomy): domain Bacteria; phylum Pseudomonadota; class Gammaproteobacteria; order Burkholderiales; family Burkholderiaceae; genus Caballeronia. The sequence goes on along the minus strand of NZ_JAAVUV010000004.1, from coordinate 525,936 downwards.
CGGCTCAGAGCGACTCCTACGCGCATTTCGGCGCTGACGCCTGCAGCAACCAGACGCTGTGCGAGCTGTGTTGCGCGTGTATTCACTTCGTGACGCGTGAGCGAGCGATCCACGTCCGCCACGCCGCGAGCATTGGGACGCGCACGCGCATGATCGGCTATGCGTTCGTGGACGGGCCTGAACGGGCCATCGTCGTCGGGCGGATTATGGTTCCATGCATCGAGCTGAATGCGTTCGGCGAGCGGCAACCATTGCAGGTCGCCGACTGCAATATCTGGTGTATCAAGTGCGTTCAACAGCAATTCGATAAACCGCTGCGCCAGGCGATCGATGGCATCGGCTTCGAACAGATCGAGCGCGTAAAGAAAAGCGGCGTCGATGAAGCCATCGTCGCGGACCTCGAAATTGAGCGTCAGGTCGAACTTTGCGAATGGCGTGCCCGAGGGCAACTCGGTCACGCGGACATCGGCGAAAGACGGCAACGGACGGCGTGCGCCATACGCGGCTATGACCTGGAACAGCGGATGATGGCTTGCGCTACGCGCGACGCCCGTGGCCTCGACCACTTGCTCGAAGGGCACGTCCTGATGCGCCTGGGCATCAATAAGACCTTGCGCCGTTGCATCGATAAGCGCAGAAAAACTTTTCGTTGTATCGATGCGCATTGCGAGCGTCAACGTGTTCACGAAGAAGCCGATCAATCCCGCGGTTTCGGCACGTTCGCGATTTGCGGCCGGCACGCCGATCTGGATATGTTGCTCCCCTGACGCACGCGCGAGCAATGCGTTGAGCGTTGCAAGCAAAACGGCGAATGGCGTTGTGCGGTGTGAGTGGGCAAGATTGGTGATGCGCTGCACGATCTGGGTGTCGAGCTTGATCACGTGACGCGCGGCGCGCGCGCTACGTTGCGCCGGACGTGGCGCCGCCCCTGGGAGCATCAGCACGTCACGCTCCGGGTCGATTTGTACACGCCAGAATTCAAGTTGACGATCACGCTCGCCAGCGTCGAGCCAACGTCGTTGCCATAGCGCGTAATCGGCGTACTGCACCGGCAGTGACTCGAGTGTGACCGCATCGCCCGTTGCATACGACCGGTAGAACGACGCCAGCTCCGCGAGCGCAACATCGCCCGACCAGCCGTCCGACACAATGTGATGGGTGGTCAACGCAAGCCAATGTGTCCGCGCATCGAGGCGAATCAGGCATGCGCGCATCAGCGGGCCGTGGGCCAGATCGAAGGGTTTGGTTTCATCGGCGAGCGCCAGTTCCTCTGCCCGGGCCTCGCGCTGCGCAAGCGCAATACCGCTCACGTCGAATGTCTGCCAGCGGCATGGCTCCGGCGCACGCACGGTCTGCATGACACCATTCGCACCTTCCGAAAACGTCGTGCGCAACGCCTCGTGACGCGCAATCAATGCGTCGCACGAACGCCGCAGCGCATGTTCGTCGAGTGTCCCGTCAAGACGCAGACGCTCGGTGATGTGATATGCGGCGGGCTCGTCGATCATCCGCGCATGCAGCCAGAGACGGGTCTGTGCGAACGAAGCCGGAACGCTTGCGGAGCGCTCGGCGCGCGGCGGTATCGGCAGCATTCGAAAGTCGATTCCCGTCGCCGGGAGTTTTTGCAGGAACACTTTGCGTTGTGCGTCAGGTAATTGCGCGAAGCGTGCTGCGAGAGAAAGCAAATCCGGTCGTGCCGTCATCGTTGATCCTTGGTTCCCGGTCTTCATTGCGCTTCGAGTTCGCCGAGCAGTGCATCGATGGCGCTTAACGCGTCTTTTTCATTTGTGTTGCCGCGTTCGGCCAGTGCCAGATCGATCTCTGCAGCGCAGCGCGCGAGCGTGCGTTGATCGAAAAGCATGCGTAGCGGGAGCATCAATGACCAATGAAGATTGGCTTGTGCATTGGCCTGTGTGGCAAGAAGAGAATGGCCGCCGAGGACGAAGAAATCGTCGTCGCGTCCTATCGATTCCACGCGCAACACGCGTTGCCAGATCGCGGCCAGTTGTTGCTCTGTGGTCGTTTTCGGCAATTCGATCGGACGGCCTTCGCGCGCCGGAGCCGGTAGCGCATTGCGATCACATTTACCGTTCGGCGTGACTGGTAGCGCTGCGAGCTCGATCACGCGCGCGGGCACCATGTAGGGTGGCAGTTGTGCTCGCAATGCATTCAGAAGCGCGGACTGATCCAGCGAGCCTTCGCCGCCACGCGCCACATACGCGACCAGTTGCTCGTCGCGCACGATGACCACGGCGTCATTGACGCCTGGATACGCGCGCAGCAATCCTTCAATTTCGCCGGGTTCGATGCGTTGGCCGCGCAGTTTCACCTGTGTATCGATACGGCCGAGATAGTCGAGCGCGCCATCACTGCGGCGGCACGCAAGATCACCCGTTCGATACAAACGTGCGCCCACTACGAAGGGATCGGGCACGAAACGCTCGGCGGTAAGCGCCGGCCGCCCGAGATACCCGCGTGCAAGCCCGGCTCCGCCCAAATACAACTCGCCGACCGCGCCTTCAGGCAGCGGATGCATCGCGGCATCGAGAACGTGCAGTTGCAGGTTGTCGATTGCGTGGCCGATAGGCACCGACACCGCGTTTCCATCGTTTGCACTGCAGGTCCAATGCGAGACATCTATGGCAGCTTCGGTCGGACCGTACAGGTTGTACAAGCGCGCGTTCGGCAGCAACTGCGCGACACGTGCAACGAGTTCCGGCGCAAGCGCCTCGCCGCTCGCAATGATCCGCTGTAGGGTCGTGCAACGTGCAGCAGCGTTGAAGTCTTCGAGGTACGCGACAAACGCCGCGAGCATCGAAGGAACGAAGTGCAACATCGTCACGCCGCGTGCTTCGATGGCAGCAACAAGTCGCGCCGGATCGCGATGATCGCCCGGCGCGGCAATCGCGAGCTTCGCTCCCACCGACAACGGCCAGACGAACTCCCACACGGAGACATCGAAACCGAACGGGGTCTTATGCAGCACGACATCACCACCGGTCAGTGTGTAAGCGCGTTGCATCCATGCAATGCGGTTCGACAACGCGCCGTGCGTGTTGCCCGCGCCCTTGGGCTTGCCCGTCGATCCCGACGTATAGATCAGGTATGCAAGCTGTTTTGCGTGAACGTCAGCGCGCGCGGCGAACGTCGTGTTGTCTTGCATCAACTCGGCGACGGTGGCAACGTTCGCGGCATTCGCTTCAACGCGCTCGCGCAGATGCGCTTGCGTCAACACGACGGCAGGCTGCGCATCCTTGAGCAAATACGCGATGCGCTCAGCGGGATAATCAGGGTCAATGGGCAAATACGCGGCGCCCGCCTTCAGCACGCCCATGAGCGCTATGACCATGTCAAACGAACGCTCCACGCACAACGCCACCACCATATCCGGCACGACGCTTCTTGCTACGAGCGCGGCCGCAACACGATTCGCCAGGGCGTCGAGTTCGCTGTAGCACATCTGGCGCAGCTCGCCGCTCGCATCAACGAATTCGAGCGCGATCGCATGCGGTGAGACCTTGGCAGCGAGTTCGAATTGGCGATGCAGCGGCAACTGCTGTTGCTCCGGTGAAATGTAGGTGGTCGCGTTGCATTGCGCGATCGCGGCGATATCATCCGGACTTGCTATCGAGATAGTGCCAAGCAATGCATGCGGGCTTTCGACAAGCGCTCCGAGACATGCCGCAAATGCGCGATGCAACATCGCGACGCGTTTTTCGTCGATACGCGCGGCGTCATAACCGTAGTCGATGGTCATCGATTCACCCGCTTCAACCACGAGCGTAACCGCGAAATCAGTCGATTCGATATTGCGCAAATCGCGCATCTTGAGCGAGCGCTCATCCCGGCCGGCCCATGCTTCATCTACGGGATAGTTTTCGAATACAAGCAGCGTGTCGAAGAGCGCACCGCCTCCCCGACCTGCCCACTGCTGGATATCGGCAAGCGGTGTGTGAGCGTGTTCTGCGGCAGCCGCGTTATCGGCTTGCAGCGCCCGTAACCATGTTGCGGCTTCACGCTGCGGCGAAGGTTCCGTGATGACGGGCAACGTATTGATGAAGAGTCCAAGCACGGTATCGACGTCGGGCAGCGCATCAGGACGCCCCGCCACCGTTGCGCCAAACGCGACCGTCGATTGATGCGTCACACGTTGCAACGCCAGCGCCCACGCTCCTTGCACAAGTGTGTTGAGCGTGATGTGAAGCCGGCGCGCGGTATCCGTGATGCGGGACATGGTCCTCGCGTCGAATGCCGCGCGCCACGTACGATTGCCAGTCTGCATATCCGGTTCGCGTTTCGCAACGAGCACGGGTTCATCGAGAAGTGCAAGACATTCAAGCCAGAATGCTTTTTCCGCGTTTGTATCCTTCTGCGCCAGCCACGCGATGAAATCGCGATAGCGTGCCTTTGCGGGCACCGCGAACTGCGGGCGTGCTGGCTCCATGCAGTCGCGCAGGATATCGGCGAAAAGACGCGCGGTGCTCCAGCCGTCGAGCAGAAGATGATGTCGGGTCCAGACAAGTTTCCATTCGTCGTCCGCGATCTGGATGAGCGTCACGCGCATCAGCGGCGGTTTGCTCAGATCAAAACCGCGGGCCCGATCGGCTGCAAGCCATGACTCGAGCGCAAGCTCACCCTGCCCACGCCAGTCGAGCATTTCTACGGGCAAGCGCGCCTGGCGATGCACGATCTGCATCGGTGTGGCTTCGCCGGGCGTGAAGCTTGTGCGCAAGATGTCGTGACGGGGAACCGCACTATCGAATGCGGTGCGCAGACGTTGTACGTCCGGCGCGTGCAGCGTTGCAACGAGTTGATTGATGTAGGTCGCCTGCTCCGGTGCGAGCAACGAATGGAACAGAATGCCCTGCTGCATCGGCGAAAGCGGATAGATGTCGTCGATGGAGCGCAGATCATGCGGCAAGCGGTTGAGCGCAGCCTGATTCAAACCTGCTGCGCGCGCCAATGGATAGTCACCCGGGGTCGCGCCGCCGCCATGAACTTCGAGACGAGTCGCGCATGCCGCCACGATGCTTGCGAGCGCGGTTTCGAAAAGCTGCGCCAATGCTTCAATCGTCGCGCGATGGAATTGGGTGCCAGCGTAGACCCAGTGCAACCTTAGCGACCGTGAACCGATCGTATCGATATATGCGTGGATCGCAAGCGTATTGCCTAGCGGTCCGGCCAGGTCCCGTTCACGACCTGCGCCGCCAAAGCGCGGGTTGAGCAAGGCGTCGCGGGGAACTTCGAACTGACCAAGATAGTTGAACGTAACGCGCGGACGCGGTATGGCTTCGAGCACTTTTCGGGTGGCATCGTCGCCGTAGTGACGCAGTACGCCAAAGCCAAGGCCCTTGTTGGGCACTGCGCGCAACGTGTCTTTCACCTGGGTGAGCGTGCCCAGAGGCGTTTCGCCAAGGTCCAGCGCAACCGGGTAATGACTCGTCAGCCAGCCGAGCGTTCGGCTTGCATCGATGTCATCGAACAACGCTTCACGGCCGTGGCCTTCGAGTTCGATACGGCACGACGTCTGTCCCGTTTTCTCCTGAAACGCATGAGCCAGCGCGGCAACAAGTATCTCGACCGTTTGCGTCCGGTACGCTGCGTTTGCTTCGCTCAGCGCGGCGCGCGTCAGATCGGCATCGAGTGTCTGTTCAAAAACCACGGCGTCAGCATTTGTCGCTGATGCTTCAGGATGGTCGATCGGCAAGTCATCGTAATCACCTGAAAGCGCGGACCAGTACGATGTTTCCTGTGCGAACTGGGAACTCGGATCACGCGCGGCGCGTGCAAGACGCGCAGCCCAATCCTGTGCCCGTGAACCCGTGGGCGGCAAACGTACCGCGCGCCGCTCGATCGCGGCCCGGTAGGTCGTGTCAAGATCCTCAAGCAAGATGCGCCACGAAACGCCATCGACGATCAGGTGATGAATCGCCAGATAGAGTTGCGCGCTTCCGTCAGGAAGCGTCGCCGCGAGCGCGCAGACAAGCGGGCCGTTCGTGATATCGAGTGTGCATTGCAATGCGTCGAATTGTGCGAGCGCATCGGCTCGATCGGTTGCGGTGGTGGCGGCAAGCGGTAAGGTATCGAAAGGCTTCGCCGCTTGAACTATCGACCAAGTATTCCCGCCAGAACGCTGTACGAAACGCTGGCTGAAAATCTCGTGATGCGTAAGCAGCGCGTTGAAGGCACGCGCGAAAGCGTCGAGGTCGAATGGCGTTTGTGTATCGAACTGAACCGACTGGTTCCAGTGTCCGCGTTGCGGCATGTCCAGTGCGAAAAACCGGAGTTGCGCAGGCGTAAGCACTGCATTTGAAGCACGAGGCGGCGTGCTTGGCTTCGGAATAACCGCTGCATCCGTCGAGGTTGCGACCGTTGCCAGTCGCGCGATAGTCGGGCCATCGAAGAGTTGCTTCGGCGTAAAACGCACACCACGTTTTCTCGATCGCGCGATCACTTGAAGCACGAGAATCGAGTCGCCGCCGAGTTCGAAGAAATTGTCGCCACGACCAATACGTTCGACTTTCAATACGTCTTTCCAGACAGCAGCGAGTGTATCTTCCGTCGGTCCGCGAGGTGCATCGCCGTCGCTTTCGACAGGTGCGGGAGCGCCCGCGATTTCGCGCAGCGCAGCGCGATCTACTTTGCCGTTAGGCGTCACCGGAAGTGCCTCCAGCACTGCGAGTACCGAGGGAATCATGTACTCAGGCACGCGCAGCGCGAGCGCTTCGCGCAAAGCCGCTTCCGTTTGAACGCTACCCTCGGTCAACGTCACGAACGATGCAAGCCGCAAGCGCCCATCCTGTTCGACCGCGAGCGTTTCCGCTTGCATGACGCCATCAATGGTTCGCAGCATCGCGCTTACTTCGCCTGGCTCAACCCTGTAACCGCGGATCTTTACTTGATCGTCGAGACGTCCGAGGAAGTCCAGGCGGCCATCGGCGCGTAAGCGAACACGATCGCCCGTTCTGTACAGACGTTCACCCGTCGCGCCGGGATGCGGAACGAACTTTTCCGCCGTGGCCGCCGCGCGACCGAGATAACCGCGCGCAACGCCCGGACCTCCCAGATAAAGCTCGCCGATCGCGCCAACCGGTACGCTTGATCCCAATGCATCGAACACGCACGCATAAGCGTTCGGCAACGGTCGGCCCACCGGAACCGATTGACTACGCAAATCCGCTTGTGTGAAACCGGAGGTATCGCAAACGAGCGACCCCACTGTGGTTTCAGTCGGCCCATAGTGGTTGATGACGCGGCAACCAGGTTTGAGCGCCGCGATCCGATCGACCAGAACCCACGGCAAGATCTCGCCACCCGTTATCAACGCATGCGATGGAAGCACGTCAGCCGGGCGCTGTGCATCGAGCAATGCATGAAGATGGCCTGGCACGATCTTCAGCACGCCGACATCGCGCGTACGCATTTCCTGCGCGAACCGGTCCGGATCGAAGGCGCATGCTGCCGGCAGCAAATGCAACGTGCGTCCCGAACACAATGCACCGAAGAGCGTCGTGTGCCCGAGGTCGGCAGCGACCGTGGAGACCATTGCCATAGATAGGTTGGGTGCGGGATCGAGTTCGTCGAGCATGCCTTGCACGTAATCGGCAAGCGCACGATGCGAAACCACAACGCCTTTTGGCGTACCCGTCGAGCCCGACGTAAAGATCAGATACGCAGCCTGTTCCGGTAATGGCGGCACGCGTCGACCGCTCGCGTTTGACAGCGAGTCGTCCTGTCCGATGGCATCGATATCCAGTACTTGCGCATTGCCAATGCTTCGCGTTGCGGTTGCAATAAGCGCCACGTGCGCTCCGCAAGAATCAGCGGCAGCCGCAAGACGTTCGGATGGCATCGCGGGATCGAGCAATACGGCGTATGCGCCCGACTTCAGCACGCCAAGTAACGCCACGACAAACTTTACCGAGCGCTCGATGCACACCACCACCGGCTGTTCGATCCCTGTGCCGCGCTGTTGCAACGCGATCGCAACACGGTTCGATGCATGATCGAGTTCGGCACACGTCAGTTGCGTGTGTTCATCGGCGACCGCCACGCGTTGCGGCGTCGTTACCGCATGAGCCACGATCAACGACAGAACATCGCTGCCGGGCGTTGCCAGCGTACGGCCCGATTGCACGTTTAGATTATTTGCGCAATCGACCAGCGCCACAGGAATTTGCGGATCGCGCACGGCGTGTGCGACTAGCGCGGCGAAACTCCGGAGCCACGCTTCTGCCGTACGGGTATCGATGCAATCCAACGCATACGCCGCCACGAGTTCGATACCACTCGAATTGTCCGTGAAATCGAGCGCGAAGTCGAAGCGCGCGGAGAGGTCGGGCCCCGGCGCCGCAACGGCGGACACACCGGCTAGTTCGGCTTTGATCTCGGCATCGAACTGTTGGGCGAACTTCACGCGCAACCATTCTTCGCCGCGACGCACGGGCGGTTTGATGGCGTCGAGAACCTGATCGAAGGGCACGTCCTGATGCGCGAACGCACTCAAAGTTGCCGCGCGAACCGAGTCGATCAACACCTCGAAAGATGCAAGCGGCTCGACCTTCGCACGCAGCGCGAGCGTATTCAAAAACAGTCCAATCAAAGGCGCAGTTTCCGCGCGCTGACGATGCGCCACGGGCACTGCAACAACCAGATCCGTGGTCCCTGTCAGCCGATAAAGCCACGCATCGAACGCCGCAAGCAGCACTGCAAACGGCGACGCGTGGACGCGGTGTGCAAGCGCGTGTAGCGCGTTTGTCGTGTCCGTATCGAGCCGCAACGCCACACGCCCTCCACGATGATCACGCTCGGCAGGTCGTGCACGATCGTAAGGCAGGGCAAGGGGTTCGGGCGCGGCATCGAGTTCCTTGCGCCAGAACCCGATCTGACGCGCGCCCTCCGCGCTCGCGACCAGATCGCGTTGCCATTGCGCGTAGTCGGCGTATTGAATCGGCAGCGCCGGCAGACGCGGATCGCGACCTTCAGTGAACGCGGTATACGCCAACGCGAGTTCATCGAAGGCGCAGCGTGAGCTCCAGCCGTCACTGACCGCGTGATGTACCGCGAGCATCAGCCGATGTGACTCGGTTGAGAATGTCACTAATGTCGCGCGCAGCAAAGGGCCCTCGGCAAGGTCGAACGACTGAGCCGCGTGGTCTTGCGCGAGACGATCCGATTGCGCGCGTTGTTCGCTATCGTTCAGGTGAATCAGGTTCACGTGCCCGATGCGCACCGGCAAATTCGAGTGAATGCGCTGCATGACAACGCCATCGTCGTTTTCGACGAGAGTCGTGCGCCAGGCTTCGTGACGCCCGATCACATGATCGAGCGCCTGTTGCAGCGCCTGCGTATCGAGCGCGCCACGAAGGGTCCAGTGACCAGCGATGTGATACGCCGAGCCTGCATTTTGCGTCTGCGCGATCACCCAGAATCGTTGCTGTGCAAAAGATGCCGGACGATCGATAAACCTCGCACCGGCGGGCATCGGAGGCATGCGTGTCAACGCAACCTGAGGCGTGCCGGATTCACGTTCGCTGCCGTCGATCAATGCCGCGAGTGCATCGAGTTGGGGATCATCGAATAGCGTATCGAGCCGCAGGTTGACGCCGAGTTCGCTGCGGATGGCGGCTTGCAGTTGCATCGCCGCGAGTGAATCGCCGCCGCGATTGAAGAAGCGATCCTCGCGGCCAACGAGCGAAGCGTCGCCCAGGATGCGTTGCCAACATGCCGCGAGCCAGCGTTCGGTATCGGTATGCGGCGCGGTGAAATTCTCATCCGGTTTGGCAACAAGCGCCAATACCGCCCGTCGCAGTGCATCGCGATCGAGCTTGCCATTGAGCGTGTACGAAAGGTGACCAAGACGTGTGTATCGATGCGGCTGCCACGCATCCGGCAACCGTTCCTCTACATATGCCTTGATCGTTGCATCGTCCAATTCATCTGTCGCCACGATGCACGCGGTCAACACTGTACGGCCATCGGCCAAATCGGCTAGCACGGCTGCATCGCGCACCAACGGATGCGCTCGCAAACACGCGGCGATCTCACCGGGCTCGACGCGCACGCCGCGAACCTGCACCTGATCATCGATACGGCCAAGATAGTCGTACGCGCCATCTTGACGTAAGCGCGCGCGATCCCCCGTTCGATAAATCCGCGCACCCGGCTCGCCGGATGCATCGGGAAGAAAACGTTCGGCCGTCAGCGCCGCGCGACCGTGGTAACCACGCGCAAGACACGCGCCGCCGAGCAGCAACTCGTCCGCATCGCCGATACGCGCAACTCGAGGCCCAATCGCACACCCGATGGGCAATGCCGCGTACGCGTCATCGCCTGAAAGCTCGGGCGTGACACCTGGTGCAACGGGCCATAACATCGGCGACATGATGGCTTCGGTCGGCCCGTAACCATTCACGAGCCGGACCGTTGGAAACACGCGCCGCACTGCATAGAAGGCATGCTGCGACAGTGCCTCGCCGCCAAACGCAAGCACCCGCAATGACTGAGGCACGCCGGATCGCTCGGCAAGCGCGGCAAACTCACGCAAATACGCCGGCGGAAAAGCCGCAATGTTCACCTGTTCGCGATCGATCATCGCGAGCGCGGCCTCGGGCGCGAACGGCGGCGGATCCGTAATGACGATGCTCGCACCCACAGCAAGCGGGGCCAGCCAGCATTCGTGCGCGGCATCGAAATTGACCGATGCAAAATGCAGAAGACGGTCATCGGCTGCGATAGGCAGCGTTGCCGTCAACGCATCGCAATGCGCGGCCAGCGGCCCATGTTCGACTACGACAGCCTTTGGCGTTCCTGTGGACCCGGACGTGTAGATCATGTACGCGGCGGCATGTGGATGGACGAACGTTTCGTCGGATTCCTGATCGATTCCTACGCTGCCCGAAATATCCTCACTCGATATCGTCAAACATTGCGAGAACCGCTGACGCATTGTTTCATCCGCTGCAACGTCCACGACGCCGTGCACCAGTCCTGCGTCCTTCACGATCCAGTCAAGCCGTGCCGCCGGATGATGAGGATCGAGCGGAACGAACACGCCGCCCGCCTTCAGTACAGCCAAAAGCGCCACGAACAACTCGCACGAGCGCTCGACGCACACGCCAACCCGCACCTCCGTCTTGACGCCCGCCGCACGTAATTGCGATGCCAGGTTTTCCGCACGGCGGTCCAGCTCACCTCGCGAAAGCCGCGTCTCCACCGGCGAGAACGACGTTAGCGCGGGAGCATCGGGCGCCAGGCGCGCCAATGCGCTGATACGTATATGCAGCGCGGTCGGAAAACGGGTCGTGTGCGTCGTCATAGGCGTGAAGTCCTCTGAGCCGGGCCGCTTCGGCACGCTCAATGGCCACAGGAATTGCGGCTTCATTGGGATGACGATTTGCGCACAAGAATATTTACCTTTATTTTTGCGGCCAGGAGATCGGCTTCACACACGACTAAAGATTTGCGCCGCCCAAACGTCAATGAGGCAAGGGGCGTATTCCGCGCCGCCATGCCTCTCTAAATTTCCAAACGTGATGACCTCAGCCACCGAGCGTTCCGACGCCTCCTCGAACGAGTCCGTGCCGCCCAAGCCAGCCTCGCGCCTGATCCTCACGCTGCTCAAGCGTTCACGCGGCGCGTTCACGCTTGCCATCGCCGCGTGTGTGTTGAACGGTGTTGCCAGCGTGACGCTCGTTGCAACGCTGAACCGTGCGCTTTCGCAGCCGTCATCGGCGGACAGCTCGCTCGCATGGCGGTTCGCGCTTTGCGCGATCGTCGCGCTTGCCACGCGGATCGTGTCGGGCGTGCTATTCGCGCGGCTTTCTCAGGACACCATGGCGCAACTGCGCGAACGGGTCGCGAGGCGCGTTGCGACGGCCGAGTTGCGCGATGTCGAACGCATCGGCGCGGCGCCCGTTCAATCGGTCCTGACCGACGACGCCACCAACGTTTCCATGCTGTTCTTCGCGTTGCCAAACATCGTGATGCACGGTTCCATCGTGTGTGGGTGTCTTGCTTATCTGGCTTGGCTGTCGTTGCCGGTGTGCTTGCTCGCGCTGACCGCAATCGTGGTCGGGTCGTTCGGCTATTACACAGGCGACAAACGTGCGATCGCATCGCTGGAAGCGGCCGGCAAGTCGCAGGACAAATTGTTCAGCTATCTCGGCGCGCTATTCACGGGCGCCAAGGAACTGAAGCTGCATCAGGCACGCGCAAGACAGTTCGTCGATGGACAACTGGGAATGGCGATCGGCGAAGTGCGTGATCATCGGCGGCGCGCGTTCAGCGCTTACGCTGTAGGCGTGGGCTGGATCATCTTTGTGTTCTACGTGTTCTTGGGCGCAGCCGCCTTCTGGCCGTCGCTTGGCGTACGCGCCGACGCCCCCGCCGCAGCCGGTTATGTGATCGTGTTCCTCTTCATGCTGGTACCGCTCGATGGCCTGCTCAACAACTTGCCGACCGTCAACGCCGCGCGCGTGTCGCTCGACCGGATCGAAAAGGTAATGGCCGAATTTGGCGGACTGTCCACGCCGGCCAGTCAGGCGCCGCCGTCACCGGGTGCTTCTCATGCGCCCTTCAAGACGTTGAATCTGCGCGGTGTCACTCACTCGTATTTCCATGAGCGCGACGAACGCATGTTCCGCATCGGGCCTGTCGACCTGACGTTCAGGCCGGGCGAGCTGGTGTTTATCGTGGGGGGAAATGGTAGCGGCAAGACTACGCTTGCAAAGGTGCTGACGGGTCTTTACGAGCCTGAAGGAGGTGTCATCGAGATCGATGGCAGGCCTGTAGGCGCGCTGGAACGTCCTGCTTATCGCGAGCGCTTCACGGCGGTTTTCAACGACTTCCATTTGTTCGATGCACTGCTTGGCATCGTCGATCCGAACGATCCTTCACGTGCCCAGGCCGATGCTCGCGCGAATGCGCTGATCGGCAAGCTCGCGCTGGATCACAAAGTGCAAGTGGTGGACGGCGCGTTCTCGACGCGCGCGCTTTCCACTGGACAACGCAAGCGGCTTGCGCTGGTGATCGCGTATCTCGAGGACCGGCCTTTCTATCTCTTCGATGAATGGGCCGCCGATCAGGACCCCGCGTTCAAGGCCGTGTTCTACGAGCAATTATTGCCGGAGTTGCGTCGCGCAGGAAAGACCGTGGTCGTGATCACGCACGATGACCGGTACTTCCCAATCGCCGATCGCGTGCTGAAACTCGACAACGGCAGCATCATCAGCGAGACGTATGGTTCCGAGCCAGCTGTTGTGAACGGATGAAGGTGAGGCGCTTAAGGACAAATACGCAACAGCCCTCAAAGTGCCGTACCGTTGATCGCGAGACCCGCCGGCCGCGCCTCGAACCTGTATTGGAGATGCGTTGGGTAGCGTGCATCGATCTCACGCACCAGGCGGTCGATCTCTTGCGTGAGTGCATCGATACGTTCCACCTTCAGCAAATAGCCGGCCTTCATCAGGCCCTCGCCGAACTTCTCCACCATCAGCGCTGCCAGCGCCGGCGTTTCCGCGCCGCGCTGCACGTCGTGGATGCGAGCGCATGCGTAGCGCTGGATTTCATCGATCAAAGCCCCGAGCTCATCAGTCATTGTTCTCACCGCCTTCATTTATTCGATAGCCAGCACCATCGCTATTGTCAAGTTTCGCGGGTATTTTTTGTATCGAAGGAAGGGTTCCCGGCGTATAGGTTTCGTAAAAATACTCCGGCGTCATTTCGCCTGAACATGTCCCAGCATTCGCAAATGCAGCGCCTCGGTTGTGTCGTCGGCCGGAAACATCGATTCGATCCGCAGCTCCTCCGCAGCAACCGTCTGCGGCGTGCCGACGGTGGTGATCATCGAGAAGTAATTCAGCGTCGCGCCGTCTTTCACGAAGCTGATGGGAATGACTGGCATGGCGCGCGTTGCCGCACCCGCGTTCAGCATCTCAGGGGACGTCCAACTGGACTTGACATCCGGGTAAGCCAATAACGAGGCCAGCAATTCGCGGGTCTTGTCATCGATAACCCTCCCTACCGATTCCCGATGCACACGTTGAATCAAGCTCCTCGCCACCTCGTCCCAGTTCGCGATAAATGGGCGCATGCCCATGGGATCGAACATCAAGTGCAGCATGTTACGCGGGCTTTTACGCGCGGACAGGTCGATAAAACAATCGAAGAAACGCGGCGCCGATTCATTCGGCAGCAGCACATCCCAATGGCGATCCATGACGACCGCCGGAAACGGCTCGTGTTGCTTCAACATGCGCGCGAGCGCACTCGTCACGCTCTGCATCTCCTCCGCGTTCCACGCGCTTTCCGAGTAAATGGGCGCATAACCCGCAGCAAGCAAGAGCGTGTTGCGTTCGCGAAGTGGAATATCGAGCGCCTGCGCAAGGCTGATAAGCGTCTGGCGGCTAGGCACGCTGCGCCCGCTTTCTATGAAGCTGACATGACGTTGCGATACGCCTGCATCGAGTGATAGACCGAACTGGCTTTTGCCGCGCGTACTGCGCCACTGGCGCAGCAGCGTGCCGAGTTCGGTAGCGGGCTTTGAAGATGGCGACGGCTTCATCGAATACTCGTTCGGTACGGGGATCGGCTGATCAGGATACGCCCAACCCTACTCAAGCCGGCCGCACGCTCATGCGTCAGTGGATGACTCTCATCTTAGAGATCGCCGGAATATGTTCAATTACCTCTGATGTAATAACGCGGCGGCGATCAGTCCGCCGGTAGATATCGCGCGTCAAGGAAACCGTTGATCTACATCAACGGGTGGGATTTTTGAGCTCATAGACTTTTTGCAAGCGCCGGGCGCGTCCGGCCAGGCGTCCTGAGCACCCACCGATGGAGTTTCTGCGATGAGCTACACAAGCATCCTGGTCCAGCTCGACACGAGTTCACGCTCGACCGCGCGCCTCAAGTTCGCGATGCAGCTTGCACGCAAATCCGGCGCCCATCTCACGGGAGCCCTGACCAGCTTCACGCCGGACCCGCGCACGTTCTACGTAATGGCCGGCTACTCCGAGTACTTCGAGGACCATCAAAAGTTGCGGCTCAAGCGGCAAAGCGCACTCGAACAGATATTTCACGCGGAGCTGGAACACGCCGGAGTCGCGGGGCGCTGGGTCGAAAACATCGACTATCCGATCAATGACATCACCCGCCTCGCCCGATGTGCGGATCTCGTCGTCGCAGGGCAGGAGGATCCGGACGATCCCGAATCGTTTATTGCCGATCACTTTCCGGCAACGCTCGTGATGTCCGCAGGCCGCCCGGTGCTTTTCCATCCCTGCGCTGGCGACTTTGCGACGCTTGGCGAGAATGTGATGGTCGCGTGGAACGGCAGCCGCGAGTCCGTGCGCGCCGTGCACGATGCCCTGCCTCTCCTGCGTCAAGCCAGGCGGACCACTATCGTCACGGTCGACGAACCGCGCGATCTGGTGCGCGCCGAGGGTATTCCCGGCGCTGATATCGCGATTGTCCTGGCGCGCCATGGCGTCAAAGCGGACGTGGTCCAGCTGGAGCAGATCCAGAACACGCCGGCGGGCAGCCTGTTGCTTTCGCAAGCATCGGAGTTGGCTGCGGACCTGATCGTGATGGGCGCCTACGGCCACTCGCGCTGGCACGAACTGGTCATGGGCGGCGCCACGCGCAGCATGTTCCAGTCGATGACCATCCCCGTTCTGATGTCGCATTGATCACAGGATCAGCCCATGTACAAGCGAATCATTGCACCCGTCGACGGCAGCGAAACCTCCAGACACGCGCTGGATGCGGCGCTCGAACTCGCGCGCGACCATGACGCCGAGCTCAATCCCGTCTATGTGGTCGATGTCCCGCCGCTGTCATATTCCGGCGCGGCGTTCGACCCCACGCCAGTACGCGACGCTTTCGTCGCTGAAGGCGAACACGTCCTGGCCGATGCAGCCGCGAAGATGAAGCGCTACGGCGTCAGGGGCACAACGAGCCTTGTCGAAGTCGAACCGCTTGCCGACGACATCGCGCAACGCATCGAGCATACGGCGCAAGCCTTCGATGCGGACCTTGTGGTGATGGGCACGCACGGCAGGCGCGGCTGGCGGCGGCTGTTGCTTGGCAGCGTCACCGAACACTTCCTGCGCATCTCGACGCGGCCAGTACTGCTCGTCCCGCATCATCCGCCGCCACAAACGGAGCCAGACGTCCCGGGAGTGCTGGTATGAGCTACAAGACCATTCTCGTTCATATCGATGACAGCCGATGCAGCGGTGCGCGAGTCGACTTCGCCGTCGATCTCGCTCTCAAGCACAACGCGCACCTTATCGGCTTGTACGTGGTTTGCCGGGACCCGCTGCGGCCCTTCCTCAAACCGGATGAAAGCCTGAACCTTGCGGTCCACGAGGCGCAGGCCCGCGCCCGGCTCGAGCGGGCGCACGAGCACTTTTTATCAGCGACGCGCTTGTCCGCTGCCACGGCCGAGTGGCGGGCGCCGGCAGGCCCATCAGTAGATGTCGCTGTGCTCCACGCGCGCCACGCAGACCTGATCGTCCTTGGACAGGCCGATCCGGCAGACCCGGCTGCGTACATTGCGAAGCATTTCGCCGATGATGTCGTGATGAGTTGCGGACGGCCAGCGATTTTGCTGCCATACATTGGTCGCACAGATCGGTTCGGCGAGACCGTGCTCATTGCGTGGGATGGCAGCCGCGCCGCCGCGCGCGCGGTAGCGGACGCCCTTCCTGTGCTCAGGCATGCGCGTCTGGTGCAGATCGTGACTGTCGAACCGCATCGCGGCGAAGACGCCGGGACCGGGCAAAACACCGGACATGCGCTCGCGGCATATCTCGGACACCACAAGGTGCGGGCCAGTGTTTTATCGATGCCGCCTGAATCCGGCGTGAGCACAAGCGCGGCTTTACTCGAGATTCTGACGGACACGAATTCCGACCTTCTGGTGCTCGGCGCATACGGACATACGCGCTTGCACGAGCGTTTTCTGGGTGGCGTCACACGAACAATATTGGAAAGCATGACCACGCCCGTGATAATGTCGCACTGATGCATCACGAATTCAGCGTTGCGTTCATGGCTCAGTGTCCTTGCGCATCCTTCATGCCCGCCAATCTTGCGGGCATCTTTTTGAGTGACGCGCGCCGCAGCCTTCGTGGGGCACAGCGAGGAACATATCCAGCAATGACCCGGGTTCTGATATCCGATGACCACACGCTCGTTCGCGACGGCCTGCGCCATATCCTGGACAGCGCCGATGGAATCGAGGTGGCGGGCGAAGCAAGCGACGGCGCCACGACCATTGCGATGATCCGCGAGATTCCGGCCGATGTGCTCGTCCTCGACCTGTCGATGCCCGGACGCAACGGCGTCGAACTGCTCAAGCAGATCAAGGACGAAAAGCCGGCGCTGCGCGTGCTGATCCTCACCATGCACGCGGAGCAGCAATATGCGGTGCGCGCGTTCAAGGCCGGCGCATCGGGCTACCTGACCAAGGAAAGCGCGAGCGCCGAACTGGTCGCGGCGGTCAACAAGCTTGCATCGGGTGGCGTGTATGTAAGCCTCGCCATGGCTGAACGCCTTGCGCTCAGCCTCTACGAGCGCGGTGACGACCTGCCGCATCAGCGCCTGTCGGACCGCGAGTTCGAAGTATTCAGGCGGATCGCGGGCGGCGAAACGATCACGCAGATCGCCCAGGCGCTCTCCGTCAGCGCCAAGACCATCAGCACCTATAAAACCCGCATTCTCGACAAGATGCAGATGCCCCACGACGCAGCGCTCGTGCGTTATGCCGTGCGACAGAAGCTCTTTGAAGACGACCACGAAACCTGAGCACCCAGGTTGGCTGCCAGATTCGTGTAGTCCTTTCCCTACACCCACTCCCAAACACCTACATCAAGCGCCGCCGCTCGCTGATTTTATTTTGAGACAGAGTCGCCCATACTCGTCTCACTGAGCGTCGGCTTGCTCCGGGGACATTGGCGAAAGCCGACAAGCACCCCATCAAATGGCCGGCGAATCATCCGCGCGGCACACCGCGCAAACGCACCCAAGCAAAATCATTCACGGGAGACGTCATGACGTCAGCGACCGCCTGCGCACCTTCAGTATCGAAGTCGGGGGGTTTCAAGCGTGCGCCACAGCGGCCGGCTTCGCTGCCCGTATCGCATCCCGATACCCGCTGTTCTGCCTGTTCGCTGCACCCCATCTGCATGCCGCCCCAACTGACCGGCGCCGAACTCGACAGGCTTGATGCGATCGTCTGCTCGACACGTCTCGTGCGGCGCGGCGAGACGCTATACAGGACGGGAGATGCGTTCAAGAGCATTTATGCCGTGCGCACCGGCTGCTTCAAGACAGTCGTGACGCATCGCGACGGGCAGCAGCAGGTCACGGGCTTTCACATTGCAGGCGAGCCGCTTGGACTCGACGGCGTCTGTTCCGACGAACAAAACTGCGATGCAATCGCGCTCGAAGACAGCAAGGTCTGCGTGATCCCCTTCGACCTACTCGAAGAGCTTTGCCACGATGTCAAAGCCGTGCAGCAGCACGTTCACCGGATGATGAGCGGCGAGATCGTGAGGGAATCCGGCCTGATGATGATGCTTGGCACCATGACCGCCGAGCAACGCGTCGCGACGTTCCTGATGAACCTGTCGTCGCGCATGAAGATACGCGGCTATTCGGCGGCCGAGTTCAATCTTCGTATGACGCGTGAAGAGATCGGCAGTTATCTCGGGTTGAAGCTCGAAACCGTGAGCCGGATGTTCTCCAGGTTCCAAAAGGAACGGATCGTCGACACTAACGGTAAGCAGATTCGCATCATCGATAGCGAGCGGCTCGCCGAGGTTTGACTCGCCGCGCGTCACGTTCCGGCTTTCAATGCCGCTGGCGGAACACATGCCATTGAATTATCTGCGCAGCTTCACGCGGCCTGAGCGCACCAACGAAAGCAACCGGCGTCTCGGACGCTGGCTCGCATTCATTGCCGGCGCTGCGAACGCAGGCGGTTTTCTCGCGGTCGGTCAATACACATCGCACATGTCGGGCGTGGTGTCGGCACTTGCCGACAACCTGTCGCTCGGCGAGAGCGGTCTTGTTGTTGCGGGCTTGAGTTCACTCGTGGCGTTCATGTCCGGCGCGGCCACATCCGCGATCATGATCAACTGGGGCAGGCGGCGGGCCGCGCAAAGCGAGTATGCGTTGCCCTTGCTGCTGGAGGCCGCGTTGCTGCTCGTCTTCGGGCTGATCGGCGCGAATCTTGAACAAGACAGGATCCTGTTCGTACCTGCTGCGGTTGCGTTGCTCTGCTTTGTCATGGGCCTGCAGAACGCCATGATCACGAAGATCTCGAAGGCCGAGATTCGCACCACGCACGTGACTGGACTCGTGACCGATATGGGTATCGAACTTGGCAAGCTCGTGTACTGGAATGCTTACAGCAACGAACCCGGCATGTGCGCCGTGAAAGCGGACCGGTCGAAGCTCCGGCTTCTGGCGTCCTTGCTCGCGATGTTTTTTACTGGCGGGATTGTGGGCGCGATGGGTTTCAAATACGTCGGTTTTATTGCAACGATTCCGCTCGCCGCAATGCTCGTCGTGCTCGCGGTCGTGCCGCTGGTCGATGATCTCGTCGGACAGCGGCATTGACTCACCCGCACTCGTTCACCCCAACGTGAAGCGTTCCCGCGTGGTCACGTAATCGCTCGCGCCGAAGCGCCCGACCGGGAAATAATGCTGCAGCCGCACGCGCCAGGTTTCGGTATCGATAAGTTCATCGCGGACGTGCAATCTGTGAACCCGCCCGATGAAAATATGCCGGCTCGTAGTTTCCAGCGTTTCCCACAACGTACATTCGAACGCAACCGGCGCCTCGGCAATTCTCGGCGGCGCGACGTGCGAACTCGCAACCGGCGTGAGCCCGACCTTCTCCAATTCGCTGACATCCGGCGGCAGGCGCTCTCCGCAGCGATGCATCTTTTCCGCCATCGCCTCGTCGCTGAGATGCACCACGAACTCCCGGCTGCGTGCAATGTTCGTGGCGGTGTCCTTGAGCGATCCATCGTCAAGACGGTTGATGCTGATCATAACAATGGGGGGTTCCTCGCCCATCATGTTGAACATCGAAAACGGCGCGGCGTTGATCGTGCCGCTCGCGCTCAGCGTTGTCACAAGGGCTATGGGACGCGGCACGATCAAGCTCGCCATGAGTTTGTATCGCTGATATTCGGTGATGGCTTCGAAGTCGATTTCCATGATGGCCTGTTCAGTTTATGAGTGTTCAGGGTTGAACCATGCCGAGCAGTTGCCCCAAGCTTTTCTCGCCTTGCATGCGCGATGTTTCGATGCGCTCTTCAAGCTCACGAAGATGCGCTTCCATGCGGCGAATGGCGCCAGGCGCATCGCGCGCTTCGATGCAATCGACGATCGCCGCATGTTCGTCGTGTTCGCACGGCGCGTTTCCCGGCGGTTCATACACGCCGACAATCAACGAGCATCGCGATACCAGTTCGCTCAAGTAGCGCTGCAGGATGGAGTTGCCCGCGAGTCCTGCAATGCGCAAATGGAAGTCGCTCGCAAGGCGCGCCCACGATGGCTGATCGAAGCGATGCATGGCTTCGTGTTCATCGGCGAGCTGGCGGCGCAATGCCTCAATGTCGTGCGCGCTCGCGCGTTGCACCGCGAGCTCCACGAGCACGCGTTCGAGCGAACGCCGTGCCTCGAAGATCTCACGCGTCTCTTCGGGCGTCGGCTCCGCGATCACCGCGCCCTTGTTGGGTCTGAGCGCAACGATACCTTCATACGCGAGGCGCTCCAGCACGCGCCGTACGACTGCGCGGCCAACGCCGAACAACTGGCATAGCTCCGGCTCCGGCAACTTGGTGCCGGGCGTCAGGCGATGGTTAAGGACACCATCGAAGATCGCTTGATAGAGGCGTGCATCGACATCTTGCGTGGCGTCTGGTTCAGGCGTCTTGTCTTTCAGTGTCATGTCTGTGCCTGAAGGTCCGATGAACCGGTCAGCCCCGCGCGTTCCATCTCGTCCATATGACGCGCGATCGCGCCCGGCGTGGTCGTCCACACATCGCCGTTCGCCCGCGCGGCCACAATATGTTTGAGCGCGCGCCGTAAATGGCGCAACCGGTACGGCTGCCCAACCAAGTACGGATGCAATGCGATACCCATGACGAGCGCCTGCTTGTGGCGGCTGTTGTTGGCTTGTTCGAGCATCTCGTCGAACTGATCGATGATCATGTCGGCAAAAGCACACGCATCCAGTTGACGGCCGATGATCATAGGCAAGTCGTTGAGTTCTTGCGGATAGGGAATCGACCAGAGCGAACCTGCGCGCGTCGCCATGCGAACCGGGCGGTCATCGTGACACCAGTTGAGCGTATAACCGTAGCCCGTTTCCGCGAGCAGATCGGGCGTCAGGTGCGTTTCCGATATCCATGGTGAAAGCCATCCCGATGGCGGCGTGCCCGAATGCAATGCAATGCGCTCGCGGCAATGAACCAGCAGCGCACGTTCGGCGTTTTCGTCGAGATCGCTCTGGCGATACGCGTTCGTATGTCCATGCGCGATGAGTTCGTCGCCGCGTGCAAGACATGCATCCATGACATCGGGGCAGTGATCATAAAGGGCGGTATTGATCAGCGTGCCGGAAGGCATGTCGAGCTGATCGAATAGTTCCATGCAGCGCCAGGCGCCCACACGGTTACCGTATTCGCGCCAGCTGTAGTTGAGCACGTCGGGTTGCGGCGACACTGGACCAAGCGCCGCGCCGAGACCTTCCCCAAACGCAAAGTGTTCGATGTTGAAGCCGAGATACACGGCGAGTCCGGTATCTCCCGGCCAGCGGAACGAATCGGTATTGGCGATCGATCTATATGGGAAACGCTCGTGCGTCACCAGCGGACCAAATTTTGATCCGCTTTGTGCGCCAGCGTGACGGATGATGTCCATGTGCGAAAACCCCGATAACAACGTGTGCTGCGTGTGAACCTTTTTGGTGGATTGCGCCCCGAAGCGGACCTGCGGCGCACCGTGATCGTGCGGTTTTCGATGTTCGATCGCCGACGCATCAGTTTCGAATCGTGTGCAATTTACACGCCATATCGTAGACGTTCAATAGCGGCGATGGTTTGCACAGAACTCAATGCGATGCGAACAAAGTGGCATGTGTCTTGCATTTGACGATGCGTCAGCCGACGTTCGTCAACCGTCACGCCCCGAACAGGAACGCATCGCATGAGTCCGTCCATATGAGTCAGTCCACTTCAGCCGTACTCAAGACAGAAGCCGCGGACATTGAACTCGTGCATGTGTCGAAGCAATATGGTGACTCGCTCGCAGTCGATTCCATCGACTTGCGGATTCCCGGCGGACAGTACTGCTGCCTGCTCGGGCCGTCGGGCTGCGGCAAGACATCGACATTGAGAATGATCGCGGGCCACGAATCGATCACCGATGGCGACATCCTCATTGGCCAGCGCAACGTCACGCGCGCGCAACCCGCCACACGCGGCACCGCAATGGTCTTCCAGAGCTACGCCCTCTTTCCACATTTGTCCGCGCTCGATAACGTCGCGTTCAGCCTGAAGATGCGCGGCGTTGCGAAAGACGCGCGCCGCAAGCGTGCGGGTGAACTGCTCGAACTGGTTGCGATGAGCGCTTTCGCCGAACGCAAGCCATCGCAATTGTCAGGCGGCCAGCAACAGCGCGTCGCCCTCGCGCGCGCGTTGCTGAACGAACCACGTTGCCTCTTGCTCGATGAACCCTTGTCTGCGCTCGACCCGTTCCTGCGCATCCAGATGCGCGCCGAACTCAAGCGCTGGCAAAAAGAACTCGGCATCACGTTCGTGCACGTCACGCATTCGCAGGAAGAAGCGATGGCGCTCGCTGACATGGTCGTGGTGATGAGTCATGGACGCATTGAACAAAGCGGCTCGCCACACGAAGTCTTCAATCGGCCGCGCACCGAATTCGTCGCGCGTTTCCTGGGCGGCCACAACGTGCTGAGCGCAAACGGGCATGCGTTCACCGTGCGTGCCGACCACTTACGCATCGCGCCTCACGGCGTCACGCCGGTACAGACACCGGGCGGCGATGGCGGCCTTAGCCGTATCGGCGGCATTCCTTGCACGGTCCGAGAGACCGAATATCAGGGCACGCATTTGCGCATGACGCTGGCGCCGCTCGACGGTTCGCCCGAACTCATCTCGCTGCTACCCGATAACGAATACGACCCCAAGCGCCTCGGCCCCGACGCGCGTGTCGTGGTCTGGTGGAACGAGCAGGACGCCCATGCATTTGCGGCATGAAAGACCGCTTTGCGTTGCACTGAACGAGAACATTGAACGACAACGTCACCAAGGGAGATTGCAATGACCGAGCGAAAAGAACATCCGTCGGATATCACCGCGACCGAGCCCGCCGAATCCGGCCTTGGATCAGGCCAGGGCCTGTCACGTCGCGCGTTGCTCAAGGGCGCAGTTGCCGCAGCGGGTATTGCGGGGTTCCCTTATGTCCACGCGCAGGAAAAGATCACGTTGCGATATCTCGGCACGGCGGTCAACCAGAGCTCGGATATCGCGAAGAAGTTTCAGGAAGACACGGGCATTCAGATCCAGTACATCCCGGTCACGACCGATGACGTCGCCAAGCGCATCATCACGCAACCGAATTCCTTCGATATCGTTGATACCGAATACTTCTCGCTGAAGAAGCTCATTCCCGCCGGCACACTCGCCGGCATGGACGCAAAGAAGATCAAGCTCGCCGACAAGATCACGCCCGTGCTCACGCGCGGCGAAGTCGATGGCAAGAAGATCGGCGACCAGGGCACCGCACCGAAGAAGGTGATGTTCCTGACGGGCGCGCGCTCGACGCAATTCTCCGCGACACCCACCGAATGGATGACGCTGATCCCGACCACCTACAACGCCGATACGCTCGGCATCCGCCCCGACCTCATCAAGCGTCCGATCACGAGCTGGTCCGAGTTGCTCAATCCCGAGTTCAAGGGCAAGGCCGCGTTGCTCAACATTCCGGCCATCGGCATCATGGATTCGGCAATGGCAATCGAAGCAATGGGTCATATGAAATACGGCGACAAAGGCAACATGACCAAAGCCGAGATCGACCAGACCATCAAGATCCTGATCGAAGCGAAGCGCGCTGGCCAGTTCCGCGCATTCTGGAAGGACTTCAACGAAAGCGTGAACCTGATGGCGTCGGGCGAAGTCGTGATCCAGTCGATGTGGTCGCCGGCCGTCACGAAGGTCCGCACGATGGGCGTTGCCTGCAAGTTCCAGCCGTTGAAGGAAGGGTATCGGTCATGGGCATCGGGCTTCGGCCTGCCACGTTCATTGCAGGGGCGCAAGCTCGACGCCGCGTATGAGTTCATCAACTGGTTCCAGGACGGCTGGGCCGGCGCTTACCTGATGCGCCAGGGTTATTACCCGGGTGTGACGGAGACCGCCAAGTCGCACATGCAAGCGTACGAATGGGACTACTGGATGGAAGGCAAGGCGGCCGCGCAGGACATCAAGGCGCCCGACGGCCAGTTGCTCGAAAAGGCCGGCTCCACACGCGACGGCGGCTCGTACAACCAGCGCATGGGGGCGATCGCGTGCTGGAATGCGGTGATGGACGAGAACATCTACATGGTCCAGAAGTGGAACGAGTTCATTGCGGCCTGAATTCGCAGGAGCCGGCTTCGTGGCTTGCATGAAGCCGGCTGCATCCGTTTAATCACTGGACATTCACGCAATGGCATCGATCGAGCTTCCCGCTCAAACACTTGACGCGCCGGTCAAACATCGGCGCGCCGCCGCATGGCTGCAGGCAACGCCGCTGACATTGACCTTTGCGTTGTTCTTCATCGTGCCGCTGATCATCACGCTGATCGTGAGCTTCTGGGACTTCAACGAGTACCAGATCATCCCCGCCTTTACACTGAAAAACTATGTGGCGATCTTCGATGGATGTTCATCGACTACCGATGTCTGCGTGACCTTCAAGACCTACTGGTCCACCATCAAGTTCTGCGCGATCGTCTGGGGGGTCACGCTTTTGATCGGCTTCACGATTGCTTATTTCCTCGCCTTCCACGTGCGCTCGTCGGGCATGCAGACGGTGCTGTTCCTGGTTTGCACCATACCGTTCTGGACCTCCAACGTGATCCGGATGATTTCATGGATGCCGCTGCTCGGCCGCAACGGCCTGGTGAATCAGGCATTGATCAGCGCGCACATGATCGACCGGCCGCTTGAATGGCTGTTGTACTCGAACTTTTCCGTCGTGCTCGCATTCGTACATCTCTACACGTTCTTCATGATCGTCCCCATATTCAACGCAATGATGCGCATCGACCGGTCGTTGCTCGAAGCCGCCCGCGATGCGGGTGCAAGCGGTTGGCAGGTCGTCCGCGAAGTGGTGCTGCCCCTGTCGAAGACGGGAATCGTCATTGGCTCGATCTTCGTGATCACGATCGTGATGGGCGACTTCCTGACGGTCGGCGTCATGGGCGGGCAGCAGATTGCCTCGGTGGGGAAGATCATCCAGGTGCAGACAGGCTATCTGCAGTTTCCTGCTGCCGCGGCCAACGCGATCATCCTGCTGGTGGTGGTGCTCATGATTGTCTGGGCGCTGACCCGTGTAGTCGATATCCGCAAGGAGCTCTGACATGGCTGGCAGCGGCTTCAAACCCGGTCTCAAACATCGAGAACGCAGGCCCGCGAGTTTCTACTGGCTTGCACTCGTGTTCGCGCTTTTCGTGCTGTTCCTCTACGGCCCGGTCATCACAATCTTCATCTTGTCGTTCCAGGGGCCGGAAGGCGGCCTCACGTTCCCGATGCGCGGCGTATCGCTGCATTGGTTCGAGGTATTGCGGCAGGGTGTTGGCGACATCGACATATGGGCGGCGTTCGCGCGTTCAGTGCGGCTTGCGGCGGTGGTTACGGTCCTGACAGTGTTGTTCTCGGTGAGTGCCGGACTTGCGTTTCGCAAGCGCTTTCGCGGTGACACCTCGGTGTTTTATATATCGGTCGCAAGTTTGATCATGCCGTCGATCATCGTGTCGCTCGGCATCGGTCTCACGTTCCGGCTTCTCGATAATGGCGTCAAGTACCTCGCCACCCTTTCAGGTCACGAGTCTTTCGTCGATAACTACACCACGTCGATGGGCCTCTACACGTCCGCGCTCGGCGCGCACCTGACGTGGACGTTGCCCTTCGGCCTGCTCGTCATGTTCGCCGTCTTCAATCGATTCAATCCGGCGTACGAAGAGGCAGCGCGCGATCTTGGCGCTTCCCCGTGGCAAAGCTTCAGACACGTCGTGTTGCCGATCATAGGACCTTCGGTGATCGGAGTCGGGATGTTCGGCTTCACGTTGTCGTGGGACGAGATTGCTCGCACGTCGCAGGCAATCGGCGACCAGAACACCTTGCCGCTGGAATTGCAGGGCCTCACGACTTCCGTAACCACACCGGTGATCTACGCGCTCGGCACCATGACCACCATGTTGTCGCTCACCGTGATGATCGTCGGGTTGCTCATGGTGCGCTGGCTGGCGCGGCGGCGCTCACGCGCGCTCGCTCTTGCAGGCTAGATGCCTGGCGCACTGTCTCTCAGTAAGGATCGCGCATGATGCGTATCGCCTTCGCTGGGGGGACGTTGCGTGCAAGTGCACGCGCTACGATCGCATCAGCCGTTGCATGTGCCTTGTTGCGCATTTGCATCCGCATGATGCGGTCGACTTTCTTAGGGCTATCGCGATGCAGCGCCCAGTAAAGCGCGCTCAGCCATCCAACGATCGTCCATCCGAGCAGTGCGTTCATCAGCGCAAGCAGCAGCACGTTGCGCCGCCCTCGCCTGTCCGCGACGATTGATGGCGTGAAGTACACGACCATTGCGACAACTGCGATAAGAGCCTGAACCAGCGTTTTTGCGACCATGTTTTCAATCTCCTTACAGATCGCCTGAGGCGGACATGGATGCAAATCGCGTGCATTGCAGTCGGAGGTCCGTTCAAGCGAAAATTCAGAATAGTCCCGATAGCCGCGAAGGTCCAAGTCACAAATTTAACCGCCGTAATAATCAGGCGCTATCGAATCTCCTTTTCACTCGTCAGAACATGCGGAAGCCACGCCGGATCGCATAGCGGGTGAGTCGAGCGCGCAATCGGCGCCGGCGCTGGTGGATACCTACGCGCGAATCGGGCTGAAAGCTGATGGCGTAATACCAACTGATAAGCGAATTGAAATGGCTATCCGAGTTTCATCCGCTGTTGATTTCCTGATTTTATTGAATGCCTTTTATTCCAATCTTTTCGGAACCCGGAAATTCTCTTGAGAAATTGTCATCCGAAATAGCTGGAATCCAAGTCATCGGCAACCAAGTCTGGATAAGACGCGTTTGTTTCTACAGACGCTCCTGGGCCACGTTCCACCGCCTTGTTCGATCACCTAACGCTATAAAAAACGGATTGCTAATAATAATGAATTTGGCCGCTTCGACTTAGAAGTCAGCCTGACAATCGCGTATTCGGTCACTTTTATCTGAATACATGCACCGCCATAACTTCAAGGTAAATATTGACGAAAAATTGTTACATAAATGAGCACTAATTACTCATACAGGTCAAAAGTGACCGGAAATTATTGGACAACCTCTTTCCATTCTTCAGATTAATAAAGCATTCGCATGAGGAAATAATTTTATGATCCCGTGTCTCGTTAGAAGATTTGCCCTTTTTCGGCAAAAAGATATTAATTCATTTGAGACGCGCCGCACATTCCGGGTAGGATTTGCGCCTGCCTTAGAGGGAAAAGGTAGAGTTTGCCGGGTCAGATCGCGATTTTTGCATCCGGAGTGAAACGTTTGCCGCAACCTTTGCGAGTGCGGCAACCGGTATCTGTAAGCGCTCACGCAGCGCACGGTGTTTCGCTAGCAGGATGGCACGACGCAGGACCATGACACTCGGTTCGCAGTCCAAACCGAATCGAAGGGGATGACCACGCCAGGACTGAACGAAGTTATCAAGCATTAAGATTTTTTAGGTCTACGAACAATTCAAGAGATATCAGTACGCAGCTTTCACAGTGCTTCGTGTTTCCAAACTGAAATTACCAACTTCTTTTTGTCGGGGCCTTTTCTCGACATTGGACACAACTCGCCATGTTAAAAAGACGTCAATTTCTAGGTTGCCTCACGGCTTTGAGCGGTAGCTATATCTTGACCGCATGCGGCGGATCGAGCGACAGCAGCAACGCAACGGGTGCAACCGTCAACAGTGCATCGAGTGGTAAAGCAGTCGTCAACGCCGCAGCAGTCAGCAATGCGTCACCCGACGCGACAATGATCCCGCCGGCTTCATCGCTTATCGACAAGCAAGGCAGGGTCTGGACCGTGTCCGGTGGCGTCATCTACAGAGACGGCACGGTTGTGGGCAACAACTACAACGTTGCCTTGCTCATGTGGTACGGCGGCATGATGTGGCACACGAACACGTCGGGCCAGTGCTACGTCTGGACCGATGCCGCCGGATGGTTGCAGGCAAGCGACCCGCGCCATGCGAGCGCGGCGACGCCGGGCAACTTCTACGGCATGAACGGGCACTGGGACGACCCCTATACCCCGGCTCAGATCATCTCCATCCTCAAGGGACTGGGTTGCACGACCTTCCGCGTGGGCTGCAGCGACGATCCCAA
The DNA here is from genome assembly GCF_018449635.1 of Caballeronia sp. dw_276. Lineage (GTDB taxonomy): Bacteria > Pseudomonadota > Gammaproteobacteria > Burkholderiales > Burkholderiaceae > Caballeronia. The sequence goes on along the minus strand of NZ_JAAVUV010000004.1, from coordinate 497,239 downwards.
GCAGCTTGCAGCAGTGACCAAGCTGGCGGCGGCATTCCAGGCGGCGGGCATGACATTGTTCGTGCTGATCAACCAGGGCATGACCGACGCGTACGGCAACGTCTTCGGCAGTGAAGACGCCGCGTATAGCCAGGGTCATTGGATCGCCTCCACCGTGGCGGGCGCGCTGAAACAGTACGGTGTGACCATGTACGAGTGCGGCAATGAACTGACGCGGCAGAACTCCACCATTCTGGACTTCACGCAAGCGGGCACCAAAGCGTCCGACTTCAACAATGCAAACTGGCCGGCCATGCGAGGTGTGATGCGCGGCATGATCGATGGCGTGAAATCCGTTCAGTCGAACGCCAAGTGCGGCATCAACTTCTGCGTGGCTGACTACGCCGCAGCAGATGCGTTGTGGGAAGGCACGCAGCCCGATGGAAGCCGTGGCTATCCGCTGGTACGCTGGGATATCACGACATGGCACAACTACGAAGTGTATGGCGACATCTTCAATATCGGCTCCGATGGAGCAGGTCCCGGCTTCGATCTGCCCACATACTGCAAGGCGCGTTATAACGTGCCTTTCATGATCACCGAGTGGAACACGGGTCCTGAGCAAACGGCGGCTTATCGCGCCAATTACATCACGACTCAACTGGGCAACTTCTATAACGCCAGAAAGACGCACAACATCGCGTCTGCCATGTATTACGTGCTCGACAGCGGCAACGATACATTCGGCCTGGTGATGAACACCATCCAGCTCACTCCGTATGCCGCGTATGCAAACTTCGCGGGATCTCACCCGGACACCTGAGCGAATCAGCCGGTTTGTCCCGGCCGGGCACATTCGAGATGTGGCCGGCCTTTTTGGCGTCTCTTACAAGCAGGCGGTTATCATGGTCGAATTGCGTCGCTTAAACGAACCGTTGCTTCATATGAGGAATACACGCAAGACATTGATCATCACGGTGCTGCTCGCCGAGCTCGCCGTGGGCGCTTATCTCGTGTTCCACAAGGGCGACGAGACGACGGAAACGCACGCAACGCAGGAAGGCTCATCGCAGGAAGAAGAGTCGGACCCCGTGCTCAGCGACACGCATGTGACAGCTGGAAGCATTGCGGGCGCAGTTACGGCAGCCAGTAGCGTCAATGACATCGCCGTTTCTCCGAAGCAATCCACAGTCGGCAATGTCGTCTCTGCGGAGCCAGCTCCGCCGCCAGTCGAAAACACTGTGCAAACGCCGCAACCGGCCGCAAGGCCGAATCCCGAACCCGCGCCGGCACAAACCGCGGCGATTACGCAAAGCGCTCCGGATTCGGAGAAACGTCCGGCGCCAGTCGTGCGCGCTGATGCAAGCCGCGACTTTGGGCGCAGCCGCAATCCGAAACCGGCTACGTCCGCAATGACGGATCAGCTGGTCAGGGAATCGGCGCAGCTCGATCCGGCATTGCCGCCGCCGAGCCCGGTAGTGATTGCGCCTGGTCCTGTCGTGCGCGCAGATCCGTCGCACCGGTCAAACCCCGTTGCAGCAGCAATGACGGACAGTCTGATCAGGGATTCGGCCCGGCTCGATCCCTCCCTGCCAGCGCCGAAACGTCCCGGTACGCAGTAAGCGCGTTTGTGGATCACACCTTGAAATAACCCGGCTTGTCGATATCGTCGATAAGTCCCGGTTGCGTCGGCTCCCAACCCAACAACTTGCGCGTTTGCTCGCTCGATGCTGGCGCATCCATGCCGGCGAACACGGTGAACCAGGTGAAATGGTCCGCGGCTTCCTCGGACGTCTTGCTGAGCACCGGCAGCTCAAGACGCCGGCCGATCGCGCCGGCGATATCCCTGAACGGCACGCCTTCTTCCGCGACCGCGTAATACCGCGTTCCGCGATGCACTTCTGCACCCGCCGCCACGAGCGCCGCCGCGCCCGCATCCGATCGCATCAAACCAAGCACCTGATGGCCTGCGCCTATCAATTCCTGGATTATTGATGCAGCGGAAGCTCGACGCTTCCAAACTGCAACGCAGCGAGCTGCGCATAAAGCGGCGAGCTCAGAAGCAGATCGGCGTGCCGGCCTTGCGCGACAATGCACCCTTGCTCCATCACAACAATGCGGTCCGCCTGCTGCACCGTCGCGAGCCGATGCGCAATGACTAGTGTCGTACGGTTCTGTGCGGCGTTGTCCAGCGCCTGTTGCACGAGCCGTTCGCTTGCTGCATCGAGCGCACTGGTGGCTTCGTCGAGTAGCAGGATGGGCGGATTCTTCAGGATCGCCCGGGCGATCGCAATGCGCTGCCGCTGTCCGCCCGACAAGCGCACGCCGCGCTCGCCGAGAAAGGTCTCGTAGCCTTGCGGCAAGGCTTCGATAAACCCCGCCGCCGCAGCCATCCCGGCCGCGCGCTGTACTTGTTCGAGGGTGGCGTCGGGCGCGCCATAGCGGATGTTATCGAGTACGCTGCCCGAAAAGATCACCGATTCCTGCAGCACGACGCCGATCTCCTTGCGCAAGTCGGAGAGCGGCACGTCACGCGTCGAAACACCATTGATCAGGATGCCGCCGGTCTGTGGATCGTAGAAGCGCAGCAGCAACTGGAACAAGGTCGTCTTGCCCGCGCCCGAAGGTCCGACCAGCGCAACGTGTTCGCCCGAACGCACATTGAGCGAGATACCCGAAAGCGCGGCGATGCCGGGACGGGACGGGTACGAGAAACTCACGTTATCGAACCGGATGCCCTCGCCTTGCGCCGGCATTGTAATGGTCGTCGCGGCCTCCACCACCGGCGAACGCGACGAAAGCAGTTGCAACAGCCGCTCAGTGGCGCCGGCGGCACGTTGCAGATCGCCCCACACTTCCGCGAGCGCGCCCACGGCGCCCGCGGTGAACACCGCATAAAGGATGAACTGGGACAACTGGCCGGCAGTCATTCGCCCGGCCAGCACCGCCTGCGCGCCGAGCCACAGAACGAACACGATCGCGGTGAACACCAGCACGATCACCACCGCCGTCAACCACGCACGCGCGCGGATCCGCGTAAGCGCTGTTTCGAAAGCAAGTTCCACGGCGCCGCCGAACCGCCGCGCCTCGAACGGCTCTTGCGCGTACGACTGCACGGTCGGCATGGCGTTGAGGACCTCACCCGCCAGCGCGCTCGCATTGGCAATCTTGTCCTGGCTTGCGCGCGAAAGCCGCCGCACACGCCGGCCAAAAATCAGGATCGGCGCGATCACGACAACCAGCGTGCCGATGATGTAACCCGAAAGCACGGGACTCGTCACCGCGAGCATCGCCACGCCGCCCGTCAGCAAGAAGAAATTGCGCAATCCCATCGAAAGGCTGGTTCCGACGACCGTCTGGATCAGCGTGGTGTCGGCCGTGAGCCGCGACAAGACTTCCCCGCTCTGCGTGGTCTCGAAGAACTGCGGACTCATGTCGAGCATATGGTCGTACACCGCGCGCCGCAGGTCGGCTGTGACCCGCTCTCCCAGCCACGACACAAGATAAAAGCGCGCCGCCGTGGCGCCTGCCAGAACCAGCGAAACTGCAAACAACGCAAGAAAATAGCGATCGATATGCGCCCGGTCACCACCGGCAAAGCCCCGGTCGATCAGGTATTTGAACGCCACCGGCAACGCCAGCGTGGCGCCCGCCGAGGTGATCAGCGCGAGGAACGAGAGCGCCCATCGCCCGGCGTAAGGCCGCAGGAAGGGAAAGAGCGCGAACAGCGGTTCGACCGCTCGCGAAGGCGGCGATGCCTTCGGCGACAATGAAGCTAGTGGCATGGGATTCCTGGCAAAGCAAAGCTCGCGTGCATTGTGCCAGTGTGGCGGAAAACCTTACTCCGCCGCTGCCGGCAAGCGGAAATGTTCCGCGCGCAACGTCAAGTGAGCAATCACGAAGGCCGTAATGGCCGACAACGCGATGCAAACCACCATCGGCTTTGGCGCGCCGTTCGTGACCAGGCCGGAAAGCGCCATCACCGCCGCGCCGACCACGAACTGCAATGCGCCCATCAGTGCAGAAGCCGTGCCCGCAATTGCGCCATGGTGCTCGAGCGACAGCACCGCTGAAGTAGGCATGACCAGCCCCAGGAATCCATAACCAATAAAAAGGAACAGCATCATCAGCGGCAGGTTGTCGGCGCCGGCCAGGAACAACACGGCGAGAATCGCCATCGAAAGTGCGAAGCCCGAGACCGAGACGCGAATCACGCGCGGCAGGCCGTACTTTGCGGTAAAGCGTGCGGTGAACTGGCTGACGCCGAAAAACGCTGCCGCATTGAGCGCGAAGCAGAGGCTGAACATGGTCGGCGTCAAACCATAATGATCGATGATCACGAACGACGCGTTCGCCAGATAAACGAAGAACGACGACAAGCCGAACGCGCCAACCAGCGTCAGCCCCAGGAACGAAGGGTCCACGAGCAGCTTTCGATAACCCGCGAACGCGCTGGCCCAGGAACTGTCGGCACGATGATGCGCCTCGCGCGTTTCTTCCAGTTGCGTGGCGGCGAGCACGAACGCAATCCCGCCTGCAACTGTCAGCGCCCAGAACACACCGCGCCATCCAAACGCCGCGATGATGATACTGCCGGTCAACGGCGCGAGTATCGGCGATACGCTCACGACCAGCATCAGCAGCGACATCAGGCGCGTGGCGTCGTGTCCCGTGTACAGATCGCGCACGATCGCCCTCGGCACGACCATGCCCGCGCATGCGCCCAGCGCCTGCAACACACGAAAGCCGATCAGCACGTGCACATCCGGCGCGAACGCACAGCCCACGCTGCCTGCCGTGAAGATCGCGAGGCCAACGTAAATTGGCAACTTGCGCCCGAACATATCGGCGAGCGGTCCATAGACCAGCTGGCAGACCCCGAGCGTGACGAAGAACATCATCAGGCTCAACTGCACTTCGGCAGGAGTCGCATGCAGCGCGCCGCCTATGGACGGAAGCGCGGGAAGATACATGTCGATGGCAAACGGGCCGACGGCGGTGATGAGGCCCAGCACGATGGCAAGCTGCAAAAAACGTTGATTCATGGGTGACCGGTTGCTCAATGGAAAATCCCGGGGCACTTGCGTGGCCCGGGGTTGATATCTCGAAGTATTGACAGCGCGAGCGTTGGCTACCTGCTTCAATCGCTCGCCCAAAGATGCGACGTTACAGTGAAAATCGAATCCGCGCAGGACGGCCGGCAAAATCCCTACGTTCGTACCTTATTGTTGAGCATGTCTGGCTGCATCTTCAATGACAGCTGCAACCTGCTTTGGACGTGATTCATAGACCGAGTGGCTTGCGCCGGGTATCACAGTCGTGTGGCTGTGCGCACGCGCGTAGTACCAGCGCTCGAGATCCGGATTGATGATCTTGTCGGCGCCGGCGACAATGCCCCAACTCGGTTTCGTGGTCCACGCGGCGACTTTCATCGGCTGGGAAAATACCTTGGCGGCCGTCAGGATCTGCGAATGAGATTCGAACTCGGCTTGCTCGAGCGGCAAGTCGGCCGCAAAGTCCTTGGGAAAGTCCGCCGGGTTCAGGTACGTATAGCCGTCGTCCGTCTTCTTGATCGCTCCCGCCTGCTTCGATGTAAAACTCGGCATGACCTTGCCCAGATCGCTTTCGTCCTCGCCGACTGCAGGCGCGTGCGCCGCGACGTAAACCAGCCCCACCACATTCGGATGCTCGCCCGCTTCCGTGATGATCGAGCCGCCATAGCTGTGAGCCACGAGAATGGTCGGACCGTTCTGCAAATCAAGCACGCGCTTGGCGGCGGCGACATCGTCGTCGAGCGAGCTCAACGGTTCCTGCACCATGCTCACGTGATACCCGTCCTTTGTGAGAATGTCGTAGACCGGCTTCCAGCCGGAGCCGTCCACCCAGGCGCCATGAACAAGAACAATGTTCTTGACGGGAACATCCTTGGGCTTCGCATCTTGCGCGAACGCACTTGCCGATATGAACAAGCAGGCGGATATCGACAACACCGAACCAACGAAAGGCAACAGTTTCATTTTAAGACTCCTTGAAAATAAAGAAAGGGAAAAATACTTCGCAACTCTTAAATACTGCTTATCAATTTCCGTTTGGCACATTACGAAAAAATGGTTTCTAATCATCCTATTACCCGGCTGCCATTCGGGCCTTCGAAGCGTTACGGCCAACGCCCCTGCCCATCATCAGTTCGCGCAGCCGTTCACGGCCTCGCGACAGACGCGACATCACCGTTCCAACGGGAATGTTCAAAGCGAAAGCCGCATCCGTGTAGCTCATTTCTTCAAGCCCGACCAACAGCACGACCTGACGCTGCTCGACGGGAAGCATCTGTAACGCTGCATCAAGGTCACGCACCTCCAGCCGATGAGTCTGATTCGCGGCCACCGCGAACTCGGTCTCCGGCACGCCATCGTCATCCACGCTCACGTGGACCGCGTGCATGGATGCATGACGCCGTTGATTCGCGAACAGGTTGTGCATGATCGTGAAGAGCCATGCCCGCAAGTCGGTATCGCGCTCGAATTGTTCAAGACGCTGCAGCGCGCGTTGTAATGTGTCCTGTACGAGGTCGTCGGCAAGATCGTGGTTTCTGATCAGCGCGCGCGAGTACCGGCGCAACCTGGGAACATGGTCCATGAGCTGGTCCCGTACGTCGATGGCAATTCCGTCATTCGCCGCATATCCGGTGTTCTGCATGATCGTGACCTCGGTCGATAAGCTGAACGGCGCCGAAGATCAGAAGTGGGCTGCGTTCAAGCGAGTGACTTCAATTTAAGGCAAGCCTTGTCGCGCCACCAGCCCTACCAACGGATGCATCGATCACATGAAGCGGTGTCCCTCTAACACCTTCGTATGAGTTAGCGATTTCGTTGAGAGACGAAATTCCCGCCTGGACTGTCGTCCGGTACTAAAATGACGGCGGGACTTTTTGCGGCGCTTCGCCGCTGTCGGGGAGGTGATCTTGGTACATGATCCGCGCACGCTCACGGGCACGGGCACGGCTGATGCAAAACCGAACGCATCCGTGGTGTATGTCGTCGACGACGACGATTCCATGCGCTTCGCCGTGAGCAATCTGCTGCGCTCGGTCGGGCTGCAGGTCGAGGCGTTTGCATCGGCTCAGGAATTTCTCGACTGCCCGAAATCCAATGTCCCCAGCTGCCTTATTCTCGATGTGCGTCTGCGTCAGGAAAGCGGTCTGGCGCTTCAGGAGGACATGGCGCGTGGCGGCCTGCGCATTCCGGTTTTATTCATGACGGGTCATGGCGACATCGAAATGTCGGTGCGGGCGATGAAAGCGGGCGCAGTGGATTTCCTGACGAAACCGTTCCGCGATCAGGACATGCTCGACGCCGTCACGAGCGCGCTCGCACGCGATAACGAACGGCTTGCGCATGAGCAGTCGAAAGCTGACGTGACGCGCAGCTACGCGTCCCTGACACCGCGCGAGAAGGAGGTCATGGGTCATGTCGTCGCCGGGCTGATGAACAAGCAGATCGCCGCTGAAATGAACCTGAGCGAAATCACCGTCAAGATTCATCGTGGGCAATTGACGAAAAAAATGGGCTCGCGATCGGTTGCCGATCTGGTGCGCAAGGCCGAAGCGCTAGGTATCCGCCCGGACGTCGATCACAAAACGAAATAGCGTGGCGTCAGGCGGTCTGCTCGGCCGGTCTGAAAAGCGGCAACACGAAGCGCAATTCCGCGCCGCCCTCATCGGGCGAATGCGCCGAAATCCGGCCGCCATGGTTTTCGATTATCGAGCGGCAGATCGATAATCCCATGCCCATTCCATCGGCTTTGGTGGTGAAGAACGGGTTGAACAAATGCGCAGAGTCTGCATCGGCTATTCCTGTTCCCTGATCCTTTACGGTTGTCATCACGTTGTTATCGGCGAGAAGGCGCGTGGTGATTGTCAGCTGCCGCGGACCGCTGTTCAGGCTCGACATTGCCTGAGCGCCGTTCATCATCAGGTTGATCAGCACCTGCTGGATCTGCACCCGGTCCGCGCAAATCTGCAGTAATGCCGGATCGAAACGCGTCACCAGCGTTGCGCGGTGGTTTTGAAGCTCGCGGCGCACGAGTTCTATGGATTCCTCCACCAGCGCGTTGAGATCGAGCACGCTCTGGCTCGGGCCGCGCTTTTTCGCCATTTCCCGAGTCTGGCGGACTACGTCGCCCGCACGTTTTGCATCGCGGATCATCTGGGTGATCGATTGCGCCGCCTCGCCGAGATCCGGCTGCGGCCGGTTCAGCCAACGCAGCGCGGCGTCCCCGCACGTGACGATGGCGGCGATGGGTTGCGTCACCTCATGCGCGATCGATGACGCAAGCTCCCCCAGCGTCGTCACGCGCGACACATGCGCGAGTTCGGACATGGAGCGCGCCAGCGCTTCATGCGTGCGCTTTGTCTCCGTGATGTCGATCAGCGCGCCCACGTACTCCTGCCGTTCATCGGACAATCCAGCTTTGCACGCGAGCGCATGCGCGACGAAATGAACATGCTTGATGCTGCCGTCCGGCATGCAAAGTCTGTGCTCGGCATCGATATTCGGTTCACCGGCCAACGCGCGCCGCGAGACCTTCTGCACGATTGGCAGGTCTTCCGGCAGCGTGCGCGCTTCGATCAATTCCACGGATGGCGTGCAGTCCAGCGGGTAATCGTAGATCCGGTACGCCTCTTCCGACCAGCTCATTTCCCCGCGATCCATCCGCATGGCGATGCTGCCCGTCTTGCTCAAGCGCTGCGCCTCGGACAACAGCGCCTCGCTGCGTTCAAGCGCCTCCTCGGCGCGCTTGCGCTCTTCGATGTCGGTGTTGACGCCATACCAGCGCAGCACGTTGTCCTGCGCGTCGCGCATGGGTTCCGCGCCAATGTGCATCCATCTGTATTCGCCGTTGTTGCGGCGCACGCGCGCCGAATATTCGAACGATCTGCCCAATGCGATCGCGTCGCTCCATGCGCGATCCATACCTTGCAGGTCGTTCGCATGGATGATCTCGGACCAAATATCGCGGCCCGTGGAGGCATCCGTTGTGCTGCCGCCGATGTCAGCCGCGAAGACGCCGACCTCCTGCCATCGGCGGTTCACGAATTCAAGCTTGCCGTCGTTCGAGGACGTCCAGACCATGCCGGGAATTGCATCGATGGCCGCGCGCAGTTCGTCCTGCTTGCGCTGCAGCTCGGCTTCCATGCGCTTTTGCGCGGTGATGTCGTTGTTCGTCGCGAGCACGGCGCGCGGCCGCCCGAGACGATCCCGCCACAAGCGCAAGCGGCTCGATACCACTACGTGGGTACCGTCCTTGCGCGTTCGTTCGACTTCGCCGTCCCACTGCCCGGTGTTCAGCAGTTGCTGGCGAATATCCGCGAGCGGTACGGCCATTTGCGTATGCGTCAGGTCGTGCACGCGCTTGCCCACGGCTTGCGCCGATGTCCATCCGTACAGTTCTTCTGCGCCGTGGTTCCAGAAACTGATGACATCGTTCATGTCATACACGACGATTGCGTCGTGCGTCATGTCGAGCAATTGCACCTGCTCGACCAGCCGCGCGGTGCTCGCCAGGTTGCGCAGCGCCAGCACCGAAACAATTGCAATCGCCAGCAGGCTGACCGCACAGCGCGCGATGGACGGGTCGGTGAAATTGGTATCGTGAGAAGACAGGAATGCGCCGAGCGTCAGCAGCACGGAACACCATGCAACGAGCAACGTTGCCGTTCGGTTGCCGGTGACCGCGACCAGCATCACCACCACCACGTAGAGCACGGCAATGGCGATATCGAGCGGCGTGAATGCGTCGATCACGAACACGCTCAGTGCGACCAGCGCCGCGAGTCCCCATAACAGCCGTGCGTCGGGACGTTTCAGGCCAATGACGGGGACGCGGACATTCATGCTTGATTGGCTTTCCGTTAGCAGGTGCTGTGTTGGGCGCTTGCACCGTTGCCGCGAAGCTTGTCCAGGCATTGCGCGACCACGGCGCCATCCACCGGCTTGCTCAGGAAACACATGGCGCCGGCGGCCAGCGCTTGCCGGCTTGCGGCGTCCGAGCGAAACGCGGAGATGAAGATAAACGGCATGGTGTAGCCCTTTTCAGCCAGTCTCATTTGCAGCTCGAGTCCGCTCATGCCGGGCATCTGTACGTCGGAGATGATGCAGCGTGTGTCGGCGACAACGCCCGAGCCGAGGAATGACTCCGCCGACGCGTAGAGCCGCGCTTCCCATCCAAGCGAGCGCACCAGGCTGGAGGTTGCGGTCCTTACGGATTCGTCGTCATCGATAATGGAAACAATCAGGTCGCTTGGCAAGACAGTGGGTCCTCTGGCCGGTTCATCGGCTTTAGCAGTCGCCACATCTTGCGAACCACCGTATGACTCCATCATATTCAGAAAGGCGGCCACATACGATCATCTATGAGTATAGGGTCGGCTTTCATATGGCTTTCGTCTGAGCATTAGCGGAGGCCCACAGCTTGATTTAATTGGAATAGAACGGCCACGTCCGGTGTTTGCCTGTACGAGACCCAGCGTCCACGGGTCAATCGCTCAAGGAAAACGGAACATGCCGCCACATCTGGTGTTCACACAGGACTCGCTGCGTTTTTTCTCGAAACATGCGCAGCAGCTTCGCAAGCAGGGCGAAAACGCCAGCATGCTTTCGCTTAATCTCGCGATGCTTCTGCTCTTAGCGACTCTCCCGCTCGTGCAACTGTCCACGCGATACGAAATGGCCGCTGTGTTCCTGGTCTATGGCCCAATGCAGCTCTTGCGTAGCATTCCCTACGACATTCGCGTGTTCATCCTTACGCACAGCCGCGTGTCTTTATCGATTCTGCACCTGACGAGTCAACCCGAGCAGCACCGAACCGTGCGTCACAGTGATCGCACGCACCGACCCGAACGATCAGGAAAGCGTGATGCTGTTGCCTGAGCTCGACGCCATGCATCGTTGAGATTACGGCGAATCTGCGTAGCGCAGGTTCAACGACAGATGCTGTACGAGCCCATGTCCACGTGGAAATGCGTCTTGTGCAACGCGTTGTAGTCAGGACCGAGGGTGGTCCGGAACGCGCGGCAAGCGCCCTCATGCACGCGGCGCAGGAAAGCTCCGTCTCGTGAGGCGTCATTCCAGGCATCCAGCGTGATGCGCTTTCCATCGGCCAGCACGAAACCCGTGAGGTCGACGGCATTCGCGCTCGCATGCTGGCTGAGTGCCGTGTCCTGCTGATGATTGACGTTGCGGCACGCATAGCTGCCGACATGTTCCACGCGCGACACTCGCTCGCCGTAGAGCTCGGCAGCGGCAGGCTGTAAATACTGATGCTCGAAGAAGGCCATTCCGATAGCAAGCGGACAAGTGGCCATGAACGGCGAGCTAAAACGCAGACTCTCCGATTGCGTAATGCGCACCACACCCTTCAACATGCACCCGCCCGGCCCCGACGTTTCCGCAATCGGCCGATACACGAGGCCCGATCCTTCAAGGGCCGCCGCGCAAAGCGTTGCATCATGGGTTGTCCGCCACATCTTCAACGCAGTGAGCGGTCCTGGCGGCGCAAGAACGTCGAGCGGCGTGAACGGGTTATATCGATCAGGTATGGCGACGCGCCCCATGTACGCCAGACAAGCGAACGCCATTGCGGTGAACAGCATAAGCAACAAAAGAACATAAACGATCCGCCTTGTCACCCTGCACTCCGCATCCGGTCAAGTCCGGCAGAGGCAGCACGACGCATGCCCGTCGCTTAGCTGACTTCTTCAGTTTGACGAATGCGGGGCAGCATCCGGTCGAACTCGCGCTTGACGATGCCATAGCATTCGCACGCACGCGCTTCGAGGCCGGCACGATCAAGCACCTTGATGCAACCACGGCTGTGATGGATCAGGCCTTCGTCGTGAAGCTTTCCTGCCGCTTCGGTCACGCCTTCGCGGCGCACGCCCAGCATGTCGGCGATCATTTGTTGCGTGACTTGCAGCCTGTCCGTCGGCGTACGGTCGATCTCGATCAGCAACCAGCGGCACAACTGCTTGGAAAGCGAATGATGGCGGTTGCACGCCGCGGTCTGCGCGACTTGCGTGAGAAGCGCCTGCATATACAGCAGCATCAGGCGGCGCAGGAAATCAGAACGGCCGAACTGCTCGCGCAAAGCGGACGCGCTCATGCGATATGCAAACCCCGGGCATTGAACCTGAACGCGCGTTGGCATGGTGTCGCCGCCGGTCAGCACCGGAACGCCTGTCATGCCTTCGCGTCCGATGGCTGCGATTTCGACCGAGCCGCCGTCTTCCATTGTGTGGAGAAGGGAGATGATGGCCGTCGTCGGAAAATACACGTGCTGAATGCGTTGCCCCGAATCGCAGAGCAACTGTTCCGTACGGAGCTGAACGAGCTCGAGATGCGGCGTAAGCGCTTGCCATTCGTGCGCAGGCAGCGCGCCCAACAGATGATTGCCGTGCAGGTCGGACTGAAGGGTCAGCATGATGTTTTTCTCTTGTATTCGCGCGGTGCGCCGTTTTTTTATTCCGGCCGGTTTCGCGTTTCGTGATGCATCTGTCGGCATCGATCTAAAACGAGAATCCTGGCCAGCCCCGAAGCAGATCCCTTTATGTCGACTGTTTCTCTTTGTTTCAACATTAACGAGTGCTGCACCACATACTTAGCGAGGACTATGCCAGGAAGCGTCAAACCCAATGCCAGCATAGGCTTCATCGCGATATGGCATAGCGCACATTGCGCGCGTAAGGATTTATGTTTCAGTTATGAACAGATGGGCGCGACGGCGCGGCGATCCATCGGATCAATTCGAACAGCCTTTTGTCTATCGAATGCTTGGCTGGCGGGCTTTCGCGGGTTCGAGAATGCATCGGAGCCAGGATGTTCCCGACGTAAATCCTCAACGGGCAAGCCGTCCGCGGGGTCCTGCCGGAAATGATGCAAAAGTGTTCCATCAATACGCCGGCCGGCAGGCGACGCATGCGTATTCGCCGGGTGTGGGGCCGCCGGCACGCGGCTCGATAGCTGAAAGCCACGCATGCCGTGGTTGCGAGGGAAACCGACGGTCCGGCTCACCGCGATCGAAAAACGTTGCGTTGTTGTCGCGACGTCCGCCGTGGCCCGTTTCTGCTCAATTCTTTTTCGCCGCCCTGCTGCGCCGCTTCGCGCCGAGCTCGATCCAGACCGGCGCGTGATCGCTCGCATGGGGTTGATCGCGCACCCAGCGGTCAACGCCTGCGCCACGCAGTTTCGGCGCAAGATCCGCACTCAGCAACATGTGGTCGATACGCAACCCAGAGTTGGTTTTCCAGTGTTCGCGGAAGTAATCCCAGAACGTATAGATGCGCTCATCAGGATGGGTCGAGCGCAGTGCGTCCGTCCAGCCTTGTTCGAGCAGGCGCGCATAGCATTCGCGGCTTTCGGGCTGCAGCAACGCGTCCTTCTTCCATGAACGCGTGTTGTAGATGTCTTCATCGGTGGGAATGACGTTGAAGTCGCCGGCCAGCACGACCGGATGGCCGCTTGCGAAAAGCGTCGCGGCGTATTCGATCAATCGCTCGAACCACGCGAGCTTGTAATCGAACTTCGGCCCCGGCTGCGGGTTGCCGTTGGGAAGATAAAGACATCCAATCAGCATGCCGTCGACTGCCGCTTCTATATAGCGGCTATGCGTGTCGTCCTTGCCGCCCGGGAGGCCGCGGCGGCTTTCGAGCGGATCGGCGCCCTTTGCAAGGATCGCAACCCCGTTCCACGATTGTTGCCCGTGCCAGATCGCGCCATACCCTGCGGCACGAATTGCATCGATGGGGAACGCCGCGTCCTGCGCCTTGAGTTCCTGCAGGCAGGCGACGTCCGGCGCTTCGCGTTCCAGCCATTCGAGCAAGGCGGGCAGCCGCGACTTGATGCCGTTGATGTTGAACGTTGCGATCTTCACGCTGGCGCCTCCCGTGTCGAATAACTGTAACTGCACGATCCTACGCAATCTTCAGGCCTCCGGCCGGCGCCGCGCCAATCCATGGGTCCCATCCCTGCACGGTCTTTTTTTTCGACGCAATATGACCGGCGTGTTCCGGCAAGCCTTCGGCCGCCGATGCGAAAAAGCTCGCGACTCATTTCGATCATCGCCATTCATGGAGCTTACGAGGATGAAAAAAACCCTTCTTGCAGCCGCTATATCCGGCGCCTTCGCTGTCTCGGCGCATGCGCAAAGCAGCGTCACGCTCTACGGTCTTATCGATACGGGGCTGGTCTACACGAACAACCAGCAGGGACATAGCAACTGGCAGGAGGTCAGCAGCTCGACGCAGAACACAGTGTTCGGCCTCAAGGGTTCGGAGGATCTCGGAGCAGGCCTGCACGCGGTCTTCAAGCTGGAACAAGGCTTTCTGCTGAATAACGGCGCCCAGGCATTTTCCGGCGATGGCTTCGGCTCCCAGGCCTGGGTCGGCTTGCAAAGCGACCCGTACGGCACGGTCACGTTGGGCCGCCAGTTCGACGTAATGAACGACCTTGTCGGACCGCTCACGGCGGAATTCAACACATGGGGCGGCAGCATGGCCGCGCATCCGTTCGAAAACGACAACCTCGCCGCGAACTCGGTCGTGATCAACAACACGGTGAAGTACACGACCCCGACGTTCCATGGCGTGACCGTCGAAACCATGTATTCCTTCAGCAACAAGACGAATTTCGGCGATAACCGCTCCTACGGATTCGGCGTTTCTTATGCGGAGGGACCGGTCAATCTCGCCGCCGGCTACCTGCAATTGAACAACGCGGGCAACGGCAGCGGCGCGATAACCTCGGGCGACGCCAGCGCGAACTTCATCGCCCAACGCCAGCGGATCTGGTCGCTTGGCGGCAACTACACGTTCGGACCGGCGACCGTGGGATTGGTATGGAGCCACAGTCAGATAGATAACACATCAGGCGTGTTCTCGTTTGGCACGGGCACTTATCTGGGCGCCGACGATGCCTCTGCCGGAACGCTTGCCGGATCGCTCAGGCTCGATAACTACGAGGTGAACGCGAAGTACGCGCTAACTCCGGCGCTGAGCCTGTCGGGCGCGTACACGTACACGCATGGCGCCTACAACGGCGCGGCGCCGGGATGGAACACCGCCATGCTGCAGTCGGACTATGCGCTCAGCAAACGCACGGACTTCTATCTTGAAGGGGTCTATCAGAACGTGCACGGCGCGCCGCCGGACTCAGTGCTTTCGCACGCCATGATCAACACGCTTTCGCCTTCATCGACGAACACGCAAGTCGCCGTCACCGTGGGCCTGCGTCACACGTTCTGAAGTCACACGCCCTGAGGCAGCGCGCGCCCGAGGCCTTCGAATTCGAGGGCGGGCATCGGGCGCCCGAGCAGGAATCCTTGTAACGAATCACACCCGAGGCGTGTCAGCAGATCCCGCTGCGCGCCGGTTTCAACGCCCTCCGCCACGATCTTCAGATTCAGCGTCTGCCCCAGCGCGATGATCGCCGCGACGATCGCCGCATCTTCGCCATCGGCGACAAGTTCGCTCACGAACCCGCGATCGATCTTGAGCTCGCTCGCCGGCAGGCGCTTGAGATACAGCAGACTCGAATAGCCGGTTCCAAAATCATCGATCGAAATGCGAACGCCGAGCGCACGCAGGCGTTCGAGAATTTCGAGGCTGGCATCCACATCACGCATGGCCGTCGATTCGGTGATTTCGAGCGTCAGCGCCTCGCCTGCAAGCTGGTATCGCTCCAGCGCATTCTTTACGGCCGGCACGAGCCGCGTGTTGCTGAACTGCAGGGCTGAGATGTTCACGGCCATCGTGAGCGTGGGACGCCCGGTGCGCCGCCATTGCGAAACCTGCCGGCACGCTTCGTCGATGACCCATTCCCCTATCTGCACGATCAGGCCGGTTCGCTCGGCGATCGGAATGAATGTGTCGGGCGAGATCAGGCCGCGCGTCGGATGATTCCAGCGCAGCAGGGCTTCGACGCCCGTGATCGGTCCGCTTGGCGCAACGAATTTCGGCTGGTAATGCAGGACGAACTGCCGGCGCTTGCGCGCAAGCCGCAGGTCCTGCAAAAGCGCCAGGTGATCTTCGGTATGCGTGTTCATTGCGCCATCGAAGAAGCACGCCTGGTTGCGGCCGACGGATTTCGCGTGATACATCGCGACATCCGCGTTCTTGAGCAACGCTTCGACGTCCGCGCCGTCAGCCGGAAACAGCGCAATGCCAATGCTCACCGAAACCCGCAGGTCGTGTCCCGCGACGCTGAACGGCTCGTCGATGGCCGAGACCAGCTTGTCGGCGATGATCGACGCATCGGCGGGTTCGCGCACGCTGGCAATCAGCACGAATTCATCGCCGCCCACGCGCGCGCACGTGTCCTGCAAGCGGACGTTGGCGCGAATGCGATCGGCGGTCTGTATGAGCAACAGGTCGCCAATGGCGTGTCCGAACGTGTCGTTCACGCTTTTGAAGCCATCGAGGTCGAGGAACATCACCGCGAAGCACTGCTCAGCGGGACCGGCGGATTCGATCGCGAATTTCAGACGCTCTTCCAGCAGTACGCGGTTCGGCAACTTGGTCAGGTTGTCGTGCAGGACCAGATAGGAAAGCTCTTCATTCGCTTCTTCCAGCGACGCCGAGAGCGCCGCGGTCCGCATTTCCAGCCGCAAGTCGAGCACGGAGGTGATCAGCACGACCGCAAGCACGGCAATGGTCACCACGATGATCGGCAGCGCGAGCGTGTCGTTGTGCAAGCCGTTGCGCGCGGCGCCGCAGATCGAGCCAAGCGGGAAGCGCGCCGCGGCCATGCCCGTGTAGTGCATCGAAACGACGGCAAGTCCCATCACGAGCGCAGCGCCTACCCGGTAACTGCGCACGCGCGAGCTATATGCGCGCAGCCGGAACGCGATCCAGAGCGCCGCGCCCGCGGCCGCGATGGCGATCGCAATGGAAGCCACGACCAGCGCGGGTATATAGACGATGCCCGGTTGCATCTGCAGCGCGGCCATGCCGGTGTAGTGCATCGCGGCGATGCCGCAGCCGAGCATCAACGCGCCGAGGACGAGGTGTCGTGCCGGAAGATTGTCCCGGCTGGCGATCCAGAGCGCCAGCAGCGACGACGCAATCGCAATCAGGAGCGAGAGCACTGTCAGGCCGAAGTCGAAGCCGAGCTTGATCGGCAGATGGAAAGCGAGCATGCCGACGAAGTGCATCGACCAGACGCCGAGACCCATCGCGAGCGCGCCGCCGCATAGCCACCAGCGGGCGGCAACGCGCTCGGCGCTCGTGATCCGGCCGACCAGGTCGAGCGCCGTGTACGACGCCAGCACGGCGACCAGAAAAGAAAACAGCACCAGAAGGCTGTCGAAACTTCCCACTAACATGAAACGCTCCGGATCGACGATATACGAACCCCGACACGAGAAAGTCAGGTACGCGTTCGTTTAACGTCTTCAGAAGCGCGGACTTTATGGCGATTTGCAGCTGCCGGTGCATATTCGCTGGATATTCGAGAATTTCCAGCTTCTGTCCATGGCGTCCGGTCAGCAGTACCAGTGCGTCTGCATGCGTTGAGCGCCGTCACACAGCCCCGTCACACAGCGCCGCCGTACTTCGTCTCAAGCGCTT
Organism: Caballeronia sp. dw_276; assembly: GCF_018449635.1. Taxonomy (GTDB): domain Bacteria; phylum Pseudomonadota; class Gammaproteobacteria; order Burkholderiales; family Burkholderiaceae; genus Caballeronia. The sequence goes on along the minus strand of NZ_JAAVUV010000004.1, from coordinate 479,643 downwards.
TCACTAACGCATGCAACACGCGATTGGCAGGCGTTGCAATCCCGTGCTTCTCGCCCAGACGCACGATCAACCCGTTCAGATGATCGATCTCCGTTGGCTTCGAACGCGCCACGTCCTGTGCCGTCGATGAGAACTGCGTCGGCATCTTTTCGGCGATCATGCGCACGGACGCATCCACGTCGCCGGGAATGGCGATGTCTTCCGCCTTTGCGACTGCCAGACATTCACCTACGATGTCGCGCATGCACGCCTCGACGCTTGCGTTCGCCGCAAGGCGTCCATACGGCAGTTGCGTGATCGCGGAGAGCGCGTTGTATGCGCAGTTCAGGATCAGTTTGGCCCAGAGCGCGCCACGTACGTTGGGAGAAATTTCGGTGGGAATCTGCGAGTCGATCAGCACGCGGGCGAACGCTTCGCTTTGACTCGATGGCTCGATCACCAGATCGCCGCGCCCGTGATGCCGCACGTGGCCGGAGCCTTCCATGCCGGCCGCCACATAGACAACGGCCGCAGCCACTTCCTGCGATATGACCGTACGCACGCGGTCGGCGTTATCGACACCGTTCTGCAGCACGAGCACCAACGCGTCTTCCTCGAGATACGGTTTCAGTTCGGCGGCGGCGCTTTCGGTATCGGTGGATTTCACGCAGAACAACACGAGCGAAGCGCCTTCCACCGCGCTCGGCTGTGTGCTCGCGGCCACGCGCACGTGTTCGTCGAACGTGAGGGTCTGCATGCGCAGGCCGTCACGGTTGATGGCATCGACGTGATTGGGGCGGCCGATCAGCGTCACCTCATGTCCCGCACGCGCCAGCATGCCGCCGTAATAACAGCCGACTGCGCCTGCACCCATCACTGCTACTTTCATCGTCGTAACTCGCCTGGTCGAAGTTGATCAGGGATTTTCCCATAGTTGCAATGTCGTAATACAAGTCGGGCCGCTAAGGCGCCGCCGCTGCGCTCGTCGGGTCGATGGTCGGAGCAAGTTGCGGAAGCGGTGCGGCGTAGCCTTCGTCGCGGACATCGCTGGGTTCGGTGGGTGGCGGCTGCAATATCGGCGGTTGAGCTGTGGGCGCCGGCGCGGGAGCCTCGACTGAAGGCGGCGCGGCGCGGCGCGGCGGAGTGCGCTTCACCGGCGCGGCTTTGGATGCGGCTTCATGCCCGGGCTTCGGCGACGCAAACACGCGTTGATACCAGTCGCGCAAGCGGTTGCGCACTGACTCGAAGAAGCCGGTTTGCGGTTCCATCACGAAACGTTCGCGCGGATCGATCATCCGCGTTTTGAGCGAGCGCTGGAAGAAGTCGCCGACGATTGGCAGCGCACTATGCGCGCCCTGCCCCCAGTAGTCGCTGCGCAGCGTCACGCGGCTATCGTTGAACCCGACCCATGCGCCGGCCACGAGTTGCGGATGCATCAGGATGAACCACCCGTCGGCATTGTCCTGCGTCGTGCCGGTCTTGCCCGCCACGTCGGCGCGAATCCCAAACCTGTTCCGGATGGCCGTGCCCGTGCCGCGGTTCACAACGTCGCGCATCACATCGAGCAATTCGTGATCTGCTGCGGGCGAGAGCACCTGCTCGGGTTTGTTCGGCCCGAAGTGCGCGAGCACTTCGCCCTTTCGGTCCTCGATACGCGTGACGAGCATTGGTTCGATGCGCGCCCCGCCATTGGCAATCGTGCCGTAGGACGAGACCATTTCCTTGAGCGTCACCGGACTCGTGCCAAGCGCAAGCGATGGCACGGCGTCGAGCGGGCTGTCACGCACGCCCATCGCCCGGGCAAGTCTTGCGACCTTGTTCGGGCCCACGTTCTCGACGAGTTGCGCAGTGATGCGGTTGCGTGAATACGCGAGACCATCGCGCAATGTCACGGGCCGGCCGCTTGGCGGAACGTCGTCGTTTGGACGCCAGATTTCGCCGCCGGCGAGCGGAATCTCGACAGCCTGATCGATGAGCGTATCGTCCGGTTTCGAACCTTGCGCGAAGGCCGCGCCGTACACGAAGGGCTTGAACGTGGAACCCGGCTGGCGGCGCGCCTGCTGGACGTGATCGAACGGATCAGTGCTGAAATCGCGGCTCCCGACCCACGCCTTGACTTGTCCGTTGCGCGGGTCGATGGCAAGAAACGCCGCCTGCACGCGCGTTTTGTTATCGCACAGCGCCTGCATGAAGTTGCGGTCGGCGTTGAGATGCTTGAGGGTGTCCGCATCGGTTTGTCCGGCATCTTTCGCCGCACGATACTGCTGCGTCTCGCGCACGAAAGCGCGGACCACGTCGGCATTGCCGCCATTGCAGCCGCTGCGCGCGCCCCACGCGGCATTGGCGATCGGCTGAAGCTGGTTGCCTTGCCAGATGACCGCTTGCGTCGCCATGGCCTGCAGACGTGAGTCGATGGTCGTGCGCACGACCAGTCCATCGGAGTAAATGTTGTAGTCGTTGCTGTCCGCCCAGTCGATCAGCCACTTGCGCAACTGCTGCGCGAAATGCGGCGCGCGACCGGGCGCTTCCACCTGACGCTCGAAGTCGATACGCAATGGCCGGCGTCTGAGCGTTTCATAAGCCGCTGGCGTGAGATGCCCGAACTTGACCATCTGCGCGAGCACGGTATTGCGGCGCTGCACCGCACGCTCCGGGTTGATCACCGGGTTGTAGTAGCTATTGCCCTTGAGCATGCCGATCAGCGTGGCGCTTTCGAGCACATCGAGATGGTCGGCGGATTTATCGAAGTAAGTACGCGCCGCCATTTCGATGCCATACGCGTTGTACAGAAACGGCACCGTATTCAGATAGGTTTCGAGGATCTCGCTCTTGGTGTAAAGCGCTTCGATCTTGAACGCGGTGATCGCTTCTTTGAGCTTGCGTGTGAGCGTCTGCGAGCGGCCGATTTCATCGGGATAAAGATTGCGCGCGAGTTGCTGCGTGATCGTCGAACCGCCCTGACGGCTGCCCGAAAACGTATGCAGCGCGGCGGACCCGGTGCGGCGCCAGTCGAGACCGTGATGCGAATAGAAGCGACGATCTTCGGTGGCGATAAGCGCGTCGATCACATTCGGCGAGATATCCGCAAGATGCACCCATTCGCGATTGGTGGGGCGGAATTCGGCGAGCAGCTTGCCATCGGCGGAATAGATCTGCGCCGGTTGCTCGATCTTGGCTTTACGAAGATCGCCGATACCCGGCGTGAAGGGAATCAGCAACAGCACGTAAAGGAGCACGAGCGCGGGGATGGCCACGAGCGTGCGGATCACGCCGCGACGCGTGGGATGCCTTAGTCGCGCGATGAAAGCATCGGCGTGCGGCTTGATCCAGACGCCCAGCTTTGCACCGATATTTCGAAAAACAGAGAGGTCTAAACGCTTCACACTTGCTTACCAACTGCTGACGAAGGCTGCATGCTAACAAAATAGCGGCGCTTTCCCGCCTAAGCCACGGGTGAGGTAATCGGATTAGCATAGGCCTGCGTTCAAAAATGGAGACAAACGCAATGAGCCAATATCACTCGATGTCCTGCCCATGCTGCGCAATCGAACAACGCGGTCTTGATCGACGAGGTTTTATCCGGCTGGCGGGAGGCGCCGCCGCGGCGCTGGCGCTCATGCCGCTTTCGGCTCATGCGCAGGATCAGACAGTCCCGAGCATTGCTTTCGATTCCATTCCGAACCCGGTCCATCTTCCGCGCGATGTCTATTTCGGCGAGTGTTCCGGCGTCGCGCTGAATTCACATGGTCACATCTTCGTGCTGTCGCGCGGCAATACGACGGGACCCGCTTACGCCGCAGCGGCTGCGCAACTGCTCGAATTCGCACCGAATGGAAAGTTCATCCGCGAGATCGGCCATAACCTTTACGCGTGGTCGTTCGCCCACAGCGTGAAGGTCGATAGACAAGACAACATCTGGGTCACCGACAAAGGCTCGGACATGGTCATCAAGTTCACGCCTGATGGCCGTGTCGCAATGGTGTTCGGGCGCAAGCAGGAAGCCGCCGACGAAGAGACCGGTCCGCTCAAGCATCCGAATCCGCCGCTGCCATCGGAGCCGGGCCGCTTCCGCCAGGTCACGGACGTCGCCTGGGACGACGCCGGCAACACGTACATCAGCGATGGCTACATCAACTCGCGCGTGGCTAAAGTGGATCGCGACGGCAACTGGCTCAAGTCGTGGGGTGAACGCGGCACGGGTCCGGGTCAGTTCCACACGCCGCACAGCATCGCGCTCGATGCCGATGGCCACGTCTACGTTGCAGACCGGAGCAATCGCCGGATTCAGGTGTTCGATGGCGAGGGCAATTTCCAGCGGCAATTCACCATCGACGTTCCCGTGCCGGCCGGCGCTCGGGCGGCGATTGGTTATGCGCCCGATGAAGCCGCCATCGCTGCCGGGACGTTCGCGCCGGGTTCGCCGTGGGCGATCTGTATATCGCCGGGACCGAATCAGGTTTTGTACAGCGCGGACGCTTTTCCGGGTCGCATCTACAAGATGACGCTCGATGGAAAATTGCTCGGCGTGCTCGGCGAATCCGGCAAACAGCTCAAGCAGTTTGGATGGATTCACCAGATGGCGTGTCCGTCGGAGAACACGCTTTTTGTGGCTGAGTTGCTCAACTGGCGCGTGCAAAAACTGATTTTGCATGCGTGATGATTCGGTTGTTATTGAGTCAGGGTGTGGGGCGCGGTGCCTGCGCTCCTGACTCTTGCCTTTTAGCATGCAACCGTAAGAAGGCGAATAAACACGCGAAAGTACGCAACTGCGCTTAGCCTGTACTTCGCGAGCGGCAACCCGTCGCGTTCAACCATTGCAGTGTACGCTGCGACCAAATCAGCATTGTCGTTTGCCCAACGGCGAGCGTCAGACTCCTGACTTTCTTCACACACGCCGCGCTCGCTTGCACGCGAAAGGTATATCCCCATCTCCTTGGCTCGATCCAAGACTTCTGGCGGCAATGTGATATTCGTCGACTTGCGGGGCCGAACTTCGGGTGCTTTACCCATGCGCATCTCTACGTTGAAAAAACACATGCATCATAGTCGACATATCTGATGCGCGCGGATAGCAAATCGCCGCGTGAAAGGGCATGAATTCGACGGCCAACACTCCGAGCTGCGGCTTGGCCAGGATTTGCCTTGGCAAGTGGGACGAGGAAGTGCGATTGGAATTGATGCGAGATAAAAGCATCCGCGCGTTGCAGGAGCGGTTGGCGAAATCGGACGCACACGCCCAGGCAATCGAACTCGCGGCGGGATAGCGTAAGAACGCCAGCAAGCAGAGAACCGATACCAGCAGCAACATGAGTCGGCGTGGGCGATGAGCGGATCACGGAGATTCCTGTATCGCGATGGCGCCCTCTTATACCCCCCAACATAGACCAGCCTACTCGAGAAAATCGACCTCAAGTGTTCGCCGATCGGCGCGACCATGGTCATCAATTGCCCGCACGCTACAACTGCCCGCCTTGGCACTTTCTTGCTATGCGTGCGGCCGACTCGTTCATAAACTGTCGACAACCGCGCCACGCACGCTCACACAAAACCAGGGCAACCTACACTCCGAAATCGAACTCCAACTCAACGCCCGCCCAAGCTGATACGAATCAACTCCCGTCCCCTCCCGCCCCCCTTTGGTAACAAAACGCAATGTTCCAGTAACCAGATTGGTGTCATCGATTGATACGATCTAGAAATGCGAACAACCATGTCGATGGCCTTTTGCATGCGTTCAGTAATTACTTCGTAATACATATCGTATTGATTACGTAAGCAACGCATCCGGTAATCGCCACGCGCGGGGCCTACGCCAAGCCGCCATGAATCGGAAACCGTAATCTCGATTCAATCGGTGCGTAATATTTTTGAGATGTTGCCAAGGTCTTTATGACGCCATCCGATCAAAGTATCGAATCTCCAAAGGCACGCAAACGCCCGCATTTGCTGCGAATCGTCGTTGCGGCGGTAATCATCGCGCTGATCGCGGTCGTTATCGTGCACTTGCTCCGCGCCAAAAAAGCCCCGCGTGCCGCCCCGCCGCAAGTCGTCAGCGTAGCCACTGCAAGCACAGGTTCGATGCCGGAGATACTGAGCGAACTCGGCACAGTCACGCCCACCGCGACCGTCACGGTGTTGCCGCAACTGAGCGGGTATCTGACGGCCGTTGGATACCACGAAGGCCAGGACGTGCAGAAAGGCCAGTTCCTCGCGCAGATCGATCCGCGTCAGTATGAAATCGACAAGCAACAGGCCGAGGCGACACTCGCCAAGGACCGCGCCGCACTTGCGCAGGCCCGCGCCGACCTCGCCCGCTTTACGCAGCTCAACGAGCGCAAATCCATTGCGGAACAGACCTTCGCCGACCAGCAGTTCCTCGTGCAACAGGACGAAGCGGCGGTGAAAGTGGATCTCGCCAACATCGCGCAATTCGATCTCGATCTGGCGTATTGCCATATCACGGCGCCGGTTTCAGGGCGCGTCGGCCTGCGTCTGGTCGATCCGGGAAATTACGTAACCGCGTCGTCATCGCCGGGGATCGTGGTGATCACGACCATGAAGCCCACCACCGTCCAGTTCACCGTGCCGCAGGATTCGCTCGCGAACGTGTTGCAACGCATGAACGCCGGCGCGCACTTGCCCGTAACCGCCTACAGCAGCGACAACTCGAAGGAGATCGCGACCGGCACGCTGTACGCGGTCAGCAATCAGATGGCGACAAGCACCGGCACCGTGACGCTGAGAGCAACCTTCCCCAACGACGACGAAGCGCTGTTCCCAAGCGAATTCGTCAACGTCAAATTGCTGGTCGATACGCTTCAGAACGCAGTACTGGTTCCCACGCCTGCGGTCCAAAGCGGCGCGCCGGGCGATTACGTTTACCTCGTGAACGCGAATAACACGGTCTCGGTGCACAAGGTCACGCTAGGCCCGAGCGACGGCAAGAATACGGTGATCACTTCGGGCCTTGTAGCGGGCAATATCGTCGTGACGGACGGCACCGATCGTCTGAGCGATGGCGCGAAAATCCAGGCGGCAAGAGCTGCGCCTGCCTCGGGCGGCGCAGCGCCGGCAAGCGGCGTCCAAGGGCCGCATAAACACGCCCGCGAGGGCGCATCCGGCGCGCCCGCGGCTTCCGCGCAAGCCGCTTCGTAGTATCGGACCCATGCGCCGATGAACATTTCCCGCCTGTTTATTCTTCGACCGGTAGCCACGCTGCTGCTGATGATCGCCCTCGTGCTGGTGGGCCTCGTCGCGGTGCGCGTGTTGCCGGTGTCATCGCTGCCGAACGTCGACTATCCGACCATCCAGGTGCAGACGTTCTACCCGGGAGCCAGCCCGGATGTAATGGCGACCACGGTCACCGCTCCGCTCGAAGTGCAACTGGGCGAGATTCCCGGCTTGCAGCAAATGACTTCGTACAGTTCGGACGGCGCATCGGTCATCACGCTGCAGTTCGACTTGTCGCTGAATCTCGATATCGCGCAGCAGAACGTCCAGCAGGCCATCAACGCTGCCAACAGTTTCCTGCCAAGCGGCCTGCCCGCGCCGCCGACCTACGCCAAGGTCAATCCGGCCGACCAACCGATCCTGACGCTCGCGGTCACGTCCACTTCGATGTCGCTCACGCAACTGGAGGACGCGACCAACAACCGCCTCGGAACGAAGATTTCGGAAGTATCCGGCGTGGGCGTGGTCACCGTTGGCGGCGGCAACGTGCCCGCAATCCGTGTGGAAGCGGACCCGCAAAAACTGGCCGCCTATGGCCTGAATATCGACGACCTGCGCACCTTGCTCAGCTACGTCAACGTGAGCCAGCCGAAGGGAAATTTCGATGGCCCCGATCTCGACTACACCATTAACGGAAACGACCAGATCTCCGATCCGAAGGACTATCTGAATACGGTCGTTGCCTACCAGAACGGCGCGCCCGTGTTCATCCGCGACGTCGCGAAGGTGACACAAGCGCCGCAGGATGTCGAGCGCGGCGCCTGGTACAACGGCACGCCCGCGATTGTGCTTAACGTGCAGCGCCAGCCGGGCGCGAATGTGATCGCAACCGTCAATCAGATCATGAAGCAGTTGCCGCACCTCGAATCCACGCTGCCGGCCGGCATGAAGGTCACGGTCGTATCGGATAGTACGGGCGTGATCCGCTCGTCGGTATCCGATGCCGCGTTCGAACTGCTGCTCGCAATCGTGCTCGTGGTGGCGGTGATCTTCGTGTTCCTGCGCAACGTGCCAGCCACCATCATTCCGAGCATCTCGGTGCCGGTGTCGCTGATCGGCACACTTGCTGTGATGTACCAGTTGAACTATTCCATCGACAACCTCTCGCTGATGGCGTTGATCATCGCAACCGGCTTCGTGGTCGACGATTCGATTGTGATGATCGAGAACATCGTGCGATATCTGGAGGAAGGCAAGACACCGCTCGAAGCCGCGCTCGAAGGCGCCGGTCAGATCGGCTTCACGATTCTCTCGCTGACGATTTCGCTGATCGCGGTGCTGATACCGCTGCTCTTCATGGGCGGCGTGATCGGACGTCTCTTCAGCGAATTCGCGGTGACGCTCGCGGTGACCATCGTGTTGTCGGCGGTGGTTTCCCTGACGGTCGTTCCCATGCTCTGTGCCCGTCTTCTGCGTGCGCAAGCCGAACGCCATCCAAGCCGTTTTGAGCGCATCAGCGAAGGCCTTTTCGATAAAACCCTCGCCGGCTACGAACGCGGATTGCGCTGGGTGCTCGATCATCAGATGCTTACGCTGATGGTCGCGATCGGCACGGTCGTGCTGACCGGCGTGCTGTACGTGGTGATCCCGAAGGGCCTCTTTCCGACGCAGGACATTGGCGTGATCGAGGGCATCAGCGTGGCCGACAACTCGGTCTCCTACAAAGCGATGGTCACGCGTCAACGCGCGCTTGCCGACGCCATCCTCAAGGATCCCGATGTCACGTCGCTCACTTCTTACGTGGGTATAGATGGAACAAACTCCACGCTGAACAACGGGCGTTTCCTGATCAACCTGCGCGATCGCGACAAGCGTTCGGACACGGCGCAAGAAATCGCGCGGCGCCTGCAGCAGGAAGTCGCCAATGTGTCGGGCATCAAGCTCTACATGCAGCCGGAGCAGGATCTCACGCTCGACACCACGGTCTCGCCGAATCAGTACAGCTTCGTGCTGCGCGGGCCGAACCAGCAGGCGTTCCAGAAGTACGTGCCGGAACTCGTCGACCGGCTGAAGCAGATTCCGTCTCTCGCCGATGTTCAAAGCGACATGAACACCGACGGCTTGAGCGTGAACGTGGAGGTCAACCGGCAACTGGCGGCGCGCTTCGGCATCACGCCGGCGACCATCGATAACGCGCTGTACGACGCGCTCGGCCAGCGGATTGTCTCGACCATCTTCCAGCAATCGGATCAGTATCGGGTGATCCTGGTTGCGAAGCCCGAGTCGCTTCCGAACGTTGCATCGATAGGAAACCTTTACCTGCCGAGCCAGACGAGCAGTGCGGGGCAAGTGCCGCTTTCCGCGATTGCGAAGATCCAGATCGTCAAGTCGCCGCTCGTGATCAGTCATCTCGCGCAATTCCCGGCCGTCACGATCTCGTTCAATCTTGCGCCGGGCGCGTCGTTGAGCACGGCAGTCGCGCGCATTCACGAAGCCGAACAGGCGGTCAAGCTGCCGCCATCGATCACGTCTTCGCTGCAGGGCGCGGCGCAGGCGTTCCAGGACTCGCTGTCGAGTGAGGTGTATTTGCTGATCGCCGCGTTGGTGGCGGTGTATATCGTGCTGGGCGTGCTTTATGAGAGCTTCATCCATCCGGTGACGATTCTTTCGACTTTGCCGTCGGCGGGGATCGGCGCGTTGCTTGCGTTGATGATCGCGGGCAGCGACCTCGATGTGATCGGCATCATCGGGATCGTGTTGCTGATCGGGATTGTGAAGAAGAACGCGATCATGATGGTCGACTTCGCGCTCGACGCCGAACGCAACCACGGCAAATCCCCGCGCGATGCGATCTTCGAAGCGTCATTGCTGCGCTTCCGGCCGATCCTGATGACAACGCTCGCCGCCATGCTCGGCGCGTTGCCGATGCTGCTCGGCTCTGGCACCGGTTCGGAGCTGCGCCGGCCGCTCGGCCTGGCGATCATCGGCGGATTGACGTTGAGCCAGATGCTGACGCTTTTCACCACGCCGGTCATCTATCTGTTCTTCGACCGGATGGCGGAGCGCGTGAGGAACCGGCGCAAGCGTCGAAACGATGTGCCTGATACACCGACGGAGCAGGCGCCGTGAATATCTCGGCGTTATTCATCCGGCGCCCGGTCGCGACCACGCTTCTGGCCATCGCGATCCTAATCGCGGGCGCCCTCGCCTACTTCCGGCTGCCGGTTGCGCCGCTGCCGAACATCGCGTTTCCGGTGATCGTGGTGCAGGCCAACATGGCTGGCGCGAGCCCGAACATCATGGCGTCGACGGTGGCCGAACCGCTCGAACGGCGGCTCGGCACGATTGCGGGCGTGGAGGAACTGACGTCGATCAGCTACGTGGGTTCATCGATGATCGTGGTCGAGTTCGCGCTGAACCGCGACATCAACGGCGCGGCGCGCGATGTCGAAGCCGCCATTCAGGCCGCGCGCGCCGACTTGCCGACGACCTTGCGCGCGAACCCGACGTATCGTCAGTACAACCCGGCCGATTCGCCGATCATGGTGCTGGCGCTGACCTCGGACACGCTCACCAAGGCGCAGCTTTATGACTCCGCGGATTCGGTGATCCAGCAGCAGCTCTCGCAAGTGAACGGCGTGGGCCAGATCACGCTGGGCGGCGGCGCGTTGCCTTCAGTGCGCGTCGAGTTGCAGCCGGGCAAGCTGAGCAGCTACGGCATCGGCCTGGAAGACGTGCGCGCGGCAATCTCCGCGGCCAACGCGGATAGCGCCAAGGGCCATCTCGATCAGGGCGATCAGCGCTACGTGGTTGTATCGAATGACCAGATCACCAAGGCGGCGCCGTATCGGCAACTCGTGGTCGCTTACCGCGACGGCGCGCCGGTACTGCTGAGCGATGTCGCCCAGGTGCGCGACTCGAACGAAAACATCCGCAACGCCGGGCTCTTCAACGCGAAGTCCGCGGTGCTGGTGATCGTCTATCCGATGCCCGGCAGCAACATCGTCAGCACAGTCAGGCAGATCCGGAACGTGCTGCCATCCATTGAAGCGACGTTGCCAAGCAGCGTGCATGTCAACGTCGCGATCGACCGCTCGGAATCGGTGCGATCTTCGGTGGGCGACACCGAGCGAACCTTGTTCATTGCCGTGCTGCTGGTCGTGGGCGTGGTGTTCATCTTCTTGCAGTCACCGCGCGCCACGCTCGTGCCGGCGGTGGCGTTGCCTTTATCGATTGTCGGCACGTTCGGGCCGATGTACCTGCTCGGCTATAGCATCGACAACCTGTCGCTGATGGCGTTGACCATCGGCACGGGCTTCGTGGTCGATGATGCCGTCGTGGTGCTGGAAAACATCGTGCGTCATCTGGAACTCGGGCTCAGCCCGAAAGAGGCCGCGCTCAAGGGCAGCGCCGAAGTGGGCTTCACGGTGATATCGATGAGCCTCTCCTTGATCGCCGTGTTCCTGCCGATCCTGTTGATGCCGGGCATCGTAGGATTGTTGTTCCACGAGTTCGCCGTCGTGCTTTCGATCGCGATCCTGATCTCGCTCGTGATCTCGCTCACCGTCACGCCGGCCATGTGCGCGTACGTGCTGAGCCGCGAGAACGCCGGACACGCGAAGGCGCGATGGGCGGCTTGGGTCGAAAGGCAATTCGACCGCTTCAAGAACGCCTACGCGCGTTCGCTCACGGCCGTGCTCGATCATTCGCTGCTCGTGATCCTGTTGCTGATCGGCTTGCTGGTCGCGAACGTGTTCCTCTTCAAACTCGTGCCGGCCACGTTCTTTCCCGAACAGGACACGGGCATTCTGATCGGACAGATCATCGCTGACCAGAGCATCTCCTTCCCCGCAATGGAAAAGAAACTCGCCCAGTTGCAGGAGATCGTGCAGAAGGACCCGGCGGTTCAATCGGTGGCCGGGTTTACCGGCGGGCGGGCGTTGAACACGGCGAACGTGTTTATCGAATTGAAGCCGCTTGCGCAGCGCCATGTGACCGCAACCGAAGTGGTCAATCGTCTTCGGCCGAAGCTGAACCAAGTCTCCGGCGCGCGGCTCTTTGTTCAGGCGCAGCAAGATCTGCGGATCGGCGGACGGCAATCGGCGGCTGAATATCAATACACGTTGACGAGCGATGACTCCGCCGCGCTTTTCGCATGGACACCGAAGCTCGTGACTGCGCTCAACAAGGACCGCAGCGCTCTGGTGGATGTCAACTCGGACCTTCAGCAAAACGGCCTGCAGACCTACGTCAACTTCAATCGCGCGACGGCGGCGCGTTACGGCTTTGCACCCAATCAGATCGATAACGTCCTGTACGATGCGTTCGGTCAGCGCACGGTATCGACTATTTATAACGCGCTGAACCAGTACTTCGTGGTAATGGAAGTCGCGCCGCAATACTGGCAATATCCGCAGACGCTCAACCAGATCTTCCTGAGCACGGCGGCGGGCAATCCGACCGGCAGCCAGCAGACGCAAATGCCGGGTGCGACGGTCAAGGGCGTGACGGCGGCGAGCGCGGTCAGCGCGGCATCGAGTGCGTCGTCGAACACCAATTCGCTGAACTCGAACGCCCAAGCCAACGCGACCACGAACAGCATTTCCAATAGCAAGGGCGGGAGTTCGAGCGGCAGCGCGGACAGTACATCGGCTGAAACCATGGTGCCGCTGCCCGCGCTCGCGAGCTACGTCAGCAACCACACATCGACGCAAGTCAACCACCAAAGCGGACTGGTCGCCGCGACGATCTCGTTCAATTTGCCGCCGGGCGGATCGTTGAGTCAGGCGCAGGTGGCGTTGCAGAACGCGGCGCGCGAGATCGGCATGCCGGCGAGCATTCATGGCGCGTTTGCGGGCGCGGCGCAAGCGTACGCGCAATCGATGGGCACCGTACCACTCCTGATCCTCGCCGCGCTGGGCGTGGTGTATATCGTGCTCGGCGTGCTCTATGAAAGCTCGATTCATCCGCTGACGATTTTGTCGACGCTGCCTTCGGCGGGCATTGGCGCGACGCTTGCGCTGCTGATCTTCGGCACGCCGTTCTCGGTGATCGCGCTGATCGGCATCATCTTGCTGATCGGTATCGTCAAGAAGAACGGGATCATGATGGTCGATGTCGCCATCCAGTTGCAACGCAACGAAGGCATGCCGGCGCGCGAAGCAATTCACGCCGCCGCTGTAGTGCGTCTGCGGCCGATCATGATGACGACCTTCGCGGCGGTGTTGGGCGCGGTGCCGCTGGCGATTGGCATCGGCCAGGGTGCGTCGCTGCGCCAGCCGCTCGGTATTACCGTGATGGGCGGCCTGATCGTGAGCCAGGTTTTCACGCTTTACACCACGCCGGTGATCTACCTGTACCTGGACCGGTTGCGCTTCAAGCTCGTCAAATGGTCGTCCGGTCTGCCGTGGAATCGCCAAGCCGACAACCTCGGGCAAACTGATACGAAGGCATGACGATGAAGATTTCCTCCAAACCCCTGGCCGCCGCGGCGGCCCTGCTGCTGGGCGGATGCATGGTCGGCCCGGACTACCATCGGCCGCAGGTCAGCGTTCCGGCGACCTTCCACGAATTGCCCGGCTGGACCCAGGCTCGACCGGACGCCGATGGCCCCAAGGGCGCATGGTGGACCGGCTTCAACGATCCGCTGCTCGATGAACTCGAACCGCTCGTGGAGGTATCGAACCAGACCGTGCGGCAGGACTACGCCAACTATCAGGAAGCGCTCGCCGAGGTGAAAGTCGCGCGCTCCGCCCTTTTCCCGACCATCGGCGTCACCGGCTCCGCCACGCGTCAGCGCAGCGCAACGGGGACATCGAGCGCGAGTTTGAGCCGCGGTATCGGCAATATCCAGACAGTGAGCAATTCCGGTTCACTCGAAGGCAATGTCAGTTGGGCGCCCGATTTATGGGGTTCGGTGCGGCGCACGATCGAGCAGAATGCCGCGACCGCACAGGCAAGTGAAGCGACGCTTGCGAACGCGACGCTCTCCGAACAGATCGCGCTTGCATCCGCCGTGATCCAGTTGCGTATCAGCGATGCCAACATCGATTTGCTGCAACAGACGGTCAAGGCGTACCAGCATTATCTGCAAGTGGTCGCGGATCAGGACAAGTTCGGCATCGTCCCGCCTTCCGATGTTTTGACCGCTCGCACGCAGCTCGAGAACGCACAATCGAGCCTGATCGCCCTTGGCGTCGCGCGCGCCCAGAACGCACATGCAATCGCCGTACTGGTCGGCAAGAACCCGGAAGACCTCGACATTCCCCACAGCACGGCAATGCCAAGCCTGCCTTCAATTCCGGTCGGCGTTCCGTCGACGGTGTTGCAGCGCCGGCCCGACATCGCAACAGCAGAGCGGCAGATGGCGGCGCAGAACGCGGCGATCGGCGTGGCGGTGGCGGCGTATTACCCCACGGTATCGTTGTCGGCGCTGGACGGCTTCACGCAGTCGCCGTTGGGCGGCCTGCTGCACGTCGCCAATTACGTCTGGTCGCTCGGCGGCAGCGCGACCGAAACACTGTTCGATGGCGGCGAGCGCAGCGGCGAAGTCGCGGCGGCCAAGGCAGCGTACCAGGCGGCCGTGGCCAACTATCGCGGCACGGTGCTGACCGCCTTCGAAGATGTGGAAAACGACCTGTCCGGCTTGCGCATCCTGGCCGAACAATCCGACACGCTCGATGCCGCCGTGCGCGACGCGAGCCGCGCCGCCGAAATCGCCTTCAACGAGTATCAGGCGGGAACCGTGGACTACACGACCGTCGCGACCGCGCAGGCGACGCAGTTGAGCAGCCAGCAAACGGCGCTGAACGTGCAGCAATCGCGTTTGCTCGATGCAGCATCGCTGATCGGCGACTTGGGGGGCGGCTGGTCGGACAGCCAGCTTCACGATGCCCGCACCGCAACTGCCCCATAGCCATTCGCGCTCCGACACAAATTCCCCTTGACATCGACTTTATGACGAATTTCAATACGAAAGCGGTTTAGTAAAGCGCTTTCGTAGAGGTCAAGGTGGCAAAAACGAAGTTGGGAGCAAGCCTGAGCGACGTCGCGTCCGCAGCCGGCGTTTCGCCGTCGACTGTGTCGCGATACCTCAACGCGGGGATCAAGTTGCCCGCATCGACCTCCGAACGGATCGACGCTGCAATCAAGACCTTGCGTTACGTACCCAATCCCCTCGCCAGAAGTCTGGGGCGGGGCCGGTCGGACACGGTAGGGCTTGTCATTCCCGATATTGCCAACCCATTCTTCGCGTCCCTGGCGTCTGCTGTCGAGCAAGCGGCCGAAGAGCACGGCCACGGAGTTCTGTTGAGCGCGACATCGAACAGCGCGGCACGCGAAGTGGAATACGTGTCCCGCATGCTACGCAACCGCGTGAGCGGCCTCTTGTTTGTAAGCGGACACCACAACTCGATTGACCTCGCCGAAACGCTGGCGGCAGCGCCGGGCCTGATCTTGATCGATGAAGACGTGCCGGGCATCGACTGCTCGAAGGTGTTTTGCGATAACGAGAACGGTGGCCGGCTGGCCGGGCAATATCTGGCCTCGGTGGGTCACAAGCGCATTGCGTTCATTGGCGGACTTGAGAAGCTGCGCAGCACGACTGAACGCCTGACCGGCTTGCGCGAAGCCGCGGAGGAAAACGGCGCGAAAGTCGTCATGACGCGCTTTGGTAACTACTCGCCGGAGTTCGGGCGGGCGGCGGCGGCGCAAATCCTCCAGTCGAGCGAAGCGCCCACGGCAGTTTTTGTTTCAAGCGGAGAGATTGCGTTTGGTTTGCTGGAGGCGCTTCAGGCGGCAAACATCGCGATTCCGGAGCGTCTGTCTCTCATTGTTTTCGATGATGCCGGACCATTGCATCTGTTCAATCCCGCGTTGACCGCAATCCGGCAGCCTATCAGGGAGATGGGAAGAAAAGCAGTTGAGTTGGCGTTAGCGGAGCCGGACGAAAACGCTGCGTTCGTTGAGTTTTTGCTGCCTGTCGAATTGATCGTCCGTGCATCGGTCACGGCGCCCCAAGCAACCTGAATATCCAACCTTAGAGGCTAAAAATGCTGAGCAAAAATCGTGGTCGCGTTCTCCGGAAGATAACGTTAGGATTACTACTTACAGCGTCTCTGCCTGCGCTCGCCGCGCAGACATATAGTCTTATCCTCATCAATCAACAAGCCACTTACTTCAATCAAATGCGCGAGGGCGCGCAGAAGCAAGCCGACAAGCTCGGCGCAAAGCTGATCGTCTTTAATGCCAACGACGTTCCAAGCGCACAGAACAATGCGCTGGATGACTACATTCAGCAGAAGGTCGACGGAATCGCCGTCGATGCAATCGACGTAAATGGTCTGCGTTCCTCGGTCAAGGCAGCAGCAGCGGCCGGAATCACGGTCGTGGGTATCGACGCCGTGCTGCCGCCCGGACCACAGAAAGCGCAAGTGGGCGTGGACAACGCAGTCGGCGGAAAGTTGATCGCAGACTATCTTGCCAAGTACGTCCAGGCGAATCTCGGCGGAAAAGCCAGGGTCGGTGTGGTCGGCGCGTTGAGTTCCACCATTCAGAATTCCCGGCAAAAAGCATCTATCGATGAACTGGCGAAGTCGCCCGGTATTTCCATCGCCGGGATTGTGGATGGGCGCAACAGCCAGGATGTCGCGCTTTCGGCCGCCGAGAATCTCATCACCGCGAACCCTGATATCAACGTCATCTATGCAACCGGCGAGCCCGCAATGCTTGGCGCCATCGCGGCGATCAATGCACAAGGGATGAACAAGAAGATCAAGGTGGTCGGTTGGGATCTTGCGTCGGAAGTCATTCGCGGTATCGACAACGGCGTCGTGCTGGGTGTCGTGCAACAGGACCCCGCCGCCATGGGCCGCGCCGCGATCCAGGCGCTCAACGACGTCCATGAAGGGAAAACCGTTCAGACCACGATCTCTGTGCCGCTCGCTGTCGTCACGAAAGCGAACGTCGATCCTTATCGTGCTGCTTTCAAGAAGTGACCCGATATGGAACAGCTTGAAACTCAGGAACGCACGGATCAGGCGCTCGGCCAGCCCGTACTTTCGTTGCGCGACATCAAGATTTCGTTTGGCTCGTTTCAGGCACTGCGTGGCGTCGATCTCGACCTTTATCCCGGCGAATGTCTTGGGCTGATTGGTGATAACGCGGCAGGAAAGTCGACGCTCACGAAGATCATGGCCGGAACCTACATTCCGGACAGCGGCGAGATATCGGTAGGAGGGGAAGCCGTCAAGCTGACAAATCCCGCCGATGCACGCGCGCGTCACATCGAAATGGTCTATCAGGATTTGAGCTTGTGCGATGCAATCGATGTCGCGGGAAATCTTTTTCTTGGACGCGAGCTGTGCAACAAGGGCTTTCTGAAACGAAGCGCGATGCTCGAAGAAGGGAAACGGCTCTTGTCGAATCTGAAGATCCGTATTCCAGACTTGAGCGCGAACGTGGAGCAGCTTTCGGGCGGCCAGCGGCAGGCGATTGCCATTGCGCGAGCCGCATCGTTCGAACCGCGCGTATTGATCATGGACGAACCCACGTCCGCGCTTGCCGTTGCCGAAGTCGAGGCCGTGCTTGCGTTGATCAATCGCGTCAAAGCGCAAGGTGTGTCCGTCGTGTTGATCACTCACCGGCTGCAGGATCTTTTTCGCGTATGTGACCGCATCGCGGTCATGTATGAGGGCACGAAGGTCGCCGAGCGCCGGGTGAAAGATACGAGTCTGGAAGAGCTGGTTCAATTGATCGTTGGGGAGCAGCACCGATGAGCACCTCTATCTATACAGAGCGCGAAAAGGGTTCGAAGTACCGGGACCTGCTTCTTGCCCACGCGCAGGTCGCATCGATTGCGATGTTCTTTATTGTTTGCTGCATTTTGTTCAGCGCCGCGACGCCGACCTTCCTGACTACGGCGAACCTGCTGAACATTCTCAGGCAGCTCGCGCCCATGCTGGTGGTCGCGATTGCAATGACGTTTGTCATTGCAACCGGCGGAATCGACCTGTCTGTGGGATCGGTCGTTGCATTGACGAATTCGCTCGCGGCCATCCTGATGCAAGCCGGTCTCTCATGGCCCATCGCAATGCTTGTGACGATACTTCTTGGCGCCATCATCGGTCTCGTGCAGGGCTGGTTTTCCGCGAGCCAGGCGATCCCATCGTTCATCGTCACGCTTGCCGGGCTGTCCACGTTGCGCGGCATTGCGCTGTATTCGACTCAGGGATTCTCCATACCCATTGAATCGGGTACGGGCTTCGATTTCTTTGGGGCCGGTACGGTCGCAGGCATTCCAGTCCCGGCAATCATCGCAATCGTTGCAGCCTTGATTGGCTACATCACGATCAACCGCACTCGATACGGACGCCAGGTCATCGCCGTCGGTTCGAACGCCGAGGCCGCGCGCCGGTCCGGCATGCCTGCTTTGCGCATCAAGGCATCGGTGTTCGTGATCTCCGGCGCTGCGCCCGCCATTGCGGGGTTGATGCTCGCGTCGCGCCTGGGCTCGGGTTCCTCGAACGCGGCATCCGGATTCGAACTCGATGTGATCGCGGCGGTGGTCCTTGGTGGAACTTCGCTGATGGGCGGACGCGCGACCGTGGTTGGGACCGTCCTCGGTGCACTGACAATCGCGACGCTTGGAAACGGACTAATCTTGTTGCATGTGTCGCCCTTCTTTACCCAGATCGTGACAGGGGTGATCATCCTTCTTGCAATCTGGTCGAACACGCGCGTCTTCAGCAAATTGCGTACGGCAAAAAAAGGAAAGAAATGATGGAACGTCAGTCTCATTCAGACCAGTTGCAAGAAAAGAATCGCGCCCTTTGGGACGAGATGCAGACGCACGCGTTCGTTGAAGACATCAAGAACGATTCCCTTGCAAGCAACGTGTTCCACAACTATCTTCGATACGAACATTTGTTTGTTGAAACCGCCATTACCATCTTCGGCTATGCGCTCGTGAAAGCGCCTGATCTGGGCAGGAAGCGTTGGCTTGCGGGCGTGCTGGACGCTTTATCGACCGAACAAATCCCTTATTTCGAAGCCGTGTTCGACGCATTGGATGTGCGTCCGGTTTTGGACCACGACGCCCTGCCCGCGCGCGTTGTTGCGTTCAATTCCGGCATGCTCGAGATCGCGGCCAACGGGTCTTATCACGACGTCGTCGTCGCCATGATGTGCGCCGAATGGATGTACGCAGAGTGGTGTCAGGCGGCGGCGAGCAATCCCATCTCCGACCCGAACGTCAAGGCCTGGGTTTTGTTGCATACCGATACTGCTTTCCTCAATCAGGCCGCGTGGCTCAAGAACGAAATCGACACCATCCCCCCGGCCGAATTCGATTTCGGGCGTACGAACGAGATCTTTTCGAAAGCCCTTTCGCTTGAAATCGGCTTTCATAGCGCCGCGTACGAATAACCGGATACCGACGTCAACCAGGATAAATATATGTCGCACAAGCTCGTTTTGAATGAAAAGCCCAACGTCATCGCCAGTCTTTTTGGCCGCAAGAAAGCGGTCATCGGAATGATTCATTGTCTTCCGCTACCCGGCTCCGCGCGATACGACGGAGAGCGGATGGAGGACATCATTGCGTTTTCGTGCAACGAAGCCCGCTTGCTTGTGGAAGGCGGCGTTGACGGACTGATGGTCGAGAATCACGGTGATATTCCGTTCAGCAAGCCCGACAGTATCGGCCCGGAAACGGTTGCGGCCATGACCATGATTACCGAAGCCGTCAGACGCACCGTGAAATGCCCCATCGGCATCAACGTGCTGGCTAACGGCGCGATACAAGCGCTTGCGATTGCCAAGGCGGCGTCGGCATCGTTCATTCGTGTGAACCAGTGGGCGAACGCTTACGTTGCCAATGAAGGCATTGTCGAAGGTCCTGCCGCGCAGGCGACACGTTACCGGTCGTGGCTGCATGCACGGGACATCAAGATCTTCGCCGATGTACACGTGAAGCATGGCGCGCACGCCATTACGGGCGACCGGTCGATCCCCGAACTCGCGCGCGACGTGGAATTCTTCGATGCCGACGCGGCCGTGGCGACAGGCCAGCGAACCGGCGACTCTGCGCAGCTCGATGAACTCGCGGCGATCGGCAAGGGAACGTCGCTGCCCGTGGTCGTTGGATCGGGCGTCACGCCCGCGAATATCGGCGATATGTTTTCTATTGCCGATGCCGTCATCGTCGCGAGTTTCCTGAAAAAAGACGGCCTGTGGTGGAACGACGTCGATCGCGATCGCGTGAATGAGTTCATGGCCGCCGCAAACAAGGCCCGTTCATGACACGCGTGTTCGTGGTGGGCAACGCGGTGTCGGACGTGACGCTCAACGTCCGGCGCGCACCGCGCCCGGGCGAGTCGGTCCTGGCGCAATCCATCGCTCGCGCGCCCGGCGGGAAAGGTCTTAACCAGGCCGTGGCGGCGCAGCGTTCGGGTGCGAAGGTCGTATTCGTCTCGGCGATAGGCACCGATGCTGCCGGTGCCGAGATTGAAAACGCGCTCTTGCGAGAAGTGTTCGACGATCTGCGCCTGATCAAGTTGTCCTGCAGCACCGACGTCTCGATCCTCACGGTGACCGCCGACGGCGAGAACTCGATCATCACCACAATCGATTGCACGCAGGCGAGCAGCGCGGAACGTCTCACGGCGTCGCTATACGGCGTGCGAGCGGGAGACTACGTGCTGATGCAGGGCAACTTGTCTCTTGCCAGCACGAATGCGGTCGCCGATCTGGCGCGCGAGCGCGGCGCGAAAGTCTTGATCAACGCGGCGCCGTGGCATTGGGACAGCACCGACGTACTCGAAAAGTGCGAAGGGGTCATCGCCAACGAGGGCGAAATTCTGGACATTGCAAAGGGCACCGATTTGCAGCATTCGGCGGCGTGGCTGCAAGCGAAAGGGCCGGCGTGGGTTATCGTGACCCTGGGTGCCAATGGCTGCCTGCTGTCGACGCAAGAAGGCATATCGAGCTTCGCGGCGAAGCCGGTGAAAGCATCCGATACATCGGGTGCGGGCGACGTTTTCTCGGGGGTGCTGGTCGGCGCGCTTGCACGAGGCGCCTCGCTGAATGACGCCATACACGCAGGGCAACGGGCCGCCGCGCTGACGGTCGAGCGCACGGGGACATTCAGCGCCATTCCTTCGGTGGAAGAAATGCGCGACATCGTCCGGTAGCTGGAATTTTCGGTAATCTGGCAGGTCCCTCCACGTTGGCGGAGCGCCGCCAAACGCGAGTACCATGCAGGTTTATCTACTCCGTTACGAGCCTGTTACGAGCCGTTCAGGCTCACGAATGCGGTCCATACCGTCAGGCGCTTTGCCATGCCAGAAAACCCACAAAAACCTGACATCGATACTTCCAGACAATCCAAACGCTGGCGGCCGTCCCAGGCCATGCGTCATATCCTGATGGTGATCGCGGGTTTCATCGCGCTCGTTGCGGTCTCGAGCGTCGTGCTCTATCACACGGTCCTCTACGGCGATGCAATCGAGAACTTCGGCATCGTCATGATGCTGACCGTGCCGGTGATCGCCGCCGTCGCGTTTCGCGTAGCGCTGGATACGTGGCTGGACCGGGAGTAACGCGGTCAACCGTCGTCGTTCACTTCCTTAAGCACATCGATAAACGCCCTTAGCCCGGCCGGCACATGCCGATGCCCGGGGTAGTACAGACAAAGTCCGGGTATCAACGGGCACCAGTCTTCCAGCACGATCACCAGTCGGCCGTCGTCCAGCGATTTCCGGGCAATGGACTCCGGCACGTATGCGAGCCCCAGTCCGTCGGCGGCGGCTTCGACCATCAGCCCGTTGTTATCGAGCGTGAGCGCGCCGGGAACATCGACCGATACTTCCTGCCTGCGTTTCGCGAACTCCCATCGATACCGCTTGCCGCTTGGCAAGCGCTGCCGAATGCAATCGTGGTCGACCAGGTCATCGGGCGTCGCGAGCGGCGTTCGTCCCGCAAGATACGAAGGCGCCGCGACCACGACGAACCGCAGGTCACCGCCAAAACGCACCGCTACCATGTCGCGCGGCACCGACTCTTCCAGCCGCACGCCGGCATCGAAACCCAGCTCGACGATATCCACGAGCCGCCCCTCCGCCACCAGATCGAGCGCCATGCCGGGAAAGCGTTCGAGAAAGCGCGGCACCACGGTTTTCAGGAGAATCCGCGCCGCGCCCTCGTTGGCGTTGATCCTGAGCGTACCGCTCGGATTGCCGCGTGCATCGGCAACATCGTCCAGCGCCTCATCGAGATCGCGGAGCACGGGCGCGATACGCGCGAGCAGCGCTTCGCCGGCCTCCGTGGGCGCCACGCTGCGCGTGGTGCGATTGAGCAAGCGTACTCCCAACTGGCGCTCGAGCCCGAGCATCGCGTGACTGAGCGATGAACGCGACACGCCGAGCGCATCGGCAGCGCGACGGAAACTTCGATGCGCCGAGACAGCGGAAAACGCGGTGAGGTCTGCTAGCGTGGGCTTGGTCATTGGTGTCGATTTTTCACGGGGGCATGCACACTATAGCGGCTTCCCGCACCAATCACCCACGCCTAGAATGGGTCTCAGACAATCCGATCCGACCACTTTTGGGAGACATCATGACAAAGACCTGGCTTATCACCGGCACGTCCACCGGCCTCGGCCGGCTGCTCGCCGAACGCCTGCTTGCGCGCGGCGACCGGGTTGTTGCGACCGTGCGCCGCGAAAGCGCGCTCGATGACCTTAAGCACAAGTACAACGACCGGCTTCACGTCCTGACACTCGATGTCACCGATACCCACGCAATCCGCTCCGGCATCGCCGAGGCATTCGAAGCCGCGGGCCGTATCGATGTTGTCGTGAGCAACGCGGGTTACGGCTTGTTCGGGGCGGCCGAGGAAGTGACCGACGAACAAATCGACCGGCAGATCGCCACCAATCTCACCGGCTCGATCCAGGTCATCCGTGCGGCGCTGCCGCATCTGCGCGCGCAAGGCGGCGGCCGGATCGTTCAGGTTTCGTCGGAGGGCGGACAGATCGCGTATCCGAACTTCAGCCTGTATCACGCGACGAAATGGGGAATCGAAGGCTTCGTGGAGTCGGTGGCGAAGGAGGTCGCGCCGTTTGGCATCGACTTCGTGATCGTGGAACCCGGACCGACGAGCACGCAGTTCGGCGCCGGTCTCGATCATGCAAAGCCGATGCCCGAATACGACAACACGCCGGCGGGCGATGTCCGGCGGGCGATCGCGACCAACAGCTTCGCGATTCGCGGCGATGCCGGCAATACGGTCGACGCGATGATCGCCGCCGCCGACGCCGCGCATCCGCCCCTGCGCCTGACGCTGGGCGGCACCGCCTACGAATCGATCGGCGCGGCGCTCGCCGGACGGCTGAAGGCGCTCGAAGCGCAGCGGGATATCGCTTACTCGGCCAACTCGGAAAACTGAGCAACCATCATTCGATAGTCGGCGTCGATCCGGTGAAATGCTCCGCGCGCAGGAAATCGAAATCGACGCCCTTGTCCGCCTGCGTCACCGTTTCCAGGAAGAGCTTCCGATAGCCGCGCCCGGCCGTCGGCACCACCACGGGTTCATCGAGCGCGCGTTGCGCCAGTTCTTCATCGGAGACGAGCAGCGCGATCTCGCGATTGGCCACGCTCAGCCGGATCTGGTCGCCGTTGTGCACGTGCGCGAGCGGACCGCCGATAGCGGCCTCCGGCGTCACGTGCAGCACGATGGTCCCGAACGCGGTGCCGCTCATGCGGCCATCGGAGATACGAACGATGTCCTTGACCCCCGCCTTCGCCAGCTTTTTCGGAATTGGAATGTAGCCCGCCTCCGGCATCCCCGGCGCGCCCTTCGGTCCAATGTTCTTGAGCACCAGGATGTCGTCGGCGGTGACGTCCAGATCGTCGGAATCGATGCGCAGCGCCATGTCGTCCGCGTTCTCGAACACGACCGCGCGGCCGGTGTGTTCCATCAGGTCGGGATGCGCCGCCGATTGCTTGATGATCGCGCCGCCCGGCGCAAGATTTCCTTCGAGCACGGCAATGCCGCCCTGCGGATAGATCGGCCGTTCGCGCGTCTTGACGACGTCTTGCGCAAACCCCGGCCCGCTGAGTTCGATCTCTTCGCCAAGCGTGCGGCCCGTGACGGTCAGTGCGTCGAGCTTGAGCAGCGGCTTGAGTTCGCGCAGCAGCGTGGCCATGCCGCCAGCGTGGTGGAAGTCTTCCATGTAATGCTGCCCGGACGGCTTCAGGTCGACGAGCACCGGGGTATCGCGTCCCATCCGGTCAAGCGCCTTGAGATCGACCTCGAGCCCGCAGCGTCCGGCGATCGCGGTCAGATGGATGATGCCGTTCGTCGATCCGCCGATTGCAAGCAAGACGCGCATCGCGTTATGAAACGCATCGGGCGTCAGGATCTTGTCGATGGTCAGCCGTTCGTGCGCCATCTTCACAGCCTGCGCGCCGCTTAGCTCGGCCACGCGCATGCGGTCGGCAGTGACGGCGGGCGGGGTCGCGCCGCCGGGCACGGTCATGCCCAGGGCCTCGGCAATGCACGCCATCGTGCTCGCCGTGCCCATCACCGAACAGGTGCCCACGCTCGCGACCAGCTGGTTGTTGACGTCGGCGATCTCCTGCTCGTCGATCTCTTCCGCGCGGAACTTGCCCCAGTAGCGGCGGCAATCCGTGCACGCGCCCACGCGTTCCGAACGATGCGAACCGGTCAGCATCGATCCGGTAATCAGTTGGATGGCAGGAAGTCCCGCCGATGCCGCGCCCATCAGTTGCGCCGGCACCGTCTTGTCGCAGCCACCGATCATCACGACGGCGTCCATGGGTTGCGCGCGCAGCATTTCCTCGGTGTCCATCGACATGAGGTTGCGCAAGTACATGCTCGTCGGCGACGAAAAGCTTTCGTGGATGCTGATGGTCGGGAAGTCCATCGGCAGGCCGCCGGCCAGCATCACGCCGCGCTTGACCGCCTCGATCAGTTGCGGCGCGTTGCCATGGCACGGGTTGTACGCGCTGCCCGTATTGACGATGCCGACCACCGGGCGATCGAGCGCGCTGTCGGTGTAGCCGGCGCCTTTGATGAACGCCTTGCGCAGGAAGAGCGAGAAGCCGCTGTCGCCGTAGCTGGTCAGGCCTTTGCGAAGACCCGTGGAGGATTTTTCTGACATGGTTTTAGTGGTTAGCGAAGCCGTAGAGCTTGTGTGCGTTAGTGGTAAGAATCGCCGTGCGCACGGCGGGGTCCGGCGCCCAGAGCGCAAGCGTATCGAGTAATTGGGCGACAGTCGGCATCGTGGTCCAGGTGGCGACGTGCGGCCAGTCCGAGCCCCACACGCAACGATCAGGCGCGGTTTCGATCAACGCCTGCGCATAAGCGATGGTGTCGCGATAAGGCGGTTCCTCGGCGCTCAGCCTGTAGGCGCCTGAAACCTTGACCCACGCGCCATCACGAACGAGCGCGAGCAATTCGCGAAATCCCGCCGATTCGACGCCTTCGGACGTCGGCATATGACCCATGTGATCTACAACAATAGTCGATTGGAGCTTTCTGAACTGCGGCGCGATCGACGGCAACTCCCGCGCGTCGAGCAGAAACTGCATGTGCCAGCCCCAGTCGCGCGCGAGCGCGTCGTATTCAGCTAGCTGCGCCAGACTCACGCCACCGCCGCCGTAGAGCACGTTCAGACGCAGGCCGACTGCGCCGGCGTCTTTCATCGATTGATAGTGTGCATCGGGAAGTCCGAGCGCCGGCACGACGACGCCGCGCAAGCGTTCAGGATGCGCACGCAAGGTGTCGAGCATCAGCGTGTTGTCCTGTCCGTGCACGCTCACCTGGACCAGCACGCCGTACTGCGAACCGACGGCATCGAGCATCTTCAGATAAGCCTCGGGCGTGGCGGGCGGCGGCGTGTAGGCACGATCCGGCATCCACGGATGAAGCGGCGGTGCGCCGATCACGTGCGCGTGGGTATCGACCGCGCCGGCGGGCATCTCGAACGCCGATGGCCCTGTCTTGACCGGCGCGGGTCCCGGACAAAGCGGCGCGGTGTCTGAAGCAGAAGTGGTCATTTGACGTCGTCCAGTTGAATGCCGCGCGTTTCGGGAAGCAGCGCCGCGCTTAGCAGAAGCAGCGTGTATGCCACCACGGCAAATATGGCGATGGCGGTCGCAAGCCCGAAGCGTACAGAAAATGCGCCGACGAGCGCAGGAAAAAGCGCGCCCATGCCACGGCCGAAGTTGTAGCAGAAACCCTGGCCGGAACCGCGCAGCCGGGTTGGGTAAAGCTCGGAAAGAAACGATCCTACGCCCGCGAGGTAACCGCTCGAAAAGAACCCGAGCGGAAAGCCGAGCCAGCGGATGGCTTCGTTACTGATCGTGAATTGCGTGTAGGCCAGCACCACGATGATCGCTGCTATCGAAAACGATACGAACAGTTTCTTGCGACCGAAGCGATCCGCCATCCACGCGCCGAACAGATAGCCGAGAAAACTTCCGCTTATCAGGAAGCCCAGATAGCCGGTCGAGTTGATGACGCTCAGGTGCCGCTCGGTCTTGAGAAAAGTGGGAATCCACGTCGATATGGCGTAGTAACCGCCCTGGCATCCCATCATGAATACCGAGCCGAGTATGGTCGTTTTCAGCGTGCCGGGACGGAAGATTTCCCAAAGCGATGGTGCATCGCCATCGATTGCACGTTGTTTCCGGGCCCGGTCGGCGATCTCGGGTTCTCTGACATGACGCCGCGCGTACACCAGCAGCAGCGCCGGCAAGACGCCGAATGCGAACATCGCGCGCCACGCGGTTTCAGGAGGGAAGACCGAGAACATCGCCGCCTGCAGCAAGACTGCCGCGCCCCAACCCACAGCCCACGCCGATTGGACGACGCCTACCGCGCGGCCCCGGAATTGCGGCCGGATCGTTTCGCCGATCAGCACCGCGCCCGCCGCCCACTCGCCGCCAAAGCCGAAACCAAGGATCGCGCGCGCGATCATCAACTGGTCGAAGTTCTGCACGAACGCGCATGCAATGCTGAAGATGCAGAACCAAGCAACCGTGATCTGCAGCGTCTTCACGCGGCCGATCCTGTCCGCGAGATAACCCGCAAGCCACCCGCCGATAGCCGATGTCAGCAACGTACCTGTCACCGCAAGGCCCGCAATGCCCGTATCGACTTTCCACATCGTCATGATGGTGCCGATCACGAGCGGATAGATCATGAAGTCGAGCGCGTCCAGCCCCCAGCCGGTGAAGCACGTCCAGAACGTGCGCCGCTCCTGCGTGGTCAGTTCCTTGTAGAACGCAGCAAGACCCGTGTCGTCGCGTTTATCAGGGTTCAGCGGTGTTTCACTCATACGGTGGGTATCCGTGTAGTCTTGCGTGCCGCGAAGCGAGTCACGCCTTCACGGCCACTTGTTGTTCCGTCGCCGGCCGCAGCGCGGCGCGCCGTTGCCGGAGCGCTTGCAACTGGCCATCGATCAAAACGCCGAGCACGATCACGCCGCCCATGACGGCGAAGTTCAGCGACGACGGAATCCCGAGCAGGTTCACGAGGTTCTGCAGGATCTGCAGCAGCACCGCGCCGAGCGCGATACCGAGTATCGAACCCTCGCCGCCGCGCAGCGAGCAGCCGCCCAGCACCGCAGCTGCGATCGCATAAAGCTCGTAGAACGTGCCGTGCGATGCGGGCGCAACGGAACGGGTGTACATCGCGAAGTAGACCGACGAGAGCCCCGCCAAGCCCGAGCAGATCACGTACGACGCGATCACCACTGCCCGCGTGTTGATGCCCGAGTAACGCGCCGCCTCCTCGTTTTTCCCGACCGCAAAAAGGTACCGCCCGAACACGGACTTGTGCAGGACCACGGCCATGATCGCCGCGATCACAACGAACGCAATGAAGCTGTTCGGCACGCCCCACACGTGTCCCGTGGTGAGCCGCTCTAAGGTGGGGAAGGTCTGGCCGAACTCGAAACCGGCGGTGCCGTCATCGGTGTAATAACGTGCTGCGCCACGATAAATCAGCAAGCCGCACAGCGTGACCACGAACGGCTGCATGCGCAGCTTCGTCACGAGAAAACCGTGTACCAGCCCGATCACCAATCCCGCCACGACCATCAGTGCGGTGGCGACGATCCAGTTCACGCCATCGGTTGAAAGCAGCGTCATGAAGATCACGCCGAGCAGCGCGAATAGCGAGCCAATCGACAAGTCGATGCCGCCCGTGATGATCACGAAACCCTCGCCGATCGCAAACAAGCCGAACAAACCGATCAGGTTCGCCGTGTTCGAGAGATTCGCGGGTGAGATGAAGCGCGGGTTGATGATCGCCACGATCGTGCCGACGACCAGGATGAGCACGAGTAGGCCCAAGTCTTTCTTCAACATGATGTCTGCCTGTGTTAATGAACCTGAACCGTCTCGGCTGTTTCGCCGACGGCGAGATGCATGATGGTCGCTTCGCTGAGCGCGTCCCGCTCGAGAATGCCGGCGATCGCGCCTTCGTGCATGACCGCTACGCGATCGCTCACGCCGATCACTTCTTCCATGTCACTCGATATCATCAGGATCGCCACGCCCTGGTCGGCAAGCTTGCGCATCAGCGCGTAGATTTCGCTCTTTGATCCCGCATCGACACCGCGTGTGGGTTCGTCGAAGATGATCAGCTTCGGCTGCATGCAGAGCCACTTGCCGAGCACCACCTTCTGCTGGTTGCCGCCGGAAAGCGCACCCGCGGGTACATCGACGGAAGGCGCCTTGATGCGCAGCGATTTCTGCTGTTCCTGTGCGACACGCTGCACGTTGCCGGCATCGACGAGATTCGCGCGTGAAACCGACGGCAGGCTCGCGAGCACGATGTTCTCAGCAATGCTGCTGTCAAGGATCAACCCGGCGTGCTTGCGGTCCTCCGGAATCAGATAGATGCCAAGCTTGATTGCGTCGCGTGGAGAACGGATCGCGACAGGCTTGCCGTTCAAACGCAACGCGCCTGCGGCCGGCCTGTCGATACCGAAGATCGCGCGCGCCAGTTCCGTGCGTCCCGATCCGATCAGACCTGCCAGGCCCAGGATTTCGCCGCCACGCAACGCAAGCGTCACGGGTTGCGAGGGATATGCCGGCGTTGCAAACGCGTCGAGTTCAAGGACGGATGCGCGCGGCGCGGTTTCCGGCGGCGTGTAGAGCGTGTTGAGACTGCGCCCGATCATCAGTCGGATCATTGCGTCGTGCCGGATATCCGCGCGATCGAGGCTGCCCACGAGCGCGCCATCACGCAATGCCACCACGCGATCCGCGCACTGCTCGATCTCGGACAAGCGGTGCGTGATGAAGATGATCGCCACACCACTTTTCCTCAAGTCCGCGACAATATCCAGCAAGCGCGACGTCTCGGACGTGGTGAGGCTGGACGTTGGCTCGTCCATGATGATGAGCTTTGCATCGAGCGACAACGCCTTGACGATTTCCAGCATCTGGCACTGGGCAATCGACAGATCCGCGACCGGCGTACTCGCCGAAAAATCGCAGCCGAGCCGTTTCAAAAGCGGCGTGACGCGCGCATGCAGAACCTTGTTATCCACCAGCCGCAACGGACCACCATAACGCGGCTCACGTCCGATAAAAACATTCGCGGCTACATCCAGGTTTTCAAACAGGTTGAGTTCCTGGTGCACGAACGCGATACCCGCGCCGAGTGATTGCGCAACGCTCAACGCGGCATGATCGCGCCCTTCAATGGCGATCGTGCCGCTCGTCGGTTCGATCACGCCGCCGAGCACTTTCATGAGCGTCGACTTGCCTGCGCCGTTCTCGCCGATCAGGCCGACGACTTCACCCGCATCGACGTGAAAGCTCACGCCCTTCAACGCCTGAACGGCGCCGTAGGTCTTTGTGATCGCAGTCAACGACAACAACGGCGCACGCGACGGCAGCGGCTCGATCGTCACTTCTTCGCCATCCACGTTTTCACCTGCCCGATGAAGGCATCGACGTTCGATTTATCGATGATCTGCGTCGGCACGATGATCTTGTGATCCTTCGGAATGAACGACTTGTCGCCTTCCACGTAGCGCGCCATGTACTTCATGCCGAGATAGCCCCATTGATACGGCTGCTGCACCACCGTTCCCGCCACCACGCCCTGCTTGATGCCGTTGAGCGTGCCCTGGTCGTTGTCGAAGCCGACGACCGTGACCTGACCGGCACGGCCGGATTGCTGCAGCGCCAGTTCGATCTGCGGCGTGTTGTACGCAAAAATGCCGATCATGCAGTTGACGTCCTTGCGCGCAGTCAGGATGTCGGCGGCATTGCTTTGCGCGCGCGCCTGATCCATTTCGTCGGAGCGCACACTGTCGATCGCGATCTTCGTGCCCTGCAAACCTTCCTTCATTCCCTTGAGGCGCTGCACGGCGAGGTCGGCACCCGGCAAGCCCGCGAACGCCACGCACTTGCCGCCGTTCGGCATGGCCTTTATCAGGATTTGCGCCGCCTGTTTGCCGGCATCGAAATTACTCGAACCGAGATAAAAAGCGCGCTTGGTGTCGGGCGCGTCGCCGTCGGTGGTAGCGAGCAACGTCTGACCCGCGACTTTGTTCAGCTCGTCAGTCTGCGTTTTAGGGTCCACCGAACTCAGGATGATGCCGGCCGCGCCATTGGCGACGAGGTCATCCAGCAAGCGATTCTGAACCGCCGCCGATGACTGCTCCGGATACTTCATCTCCAGCGTGAAATTCGGCAATTCAGCCTGGGCTTTGCGCATGCCGGCTTCGGCCAGCTTCCAGAAGTCCACCGCGCCGTTGGCGACGAAATAGAGGTGTTTTTTATCGGCTGCCTGCGTTGTCGATGCCGCTGACATCAACAAGGCTGCGCTCAGCGCGGCTATGGACCACTTTCGGGACATGACTATCTCCTGTCATCCCTCTTGACGAGGGAAACATATGTTGTTTTGGATGAGTTTTAAAAAACTTCGGATGGGTGAAACCAGCCTTGAATAACGCTTCGGTTTCCTTACGAGTTGAACGCGCCTCCATCCGCAAGCAGGGCCTGCGCATTCACATACGATGATTCATCGGAGGCGAGGAACACAAAGAGCGGGGCGATTTCGGAAGGCTTGCCCTGGCGGCCAAGCGGAACGAAGGTCGCGACCTTGTCGTCCTGGGTGGCGCGGCCCCCCATGAATCCGACTATTGGATCGTTGAACGCCGTATCGACCCAGCCTGGGCAGATCGTATTCACGCGAATATTCGATGACGCCAGTTCCAGCGCAAGCGTGGTTCCAAACGCGATCACCGCGCCCTTGGACGCCGAATATACGGTGAGCCCGGGCTGGCCGCGTTTGCCGGCAAGCGAAGCAGTGTTGATGATCGAGCCGCCGCCCGACTTGCGCAGATGCGGCACCGCGTACTTCGCGCCGAAGAAGAGCCCGCGCACGTTGACGGCGAAAACGCGATCGAATGCGGCGGCATCGAGCGCCGTGATATCGCCCGAAGTCATGACGCCCGCGTTTTGCGCCAGTACGTCCAGGCCGCCGAGCCACGCAGCCCCGGCATTGATGAAGTCCGCGACACTGTCCTCGCGTGCGACGTCCACGGCGATGAACTTAACGTCGGCGCCGAATTCCGCCGCAACCGCGGCGCCCCGCCCGGCATCGATGTCGCCAATTACGACCTTCGCACCTTCCGCGAGGAATGCCTCGACCGCCGCTTTCCCGATGTTGTTCACCGCACCCGTGATGATGATGCGCTTGCCATTCAGCCGCTGTTTCACGCGTCTGTCTCCGTTGTCATGAGCAATGATCCCGCGCCGGCGCTGGGCTCGGACGCGATATGGCGAACCGGGAACTGAGCGCCGCGCGCTACGAATATCCCGTGCAAAGTGGTTCGACTCGACAAGTCTCGTTTTCTTTGAACAGATTGTCAATGATCTTGTCGACGTATAATTCAATCACGCCGAGGGATAACGTTTGCCTGATAGGACGAAGCCTGCGGCTAGAATTGCGAAGATCGAACGCGACGCCTTTCAAACCTTCTCAACGGATTACAGGTTTTAGATGACAGACACGACCACTCGGAAACCATCGACAAATCAGGTTCAAGAGATCGTGAAAGCGCTCGAAGAGCAGATCGTGCTCGGCTGGCTGATGCCGCGCCAGCGGCTGCTGGAAGAAAAGCTCAGCGCTCAATTCGAGTGCAAGAAACACGTGATCCGCGAAGCCATCTTCGAGCTCGAACGCATGGGCCTGGTCGAGCACATCGCAAACAAGGGCGCGACAGTGCGCCTTCTGAGCCCGGAAGAAATCCGCCAGATCTATTCGGTGCGCGAGGCGCTGGAGATGCTTGCCGCGCAGCAGATTCCGTTGCCCGGCTCGCCCGAGTTCGTTGCGGAACTGACGCGGATCCAGACCGAACATACGCGTGCTGTCGAAGCGAAGGACTATCGCGCGGCCTTTCACGCGAACATGGCGTTTCACGATTGCCTGTTCTCGGCTTGCGGCAATCCGTATCTCGCGGAGATGATCCGCAGCTCGGCGCAGAAGGTGCATGGCGCACGCTTTTATACGTCCGCGAGCGAACCGCACTTGATGAACGCACGCGATGAACACTGGGCCATGATCCGCGCGATTGAAAGCGGCAGCCGCGAGAGCCTTGTGACGCTGTGCCGAAGCCACATTGGACCGTCGCTCGATACTTACTTGAATGCTGTGCGCGGATTGTTCGAGACGGCACCGATCAAACGACAGATCGAATGATCCGCTCGATGTTTTCCTCCAGGTAGCTCGTTTCATAAACGCCTGCCGCAACGGATGGATCGTCGAGCAACGCCAGGTGAAGCGCCCGGGTTGTCTTCACGCCCTCGACGTGAAATTCGCTGAGCGCGCGTCTCATGCGGTTGATGACTGTATCGCGATTTACGTCCCACGCAATCACCTTGCCAAGCAGTGAATCGTAGAACGGCGGCACACGGTAGCCGTCGAAGATATGGGTGTCGGTACGCACGCCCGGGCCGCCAGGCAGCTGCAAATTGCCGATAACGCCCGGCGAAGGCATGAAATTTTTGAGCGGGTCTTCTGCGTTGATCCGGCATTCCATCGCCGCACCTCGCAAAACGATATCCTCCTGTGCATATCCAAGTGCTTCGCCTGTCGCGAGGCGCAGCGACTCCCGCACAATGTCGATGCCCGTCACCATTTCCGTAACGGGATGCTCGACCTGCACACGCGTGTTCATTTCAATGAAGAAGAACTCGGCGGTTTTTTCATCGAACAAATATTCGATGGTGCCCACGCCCGCATACCCGACGGATTCCGCCAGCGCCACCGCCGACGCGCACAAGCGCTTCCTGACTTCGTCGTTGAGCGAAGGCGACGGGGCTTCTTCCATCAGCTTCTGCCTGCGCCTTTGCAGCGAGCATTCGCGATCATAGAGATGAATAGCGCGCACGCCGTCGCCCATGATCTGCACTTCAACGTGATGCGCGCGCCCAACAAAACGTTCCAGATATAGACCACCGTAACCGAAGGCGCTTTCGGCCTCACGGGTGGCTTTGTCGAATTCGGCGGCGAGCTCGTCCGCGTCATGCGCCACACGAATGCCACGTCCTCCGCCTCCTGCAGCGGCTTTCAACATCACCGGATAACCGACTCGAAGCGCCTCGCGCTGCGCCTCTGCGGCGTGTTCGACCACACCGTCGCTGCCGGGGACGGTTGGAACGCCCGCGCGCCGCGCACAGGCCCGCGCGGCGGCTTTGTCGCCCATCAGTGAAATAGTCCGGGGAGATGGTCCAACGAAGATCAGCCCCACATCGTCGAGCGCCTGCGCAAACGCCGCGCTCTCGGATAGGAAACCATAGTCGGGATGCACGGCGTCGGCCCCGCTCCGGCGGGCCGCTTCCACCACCGCGCGCGTGTCGAGATAGCTCTTCGCCGCGGGCGCCGGGCCCAGCACTTCGATGCTGTCCGCCATGCGTGCGGCAAGACTGTCGGTGTCGGCCTCGCTGCATCCCAGCACGGCCTGCATGCCAAGCTCGCGTGCCGCACGGATGATGCGCACCGCAATCTCCCCCCGGTTCGCGATGAACACTTTCTTGATCGTGCGCTTCATTTCAGGCACTTCCAGTATCGATCACAACGAGCACGGCGTCGGCGTCCACGGCGTCGCCATCGGCGACCGCAAAACTGCGCACCACGCCCGCAACGCCGGCAAGTACATCGTTGAACTGCTTCATCAGCTCCACAATCCCAATGACCGTATCGGCCGAGACACTCTGCCCTTCTTCAACAAGCGGCGGCTTGCCAGGCGCGGAGCTTCGATAAAACGTCCCCGGGATTTCGCTTTTGACTTCGAAGTCGGCCATCTGGTTATCACCTTTGATTTGCGTTACACGTCATGCTTGAGTAGTCGTTTCGATCAGAGATTTGCGTGTACATAACTCGTCTATATGCCGCCGCTCGGCATTGGCTTCGTCCATGCTCAGGCGTCGAAAGCGCAGCATTTCATTCGGACGCGCTTGTCCCAAACGCCATAGATCGCAGCGCGGAACCGTGAATGGAATGATGAAACCGCCGGCGCTCGGAGCGTCGTGAATGAGCACGATTGCCGTCTGCCCCGCAACACTGATCCCGCCGACCGGATACCCGTGATCGAGAATGTTCGACGGTTCCTGCCCGTGCTCGGGCCGCTTCGAATACGCCCGCTCGGCGAAGGTGAACTCAGGTCCGCTGAGCCTGAGGCCTGTACGGTTGCTTCGCGCCTGAACCATCCATTCGCTTTCGAAGAACATGTCGATGGCGTGCGAGTCCAGCCATGCATCGTTCGGGCCGAGCATGGCGGCAACGCGCTTTGAAGCCGCGCTGGTGCGAAGGGCCGGGTCTATCTGCGGGCGAGCGTGTGCTGCTACACGTTGCCGCTTAAGGGGCGCAGTCGGCGCGCCAAGTGGAACACGGTCGTCCTTTTTCAACGCACCGTTCCCCGTCCCGCCGATCGCAGCCATATGGAACGTCGCGCGTGAGCCGAGCACCGGCTCGGTCGCTATCCCCCCGGATACCGCGATATACCCTCGCGCACCCGTTCGCGCGGCGCCGCAACTGAGCACCTGCCCCGCCCTCACGATGAGCGTTTCCCACATCGGCACGACTGCGTCATCGAGCTTCGCGGCCATGTCGGCGCCCGTCAGCGCGATCGCGCAGTCACGGTGAAAGCGAACCGTAGGTCCGACGAACTGCCATTCGAGCGCGGCGGTATCGCGATCGTTTCCGACCAAAAGGTTGGCCAGTCGAAACGACCACGCATCAGCCGGCCCGGAAGGTGGAAAGCCCTGCTCCCAATGACCAATTCGACCGGGCAATTCCTGCACCGTGGTTTCCAGACCCGGTTTGACAATATCGAGCATCGGTCACTCCTTCCCGAGGGTTTGCAGCCACGCCTGGTACTTCGGCACCGAGAACGTCTGGTATTCGATCACCGGATGCTCGTAGCGCCCCTCGTTCACTTCCTGTTCTATGAAGTCGTATTCATCGCGCTGGATCGGCACGAACCGTACGCGGTCGCCCGGACGGAACAACGCGGGACTTTCGCGGAACGCGCGCAGCCGCTGATGCCGGTCCCATGTCGGCATGGGCGTGCGAGCGAAGATCTGATATCCACCGGGCGTACGGTCTGGATAGATGCATGTGAGACCACCGCCAAGACCGATCGCGCCCTTGGGCGTCCAGCCGCGTGGCGGGTTGTACTTCGGCGCATTGAGCCGCGAGCGGGGATCGAGCGGCATCAGCGAACACAGACCGGGCCAGAACCCAAGCGCGGCGACCCAGTACTCGCTCGCGGAGTGAACCCGCTGCAGTGCGGCCCGGTCGGCAAGGCCGTTTTGCTCGCACATCAGTTCGGGGTCGGGCGTTTTGTCAGGATAGGTCTTGCGATATTCATCGACGCATTCGGCCGTCCATGGGTCGTAATAAAGCAGCGGCACATGAAAGACGCGGCTGGTCATTTCCTGCATCGCGCCGCCTGAGAGCTGTTCTGACAACGCCTGGATTTCGCGGACGGTGTCAGCGTAGGAAATCCGGTCCGGATCGTAGGAGACGAGCAACGACGCCAGCTCGGGAATCAACTCGACAACGCCCCGAATCTGCGCCGCGCGGATCGCGGCGGCAAGCGCATGAACACGCACGTTCAGATCGAAACTCATTTCGTCGCCGAGTTCTACCTCGATGAAACAATCGCCGCCCGGCACGAAGCGCGGCTCAGGATAAAACATCGCAAGACCCTTGAGAGTTGAGGTGCAACGTCGATCAGCTCTTGTCCATACGCACGAACAAGACCCAGAAAAGCGCGGCCAGCAGCGGCAGGACGACGGCCAGAACGATCGTCTCGAGCGAGAAGATCACCGGCACCTGCGATTGCTGCGACGACGCCATTTCCCAGTTCCAGATCGGCATGGTCGTAGCGGTGCCACGAAGGAAAATGGACCGCTGTACTTCGTTGAACGAGATCAGAAACCCAAACGTGCCTGCGCCCACGATGCCCGGACGAAGTATCGGGAATTCGATGTCCCAGAAAGTGCGCCAGCCTGAAGCGCCCAGGTCGGCTGCGGCTTCTACCAGGCGGCTATCGAACCGGGTCGTCAGCACCAGCACGATCAGAAGCGAGAACGGAAACGCCCAGACCACGTGACCAAGAAAGATGGACCAGAATCCCAGCGTGAGTCCGAGCATGGGGCGCAGGAAAATGAACTGGGCCGCGCCCATCGACATGCCAGGAATGAAAAGCGGCAGCACGGCGAGCAGAACCAGGGTGCCCGCGCGCGGCGAATGCGGCAATGCGCGCCCGACTAGGGTGGCCGTCACCGCGGTCACGATCGCGACGCCCACAGCGATCATCACGCTGATGCCGAACGGCGCGAGCCAGCCGTCGTTCGTAAAAAGCGACACGTAGTTTGCGCCGGACAGCGGAAACGGAATGCCTGAGAGCGGACGCGCGCTCACCGACATCACGGCGAGCCAAAGCAGCGGAAAGTAGATCAGGCCCAGCACGCCGAACGTGATCCACTTTGCGAACGCCGGCCATCCGCGCCAGTAGCTCCACTCGCCACCCTTTGGCTGCGCGGCCGGTTCACGAACGGATAGCTGAAGGACGGGATGGCTCAACTCTGAAGATTCCGGAAAGAGGTGGAAAGGTCGGCAAAGCGGCGCGTGAGAAACATCAGCAACGCAAGCATCAGGCCGACCATCAGGATGACGAAGCTCGACAACGCCGCCACAACCGGATAACGCAACGCGCTGTAAGCGCTGTCCACTGAATTGCTCAGCAAGTTGACGAAACCTCCGCCCAGCATGTTGGGCTCTATCCACGATGCAAGCGCCGGCCCGAGTGTGAACACCACGCCGGCCAGAATGCCCGGCATGGAAAGCGGCAGGATGACATCGGCGAGAATGCGCCACGGTGGCGCGCCAAGATCGGCAGCGGCTGCGATAAGCGTGTCGTCTATCACGCTTATTGCCATGTAGATGGGCAGGACCATCATGGGAAAGTACGAGACGATCATGCCGAAATGCACCGCTTGCTCGGTGTAGAGCATCCCGCGGATGGGCGACGAGATGACATGCACTGCCATCAGCACATGATTGATGAGGCCATTTTCATCAAGAATGCCGCGCCACACTATGATGCGGGACGACAAATCGAGGAAGAACGGGATTGTCAGCAGCGCAAGCACCAGCGCCTTCGTTGTCTTGCTGCAGCCACCCTTCGCAAGCCATAGCGCGCTGGGGAACGCGAGCGCGAGTTCGATCACCGTCACCGTCAGCGCAATGCGCAGCGTGCGCACGGTGACTTCGAAGCGCCCGGAGGTGAATAGACTTTCCCAGGTCGCGAGCGACGGCTTGTAGATCATCGCGAAGTTGCGGCTCTCGAAGAAGCTGTAGGCGAACAGCACCAGCAAGGGCGCAATCACGAGCGTCAGCCATACCGAGAGAAACAGCGGCAACAGCCACGCAGAGCGCTCGAGCGGCGTTCGCATGGCGCCGCGCCGCGGGATGCTGATGCTTGCATCGCTCATGGTCAGATCCGAAAAGGTGAGAGGCTCAAGCAATAAACTAAGCGTTCAGAAAGCGCTGCCATTCTTCTTCGATAGCATCCGAATTCGACGGCGTGGTCGTGCTGACAAATTGCTTGGTGAACTTGCGATCGACCTTCTGTTGCGTCGCCTTCAGGTTCGCAATGTCCTCGGCTTTCCATCCGTTCGCAGTTGCGTACGTCACGGCGAGATCCATGTTCGGGCCGGCATAACCGCGGTCCCTTGCCTGCAGCGCGCGGTATTCGCCATCGAGGAAGTAGTTCAGCATCTTGTAGATGCTGTCCATGTTTCCGCGGCTCTTTGCCTGCGACGCAATGTAGGCGCCGTGGCCCCATTTGTAATAGCCTTCGGTCGTGTAGGCGTAGCGAGTCTTGCCGTCGCCGAGCTTGAGGTTCGCTTCGCGCACGGCGGGTTCCCAGCAATTCAGGATGTCAACCTCATGGTTCGAAAGCAGTTGAATCTGCTCCTCGAACGATGACACCAGCGTACGGAACTGGCCCGCCTTCTTGCGCGCAACAAGAAAATCCACCACGGTTTTGGCTTCCGCTGCGGTCGGGTCAGCGGGGTTCGCCACCTTCGCCTTGCCGGTCGCATTCAGATACAGCGCGGCCACGCCAATGGAATAGTTCCACGTCTTGTCGTAGCCCACGCGCCCGCGCGTGCGGTCGTCCTCGAACATCATCTTCCACGATACATCCGCGCTGCCGTCAGGATTCACGCCGAGTTTGTCGGGAAAATAGCCGAAGCTGTCTGCATTGCCGATCACCGGTACGCCGTACTGTTTGCCGTCGCGGCCAACGACGGTCTGCGAACGTTTCCATGTATCGGATGTGCGCTGCCACAGCTTGAGCTCCGGCTGCTTTTCGTCGATGACCAGATAGGCGCCTTGCGGTCCAAGCAGGTTCTGCGTGCCGCCTTCGAAGATGAAGATATCGACCTTGTTGCCCATCTGCGACGCCATCACGTCGCGCATGAACACGCCCACGTCATTGCCGGAGCCGACGTACTCCATCTTCAGGCCCGTGGTCTTCGTAAGCGCCGACCAGTCCTTGAGTTGCGCGGTGGTCACGCCGTACGCACGCACGGTGTTGGATGCCGCCGCGTGTGCGAGGCGGTTCAGACCCAGCGAGCCTGCAAGCGCAACTGCGCCCGTCGCGGCGATGCTCTTCAACATGTCCCGGCGGGACAGATCCAACTGCGATGTAATCGAATGCCGGTCTTTCATGATTCCCGCCTTAGTCAGTCGTTAGTGTGGAAGAACAACGCAATCTTGTGGGCGGCAAGCCACCGCATCGAAGCCGGATGCGCCCGAGCCATGCTGCGCGCCGCTCTGGTCCCAACTGCGAATCTTGAGCACCGTGCCGCCGGGTGTGCGCGCGGTCCGGTCGGTGTACTTGCCGCGATAAAGATGGCCTTCGGCCGTACACGTCAGCACGTTCAGGTTCGCCGCAGCCTGCGCGCGCAGCACCGGCGTCAGACGCTCGGCGCGCACGGCGAGCAGCGCGGGTTCACCGCGGCGCGCGCGGCAGTCGGGCGAGCGCTGGGCGCGCACCGTCACCCCGCCCAGGTCGACGGTCATGGCGGACGCATCGTCGTCGCTGATCACCGTGCATGGCAGGACGTTGTCGTAGCCCATGAACTCGGCTGCGAACCGGCTGCCCGGGCGATCGAAAAGGTCTTCA
The DNA here is from genome assembly GCF_018449635.1 of Caballeronia sp. dw_276. Lineage (GTDB taxonomy): Bacteria > Pseudomonadota > Gammaproteobacteria > Burkholderiales > Burkholderiaceae > Caballeronia. The sequence continues at coordinate 439,739 of NZ_JAAVUV010000004.1, read as the reverse complement.
GGCGTGCCGCTCTGTTCAATGCGTCCACGCCGCATGAGGACAATGCGGTCGCTCATGGTGAGCGCTTCTTCCTGGCTGTGCGTGATGTAGATGAACGTCATGCCGAGCGCCTTGTGAATGTCCACGAGCTCTGCCTGCATGTCATAACGCAGCCGTTCGTCGAGCGCTCCGAGCGGCTCATCGAGTAACAGGATGGCGGGCTTCGTGACCACCGCGCGGGCCAATGCAACACGCTGCCGCTCGCCGCCCGACAACTGGCCAATACGCCTGCCGCCCTTCGCACCGAGCCGCACCATGTCGAGTGCCTCTCCGGCGCGACGGCGGCATTCATCGCGGGAAACGCCGCGCAGCTTCAACCCATAACCGACGTTTTCTTCAACCGACATATGCGGAAAAAGCGCGTAGCTCTGGAACACGGTCGTACAGTTTCGACGCGCGGCCGGGACGTTGGTTACATCCATTCCATCCAGCGATAACTGCGCCACATGCGACGCCCGTTCAAGGCCGGATATCACGCGCAGCATGGTCGTCTTGCCCGAGCCGCTTTCGCCGAGGATGGTGAGGAATTCGCCGCGCCGGACTTCAAGCGATACATGGTCGAGCGCCGTCACCGGACCATAGTGATGCACGACATCGATAGCGCGCAGGATCAGATCGGCGCCTGCCGTAGCGTCCTGCTGCGCGCGGAGCGCAGCGCCTGCCGACGGGACAAACGCGGGCGTCACGCGCTCGGCGTCGTGGCGTTCCTTCAACATATCAGGACCTCGATGGTCAAAAGGGTCATCGCCAGGGAAATCGCATGGCGAAGAATGGCGAGCGTGGTCGTGAGCGGATCAGCGACATCGGCCGGGACGACAAGCTCCCCCGGTTCGACGCCGGCGTTGCCGGCGATGCGCGTGGCAATCGACCGGCAACCTCGTATCAGCGCTTCGAGCACGGCGTCTTGTGCAACTGTTGCATCAACGGGATGCTCAGCGGCAAGCGCGTCGGCAAGCCGCATCAACGCCGTACCGCCGCCGGCCACGACGCCGAACGATGCCGCACGCGTAGCGGCGAGCGCGGCGCGCGCGCCGTCCAGACACTCGGCCGTCTCCCACGCCGTTCGCCCCGCAACACGCAATTCGCCCCACCCACCACCCAAGCGCGCGGCGCGGCGCAGCAGCCGCTCGCGATCCAGCGCGACATAGCGTTGCGCAGCGGCTTCCCGGGCGATCAGGTTGCGCCGGTTGGCGATAGCCTCGCGATCACCCGCAGGCTCAACCAAGATGGCTCGTCCGCCCTGCACGATCAGACGGCCGGCCCGGCCGAGCATCGCGGGGCGAACGCTTTCGATCGAAGTACCCGTTTCCGCGCTGATGAGCGTGGCGCCGGTCATCGTGCAAAGGTCTTCGAGCACGTGCATCGCGCTCAAGCCCGTGTCCGCCGGCAACAGTCCCAATACGTGCATGCCGAGACCCGCGCGGTTCGCAGTCAGCGTGGCCCGGGCGGCACCCTGTATGCCGCGCGCGATCACGACCAGCGACTTCGCCCGCGAAACAAACTGCTCCATCACGCGCGCAAGCGGCCCGAAATCGTCCAGGACTTCGTTGACCACCAGCACATGCACACTCTCCATCTCGATGCGCGCGCCTTGTTCCTTCAGCGACACACCCGCACGGTCCGCTTGCACATCCATGCAAAAACCGGTGAACTGTTCCAGCTCCACGCCAGGCCGATAACCTTCGGTGATCGAGATCGCGCCTTCATCGCGAAGTGTCTCCGACAGGACCGCAATGCTGGCCGCAATGTCCGCGTGGTTGCAGGCGCCGTGCGCCATTGCGAGTGCGCCGGGCGACTCGCGTCGCTCACGTTCGAGCAACTCGGGCAAGCGAGCTGTCAGATCGGCAAGCGCCTTTGCAAGCAGCCCGGGTGAGACACCTTGCTCCACCCGCCTGGCGGCCACTGCGTGCATAGAAATGGCAATGCACGCGATGCGCGCGGTGCCGTCGCCGAGGTCTCGTTGCGCATCCCACAAGGCATCACGAAGAATCCGCGGCGCCACCGACCACGCACCTTCCTCCTGCGTGATCTGACGCGCAATCGCAAGACCAGTGTTCGCGTGACGCGGTCCGCCCGAGCCGCCGTCGTACATCAGGCCCCGCCCCAGCGGACCCAGCGATGCACCGATCGCACGCTCGCACTGCGCAAGCGACCTCACCACGATCGCACGCGCGGCGTCGCCAGTCAGAATGGGGCTTGTATGAAGGGTCGTCATGCGATGGGCTTCAGAGCCTGTCGGCCACAGCGTCATACACCGCTTTTGCCAACGCCAATGCGCCGGGGGTATCGCTGTGTACGCAGATGGAATCTGCCGCGACCGCGACCGTTCGCCCATTCACGGATTTCGCCGTATGTTCGTTAAGCGCACGCAACACGCGCTCCACCGCATCTTCTGGCGCGACAGGATCGTGTTTCATGGTGATGATCTGGCGGCCTTCGTCGTCGTAATCGAGATCCGAATAAAATTCGCAGGCGTAGCTGATCTTGCGTTCATCGAATACGCGGGTCATCTCGCTGTCCGAGCAGCCGATGACCGGCAAACCCAGCGCAACCGCGGCGTCCGCGATCCCTTCGGCGACGGGCGCATATTTCATTGCCATACCCATCAGCGCGCCGTGCGGCTTGATGTGGGAAAGCTGCATGCCCTCCGCGTCGAGGAATGCGCGTAGCGCGCCCGTCTGATACAGCACCAGCGCCGCCGTCTCCTCACGCGACATTTTCATTTCGCGCCGGCCGAATCCCTCGCGGTCCGGCAACCCCGGATGTGATCCGACCTTGATGCCGTGGCGCTTCGCTGCGCGCACGGTCCGCCACATCACGTTCGGATCCGATGCATGAAAACCACATGCGACATTCGCATGCGTCACGAAAGGCATCACGTCTTCGTCGTCGCCGAGGTGGTAGATCCCAAACGCCTCGCCCATGTCGCAATTGATTGTCAGCTTGTTCATCGGCTTGCCTTTTCCTTCGCTGTCGGGCGGTTTTCACCGCGTCGGATATCGTCGTTCGCCTGCTTTTCGATGAGATATGATATATCGCAATTTCATCGGAAAAAAATAAATTCGTCGCACCGACAAATCCGCCAGAGTCTCGTCTGATATCGGCTTTCCACTTACTTTCCAGATTTCCGGCACCCGCAAATCTTTCTGAAATTTCCAATTTATTTGCGCTTCGACAGGCCGTTTTGACGTGTTATGCTTGTTGCATGATATATCATATCTCGTCAATTTTAGAAGGTTCAGGGGATAGGTGATGAGCGAGCTGGAAGCGAACGTCGACGGCGAACTTGCGGGGTCCGTGAACGACATCCTGCGGGTTGCGGCCGAGGAAGTGCCTATTGAGGACGCGCAGAAAACGGTGGCGATCCACTATGGAATCGCGGGGTCCGTTTCGCGCCTGACCAGCGAGCGCGACCAGAACTTCCGAATCGATGGCAACGACGGCCATGAGTACGCGCTCAAGATCAGCAATCCAGTCGAGGATCCGACCATCAATGAATTCCAGGTCCGCGCACTTCTCCATGTTGAATCGGTCGACCCGCCCCTGCCGGTGCCGCGCGTCATTCGCGCGCTGAACGGTCATGCGCACTTGCGGCTCGCGTACGGACATCATGCGGAGCGTGCAGTGCGCCTGCTTTCCTATTTGCCCGGGGTGCCGCTCTACACCGTCGAACGGACCGCGGCGCAGCGTCAGCAGTTGGGTGCACTGCTCGCACGGCTGGGCCTTGCGTTACGGGGCTTCTTTCATAGCGCGGCCGGTCACGATCTCGCCTGGGACATCAAGAATGCGAGCCGCTTGCGCGCGCTGATCGCGCATATTCCCGATGTCTCGCGCCGCCAGATGGTCGAAGCATTCCTCGACAACTTCGAACGCCATGCGCAGCTGGTGCTTCCACGTCTGCGGGCTCAAGTCGTGCACAACGACCTCAATCCCCACAACGTACTGGTAGACCCGGCCGATCACGACCGCGTCGCAGGAATTCTCGATTTTGGCGACATGGTGCACACGTCGCTGATCAACGATGTCGCCGTCGGCGCGTCCTATCACATGAGCGGCGTTGGTTCTGAAGATCCGTGGGATTGCGTCGCGCAGTTCGTCGCGGCGTACCACGCGGTGTCACCGCTGGAACGCGTCGAGCTGGACCTTCTCTACGACCTGATTGCAGCGCGTTTTGTGCTGACGGTATCGATCACCGGCTGGCGCGCCGCGCGTTATCCCGAGAACAGCGCCTATATCCTGAAGAACAATGCCAGTGCCTGGAGCGGCCTCGCGCATCTGTCAACCCTGCGGCGTGACGAGGCGCAGCGGCGCCTGCGTGCTGCATGCAACATGGAGTGAATTCGATGGTCAAGCCTTTGATGGTCAATGCATTCAACCCTGCGAACGCCGAGCGTCTCGACGCGCCGTTACGCGCGTTGCTCGAGCGCAGGCAGCGCGTGCTCGGGCCTTCGTACAAGCTCTTTTACGAGGAACCCGTGCATCTGGTCCGGGCAGAAGGCGTGTACATGTACGATGCCGACGGCAACCGTTACCTGGATGTCTATAACAACGTTCCATCGGTTGGTCATTGCCATCCGCGCGTGGTGGCAGCGATCGCGAAGCAGGCCGCAACGCTCAATACGCACACCCGCTATCTGCACGAACTGATTCTGGACTATGCGGAAAAACTGGTCGCCACCTTTCCGCCAGAACTCTCGAACGTCATGTTCACCTGCACCGGCAGTGAAACCTCGGATCTGGCCTTGAGGGTCGCGCGCAACTTCACGGGAGGCACGGGGGTTATCGTCACCGAGACGGCTTATCACGGGATTACCAGCGCAGTGTCGGAGATATCGCCGTCGCTTGGCGATCACGTCCCGCTCGGCAGCCATGTGCGCACGGTGCCGCCGCCTGACGCCACCCGTCTTGGTCATGCCGACGTGGGCGCGAAGTTCGCCGCGAACGTGGAGGCTGCCATTGCCGATCTCGCGCGCCATGGCATACGCACCGCAGCCTTGATCGTCGATACGATATTTTCAAGCGACGGCGTCTACGCCGACCCGGCCGGTTTCCTCGCGCCCGCAGTCGACGCGGTTCGTCGCGCAGGCGGCGTCTTCATTGCCGACGAAGTTCAGCCGGGCTTCGGCCGTACGGGCGACAGCATGTGGGGATTTCAGCGGCACGGCGTGCTTCCCGATCTGGTGATCCTCGGCAAGCCCATGGGCAATGGCATTCCCATTGCGGGACTGGTTGCGAAACCGGAAGTTCTGCAGGACTTTGCATTGCGGGCACGCTACTTCAACACCTTCGGCGGCAATCCTGTGTCTTGTGCCGCCGCGCTCGCCGTGCTCGAAGTGATCGAGGAAGAGCAATTGATGGCGAACGCGAAGAAGGTCGGGCGCTACATGAAAGACGGCATGGAATCGCTCGCACAACAATTCCCGTCGATAGGCGCAGTACGCGGTGCAGGCTTCTTTATTGGCGCGGATCTGGTGAGCGGCCCGGAAAATACGACGCCGGATCCCGCGCTCGCCACACGCCTGGTCAACGGCTTGCGCAAACGGCGCATATTGATTGGGGCGTCGGGACCCGAAGGTCATGTATTGAAGATTCGACCGCCGCTACCGTTTTCAAATGAACACGCAGACTTTTTCCTGAACGCGATGGAAGAGACCCTGCGCGAAGAGCGAAACGAAAACTAATGCACGACCGCTTTGGCCGCCCGCTTGCGGCGGCCGGCTTGAGGTTCATCGAATGTCTCGGGCGCCGGGACCAAACCGGCATCACTTGCGTCAACGCCCGGCTCTACGCCGGCTTCTGCGCCGGGCACCACCAGCATGCCGAGGCGAGGCCGCAGCGCATCGCCCGCGGCGACCAGGTCCTCGACGATCATCTGTCTCACTCTCGCTGCATCGCCATCTTCGAGCGCCTGAGCAATCTGCCGATGATGCAGGTTCGCGTGCTCGCCGCCATAGTCGGGTGCATCGAGTAATCCATAGAACACCGGGCCAACCTGCCCCCACAGGTTCTGAATCAGCTCCAGCAGGCGCGGAAGCTTCGCTTTGCGATAGATGTCGAAGTGAAACTTCTCGTTGAGCTCTCTGTAAGTGGTCTTCTCACCCCGCTCGATGGTTTTATCCATTGCAACCAAGGTCTTCTTCAGCCGCGCGATATCCGCAGCCCGGAAGTGCGCCGTTGCGACCTCGCCGGCGAGTCCTTCCAATTCGCAACGGATGCGATAGATTTCCGCGAAGTTCTCGGGCGACAGCGAAGGCACGACAATGGTGCGATTCGGCAGCATGACCAGGAGCCGCTCGGCGACCAGACGCTGCAACGCTTCACGAACCGGCGTGGTCGAAATGCCGTAACGCTCGGCCAGAGAGCGAATGATGAAAACCTGCCCGGGGTGGAAAGTCCCTGAAATCAAACCGCCCTTAAGGATCGCATAGGTCCGATCGTTAAGGTTTTGATGTTCGAGCTTATCTTGATGCATTCGGCAAAACCATCCATGAGGAAAATCCGGGGACACCTTTCATGATGGAAAGCCAAGGTTGAAGCCGCGCCATCATGGTTTATGGCTTGATATGATATATCAAGTGACGCGGATTCAGGCGGCCGAAATTGCAGTGTTTGAGCGCCGTTTTGGTTGTGACCTCGTGGCGAGAAGGCGCGTGTGCGATTTCCTCGCCGCACCCCAAATAGTTTAAGGGTCGCTCATCTTGCGAGGTGGCGCGAAGTTCTTGCATTCGGGGCGAGACGACCTGGATCAACTGGACATGCCGACGATGTTCGACCTCTATTGCGCCATGATTTTCGGGCGCGGCGCGCGGTGCCTGGCGGCTTTGCCGCCAACGCCTCGTCGTTTGCGAGGCCCGCAAAGCGGCCATGATCCTCCGCTTTCGCGAGGACCTCTTGGGGAAGCATTTGCGCCATCGCGAACGTGGCGAATGCACCGACCGCGATGAGAATGATTGATGTCACGATGACAGTTTCCATCTTGCCCTCTTTCCAATGACAGCCGTAGGACGTTTGCGGTGCGTGCCCGGCTTGGCCGGCAACTAGCACATACAATCAGCAGCGAAGCCAACGCCGTTCCCGACGCAGCATCGCGGCATGCATCTGATTTTGCCGCGTGCGACTTGCGTCGTCCAAGACTGGATACGGATGGGGGCTATAACGATCGCTTATGGAGACCGTCATGCTGCTTCGCCACATTCGATATTTGATGGCCGTCGCCGAGCAGGGCAATTTCACGCGCGCCGCGGAGACGCTACGCGTGTCGCAGCCCGCGTTATCGCAGCAGATCCGCCAACTTGAAGACGAACTGGGAGGGCAGCTTTTTGATCGCAGCGGCCGGACGGTCCGGTTGACGGATTTTGGGTCCGCTTATGTCGACTACGCACGGCGTGCGCTTCTGGACCTCGATGCGGGACGGCGGGCGCTGCACGACGTACGCGACCTGTCGCGCGGCCATGTCCGTGTCGCGGTAACGCCGACGTTCACCGAATACCTCGTCGGACCGCTTGTTGGAAGGTTCCGGACCCTGCACCCCGCGGTCAGCGTCGAGTTGTCCGAGAGTCCGCTGGAGGCCATCGAAACGGCATTGAACGATGACCAGATCGATCTCGGGATTGGTTTCTCCGATGTGCGCTCGGATGACATCGAAGTCGAGCCGCTGTTCAGCGAGCGGCTGACGCTCGTTGCCGGCGGCGCCCATCCCCTCGTGCGCACTTCAATAGCTGTCTTGCCAAGTCAGCTCGCGGAGATTCCGCTTGCGCTCCTGACGGGCAACTTCGTGTCCCGCCGCTATGTGGACGATTATTTCCTCGCACATAGGATCAAGCCGAACATCGCGTTGCAGGCGAATTCGATCAGCGCGGTGCTCAAGCTGGTCCGGCGCGGCGAAGTCGCAGCCATCTTGCCGAGCGCCATGCAACACGAACATCGCGACCTGTCGTACGTGCCGCTCGACCCGCCCTTTCCCACGCGTACGGTTGCGCTGCTTCGGCGGCGACACGCTTATAGAACGGTGGCGTCGGTCAGATTTTGCGCACTGTTGACCGAGATGCTGCTCACGGGTGAGCTTTCGGGCCTGAAAGCTTATGCAGCGTGAGCAGCACCCACGCGCTATTGCGTTTGTGCTCCCGGAACCAGGCGAATGCGTTGCTCGGTAGCGGCCTCCACTGCCGCGCGCGAATACAACAGCGGGAAATACGCCCCGTCGAGCCACATCTGCGCCAGATCGCGATAATGCGGACTGTCCGGATCGCCCGACTCCCCGGGCAAGTTCACCGCGCGTGAATTGTCCCAGTTGCCGACATCGACGATCACGCGAAACGACGGCCCGTTGGTCTGCCGGAAATCGCTTGCACGATACGTCGACTGATTCGGCGTGTACGCGCTACCGCCCTTTCCTGTCGGTCCGACGTTGAGTTTCGCGCGCATGTCTGCATCGACGAAATCAGCAAACGGATGCGCGTTCAGGTTGGTCTGGAGCTTGCCCCATTGCCATGCTGCGGCGTCGGTTCCTTGCAGATGCACCATCTCGCCATAGGCATCGTGGAGGCTTGCAAGCAGGACCGCATCGCGCTTTGATTGGGCGTCGTCACCGAATCGCGTTTGCGGGTGTTCGAGCGAATCGAGCATCACGGCGGTATCGGGCGCGCCAAAAGATGCCGCAGCAGCCTTGGGCAAGACGGCTTCCTTAAAAGCGCGGCCGAGATGACGGCTCAACCACACCTCCTCGAGTGCGGCTTGCGGCGAATTCGCGCTCATCTGCGCGTCCCAGCCCTTGAGCATCGTGAGCGCCGCGCTCGTATCCGGGTCCGTACTTGTCAGCGGCTGCAGCAGCGCAACGAGACGCCGTGCAGGAATCGATTCGATATCGTTTTGCAGCCGTTCCGAATCTTCGATCGATACCTTGGGATTCGCCTTGAGCACTTCATCGATTCGCTGATGCCGCGAGCCATTCGTCCACTCGAACCCAAGCTTGCGCTCGGAGGAAGGATAGCCGGCGGGCAGATTCATCTCGTTCGATGTCGTGAAGTAACCCGCCGGCGGATTGTAGACGGACGGCATGGCGTCGCGTGGCCAGAAGCCTGCCCATTCATACCGGCCGTCCCCGGGTACGGGCAAGAGGCCATCCCAGTTCGGACGCCTTGGAGCAAGACCGCTCGGCACCCAGCCGATGTCACCGTGCGTGTCCGCGTACACCTGGTTCACGGTCGGCGCGCCCCACGTGGACAGCGCGTCCTTGAACTGCGCGAAATTTTTCGCCCGCATGTAGCGCACTGAATCAAAGTACGGCGACATGCCAGGCGCGAGCCATGCGGTACGCACAGCAAACGCGCGATGTTTGACGTCTTCCGTATAGATCACCGGTCCGTGACGCGTGAATGCCAGCTCTGCAACCACAGGCGCACCGCCGCGAACGCTGATGGTCTCGCGCACGATGCGCATGGGTTCCCAGTGCCCTTTGTACTTGTACTCACGCGGGTTCGCCGGATTCAACTCGTAGACGTACAGGTCTTCCTGATCGATGTTGAAGATTGTCAGGCCGAACGCAATCGCGCCGTTGTGCCCGATCGATACACCCGGCGCCGATGGTTCCCCACCACCGATCAGGTCGAGCGTCGGCGTGCTGATCTGCTGGATATAACGCAGGCTCGGCGCGGCATAGGCGCGATGCGGATCGTTCGCCATGATGGCGCGGCCAGTCGCTGATTTGTCCGGCGCGATCACCCAGTTGTTGCTGCCCTCGGTCACTTCCTCGGGGTTATCGGCCGCGGCGATCAACGTGGTGGACGCGTCCGCGCTTTTCAGTGATTCACGCGTGACGCGCACGTTCTGCGTGGCGAGCGTGAAGACCTTAAGGACGTCGTCTGGAAGGCATGTGTCGAGTCCTTCGGGCATATGCGGCGTCCAGGCAGGCTGCAAACCGAAGCGCACCGAGTCGGCGTCGAGCGTGCTCTTGCAAGCGACCTTCGCACGCGCCACTTCGCTCGTGAGATTGCGCGTCAGGCCATGACTGCGAATGCGCACGACGTCGTCAGCCGACCACTTCGCGGGCCAGTACCCGGCCTTGCGGAACTCGTAGGGCAGACGCTCGGGATGCGCCGCCATCCAGTCGATATACGCATTCACGCCCGCGGAAAAACGCGTCGCGACGGGTTTCGCATCAGGACCATAGCGCTTCCACTCCGCCGCCATGTCACCGCGATACAAAAAGAGGCGCGTCGCCTTGTCCTGCTCGACATACGCCGGACCGAAAACTTCCGCCAATTGACCCATGCCGCGGCGACGCCATAGATCGATCTGGAACAGCCGATCGCGCGCCGCATTGAAACCCTGCACGAAAAAACCGTCTTGCTCGCTTGCGGCAAAGATATGCGGCACGCCCCAGCGATCGATCAGGATATCGGCCGGCTTCGACAGCCCTTCGAGCGTGATGGTATGTTGCGGGGTTTCATCGGCGTGTGCGGGGTGAAACCCCAAAGCCATCGCGATGATTCCAGCCGATGCCGCCAATCTGCGTACTGCCACCATTGTCTCCTCCTTGTTTTTACAACTGATGGGGAATGGATCGCACGACGCCGTCGTGCCGCGGGTCTTCGTCGATCGCGATCTTCCCACGCTTGTTGCGCCGAAGACGCACCGCGTATCCTACGCCTCACTACTCGACGACCTCAAAGCCCTAATGCGACGATACGTAGATCGATGACGGCAACGGGTCGGGCATCGCGAAATTCTGCTTCATGCGCGCGACCTCTTCATGCGGACTGCTACCGAAGAGCCGCTTGAACTCGCGGCTGAATTGCGATGCGCTCTCATATCCCACACTCGCCGCCGCGCTCGCCGCTGTCACGCCGTTGCGAGCCATCAGCAAGCGCGCCTGATGCAGCCGGGTCGACTTGATGTACTGAATGGGCGACGAATCGGTGACGCTCTTGAAGTGCGCGTGGAAAGTCGCGATGCTCATGTTGGCCTCGCCGGCAAGATCCTCGACAGTCAGCGCCTGTGCGAACGATGCATGGATCTTGCGGATCGCCCGTGAGATCTTGCCGAAGTGACCCTGACGGCTCAGCGCCGCGCGCATGGAACCACCCTGCTTGCCGATAAACACCCGGAAATAAAGTTCTCGCACAATCGACGGGCCGATCACCCGCGCCTCCAGCGGATCGCGCATGGCGTGCAGAAGCCGCAGGACCGTGCGCGCCAGGGGAAGATCGAGCGGCGTTGTTGCCATGCCGGCCGGCTCGGATAATGACATGGCGTCAAGCTCTTCAAGCTGCAACATCAATTCGGCTGCGAGGCTGAAGTCGAGACGCAAGTAGATGGCGAGCAGCGGCTCCTCTTCGCTTGCATCGGTTTCCATCGAAAACGGCAGGGGTACGGAGACGACCAGATACTGATTCGCGTCGTACAGGTAGACGTCGTCGCCGAGGTAACCCCGCTTGCGCCCCTGACACACGATCACGATGCCCGGATCGTAGAGCACCGGCGTGCGCGTCAACGGCCGGTTGGATCGAAGGAAGCGGACGTCGGGCAGCGCGCACAGGCTATAGCCTTCGATTGGCGCGAGTTCGAGCAAAAGCGCATTGGTCTCTCGACGCAAGGCGTCCATGGATTCTGAAGAGTCGTTCATGGCGTGTTGTCGGGCCAAAGCAAAAACCCCATCTTGCACCGCCCGATCAGGTGAGTCCAGAGGATCATAGGATTAGGCAAAGCTTTCAGATTATCGAACGTATCCCGTGCCGGGCCGGGAAACTACTATTTGATCGTTCCTTCCTGGAACACGCGGCTCATCAACCTGGATACGACCATGACTGAAACCACCCAAAAAATCTTCCTGATCACCGGAGTCAGCTCGGGCTTTGGACTCGCTTTTGCGCGCGCAGCGCTCGACGCGGGCCACACGGTAGTGGGCACCGTGCGCGACAGCGTCGCTGCAAATGCCTTCAAGGGGATGGCTCAAGAACGCGCGCATCCTCTCCTGCTGGATGTCACGGATTTTGCAGAGATCGAACCCGCCGTGCGATCGGTCGAGCAAGACATTGGTCCTGTCGATGTCCTGATCAATAACGCCGGATACGGTCACGAAGGCACACTTGAAGAGTCACCGCTCGAAGACATGCGCCGCCAGTTCGACGTCAATGTGTTCGGCGCGGTGGCCATGATCAAGGCAGTCGTGCCGTCCATGCGAACGCGCAGGAAAGGCCATATTCTCAACGTCACTTCGATGGGCGGCTTCATCACCATGCCCGGCATCTCGTACTACTGCGGCAGCAAGTTCGCGCTCGAAGGCATTTCGGAAACCCTGTCCAAGGAGTTGAAAGGGTTTGGCATTCACGTTACCGCCGTCGCGCCCGGATCGTTTCGCACCGACTGGGCCGGACGCTCGATGGTGCGCGCGGGCCGAAGTATTGACGACTACGATGCGTTGTTTGAACCCATCCGCCGCGCGCGCGAAGAAAAAAGCGGCAAGCAGGCAGGCGATCCGGCCAAGGCCGCAAAGGCGTTGCTGAAGGTCATTGCGTCGCCGAATCCGCCCGTCCATCTTCTGCTTGGCAATGACGCATTGAAGTTCGTTAAAGAGAAATTATCTTCACTCGCCGACGAAATCAGCGAGTGGGAAGCGGTGTCGAGTTCCACCGACTACGTGGAGTAGTCAAATTCGAGGGGTAAGAGGATCGGGCAAAGGCGGCTCGCGTGCCGGCTCGATGCTCGACGGCTTTTCTGGACCAATGCTTTTGAGGTTGTGACGTCGTTTCCGAAGCTGCGACGTCAACGAGCAACCTGTGCGGCTTATTAAGTCGTTTCGTCGTCTGAAACGAAAAGCATCGACACATAGAGAATCGTGGATATCACGATGATCCCAACACCGACAAACACCTTCACACGATTGAATTCCAGTCCTCCATCAATTGCAACGCCGATTCCGAGCACTGCAGATAACGTTCCTATTGCGGCGAGAGCGACGTGAACTTTACCAAGTAACAGCCTGCCTCGAGCTGACCTACCCGATCGAACAGAGGTCTTCGGATCCATTTTTTACTCTCCTGATCGTGTGGCGGATAGAAAGATTGTGCGAGAGCTTTACCAAAGCGGCAAGCACATCATTGCCATTAGCCCGCCTTGGACTTTTGCCTCGGATGTCTCCGTGGACACTCGCTCGTAGTTGGCTTCCAAAGGAAAGGACTGGCTCGGCGGCTGTATCGGAAAATGGAAATTCACCTTTGTGAAGAATGCGCTTAATCATAAGCGGGTGGTTTTCTACAATACGAGCGTTGTACGTTAGCCGGAATTTCGATCCAATCAAGGAGACACGTTGATGAACAAGACAATCGGAACGTTAGTCGCGGCGGTCACCGCACTCACAATGTCATGCGGCGCCTTCGCACAAGGCAACAACACGCTGGCACGACCGAGCGTGGTGTCGCCAGTCGCTGTGACAGGCGGCTACGGCACACCCGGAAATTCGACTTCGGAGAGTGGCCAGGCTGCCACGTCGTCGAGCTCAGGCCAGCAAAGTGGCGGTAATGCTTCCACGCCTGCTCCTACAGTTTGGAAAAGCAACAATTCGCTAGCGAGGCCTAGCGTAGTGTCGCCTGCCGCGGCCCAATAAAAACTGTTTTTGAATGCACCACGCGAGTTTCCCAATCGGGATGATCATTCGAAGTCGTTGCCAGATTGGGCACTAAGTAACGATCATCGCGGGCAAATCGTGGGGTGCATTAGCAGCGAACGCCATTAAAGTCATCGCTAAGCCGGAATGCACAAATGTGCTGCCTGTCAGGCGGCGTCCCCGCAAGAACGTGGTCCGACTCCGCGCTTAAAGCAAACTATTTGTCCCTAGGCAAGCATACTTAATGCGACGCCTAGGACCGCTTTGCGAAACTCTTTAGGACGTTGTGGCAGTGACGAAAACGGCGCAATCACATGGCTATAAGAAACGGTCTTGCTGATTGCGTTCATCAACATCCAGTAAATCAGCTCCGGATCGTTGCGCTTCAGGTTCGATGAGTCCATTGCGTCAATCAGCAGCAGCACGAACACGTCGTGATGCGGGCGCACAAGGCGCTCTGTAAGCACATTGAGCCGCTCACCCTGTTCGGTCGCGGCCGTCGAGAAGAAGAGCCCGACGTCAGGGTCGGTAAACACCCGGTCGATAAAAATGGTAAGCGCGCGCTCGACGCGCTCCCTCGGCCCCAAGTTGGACGACTGAAGCTTCCGAGTAGCCTCTATCATGGGAACCGCGGTCCCGGCTATCTGCTCCACTACTGCAATCCAAAGTTCTTCCTTGGAACCGAAGTGATGCGCCATTAGTGCGGAATTTACGCCTGCATCGCGTGCAATCTCACGCACGCTGGTCGCTTGGAAACCTTGTCTCGCGAACACTTGTCGCGAGATTCTAAGAAGCGCCTCACGGTCGACGGTAGCGCTGCGAGCAGGCCGCCCGCGTGAACGTTTTTCGATCGCAGGTTGCGCAGCATGGTTCGTGACAACTGCCATGGGTCGATATAAATCCAAGAAGTTTTAACGAAGACTTTACCGTACTTCAGGCAGATAAAGCCTCCACACGTGAACGTATGCAGTTGACAGGCCGCAGCGCGTTCTTCTAGCATTCGATATAATTCATCGGTCGCTGAATATTCGTGTTGCATTGCCCGCTGCATCGATTCTCCAACCTGATATGAACGTCCCGCCGCTTTGGCAGACTCCGCATGCGCATGTTGCCGCCGGACCTGTTTCGTCCGTCATTGCGTAACGGCAACTACCTTTATCCATGGCTTCAGCACCCACATCCCAGCCCAAGCAGTACCCGCCGCTCAAGGGCGGCCAGCTTGTCATCGCGACCATCGTCGTTGCGCTTGCGACCTTCATGACCGTGCTCGATACATCGATTGCCAATGTGGCGATCCCCAATTTATCGGGCAATCTAGGCGTATCGGTAGACGAAGGGACGTGGGTCATCACGATGTTCGCCGCCGCCAATGCGGTATCGATTCCGCTAACCGGCTGGCTGACGCAGCGCATCGGGCAGATCAAACTGTTTGTCGGTTCGATCTTGCTGTTCGTGCTCGCTTCCTGGCTGTGCGGCATCGCTCCGACCTTGCCGTTCCTGCTGGGCGCGCGAATTTTGCAAGGCATTGTGGCCGGTCCGCTGATTCCGCTTTCGCAAGCCGTCCTTCTTGGTTCCTACCCGAAGGAAAAAGCAGGCACTGCACTTGCCTTGTGGGCCATGACGGCAACGGTGGGACCTATTGCGGGTCCACTGCTCGGCGGCTGGATCACCGACAACTACAGCTGGTCGTGGATTTTCTACGTGAACATTCCCGTTGGCCTGCTGGCAGCGAGCGTGACGTGGATCATTTACCGCGACCGGGAAACCCAGACCAAAAAGCTTCCCATCGACATTGTCGGACTCGTTCTTTTGATTGCGTGGGTGGCGTCGTTGCAGATCATGCTCGACAAAGGCAAGGACCTCGACTGGTTCAACTCTGCGGTCATCATCTGGCTAGGTATCGCGGCTTTGATCAGTTTCGCGTTTTTCCTCGTGTGGGAACTGACGGAAGAAAACCCGATCGTGGATCTCAGGCTATTTGGAGTCCGAAATTTTGCTGGCGGTACTGTCGCGATCTCTATTTCTTACGCGATCTATTTCGGCAACCTCGTGCTGTTGCCGCAATGGATGCAGGAGTATCTCGGGTACCGTGCATTCGACGCGGGTATCGTGACTGCCCCGGTCGGGATATTCGCGGTAATCCTGTCACCATTCATGGGCCGCATCTTGCAACGATGGGACGCGCGGATCATTGCGACCATGGCGTTTTGCGGGTTCTCAGCCGTGTTCTACATGCGTACCTGGTACACAGCTGAAGTCGACACCTGGCATCTCGTCTTGCCAACACTGCTGCAGGGCATCCCTACCGTTCTATGGTTCGTGCCGCTCGTTTCGATCATTCTCTCCGGTCTCCCACCTGAACGAATTCCGGCCGCTGCGGGACTATCTAATTTTGTGCGGATCTTTTGCGGCGCAGCGGGGACGTCCATTGCAGGTACTGTTTGGAACAACCGCACCATCCTGCACCACGTGCGCCTGACTGAACAGGCCAACGTCGACAACCCGCTTTTCAATCAGACAATCGACTCTACCCAGTCGCTACTCCAAATGAGCCCGCAGTCGGCCCACGCCCTGTTCGACTTTACGGTGAACAGCCAGGCAGCCATCATGGGCTTGGACGATTTCTTTTATATCTCAACATTTATCTTCATTCTCATAATCCCGTTGATCTGGATCACGCGACCGGCGAAGGGCAGCAGTGACGCGGCGGCTGGAGCGCACTAGATCCGGTCGCACAGGATCGTTGACCCTCCGAAGATCCAACGCATCAAACCGGCCGAACACGGGCGATTGAGAAACCTCGCGTGTGTCATGCCGGCCATCGATCAACCTGCGGCTCAGGCCGGTGCACAACAGCCGGTCTCACCTTGCGATTACAACGCTTGGATGTACCCTTGGCGGTCTTCTTCCAAATGCCCTACTTCGTAAGTCGGGCAATCCGAGCTTCTGACGTAAGAGAATCGAGGTTGACTGAATCCAAGTCAGCGCCCGCCTCTTTCCCGCCCAGAATTTGGTGGTGGTACATTTCTCTATTCACTCTCATATTTGGCTCTTCGGCAGCTGCCTAGATCCCATTGCCATGAGTCAACAAGGCGTTGCGGCGGGCAGGCCCTCACTGGATGCGGCACACGCGCGGCGCGCAACTGATGTCCGTTCGGGATGATCTGCGTCATGCGCCTTTAACAAACATCTCCATTCAACACGTTTTCTATTCATGCCGCTCAACCCACAGTCCTCGCTCACCCGGCTTTTCAATGCACCGGTCAGATCCGGAATACTTATGTGGATCGGCGTGCGGCCCGAGCGGCGTTTGGCCATGTGCCCCGTCGACGAAGCCATCCTGGACCCGCACGTCGGGCTGGAAGGCGATCACTACGGTCGCGATTCGGGAAAGCGGCAAGTGACGCTCATCCAGGCCGAAGGTCTTGCGGCGATCGCAAGTCATCTTGGGGTGGAAACGCTCGCGCCTGAGGTCCTTCGTCGCAACCTGGTTACGCGCGGCATCAATCTATTGGCGTTGAAAGACCGGAAGTTCCGCGTTGGCGATGCGGTACTCGAAATGACTGGAGAATGTCATCCCTGCTCGCGCCTCGAGGAAACACTTGGCGTAGGTGGATATAACGCGACGCGGGGATTTGGTGGCATAACGGCGAAGGTACTTACGCGAGGCTGCATAGGCGTAGGCGATGCCATCGTGCGCATTGACGAGTGATCCCTCGGCCGCTAGCCAAGGATGATGCTGGTCAACCAGACCGTTAGTTGATTTTCACGGCGATGATAATTGTTCAGAATTGCACCGGATCGCTTTATTTTTTCAGGCGGAGCCCTGGCTTTCAAAACGCGTTGTGGTCGCGAAAGGTGACATCGCAGGTGCGCTGCACGAGCCGCAACACTATGCAGCGAACGTGGTGGTTCTGATCGGAGCATGCTGCTGGGTTGTCTACACGTTCAGCGCTCAAATCGTCGGCGCATGCATGACCGGTATGGCGCTGATCTTCAATAACGTCTACCTGCGGCGTCACGCCCGGAGATGCATACTTTCGCGCTGATGCAATGGAAAAGGATCGCGGAAATCGATCGTATCAATCAGCTTTCCTTCGTCGAAGGTCGTGGTTGCGCGACTTCGCTAGCAGAAAGTTCGAAGCCTTCGTCGAGCCAACCGGTAACACCTCCAATCATCACCTTCACCGGCCGTCCCAACTGAGCCAGCCGTATTGCACCTCGTGTTGCGCCGTTGCAGTGCGGACCTGCGCAGTACGTGACGAAAAAAGTATCGGACGCATAGTCCAAGAGCTTCGATGCCACGATCTTGCCGTGCGGCAGGTTCACAGCACCAGGCACATGGCCTTGCGCGAACAGCGCCGGACTTCGAACGTCGAGCAGCACGAAGCCGGGCGTGCCGCTGGCGAGCGCGGCGGCGACATCTGAGCAGTCGGTTTCGAATTGCAGCGACGCGTGAAAGTGAGCCAGCGCGGCGGCGCTGTCGGTGGCAGGGATAGCGTTGACGGCATTTATCACGTTGATGGTAGACATGTTTGAAGTCCGATTAATAAGGTGAACACGGTGACCTGACGAAGCGTCGCCCGGCGGAGCGATCCAGATGCATTTTGGAGTCGTGTCGACAATCCGGTAAGTGGCGTAATCGTCAATGTCCGGTAATATCACGCCATGGATAATCATCTCGTCGTCGCGCTGGCTTACGACCGGCTCTGTACTTTCGAATTCGGCTGCGTGACCGAATTGTTCGCACTGGAGCGTCCGGAACTCGGGGTCAACTGGTATCGCTTCGGGGTTTGCGCGAGCGAGCCCGGCCCGCTGCGCGCGGCGGGCGGCATCACGGTCGTCGCGCCCTACACCCTCAAGCTACTGGATCGCGCGAATACGATCGTCGTGCCCGGTTGGCGTGATGCGGACGAATTGCCACCTGAAGCGCTGCTGAAGAAGATCCGCGCTGCACATCGGCGTGGTGCGCGTCTTTGCTCTATCTGCTCCGGCGTTTTCGTGCTGGCGGCGGCAGGCGTGCTCAATGGCAAGACCGTGACGACCCACTGGCGCTACGCCACGAAACTGCAGCAGCGGTATCCGCAAGTGCGCGTGCAGCCCGACGCGCTCTATGTCGACGAAGGACAGATCATCACGTCGGCGGGATCGGCAGCGGGGCTGGACATGCTGCTCCATTTGGTGCGACGCGATCACGGCAGCGCAGTAGCGAACCGGGTCGCACAGCGGCTCGTGGTGCCGCCGCATCGCGAGGGCGGTCAAGCGCAATTTGTGCCGCGTCCAATGCCGCAGGACGAAAGCGGGCGTCTGGCAAAGTTGATGGACTGGGTGCGCCGGCATCCCGCGTTAAACCACACGCTGCGCTCGCTCGCCGACCGGGCGGCGATGAGTCCGCGCACGTTGCAGCGGCAATTTCACGACGCCACTGGCATGGCGCCATACGAATGGCTCGTGCGTGAGCGCGTGGCGCTGGCCCGTGAGTTGCTCGAAGCGCAAACACCCATGCCCATTGGCCGCATCGCCGAGTTAGCGGGGTTTGGGTCGGAAGAGTCGATGCGCAGGCACTTCCGGCGCATAGCCCTCACGAGTCCAGCCGCATACCGGCAAAAGTTTGGTCGTGCATCGAGGACGCAAAAAATCGGTTCTGGCGATGGTCCCGCAGGGCTCGCGCCGACACATTCCTCGACTGACCGTGACGCGACGCCTACAAGCGGCAGCCGCTCCTGTTAGATTCTGGAAACGCCTGGTACGAAGCGGAGCCACAAGCTGGCGCGCTCGACCTATGGTTTCCTCTACAACAAGAACGCCCGTGCCGGGGCGCGGTGTCTGGCGGAAGGCAGCCGGAGTCGAACCGACCTGAGAGCGTCTGACGCCCTCAACTGGGTTTGAAGCCCAGCCGTACCACCGGATACGAATGCCTTCCTTCGTTTTAACCATCTAGTACATTTTGTACTGTGTCTCGATCAAAGCAGCTCGAGCCAACCGCTATCTGTGCGCATCACATGCATTTCACGGTGGAAGCGAGTATATCCAACGCGGTCAAAAAATTCCAAAACCTGGATTGCGCGCTTGCGGCCGAGCGCAGTGGCATCGCGGAAAGGCGCTGCAGCCAGTCTTGCATCGTTGTTTTCTGCTTGCGATGCCGCGATCGCGGCGAGCTCACGAATTGCATCGCGATGGTAAAAAAGATCCCGCACCACCTGAAACACTTCTCCCTGCCGCGCGAGCTTGCGCAGTAACAGACGCACGCGCTCTTCTGACACGTCGATCGAAACAGCAAGGTCCCGAACCCACGGCGGATTGAAACCACCTGCTTTCACGGCGGGCAATAACTTCAGTGCAAGCACTTGATCGGCTTCGTCTAGCGTGACCGTGTGATCAGGCAACTGCAGCCACGGCCCGCTTCGAACGACATCGCCGCCCGCGCATGCGTCGTTGATCAGCGCGCGCCACAGTGCGTCGTCCATCTGCGGTGCAACGATGCGGCGCAAACGCGATGCATCGGGTCCCTGCTCATCCGGCGAACGCTCGTGGAACTGCTTCAACGCTGCAAGCAAACGAACGGTCAGCGCCCGCCACGTTGCGCCTGCAATGAACAGTGCATCGTCGCCGGATAGCGTAACCGTGCGAGTATCGGCGGGAAGGTTCAGCAGTGCCGCCGGCATGCCGCTCATTTGCTCCAGCAGCGAACGCGGCAGACCGTTGGGCGCGCGATCGAGCAGCGCATCGAGCGTGCCGGTGTCGAGCATTGCCTGGATTGCGTCGAGCCATTGAAGGCGTTCCGGCGTGCGCCGTTTGCGCGCTGGCCCGAATGGATCGAGAACATGACCGCCGCCGATCGTCCGGTTCGCCTGCGCATTCCTCACGATAAACCTGTCGCCCGGCAACGCGCAAAGCGGACGTTCGAAAACGAGCTGCACACGCCCGATCTGATCAGAGCCCAACGAATCGCCATCGAGCAGCGCAACATGCGCGACCTGATGCTGCGTGCCAAGATGCACATGTACCGGCGCCCAATGCTGCAACGTGACGGTGGCGTCGGGTAACACCGTAAGCGTTGCATCGATGCGCTCCGACGCCCGCGACAACCGCGGATCGACGATCCAGTCACCGCGATCGATCGCGTCCTTTTCGATCCCCGCAAGATTGAGCGCACACCGCTCGCCAGCTCGACCGGATTCGGCTGCGCGATTCTGTGCGTGAATACTTCGCACGCGCACGCGTTCGCCTTTCGGCGCAAGCATCAATGCATCGCCTGCTGTTACGCGCCCCGCGACCACGGTGCCCGTGACGATGGTGCCCTGCCCGGCGAGCGTGAACACGCGGTCTATGGCAAGCCGGAACAAGCCATCGTCGCGACGCATGCGCCATGCAGCGGCCGCCGCGCGCAAATGCGCATCGAGCGCGGCGACGCCGGGATCGTCGGCCAGGGTTGCGTTGGTATCGAAGACGGGCGCGTCTTGCAATGTGCTTCCCGCCAGAAACGAGTTGATCTCGTTGTGCACGTCGTGCAAACGCCGTGGGTCCACGCGATCTGTTTTGGTCAACGCAACCGCGCCCTGCTTCACGCCGAGCAACTGCAGAATCGCAAGATGTTCGCGCGTTTGCGGCATCACGCCGTCGTCCGCAGCAATCACGAGCAACGCGTAATCGATGCCGCTCGCGCCCGCCGTCATGGTGTGCACGAGTTTCTCGTGACCCGGGACATCGATGAAGCCCAGCACATCGCCGCTATCGAGCGGCACGTATGCGTACCCAAGCTCGATTGAAATGCCACGCGCCTTTTCTTCTTTCAGACGGTCCGTGTCCACGCCCGAGAGCGCGCGAACCAGCGTGGTCTTGCCGTGATCGATATGCCCCGCCGTGCCGACGATCATCCTTCGGAACCCGCCAGTTGCGCCACGAATTCTGCTTCGTCGGCAGCTTCGAGACAACGCAGATCGAGCCGCAATGCATCGTCCGCAACGCGGCCGACAAGCGGCCGTGGCAACTCGCGCAACTTCTTCTCGAGCGCAAGCAACTGGCGTCCGCCGCGTTTGCCATCGGCCGTCCTGACGACCAAGCCATAGCTCGGCAGGAGATCGACAGGCAACGCGCCGCTGCCGATCTGGCTGAACATTGGCTCTACAGTTACCGTATAACGCTCGCCCGCGGTGCGTTGCAACGCCGGCTGAACGCGTTCGGCGGCAGCGCGCATCGCGTCGGCGGGACGGGTCAGCAAACGCAATGTGGTGAGGCGCTCAGCGAGCAATTCCGGCGCACGATAAAGCTGCAACACGGGCTCCAGCGCGGCAAGCGTCAGCTTGCCAACGCGCAACGCACGCTTGAGTGGATGCTTCTTGATCTTCGCGATCAGGTCCCGCCTGCCGACAATCAAGCCGGCCTGTGGACCGCCGAGCAACTTGTCGCCGCTGAACGTGACGAGATCCGCACCGGCGGTGATCGTTTCGCGCACGGTCGCTTCACGCGGCAGCCCCCATTGCGTGAGATCGACCAGCGTGCCGCTGCCCAGATCGACCGCCATGGGCACGCTGCGCTCCTTCGAGAGCGGCGCCAGCTCCGCGACCGTCACCTCCTTGGTGAAGCCGTTGATGGCGTAATTGCTCGTGTGCACTTTCATGAGCAACGCGGTACGCGGACCGATGGCCTCGTCGTAATCCTTGAGATGCGTGCGGTTCGTCGTTCCGACTTCGCGCAGTCTCGCGCCGGCGCGCATCATGATGTCGGGAATGCGGAACGCGCCGCCGATTTCCACGAGTTCTCCGCGCGACACGATCACTTCTTTCTTCGGCGCGAGGGCCGACAAAGTCAGCAATACAGCCGCCGCGTTGTTGTTGACCACAGTCGCAGCTTCGGCGCCGGTCAGCTCGCAGATGAGTTCATCGATAAGATCATCGCGATCGCCGCGCTTGCCTGTTTCGAGATTGAACTCAAGGTTCGCCGGGCGCGTCAGCGCGGCGACGACCGCGCTCACGGCGGCATCGGGCAGCAAGGCTCGGCCGAGATTCGTGTGGAGAACGGTACCCGTCAAGTTGAAGACCGTGCGAAATTTCGCGCGATTGCGCTCGCGAAGATTCTGCTCGACCGAAGCCGTCAACGCCGGCAAATCGAGCGAACCCACGGACGCGCAACCGGCCAGCGCAGCCGCGCGCCAACCGTCGAGCGCGCCGCGCAGCGTAGCCAGCACCTGCGTGCGCCCGAATTCTTCCGCCAGCGCCGCGAACCCGTCCGACGCCATCACCTGCTCCACAGACGGCACGTGCGCCATCAGCGCCCGCAGCTCTGTGCCCGTTACATCGCTCACAAGCCGATCCTTTTTAATTGGACTCGCCAGGTTGGTCAGTTTTATCGTCGACTTGTTCCGGCCATAACCACGGATGGGGCGAGGCGCGCCGGTAGCCTTCCTCGCCCATCAACAGATCCAGCGTCAAGCTGGCGAGATCGTCGGCGAACGGTTCGAAGTCGTAATCCTTGTCCTGAAAGCCGATCTTCCTGTACGTATGGCATTCGTCACAAGATTCCGCTTTCAACGGTGCTTTTTTCGATTCGCGTTCCTTGGTTTCCGTATCAGCATCCGGTGTCCCCAGTGCGTGATAAGCAATTCCCTTGGTCGAATCGCAATTCGAACATTTCGAGCGGACCATGTGCCATTCGGTGGCGCACAAACCGCACTGCAGGAAGCGGTAATTCTCGTACGCGCCGCCCAGGCGCACCATGCTCGCGACGGGATGCGATCCGCAAATTGGGCAAAGGCCAAGCGTTTCGATATACGGCACATCGCGTTTATCAATATCCGCTGCAAGATCAGTCCACACCACTTGCAGCGCGGCCGAAATAAACGGCGCGCTCGCCGGATCCACTTCGGCGAAACGCTGCGCAAAAATCGCGTCAGCTTGCGCTTCGAGCGTGGCGGCATCAAGCGACTTGAGCCTGGAGATCAGTTGTTCCAAAGCCGGGGTGAGCGGACCGGCGACATTAAGTTTATCGAGCAAACGAACGAGCACATCACGCCATGCCGGATCGCGCACGCCTGACAAGGCGGGGATCAACGGCATGGAATGTTTCTGGGCGCTGGCAATCAGCTCGGGGCTTGGCGGTGTTGCCTTGAAATCCTGGATTACGTCTTGTTGTGCGTCGGCAAGCGCTGCCATCAGACGCAAATATCCCGCTATAGGGTTGCTGCGTTCTGCAAGCGCGCGCAAGCGTGCCGCACGCGCCAGAAACACCGTGCCACGCTCTGGCGTGCGGATGCGCGGTATTGCGGATTGATCGAGCGATTCGATATCGCCCGCTTCTAGAATGCGTTGGACCACGATTGTCGACCTCTTGAAACTGAAAAGCCGCCGCGTTTTTTCCAGAAGCAAAGAACGGCGGCGGCCTGGTTACATCGGATGCAGCCTTCAAACAGGCGGACTTACTTTCCGATGATCTCCTTGAACCATCTCGGATGATGCTTTTTCGCCCAGCCGTAAGTCACGGTGCCGCGCGTCATCGCACCGATCGATCCCTTGATCCACAACGCCGCATAAATATGCACCACGATTCCAACGATCAGCACGAACGCGGCAGCAGCATGCACGAGAGCGGCAAGACGGATGATCTCGATTGGAAAATAAAACGAGAAATACCGCCGCCAGATCACGATACCGCTTGCCAGAAGCAGCAACAGGCACGCAACCATGGTGAAGAACAGCAGCTTCTGGCCCGCGTTGTACTTGCCGATTGCGGGGAGTTTTTCTTCGCGATTGTTGAGTACGTCGCCAATCTGGCGCATCCATTGCACGTCGCTCTTGTCCAGATAATTATGGTGCCAGAAACGCAACGCAAGGATCAGGAACGAGAGAAACATCACGCAGCCAATGAACGGATGCAGAATGCGCGTCCATTGCCCGCCGCCCAGGAGCGCATATAACCACGACATGGCCGGATGAAACATGGCGAGTCCGGACAACGCCAGCAAGATAAACGTGATGGCGGTGATCCAGTGGTTGGTGCGTTCATTTGGCGTGTAGCGCAGGATCAGACCGTTACCCTTCACGTCCCTTGGAACAGCGTCTTTATCGTGCGTCATCGGATGCCTCCCGTGCTTCAGCGGCTTCACGTTGTGCCTCGGCTTCTTCCGCCTCCGACACCTCGTTCGGCCCAACCCGCGTGTAGTGGAAAAAACCCGCTAGCGCGGCCACCACAATGCCGGCGAGCGCCAACGGTTTTGCCAGGCCCTTCCAAAGATAAACCATCGCGCTGATCTTCGGATTTTGCGGCAGGCCGTGATAGAGGTTGGCTTTGTCGGCGTGATGCAGCACGTACATGACATGCGTGCCACCCACACCTGCAGGATCGTACAGACCTGCATTCGCAAAGCCGCGTTCCTTCAGGTCCACCACGCGGTCCGCAGCCTGTTGCTTCATGTCCTCTTTCGTGCCGAACATGATGGCGCCGGTAGGGCACGTTTTCACGCATGCCGGTTCTTGTCCAACTGCGACACGATCCGAACACAGCGTGCATTTATAAGCGCGATTGTCCTGCTTCGATATACGCGGCACGTTGAACGGGCAACCCGTCACGCAGTAACCGCAACCAATACAGCTCTCCTCGTGAAAGTCCACGATGCCGTTCGTGTACTGCACGATCGCACCCGGCGATGGACACGCTTTGAGACACCCCGGGTCCTCGCAATGCATGCAGCCGTCCTTGCGGATCAGCCACTCCAGATCGCCCTCGGTGTTCTCGTATTCCGAGAACCGCATGACCGTCCACGAATGTTCGGAGAGGTCACGCGGGTTGTCGTACACGCCAATGGAGTCGCCGACTTCGTCGCGCAAGTCGTTCCATTCCATGCACGCCGTTTGACAAGCCTTGCAGCCGATGCACTTCGATACATCGATCAGCTTAGCAACCGTTCCCGTAACAGGCACGCGAACTTGCGGCTCGGGCAGCGTCGTGGCGGAAAGACGTTTGATATCCAGTGATTGCAGTGCCATCTCTTTTCCTTATGCCTTTTCGACCTTGACGAGAAACGACTTGAATTCCGGTGTTTGAGAATTCCCATCGCCCACGGAAGGCGTCAGCGTGTTGACGAGATAGCCCGGCTTCGTAAGTCCTTTGAAGCCCCAATGCAGCGGCAATCCAACTGTTTGTACTTTCTTCCCCTCGATCATCAAAGGCCTGATCCGCTTCGTCACGACCGCAACGGCAACAATATGCCCGCGATTGGACGACACCTTCACGCGATCCCCCGCAACTACGCCGACCTCCTTCGCCAGGTCCTCGCCGATTTCCACGAACTGTTGCGGCTGCACGATCGCGTTGAGTCGCGCATGCTTGGTCCAGTAATGGAAATGCTCGGTCAGACGATAAGTCGTTGCCGTATGTGGGAAATTCTCGTGCGTGCCGAACGCGGCCCGGTCGTCAGGGAACACCCGCGCCGCCGGATTGCTGACAACCGCCTTGTTGTCCGGATGCATCGGGTTATAGCCCAGCGGATTTTCGAACGGTTCGTAATGCTCGGGGAACGGTCCTTCCACCAAGCCGTCGCGCGAGAAGAAACGCGCGACGCCTTCCGGATTCATGATGAACGGATTCATGCCGTTCTCAGGCGGTTCATCCGCCTTGAAGTCGGCAATATCCGCACCGGCCCACGCCTTGCCGTTCCATGCAATCAGCTTGCGGGTCATATCGAACGGTTTGCCGCTGACATCGCACGACGCACGGTTGTACAAGATCCGCCGGTTCGCGGGCCATGCCCACGCCCAGTTCAACGTGTTGCCGATACCCGTTGGGTCCGAGTTGTCGCGACGGCCCATCTGGTTGCCGGCTTGCGTCCACGATCCGCAGAAAATCCAGCAACCGCTTGCAGTGCTGCCGTCGTCGCGAAGTTGCGCGAAGCTCGACAACTGCTCGCCTTTCTTCGCGAGGACCTTGGTTTTATCGGCGACGTCAGTCACATCGTCCAACGCACGGCCGTTGAACTCCATCGCGATTTCTTCGGGCGTCGGGCTTTCCGGGTCCGAATAAGGCCAGCTCATGTTGAGAATCGGATCAGGATATTTACCGCCCTGCTCCTTGTACGCCTTCCTCATGCGCAGCCACAGACCCGACATGATCTCGAGGTCGCTCTTCGATTCACCCGGCCCGTCCGCGCCTTGCCAATGCCATTGCAACACGCGGCTTGAACTGACGAGCGATCCACGCTCTTCCGCGAAACACGTGGTCGGCAAGCGGAATACTTCCGTCTGGATCTTCGATGCATCCACGTCGTTGAATTCGCCAAAGTTCTTCCAGAACTCGGACGTTTCGGTAGCCAGCGGATCCATGATCACGAGCCACTTGAGCTTCGCGAGGCTCGCGCCGATCTTCGACTTGTTCGGCGCCGCGGCCAGCGGATTAAACCCCTGCGCGATGTACCCGTTCATCTTGCCCTGATTCATCAGCTCGAACACCTGCAGCATGTCGTAGGACTTATCGAGCTTGGGCAAATAGTCGAAACCGAAGTTGTTTTCAGCGGTCGCGTTGGCGCCCCACCACGACTTCATGAAACTCACATGAAACGCCCGATAGTTGCGCCAATAGCTCAACTGGTTCGGACGCAGCGGCTGCGTTGCGCGCTTCTTGATGAATTCGTCGAAGTCCTGCTCGCCTTCCATGGGCAATGTCATATAACCCGGCAGCAGGTTCGACATCAGCCCGAGGTCCGTCAAACCCTGAATGTTCGAGTGGCCGCGCAATGCATTCATGCCGCCACCCGCAATGCCGATGTTACCCAGCAGCAACTGCACCATCGCCCCGGTGCGGATGATCTGCGAACCGACCGAATGATGCGTCCATCCAAGCGCGTACAGGATGGTCCCGGCGCGACCAGGCACCGCGGTCGATGCGAGCATCTCGCAGACCTTCAGGAATTTCTCCTTCGGCGTGCCGCAAATTTTCTCCACCTGCTCGGGCGTATAGCGCGAATAGTGCTGCTTCATCAGGTTGTAGACGCAGCGCGGATGCTGCAACGTAGGATCGATCTTGGCGTAGCCGTCGTCGCCGCGTTCGTAGTCCCAAGTCGATTTGTCGTAGCTGTGCTTTTCCGCGTCATAGCCGGAATACAAGCCATCTGTAAACGCAAAATCTTCACGGACGATAAACGGGAAGTCCGTGTAGTTCTTGACGTACTCGTGCTGGATCTTGTCGTTGGTCAGCAGATAATTGATCACGCCGCCCAGGAACACGATGTCCGATCCCGTGCGAATCTGCGCGTAATAATCCGCGACCGAAGCTGTCCGCGTAAAGCGCGGATCGACCACGATGAGCCTTGCCTTTCTGTGCGCCTTGGCTTCGGTAACCCATTTGAAACCGCACGGGTGCGCCTCGGCTGCATTGCCGCCCATCACCAGAATCACATCCGCGTTCTTGATGTCGACCCAATGGTTCGTCATCGCTCCACGGCCAAACGTCGGGGCAAGACCTGCCACCGTCGGGCCGTGTCAGACACGTGCTTGATTATCGAATGCGAGCATGCCAAGACTACGAACAGTCTTGTGCGTCAAATATCCAACTTCGTTGCTTCCGGCCGATGCTGCAAGCATGCCAGTGGTCAGCCATCGATTGACCTTCTTGCCGTCTTCCGTCGTCTCGACAAAATTGGCGTCGCGATCGTCTTTCATCAACTGGGCGATGCGATCGAGCGCGTCTTCCCACGACATGCGTTTCCATTCATTCGATCCCGCCGCGCGATATTCCGGATACTTCAGCCGGCTCGGACTATGAATGAAGTCGATAAGACTTGCGCCTTTGGGGCACAACGTTCCGCGATTGACCGGGTGATCCGGATCGCCTTCGATATGAATGATGCTTGATTTGGCGTTCTTGGCGTTGTCGCCCAGACCGTACATCAGGATGCCGCAGCCGACTGAGCAGTACGGGCAGGTATTACGGGTTTCGGTAGTGCGCGACAGCTTGTACTGGCGGACTTCCGCTAAGGCAGGCGCCGGCGAGAAACCCATCAGGGCTAAACTCGATCCGGCAAGCGTGCTTGCGGAAACCTTCAGGAACTGTCGCCGGGACATTTGTAACATCGTTCGCCTCGGACTTTGTAGGGGACGGGGTCGATTATAAAGTCGCGGAGTTAATTTCGCAGAAAGGTTGGCGCTGAGCGTTGTCGGAAGAGGCGGGAAGCCGCTTTGGCGGCCGTTAACAAAAAACTTAACAACGCGATTTGTAATCAATGAGTAATGTGTTGTAGTTTTTCAGTAATAAGCGGGCATTGTTCGTGCGTAAGAAACCAATCCCCCAACTTTTTATGCGCTCATGGCTCAACAAACTAACAAAGCGGTGTCGGCCCCAGCCTTTAATGCGCAATTCCGCAAGCGCTTACTACCGCATTCGACTGCCGTCCTTCTAGGGTCCATGCTGCTTGCGTTCAGCACCTACAGCCTCGCGCAAATTTCGCAAGGAAATGGAAGCTCGTCTCAGGATAACCGTACGTCGGCGGCCGGCACGGCGCCGGACGCGTCCGCATCGACGGTACACGAATCGCTCAAGCCCCAATCGAAAGAGGCCGCAGGAAATGCGCGTGGCATGACCGCCGGCAAGCAGCACAAGACAGAAGGGGCCGGCGGCTTCAACAATGGTTTGTACGGAACCGGTGCAGGCAGCAACAAATAAAGCCGTAGATTTACAAACCGACTGCTGCAGGGTTCATTTCTATATGCAGGATCACGAGCCAGGGTTTGGGGCAATCCGGTGCAATCTTGAGCGCCGGATTCGTCTTGCTCACCGGCGTAATGCAGCCCTGCTCGCGCGCTCGTAAATAGGCGCGCCGGGCGTCAGCCTGTAGCCACATGCTGACGAGTGCACAGGTAACGAAGCTGAAAATGGTCGTAACCAGGGTTGGCGTGTTTGGATCGAGCTGGCTTACGGCATAAGCAAATATAGCTGTCAGCACCTGGTTTGCGATGATCGCAACGCAAATGACTTTGGCCGTTCCTCTGATACGCATTGCGGTATGAAGCTTTAACACGGTTGTGCACTCTTGGTTGTTTCTAGTCATCCGCTTGCACGAGGCGTTAGCTAGCAGAGCATGCAAGCGTCTTGAAGCAACTCGATTAAAGCAGGCGCCGCGTTAATCCTTTAAAAAATTCGCGCCGCGCGATATAAAAATAATCTCAAGGCGCCTTGGCAAAGTGATCCACTGACCCGTCCAGGCTCGCCGAAAACTGACGCATACGAAGAGCGACGCGCTGCGCATAACCTTTGCCACCACCGCTATAACGCTTGAGCGCGGCTCCCAGGTCGCCGCCGGAAGCGTCCAGATATTGACGCAAGATCGATGAACCAATGCGCACGTTCTCGGCAGGTTCGGTCAGATCGTGACTCGCCGCGATCAGTTGCGGATGAGCGGCAGGAAGTATCTGCATCAGGCCTTGCGCACCCACCGCGCTCACTGCTTGCCGATCAAAACCAGACTCGGTTGCAATGACTGCAAGCAACAATACGGGCGAAACCGCATATTGATTCGCTGCGTCCAGAACGGCTTGCGCAATCAGCGTGGCCTCTTGCCGCGCGACGCGATACTGCCGCCAAAGCACCACGGCTACGTTTGCGACCTGCGGAGATTGGCTTAAATCCTTCGCGACAACCTCTCTGACGGACCCGGTCACACCGTCACTCGCCTGAACCGCGCTTGCGATCGTCAGAAAGAGCGCAGCACACGCGATTTTGTAGTTCAGCAACTTGCGCAATGCGTTCGGTGCTCGCGCTTTCAATGCCTGGTGTGAATGCATCGCAGGGTCTTGTCGTTGACGTCCACGAAGGCTACGCCGCTTGATATATCGATCTAGATAAAAGCGTGCCGGCGACTATCAATAACGCGTCAATGCATCGCGGGAAATGTTGCCGAGTTCCAGCGCCTCTCTACTGCGTTCCCGCCAGCCTGTAGCCCACTCCCGTCTCGGTCAAAATATGCACGGGCTGCGTGGGATCGGCTTCAAGCTTGTGCCTGAGATGCCCCATATAGACGCGCAGATAGTGCTGGTTGTCCACGTATGCAGGCCCCCACACTTCGCGCAGCAATTGCTGATGCGTGATCACGCGACCGGCATGGCGAACCAGGGTCGTCAACAACCGGTATTCGATGGGCGTGAGATGTACCGGCACATCATCGCGCGTGACCCGTCGCTCGGATAAATCCACCGTGACCATCCCGAACCGGACCTGCGGCGTTTCCTGCTGCCCGCCGCGATTGCGCCGTCTCAACTGCGCACGAATACGCGCAAGAAGTTCGGACACGCCGAAGGGTTTGGTGAGGTAATCGTCCGCGCCTGCATCGAGCGCTGCCACCTTCGCGTCCTCGTGCGTGCGCGCCGAAAGCACGATCACGGGTTGCTCGGTCCACGTACGCAATTCGCGAATGACATCGATGCCGTCGGTATCCGGCAAACCCAGGTCGACAACGATCAGGTCCGGCAAGCGAAACGCGGCTTCCCGCAAGCCCTGTTGCCCGGTTTCCGCCTCGAACACGTTCATACCTTGCGCTTCCAGCGTCGTGCGCACGAAACGACGTATCTGCTTGTCGTCCTCTATCAGGACGACGGTCAACGTCGGCTCGCTCATGGGCGATCCGCGTTCGATGTGGCATCCGGAAGCTCGACGCCACTTTCATCGGGTAGCGCTTTGAAGGGCGGCATTTCACTCGCGGGCAACGTGAACCAGAAACGCGCGCCAAGCACTTTTCCATCGCTGTCCGGGCGGTTTTCTGCGCCGATCTTCCCACCATGCGCTTCAACAATCGCACGGCAAATCGCAAGCCCCAAACCAATACCCGGTTTAGCCGATTCCTTTTCGCCGCGCGTGAATTTATCGAAGAGGATGGGTTGGATGCCGGCCGGCAAACCGGGACCATTGTCATCCACGCAAACCCTCACGACACGCTCACCATCATGCTCTTCGACGGCCGCTGTGATGAAAAGCCCAGAACCGGCCGGCGTGTACTTCGCCGCGTTCTCGAACAGGTTTGCGAGCAGGCGCTCCATCAAGACGGCATCGAGTTGAATCAGCGGAAGGTCTGCCGGCACGCGCACTTGCACCGGCCTGCCGAGAAGCGTTCGACGGCACACCGCGAGTGCCGCGCCGACCACTTCTTCAAGCATCAACCACTGCCGGTTCAGCCGTATGCTTCCCGCCTGAAGGCGCGCCATGTCCAGCAGGTTCGTCACGAGCCCGCTCATGCGCAGCGCTTCTTCGTGAATTGCATGAACCAGTTCGCGGGAGTGGTCGGAAGCGGCATCGGGCGCGCGGCGCTGTTCTTCGAGCATGGACGCGAAGCCGACAATGGAAGTCAACGGCGTACGCAAGTCGTGCGAGATCGCTGACAAGAGCGAGTTGCGCATGCGCTCCGATTCCATGTTCACGAGCGCATCCTGCGCGATTTCCACGTAGTGCACACGTTCCAGCGCCAGCGCGATTTGAGAAGCAAAGGTATCGATCATGCGCTGCTGCTCGGGCACCGCAAGCTCTTCCTTGTTTGCCGTGATCAGCGCCAGGACACCGCGCGTGCGCATTGGCGCCTTGAGCGGCAAGTAGAGCGCATTGCTTGCGGGCAACGTATCGGTTCCACGTCCCGCCGGCTTTTGCTGGTCGTACACCCACTGCGCAATATCGATGTCGAGTTCCGCCGCATCGAGCGTCACTTGCGGGTTGGGATCGTCCACTTTCTGGCGGACTTTTTCAGTGCTGCCGGGAAGCAGGACCGCGACCTTCGCCTGGAAGACTTCGCCCACATGGCGCGTTCCTATTTCGATGATCTGTTCCGTCATCAACGCGCCGCCAAGCTCGCGCGTCATCGCATACATGGCGCCCGTGCGGCGTTCCCGTAGTGATGCAACGCGAGCCTGGCGCCGCAGGTTCGAGGTCAACTGACTGATCGTCAGCGACGTCAGCAACATGACAAAGAACGTCAGCAAATACTGCGTGTCCGATACCGCAAACGAAAGCTGCGGCGGAACGAAAAAGAAATCAAATGCGGCGACGCTCAGAAACGAAAGCAGCACACCCGGCCCGCGTCCAAGCCGCACAGCGGCGAAAACCACGCCGAGTAAATACAGCATCACCAGATTTGTCAGGTCGATGTGATGCGACAGCAGCCGCGCAACCGCGGTGATAGCAATGCCGACGGCAACCGTATAAAAATACGCGTTGGGCGGAGAGCGGTCTTCGCTCAAGACACCCGAGAACCTCGGCATGCTTTCGCCATGCTCACCCATTTGTTTCGCCGCGCCTGCGCCGACCAGCGTCACGTCAATATCATTGGCGCGACGAACGATCGATTCCGCCACAGGCTGATCGAACATGCGACGCCATGTAGGGGCATCGGATGCGCCGGCCACGATCTTCGATACATTTCGCATGCGTGCATACGCGACCAGCGTCGCGGCTGCATCGGTACCATCGAGCGTGACCGTTTCGGCGCCCAGTTCGGACGCAAGCTTGAGGGCGTCGAGCGTGCGTTTGCGCCATACATCAGGAAGACGTTGCAGCTTGGGTGTCTCGACATAGACGGCGAGCCAGTCGGCTTTCAGCCCCGCAGCCAGGCGCGCGGCCGAACGAACCAGCGCGGCGCTTTCGGGACCCGGTCCAATGCATGCGATCAAGCGTTCGCGCGCCTGCCAGATCCGACCGATGGATTGATCCGCGCGATATTCGCGCATTTGCGCATCCACGCGGTCCGCGGTACGTCGCAGCGCAAGTTCGCGCAACGCAATCAGGTTGCCCTTGCGAAAGAAGTTCTTGACCGCGTTGGCGGCTTGCTGCGGCAGATAAACCTTGCCATCTCTCAAGCGGTCGAGCAACTCTTCGGCTGGCAAATCGACGAGCGTGACTTCATCGGCGAGATCGAACACGCGATCCGGTACGGTCTCCCATACACGAATGCCGGTGATCTGCCCCACGATGTCGTTGAGACTCTCGAGGTGCTGTACGTTGACCGTGGTGTACACGTCGATACCGGCATCGAGCAGCTCGTACACATCCTGCCAGCGCTTCAGATGCCGCGCGCCCTGCACGTTCGAATGCGCGAGTTCATCGACGAGGATCAGTTGCGGCTTCCTCGCAAGCGCGCCGTCGAGATCGAACTCGGGCAACTGACGTTCGCGATATTCATACATTGTCAGCGGTAGGGCTTCGAGCCCCCCGACGAGCGCCAGCGTCTCCTTGCGGCCGTGCGTTTCCACGATGCCGACAACGGTATCGACGCCTTCATCGCGACGCCGGTGTCCGGCCTGCAACATCGCATAGGTCTTCCCGACACCAGCCGATGCACCGAAGAAAATCTTCAGCCTGCCGCGCTGCTTCTTCTCTTCGTCGCGCTGGATCTTGTCGAGCAGCTCGTCGGGGTCGGGACGGTCCATCAGCTTGCGGGCTTCAGTTCGTCGAGCGCAAGGTTCAGTTTCAGCACGTTCACGCGTGCTTCGCCAAGGATGCCGAACTGGCGGCCAGTCGTTGCGCGCTGAACGAGTGCATCGACGTCGTTGTGCGAGAGCTTGCGCGCTTTCGCCACGCGGTCGATCTGGTACGCGGCGGCAGCCGGGCTGATCTCCGGATCGAGACCGCTGCCCGATGACGTCACGAGGTCGACGGGAACTGGCGCGGTGTTGTTCGGATCGGCGTCATGGAGCGCGCTGATCCGGCCTTTGATTTCATCGGCGAGCGCGGGGTTGGTCGGACCGAGATTCGAGCCGCTCGATGCAGTCGCGTTGTACGGATTCGGCGAAGTTGCAGACAGACGGCCCCAGAAGTAGCCACGGGCATCGAATTGCTGCCCGATGAGTTCGGAGCCGATCGGCTTGCCGTTCTTCTCGATCACGCTGCCGTTCGACTGACCCGGAAACGCAGCGTGGGCCACGGCGGTCACCACGACCGGATATACGAGCCCGGTCACGACGGTCAGCGCCGCGAACAACACGATCACAGGACGAATGATGTTTTTCATGATTAACTATCCAGTTAAAAAGCGAACGTCGGAGCGGCCGGAGCACTTTCAAAAACGCGACCCCGGCCGCCTGCCCTCAGTTTCAAGCCCAGCCAAACGCGGTCAAAATCATGTCGATGATCTTGATGAACGGGAACGGCAGCAAGATACCGCCGAGGCCGTACACCAGCAGGTTGCGGCGCAACAGCGACGCCGCGCCCAGCGGGCGATACTTCACGCCCTTCAATGCCAGCGGAATCAACACCACGATGATCAGCGCGTTGAAGATCACCGCAGACAAGATGGCGGATGAAGGCGACGTCAGATGCATCACATCCAGCACGCGCAATTGCGGATACGTCGATGCAAACGCTGCCGGAATAATTGCGAAGTACTTGGCCACGTCGTTTGCAATCGAGAACGTGGTGAGCGAGCCGCGCGTCATCAGCATCTGCTTGCCGATCTCCACAATCTCGATCAGCTTGGTCGGGTTCGAATCGAGGTCGACCATGTTGCCGGCTTCCTTCGCCGCTTGCGTACCGGTGTTCATCGCGACCGCTACGTCGGCTTGAGCGAGCGCCGGGGCGTCGTTCGTACCGTCGCCGGTCATCGCGACAAGGCGGCCTTCAGCCTGATAGCTGCGAATGGTCGCGAGCTTGGCCTCGGGCGTGGCTTCCGCCAGGAAGTCGTCCACACCCGCTTCGGCCGCGATAGCAGCGGCGGTCAGGCGGTTATCGCCCGTCACCATCACGGTCTTGATACCCATCTTGCGCAGCTCGGCAAAACGCTCTTTAATGCCGCCCTTGACAATGTCTTTCAGCTCGATCACGCCAAGAACACGCGCGCCGTTATCGCTGCGTTCAGCTACGACCAGCGGCGTGCTGCCGCGACGTGCGATCTCATCGACCGCATTCGATACTTCCTGCGGATAGCGCCCACCGTTACGCTCCACGTACGTCTTGACCGCTTCGGCCGCGCCCTTGCGAATCTCGCGATCCGGCAAGTCGACACCGCTCATGCGCGTCTGCGCCGTGAAGTTCAGGAAGGTCGCGTGCAGCGCCGCCATCTCACGCTGGCGAATGTTGAAGCGCTGCTTGGCAAGCACGACAATGCTGCGGCCCTCGGGCGTTTCATCGGCGAGCGATGCGAGTTGCGCCGCGTCGGCAAGGTCCTGCTCGGAAAGACCCGGCGCCGGGACAAAGCTCGAAGCCTGACGATTGCCCAGCGTGATCGTGCCGGTCTTGTCGAGCAACAGCACGTCCACGTCACCGGCGGCTTCCACCGCACGGCCCGACGTCGCGATCACGTTCGCCTGCATCATGCGGCTCATGCCGGCCACGCCGATGGCTGACAACAAACCGCCGATGGTCGTCGGTATCAGGCACACGAGCAGCGCCGCGAGCGCCGTGATCGTCACTACGTGCCCGGCTTTCATTGCGCCGACCGAGAA
This sequence comes from Caballeronia sp. dw_276, assembly GCF_018449635.1. Classification (GTDB taxonomy): domain Bacteria; phylum Pseudomonadota; class Gammaproteobacteria; order Burkholderiales; family Burkholderiaceae; genus Caballeronia. The sequence goes on along the minus strand of NZ_JAAVUV010000004.1, from coordinate 403,700 downwards.
CATCGAGAACGGCAGCAGCGTCGCGGTCGCAAACAACAGCACCAGGCTCAACGCGACCAGCAAGATGGTCAACGCAATTTCGTTAGGCGTCTTCTGACGCTTCGCGCCTTCGACCATCGCGATCATGCGGTCGAGGAACGCTTCGCCCGGATTGACCGTCACGCGCACCACGATCCAGTCAGACAACACGCGCGTACCGCCCGTGACGGCTGTGAAGTCACCGCCCGATTCACGGATGACCGGCGCCGATTCACCCGTGATGGCGGATTCATCGACGGAAGCAACACCGTCGATGACTTCACCGTCGGCGGGGATCACGTCGCCCGTTTCCACGAGCACGACATCACCCTTGCGCAAGTCAGTCGCGGTCGTGATCTGGATTGCGCCCTTGTGATCGGGCTTGTCCAGCTTCTTCGCCATGACGTCGCGCTTGGCGCTGCGCAAGGACGCAGCCTGCGCCTTGGAACGGCCTTCAGCCAGCGCTTCGGCGAAGTTCGCGAACAGCACCGTGAACCACAGCCACAGCGACACCGCGAGAATGAAACCCGCGGGCGCCTCGGCCTGGCCTGACAATGCGGCGACCCACAGCACGGTCGTCAGGATGCTGCCCACATACACGCAGAACATCACCGGATTGCGAAGTTGCGTGCGCGGGTCGAGCTTCCTGAACGAGTCGGCGATCGCCGGCATGACAATGGCCGGATCGAACATGGAACGTGCAGCCGAGCGTGAATGGCCGGTAGGCTCCGGATTTTTCTCCGGCGCCTTGTTGGGCGTCTTCACTGGCGGTTTGACAATTGTGTTCATACTTTCCTCTGTATCAGTGACCGCTTATTTGCCCGCAAGCATCATCAGATGCTCGACGATCGGGCCCAGCGCGAGCGCGGGCACATACGTCAGCGCGCCTACCAGCACAACTGTGCCGAGCAGCAACACGACGAACAACGGACCGTGGGTCGGCAAGCTGCCGGCAGTCGTGGCGATACGTTTCTTGGCGGCCAGCGCACCCGCAATGGCGAGCACCGGAATGATCGAACCGAAGCGGCCGAACCACATCGCAATGCCGGTCGTGATGTTGTAGAACGGCGTGCTCACCGTGAGGCCCGCAAACGCGCTGCCGTTGTTGTTCGCGGCCGAGCTATAGGCGTAGAGAACCTCGGAGAAACCATGCGGTCCAGGGTTCGATATACCCGCCGTCCCAGCTGTCGTCAGCACACCAATCGACGCACCCAGCAACACCAGGAACGGCGTCAACAGCACCACGATCGCCACCATCTTCATCTCGTACGATTCGATCTTCTTGCCGATGTACTCGGGCGTTCGTCCGATCATCAAACCAGCAACAAACACCGCGAGCATCGCGAAAACGAGCATGCCGTAGAGACCCGAACCCACGCCGCCGAAGATCACTTCACCGAGCTGGATCAACAACATTGGAACGAAGCCGCCCATTGGCGTCAGCGAGTCGTGCGTGTTGTTCACCGCGCCGCACGAAGCCGCCGTAGTTGCGACCGTGAAGATGCCCGACTGTGCAATACCAAAGCGCGTTTCCTTGCCCTCGGCGTTGCCACCCGCTTGCAGCGGAGATGCGCTCTGATCGACATGAAGCGATGCAAACAGCGGATTGCCGGCTTGCTCGAACGAGATTTCGCCCCAGCATGCAATCGAAAACGCAATGGTCATGGCGGCGAGAATCGCGTAACCCTGCCGCCTGTCACCGACCATTCTTCCGAACACCACGCACAGCGCTGCCGGGATGATCAGCATCGATAGCATCTGGACGAAATTGGAAAACGGCGTCGGGTTTTCGTACGGATGGGCCGAGTTCGCGTTGAAGAAACCGCCACCATTTGTGCCAAGCATCTTGATCGCTTCTTGCGAAGCAACCGGGCCCATTGCGAGCGTCTGCTTGTCAGCCTTGTTGTCGACCATTACGGCATTGCCCTTGGCATCCTTCACCGCGTTGCCTTGCGCGTCCGTCTTCGGCGTCTGGTAGGTCGTCGTCTGAAGCGTGCCGACGTCCCGATAGGCTTCGAAGTTCTGGATCACGCCCTGGCTCACGAACACGAGCGCAATGACGGTTGCCATCGGCGCGAGGATGTAGAGCGTGATGCGCGTCAGGTCGACCCAGAAGTTGCCGATCGTCGTCGCCGTATGACGCGCGAAGCCGCGAATCAGCGCAACTACAACTGCAATACCCGTTGCCGCCGACAAGAAGTTCTGCACCGACAAGCCGACCATCTGCGACAGGTAGCTCGCGGTTGCTTCAGGCGTGTAGTCCTGCCAGTTCGTGTTGGTGACGAAACTGACGGCCGTGTTGAACGCGCCATCCGGTGTCATCGGGCCGAAGCCTTGCGGGTTCGACGGCAACCATTGCTGCAGGCGCAGGAATCCGAACACAACGAGCGTGCCGAGCGCATTGAACGCAAGCACGGCAAGGGCGTAATGCTTCCACGACATTTCGGCTTTGGCGTCGACGCCTGCAAGCTTGTACAACACGGATTCGATCGGGCGGCCGATACGGCGAACCACCACGGACGAGCCGTCGAGCACGCTCGTTATATAACGGCCGATAGGAACCGCGAGCGCGATCAATACGACAATGAAAAGGCCCGCTTGAAACAAGGTATTGGCGTTCATTCCAGATCCTCCGCACGCAGCAATGCGTACACGAGGTACACGAACAAGAGCAGTGTCGAGGCACCGGCCAGCACTAGCATCCAGGTGGTCATGGGCGGCCTCCCGGAGCGCGACGCAACTTGTCGCAACCGATGGTCAGGGCCGCGCATAAAGCCCAGAAGGCGACGATGCCGGCGATATAAAGCAGGTCCATTGTTTTGATCTCCCGTAGCGGATTTGGACGTGCTGAAGGTTAGTTGATCGCGTGTAAACGGCTGGCAAAGAGAACTGCTGCGGGTGTAAAAAACGTGTAAAAACGAATAACTGATGTTTTGGCGTGGCCAATAAACAAAGCAACAACGACCGTTGATAGCCCGGAATCGAGTCGCGCAAAGGACGTGTTAGCCGATTAAAACAGCGAGGTTTCGATCGCGGAGTTTTGCCGGCGCTTTAATCTGTCACAAACCACCTGTCGACAAATGCGTAAAGCGGGAAAAAGGCCGACCGAGATGCGACCATACGGGCGGATTGTTTTGGTTACCTGGCAAGCGCTCGACCTGTGGGTCGAAAAACAGAACCCATCGAAATGAAATTGTCGTAGCAGGGTGTCAGATACCTACACCCTGCTACGACACTCGACGAACTCGGATATGTCTTATCGACCGTATATTTTTGGCATCGTCTCCTGAGATGACTTTACCCAGGAGACGCATAGATGTTCACTGTTTCGCCCATCCCCAAAAGCAAGCTGCAAACGCGCTATATCGCACCGTTCGGCCTTACCGTCCTACTCCATCAAGGCAAACCCGGCGAGTCCATCGAATCCTTCTGGATTGGCGGTAGCGAAAGCGAGCCGGGAATCGTTCTTTTCGTTTCCGCGCTCGATGCCGAAATCTACCGGCTTCACGCTTTAACTTTGGGGCAAGAGTGGGTTCGTCATCCTCTTGAGGCTATCGGGTTTCAATACACCGTAGAAACGCTGGGGAAGGCGTGGACTAACCTAGTCTTCGCGTTCAATGCGAACGCACGCGGCGAACTCTTACGGGGTCAGTCGGGTTGCCTGTTACTGCCTCACTACCAGGAATGTTTTGGTCCGCTCGGTCAGCCATCGGCGCCCGTCACGTTCAAGTTCGACGAACGCACATTCGAGACGATGGAAGAACGATGGAATCTAATGGGTGAGCCAGATCACGCGGGCACGATCGCAAAGATGAATGCGCTAGGCACCACCGCCGCCGGCGCTGCGCAACTACAGGGCATTGCGGAAAAGGCGCTCGGCCGGGTCACGATCGGACCCGTCGGCGAACCAATTCACGAGGCAATCGACTACGCGACGTTCAACCCGCACACGTCACGCTGGAGTTACGGGCCGAACGAAGCGCGCCAGATCCTGCATTGACGCGCCTCACCCTTCTCACGCCACTTTGGTCGGCGAGGACATTTTGTGCATCACCTTTCAATAGGAGTATTGCAAAGGAATCCGCACCCCCCGGCCGGACAAATCGGTGAAAACTGTACGTCTGCAAGCGCGGTCTCTTCGCGCTTGCTGCTGGCCGGTACAATGGTACTTTCGACGTGAACCACGTCGGTAGTCGGAACGCCCATTTCAGCAAGAAATTTCACGACGGATTGCGTCCGCCGCATCGCGAGCGCGACAGGATTGCGTTCATCTGGCAAAGCATACCCGTACACAATTGCTTGGCTAGGCAACGGGAGATTCCGCACGTTGATAATGAGTTCAACCAGACGCAGGCGATCACCATTGGTGAGGTCGGCTGAATTTGGCGACATGGTTGCTGACATCTGCAAAGCCAAGCTGCACGCCGCAGCAGATATTGGCGCGAAGCACAGCACCGCGCTAGTCAGCACATAAGACATACCACGCAATGCTGTCAGCATTTGCGATTGCAAGTTCGGGGTTTGTTTGTGCAAGGCGTCGAGTGTTGTATTGAGTATAGGCATGATCAATTGATTTAAACGTGTCGTAGAAATGCGATGCTTCGTGCACGATGGTAAGTTGCTTCGAATCCAGTCTGCCAGCGGATCGATCGGGTAAGTTACAGAAGTTAAGGCTGATCGAAATGGTGTATGTTGCGGTGTCAGGCGCGCACACATGAGCTACTTCGCCGCTCAGGTTTTTCAAGTTCGGCGCGCATCCAGTTGCTTTGTCGGCGGTTGAATTGGACCGAACGAAATTGGTAGGTTTCAAACCAGCCAGAACCGTGCTTAGTCGAGTCAGGCCGCCGACTAACTCGGTTTTGGTCGCATCGTCGCTGGTGCCAAACCATGTCTTCACTCGATCGCGATCTGCATTAGACCAACGTCGCAGTCCGGCAAGCCTCGTTTGAACTTGTTCGTTCGCTTCCGTCGTCAATCTCATAACTTTGTTTCGAAACTCGGCATCCGTCATGTTGGGGCAAATTGGAGGCGCATCGAGATCCAGAAAAATATCCACGTTTGAATCAGGCGTGCGGTTCGTGGTGGCCGTCCCTACTTCTATCCAAGTTCCATCCGGCATAAGCCCCTCTCAGTGTTGAATTTGGATTGTTATTTTTTCCGCGCATGCCGCGTGTATGCGCGCTGTTTGTCCGGTCCGTGATGCCGCTATGAATGACACCGCTCGCAGATTGCACGCGATAGCGAACGCCTGCTAAAGGCTGCCCGGTATATCGATCCTTCAGCGTGAACGCCTGGTCGAAGTGACCGGCGCCATCGCCGAGGTATGCGGGTCCGGCTCGATAGTCATCGACCTTCCCCCGCGATTCGATCATGTCATCGTTTGTTGACGTGTTCTGCATCGTTGAGATCATGCGGGGCGGTTTTGCGCACTTGCAAAGCACGATATCGCCGTCGTGCGCTACCTCAACGCCGCGATACCACGAGCGCCGGGAGCCACCAGCTTTAACGATAGGTCCCGTCTTATTGCATGCGTTGCAGTGAACAGATGCACCGATCAACGCGACTCGATGACCTCGAATGCTGAACGACCCACCTGATGCGGGATCGATGAAGCCCCTGGTTTCTGGCTCGTCGCCGATACACAACAGCAATCGCATCATCGGCGGGTCGCTCCCGCGTGCTGTATCTCTATCACGATATTCGAAGCTTTATCTGTCACGACGCGCACTATCCGACCATTCGCATCGGTTACACCCGTTGTCAGGATCTGCGAGCCGTCTTTGATTCGATATGGAACGTTCGCGATTGGACGTAGAGTATTGCTGTCGCGCAGTCTGATTCCTTCGTCGTAGTGGCGCAAAAACGGAACACCCGTCGGCGTATAGCCTTGGGCTGCCAGTTCTTCGCTGGTGAACGACTGAGACATCGTGCCTTGTGACGCAATCATGCGCGGCGGTGGCCTGCATTTACACAAGCCCCAATCATTCTCAAGGGCGACTTCTTTGCCACCGATAGACAAAGGGTGTCGCGGACCGGTCGCCACGATGTGCCCATCCGACTTGCAAGCCGGGCAATATATCGGTGACCCAACGGTTGCTATCGGCGTTCCGTGATGGGTGCCTAGTTCCGCTCCTTGAACGACGAACGCGCCGCTGGTTGACTTGTCGTAGAGCTTGATAACGAATCGTTTCACTATGTGCACGCCCTTTTTTTCGCAGGAGAAAAGTTAAAAGTGTGAACGTGCTTTTTACGAGTGTGCGTTGGTCATGTCTATCAGACGAGTCTTAGTCAACGGAAAACCGCCCTATCAACGCGCTACCTATCTTCTTCATCGCTGTGTCTCGCGGCGGCCCACCCTGATTCGCTAGTCAGCAGAAAAAAATATTAATGCGAACAGCACGCAGTGATCCAAGCGGGTAGGTTTCGGTCTTTTTGGCGCGCTCTGCGGCATGACTGATTTGGCGAAGCCTGCCGCACCTGCGGTGGCATGACAGGCCATTCTTAGCGGTATGGTCGCTGTCCCACTTGAATCACGGTGAGCTGTATACAGACGAATAAGATGTTTTGGCGTGGCCAATAAAAAACGCCATGCGCGAAGCGCATGGCGTTGGTTGCAGCAGAGAAGTATCTGGAACTATTCGGACCGCAACCGCTGCGCAATACGCGCAAACGCATGCCACTGCTGCGCCCACATGCCCGTTCCGTAGTTGCGGCCGAGTCCCGCCGGCGCCGGCAACTGATCCCGGATTCCAGTTGGCTCGACCGCGCGATTCCACGAAGCCGTCTTGAACAGCATGTCCCACCACGGAAACAGCACGCCGAAATTGCAGCCATAACGCGTACCTTCGTGGCCATAGCCAATCGCGTGATGACGCCGGTGAAACGTGGGACTCACCAGCAGACGATCGAGCAAGGGCACGAATGGCAACCGGGCGTTCACATGCTGAATGCTTTGCAGCACATTGCTGAGCGCCACCAGCACGACGAACTGCGACGGCTCCACGCCAATGAAAAGCGAAACGCCCGCAAAGAACGCCGCCTGGATCATGTCATCGAGAAAATGATTGCGGTCGTCGGCCCATAGCGACATTTGCTGCTGGCTATGATGAACCGCGTGCAATTCCCACCACACGCCAAAGCGATGTTGCCAGCGGTGATACCAGTACCCCGCGAAATCCAGCACGATCAGATAGATCACGAACGACACAACCGGTTGATCGGTCACACCGGGCCACAAGCTGTCTACATCGATATTCGGAATGCCGTGGATCACCATCAGGCTTTGCCAATGATTGAAGACCGGCGTCAGCAGGAAAAAGAACGCAAGGTTGATGATGCCGAGCTTCGCGATCCACGTATAAAAAACGTCTGAACGAACCGCCTTCCTGTCCTGCCATTTTTCGATAGGACGCAGCGCCTCCAGCGGGCGCAGAATAGCGAACGTCGCCAACACTTCCAGCGCGCCGATGATCACCCAATACAGCGCGTCGTAAGTGTCTTCGTCGTAACCCATCAGGCCGACCTTGAAGAAGATCGGCTGGACAACATCGACGTAAAGCAGTGTCTGCAGACTCCCCACCGCGTTGTCGAGTTGCGCGAGAATTTCAGTAACCATCCAGATGCTCTCCTGCCTTGTCAATGAATACGGCGCGTCTCAGTCCGGATTCGGCGCATACACCGGTGCGTGATTGGCAAAGTAAATCCCGTGCGGCGAACGCCCGACGGCGATGGTATCGACAAGCTTGTTAGTGGTCAGATCAATCACGCCAACGTGGCGCGCAAAACGGAATGTGACCCACAAGGTCTTGCGATCCGCGGACAGTTCCATGTCATCCGGTCCGGGCAAAAGACCGGTGATGTCGGCGGTTTTTTGCAGCGTCGTGTAATCGATAATGCTGATCGTGCTCGCCACGCGATTGGTCAGCGCGACATGCTTGCCGTCGTCAAGGTTGCGGAAGTTGTGCGCGCCCTTGCCCGTCTGAATGCGCTTGATGACTTGCTGCTTATGCCAGTCGACCACGGCGACATCGTCTTCGCCGGTCATGCCCACGAGCAACTCCTTGTCGCCCGGCGTCATCCACAATCCCGCCGGCGTATTGCCCACCGGCATCTTCCATTTCACCGTTTGCGTCGCCAGGTCGATGGCTGCAAGTTCGCCAGAGTCCTGCAAGGTAATAAAGACCGTTTTCGCATCCGATGAAAACGTCATGTGGCTAGGCGTTTTTGCAAGCGGAACACGCTTGGCGAGCGTCAAATCGTGGCCGTCGTATTTGTAAATATCGATCCGATCCAGCCGCAAGCCGGCCGTGACGAACCACTTATGGTCAGGAGAAAACCCTAGCTGATACGGATCCTCGATATCTTCCAAGCGCTTTTGCACCTTGCCGCTATGCGGATCGAGAAAGATCAGATCATTCGAAACCGAATCTGCGACGATGAGGGAATTGCCGTCGGGCGTGATCATCAAATGATGCGGTTCTTTCCCCGTAGGCTGCGTGCCGACCACCTTGTGTGCGGCCTCATCGATAAGCGTAAGTTTTGCTTCGCCGGAATCCAGCACGATGACTTTCGAATCCGGAGCGATTGCGGCGAATGCGGCGTTGGAAGCCAGTACGGATACCAGCGCCATCATTGAAAGGTTTCTGAATACAGTTCGACGCATAGTGAAAGGAATTAATTCGAGGGAGGTCCGGGAAGACCAAAATTGTGCTTTGATAGCTCAAAATGACTGCGGATTATTCGCTAAGGACTAAAGATCCTCGCTTAGCGAGCGCAATATTAAGCTATTGAAGCATTGCACGTATGCCGCCGGACGGACCGACAAGCGATCGCCAGCAGCCGCACTTACGCGAACCCTTTATCTCTAACGTATCGAGTCGATTAATGGATGACCGGGCGCGCAAGGAAACTAGCCAGTCCATGAGCGAAAGCACCACGCTTGCCATGCAGGAAGTGCTCGACGGACGCCGTACAGGCTTGGCGGTCCTGCTTCCCTTTGCGGGACCGGCGGTGGTTGTCTCTGTCGCTTACATGGACCCAGGCAATTTCGCGACGAATATTCAGGCCGGGGCGCGCTATGGCTATGGATTATTGTGGGTTGTATTGCTCGCCAACCTGATTGCGATGCTATTCCAGTCACTTTCCGCAAAGCTTGGCATTGTCACCGGGAAGAATTTAGCGGAACTATGCCGGGACAATTTTCCCAAGCCGCTCGTTTATTTAATGTGGGCAGTGAGCGAAGTCGCCGCCATGGCAACCGATCTCGCGGAATTTCTAGGCGGCGCTATCGGGCTTAGCCTGCTGTTTCACATGCCGCTGCTGGTCGGCATGGCGGTGACGGCTGTCATCACTTACGGCCTATTGATGTTCGAGAAAGCGGGATATCGGCCGCTTGAACTGGTTATTGGCGCGCTGGTGGGAATTATCGGTTTGTCTTATCTGGCGGAGCTTTTCATTACGCCTGTCGCGTGGGGACAAGTCGGCTTGCACCTCTTCTCGCCGTCATTGCAGGACGCGCAAGCGGTCACGATTGCAGTCGGCATCATCGGTGCGACGGTCATGCCTCACGCACTGTTCCTGCATTCGGGATTGACGCAGCGGCGCTTGCCTGCGCGCACCGAAGTCGAACGCAAGAAGATCATTCTGTTTTCCAACGTGGAAGTGGTCATTGCCTTGACCATCGCCGGCATGATCAACATTGCGATGGTCATCATGGCATCCGGCGCGTTTCATTCGGGACATCCGGAAGTGGCGGAGATCGAAACGGCTTATCACACGCTTGCGCCGCTTTTGGGGATTGCCGCGGCCGGCATTTTTCTTTTGTCGCTGATCGCGTCGGGTATTTCGAGTTCTGTCGTCGGGACCATGGCCGGGCAGATGATCATGCAAGGTTTTGTCGGATTCCGCATTCCACTTTGGCTGCGCCGCGCATTGACGATGATTCCGAGTTTTGTCGTCGTATGGCTGGGCGTGAACGCGACGCAAGCGCTCGTCATGAGCCAGGTCGTGCTGAGTCTCGCGTTGCCCTTTCCGATGGCCGCGCTCGTCTGGTTTACGTGCAACAAGAAAGTCATGGGCCATTATCAAAATAGAACGCTCGTTAGAGCAGCATCGATTGTTGCAGCCGTCGCCGTGCTGGCGCTCAACATGGTTTTGCTGCTTCAGGCAGCTGGCATAAGCATTCCGGGTCTGCCGGATGCGTGAAGGCTGAAAACCGACGTTGAATGTGCCGATGTAAAGGTGTGTGGTTCACGAAGGTTTTAACCCCGTACGCTCCTCGAACGCGAGAAAATGCCTGTTTTGCAACCCTCTCGCGGAGCACCGAATGTCCGATCTAGCCTCACCGGTATCACGCCGTTTCAGCGTCGATCCCAAGCCGCTCGGCATTGCCGCGCTTCTCATTCTTGCCGGCGCGCTGTATCTCGCGCAAACCGTCAACGGCCGGCAGGCCGCGCTTTATATTGTCGGTGCGCTGCTCGGCGTCACGCTTTATCACGCGGCGTTTGGTTTTACGTCGGCCTGGCGGGTCTTCATTGCCGATGGCCGCGGCGCCGGCCTGCGCGCGCAAATGGTCATGCTCGCGGTCGGCGTTGCGCTGTTCTTCCCGGCGCTTGCAGCCGGCTCGTTGTTCGGCATGCCGGTCACGGGGCTCGTTTCGCCGGCAGGAACGTCGGTTGTCTTTGGTGCGTTCATATTCGGTATCGGCATGCAGCTCGGCGGCGGCTGCGCCTCGGGCACGCTGTACACCGTGGGCGGTGGCAGCACGCGCATGATCGTGACGCTCGTCGCGTTTATCGTCGGCTCGGTTGTCGCCACAGCCCATATGCCGTTCTGGACGGCGTTGCCGTCACTTCAGCCCATTTCGCTTGTCAAGTCGCTCGGCGCGGGTCCCGCGCTCGCGCTCAACTGGGCGGTGTTTGCGGCCATCGCAGGGATCACGGTCGTGATCGAAAAACGGCGGCATGGCCGGCTTGTCGCCGCACATACGCAGCCGCCGCACGCATCGCCTTGGTTGCACGGGCCGTGGCCGCTCGTCGCCGGCGCGATTGCGCTCGCGTTGCTCAACTTCGCCACGCTCGCGCTTTCGGGGCGGCCATGGGGTATCACGTCGGCGTTTGCGTTGTGGGGCGCGAAGGCGGCATCGGCAATTGGGTTCGATGTCGCGAGCTGGCCGTACTGGGCAAGCAAGGCGAACGCCGCCGCGCTCGCCGCGCCGGTTTCGCGCGATGTGACGTCCGTGATGGACATTGGCATTGTGCTCGGCGCGATGATGGCGGCGGGGCTTGCGGGGCGTTATGCGCCAGTATGGCGTTTGCCGTTGCGCTCGCTGATCGCGGCGATCGTCGGCGGACTGCTGCTTGGCTATGGCGCCCGACTCGCTTATGGCTGCAACATCGGCGCCTATTTCAGCGGCATAGTTTCGGGCAGCCTGCACGGCTGGGTGTGGCTCGTTGCGGCGTTTTTCGGCAATGTGGTCGGGACGCGGCTGCGTCCAGCGTTCGGTCTGGCCGTTGAACGGGTGAAGCCTACTGCCTGCTGATTGTCGAACTAAAGGGCCGTCGCGTTTTGCGCTTCGGCCTAAAGTTTTCGCGAAAGTCGCGTCAACGTTTCGACCGGATGCCAGCCGGCTTTTTGCCAGAACGCGCTGGCCGATGCGTTATCCGCGACCACATCCAGATGCACCCATCCAAGGTAATGTTCCCTTAAGCGCTCGATACAAATATCGATCATCTCGCGCGCAACGCCCTGACCACGCGCAACGGGCGCGACCACGACATGCTGCAGGAAACCGCGGCGACCGTCGTGGCTTGCGAGCGCGCAACCGACCAGCGTGTTTGCATCGAACGCTACAACGCTGAGACCGGGGTTCCTTGCCAGCAAGCGGCCGATTCCTTCCCTGCTGTCAGTCACCGGGCGAATGTCCACGCCCGGTGTTTCTCGCCAGAGAGCGATCACCGCATCGTAATCGTCGAGTACCATTTCCCGAATCTGCACGTCCATCGTTCATCCTGCAAAGTGCTGTTTGATTGATTGTCCGGCAGCAGTTTATAAGAACATGCCGCCAAACCTATCGAGCGTTCAAATAGTTTTGGCGATTCTATGATTGGGTTTCTAATCAGACTTGGGGAGATTGACCGTGGTAGAAAACCATCGCAGGACACTGATCAAGGCGGCCGGAGCATTCGGCATCGTTCAGCTTTTGGGGTTGGGGAGCCTGCGCGCCTTTGCCGCCGGCAATGCAATCAGGCCGGGCAGCGGGTCAGCGCTGATCGTGGTGGACGTGCAGAATTGTTTTATCGATGGCGGCACGCTCCCGGTCAAGGGCGGCGCCGATGTCGTCCCTGTAATCAACGCACTCGCCAGCAAGTTCGACAACATCGTGATCACGCAGGACTGGCATACGGCAGGCCATGCGTCGTTTGCGAGCGCGCATCCGGGCAAGAAACCGTTCGAGACGGCGCAGCTTTCTTACGGCACGCAAGTCTTGTGGCCGGATCATTGTGTGCAAGGTACCGATGACGCCGCGCTCGACAAGGACCTCAAGCTGCCGACGGCGCAAGTCATCATCCGCAAGGGTTATCACAAGGACATGGACAGCTATTCCGCGTTTGAGGAAGCCGATCACAAGACCAAGACGGGCTTGTCCGCGTACCTGAAGCAGCGGCACATCGATACCGTTTTCGTGACCGGGCTGGCGACCGATTTCTGCGTCGCGTGGACGGCAATGGACGCCCGCAAGGCGGGCTTCAAGGCGTACGTGATCGAAGACGCGACGCGCGCCATCGACCTCAATGGATCGCTCGCGGCCGCCTGGAAAAGCATGGACCGGGCGGGCGTGAAACGGATTCAGTCAAAGGACGTGGTGTCGGCTTAGGCCGCGATCCGCTTCTCGCGATCCAGCTCGGCAATGCGCTTGCGAATTGCCGGGATGAGCTGTTCGCCGTATGTGATGGCATCGTCCACGGGATCAAAACCGCGGATCAGGAAAGTCGATACGCCGAGCCGGTAATACGCGGCAAGCGAATCCGCGATCTGCCCGGCGGTCCCGACGAGCGCGGTCGAGTTCCAGCGCGCGCCCGTGAGATTCGCGATGCCCATCCACAAGCGTTCATCGAGCACGTCGCCTTGTTGCGCCGCTGCAAGCAAACGCTGCGAGCCGGCATTCTGCGGCGCATGACCGCTTACGGGTTGACCCGTGGCAACGCGTCTTGCACGCACTGCTTCGCGTATGCGCTCGGCTTTCTCCCACGCCTCGGCCTCGGTGTTGCCCACAATGGGACGAAACGAGACGCTGATACGCGGCGACCTGCCATGCAATGCGGCGGCTGCGCGCACGCGGCCGATCTGCTCCCCAATCGATGCGAGCGGTTCGCCCCACGTCATGTACACATCGGAATGACGGCCGGATACCGCGAGCGCCGCCGCGGATGAACCGCCAAAATAGATCGGCACGTGCGGACGCTGCACACCCTTCACAACCGGCGACGCACCTTCGACCCGATAAAACTCGCCCTCGTGATCCACCGGGGTATCCGACAACCAGATGCTGCGCAACACGCTTAGGTATTCATCGGCACGGCGGTAACGCGCGTCGTGATCGAGAAAATCTCCATCTCGATGCAGGTCCGTATCATCGCCGCCCGTGACAATGTTCAGCGCGAGGCGACCTTCGCTGAACGCATCGAGTGTTGCGATCTGCCGCGCGGCCACGGTCGGCGCAATCACGCCCGGCCGGTGCGCAAGCAAAATGCCCAATGTTTGGGTCGCCGCCGCCACGAACGAACTGACGATAAACCCGTCCGCCGCGTTCGTGAAATAGCCGACAAGCACCTTGTCGAAACCCGCCGCTTCATGCACTTGCGCGAAACGGCGCACATACGCGGGCTGCACGGCGTCGCCGCCGGGAACATCGACTTCCGCGCCCGGCGTTGCCGTGACCATGCCGAGGATTTCTACTGGCATTGCTTGGCTTTCCTTATGAAGTGATTACTTCGCGGTATCGCTTGCGACTTTTACGGCACGGCCATTGAAGGCATCCGTGTACGAGCGGTCGAGGATCTTCGCCGTATTGAACGGCTGAGGTATGACGCCGGCCTTGTTCAAAAAATCGGCCGTGTTTTGCGCGTCCAGCGCGGCGGCGTCGTCAATAGGACCAATGCTTTGATGCGCGCTCGACAACCATCGGTATGCCACTTCAGGATCCAGGTTCACGCGTTTGGCCCACAGGTCCGCGTATTCTTTCGGATGGGTATCGACCCATTTACGCGCGATGACGAGGCGGCGCAGAAAGTCATCGATCTCAACGCGTTTTCCGCTTGCCGATTGCTCGGTCGCAGCGACGAAACTCAGCGCGGGCATCAGCCCTTGCGCCGTGATGACCGGCCGCGCGCCCTGCTTCAATGCGAGCGTGCTGACGAAAGGTTCCCACAGCGAGACGGCATCAACGGAACCGTTAGCGAATGCCGTGCTTGCATCCACAGGCATCAGGTACGAGTACTTCACAGAGTCAGCAGGAAGACCTGCATGTTCAAGCGCGCGCAGCACCAGTTGCTGGCTCCACGCACCACGCCACACCGCGACGGTTTTTCCCTTGAGGTCCGCAATGGAGTGCACCGACGAATTTCCCGGCACCACGATTGCGACGCCATCCAGGTTTTGCCGCGAGACCGCCACGACCTTCACCGGCGCGCCACGCGCGGCAAGGGTCAACAAGCCCGAATCGCCGAGAAAACCGAGATCGAGCGCATTGCCGTTGAGACTTTCAGCAATAGGCGCAGCCGCTTGAAAGTGCTTCCACTCGATGCGATAAGGCAGGTCCTTCAAGACGCCGGATGCTTCCATCGACGCCTGGATGTTGTAGTAATTCTGCTCGCCGACGCTCAGTGTCACGAGGTCTTTGGCGTAGGCATGTTGAACGCCGAGCGCGAGCAGCAGCGCACCGGCGATATTCCGGAGTGACATGGAAACCTTTGATGTGGAAGATTGGAAAATGAGCGCGCAGCGGCACCCTATCTGCTCACAATACCGGGATCGAAGTCATGACGGAAATGCATTTTTCTGCTATCGAAAGATGCGTGAGTTGATTAAGGCAACCCGCACATTTGCACTATTTCACGCCGATAGCCTTGAAGAACGTGTAGCAGAACACGCCGTCATCTTCAGTCGTACGATAAAGATCCGCGATGCCGCGGTCGAACACCTCCGGCTCGATCAGCCCGGCGGACAACGCTGCCGCGCGCACCCCTTCGATCATTGCGGTGAAGGTCCTGCGCGTGAATCCATCGGCCAGTTCGGGACGGCTCGCGTCCACATAAACAAACCGCGGCGATACGCGCAGATCGTCAAAACCCGCAGCTGCGAGAAGCGGATAAAGCTGCCTGCCGATCAACGCATTGCCGCCCGCCTGTTGCTGCAACGCGACCTGACTCGCAATCGCCGCACGTGCATCAGCGCTGTCAGGATGAAAAAATGCCGAGCCGTGATCGCCTTCCATGACCGTGATCGTTCCGCCCGGTTTCAGCAGATGTTTAAGGCGCTTCAGCGCCTTGACCGGATCGCGAAGATGTTCCAGCACGAAACAGACGAATACGTGATCGAAGGAATCTGCCTCGAATGGCAACGCAAAGATATCGGCGTGATGGAATTGCACGTTCGTGAGTTGCGCGGCCTCTGCCTTGCGTCTTGCTTCATCAATGGATTGCGCGCTGATATCCACTGATACAAAGCGTGCGTCAGGACTTTGCCGCGCCAGCGTCACCGTCTGCGCTCCCACCCCGCACCCCGCTTCGAGCACGGTCGCGCCGGCGGGATAGATCGTATCGGTGTGCAGCAATTCGGCGAGCGTTCTCGCCTGATCGTGCAGCCGGCTGTTTTCCCGCGACAGATAACCATGTACGTAAGTGCTCATGAAACCAGACCTCCTGTTGATGGTCCGCCTAGTTTCGTTGGCGCGTCAACGCGTGTCTTGAATGTTATTGCGGGGCGATTCAAAGAAGGTCTTTCGCCACGCACCCGGTGTGAACCCGAAGTGCCGCGCGAAGATACGGGTCATATGGCTCTGGTCCGCAAAACCACAGTCGGCCGCTGCTTGGACGAGACTCGCGCCATTGCGGATAAGACCCCGCGCGAGTTCGGCGCGGTGCAGCAACAACCACGCGTGCGGCGGCACGCCGTAAGTTTTTTCGAATCGCCGTAAAACCTGGAACCTGCTTAGATCCACCATCGCCGCGAGGTCGCCGAGTGTGGGTGCCTCAAGCGATTCATCGGCGAGACGATCACGGACACGGCTGACGTCATGAGCGGTTTCACATTCGGTGCGTGCGGTGGAATGAGCGTTCAACAACAGCGTGCACGTTTCAACGAGCGACTCTTCGCACGCCAGTGCAGCCGCACTGTTCGAACCTTGCGTGATATCGAAGTTTTCAATCCGGCAAAGCAGCGTTTTCAATGCAATGCCGAGCCGCGGGTCCTGGATCACCGGGCGCGTCAGCGCGACCATATGCTGATCGCCTGACATCGATGCGAGCGTTTCAGGTTCGAGATAAACCATGCGCCATCTGCGCGAAGCGCCGCCGAGCGGGCGGCCATTGTGAACCTCGCCGGGGTTGGTCGTGATCAAGTCGCCCGCAAACGCATCGACCTGGCCGCAGCCGCTCGCCGAGCTTTGCGCGCCGCTTTGCAGATACCCAAGACCGTAGGTCGCGTGCCAGTGCTTGCCGAAATGACAGGCGCTTTCTATGTCGGTGCAATACACGCCGGTCCACGGAGAACCGACAACTTTGCATGCATGAGCGGGAGGCGCTTTCATGATTTCATGAGATCGAGCAACGCCTCATTGTTCGCCGGGGTCCGGTTCCACACCTTGCGCGAACAACTGCGCGCAGAGGTCCTTGCCGGCATCGGTGAGTGCAACCGCGGGCACGCCTGCATCGCTTGGCGTGGTATCAAGCAAACCCGTATCCGATAACGCCGTGAGTTGCCGGCGCAAGCTGCTCATGGGCAAGCCGGATTGCTTCGATAACTTCGCGAGCGACCATGCCCGCGCGGGGGACTCCTCCGCCGCACGCCACAATTGCGTGAGGATCGCGATCAGCGCCGGATCGATTTCATCGTTCATGCTGTCTCCTGCCGGCCATGCTCGCGGCCAGTTCGCCAAGCGTTTTCAACGCGGCTTCTGTTTGTATGTTCCAAGGATAACTGTAGTTGAGCCGGATGAAGTGGCGAAACGCATCACGCGATGAAAACATCGTCCCGGGACCAATCGTGATGCCGCGATCGAGCGCCGCTTTGTAGAGCTTCATCGAATCGACATTCGACGGTAATTCGACCCATAAAACGTAGCCGCCCATAGGCTCGGAGGTCTGCGTACCGGCCGGGAAAAAGCGCAACACAGTCGCGATCATGAGCCGCGCCTGCTGCCGGTACACACGGCGAACGTGGCGCAAATGATGGTCGTAACCGCCTTGCTTCAAATAATCCGCCACGGCGACTTGGGGCACAGAGGGCGTAGTCAGCGTATTGAGGAATTTGAGTTTCTCGACTTGCCGTAGGTATCGTCCAGGCATTGCCCAGCCGATGCGATAGGACGCCGTCAGGCTCTTCGAAAACGATGCGCAATGCAACACGAGGCCTTTTTGATCGAAATTCTTCAGGGCCGACGGGCGGGCGTCGCCGTAATAAAGCTCCTGGTACACATCGTTTTCTATCACGGGAATTTCGTGCGCCGCGAGCAGCGCGACAAGGCGCTGCTTGTTTGCATCGGACATCACGAAACCCAGTGGATTCTGGAAGTTCGGCATGACCATGCACGCCGCAATCTCATGTTCACCGATGATAATTGCCAGCGCATCGATATCGATGCCCTCGGCCGGATGCGTCGGCACTTCAATGGCGCGCATGCCCATGCGTTCGATGGCATGAAGCATCGCGTAGTAGGTCGGCGATTCGACCGCGACGGTGTCGCCCGGTTTGGCCACGGCCTGCAGGCTCAGGTTGATGGCCTCGGTCGCGCCGACCGTGATCACGATCTCGGCCGGATCCACCGGCACGCCGTTCTCCGCATAACGCCGCGCGATCTGCCGGATCAGTTCGGGATTGCCGGGCGGCAAGTCATCGATCAGGTTCCAGCTTGAATGCCGACGCGCGATGGCGTTCGCCAACTGGTTGATCTTGCGCCACGGAAACAGCGACGGGTCCGGATAGGGCGAACCCAGCGGCGTCGCGTCCTCGGAGCGGATCGAGCGCAACGTCGATAGCACGAGGCGGCTGACATCGACCTTCGATGCCACCGCCGGCGGCTGCGATACAGCGGGCGCATCGCCCTTGGCCGTCGGCATCTCGCGTACGAAATAGCCGGACTGCGGCCGCGTTTCAAGCAGGCCACGGCTTTCCAGCAGCGCGTACGCACGCAGGACCGTCTTGATGCTGACGTCGTACTGCGCGCTCGCCTGACGCACGGACGGCACCCGTTCGCCAACGGCGAACACGCCGCGCCGTATCGATTCCTCTACCTCTTCCGAAAGCTTTTCGTAAAGCATCACGATGCAATCGCCTTAAATGATACGAAATGTCAACTGTACTCCTCGTACATCTGTTTTTCTGTGCACCGCACGTCTTCGGGAACACAGTAGTCTTGGAAACATCGGCATAACGCCTCCTGCATCGCGGTCGAACGACATGAAAAAGCCAGAACCTCGCATCGAGCCGTACACGCACCCCGCCGCCGGCTGGGGCGCACTGAAATACGTTGCCATCAACCTGCTGAAAGAAAAGGTCTCGGGGGGCAATTACCGGCTTCTTCTCGGCCAGAATCAGCCCGACGGTTTCGATTGCCCCGGCTGCGCATGGCCGGATCGCGAACACGCGTCCACGTTCGAGTTCTGCGAAAACGGCGTGAAAGCCGTTGCCGCGGAGTCCACGAGCAAACGCGTCACGCCTGCATTCTTCGAAGACCACACCGTCGAAGCGTTGATGGCGCAGTCGGACTACGAACTCGAACAGCACGGACGTCTCACCGATCCGCTCGTCTATAACGCGGAGCGCGACCGCTATATCCCCATCTCCTGGGACGACGCGTTTGCGCTGATCGCCGACCACCTGAATCGCCTTGATAACCCCGACCGCGCCGCGTTCTATACATCGGGCCGCGCGAGCAACGAAGCCGCGTTCCTTTATCAATTGTTCGTGCGCATGTACGGCACGAACAACTTCCCCGATTGCTCGAACATGTGTCACGAAGCCACGAGCCGCGGCTTGCCGGTGACCGTTGGCGTCGGCAAGGGAACGGTCACGCTCGAGGATTTCGAACACGCCGACACGCTGCTTCTGTTCGGCCAGAATCCCGCGACCAATCATCCGCGTATGCTCGGCGAATTGCGTGAATGCGCGAAGCGTGGCGCGACCATCGTGTCGATCAACCCATTGCGCGAACGCGGTCTCGAACGTTTTGCGAGTCCGCAGCATCCTGTTGAAATGCTTACCGGCGGCAGCACGAAGATCAGCTCGGTTTTTATCCGCCCGAAGATTGGCGGCGACTTCGCGTTGATCAAGGGCGTGGCGAAACGCGTGATCGAACTCGACGATGAAGCCTTGAAACAAGGCACGGCACGCGTGCTCGATGTTGATTTTATCGAAGAACATACGGTGGGTTTCGACGCCTTCGCCGACGATCTTCGCGCTGAAAACTGGGATGCAATCGTCGCGGAATCTGGCGTGCCGATGGAAGACGTCCTGCAGCTCGCAGATATCTATGTACGCGGCCGCGCCGTGATCTCAACGTGGGGCATGGGCCTCACGCAGCACAAGAACTCCGTGCCGACGGTGCAGATCCTGTCGAACCTGATGATGATGCGCGGCAATATCGGCAAGCTCGGCGCGGGGCTGTGCCCGGTGCGCGGCCATTCGAACGTGCAGGGCGACCGGACCGTGGGTATCGAAGAGAGGCCGACGCAGGAGTTCCTCGATCGTCTTGGCGCCGCCTACGACTTCGAGCCGCCGCGCGAACATGGCTACGACGTGGTCCGTTCGATCGAAGCAATGCTCGCCGGCGACGTGAAGGTGTTCATTGGACTCGGTGGCAATTTTTCGATTGCCACGCCCGACACGCCACGCGTCTGGGAAGCCATGCGTTCGTGCGATCTCACCGTGCATATCACGACAAAGCTCAACCGCAGCCACCTCATTCATGGCCGCGATGCACTGATCCTGCCGACGCTTGGACGCACCGAGATCGATATGCAAAACGGCGTGCCGCAAGGCGTGAGCGTGGAAGATTCGATGAGCATGGTGCACATCTCGTACGGCATGAACAAGCCGGCATCGGCGAATCTGTTGTCCGAGATTGCGATCGTCGCGCGCATGGCGCATGCGACGCTCGGCAGCGCGAAAGTCGACTGGCTCGCCAACGCGAACGACTATGCGCTGATTCGCGACGGTATCGAGAAAGTGATCGATGGCTTCGAGAACTACAACGAACGCCTGAAGCATCCAGGCGGGTTTCATCTTGGTGTGGCATCGCGTGAACGTGTGTGGAATACGCCGACGGGCAAGGCGCAGTTCCTTGTGAACTCCATCGATCTGGATTCACCCATTCATCGCGCGCGTCATATGCATGGCGAGCGTTTGATGACGCTCATGACAACGCGCTCGCACGATCAATACAACACGACCATCTATGGCCTCGATGACCGGTATCGCGGCGTGTATGGCCAGCGCCGCGTGCTGTTTGCAAACGCGCTTGACATCGAGATGCTTGGTTTTGAAGCGGGACAACGCGTGGACATCACGAGCGTCTGGGACGACAACGTGAAGCGTCGTGCCGATGGTTTTCTGCTCGTTGCGTACGACATTCCGCGCGGTTGTCTCGGCGCTTATTATCCGGAAACGAATCCGCTCGTGCCGTTGTCGAGCGTCGCCGATGGCGCGGGGACGCCTACGTCGAAATCGATTCCGGTGTTGCTGCGGGCGTCGGCTGTAACACAACTGGAAGCGGCTTGAGTTTCCTTACGGGTTAACGAAGAACCGCGCTCGATTCAATGAGCGCGGTTCTTTTATGCCGCCACCGTCAAGGAATGATCCTCTCCGCCTTGAGGCGGTCGAACAGGTCGAAAAACGATTCATCGGTGGGCTGGAAATCGAGGAACCCGAGCTTGCGGCTCTTGGCCATGTCGGTGACGACTTCCATTGGACGGCCGAGGTCGGCATCCGTATGCCACCACGATGCAAGCTTGGCAATATCAGTTTCCACGAGATTGAAGCGACCCGCGATCTCCTTCCATAAAGCCGCACTCTCCTGCATCCGGCTTTCGAGCGGCCGTACTTCGCCATCGAACGGAACGGGTTCCACATCAAAGTACTCGGCAATCCGCGACCACATCCATTTCCAGCGAAACACGTCGCCATTCACGATGTTGAAGTCCTCGTCCTTCGCCGCGTCCGTGGTTGCGGCCCACTCGAGATGGCGCGCCAGCACGCGGGCGTCGGTCATGTCGGTGAGACCGTTCCACTGCATCGGTGAGCCGGGGAACACGAATGGCAAGCCTGAATGCTTGCAGAGCGTTGCGTACACGGCGAGCGTGGTGCCCATGTTCATGGCGTTGCCGACCGCGAAGCCAATGATCGTATGTGGACGATGCACGCTCCACGAAAAACCTTGCCGCTTCGCCGCGGCGAACACGCGATCTTCCTGCTCGTAATAAAAGTTATCGACGTCCTGACGGCCCTGGCTTTCGCGGAATGGCGTATCGGGCACGGCGCCCGTTGCATAAGCTTCGAACGGCCCGAGGTAATGCTTGAGTCCCGTGACGAGCGCGACGTGTTCGAGCTTCGATGGCCCCGCCTCCAGCGCGTCGAGCACATTGCTCACCATCGCGCCGTTCACGCGGATGTTCTCGCTCTCGGTCGCCTGGCGCGCCCACGTGGTGAGAAACACGTGCGTGACATCGATTCCTTCAAGCGCCGCTTTAACCGATTCCGCCGATGTCAGGTCGGCAATAACCGGCTTGACCTTCGACGAAACCGGCGTTCGGCCGCGTGAAAGTCCGTGGACTTCCCAGCCTGAATCGATAAGCCGGTCCGCGAGATTACTACCCGCGATGCCGCTGACTCCAACAATAAGTGCGCGATTTGTCATTGGGATTTAAATGAATGAGGGTTAAGGCGCTGACTTGAACAGCAATACCTGAGGCAACAATTGTTGCCAATGATGGCAGTATTCCGGGACATCTGCCGCGCCGCGCCTCACCGGCCGCTTATTTGAATGGCCAAATAAACCGTATATACTGTTTGCACTATTATTTTTTCGGAGACCTCATGCACACATCGACCACGAAGAGCTCAAGCAAGAAAGCCGCTGAAATTCTGAACGCCACGCCGATCGAAACCACGCCCGCAGCGCCCGTTACGGTCAGCAAACGCAAGGCAAGCGCAAAAGCCGTGGAAGCGGCCACCGCAGTGCAGGCGAAAACCGCGAAAGCTCCGGTCAAATCGAAAGCAAAAGCGGCACCGGCAGAACCCGATTCCCACGAAAAGCCCAAACGCGCGAAGAAGGAAAAAGTCGTGCGTGACAGTTTCACGATGCCGAAATCCGATTACGACAAGATCGCGGCACTGAAACAAAAATGCCTCGCGAATGGCGTGCATGTGAAAAAAGGCGAGTTGTTGCGCGCCGGATTGCTCATACTCGAGGCTGCGAATATTGAACAGCTTACGGCTGCTGTCGCTGCCGTGGAAACGGTCAAGACGGGAAGACCCGGCAAGTCCTGAGCGCCAAGGCGGCGGCTCACGGCTGCCGCCCATGATTCAATCAACCGGGCCGTGGCATGAGCACTTTACGCGTGGCGTCCGAAAGCTTTGCGGAGCTCGACGATCTCAACGCCATCCTGACTGCGGGCGCCAGGCGCCTGCAAATGCGCACAGTCGGCGAGGTGCGTGCGGGCGCACGTACCTTCCCCATCCTGACGGCGACCATCGGCTCGGATGATCCGCAAGCGCCCGCCATCGGATTTTTTGGCGGCGTGCATGGGCTGGAGCGCATCGGCACGCAACTGATCCTCGACTACATGCGCGCGCTTTTACGCCGCCTCGAATGGGACGAACTGCTGCATCAGCAGTTGCAAACGGTGCGGCTCGTCTTCATGCCGATCGTCAATCCTGGCGGCATGTGGGCGAACACGCGCTCGAACCCGAACGGCGTCGACCTGATGCGCAATGCGCCGCAAAACGCCGAAGGCCGCGTGCCATTTCTTGCGGGCGGACAACGGATCGGTTCGTGGTTGCCGTGGTATCGCGGGGCGCGCGACGACGCGCTCGAGGTTGAAAGCGAAGCGTTGCTCGGCGTCGTCAAGCAGGAACTGATGAGCCGCCCGCTCAGCTTTGCGCTCGATTGTCATTCGGGTTATGGCTGGGACGACAGCATCTGGTTTCCGTATGCGCGCACCCAAAAGCAAATGCCGCATCTTCCCGAGATGTACCAGCTCAAGCTCATGTTCGAGCAGGCATATCCGCATCACGGTTACGCATTCGAGCCGCAAAGTCATCAATATCTGCTTCACGGCGACTTGTGGGATTGCGCGTACGACCAGACGCCGCCGCCCAACGTCTTCCTGCCGATGACGCTCGAACTCGGCTCCTGGCGGTGGATCCGCAAAAACCCGAGCCAGCTTTTTTCGCGTCTCGGCATGTTCAATCCCGTCAAGGCGCATCGGGTGGAACGGGTGCTGCGTCGTCACGCAAACTTCTTCGATTTCCTGACGCGTGCGGCATTCGCATCGAATAGATGGATGCCTCTTGGCGACGCGCGCGCGCCGATTCTCGAGCGCGCGATGGAACACTGGCAGCGCAAGTCATCGCGATGAGCGCCTGGATATTGTTGCGCGGACTCACGCGCGAGGGACGCCACTGGGGCAAGTTCCTGGAGCATCTGCGGCTTGAAGCTGCATTGCCGAGCGACCAGATCACATTGCTCGACCTACCTGGAAATGGCCGCGAAAATGCGCTGCCCGCGCCCTTGTACGTTTCCGATATGACCACGTTCGTCCGCTCGCGCGCAGCCGCCGCGGGACTGAAGCCGCCGTATCGATTGCTCGCGATGTCGCTTGGCGGCATGGTTGCGACCGACTGGGCACAACGACATCCTCAGGATATCGAACGATTGGTTTTGATCAATACGAGCATGCGGCCGTTTGCAGCCATGCATGAGCGCCTGCAACTCTCCGCTTGGCCGCAGTTGCTCCGCGCGGCCGCACTATGGAACGATTCGCTGCGATGCGAAGGCATCATCCACGGCGTGACCTGCAATCGGACGGACACTTTCGACGACGACCTCGCTGTGTGGGCCACGATCCGCCGCGTTGCGCCGGTGAGCGCAAAAAACGCGTTGCGGCAGCTTTGGGCTGCTGCGCGTTTTCACGCTGGCGAGCAGGCGCCGGCGTGTCCCACGCTGTTGTTGTCATCGAAGATGGATCATCTGGTGAAAGCGGTTTGCTCGGAGCGGATTGCGGAAAAATGGCGATCACAACACAAGCAACACGCGTGGGCAGGTCACGACCTGCCCCATGACGATCCGGCGTGGACCGCTAATGCAATCGCCGGATGGCTTCAGACATTGCGTTAGGGATTGACCACTTCGCCTTCGGCCTTCATCTCGCTTTTTACTTCGGGCGGTCCGGCAAAACGGTTCCTCACCCCGAGTCCATACCAGCAGATCGCCATCACCGCGATCAGCAACAAGCTGATGTACAGCACCTTCTGGTTAGGCGGCTGAATCCCCACGTACACCAGCACCGCGCCGCCGAGAACCGCCAAAAGAGCAATCGGCCTGGACCATATACCGAGATCGAAAGGCCCCTTGCGCACCCATGTCTTGCCTTCGGCGCCAAGTCCAGCCGCGACCGGCATGACGTACGAGACATACAGGAACACCGCGCTGCCCGTCGATAAAACCGCGAACGCGTCGCCATATAACGTCGCAGCAATCGCCAACGCCGCAGATACCCAGATCGCCGCGCCCGGCGTGTGATGGGTATCGTTGACCTTCTTCAGCCAGTTCGATGCCGGCAGCCCGCCATCACGCGCAAACGCATACATCATGCGCGAGCACGATGTGAGACACGCGAGGCCGCACAGATAATTCGACAGGAAAATGCCGATGCCAAGCGGCACACGCAACCATGTAGGCACGGTGCCGAGCAACGCGTTGAAGAAGCCGCCGCCGGCCTTCACGCCTTCCTTGATATCGGGCATCACGAGCAGGAATGCGCAGACCATGATGTAGCCGAACAACGCCGACCAGCCCACCGCGCGAAGCATGCCCTTCGGCACATTGCGGGCGGCGTCGTGCGTTTCCTCGGATGTGTGGGCGGAAGCGTCGAAACCGGTGATGGTGTAGATGGTCAGCAACAAGCCAGATAAAAACGCGGCCAGCATGCCCTGCTTCGGCCACGCGCCGCCATCGAAACCGGTGAAGTTGCTAAAGTCGACCAGCCGTCCGAAGTCGAACGGCGTCTTCGAAAACACGAGCAATGCGAGCGTCAACAACACGGCGATCGCGAAGATGAGATAGCCCGAAAGATCAGTGAGTAGGGTAACGAACTTGATGCCGCTATGGTTCAGCCACGCCTGGCTCAACGTCACAGCCGCAATGAATGCAGTCTGATGCCAGAAGGTCAGTGCATCCGGGTTGATGCCGAAGAGCGGCGCGATCAGCGTCTTGAAGAAGGGATCGTAGACACCGAAGTTCACCGAAGCCACCACGAAAATCAGTCCCAGCAGATTGAACCATGCTGTGGCCCATCCCCAGCCCTTGTTGCCCAGTATCGAACTCCAGTGATACAGGCCGCCGGCCGTGGGATACGACGAAGCGATCTGCGCCATGGATGCCGCCACGACCATGGCGAAGAGCGCGCCAACCGGCCAGCCGATACCAATCGATGCGCCGCCCGCCGCGCTCAACGCCTGTGGAAACGCCGTGATGCCACCAGCAAGAATACAGATGATCGAAAACGAAATCGCGAAGTTCGAGAAGCCGCTCATGCGCCGCGCGAGCTCCTGCGTGTAACCCATGCTTTTGAGTTGCCGCGCGTCGTGGTCGAGCGCTGCGGGGGCGTCGGCCTGATTGACTGGTTCCATGATTTTCCTCTTGCTCGGTTTGACTTCAATGTTGAAGAACGGGTAAGGGACTCGGTATTCGATGAATCCAATCTGCTGCAACTTCGTCTTCTTTTTCCTCTACTCGAATTTCGCCATGATGTGCCGGGCGCACGTGTAGTCTTCGAGCGCGTACACCGACATGTCCTTGCCATAGCCCGAGCGTTTCATGCCTCCGTGCGGCATCTCGCTCACCAGCATGAAGTGCGTGTTGATCCACGTGCAGCCGTATTGCAGCTCGGCCGCGACCTTGAACGCACGGTTGACATCCTTCGTCCATACCGAACTTGCAAGCCCGAAATCCGAGTCGTTGGCCCACGTGATCGCTTGATCTGCGTCGTCGAATCGCGTCACCGATACCACCGGTCCGAACACCTCGCGCCGGACTATTTCATCGGCTTGAAGCGCGCCGGCGATCACCGTCGGCTCGTAGAAAAAGCCGCGCGAGTTGCCGGCCTTCCCGCCTGCAGTGACTTCTATATGACTCTGCGCTGCGGCCCGCTCCACAAAACTCGCCACGCGATTGCGCTGCCGTTCCGAGATCAGCGGCCCCATCTCCACGCCTTCCATGTGCTGCTCGCCAAAGCGAATCGTGCTGACCACGCTCGACAGATCGGCGACCAGCTTTTCGTAGATCTTCGGCCCCGCGTACACGCGGCACGCCGCCGTGCAGTCCTGCCCCGCGTTGTAGTAGCCGAAGGTGCGCAGGCCTTCGACGACCTGTTCGAGATCGGCGTCATCGAAGACGATCACTGGCGCCTTGCCGCCCAGTTCCAGATGCGTGCGCTTCACCGTGCGCGACGCGGCTTCGAGAATCTTTTGTCCGGTCGATACATCGCCGGTGATCGAAATCATCCGCACTTCCGGCTGCGATATCAGCGGAGCGCCGACCGTATCCCCGCGTCCGATCACCACGTTGATCACGCCCGGCGGGAAGATCGCAGCCATCAGCTCCGCGAGCTTGAGGGTGGTGAGCGGCGTCTGTTCGGACGGTTTGAGCACCACCGTATTGCCCGCCGCTACGGCCGGCGCGATTTTCCATGCAGCCATCATGAGCGGATAATTCCATGGCGCGATCGATGCCACCACGCCCAGCGGATCGCGCCGCACCATGCTGGTATAGCCCGGCAAATATTCGCCTGCAAGCTGCCCGTGCTGCGTGCGGCACGCGCCGGCGAAAAACCGGAAGACATCGGCGACAGCGGGAATCTCGTCGTTCAGTGCGCCAAGATATGGCTTGCCGCAATTGAGCGACTCCAGCCGCGCGAATTCGGTCGCGCGCGCTTCAATGGCGTCGGCGAGTTTGAGCAGCATGTTCGCGCGGTCCTTCGGCACGGTTTTGGCCCACCCGGGAAACGCGCGGCTTGCGGCCGCAACCGCTGCCTTGATTTGCTCCACCGAGGCCTCGGCGACACGCGCGATTACCTCGCCCGTTGCGGGGTTCAGCACGGCTTCCACATCGCCCTCGCCGGCTGTAAATTCGCCGCCAATCAGAAGACTCGTTTGCATCGACTGTTCCATATGGATGTCTCTTTACGAAGCGTTGTTCAAGGCGATGGCCGATTCTATGGCTGCGATTTTTTTGACCGCCAGCCCACACCGCAGATAGGAGTTATCGGTAAAACAGAATGCTTAGCGCGTTTAGCGGTTATTGCCGGCCAGCCTGCGAACGTTGGTCCACCGCATAGGGATTACCCTCGTATCAAGTAACAGGGTCGGGCGTCGTGTTCCGGAAAACAGAACGCACTGGCTTTGATATCGATAATTCAGATGGCGACTTTGGCGTGTCCACGCGTATGTTCGCGAGCGACCACGAGGAAGTTCTGCGCCGTTTCGGATTGTGTAAGTCCGCGGCGCCAAGCAATGCCAATATCGATCTTCGGCATTTCTTCCATGATGTTGCGCACTTCGAGCCGGTCGCCGTCGAGAGACCATGGCCGATACAGCACGTCGGGCAAGATCGACAAACCCGCGCCCGTCGCAACCAGGCTTCGCACGGCTTCCACCGATGCCGTGCGCATCACCACGTTTGGCTTCAGCCCCGACGCACGCCAGTACGCGTTGGTGTTGTCTTCGAGTTCATCGACCTTGAGCATGATCATCGCTTCGTCGGCGATCTCGCGCAAAGAAATGCTGCCCAGTCCGCGCAACGCGTGATTCGCCGGCAGCCACAAACGCCACGCCGCCGCGACGAGCGATTCGGTTTCTATCGCTTGCGTGTTCTCGACGTTCGACACGATCAACACCGCTACATCCAGTTCGCCGTTCACCAGCAAATGTTCGATGTAGTCGCGCTGATCTTCGATCACGTTCACCACGACCTTCGGGAAGACGCGCCTGAAATGATCGAGCAGATAAGGCAAAAAATAGCCGGTCATCATGGTCGTGACACCTATGTTCAGGCGTCCCGTCATGGTGTCCGGCCGCGACGACATGGCCTGCTGCGCGTTACGCACCGCAGCGAGGATCTGATGCGCGTGACGCAAGAACTGGTGGCCGGCGTGAGTCAGGACCATCCCGCGCGCGTGCCGCACGAAGAGTTGCGCGCCGACTTCAGTTTCGAGTGCCTTGATGGCGTCGGTGATGACGGATTGCGAAATGTTCAGCGACTGAGTTGCGCCCGTCACTGATTCGGCTTCTGCGACGGCGATGAAATAGCGCACGCTTCTGAGTGACAGGCTCATGGCGATCCGGGTGAGGGTTGGTGGCAAGGCAATCAGCCCGACTATATCCGAGCCGATAAAGAAGGTCCGGCGGTATGGTTTTTATCGGAGAATGTGGTTTGACGACGCGTGACCAGCGCCCGCGAAGAACGGGGAAAAGCGAAGTTGAACATTACTGGCGGCTAAAGTTTTCCCTGGAAAACGCCGTTATCGAACGAGCAACGTCGATTTGCGCCGTCCGTTGCATTTTGCACGTCCGGCGCTCATCCCTCGCGGCGCCACCTCTGAACCCGATATGTTGCGAAAAACCTTGACGCTCGCGATGGGCCCGCTCTTGATGGGCACATTTGCATCGAATGTCTCACCGACGGAACTGACCACGATCTCCGTCAGCCTTGTCGTGCAGGAAAGCTGTGTCATTCAGTCGACCATTGAACCGGCGCCTGTGCTGCGGCCGAGCGTGTCGTGCCTGCACGGCCAGCCCTACGACATTGCGCTCGTGACGGTCGATCCTGCACAAAAACCAGCCGCGCTGTACACGTCGGCGGGGACTGGCAATCCGTCAGCGCCGAACGTGTGGATGGTCGGCTTCTGAGCCATTGTTTCGCGAATGCTCGCCCTGCTTCAGAAGCTGATCGTCGCCGTGATGGTGTCTGTGTATGTACCCGGCGCAGGCGTGGTTTGCGCGGGCACGCGGCCGTAGACACTGATCACCTGCGCGAGCCCCGTACCCGTTCCCGTGAAGGCGGATGTACCCGCTGAACCATCACCCCAGGGCGTGGCGAATTGTTGATCTGTATATAGCTGATAGCCAATTTTCGCGCCGCCCGGCCGCAGCATGTTGCGTGCAGCGACCGTGCCGTTCACGCCCCCGTCCAGCGTGATCTTGTAGGCATCGCCATTCGTGCATTGCGCGGTGATCGCCCCGCTTGCAGTCAGGGGGGAGGTCAGCAATGCGGCAGGCGTGAACGCGATGTTGGTCGCGCTGATGTTGCAGTTATTGACGACCGTCGCGTTCGCGTTGAATCCGAAGGTGCCGCTCGTGGCCAGCGTCGAGCATGCGAGGCCGGTGCCCAGTAAATAAAATCCCACATTAAGCGATGTCTGCGCGCCGCCGAAACCCTGCGTATAAAGCGTGCTTGCATTGCCGGCGGTCGGCACCGTCGGCTGGTTTGCCGATATCTGTCCATAGACCGTCACTGCCTGCGTGATGGTGGTGCTGAGTGCGGGTTTGGTCATGGTGAACGAGATGGGCGTGGTGCCTGCATAAGTCGAACCCCAGGTCACCGAGTGCCCAGCGTCCTGATACAGGTCGTATTGCATCTGATTCGTGCCGTTGGCAAGCTGGCGTGGACTCGTGCCGCCGAGGTTCAGGCAGATCTGTGCATTCGGCACCAGCGTGACGGCGGGCCACGTGCATGTGACGCTTACGGTGCTGGTCGCGGCGAACGATGTCCGGCTGATCGGGCTCACCGTGCCGAAGTTCAGGTCTGTCGCGACCGCCGTGCACGATTGCGCGCTGGCGCGGCCAGGCATTGAAAGTGAAAGCACGACCGCCACGGCGATGAGGAAGAGCATGCGTTTCATCGCAGGTCTCCCACTTTGCTCAGGCAAGTCAATGGTCCGATGGTCGGCAACGAGCCGTCGTCGGGCCGGTTGTAGGCGAACGTCACGCGGCAATGCAATGTGCCGCTATCGACCACGAGATGGTTGTCTTTTTGCAGGCCCTCTATGAACGTCAGCCCGTCGTATCCAACAATGGTCTCCTTGCCGCTCTCCTCATGCCGCACTGTCGCGCCCGGCGGCAGCACCTTGCCGTCCAACCCCTGCAAAATCACCGATGCCGCGCTGTATCGCGTCACGCCAAAATGCGCGAGCACGCCGGATTGCGCCTGCGGCACGAGGTTCAGCGCAGTGGTGGCGATGCGTGCATCGGCGGGAAGCTTCATGCCGTCGATGCCAACCCGGTTGTCCTGATACGAGTTCAGATCGGGCACGAGCAAATGGCCTCCGCGATCCGTCACGCCAATCAGGCGGTTTTCATGCAGCACGGGAATCCCGGCGATGCCGTCCGTGGACACCAGCGCGAAACCGTCGTAGATCCGGCGCGACGGCTTCACGGCGCCGTCCATGAGCACCACCGTCCCCGAGAGATCGAGCGACCCTGTCGTGCGCCCGGAGATCTGCTGCGCGAGCGCCGTCACCTCGCCCCCCGTGCCGAGGTACTGCACCTGAGCCTGGCGATACGGCGACGCGCCCGCGTTCCCCGCCTGCACGCCCCATCCCCAGCCGCCGTCGTAGTTCGGCGGACGGCTGGCGTTGACGTTGTAGTTCGACTGTCCGTTCTGCCGCCCGACGGTCGTGTTCACCGACGTGTTGTTGCCAAGCCCGAAGCTCACACTGAGAAACGCGCCGCGCGAATCGCGCTGCCTGAAATCCTGGTAAGCGCTGACGTTCACCGAAGCAAGATTGCCCACGTTCAACGTGTACGCCACCGACCCGATCTGCGACGGCTGCGCCTGCGGATACTTGAAACCAATGTAGCTTACCGAAAACGTTTGCGTGTTGAAAAACGGGACGGCCACGGTTACGCGATCGGTCGCGGTGGGCACGGGCGTGCCATCGCGCGCGGCAAGATCGCCGTAGTTGCCGAACGCGCGGATGCTTTGTGCATCGATGGAAAAATGCGGCTCGATCAGTTCATAGCCGAGGCTCGCTTGCGTACCCGCAAGACGTCCCGTGCTCGCTGCGAGCGACCCGTTGAGCACACCCGCCATTCCCATGCGCACGAGCGCGCCGGCACCTGCGTTATAAACGCCGCTGGTGGCTTCGGTGTGGGCTTCGAGCGTGAGATAGTCGTTCAGGCCACGTCTTGCCGATGCACTCAGCGCCGGCTTCGGATCGTACTGAAACGAGTCGAGCCCGTACGCACGGCGCAGGAATCCGGCTTCGATCGAATAGCTCGACAGGCCGGCCGCGAGCAGGCGCGTATCCACATAGAGCGGCACGGACGTCTCGATCGTGCGGCCCAGTGCATCGCGCGTGATGACGGTCGCCTGGCCGCCGCCGGTAATCCCCGGCACGTTGTTCACAATGAACGGACC
Source organism: Caballeronia sp. dw_276 (assembly GCF_018449635.1). GTDB lineage: Bacteria > Pseudomonadota > Gammaproteobacteria > Burkholderiales > Burkholderiaceae > Caballeronia. Next base: position 371,773 of record NZ_JAAVUV010000004.1, on the reverse strand, counting down.
GCTCGGCACGTTGCCGCTGAACTGGCGCACGCTGTTCACATATAGATCCACCGACGAAGGCACCACCGCGGACCCGCCGAACGCAGGCACGGGAAACGTGACAAGATCGGGACGCAACGCAAAGTTGCTGCGCCACTGAAAACCACCGATGCGCACCGAGCGCGACCATGCGAGCGAAGACGAGATGGTGTCGCCGAACTGCTTCGTGCTGAGGGCGACAGGGTCCGACGTGCTCCACGATGTGTCGTAGCGTGTGTACCGATGATCGTTCTTGTACAAGTATGCAACGCCGGTATTGCTGAACACGCCGGCGGGATCGAAGTAACGCTCCTCGCTCCAGATCGCGAGTTGCGCATCCGTATTCGATTGCGCGTAGGCGTCGTAGTTGATCAGGAGTCCGCGTGACGATGTGGCGGGCGGCGTGGGGGTGAGCGCGCGGGTATCGAACGTAAAGGGTTTGCGGATAGCATCCGGCACTTGCAGCGTGACACGCTGACGCGCCGCGTCGTAGGTGTAATGCAACCCGCGAATGGAATCGAGCGGCACTTCGGCGCTCTCCCCGATGCCAAGCCGGCCGGTCGCCAGGCCGATGTTGTCCAGGTCGCGGCCACGCGCCGACAAGCGGCCGTTCAGCTCGCGAAACTGCGCGATCAAGGTGGAACGCTCGCCGTTGAGCGCCACTTCGAGATACACGTCATGAGGCTGGTTCGAGCTGGCGTCGGGACGGGCCGGGGGTTGTGGTTGCGCTTGCGCGAAACCGCGTGCGCACTCCAGTAAAACAACCAGCCCCGTTGCGACAAGCGCGATGCGGAAGCTCTGTGAATGACGTGCTGGGCGTCGTCGTATTCTCATCGATTGGATTGGGACGCATCATGTCAGCTCTCGGCGACATTCTCGACAACAACGCAGCGATGACCTTGCGCCCCCGGTCAACCCGGCGGCGCGACCGTCACCACTGCCTCGAGCGGTAATGAATTGACAGCGGCCCGAATCGTCACGGCGCCTCGAAGGTCGGTATCTGCGGGAAGCGGCACCGACCATTGGCGGGCGCGTCCGGCAAGCGCGTACCCGAGCAGCCCCTTGTTGATCTCGTGGACCTTGCCGGCGCTGTCCACCAGTTGCACCGCCGCGATCTGTGCGCGCCTCGCGCCCGTGTTGTCCACGCGCAGGACCCAGCCCTTCGGATCGCGCACGAGATGCCATGAAAGCGCGGGCATGGCCGCCTTTCCCGCAGGCTCGACAAACACCGGCACCGAATAGCGCAGGCGAATCGTCACGCCGTCTGCGGCGGCGGTATCGGGCGCCGGCAATTCGTCGATCAGGATCCGGTAGCTCTGCTCGGTGCCGACCGGAGCCGACGCCGTCCGCACCAGCCGCACGAGCTGATCCGCCTGCGCGCCGATCTGGATCAGCGGCGGACTGGCCACGAGTTCCTGGGTTGGCGTGAGCGTGTCGTCCTGGTTGGCCTGATCCCAGCGGAACACGCGGACCTGCCCGTACAAGGGCTTGTCGCCAGGATTACGCAACGTGATTCCCGTTGCGCTCTCGTTCGATTGCAGGTCGACCATCACGGGCGATATCTGCAGCGTGGCGGCCTGCACCGTGCACGACAGGACCGCGAACAGGACCGCGCCATAGCGCCGGATACCCGCCATGAAACCGCCGCGGGCGATCAAAAATAGACCGTTGCGGTGACTGTCGTCTGGTAGAGGTCAGGCCTCGGTGTGGCCTGCGCAGGAACCTGCCCATACACGGAGATGGACTGCGCCGCCCCGGTGCCCGTACCGGCTACGGTGTTCGTACCCTGCGTGTTGCCCCACAGGGTCGTGCGGCCGGCGTCCTGATACAACTGGAAGCCCACCGTGGTGGTGGTATTGCCGGTGGCGGTCCCTGCGAGCAAGCGCGCCGTGACGGTCGAGCCGGTCACGTTGCCGCCGTCGAGTCCAACGTTGTACGGCGTGGTATTCGTGCAGGTCACTGCGAGGGTGGTTTGCTGATTGATCGCTGTTGCCAGGACGCCGTTCGTGCCGAAATTCAAAGGCGTTGCGGCGATAGTGCAATTGGCTTGCAGCGTAAGCGACACAGTAAATGTGGCGGTCGCCGTACCGTTTGTATAAACGGCGGCATTTGCGACTTGCAAGACCGGCGCAAAAAGCAATGCGCCCGCGAGCACGGAAGAAATGATTCTTCGCTTCATTTTCGGCACCTCTCTCTCGTTGCGCTGACTTGATTTATATACGGCGTGCAGCAGCGCTGAGAATCATATTACCTATCGATTTAAACAATTCCAAGTTAATTGATCGAAACGATGTTTCAGATCACTTCGTCAGGTCGGGTTAATACCGACAAGAGCAGCGATCCAAAGCAAATAGTGGACATTTAAGGCGGATGACTTGCCGGGCGACTCCAACTGCAAATCTAATTCCATTGACCCTCAACAACAATTAAACACAAGCGAAATTGGTTTTGGCAGCCTTAGCTTGGGATAGCCTGATATTCGGTGCCTTGGCATAAAAACCCACCGTGCGAGCCGAACAGCGCATTCTCCGTCAATAAAAACGCGCGGGGTCCGTAATCGACCGCCGCGCGCCGCGACACAAGTTACTTCAATACACCTTCATTCAATAGTTCAGCGTCCAAGCTCCTTCAGATATATCGCTCGCGCTGCCACGCCGGTATTCGCGAAGTCTGAAAACACGCCGTCCACGCCGAGCCTATAAAACTTCAGGTATTCCGCGTTCGGGTCGGCCTGATAATCCGCCGCAAGATACTTCTTCTCGTTGCGGAAAGTAAAGATGTGAACGAATAAACCGGCCTTGTGCGCGTCGCTTATCACGCTCGTAGCAGGTTGCGTGGTCGCCGCGGTCGTCGAGCCGGAGAAGGGGGTGCCATCCGGGTTCGTCGCGGGAAACGGCGTGATCTTGAGCGGCACGATCTGCGGTTTCCACGGGCCGATTCCATCGGCGTATGTCTTGATTTCGGCGAGACCCGCGGGCGTAAGCATCGCGTCAAACCAACGTGAATCTCCGGCAACGGTCCAGTCGAACGGACGGCTGTCAGTGATTTCGTTGTAGATCACCGCGCCCGTCTTGTAGTCGGTGTCGTAGCCGTCGATCAGTTGCACGACCTTCGTATTCAAGCCATGGCTGCGCATGTATTTCAGGCTGCCCGGCTCGAAGCTCTGCACGAAAATTGCAGCGGTTTTCATATTCAGGCCGTTGTCGTCGAGAATCTTGATCAACGCGTCTTCCAGCGGATGGCCGCCCGCTGTACCGCAACCGTTCGCGATCGCCTGCGCATTGTTCCAGGTCGGGTTCTTCGTCTCGGGATAGACGGAAATCGGCCGGCCGGTTGATGCGCTCTTCGCCTTGGCAATATCGATGATCTGCTGGAATGTCAGCACCGGATATTTACCGTTGAATTCGGCCGACCGCTCGCTGGCTGCATCAAAGGTCGTACCGCCAATCAGCGTGGTCAATTCAAGCGCGGTGAAGTCGGTCACGGACCAGTCGTTCGTGTGATCTTCGCCATCCACGATCAAGGACTTCAGCACCGATTTGGGATCAGCCGGATTCGTCAGGTCGGTGAGGTATTGCGAGGGACCTGTGGTCGGCGTTGTCGCCCATTTCACGTTGACCATCACGCCCGGAACAACGCGTTTGCGCGCCGCCACTGAGGCGTTGGTTTTCGCGACATCCGCAATGTTGGTGTTATCCGAGAGCCAAGGGTTATGACGCGCCACCAGCACGCAATCCTTCGAAAGATGCAGGTCTTCTTCGAGCGCGTCGGCACCGCTATCGGCGGCAAGTTCGTAGGATGGCTGCGTTTCTTCAGGGCGCAATCCTGGCAGTCCGCGATGCCCGATCACCAGCGGCTGCTTGCCATCGAGCGTGGAAAAAGCGGTGACTGCCGGCGGGTTTGCATTGTCGTCATTGCCATTGCAACCGGCAAGCACGCTCAAACCGATAAACGCCGTCATCGCAGCGACACGTTTAAGCGGGAAAGGCACGTACTTATGCTTTCGTTCGTATTTCATGTAGTTTTCCGTAAGGTGTTTTAATTCTTACGGATTATTGCCAGCGATCGGTGACGCGGATGTGACTTCTATCCCGAAGGCCCGCTGGTCAAACTGGCCCGACATGAGATCGACGACCGACAGAAAATACGATCGTAAAGTCCGCGTGCGCTCACGCACCACGTGTCAACGCAATTTGTATGCAGTTTGAAACTGCAAGAAAGCCTTCCTCAAGCTTATTCAGCCAACTCTTCCGCGCATTGAGCCGCGACCAGTTTTGTAAGCATCGAATGGATCGCCTTGCGTTCAGCCGGAAGCAGCGCCCCGAGAATCTCGTCGTTTTGCGCTTGTGCGATGGCCGCCGCGCGCCCGTACGTCCTCTTGCCCTTCGTGGTCAGCGTCACAACAACGCCGCGCCCGTCAGTTGCGTTCGATGTCTTTTCCACCAGCCCTTTTCTTTCGAGAATGTCCGTTGCGCGGCTTGCCTGACTGCGGTCGAGATTGGAGGCCTTGCCCAAGTCCGATACCGAAAGCGCACCGAACGAACCTACGCTCAGCAACACGCGCGCTTCGGTTAACGTCAATGCGATTCCATCGCTGAATGCCTCGTTCATGGCTTTGTCGGTCTGCTTCTTAAGCACGTGCAACCGGTATGTAAACAAGCTTTGAATCATGGGCGTATCGTTCATTCCTTTCCTCTGGCTTTTTCTTTTCGATGAAAATGCACCGCATTTTTTACGATGCTTGCGCACGCATCAATTAATCGATAGCATCAGCTTAGCTTAATCCCGGCCCTTCGGGATAGGAATTGCTTTCGGGGAAAAGTCTTGAGCACGCAAGATGCAAAAATCACAGTGGTCGGCGGCGGCGCCATTGGCGGCATTATTGCAGCCCGGCTAGCGCGCGCGGGCGTGGCAGTCGGTCTGCTCGCACGCGGTGCACATCTCGACGCCATAAAACGCAATGGTCTTGCCATGATCGATGGCGATGATCGTTATGTAGTCAACGTCAATGCAACAGATCAGCCGGCAACGTTGGGCATTCAGGACCTGCTTTTCATCTGCCTCAAGGGGCCCGCGTTGACCGCGGCGGCGGCTTCATTAAAGCCGCTTGTCGGTCCCGCTACACATATTGTGTCGGTCATGAACGGCGTGCCGTGGTGGTATCTCAATGAGTCCGGCGGTGCGCTTGCAGGTCAGCGGCTGGAGTCCGTTGACCCTTCCGGCATGGTGTCGGCGGCGCTTCCACAGTCGCAAGCGTCGGGATGCGTTGTGCATATTTCGTCGGCGATTGCAGAACCGGGCGTGATAAAGAAAGGCTACGGCAATGAGCTCATTATCGGGCCAGGCTCTGTGCGAACGGCCGAACGCGCGGCTCATGCCATTGAACTGCTGCGGCGCGCGCAGTTCGACGTAGTTGCATCCGACGACATTCGACGCGACATCTGGGTGAAGCTGTGGGGCAACATGACCATGAACCCTATCAGCGCAATCACGCGATCAACCGGCGACATGATCCTGGACGATCCGCTCACCAGGAGCCTCGTTGTATCGGTCATGGAGGAAGCGCGGCGCATCGGCAAGGAGATTGGAATCGAGCTGACCATGACCACCGACGCCCGCAACGCAATGACGCGCAAGCTCGGCGCGTTCAAGACATCGATGCTTCAGGATGTGGAAGCGGGACGTCAACTGGAGATCGATGCGATCCTCGGCGCGCCGTATGAGATTGCAATGAAGGCAGGGATTCCTGCGCCGTTTATCAGCGTGCTGTACGGGCTCGCCGGACAATTGAACGCAAATCTGATCAAGCGATCATAAGCCTGCCTTACCCAGCACGTGGCGCGGCTTCGCCGCGCTGTCAATCAAAGCCATCGCGAAGACGTAATGCCTCGCGATGCGCCCTTCTCTTCGAAATAAATCTGGCGTCGCCCACAACAAATGCAATAATATTACATCGCATTTGGAGTCACGCCGCCGGACCGCGTGTTTCGAAACTTGTCTTGCACCAATTTCTTTCGCACGTAAAATGCGCGGCTACGACGTTTGGAAGCCGGTGAGAATCCGGCGCGGTCGCGCCACTGTAACTGGCCCTGCTTGGGCTGGAAGTCAGACCTGGGCGTCGTAATCCAGCCACTTTTGACGGGGCGCGAAACCCCTGGAGAACCTCGCATGACTAACGCCGCCAGCGTTATCGATTTCCCCGTACGCCCTTGCCTTCCCGATCGATGTCCGTTTGCGGGCCACGCAACAACATCGGCCTGATTCGATCGATTACGGCCACGCCGTAAGTCGATCATCAACGCGTCCAGATACAACATGCATTGCTGCCATCGCGCGGCGGGCACGTCATACGCTTTCGGGAAACAAGATGGGACGAAACTGGAGTTCGGCGCACAAGAGCCGACCGAGTCAGCTCGGATATCAACCGCGCCGTCAGAAAAGGACCGCGCTCGCGGTTATATGCTTGATCGGCACATCGCCGGTTCTCGCCGATGAAACCGCGCCCGCATTGCCGCCGGTCGTAGTGAACAATAAAAGCAACGTCGATACCGCGCCTCTCACCACGCCCACGCGCACCGGTTCGCGGCTTGGCCTTTCGAGCCTGGACACGCCGGCAAGCGTGGAAACGGTGACGGCCAGACAGATCGCGGAACGCGGCGACCAGAGCGTCTCTGACGCCGTCACGCGCGCGACCGGTTTCGTCAGCGACGCCTCACCTGGAAACGGCGGCACGGCGCTGAGCGTACGCGGCTTCAGCGGCCAGGAATCCGTCATGACGCTTTACGACGGCACCCGCCTCTACCCCGGCGCGGGCACCATGACCTATCCCTTCGACACATGGTCCGTCGATCGCATCGAGGTCTTGCGCGGGCCGGCATCGGTTTTATATGGCGAGGGCGCGATCGGCGGCGTGGTCAACGTCGTGCCAAAACAGCCGCAGCGCGAATACGCGACATCGCTTCAATTGGGCATTGGCACGGAAGGCCAGAAACGCGTCGCCTTCGATACCACCGGCGCACTCGGCCCCATGCTCTCCTATCGCTTTTATGTCAGCGACAACCGCTCGGACGGCTGGGTGGATCGTGGCGAATCGCACACCACGGCCCTTGGCGGCGCGCTGAAACTTGAAGTCTCACCGCGTTTGTCGTTCACGCTCGACTACGATTACGGCCGGCAGCGTCCGGCTACGTATCTTGGAACGCCCGTGACCGACGGCGCACTCGATACCTCCCTGCGCTACAAGAACTACAACGTCGGCAACCCGCTGATTGCGTACATCGACCAGTCGACGCGCTTGTCCGGCATCTATCGCGCATCCGATGGCATCACGATCCGCGACCAGCTCTATTACCTGACGACGAACCGGCACTACCGCGACAGTGAAAGTTATCTGCTCGATCCATCCACGCGTGAAATCACGCGCAGCGATTACATCGAGATCATTCACCATGAGCGCCAGATTGGTAACCGTCTCGACGCGACCTTCGATGGCACGGCCTGGGGTCACGCAAATGGTTTCGTGATTGGCGCCGAAGCAAACCAGATCACGTTCCAGCGCGATAGCAACTCGCCGTTCGATGGTTCATCAGTCATCAACGCCGACAACTCCAACCCCGCCGTTTTCGCGAGCAGCGACCCGACCGTGCCCGAGTTTTACACGCGCACGCGGCAAGCAGCGATCTTCGCGGAAGACCGCTTCGAGCTGACGCCGCAACTGTCCGTGGTCGGCGGCGTGCGTTACGACTACGTGGATTTCTGGCGCCAGCAACTCGGCAACGGCAGCACGTTCAGCAAGACTTTATCGAATGCGGGATGGCGCCTTGGACTTGTCTACCAACTGACGCCTTCGATGTCCGTCTACGGCCAGTACACGCGCGGCGCGGACAGCGTCGGTTCGCTCATCACCATGTCGCAAGCGCAGACCGCTTTCAAGCTTGCAACCGGCCAACAACTGGAGGCCGGATTCAAGCAGGACATCATGAACGGGCGCGGTTTTTGGACGCTCGCGGTCTATCAGATCGTGAAGAAAAACCTCTTGAGCCAGGACCCTTCGAATCCGACGATCCAGCAGCAAGTCGGCGAACAATCGTCGCGCGGTATCGAATGGTCGGGTGCGTTCAAGCTTGGCTGGGGATTCTCGATTGAAGCAAATGCCGCATTGCTGCGCGCGCGTTATGACGACTTCAACGAGAACGTGAACGGCGTTGCCATATCTCGCGCGGGCAACGTACCGCTCAATATCCCCGAGCAGACGGCAAACCTGTGGCTGACTTACAAACCCGCGGCGGACTGGGTCGTCGGTTCAGGGCTGCGCTACGTGGGCCGTCGTTATGGCGACGACGCAAACTCAGTCGATGTCCCTTCGTACACGGTCTTCGATCTGTCCGCACACTGGCAGGCCACGCGACAGGTCAACATCGCGCTTTATCTGCGCAACCTCGCGAACCGCGCGTACGCCGTGACGTCGGCGAACAACGGCACGCAATGGTTGCTCGGCCCCGCGCGTTCCGCCGAACTCGTCGCGACCATGGACTTCTGATCATGTCCTGCGGCCTTCACATCGATCACATGAGCTGGTCTCCTGCCGACCGCGAAGTGCATCGCCAAGCTCATTTGCTGCGCGAGATCACGCTCGATGCAGGGGCCGGCGAGTTCGTGGGCCTGATCGGGCCGAACGGCAGCGGCAAGACGAGTCTGTTGCGCTGCGCGTTTCGTTTTTCGAAGCCACATGGAGGTTCGGTATCACTCGATCAAACCAGTGTGTGGGGTGCGTCGCCCCGCTGGGCCGCGCAACGCATAGCGGTGCTGCTGCAGGAAATGCCCGATGACTTCGGTCTTACCGTAGAGCAAATCGCGCGCATGGGGCGCACGCCGCACAAGCGTTTGCTCGATGGCGCCACGCCAGAAGACGCACGCATTGTTGAAGGCGCACTACGCGATGTCGGTTTGTGGCAGGCACGCGAACGCGCATTCGCCTCGCTCTCGGGCGGCGAGAAACAGCGCGCGTTGCTGGCGCGGGCGCTGGTTCAGCGTCCGTCGCTACTCATGCTCGATGAACCTACGAACCATCTCGACCTGCGCCATCAAATCGAATTGCTCAAGCTCGTCAAGAACCAGAAGATCACCACGCTCGCCACCATTCATGACCTGAATCTCGCAGCGGCCTTTTGCGACCGGCTATACGTGATTTCCAATGGCGAAATCGTCACGCATGGCTCGCCGCATGACGTGTTGACATCCGAGATGTTGAAGAGCGTGTTCAACGTCGACGCCATTGTGGACCTCCATCCAGTTTCGCAATGCCCTCGCATCACTCTCATTCACTCGACATGATCCGACCTTTCCTGAGTGCATTTCTTGCGCTGCTGTTCGTCAGTCCCGAAGCACACGCCGGCCACTATCCGGTCACCATTCAAAGCTGCAACCGGGAAGTGGTATTCCAGCACGCGCCCGAACACGCGGTCAGCAACGACGTCAACCTCACGGAGATGATGCTTGCGTTGGGGCTTAAATCGCGCATGGCGGGTTATACCGGCATCAGCGGATGGAACACAGGCAACGAAGCGATGCGCGCGCAGTTAAAGGGTGTGCCGGAACTTGCGCGGCAATATCCATCGGTTGAAGTGCTGGTCAATGCAAGGGTCGACTTCTACTTCGCCGGATGGAACTACGGCATGCAAGTCGGTGGTCCCGTGACGCCGGCCACGCTCGCCCCGCTCGGAATCGCCGTTTATGAACTGAGCGAATCGTGCGCGCATGTGATGCGCCGCCCCGCAGCCTCTTTCGACGATGTCTACAACGACTTGCGAAATCTCGGACGCATCTTTGATGCAGACGCCCAGGCGTCAACGCTGATCCACGGTATGCAAAAGCGGCTTGCAACCGTGACACAGCGCATCGGCCCCAACACCACGCCGCCGCGCGTGTTCGTGTATGACAGCGGCGAAGATAAACCCTTCACCGCTGGCAATCTCGCGATGCCCACCGCGCTCATCAAGGCCGCGGGCGGACGCAACGTGATGGACGACGTGCAGCAAAGCTGGACCCGCGTTAGCTGGGAAAGCGTCGTGGCGCGCAATCCGCAGGCGATCGTGATCGTCGATTACGGCGCGGTGACGGCCGCGCAAAAAATCCGGTTCCTGCTCGATCAACCCGCGCTGCTTAACCTCGATGCCATTCGCGACCGGCGCTTCATCGTGATTCCCTACGATGGCGCGACGCCCGGCATTCGCAACGTCGCTGCCGTGGAAACCATCGCGAACGCGCTTTATCCGAAGGCGTACGCGCAGTGAAACGTGCCGCTCCGGCAGTGATCATGGCGAGCCTTGGGGTGATGCTCGTTGTGTCCGTCGTGCTTGCAACCGGTCTTGGACCTGTAGCGATCACGCCACGAATGACCGCGCGTATCGTTGCGGCACATCTGATGAATGAACCAGGCAACTGGAGCACGTCGCTCGATACCATCGTCTGGTTGATACGTTTGCCGCGCGTGCTGCTGGCCGGGATCGTGGGTGCATCGCTCGCGATGGTCGGCGTCGCGTTACAGGCCGTCACCGCGAACCGTCTAGCCGATCCTCACCTGCTCGGCGTCAGTTCCGGCGCCACGCTCGGCGCCGTGGCCGCAACACTGTTTCTTGGCGCCATCTTCGGCCCATTTACGCTCTCGATCCTAGCGCTCCTCGGCGCATTACTCGCAACGGTAGTGGTCATTGCTTTGGCGCATCGGCAAGGACGGCTCGACTCGGACCGCCTATTGTTATCAGGCGTCGCGGTCTCGTTCGTGATGCTTGCCGGCGCCAACCTGCTGCTTTATCTCGGCGACCAGCGCGCGGCATCGTCCATTCTGTTCTGGACGTTAGGCGGTGTCGGACTCGCTCGCTGGAGCCTGCTTGGGGTGCCTGCATCCGTTGTGCTTGCCGGCGGCATTCTTTTGCTTGCGCGCCGTCGCGAACTCAACGCGTTGATGACGGGCGATCTCGCCGCCGTATCCCTGGGCGTTCCGGTGAGCAAGATGCGCTGGGAGATTTTCCTGGTCAGCGCACTCATGACAGCGGCGATGGTCGCGGTAAGTGGCGCGATAGGTTTTGTCGGACTCGTGACGCCGCATTTGTGCCGCCCGCTGGTCGGGCCCGAACATGGACGTTTGCTTCCGGTATCGGCGTTGGGCGGCGCGATCCTCCTGATATGGGCCGATGTCGCCGCCCGCACGCTGATCGCGCCCGAAGACCTGCCCATAGGCGTGGTGACCGCGTTGCTGGGCGGGATGTTCTTTATCGCGCTGATGCGCTTTGGCGGTCGATCGCGTTGACCCAACGCGCTCAGAAAATCTTGCCCGGATTCATGATGCCGTTCGGATCGAAGACTTTGCGGATCTCTTTCATGAGCCGGATTTCCAGCGGATCTTTATAGCGGTTGAAATACTCGCGCTTGAGTTGTCCGATGCCATGTTCGGCGCTGATGCTGCCGCCATACCGCGCAACCTCGTCCAGCACTTCGGCCGTCAAGCCCTCGCCATGTTGCGCAAAGTAATCACGGGGCGCGCCGACCGGACGCGAGAGGTTGTAGTGGAGGTTGCCATCGCCAAAATGGCCGAAAACAATCAGACGCACACCCTCGCGATGGTTCCCGACGCGCTCGCCCGCGGTTTCGAGGAACGCTGGAATCGACTCGATTGGCAACGACACGTCATGCTTCAGATGGGGTCCATCGGCGCGTTGGGCCTCAGAGATTTCCTCGCGCAAACGCCACATGCCGTTCACTTGGGCAATTGATTCGGACACCGCAGCGTCAATGCAAAGATCGCGTTCGAGTCCTTCGCCAATGACGGTTTCAACGAGTTCGCGCAAGGCGTTTTCATCGACGGTATCTGCGAGTTCGATCAATACATAAGCGGGATGGCGCTCGGCAAACGGCGCACGCATGCCTTCGACTTGGGCGATCACCATGTCGAGACACTCTGCCGTGAAATACTCGAACGCCTGCATGCGCGGGCCGCCGCGCTCGAAAAGAAGCTCGAACAGTTCCAGCGCCTGTTGCGATGATTTGACCGCTGCCAGCACGACCACGCGCACGTCGTTGCGTGGATAAAGCCGCAACGCCGCCGTCGTGATAATGCCAAGCGTCCCTTCTGCGCCGATCATCAGTTGCTTCAGGTCGTAGCCGGTATTGTCCTTGCGCAACGTGCGCAGTCCGTGAAAGATCTCCCCATTCGGAAGCACCGCTTCGAGTCCGAGCACGAGTTCACGCGTCATGCCATAACGCACGACGTTGACGCCGCCTGCGTTGGTCGAAAGGTTGCCGCCCAGTTGGCACGAATCTTCGGCCGCGAGGCTGAGCGGCAACAGACGATGCTGCTCTTCTGCCGCACGTCGCAGGTTGCCGAGGATGCAGCCGGCCTCGGCGACCATCGTGTTGCCGACGGTGTCGATAGTGCGGATCGCATTCATGCGATCGAGGCTCAGGATCACGTTCGTTGGACTTGCGTCGGGCGTGGCCGCGCCGCATAAACCGGTGTTGCCGCCGCGGGGCACAACAGGCACGCGAGCGTCCGAACACAACGCGAGGCACGCAGCCACTTCGTCCGTTGTCGACGGACGTACGACCGCCTGCGCCTGGCCCTTGTACATGCCGCGCCAGTCCGAGAGCCACGGCTCGATTTCGTCGGTGGACATGATGACGGCATCGGTTCCGAGCTTGTCGGCGAGACGTTGGGCAAAAGAGAGTTCGGTCATCTATGTAATGGCAAGGGGGGAATTCGAGCCGCCGGCCGGCAGGTCGCGACCAGAGATGTCGAGACCAAGCCGCGCCGCGGCGCTTTGAAGATGCGACGTGGCAGCCGAACGTGCAGCAAGCGCGTCGCCGGCGCGGATCGCGTCGAAGATGCGGACATGTTCTCGATGCACCTCGTCCGGCAGCCGCTCGCGCGCAAGTGAATGCGTCCGCGCCGTTTGCACTGCCTCTCGGATCTGGAGGTTCAGGTACTGCAGCAGCTCGACGTAGTAGCGGTTATGCGTGGCATGCGCGATCGCCACATGAAACGCGATGTCCAGCTCGACTGCAGGCTCGGGCGTGTAGAGGTTATCGGCGAGGGATTTCAGAATGCTTTCCAGCGCTTCGATGTCCATGTTGGTGCGGCGCACGGCAGCGAGCGCCGCGGATGCGCTTTCCAGATCGAGCCGAAGTTCGTAGACGGCACTCAGGTCCGCCCGGTCAGCGCCGATTGCTTGCGGAACCCGAAAGCCGCCGCTCTGCGTGCGTGCCCTGACCGTGCAGCCGGCACCTTGGCGGCTATCGATAAGACCGTGCGCCCGCAAACGCTCCGTGACTTCGCGGATCACCGACTGGCTTACGCCAAAGCGGTTCGCGAGATCCTTGCCCGACGGAAGTTTTGTTCCGACCGGATAAACACCGTCGCCAATATCACGCGTCAATTGCTGCGCGACCTGGTGCGTCAGGGTAAGGGCCTTGGTCAACGATTTCCGCTCTATCTCAAATTATCAGGTTTGCATGTTATATTAAAACTTTTGAGCAGGAAACGCGAGGTTGACGATCAAGGGTTAACGCTAGTCGGATTAGACGTGGGCAAGGCCGCCATCGACTGTGATTTCCGAACCTGTCATGTATGAGGACGCATCCGACGCAAGGAACAGCGCCGCTTGTGCGATCTCGCGTGCTTCGCCCCATCGGCCCATGGGCACCATCTCCGCAATATATGCGTGAACCTCGGGATTCCCGGTCGCCTCCTGCGTCAATGGCGTCGCCGTCGCGCCCGGCGTGAGCACGTTCACGCGAATGCGCCGCGCAAGCACATCATCTTCCATTGCAAGCGTTCTGCCGAAACTACGGATCGCACCCTTGCTAGCCGCATAAAGCGGATCGCCGGGTCGTCCTTTGCGCGCCGCAACCGAACCCGTCAGGATGATCGAAGCACCCTCACGCAAGAACGGAAGCGCATGGATCACCGTGAAAATGGTGCCCTTGACATTGGTACCCATGAAATCATCGAAAGCTTGCTCCGATGTTTGCGCAATAGGAGGCGTCTCTGACACACCCGCATTGGCGAACAGGATATCGATACCACCCAGTTCTTTTTGAGCACTGGCAATTGCAAGCTTGAGCGCGTCAGGCTGCGAAATATCCGCCGTCATGCCAATAGCGCCTGTCCCGAGACGCCCTAACGCCGAGTCCAGCCGTGCACGGTCGCGCGCAATCAAAGCAACGCGCGCGCCTTCGTCCATAAACAATTTCGCGGCCGCGAAGCCGATGCCGCTGCTCCCGCCAGTGATGACAGCAAGCTTGCCGTTCAGACGCATGATCGTTTCCTGATTTAAGTCAACGACCGTAGACTAGTTTCAGAAATGGCGCTTGTCAACGACTGTTGATAAAATATCGATTCGATTATTCACGACCGGACCTTGACGGTGCAGACCCCAAAGAAAATCACGAGAGATTCGGAAGCATCGCGTTCGCGTATCCTCGACGCCGCAAAAATCCGCTTCTCTCAGAACAGCTACGACGGCGTAGGCGTGCGTGAAATTGCAGCCGATGCGAATCTCGACCCGGCCATGGTGCTGCGCTATTTCGGATCGAAGGAAAGCTTGTTCCGCGAAATTGCATCGCAGGCGTTCGATGTTGAAGCGCTATTGGCGGACGGAATCGAAGCGCTGCCGGAACGCGCGGCGGACTTGCTCATGGGCGAAGCCGACGACGAAGCATGGCGCTCGGGGTACGATCCATTGCGCCTGTTGCTTGCTTCCATAGGCAGCGTGACGGCTGGACCGATACTCTCCGAATACCTTCACCGCGACTTCATCGCGCCATTGGTCAAAGCAATCGGCGGGCGCGAAGCGCGCGAGCGCGGTGCGCTGCTGGCTGCGCAAATCGTGGGATTCGCACTTATCCGTGTTGCCGGAAACTCAAACGAGGGCGCCGTGCCAAGACGCAAACGGCTCAAACAACTGCTGGCAGAAGTCTTCATTAAACTGTCGCGCGCGGATTAACCTGCGCCGAACGGGGTCATACTGAAAGGCGGGACGACAGAGGCAAGGATCATCGCATGCGCATTGGCCGGGGTGCCGCGACCTCCTCGCGGGCGATAAACAAGGTCACCCCGCGCAATCGCCACACCGGTCGCCGCGCAAATTCCGGAGCATTTTGCTTTTCCTCTGCGCCATATCTGGTCACCGTAATAGCCCGAGGTCGAATCGCCCCATTCGACCGTCGCCGTCGATCCGCTGGGACGGTCGACAACACGAACGAAGACTTGCTGCGCGCTTGCCTGGAAAGTGGCGCGCCGGATTCTCATGTTTTTGGCATATGGTTGCGGGTCGCCCAACCTGCGAAGCACGGTCACGACTTGTTGCCACGGATGAATATCTTTGATCATCAGGATATCGTCACAAATAAACTTGCTGCTCGACCACGTCATCCATCGCGAGACAATGCAACTGTGCTCGCAATGCCTTGCCGAGCCATCTTGGCGTATGGACATACACGCTCGGCATTGCGCACGAGTTCCTCCGCAAGCGCCTGGTCGATGCCTGGCAGCTGGATCTTTATATCGGCGGCAAGCATGTACATGCCGTCCACGGGATCACGGCCAAACGTCACCGAAACATCCACCACAGCGCCGCAAATGGATATGTCGTTCTTCGCCGCAATCAAACTGAGCGCGCCGTGAAAACACGCCGCATAACTTGCCGCGAAAAGCTGTTCGGGGTTGGTTCCACCACCGGGGCCGCCAAGTGCATGCGGCAGGCGCAAGTCGGCTGCAAGATAGCCATCGTCAGAACGCGCGATGCCGGAAGCACGTCCGTGCCGCGCTTCGCCGCCGATTACGCGTACCGTAGTCGAATAAAGTCCGTGAAACTGCGGTCCGTAATAACGATCGAGCAGGGTCAATGGAGGCGGGAGTAAAAGCGCCATGCTGTCGATGCCACTATGCAGCCGCTCGCGATCCGCTCAACCACTCGTCGAACGTGATGCTGCCAAGACGCGGGTTATCGCCCGGAACGAGCGTGTCGTCCTTCAACTCCACGCCGAAATAGCGCGCGTGCGGATCTGTGACGACTTTGCGCGGATCGTGTGTGAGCGTCAGGTAACGCTGGATGAGTTCGGAAAGCGGCCAACGTTCAGGACCGGCGATCTCCACGGTCGCGTTCAACGGCGCGCCTAAGGTGTAATCCGCGACCGCCAGCGCAACATCGTCCGATGCAATCGGCTGCACCGATGCGTGCGAAAGCCGCACGGTGTCGCCCTCGGTTCCCGACTGGGCAATACCGCCGAGGAACTCCAGGAACTGCGTCGAATGAACGATCGTGTATGGAATTCCCGAAGCGCGGATCAGTGTTTCCTGCGCGATTTTCCCGCGGAAATAGCCGCTTCCAGACAAACGGTTGGTACCTACCACGGACAACGCCACATGGTACGCCACGCCTGCGGCAGCTTCCGCAGCGAAGAGGTTACGTCCGGAGGTCTCGAAGAAATCAAGCACCGCCTTGTCTTCGAACGAAGGCGAGTTCGCGAGATCGACGACCACTTGTGCGCCTGATAATGCATCGGCGAGTCCTTCGCCGGTGACTGTGTTCACGCCCGACTTCGGCGACGCCGCGATGACTTCATGACCACGCTCACGCAACAGGGCGACGACCTTGGTGCCGATCAGTCCGCTGCCGCCAACGACGACGATTTTCATGTTCCTTCTCCGGGATGAATCCGTATTCGACGGATCGCTGAGTTGAGACCTTGCGGCAGCCGGGGAACAGCACGGCCATCGTCAGGACAAATCGTACGGCCCGGAGATGATCTCCAGTAGCCTCGATGGAGGCCTCACGGTGTTGTCCGTACAGCAACAATCATCGAAGCGATGTAGACAAAAGCGCCAAGGGAACGTGCGTGGGGCACTGCAAATCGAGCGCCCTGATTTGCTCGGTCATATAGTCGATGAACACGCGGATTCGCGCAGGCAAATGTTTGCGGCTGAGATAGCACGCGTAATGGCCGCGATCGTCCGGCGCATGTTGAGCAAGACACGCCTGCAAGCGACCTTCACGCAGTAAGCCACTTACCTGGTATGCGGCGAGCTGCGCAAGTCCTTGCCCTTCGAGTACGGATTGAAGGACGAGATCCGCGTCGTTGAATGTGTTGAGCGCCTTGGGAGCGAGCTTGCGGCCAAGCCCGCCGATCTTGAATTCCCATTCGGCGACGCGGCCAGACGCCATGCGAAAGTTGATGCATCGATGACCTTCGAGATCGTCAACCGTTCGTGGCAAGCCATGCGCGCTGACATACGCACGCGATGCACACACCAGCATCTGCATGGGAATGATCTGCTTCGCGACGACCTGGCTGTCTTCCATCTTGCCGTCGCGAAACGCCACATCGACACGATCGGACGTGAAGTCGGCAGGACTATCCTTGAGCACGAAGTCGATCGTTATGTCCGGGTACATCGCATGAAAACCCTTGAGCAGTGGCGCGACGACCTTGCGGCCGAATCCGGTCGTGGAAGAGATGCATAAATGCCCCCGAGGCGGACCGTTGCGCAATTCGCGCATGTCTCCGAGTGCCTGGACAATGCGTTCGACGCCCGGATGACAGTTTTCGAAGAACAATTCGCCCTCGCGCGTAAGCGACGTGCTTCGCGTAGTCCGCACGAAAAGACGCGCGTCGAGTTGCGCTTCGAGCTTCTGGACGTTGCGGCTTACCGCAGAACGGCCAATGCCAAGCCGGTCACCCGCCTTCGCGAAACTGCCTTCGCTCACCACGGCGAGAAACGCAACCACGCCGGCATAACTCGTGGCGAAGCTGCACGCCAGGGAATCGTCGCCGCTACTTTGCAACGGGAGCATATGATTGACCGACATCATCATGCCCCGCGACGCACGTGGCGAAAAGTTGAGAGGTGGCTTGATGGTTTCATACCAGACAAGACGTTCCACCTACTGCTTTTGTGACGTAGGCCTTCAGATTTCGTTTGATTTGTTCTTCAGACTTTCCGCCTAAGCAGCTACTTCACCGGAATCAAAACGGGCGCATCCTTCTTTTTCAAAAGCACCACAAGGAACTTCGCCGGCTCGGTCTTGCTCGCATTGCGGCCAACCGTATGAATATCATTCGGGCCTTCGTAGAAGGTTTGCCCCGGCGTCAGTGTCACTTCTTTCCCGCCTTTGACGCCCATGATCACCGACCCCTCAAGGACGTAAAGAAAACTGTCGGCGTTATGCCGGTGCACTGGGTCCGAGCCGCCCGGCGGATAAGTGACGGTGATCACCAACGCCTCTTTGCCGGGAAAGTCCGGCAGCACCCTGGTCATCAACGGTGTGACTTGCGTCTCTTGCGCGAACGCGGGCAACGCGGCGAACGCAACCGTCGACAGAATGAATTTCTTTAAGCCATGCATCGCGT
Source organism: Caballeronia sp. dw_276 (assembly GCF_018449635.1). Lineage (GTDB taxonomy): Bacteria > Pseudomonadota > Gammaproteobacteria > Burkholderiales > Burkholderiaceae > Caballeronia. The sequence continues at coordinate 353,350 of NZ_JAAVUV010000004.1, read as the reverse complement.
TACCTCGATAGCAGCCGTCTTGAACACGCCTGGAAACTATTCATCGGGGTTGCCGTGCGGCGTATCCGCGTCACGGCAACATCGTTTTAAATTCACTATGACAGGTTGGCTTTATCGAGTCCAAAAGCTTTGTCGGATGAACCCGGCACTGTCTGGAAGGCAACGTTGACGCGATTCCATCCGTTGATCGCGACAATCGCGTACGTCAGGTCGGACAATTCCTTCTCCGACAACTGGCTGCGAACACGCTCATAGGTTTCATCGGGCACGCCGTGCTCAGGCAGACGCGTCAGCACTTCGGTCCACTCGAGGGCCGCGCGCTCGCGCGCGGAAAACAGCGTCGACTCTCGCCATATTGCAACGTGATGCAGCCGCAGTTCACGCTCACCGTGAATCTTGGCTTGCTTGACATGCATGTCGAGGCAAAATCCGCAGCCATTCATTTGCGATGCACGGATCGTGACCAGGTCGCCGATCGATTCTTCGATCGAGCCATCCTTCACGAGCATACTGAACTCGAGATACTTCTTGAACAACTCAGGCGATTGCTGGATGTAGTTGAGACGTTGCGTCATCGTGACTCCTGAATCCGATGGATCAGCCAGGCCCTCGTGAAAGCGAAGCACTGGCGGCGGCGACATGCCGCTCGGGAACCATCGTAGGCCCAACGCTTTTGCACCGGTAGACAGGCTCAGGTGCTCACCGCGTTGACTCCATGACAACAATCTCAGCAACCGCCAAAAGCCGTCGTGATGCGAACCAGCTTGTCCGGATTGCGCTGAACATGGATACGCACGATTCGCTCGCCATCGGTCTCGTATGACTGTGCAGATTCCAGTTCGCCATCAATGAACCGAAGCAATGCCCATTGCCCGTTGAGCAATGCGAGTTCCATTCGCACGGCTGGTCCATGGCGTCTGCTCGCGGCGAAGAAAAGCTGCGCAATGCGCCTGCCGCCTTCGAGTGGCTTACCGAAGCTCGGCACCTTGCCACCTCCATCGCTGATGAGTTGCGCATCGGCCGCAAGCATGGCGTTGATCGCATGGAAGTTGCCGCCTTCCACCGCCTGTGCGAAGGCGTTCACCAGGCGATGATGAATCTCGCGAGGTACGGCAAAACGCGGGCGCTCATCGCGCAACTGGATCTTCGCGCGGCTCACCAACTGACGGCATGCGGTTTCACTCTTGCCGATGGCGCTGGCGACTTCGTCGTAGTCGGCGTCGAATACTTCACGCAGCAAGAACGCGGCGCGCGCCTCGGGCGTCAGGCGTTCGAGCACCATCAGGAAGGCCACCGATACATCGTCGGCCCGCTCTTTCATCTGCTCGGGCGACTGGGGCGAATCGCTGATTTCGGGCTCCGGCAACCAGATGCCGGCGTAATGTTCCCGCTGCACTTTCGCGGCGCGCAACCGGTCGATAGCCAGCCGCGTGGTGACGGCGACAAGCCATGCTTCGGTATTCTCGATCACATCGCGCTGGGCGGAATGCAAGCGCAACCAGGCGTCCTGTACGACGTCTTCAGCTTCGGCCACCGAGCCCAGCATGCGGTACGCAATGCCCTGCAAACGCGGGCGAAGCTTGTCAAACGCGCGGGTGGCATCGTCCATATTGCGTTGTTCCTCGGCGAAAACGTGGCTGGCTTCAATCCTTGATCGACAGAAGAAAACAGGCGCCTGCGATTCAGAAGGATGGATGTATACAGAACAGCAGACGTTCGAGACGCCGATTTTGTGACAGGAATAGTCCACGCGCAACGACGACGGTGCCAGGGCGTATGCTCGAGGAATTGTAAGTTGATACACGGCCCTGGTATGCAGCCATGTTTGAAACAGCCGGATCGCTGACGGATCCGGCCCGTTCCGCGAGCACCGACGGACGGCGCTCGTCTATGTCCCGCCGCTAGAACGCGATACAGGACATGCCGGCCTGTCTTACTGGTTTACCAGATCCTTGAACGCTTTGCCGGCGGTAAACTTGACCGTTTTGGCAGCGGCGATCTGGATGGTGTCGCCGGTCTTCGGATTACGGCCGGTGCGCGCGGCACGTTGACCCGTGCTGAACGTGCCGAAGCCGACAAATTGAACGCTGTCGCCGTTGACAACGGCTTGCGTCACGGTGGAGATAAATGCATCGATAGCCTCGGCAGCCGCGGCCTTGCTGGTGCCTGTAGCGGACGCCACGGCGTCAACGAGTTCTTGCTTGTTCATTTCTGTTTTCTCAAAGATGGGTACGACTCACTGCCCATGCGAGCGCACGGTGGAAGCGTCACCTTACCGGAGGCGGCGGTCGGAGGCAAATCAGTTTCGCCCTGATAGGGCAAGCGATCCCGGCCGCTACGCCCGCGCAGCGCGTCATGGACGAAGCCGCGGCGCCAGGAAGGAAGGCGTTGAATGTTAACCCGCTATCCGGCGTTTGGGGAGAGCAAGGCATTCCTGTTGGCTTCAACGGGCAAATGCACCGAAAAAGCGTCTAATTTCGATATTCTGAAGTTGGCCCATGCGCTCCACACCTGCGCGGTCAGCACCCAGCATGTGCGAGAACATTACTTTTTGCTTTCGATTTGATGAAGGACCATGTCTGAAACGCGCTTCTTAGTCGGCCAGAAAGGGCCATTTGGCAGGTAGCGAGACGAATGTTCTCGGCGACCGTGCCCCGAAATGCATCGTCCGTTTTTGCCGCAGTGACGCTTGGGCCTGTCCTCTGCTGAAAGACCCCCACCGCATCGTTATCGCTCTAATTAGTTTGATATCCAAACTAATTTAGATATTCGTCACTCAAGTCACACCGAGTTCGAAGAGCCTGTGCGTCTGATCATTCTCCGTCCCCGCCGCGCGCGCTTTCTTCCAGCCGAGCGCGTGCGCATACCCGCCAAGCAAACCTTGCGCGATAAGCACTTCCTCGGAAACCGTCACATGCTCGTCCGCATTCGGGTCCACATACATGGCATCGACCGGGCAGTACAGCTCGCACATGAAACAGGTCTGGCACTGGTCGGGCCGAGCGATCACAGGAATGCTTGCTTTAACCGCATCGAAAACATTGGTCGGACACACGTCCACGCAGCGATTACACGACGTGCAGCGCGCCTCGCTGATCAGTTCTATCAAAAACGCTCTCCTTTTTCGTTCACGTTGCAACGGCATCGGCGCTGAACTCGAACGAATCGAGCCCGCCCACGACCAGCCGGTGGCGCATCGCATCCGAACGTCCAGGATGATCGCTGCGCTGATGCAGCGCGCGCGATTCCTTGCGTTGCAACGCGCTCCTGTAGGCAAGCCGCGCAACGTATAACATCGCGCGTGCTGAACGGGCTTCGGCAAGTTGGGCAGCATCGGCAGGAGTTTCGCGCCATGCATCGTCGAGCAGGTTGACGGCGGGGGTGAGGACCGCCGCGCTGCGAAACAGATTCGTGCGCATCGACCATACATGCTGGCGGATCAGTTCCCTTGAAGGCTCAACTGGACTTAATGCAACGTCATCCCTGCGTGCGACGATTCGCGTCCCTTGGCGTTTCGCAAACTCACTTGCGGCAGCGCCGGCCCAACTACCCGTCACGATCGCCCACGCAGAGTTCGGCGATCCGCCACCGGTGCGTCCACCGACCACCGTCTCGCGCGATGCCGCGTCTCCTGCCGCGTACAGTCCCGGCACATCGGTCGCGCAATCGCGGGCGCACAGCCGTATGCCACCCGTCCCGCGCACCGTTCCTTCAAGCCGCAAGCCGACCGGAAAGCGTTGCGTAAAAGGATCGATACCCATGCGATCGAACGGAAGAAACGCGTTGGCCTGGCCGCTGCGCAGCCAGCGCTGGATGTTGGCGTTCGCGCGATCGAATACTGCGAACACGGGTTCATCGATCAGCACTCTGGCAACGGATACAAACGGTTCATCATCAGTAACCGGCACGACTGTACCGTCCTCGCGCGTATAGGTGCTCCATACAAAGGGCAAGCCTTTTGTCACCGACGAATGACTCGCGGCGAGTCCGTACTGATTGGAGAATTCCATGCCGGAAAATCGCGCGCCGGCCTCGCCTGCCGCGAGATGCCCATCGCCGGTGTTGACATTCGTGCCCAGTGCGCCGCTCATGAACGCGCAGCCGCCGGTGGCAAGCACGGTCGCGAAGGCGTTGACCTGCCAGCGCGAGCCGTCCCTCGACACCCCGTGCGCGCCGACCACGCGACCGTCTTGCTGAAGAAGACCAAGCATGGGACTGTGATCGAGGATCTGCACGCCGGCGCGCCTGATCTGCAAACGCATGAAACGCATGTAATCGGGACCGCGCAAGGTCGCGTAGTTGATATCACCCGTTTCGGTCTTTGGAAACGGATATCCAAGCTTGGCAAGAAGATGCAGTTGCTCAATGGCGCCTTCGAGCAAAGCGGCGGTCCATCCGGGTTCGCTGAGTCCACCGCCCGACGCAAACCGCGCGGCGAATTCCGCCTCGTGCACCGCGGGATTGGGGATGTACCAGACGTTGTTATTCGATGCAGCCGCCGCACCCGAAGTACCGCAATAGGCCTTGTCTGCCAGCACGACACGCGCGCCATTGCGCGCGGCATGCAACGCGGCCCATGTACCCGCAGGTCCTCCGCCGAGCACGAGGACATCCGTGTCCTGAATCGAAATGTCGGTCATGCGTGCCCTTCCCATGGCACCAGCACCCGTTGAAGCGACCTGAGCCCCCATTCGAATACGCCCGCAATCAACGCGATAACCACAATGCCCATGATCACCACATCGGTCACGAGGAACTGCGCCGCTGACTGGATCATGAAGCCGAGCCCGCGCGTGGCCGCGATCAACTCCGCCGCAACGAGCACGGACCAGCCCACGCCGAGACTCACGCGTATGCCCGTCAGCACGTCCGCCGCAGCCGATGGCACGACGATATACCGAATCAGCTGCCACCGTGTAGCGCCAAGCGCCTGCGCGCCACGCAAACGACTTTGCTTAACGCGCCGTACCCCTTGCTGGGTGGAGATGGTCAATGGCGCGAAGATCGCCAGCCAGATCAGCAGGATCTTTGAGGGTTCGCCAATGCCGCACCAGATCACGATCAGCGGCAGATACGCAAGCGGCGGCACCGGCCGATAAAACTCAATAAGCGGATCGGCAATCGCGCGCGCGGTCGGATTGAGACCGATCAGCACGCCAAGCGGCACCGCCGTGACGATCGCCAGCGCGAGCGCCGCGAACACGCGTGACAAGCTTGCGAGCGTGTGCTGCCATAGGGTGGCATCGCTGAAACCATTCACCGATACATCCACGAACTTATGCGCAACCGCTGCGGGTGAAGGCAGGAATACGGGGCTGATCAGTTTCAGCCGTGCCGCAAGCGTCCAAGCGGCGATGACGACAAGCACGGTCGCGATGCTGATCAAACGTTGCTTGTTGAAGCGGAACCGTGTGGGTTTGGAGTCGCTCTTTCCAGACGATTTGGCATCGGGGTAATACGCAACACGCTCGATCTCACTCATGGCAGGACCTCATCATCCGCAAAGAACTGACTTTCGATTTCGTCCCGCAAGCGAATGAACGCCGGGTCGCTCTTGATGCTGCGCGATGGCTCGCCCGCCACGAAGCGTTCGCCGAAATCAAGGCGCTGCACCGACGCGATGCGCCCCGGGTTCGCCTGCATCAAGACAAGATCTGTCGCCATGAACAGCGCTTCGGCAATGTCATGCGTGATCATCACCATGCCCTTTCCGTACCGCTTCCAGAGCGTCAGCAGATACTCCTGCATCCTCAGTCGCGTGGAGGAATCGAGTGCTCCCAGAGGTTCATCGAGGAGAAGAAAACGCGGATCCACGGCAAGCGCGCGGGCCAGCCCCACCCGTTGGCGCATGCCACCGGATATCTTCCATAACGGATATCGCGCGTAGCCGGCGAGGCCTGTCAGTTGCAGCAAAGCCGCGACCGTTGCCGCGCGTTTCGCCTTTGGTACGCCGGCAAGCGTCAGGCCAAAGCCTATGTTCTCTTCGACGTTCTGCCAGGGCAACAATGCATCGTTCTGGAACACCATGCCACGATCCGAACCCGGACCCGTGATCGCTTTGCCATCGATCGATGCCCGTCCCGATGACGGCGCAATGAAACCCGCGAGCACGTTGAGCAACGTGGTCTTGCCACAGCCCGACGGACCCAGCACAACGGTGAAGCTGCCATCGCGCAGCTCGAGGTCGATATCGGCCAGGACCGTGTGCGGGCCACTGGTTGTATCGAAGGAAACACTGAGCGAGTCGGTCCGGATCATGATGTTATTTGCCGCTTCCCGTGCTCGCTTGCTGCACGAACGAAGCCGTGACGGTAGGACTGTAATCGGGCAGCACGTCGTCCACGCGCTTTTGTTCCTTCAGGAACGCGGATGTATCAGCGAGCGCCTTGGCAATGCCGCCGCCAAGCAGACGCGGTGACGCTTGTTCATCGAGCAAGGGGAAGGTCGTTCCCTGCAGCAACGCGGGCAGATCGGCGGCGTCCGAACCGCTGATGCGCGCGATATCCGCCACTTGCGGCGTCGCTGCCGTCCACTTCGCGCCGTCCTTGCGATACTCGGCGTTCTGTGCACCCGTCACCCTGGAGAATGCTACGAGAAAGTCCGGGTGTGCCTGCGCGAAATCCTTGCGGGCGACCCACGCAAGGAAAGTCGGGGAGCCCCACTTGCGCACTTCCGCCGACGTGGTCAGCACCTTGCCCGTCTTCACGATCTTGCCAAGCGCCGGGTCCCACACATAAGCGGCGTCGATGTCACCACGCTGCCATGCGGCGGCAATCTCAGGCGGCGCCAGGTTCAGAATGGTGACCTGGTTGGCAGGAATGCCCCAGTGCTTAAGCGCTGCAAGAAGGCTGTAATGCGTGGTCGAGACAAATGGCACCGCGACTTTCTTGCCAATCAGGTCTTGGGGCTTGTTGATGTTGCTGCCGTTTCGCACGACCAGCGCTTCAGCCGTGCCAATCTCTGCTGCAACGAAAAACGTTTCCAGCGGCAAACCGCGCGTAACGCCCGCGGCAAGCGGACTGCTGCCGGTGAATCCGACCTGCACATCGCCCGATGCCATCGCGGCAATCACGTCCGCGCCCGTATTGAACTTGCGCCAGTTGATCTTGTAACCGCTGGCCTTCTCGTAGAGACCACCGGCCTGCGCGATCTTCGATGGCTCGATATCCGTCTGATATCCAACCGTGACGGTCTTGCTGTCGGCAGCAGACGCGGAAGATGTAAAACTCGCCGCGAGGCCGGAAACAAGCGCCAGCAACGCGGCGCCTCGAATAAGATGCTTGAACATGCTGTGCAACTCCCTCAAGAACACGTGCGGACACGGCGGACACGTCCGCGTTCCAGCGCTGTGTGGATTGGCTTACATAATATGATTCGGATTCCGATTCAAATGAATCGATGAATCACGTATCGGCAGGGCGGTTTTGGGTGCTTTGGTGCGATAACGCCGCACGGTCGTACGGTTGTCATTACAACTTTGCTGGGCACAGTATATGGACGGCGCCGCCTGGTTTCAAAGCAACGAATTCTCACTAGCTTAGTGAGTTTCAAGCTTTACGCAGCGTTCTGCAAAAGCGTGGACTGAGGTATCCTCGACACTTGAATGGAGGTTCCGCTGCGCGAGAACGGATCGCGTTGTCATAACATCGAACCTGGTGACGAACACTTTGATGCCTATGCAGGACCACGCCGGCCCGCTTTATAGACGCGTAAAAGACCAGCTTCGTGCGCGCATGCTCGACGGAACGTATGCACCGCACGCGCAGCTTCCCACCGAGCGCGCGCTGTGCGACATGTTCGAGGTCAGCCGCATTACCGTGCGGCAGGCGCTCGATGAACTGCGCCAGGAAGGCGCCGTCGAGAAGGTTCGCGGCCGTGGCACGTTCGTGGCTGCGCCCCGGGCTTACCAAAACATCGCCGCGCTGCAGGGATTTTCGGAAGCAATGACCCCGCTCGGTCATCAGGTAACGAACCGGCTCGAGGGGTTTCGCTACCTCGATCCTGACACGGCACTTCGTGGACGACTCGGGCTCGAGGACAACGCACGTGCTGCGGAAATCAAACGCATACGCATACTGGATGGAGCCCGCTTGTCGTTCGAGACGACTTATATTGGCGAAGCACTCGCGCAAAAACTGACGAGCGCAGACCTTGCCACGCAGGACATTTTTAAACTTATCGAAGAACGCAGCGCCGTTCGTATCGATCACGCGAATGTAGCGGTCGACGCAATGCTCGCCGATGAAGAAACCCGCACGGCACTGGGACTCGCGCCGTGCAGTCCCGTACTTCGGGTCGAGCGGCACGTATTCGACACCCAAGCACGCCCCGTCTTGTTCGAGCTCCTCCACTTTCGTAGCGACGCATTCCAGTACCGTATGCGTATCGACCGTGAACGCTAGGCAATCGACATGAAGGAACTGTCCCAAACACGCAGCGTTAAAGGTGCGCCGCCCGTGCGCACTCTTACGGGAAACGCGCCCCTTGCCTGCTTCGAGCAGGCGCTTCACGAGACTTCAGCATCATGATCGATTCATCAAGAACACTGGATAAGGGAACCGTGGTGAACATCGTCGTCATTGGCGGCGGTTTTACAGGGCTCGCGTTTGTTATTCATGCCATTCGGGCGCGTCCTGCCGGCGTGATTTTCGACCTCACCATTGTGGAACCATCGGCGAAACTGGGACGCGGGATCGCTTACGGCACAACGGAACCGTTGCACCGGATCAACGTCCCGAGCGACCGGATGAGTCTTTTCGCCGATGACTCGACACACGCCACGCGCTGGCTCAGGGAGCATGATGCGCTGGATACAGGTAGCGTCGACGAGCAGGGACACTACTACGTGTCACGCCAGCGATACGGCGAGTATGTCGATGCAACATTGAAACAGGTCGTAGCCGAAGCCGCTGCGCATGCGCGCGTGAATCATCGGCGGGCGAGTGCTACCGGGCTTTCCAAGATCAGCTCGGGCTTCAACGTCACGCTCGACGATGGCTCGCAACTGGAAGCGCAACGTGTCGCGCTCTGCTTCGGACATACACCGTCGAAACCGCCAGGACGTATCGATGAAGATGCGTTACGCGATCCGCGTCTGATCGCGCATCCTTGGTCGCATGACGCGTTGCACGCCATTCCGGGCGATGCATCGGTGCTTCTGGTGGGCACCGGACTGACCATGGCCGACGTCGCCGTCACGCTGATAGGCCGCGAGCACCGCGGACGCATCACGGCCATCTCGCGACGTGGCTTGCGCGCACAACCGCACGGCATTTTCGCCGATGCCGCCGACTTCCTGGGCAACACGACGCCCCCCACAACCGCGCGTGAACTGGTGCAAAGGCTGCGTCAGCGAATCGCGCGCGACAAGCAAGCGAACATCGGCTGGCAGCCTGCCGCCGACGCACTTCGCTTCGAGCTTCCGCGCATCTGGAACGCGCTGCCCGCGCACGAACAACGCCGGGTTGTCCGGAGGTTGCTGCCGTTCTGGGACGTGCACCGGTTCCGTATCGCGCCGCAGATTCACGCGGCCATCGAACGGGCAATTGAAACGGGACAGATGCGCGTGGTCAAGGCGGGTATCGGCGATATACAACGTCACGCGCATGGCTTTCGCGTGGGGCTCAAACGCCCGGGCGGGCGCATCGAGGAACATGACTTCGGTGCGGTGGTGTTCTGCACGGGACCGGCGCGCGACATCGAGAGAAACCCGCTCGTGAAGTCCTTGCTCGAAAGCAGGCTGGCGCGTCTGGATGCGGTAAAAGCGGGTCTCGATACCGATCTGCAAAGCCGCATACTCGATGCCGAGGGCAACGTGTCTCCCGGCCTCTTTGCATTCGGTCCGATGACCCGTGGCAGCTTCGGCGAGATGACCGGCGCGCCGGACATTGCGCGCCATCTTGAGCGGCTGCTGAAAGACGGCAGCCTGCTTGCGTACCCGGTGTAATGCACATGACCACTCACAAGACCCATCACGTTGTTCCCGATGCAAGTCCGCCACCGCCTTCGTCGCTGTATTCGCATTCGGTCGAAGCTGCGGGCTGGCTGTACATCACAGGCCAGCTACCCACCGACCCCGATGCGCCCGCCGCGGCGTTGGCCGAAGGCATAGAAGAACAAGCCGGCTTCTGCTTCGAGAACCTTGGCCGGATACTCCGGCACGCCGGCTACAAATACGAAGACGCGGTTTTCGTGCGTATTTACCTGAGCGAATTCGACCGTGACTTTGCGCGGTTCAACACGATATATGCGCGTCACTTTCCGCAAGACAGCGGGCGCTTGCCCGCTCGCACCACTATTGGTGTCGCACGTCTTGGCAGGGGTGCCTTAGTGGAAATCGACCTGGTTTGCTACAGGCAACCTTGATGCATGACGCCGCTTAGCAAAGCAGAATTACTTGTTTAGCAGGAGATTTCGTTTCCGCTAAGTTCTTGTCGGCAAGCTGTATGCAAGCTGGCCTATCTAGAACGAAGGGGAGAAAGAATGACTTTGCTGCGCGGAATCCATGCGTTGTTGCTCGCATCCGTTATAACTGCGTCGGCACATGCGGCCGATCCGGACAAGAAGGAAATCCGCTTTGGCGCGACCGCCGGACCTTACGCAGACCAGATCCGCTACGGCATCAAGCCGGTGCTGGAAAAGGAAGGCTATAAGGTCACCCTTGTCGAATTCACCGACTATGTTCAGCCAAATCTCGCGCTTGCCGACGGTGCGCTTGACGCCAATGCGTTCCAGCACGAGATCTATTTGAAGAAATTTTCCGACGATCACAAGCTCCAGCTTAGTGAACTCGTCAAGGTGCCGACTGCGCCTATCGGTATATACAGCCACAAGCTCAAAAGCCTTGGCGATGTAAAAGACGGCGCGACCGTTTCACTTCCTAATGACGTGACAAATCAGGCGCGTGCAATCGTGCTGCTGCAGCAAATTGGCTGGGTGACGCTCAAGCCGGGCGTCGATCCGGTAAAGTCGTCCGAGCGCGATATTGCAACAAACCCGCACCGGATAGAGTTACTGCCACTGGACGCCGCCCAATTGCCGCGCTCGCTGGACGACGTTGACTATGCATTCGTCAACGGAAACTTTGCTCTTGCTGCCGGGCTCAAGCTAACCGACGCGCTGCTGCTCGAAAAAATCCCGCCCTATTATCTGAACCTCGTAGCGGTACGTACAAACGATCTTCAAAAGCCGTACGTAAAGGATATTTCGGCTGCGTACCAGTCGCCGGAGTGCCGGCAAGTCGTAGATCAGCGTTTTCAGGGCTTTAGTAAACCCGATTATTTGCGTTAAGCTGAAACCCGCGCGCCGGCTCGTTTCGCATTGCAGGTTTTCCGGTTTGGAAAGCTTCAATAAATATTGGCACGGCGTACAATTGAATCGCGATAATTCCAAGAGCGTCCTGCACGGCAAGGTATCTTCGTTACGGACACGTTAAGCATTTGGCGAAGTCTTGTCACAACAATGCAATGCGACGCGTCTCGGCGCCCTGGCTTTATCCTCGGTTCTACTTTCATTTTTTAGCTTTAAATTTTTCTGGACACACTCATGGCAACCGGTACGGTCAAATGGTTCAACGATGCAAAGGGCTTCGGCTTCATCACGCCGGATGACGGCGGCGAAGACCTGTTCGCGCACTTCTCGGAAATCAAGGCAGAAGGCTTCAAGAGCCTTCAGGAGAATCAAAAGGTCACGTTCGAAGTGAAGCAAGGACCGAAGGGCAAGCAGGCGTCGAACATCGTTCCAGCCTGAGTTTCAAGCACAGCCAGATCAGTCTGGTGATCTGCACGCGGTCGTCGTAATGCGCAGCATTGCGGCGACCGCGGGTTTACCTTGGTGTGATCAAAAGCAGGTAAAGCATCTTCATTTGCCGGTTCCGGCAAATTCGTCTTGCACGACTTTTCGTTCGCCTGGCCTGAACGTTTTTCCTGCGGTATCCGCCGAAGCGTGAGCCAGGCTGAAACGTTCGTCCGGCGCTGTCCCATTCAAATGGTAGTTGCCAACGGCAGCCTCGCGCTGGATCGCCGGATTATGCGAGGCGATTACGCGCGCGTTGCGCCAGTGGCGGTCGAGCCTGCGTGCTTCGCTGGTCGCCGATGCACCACCCACTTCGAATAAAAGCGTCGCAGCCTCGAGCACCTGCTCGAGCACGATCTGCTGCGCCTGATAAGCCTGGATGTCCACGGCAATGTAATCAGCCGTGGTTGCCGTCCCTGCAGTGCGCGCCTGATGCACACGATCGAGAGCGGTAGCAACCGCATCGACCAAGGCTTCCGCAGAATACGCAAGGCTTCCAAGCCGCCCCACTACCCGATGCACGAGCGGATTGTCACGCGGACTCGATTGTCCGGCCACGCCAAAAGTGCGCGTACGGCCCTGAACAAACGCAACGCCGTCACGCAACACCGCACGGGCAATGCCGGCGAGCGTCGCAAGATGGACCGCCTGATAGAAAGCGGTAAGCAAGGAATTGCGGCGGGGCTCGGAGGCGTTGTATCGGGAAAGGATCTGCTCAACGGGAACGCGGACATTGTCGAAGCGGGTCGTGCCGCTCGCCGTCAGGCGCTGGCCGAAGCCGTCCCAGTCGTCGTTGCGCGCCACGCCCGGCGCGTCACTGCGCACCAGCACGTGAAGATCGTTTTGCGTATCGTGCGCGGCCACGTTGATCCATTCCGAATAGAGTGTGCCCGTGCTGTAGTACTTCTCTCCATTGAGCAGGACATAGGCGGGGTCTTTATCGGCGGTCACGGTCACGCTGTTGTGCGTGGAGCCTGTGCGTTCCGATGTGGCCGCGCCGATTGTTTCGCCTTTCGCAATGCGCCCGAGCCATCGTTCGCGCGCCGCAATATCGTCGCTTTCGAGCCGCTGTTCAATGAAACCCGAATGCGCGCGAATGATCTGCGGCAAGTTCGAATCGGCTTCACCCAGGCGCGTCAATAGGCGGAAGTATTGCGGCAAGCTGACGCCGGAGCCGCCATATTCACGCGGCACGCGCAGCGCAGTAAAACCGCTGTCCTTCAATTGCGTGACCGCGTCGCGCGCGAGTTCACGGTTTTGCTCACGCGCGAGCGCACCCTCGCCAATGTGCGTGAATACTTCGGCAAAACGCGCGTAAAGCGCAGCGTCCGGCAAAGCTGACGTCGTCATTCATTTCTCCGCAGATTAAACGCCCTTCAAAGACGCGCGATGGACACTTCCGTGGACTTCACCAGCGCAACAACTTCGGTGCCGACCTTCAGGTCGAGTTCATCGATAGACCTTGTCGTGATCACCGACGTCACGATTCCGTTTGGCGTCTCCACGTCCACCTCCGAGAGCACGGACCCGCGAATGATCTCCTTGATGTGCCCCCTGAACTGATTGCGCACATTGATGGCCGTCACGCCCATGGCGTTACTCCTTGATTGGTTGAATGAGCTTGTACGCGCGCGCTGCCACGCCGACAAAATAGTCTAGCGAGGCGAACTGGCCAGCTTAACGATTGATTTGATCTAAGGTTTGACGCAAATTTGCTTAAGCATTGTGCGCTTCAAAGCCTTAGTGCTATGCGGTATATCGATTAGCGGATTTATTGGTCGCGCTATACAGCGCTCAGCTTGAAAATGGCGAACTGGTCAATCAAAGCTCAGGTCTTGCGACCTGCAGATCAACAACGGACTGTCATGACTAACCTGCCGCCCCGTCGCCTGCATCTCAACGTCAACATTCTGCATTCGGGGTTCGTGCCGTCGGCATGGAGGCTTGCCGAGGCCGATCCGCACGCGTTCATCGACGTGAAGCATTACGTGCGCGTTGCGCAGATTGCGGAGGCAGCGAAGTTCGACGCCGTGTTTCTCGCCGATAACGCGTCCATTGCCGATCAGATCAACTTCCGCCCGATCACCGCGCTCGAGCCGACCATCCTGCTCGCGAGCATTGCGGCGGCGACGTCGCATATCGGTGTGATCGGCACCGCGTCCACGAGCTACAACGAGCCGTATAACATCGCGCGCCGGTTCGCAACGCTCGATCATGTCAGCGGCGGCCGCGCCGGGTGGAACGTGGTGACGACAGCGGACCTGGGTTCGGCACGCAACTTCGGGCGCGACGCCGTGCCTGATCACGCCGAACGCTACGCGCGCGCGGCGGAGTTCACGAGCGTCGTCAAGGCGCTCTGGGATAGCTGGGAAGAAGGCGCGATTGTCGGCAATAAGGCGACTGGCTTGTTCGCCGATACGGACCAAGTCCATCCCCTGGCGCATCAGGGCATGCATTTCTCTGTGCAAGGTCCGTTGAACGTTCCGCGATCACCGCAAGGTTATCCGGTGCTGGTGCAAGCGGGCGCATCGGGCGATGGCCGCGATCTCGCTGCGCGTCATGCCGAAGCGGTGTTCTCTGCCTCGCAATCATTCGATGAATCGCTGGGCTATGCGCGCGACCTCAAGACGCGTGCGGCCGCCTATGGCCGCGGTCCCGATGCTGTGAAAGTGCTCGCGGGGCTGACGACGATCATTGGCGCAACCGAGGCCGAGGCGCTGCGCCGCCGCGATGAACTCGTGGACCTGATTCCGTGGAGCTATAGCCTGACGCGGGTGGCCGGTACGCTCGGCATCACGCCCGACCGCCTGAAACTGGATGAGAAGCTGCCGGACAACCTGACCTTGCCGGGTCAGGGCAACGGCAACCATACGTTCTTCCATGCGACGATCGCGCAAGCCCGGCAACATGGTTATACGGTACGTGAACTCATTCGCGCGCTTGCGGGCGGTGGCGGCCATCGCGTAATCGTGGGGACACCTGAGCAAATAGCCGATGACATCGAACGCTGGTTCAAAGCCGGCGCCGCGGATGGTTTCAACCTGATGCCCGACACCTTGCCGGGTGGCTTGCAGGATTTCGTCGACGGCGTGATTCCGATTCTTCAGCAGCGCGGGGTCTTCAGGCGCGAGTACGAAGGGACCACGTTGCGTGATCACCTCGGCCTCGCAGTTCCAGAGAACAGATACACGGCCGAGCGTGCCTCAGCCGTGGCGGTTTGAACAAGCAACTAAAGCAACTCGCGTTCAAGCGCGGCGGCCGGCAGATCAACCGGCGCGCGCTCTTCCGCACGCCGCAGCGCAGGCGTCGCGGACATCAGCAACCTTGTGTACGCGTGCTCTGGCGCGGCGAATACACGTTCGGCATCGCCTTCTTCCACAACGCGTCCGTCCTTGAACACCAACACGCGGTCGCTGACATGACGAACCACATCGAGGTCGTGCGAGATGAACAACAGCGCCGTATTTAGCCGCGCCTGGAGCTCGGCGAGCAAATCGAGCACTTGCGCTTGCACGTACACGTCGAGCGCGGACACGGGCTCATCGCAGACGATCAATGCAGGTTCGGGCGCAAGCGCACGCGCAATGGCTACGCGTTGCCGTTGACCGCCCGAAAGCGACGAAGGACGGCGCGCAAGAAAAGCCGCGTCCAGTCCAACCTGCTCGAGCAACTCGACGCTCCGTGCAAGCAGCGCCGGTTTCGATAACTGCTTCGACCACAGCGCTTCCTCAAGCAACTGCTGCACGCTATGACGCGGATCGAAGGAACTCAGCGGGTCTTGCGGAATGTATTGAAGGCGCGGCCGCAATTCGCGACGCGCGCGCTCGGACACGCCGGGACCGTTCCAGCGTGTATCGAGAAACTCGACGTTGCCCGCATCCGGCGCGATCAACCCAAGCACGATGTTCGCACAAGTACTCTTGCCTGAGCCCGACTCGCCGACAATGCCGACCACTTCACCGCCAAGCACGGAGAACGAAACATCCTGCAACGCGGTGAACGCTTCGCCGCGATGCTTGCCACGACGTACATACTGCTTGCCGATGGCATCGACTCGCAACACTGCTTGTTCCGAACGTGCGCGCCTCGGCGGCAATGATTCACGCACGATCAAAGGTGCCGCGTCCGGCGCATCCAACGCAGCAGAAACGATGCGCGCCGAACTTAAACGATGCCCGCGCGATCGCGCGGAAGGCTGCGCCGCGAGCAACTGGCGCGTGTAGGGATGCGACGGATTGTTGAGCACGTTTTCCGTCGTGCCGCTATCGACGACTTCGCCGTTATGCATCACCAACACGCGATCCGCGATACCCGCAACGACCGCGAGATCATGGCTGATGAGCAAGACGCCCACGCCTTGCGCAAGACGCTCGGCAAGCACGGCGAGCACTTGCGCCTGGACGGTGACATCGAGCGCGGTGGTGGGTTCGTCGGCGATCACGATCGCGGGCCCCGCCGCAATCGCCGATGCGATCAGCGCACGCTGCCGCAAGCCACCGGACAATTCGTGCGCATATTGCGTCGCGCGATGCTCGGGATCGGGAATGCCGACGTCGCTCATGACTGCATGAACACGCGTGCGCCGCTCACCGCGAGAACGCACGAGCCGATGATGCGCGAGCACCTCGCCAATTTCCGCGCCGACCGTGCGCAGCGGATCGAGCGACACGAGCGCGTCCTGCATCACCAGTCCCGCAAACGTGCCGCGCAAGCCGCGCCATTCACGCTCGGTGAAGCGCAACGCCGGACGTCCATCGATATCGAACTGTTGCGCATCGATCACCGCTTGCGCTCCGGCCAGCCCGATCAGGCTACGCGCGGTCAGACTCTTGCCCGAACCGGACTCGCCCACAAGCGCGACACATTCACCCGCGTGTATGGAAAGATCGACACCGCGCACGAGCGGTTGGCCGCCGTTCGCGCCAGGGAAGCCGACGCTGAGGCCGCGTACATCGACGAGCTTTTTTGCTGTTGTGGTCATCGGGTGCGCACCTCGTATTTCCGTTGCAGGAACTTGCCTATGACAGAAAACGCGACAACGGTCAGCGTAATCGCCATGCCCGGGAACACGCTCGGCCACCACGCAACGCGCAGCACATCGCGTCCCTCGGCGAGCATCACGCCCCACTCCGGCGTGGGCGGTTGCGGACCGAGACCAAGAAAGCTCAGCGCCGATACCGCGATGATCGCGCTGCCTATATCGATGGTCGCGATCACCGGCACGACGACCAGCACGTTGGGCAGCACATGGCGCAGGAACACGCGGCTGCGCGACAAGCCATAGCTCACCGCGTGCGTGACATAGTCGGCGCGACGCACCACGAGTGTCTGGCTGCGCAACACGCGGCCGAATTTCGGAATCCCCGCAATGCCCACCGCAATCGCGATATTTACAATCCCCTGCCCGAGAAACGTCACCACGAACAGCGACAGCAAGACGGGCGGAAACGCGGAGAGGACGTCGAAAACGCGTGAGGCGGATTCATCGGCGAGGCGTTTCCCGAGGCCTGCCGTCATGCCGATCACGAGCCCGATGACAAGCGCCACGATCATGCTCGCAAGGCCGATCAGCATCGAATAACGCGCGCCGTAGATCACGCGTGCAAAGACATCGCGGCCAATGCGATCCGTGCCGAACCAATGCGCGGCACTCGGCGGCTGCAGCGTCTGGGCGATGTCACTGACAAGCGGATCGAAGTGCGTAACCAGCGGCGGATAAGCAATCGCCGCCGCCAGCACGAGCAGGAAAGCCGCGGCAAGGAACACCCCTGGCGGCGCCGCCTTCAAAAACTGGCGCCGGGGCTGCGGTATGGAAAGGTAATTGATCTCGCTCATTCGCTGCGCAGCCGTGGATCGATGAAAAGATAAGCGACGTCAAGCAGCGTCGAGATCACGACGTGCACGAAGGCCGCGAGCAACACCACTGCAAGCACGACCGGTACATCCTGCGATGTCACCGCGTTGAGCGTCACGCTTCCAATGCCAGGCCGTCCAAACATCTTCTCCGTGATGACCGCGCCACCGAGCAAGCTGCCGATAAGCCATCCGCCCAGCGTCACGACCGGCAGCAATGCGTGCCTGAGCACATGGCGAAAACGCAATGCGAGTTCACCAAGTCCTCGCGAGCGGACGGTGACAACAAAAGGTTTTTCAAGCGCGGCCTCGAGCGCCTCGCGCATGACTTGCGACAGGATCCCCGCAGTGGGCAGCGCCAGCGTCACGGCAGGCAACACGAGCGAGCGCCATCCATTCGCGCCGGAAACGGGAAAGAGCCGCAACTGGAATGAAAACGCGATCAGCAACAACATGCCGAGCCAGAAAACGGGCGTGGATGTGAAAGTGATTTCGAGTATCGACGCAATGCGACCGCCCCACGCGCCGTGAGACGTTGTCGTGCCAGCGGTCAGCGTTGCGATCAGGATCGCCAGTACGACGGCGAGCAGACCCGCTGAACCAGCGAGCTGCGCCGTTGGAAGAAGCTGGCTTTGCAGCACGGCCGCAACAGGCTGTTGCATCACAAACGATGTCCCCAGATCGGCATGGCCGAGACGCAACAGGAATTGCCCGTATTGCCACAGGAGACTGCGGTCCAGTCCCCACTGCGCGGCAATCGTCTCGCGCAGACCGGGATAAGCAAGATCGCCCGCGAGTACGTCCTCAATGCGTCCCGGCAACGCGTGGATCGCAATAAACGCAGCGGTTGCAGCAAGCCACAATACAAGTACGCCCGTGCCGAGCCGCGTGGCAATCTTCGCAAGCATCTCAGCCTCCTTGCTTTTCTACCCAGACATCGTAGGAACTCGCGGGGCCATCCAGTTGCGGTTCGAAACCAATTCCATGCACGTTCGATTTCGCCGCGAGGTGATACGCCGGCGCGAACAGCGGCACGATAAACGCCTGGTCCACCGCGCGCGTCTGGATCTTGGCGAGCAACTTGCGCCGCTCTTCGCCCACAGGCAGGAGACGCGCATGATTGATATCGTTCGTGATGGTTGCGTCCGGAGTCTTGATCGCGTTGTAGAGAAAGCCCTGGTCGCCGAGCATGTCCCACAGTTCCATTGCAACGTCGGACGGGTTATCCGTGTTCGGATAGATGGTCCAGTTACCGGTCGCCTTCTGATTCGCGAAGTCGCCCGCCGTGGTGATCTTCAGGCCGAGATCGAGACCGAGGTTCTGGCGCAGCGCTGACTGCACGGCACGAATGAGAACGTCGCGGCTGTCGCGTACATACGGTTGCGGATAACCTACTTCAATGGACAGACGCTTGCCGTTTTGAGTGCGGAACCCTTCGCTGTCGCGCTGGGTCCAGCCGGCTTCGTCGAGCAGCTTGTTTGCGTCCGCGATCTTGTTGCCCCATGAACCCTTTAGGGTTGCATCGTAATCCGCGTTGTCCGGCCCGATATTCGAATACGCGCGCCGCACGGTCCCGAGATAAACGCTCTTCACAATGCCATCGAGATCGAAGCCGTCACGCAGCGCGCGGCGCACACGGACGTCGCTGGCGGGCGCGACCGTGTAGTTGATGTTGAGCGTGAACGACGTCGTCGCCGACGGCCCCGTCAGATACTGGAATCCGTCGACTTTATCGAATACGCCGATGTCCGTGGGCTGCACGCCTTCGATCAAGTCGACTTGCCCCGAGCTCAGCGCCCCGGTTCGCACAGCCGCCTCCGGCAGGAACCGATACGTCACGCGATCCAGATAAGCCGGCCCCTGATGCTGCGCGTTGCCGGGTCCCCATTGGTAATCGGGATTGCGCTCGAAGACGGCCGACTGACCGCGCTGATACGACTTGAACACAAATGGTCCCGTTCCCACGATTCCCGGACCGCCGCCGCACAGGTCCTTGTTCTCGGCCAACGCTTTCGGCGAGATGAAACCGAGCTTGACGCTCGAGAGGGATTCGAGCGTTGTCGAATCGGCTTGCTTCATGACGAGTTTGACGACCGTTGGCGACACGACCTCTGCGTGATCGAAGTGCACCAGCAACGAAGCCGATGCCGACGTCGTGCTCACATTGGCGAGGATGTAATCGAAGTTCGCCTTGACCGCTGCCGCGTTGAACGGCGTTCCATCGGTGAATTTGACGTCATCGCGGAGATTGAAGGTATAGCTCTTGCCATCGTCGGCCACGCTCCACGACTTCGCGAGCCACGGCGCGTAAGTGCCGTCGGTCTTTTTGCTGATCAGCGAATCGATGAAATTGCGGATCACCCAGAACGCATTTTGCTGCGATGAACGATGCGGGTCGAAGCATGCAGGTTCAGTCGTGACGCCCCATGTGAGCGCGCCGCCGGACACGGGCTTGGCTGAGGCTTGCGATGAAGGCGCGGTGGATTCGGATTTGCTGCAAGCACTCAGCACGATGGAAAGGCCAAGGGTCGTCGCGCCGGCAAGCGCGATAAGTCGTGCATTCATCTAACGGAATTCCTGTCTGGGGTCGGGCGAGGAGGCGCTGCTGCGGACCGGTTGGGAACCGGGTCTCACATGCTAGGACGCACAACGCGCGTCGCAAACGTAGGAATTTTTATATGGATATCAAACGCGCACGCATATGGATGCGCGTTTCTACGAAATTGGATGGGCGTAGAGCTTCATGGCATCGATGTGAAAAATCTCGCGAATCAGCGTTTCGAACGCTGAACGTGTGCAGCCATTAAAATCCCTGTAGGCAACGGGTTTTTCCAAGGCGGGCATTTGAGCGGGCTTCAACACGGTTTCATTCTGACGCGGCATTGGCGGGACACGCCCGACGGCACCGACGTCGAATTCTGGCTGGCGACGGACGAAGGTCCCCGTCATCTGCGCCTGCGCCCGCAAGAATCGGTGGCGTTCATTCCGGCAGAACAACGCGAGCGCGCTGAATTTGTATTGCAGCGCGAAAAGCGCGCGGAGTTGCGGCCGCTGGATCTGGTCGATTTCAGTCATCGGCCGGTGCTTGGGTTATATACGGCGCAATACCGGCAATTGACGGCGCTCGAACGGCGCTTGAAGCAAGGCGGCGTGGATGTGTACGAAGCCGATGTCTTTCCACCTGATCGTTACATGATGGAGCGTTTCATCACGGCGCCTGTCGCGTTCAGCGGCGAACCGCTCGCTGACGCTCAACCTTTCTCTCCGCTCGTCAACGCCGAGTTGAAACCTGCGCAGGATTATCGGCCGAAGCTCAAACTCGTATCGCTCGATATTGAAACCAGCGCGCACGCGGAGCTTTATTCGATCGCGCTCGAAGGTTGCGGCGAGCGCCAGGTCTACATGCTCGGACCGCCTAACGGCGACGCCGGCGGCATCGACTTCAAGCTCGAATACTGCAAAACGCGCGGGCAGCTTCTGGAGAAGTTGAACGACTGGCTGGAACGCTTCGATCCTGACGCAATCATCGGCTGGAACGTGATCCAGTTCGACTTGCGCGTATTGCATGAACATTCGGAACGGTACAACGTGCCGCTGCGGCTCGGGCGCGGCGGCAGCATCATGGAATGGCGGCAACACGGTCTCAAGCAGAACCATTTCTTCGCGGGCGCGGCCGGACGCTTGTTGATCGATGGCATCGAGGCGCTGCGATCGGCGACGTGGAGTTTTCCATCGTTCAGTCTGGAATACGTGGCGCAAGCGCTGCTTGGCGAAGGCAAGGCCATCGACAACCCGTATCAGCGGATGGACGAGATCCAGCGCCGCTTCGACGAAGACAAACCCGCCCTCGCCCGCTACAACCTGAAGGATTGCGAGCTCGTCACACGCATTTTCGCGGTGACAGAACTGCTTGCGTTCCTGCTCGAACGCGCGTCGGTCACGGGATTGCCCGCCGACCGCATGGGCGGTTCCGTCGCCGCGTTCACGCATTTGTATATGCCGCGGATGCATCGGCAAGGCTTCGTTGCACCCAATCTCGGCGATGTCGTCGGCGCTGCAAGCCCCGGCGGTTTCGTGATGAATTCGCGCCCGGGTCTCTACGATTCAGTGCTGGTGCTCGACTATAAAAGCCTGTATCCATCGATCATTCGCACATTTCTGATCGACCCGGTGGGTCTTGTCGATGGCATGCGTCATCCCGATGACGAGCATTCCGTACCCGGCTTTCTTGGCGCGCGGTTTTCGCGCACGCGCCATAGCTTGCCGGCGATCGTGGGCCAGGTCTGGAAGGGACGCGACGAAGCCAAACGCGAGAACAACAAGCCGCTTTCGCAAGCGTTGAAGATCATCATGAACGCGTTTTACGGCGTGCTTGGTTCTACCGGATGCCGTTTTTTCGATCCCCGGCTGGCTTCGTCGATCACCATGCGCGGCCACGAGATCATGCGGCGCACGCGCGAGTTGATCGAGGCGGAAGGCTACGAAGTGATCTACGGCGATACAGATTCCACGTTCGTGTGGCTACGGCACGCACGCAACGAGGACGAAGCGGCGCGCATCGGCGGCGCGCTCGTTGACCGCGTCAACGCGTGGTGGCAGGAAGACGTGCGCGAACGGTTTGGACTCGAGAGCGCGCTGGAATTGCAGTTCGAACGGCACTATCGGCGATTTTTCATGCCTACGATTCGCGGCGCGGAAGAAGGCAGCAAGAAGCGCTACGCAGGTTTGAGCCTTCTTGCCGATGGCAGCGAAGAGATCGTCTACAAGGGACTCGAAACCGTACGCAGCGACTGGACGCCGCTTGCCCAGCAATTCCAACGCGAACTCTATTCGCGCATCTTCAAACGCGAGCCGTACGAGGACTATGTGCGCGACTATGTACGCCGCACTTTGAGCGGTGAATTCGATGCGTTGCTGATCTACAGAAAGCGCCTGCGCCGGCCACTGGATGCCTATGAGCGCAACGTGCCGCCGCATGTGCGCGCAGCCCGTATTGCCGATGAGTTCAATCGTGAACACGGACGGCCGCTGCAATATCAACGCGGCGGCTGGATCAGTTATTTGATGACAAGTGGCGGGCCCGAGCCGCTTGAGACCTGGAGGTCAGGCATTGACTACGACCATTATTTGACGCGCCAGCTTCAGCCCATCGCCGATGCCATCCTGCCGCTTTTGCAGTCTGACTTTCAGATGCTGATTTCGGGGCAGCATGAGTTGTTTTAGATCAGGCTATGCCGCAGCTTCGGCCGGTGCCCGCTTGATGGACTTTGGCGTGTGCTTGCGCGCCTGCCAAAGATCGTAGTCAAGCTGCATACCAAGCCACAGATCGGCCCGCCCTCCGCGCTCGACACCGAGCCATTGCTCGATACGCAGAGCCATTTCAGGCGTTATGCCGCCACGCTCGTTGAGCAGGCGCGACAAAGTGACACGCGACACACCGAGTTGCTCGGCTGCTTCTGTGACTGTCAGATTCAGTGCCGGAAGCACGTCTTCCCGAAGGATCGCCGCAGGGTGCGGCGGATTGAACATGTTTGACATAGCTTTCTTCACTATGGTGACTTCAATTGTATTGCTCAAAAAAGGGGGCTTTTTATACCGGTGAACCGGACCTCATTCACTTCATAAAGCCGAACCCCACATGTACTGCCCACCAACACAACCACCGTTTCAGTGATAGTCCCGGTAGTCGACGAGGATCGCATCCTCTCCTTCAAAGGTGAATGTCAGTCTCCAGTTACCGTTCACTGTTACTGACCATACTCCAGCTTCATTACCTTTAAGGGAATGTAGCTTCCAACCAGGCTGGTTCATGTCCTGCTGAGATTTCGCTCTGTTTAATGCCGTCAGTTGACGGCTTAGGCGTTCCTTGTGTGCTGCTTGAATCCCCGCTGCCGATCCGGTTTCAAACAAGCGTTGCACACCCTTATGCTTGAAGGACTTGATCATGGTGTGCCATTCGAATTACGTCCGGCTTATTGTAACATGTATTAATACACTTAACAAGCCGTACGTAGCCGAGCTGCTCGCATAACTTATCCCCAGTTTTTGTTAGCAAGGCTGTGGACAACTTCACGGAACGCAGGCCAATGTCTTGATTTGTTTGGAACTTGGCGCCCTGCCTCCATTGCGATGCACGCAACGAGCGAGCAGCATCCAATACCCTTTGCAACGTCGCTTAGGTCACTTCCTCCGCAGCCGAGCACTCTTTGCAAACAGCACTTCAAAATGTTCTTCTATCGATGCAACCGTCGCTTCGCCAAACCGTTTCAGCAGTATGGTTCCGCGTCGAGCATGCCTTGGAAAGCCGCCCACTGACAGCCTGCTCGACCAGGAATTTCGGGTGATCATCGGCGAGGCCGAGCGTAAAAACGGGCGGCCCACCGATCGCGCGATACATATCCAGAAGCGTCATTTCATCCAGCGCCTTCGCAAGCACCCAGCAAGCCGCCGTGTCGCTGGCATTGAGCAAAAACCATAATCGTCGAGCGCCAGTTTTGACCATTGGTCACATATCGGCGGCATCGACCCCGCCGCCGTGTAAACTAGCGGACTTTTTGACTCTGGCGAAATGGTGCAAGCTCCTCAGCGCACAGCTCTCAGCGGCCCGGCGCTCATTCGCTTACTTGCGCGCCTGACGGACGTCGAATTTACCGAATCCGCGCAATCGCTTTCGGACCGACTGAGCCATTGGCTCCACTGGACCGACGCAATCGCGCTGTCGACGGCGTTGGGCGGCAACCCGGTGGCCGCCGCCAAAGGCGTGCCAACTTCGAGCGGCGCGGAAGAAAGAGAATGCGCAGCCGCGCGCGGCGCGCTGGTGAATGCCATCGTGGGCGACAGCGTGTTCGGCGCCCCGAAGAAACGGCCGGGCGCGGCGCAAGTTCACATCGAAACAACCGCAGACTATCCAGTCTTCCGTCAAGGCTATCTGACCCTGCAACAGTCGATGGAAACCGGCATCGGCAATCTGCGCGGCCGCCTGCGGGCAAAACTCGCCGCGAGGACGCCGGCCATGAAGCGGCTCGCGGAAGTCGACGCAGTCATGGAGCGCGCATTGAGCCCGCGCGAGCGGACTCTGCTCGGAACGGTGCCAGCGCTGCTGGGCCGGCATTTCGAGCGTCTGCGTCGCGCGGAGCTGGACACGCTGACCGACGACCAGACGCCCGGCGCATGGCTCGAATCGTTCCGCAAGGATGCGCAGAGCGTGCTGCTGGCCGAACTGGATCTTCGTTTTCAACCGGTCGAGGGGTTGCTTGCTGCCCTTCGCACTAGCTAACTGGGACGCTATGTCCAGAAATCTGATCAATCTCGTTGTGTTCCTGGCAGGTCTTGCCGCCGTGTGCTGGATCGGCGCGGGTTATGTCGGCACGAATCTGCTGGCGCTGGCCGTCACGCTGCTGATTGCCGCCTGCTACGTGGCGGGCGCGCTCGAACTGAAACGATATAGCGAGGCCACATCCGGCCTCACGCGCGCCATCGGTGGATTGTCTTCACCGCCTGCAAGTCTCGGCACGTGGCTCGAACAATTGCCAACCAGCCTGCGCAACCCAACTCGTTTGCGTGTCGAGGGCGAACGCGTCGCCTTGCCCGGCCCGGCCCTTGCGCCGTATCTCGTGGGACTGCTCGTGTTGCTCGGCATGCTCGGGACGCTGCTCGGCATGGTCGCGACGCTGCGAGGCACGGGCATGGCGCTCGACAGCGCGACCGACTTGCAGGCCATCCGTGCATCGCTTGCTGCGCCGGTCAAAGGGCTGGGTTTCGCCTTCGGCACATCGATCGCGGGCGTGGCGACATCGGCCATGCTCGGATTGCTTTCCGCGTTGTGCCGCCGCGAACGGATTCAGGCCGCGCACATGCTCGACGTGAAAATCGCGACGACCTTGCGCATCTACTCGCAAACGCATCAGCGCGAGGAATCCTTCAGGCTTCTGCAGCGTCAGGCGGAAGTCATGCCCACGCTGGTCGATCGCCTGCAAGCGATGATGACGACCATCGAGCAACAGAACCTCGCGTTGAACGAACGGCAGATCGCGAGCCAGGACGCGTTTCATGGAAGGACGGAAGCGACTTACACGCGGCTGGCGGCATCGGTGGAACGTTCGATGAAAGAGAGCGTCGCCGAAAGCGCCCGCGCCGCTGGCGCCGCGTTGCAGCCGGTCATGGAAGCAACCATGGCCGGTCTCGCGCACGAATCAGCGTCGTTGCACCGCAATGTCGCGGCCGCCGTGCAACGGCAACTGGATGGTTTGTCGAGCGGTTTCGAATCGACGGCCACGACTGTTTCCGATATCTGGCATCAGGCGCTCGCCGCGCATCAGCGATCCACCGAAGCACTGTCCGAACATTTGCGCGTATCGCTTGATGGTTTTACCGAGACCTTCGAGCAGCGTTCCGCGAGCCTTCTGGACGGCGTCTCCACGCGGCTTGAAAGCACCACGGCAAGCGTATCGGCGGCATGGCACGATGCGTTGTCGCAGCAGGAACGTATCGGCGAGAAACTAGCGCAGCACAACGAGCACGCGCTGAACGCGGCGGCCGCGACCTTCGAGCAGCATTCGGCGACGTTGCTGAACAAGGTCAATGAATCGCACGCGGACTTGCAGACGAAATTTGCATCGCTCGATGAAGCGCGGCTCTCCGCATGGACCGGTCAGCTTGAGTTGATGGCCGCAACGCTCAGCCGCGAATGGGAGCAGTCCGGCGCGCGCACCGCGACGCGGCAACAGGAAATCTGCGACACGCTCGCCGATACCGCACGCAATATTTCAGCGCAGACGCAGGCGCACGCGAGCGAGACCATCGGCGAGATTTCGCGGCTTGTGCAGGCTGCATCGGAAGCGCCGAAGGCCGCAGCTGAAATGATCGCCGAATTGCGCATCAAGCTCACGGACAGCATGATCCGCGATACCGCCATGCTCGAAGAACGCAGCCATCTGCTGGCAACGCTTGAAACCCTGCTCGATGCCGTGAACCACGCATCCACCGAGCAGCGCTCGGCCGTCGATGCGCTCGTCAGCACATCGGCGGATCTGCTGGATCGCGTGGGCACCCGTTTCACCGACAAGGTCGAACAGGAGACCGGCAAGCTCGCCGGGATTGCAGCGCAAGTCACCGGCGGCGCGGTCGAGGTCGCGAGCCTTGGCGAAGTGTTCGGCGTTGCCGTGCAATTGTTCGGCGATTCGAACGAGAAGCTCGTGGCCCACCTTCAGCGCATTGAAACCGCACTCGACAAATCCCTCACGCGCAGCGACGAACAGCTTGCGTATTACGTCGCTCAAGCTCGGGAAGTCGTCGACTTGAGCGTGCGGTCGCAGAAACAGATCATTGAAGACTTGCAGCAGATCGGCGGCAAGCGGACCTCTGCCGGAGCCGAAGCGGCATGAGCGAGGATATCGACGGCGGCGTGGAACCCGCAGCGCCGGTCTGGGCCGTCTTTGGCGACCTGATGTCGGTGTTGCTGGGCGCGTTCATGCTGATCCTGGTGGGCGTTATCGGCGTGCAGCTGGAGCTTTCTAGCAAACTGGAAAACGAAGTCAAACAGCATCAGGCGGAAGCGCAGCGCCGCAAGACGCTGGAACAGGCACTCGCCGGACCGCTGGCGGCGGGTCGCGTGACGCTGGTCAACGGGCGCATCGGCATCAATGGCAGCGTGTTGTTCGCACTGAATTCCGATCAGTTGCAGCCTGAAGGCCGCAAGATCCTGAAGAGCCTGGCCGGGCCGCTTACCGCCTATCTGCAGGCCAACGAGCAAATCCTGATGGTGAGCGGCTTCACCGATGACCGGCAGTTGCGCGAAGGCAATCGCCGTTTTGCGGACAACTGGGAACTCTCGGCGCAGCGCGCGCTGACGGTCACGCGTGCTTTGATCGATGAAGGCGTGCCCTCGTCTTCGTTGTTTGCGGCTGCGTTCGGCTCGCAGCAGCCGGTTGAATCGAATGCGGACGATGCCGGGCGCGCCAAGAACCGGCGAGTCGAGATTGCGCCCGTTCCGAAACCATCGGCTGCAGCGGTGAAGGCGCCATGAGCGAGATCCGCGCGACGCTCGACGCCTGGCGCGATTGCGGCGCCGACCGGTTTGATCCGGTGCGCTTTCGGGTTATCGAAGCAATGGAGCGGCGCGCGATGGCACATGACGGCGAGACGCGGCGCGTTCTCGACGCGAAGATAGCCGGGTTGGTCGATGCCTATGCCGGCGATCTTGCTGCAAAGGAAAAAACTAAAGCGTCAGATAGCGAGCCGCCAAGTGGTCCGCTGGCCGGACTCGTTGATTACATTGCAAATGCGCGCGAGCTCACCGCCTACCCCGAAATGGCAGCGCTCGAATACTTCAGGCAAACGTGGAACACGCTCAGTACCGAAAGACAATTCCGGCAATCGCTCGCACAAGTGCCCGGGAACGCGGGCCCGCTTAATTCGAGCAGCCTCGTGCATCGGTCGTTGTCGTTGATGCGCGAATTGTCGCCCGGGTATTTGCAGCAGTTTTTATCGTATGCAGACGCGCTGTCATGGCTCGAAGAATTGAACGCTGCGAGCGGCGCAGCAGGCGACAAAGACACGCCTCGTGGCCCAGCTTCCAAAAAAAGCGCTCGTGATAATCGCGGGACGGATAAACGATTAATCAAAAACAAGAAATGAAAGCATCAAGTGATTCGCTCAAGTCAATCCCATGTTGTGAAGGGGAGACATTGGAGTTGAATACCAATCCCGCTTTTTAATCGACGCAAATATGATTGCGCCCGGACGACAAAATCGTTCGTGACCAGGGCCGTCAAAACCGGCCGGCGTTTATCTAAAAACTAAACATGCGGAGACACTCGGTGAACAAAATCACTGGCGCCATTACCGGCGCATTAATCGCCATCGCGGCTCAATCTTCTTTCGCGCAAAGTTCAGTCACGCTGTACGGCATTGTCGATACCAGCGTGCGCTATCTCACCAACGCGAATGCGAACAACGACAGCCAGGTATCGATGGGCAATGGCCCGATCACCGGCAGCCGCTGGGGTTTGAAAGGTTCCGAGGATCTGGGCGGCGGCCTGTCCACGGTGTTCCGTCTCGAGAACGGTTTCAACGTCTGGAACGGGCAACTGGCGAGCCAGAACACGCTCTTTAGCCGGATGGCTTACGTCGGCCTGTCGAGCAATCAATACGGCACCCTTACGTTCGGCCGCCAGAACACGCCGCTCTTCGATCAGTTGGGCAATGTTTACGATCCGCTGACCGTGGGTAACTTCGATCAGGACGGCTGGTTGCCCGGCGCGCTTGGCTACGGCCTGCGCTCGAACAACTCCGTCAAGTACAACGGCCAGTTCGGCGGCCTGAACGTGGAAGCCATGTACGCCTTCGGCAACACCGCCGGCAGCACGGGCGCGAACAACATGTACGGGTTGACGGCGTCCTACACGTTCAGCGGCTTGTCGCTCGATGCCGGCTACCAGCAAAACAGCGATGCGCAAAACCGGAAGTTCAAGGTCGTCAACGTGAGCGCGGTCTATGCGTTCAGCACCGTCAAGGCCTACGCAGGCTGGCTGCACGCGCAAGACAACACCGGCATGGTGGACCTTTTCATGGCGGCTGCGAACTCTCCGGCGGCCAACTTCACGGGGCCGGTGGCGAATACGAACCGCATCGACGATGGCTTCTATGTCGGCACCACATGGCAGGTCACGCCACCGTTGCTGCTGACCGCAGCCGGTTACTACGATCATTCCCGCAATGCGCTGAACGGGGACGGGTCCACGCTTGGCCGCGGCGTGCGCTACTCGGGCGTGCTGCTTGCCGAGTACTCACTGTCCAAGCGTACGGAAGTTTATGGCACCGTCGATTTCATCCGTGGCACGGGCGCAGCGCAAGCGGACTTCCCCGGACGCAACAACCAGACCGGCGTCGCAATCGGTCTTCGCAACGTATTCTGATGCTCGATGCCCGGGGCTTGCGGCCGGGCGTTGAACACCGGAACGAACGGCGCGCACTCCAAAGTGCGCGCCGTTTTTTATAGGCAGTTGTTCATTCCTCGCACTGCACATTCGGTCTCGGCACGACGATGATCGCGGGGTACGTCCCACGGTCGAGTTCCACGCGCGCGACGACGGTTATCGTCGCGTTGTCGGTGTCATCGTAGACACTGACTTTTTCGTGCCGGAAGCTTGTGATTCCGGTGCACGCGGACGCGCGACCTTCGTCGGAGACACGGCAATTGATCGGGTTGTCCGCAAGATACCGATATCTGTCGCGATCGGGCATCGCGAGGTATTCACGGACGTTTTGCGGTGCGCCGCCGACGCCCGTGACATACCCGATCGCGCATTCCTGTTTGGGCGTCTGGGCCATCGCGGCGGGAATCGTGGTCACGACGAGCGCCGCGATTGTCGATGCAAGGAGGTATCTCATGGCGCGTATCGCTATAGTTGTATCGGCCTGATTTTACGACGCATATGCGATGCACGGCGCGAGGGCCTTTCCACAAGCCCGTGTGAGTGGCTGAAAATCCCGGCCGTATGATGCCGTGCCCGCTATCTTTCAAAGAACCGCAAGCGCGAGCGAAACATGGAAAATGATCCGGATTCAGCAAGAGACTGGCCGGCATATGAGAATTAGATCCTGGGGAAACAGACACGATGACTTCCACATGCATTCGCAGAGCATCGATAGAAGACGTGCCGGTGCTGACAGAGATCAGGAACGACGCCCACGAGAAAAAAGTTGCGCACGGCGATCATGCGTGGGGCAAAGAAGGCGATGGATTCACCCAGACGTGGGTGCTTAACAGTCTTTCCCGAAGAGAAGTCTATGTCGTCGAGCAGGATGGCACGCCTGCTGGAACGTTTTCACTCGATTGGGACGATGCGGAACATTGGGGGCCACGAGAACCTGACGCGGGTTATGTGCATGGCATTTGCGTCAGGAAGGGCTTCAATGGCCGTGGGCTTGGCCGCGTCTCGATCGATTGGTGCGCAAAGAAGGTAAGCGCCTTGGACCGGCGTTTTGTCCGGCTCGACTGCGACGCAAAAAACACCAAGCTATGCGCCTACTACGAGTCGGGTGGTTTCACACGGGTTGGACTCAAACCAACGCCCAATTCCGGCGACTATGTCTGGTCGCTGTACGAAAAATTGGCCTGCTGATTCGCAGCCTTGATCGCTGCAGGCTGTTGATCACTTGCCGCCAGTGACATCGAGGAACGTGCCGGTGATGAAGGAAGCCTCGGCGCCTGCCAGCCACAGGATCGCTCGCGCAACCTCTTCGGGCTGCCCCCCTCTTCCCATGGGGATCGAGTCCTTGACGCGATCCACCCGGCCCGGCTCGCCGCCGCTCGCATGCATCTCCGTGTAGATGTGTCCGGGGCGGACGCAGTTGACGCGTATTCCATCCCGCGCGACTTCTTTGGCGAAACCGATAGTGAAGGTCTCGACGGCGCCCTTCGACGCGGCATAGTCGACGTATTCATTTGGACTGCCGAGCCGCGCCGACGCCGATGAGATGTTGATCACGGAACCGCCCCGCCCATTGTGACGATACGACATCCGCTTCACCGCTTGCTGCGCGCAGAGGATAGGGCCGATCGAGTTGACCGCGAAGACGCGCTGCATGCGCTCGAATCCGAGATCTTCCAGCCGGGACTGCTGCGCGATTATTGCGGCGTTGTTCACCAGCACATCGATCCGGCCGAACTCCCGGTCGATCGCGGCGAACAATTGAGCGACCTGCTCTGGATCCGCGCTATCTGCGCGCACGGCTAAAGCCCGGCGCCCAAGCGCTTCTACATCAGCCGCCACCGCGAGAGCTGCAGATTCGTTGGAGGCGAAGCTGATCGCTACGTCGTAGCCTTGTGCAGCAGCAAGCCGCGCGGTTGCCGCGCCTACACCACGACCTCCACCTGTTATCAAAATCAGCGGCGCTTGCGAAACGGTTTCCATCTAGCGAACCTTATGAGGTGGTGGATCACAGACAGAAGCGTATCCATGCCGTGCCGCGAAGGCAAAGCAGATTAATTCCCGGTCCGGGTTAGAAAAACTCTTTCGATGGATTGCACGCCGCCATCCACGTGCGCCACCCTTACTGCCGCAGAGTAAGTAGCAAACCGCTGCCCCTACGCATGCGCGTTGACGTCCGAGTTCCAGTCAGATTCGCGCGCAAGTTCGACAAAGGCCGTCATGTAATCGATGGCGTCATCCGTTTCCCGCATGCCCAAAAAAATCTGCTTGGCGATCCTTGGGCACCGAGCCGCACCGCGCTGACCGCCACTTTGTCCGCATATTCCTCGGCCAGCCAGCGCGGCAGCGCGGCAACGCCTCGTCCGCTCGCGACCATCTGCAACATGATGTCCGTGGTTTCTATGACCTTGTGGCGCTTGGGCACGACATTCGCCGGCATCAGGAACTGGTTGTAGATATCCAGGCGGTCGATCTCGACCGGATACGTGATCAGGACTTCTTCGGTGAGTTCATCGCGAGAATAAAAGGCGCTTCCGCCAGCCGATGCTGCCGCCCCACGACCAGCACCTGCTCGGCTGGGCGGTGGAATCGTTCCGCAACACGGCCAACGGCATGGACGACGAGACGCAGATCCACACCCATATGTGCTACTCGGAGTTCAACGACATCATTGCATCGATTGCCGACATGGACGCCGATGTGATCACCATTAAAACCTCGCGCTCGAACATGGAGTTGCTCGATGCATTCGATCACTTCAACTACCCGAACGAGATCGGCCCGGGCGTGTACGACATCCACTCGCCCAACATTCCGACGCAAGAGCACATCGTGCAACTGATGAGGAAGGCGGCCGACCGCATTCCGCCGCAACGCCTGTGGGTGAATCCGGACTGCGGCCTGAAGACGCGTCAATGGGAAGAGGTCATTCCGGCGCTGACCAACATGGTCGCGGCTGCCAGGACGCTGCGCGCTTTGGTTTAAGACGCTCTCCAGGACAAGCCGGAACTATACTGGGAGCCCTGGAGGGTTCAATGACCGATCAAGAAAGACTGCATCCGCTGCGTCCGTTCCTAAAGAACTGGGTTTGGGAGCACGGTCGAATCGGGACGCGGTATCTCGACTGCACAGACGGCGCCATCAAGTTCGATGAAGGCAAGAAATCCCATTTCGCCGCCGAGAAATACTTTTATGTCCCTCTCGACAAGGACCTTCAGGAAACCGCTACCGCGGAAGGCCCTGTGATACAGGAAGCGGGGCTTGCCCGCTTCTTGCGGGCGGCGCAACTGGGTACGCCGGCGGAGGCCGGTTCTGTCGCCGACGTTCAACGCGCCGTTCAGGATTGCATGGATCTAGGCATCTTCAGCGCGTATCAACGGGAGGCCCGTGAAGCATTCGCGCGCTACGCAGAAGAACCCATGTTCGATGACGAAATCCGCGCGGCCGTTGTTGAAGACATTCGTCGCGCTTACGCCGGGATGCGCGCGCAACTGGCGCTCTACGACTTCAGCGTGCTTTACGGTTTGCCGACGCCGCTGCTGATCAGCGAGACGCCGTTCATCGACTGGCGGGTTCGCGCGAAGCCGGCGCAGCCGTTCGTTTCCCTTCCGCTTGGACCTTATTGCCTGCTGGTAGGCGCGCCGTCGGGCAGGAGCAGCCGCGTTGGCCCGGTGGTCTGGAAGGCCGCCAGCGCGATGGGACCGTTGAAGGACCACAACCGGCACATCGCAGAACATGCGCGGCTGTGGCTGGTGGCGACGACGGATGATCAACTGATCGCGGAGCAAGGCCGCTTTGCTCCCCCCGCCGATCCCGCTAAAGAGAACGCTTCGAAGCCGTGACGACGGCCCGGCCCGAATGTCCGGCGCCAAGTATCATCTTTCGCTTGACCTCAACCGGACGGGTGGCTGAATGCAAGGAACAGCGCAAGAAGCAGGGCACAAAGCAGGGCACGAACAACGATGTGACGTCGTAGTTGTCGGACTCGGCGCGATGGGCGCGGCGACGCTTTATCAACTCGCCAGGGCGGGCGCCAGTGTTGTTGGTATCGACCGGTTCGCGCCGCCGCACGATCAGGGTTCGAGTCACGGCGATACGCGCATCACCCGCCTGGCTGTAGGCGAAGGCGCGGCTTACATCCCGTTTGTGCGCAGATCGCACGTGATCTGGCGTGAGCTGGAAGCCGAAAGCGGCGAAGCGCTTTTCGAACAATGCGGCGTGCTCGTGATGACATCCAGCGAAGCGCCCGCACGCCATCACGGCTCGGAAGATTTCACGGGGAACACCATCGAACTGGCGCGCCGTTACGGCATAGACCACGAAATACTGCACGCCTCGCAAATCAAGGCGCGCTTTCCCCAGTTTGGTCCGATTCGCGACGATGCCATCGGTTACTTCGAACCCGAAGGCGGTTTCGTGCGGCCGGAGAAATGCATTGCGGCACAACTGGACGCCGCGCGAAACCTCGGCGCGGCCGTCATCACCGGCGAGACGGTTTCATCGATCGAATCTGAAGGCGGCGTTGTGCGAATCAAAACCGGCGAGCGGACGATCATGGCCAACAAGGCGATTGTGTGCGCCGGAATGTGGTCCGCGAATCTGCTGGGTGAACCCTTCAGCGCGTTGCTGAAGGTCTGCAGGCAAAAGCTGTTCTGGTTCAAGCTCGAAGAACCATCCATATTCCCGCAACTTTCCCCGACCTTCATCCTCTCGCACGGCCCGTTGGAAACGGATATCTGCTACGGCTTTCCGCCCATCCCCGGCGAGGGAAGCATGAAGATCGCGACCGAGCAATACACCGCGCTGGATTCCATCGATACACTCGATCGCACCGTCTCGGACGAAGAAGTCGCGCAGATGTACCAATCCCATCTCGCGGGAAACTTCGCGGGCGTAACGCCGGAACTGGTCAAAGCCGCTGTTTGTACCTATACGGTCACGCCGGACTACGGTTTCATCATCGATGATCACCCTGCGTTCGCCAATGTAACCGTGGTTTCCGCCTGCTCGGGGCACGGCTTCAAGCATTCAGCGGGCATCGGCGAGGCGGTGGCGCAACGCACGCTCACCGGACGAAGCGATGTCGACCTCTCAGCGTTTTCGCTGAGCCGTTTCGGCGCCCGGTAATATTTGCGCAACGGTTGATCGGCGCGCGCCATTCTTCAGTGAATTGGCCGTAGAATGCCGCGCTTATCGGGGAATTGCTTTGCAGGCCGGAGCCTCACAATTCATCCATGCCAGTCGTTTTGGCAACTTTAAGAAACCAATCGGTTCGGGGATGAAATGAGCACGTTGATGTGGGTCTTGTCTGTGTGGGCGATGGCGGCACTCCTGGTCGTGTTGTTCGTGCATGGCGCGAGCGTCAAGTCGAAGCCGCCGGGCAAGCGCAAACCGGCCGATGCAAAGGTTCCGGCCGGTTCAACGGAGAATCTGCGTCGCGTTTCTTACGAAGGCTGAAGCTTTCGGATTACGTCGGGCCGAAACGAAAAAGCCGCGCTTGGTTTCAAAGCGCGGCTTTTTCTTATTGCAACAGCTACAACCTCAATCCGCAGGCCGCATCTTCGCCACTTCGGCGTCCGACGGCTGGACGCTCGCACCATCGATATACCGGTACGACGTCATCACGCCCTTGCCGTCCTTGAGCGCGGTCGTGCCAACGTACGCGCCCATGGTCGACTGATGATCCTGCGCGCGATACGAAATCGGGCCGAAAGGTGTATCGACGGACAAGCCCTTGAACGCTTCGGAAAGTTTCTCCGAGTCGGTCGACTTGGCCTTCTTCAAGCCGTCGGCAATGGACATCAGCGCCGAATAACCCACCACCGATCCCACCCGCGGATAGTCGTGAAATTTCGCCTGGTACGCCGCGACGAACTTCTTGTTCGCGGGGGTATCGATGGAATACCACGGGTAGCCCGTCACGATCCAGCCAACCGGCGCCTCAGCACCCAACGGATCGAGATACTCGGGCTCGCCGGTCAGCAACGACACCACCGAACGATCCTTGAACAGACCACGCGTATTCCCCTCGCGCACGAACTTGCCCAGGTCAGCGCCGAATTCGACGTTGAAAATGGCGTCGGGCTTGGCATCGGCGAGCGCTTGCGTGACGGCGCCGGCGTCGAGCTTGCCGAGCGGCGCTGCTTGATCGGCGACGAACTCGACATCCGGCTGCGCCGCTTTCAGCAAGCGCTTGAACGTGGCGACCGCCGACTGTCCATACTCGTAATTCGGATACACCACGGCCCAGCGTTTCTTGTGCAGCTTCGCCGCTTCGGGCACGAGCATCGCGACCTGCATATAGGTGGATGGACGCAACCGGTACGTGTATTTGTTGCCGTCCTGCCAGACGATCTTGTCGGTCAGCGGTTCAGCGGCCAGGAAGAAAATCTTGCGCTGCTTCGCGTAGTCGGCGAGCGCGAGACCCGTGTTCGATAGGAAGCCGCCGAACAACAGCGACACCTGTTCGCCCGTCGTCAGTTCCTGTGCGACGCGAACCGTATCGCCCGGATTGCCGTTGTCGTCGCGCGAGATGACTTCGAGCTTCTTGCCATCGATACCCCCGGCCGCGTTGACTTCATCCAGCGCCATGTTCCAGCCATTCTTGTACGGCCCGAGGAACGCCGGCTGCGCCTTGTAGCTGTTGATTTCGCCAATCTTGATGGTGTCGGCAGCCGCCGCGCCGCTCGACGCCAGGGCGGCAGCCAATGGCGCAAGCATCAGGACGGTCATGCGCAGCCGCGATCCAGCACGCGTGGTCATAGTTGTTCTCTCCAGGATGGGTGCTGATGAAATATCGCTTTATACACTCAGGTACGCCCGTCGCACGGCTTCGTCGCGGGCAAGTTCTTCTATGGTGCCGCTGAACCGGATCTGCCCTTTTTCAAGCACGTACGCGCGGTCGCTGACCAGTTCGGCAAAGTGCATGTTCTGTTCGGAAAGAAGAATGGAAAGCCCTTCCCGCTTCAATTCAAGGATCATGTTCGCCATCTGCTCGACGATGATCGGCGCCACACCTTCCGAAGGTTCATCGAGCAGCACGAGATACGGATTGCCCATCAGCGTACGCGATACGGTCAGCATCTGCTGCTCTCCGCCGCTCATCTGGCTGCCGGGACGGTTCGGCATCTCGCCGAGATTCGGAAACAGCTTGAAGAGCTTTTCGGGCGTCCATCGCGGCGCGTTTTCGCGTGGCGGCTGGCGGCCCGTATCGAGATTTTCCATCACCGATAAATCGCCGAACACGCGCCGGTCTTCCGGAACGAAACCCATCCCAAGCCGCGCGATCCGATACGGCGGCATGGTCGAAATATCCTGGCCGCAAAAGCTGATCGCGCCGCGCCGCGTGGGCAGCATGCCCATCAGGGCTTTCATGGTGGTCGATTTGCCGGCGCCGTTGCGGCCCATCAGCGCGACCACTTCGCCGCGACCGACTTCCAGGCCGACGTCATAGAGAATCTGCGCGCGGCCGTAGAACGCGTTCAGGCCCGAGACTTTCAGCATGGCCGTCATCAAGCGACTCCGTCTTCAGCCAGCGAAGCACGCGGCATGAACGATTTGCCCGTGCCGAAGTAGACCTCGCGTACACGGGGATCGTTGCGCACGGTCTCGGCATCGCCTTCGCGGATCAGTTTGCCGCGCGCGAGAACGATGAGTTTATCGGCGTAAGCGAAGACCACATCCATGCTGTGCTCGGTGAAAAGCACGCCGAGCTTGTGGTCGATCACGAGTTGCTTGGTCAGCGCCATGAGGTCGTTGCGCTCCTTGGGCGCCATGCCCGCGGTCGGTTCGTCCATCAGCAGAAGTTTCGGCTTGTTGGCAAGCGCAATGGCAAGTTCGACGCGTTTGACATCGCCGTAAGCGAGCACGCCGCAGGCGCGGTTTGCGTGCGCCGCCATGCCGACTTGTTCGAGCAAGGCGAGGGCTTCGTCCGCATGAAGCGATGGCGCCGGTTTCCACCAGTTGAACAACTCGCGATCGCGCGAGACCAGCGCCATCTGCACGTTTTCGATGACGGTCATGGAGTTGAACGTGGCCGCGATCTGGAAGGTCCGGCCCACGCCCAGGCGCCAGATGTCACGCGGACGTTTGCCGGCGATCTCGTGGCCGTCGAAGAGGATGGAACCCGAGCTCGGCTTCAACTGGCCGTTGAGCATGTTGAAGCACGTCGATTTGCCCGCGCCATTCGGGCCGATCAACGCAAGCAGCTGCCCAGCTTCGAGGTCGAAGGAGACATCGTCGACCGCCTTGAGGCCGCCGAACGACTTCGCAAGATTCGATACCCGCAGCAAGCTCATAGCGCCTCCTTGGCCGGTTGCGGCGCGGCGCCGTGATCGGCGTTGCGGCGTGAGTCGAGCTTGTGCTGCACGAAGCCCACGATACCCTGCGGAAACGCAATCACGAGAACCAGGATCGCGCCGCCGAGCAGCGCTTGCCAGTAGTCGGTCTGACGCGCCACGGTATCCTGCAGCCACGTGAACACCGCTGCGCCGACAATCGGTCCTGCCAACGTCTGTATGCCGCCGAGCAGCACCATCACGAGGCCATCGACCGAGCGACCCACGCTGATCACTTCCGGCGAGATGGAACCCTTGGAGAACGCGTACAAGGACCCGGCCAGCCCGCAAAACAGCGACGCAATAATGAACGCGACCCACTGAATCCGTTTTACATCGATACCGATGGCTTCTGCGCGCAGCACCGAATCACGCGAGGCGCGCATTGCATAGCCGAGCGGCGAGAACAACATGCGCCTGAGCATCCACACGCCGATCACCGCGAAGAACAAGGTCAGGTAGTAATACGCGATCGGCGAACTCAGCCACGCCGATGGCCAGAGGTTCAGAATGCCGTTGCTGCCGCCCGTCACCGCGTCCCACTGATACACGATCGACCATACGATCTGTGCGAAGGCGAGCGTCAGCATCGCGAGATAGACGCCCGATAAACGCACGCAGAACCACCCGAATACCAGCGCGCCTAAGCCCGCGAGCACGGACCCGAGGATGACGGCGGCTTCCATCGGCAGGTTGAGGACTTTCAGGAATAGCGCTGCACCGTAGGCACCGAGTCCGAAGTACGCGGCATGGCCGAACGAATGCATGCCGCCCGGTCCCATGATGAAATGCAAGCTCGTCGCGAACAGAACGGCGATCAGGATTTCAACGAGGAGCACCGGCATGTACGGAAACACGCCAGACAACAACGGCGCGAGCAACAGCACCGCAAGCACGATACCGGCGAATATCTTCAGCCGCGAATCCGCGCGGCGCAGCGGGGTTTCGGCGAACGCCATGGTGCGAACCGCGGTTTGGGCGCGGCCCAGCAGGCCCCAGGGCCGCACGACCAGCACGATCGCCATCACCACGAACTCCGCCACGAGCGTGAACTTGCTGAGTGAAAACACGACGCCGCCAATGGTCACATCGCCAATGCCGATGCACAGCGCCTTGATCTCCGCGATCAGCAACGCGGCCACGAACGCGCCGGGAATCGAACCCATGCCGCCGACCACCACGACCACGAACGCGTTGCCGATGGTATCGAGGTCGAGCGAAAGATTCGCCGACATCCGCGGCACTTGCAGCGCACCCCCGAGCCCCGCGAGAAATGCGCCGATAAAAAACACGCCCGTAAAAAGCCACGCCTGGTTGATGCCGAGCGCGCCGAGCATCTCGCGGTCGCTCGTCGCCGCACGCACGAGCGTGCCGA
This sequence comes from Caballeronia sp. dw_276, assembly GCF_018449635.1. Taxonomy (GTDB): domain Bacteria; phylum Pseudomonadota; class Gammaproteobacteria; order Burkholderiales; family Burkholderiaceae; genus Caballeronia. The sequence goes on along the minus strand of NZ_JAAVUV010000004.1, from coordinate 314,060 downwards.
GCCGCGTGCGCGTCAGCCCGAACCACAACACAGCGAGCACGATGGGACCGATCACGATCAGCGCGATGTCATAGGTCGGCAGCGAATGGCCGAGCAGGTTGACCGCCCCGCCGAGCAACGGCGCACGCGGGCCGAACAAGTCTTCGGGACCCCAGATGTAAAGCGCGGCATCGCGAAAAATCAGCACGAGCGCGAAGGTCGCGAGCAAGTGGAACAGCTCGGGCGCCTGATAGATCCGCCTGAGCACGATCATTTCCACGAGCGCGCCAATCACGGCTACGACGATGGCTGCTGCGAGCATCGAAAGCCAGAAACCGGCGACGGTGGAACCGAAGCGGCTCGCAATGCTATAGGCCACGTACACGCCAAGCATATAGAAAGAGCCATGCGCGAAGTTGACGATACGCGTCACGCCGAAAATCAACGACAGACCGGATGCGACCAGAAACATGGCGCATGCATCCGCTAGTCCGTTGATGAGTTGCACAGCCAGATTCGACAACATCGACGCCTCTATCGCTTGGGTTTCGTCAGGAACACGGCGCTCGTCTTGCGCAGCGCGGGTTCAGACCGTCAATACATGTACACGCTCTAATTCTAGTCTTCTATGCAATGAGCGTGCCTGTTTTCCGGCTAGTGACTTGTACTAGTTATTTTGGCTTTCTGTCATTCAATAGAAGGACTTTAGGGCTGACAGCCCGCTGACTTACAGGTAGATCAATGTTCCGCATTGCACCTTTAAAACCCAGCGTACACGCCATAATCTCTTTTGCGGTGCGAGGGTCCCACTATTGGTGCAATGCCGCGAGGCGTACCACGAACCGATGCGACGCCTCGCTGATTATAGGAGCCGAGAGATGAAGTCGCCGATGCCGCGATTGTCAATGCGCGTGCTTGCGAACCCGCGCCGATGCCTGCTCAAGATCCTTCCACGGCGCTTCGTTCGGCGCGAAGCTCGCGCGGATATAGGTCACGAGGTCGGCCATCTGACGGTCATCGAAGGAATCCTTGAAGCCGGGCATGTAGCCGAGGGCATCGGTGGCGGGGACATCGATACCGTTCTGAATGACCTTCAGCAAATTGTCCGGCGTGGCTTCGCTCACGCTCGTATTCAACGACAACAACGGCCGCACGCCAAAGTTGCCCACACCACCCGTCGCCGCATGGCACACCGCGCACGCGCCATCGAATATACGACGGCCGCTGTCGAGGCCTTGCACCGTGACGGCTTCCGAGGACTGCGCGACCCTGGTCGGCTCGGCAACTTCCGCCGTGGGCGATAACGACGCCACGTAATGCGCCATCGCGCGGACATCGGCTTCGGGCAACGTCGACAGACTCGCGACAACTGGCGCCATGGGGCCAGCCGCGACGCCGTGCTCGTGCGAGAAACCCGTCTTCAGATAATCGTAGAGCGCCTGTTCGGTCCACTTGACGGGCGCTTTCGAGTTGCCGACCAGCGACGGCGCGACCCATCCCTCGGCGCTGCCGCCCGTCATGTACAAACGCCCGCCTTTTTCAGCTCCAAACGCGTTGCGCGGCGAATGGCATGCGCTGCAGTGGCCGGCGCCATCGACGAGATATCGGCCGCGGTTCCATGACGCCGAGCGCGCCGGGTCTGGCTTGAACTCGCCCTGCTTCAGATAAAGCGCGTTCCAGCCCGCGACCAGCGCACGCTGATTCAGCGGGAATGGCAAACGCGTTTGCGGCGGCGAGTTTTCGATGGCCGGCTGCGACATGAGATACGCGTACAGCGCGGTCATGTCGGCTTCGCTCATCTTCGTGAACGCCGTGTACGGGAACGCGGGATAAAGATGATGGCCGTCGCGCGAAATGCCCTGCCGCATCGCGCGATCGAACGCGGCGAACGACCAGTTGCCGATGCCCGTCTTCGGGTCAGGCGTGAGGTTGGTGGTGTAGACCATGCCGAACGGCGTTTCGAGCCCGAGCCCGCCCGCGTTGACCGCGCCGCCGGGTGCGGTGTGGCAGACGGCGCAATCGCCGAACTCGGCGATCTGGCGGCCGCGCGCGATGGTGGCCTCCGACCACGTGGAGGCTAATGGCCGCGCGATGGGTTCTATCGGCGCACGTAGCGGCCATAGCGTGCACGCGAGGCCGATCACGCCGCCCAGGCTGCCGGCCGCAAGCAAAGCCTTCAGCGAGCGTTTGCCGCGCCTTGGCGCGCCGACCATTGGCGACGCCGAGCCACCCAGCGCCGCGCGCACGCGTTCCGGCGTGAATGGCGGCGCGCGAAAGCGCACGCCGGTGGCATCGAAGAGCGCGTTGGCAATGGCCGCGGCGGCCGGTGAGGCATCGATGCTTTCGGCCGTCAGTTCTGCGGGAACGTCCGCGGACGACGCCAACGCCAGTTCATGCGAAACCGCCTGAGCGCCGGGCGTTTCATCGTGCGATGGACGCGCGGTAAGCCGCAACCCAAGCGCGCGCGATGCCGCCGCAGCGATCAGCCGAGCCGGTACGCCGCCTATGCTGCCCAACTTTCGGCGCCCGCTTGCACGCCCCGCCACCACGCGCTTGACCGCCACGTCGCCGGTCGCACGATTGACATCCAGATCGACGATCCACGCGGAATACGCGGGCGTTGCGGGATCGGTTTTGTGTTCATCGAAAGCGAAACCGCGACCGTGGGCAATATCCGTATTCGATTGCTTCGGCTTGCCGCCCCACGCGGCGCGTTCGGCGACCGTATTTATCAGTTCGCGCGCGCCGTCGTATTCCACGGGATCGAGATGATCGAGCCGGAACGACACGGGATCGCGGTTGTTGTCGCGTGCGATTTCATCGATGAACGATTCACGCGCGAAGGTATGGGCCGCGCTGGGAATGAGCCTGGCGGGATCATCGATCAGCGTTTTCGCGCGGCGGGACACATATGGCGTTGGATCTTGCGCGGTAGCTTCGTCACCGGAAACCCCCGGCGTTCGCGCAACGTATTGCCAGTCGAGCAGCGCGCCTTGATCGTCCAACGAAGCCGCGATTGAAAACGTCGCCTCACGCGCCGTCAATACCGACACAAATCCGCCGATACACACCGCGCTACCAACTTCGTTCATCAACGTTACAGCGGCTACGGCGGCGTGCGTGGCGAGCGTCGAGTCGACGCTTTTTTCCAGCGAATGAATTTCGATGCCATCGGCGGAAAATCCCGTCGCGTTGACGAGCTTCGCGACCAGGTCGGCATTCGCCGGTGCGCTCGTCCAAAGGGAAACGCAGTCGCCGTCAACGCGCGCGATCGCCTCGCATGGCGTGAACGTATCCGGGTAAAGCGGCCATGCGTAATGCGCTTCGTGCGGCAGACCCGCGAGCGGAACCGGCAGCGAAACATCCGCATCCGGAGTACCAACAACGCGGCGCGCGGCATCGCACGCAAGATCAAAACGGTCGGCCACGAACGCCGCCACGTTCCCCACGACAACACAACGCACGCCTTCTGTGTGCAATTCCGGGGCACGCTGCAGCAACGCCGCGTCGAAGTCCAACACCACGCACGCGTATAGCATCGACTCGGGCAGCAGCACGGGTTTGCCGGAATCTCGTTCACGCATGACGTCCATCAGATCAGCGCCCTTTTTCGCGTTTCAGATATTCCACCGCACGATGCACGGCCTTCATGATCTCGATGTGCGTACCGCAGCGGCACAGGTTGAAACGCAGCGCGTCGCGAATCGCCGCGTCATCGGGCTCGGGATTGCGATCGAGCAAGGCCTTCGCGCTCATGATCATGCCGTTGAGACAATAGCCGCACTGCGCTGCCTGTTCATCGATAAAAGCGCGCTGGATCGGGTGCAGCGAATCCACGGTTCCAAGCCCTTCGAGCGTAACCGTTTCCCGTCCGATGGCCGCCGCGACCGGCACCACGCATGATCGCGCGGGACCACCGTCGAGCAGTACCGTGCACGCACCGCATTGCCCGAGGCCACAGCCATACTTCGGCCCGTTCAGCTCGAAGTCGTTACGTAAGACGTAGAGCAAGGGCGTGTCGCGCGTCACGCCTTCGAGCGTACGCGATGAACCATTGACGCTCAACGTCATGTGTTCTGAAGCCGACGATGCCGACACGCTCATGTCTGGGTCTTCTAATTTAGGCCGCAGCCACCGAAGCCTGCTTCGCCGCCGGCGACTTCAACGGCTCGTTGAATACGTCATACGCAAATACCCACGCCGGATCTTCGTTCGTGCGCAACCACGTGTTGTTGTGCGACACCAGTTGCACCTTCGAAGCACGCTCCGCGCGATTCGCTTCGTACAACGCAAACGCGTTCGTGTAATCGTTCACGCCGATCTCGTCGAGGCAACGTGTCAGCATGGCCGCATCTTCGATCGCCATGGCCGCGCCTTGCGCCATGTGCGGTTTCATCGGATGGCAGGCGTCGCCGAGCAGGACCAGGCGGCCACGGCTCCACAACGGCAACGGATCGCGTTCCAGCAGCGGCCACTTCGTGACTTCCGGCGTGGCGTCGATCAGCTTTTGCACCGACGGATGGTAACCCGCGAAAACTTCGCGCATCTCGTCGCGGCTGCTCGGCGCAACCGATTGTCCCGCCGGCCACTCGGCTTGCGGAACGCCCGTCACGTAATAGATTTCATCGCGCTTGGACGTGACGTAATACACCATCATGTGACGATCTTCCGACCACCACTTGACGCACAGGTCGAACGGATCGGTGCCGAGCAACGACGCCGGAAACACCGCGCGATGCGCCACATAACCCGTATAACGCGGCGGTTCCGCGCCGAGCAAATGATCGCGGATCTTCGAGTTCACGCCATCGGCGCCGATCACGATGTCAGCCGTCTCAACGCTGCCATCCGCAAATGTCAGGCGCACGTCCTTGTCGGTTTCTTCGATATTGGTCAGGCACTTGTTGAATTCGATGGTGCCCGGCGCCACGGCTTCGGTCATCAGCGCATGGAAATCCCCGCGATGCACCGTCAGGTATGTCGCGCCATATTCCTTCACCGCGAAATCGCCGAGCGGAATCTGCGCGATCGCCTCGCCGCTTTTCCAGTCGCGGCTGTACCAGAAGTCCGGATGCGATCCCATGACGTTCAGCGCATCTTCGCAACCGATGCGACGCATGATCTTCATCACGTTCGGCCCGAGATGGATGCCCGCGCCGAGACGCGAGAACGCCGGCGCCTGCTCGTACAGGCGCACTGAATAACCGGCGCGCTGCATCAAGGCGGCCGCCGCCGTTCCTCCAAGGCCCGCGCCAACAATCGCGATACGGGGTTTGCTCATGATGATCTCTCCATGTCTGGCGCTCGGGCGAAAAGTCCTTCAGCCGAGCCTGTTGAATGAACTGATATCGAGTGTACACATTGCATTATTTTGGGTAAAGAAAATTTTCAATTGCTCTCGATAAGTGCGGTGAAGCCCTTTATCGGTGCGATTTATAAGGGTTTTCACCAACATAAAGCATTGCTGCACCATTAAAATTTATTTGTGGAATCTTGTTATATTCCAACGTGTACACTAGACTTTCCTGACGCATTCAATGAACCACGCAAGCTGCCCCGTGCGGCCCACGAAATACGGAGTCGAACAGATGACCAAAAGCTTCCGCATCGGCCAGATCGTGCCGAGCTCGAATACCACGATGGAAACCGAGATCCCGGCCATGCTGCTCGCGCGTCAGACCATCCGCCCGGAACGCTTCACGTTCCATTCGAGCCGCATGCGCATGAAGAAGGTGGTGAAGGAAGAACTCGCGGCCATGGACGCGGAATCGGATCGCTGCGCTCTGGAATTGAGCGACGCGCGCGTGGACGTGCTGGGTTATGCCTGTCTCGTCGCGATCATGGCGATGGGTCACGGTTATCACCGGGTGTCCCAGAAGCGCCTGCACGAACGTACGGTCGAAAACGGTGGCTCGGCGCCGGTCATTACGAGCGCGGGCGCGCTCGTCGACGCGCTGAAGGTGATCAAGGCGAAGCGTATTGTGGTGGTCGCGCCTTACATGAAGCCGCTGACCGAACTCGTGGTGGATTACATCCGCTCGGAAGGATTTGAAGTCGTGGATTACCGTGCGCTCGAAATTCCCGACAATCTGGACGTCGGCCGTCACGATCCGCGCCTCTTGCCGGAAATCGTGAAGGCGCTGAACTACAAGGACGTCGATGCGATCGTATTGTCGGCGTGCGTGCAAATGCCATCGCTTGCTGCGGTGCCGCAAGTGGAAGCAATGACGGGCAAGCCGGTAATCACCGCCGCGATTGCCACGACCTACGCCATGCTGCGCGAACTCGATCTCGAACGCGTCGTGCCGGGCGCAGGCGCGCTGTTGTCGGGCGCATATTGATCGGCTCGCCGGACCTTTCATTGAAAGCTTTCGACTCATCTACGGACTCCGCGATGGACTCAACTTTGCTCTACGGCGCGAACGTCAATGCCAACGGCATTCGCCAGCATTTCCTGCGCTACGGCGGCGCCGACGGCGTGCGCACCAACCGCCCTGCCGTAATCCTCATCCCCGGCATCACGAGCCCGGCGGTCACGTGGGGTTTTGTCGGCGAAGTGCTCGGCCGCCAGTTCGATACCTACGTGCTCGATGTCCGAGGCCGGGGTTTGTCGGAGGCGTCCGCAACGCTCGACTACAGTCTCGACGCGCAAGCCGCCGATGTCATCGCGCTGGCACAAACGCTCGGTCTTGAACACTATGCGCTCGTTGGCCACTCCATGGGTGCGCGCATTGCAATCCGTGCTGCCCGCACTGCGCCAAAAGGCCTGACGCGCACGGTTCTCGTCGATCCTCCCGTGTCCGGTCCCGGCCGCCGCGCATATCCGGCGAAGCTGCCGTGGTACGTGGATTCGATCCGCCTTGCAGTGAAGGGTATCGACGCGGAAGGCATGCTCGCCTTCTGCCCGACCTGGACTGAAGAACAACGTCGCGTGCGCGCGCAATGGCTCCATACCTGCGACGAACGCGCCATGCTCGCCTCGTTCGATGGTTTCCACACCGACGATATCTACGCCGACCTGCCGCTCTTGCGCGTGCCGTCGCTGCTGATCACGGCTGCACGCGGCGACGTCGTCCTCGACGAAGACGTGAAGGAAATGCAGGCGCTCGCACCCGGCTTGCTGCACACGCGCGTGCCGGACGCCGGCCACATGATTCCGTGGGACAACGAAGCCGGCTTCTACGAAGCATTCGGCGATTTCCTCGGCGCCAAACTCATCTAAGGAGCTGTCATGCCTATCAGCGATTACGAAATGATTGCCGCGTGGAAAGAGGTGTTGACGTTGTCGAAGCTGGAGGCCGGCCAGACCGTCACCATCCTCACGAGCGCGTCCACGCATCCGCAGACGCTTTCGAGCGCGCTGATCGCCACGCAGTCGATGGGTGCGATCGTCAACCGGCTCGACCTGTTGCCGGTAAACGGCGAGAAAGCGCTGAGCCGCGATTCGCTGGCTTACCTCGGCACGACGCCGTTGACCGGCAATCACGCGGCCATCGCGGCGTTGAAGGAAAGCGATCTCGTGCTGGACCTGATGACGCTGCTGTTTTCGCCCGAGCAGCACGAGATCCTCAAAACCGGCACGAAGATCCTGCTCGCCGTCGAACCGCCGGAAGTCCTCGCGCGCATGGTTCCGACCGAAGCCGACCGCACGCGCGTGCGCGCGGCGGCGGCGCGGATCACGGCATCGAAGGAAATGCGCGTGAAGTCGAAGGCGGGCACGGAACTGGTCTGTCCGCTCGGCGAATTCCCGGCGATCTCGGAATACGGTTTCGTCGATGAACCCGGCCGCTGGGATCATTGGCCAAGCGGTTTCGTGCTGACGTTCCCGAACGAAGGCCAGGCAAGCGGACAGATCGTGATCGATCGCGGCGACATTCTCTTGCCGCAAAAACGCTACGTGTCCGATCCGATCACGTTGACGGTGGAAAACGGTTACGCAACGCGCATCGATGGTGGCGTGGACGCCGCCCTGCTCAGCGATTACATGGCGTCGTTCAACGATCCCGAAGGTTACGCGATCTCGCATATCGGCTGGGGTCTGCAGCCGCGCGCACGCTGGTCGACGCTCGGGCTCTACGACCGCGAGGCGACCATCGGCATGGATGCACGCGCGTTCGAAGGCAACTTCCTGTTTTCGCTTGGGCCCAATAACGAAGCCGGCGGCAAACGCACCACGACGTGCCATATCGACATCCCGCTGCGTCATTGCGATGTGATGCTCGACGGCGACGCCGTGGTCCGCGACGGCGTGGTGATGGACCGCTAACCCAATCTTGAACCGGAGCATTTGAATGAGCGACATCCAGAGCCACGCGGAATCCGGCGTCTACAAGCAACAGGGATTCGGCACGCCGTTGCCCGTGAAAGGCAATATCGGTTTGCTGATCGTGGACTTCGTGGTCGGCTTCGCGGACCCGAAGACTTTTGGCGGCGGCAATATCGCGCCGGCTATCGAACGCACCACGCATTTGCTCGCCGCCGCACGGCGCCACAAATGGCCGGTTGCGCATAGCCGTATCGTCTATGCCGCCGATGGCAGCGACGACAACGTCTTCTCGCTGAAAGTCCCCGGCATGGCGACGCTGACGGAAGATCATCCGAACAGCGCGATCGTGCCCGAACTCACGCCGGCAGCCGGCGAACTCGTTGTACGCAAGACCGTGCCGTCCGCGTTCTTTGGCACGCAGCTCGCGCCGTGGTTGTCACAGCGCGCGGTGCAGACGTTGATCGTGGCGGGCGCGGTGACGAGTGGATGCGTGCGCGCGAGCGTCGTCGATGCCATGTCGCATGGCTTCCGGCCGCTGGTTATTTCTGATTGCGTCGGCGATCGCGCCATCGGTCCGCACGATGCCAACCTCTTCGACATGCAGCAGAAATACGCCGCCGTGATGACGCTCGATGAAGCGCTTTCGAGTATCGAAAATCGCTAGGGCAGTCACTCCAAACCGCGCCTGAATCAACTCGTTTTTCACCTTGAAGCGTCCTGTGGGTAGAGCCCACGGGACGTTTCGACACGCCTGAAGCAATAACCCTAACTAATTGATTTATAACGATATTTTGTTATAAATCTGTTGCTTTTCGGATTTTGGTTTCGTAACTTTAGAGGTGCCGCGACGCTCACGTCTGCACCTGAAAACAGCGTAGTCGTCGCCCCTCGCGGAACTCGATGTACCCGCGTCTACAACGAAGTCATCCAGCCAAAATTCATGACTCATTTTTCGCGTTCGCTTTACTCACGCAACCGGATGTTCAAACCCGCGGCCGCCACCGCCGCTGTCATCGCTACAGCAACCTTGCCCCACGCGGCCCATGCGCAAGTCACGCTGTACGGCGCGGTCGATTCGGGCATCACCTGGGTGAACAATGTGCGCACAACGGCCAACGCCGCAGGCAATTTCACGGGCGGGTCCGTCGCGCGCATGGCGAACGGCGTGGTGTGGGGATCGCGTTTCGGCTTCAAGGGAACCGAAGATCTCGGCGGCGGCAATCAGGCCATCTTCACGCTTGAAAACGGCTTCACGCCATCGAACGGCGCACTGGGAAACAACGGGCGTTTGTTCGGACGGCAGGCGTTCGCGGGTTTATCGAATTCGAAGTACGGCACGGTCACGCTGGGCCGCCAGTACGACTCGGCGAACGAGTACGTGGGCAACATGATCTACGGCATGGGCAGCAGTTTCGTGCACGTCGGCGACCTGGATCATCTCGACACCATCGCGCGCGTCGATAACGCCATCAAGTACACGAGCCCGCTGTTGAGCGGCTTCCGCTTCGGCGGTCTGTATTCGTTCGGCGGCACGGCCGGCACGATGTCATCCGGCTCGACGTGGAGCGTCGGCGGATCGTACGCGCAGGGACCGCTCGCGCTGGCAGCAAGCTATGTGGACATGCGCCGCTCAGTCACCGCCGATCCAGCCACATGGACCGCGACTGCGGACAGCGTGTTCAATTCATCGGTGAATGAAGGGTATGCGAGCGCTGCGAGCGCCAAGTTCGCGGCGCTCGCAGCGCAATACCAGATCGGCGGATTGCGCGCAGGTCTGACGTACACGAATACGCGATACATAGCCGGAAGCAACTCGCTCTTCGATGGCTCCGCCGTCTTCGACAACTACACCACTTACCTCAAATACCTCGTCACGCCGGCGACGCAACTGTTCGCCGAATACGGCTACACGGCGCGCCACGATGTATCCACGTCGAAGGGCGAAGCCGGCACGGCGCACTACAACCAGTACGTGACGGGCATCAACTACTCGCTCTCAAAACGCACCGGCGTCTATGCGCAGGCCGTCTACGTGCGCGCCAGCGGCAATGCGGTCAACGCGCGCGGTCAGATCGTCGCCGCGACCGGCGTGGCCGGCGACCTGACGCTCGGCGCATCGGCCGCGACCGCCGGACAGTTCGCCGGAACGCTCGGGCTTTATCACCTGTTCTGAACGTATTCACAGCAACTTATTTCAGTCGGATTTTCAGGAGACACCTCATGTCGACCCCGATCACGGACACTGCGCGCGGCACGCTGCACACCGACGCCCAGGCAGAACGCGAGCTGTACCGCAAGCTCACCTGGCGGCTGATTCCGTTCTTTTGCCTGTGCTATTTCTCGGCTTATCTGGACCGCGTGAATGTGGGCCTCGCGAAACTGCAGATGCTCGATGCTCTGCATTTCAGCGATACCGTCTACGGACTCGGTGCCGGCCTCTTTTTTGTCGGTTATATCCTGTTCGAAGTGCCGAGCAACCTGATCTTGCAGAAGGTCGGCGCGAAGCTCTGGATTGCGCGGATCATGGTCACGTGGGGCATCCTTTCCGGCCTCACGATGTTCGTCAAAACGCCCGGCCAGTTCTACGTGCTGCGTTTCATGCTGGGCGTGGCCGAAGCGGGTTTTCTGCCAGGCGTGCTGCTGTACCTGACAAACTGGTTCCCCGATGCACGGCGCAGCAAGATCATTGCGCTCTTCATGATGGGACTGCCGTTGTCGAGCCTGATCGGCGGGCCGTTGTCCGGCTGGATCCTGACTTTCTTCGATGGCATGCACGGCTGGCAAGGCTGGCAATGGCTGTTCGGGCTGGAGGCATTGCCGTCCATTGTGCTCGGTGTGCTGGTGTTCTTTTACCTGCCAAATACGGTGGAATCGGCCAAGTTTCTCGATCACGATGAACGCCGGCGCCTGAAGCACGATCTCGCGCAGGAATCGCACGCAGGCAAGGGACATCGTCTGCGCGACGCGTTCACGGACCCGAAGGTGTGGGCGCTGGGTTTGATCGATTTGTGCGTGCTGCTGGGGACGTATGCCATCAGCTTCTGGCTGCCCAGCATCATCCGCGATTCGGGCGTAAAAAGCGCGCTGGAAATCGGCATGCTGACGGCAATTCCGAATGCGCTCGCCGTGATCATGATGCTGGTGACAGGCGCGAGTTCGGACAAGTATCGCGAACGCCGCTGGCATATCGTCGTGCCGTTTGCATGCACGGCGTTTGGTCTGATTGCGAGCACGTTCTTCAGCGGCAGTACGGCGATTACCGTGATCCTGTTGTCGATTGCGAATGCAGGCGTGGCCGCGGCAATGCCGGTCGTTTGGGCGCTGCCCTCCACGTTCCTGCGCGGCACGGCGGCGGCTGCGGGCATCGCGTTCGCATGTTCGATCGCGAACCTCGGCGGTTTTGCAAGCACCTACGTGCTCGGCTGGATGAAGGACACCACGCACAGCATGAGCGCCGGCTTGATCACCTTCGGCATTTGCATGCTGGCCGGATGTCTCTTGGCGCTGGCGATGCCCAAGAGTATTGTTAATCGATAAACGCATTTTCTGGATAACGCGTCATGCCCATTGCAGGAACGCCTTCCCGAGGTGAACTGCTCGCGCGCAACGGCTGCCTGAACATAATCAGGCAGCCCGCCGCGCCGGTAAAACCCGCGCCCGGGCAACCGGGCAGCGGGTCTTCGTATGTTCAGGACACGCCGGAAATATTCGTCTCCATTCTCGACGATGACCGCATTTTCGCGTTCAACGGTCACGTGGATCTGGGAACGGGCATACGCACGTCGCTTGGACAGATCGTGGCGGAAGAACTGGATGTCCCCGTCGCGCGCGTGCAGATGACCCTCGGGGATTCGGCGGAAGTGCCGAACCAGGGACCGACGATTGCGAGCGCCACGATCCAGATTTCAGCCGTACCGCTGCGCTTCGCGGCGGCGCAGGCGCGGCTCGCGTTGATTGGATTGGCGGCACGTGCGTGGGATATGGATGCCGCGCTGCTTCGTACCGACGACGGTTGCGTGATCGCGCCCGACGACACCCGCCTCACGTTCGGCGCATTGCTTCGAGGCGAGCGTCTGACGCTCGCGCTCGACATCACCGTCGCGGTGAAAGATCCGTCGACGTATCGTATTGTTGGACGCGCTTCGCCACGCGTCGATCTGCCCGCCAAGGCGACCGGCGCGCTGACCTTCGTGCACGACATGCGCGTGCCGGGCATGTTGCACGGGCGCGTGGTGCGACCGCCGTATGCGGGCCATGATTGCGGCGAGTTCATCGGCAAGATGCTGATCGATGTGGATCGTGCCTTGGTTGAAGCGCTGCCGGGCGTGCGTGGTGTCGTGGTGATCGGCGACTTCATCGGCGTGGTCGCCGAGCGCGAGGAACAGGCCATTCGCGCCGCCCGCGCATTGCGCGTGAAATGGCGTCCGATGCCGTCGCTGCCTTCTCTCGATGACCCCGCGAAGGCAATATCGGACGCGCCCGCCAAGCGGCGCTTGCTGCTCGAAGAAGGCGATGTCGCATCCGTGCAAGGCAAGGCCAATACCACGACGCTGACGCGCACGTATGTGTGGCCCTACCAGATGCATGCATCGATAGGACCATCCTGCGCGCTCGCCGATTATCGCGATGACCGCATCACCGTGTGGTCGGGAACGCAGAATCCGCAGAGCTTGCGCTACGACCTGTCGCGCCTCGTGGAGCGCGCGGAGGGTGACATCGATATCGTGCGCATGGAGGCCTCCGGATGCTATGGCCGCAATTGCGCCGATGATGTCGCCGGCGACGCACTGCTGCTTTCGCGCGCGATGCGTCGGCCCGTGCGCGTGCAGCTATCGCGCGCCGATGAACATCAATGGGAACCCAAAGGCACCGCGCAAGTGGTCGACGTGACCGGCACCGTGTCTGACAGCGGCGAGACGCTCGCGTATGAGTTCGCGTCGCGGTATCCATCGAACGATGCGCCGTTGCTGGCGCTGCTGCTCACGGGCGCAATGCCGGCCGAACCGCGTGTCTTCGAGATGGGCGACCGGACGGCGGTGTCGCCGTACGCGTTCGAGCATCGGCGATTTGTTTGCAACGACATGGCGCCGCTAATCAGGGCGTCGTGGTTCAGGGGGGTATCGGCGCTGCCGAACTCGTTTGCGCACGATGTGTTTATCGATGAACTCGCGGTCGAGACCGGCGCCGATCCGCTTGAATTCCGGTTGCGGCATTTGCAGGACCAGCGCGCAAAGGAATTGCTGGAGGCTGTGGCCATGCGGGCGGGCTGGCAACGTCGAGTAAAGCCCAACGTCCCGACCGCGCGCCTGTTGCAAGGCCGCGGCGTGGCATATGCGCGTTACGTTCATAGCCGCTTTCCGGGGTTTGGCGCGGCATGGTCGGCGTGGATCGTCGATCTGGAAGTGGACCGCGTCACTGGCGAGATACGGATGAAGCGCGTGACCGTCGGGCAGGACACCGGGACCGTCGTCAATCCCGATGGCGTGCGTCATCAGATCCACGGCAACGTCATTCAAACGCTCAGCCGTGTATTGAAAGAGCGTGTTCGCTTTACCGATGGCCTGGTTGCCAGCCGCGAATGGGGCAGTTACCCAATCCTGAGCTTCCCGGAATTGCCGCCAATCGATGTCGTGCAAATGGAGCGGCAGGGAGAACCGCCGCTTGGGTCGGGCGAGTCGGCGTCGTTGCCGGGCGCGGCGGCTATTGCCAATGCGCTGTTCGATGCTACCGGCGTGAGGTTTCGTGAAGCGCCGTTTACGGCGGATGTGGTGCGGGCTGCGTTGAAGGCGGCTTTGTTGCCCGCGCCTTAACCCTCTTCCGCCCGCGTCATTGCCTTCAACAGATAAACGATCGCCACGCGTTCGGCCGGGTTCAGTCCGCCGAACGTTTGCTCGCTGACTTGCTTGGCGAACGGAATGCTCTGATCAATCAGCGCAAGACCTTCCGGTGTAGTGCGAACCAAAAGCTTGCGTCCATCGAGCGGATCGGGGGAAACAACGATCAGCGAACGTGCCTTGAGCCGTTCGACCACGCCGCGAATGGTTGCCTGATCGATGGCGGTCGCCTTGACGATATCGTTCAACGAGCAGGATTGCTGCTCCTTCACTGCGCACAGCGTCACGAATTGCGCGGCGGTCAGATCTGAATCAGGAATCGCCGCCTGGAAAATCGCGACGTGGCGCTGATAGGCGCGCCGCAGCAGGTGGCCGATCTGCTCGGAGAAGTGATACGCGTCGGCGCCGGGAGCGTTCGGGACGTCCGCAACAACACGAACGTCCTTGGCAGCAGCGAGAGGGGATTTTTTAGCCATGCGCCAATTGTAGCGTACACGTTATACCTCCGGCATGCTGCTTCGACGTTTAAGGCCTGGGAACAAAGACGGTTCGACGCAAACTGTCTGTATTTGCCCAATGCTTGCCGATATCCGCGAGCGATACGACCTGGGTTTCGGTCTGCAATCCGGCGGGAACAGCCGCGTTGAACACTTCCTGCATGGCATGCAGAAGGCGAGGCAGCGGAACACTTCCAATCCCGCTGCCCGAAAGCGTAATCGCCGCCGAGCGCAGGACGGCGGCCGGCAACTGGATATCAGCGCCGCTGATCGAACCGATCTGGACAAAGCGGACCGGATGATCGTCGGGCGATGCCTTGGCCGCCGAGATCAGCAACGCCCGGGCGCTGGTTCCCCACAAGTAATCCAGCACCACATCCACGCCTACGGCAAATTGCGACTCGAAGGCGCGGTTCAACGCATCCTCATCCTGTTCCAACGAAATCGTGACGTCGGCGCCGGCGAGTTTCATCGCTTGAAGCGCAGCCTTGCGCCG
The DNA here is from genome assembly GCF_018449635.1 of Caballeronia sp. dw_276. Taxonomy (GTDB): domain Bacteria; phylum Pseudomonadota; class Gammaproteobacteria; order Burkholderiales; family Burkholderiaceae; genus Caballeronia. The sequence continues at coordinate 298,988 of NZ_JAAVUV010000004.1, read as the reverse complement.
CCCGGTCGCGATGATCCTCCCCGCGCCAAGGTGCTTCGCGATCTGCACCGCGAGGCGCCCGGAGGTGCCCGTTGCGCCGTTGATCAGCACCGTCTCGCCCGCGGCGAACCCGCCCCGCTCGACGAGCGCCGCCCATGACGACATGCCCGGAATCGCGATGGCCGCAGCGGTGACATCATCGAGCGCATCGGGCAGCTTGGCGCAATGATCGCCGGACACGATCGTGTAGTCGGCGAACGACCCAAACGGCGCTTCCGGCTTGAAAAAATAGACCCGCTGTCCGTCTTCCAGACGTCCGGTTCCATCGACGCCCGCAACGAACGGGAACGTCGCTGCCGACGAATAATGCGTCCCCGACGCCCTCGCCCGCGCAACATGACTCAGCGCACTCGCCGTCACCTCGATCAGCCGATGACCTGCGTGCGCGGCGGGTTTATCGAAGTCGGCGTAAATGGGGCCTTGGCCCGGCGCTTTGATGATTGCAGCTTTCATGGCGTTTTCCTCAGTCTTTGATGTTTGCGGCGACCCAGGCGCGCAAGGCGCTATCGCGGATATCCAGGACTTCGAACAAGCCGACGGCGCGCAGCGCCGGCAGCGCTTCGAGCATGTCCGTCTCGGCTTCGGCACGTGCCGTTGCGGTGGTTTCCAGATTGGTCCAAACGCGCGCATTCGCGAGAAACGCGGCAACGGTACCCTTGCGGATCGTGATCCCGCCCAAGTCGGCCTGATTAACATGGTCGGGGAGAATGTCTTGGGCTCGCATTGCGGTGGCCTCCTGAAGCAGTAAGAGTGAAGCCAGTTTAGGCGTGCGGAATCGGCCGGTCTCCGGTATAAATGCCAATCAATACCGCGTTTCAGCCATGACTTCATATTTGATCCGACCTGATCTCGTGACCTCGCCCGACGGTCCGTTTCTCGCTGCGGCGGAACTGACGCAGGACGAGGCGCGCGCCACGCCGTCGCACAGCCATGCGCGCGGGCAACTCATGGGCGCGTTGAGCGGACTGATGTCGGTCGGACTCGACAAGCAGCATTGGGTCGTCCCCGCCGTGCACGCGATCTGGATTCCGCCGCATTGCGTGCATTCGGTGCGCTCGTACGGGCCGTTCTCGGGCTGGAGCGTTTTCATCACCGAACGCCGATGTGCAAATCTGCCGGCGGATCCCCGCGCGATAAGGACAACGCCGCTATTGCGCGAAGCAGTGCGCCGCGCCGCGACCTGGCCCGGCGCCGAGCTGGACCAGACACAGGCGAGGATCGCAGAAGTTGTCATCGACGAACTGGCGGCATCGAAAGAAGAATCGCTGGCGCTTCCGCGTCCCGAAGATGCGCGGCTCATCCGGATAACGGATGCGTTGGCCGGCGATTTGTCCGATAACCGTCGCCTCGAGGAATGGGCGGCGTGGGCGGGTCTCGCGCCGCGAACGCTCAGCCGCCGGTTCGTGGAAGAGACGGGCTTGAGCTTCGCGCAATGGCGTCAGCAGGCGCGTTTGCTTCGCGCGCTGGAACTGATCGCGGATGGCGTCGCGGTGACCACCATCGCGCTTGAACTGGGATACGACAACGTCAGCGCGTTTATCGATATGTTCCGGCGGGCGTTGGGGACCACGCCGGGGCGGTACAGGTCTGCCGGGTGATCCGGCTCAAACTGTCCTTTCATCGTAATTCAGCTGCGCCCTTTCAATACCGCCGCCATGCTTCGCCGCCCACAGCACGAGCGCCTCGAACGGGTCCTGTAGCGTTCGGCCGAGCGGCGTGATCGAATACTCGACCGCCACCGGCGATGACGCTATGACGCGTCGATTGACCAACCCGTTTCTCTCCAGCCGGCGCAACGCCTCCGTCAACGCCTTGTGCGTGATCGGGTCGAGGCGTCGCTTGATCGCGTTGAAACGCGAGGGTTCGGTGCACAGCACGGTCAGGATCAGCACCGACCATTTGTTCGCGATCTGTTCAAGGACAGGCCGCGTTGCGTTGATCTCGGCGAGCGGCGGTTCCACCTTCGACGCCATGACGGTTTCCTCTCGTATATCTAGTCTACGCACGGTGCGTAATTGACACTAAATATACACGGTGTATCTTCAGCCGCACCGAACAAACAAGGGGTTGACTGTGCTGAAGCTCGAAGGAAAGACAGCGGTTGTCACGGGTGGCAATAGCGGAATTGGTCTCGCAATAGCCCGGCGTTTTGCCGAGCAAGGCGCCCATGTTTTTATCACCGGCCGTCGCCAGGCTCAGCTCGATGAAGCTGTTGCACTGATCGGCGGTCGCGTGGAAGCCGTGCAAGGCGACGTGACGAATGCGGGCGATCTCGACCGGCTGTTCGATACCGTCAAGGCGAAGGCCGGCAAGCTGGATATCCTCGTGACGTCGTCGGGAGTGTCAGAATACTCGACGCTCGAATCCACGACCGAAGAACATTTCGATAAAGCCTTCGACGTGAATGTCCGGGGCATGGTGTTCACCGTGCAGCGCGCGGTGCAACACATGGCTGGCGGCGGCAGCATCGTATTGGTGGGATCGATTGCCGGGTCGATTGGTAATCCGGGCTACGGGACCTACTCGGCCACGAAAGCAGCCGTGCGGTCATACGCGCGTACGTGGACCGCTGAACTGGCGGCAAGAAAAATTCGCGTGAATGTGCTGAGCCCCGGTCCCATCGATACACCCATGTTCGAAAACGTCAGCGATGAAGTACGGCTTTCGCTGACCAGCCGGATTCCGTTGGATCGTTTGGGCCGTCCCGAGGAAGTGGCGGACGCGGCATTGTTCCTTGCGTCGTCGGATAGCAGTTTTGTGGCCGGTGCGGAGTTGTGTATCGATGGAGGGATGACACAGGTTTGAGTGAGCGGTTATCGCCCGGCGGTGCAACGGCGGCAAATGCCGAAACTAGGGTTGCCGCTTCATTTCGGCCAGCACCCGTTGGAGCGGTGCCGGAGAAACGCTGATGGCGCCTGAAAAGGGAGCGTCGAGTTCGAGGATCAAATATATCGTGCTCGACATCAGTGCCGCCGCAACGAGAAGACTGCCAATGACTATGGCATTGCGCGGCGCGCGATATCCGAAACTCGCGAACACAAGCAACAGCCAGGTCACGACCATTGCCACGATTGGCGGGGGAATGGATCCCTCCGATTGCTCCAGCAGAGCCCAGCGCAACTCGACGATCTTGCTGTATTCCTGCCGGGCGTCGTTCCATACGGCCAGATGCTCGCCATCAGCCGGAGAAAAGGATCGAAGGCTATTTCCGACGTCGTTGAGCAACTCCTCGGAAGTCTTGTCCGACACCAGAAGCGGATCGCGGCTGGTCCACTTCCCGTCCGCTGCGCGCTCCACGTACCTGGCCAGGCGTCGCCGCGCGTCAGCGGCATCGCTACCATAGAGTTGCAGTGTTCGATCGAGGAGAACCAGATCGGTGGCGAAAGCGTGAACGTCGCGATTGATCCCGTCGAACCTGTTTTTTGCCGAGTTGATCATCAGGCCAAGAACCAGCGACGTCATCACCACGAAAATACCCGCGATCAGCCTGATCACGCTCAGTGTCGCGTCATCGTGATGGCGGGACATCACTCGGTGATGGAAAAAAAGACAGCCGATCCCCGCCGAACTCAGAATGGCGAATATCAGGATTGCGGTTGCGATCAGCGCCATGCTTGCCTGCCTCGCCCCAAATGTCGGGAAAACGCTGCAATGGATTGAGCCACCTCGATGGTACGCGTTGCGTGCTGCGCAGCAAGTGCAGTATAGGATCAGTCAACCGAACGACTTAAGGCGGTGAAACCCGGTGTAATGTTGACTCGCTGGGTCCAACCTGTGCGCGAGCAAACGCCTGGCGCCTCGATCCCGCAGGATGTTTTTGTCGAAGGCTATCAGCCCGGTTGCATAGGGCTGGCCGGGTTTGTGGCGTCCTTGCCGGCTCCTGACAAGGCGCTTTGACTTTACGTGGAAAATGGAAGGTCGCTGGCTTCGCTGACAATTGATAGCGACGATACAGCGGGCGTGGCCCATCTGCGTTGGTCATCGTCGACGATTCGCGAGGCAGAGGGAAAACAATGGGGCTCGACTGTCGTGGAACAACGGTTTAGCCGAGCGTCGAACAAAACAACGAATTAGAAATTCAGGCGGCGACCTTTTGCTCCGCTGCTGCCTGCTCGCGCATGCGACGGGCTTCGTCGCGCAGGAACTCCTGGTAATCGTCCAGATCGCCATCGAAGGGCTCTACGCCGCCCTTGGTGACAAGCCAGAACTCGTCACACACCGCACGCAACAGGGACCGGTCGTGACTGACCAGCATCACCGTGCCTTCGAATCCGTTGAGTGCCATGCCTAGCGCTTCGCGAGTAGACAGGTCGAGGTGATTGGTAGGCTCGTCGAGCAGCAGCAGGTTGGGACGCTGCCACACGATCATGCACAACACGAGGCGCGCCTTTTCGCCGCCGCTCATCGTGCCGACCTTCTGGTGGACCATGTCGCCACTGAAATTGAAGGTGCCGAGGAAGGTGCGAAGCGATTGTTCGGTGCCACTCTGGCCGGGGCCGCGCATGTTCGCCGGCGTGTCCTTGGCAAGGCGGATCATGTGTTCCATCGGCGTGTCGAGAGGACGCAGCACGTCGAGTTCCTGCTGTGCGAAGTAGCCGATGTTCAGGCCTTTGCCTTCGCTGATTTCGCCGGCAATCGGCGCGAGTTCGTGCGCCACCGTCTTCACCAGCGTGGACTTGCCTTGGCCGTTGGCACCGAGAATGCCAATGCGCTGCCCCGCCAGCACGGACCGATTGATGCCCCGCACGATGACCGTCGGCGGTGAATCAGGCGGTGCGTCGGTCGGCGCCGGGTAGCCGAAGCTCGCGTCCAGCATCGACAAAAGCGGATTCGGGACGTTGAGCGGCTCCTTGAACTCGAAGGTGAACTCTGCGTCTGCAAGCACCGGCGCGATCTTTTCCATGCGTTCGAGCGCCTTGACCCGGCTCTGCGCCTGCTTCGCCTTCGAGGCCGTGGCCTTGAAACGGTCGATGAATTTCTGCAAGTGGGCGATCTTGTCCGCCTGCTTGGCCATCGAGGCCTGCTGCAACAGCATCTGCTCGGCGCGCATCTCTTCGAATTTGCTGTAGTTACCGCCGTAACGCACGAGCTTGGCGTTGTCGACGTGCACCGTAACCTGCGTCACCGCGTCGAGGAATTCACGATCGTGGCTGATCACGACCATGGTTCCTTGATAGCGCTTGAGCCACGCTTCCAGCCAGACCAGCGCGTCGAGGTCCAGGTGATTGGTCGGTTCGTCGAGCAACAGCAAGTCGGACGGACACATGAGCGCGCGCGCCAGCTGCAGTCGCATGCGCCAGCCGCCGGAGAAACTGTTGACCGGCTGGCTGAGCTGCGCAGCACTGAAGCCAAGGCCCAGGATCAGCGCTTGGGCACGCGCGGGGGCATCGTGCGCACCGGCGTCGTGCAGGGCCATGTAGGCGTGCGCCATGCGCATGCCGTCGTCGCTGGCCTCAGCGGCGTCTACTTCAGCCTGCGCTGCCAGCAGTGCAGTGTCACCGTCGACTACGAAGTCGGTCGCACTCTGCTCAGTCTCCGGCATGTCCTGCGCGACCTGGCCCATCTTCCATGCAGCGGGGATGGAAAACTCGCCGCCGTCTTCGTGCAACGTGCCGTTGAGAAGGCCGAAAAAGGACGACTTGCCAGCGCCATTACGGCCAACAAGGCCAATCTTTTCGCCAGGAGTGAAGGTGACGGACGCGCTATCGAGCACGACGTTGACGCCACGGCGCAGCGTGACATTACGGACGGAAATCATAAAGAGCTACTTCGGAGAGGACACGCATGATAGCCGACCGACGTACTGGGCGGTCTCTTTTCTGGCCGCACGAGTGAAGCGCTGTTCGCACTTTGCGGCACCTGGCTGGCGCAAACCGAAGCGGACACTGGCTCACCGGGCATTGCGGGTGCGGGGCCAGGAACAGACGGTAACCAACAGTTCTTGGCCGGGTTCCGTCACACGCCGCGTAAAAAGCGTCGGAAAAGCAAGGCTAACTTGCCTTTTCATCTCTATAGACCCTAAAGCGCATTGTTCGATAGCGGACGGATCTACCTGATCAACCCGAGCACAATTCGTCTAATGTAAAGCGATCGGTAGATGTCTTCGACATCGGGACAAGTGCCGTCACGGTCGATGAAGTTCATCAAGGGAATCGAGTGAAACAATTACCGGTGGTGCCGCATGCGGCGAGACTCAAGATCGCGGTAGGTCCAAAGCGTCAAACCTTTTCCTGCTCCGGCGATCAGTTCGACATCATTGTCGCCTACGCCGAGAGCCACGGCTTGCTCTGTGCGCCGTTCCACCTGGTGGTTTCGGAATACATGCGCTCCAGGCTGCATTGATCTAGCCGCCTTCTGGCGGAATGTCTTTAGAAGTGGTTGAGGATGCCGTTATCACGGTTGTTACTCAGTGTGCGGAACAGCAAAGCTTTGCTTCGTCCGTCTCTCAACTCTCCATCGGTGTTGTTACATGAAAACCTTGATCCTCGCGCTTGCCGCTGCAACCGTAACCTTTGCAACAATCGTCCCGGCGATCGCCGCGCCGTACCATCATCATCGCGAATGTCATAAGGTACGCGTTCATCATCATTGGGAACACCGTTGCCGTTAAGACGATGTAGTCCGTTACCGGAGGAAGGCTCTTGGGTAGCGGGCTATCTGTGAACAGCTGAGCGGTCGCAGGACTCCAACAATTGGCTGCAGTCACTGAGCAACGCGTTTAAAACTGACATAGTAATCGTCGGTGTAATAGCAGTCGCTGGTCTGCCGGCGCAGTCCTCCACATATGATCCGGCGCTTCCCGCGATCCGCAGCGCCAGGCGTACGAACTGTGTACGCGTGGTAATAGCCCCGCGGATGCTGCGGCAGCAGTGCATCGCTATTGCGGAACAGGACGCCATCCTCGGAGAACGGGTAAGGGCCGCCCGCTTTGATTAGACGGAATGTTTCGGAAGCTTCCGCTGGCAACTGCGCGTGAGTGACAACGGCCAGCACGCTTTGTCCCTGCGGGTGAGATGCAGCAAGTGTGTCGCTTGCGGCTTGCCCGAGCGGGGCCGCTGCCTGGCTTGCGGGTGCCCCCGGTTCCTGAGTAGTGGTTCGCGAGTCGTCCTTACCGCATCCAACAAGGATAGCGCTCAGAGCGAGCGTGCAAGAGTAAGCCCATGCTCGCTTCATGATGCGGATATCTCCCGGTTGTGTGGCCTTCGACGATCACGAGCATTCAGGTTAGCGCTTATGGCAGGGCGAATCAACGTTTCGCCCTTCGCAAAAGTCACCGTGTATCTGCTGGCACCCGAGAGCCGCTGTCCCGTCGCGTCGAGCTCTTGATAGAGATATTTCGTTTCGGCCGGCGCATTGACCAGTATGTTTGACTTGGCTACTGCGGTCCGTGTGAAATAGTCTGTGCCGAACGCAGCGTTATTCTGGGTCGAGGTCCAGGAGTAGTGGCCGATCGCATCCCAACGACGATCGGTTCACCTTTCCCCTCCCCGTCACACAAGAGGAATGTAGATATCGGTGCGCCATTGGTCTTGCGGCGTTTCCGGAAAGACACTCAGGTAATGAAAAAACAGTGGATGGTCCCGAAGTTCTTCTCCGCTTCCGGGAAGCCAATCACGGTAGATCGGATAGATTGTTTCGCCGATGTGGTCGGGCGATCCGGTATGCCGAACCACTGCGCATCGACCGCCCGGAATGACGACTTCGCGGATACCGTAGGCGTTCAATGCCACCGGCTCGTCAATTTCTCCGCAGATGTCGAAGCGAAATGCATCTGCCGGTGTCGTTTCCGGGTTATTGCGCGGAATGCCAAAAGTTTTGCTCGACGCAATCGGCGACTGACCACTTTGCTTGCGCCAGTCGATGAACTTCCGCACGCTCTCGTTAACGAGCCCAGGCGATCCGCAGTGCTCAAGCGCGGCGACGCGTGCCTCAAAAAAATCGATGACCTTGACTTGCATAGTGAGTTTCCTCGAAAGATATGGGACGATAAACGTCGCACTCCAGATCTGCCAATTGGGCTGCTGTCGAAATGAACTCGGCGCCATACCAAACGCGCGCTTGAACGCGCGACTGAAGGCTTCGGGGCTTTCGAAGCCCGCGTCGTACGCGGCATCGAGCACCGAACAGAACTCACGTGAAGCGAGGCGGTGTGCAGCCTTGCGCAAGCGAATCAACTGCACGAAGCGCGCGACCGGCATTCCGACATACGCGGCAAACTGTCGATGAAAATGGAACTTCGAGAAGTTCGCAATGCGACTTAGCGCTTCAACCGACAGGTCGCCCTCGATGTTCATGTCGATGTACGCAAGTACGGCATCGAAGCGTTTTGTGTATGCGCGAGTGGCGTCAACGTGAGTTTGCATGGTCTGGATTTGAATCGTGCGACTTGCGCTATGGTCGCTCATAGCCGCGACATTGCGCCTAGCCGCTCTTGCTCAAACCTGAAGACGGCGTGTCCGGTAAAGGCCCGCTCCAGCTTCGCGGGCGCGCTGGATGGTCCTACCCGACGTAAGAAAAAACTGCAAAGCCAGACCCGTTGAACTGGAACTCCGCGACCTCGCGCATTCCCATCCTTGCGTGCGCCCGAAACGATGCCTCGTTGTCATGCCGTATAAAAAGAACCCCTTCACGTCCCGGTTCCAGACGACGCAATTCCGCAAACATCACCTGTGCCAACCCTTTGCCCCGCTCCTGCACATCAACACAAACTGGCCCGTACACGTACGCGTCAGCCGTGCCGTGATAGGCGGCAAACATGGCTTGGACGATGGGCATATCGGCATTCATTTGCCGTGTGGTCGCCATAAGAAAGCCGGTAACTCTGCGGTTACGACGCGCAACGATAAGCGGCATGCTGTCCATCATCGCAACGATCCGGGACCGCGGCAAACTAGCCGACAGCGTACCGCCCTGCTCTATCTGATTTGCGGCCTGAAGCTCCAGAATTCCTTCCAGATCAGCTTCGGTTGCTTTGCTTACATTGGTTACGGTATCTGCCATGATCTGTCGTCCGGGTATCTGAAACTGAACGCCTATCCAATTTGCCCGGCGCAACCAGCTATTTCCCGATACAACAACCTCTGAATCGGGACTATGATCGGCAAACCGGGCGGCTCTGATTTGAAATTAGCGGAGGTTCCTTTGAAAGCAGAAACCAATTTCATCTTTTTCCCAGGCAACAATACTCCCAACTGGATTCGAGCGGCAGTCGCAGTCTATTGGATTGGATTTGCAGTTTTTATAGTCCGTATTGTTCGTGGAGTGGGTCTTCCGCGTTTCAGTACTCGCCCGGACATAGAAGCGGCGATTACGGTGTTTGCGCTGCTCTCCGCAATCTCGGTCTTCTATGCATTTACTATCATGCGGCTTTCAGCCGGAAAACTTTGGGCAAGAAACCTCGCGCTTTTATTCACGGCATACCTCATCATCACAAGTCTTTATCATCTGTCTGCGCACGGGTTATCCTCCGATCAGAACAATGCCATGGGTTTAATAATCATTGCCGCGGAAACAGCCGCCGGGTTATTTTTGCTCACCTCGGAAAGTACCGCATGGTTCAAATCGAAGATTAGCTAGACCGGAATACATGAACAGGCTGGGATCAACCCCGGCGGCATCGTCATTGCTGCACGCCGGGCGCAAAGGGTCGCCCGGGTATTCAACATGCGTTTGTGCCGGGGGATAAACGGCGCTTATCCCATCCAGCCATGACTCGGAACCCTAGCGCGCTGCAGCGGCCACGCTGGCCCGCGCCTTATGCAATTTCCTGTAACTGTCGATCAAGCGGTGGTGCCTGTCGAGACCCTCCAGATTCATGCTCGTGGGCGTCAAACCATAGAACCGCACGCTGCCGTCTACTGATCCCATTACTGCGTCCATCCGGGCGTCGCCGAACATCCGGCGGAAGTTGACCACGTAGTCATCCAGTTCCAGGTCGTCGTCGAGCATCACTTCCAGCACCACATTCAAGGCCTGGTAAAACAATCCCCGCTCGACCGTATTGTCGTTGTACTGCAGGAAGGCGCCTACCAACTCTTGCGCCTCCTCGAATTGCTGCAAGGCGACATGAATCAGCAGCTTCAACTCGAGAACGGTCAGTTGTCCCCACTCCGTATTTTCATCGAACTCGATGCCGATCAAAGTGGCAATATCGGAGTGCTCATCCAGTTCATTGTTATCCAGGCGCTCGAGCAATGCGGCCAGGCCGGCATCGTCCAGTCGATGCAAGTTCAGGATATCGGCACGGAACAACAACGCCTTGTTTGTGTTATCCCAGACCAAATCCTCTACCGGGTAAACTTCCGAATACCCCGGCACCAGAATCCGGCACGCCACGGCGCCCAGTTGGTCATACACCGCCACGTAAGCCTCTTTGCCGATGTCTTCGAGAATTCCGAACAAGGTCGCGGCTTCCTCCGCATTAGAGTTTTCACCCTGACCAGAAAAATCCCACTCGACAAAATCGAAATCCGCTTTGGCGCTGAAAAAGCGCCATGACACAATGCCGCTGGAATCGATGAAGTGCTCGACAAAGTTATTCGGCTCAGTCACCGCTTCACTGGCAAAGGTGGGCCGAGGTAATTCGTTCAGGCCTTCAAAACTGCGGCCCTGCAGCAATTCCGTCAGGCTACGCTCAAGCGCCACCTCCAAGCTCGGGTGCGCGCCGAACGAGGCAAACACACCGCCTGTCCGAGGGTTCATCAAGGTGACGCACATCACGGGGTACACCCCGCCCAGCGACGCATCCTTGACCAGCACCGGAAAGCCCTGCTCTTCCAACCCATTGATGCCGGCCAGAATGCCAGGGTATTTCGCCAGCACTTCCTGGGGCACATCGGGCAATGCAATTTCGCCTTCCAGAATTTCGCGTTTGACCGCCCGTTCGAAAATCTCCGACAGACATTGCACTTGCGCCTCAACCAGCGTATTCCCGGCACTCATGCCATTGCTGACGTACAGGTTTTCGATCAGGTTGGAGGGGAAATAGACCGCCTCACCATCCGACTGCCGCACATACGGCAGCGCACAGATGCCGCGCTGTGTATTGCCTGAGTTGGTATCGATCAGATGCGAGCTGCGTAACTCGCCGTCCGGATTGTAGATTTGCAGAGAATAATCATCCAGAATCTCAGCCGGCAGCGCATCCTTGCGGCCAGGCTTGAACCAGCGCTCGTTCGGGTAATGTACAAACGCCGCGTTGGCGATGTCTTCGCCCCAAAACGCGCCGGCGTAGAAATGGTTGCAATTCAATCGCTCGATGTACTCTCCCAGCGCCGACGCCAAAGCGCTTTCCTTGGTCGCTCCCTTGCCATTGGTAAAGCACATCGGCGAGTGCGCATCGCGAATATGCAGCGACCACACATTGGGAACAAGATTGCGCCATGAAGCGATTTCAATCTTGATGCCCAATGCCGCCAAAGTGCCCGACATGTTGGCGATGGTTTGCTCCAACGGCAGATCCTTGCCCGCAATATAAGTGCTCGCGTCGGAAGCCGGCTTCAACGTCAGCAACGACTGGGCATCGGCATCCAGGTTCTCTACCTCTTCAATCACGAACTCGGGTCCGGCCTGGACCACTTTTTTCACCGTACAACGGTCGATGGAGCGCAAGATGCCCTGCCGGTCTTTGGCAGAGATATCCGCTGGCAACTCGACCTGAATCTTGAAAATCTGCTGGTACCGGTTTTCCGGATCAACAATATTGTTCTGCGACAGGCGGATATTTTCGGTAGGAATATTGCGAGTCACGCAGTACAACTTCACGAAATAAGCTGCGCACAAGGCCGATGAGGCCAGAAAATAGTCGAAGGGACCCGGCGCCGAGCCGTCGCCCTTATATCGGATAGGCTGGTCGGCTATTACCGTGAAGTCATCGAACTTGGCTTCAAGACGCAGCTTATCGAGGAAGTTGACTTTGATTTCCATGGGGGAATCCTAAAATAGCGCTCAAAATGTCGTAGCCGCTATTATCCGCTGCCAAGTGCAGTTGCACCTAACTGACGTTCGCGGCAAGTCCCTGTTTGACCACGGTCGCTTCCCCCTTCATTCTCGCCCTGCGGTAGCCATCGCCCCGCGGCTCGCGTACTCCGCGTCCTCGACATCCCAGCCGCCACCCAGCGCTTTGTACAGCGAGACAAGATTCGTCGATACCGTCGCCGTGCTGTCGACCCATTGCTGCTCGCTCGTCAGCAAGGCTTTCTGCGCCGTCAGCACATCGAGATAATTCGACAGCCCCCGCACATAGCGTTTGTTCGCGATATCCAACGCACGCTTGGACGCCTGCACACTCGCATCCAGCCGGTCACGCCGGCGCTGCTCTGAAGCAAAGCCCGTAAGCGCGTCGTCGACTTCCTGAAACGCCGACAACACCGTCTTGCGATACGTGATCGCCGCCTCCTGCTGCTGCGCCTCCCTCAACGCGAGCGTCGCGCGCAGACGACCGCCCTCGAAAATGGGAATCGACAGACTCGGGCCCGCGCTATAGCTGCGCGCGCCCCAGCTTCCCAGATTCGTGAACTGCGTAGCCTGAATGGCGACGCTCCCTGACAGCGTGATCTTCGGGAAAAAATCCGCCTTCGCCGCGCCGATACTCGCCGTCGCCGCGTGAAGCTGCGCTTCGGCCTCGCGGATATCCGGCCTGCATCGCGCCAGTTCCGATGAAAGCCCGATCGGCACGCGCGGCGGCGCCATCGGCACTGCTGAAGCCGGCGCCAACTGCGCCGCGAGCGCTTGCGGGTACTCGCCGAGCAACACGCCAATGGCGTTGATCAGCTTCGCTTCCTGCTGCTCTTCCTGCGGAATGTCGGCGGCGTTCGATTCGGCCTGGCTCTGCGCATTGGCGACATCCAGGTCCGTAGCAAGTCCGTGCTTCGCGCGCTCGTCCGTGAGTTGCACGGTGCGCTGCGCGAACGCCAGGTTCTCGCGCGTGATACGCAGCTTCTCCTGCGTGCCGCGCAAATTCAGATAATCGCGGGCGACTTCCGCAGCGGTCGAAACGATCGCGTCATGCCGTGCTTCGTTCTGGGCATCGACGGTAGCGCTGGCATTTTCCGCCGTGCGCCTCACGCGACCCCAGAGGTCGAGTTCCCACGATGCATCGAAGCCATATTGGAACAGGTTGAACGGCGGCAGTGCGCTCGACGTGGCGCTTTGCGTGGGCACGCCGCCCTGCCGTCCGCCGAGCCCGTTCGTATCGGTGGCCGATGGTGACCCGCTGCCTCCGAGCAAACCGATGACGCCATCGGCGCTCTGCAGCTCGCGGGTATAGGACGCGTTGCCGTTAAGCGTAGGGAATTCATCCGCCTTCGCTTGCCCGAGTTGCGCGCGCGACTCGGCGACGCGCGCCGCCGCGACCTTGATATCCAGATTATTGTCGATGGCGCGCTTGACCAGTTGCGTCAAAAGCGGATCGCCGAAACTGTTCCACCACAACGGATCGACCGGCTCGGGCACCGCGACCGAACGAACGGCATCGGCGGTAGACGCGGCGTCGGGCCATTGCGCCGGCGTCTGCAGTGCGGGACGCTCGAAGTTGGGTCCCATCGTGCAGGCGGACAAGAAGGCTACAAACGGAATCCATCGATAATCAATGCGCATTGACCTGTGCCCCCTTCGGCAGCTTCGGCAACAACAAACAGATGGGACACAGCACGAGCGAGATGACGCCCAGCATGATGAACACATCGAGGTAACTCAAGACGGACGCCTGCTGCTCGACTCTGCTTGCGATCGATCCGAGCGAATTGACAAAGCCGTTGTATGGCGTGATGTGCTCGGCGAGCCGCGCATGGTGAAACTGGTCCCGCCACGCAAGCTGCGTGGTCACCAGCGACACCCCGAAACTGCCGCCGAGATTGCGCATCATGTTGATGAGCGCTGACGCGTTGTTGTTTTCTTTCGGCGGAATGCCGATGAACTGCACGGTCGAAAGCGGAATGAAGAGGAAGGGCAGCCAGATGACCTGATAAAGCCGCGACAACGAAACATCCCAGAACCCGATGTTCAGGTTGAGTCCGGCGGTATGAAGCAACGCGACTCCGGTGCCCGCGAGCGACATCATCACGAGCCACTTGGGCTGGAAAACGCGGCCGGTCACCACGCCGGCTATCGGCATGATGAACAGCGTGACGAGGCCGCCAAGTCCGAGCGTGAGGCCCGCGTTGGTTGCGTCGTAGCCCAGCAGTTCCTGCGTGAATTGCGGCAGGATCTGCGTCGTGCTGTTGATGATGAAACCGAACGCGAACATCACGCTGCAACTGATGGCGAACGCGCGCGACTTGAACAGCCGCAGGTTCACGATCGGCTGCGCGACGGTCAGCTCGCGAATGACCAGCGCAATCAGCGCAACGCAAGCAACCACGGTGAAGGAGCAAATGAAGTTCGACGAAAACCCGTCCTCGCGCTCGAACTTGTCGAGCACGATCTGCAGGCAGCCAAAACCGACCGCAACCAGGAAGAACCCGAGATAGTCGATGCGCAGCCCTTTGTCGAGCAGCGCGCGCCGTTCCTGCTGCACGAGCTTGCTGTCGCTCACGAACATCCACGTCAAAACAAGCGACACGATGCCAACGGGCAGGTTGATCAGGAACACCCAGTGCCACGAATAGTTCTCGGTGATCCAGCCGCCCAGCATCGGTCCAATAGCGGGCGCCGTCACGACCGTGAAGCCGTATAGCGCGAACGCCATCGCGCGTTTTTCGGGCGTGAAGGTATCGGCGAAGATGCTTTGCTCGACGGGCGCGAGGCCGCCGCCGCCGAGACCTTGAAGCACGCGAAAGACGATCATCATCGGCAAGGAAGTCGCAAACCCGCACGCCACCGAACTGACCGTGAACAGCAGCACGCAGATCATGTAGAACCGCTTGCGGCCGATCACGTTCGCAAGCCAGCCGCTGATCGGCAATACGATCGCGTTGCTCACGAGATAACTGGTCGTGATGTACGTGCTCTGGTCTAGACTCGCGCCAAGACCACCGGCAATATGCCGGAGCGCCACGTTCGCGATGGTGGTGTCGAGCACTTCCATGAAGGTCGCAATCGACACGATGACCGCAATCAGCCACGGGTTGAACGGCCCCGCCGCCGACCTTGGCAACGCTACATGAGTCGTGGCCATGTTTATCGCACCGTCACGCGCGGGCTGACCGAGAGGCCGGGCGCGAGAGGCAGGTGGCGCCAGTCGTCGCCATCGAAGACGATCTTCACGGGCAGGCGCTGCACGACCTTCACATAGTTACCCGTCGCGTTTTCCGCGGGCAGGCTGCTGAAGACCGACCCGGTCCCGCGTTGCAGACTCTCTACGTGTGCGTGAAGGACCTTGTCCGGATAGGCGTCGACGGTGACATCCACGGCTTGTCCCACGTTCATGTGAACAAGCTGGGTTTCCTTGAAGTTGGCGGTCACCCACATTTCATCAGGTACGACCGCGACCAGTGCCTGCCCGGGCGTGACGTAGTTGCCAAGGTTCACAGTACGCCGCGTCACCTTCCCGGCTTGCGGCGCGAGCACTTCCGTATAGCTCAGTTGCAGCTTGGCGTTGTCGACATCGGCATGATTCTGTCGCACGGAAGCCAGCGCGGCATCGATCTTCGTTTTCTGCGATGCAACCTGCGCTTCGCCCGCCTGAACCGCCTGCTTGGCGCTGTCGAGCTTGGCAAGCGAGCTCTTGGTCGTCGCCTGGCTTTGTTCCAGTTGCTGGCGCGTGATGGCGGCCGGGTCCGTTCCCGTGAAGCGGGTCAGGTCCTGCTGCGCCTGCGTCAGGTCGGCTTGCGCCACGCGCACTTGCGCGGTCTGCTGCGCGAGGCTCGCCGTCTGGTAAAGCAGGTCGGCGCGCGCCTGCGCGACCTGTGCAATAGCGTTTGCTTCCTGCGCTTCGGCTTGTTCGAGCTTCACTTCAAAGTCGCGCCGGTCAATGCGCAGCAGCGGCTGGTCTTTCTCGACATGCTGGTTGTCTGACACGAGCAGTTCGACCACCCGACCGCTCACCTGCGAGGCGATCTGGCTCTGATTACTATCTATGAAGGCGTCGTCCGTGCTTTCGTAATGTCGGCTATGCAGCCAGTAGGCAACGCCTGCAGCCACGCAAATCAGCAGCACCACTCCGCCTATGACCGCGTTCATGCGCTTGCGCGCCGGGCTCATCGGCTTCGATGATTCCTGGTCCTGCCCCTTTTCTCCGGCGTGGTCTCCATCAGGTTTTTCTTCGCCGGAGGGCGTGCTGTTTTCGCTTTCACTTCCGGCCATTGCATTCTCCAAAATAATATTGAGATGCATTCTACAATAGAACGGAACGGTATCGTTCTATTAAAAAAGCCTGCGATAATCCTTGCAGGCAATTCCCGAAGGAACCGTTGTGAGCCGCATCCCGAAAAGTGTTGATGCAGAGACTTTGTCTTGTCCGATCCGGTCAATTTTCTCGCGCAAGAAAGGCCGACCATCGAATGCAATGGCGGGCGACGTCGAAGAGCGGATCCTCGATGCCGCTACGGCCATGTTCCTTCAGCATGGTTTTGGCGGGGCTTCGCTCGAACGGATCGCGGAGGCAGCCGGCGCGGGCAAGGCAACGCTTTACAGCCGGTACAGCGGCAAGGAAGCGCTGTTTTCAGAAGTGGTCAAACGAAACTGCGAACGCAGCCTGCGTCTGGTGTTCGACGCGCCGCAATCAGCCGAACTCCAGCAGCGTCTGGTGCTGGTGACACAGACGCTCGTCACGCGATTGCTGAGCGACGAGGTGATCGGACTGATCAGGATGGTGGTCGCGGACGCGCCGCGGTTTCCATCGCTTGCGAAGTTGACAAGCGACGCCGGCAGGTCGCGCGCAATAGACGCAGTGGCGACGATGATCGCCGATCATTCCGGGCGCGCGCTCGACGCCCGCGCACAAGCCGCGAGCAAGCGGCACGCACACGCGCTCGCAACCCAGCTCCTCGACGCAATCGTCTCGCCCATGCTTATGCGCGCCCTGATGGGCGAAGAGCTGGATGTCATCCGTGGCGACATCCGGGCGCACGTAAAGCAGACGGTCGCCCTCTTCGTGGCCGCCGGCACACTGAAGCCTTTTCTGTAAGCGTTCGACGGCATGGGAACATGCTTGTATATTTGTGGGACAGCTTGGCCGAGGGCCGCAGGTCACCTTCAGTGCGGGTCTAACGATTAGACGAAACAGGCTAAACCATGAAATACAAGGACTATTACGCCGTAATGGGTGTTCCGCGAACGGCAACCGAGGCGGAGATCAAGACCGCTCATCGCAAGCTCGCACGCAAGTTTCACCCGGACCTCAACAAGGACGCCGACGCCGAGTCGCGTTTCAAGGAGGTGGGCGAGGCCTACCAGGTGTTGCGAGATCCCGAGAAGCGCGCCGCCTTCGATGCCCTCGGCACCGGTCTGAAAGACGGCGACGAGATTCGCCCGCGCCCGGATGTCAGCGACGGCTTCGAGTACCACGGAGCGGGCGGCGCTCAGGACACGGACGATTTCTTCAGCGATCTCTTCGGCGCGCGTCAACGCCATGCGCCGCGCTCCCAGTCGTTCGACTGGCGTGGCGAAGACCATCACGCGCGGGTATCGGTCAGTCTTGCGGACACGTACAACGGCGCGCACCGGACGTTCACGTTGCAAATGCCTTCGGTCGATGACCAGGGCCGCGTCACTTATCAAACGCGCACGCTCGATGTATCGATCCCGAAAGGCATTCTCGATGGACAGCGGCTGCGCCTCGCCGGCCAAGGCGGCGCGGGCACCGGCAATGCACCGGCGGGCGATTTGTATCTTGAGGTCACGCTCGAGGAACACAAGCAATATCGGGTCGATGGTCGCGATGTGACGCTGGATCTTCCCGTGGCGCCGTGGGAAGCGGCATTGGGCGCCGAAGTGGTCGTACCGACGCCATCCGGTCAGGTGACCATGACCGTCCCGGCCGGTTCGGCGGCCGGCCGCCGTCTAAGACTTCGAGGACGTGGCATCCCTGGAAACCCGGCCGGCGATCTATACGTCGTGCTCGGAATCGTTCTGCCCCAGGCTGATACCGAAGCCCGCAAAGCGGCCTACAACGCCTTGCGCGAGGCGTTCGAGTTCGACCCGCGCGCGAATTTTTATGGGTGACCCATCATGAAAGAAAGCGATCCGGTCTATCTGCAGGGCGATATTGTCGAGGAACATGTCGAGTTCACACTGATCGAACTGTGCCGCGTCACTGGCGCGTCCGAAGAACAGTTCACGCTATGGGTGAATGAAGGAGCGTTCGAGCCTCGCGGGGCGCGCATCGAGGAATGGCGGTTCAGTGGCGCCTCACTGCGACGCGCCGTCACCGCACAACGGCTGACGCGCGATCTGCAACTGAATGCGCAAGGCGTAGCGCTGGCACTCGATCTGCTCGACCAGATCGACACGTTGCGCGCCCGCCTCGCACGTCAGGACGATCGAGGCGATACGTTCGAGACGTCCTGCAAGCCTTGATACGGAAGCACGCCGTATCGGCTCAATACTTCGGTCAGCCGGTCGAACGCCGGCTCGATCTCGTCTTCCGGCACGCCGCCATATCCGATCAGCAAACCAGAAACCTCCCTCCCCGGCCGCAAGAAATACCCTGACAGCGGTCGCACGACGACGTTCACATCGAGCGCGGCTTTTGCCACTTGCCGGTCATCCACGCCGTCGGGCAGCCGAAGCACCAGATGCAAGCCCGCATCGCCTCCTTCGATTTGCAACGTATCGCCGTAGCGCTTTCTGATCGTATCCAACACGATCTGGCGGCGTTGGCCGTAGACCCCGCGCATGCGCCGGATATGCGACGTGAAATGCCCTTCCGCGATGAACTCCGCCAGCACCGCCTGCTGCAGCAACTGCCCCTCGCGATACAACTCGGCGGACGCCGTGGCGAAACTTGCGGACAACCCCTCCGGCACCACGATATAACCGACCCGCAACCCCGGAAACAGCGTCTTCCCGAAGCTGCCGACGTAGATCACCTGACCGTCCTTATCGAGCCCTTGCAGCGACGCCAGCGGCCGGCTGCCATATCGAAACTCGCTGTCGTAATCGTCCTCGATGATCCAGCAGCCGTTTTGCCGCGCGAACTCCAGCAACATGCGCCGCCGCGCGAGGCTCATCACCATGCCGAGCGGGTATTGATGCGATGGCGTGACGAGCATCAGCTTGGGCGGATCGGCGAGATCATCGGCGGACGGATTGATGCCTTCGGCGTCGACGGGAATCGCTTTCATCGATAAACCCGAGACCTGCAGCACGCTGCGAACGCCCCAATAACATGGGTCCTCGGTCCAGATGACATCGCCGGAATCGGTCAGCAGGCGCACCGCGAGATCGATGGACTGATGAATCCCCGTCGTCACGATGATCTGCTCGGGCGTGCATCGAACCGAGCGCGACGTACGCAAATAATCCGCAAGCACCTGCCGCAGTTTCGGCAAGCCGCCGCCGGGCGCGTAGGTCAGCAGATCGGGCCGCAGCCGCCGCCAGTACTTGCTCTGCAACCGGCTCCATACCGCCGCGGGAAACCGCGACACATCCGGCACACCCGGCATGAACGCGCCCTCCTGCCGCGTGGAAACACCGGCGCCTTGCAGCAGGCGCGTGCCGCGCTGCGACAGCACACGCGGCTCGATGTCCGGCTCCACGCCTGAGACGATTGCGTCATTGCCGACGATCTCATCGGGCGCGCTATCGGCCACGAAAGTCCCTTGCCCCGTCGCCGACCACACATAGCCTTCGAGCGCGAGCTGCTCATAGACCTGCGTAACGGTATTGCGCCCGAGTCCCAACTCGCTTGCGAGCAACCTCGACGACGGCACCTTGGTTCCCGCGGGCAACTCGCGCGACAGGATCGCCTGCTGCAACAGCCCATGCAATTGCCGATAAATCGGCTGCTCGCCATTGCGTTCGATCCGCTGAGCCAGCCAGTCGGACAACATGCTTGCGCGCATCGGGGAAGTGGCCCGCACGAATTGGCTCCTATAAAAACACGGAAATGGCTCTGATTTAAAGAGCCAAATCTTACTATAGTCGATGGCATCGCTTATTACCCGAACAACTTGCCAAGGAACCACGCCGTGAGCCAGAACCTGAAAAACGCCGACCTCAAAGCACGCAAGGACGCCGCCACGCCGCGCGGTGTTGGAGTGATGTGCGACTTCTACGCCGACCGCGCTGCAAACGCCGAGTTGTGGGACGTCGAGGGGCGACGGTTTATCGACTTCGCGGCGGGGATCGCAGTGTGCAACACGGGGCATCGGCATCCGAAGATCGTTGCGGCCATGCGCGCACAGCTCGAACGCTTCACGCATACCGCGTATCAGATCGTGCCGTATGAATCGTATGTGTCGCTGGCCGAGAAGATCATCGCGCGTGCGCCCGGCAATTTCGAAAAGAAAGCCGCGTTCTTCACGACCGGCGCCGAAGCCGTCGAAAACGCCATCAAGATCGCGCGCGCCGCGACCGGGCGTCCGGGCGTGATCGCGTTCACGGGCGGCTTCCACGGCCGCACGTTCATGGGCATGGCGCTGACCGGCAAGGTCGCGCCGTACAAGATCGGCTTCGGTCCGTTCCCATCGGACATCTATCACGCGCCGTTCCCCAATCCCGTGCGCGGTGTCACGGTCGAGGACTCGCTTCGGGCCATCGAATATCTGTTTGCCGCCGACATTGAAGCGAAGCGGGTCGCCGCGATCATCTTCGAACCGGTGCAGGGCGAAGGCGGTTTTTATCAGGCGCCGGCAGAATTCGTGCGCGCGCTGCGCAAGCTCTGCGATACCCACGGCATCCTGCTCATTGCCGATGAAGTCCAGACCGGCTTCGCGCGCACCGGCAAGCTCTTCGCCATGCAGCACTATGACGTGACGCCGGACCTGATGACTATCGCCAAGAGTCTCGCGGGCGGCATGCCGCTTTCAGGCGTTGTCGGCCGCGCGGACCTGATGGATTCGGTCGCGCCCGGCGGGCTCGGTGGCACGTATGCGGGGAACCCGCTGGCGGTGGCGTCGGCGCATGCGGTGCTCGATATCATCGATGAAGAAAAGCTCTGTGAGCGCGCGACGCGTCTTGGCGACAAGCTGAAGTCGACGTTGACGAAGCTGAAAACGGACGTACCCCAGATCGCCGATGTTCGCGGCCCGGGCGGCATGATCGCCGTCGAGTTCTGCAAGCCGGGGACGACCGAAGGCGATGCAGCGTTCGCGAAGCGCGTTCAGACACGCGCGCTTGAACGCGGCTTGTTGCTGCTGATTTGCGGCGTGTACAGCAACGTGATCCGTTTCCTGTTTCCGCTGACGATCCAGGACGCCGTCTTCGATGAAGCCCTCGAAATTCTCGAAGAAGTGCTGACGGAAGAAGTCGGAGCAACGGCATGAGCATGATCGCGTTGAAAGATCCAACGCTGCTGCGTCACGCGGCGTTCATCGATGGTGAATGGCAAGGCGCCGACAACAACGCCACGTTTGAAGTCACCGATCCCGCCACCGGCGAGTCCCTCGGCACCGTGCCCAATATGGGGACTGCGGAAACACGTCGTGCAATCGATGCAGCCAACAAAGCGTGGCCCGCGTGGCGCAAGAAAACGGCGAAGGAACGCGCCGCCATCATGCGCCGCTGGTACGATCTGATGCTCGAAAACGCCGACGACCTCGCGATGATCCTCACGCGCGAACAAGGCAAGCCGCTTGCCGAAGCGAAGGGCGAAATCGGTTATGCGGCATCGTTCATTGAATGGTTCGCGGAAGAAGGCAAACGCGTTTCAGGCGATACGCTGGCTTCCCCCGCCGCCGACAAACGCATCGTGGTGACGAAGGAACCCATTGGCGTGTGCGCCGCGATCACGCCCTGGAATTTCCCCGCCGCGATGATCACGCGCAAGGTCGGCCCCGCGCTCGCAGCCGGCTGCCCGATCGTGGTCAAGCCCGCCGAAGCCACGCCATTCTCGGCGTTCGCAATGGCGGTGCTCGCCGAGCGCGCGGGGGTGCCGAAGGGCGTGCTGAACATCGTGACCGGCGACCCTAAAGCGATTGGGGCAGAGTTGACGAGTAACCCCGTCGTGCGCAAGTTGTCGTTCACGGGGTCCACGCAAGTCGGCCGCTTGCTGATGGCGCAAAGCGCGCCGACGGTCAAGAAGGTATCGCTGGAACTGGGCGGCAATGCGCCGTTCATCGTGTTCGATGACGCCGATATCGACGCTGCCGTTGAAGGCGCGTTGGCATCGAAGTACCGGAACAGCGGGCAGACGTGCGTATGTACGAACCGGTTTTATGTGCACGACCGCGTGTACGACGCGTTTGCAGCGAAGCTGAGCGCGGCCGTCGAAAAGCTGAAGGTCGGCAACGGCGTGGATTCCGGCGTGCTGCTCGGACCGCTGATCAACGATGCCGCTGTGCGGAAGGTTGAATCTCACATTCACGATGCCGTGGAAAAAGGCGCGCGGGTTTTGTCCGGCGGCAAACGCCATGCGCTTGGGCATGGTTTCTTTGAACCGACGGTTCTGGCCGATGTGACGCCGGACATGCTGGTTTCAAAGGAAGAAACCTTCGGTCCGCTCGCGCCGCTCTTCCGTTTTTCATCCGATGAAGACGTCATTGGGATGGCCAACGATACCGAGTTCGGTCTTGCAGCGTATTTTTATAGCCGCGATATCGGGCGTATCTGGCGGGTGGCCGAAGCGCTCGAATACGGCATGGTCGGCATCAATACCGGATTGATATCGAATGAAGTTGCGCCGTTTGGCGGCGTCAAGCAATCGGGTTTGGGGCGCGAAGGATCACGTTATGGGATCGATGATTATCTTGTGATCAAGTATTTGTGCATGGCGGTCTGATGTTTGCAGGCTTCCCCGGCATTGCCCGGGGAAGCCTCTCTGGCAACTGTCAGCGTCAATCCACTTTCTTTACGAACGTCCCTTCGGCTGCAAGCGCCTTTCCCTCCGCGTTTTTTATCGCGAGCTTCGGCACGGGCTTCCCATTGGCCCGGTCGATCAATACCGAATGCTTCTCCCCGCGTTCAAATAAATTCCCCTCGCCCCACTGGCGCAACGTGACGATCACAGGGAACAACGCCTTGCCCTTGGGCGTCAGCACATATTCCCAATAAGCCGATCCGTCGGATGCAGGAACGCAATCCAGCAGACCCGACTCGACGAGCTGCTTGAGCCGGTCCGTCAAAATATTTCGCGCAATCAGGAGGCTCTCCTGAAACTCTCCAAACCGGCGAATGCCGTCGAATGCGTCGCGAATGATCAGCAGCGACCATCGGTCACCGACCACATCGAGTGCCCGCGCGACCGGACATGAAGAATCCGCTGGGCTTTTACCTCGAGCCATGAGACTACCTCCATCGTTGTTTTCGGCAGAACAATCGCCTGTACATCACCGCCCAAACTAGTTGCATTTTAAAACAAGTTTCCTTTACACTCAAACCAGTTTCAAAACACAACTAGATTTTATCGAACCGAGGAATCACCGATGAATGCCGCAAGCACGCAACGCTTACCTCTTCGTGTTCCGACCCCGTTGGTGCTGCTGCTCGCGATATGTTGCGCAGTGAGCGTCGCGAACGTCTATTACGCGCAACCGTTGCTGGATGCCATCTCGTCAGACTTTCATATCAGCCATGCGGCGGTCGGCGGCGTAGTCACTGCCACGCAAATTGGCTGCGCACTTGCGTTGTTGCTGGTTGTGCCGCTCGGCGACCTTGTGAACCGAAAGCGCCTGATCTGCGTGCAGCTCGTGTTTCTTGTAGCTGCGCTAATCGTAGTTGGAATTTCGGCGTCGCCGGTCGTGTTGTTGATCGGCATGGTTGGCGTGGGTATGGCCGGCACCGCAATGACGCAAGGGCTGATCGCATATTCCGCGACGCTTGCGCACGAATCGGAGCGTGGCAGGGTGGTCGGCGCAACTCAAAGCGGCGTGGTGGTCGGTTTGCTCATGGCGCGGTCCCTGGCCGGTGTCGTGACAGACATTGCGGGCTGGCGCTGGGTGTATTTCTTGTCGAGCGTGTTCGCGACCATCATGTTGGTGGTGCTGTCGCGTGTATTGCCGTTGTCGCATGTCCAGCCGGTTGCGCTTACGTACCGCAAGCTGTTGCGCTCCATGTTCACGCTGCTTGCCGAAGAACGTGTGCTCCAGGTTCGCGGGATGATTGGATTGCTGATGTTCGGAGCCTTCAGCATCTTCTGGAGCGCTTTGGTTTTGCCGCTGAGCGCGCCGCCTTTTTCGATGTCGCATACGCAAATAGGAAGCTTCGGTCTGGTCGGCGCAATCGGCGCGCTTGCAGCGGCGCGCGCGGGTCATCTTGCGGACCGCGGACTCGGGCAATGGACTACGGGCATCGCGCTGATATGCATGCTTGCGTGCTGGATTCCGATTGGCTTCATGCCGCACAGCATTGCGCTTCTGATCGTTGGAATCGTCCTGCTCGACATGGGTGGACAAGCCATACACGTTATCAACCAGAGCATGATCTTCAGCACCCGGCCCGAAGCGCACGGGCGGCTGGTTGGCTGCTACATGCTGTTTTATTCGGCCGGCAGCGGACTCGGCGCCGTTTTATCGACATGGGTTTATGCGAAAGCCGGATGGAATGGCGTATGCGCGCTCGGCTTTGCGGTTAGCGGCATGGCGATGGTGTTCTGGGCGCTCACATTGCGATTGACGCATGCGCGCCGCGTTGTTAACGGACGATAAAGTTGCGACTATCGCTCACGGCAGGATGGCCTCCACGGCTCATTGAACCTACCCCAACCAGCGACAAGTTTCGATTTTCCAGCGCCCAAACCAGAATTTCTCAACTTAAATATCGAATAAGTTTCGCCTTTCGTTGTCCAGCAAGTGTTCTGGCGATCGCTACAATGGCGCGCCTCGAGCATGCATCCTAGCCGAAGCGACCCGTGTTGCAATGGATTGCGCACCGCCCATATCTGATACGGACCCAAACATGGACCTGCTATTCACACCCTCCGTGATCAAGCTCGATCACACCCATGTATTGGCCGCATTTCACCGTTACAGGACTGACGCCCTTAAATGGCGCAAGGCGGCGCTTGTAAATACGATTTGTGCCGCACCTGAAATCCACGCGCAGCTTGAAGAAGAGGTTTTTTATCCGGCGCTTCCTACTGCACGACCGACCGCCATCGCTCTGGACAAGAGTGTCCCGGAGCACAATAAAAAATGCGCGAGAGCATTCCGAAGCTCCACACTATGGCTCTCGACACCTCCGCCTATGACGATACGTTCATGCAGCTAATACGCGAAGTCATCCATCACGTCGTCGACGAAGAAACTATACTGCTTCCCATGGCCGAGGATGTGCTTGCGGCCGACCTCCGCAAGTCAGGCACACAAATGAAGATGCGTCGGCTCCGACTGGTTGCACATTGCCCCACTAAGATTGCGGTTAATCAGTCGATAGCTCTTTCGCCCAAATGCCGATCGGCGTCAGCCCGGCGTTCGTCGGATATAGTATCGACCACATGAACCACGACACTGGAGACTCGCTTGAAGGTCTTGTTCGTTGACGACAATTCAGCATCGGCAGATGCGCTGGGTGCCCTCGCGGCAGCGATGGGTCATGAGGCTCTCGTGGCATACGACGGAGAAAGAGCCGTTGAACTCGCCCATACCACGGCTTTTGATTTAATACTTTTGGACCTCCAGCTTGGCGACGTAGACGGTCGAACCGTTTGCGCCGACATGAGGCGTGAGGGCTTGTCCCGACACTCCCAGATTCTGGCAATGACCGGGCATGTCGGACTGGAACAAGGCGTGAGCCTTGGCGACTTCAATGGCTACGTTTTGAAACCGCTGGAATTTGACCGCCTTGAAGAGCTATTGACGTCCTAGATCTTTGTATTCATGTGGACTCTGTTATTACGCAATGTTGGATGTGCATGTTAAGTCTGCGCCCTTATTGCTTTGCGGCCTTGGCCTCGGCGTTGTTGTTTAAATCGATGCGGTGGCCGCTTCCGAAATGCTTGCTTTAGGGCTCCGCTCAATGTTTGATAAACCTTCTTGAGAGCCTTCTTCGGCCAGCCGCAGAGAAGCCACCATCATTGTTAGAAAACGCTGGGAACCAGGTTCTCGCCACCGGATACCTCTATAACGGTGCCCGTTACATAAGGATTGGTCATCAGGAACAACGCGGCGTGGCCGATATCATCCGCCGTACCCGCACGTTGAGCCGGAAAGGATTCACGTACCTTTGCTCTCAAGGCATCGCGCTCGCCGTCGGCCATAACGCGCCACAGGTCTGTGTCGACAAAGCCGGGACGTATCGTGTTGACACGGGTAGGAGCCAGTTCGAGCGCCAGCGAGCCCGATAACGCTTCCACCGCGACAAATGCAGAAGTGACAGCGCTGAAGCCGCGTTTTGACCGCGCTGCCAATCCACCGGTAAGGAAGGTAATCGAGCTTCCGGCTTTCAGGTAGGGCGCGGCATAGCGTGCGCAAGCCCAACTGCCCAGGAACTTATTCTCAATATAGCTTCGGACGCCGCGCATGTCGTCGTCCATAAAAGTCCCCCAACTTCCCAAGTCGGGCCCTGCCGTGACGGCGAGATGGTCAAATGATCCTATGCTGTCGAAGGCCTCTTTCACTGCCGCCTCATCGCATATATCTAAGGTCACTTGATCGAAACTAGCCAGATCTGGTCGCTTCTCCACGGAGGTAATACGCCGACTAGCGACCGTTACGGAAGCACCCGCTGCATACGCCGCGCGCGCGATTCCAAGGCCAATTCCCGTTTTCCCACCGACCACCACTAACTTTTTCTTCGAAAGGCTCAGTATG
Source organism: Caballeronia sp. dw_276 (assembly GCF_018449635.1). GTDB lineage: Bacteria > Pseudomonadota > Gammaproteobacteria > Burkholderiales > Burkholderiaceae > Caballeronia. Next base: position 272,163 of record NZ_JAAVUV010000004.1, on the reverse strand, counting down.
GGCGGTGACGATTGCGTTTGATCATCCATTGCTGTACTCATGGCTTCAGTCCCTTTTGATGCGCACGTTCGTTGTTAACCAAGAAATCGGCTTCCTACCAGCTGAAAACTTGACGAGTGTTTCCTGCAGGAAGCTTCAAGTTGCGCGATAGCGCTGGCAGCAGATCGCGAACGGATAGATGCTAATTTGATCCACCAAGATTGATAATGGGCTGCCAATACATAGGTCTCATTCTCGGAAAGAATAGGTCGATACGGCCCTCGCCGAGTTACAGAGTTGAATGCGAGCGGATTCAGCCCCGGACTAAGAGGAAGATCGAGATTTTGCAAAGGGAATCGGGTGAATTGCTTATCCGTCGCGCGTGTCGCCTGCGAACCGAGGCTGTCGCGATCAGGCCGTGGACGCAAAGCAGATAAGGATGCGCTCTCGAACATGCCTGCTTGGATGACGCAAACAGCATCGTTACCGGCCATTCAACAACATCCAAACGATACCGCCGTCATCAGAGAGCGCCGGCTTCCTCAATCAACCACTCCTTAAATGCAACCACTGCAGGCGAATTCTCGCTGGCCTTTCGGTGCACAAGGTAATAGGCAAGTTCGCAACGCTGCACTATGTCGAACGGCCGGACGAGCATTCCTTCCTGGAGATCGAATTCGACAAGGGTGGTTCGGCCAAGCGCGACACCGTTGCCTTCTATTGCAGTCCGATAGGCGGCCGCTGAATCGTTAATCTGGATGCCGCGATTGTGATCGACGACGTTCTTGCATCCGGCCTTCTGTAGCCAGGATTGCCACGTCGGGAAGACACCGGTCGATTGCATGGAAACGTCGTGAATCAGAAGATGGTGTTGCAGATCGACGGGTGTCTTTAGTCGATTTTTACCCCGCATCAGGGCTGGGCTGCACACGGGAAAAAACTCGTCTCGCAGCAAGTAAGTGGAGACAAGATCGGGCCACACGCCGGTGCCATAGCGAATGCCGACGTCGACGCGATCGGCGGCAAAATCCGCGAGGCGGTTGCTCGTATCGATACGCAGCTCGTAATACGGATGGCGCTGCTGGAAGCGCTCGACCCGTCGCAGGAGCCACTTGTCGGCGAATGCGGCTGGCACTGTGATGGTGAACACCGTGCGTGCCTTGCTTGCCTTTAGCTGTTCGACCGCTTCGGATAGCAAGTCGAAGCCGGACTGGAGTGCAGGCAGCACGGATCTTGCCGCGTCGGTGAGAAACAGCCGGGTCGCGCCGGAAGACGTCCGATAAAAAAGCTGGACGTCGAGCGTATCTTCAAGTCCGCGAATCAAATGCCCGACCGCTGCGGGCGTCACGTTCAGTTCCTCCGCCGCAGCGGCGTAGCTCAGGTGCCGGGAGACCGCCTCGAAAGCCCGGAGAGCGTTCAAATTGTTTGGAGCACGCATCGGATGAATTGTCGTTGGGATTCATGTATCTTCCCCGGGCCGAGTTTGCGGTCAGCAAATCTTCGTGCCTCGGACTGTCTCTAAGCTCGCTGATTGTGCTGTTAGAAGGCGTCGCGATAAGCGAACAATCCGGGTAGGCCGCCTGTCATCACAAACAGCACATTCTCCCCCACGCGATATCGGCCACTGTCGATGTCATGCAGTAGTCCGGCGAACGCCTTGCCGCTATACACCGGATCGAGCAACAGTCCTTCCGTGCGCGCGAGCAGCCGCAGCGCGTCACGCATGCTGTCGGTGGGTGCGCCGTATCCGTCGCCAAGGTGAGTGGCGTCGATGTTGAGATCATCCGCCGAGAGCTTCGCATTGTGACCCAGCAGGCGCAATGCTGCGGTTGCCTTCTCCAAGGATGCAGCGCGTGCCTGCTCGTCTTGCGCCAGGACGGTGTGTGCTCGCACGTCAGCTGCACTGCGCCCTAATGCGGCGTAGCCCGCAACCAGGCCGGCGTGCGTGCCGCCGCTGCCGTGCGGTACGACAATCTCGTCAAACCGAACACCCATTTCCGCGGACTGCAACTCGATCTCGAGCGCGCAGGCTGCATAACCCAAACAGCCTGTTGCGCTTGATCCACCGAGCGGGCAGATGTAGACACGATGCCCATTCGCTTCCAATTCACTCGCACGGTGCTGGGCGAAGCTCATTGCATCTTCCGAAGCCGGAAGGTCGTGAATGACCGCGCCGAGCAGTTCGTCGAGCAGCACGTTGCCGTTAGTCACGTACGCTTCGCTAGTTCTCGGGACGGTTCGTGTCAGAACCAGTTCGCAGGCGAGGCCGGCGCGAGCCGCAGCAGCAGCGGTGAGGCGCGCGTGGTTCGACTGGCGCGCCCCGACGGTGATCACGGTATCGGCGCCAGATGAAATCGCTTCGCCGATTAGAAACTCTAGCTTCCTGAGTTTGTTGCCACCGCCGCCCACACCCATCACGTCGTCGCGTTTCACGTAGACGTTCACGCCGCCCAACCGGCGTTGAAGCCGCTCCAGCGCCTGTATGGACGTTGGCCCTTCCATCAGTTTAAAACGCGGATACGTTGCAAGTGCGGGAATTTCAAGGTGCATCGGCGGGCTCCGTTAGTTGGCACAACCAGGGCATCGTATCCTTCAATACGGATTGATGCCCTTAGGCGTTCAGACTTGCGACAGCCCTCCATCTACCACGAATTCTGCACCCGTCGTGAACGATGAATCATCGCTCGCGAGGAACAGCGCCGCCTTCGCGATCTCGGCGGCTTCGCCGAAGCGCTTCAGAGGCACTTGCGCCTCGATAGCAGCGGCTGTTTCGGACAACAGGCTATCTGGCAGCCCGAGCTTCGTATGGAACGGCGTCGCGATCGGGCCGGGGCTCACAGCATTTACGCGGATGCCACGTGGCGCGAGTTCGGCGGCAAGCGAGCGGACCAGCGAGCGGGTCGCCGCCTTGGTCGCGGACAGGATGGACAGCCCGGGCGTGCCGACCGTGTTAAGAAATGATGTCGTCGCCACGATGCTGCCGCCCTTTGGAATGAGCGGTGCAGCCTTCTGGATAGTGAGAAACAGGCCGGTGAAATTCAGCGCGAACTGTTCGCTGATCATCTCAGGTGTAACCTCTTCGAGCGGCGCAGCCGTGCCCGCGCCAGCATTCGCAAATACGATGTCGATGCGGCCGAACGTTGCCGCGACGTCGCCGATTGCGCGGTCGATATCAGCCGGATTGCGTAAATCGGCGGACAGCACAAGTGCGTCGCCGCCAAGCGCGTGGGCAGCGGCTTCCAGGCGTGCAGAGTTCGTACCGATGACCGCAACCTTAGCGCCTTCTGCGAGGAAAAGTTTTGCGGCTTCAAGACCAATGCCCGACGTACCGCCCGTGATCAGGGCAACCTTGTTTTGCAGCTTCATTTTCAATCTCCTTGAGGTCAGTAGCGAGAACCGTTGGCGTCCTCGATGGAAACCATTGTGTTCGGCCCCTGCTCCCCGGACAAATGAGAAGAACTTGCGAACCAAAGTAGAAAAACTAGTGCGCTCGGTCTCGTTCACCATAAATGACGTCGAAGCGCGCAAGCTAAAACCGGCAGAGATACTGCGAGGCTATGTCACATCCGGAAGGTACTGATCGAGGATTACCAGAAACTTCTCGACTCGTTCGATCATGAACTTTGCCTCGGCCGCCCGCAAAGCCGGGTCCTGGGTTGGCCGCCATGGTGGCGGATTTCTGAGTTCCGGTTTGAGCAGTCCTATACGCCGCCGGACTTCACCCGTTATTTTTTGGTGCCATTGCTTTTCACGCTTGGCCGCGCTGAGGTAGCCCTCGTTTCGGACACTCAGAAGATTCGTCTCTTGCGTGACTCGCTTAAGCTCGGTCAACACCACGAATTGATGCTTATCCAGAAGCGCGCTGAGATCTTCAAAATCAGTCAGCATTTTAGGCATCTCGCTCATCGCTCTTTGAGCAAAAACAAACACTTTATCCAGAACGAGTTGCGTCACATCAACCGGTCGAACAAACAGCGCAGGCCCAACGTTCACTTCGCGCTGCGAAGTCTCTTCATACACGCCGGACGATGTAAGGCTGATTTCAATCCCTAGTTCCGTCACTACATTTTTATGCAACTTAGCGGTGGTTCGCTTCACCCGAAAATCAGAAAGTCGGTCTATGATTTTCAAACGAAGAACGTACTGCAACTGCTTTTTTGACGATAAGTTATCGAGCTGAATCCGGTATCCCAGCTTCGTAAGGTTCGAAAATAGGCTGTCAGTGATCGTCTTGCGTTTAGCTTCGTCTTTCCAGTCCGCTTTCAAGCGTTGCCCCATTTTAAAATCCAGATCCTTTACCGGACGTGGGCCGCTCCAGACTGTCGCCGCACCGCCGCCGCCCAAATAGACGCGATAACCAAGCTGAGAGAATATTGTCGCGAATGCTTGTGCGGCACTGTACTTTGCTTCTTCGGAGATCATGGTTCCAAATGTTAAGTTAGATACCGCTGTTCAGATACTTGAGGTCGGGTAAGCGTCCTTGGGGAGCAATTCCGAACCGACTGCGATCGCTTTTACCGTCCAGGCTTAGCACTCCTGCCAGGGATATCGCATCGATAACATCAAGAACGCCTAGCGGAACAGGTTTATTCCTATAACTCGCGCGATGTCTGCCACGCCGCGACAAAAGGCCAACCAAACTGACAAACCCCGCGCTGCCCATGCTGATGACAGGCTCTCTCGCGTGCATTGGTTTCAATATCAACCTGCATAAGCGCCGCTCCGAAAACCCACCAAGACCACGCGTTTATCGAGCGTCTGCGCAACGATCTCGTCTCCCGTTATTTCGTCTTCACGGACAGCGGGCTGTGAACACGATCCGTCGTCCTTGCGAGCGAAGCTACAGCTTTCGGCGAGCCGCTTCACAACCTCATCCTCGGGAGTAGCGACGGCATCATCCGGGTTCACCTGGTTTGAAACCCGGTTTGGGGATTTCGCTTCCCGCTTCGCTTTTGCATGTGGATTCCCTTACGGAAAGTCGCGACTTATTGTCCGCTGATAGCCGTTTTTTCGTGCTACCCCGCCTGTTTCTTCTATCAATATAATTTTTGATCATTTGCATTAAGCATGATCAAGGCGCAAGAATGCGTTTTCTGCATTCATCGATATCTGATACGCCGGCCAATGGAAATTCGCCAACTCGAAGCGTTTGCCGCCGTCATGTCGGCCGGAAGCGTCACCGCTGCCGGGCGCTTGCTCGGACGATCGCAACCCGCGGTATCGCGCTCCATACAGGAACTCGAGGCCGAGATTGGCTATCCGCTGTTCCAACGGTTTGGTCCGCGCGTCGCGCCCACGCGGGAAGCGTCCGAGCTTTACCAGGATGTGGAACGCACGCTGGCGAGCCTCAGGCAAGTCAAATCGCGCGCCGAGCAGATCGCGCTGCACGCGCCGCCGCCGCTGACCATCGCTGCAACATCCGCGCTCGCAGCCGGCCTCGTGCCTCACGCGCTGGCCAGGCTCAACCTGACCCACGCTCTGGAATCCGTGCATCTGCGCAGCGCCGCACCCGAACAAGTTGTCGATGCCGTCCTGAACGGCATGGTCGACATGGGCGTTTCCAGTTTGCCGCTTGAGCACCGCGGTGTGCTCGTGCACTGGATTGGCGAGTCGGCGTGCGTGGCCGCCGTGCGCGCCGATGACCCGCTGGCGAAAGCGCCGCGGATCGCGTTGAGCGATTTCGCCGGCCGTCGTCTGGTGACGATGCAAAACCCTTACCGCTTGCGGCCACGCCTGGATTCTGCGTTCGCTCAGGCCGGCGTGCGCACCGCCGGCGTGATCGAGACAAACTCGTCGCTGAATGCGCTCGGCGCCGTGCGCGCGGGACTCGGACTCGCCGTACTTGAACCCGTGACCGCGCACGGCTTGCCCGTTGAAGGCGTGGTGCTGCGCCCGCTCGATATCCGCATCCCGTTCCTGTTCGGTGTCATCACGCCGGAGTTCCGATCGCCAAGCGCCGCGACTTTGGCCGCCGCTGAGGCCCTGATGCGCGCGGCCGCAGAAATACTTCCCGACTTCGTTCTGCACGACGCCAGCCAGCACGGCGCGATCCTCCAGGCGTTGTACGGCGAAGCCGACGATACCTTCAATCCGACCGAAGAGCCCGCCACGTGAGCCTCGATACCACCGTTTCATCGAATCAGATCAGAGGGCTCGCAGCGCTCGAAACGCGGCTTGCGGAAGACCTGTCCCTCCTCGAATTGCCTGCCCGCGAATGGGTGATAGGCAGAACGCACGCAGGCCACGAAGTGCTCGACGTCGCGGTGATCGGCGGCGGGATGGCGGGGCTGGCAGCATCGGCGGCATTGAAGCTGCTGGGCGTGCGCGCGCGGATTTTCGACCGCTCGCCGCAGGGATGTGAAGGGCCCTGGGCCACGACCGCGCGCATGGAAACGCTGCGCTCACCCAAGCAATTGACCGGTCCCGCGCTGGGCTTGCCCGCGCTGACTTTCCGTGCGTGGTTCGAAGCGCAATTCGGCGCCGACGCATGGCAGGCGCTCGATAAAATCGACCGCCTGCAGTGGATGAACTATCTGGTCTGGTACCGCCGCGTGCTTGCGCTCGATGTACGCAACAGCCACACCATCGAAGCCGTGACGCCGCGTGCGGATGGTCTTGTCGTGCTGAGCATCCGCACGCCTGAAAAACGATTCGATGTCTACGCTCGGCGCGTCGTGCTCGCAACCGGGCGCGATGGTCTGGGCGGACCGGCATTGCCGGGTTTTATCGATGGATTGCCGCGTTCGCGTTGGGCGCATTCGTCGGATACGCTTGATTTCAGCACGCTTCGCGGCAAACGCCTGGCCGTTGTTGGCGGCGGATCGTCTGCAATGGACAGCGCGGCGACCGCGCTCGAAGCGGGCGCTGCAAGCGTCGATCTGCTGATCCGGCGCCACGACCTGCCGCGCGTGAACAAAGGCAAGGGCGCGGGTAATCCGGGCCTCACGCACGGACATCAAACGCTCCCCGATGAATGGAAATGGAAGATCCGCCATTACATCAATACGGTTCAAGTGCCGCCGCCGCGAGGCAGTACGTTGCGTGTATCGCGCCATCATCCGGATGTGCGATTCAATCTTGGTTGCCCGGTTTTAACAGTTGAAGAAACAGCCGATGGTCTCGCCATCCAGACGCCCAAGGGCACGTTCGCGGCCGACTTCCTGATCGTCTCGACGGGTTTCAAAGTGGACTGGAGCGCACGTCCGGAATTCGCCGCGTTCGCGCCGTTCATCCGCACCTGGGCCGACCGATACACCCCGCCCCCCGGCGACGAAGACGCCGAATTGTCCGACTCGCCGGATGTGGGTCCGGCCTTCGATTTCCTCGAAAAGACGCCGGGCGATTGTCCGGGTTTATCGAATATTCATTGCTTCTGCTATCCGGCAACGCTTTCGCATGGTGCTGTCTCCGGTGATATTCCCGCTATCAGCACGGGGGCAAAACGTCTCGCGCAAGGCATTGCGAGTCTGCTGTACCAGGAGGACGTGGAGGAGCATTACGCAGCGCTTGAAGCGTACGCGGAACCCGAGCTTTACGGCGATGAATTCACACCCGCCGATGCACCGCCCCAGTACGCGGAGGGCCAATGAGCGGCTGGCTCGTTCGCCGCGTCGCGCAAGCGGCGTTCGTGGTGTTGCTGATGACGCTGATCGTGTTTATCGGCTTGCACGCGATCGGCAATCCAATCGATATCCTCATTGGGCAGGATGTCGATCAGGTCGACCGCGCGCGGATCATTGCGCAACTTGGCCTCGATCAGCCGCTCTGGAAGCAATACCTCGCGTTCCTCGTGGGCGCCATGCACGGCGATCTCGGCAATAGCTTCGTCTACAACGAGCCCGCGATCCGGCTGATCCTGCAGCGCCTTCCGGCGACGTTGGAACTGGCGGTATCGGCTCTGCTGCTGGCGCTTTTTATTGGCATTCCGCTCGGGCTTTTTGCGGGCTTGCATCCGCGCAATCCGCTTTCGAAGATGCTGATGACGGGCAGCATTGTGGGCTTCTCGTTGCCTACATTCTGGGTCGGCCTCATGCTGATCATGCTCTTCAGCGTGAAGCTCGGCTGGCTGCCCGCAAGCGGACGCGGCGCGACCGCAAGCCTCTTCGGCGTGCAATGGTCGTGGTTCACCATCGACGGGTTGCGCCATCTGATCCTTCCCGCGCTGAACCTGTCGCTCTTCAAGGTATCGCTCGTGTTGCGCCTGACGAGCGCCGGCGTGCGCGAAGTCATGCCGATGGAACACGTGCGCTTTGCACGCGCCAAGGGTTTGTCGCCGATACGTGTCGTACTCGTGCATATCCTGCGCAACACGCTGATTCCGCTCGTCACGGTGATTGGACTGGAGTTCGGTTCGACCATCGCATTCGCGGTCGTGACGGAAACCGTGTTCTCGTGGCCGGGCGCGGGCAAGCTGATTCTGGACAGCATCAACGCGCTCGACCGGCCGGTGATTCTTTCGTATCTGGTCGTGGTCGTGTGCATGTTCGTCACGCTGAACCTGCTCGTCGATATTCTCTACAAATTCCTCGATCCGCGCGTGCGGCTGGAGGGCGCGCGATGAGCACGACGCCTCTGACTGCAAACGCTTCGCCCAAACGCCGTCCTTCGCCGTGGCGTCAACTGGTGGGGGATTTCGTGCGCTCGCCGGTCGCGCTGGGCGCGTTGATCGTTGCGGTCCTGCTCATGCTTGCCGCGGTTTTCGCGCCATACATCACGCCGCAAAACCCCTACGATCTGCTGCAGCTCGATGTCCTCGACGCCCGTCTTCCGCCCGGCTCCATGAACAGCGCCGGCACACACGCGTACTGGCTCGGCACCGACGGCCAAGGGCGCGATCTGTATTCCGCGATGCTCTACGGCTTGCGCCTGAGCTTGTCAGTGGGTCTCGGCTCGGCGATCATCGCGGGCGTGGTCGGCACGGTGTTCGGGTTGATCGCGGCGTACGCGGGCGGCAAGGTCGATAGCCTCATCATGCGGCTCGTTGACTTGTTGCTCGCCTTCCCGTCCATCCTCGTCGCGATGATGCTGCTCGCGTTCCTCGGCAAAAGCGTGACGAATGTCGTGCTTACTCTGGTGCTGATCGAATGGGCTTACTACGCACGCACGGCACGCGCGCAAGCCTTGGTCGAAGCGCGGCGCGAGTACGTTGAAGCCGCGCGCAGTCTCGCGATCCCGAACTGGCGCATCGTGCTGGTTCACATGCTGCCGAATTGCCTGCCGCCGCTGATCGTGGTCGGCACGCTGCAGGTTGCACGCGCGATCACGCTGGAAGCAACGTTATCGTTCCTTGGCCTCGGCGTGCCGATCACGGAGCCATCGCTCGGGCTGCTGATTGCCAACGGCTACCAGACCATGCTCTCCGGCGAATACTGGACGAGCGTGTACCCGGGACTTGCGCTGCTCGCCATTCTTGTATCGATCAACATGGTCGGCGACCGGCTGCGCGAGTTGCTCAATCCGAGGTTCGTGAAATGAGCGACATGTCAATTCACACTTCCGACACCACGCTGGAAGTCCGCGGCCTGATGACGCGTTTCTTCACGCGCGAAGGCGAGTTGCCGGCGGTCGAGGATGTATCGCTGACGCTTGGACGCGGCCGCGTACTGGGTCTTGTCGGCGAGTCTGGATCGGGCAAGTCGGTGACGGGTTTTTCGATCATGGGCTTGATCGATGCCCCCGGCCGCGTGGTCGGCGGCGAGATTCTTTTCAAAGGCAGGAACATTGTCGGTTTGCCGGAAGCCGAGATGCGGCGTCTGCGCGGCAGCCGTATTGCGATGGTGTTCCAGGACCCGATGTCCACGCTCAACCCGGTACAGCGCGTCGATGCGCAGATGATCGAAGCGGTGCGCGCGCACAAGAATGTGAGCCGCAGCGCAGCACGTGAACAAGCGAGTGAAGCGCTCGCTGCGATGGGTATAGCGAGTCCCGGCGAACGACTGCGCGCGTATCCGCACCAGCTATCAGGCGGCATGCGCCAGCGCGTGGCTATCGCCATTGCGATGCTGCACAAGCCCGATTTGATCATCGCCGACGAACCCACGACCGCACTCGACGTCACCATCCAGGCGCAAATCCTGTCCGAGGTGCAGACGCTGGTGCGCACGCAAGGAACGTCGCTGATATGGATCACACACGATCTGTCCGTGGTCGCGGGTCTTGCCGATGACATCGCCGTGATGTATGCCGGAAGGATCGTCGAGCAAGGCACCGTCGATGCGGTACTCGATCATCCGCAGCATCCGTACACGGCCGGTTTGATCGATAGTTTGCCGAGCCTCAATACGCGTCATGGAAGGCTTACGCAGATCGCAGGCATCACGCCCGATCTGCGCGCGCTGCCGCCCGGTTGTGCATTCGCACCGCGCTGCACGCGCGCGACATCCCTATGCGCCACGCCGCCGGCGCTTGGCCCCTCGCCCGCCGCGAAGGCGTCAGAACATGGCACGCATCTCGTGCGCTGCTTCCATCCGGGCCGTCGTGCCGACCTGCCCACGGAGGCCACCGCATGAGCCTCATAGAACTGCGCGGCGTCAGCCAGCGCTTCGGTGAACGCGACGACAACGCCGCCACACGTTGGCTTCGCGACCGGCGTTTCCTTGCGCCGCATGCCGTCACCCGCGCGGTCGATCACGTCGATCTGGCGATACAACCCGGCGAGGTAGTGGGTCTTGTCGGTGAATCGGGCTGCGGAAAATCGACGCTCGGCCGCATTGTTTCAGGCCTTATCGCGCCGACGGAAGGCGACGTGCTGGTCGACGGTCACGACCGCGAAGCGATGTCACCGGACGCCTTGCGTGCTGCACGGCTCGCGATTCAAATGATCTTCCAGGATCCGTATTCGAGCCTGAATCCGAGGCGGCGCGTTAGCGACATAATCGGCGAAGCGCCGCTGATCCACGGCATGGTCGAACGTGCCGACCTCGATGAATATGTAGCCGCCCAATTGAAACGCGCGGGACTCGATCCATCGCTTGCGGATAGATATCCGCACGAGTTCAGCGGCGGCCAGCGGCAGCGTATTGGCATTGCGCGGGCGCTCGCCGTCAATCCGTCCATGCTTGTCTGCGATGAAGCCGTCGCGGCGCTGGATGTATCGATTCAAGCGCAGATCCTGAACCTTTTCATGGACCTGCGAGAACAACTCAATCTCACGTACCTCTTCATCAGTCACGACCTGGGCGTGGTCGAACAGTTATCGGATCGTGTGGTGATCATGTATCTCGGGCGCGTTGTTGAAAGCGCGCCGGTTGAAGAGATCTTCCGCCACCCGAACCACCCGTACACGCAAACCTTGCTGGCGGAAATCCCCCGTATCGATGCACGCAAGAAGCATTTCACCGCCATTCGCGGCGAAATGCCGAGTCCGCTCGCACCGCCATCCGGTTGTCATTTTCATCCGCGATGTCCGCACGCGATGCCGCGTTGCAAGACCGAGGTTCCACGCCTGCGCGGTATCGCCGTCGAACATGTCAGCGCCTGTCATCTGAACGACGCTCATTGATTCTTCAATCCAGAACACATTTAAAAAAGGAATTGCATTGTGAATCGCCTGATCCTTTCCACGCTCAGCGTGGCGCTCGCCGGCGCGGCGTTGTTCAGTACGGCCTCATCCGCGCAGACACTCAACATTGCGTTCGCCGATCCGCTGTCCTCCCTCGATCCACAGTTGAACAACTATGCAGGCGACCGTTCCGTGGATCTGCACTTCTGGGACTTGCTGGTCGAGAATCAGGACAACGTGCTCGCGCCCGGCCTTGCAACAAGCTGGAAAGCGACCGGCAACGACACGTGGGAATTCAAGCTGCGCCATGACGTAAAGTGGCAGGACGGTACGCCCTTTACCGCCGACGACGTCATATATTCATACCAGCGCGCCCGCAACGTGCCGGGCACCATCGCGACGTTTGCGGGTTATCTGCGCACCATCGCTTCGGTGACGGCGCCCGATCCGTACACCCTCATCATCAAGACGAGTACGCCGACGCCCGACCTGCCTTTGAATTTGACGTCGGTGCATATCATCAGCAAGCACGTTGGCGAGAAGTCATCGAGTGAAGACTACAACGCCGGACGCGCGATGGTCGGATCGGGACCCTACAAGTTCGTTTCCTACACGCCGGGCGACCGCGTGGTGATGAAGCGCAATGACGCGTACTGGGGCGCAAAACCCATCTGGGACACGGTGAATTACCGCTATGTGAGCAACGCGGCGGCACGCACGGCGGCGCTGCTTTCAGGCGATGTCGATGTGATCGACAAGGTATCCGTCTCCGACCTGCCGCGCCTGAAGCAATCGCCAAAGGTTTCCGTCTACGCTTATCCAGGCCTGCGCGTCTTGTTGCTACAACCAAGTTTCCGCGAAGGACCGAGCCCCTACATCACCGATAACGCCGGCAAGCCCCTGCCAAAAAACCCGCTGCTCGATGTACGCGTGCGCCGCGCGTTGTCCCTTGCGATCAATCGTCCCGCGATTACCGATCGCATTTTGCAAGGCGCGGCAACGGTCGCGAACCAGTGGATGCCGGCGAAGACCTTCGGCTACAACCCCGACGTGAAGGACATCCCAAACGATCCGGCCCAGGCGAAGAAACTGCTTGCAGAAGCAGGTTTCCCAGATGGTTTCCAGTTGACCCTCAGCGTGCCGAACGACCGTTATCCGCAAGCGCCTGAAACGGCGCAGGCCGTTGCGCAATTCTGGACGCGCATTGGCGTGAAGACGAAGGTCGAGGTCATGCCGTGGGCAAGCTACGCGAGCCGCGCCAACAAAAACGAGTTCGCCATGAGCATGATCGCGTGGGGCAACGGCACGGGCGAAGCGAGCTACGCGCTCGTGAACATCCTCGGCACCGTCGATGCAAAGAAGGGCATTGGTTCATCGAACTGGGGCCGCTATAGCAGTCCGGCCGTGGATCATGCGCTCGATGCCGCGACCGCCGAGTTCGATGCCGCAAAGCGTGAGGCAATCCTGCGCGGGTCCGTGAAGGTGGTCAGCGACGACGTAGGCATCATTCCGCTTTTCCACTATCAGAACATCTGGGCTGCGAAGAAGGGCCTGAAGGTCACGCCCGCAGTCAGCGACCGGACCACCGCGATGATGGTCACGCGCATTGGCAATTGAGACCGGCATGGCACATATCGCGATCACTCCCGCCGATGACCTGATCGATGTCCCGCGCCGCATTCTGATTGGCGGCGTGCAAGCGGACACGTTGATCGAGTTGCGCACAAGAACCGCGCGCGGCGACGGCGCGATCTGGACGAGCCGCGCGGGGTTTCGCGCGAATGCGCATGGCGTTATCGACCTTTCGCGCGATGCACCCATTGAAGGCGATTACAGCGATGTATCGCCGATGGGACTGGTCTGGTCGCAAGCGCCCGTTGAAGTGGGAAAGCGCGAGGTGTTTCCGGCGGATGTACGCGAAGCGTTGATCACGCACATCGAAGTATTCGACACCAACGCAAACCGCTTGACCGAAGGCGTCTTGACGCAACGCCTGATTGCATCCGGCGTTCAGCGACGTGAAATGCGCGAGGACGGTTGCGTCGGCACGTTGTTCGTTCCGGCAACGCCCGGACCGCATCCCGTCGTGCTCGTGCTGAACGGCTCGGGCGGCGGCATCAACGAACCGCGCGGCGCGTTGTATGCATCGCGTGGATATGCGGCTCTCGCGCTCGGCTACTTCAAGACACCGGGACTTTCGGATTACATCTCGAACACGCCGCTCGAATACTTCCGCCGCGCGCTCGACTGGATTCACCGCGAGCTGCAACCCGCGCACGGCTTCATTGCAGTCAGCGGCCAATCGCGCGGTGGCGAGCTGGCGTTGCTGCTCGGCGCGACCTATCCGGACCGGCTGAAGGCGGTGATCGGTTACGTGCCCGGCGCTGTGGTTCATAGCGCGCAGAATGCCGCCGATCCCGCAACAGGCCGCGAAGGCCCAGCGTGGTTGCTCGATGGCAAACCGCTACCGCATCTGTGGGAAAACAATCGCACTGCAAGCTGGAGACCTTTCGATGAAGGTCCGCCGCCGCATCGCCATGAGCGCGCCATTCGCACCGCCTTGCTCGATCAGGAAGCGGTGGAACGCGCGCGGATTCGCGTCGAAAAAATCGATGGACCCGTCCTGCTGCTTTCCGCCACTGACGACGGTTCGTGGCCATCGTCCGACTATTCGCGCATGGTCGTGGAAAGGTTGAAGCAACAAGAGCACGCATACCCGGTCGACCATTTCGACTTCGATGAAGCCGGCCACGCCATCGTCTTTCCGTACGTGCCGACTACGCAACTCGTCTACGCGCATCCCGTGTCGGGACGCATCAGCACGGGCGGCGGACATCCGGCAGCAAACGCGCACGCCGATGAAGCATCGTGGCGCGCCGTCCTTGATTTCCTCAACGCCGCAGTGAGCGCACGCGCATTGGAGCACCCATGACAGATACGTACGATCCGAACACGGATATCGTCGACCGGATTGCAGGTCTTACGCCAGGCACGTCGACCCATGCCACAAGGCATAAGCGCGAAAAAGTCGCCGAGGCAACCCAGCGCAGCTATGAAGCGCTGTTTGATCCGGCGCTGCCGGATTTACTGCTGAGCGATCGCTTGCTGGTCGCGTTGTACGCATGCACGTTATCGAACGCGCCGGCGTTGGCCACGCACTACGCGGAACGGCTTGCATCAATCGATACTGACCGTGCCGTGATCAACGCGATCGCGCAAGGTTCCATCGATACACAAGAGCCGCGTCTGCACGCCATGCTTGTGTTCACGCGCGCGCTGATCGAGTCACCCATCGATGGCGATAAGGCTGCGCTCGAACGCCTGCCCGCTGCCGGCATTTCAACGCCGGCCGTGGTCGCGCTCGCGCAGTTGATTGCTTTCCTTTCCTACCAGATTCGCCTCGCCGCGGGATTGCGCGCGCTGCAGGCGTTGAATGCAACGGAGGCTGCATGAGCCGCCTGATTGAATCGCATGGCTTTACGAATCGCGTGCTCGGATGGGACGCGTGGCTTGATGTCGTGCAATTCGCCGATGCCTCCGCCGAACAAGTTGCCGTGCTCGAAGAAAGCCATCCGAAGGCGAAGGAATCCGACTACTACTTGTTCCTCGTGCATCAGCCGGAGATCCTGCGCCAGCGTTCGGCCGCGTTCAACGCGATCATGTATGCGCCGGGCGGCCTGCCGCGCGCGGAACGCGAGCTGGCGTCCACGGTGGTATCGCGCATCAACGGTTGCGTGTATTGCGCGTCGGTGCATGCTCAGCGTTTCGAGCAGCTGGCCAAGCGCGATGATGTCATCGAACAGGTATTCGACGATCCTGTAACGGCCGGAACGTCGCCGCGCGAGAAGGCGATCGTGCAGGCATCGATCGATCTGACGCTCACGCCGGGTAACGTGGAACCGGCTCAGTTGCAGGCGCTGCGGGACGTTGGCCTGAACGATGACGAGATCCTCGACCTGATTCATTCAATCGCCATTTTTGCGTGGGCCAACCGGTTGATGCTTAACCTCGGTGAGCCGGTGGGGTGAATCGAATGGATCGAAAGCGCGAAAGCGCATAAGCATCCAACTACAAGTTCTTTGCTTAAAAACGGCATGACAGGTACCTATAGAGCTCGCTCGCCGACCATCGCCAACCTTGTCATGTCACCCAACGCCGAAAAAATTGCCGACTGGCTGCTTGCTGGTCTGGAACTGAAAAGTACGCTGTTTCATGTCGGCCAGTATTGCGGGGCGTGGCAGGCGTCGACTGCCGGGCATCAACAAGCCAGCTTTCATGTAGTGCTTCATGGCGAATGCTGGCTGCATTTGCCGGCCAAGCCGGGGCGCGAGGCATCGAGCGTGCATTTGAATCAGGGCGACGCGGTTTTCCTTTTGCACGACATGCCGCACTGCCTTTCGCCTTCGCCTGTCGCGCCGTCGACCGGTCAGGAAAGCGCTCGCGCCGGCGCCATGCAGCCTTTAACTTCTGCCGAGTCGTTACCGCAACAAAGCCTTGGCCTCGCCTGCGGGTTCTTCGAATTCCGCTCAGGCCTCGACGATCAGCTGCTCGCCCTGATTCCCGATCACATCGTTGCCCGCCAAGACTCCGCTGTACTCGATGGTCCCCGCGCCGTGTTCGACCTGATTCGCGCGGAGGCGCATCGTCATCCGGAAACGCCGTCGCCGTTGATCGCACGTCTCACAGAACTACTGTTTTTTTACGCGCTGCGCTCGGTCGCGGCACGCGACGACATTGCGCCCGGTCTGTGGTCGCTCATGCGCCGCGCGGAATTCGCGCCGCTGATTACGGCGATCATCGATACCCCCGCGAAGCGCTGGACCACCGACTCCATGGCCGAGTTTGTGCATATGTCCCGCGCGCGTTTCTGCAAGCAGTTCATGGAAGCATGCGGTCAGCCGCCCGCGCAGTTCGTGACGCTGGTTCGTATGAAGGTAGCGGCCGCGATGCTCCGGGCCGGCACGCCGACGCCCGATGCCGCGGAACTCGTCGGCTACCAGTCCGAATCGGCGTTCGCGCAAGCGTTCAAGCGCGTGACTGGCGAACAACCGGGCGCTTACCGAAAGAACCGGGCGCAAGACCAGGCGGATCCGGTCCACTAAATAGACAAACGCGCATGAATCGCAGACGGGCGCGCATTGCCGGGCGCACCGCCGCTCGCGGACAATGCAGGCTCGACTACAAGGAAATGTCATGAGCCGTCTGCCGTTGCAAACCATTGAAAGCGCGCCCGAAGCAAGCCGCCCTTTTCTCGAGAAGGCGTTGGCGAACAACGGCTTCCTGCCGAACCTGGTGGCATCGCTTGCGAACGCGCCCGTCGCGCTCGAAACCTACTTGACCGTCGCCGGCATCAATGGGCGCAGCGGCCTCACGCTCGCCGAACGCGAGACCGTGCAGGTCACCGCCGCCGCCATTCACGGCTGCGGTTTTTGTGTCGCCGGACACACGGCGGTCGCCTTGAAGAAGGCACAATTGAACGCCCCGGTCGTCGATTCGATTCGTGATCAAACGCCGATTGCCGATGCGCGACTCGATGCAATCGCGGTCTTCACGCGTGAGGTGATCGCGGCACGCGGCGCGGTATCGGATCACGCGTTGAACAGCTTTCGCGCCGCCGGCTTCACCGACGCCAACGCACTCGAAGTCGTGCTCGGCGTGAGCCTCGCTACGCTTTGCAACTTCGCCAACAACCTGGCGCAAAACGAACTCAATCCGGAACTTGCGGCATACAAATGGCAACCACAGGCCAAGGCGAACGCTGCATGACAACCCAAGGGGCGCAGCCCGACACGACCGAACTCGAAGCGTGGCTCGACGCGAACGCTGAAGCGATCGATGCTCATCAGGAACTCGCGTCCGAGATCTTGCCGCAGCTCGGCCGCGCGGGCGTGTTTCGCATTGGCGTACCTGCGCATCTTGGCGGATCGGGCGCAACGATCGCCGACGCAATCGAGGCCGTGGCGCACGTCGCCGAGCATTCGCTTGCGGCCGCGTTTGTGTTCTGGGGACAGCGGACGTTCATCGAATACGTGCTGCAGAGCCCGAACGAAACATTGCGTACGCGCTGGATCGATGCGCTGATAAGCGGTGAGCTGGCGGGCGCGACGGGTTTGTCGAATGCGATGAAATACTTGTCGAACATCGAACCGCTGCAGATGAAAGCGCGCTCTCTTGGCAACAGCCAATGGACACTCGAAGGCGCCCTGCCGTGGATCACCAACCTGCGTCCGCAAGCTTTCGTAGCGGCTGCGGCGTTCGATCATGCATCGCTAGAGAGCAACACGCCACCCTCCATCTTCGCAATTCCGCACAATGCGAAAGGCGTCACGCGCAGCGAAGACCTCGACCTGATCGCGTTGCGCGCAAGCAATACGGCTGCGCTGCGCGTGGAAGGCACGGTGCTCGATGAAACCTACCGCATCACCGCCGATGCCCCGACATGGCTCGCACAGGTGCGCCCGAGCTTTCTCGGCCTTCAATGCGGCATGTCGATCGGGCTTGCACGACGCTGCCTTGCCGCCGTCAGCGAAACGGGCCCGGCATCGCGGGCCGCCGTCGCGGACGAAGCACAACACCTCGCACGTGATCTCGACGACCTCACGCATCGATTGAAAGACGGTGTGCTCAAGGGCATCTTCGTTACCGCGCCCGCCGCGCTGTTCGAAATTCGTATCGCGCTGGCGGGGGTTGTCGAAGCTGCCGTTGGACTCGAAGTCCAGGTCACCAGCGGCCGTGGCTACTTGCGCGGACAAGGCGGCACCGCCCGGCGCATGCGCGAAGCGGCGTTCGTGCCCATTGTCACGCCGAGTCTCGTGCAGCTCAAAAACCAGCTTGCGATGCACAGAAAGGCGCAAGCCGCATGAGCCTTGTCGATGCGCGGGGCGTAAGCCTGAGTTATCCCGGACGCACCGTCTTGCGCGGTGTGGATTTCAGCGTTCAGCCTGGCGAGCTGGTCTCCGTCCTCGGGCCCAGCGGCTCGGGCAAGTCCACGTTGCTGCGCATTCTTGCCGGATTGCTCAAGCCGACATCGGGGCACATTCTCGTGGATGGCGCACCGCTCGAAGGACCGCGCCCGGATGTCGCCCTTGCGTTTCAGGATCCTTGTCTGCTGCCGTGGTTGTCGGTGGAACGCAATGTGGGGTTTGGACTCGGCTTCTCTCGCCAACCATCGCTCACGCGCGCCGAACGGCGCGAGCGCGTCACCGCCGCACTCCATGAAGTCGGCCTCGCTCACGCGCGAGCCTACATGCCGCGCCAGCTATCCGGCGGCATGGCGCAGCGCACGGCCCTCGCCCGCTGTCTCACGCGCCAGCCACGCACGCTGTTACTCGACGAACCCTTCGGTGCACTCGATGAAGTCACGCGCACCGACATGCAGCGCCTCTTGCTCAAGGTCGTGCAGGACACGCACGCGGGTACGGTGCTGGTGACGCATGACATCGACGAAGCGTTGCTGGTTTCCGATCGCATCGTGTTGCTCGGCGCGCAAGGTTCGCTGATCGCCCAATGGCACGTCACGGTTCCGGCGCCGCGTGCGGCTCAGGTTCAGGCGCTCGGCGCGTTACGCATCGAGATCCTCCAGGCGCTGCAGGATTCCATGGCGCGCAGCAGGACTGCGGCATAACAAGCTCCTCATAAAAACAAGGAAACGCAAAACCACCATGTGCCAGCTTCCAATGTCCCGCCGCGAGTGGCTGAAACTCGCCTCCATGTTCACTGTCGCGGGCGCGGCGCCGTTGCTGAGTTCTCTGAACGCGCGCGCGGCGAGCGACCCGAACGCACCGGTGCGCATCGGCTATTTGCCGATCACCGACGCCACGCCGCTGCTCGTCGCGCACAACAACGGCTACTTCGATGCAGCCGGCATCGCCGCTGAAAAGCCGACGTTGCTGCGTAGCTGGGCGCAACTAGTCGAAGCGTTCCTCTCGGGACAGGTCAACGTGGTCCACCTGCTTTCACCGATGACCGTCTGGGCGCGTTATGGCAGTCAGGCGCCCGCAAAAGTGGTCGCGTGGAATCACGTCAACGGCTCGGGGCTGACAGTTGCGCCTTCCATCGACAAGCTTGGCGATCTCGGCGGCAAGACGGTTGCGGTGCCGTTCTGGTATTCCATCCATAACCTCGTTTTGCAGGACATGCTGCGCGCGCAAGGGCTCGTGCCGGTGCTCAAGAAAACCGATGCCGTCAAGTCGAACGAAGTGAACCTGATTGTGATGTCGCCCTCCGATATGCCGCCGGCTCTCGCGTCGGGGCAGATCGCGGGGTTTATCGTGGCTGAACCGTTCAATGCTGCGGCCGAAGGCTTGAAGATCGGCAAGGTGCTGCGCTTTACAGGCGATGTCTGGAAGAACCACGCGTGCTGCGTCGTGTTCATGCACGAGCAGGACCTGACCGGGCGCGCGGCATGGTCGCAGAAGGTCGTCGATGCCATTGTCAAGGCGCAGGTCTGGACGCGTGAACATCCGGCGGAAGCGGCGCAGCTTTTGTCAAAGGAAGGCAAGAATCATTACACGCCGCACACTCCGCAAGTGCTTACGCGCGTGCTGGCGCCATCAGCGGATGACGCGGGCCGTTATCTCGCCGATCGCGCCATCGTTCATGCGGACTGGCACGAGAAGCGCATCGATTTCCAGCCGTATCCGTTCCCGAGTTATACCGAGGAACTCGTCAAGCGGATGAAGACAACGCAGGTTGAAGGAAATGCGCAATTTCTCGCGAAGCTCGATCCGGCGTTCGTCGCGCGTGATCTCGTCGATGACCGTTTCGTGAAGAACAGCGTCGCGGCGGTCGGCGGCATGAAGACCTTCGGTTTGCCGGAAGGCTTCGCGCGTTCGGAGAGCATCGTTGTCTAGCGTGTCTTCTTCATCCGCGCTCGCGGAGGCCGGTTCGAAACCGTCTCCGCGCAAGCGCTCGTGGTTCGCACGCACGTGGCCCGGGATCGCGGGCATCGTGGCCGTGGTTGCGTTGTGGTGGATTGTGTTGACGCTCGCGGCCGGTCGCGACAGCCTCGCCGCGCAATTTCTGCCGACGCGCGCCATTGCTGCACTGCCCTCGCTCATCAACGACGACCGCTTGTTCGAACACATCGTCACGAGCTTGCGCCGTATTGCGGTGGGACTTGCCTGGGCGTTATTGATCGGCGTGCCGCTGGGGTTTCTTGTCGGCAAGTTGCGCTGGCTCGACGCCGCGTTGTCCCCGACCTTGCAATTCCTGCGCATGATCTCGCCGCTTTCGTGGATGCCGATAGCGGTGATGTCGCTCGGTGTCGGCGATAAAGCCGTGTACTTCCTGCTTGCGTTCGCCGCGTTGTGGCCGCTCGTGATGAGCACCGCGGCAGGTGTCGCGCAGATCGACAAGCGCTGGCTGCAGCTTGGCGAAAGTCTCGCCGCCACGCGCTTTGAGATGCTGTGGCACGTGTATGTGCCCGGTATTGCGGCGCACGTGCTGACCGGCGTGCGCCTTGCGATCGGGATTCTCTGGATCGTGCTCGTGCCGGCTGAAATGCTCGGCGTCAGCGCGGGGCTGGGTTATCTGATCCTCGATACTCGCGACCGGCTCGCGTATTCCGAGCTGACCGCGGTGATTCTCGTGATCGGTGCGCTCGGATTCTTGCTGGATTACGCAGCGCGGATGGTTTATCGGCGATTCGGGGCGGGACACGTCGCAGGCGACGAATAAAAGCAAAGGCCACGCGCATGCGTGGCCTTTGCATATGTGTCCGCAATCGTCCGCTTAAGCTTCAGGCTTCCGCAAGCGAAGCCATATCGATTACGAATCGGTACTTCACGTCATTCTTCAACAGACGTTCATACGCGTCGTTGACGCCCTGGATCTGCACGATTTCCACGTCGCTCACAATGCCGTGCTCGGCGCAGAAATCCATCATCTCCTGCGTCTCGGCGAGACCACCGATTGCCGAACCCGCCACGGATTTCCGTCCAATGATGACGCTCACACCCGCAAGCGGCTCCGTATCCGTCAACACGCCCACTAAAGCCATGGTCCGGTCGCGCTTGAGCAGCGTCATGTACGGATTGAGATCGTGTCCGACTGGAATGGTGTTGAGCAGGAAGTCGAAGCTGCCCGCATGCGCGGCCATCTGCGCGGCATCGGTCGATATCAGCACTTCGTCGGCGCCCAGGCGGCTCGCATCCTGCCCTTTGCCCGGCGACGTCGTGATCATGACCACGTGCGCGCCAAACGCCTTCGCGAACTTGACGCCCATATGCCCGAGCCCGCCGAGCCCGATCACGCCGACCTTTTGCCCCGGCCCGACTTTCCAGTGACGCAGCGGCGAATAGGTCGTGATACCGGCGCACAACAACGGCGCGACCGCTTTCAAGTCAAGATTCGCTGAGACCTTCACCACAAAACGCTCTTCGACCACGATCTGATCGGAATAGCCGCCAAAGGTCAGTTGCTCGCTGCCGCGTTCCTTCCCGTTGTAGGTCGGTGTCGGGCCTTCCTCGCAGTATTGTTCGAGGTTCTCGCGGCACGCCGAACATTGCCGGCATGAATCGACGAGACATCCAACGCCTGCGTAATCGCCGACTTTCAATTTCTTCACGTTGCTGCCGACCTCGACCACGCGTCCGACAATTTCATGCCCCGGCACCATCGGATATAAGGAGTTGCTCCAGTCGTTGCGCGCCTGGTGCAGGTCCGAATGGCAAATCCCCGCGAACAGGATTTCGATGCGAACGTCGTTGGGCCCGGTATCGCGGCGAGTAAAGCTGAACGGAACAAGCGGCGTGGTCGCGCTGTGGACTGCATATCCTCTGGCTTGAAACATGGTGTCCTTATCTGACTTTGTTGAACGTATACGCACAATAAGCACACCAACCGCCAGGCGCAAGCTTGAGTTATCGCATGAATCGTTGAATAATCCTGCACAATCATGCTCACCGATAACCTCTCACACCTTTCCGCGTTCGCAGCAGTCGCCCGGCATGGCAGTTTCCGGAAAGCCGGCGCCGAACTGGGGCTTTCCACGTCGGCGATCAGTTACGCGATCCGCGGACTCGAGGAACGGCTGGGCGTCAATCTGTTCAACCGCACCACGCGCAGTGTTGCGCTGACCGACGCCGGCCAGCGTCTGCTCGAACGCCTTCAACCGGTTTTGCACGATCTTGGCGACGCGCTAGAGGAAATGAACAACTTTCGCGCAACGCCCACCGGCACATTGCGCCTCAACATGTCGCACGTCGCGGCGCGTCTCGTGGTGGCGCCGCTCATGCCGCGCTTTCTGGCAACTTACCCGGATATTGCGCTTGAGATCGTCGAAGACGACAGCCTCGCCGATATCGTCGGTCTCGGTTTCGATGCCGGCATCCGGTTCCAGGAGTCCGTACCCGAAGACATGGTCGCGGTTCATATCGGCCCGGCGCAGCGCAGTCTCGCGGTTGCGAGCCCGGCCTATCTGGAAGGTCGCCCGCCCGTGCGCCATCCAGACGATCTGCTCGCCCACAACTGCATCCGTCACCGGTTTCCGAGCGGTCGGCTTTATAAATGGGAATTCGAAAAGGACGGCACGCGGCTGGAGATCGACGTGAAAGGACGCGTCACGGTAAGCACCCTGGAGCGGACGTTGCAGGCGGCGCTGGATGGCATCGGGATCGGGTTCAGCATGGAAGCGATCGTTGCCGATCTCATCCAACAAGGCCGTCTGGTTACGGTGCTCGAGGACTGGTGCCCGTATTACCCGGGCTTCATGTTGTACTACCCGCGCCAGCGGAGAACGTCGCCGGCGTTGCGTGCTTTCATCGATATGGCGCGGGAATCCAGTTCCAGCTGATCATCCGGCCGTGCGTTCCACCAGTTCGCGCAAGACCGTCTCCAGTCTCACTTCGCCTTTCATCACGCTGTTCGCGGCGCCTTCGAACTTGATCCATCCTTCGTTGAAGCCATCGAGCATCTGGATGCGCGGCATCGGATCGTTCGTTCCTTGCGACCTGAAAAGCGCGCCCCACGTTTCGCGCGGCACCGCTTCTGCACGGACATCGCGCCCGAGGATTTTCGCGAACGCCGCCGCAATGTCGTTCGGACTCACGCGATGCGGCCCTTCCAGTTCCACCACACGTGTCCCGGTCCAGTCCTGCTGAAGGAGTTCGGCAGCCACGCGCCCGACGTCCGCTGTTGCGATCATTGGCACGGGTTTATCGAGCGGTTGCAGGAAGCTTTGAACGACGCCTTGATCGCGCGCAGACGCTACGTCCCACGCCGAGTTTTCCATGAACCACGCCGGCCTGAGGAACGTGACAGGTATGGAAAGCTGACTCAACGCATGTTCCATCAGCGAGCGCTGCGTAAGCAGATTCGACTGGCTGGCCTGTGCGCCAATAGTCGACAAGCACACGACCTTGGCGGGACGCGCGGCTTCCAGCGCGGCCTTGACTGCATCGATCACAACACGTGCCTCAGGGAATCCCGGCGATGGATCGAAGTTCGACGGAGGCAATATGAACACGCTCTGCGCACCGCTGAACGCGGCGGTCAGGGCGGCCACATCTTCCATGTCGGCGAGCGCGCTTTCGCAGCCATGTGAGGTCCAGTGGTGCGCTTTGCCTGCGTCCCGCACAACGGCGCGCACCGGAAGGTTCTTCAGTAACAGCGTGCGAGCAAGCGCGCCGCCGACCTTGCCGCTAATGCCTGTGATTGCGTACATGATGAGGCTCCGGATAAAGTTGAAAAAGCGCAAACCGTTTGATTCATCTGCGATTGAGTGCATCATAGAGGCGCACGATCATTGATGGAATCGACCATACGTCACTTCATTAGTGACCTTTCAGCACGAATCCAGAACGAGTCAAATCATGAGCTTCGACGGACGTACGCTTGCCAACATCAGCGTCCTTGCCGCAATTGTGGAAGGCGGTAGTTTTGCGCGCGCGGCGGATGCGCTGGGTTTATCGCCGTCCGGAGTTAGCCGCGCCGTTGGGCGTCTGGAGACGAGCATAGGCGTGAGGCTGCTCGACAGGACCACGCGTTCGGTGATGCTGACGGACGAAGGACGCCGGCTTTACCAGGAGATTGGTCCGCTGCTGGCGAGCATTGGCGACGCCGTCACCATGACGGCCGGCGCGTCCGCTGCCGTGCAGGGACGTCTGCGCGTGAATGTGGACGGGTATTTTTCGCGGCGGATGCTGGCAGCGCATCTCGCGAAGTTCCTGGATCGCTATCCCGAGCTTTCGCTCGAACTGGTCACGCGAGATCAACTCGGCGATCTGGTGGCAGACGGATTCGATATCGCCATTCGCTTCGGACAACCTCCATCGTCGTCGCTCATTGCGCGCAAGTTGCTCGAGACACGCACCGTGACCGTCGCTGCACCGTCATACATCAGGAAACATGGCCGGCCGGAAACGCCCGCTGATTTGATCCAGCACGCCTGCATCCAGATGCGCAATTCGCTGACGGGCGAGCCAATGGAATGGGAATACAAACTGGGCCGGAAGATCGTTCCGGCAAAAACATCAGGACGTTTGCTCGTAACCGATGCCGGCACGTTGCTCGGTGCGTGCCTTGCAGGCGCGGGCATCGCGCGGCTGAAGGCGAGCGGCGTGCAGGAACTCATCGACAAAGGCAGGCTCGTGCAATTATTGCCGGAATGGACCGGCGAGGCGTTTGCGCTCTACGCGCTTTATCCGTCACGACATTTGCCGGCGGCCAAGGTGCGGGCGTTTATCGATTTCGTGATCGAGATTCTGGGTGCCGATGCGTTATAACGATTCCCCGTAAAATCTTGCGATACAAAACAGCATCGACCATGGATTTCGCATTGTGATCACTTCGCTTGAAGAACTACGCGCCGGAATGCCGGCGGGCACGCGGGAATTGAAGATGTCCTGCGGCTTGACCGAGTTCCCGCGCGAAATTTTCGATCTCGCCGATACGCTCGAATCACTCGATTTATCTGGTAACGCGTTGTCGTCGCTTCCGGACGATCTTCCGCGCCTGCGCAAACTGCGCATCATCTTCTGCTCGAACAATCAGTTCACCGAGTTGCCCGAGGTGCTCGGGCAATGTCCCCAGTTGAGCATGATCGGGTTCAAGGCGAATCGTATCGCCACAGTCGCGGGCACAGCGCTGCCGGTGACGCTTCGCTGGCTGATCCTCACCGATAACCACATTGAAGCGCTTCCCCTCGAGATAGGAAATTGCAGACAGCTTCAGAAACTGATGCTCGCAGGTAATCGCTTAACGACATTACCGCCCGGACTTGCTGCGTGCTCGCGGCTCGAACTGCTGCGGCTCGCCGCGAACCGGCTTGATGAGTTGCCGGCTTGGCTCACGTCCATGCCGCGCTTGTCGTGGCTCGCTTATGCGGGCAATCCGCTCGGTGAAGCGCTGGAAATGGAAGCGTTGACGCATACGCCGATCAAGCCTATCGAGTGGCGCGATCTGGAGCTTCAACAAGTTTTGGGCGAAGGTGCTTCCGGCGTGATCTATAGTGCAATCTATTCAACGCCGGATGGCGGACATCAACCGGTCGCGGTCAAGCTGTTCAAGGGCGCGGTTACCAGCGATGGTCTGCCCCGTTGCGAAATGGCGGCATGCATCAACGCGGGCGAGCATCCAAATCTGATCTCGGTGCTCGGCAGGGTGCACGCGCATCCGCAAGGCGCCGATGCACTCGTGCTCTCATTGATTGACCCACAGTTCAGGAATCTCGCGGGTCCGCCAAGCCTCGACTCCTGCACACGCGATATCTACGCCAACAATATTCGCTTCACGTTATCAACCGCATTGAGCATCGCTTTCGGGATTGCATCGGCCGCGTGTCATTTGCATGCGAAAGGCATCATGCACGGGGACCTTTACGCACACAACATCCTGCATTGCGGCGAGGGCCGCGCGCTGATGGGCGACTTCGGCGCGGCTTCATTTTATTCGCGGCAAGCGACCCACGCTTTATCGCTTCAGCGTCTGGAGGTAAGGGCGTTTGGTTGCCTGCTGGAAGAATTGATCGATCGATGCGACTCAGCCAAGCCTTCGCTGACCGAGCTGAAAAACAGATGCTTGAGCGAAACAATCGATGAACGGCCGCTGTTCGGCGAGATCGTCGCGGCGTTGGCGGCGCTTATGCATAATTGAAGAGCGTCCGGCGCAGCGCCCGACGCTCTCGGGTCATTCAAGGACCAACCGGATCCTGAGCGCGCTTGAGTTCTTCACGCGCCTCATCCAGTTTGCGCTGTCGCGAGGCGATTTTCTTCGGTCCGTCGCCTTTGTCCTGCGCTTTCTTTAGGTCCGCTTCTCGCGCATTGACCTTTGCCTGTGCGTTCGTGATCCGGCTTTGCCGCCTCTTTTCCAGCGACGCCTCCGAGCAGTTTCGCTTGGCCTGATCGAGTGCCGTCTGCAGGCCCTTGAGTTGCGCTGTATTGTTATGCGCCTGAGCGTATTCAATTTGCTGGTTGATCCTGTCCTGCTTCTGCTGGCACGTCTCGCTATTCGCGTCGGCAAAGGCGCTCGTTGCAAGCACGCTTAGAGTGGCAGCTACAAGAAAACGTCGCATTTCTTCTCCTGGTTGGTATTGCAGACGAGACTCGATGTCAACCGCGAGCGATTGCTTTCTGGTTCGACGTATAGATGTTGTCGCGCACGGGCGCGGCACCGCTTTCCAGCACGCCGATCCATTCATCGGTGGAAAGCACTGCGGCGAACCGCGACTGCATGACCACCGTGAAGACGCGATGAATCTCTTCCGCACTCGCATATCCCGCGCGATTTTCGTAAGGCACGGAACCGGTTGCATCGACGAGAAACTCGACTGAAAGACCCGCGTGAACCGCATGCTTCACGGTCGAGTCATCGCAGTTGTGCGTCATGTACCCGGCTATCACGAGCGTGTCGATTTCGTGCGCCTTCAACCAGTCGCCCAGATTCGTTCCTGCAAAAGCGCTTGGCAGAGACTTCTCTATCAACTGCGCGTGCGGCCGGGAGCTCACCACGTCGTGCAGCGCGGCGCCCGCAGATCCACGCGCGAACAACGGCGAAGTTTCAGGCGCGATGTTCTGGATCAGGACCACCGGCACGTTGTGGTGGTTCGCGGCGTCGATTGCGCGGCCTATGTTTGCAAGCGATACGTTCACGTCCGGATATTCGATCAACAGATTGCCCGTAACGTATTCATTTTGCACGTCGATAACGATCAGCGCGCGGCGGGGTGAGGACGGCATGGCAAAGCTCCTTTGTGACGACACTGCTCGCGACTATACAACGTCCCGCGCTAGATAAGCCTTAAGCGCGTCGATGAAGACGCGCACTTTCGGCACCGGATACCGCGCCGATGGAAACACCGCGTGAATCCCGGTCGGCGGCCCCGACCACTCCGGCAACAAGCGCAACAGTTTCCCTGCGGCAACGTCGCCGCCAATCGAAAAATCCGTGAGAAACGCCACGCCACCGCCCGCGAGCGTCGCCGCGCGGCAGGTGGGCGCGGTATCGGCGAAAAAGCCTGCGCTGAAGCGGATCGTGCGCTTGGCGCCGCGCCGGCTTTCAACCGACACCACCAGGGGTTTCGTCAACGCTGACATGGCCACGAACGGCAGCTTCGCGAGCGCTTCGGGCTTGCTCGGCTTGCCCCATGTACCAACGAACTCAGGACTTGCGACCAGCCACTTCTCGAAGCCGCTGATTTTCACCGCGCGATAACTCGAGTCCGCAAGCTTCCCGAGGCGGATGGCGACGTCGACACCTTCGGCAACCAGATCCACCAGCCTGTCCGCCGATACCAGCTCGACCTTCAACTCCGGATGCGTTTGACGCATGCCAACGAGCATGGGCGCAATCACGTTCGTCCCGTAGTCGATCGGCGTTGCCACGCGCAACGTCCCGCGCAGGTCGCCGGAGCCTTGCGCGAGGGCCGAGATGGCGTCTTCGGCCGTGTTGAGGATATGCCGGCTGGCCGCGTAAAACGCGTGGCCCGCCTCGGTCACGCTGACGCGGCGCGTGGTTCGCACGAGCAGGCTGGCGCCTACTTCCGCCTCGAGCCGCTGCATATGCGTGCTGACCATGGTCTTCGCTATCCCCAGGCGGTCGGCGGCGGCAGTCAGCGATCCTGCCTCGACCACTGCCGCGAAGACCACCAGCCGGTTGAGATTCACCCCACTCAGGTCGGTCATCCGATTGTCCACTTTAAGAGGATTGTGTTACCGCGATTATCCGTCTTCTCGCGTCGTCCGTGGCGTTTTATGCTAGGGGCATTCATTCACGATTCACATCGCCGGGATCCAACCATGACTGCCTCAAACAAGCCAAAGCCAGAACAGCCAATCCGTTTGCATACCACCTTGTTGTCCGGACACGGGCATCGCGTAAAGCTTTTCCTGACGTTGCTCGACCTGCCGTTCACGACGATCGAACTCAACATGAAAGCGGGCGATAACCGCAAGCCTGCGCATCTTGCGCTCAATCCGTTCGGCGAAGTGCCGGTGATCGAAGACGGAGATATTGTTCTGACGGATTCAAACGCAATCCTCGTGTATCTCGCAAGCAAGTACGGCGATGCTTCCTGGTTGCCTGAAGATCCTCTGGGTGCCGCTGCCGTTCAACGCTGGTTGTCGCTTGCGGCGGGCAAGATTGCATACGGCCCATGTGCGGCCCGCCTCGTCACCGTGTTCGGCGCGCCGCGCGATCACGCTGCGGCGAAGCGCATTGCCGAGGATCTCTTTGCGATCATCGAGCCGGAATTCCGTGACAAGCCTTTCGCGGTCGGGCAAAAGCCCACCATCGCGGATATCGCGGCGTACTCGTACATTGCCCATGCGCCCGAGGGCGGCATCTCGCTCGAGCCCTATCCGAATCTGCGCGCGTGGTTAAAACGCGTCGAAGCGCTGCCGCATTTCCTGCCCATGCCTGTCACGAAGGCCGGCCTGCTCGCCGAGTCGGCCTGACCTTCAGCATTGACCAACCAACGGGTGAACGATCATGTCCGATACCCTCGTCGCAACGCCTCCAGCAGGATGGAGCGCCGCTGAATCACCCTTCCACGCCGGCGAACTCGCGGCGCAGGAACGTGCAGGCGTACGTGAGCGCATGGACGTCAACGCGCGGCGTGGGATTCGTGACTACATGCCCGAGCAGCACAGGTTGTTTTTCGCGGAGCAACCGTTCATGGTGCTCGGTGGCGTCGACGCGTCCGGGCAACCGTGGGCTACGTTGCGCATCGGTGAGGCGGGTTTTGTCTCCACGCCCGATGAGCGCACGCTGCGCATTGCCGGCCGCAGCCTGAAGGGTGATCCGCTTGCAGGCACATGGAAAGTGGGCGCCTTGCTGGGCGGACTTGGCATTCAGCCTGCCACGCGCAGACGCAATCGTGTGAATGGCGTCGTCACATCTATCGACGAACATGCAATGACCGTGGCCGTCAGCCAGAGCTACGGCAACTGCGCGAAGTACATTCAAAGCCGTACCCCTGAGCCGGTCGATTTCAGCATGCAAGCGCACGACGATGAGACGCCGGTCGTATCGGATCATCTGAGCGATGCCGACCGCGAACTGATCGCCAACGCTGATACGTTCTTTATTGCGAGCGCGAACACGTCGGACGATGCAGGCTTCGGCCGCGGCGCGGATGTGTCGCATCGTGGAGGCAAGCCGGGTTTCATTCGTATAGACGATAACCGTACCCTCACAACGCCCGATTTCAGCGGCAACCTGTTTTTCAATACCATTGGCAACCTGCTGCGCGATCCGCGCGCCGGTTTGCTCGTGATCGACTTTGTCAGCGGCGATCTGTTGTACCTCGCCGTGGATGCCGAAGTGATCTGGGAAGGGAAGGATCTCGAATCATTCGTTGGCGCGGAACGCCTCATTCGCTGGACGGTTCGTGAAGTTCGGCGGACTCGTCGTGCCCTGCCCTTACGCTGGTCAGGTGTGCAATATGCGCCGCAGTTGGAAAAGACAGGAAGCTGGGCAAAAGCACCGAGCGTATGGCGCAAGCTTAAGGTGATCGATGTTCGCGACGAAGCGCCTGGCATCAGGTCGTTTTATTTCGAAGCGGCCGACGTCATGTCACTTCAGGCTTTCGAGCCGGGTCAGTTCTTACCGATCCGTTTGAGCATCCCAGGCCACGCTGCGCCGCTGATCAGGACCTACACGCTATCCGACGCGCATGATGGCCGGCACTATCGGATCACGGTGAAGCGCGAGGGCGTAGCGTCGACGTGGCTCCATGAACACGTTGAGGCCGGCGCCGTGATCGAGGCCAAGGCGCCAGGCGGTGCATTCGTACTCGACCAGACGACCTCGCGTCCCGTTGTGTTTGTATCGGCGGGAATTGGTATCACGCCGATGATCGCAATGTTGAACAGCGCGCTCGCGAACCGGATCGACCGCGCTCAGCCGGAGCATGTTTATTTCATCCACGGCGCGCGCCGGCCGATCGATCATCCGTTCGCCAATGAACTCTACGCTGCGGCGCAAGCGTTTCCGAATCTCTCCGTTCATCTGCGCGATTCGTCCTCAGGCGGACGGGTTGATATCGCTTATTTGAAAAGCGTATTGCCGTTCGGCGACTACGACTTCTACCTATGCGGTCCGGCCGCCTTCATGCAGGACCTGTACACCGGCTTACGCGCGCTCAACGTAGCCGATGACCGGATTCGTTTCGAAGCCTTCGGGCCGGCAAGTGTCAAGCGAACTGAAAGGCTTGCCGCCGTGATCCCGGTTGCGTCTGTGCGAGATCCCGTGCGTTCGTCGAAGGTTGTTTTCATGCGCTCGCAAAAGACCGCGCAATGGTCTGCCGACGATGGAAGCTTGCTGGACTTCGCAGAGGCGAACGGCGTGGCGGTGCCATCGAATTGCAGATCGGGCGTATGCGGCACGTGCTCTACGCGAGTGGTGTCCGGCGAGGTGGCGTATCCCGTGCCATGCGAGGGAGATATTGAACCGGGACATGCCCTGATTTGCAGCGCGATTCCGGCCAGAACAGGTCAGGGCGATGACTCGGTCGTGATGCTGGTTGCTTGAGTTTGACCGGCTCAATCATGCGCATTCGATATGGTTATCTGCATTTGATATTTAACCCTTGAATGCGCGAATGTTAGCCTTTGAAGCATCCACCGGGTAGCCGATTCCCGGCTGATCGCCAAAGGACATTCAACCATGAGCACGCTCCCCGCCACACCCGATCTCGCGCTTCACGCGTCGCCCATTCGCAAATTCTGGTTCGACGAAGTCCCTCCTCCCGCATCGCTTGCAGCCGAACGCCGGCACAGGCTCGAACGTCTTGCGGGCGCGTTCCGCCTGTTCGCGCGATACGGGTTCGATCAAGGTCTCGCAGGCCACATCACCGCACGCGACCCGGAATGGACCGATCACTTCTGGGTCAACCCGCTGGGCCGTCACTTTTCGCGCATGCGGGTTTCCGACTTGCTGCTCGTGAACAGCGAAGGCGAGATCGTGGTCGGCAAGGGTCCCGTCAACCAGGCTGCATTCGCCATCCACGCGGCGATTCATGAAGCGCGCCCGGATATTGTCGCGGCGGCCCATACGCATTCGCTATATGGCAAGGCATGGTCGACGCTTGGCCGCAAGCTCGATCCCCTGACGCAGGACTCATGCTCGTTCTATCAGGATCACGAACTATTCGATGATTTCCAGGGCGTCGTGCTCGACACCAAGGAAGGCTCACGCATTGCCGACGCACTCGGCACGAGCAAAGCGGTGATCCTGAAGAACCACGGCATTCTGACTGCGGGTCCGACCGTGGAAGCTGCCGCATGGTGGTATCTCGCGCTCGATAACGCGTGCCACACACAATTGCTCGCCGAGGCCGCAGGCACGCCGCAGCCCATTCCGCACGATGTCGCCGCGCTCACGCATGAACGCGTGGGACGACCGGGCGGCGCGCTGTTTTCATTCCAGAGCTTGTACGAAGGACTGGTCGAAGCCGAACCGGACCTGCTGGACTAATACTAAGCCTCAAGCGTGAACGCATTCGCCGTCCACGCTTGACTGCCTGTCTCAAGCCTTCGCGATTTGCGTATCCGATATCGCCCGAACATCGATCCGCCTTGGCAGGATCGCGTCGCGAAACGCGCTATCCGCCACCTTTTGCAGCGCCGCGATGTCGTTGTCCGCAACGAAGCGCTGCTTTAGCGCGGAACGCGCGGTGATGGTCTTGGCTGCATCGAGCGGAAGGCGGGTAAGCGATGCATACACGCGTGCGTATTCGTCAGGATTGGCAATCGCCCAATCGCCCGCACGCTGAAAGCGCTGCAGCACGTCGGCTATCGCAAGCCGTTTCAACGGGTTCGCCGCAGCCTCGCCCGACGCCGTAATGAACCCCAATCCACTATTGATCCCCGTGCCATCGCGCAGCACGCGCGCGCCATGTTGCACGGCGGTGCCGAAGTATGGATCGAACGTCGCCCATACATCGATACTGCCGGATGCGAACGCAGTGAACGCATCGACCGGCAACACGAATCTCACCGATACATCATTGCGCGAGAGCCCGGCCTCGGCGAGCGCGCCGTAAAGCTGGAACTGCGAAATGCTACCCCGCGCGGACGATACAAACACCGTGCGCCCCTTCAAGTCGGCGACGCTGCGCAGCGGCGAATTCGCGGGCACCAGGATGCCCAGTTGCGATCCGGAACCTACGCGCGTCGCGACGATCTTGAGCGTGGGATCTCCAACGGCCGCCGCCAGCACGGGCAGGTCGCCTGCCGGGGCGATATCGACAGCACCCGCGCGCTGCGCTTCGAAGAGTGGCGCCGCGCCCTGGAAATTGGCCCATTTGAAGGCGTACGGCGTGCCATCGAGAACTTTCGCGGCCTCGGCGAGCGCGCGCGTGCCGCCCGCCTGATCACCCAGAACGAGTGTGACTGAAGACAGCGCGGCATCCGCCGCCCTCGCTGAACGCATCGTCAACCCGCCAATTGCGGCAAAAGCTGGCACCGCTCCCAACAATCGCAACGCGCGACGCCTCGCGGCAAAAACCTCCGAACCAGCCATGTGCATAACCCTCGTGGACTTAATCAGTGTCCAGAGTAACGACGCGCATCCGCCTTGAGAATTATTCAATTCCCATATGGTTATGAGGCCGTACACCCTAAGCAATGCATGTTTTTATCGCGCAAAAAACACAAAAACACGTTGACTTCGTATCTTTAGATATATATCTTAAGATGTGTTTTACGATACTACGGAGTTTCACGATGAAACGTCATCACCTGCACGCACAAGATTCATCCGGTTTCGACGGCCGCTCGGCCCTTCATGCACTGTGGCACGCAATGAGCCGTCCCCATCGTCATCGTCACCACGGCGAAGACCGTTTCGGCGGCCGTGGTGGACACGGCGGCCCCGGTGGCTTTGGCCGCGGCGGTCCTGATGGATTCGGCGGAGGCCGCGGCGGATTTGGTGGCGGTCCGGGCGGGTTTGGCGGCGGCGAAGACGGCATGCCGCGCGGCCGTAAATTCACCTCCGACGACCTGCAGCTTCTCCTCCTAGCCCTGCTCGCGGAGCAAGCGCGCCACGGCTACGAGTTGATCAAGGCGCTCGAAGTCCGCTCGAACGGTTTCTACACGCCGAGTCCCGGCATGGTTTATCCGGCGCTGACCTACCTCGAAGAACTCGGTTACGCGACCGTCGAACTGGAAGGAAACCGCAAGCGTTATGCGCTCGCCGATCCGGGCCGCGAGCATCTGGCCGCCAACCGGGAACGCGTCGACGTCATGTTCGCGAAGCTCAGCCATTTTGCTCGCAAGATGGATTCAGTGCGCCGCGCGTTTGCTGGCGAAACGTCGGACGAAAACGGCGACGGCGACAATACGTGGTTGCCGGAATACATCCGCGCACGCCACGCGCTAAAGCACGCGCTGCTGATGCGCACCGAGGCCACTATTGAAGAACAACGCCGAATCGCAGCCATTCTCGCGCGCGCCACGGCTGAAATAGAAGGCAAGGCACCGAGCGATCCGGCTTGAGCCCAAATCCCGATCAAGGAAAGACAGCATGCAAAACAGACCCGATCTGGCGGTCGTCCGCGTTCGCCACACACTCAAATTCCGCCTGCTCCAGGTCAAGCGGGTTCATCTGGTAACGCCACATCTCGTTCGTGTCACGATGGGCGGCGAGGATCTTCACGACTTCGAATCCGCATCCTTCGATGATCACATCAAGGTGTTCTTTCCAGCACCCGGCGCCGATAAACCCGTGGTCCCCACGGCCGGCCCCAATGGACCCGTCTTTGCCGACGACCAGCCACGGCCGATCGCGCGCGATTTCACGCCGCGCCGTTTCGACCGTTCGGCTGGCGAGTTGGACATTGAATTCGCGCTGCACGAAGCAGGTCCGGCGGCGACCTGGGCCAAACAAGCCCAGGTTGGCCAGTACCTCGGTATTGGCGGCCCGCGCGGCTCGTTCACCATTCCCACGGGTTTCGACTGGCATCTTCTTATCGGCGATGAATCTGCGCTTCCCGCCATTGCACGCCGTCTGGAAGAGTTGCCAGCGGGAACGCGTGTTGCAGCGCTGATCGAAGTTGAAGACCCCTCGGCACGCATCGAATTCGATACCCAAGCCGACCTGTACGCTGAATGGCGTTACCGGAGCGAATCGGACTTCCCGGGCGGTGCGTTACTGCTCGCGTTGCGCGAAATGTATCTGCCTACTGGCGAAGGTTATGTCTGGGCGGCGGCCGAGTCGAGCGTGGTCCGTGCCGTGCGTCAGCATTTGTGCACGGAACGCGGTATCGATAAAACCCGTATCCGCGCCTCGAGCTACTGGAAGCGCGGGGCGGTTGCGGTTCATGAGTCTATCGACGACTAGTCGTTGAATTGCATGCGCCGCGTCCAAAAGAATAAATTTAATCAGGATGGCTATGTATAGTCTTGACACCAATCGCGAGCGGCGCCTGCTGTGGCTGCTTGCGCTGACGCAATTCACCATCATCATGGACTTCATGGTGATGATGCCGCTCGGCCCGCAAATCATGCGGAGCTTTCAGATTTCACCCGCTGCGTTCGCCACGGCGGTATCGGCGTACTCGTGGTGCTCGGGACTTTCCGGGCTGCTAGGCGCGACGTATATCGACCGGTTCGACCGGCGTCGTTTGTTGTTGGGCGTGTACGCGTTGTTTGCCTTGTCGAATCTTGCTTGCGCCTTCGCACCAAGTTTTTCTATCTTGCTGGTAGCACGGGCATTCGCAGGCATTACCGGCGGCATGCTGGGTTCGGTCGTGATGGCAATTGTCAGCGACGTCATTCCTATAGCAAGACGCGGCGCCGCGACGGGTACCATCATGACGGCGTTTTCGTTGGCGGCAGTGGCGGGTGTTCCGGCGGGCATCCTGCTTGGCGCCCACTTCGGGTGGTACACGCCGTTCATCTTGCTAACAGTGCTTTCGGTGCTGATCTGGCTCGGCTGCATGCGGGTTGTACCCGTGCTCGCAGAACATCTGGGAAGACAGCAGCCCGCATTGCGAAGCGTGTTGCCGTCGCTCTGGCGGCTGCTATCGAACCCTCGTTACATGAGTGCGTTCGCCATGACCTTCGTGGTCATGGGGTCGCAGATGCTGGTGATCCCGTTCATATCGCCTGTGCTGGTCGCCAATCACGGGGTGCAGCCAGCGCAACTCTCGTGGCTTTACATGGGCGGTGGCGCGGCGACGTTCTTCACTTCGCGTTTTATTGGCCGCCTGTCCGATCGATACGGCAGCCGCCACATGTTCCGCGTGATGGTCGCCGTGTCGCTTCTGCCGATCCTGTTCGTCACACACTTGCCTGCCCTGCCGTACATATTGCTGCTGCTGTTTTTCCCGGTGTTCATGGTGACAGTTTCGGGCCGGATGGTTCCCATGCAGGCATTGCTCACGACAGTTCCGGAGCCTGCAAACCGGGGCGCATTCCTCAGCACGAACAGCGCGCTGCAAGCGCTTGGCAGTGGCTGCGGTGCGTGGCTCGGGGGGTTGCTGCTATCGAATGGCGCTAACGGGACCATTCAAGGCTACGGCGTCAATGGATGGCTCGCGACCGTCTTAGTCGTGGCAGCGGCGATATGGGTCAGCCGTGTGAGGTCTTCTTCCGAGAAGCCGATGCAAGGCGCCGTTGCAGCCGAACCGCTGGGAGAGGCATAGAAGCAGCGCGGACCAGCTCGTTCAGTGGTCCGCCAGGCTACCCGAATATGCGTTGCACAACGCGCACAGAACCGGTAATCTGACCTCCACAACGCAACGAAACCCTGATTCAATTCAATGACGAAGCCCGCGCACATCTGCTCTGTTGATATCGAGTCCGACTCGATATTCAGCCGCGTGCGCGCCGCCCGTCCGTCTGCTTGTTCTGTTTCCCCACCTGTCGTTTCGCCCCCCGCATCTCCTCCGAACGCCGTGACCGCGGGCGCAGTAGCGCCTCCGAGTACGCACGTTCGCGGCTGATTTACAGCCACTGAATCCCGGCAACCGGCTCGACCGCTGCACCTTGCGTGCTTTAGCGGCTTGACCGTGTTTGCCCTGGTCATCTATTCCCTCGACAGGTGAATGAATCATGGTCTTTTTAAAAACCGCTTTCGCGGCCTGTGGCTCGACTGCGCTCTTCGTGTTGCTCTGGAGCAGCGGCGCGATCGTTTCAGAAACAGGGCTTCAGCACGCTCCCGCTTTGCCTTTTCTGGTCCTGCGTTTTGGGCTGGCTTCGGCGGTCCTCGCGTCCCTCG
Source organism: Caballeronia sp. dw_276 (assembly GCF_018449635.1). Taxonomy (GTDB): domain Bacteria; phylum Pseudomonadota; class Gammaproteobacteria; order Burkholderiales; family Burkholderiaceae; genus Caballeronia. Next base: position 235,025 of record NZ_JAAVUV010000004.1, on the reverse strand, counting down.
GCGCATGGCGCGGACGATGGTTGCCCGCGCCCGGAACGAGACTCCAAGTTGCGCTTACCGGCGGCTTGCTCACCGGCGGTTATTCCATCTCCTATCTGCTTGCACTTGACCATGGAATGACCCCCGGCATTCTCGCCACCATCCTCGGCGTTCAGCCTGTATTGACGCTTTTGCTTGTGGAACGATGCTTGACGATGCGGCGCGTGGGCGGCCTTTTTCTCGCCTTGATCGGCTTGTGTCTGGTCGTGCGGGGAGCGGGGGAAGCGGGAGACTTTCCGGCAATGGGATTGCTGTTCGCGTCCGCATCGCTCGTTTGCATGACGATCGGAGCCATTCTGCAGAAGCGCCTGAAGCAGGCGCCTATCGACGTATTGCCTTTGCAGAACGCAGTCAGCCTCGCGCTATGCGTGTTGTTCTTGCCGTTCCAGCCTTCGAGCATTGCCCTGGACACGGGCATGCTCTTGCCGCTGTTCTGGCTTGGCATCGTGATCTCGGTGTTTGCGCAGTTGTTGTTCTACCGCCTGGTGCGTGCAGGGAACCTCGTCAACGTGACGAGCCTGTTTTATCTCGTACCGATATGCACAGCGGTCATGGACTACGTGTTCCTCGGTAATCGCCTTGCCCCTGCCGGCGTTGCGGGCATGGCATTGATACTGGCCGGGCTGGTTCTCGTGTTTCGCGCGACGCCCGCAAACAGACGCTGATACTGCGCAGCTTGCTGGCGGCCGAAAACCATATCCCGGTCGCCAGCAATGATGAGGCTTACGACTTCACCGCGATCACATCGACCTCGACCAGCCATTCCGGTCGCGCGAGCGCCGTCACGGTAAGTCCCGTCGATACCGCGTGCACGCCTTTCAACCAGCGTCCGACCACCCGATACACCGCCTCGCGATAGCGCACATCAGTCAGGTAGATAGTCACCTTGCAGATGTCCTCAAGCTTGCTGCCTGCTTCTTCCAGCAGCATCTTCACATTGGCCATCGCCTTCTCGGCCTGCGCCGCGGCGTCGCCGATACCGACCGATTCGTAGGTATCGATGTCCTGACCAATCTGACCGCGCAGAAAGATCATGTTGCCGGCTACAACGGCTTGCGCAAGATCGTTATCGAGCGATTGTTCGGGGTAAGTGATTTTCGTGTTGAACGGACGAATGCGAGTGTGTTCCATGGTGTCTCGTAGAGAATAAAATTAATGCGTCAGGATGCGCGACAAGAACAGCCGTGCGCGTTCTGACTTCGCGCCTGCAAAAAATTCATCGGCTTTGGCGTCCTCCACGATCGCGCCGCTCTCCATGAAGACGACGCGATCCGCCACCTTTCGCGCAAAGCCCATCTCGTGCGTGACGACCATCATGGTCATGCCCTCGCGCGCGAGATCCACCATCACGTCGAGCACTTCGTTCACCATCTCGGGATCGAGGGCGGACGTGGGTTCATCGAAGAGCATGGCAGCCGGGTCCATCGATAACGCGCGGACGATCGCCACGCGTTGCTGTTGCCCGCCCGATAACTGCCCGGGAAACTTCCTGGCATGATCACGCAAACCGACGCGCGCGAGCAGCGTCAACGCCTTGGCTTCCGCTTCATCGCGACGCCGGCCCAGCACTTTGACCTGCGCAAGCGCCACGTTGTCGAGCACGCTCATATGCGGGAAAAGCTCAAAGTGCTGGAACACCATGCCCACGCGCGCACGCAAAGCGGACAGGCGTGTGGAAGGCGCACCGACCGATACGCCGTCCACAATGATCTCGCCCGACTGGAACGGTTCGAGTCCGTTCACGCATTTGATCAAGGTGCTTTTGCCCGACCCTGACGGACCGCATACAACGACGACTTCACCCTTGGCAACTTCGGTCGTGCATGTATCGAGCACCTTGAACGCGCCGTATTGCTTGCTGATCTGGTGGATGTGAATCATGCGAGCTCGATGATGCTTAGCGACGGTTATCGAAATAACCTGCGCGGATGGCGCTGCCAATCAGATTCAAAATCAGCCGCCCTGCCGTGACACACGAGATCTGGTTCACATCTTTCTCAGGCTGGATCTCGACAATATCCATCCCCACCACGCGACCCTTCTTGACCAGGCCGTGAATCAGTTTGCGGGCTTGCAGGAAAGTCACGCCACCAGGCGCCGGGCCAGCAACTGCGGGCATGACGGAAGGATCGAGGCCATCGGCGTCGATGGTCAGGTAGTAGTTGCCGCCATCCGGAATGCGCGCGAGCACTGCGTCCATACCGACATCGTGAAGCTCGTAAGCGGTGATCAGGTCCGAGCCATAAGCCTTGGCCGCGCGAAATTCCTCTGGGCGTCCGCTGCCCTGCGCACGCAGTCCGATCTGGACGATCTTCGCGACATGCTTCATTTCCGATGCACGGCGGATCGGGCTCGAAAGACCATCACGCACGCCGTTCACTTCGTCGCGCCAGTCGAGATGAGCATCGACGTGAACCAGCGTGATCGGGCCGAGACTGTCGAACGCGCGCAGCACCGGCGTGGTAATGCCGTGATCGCCACCCATCACAATAGGCAATGCACCCGCCGCCAGGATCTTGCGCACGACTTGCTCGACGCGTTCGTAATGACTGCCCGGGGCGGCGAGATCGGCGATCACATCGCCGCAATCGACAAAGCGGATATCCGTGCGCTCCTGCAGCAACGGACCATCGATATCGAAATCGTAGTGGCCCGGCGAACGCACCACACGGTCAGTAGCCTGGCGGATCGCGGTGGGTGCGTTGGTCTGGTCGTTGGTGAAATCGGCAGCGGAATAGGCCGATCCATAAGGCATGCCGAGCACGGCAATGTCCGCGTCGAGATTGTCGAGGTCCATCGCCAGATCGGAATAGAGCAGCGTCTTGTGGCCGGTCTTCGGAGGAACGGTGAGTGGTTTTGTCATAATCAGGAATCCTTTATTAAATGGGTTATCTACTGCAAGGGACGCGCGGCATCAGACGCGCCGGTATCGGGTTGCGTATCGCTCCGACCATTGCCCGGCTACGTCTAGCAGCACGCTGCACAGCCAGTAGATGAGCGCGGTAGTGCCGAGCACTTCGACGTACGCGAAGGTATCGGCGGTGAGCAGGTTGCTTTGATAAGTCAGCTCCGTCAGGCTCATCACCGAGAATATGGACGAGTCCTTGAACATCATGATCGTGAGACTGGTCGTGGCCGGCGCAAGAAAACCGAAGATCTGCGGCAACACCACGTGACGCTGCACCTGAAGCCCCGATAACCCGAGCGAGCGGGCGGCCTGCACTTGTCCGTGCGCAAGGCTGCCGAATGCGGCACGCAGGATTTCGCTGAAGTAACCGCCTGTGTAGAACGCTGTAGCCGCTACCCCGATGGCAAACGCAGGCATCGAGACGCCCAGCTTCGGCAAGCCGAAGAAGCTCAGATAGACGAGTATCAGAAACGGTACATTGCGCACGAACTCCACATACGAGAGCGCCACTGCCCGCAACACGCGCCATGTCGAAGCACGAAAGTATGCGGCAACGGTGCCCGCCACGATCCCGAGTGGAATGCCGAGTACGCAGACCTGGGCGGTGACCTTCAGTCCCTTTAGAAGTGGAAGAATCGACGATTGAACGATAGCCAGATCAATGGACATTAGGCAGTACCTTCGCAACACGGCGTTCAAGTCCACGCGATGCCGACGACGCAATGAACAGAATCGCGAAGTAGACGGCGGCCGTCGCGGAAAACACCTGCAGCGGCAAATTGGTCTGCAGCGTGGCGTCGCGTGCGACCGTTGCGAGATCGTGCACCGCGATGATCGACATGAGCGAAGACGCCTTCAGCAGCATCGTGAATTCGTTGGTCAGCGGCGGGATGGATCGATAAAAGAGCTGCGGAAACACGATGTATCGCCATGCTTGAAACGCAGGCATGCCGAGCGCACGCGCCGCCGGAATCTGCCCGCGGCCAAGCGAGTTCAATGCGCCACGCAAGATCTCCGAGACATACGCCGCAGTGTTCAACGCAAGCGCAAGAATGCCTGCCTGCAGTGGCGATATGTTCAGGTTGAGCACCGCGGGTAGCACGTAATACGCGACCAGCATCTGAATCAGCGCGGGTGTACCGCGTATCACGCTGACATAAAGAATGACGAGCCACGCGAGTGCGCGGCCGCCATGCTGTCGCACGAGCAGCAACACCGCGCCAATCCCGATACCAAGCACGAACGCCGCCACGCTCGATAGAATCGTCGTGATAGCGCCCGCAATGACATCGTGAAAAAACGGCGCGAGCACGGCGAGCTGACTGCTTAGGAAAGCGAACATGCAGCGCTCCGCCTCAGACCGCACCTTCAGGCAAATAGCCGCTGGTCGGCAAGTTCATGGTGTAGCCGAACCACTTTTTCTGCATCTGCGCGAGCTGGCCGCTCTTGGTCAGTTCCGCGAGCGACGTATTGATGAACGTCCGAATCTCAAGGTCCTGCGGGTTGGCGACCCACGCAAGCATCTTCGGCTCGCCAATCTTGCCGATGACGCGGAACTGTCCCGGCTCTTTCTTCATCAACACGGCAACGACGTTCGACGGCATGATGCCGACGTCTAGCGTCTTGTTCGTCAGCGCGACCATCACGTCGGGATAAGCCTGGAACAGTTTGATATCTGCGTAACCGGCGCCTTTGGTTTTTAATTGTGTATCGAAGGCTTGCGCGATGGGTTGCGATGACGAACCCATCTGCGTGCCGACCACACGGCCTGCAGCATCTTCGGCTTTTGAAATGGCGCTATCGTTTGAACGCACTACCAGGACTGTATCGACAACACCTACGGGCTCAGAGAACGCAAACCGTTTCGCGCGTTCCGGATTGATGCCGACGCTCGTTGCGACGAAGTCGAACTTGTGTGTCATCAGGCCGGGCAACAAGCCCTGGAACGGCAGGTTGACCTGGTTCAGCGTAACGCCCAGCTTGCTTGCCATGTATTCCAGAATATCGTGACCGTAGCCCACCACCTTGCCGTTTTCAACGAACTCGTAGGGCTCGTAAGCCGCCTCGGTGCCGACTGTAAGTTTGCCCCGCTTGCGGATGTCTGCAAGCGTTCCGCCTTCCGCGAACGCAAGGGAGGGCAAGGCCATCGCAAGCAAAACGCCGCCTGCGATGGTGATGAATTTGCGGCGGTTGAGCGTGCTCATATGATTTCCCCGGATCGTTAAAAGCTTTGATGAGGGAAATGTAGGCAGTCAAAAAAGTTTTGAAAAACCATTTTTTCGCGGTTATGGTTCCGGAAACCGAAACCTTTCGAAGCCCGCCCCGATGAAAAAAATGGATCTGACCGAGCGCGACCTGCGATCGCTTCGCGTGTTTTGCGCGGCAGCGCAGGCGAGCGGATTCGCGGCGGCGGAGCGGGCTTTATCGATGTCGAAGGCGTCGATCAGCAGGCATATCAACGAGGTCGAGGCGCATCTCGGACTGAAGCTGTGCGAGCGGGGCCCCGGCGGGTTTCAGTTGACGGAAGGCGGCGAAGTTGCGCTCAGGGTGGCGATGCAGGCGCTCGAAGCGCTGGAGCGCATCAAACCGGAAGTCGATGCCGTGCGCGGAATCTTGTCCGGGCCGCTGCTGCTCGGCACTTCCGAACATGTGCTTACGCACGAGGGATGCCGGATATCGGAAGCGCTTGGGGAGTTGCATCGAATTGCGCCGCTGGTCAGGCCGTCGTTGTCGGTCATGACATTCAGCGACCTTGGTGCCGCACTTACTGAGCGGCGTGTGCAAATAGCAATACGCGGCGCTTATAAAAGAATTCGCGCCTTTCGGCATTACCCGCTTTTCACGGAGACGCATCGCGTGTTTTACCGGCCGGCAGCGGCAGGCGAAATACGTGCAAATGAAAATACGCGCGTTTTACCGCTTGCGTACCGGCCTCATCCGTTCGTCGAGGACGCGCTCGCGACGCAAGGATTCACACAGGGACTCGAAGTCAGCGGGCTAGAAGCGGTTGCCATGATGGTCGCCACCGGCCGCCACGTTGGCTTGTTGCCCGAGCACTATGCGGCACAACTTTCGCCGCGTTATGAGTTCGCGGTCCTGCCTGAATCTCCCGTTTATTCGATGCCCTTTTGCGCCATCGTGGAAGAAGCGCGACCCTTGACTCGCAGCGCGGAGGCGTTTTTAGATCTTCTACTAGAGGCGCATCGCTGAGATCAGGCGCTTCCCGCGGACAACTCGACGCTTGCAGGTTTTCCCCAGCGTACGGTTGCGAGCAGCGACGCCGCAACGATCAGACCGCCACCGACCCAGGCAGTTAGCGAAATTCTCTCACCCAGCCAAAGGCACGCAAACAACGCGCCGAACGCAGGCTCGCTGCCCATCAACAACGCGACGCGCGTGGGGCTGCTGCGTTTGATTGCGTAGTTCTGGGCGAAAAATGCAAACAGCGTGCACGCGAGCACCAGATAAAAGATGCTGGTCCAGAATGGCACATGTCCCGCGAAGGAAGGCACATGCTGCAACTGCTGCGGTGCGAACACGAGCGCCACGGCAGCGCTGCCGAACGCAACGACGCCCGATTGCACCGCCGTGACTGACAACGGCGGCAGCGCCGAATCGCGCATCACGCGCTTGGTCACGCAAACGTTGAGTGCACGCAAAAATGCAGCGACGAGTATTAGCGCATCGCCGGGATTGAAAACGAAGGTTCCGTCGTCCGCAAGCAACCATGCGCCCAAAAGCGAGAGCACGACCGCGCCCCATTCCATGCGGCCCGGCTTGCGCTTAAGCAGAAACCACTCGACCATCGGCGTCAGCACCACGCACAAGCTGATCAAAAATGCGGCGTTAGCTGCACGCGTGAGCAACACGCCAAATGTTTCGCATAGAAAAATACCGAGCAACAACATCCCCGCGATAAACACGCCGCGCAGCGTGCGTGCGTCGGCATGACGCAAATGGCGCAATGCGGGCGACAACACCAGGAACGTCATGCCGAACCGCAGCGTCAACAAGCCGAGCACGGGATAAACCACAAGTGCATTCTTGACGACGCCATAGCTCGTGCCCCATACCAAGGCGACCACCAGCAGCATTAAATCGGAGACTAATAACAGGCGATCTTGCTTCTGCATGTCGGACCTCTATGGAAAAGTCCGTATTGTCTAGCGTTGCGCTTGCGGTGATAATCGGGCCGCCGTGCACAGCCTTTATGTCGCAGATGCATTAATCCGGAATCGCCGATGAACCCAGCAGAACTGTTTGCTTTGTTACCGGACATGGCCGTATTTGCGCGTGTCGTAGATTGCGGCAATTTTTCGGTCGCCGCGCGCCAGCTTGGCAGCACGCCTTCAACGGTGAGCCGTCAGATCAAGCGTCTGGAGGAAGCGTTGGCAACCCGCCTGCTCGAACGGTCCACGCGCAAGGTGCGGGTCACCGAATCGGGCGAGCACGTGGTTCGATATTGCCGCGATATCGTCGGCGCGGCATCAGGCGCCGTGGATGCAGCCGGCTCACTGGTTGGCCGGCCGCAAGGCAAGGTAAGCCTCAGTGCGCCCACCGCTTTTGCCAAAACGGTGATCCATCCACTCGTGCCGGGATTCTTGCGCATGTATGAGGAAGTCGATTTGCAATTGCTTTACGCCGATTATGAAGTCGACCCGCTTCACGACGACATCGATCTGGTAATCCGGCTCACGGAGCAACCGCCGCCCGGTTTGGCAGGACGGCAGTTAGGTTCGGTACGTTGGGTATTGTGTGCGTCGCCCGCTTATTTGAAGGCGCGCAGCACGCCAACGCATCCGCGCGACCTGGTGCAGCATGATTGTTTGTATCTGGGTGAGACCGCCGATGACAACCGCTGGCGTTTCCGGCGTGGCTCCGAAACGCAAACGGTCGAGGTTCATGGCCGTTACATAGCGAATCATGCGGGCGCGCGTCTAGAGGCTGCGCTGCAGGATTTCGGCATTGCCAACTTGCCTGAATTCACCGCCGCGGACGCGTTGGCACGTGGCGAACTGGTGCAGGTCCTCAAGGACTGGACTTTGGAGGCGCGGGCTTACGTCGGCGCGGTGTGGCTGCTCTATCCGCCGAACAGGTTTTTACCGCCCAAAGTCAGGGTGCTGATCGACTATCTGGTCGAGAAAGGTGTCGGGGCTTGAGCGCGTCAAGATCGAAAGCGCTTAAGCGCTTCAATTAGAGACGCAGCCTCGCTTCTATATACTCAAATCACCGAAACTCCACGGCAATCATCATGGCTCATACGCTTTCAACCAGCGAACAGCGCGCATCGTCCAGTCGTGTACGGCTGGATTCGGATGCAATCATGCAGGCACGGATCGAGCTCGCGGCGTGTTTCCAACTCGCTGCACAGCGCGGATTCGAGGAAGGCGTCTGCAATCATTTCTCGGCGGTTGTACCGGGACATGACGACTTGTTCTTCGTGAATCCCTACGGCTATGCATTCGCGGAAATCACAGCGTCGCGCCTGCTGGTCTGTGATTTCGAAGGGCATGTGATTGACGGCGAAGGCAAACCCGAAGCAACGGCATTTTTTATCCATGCTCGCCTGCATCGAGCAAAACCCCGCATCAAAGCGGCCTTTCATACGCATATGCCGAACGCGACTGCGCTGTGCCTGCTCGAAGGGCCGCCGCTTCTCTGGCTGGGCCAAACCGCGCTGAAGTTTTATGGCCGTACTGCGGTGGATGAGGATTACAACGGCCTCGCGCTGGACACGTCGGAAGGCGATCGCATTGCATCGGCAATGGGCGATGCCGACGTGCTCTTTCTCAAGAACCATGGCGTGATGGTGGGCGGTGCGAGCATCGCTGAAGCCTGGGACGATCTGTATTATTTGGAGCGCGCGGCGGAGGTACAGCTCAAGGCCATGGCAAGCAACCGGCCGATCAAACCCATACCGCACGACGTGGCGCAGCGCGCTTATGAACAAATGCGCCTGGGAGACGCAGAAAGTGCGCGTGCGCATCTTGACAGTGCACTGCGTATCTTGCGCAGCGAGGGAAACAGATTCGAGCAATAGGCCTTGGCGCGCATCAGGAAAATGGCGGTAGGCACGCTGCCGCCATCGGTTGAACTACAACCACTTCTGAGGCCATCGGTGGCGACGCACGAAGTTGTTGAAAACCAGCGCGATCATGAGGAGCAGGCAAACACCGGCAAACACCGGGACAAAGAAAAATGCCACCGAAGCATTGCCACTCAACATGATCACGAGCGGATCGGCGCCCGCCGGCGGATGCACACAACGTCCAAGCTGCATGAGCCCGATAGCGATTCCCACGGCCAGCGCCATCTGCCATATTCCCGGTCCCGCGATCCAGACCATCGCAAGCCCGACTGCAGTAGAAAGCAAATGCCCGAAGACCAGATTGCGCGGCTGGGCAAAGGCACTGTCGGGCGCGCCAAAAAGCAGGACGCTCGACGCACCAAATGGCGCTATCACCAGCGGACTGCTGGTCACATGCCCAAGCCATGCAATCAATGCTATTGCACACGTCCCGCCAAGAAAACCGAATAGTGCCTGTTTAAATTGGGTTGGATGATGAACGGCTGGCGCCGCTCTAACTGTCTGCTCGCTCATAAGGTCTAGCGTCCTCGCCGTCAGGCACGCCGGTCAGTGATTCCCGACGTGCCTGCTACGTTATGCCTTCTTATAACGGGCAGCTTCTTCAGAGCCCTTCGTCGCATTGCCTGCGCTGTACGAGTGAGCGCCCACGCCGGCGAGACGGCCACCATCGACGATCAGATACTCGTCGCGAATCGGTTCGTTGGCGAACCAGCATTCGAGGATCTCGCGCGTTCCCGCTGCATAACGGGCCTGTGCGGAAAGCGTCGTGCCCGACGTATGCGGCGTCATGCCCTGGTTCGGCATGGTGCGCCACGGATGATCGGCAGGCGCCGGTTGCGGGAACCACACATCACCCGCGTAACCTGCCAGTTGACCGCTTTCCAGTGCACGCACGATGGCGTCGCGATCCACGATCTTGCCGCGTGCCGTGTTGATGATGTATGCGCCGCGCTTCATCTTGTTGATCATCGCTTCGTCGAAGAGATGCTCGGTTTCCGGATGCAGCGGACAGTTGATAGTGACGATATCGCAGACCTTCGCCATGGACTCGGCAGTCGGGTGCCACGTAGCGCCCAACTCGCGCTCGACAGCTTCCGGCAAACGGTGACGGTCCGTGTAATGCAGTTTCACGTCGAACGGCTTGAGGCGGCGCAGCACGGCTGCACCAATGCGGCCGGCCGCGACCGTGCCCACGTTCATGCCTTCCAGATCGTATGCACGCGACACGCAATCCGCAATATTCCAGCCGCCCTTCTTGACCCACTCATGCGACGGCAGATAGTTACGAACTTGCGACAGGATCATCATGACAACATGTTCAGCCACGCTGATGCTGTTGCAGAATGTCACTTCGGCAACGGTAATGCCGCGGTCGATAGCAGCTTGCAAATCGACGTGATCCGAACCAATACCAGCGGTCAGCGCGAGCTTCAGCTTCGGCGCCTTTGCGATGCGTTCCGCCGTCAGGTACGCGGGCCAGAACGGCTGCGAGATGACAATTTCGGCATCTTCGAGTTCGCGCTCGAACGTGGAGTTCGGCCCGTCCTTGTCCGAGGTGACAACCAGTGTGTGGCCCTGTGATTCAAGGAACTTGCGCAGGCCCAGTTCACCCGACACGCTACCCAGCAATTCGCCCGGTTTGAAATCGATTGCCTTGGGCGTCGGCGCGCTTTGGCCGTCGTGATACTTCGTGATGTTCGGTACATCATCCCGTGCATACTTCTTCGGCATGCCATCAACGGGATCATCGTATAAAACGCACAGAACCTTGGCCATGATTGTCTCCACTCCACTTTGATTTGATTAACACCGGCGCTTCTGGCGAAAGGCGCCGCCTCGTCGAACATGAGGTTGGTACGTCGACAAGGTTCAGTGTCTACAAGTCGCAGTAGTGGGTCCAATCGTTTGGATGGATCACTTGATAAGCCCTTGTTATCAAGGCAGGCGAATGGGCGCGCAGACTCGATCGTGCGGGCTCAGGCAGTCTGGGCAGCAGCCGGCATGAGAGCGTCGAAGTCGCGCTGAAGATTGAGTTGCTCGACCGAGCGCCACATGGCGGCAACAAGCGGCGGCAGCGCATTGCGGCTGCGCGCAATCAAGCCAATGCCGCGCGTCAATTCGGGAAGCAGGAGCGACGCACGTATGTCGTTACCCGAGGGAAGCACGCTAAGCAGGCTATGAGGGAATACGCTATACAGGCCGGCGTGCTGAATATGAGCATAAAGAGAGAGCAGCGAGTCAGTCTCCAGCACTACGCGGGGCTGCACGTTCCCACGCCGGAATGCCGCGTTGATCACCTGACGGTTCTGCATGGTCGATGTGAGCAGCCCTAACGGCAACTCACCGACATCGCTCCATGACTGTATGGGCGCGCGAAAGCTGTCCTCCGCGCTTGCGGGAGACAACAGTACATAACGTTCGAGATAAAGCGGCAGGACGCTGAAACCGGCTTGCACCTGATCGTCGAGGTAAGTCAGGCCTACGTCGAGTTCGTACTCGTCGAGCTGACGAAGTATGGCGTCGGAACTCAGCGAACGAACCTCATAGCGCATATCCGGATGCTCGCGCATGCAAGGCGCAAGCATCCGCGCGGTGACCGGAATAATGGTCGGAATAGCCCCTATGCGAAGGGTCCCGATAAGTTTGACCTGCGCGGCAGAAGCATCGTGGCGCATGTTCTGAAGCGACGCCAACGTTTGCTTGGCCCACCCGAGCACGCGCTCGCCGTCTTCGGTGAAGCCCACGAACCGCCGTGTCCGTTCGACAATGACGAGACCCAGTTCTGTCTCAAGAGTCCGAATAGCCGATGACAACGCCGGCTGGGATACGTGGCACGCTTCTGCTGCCCGCGCGAAATGCTTCTCCCTTGCCAACGTGACGAGATACTCGAGCTGGCGAATGAACATCGCTTTCCTTGGTTGGCTGTTATCCGTCGAGATCCTTCATGCACCCTCGCATCCACGTGTCTCAGACGAGCAGGTCCTCGTAGAAAGCGCCGAAAGTACGCGTTGGATGCATGAGCTGAATCTCCAAGATCCAAAGCCCCGCGTCCGGGTGCGGCTGGAAATCGCCGAGATTGCCCGCCTTGTAAATGGCGTGCGGAAAATCGCTGACGCGATGCCCCTTGATGTCGAGATTCAGTTTCCATCCCAGCGCGTGTGCACGTTCGGCGGCATAGTCATAAAGCGCCTTGCCGCCCGCGCCGGTTGTGCGCCAGTGATGTTCGACTTCATCGAAGATGGTCTTCGCGGCTTGCGCGCAAGCGTGCATTTCGACGTCGGCGCCGACTACGAACGTCGCGCCAGAATCGCCTTCATGGCCTTGCCAGACCACGCCAAGGTCAATGAAAAAGATGTCGTCGTCCTTAAGCTGCGGATCGCCTTCGGAACGCTCCTTGAACGTTCGCAAGGTGTTCTCGCCAAAGCGGATCAGGATGGGATGCCAGATCCGTTCCATCTTCATTTCCTGGAGAACGCTTTTGCATTCTGCCAAGGCTTCCGACTCGAGCATTCCAGGCCGGACTTTCGACGCAACGCGTTCGACCACTTCCCATGTCCTGTCACGTGCATGGCGCATGGATTCAAAAACGAATTTTTCGCCGACTGCCTCTTGCGCGCTATTCACCACAGTGACGCTCCGTCGTTATATCCTGATAAATATATCGGTGACTGAAAAGAAAGTCTACCGCGGTCACAAATGGGGCATGCCTCAGGCGCTGAAAAACTCCACCGCGAACTTGATCAATTCAGCCTGACCCTCAATATCCAGTTTGCGTTTGATCGACATCCGGTGTGTCTCCACCGTCCTGACCGACAACCCATGCAAAACGGCAATTTGCTTGTTCGACAAACCGTTCGCAAGGTCGCGCAGCAACTCCTGCTCGCGCGGCGTCAGCTTTTCGATTTGCCGGTAGCTGCTGCGATCCCGCGCGTGGCTTTTGACGGGAACGCCCGCAGCCTGTTTCAACTGTTCGTTGAAATAGGCGCCGCCGCCAAGAATGGTATGAATGGCCGCAATGATCTCGGTTGCCGGGGCATCCTTGAGCACGTATCCGCTTGCGCCCGCCGCACGTGCTTCGGCCATGTATTCGGCGTTGTTGTGCATCGATAAAACCAGCACGTGCATGGCCGGATGACGTTGCCGTATCTCGCGTGTAAGCGCTACGCCGCTGCCGCCCTTCATGCTGAGATCCGTGAGCACGAGACGCGGAGCGACTCGCTCTATGACCCTGAGCGCCTCCGGCATGTTGCTCGCCTCGCCCACCACCCTGAAGCCGTCGATGGCGTCCAGGCGGAGCCTCAACCCGTCGCGCACGAGTTGATGATCGTCTACCAGCAAGATGTCGATAGTGCCTGTCATGTGCTCGCGTGGCTCAAAGCGGTTGAAGCATATTCGACCGGAATCGAGGCCGTCAGGCCGGTCCATCCGGGTCGCGATTCGATCGTGAAGGAACCATTGAGCGACTCGACCCGTTCACGCATGTTACGCAGCCCGATGCCTTGTCGCGGGTCCGACTGGACCGCGCCGGAACCAAATCCGATACCGTCATCGATGATCGTCAGAACGACGCGACCCTGTCCGCAAGCCAGCGTGACGCGCGCGTTGGCCGCATGCGCGTGGCGCTGGACGTTGGTCAGCGCTTCTTGCGCGACACGAAATAGCGCGGTGTTCACGGCGTCGGGCAACGGACGCGCGTCGCTCTTTGCAGCATCGACCGTGACGTTCGTGTGCGGGGTATTACCCGCTTCGTTGAATTCGAGCGCCAGCTGCCGCAAGGCGGCGCCCAGGCCGAAGTCGTCGAGCATCGCCGGACGCAGGTCGTGAGAAATTTGCCGTATTTCCGCCAGCGTCCGGTTGGTCTGCGCCAGCGCGTTATGTATTGGTGGTCCGCTAGGATCGTCACGGCCGGGATTGGCGGGTTTTAGCGCGAGCGCCGACTCGAGCAGCAACTTGATGGACACGAGCATCTGGCTAATGCCGTCGTGAAGTTCGCGCGACAGACGGCCTCGTTCCGCCTCCTGCGACTCAACCACCTGGCGCGCCATGATCTTCAGTTGCGCGTCCGAACTGCGGTGATCGGTGACGTTCATTGCAACGCCGCACGCGCCGATAAACCCCATGCCCAGCGCACCAATCAATCCGATCAAAAACAGCGTGTGACGAATGTTCGATGACGCTTGCCGTCCGGTTTGCGACAGCGCCGTATTGACGTCGTCAAGATAGATGCCGGTGCCGACCATCCATCCCCACCGTTCGAACGTCACTACGTAACCAAGCTTCGATTCCATCTTGTGAGTCGACGGCCGTTCCCAAAGATACTCGACGAAACCGCCGCCGCTTTTTGCCTTCGCCAAAAGAGATTGAATGGTAAGCGCGCCGTGAGGATCGTGCATTGACCACAGGTTCGTGCCTACGAGTTGCGCGAGACGCGGATGCATCAGCAAATTGCCTTGCAGGTCGTAGACGAAAAAATAGCCGTCGCTGCCAAACTCCAGTTTCGCCAAGATCGCTAGGGCCTGAGCGCGCGTGGCGGCGTCGTCGCGGCCGGAGTTGTATAGCGGTGCAACCGCGCTTTCCGCAAGCGCGACGTAATTTTTAAGCTCGACTTCCTTGCTGCTGCGGTAAGCCGCTGCAATTTCGCGCTGCTCGGAATTCGATAACGCCTTGGCCTGGAACGCCACGGCAACCGCAATTGTCGCCATTGCTCCGATGAATGGTAAAAGGGCGAGAATCAGCCACTTTCGCTTCATCCCGTGGAGAGAGAGTCGCATTGATTTTCCCGCTAGGACGCCGGACTTGTTCGGGCGAACGGTCACGTCAGCCCGGAATTGTGCCATCTCGCCGCTAGAGGGGCGCTTAAGACACTTGTAGCCTGCGTAGTATTACGTAGGGTGATTCCGCCCTTGACGTCTTAGCGAAGCACGCGGCTTAAGCCTTGCAAGGCCAAGGCCGGCCAAGCCTGGCGCGTCTACGTATTACTACGGAAGGCGGCAAGGAAAATTACGCCAATACTCCGGCTCCAGTTCGAAAAGAGACTGGTTCCAGGAGATATCCATGAGTTCAGAAAGCGTTTCCCCCGGAAAACGCGCGGCCGGCAGGCTGTTGCTGTTGATCCCTTATGTCGCCCTATTGTGGCTTCCCTTCTATAACGACGCGCGACCGTCGTTCGCCGGTTTTCCCTTCTTTTATTGGTACCAGTTGCTGTGGGTGCCGCTGACGTCGCTGATCCTGTACGTCATTTACAAGTGGGTCCGATAATGCCGACGACATTCAACTGGACCTCCGGTCTCGTATTCCTGGGATTCTTTGCGCTCGTTACGGTGCTGGGATTTTTTGCGGCACGCTGGAAAGCAGGCGACCTGACTCAGTTGCACGAATGGGGCCTTGGCGGCCGCCAATTCGGCGCAGTCATTTCGTGGTTCCTGGTAGGCGGCGACTTCTATACGGCGTACACGGTGATCGCCGTGCCCGCGCTCGTTTATGCAGTTGGCGCGTATGGTTTCTTTGCGTTGCCTTACACGATCATCGTGTACCCGTTTGTATTCGCGGTCATGCCCAAGCTCTGGTCGGTTTGCCAGAGGAACAATCACATTACGGCTGCCGACTTCGTGCAAGGCATTTACGGCGGGCGCTGGTTTGCCGCGGCTATCGCGCTGACGGGGATTATTGCGACGATGCCGTACATCGCATTGCAACTCGTCGGCATGCAAGTGGTGATCAAGAGCCTTGGTGTGACCGGTGAAACGCCGCTGGTGGTCGCGTTTATCATCCTTGCGGTGTACACGTATGCGAGCGGCCTGCGCGCGCCTGCCATGATCGCCTTCGTCAAGGACATCATGATTTATATCGTGGTGATCGCAGCGATCTGGCTCATTCCAAGCAAGCTCGGCGGTTACGCATCCGTCTTCGATGCAGCCGATCACTTCTTCACTGCCAAGGGCGGAGCGACAGGCATTACGCTCAAGGCAAGCCAGTTCACCGCTTATGCGTCGCTTGCGTTCGGATCGGCTATGGCGGCGTTCATGTATCCGCATACGCTGACCGGCGTGCTTAGTTCAAAGAGTGCCAAGACCATCAAGCAGAATGCAATTGCCTTGCCGGCTTACACGTTGCTCCTCGGGTTGATTGCATTGCTTGGTTACATGGCGATCGCGGCTGGCGTAAAGGTTACTTCGCCAACAGACGTGGTTCCTGCACTCTTCCTCAAGCTGTTTCCGTCGTGGTTCGTCGGCTTTGCAGCGGCCGCTATCGCGATCAGTGCGCTGGTACCCGCTGCCATCATGTCGATTGGATCGGCCAACCTGTTCACACGTAATTTGTGGAAGCCGCTGATTCAGCCGAACATTACGCCGGCGCAGGAAGCGACCAATGCGAAGGTGGTGTCGTTGGCCGTGAAACTGGGCGCGCTGATATTCATCATTTTCCTGCCGACGCAATTTGCCATCGACCTGCAATTGCTTGGCGGCGTGTGGATACTGCAGACGTTCCCGGCAGTTGTGTTTTCTCTCTACACGCGCTGGCTCAAGCTGCCTGCATTGTTTATTGGCTGGCTGGCAGGGATTGGGCTCGGCACGACAATGGTGTTCATGCAAGGCCTCAAGCCCATCTACGCATTGCATCTCGGTGCTACGACGTATCCGGTTTATATCGGCGTGCTTGCATTGGCAGTCAATATTGTCGTGACGCTCGTGCTGTCTGCGGTGTTCCCAGCGCGAGTTGCGTCTGCAACGCGCTCGGCTGCTTAAGGCGGTTGTAATGGGCGCCGAGGCCAGATCCGCTCTGGCGGCGGCGCCCTAGTTGAAGAATTGAAGCGCTAAGCCCAAGCGGCAAATCGACGCGGTTGAATTAAAAGAAAAATACCACGCGCTACGCTTTTGGCACTTTCCGGCTAGTCCATCGCACTTGCTTAAGCCGGCCTTCAGGTCCGCGTTAATGCCTTGACGCCAACGCCCTATTAACGCAACTGCTAACATTCGACTCGCCGAGACGCGCGTCCACGCACGCCCGCGCTTCCTTACATTGTTCAAGACGCTATGTCTCTATTCGATCTGCTCGTCCCTTGGGAACCATCTTTTGCGCTCGTGGCAATCTTTGTTGGGACCGCAGTTCTGTTTGCCCGCGGATCACGCCGCATTCGAATCAGCCGGACTCGTCAGGGCGCGTTCTGGATCGGCCTCGCGCTCTTCTATATCGCGCTGCATACGCGGCTCGACTATTACGCCGAGCACGAATTCTTCGTGCACAGGCTCCAGCATCTCGTACTGCATCACCTTGCACCGTTGATCCTGATGGCGGCTTACCCAGGCAGTGCGCTTAGAGCCGGGCTGCCCCTGCGCTGGCGCAGCGCATTGCGTCGCTGGCAATACCGCCGTCCCGCGCGCCTGTTTGCAGCCGTTGTGCTGAACCCGACTTTCATATCGGCAGCGTTTGTCATCTCGGTGGTGTTCTGGCTGATCCCATCGGTGCAATTCGTTGCAATGCTCGATTGGCGGATCTACACCTTCATGAACTGGTCGGTTGCGTTAAGCGGCCTGCTTTACTGGTGGATGCTGCTGGATCATCGTCCGCATCCGCCCAGCCGCACACGGCCTGGTTTGCGGGTGCTTTCACCCGTCATTACAATGGCGCCGCAGATTCTGGTCGGCGCGATCATCACGTTCTCAAGTCACGACCTCTATCCGATTTTTACGCTGTGCGGCCGCGCATTCACGTCGGTTCCTGCGGCGCTCGACCAAAGCCTCGGCGGACTCATCATGTGGGTCCCTGCTGCCGTGCTGGAAGCAATCGGCGCAATGATGGCGCTGCGTCATCTCATGCGGCTTTCCGAATTGCCACCGCGCGTACCACCGAAATCGAAACTGAAAAACCAGCCGCCCACGCCTAGTCTCGCGAAGTAGGGAATCGCATTATTGTGGTTTGGTCATTACCTACTCAATCAAATGAACGCTAATGCGTCTGGCCGTTTTTGGTCACTCGTCTAGCGTTCAAATTTTTTGCGTCATCAAAAACACACTAAGAGACGTGCCTAATGGCGTCGCTTGCCAAAGGCTTGCGCAACACGCGATTCGGCTTTGAATCTGTAAGAAAAACCGATTCTCAAGGATTTTGGCGTAGTGTCCGGTAAAAATACCCCTTATTTCCGCGTTCCAAGTGCCTAAAACTTCAGCACGCGTCGTACAATTCCGCGCCGTCTTCTCTTAATTCAATAAATTCCGGCATCGCAATGATCATCCTGAGATCGAAGTCTTGGGCCGGGGAAGCCCTGTCCACGGTATGTGCCGTACTGCTCTTCGTCGTCATGTTCGATCATGTGACAGCAGTCAAATTCATTGGACTGGGCATTCTTATCGCGATCCTGGCGGTGCTTGCCGGCACCTCCATGCTTGGCAATACGACCAGACGCTCGTTGCCTCCGCGGCCCTTGTTATTGGCGCTAGCGGCTTGGGCGGCATGGACCTTGATCTCGACCGTCTGGTCTTTCGACCGCGAAGTTTCGCTTGGCGCGTGGCTGGATGAAGTCTTATATCCTTTTGCGGCATTCTTCGGTTTCTGGCTGATTGGAAAGGAAGCGCTTAACAAACGGCGATTACAAACGGTCGTATGGGTGACCTGCCTGATATTGGCGGTCGCCAGTGTTGCGTGGTTCAACTACCTCGACCCTGCGGCCCCCAAGCCGGGCCTGCTGCACTTTTATGCTCGCGTCGGACACACAAGCACGCTTGCGCTCATGGCCATCCCGCTCTTTGCGTTGATGACCCACGCCCCCCGGACGAGAATGCAGGGGCTTACGGGTATTGCGTTTTGCGTCGTAATTGGCGGCGCAACGTTGAACCGCTTTTTCTGGATCGCGCTTGCGGTAGTCGCGGCCGTGTTGCTGTGGCCGCATTCGTCGCGCGACCGTTTGCGGGCGTGGACGGTGCTGGGCGTGCTGCTCATCGCGACGCTGGCCGCTGTCGGCTTCAGCAATCGACTGCGGCTCATGGATCTGCCTGCAAGCGCAGCAACGGCCATCCCGGTGGTCAGCGTCGTGCGCGTGAATGGCAGCATGGCCGACATGCAGGACGACGCCCCGCACCCGCTCGCCGAACGCCTTGCGGACAGGTTGAATGTCGCCAGCGGTGTGAATCGCGCGATCACATCCGATGCACGGCCCAGAATCTGGGCTTTCTACGTGAGCCAGGTGCGTACTCATCCGTGGCTAGGCGTTGGTTTTGGCAAGCCTCTACCATCGCTTGCATATGGAAGCCTGATTCCCGATGATCTCGTCAAACTGGACGGCAACGTCCGTACCCATGCGCATGATATTTTCCTCAATACGCTTCTGCAGGTTGGCGTAGTCGGGCTGTTGATCGAGTTGTCGTTGTTCGGCTGCCTGGCCTATCAGTTCTTCGCCATACGTCACGCCCATCCTCAATTGTTCCGCGCGGGAATTGCGCTGGTCGCGGGCATGCTTGCCAAAAACCTTACCGATGACTTCATGTGGCAATCGACCATGCTGATGTTCTGGTCGTATAGCGGCTGGCTGCTGGGTCAATCCGCGGTTCGCCTTGATTCGCTTGGGGCTACGACGCCCTTTTATCGCGCGCCGCGGCGCACCCTTGAGACCGTGCCCACAGAGCAGCCGCTAGAACCCGTGAGTAGCTAAGCGTCGTCCCGTAGAGCCTGCGCAACACCCAAGCATCTTCTTCGAGCCATTTGAGGAAAGTGCGATCGATTTATGGTAAATGTAGCAGCCGAAAAAATAGATAAGAATTCGTAACCGGTTGCTAGCGCACCTATTCAAGAAGACCAAAAATGAAAATGAAATTACTTGGCTGCGCTCTGGCAGCCCTCACGCTTTCTGCATGCGGCGGCGGTGGTGGTAGCGACAATAGCGGGGGATCGAATTTCGTCCAGCCCGATACATCCGGCGGCGTGGCCCAGGGCTTTTATAGCGGCACCGATAACGCTGGCGACACGGTTACCGGCGTAGTGCTCGATACCGGCGTCTATTACTTCGTCTACGTCAATCAGACGTCCAACACCTTGGGTCTTGTCCAGGGTACCGCGAGCCGCGCGAATGGTCCGCTTGCATCGGCGGATGCACGCAATTACGTCATCGGCCAGAACAGCGTGACGCCCGCTAACATCGCGTTTTCCTTGGCGGCGCAAAGCAGCTTGAACGGCACGATCACACCGGTGGCTTCGGGCAGCACGCCAGTCAGCTTCACGACCCAATACAGCACGGTCTACGATCAAACCCCGAGTCTTGCTGCCATTGCAGGGACATACACCGGCGTGGCGGGATCGATCAAAGGCGGTGAATCCGTGTCGGTCACGATCACGGCTGCCGGCGCGGTATCCGGTCACGGCACGAGCGGGTGCACATTCACGGGCACCGCGGCACCGCATGGTTCGAAAAATGTCTACGACGCAACCGTAACGTTTGGCGCCGCGCCCTGCCTGTCGCCGAACAGGACGCTCACCGGCGTGCTCGTCGTCAACGACAACTCAATACTCGCCGCAGCGCCTCTGGCCGATCGTAGCGACGCGTTTGTGCTGGCCGGATCGAAGTAATCAATCGTGCAAGGGGGCAAGACGACGCGTCAAGCCCCCCGCACGTACTTTTCCAGTCCGTTGGTTAAAGCCGCGAACGCGACCTTGCAACTCGGGTTTTCGCGAAGGTCTTCGTGCATGGCGAGCCACGTGTCGAGCTTGAGCGATATCCGCTTCGGGAACAGCCGCACGAGATCCGGATTGCGCCGCGCAAGACCAATCTGACAAAAGCCAATGCCGAAGCCCGCCCTCAGCATTGCGAGCGATGCGAGGTCGCTGTCCGTGCGCAACGCCAGCAATTCGCGCCGCACCTCGGGCAACTGCGTTTTCATGCTGCGAATAAAAGCAGTTTCCTTGTCGAATCCTATTAACGCATGACCCGCCAGGTCATCGATTCGAACAGGCTTGCCGCGCCGCGCCAAATAGTCCTTGTGCGCATACATGCCCAGTTCGATGTCGCCAATACGGCGCGCGATCAACACGCCCTGACTTGGCCGCTGCATACGCACCGCAATATCCGCCTCACGTTGCAACAGATCCTCTATCCGATTTGACGGCATCAGTTCGATCGTCAATTCCGGATAGGCCGCGTGCAATTCCGTAATGATCGCCGGCAGGACTTCGACCGTGATCACATCGCTCGCGGTAATGCGGATGGTGCCGCGCACCCCGCTCTCCTGACTCGATGCCGCGCGCAACAACGCCATGCTCGTCGACTCCAGGGCCTCCGCATAGGGACGTAGTGCCAGCGCTTGCTGCGTCGGGCTCAAGCCCTGTTGCGTTCGAATAAAGAGCGCATAGCCAAGCGCCTCTTCAAGCGCGTCCACGTGGCGGCCGACGGTTGGCTGCGTGAGCCCGAGCGACCGCGCGGCGCCTGACAAGGAACCTTCGCGCAGCACCTCAAGAAACGTTCGATAAAAATCCCAGCTCATTGCAGTTCCAGTCATACAAAAATGTATATCAGGTCTATGAATTTCGACAATTTCATTTAACCACGATTCGCGCAAGAATGATCGTCAATCGAAGAACACAACAGGAGTCGGAAATGAGCGAAAGCCGGATTGCATTGGTGTTGGGCGCGACAGGCGGCATTGGCGGAGAAGTTGCGCGACAGCTCGCCGGGCAAGGCTGGCGCGTACGTGCGCTGCACCGCCAGCCCGCGAATCTGACCACACGGGACGAGCGCTTTGAATGGCGGCAGGGCGATGCAATGAACCGCGACGACGTCGTCGGGGCGGCCAGCGGCGTGCATCTCATTGTTCATGCGGTCAATCCGCCGGGGTATCGGAATTGGGCGGCACTGGTACTGCCCATGATCGATAACACCATTGCAGCAGCGCGGGCTTCGGGCGCGCGAATTCTCTTGCCAGGCACCGTCTATAACTACGGTCCAGATGCGCTTCCTTTGCTAAGCGAAACGTCGCCGCAAAATCCGGTGACCCGCAAAGGGGCGATTCGCGTTGAACTGGAACGCCACTTGAAAGATGCAAGCGCAGATGGCGTGCGTAGTCTCGTCGTGCGCGCCGGCGACTTCTTCGGACCCGGCAGCACTGGGAATAGCTGGTTGTCGAGCGCTTTGGTAAAACCAGGCAAGCCCGTGCAGAGCATGTTTTATCCGGGCCAGCGTGGCACCGGACATCAGTGGGCGTATGTACCCGACGTCGCGCGAACAATGGTTCGGCTGGTTGAACGGGAACAAACGCTTCCCGACTTTGCTTCGTATCAGATGCTGGGACATTGGGACGCCGACGGCACTCGCATGATCAGTGCAATCAAACATGCAACCGGTCGTCCGCAGATCAAGGTACGAGCTTTTCCTTGGTGGGCATTACCTGCTATCGCACCATTTTCAGAGACATTCCGGGAGCTTCTCGAAATGCGCTATTTGTGGAAAGAGCCTGTCCACATGAACAATGCGGCGTTGCTGAGCGTGCTTGGCGAAGAGCCGCACACGCCATGGAATGAAGCAGTAAAGACGACCTTGACCGCTTTGAAATGTCTGTAGACAAGCCGAGCGTGTGAAAGCGCTTTGCAGAATCAAGCAAGAACGCACGAGGAACGGGCTACCGGTCAAGCATCGCCACGTGTTCCTATGGAACTCCGATCATAAAGGAGCACGTCATGCAGGCAACCTGGTTCATCACGGGCGCGAGCCGCGGACTCGGCGCAAACATAGCGGAAGCTGCCTTGCGAGCCGGCGATCGTGTGGTCGCAACGGGCCGCAAGCGGGAAGACGTGAGCGCGCGGCTGGGTCACGACAGCGAACAATTGCTGAGCCTCGCGCTGGATGTCGCCGATCCAGCGCAAGCGCAAGCCGCGGTCGGTGCAGCATTGAAAAAATTCGGCGCAATCGATGTGCTGGTCAACAACGCCGGTTATGGTCATCTCGGGTTCTTCGAGGAAACCACATTGCAAGACGTCCAGGCCCAGTTCTCAACCAATCTCTTCGGCACCTTCAACGTTACCTGGGCGGCGCTGCCGGTCATGCGTTCTGCCCGCCGGGGCCGGATTTTCAACGTGTCGTCGCTTGCAGGCATTCTCGGCGCCGAACTGTGCTCGTTGTATAGCGCGAGCAAGTTTGCGCTCGAAGGTTTCTCCGAGTCGCTGGCCAAGGAAGTCGCGCCGTTCGGATTGCATGTGACCATCGTCGAGCCGGGTCCGTTTCGTACGGATTTCCTGAAGCCGGAGTCGCTTCGTTTCGGCGACAAACCCATCGCGGATTACGACGAGCGGCGAGGCAAACTTCGCGCGTCGTTCGAGGAGCGCAACGGTCAGCAACCCGGTGATCCGTTGAAGCTTGCGCAAGCCCTGGTCAAACTGGCGAGCGAGCCGGAACCGCCGTTGCGCTTCATTGCAGGTTCCATCGCCGTCAATGCAGTGGATGCCAAACTCGCCGCCATGCAAGCCGAATTGAAGCGATGGCACGCGACGTCCGTAAGCACCGACGGTACCTATTAAACGCAGCGCATTGGCAAAGCCACAAATCCACTTCTTCCCCGTATAGCGGCCACGCGGCCGCTTTTCTCATTTCGGCCACAATATTCCCGTTTGTGAATCGTCATCAGATGTATGCAACCGCAGAAGCCGCAAGGCCCGATCATCATCGAAAGCGATAACGAGATCACCGCAACCGTCTTGCGTGAGCGCTCGAAGCTCGGAAATTTTATCCGGCGTCGCGTGCGAGATCCCAGTGACGCCGAAGACATCCTGCAGGATGTGCTGCACGAGTTCGTCCAGGCGTATCGGCTTCCCGAGCCTATCGAACAAGTCAGCGCATGGCTGTTCCGGGTTGCGCGTAATCGGATCATCGACCGGTTTCGCAAGAAAAGGGAGCAGCCGCTAAGCGAAATCGACGATGAAGCCGACGAAGACTATCGGCTCGATCTCGCCCTGCCTGCGCAGAACGGCGGTCCCGAGGCGGAATATGCGCGCACGGTGTTGCTGACGGCGTTGCAGGAGGCTATCGATGAGCTTCCCGGCAATCAGCGCGACGTTTTTGTTGCTCACGAACTGGATGGGCGCAGCTTCAAGGAGCTTGCGCTGGAAACAGGCGTGAGCATCAACACGCTACTTGCTCGCAAGCGTTATGCGGTATTGCACCTGCGTACGCGCTTGCAGCCTGTTTATGACGATCTGGATATTTGAGGAGAAAGTAAATGAACTTCAGACTGAAGATATTGGCCAAGGTGGTGCTTGCGTTTGTCGCGGTCGCCGCTCTGGGGTGGCTCGTCATGACCTTGTGGAACTGGGTGGTGCCGGCGTTGTTCATCGGTGCCCGGGCGATTGATTTTCCCCATGCGCTGGGCTTGATGGTCTTGAGCCGGATCTTGTTCGGCGGTTTCCGGGGGCATGGCGGTGGCTGGCGTGGACGCCGGCAGTGGCGGCGTTGGGAACAGATGACGCCCGAGGAACGCGAGCAATTCAAGAACCGGCGGTGCGGCGTTCGCAAGCCGCGCGAGGCTGACACGGTATGAGCGCCGGACTCGCGTCTTCGGCGAACTGCAAGCAGGCGCCCGGTGTCATCGTGCCGGTGGTGAATCTGAAACGCTGTGAAGGCAAGGCCGACTGCGCCGTGGTTTGTCCAGAAGACATATTCGTGATTCGTCGAATCGATACGGCGGACTACGCGTCCATGGGTCCTCTGAACAAGCTCAAACTGCGTGTACATGGAATGAAGGTCGCATACACGCCAAACGAGGACGCGTGCCGCGCATGCGGTTTATGCGTGACCGCTTGCCCCGAGCATGCAATCACCCTGGCGAGAAAGACCTGAACGCTCGAGGCACCACGGATGCCCCGTAGTGCGTAGTGGCCTTTGATAACGCTGCTGTACCCCGTGCTAGCATGCCAGCAACCAAACTCAGCGGGCGCGCGATTGCATCGTTGAACGTCGCGCCCGGGGTTGTACCGAGTCGAATCTGCCATTGCACGGAGGTGTTCAGATGACCACGATCACGAATCTGTCCGTCAGGGACATCCGCTTTCCAACCTCGCGATCGCTCGACGGCTCCGACGCAATGAACGCCGCGCCGGACTATTCCGCCACCTACGTCATCCTCGAAACCGACGCGCCCGCGCAGCTCGCAGGCCATGGCCTCACGTTCACCATAGGGCGCGGCAACGAGATCTGCGTGGCCGCAGTGAATGCGCTTGCGCCGCTGATCATCGGCAAGAAGCTCGAAGACATCACCGCGAACATGGGTGCCTTCTGGCGGGCCTTTACATCGGACAGCCAGTTGCGCTGGATCGGCCCGGACAAAGGCGCGATTCATCTTGCAACGGCCGCGGTCGTCAACGCGGTATGGGACCTGTGGGCGAAATCCGTGCAGAAGCCTGTATGGAAAATGCTCGTTGACATGAGCCCCGAAGAGCTCGTGCGTTGCCTCGATTTTCGCTACGTCACGGACGCGCTTACGCCAGAGGAAGCATTGGCAATATTGCGCCGCCATTCGGCGACACGCGCCGAACGCGAGCGGGAAATGCTGGCTGCCGGTTATCCGGCATACACCACATCGGCAGGATGGCTTGGCTACGACGACGATAAAATCCGCCGCCTCGCGCGCGAAGGCGTGGCCCAGGGGTGGACGCATTTCAAGCAGAAGGTCGGCGGCAACATAGAAGAGGACATCCGTCGCGCGCGCATTCTTCGTGACGAAATCGGCGCCGATCGAAAACTGATGATGGACGCCAACCAGGTATGGGACGTCGATGAAGCCGTCGCCAACATGCGCCGCCTGGCCCAGTTCGATCCATGGTGGATCGAAGAGCCAACGAGCCCGGACGATATTCTCGGCCATGCTTCGATCCGCCGCCGGATTGCGCCCATAGGCGTCGCCACCGGCGAGCATTGCCAGAACCGGGTGATGTTCAAGCAATTGCTGCAGGCGCAGGCCATCGACTTTTGCCAGATCGACAGTTGCCGGCTAGGCGGCCTGAACGAAGTGATCATCGTATTGCTGATGGCTGCGAAGTTCGGCGTGCCGGTGTGTCCGCATGCGGGCGGCGTTGGTTTGTGTGAGTACGTCCAGCATATTTCCATATTCGATTATGTCTGCGTGTCGGCATCGCTTGATAATCGAGTACTCGAATATGTCGATCATTTGCATGAGCATTTTGTCAGTCCCGTCGTGATCCGCAACGGCCGATACATGCCGCCGGAATCGGCCGGCTATAGCATCGAGATGCATGCAGATTCGCTCGAACGATTCCATTTCCCCGATGGCGACGGCTGGGCTTAAAAGCCCCATCGGGGCTACCGCTATTGGCTGCTTTGGAATTTTGGCACGCTATCATTCGAGCGCTATCGTGATCAGTCAGGTCTCTTGCTCGGTCCGGCGCCCAAAAATCTAAAGACGGAAAATCAATGCGAGCACTGATAAAGGCAGTCTTCGGCGACGAACAAGGCCACATGCGCCAAAAGATCATCAGCCTTTATGCCTTACTGATTGCCTTCAATGTCGGCGCATGGATCTGGGCCTTCGTCGCATTCCATAACTATCCGCTGCTGCTTGGAACAAGCTTGCTTGCCTATTCGTTCGGCTTGCGACACGCGGTCGACGCCGATCATATTGCGGCTATCGACAACGTCACGCGCAAGCTCATGCAGGACGGCAAGCGCCCTATCACCGTGGGCTTGATGTTCTCGCTGGGACATTCGACGGTTGTCGTGCTGGCGTCCATCGCAATAGCGGCAACGGCCATGGCGCTGCAAACACGCATGGCCGAATTCAAGGAGATCGGCGGGCTGATTGGCACGCTGGTTTCCACGTTCTTCCTGTTCGCCATCGCGATCATGAACCTGGTGATCTTGCGCGCGGTAATCGGCGCGTTCCGGCGCGTGCGCCGCGGCGAACCGTATGTGGATGAAGACTTCGACTTGCTGCTCGCGAACCGCGGTTTCTTCGCGCGTATCTTCAGGCCGCTTTTTCGCCTGATCACGAAAAGCCGCCACATGTACCTGCTTGGCTTCCTCTTCGGCCTCGGGTTCGACACCGCCACCGAAGTCGGCCTGCTCGGCATTTCGGCCGCGGGCGCGTCGCAAGGCTTGCCCATCTGGTCGATCATCGTGTTCCCGGTGCTCTTCACCGCGGGCATGACGCTGATCGATACAACCGACAGTATCCTGATGCTCGGCGCGTACGGCTGGGCCTTCGTGAAGCCGATCCGCAAGCTCTACTACAACATCACCATCACCACGATTTCCGTGGTCGTCGCGCTGCTGGTCGGAAGCATAGAGGGATTGGGGTTGCTTGCCGACAAGCTGCAACTCGGCGGATGGTTCTGGAACACGATCGGCAGTCTCAACGATAACTTCGGCATGATCGGCTACGTGATCGTCGGGGTGTTCGCGGCGAGCTGGCTGATCTCGGCCGCCGTGTACCGGTGGAAACGCTTCGATGAGCTCGAGACGTAACTGACGCTCGCGCAGACATTCACGCCCAGGCCAGTTCCATGAACACCTTGCACAGCGCTTCCATGCCGCGGGCATCGTCGGCATCGAAGCGATTCACGATCGGGCTATCCACGTCCCACACCCCAACAAGCGAACCATCCTTCGCGATCAACGGCACCACGATCTCCGATTGAGACGCCGAATCACACGCAATGTGTCCGGGAAACTCGTGGACATCGCGAACGACCTGCGTCTCGCGCGTCTTAGCGGCGGTTCCACAAACACCCTTGCCCAGTGCAATGCGGACGCAAGCCGGTTTCCCCTGGAACGGACCGACGACCAGTTCAGCGCCATCGAAGAAATAAAAGCCGCTCCAATTCAAGTCGGGCAGCGTGTGATAAACCAGCGCCGAAAAATTCGCTGCATTGGCAATGCGATCGGTTTCATCGCTCAGGAGCGAGCGAGCTTGAGCAAGCAGTTCCTGATATTGCTCGGCTTTGGAACCGGCTGTGTGCTGGATGGTGAATGACATGACAATGCGCGATGAGTGGATATTGAGCGTTTCAACATATCACAGCGCGCTTGTATCGGCATGGACGCCGAACGCCATGGCTGCTGCATAGCCATCGAAATCATCAAGCCGGACGAAGTTGAATCCTGATGGAATCCGGTCATTTGCAAGATCAATGGACTTCAGGCCGTCGCCAACACCAATGCCCGCGCCAGTTGCTTTCAGCAAAGCTTCCTTGGCGGTCCAGCATCGATAAAAATCGCGGATGCTCACTATTCGCGATGCTTCTTCTTTCACGCATACCGTGTCCGAAAGCGAGCGCCAGTCGAGCGCCGGATTCAGTTCTTCGATATCCACGCCGACTGCCCGCTGCATTGATACAGCAATCAAAACACGCTCTCCCGAATGCGACACGTTGAAAGACACGTGTGGAAAACCGGCAAGCCATGGCCGTCCATAAGCGCCGGCTTCGAATTCAAGTTCCGCCGGATCGCGAGCCACGCGCTCGCCAAGAATCTCGCGGAGACTCGATCGCGCCGCCGCGAACCGCAGTTGGTCGCCAAGTCGCTTGTAACGCGCCATCCGATTGCATTCGTCTGCACTGAGAAAGCGGCTGACGGCTGGCGCGTGTTTTTTCAGGTCCACATCCACGGACCACAACGCGATATCCGAGGGCCAGCGGCCAGAGTTGGCGAAAAGGACGGGCATCGATCAGAGGTGGAAAAGAGGCGTCAAAACGAAGCCAGAATTATAAAGCCTTAACATGAGAAAATCTCGGTATTGAGAATCATTTGCAATTAGAGCGAAATTTGGCCATCATGGGTGCCTTCGGAAAGCCTGGATATTTCCTATGGAAACCATGACTCCCCTTGGCGCCGACGCATTGCAGGTATTGATGACGCGCCAGTCTCACTGGCCGCTCGCCGAGCCCGCGCCTGACGACGCGCAGCTTCGCCAGATCTTCGATGCCGCCCTGCGCGCGCCCGATCACGGCGGTTTGCGCCCGTGGCGCTTCGTGCTGATTCGCGGCGATGCACGTCTGAAACTGGGCGAAATACTCGTCGATCTTGCCTCCTCGCGCTCGCCAGACGAACCGCGTTCGGCGCACGAACACCGCCGTGGCCGTGCGCTGGCGGCGCCGGTGGTGATCGCGCTGGTGGCATCGATCACCACCCGGACCAAAGTGCCCGAAGTCGAGCAACTGCTCGCCGTCGGAGCTGCCGCCATGAACATGCTGAACGCCGTCCACGCAATGGGTTTCGGCGGCTTCTGGGCGACCGGCGCGGACAGTTACGAGCCTGGAATGCACCGCGCGCTAGGACTCGCGGACAGCGACCGTCTGCTCGGATTCCTGTTCGTCGGCACGCCGCCTGAAGGCACGCGCGCCGTCGCACGCCCTTCCAGCGACGCCTTCGTCACCGAATGGTTCGGCGCGCGTCTAGAAACGGACTGACTATGGCAAGCCCTGCTCTAACCGAAATATCGCGCGTGGACCGGACCTGTGAATCCAGGCCGCCGCCAAGGCGCGTCGATCACGGTCCGCCGCCGCAATTCGTTCCATTGCGCATGAACGAAACTTTATCGATGGGACCCTGCGTGCCGCCGCCCGGCGAAGTCTTCGTGTTCCGTTTTCGAAGCCAATGGCAGCGCATCAGCGCGCACGATGCCGCAACCTGGCTCACGCAGGACGAGACGCGCCGTGCGGCGTTGCTGCCGAGTCCTGCCTTGCGATACCGCTATATATCCAGCCGCGCTGTGCTCAGGCTGGCCGTGGCGCGTCTGTTCGGCTGCGAGCCGGACGCCGTCGATCTGCGAGACGACGCCAAAGGCCGTTTGCTTGCACAAGCAGCGGGACGCAACGAGGTCCTGCGTGCGGATATCGGCTATGCAGGCGTGTGGATCATGCTCGGCATCAGCGCGACGCATGTTGGGCTTGGAACGTCGCTGCCATCGTTCGGATCGGCCTCGGACGACTTGTTGGCCGATACCGCCAGTACCTTGCCCCTCGGAAGTCAGCGGGCCCGTGACAACAGCATGCTGAGCGCGGCGGGTTATCGCTCGGCTATCGATAACCCAGGCGGCGCTGATGATTTCACCGCGACCGAGCCCTGGTACGTTTTCGATTTGCCGATGCCCGGACAGCTTTGTGCATCGATTTGCAGCTCGGCGCCGTTGAACACCATCCACGCATTCGGATGGAGCAAGCGCAACGGAAACGGCCGATAACAAGAGTCAGGCCGTTTGCATAATCGAAGCGTCGTTTGACTTCCGCGACGCGATCAATTAGTTGTTTTGCTAACTATCATGTGCTCTAATGCTCGCATGTTCGATCACTGCCTTTACTTCAATTCCGCCGCACTCGCGCGCCTTGTGGAACGCGAGTGGACCGCCGCCTACGCGAAGTTTGGCCTGACGCCGCCGCAAGGATTCGTGCTGCGGGTTGTCCTCGCCACGCCCGGTTGCCTCAGCAGTCAGGTTGCTGACATCCTCGGAATAGCGAGGCCTACAGCCACGCGTCTTATCGACAGCTTGTGCGAAAAGCAACTGGTCGAACGCAGCCAGGCGAAGACCGATGGCCGCGAGTGGACGGTCAGCGCGACCGCGGCCGGCCGCGCGCTTGACCGGCCCATCAACAACGCTAGCGCTCGAATTGCCAGAACCCTGCGTGCGAAGGTTGGCCCGGAATTATTCGAATCCGCCGTTACGTCGATGCACAACGTCAGGAAAGCGCTGGTATAGCAGCGACTGTTTTTATCGTCACCAATAGTTGTCTTGCTAACCATCAAGAGGCAAAAACGTGAACAATGACTGGCAATGCGTAGGCGCCGTAAAAGGAATCCGTTCGTCGAGAAAGCGGCTGGGCGCGGCGATTGCCATCGTCTGCGTTGCGTTGCTGATGATTGGAATCAGCACATCGGTGACGAGCGCCCGCATGAATACCGCGCGATGTCTCGAAGCGTTCGCGCATGACCAGAATCGCAGCGTTGAAGAACTGTTTCGTGACCCTGCATTGCAAGAGTCACTTATAGAGGTAACGACCCTTTGCTCGCAATAAGAAAACCCGCTTAAGCACCTACCAGAAAATCCGCACGATTTTTATCGGCGATCCAGTGCGGCGCGCGTCCTCGACCTGACCATGTAGCGCCAGTCGCGGTGTCGCGGTATTTGGGCGCGACCGACGCAACAGGCGCCTTTGCCTGAACGTTGTGCCCCATCAACTCGGATAGCGAAATCTTGTATTCGCCCATCTTCGCGACTATTTCCGCGAGAACGATTTCAGCCTGACGTTGCCGTGCTACTTCCAATTGATCCTGCAGCGCTTCGCGCTGCGCAAGCAGTTCTTTGAGGGTGGGCATTTCACTTTGCATTATAAAAATTGTTGTTCAAAAGCACTTTGGTGTTCTCGGGCCCAGCACGAGAGTGCTGTTCCAAAACTGCTTCAAGAATTGCCGGACTAGTCCGTTGCAGTATTTCAATGCGACGCGGATAAACAGGATTCGCCAGTTTTGACCGGCATTGTTCCAGCCCCGATTAGCCGCAAACCTGTAATCAGGCATGTTTCAGGAAGTGCCGGCAGAGGAAGAAGTCCGGGAAGCCGCGTGACGGCTTTGCGCCTCTTCGTTGCAGCGGGGCCAAGTGTACGCGTTTTATTCGGCGGCGCGCAGAACGGCGTCGCATTGACGCTATTAAAACATAAGAACCGGCTTTCTGATAATCCCTTGTGAACGCTACGTCGAAAGGTTTCGATAAAGCCCGGAGACTAAGGACTTATTTCAATGTTTTGGATAATCGGCGCTCACCATCGCACTCAGGAAT
This sequence comes from Caballeronia sp. dw_276, assembly GCF_018449635.1. Classification (GTDB taxonomy): domain Bacteria; phylum Pseudomonadota; class Gammaproteobacteria; order Burkholderiales; family Burkholderiaceae; genus Caballeronia. Next base: position 203,236 of record NZ_JAAVUV010000004.1, on the reverse strand, counting down.
CTGCCAGCCTTTCAATAATCAAATCGAGCAGCGCCCGCAATCTAGCGAGGCGGCGCAGGTCGCGATGATAGCCAAACCACACGTCCCTTCCCGGCGGCGCGTCACCCAGGTCGATCCGATAAATACCCGGCGTGGCGTCGCCGAGTGGACACGGCAGGACAGCGAGCCCCGCGCCTTGCGCGCACATCCGCGCCTGGGCATCGCGGTTATTGCTGCCGAACGCCACATGCGCCTGCGGCAACATGCGACGTACCCAGGCGACATCGGGCAGCGTGCCGAACGCGCTGTCCATGGTCACAAGTCCGTAGCCCTTACCATCGCCGGCGCGGGGCGGAGGTTTGCCGGCGGGACCGTAGAGCGCGTATTCCATATGGATGAATTTTCGCTGAACGACGTCGGCCTCGTCGAAAGGCGTGATGCGAAACAACAGGTCCGCCTCGCGCCGCGCGAGACTCAGCCGGCGCGAGTCCGTGACGAGTTCAATACTGACGCCTGGATGCATCTGCAGAAACTCGGCGAACACCGGCGTCAGGACATGCACGCCAAACCAGTCCGACGACGATACCCGTAGCACACCGGACAATTGCTGTTCCTTGCCCGCAAGCGAGCGCTCGAATGCGAGCGCATCTTCTTCCATTCGCTCCGCGTGCGCGAGCACGGCCGAGCCTTCGTCGGTGAGGATGAAGCCGTCGGCTGTGCGCTGGAACAGGGCCTGCCCCGTTGCTTCCTCGAGCGCGCGAAGGCGGCGCCCCATGGTCGGCTGAGTCTGGCCCGCCTGCCTGGCCGCCGCGCTGAGCGAGCCTGTGCGGGCAATCGCGAGGAAGATCCGTACGTCGCTCCAGTCCATTTTTCCCCATGCAGAAATGTTTAGCCGGCGTGCGATAACGTCGATTGTCGTAATTTCTCGCATGGACGAAGATGAATCAAGCAAATTCATTTCGTCTTGGGGAGAAATATCATGGACATGCAGGCTCTGGTTTTGCAGCGCTACAACGGACCGCTCGAACTGACGGCGCTGTCGCGGCCCGTTGCGCAAGCGGGCCAAGTGTTGGTGCGCATCAAGGCTGCCGGACTGAATCCGCTCGATACAAAGATCCGCGCCGGCAGCGCGGCGCATGCAAAACACCCGCTGCCGCTGGTTCTTGGTATCGATATGGCCGGGGTGATCGAAGCTATCGGCGAAGGCGTGACGCAGTTCAAACCCGGCGATGAGGTCTACGGAATGACCGGCGGCGTCGCGGGAATTCAGGGTTCGCTCGCGCAGTTTGCCGCCGTCGATGCCCGGTTGATCGCGCTGAAGCCATCGAATCTATCGATGAAAGAAGCCGCCGCATTGCCGCTCAGTTTTATCACGTCGTATCAGGGAATCGTCGATCGCGCGCGCGTTCAGGCCGGACAAACCGTGTTGGTGCAGGGCGGCGCGGGCGGCGTCGGGCACGTGTCGGTTCAGCTTGCGCGGGCGCTGGGCGCACGGGTTTTTGCCACGGTCAGCGAGGCAGACGTTGCGCTGATGGAGCGGTATGGGGCGATTGGCATCGATTACCGGAAGTTTGCCGTCGAGCAGTACGTGAACGCGCATACGAACGGCGAGGGCTTCGATGTGGTTGCGGATACCGTCGGCGGCGCGACGCTCGACGCGTCGTTTTCGGCGGTCAAACAATTCGGGCATGTGGTGAGCGCGCTCGGCTGGGGAACGCATTCGCTCGCACCGTTGTCATTTCGCGAGGCAAGCTATTCCGGCGTGTTCACGCTTGCGCCGCTGTTGACGGGCAAGCATCGCGAACATCACGGCGAGATGCTCAGGGCCGCGACCGCGCTTGTAGAAGACGGAAAGCTAGTGCCCAAACTGGATCCGCGCACGTTCGACCTGAACAGCGCCGAACTCGCATACCAGTCGATGACCGAAGGCACTGCCAAGGGAAAGATGGTGATCGAGATTTCCTGACGCGCCTTTAACGCGCCGCCGCCAACGTCACTGGTCGCGCGAAGCGCTTCGCGCCGACCACGCAAAGCACCACGGCTGTGGCGACGGCGACCATCGACCAGCCGACCGGTTCGTGTAGCAGCGTTGCCGCGAGCACCAACCCGAAAAACGGCTGAAGCAGTTGCAATTGCCCGACAGCGGCAATACCGCCCAGAGCCAGCCCGCGATACCAGAACACAAAACCGATCAGCATGCTGAACAAGGACACGTAAGCGAGTCCCAGCCACGCCGGTTCGCCGATGCCGGCCCAGGAAGCCGGCAATGTTGCAAGCGCGGCCGGAATCATGACGGGCAGCGACATCACCAGCGCCCAGGAGATTACCTGCCAGCCGCCGAGCTTGCGCGAGAGCTTCGCGCCTTCCGCGTAACCGAGACCGCACACGATCACCGCGCCGATCATCAAAATATCGCCGACAGACGTTGCGCCGCCGCCCTGCATCAGCGCAAATCCCGCAACGAGCGCCGCGCCCAGCCCTGAAAAAATCCAGAACGCAGGACGCGGGCGTTCGCCACCACGCAACACGCCGAAGATTGCAGTCGTCAGCGGCAAAACCGCCACGAAGACCACTGAATGTGCCGCCGTGATGTGCTTGAGCGCAAGCGCCGTCAGCAACGGAAAGCCGATTACCACGCCGAACGCAACCACGGCCAGCGGTATCAGGTCGCTGCGTTGCGGCCGCTTTTCCCGGAAGACCAGCAACAGCGCGAGACCGAGCGCGCCCGCAATGCACGCACGCGCCACGGTCAGAAAGACCGGGTCGAAACTCGCGACCGCGAGACGCGTGGCGGGCAGCGAGCCGCTGAAAATCAGCATCCCGAGAAAGCCGTTCACCCATCCGCTCGCCGTCTTGTCCGTCTCGCTCATTGTCATACCTCTGGTTTCAAGCTCGCAGTATCGGTTGACGGGGCATGGCTTTTCCAGAGACAGTGCACTACAGTTCTGCAAAACTGTCTTGGCCGGAAACCAGTACACATGGAAGACACCATACAAGCTGAAATGGGCACGCTCGTCGAACGCGTGATGCAGGCGGTTCAGCAACGCATCTCGAATCGCACGCTCGCAGCGGGCGCCAAAGTGCCGTCCATCCGCGGCCTGGCGGAGACGCTGCAGGTCTCGAAGTCCACCGTGGTCGAGGCCTATGACCGGCTCGCGGCCGAGGGCGTGATTCAGTCGCGGCGCGGATCGGGGTTTTATGTCACGAGCCACCTGCCCCCGCTGTCGCTGACCGAACTCGGTCCGCTACTGGACCGCGCGGTCGATCCGTTCTGGGTATCGCGTCAATCGCTCGATGCCGCCGACGACACCATCAAGGCGGGCTGCGGCTGGCTGCCCGGGTCGTGGTTGCCTGAGGCCGGGATACGCCGCGCGCTGCGCTCCGCCGCCCGCGCGGACGTGAGCATGCTCGCCGATTACGGCACGTCGCGCGGGCTCCCGGCGCTGCGGCAATTGCTCGCGCGGCGCATGGCGGATCGCGGTATCGATGCAGCGCCCGACCAGATCATGCTCACCGAATCCGGCACGCAGGCCATCGACCTGCTGTGCCGTTTCCTGCTGGAACCGGGCGATACGGTTCTCGTCGATGACCCGTGTTATTTCAACTTTCTCGCGCTCTTGCGGGCGCATCGCGTGAAGCTCGTGAGCGTTCCGTACACGCCTTCCGGCCCCGACATGACGCTCTTCGCGCAGGCGCTTGCCGAACATCGGCCGCGTCTTTACATCACGAACTCGGCGCTGCACAACCCGACCGGCGCAACACTTTCACCGGTGGTCGCGCATCGCTTGCTGAAGCTCGCCGATCAGGCCGGACTGACGATCATCGAAGACGATATCTTCGGCGACTTCGAGCACGAGCCGTCGCCGCGCCTCGCCGCCTTCGATGGCCTCGACCGGGTCGTGCATATCGGCAGCTTTTCGAAGAGCCTTTCGGCGGCGGTGCGTTGCGGGTTTATCGCGGCAAGGCACGACTGGATTGAAAGTCTGATCGACCTGAAGATCGCAACGTCGTTCGGCAGCGGGCGGCTTTCGTCCGAACTCGTGCTGAGCGTGCTGAAGGACGGCACGTATCGCAAACATATGGAAGCGCTGCGAGAACGGTTATCGCGTTCGATGGGACCCGTCAGCGCGCGGCTGGAAACGCTCGGTATCGAGCCGTGGATAGAACCGCGCGCGGGCATGTTTCTCTGGTCTGCATTGCCCGAAGGCATCGATGCAGCGGATGTTGCCCGGCGCGCGTTGATGGAAAATGTCGTTCTCGCGCCTGGCAACGCGTTCAGCGTGGCGCAGTCAGCCAGCCGGTTCCTGCGCTTCAACATAGCGCAATGCGCAGACCCGCGCGTCTTCAAAGTACTCGAACGTGCGATGCGCAAATAGCGCTCAGGACATGCGTTCCAATGTCTCCGCAATCAACGTGCGCGTCAGCTCGCCCGCAGGCATCTCGCGCGCAAGGCGCGCCGCCTGTCCCGACCAGAGGCTCGTAAAGTCACCCTGGCCCGCTTCCTCCGCTTTTGCTTTCAACGGCGCAAGCGCAGCCGACGCAAGCGGAAAAGCCGGCGCCACGTCCGACAGCGGCCCGACTTCGCGCATCACGCGGTTCATGATGCCGCGAGCCGGCCGTCCGGTGAACACGTTGGTCACCGCGGTGGAATCATCGCTTGATTCGCGCAGCGCAACGCGATGCACCTCCGGCACTTTGGCTTCCGGGCAAAACAGATAGGCCGTCCCGATCTGCACCGCCGATGCACCCAGCGCAAACGCAGCAACAATCCCCCGCGCATCTGCGATACCGCCAGCCGCGATCACCGGCACCGATACCGCGTCCGCAACCTGCGGAACGAGCGCAAAGGTCCCGACCTGCGTCGCCATGTCGTGATTCAGGAATGTGCCGCGATGGCCGCCCGCCTCGAAGCCCATCGCGATGATTGCATCGCAGCCATGTGCTTCGAGCCAGCGCGCTTCGGCCACCGTCGTAGCCGATGCAATGATCTTCGCGCCGGTCGCCCGGACACGATCGAAGAGCGTTTTCTCCGGCAGTCCGAAATGAAAGCTCACGACCTCGGGTTTGAACTCTTCGACGAGTGCGCAGAAAGCGCTATCGAACGGCCGACGGACCGCGCCCGCCGGCGTGACTTCGGGATCGATACCGTGTTCGATGTAATACGAAGCGAGCCGTGCCCGCCAGGCGAGGTGGCGCGCGGCATCGGCTTCTGGCGGGGTGTGACAGAAGAAATTGAGGTTGACCGGTGCGCGGGTTTTCGTGCGAATCAACGTGAGCGCGTCACGTGCCTGCTCGGCGCTCAACAGCGCACAAGGCAGCGATGCAAGACCGCCCGCTTCGCCCACCGCGATGGCAAGTTCCGCTGTACCCGGCCCTGCCATGGGAGCAAGAATAATAGGTGCTTCAATTCCGAACAAATCGATGATTCGACGATCGCGCCAGGTGCCCATGTTCGTTCCTTTCTTCGGGTTGTTGCTTGATCATTCAGTGCCGTCAAGCTTAACAAGCTTTGATCAGGCAAGCGGCGCTTTGATGTGATAATTGTTATCACTTCTTCCGATACCTGGAGTCATCATGGACGCCGCCGATCTGCGCATCTTCGAGTCGGTCGCACGCAATGGCAGCATGAATCGCGCGGCGCTCGAACTTCATACCGTTCAATCGAACGTGACCGCACGCGTTCGCTTACTTGAGGAAGAACTCGGCGCGTCGCTGTTTCACCGGCATCATCGCGGCGTTGAATTGACGGCTGCAGGACGCAGGTTATTGCCTTTCTCCAGACAGATGGCGCGCCTGCTCGACGACGCCCGATTAGCGGTGAAAGACGAAGGCGTGGCAAGCGGACCGCTTGTGCTGGGTACGCTCGAAACCACCGCGGCGTTGCGTATGCCGAGCGTCCTCGCGCAGTTCACGCTCGGCTTCCCGAAGGTCGAACTCGTCATGCGAACCGGCACGACGGCGAGTCTGGTGGAAGACGTCTTGCAGTATCGGCTTGATGGTGCGTTTGTCGCCGGTCCGATCACCCACGAAGACTTGCATACCGAAACCATCTTCAACGAGGAAATGGTGTTGGTCACCGCGCGCCGGATTCGCTCCTTCAAGGATCTCACGCAAATGGGCGTCGTGAAGACCATCGTGTTCCGGCAAGGTTGTTCGTATCGGGCGCGGCTTGAGAGCGTCCTCACGCGACTCGGCCTGCAAGTCAGCACGCCGCTTGAATTCGGTTCACTCGATGCCATGCTCGGATGCGTCGCGGCGGGCGTGGGCGTGACGCTCTTGCCGAAGGGCGTTGTCATGGCGGCATCGCGTGAAGGACGCGTCACCTTGCATGATCTTGCGCCCGAGGATGCTTTCGTGGATACCGTGTTCGTGCGTCGTCGCGACGTGTATGCAAGCAGCGCCATGAACGCCTTTCTTGCCATCGCCCGTCCGGTGGCCGTGCCTGCGCTCGTGTCCGCCTGAACCCGCTCGTTTCATCGATAAAAACACGCTTGACTTAGAGTGCACTCGAAGTCCCACCATGCCTGAAGTCGTACCGGAACACAGCCATGAAAATCGGTGATATCGCGAAACACACGGGCCTCACAGCGCACACGATCCGCTATTACGAACGAATCGGATTGCTGCCGTTCGCCCCTCGGGACAGCATGGGCCAACGCGTCTACGACGCGTCCGTGCTGACATGGATCGAATTCCTCGGCCGCCTCAAGACGACCGGCATGACGATTCAGGAAATGCTCCGCTACGCGCAACTTCGAGCGCAAGGCGCGGCAACCGGGCAAGAACGCTGCGCGCTGCTGGCAGCGCATCGCGACAACGTCCGCATTCGAGTGGCTGAACTTCAGGCCTGCCTCGTGGTTCTCGATACCAAGATCGCAGGTTATGCCAACACTCCAAATGGGAATGGACATGCAAAGCACGAACGCACACGCAGCAAATCAGGAAAGCCGTCTGGAACGAGGCAAGCGAGTGTTGTCGGAGATTGACGGTTCGGCGGGCGAAAAGGTCATCAGTTCGCTTGCGGATATCGCTCCGGACTTCGCCCAATATCTGCTCGAGTTTCCTTTCGGCGATATCTATTCACGGCCCGGTCTCGACACACGTGCGCGCGAGATTGCGACCATCGCGGCGCTCACCGCGATGGGCAACGCAACGCCTCAACTGAAAGTGCATATCGCGGCCGGATTGAACGTCGGCATCACGCGCGATGAGATCGTCGAGATCATCATGCAGATGGCGGTTTATGCGGGCTTTCCAGCGGCGCTCAACGGCCTGTTTGCCGCGAAGGAAGTTTTCCAGGCACACGACCTGGCTTAAGCGGCGCCGGTTCCTCGACCCGATGCGGGCCATCTGCGCTGCATCGCTTCCACGAGTTGCCGCCATAAGAATTCAGCAGCGGGCGATAAACGCCGTCCCACCCGGCGTATCACCTGGCTGCTGAATTCGCGCGCTATCGGATGCTCGATTTCGAGCGCAACGAGGCGTCCTGCGTCGAGATATTGACGCGCTGCGTCGGTGGACATGAACGCCACGCCCAACCCCGCTGCCGCAATTGCCTGAGCCGCGGAAAACAGATCGCATCTGTACGAGGGCGTCACCGTCAGCCGCTCGGCGCGGATGATGGCTTCCAGATACTGCTGCACGCCGAACCGTTCAGGCATGAAGATCAGCCGCTCTTCGCGCAGCTGTTCGAAGCGAATCCTGCGTTCGCCGGCAAGCGCATGACGCGGACTGACGAGCGCGCAAAACGGCGCCGCGCGAAAGATCCGCGCGCGAATCGCTGGATCGCTGCCGCCGCCCGCGCACAGGCCGAGATCCACGTCGTCGTTGCGCACCATCGAAATGATTTCGGAAGTGGCGCCGCTGCGAAATTCCACCACGATGTCAGGAAACTGCAAGCTGAACCGCTCCAGAACGGTAGCCAGCAAGTTCTCGATAAATCCCTCGCCCACGCCAATGCCCAGCCTCCCGCGCCGCAGACTTTTGAAGTCTTCAAGTTGTGCGAGCATGTCGGCGTCGCGGCGTGTGCTCTCACGAAAATGCTCGACCAGACTCATGCCAATCTCGGTGAGCACCGCGCGCCGCCCGCTTCGCTCGAGCAGAACAACCTCGTATTCCCGCTCCAGTTGCCCGACTTGCCGGCTGATCACCGAAGGATTGATGCCGAGCGCATCGGCCGCCGCGCGCACGCCGCCGTGCGCTTCGACCTCATGCAGATACCGCAGGCTTCGCGCGCTCAACACCGGCTCACGCGCGGAGGAAATATCGATTGTCATGGCGTCTAATGTTGACATCTGAGTCAACATTATCGGTCAAGGAACGTCATTGATTGGTGGATTTTGCAGCGGAATACTGCCCCATTCCGTTTCCCCAATACAGGCGCCACAGACCATGGAAAATACCAAGGGTTTTTGCTTACTCGAAGACACGAGCGATCTGCGCGATGAACTCAGCGTCATCCGCCATCACCTGCACCAGAATCCGGAACTCGCGTACAAGGAATTCCAGACCTCGGACTTCGTGGCGCAAAAGCTCGAAACGTGGGGCTACAAGCTCACGCGCGGCCTGGGTGGAACGGGCATGGTGGCATCGCTTACGGCCGGCACCGGGACGCGCGCAGTCGCCGTGCGCGCCGACATGGACGCGTTGCCTATCGCCGAGGAAACCGGCTTGCCGTACGCAAGCAGCAACGCCGGCCTGATGCACGCGTGCGGTCACGACGGACATACCACGATGGTTCTGGGCGCCGCGCGCCATCTGGCCCGCACGCGCGCCTTCAACGGCACCGTGCATCTCGTGTTCCAGCCGGCCGAGGAAATCGGCGCGGACAGCGGCGCGAAACGCATGATCGAAGATGGTCTGTTCGAGCGTTTTCCGTGTGAAGCGATCTTCGGGCTGCACAATCATCCCGGTTATCCGACCGGCACGTTCATGTTCCGCAGCGGGCCGTTCATGGCGGCATCGGATACGGTCAACATCACCGTGCATGGCCGCGGCGGTCATGCGGCGCGGCCGCAATTGTCGATCGATCCGGTCGTGATCGGCTCGGCTCTGGTCATGGCCTTGCAGACGGTGGTCGCGCGCAGTATCGACCCGATGCAAACGGCCGTTGTCACCGTTGGCGCGTTCAACGCGGGTCACGCGGCAAACGTGATTCCGGAATCGGCGCGCCTGCAGATCAGCGTTCGTTCGTTCGATGCCACGGTGCGCAAGCAGTTGGAAACCCGCATCCGCGCACTCGCCGATGCCCACGCAAGCGGCTACGGCGCGAAGATCGATGTCGACTACGTGCCGGGTTATCCGGTCGTGATCAATAGCGAAGCGGAGACGCAACTGGCGCTTGAAGTGGCGCGCGAACTGGTTGGCGAAGAGCGTGTGGTCGATAACTTCGGCCCCATCGCCGGCAGCGAGGACTTTGCGTATTACCTGCAGCAAAAGCCGGGGTGTTTCCTGCGTCTGGGCAATGGCGAAGGCGCGCCGATGCTTCACAACGCCTCTTACGATTTCAACGATGACAACCTGACCGTCGGCGCTGCGTACTGGACGCGTCTGGTCGAGCGCTTCCTCTCGCGATAAGAAAAACCATCTACGGGTTCCCCATGGCGACCACCACAATTCAACCTGTCAAAGCTGTATCGCAAAGCAAGATCGTGATTGCGGCGATCATCGGCAACCTGCTCGAGTTTTTCGATTTCACCGTCTACAGCTTTTTCGCGCTGACGATCGCCAAGCTGTTTTTCCCGGCGCACGATCCGGTGGTGTCGACATTGCTTGCGCTGTCCGCATTCGCGATCGGTTTCGTGGCGCGTCCGGTTGGCGGTTTCGTGCTCGGACATTACGCCGATAAACGCGGCCGCCGCGCCGCCCTCACGCTGACCATTTTCCTGATGGCGGTCGGTTCGGCGATCATCGGTCTTGCGCCGACTTACGCGAGCATCGGCCTGGCTGCGCCCGCGCTGATCATCTTCGCGCGTTTGTTGCAAGGCTTCGCGCAAGGCGGCGAGTTCGGCGCAGCCACGGCCACGCTGCTTGAAACGGGATCGGCCAAGGGACGTGGTTTCCGCGCGAGCTGGCAGCTTGCAAGCCAGGGCGCCGCGGCGCTGATGGGCTCCGGTATCGCAGCCTTGCTCACGTATCAGCTGAGTCCCGAGCAACTGCTCGACTGGGGTTGGCGCGTGCCGTTCCTGATCGGCACGCTGATCATGCCCGTGGGCGTTTATCTGCGTCGCCACATCGTGGAAGAACCGCCAAAGCCGGCAAAGACCCGCGCGTCCGCGTTCGAACCGGGAATGGTCCGCAAGTGGATCCTGACCGTGTTCGCGATCATGGGCATGACGGTCGCGACCTACGTCCTCATGTATTTTATCCCCACGTACATGATCCAGTATCTCAAGGTGCCGGCCAAGCTTTCGATGCTGGTATCGATCAGCGCAGCGATTGCGTCGTTGGCGTTGTGCCCGGTATGGGGCGCGTTATCGGACAAGATGCAGCGCCGCAAGCCGTTGATCCTGGTCGGGCGCGTTGCGCTGATCGCGCTGTTGTACCCGTGCTTCTGGCTGATGAACCAGTTCCCTTCGCTGCCCGTGGTGATGAGTCTGATCGTGTTGCTGATGCTCTTCTACACAATGGGTTCGGCCCCCGCCTATTCGCTGATGCCGGAGAACTTTCCCAAGCATCTGCGCGCGGGATATCTCGCGAGCGCGTATGCGGTGGCGGTATCGGTATTCGGCGGCAGCGCGCAACTCGTGGTCGCGTGGTTGATCAAGATCACCGGCAATACCATGGCGCCGGCGTGGTACATGATCGTGTGCGTGGTGATTTCGCTGATCGCCGTGTCCAAACTCGATGAAACCGGCGGACGCGAGCTGACCTGATCGTCTTCGCCACGACTTGAAAGAAAGGCCGGACGCCCCATGCGTCCGGCCTTTTTCCGTTGCGGAGCCGGCTTGGCCGCTCCCTGTGACTTTTCCTCACAGCCTCAATATTTTTAGTGCATTGTCGGGCGCATTTTGCGCGGTGCTTAATCCCGTACGAACCATCGCTTAACGCGTGTTTTAAAGGGACATCATGGACACCGGCGTGCTCAAACCTGCAATCTCCGATCAGTTGATGAAGCGAATCGCTTGGCGGCTCGCGCCGTTGATGATCCTGATGTACATCGCCAATCAGCTGGACCGCGCGAACATCGGCTACGCCGCTTTGACGATGAACGCCGAGCTCCACATGACGGCCGCGCAATACGGACTCGCCGCGAGCCTGTTCTTTCTTGGTTATATCCTCTTCGAGGTGCCGAGCAACCTGTGCATGCATCGCTTCGGCGCGCGCATCTGGATGACCCGTATTCTGCTTAGCTGGGGTCTGCTTTCATCGCTGACGAGTTTCGTGCCGAATGCACACTGGCTTTTTGTTGCGCGCTTCTTTCTTGGTGCATTCGAAGCAGGCCTCTTTCCCGGCATGGTGTATTACCTGACGCTCTGGATGCCGGCGCGCAACCGCGTATGGATGATGTCGCTGTTCGTCACCGCCATTCCGCTGACCGGCGTGCTCGGCGCGCCCGTTTCGACCTGGCTCATGGCGCATGCCAGCGTGTTCGGCATCACCGGGTGGCGCGCGATGATCTTGCTCGAAGGTCTGCCCGCAATCGTGCTTGGTTTTATCGCGTATTTCTGGCTCGCCGATGGCCCGTCGAAGTCGCGCTGGCTTTCCGCCGCCGATAAAGCCGAAATCGCTGCGGCGCTTGCAATCGAACAAACACAAGCGGCGGCGGCAACCGCTCCGTCGAGCGCATGGAAAGCGCTCAAGAACCCGAAGGTCTGGGCGTTGGGCGTGGTGTATTTCGGCACGAATGCGGGAATCATCGGCTTGCTGTATTTCCTGCCGCAAGTCGTGAAGACCTTCGAGGCGACGTTCGGCGTGAAGTACACCATCACGGATATCGGCCTGATCACCGCGATTCCGTTCGGCGTCGCCGTGATCGCGACGCTGGTCTGGGGACGCCTTGTCAGCCGCCAGCAAATCAGCGCGGTGCATGTGGCCGGGCCGCTGCTCGTGTGCGCTGCGGCATTGTCGGTTGCGTTGCTGCTGAAGTCGCCCTATCAGACCATCGTCGCGCTTGCGATAGGCACCTCCGCGTGTTTCTGCAGCATCACCACGTTCTGGCAGTTGCCAAGCCGCATTCTCACCGATCGCGCCGCCGCAGCCGGCATTGCGCTGATCACGAGCATCGGCGTGTCGTCGGGATTCCTGCTGCCGTATTTCATCGGCTGGGTGAAAGACGCGACGGGCACCTTCGTGCTGGCGTTCATCGGCATTGCCGTGGCCATGGTGATTGCATCCGTTGTGGTCATCATGCTCGAAGCCGGCCGCTATAAAGTCGATGAAGCCAATCTCGCAAGCGAATGAGCGCGATGGTTTATGCGGCGTTATCATCGGCGCAATTGCTGTCTGTTCCTCATGTGCGAAAGGATTGCCGATGCGTCGCGGAGTGCCCAGCCTGAGTGCGCTGCAAGCGTTTGAAGCGGCCGCGCGCCACGAAAGTTTTTCCAAGGCCGCGATCGAGCTTTCGCAGACGCACGGCGCCGTCTGCAAGAAGGTCAACGAGCTCGAAGCACATCTCGGCATTACGCTGTTCGAGCGCGTGCGTCAGCGGCTCGTGCTCTCCGCGGCCGGCGCTGAATACGCGCGGCGCATTCGTGTGCACCTCGACCAGATCCGCCGCGATACCGTCGATGTCGTGCGCAAGCAAAGCGAGGTTCCGGTCGAGCTGGCCGTGGGCGTGACCTTCGCATCGCAATGGTTGATCCCGCGTCTGCACGATTTCTACGAGCGCAATCCGGATATCCAGTTGCATATCATGGGTCGCGACCAACCGACTTTCTTCGATGACTCCAGCTTCGATGCCGCGATCTATTTCGGCCAGGCGTTGTGGCCGGCCATGCCGGGACGACCGCTTGTCAACGACGACAAGATCCTCGCGGTTTGCGCGCCTTCGCTCACCAACGGCCGGGGCAATCTGAGCGGCGCGGAAATTGGCGCAATGCCCTGGATTCACACGCGCGACCTGCCGCGTGCATGGCTGTCATGGTCTGAAACCGCGGGCACGCGCGTGATCGAACATGATGCGTCGAATCAGCACTACGACATGTTCATCATGGCGATCAACGCCGCGGTTTCAGGCCTGGGCGTGGCGTTGCTGCCGCGCATTCTTATCGATCGCGAATTGCGCACGGGCGCGCTCGTGCAGGTTCATCCGCATGCAATCCCCAACCCCGAAACCGTGTACTACTCGTTCCCGGAGCAGAAGCGCGACTGGGAGCCGCTCAGGCGTTTCGATCAATGGCTTGGTGCTGCAATCGATGAATATCGTGATGGCTGGGGACGGCGCGAACGTATCAAGGCACTAGAGACTTCGACGTTCGCGAGCGGTTGATCACTACGTTGCCGCATAGTCGCGCAGGTCGGGGTTATCGCGCAGCAGCTGCTGATATAAGCCTTGAAATCCAAGCCAAGCGACATAATCCGATCCGAGCTGCTTGCTCGTCTCGCGTGCTTCGTCGTCGTTGAGCGGCTCTAGCGTGCCGGCCGCTTCCGCAAGCAGTTGCACCTGGCAACAACGCTCCATGGCGATGAACCGGTACGCGGCGGCATCGACGGATGAAGCCACTGTCAGCAAGCCGTGGTTGAGCAAAATGGCGGAGCGCTTCGCGCCCATTGTCTCCGCAATGCGGCGGCCTTCATCGGCGGCGAGCACGACAATGTCGCCGCGAAACAGCACGTGGTCATCGTAGAAAAGGCACGCTTCCTGATTGAGCGGCGCGAGCAAACGTGCGCGCGCGGAAAATGCGCGGCCGTAAGTGGTGTGCGTGTGCGCGGCGGCGATCACATCGGGATTTGCGCCATGAATGCCGCAATGGATCGCGGCCGCCGCCGCGTTCACCGGGCCCGTGCCGTGATAGACGTTGGCGTCTTCGTCGATGCATACGAGATCATCCGGATGCACCGATGAAAAATGTTGCGCGTACGGATTGACCCAGAAACGGTCATGGAACTCGGGATCGCGCACGGTGATGTGTCCGGCGATGCCTTCGGCCAGCCCGAAGCGCGCGAAAATGCGAAAGGCCGCCGCGAGCTTGAGCTTGCGATGCCGGCGTTCATCTTCGAGGCTTGCGAACACGGGAGGCTCGGGCAACGCGCCGCCGATAGGCTTGGGAATGCGTCGATCGTTGAAATCCGCGTGGCCCATGACACCCTCTTCAATGGCGAAAGAAGCATCGATTTTCAGGCGCACGAAAGGTACCGTCCATCGACGATTAGTCACAGGGTTGCGTCTTGCGCTCACAAGCTTTTTATATCGTTGGCGAATTAAAAGTCACGGGCCTTGCCGGTAACAATCAAGCAAGCATAAAGACCGCAAGCTCTCTGTCAGCGACCTATACTTTTCGCAAGATGAGATTTGCACGCGTGATTAAACGAAGTGCTTTTAAAGGAGCGCATCATGGCCGTCGATCAAGCAAGACTCGATGCATTCATGGGCGGTTTCGTGCATGACCTCGGCGCTGTGATGCACGCGGCCACGGTTGTTGTCGGCGATCAGCTCGGACTTTATAAAGCGCTTGCTGCAAAGCCTTTGCTTCCTGAAGAACTCGCCCGGGAAACCGAAACCGACGCACGATACGTGCGCGAGTGGCTAAGCGCTCAGGCAGCGAGCGGTTATGTCAACTATGAGCCCGCGTCCGGCCGCTTCAGCCTGAGCGAAGAACAGTCGTTCGCGCTCGCGCAAGAAGGCAGCCCGGCCTTCATTCCCGGCGCATTCCAGATCGCCGTCGCGCAGTTCAAGATCATCCCGAAGATGGTCAAGTCGTTCAAAACGGGGCTAGGCGTAGGCTGGCACGAACACGACACCTCGCTCTTTCACGGCACCGAGCGCTTCTTTCGTCCAGGCTATGCGGCTTATCTCGTGAATGACTGGATTCCGGCGCTGGATGGCGTGAAGGCGAAGCTCGATGAAGGCGCGCGCGTCGCGGACATTGGCTGCGGACATGGCGCGTCGACCACCATCATGGCGCAGGCTTTTCCAAAATCCACCTTCGTGGGCTACGACTATCACGAGCCTTCAATTGCATATGCGAGAAACGCGGCACAGAGCGCGGGTGTCGGCAATCACGTGAGCTTCGAGGTCGCTTCTTCAACGGACTATCCCGGCAACGACTACGATCTCGTCACCATGTTCGACTGCCTGCACGACATGGGCGATCCGCTCGCGGCATCGCGTCATGTATTCGATACCTTGCGAAATGACGGGACGTGGATGATCGTCGAGCCGTTTGCGAACGACGAACTCGAAGGCAATCTGAATCCGGTTGGACGGATCTTTTATTCGGCTTCTACCTTGATATGCACGCCGGCCTCGAGGGCGCAGCCGGGCGCCATGTGCCTGGGCGCGCAGGCGGGGGAGCGGCGGATCAGGGAAGTCGTGACGGCGGGAGGATTCCGGCAATTCCGCCGCGCCACCGCGACGCCGTTCAATCTTGTTATTGAGGCGCGGCGCTGAGCGGGATTGCCGGACGGGTCAAGCCGGCCTGGTGGTTTTCTTTGCGGCGGCGGTGGCCGGACGCTTTCGCGCGGCCGGCTTGACGGCGAGTTTCAACGCGCCCTTGCGTTCAGTCGCCGCCGTCTCGCGCGCCCATTTTTCCAGCAGGGTACGCGTCTGCTCGCGCACGATCCCCTTCAGGAATTCGCCCTTCTCCAGGTCAATGTCCTTCCAGCCAAGCAGTCCGAGCGTCGTGCGGGGCGCGACGTGAAACATCAGCAGTTGACCGTTCAGGCTGATCATCCGGATCAGGGTTACGGGGTCGTCGGGCGTGGTGCCGGTGATGCGCGCCATGAGCCGCGAGGCGACATCGTTTAATGGCTGACGCACGCGACGCGTCAATATCTCCGTTGCAATAGTCGGCTCGTGGCCGACCTGTTCGCGCGCAAAAAACAGCCGGTGATTCGTGGTCCCGCAGCCTTTTGCAAACATCCGGTCGGCAATGGCTTCCTGAATGCGAATGAAAGCATCGATCAACGCCGGCATGGCTTCGTTGTTTTCCAGCACTCTATTCGCGTGCGCTACGACAGGCTCGAAGTTGAGCGCAGCTTCGTCGGCCATGTATTCCGCACACGCGCGATACACGCCCTCCTTGTTCTCGAAGTAATACTGCAGCGCCGGCGCGTTGACCCCCGCGCGCGCGGCGATCTCGCGTGTCGACGCACCGTCGAACCCGTGTTCTCCAAAAGATTCGATCGCCGCCACAATAATTCGCAGGCGTGTTTCGTCTCCACGTACGTAACCGCCTTCTGACGGACGGCGCAGCCGTTTTGTGTCGTTCATTCCAGCCTCCCAACGTCCAGGTGCAAAATATATCACTTGACACAATTCTTCCAACTGGAATAATTCTTCCGATTGGAATAATTTGGATCTAAAAGAACAATGTCAACGACAGCAGGATCACCTCCGCAGGACCGCCTGCCGCAAGACTCCGCCGCGCAAGCTCCCCGTTCCCGACGACGCCTGGTCCTGATGGGGTTGGGGCTCGTGGTCATTGTGGCCGGTGGAATCTGGTTAGCGCGCTGGTGGACGGTCGGACGCTTCATCGAAAGCACCGACGACGCTTATCTCCAGGCCGACAGTGTCACCGTCGCGCCGAAAGTCAGCGGTTATGTGACGGACGTGTATGTGGGTGACAACGCGACCGTCAAGGCCGGTGACCCGCTCGTGCGGCTCGACACACGCCAATACCAGGCTTCGCTCGATCAGGCCGAGGCGACCATCGCGGCGCGCACGGCGGATATCCAGAAGGCGCAAGCCGATATCCTTCAGCAGCACGCGAATATCGATCAGGCGAAGGCGCAGGAGCAGGTCGCGCGTTTCAGTGCCCAGCATGCACGCGATGAAGTCCAGCGTTACGCGCCGCTCACCGCGACCGGCGCTGAGACCAGCGAACGTCTTGCCCAGCTTACAAACACCCGCGATCAGGCCAACGCAACGCTTGCGGCAAACACGGCGGCGGTCAAATCAGCCGAAACGCAGATCGCGTCCACAACGGCGCAAATCGCCCAGGCGCGCGCCCAGCTCGAAGCCGCGCAAGCCAGCGCGAAACAGGCGCAACTCGACATGCAGGACACCATCGTGCGCAGCGCCTTGCCGGGGAAGGTCGGCGATCGCTCGGTGCGGGTCGGCCAGTACGTGCAGCCCGGCACGCGCATGATGAGCGTGGTTCCCATTCAAAGCACCTATCTGGTCGCCAACTTCAAGGAAACGCAGGTGGGCCATATGCGTATCGGCCAGCCGGTAACGCTGCATGTGGATGCGCTGTCCGGCACCGATCTGCACGGCGTGGTGGACAGCTTCGCGCCGGGCACGGGCGCGCAGTTCGCGCTGCTGCCGCCGGAAAACGCGACCGGCAACTTCACCAAGATCGTCCAGCGCGTGCCGGTGCGAATTCGCATCAATACGGGTCCTGAGACGCGCAGCGTGCTGTTGCCGGGTTTGTCGGTGACGGCAGATGTCGATACCCGTTCCTCGCGCGAAGGCGACAAGCGCATTGAAGCCGAGAACGATCATGGCTGAAGCAAGCAGCACGGCGCCGGCCGCGCCGGAGGCCGAGCGTGCGAGCGGAGCGGACTGGCTTGCAGTCGCCGCCGGTTCGCTCGGCGCGTTAATGGCGACGCTGGACATTTCGATCACGAACTCGGCGCTGCCGCAGATCCAGGGCGAGATTGGCGCAACGGGCACGGAAGGCACGTGGATCTCGACGGGCTATCTGATGTCCGAAATCGTGATGATCCCGCTCGCTGCGTGGCTCACCCGCGTCTTCGGCCTGCGCAATTTTCTGCTCGCCAACGCCACGCTCTTCATCCTCTTTTCGATGATGTGCGGCTGGTCCCACAGCCTGCCCATGATGATCGCCGGGCGCATAGGCCAGGGTTTCGCCGGCGGCGCGATGATCCCGACCGCGCAGACCATCATCCGCACAAGACTGCCGCGCTCGCAGATGCCGGTCGGCATGACCATGTTCGGCCTGATCGTGCTGCTCGGGCCGTTGCTTGGTCCCGTGCTCGGCGGCTGGCTGGCGGAAAACATCAGCTGGTCGTGGTGTTTCTTCATCAACTTGCCCGTGTGTATTGCGCTGATCACGTTGCTGATCGTCGGCCTGCCGTCGGACCGGCCGAACTGGAGCACGTTCCTCAAGGCCGACTGGGTCGGCATCGTCGGGCTCACCATCGGTCTGAGTTCGTTGACTGTCGTGCTCGAAGAAGGCCAGCGGGAACGCTGGTTCGAATCGAGCTTGATCGTCGCGCTGACCTGCGTGACGCTTGCAGGCTTCCTGCTGATCGCAATCTCGCAGTTCACCGCGAAGAAACCCATCATGCGGCTGAGCCTGATGAGCAACCCGCGCTATGCGAGCGTCATCATCATTGTTTTCGCGGTCGGCGCGGGTCTGTACGGCGTGTCGTATTTGCTGCCGCAATTCCTCGGCATCGTGTCCGGATACAACGCGCAGCAGTCGGGCGCGATCATGCTGATATCCGGCGTGCCCGCTTTCCTGATCATGCCCATACTCCCGCGCATTCTCGGCAAGCTCGACTTTCGCGTGCTGGTGATCGTCGGACTACTGATGTTCGCGTGGAGCTGCATGCTGGACATCGACCTCACCGCGCAAAGCGTCGGCCACGATTTCTTCTGGTCGCAACTGATACGCGGCTTCGCGCAGATCCTCGCCATGATGCCGCTGAACCAGGCGTCCATGGCAGCGGTCTCGCGCGAAGATTCAGGCGATGCCGCAGGCCTCTACAACATGGCCCGCAACCTGGGCGGGTCGGTGGGGCTGGCGATCATCGGTACGGTGATCGACCGGCGCACGACATTCCATACCGCGATGATCCGCGAATCGCTGACGGCAAACTCGGTGATCGGACAGGATCGCGTTGCATCGAGTGCGGCGAGCTGGTTCGCGCAAACCGGCGACATGGCGTACGCAAAGATGCGCGCGATCGGCCAGATCGCAGCCCAGATCCATATGCAGGCCACGGTGATCACGTACTCGGAAACTTTCTACCTGCTTGGTCTCGCACTGCTCGCCTGCATACCGCTCGCGCTGTTGCTGAAAAACCCTAGCAGCCCCGTATCGTCCTCCGCCGGCCATTGACGGCACAAAAATGATATCGACGATGTTCTCTCGCTCTACGCCTCCTGTTTTTTTGACGCTGCTGGCGCTTGCCGCATTATCCGCATGCACCGTGGGTCCCGACTATGCCGGTGCGCCGCAAGTCGCGCCCGACGCCGCGCACGCGGCCGGCTTCGTGCGCACGCCCGCAACCGGCATGGCTGCCACACGCGCGCCGAGCCAATGGTGGCTATCGCTGAACGATCCGCAACTGAACGCGTTGATCGATGCCGCCCTCGCCCACAACCCCGACGTCCACGCCGCCCAAGCGCGTCTGCGCGAAGCACGCGCGCAGTTGCAGCATTCCAAGGCGAACGGCATGCCGACCGCTTCCTTCGATGCCGCCGCGCTGCGCACGCGTTCGCCCGACCTGAGTTCGCTCGCGTCGTCGCAAGACGGTTCGTCGGGATCGTCCGGCCGTGGTCCGCTCCAGCTCTACACCGCCGGTTTCGATGCATCGTGGGAAATCGACTTGTTCGGCGGGACGCGCCGGGCGGTGGAAGCGGCATCGGCGGAAGCGGATGCGGTAAATGCCGATCTCGCCGATACCCAGGTTTCACTCGCCGCCGAAGTGGCCCAGGCGTACATCGATTTACGCGATGAACAGCATCGCCTGCAATTGGCGCAGCAAAGCGCCGACCTCGAGCAGCAAATGCTCACGTTGACGCAGCAACGCCGGGCGGGTGGCACGGCGGCGGACGTGGATGTGGAACGCCTGACCACGCAGGTCGAGAACACGCGGGCGACGCTCACACCGCTCGATCAGCAAGTGACCGAGTCGCTCGACCAGCTTGCGGTGCTGACGGGCCGCGCGCCGGGCGCGCTGGATCAGGAGTTGTCGGCATTGCGCGAGATGCCGGCGCTGCCCGCTTCCGTTCAAGTCGGCGACCCGGGCTCGCTGCTGCAGCAGCGGCCCGACATCCGCGCCGCCGAACGAAGGTTGGCGTCGAGCAATGCGCAGATCGGCGAGCAGAAAGCTGATTTCTTTCCGAAAGTGACCTTGCTCGGCGACATTGGCTTCAGCGCCGCCGATCCGGGCCATCTCGTGCGCAAGAACAGTTTCAGCTGGCTCGGCGTGCCGTATCTGCAGTGGAACATTCTGGACTTCGGACGCACCTTGTCGAGCGTTCATAGCGCGGAAGCTTCGCGTGACGAAGCCGATGCCAAGTACACGAAGGCGGTGCTCGGCGCGTTGCAGGACGCGAATACCTCATTGTCGCGTTACGGGCATCAGCGTGAGCATCTGGTCACGCTGCAAAAGGTGCAGGCGTCGGCGGACCGGTCGGCCACGCTCACGCGGCAGCGGTATCGTGCGGGGGCATCGAGTCTTATCGACTTGCTCGATACACAGCGCACCCAGTTCAGCGCCCAGCAAAATGTGGTCGCGGGGCAGGCCGAATTGCTGAAGGATTTCGTGTCGCTGCAAAAGAGCCTGGGCCTCGGCTGGCGCCTGGACGGCTGATCAACGGTCCTGTGTCCGCCGCACGTTCTCTGGCGGCACGCGGTCGCCGGAGAACGCGTCAGTTGATGCATTAGGCAATTGCCGGCGCATCAACATATCAACGCGATCCGCGTCAGCTGACACAGGCGCGGTGAACGCCCGTATCAGCACAATGCCAACAAACGCCAGAACGACGACCACTGCCGGAATCTCATACCAGATCGGGTTCATGACATCACCTCCTCCGAATAACGCGGACCGTGCGCTTGCGACGATCAGGTTTTATCGCGCAATGTAATGACGTCCGCGGGTTTTGGATTTGCCGCACGAGCAAACGGCAGCTTCTTCACGACGCCTGTAGCCAGCGCCGTACCGATCAGGATGATCACGCACGCGCCCACCATCCCCGCCGATACCTGCTCGCCCAGAAACATCGCGCCCCACAGAATGCCGAAGACCGGGATCACGAAGGTTACGGTGATCGCACGCGCCGGGCCGACCACTGCGATCAGGTGGAAGAACAGCATGTAGGCGACGCCCGTGCACGCAACGCCGAGGGCGATCACCGATCCCCATGCGACCGTCGAAACCGGCGCGACGGGCCACCAGAAAATCGCGAACGGCAACAACACGATGGTCGCGCCCGTCATGGTTCCGGCCGCAACCGTGAGTGAATCGACGCCCGTAAGACGCCGCTTCGTATAACTCGCCGCAATGCCATAAAGCAGTGTCGCGCCCAAGGCCGCCAGTGCAGCCAGCGCAGTCGTTGCCGGCGACACGCCCGCTTCCTGAGGCGTTGCCATCTGGTTCCACACGAGCGCCAGCACGCCTGCAAAACCGATCGCGAGGCCGGCAACACGCAGCGTGCTCAAGCGGTCTTTCAACCACAGGTACGCGACGATCGCCCCCCATAGCGGCGTGGTTGCATTGATCACCGAGGTCACCCCGGCCGACAGCGTGAGTTCCGCGAAAGCAAACAGGCAAAACGGCGCAGCCGAGTTGAGGATGCCCACCACCAGCAGCGATCCCGCGTGCTTGCGCATGGTGCTGACCGCCTCTCGCGCAGGCCGCCGCGAGAACAGCAGCACCAGCAGGAAGAGCGCGCCGATACCCACGCGCAACGCCATCAACGGCGCAACGCCGAAGTCGGTCACACCTACCCGAATGAATAGAAACGATCCGCCCCAGAGGGCGGCGAGAACAAGCAATTGAACGATGTTGGTCGGGTTCATCGGGTATCTGGCGAGGGCATCGCGTCTGTTGAGCCGGAAGGCGAAGCCATCATATCGATGCCCTTGCGCATGAAGTTTCACGCCAAGGCGAAATGTCACGGACCGGCCGCGAATCGGCGATTCACGCTGCCATCGTAGACGCGGGATTGAAGGGCTTCAAACGAGCAATTCTCACCGGTATGTGAGAAAAATTGCTATCGCTTCTTGCGGTGTCGTTCGAGTTGTTTTCGTTTTTTTGCGTGAATGCTTCACTGACCATCACCGGTTATCGGCACGGACGTGCCAAATCTGAAGGCGCACATTTCCCGATGTCGCTAACCCGGGCATTCCGCAAGAATCGCGCTACGGGGCGCTTTGCGTCGTCACACGCGCTTCCCGTTTATTCAATAAAACTAAACGATACCTGAGGAATCACGCGCGCGGCGCGCTTGCCGGTGCCCGCGCGTTCATCGCCATGTTCAATAATTTCACGATTCGCCGCGGTCTCACGATCACTATCGCCGGGTACACGCTCGCGCTCGTCGCGGTGCTGCTTGCCGCGGCCGCCTGCCTGCGCCAGAGCAACCAGGCGCTCGAACAGATGGTCGCCACCGACACCGCTGCCATCACGCATCTCAAGACGAGTTCGCAGCGGCTCCTGCAAGTGCGGCTTGCGCTCGGCAACTACGAGACGCTGTTCATGCTCGGAAAGGCCAGCGACGACATGTTGCCGAACGCGCGCAAGACGCTGAAGATCAGCGACGCCGAGTTCGACGCGTATCTCGCCAAGCCGCGCGACGCGCAGGAAGAACCGCTCGCGCAAGCCGCGAAGACCGCGCGCGCTGCGTTGATTGCGAAGGCGCTGAACCTCGAATTCGATGCCCTCGCGCAAAACGATTTCACGACTTTTCGGACGCTGCAGGTTCAGACCGCGGATGGCTTATACGCGACCTACGATCATGCGATGTCCGCGCTCGAAGCGTTGCAGATCGCACGCCAGCAAGCGCGATATGAACAGGCGCAGCAGCAGTTCCACGCAATGGCGACCGGCGCGGTTGTAGTCGCGGCGCTGGCCCTGGTACTTGGGTTTATCGCGCGCGGGGCCTTGAGCGCGGCCGTGATGAAGCCGATCGAATCCGCCATTCACCACTTCGAACAGATCGCGGCGGGGGATCTGACGGCGACTATCGATGCATCGCGCGATAACGAAATGGGCCGTCTGTTCGCCGCGCTCAGGCGCATGCAGCAGGGGCTCGTAGGCACGGTCACGCAGGTGCGCGGCGGCACCGGCGCGATCTCGCATGGCGCGCGGGAAATTGCGGCTGGCAACATCGACTTGTCGCAGCGCACTGAAGAACAGGCCGCTTCGTTGCAGCAGACGGCGTCGAGCATGGAGCAATTGACCGCAACCGTCAGGCAGAACGCCGATAACGCGCGGCAGGCGAGCGAGCTGGCCGTGGATGCATCGACCACGGCAGTGCGCGGCGGCAACGTGGTGGGCAAGTTCGTGCACACCATGGACGACATCGCGACGAGTTCCACGCGCATTGCGGACATCATCGGCGTGATCGAGGGGATTGCGTTCCAGACAAATATCCTGGCGCTGAACGCGGCCGTTGAAGCGGCGCGGGCGGGAGAAGAAGGACGCGGGTTCGCCGTGGTCGCGGGCGAAGTGCGCAGTCTCGCGCAACGCAGCGCGGCGGCGGCGAAGGAGATCAAGGAACTGATCAGCGCATCGGCGGACAAGGTTCAGACGGGGAATGCGCTTGCAGGGCAAGCCGGACAAACAATGGGCGAAGTCGTTGCGGCGGTGAAGCGCGTGTCGGACATCATCGGCGAGATCAGCGCGGCTTCGTCGGAACAGACGGGCGGGATCGAGCTGATCAACCGCGCCGTCGCGCAAATGGATGAAGTGACGCAGCAGAATGCGGCGCTTGTGGAGGAAGCTGCAGCTGCGGCCGCGTCACTTGAGCAGCAGGCAGAGCAGCTGGATGTGGCGGTGGCGGTGTTTCGGGTTTAGGGCCGACAATAGTTGCAATTGCGTTGCCGAACATCAGCGCAAGCCATCGGCCACTATTGCTGCGCAAGCATCAGATTCAGGTTCTGAACCGCCGCGCCGGCTGCGCCTTTGCCGAGATTATCGAAAACTGCTGACAGCAAAACGTGCCCGTGTTCCATGTTAGAAAACACGCTCAAGCGCATATCGTCCGTACCGTTCAGAACCTGCGGATCCAACTGCTTTAAAACGCACGATTCATGCAGCGGCAAGACATGTACGTGGGCCGCCTCGGCATAGTGGCGTGCGAGGCATGCGTGTAACGTGGCCCCGTCTATGTCGCGTGCCAGCAGCCGTAGATCCAAGGGTACCGTCAACACAATGCCCTGACGGAACGCGCCATACGCAGGGACGAAGATGGGACGCTGCGCGAGTCCGGCGTGCTGCTGAATCTCCGGGGTGTGCTTGTGCGCGAGCTCAAGACCGTACACCTGGTACGACGGCGCGTTGGCAGCACCCGGCCCCTCGTGTTCTTCCACACCGGCACGCCCTCGTCCGGAGTAGCCAGACACCGCGTAAATGCTGACGGGGTGGCGCTCTGGAATGAGGCCGGCGTGCTGCAGGGGACGCAGCAGGCCAATTGCACCCGTTGGATAGCAACCTGGATTGGTGACCCGACGCGCGGTCGCAATGCGGTCAGCCTGTCCCGGTGTCATTTCCGGAAAACCGTATGTCCAGTCCGCCTGTGTGCGATGAGCGGAACTTGCGTCGATTACTCTGACGACGGGATTGACTATGGCGTCCACAGCCTCGCGTGCGGCGGCGTCGGGCAGGCAGAGGATGGCGATATCGCAGGCATTGATGGCTTCGGCGCGACGCTTGGAATCCTTGCGCTCCGCCGCAGGAAGCGTGACCAGCTTCAGATCGGTCCGGCCACGAAGCCGTTCGTGAATTTGCAACCCTGTGGTGCCTTGGTCGCCGTCGATGAAAACAAGGGGAGAGCTCATGCGCGGGGATCCTCCGGTGACTGAATGACAACAAGTAGAACGTGCCTGCTATCTTCCGCGCACCGCTAGAATAGCGAAAGTTGAATTTCATAACCTGGAGATTCAGTTTTTCTGAATCTGGAGGCCGACATGCGAGAGATCAGCCTGGACCGTTTGCGTACCCTGGTGTCTATTGTCGACCGTGGCTCATTCGCCGACGCGGCGCGTGCGTTGCATCTGGCGCCGCCAACGGTCAGCCTTCACATCGCCGAACTGGAAGAGCGTATCGGGGCTCCGCTCCTGTCGCGCAAGCGCGGACATGTTCGGCCGTCGGCAACAGGCGAGGTGTTGGTCGAGCGCGCGCGTCGACTGCTGGCCGACGCGGAACAGGCGTTAGACGATGTTCACCGCCAGGTTCAAGGACTTGTCGGACGCGTCCGGCTCGGCGCATCGACCGGCGCGATTGCGCACCTGTTGCCTCGAGCGCTCGAAGTGCTGCGTGAGCACCATCCCGCTATCGATATTCAGATCGCGGTTCTCACTTCGCATGAAACGCTGACCCGATTGGCGGATGGAACGCTGGATGTCGGGCTGGTCGCACTGCCCCAGCCTCCGGCGGCGGGACTCGTGATAAAGCCTTGGCGCCGCGATCCCGTGATGGCTTTTGTGCCGGCCCATTGGCAGTGTCCGGCTCGCCTCACACCTGAATGGCTCGCCGCTCGCCCTCTCATTCTCAATGATGCGACCACGCGTCTCTCGCGTCTGACCGCCGAGTGGTTTGCAACCGGAGGGCATCATCCTGCGCCGCGCATTCAGCTCAATTACAACGATGCGATCAAGAGTCTCGTAGCGGCAGGTTATGGCGCGGCGCTGTTACCTCACGAGGCCACTACACCTTTACCCGACAGCCGCATTGTCATGCGTCCGCTACGTCCGGCGTTGTGGCGCCGGCTCGGCATTGCGCATCGTACGGGGCACATCGAACGATCCACGCAACATGTACTCGATGCACTGTGGGATCTGCGATTGGCATAGGACCGCTATCCGAGTTGTGTT
The DNA here is from genome assembly GCF_018449635.1 of Caballeronia sp. dw_276. GTDB lineage: Bacteria > Pseudomonadota > Gammaproteobacteria > Burkholderiales > Burkholderiaceae > Caballeronia. The sequence goes on along the minus strand of NZ_JAAVUV010000004.1, from coordinate 177,359 downwards.
GCCGGATTCATCGCTGGCGTCAGCGTTGAAGCTCCGAGGCCCGCGCCAGTGCAAGCGTGTCGATGTACTCCCGGATCTTCGCCACTTTGCCATTCCGGACGGTGATGGCGAAGACCCAATTGTCCTCGAACGTCCTATTCGTGGCTCTGAGTTTGCCAGTAGCGAAGCCGACGACCAGAACCCGGTCGCCCTGCGCTATGAATTCGGGGGGCTCGGGGTATGACGTCTCCACCATTTCTGAAGCCTTCTGAAGCAAATCCGTCAATCCCTCGTGTCTGCGGTGCGTGCCGGCCAGCGGCCACTCGCCTGGAATGATCCACTCGATGTCTTCGTCAGAAATCGCCAACAGACCTTGCTTGTCGCCGCTGCCCATTGCTGCAAAAAAATCCTTCACTATCTGGACATTCTCTTGCGTGCTCATCGAAAACTCTCCATTTCTGTTGTTCCCAGTGGTCGCGTGCAGGAACGGCCGGCGTCGCCCTCGCTTCAATCGAACTGGCTGCCGTTTGTCCACGATGCAGAATTGCATCAAAATTTTGGATAACGAATCATTAGTCGAACTTGACCAGGTCCTTGAAGATCAGACGGCTTCCGCCAGTTTTTTGGGGATGATCTCGGGTCCAATCGCGGCCGCGGCGGATGCAAAGCTTTCCGGGTCGCGCGTGGTCGCAACGGATACTTCGATGCCGTTGCGGGCAAACGCCTTGGCCAGCGCCTGGCCGATCTTGCCGAAGCCAATAATTGCGTAGTTCATATATCTTCTTCGATTTACCACGCCTCGCGGGCTCCGAATATCGAATGGAGTAACCGGCGGGCGTAACGCATTAGAGTTGCGCCAGGCCGCCGTCGACGGCGACTTCGCTGGCGGTCATGAAGCTGCTGTCCGACGAGGCGAGAAAGGCAGCCGCCGCCGCGATCTCCGACGGATCGGCCATGCGCTGGAGCGGAGTGAACGAGGCGTAGAGCTTTTGACCTTCCTCGCCTAGTGTTTCCTTCGCGAGTTCGGTCGCAGTCGCGCCGGGTGACAGCACATTGACCCGGATGCCGGTGCCTTTGAGGTCCTCCGCCCAGGTCTTCGCGAGGTTGCGCACTGCGGCCTTGCTCGCACTGTAGGCGGTCATTCCCGGGGCGCCCGTGGTGCCCGCGCTCGATCCCGTGAGGATGATCGAACCGCCGTCGCGCATGAGCGGCAGCGCCTTCTGGACGGTGAAGATCGTACCCTTCACATTGGTGTCGAAGATTTCGTCGATGTGCCCGGCGGTGAGCTCACCGAGCTTGAGCCGGCTTGCAGCCCCGGCATTGGCAAGGACAATGTCGAGAGTTCCGCGCTCGGCCTTCACCGCAGCGTAAAGCCGGTCCAGGTCGGCCTGATTGGTGATCGATCCCTGCACCCCGCGCGCATTGGGTCCAAGCTCGGCCACAGCGGCGTCGAGCGATTCCTGCCGGCGGGCAAAAATGAAAACGATGGCGCCCTCTTCGATGAAGCGCTTTGCTGACGCGAGGCCGATGCCGGTTGCGCCGCCAGTGATCACGGCGGTCTTTCCATTGAGTCTGGTCATGTCGTGCATCCTTCCTTCAAGTTGTACGGAAGCAGGCAACTGCTTGCTTGAGACAAGCATGCACTTCTGATAACCTAAGCACAAGTATGCACCTTTAGGTAACCATGAAATGACGGACTCTTCTGAACATTGCGGCGGCCGCTACTCATACGGGCTCGCCGCCACGCTCAGCATCATCGCGGGTAAGTGGAAGCCGTTAATTCTGTACTTCCTGCTCGACGGCCCGAAGCGCTATGGCGAGCTCAAGCGCAACGTCCACGGCGTCAGCGCCAAGGTGCTGATCCAGCAATTGAAGGAACTGGAGGCGGATCGCGTGCTCGCGCGGACCGACTACAAGGAAGTGCCGCCGCGCGTGGAATACGCGCTTACCCCGCTAGGCCGCAGTCTGGCCGACAAGATTGTCCCGCTGTGCATTTGGGGAACCGAGAACATGGCAGACATGGTGAACAGACTCGTCGAGCGCGACAGTTTGCTTTAGCAGGACGCCTAATAACCGTTGCGCAGGACGGTCTCTGCTCCTTTGACCGGCTGGTGAGAACGTGGGGTCTGTGCTTCAGCCGACATCGACGTTCAAGGCGATGTCGAAGGTGCCGGCGCCATTTTTGGCCAGGCCGATGAGCATCAGACCGAGCGACTCGAGCGTCGCGGCCATGTGCAGGCCGCCGACATCGAACGGACGCAGCCCCAGACTCTCGAGGAAGGTCGAGACGCGCGCCTTGGCCTTCGGATCATCGGCGGCAATGAACGCGTCGAGGCGTCCACTCCGGGCAAGTACAGGGCCAAAGAGAGTGTTGAACGCCTTCACCACGCGCGCGCCGGCGGGGGCGGCCTTGGCGATCTCCTCCGCGCCCGAACTGCCGTGGGGTGTGACGAGGGATGTGACGTCGGGGGAGACCGGATTGGTGATGTCGATGATCACCTTGCCGTCGAGCGCATCCCCATACTCGGCCACCACCGCCGCCGCACTGGTGTATGGCACGGCGAGGATCACGATGTCGCCCGCCGGCGCAGCGCCGTACGTCCCTGTGGTCGCTCCGGCGGCAAGCTGGTCGGCCAGCGCCCGTGCCTTTGCAGGATCGCGGCTGACCACCTCGACGGTATATTGAGCCTTTGCGGAACGGCCGCCGATCGCTGCAGCCATGCCTCCTGTGCCGATGATCGTAATAGTGCTCATATGTAGTTTCCTCGTAAGTTGGGGTATTGCTTGCAATCTCTGAACGGGGCATTCCCCGGTTGATATTCCTTGTGGGCCGAGCCGCGTGCGTCATCCCTCGTGCCATACCAGCGTCGACAGCGCTCAGACGGCAGGGAAGTAATGGCCGTTATCAAGGTCCTTGAGAAGGCCGGGCTGAGCAGGTTCCCAGCCGAGAGTCTGGCGGGTGATGAGGTTGGACGCCGGCAGATCCAGCGTGACCAAATTCGCAAGGAATCCAAAGTATCCCGGCAGCGTCAGTACGTCCACGGGAATGCTCATGGCCGGCAGGCCGAGACGGCTGCCAATGGCCTCGGCGATTTCGCGGAACCGGATGCCTTCGCCCTCAGTCCCATGCCAGGTTCTGCCTGCCGGACCCTTCTCCAGCGCCAGGCGAAAAAGCGAAGCGAGGTCGCGGGCATGCACGGCCGGCCACAGATTGACGCCGTCTCCAGGGTAGCCGACGACACCCTTCTCCTTCGCGAGCCCAATCAGCAGCGGGAGGAACCCGGTATTGTCGGTCGTGCTGTGCGCGATAGTAGGAATCCGCACGATCGAGGACCGCACGCCCCGCTCCGCAAGGCCGACTACCGTGAGCTCCACGACGTTACGAACCCGGAGGGAACCCTTGAACGCATCGCCGCCGGGAAGGGCCGGATCCTCTTCGGTCGCCGGTCGGTCCAAGAAGCGGGCCCCGGGCGCCGCCCAGCCCAGGTTCGTAGGCGAGCCAATGCTCCCTGAAACGACCAGCGGCTTTCCGGTTCCGGCCAGTGCCTCGCCGTACGCGAGCATGATCTGCAGCTCCGCAGCGGCCACGGCGTCAAGCCCGCCGGAGGGCAGCAGGTCTTGCCTGTGCGCGACGTGGATGACACCGTCGGGCTCAGCCGCCGCCGTCTTGAGCCCCTCGAGGTCGGAAACATCCCCGCGACGCACCTTGGCGCCGAGCGCGGACACTGCCGCCGCGGACTTGTCCGACCTGGCCAGGCCGGTTACCTCGTGGCCAGCTGCAATGAGTTCGGGGATGATGTACGAACCGATATGGCCGGTCCCGCCAGTGACTAAAACGTGCATGTTATTGCTCCTTGCAGGCGATGTGATGCGAGATGTGACGGTACCGGCGCGCTCAGCCGGGAAGGCTGACGCCGATTGAGAAGCTGGTGTGTTTGACAGAGTGGGCGAGGAGGGCTAGCGACAACAGGCAGGCGTACTCCAGCGTCCTCGCCATGGGTAGCGGCCCGGTATCCATAGGGCGCAGTCCGAGGCTCACACACACACCGTGGCGTCGCGGCTCATCACCTCGACGGTGTGTCCGGCCTTGGCGGCAAGGCCGCCGATCGCTACGGCCATGCCGCCTGTACCGATGATGCTGATAGTGCTCATGTGCAGCCTCCTGGTTGATTGGGTGCTGCTCGTTCTCTCTGACAACCATGCTAATCATATTACTTGCTAAAAACAAGTAAACAATGGAAATTTACTTGTAATATGCAAGTGATGTTAAAATCCACGTATGAAGACAACATCTAAAGAAGACCTTCGGTCCCATTGCGCGGTGAACTACGGCGTGGAGATCTTCGGCGACCGGTGGTCGCTCCTGATCATTCGCGACATCGTTTTTGTCGGCAAGAAGACGTATGGCGAGTTTTTGAAATCGGAAGAGGGAATCGCGACCAACGTTCTTGCTTCGCGCCTTTCCTTTCTCGAAGAGCAGGGAATTCTTTCGAGGGCGCCCAGCCCCGACGACGGGCGCAAGGACTTTTACACGCTGACCGAGAAAGGCCTGGACCTCATTCCCATCGTCCTTGACATCATCCTTTGGAGCGCGAAGTACGATTCGAAGTCGTACGTGCGGCGCAGTAAAGACTTCCTCGCTCGATTAAGACGGAGCCACACTGAGGTGAGCGAAGAGGTTCAGGCATTGGTCCGCAATGGCGGATGTCTGTTTCCCGAGAGCAAGGAATGAGGATGACTTAAGCGTGCCCTGTCAGGTCGCACGAACGACATGCATACATCAATGGCGGGGCCGGTGTCCGCCTTCGGCAAAACAAACGGCACAGAATATGCTCCATCGACGGGCGCCCAGCCTCGTCTTTCGAATCAATACGCCTGCCGACGGTACCCTGGTGAACCAGCTCCCACTTGCCGCACATCCAAAAGGAACGATTCATGCTAGAAATCCATCACCTTGGTCACTCACAATCGGAGCGGATCGTCTGGCTTTGTGAAGAACTCGAGGTTCCCTATGAACTCGAAAAATACACGCGCGATCCAGTCACGAAATTGTCGCCACCGGAGCTGAAGGCACTGCATCCGCTTGGCGCAGCACCGCTGATTGAAGACGATGGAATCCTGCTTGCCGAATCGGCTGCGATCGTCGAATTCATCCTCGCCCGATATGGCCGCGGACATTTGCAGCATGCGCCCGACCATCCGGATTTCGCTTCCTATCTTTACTGGTTTCACTTTGCCAATGGCAATCTTCAGCCGGTCATGGGTCGATCCATGTTCATTGGGCGTTGCGGCCTGGCGCCGGACCATCCGATTCAAGCGTCGGCGCAGGAACGACTGGACAAGGTGCTCGCGCTGATCGAAGCGCGGCTTGCACAGAACGACTATCTGGCTGGAAGCGCGTTCACCGCGGCTGACATCATGAGCGTCTTTTCGCTGACCACGATGCGCCTGTTTCATCCTGTTGATCTCAAGCCTTATCCGTACATACTGGCGTATCTTCAGCGTATCGGCGCACGGGCCGGATACCAACGGGCGATGGCCAAAGGCGATCCCGACCTGACGCCCATGCTTACGTGACGTCGCGGCGGGAATCACCCTTTGTCCACCTTATTGTTTGCGAGGACTTATGCATCTTCTTCACGTGATTGGTTCGCCACGTACCGGGCGCTCTGCCTCCCGACAGGTCGCTCAAGCCTTTGCTGAAGTCTGGAAGGAGCGGCATCTTGACGGAACGGTCGATGAACTGAACGTTTGGGAAATCGACCTGCCCGTTTTCGACGGGCCAGTGCTCGAAGCAAAATACGCAGGCATCGAGGGCCGGCCGCTCGATGCCGCGCAGGCCGACGCATGGCGCGCCGTTCACACGCTTGCTGAACGGTTCCGGGAGGCCAATGTCATTCTCTTCAGCGTGCCCATGTGGAACTTCGGCATTCCATATCGCCTGAAACATCTGATCGATGTCATATCGCAGAAGGACGTGCTGTTTACATTCGACGAGAAAGGATTAAACGGCATGCTTGGCGGCAGGACGGTCGTCACGATCGCGGCGCGAGGCGTTCAGCTTGGAGCGGACTTTCCACCGGATCAGTTCGACTTTCAGGCCGACTATCTGACCATGTGGTCGCGCATGGTTGGAATCACCGACGTGCATGTGATCAGCGTCGAAAAAACGTTGGCAGGCCCCGAGCAGGATCATGCGTCCCGCAACGAGGCCAGCGAAAAAGCTCGCGAGCTTGCTCGCGGTTTATAAAGGGGACTGCGGGTTCCTTTCATTTGCGTGAGTGATTGCACGTCGAGCGATCACTCGCCAACCACCGCCCCCGCGAACATCGCCCGGTAATACTCGCGCCCTTGTTTCAGGTGCGCATTGAACGCAAACCCGCGCGCCAGCATGTCGTTCATATCGGCGCGGGTTATCTTCATCACGTAGCTGTGTTCGGTCGTCACCAGCCTGCAGCTCCCATGCGCATCACGTGCACTGAACCACTTTCCAGGATCGGCATGTCCTGCGGGGTACATGTGGCCATTGTGTTCGACTTGCCATCGGCCATCGAGCAATATCCAGTACGCGTCATCCTTCGACGCCGGCGCACATTCCGCCACCACTGTCCCCGCCTGCGCTTCCCACTCACGCGAGTGGTCGATGGTCCAACGCAACTGCTCGTAGTTCAGCGCCGTGAAGAACGGCGTTTTCCTGAGCAGATACAAATACGTCGTCGATGCCTTCATGGTCGTCCCGCCTCCCTCATCGGCGTGGCCCTGCTGACCGCATGCCGCGGCGGTCAGCAAAAGAAGGCCAAGCCAGACGCCGCGCATGAAACGCCCGCCTCTCATCACGCCCTCGCCTTCGCTTCAAGCAGGTCGCCCATGCCAATGCGCCGCGCAAACGCGTTCATGCGATCCCGCCGTTGCCGCGCAGAACCTGCCCGTTGATCCAGCCTGAATCCGTACCCGCGAGAAAAGACACGATCGACGCGATGTCTTCCGGCTGACCGAGCCGTTGCAGCGGCGGCATCTTGGCGAAGGTCTGGACCTGTTCCTCAGTTTTTCCATCGAGGAAAAGCGAGGTCGCGATCGGACCCGGCGCGACCGCATTCACGCGAATGTCGCGGCCGCGCAATTCCTTCGCGAACACGTGCGTGAAGGCTTCGACAGCGGCTTTCGTCGCGTTGTAAATGGCGTAGCCGGGCATGTTCAGCGCCAGCGTGGTGCTCGAAAAATTCACGATACGGCCGCCGTTGTTCATGCGCGCCGCCGCTTCGCGCAGCGTGTTGAAGGTGCCTCGAACGTTGATGCCGAAGGTCTGGTCATAGAGCGCGTCGGACGTTTCGGCGAGCGGCACGGTCTTCAGCACGCCGGCGTTGTTCACCAGCACGTCGACCTTGCCGAGTTGCTGTTCGGTGGCATCGAACATGGCGTGGACATCGTCCGCCTTCGATACATCCGCCTTGATCGCGATGGCCTTCGTTCCCTTCGCGGTCAATTCGGCAACCAGCGCGTCGGCTTCGTTCGAGCTCGACGCGTAGTTGATGGCAACGGCAAAACCGTCGTCCGCGAGACGCCGCGCCACTTCTGCACCGATACCCCGCGATGCGCCCGTGACAATGGCCACCTGGCTGTTCTTGATCACATTCATGATTCGCTCCGTTCGTTTGAGTTGCAGATGGGAAATGCGTGGAATGAAGTATCGATCATTAACGCCGGTTGATAATTACTCTCAATTTGGTAATATCGTTCCATTTACATTAACAATAAAGCGCATTAAGTCATGGACCGGTTTCAGGAAATGCAGGTATTTATTCGTATCGCCGAGCGCAGCAGCTTTACGCAGGCGGCCGACGACCTCCAGATCCCGCGCGCCACGGTGACCAACCTCATCAAGCGCATGGAGGAGCGGCTCGGCACGCGCCTCTTGGAGCGCACGACGCGTACCGTGCGCCTCACGCACGACGGCGAGGCGTTCTACCGGCGCTGCGTGCGCCTGATCGCCGATATGGAGGAAGCCGAAGGCTCGTTTCGCAACGTCGCACCGAAGGGACTCTTGCGCGTGAACGTGCAGGGCACGCTTGCGAAGAATTTTGTGGTCCCGGCGCTGCCCGGGTTTATCGCGATGTATCCGGATATCGAACTGCAGATCGGCGAGGACGACCGGCTAGTCGATCTGGTGCGCGAAGGCATTGATTGCGTGTTGCGCGCGGGAACGCTGCAGGACTCGTCGATGGTCGGACGCCGCGTCGCGCTGATGGAACAAGTGACGGTTGCAAGTCCCGCCTATCTCGCGCAGTTCGGCGAACCGGTGACGCTCGAAAGCTTGAGTGCGCATCGCGCGGTGAATTATGTATCGAGCGGATCGGGACGCGTTTTCCCGCTGGAATTTACCGTCGATGAACGCGTGGTCGAGATGCAGTTGCCGGCGGTGGTATCGGTGACCGGGGCGGATCTTTACACCGGCGCCGCGGTGGCGGGACTGGGGATGGTTCAGGTGCCGCGGTATCGGGTCAAGGAGGAATTGTCGGAAGGAAAGCTCAAGGTCGTACTCGACGCTTTTCCGCCGCCGCCCATGCCGGTGAGCGTGCTTTATCCGCAGAACCGGCAGTTGTCGTCGAGAGTGCGGGTCTTCGCGCAATGGCTCAGGGAAATTTTTGAAGCGGCTTTCTGATCAAGCGCAAGACCGTTCGTCAAGCTTACGAACCGGCGTATATTAGGTCCCCTGAGTCTGCGGACAAGACGAACGGCGTAGCGATTCCCTGGAGAAATACCATGGCAAACTGGACACCGGATCCGAGCTTCTACCCTTCCCCACGCATGGCGATGAAGGCGCCGCCCGAGACGCTTGCTTACGTCGCGAGTTTCGACCCCACACGACAAATTCCCGATGCCATTGCAGTCATCGACGTGGACCCCGCGTCCGCGACCTATTCACAGTTGCTCAACAACGTCAGCATGCCCAATACGGGCGACGAGCTGCATCATTTCGGCTGGAACGCATGCAGTTCATGTCTGTGTCCCAACGCGCCGCACGCGCATGCAGAACGACGCTATCTTGTCGTGCCGGGTTTGCGGTCATCGAGAATCCATATTCTCGATACCAAGGCGGACCCGCGCAATCCGAAGATCGTACGGGTGCTTGAACCTGCGGAGGTCGCCGAGAAAGCGGGTTACACGCGGCCGCACACGGTCCATTGCGGCCCCGAGGGAATCTATGTTGCGGCGCTGAGCAATGCACAGGGTGAAGCACCGGGCGGCATTTTCCTCATGGATCACGAAACCTTCGACATACGCGGCCAATGGGAAATCGATCGCGGCCCGCAACAACTCGCGTACGACGCATGGTGGCATCTCGGACACGACACGCTGGTCACGAGCGAATGGGGCTTGCCCGCCACGTTCGAAAACGGTCTCGTGCCGGAGGTGCTGCTCGGCGGCAAGTATGGACACAAGCTGCACTTCTGGGACTTGCATACACGCAAGCACAAACAGGAAATCGATTTCGGCGAAGAGAACCAGCTCGTTTTCGAACTGCGCCCGGCACATGATCCGACCCGCGCATACGGCTTCGTCAATTCGGTGATCAGCCTGAAGGATTTGTCGTCGTCCATCTGGACGTGGTATCGCGATGGCGACAAGTGGGCGGTCAAGAAGATCATCGAGATCCCGGCCGAACCCGCGGACGCCGATCTGCTTCCGCCCATGCTCAAGGGCTTTGGCGCGGTGCCGCCGCTCGTGACGGACATCGATTTGTCGATGGACGATCGTTTTCTCTACGTTGCCTGTTGGGGTACGGGCGACCTGCGTCAATACGATGTCTCCAATCCATTCGAGCCCAAGCTCACGGGAACGGTGCGCATTGGCGGGATTGTGTCGCGCGAGTCGCATCCGAAGGCGGACGGCCGCAAGCTCAACGGTGGTCCGCAAATGGTCGAAGTGAGCCGCGACGGACGCCGCGTGTATTTCACCAACTCGCTGTACGGCGCGATCGATGAACAGTTTTATCCCGAAGGCCTGAAGGGATGGATGGTGAAGCTCGACGCGGCGCCGGAGGGAGGCATCGAATTCGATCCACGCTTTTTGGTGGAGTGGCCTTCTACGCACCGGCCGCATCAGGTGAGGCTCGAAGGCGGCGATTGCTCGTCGGACTCGTACTGTTATCCATGAGTACGTGAACGTGGCCTGGGAATGGTTTGCCATCGCCGGGCTCGGTTTGTTTCACGGCATCAATCCGGCCATGGGATGGCTCTTCGCCGTGGCGCTCGGACTGCACAGGCGCCGCCGGCGCGCAGTGTTATGGGCTATTCCGCCGATGGCATTGGGGCATGCATTATCCATCGGCGTGGTCGCGGGTCTCGTGCTCGCGACCGGCTTTATCTTCAACGGTCATGCTATCCGTATCGCGAGCGGCGGCTTGCTGATTGCATGGGCCGTCTATCACCTGAAATACGGCCACCGGCACCGCGTGCGTGTTGGCATGACAACGGGGTTCGTCGGACTCGTTCTCTGGTCGTTTCTGATGGCGACCGCGCACGGCGCAGGGCTGATGCTCATTCCGGTCCTGATTCCGTTATGCAGCGCAATGCCGGCTCACTCGTCCGGGCCGCTGATGGTTTCAATTGCGGCGGTCGGCTTGCATACGCTGACCACCTTGCTCGTGACCGGCGCCATTGCCTTGCTGGTTTATGACTGGCTCGGCGTAGGCGTGTTGAGACGCGGCTGGATCAACTTCGACAAGCTCTGGACCGCCGGGCTCGTCGGCACGGGCGTGTTGTTGATCGCGACGGCTTGATGTGCCTGACTGTGCCTGACATGGTCGTGCCCGATCGGTGGGTTATATTGCCTCTTGCTTTTGAGGACCCATTGTTCACGGAGTACCAATAATGATCATCGAAGAAAACCATCAGCTCATGCTAAGGCCGCTCGAGCGCACCGACCTTCACTTCGTTCACGGCCTGAACAACAACGCGAAGATCATGCGTTACTGGTTCGAAGAGCCTTACGAAACCTTCTCGGAACTCTCGCAGCTTTATGACCGGCACGTGCACGACTTGCGCGAACGCCGCTTCGTTGCCGTCGACAAATCCGGCGAGCCGATCGGCCTCGCGGAATTGATCGAGCTCGATTACATCCACAGGCGCGGCGAGTTCCAGATCATCATCGCGCCGAGCGCACAAGGCCAAGGCTATGCAACAAGCGCAACGCTGCTTGCAACCGACTATGCATTCTCGGTACTCAACATGCGCAAGCTGTATCTGATCGTGGATGTATCGAACACGGCTGCGATTCACGTCTACGAGAAATGTGGCTTCAGGCAGGAAGCGGAGCTGATCGAAGAGTTTTTTGGCAACGGCAAATATCACAACGCTTACCGCATGTGCATTTTCCAGCACGAATTTCTCAAGCAGGGTAAATGATAAAAGCGCCTCTCACGCACCATCGCAAAGAATTTGTGCACCGCGGAAGTGAATTTTAAGCAGACGCTAAAGTAACCAGGTCCCAAGCCGATAATCCGCTTAATAGGCGTGGCATTATCGCGTCCAGACGCGCTTCCGTTCGAACCCGTCGTCTATCGGCAAGCGAGCCAACAACCTTCGTTGATCGTGGCTCGTTGCCGCGAGTTGCATGGCCCATGATCCGACACGGCTGCACACCATGAAACGGAACCTGTTCTTCCGGATGCTGGCTCGCTTGCGAGTCGGCCGAAAACTCCTGCTCATCTACCTGCTTGACTTGAGCGCGGTGGTTTTCATCAGCGGCATCCTGATTCACGAGAAGTACATTGCCATCGATTTCTCCGATAAGGAAATCGTCGGCAACGCCTACCTGCATACGGTGCGCGACGCGCTGGTCGATGTCACGCTGATCGGCGCCGGCAAGCACGTATCGGCGGCTACGCTGCAACAGGACGCCGGACGTCTCGCGGTCGCTGAGCAACTTTACGGCGCGAACATGCAAAGCGCCGCACTCAACGACCACGTGCGCGATACGCTGAAGATACTCGCGCAGGAAGCGCGGCCAACGCCGTTGTCCATCACCGACGCGCTCACCGCCTGCCGCGAGCTCATCACGCGCGTGGGCAACCAGTCGAACCTCATTCTCGATCCCGACCTCGACAGCTATTACGCAATGTCGCTGTCCGTGCTGCGTTATCCCGCGTTGCTCGAATCCATCAATGGCATTGGCGTGCAGTTGCGTGACACGCCGGTCACGCCGTCGAAAGCCGAGCAGATGCGCACGCGCTATCTCGTGCTCGAAGGCCAGCTCGACGCCGTGCTGCAAGGACTCAAATCCGACTTCGCGGAAGCAACCGCCGCCAACCAGGGCTTGACGGTGTCGCTTACGCCCGCGGTCAGCAAGATGCTGGAGGCGATCGAAACCTATCGCGAGGTCGCGCGCGCAACCGTGGACCTGGGTGCGTCCGCCGACCCGGCGCTGCTGAAGACCGCCGATGAAGCACAACAAGCCGTGGTGGAGCTCGCGCGGGATTCGTGGCGCAAGACAGGCACGGAACTTACCGGCCTGCTGCGTGCCCGCGTGAGCGGATTGTTCTCGCGCATGTGGCTGCATCTTGGCACGGCACTGTTCCTGCTGTGCGGCATCCTGGTGATGGTCTTTTTCGTGGCGCAACAAATCTCGCGTCCGCTGCGCCAGCTTGCACGCGTCATGGATACTGTTCGTCGCACCGGCGATCATTCGTTGCGCGCAAGCTGGCCGAGCCAGGATGAAATCGGGCAACTGGTGATCGGCTTCAACGAGATGCTCGAACAACTCGATCACGAGCGCGATGTACAAAAGGAACTCGCCGCGACCGCGCGCGCATCTGAAGCGCAACACGCGCTGGTCGAAGCCACGCCGGTACCCATGGTCGTCACCGCCATCCCCGGCCACGAAATTCTTCACGCCAACAAACCCGCACTTTTCTGGTTGAACCATGGCGTTTCCGATCCATGGGCCCGCGGACTGGATTCCGCCGTGCGGGCGCGCTTTTTCCAGCAGTTGTCCGATCGCGGTGCTGTCGATCAGTTCGAAGTGCGCTGGCACGCAACCGACGAACCCACGTGGGCGATGCTCTCGGCACGGCGCCTTGTCTTCCAGGGGCAGGACGCGGTGCTCACCGCGTTCACGCCCATCGACCAGATCAAGCTCATGGAGCAGCGCCTGGAACTGTGGGCAAAAGTATTCGAGGCGTCCTCGGAAGCCATTCTCATACTCGACAGCGACTACCGTTTGCTCACGGCGAATCCCTCGTTTTATCGCGCGACGGGGTATGGCGCCGACGACGTCCTGCGCAAACAGCCCGAATTCATATCGATCGGGCTTGCCAGCGCGGACGAGGGATCGAGCGTCGCCGCGGCGGTCGGACGTTCCAGCAACTGGCATGGCGAGGCGCAGGTCCGGCGTCCGCATGGCGGCGAATATCCGGCATGGCTGATCGTCAGCGCCGTGCGCGATAAACGCGGCAACGTCTCGCACTACATCTGCACGCTGATCGATGTCACCGAGCGCAAACGCAGCGAAGCACGCATCCAGTTTCTCGCCGAACACGACGTGCTCACCGAACTGCCGAACCGAGCGCTGTTTTCAAAGCGGCTCGATAACGAGTTGCACAAGTCCGAGCGCAACGGCGATTGTGCGGCGGTGTTGTTCATTGACCTCGACCGCTTCAAGAACATCAACGATTCGCTGGGACATCATGTTGGCGACGGCTTGCTGCGGTCCGTATCGCGCCGCCTGCTGGCCGCGGTCAGATCGGGCGACACGGTCAGCCGTCTGGGTGGCGACGAGTTCACCGTGGCGCTAAGCGGCGTGTGCAGCGCTGCGGAAGCGGCGCAGATCATCGATGAAAGGCTCATTCCGCTCTTGCGCGAACCGCATCAGATCGGCGGACTGACGCTGCAGGTGTCGAGCAGCATAGGCGTGGCGATGTACCCCGCCGACGGACACGACATCAGCACGCTGATGCAGAACGCCGACGCCGCCATGTACCAGGCAAAGGCCGACGGCCGCAATCTCGTGCGGTTCTTCTCGCCCGACATGGCGGAGCGCACACGCATGCGCTTATCGCTTGAAACGTGCTTGCGCTCGGCGATAGAACGCAATGAACTGCGGCTCGCGTACCAGCCGTGTCTGGATGCACAGACCGGCGCACTCGCGGGCGTTGAAGGCCTGCTCCGATGGACCAATTCCGAACTTGGACCGGTCGAGCCCGCGCAGTTTGTTCCCATTGCCGAAGAGACGGGTCTGATCATATCCATTGGCGCGTGGGTGATTGATGAAGCCTGCCGCCAGATCGCACAATGGCGCGACGAAGACTCGATGAACGTGAAGGTGTCGATCAATCTCTCGGCCATCCAGTTACGCGATACCAATGTAGTGGAGACCTTGCGCCACGCGCTCGCAGCACACGACGTGGACCCCGCGTTGCTCGAACTCGAGATCACGGAAACCGTGCTGATGGACAGCGCCGAAAATTATCTCGATGCCATTACCGGACTGCGCGCATCAGGCGTGAAGCTTTCTCTCGATGACTTCGGCACCGGCTATTCGAGCCTGAGCTACCTGAACCGTTTTCCGCTCGACCGCATCAAGATCGATCGTGCGTTCGTGCACGACATGCTCGATGCACCCGGCGACCTTGCCGTGATCAAATCAATCATCGAACTGGGTCATGAACTCGGGTTGAAAGTCGTGGCGGAAGGCGTCGAAACGGAACGCGAGGCGCAGATACTGCGTGGCATTGGCTGCGATGAACTTCAGGGCTTTCTGTTTGCGCGGCCCATGGAACCATCGCTGCTTTGGGCATGGGCCGACGAACAAGCGCTTGTTTGAGGCGTGTACGCAACCAACCTTAGGCTGCGCTTGCGAATTCGAATCCCACGCGTTGCAACAGCCGCTGATTGCGCGCCGACAAATTGATGAAGGCGAGTTGCTTGGCCGCCTTTTCATAACGCCTGTTCAACGCTTCGAGCGCCGCTATTGCCGAATGATCGGCAAGATGCAAATGACCACAATCGATGACGACCCGGTTGGGGTCTTTCAGCGGATCGAACAGTTCGTGGAAACGCGTTGTCGATGCAAAGAACAACGTACCGCGTGGAACATAAGTCTTGTCGCCGGAGGCACTGGCGGTGACATCTGCGTGAATGTCGCGTGCGTGCTGCCACGCGAAATTCAGCGCGGCAATCACAATGCCGCACAACACCGCAATGGCAAGATCCGTGAATACGGTGATGACGGTGACCGCGATGATCACGACCGCGTCGCTGCGCGGCACTTTTCCCAGCACGCGCAACGATCCCCACGCGAAGGTTTGTTGCGCCACGACAAGCATCACGCCCGCCAGAGCCGCCAGCGGAATACGCTCGATCAACGGCGACAGGAACAGGATGAACAGCAGGATCATGACGCCGCTGACCACGCCCGACAGACGCGATCGGCCACCGGAACTGAGGTTGATCATGGTCTGGCCGATCATCGCGCAACCGCCCATTCCACCGAAGAGACCGGACACCACGTTCGCCGCACCGAGCGCCAGGCATTCGCGGTTGGGCTGACCTTGGGTGCTGGTAATTTCGTCGGTGAGATTGAGCGTCAGCAAGGTTTCCAGCAAGCCTACTACCGCCATCAGCACCGCATAAGGAAGCACAATGC
The DNA here is from genome assembly GCF_018449635.1 of Caballeronia sp. dw_276. Classification (GTDB taxonomy): domain Bacteria; phylum Pseudomonadota; class Gammaproteobacteria; order Burkholderiales; family Burkholderiaceae; genus Caballeronia. The sequence goes on along the minus strand of NZ_JAAVUV010000004.1, from coordinate 161,738 downwards.
CGAGCGTCTCGAGCGTCATTGGGACGCCGGGAATCCGGAATACAGGCAGGCTGCCTGCGACGTGCGCCATGTCGCCGAGCGTGCGCGTGGGCACGTGCAAGAGCTGGCAAAGCACGCCGATACCGACGATCGCAGCCAGCGCCGGCGGTATCGCTTTCGTCACACGTGGCAGCAGATAGACAATTGCAATCGTCAACGTAACGAGGCCGCACATCACATAAAGCTCGGTCCCTCGCAGCCATTGCACGCCGTCTGTCGTGACATGCTTGAAATGCTCGAGCTGCGCCATCGCAATGATGATCGCCAGGCCATTCACGAAGCCCAGCATGACCGGATGCGGAACCATGCGAATCAGCTTGCCCAGCTTGAGCAGGCCGAACATCGCCATAATCAGACCGCTTAGCACAACGGTGGCCAACAGGTATTGCGCGCCGTGCTGCACCACCAGCGCGACGATAACCACGGCCATGGAGCCGGCCGCGCCGGAAATCATGCCCGGACGCCCGCCGAAGAGCGCTGTGATCGTGCAGATCATGAATGCGCCATACAAGCCCATCAATGGGTTCACTTGCGCCACGAGCGCAAACGCAATGCATTCGGGAACCAGTGCGAACGACGACGTAAGGCCTGCGAGGACGTTGCTTTTTATATCGTCGATTGCGCGGGTTTGCCGCTGCTGAAGAGAGCCGGTTTTCATGTGGTGCGTGGATTGTGCGAACAGCAAAACGGGATCAGCGCCGGCCGAACGCGCAGTTCGTGACCGGTGGCCGTAATGACTTTTGGACAATGCCTGCGCGACTACATCGGTCTGATCAAGCGATGAATGTGTAAGGAAGATGAGAGGCGGTCATGCGAGCGCGAATTTTACAACAATTGAAGCAAACGCTTCGGGACAGCACGAGTACGCCGGGTATCGAAGATTGTCATGACGAAAAAAAGGGGCAGCGCGCGCTGCCCCTTTTCACATGCTTCGTTCAATAAGCGTTCGAGTGACGAAGCCCCTTGAACACTGTTGCCGCAATGATCTTCATGTCGAGGCCGAAGGACCAGTTGCCGAGATAATACAAATCATGCGCCACGCGTCCTTCCATCTTTTCGATGCGATCGGTCTCGCCGCGAAAGCCGTTGACCTGGGCCCAGCCCGTGATGCCCGGCTTGATCCGGTATCGATGGATATAGCCTGACACGACCTTTTGATACAGATCGTCATGCTCAAGCGCATGCGGTCGCGGACCCACTACGGACATGTCGCCGCGCAGCACATTGAAGAACTGCGGCAACTCATCCAGGCTCGTGCGCCGAAGAAACGCGCCGACTCGCGTGATGCGTGGATCGCCACGTGTGGCCTGCTCTACAACACCTTCTTTCTGCACATGCTGACGCATGGAGCGGAACTTGTAGATGTTGAAGACCTGACCATCAGCGCCCTTGCGACGTTGCGTGAAGAACACGGGACCGCGCGAGCTGAGCTTCACGGCAATCGCGCATGCAATCAAGATTGGCGAGACTGCGAGCAAAGCACCCGCCGCGAAGATTCGATCGAAGATCTCTTTTTGCATCAGCGCATTAGGCGGCAGTGGCGAGGCAGCGAGGTTGATCGTCGGTACGCCGAGCAGGCTCGTCACACTGCCTTCGAACAGCGAAAGCGTGCGCACGTCCGGCATGAAACGGATGTTGATGAGGTCATCGCGGAACTCGTCAACCAGCTTCAGGATCGTGCGTTCCTCGGTCAACGGCAACGCGAGCCAGACCTCTGCGATGTTTTGCGTGCGGACATAACTGGCGAACGCGTCGTGGTCTTCATACACCGGCACGCGGCTATTCATCTTCGTGCCCGCTTGCACGTTGTACGCTGCCGTAGCGCGAAAGCCGGCGGCGGGCGCTGTATCGATCTTGCGCACGATTGCGTCGCAATGGTCGCCAATACCCGCAACCGCGACCTGAGACAAGTTCAGTCCTGCATTGCGCACGCGCCCAAGTACGGTATGCGTCACCATGCGTCCCGCGATCATCGCAGCGCCCGCAATGCCGGTCCAATACACGAACCAGAGCCGCGAGACAAAATCGATGCGATGCAGCGAGAACATCAGCGCCATCGCGCACGCCTGCACGATCAGCCAGCTCAGCGCGACTTGTCCGGCGAGCGCGCTTTTCGAGCGTCCTCGCCATGAGTCGTACACGCCGAATGCCGGAAACACGGCAAGCGAAAACGCGGCGGCGAAGGCCACGAATGCCAGATAGAAACTACGTTGCGAGACATCGTCGAAACGAATCTGTGACGCGATGAGCGCGCCGCCCACGATCATCGAAACGTCGAACAGCCTCGCCAGCAGCTTGCTTATTCCGCGCATGTTCTTCTCCCCGAGCGATTGGCTTCTGGCTTAGCTGCGGCCATACTTGTCGTCAAATCGGACGATGTCGTCTTCGCCGAGGTACGTGCCCGACTGCACTTCAATGATTTCGAGCGGCACGCGGCCGGGGTTTTCGAGCCGATGCTTCACGCCCAGCGGGATGTAGACCGATTCGTTTTCGCTGAGGAGGATTTCTTCTTCGCCGCGCGTGACGAGCGCCGTTCCGGTGACAACGACCCAATGTTCGGCACGATGATGATGCATCTGCAGCGACAGGCGCGCACCCGGATTCACCACGATGCGTTTGACCTGAAAACGCGGACCATTGTCGATGGAATCGTAGAAACCCCACGGCCGGCGCACCTTTCTGTGCATGTCCGCTTCAGGCGATTTCGAGAGCTTGATGCGGGAAACAAGGCCTTTGATGTCCTGCACGCGTGAACGGTCGGCCACGAGCACGGCGTCGTCGGTCTCGACCACGATGATGTTGTTCGTCCCCACGCACGCAACCAGCCTGCCACCTTCCGAACGTGCATAACTTGCAGTCGCACCTTCAAACAGCACGCGGCCGCTTCCCACGTTGCCATCTTCGTCCTTCTCCAGCGCATCGCATACGGCATCCCACGAACCGAGATCTGACCAGCCGGCCTCGAGCGGAACGACCACACCCTTGAACGGCGAACCTGACTTGCCGAGATGCTCCATCACCGCGTAGTCGATGGAGTCCGACGGCGACGTTGCGAACGCGGCCGCATTGGGGCGGAGGTATTCATCGGTGCGCGTTGCCTGCTTGAACGACGCTACGCACGCTGCATGCATTTCCGGCTGAAGCTGTTCGAGCGCTGCAAGCCATACCGACGCGCGCACAATGAAGATACCGCTATTCCACCAGTAGCTGCCCGAAGCAACGTACTGAGCTGCGAGTTCGGCAGCCGGCTTCTCGACGAAGCGCTCGATCGCGTGTGCGCCGTTGTCGAGCGGTGCGCCCAGGCGGATGTAGCCGAAGCCGGTATCGGCACGGGTCGGCGGAATGCCGAGCGTTGCAATCTCGCCTGCTTGCGCGTGACGTGCGGCAATATCGATTGCGCCGTGAAGCGCTTCCAGGTCTGCTATGGCGTGATCCGCCGGCATTGCGACGAGGATTGCATCGTCGCCATCTGCGACCGCCGACAATGCGGCAAGCGTAAGCGCCGGCGCCGTGTCGCGACGTGCGGGCTCGACCACGATACGCGCGGTTACGCCGCTTGCACGAACCTGCTCGCCCGTTGCGAAGCGATGATCTTCACCGCAAACAATGACCGGGTCCGCCGCAACTTCCCAACCCGCCGGAAAGCCTTTCATGCGCATCACGGTAGCCTGCAACAAGGACTCGTTGCCGATCACGCCAATCAACTGCTTGGGAAAATGTTCACGCGAGACAGGCCACAAACGCGTGCCGGAACCGCCCGCAAGGATCACCTGCACCAGACGGCGGCAATCTGTTGCGGCGCCTTCTGCAACGGTTGCGCCAGCGGCGTCGTCGATGCCCAACTTTAGCTTGTCCATTTTCATATTCCTTGTGCTTGAGCCCGTTACCGGGCATTTCTCTGCGCGCTCAAATATTTCTGCGCGATGAAAACGCGTAAATAATTTGCCCCGCCATTCGTCATGTATTCGGCCGCGCGGACAATTCCCGTCCCGCATTCGAAAATGCGAATCAGCAGGTCATGAGTCTCCTGGCTTGATCGACTTGGATCGTGCCGTTGTTGTCGGCTGAACGCGCTCGCTTGAATGCATCAACGAGCCGGTACATACGCGAAACGGCGTGCTTAGATTGCAACTGCGCCGGATGCGCCTGAAACTTTTTTGGCAGTGCGTCTTGATCTTCCAAGGGCCACACTTAAGGTCTAAAGAATGAACCGGAGGTCCCTTCAAACTTCTAAGGTTAACTTACGTCCTGCAATGAAGACTACGGACTTAGCAGCAAGCTACTGGCCTGAGCATCTTGAATGCGATACGCAACAAATGCCTGCGGCAAAGAAGCAAAACCGGGACAACTGAATTTGTGAGGTACTGCTGGGTTGAACATGAAGCTTGCAAGGGCCAGACATCGGTATTCCTCTCGCATTGGCTAACCTCAGATCACGCCTCGCGTTGCCGGGTGAACCAAGGGCTTGTGAAAGCGTGCTCGATGACCGAATCATATGCAGAGTAAATTGCATTAGGGTTTTCCTGGCGTAAAGCGTTGAGGTTTTGGCGCGGATCCTCAAGTGCCTCGCGTGGTGTTGGCAGGTCGGCTCCACCGAAGCACACGCGAATACGTCAGCATTGCTGATAATGTGACAGGGTGTAAATAAAATCTTCTCGGAATTACCTGTTGAACATTGCGATTAATACAGACGCATTAAGTTACGTTCAGTAGCAATTGTTTTCAACAAACTAAAATTTAAATGTGGAAACAGTGGAAAATGAAAGCCCACGCTAAGTGATGCGTTTAGGTGCGGCCGTGGATCCGACGCACGCCTGCTGTGTTCCGCCAAAACATCTGTTTAATACGCCGCGCTCGACGAAGAACTGAACGTATCTGCGCTCCGCGTCTCGAACAGCTTTCGCTAAGACCCCACATTTAAATTGGCCGGTCCCACGCAGCACCAAGGACCGGTAAAATTCCGCGTGCCCGCGCGATGCATGCGTCACGCGTTCTCCAATCATTTGACCACGTTGAACTGACCGGTCGTACTTGACCGGCCATCCAAGAACGGCCGTGCGCCGTCTAAACAATAGGACCCGCAATGGCTTACGTAACGCTGCTTGCGTTATTCCTTACCGTTACCAATCTCGTGCCTCTCAGCGCGGTTGGCTTGCTGCCAATCTTCCTGTGCGGCTGGCGCTTCTTCGGCAGAAATTATCCCCGGTTCATTACGCCGTTGGTCGCGTTCACCGCTTTCGCCGTGATCTCGACCTTGCTGTACGACCCTATCGCTCTCGTAACCTTCGAGTTCTACAGGCGCGATGGCAACTTCTTCATCTCGTATGCACCGATCCTCGCCGGTTGCCTCTATATTCATCGATGGGATCTGAACAAGGTCTTGCGCACGTTCTACTTGTTCGCCATCGTGATCAACGTTCCTTTGTATCTGTACTACATCACGCAAAGCGGCCTGCTGGGAATCTTCACGAACCCCGACCTGAGTTTTGGCAGCTACTTCATTGCGCGTAACGCGGCAGGCGGATTTCTCGCGATGTTGTTCTGTCTCGGCCTCGCCTGCTATCTCCAGCAACGCAGCAAGCTGCTTCTCGCCATGCTTGCGTTCAACCTGCTGATGCTTTTCTCCACTTATAGCCGGGGATCGTTGCTGGGTGCCATGGCGGTCCTGCCTTATCTGTTCTTCAACCGTAAGCGCTGGTGCCTGGCCACGCTCATCGTGGTTCTGCTAGCCGGTTCGATTGCGATGGCAATCCACAACACCGATCCCACGGTGAACTACATGGGCTACACCTTCACTATCGCGAACGCGGATGCGAAGGTCGCCAACCTCAATATCCGCTATGAGTGGCTGTGGCCGCGCGCCCTCGCCTACTTCGAGCAAAGCCCGATCATCGGACTGGGTTTCGGTTCGTTTGACGACCAGATCCATACCGTGACGTCGTATTTCGGCCTCGTCGGCATTCCTTCAGGGATCACCGTCGAACATAGCGATTCACATGCTCACAATTCGTATCTGAACTTCCTTGCGGAAACTGGCATAGTTGGACTCACACTCATGCTCGCTTTCTACTGGCGGCTCATCCAGTGGGCCAAAGACGGTGCAGCGGTTTCTGCAATCGCCGAGCGAGGCGTGAATTTCACCGCCTATAGATTCGTCGAGTTGTCGGCCATCTGCCTGCTTGTCATGGCGGCGACTGAGCACAGGCTGGTGTCGCCGTCGAACGTGCTCATTCTTTCCCTCGTTGTGTCGTTGTTGCTGGCATGGCGTCCGCCGGCACGATATTCAATGTAAGCGACGGGCTGGCCTTCAAGCGAGGCGGCCCGTCAAGACAAGGACAATCCATTTTATGTGGCCAGTGTTTACCAACATCGGCGATGCAGCCATGACGTTGCCCGCAGCGTTTATTTGCACCGTCTGGTTTGCAAAATCGGACCTGCGGCTGGCATTGCGCTGGGTGCTGGCGCTCGCACTTGGCATGGCGCTCGTAGGCGCAACCAAGATCCTGTACGCCGGCTGGGACATCTCGTTTCCTGCCATCGACTTCCGCGTGATCAGCGGACACGCGATGCTCTCGACGTCCGTATGGACCGTGGCGTTCGCGTTGCTGCTGCGAAGCTGGCGTTTGCCGCCCGTTCTAGGCGTTGCTGGCGGCCTGTTGCTGGGTGCGCTCACAGGGCTTGCACGCGTCAACGATCATTCCCATTCTTTATCGGAAGTGGCGATTGGATGGGCGCTCGGCGCGCTGGTTGCGGCGGTGGTTTTGCGAAGCGCGTGGCGCGGGGAGACGGGGCGCTTTAGTCCCATCGGCGCCACGGCGGTCTTATTGTTTGTTTCGGTGCTGACCTACGGACACACGGCGCCGTTCGAACGGCTGATCGATGCGCATTCCACTGGGCTACATAATCGCTTTGCGGCGAACATCGCGCGATTCTTCTAACTTAGCGACGCCGGCATGCGGCGCCGCCCGCACAGTATCAACCGTAGTCCACCAGCGAGTGCTCTTCAGCCGGCCTCACGTCCTTGACCGGATAAAGGAACGGCACATCCGGGCGTACGCGGGGCAGCTTTGCATCGATAAAATCAACCAGCTTCGCCTTGAAGTTCTCTGCAGAAAACTGCTCGGCATTTCTTCGGCATTGCCGTGGATCGAACAAGCTTGCGTTGGCTTCGAACTGGCTGACGGCAGCAAGTAGAGACTCAGTCGTCTGTTCACGGAAGAACACACCGGTCGGACGTTCGCGCGGCAAGCCGATGACAGATTCGAGTGCGCCGCCTTTCCCGAACGCAATAACAGGCGTGCCACAAGCCTGTGCTTCCACAATCGAGATACCGAAATCTTCTTCTGCAGCGAAGACGAACGCGCGCGCACGGCGCAAATGGTCGAGAAGTACCTCGAACGACTGATAGCCCAGGATGGTCACGTTGTCGCCGGCAACTGCTCGGATGCGTTTCATCTCGGGGCCATCGCCAATCACTACGAGCTTTCGCTCCGGCGTCTGCGAGAATGCTTTTACGATCAGGTCGATGCGCTTGTACGGGACCATGCGCGACGCTGTCACATAAAAGTCGTCCTTCTCAGTGTTCAAAGTCATGCCCTTGAAATCGACGGGAGGATAAAGCACGGTTGCATCGCGCTGATACGCCTTCTTGATGCGCCTTGCAATGAATTGCGAGTTCGCCAGGATGTGGTCCACACCGTTGGCCGAGCGTGCGTCCCAGCCGCGAATGTAGTGCAACAGAACGCGCGCCATCACCGACTTCAAACCACTTGCCAAGCCCGACTCGCGCAGATATTGATGCTGGAGATCCCACGCGTATCGAATCGGCGAATGTACGTAGCTGACATGCATCTGGTCGGGACCTGTCAGTACCCCTTTAGCGACCGCATGCGAACTCGAGATGATGAGATCGTAGCCGGACAAATCGAGTTGCTCGATCGCGAGCGGCATCAGCGGCAAATATCCGCGATAGCGCTTCTTCGCAAACGGCAGCTTCTGAATAAACGATGTCTTGACCGATTTGCCCCTAAGGCAAGCGCGATCCTCCAGGAAGTCGACGAGCGCAAACACGTCGGCTTGCGGATAGCATTCAATGATGTGCTGGAGCACTTTCTCAGCTCCACCCGACACCACCAGCCAGTCGTGAACAATAGCAACTTTCACTTCTACCTCCTGTACGTTTAAGGCCGAAAGCGCCCGTGGATGCGCCGCTGTTTCCGGGTCATGCAAAGCATGCTGAAGATGGCGCCCGGCGGAGCCTCACGCCGGGTGGATAATGTAAAACGCCCGGCGCTGGAATTGGACATGTGACTCATTCCTTGCCGCTGACGGGCGTGCGTGGACCAAAGGCGGTACGGAACATTGCCAGGGCTCTAGCCGAACCCGGCAGCAATCCCGTCATATCCGAACGGACCATCAAGCCCATCAGCATTACGGAAAGCGTGGCTTCACCAATTACGCGCGCAAACGCCATGCCGATAGCGCCGTAACGCGGCGCGAGGAACAGAGCGGCCGCAAGATTGGCGACGCCGGAAGCGAGTCCTGCGATCGCGAGCAAGCGATCCTTCTTGCGCGGCACGAATACGTAGAACGCAACAAACTGGTTGAAGGCCGCGAATGGGAACATCACAGCAAGGCACTGCAGCACGTGCGCGCTAGGCGCAAATGCGGCGCCGAGAATCAAAGGCAGAATGAATGGCGACAAGGTCAGCGCACCGCACATCGCAAGCAACCCGTATCCCATCAGCAAGCTTGCGCCGCGACGGCTGGTGACGCGTGCACCGTCGTTGTCGCCCTGTGCGAGCTGACGTGAAATAGTCGGGATAAACACTTGCGCTGCAGGGCCCATCAAACTCAACCCGATCGTCGCAAAACGTTCGGCCGCGCCGAAATAACCGACCTGAGGCGGCGTGGACAGCAGCGTGAGGAGATACGTGGACGACGCGGTCAACACGGCCGAACCCGTCGAATAGCAGAAAAGCATGGTCGAGCCGCGAATGAGCGGGACGATGCCATCAAGCTTGAAGCGCGGAAATCCGATGTGCGCGAAGGTCAGGCCATAAGAGATGGCAGCGGAGATTGCTCCGGCAATCAGCAGACTGGCTACAACCCAGACCGAATCCGCGGGGCCTCTTACTATCGACAGAATCAAGACAAGGCTTAATGCAAAGCCGACGACCTCAAGGATGATCGGCGTACGAAAACGCTGACGCCCTTGGAACAGCCAACCAAGATTCAATGCGGACACAATGCCAAGCGCGGTCGCCAACAGCCCCATCGCGGGACGCTCGGCGAGCGCCGGTGAAGACAACGTGGCGATGACGCCGACGGCAATGCCTATTGCGCACGTAAAGACACGCGCGCTCGAATGCAAGGAGAAGACCGCGTTATGGTGACTCGCCTCGTGCGACTTGGCGACGTCGCGCATGCCGACGAACGTGAACCCGTAGCTCGAGAGCATCCAGATCACGTTCATGAGCGACATGGCCGCAAGTACGCGACCGTATTCCGTTACGCCAAGCACGCGTCCATAGAACGGAATGACGACGATGAGGTACAAATACCTCATCACGTATCCGCCATAAACGAACACCAGAATCTTGGCGTTTTCTTTCTTATCCATTCCGTTCCTTTCTCTTAATCAGCGTGGCGGCCAGCACGTATCAGCGTGCGGCCACGCGACGGCGTGCCAGTGGATTCGCGATATAGCGAACCGCATAGTCCGACAACGGCGCGTACGGCAAGAGGCACAGGCTCGAGAGAACCAGCGTGCCCACTTTTTTCTTAACGCCCCAAAACGGGTTCGCGACAATCGAATGGAAATAACCGTGCGATTCGCGTGTCATCCAGTGCCAGCGCGCCGCGAGTGGCGCGTGATAGACACCCGAACAGAAATGCGCCTTCTCGTGCGAAAAGTCATGAAAGGTAGCCGGCAATTCCACGTTCAAACGTGAGCGGGCTATTTCCTTGAGCGTGGTCCAACGCATGTTCAACGCCTTGGGCGCCTTAGTCAGGCTCTCCGAATTTGCGAACGACACGCTGGGCGCGCTTGCGTTATGTACGCGGTAAGCGCCTAACGATTTGGAAATGGTCGCGACGGGGCCGAGCAATGCAACGCCGTAGATTGCATAGAAGTCGGCGCCATAGCGATTGACGCTGGATTGCGGCACCGGAAATATTTCGCGCAGCGCACTGACGCTATAAGCATTGCCGGACGCAGGCGGTGACGGATACAGCCAGCCTCTTCTAAGCAGGCTGCCGCAATCCGCCGGCGGCTCCGAATGCGGCACGTGCGTACCGGTAGGCTCGCCTTCCGGTCCGATCACGTCCAGCCGGAATTGCACCTTCGTGTAATCACCGGCGTTGAACGCCCCCATGACTTCCGATACCGCCGTCGGATAAAGCAGGTCATCCGAATCGAGCAGGATGGCGTAGTCGGTATCGATGATCTCGACCGCGCAGTTGTAGGCGGAGACCTGCCCGCCGTTCTCCTTGAACACCGACTTGATGCGCGATCCATAACTCGCGATGATCGCGCGCGATCCATCGGTGGAACCGTCGTCGACGACCACCACGCGCGTCGCCGGATAGTCCTGGTCCAACGCCGACTCGATCGCTTGCGTGATAAAGCGCTCGTAGTTGTAATTGCAGATGACGATGGTCACGTGTTTCATGATGCCTCTGTACGGGCTATTGATTTCGGTCGGCAAAGTCAGGCTACCTGCCGCGTGCTGACGACCACATACGCCAGATGCACCGGCACTTCCGGCGGTTTTTTCCGCGCGCCGTTCACAATTTCAGGAACCTTGAAGCGGATATTCAAGGTGTCGCTGCCGTTATCCTTGCCCCATGTAAGCGCAACGTCGCTGGCGGGCGCGGCCTGGCCCGTCAAGGCATCGATAAACCTTACGTCCGCGCGGCTCGACACCGGAGCCTTGAGTCCAGGCACCGAGATCGTCCGCCAGCCGCTTGGAGCCGCGACCTGAAATACGAGGTCCTTGTTCGAATACACCGCGCTGCCGGCGACATCCGGGCCCAGCTTCAATTGCGCCGGTACGCGTTGCAGCGCGCCTGGCACTGTCCGGTTCAACACGATCAACGCACGGCCTGAAACCGTGTAGGTCCGCGGCGTTCCGCGTTGAGTGAGACGGAAAGGCTCGACACCATCCCAGTGATAGACCATCGATACGTACTTGTCCGGGTCGTCCCAGTTCCGGTCCAGCGCCCACACCGCAAAGTCGAAGAAGTACCGCGCCAGATAGTGCGGGTCCTCCATGTAGCGGTCGCCAATTTCCGTCTGCCAGAGTCCCCGAGCGGGACCGTTGCGGACATAACGCTGATACAACGGGTCCAGCTCGGCGACCTTCATGTAATGAATGTCGATGTAATCGACCCAGTCGAGCATGCGTGCATTGACCACCGGACTTCTGTATTCAAGCCACTTGATGTAAGTTTCGACCCCGCCCTGATCGGGCCAGCCGCCGTACACGATGTGGCAGCGATATTTGCGGATGATCCGCGCCGCCGGTATGTGGATGCGTTCGACGTAGTCCTGCATGGCGCGGTCGTACACGCCGTCCTTGTCGCCATCTGCGCTCGGGCCATGCCAGAACGTCGCCTGGTGCAGACCGCCCGACAAGCGGCCAGCCGCCTCATTCCAGATCTGGAAATAGCGCACGTTGTACGGCGGCGCCGAATACTTGCGAACGACTGCATCGACGTATTGCGTCCACGCATCGACGTCGACGGGCGCGGATTTCGAATCGTCAGCAACGGTCGCGTTCCAGCCCGGTGTATAGGCAAGCAGCAAGAGCGACCGGAACCCATTCCGGTTGTTGCTGAGAAGCACCGGCGAAAGGTCGCTGTCATAGCGCGGACCCGTTCTGTCGACGCGCATTGCGTCATGCGGGGAATCGGGCTGCCCCGGGCCTGCTACATCGCGTCCCCAGGAGATACCCATCTGCCGCCACATTGCGATGTCTTGCGGCGCGCCAGCCCACCCGTTGCTTCCGATCAATTGCGTCAGCCGGCGCGTGCCGGTAGTGCTCGAACCAGGAACGGCAACAGCCGTTGCGGCCATCGCATGAAACGGCACCGTCGCCACCGCTGCGAGCGTTTGCAACGCGCGCCGTCTTCCGCGCTTGTACCGCTGGTCAAACATTGGGCCACCCCGAATGCGGATTCATGGGGCTTAACCTGCAGATGCGCGCGGCGTGAGGTTGAACGGACGCTGACTGGAATCTTCCTGCAGGATTCTCAGCAGGTCACGCGCCGCGCGGTCCCAGCGGAACTGCTGCGCGTGTTCAAGACCGATCTCGCGGTAATGCTGCCGCAAATCGCTGTCGCTCATCATGAGCGAGATCTTCTCTGCGATGTCATCGGCAGAGGTCGCATCGCAATACATCGCCGCTTGTCCACAGGCCTCAGGTATCGAAGCGTGCGTGGACGCAATCACCGGACAGCCGCAATACATCGCCTCGAGCGGCGGCAATCCGAACCCTTCATAGAGCGATGGAAAGATCAGGCACGCGGCACCTTCATAAAGCGATTTGAGTTCGCCGTCGGACACGAAGCCCGCCCAGACCACGCGCTTGTCTTCGGTCGCGGCGTCGAGCGCAGTGCTGCTCGCAGCCTTGAACACCCGCGAATTCTTGCCGCCGGCAATCACGAACTTGAGGTCCGGCAGGTGCCCGAGCAGCTTGATGGCTTCGAGCGCGCGCTGCAGGTTCTTGCGCGGATCGAGACTTCCCACGATCACGCAATACGAATCCTTGGAAAGCTTCAAACGATCGATGATCGCCGGTTCCGAAGCAATACGGTCGAGATGATCCGCGCCCGGAGGCAACACGACCACACGCGATTTATCGAGCTTGAGGTGATGACAAATACGCTCTTGCGAGAACGTCGAGATGGTCAGGATCAGCGGTTGTAGTCGCGGCAGTATCGAAAACCGGAGCTTGTACCAAAGCAGGAATTTCTTGGAGAACGCTTCGGGTACATCGAAGACCGCCATGTCATGAACCATCACGATCTGCCTGCGTTTGAACAGTGGATTCGTATTGCACAGGTTGACGAGCGTGGTCTTTCGCGATGCGATCGGCAACGTGATCTGTTCCCACAGGTTGCCCCGAAACCATGGGAAGCGTCTTTGCCGCTTGAGCAACGTGCCGGGCGCCACCGCATCCTGCGGCACGAAGACTTCGAGCTCCTTGCCCGGCATCGCGCGCATTTGCATGGCGCGCGTCAATTCAAATGCAACTCGCTGTACGCCGGTGATTCTTTGCGACGTGAACTTCCCGTTAATTGCTATGGCCATTGCACCTTCCCTTGAACGATGTGGCGCGCACCCGGCTTGGGGCGCGCTGTTGATCCAGCGAACTCAGTGAACCGTTTCCACATCACCGTGGTCGCTTGCATAGTTCGTGGCATAGCCATAGCCGCGGTTGCTTCGTTTAAGCGGTATTCCGTTGAACACTGCACCCGCAATGCGCCCTTCGGCACGCGCGAGCTTCCTGACCGTATCGGATATCTCTTCCTCGCTTTGCATGCCCGAGCGCAGGACGAGCAACGAGGAACCCGCTTCGCTTGCGATGATCGAGGCATCTGTCACGGCGAGGAACGGAGGTGTATCGACAATCACCAGATCGAACTGCTTGCTGAGCCGATCCAGCAACTCCTTGAACCCGGGCTGCATCAGCAACGCGGCCGGGTTGGTCGGGCGTACACCGCATGAGAGGAACGACACGCCTTCCACGCCGACCTGGCGCAGCGCGTTACGCACGGGCATGCGGTTGGACAGCACTTCGGCCAGCCCGCCGCGATTGCGTTGCTTGAAGAACGACGCGAGATGGCCGCGACGCATGTCTGCATCGATCAGAAGAACCCGCGAGCCCGTCTCAGCATGCAGCACGGCAAGATTTGCCGCAACAAAGCTCTTGCCCGCCGAAGGCGTAGGACCGGTGACCATCACGATGTTGTTCGGAGCATGGGCCAGGTCGCGTGTCAGCGCCGTACGCACGGCACGCAACGCCTCGACAGATGGGTCATGCGGGAAGCGCGCAGCGAGCACCCTGCTGCCGATGCCGTCCAGCGTGCCAGCGTTGCTGAAGTCGCCTACCGGCTCAGCGCGCGGGAACGGAAGTCCAGGTTTCAAGACCGGAGGTAGCGCCTTCTTTGGCACGCCTGCGCTGCTTGGATCGAGACGCATCTGTTGATGACTGAACAGGACCTCGCCAAGGACCGGCACGCTCAGGCGGCGCTCGACATAACGCGGGTCCGTCACGCCGATCATCACGTGGCGGCGCATGAAGACAAGGAACACACCAGTGAGAAGACCCAGCACCACACCACCGCCCAGTACCGCGGGACGATTCGGCTTGACCGGACGATGCGGCCGCACAGCGGTATCGACCACGTGAGCGCCACCCGAGGTGCTTGCCCGCCGCACGGTCAACTGTTCGGCCTTTTGGACCATCCCGAGATAGATCGTTTCAGCAACCTTCTGCGCGCGAATCAGATCGACGCTTTGGCGTTCCGACGAAGGCATGCTGCGAAAGCGTCCGTCGAATTCGCCCTTGGCCTTGTTCAACTGAGCGAGCTGGGTATCGACGTTTTGGACCCAGCGGCTCGTCGGCGTAAAGCGCTCGAGCAATTGCGTGCGCTGCAGTTGCAGTGTTGCAATCTGGCGATCGAAGTCGATACCACCTTGAAGGAACGACTGCGCTTCAGCTGTCGGCTGCATCGAATTGGCGGTCGAGCGGTAGCTCTTCAGCGCCTCTTCCGACTTGCGCAAATCAGTCAGCAAGCGCGGCAATTCGCCGTTGATGAACGCGAGCGTCTTGGTGTCGTTGGATTGACGGCTGGCAACCGCGGCAGCCAGGTATTGCGCCGCCAGCGCGTTGGTGACTTCCGTCGCTTTCGCGGGGCTCTTGTCCGCGTACTCGATCTCGATCAGGCCCGAATCCTTCACCTTGTCGCTGACCTTCACCGTGTCGGCGAAACGCTTGACGGCGTCGAGGTCGTTCCAGCGGATCACCTCGAACGACGTACCCGGACGCGCAACAAGTTGCTTCATCACAATGGACACGCCGTTTGCGCTGGCGGGAACGCCGACCATGCCGCTCACCAGCAATTCATTCGACGGACCCCGCAGTTCATATCGGCCACCATCGAGTGCAATGAGCTTCAGCTTTTCTTCTTCCAGGCTTTGCGGAACATCGAGGCTTCCGACCTGCACGCGTTCGCCGCCCCAGGCGAATGACTTGAGGCCAAGCCACGGCGCCGACGGTTCACCCGGCGTAGCAAATTTTTCCGCGATATCGCCGAGCAGCGGGAACGTATGCGGCGTGACCGAAACATCGAAGCGATACTTTTCGATGACGGGCTCAAGCACGGAGCGGCTGCGCATCACGGCCATTTCAGCGCTTGGCGCGGGTGCGGGCGGCGGCAGCGTTTCCTGGTTCTGCAGCGCGATACCCAACTGGTTTTGTTCCGGCGGGTCTACGCGAATGAGGACATCGGCAGAATAGACTGGAGGCGCAATGAAGATGTAGGCCACCGCTAGCGCGACGACAACTACGGTCGCGACCAGGATCTCCCAGATGTGATCCCGCATCAGGTTGAGCATGTCCTTGGCGCTGAGTTGCCCGCGCTCATGGCCTGCAGAGGGATTTAGCGAATTTGAAGGGTAGTAATCCACCGGCGTATTCCTTCGATGTTCAATGTATGTCGCGACCGTGCGGCGAAGGTGCCGCTGTCGGGTAATGCCGCACGACTGCACGGCCCGCTAAGAATGATGAAAGGGACAGCCCGCTACGTTCAAGCAGCCGGCAAGTCCACGGCGAAGTAATCGCCTAAGGAAACGCGGAACGGGTTTTCCGCTGACTTGGCTGGAAATTTTCGAGACATTTAATAGAATCTTCCACGATCCGTACTCCAAAACGTTTGAGCATCTGCCTTCAGCTCCCATGCATATCGTGTGACCCGTTGTGCGCACAGCGCATTCAAGGATGGTCACCGTCATACAACTTCTTCCCTTGCCGGCACCTGCGGCAGCAGCCTGCTGAACTCGCGCGCTACGACGCCGTAGCACGCGCACGCATGAGCCTGCAGCCCTTCACGGTCGTTCACCGTGATGGACTTCCGGCTCGTATAAATCACGCCCGCGTCCTGCAGCTTGCCGACCGCCGCGCTGATGCCTTCCCGGCGCACACCCAGCATCTCCGCAATCAACTGATGGCTCACCTGAACCTCGTTGCCCGGCATACGATCTGTTTCAAGAAGCAGCCATCGGCACACCTGCTCGCAAACCGAGTGGTACCGGTTGCAGATCGCGGTCTGCGCAACCTGCACGAGCAAAGCCTGCATATACAACAGCAAGAGCCTTCGCAACCCGTCCGAACTCGTGAACTGTTGTTGCAAAGCTGCGGCCTTCATCCGATATGCAGTTCCCTCGAACTGCACCTGGACACTCATCGGCATCGTCTTGCCGCCTGTGAGGACCGGCACGCCGATCATTCCCTCCGCACCTACCGCTGCGACCTGGTTCGACAAGCCATCCTCCATCCGGTAGATAAGCGATACGACCGCCGTCACGGGGAAGTAGACATGCTCTATCGGTTGCCCGCTCTCGCACAGCACCTGGCCTTCTCGAAGCGAAACGGTTTCGAGGAACGGATGCAGCGCTTGCCATTCTCTGGCGGGCAGTGCGTCAAGCAAATGATTCGTGTGCCCTTCGTCCTCGGCTCTTAGCATTTAGAGTGCCCTGTTGTTGTCCATAAAAAACGCGTACTACGCCATAGCCCCGCCTTCGCCATTCCGCTTGCGAAATCCAGCTAAATCACGCCAGAGCCGCGGCAAGGTCACTGGCGCACGTCTTCATGCATTCGCAGGTTCTGCGCCAACGCAACACGCTTGGCTCTGAAGGCATCGGGTTGAATACGTCATACGCTGCGAGCGGCAGAACACCCGGATCGCGGACAACATTTCCGATTTGATAAACACGCAGACCCTGAACCCGCCAAATTTGCCGCCGGATATTCAAGCGGCTTTCGACGTGTGTCAGGTTGGATTCATGGATTCGCCGCGGCGCACTGCATGCTGGAGGCTGATCCAGGCGCCGAAAGCGCGTTCAGAAAAGGCCTAGCCCGAATTCACTCAATCCTCTGAGGAATCCAAACTCAATTTCCCTTTCATGTTGCGTTGAAGCATAGACCGGGGAAATCGAATGAAATCGGTCAAGGCTTAAAATCAAGAACTATTGGCCGATTATGTTGAACGCTTTACGGGTTTCATAGGGAAAGAAAGAATTGTTGCGATCTGCAATATGTGTAACAGAAATTGTATATCTAGAATCTTTTCTGTTTTTCTGGTCTTCTGATACATTCGGCAGGAAGTTGGACATGTCACGTCCAGCAGGAACGAAACTAGCTAAAGTCTTGTTCTGTATAGGGTTACACAAAAGCCCGTGGCACCACCTTCCTGCCTGAATTCGTTTTTATATTAATAATACCGATCGGAAAATCTTTCCGTCGACCGTTAATGTACAAGCAATTCTTTTGATCAAGAGTAATTATTTCTTAATCAAGCCGCTGCATTCGCCATTCATTAGGACCGCTCCGCCAATTCATCAGCTGGTTATTGCGCGGAGCTACGCTGTGTTGCACAAAGTCATGCTTG
The DNA here is from genome assembly GCF_018449635.1 of Caballeronia sp. dw_276. Taxonomy (GTDB): domain Bacteria; phylum Pseudomonadota; class Gammaproteobacteria; order Burkholderiales; family Burkholderiaceae; genus Caballeronia. The sequence continues at coordinate 144,023 of NZ_JAAVUV010000004.1, read as the reverse complement.
CAGCTTTGGAGGAATAAATAGTGGACACGTTGACGGACTTTTATCGGCCTAGCGACATACATCACCGGGATGAATCTAAAGTTAATAAACGACACATTGGGCTGCTGATCTCAAACGAATGCTCCGTGGCAAACGCCGGGGCAATCGGCGAAGCCTTCCGCCTTGCGAATGAGTTCGAACAGGCCGGCGGCGGTGAGCCTCCGTACAGACTATCGGTGTTGTCGGACGCTGGCGGCTTCGTCACGAGCTCTTCCAGCATTTCCATCTGGACGCAGAAGCTCGAGACATACGCGCTGATCGATTTCCATGCGTTTTTTGTGGCATGCCGCGATGCGGACGCAGCAGGGAGCCCTGACGACCGCCTCTTGTCGTGGATGTCACGTCCTGGCCGCGAAGCGTCCCTGCGAAGCCAGCCGGGCGCCAACTCCGTCTTTGATCCAAAGAATCTGGCTCGGTCCCCAGTGCCGATCTTTTGGTTCAAGGACGCACCGGTCGCGGACTGGTCAACCACCACGACGCCTGCCGACATGGCGCTCGCTCAAATCGAACGCGACCTGAGCGCCGATACCGCGCGAAGAATCGCGCGCGTCTTGCAACCGCACGCCATCCAGCGCACCAAGCCCGACCTTGACGACCTGAACGCACGCACGACAACCGAAAAGATCCACGAGTCTGCCCGGTGGATCAAGGAAAACTACAGCAAGCCGATCTCCGTGGCGCAAGCAGCAGAGTCGGCCGCCATGAGCAAGCGCAACTATCTTCGTCGCTTCAAGTCCGAATTCGGCGTAACGCCATTGGAATATCTGATCCGAACGCGCTTTGAGATCGTGTGCACGCTGTTGATGGATACGGACTTGCCTATCGACAAGATTGCGAGACGTTGCGGCATGGGGGACGGCAATCGGTTGGGACGTCTGTTCAGGCAGCGCTTCGGCGTTTCACCAATGCACTTCCGGTCCCGCGGACAGATACGGGCCGGGGCGCAATCCCCTAACACAGCAGACGCCCGGGACGCAACAGCGAGGTCCTCACTATCGGACGCTGAATCGCTGCAACGCGACCTGGTTGCGCTTAGCACGAGTGGAAAGCATGCGTAAAACCAAAACAGGGCAGTTTGGCGATTGGAATGCCGCGCCGAACCGGGGCAATTCTTCAGCGCTGCCGCTGAAAGAGATCGTGGTTTCGAATCAAACGTCTGCTTTGACGACGGCCGATTCACCGCTGAAGAAGCCCGCCACGATGCAATCGACCGCTTCCTTGAGCAGGAAAATCAAGGAAGGCGCCAAGTCGATGTTGCCTGATGCGCTGTTCCTCACTCTGATGCATCGCAAGTTCATTGGCCGCTTTCCACGATTGCTGCACCCGGTCACTTTCAACGAAAAGATCCTGCAACGCAGTCTCAAGCCCGATGCCCGCTATGCCGAGTTGACGGACAAGCTGACCGTTCGCGACTACGTGCGGACAAAACTCGGCGAAGAGCATCTGGTTCCACTGATAGCGGCGCCCGACAGCTTTACGCAATCGGTCTTCGATGCGCTGCCGAACTCGTTCGTGATGAAAGCAAACCACGGCAGCAGCTTCGTGGAAGTGGTGAGAGATAAGTCGCAAACGTCGTTCGAGAAATTGCAGACGCTTGGCGCACGTTGGCTCGCGACGGATTTCTATAAGGTCGGACGGGAACGCCATTACACGAACATCGAGCCGCGGATTTTTTTCGAAAAACTTTTACTCGACAAAAGTGGCCAGATCCCTGCTGACTACAAGCTGCACTGTTTTGGCGGCAATACGGGAAGGCCGGTCATGTACATACTCGTGATATCGGACAGGTTCGGAAGCAACACGCACGGTGATGTGTACGACATCAACTGGAATCATCTCGATGTGGCGATCGGCTATTACAAACGCAGCGATTCGCCCAGCCCTGCGCCGGAGAACCTGAAGGCGATATTGGACACTGCGGCTATTCTTGCGGAAGACTTCGACTACGTCCGGGTGGATCTGTATGCGCCGGACAACGATGTCTATTTTGGGGAGCTGACTTTCACGCCAGGTGCCGGCGTTTTGCCGTTTGGCCCGGACGGCGTGGACTACGAATGGGGCCGGCTGTTGTCGTGAAGCGCGGACAGCACACAACACGCTTCTGTAAAAACGGGAAAGTTTTGCAATTAATACAGGAAACCTAAACATATCGATCGCCATAAATGGCGGTACGTACTCGCTGCTATTTGTTGCCGAAGATATTCCTGAAACACTCCCTGCCTTTCCGCGTAAAGATCCCACCCAGACTAAGCCACACTGCCGTCACGACGAGCAGAAACACCATGACGGCCAAGCCGAAGATAGACTTGGCATTGGCAAATTTGATCGGCTTCATCTGCGCGCTCATGCGTATAGGGCGGGGTCGAGTGACGATGTGGGTGAATGGGAATGCAATGGAAAGCGGCCAATACCAACGTCAGCCGGACAGTTCACACTTTACAGCGGTTGATGCAATCGTTGCCGCCAATCTTCTTACGACTCGCACGTTCACTGCAAGCAGAGAATGTGGCGTGCCGATCCAGATTGAGCAAGAAGCGAGCAAGGGAATTTGATGGCACGGCGCTGGAATAGTTCGCCCGCATTGCAGATGCAAAGAGCCGGGATAGCGCAACGCTACCCCGGCCCTTGTAACCTCGAACAATCGACTTACCAAAGCTTGGTCTCAGACATCCGCATGCGACGCTGTAAAGCCGGTGAACGCCGCATACGGCGCACTGAGTGGGGCACCATTGATCATGATGCCGTACGTGCTGTTTCCGCTATCGAGTACGTAATACATCACAGAAAGAATGTTGTGGGTCTTTCTCGCCGCGTAGAAATTCCCCAACTGCGACGTGATGTAATTCGCCCGATAAGCCTGCGTTTGCTCCGGACCCGTGTTCCACTCCGTGATCATGAACGGAACACCGTAGCGCGCCTTGCAGTACGTAGGTAGATCGAAGCCCGGGCCTGCGCCGTCAGTGCCGATATTGAAGATGTCGCCATACACTTCGTAGTTGTGCCACGTTGTGATGTCCCAGCGAACTTTCGGATAACCGCGGGTTCCATCTGGTTGCGTGCCTTCCCACAACGCATCGGCCGCGCCGACGTCCGCGACACAGAAGTTGATGCCGCATTTCGCGTTCGACTGTACCGATTTCACCCCGTCTATCATGCCGCGCATGACGCCACGCATGGCGGGCCAATTCGCATTATTGAAATCGACAGCCTTGGTGCCCGCTTCCGTGAAGTTCAGGATAGTAGAGTTTTGTCGCGTCAGCTCGTTGCCGCATTCGTACATCGTCACGCCATATTGCTTGAGCGCATTCGCTACCGTCGATCCAACCATGTACCCCTGGTTGTACGCGACGCTCTCGCCCTTCAGCACATTGCCACTGGCATCGGTCATGCCCTGGTTGATGAGCACCAGCAGCGTCATGCCAGCGGACTGAAACGCAGCTGCGAGTTTTGCCACAGCGGCAAGCTGCTTCGGGTCGTCGCTGCATCCCACACGATAACTCTTGCAGCCCATGCTCTTCAAAATGGAGATGATCTGAGCCGGGGTATAGGTGTAGTCCCAGTGACCGTTCACGCCGAAAAAGCTGCCGGCGGTAGCGGCGACGGGAGTGCGCGGATCCGCAGATGCCAGCCACCCTGCGGCATCGGTCCATACATAGAATTGGCCGCCGGTGTTCTTGTGCCACATCACGCCACCGTACCAAAGCAGCAAAGCCACGTTGTAGTTGACGCCGACGACTGTGCCGTCTCTATAGATGACACCACTGCTTACTGTCCACTTGCGGCCTAGCTTGTCGATCAGCACCGACCCCGACGGAATGGTCGCGCCATCTGCAGAAGTGCCTGCCGTGCGCGGATCGAGACTGGCTGACCATGCGGAACCGGTCCACGAGTAAAACTGGCCGCCAGTGTTCTGGTGATAGATGGTGCCGCCATACCAGAGCACCAAAGCGGCGTTGTAGTTGACGCCTGCAACCGAACCGTTCTTGTAGACCACCCCTCCTGAAAGCGTCCAGACGTTGCCAGAGTTATCTGTGATCGAGGATCCCGAAGGCAAGCTAGCGCCGTTGGCAGATGCCGTGGTTGCGGCATTGGCGACTGCGTTTCCGACTGCGGCGCCGTTCGTTGCGCTGTTTGCGACTGCACCGGCGTTACCGATTCCATCGCTCGAGCCACCGCCACATGCGGTTAGAAGATAGCTGCCACCGACCGCGGTAAGGCAACCAAGAAATTGACGTCGTTTGATCATGGCGAGTTCGTCCACTGTCGAGAAAAGCCCGACAGAAAATAAGCAAATGATTTTTAGTTTTCGACACACGAAATGCTGTTGGGCGCGGGGGCGCCCGAAACGCTTTATTTACTTCGTATATCTAACTAACCCAATGAATTATTTGACCCATTCCGTGCTCAGTAACAGATGGCGCTCTAAACGATTGGGACTGCTTGCGACCTGGGATCACGAATGCGAAGGCATAGCTGACGCTTGCAGTCACCTATGTGACCACACGCCTTCGTCGTGCACTTGGAACACTTGCGTGCGAACCCGACCCCGGTATCGCGGCTGTCAAAGCAGTCGCCGTAATGTCTATTACGCAAACGTTTAACCGAGTATGCCGCTTACTGGAGCGATTCGGCAAAGTCTACCTTTCCCACTGACCACGGGTGTAAATGTACCCGGTATGTGCGCTAGACCACAAACGAATCAGTAATATTCAGTTAAATAGCGAAATTCTTCCCACGACCTGTTGCGACGCAAAAATATTTACTCAAACTGGCCGGACATTAATAGGATGATTTCAGCAAAAATTATATTTCTTCTGACCCTTAACTGAAACTCGCGGTATTAAATTCGGAAATCGCTTTCTAATGAAATGGAATATGGGTTGAATCGGTAAATTATAATTGTATGATGAAATTCATATTCTGTATTAATCTGACAAATCAGCTTCGATGTAATCAAATGCGAAGGATTTTTTTCGTCTTATCTCAAGCAAAGCGGCGCGCATGTAGCACAGAATAGACTTATCTTCATACAATTAAGACGCGCGAGAACCCTTAGACCAATAAGATTTAGCCGTATATATTACCTATACCTCACTGTCATTGACGTACTTATTACTGGACCAATCCGTGCAATTAGTGCCGCAAATTTGCTTTTGCACACATTTTCCAAACGTATTAATTCGGCTTTTCTAAACCAATTGTTCGGCACACGGTGTTACGCGGAGCATGCTCTTCGTTGGAATGATCAGACTATTAATGCGTGTCCGCTGTGTGAAATCGGTAAGCGGCTCAACAAAGTGTTTTATTGGGCCTGATGCACGCATTATCAAGATTACGGATTTTGGGCGTAGGGATTCCTTCGCACGAACTGACGTTCGTGACGCGTGAATCGCAACCGTTTTTCGCCGGCTGGATCTGTTCTTGTCATAAGACGATTAATATCGGATTCCTGATTATTATCTACGCGCATCTTATGAAAGAGGCGCTTGAACGCGCCTCGTCCGTCCGCTCAATCTCCATCGGTCTTGATTCCTAGCTCCGCTGCCATCCTCTCGACCAGCGCGCGCAAGCGCAACACTTCTTCGGCTAACCGCTTCTGCTCCGCCTTCAACATATCGAAGTCGTTGAAAGAAACCGAATCGTCGGTGATTGCGCCAGCCGGTACGTCACTGACCGTAACTTCGCCACACAACAGATGTGCCCATCGGCTTTCGCGCTCTCCAGGCGTACGCGGCAATTTGATCACGCGGGGCGGATCGTTCACAGCGAGTTCATCGAGGAAGGCTTCCACCGACGATATATCGGCAAAACCGTGCAAACGCGCGGCGTTCAGGCGCAACTCGGCGGGCGTCTGCGGACCACGCAATATCAAGGTGGTCAACAATGCCGCTGCCTGGCTCGGAACGCTCAGCGAACGCGTGATGTTGTGCTCGAAGCGCGGTACGCGGCTGCTGCTGCCCTCGAATACGAGGCTCAGGCGCTTGAGCTCGTCGATAGCCGTGAGCACATCGGCTTCCGTTACGTTCATCACCGGCGACCGGGCGGTCTTCTGATTGCAACCAAGCGTCAGTGCATTGACAGACAGCGGATAAGCGTCCGGCACCGTGTGCTGCTTCTCGACAAGCACGCCCAGCACGCGCGCCTCCAGAGGGGTCAGGGAACGCATTGCGGGACGCGAGGGGATATCTGGAGTGGAGTTCATGCGTGACAGAGCCGGTGCTGCTACTTGAATTCTGGTCCGGCGTGAGCCGGGCGAAGAGTCGTCATGTGAGAACGACGACCCATATGATATCCGCCCTGCCGCACCCGCAGGAACCGGCGCCCCGGTTAGCTGATTTCCTGACGGTTCAGGCGCGCATCAATACGCGCGATCAGCCGGTCAGTCCACGCGCGCAGCATTCGATTAGATGGCTCGAGCAGCGTCGAACCAGCAACGATCCTGTACACCTTGTTGCGGCCGATCTTCGAAATTTTCGCGGGGTCGAGCCAGTCATCGTTGTTGACGAGCAGCACGAGTGTTTCCAGCCCGATCAACACCGGCCACAAACAAGAAAGCCTGAGCCGGACCGACAATGCGGGAATGGCGAACGTATAGTCGACAGCCGCGCGATAATGATCCAGCGTCAAGCGCAACAGTTCAAACAACAGCGGTTGCGAACGAAGCGACGCGCCCGGCTTGAGCAGGTCCTCGGGCGTCAGGCCGTATCGATCGAGCATTGGCACTGGAAGATAACAACGGCCGATGCGCAGGTCCTTGCTGCAATCCCGCAGCACATTGGTCATTTGCAGCGCTTTTCCGAAACGAACTCCGTTCGCCAGCGTTGTTTCAGGCTCGCCCGTCAATGTGCCCGGCATGTGGGCATAGGTCATCCGGGTCCAGAATTCGCCGACGCAACCCGCGACCAGGTATGTGTACGTATCGAGCTCTTCGAGTGTGCTGAGTGCAGCAATGCGGCCCGACGATTCGTCCGGGAACGTGTGCAGATCGAATTCCATGCCCTGCGTCAGCGTGGTCACGATCCCGCGCACCGCGTCCCGGTCCGGATCGCTCAACTGAGAGAGCACGGTCAACGCGCCGCCAAGCGATTCGAGCAGCACTTTCTCGTCGGCAAGGCTTTGCTGGCCCGCGACTTCTTGCGCGAGACGCTGAGTCAATGTGCCGTCATCAGGCGCGCCGTTCACCAGTTTTCGCAGCGATAACAACAACTCCAGCCGCTGCTTTGGCGAGATCAGCGAAGTATCCGCGATCGTGTCCGCAGCCCGTGCCAGCAAGTAGGCGAGCCCGATCGGATCGCGCATCCCGACAGGCAGCACACGAAGGGTGAGGTAGAAGGACCGCGAAACGCCCTTCAGGAGCGGGCCGAGAAGTACGGCCCGGGATGGATTACGCATTGGATGGAATCTGGACGGTGTTGGACAAATCAGGCGCTGCCGAATTGTATCTGCGTTCCGGCCGGCGCTCCTGATCCCAACAACCCATCGATTCGTGTACGCGACGAAGCCATTGCCGGCATGCGAACCACCACCGGCTTCTAGCCGTTAAACGCGGCCGGTGCGAATTAATGCGCAGCGGCCGCAAGCATCATTCGCCCAATGCGGTCACGGTGATTTCGACCAGCAAGTCAGGTGCGGCGAGCTTCGACTCGACCGTTGCCCGCGTCGGCGCGCAACCCGGCGCGACCCACGCGTCCCACACTTCGTTCATGCCGGCAAAGTCGCGGGCAATATCCGCGAGCCAGATCTGCGCGGAGATCAGCCGCGTCTTGTCAATGCCAGCTTGAGCGAGAAATCCATCGATCTTCGCCAGCACTTGTTGCGTCTGCAGTTTGACATCGGGCGTGCGGTCATTCGATGTCTGGCCGCCGATAAACACGAGCCCCGCTGCTTTCACAACCCGGCTCATGCGTTGATTGGTTTCGATCCTGACGATATCGCTCATAGGGTTCCTTTTGAAATTAAAAATGGCTGCGTTCAACTTACCGCGGCCGGTGCGCTATTTAACCCGTTGAACCGGTCGATGGCAAACGCATCGAGCGGCAACGACGCCGCGCCGTCCAGCACCAGTTCGGATACCAGCTTGCCGCAGCCCGGTCCAAGCTGGAAACCGCTGCCGCAATATCCGAACGAGTACGTGAGGTTCGACGCACGTTTGCTGCGCGAGATCACTGGCAGCGAGTCATCGGTGAATGCTTCCACGCCCGCCCACGCGCGATTGATGCCGAGATGGCGCAGATGTGGAAACAGATCGACGACGGTGTTCGCGCTCTTCACCAGCCGCACGAAATCAACTTCGCCGTGACGTCCCGGCAGATCGGCGATGCCAATCAACTTCCCGCCGATCACGACTGTGCCGTTATCGAATTGCTTGAACGACAACGGCCTGCCCGTTGCACCCAGCGTCGCGCGACAGAACGGCGCCACGCGATGCGTGACCATCAGCATCAGGCCTTCCGGATGGACCGGAACCGGTTCGCCGACTTGCGCCGCGAGTTCACCCGCCCATGCACCCGCCGTGACAACAAGTTGCGCCGCAGAAAAATCACCATGTGGCGTATGCGCGATCCATCGTTCGCCTTGTTGTTCGATACGCGTCACGGGCGTGCCTTCGTGAAACACCGCGCCGTTTCGTTCGGCCCCGATCCGGAACGCGGTCGTCGCGCGAAACGGCAGCGCGTAGCCATCGCGCTCGACCCAGATACCGCCGGTCACGTGCGGCGTGATTGCCGGCTCGAGTTCAAGCAGCGTCTCGCGATCGATGATCTTTTCATGCGTGAAGCCATGCGATTCCAATAGCGCCACGCGTTCGCGGCATTCGTCGAGTTCGGCTTCGGTTTCCGCGATCTTGAGCTGGCCCGACGCGACGAAACCGGCGTCGTCGCCGACCGTCTCCACAATGTTGTGCCAGATCTCGCGCGACATCAGCGCCAGCGGAATCTCGGGCACCGGGCGGCCGAGCGTGCGCACGCCGCCCGCGTTCACGCCCGACGCATGCCGTCCGATGTAATCCGCCTCCAGCACGGTCACGCTCGCACCACGGCGCGCGAGATGAAACGCACTGCTCGATCCATGCAAGCCGCCGCCGATCACCAGCACGTCCGACTCGTTCGCTGCGGGCTTAGTCACCGGCGAGTTCTCCGAGCGTGAGCGGTTTGATCGGCGGACGGATACGGTAATAGCCAACGGTTTCCGGTGTAACGCTGCGCGCATTGGCGATCACCTCGGTGACCGTCAGGCCGCACATGCGTCCCTGGCACGGACCCATGCCGCATCGGCCGAAAGACTTCGCCTGGTTCGGTCCAAGACAACCCAGTTCCACGAATTGCCTGAGTTGACCCGCTGTCACTTCTTCGCAACGGCACACAATGACCTCGTCTTTCGGCACGCGGTTTTCATCGCGCGGACGATAAAGGCTGTCAAGGAACGGCCGGATGCGCATCACTTCGGCGAGGCGCCGCAAACGCGGCAAGGCGCTTTGATCGCGGGTCTTTTCATCGATGGCGTGGAGTTGCGCCGCGATGGCTAAAGCCGTCACTTCGCCCTGCATTTCCGCGGCCTGCGCGCCGCCGATGCCACCGCCATCGCCCGCGACGAAGATGCCTGGGACATCGAGTTCGCCCCATTTGTCCGTGACTGGCGTGAAGCAGAGTTGCGCATCGTCCCATGTGTGCGATGCCCGCAACGACAACGAAAACTGCGTATTCGGCACCACGCCCTGATGCAGCAGGATCACCTTCGCCTCGATGCGATGCGACACGCCGCGCACCGAAAACGTCAGGGCATTGGCGCGCTCGGCACCGTCTTCACCCATCACGCCTTCCACGCGCAGATCGTCCGCGGCTTCGTGCATGGGCACGCCGGCATCGCGCAATGTGCGCATCAGTTGCAAGCCTTTGCTAAGGTACGGCCATGCGCGCAACGCGGACACCATGTGACGTTTCGCGCGCCAGCGATCCTCGTGGCGAGTGGTATCGATAAGCGCGCGGATCGGAACGCCCGCACGCACGTATTGCCAGCCAAGCAAATACAGAAGCGGCCCGCAGCCGACGAGAACCGGCGGTTCGCTCGGCACTTCGCCCGCGCTTTTCAGCAGGATCTGCGCCGCGCCCGCGGTCAATACCCCGGGCAAGGTCCAGCCCGGAATCGGGAATGGCCGCTCCAGCGCGCCGGTCGCCAGCACCACGCGTTTTGCCTCGAAGCTGCCGACCTTTCCGTCTTTCAGGTAATGCACCGTCTTCTCGCGCGTTACCTGCCAGACGGACGCGTTCGGCACGTAACGCGCGCCGGAACGGGCGAACGCCGTGGCAAGCGCGCTGCCCGCCTGATAGTCCGGACCGAGTATCTCGCGGCGCTGCGCATCGCTGCGTTCTATCGCGCGATAAATCTGGCCGCCGACCGACTCCTGTTCATCGAGCACGACAACGGACAGGCCCGCGCGCGCTGCCTGTGTTGCCGCTGCGAGCCCTGCGGGACCTGCGCCGATCACGGCGACATCGATGGTTTCAGCGGCCATGAACGCTCTCCTTGGTCGTATATGACATTGGAGGAAGATCGCTCGCGCCTTCTTGCGAGTGAATACGCATGCCGTCGCGCACCGAGACGAGACAACTTTGCCGGCTCGGAACCCCGTCGATTTCGACCAGGCATTCGAAGCACGCGCCCATCATGCAGTACGGTGCGCGCGGCGCGCCCGATACCGGCGTCGCGCGGAACCGCTGCACGCCTGCCGCGAGCAATGCAGCGGCGACGGAACGGCCGCTGGGCACGTTAAGCGGCTGGTCGTTGAACCAGATCTGGACGATGTCGTCGGCCATGGCGGGCGCGACCGGTGCAAGCACCCTGAATAGCGGTTTGGATGTCATATCGATGCGAAATGTCGGTGTTCTGGATTGGCTGTTTTGGGCGTCAGCACGCGGCTAATGAGCATTGGCGGCAACGTAGCCCGGTTCGAGAAACCGTCCGCCGCGAAACGCGGGAAGCTCCTCTGGAATCTCGCCACCGGCGACCCACGGCGCGACCCGTCTCGCGTGCGCGGCGGCAAGCGTGACGCCGCTGTGGCAAGTGACGACAAACGCGCCGGGGTATTGCAACGATTGTTCGTAGATGGGAAAACCATCGGGGCTATAGACGCGCAGCGCGGCCCATGTGCGTACCAGCCGCACGTTCTTCAGCATGGGAAAGCTGCGCACGCCGCGGCGCGCAATGGTCGCAAGCACATCCGTCGTGGTGAAGTCGTTGTAGCCAACTTCTTCCATGGAGTCGCCAAATTGCACCGAACCTTCATCGGTCTGGCGCACGTTGATGGTCGGGTAGTGCAGGAAGGGCGCAACGCGTTCGCTCACCAGAACCTGACCACGATTCGGTGCGACCGGCGCATGCAGACCGACCTGCGTGCTGAGCGCGCGGTTACCCAGACCGGCGGACAACACCACGCGCGGCGCACGCCATGTGGAGTTCTTGCCATGCACCGCAAAGCCGCCCGAATCCGGCACGATCCGTCCGATCTCCTCGCCGCTCACAAGCTTCACGCCGCGCCGCTGCATGGCTTCATGAAGTGCGCGCAGCAGCCTGAGCGGGTTCACGTGACCATCCATGGGCGTGTAGCTCGCGCCAATCACATCAGGGCCGACGGCGGGCAAGCGCTCGCGCAACGCTTTCGCATCGAGCAACTCGAACGGGTAATCGCCGCCGAGTTCGGCTTGCAATGTAGACAGGCGCTTTTCCCGTTCGGCGAGTTCATCGTCGGAAAAACAGAGGTGAAAACCGCCCGGCTGTTTCAGCGATACATCGATCCCCGTCTCCTCGAGCAGCGACTTCGCGAGCCCCGGCCATAGTTGCGATGAACTGCGTGACCAGCGTGCGTAGGGCGACAGGCCGTAACCCTTGCCCTGCACCCATACGAGCCCGAAGTTGCCACGCGACGCGCGAAAGCCTCCATCGCCCTGATCCAGCACGGTCACTTTCAAGCCTTCGCACGCGAGCCCGTAGGCCACTGCGGTTCCCACCAGCCCGCCCCCGACCACCAGCACGTCGGGACTGTCGACTGCATTACCTTTCATCGTGTTTCTCCTATCAGGACGCGGTCCAGACCAACCATTCGGTCCAGCACGAGCATCAGGATGACCGTACCCACGATCATTACGGTCGAGACAGACGCGACCAACGGGTCGATGGTCTGAGCGATCTGGTTGTACATTGCAACTGGCAGCGTGGTTGTGCCGGGTGTCGCGACGAAAATGGTCATGGTGAGTTCATCGAAACTCTGGATGAACGACAGTACCCATCCGCCGGCAACGCCGGTACGGATCATCGGCAACACGACGCGGCGAAAGGCCGTGAAGCGGCTCGCTCCGCACGACAGAGCTGCCCGCTCGGCGTCGCGATCGAGCCCGATGGCCGACGACAACGCGAGCCTCAACGCATACGGCAAGACGATGATCACGTGCGTGGCGCACAGCGCCCAGAACGATCCGCCGAGCCCGAGCAGGCTCAGGAAACGCAGGAACGCGATGCCGAGCACGACAGCGGGGATCATCATCGGCGAGAGGAAAAAGCCGGTGAGCGTGCCGCGACCCGGAAAGCGATAACGCGCGATTGCAAGCGCCGCCGGGACGGCAAGCGCCACGCCAATTGTCGATGCAACCAGCGCGAGTTTCAGCGAGAGAAGAAATGCATCGAGGATCTGGTCATTCTCCAGAATTGCCCTGAACCAGCGCAACGAAGCGCCGTCGAAGGGCAGCGAGATAAAGCCTTTGTCGGTGAACGCCACGGCGATCACCACGACCAGCGGCGCGGCGATGAACGTCAGGAACAGCGCATTGAACAGCAGCCCCAGGAATCCGTTTTGTTTCATGACGTCTCCCGGTTCAGTCGAAGATGTGTTTGAAGCGGCGCTCGGCGAGCCGGCTGCAGCCGATCACGATCGCCACGTTCGCAATCAGCAACAACACCGCAATGGTCGCGCCGAGCGGCCAGTTCAGCGTGCCGAGGAATTCATCGTAAGCAGCGGTCGCGACCACTTTCAAGCGGCGCCCGCCGATCAACGCAGGCGTTGCGAACGCGGATGCCGACAACGCGAACACAATGATCGATCCGGACAGGATGCCAGGCAGGATCTGAGGCAACACCACGCGACGAAACACGCGAAAGGGCGAAGCACCCATTGAAAGACCGGCCCATTCCACCTGCGGATCGAGCTTCTGCAGCGTGGCCCATACCGACATCACCATGAACGGCACGAGCACATGCGTGAGCGCGATGATGACACCGGTCATCGTGAAGACGAGCCGGATGGGTTCGGACGTGATGTGCAGCGCCTGAAGCGCATTGTTCAAGACACCGTTATTGCCGAGCAGGATTTGCCATCCCAACGTGCGCACCACTACGGATATCAGTAACGGACCAAGCACGATCAACAGGCAAATGGATTGCCAGGGCCGCTTCATGCGCGCAAGCACGATGGTTTCCGGCACGCCCAGCAAGATGCAGAAGAACGTCACCGCAAATGCAAGTGCGGCGGTGCGCCCGAAAATCGCGCCGTAATACGGATCGGTAACTACCTCGAAATAGTTGCGCCACGTGTAGGTTGCGAGCGTGCCCGCCGTATCGCTGAAAACATGGAAGGACAACACGAACGTCAGCAGCAACGGAACGAGCAGCAGGCCGCAAAACAAAAGCAGTGCAGGCGCCGACAAAATCCACGGCGCGGCACCGGCGCGATCGTCATCAAGCGTGGCCATCGAGCGCCTCCTTCTGCAGCACGCGCAAGTCGTCGTCCGACCACATCAGTCCCACTTGCTCGCCTTCATTTGGCGGCGGTGCGCCGTTGTTCGGCTGCGCGACGCTGACTTGCCCAAGACCCGTATCGATGAGCAAAAGCCACTGGTTGCCGGTGAACACGCGCGTGGTAATGCGGCCAGTCGCGCGAATATCTCCGGCGCCGCCACTCGCCAGATGCACTTTCTCCGGCCGGATATAAACGTTCACTTTGCCCTGTACATGGCGGCCTTCGTGCGGCACCTTAAGCGTGGTGCCGGCGACATCGACTTCCGCGCAACGGCCATTGCGTCGCAACACTTCGCCCGGAAGCAGATTGGTCTTGCCGAGGAACGCCGATGCAAACGGCGTCTCCGGCCGCTCGTATGCTTCGAACGGCGTGCTCAACTGCGCGATCGTTCCGCGATGCATCACCGCGATCCGATCGCTCATGGTCATGGCTTCGACTTGATCGTGCGTGACGAGGATCGTCGTGATGCCAAGACGCTTCTGGATTCCCCTCAATTCGATGTGCATTTCCTCGCGCAGTTTCGCATCGAGATTGGACATGGGTTCGTCGAGGAGCAGCAGTTCCGGACGCATAGCCAGCGCGCGGGCAATTGCCACGCGCTGCCGTTGGCCACCCGACAATTCCTTCGGATAACGCCCGCCAAGTCCAGTGAGACGCACGAGTTCCAGCGCTTCGGCCACGCGCTCGGCGCGCGCCGCGCGCTTCATATTGCGCATCTCCAGACCGAAACCCACGTTGCCGTCCACCGTCATGTGCGGGAACAACGCATAGCTCTGGAACACCACGCCCATGCCGCGTTTCTCGGGGCGTTCGTGCGTGATGTCGCGGCCATCGAGCATGATGGTGCCGCTGGTCGGCGTGACGAAACCTGCGACCATCTGCAAGGTCGTGGTCTTGCCGCAACCGGATGGACCGAGCAACGACAAGAACTCACCGCGTTCAACCTCGAGGTCGATCTGCTCGATTGCCGTGAAGTCGCCGTAGCGCTTCGAGATGCCTTTGAGTGTCAGAAAGCTCATGGGGGTTCTTGTCTGCTTATAAAGTTATTTTCAGCGCTCGACGGTGCGATTCCAGCGGTCCGTCCATTCCGTCCGATGCTGGTTGATCGTCGTCCAGTCCACCGCGATCAGCTTGGCGATTTGCTCGGGACCATAAGGCACACGTGCCGCGACTTCCGGCGCCAGTTGCACGGTCTTGTTGACCGGACCGAGGCCAATTGCCTGGGCCTGGATCGTCTGCACTTCCGGGCTCAGCAAATACTGGATGAACTGCTGCGACAAGGCAGGCTGCGCATTCTCCGCGACCGAACAGGCAGCGACCTGCAACGCTACGCCGCCTTCTTTCGGATAGAAAAACTTGAGCGGAAAACCCGTGTTCTGCAACGCGACCGCGCGGCCGCTTCCGTACGGCGCGAGGATCACATCGCCGCTTTGCATCAAGCCATCCATCTCGCCGGGGGTAGGCGCCCACGAGAGCACATCGGGTGCGACCTGTTTCGTGATCGTAGTGAAACCCGGATCGATGTTCTTCTCGCCGCCGCCATTCATGCGCGCCAGCATTACGAGCGTATGCAGGCCGTAGGTATTCGTGATTGGCGGAACGCCGAGTTTTCCCTTCAGACGTTTATCGGTGAGAACGTTCCAGGAATCCGGCGCGGGCAGGCCCATCTTCTTGAAGGCATCGGCGTTATAACCAATCCCGGTCGCCACCATCCCCACGCCTACAGACGTAGGCCCAAGACGCGAAAGCGGATACAGGTCCTTCATGACCGGCGCTTCATCGATTTTTCCGCACAGGCCCGCCTGCATCGCCTGATACATGGGGCCGTCGTCCATCACGGCGACGTTGATCTGTTGATGACCCTTTTGCGCCTGCAGCTTGGCGAGCGTATCGCTGGAATTGCCCGCGACGTAGACGATCTTCACGTCATGCGCCTTCTCGAACGGCGGAATGATTTTCTGCCGATACATGGTCTCGTTCGAGCCACCGACATTCGCGACATACAAGGTCGTTTCGGCCTGCGCGAGAAGTGGAGCGCCGAGTGCGCCGGCAACGCCCAGTGCAAGCACGCACCTCTGCAGAGATAAACGGGAAGACGACGAGCGACGGACGTGCTGCAGTTTTTTCATGTGCGTTTTCTCCAGACAATGCAGGGTCGGATGTTCAACGAATGTGGGGCAGACGAATTAATTTTGTTCGTGACGAGGCATATCGTCCAATACGAATAAAATAACTACCCATACAACAATGATATGGGTCGGCTGACATGAATCTTAAGCATATCGAGGCGTTCCGGGCCGTCATGCTCGCCGGCTCCATGACCGCCGCGGCCAAAGAGCTGTTCACATCGCAGCCCAATATCAGCCGCCTGATCACGCAACTCGAACGTGAAACCGGCCTGCAGTTGTTCCTTCGCAGCGGCGTGCGGCTGATTCCCACGAGCGAAGGAAACTCGTTTTTCCGCGAGGTCGAACGCGCGTATGTCGGCCTGCAAGGGCTGACGAATGCTGCGGCGCAAATCAAGAATCTCGGTACCGGGCGTTTGCGCATTGCAGCAATGCCGTCCGCCGGAATGACACTCGTGCCGCATGCGATCCAACGCTTCCAGGCGAAGTATCCCGAGGTCACCGTATCCCTGCATGTGAATACTTCAGGAACGGTCAATCACTGGACCAGTTCGCAGTTTTGCGATCTTGGCGTTGCGATCTATTCGAGCGAGGCCTCGAATTGCGAGGTCGAGTTGTTGTCGAAAGTGGCGGCGGTATGCGTTCTGCCGGCGAGTCATCGGCTGGCTAAAAAAGCGTCGCTCAAACCGAAGGATTTCGCGGGCGAGCCGTTTGTTTCGCTATGTCACGGCGACGGCACGCGCACGCTGATGGACGAAGCCTTCACACGCGCAGGTGTGGAGCGCGTGCTTGCAATCGAAGCGCAATACGCGGCGATCTGCTGCGAGATGGTCCGGTGCGGAATGGGCGTGACGCTGGCGCATCCGATCGTGGCTCAGGATTTCGCGGGGCCTGAGATCGCGATCCGCCCGTTCTCGCCAGCAGTGATGTTTCCCATGTATCTGCTGTTTCCACCGCATCAGCCACGAGCGCGTTTGACGATGGATTTCGTCGATATGCTGAGGCTCACGCATGACGAGCAGCTGGCGGCAGTGGACAAGCCGCAGCGTTTGAAGCGGGCTTGATCTTCGTATATCCAACTGTTCGTCACCTGCGAATGCGGAACGTAATCAGCACGCGATAACATCGAACGACAACAACGGCCGGGGATAAAGATGCACGCTTGTTTCAGCAGCTTGGTACGAGGCCTGATCGTGATCGGTCTGGCAAGCAGTGCATTCGCGGTCGGCGCGCAAGAGGATGCCGCAAGCGCGGTGCAAGCTGAAGAACCGGCGCAGACAGCGAGTCCCCGGCCCGCGTCGGGACCGGCCGTGAATACGCCTCGTCCGGAACGTACACGCGCTGCCAAGGCGTCAGCAGCAAGCGATGCCGCAAGCGGCGTCAAGGCAGACAACGTCATCCCCGTTCCGCCCGAAACACAATCCGTCACGCAACATTCCATCAGGCTCGACGGCAAGAAGATCGACTACACGGCCACGGCCGGCACTCTGCTCTTGCGCAACAACGCGGGTCAGGCCGAAGCCAGCATTTTCTACGTCGCGTACACGTCGGATCCAAAGCACGCCGCCGCGCGCCCGATCACGTTTCTTTTCAACGGCGGCCCAGGCGCAGGCACCATGTTCCTGCTGATGGGATCGTTCGGGCCCAAGCGCGCGCATACATCCAGTCCGGCCATCACGCCACCCGCGCCTTATGTGCTCGCGGATAACCCGGACAGTCTTGTCGATACAACCGATCTCGTCTTCATCGATGCCCCCGGCGCCGGCTTTTCACGCATCGTGGGCCGCGCGACGGGCAAGCAATTCTGGGGCGTCGACGAAGACCTCGGCGCGTTCGAGCATTTCATCGAGCGATACCTCACGGTGAACCAGCGCTGGAACTCGCCCAAGTATTTGCTTGGAGAGTCGTATGGCACGGCGCGCGCCGCCATGCTCGCGTATAAATTGAGTCAGAACAACATTCCGTTGAACGGCGTGGTGCTGATGTCGTCGGTGCTGAACTCGGCCACGCGCGCGCCCGGGACCGACCTGGAAGCCGTGAGCTATTTGCCGACGTACGCGGCCATTGCCTGGTATCACGGCAAGCTCGTGCCGAAACCGCCCAACCTGGAGACTTATCTCGCCGAAGTCCGCGCCTTCGCTGCAGGCCCTTATGCGCAAGCGTTGGCGAAAGGGGACGCGCTGCCCGATTCCGAACGCGATGCAATCGCGGCGCGCGTCGCCGAGTACACGGGTCTCAGCACGGAGTACGTCAAACAGACGCGGCTGGAAATCTGGCCATCGCGTTTTCGCAAACAACTGCTGCGCGGCGAGTCGCGCACCCTCGGACGATACGACGCGCGCTTCGAAGGCATCGACTACGACGACGCCGCCGAGCGCCCCGATTACGACGCTTCGGTAACGAGCGTGTCGAGCGCCTACGATGCCGCGCTGCATCAGCATCTTGTGCAGGATCTGCATTTCGACGCGCCCGATGCGTATCGCGTATTCAACGACAACGCGTTGTCGCAATGGAACTGGAAGCATCGGGCGTCGTGGGGCGAGCAATTGTCCCAGCCCTACGCGGCAGGCGATCTCGCCGCAGCGATGCGCCAGAACCCGCGCCTTCGCGTGTTGTCGCTCAACGGTTACTTCGACTTGGCGACGCCATTTTTTCAGACCGAATATGACTTGTCGCACATGGACCTGGACAAGTCCTTGCAGCCGAACATCCAGCGCACGTATTACCCGACGGGTCACATGATCTATCTGGACGACGCCTCGCTGCACACGCTTAAAGCCGACCTGACGCGCTTTTATAAAGCCGATAACGCCGCAAGCCCCTAAAGCAGCGGCAAACCGGCATCGCGCTTTACTTCGCGCAAGGACAACGTGGATTCAACCGCCGATACACCCGGCAGCACGCGCAGGACATCACGCATGAAGAGGCCGTAATCATCGAGATCACGCGCCACGACTTGCAGCAGATAGTCCGCCGTGCCCGAGATGTTGTGGCACGAGACAATGCGTGGAATCGCCTGAATTTCGCGCTCGAAGCGGTCCGATATCTTCCGATCATGCATGCTGAAACGCACTTGCACGAACGCGACCAGGCCGAGCCCTAACGCGGACCGTGAAAGGATCGCCCGATAGCCTTGTATATATCCATCCGCCTCGAGACGCTTGAGCCGCCGGGCGCACGGCGTTTCGCTCAAGCCGACGGTCTCGGCAATACTTGCGTTCGTGGCCCGGCCATCCGCCTGCAGCGCGATCAGGATTGCGCGGTCAATTTTATCGAGGTCCATTCGTCACTTATCCTCCAAAGAGGATTCGGATGTTAGTGCATTCCGCCCAGATTCACGCTTTTCTCGGCGGATCACGTCAAACATTCGTCAGGCGGGAAAATCCGTCGACCGCGCGAGACTTTCCCAGGCCTGAAGCTCGCTCTCGACGAACGCATTCTTTTCACGGATGCGAGCCACGGCATCCGTGCCCATTTGCAGCCTGAGCGGCGGCGTTTCTGCTTGAACCAGAGTCAGCATTGCACGCGCAAGGCGTTTCGGATCGCCCGGCTGCTTGCCGTTGTATGCCTTCGCTGTTGCGCGGACCCGGCCGGCGGTATCGGCGTAATCGTCGATCACGGTTTTCGATTCCACCACCGACGATGAATCCAGGAACTCAGTACGGAAATACCCCGGCTCCACGACCGTGACGTGAATTCCCAATGGCGCGAGTTCGGCATGCAGCGATTCCGACAAGCCTTCGACCGCGAACTTCGTGGACCCGTACACGCCGAAACCCGCGCCGACCTGATAACCGCCCAGCGACGAAATATTGATCACATGCCCGCCGCGCTGGCCGCGCATTTGCGGCAGGACGGCGCGCGTCACGTTGAGCAGTCCCAGGACGTTCGTCTCGTAGATGTTGCGGACTTCTGCCGCGCTCGCCTCTTCCACCGCGCCCGCCAAGCCGTAGCCGGCGTTGTTGACGAGTACATCGATGCGCCCGAACCGTTGCACCGCGAGCTTCACCGCTTCGTGCGCGGCGGCTTCGCTGGTGACGTCGAGGTCGATCGGCAGGAGGGCCGCCTGTTCGCCAAACGTTTCGGCGATGGCCTTCGATTTGCGCGCGGTCGCCACAACGGCGTCGCCATTGGAAAGCGCTGCGGCGGCGATTTCCGCGCCAATTCCACGCGATGCGCCCGTGATGAACCACACGCGTTTAAAGCTGGCTTGATCGGTCATTCTCATGCTCCCTGTTGGCATGGAAGCCGCGAACCGGCTTCCATGAAGCAGATCGTACGCATTCGATACCCCCGGAAAAACGGGTTCAAGGTACATTCGCTTTGAACCACAGGTTCATAATGGATCGAAACATGGACAAGGACCTGCTCGACGGCGTTGCGATGTTCCTCGCCGTTGCAGAGCACAAAAGTTTCACCCTCGCGGGCGCGCGCCTGCAGGTTTCGGCAACTGCGGTCAGCAAGTCGATCCGTGTTCTGGAACGGCGCCATGGCGTCTCGCTGTTCCAGCGCACGACGCGCCATGTGGCGCTCACCGAAGCGGGCGACGCGCTCTACAAGCGTCTACGTCCGGCGGTGGAAGATATCGATGGCGCGTTCGAGGCGCTCAACGGCTTTCGCGATAACGCATCCGGCACGTTGCGCGTGACCATGACGCGCTCGGCGTGCACGTTGTTGATCGAACCGATGATCGAACGTTTCCGCCTGGCGCATCCCGATGTCCACCTCGACCTCACGCTTGATGAAGCCGCCGTCGATCTGGTGGAAAGCGGTTTCGATGCCGGCATTCGGCTGGGGGAAGCGCTCGCGAAAGACATGGTCGCGCTTCGGCTGACGCCCGACATCACGTGGTCGATAGTCGGCAGCCCCGCGTACTTCGCCAGGGCGGGACGGCCGCAAACGCCGCAGGATCTGATCGGCCACGAGGGGATTCAGTATCGCTTCGGGGGTTCGGGCGCAATCCACAGATGGGATTTTCAGGTCGATGGCCGCAAGGTCATCGTCGACATTCAAAGCAAGATCACCGTCAACGACCGCAATACGCTGCTCGATTTCGCGCGCATGGGTTTGGGGCTGGCCTATATGGGCGACTTCGAGGTGAGCCGCGAACTTGCACGCGGCGAGCTGGAGCAAGTGCTGTTGCCGTTCACCCCGCCGAGCGACGGCCTGTACCTCTATTTCCCCGTTCGCACGCAATCGCAGGCCAAGCTCAGGGCGTTCATCGATGCGTTGAAGCCCGCGGCTTGATCACTTCGTCGCCTGATACCCATCAGTCAGCGTGTTCAGGAACGCAACCACGTCCTTGATTTCGGCTTCGTTCATCGCAGGTTTATCGCCCGGCTTGCGATCGAACGGCGCTTCCGTATTGATGTTCGACCAGTAGCGCCGTGGCAAGTCATCGAACTTCTGCACCTTGCCGTGGACGACTGGATAGAACTTCTCCGGGTTGGTGTCGCGTTGAACGTAGAAGCGCACGACTTCATCGAGCGAGTGATAGATGCCGTTGTGAAAGAACGCCTTGCGCGTTGCCACGTTTCTCAGCGACGGCGTCCTGAAGATGCCGCAATATTCCGCCTCGCCCTTCAGGTCCTTGCGCTCCGGGCCGCACGCGCCGAGATCGAAGAACTTCGGATCCTTGTTGATAGGCAATGCGCGATTGCGCGGCACGCCAACGGCAATCAAACCGAAGTCGCTGAATTGCGGCGGCGATCCATCCTTGGCGCGCTGGCTGATATGGCACGCGGCGCAATTGCCCTTCTTTTCATCGTTGAAAAGCTCCAGGCCGCGCAGTTCCGCTTCGTTCAGCTTTCCCTTGCCCGCGAGAAACGCATCGAACTTGCTCGTGTACGGATAGAACTGTTGCGGCGTCTGTTCGAAGGCTTCGAGGGAACGCAGGATGGCATCGAACGCTTTGTCGTCGCGATCGAATACGCCGGCGCCGAACGCCTCGCGGAACTCTACCGCGTACGGCGCGGCCTTGACCGCCGCCACGACTTGCGCCTGCGTGCTGCCCATTTCAAACGATGAAGTCAGCGGTATGCGCGCCTGATCCGCGCCATGATCCACGCGTCCGTCCCACGTCAGGCCGCCGGTCGGGCCCGCGTCGACGCTTTCATCGCCTTCGTCGTCCGAGTCGTGGAAATGCTGCGTGAATTGCGGCACCGACTGGAGATATCGCAGCGACGGAACCGCGCGAAAACCCGGCCTGTGCATATCGCTTCCGCCGAGTTGCACGGACAAACCATTCGGCGGCCCGAACGCATGACTCGGGCTATGGCACGACGCGCATGCGAGTTTTCCCGACCCGGAGAGCGACGGGTCCATGAACATCTTCTCGCCCACCGACGTCATCAGCTTCACCTGCGCAAAAACCTGCGCGCGAGATTTCGCTTCGCTTGCACTGTAAGACCCGGCTTGCGGCGTGGAAGACGCGGCGTGCGAATCGCAACCGGTCAAGACAAACGCGGAGATGCATAACGCGGCAAGAGACAGCGACAACGAAACAATGGATGGCATGTGCATAAGGCTTCAGGAAGAAGCCGAAGCGTATGACGTTCATATGTCACATGCGTGACATGACAAATTCCCTTCGTTGTTTCCGATTAAACCTGACATAGTCTTACTTAATGAAAGCAATATTAAATGTTCCTGTCAAATCCAGTTGGGACACTGCGGCACCGGCAAACCTGCAACCATCCGCCGGTTCCCCAACGACAGAGACCTATCGATGAACAAGAAACTCGTCCTCGCCGTGCCGCTCACGGCGTCGATCGCATTCGGCCTATACGCATGCGGCGGCAATGACGACAAGAAAGCCGACCTGACATCGGTTAAAAACATTGTCGTGATCTACGCGGAAAACCGCAGCTTCGACAACCTCTATGGCAACTTCCCGGGCGCAAACGGCTTGCAAGGCGTCACAGCCGCGAGCGCGCAACAGCTCGACCGCGACGGCAGCGTGCTGCCGGTATTGCCGCCCATCTGGAATGGCCTGACCGCTACCGGCGTCACGCCCGCGGTCACGCAAGCCATGACTGCGAACTTGCCGAATGCGCCGTTTGCCATCGATGACCCCGCCGGTTTCAACACGCCCCTGTCGCTGACCACGCGTGACCTGTATCACCGTTTCTATGAAAACCAGATGCAGATCAATGGCGGCAAGAACGACAAGTTCGCCGCATGGGCCGACTCGGGCGGCTTAGTCATGGGCCACTACAACACCAACGCCGACAAACTGCCGCTCTACAAGATCGCCCAGCAATACACGCTTGCCGACAACTTCTTCATGGGCGCGTTCGGCGGCTCGTTCCTGAACCACCAATGGCTCGTCTGCGCGTGCACGCCGGTCTATCCGAACGCGGACAAGAGTGTGGCGGCGGGATCGATTTCATCGGTGAATGCGGATGGTGTGTCGCTGAAGGTGACGGCGGCTTCCCCGGTATCGGCTGTCACCGGCATCCCGAAGTTCGTGAACTCGGGCAACCTGACGCCTGACTTCTTCGCCATCAATACGATGCAGCCGCCGTATCAGCCGAGCGGCAACACGCCGCCCACGGGCGGAGACGCAACGCTCGCCGATCCCGCTGTCGCGACCACGCTGCCGCCGCAAACGCAGACGCATATCGGCGATTTGTTGAATACGGCGAACGTATCGTGGGCGTGGTATGGCGGGTCGTGGGGCGCGGCGCTGGCCGATCGAACCAAGATCAGCGGCTCGACGAACTCGGTGCCGAACTTCCAGACGCATCATCAGCCGTTCAACTACTTTGCCGACCTGGCGCCGGGCACCACCAATCGCTCGCAGCATTTGCTCGATGGCGGCACGGACGGCACCGAGTTCATCAAGGCAATCGATGCCGGCACGCTGCCGTCCGTTGCGTTCTACAAGCCGCAAGGCAACTTGAACGAACACGCGGGTTACACGGACGTGGCTTCGGGCGATGCACACATCGCGAACGTGATCCAGCATCTGCAGGCGAGCCCGCAGTGGAAGAACATGATCGTGGTCGTGACATACGATGAAAACGGCGGCTTCTGGGATCACGTGGCGCCGCCGAAGGGCGATCGCTGGGGTCCGGGTACGCGCATTCCGGCGCTCGTGATTTCGCCGTTCGCGAAGAAGGGTTTTGTCGATCACACGCAATACGACACGACATCGATCCTGCGTCTGATCACCGCGCGTTATTCGTTGCCGAAGTTGCCGGGCCTGACGGCACGCGATGCCGCGATGGTTGCGGCCGGCGGCAAGCCAATGGGTGACCTGACGGCGGCATTGGACTTCTGATAACACCAAGCCTGGCGAATAAAGCGCGATGTGGCTCACGGGCCCATCGCGCTTTCTCGACGTCTTTTCATTGCCGTTTGCGAGACCAAAAAAAATCCGCAATTGGAGACCCGGAAATCCGGACCCGCCAACTGCGGACATCTGCTTCTGCTTCTACGCCAAGCTTAGTGCGCGAGGAACGACCTTAACTTCTCCGACCGGCTCGGATGCACGAGCTTGCGCATTGCCTTGCTTTCGATCTGGCGAATCCGCTCACGCGTCACGTCGAACTGCTTGCCGACCTCTTCCAGCGTATGGTCGGAAACCGTATCGATACCAAAACGCATTCTCAGCACCTTCGCCTCACGCGGCGACAGCGAATCGAGCGCATCCTTGATCGCGAGACGCATGTCCGCATGCATGGCGGCGTCGGCCGGCGACTCGGTCGCCGAATCTTCCACCATATCGCCGAGCGTGGTGTCGCCGTCTTCGCCCAAAGGCGTTTCCAGCGAAACCGGCTGACGCGCAATTTTCAGAATGCTGCGGACCTTCTCTTCCGACAAGTCGAGGCGAACCGCCAGCACCGACGGATGCGCTTCCTGCCCGGTCTGCTGCAGGATTTCACGCGATACACGGTTCAGCTTGTTGATGGTTTCGATCATGTGCACCGGCACACGAATGGTCCGGCCCTGGTCGGCGAGCGAACGCGTCACGGCCTGGCGAACCCACCACGTGGCGTAAGTCGAAAACTTCCAGCCGCGACGATATTCGAACTTGTCCACTGCCTTCATCAAGCCGATGTTGCCTTCCTGGATCAGATCCAGGAAATGCATGCCGCGATTCACGTACTTCTTCGCAATCGAGATCACCAGACGCAAGTTCGCTTCCGTCATCTCACGCTTCGCCTGACGCATCTTGTGCTCGGCCGAAGTCATCTGCTTGTTCAGCGCCTTCAGTTGCGACAACGGCAACATCAATTGCGCTTCAATCTCGATCAGCTTTTGCTGTTCGGCCTGAATGGCAGGCAGCGCGCGCTCGAGCGCCTTGCCATACGAATTCGATGCCGCAGCGTGACGCATGGTCCACTCGAGATCGGTCTCGTGACCCGGGAACACTTCGACAAACTTCTCGCGCGGCATGCCCGCGAGATCCACGGCGATCTTCAGGATACGACGCTCGATGGTGCGAACCTGCTCGACCTGCTCATGCACTTCGGCGCACAACCGGTCGATGGTACGCGCGGTAAAACGCACGGTAGCCAGTTCGTTCTGGATGTGTTCCTGCACGGTCGGCCAGTCGCCCGTACGCGAATCGTCCGCGCTGTATGCCGCGTGGAATGCGTCGAATTGATCGCGCACGTTGACGAAGATCGGCAGGCAATCGCGCAGCAAGTGCTTCAGGCGCGTGGCGTTTGCACGCGTGGCTTGTTCGTCGTCGGTTTCGCCTTCTTCGTCGTCGCTTTCCGACGCGAGTTCGGCTTCATCGATTTCGGCGTCCGAGTCGTCGACGGCTGCTTCGTCGAGCGTGCTCACGTCCTTGAAACCATCGACGAGTTCGTCGATACGCAGTTCACCCGCCACGACCTTGTCCACCGTCGTGAGAAGCGTCACAACCGTCGACGGACATGCGAACGCCGCCTTGATCATTTCGCCAAGGCCGTCTTCAATGCGCTTCGCAATCTCGATCTCGCCGGCACGCGTCAGCAACTCCGTGCTGCCCATTTCGCGCATATACATGCGCACCGGGTCGGTCGTGCGGCCGAATTCCGAATCCACGGTCGCGAGCGTGACTTCCGCTTCTTCGTCCGATTGCTCGTCCGACACCGCGGTCGGCGTGGAATCGTTCAGCAGCAGCGTCTCGGAGTCCGGCGCTTCTTCGTAGACGGCCACGCCCATGTCGCGGAACGTGCTGACGATGGTTTCGATAGCCGACGTCTGGGCAAAGTTACCGGGCAGGTGGTCGTTGATCTCCGCGTGCGTCAGATAGCCTTGCTGTTTTCCCAGCTGGATCAACGCGCGCATCTGGCGTTGACGTTCGTCGGCCTGCTCGGGCGAGACGGTGCCTTCGTCCATTGGACGCGACATCTTGTCTGCGGACCCACGGCGGGCTTTCGATTTTTTGGCAGGAACGCCGTTTCCGGCGGTAGATTCGGTTGGATCAAAACTTGTCATACATTTCCTCGATAGCCTTGCTCTGAGAAAAGCAAACCGGTGCACAGGCGGTCAGACACGCGCAATACCGTGAAGACCGACAGGATCGTCACCTCGGGTTGAACTCATCAAATGCGTTGATTCGAGCAAGCTGAATCAGTTGGAGGCGGGGAGCGCTAACAAGCGCAGGATTCGCGCGGGTCGTACAGTCTATAGCAACTTGAATGCTGCAGGTGCGTTACGCGCTAATTAACGGGCGTTTCCAGCATCTTCACGCAGCGAAACAACAACATTTAATCGGATACGAGTTCATTTGCGGACGAATCGGGCCGAATCAAGGCCGCAGCGGGCTTGGGCAAGTTTGAATTCATCTGGTCGCGCCCCGTTTGTTTGCTGTTTGCAAAAGTGAAACTACCGTCCTTAGATTCGGTTTGGCCGAAAAATTCCCGTCAATTGTCTGCGGCACCGTGCCGCAGCGCCTTGATGCGTCGCCGTTAAGTATCCGCGAAAACGCTTAATGTAATCGCATTGCGATTAAAGGCATTTCATTGCGATTTTTTTCTTCATATCCTGCTTCTCAGACGCGGCCCTTTAGCTGATTCGAGCGACAGCCGGTGCCCTTCCCGAGGACTGGAACATGAATGACGTCACGACGTTGATTGCGGCGCTGAAAAGCGAAATCGGAGCCGATGCAGTTTTGACCGGCGAGTCCGATCTCGCGCCCTTCACCGAAGACTGGCGCGGCCGCTACAAAGGCCCCGCCGCGGCTGTCGTGCAGCCGTCGAACACGGCGCAGGTCGCGGCGGTCGTCCGGCTTTGCGCGGCGCACGGGGTGCCGGTCCTGCCGCAAGGCGGCAACACCAGCCTCTGCGCCGGCGCGATTCCGCGCAATGAAGGCGTGGCGCCCGTCATCGTCAATCTGGCGCGCATGCGGCGCATCCGTCACGTCGACGCCGCCAATGGTTCCATGGAGGTCGAAGCCGGCTGCGTACTCAAAACCGTGCAGGACGCGGCCGCTGCCGAAAACCGGCTCTACGCGGTAAGCCTCGGCGCGGAAGGTTCGTGTCAGATCGGCGGAAATTTGTCGACGAACGCAGGCGGCACGGGCGTCGTGCGCTACGGCAACACGCGCGACAACGTGCTCGGCCTGGAAGTCGTTCTCGCCGATGGCACCATCTGGAACGGCCTGCACGCGCTGCGCAAGGACAACACCGGCCTCGACCTGAAGCATTTGTTCATCGGGACGGAGGGCACGCTCGGGATCATCACGGCGGCCACGCTGAAACTGCATCCGCTGCCGACACAACACGCGCTCGCGTGGTTCGCGCCAACCGATCCGGCCGCCGCGTTGCAAATCCTCGGCATGTTCCAGGCCGCGTGCGGTTCACGCCTCTCCGCCTTCGAGATGATCAACCGCCGTCAACTGGAACTGGTTATCGAGCATGTGCCGGGGCGGCGCAATCCCCTCAGCGAATTGCATGAATGGCACGTGCTCGTCGAACTCGCCGATACAAACGGCGGCGACGAAATGGCCGCCCTGCTTCAGCAAACGCTCGAGCTTGCTACCGAACAAAGCCTGATTCACGACGCGATCCTCGCCAGCAACGAGACGCAACGCGCGACGCTCTGGGAGATTCGCCATAGCGTCTCGGAGGCGAACAAAAAAGGCGGCGTGGGTCTCACGACGGATTGCGCAGTGCCGGTATCGGCGGTTCCTGCGTTTATCGAACGGGCGACGCTCGCCGTGCACGCCATTGTCCCCGCGCTCGACATCCTGGTGGTCGCGCATCTTGGCGATGGCAACGCGCATTTCATCCCCTTCTTTACCTTCGACGCCTGGCGCGAACTCCCCGATCCCACCGCGATGGCCAATGCCATGCGCCGCTGCGTGAACGATGTCGCGCACGAATTGCACGGCACGTTCAGCGCGGAGCATGGCGTCGGGCAAACCGGATTGCCGGAAATGGCGCACTACAAGTCACTGGCGGAACTGGGCCTGATGCGCGCCGTGAAGAACGCGCTCGATCCGCAGAATCTTTTCAATCCGGGACGTCTGATTCCTTGAACGTCCCTGCCTGATCCGGGCCGCCGCAAAAAGAAGCCCGGACATTCGCACCCCTAGCGTTTCTGTTTCCATCCACACCCTTGGAGCCGACATGAAAAAGCAGCCCGCACGCGATGAGATTCAAGCGATTCAAAATCCCGGCCGCCGCACGGTCATCAAGACTGCTGCCGCCGGTGCGGCGGCGGTCGCGTTCCCGTTCGTCTGGACGCCGTCGCGCGCGGCGAGCAAACGCATCGTGATTCGCGACGATGGCGGCATCTACACGAAAGCGTACGGCGCCGTTTTCTACAAGCCGTTCACGGAAAAGACCGGGATCGAAGTAGTCGGGGTTCAGGCGAACGCCGAACCGACCGCGCAGATCAAGAGCATGGTCGAGACCGGCAGCTATACCTGGGACATGGCGAAGATCAGCCAGCCGGCGATCCTCCTGCTCACCGGCGGCGGCAAGGAATATCTGGAGAAGCACGGTCTCGAAGCCGACCCGATGATCTCGAAGATTCCTGCGCAGTACATGTCGCCATATGGCGTCGGCACGAACGTTTATACGACCGTGCTTGCGTATCGCACGGATGCGTTCAAAGGCCGCAAGGCGCCGACGTCCTGGGCCGATATGTGGAACGTGAACGACTTTCCGGGTCGTCGCGGCTTGCGCAAATATCCGTTCGATACCTTCGAGGAAGCGCTGATGGGCGCGGGCGTCCCGGCATCGCAGGTCTATCCGGTCAATTTCGATAAAGGCATTGCAAGTCTCGACAAGATTTCGAAGCACGTGGACGTGTGGTGGACGACGGGCTCGCAAGTCGAACAGATGCTCGGTTCGGGTGAAGTCGACATGATCAGCACGTGGGTGTCACGCGCGCAATCGGCGATTGCAAATGGCGCGCCGGTCGCGATTGTGTGGAACCAGAACATCTGGGGCTGCGACAACTGGTCGATTCTCAAAGGCACGCCGAACGCCGCCGCATGCCGCGAGTTCATCAAGTTCGCATCCGATCCGAAGCGTCAGGCCGCGCTCGTCGAATACTTCCCTGCAGGCGTGACGCAGCCCGAAGCATTCAACTTCATCAAACCGGAGATCGCGAAGAATTGCCCGACGTTCCCGGAAAACATGAAGAACGGCCTGCATATCGATGCGAAATTCTGGCAAGAAAAACAAAGCGTCGCGCTGGAAAAATTCAATAGCTGGATCCTGACGTAAGTCTTTCAAGTCACCGCGTTTTACTGCAAGGGATGCCATCAACATGTCTGCCTCGAATCTTCAAATCACGGGACTGTGCAAGCGCTACGGTGACTTCGTCGCGCTCGCTCCCATCGATCTCGATGTCGCCCAGGGCGAATTCCTGACCCTGCTCGGACCGAGCGGTTCGGGCAAGACCACGTTGCTGAGTCTTATCGCCGGATTGTCGCAACCGGACGATGGACAAGTGCGCATCAATGGCGTCGATGTGACGTATGGCGCGCCATATGAACGGGACATCGGCATGGTGTTTCAGAACTATGCGCTGTTCCCGCACATGACGGTCGCGGAGAACGTCGCGTTCCCGCTGCAGATGCGCAAGACCGACGCAAAGGCCACGCGCGAGAAGGTCATGCAGGCGCTGGAAATGGTGCATCTGCCGCATGTGGCCGGACGTTATCCGCGTGAATTGTCGGGTGGCCAGCAACAGCGGATCGCGCTCGCGCGATGCATGGTCTACAGACCGTCGATCATCCTGATGGACGAACCGCTCGGCGCGCTCGACAAGAAACTGCGCGACCAGATGCAACTGGAGATCAAGCGGATTCATCGTGATCTCGGGACGACGATTGTGTACGTCACGCACGATCAGGAAGAAGCGATGACCATGTCCGATCGCATCTGCCTGATGAACGCGGGTTCTATCGCGCAGCTTGGATCGCCGGCCGATTTGTATTTCCGGCCGAAAAGCGTCTTCGTTGCGGACTTCCTGGGTGAATCGAATCTGCTCGATGCAGTGGTCACCGGCCGCACCGGCGATCAGGTGCAGATCTGCGTGCAGGGCGGCGCGAATGTGAACGCCATGGCGTACGACACCGTGATCCGCGATGGCAAGCCCGTGAAACTGATGCTTCGTCCGCAGAACCTGCAGATCCACGATGGTCCACCGGCCGGGTTCATCAATGGCGGCACGTTGTCGGCGAAGCTCACTGACATCATGGTCACCGGCAGCATGACGAAGCTTTACTTGCAGTCGCATATCACCGACGCACCACCGCTCGTCGCCGCGTTTCCCACCAACCGGCTCGGTAGCCAGTACGAAATCGGGCAGACGCTCGGGCTTTCGTGGCTGACTGCGGACGCTGTTGCGATCGCGGGGTAAATGATGAATCGCTCCGCCTTGGTCGCCGAACAACCGCATCCCGAGATGCTCCCGCACCGTCCTGCGCGATGGCGCGCCTGGTTGCGTCCCGGCGCGATGAGTGCGCCGATCGTGATCCTTCTGCTCGTGATGCTGGTCTATCCCGTCGGGCAGTTGCTGCTCCTGAGCGTGCATAACGGCACGGGGTTCACGCTCGTGGAATACAAGCGGCTGTTTGCCTCGTCGGTTTATGTGGATGTGTTGGTCATCACGCTGAAGGTCTCCTTGTGGACCACGTTCTTTTCGGTGCTGACCGGGTATCCGATCGCGTATCTGATTTCATCGTTGACGCGGGAACGCAAGAATCGTCTTCTGTTCTGGGTCCTGCTTTCCTTCTGGACCAGCTTTCTCGTGCGCACATTTGCATGGGTCGTGCTGCTCGGGCGCAACGGCGTGATCAACCAGGTTCTGATGGGGTTGGGGATTATCGACCGGCCGATGAACCTGCTTTACAACTTCTCTGCCGTGATTGTCGGCATGGTCCACGCGTTGATGCCGCTCGCGGTGCTGACCATGTTGTCGGTGATGGAGAATATCGACCGGCGTTTGCCGAGCGCTGCGGCAACGCTCGGTGCGCGTCCCGGCACGGTGTTCTGGAAAGTGTATTTTCCGTTGTCCCTGCCGGGCGTCGCGGCAGGCGCATTGATGGTCTTCGTCACGGCAATCGGCTTCTTCATCACGCCTACGCTGCTCGGCGGACGTCATCAAACAATGATCACGCAACTGATCATCGATCAGGTCATGCAGGCGTTGAACTGGGGTTTCGCGGGCGCGATTTCCGTGTTGCTGCTGGCGGTCGTGCTGATCGTGTTCCTCATCTATGACCGCCTGGTCGGACTGTCGACAATGGCCGGCGGCTCCTCCGCACGCGGCCCGAAACACGGCGGCGGATTCGGCCGCAAACTCGGCGATTTCATCCTGACGACGCTAGGGAACGTCACTGATCTCGTCATCGGCCTGCTGCCGAAACGGCGCAAACGCGCAGCCGAGGGTGCGAGCCTCACCTTGCGTGCGGTCGTGATCCTGCTGCTCGTGTTTCTGAGCGCGCCTGCGTTCCTGATGATCCCGCTTTCCTTCGATTCAGCTTCCGGCCTTGCATGGCCGCCGCACGGATTTTCGCTGCAGTGGTATCGGCAGATCACGGATTCGCCGTTGTGGATGCAGGCCATCACACGTTCGATGCTCGTAGGTATCGGCACCGGCATTCTTTCGATGCTGATCGGCACGCCCGCCGCTTTCCTGCTCGTACGCGGCGGCATGAAAGGCAAGGCCGCGATGCTCGCGTTCGTGCTCGCGCCGATCGTCGTGCCGCGCATGATCATCGCGGTCGGCGTGTTTTATTTCTTCGCGAAGATCGGGCTGATTGGTTCGTCGTATGGACTCGTGCTGGCGCATACGGTGGTTGCCGTGCCGTACGTGGTGATCACCATGATGGCCGTGCTGCGCAACTACGACACACGCCTCGACCTCGCCGCGCAAAGCATGGGCGCGCGTCCGTGGGCCACATTGCGCCGCGTCACGTTCCCGATCCTTGCCGCAGGTTTGATGTCGTCGTTCCTGTTCGCGTTCGCAACGTCCTTCGATGAACTCACCATCGCCCTCTTCTCGTCGGGCGGTTTGAGCACGACCCTGCCCAAGCAGTTCTGGGACGAAATCACGATGCAGATTTCGCCGGTCATCGCGGCGGTATCGACGTGTTTGTTTGTGTTTATTGCGGTGCTGATCTGGGTCGCCGACCGCTTGCGCCGACGCAGCCTTGCTTCTTGAATAACCTTGATTTACAGGACTTGCTCATGCTTTCAGCTCAACAACTGCGTGGCGTTTTTCCGGCCATTCCAACCCCCGTCAATCCCGACGACACCATCAACGCCGATGCCGCCCGCGCCCTGATGCGCTATCTGCTGAAGCAAGGCGTGGATGGGGTGGTGCCTCTCGGCGGCACCGGTGAATACGGCGCGCTTTCGCGCGCGGAACGCATTCGTATGGCCGAAATCACGGCGAAGGAAGCAGCGGGAAAGATTCCGGTAATCGCCGGCGTGCTTGATCCCGGCTATCACGACGCGATGCAGGCCGGCAAGGATTTCGCCGCTGCGGGCGCCGATGGTCTGCTCGTGCTGACGCCCTATTACACGAACCCGACGCAAGGCGGCATTCGCGACTACTTCCTGCGTTACGCCGATGAATCCCCGTTGCCGATTCTCATCTACGAAATCCCGTACCGCACACGCATTGCGATTGCGCCCGAAGTCCTGCATGAGTTGTCGAAGCACGAGCGGATCATTGGCATGAAGGCGTGCAACACGGACATGTGGCACTTCTTGCGCACGGTCGCGGGCGTCGATGAATCGTTCGCCGTGTTGAGCGGCGAGGACACGCTGTTCCCGCTGCACGTGGCGGCTGGTGCGCGCGGTGGCATCGTGGTGACGGCGACGTTGTTGCCGACCGCGTGGAAAAAGATCTACGACCTGGCTCGCGAAGGCAAGACGCAGGACGCGCTCGCGCTGCATCGCTCGCTGATTCCGTTGATGAACATGGCCTTCGCCGAGACGAATCCGGGCCCGATGAAGTCCGTGATGGATCTCATCGATGTCCACGCACCCCACATGCTCGCGCCGCTGGTTCAGGCAGACCCGGCGTTGTCGGCGAATCTGCGCGCCGAACTGGAAAAGCAACTCGATCTGTTCGAACGCAAGCGTTGATTTGGACGCTCAGCGCTTGTAGCCGGAAAGCCGCGCCTTCGATATGGAAGTCGCGGCGACCTGCACGTGCTGCGCAAGTTCTGCTTCAACGCGTTCGATTGACCAGCGCGACGTGGGCACGGAAATGTTGATCGCAGCGACCGCCATGCCGCCGTGATCCGTCACCGGCGCAGCCACGGAAATATCGCCGAGCACGGTTTCGTTTTCGATCACTGCGTAGCCGCGCCGCGCGACCTTGCGCACGCGTTCAAGCAGTTTGTCGGGATTGGTTTCGGTGTAATGCGTGATGGGATCGAGCCGCGTTTGCGAAAGGATTTCGCGCACGCGGTCATCGGAAAGGCGCGACAGGATCGCGATGCCCGATGCCGTGAACATGGCCGGCAAACGCGCGCCAACCACGATGTCGATGTTGACCAGATGCTGCCCTGGAAAGCGCGCGACGAACACGATCTCGTGGCCGTCGAGCTCCTGAAGGTTGGTGGTTTCGCCAAGCCGGCGGCTGATGTCGAGAAGATACGGCGAGGCTTTATCGATGAGTTCGTTTGCGCGCACGTAGTTGTACGAGAACTGCAGCACCTTGGTGGTCAGGCCGTAGTTGCGCGTTTCCGGCACGCGATACAGATAGCCAAGCACTTCGAGTGTATGCACGAGGCGTTGCGTGGCGCTGCGATCGAGGCCGGAAGCGCGGGCGATATCGACGAGGGTCATGTGGCGGCTCGGACCGTCGAACGCGTGCAGGACCTGGAAGGCTTTTTCGGTTGATCCGACAAACAGCGACGAGCGCTGAGCCCCTTTCTCGCCTGACTCTTGTGGCTTGCCGGCAGCGCTTTTGACCATGCTTGTTTGGTTCTTGAAAGTATCGGATTGTGATTATCACAATTGTAGTGCAATCGAATCGGGGAGCTTGAATGGTTTCATCGGTGGCCGATTACCGGCTTGCTGCGCGCCGGCGTTTGTCGCGTTTGGCGTTTGATTATCTCGATGGCGGCGCGGAAGACGGCGACGCGTTGAAGCGCAATATCGACGCGTACAAACAATGGCTTTTCAAGCCGCGCGTGCTCAAAGACGTGTCGATTTGCTCGACGGCGACGCAGTTTTTCGGACGTGAAGCCGCCGCGCCGATGATCGTCGGACCAACGGGCCTGAACGGTCTTTTCTGGCCGCGCGCCGATGAACTTCTCGCTCAAGCGGCGAGCCGCGCGGGTTTGCCGTTCGCGTTATCGACTGCATCGACGTCGCTACTCGAGGACGTGCGCGCCGCCGCGCCGCAAGGCGACTTGTGGATGCAGCTCTACGTGCAACAGGATCGCGGCATTGCGGAAGACATCATGCGGCGGGCGAGCGCCGCGGGTTTTTCGACGCTTCTCTTGACCGTCGACGTCCCTGTGCACGGCAAGCGCGATCACGACACGCGCAACGGATTCAGGTTGCCGTTGAAGCTGACGCCGAAGCTCATCGCCGATTGCGTAATGCATCCGCGCTGGTCGATGCAAATGGCGCGCTTCGGTTCGCCGCAATTGAAGAACATTGCGAAGAGCGTGGGCGAGCGCGCGGATTTATCGCGTCATTCGGCCATGCTGAGCCGGCAGATGGATCTGAGCCTGGGATGGACGGACCTCGACTGGGTACGCAAACACTGGAGCGGAAACGTCGTCGTGAAAGGCTTGATGAGCGCCGACGATGCAACGCTCGCGTTGAAGCATAGTGCGGATGGCATCGTTGTATCGAACCATGGAGGCCGGCAACTGGGGAGCACGTTCGCGCCCATGGAAGTGTTGCCGCGAATCGTGGATGCCGTTGGCGACAGCATGACCGTGTTGATCGACGGCGGTGTGCGCCGCGGCAGCGACGCATTGAAAGCGGTCGCATTGGGCGCGCGCGGCGTACTGCTCGGGCGCGCGCCGTTGTATGGCGTCGCAGCAAGCGGCTTGCCGGGCGCTGCCGGAGTCCTCGATTTGATGATGGATGAAATGCTGATCGCGATGTGTTTGCTCGGATGCCAGACACTCGCGGACCTTGGCCCGGCGTTTATCGGCAATGCGAATGATGTAGTCAATCACGCGCCACGTTGCACGGCGTGAAGCGCAGTACAAGCCCTCTATAATCCCGCCTTTCGAAGCGACCTGTTTGCATTCCGAAACGTGTTTGCATCGCTTCGACTGTTACGATTATTTGAGAAATTATGTCTACACTTCCGCCCTGCCCGCTCTGCGCGATGGAAAACACTTACGCCGACGCCGACCGCATCATTTGCGCCGACTGCGGCCACGAATGGTCCGCGACCGATACCGCTTCCGCCGATGAAAACGAAACGTCCGTCGTCAAGGACGCGAACGGCAACGTGCTCGCCAACGGCGATTCCGTCGTGTTGATCAAGGACCTCAAGGTCAAGGGTTCATCGATCACGCTGAAGGTGGGTACGAAGGTGAAAAGCATCCGGCTTGTCGGCGGTGACCATGAAGTCGATTGCAAGATGGACGCCGGAAGCTTCATGCTCAAGGCTTGCTATCTGAAGAAGGCTTAAGACTTCACGGGGTTGCCGTTTGCATCGGTATCGAAGGTCTGCGACTGGAATGCGAAGAAAAACGCGCGCCACGTGTTGTCCGGATACGCGATCATCAGCGCGCCGTCCTGGTACGCGCCGTTGTCCCGCGCATACTGGCCGCCGTTGCCCTGGTTCATGTGAATATCGTGAACGCCGTTGCCGGGAACGAAATGGAAATACTGATCCGGCTTGTTTTGCTCGGGTCCCCAGCGCGATCCGAACGCGTAGACAATCGACCCTTCCATGGCCATTGCGGTCACGACCGCGGCTTCCAGTTTGTCTTTCAGGTCATTGTTCGCGCCGGGCGCGTCGGGCGGAACGGGTTTCATTGCCTTGGTATCAACAATCCCGCCGCGTACATAGTCGATTGCAAGACCACCGGGCGTCGATGACAACTTCGTGAAGCCGGGCGTGAGCGCGCCCAATTCCTGGACGAATGCATCGGGTAGCGTGTCGAGTTCTTCGAACAGCACGGTCGAAGGCGCGTGCGGCGCCGACGATTTCACATTCGATGCAATTCGATAAACCGTCGTGCCGCCGTGGACGAGAATCTGGTAATGGTCATCGTCTGCATTGCGGAGATGCCCGGTTACCGTGCCTTTGAGCACGCCGTAGTTGACTGACATGGGTTCCTCCCCTGGCTGGAATTTGATTCGCAGCAAAGTTCGAGCCGGTTCCCGGTTTTGGCGGTCGCCGAAACAAAAACCAGCGTAAATGTGCGCCTGCCATCAAACCGTCAAGGAAATATGCTCGGAGCGCCTTGGCATTTCCGCATCTTCGTTGTTATGTGCGCCCGAAAACATTTCGGCCGTTAAAGCGAATGTAATGTCACTAACACGACTCTTTGATCACTTAGAGTTGCCGTTCGAACACCGTAACCGCCCCTGGCATTGCGCATTCATGAACGCACACTCTCTTACCGACCATCACGTCAGCGACAGCAGCGAGAACAGCGGCGGACCGCGTCTAGGCCGCGCATTTGCTGCAAGGCTCGACATGACCATCAAGCGCTCGCGGCTGACATCGCAGCGCGTGGCTAAATCGCTTGGGGTGACAGAAGGCGATGTTGCGTTGTGGCGGGCAGGAATTACATTGCCGCGTAATGCGGATTGCCGGCGTTTGTCGGAATTGCTGCACGTGGATGTTTTGTGGCTAAGCGGCGGATCGGCGCCGGAGGAAAAACGCTGAAACCGCCCTAAGCTGCTTTAAGTCGCCTTACGTCGCCAGGCTCCAGCGCGCCTTGCCCATCGCCTTGGCTACGTTCAGGGCTTTATCCGCAGCGTTGAGTGCGGTCAAGACATCAGCGCCGTGATCGGGCACGAGCGCCACGCCAATGCTCGCACCTACATTCACCGAAACATGCGATGTCAGCGCAAACGCCGACGACATTTCATTGATGAGCCGGTCTGCGAACGCGGCGGCATCATCATGACCAGACGCACTGATGGTCACCACGAACTCGTCGCCGCCGATACGAAACACCATGTCGTCGGGGCCTTTCAGCGCATTCAGACGTCCGCCGATCATTACAAGCAAAAGGTCGCCGGCTTCGTGACCGTATTGATCGTTGACGGGTTTGAAACCATCCAGGTCAATGTAAAGCACCGCGGTTTTGCCGCCATTCCCCGACACCGTTTTGTAGCGAGTCTGCGACGCGTGAATCAATCCCGCACGGTTGGGCAAGCTGGTCAGCGCATCGTGCCGCGCACGGTGATCGTTTTCCCTTTCGGCTTTCATCGTGGAAACGAGCAGTCCGTTGAGGCGAAACGCAGCAATGCTCATTGCAACCAGATAGAACGGAATCTGGATCAGCGTAAGCGTAAGGATGAGTTCCGCGGACAAGGCCGCGGCAATGCAGCACGGACCAAGCGACAATAAGATCATGATCGCCACGAGCCGTGGCGCACCGAAATTCCTGAAGCAAATTCCGCCGACCATGGCGGCGGCCGACAAACAGGAAAGCGTTGCCGCAATCCAGTCGTTACTCAGGATGCTGATGAACGCGCCATAACCGACGCTTGCTCCCCACAGCACGCCTAGAAGCAAATACACGTCCGTAAATGTAGGCTGCCCACGACGCGCAGCCCGATGCGCCGCGACCAGCAAGGCCAGGCGCGTCCCGCACAGCAAGACTTCCATCGCCACCCACGCTATGAACGCTGGCGTGGGCTCACGCAATGTGATGGCGATTGAAACGGCAATGGTGTTGAGAACGCCGCCGGCAAAAATCGGCAGCGTGCCGAACAGACTTCCGATCAACGCAGCCCGTATATCGTCGGGAACGTCAGGGCCGGAATAGCACAGCCACGTTGTGAATCGCCAACGAGGCAGACTGAATGGCGCTAAGTTGGTATCCATGGATCTTTGCTTTTCTATGCGACTGCGTTTGCCACGTCGGCGTCGCACCTTCTGCCTGTCATGGACTCAATCGGTATGGTCAAGATCGGTCTGTCAAACGGATAACGCCAGCGGTCTTTAGGTCACTAAGTTGCGGCGTTGACGTGTGCTCAGGATTTTCCCTTAGCGGGATGACCGCACATGCGCGTATTCTAAGCCCGCTTACTAGCCGATAACCAGTCGCTCGCAGCTAATCAATGGTGAATAGCCTCTAACGCGGCCCAAGATGATTCGGCCAAGAATCACGTCTTCGAGGCAAAGGTAATGCAAGCGTGATTACGCCTTATCAAGCTTATCGGCGGCAATGCGATAATCTTGAGTTTTTAAAATGCAGGCGGTAAAAGGACAGCAATGCGCGGCCCAACCAAGAAACAACTGTCGTTGATCGAACTGGTCGACCAGGGCTTGAGCGTCGAGGAAATTGCGACGCGAACGGGCAAGCACCTTGCATCGGTACATAAACAGTTGAACCGGGTTCGGCGCAAAGTGCGTGAAGGTCACTATGCACCTACACCGCTTCCTATCGAAATGGCGGCCGCCACGCCGCGCATCTATCTTGCAGGTTTCGATGTCTTTCGAAGCGACGCTTCAAGTCATGGTGAAGCGCTCAAGGCGATGTGCCAGTCGCGCGGAACCATCGGCTTGTATCCGCTCGACGGAGAGATCCCGGACGAGCTTGATCACCGTGGAAAGGCGCAATGGATTTGTCACGCCAATATGGAGTCGATTCGCTCGGCGGATATCGTCATGGCGAATCTCAACGACTTTCGAGGGGCGGGCGAACCAGATAGCGGCACTTCGTTTGAAGTAGGATTTGCCGCTGCGCTAGGCAAGCCGGTATGGGCTTACACCGGGGAAAACCGGACGCTGATCGAGCGAGTATCAATTAGAAAGGAAGGAAATGCCTCGTATTGCGCCAATGGCTTCGTTGTCGAAGATTTCGGCTTGAACTTGAATCTCATGCTTGCATGCTCGGCACGCATTGTTGTGGGCGGCCCGGAGAATTGTCTCGATGCCATGGCCGTTGCGGGACTGATTTAAGCGCGCACGATCGTCACGCCCGACTTCTCAAGCGGTTTTGTCAGTGCCGGATCGGTCGCCTTCTCCACAATGATCGTCTGGGCGATCGCCAAGCCTCCAATCACGAATTGCGAAGCGGCGTTGATCTTGTCCGACGACGCCAGCACCACCGTCTCCGCCGCCCGCGCCGCAAGCGCCCGCTTCACATACGCTTCCTCGTAATCGCCGGTACTTAAACCCGCCGTGGGATGCACGCCGGTGACGCCCATGAAATAGATATCGGCCTGGATATGCGACATGGCTTCGATTGCGGCCGCGCCGACCGTCACGATGGAATGCTTGAAGAGCCGGCCGCCGATCACCAGCACTTCGATCATTGGATGATCGATCAGACCAACCGCGACGCTCGGGCTGTGCGTCACAACTGTCGCCCGCAAGTCGCGCGGGAGTTGCCGGATCAATTCGGCGGACGTCGTCCCGCCATCGATTATCACGACCTGACCATTTCCGATCATGGCCGCAGCGGCGCCGGCTATGGCGCGCTTGGCCGATGACTCGATCTCCCGCCGCTCCGCGAATGGCGCCACTGCGCTCGAGGCCGGCAGCGCGCCGCCGTGCACCCGCTGTAATAGCCCCTCGGCGGCCAGTTCGCGCAGATCGCGCCGGACCGTGTCCTCGGACACCTCGAAGGTTTCGCTAAGTTGCTTGGCAAGGACTTGCCCGTCGCGCGCCAAGGCATCGAGGATCGCTTTTTTTCGTTGAGACGTCAGCATGTTGGAAAACCCGTTTGCACGAAATATCTTGATATTGCACGAAACTGCACGATAACATGATGGCTCTATTTCCGCGATACCGGAGCCAAAAATGGTGACCACCACGAAAGACAGAGTCCGCATTATGGACACGGTCGTTCTCTCGGATGACTGGTACGTTCTCAAGAAAACCACCTTCGACTTCCTGCGCAGCGACGGTGTGTGGCAACGCCAAAGCCGCGAAACCTATGACCGTGGCAACGGCGCGACCATTCTGCTTTTTAATCGCGAGCAAAAGACGGTTGTATTGACGCGGCAATTCCGTCTGCCTGCGTTCGTCAACGGGCACGACGGCATGATGATCGAAGCCGCCGCCGGCCTGCTCGATAACGCCTCGCCCGAAGAACGCATTCGCGCGGAAGCGGAAGAGGAAACGGGTTATCGCGTGCAGAACGTCGAGAAGGTTTTCGAGGCGTATATGAGCCCGGGATCAGTGACGGAGAAACTGCACTTTTTCATTGCCGAATACGATGCTTCCTCGCGCGTGGGTCGCGGCGGCGGTGTTGCGGCGGAAGGGGAAGATCTCGAAGTTATCGAATGGCCACTTGGCGATGCACTCGATGCCGTGCGGCGCGGTGAAATTGTCGATGCAAAGACAATCATGTTGCTTCAGTTCGTGGCACTGAATCGCGTGTTGTGATTTAGCGTTTTCCGCTAATGATGCCGTTAAACCGCCTGCACTTAGCAGGAAACCCCTAGGCGATCAGCGTCACCATAATGGCTTCGAACACAGGGGCTGATCATGGTTTCGCTGCAATTGCTGATGGTGTTTATTGGTGCGCTCGCGGTGGTTTACGCGTTGCCCGGACCCGACATGGCGATCGTCTTGCAAATGAGCGCGTCGCGCGGGCTTAGACACGGTTTGTCGACCGCTGCAGGTCTTGCAGTCGCGCGCACGCTTCACGTCACGTTATCGGCACTTGGCGTCGCAGCGTTGCTACGCAGCGCGCCATGGCTTTATGACGGCGTGCGTATCGCCGGGTCGTTGTATCTGGCATATATCGCGATCCAGATTTTCCGCTCGCCGGCTTTTGGCCTTGATACGAACAACGCAGCATCGGGCATGGCGTACACGCTGCGCTCCGCATTCTTCAAAGGCATGATGAGCAGCTTGCTCAACCCAAAGGCGCTGCTGTTTTGCTCCGTGCTGCTGCCGCAATTCATTCATCCCGATGCAGGCGCGATCTGGTCGCAAGTCGTCGAACTCGGCGTGGTGCTGGTCGCGATGGGTGCTGCATTCGACACCACTCTGGCATTCGGCGCCACGCGAATATCGGGCTGGCTGCGCAGTCATCCGCGCGCGCAGGTCATGCAGCGCTGGACGTTTTCAGCAGCATTGCTGGCGTTTGCGCTGCGTTTGTCGATGGAATAAAAACTGTTAAACGATAGGACCATCAGCCTGCTTGCGCCGGATCGCGACAAGAATGGAACTGCCCACGATCAAAAGAATCCCCACGAGCGATACCATGCCGACGGTCTCGCCCCATGCCACATAACCGAAGATCGCAGCCCATACGATGCTCGTATAGTTGAATGGCGCGAGTGCGCTGGCGTCGGCCTGTCGGAACGCCATCGTCATCAGCAATTGACCCGTACCGGCAAGAACGCCGACCAACGCGAGGATTGCGAGTGAATCGAGCGTCGGCGTTTGCCAGGCGAACATCAGCGAGAATCCGCTTACAATGGCGCCAATCATCGTGAAGTAAAGCACGGTGACGCTGGAGTCGTCGCTTGCGCGAAGCCGCTTTATCTGCAGGATCGATAACGCGCCGAATATCGCGCTCAGGATCAACAATACCGGACCAAGCCAGTTGGTTTGATCGCTGCCAGGACGCACGACAAGCAGTACACCCACAAAGCCAATCGCCGCGGCGCCTGCATCGCGCCGTCTTAGCGTTTCCTTAAGCAGTAACGGCGCAAGCACGATCACGAAAATCGTCTCCGAATAGACGATGGCAACCGCCTCGCTTAGCGGCACATAAGGCAAACCCGCGAAGAAAAGTCCAAGCGCGCAAAGCAAGGTGATCGCTCTTAGCGTCTGCGCTTTGACGTCAAGATTCATCAAGCGTTGCGTCAGCGGTTTGCTGCTTTGCAGGCTCATTGCGAATGCGGGCAGCAAGCCAAAAATCATCCGGAAGAATGTCACCTCGTTTGCGGGATAACGAAGGCTTAGCGATTTCGCAAGGGCATCGACCAATGCGAAGCAAAACATCGCCGCAAGAATTTGCGCGACGCTGCGCAGCGGAACAGCTTTGCTTTGCGCAATGGAAAGAGGCATTGGGTTCACGTTTCCGGGAGAAAATACGCGCGGGTTGAACGTGGCGTAGCTTATCACCGGGAATCTGCAAGCAAAATGACGTGTTGGTTAAACCGACAGGGGTGTCGGCTTAAGTCAATTTACTGTCGTTTCACTAGCCAGAATCGCACCCTCATCCTTTAGCGCGCCGATGCGTTCATCGGAGAAACCATATTCGCGCAACACTTCCGCAGTGTGTTGTCCCAGAAGCGGCGCTGGCACCGGCGATTGCGTGCGGCCATCGGAGAAATGAATGGGCAAACCCAGGCCACGCATTCGGCCCGATACCGGATGCGTCGTTTCCACGATCATTCCGCGCGCCAATGCCTGTTCATGCGCGACCGCTTCCGGCACGCCTAGCACCGGACCCGAAGGCAAGCCGATGGTATCGAACATGGCGAGCCATTCGTTTGTGGTGCGCTCTACCAGCCGGTTCGTCAGAATCTCCACCAGCACGCCGCGATGTTTCATGCGCCCGGCGTTCGTACTGAATCGTTCGTCGTCGGCCAAGCCCGGAATATCCAGAACACCGACCAGACGTTCGTAGTTGCTCTGATTTGCTCCACCAATATTTACCCAGCCATCCTTCGTGCGGAATGCCTGATACGGCGCGCTCGTCGGATTCGCCGAGCCCGCTTTTGGCAGCACGGTGCCATCGGCGAAATAATTGGCGAAGGCCCAGTACATTTGCTGCAATCCGGCTTCGAACAGCGATGTATCGACCATCTGCCCCACGCCGGATTTCTGCTTGCCCGCATAGGCCGCGCAAATGCCGAGCGCGGCAAGAATGCCCGCGTTGATATCGGTGACGGGCGAGCCGGCCTTGATCGGCGCTTGCCCCGGTTCGCCGGTCATGCTCATTAGTCCGCTCATTCCTTGCGCGATCAGATCGAAGCCGCCTTTGTCGGCCATCGGGCCACTGCGTCCAAAGCCCGATATCGCGCAATAGATCAAGCCGGGATTTTCGGCCTTGAGCGCCTCGTAGCCCATGCCAAGTTTTTCCATCGTGCCGCGCCGGTAATTCTCCGTGACCACATCGGCCGTGGCCAGCATCTTGCGCAACACTTCACGGCCGCCATCGGTCTTCAGGTTGATCGCCACGCCCCGTTTGTTGCGATTTACGATCATGAACGAAGCCGATTCGCCGCCCTCGAGAATTGGCGCGAAGCGGCGGCAGTCGTCGCCACCGGGAATCTTTTCGACCTTGATGACGTCCGCGCCCATGTCGGCGAGCATCATGCCGCAAATGGGTCCGGACATGATGTGCGCAAGTTCGATGACGCGCATGCCGGCAAGCGGCCCCTGGCTTTTGCTATCGGGTGTTTCGAGTTCGATCATGTCAACGTCCCTTGAATTCCGGTTTGACCTTATCGAGGAAGGCCTGGTAGCCGTTGCGGAAGTCCTCCGTGCCGAAGCACGCGAAACCTTCGTCGCGTTCTGCATCGGTCAGTGGCGCCGGGTTCATCGCGCGCCTGACGAACTGCTTGTGCCAACGCGCGACAAGCGGAGCGCCATCGGCGATACGGCGTGCCGTTGCCAATGTCTCGGACGTGACCTGATCGTCCGGGACCACGCGCGTGACAAGGCCCTTGGTGAACGCTTCACGTGCGTCGAAGATCCGGCCTTCCAACAGGATCTCCAGCGCTATGGCGGGGCCGGCAAGCTTCACGAGCGCATCGAGTTCTGCGTGCGCCATCACGAGACCGAGGTTTT
This sequence comes from Caballeronia sp. dw_276, assembly GCF_018449635.1. Classification (GTDB taxonomy): domain Bacteria; phylum Pseudomonadota; class Gammaproteobacteria; order Burkholderiales; family Burkholderiaceae; genus Caballeronia. The sequence continues at coordinate 99,737 of NZ_JAAVUV010000004.1, read as the reverse complement.
TGATCGGTACACCGAAACGACTCGATTCACCGCAAATTCGCAGGTCGCACATCGCAGCAATTTCGAGCCCGCCGCCTACACAAATGCCGTGGATCATCGCGACGATCGGATGCCGGCAAGCATCGAGCGCACTCAATGTGCGATGCATGATTGCACCATAGGCGCGTGCCTGCTCGACGTTGGAGCGATCGGTGCGGAACTCCGCAATGTCGTTGCCCGGCGAGAACGCCTTCTCGCCCGCGCCGCGAAGGATGATGCAGCGGACGGCGTCATCGGCGGAAAGCGTGTCGATCGTTTCGCCCAGCGCTTGCCAGAGCGGCTTGGTCATCGCGTTGAGTTTCTCCGGACGATCGATAACAACCGTCGCAATGGTCTCCTCGCGTTCAACCCGGATAGAAGCTTCGGTCACAACGTCTCCTGTTCTAAACGAATTTGCGCAGTGGCTCGGCGTTCTCCGCGCCCGCAGGCACGTCATCCAGAACGCGATCCGGCCGCATGGTGAACGACAGCACGATACCGACCGCCATCAGCACCATCGATACCGTAAAGGGCAGGTTCCAGTTCCCCGTCCGGTCGATCAGGAACCCGCCGACAACCGGGCTGATGATCGCCGCCAATGCCGACCCCGAGTTCATGATGCCGCTGGCAGTTCCAGCGTGTTTCGGCGCGATGTCCATGGGTACTGCCCACATCGGCCCGATCGTCATTTCGTTGAAGAAGAATCCGCCGCTCAGACATAACGCGGCCAGCGTGATCGACATGTTCGATACAAGCATGATCGGCGCAAGGGACAGCAGCGTCAGGAACATGCACACGCCGACCATCACGTTGCGTGCGAGGCGAAGGTTTTTACTGCGACGCAAGATGCGATCCGTCACCGATCCACCCAGCCAGTCGCCCAGCACGCCGGCAAAGAAAACGCCCGATGCGAAGAGCGCGGATTTGCCCAGCTGCATGTGATAGTTGTGGAGAAAGTACTGCGGGATCCAGCCGAGGAACAGCCACAAGACCCAGCCGTAGCAGAAGTACACGGCGGTGACCGGCGCCATGCGTCCGAGCAGCGCGCGCCACGGCACCGGCGTTCTTTGCTTTACGCCGGAAAACGATGAGAGCGTCTCGCATTCGGCGTCGGTAATGGCGTGGTGCTCGCGGGGGTTGTCGCGGAAATAGAAGATCCAGACGATCGCCCACAGAAAGCTGACGATACCCGTCACGATGAACGCGCCGCGCCAGCTCGTCGCGATCATCAACCACACGATCAACGGCGGCGCGACCGCATTGCCAATGCGCGATGCCGCGTGCGTGATGCCCTGCGCGAAACCGCGTTTATCGGCGGGCATCCAGTTCGACATGGCGCGCGTGGCGGTCGGGAACGTCGCGCCTTCGCCGAGTCCGAGCAACAGGCGCGCGATGATCAGGGAAACGAAGCCACCCGATAGTCCCGTCATGACCGTTGCGCCCGCCCAGATCACGGCGCATACGGCCAGCGTGCGGCGCGGCCCGAACCTGTCGCCCACCCATCCGCCGATGATCTGGAACACGAGATACGGGTAAGCAAAAGCGGAGAACACAAAACCAATCTGCGTATGCGATAAATGTAATTCCGCGCCGAATTGCGAGGCGGCGGTACTGACGTTGACACGGTCAACATACGTGATGAAATACATGGCGCACAGCAATAACAAAACGCGCGTCGTAGCTCGACGGAACATCATCGTCTCCTTGATTAGTGCGTGCTTCACCATGACGCCGCAAGGGCGCCTGAAGCGAACTGCATCCGGAACTTCGATAAAGCCTTACCTGATTGGCGTGGCAGCGTTGCTGCGAATCCTGGGCTTGCGCGGTCTTGTCATGCTTGTCTCCAGTACGCGAACTTTTGAACACGTCCGCTTTGGGTGTAAAGCTTTTAGAATTCTTTTAGCGCGGACGCGAGAACGCGTGCAACGTGCATCGCGTTTGCGCTCGTTCCATCCGCTATTTGATGACGGCAACTAGTGCCATCGGCGACTATCAATGCGTCTCCTGCTTTTCGTATGGCCGGCAAGAGCGACAGTTCGGCCATCGCTTTAGATGCTTCGTAGTGCTCGGCTTCGTAGCCGAAGCTGCCGGCCATTCCGCAGCAAGACGATTCGATCACCTTTACCTCAAGTGACGGAATCCAGCCGAGCACGGCTTGCACCGGACGAAACACATCGAAGGCTTTTTGATGGCAATGCCCGTGGACGAGCGCCTTAGGAATGGCAAGCGGTTTCAACGAAAGCCTTAGACGTCCCGCCTGTTTTTCGCGTACCAGAAATTCCTCGAAGAGAAACGATGTCTGCGCGAGCTTGCGCGCTTCATCGCCGTAGCCGTAGTCGAGGAATTCATCGCGAAATGAAAGCAGGCATGAGGGTTCGAGTCCAACCACAGGTACGCCGCGTTCGATAAACGGGCGCAGCGTGTCCAAGGTGCGGCGCGCTTCAGCCTTTGCTTCATCTACTTTCCCGGCCGACAGGAACGTGCGGCCGCAGCATAGCGGACGTTCGCCGTCTTTCAGATTCAGGTGGACCGTATAACCCGCGGCCTCAAGCACGCGCTTTGCCGCGCGCGCGTTTTCCGGTTCCATATAGTTGTTGAAGGTATCGACGAAAAGCAACACCTCCTTGCCATTCACCGAGGGCGGCAAGGGCTGTTCAGCCGTCGATAAAAACGACGCAACGAACTTCGGGAACGCACGTTCAGGCGCAAGGCCGAGACGCGCCTTGACCCACCTCGCCACGCGCGGCAAACGCTCCACCGAACCAAACAACGAAGGCGCGCGGCTCGCATACGGCGCATAGCGTGGCATGAATCCCACTAATCGATCGCGCAAGCGCAAACCGTGTTTCGCGGTCCACGCGGCGCGTGCCTCGATCTTGATCTTCGCCATGTCGACGCCGGTCGGGCAATCACGCTTGCAGCCTTTGCACGATACACACAAGTCGAGCACGTCCTTCACATCCTGACTCGCAAGCCCTTCTTCGCCGAGCTGACCGCTGATTGCAAGTCGCAACGTATTCGCGCGACCGCGAGTGACGTGTTGTTCGTCCTTCGTGATTCGATAACTCGGGCACATCGTGCCTGCATCGAACTTGCGGCAATGGCCGTTGTTGTTGCACATCTCTACCGCTTTCGCGAGACCACCGGTACGGTCATCGCCTGTGCCAGCCAGTGTTTCGTCGCCTGTGAGCGGATCGCGTGTCACGTTCCATTGCGACCAGTCGAGCTGCGTTTCTAGCGTGCGTTCACGGTATGAAGGCGGAAAGCGGAAGTTGGCCGCATCGTCCATTTTCGGTGGATTCACGATGCGATCCGGGCTCATGCGACTGTCGGGATCGAAAAGCGTCTTGATCTCGCGGAACGCCTCGTTGATCCGGGGTCCGTATTGCCACGCGACCCATTCGCCACGGCACAAACCATCGCCGTGTTCGCCCGAATATGCACCCTTGTATTCGCGCACCAAGGCGGAGGCTTCTTCCGCGATGGCGCGCATCTTCTGCGCGCCGTCCCGGCGCATATCCAGAATTGGCCGTACATGCAGCGTGCCGACACTTGCATGTGCGTACCAGGTGCCTTCGGTATGGTGCTTGTGAAAGACTTCAGTCAGACGCGTCGTGTATTGCGCCAGATGTTCGAGCGGCACGGCGCAATCTTCAATGAACGATACCGGCTTGCCGTCGCCCTTCATGCTCATCATGATGTTGAGCCCGGCCTTGCGCACTTCCCACAAAGCCTTTTGCTGCGAGGCGTCGGGCATCTCGACAACCGAACCGGGCAAACCGAGATCGCCCATCAGCTCAACGAGTTGTGCGAGCTTCGCGAGTTGCACGCCCTTATCCGCACCTGCGAATTCGACCAGCAAGACCGCTTGCGGCTGGCCGACCAACGCCTTTTCAATGACCGGCCGGAACGCCGGATTGGACATCGAGAGATCGATCATCGTGCGATCGACGAGTTCCACCGCGACCGGACCCAGCTTGACGATATGCTGCGTCATGTCCATTGCGTCGTAGAACGTCGGGAAGTTCACGACGCCCAGCGTCTTGTGCTCCGGCAGCGGCCAGAGCTTGAGTGTCAGACGTCGGGTGAACGCAAGCGTGCCTTCGGAGCCGACCAGCAACTGCGCGAGATTCGGTTCGCCATCCGCGCTGAATGGCAAAGGACTTTGGCAATCGAAGAGATCGATGTTATAGCCCGCCACGCGTCGCAGGACCTTCGGCACCTGCTCGCGGATTTCATCGCGTTCACGTTGCGCGATACGCTGCACCCCTTCGACCAGGGAGCGCGTGCGCGCGTCGGACGACATGGAATGCAAGGCGCCGAACGTCGCCTGGTGACCATCGGCTAGAACGACGTCCATGGAGACCACGTTGTGGACCATGATCCCGTATTCCATGGAACGGGAACCGCACGAGTTGTTGCCCGCCATGCCGCCGATCGTGCATTGCGCACTGGTCGATACATCCACCGGGAACCACAAGCCATGCGGCTTGAGCCACGCGTTCAGATGGTCCAGCACCACGCCAGGCTCAGCCGTCACCGTGCGCGCTTCGGCATCGAAATCAACGATGTTGTTGAGCCACTTGCTTGTATCGATAATCAGCGCCTCGCCGATCGTCTGCCCGCACTGACTCGTCCCCGCGCCGCGTGCGAGCACGGACGCCTTTGCATCGCGGGCAATGTCCAGCGCGAGCAGCAAGTCAGCCTGATCGCGCGGCACGACGACACCCATCGGCATGATCTGATAGATCGATGCATCCGTCGCGTAGCGTCCGCGTGCGGCACGATCGAACAGCACGTCGCCTTTCATCTCGCCGCGAAGACGCGCGGCGAGCGGAGAAAGTGTGGCCCTCGCCGATGCCGGCATCAGGTGGATTGGCTGGACGAGTGCTTCGGGGGATCGGGTCAGCATCGTTTTAGTGTTCTTCAGGCCGCCGCTTTCAGCGCAGGCGCCGCGACGTTGCTGGTCAGATAATCCATCGCCGCGAGCACGCCGCTTCCCGCGAGTTTTACGCCCGCCAGCTTGAGGCCCATTTCGCATCCGGTTAGCGTCGCCATCAGCGTCAAGTCGTTGCAATCGCCAAGATGTCCGATTCGGAACATCCGGCCCTTCAACTTTCCGAGGCCTGTGCCCAGCGACATATCGAACTTTTCGTAGATCAGCTTGCGGAGCGCGTCGGCGTCAACGCCTTCAGGCGTCATCACGCCTGTGAGAACCGGTGAATACACGGCGGGATCGGCGCATTGGATCTCCAGGCCCCACGCGTTGACCGCCGCCCGGCAGGCGGCAGCCAACCGTTGATGTCGCGCGAAGACGTTCTCGAGCCCTTCATCACCGATCATTTCCAGAGCTTCCGACAAGCCGTACAAAAGATTGGTATTCGGCGTGTACGGCCAATAACCGCTCTTGTTCATCTCGATGATCTCGTCCCACGCCCAGAACGCGCGCGGCAATTTCGCCGACTTGCTCGCCTCGACCGCCTTCTTCGATACCGCGTTGAAGCTGATCCCAGGCGGCAGCATCAGGCCTTTCTGCGAGCCCGAAACGGTGACATCGACGCCCCATTCGTCGTGACGATAATCCGCGGACGCAAGCCCAGAAATCGTATCGACGAGAAAAAGCGCCGGATGGCCGGCTGCATCGATAGCCCTGCGCACCGACGCGATATCCGACGTGACGCCAGTCGAAGTCTCGTTGTGCACCACGCAAACCGCCTTGATCTTGCGTTCCGTGTCCTCGCGCAGACGCGCTTCGATCATGTCCGCCTGGACGCCGCGCCGCCAGCCTTCCGTGCCAGGCAAACCCAGAAACTCCGGCTTCAGCCCGAGGTTTTCGGCCATCTTCTTCCAGAGCGTCGCGAAGTGGCCGGTCTCGAACATCAGGACGGCATCGCCGGGACTGAGCGTGTTGCACAGCGCCGCTTCCCACGCACCCGTGCCCGACGCGGGGTAGATCACCACGGGCTGCGCAGTCTTGAAGATCGATTTGATCCCTTCCAGCACCTTCAGTCCAAGCGCACCGAATTCCGGCCCGCGATGGTCGATGGTCGGGTAACTCATCGCACGCAAGATGCGGTCGGGCACAGGGCTCGGACCGGGAATCTGCAGGAAGTGGCGACCGGCGGGATGGAAATCGAGCTTCAACATGATGCGTCCTTTGAATTTTGCATGCAAAATACTCTAGCGCACTGCCGCGTTGCCTGAAAGCGATAAATGCTTGTTTTGCTTAGGTGAAAACCCGTCCCACGGTTTTTTGGGTGCGGCGCGGTAAAATCGCGTCAACAGAATGGCTAGAGGTATTGCATGCAAAATGATCATGCTCCTGATCGCGAATTCACGTTGCCGAAAGTCGAGCGGCAGCGGTTGCACGACACGGTGGTCGACCATCTGCGCAATTTCATCGTGGAAGGGATGCTTGCACCGGGCATGAAGCTCAACGAACGGACCTTGTGCGAGACGCTCGGAATATCGCGCACGCCGCTGCGCGAGGCGCTGAAGGTGCTCGCATCGGAAGGTTTGATCGATATTCTGCCGAACCGGGGCGCGTCGGTTTCCCGGATGAGCGACGCGGAAATCCGCGAGACGTTCGAACTGATGGGCGGACTCGAAGCGTTCTCGGGCGAACTTGCATGCGAACGCATGACGCCCGCCGAACTCAGCGAGATCAAGGCGCTGCACTACGCCATGCTCGCGTGCCGCGAACAGAACGATCTGTCCGGCTACTACAACCGCAATCAGGCCATCCACGACAAGATCAACGACGCCGCGCGCAATTCCGCCTTGCGGCAGACGTACATATCGGTGAACCGGCGGCTGCAGGCGTTGCGGTTCCGTTCGAACTTCCAGACGAAGAAGTGGGACAGCGCGATCCGCGACCATGAAGCCATGATCGCGGCCCTCGAATCACGCGATGGAAAACGCATGGCCGAAATCATGCGCGCGCATTTGATGGCGAAGCGCGACGCAGTGCTCGCCGAGCGGACCATGACCACGATGAAGCCGATTTCCGAAGGCGGAACGCTGCCGGGTTGATCAGTACCGGACCATCTACCGTGCCGCCGGGCCGCACCTCGACCGCTTGCGCACGCTGATCCCACCAGATCGAAGCCTCGCCTGACGCCCGTTGCATAAACTCATTTGATGGGTTTATAACAATTCATAATTATTTTTATGGTTTTCGGTTTTGTACAGTCCGATGCACTCGCCAGACGCCATGAATCCAAAAAACGGCGCGACGAATACATTCACACGCTCATCGGAAGATCACCGGACAACCATGAAACTACTCAAGCTTGCTCCCCTTGCAATGCTCGGCGCGTTCACCGCCTCATCGTATGCGCAAAGCAGTGTCACTCTTTACGGCCTGATTTCAGGGGGTGTCGGCTTTGCGACGAATCAGGGCGGCCACAACGCGTATCAGGCGTTGAGCGGAACGAACCAGAATCCGCGCTGGGGTTTGAAAGGCCGCGAGGACCTGGGCGGCGGCTTGAGCGCGATCTTCCAGCTTGAAAACGGCTTCAACATCATGACCGGCACGGCCGCGCAAAACGGCCGCGAATTCGGCCGCCTGGCGGCGGTCGGTCTCTCCGATAAAACCTACGGCACGCTCACGCTCGGCCGCCAGTACGACGCCATTCACGATTACATCGGCCCGGTGATCATTGCGAGCAACGGCGTGAATATCGGCGATAACGACAACGGTTATAACGACATCCGCATCCAGAATTCGGTGAAGTACGTGAGCCCGGATTATCGCGGACTGAAGGCCACGGCCATCTACGGCTTCAGCAATTCAACGGGTTTCGGCGACAACAACGCGTACAGCTTCGGCATTGGTTACGAGCACGGTCCGTTGCGCTGGAGCGCGGTCTACGCGCAGTACAACCATCCGTTCAGCAGCACGAATTCGGACGGCGCGATATCGAACGATTATTCGTCGCCCATCCTGATCTTCGATAAAAGCGCGACCAACCCGTCGGTGTTTGCGAAGAAGCAGCGCATTGCCGGCACAGGCGGTTTCTACACTATCGGCAAGGCCCAGTTCGCAGCGCTTTTCACCGATGTCCACTACGATTACCTCGACAACTCGCACCTGCACTTGCAGAACTTCGGCGTGAACGTGGTGTACACCATGACGCCGTCGCTGTTCCTGGGCGCCGCGTACGGTTATACCGATGGCAAATACGACGTCATCAACCAGAAACCGGCGTGGCATCAGGTCAACTTGCAGGCGGACTATTTCCTCTCGAAGCGTACCGACGTGGCGTTGACGGTCATCGGCCAGCAGGCTACCGGCGATGCACAACACGCGCAAATCTTCGCCTTCGCGCGCTCGACGACCACGCGCCAGCTCGTCGCCACCCTCGGCATGCGCCACGTATTCTGATCATGAGCCAGACTTCCAGTTTTCCTCGACGCACGTTTTTGAAGGCATCGGCGGCATTGACCGCATCAGCCTTGTTCAATCCGCTCGCGCACGCGGCCAACGAGCGACGCACGGTGATTATCGATTGCGATCCGGGTCAGGACGATGCCATCGCCATCCTGTTCGCGCTCGGCGCGCGTGATCGCGTCGATGTGCGTGCGTTGACGGCGGTGGCCGGCAACGTGCCGCTGAACCTGACGGAGCGCAACGCGCGCATCATCCGCGACTGGGCCGGCGCCACCAAGACGCTGCCCGTGTACGCCGGCTGTCCGCGTCCGCTGATGCGCGAGCTGATTACGGCGGCGAACGTGCACGGCAAGACCGGGCTGGAAGGCGTCGAACTGCACGAACCGCTGGCGCCGCTCGCCGGCCAGCACGCGGTGGCGTATCTCATCGATACATTGAAGGCCGCGCCGCCGAAAAGCGTCACGATTTGCGCGCTCGGGCCGCTGACGAACATCGCAACCGCGTTGACCGAAGCGCCGGAAATCCGCGACGCGCTGCGCGAAATCGTGCTGATGGGTGGGGCGTTTTTCGAGCGCGGCAACATCACGCCGGCGGCCGAATTCAATATCTATGTCGATCCGCAAGCGGCGAGCATCGTGTTTTCGAGCGGCGTTCCGATCGTCGTTTTGCCGCGCGATGTCGCCGTGAAAGCGCCGATCACACCGGCTCGCATTGCGCCGATTCGCGCGATCGGGAACCGTTGCGGCGCGATCGTCGCGGACATCATGGCGGCCGAAGTGAAGTATCAGAAAGGCCGCAAAGGCGTGGAAGACGCGCCGATGTACGACCCGACTGCAGCGGGTTATCTCATCGATCCGAGCCTCTTCAAGGGCAAGCTGGTCAACGTGGTGGTGGAAACAACCGGGCAATTTACGCTGGGTGAAACCGTCGTCGACTGGTCGGGACACAGCGGACGTGCGCCGAACGCGACGTGGATCACGGACGTCGATGCCGATGCGTTCTACGCCGCGTTGCGTGCAAGCATCGCGACGCTGCCTTGAAGTGCACCGGCCTTAAATGTGCGCGGCAATATAGTCCCAGCACGCTTTCACATGCGGCCCGCGATCAACGCCCGCCAGCGAAATCAATGCGATGGCGCGCGTGACGCGGGGTTTATCGAGTCGCAGCGCAATCAGTTCGGGATCGTGCAAATGCATCGTGTAGAGGCTCGGCATGACCGCGATCGCGAGGCCGTTGCGCGCGAGGGCGTAAAGCGGCTCGGTGTATTCCATCGTGTAGGTCACCGAGAGGCGCAGTTTTTCGTCGCCACTGGTCCTGTGCAAGGTGTCGCTCACGCTGCCGCGCACGAACACGGCGAGATCGCGGCCGACGAGCTTTTTCCACGGCACGGTCTTGAGCTTCGCAAGCGGATCGTCGCGACGCACGACGACCACGATCTCGTCCTCGAAAACATCCTTGAAACGCAGGGCTTCGTGGTTCGCCTCCGGCTCATGCACGCCGATGCCGATATCGGCGACGCCATCGCGCACGGCATCGATCAGCGCTGTATTCGGCAAGTCGGTGAGCGTAAAACGGAGCATGGGGCGCTGTTCGCGGAACGCGTTGAGCACAGGCAGCAAGCGTCCCGCCACCGACGGAATCATCGCGATGCGCACCGTCTGCAGCCGTTCCAGGAATGTGCTGGCCATGTCGTCGAAGGTGCCGCGCGCGTGATTCAGCAGACGTTCGGCGAGCGGCAGGATGCTCGCGCCGGCATCGGTCAATGTCAGCCGATGCGCGGAGCGCAGGAACAAAGGCCCGCCCAGCAGGAATTCGATCTGGCGGATCGCCGCGGTCAAGGCGGGTTGCGTAAGCGACAGCGATTGCGCAGCCTGCGTGAAACTGCGCGCATGCGCGAGCGCAACGAAGTACTGCACTTGGCGCAGGGTCAGCGCGGGCAACGGGCCTGATCGATCGGACATGAAGCGCTACCAGTTGGACGGATGCGCCGCAGTATAAAACGCGCGCTCACCGAAACGCGCGGAGGAAAAAATAGTGAACAAGGAATCTTCGATGGCTACTTCCGATGCAACCGTCCCCCGCAAATCCGGCGGCTGGCTGGACCGGCGCTTTGCGTTGAGCGAACGGAAGACCAGCGTGCGCATTGAGACGCTCGCGGGCATCACGTCGTTTCTGGCGGCGGCGTATCTGCTCGTCGTGATTCCGTCGCTGCTCGCCACCGGCGGCATGGATCGCGGCGCGGCGACGACATCGACCATCATCGTGTTCGTTTTGAGCACCGTTCTGATGGGGCTTTATACGAACCTGCCGTTTATTGTCGGGCCGGGAATTGGCGGGTCCGTGATTCTCGGCGTGACGCTCGCCGCGACCGAACATGTGGCGTGGCAAACCGGGTTGGGCATCGCGTTCATCTCCGGCGTGCTGTTTCTGATTCTCACGCTGATCGGCGCGCGGAGCTTGGTCGTGCGGCTGATTCCGCAGCAGATCAAGCTGGGACTAGCTGCATCGATAGGATTGTTTATCGCCGTGCTCGGGTTTCGGAATGCAGGCATGGTGATCGCGAATGCGAAGACCAATGCGCTCGCGCTCGGCGACTTTTCGCGTCCCGGGACGATTGTCGCGTTGATCGGACTGGCCGCGGCCGTGGTCCTCCAAGGCCGGAAAATCCCCGGCGCGATCCTCTGGGCGATCCTGATTGCAGCGGCCGCCGGCGTGCCGCTCGGCGTCACGCATTTGCCGTCATCGATGATTTCGTTCCCGCACGACATCATGCCCGTCGCGTTCAAGCTCGACATTCCGAGCGCGCTGACGGTCGCGGCGATTCCCTACTTGTTCGTGTTTTTCGCCGCCGAATTTTTCTCGACGCTGGGCACGACGCTCGCGGTCGGCGCAAAAGCGAATCTCCTCGATGAAAACGCCAACCTTCCCAATATCAATCGCCCGTTCCTGGTCGATTCGATCGCGGCCACGCTCGGCCCCGTGTTCGGCATTCCGGCGCTGACCGCGCTGGTCGAATCGGCGGCGGGCGTCGAGGCGGGCGGGCGCAGCGGGCTTTCATCGCTGGCAGCCGCGGCCATGTTCGCGTTGATGCTCCTGTTCGTGCCGGTCGCGCTCGCAATTCCCAAAGAAGCCACGGCGCCGGCGCTGATCCTGATCGGCTTGTCGATGTTCAGCACGATCCGCCACGCACATTTCGATGATTTCACGGACGCGTTCCCGGTCCTTTCGATGGTCCTGCTCACGCTGATGTCGAATAGTTTCGGCACGGGAATCGCAGGCGGCCTGCTGTGTTTCGTGATCGTGAAGCTGCTCGCCGGACGCTTCAAGGAAGTGCCGTGGGGTCTCGTCGTGCTGGCAATTCCGCTCGGCTATTACTTCTGGACCGTGGTCAAGCACCATTAATTTCCGCACTACCGCAAGACTGAGAACTATGAAAGAGACATACGGCAACGTACCGGCTTCGCGCACCGGCGTGGAAATCACAACCGCGCATCATGCGTTTTTCAAGGCGATCCCGAAGGCCGAACTGCATTGCCACTTGCTGGGCGCCGTGCGCCACGAGACGTTTATCGCGTTGGCGGAGAAGAGCAATGCGCCGATCGAGCGCGCTGAAATCGATGCGTTTTATACGCGTGGCGAAAAGCCCGTCGGCGTGTTGCGTGTGCTGCGCGCGCTCGATGAACACCTTCTCACCGGTCCCGACGACCTGCATCGGATCACTTATGAGTATCTTCAGGATGCTGCTGCGCATAACGTCCGCCACGCCGAGTTTTTCTGGAATCCAACGGGTACGGTGCGCGTCTCCAAGATCGGCTACGGCGATGCGCAAGCGGGCATCGTGCAAGCAATCCGCGACGCCGCGCGAGACTTCGGGATGTCGGCGCGACTGATCCCGAGCATCGACCGGGAGGCGGATCCGGATGAAGCCGTGGCCTTGGTCGAGTGGATGAAAGCGCATCGCGCCGATGAAGTCGCGGGTATCGGCATTGATTATCGCGAGAACGACCGGCCGCCGGAATTGTTCTGGAAGGCGTACCGCAATGCGCGCGAAGCGGGCTTCAAGACGACCGCGCACGCAGGCGAATTCGGCATGCCATGGCGCAACGTGGAGACGGCCGTCGAGCTATTGAAAGTAGACCGTCTTGATCACGGCTACACGATCGTCGATAACCCCGCCCTCGCCGCCCAATATGCCGCGTCGGGCATCGTGTTCACGGTGGTGCCGACCAACTCGTACTATTTGCGGACCTTGCCGCCGGAGAAATGGGCCGAGCTCCATCCGATCCGGAAAATGCCCGGACTGGGCCTGAAGATCCACCCGAACACCGACGATCCCACGCTGCACAAGGTCAATCCCAGCGAGGCATGGGAGCTGATGTTCAGCCACTTTGGCTTCGATACGGACGATCTGCGCGGTTTCATGGTCAACGGCATCGACGGCGCCTGGGTCGATGAAACAACCCGCGCAGCCTGGCGCGCGCAATGGGTCGCCGAATTCGACGTTCTGACGAAGCAGTTACCTTGAACAGTTGAATTTTTGATCGCGCCGGCAATGCATTTGATCGAACTGCAGCAACGCGCGAAAAACAAGACGATAGACCGGACGGCAGCCTGAATATTTCCCACCGCCTTCCGGTTTGAAGCACGCGCTTATCAGTTGCCGATTTTCAGCAGTTCCACTTCAAACGTCAGCGTGCTGTTCGGCGGAATAGCGCCCACGCCGCGATCGCCGTAAGCCGTTGCCGGCGGGCAAACCAGCTTGGCCTTTTCGCCGACCTTCATCTTTTGCAGACCTTGCGTCCAGCACGGAACGACACGTCCCAATGGGAACGAAGCCGGTGTGCCGCGCTTGTACGACGAGTCGAACTCGGTGCCGTCCGCAAGCGTGCCGCGATAGTTGACCGTGACCGTATCGGCGGCGGTCGGCTGCGCGCCCGTGCCGGCCTTCAACTCCGTTACGGTTACGCCCGAAGGCAGCGTTTCGGTCGCGGCGGCGGCATAAGCCGATGAAGCGAGTAAAACCATCGAAAGCAAAAGCGATACTTTTTTCATAAAACGTCCGGATTATTTCGTGGGTGAACTGGTGTGCCCGATTTCTTCGAACCACGGGAAATCGAGCTGCTTACCATAGCACGAGCGCGCCCGCGTTCAGAGATGCCGCGATTCGGCAGGCGGCTCGCCCCAGTTGTCGTGACGGCCGTTGGCGACGCGCACGGCGCTTCAATGCAAGCGAGGGTGCGGGGACGGCATTGGTAGAACTGCAGTAGCATCGGTGGCAATAAAACCCTTATACGGTGCCACTCATGGACGTCACGCCTTTCCAGATCGCGATACCCGATACCGCTCTGCAAGACCTTGAAGATCGCCTGTCTCGCGCGCGCTGGCCGCAATGTGTCCAGGATTCGGGCTGGCGCGAAGGAACGGATGAAACCTTCCTGAGGCGTCTTGTCGATTACTGGCAAAACGGCTTCGACTGGCGCGCGCAGGAATCGCGGCTCAATACGCTGCCGCATTTCACTTCCCGTATAGACGATAGAACCATCCACTTCGTGCACGCGCAGGGAAAGGGGCCGGCGCCGTTGCCGCTGATTCTCACGCATGGCTGGCCGGGATCGTTTATTGAAATGGAGGCGATCATTCCCTTGCTCGCCGATCCCGCCAGCCACGGCGGCGATCCGCGCGACGCGTTTGACGTCGTGGTGCCATCGTTGCCCGGGTACGGGTTTTCGTCCGCGCCCGCAACATCCGGCACGGGACCTTCCGAAGTTGCGCGCATGTGGGTCACGCTGATGAAAGGCCTTGGCTACGAACGCTACGGCGTGCAAGGCGGCGACTGGGGTGCGGCCGTTTCCACCTGGCTGGCGTTTCAGAATCCGGAAAACGTCGCGGGGCTTCATCTGAATTACATTCCGGGCTCGTACAGGCCACCGCTCGATGGCGATGAACCTGCGCCCTCGCCGGAAGAAACGCAATTTCTCGATAAAGCGAAAGCCTGGGCCGATGCCGAAGGCGGATACGGGCACATACAAGGGACCAAACCGCAAACGCTCGCATTCGGCCTGAACGATTCGCCGGCGGGTCTGGCGGCGTGGATTGCTGAAAAATTCAAGAGCTGGAGCGACAACGACGGTGACATCGAAAACGCGATTTCGCTCGATGCATTGCTTACCAATATCTCGATCTACTGGTTTACCGGCACGATCGGGTCATCGTTTCGCATGTATCTGGAGAGCCGGCGGCGGCCGGTGCATTTCGCGAGCGGGCAACGGGTGTTGCCGCCGACCGGCATTGCGATCTATCCGCACGAACTGCCGATGCCGCCGCGCTCGTGGATCGAGCGCGTCTACAACGTGCAGCGATGGACCACCATGCCGCGAGGCGGTCATTTCGCCGCCATGGAAACGCCGCATGAACTCGCGGAAGAGCTTCGGGCGTTTTTCAGGCCGCTGCGGTGATTTGTTAAAGCAGGTCCTTCGCGAGACCCGGGTCTGGCAATGTGGAAACGGCGCCGGGACGGCGTAGCATCTTGTCGACCTCGCCCGCATGCATTTCTTCCACGTGGATCATCTGACGCGCGTATTCCTCGAGCGCGATGGAACGGCTTTCGACCTCGCGCAGCAACGTCCGGTAATGACCCAGCGCGACCTTCTCGCTTTCGAGCGATTCGCGAAGAATCGAACCGATATCGAAGGTATGGGAATCGAGCAAGGGTCCTATTTCAAGCGACGGATACGCGCCGAGTGTCGTGATCCATTCGCCAGCCTGCTGGGCGTGAAGGAGCGACTCATCGGCTTGTTCCCTCAGCCACGCGACGATTGGGATACGGCCGAAGCCGAACACGAGGAATGAATAGTGGGTGTATCGGACCACGCCAGCGAGTTCCGATTCGAGAATCTGATTGAGAATCTCGACGACTCTTTCCTGATTGATATCCGGCATCTTCGCCTCCAAGTGCACACACTGGTTTCGCCCGGGACGACAGCGTTTTTCATGGTGCGCCTCAAGCGGCAGGCAGATCAAGTGCGCGGCCTTGCGCGCCGCAGCAAAACGCGGCGCTTAGAACTTTTCGATTTGCCGATGCGCGCTCACTGCAATGCCCAACGGCAACGCAATGCCGACGATCACGCCCAGCAGCGCCCCGAACGCGTGCGCAAGTTCAGCAGGCGTCGACAGCAATAAGTGCAAACCGCTCATCGCGGAGCACGTCAGCACAGTTTCAAAGGTTTGTATCAGCATTTGCTGCCCCTTGGTTTATGCAGGTTTGACCGGTTTCTTGCGTTTATCGGACGCGGGTTGCTTGAACATCGCCTTGCATTCAGGGCTGAGCTTGCTGTAATTCGCCTTCATGCAAGACGTGATTTTCCGCTCATTCGGAATCTCCGATGCGCAAAAGCGGATGGCGTCGCCCTTGCAGGCCGCCGTTTGTTCGTCGCGGGTTGCTGCGAAAGCGGCGCTGGCGGAAAGCAGGGTGAGAATGGAAATAGATGTCAGTGCGAAGCGGAGCATGGCGACCATGATGAGCAATAGTGCGCTTATTACCGCAAACATCACGCCTGGTCGCGCAGCGAGAATTGAATTATTCTTCTAATGATTTCGGAGGCTTGCTGGACGGGCTTCTCCGCTGTTCTTCCGTGCGCGGATGGCGTTCGCGATCCCGCCTGTGGAGCGACGTTCAGTCGATCAAAACGTCGTGCAGGCTGCGTCTTTTTCCATCGCCAGCAATTTTCGGGTCATCTTTGCCGATCCCTCCAGTCAGGCGTCATCGTCCAATAGCGTTCGAATCATCCGCCCGGGATTTGCCATGAACGCGCGCATGACCTGGACGTGTTCGGTGTCGTCATAATCGACGCGCGTTACGCCATCGGCAGTGAACTGGTAGATCCACGCGTCGGGATACGCCATGAGGATCGGCGAATGCGTTGCAATGACGAATTGCGAGTCGTCGTTCGCGAGATCGTGGATGCGCGCGAGCGCTGCAAGCTGGCGTTGCGGCGAAAGCGCGGATTCGGGCTCGTCCAGAAGATAAAGCCCTTTGCCGCCGAAGCGGTTCATCAGCAACGCGAGAAACGCTTCACCGTGCGAGCGCTCGTGCAGCGACTGGCCGCCGTAATAACTGATGACTGGCGGACCGAACCCGCCTCCGGCATCGAGATTTTCGATTTCTGTCGCGACGTTGAAGAAGCTCTCCGCACGCAGGAAAAAGCCGTCCCGGGGCTTCTTGAAGCCCTTGGCGACGCGAAGGTATTCATCGAGCGTGGAATGGGACGAGCGGGTATCGAAGCGGAAGTTCTTTGTGCCGCCTTCCGCGTTGAAGCCCATGGAAACCGCAATCGCTTCGAGCAAGGTCGATTTTCCCGAGCCGTTTTCGCCGACGAAAAACGTCACCTTCGGATGCAGTTCGAGCGTCTCGAGCGAACGGACGGCGGGCAGCGAGAACGGATACACATCGAACGATTCGACTTTTTCCCGCTGCAAGCTGATGCGGCTGATGTACTGGCTGGAGATCATGCGTGCGCGTTGACTTTTGGCGAAGCGCCATCTTAACGCTTCGCCGAGGGCAAACTGTTCACGCTTCCACGATCACCTCGAAGCCGCCGTAGATCATGCGTTTGCCATCGAAGGGCATGGGGTTCTTGTCGGGCTGGACGCGCGGATCGGCCATCACCGCGGTCATGCCTTTGTCGCGAGCCTCGCGCGACGGCCAGACGATCCACGAGAACACGACCGCTTCATCGTCGTTGCGTTTGACGGCCATCGAGAACGAGGTGAGCGTGCCTTCGGGAACGTCGTCTCCCCAGCATTCGACGACCTTCAACGCGCCGTGCTGCTTGAAAACCTCCGCCGCCATCTGCGCGTGCTGCCGGAACGCCTCGCGGTTGGCAGTGGGCACGGCTGCCACAAAACCATCGATATAAGTCATCACGCATCTCCTGTTCGGTCGTTCATAAGGGAAGCGCGCACAGCAGCGCTATGCGCCTCCTTACTCAACGACGAACGACCCGGCAGGAAATCGACAGTCAGCTCACCGGCGCAGGCTCTGGTGCCGGGGCCGGAACGTGCTGCGCGATCTGTTCGCGAAGTTTGATCAGCGCCAGCACCGTATCGATAGTCGGCGTCGCCTGCCCGACCAGCCGGCCCATCTCCTGCACGACGGTCAGGAGCGGATCGATTTCCATCGGACGATTCGCTTCGAGATCCTGAAGCATGGACGTCTTGTGCGCGCCGACCGCGCCCGCGCCATCGATACGCTTTTCCACATCGACGCGAAAATGCACGCCGAAACGTTCCGCGATGGACTTCGCCTCGAGCATCATGGTCCGCGAAACATCGCGCGTTGCGGCGTTGCTCGTGATCACGTCGAGCGTTGCGTGGGTCAGCGCACTGATTGGGTTGAAGCAGAGATTGCCCCACAGCTTGAGCCAGATTTCATCGCGGATATTGTCGCGGATGGGGGCGTCGAGTCCGGCCGCGACCATGATCTCGCCAAGCTTCTGGACGCGTTCGGTGCGCTCGCCGCTCGGTTCGCCGATGGGAAACTTCTTGCCGTACACATGGCGTATCACGCCGGGTTCCGTGATTTCGGCCGCCGGGTAGACCACGCAGCCGATCGCGCGTTCCGGTCCGAGTTGCTTCCACTGCTTGCCGCCCGGGTCGATGCTATCGAGCGTCGTGTTCGCGAATTCGCCGCCGTGCTTGTAGAAGTACCAGTAGGGAATGCCGTTGACCGCGGTCACGATCGCGGTCTCGGGTCCGAGCAACGGTTGCATTGCGCCGACCACGCCCGGCACCGAATGCGCCTTCAACGCGATGATCACGTAATCCTGCACGCCGAGTTCGCGTGGATCGGACGAACATCGGACCTTGACGGTTCGTTCGGTGCCATCGATCTGAAGTCGCACGCCTCTTGACTGCATCGCCGCCAGATGCGGACCACGCGCAACGAAGCTGACATCCGCTCCGGCTAAAGCGAGTTGCGCGCCCAGGTACGCGCCGATCGCGCCGGCGCCATATACACAGATTTTCATCGGACTCTTCCTGTTTTAAATAACGAATTCTGTCGGGCCGGATGGAACCGTCAATCCGGCTTCAGGCGATGCGAATATCTCGGCGCGTCTTGCGAAGCCGCGGATTCTGGTTCATGCCGTGCGATCGGCGACGGTCTCCACGTCGCGCGCCGGCATCCTTATGAGTGCCTTGACGATGACCACAAGTGCTTCAGGCTGAAGCCATGATGGCAACGTTCATCCATTAACGAAAGTGAAAGTTTCTTATGCGTTGAATAAGCTAATGCTTATGTATTTGGGATGCCTAAGAAAATCTGGACGTACGCGCTCAATCGCGCGGTTTTTTGCGCGAGTACGCGTTTGGCGTTTAATTAATTAAACGCGTGCAATGCGCAGCAAGTTCGTCGTTCCCGATTCGCCGAACGGCATGCCGGCAGCGATGGCGACTTGATCACCGGATGCGGCGAAGCCTTGTCTTGCAGCGGTCCCGCAAGCGGCGCTGACCATCTCATCCACCGATCCGATGTCCGGACTCACGGTGGAATGCACGCCCCACACCAGCGCGAGACGCCGCGCGGTCGCAAGCTTCGGCGTGATGCTCAAGATGGGCGCGGCCGGACGCTGGCGCGCAGCGCGCAAGCTCGTATGTCCCGACGTTGTGTACGTCACGGCGACCACGGCGTTGATGGTCTGGGCGACATCGCGCAACGCGGCGCAGATTGCGTCGCCGGGTGTATTCAACGGCAGTTCGTGCTGTGCATCGATCAGACTTCTGTACAACGGATCGTGCTCCACCTCCTTGATGATGCGGTCCATCATTGCAACCGCTTGAACCGGGAAAGCGCCGCTCGCCGACTCTGCGGAAAGCATGACGGCGTCGGCGCCATCGTAGATTGCGGTCGCCACGTCCGACGCTTCCGCGCGCGTGGGCACGGGCGCGGCGATCATCGACTCGAGCATTTGCGTCGCGATGATCACGGGTTTTCCATGGCTGCGGCACGAACGCAAAATGCGTTTTTGCACACCCGGCACGCGCTCGGGAGGAAGCTCCACGCCCAGGTCGCCGCGCGCGACCATCACGGAATCGGAAGCCTGCACGATTTCATCCAGCCGATCCAGCGCCGCGGGCTTTTCCAGCTTGACCATCAGGCCAGCGCGTTCGCCGATCAACTCGCGAGCATCGACAAGATCCTCCGGACGCTGCACGAACGAAAGCGCGATCCAGTCCGCGCCGAGCGACAACGCGAACTCCAGGTCGACGCGATCCTTTTGCGTCAGCACGGGGATCGGCAGGATGGTGTCTGGCACGTTCACGCCCTTCCTGTCCGATAAAACCCCGCCGTGCTTCACGCGCGTGCGAATGCGCTCGCCGTTGTTATCGAGGACTTCGAGGCGAAGCTTGCCGTCATCGAGCAACAATGATTGACCCGCGGCCACGACTTCGAACAGTTCGGGATGCGGAAGGTACACGCGGTTCACATCGCCGGGTTCCGGGTTGCTGTCCAGCGAAAACTCCGCGCCTTCGGCCAGCATCACCTTGCCCGCCGCGAACGGACCTACGCGCAGCTTCGGGCCTTGCATGTCGGCGAGTATTGATATCGGCCGGCCCGAAGCGCGCTCGACTTCACGCACGAGGTCATAGCGCCGCTTGTGATCCTCGTGCGAGCCGTGGCTGAAGTTCAGGCGGAACACGTCTGCGCCGGCGTTGAAAAGTTGCGTGATCGTATCGATATCGGATGTCGCGGGACCGAGCGTCGCGACGATCTTGGCTTTGCGTGAGCGGATCATAAGGTTCCAGTCTTTTGATCAGGCGGCGGACAATTGACGCAGCAATGCGTCGACGCTCGTCTTGGCATCGCCGAAGAGCATGCGCGTGTTGTCCTTGTAGAAGAGCGGGTTGTCGACGCCTGCGTAACCCGTCGCCATGCCGCGTTTGGACACCACGACAGTGCGCGCCTTCCATACTTCCAGCACCGGCATGCCTGCGATCGGGCTGCCCGGATCTTCGAGCGCGCCGGGATTCACGATATCGTTCGCGCCGATCACGAGCACGACGTCGGTCGTGTGGAAATCCTCGTTGATCTCGTCCATTTCGAGCACGATGTCATACGGCACTTTCGCTTCGGCCAGCAGCACGTTCATATGACCGGGCAGGCGCCCCGCAACCGGATGAATGCCGAAGCGGACCCGCACGCCGAGCGCTTCGAGCTTGCGCGTGATATCGCTGATGGTCGTTTGCGCCTGAGCCACAGCCATGCCGTAACCCGGCACGATGATGACTTCAGATGCGTCGCGCAGGATGGCGCAGACTTCATCGATGCTCGTTGCGATGACTTCGCCGCCCACATCCGCCGTGCTCGTTCCGCTGGCCGCGCCAAAGCCGCCGAGAATCACCGACAAGAAACTGCGGTTCATCGCGCGGCACATGATGTAGCTCAGGATCGCGCCGCTCGAACCAACCAGCGCGCCGGTCGTGATCAGCAGATCGTTGCTCAACATGAAGCCCGTCGCGGCGGCGGCCCATCCGGAATAGCTGTTGAGCATCGATACAACCACGGGCATGTCCGCCCCGCCGATCGCCATCACGAGATGCACGCCAAGCGCTGCTGCAAGCACGATCATGATGAGCAATGCGGTGATGCCGTCGGCGACCACATTTGCCGTCATGAACCGGTAACCCAGCGCCACGCACGCGACCAGCACTGCGAGGTTCAGCATATGCCGCGCGGGCAAGACGAGCGGCTTGCCGCTGATCGTGCCTTGCAGCTTCAGGAACGCGACAATGGACCCGGTGAACGTGATCGTTCCGATGAACACGCCAAGGTAGATCTCGCAGAGATGGATGGTCAGCTCGGCGCCGGCAATATCGCCCATCGGCATCAGATAGTTCGTGAAGCCGATCAACACCGCCGCCAATCCGACGAAGCTATGCAGCACCGCCACGAGTTGCGGCATTTGCGTCATCTCGACGCGCCGCGCGAGGACCGCGCCAATCGCCGCGCCAACAACGGCCGCCGCCAGCACGACCGCAAGCCCCGCACCCTGCGCGATAAGCAAGGTCGCCACGACCGCGATCAACATGCCAACCACGCCATAGATGTTGCCGCGCCGTGCGGTGCTCGGATGACTCAGTCCGCGCAAACTCAAAATGAAGAGCACGGCCGCGCCCAGATACGCAATGTTGCCAATTCCGTTCAGCATGTTTTTTCTCCTTAGTTGCGCTGAAACATCTTCAACATGCGATGGGTCACGAGGAACCCGCCGGCAATGTTGATCGTGGCAACCAGCAACGCGATGCCGCCAAGTACGGTCACGAGCGTGTCGGACGTGCCGAGTTGCAGCAGCGCGCCGATCACGATGATCCCGCTGATTGCATTGGTCACGCTCATGAGCGGCGTGTGCAACGCGGGCGTCACGTTCCAGACAACCTGATAACCGACGAACACCGCCAGCACGAACACCGTCAGATGCGCGACGAACGCAGGCGGCGCGACCGCGCCAAGCGCGAGCAGGGCCAATGCGGCGACCGCCAGGATCACAACCGATATCAAGGGATTGCGCGGTTCTTCCTTGATTTCCGCTGCGGCAGGCTTGGCAGCCGCGGGCTTGTGCGGCGCAATGGCAGCCGTTTTCGGCGGTGGCGGCGGCCAGCTCACGACGCCGTCATGCACGACGGTCGCGCCGCGCATCACGTCGTCGTCCATATTGATCTTCGCGATGCCATCTTTTTGCGGCGTCAAGTCCGTCAGCAAGTGGCGAATGTTGGTGCCGTAAAGCTGGCTCGATTGCGTCGCCATGCGGCTCGCAAGATCGGTGTAGCCGACTATGGATACACCGTGAACCCGCGCCACTTCACCCGGCTGCGTGAGCTCGCAATTGCCACCCTGCTCGGCCGCCATATCCACGATCACGCTGCCCGCGCGCATCATCCCGACCATCTCGGCGGTGATCAGCTTCGGCGCGGGTTTGCCTGGGATCAGCGCGGTCGTGATGATGATGTCGACTTCCTTCGCCTGCGCCGCGAACAGCGCCATCTCCGCCGCGATGAACTCCGCGCTCATCTGTTTCGCGTAGCCACCGCCGCCGCTGCCTTCTTCTTCGATATCGACCGTGAGGAACACCGCGCCCATGCTTTCGACTTGCTGCTCGACTTCGGCACGGGTATCGAAGGCGCGCACGATTGCACCCAGGCCACGCGCAGCGCCGATCGCCGCGAGACCCGCCACGCCCGCGCCGATGACCAGGACCTTCGCAGGCGGCATCTTGCCGGCGGCGGTGATCTGCCCGGTGAACACGCGCCCGAAATGCTGCGCCGCTTCGATGACCGCGCGATAACCTGCCATGTTCGCCATCGAGCTCAACGCGTCGAGTTTCTGCGCGCGCGAGATGCGTGGCACGGAATCCATCGCCATGACGTTGGCGCCGGCCGCCGCGAGTTGCGCCAGCAGCGCAGCGTTTTGCGCGGGCCAGACGAAGCTGATCAGCGTCGCGCCTTTCTTGAGCAACGTAGATTCATCCGGCTCGGGCGCACGGACCTTGATCACGATATCGGCGCCAGACCACAGCGCGTTGGTATCGCTCACTATCTGAGCGCCTGCTGCGCGGTAGGAATCGTCATCGAACGATGCAGCGAGGCCCGCTTGTGTTTCCACGTTCACCGAGAAGCCGAGCTTCAGCAACTGGCCGACGGTTTCAGGCGTCGCGGCAACGCGGCGCTCGCCCGCGCGAATCTCGCGCGGTACTGCAATGGTCATCGCCATGTCAGACTCCGCCCGATAAAACGTTCGACAACACGCCAATTCCGCCGATGGACACTTCCACCGTCGCGCCGTCCTTGATCGATCCCACGCCAATGGACGTGCCGCACGCGATGACATCGCCGGGTTCGAGCGTCATGTCCTGCGAGATCAAACTGATTTGCTGCGCGGGCGAATAGATCATGTCCGAGAGCGGATAGTTCTGACGCTCGACGCCGTCGAGACGCGTCACGACATGCGCGTTGCGCCAGTCGAAGTCACGCTGAATCGCGGGGCCGATGCAGCTGAACGTATCGAAGCCCTTCGACCTGCACCATTGCGCGAAGTTGGGATCTTCATTGAGGAGTTCGGCGGCGGTGACGTCGTTGATGCAGCTATAGCCGAAGATGTAGTCATCGGCTTCTTCCGCCGATACATTGCTGCAGCGCTTGCCGATCACGATTGCCAGCTCGCCCTCATAAGCGATTTTGCCGCTGTACGCTTTCGGACGCCGGATGGGTTCGCCGTGACCGATCACGGATGTCGGCGGCTTGATGAGAAACAGCGGATGGGAAGGCGCGGCCTTTCCCAGCTTTTCCGACAACGCGTGAAAGTTGTTCCAGAGCGCGACGACTTTTGTCGGCACGCAGGGGCTCAGCAGCGTGACGTCTTCCAGGCTCAGGAGCTTGGCGCCGGGCGTTGACGTCCCGAACATTTCGCCGTCGTATTGCGTGATGCGATGGTTTTCCAGAACGCCGAAGCCCGTCTGGCCATGCGCGTTCCGAAACCGTATCCACGTTTTCATCGTTTGTCTCCTGCAAGTTTTTATGGGGTGCGCTGACGCCGGCCGCAATCGGCCGCGTCGCGTCATCTTTTCGTGCGAGCCGGCGCTTATATGGCGCCGACGGCTCGCAAATGCGCAATCTGTTCCGGTTGATAGCCGAGTTCGGCCATCACTTCGTCGGTGTGTTCGCCGAGCAGGGGCGAGCGCGTGACTTCGGTCGGGCTATCGGATAACTTGATGGGATTGCCCACGGTCAAATATTTGCCGCGCACCGGATGATCGACTTCCACGATGGTTCCGGTTTCGCGCAACGACGGTTCTTCGGCGATTTCCTTCATCGATAAAATCGGGCCGCACGGAATGTCGTATTTGTTCAGGATGTCCATGGCCTGGAACTTGGTCTTGGTCATGGTCCAGCGTTCGATCTCCGAGAAGATGTCCTTCAGATGCGGCAAGCGCGCGGCGGCGGTTGCGTAGTTCGGATCGGTGGCCCATTCTTCCTTGCCGATCACGTTGCAGATCTTCGCCCAGACGGGTGCTTGCGTAATGAAATAGATGTACGCATTCGGGTCTGTTTCCCAGCCCTTGCATTTCAGGATCCAGCCCGGCTGACCGCCGCCCGACGCATTGCCTGCGCGCGGCACGGCTTCGCCGAATTCGCCATTGGGATATTGCGGATATTCCTTCATCACGCCCGTGCGCTCCAGCCGTTGCTGATCGCGCAGCTTCACGCGGCAAAGGTTGAGAACGCTGTCCTGCATGGCGGAGAGAACGTACTGGCCGCGGCCGGTCGTGTGGCGCTGAAACAGCGCCGTGACAATGCCAAGCGCGAGATGCAAGCCCGTGCCAGAGTCGCCGATCTGTGCGCCGGTCACAACGGGCGGGCCATCATCGAAACCAGTAGTCGATGCCGCCCCGCCCACGCATTGCGCGACGTTCTCGTAGACCTTGCAGTCTTCGTACGGACCAGGACCAAAGCCCTTCACCGACGCCACGATCATTCGGGGATTCAATTCCTGCACGCGTTCCCACGTGAAGCCCATCCGGTCGAGCGCGCCCGGCGCGAAATTCTCGACCATCACGTCGCAGACCTGGATCAGTTCTTCGAGAACCTGCTTGCCTTCGGGATTCTTTGTATCGATGGTGACCGAACGCTTGTTGTGGTTCAGCATCGTGAAATACAGGCTGTCCGCCTCAGGGATGTCACGAAGCTGGTCCCGCGTAACATCGCCGACGCCCGCTCGTTCAACCTTGATCACATCCGCGCCGAACCACGCCAGCAACTGCGTGCACGTCGGACCCGACTGCACATGCGTGAAGTCGAGAATCTTCACGCCCTCCAATGCCTTGCCCATTTTGCGTCTCCCTAAATTGATCTTTGTCTGCGTGGCGTGGCGCTATGCGGGTGGCCGGGCTTTGCCGGCTTATACCGTCGATCGCTCATGGGTTAGCGAAGGTTCGCGCGCCGGACGAACTACTTTGGTTCGCCTCTTCTGATATATCGTATTTTGAACATAGTATTTCTGCAACCGCTTTTGCGACTAATTTCGTCTGGCGACGCGCATTTGTTTTATGTGTCCGCTGAGTCGGCGAATTATTGGTTTTATTCAGGATCACCAAGCATTAAAAGCAAGGGTTTACCTGCTGGCCGTCGAGCTCAGCATCGCCATCGCCGCGCGGCGGGCGCCTGCAATTGCCGCGGCTTCGCTTTCAAACACAGCTTCATCGACCACGTGCTGGTACGGCAACAAACCAGATTGCGACTGCTGGTTTTCATCGACGGTGCGAATGGCGAGATATGCCGCCCAGCCGCCGTTGTGAATCAGCTGCATGGCGGACAGTTCGAGCCGGTATTGACCAAGGACTTCGACGTGCATTTGGAACCTCCTGATAGCGCTTCACGATAAAAAGACGAACGGGCGCCGTCAGCACATGGGCGCGCAAAACTTCCGTGAGGGTGTCGACGGCTGTGGCGTTGACCGACTTGTAATCAGTCAAGATTCGCCAAATCTGGAAGGGCAGTGATTCAGTCCAACGCGGCGCCCGCTTTGTGACGCCGCATTGCGCGGGGTCTCGAAGAATGAGACCCCGGTGCTTCAACTACAGTATCAAACTGCTTGAATCTCTTTCAGGTTGAAGATTTCCTGCTGGCTGTAACCAAGGCTCGCCAATACTTCTTCCGTATGCTCGCCCAACAGCGGCGACGCAGTCACTTCCGGCTTCAAGTCAGAAAACTTGATCGGGCTGCCGACCGTCAGATACGAACCGCGAACGCTGTGCGGCACTTCCACGATCGTGCCGCTAGCACGCAGCGACGGATCGTTCGCGAGTTCCTTCATTGTCAGCACGGGGGCGCACGGAATATCGAACTTGCGCAGGATATCCACGGCTTCAAACTTGGTTTTGTCGGCCAGCCATTCTTCGATGGTCGCAAAGATATCGAAGATATGCGGTTGACGTGCTTCAGCCGTCTTGTACGCCGGATCGTCGATCCATTCCGGCTTGCCGAGCGCCTTGCAAATCGGCGCCCATGCGTGACCCTGAATCGTGAAATAGATGTACGCGTTCGGATCGGTTTCCCAGCCCTTGCACTTCAAGATCCAGCCCGGCTGACCGCCGCCGCCTGCATTGCCGCCACGCGGAACCACGTCGCTGAATTCGCCGTGCGGATATTGCGGATATTCCTCGAGATACCCGACGCGATCCAGACGCTGCTGGTCGCGCAGTTTCACGCGGCACAGGTTCAGCACGCTGTCCTGCATCGATACCGCGACCTTCTGGCCCTTGCCGGTCTTATCGCGGCCGATCAGCGCCGTCAAAATCCCGATGGCCAGATGCATGCCGGTGTTGCTGTCGCCCAAAGCAGCAGCACTGATGGTCGGAGGACCGTCCCAGAAGCCCGTGGTCGATGCCGCACCGCCCGCGCACTGCGCGACGTTTTCGTAGACTTTCAGGTCGTCGTAATGATGGCCGTCGCTGAAGCCCTTCACCGATGCCACGATCATCTTCGGGTTCAGTTCGTTCAGCCGTTCCCACGAAAAACCCATCCGGTCCAGCGCGCCCGGGCCGAAGTTCTCAACCAGAACGTCCGATTCGCGGATCAGCTTTTCCAGCACTTCCTTGCCTTCCGGCTTTTTCGTGTCGAGCGTCAGCGACTTCTTGTTGCTGTTCAACATGGTGAAGTACAGCGCATCGGCGTCGGGGATATCGCGCAACTGATTGCGGGTCACGTCGCCCGAACCCGGGCGTTCGACCTTGATCACGTCCGCGCCGAACCAGGCCAGCAATTGCGTGCACGCAGGACCAGCCTGAACGTGCGTGAAGTCGATGATCTTGATGCCTTCGAGTGGTTTGCTCATGTCGTGTCTCCTTTAGCGTCGCTTTACTTTTTCATCGCCGCGCTTTGCGGGTTGAGGTTCGTCAGACGGCCGCTTTCCGTGCCCGCGGCTTCGTCGATAACAGCGTTGATCAGCGTCGGCCTGCCTGAGGCGATACCTTCCAGCAGCGCCTTCGTCAGTTCTTCCGGTGTCTCGGCGTTAAAGCCCACGCCACCGAATGCCTCGATCATCTTGTCGTAGCGCGCGCCCTTCACGAACACGGTCGGCGCGACGTCCTTGCCGCCAGTCGGATTCACGTCCGTGCCGCGATACACGCCGTTGTTGTTGAACACGATGGTGACAACGGGCAGGTCGTATCGGCAGATGGTTTCGAGTTCCATGCCGCTGAAACCGAACGCGCTGTCGCCTTCGATTGCGACCACCGGCTTGCCGCTCGTCACGGCCGCGCCGATCGCGAAGCCCATGCCGATACCCATGATCCCCCACGTGCCGGAATCGAAGCGCTTGCGCGGCTCGTACATGTCGATGATGCTGCGCGCATAGTCCAGCGTGTTCGCGCCTTCGTTGACGACGTTGATGTCCGGACGCGTCTTCAGCACGTCGCGGATTGCGCGCAGGGCGCTGTGGAAGTTCATCGGCGACGGATTTTGTTCGAGCGTCGCGGCCATCTTCGCGAGATTCTTGCTCTTCCTTTCCGTGATCGCGCCGGTCCATTCGACGCTCGGCTTCGTGAAACCGCCCGACTGGATTTCTGTCAGCAATGCGGACACGCATGAACCGATGTCACCGATCACCGGCGCGGCGATCGCCACGTTGCTGTCGATTTCCGTTGGGGAAATGTCGATCTGGATGAACTTCTTCGGTACCGCGCCCCACGTCTTGCCCTTGCCGTGCGACAGCAGCCAGTTCAGCCGCGCGCCGATCAGCACCACAACGTCGGCTTCCTGCAGCACGAACGAACGAGCCGCCGATGCCGATTGCTCGTGTGTATCGGGCAGGAGGCCCTTGGCCATGGACATCGGCAAGTAGGGAATGCCGCTCTTTTCCACGAAAGCGCGGATCTCGGCATCGGCTTGCGCGTAGGCCGCGCCCTTGCCGAGCAGGATCAGAGGACGCTTCGCGCCCTTCAGTACATCGATTGCGCGCTTCACCGAATCCGGCGCGGGAATCTGGCTCGGGGCAGCATCGACAACCTTGATCAGCGATTGCTGTGCCTTCACTGCGTCGATGGTCTGCGCGAGCAGTTTGGCCGGCAAGTCCAGATAAACGCCGCCAGGACGGCCCGATACAGCTGCGCGAATTGCCCGTGCAATACCCACGCCGATATCTTCAGCGTGCAACACGCGATACGCAGCCTTCGCGTACGGCTTGGCCGCGTTCAACTGGTCCATTTCCTCGTAATCGCCCTGCTGCAAGTCGACGATCTCACGTTCGCTCGAACCGCTGATCAGGATCATCGGGAAGCAGTTCGTGGTTGCGTTGGCGAGCGCGGTCAGGCCGTTCAGGAATCCCGGCGCGGAAACCGTGAGGCAGATGCCCGGCTTCTTCGTCATGTAACCGGCGATGGCGGCCGCGTTGCCCGCATGCTGCTCATGACGGAAACCGATGAAGCGCATGCCTTCGGCTTGCGCGAGGCGCGCGAGGTCGGTGATCGGAATGCCCACCAGACCGAAAATGGTGTGGATGTCGTTCAGCTTGAGTGCATCGATGACGAGATGGAAACCATCTGTCGTTTCCGCCTTCTTCTCTACTTGCGTGTCGCTTGCAGTGGCGCTCTGCGGGTTACTTACTACTTCGGCCATGACGTCTCCTCCTTTGGCGGGGTGTTTGTGTAGTTCGTGATATACAATATTCCACACACAGTATTAGTCAAGCGTCTTTTTGTTTCGATACTCGGTTGCTGCAGTGCCGCATATGAATCGACGCCGATTTGGCGCGGGTTTCGGCGGTTTTATGTTTGCGTCGCACCAAGTTGCCGCGGCATCTTGATTTCGCCAGACGCCCAATTTCGTTGCTCTCATCCGTAGAAAACCTGTTTGTCACGCGCCTGCTCGAAGGACCAGCAAAAGCGGCGCAAACGGTTGCGCAAAACCTTACGGATTACTAATGAAAGGACGCTCAAGCGACCGCCGGGTTGTTCCACAACAAGCGACGCGTGGTCCTTCAGTCGAGAAAATCGCAATTCGTTTCGACGAACAACGCGAGTTCCACCGAATGCTGCCGCACAAGGCTTTCGACGCGCTCGGTGTCCCGCTGCTCGAGTGCTTCGATGATATGCATGTGATCCACAATCGATCGTGACGCTCGGTCGCTCTGCGCGATCGTCATCCGCCGGATGGCGCGAACGTGCACAAAGAGGTTCTTCATCGTGTCGAGGATCACCTGCGATTGCGATAGATCCAGGATCGCCTGATGAAACGCGAGGTTCGCCTCGGAATACTCCTCTATGTGTTCGGCCGGCGTGGCATCGCGGAAATCGTCGAACATGCGGCGCAATCCCGCAATGTCCTCCTCCGATGCATGCAGTGTCGCCAATCGCGCAGCCATGCTTTCGAGCGCCGCCCACATATAGATCATGTCGACAATCTCGCGCTTCGTCTTGCGCTGTATATAGATGCCGCGTCTTGGCACCGTGCGCAGAAACCCTTCCTGTTCGAGCAAAGTCATCGCCTCGCGCACCGGCGTGCGGCTTACGCCCAGCGCTTCGGTCAGCTCCTTTTCGTCGAGCCGGATCTCTTCACGCGATCGGTAGATGTCTGCATCGGCGATAGCCTGTTTCAGTCGTGCGTACGCCTGGTCGCGCAGCGAGGCCGATGCGCTGATCGGCACAAGCGCGAGCGTTAGCGGCGTCGGGCGGAGTCCAACATACGTATCAGCCATTGAGGTGGGTGTCTCCCTGTTGGTATTCGGCTCAGCACCATCATTTAAATATATCCAATATGGTATATCAAGAACAAACGCAGCATAAACCTGTTTGGGACGGTTTGGCACGTTATGCGACGTCGGGTTTTCCCTGTGGCGACGCGGCTGCCCGGCAGTGCGCCCTTTTCGCGTGACCGTATAATCTTGCGCGGCATCCGGCGCTATAGCGGACCAACCAACATCCACAAAGAGTGATCATGACCATTTCCATCTACAACGCATCCGTCCCGGTCTTCAAGCAAATGCTGACGGCTTTGTCCGAGGTGCTCCGTAAAGCCGAAGTGCATGCAACTGAAAAGAAGATCGAGCCGAATGCACTGTTGCAAGCGCGTCTTTTCCCGGACATGTTCCCGCTCGTGCGTCAGGTGCAGATTGCGGTGGATTTTTCGAAGGGCGTGAGCTCGCGTCTCGCCGGTGCGGAAGTCCCGTCGTGGCCCGATACCGAAGTCACGTTCGCTGACTTGCAAGCGCTGATTGCGAAAGCTTTGGCTCACATCGCTTCCTTCGATGCCGCGCAATTCGAAGGCAGCGAGAACAAGGAAATCGTGCTGCGTCCGGGTACGCCCAAAGAGAAGAAGCTGGCAGGCAGCGCGTATTTGCAGCATTACGGCTTGCCGCAATTCTTCTTTCACGTGACGACCGCGTACGCAATCCTGCGTCATAACGGCGTCGAGATCGGCAAGCGCGATTACATGGGCGCCTATTGATTGTTGGACGCCACGTATCGTCTTGTCGTGAGGCGATACGCGACTAGGTGTTTAACCCGAGCAACGCGCTCCATCAGGGAAAACACATGGCTGTTCAAGCAGCGTAATAACCCGCTATTACCCGCTTTTGTGTCAACGTTGCATACTGAAGCGACGCTATGACAAGAGGCGTGCATGACCAAATTCCTCCACCTGATGATCCGCGTTCAAGCGCTGGATCGTTCTATCGCGTTCTATCAAAACGCGTTCGGCATGCGCGAGTCGCATCGCCTTGATTTCGATACTTTTACGCTCGTCTATCTTCGCGATCCGGACAGCGGCGCCGAGATCGAACTGACATTGAACAAAGGGACGACAACGCCTTATACGCACGGCACGGGCTACGGTCACGTGGCGTTTGCCGTGGACGATATCGAGGCGTTTCGCGACCGTTTGTTAAGCCAGGGCATGCAGCCGGGCGAGCTCAAATCGCTCTCGCACGATGGTGCTGTTGCCGCGCGCTTTTTTTTCATCACCGATCCTGACGGCTACAAGATCGAAGTGCTATCCAGGGAGGGTCACTACGTATGAACTGAAGCGACCGTTGGTCAAACTATAAAAGGAGACAATCATGCCCAAGGCAATCCCCATTGCCATCATCGCTGCAGAGAACCTTCATGGTTCCGCAGCCTCAGCAACGTCTGCGCGTGTAAGCCGCAGGCATTTCCTCAAAGGTTCGGTAGTGTTGTCCGGCGTACTGGTCGCCGGCACGCCCATCGCTATGCTTGCGCCGAGTCGCGCGTGGGCGGTGGAACTGACGCACGTCGATCAGGCTCAGGCCGACGCCATCATGACGCTCGCGCGCACGCTCTACCCGCACAAGACGCTGCCCGATGCGGTCTACGCGCTTGCCGCGAAAGATGTCGATGCGAAAGCCACCGATCAGAAAACGATGGACGTGATCAAGAGCGGCGTGGCGAAACTGAACGACGCGGCACAAGGCAAATGGGCCGGCAATACGGCGCTCTCCGATGCACAACGCACGGCTATTGTCGAAGCGAATCAGACCGATCCATTCGTGTTGCTTGTACGCGCGCAATGCGTCACCTCGCTCTACAACAACGACATGTCGTTTGCGCACTTCGGCTACGAAGGGGAAGCGTTCAGCAAGGGCGGTTACGTCGGCCGCGGATTCAACGACCTGACATGGTTGCCCAACCCGCCCGCAAGCGCGAGTCCGCCGGTCGCCTGAATCCGAACCTGAACGCGAAAATCTGCCGAGGAGGCAAGCATGGCTAAGTTCGACTACAACGACGACTCGGTTGTCGTGATCGTCGGTTCGGGCGCGGGCGGCGGGACGCTTGCGAACGAGTTGTGTCAGAAGGGCGTGAAAGTCGTTGTGCTGGAAGCGGGCAAACGCCAGTCGTCGGCCACGTTCATCAACGATGAATGGAAGTCCTTCGGGCAGCTCGCCTGGACGGACCGACGCACGACGTCCGGTAACTGGCGCGTCGCGAAAGATTTCCCTGAATTGCCGGCGTGGATCTGCAAGACGGTCGGCGGCACAACGACGCATTGGGCGGGTGCATCGCTGCGATTTCATGAACACGAGTTCAAGGCGCGCACGACGTATGGTTCCATCGATAAAGCAAATCTGCTCGACTGGCCGATCACGCTTTCTGATCTGCAACCGTACTATGCGCGAGCCGAGAACAAGATGGGCGTGACGCGCACGAACGGCATTCCGGGTCTGCCGGGCAACAACAACTTCAAGATCCTGTACGACGGCGCGACCAAGGTCGGCTACAAGAACTGCAACACCGGACACATGGCGATCAACAGCCGCCCGCGTGCGGGGCGTGGCCAATGCATGCAGCTGGGCTTCTGTTTTCAGGGCTGCAAGTCAGGCGCGAAATGGTCCACGCTCTACACCGAGATTCCCGCTGGCGAAGCGACGGGCCGGCTGGAAGTACGTCCTGAGTCACATGTGATGCGCATTGAAACGAATGCGGCCGGCAAGGCAAGCAGCGTGATTTACATGGACGCCGATGGCAAACAGCAACGCCAACGCGCACGCGTGGTCTGCGTCGCAGGAAATTCGATAGAAACGCCGCGTCTGTTGTTGCTGTCGGAATCATCGAAGAATCCTGACGGGCTAGCGAACAGCTCGGGCCAGGTCGGGCGCAACTACATGCGCCATACCACCGGTTCTGTGTACGGCGTGTTCAAGGAACCCGTGCATTTTTATCGGGGAACGGTGATGGCCGGCATCATCACGGATGAAGCCGAGTTCAATCCAAAACGCGGTTTCGCGGGCGGCTACGAAATGGAAACCATCTCGCTCGGGCTTCCTTTTGCAGCGGCATTTTTCGATCCGGGCGCGTGGGGATCGGACTTTACCTACTATATGGACAACTACGCAAACACGGCCGGCATGTGGATAGTCGGCGAGGACATGCCGCGCGAGACGAATCGCATCACGCTGAATCACGATGTGAAGGATCAGGTCGGCTTGCCGGTGGCGAACGTCCACTACGACGACCATCCGAACGATATTGCCATGCGCGATCACGCGTTCAAGCAAGGCGAGGCCATCTACGCGGCGGCCGGCGCCGTGAAAACCTTGCGTACGCCGCCCTACCCGTCCACGCACAATCTCGGCACGTGCCGGATGAGCGCGAAGTCGAGCGATGGCGTTTGCAACAAACATGGCCAGACCTTCGATATCCCCAACCTCTTCATTTCCGATGGCAGTCAGTTCACGACCAGCGCCGCTGAAAATCCGACGCTCACCATCGTGACGCTGGCGATCCGGCAATCGGATTACATCGCGGATCAAATGAAACGCCGAAGCATCTAGATGCTGCAACGGGGCCACCGTCCGGTGGCTCCGCCTTCGTTGCATTTTGCAAGGAGCTTGTCCATGTGCAGGATCTACGCGCAAACCGACCCGATTCTTTACGAATGCCGCGCGCGCTCGGTGCGCATCAGCGGCGTGACGACGACCATCCGCCTCGAAAATCTGTTCTGGCAAACGCTGTCCGAACTCGCGGCCGATAACGACATGACCACCAATCAACTCATCGCGAAGTTGCATGAGGAAATCACGGAGCATCTCGGAGAGACGACGAACTTCGCATCGTTCCTTCGCGTCACCTGTCTTCGATATCAAGGGCTGAGAGCAAACGCATCGATGGACTTTCGCACCCATGTTTCGAACAGCGCGGCAGACAAGGTGGCGGGCTGATCCATGAAGAAAGTGTTGAACGGGATGATGTGCGCGGCGTTTGCGTTGACGACTTCAGTGACGTACGTAGTGGCGCACGCTGCGCCGAATGGCGCAGCCGCGCTGGCGATTGTGCAGAAGAACAACTGCCTTGGATGTCACGCGGTCAAAACGCAAGTTGTCGGGCCGGCGTATCAGGTGGTGGCGAAGAAATACAAAAACGATCCTTCGGCGCCCGACAAGCTGTTCGCCAAGGTTCGCAACGGCGGCGCCGGCGTCTGGGGCGAAATTCCGATGCCGCCGAACCCCAATATCAGCGATGCCGATCTCCATACCGTCATCGACTGGATACTTGCCGGCGCAAAGTCGTAAGGCACGGCGTCGGCGGCGTCTAGGTAAAACCCCTATTTCGCGTGCCCTCCTCACGCTCTAATCTCGCATCACTCGTAAACAGAACGACGTTCTGTTAGATAGAACGTAAGAGATGAGACGCCCGTAGGAGGATTCAAATGGCAAGTCTGCCAATCGATGCGACCCGTGGATCGCAAAAGCCAACCGCCAGCGACACGGGAGTCAAGCCCGGGATCAACGCGCGTATCGACCGCTTGCCGGCTACGCGTTCGGTATGGATGCTCGTTTTTCTGCTGTCCATTGGCGGTTGGTTCGAATTCTACGACCTGTTTTTTACCGCCTACGTAGGCCCGGGCCTCGTCAAAAGCGGGTTGTATTCGACAACGACTGCATCGTTCTTCGGCGTTTCCGGACTGGGCGCATTCGTGGCGGCCTCGTTCGCGGGGTTGTTTATCGGCACGTTCTTTCTCGCTGGAATGGCCGATAAATACGGCCGCAAGACCATCTTCACCGTATCCCTGCTCTGGTATTCCATAGCGACGCTGGTCATGGCGTTCCAGACCACGGCGCCCGCCATCAACATGTGGCGGCTGATTGCGGGCATTGGCGTGGGCGTGGAACTCGTGACCATCGATACCTACGTCAGCGAACTCGTGCCAAAACATCTGCGTGGCCGGGCGTTCGCGTTCGTGCATCTCGTGCAATACACGGCGGTGCCGTCGGTTGCGTTTTTCGCGTGGTGGCTCGTGCCGCAAAAACCGTTCGGTCTCGATGGCTGGCGCTGGGTCGTGATCATCGGCGCATTGGGTGCGCTTGTAGTGTGGGCGATCCGTCAGCGTGTGCCCGAAAGTCCGCGTTGGCTCGCGCAGCAAGGCCGCGCCGCAGAAGCCGAGCAAGTGCTTCACGCACTCGAAACGAAAGTCGCCGCGCAATATGGACGTGCGCTGCCCGAACCTGTCGCGACCGTCGAACCGGCGACGACCAAGGCCGCATTCCGCGAAATCTGGCAACCGCCGTATCGCAAACGCGCGATCACCATGCTCGTCTTCAACTTCTTTCAGGCGATCGGTTTCTATGGTTTCGCGTCCTGGGTACCGACGCTGCTCGTATCCAAAGGCGTCACGATCACACACAGTCTGCTGTACTCGTTTGTGATAGCGATCTCGAATCCGTTCGGGCCATTGCTTGGCATGGCGATCGCGGACCGGATCGAACGCAAGACGTTGATTGTGTTGTCCGCGCTGGGTATCGCCGTCTTCGGCAGTTTGTTTGCGACGCAGACATCGCCCGTCATGCTGATGATCCTCGGTGTGTTGATCACCTTGTGCGGTACGTTGCTTTCGGTCGGTTATCACGCGTATCAAACCGAGCTTTTCCCAACGCGGCTGCGGGCGCGCGCCGTGGGGCTTGTCTATTCCATCTCGCGGCTTTCCGCGATGTTTTCCGGTTTCATGATTGCGTTCGCGTTGCGGCACTTCGAAGTGACCGGCGTGTTCGCATTGATCAGCGCGTCGATGATCATGGTGATGGGCGCTATCGGCATCTTTGGACCGCGCACGAATAATCGCAATCTCGATGAAATCTCGCATTGATGTTTGCATTGCGTTGTATGGATTTTTTAGCTTTAAACAAGAGGGTTTGACATGACGCTTCCGTTAGCTGGAGTACGGGTGCTGGATTTATCGAATGTGCTGGCCGGACCGTTTTGCGCGTATCAACTGGCGTTGCTCGGCGCCGAGGTCATCAAGGTCGAACATCCCGAAGGCGGCGATCTTGCGCGCAGGCTCGGCGCCGATGCAGAAGCGTCGGCGCGTGACATGGGCGCATCATTCGTTGCCGTGAACGCGGGCAAACAATCGATCACGCTCAATCTGAAGGACGCGCGCGGCAAGGAAATCCTGCGCTCGCTCGTGAAAACCGCGGACGTGCTGGTCGAGAATTTCCGGCCGGGCGTGATGAAGCGGCTCGAACTCGGCTACGAAGCGCTCAGCGAGATCAATCCGAAACTCATCTATTGCGCTATCTCCGGATTTGGTAAGGATGGCGATTTATCGAAGCGCCCTGCTTACGATCAGATCATCCAGGGCATTTCGGGCGTTATGAGCGTCACCGGCGATTCCGAAAGTGCGCCGTTGCGCGTGGGTTATCCCGTGTCCGATACCGTCGGCGGACTGACGGCCGCATTTGGAATATGCGCCGCTTTGGTCGATGCCCGCGCGAATGGCCGCGGCCGAATGCTCGATGTATCGATGCTCGAAGCCACGCTTTCAACCATGGGCTGGGTGGTATCGAATTACTTGAACGCGGGCGTGACGCCCTCGCCCATGGGCAACGAAAACTTCACGGCCGCGCCTTCCGGCACCTTCAAGACCGGCGATGGTTTGCTCAACATTGCCGCGAACGAGACCAAGCAGTTCGTGAGTTTGTGCCGTTTGATCGGTCGCCCGGATCTCGCCGATGACCCGCGTTTCTCCGAGCGCAACGCACGCAAGGTGAATCGTACGGCATTGAAAGCGGAGATAGAAGCCGCATTGGCGTCGGACAGCGCGATTAACTGGGACGCGAAATTCGTCGATGCCGGCGTGCCTGCCGGACGCGTGATGTCGGTGCCGGAAATCCTCGCGCATCCGCATATGGTCTCGCGTGAATTCGTGCATGAATTCAACGGCGATGATGCTGCAACCCGGCAACGCGTCACGCGCGCAGGTTTCCGTTTCGTCGATGCCGACACTGCGCCAACATCACCCGCGCCCGTGTTGTCCGCGAATACGCGCGACCATCTTTCCGTGCTCGGTTTCGACGCCGCGGAAATCGATCAACTACGCGCAGAAGGAGTGATCTGACCATGACGCAAGATTTCGATGCCGCCACGCTCGCCGCGGATTACTGGAGCACATCGATCATCGATATCCATCCGGGTTCGATCAACGTTCGCGGTTTTCCGATCCAGGAACTGATTGGTTCGATCAGTTTTCCGCAAATGATCTGGCTGATGTTGCGCGGCGAATTGCCCGATAAAAATCAGGCGAGCTTGTTCGAAGCGGCACTTGTGGCGTCTGTAGATCATGGGCCGCACGCGCCATCCATCGCCATTTCGCGCATGGCCACGAGTTGCGGTTTGCCGCTGAACGGCGCGATGGCTTCCGCAATCAACGCCCTTGACGACGTCCACGGCGGCGCGGGCCAGCAAGCGGTTGAACTCTATGATTCGATCGTCGCGCTGGAAACCTCAGGCGCCGGATTGAACGATGCCGTCGCGCAAGGCGTCGATGCGTTCATCAGCGAACGCGGCAAGTATCTGCCGGGTTTCGGCCACAGGTTTCATCCCGTCGATCCACGCGCGACGAAGTTGCTCGCTTTGGTCGATGCCAGTGTCGAGCAAGGCGTGATCGGCGGAAAGTATGCAGCGGTGGCACGGGGTATCGAAGCGTTGTTGAAGGCGCGCAAGAACAAGCCGGTGCCGATGAACATCGACGGCGCGACCGCGGTAATTTATGCAGAGTTGGGATTCGCGCCCGAGCTTGCCCGCGGGGTGTTTTGTTTATCGCGGGCGGTCGGAATCCTGTCGCACGCCTGGGAACAGCGCGGCCGAAAAGAACGCAACAAAGGTCCGATGCCGCGGCAAATGGCCTACAAGTACACGGGCAAGCCCGAGCGTCATTTGGCGTGAACTTCAGCCGCACGCCGCTGTGCCTGACGCAGCGCGCGTGCGTCGCCGCCGAGCGCATCGGTTGCTCGCGCCGCGCAATCGAACAACGCGCCAAGGTTCTGATCCACAAACGCCTGATCGATCCGCGAGCTCGGACCCGCAAGCGTGATCACGCCGCGTAAGGTCTGGCGTACGCCGAAGACTGGCATCGATACACCCGCGGTTTCGCGGTCGCGTTCACCCATCGATACGTAATAGAAGTCCTCGCGAATCTGCTCGAAGACTTCGCCTTCTTTTCCGCCGAACGCCAGCAGCGCCATCCCGCCCGAGCCGCTTTCCAGCGGCAGCACATCGCCTTCGCGCACGTGATAACGCACGGCGTGCGTCGAATCCACGCGATGCAGGCAGACGCGCACCGCGTCATCCCGAACGTAAAACGACACGCTTTCGCCGCTGATCTCGGCAAGCTCGCGCATGAGCGGCACGAGGATATCGCCGAGATTCAGGCTGCGTTGATACACCGCGCCAAGCATGAACGTGGATGGACCGAGTTGATAACGGCCATCGTCGAGACGCAACAGCAAGCGGTGCTGGATCAGCGCGCCAGCAAGGCGCAACAACGTGCTTTTGTAGAGACCTGTGCGAGCCGCGAGTTCGGCGAGCGTGAGGGCGTCATCGTCGGGGCGGAAAGCGAAAAGAATCGCGCACGCACGGTCGATGACAGCAACGCCTTCGCTTTCTTTCGGGCGTGGGTTATCGGCGGGCGTTGGCATGGTGACTTGACGGGGTGGTATCGAAGGAGAAATTTTACGCGATGCCGGTCGCCCGGACATGGGTTGTTGAGGGCGATGGCAAGGCGTTGCGTGGGCAGACAGTTAGTTGCTTTCACCGTCCGGCACGTTTCGCGCATTCATGATTCGCGACAGATTGACCTCGATCCAGTCGGCCAGCGCACTTACCTGCTGCGCAATCTCCTTGCCGAGCGGTGTCAGCCGGTAGTCCACGTGTGGCGGCACCACGTCGTACGAAGTCCGGACTACGAATCCATCGGCGGCGAGCCATTGCAATGTCTGCGCAAGCATTTTTTCGCTCACGCCATCGACCTTGCGACGCAAATCGCTGAAACGGCAGGTTTCTTCATCCAGTAACACCATCAGTACGAGCACGCCCCATCGACTGGTCACGTGCTTGAGCACTTCGCGCGACGGACAATCCGCCGAAAGCAACTCGCCCCGGCGAACGAGTTCGGACAAGGGCACTGCGCCAGCGGTCATTTCGATATTCGAGTTCATTGATACTTACCTTCGCGTACGTACTTACGAAAAGTTAGTTTATTCGAT
The DNA here is from genome assembly GCF_018449635.1 of Caballeronia sp. dw_276. GTDB lineage: Bacteria > Pseudomonadota > Gammaproteobacteria > Burkholderiales > Burkholderiaceae > Caballeronia. The sequence goes on along the minus strand of NZ_JAAVUV010000004.1, from coordinate 60,291 downwards.
ACCGTGCGGATTCGGTTGTCTACACGACGTTTTCCATCATTAAAGGAGTCCTCTCATGATCGCAGTCACCGGCGCCACCGGCCAACTTGGCCGTCTTGTTATCGAAGCATTGTTGAAAACTGTGCCTGCGGCGCAGATCGTCGCCGCGGTGCGTAGTCCGGAAAAAGCCTCCGATCTCGCTGCCCGCGGCGTTCAGATCCGGCCGGCGGACTACAACGATCCCGTCACGCTCGACGCAGCGTTCGCGGGCGTCGAGAAGTTGCTGCTGATTTCATCGAACGAGCTTGGCAAGCGCGGCGTTCAACATCGCGCGGCGATCGATGCTGCGCGCCGCGCCGGTGTGGAACTGATCGCCTACACGAGCGTGCTTCACGCCGATACATCGCCGTTGGGTCTTGCCGGTGAACATCGTGAAACGGAAGCGGCCTTGCGCGAATCGGCGGTGCCGTTTGTCGTGCTGCGCAACGGGTGGTACACGGAAAACTACACGGGCAGCCTGGCGCCGGTGCTCGAACATGGCGCCTTGCTCGGCGATTCGGGCGATGGACGGATTTCATCGGCGGCGCGTGCGGACTATGCCGAAGCGGCCGCCGCCGTGTTGACCCGCGATGAGCAAGCAGGTCGCATCTACGAACTGGCTGGCGATACGGCCTATACCCTCACCGACTTTGCTGCGGAAGTTGCGCGGCAGGCGGGCAAGGCGGTGGTGTATCGGAACATGTCCGAGACCGAATACAAGGCAGCTTTGATCGGCGTCGGCTTGCCCGAGCCAGTTGCCGAGCTGATCGCTGACTCGGGAACAGGCGCGGCGAAAGGTGCTCTCTTCGATGACAGCCATCAACTAAGCACGCTCCTCGGCCGTCCGACGACCTCGTTGGCTACCGTTGTTGCTGCGGCGCTTGCGAAGTAACCATCTGTGAACGCGCGCAGTCAAGTTGAAGGCTGCGCGCTGCTGCACCGGCTCTGGATTCTTTGCGCCCACGGGTCTTCGTATACTTATCAGATGTAGCGTTTTTTCTTGTCAAACGTACTTCTCGCTGGTAGCCTCTCTTCAAGCTCTTGAAATCAAAGCATAAATACTCATGCCGGCTGCCTCCACCCCGCCATCCGTTCGCAACGCCGAGAACCGCACGTCGATAAAGCGGCTTACGCGTGAACATTTCGCGTTGTATCGCGGGTATCTGGACGGTGTGTCGGTCGAACAGCTGCACGCCACTTATGGCGACGCTACTACCGACGTTCGCGCCACCCGGCGCCTCATCGGGCTCTTGCGCGACACGCTTTCAAGCGCCGCTCGCCGGACCCGCGACGTCGAAGCCACGCACCTGTTACGCCTGCGGCCAGGCAGCATTCCTGAACGCGTCGCTATAAGCGCCATGCCGACGCTCGAGGCTTACCGCGACGCCATCGATCCGAACGGGTTTCATAGCGAAGCTGAATTGCTCGAGCTTTATCGGGCGGAATACTCTCGGGAGAACGCGCCGCTCGACCGGCGCATTTCGCGGAATGCACGGCTTCGGCGCCGTCAGGCGGACGCGCTCGCACGGATGGAAGCGAGTCTGGTCCAGGCGCCGCAACCCGATCACCCGGTATCAAGCTGGCTGGAACCTGCGATCGCGAGCCGGCTGCAACGGGCGCATATATATACGCTCGCGGATTTGCTGGGGTTTATCGAGCGGCGTGGGCATCGTTGGCATACGGGCATTGAGCGAGTTGGGCCGAAGGCGGCGCGGCGCGTGATTGACTGGCTTTCGCTTCATGCGGATTCGCTGGGTCATACCTTGTCGCCGCGCGCCGTCACCCCTCGCCGGCACCTGGACAGTAACGATCCGGCGCTTGCCCGACCGCGGGAATTTGGGATCGTGCCGCTCGAAGCGCTCGACGTCCCGCCCGAACTGGACGGCTCCGCGGGCACGAATCGCGCGAAACGGTCTGCCCCGGATGGCGATTTCCGTACGGATTTGCAGGCGCTCAATGCATGGCTTGCCGGTCGTCAACACAGTCCGCACACGGTTCGGGCCTACAGGCGCGAAGCCGAGCGTCTGCTTCTCTGGGCAATTCATTTGAGAAAAAAGGCGCTTTCATCGCTCGATACCAGCGATTGCACCGAGTACGTCGAGGCGTTTTTGAAGGATCCGCAACCCGCCGCACAATGGGTCGGTAGCGCGAAAATCGAGCGAACCCACCCTGATTGGCGGCCGTTTATCGGCGGGCTTTCCGACCGCAGCCGCGAAACGGCCCGGGCGATCCTGCGCGCAATGTGCGAATGGCTGGTGGATCGAGGTTATCTGAAAAGTAACCCGTTCTCACGCTGCACTACGATTGCAATCGGACCACGAATCGACGTCGCAGGCCGTTCGCTGAGCCAGCATCAATGGAACACCGTGGTTCAGGCGAGCATGCGCATCAGGTATTCGCGCCAGGAACTTCGAAATTTCCTGGCGATGCAGCTGGCTTACGCGACCGGGCTGCGGCGCGCGGAATTGGCCGCGTCCACCACTGGCCAACTGTTTGCAACGATGCCAAGTGCTGCCGGCAGCAAACGCTGGCAACTGTTGATTACCGGTATCGGCCGTCCGGACCGTTACATTCCAATTCCCGATTCGGTGATGGAAGTGGTTATCGCCTCTCTGCAGGCGCGAGGGTTGCCAGGGAATCCGGCTGCCTGCGCGCCCGATACACCGCTCCTGGCGAATTTTCGTACGGGCCAAGCACTCACGCCCGATGGGGTCGGACAGGTTTTTCGCCGGTTACTGCTTGGATCCGAGCCAGTCGCGACGCGCGGCTTTCCCGCCCAAAAAGATGCTTGCCGCAATCCAAGCACGCATTGGATCCGCCATACGCATTCGCATCACGCGCTGGAACGAGGCGTGGACTGCCGGGAAGTTCAGGTGCGCCTTGGTCACGCCCACCTTTCGACCACGCGGCTGTATCTTAAATCCGCCCCCGCCTCGCAGGGTCAAAGCCGCTAAACCACGGTTCGCGCCTCTCGAATCGCGCAACACGTTTCACGTCCTAGACTGATTCCGCAGACCTAAAACAGGCTCCGTCGCCTGTTTTCCCTCAAGTCGTTTCTCATGTTTTTGCCCGCAGCCCATTACCCGCGTGCCTTTGCGGGTGTCCGGGGGTGGCAAAGTTTACTTGCGTTTACTCCGTATACCTCTTAGTCTTCGGTTACCGTCGGTTCTACCTTTTGAGGAAGAATCCACGTTTTTGGTAGAACCAGCACCACCGGGAAGAAACACATGGATATCAACCTTTCGACGCCACCAATCGAGGTGACGCCGGACGATCTCGTCAATTTGGCCGCGCGCTCTGCCAAAATGCTCGAGCGAATTCGCACGCAGATGCTCCAACCGTTTCCACGGAAGGTTGCCCCGGTGTTTCCGAGCGGCAAACTTCAGGAATTGTGCGGCATCGATAAAGCGCGTTTCTCCTATCTGATCAAGAAAGGCGAACTTCCGCAAGGGACGCAGGAAAAGCCGGGCGCTGCCCGGCAATTCACGTTGGCGGAAACCATTGAATGGGTGCGGGCGGAACGCAAGCCCAGACAGCGTCCCGAAGGCAAAAAAGGCAAGGTCATCGCCATCGGCAACTTCAAGGGCGGTGTCACCAAGACCACGACGTCCATGGTTCTCGCGCAAGGTCTGTCACTACGACACGGACGCCGCGTGCTGCATATAGACATGGATCCGCAGGGAAGTGCGACCACGCTGTACGGAATCAACCCTCACGCCGAGATCAATGGCGATCAAACGATTTTGCCCTTGATCGAGGCGTACGTGAATGGCGAAGCCTTCAGCATGAAGGATCTCCCAATGCAAACGTACTGGGAAAACCTTGACCTGATTCCGTCCTCGACCGATCTCTTCAATGCCGAATTCATGCTCCCAGCACGGGTTCATGCGTCGCCTAGCGCGAAATTCTGGAATGTGTTGAATGACGGACTGGAAGATCTAAAGGACGAGTACGACTACATCATCATCGACACCGCGCCGACGCTGAGCTATCTCACCATCAACGCATTGTTTGCAGCAGATGGAGTAATTGTTCCCGTGATGCCGGACACGCTTTCGTTCGCATCCATGGTCCAGTTCTGGTCGCTTTTTTCCGACATGGTCTCCGGCATGAAGCAGTTTGGAGAGTCGGCTGACGAAGCCAAGGTGTTTGATTTCATCGACATCCTGGTGACGCGCATGCCGAACAAGGCAAATGCGTCGATCGTAAGAGACTGGGTCATCACCACCTACGGAGAACGCGTTCTTCCGGTGGAGATTCCGGAAACGGATCTTGCACGTACGACCACGAACGATTTTTCCACGGTCTACGACTTCCCGAACTATGACGGAAACGCGGCGACACTGCGGCGCATCCGGGTGCCGTACGACCAAGTTGTGGATTTGATCGACAGCAAGGTCTGTTACCTCTGGGACAAGGAGTAAGCATGTCTACAGCAGCGAAACAAAAGGCGAAGGCTGCGGGTATTCGTCTCGACGACGACTCCGCCGATACACCTTCAGAACCGCTTGCGCCGCGAACTGCGCCGGGGCAACTAATCGGCTTGCAGGGTCGCGTCCACAGTCAGCAAGCCGAGATCGAAAAGCTAAAACGTGCGCTTGAACAGCGCGCGCCAGGCAAAATTCCGCTCGACAAGCTTCATGAAATACCAGGTCGCCGGCGCCGGCTTACGGCCGCGGAATACGCTGAGCTCAAAGCCAACCTGACGGCTTACCCGCTCGCGCAGCCCATTACGGTTCGTGAACGGCCCGATGGTGAATACGACATCGTGGCCGGTCATAACCGCGCTTCGGTTTATCGGGAATTGGGACGAACGGAAATCGACGGCATCGTCCTTGACATCGATGTGTCGATGGTCGAGTACGCCGCATTCTTCTCGAACCTTCTTTCGCCGACGCTATCGGATTTTGAGAAATTTTGGGGATTCAAATCTCTCCAGGATTCCACCGGAATTACAAAGGAGGAACTGGCAAGAGCGGCTGGCATCAGCGATTCGCACGTTGGCCGGATCATGAAGTTCGATCTTCTGCCCGACGAAAGTAAGGACTTGTTGGCGACCCGCCCCGAGCGCCTCGGAAGTAACGCTGCCGAACAACTGGCGAAAGCGGTCGCGGAAGGTCGTGAAGATAAAGTCAAGGCCGCTATCGAACGCTTGATAAGCGACGATGCCTTCACGCAAGCGCAAGCAGTCGCCGCCACTAAAGCCGACCGGGCGCCTCGCGAACGCAACGAGCCGTTGATAGTTCGTCGCGGCAGCAAAAAGGTATGCCAGATTTCGGCGCGCAATGGCGTGGTCGGCGTGTCGTTTTCAGGCAGCGCTGCAAACGAAGCCGATCAGTGGGCCGAAAAAATTCGGACATTTATCGAATCTGAACTCGAGAAACAATGATCCCTAGTAGGGAACTCATTGAAATCAACAACTTAGATTTGAAGATGGCATACCCCTAGAGTATTCGAGCGGAAACTCAAATACTCCCTACTAGGGAAGCCTTATAAATCATGGGTTTATCTCACCAACCGAGAACAATGATGAACTGATCCGACGCAGAAAGACAAAAGCCTTCGGCGGGAACCGAAGGCTTTTGATTTAACCGGGCTTCGCTGTCGCTTGCCCACTGCTGCACTTCTCCGACGGGAATCGGATAAAGGCCCAACACCTCGAAGTGTAGCGGATAGCGATCGGCAGTCAAGCGTTTCCCTTCCATTTTTCAGAAATGGACGTGTGACATGCTTATCGCGCAACATTCCGTTGCTGGCGAGGGGGAATTGCACCCTCTTCCACTTCACGACGAGTCCGTCGATATCGATCAAACCGCAATGGATCATTTCCTCGCGGGTCAATCGAATTTGCCCTGGGTCGTATTCCGGGCAGCACATCGCGCGGCAAATTTTCCGACGCTTCCAGCACGAGCACGAGCCGTATTGGCTGCGCTCGCACGCACCGTTGATGCCAAGAATCCCTACGCTTCCATATTCGCCCGACGCGAGCTTCTCACCGGTCGCGCCATGCAATCGATGCGTACCTTCTACAGAAGTCTCGACGACCTTGAAGCGGCTGGCCTGATCGAGCGCGCTCCCCAAAAACGTTACGGTACCGCCGGATTGTTTGGACGCGCCTATCTCCACTTAACAGAGCGCTCGGCAATGGTCTTGGGATATATCGATACGGATGACGCGCAAGAACTGAACGAGGCTGTCCAATCGAGCGATATCGGTCATAGCGCCGTAGATCCAACTTTTGACACTCCGTGTGCCAGCGTGGCAGACGGAGCTATATATAAGGATCTATCCCCTAAGAATCAAAAGAGACAACCGGGACGCCTCCCTGCCGACCTCGAGCGCTTGCTGAGTCTGGGTTTTCGTGATTTTTTGATTTTCAAACTCATGCGTGAAGCGAAGGCACATGCGAAGTTGCTTTCCGATGTGGTTGAAGCAACCTGGGAGCACCTGAGACAGGCCAAGCGTCCGATAAGTTACTTGCGCGCACTGCTACGTTCGCCTGTCGATTTTGGTCATCAGATTCGCGCGAAGCGTACCGCGCATGAACGCGAGGCACGCGAGGTCGCGCGTCTTGCGCAGATCGAGACCACCGCACGAGAATGCGTTGGTCAAACCTTTATCGATATCGACGAAACCAGACTCATTGCCGTATCGAGCGATGGGCAATCAATTTCCATTCAAAACTATCAGGAAATATCGCCGCGTATCGCGGCAGGGCAGTGGGCAGAACCGTTCGTAGCCGCACTCAAAGCGAAAACGTTAGGGCGGGCAACCCAACAACAGATCGACGACTTCCGCGACAAATGCGCGAAGCACGTAGTTCGCCCTACCGTTGGACATGCCGAGAAACCCACGTTGAACCAACCACGGACGCGGACACCCGATATCGGAAGCCGACTTAGCGAGATGAAACGTACCCTAAGGGCGGCGTGCGCCGGGGTCTCGCGCGTGAGCAAAACAGCAAATGCGGATGATGGTTCATCGCAAGATTGCGCTCCATCGTACTCAATCCGATGATCACCGACTTCAGCGATGAGTCACGCAAACAAATCCGAACGCTCCCTGAACTCAAGCTTGACCGCCAGTTCGCCGAGGTCGTTCACCGGTTCGTGACAAGCGGGAATGCAAAGGAGATTGAAGCCCCGCAATACGCGATTCGAGCGCGATGCGAGATTCTGCATAGCTCAATGAGGTTTCCGCTAAAAGGACAATAGAAAGCACGAGAGAACAGCCGCCACACAAACCTCATCGCAACTAACGGTCTCACAACCTCAATCCTCGGAAGCCCACGCTCAGCACACGTGTCGAATCCTGAAAGCGGCATCAAGAGACCCTTGCCGACCGATGGAAAACCCGGACCAGCAAATGCTTGACTGATTGTATGACAGTCATATAATCCTAAGCATCGGAACTGGGCAGGCAACCGCCTTCGACACCGCAAAGCAGGGCAACCGGAGAACAACGTGGATCCCCGCCGACGCCGACGCGGACCGGTCAAGCAAAATTACGAACGCACTTGACGCTCGGAGACTCGACCGCGAGAACGCATCAGCGCTCGACGTCCTGATCACGATGCTCCCCAATTCCGACATTGTTGAGGCAGTCTTTCTAGGTTCGCACGGCGATGGCCAGACCAACGGTTGGGTTGCCGCGCTCGCGAAAAGTGCAGTTGTCATCGACATGAGTTCCTCCGAACCCGCTCGTTCTCGTGCTTTGGCAACGACCCTGGAAAGCAAGAACTCAAATACCTCGACGCCCCAGTTTCCGGCGGCGTAAAACGTGCGAAAGACGGCACACTTGCAATTCTTGTTGGCGGAAACGAAGGCGTACTCGATCGATGCAAACCCGTACTCGATGCGATGGGGAAAAGTGTTCTGCACATCGGCGCCGCCGGCGCAGGACACGCGGCCAAAGCACTCAACAACTACGTCTCCGCGACGGGTTTGATGGCGACCATCGAGGCACTACATATTGCAAAACGATTCGGCATTGAACGCGAAGTGATGACTGACGTCCTCAATGCATCGACGGGGCGCAGCAACACATCCGAGAACAAGGTAAAGCAATTCATGCTCAGCAGCACGTTCGCCTCGGGCTTCGCAATGCAGTTGATGAACAAGGACCTCAAGATCGCACGGGCATTGTCCGACGGCGTTGGCTACCCAATGAAACTCGGTAAGAACGCGACATCCTTGTGGGATGAAATCTCAACGCACGCAACCGCCACAACCGATCATACCGAGATGTACAAGTTGCTTGCGGACGAAGGCAATTAACTTCATTCACCGAATCCCAGGGCGTAGCGATGTCACGAACAGCACAGTTTTACATCGATGGAAAATGGGTTGAGCCGACAGCGCCAACCTGGTTCGACATGATTGACCCTTCATCCGAGCTGACGACCGGACGTCTCGCCATTGGGACTCCAAATGATGTTGATCGCGCGGTTATCGCTGCGCGCCGGGCATTCCCGTCTTACTCGGATACCAAGGTCGCGGATCGCGTCGCGTTGCTGCGCCGGATCGTAAAAATATACGAACGCCGATACGACGAATTCGCCGAGGCAATGCGACTCGAAATGGGCGCCCCGATTGCGTTCGCACGCAAAGGACAAGCAGCGCGCGGGCCCGCGCATCTTAATGCGTTGATCGATGTACTCGAACGCTTCGACTTCGAAGAGCAGCGCGGCACGACGCGTGTGCGCCACGAAGCGATCGGTGTATGCGGACTCATCACACCGTGGAACTGGCCCATCAACCAGATCGTCGTCAAGATCGCGCCAGCGTTGGCGGCGGGATGCACCATGGTTCTAAAACCGAGCGAATATTCGCCGCTTAGCGCATTGATGTTCGCAGAGGTACTTGATGAAGCCGGTGTGCCGCCAGGCGTTTTCAACTTGATCAATGGGGATGGCCCGGGCGTTGGCGCCGCAATCGCGAGTCACCCGGGCATTGACATGGTGTCGTTCACCGGGTCGACTCGGGCCGGCATCCAGGTCGCGCTCGGTGGCGCATAGCGCTTGAGCACTTCAGGATCGTGACCCGGAACGATATGGTCATCGGAATCAGCCAGTTCCGCCAGCTTGCGATATCCCTCGACCATCTCGCCGACATTGAAGACGGTCGGAAATGGCCGCTCCTCGTGCATGTTCCGATAATAATGACTCGCGTCTGACGCGAGCACGACCCAGCCGCGCTGCGTGTGAACGCGTACGACCTGAAGGCCGCGCGTATGGCCGCCCACGTGATGTGTCGAGAGCCCCGGCGCTATATGTCCAACGCCGTCGTAGAATTTCACGCGGCCTTTGTAGACTTCCTGAACGAGCGCAAGCACATCGCGCAGGTTGAAGCCCTCCTGGAAGCAGTGGTGTGTCATGTAGCGCCCAGTCGCGTATTCCATCTCGCGATCCTGCAAATGAAACGTGGCGTTCGGAAACGCGTCGAGATTGCCAACGTGGTCGTAATGCATGTGCGTGATGAGCAGGTGCGGAACCTTGGCTGCATCGACATCGAGAAGCTTCAACGCGTCCGGCAACGCATGCACCAGGTTTCTGCCGCGCGCAGTTGCGGTCTCCGCGTTGAAGCCGGCATCGACCACCCACACTTTCGAGCCATCGCGGATCAACCACACGAAATAGTCCATGGGCATAGGACCATTGTGAGGGTCGCCGCCGAGAAAATTGACGCTCGCGGTGCGTTGATGGTCCGCATATTTGATTGCGTACACCTCATAATTTGGAAGCATTGCAAGTCTCCTCCGGATATTGATGTGAGCCAAACGCTGTCGAATATCGATCAAGCAATAGTGCAGACTGTATGACAATCAGTCAATTAGATGATTTTCTTATTGTGCTCGGTGACCGTCTTAACAGCCGCTTTTTTAACCCGGCTTCTAGCGGCACACATCAAGTATCATGGGGGAATGAACTTTGTCAGACGGGAATACAATAATGTCAACTGAGATAGGTTTGGTGCGACCGGAAACGTTGCGTCACCAGGTCGAGAACGTGATTCGACAGGCCATCATGTCGGGACGCTTTGCGCCCGGTGCCCGGCTTATTGAACGTGAGTTGTGCGAGACCCTTGGCGTCAGCCGAACTTCAGTCAGGGAGGCGTTGCGTCGGCTTGAAGCCGAGAAGCTCGTGCGCAGCGTGCCGCATAAGGGACCTGTGGTTGCGATCATGTCGAAGCAGGAAGCGGCGGAGCTTTACGCCATTCGCGGTTTGCTGGAAGGTTTTGCGGCAGGCGAGTTTGCGCGTATTGCGGACGACGCAGCGATTGCGCAATTCGGCGAAAAAGCCAAGGCGTTGCGTGTGCAGGCGCTGGCTCAAGACCAAGCCGGCGTGCTCAAGGCGAAAACCGAACTCTACGATGTGTTGCTGGACAATTGCGGCAACGGTCTTGTAAAGGAAATTCTGACGAGCCTTTATTCGCGCGTGAACCTTTTGCGGGCGACTTCGTTGATGCACCCGGATCGCTTACCGACCAGTCTTCGCGAAATCGATAAATTGTTCAAGGCTTTGAAAGCGCGCGATGCAGGCGCGGCGGAAGCGGCAGCGCGTTTGCATGTATCAAATGCGGAGAAGGCTGCAATGCGCATGCTTGAGGAAGCAGACAGCGAAGACGAATAGCGCTTCACTGCCAGTAGAAAATATCAGGGCGTTTGCTTGACAGCAAACGCCCTGTTTTTGTTCGTCGGTCTGAAATCCGGCTTAATGACCGAAGTAGATTGTGTGATTGCTGTCCGACGGACCTGTTTGCGCGCGTATGCCTGATGCCGACGTACCGCTTATGGAAGGACCGTAAGAAGTCGCCGCTACACCGCGCTCGTCTTGTACGCGCTGTTCTGCAGCCTGCGTCTTGGCGGGATACGTCGTGCGATCTTCGCCTGGGTTGTAACCCGCTTGTTCCATTTGCTGCAAGTCGCTTTTCACTGCGGAACGCGTGACTTGCGTGTTGTCCTGAGCCAATGCGAGTGCCGGTGCAGCCAGGGCCGAAGCAATCACAACGGCAGGAATCAATGACTTGATCATGATCGAACCTCCTTTGAATGGTGTTAAGGAGGTGTATGCAAACAGCAGGCCAGCTCAGCGTTCACTTAAACAGCTTGGCGATTTGAACTTGCATCGCAACAATCGCCCTGAAAATAACTGATTCACGCGCTTGCTGTTGCAAACATGGCAAGCTCGCATTTTTGTCTAGCCGGCGTAATGGCCCGTGTTTTACACGGGCGCTGCAAAATCGCAGTCAGCCGCTGAGCTTCCCACGATATATCCCTACGCCACATCTTTATTTCAATAACTTGTTTTTGAAAGTGCCCGCAAGCGCCTACGATGATTTCTTGAACGCATCAATCCGATGCCGTGAGCAGCTCACAAGCCGATGGTCCTAGATGGTTATGTCCTACGACGCACCTGAAATCCGCGTGCCCACTCCGGTAGTCGCGCCCGAATCTGCTCCGCCGATCGCTCGCGGCGACGACGCCTATGAACGCATTCGCCGAGATGTACTCTCCTGCAAGCTGATGCCCGGCTCCACAGTCACCGAAAGCCAGCTGATGTCGGAGTATCAGATCGGCAAGACGAGTTGCCGTATCGCGCTCGTGCGTCTCGCACATGAAGGATTCGTACGCTCGTTGCCACGGCAGGGTTACCGTATTGCGCCAATCACGTTGAAAGACGTCGAGGAAGTGTTTGCATTACGCGTTCAGCTCGAGCCGCTGGCGGCACGACTCGCGTGCGGCCGTGTAGATGTGGATTTGCTCAGACGCCTGGAAGCCGCGTGCCGCGTGCCCCACCCGGAGCGCGCGCTGTCCGCTCAGATCGACACATTCCTTGACGCCAACCGCGAGTTTCACCTTGCAATCGCAGCGGCGAGCGGCAATGAGCGTCTGCATAGGACGCTGGCAAGCCTGCTCGATGAAATGTCGCGTCTCGTGGCTTTGGGCTTCGGCGTGCAAGGCACGAAACCCGAGATCAAGCACGACCATAACGCAATGATCGATGCATTCGTCGCCGGCGATGAACGCCGTGCCGAGACCATCGCGCGCCGTCACATCGAGACGTTCCAGAGCATGACAATGGAGAAGGTCTACGCAAGCCTCTCGAGCGCCGGGGCATCGCTGCCGCTCTACACCGTCGCGGAGTTGCGCCGATGAGCGCTGCGATTTCCCTTCGCGGCGTCGGCAAGCATTTTGGGTCGCTGCAAGTGCTGGACGGGGTTTCCTTCGATGTCGGCCAGGGCGAGATCGTAGCGCTGCTCGGCACATCGGGATGCGGGAAAAGCACGCTGCTCAATATTATCGCTGGTTTGATCGAACCGAGCGCGGGCGAGTTGCGCATCGATGGTAAGGAAACCGAAGGGACGAAAGATCGCAACGCACTTTCTTATATGTTCCAGGAAGACCGCTTGCTGCCATGGCGCACGGCTCGCGCGAACGCGGAGTTCGGCCTTGAAGCCGCCGTCCCCTCCATATCCGCGCGGGAACGCCACGCGCGTGCGGAAGCGGTCCTCGATCTCGTCGGCCTGCAAGGTTTCGCCGATGCCCATCCGCACCAGTTATCGGGCGGCATGCGCAGCCGTGTCGCATTGGCCCGCAGTCTGGTCACGAGTCCGCGCATCCTGTTGATGGACGAACCGTTTTCGAAGCTCGATCCGCAAATGCGCACGCAGATGCACGAGGAACTGCTGCGCATTCACGCGATGCGAAACATGACCGTGCTTTTCGTCACGCACGATGTGGAGGAAGCGATTGTGCTTGCTGATCGCGTGGTGGTGCTCGCGCCGCGTCCCGGGCGCGTGCGCGAGATCGTCAACGTCGACTTGCCGCGCCCGCGTAGCGCTACAGAACCCGCCGTCGCCGAAGCGATCCGCCAATTGCGTCTCCTGATCTGACCTATGTCCACTGTCCCACGAAGTTCGTTTGCCTCGACTGTGGCGCAACGCGTCGCACTTGTCGTGCTGCTGCTGGCGGCGTGGTGGCTTGCGTCTCTGCGCATGCCGCAATTCGTGCTGCCCGGGCCGCAAAGAGTCGCGCGCGCGTTTGTCGCGCTCGTGCAAAGCGGTACCTTTTTTGATGACCTTGGAGTCACGCTGTATCGAGTGGTCGGGGGATTCCTGCTGGCGGCAGTCGTCGGCGCGCCGCTAGGGATTGCGCTCGGATCGAATCCGCGCGTGGCGCATTTCTTCGAGCCGCTGCTCTCGATCGTGAATACGGTTTCGTCGGCGATCTGGGCGGTGTTCGCAATCATCTGGTTCGGCATCTCGAACGCAACGACCATCTTCGTCGTGTTCATGACGGCCATGCCACTGATCCTCACCAATGTATGGCAAGGCGCGCTGACGGTAGATGGCAACCTGGTCGAGCTTGCCCGCAGCTTCCGTATGTCCCAGACGCAGATCATGCGCAAGATTTTCCTGCCGACCATCCTGCCGCATTTCTTCGCCGGCGCACGGCTCGCGTTCGGGTTCGGCTGGCGCGTGTCGCTGGTCGCGGAGACCATTGGGTCATCGAACGGGATTGGGTATCGCTTGCGGCAGGCGGCGGATCTCGTGCAGACCGATCAAGTCTTCGCGTGGACCGTGACCCTGGTCGTCCTGATGCTCGTACTCGAAGCCGGCGTACTGAAGCCGCTCGAACGGCGTTTGTTTCGATGGAAAAAAACCGACTGAACCAACGGGGAATGCAAAAATGAAACGTCATGATTTATTCAGGAGAGCGGCGCTTTTTGCGGCCATTGCCGCAAGCGCAACGTTAGGCGCTGTACAGACGGCGCACGCAGAACCGATGCGCATCGGCTACTGGACAAGCGGCGTGAGCCTGGGTTTTGGCGCCGTTCTGGAAGCGCAGAAATTTCTGCAGCAGCGCGGCCTGGATGTGACCTTCGTGCATTTCTCCGATGTCAACGCGCCCAATCGGGCGCTCGCGGCGAACGCGATCGACTTTGCATTTGCAGCGCCGGCATCGGCAGTTTTCAGCACTGCGGCGGAAGGCGTGCCGCTCAAGATCGTGCTCGCAACCCAGCCCGCGGACGTCGAGTTCGTCGCGCCTGAAGACTCGCCCATCAAGTCGCTCGCCGACCTGCGCGGCAAGAAAGTCGGCATGTCGCCGCCGGGCAGTTCGGTTGCATCGATAGCAACCGCCGTCTTGCAGGGCAACTACGGCATCAAGCCGGCTGACTTTTCCATCGTGCCTGGAAACGAAGGACGCCTTGCGCAGTTCCTCGTGCAAAAACAGGTCGATGCCGCCGCGTTGCGCTCCGTGACCATTGCGCAATTGAAGGAGCTGAAGGTGAAGCGCCTTGGTAGTTTCGGCGGCGAATGGAAGAAGCTCACCAAGTCGGACGCCACGCCGTACATCGGCGTGAGTGCGATCCGTGCGGACTATCTTGCGAAGCATCCGCAAGACGTGGCGAAGCTGATTGCCGGCATGCGTACCGCGTTGCAATGGGGCGCCGCGCATCAGAACGATGTCGCCGCGATCCTGCAGAAGAGTGCGAACTTGCCGGCCGATGACGCGCAAGCGTACGCCGCGCGCTGGTCGGACATCAATCGTGTGACGTTCGAGCCGATCGATCTGGAAACGCTCAAACGTGAGCATCAAATTTTCGTGGACGGTGGCGTGATCAAAGGTGCATTACCCGCCGACCTCTTCGATACGGCGCCGTACGCCGCATCGAAATCAATTCAATAACGTGGAGAAGACACTGTGACAACCGCCATACCATCGACCATGAAAGCGCTCGTGTTGAACGAGCATGGCGATCTCGATCAACTGCACGTGGTCACTGACAAACCCGTACCTAAAGCAACGCCCGGGCACGTTGTGATCCGTGTGCGCGCATCGTCATTCAATTATCACGATGTATTCACGGTGAAGGGCATGCCAGGAATCAAGGTCCCGTTTCCGGTCGTGATCGGTCTGGACATGGCCGGCGACATCGCAGAGGTGGGCGAGGGTGTTGAAGTCTGGAAGGCGGGAGATCGTGTGCTCGTGAATCCGCTTTATCCCGAGAAGGGCCTGATGGGCGAAATGCTCGATGGCGGCATGGCGCAATATTGCCTCGTGTCGGTCGGGCAGTTGATCGCGTTGCCCGATGCCGTGAGCTACGACGCCGCGTCCGCGTTGCCGGTCGCTTACGGTACGGCGCACCGGATGCTGGTTACGCACAAGACCGTGAAAGCCGGCGACCGCGTGCTGATTCTCGGCGCAAGCGGCGGCGTGGGTACGGCGTGCATCTTGATCGCGAAGCAGTTGGGTGCGGAAGTGATCGCGTGCGCCGGCAGCGACGAAAAATGCGAGCAGCTCAAAGCGCTCGGCGCCGATCAAACCGTGAACTACAAGACCACGGATTTTTCGAAGTGGGCGATCGGACAGTACGGCAAGCCGCAGCGCCGGACTTATGACGGCGGTGTTGATGTCGTCGTGAACTTCACCGGCGGCGACACATGGGTGCCATCTTTGAAGTGCCTGAAACGCGGTGGCACGCTGCTGGTTTGCGGCGCGACGGCCGGACATGCGCCGGCGGAAGACCTTCGATACATCTGGAGCTTCGAGCTGAAGATCATCGGCTCGAACAGCTTCTACGATGAAAACCTGCGCGCGCTGCTCGACCAGATCGCGACGGGCGAACTCGTGCCTGCCATCGACCGGACGTTGCCGCTCGAAGAAGCCGCAGAAGGACTGCGGCTGATTCGCGATCGGGAAGTGCTGGGCAAGGTCGTCGTCAATCCGTAATTCAATGCTGAAAGGAACATCATGAGTGAAGCAACTTTGCCGAGTGCGCAGGATATCGAGGCACGCCTGCGGCGTGGTCCCTTCCACGAATGGCTCGGGTTGAGAGTGGTATCGGTGGGTGAGGGCGAGATCGAGCTCACCGCGACGTGGCGCGAAGAATGGGTCGTGAATCCGGACAAGGGATACACGCATGGCGGCGTTCTCGCGGCGCTCGTGGATCTCGCGGCGGATTGGGCGCTGGTCTCGAAGACAGGGCGCGGCGTACCGACCATCGACTTGCGCGTGGATTATCATCGCGCCGCGTTCAAGGGCGATCTGACGGTGAAGGGCAAGGTGATCAAGTTTGGATCGCAAGTGTCCGTGGCCGAAGCGCAAGTCTTCGATAAGGATGGCAAGCTCGTAGCAAGCGGACGCGGCGCGTATTCAACGGTGACGGCGACGCAGGCAACGTGATGCTTGCGCTCGATCATCTGGTCATCAACACGCGCTTCGACACCGACGCCGCTCAGGCCGTCTTCGAGCAACTCGGTTTCACGGTCGCGCCGCGCGGGTATCACACGCTCGGCTCGATCAACCACGCAATCGTCTTCGGCGACCACTATCTTGAACTTATCGGCTTGCCCGCCGATGGCAAGACCGTGCGGGAGGAAATCCTGAACAGTCCGCTCGGCGCTGACGGCCTCGTGTTCCGCACGAGTGATCCTGACGCAACCTTCACGGACTTGCAGCAGGCCGGCTTCGATGCCACACCGCCGCAAACATTTTCGCGGCCGGTCGAGCCCCTTGGCGATGCACGCTTCACGACAGTGCGCCTGAAGCCCGGTCAACTCGATGGCGGTCGCGTCTATTTTTGCCAGCACCTGACTCCGGAACTCGTGTTCCGCGATGAATGGCAGCAGCATCCAAATGGCGTAATGAGCTTGAGCGCGCTGCATCTGATCGACGTAGCGCCCGAACCGTACGTGCAGCTCGGCGAGATCGCGCCGGGATTCGAGTTGGTGTACTGGACGTGTGAAACCTTCGACCAGCATTTCGGCGCAATGGCCGCGCACGTTGCGGCGCGCGGACCGCGTTATGCCGCGATCACCGCGCGTACGCCGGCGTGGCGATCCTTGGGACAGAAAGCGAATGCCGCTGGCTTGCCCGTTCAAGTCGACGCGGATCGCGCGCTCGTCGCCTTGCCGCGCTTCGATACCTTGCTGGAATTCAAGTCATGACGTTCCCCACCAATCTCGGGGCGTTGATTTCCCGGGACGCCACCGACAAGGACGCCGTTGCGATCATCGGCCTTGACGAAACGTTCAACGCGCGTCTGTACACGTTCGCGGAACTCGATGCCATTGCTGACGCTGTCGCTCATACGCTTCGCCGGCAGTACGCGCGTGGTGATCGCATCGCGGTCCTTGCGGCCAATTCCGCTGAATACGTCGCGACGATGCTCGGCATCATGCGTGCGGGGCTGGTCGCCGTGCCGGTCAACTACAAGTTCCCTCGGGCGTTGATCGCGGAAGTCATCGCCGATAGCGGGGCTCGGCTGGTATTCAGTGATCCAAAACGTTTTCCCGATGCACCGAGTGCGTTACCGCGAGTTGTATTCAATAGCGCGGATAGCGAGCACGGTTTTGATGCTTTTATCGCCGATGCGAAGACGCATGGCGGTCGCTTTGATCCGGTCGTTCCGCACGAAAACCAAGCCGCGCTGTTCCTCTATACATCAGGTTCCACAGGCCGGCCCAAAGGCGTCGTGCTCTCGCACGCGAGTCATCGCTGGGTTGTCGAGACGCGCCTTGCGGCGCTGCCTCTAAAGAGCGAACGCGTGTTGATCGCCGCGCCGCTTTATCATATGAACGCGCTCGCGCTCGCGTTCCTGGCGCTTGCCGCGCGCGCCACGACCGTATTGATGCCTGCCTTCAACGCGCGCAATTACATTCGCGCTGTCGACACATATCGCTGCACCTGGCTTACTTCTGTCCCTCCGATGATTGCGATGATGATGCAGGAGCGCGATCTGCTTTCGCAGACGGATCTGTCATCGGTGCGTTACGTGCGCATGGGTTCGGCACCGGTCAGCGGCGCGTTGCTCGACCAGATCCACGCCTTGTTGCCGAACGCCAAAGTGATCAACGCGTACGGTACGACCGAGGGCGGGCCGGTCGTGTTCGGACCGCATCCCGGCGGTGTTCCGACGCCGCCGCTTGCCATCGGCGTGGCTCATCCGCTGGTGCAGCTTCGTCTTGTCGATACAAACGGGCAAGTGGCCGACGAGGGCGAACTTGAGATGCGTAGCCCCGGACTCATGAATGGTTATCACAATCGCGCGGACCTGGCGCCGCCGATTACGCCGGACGGCTTTTATCGCACGGGCGATGTGTTTCGCCGCGATGAAAACGGCTTCTATACGTTCATCGGGCGACGGGACGACATGTTTGTTTCGGGTGGTGAAAACATCTTTCCCGGTGACGTGGAGAAGATGCTGGAGCGGCATCCGCTGATTCAGCAAGCGAGCGTGATTCCTGTCGACGATGCCATCAAGGGCACCAAGCCCGTTGCGTTTATCGTGCGCAAACCGGGCGCGGAACTGAGCGCAGAGGCGGTGAAAAAGTTTGCACTGGAACACGCGCCTGCGTACCAGCATCCGCGCCAGGTATGGTTCGTCGATGCGTTTCCGCTTGCTTCAACAAACAAGATCGATCGGGCGGCGCTCAAGCGGGACGCGGCGAAGCGGCTCGCGCAAGAAGGCTAGGGCGATGGCTTATCAAGTTATATCATCGGTTTTGATATATTTAAAATCCGATGATAAAGCGGTCGTTTCCCTGCCTGAACCCCGCCGCATCCTCAAAACGAGTGGTTAATCCCCACATAAACGCCTGACTGGTTGCCACCCGGCGTGGGGTTGTCGGCGCTCGTCTGGCTGTTCGCTTCCAGCGAAAAGTTCGCACCGTTGCTGTTGCGTACGGTCGCTGCCGTCGCATACAGGAAGGTGCGCTTCGAGAAATTGTATGTGGTGCCGATCTCGAACATGGTCGCGCGCCCGCCGCCCTGCAACGCGTCGCCATTGGTATTGATATGGAACACGGCGGCCGTCGTCGCGAACACAGGCGTCCATTGATAGGTCACGCCGCCCCATTCGTGATCGCCGGAAGTCGGCGCGCCCGCCACGGTGGCGTCCGCGTGCATGTGCGTGTATGCCGCCTGCAATTTGAACTTGCCCACGTACGCGTTCACCATCGCGATGTATTCCCTCGAGTACAGGAACAGGTCGGAGAACCGGCCATTCGCGTCGCGCATTTCATCGAAGATGCCGCGGATCTGGAAGTATTGCCGCGTGTAGGTGAGCTGGATGCCATCGGAGCGGCCGTAGTCGGCAAAGGTGCCGTCGGCGTTCTTTTGTCCCTGGTTGAAACTGGTGGTATTGCCAAGCGAGTACTGGCCGAGAACATCAATGCCATACCAGTTCGGTGATTGATACTGGATGTTGTTGCTCGTCTTGTTCCAGTTGCGGCTGCGCACGAGTGACGCCGATGACCACGCCTGCTGCACGAACGGATCGAAGTCCCACACACCGTTAGATATGGCAAGCATGCGGCCAAGCGTAAACGTGCCGTAGGTATCGTTGGCAAGACCCACGAACGCGTAGCGTTGATACAGGCGGCCATTGGTGTCGCCGGCGGTGCCGTCGCTCGTGTTGATGCCGGATTCCAGCTTGAAGATTGCCTTGTTGCCGCCGCCGAGATCTTCGGAGCCTTTCAGGCCGAACAATCCCGTGCCCCATTCGCCGCTCGCGAGCCGCCAGCGGCTATGACCGCCGACGTTGCTCATGTACTCAACGCCGTTGTCGATACGTCCGTACAGCGTGACACTCGACTGCGCTTGCACGCCACTGACGCCGGCGCAACCGACAGCGGCCGCGATCCACAGTTTTTTCATCGTCTCCTCCGAATTTCGGAAGCGCTCGCCGTCCATGAAATCACTTTGTAGCGACCGCTTCAAACGGATCGAAGGATACACGCGCAAACAAAAACCTGCATTTTCGGCCGGCTATGGATGGCGAGGAAGAGCTCAGACGCGGCGTCTGAACCACCCTGTAAGCGATAAGCGGTCGCGTGTCGCGGGCAAAACTTCGTGCAGCATGTCGGCGGACAAGAACATGGCAATCCGGCCGGCGACGGGCAAGATGTCCCTGGCGCCCATTGCATCCGCAGTGTCGTCGAGATGCAGCCGCAGCGCCCCGCCGTGCTGAGGCAGCCAGTCCGCATTCAAATAGACGATGACCGATACAACGCGGCTGTCGTCATCGCGGAAACGGTCGCGATGCTGCTTGTACGACGCCCCCGGCGGGTAGAACGCGAAGTGACTTTCGTATTCATCGAGTCCGAGGAAGAGTTCACGATTCAGCCCGACCCGCAGCGTTTCCATGATCGCCAGATATTGGTCGCATGCATCGGATTGACCCGCTTGCAGCCACTGGATCTGATCGCCGCGAATCTCGGGTTGCAGCGTGCGCGCCGCACCTTGGCCCACACCCGCGCGCGTCAGGGAGCCCGCCGCCGCCAGCGCCGCGCATTCCCGCGCGAGCGTCACCACGAGTTCAGGTGGCAAAAAGGCGTCGTGCTCCGCCCAGCCATGTTTATGAACCGCGTCCGCAATCTGTCGGTGCAAGTCATCTGCGCGCGTTTCGGACTGCGCCGGCAAGAGCATACGGGTCACTACTTGTTCCATAGAACGAGGGTGCGGGTGGAAGGTCGGACGTCTGGTCCGGAGCGGGAAAAACGGCGGGGTGGGGCTTGAATCCGAGCGAGAGATATTAACACCGGGCCTTATTTCCCAGCGCGCAATGCATAGAAGAAAAAAGTAAAAGCGCTTCGTTGACCCGCGCCCGCCGCGCCACGCATCATGCCCCGACACTTTCCATTTCGGTTTCAAATGTCCGCGAATATTCCCCGCTTCGGCATCTGGGCGCTCGTCCACGGCAGCCGTGCAGCGCTTCAAGATCCCGACGAACCTTACGATGCTTCCTGGACCCGCAATCGCGACCTGATCCTGGAAGCGGAACGGCTCGGCTTCGACGCCACGCTGATTGCGCAGCACACGATCAATCCCCACGATGAAAAGCTCGACCAGCTCGAAGCGTGGACTGCATCGGCGGCGATCGCGGCGCTGACCACGCGCATCGAGATCATCACGGCGATCAAGCCCTATCTTTATCATCCGGTCGTGCTCGCGAAAATGGCGCTGCAGATCGAGGAGATCAGCGGCGGGCGTTTCGCACTTAATCTGGTCAACGCATGGAACCGGCCGGAACTGGCGAAGGCGGGTATCGGCTTCGCGGAACACGATGAACGTTACGCCTACGGCCACGAGTGGATCAGCGTGGTGAGCGCGCTTTTGCGCGGCGAACGCACGACCTTCAAAGGCCGTCATTTCGATGTCGAAGACTATCTGCTGCTGCCGGCGAGCGCGTATCGCGAGCGTCCGCGCATCTATGTAGGCGGCGAATCCGAACCGGCGCGCGCGCTGGTCGCGGACAAAGGCGATGTCTGGTTCATCAACGGTCAGCCGCTGGACGACGTGAAGCATCTGATCACCGATGTCGCGGCTCGCCATCGTGAAGGCGTTGCGCTACGGTTCGGGTTATCCGCATTCGTGATTGCGCGCGAGACCGATGCACAAGCGCAGGATCATCTCGACCACCTCTTCGAACTCGCTGCGAAAGATGCGCCGCTGCGCGCCATCGTGAAGCAGAACAGCGATCCGAAGACGGTCATGCATCAGACCTTCAGCAAGTCGGCGCGCGTGGGAACGAACGGCGGCACGGCGGCGGGCCTGGTCGGAAGTTATGCGACGGTCGCTGAGCGCATCGTGGAATTTCATCGGGCAGGGATCGAACTGTTCATGCTGCAGTTCCAGCCTTTCGAAACCGATATGCGCCGCTTCGCCGAAGAAGTCATTCCGCGCGTGCGCGAGCTTGCAGCAGCTCGGGAAGCTCAGTAAAGGTCGGTCTTCAGACGGCCGGGGAGCGCGCGATCGTAGGCATCGGCGTCGAAGCTGCTGTCGCTCACGTTCTTGAGCATTGCGCCGGCGCTTGGCAAGCTCGCGCGATCCACGTGCTTCTCTGCGTTCCACAAGTCCGATCGCACGACCGCCTTCGAGCAATGGAAATAAACCGACTCCACATGCACCAGGATCACCGTGCGCGGCGGCTTGCCGTTCACGTTGAATGACGCGAGCAGGTCGCTGTCGTCGGCAATCGATGCACGCCCGTTCACCCGCATCATTTCTCCCGCTCCCGGCACCAAAAACAGCAACGCAATGCGCGGGTCATGCACGAGATTCCTCAAAGTGTCGATGCGGTTATTGCCCGGGCGATCCGGAATGGCGAGCGTGTGTGCATCGAGAATACGCACGAACCCCATGGCATCGCCTTTGGGCGAACAATCGAGTCCGTCTTCCCCCGCTGACGCCAGCATGACGAACGGCGATGCAAGAATGAACGCGGCGTAGTCTTCGCTGATGTACGAGATTTCCTTGCGCACCGACCGCTCGTTCGGTTTTCCGTAGATGCTTTCGAGTTCTTCGACGTTAGTCAGCATGGCCGTGGTCCTTGAATGCTTGGCCGCGTAGATTAGCACTCGAACGCGGCATCAATGCGACGCCACCGGGTCAAGTCCCGTCTGCTTCACCACAGGCAGCGCCGCGGGCGACGCCAGGTATTGCAACAGCGCCTTCGCCTCGACCGGATGCTGCGAGCCGACGGGAATACCGGCCGCGAAGCGCGTGACCGATTGCACCGAGTCGGGAATCTTGCCGACGAACGTCACGCCCGGCACCGGCAGCAATTCGCTCACTTGCTGAAAGCCGAGCTCGTAGTCGCCTGTCGCGATCACCGACGCCACCGGAATCTTCGGCACCATCGTCGCCTTGGGCCTGACCTGATCCTCGATGCCGAGCCGCTTGAACAACTCGTTCTGTATGTACACGCCGCTGGCGCTATCGGAGTAGGCAACGGACTTTGCATGCAACAGCGTGTCCTTCAACGCGTCGATCGTGCCGATGTCCGGCTTTGGCGAACCTGCCCGCACGACCATTCCTATGGGCGAATCTGCAAGCTCCACGCGCGATCCCGGGATGACCTTGCCTTGCTTGATCAGATCGTCGAGGGCGTAGCCGACCATGATGACGACATCGGCGGGTTCACCGCGCGCGAGCCGGTTCGGGATAGCTTCGGGCGCCTTGCCCATCGAGGGACCAAGCGCCGTATCGAGCGTATTGCCGCTGGTCGCCGCGAATTGCGGGCCGAGGATCTTGTAGGCCGCCGTGAAGCCGCCTGAACTCATTACGTGCAGTTCCGCGGCTTGAACTGCGGACGCGGCTGCTGCGGCGCCGATGAAAGTACACGCTGACAGCTTCAACAAGAACGATTTCATGAAATATGCGAGTAGGTGAGGAAGTCGATGAAAGCAGCAAACCGTAGCCGCGAAAGTTTAATCGGCATGTGCCGTCAGGTCGCTAGGGGACACCCCGGGATGGACAGGCTTCAGCCGGACCATCAATCGTCCCGCGAACTGTTAAATAGTGAAAACTGGGCATAAACAGAGAGTGAACAGCGGTAGAGTGGCGTATCGAAAACAGCAATTGGAATTCAGGTTGCATTTTCGGGGAACCGTTTAATCGAGCGCTTGGGGAGACCATTCATGGCGCGATCAAAACGTTGGCTCGGGGACATCAGTGAAAAGGAAAGCGCTTTATCAGGGGAATCACGCGTCGAGTATTATCGATGCGGAAATAACGCATATTCGGACCGTGATGTTTCGCTGTGTCCGCTCGGACGCGGACGGCGCGATTTTTCACGCCAGATACTGGAGAAACCGCTTGATGATGTTAAGGGATTCCGGCCTGAGCCACATGCAACGCGACGCGGTGCAATCCCTTTTGAGCGGACTCGCAAAAACGGATTAAGCACGGGTTGAGCAAATAAAGGCCGGGGGGCTGATGATGTTGAGTAAATCCAGTGGAGGTCCGGTTGCCTTGAAGTCAACAATCCGGCCGGGGCAAGCTGCCAGTGGCTTGCGCCGGATCACGCTGGATCTTGAAAAGGACCGCCACGCACGGGCGGCAATTGAAGCGTATGCAGATTCTTGTGCGGATGAATTGCCGTGGCTCGCCGATATTTTGCGCAAAAGGCTTGTCGCATTGAATCGATCGGTGGAGCGCAGCGGAGATCAATTCGACGGTTTGATTAGCGATCACGAAGGGCCGGTTCCGCTCACGCATTGCGAACAAACGGCACGACGGCTGATAACGTTTGCGCGCATGTGCGCAAACGCACGAGAAGATTATTCTGCCGCCGCTTGGGATCACGTGATGAAAAGTATCGATAGAATGCTGATTCAAATGCGGTAACAACTATCGAAAAAGTATAATAAACGCCACGGACTGGTTTGAAACCGCCGAGCAAAAAATAAAATCACGCATTTAGCAAGAAAAAACGAACGATAAGTAAAAGGACTGTCTGGATTATTCAACGGGGAATCAGGCAATGCGGATTTGCGTGTTGGACGACGACCTGAGTCAGACGGCATACGTGGCTCAGACGCTGACCTCGGCGGGGCATGAGTGTCGGGTGTTTACGGACGGCAAAAGCCTGATCCACGAACTCAGGCGCCAGCCATTCGACCTCTTGCTGCTCGACTGGAACATGCCGGAAATGCCCGGCGACATCGTGCTGAAATGGGTTCGCCAAAATCTCGCAACGAACTTGCCGGTCCTGTTCCTGACAAGTCGCAGCGTGGAAACGGACATTGTCCAGATGCTCAATGCGGGCGCGGACGACTACATCCTGAAGCCGGTGTCGCCGCCGGTGCTGCTCGCGCGCGTCGAGGCGCTTCTTCGCCGGATCTACGCGCAGCAGCAGAAACACGTGCCGCATGAGAACTACGGTATCTATAGATTCGATATCCCGGCGCAGCTCGCCATGATCAATGGCGAACCCGTCGCGCTGACGCAAAAGGAATTCGAGCTGGCGCTGCTGCTCTTTCGCAACCTGTCGAGGCCGTTATCGCGTACGCATATTCGCGAATCGGTGTGGCGGCAGGATGTCGACATTCCGTCGCGCACCATCGATACACACGTGTCGCAGATCCGCTCCAAGCTGGTGTTGCGGCCTCAAAACGGATACCGCATCACGCCGATTTACAGCTACGGCTATCGGCTTGAGAAAGTGGGGGAATGATTCGTCGTGAATGGGTTTAGTCAAACTGGGCATGGCGTGCTGGCGGTTGCATTGTTTCTTTCCATGCAAGCCGCGCACGCGAAAAGTCTGCCGCCGCGCGATATCACGCAATACGTGGTGAAGTCCGGCGATTCGCTTTACACGCTCGCCGGTCAATACATGGAAAGTTCCGACGACTGGCGGCTCGTGCGCGACCTGAATCACGTCGCAAATCCGCGTCGTTTGCAGATAAACTCGCGCCTTGCCATGCCGACCGGGCGGCTCAAGCAGAAATTGCTGGCGGCGCGCGTGGTCGCGGTGCGTGGCGGTGTCGAAAAAAGCACGGCGCCGGGCGTGCCGTTCATCCCTGTGAGCGCCGGCGCGTTGCTGCAGGAAGGTGACGAAGTACGCACGGGTCGCGACGCATTTGTATCGATGACCTTGCCCGATGGCTCGCACATCGTGCTGCCATCGAGCAGCCGCATCCAGATCGTGCGCCTGCGCACGACGTTGCTCACGGGCGCGATCGAACGCCGTTTCGACCTCAAACAAGGCGAAGTCACGACCGATGTCACTCCGCTCAGGAACCCGCGCGATTCGTTCCGGGTCACGTCGCCGTCGGTGGTTGCGGGCGTGCGCGGCACGCGTTTTCGCGTGAATTATCTGGCGCAACAGGACGCGACGACGGTCGAAGTCCTTGCGGGCAAGATCGGCGTGGACAGCTCGCCGGATGGATCGGCCAGGCCGCAACCATTTCCGGGCGATGCCGAAACGCTGGTTCTGGCCGGCTACGGCAACGTCACGCGCACGGGCGCAACCGCGGGCACGCCTGTCGCGCTGCTGGACGCGCCGGGGATCACGGAGCCCGACAAACTGCAGCGCCTGAAACAAGTCGAATTCGATCTCACACCGGTCGATGCCGCCAGCGCCTATCGCACGGAAATCGCCACCGATGCCGGTTTCCTCGACCTCCTGCGCGACCAGCGTTCGAGCGGCCTGCACGTAGCATTCGACGACATCCCTGACGGCAACTACTTCGTGCGTGTTTCGGCCACGGACCCAAAAGGCATAGATGGCTTGCCTCAAGTGTTCACCTTCGTCCGCCACCTCGATACCACCAACCTTACCGCCGCGCCGACCGAAAGCGGCGGCTACGCGTTCAAATGGCACGTGGATGGAGAGGCAGCGCGGTATCGGTTCATTCTGTCAACGAACGATGACTTGAGCGCGCCGCTTATCGATCTGCTCGATGTGACCGGCGGCGCCATGTCGGTCGCGCATCTGGCGCCGGGCAAGTACTACTGGAGCGTCGTCGTCGATGTCTTCGAGAACGGCCGGCTGCTTTCCGTGCCGGGCGAAATCCGCTCGTTCACGCAAACCCGGTAGGCGCGACGCATGCCGTGGCGCTTTTCTTTTCGCAGCCGGCGGGACCCGCGACCGTCGCTGGGCAAGCGGTTCCTGATCGAGTGGACGCTGATTGGCGCAATCGGAATTGCGGCGGTCGTGTATGGCGTCTTCAGTCCGCTGAGCGAACGCGCGAGCTTTCTGTTCTACGATCAACTGCTGCTGCATTCGAAGCATCGGATGGCATCGGACATTGTGATCGTCGCCATCGACGATGAAAGCATTGCCGAGCTCGGACGCTGGCCGTGGCCGCGCGACACGCACGCCGCGCTGCTCGAGCAGATCGCGCAAGCGAAGCCCCGCGCCGTGGCTTACGACGTGCTGTTCACGGAATCGTCGCCGGGCGATGCGGCGTTCGCCAGCGCGATGAAACGCGTGCCCACCTATTTGCCGTTGCTGGTCGACCGGCAGCCGGTCAACCAGAGCGCGCCCGCGGCCATCGAACCGGTTGCTGTTCTACGCAATGCCGCTGCGGGCATCGGACATATCGATCTCGATGTAGACCGCGACGGCATTGCGCGCAGCGTCTCGCTGTTCGAGGGCAGCGGCCACGACTGGTGGCCGGGATTGATGGTGCCGGTGTACCGGGCGTTGCGGGGTGCAGATGCGTTGTTGCCGGGTGCATCGCGGATCGAAGCGCGGACTGACGAGGACGTAAAACGCGCACATCGCATGATGATTCCGTTCTCGCGCGCATCGGTGGAATACCCGCGCGTTTCGTTTGCGTCCGCAATGCTCGGCCAGGTGCCGCCCGAATTCTTCGCGGGCAAGATCGTGCTCGTCGGCGCGACGGCGGCAGGCTTGCGCGACCGCTTCGCCACGCCGATATCCGGCGCGATCGGCGAGTTGCCGGGCGTCGATATCCACGCGACGATTCTCGACGCGCTGCTCGAAGGGCAGGCCATCGAACCCGTCGATGATCAAACGGGCGCATGGGCGAGCGTCGTTCCTGTTTTGCTGCTGCTCGGTGGCTTGTTGGTGATGTCGCCGTTCCAGTCGCTGATCCTGACTGTCGGGCTCGCATTTGCGAGCCTCATCGCGAGCGCTGCACTGATGTACGTGCGTTCGCGCTGGCTCTCGCCTGTTCCCGCGCTTGGCGGACTCGCGCTCATTTATCTGCTGTGGAGCTGGCGGCGTCTCGAAGTCGCGATGTCGTATCTCGGCCAGGAATTGCGGCTGCTTGCCGCCGAACCCAACCTTCTGCCCGGCGCCGATATAAAACCACAAGGCGCGGCGGGCGATATGCTCGAACGGCTTATCGGGCTCACGCGCCAGGCCGTGCAACGTCAGCGCAACATGCGGCAATTCATCTGGGATAGCCTGAACAGCTTGCCGGAGCCCATCGTGGTCTGCGATCACGACGGACGGATCCTGTTGGTCAACGACCCCGCGCACCTGCACCTCGGGCCCATGCGTTTCACCGACATGTCCATCACGGACGTCTTCAGCACGTTCCACTTCGTGCGCCTCGTCGATGAAACCAGCCGCGAGATCTCGTGGCCCGCTGTGCTCGATCCACGCGTGAGCGCGCACGCGGACGTGATGACGCGCGGCATCGAAGTACGCGACCGCCACGGCCGCGACCACATGCTGCGCTACGCGCCGTGCACGACGAGCGCGGGCGAAGCGCCGGGATGGATCGCAAGCTGGGTCGACATCACCGCGCTGCACGCGTCCGAGCGTCAGCGTGACGACATGCTGCATCTCCTCTCACACGACATGCGCTCGCCGCAGGCATCCATATTGGCGCTGCTCGACACCGAGCGGCCGCATCTCGATTCGCCTCGCGCGCTTGATTTGATGGCGCGCATTGAACGCTACGCGCGCCGATCGCTCGCTCTGGCCGATGACTTCGTGCAACTCGCGCGCGCCGAGTCGCAGCACTATCAGCTTGAGCTTTTGAATCTGCACGAACTCGCCATCGACGCCAGCGACGAGATCTGGCCGCAGGCCAACGCGAAACAGATCGATGTCCGATGCCTGTCCGAAGGCGATCATTTCTGGGTGCTGGCCGACCGTTCCCTCATGACGCGCGCGCTGATCAACCTGCTCAGCAACGCGGTCAAGTACAGCCCGCCCGCGACACGCGTGGATTGCATCGTCAGTGCGATGCCCGATGCCGTGACCTGCGTGGTCCGCGATCAAGGCTATGGCATTGCTATCGAACAGCAAACGCATCTCTTTGAGCGCTTTCGCCGCTTTCACGCCGATGGCCAGCCGGCAAGCGACGGAACGGGTCTAGGCATGGCGTTCGTCAAGACCGTGATCAACCGCCACGCCGGCGAGATCGCGATTGAAAGCGCGCTGAACATGGGAACGTCCGTGACGATCGCGCTGCCTGCGCACGGCGTCGAACCATAAAGAGGGGAATGAAGTGAGACCAGGAACAATAGCCGCCGCACTCTGTCTTGCGATCCTAAGCGCTTGCGCGAGTGAACAACCGGTTCGCATCAGCGCATATCGCGATGGCGCTTTTACGACAAGCGGCGTCAAGACGTATGCGCTCGACTCGGCGCAAGCGGCTGCAGATGACGCCACCACGCGAACACTCGATGAAGCGCTCGCCGCCCAGGGCCTGCGCTCCGCGTCGGCAAACCGCGCGGACTACTTGATCAAGCTAGGCTACGCGACCCGCCCGGGGAACGTCCGCGTTCAGGCAACGTGTTCAGCCGCGCCGGAAAGCGCCTGCGATGACATCGAAGCACCGAAAGGGTTGTTCGAACGAAAGCGCTATGTGCACGCGCTGACGGTCCAGTTCATCGGAAAAGCGACCGGCGCGATCGTGTATCAGGTCAGCGTCACGCATGCCGACCGCGATCCGGTGGGAAACGCGGCCTTGCCGGCGCTGATGAAATGCGCGTTCAACAGATTCCCGTTGCAGAACGCCGATCGGCGCGAGCTTGTCGACCCGGCGCGTTGCGATTGAAAACGCCGTCAATCCAGCGCCTTGTCGGACGTTTCATCCATGCACGCAACCGCGATCAAACCGAGCGCGCCGCAGCCGATCACATACCACGCCGGCGCGAGCACGCTGCCCGTCACGATGATCAACGACGTCACGAAGAACTGCGCGAAGCCGCCAAAAATCGCGACGCCGAAGCTATACACCACGGCGCCGCCCGTCGCGCGAACGGAGCGTGGAAAAAGCTCGCCGAGCATGGCCCCAACGCCGCCGATGTTGATCGCGTGCACCGCCGACAGCAGCGCCACCACCGTGATCAGCGTGCTGGTCGCCGGCCACTTGTTCAGCGCGACAAACGCCGGATAGATCGCCAGCATCAGGATGACCCGGGTGATTTGCGCAAGCGGCTTGCGTCCGAAGCGGTCGGTCAGATAACCGCCGACCGGCGCGAGCACGAAGATGATCGCACCCGACAAACATCCTGAAAGCATGGCCGTTGCCGGCGGCAGCCCGAGCGTCTTTACGCCATAAATCGACAGATAAAACACGATGATGAAATGTGCGGCCGTGCCGGCGATCGTCAGGCCGAGCCCCGTCAAGAGCGCGCGTTGATGGTTTCGGATCACATCGAGCAGAGGTAGTTTTGGCGGCTTGGTCAAGAGCGTACGCGGCGGTTCTTCTTCGAGCGTGCGGCGCAGCCACCAGCCGACCGGCACAATCAACGTGCCGATGATGAACGGCACGCGCCATCCCCAGTTTTCGAGTTGCGCGGGCGTGAGGCTTGCCGTCAGCGCGACGCCGGTCAGCGCGCCCGCAAGCGCGGCCAGGCCCTGGCTCGCGAACTGCCACGCTGCATAGAAGCCGCGCCGGTTCGGCGGCGCCTGCTCGATCAACAACGTAGTCGACGCCCCCACTTCGCCGCCCGCCGAAAATCCCTGGATCAGCCGCGCGATCACTAGAATCAACGGCCCGGCGACGCCGGCCTGCGCATAGGTTGGCGCGACTGCGATCATCGCCGTGCCCAGGGCCATCAGGCCGAGGGTTAGGACCATCGCTTTCTTGCGTCCCGCGCGGTCCGCATAAATGCCGATCAACAATCCGCCGACCGGCCGCGTGAAGAAGCCGACGCCGAAGCTCGCGACGGCGAGCAGCAATTGCCCCACCGGATCCTGCACCGGGAAAAACAGCTTGCCGATCACGAGCGCGAAGAATCCGTAGACGGTGAAGTCGTAGAATTCCAGCGCGTTGCCTACGGCCGCCGCCGTGACGAGTCGAGCGCGGCTCTGCTTGCGCGCCGGAACGGCGCCCGTTGCCACGTCGATATCGCGTAATGAAGGAATGCCCATGTTTTCTCTCGATGCGCGGTGCTTAGGGATATTGGAAGCGTTCAGTCAGCCACTCAGTCGGCTAAATACGCTTCGGCCAGTCGCACCCAGTAGCTCGCGCCAATCGCCAGCACGTCGTCGTTGAAGTCGTAGCCTGGGTTATGGACCATGCAACTGCCTTTGCCCTCGATTCCGTTGCCAATCCACGCATACGAACCCGGCACGACCTGCAGCATGTAGGCGAAATCCTCGCTGCCCATCAGCGGCTTCGCGTTGGTATCGACGCGTTGTGCGCCGAGCATTTTCGTGGCGACATCGGCGGAAAATGCCGTCGGGTCCGCGTGATTGAAAAGCACCGGATAACCCCATTCGTAATCGATATCCGCCTCCACGCCGAACGCCGCCGCCTGAGCGTGCACGAGCGTAGCGATGCGATCGCGCAAGAGTTCGCGCACAGCGGGATCGAGCGCGCGGATCGAGAGTTTCATTTCGGCGGTTTGCGGAATCACGTTGAAGGTGTCGCCCGCCTTCACGCTGCCGACCGAGATCACCGCCGACTTCTGTGAATCCACTTCCCGCGCGACGATGCTCTGCAACGCCAGGATGATCGCGCCCACCGCCGGCATGGGATCGCGCGAAAGATGCGGCAGCGCGCCGTGGCCGCCAAGACCGCGCAACACGATGGTCGCGCGATCCGCCGACGCCATCGCGGGTCCGGCGCAGAAGTTCATGCCGCCCGCTTCAAAGCCCGGCATGTTGTGGAGGCCAAAGATGGCATCGCAGGGAAATCGCTCGAAAAGCCCGTCTTCGATCATCACGCGCGCGCCGCCGTAGCTTTCCTCGGCGGGCTGGAAGATCACCGTGAGTGTTCCCGAGAATTGCCGGCTCTCCGCCAGATATCGTGCCGCGCACAGCAGCATGGCCGTGTGGCCGTCGTGACCGCACGCGTGCATGGTCTTCGGCACGGCGCTTGTGTAGCTCAGGCCGGTCGCTTCCTCGATAGGCAGCGCGTCCATGTCGGCGCGCAAGCCGATGCGCTTCTTGCCGGCCCCGTGTTTCAGCACGCCGACCACGCCGGTCTTGCCCACAGCACGCGTTACCTCGTAACCCCACTGCTCAAGCAAACCGGCAACGAGATCGCTCGTCGCCCGTTCCTCGAATGCAAGTTCGGGATGTGCGTGAATCTTCCTGCGCACGGCGATGAACTCCGGTGCAATGGCGGCAATACCGGGAATGACGGGATCGACTGACAACATGACAAGCTCCTTGAAGACGGGTGACTAACACCGGTCAAGCATATAAAGTCCGGGAGCAAACCAGAAGACAGCTAATTAAATTTGCGACTACCGTGGGTTGTCGGTAGAAACCCGTATTTGTCGCTGGCGAATCGAGACAAGAGAGATCGATGTAGATGAAATACCATCAATTGCGAGCATTCCTGACGGTCGCCGAGCAGGGCAGCATTCGCGCGGCGGCGCGCAGCCTGCATCTCTCGCAAGCCGCGTTGACGAAGGCATTGAAGGAGCTCGAACAGGACCTCGGCGTGCCGCTCGTGCTGCGCACGGCGCGTGGTGTGCAACTCACCGCTTTCGGGCAGCAGTTGCGAATTCGCGGGCAGATGGTGACGAGCGAAATGCGCCGCGCGGAAGACGACATCGCACACATGAAAGGCGAACTGACCGGAAGCGTTGCCGCGGCCATTACGCCGAGCGCGGCGTTATCGATACTGCCGAAAGCGTTCCAGATCTTCCGTGAAAAGATGCCCAACGCGCGCGTGAGTTTTATCGAAGGATTTCCGGGCGTGGCGCTGCCGCGTCTGCGCGACGGCTCGCTGGACTTTGTCGTGGCCGTCGTCAAGCCGGAACGTCTTGGTCCGGAGTTCGATTACATCGAGTTGTACGAGAGCCCGTCGGTGATAGTCGGCCGCGAGGGTCATCCGCTCGCGCGCTGCACGACGCTCGCCGGACTCGTCGATGCCGAATGGCTGCTCAATCCGTCGCCTGAAAGCTCGACGCGTGAATTGCTCGATTTTTTTGCCCAGCGCGGCTTGCCGGAGCCGAAGCGGGTGATCGAATGTCCGAGCTTCGTGATCGCGCACGGCTTGTTGCGCGGCTCGGACACCATCGCGGCCTTGCCCGCGCCGCTGCTCGATCATCTTTGGGTCGGCGATGGCCTTGCCGTGCTGCCTATAACGGATCTGCCGCCGGCCATCGCGATCGGCGTGGTGACGCGCCGCGACAGTCCGCTCACGCCGGCGGCGTCCCTGCTGGTCGAATGCCTGCAGGACGTGGTTGCATCACGCCGCACGCCTACTTCACGAGATGCAGGCCCTTCGCCAGCACGACACCTTTCTCGCGATTGATCAACCAGACATCGCCGATATTCGCGTGCAGCGTCGCGGTGCGCGTGGTGATGTCGGTGGGTTCTTCGTTGGTCGGGTCGCTATGTTCGACGGTTTCGGTCAGGTAAGGCGGCACCACGCGGCAGATCAGCACCAGCGCGAGATCGCCATCGCCCGCGGCCTCGAACGCCGCCTCCGATAACCCGAACCGCCCGCGCACGCTGGTCTTGTTATGTTTGCGGGTGGTTGTATCGAGTTCGATCACATCGATATTCTGGATATAGCCCTTCGCCCTCGCTTCCGCCGCGACGACGAGCTTGCGCCCGCGCGGGCCCATGATCGTCTTCTTCAGCACGACGGCGTCCGGGTGATCGCTGTCAGAAAGGTCCACGTCTACGGTCATGACGTGGATCTTCGAGCGATACCTGATGCCATACGGCGCCGGGACCACGAATGCGAGGTCGCGGCTGAGCTTCGCGTCGGTTATCGCGGGATCGTGAAGCGTCTTGGGCAGCGCCGTGCCAATCAGGTCTTCCACGCGATGAGCAAACGTGCGCGTTTTTCCGGGCGTGAGCTTGTGTGCGAGCGCGTCCCTGACGGACACGGGATCGTCGCCGGTAAAGCCTGGCGTGATGGTCAATTCGACGGCCGCCGCCGAGGTCGAGCTTGCGCCGCTGGCCGGCTGAGCCCGCACTCCCGCCGATAAACACAAAAGCACGCAAGCGGCGCACAAGCTCGCGTGCCTGAATGGCTGAAGACGCATTAGCAGACTCCCATGGACATGATCGCGGACCGCTGGCTGGTCTTCGTGCTGCAAGAGCAGCACATAAGGTTTCAATTCTATTCGATGGTGCGTGGCGCAAATAAATCGGCTGCTCGCGGTGTAGAGTTTATTCAATTGCCGCGCGAGTCCGCCGGACGCTCAAGGATAAATCGATATGAAATCGCTAGTCATTTACGTGCTGGTCTGCGGATCCGGCAAATGAGCGGCCCGCTTAAGGGAATTCGGATCGTCGAAATGGTGGGTCTCGGACCGTGCCCGTTCGCCGCGATGATGCTCGCCGACATGGGCGCTGAAGTGATCCGCATCGACCGGAAGCCGACGGGCGGCGCGACACCTTATCCCATGCAAGGCACCCGGTTCGATGTCATGGCGCGCGGCCGCCGTTCCCTGGCGCTCGATCTGAAGCAACCAGAAGGGCGCGAGCTGGCGCTGCATCTGATCGATCAAGCCGATGGGTTGATCGAAGGCTTTCGCCCCGGCGTGATGGAGCGGCTCGGGCTTGGACCGGATGTCTGTGCAGCACGAAATCCGAAGCTGGTTTTTGGCCGCGTGACCGGCTGGGGACAGGATGGACCGCTTGCGAACGCCGCCGGCCACGACCTGAACTACATCGCGATGAGTGGCATGTTGCACGAGATCGGCAGGGGCGACGCGCCTCCCGTGCCACCGCTGAATCTTGTAGGCGACTTTGGCGGCGGCGGGATGATGCTCGCGTTCGGCGTGGTGTGCGCGCTGCTGGAAGCACGCGGGTCGGGCAAGGGGCAGGTCATCGACGCCGCCATGGTCGAAGGCTCGGCGCTCCTCGGCGCGATGATCTACGGCTACAAGGCGTTCGGCGCGTGGACGGGCGAACGCGGCTCGAACATGCTTTCCGGCGGCGCGCACTTCTACAACACGTACGCGTGCGCGGATGGCAGGTTTGTATCGGTTGGATCGATCGAGCCGCAGTTCTACGCGTTGCTGCTCAAGCTGTGCGACATCCACGATCCCGGCTTCGATAACCATATGGACCGCAGCAAATGGCCGGAGCTGAAAGCGAAGATTGCGGCGGTTTTCGCAACGAAACCGCGGCAGGCATGGTGCGAGTTGATGGAGGGTACAGATGCCTGTTTCGCGCCCGTTCTCGACATGGACGAGGCGCCGTTGCACGCGCATAACCGGGCGCGCGAGACTTTCATACAAGTCGATGGTGTGACGCAACCGGCGCCAGCGCCGCGTTTCAGCCAGACGGCGCCGGAGGTGAGCGCGGCGCCAGCAAGTCCCGGGCAGCATACCGACGAGATTCTTCGCGACTGGAATGTGCCGGATGAGATGATTGAGGCGCTTAGGCGGAAGACGATTATCTAGCGCTTGCCAAACCGCGCTCTACTCCACCACCGCCTCCTTAACCACCTTGCGCCGTCCCACGACGGACTCGAAGAACTGCTCATAACGCCGGCGGCATGCGCGCCAGCCGAATTCATCGGTGGCGAGCGTGTTGGCCGAACTCGCCGCTGCCGCCGGCCACGATTCGCTGATCGAACGCACGATAGCCGGAAGCTCGCTGATGTCATCGAAAAGATGGACGTTGTCGAACTTGTTCGCCGCCCATTTCATGAACGGCGTGGAGCGCGAGATCACCAGCGGCACGCGTCCGATTGCCTCGAAGAACGCGCCGCTCACCAGCATGGAATCGGCGGCGTGCGGCAGGATGATCACGTCTGTATTCACCACGTTTTGCGCGAACTCGGCGTCCGAAAGGAATTTGGCGTCCAGGTTCACCGCGCCCCGCAGCTTCCGCCGGTCGAGTATCTCGTTGAGCGTCGCAAGATAGGCCTCGGTGCCGAGACCCGCAATCTGCAGATTGCATTCGCTCGGCCAGTTTTCGAGAACGGCGTCGATCTGCTTGTATGGGCGGATCACACCAAGCAGCGAGAACAAGGGCTTGCCGCTTTCCTTCTTCGGCACGGTCGGCGATTGCCCCGGCGAATCCCAATACAGCGGATGGGGCAGATACGTGGCGTTGTACTTTTCCTCGAAGTTCGGCGCGTGGACCACACGGAAATCGGCCAGACCGCGAATGAACGACATCACGCGTTTGGCGAGTCCCCGGTTGAAGCCGGTTGTATCGTGAACGATATGGTCGTGCACGAAGTACACGGTCTTCGCTCTGGCAATCATGATCAGCGTGCAATAGAAAGCGAAAAGCAGGCTGCCTGAAATGCTGAACTGAGCGCGGCCTTTCTCGCGCTTGAATGGCCGATACTCGAGCCAGTGGAATACGAGGACGTTGTTCGGCTTGAATAGCTCGACAAATCCGCCTTGCAGCAAACCTTTTATGGAAAGGGGCATCACGTCGTAACCAATCTCGGTAAATAGATTCTTCTGAATCTCGATATAGCGATTGGTGTAATTGGTGAAAGGACACATCAGGATTTTTGTCCGCGATTCACCTGACGGCTTGCTTTCCTGGGTACTGATCTCTGGCATATGCACGTATCCGGTTGGACTGATTCGAAGGGGATTGTCGCGAGTGAGCACGCAACGGTAAGACGCGCCGTTCGGGCTGCGGATCGGTAAAACAATCTTCTTGGGAAGGCGCAACGGCGACGCAACGATTGATTCGCTTTAGCTTAACACCCGGAAAAACGGCGCGCTGTATCAGTTTGTATGTCTGATTGAATCGAAAGAATTGATGGCCGATTATGGTGGCCGATTATGTTTAGTAAGACCGAATTATTAAATCAGGGCGCTCCTGTAAATCGCCCTGATTAACGACCTGGCTTCAGCCCGCCGCGAATCTCACCACGATCCGGCTATAAGGCACGTTGCGATCGACCGTCACCGACCCGATGCCTTTGCCCGCATAAGTCGTCACCAGCCGCATGCCGAGGCCGGTGCCTTGCGGTTTCGGAAAGTCGTTCGGGAAACCGTCGCCTTCGTCCTCGACCGCCAGCAATAACGCATCGCTTGCTCGTTCCAGCCTGACGCGCACCTTGCCGCGGCCGTATTTAAGCGCATTGGTTACGAGTTCCGCGGTGACAAGCCCGAGCGGCGCGAGCCGCGCGGCGGGCAGTACGATGGATTCTCCTTCCAGTGTGACTTCGCGATCCGCAGCAAGCTCGGCCAGGTCGGCGGTCAGGCCGCGCAGGTAACTTGTCGCGTCGGTGGCTTCGGCGCCGTCGTCCTGATAAAGCCGGTGATGCACCGATCCGACCGTCCGAACGCGCGTGGCGGCGGCTTGCAAATGGGTGGCTACAGATTTGTCGCCGGCAAGATTCGCCTGGAGCGCGAGCAGCGTCTGCACGAGTTGCAGGCTGTTGCGCACGCGGTGATGCACCTCCTTCATCATCAGCGCGGAGTTGCCCAACTGGATTTCCTGGCTCGATACCAGCGCGGCAAGTTTCTCTTCGTTCTCATGTCGCTCGGTCACGTCGCGCATGGTGAGCACGACGCGCTTGACGTGGTCGTCGGCATCGCGAATGGGTGCGACCGATACATCCCACCAGCGTGCATCGCCGGCGCAGGTCGGGCAAGGGCCCTCGAAACGCGTCGGCTCGCCGTTCACCGCCGTCTCCAGCGCGTGCAGGACCTTCGTCCGCTGATCGCCGGGCCATAACTCGACGCACTGCGTGCCGCCGATTTCCGAGAAGTCATCGATTTTCAGCGCGGCGAGCCCGTTGTCGTTCATGAACTCGATACCGCCTTCCAGCGACAACACCTGAATGCAATCCACGCTCGCGTTCAGCACGCTGGTTGAGAACAGCTCGTCGGCATCTGTCTGCGATTCCGCCATGAGCCGCTCGCGGCTCATCGAAATCACGTTTGCAATGCCTTCCAGGAAAACGATATCGGTTTCGCTGAAGTCTTCGTCGTCGGAACTGTCGGCCTCCAGTACGCCGAAGGTTTCCGGAATGCCGCGAATGGGCACGTTGATCGCGCGCTTGATGCCGTGGCGCGTCAGCAGTTCCGGCGTGCGGAAGCGGTGTTCAGCGCCCAGATGATTCGACAACACCGGCTGGCCGCTCGTAAACGCGTGGCCGGCGGGACTGGCGTCGTCGGCGCCGAGTTCTGTCGTGCCGATATCCGCCGGGTCCCAGCCCACGCCCGCTTCCAGCACGAAGGTCTGACTTTCCGGCTGGTAGCGCAGCACTTTGACAAAACGCGAATGCAATCCCGCCGATACCGCTTTGCACGCTTCGTCGAGCAGCGCGTCGGCGTTATGCAAGCGCAGGACCGAGGTCGCGAACTGCACGGCAATCTCGTGCTGCAGGCGCAACCGGCTCACCGAGCGGTCGACGGCGCTGCGGATGGTCTCTTCGGGTGGCAATGCGTCCATCAACTTCTCCTCGGCGGCAGCGGCGCGATTGTCGTGTGCATCAACTTATGACAATTCCGGCTTAGTACGCGATTCTAACCGCGAGATTAATTTTGAAGGATTTTGGCCGATTTTAGAGGACGGCTGGCGTGCAATGCTGAACTGCCTGGTCACGGAATTCAGGTTCCTAGGCGTATTCCCCGATGTTACGATCGTAACAAGAGAATGTTAGAATGATGTATCGATTAACCGGAAAATGTTGTGCATTGCACAACCGGCCCTACTCATGCTCGATGTCGCTTCTCAATCTGTTGTTCCCTTGCGCGGCAAACCGCCCGCTGTTCACGCCGAACGCAATCCTGGCGTGCCGCTGGATCTTTCGTGGATCGACGGCTTGCGCGTCAATCAATCGGCGGTGGGCCGTCGCGTCGGCACGCTCGGCACCCGCCGCGCTGTAAAGAAGGACGCGCAGGCCGCCTGGCTGCTGAAGGCGATCACCTGCATCGACCTGACCACGCTCAATGGTGACGATACCGCAGCGCGCGTCGAACGTCTGTGCGCGAAAGCGCGCCGTCCGGTGCGCGACGACTTGCTCGAATCGCTCGGCATGCCGCCGGGTTCGATCAAGACCGGCGCGGTCTGTGTGTATCACCGTTTCGTTGCGACCGCGGTCGCGGCGCTTGCTGGCAGCGGCATTCCGGTCGCGGCGGTATCGACGGGATTCCCCGCCGGGCTGATCCCGCACCCGCTGAAGCTGAAGGAAATCGAGGCGTCCGTCAAAGACGGCGCGGCGGAAATCGATATTGTCGTCACCCGCGAACACGTGCTGACCGGCAACTGGCAAGCGCTCTACGATGAAATGCGCGACTTCCGCGCGGCATGCGGCCCGGCGCATATCAAGGCGATTCTTGCGACGGGCGACATCCGCACGTTGTCGAATATCGCCAAGGCGTCGATGGTCTGCATGATGGCCGGCGCCGACTTCATCAAGACATCGACGGGCAAGGAAGGCGTGAATGCCACGCTCGACGTTTCACTCGTAATGGTTCGCATGATCCGTGAATACCTCGAACGCACGGGCGTCATGATCGGCTTCAAGCCGGCGGGCGGTGTGTCCACGGCCAAGTCGGTGCTCGAATACCAAATTCTGATGAAAGAGGAACTCGGGCGCGAATGGCTCGAGCCGGAGCTGTTTCGCATCGGCGCATCGAGTTTGCTCGCCGATATCGAGCGGCAACTCGAACATCACGTCACCGGCCGTTACTCCGCTTTTCATCGGCATCCTGTTGCCTGAATTCTTCGCATCACTCTCTTACACGAGCTCCCAATGAGCGTAGCCGACTACTTCTCCTCGATGGATTACGGACCTGCACCGGAAGACGACGGCGCCGCGCGCGCCTGGCTGGACAATCACACGAACGGTTTTGGTCATTTCATCGATGGCGCTTATCGCGAGCCGTCAGCCGGCGAGCGTTTCGATTCCTCGGAACCCGCGACCGGGCGCGTGCTTGCGAGCATCGCGCAAGGCGATCAGGCGGATGTGGACGCAGCAGTCGACGCCGCGCATCGAGCGTTGCCCGCGTGGCAAGCGCTCGGCGGCGCCGGTCGCGCGCGCCACTTGTATGCATTGTCGCGGATGGTCCAGCGCAACGCGCGTCTCTTTTCCGTGCTCGAATCGCTCGATAACGGCAAGCCGATCCGCGAGTCGCGCGACATCGATATCCCTCTTGTAGCAAGGCATTTCCTGCATCACGCGGGTTGGGCGCAATTGCAGGATCGCGAGTTCGCCGACTGGGCGCCGCTGGGCGTGATCGGGCAGATCGTGCCGTGGAATTTTCCGCTGCTGATGCTCTCGTGGAAGATCGCGCCGGCGCTCGCGCTCGGCAATTGCGTGGTGCTGAAGCCGGCCGAATATACGCCGCTGACCGCGTTGTTGTTTGCCGAATTGGCGGCGCGCGCCGGATTGCCGGCGGGCGTGCTGAACGTCGTCACAGGCGATGGCCGTACCGGCGCGGCGCTGGTCGATCATCCGCGTATCGCCAAGATTGCGTTCACGGGTTCAACGGAAGTCGGCAAGCAGATTCGCGTGGCGACCGCTGGTTCGGGCAAGTCGTTGACGCTGGAGTTGGGCGGCAAGTCGCCGTTCATCGTCTTCGATGACGCCGATCTCGACAGCGCGGTCGAAGGCGTTGTCGATGCCATCTGGTTCAACCAGGGCCAAGTGTGCTGCGCGGGTTCGCGATTGCTCGTGCAGGAAGGCGTGGAGAAGCGTTTCATCGATAAACTGAAGCGGCGCATGGACACCCTGCGCGTCGGGCCGTCGCTGGACAAGGGCATCGACATGGGCGCGATCGTCGATACGGTGCAGCTCGAACGCATCCAGTCGCTGGTTGCGCGCGGCGTTGAAGAGGGTTGCGTGATTCATCAGCCCAAAGCACTGCAGATGCCGGAGCAGGGCGCGTTTTATCCGCCGACGCTGGTGACGAATGTCGCGCCTGCATCCACACTCGCGCAAGACGAAATCTTCGGACCCGTGCTCGTGACCATGAGCTTTCGCACGCCCGATGAAGCCGTCGCGCTCGCGAATCATTCGCGCTATGGGCTCGCTGCGAGCGTGTGGAGCGAGACCATTGGCCGTGCGCTTGATATCGCGCCGCGACTGGAATGTGGCGTGGTCTGGATCAACGCGACCAATCTTTTCGATGCCGGCGTCGGCTTCGGCGGATATCGCGAATCGGGCTTCGGCCGCGAAGGCGGACGCGAGGGGATTTACGAGTATCTGAAGCCACGCGCGTGGTCTAAGCTGGCCGTTCGTTCTGCGGCTTCTGTTGCGCCTGCGGCTTCCACTTCAGTGGCCGAATCCAACGTCAGCGCGCTCGATCGCACCGCGAAATTGTTTATTGGCGGGAAGCAGGTTCGGCCTGATAGCGGTTATACGCGGCTCGTGCATGCGCCGTCGGGGAACATAGTCGGCGAAGTGGGCGAAGGCAGCCGCAAGGATGTGCGCAATGCGGTTGCGGCGGCGCGTGGCGCTGGCAAGTGGTCGCAAGCCAGCACGCACAATCGCGCGCAAGTGCTGTATTACCTCGCGGAAAACCTGTCGGCCCGCGCGGATGAATTCGCACGGCAACTCGTTGCGCGGACCGGCGTTTCTTCGGCACAAGCCGAACGTGAAGTCGAAGCATCGATCACGCGTTTGTTCACCTACGGCGCGTGGGCCGACAAATTCGACGGCGCCGTCCATTCGCCGCCGCTCAAAGGCGTGGCGCTCGCGATGCACGAACCGCTTGGCGTGATCGGCGTGGTGTGCCCGGACGAAGCACCGCTGCTTGGACTCGTTTCGTTGATCGCGCCAGCGCTCGCATTGGGCAATCGCGTGGTCGCGGTGCCGAGCGAAACCTGCCCGCTGATGGCGACGGACTTCTATCAGGTCGTCGAGACGTCGGACGTGCCGGCGGGCGCGCTGAACATCATCACGGGCGAGCGCAAGCCCCTGGCATCGACGCTTGCAAAACACGACGATGTCGATGCAATCTGGTCCTTCGGCGGCGCGGATTTATCGGCGATGGTGGAACGTGAATCCATCGGTAATTTGAAGCGCACGTTTGTGGACCACGGCCGCGTGTTCGACTGGTTCGACGCGAACGTGTGCGAAGGCCTGCCATTCCTGCGGCAAGCCGTGCAAGTGAAGAACATCTGGATTCCGTACGGGGATTAAGACGTAGCCGATGCAGAAGAAATAGAATCTGAGCGCTTGACCCCGCACGACAGCGGGGCCGCTCAACTGAAGGAGACACAATGCTCAAGAACCTCGATCCGCTGCTGAACGCCGACATCCTGCACGCGCTGTGCGCCATGGGCCACGGCGATGAAGTCGTGATCTGCGATGCCAATTTCCCCGCTGATTCCGTCGCGCGGCAAACGGTCCTCGGCCATGTGCTGCGGCTCGACGGCGTGGACGCGCCGCGTGCGATCCGCGCGGTGTTGTCAGTGTTTCCGCTGGATAGTTTTGTCGATCATCCGGCCGAACGCATGGAAGTCGTCGGCGACGCAAACACGCTTCCCGCCGTGCAACGCGAAGCACAAACAGAAGTCGATGCCGCTGAAGGAAAGGCGACACCGTTTGCTTCCG
Source organism: Caballeronia sp. dw_276 (assembly GCF_018449635.1). Classification (GTDB taxonomy): domain Bacteria; phylum Pseudomonadota; class Gammaproteobacteria; order Burkholderiales; family Burkholderiaceae; genus Caballeronia. The sequence continues at coordinate 18,145 of NZ_JAAVUV010000004.1, read as the reverse complement.
TCGAACGGTTTGCGTTCTATGAACGCGCGAAAAAAGCGTATTGCGTGATCGCGACCGGCGAAGGACGCGGTTATGGCTGCTTCATCTTCAAGAAAGGCGTGAACCTCGCGCCCGATGTGCCTTCGGGGAATGACAAATGAGCCGCAGCGTTGTCATCCTCGGCATTTATGTGACGGACCTGACGTTTCGCGCCGCGCGCATGCCGCTGCTGGGCGAGACCATCGCGGGAACGGCTTTCGCGATGGGACCGGGCGGCAAGGGCTCGAATCAGGCGGTGGCGGCTGCGCGCGCCGGTGCCGACGTGATTTTCTGCACCCGGCTCGGCGCAGATGCGTTCGGCGAAATCGCACGCTCGACGTGGGCCGCGGAAGGCATCACGGCGCGCGCGACATCAACTGACGGCGTGGCGACCGGCGCGGCGCACATCTTCGTGGACGACGTCACCGGCGGCAACGCGATCATCGTGGCGTCGGGCGCGGCCGGGCATTTGTGCCCGGAAGACGTGGATGCTATCGAAGCGGATATTGCGTCGGCTGCGGTCTTCGTCACGCAGCTCGAACAACCCGTTGCGGCCGCGAAGCGCGGACTTGAAATCGCGCATCGTCATGGCGTAACGACCGTGTTCAATCCGGCGCCTGCCTTTCCGCTCGATGACGACATTTTCCCGCTGTGCGACTACATCACGCCGAATGAAACCGAAGCGACGGCGCTGACGGGCGTAGCAATCTCTTCAGTGGACGACGCACGTAAAGCCGCCGATGTATTGCTCGGCAAGGGCGTGAAAGCGGTGATCGTGACGCTGGGCGAGGCGGGTGCGTTGCTGCATACGCCGACGGAATCGGTGTTGGTGCCGGCGTTCAATTGCGGTCGTGTAGTCGAAACCGCCGGCGCCGGCGATGGCTTCACAGGCGGTTTTGCCGCGGCGCTCGCACGCGGCGATAGCGCGCTCGACGCCGTACGTTTTGGTTGCGCGCTTGCAAGCTTGTCAGTGACGCGCGCGGGCACCGCGCCGTCCATGCCGAAGCTCGCCGAGATCCACGCCGTGCTCGGCGAACCAGCTCAACATTCCTGAACAGAGGAGCGCCTGGATGTTTGCATCGAAATTGCTCGCTGACCGGCAGCTCAACTTTCTGGTCGCGGTGAACCTGCTGGTCGTGATCGTCGCGACGGTTTTATCGCACGGACAGTTCGTCGATATCGACAACCTCCAGTCGATGGGAAGCCAGTTGCCCGAACTCGGCCTGCTCGCGCTCGGCATCATGCTTTCGATGGTATCGGGCAATGGCGGCATCGATTTGTCGGGCGTTGCGCTCGCCAATCTGTCGGGCATGGTTGCGGCGCTGTTGCTGCCCACGTTCATTTCCGCCGACGACTCGCCCGTGCTGTACACGGCGGTGTTCTGTGTGATCACTGTGACGCTTGGCTTGATCGGCGGCTTGATGAACGGCGTGATCATCGCGCGGCTGAAACTCACGCCGATTCTGTGTACGCTGGGTACGTCCTTGTTGTTCACCGGTATTGCCGTGGTGCTGAGCAATGGTGCATCGGTGCGTGTCGAATATCTCGATGCACTTTCGGCCATCGGCAACGGCACCTTTCTGCAAGTGCCCATCTCGCTCTGGATTTTTATCGCGACGGTGTTGCTGCTCGGCTGGTTGCTCAAGCGCACGCCGTTTGGCCTCCGGCTTTACCTGATGGGCACGAATCCGAAAGCCGCGTTCTATGCGGGCATTCCGCGCGACCGCATGTTGATCCTCACGTATGGCATGTGCGGTGTCCTGGCGTCGCTCGCGGGATTGATCAGCGCGACGCATACGTCGAGCGCGAAGTGGGATTACGGCAACTCGTATTTGCTGATCGCGATCCTGATTGCGGTGATGGGCGGCGTGAATCCGGCGGGTGGTTACGGCCGGATCGTGTGCGTGTTTTTGGCCGCGACCGTGCTGCAGTTTTTATCGAGCCTGTTTAACTTGCTGGGTGTGTCGCAGTTCTTTGGCGATTGCGCCTGGGGCTTTTTGCTACTGGCGTCGCTTGCATTGGCCGGTGGTGAACGCGTTCGCGCAATCTTCGGACTGGGTGGCGCAACGCCCGTTATCAAGGCGCCGAAACCGCCTGCTGCATAAATTTTTGATTCATCTCATGTGCTGTACATACAAACCATAACGGAGACAAACGCATGAAACTCAATCGGATTGCCATCGCACTCGCCGCGCTCACGCTGACGGGCGGAATCATTGCCGCCGCGCAAGCCGCGACGAACGAAACCATCGTTACGGTCGTGAAGGTCACGGGCATCAACTGGTTCAACCGCATGGACGACGGCGTGAAGGAATTCGCCAAGGACAACCCCGGCGTGAACGCGTATCAAACGGGTCCGGGACGCGCGGACGCGGCGCAGCAACTGAAGATCATCGAAGACTTGATCGCGAAGAAAGTGACGGCGATCGCGGTCGTTCCCTACGATCCGCCGACGCTCGAACCAGCGCTGAAAAAAGCGATGGATCGCGGCATCAAGGTCGTCACGCATGAAGCCGACAACGCCAAGAACACGATGGTCGATATCGAAGCATTCGACAATACGGCGTACGGCGCGGGCCTGAACGAACGTCTCGCGAAGTGCATGGGTTCGCAAGGCAAATGGGCGGTGCTGGTCGGTTCTCTCGGCAGCCGTTCGCAAGTTCAGTGGGCGGATGGCGGTATCGGCAATGCGAAGCAGAAGTACCCGAAGATGGATCTGGTGGAGCCGAAGCTCGAGACCAATAACGATGGCGAACGCGCTTATCAGGTCGCGAAGGAAGTGCTGCGGAAACATCCGGATCTGACGGGCTTTCAAGGATCGTCGTCGCTGGATGTGATCGGCATAGGCCGTGCGGTGGAAGAGGCCGGCAAGGTCGGCAAGATCTGCGTGTACGGCACGGGCCTGCCGACAGAAGCCGGCAAGTTCCTCGAAAGCGGCGCGGTCAACGGCATTGCGTTCTGGGACCCGAAGCTTGCGGGTATCGCGATGAACAAGGTTGCGAAGATGCTCGTGGACGGCAAGACGGTCGAGAGCGGCGCGGACCTGGGTATCGTCGGCTATAACAAGGTCACGGTCAGCAAGGGTCCGGGCAAGGGCATCATCGTGCGCGGCACGGGCTGGGTTGACGTCGACAAGACCAACTACAAGCAGTATCCGTTCTGATCTTGGCTGGCAGGACAGAAGGCGTGCATGGCGTCCCGAAGGGAACCATGCGCGCTGTCATCAGGAAGCTTGAAAGGGTTGAAGGTTCAGTGATGAGTACAGTGCCGCTTCTCGAAGTCGTCGATATCCATAAACGCTTTACGGGCGTCTATGCGCTGCGTGGCGTGAGCCTGTCGTTCGAACGCGGGCAGATCTATCATTTGCTCGGCGAGAACGGCTGCGGCAAGAGCACGTTGATCAAGATAATCTCGGGCGCGCAACCGCCCGATCAGGGCGAGCTTGTTATAGAAGGCGTGCGGCATGCGCGGCTTGCACCGCTGGAGGCGTTGTCGGCGGGTATCGAGACCGTGTATCAGGATCTTTCGTTGTTGCCGAACATGAGCGTGGCGGAGAACGTAGGGCTGACTTCAGAGCTCGCTGAACATGGCGGGCGGCTCGCGCGGACGTTTGACCGCAAGGCCCTGGCGCGCACGGCTTCGCGCGCGCTGGAAGCCGTGGGTCTTCCCGGCGATGCCGATTTTCAGGCGACGCTCGTCGAGCAGTTGCCACTGGCGACGCGCCAACTGGTGGCCATCGCGCGTGCGATTGCGAGCGAGGCGAAGTTCGTCATCATGGATGAACCCACCACGTCCCTTACGCAAAAGGAAGTCGATAACCTCATCGCGGTTCTCGCGAAACTGCGTGCCGATGGCGTCGCAGTGCTGTTCGTGAGTCACAAGCTCGACGAGTGTTATGCAATCGGCGGCGAAGTGATCGTGCTGCGCGATGGTCAGAAGATGGCGCAGGGTCCTATCGAAAATTATACGAAGGCGCAGATCGGCGAATTGATGACCGGCAAGCAGTTGTCGAACGAACGGTACAGGAAGGCCGAGGTCATGGAAGGGCGCGAGATCGTGCTCGACGTGAAGGGCTTGTCGCGTTTGCGCCAGTTCGCCGATGTGACCTTCTCGCTGCATCGCGGAGAAATTCTCGGCGTGACCGGTCTGCTCGACTCGGGGCGCAACGAACTCGCGCGCGCGCTTGCCGGCGTCGCGCCTGCGGATAGCGGGACGGTGACGCTGGATGGTTCCATCGTGCGGCTCAAAACACCGTCCGATGCCAAGTGGCAACGCATCGGCTACGTGCCCGAAGACCGCCTGAATGAAGGCCTTTTCCTCGATAAATCCATCCGCGACAACGTCATCACCGCGTTGATTTCAAGTTTGCGCGACCGCTTTGGACAAGTCGATAAAAAACGCGCACGCGAACTTGCCGAGCGCACCGTGAAGGACTTGCAGATCGCAACGCCCGACGTCGATAAACCCGTGCAATCGCTTTCGGGCGGCAACCAGCAACGCGTGTTGATCGGCCGGTGGCTGGCCATCGACCCGCGCGTGTTGATCCTGCACGGACCGACCGTTGGCGTGGATGTGGGCTCGAAGGACATCATTTATCGCATCATGCAGCGGTTGGCGGAGCAGGGCATTGGCATCATCCTGATCAGCGATGACTTGCCCGAATTGCTGCAGAATTCCGACCGCATATTGATGATGAAGAAAGGCCGTGTATCGGATGAATACAGAGCCGAAGACTTGACCGAAGCCGATCTTTATCACGCACTACTTTCAGAGGCAGCATGAGCGAGTCAATTCATCGCGTTGCTCAGACATCGCAGGTCAAGACGCCGTTGGCCGAAGTCGCGCCGCAAGTGCGGAAATTGGGCTTTACCGCACGCCTGGTGCGCAATCCGGAGTGGTTCACGCTCGGGCTGATCATCGTGACGTGTCTTGTGGTCGGTACGCTGAACCCGCGCTTTTTCCAGTTCGCGACGATCTTCGATTTGCTGCATTCGGGCACGACGGTGTCGTTATTTGCACTGGGAACGTTGGTGGTGCTGGCATCGGGGGGGATCGATGTATCGTTCACCGCGATCGCCGCTTTCACCATGTATTCGATCACCAAGGCCGTGTTCGCGTGGTGGCCGGATGCGCCGTTTGCTTTGATTTTGTTATGTGGCGCACTGGGCGGCGTGTTGCTGGGATTGGTCAATGGCGTGCTGGTGCATCGATTGAAAGCGCCTTCGCTGATCGTGACGATCGGCACGCAGTACTTGTATCGCGGGCTGTTGCTGACGTTCGTGGGGACGCAGTTTTTCATGAACATTCCGCACAGCATGGATAGCTTCGGGCGCTTACCGCTCTTCTTCTATCACACGAACGACGGCCTTCGAGCGGTGCTGCCGGTGTCGGTGATTGCGCTGTTTCTGGCGGCAGGTGTGACCTGGTGGCTGCTGAATCGAACGATGATGGGACGCGGCGTCTACGCCATGGGCGGAAGCCTGCCGATCGCCGAGCGGCTCGGCTACAACTTGCGCTCGATTCATCTGTTCGTGTTCGGGTACACCGGGATGCTTGCAGGGATTGCGGGGATTCTGCATGTATCGACGAATCGATTGGCGAATCCGTTTGATCTGGTCGGGACCGAATTGGATGTGATTGCGGCGGTGATTCTGGGTGGCGCCAGGATCACCGGCGGGACCGGGACGGTTGTCGGGACGTTGCTGGGCGTGGTGCTGGTTACGCTCATCAACAGCGTGCTGATACTGGTCGGTGTACCGAGCACGTGGCAGAAGGTGATCATCGGCGCGTTTATTCTGGTCGCCGGGACCTTGTTTGCGTTGGGGAGAAGGGCGAGGTAAGACCTCGCCCTCCTCAGTAACCCTTCATTACTCGACCTTGGTCAGGTCCTGAAAAATCAGATGCCCCCAGGTGCGGCCTCGTGCCTGGATGAGCAGGCCGCCTTCGGCGATCTTTCCAAGCTCGACCGGTGCGAACCCAAGCCGGTTGACCAGTGCCGCTACTGAGGCACTGGCCGCGTCGTCATCGCTGGAAACGAACACGACTCGCCGTCCGCCTCGAGGCGTTGTCGTTCCTTGCGCGAGGACACTCGCTGGCAGATGGTTGAACGCCTTCACCAGCTTCGCGCCCGGAAACGACTTCGCAACTGCCGCGGTCGAAGGCAGTCCGCCAAGCTCTTCGGGCGGGACATCGTATGCATTGGTTGCATCGATCACGATCTTTCCCTCCCAGCTTTTCGCCATCTGCCCGATGTCCCGATGCGTCGCAAAAGGCACGGCCAGAATGACGACGTCGGCCTTTACCGCGTCTTCGATCGACTGCGCGACGAGCGACGTTCCAATCTTTGCTGCGAACGCGTCGAGCGGCCGCCTGCCTGCCACGGCTACTTCGATGCCTTTACCGGCAAATGCCTGGGCGATGGCCGTCCCGATCTTGCCAAGCCCGATGATCGCGTAGTTCATGTACCTCTCCTTTAATAGTTGAACGGATCTCAGACCTGGCCGACACCACCGTCGTCCATCAGGTCCGCGCCGGTCATGTATGAACTCTGATCCGACGCGAGGAACAGCGCCGCGCTGGCCATTTCCTCGGCGCGCGCAAGCCGTCCAAGCGGGATCATGTTCAGGTACATCTTCACCAGCGCCTCGCGCTCCTCGGGCGACTTTGCTTGGGAATCGAGGATTGGCGTATCGGTGACGCCTGGGCTCAGCGTGTTGACGCGAATGCCGCGATCTTTGAATTCCGCGGCCCAGGTGCGGGCGTAGGAACGCAGTGCCGCCTTGGTCGCGGCATACGTGGTGTGTCCCGGGATGCCCATGCCGTGCATCGCCGATGAAACCAGCACGATCGAGCCACCACCCGTCATCAGCGGCAGCAGCTTCTGCACGAGAAAAACCGGCGCGCGGGCGTTGAGGTTGAAGGTCTTGTCAAAATGTTCGGGCGTGAGGGTATCGAGGGAAGCCTGCTCGGTTAAGCCTGCGTTCGACACGACAATATCGACCACCCCTTTTTCTTTCTTTACCAATGCAGCAACGCGGTCGAGGTCATCGACATCTGTGACATCGGCCTGAATGGCGGTGACGTTGCGCCCGATGAGTTTGGCGGCTTCGTCGAGCTGCGCCTGCCGTCGGCCGAAGATAAATACGTGAGCGCCTTCCGCGGCAAACCGCTGGGCGATAGCTAATCCGATACCGGTCGTTCCGCCGCTGATGACGGCGATCTTGCCTTCGAGATTGGACATTGAAACCTCTTGTTCTGTGCGTGATCGACAGAACCAGCATAATTCCCTTCTCGGCGAATGATAATCCGCTGATTTTTCATAATATCTATTCTTGAAACGAATGGGTCACGCGAGGGGAATGCAATGGACCGGTTTCACGAAGTGAATGCGTTTATCGCTGTAGTGGAAGCGGGCGGGTTTTCCGCCGCGGCGCGCAGAACCGGCGATTCACAGTCAGGTGTCAGCAAAGCGGTCGGTGCGCTGGAGAAGCGTCTCGGCGTGATGCTGTTCAACCGCAGCACGCGCAGCGTCACACTGACCGATCAAGGCCAGCGATACTACGACCGGACGAAACCGCTCGTTGAAGAGATGGATGAAGCCGATAGCGAACTGAAAAGCAGCACGCTCAACGTCTCGGGCATGATCAGGATCGCGACGTCATCGACCTTCGGACGGCTTCACATTCTTCCGCTGATACCCGAATTGTTGGCGCTCAATCCCGGCCTTCAGGTCGATCTCGTTCTGTCAGACTTCGTGCGGGACATGGTGGAGGACCGGATCGACCTGGCGATCCGCGTAGGTCCCGTCAATGAACCTGAGGCGGTTGTGAAGCGCGTGACCACTACGCCGCTCGTGTGCGTCGGATCGCGGCGATACTTCGAGCAGCGCGGAATACCAAAAACCCCGGCTGAACTGGTCGATCACAATTGCCTGTTATACGGCGGCCTGATGGAATCGTCGAACTGGCCGTTCGTTGGACCGGAAGGCCGCTTCAACGTGGCCGTTCGCGGCAATCTTTCGTCGAATAGCGTCGAGACAATCCGCTCCGGTGTGCTGGACGGCGTTGGAATTGGTTTGTTCGCGAAGGTCTCTCTAGCCGATGAACTCGACCATCCGGACGTGATCACGATTCTCGAAGAATTTATAGGCGACGCGAGAGACATAAGCCTTATCTGGCCAAAACGCCGGTTCGTACCTGCACGCGTGCGCCGCGCGACTGACTTTTTTGCTGCGGCTTTACTGCAGCGTATTTAGTCTGCGCCGCGGCTCATGCCCTTCTCCGTAATTACGGAATCGAACTTGTCGAGTTGGGAAAATCGCAGAGCTTTGACTTTTCCCAGCTTGCTGGCATCGACGACCAGGTGACGTTCAACGGCGCTTTCCATAGCGGCCTGTTTGATCGCGACTTCGTGGAAATTCCAGCATGTCACGCCACGCGTTTCATCCACTCCGCCGGCGGATATGAACGCCTTGTTGATTCCCATCCGCTTCAGCGTTTCGATGCTTTCATCGCTGGAAAATGAATCCGATGACGGCGCATAAACCCCGCCCAGCAAAATCATTCGCACGTTGGGCTTGCGCCGCAAAATCTCGGCCACGTTCAGCGAATAACACACGACCGTCAGGTGCATGTCGGCGGGAACGAGCCGCGCCAGCGTGGTCAGGGTCGTGCCGCAATCGATGAAAACCGTCTCGCTGTCCACGAGCAAACGCGCAGCAATCGCCGACGCCTCCGCCTTGGCCTGCGCGAAGTGATCCTTCTCTTCGTCGATGGTATAGCCCGAACCGTTGGGGACGTCCGACGCGCGAACGATGTAGCCGCCCAGGTAAGTGAAGGTTCCGGGATTCGACGAGATGTCGCGGCGAACCGTCATCTCCGATACGTCGAGCAACGTCGCGGCATCGCGAAGACGCATGACGCTTTGCTCGCGCAAAGCTTCGGCAAGGACACGCAGACGATCGTTTTTGGTCATGGGGAGAGCAGGGGCGCAGATGTGGTTCTTGTTAGTTTTTGTTCGCCTGATGAGACGATTATAACAAGCGGGCGCGCCGTGCTGGTCCCGTTCAATCTGCGGCGCGCGCCTTGATCAACGCGGCAGCGGATGTGATCGACGTCTGTTCGACCGCAACTTTTGCAATGCCGGGCAACGCTTCGTCGGCAAGCTGGGTCAGCGTGCGCCCCGGCGGCATTTCCACGAAAACCTGCACGCCGAGTTCGCTCAGCACGACGGTCGAGTCGTGCCATCGGACGGGATAGCGAAGGTTTGTCGCGAGGTCCAGGCGTACCGCGTCGGCCTGACGCAACGGCCGCGCTCCGCGATTGCCGATGTACGGAATCGTTAGCGTCCTGAACTCGACCTTCGATGCGGCTTCGGTGAGTTCGCGGGCGGCATCGTCAAGGAGGGCGCAATGGGAAGGCACGCTCACCGCAAGTCGTTCGGCTTTGCGTGCGCCCGCTTGCAGCGCGTGTTGACGCACGAGGTCGAGATCGGCGTCGGCGCCCGCCACCACGATCTGCCGCGGCGCATTCAGGTTCGCGATGAACGCGGCCTTTGCATTTGTACTGGCGATGACGGCATCGACCTCACGTTCGCTGAAGCCCGAAACCGCAAGCATGCCGTAGCCGTGGGGATAAGCGCGTTCCATGAGTTGCGCGCGTAGTTGCAGGAGTTTCAGCGCGTCATCGAAATTGATTGCGTCGGCCGCGACCGCCGCGCCATATGCGCCCACCGATAATCCCGCGACCGCATCGGGCACGATGCCTTCATCGCGCAACGCACGCATGATCGCAACGCCCGCGATAAACAAGCCGAGCTGAACGGCAACGGTCGATTTCAAGGCATCGGCGTGATCGAGATCGAGGACGTTCATGTGCAATACGTCAGATGCTTCTTCGAAAGTCGAGACGATCCGCGCATGGGGCGATGCGCCGCCGAGCGTATGCAGAAAGCCCGCGAATTGCGAGCCTTGGCCAGGGAAAAGGAACGCGATCATGCGGCGCAACTCGTTTGCCACGGATCGGCGACCAGCTTCGGGCCATCGGCGGATCGAAGCATGACGCGCGCGCCGGGATGAGCGAATTCCGCAAGCGAGAACACGCCTTCGTGCGTTTCGATTTGGACGTCGATGCGTATGGCGTGTTCGAAAGCGGAGGCCGAAAGGGCATCGAACAAGGTCCTTGCTTCAGAGCGATCGAGAGGCTGCGGCGCGCGCATCAGAAGGTCGAGATCGCTTTTGTCAGTCACGGTCGCGCAGTCGCTCGCCAGCTCGAAACCCACGCTGCCCGTAGGTCCCCATGCAAGTCCTGACGCATCGCAGATGGGCGTTATGGCTCGGAGCAACAACTTGAACGGCGGTAAATCGGCGCGGGTCTGATGAGGCTTTGCGGACTTCAGCATCTCCGGCGGAAGCACGGCTTCAACATGCTGCAAGTCCATCCACGAACCAAAACGTTCGCCGCGTACCGCGCCGCGAATTCCAACGGCAACGCGTCCGTCCAACGCGCGCGCACGGCGAACCACCACAAACGGCGCGCGTTCCAAAGAAGCTGCAACCCACGCAGGCGCATTCGAAAAGGCAGGCGCGCCGTGCCCGAGCCGCAACAAGTCGTGCGGATTCACGACGCGTCCCATTGCTCCGCCATGCGCTTGCGTACTTCTATTGATGCAGCGCGATTGCGCTTCGCATCCGCCGATTGCAGGCGCGACGAGAGATCGTTCGGACCTTGACGCGCGTCTTCAACAGCCGCGATCAGCGAAGCCTTTACACGCTCCACGTCTTCACGTCCGGGTGTATCGGCGTTGATCCCTTCAATGAGCTCGTGCAGCAGCCCGAGCTTCGCGTAGGAACTCATCTTGTAGGACATGGGCAGGACGCGATCGCCGAGTTCATCGAGCCCTTCCACGCTGCGCCGCGTGACGCGCGCGGCCGCTTCCTTGCCCATTGCGTGCACGCTGATGCCGCTCGCGTCGAGCGCGACAATGCGGTTCGCCTGATACCCATGCGCGAGAAACGCGCCGGACATGGCCGGGCCAACAATCAGCGCGATCACCGGATGCCCGGCGAGGCGCGCGCTTGCGTAGGCGTCGACGCCCGCAGCGCAGGCGAGATGAACGCCGAGCAATTCCTCGCAACGGCCATACGCCTGACTCTTTACATCGACGATGGCAACAATCGGGCGCTTCACTGCTGCATCGCGGTCCGCGTCCAACGCTTCGCGTACTGCGCGTGCAAGCAGCCATCCTTGTTCGAGTCCGACGACGTTATCGGTGGCGCGGGGGAAGCGGTTTTGCGGGTCCGGGACGACGGTGATAAAGCGCGCGGTTGTATCGCCGAGCGGGGCGTCGGCGCTGCGGATCGGTCCTTCGCCGTTTACCTCATGCGAGGTCAGCGCGTCGATCCAGATCTGTCCACGTGTAGCGTTCATCATGCGTCTCCTTGCCAAAGCGTGCGCAAAACTGCGGGGTCGATCGCCGCTGGATCGACGCGCGAAAGCCGTTCGAGTTGTTTATCGATTTGTTCTGTCCTGTGACTCGTCGGCACGCCACATTTGAACGCGTCGAGCACGGCGTTCAGGACCTGATCCGTGTCGTCTTCAACGAGTGAATCGACAAGGCCGACCGCCGCGCGTTCCTCGCCACCGATCATCGACCAGATGAGCTTGCGGTCGCGCGAATCGAGTTCTTCGACGCCCGCTTCCTGTTCGATCACTTCCGGTCCGTTCATGCCGAGCCGCGCCTGACGCGTCATCACCAGATAGCTGCATAAGGCCGCAGCCAGCGACATTCCGCCGAAGCATCCAACCATCCCGCCGATAACACCGACCACCGGCACATATCGACGCAACGCGACAATTCCGGCCTGGATCTCCGCGATAACGGCCAGTCCGAGATTCGCTTCCTGAAGTCGTACGCCACCGGTCTCGAACAGGATCACGGGACGTATCGTGCGGCCCGCTTCGAACTCGCGCAGCGCAAATTCAAGCGATGCCGCGATCTTCGCGCCCGACACTTCGCCAATGCTTCCGCCCTGGAACGCGGGCTCGATTGCAGCGATCACAGCGGGCTCGCCGCCGAGCGTGCCGCGCGCGATCACCGCGCCGTCGTCGGATTGGCAGACCACGTTTTGCATTGCGAGCCACGGGGATTCGAGCCGGTCGAACGGTCCGAGCAATTCGCGGAACGTGCTCGGATCGAGTAACGCGCGAGCGCGTTCGCGCGCCGTCAATTCGATAAAGCTATGCTGCGCGATAAAGCTGTCATGAGCGTTCATGGTGTGTCTCCTTCGCTGGCTTCCACGGCTTCGGCAAGCCGTAACATCACGACGCCCGGCGTCGCGCCGAAGTCGTTCAGCTCGAGCTTCGCGGCGCCGTCGTATCGGGAGAAGAACCGGTCGAGCACGCTTTTCCAGACGGTTTCGTAACCATCTACGCTCGTGCGGATCACGACTTCCGCGTGATCTTTCTCCGATGGCGACAGCAGTATTTCCAGATCTCCCGAGCCGACGACGCCCACATGGGCGCGTTGCGGCACGGGGCGGGTGGCGGGGTATTCGTAGCGCAGGTTTTCCATGGCGGATCTCAGAGCGTCAGCCGACGCAGGGCAGGGTATCGAGAAAGAGCGCTGCGGCGAGCAGGTCCGCTGCGCCGCCGGGCGATGCGTTCAATTGCAGTAGCTTTTGGTCAAGACGCAAGAGGGCGGCATAACCTTCGGGTTGCGATGCGCCGCCTGCTCGCAGCGCTTCACGTGCGCCGGATTGCGCGGCATCCAACGCGATGCGGCCGCCGCGATGCAGGAGACAGGTGTCATCGAGCGTGGCGATGATCGCGAGTAATGCGTCAAGACGCGCCGCGTTTTCCGGCGCGCCTTTTGCGCGAGACTCACGCAATGCGGGCAAGCCGATTTGAAGCACATGAGGAAAGCCTTCGGCCGCCTGACCACGCGCACCGGCGACGCCGAATCGCTGTGTCACACGAGCACCGTGCGTTTGCGTCACCGCAGAAGGTGCAAACCGATCTTCAAAACGCGAAATGGCAGCGGCCTGCGAACAGAGCATTGCCAAGTCATCAGAAGGATTCATCGCGGCGCTCGAAACGAGCAAGCCGACAATCCATATCGCCCCGCGATGCGCATTGCTTCCGCCGGTCGCGCGCATCATTGCGACTTCCCCTTCGCGGCCGATGCGCGCGAGCTGCTCGCGCAAGCGCTGCGAAGGCTGGGCGTTTGAGGACGCGCGAGCCAAAGCAACGAATGTAGGTTGCAGCGAATGCGCGGAGCGCAGCATGATATCCAGGTCGAGATCACGATGTGCACCGCTGCCGCGCCGATCCACCAACGCGGGTTTCGGCGTGAGGCACGCTTCATCGATCAACGCGTTTACCGCGCGATCAGCGAGCGCCAACGGATCGCATATAACGTTTTTGAGAACAGCCTGAGCGCAAGCCATGGCGCTCACCAGCCGCGGAATTTTGCTGGCGGCTGATACAAGCCGCCGGACCAAGCAACCAGATCATCGATGCTGCGCGCCGCAAGCAACGACCGCTTCGCTTCGCCGCGTCGAATGCCGAGATCTTCCGGGTACGCGACCACGCCACGACGACGCAACTCGGCGGTCTTGGCCGGATCCGCGCGCATGCCGATGGGCGTCACGCCCGCAACCGCGCGCAACGCCGCGCGGCGCTCCTCAACGCCCTCTGCCGCATGCAGATAAGCAATGCCTTCCTCGGTGACGACATGGCTGACGTCGTCGCCGTAGATCATCACGGGCGCGATGGGCATATTGCTTTGCTTGCCGACGGCGATGGCGTCGAGTGCATCGACAATGGTCGGCTCGCCGCCTTTCTTGAACGTCTCGGCGGTTTGCACAACGAGCTTGTGGCCGCGGCTGATCGCGCTATTGGGTCCATCGTTTTTCATCAACGATAACCACGCCTCGCTCGAATGCCGCCGTCCGCGCGGATCGTGTCCCATGTTCGGCGCGCCACCAAAACCGGCGAGGCGTCCGAGCGTCACCGTCGATGAATTCGCATCAACGTCCATCTGCAACGTCGAACCTATGAAGAGATCGACGCCATATTGCCCCGCAAGCTGACACAGCACGCGGTTGGAACGCAGGCTGCCATCGCGTCCGGTGAAGAACACGTCCGAGCGCGCTTCAATGTAGTCCTCCATCCCGACTTCGCTGCCGAAGCAATGCACGCTTTCAACCCAGCCGCTTTCTATTGCGGGAATCAAGGTGGGATGGGGGTTGAGCGCCCAGTGCGTGCAGATCTTGCCCTTCAGGCCGTGCGCTGCACCGTAGGTGGGTAAGAGCAATTCGATGGCGGCGGTGTCGAAGCCGATACCGTGATTCAACGCCCGCACGCCATAACGCTCGTAGATGCCGCGAATGGTCATCATCGCCATGAGGATCTGCAACTCGCCGATATGACGCGGATCGCGCGTGAACAGCGGCTCGACCGCAAACGGCCGGTCCGCCTGCACGACGACATCGACCCATGAGCCGGGGATATCGACGCGCGGAAGTTCATCGACGATCTCGTTCACTTGCGCGACCACGATGCCATGACGGAACGCCGTTGCTTCGACAATGGTCGGCGTATCTTCCGTATTCGGACCCGTGTAGAGGTTGCCGTGCCGGTCGGCTTGCACCGCGCAGACGAGCGCCACTTGCGGCGTCAGGTCGATGAACATGCGCGCATATAGTTCGATGTACGTATAAATAGCACCGATTTCGAGCTGTCCGTCCTCGAGCAGTTGCGCGACCCGCAGGCTCTGCGGTCCGGCAAACGAGAAGTCCACCTTCCGCGCGATCCCGCGTTCGAACAACGTCAAATGTTCAGGCCGGCTGATGCTGGAGATCAGCAAATGCACGTCATGCACGCGCGACGGATCGAGCTTCGCGAACGCACGCGAAAGAAAGTCCGCCTGCTTCTGATTATTGCCTTCGAGCGCGACGCGGTCGCCGGATTGGATCAGCGTTTCCAGTGCATCGACAATGCGCTCTGATTTGAGTACGCCATTATCGAGCCAGCCTTCGATTGCTTTGAGTCGCCGCGCTTTTTCCAGCGCCCGCGTGTTCCATTGGCGCGGTTCTGGAGCGGTATCGGCTTGTGCGGGAGGATTCATAGGATGGCCTCGGTGTCTGTCTCTCGAAGATCCGCGCTCAAGCGGATTTCGAAGCGGTTGAAGAGCGGCGGCGTTTCTTCGGCTGCGAGGCCTGTGCCTGCATTTGCGCGTCGTGAAGGAAACGATAAACCAGTTCGCCGGTCGCGAGCAGATGACGTGCGACGAGCGTTTGCGCCGCCTCGGTATCGCGGGCGTGCAGGGCCTGAAGGATGGCCTCATGCTCGGCGTCGGACCGGCCTTTGAACGTCGGCATGCCGAATTTCAGGCGCAGATAACGCTCCCCGCGGCGGTGCATGGTGCCGATCAGTTCCATCAAGTGCGGTCGGTCGGCCGGCGCATACAAGCTCATATGGAACTGTTCGTTACGCACTACATACAGCGCGGGGTCCGGCTCGTTCGCGGCGGCTTCGAGCAATTCGCGGGCTTCCGCAAGCGTTGCATCGGTATGGCGTTCAATCGCGATGCCAATCGCCAGGCTCTCCAGCGATGCGCGAATCTCATAGATTTCGCGCGCTTCGTCAGGAGATTGAAGGCTAACCGATGCCCCACGGTTTTGTTCGATTGTGACCCAGCCCTCGGTGTCCAGTTGCCGGAATGCTTCGCGCACAGGAATGGCGCTCACCGAGAACTGCTTGGCAATGGCGTCCTGGCGCAGCGGCTCGCCCGGCAACAGCGTCCCTTCGACAATGGCCGAACGTAGCGCGTCCGCAATATAGCGGGAGGTGCTTTGGCGCGGTTCGAACTGCGCCTCACGAAAAGCCTGATTCAACTCATTTTTCATACGCTTGATTCGCCGATGCTAGGTAGAAGTGCGGAGTGGTCAACCGCGTAATTTCAAATATTATATATGAAATTGCACCTTTGAGGATTTTGAAGAAGACCCGGTGCTTACCCGCAGACGCTCGATCCACTGAACAGAGCGCGTCGCTTTTAACCAGGAAGACATTCATGCCACGCACGCTGGAACCATCGATAGCCGCCGCCCGGCGGACACGAACGCCTCTGAACCGGACACAGATAGTTGGTTTCTGGGGCGCCTGGGCAGGGTGGACGCTCGACGGAATGGACTCATTCATCTACGCGTTGGTGCTGGCTCCGGCGCTGACCGAACTGCTGCCCCGTTCCGGTTATGCGGCTACGCCCGCGAACGTGGGTCTTGCGGGATCGATCCTGTTCGCGCTGTTCCTGGTGGGTTGGGGGCTGTCGTTCATCTGGGGACCGCTGGCCGACCGCTTCGGACGCACCAAAGTGCTCGCCGCGACCATCTTCACGTTCGCGATTTTCACCGGGCTCGCAGCGACATCGCATACGGTTTGGGAACTGGGGATTTACCGGTTTCTCGCGGGCGTTGGCATTGGTGGGGAATGGGCCTTGGCTGGTACGTACGTGGCCGAGGCGTGGCCGGAAGATCGCCGCAAGATGGGCGCGGGATATTTGCAGACCGGGTATTACGCGGGATTCTTTATTGCGGCGGCGCTGAATTACACCATTGGCGCAACCTTTGGATGGCGCGCGATGTTCCTTGTCGGCGTGGTGCCGGTGGTGGTATCGATCATTGTGTTGCTGCGCGTGAAGGAAACTGAAAAGTGGCAGAAGGTCGAGGCAACGGCCGTCAAGCAGGTGAGTTCTCTGCGATCGATATTCTCGGCCCAATACCGGCAGCGTACGATTGTTGCGACCGTGTTGCTGACGGTGGCGATCATTGGCTTGTGGGCTGGCGCGGTCTATGAACCTTCGGCCGTGATTCAACTCGCGACGAAGGCAGGCATGACGAAGCCGGAGGCGGCGCGGATGGCATCGATTGCGACGGGATTGTTGTCCATCGGCACGATTGTCGGATGTCTTGCTTTACCGCCGATGGCCGAGAAGATCGGGCGCAGGCTGACGCTGGCGGTTTATTTCATCGGAATGGCTGTGTCGATTGTGCTGGCGTTTGGTTGGGCGTTTTATCTTGAGAACGGGCTTGTGCCGTTTATTGCGTTGTTGGTCGTGCTGGGGTTCTTTGGCGGTAACTTTGCGCTTTTCAGCCTGTGGCTGCCGGAGCAGTTTGAAACTCGGGTACGGGCGACGGCGTTTGCGTTCTGTACGTCAATAGGGCGCTTTTTTGGGGCTATCGTGAATTTTGGCATCGGCGCGATGGTGCTGCATATGAAGACGCTTGGTGTGCCGATTGCGCTGACGGCTATTGCGTTTGTGATCGGGTTGGCGGTGATTCCGTTTGCGCCTGAAACTAAGGGGCAGGATTTACCGCACTAGGGCGCTGGCGCTTGGGCGGGGTTGAGGCTGGGTGGCTGCTTTTTGGGTCTTCGCGCGTTCCGTCTTGGCTGTTCTCTTTAGCACTATTAGCCACTGTCCGTGGCGGGACTTCATTTCTTTGTCCAACGGCGACAAAGAAACGAAGCAAAGAAAACGCCTCTCCACAATCGGCTCATAAGTGTCCCCAGCGTGCAGTGACAACTATTTGGTACCCCAAAAGCACGCTCGGCGCATAAAAACGAACAGTTGAAACCCTCCCCCTCCGTTAAAGGCAACCCACACGCTTCGCCACCAGTGTGGGAATCCGTTAATACGGAAACCTCGCCTACGCATAACGATGGAATAGCCCATAACGGATTCAAAGCATTTTGAACCCGAGACTTCTTCACCGGTACGGCCGACCCCTCGGTTTGGGCGCCAGCGCGCGCAGCGCGGAAGCCTGGTTGATGGATACCCACACTGGTGGCGAAGCGTGTGGGTATCTGTTGACGGAGGGGGAGGGTTTCAACAGGACGAGGTTATTCGCTGAGCGTGCTTTTGGGGTACCAAACAGTTGTCATTGCACGCTGT
This sequence comes from Caballeronia sp. dw_276, assembly GCF_018449635.1. Classification (GTDB taxonomy): domain Bacteria; phylum Pseudomonadota; class Gammaproteobacteria; order Burkholderiales; family Burkholderiaceae; genus Caballeronia. The sequence continues at coordinate 175 of NZ_JAAVUV010000004.1, read as the reverse complement.
GGACACTTAAGAATTAGCGGTTGAGAGGCGTTTTCTTTGCTTCGTTTCTTTGTCGCCGTTGTGTTTAGACCGGAGACATAGTTGACACTTGTACGAGGACATAGCTGACACATTTCATAGTGAGATCAGGGGCTGGTTCAGGTCAAGTTCCATCACCCGATGTTGATAAAAAAAG
>NZ_JAAVUV010000038.1 GCF_018449635.1 Caballeronia sp. dw_276 | reverse complement strand
TGACGAACTCAAGCGACATTAGCTCTTCGACGGCGGCTCGATCGCACCGCTTGGGCCATGCCCAATCAAAGTCGCACAGCGGTTTGAAGCTGCCTAAATGCGCGTCGCGGATACGTCGCTCCAGTGAGCGGCGACCGCGCTCGTCCTCTTCCCACTGCAGCAGAGGTGCGACCCACGGTTCGCCCGCAACGTCGGGCCAATGCGCCAGCAGTCCATACAGGCGCAAGGCGTGTGCGCGGGCTTGTAGTACATCAGGCGTGTTCATCAGAGTCTCCCGTGATCTGGTCGTAAATGTCGAGCCGATGGGGCGTTACCAAGGTGTCCTTCTTGCGTACGTGTTCGGGCAACGGGACTACGACGGGTGGAGGCGCTTGCCGCGCCGCGCGCCGGCGCTCTAGCGCCAGGCGTACCGGATTCGGATGAGGCGCCGCACCACTGGCGAGGGTCTCCTCAATAGCAGCCTGCAGTTCGGCGGCACCATAGCGATCGAGCAGACGCAGCAGATGAGATGTAATGTTGCCCAGATTGCCGCCGCGTTCAGCGGCACGCAGCATCAGGGCCTGACTGGCCGGCGCGGCCCGGCTCAGATGGTCCAGGCCACGATGGTGACGCGCTTCGCGTTTGTGCTCGACGAGTCCGTCGATGTGCGCTGCAATCTCGATCTGTGCACCGCGATCGTAACTGCGCTCATGGGTGGCGAGAAGATCGGCGCCGTCGAGGACGCGGACCTGCCGCGGATTGGCCCGTATCGTGAGCGTGCGCCGCACGTGCGTATGTGGGATTGTGTAGTCGTTCAGATCGAAGCGAACATACGGCGTCTTGTTGACCTGCACAGCCAGTTGCAGTTCACACGGGTACGGATTCCCCGGCAGCGCCAATAGACTGGGCTGTTCGCGGGCGAAGGCCTCACGCACGGTGATGGCGGGCTCTTCCCGGCACGGTCGATCGGCCGCAGGTCCGGCGCACCAGAGCGCGGCCTGGGCATTGAGGTCGTCGAGGTCAACGAATTTGCGCGCGGCAAAGAAGTTCTCGCGTACAAACCGGATTGCCCTCTCGACGCGCCCCTTCTCGTTGCCTCTGGCTACGGCCACTGGTCGGGGCTCGTAGCGATGATGTGCGGCGAACGCGAGCAGCGTTGGGTTGAAGCGGATCGCGTCGCCCTGGCGTTCGAGCACTGCACTTTTAAGGTTGTCGTACAGGATGACCCTTGAGACGCCGGACCATGCCGCGAAGGCACCGGCGTGACCGGCCAGGAAGCTGTCCATCCGCGCATCGAGGAAGAATTGCAGATAGATCTGTCGCGACCACGACAGCACCATCACGAAGGCCATCAGGGGTCGACGCGCACGTCCGATCTGCAGATGGCCGAAGCTCCCCCAGTCGCATTGAGCTTGCTCTCCAGGCAAGGTGCGAAGCCGAAGGTACGCCTCGGCCACCGGGCGCGGACGATGAAGCGAAACCAGGTGTCTGAAGTGGTGCTGACCGCCGCGGTAGCCGCGCTCATAGACCATGGCATACAGGCGGCTGGCTGTGAGCGACGGAAACTTCTTCAGCGTCTCAAGGATGAACGGCAGGTAAGCATCGATTTGCGAGGGCCGCTGAACGGTGCCAATCCGGGGCAGTCCGGCCTGAGCTAGCACGCGCTGGACGGTGCCGCGGTGCACGTGCAGCTGGCGCGCGATGGTGCCACAGCGCCACTTCTCGACGTGGTAGTAGCGCAGGATCTGTGCTTCAAGTTCGGTTCCAATGGTCATGGGTCATGTCCTGTGAAATGCGTAGGAATGCAAACATCACGGAAGACCCGACGGCGAAGCGGCCCAAGGCGTACGAAGCCCGAACAGACACATTGGCAGAAATGGCAATGCTCAGGCACAGGTGCGGCGGTGATGGATACCGGTGTT
>NZ_JAAVUV010000037.1 GCF_018449635.1 Caballeronia sp. dw_276 | reverse complement strand
TTCGGCCGCATCGACGTGCCGGGTCTGGGGCTCGAGCCGATGCAGGCCGAGGCGACGACCGCGAAGTACGACCTGACGCTGAACGTGGAGGAAGTTGGCGAGGGCCTGGAGGCGAGCTTCGAATACGACACGGACCTCTTCGATCGCGAGACGGTCGAGCGCATCGCGTCACGCTTCGTGAGACTGCTGGAGGCCATTGTGGCCCGCCCGGACAGCCCGGTGGGCGATCTGGCGATGATGCCGGAGGCCGAACGCCGGCTGTTGCTGGAAGACTGGAGCGCCACGCCCACGCCTACAGCCAGCCCGCAGGCGCAGGCGCCGACGGTGCATGCCCGCTTCGAGGCACAGGCGGCCCGCACGCCGGAGGCGATCGCGCTGGTGTGCGGTGACGAACGACTCAGCTACGGCGAACTCGACGCACGCGCGAACCGTCTGGCCCATCACCTGCGCACACTGGGGGTAGGGCCGGACGTGCTGGTGGGGATTTGCGTGGAGCGCTCGATCGCGATGATCGTCGGTCTGCTCGGGATACTGAAAGCGGGTGGCGCATACGTGCCGCTCGACCCGGCCTATCCGCGCGAGCGGCTGGCGCTGATGCTCGAGGACGCCGCACCGGCGCTGGTGCTAAGCCAGCCGGACTTGGCCGGGCGCATCGGCACGCAGGTGCCGCTGGTGCTGCTCGACGACGACCAGAGCGCGGCATGGCAGGCGTATCCGGTGACACCGCCGGCGCCGCTCGCACAGGCGGGGCATCTGGCTTACGTGATCTACACCTCGGGCTCGACGGGCAAGCCGAAGGGCGTGGCCATCGAGCATCGTGCGCTGGCGAGTCTGGCCGGTTTCCAGGCAGGCGGGCTGCTGCGGCATGGCTGCCGCAATCTGCTGCAGTTCGCGAGCATCAGCTTCGACATGTCGGTGGAGGAGATCTATCCGGCGCTGATCGCGGGGCTGACGCTGACCCTGTGTCCGGAGCCGCTGCGCCTGCCGGGGGCAGCGTTCAGCGAGTTCGTGGCGCGCGAGGGGATCGACGCGCTGAACCTGCCGACGGCGTTCTGGCATGAGTGGGTCGCGTCGTTCGGGGGGGCGCACGGCGTGGCGTTGCCGGCCTCGCTGAAATGGGTGTCGACGGGCGGGGAGAAGGCCGATGCGAGCCGCTACCGTGCCTGGACGAAGTGGGCGGGGACGCGCGGCGTGGAGTGGAGCAACGCGTACGGGCCGAGTGAGAGCACGGTGAACGCGGCGGTGCTGTCGCTGGCGTCGTCGGCGCTGACGACGCATGGCGAGGGCGTGCCGATCGGGCGGCCGATCGCCAATACGGAGATTTACCTGCTGGATAGGCGGGGGCATCCGGTGCCGGTGGGGGTGGTGGGCGAGCTGTATATCGGCGGGATGGGGCTGGCGCGGGGTTACCTGAATCGTCCGGAGCTGAGCGCGGAGCGTTTCGTGCCGAATCCGTTCGGCGCGCGCGGCAGCCGGCTGTACCGCACGGGGGACTTGGCGCGGCATCTGCCGGACGGCAATCTGGACTATGTCGGGCGAGCCGATCAGCAGATCAAGATCCGCGGCTTCCGGATCGAGCCGGGCGAGATCGAGGCGGCGCTGGTGGCGCATGAGGGCGTGCGCGAGGCGGTGGTGCTGGCGCGCGAAGAGGTGGCAGGCGACGCGCGGCTGGTGGCGTATCTGGTTGCGGGCGAAGCGCTCGACGCGTCTGCGCTGCGCGCGCATCTGCGCAAGACACTGCCCGACTACATGGTGCCGTCGCACTTCGTTCGACTCGACAGCCTGCCGCTGACGCCGAACGGCAAGCTGGACCGGCGTGCGCTGCCAGCGCCGGAGGCGAACCGGGGGGAGACGGGCTACGTCGCACCGCGCACGGCGACCGAGCGCGCGCTGGCGCGAATCTGGGCTGACGTGCTGGG
>NZ_JAAVUV010000036.1 GCF_018449635.1 Caballeronia sp. dw_276 | reverse complement strand
TATTGAGGACGTCATGACTGATTCAGAAAACGAAGATGCTGCCGTCGATGAAATCGTGCGCGACGGACCGCACGGCGCTATTGCGCTTGCCGGCACTGCAACGGCCATTGTGATTGGCTTATGGTTTGCGTTTTATTTCCTGGTCTTTTTGCCGCGTGGCGTTATCCAATGAACAATGAACACCAGTCGCATGCATCGGCGGACATGGCCGCGCGTATCGAGCGCAAGTGGGCGCTGCTCGTCGCGATCATCCTGTGCGTGCTTGTCGCCATGACGATCTTCACGGGCCTTCATTGGGCCATGATGCCGCCCTCGCGGGTGGAGACCGTACGCCCCGATACGCTCAACGTAAGCGGTGAATTCGTCGAGAGCAATCTGGGCAGCGCGATCGAGGCAGATGGTTCGGTAACGGTGCGCGTGGTCGCGCAACAGTATTCGTTCACGCCGCAATGCCTGCTGATTCCGACCGATACACCCATCACGTTCCGCGCCACGAGCGCTGACGTAGTGCACGGTTTCCTGATCACGAACACGAACATCAATTCAATGCTCGAGCCGGGTTATATCTCGACCTTCAAGACGACCTTCACTCAGCCGGCCGAGCACCTGATGCCTTGCCACGAGTTCTGCGGCACGGGGCATCAAGGCATGTGGGCGCACGTGAAGGTCATCGATAAAAACGCTTTCCTTCAGATGGCAAACGCTAACGGTTCGCGGAGACTCAGCTGTGTTAAATAGCAAGCGACTCGTTCTCGCGCATTTCTGGCTCGGCTTCATCAGCTTCGGTGGCGCCTTGCTGCTCGGTGCATGGCAGATGTGGGTGCGCAGCCCGCTGCATCCGTGGCTGCAGAATCCGGAGATCTATTATCGCTCGGTGACCGCGCACGGCTCGGCAATGGGCTATGTATTTCCCACGTTGATCGCGATGGGTTTTGGTTATGCGGTGACCGAACTCTCGCTGAAAAAAACGTTGATCGGCGTGCGCTGGGCGTGGGCCGGTTTCATTCTCGTTGCAGTCGGCACCGTCACCGCCATGGTCCCTGTCGCGATGGGCCTCGCGTCCGTGCTCTACACGTTTTATCCGCCGATGATCGGCAACGCGTTCTTTTATATCGGCATTGTGCTGGTGGTGGTCGGATCGTGGATCTGGGTCGGCCTCATGTCGGTCAACCTGATGACGTGGAAGCGCGAGAATCGCGGCGTGCCCGTGCCGCTTGCCATGTTCGCAAGCGTGGCGGGCGCTTATCTGTGGGGATGGACTGCCGTGGGCGCGGCCATCGAGATCCTGTTCCAGATCCTGCCGGTGGCGCTTGGTTTCAAGACGACCATCGACGCAGGTCTCGCCCGCGTATTCTTCTCGTGGACGCTGCACGCGATCGTCTACTTCTGGTTGATGCCGGCTTACATTGCGTATTACACGATCATGCCGCGCGCGATCGGCGGCCGCTTGTACAGCGATTCGATGGCGCGCATCTCGTTCATCCTTTTTCTCGTGGTGTCCATGCCAATCGGCATTCACCATCTTTTCGCCGACCCGCAAGTGGGGTCCGGCTTCAAGTTCATGCATTCGGTATTCACGGCGCTCGTCGCCGTGCCGACCATGCTAACGGTGTTCACCATCTGTGCATCGGTTGAGATTGCGGCGCGTTTGCGCGGCGGCCGAGGAACCTTCGGCTGGCTCAAGGCGCTGCCCTGGCAGAACCCGATGATGCTCGCGCTCGCATTCTCGTTCGTGATGCTGGGCTTTGGCGGTGCGGGCGGCATCATCAACATGAGTTACCAGCTCGACTCGTCGGTTCACAACACGCAGTGGATCACCGGTCACTTTCATCTGATTTTCGCGGGCGCAATCGTCATAATGTACTTCGCGATTGCGTACGATCTATGGCCGCATCTGACAGGCCGCGCAATGACGCAATTGAAGTTGATGCGCTGGCAATTGTGGTTGTGGTTTATCGGCATGATCGTGCTGACCTTCCCGTGGCATTTCACCGGCATTCTTGGCATGCCGCGACGCATGGCTTTCTTCGATTACACCGATCCCGAGCTTGCCGCGCA
>NZ_JAAVUV010000035.1 GCF_018449635.1 Caballeronia sp. dw_276 | reverse complement strand
CCAATCAGCGCTCGACGCGCATGAAGGTCCTGGTGTACGACGGTTTTGGCGTCTGGCTCGCTGCACGACGCTTGAACAAAGGTCATTTCGTTTGGGCCAATGGTCATAGTGATATTTCTGAGACGTTAAATCTCGAGCAACTGCGCGCACTCGTGATCGGGCTGCCCTGGCAGACGTTGGCGCACGACCACGTAATCGCGGTGGTATAGCAAATGACGTAAACAGTTTCGATTCCCCCGGCGTGCAGGTGCTGGCAAACTTGATGCATGAATTCACCCACTGATCTCGATGCCCTGAACCCCGATCAACTGCGCGCGCTCGCGCGGCAGTTGATGACCCAGGTCGACGAGAAGACGCGTGAATCGCACTACCGCCAAACGCGCATTGACCAGCTCACCCACGAGCTCTCGGTCATCAAACGCCTGCAATTCGGCAGACGTAGCGAACAGTTCACTGCCGAGCAGTTAAGCTTGCTGGACGAGGCCATTGATGAGGATTTGGCAGCGCTTGAGGCCGAGCTGGATGAACTGCGCTCGGACGCGCCGCAGGAGAAACCTCGCAAGCGGGCCAAACGCTTGCCGTTGCCGCCCCAGTTGCCTCGCACCGACATCCATCACGAACCGACAGAGTTGAACTGCCCCTGTGGCTGCCAGCGCGTGCGCATCGGCGAGGATATCAGCGAGAAGCTCGACTACACTCCGGGCGTGTTCACGGTTGAGCGCCACATCCGTGGGAAGTGGGCATGTAAAGCGTGCGAGACGTTGATCCAGGCGCCGGTGCCACCGCATGTGATCGACAAAGGGATTCCAACGAATGGCTTGCTCGCACAGGTGTTGGTCGCCAAATACGGCGACCACCTTCCTCTGTACCGGCAGGAACGCATCTTCGCCCGGGCTGGCCTGGCAATTCCACAATCGACGCTCGGCGGCTGGGTGGGCGTATGCGGTGTACGTTTGCAGCCCTTGGTCGACGCACTTCGGGAGGAACTGCTGCGCCATAGCGTCTTACATGCAGACGAAACGCCGGTGCGGATGTTGAGCCCCGGCAAAGGGAAGACGCATAGCGCCTATTTATGGGCCTACACGTCGACTCAGTTTGTAGAGGTGCGCGCTGTCGTGTACGAGTTCGCCGACGGCAGATCTGGCGAACATGCCCGCGCCTTCTTGGGCAACTGGCGTGGCAAGCTGGTCGTCGACGATTACAGCGGCTATAAAGCAGGATTCAAACTGGGCATCACGGAAATTGGCTGCATGGCGCACGCGCGGAGAAAATTCTTCGATCTGCATGCGAGCAAGAAGAGCCAGATCGCCGAGCAGGCATTGAAATTCTTCGTGGCGCTCTACGACGTCGAGCGCGAAGCAGCCGACTTGGATCCTGAGCAACGACGAGCAATTCGTGAGGAGCGAGGCAGGCCAGTCGCCCAGGCGTTGCACGTCTGGATGCTCGCTCAGCGCAAGCTTGTCGCCGAGGGTTCGCCGATCGCCAAAGCACTGGACTACAACCTCAAGCGTTGGCAGGCGCTCACGCGCTATCTTGACGATCCCCGCGTGCCCATTGATAACAACCGAATCGAAAACCTGATTCGGCCGTGGGCCATTGGACGGGCCAACTGCTTATTCGCGGGTTCTCTACGCGCTGGTCAACGTGCCGCTGCCATCATGAGTCTGGTGCGTTCCGCTCAGCTCAATGGGCACGACCCATACGCATATCTGAAAGACGTCCTCACGCGACTGCCGACACAGCGGGCCGATAAGATCGCCGAATTGCTTCCGCATAACTGGGTACCACCTGTCCCCTGATTGAGCTCACCCTGACTTTGCCGGGCGCTTACCGTGCTTTCGCCCTTTCTATCGTTTCCATTCGGCGAGCACAGGGAAAGCCCAACCCGGCTGATTTTCCTGTGGGCACGCCAGAGTGGTCGGCCGTAATCGCAGACTTCGCGGCAGACATTTTGCGTCTTCCCGCAGATCCACTATCCCTCCCAAAGCCGGTGGCGCGGAAGAAATCATGCGGATGAGTGCTTTATTGCTCTTCGCCTATACGACGCATCGGCAGCAAGGTCACCTCTCATGCCAGTGCCACAGTCGCTTCCGCCGGCGCAGCCTGTGATTCGCCACCAGGTCGAGAAAGCGTCGATAGCATTGACCGGTCGTCGAATCGAAACTCGCAAAGAAGATGAGGGGCCGATGCCAACTTCGTTACCTGGATGGCCGAAAGGGCGACTAGAAGGTCTGCCGCTTTTGCTGAAAAGCCAAATCGCGCTTCTGCGACTGAACGATCCGAACGGAGAAGTCGCTGGGCGAGCATCAAGTACGCCAGGTTGATCTCACGAATTGAAGCAGCGGTATCACTCAAAGTGTTCATTGCCCTGTCCTGCCCTGGTCGAAAATGAGTCGAATGAAATCGGCAATATGTACTGATCTTTCATCAGATCCCGTAACAATGACCATTTTGGAATTGTTCATACCGTTCGGCAAGGGTTTGTAAGACAATATTTAGGTCGGCGAATCGTGAGTCGGTACAGATTACGGTTCTGAC
>NZ_JAAVUV010000034.1 GCF_018449635.1 Caballeronia sp. dw_276 | reverse complement strand
TGCGTATTTCGGTGAACGTGACCGCTGATTTCGGGAACGTGACCGATTCGGCGAGGTTTGGCGTTGCGCGGTTTCGATTGTAGAGTTCCTCCCTAGTTTTGGTCGAGTTCTGGTTCCAATTTGCTGGAATTCGGAGGCGGCTTTCTTAGGGATTCGCCTGTAAGTTTGATGCGGTGGTGACGGTGCATGAGGCGATCAAGCATTGCGTCGGCGATGGTCTCGTCGCCTATCCAGCCATGCCAGTGTTCGATCGGTAGCTGGCTGGTTACGATCGTGGCCTTGCCGGCAGAACGGTCGTCGATCATCTCGAGTAAATCATTTCGAACCATTGCGTCGAGCGGAGCCATTCCCCAATCGTCCAGCAAGAGAACATCAGTGCGAGCAACCTGCAGCAGCCATTTGGTGAAGCCGCCGTTGCCGTGCAGAACGCGTAGTTCCTCGCCCAACCGCGGCACGCGCAGATACAACGCAGAGTGTCCGCGTCGGCAGGCATACTGCGCCAAGGCGCAGGCGAGCCATGACTTACCTGCGCCGGTCGCGCCGCTAATGAGCAGGCTGTATCCGGCCTCAACCCAGTCGCCCAGAGCCAGGCTTGTGAGCGAACGCGGGTCGATCCCTCGACCTGCGCGAGTGTCCAGATCTTCAATGGCGGCTTGCGGATACTTCAGGCGCGCTTGCTTAAGCAGTCGGGTGCGACGGCGATCATCGCGCCAGCTTGCTTCCCGGTCGACCAACAATGACAAGCGTTCCTCGAAACTGAGAGTCGCCGTGCCGGGCTGCGTCAATTGCTGTTCCAAGCCGTCGGCAAAGCCATCGAGCTTCAAGGTGCGCAGTTGCGTCAAGGTCTGTTGCATCATCATGGTGGGTTCTCTCTATTGGTAGTAGCTGGGGCCGCGCACATGCGCGTGGCTTGGGCCGATCCATTCAACCGGCGTTGTTGCTGCGGCTCGGTCACGGTTGTTGATCAGGATGTCGCGCACGTGGCGGTAACGGTGTACGCCTAGTTCGAGTGCCAATGCGCACGCCGCTTCCAGACGCTCGGGGCCATAGCGACGAGAGAGTGAGAGCAGTCCAAGGCACGCCCGATAACCATGTTCGGGATGACGTTGCTCCTGAAGAAGCCGACTCACGAGCGCACCGGTTGCGCCGCCAATCTGCTGGCCCCAGTGAATGAGGCGCTGCGGAGTCCATTCGAGATGGGCGCGGTGTGCCGCCGGCATGTGCTCTACGACTGTCGTGTAGCCTCCCACGCGATCGTTGCGGGCGTGGCTGGCCACGCGGCGACCGCGATGAAGCAACTCGACGGCGGCTGTCGTGATTCGCGCATCGAGCTTGAGTCCGACTAGCGCTTGCGGAACGCTGTAGCGGTGTTTGTCGATCTCAACGTGATAGTCAATGTGGACCGTGACCGACTTGAACCGCGCCAGCTCATACGGCTGCACCGGCAGCGGTTGCAAAGCCGGCGCGTCCAGTTCGGCAAATGCGGTGGCGCGGCATCCCGGCAGCTTCTGAAACGGACGCCCGTTCAGGTTCTTCAGTAGTGGGCGGATCGCGTCGTTGACCGACTCAATAGTTTCGAATCGATGATGACGCAGGCGCGCCATGATCCAGCGCTCGACGATCTGAACCGCTACTTCAACCTTCGGCTTGTCCTGGGGGCGATAGACGCGTGCCGGCAAGAATGAGGTTCCGTAGTGACGCGCGAAGTCCAACACGGTGTCGCCTGCGCGCGGCTCGTAACGGTCAGGGTCAGCGATCATCGCACGCGGGTTGTCCGGCACGATCAGTTGTGGAACGCCACCGTAGAACGTCAGCGCGCGGCCGATACCGTTCAGCCAGTCCTCCATCGTCTCGGCTGGCGTGGCGCATGCGAACGTGAAACTCGATGCGCCCATGGCGGCCACAAAGATGTGCGCGCGACGCCCCGTGGTCAGCGCCACCGTGGGGCCGGCGAAGTCGACGAACAGCTTCTCGCCAGCTCGGTGAATCTGTCGCATGGAGCGCTTCAGGCGTTTGGCGAACGCCTTATAGTGTTCACAGAACTGCGTGTAACGGTAGGTCTGCCGGTTCGCAAACTCAGCCTGGTATTCCTCCCACAACAGCGTCAGCGTCACACCCTTACGGCGTAGCTCTTGATGGATGCGCCCGTAGTCGGGTTGGGCGTAGGCAGCAGGTCCGGTGGGCTTGCCGAGCAGCCGCCGCTCGAGCTCGCCTTCGTCCATGTCGCAAGCGCTCGCCCAGTCGAGCCCGGCGGCACCGGCTAGCCCGACGTACTTTGTGACCACACCCTTGGAAATGCCCAGCGACGCGGCGATTCGATCGTGCGAGAAGCCGGCGTCGAATTTAAGTCGTAAAACGTCCTTGATCATGCGCATGTTCATCCGGTGCGCGGGCATCGTCTCTCCGGCCAAAGCCGGCGAGCATAACCCGCGTGGTTGATGTTATGCGCAACGCCAATCCTGCTGTCCGGTCCGCTCGGTCACGTTCCCGAAACGGCCGGTCACGTTGCCGAAATCGTCGGTCACGATCCCGAAACGGCCGGTCACCTTCATCCGAAATACGCA
>NZ_JAAVUV010000033.1 GCF_018449635.1 Caballeronia sp. dw_276 | reverse complement strand
CGCGCCGCTGTTCCAGGCGATGCTGGCGCTGCAGAATACGCCGCTGGCCGAGATCTCTCTGCCGGGGCTGGCGTTGAACCTTCTCGCAGCAGAAACCCGTAGCGAGACGGGCGTCAAATTCGACCTGACGCTGAACCTCGACGAAGCGGATGGCGCATTGCGCGCCAGCTTCGAATACGACACCGATCTTTTCGACGCGCGCACGATCGCGCGTCTGGCGGACCATTTCATCCGCCTGCTGGCGGCAATCGTCGCCGAGCCGGACGCGTGCGTCGGCGATCTCGCGATACTGGCGCATGACGAACGCGCAGACCTACTCGCGCTGCGCCACGGCGTGACGCTCGACGTTTCCGAGGCCGACACGCTGCATGGCCTCTTCGAGGCGCAGGTCGCGCGCACGCCCGACGCGGTGGCCATCGAATTCGACGACGAACGGCTGACCTATATCGAACTCGACATCAGGGCCGAACGACTTGCCCAGCGCTTACGCGCGCACGGCGTCGGACCGGACGTGCTGGTGGCATTGTGCGTCGAGCGTTCGCCGGACATGGTCGTCAGCCTGCTCGCGGTGCTGAAGGCGGGCGGCGCGTACGTGCCGCTCGACCCTGCCTATCCGGACGAGCGGCTGGCGCTGATGCTCGTCGACGCCGCCCCGGCCGTCGTACTGGCCAGCGGGCGCGGACGCGATCGCCTTGCGTCTTACCAGGGGCTGGTGCTGTCCGTCGCAGAGCTGGAAAGCGCGGCCGACATGCCGGTCGACGCGTCGGGGCGGTCGCCCGTCGAAGGCCGGCATCTCGCCTATGTGACCTATACCTCGGGGTCGACCGGCAAGCCCAAGGGCGTGATGACGCTCCATGCATCGGCCGTCAACTACCTTCTGTTCAACCGCACGGAATACGGGCTCGCCGCCGGCGAGCGCGTGCTGCAGATTCCCACGCTGTCGTTCGACGCTGCGGTACGGGACATCCTTGGCTGCCTCGTCGCCGGCGGCCGGCTGGTTTTGCTCGGCGAAGACGCGGCGAAGGATCCGCTCGTGATCGCACGCCGGCTGGTCGAGCGGCGCATCACCGCGATCCTGAGCATCACGCCGTCGCTGCTGGAGGCGACTGTCGCGGCAGCGGCAGCGGCGGCGACCGACCGGCCGGCGTTGCGGCTCGTGCTGACTTCGGGCGAACGTCTGCCCGAGAGTCTGGTCAGGCGGGTTCACGCAGTGCTGGGGGCGGCGGTAGTCAACCAGTACGGCCCCACCGAGTGCACGATGACGTCGATGTACGCGCGGATGCCGGTGGGCGAGGCAGTGCATATCGGCCGCCCGATCGCCAATGCGCAGGCCATGATTTTCGACCCTCGCGGTGAGCCGGTACCCTTGGGCGTGGTCGGTGAGTTGCATATCGGCGGGGTGGGGCTCGCGCGTGGTTACCTGAACCGCGCGGATCTGAGCGCCGAGCGCTTCGTGCCGGACCCGTTCGGCGAGCCGGGCAGCCGGATGTACCGCACGGGCGATCTTGCGAGCTATCGGCCGGACGGCAATATCGACTACGTCGGCCGCATCGACCATCAGATCAAGGTGCGGGGGTTCCGCGTCGAGCCGGGCGAGATCGAGGCGGCGCTCGCGACACATGCACTGGTGCGCGAGGCGGTGGTGCTGGCACGGAACCTCGCGGATGACGATCATCGACTGGTAGCCTATATCGTTTCGCATGACACGACTCTCGATGTGGCCGCGTTGCGCACCCACTTGCGGCAGATACTGCCCGACTACATGGTGCCTTCGTATTTCGTCGCGCTCGATCGCTGGCCGCTGACGCCGAACGGCAAGCTCGACCGGGCAGCGTTGCCCGCCCCTGACACGAGCAACACTGCGACCGGATACGTCGAACCCAACACCGGCACGCAGAAGACCCTCGCGGATATCTGGCGTGCAGTGCTCAAACTCGATCGCGTCGGTGCCCACGACCACTTCTTCGACCTGGGCGGTCACTCGCTGCTGGCGACGCAAGTGCTGTCGCGCCTGCGCGAAACGCTCGGTGTCGAGCTGCCGTTGCGCTCGATGTTCGAAGCGCCGATGCTGGCTGATCTCGCCGTGCTCGCGGATGCAGCGCGACAGGGCGCAGACGCATTGCTGCCGTCTATTACGCAGGCGAACCGGGACGTGGCATTGCCGCTGTCGTATGCGCAGCAGCGCCTGTGGTTCCTCGACCAGCTGGAGCCGGGCAGCGCGTTCTATAACCTGCCGGTCGCCGTGCGTCTGCATGGCGCGCTCGACGTGAGCGCACTGCACCGGACGCTCGACGAAGTCGTGCGCCGGCATGAGGTGCTGCGTACACGCTTCGTCGCTCACGATGGCGTGCCGGTGCAGGTGATCATGCCGGCAACGCCACTCGATCTGCCGCTGATGGACCTGTCGGGGCTGGCGGTCGAAGAGCGCGAAGCCGCGTTGCAGGCGCTGCTGGCGAACGCGGCGCGAGCGAGTTTCGATCTCGCCGATGACGCGCCGATACGCGCTCACCTGGTCAAACTCGACGCACAGCAACACGTGGTGTCGGTGACGCTGCACCACATCGTGTCGGATGGCTGGTCGACGGGGGTGCTGGTGCGCGAAGTGGGCGCGTTGTACGCGGCGTTCTCCCGGGGCGAGCCTGCGCCGCTGACTGCTTTGCCGGTGCAATACGCCGATTACGCATTCTGGCAACGCCAGTGGCTGACAGGGGCGGTGCTTGCCCGGCAGCTCGATTACTGGCAGGCACGGCTTGCCGGCGCGCCGACGCTGCTGAACCTGCCGACGGACCGTCCGCGGGCACCCGTGCAACTCCATCGGGGCGCGGCCCACGGTTTCGGGATCGCAGCGCCGCTCACCGATGCCTTGCGTCATGCCGGCCGGCGTGCCCAGACGACGCTGTTCATGACGCTGGCGTCGGGTTTCGCGGTGCTGCTGTCGCGCTATTCGGGCGACACGGACATCTCGATCGGCACGCCGATCGCAAACCGGACCCGCGCGCAGACCGAAGACCTGATCGGCTGCTTCGCGAACACGCTGGTCCTGCGGGAGCAAGTCGACTCGCGCGACAGCTTCGCGGGCCTGCTCGCGCGGATGCGCGAGACGACGCTGGGCGCCTACACGCATCAGGATGTGCCGTTCGAGCAGATCGTCGAGGTGTTGCAGCCCACGCGCAGCCAGGCGCACGCGCCGCTGTTCCAGGTGATGCTGACGCTCCACAACGCCCCGTTCGAGGCGATGCGGCTGCCGGGGCTGGAGCTGGCGCCGGTGAGCTACGAGGCGACGAGCGCGAAGTTCGACCTGACGCTCAATCTTGAGGAGGAAGGAAGCGGCCTGCGCGGCACGT
>NZ_JAAVUV010000032.1 GCF_018449635.1 Caballeronia sp. dw_276 | reverse complement strand
GCTGAAACAAAAAAGTGGGGAGCGCGGCCAACGAGGCGCGACTTCAACAGCATGCTCGCTGCTGCACTTGTCATCTTCTTTGTCGCCCAATCGGGACTACCTAGCTGACGGTACCGAAGCAAATTGAAACGCCCGATCGTGTTACGTTGTTCGGGGGAGATGAGACGTAAGCTCATACCGCATTGCCAAAGGTTAGCGTGAGGTTTCACTCGCGTTTGACGTTCATGGTACCGCGTGTCAAAGACCGCAACGCGCCGCGGTCTAGGTCGCGCCAATCCCATGCCACTGCCGAGCTACGGTTCCGGGAACGTTCCGCAGTGCAATTTTGCTGGGAAGCGCAGTCGGAACCTCCCGCTAAGCGACCCCGGTCCAGGCAGCTATCCTAAACTTCCGCCCTTCCGAATTTGCTCAATGCCGTCATTATTTAAGCCCACACTCGAACAAATTGCCGTCGTCGACGCGGTTCGAGCGGGCAACGATCTCAAGATCAAGGCATACGCGGGCGCCGGGAAAACCTCTACCCTTAGATTGATCGCCCAAGAACTTTCAAGTCGGCGCGGCAGCTACCTCGCGTTCAACAAAGAGATCGCCGATCAGGCCCGACTTGGATTTCCTGCAAATGTCAGTGCTCGAACGGTTCACTCCCTCGCCTACTCATCTGTTCCTTCGCGCCTCACGGCGCGGGTGAATCTTCCAGGGGAAGCGCCCCACGAATTAGCCATGCGGTATGGCCTTGGCGCCGTCGAAGCCGAGTTGATCACCGGCAAAATGGCCGAAATCACGCCATTTGAGATTGGCAGAATGATCACCGACGGGCTTGGTCGATTCTGTCGATCTCCCGAGCCGCAACCAGAGCCATTTCACATTCCCGTTGACGAGAAGGTCAACGACCAGGCTGCACGTTCTCTACGCGAGTTTTTACTCCCAAGCGTCGTGCGTTTGTGGAACGAAAGCATCGATCCTCGCGGCCGCAGCGCGATCATCCCCGACGTATATTTGAAAGTGTGGGCGGAAACGAAACCCCGAATTGACTCAGACTTTATTCTGTTTGACGAGGCCCAGGACAGCGACGGCGTCATGCTTGCAACGCTGGGTATCCAAGACCACGCCCAGATCATTTACGTCGGCGATCCTTACCAGCAGATCTATGAATGGCGCGGCGCCGTCAACGCAATGTCCCAGATCAACGCGACCGAGTGCGCCCTGACCGAATCGTTCCGATTTGGAGAAACATTCGCCGCGCTGGCCAGCCGGATCCTGTCTCTTCTCGGCGAAAAGACACCTATACGCGGCCAAGGCACGATCGGGTCGATCTTGGTGGAGGACCCAAGCGTCTCTCCGCCCGTGGACGCAATTCTGTGCCGAAAGAACGTTACGGCAATCTGGCAACTTGCGGCGGGCGTTGAGTCAGGCCACAAGCCAGCAATCCGAATGAGCCCCTCTGAGATCACTGCTTTCGCCGATGGCGCGGATCTTCTACTCGACGGACGAAGAGCATACAAGCCTTTAGCCTTTGCGCTTTTTGAAACGTGGAAGGAGGTCCAGTCGTTTGCGCAGAGCGCAGTAGGGCGCGATCTGCTGCCTATTGTCAGGATTGTCGATGAAGTCGGGACAGAGTATCTCCGGTCACTTGCACGACGGATCACACCAGAGGCGAATGCCGACTATGTCATCTCGACCGTGCACCGAGCGAAGGGTCTGCAATGGAAGCGCGTGAAGGTAACGAACGACTTCCGGTTTAAAAACATTGATGGACGGCTCACGCTCGAGGAGGACGAAATGCGTCTGCTATATGTAGCCTTGACTCGCGCGCAGCACGTCATGGATGTTTCTGAATTGCGTGACGATCTACTGCGGCTATTCAAGGCCAGTCGATGACAGTCGCTATTCTCTTTGCCCGTGCTCGACGAGTCGTCCTGATGGCCGTCGAAATGGTTTGATCGGGATCGATTTCGACAGAGCTTGATAGCGTCGAATCTGTGGCGTGACTTCCAGCGCGGTGTACGATCCCGAGGAGAGAACACTGATGTTGGGCAAGCCGAAGTGATAGGTCATGACGCCTCCAGATAGGCCTGCGATAATGCCTGCAATGTTTAACCACGAAACCGCATGTGACATCATTGTCTGTCGCCTCTGTTTTCCGTTGTATTAGCAGGCTGGTGAAATACCTCGTGCGGCGGTCATCCGGGACGTGGGCGTAAACGTTGAACTGATGTCATCAATGAGAACGAGATGGAACAGATGCGCGGACCGGATGGCTTTACCGAATCGATGTTCACAGTGTTGAAGCTGGATGATTTCGTGCCGAAGGACCATCCGTTGCGTCCGATTCGCACGTGGCTCAATGACGCGCTTAAACGCATGGACGATGTGTTCGCGCGGATGTATGAGGCGGACGTCAAAGGAGGCCGCCCGAGCATCGCGCCGGAGAAGCTGGTGCGCGCTCTTTTGCTGCAGGTGCTGTACTCAATTCGTAGCGAGCGCATGCTGGTAGAACAGATTTCCTACAACATGCTGTTCCGCTGGTTCGTCGGCTTGCCGATGGACGGGACCGTATGGGACCACTCGACGTTCAGCAAGAACCGCGACCGGTTGCTCGAACACGACGTGCTGGTGTTGCTCTTCAACGAGACAGTCGAGACCGCGCGCGAGCGCGGGTATCTTTCCGGGGAACACTTCAGCGTCGACGGCACGTTGATTCAGGCATGGGCCGGGCACAAGAGCTTTGTGCCCAAGGCAAGTCCAGACGATGATGACACGCCTCCTGACGAACCGCCCGCGCCGAATGACAATTGGCGCGGACAGAAACGCAGTAACGAGACGCATCAATCCACGACTGACGAGCAGGCGCGCCTGTTTCGCAAGAGCAAGGGAACTGGAGCGATGCTCTGTTATATGGGCCACGTGTTGACCGACAACCGGCACGGGCTGGTGGTCAACGCACAGGTGACTCTGGCGACGGGCACCGCCGAGCGCGACGCGGCCGAGATGATGCTCGCCGATGCCGCTAGTGTTGCGCCACTCGGCATTACGGTGGGCGCGGACAAGAACTACGACACTGCTGGCTTCGTCGCCAGCTGTCGCGCGAATTGCGTCACGCCGCATGTGGCGCAAAACGATGGACGTCCGGGAGGTTCAGCAATTGACGAGCGAACTACGCGCTGGCCGGGTTACGCGGTAAGCCAGCAAAAACGTAAGCGCATTGAGCAGGTATTCGGATGGGGCAAGACAGTTGGACGATTTCGCCAGGTCATGTATCGGGGACTTGAACGCGTAGACCAGCTCTTCGTGCTGACGCAGGTCGGCTACAACTTGACGCGTATGCGCACACTTGCGGGCTGAGGG
>NZ_JAAVUV010000031.1 GCF_018449635.1 Caballeronia sp. dw_276 | reverse complement strand
CGCCGCTGTCGTTCACGCAGCAGCGGATCTGGTTTCTGGAGCAACTCGCCGCCGGCCAGGCGACTTTCAACGTTCCCGCCGTGGTACGGCTGACGGGTCCGCTCGACAGCACGGCTCTTGCTGCCGCGCTCGCCGAAGTGATACGCCGCCACGAAGTATTGCGCACCTCTTTCGTGGCCCTCGACGGCGTGCCCGGCCAGCGGATTTTGCCCACCTCGGCCCTCGGCCCGGCGTTCGGACCGGCTCTCGATCCGGTTTGCGCCAGCGAGGCCGAGATCCCGACCCTGCTGGCCGACACGATCGGCCTGCCCTTCGATCTGACGCAAGGTCCACTGCTGCGCGGGACGTTGTTCAGACTCGGCGAGCAGGACCATATCGTCGCGGTCACGGTGCATCACATCGTGGCCGACGGCTGGTCGATCGGCGTTCTGGTGCGGGAGATGGCGGCACTGTACGACGCGTTCGTCCACGGCCATCCGTCGCCGCTACCGGAACTGCCGCTCCAGTACGCCGATTACGCGCACTGGCAGCGCCAGCGCATGGACGGCGACGAGATCGGATCCGCTCTGGCGTTCTGGCGCGGGCAACTGGACGGGGCCCCGGCAGTGCTCGCTTTGCCGACCGATCGGCCGAGACCACCGGCACAAAGTCACCGGGGCGACACGCTGTCGCAACTGCTGCCGCGCGCCGAACTCGAGGTGCTGCAGCACACCGCGGCGCGGGCGCGGACGACGCTGTTCACCGTGCTGCTCGCCGGACTCGGGGCGACGCTCGCGGCGTGGACCGGCCAGCACGATATCGTGCTCGGCACGGTCGTCGCGGGTCGCGACCAGGCCGAGCTCGAAGGCCTGATCGGCTGTTTCATGAATTCGCTCGCGCTGCGTGTGCGCAGCGCAGCCGGTGATTCCTTCGACACCCTGCTGCAACGCACGGCGGCAACGACGCTCGATGCCTACTCGCACCAGCACGTACCGTTCGAGCGGATCATCGAGGCCGTGAATCCGCAACGCGACGCCGCCTACAACCCGGTGTTCAACGTCGCACTCCTGCTGCAGAACTTCCCTGCCGAAGAGCACTTCGGCGAGGGTCTGCGCGCGCATGCGGTCGACGCCGGGCAGCAGAAGGCCGAACTCGACTTGCGCTTCGTGTTGCAAACGGGTGAAGCGGGTCTGCACCTGAACTGCGAATACGCGAGCGACCTGTTCGAGGCCGACACGATCGAAGCCCTGCTGTCGTTCTATCGCGAAGTCCTCACGCAAGGCATGCTGCACCCGCAGCGCGAGCTGGGCGCAATGGCGCTGCCCGAGGCCTTGCGGGCGCAACGCGAGGCCGCGCGCCGCACGGCGCGCGGCACGACGGTCGCGATCGCCTCGAGTTTCACCGCGGAACCCGTGGACGCGGCGCTGCGTTACTGGCTGCAGCGCTTCGAACTGGCGCCCCGGATCGTGCACGCGCCATACGGCCAGATATTCCAGAGCCTGCTCGATCCGCAGGGCGGATTTGCCGGCAACGAAGGCGGCGTCAATACGATCCTGCTGCGCTGGGAAGACTGGCTGCGCGACACCGCACCCGAGGCGGGTCTGCATGAACACGAGGCCACGCTGCAACGTCACCTCGACGATCTGGTCGCGGCACTCGGCACGGCGAGCGCGCAATCGACAGCAACGTGGTTCGTGGTCGTGTGTCCCGCGTCGCAGGCCCGGCTGGCCAGACCTGCCGAAGCGGCCTGTCTCGCCGCGCTCGATGCACGGCTGGGCGCGGTGCTCGCCGCGATGCCCGGCGTCTACGTGACGGACGCCGCTTCGATGCTGCAGCGCTATCCGGTTGCCGGTTATGACGACGCTTATGCCGACGCGGCGGGCCACGTTCCCTATACGACACCGATGTACACGGCAATCGGTACCGCACTCGCACGCGCGGTCGTCGCCTCGCGCACGAGACCGAAGAAGGTGATCGTCCTCGATTGCGACGACACGTTATGGAAAGGGATTTGTGCAGAGGCCGGGCCGTCCGGCATCACGGTGACGCCGGGACATGCCGCGCTGCATGAGTTCATGATCGCGCAGTACCGCGCGGGCGTGCTGCTGTGTCTATGCAGCAAGAATGTCGAGGCCGATGTCGATGCGGTGTTTGCCGCTGCCGACGGCATGCGACTCACGCCGGAGCACATCGTCTCGCGGCGCATCAACTGGCAGCGCAAGTCTGAAAACATCCAGTCGCTGGCGGACGAATTGCAGCTGGGACTCGACAGCTTTGTCTTCATCGACGACAGCGCGGCGGAATGCGCACAGGTACGCATGGCGCTTCCCGAGGTGCTGGTGCTGCAGATGCCGGAGGACGACGCGGCTATCGCGGACTGGATCGGACATGTCTGGGCGCTCGACCGGCTGAAGGTGACGGGTGATGCGAGCCGACGCACCGAGCAGTATCGTCAGAACCGGCAGCGCGAAGCGGTACGCGCCACCGCGCCGAGCTTCGAATCGTTCCTGGCTTCGCTGGCCCTGGAGGTGGAGATCGCCCCCGTCGGCGAACACGATATCGAACGGGTCGCCGAGCTGACGCAGCGTACCAATCAGTTCAACGTGCGACCGGTGCCGCTGGGCGCGGGCGATATCCGCACGTCGAGCATGGCAGGCGTATGCGCGGCGGTTCGGGTGCGCGACCGTTTCGGCGACTATGGCTTGACGGGCGTGCTGGCTTACCGCATCGACGGTGACGAGGCACGTGTCGACACGCTGTTGCTGAGCTGTCGCGTGCTGGGTCGTGGCGTCGAGCACCGCCTGCTGGCGTGGCTGGCCGACGCTGCTGCCCAGGCGGGCTGCAGGCGCATCGTCGTGCCCTACGTCGTGACGGGGCGCAACGATCCGGCCATCAGCTTTCTGTCCGGCATCGAGGGCATGAGCGAGCACACGTCGTCAGGGCAGTTCGAGATCGACGTCGAGCGTGCTGCATGCCTGACATCCACGGCAGTAACGCCCGATGGTGCCGACGAGACGAAAGCCGCCAGCGAGACGGAGGTTGCCGAGGCGGGCGTTACCTCGCCTGACGTGAAACCGACCGCGATCGATAGCCGAAACGCACGTCGCGAGGCACTGTTCGAACGGATCGCCACCGAAGACAACGCACCGCAGGCCATTGCACAGCGGATCGCCGCGCTCGATCGCCGCACCAATACGCATAGCCGTCACATCGTGCCGCGGGCCGGCACCGAATCGATCATTGCCACGATCTGGAGCGAGATACTCGGACTCGATCGGGTCGGTGCGCAGGACGACTTCTTCCGGCTGGGCGGCCATTCCCTGCTCGCGACGCAGATCATGTCGCGGGTCAGCCGTGCCCTGGGCGTTGATCTGCCGTTGCGGGCGCTGTTTGAAGCGCCTGTGCTGTCTGCGTTTGCCGTGCGCGTCGATGCGGCGTCGAAGGACAGCACCGGCAACGGCGTCGGCATGATCGTCCCGGTGCCTCGCGAGGGGCAGGCGCTGCCACTGTCGTTTGCCCAGCAGCGGCTCTGGTTCCTGGACCAGTTGCAGCCGGGCAGC
>NZ_JAAVUV010000030.1 GCF_018449635.1 Caballeronia sp. dw_276 | reverse complement strand
CTCGGCCGGATCGACGTGCCGGGTCTGGGGCTCGAGCCGATGCAGGCCGAGGCGACGACCGCGAAGTTCGATCTGACGCTGAAGATCGCCGAAGCGGGCGACGCGCTGGAGGCAAGTTTCGAATACGACGCGGACCTGTTCGATGCGTCGACGATCGAGAAGATGTCGTCGCGCTTCTTACGACTGCTTGATGGGATCGTGGCGGACGCATCGTGCCCGGTGAGCGACCTGCCGATGTTGGGGAGCGCGGAGCGGCACCGGCTGCTGGTACGCTGGAACGATACCGGGGTGACCTATCCGCCCACGCAGACACTGCACGCGTTGTTCGAAGAGCAGGTTGAGCGTACGCCGGAAGCGATGGCCGTGGTGTGCGGCGAAGAGCAGGTCAGCTTTGCGCAGCTCAATGCGCGGGCGAACCGTCTGGCCCATCACCTGAGAGCGCTGGGAGTCGGGCCGGACGTGCTGGTGGGGCTGTGCGTTGGCCGTTCGGTGGAGATGGTGGTGGGGCTGCTGGGGATATGCAAGGCGGGCGGCGCCTATGTGCCGCTGGACCCGACCTATCCGGTACAGCGTCTGGCGACGATGGTATTTGATGCGCAACTGGCGGTGGTGCTCACCCAGACCGCGCAGGACGACCTGCTGGGGCGAATTGCGACGACGCTCGGCGAGCGGCGCTGGCACACCGTGAACCTCGACGATCATGCGGCAATGTCGTCCTGTGCGGATGACAACCCGCGCTCCGCAACCTTGCCGCAGCATCTGGCTTACGTGATCTACACCTCCGGTTCCACGGGGGTGCCAAAGGGTGTCGGCATGCCCCATGCGCCGCTGCTGAACCTGATTCACTGGCAGGTCGGGCAGACTGGGCGTGACCCGTCGCAACGCACGCTGCAGTACTCGGCGTTCGGCTTCGACGCGTCGTTCCACGAAATTTTCGCGACCCTGTGCATCGGTGCCGAACTGCGGCTCATCGACGCGCAAGCGCGGTTGCAGTTCGACAAGCTGCTGCGCCTGCTGGGCCAACAGCGGCTGCGGCGCATATTTGTTCCGGTGCTGGTGCTGCAGGCACTGGCGGAAGCGGCGGCGGATCTTGACGACATCGAATGGGCGCAGCTCGGCATCGTCCTCGAACACATCCAGGTCGCCGGCGAGGCGTTGCGCGTGACGCCGCAGATCGCCGCGCTGTTCGGACGCCTGAAAGGCTGCCGGCTGCACAATCACTACGGCCCTACCGAATCCCATGTGTGCACGGCCTACACCCTGGACGGCGACCCCGGCACGTGGGCCGGCCTGCCACCCATCGGCACCGCGATAGCGAACGCCAGGATGCTGATCCTGGACGCACGGGGCAATCCCGTACCGGAGGGCGTCGCGGGCGAGTTGTATATCGGCGGCATGGTGTTGGCGCGCGGGTATCTGAATCGTGCGGACCTGACGGCGGAGCGCTTCCTGCCGGACCCGTTCGGGGAGCCGGGGGCGACGATGTACCGCAGCGGCGATCTGGCGCGATGGCTCAGCGACGGCAACATCGAATACATGGGTCGTGCGGACCAGCAGGTGAAGATTCGCGGCTTCCGTATCGAGCCGGGGGAGATCGAGGTAATGCTGGCGGCCCATGAACGTGTGCGCGAGGCCGTAGTGATCGCGCGAGACGATCTGACGGGTGGGCGTCGGCTGGTGGGCTACGTGGTGGCCGAAGGCGAGCCGCCCGCGGCGGGGGATCTGCGTGGGTATTTGCAGCAGATCCTGCCGGAATACATGGTTCCGTCGCATTTCGTGATGCTGGACGCGCTACCGCTGACTCCGAACGGCAAGCTGGACCGCCGCGCGCTGCCGACGCCGGACCTGAGCCACGGCGAGGCGGTATTCGTGGAGCCGCGCACGGAGTCCGAACGCACCCTGGCCGCAATACTGGCCGAGGTGCTCGGTGTCGACCGGGTGGGCGCGCAGGACGACTTCTTCGACCTCGGTGGTCACTCGTTGCTCGCCACGCAGATCATCGCGCGGCTGCGCGCGGCGTCCGGCACGGAATTGCCGCTACGGGCGCTGTTCGAGGCGCCCGTCGTAGCCGACCTCGCGAAGCGGCTCGACGACGCCCGGCGGGAGGAAGCCGGCGAGGCCTTGCCTCCCGTCGTGGCGCTGGATCGCGACCAGCCGTTGCCGCTGTCGTTCGCGCAACAGCGGCTATGGTTCCTCGACCAGCTGGAACCCGGCAGCGCGTCTTACCACATTCCGATGGCCATGCGGCTGCACGGTTCGCTCGACCGGGAAGCACTGCGCCTGACGCTCAACGAGGTGGTGCGCCGGCACGAGGCATTGCGTACCCACTTCATCACGCGCGACGGGGTGGCGATGCAGGAAATCGCCGCGCATCTGGCGCTCGATCCGGCGTTCGTCGATCTGTCCGCAGTGTCGCAAGCCGCGCAGCCGACGCGCTTGCGCGTACAACTGGACGAGCAGGCCCAGGCGCCGTTCGATCTGTCGACGGGTCCGCTGATTCGCGCGACGCTGATCCGGCTGGGAGATCGGGATCACGTCGTGTCGCTGGTCGTGCATCACATCGTCTCGGACGGGTGGTCGACGGGCGTGCTGGTGCGCGAAGTGGCGGCGCTTTACCGCGCGTTCGCGGCCGGTGAGGCGTCGCCGCTGGCGCCGCTTCCAGTGCAGTATGCGGACTTCGCGCACTGGCAACGCGCATGGCTGACGGGCGCGGTGCTGGAGCGGCAGCTCGACTACTGGGGCGAGCAACTGGCGGGCGCGCCGGCGCTGCTGAACCTGCCGACGGATCGAGCGCGGCCGACGGTCAAGCGGCACCGCGGCAGGGCGCATCGTTTCGAAATAGACGCAGCAACCACGGCTGGAATGCATGCATTGAGCCGACGCGTGAACGGCACCCTGTTCATGACGCTGGCGGCCGGCTTCGGTGTGCTGCTGTCGCGGCATGCCAACGAGCACGACATCAGCATCGGCACACCGATCGCGAACCGTCGTGACGCGCAGACGGAAAGCCTGATCGGCTTCTTCGTCAACACCTTGGTGCTGCGTCAGCAGATCGATGCCCGCGAGTCGTTCGAGAGCCTGCTGCGCCGCACCCGCGAGACCACGCTCGGCGCCTATGCCCATCAGGATGTGCCGTTCGAACAGCTGGTGGAGGTTTTGCAGCCGCAACGCGGCCTCGGTCATACGCCGCTGTTTCAGGTGATGCTGGCGCTTCAGAACGCACCGCTCGATGTGATGCGCTTGCCGGATCTGACGCTGGAGCCGGTGGCTGGTGAGGACACGGGTGCGAAGTTCGACCTGACGCTAAACCTGGAAGAACGCGGCGACGTGCTGGACGCAAGCTTCGTCTACGACACTGATCTGTTCGATGCGTCGACCATTGCGCGTATGGCGTCGCACTTCGCGGTGCTGTTGCGGGACGTGGTCGCGCGGCCGGAGACGTCCGTCGGCGATCTCGCGATGCTCGAGGCCGCAGAGCGCGAAGCGTTGCTGACGCAGGGCAACGCCCCGGCAACCGACTTTCCATCCGCGCAGACATTGCACGGTTTGTTCGAGGCGCAGGTCGAGCGCACACCGGATGCCGTCGCCGTCGAATTTGACGATCGATCGCTGAGCTATGCTCAACTGAATGCGCGTGCCAATTGCCTTGCGCATCGGCTTGCCGCACTTGGCGTCAGACCGGACGTGCGGGTCGGGCTGTGCGTCGAGCGCTCGCTGGACCTGATCGTCGGCCTGCTCGCTGTGCTGAAGGCGGGCGGTGCGTACGTGCCGATGGACCCGACTTATCCGCGTGAGCGGCTCGCGTATCTGCTCGACGATGCGGCGCCCGCGGTCGTCCTGACACAGACGCAGGTATGCGCTCGTCTGGTTGCCGATGGTCTAGCTGGCGCGATCCCAGTGCTTTGTCTAGACGACGAAGCGACGTTCGCAAGCTCGCCGTCGAGTAACGCTGTGTCGGCAGCGCTGGCGCAGCACCTGGCCTACGTGATCTATACCTCCGGCTC
The DNA here is from genome assembly GCF_018449635.1 of Caballeronia sp. dw_276. Lineage (GTDB taxonomy): Bacteria > Pseudomonadota > Gammaproteobacteria > Burkholderiales > Burkholderiaceae > Caballeronia. Next base: position 1,250 of record NZ_JAAVUV010000030.1, on the reverse strand, counting down.
CACCGGCATACCGAAGGGCGTGTTGTCGCAGCATCGCAACGTGGTCAGCCTGTTCTGGGGCACGCGCGAGCGCTTCGGTTTCGATGCCGACGACAGCTGGGCGCTGTTCCATTCGAGCGCCTTCGATTTCTCCGTATGGGAGATCTGGGGCGCGCTGCTACACGGCGGCCGTCTGGTTATCGTGCCGTTCGAAACCAGCCGCTCGCCTGCGCAGCTTTACGCCTTGCTGGCCAGCCGGCGCGTGACGGTGCTGAACCAGACGCCTTCGGCTTTCATGCAGTTGATGAAATACGACGAGCAGACCGTCGGCTTGCCGCCGCTGTCGCTGCGCTTCGTGGTGTTCGGCGGCGAAGCGCTCAATGCACGCATGCTGGCACCTTGGTTCGCGCGGCACGGCGACCACGGCCCTGTGCTCGTCAACATGTACGGGATTACGGAAACCACAGTGCACGTGAGTTATCGCCGCGTGACAGCCGATCTTGCCCAGCCCGGTTCGATCGGCGCTCCGATCGGCAATCTGCAGGTTTATATCGTCGACGGACGGGGCAATCCGGTGCCGGTCGGCGTGGTCGGCGAACTGCTCGTCGGCGGCGAGGGCCTCGCTCGTGGCTATCTGAACCGTCCGGACCTGAGCGCTGAGCGGTTCGTGCCAGATCCGTTCGGCCATCCTGGCAGCCGGCTTTATCGCACAGGCGACCTGGGCCGTTATCTTGCGGATGGGAGCATCGAATTCTTGGGTCGCGCCGATCATCAGGTGAAGATTCGCGGTTTCCGGATCGAGCCTGGCGAGATCGAGGCGGCGCTGATGGCGCATGAATGGGTGAAGGAGGCGGTGGTGGTCGCACGCGAGGATTTCGTGGACGACTTGCGGCTGGTCGCTTATGTGACATGGCGCGATGCCGGCAGGACCAGGCAGGATGCCGAAGCATTGCGCGACCAGTTGCGCCAGACATTGCCCGACTACATGTTGCCGTCGCATTGGGTGGCGCTCGACGCGTTGCCGCTGACGGGCAACGGCAAGCTGGATCGCCGCGCACTGCCGGTGCCGGATCTGAGCCGCGGCGAGCACGCGTATGTCGAGCCGCGTACCGACATGGAGCGCACGCTGGTGGCCATCTGGGCCGAACTGATCGGCGTGGATCGGGTCGGCGCGCTCGACAACTTCTTCGAGCTCGGCGGTCACTCGTTGCTGGCGACTCGAATGATCGCGCGGCTGCGCGATTTGGTCGGCGTGGAATTGCCGCTGCGCG
>NZ_JAAVUV010000003.1 GCF_018449635.1 Caballeronia sp. dw_276 | reverse complement strand
GTGTTTGCCGCGTGGGGCCCAGTACCGATTTCGGCCTCGCTGCGTGCACTTGAGATCGATCGTTTAGAAGCTCAGTGCTTGCCCGTGCTGCCGAAACCGCCGGCGCCGCGCTCGCTCTGGGCGAAGTCATCGACTATATTGAACGTTGCCTGAACCACCGGCACGATCACCAGTTGCGCCAAGCGTTCCAGCGGGTTCAACGTGAATGCGGTCTGGCCGCGATTCCACGTCGATATCATCAGTTGCCCCTGATAATCCGAGTCGATCAACCCGACCAGATTCCCAAGCACCACGCCGTGCTTATGGCCCAGACCGGAACGCGGCAAGATCAGCGCCGCATAACCCGGATCTTCGATATGAATCGCCAACCCGGTCGGCACGAGCGTCGTCTGACCCGGCTCGAGCGTGATGGGCGCGTCCAGGCACGCGCGCAGATCGAGGCCGGCGCTTCCCGGCGTGGCGTAAGCGGGCAGGTAATCGCGCATGCGCGCATCGAGGATCTTGATGTCGAGTTTCATGGGTTCTGTTTGTTGAGTTCAAACGCTTCGGCCAGCAGTTCATACGAGCGCAGCCGCGCCTGATAACTTCCTGCAACGGTCAGCACGATCAGCTCGTCGGCATCGAAGCGTTGCTGGAGTTCGTGCAATTGTTCGGTCACGCGTTCGGGCGTGCCGATAATGCTGCGATTCTTTTCGCGCGCAATCACGCCCAGTTCGCGCTCGCCGAACGCCTGGTTGGCGCCCTGTGCAATCGATGGAATCGGCATGTTCAGCCCATAAGCCATCTGCACGCGACGCAAATCCACGGCGCGTTCGAGCGCGGCGGCTTCGGTTTCGGTATCGGCGCAAATCACGAACACGGCGGTCGCAAGATAAGGCTTCGATCCATTACGCGACACGAACCGCTCGCGATACGCCTCCGCCACCCTGTGCCCATATTGCGCGTTGATGAAGTGCGCGAACGCGAAGCGAATGCCCAATTGTGCCGCGAGCAAACCGCCAAAGTCGCTGGAACCGAGCATCCATAATTCGGGACGCGTTTCGATTTCCGGCTGCAGCAAAACGCCATGCGCGAGATGATCTTCAGGCAGGGTTCCGTCGAAGAGACCAACGAGTTCGCCGACCTGCTGCGGGAAAATATCGCCGCGATTGTAGTCGCCGGCGGCCACCGCTTGCGCCGTGCGCATGTCGCCACCGGGCGCACGTCCAACACCCAGATCCACGCGATTCGGAAACAGCGCTTCGAGCATCAGGAATTGCTCGGCCACCTTGAACGAGCTGTAGTAGGGCAGCATGACGCCGCCCGAACCAATGCGAATTTGTTGCGTGATGCTGCCAATGCGCGCAAGCAAAACTTCCGGACACGGATTCGATACACCCCGCAAACCGTGATGCTCCGCGCACCAGTAGCGCGTGTAGCCGAGTTCATCGGCGAGACGCGCGAGATCGAGCGTGGCCGCGATGGCGTCCGCGGTGGTATGGCCGTGAATGACTGGCGTTTGATCGAGTACGGAGAGTTTGATTGGCATGGCGGATTGACCGGTCAGGACAGCAGCGAGCCGCTGCGCGGCGCACGCTTCGCAATCTCCGCGATAAGCAAACGGGCCAGCAGTTTTTTATCGGCGCGAGGCAGGCGCGTGATGCCCGACGCTTCGAACAGCACGACCTCGTTGTCATCGAGGCCGAACGTCAGCGGCCCGAGGTTGCCAATCAGCAAAGGCACATTTTTGCGCGCGCGTTTCTCTTCGCCGTGCACTTCCAGATCGCCGCTTTCCGCCGCAAAGCCCACGCAATACGGCGGGTTCGGCAGACGCGCGACGGTCGCGAGAATGTCCGGATTTTCGATGAAAGTGAATGTAGGCATTGCGTGATCGGCGGCCTTCTTGATCTTGTGTTCGCTGACATGATCGACGCGCCAGTCGGCGACGGCCGCCACCGCGATAAAGATGTCCGAATCCGCCGTGGCGTGCAGCACGGCGTCGTGCATTTGCTGCGCGGTCTGCACGTCCTCACGATACACGCCCCAGGGCGTTTCAAGTCCAACCGGCCCAGCCACGAGATGCACGTCCGCGCCGGCCTGAGCCGCCGCACGCGCCAACGCAAAACCCATCTTTCCGGATGATCGATTGGTGATGCCGCGCACGGGATCGAGTGGTTCGAACGTCGGGCCGGCCGTGATCAACACGCGATGCCCGTGCAATATCTTCGGCTGGAAGAACGCGCAAATCGCTTCGAACGTAGCCGATGGCTCCAGCATCCGGCCATCGCCCACTTCGCCGCACGCCTGGGCGCCGGAATCCGGGCCGAGCACTTGCACGCCGTCGGCACGCAGTTGCGCGACGTTGCGTTGCGTCGCCGGGTTCTGCCACATCTGGCGGTTCATCGCGGGGACGACGAGCAGCGGACAATCGCGCGCCACGCACAACGTGGAGAGCAGATCGTCGCAATTCCCATGTGCAAGCTTGGCGATAAAGTCGGTGGATGCCGGTGCGATCACGATTGCATCGGCTTCACGCGACAAATCGATATGCGCCATGTTGTTCGCAATCCGCGCGTCCCATTGCGACGTGTACACGGGCCGCCCGGACAGCGCCTGCATGGTCACGGGCGTAATGAATTGCGTGGCGGCTTCGGTCATGACAATCTGAACCGTCGCGCCGGCTTTCACCAGCAAACGCGTGAGCTCAGCGATCTTGTAGCAAGCGATACCGCCCGACAGCCCAAGTACCAGATGCTTTCCTGCGAGTTCTGCCGTGTCCAACGCTGCCTCCGTGAGTCTCGCCATAAGGCGGGTTACTTCGCTCCGCGCACGCGCCGCAGTTCGTCGAATACGAGCAGCACCGCGCCGATGGTAATCGCGCTGTCGGCAAGATTGAACGCCGGCCAGTGCCACCCGTTGACGTGGAAATCCAGGAAATCGATCACATGCCCGTAAGCCACGCGATCGATCACGTTCCCCAGTGCGCCGCCCATGATCAGCGCAAGCGCCGTGCAGAACAAACGCTGCGTGCCGTGGCGCTTGAGCAAATAGATGATCACGATCGCCGCGACCACGCCGAGCGCCGTGAAACCCCAGCGCTGCCATCCGCCGGCGGCCGCCAGAAAGCTGAACGCTGCCCCTTTGTTATAGACGAGGAACAGGTTGAAGAACGGCGTCAGTGCGTGCGGTTCGGCATAGCTGAACACGCGCGCAACGGCGATTTTCGAAAGTTGATCGAAGAGAATCACGATCAACGACACACCCAGCCACGGCGCGAGTGAACCACTGCTTTGTTTCGACATCGTTCTTGCCATTATGCTGCGCTCCGCTTTTCGCCTTCGCCGAAGAGGTTGCTGATACACCGGAAGCACAAGCCCGGATGTTCCGCCGAAGCCCCCACGTCCTCCGTGTAATGCCAGCAGCGCTCGCATTTCAGGTACTTCGATGCAACCACATCGACGCCTTCGTCCGCTTCCTTCGCCACTTCCACAACCTGCGCCGCCGATGTAATCAGCACGAAGCTGAGATCGTCGCCGAGACTGGTCAGCGCCTGATAACGCGCGCCGCTTGCCCGCACTTCGACTTCAGCCTGCAACGACGAACCGATCAGGTTGGCCGTGCGCGCTTCTTCCAGCGCCTTGGTGACGTCGCTGCGCGCCGAGCGGATCAGCGTCCACTTGTCGAGCAACTCGCCCGCATCGGGCACTTGCGGATAGTCGTGATAAACCTCGGTGAAGATCGTATCGCGGCCGGGTTGCAGGACCTTGTACGCCTCTTCCGCCGTGAACGACAGATACGGCGCGACCAGTCGCAACAAACCATGCGCGATGTGATGCAGCACCGTCTGCGCCGCGCGGCGTTCGTGCGAATCGGGCTTCATGGTGTAGAGCCGATCTTTCAGCACGTCGAGATAAAACCCGCCGAGGTCTTCCGAGCAGAACGTCGCGAGCTTCGATACCACCGGGTGGAACTCGAACTTCTCGTAATGCGCGAGGACATCGTCTTGCAGGTTCTGTGCGAGTGCGACCGCGTATTTATCGATTTCAAGCCAGTCTTCGACAGGACGCGCGTCTTTCTCGAAGTCGAAATCGGAGAGATTGGACAAGAGGAAACGCAAGGTATTGCGAATCCGCCGATACGTCTCCGTCACACGCTTCAGGATCTCTTCCGAGATCGCGAGTTCGCCCGAATAATCCGTCGATGCAATCCACAAGCGGATGATTTCCGCGCCCAGCCGGTTAGCGACGTCGTGTGGATCGATACCATTACCAAGCGACTTCGACATCTTCCGGCCTTCGCCGTCGACGGTGAAGCCGTGCGTGAGAAGGGCGTTGTACGGCGGACGGCCATCGAGCATGGAAGCGGTCAGCAACGACGAATGGAACCATCCGCGATGCTGGTCCGAACCTTCAAGATACAAGTCGGCCGGGAACTGCAGCGAATCCTTGTGCGAGCCGCGCAGCACGTGCCAGTGCGTCGTGCCGGAATCGAACCACACGTCGAGCGTGTCGCGATTCTTCTCGTACATGTTGGCTTCGTCGCCGAGCAGTTCTTGCGGGTCGAGCGTTTGCCACGCCTCGATGCCGCTCACCTCCACGCGCTTCGCCACTTCCTCGAGCAATTCCAGCGTGCGCGGATGCAGTTCGCCGGTTTCCTTATGGACGAAGAACGCCATCGGCACGCCCCATTGACGTTGACGCGAAAGCGTCCAGTCCGGGCGATTCGCGATCATGCTGTACAAACGCTGCTTGCCCCACGCCGGGAAAAACGCCGTGTTTTCGATACCTTCCAGCGCGGTCTCGCGCAACGTGCGGGACGTATCGTTCGGCTTTACATCCATGCCCGCAAACCACTGCGACGTCGCCCGATAGATGATCGGCGTCTTGTGGCGCCAGCAGTGCATATAACTGTGTGTGTACTTCTCGGTCTTGAGCAGCGAATGCGCGCCGCGTAGCGCTTCGATGACTTGATCGTTCGCTTCCCAGATGGACAGGCCGCCGAAAAGCGGCAACGATTCGATGTAGCGGCCATCGCCCATGACCGGGTTGATGATGTCGGAGTCGGTCATGCCGTGCGCCTTGCACGACACGAAGTCTTCCACGCCATAAGCCGGCGACGAATGCACGATCCCCGTACCGCTTTCCGTTGTCACGTACTCGCCGAGGTACACAGGCGCCGTGCGTTTGTAGCCCGGATGCGCTGCGCTCAACGGATGATGAAAGCGCAGGCCGCTCAGCTTCTCGCCCGTCGTGGTCGCGATGGTCGTGCCTGTAACGCCGTACTGCTTCAGGCATTCCTCCACGCGATCTTCGGCCAGGATCAGCAGACCCTTTTCAGTATCGACGAGGCTGTAGACGATTTCCGGATGCACGTTCAGCGCCTGATTGGCCGGAATCGTCCAGGGCGTCGTGGTCCAGATCACGATGCCGCCATCCTGCTTCGGCAACTCGGCGAGTCCGAACGCCTGGGCGGTTTTCTCCGGCTCGGCGAAAGCAAACATCACGTCGATGGTCGGATCGGTCTTGTCCTTGTATTCCACTTCGGCTTCGGCCAAAGCCGAGCCGCAATCGAAACACCAGTTCACCGGCTTCAGCCCGCGATACACATAACCCTTCTCGAGGATCTTGCCCAACGCGCGAATTTCACCCGCTTCGTTGACGAAGTTCATCGTCTTGTACGGGTTGTCCCAGTCGCCCAGCACGCCCAGGCGGCGAAAGCCGACCTTCTGCTTTTCGATCTGCTCGCTGGCATATTTGCGGGCTTTTTCCATCACTTCGCGCGCCGGCAGCGACTTGCCGAACTGCTTCTCGATCTGGATTTCGATCGGCATGCCATGACAATCCCAGCCCGGCACGTAGACCGCGTCGAAGCCCGCCAGATTGCGCGCCTTCACGATCATGTCCTTCAGGATCTTGTTCACCGCGTGGCCGAGGTGGATGTCGCCGTTCGCGTATGGAGGGCCGTCGTGCAGGATGAACTTCTTGCGGCCTTGGCTGGCGGCGCGGATCTTCTCGTAGATCTTGTTGTCCTGCCATTCCTTGACCCATTGCGGCTCGCGCTTGGGCAAGTCGCCGCGCATGGGGAACGGTGTATCGAGCAGGTTGACCGGATATTTCGACTGGGGCTTGGCTTCTTTCTTGTTGCTCATGGATGACTCGATATGTATTCGATGAAGCGGCGGTTCCGGATTTGACTCGCATCCGGGAACGGGCTCGAAGTGCTTGATATGGGGTGGACGAGGCAGCGGGCAGCGCGTCGGGACTTGCGGCCCGGCACTACGCGCTCACCTAATTCGATCTGTTGCCGACGTTGCGAAACCGCTGTCACGGCCGCTTGAATTGACGTCGGCGGCGAAGTACGCGCGCGCGTTGGTCACGTCGCGGGCGATGGCCGCCGTCAGGGTTTCGAGGTCCACGTACTTTTCCTCGTCACGCAGCTTTTGCAGGAACTCGATCCGCACGAGCTTGCCATAGGCGTCGCCATGCCAGTCGAGCACGAAGGTTTCGAGCAGGACACGGCCGGAATCGTCGACGGTCGGGCGTATTCCAAGACTCGCCACGCCCGGCAGCGGGTCGGCTGCGAGCCCATGCACGCGCACGGCAAAAATCCCCGCGAGTGCCGGCCGCTTGTGCGCAATCGGAACGTTGAGCGTGGGAAAACCGAGGTCGCGCCCGAGCTTTTGCCCGTGCACCACGTGGCCGCTGATGACATAGGGGCGGCCGAGCGCAAGGCGGGCTGCGTCCAGATCGCCCGCAACCAGCGACGCCCGCACGCCCGAGCTCGAAATGCGCGCGCCGTTGAGGTCCGCGACGGTCGCCATTTGCTCGACTTCGAAGCCGTATTTGCGTCCCGCCGCTTCAAGCGATTCGAAATCGCCGGCGCGTTTGGCGCCGTAACGGAAATCGTCGCCGATCATGACCCAGCGCGCGTGCAGCCCGTTCACGATCACATCTTCGACGAACCTGTCCGGCGACTGGGCGGCAAAAGTCTTGTTGAAATGCTCGACCACGACGCGATCCACGCCGTTCGTGCGCAGCGCTTCGAGCTTGTCGCGCAGCATGGCGATGCGTGGCGGCGCGCCGGCGGGATTGAAGAATTCGCGGGGATGCGGCTCGAAAGTCATCACGCAGACCGGCAGCCCGCGGGCGTCGGCGGCGGCGCGGACGTGGGCGAGCAGTGCCTGGTGACCGCGGTGGACACCGTCGAAATTGCCGATGGTCAGCGCGCAGGGCGCACGGCTTTCGGCATTGGGTAGGCCGCGGAAGACTCTCACGATATCGGCTGGGTCGGCGGTTGGCGGTTAAATTGGCTGCAGCGCTTGAAGCACGGATGCCGCAAAGCGTTCGATTATAAACGCTCGAACGGATCGGCGGACGCCGCGCCCGCTTTGGGCGGTGCCGAATCGGACGGTTTTACGGGCATCGAATGATAAAATCGCCCGATGAAAAAAATCGTCATCCTGATTTCCGGGCGGGGAACCAATATGGAAGCCGTCGTGCGGGCCTGCGCGCGTGAAGGCTGGCCGGCCCGGGTGGCGGCCGTTATCTCGAATCGGCCCGATGCCGCCGGACTTGCGTTCGCGGCGGCAAACGGCATTGAAACAAACGCGGTCGATCATCGCAAATTCGAGACACGCGAAGCCTTCGATCAGGCGCTTTCACGCAGTATCGATCGTTTTGAACCGGATCTGGTCGTGCTCGCGGGCTTCATGCGCGTGCTGACTGACGCGTTTGTCGAACGCTACGCGGGACGCATGATCAACATTCATCCGTCGCTGTTGCCGGCCTTTCCAGGGCTGAAAACGCATCAACAAGCCCTGAATGCCGGCGTGCGCGTGCATGGCGCAAGCGTTCATTTCGTCACACCGGCGCTTGATCATGGTCCGATCATCGCGCAGGCAGCGGTGCCGGTCCTGGCCGGCGACGACCCAGCCGCGCTCGCCAACCGGGTGCTGGCTGTAGAACACATTATTTACCCACGCGCGGTGCGCTGGTTTGTCGACGGGCGTCTTGCCATCGACGGCGAGCGTGTCGTGCTCACGCCACCAGAGCCGCAATGGCTCTTTGCCGACATTGCCGGGGAGGGCGTATGAGGCTTCATGGATTTTTGATAGGACAGACAGAGACGTTGCTGGCTGACGTTTTGCGTTTCAGTGGTCCGGCGGACGCCGCGACCAGCCGGTTTTTCCGCGCGCATCCCAAGCTCGGCCACAACGAACGCGGGGTTATCGCCGAGGCGGTATTTGCGGTCTTGCGCCGGAAAATGGAGTTTTCGCATCTCGCGGAAAGCGGCGCGGGCAACCAGGCGCGGCGTCTCGCATTGCTGGGCCTGATGCAGACGGCGGGTTTATCGGCGGTAAAACCGTTCATCTCCGCCGACGAATACCAGTGGCTCAACCAGGTTTCGAAGATCGATCCGGGCAGTTTGCCGGTACGCGTGCGCACGAATCTGCCGCAGTGGATCTACGATTCCATGACCAAACGGTTCGACACCGACGAGCTTGCCCAGCTCGCCGCCGCGCTGAATTACCCGGCGCCACTCGATTTGCGCGCGAACCCGATCAAGGCGACGCGCGACCAGGTGATCAAGACGCTGACCGAAGCGGGTATCGATGCCGGTGAAATGCCGTTCGCGCCGTATGGCGTGCGGGTCGACGGCAAGCCGGCGCTGACGCGCCTGCAACCGTTCCAGGACGGCTGGATCGAAGTGCAGGACGAGGGCAGCCAGCTTCTTTGTTCGCTCGTCGCGCCCCGTCGCGGAGAAATGATCGTGGACTTCTGCGCGGGCGCGGGCGGCAAGACGCTGGCGCTCGGCGCGATGATGCGTTCCTCGGGCCGTCTCTACGCCTTCGACGTCTCCGACCGACGCCTCGCGAAACTCAAGCCACGCCTGGCTCGCAGCGGTTTATCGAACGTGAATCCGGTGTTGATCGACAGCGAACATGACGCGAAGATCAAGCGGCTGGCCGGCAAGATCGACCGTGTTCTGGTCGATGCTCCCTGTTCCGGCCTCGGCACGCTGCGGCGCAATCCGGACCTGAAATGGCGTCAATCGCCGGAATCGGTTGCTGAACTGACGCCGAAGCAGCTTTCCATCTTGACCAGCGCGTCCCGACTCGTGAAAGTGGGCGGCCGTCTCGTATATGCCACGTGCAGCATGCTCGAAGCTGAAAACGAAGGCGTCGTGACGCAATTCCTTTCGACGCATCCGCAGTTCAAGCTGGTTCCGGCGAAAGACGTGCTGGCGGAACAACGTATCGATCTCGATACCGGCGACTATCTGCAATTGTGGCCGCATAAGCACGGCACGGACGGTTTCTTCGCAGCTGTGCTCGAACGCCTGCCAAATCCGGCAAAAGAGACGCCGACGGATGAGGCCGCTGCCGAATAAGTGGTATCTGCCCATGTTGACTACGGAATGGCGTCAATCCGTGGTCAATCTCACTAAACAGGGGAAATTGGTGTTAACCGCGCTAAACACGACGGGAAATCAGCGGTCAAAATTCCCGTTGCTTTTGCGCGAAATCAAAAATTTCCTCCATCGACACAAAGACTTGGAACGCATGACGTAAAATGCCGTCGAACCACGTGCATAATCCTTTCATGCACCCAACAGCCGTCGATTCTGTTTTCGTTCGGCTAAATTTCACCGCCTTTTAGGTAAATTGCCTTGCTGAATTCATCGCTTGAATTTCTCGCCAACGGTTTGCTGGACCTCACGTGGTGGCAGATCCTGTTGTTCACGCTCGTGATGACGCATATCACGATCATCGGCGTGACCGTTTATTTGCATCGCTGCCAGGCGCATCGCGCGCTGGAGCTGCATCCGGTCGTCAGCCATTTCTTCCGCTTCTGGCTGTGGATGACCACAGGCATGTTGACCGGCCAATGGGCCGCGATTCACCGCAAGCATCACGCCAAATGCGAGACCGAAGAAGATCCGCATAGTCCGCAAACGCGCGGCATCTGGAAAGTCCTGCTCGAAGGCGCCGAGTTGTATCGTTCGGAAGCCAAGAACGAGGAAACCATGCGCAAGTTCAGTCACGGCACGCCGAACGACTGGATGGAACGCAACGTCTACACGCGTTATCCGATTCTCGGCATCAGCATCATGATGGTCATCGACATTGCGCTGTTCGGCATTGTCGGTCTGTCGGTCTGGGCCGTGCAGATGATCTGGATTCCGTTCTGGGCTGCGGGCGTGGTCAACGGTCTGGCTCACTGGTGGGGTTATCGCAACTTCAATTCGGCTGACGCGAGCACGAACATTTTCCCGCTCGGCATCCTGATTGGCGGCGAAGAACTGCACAACAATCATCACACGTACGCGACGTCGGCGAAGCTGTCGAACAAGTGGTACGAATTCGATATTGGCTGGATGTATATCCGCATCATGTCGGCGTTCAAGCTGGCCAAGGTCAAGAAGATTGCTCCCACGCCGCGTTTGTCGACGTCGAAGCCCGTGCTCGATCACGACACGCTGCAAGCCGTTTTGTCGAACCGCTATGAAGTGATGGCGCGTTACGGCAAGGCGATGAAGCGTGCGTATCGTCAGGAACTGCTGAAGCTGAAGGACGGCGGTTCCACGGACAAGTACCAGTTGATGCGCGGTGCGCGTAAGTGGGCGCACAAGGAAGAAGCGGGTCTCGACGAGCCGCAACGCCAGCAATTGCCGGCGCTGTTCTCGGACAACCACAAGCTGCGCACTTACATTGAACTGCGTCAGGATCTGGCGGCCATGTGGGACCGTTCCAACGCATCGCGCGAACAGTTGCTCGCGCAATTGCAGGACTGGTGCCATCGGGCGGAGCAAAGCGGGATCAAGGCGCTGCAGGATTTTGCTTCGCGCCTGCGCCGATACGCCTGAACCTCGGCTTGAAACGCAAGAACCTTCGTCACTGATATCCGTTAAAATTTCATGACGTTACGAGACCCCGCTCTGGCGGGGTTTTGTCGTTTTGGAGCGGCGATAAAACGCGCCGTTTTCACGATATCGGAGACAGGCAAGCGATGGAGCAGGCGATAAAAAGCGTCGAGTACGACCGGCCGCAAGGACTGACGTGTGGCATTGGTCAAGCATGGGCGAAAGTGCCCGATACGCCGTCGCGCGAAGAAAAGCGCGCGTTGAAGGAGCGCATTCGCGCGTTGCTCGTGCGAGAGAAGGCGGTGCTGGTCGCGCATTATTACGTCGATGCCGAGCTGCAGGAACTCGCCGATGAAACCGGTGGATGCGTCGCGGATTCGCTGGAAATGGCGCGCTTCGGGCGCGATCACGCCGCGCAGACGCTGGTTGTGGCCGGCGTGCGTTTCATGGGCGAGACGGCGAAGATTCTCAGCCCCGAAAAGCGCGTGCTGATGCCCGATCTGGACGCCACGTGTTCGCTTGACCTCGGTTGTCCCGCCGACGAATTCTCGGCTTTCTGCGATGCTCACCCCGACCGGACGGTCGTTGTGTACGCGAATACCAGTGCAGCCGTGAAAGCGCGCGCGGACTGGATGGTGACATCGTCGATTGGGTTGGAGATCGTCGCCGACCTGCACGCGCGCGGCGAGAAAATCCTCTGGGCGCCGGACCGGCATCTGGGCTCCTACATCCAGAAAAAAACCGACGCCGACATGCTGCTGTGGCAAGGCTCATGTCTCGTGCACGACGAGTTCAAAGGTATCGAGCTCGATTTGTTGCGCGCCGAATATCCCGATGCAAAGATTCTCGTTCATCCGGAATCGCCCGAAGGCGTGGTTGCGTTGGCGGATGTGGTTGGATCGACAACGCAATTGATCGATGCCGCCGTGAAGCTCGACGCGAAGCGTTTTATCGTGGCGACGGATCTCGGGATTCTGCACAAGATGCGGCTCGCGGCGCCGGGCAAGGAGTTCATCGAAGCGCCGACCGCCGGCAACAGCGCGAGCTGCAAGAGTTGCGCGCATTGCCCGTGGATGGCCATGAACGGCTTGACCAATCTCGCCGCGGTCCTCGAGCGCGGCAACAACGAGATTTTCGTGGACCGTGCGATTGGAGAACGGGCGCGTGTGCCTATCGACCGGATGCTCGATTTCGCCGCGCGTCACAAGAAGCGCGTGCAGGCAAGCGGCGATCTGGCGAAGGATGGTTCGTTGTTTTCAAATGTCGGAGCGGCGTGAATGTCTTCTGCAAGTCAGTTGGTGAGTCCTTTATTCGATGAAATCCGCACGCAATACGGCGCGGCCTTTGAGCAAGCGCTGGAGCGCAACGTGACCGATGCGCTTGCCGAAGATATCGGCGATGGCGACCGCACTGGGCTTCTTGTGCCGGCGAAGATCGAACGGACGGCGCGCATCATCGTTCGCGAGGAAGCGGTGCTGTGCGGCGTGCCATGGTTCGAGGGGGTGATTCGTCGCGTAGATGCATCGATTCGCGTTGAATGGCTTTATCAGGAAGGTGCGCGCATGCGTGCCGATTCGCCTGTCGTGCTGCTGCGCGGTCCGGCGCGCGCGTTGTTGACGGCCGAGCGTAACGCATTGAATTTCCTGCAGTTGCTGTCCGGCGTGGCGAGCGCGACGCGGCGGTATGTCGATGCCATCGAAGGCACGCGCGCGCAGATCCTCGATACCCGCAAAACCTTGCCCGGCTTGCGTCTCGCGCAGAAATACGCGGTTCGTGTGGGCGGCGGCGCGAACCAGCGTCTGGCGCTCTACGACGGCATCCTGATCAAGGAAAACCACATTGCTGCAGCGGGCGGCGTGGGCGCGGCAATGGACGCGGCGCTGGCGTTGAACGCCGGCGTACCTGTTCAAATCGAAGTCGAGACGCTGGAACAACTCGAAACGGCGTTGGCGCATCGGGCGGAATCGATTCTCCTCGATAACTTCAGCTTCGACGCCATGCGCGACGCCGTGGGCCTGACTGCCGGGCGCGCGGTACTGGAGGTTTCGGGCGGCGTGAACTTCGACAGCGTGCGCACGATCGCCGAGACCGGCGTGGACAGGATTTCAATCGGCGCCTTGACGAAGGACGTTCGCGCCACGGATTATTCGATGCGCCTGGAATAAGCCATCCAACGCAGTGACGATCATGGCGTGCAACGCGCCATGATCCTGAACCTCTCCTGCTGTACGCGTAACGTCGTGTCTAGACAACTTTGTGACGTTCCCTCCAAAGCGCGCTGATTCTTCTCCGAATTTCCTCCTATTGTCCTCGTAACTTCCCCGTAAGCCTTATCTGTCAAGCCGGTCGGTATTTTCCCTAACTTTTCGCGCTTGCAAACAAAAACCGTTGCCAGTCCTTTTTGTTCAATGCATGCTTGTCTATACAAGTTGGCGATTCGCCAATCGGTCAATCACTCATTTTCGGAAAAGTGGCTCAACATGACAGGCAAAATGAACTTGCTGGCGCGACTGGTGGCATCGGTGGCCGTTGGTGTTATCGCCTTTGGCGCTGCCAGCGCGCAGGCCAAGGACTGGAAATCCGTCACGATCGCTACCGAAGGCGCGTACGAACCGTGGAACCTGACGCTGCCGGGCGGCAAGCTCGGTGGCTTCGAGCCTGAACTGATCCAGAACGTATGCGACCGCATCAAGATTCAGTGCAAGCTCGTGACGCAAGATTGGGACGGCATGATCGCCGGTCTGCAAGCGGGCAAGTTCGACGTGCTGATGGACGCCATCTCGGTCACGCCTGAACGTGAAAAAATCATCGCGTTTTCGAAGCCTTATGCGTCCACACCCGCAGCGTTCGTCGCTTCCGGTGACGCGCCGGCCGCGCTCGCCAAGCAGCCGGGAGCAGGGCAGATCGTCAAACTCACCGGCGACGCAGCGCACGACAAAGCCACCGTCGACGCACTTCGCGTGGCGCTGAAGGGCAAGACCATCGGCATTCAATCGGGCACGGTATATACGAAGTTCATCGATACGAACTTCAAGGACGTCGCCACCATCCGCGAATACAAAACCGCGCCGGAGCATGACCTGGATCTGGTAGCGGGCCGTATCGACGTCGCGTTCGACGACAGCACGTATTGGGCATCCGCGTTCGCGAAGCCGGAAAACAAGGGCCTGGCATTCACGGGACCGAAGATCTCGGGACCCGTCTGGGGACCGGGCGAAGCGCTCGCATTTCGTCAGTCCGACAAGGACCTCGTAGCGAAATTTAACGAAGGCATTACCGCGGCGCTCGCCGACGGCACCGTCAAGCGTCTCTCGATGAAGTGGATGAAGGTCGACGCCACGCCTTGATTTGATCGCTGCTGATCAACGCCCGACGATGCACCACCGCAGGAGATAAACGATGAATCTGGTTCAACTACTCGGCTTCGGCGAGCAAGGGTGGGGCGGCGCGCTGCTGGTTGCGCTGCTCATGACCGTGCTTCTGACCATTGCCGCGCTGGCCGTGGGCGCTGTGTTCGGCGCGATGGTCGCGTCGGCGAAACTGTCGCGCAGCCGCACGCTGAGGGTTATCGGCGACGCTTATACAACGCTGTTTCGCGGGATTCCCGAACTGCTGATCATCTATCTCTTTTACTTCGGCGGTTCTTCGGTGGTCACCGCCGTCGGGCAGTTCTTTGGCGCCGATGGGTTTATCGGCGTACCGCCGTTCGTGGTTGGCGCGCTCGCCATCGGGCTGATTTCGGGCTCGTATCAGGCGGAGGTTTACCGGTCGGCCGTGCTGGCGGTGTCGCGTGGGGAAATCGAGGCGGCGCGCGCCATAGGCATGTCCATGCCGACGATGTGGCGGCGCGTGCTGATCCCGCAAGTCGTGCGTTTTGCGCTGCCGGGGATCGGCAACGTGTGGCAGTTGAGCCTCAAGGATTCGGCGTTGATCGCGGTGACGGGGCTCGCCGAACTGATGCGCACAAGCCAGGTCGCGGCTGGATCGACGCATCAATATTTCACGTTCTACGTGGTCGGCGGCGTGCTTTATCTGATCCTCACGAGCCTCTCGAACCGTGTCTTCGATCGCGCAGAAGCGCGCATCGGCCGGTCGTTCCGCGGCACGCTCGCGCGCCATTAAGACAAACGTCCCCAAGGAAATCCGACCATGAACATCGATTTCGAATTTCTCGGCGATACGTTGTCGAAACTCCTTGCCGCCGTCCCGACCACGCTAGGGCTTTTCTTTGCCTCGCTGATTATTGGAGGGCTGCTTTCCCTCGTGATCGTCGCGATGCGCGTGAGCCCGAACTGGGCGGTCAACCGTTTTGCGCGCGGCTACATTCTGGTATTCCGCGGCTCGCCGCTCTTGATCCAGATGTTCCTTGTCTATTACGGGCTCGGGCAATTTCCCGCAGTCCGTGCGAGCTTTGTCTGGCCCGTGCTGCGCGAACCGTACGCGTGCGCGATCCTTTCGCTGGCGTTGTGCACGGCCGGATATACCGCCGAAATCATTCGCGGCGGTCTGCAATCCGTGCCGCACGGCCAGATTGAAGCGGCGCTCGCGTGCGGCATGTCGCGCTGGACCGTGTTGCGCCGGATCATCGCGCCGATCACGCTGCGCTACGCATTGCCCGCGTATTCCACCGAAGCCGTGCTGCTCGTCAAATCGACCGCGCTCGCAAGTCTCGTCACCGTCTGGGACGTGACCGGCGTCGCGCAGCAAATCATTCAGCGAACCTATCGGACGATGGAAGTCTTCATCTGCGCCGCGGCCATTTATCTCGTGCTGAATTTCATCATCGTGCGTGCGCTCGGGATGCTCGAAAAGAAGCTCTCGCCGCATCTGCGCGACCGTAACGGCACGGCGGCGAAGAAGTCTGCGCCTGCATCGGCTTCTTCGCCTTCTTCGCTCAAGACGGCGACGGTGCCAAACACGCATATCGATTCGTGAATCAGAGGGAGAAACTCATGAACACCAGCAACTCCATTGCGCTTTCGGCGAGCAACATCCACAAATCTTTCGGCGATGCGCACGTGCTCAAGGGCATTTCCCTCGACGCGCACGAAGGCGACGTGATCTCGATTCTCGGCGCGAGCGGCTCGGGAAAAAGCACGTTCCTGCGCTGTATCAACATGCTCGAAACGCCCGATGACGGTGAAGTGAAACTGGCGGGCGAAGCCATCGAAATGAAGCGTGGTCGCGATGGCCGCCTGCAGCCCGGCAACCGCAAACAGGTCGACCGGATTCGTTCGCAACTCGGCATGGTGTTCCAGAGTTTCAACCTCTGGTCGCATATGACGGTGATGCAGAACGTGATCGAAGGGCCGTTGCGCGTGCAAAAGCGCACGCGCGCCGAATGCGTTGAAGAAGCCGAACAATTGCTCACGAAGGTCGGTCTGTACGAGAAGCGCGATGCATATCCCGCGCATTTATCGGGCGGCCAGCAACAGCGCGTCGCAATTGCGCGCGCGCTGGCGATGCACCCCAAGGTCATGCTGTTCGATGAACCCACGTCCGCGCTCGATCCCGAACTGGTAGGCGAAGTGCTTCGCGTGATGCGCGCGCTCGCCGAAGAAGGCCGGACCATGCTGGTCGTCACGCACGAAATGGGCTTTGCGCGCCATGTGTCGAACCGGGTGATGTTCCTGCATCAAGGACAAGTCGATGCCGAAGGCGCGCCCGACGACCTCTTTAACGGACGATGCTCGGAGCGCTTCCAGCAGTTTGTATCGAGTCATCATTCCCGTACCGCAAACTAATTTGCAAGCGAGGTTGACGTGCTGGCCAGTTCCCTTTTACAGGCGCCATCGATTGATTCCGTGGTCATCGGCGCCGGGTTGAATGATGGTATTGATCATGGATATAAAACGGCCGTGGTGAATCTCGATGCACCTTTAGGCTGGCGCGATATCGCGCGGATCGCGCTTGGCGCGAAGCTGGTTTTATCGCCTGATGCGCGCGCTCGCGTCGATCATGCGCGCGCGCTGGTCGAGCAGATCGTCGAGCGCCGGATTCGCGCTTATGGCGTGAACACGGGCGTGGGCGCGCTGTGCGATGTGATCGTGTCGCCGTCCGAGCAGCGCACGTTGTCGCGCAATATCCTGATGAGTCACGCGGTGGGCGTGGGCGAACCGCTGCGGCGCGAGGAAACGCGCGCGATCATCGCGGCGGCGGTGAACAACTTCGCGCACGGGAAGTCGGGCGTGCGCCTCGAACTGGTCGATCTGCTCGTCGCGCTGCTCGACAGCGGCGCGATTCCCGAAGTGCCGGCGTTCGGTTCGGTCGGATATCTGAGCCATATGGCGCATATCGCGCTGGTGTTGATCGGCGAAGGTTTTGTCCGCGATGACACCGGCCGGATCAGCGCGGCGCGTGCGCTGCAGCGGCTCGAGCGCGAACCGCTGGTGCTCGAGGCGAAGGAAGGCCTGAGCGTGGTCAACGGCACGCCATGCGTGACGGGGCTTGCGTCGCTTGCTTTGGCGCGCACCGAACGCCTGTTGCAATGGGCCGACACCATCTCCGCGATGACCTTCGAGAACTTGCGGGGCCAGGCCGCCGCTTTCGACAGCGATTCGCTCGCGCTGCGGATATCGCCGGGATTGTCGGCGGTGGGCGCGCATTTGCGCGAGCTTCTCGCCGACAGCGGGATCATCGCGGCATCGTTTGGGCGCAGCACGCAGGACCCGCTGAGCCTGCGCACGATTCCCCATGTTCACGGCGCGGCGCGCGATGTGTTCGTGACCACCGCCGAAGTCGTGAACCGCGAACTGGCGTCCGTCACCGATAACCCCGTTGTCACCGGTACACTCGCCGCGCCGCGCGTGTTTTCGCAGGCGCATGCGGTGGGTGCGTCAATCGGCCTCGCGATGGACAGCCTGAGCACGGCCGTTGCCGAAGTCGCGGCGATGGCGGAGCGGCGTATCGACCGGCTGGTGAATCCGTTGGTAAGCGGCCTACCCGCGTTTCTCGCCGATAGCGGCGGCACGTGTTCCGGCTTCATGATCGCGCAGTACACGGCGGCGTCGCTGGTCGCGCACAACCGGCGGCTTGCGATGCCCGCGAGCCTCGATGGCGGCATCACGTCCGGTTTGCAGGAAGACCATTTGTGCCACGCGACGCCGGCCGCGCTGAAGGCGCTGGAGATCATCGCGAACGCGGAGCGCATCTTCGCCATCGAGTTGCTTGCGACAACACAAGCTTACGACCTGCAACCCGCCGACCTGGCGCGTGCGCCGAAAACGGACGCGGTGTACCGGAGCGTGCGTGCCGTGATCTCGCAATATCGCGATGACCGGCCTCTCGCCGGCGATATTGCCGCCGCGGTCGCCTTCGTCTGCGAAGCCGCCCCAGCGTTTTAAACCCTGCTGTATAGACAGATTCGTGCCGCCATTTGCTGGCGGCACTTCCATTTGTTTCGCTCGCCGCCCCCCGCCAGGCCTCGCTCTCGTCTCATTAAAGTAAACCCCTACGCGATTGGATAAAGCTTCGCTTGCACTCCTTTTTATTTTAATTCAGACTTGTATATACAACTTGTCGGCCCAGCGCGCAAAGCTCATTGAAAGCCGCGCCACCGGCCTCAAGACACCGAATATTCCCCATCCTGTCCGAGGAGTGCTTTGATGAAAAACCACAATCCGCGTCCCCTGCGCGCACCGCGCGGCACCGAACTCACGTGCAAGAGCTGGCTCACTGAAGCGCCGTATCGGATGTTGCTGAACAATCTCGATCCCGAAGTCGCCGAGAACCCGGACAAGCTGGTCGTGTACGGCGGTATAGGCCGCGCCGCGCGCAACTGGGAATGCCTCGACAAGATCCTGGAAACGCTGCAGCGCCTGGAAAACGATGAATCGCTGCTCGTGCAATCAGGCAAGCCGGTTGGCGTGTTCAAGACGCACGCCGATGCGCCGCGCGTGCTGATCGCGAACTCGAATCTCGTGCCGAAATGGGCGACGTGGGAACATTTCAACGAACTCGATCGCAAGGGTCTCTTCATGTACGGCCAGATGACGGCCGGAAGCTGGATCTATATCGGCAGCCAGGGGATCGTGCAGGGTACGTACGAAACGTTCGTGGAAGCAGCGCGCCAACATTTCAACGGCAGCTGGAAAGGCCGCTGGATTCTGACGGCGGGTCTCGGCGGCATGGGTGGCGCGCAGCCGCTCGCGGCCACGCTCGCGGGGGCGGTATCGCTGAATATTGAGTGCGATCAGACGCGTATCGATTTCCGGCTGCGCACGCGTTACGTCGATAAACAAGCGAAGGACATCGATCACGCGCTCGAACTGATCAAGCAACACACGGCCGCCGGCGATGCAATCTCGATCGCACTTTTGGGCAACGCCGCCGAAGTGCTCCCGGAACTCGTGCGTCGCGCGAAGGCCGGCGCCATCAAGCCGGATCTGGTCACCGATCAAACCTCGTCGCACGATCTGATCAACGGTTATCTGCCGGCTGGCTGGAGCCTGGAAAAGTGGCGCGCGGCATCGCTGGATGCATCGCAACATGCCGAACTCAAGGCCGCCGCGCAACGCTCGTGCGCCCAGCACGTCCAGGCCATGCTGGATTTCCACGCAATGGGCATCCCCGCCGTCGATTACGGCAACAACCTGCGTCAGGTCGCTTTCGATGACGGCGTGAAAAACGCTTTCGATTTCCCCGGCTTCGTTCCCGCGTACATTCGCCCGTTGTTCTGCGAAGGCAAGGGCCCGTTCCGCTGGGTCGCGCTTTCCGGCGATCCGGAAGACATCTACAAGACCGACGCCAAGCTGAAAGAATTGTTCCCGCACAATGCCGGCATGAACCGCTGGCTCGATATGGCGCGCGACCGCATCGCGTTCCAGGGTTTGCCGGCGCGCATTTGCTGGCTGGGCCTGGGCGAACGTCACGTCGCCGGTCTCGCATTCAACGAGATGGTGAAGAACGGCGAGCTGAAAGCGCCGATCGTCATTGGCCGCGATCATCTGGACACGGGTTCTGTCGCAAGCCCGAATCGCGAGACGGAAAGCATGAAGGACGGCACGGACGCCGTGTCCGACTGGCCGTTGCTGAACGCGCTTTTGAACACGGCCGGCGGCGCGACGTGGGTCAGCCTGCATCATGGCGGTGGCGTGGGCATGGGTTATTCGCAGCACGCGGGCATGGTGATCGTTGCTGATGGCACGGACGCCGCTCACAAGCGTCTGGCGCGCGTTCTCGTGAACGACTGCGCATCAGGCGTGATGCGTCACGGCGATGCCGGTTACGAGCAAGCCATCGAATGTGCTAAAAAGTTCGGTCTCGACCTTCCGTTCATCACGACCTGATATGTCATTTGCCTTCAGCATCATCCGCGCGGCCGATTTGAAGGCCGTGCCGTGGAAAAACGGCGGCGGCGCAACGCGTGAGATCGCGGCGTCACCGAAGGGCGCCGCGTTCGATGCATTCGACTGGCGCGTGAGCGTCGCGGATGTATCGGCGGCGGGCGCGTTTTCGGTGTTCGAGGGAGTCGATCGCGTGCTGACGCTGATCGAGGGCAAGGAGATGGTGCTCATCGATTCAGACGGGCCGGAGTACGTCCTCTCGCGCTGGGATTCGGTCGCGTTTGCGGGCGAGTCGTCGATCAGCGCGGAACTGCCCCACGGTCCCACGCGTGATCTCAACCTCATGTTGAGGCGCGATCGCGTGTCGGGAAAAGTGACGGTACGGCGCGCTGCCGAAACGCTTCAAGTGGAGCAGGGCAGCGTCGTGCTGGTCTGCGCGCTGGGCGAGTTTGCGGTGGACGGCGAGCGACTAGCTCAAGGCGATGCGTTGGTTATCGATGCAAGCGAGAATGGCGCGCTGAGCATCGAGCCGCTTTCGCACGAGGCGGTTCTGATCGATGCCCGCATCGTTTCAAAGGATCCCGGCCATGGCCCTCGATAACGTTTTGCAGGTCTGGCGCAACGCACGTCTTGCGCCGCGCGCCGATCCGGCGGACGTCGTGGAAAACGCGGCGATCGTCGTACGCGGCGACCGCATTGAATGGTTCGGCGCGGAAGCCGATTTGCCGTCCGGGTTCGCCGACGCTTCAAATCATGATCTGCAGCAGAGAATCGTCACGCCGGGTCTGGTCGATTGCCATACGCACCTCGTCTACGCCGGAAACCGCGCCGAAGAATTCGCGATGCGCCTCGAAGGCGCGAGTTACGAAGACATCGCGAAACGCGGCGGCGGCATCGTCTCGACGGTGCGCAACACGCGCGCGGCGAGCGAAGACGAATTGTTCGCGCAATCTCTGCGACGCCTCGACGCGCTGCTCGCCGAGGGTGTGACGGCGCTTGAGATCAAGTCGGGTTATGGCCTGGATCTGGCGACCGAACGCAAGATGCTGCGTGTCGCGCGGCGCCTAGCCGAAACCCGGCCGGTAACGATTTCCACGACGTTCCTCGGTGCGCACGCGTTGCCGCCGGAATACGCCGGTCGCGCCGATGACTACATCGCCCACGTCTGCCAAGAGATGTTGCCGACGCTCGCGGCCGAAGGTTTGATCGATGCCGTCGATGTCTTTTGCGAGCGCATTGCGTTCACGCTGGAACAAGCCGAGCGCGTGTTCAACGCGGCATCGAAACTGAATTTGCGCGTGAAGATGCACGCGGAACAGTTGTCGCTGATGGGCGGCGCGGTGCTCGCGGCGAAGCATCACGCATTGTCCGCCGATCACCTCGAATTCCTCGATGAAACCGGCGCCATCGCCATGCGCGAAGCCGGCACGGTGGCCGTGTTGTTACCCGGCGCGTTTTATTTCATCCGCGAGAAGCAGTTGCCGCCGATCGACCTGCTGCGCCGTCACGGCGTGCCCATCGCGCTCGCAACTGACAGCAATCCGGGTACATCGCCGAGCACGTCATTGTTGTTGATGCTCAACATGGGTTGCACGTTGTTCCGGCTGTCGGTGGCCGAGGTGCTTGCGGGCGTCACGCGTCACGGCGCAAAAGCGCTCGGTCACGCCGATGTCGCCGGCGAAATCAAGCTCGGCGCGAAGGCGGATTTCGTCGCGTGGGATATCGAGACGCTCGCGGAACTGGCGTACTGGACCGGGCTGGACCGCTGCGCGCTGGTCGTGCGGCACGGCGCCATCACCGTAGACAAACGGAAAATCGCATGACAAAAAACAGCCTGTTTGCCGAACACGCGCGTTTGCAGGATGGCTGGCGCCGCGACGTGCTGCTCGAATGGGACGATCACGGCACGTTGATTGCCGTGACACCGGACACCACGCAGCCGGCGGGCGTGCAGAAAGCCAACGGCCCCGTGCTCGCCGGCATGCCGAATCTCCACTCGCACGCGTTCCAGCGCGCGATGGCCGGCCTCACCGAATATCGCGCGAACCCCACGGACAGTTTCTGGAGCTGGCGCGATCTGATGTATCGGTTCGCCGCACGGATATCGCCGGAAAGTCTGGGCGATATTGCGCGCTGGCTTTACATCGAAATGTTGAAGGCGGGCTATACGTCGGTCTGCGAATTCCATTACGTGCACAACACGCCCGACGGCGCGCCCTACGCGAATCCCGCCGAAATGGCCGCGCGCGTGGTCGGCGCGGCCGAGCAAACCGGCATCGGCATGACGATGCTGCCCGTGCTGTACCAGTTCAGCGGCTTTGGAGCACGCGAGCCTACGCCGGGCCAGGCGCGCTTCATCCATACGCCGGAAAGCCTGCTGGACGCGCTCGTTTCATTGCGCTCGACTCAACCGGAAAACGGCAATCGCCGATATGGCGTCGCGCCGCACTCGCTGCGCGCGGTATCGAAGGAGACGTTGGGACGGATGCTCGCCGGCCTCGACCGCGAATTTCCCGGCGCGCCGGTGCACATCCATGTCGCGGAACAGACGGCGGAAGTCGATGCCTGTCTCGACGTCCTGAAAGCGCGCCCGGTGCAATGGCTGCTCGACAACTTCGACGTGAACGAACGCTGGTGCCTCGTGCACGCAACGCACGTCGATGAAAACGAAGTCCGCGCGATGGCCGCAAGCCGCGCCGTAGCGGGTTTGTGCCTGACGACCGAAGCCAATCTCGGCGACGGCATTTTTCCGACGCACGCCTATCTCGCCGACAACGGCCGCTTCGGGCTCGGCTCGGACAGCCATATCGCGCTCGACTGGCGCTCCGAGCTGCGTCTGCTCGAATACGGACAACGTCTTACGCGGCGTGAGCGCAACGTGCTGGCATCGGAGAAGCAAACGCACGTCGCCGATCGCCTGTTCGATGCCGCCATGCAAGGCGGCGCGTACGCGACCGGCCGCGCGGTCGGTGCGCTGGAAACGGGACGCCGTGCGGATTTCATCGTGCTCGATCCCGACCATTCGGCCATCGCCGGGCAGGCGCCGGACGCGTGGTTATCGGGTGTCGTGTTCTGCGAACATGGCGAGACGCCCGTGCTGGATGTTTGTGTCGGCGGTAAAGTCGTGGTCGAAGCGCGCCGGCATCGCGATGAACGCGAGGCATTCGGGCAGTATCGGAAAACGCTGGCGGGCTTGCTCAAATAAAGGAACGCATCCATGACCGATCAGGTTTTCACCTTGAAGCGCGGCACGGCGCCGCTGCTGATTTCCATCCCGCACGCCGGCACGCAGATTCCGGAAACTATCGCGGCAACAATGAATCCCATCGCCCGCGAAGTCGACGACACCGACTGGCATCTCGAACGCCTCTACGCGTTCGCCGTGGACATGGGCGCGTCGATCCTGGCGCCGTTCAATTCGCGCTACGTGATCGATTTGAACCGTCCACCCGACGGCGCAAACCTCTACCCAGGACGCGATACAACCGGCCTGTGTCCCGTCGATACCTTCAACAGCGAACCGCTCTACCCGGAAGGCGGCGCGCCGACGGAAGCGCAGATCGCCGATCGTCGAGAAAAATACTGGCGGCCGTATCACAACGCGCTTGCCGAAGAACTCGCGCGTCTGAAAGCCACGCACGGCAAGGTGCTGTTGTGGGAAGCACATTCCATCCGCTCGCACGTGCCGCGTTTCTTCGATGGCAGGCTCTTCGACTTCAACCTCGGCACAGCGGGCGGCGAAAGCGCGGTGCCGGGTTTGGCCGAGAATCTCGAGGCGCTGGTCGCGGAGAACGGCGCATACACGGCTGTTGCAAACGGGCGCTTCAAGGGCGGCTACATCACGCGGCACTTTGGCAAGCCGCAGGACGGCATCCACGCGGTGCAACTGGAGCTCTCGCAAATCACGTATATGGAAGAAACGCGTCCATACAAATACGATGAAACACGTGCAGGGCAGGTCGCTCCGGTAATTCAGACCCTCGTGCAGCACGCGCTGGACGCGGTACGCGCGGCTTAACTTTCCCGCCGCCTGAGCACCGGCGGCGTGAGCACGGTCGGTAGCGCCTTCGGCAAGGTCTCCGGCCAATCGCGGCTGAAGTGCAGGCCGCGGCTCTCACGCCGCGAACATGCGCTTTCCACGATCATCGAAGCGACATCGACCAGATTGCGCAGTTCGAGCAAATCCCGGCTCACCTTGAAATTCGCGTAGTACTCGTGGATTTCATCGCGCAGCAATGCAATCCGATGCTGCGCGCGAGCCAGGCGTTTATCGGTGCGCACAATGCCCACGTAGTTCCACATCAGCCGGCGCAACTCGTCCCAGTTGTGCGCGACGACAACTTCTTCGTCCGGATCGGACACGCGGCTTTCGTCCCATGCCGGCAGCGGTTCGTGCGCACTCGTGGCATAGCCTTCGGCCTCCATAGCCTGCGCCGCAGCGCGTCCGATCACGAGACATTCGAGCAGGGAATTGCTGGCAAGCCGGTTCGCGCCGTGCAGACCGGTGCACGACGTTTCCCCCACGGCATAAAGCCCGGCGCGATCCGTGCGCCCGGCCAGATCTGTGACCACGCCGCCGCACGTGTAATGCGCGGCCGGCACGACGGGAATCGGCTCCTTGGTTATATCGATGCCAAATTCGCGACAGCGCGCGAGGATGGTAGGGAAGTGCTCCTGCAGGAACGCTTCGGGTTGATGGCTGATATCGAGATACACGCAGTCGATACCGCGCTTCTTGATCTCGAAGTCGATCGCCCGGGCCACGATGTCGCGTGGCGCCAGCTCGGCGCGTTCGTCGTGCGCGGGCATGAAACGGGTGCCGTCGGGTAGACGCAGGATGCCGCCTTCGCCGCGAACCGCTTCGGAGATCAGGAACGACTTGGCGTACGGATGAAACAGGCAGGTCGGATGGAACTGGATGAACTCCATGTTCGACACGCGGCAGCCCGCGCGCCAGGCCATCGCAATGCCATCGCCCGTCGCGGTATCCGGGTTCGTGGTGTAGAGATAGACCTTCCCGGCGCCGCCGGTCGCGAGCACGGTATGTGGCGCTTCGATGGTGACGGTGCGTCCGCTGGCAATGTCGAGCGCATACAAGCCGTGACATCGATGCCCGGGAAGCCCGAGGTGCTCCGACGTGATCAGGTCGATGGCGTGATGATCTTCGAGAACCGTGATGTTCGAATGATTGCGCACGCGCTCGTTGAGCGTGCTGACGACGGCGTGGCCGGTGGCGTCGGCGGCGTGAATGACGCGCCGGTGGCTATGGCCGCCCTCGCGCGTCAGATGAAAGCCGAGCTCGGCGGAAACATCCTTGGTGAACGGCACGCCTTGCTCGATCAACCATTCGATAGCGGCACGCCCGTTGTCCACGATGAACCGCGTGGCCGCCGCGTCGCACAGCCCGGCGCCGGCGACGAGCGTGTCATCGAAGTGATTGTCCGTGCTGTCGCCGGAATCGAGCACGGCTGCAATGCCGCCTTGCGCCCAGTCGCTCGCGCCCTCGCTCACGCTGCGTTTGGCGAGGATCACGACGCGCCGTGTGTCCGCAAGATTCAGGGCGACGCTCAGGCCCGCCAACCCGCTGCCGATGATTGCCACATCGAAATTCATCCTGCCACGTCTCCGTTTTTGATTGTCCGCCATGACCTTTTCGATTCACGCCGATGGCATGTGAAAAAGTATGGTCGATAAGCATAACGTGCGGCATGCAATCCGGTCACTTTGCCGTTCGGGCAGTAGGGGCAGAGGACGGCCGATGCGCAAGCGCTGGCGCAAAGCAAAAAGCCTCGCGTGAGCGAGGCTTTTTTTGTGCAGCGATACAACCGAAACCAAGACCTTATTTGATCTTCGTTTCCTTGTACTCAACGTGCTTGCGGACAACGGGATCGAACTTCTTGATCGCCATCTTTTCCGGCATGTTGCGCTTGTTCTTCGTGGTCGTGTAGAAGTGACCCGTGCCAGCGGTCGATTCCAGCTTGATCTTGTCGCGTGCGCCCTTGGCCATATTCGTGCTCCTTAGACTTCACCACGTGCGCGCAAATCTGCGAGCACGGAGTCGATGCCGTTCTTGTCGATCAGGCGAAGGCCGGCGTTCGAGAGACGCAGACGAACCCAACGGTTTTCGCTTTCAACGAAGAAGCGACGGTTTTGCAGATTGGGCAGGAAACGACGCTTGGTGCGGTTGTTCGCATGGGAAACGTTGTTGCCGCTCATCGGCCCCTTCCCGGTTACTTGGCATACACGTGCCATGAGAGCACTCCTAAGACGCTTTAATTCTGAGTTCGAACGGCAAGTACACTTTGGACCGCTACGGGCTAGCACAATGGCATGCCCGAAATGACTGCGTACGCTCGGAACAGGTTGGTTGAAAGAAGCA
This sequence comes from Caballeronia sp. dw_276, assembly GCF_018449635.1. Classification (GTDB taxonomy): domain Bacteria; phylum Pseudomonadota; class Gammaproteobacteria; order Burkholderiales; family Burkholderiaceae; genus Caballeronia. Next base: position 603,942 of record NZ_JAAVUV010000003.1, on the reverse strand, counting down.
AACCGAGATTCTACCCGCAAAAAACTAGCAAAATCAACTCTTTTTGGTATCGGACGAGGTACCCGGCGACGCCATGGACGGCGGGTTTCGTGGCATTTTCGCCTCGCACAACGCCGTTACAAGGCCGTCCGGGCAAGGTTTCGCGGTTGTTCGTCCAATGAAGCCGTGTCAGCCCGGCATCCAGCCCTGTCGCGAAAAAGAAAATACTTCGTTCGACGCCACGACCAGATGATCCAGCAGCCGGATGTCGATGAGCGCGAGCGACTCGTGCAGCAGACGCGTAAGCCGGCGGTCACTCGCGCTTGGCGTAACGCCGCCGGACGGGTGATTATGCGCAACGATCAAGCTTGCGGCGTTCAGCGACAGTGCGCGGCGCACGATTTCCCGCGGATACACGGCGACTCGCGAAAGCGAACCTTTGGCGGATTCGTCTACGGTTATCAGGCAATGCCGGATGTCCAGGAACAGTGTGACAAACACCTCGTTGTGCCGGTTGCCGATCAGCCACTTCAAATAGTCTTCCACGGCCTGGGGTGCGTCGAGCAACGGCCGGTCGCGGGTTTTCTCGGCCAGCGCGCGCTGACACAACTCGGACACCGCCAGCAGCAGCGCCGCCTTGGCCGGTCCGATTCCCCAAACCTGCGTAATTCGGTCGCGGTCGCGCCAAGCACCCCGCGGATCGACTCGAACCGGGTGAGAAGGTCGCGCGCGACATCCACTGACGTCATGCCCGGTCGCCCGGTGTTCAGGAACAACGCCAGCAATTCAGCATCCGATAACGCGTGCGCGCCCTGCTGCAAAAGCCGTTCTCGCGGACGATCATGTTCCGGCCAGTCCAGAATGCGGGGCACGGCCGGGTTCTTGTCGTCGGAGAAAGGCGGCGGCAGGGATTCGGTGAGGCTGACGGCGTCGGCCTGCACTAAATCAAGACGGGCGTTCATGGCACGCTCCCGCCAAGGGCAAAATGGTTGCAGTGGGTCACAAGTTGTCTCGAAGAGCCGTCGGCGTGGCCCGGGCACTGTGGCTTACAATGGGGGTTTCGCGCCTGCCCGGGCGCCTTACCGATGGCTTGTCGGGCATTTACGTTCAACATCAGCCCTTTGGTAACGCGACTCCCGGGCGTCAGCCGGGCTTTTGCCACTGTTGCGTTCCGTCCGGACGCACGGCCCTTCATTGGGCGGCGAGGCTGGCTGACCAGGTGATTACGGCTTTTACGGCTAATACGATCAAACATGAGCATCATCGATATCTCCGAAGTGAAACCCGGTTCGCACGTTACGCTTCACTACCGGCTGGCGCTTGAGGATGGTGCGGACATTGTCAGCACGTTCGCCGACAAACCCGCCACGCTTTTGTTGGGCGAGGGCCACCTTGCTCCGCCGCTTGAAGACATTCTGCTGGGTCTGAAGGTGGGGCACCACTCGACCTTTCGGCTGACGCCTGAGCAGGCGTTCGGCCCGCGCAATCCTGAAATGCTGCAGTGGGTTTCGCTCGCCACGCTGCGTGAGAACGCCATGATCGGCGAGAACTTCTCCCCCGGCGATCTCGTGGAATTCAACGCGCCTGGAGGCGGCCGCTACGCCGGCGTGCTCAAGGAAGTCGGAGAGACCTCCGCGCTGTTCGATTTCAACCATCCGCTTGCCGGCCAGCCGCTGGCGTTCGAAGTGAAAATCATCGGAATTCTGTAGCCATGAGCTCCACTGACACCCTTCTCGATGTCGAAATTCTCCTCGCCCAGCCGCGCGGTTTCTGCGCGGGCGTCGATCGTGCGATTGAAATCGTGGAGCGGGCGATCGCGCTTTTCGGCGCGCCCATCTACGTGCGCCACGAGATCGTGCACAACGCTTATGTGGTCGAGGACCTGCGCAAGAAAGGCGCGGTGTTCATCGAAGACCTGGCGGATGCGCCCGAAGGCAGCACGCTGATTTTCAGCGCGCACGGGGTGTCGAAGGCGGTTCGCGCCGAGGCCGAAACGCGCGGTCTGCGTGTGTTCGACGCCACCTGCCCGCTCGTGACCAAGGTGCATATGGAAGTCGCCAAAATGCGTCAGGACGGCTTCGATATCGTCATGATCGGTCACAAGGGCCATCCAGAAGTGGAAGGCACCATGGGTCAGAGCGGGCAGGGCATGCACCTCGTGGAAGATATCGAGGACGTGGAGGCGCTGGCGCTCGCGGACCCGGACCGGATCGCGTATGTGACGCAGACCACGCTCTCGGTGGATGACGCGTCGGCCATCATCAATGCGTTGAAGTCGAAATATCCGTCGGTGAAAGAGCCGAAGAAACAGGATATTTGCTACGCCACGCAAAATCGTCAGGATGCGGTCAAGTTTCTGGCGCCGCAATGCGACGTGGTGATCGTGGTCGGCAGCCCGAATAGCTCGAATTCCAGCCGCCTGCGCGAAGTAGCCGAAAAACGCGGCATTCCTGCTTATATGGTGGATTCGCCCACTCAAATCGATCCGAAATGGGTGGAAGGGAAAAAGCGCATTGGCGTGACGGCGGGTGCATCGGCGCCGGAAGTGCTGGCGCAAGCGGTGATTGCACGGCTGCGTGAACTGGGCGTTCGGAATGTGCGGCCGCTTGAGGGGATCGAAGAGAAAGTGTCGTTTCCGCTGCCACGTGGATTGACCTTGCCGTCCGAGAAATAATCGCTTTTATATACATATAGGGCGCACCCTTCAAGGATCAGGCTGGAAAAGCCGCTCCAACTCATGTTGGCGCGGTTTTTTTTCGTCAAGAAATCGCGCTGGATGTCGTCAACAAGACGGCAGTCACACAAAGCGCCTTTGACATTGGCCGAATTGATGCACTAACAAGGTGCATCGACTAAAGATCCGCGATCCCGGGGACCAAATACTCACATCGGTGTTTACCCACAGCGCCAGTCGATGGTGCAACTGATGCACTGCTGCGGGGCGCAACCTGGTTGCGCTTTTAAGCGATTTCAAGCGCTAAAGAGGGGTTGCAATGGAGGAAAACCCCTGTCATTCAACAATATTGCACGTCTCAAAAACCGAGTTACAATGCGCGCGTTCCAAGCCGGATGGGCTGGAAACACCAGCTTTTCAAGGCGCCGGAGACCTACTGAATGCGAATTAAGTTTGGCTTTGTCGTGACCATCGCAGCCGCAGTTGCAATGGCAACGGCATGCAGCAAAAAGAGTGAAACCGAGCCGGCCGCGGGGGCATCGGCTGTGTCGGAAGCATCGGCAAGCGTCGCGGCGACTGCGCCGGCGGCATCGGCGGCGGATGTATCGGCGAGCGCGGCTTCTGCCCCCGTTCCCGCGAGCAATGCGACCGTTGTCAGGATTGGCCACGTGGCGCCGCTCAGCGGAGCGCTGGCTCACCTCGGGCAGGACAATGAGAACGGCGCGCGGCTGGCTATCGAGGAGATCAGCGCGCAGGGATTGACCATCGACGGTCATGCGATTCACCTCGAACTCGACGCGCAAGACGACGCCGCCGATCCAAAGAAGGGTGTCGCCGTGGCACAGCAACTGGTGGCGGATCACGTGGTGGCGGTGGTCGGTCATCTGAATTCGGCGGTATCGATTCCGGCATCGAAGATCTATAGCGACGCGAATGTGGCGCAGATTTCCGGCACGACGACGAACCCCGCGTTCACCCAACAAGGTTTCAAGACGACGTTCCGCGTGATCCCGACGGACGCTCGCCAGGGCGCTGTGCTCGCGGGCTACGCGGTGAAGACGCTGCGCGGCAAGCGCATCGTGGTCGTGGACGATGCCAGCATCTACGGCCGCGGCCTGGCGAATGAATTTGCGAAAGCGGTGGTGGCGAGCGGCGGCCGGATCGCGGGTCATGAAGCCACGACCGACAAGTCCAAAGACTTCAAGGCGATCCTGAACAAGATCAAGCGAGTCCAGCCCGACGTGGTGATGTTCGGCGGCATGGACGTGACCGGCGGCCCGTTTGCGAAACAGGCGGCGGCGCTTGGACTGAAGGCGAAGATTCTCGGCGGCGATGGAATCTGTTCGGCCGACCTGGCCACGCTCGCGGGCAACGCGTTGCCGAACGTGGTCTGTACGGAACTCGGCGTGGGCCTGCCGAAACTCGATAAAGGCGCGGATTTCGAGAAGCGTTACGAAGCGCGTTTCCACTCGCCGGTAGAAAGCTACGCGCCGTTCACGTACGACGCGGTCTATGTCATTGTCGATGCAATGAAGCGCGCCAATTCCGTTGAAGCGCCCAAGGTGCTGACGGCAATCGGCTCGACTGATTTCAACGGGCTGACGGGTCACATATCGTTCGATGACAAAGGCGATCTGAAGGGCGGCGGTGCGATCACGCTTATCGATTTCAAGGATAACAAGAAGAACGTCATTGACGTCATCACGCCTTAACCCCGTGCTGCAGCGCCGCGCGGCGCTGTACCGGACTTAAGGCAATCCCCTAGATATGTAGTCAGTTTCGGACGTTTTAAAGTTTTTTTTCAAGTACGCGCGGTGCCGTTGCGTTTTTTTCTTCCCTTCGGTTTATCGGCCAGCGATAAAGCGTAAATCTAGTCGCACGGGCTAAGGAGCCTTCAATGGATATTTTCATCCAGCAGATTATCAACGGGCTGGTGCTAGGCAGCGTCTACGCCATCATCGCGTTGGGTTACACGATGGTGTACGGGATTCTCGGCATCATCAACTTTGCGCACGGCGACGTGCTGATGGTCGGCGCCATGGTCGCGCTCTCCGCCATTGGCGTAATGCAGAATCATTTTCCAGGCATGAACCACGCGTTGATGCTGGTCGTCGCGCTGGCGGTCGCGGCAATTGTCTGCGCAGTGGTCGGCTACACCATCGAACGCGTGGCGTACCGGCCTTTGCGCCGCGCACCGCGTCTGGCGCCGCTGATCACGGCTATCGGCGTGTCGATTCTTCTTCAGACGCTCGCCATGATGATCTGGGGCCGCAATCCGCTCGCCTTCCCGCAACTGCTGCCAACCGATCCGATCAACGTGATCACCGCCACGGCCGATCGTCCGGGCGCCGTCATTTCGATGACCGAGATCGTGATCATCGTGGTGGCGTTCCTCGTGATGGGCGGCTTGTTGCTGCTGGTCCACAAGACGAAACTCGGCCGCGCGATGCGCGCCATTGCCGAGAACCCGGGCGTCGCGTCGTTGATGGGCGTGAACCCGAACTTCGTGATCTCCGCGACCTTCATGATCGGTTCGGCGCTGGCTGCCCTGGCCGGCGTGATGATCGCGTCCGAATACGGCAACGCGCACTTCTACATGGGCTTTATTCCTGGGCTGAAGGCATTTACCGCGGCGGTGCTGGGTGGTATCGGCAATCTCGGCGGGGCGATGGTCGGTGGCGTGCTGCTGGGGCTGATCGAGCAACTGGGGGCGGGGTATATCGGCAATCTGACGGGCGGGGTGTTCGGCAGTAACTATCAGGACGTGTTCGCGTTCGTGGTGCTGATCATCGTGCTCGTGTTCCGTCCGTCGGGCCTGCTCGGCGAACGCGTCGCAGATCGCGCTTAAACAGGGAGACCAAGAATGACTTCAATTCAACCGATCGAGCCGTCGACCACGCTCATCCCTGAACGTAAAACGGCGAAGAACTACGCGGTCACCGTACTGGTCGCCGCGCTCGTGATCCTGGCGCCGATGATCATCGGCGCGGCCGGCGGCAATTACTGGGTTCGCGTGCTGGACTTCGCGATGCTGTACGTGATGCTCGCGCTGGGCTTGAACGTGGTGGTGGGTTTTGCCGGGCTGCTGGACTTGGGCTACATCGCGTTCTATGCGGTTGGCGCTTATGTAGCCGCGTTGCTTTCGTCGCCGCAGCTGACTTCCCAGTTCGAATGGATCGCGCATCTGTTCCCCGGCGGCCTGCACGCGCCGATCTGGGTGATCGTGCCGTGCGCAATGGCGCTGGCCGCCACGTTCGGCGTGCTGCTGGGTGCGCCTACATTGCGTCTGCGTGGCGATTACCTCGCCATCGTGACCTTGGGCTTCGGGGAAATCGTCCGGATCTTCATGAACAACCTGGATCGTCCGGTCAACATCACGAACGGGCCGAAGGGGATTACAGGCGTCGATCCGGTGTCGTTGTTCGGCTTTGATTTATCGAAGACGCATTCGTTGTTCGGATTCAATTTTCCATCTGTCTACAACTATTACTACCTCTTCGTGCTGTGTTCGCTGTTCGTGATCTTCGTGTGCGTGCGCTTGCAGCACTCGCGCATCGGCCGTGCATGGGCCGCGATCCGCGAAGACGAAATCGCCGCGAAAGCGATGGGCATCAACACGCGTAACGTGAAACTGCTGGCGTTTGCGATGGGTGCATCGTTCGGTGGTTTGTCGGGCGCGATGTTCGGCACGTTCCAAGGCTTTGTATCGCCGGAATCGTTCACGTTCTGGGAATCGATCGTGGTGCTCGCCTGCGTGGTGCTCGGCGGCATGGGCCACATTCCGGGCGTGATTCTGGGCGCGGTGCTGCTCGCCGTGTTCCCCGAATTCCTGCGCTCGACCATGGGTCCGCTGCAGAACGCCATCTTCGGTCATCAGATCGTCGATACCGAAGTCATCCGCCAGTTGCTGTACGGCCTCGCGATGGTGCTGATCATGCTGTATCGCTCGGAAGGCCTGTGGCCGTCGCCGAAACACGAAGACAAGATCGCGAAGATCGCAAAGCGCGCCGGCAAGAAGCCGGTCCGCGCCTGACGCCACAAGCGGAGAAAACACAATGAGCGATAAACCCATTCGACTGTCGGTCAAAGGCGTGAACAAGCGCTTTGGCGGTTTGCAGGCGCTGTCAGAAGTCGGCCTCGAAATCAGGGAAGGCCAGATCTACGGTTTGATCGGCCCGAACGGCGCCGGCAAGACGACCTTCTTCAACGTGATCACGGGCTTGTACACGCCGGACTCGGGCTCGTTCGTGCTCGACGGCACGCCTTATACCCCGACCGCCGTGCATCAGGTGGCGAAGGCCGGCATTGCGCGCACGTTCCAGAACATCCGTTTGTTCGGCGGCATGACCGCGCTCGAAAACGTGATGGTCGGGCGGCACGTTCGCACGAAACACGGCTTGATCGGCGCGGTGTTGCAGACGCCGTCCGAGCGTCGCGAAGAGAAGGAAATCAAGGAGCGCGCGCTCGAATTGCTCGAGTACGTGGGCGTGCTGCAATACGCGGATTACACGTCGCGCAACCTGTCGTACGGTCACCAGCGCCGTCTGGAAATCGCGCGTGCGTTGGCGACCGATCCGAAGCTTCTCGCACTCGATGAACCCGCCGCCGGCATGAATGCCACGGAAAAGGTCGAACTCACGCGCCTGCTCGACAAGATCCGCAGCGACGGCCGCACGATCTTGCTGATCGAACACGATGTGAAACTGGTGATGGGATTGTGCAACCGGATGACGGTGCTCGATTACGGCAAGGTGATCGCCGAGGGTCTGCCGCAGGACGTGCAGAAGGACCCGAAGGTGATCGAGGCTTATCTCGGGGCAGGGGTTCACTGATGGCGACGACGAACGGTATGAATAACGGTATGACGGCCGGCACGGCGATGCTCAAGATCAAGGGCCTGCAGGTGAGCTACGGCGGCATTCACGCGGTCAAGGGCGTGGATCTGGAAGTCGGGCAGGGCGAGCTCGTGACGCTGATCGGCGCGAACGGCGCGGGCAAGACGACCACGATGAAAGCCATCACGGGTCTGAAGCCGTATTCGGCGGGCGATATCGAATACATGGGCAAGTCGATCAAGGGCGTGCCCTCGCATGAATTGCTCAAGCGCGGCCTCGCGATGGTGCCGGAAGGCCGTGGCATTTTCGCGCGCATGTCGATCCTCGAAAACATGCAGATGGGCGCGTACTTGCGCAACGACAGTGACGAGATCCAGAAGGACACCGATCGCATGTTCGGTTTCTTCCCGCGTTTGAAGGAACGCGCGGCGCAATACGCGGGTACGTTGTCGGGCGGCGAGCAGCAGATGCTGGCCATGGCGCGTGCGTTGTTGTCGCGTCCGAAGCTGCTCTTGCTCGATGAACCGTCGATGGGTCTTTCCCCGATCATGGTCGAGAAGATTTTCGAAGTGGTCCGTGAGATTTCTTCTGAGGGCCTGACGGTGTTGCTGGTCGAGCAGAACGCACGGCTCGCGCTGCAGGCGGCAAATCGTGGCTACGTGATGGATTCAGGTCTCGTCACCATGTCCGGCGATGCCAAGACCATGCTCGATGATCCGAAGGTTCGCGCGGCTTATTTGGGTGAGTGAAGTGATGTTGATAAAAAACCGCATGCCTTTATCAAGCATGCGGTTTTTTTACGTCTGAAGCCGTTTGCCGAGGCTCACGACTTCATCCATCTGATACCCGAGCTTCGCGTAAAACGCGCGCGTCTCTGGCTTGTTCGCCATGATCTGCAGATTGAGCTTCGGGCATCCGATCGATGCAAGCGCGCGTTCCGCATGTTCAACGAGCGCGCGCCCGTAGCCATTCCCGCGTTGATCCTCGGCGACGGCCAACGAATAAAGCCATCCGCGATGCCCGTCGTAACCCGTCATCACGGTTCCGATTACACGCTCGCCGAGCACGCCGACAAAGAACAATTCGGGCTGCATGGCCAGCTTGTTTCGTATCGATAAACGCGGATCACGCTGCGGTTTTCCCGGCACGGCATACTCCGGAAAAACAGTGGACCAGAGCGCGAGCACGGCATCCGTGTCGCGCTCATCGAAAACGCGGATTATCACAATTTGTCGAGGATGGAACGCAGCATCGACATCATCTGGTCGATCTCGTCCTTCGTCACGTTCAGCGCCGGCATGAAGCGCAACAGGTTCGGGCGCGCGGCGTTCAGCAGCAAACCGTCCGGGCCCATGTCGCGCGCCATTTCGACGATCTTCGGACCGTTGTCATTGTTCAACAGCAGCGCGCGCAGCAAACCTTCGCCGCGTTCGCCGTTGAAGCCGCGTTCTTCAGAAAGCTGCAGCAATTGCGCCTTGAGATACTCGGCGCGTTCACGCACGCCTTCGAGGAAGCCCGGTGCGGTAATTTGCGAGATCACCGAGAAACCCACGGCGGTCGTCAACGGATTGCCGTTATACGTACCGCCCTGATCGCCGGGTTCGAAGCATGCGACTTCTTTCGTCGACAACAAGGCCGCCAGCGGCACGCCGCCGCCAATGCCCTTGCCAAGCGTCATGATGTCCGGCTCCACGCCCGACAACTCATACGCGAACAAAGTGCCGGCACGGCCACAACCGCTTTGCACTTCATCGACGATCATCAGCAAGTTGTGCTTCTTCGTCAGCTCGCGCAGGGCCTGCATGAACTCGCGCGTCGCCGGGATCACGCCGCCTTCGCCCTGGATGGGTTCGAGCATGACGCCGACGGTTTTATCGGTGATGAGTTTTTCAACCGATGCAATGTCGTTCAGATCGGCCTTCGGAAAGCCCGGCACCTGCGGTGCGTAAATGGTGTCCCAACCCGGTTTGCCCGATGCCGACATGGTCGCGAGCGTGCGCCCGTGGAAGCTGTGATCGAAGGTGATGATCTCGTACGCGCCGCCCTTGAACTTCTTGCCCCACTTGCGCGCGAGCTTGATCGCGCCTTCGTTCGCTTCGGCGCCGCTGTTGGCGAAAAAGACCTTGTCGAAGCAGCTATTGGCGGTGAGCAGACCGGCAAGCTGGGCCATCGGCGCGTTGTAGAACGCCGGCGACGGGTTGATCAGCGTGCGCGCCTGCTTGTTGATGGCTTCGATCATGCCGTCGTTGCAATGGCCGAGACTGTTCACGGCCCAGCCCTGGATGAAATCCAGGTATCGCTTCTCGTTGTTGTCGTAGAGCCAGGAACCCTTGCCGTGCGTGAACACGATCTCGGGACGGTTCGTGATGAACATCAACGATTCGACGGGATACTCTTGGAAATTCATGACGGCGGGCTCCACAAAAACAACAAAGGAAAAAAGCGGCGAAGTTTGAGACGGCGCCAGAAATGCAAAAAGCCACGGATGTCCGTGGCTTCATGTTGGCGAAATGTGCGCAGGCTTGAGATCAAGCGCCAATCCGTGACGAGCCAGCGGCATCCCTAAGGGAGCAGCGAGCGGCGACGTCGAAGATTAGTCTGGAGGCTGAGCATTTGCGAAGAATACGATAGGAAGTTCCTGCGTGTAAACCGTGACGGCCGAAATTTATTGAACCGCCACGTCCGGAATTTGAAACGATCAAACCGGATTCGCGAGATCGGCCGCGCTGGTGAACGAATCGGCGAAGAACTCGTCCTCCGGCAAACGGTGATGATTCGTGAAATCGCGTTGCGCCGATTCCACCATCACCGGCGCGCCGCACGCGTACACCTGATATGCGCTCAAGTCTGGCAGATCTTCAATGACAGCACGATGAACAAAGCCGGTCCGGCCGGTCCATGCATCGGACGCGTCGGGTTCGGACAAAACCGGTACGAACGAGAAGTTCGGCACTTCTTTCGCCCAGGTTTCTGCAAGTTCCATCATGTACAGGTCCTGCTTGCGGCGGCCGCCCCAATAAAGCGTCATTGGACGGTTCAGATTCTTGAACACCGCATGTTCGATGATCGCCTTGATCGGCGCGAAACCTGTTCCGGAGGCGAGCAGAATGATCGGCTTGTCGGAATCTTCACGCAGGAAGAACGTGCCGAGCGGGCCTTCGAAACGCAAGATGTCGCGCTCTTTCATGTTGCCGAACACGTGATCCGTGAACGTGCCGCCGGGCATGTGACGAATGTGCAGCTCAATCGGGCCTTCGTGATGCGGGGGGCTTGCCATCGAATAACTGCGGCGCTTGCCGTCCTTCAAGATGAATTCGATGTACTGCCCGGCCAGATATTGCAGCCTTTCATTGGCCGGCAATTGCAGCTTCAGTTCCACGACATCCGTGCCTTTGCGCTCCAGCGCGTTCACGCGGCAGGGCAGCTTCTTGACCTGCACGTCGCCAACGCCGGCGACTTCACGCACATCGACTACGAGATCGCCCTTGGGCGTCGCGCAGCAAAGCAGGGCCATGCCGCGGGTTTTTTCGTCGTTGGACAATGCTGACGACGAATGGGGCGCCTGCTCGACTTCGCCGGACACGACCGTGCCCTTGCACGACCCGCAGGCTCCGTTCTTGCAACCGTAAGGAAGTCCGATGCCCTGGCGCAGCGCTGCGAGCAGCACCGCTTCGTCAGGTTCTACCTGAAACTGCCGGCCGCTTTGCCGGAGCGTAACGTTGAAAGCCATAGATCCTGGATGAGTTGGATGAAACAAAAGCCAAAGCGCTCGCGGCTACAATCGACAGCATGATCGCCACTCGAAAACTCCGCCGCGCGCGCGTGCTGATTGCCGGTTGCGGCGATGTCGGCCTGCGCTGTGCGCCGCTACTTGCCCGACGTGCAGCAGCACCCCGCGTGATCGCGTTGTCCAGCCAGCCCACGCGCGCCGCCGAACTGCGTGCAGCTGGTACGACGCCGCTGATTGGCGACCTCGACGATCGCCGCAGTCTGCGTCGCCTCGCCGGTCTCGCGCGCACGGTGCTGCATCTTGCGCCGCCCCAAAAAACCGGCGACGACGACTTGCGCACCCGTGCACTGATTGCAGCATTAAGCGCGCCGCGACGTTCCGTGGCGCGTGTTGCCACCGCAGCCGTAGCGCGACAACGGGCGTGGCGCGGATGGTTTCGGGCGACTTTCAGGCGCGGTGCCGGAGCCACAAAAAGACCGTCTATTGTACCCGACCGCGTATCGCCCACCGCCGCTCGCGGCCAGCCGATACGCGTGGTTTACGCGAGTACGTCCGGCGTTTATGGCGATTGCGGCGGCGCGTGGATCGATGAAACCCGCCCCGTGCGGCCGGACAACGGGCGGGCGAAACGGCGGGTATCGGCGGAAACGCAATTGCGCCGGGCGACACGACGCGGCGTGATGAGTGCATCGATTGTGCGGATTCCCGGCATTTACGCGGGAAACCGCTTGCCGCTCGCACGGCTGCAGAAGGGTACGCCCGCACTCGCGCCCGCCGACGATGTCTTCACCAATCACATTCACGCCGACGATCTCGCGGCCATCATGGTCCTGGCGATACAACGCGCCCGGCCGCAGCGCGTGGTGCATGCGTCGGACGATAGCGAACTGCGCATGGGCGATTACTTCGACCGCATCGCCGATGCCTACGGCCTGCCGCGCGCCCCGCGTGTTTCGCGCGAGCAAGCCGAAGCGCAACTCGAACCGATGATGCTCTCGTTCATGCGCGAATCGCGGCGTCTGCAGAACATCCGGCTGCGTGACGAACTGCGTTACGTGCTGCGTTATCCGAGCATCGACGATTTTTTGAAGAGCGTTCCGGTCACATCAGGACCGGCAACGTCTCCAGCAAAATGAAACACAGCAATGCGCCGATAAGCGCCCCGATCAGGTTCGGCTGATAACGGTGGCGAAGGTGCATCGTCACCATCAAACCGACAATAAACACCACGCTGATTGCCACGAACGCGATCATTGCAATGGTCATGTGGGCGGCCATGATGGCCCTCCTGCTTTTTTTAATAGTCGTGAAAGCAGTATAGATTTAGGTCCGAGGAAAGGCATGCTGCAGTGCGGCTACAGCGTATTGCGTTTTTGCAACGGTATAAACGGCTCAGCGTGAATCGATAAACGCCGAGACGTCGGCCAGCACGGTCGAGCGTCCGCGCAAAGGCAACGCCAGCGCCGAAACAATGCGCACGTGGCTGAAACCCTCGTAGTGTTTCACTTCCACCGAATCACCGTGACGGCGCAATACGGCTGCGAGGCGGTCGGTGTTGCCCGGATCGACGGTGGTGTCGTCGGTGCCGGCGGCAAGGAACATCGGCGGTTCGTGGCCGGTGACGTAGTTGACCGGCTGGCTTTCGGGGCGGGTCGTGGCGGGGAAGACGTCGAGCAAGGTGCGGTCTTTTATCGGCAGGAAATCGTAAGGGCCGGCCAGGCCGATCACGCCGCGCAGATCGGCCTTAGACATCGATTGCGACGCCAGGTAACGCGGGTCGGTCGCGATCAGCGCAGCCAAATGCGCGCCAGCGGAATGGCCCATCACGAACAAACGGCCCGGATCGGCGCCAAACTCGTGTGCGTGATCGCGCGCCCAGCGCACGGCGGCCGCGGCGTCATCGACAAAACCGGGAAAGGCCGTCTCAGGATATTTCCGATAATCGGGCAACACAGCCGCATAACCGCGCGAAGTCAGCGCTTGAGCGACGAATAGGTAGTTGCTGCGGCTACCGTTTTGCCAGCTTCCGCCGTAGAAAAACACGACGACCGGGCGCTTTTCTCCCGGCGCGGCAGGGTGCGAGGGAACGTAGACATCGAGTTCCTGTTCGGGGTCCGAGCCATAGGCAATGTCAGCCGTTCTCCGGTAGCCGCTCGAAGGAATCGCGGCGTTCAGGAGCTTGACCGGGCTGCATGCGGCCAGCGCCGTGGCGCATAAGCTGGAAAAACCGAGCATGAGGGTGCGGCGTTTTTGTTGGTCTGGCATGAAATTCTTGATGCGAAGGGTTGCCAGGATCTACGTCTGGCGCGCCCGGATGGATGCAGTGGGTTCAACCCTGCCTGAGCATCGCAAGGTCCGAATCGGTCAGCCAGCGCCACCGGCCTTCAGCGAGATCGTCCGGCAAACCGTATCCGCCAATCCGTTCCCGATGCAGCCCTTCCACGCGATTCCCCGACGCCGCGACCATGCGTTTGACCTGGTGATACTTACCCTCCAGCACGGATAGTTCCAGCAGCCGCTCGCCGCGTCGATTTGCCGAGACGGCGGCGATCGGTTGAGACTCGCCGTGCAGCAGGACGCCATCGCGAAGTGCGGAGAGCTGGGTTTCATCTATTGGATGCTTCGTGGTCGCGAGATAGACCTTCGGCACCTTCTTTTTCGGCGATGTGAACGCGTGGACGAACGCGCCGTCGTCGGACAGAAGCAGAAGGCCGGTCGTATCCTGGTCGAGCCGTCCGACGCACTGCACGCCGCGCTCCGCCAGTTGCGGCGGCAGCAAATGGAACACGCTCAAATGATGCTGCGGATCACGCGAGCATTCGTAGCCGGGTGGCTTGTTCAGCGCCAGATACGCTTTCTCGCGATACTGCCAGTTCGTGCCATCGACCTGGAACTCGAAGGACGCGAGGGCATCGGACGTGATCGTGTTGTCCGGATTGGTGCACGCCGATCCGCCGATAAACACCCGCCCGTCGGCAACCAGCGCGCGGCATTGGCGGCGCGAGCCGAAGCCCTGTGTGAAGAGAATGCGTTCGAGATCCATCGGGGCGTTGTCTGGCGCAATTGATAAGAAGGGCGGGCGCACATTCTAGCAAGGCGCGCGAAACGCCATCTTTCATGGATATGCCACCGAGCGCGGCCTATGCTTTTCCAGATCACGAACCACGAACCACGAACCACGAGCCACGAAAGGAAGCTGAAACCGCATTGACGCATCATCCATCGACACCCCTCTTTTTCCTCAAGGAGCAAGACATGGCAAAAAACACGGTCGCGGAGTTTCTGGCGAAGACATTGGCCGCAGCGGGCGTCGAACGAATCTGGGGCGTGACGGGCGACAGCCTGAACGGACTTGCCTACAGCCTCGACCAAGTTGGATCGATCAAGTGGATGCACACGCGGCACGAGGAAGTCGCGGCGTTCGCAGCCGGCGCCGACGCGGCATCCACAGGCAAGCTCGCGGTCTGCGCCGGGAGTTGCGGCCCGGGCAACCTGCATCTGATCAACGGTTTGTACGACTGCCACCGGAACCAGCAGCCGGTTCTGGCGATTGCCGCGCACATTCCGTCATCGGAGATCGGGCTCGGGTACTTCCAGGAAACGCATCCGACCGCGCTTTTCAAGGAATGCAGCCATTACGTGGAGCTGGTTTCCAACGCCGCGCAGTTTCCACGCGTGCTCGCCCGCGCAATGCGCACGGCGATTGAAGAACGCGGCGTGGCCGTGATCGTGCTGCCGGGCGATGTTGCGTTGAGCGAGGCGCCTGCCGAGACGCCTTCGTGGTCGCCGACGGGACCATCGACCATCCTGCCATCGGATATCGATATTGAACGGCTCGCGGCCATGCTGAACGAGTCGGACGCGGTCACGCTCATGTGCGGCAGCGGCACCGCGGGCGCGCATGACGAAGTCGTCGCACTCGCCGACGCGCTCGGCGCGCCGGTCGTGCACGCCATGCGCGGCAAGCAGTTCATCGAATGGGACAACCCGTATGACGTCGGCATGACGGGGCTGATCGGCTTCAGCTCCGGTTACCACGCAATGATGTCGTGCGACACGCTGCTTTTGCTCGGCTGCGATTTCCCGTACCGCCCGTTCTATCCCACCGACGCCAAGATCATCCAGATCGACTGGCGCGGCTCGAAACTCGGCGCGCGCGCACCGTTGTCGCTCGGACTCGTGGGCACGGTGAAGGAAACGGTCGCGGCCGTGTTGCCGAAGATCACGCGCAAGCCGGACCGCGATTTCATCGATACCGCGCGCAAGCACTATGCATCGGCAAGAAAAGGGCTGGATGAACTCGCGACGCCCTCCGGTCCCGGCCGGCCGATCCATCCGCAATACCTGACGAAGCTGATCAACGAAGCCGCCGATGAAAACGCCATTTTCACCGCCGATGTCGGTACGCCGACCGTCTGGGCCGCACGCTACCTGACCATGAACGGCAAGCGCCAGCTGCACGGCTCGTTCAACCACGGCTCCATGGCGAACGCGATGCCGCAGGCGCTCGGCGCGCAGGGCGCGCATCCGGGGCGGCAGGTGATTTCTTTATCGGGTGACGGCGGTTTATCGATGTTGCTCGGCGACCTTTTAAGCGCACGCCAACTGAACTTGCCAATCAAAGTGGTGGTTTATAACAACAGTCTGCTGGGCTTCGTTTCCATGGAGCTGAAGGCTGCCGGTTACCTCGATACCAACGTGGATCTCGCCAAGACCGACTTCGCGGCGATTGCGCAGGGCGCGGGTATTTTCAGCATCCGCGTGGAAGAGTCGGAGGACATCGCAGAGGCGCTGCAGAAGGCTTTCGCGCATCCTGGGCCGGCGCTGGTGGACGTGGTGACGTCCAAGCATGAGCTTGCGATGCCGCCCAAAGTCGAGCTGGCGCAGGCCAAAGGATTCAGCCTCTACATGCTGCGGGCGATCCTGAACGGTCGCGGCGACGAAATCGTGGAGCTCGCGAAAACTAATTTCCGATAGGAATATTCTGATTTCGTTGAAATTCTAGCTATTTCGAACAACAATGCGGTGCTGCAATCGATTTACAACTCCAGGGAGATTGGCAATGAAGAAGTTCTCGCAAATTGCATTGGTTGGTGCACTCGCATTCGCGTTTGCAGGCGCGGCAATGGCTCAGGGCGCAGGCGGTGGCGGCGGTTCGAAGACCGACGAAAGCAAGCCGCCGGTCAGCCCCGTTGAACCGAAGCCGCATCTGCCGCACTTGAAGCATCACAAGAAAGCAGCATCGGAAGCAGGCGGTACGACGTTGCACAAGCAGGACAAGGCATCACACCTGAAGGGCGCATCGGCTGCCGCAGCTGCATCGGCGCTGGGCACGAACGACAAGGGCGCACCGCAGTAAGCGGCCCTGGAGTAGATATGAAAAAGCGGCACGCGTGAGCGTGCCGCTTTTTTTCGTGTCGTTTTAGTCTTCGTTTGTCGCCGCAGCCTTCGGGCCACGGCTGCGCGGCGCTGTCTTGCGTGCCGTTTTCTTCGCCGCCGCTTTTTTCGCCGCGGGCGCTTTCTTCGTCTCTGTGCTTTGGGCTACTCCCGCGCTCTCGACCAACTCGGCCTGTGCCGGAGTCGCCGCAGCTTTCTTCGACGCAACCTGACGTCCACGCCGCGCCGCGCCGCGTTTCGGTTCCGGCGCCTCGTTGATCTCGCTCAGCAAGGCAAGCGCTTCTTCCTCGCGCTCCTTGATGGCGGGTATCGGTGCGATGGCAGGTTCTTCCGCGGCCGGTGGCGCCGGTTCGAAGAAGGGTTGGTCATGAACCGCAGCGGGTTGAACGCCGGGTGCATCGGCGAACAGCGGTTCACGCGCCTGCTGCGGCCGGGGATTGCGTCCGTTCCTGCGATTGCGTTCCCGGCCCGGGCCCTGACGCGGTTCCGCTTGAGATTCGGGCTGCACGTCGGTCTGCACCTCGGGCTCTTCTTCATAAAACGGCGATACCGGGCGTCGTGACTGCTCGCTCGGCGCGCTTCTGCGTTGCCATTCGTCGCCGAAATCAGTCTGCGCCTTGACCGGGGGGGCGGGTTGCACAGCGGCCTGCACTTCGGCAGGCGCATCAACTTGCGCCTCGGCGAAGAGCGGCTCGGAAGCTTGCGGTCGCGTATTACGGCCTCTGCGGCGATTGCGTTCGCCGCCCGATCTCGCCGCCTGGCGGTTTTCCGTTGCAGCGACCGGTGCTTCGACCTCGCGCGTCATTTCCACGACCGACGTTTCCACCGCGGCCACCGTCTGCGTCCGATACACAAACGCGCCCGACTTTTCGTCGCGTCCGACTTCGAGCAAACCCCGCGATTGCGCTTCCTCGAGCAGATTGCCGAACGCGCGGAAGCCGTAGTACGACTCGTTGAAGTCGGGCTTGCGCCGCTTGATCGCGCTCTTCAATACCGATGCCCAGATCTTCCCGCTCTCGCCGCGTTCGGAGGCGAGGTCATCGAATGTCTCGACCGCAATCGCGATGGCCTTCGCCTTGCGCGCCTCGATTTCCTGCTTCGGCTGGCGGTCGTCGTCGGAGCCGCGTTTGTTCGATGAAGACGCCGATGCCGCCGCCGCATTCGCGTCGCGCGCATCGCGGGCTTCACGGGCCTCGCGTGCTTCACGTTTGGCGATGGCGCGTTGCTGCTCGCGCACGAGGTCATCGTAGAAAATGAATTCATCGCAGTTCGCGACGAGCAGATCGGAGGTCGAATTCTTCACGCCTACGCCGATCACTTTCTTCGCGTTTTCGCGCAACTTGGATACGAGCGGCGAGAAATCCGAATCCCCGCTGATGATGACGAACGTATCGACGTGCGACTTCGTATAACAAAGGTCGAGCGCATCGACCACGAGGCGGATATCCGCCGAATTCTTGCCTGACTGACGCACGTGCGGAATTTCGATCAACTCGAAACTCGCTTCGTGCATGGCGGCTTTGAAACCCTTGTAGCGGTCCCAGTCGCAATAAGCCTTTTTCACCACGATGCTGCCCTTGAGCAGCAGCCGTTCGAGCACCGGCATGATGTCGAACTTGTCGTACTTCGCGTCGCGCACGCCGAGGGCGACGTTTTCGAAGTCGCAAAACAACGCCATGCTGACGCTTTCGGGGAATGAGGCCATAGAAACTCCAGCAGAATGCCGGGTGTGCACGGCAGTATTGAATTGTGCGCACATGATATCTGTTTGTGCGGCGGGGTTTGAGGCGCGGGAAACAATCAGTGCTCGGCGGAAGGCGCCGCTGGAAAACATCGCTCGCAAATAAAGTCGATGAACACCCGCAACTTCGGCGCCACATGTTTGCCCGAAGGCCACATGATGCGAAACGTCCCGCCGGTCTCCGAGCAGTCATCGAGCACGCTCACGAGCCGGCCCGATGCCAGATGCTCGTGAATTGCGAAGTCCGGCAAATAGGAGATTCCCACGCCTTGCAACGCGAAGCCGATCCGCGCTTCGAGGTTGTTGCAGACAATCGATGGCGGCAGCTGAAAATCGGATTGCACATCGTCACGATGAAGAGGCCAGACCTCCAGCTTTCCAGTATTGGGATAGCGGAATTGAATGCATGTGTGCTGCATCAAGTCGTTCGCACGCTGCGGTTTTCCGTGCGTCTCGAAGTAGGCCGGCGACCCGGCCAGCAGCATCCGGTACGCACCTATGCGCCGGCTCGTCAGCCGTGAGTCGAGCACATCGCCGGTGCGGATGACGGCATCGAAACCTTCTTCGATGATATCCACCTGCCGGTCCGTGAAATCCAGATCGAGATCCACCGCCGGGTACGCCAGTTTGAAGGCCGCCATGACATGCAGGAACGGCTCGGTGACGAGCGGGAGGCTGACCCGCAAGCGGCCGCGCGGCGCGACGTTCACTTGAGACAACTCGGCTTCGGCCGCCTCGATCTCCGCGAGAATGCGCCGGCTTCGTTCTAGAAACAGCGCGCCTTCGGACGTCAGCGTCACGCTGCGCGTGCTCCGATGAAAAAGCCGCACGCCGAGTCTTTCTTCCAGCGCGCTCACGCGCTTGCCAACTGCAGACGCCGATACCCCGAGCAGCCTGCCCGCCGCGACGAAACTGCGTGTCTCCGCGACCTGCACGAATACGTTGAAGGCGCTGACGCTGTCCATTTTTGGCTCCAATTGCGGAGGGTAGGCTCCGCACAGAGCGGAACTCTAACCTACTTACTCCGGAGCGGACCGTTCCCTACGATAAGATTTCGTCATTTATTTACGGAGTTCAATGCCATGAGCACCACGATCAATCGCTGGGAAATCCCGTCGCTGGGTCTTGAAACACTCGCTTTACACAGCGCACCGCGCCCCGTGCTGAAACCGGGCGAAGTGCTCGTGGAAGTCGAAGCGGTATCGCTGAATTATCGCGATGCCGAAGTCGTCGACAACGGCATGGGCAACGCCCTGCAATTTCCGTTCACGCCGGGCTCGGATATGGCCGGACGCGTTGTGGAACTGGGCGAGGGCGTGACGCGCTTTGCCATCGGAGATCGCGTGATTTCGGCTTATATTCCGGGCTGGATCGATGGCGCGCCGCGCTCTTGGGCCGAAGCGCCTACGCAAGGCGGACCGCTGCCCGGCATGCTGTCCGAGTTCATCGCGACGCCGGCTGAGTGGTGCGTGGCGGCGCCGGCAACGCTCACGCCCGCCGAGGCCAGCACGCTGCCCGTCGCGGCCGTCACGGCTTGGATGGCGCTCGTCGAACTTGGTCATCTCAACGCTGGTCACACGGTTGTGGTGCAAGGGACGGGTGGCGTGTCGCTGTTCGCGGTCCAGCTCGCGGCGGCCAACGGCGCGAGGGTGATCATCACCAGCAGCAGCGATGAAAAAATCGCGCGCGCGCTCGAACTCGGCGCCACGCACGGGATCAACCGCCACAAGACGCCAGATTGGCAGCACGAAGTTCGCGCGCTGACCGATGGCCGCGGCGCCGACCATATCCTCGAAATGGCCGGCGGCGATAATCTCGCGCGCTCGTTGCAGGCCGTGGCGACGGGCGGACGGATATCGGTGATTGGATTGCTGGAATCGAATGAACTGACGTTGCCTATCCTGCCGCTGCTTGGCAGCAGGGCGTCGATCGTGGGAATTGCCGTCGGGCCGCGTCGCGTGCTGGAGGACGTCGTGCGCATGATCGACCGGCACGGCATCAAGCCGGTTATCGATGCGGTTTATCCGTTTGAACAAGTGCCGCACGCGTTTGAACATCTGAAGCGTGGTGCGTTCGGCAAGGTCGTGGTGCAGGTCGCCAAATCATGACCCACGCGATAAAAACCCTCCAGCGCCATGTCGTACATTGCGCTGGGATTGTTTGGGTTCTATACGCTTGATTGATGGTGATCGTGGCGGCCCAGCCTGGTCGACTTTAGTCAACGCGCCCGTAGCCCATGTCCTGCAGCAGCAATGCGTAGGCGCGTTGTTCGTCGCCGCCGCATTCCGCGATCAGGCTTTGCCAGTTGCGTCGCGCGAAGTATCGGCGAATGACGGAAAAGACAGCGAACCGCATCGTCCACGCAACCAGCGTCACCCCGATGTATTGAACAACGGGCATGAAGTACCAGGCGCTCAAGGTGAAGCCGGTGAGGGCGAGTGTGACCAGCACCATCAGCGCATTGACCGTCGCCATCTGCATGTAGAGTCTTCGCGCTGGGTCTGCCATGTCGTTCTCATCGCCTTGCGTTGCTGGACGCCCGGAAAGCCATGCGTTTCCCGAGACTATGGGAGGCTTTACGGCAAATTTTGGGGAAACTTGAGAACGCCGGTTCGTGTTCGCATGACGAGGAACACGACCTGTAGCCAAGAACGGCTTGCTGCGTAACGATTCAAACGAGAACTTTCAGATATTTTGCGTGGTGCCCGGGGCCGGAATCGAACCGGCACGCCTTGCGGCGGGGGATTTTGAGTCCCCTGCGTCTACCAATTTCACCACCCGGGCAAACAGCATTTGAACCTGCCGGCAGACACGGAGTAAATCCGACGCCAACCGGCAAGTCAGCGATTATGCCTAAATTCGTTTCCGGCGGCAAGCCTCTGGATGTTTGCCCCGGATCACGATGTTCACTGGCTCAGATACGTGAACTGGCCGTTCTTGACGATGCCCATCACGCTCGCCCGCTGATCGAGTCCAACGTGATCCGTGACGCTGGTATTGACCACGCCGTTCGGCACGACCAGCTCATGCGCGTGTTCCAGTTCCGCGCGCAACGCGACGCGAAACGCCGGCGTTCCCGGTTGCCCCGCTTTCAACGCGCGCCCGACCGCATCCTGCAAGCGCGGATAAACACCGGCCGCATCGCCGGCAAACTGGGTCACCGTGTTCTTGCCGTATTTGGCTTCGTAGGCATCCACAAAAACAAGCGCCGCTTTCTTCGATGGATGATCCGAAGGCAGCGTCCGCGCGACCACGACCGGTTGTGTCGGGAACAACGTGCCTTCCACGTCCTTTCCGCCGAGCTTGATGAACTCGGGCGTTGCAATGCCGTGCGTCTGATAGATCGCGCCCTTGTAGCCGCGCTCGACCAGCGTGCGCTCAGGCAGCACGGTCGGCGTACCCGCGCCCGCGATCAGCACCGCGTCCGGCTTCGCCGCCATCAGCTTCAGGATCTGGCCGGTCACGCTGGCATCGGTGCGATTGAAACGCTCGCTCGCGACCACCTTGATATGCCGCAGCTCGGCGAACTTCGAAAACTCGTTGAGCCAACTATCGCCGTAACTATCCGCGAAACCGATGAAACCCACCGTCTTCACGTTGCGATTGACCATCGTGCGGGTCATGACGTCGGCCATCGCGCGGTCGGTCTGGGCCATCTTGAACGCCCACACCTTCTTGCCTTCCTGCGGCTCGACAACGGACGCCGAGCCAATCAGCGTGATCATCGGCGTCTGATATTCAGCCACCGGATCGAGCGCCGCGAGCGCTGCCGGCGTGATGTTCGGTCCGACGATGACATCGACCTTGTCTTCGGTGATCAGCTTGCGGATGTTGCGCACGGCGGCGCCCGGGTCCGATCCGTCGTCGAGGATGATGTATTCGGCCTGCTGCCCCGCGATGGTCTTCGGCCACATCAGCATGGCGTTCTTGCTCGTGATGCCGATCGCCGCTGCCGGCCCCGTACTCGACAAATCGATGCCGACCTTCAACTGCGCGCTGGCCGCCGCGCTAAAAAAAGCGACCGCGCTGAACACGAGCGCCGGCCGCATGAACTTCGACAACTTCATTGGATGGTCTCCGCGAAGAGGTGTGGTTTGGGAAAACGGGTCAAAGCTCGTAGCTTTCGTGCTCGCCGGAAAGCGCCTGCTCAATGAGCTTGCGGTTCATCGAAGGCGAAAGCAGTTCCACGAGCGTGTATACATAACTGCGCAAATACGCGCCTTGTTTCAGCGCGAGCCGCGTGACGTTCGTGCCGAACAGGTGGCCGACGGGCATCGCGCGAAGATGTTTGTCGCGTTCCGGATTGAAGGCGATATCCGCGAGAATTCCCACGCCCAACCCGAGTTCTACATATGTCTTGATCACGTCGGCATCGATTGCTTCCAGCACGATGTCCGGCGTCAGGTGGCGCAGAGCAAACGCCTGATTGATCTTCGAGCGGCCGGCGAAGGCGTTGTCGTAGGTGATGATCGGGTATTGCGCCAGGTCGTCGAGCGTCAACAGCTTGCGCTCGAGCAGCGGATGATCCGGCTGGACCACGGCCACGTGATGCCACTGGAAGCACGGCAGCGAGACTAATTCTTTATAGTTGGCGATTGCCTCGGTCGCGATCGCGATATCCGCCTGATCGTGGATGACCATCTCGGCGACCTGCGTCGGGCTTCCTTGCAAAATTGAAAGGTGAACCTTGGGAAAGCGCTTTTTGAACTCGGCAATGGCCGTCGGCAGCGAATAGCGCGCCTGAGTGTGCGTGGCGGCAATGACGAGGTTGCCCTGGTCCTGCGCGGCGTAATCCTTGCCTACACGTTTCAGGCTTTCGACTTCCTGCAAGATTTTTTCCACCGATGCCAGGATAATTCGACCCGGCTCCGTCAGCGAACGTACCCGTTTGCCATGACGCGTGAAGATTTCGACCCCGAGTTCATCCTCAAGCTCGATGATCGCCTTCGATACCCCCGGCTGCGACGTGAACAGCGCTTTAGCGGCTTCGGTGAGGTTGTAGTTCTGCCGGACGGCTTCGCGCACGAAGCGGAACTGGTGCAGATTCATATATAACCCATCCGCATATCAAAGTAATTTATCAGTCGTTTGCAATATATAGGAAGTTTATTACCATCGAGACAATTTTTCCAATATCGATATCTGTATTTGTCATAAGCAAATGAGAGCAATGTCCGAACGGCGTTGCGGCACATGACTCTACTCATAACGATGTGCGGCGTGGCTAGGACGCCGTACTGATGGAACTACTAAAACTGGGGCCCCCGAATGTATCAATACGATCAGATCGACCAGAAAATCGTCGACGAACGCGTCGCTCAATACAGCGACCAGGTACGCCGCCGTTTGTCCGGCGAGTTGAGCGAAGAGGAATTCCGTCCGCTGCGCCTGCAGAACGGTCTGTACATGCAGCGCCACGCCTACATGCATCGCATCGCGATTCCTTACGGCAATCTGCGCAGCGACCAGATGCGCATGCTGGGCACCATCGCGCGTGAACACGACCGCAATTACGGCCACTTTTCGACGCGTACCAACATTCAGTTCAACTGGATCCAGCTCGAAGAAACGCCGGAAATCCTGCGCAAGCTGGCGTCGGTGCAAATGCACGGCATTCAGACGTCGGGCAATTGCATCCGCAATATCACGGCTGATCAATTCGCCGGCGTCGCGCCCGATGAAATCGTCGATCCGCGTCCGTGGGCCGAAATCCTGCGCCAATGGTCCACGTTTCACCCCGAGTTCGCGTGGTTGCCGCGCAAGTTCAAGATCGCGGTGAACGGTTCTGTGGAAGATCGCGCGGCCGTGCAAGTGCACGATCTGGGCGTGTATCTGAAGAAGAATGCGGCCGGCGAAGTGGTTGCGAACATTCTTGCCGGCGGTGGGCTGGGGCGGACGCCGATCGTGGGCGCGGTGATCAAGGAAGATCTGCCGTGGCAGCATCTGCTGACGTATTGCGAAGCCGTGTTGCGTGTGTATAACCGCTACGGTCGTCGCGACAATATGTATAAGGCGCGCATCAAGATTCTCGTGAAGGCGCTGAGCCCCGCGAAATTCGCACAGCAAGTGGAAGAGGAATGGGCGCATCTGAAAGACGGCCCTTCCACGCTCACGCAGGAAGAGCTTGATCGCGTGTCGCAATTTTTCGCACCGCCCGCGTATGAAAAGCTGCCGGATACGGATGCATCGTATGAAAAACATCTCATCGACAGCAAGCCGTTCGCGCGCTGGATCGAGCGTAATGTGCGTCCGCATAAAGTGCCGGGGTATGCGTCTGTGACGTTGTCGCTGAAGCCAACTGGCATTGCGCCGGGCGACGCAACCGACGTGCAGATGGAAGCCGTCGCCGATCTCGCCGATGAGTTCTCGTTCGGTGAAATCCGCGTCTCGCACGAGCAGAACCTGATTCTCGCGAACGTGAAGAAGCGCGACTTGCACGCCGTGTGGGAACGCGCGAAGGCGCTGGGTTTCGCGACATCGAACATCGGCTTGCTGACCGACATCATTGCGTGCCCGGGCGGCGATTTCTGCTCGCTCGCAAACGCTAAGTCGATCCCGATTGCGCAAGCCATCCAGGAACGTTTCAGCGACCTCGATTACGTGTACGACCTGGGCGACCTGACGCTGAACATCTCCGGTTGCATCAACGCGTGCGGCCATCATCACATTGGCAACATCGGTGTTCTCGGCGTCGATAAAGATGGCTCCGAGTGGTATCAGGTCACGCTTGGCGGCGAGCAAAGCTCGGGCGCAACGGGCGCGCATCTGGGCCGCGTGATCGGACCGTCGTTTTCTGCGGAAGAGATGCCCGACGTCGTGTCGCAAGTGATCGATACCTTCGTTGAGAATCGCATCGAAGGCGAGCGGTTCATCGAAACGTATGGCCGTATCGGCATTGCGCCGTTCAAGGAACGCGTGTACGCGTCGCGCCAGCCGGCGCATGCCTAAGGAATAAAGCACATGGCTTTGATTATCAAGAATCGTGAAGTGGTTGAAGACGACTGGCACGTAGTGCGTGCCGGTGAAGACGGCACGCTGCCCGCAGTCGATGCGTTGTTGCCGGGGAAGGTGATCGTGCCGTTCACGTGGTGGAAAGAGCACAAGACCTCGCTTGGCTCGGCGCACAAGAAAGAACCCATCGGCATCTGGCTCGCACCCGACGATGAACCCGCTGAACTCGTCGAAGACTTCGACAAGATCGCGCTGATCGCCGTGGACTTTCCGAAGTTCAGCGATGGCCGCGGTTTTAGCATCGGCAGTTTGCTGCGTGAGCGTTATCACTGGAAAGGCGAATTGCGTGCCATTGGCGATGTACTGCGCGACCAGTTGCGCTTTCACGCGCGTTGCGGTTTCGATGCTTTCGCCGTTCGCGCCGACAAAGACATTCACGACGCATTGAACGCGTTCAGCGAACTGAGCATTCCGTATCAAGGCGCATTCGACGATCCGAATCCGCTGTTCCGCCGCCGTGAAAAAGCTGCCGGAGCCGCTGCATGAATGTCGAACTGCAAGCCAAAGTCGAACGTCTTGACGCACTGCTCGATTCCATCGCGCAACGCCATGCGAACGTCAAACTAGCCAGCAGCCTCGCCGCAGAAGACATGTTGCTCACGCACGCGATTCTTTCGCGCGGCGTGAAGATCGGGATCTTCTCGCTCAACACCGGACGTCTGCATGCCGAAACGCTGGGCATGATCGACCGCGTGAAAGAGCGCTATGGCTACGACATCGAACAGTTTCATCCGCAGCCCGAAGCGGTCGAGGAATACGTTCGCGACCACGGTCTGAACGCGTTCTATGAAAGCGTCGATCTGCGTAAAAGTTGTTGCGGCATTCGCAAGGTCGAGCCGCTGAATCGTGCGTTGAGCAACGTGAGCGCATGGGTCACGGGTCAGCGTCGCGAACAATCGGTGACGCGTGTGGAGTTGCACGAGGAAGAACACGATGCGCCGCGCGGTATCGCCAAGTTCAATCCGCTTGCGGACTGGACCGAGGCGGAAGTTTGGGATTACCTGAAAGCCTTCGATGTCCCCGTCAATCCGCTGCATGCACGCGGTTATCCGAGCATTGGCTGCGAGCCGTGCACGCGTGCAATCCGTCCGGGCGAGGACAGCCGGGCAGGGCGCTGGTGGTGGGAATCGCGGGACACGAAGGAATGTGGCTTGCACATCACGAACATCAAGATTGTGGAAGACCGCAGCGCCGCGCCCAGTTCGGCGCTCTGAACGTATTTGATATTGACGCATGGCGCCTCCATCTGGTGCTGTGCAAAGTAACCGAGGAACGACGCATATGAGCAGCACGCTCGATTCAACAGTCAACGCGCCCATCGCCAATCGCGGGACGCGGATGGACCATCTCGACTGGCTCGAAGCAGAGTCGATCCATATCCTGCGCGAACTCGTCGCCGAATGCAGCAAGCCGGCGTTGCTGTTCTCGGGCGGCAAGGATTCGGTCGTCGTGCTGCATCTTGCGTTGAAGGCGTTTGGTCTTGGATCGGGCCGCAAGACCGTGCTGCCGTTCCCGCTGGTTCATATCGATACCGGTCATAACTTCGATGAAGTCATCGATTTCCGCGACCGCCGTGCGGCTGAAATTGGCGCGGAACTCGTGGTCGGCCATGTCGAGGATTCAATCAAGAAAGGCACGGTGCGTCTGCGTCGCGAAACGGATTCGCGTAACGCCGCGCAAGCGGTGACGTTGCTTGAAACCATCGAAGAACATGGCTATACGGCGTTGATCGGCGGCGCGCGTCGCGATGAAGAAAAGGCGCGTGCAAAAGAACGCATCTTCTCTTTCCGCGATGAGTTCGGCCAGTGGGACCCGAAAGCGCAGCGCCCGGAATTATGGAGCATCTATAACGCGCGCTTGCATAACGGCGAGCATCTGCGCGTGTTCCCGATTTCGAACTGGACTGAACTGGATATCTGGCAATACATCGCGCGTGAAAAGCTTGAGTTGCCGTCCATCTATTACGCGCACGACCGCGAGATCATTCGACGCAACGGCTTGCTCGTGCCGCTGACTCCGCTCACGCCGCTGCAGGAAGGCGAAGTATCGGAAGTCGCGCAAGTGCGCTTCCGGACAGTGGGCGACATCAGCTGCACGTGCCCGGTTGCAAGCGACGCCGACGACGTGGAAAAGATCATCGCGGAAACGGCCGTGACGGAAATCACGGAACGCGGCGCCACGCGCATGGACGACCAAGCGTCCGAAGCCGCGATGGAAACCCGCAAGAAGCAAGGTTATTTCTAAGCATCACGCTGCATTAAGGAACAGGGAAACATCATGAGCATTCATCAACCCGAAGACCTCGGCGTGTTGCGCTTTATCACCGCGGGCAGCGTGGACGACGGCAAGAGCACGCTGATCGGCCGCTTGCTGTTCGATAGCAAGGCAGTGCTGTCGGATCAGTTGTCGGCCTTGTCGCGCGCAAAGAACAAGCGCACCGTCGGCGATGAAATCGATTTGTCGCTGCTGACCGATGGCCTCGAAGCGGAGCGCGAGCAGGGTATTACCATCGACGTGGCGTATCGTTATTTCGCGACGGCGAAGCGCAAGTTCATCATCGCCGATACCCCCGGCCACGAGCAGTACACGCGCAACATGGTGACGGGTGCATCGACGGCGCATGCCGCGATCATTCTCGTGGACGCCACGCGCGTCACGTTCAAGGACGGCGTTGCGCAATTGCTGCCGCAGACCGTGCGTCATAGCGCGATCGTCAAGTTGCTCGGGCTGCAGCACGTGATCGTCGCGATCAACAAGATGGACCTGATCGACTTCAGCGAGTCGCGTTTCAACGAAATACGCGATGCCTACGTAGGCCTTGCGCAACGCCTTGGCATCAGCAATGTGCGCTTCGTGCCGGTATCGGCGCTGAAGGGCGACAACATCGTGACGGCCAGCGAGCGCATGCCCTGGTACGCCGGTGAACCGCTGCTCGATCTGCTCGAAGCGCTGCCGGTGGCGCAGCCTGTTGAGCAGGCGCTGCGTTTTCCGGTGCAATGGGTCGCGCGTCAGGATGGCAGCAAGGCCGACGATTTCCGTGGTTACATGGGCCGCGTCGAGTCGGGCGAAGTGAAGCTCGGCGACTTGATCACCGTGCTTCCCGCGAATCGCGATGCGACGGTGGCCGAGATCATCGCGCCGGTGCCGGGCGGTGTCGGGCAAGTGGATCGCGCGTTCGCGGGTCAGACGGTGACCATTCGCCTGGCGGAAGATATCGATGTGTCACGCGGCGATACGTTCGTGCCGCGTAACGCCAGCGGCGTGAAAGTCGAGCCGGCAAAGAAGCTCGACGCCGACCTGTGCTGGTTCGACGAAGAGCCGCTTTCGCCGCAACGCAAATACTTGCTCAAGCAGACCACGAACACGGTGTTCGCGCGGATCGGTGCGATCAAGGAAGTGCTCGACGTGCATACGCTGCTGCATTCGGTGGACCGCCGCGACCTGAACATGAACGATATCGGCCGCGTGGCGCTGACGCTGCAAAAGCCGATCGTTTGCGATGCCTACGATACGCATCAAGGCACGGGCGCGTTTGTTCTTATCGATGAAGCGACGCATCACACGGTTGCGGCCGGGATGATTCGCTCGTTCTCGGCTTAAACGATGACTATGGGTAAGGTTTATCTGATCGGCGCGGGGCCTGGTGCTGCGGACCTGATTACGGTTCGCGGCGCGCGCTTGCTAAGCCAGGCACAGGTGGTTCTGCACGACGCGCTGATCGAGCCCGCCATGCTCGACTACGCGCCCGATGCGCGCAGGATCGCGGTTGGCAAGCGCTGCGGACAGCGTTCGACGGCGCAGCATTTCATCAACAAGCAGATCGTCGATGCCGCGCGCGAGCATGACATCGTCGTGCGTTTGAAGGGTGGCGACCCGATGCTTTTCGGTCGCGCCGACGAAGAGATGCGCGCGCTCGAAGCGGCGGGTATCGAGTACGAAGTGGTGCCGGGGATCACGGCGGCGCTGGCGAGCGCCGCCACGTTGAAGCGATCGCTGACGCTGCGCGGGGTGTCTCGAAGTGTGGCGTTGGCGACCTATAGCCGCGCGCCGAACAGCGACGAAATCCGCGAGCAGGCGAGCGCCGACTCCCTCGTGTTCTACATGGGCCGTGACAGCGCGCCGGAAATTGCGCGCCAGTTGATCGATTCAGGGCGGGCGGGATCGACGCCAGTGGCTATCGTCGAAGCGTGCAGTACCGAGCGCGAGCGTTCGTTGACGCTGACGTTAGGCGAAATGGCGCGTGGCGATGCACAGGATTGGCTCGATGCATCGCAGCCGAGTTTGTTGATGATCGGCGAGGCGTTTGCCGAGCGCGCGTTGGGAATGGCTGAGCAGGTCGAAGCAGCTTTGCAAGTGGCGGCTTGATGATTCCATACTGAAAAATCCCCTGCGGGTTGATAACCGGCAGGGGATTTTTTATTGCCTAAACCTTCTCCACTTCGCGCAGCCCGATGCTCTGCGGCTTGCGAAAAGCCGACGCGATCTTGTCGCACTCGGACTTGGGGACATCGAACGCCTCGAAATAGGTTCGCCACTCGCGCACCACGCCAGACAGATGCTGGATTATCTCAGCTGCGGCGTGTTTCAGCAGCCCAAACCGCCCTGCGGCGGAGAGCGCATTATCGAGCGTCGCCAAACGTCCCTTCGCCGGACCGACGCCGAGCACCAGGAAACGTTCGGAGCCGACCTGAGGTTTCGGTACAACATCGTAAAGGTCGCTCAGGCGCCAACCCTTGTTCGCACCGTCCCAAACAAACGCATGATTGCGAAGATGATCGTCGTCGTTCGTCACGAGGATGTTGTATACCATGCGTTTGAACAGCTCGAGTTTGTCAGTTGCGACGAAACCACGCGCACCATGCTCGCTCAACGTATCGGCCAGATCCGTGTAGTTGGCGGAGGCGGTATCGCTTTCGTGCATCTTGAGCATGGTGAGGGCGCTGACGACGTGCCGTTTGCCAAAACCTCCGTCTGGCAATGGCACGCGATCGAACCGCTCGATCAGCATGACGTCGCGGCCATCCGGAAGGTGAATGGACTTGGTCGCTGGAACCCGCATGCCGCACTGGCGGGCTAGCTCCAGCGTTGCGCGTTCCACCAGCGGCACGTTGAAACCGTCCCGGGCGACAGGGAATTTCGCGACCCACTGGCGGTTATTGTCGAGCAGCACGGCCTTGGGCCGGGCACCACCAAACGTCGCGCCCACGCTAAAAAGTAATTGCAGTCTTTTCGGGACCGGCTTGCCTTCCTGAATCATCGCGGCGGCATCGAGTAAATAAGACAGCGCTTTTGCATCCGGCAACTTTCCTGGCTCCGCGAGTGCGGTCGGCGAGTCCCTGAAATCGAGCGCGCCCGTACGATGCGGACCGGCGTGCGCCAGATATTCGGTTTCCGGCAGTCCATCGGGCGCGGCCCGCAGCATATTCTCGATAACGCGCCGGCCCCATGAGTCTGGCGCTGCGTCGCGAATTGCGCCAAACAATGCCAGTCCCGCTGGCGGTTGAAACACCACTTCCTTCGTTTTTTTTGCCTCGTCCAAAGGCATGCTGACGGGGTCTACCGCCGTGGCGTTTGCGCGTTGCAAATACTTGTTTCCGTAGACGAAGGTCGATGCAATCGGTCTGATTCCTTCCTCGAGGAGTTCGAGCTTGCCGGCGGGTACGGCCTCCGACGCCCCTTCCAGTGTAATGAAGACGTATTTGCTCCATGTCGAGGTATTAAAAATCATAGTCGTCGGTCTTCGCTGCGCTCTTGCGTGGGCGCACACGGGACTCTATCTGGCGGCGTGCTTCGCCTATCCGATCGTTTTGGGGATTGGCGAGCGGCTCGAGCGTTCCAAGAAGGCCTGCGCGGTCGAATGCCTGGAGCCAGGACGCGAAACTCACCGACACATCGCCGCTTTCGATGCGCGCCAGGGTGCTCGGGCTCATGTTGGCCCGCTCGGAAAAGTCTTGCCGCGTCATGTTGCGCGCGATGCGGGCGGCAGCAACCGCACGGCCGAACGTGGTCGCCCGTTGGTCCAGTTCCGAGGAGATGAAGTCCTTGTTGTTGCGTTTCATTAGTCTTATCTGACATATAAACGGGCTTAATTAGTCAGTATAGACAAATTCAGCGATACATCAATTACTTGTCCCCAAAAAAATAGTCATATCTGACCAATTAAGCGGGCTAATTGGTCAGATATGACTATTTCTGGAGTTAAGCTGATGCGCTTGCTTTGCAACGCGTGAACCCGTGCGGCTTATCCCGCCTGCCGCACGCAATACGCCGCCACCGCGTCAAGCACCGCGTCGTCTTCCCCGACAGCGACGGCACACCTGATTTCAATCGATGGAAACATCCCCCGGCATCGATCCAGCAATGCTGGAAGATCGCGCCGGATATGCCCGCCCTGGCCGAAAAACACGGGCACGACGGTGAGAACATCGCACCCGTCCGTCCCGAGCTTTTCAATCGCCGTAGGCAAATCCGGCGTCATCAATTCGAGAAACGCGAGCGACACCGGATCGCTGCGCTGGGCGCGCAGCTTCGTCGCGAGCCGTTCGAAGGGCTCGGCCCAACGCGGATCCCGCGCGCCGTGTCCAAACAAAATCATGCCGTGCTTGTTCATTGCGTGCTCCGCAGAGGGCAAAACCTAGTGCCGATCGACCCAGCGCAGGCCAATCAACCCGACTATCAGATAAGCCAGCGCAGGCGCCGCGGCCGTCACGGGCGCGGGCCACGTATTCAATGTACCGATGTGAGAAAACAGCGTGTTGATCAGCTGGAAACTCATCCCGATCATGATCCCGCCAAACACCTTCACGCCCACCACGCCGGCGCGCGTATGCAGGTATGCGAACGGCAGCGACAACACCAGCATTACCAGCACCGCGAGCGGATACAGAATCTTGCGCCAGAACGCGATCTGATAGCGCTGCGAGTCCTGGTGGTTCTCCGTCAAATGCTGGATGTAGCGGAACAGGTTGAACATCGACATCCGGTCCGGCGAAACCAGCAGCACTGACAAGATCTGCGGCGTCAATTCCGAGCGCAACGAATACTCGGGCAACGTAGTCTGCTGCGCACGATAAACAGGATTCAGCGCGTCGCCGGGATTCACCTTTTGCGGCGGTGCATCGACAAGTTGCGTATCCGTCACGCCCGTCAGCTTCCAATGTCCCGGCGGCTGAAACACACCGCTCTTTGCAATGCGCACATTGGTCAGGCGCAACAAGGAATCGAACTCATAGATGCGTACGTCCGCGATCGTCGTGTCCGGATTCAGCGTGCCCACGTTCACGAAACGCGTGACTTGCTCGCCGTCGGCGCGCGCGGTAAGCGTGTCCTTCACCCAGACGCCGGATTCGAAGTTCATCGATACCGATGACCCCAGCGCCTCCAGCCGCACCTTCTCCGAAAGCTGATCGGAGTAGGGACCGACGACTTCGCCGATAACGTAGGTGAGCAAAACCATCGGAATGCCGATCTTCAGCAGCGAGCGCAGCGCCTTGCCGGTCGACAACCCCGAAACACGGAAAATGGTGAATTCCGACGCCGCGGCCATTTGCGCGAACACATAAATGGCGCTGATCAACGCGGCGACGGGGATGATTTCGTAGAAGCGCGACGGTGTTTGCAGCGCCACGCGCAGCACGGCCAGACCGAATTTGTAGTTGCCGTGCCCGACCGTGTTCAGCTCGTTGATCAGATCGAAGAAGAAGAACAGGCCGGAGAATGCAAACAGAATGAAAATGAACGCGAGATAAATCTGACGCGCGAAGTACCGTTCGTAAATGCGCATGCGTCAGGCCCCTTCCGAACGCGTCAGGTTCGACAGCCGGAACAGCGGCCGATTGCGAATGCGCATCCAGAAGATGAACGCGACCAGCACCGAAACAAGTATATGCAGCCCGACCAGCCCGACGACGAACGACACACGTCCCTGTTCGATCCACGACTGCACCACGTTCAGCAGGTTCGAATAAGTCAGATAGATTAGAACGGCCATGACGAGGTTGATGGTGCGGCTGCGTCGCGGATTCTGGTACGAAAGCGGGATGGCCAGCAGCATGAGGTTGAGCGCGATAAGCGGCAATCCGGCGCGCCATGCGATTTCCGCGAGATTCGTGCGGCTTGGATCGGCGAGAAGTTCGTTCGTGTACATGCCCGTGGTCGATGGCGTATTCACGAACTGCTGGCTCTGAATTTTCACGCCATACCGCTCGAATTCCATGATCCGGAAATTCGGCTGTCCGGGAATGCCATCGTACCGGCGGCCGTTTTCGAGCACCACGAAACGGTCACCGTTCGCGTGCGTTTCGGTATGACCATTCTTCGATACCACCACGTTCACCTTGCCGCCTTCCGTGCTGGTCACGAAGACGTTCTGCACGTGCCCCTGATCCGGCGACATCTTTTCGATGAAAAACACGCGGTGACTCGTCTGCGATTCGCGGAACTGGCCGGGCGCGAGCAGCGACACTTCATCGCGCTGCTGGAAACGTGCCTTGATGAGCTTGCTCTGCTGGTTCGACCACGGCCAGCCGACGAACGCGAAGAAGATGATCAAAATGATGATCGGCGTGGAAAACACGGCGACTGGCTTGATCAGCGCGGTCTGGCTGACGCCGGAGGCAAGCCACACGACCATCTCCGAGTCGCGATACCAGCGTGTGAGCACGAAGAGAATGGACACGAACAGCGTGACGATCAGCATCACGGCGAGATAGCCGATCACGGTAAGCCCGATCAGCACGACGACATCGCGCGGATCGACCTGGCCTGAGGCCGCGAAACCGACAATGCGGATCATCATGGTGGTTAGCATGATGGTCAGCAGCACCATGAAGACGGCGCCGGCGGTGTACGCGAGTTCACGCTGAAGGGAGCGTTGGAAGATCATTGATTGATAGCTTGAAGCCGGCGGCGACGGACGGTTGGACGATGTGCGGGCCCATCTTGGCGGTCGCATCCGGCCGCCATGCGATGACAAACGTACGAACTGGACGAAGTCATGAGGGCAGACATTCGATCCGGGCATCGCTACCTGTGACCGCCTCGGAAAAAATAGCGGATAATTGCGGCTTTCATCCTTCAGCCAAGATTTTATCCGAGGATAAGCGCGATGGACTTTAGCATAAAAGCCTGTGATTGGAGCAAAGGCTCGGCAAATGGTTTCCTTAACGGAAAAGCCGATGTAGTAGTGCTCGGCGTGTTCGAAGCGCAGACGTTGACGGGCGCAGCCCGCGAGATTGATTTGGCGACCAAGGGTCTGCTCACGCGCACGGTGAAAGCCGGCGACATGAGCGGCAAGGCCGGTTCCACGCTGATGCTGACCGAAGTGACGGGTCTGGGCGCATCGCGTATTTTGCTGGTTGGCCTCGGCAAGCAGGACGGTTTCAACCAGAAGGCTTACACGGAAGCTGCACGCGCCACGTGGCGCGCGTTGCTTGCCACGAAAATCGCGAATGTCGCGTTCACGCTGGCCCAGTTGCCCGTGCCCGAGCGCACCGGCGACTGGGGCGTGCGCGCGGCGATTCTTGCGCTGCGCGAGCAGACCTACAAGTTCACGCAGATGAAAAGCAAGCCGGAAAACGGCGATCGCGCGTTGAAAAAGGTCGTGTTCAGCATCGACGCAACCGACGAAAAACCCGCGAAGCTCGCGGTCAAGCACGCCACGGCGCTCGCCAACGGCATGGACTTGACGCGCGATCTCGGCAACTTGCCGCCGAATGTCTGCACCCCCACGTATCTTGGCCAGACCGCGAAAAAACTCGGTAAGGAATTCAAGCTGAAAGTCGAAGTGCTCGGCCAGAAGCAGATCGAAGCGCTCGGCATGGGCTCATTCCTGTCGGTGGCGAAGGGCTCGGTCGAACCGCCCGCGTTCATCGTCATGCATCATCAGGGCGCGGGCGCCAAGGCCGCGCCGGTCGTGCTCGTCGGCAAGGGCATCACGTTCGATACCGGCGGTATTTCCATCAAGCCGGGCGACAGCATGGACGAGATGAAGTACGACATGCTCGGCGCCGGTTCTGTGTTCGGCACAATGCGCGCCATCGCAGAAATGGGGTTGAAGCTCAACGTGATCGGCGTGGTTCCGACCTGCGAAAACATGCCGGCCGGCAACGCCGTGAAACCGGGTGACATCGTAACGTCCATGTCCGGCACGACCATCGAAGTGTTGAACACCGACGCCGAAGGCCGCCTGATTCTCTGCGACGCATTGACCTACGTGGAACGCTTCAAGCCGGCCGCCGTGATCGATATCGCCACGCTGACCGGCGCGTGCGTGGTCGCGCTTGGCCATCACAACACGGGCCTGTTCTCGAAGGACGACGCGCTCGCGGGCGAGTTGCTGGATGCATCGAAGGAAGCGATCGATCCGACCTGGCGCATGCCGCTCGACGACGAATATCAGGACCTGCTGAAGTCGAATTTCGCCGATGTCGCGAACATTGGCGGACGCCCGGGCGGCGCGATTACGGCCGCATGTTTCCTGTCGCGTTTTGCGCAGAACTACCCGTGGGCTCACCTCGATATCGCGGGCACGGCGTGGAAGAGCGGCGCGGCGAAGGGCGCAACCGGCCGGCCGGTGCCCTTGCTCACGCAATTCCTCGTGGATCGCGCGGGGCAATGAGTTTGCCCGCAGCAGACGCCAAACCGGAGGCGCGGGCATGACGCGTATCGACTTTCATTCGAATGTGGGTGACTCGATCGCGTATGCCTGCCGCCTCGCGCGCAAGGCGTACATGAGCGGCCAGCCGTTGATCGTGCTGGCCGAACCCGAGCGGCTCAAACGTTTCGACGAAGAGTTGTGGACGTTCAAGCCGCTCGAGTTCGTGCCGCATTGCATGGCGGACAGCGCGCTGGCGGCAGAAACGCCGGTGTTGCTGGCCGCGTCGCTGGATGCGGTGCTGGAAAACCAGCAGCATCAGATCCTGCTGAATCTGGCCGCCGCCGTGCCGGCGCAGTTCGCGCGCTTCGAACGCCTGCTGGAAGTGGTCGGCAATGACGAGCAGGAGCTCGTGGCGGGGCGGGAGCGCTACCGGTTCTATCGCGATCGCGGGTATGTGCTCAACAATTACAAGCAGGGCGCCGGAGCGTGAAACCTCCGGGATGGCGCGCGGCGGCGTACAGGGTATGATCCCCGAAAACGCCGGCCGCTATCCCTAAGGCGTGCCTGCCATCAAGACGGAGTCCACTCGTGCCCATCACCACCGCGCCCGATACGGCTGATTCACCCGATAACTTCGATTCCTCCATTCCTGTTCTCACCGATGTCATCGTGCCGGGACGCGCCGAGCGCGCCCGCGTGGCGCCGCGTGCGCCCGAACCGGTGTTGTCGCCGGCGGTTCCGGCGCCCGGCGGTGTTGTGCATGGCACCGACCGCGACGCCGATCAGATCGCGGAAAGGCTGCGCGGACGTTTCACGCATTTCCTGACCGGAGACGGACGCGCATTGATTGAAGAGCGATGCCGCGAATCGTTGCAGGAACACTCAACGTGGCTCGTCAGCCAGATCACGCGCGAAGTCGCGCTGGCGCTCGAAACCGAGCTGACGGAGTGGGTGCGGGAAGCGGTTGCGGACGAACTGGAACGGCGCGGCCGTTCATAGCTTCGGCTCTTACTTCAGTGAAAGAATCCAGTCTGCCAGCGCATGCGCCTGTTCGGGCGTGACCTGCGTGTTGGCGGGCATCGGCACGATACCCCAGTCGCCCACGCCACCTTCCGCAATCTTGTGCGCCACGATCTCGCGAGCGTTGGGGGCATCGGCATATCGGGCGGCCACATGTTTGAACGACGGTCCCATGAAATCCCGCGATATTGAATGGCAACTCATGCAGTTGCTGGCCTGAGCGAGCGCGAGACGCGAATCGGGACCTTGCGATTGTTGCGCGTGGACATTTGCTGCGCCGCAAACAAGCGCCCATGCAATCCCCAACTTCCTCAATCGAATACCGAACGCCATGTGGTCTCCGCTGGTTTTAAGTTCGCCGTTTGCGCCACAGTATAAAAGACAAGGGCGCACGATCTGCATCGTGCGCCCCCTGGACGTTCGGCTGCGAACCAAGAATCAACCCGTCACAGCGCCCTTGTTCGCCGGTTGCGCCAGCGCGGCGTATTTGGCCAGCACGCCGCGCGTGTAACGCGGTGCGGGTTTCTTCCATTCACTGCGGCGGCGTTCGATTTCCTTATCGTCCACGTTGAGTTGCAGGAGCAGCTTGTGGGCGTCGATGGTGATCGAATCGCCTTCTTTCACGAGCGCAATCGTGCCGCCCACGAACGCTTCCGGCGCGACGTGGCCCACGACCATGCCCCAGGTGCCGCCGGAAAACCGGCCATCGGTGATGAGGCCCACGGATTCGCCCAACCCCTGGCCGACGAT
Source organism: Caballeronia sp. dw_276 (assembly GCF_018449635.1). Classification (GTDB taxonomy): domain Bacteria; phylum Pseudomonadota; class Gammaproteobacteria; order Burkholderiales; family Burkholderiaceae; genus Caballeronia. The sequence goes on along the minus strand of NZ_JAAVUV010000003.1, from coordinate 566,208 downwards.
CGCCGACGTCGGCGCCAGCATTTCCGGCATGCCCGGACCGCCTTGCGGCCCGAGATAACGCAGCACGACGATGTCGCCCGCCTTGATCTGCCCCGCGACGATCGCGGTCATCGCGGTTTGCTCGTCCTCGAACACGCGCGCTGGGCCCGTGATCACCGGGTTTTTCAGGCCGGTGATCTTGGCGACGGCGCCGTCCGTGGCCAAATTGCCCTTCAGGATCGCGAGATGGCCTTCGTCGTAAAGCGCTCGGTCGATGGGGAAAATCACATCCTGGTCAGCGCGCGGCTTCGACGGAATGTCCTTCAGTTCTTCCGCGATGGTCTTGCCCGTGATCGTGATGCAATCGCCGTGAAGCATGCCGGCGTCGAGCAGGATCCTGAGCACTTGCGGAATGCCGCCGGCCTTGTGCAGGTCGGTCGCCACGTATTGGCCCGACGGCTTCAGGTTGCAGATCACCGGCACTTTCTTGCGCATGCGCTCGAAGTCGTCGATGGTCCATTCCACTTCCGCCGCGTGTGCGATTGCGAGGTAATGCAGTACGGCGTTGGTCGAGCCGCCCGTTGCCATGATCAGCGCGACGGCGTTTTCGATCGATTTCTTGGTGATGATGTCGCGCGGCTTGAGGTCGGCTTTCACGGCTTCGACCAGGACGCGCGCCGATTCCGCGGCCGAGGTGACTTTTTCCTCGTCGGGATTCGCCATTGTCGATGAATACATCAGCGACATACCCAGCGCCTCGAACGAGGAGCTCATGGTGTTGGCCGTGTACATGCCGCCGCACGAACCGCTCGACGGGCACGCGTTTTTCTCGATGCCGTCGAAATCTTCCTTCGACATCCGCCCGGCCGAGAACTCGCCCACGGCTTCGAAAGACGACACGATGGTCAGGTCCTTGCCCTTCCAGTTGCCCGGGCGAATCGTGCCGCCGTACACGTAGATGCCCGGCACGTTCATGCGTGCCAAGCCGATCATGCCGCCCGGCATATTCTTGTCGCAGCCGCCGATCACGACCACGCCGTCCATCCACTGGCCTTGCACCGCCGTTTCAATACAGTCCGCGATCACTTCGCGCGAAACGAGCGAATATTTCATGCCTTCGGTGCCCATCGACATGCCGTCGGAAATGGTCGGCGTGCCGAACGTCTGCGGATTTGCGTCGGATTTTCGGATCGACTCAACGGCGGCGTCGGCCAGCTTTTGCAGGCCCGAATTGCACGGCGTAATGGTGGAATGACCGTTCGCGATGCCGATCATCGGCTTGTCGAAGTCTTCTTCCTTGTAGCCGAGGGCGTAATACATCGAGCGGTTCGGGGAACGCGCGACGCCTTGCGTGATGTTTTTCGAGCGGCGATTGAAGGCCATGTGGGGGCTCCTGGAGATATTTTTGTTTGATCGCAGAAGCATGGAGCCTCTGCGAACGCGTGTCCAATATATTATTCAGGGTCTATAAGGTCGCGGAAGGTATCAGTGGAGACGCGGAACATCGAACTTAGATTGTTGCGTTATTTTGTGACGGTTGCCGAAGAAATGCACTTCGGGCGGGCGGCGGGGCGGCTCGCGATGACGCAGCCGCCGTTGTCGCAGGCCATCCGCTCGCTTGAGGAGATGCTGGGCGTGGCCTTGTTCGTGCGAACCAAGCGTTCGGTCGAGCTAACGCCCGTGGGCAAGGATCTGCTGCCGGAAGTTCGCCGGCTGTTGGCGGGCGCCGATTCGCTGAGGCCGCTTGCGCAGTCGCTTGCGCGGGGTGAGGCGGGGGTTTTATCGCTGGCATTTGTTTCCACCGCCGATTACGGTCTCTTGCCCTTGTTGCTGCGCGATTTCGGCGCGCGTTATCCCGGCGTGCGGCTGCAACTCGTGGAGGCGACCAGCGACGTGCAGGTGGAAGAACTGGTGGCGGGGCGTATCGATGCCGGTCTGGTCATTCCGCCGCTGCCGCCGCGTCACGCGGTGGCGTTGTCGTATTTGCCGATCGCGCGCGAACCGCTCGTGATCGCGATGTCCAGTGACGCCGCCGCCGAATTGGGCCAGGGCGCCGATGAATGGTCCGATACGCCGGTCAGCCTCCATCAACTCGCCGATGCCCCGCTCGTAGTCTTTCCGCGGCGTCTCGCGCCGGGTTTCTATGACATGATCATGGGTTGCTACGGCGCTGCCGGCCTGATGCCGCGCATCGGGCAGGAGGCTATCCAGATGCAGACCATCGTCAGCCTGGTATCGGCCGGGATGGGCGTCGCGCTCGTGCCGCAATCGCTGCGTCATCTGCGAAGGACCGGAGTGGTGTATCGTCCGTTGCTCGAATCGGGGCCGGTCGTCGAGACCGGGCTCGTGTGGCGCGCGGCGGAGGTCAGCCCGGTGCTCGCCGGTTTTATCGATATAGTGCGCGCTCATGCGGCCACCGCGCCCGCGCTGCCATGACTCCACCACGTAAATAGAAACATGCTCATTCACCCGAATTTCGATCCCATCGCCATTCATCTCGGCCCGCTCGCCGTGCGCTGGTATGGCCTCATGTACTTGCTGGCTTTCATTCAATGCATTGTGATCGGCCGGATCAGGTTGCGTTTGCCTTACGTATCGGCGCAGGGCTGGACCACGAAGGATATTGACGACATCCTGTTCTACGGCGTGCTCGGCACGATTCTGGGCGGCCGGCTGGGTTATGTGGTTTTCTACAAGTCGAGTTTCTATCTCGCCCACCCGCTCGATATCTTCAAGGTATGGGAAGGCGGCATGTCCTTCCACGGCGGCATGCTTGGCGTGATCACGGCAATGATCCTGTTCGCGTGGCAGCGCAAGCGAACGTGGCTGCAAGTCACCGATTTCGTGGCGCCAATGGTTCCGCTCGGTCTTGCTGCCGGCCGCTTCGGCAACTTCATCAATGGCGAGTTGTGGGGCCGCGTGACGAACCCGAACGCGCCATGGGCCATGCTGTTCCAGAACGCTTCGCCTGATGACGCCATCTGGCTGCAAAAACATCCCGACCTCGATGCGCAATGGCATCTGCGCGAAATTTTCGATCGATACCAGATGTTGCCGCGCCATCCTTCGCAGTTGTACGAGATTGCGCTGGAGGGGTTTGCGTTGTTTATCGTGATGTGGCTGATGTCCCGCAAGCAGCGACCGGTCGGCGCGATTTCGGCGGTGTTCCTGATTGGTTATGGCATCGCGCGATTCACGGTGGAATTTGCTCGCGAGCCGGATGATTATCTGGGCTTGCTGGCCGCGAATCTTTCGATGGGACAATGGCTTTCGTTGCCGATGATCATCGTGGGGATCGGAATGCTGGTCTGGTCGTACAAGAGGGGACGCATGGTGCCTTCGGACGCGGCGAAGGTTTCCTGAACGGCGAATCGGCTTGTGCAAAACGAAAAAGCCTCGCGTATAGCGAGGCTTTTTCTTGCCGAAGATGGGCCTAAGTTTATCGATTCATCTGCACTGATCCCGACACATTCACCGTCACGGTTGACGTACCGGCTTCCAGCGCCATGGGCGCGGCCATCTTCGCGTCCGCGTTCATGCTGCGGGCTGCCATCATCATCACCGGTCGCGGCGATGACCCGTTATGCCCGATATTCACTTCGCGAATCGCATAACCGCTATACCCAAATGCCTGCGATGAAGCCTGCGCCTGCTGCTTGAAAGAGGCAATCGCGCGCGTGGAGAGCTTCTGCTCCGCTTCGCGCTGCGCTTCGGGCGACAGCGAGAACGTCACGCTGCCCACCTGCATGGAATCGCTCATCTTTCCCGCAAGCTTGGTTGCGGCCGTGAAGTCCTTCGATTCCAGCACGACCTCGGTGCGACCGCGCCACGCGGAAATGCGGCCGTCACGATCCGTTGACGGATACACCGTGAACGCGCCGCTATGTGCCGTCACGTTATCCACACCCTTCGCCATGCGCAGCGCAGCATCGGCACGCTGATTGAGCACGCTAGTGAGCGATGCCGCGTCCTTCGCTTCCTGCTCGTAGAAGAGCGTGATGTCGACGACATCCTGAGGCACTTCTTCGCTCGCTTGCGCAGCCAGCGACAGCACGCCGGACGGCTGTGCCTGCGTGACCGTGCTTTGCGCCGACGCATTCTGCGCCATGGCAGCGCCTGCAAGCAGGGCGATGGCCGCGAGTGTCGAAGTGGTATTTTTCTTTGTCATCGTTTAACTCCGTAAGCATGAGTGCACGTCATTGTGACCGATGCTTAGGTGACACTCGCACTCACGAAGTTCCCTACAATCGAGTTACAAAAGATGTTCGGTGATAAAGCGCCATTGTGCTTCGGTGAGAGGCGTGATCGATAAACGATTACCTCGCGCAAGCACCTGCATGTCTGCAAGCTCTGCGTGATCGCGCAGCGTGGAGAGGGGAATAAGTGTTGTCTTCTTGACGAAGTGGACATCGACGAGAAGCCAGCGTGGCTTGTCCTGCGATGACTTTGGATCGTAGTAAGGACTGGATGAATCGAATTGCGTGGGGTCGGGATAAGCCGCGGATGAAACCTTCGCGATGCCGGCTATACCCGGTTGCGGGCAACTCGAATGATAGAACAGCACACCGTCGCCAATCTGCATGCCGTCACGCATGAAATTGCGCGCCTGGTAATTGCGCACGCCGGTCCAGGGTAAGGTTTTTTTTGGAGCATGAGCGAGATGGTCGATGCTCGCTTCGTCCGGTTCCGACTTCATCAGCCAGTAGCGCATGAACGTCGCCCGAGAGAAATGTGCACTGCTTCAATGTTCACAAAGCGCGCACGGTACAAAAGAAAACGGCATCGGAAAAATTCCGACGCCGTTAGCTTGATCAACCTTTTGCTTGCAGCTTTGCGCCTGAAAAAACGCATGCTGCAGAATGAGGTCCCCGCCCAAGCCGCTAGGCCGGCATCCTGAACCTGGGTTCAAGATTGGTCGCAGTAAGCAGCACCTTGGGCTCATCAGACAGAGTGACGCGCTCGCCAGTGCTACAAGATCCCACAACCGTGCACAATGGCATTGGTTCAAGGAATATATGACCTTGGCAAACCAGGCAGGGAGCAACCACTGTACACCAATCGCCCCGCCGATGCAGCACTGATGCAGGAAAACTTTATGTCTCCGATCAGGTCACTCGCGCAATGCAATAACGTTCTTGACTTTGCACGCGCGGGATTGACCAATCGAGGCGTCAGCAAACATCTGCGCGTTTATCTACTGCGCTTCGTATTGTGAAATCACGACGCCGAGTTGTTCGTTCATTTGATGCATCGTGCGGCGAATTTCTTCAGCTGGAAACGCTTCGCCGTGGCGTACGCTGCTCTGCAGCTTGAGCAATTCCGATGCGAGCGACAACGCCGCCATCACCGCAATCCGGTCCGTACCGCGCACGCTACTTGCATTGCGCACCTTCGACATTTCAGCATCCACGCGTGCGACTGCTTCACGCAATGCGGCTTCGGTTTCCGGCGAGCAAGCGAGCCGGTAGGGCGCACCGAGAATGGATACCTCGATCTGCTTGGTCGTCATGCCTTTTCTCCGTGATGGTGTGATTCTTCATGCAACGCGCCGTTCGCCGCTTCGGCGGTGTCCGGTTGGCTGCTGGCATCGGGAGGCAAAAGGGCAAGCTGGTTATCCGGCTCGGGTACGCTTTTCGCACGCGGTAATTTTTCGAGAATCGCGTTGAGGCGAACTTGTGCGTCGTCGATTTTCGCCGATAACGAATCGCGCTCCGCCACCAGGGCGTCGCGTTCTTCGCGCATGTTCGCGAGCTCTTCCTGCGCGAGTGCAAACTCCGCGCGCAACTGGTCGAGTTGCTGGGCGAGTGCGTCGTGCGCTTGATGATGGCGTTCGCTGATTTTTATCAGCCGGCCGATATTTTGTGACAGTGATTCGAGTTCGTTGAGCATGTGCTGCGTCCTCTTAAGACCTCGCATTTTAGCGCGCTTCGCTGGCGCTTCAGAAATTTGGTTCGTTTCCAGACGTAACAGCAGTTTGATGTCAATGCATCGGCGCGAGCCTTTATTCGTAAGGGGAAATGATTTATCGAGTTGTCTTTCGCAGTTTTTTAACGCTTGTTAAATGGCTCGCAAAACGGCTTCTTAAGGCACTCGAATACGTGTCTCGAAGCGCCGCTTCAATTGCATTCAAATTCTTCCGCATGCGCGGAACCGCCGTTGAATCATGAGCTCGATCGAGTGCGGAAACGCTATCCCAGGCAACCCGTGCGACCCATGGTCCAGCTTTCTTGACGGGTCCGTGTGCCGCTCTTAAACTCGCGGCACCTTGGTGCTCGCGCATGCTTGATCCAGCGTGCGCAGTTAAACGGGAAGCAGGGAGCAAAGTCCGCCTGGACCGCGCCAACCTGCGCTGCCCCCGCAACGGTAAGCGACCGCAACGCAAGTTGCAAGCCGGTTCCACGCGTGACTTCCGCTCGCCTCACAGCAGTTTGATGGCATTTCACTAACTGAAATGACCCGAAATGGCGCGGACGACACGCTCATGCCACTGCGTTTAATGCGCGGGAAGGCGGGCCGATGCGTCGCCAGCCCGGATACCGGCCTTGGGGAGAGCACGGCTTCGCGGCTGCGCTCGTCACGCATGGACCCGCGGGGAGCGGGTCACGCATGCCTTTACCGGATCTTCCTGCAACCATGGTTTCACCCATTACCCGCGCTGTCCTGCTGCTTTTCGGCAGTTTACCCGTTGTCGCGAATGCTCAGTCCTCTCCGGATTCCTCCGGCGCGGCGTCCGACCCCGTCATGCTTCTGCCCGTCGTGGTGACGGCCACCCGCGCGCCGCAAACGCTCGCCGATTCTATCGCGCAGACAACGCTCTTCGACCAGCAGGACCTCGCCGATTCAAACGCCACCGACGTCGCCGGCCTGCTTGCGCTCGCCCCCGGCGCGCAGATCACGCGCAACGGCGGCCCGGGTTCGAGCGCGAGCTTGTTCTTGCGCGGCGCGTCATCGGCGCAATCGCTTGTGTTGATAGATGGCGTGCGCGTCGAGTCCGCCGGGCTCGGTGCGGCGCAACTTTCGCAACTCATGCTCGACCAGATCGATCGCGTGGAAGTGGTGAACGGTAACGTGTCGGCGCTGTATGGGTCGAATGCGGTTGGCGGGGTCGTGCAGATATTCACGAAGGACGGTGGCAATCACCCGCCGCGCTTCAACTTCGAGACCGAGGTGGGCAGCTATCACACGCAGCGCCAGCAGGCCGGCGCGAACGGCGCGCTCGATAAAGACGGCCGCACCACGTTCAACGTGACGCTCTCGCGCGAGAAGACGGACGGCTTTTCATCGATAGATCCCGCGACTTCACCAAATGTGAATCCGAACGCGAACGGGTATCTGAACGAAAGCGTATCGGCGACGTTGCGTCATCAGTTCAGCGATAAATGGGACGCCGGCGTGCGTTTCCTGCAGTCGAACGGCATCAACAGTTTCGATAACGCTTACGGCCAGCCCACCGACGACAACGAATCGCATAACCGCGTGCGTTCCACTTCGGTCTTTGCAAACGGCAAGATCACCGACAACTGGACCACGCACTTCACCGTCGCGCAGGGTCAGGATCGCGCGGACACGCAGTTGAACGGCGTGTACAACAGCAAGTTCAACTCGGAAAACCACCAGTACACGTGGCAGAACGACCTTGCACTGACGCCGGATCACAAATTCGTATTTGGCTACGAACATCTCGATCAGACGCTTGATTCGGACCAGGTCACGGCTCCCGATCGTCATGTGAATTCGGGTTTCGCGGGATATGTGGGCAACATCGGGGCAAACCAGTTTCAGGCGAACGTGCGACGCGACCAGTATTCGGATTTCGGCGGCGCCAACAGCTATTACCTCGGTTACGGCTACCGTTTCGACGCGCACTGGAAAGCCACGTTCAGCTATTCCGATGCATTCCGCGCGCCGACCTTCGACGATCTGTACTATCCGTTCAGCGGCAATCCATCGATACAACCCGAGCGCAGCCATTCGCTCGAAGCCGCGTTGCAATATGCATCGAGTACGGTCGGCATCTTGCGGCTGACCGCCTTCCAGACGCGTTACACGAACCTGATCGATTACGTATCGGATGGCAGCGGGTTTTTCATCGCGCAGAATGTGGGGCGGGCGAAGGTGCAGGGGCTCGAGGGATCGTGGCAGGGCCACGTGGGACGCACGGATGTCCGCGCGTCGTTCACGCTGCAAAATCCCATCGATGAAATCAACCAGCAGGATCTCACGCGCCGTGCCCGGCGTTTTGCGACGCTCGCGGTGAACCGGTCGATAGGCGGCTGGCGCGTCGGCGGCGAATGGATCACGAGCGGCGCGCGCGAAGATTTCGATTCGACGCTTGGCGGTTATGGTTTGGTGAATCTGTCGGCACGATATGACATCACGAAGTCGTGGTACGTCGGCGCGCGTCTCGACAACGTCTTCAACAAGGACTACCAGCTTGCATATTCGTACAACACGCCGCGTCGCGGTGCCTACATCACGCTCGGGTGGCAGCAGCGGTGAGCGTTAGACGCATGGACGCCCGGCGCGCCGTGACCGTCTGGATCGCGCTCGCTTTCGCGGCGTTTGCCGTGTTTGTTGCGTCGCTCGCGATTGGCAGCGTGCCCATGTCGCCCGTGCGCGTGCTGCACGCGCTTGTATCGCCGGGTAATGACGTGCTCGATGAAATCGTGCGCACGCTGCGTTTGCCGCGTGCGCTTGGCGGTTTTGCATCGGGCGCGTTGCTCGCGATGGCCGGCGCGTTGCTGCAAGTGTTGTTGCGCAATCCGCTGGCTGAACCATATGTGCTTGGCGTATCGGGCGGCGCGGCGGCGTTCGCGCTCGCCGCGATGCTGTTTTCGATGTCATGGTGGAGCGTCGATCTTGCCGCATTCGCGGGCGCGTTTTTATCGATACTACTTGTCCTCGGCCTCGCCCGGCGCGAGCTGTGGCGTGGCGAACCGCAGGATGCATCGCCGAGATTGTTGTTGACCGGCGCGGTGATCGCGGCGGGGTGGGGCGCGTTGATCACCTTGATGCTGGCCGTTGCGCCTGAAAACCGCTTGCGGGGCATGGTGTTCTGGCTGACGGGCGACTTGAACGGCGTCGCGATGCCATGGCCCGCTTTGATCGCGTTGCTGGTCGCGCTGATCGCGATCGTGCCGGCCGCGCCGCAACTCAACGTGCTGCTTCGTGGCGATATCGCGGCCGAAGCGCTCGGCGTGCGCGTCGTGGGTTTGCGTTTGCGCGTGTATCTGGTGGCGTCGCTGGCGGCGGCCGCTGCCGTTACGACCGCCGGGACGATCGGGTTTATCGGGCTGGTCGTGCCGCATGTGTTAAGGCTCGCGTTCGGCAACGACCAGCGCATGTTGCTGCCGGCATCGGCGTTGACCGGAGGACTTGCGGTGATGGGCGCCGACCTGATCGCACGCACCGTGATCGCGCCTGCGCAGTTGCCCGTGGGCGTGATTACGGCGTTGATCGGCGTTCCGGTGTTGTTGTGGATGCTGCTGAGGCGCGCGCGATGAACGGCCTACATGTCAAGCAACTCACTTTGCGCGCGGCGGATCGCGTGTTGATCAACGATCTCACGCAGACGTTCGCGCCCGGCGAGATGTGGTGCATCGCGGGGCCGAACGGTGCAGGGAAGACGACGTTGATATCGGCGCTGGCGGGGTTGGCGAAGGACGCATCAAGCGCGATTTATCTGGATGAACGACCGCTCAAGGAATGGCGTTCGAATGAGCTGGCGCGTCGCCGCGCGTTGATGCCGCAAGCCTCGCACGATGCATTCAGCGCCACCGTCCTGGATACCATCCTGCTCAATCGCTTCCCGCATTTGACCGGCTGGGGTTGGGAAAGCGATGCAGACCGCGCGGCTGCGCACGCCGCTTTGGAAACGCTTGGCCTTGCTTCGTTTGCATCGCGCGATGTCCAGTCGCTCTCCGGCGGCGAGCGTCAGCGTGTATCGCTCGCGGCGACCCTATGCCAGGACGCGCCGCTTTTGCTGCTCGATGAACCCCTCTCGCATCTCGACTTGCATCATCAGATCGATTGCCTCGAAGCGTTGAGCGAATGGGTCAACGCGCGCGAACGCAGCGTTATTTTCTCGTGTCACGATCTGAACCTCGCCCGGCGTTTCGCCACGCACGCTCTTCTGCTCGACGGCGCCGGCCACACGCATGCCGGACTCGTCCGCGATGTCCTCACACCCGAGCGCGCAAGCGCCGCGTTCGGCTATCCGCTAACCTTGATTCAGCAGGACGGACACGAAGCGCTCGTGCCCGTGATGCGCTCAATTCCACGATGAACCCGACCATGCCCGAAAATCTTCCGCGCCCCGAACCGCTCGACCGTTCGATGACAGCCGAGCTTCAACATGTCATCGATACAAAGACCAAACCGCCCGGCAGTCTCGGACGGCTCGAATCGCTCGGGCTGCAGATCGGCCTGATTCAGCGGACGGTGCGGCCGCGTATCGAACGTCCGGCGATGATCGTTTTCGCCGGCGATCACGGCATCGCGGCCGAAGGCGTGAGCCCGTTCCCGCAGGAGGTGACCGTGCAGATGGTCGCGAATTTCATTGCGGGCGGGGCGGCGATCAACGCGTTATCGAAGGCGTCGGGCATGACGCTGGAGGTCGTGGATGCGGGCGTGGCGAGTGCATCGCCGGCGGCGGAAGGTTTCGTCGATGCCGCCATCCGTCGCGGCGGCACGCGCAACTTCGCGCACGAACCGGCCATGACGCGTGATGAAGCGTTGCAAGCCATCGCGCGTGGCGCCGAACGCGTGCGGCATCACGCGGCGCTCGGCACGAACGTGATCGGCTTCGGCGAAATGGGGATCGCGAATACGTCGGCGGCGGCGTGTTTGATGAGCCGTATCTGCAAGATTGAAATCGATGCATGCGTTGGACGCGGTACAGGACTCGACGATGCCGGCCTGAATCACAAGCGCGACGTGCTTGCCGCAGCGTTGAAAAAGCATGCGTTGTCCGCCGATCCAATCGGTACGCTCGCCACGTTCGGCGGTTTCGAAATCGCAATGATCGCCGGCGGTTTTCTTGCGGCGGCCGAAGCGCGGATGACGATTCTCGTCGACGGTTTCATTGTCACGTCGGCGCTGCTTGTTGCGCACGCGATCAATCCGGCCGTGCTCGATTACTGCGTTTTCGCGCATGCGTCCGATGAAACGGGACACGCGCGAATGCTCGATTTTTTCGATGCGAAACCTTTGCTGCAACTTGGGCTTCGGCTCGGCGAAGGCACCGGCGCCGCGCTCGCGCTGCCCTTGTTGCGCGCGGCCGTCGCGTTCATCAACGAGATGGCGAGCTTCGAATCGGCGGGTGTATCGGACAAGGCTTCATGATTGCGCTATGAACCGGCCATCGCAGGAACTTCGATATTTTTTCACCGCGCTCGGGTATTTCACCCGCGTGCCGGTGCCGCGTTGGGTCGGCTTCGAGGCGCATTATCTGAACGCGGCGGCGCGGTATTTTCCGTTGATCGGCGTGTTGATCGGCGGGGTTGGCGCGGTGGTTTATCTCGGCGCGCTGCAGGTTTTTCCGGCGGGCGTGGCCGTGTTGTTATCGATGGCGGCAACGCTTCTTTTGACCGGCGCGTTCCACGAAGACGGTCTCGCCGATAGCGTCGATGCCTTCGGCGGCGCGTACACGCGCGAGGACGCGTTGCGCATCATGCATGACTCGCGCATCGGCGCGTTTGGCGCGATTGCAATGATCGTGGTGCTGGCTTTGAAGTGGCAAACGCTCGCTTCGATGTTGCCCTTGCGTACTGCATGGATGATCGTCGGCGCGCACGCCGCGAGCCGCACGTTCGCGATCAGCTACCTCTGCACGCTCGACTACGTTCGTGCTGAAGGCAAGGCGAAACCGGTCGCGCAGAAGATGAGTTTCGGCGCGTTCGTGTTGGCCGTGGTGATCGGATTGCCGTGGCTATTTTGGCCCGATTGGCGGCTTGGCTGTGTGTTGATTGTGGCGCTTGTGGTGATGCGGTTATTTATCGGGCGGTATTTTGTCAGGCGCATCGGTGGATATACCGGCGATTGCCTCGGCTTCGCGCAGCAACTCTTCGAACTCGCCATCTACTTGATCGGACTTGCATGGATCTCGTCCTGATTCGCCATCCGGCCGTGGGTATCGATGCCGGGATTTGCTACGGCCGTACCGACGTTCCGCTTCTCGCGGACGCAGCCGAATCGGCGCGCTTGATTAAAGCGCGTTTGCAAACGCTCAAGGCGCCTGACCTGAATGGCGCCTGGCACACCAGTCCGTTAAGCCGATGCCGCCTATTGGCCGAATCCCTTGGCCCAATCCAAACTGATCCACGCCTGCAGGAACTCGATTTCGGCACATGGGAAGGCGCGCGTTGGGACGGTATCGATCGCGCGATGCTCGATGCATGGGCGGCCGATCTTGAGCACGCGCGCGAGCATGGCGGCGAGAGCGTTGCGCAGTTTGCCGGGCGCGTCGCTGGTTGGGCGGATTCGGTTTTTGCGGTTGACCGGGAAGGCCCGGTACACGTCGTCACGCACGCCGGCGTCATGCGCGTTCTGACCGGCCATCTGCTTGGTTTAAAACGCGCGAACGTCATTCAATGGCCGCTCGATTTCGGCGCGATCGTCTGGCTCAAACGCGTGCGCGGCGAATGGTTGCTCGTGCGATGGAACGCTTGAACCTACTTCGGACGCCTCGCGCGCGCCGCGTCCAGATCCTCGCATAACGCCTTTGCGCCGAGCGCGAGACGCGGTGTTGGACGATTGATCAGATCGCCGTCGATACCAAACAGATTGCCGCGCGCGACGGCTTTCATCGAAGGCCATTTCCGCCATGTTTCAAGCGATGGCAACGCGCGTTCCGATTTCGTCGCGCCAGGCGTCGCCGTGACGATGGCTTCAGGGTCGGCCGCGAGGACGGCTTCGGTCGAGATCGTCGGCGCGAGCGGTTTCAGATCGGCGAACACGTTTCGCCCACCGCACAATTCGATCACTTCGCTGACCGTGCTCGAACCATTGAGCGTCATCAGCGGATCGTCCCAGACTTGATAGAACACGCTCACGGGAGATTGCTTTGCGTAACGCATTCGCAAGTTGTCGATGTCGTGGCGAAACGCATTCGACGCCTTGTTCGCCTCATTCGATGTGCCGAGCAGGACGCCGAGTTTATCGATGGTCGCGGGAATGTCTTCAAGTTTGTGCGGCTCGCTGAAGAACATCGGCACGTGGAGTTCGCGCAACCGATCGAGTTGGCGCAGCGCATTGCCATGCCGCCACACGACGATCAGGTCGGGTTTCATCGCGACGATGCGTTCGAGGTCGAGCGATTTGTTATCGCCGACGCGCGGTATCGATTTCGCTTGCGGCGGGTAATCGCTGTATTCGACCGCGCCGACGATTCGATCGCCGCCGCCCGCCGCATAGAGCAGTTCGGTGACGTGCGGCGCGAGGCTGACAATACGTTGCGCCTGGGCATTTAGCGTGACGGTTGCGCCGGAATCGTCGGTGACGGTGAGCGCGTGGGCTTGCGTGGTGACAAAAAAGAAGAGCGCAACAAGAAAGCGGAAGGTCATGTCATTGTTTGCCAACGGCTTGTTCAAACGCCTCCGAGAACCTCGACCATTCGCCTTCCGTGCCCGTCAGTCCAATCCGCAAACTCGGCGATGCGCCGTGCTCGAACAGCCGCGTCCAGATGCCTTTTTCCGCAAGGGCGCGTTGCAGATTTGCGGCGTTCGGGGTTTCGAACCACGCGAAAAGCGGCGTTGAATACGGCTTGAAACCCTGAGCGCGGATCAACGCGGAGAGCCTCGCGCTTTCCCGCGCCAGTGTTGTGCGCGTTTCCGTCTGCCAGGCGTGATCGTTGAACGCGGCCGACACCGCATGCCGCGCCGGCCCGCTCACGGTCCACGCGCCGAGCGTCTCGTTCAAGGCATCGCGTAACGGTTGGGACGCGAGCACGAAGCCCGCGCGGATTCCGGCCAGACCGTAGAACTTGCCGACCGAACGCAGCACGACCAGACCTTCACGGTAAGTCTCCGGCGCCAGCGAAGCATTGTCGTAAGCATCGGCGAAAGCTTCATCGATGATCAATGTGCCTGCACGTGCCGTCAGTTGCTCGTGCCATTCGAGCAAAACATCACGATCGATACGCTCGGTGGTTGGATTGTTAGGATTGGCGACGATCACGTGATCGACGTCTTTCGGCAAAGTCGCGGACACCACATCAAGTGCCACAACACGATGCCCCGCGCGTTCAAACGCCGGCGCGTATTCGCCGTAGGTCAGCGGCGCAACGGCCGCGACGCCTTTTGGAAGCAAGCCTGGCAGCGCGCGAATTGCCGCCTGGCTACCGGCAACGGGCAACGCGCCCGGCGCGCCATAGTGTTTCGCGGCGAGTTCGGCGAAACCATCGGCGTCTTCGGGCAAGCGGCGCCATGCATCGACGGGCACAGGAGGCACCGGATAAGCCCGCGGATTGATCCCCGTCGATAAATCCAGCCAGTCAGCGAGCGCAATGCCGTATCGCGTCGCGGCTTCGCGTAAGTTGCCGCCGTGTCGTATCGGTTCAGCCATGAAATCCCACGCCCGTGAAAGCCAGCACCAGCAATAGCACGAGCCAGAGCACCGTGGTGCGTTCGACCAGCCGCAGCGCCGCGACCACATGTTTCGGCGCGGCGGTCATGCCGAAGCCCAGCACGGGGCGCGTTTCGAGCGTGCCGTGATACATCGCGGCGCCGCCGAGCAGCACGTTCAAACTCCCCGCGCCCGATGCCATCACCGGCCCCGCGTTCGGGCTGTCCCAGAGCGGCGCTTGTGTTTGCCAGCAGCGCCACGCCGTGCGGGTATCGCCAAGAAGCGCATAACTCGCCGCCGTGAGGCGCGCGGGGACGTAGTTGAGGACATCGTCGAAACGGGCGGCCGCCCAGCCGAAGCGCGAATAGCGCGGCGTCCTGTAACCCCACATGGCATCGAGCGTGTTGGCCAGGCGGAACATCAGCGCACCCGGACCGCCCGCGATCACGAACCAGAAAAGCGCGCCGAAGATCGCATCGTTGCCGTTTTCCAGCGCGGATTCGACGGCCGCGCGGGAGAGGGCGGCTTCATCGGCGTTGGCGGTTTCACGCGATACGATCCGCGCCGTCAGCGAACGCGCCTCCGGAAGATCGCCGCGCCCGAGCGCACGCGCGATCGGCACGATGTGATCGCGCAGGCTCTTGGCGCCGAGCGCGAACCATAAAAGCGCGACGTGGACGGCGCAAGCGGCGGCGAACGGCAGCACGCTCACGAGAATCCAGCTGATCAAAACCGGCGGCACGACGGCGACGAGCCACGCGAGAATGCCCGCCGGGCGGGCGCGGAACCCGGTGTTCATCCGCGCTTCAATACGCGTTGCCAAGCGGCCGAACGACACCAGCGGATGCCGCGTCGCCGGTTCGCCGAAAATCCTGTCGACGACCACGCCCGCTATTGCGAGCATTGCCGTGACGTAAAACGAGAGCAGCAGCATTGTCAGCCTTTGAGGACGAGTGGCAGGCCCGCCACCATCACGGTCACGTGCGTGCTCGCGGCGGCGACGCGCTGGTTCAGGCGGCCGAGTTCATCGACGTAAAGGCGTGTCACCGATCCCATCGGCACGACGCCCAGTCCTATTTCGTTACTTACGATGATCACTTTCCCTTTGACCTGTGACAGGGCGGCATCGAAGGCGTTGAACGCTTGCAAAGGCGGCCCGTCGGGCGTGGTGCCATCGGCGGGGAAAAGCAGGTTGGCGAGCCACAGCGTCAGGCAGTCGATCAGCACCACATGTCCCTCGCGATCCAGCTCGCGCAGCACGCCGCCCAGATCGAGCGGCGCTTCGACCAGCGCCCATTGCGCCGGCCGGCGTTCGCGATGCAGCTCCACGCGCGCCGCAAATTCGCTATCGCCAACGCGCGCCGTCGCCACATAGGTGACGGGCAAACCGCTATCCGTGGCGATGCGTTCGGCATGCGCGCTCTTGCCCGAGCGCGCGCCGCCGAGAATGAAAGTGAGATCGGGGGAAGTCATCGCAATATTGTACCGGCGGGCGCTAACATAGCGGCTTGCCTAATACCCACGACCGATATGCACTTCGCACCGCGCGGCACGCTGATGATCCAGGGCACGACTTCCGATGCCGGCAAGAGCACGCTGGTCGCAGGTTTATGCCGGCTGGCCTTGCGTGGCGGCATGAAAGTCGCGCCGTTCAAGCCGCAAAACATGGCGCTGAACAGCGCGGTCACGGTGGACGGGGGCGAGATTGGCCGCGCGCAAGCCTTGCAGGCGATCGCGGCGGGCGTGGATGCCGAGATCGACTTCAATCCCGTGCTGCTCAAGCCCACCAGCGATCGCGGCGCGCAGGTGATCATCCACGGCCACGCGCACGCCAATCTCGATGCCCGCGCGTACCACGCGTACAAAACCATCGCCTTCGATGCCGTCCTCGCCTCGTACGCCCGTCTTCAGCAGCGATTCGACACGATCATCGTGGAAGGGGCGGGAAGCCCGGCCGAAGTAAATCTGCGCGATCGGGACATCGCCAATATGGGTTTTGCCGAGCGCGTGGATTGCCCGGTCGTGCTGGTGGCGGATATCGACCGCGGCGGCGTGTTCGCGCATTTGCTCGGGACGCTCGCGTGTTTATCCGAGACGGAACGGGCGCGGGTTCGGGGGTTCGTGATCAACCGTTTTCGCGGCGATATCAGCCTGCTGCAGCCCGGTCTCGACTGGCTCGAAGCGCAGACCGGCAAGCCCGTGCTTGGTGTTGTGCCTTATCTGCACGGCCTGACGCTCGATGCCGAGGACATGTTGCCGAGCCAGCTCCACACGCGCGGAGCGGGCGCGGAGGTGCTGAAGGTAATCGTCCCGGCCTTGCCGCGTATAAGCAATCACACCGATTTCGATGCCTTGCGCGCCCATCCCCAAGTGGATTTTTCATACGTGCGTGCCGGAACCGCGCCGCCGCCGGCTGATCTGATCGTGTTGCCGGGATCGAAAAGCGTGCAACGCGATCTCGCGTGGTTGCGGGAGAACGGCTGGGATCGCGCGATCGAGCGGCATCTTCGATACGGCGGCAAAGTCCTGGGAATTTGCGGCGGCATGCAGATGCTCGGCCGTACCGTCGATGACCCGGAAGGTTTCGAAGGCCCTGCCGGCTGCGTGAACGGCCTGGGTTTGCTCGAACTCGATACCACGCTGACCGCCGACAAGCTGCTCGATAACGTGAACGGGCGCTTGACCATCGGCGATGCTTCAGCCCCGGTGCGCGGCTACGAAATCCACATGGGCCGCACGACGGGCGCGGCGCTTTCGCGGCCGGCGGTCTTGCTCGACGGTGATCGCCCGGACGGCGCCATTTCCGCCGATAACCAGATCGCCGCGACCTATCTGCACGGCGTTTTCGATACCCCCGAGGCCTGCACGGCGCTGCTCGAATGGGCCGGTTTGCGCGATGCCCAGGCGCTCGACTATCCTGCGTTGCGTGAAGCGTCGCTGGATCGTCTTGCGGACACGCTGGGCGAATCGCTGGATCTGAAAGCGCTCGCAGCTTTATTTGCCTGAAGGCCGCTTTCGTTTTTCGGTCAATACAGGATCATCTGCGTGCATCGAAACAACGCGATGGTTTTACCGTCACCATTCGTGACAATCGCGTCCCAGACCTGCGTGCTGCGCCCGAGGTGCACGGCGGTCGCCCGAGCGATGATCACGCCGTCGCGCGCGGTTCCCACGTGATTGCTCTTCAACTCGATAGTCGTGAAATTCTTCGCACCCTCGGGCAAATGCGCGATACACGCGTAGCCGCAACATGTATCCGCCAGCCCGACGACGGTCGCTGCGTGCAGGAAACCATTGGGCGCGAGGACTTCCGGCCGCACCGCTAGTTTTCCGGTGAGCGCGCCGCTTTCAACCGATACCACTTCCACGCCCAACAGATCGGGCAGCGTGCCGCGCTGGCGCTCGCGCAAATGTTCGAGGGTGACATCGGGGCGAAGTACGGCCATTTGGTTTAGTCCTTGGCTGAATGGGTGGGTGATTGACGCGTGCGTGGATTGAAACAAGCAAATCCGATAGTATCAACGGCTCGAACTTTTCACTTATTACAGCGCTTACAGCACGACCGGGTCTCGCAGACCGCATCACGAGGCCCCGTCGCGCTGGCAAAACACGTGGAATGGATCTATGACGGTGATCGTGGTGGCAAATCCGAAAGGCGGCGTGGGCAAAAGCACGCTTTCGACGAACC
This sequence comes from Caballeronia sp. dw_276, assembly GCF_018449635.1. Classification (GTDB taxonomy): domain Bacteria; phylum Pseudomonadota; class Gammaproteobacteria; order Burkholderiales; family Burkholderiaceae; genus Caballeronia. The sequence continues at coordinate 547,979 of NZ_JAAVUV010000003.1, read as the reverse complement.
TGGCCGGATATTTCGCGGCAAACGGCGAATGGGTCGCGCTCGCGGATCTTGACAAACAGCAGTCCGCGCATGGCTGGCTGGGGCTGCGGCCCGACACGCTGCCGAAGATCGAGGAGTGGACCACTAACGTGGACGCCCCGACCAAACCGCCAAAAGGCCTGGAAAAGGCAGTTATCGATACCCCGGCCGGAATCCACGGCACGCGCCTCGCGCTGGCGCTGGAACTGGCGGACAAGGTGATCGTGCCTCTCCAGCCATCCATGTTCGATATCCTCGCCACCCAGGAATTTCTCGTCCGGCTCCAGAAGGAGAAGGCGATCCGCAAGGGAAGCATCGAGGTGGGCGTGGTCGGAATGCGTGTCGATGCCCGCACGAAATCGGCGGACCAACTGCATCGGTTTGTTGAAGGACTCGACCTGCCGGTGCTCGGATATCTGCGCGACACGCAAAACTACGTGCAGGCCGCCGCGCACGGACTGACCATCTGGGACGTGGCGCGAAGCCGGGTGGAGAAGGATCTCGAGCAGTGGCAGCCGATTATCGAGTGGGTGTCAAAGAAGTAGGGTTTCACCAAGAAAAACGCCGGTGGCTTTTTATGGCCGCCGGCGTTGTTTTATTCAGGTCCAGTTCTGCGTTGGGACATGATCGCGGTTTCCCTTGATCCGGTTTTTTCCATCGACGAAAACCAGGTCCGGCTTCCAGCCTGCTTTCAACTCGGCTTCATCAACGAGCGCGAACGCCGCGATGATCACCAGGTCGCCCAGCTGCGCGCGGCGTGCCGCCGACCCATTCAGCGAAATCATGCCGCTGCCGCGCTCGCCCTTGATGGCGTAGGTGGTCAGTCGCTCGCCGTTGTTCACGTTCCAGATATCGATTTGCTCGTTTTCAACCAGATTTGCCGCTTCCAGCAGGTCCTCGTCGATTGCGCACGAGCCTTCGTAATGCAATTCGCAATGCGTCACCGTTGCGCGGTGAATCTTCGACTTCAACAGCGTTCGCTGCATGCGTTCCTCGTTCAGATTTCCAGATTGTCGATCAGGCGCGTTGTGCCGAGCTTGGCGGCGGCCAGCACGACAAGCGGCGCGTCCGTGTCCGCCGGCCCCGGCGGCAGCAGATCCACGCGCTTTCTGACCGCGATGTAATCCGGTTGCCAGCCGCGCAGTGCGAGCGAATCGACGGCTTCTTTTTCAATCGATGCAAAGTCGCGATTGCCCGAAAGCACCGCGTCGCGCACGCGATTCAGGGCTTGCGCCAGCACCGGCGCTTCGGCGCGCTCGGCGGCCGCCAGAAAGCGATTACGCGAACTGAGCGCAAGGCCGTCTGCGTCGCGCACGGTTTCGGCGGCGACAATCTCGGTCGGCAGCGCGAATTGATGGCACATCTGCCGCACGATCATCAGTTGTTGATAATCCTTTTTGCCGAACACGGCCACGCGCGGTTGGACGCAAGACATCAGTTTCATCACGACCGTGCACACGCCCTGGAAAAATCCGGGGCGGAATTCGCCTTCCAGGATATCGCCCAGGTTGGTCGGCGGATGCACGCGATATTGCTGCGGCTCCGGATACAAATCCGCTTCCGTGGGCGCGAACAGCACATACACGTTTTCGGCCTGAAGTTTCTCGATATCGTCTTGCAGCGTGCGCGGGTATTTATCGAAATCTTCGTTGGGGCCGAATTGAAGCCGGTTTACGAAAATACTGGCGACGACCGGATCGCCGTGCTGGCGCGCGAGGCGCATCAGCGAAAGATGGCCTTCGTGCAGGTTGCCCATCGTGGGGACGAAGGCGGTTCGGTTCTGGCCGCGCAACTGGTCGCGCAGTTCATGGATCGAGCTGATGACTTTCATCTAGCGGGTGACTCCTTGCGGGCAACGCGAAGAACACGCGGCTCCGAGGGAAAAAAGAGAAGGGTTATGCAAGATCGCGCCAGATGAACAGGATTCACGCTCAAGCCGGTGAATACGCGAGCCTCACATAGATAGGCGCATACGGCTCGGCCTGGGTAATCTCGATCAGCGATTCGCGCGACAGCTCCAGCATGGCGATGAAATTCACGACCACGACGGGCACGCCGCGCGTGGGGTCGAAGAGATCGCCGAATTCCATGAAACGAGCGTTTTGCAGACGCCGCAAGATCACGCTCATGTGTTCGCGCACCGACAATTCTTCGCGCGAGATCTTATGATGTTCGACCAGCCGCGCCCGTTTGATGACGTCGGCCCAGGCGGCCCGCAGGTCGTTCACATCGACGTCGGGGAAGCGCTGCGCCGAGCTTTGCTCCACATACACTTCGGCGCGCAGGAAGTCGCGGCCTAGTTGCGGAATGTGGTCGAGTCGCTGCGCCGCGAGCTTCATTTGCTCGTATTCGAGCAGGCGCCGCACAAGTTCGGCGCGCGGATCCTCGGCTTCTTCGCCGGTATCCGCTTTTTTCACCGGCAGCAGCATGCGCGACTTGATCTCGATCAGCATGGCCGCCATCAGCAGATATTCTGCCGCCAACTCCAGATTCGATTCGCGAATCTGATCGACGTAGCCCAAATACTGGCGCGTCACGTCCGCCATCGGGATGTCGAGGACGTTGAAGTTCTGCTTGCGGATCAGGTACAGCAGCAAGTCGAGCGGGCCTTCGAACGCCTCGAGAAAAATCTCGAGCGCGTCCGGCGGGATATACAAATCCGTCGGCAGCTTCCAGAGCGGCTCGCCGTACAAATGCGCGAACGCTACGCCGTCAATGGTATTCGGCGTGGAATCGGTCGCAGGCGCGGCGCGCGCGGCGGCGCGATCGTCCTTATCTGTTCCCGAATGATCCGCAGCGTGCTGCGCGTCGCGCGCTGAACTCACGTTCAGAAGTTCTGGTAATAGACGTAGGACGTTTGCTCGACCCGCGACGTTTTCAGCTTCGCGCGTTCGTCGAGGTCGACCGGCTGCTTGTCCCACAGGAGCGCGCGGCCCTTGCGCTGTTCGTCTTCCAGCGACGGCTTTTGCTCTTTGAGCTTGTTGATGAACTGGGTGATGTCCGACTGGTACATGATTCGACTTCCGTTGGATCAAAGCGATTCAGAAACGGGTGCGGCATAACGTAAGGTGAAACGCCGCCGGGAACAAACGCAATTTTACCGCAAGCATCAGGGCGTGGAGCGGAAACCGGACGGGAACAGCGCGCGTTGGCCATCCGGTCTATAAAAATGGCCCGCTTCGTTGCGAAACGCCGGCTTGGTAAAAACCCTGTCATTAATTGCAAAATCGCGGAACAAGCACGGCAAAGCGCCGTCCAAGCCGCACCTCCGCGTTTTTCGGATCGTGACGGAACGCTTGTCCTGCGTGCCTGAGCGCCGTCATGGCGCGAGAAATCCGGGTGCTGTGCGCATGACCTGTATGGGCGCTTCGGGACAGCCGGCGCTGCCGATGTGGTGAAATAGCGCCTGCCGGATCATCCGCTCGTCTGGCGGAAGTTTTCTCATTGCCCAACTCTTTGTTTTATCCAACCCGGAGGTCACGTTTGGCGGGGCGCCTGTTTGATCCGCTGCGCTTCAAGCGCGGGCAAGCCGAGCACCGGCGGCTGAAAACGCCGCTGGTTGCATCGTCGAAAGCGCCTTCCCGTGCGTCGTCACTCGTGCGACGCGCCGTCTGGTCGCTCCACGCGCTGGCGCTCTGCGTCTTCGCCGTGCCCGCACACGCCAAATATGACGTGGATATCGACGCTCCCCGCAGCGTCAGGTCGCTCTTGAAGGACCATCTGGATTTGTCCCGTTTCAAGAAACGCGACGATATCAGCGACGAACAATTCGACTTCCTCGTGACGGCCACACCACAGGAAGTGCGCGATCTCGTCTCCACCGACGGCTATTTCACGCCCGTGGTGCGCACCGACGTCAAACGCGAGGGCGACAAACGCTCCGTCACGATCTCCGTCGATCCCGGCCCGCAAACCAAGGTCGCCTCCGTGTCGCTCACCTTCAAGGGCGCGATCACGGAGGAGGATCGCGCGCAGGAAAACACCGCGCGCTTTGCGTTTTCCGTTCACGAAGGCGATCCGTTCTCGCAAGGCGCGTGGGACGATGCGAAAAATGCCTCGCTGAAAGCGCTTCAGTCGCGGCGTTATCTGGGCGCGAAGATTTCGCAATCAAAGGCGCGAGTCAACCCGCGCACGCATATCGTGGATCTCTCGGTGACGTTCGACAGCGGCCCGACCTTCACGTTCGGCAAGCTCGACGTGTCAGGCGTGCGGCGCTATCCCGAACAGATCATTCACAACGTGAACCCCATTCACGAGGGCGATATCTACGACGTAGCGCGCGTGAACGAAATGCAGCGCCAGTTGCAGAACACGCCGTATTACGCGTCGGTTGCCATCGACGCCGATAACGACGTCACCAAGCCCGTCGAAACGCCGATGCACCTGAAGGTCAGCGAATACCCGTATAACAGCGTGCGCTACGGCGTGGGTTACGCGACCGATACCGGGCCGCACATCCAGGGCGCCTACAGCTATCTGGATACGTTCGGGAAGGCTTATCCATTCACGGTGTCGGGCCGTATCGACCAGACGCAGCAATATGGGCAGGTCCAGCTCGCCATGCCGCCGGGCAACCGGGCGTGGGTGAACAGCGTGCTGGCTTCGTACACCAACACCAATGTGTCCGATACGCGCATCTACAGCGCGCGCGCCGGCGTGCAGCGTTCGCGCTCGCTGCAGAACATCGACACCACGTATTCGCTGCTTTTCTATGCCGATCGGCTAACGCAGAACGTCGGACCGCCTACAACGAGCCGCGCGCTGGTACCTTCGTGGCAATGGGTGCGCCGCAACGTGGACGACCCGCTGTTTCCGCGCTCGGGCAACTTGATTCGTGCCGAGGCTGACTTTGCTGTCAAAGGCATTCTCACCGACCAGACGTTTGGCCGCGTGTACACGAACCTGCTGCAATACCTGCCGCTGAGCAAGAGCGACTTGTTCGTCTTCCGCGCGGAGTTCGGCGGCGTGTTCACCACGGGCGGGTCGAGCGGAATTCCGGCGTCGCTGCTGTTTCGTGCGGGTGGCGCGAATTCGGTACGGGGTTACGGCTATCAAAGTATCGGTCACGACGTCGATGGCTCGGTGTTGCCGGTCAAATACCTGTTGACCGGCAGCACGGAATATCAGCACTGGTTTACGCACGACTGGGGCGGCGCGGCATTCTTCGATATCGGCGCGGCCGCCGACACCTGGAGCGAGCGCGTTTTCGAACCCGGCGCGGGCGTGGGCGTGCGCTGGCGCAGTCCCGTCGGACCCGTGAACGTGGATATTGCGTATGGTTTCAAAAACCGCGATATCCGTCCGTACCTGACGCTTGGAATTGCCTTTTGATGAATTTGCTTAACGTGTTCTTTCGCGCATGACGGAACAGAATGGCCAACCGCCCGCAGACCGACCGGACCCTTCGAAGGGCCGGGGAGACGGCGCGTCCGAAGGCGGCAAGCCGGTTCCGAAGAAGCGCGGCGGCTGGCGGCGGTTCGCAAAATGGCTGGGCGGTAGTGTTCTCGTGCTGGTGCTGTGCCTGGCGCTTGGTCTCGCAATGATTTTGTACGGCCTGAGCAGCGAGCGCGGGACACGTTATGTCTGGCAGGCGGCAACGTCGCTGCTTGGCGGGCGTTTGAGCGGCACGCTCGATGGCGGTGCGATCTCGACCGGCCTGCATTTGCGCAACGTTCACTGGAAAGGCGCCGACGGTACGGACGTCGCCGTGGACAAGGTCTCGGGCAAGTGGGAACTGACGCGCGAGCCGTTGCGTTTCACCATCGACTATTTGCATGTCGGAACGGTCGATGCCCGGATAGCGCCATCGCCGAAAAGTACCAGCCCGGTCGAGTTGCCGAAGGATCTGCGCTTGCCGATCCAGCTTGTCATCAGCGACGTCACGCTCGACAAACTGCGTCTTCACGAAGGCGCGACGACCACGGAATTTTCCCGGCTCGCGTTGTCGGGTCATAGCGATGGCCGTCATCACGCGGCCACCGTCCAGCGCCTCGATACGCCGTTCGGCGCGGTCACGGCGGCGCTGAAGCTCGACGGCGGCGCGCGGCCGTTTCCGCTGACGGGCGATGTCGGTTATTCAGGCAAGGTAAGCGACGAAACCGTACAAGTTGCCGCGCGCCTTTCCGGGTCGCTCGAGAACCTGACGGCGGATATCGATGCCAGCGGCATGAAGCTGAAGGGCAATGCGCACGTGGAGGCCGAGCCGTTCGGCGACGTGCCGCTCAAGCGCGCGCTCGTCACCGTGGATCATGTCAATCCGCAGGCGTTCAGCGCGAGCGCGCCGTTCGCGGATCTGGCGTTGCGCGCCGAACTGAAGCCCGATCCGGCAACCCCGAACGCGCTGGTCGTGACCGGGCCGGTTTCTATTGTGAATGCGAAGCCGGGTACTGTGGACAAGCAGTTGATCCCCCTGATCGACGCCCATGCGAACGTGAAGCTCGATGCCTCCGAGCAAATCATCTCTGGTCTGAACGTGCGGCTTTTGAAGGATGCGACGCTCACGGGCGGCGGGACTCTGAAAGACGGCAAGGGCGAGTTCGACCTGAAAGTGGCAAAGCTCGATTTGAATCAAATTCAATCGACCATCCGGCCGACGCAGTTTGGTGGACCGATCGGTATCAAGCTTGCTGGCGATACGCAGACCATCTTGCTCGATCTGAACGACGCCAAGGCCGCGCTGCGCGCGCAGGGCAAGATCACCCTCGATCCGAAGCAAACCGCCTTCGACGCCGTGAAGGTGAGCGTGGGGAAGGGGCATGTCGAGCTGAGCGGCGCGCTCAAGAAAGATGTGCATTCGAGCTACGACCTGAAGGCGAAGATCGTCGATTTCAATCCGTTGTTGCTGTCCGATCAACTGCTCGCAACGCCGCCGCCGGCGAAGGGCGCAAAGCGACCGGCCGCGAAACCGCGGACCATAGAAGCGCGCGTCAACGGCACGCTTTCCGCGACCGGCGTACTCGCGCCGACACTCACCACGAAAGCGCAATTCAAGCTCGGCGACAGCGTCTACGACAATTTGCCGCTAACCGGCTCGGGGACCGTCCAGGTAGTGGGAACGCGCATCTTGCCGAGCAATGCGACGCTTTCCATCGCGGGTAATAACGTCGATCTGAATGGCAGCTTCGGTACGCCGAGCGATCGCTTGCGTTTTCGAATCGATGCACCGCAGCTCGAGCGCCTTGGCTTCGGCCTGGCGGGCCTCGTGAAGGCGGACGGCGATCTCACCGGTTCGTTTGCGCATCCGAACGTTGCGGCGAACTATCAGGCCGACAGCGTGGTGTTCGGCGCCAATCGCGTCGGCCACGCAGAAGGACGGGCCGAGGCGCGGGACGGCGCGAACGGGGCGCTCGTGTTCACGTTGAAGGCGCGCGATGTCAGCACGGACGGCGTCGACCTTTCGAGCTTCGACGCTGACCTGAACGGCACGCGCGCCAATCACACGCTCAACGCGACGGCCGTTGGCAAGTTGCGCGGCAATGCGGTCAATCTGACGCTTGCGGCGAACGGGCGCCTGACGGACGCCCGCGACGGCGCGCATTGGGACGGCACGGTCACGCGTTTATCGAATAAGGGCACGCCGAACCTGAATCTCGACGCGCCGCTGACCGTGAGTTACGCGCCTAATCATGTTGCGCTGGGCGCGACGCGATTGTCGGCGGAGGGCGCCGTGCTCGACCTGAAATCGTTCGCATTCGACAGCGGACGGATCAGTTCCGTGGGGTCGCTCACCAATCTCTCCGTTTTGCGAATGCTTGAAATCCGTCAGGAGCTGATGGGGGGGCCGCCGCCAATCAAGACCGACCTCGTCTTCGATGGCGACTGGAACTTCGCGCTCGGCGCGACCGCGACGGGCTATGTGCAGGTGAAGCGGCGTGGTGGTGACGTTTCCATCGATGCCGCTCGTGGCGTCGCCGCGCTCGGCATCACGGACATCGCCGCGCGCGCCGATTTCACCGGCGGCAATCGGCTCAACGCCACGTTGCACGCGCAGGCGTCGCGCATCGGCGTGATCGATGCCAACGTCCATACAACGCTGGTTTCGCGCGATGGCGTGCTGACCGTGTCCGATGAAGCGCCTGTGAGCGGCGGCATTGAAGCCAATGTGCCGACGCTGCGCACAACGGGCGGATTGATCGGCCCGACCTACCTGCTCGATGGCCGGATTGGCCTCAAGCTGACTATCGCGGGAATCGTCGCCAAGCCGACGGTGTCCGGCATGCTGACGGGCGACGGGTTGTCGGTGACGGTCATCGATCAGGGCGTGCAGTTGAAGGACGGCGTGATCCGAATTGCACTTTCCGAGAACCTCGTTGATCTGCAGCAGGTCGAGTTCCACGGCGCGAGCGGCACGTTGCGCGCCACCGGCAAGGTTCGGCTCGATCAGGATCAGCCGGATCTGACGGCGAGCATCATTGCGGACAAGCTGGAACTGTTTGCGTCGCCGGACCGGCAGTTGCAATTGTCAGGTAGCGCGTCGGTGGCGAATGCGGGGTTGAAGGGGGGCATGAATATCGACGGCAAGTTCACTGTCGATCACGCGCTTTTCGATCTGCCGGAGCAATCGGCGCCTTCGCTCGGCGACGACGTCGTGATCGTGCGGCCGGACGGCACGGTGAAGGGCGAAGACCAGGCTGTGGTGGCCACCGGCGACAAACCCGTGGGCGCGTTTGCGCCACGCGCGAATATCGATATCAACCTTGGGCAGAAGTTCCGTTTCCGTGGCGCGGGCGCCGACCTGGGTCTCGCCGGAACCATTACCGCGATGAGCGCGCCGAATATGCCGTTGCGCGCGGTCGGCAACGTGCGGGTGACGCCCGGTTCAACGTACACGGCGTTCGGGCGAAAACTCGGTATCGAGAACGGATTCTTCACGTTCAACGGGCCGGTCGCTAATCCCGGCATCAACATCCTCGCAATGCGCCGCAATCAGGAAATCGAAGCCGGCGTGCAAGTGACGGGAACGGTGCAGGCGCCCAATGCCAAACTGATTTCCGAGCCGAACGTGCCGGACAACGAAAAGCTGTCATGGCTGCTGTTCGGTCATGGCACGGATCAGGGCAACAACGTGGGCCAGCAAAGCGCGATGACCAACGCATTGGCATTGCTTGGAAGCGCGAGCGGCAAGCGGATCGCGCAGACCTTCGGGCTGGATGAATTTTCTATCGGCACCAGTGAGGTCGGACTGACTGATCCGCAAGTCGTGATGTTGTCGAAGGCGATCAACGAACGCCTTGTGCTCGGCTACGAGCAGGGCCTGCAGTCCGCAAGCAACGCCATCAAGATGACGCTGAACCTCTCGCGTTTCTGGTCCGTTTCCGCATATGGCGGCACGTTCCAGGGGCTCGATCTGCTTTATACGCGACGCTTCGATTCGTGGGCGCGAAGAAACGGGCCGTCGGAGAAGTAGGCATGTAAAAAGAGCCGTTCAACGCGAGTTGAACGGCTCTTCACTTTACGCTTTGCCCGGGACTTTACTTCACGCGCATTCCCGGCTTAGCGCCGCCGTGCGGTTCGAGGATATACAGGCCCGGTTCGGCTTTCTCGTCCGCCGCCGATGCCGCCAGCACCATGCCTTCCGACAATCCGAACTTCATCTTGCGCGGCGCGAGATTCGCGACCATCACCGTGAACTTGCCGATCAGGTCTTGGGGCTGATACGCCGACTTGATGCCGGAAAACACGTTGCGCGTTTTTTCTTCGCCAACATCCAGCGTCAGTTGCAGCAGCTTGTCCGAACCTTCCACGGCCGTGCAATCCACGATCTTCGCAATACGCAGATCGACTTTCGCGAAGTCATCGATGGAAATTGTGCCTTCGGCTTCCGGCGCTTTTTCCTTCGCGGCTTTCTTCGATGCGGGCGCAGCAACTGCCGCAGCCGCAGCTTGTCCCGGCGCGATCGATTCGCGGTTCGCCGCAATCAATGCCTCAATCTGCTTCGGATCGACACGTGTCATCAAGTGTTTGTACGCGTTGATCGGTTGCGACGAGCTGAGCGGCGTGGTTGTATCTGCCCAAACCAGCGGCTTGATACCCAGAAACGCTTCCACCGATTCCGCCAGCAATGGCAACACCGGCTTCAACGCGAGTGACAGCAAACGGAACGCTTCCAGGCTGACGCTGCAGGTTTCGTGCAGCGCGGCCGCATTCGCCGGGTCCTTTGCTTGATCCCAGGGCTTCGCGGTATCCACATATCCGTTGACAGCATCGGCGAGATCCATGGTCGTGCGCAGCGCGCGGCCATATTCGCGCGCTTCGAACAGCGCGGCAATCTGCGGAACCGCCGCGCGCAATTGCTGTAGCAGCGGATGGTTCATCGCGCTGTCCTGCACGCGGCCATCGAAACGCTTGATCAGGAAACCCGCCGCCCGGCTCGCAATATTCACGTACTTGCCGACCAGATCGCTGTTTACGCGCGCCTGGAAATCATCGAGATTCAGGTCGATGTCTTCCATTGTGTGGTTCAGCTTCGCGGCGAAGTAATAGCGCAGCCACTCCGGATTGATACCCGTGTCGATCACGCTTTTCGCCGTGATGAACGTGCCGCGCGACTTCGACATCTTCGCGCCATCGACGGTCAGGAAACCGTGGGCAAAAACGTTCGTTGGCGTCCGATGACCGGAAAACTGCAGCATGGCCGGCCAGAACAGCGTATGGAAATACAGAATGTCCTTGCCGATGAAGTGATACTGCTCCGTCTTCGTTCCCGGCCGGATCCACTCTTCGAAATCGAGGCCGCGCGCATCGGCCAGGTTCTTGAAGCTGGCGTAATAGCCGACAGGTGCATCTACCCACACATAGAAATATTTGCCCGGAGCGCCCGGAATTTCAAAGCCGAAATACGGCGAATCGCGCGAAATGTCCCAGTCTGCGAGCTTGGCTTCGCCTTTGTCGCCAAGCCATTCGCGCATCTTGTTCGTGGCTTCCGGCTGCGCCAGGCCGCTGACCCAACCGCGCAGGAAGTCTTCGCAGCGGGGATCGGATAGGCGGAAAAAGTAGTGCGTCGATGTCTTGCGCACGGGCGTTGCGCCCGAGACCACCGAATACGGGTTGATCAGGTCGAGCGGCTGGTACGTCGAGCCGCACACTTCGCAATTGTCGCCGTATTGGTCTTTGGCGCCGCACTTCGGGCATTCGCCCTTGATGAAGCGGTCCGGCAGGAACATTTCCTTGACCGGGTCGTAGGCTTGCTCGATATCCCGTGCATCGATCAAGCCGGCTTCCTGGAGCGACTTATAGATCGATTCACACAGGACGCGGTTTTCCTCGGCATCGGTCGAGTAGTAGTTATCGAAGGAAATGCCGAAACTGTCGAAATCGCGTTTGTGCTCTTTGCCAACGCGTTCGATCAATTGTTTCGGCGTGATGCCTTCCTGTTCGGCGCGCAGCATGATGGGCGTGCCGTGGGTATCGTCAGCGCCGACGTAATACACCTCGTGACCGTGCATTCGCAGCGTCCGGACCCAGATATCCGTCTGGATATATTCGACCATATGGCCGATATGAATCTGGCCGTTCGCGTACGGGAGCGCGGACGTGACGAGGACTCGACGGTGGGCGGGTGCGGAAATCGGTGCTGACGATGACATAAGGCGCTGACCTGCGGTTGAAAGTCGATGATTGCGTGAAAAAGCGAACCACGATTCTAGCAGGAGGCGAACAGCACGCTGGGAGCGGGGGAAGGTGACGCAGGCTGGGCCAAAACCCGGCAGTGCGCAAATTCTGGGCGAAAAAAAACCGGGGCGATATAGCGGGCCCCGGAGCAACAACGACAAGAGGAGAATGGCACGTGGCGGCACTGCCAGCCACCTACCGCTAATACAGACACGCGGTGTGCGGCCAAAGTTTCAAATATTTTCCGGCTTTCTCGCGATTCTTCGCGATATTTTCCAGAACCGGTCAAAACCTTGGCTGCGCCGCCAAAAGTGTCAATTCCCCTTGTAAATCAATCTGCTTACTGCACTTGTCCCGGTTGTGCCGTCGCGCGCAGATAAATCTCTACGCGGCGATTTTGTGCACGGCCGGCTTCGGTGGCGTTGTCAGCGATAGGCTGGGTCTGTCCCATGCCCGAAGCTGCCAGACGCTGAGCGGCAACGCCGTGTCCGGCGAGGTACGACGCCACGCTTTGTGCACGATTTTGCGACAAGGTCTGGTTGTAAGCCGCCTGACCGGTGCTGTCCGTGTGGCCAACCACTTGGGCGATCAGCTCCGGATGCTGCACCAGCGTTTGCGTAACCTGGTCGAGCACAGGCGCGAACGTCGGCTTGATGGCGTAGCTGTTGGTATCGAAGGAAATTGCGTTGGGGATGTTGACCTTCAGCGATCCGTCTTGCTGCTCGGTCACTTGCGTGCCCGTGCCTTGCGTTGCGCCCGTCAGCTTGCCCTTGATGGCCTGCCAGTTGTAACCGGTGATGCCGCCCGCAGCAGCGCCGACGCCTGCACCGATGGCCGCGCCCTTGCCGCCGCCGAAGATCGCGCCGATGCCGGCGCCGGTCGCAGCGCCAATGCCGGTGCCCACAGCAGCGTTATTGCCCTGCTGCGAAGCGCAACCGGCGACCAATGCACCGGCTACGGCGATTACGGACAAGCGCGTCATCATTTTCGAGTTCATTTCATTTCTCCAGGATTCAATCGAGGCAGCCGCCCGGCTTGCACGGAAGTTCCCTGTGGGGTCTTCCGGCGTGCCGTTGCGCCTGCCACTACAATACGGCCAAGGATTCAAGCGCTTAAAACGATGCGTCCCCAGACCATGGCAGCGTGGGATAGTGCAGCGCACGCGTCCGCCACGCAATGTCGTGCAACAATTCCTTTCAAATTTCATACCACGTGCGCGAAAGTGTTCGATCCCTATTCGCAACAAGCGTTCCCACGGAGTCTCGATGAGTCTTGATCGCGCCCAGATCGACACCGCCCTTGGCGGCCTGATCGATCCCAATACCAGCCGCACTTTCGCGGACGCAAAAAGCATCCGCAACGTGACCATAGACGGCGCCCATGTCACCGTCAACGTCGTGCTGGGATATCCGGCAAAGAGTCAGTTCGATGCAATTCGCGCACTAATCGCGGAGGCTGTCGCCAATGTTTCGGGCGTCCAGGACGTGAAGGTGGACGTTTCGTCGCAGGTCGTGGCTCACGCAGTCCAGCGCGGGGTGAAGTTGCTGCCGAATGTAAAAAACATTATCGCCGTGGCGTCGGGTAAGGGCGGAGTCGGCAAAAGCACGACTGCCGTAAATCTTGCGCTCGCACTTGCGTCGGAAGGTGCATCGGTCGGCATGCTGGACGCCGATATCTACGGTCCTTCGCTGCCCATGATGCTCGGCATCAGCGGGCGCCCGGAATCGCCCGACAACCAGTCGATGAACCCGCTTGTCGGCCACGGCATCCAGGCGAATTCCATCGGCTTTTTGATCGAGCAGGACAACCCGATGGTCTGGCGCGGCCCGATGGTCACTTCCGCGCTCGAACAGTTGCTGCGTCAGACGAACTGGATGGATCTCGATTATCTGGTCGTTGATATGCCGCCGGGCACGGGCGACATTCAGTTGACGCTGTCGCAGAAAGTCCCGGTGACGGGCGCCGTGATCGTGACCACGCCGCAGGACATCGCACTGCTCGATGCCAAGAAGGGCTTGAAGATGTTCGAGAAGGTCGGCATTCCCATTTTGGGAATCGTCGAGAACATGAGCACGCATATCTGCTCGAATTGCGGCCACGAGGAACACATCTTCGGCGCAGGCGGCGGCGAGCGGATGTCGAAGGAATACGGCGTGCCGGTGCTCGGCAGCTTGCCGCTGGACATCGCTATCCGCGAGAAAACCGATGCCGGCCAGCCCACCGTGGTGTCGCAGCCGGACAGCAAGATTGCCGACGCGTACCGGTCGATCGCGCGCAAGGTGGCGATTTCGATTGCGGAGCGCCAGCGCGACATGACGTCGATGTTCCCGAGCATCGTGGTGCAGAACACCTGAGCGGCCACGGAGGTCAGGCCTCATGCGTGTCGCGGTATCATGTGGCCTTCGATTGGCGCGGTCAGGCGAGCACACGGGGTGGTCGCGAGGTCGCCATGAGGATTGCATGAAACGAAGATTCGACGGGCCTGGATCGAACAACCTGCCTGCCACGACAAACCCGGCCCTGGGCCTGATTGCACGCTGGAGCACGAGCGCGGCCACGGGGTTCGCTCTTACCGCCGGCACTTTGCTGCTCGGTGGCTGCGGCATTTTGTTCCAGAACCACGAAAAACGCGCCGACGCGACGCTGCAGCCTACCGCGGGCAGTAGTGCGAGCGGGTCGTTGACGTTCATCGAACGCGCGGATGGCGTGCAGGTTTCATACAACCTGTCCGGCATGCCGCCCAACAGCGAGCACGCGCTGCAGATCCACGAGCGCGGCGACTGTATCGTCTCCAATTCGTCCGACGGCGGCCCGGTCTTCTCACCGGCGGCCGATCGCAGCCGGTCATCGAAAGTCGAAGGCGACCTGGCAACCATTCGGGCCGACGCAAACGGATCGGCAACGGGGTTTATCGTTGCGCCCGATCTCTCGCTCGATGGCGTGCGCTCGGTTCTCGCGCGCGCGGTGCTGCTTCATCGCGATACGTCCGACTCGTATTCGCTCAGCCCGCGCGGCGCCGGTCCCGCACTCGCGTGCGGCGTGATTCGTCAATAAAATCAGGCCTCTAAAACGTTTGGCCTGGCTTCTTGGCCAGGTCCCGTCGCGTGGGCCACCACATCAAGTAAAATACGCGCTTCTCGGCGGGTCCCGCTGGCTTTGGCATGCATCTGCATGCAATCCAGGTTCCCGGCCACGCCCTGTTTCATGCACGGCGGCTTCTCTCAAGCCGCTTCTTTCGTTGGGTAGCGTTCCCTATGAGCATCAAGTCCGACAAGTGGATCCGGCGCATGGCCGAAGAGCACAAGATGATCGAGCCGTTCGTGCGCGATCAGGTGCGTGTGTCAGAAGACGGCAGGAAAATCGTCAGTTACGGCACGTCGAGCTATGGCTACGATATTCGCGTGGCCGACGAATTCAAGATCTTCACGAACATCAATTCCACGATTGTCGACCCGAAAAATTTCGACGAAAAATCGTTCGTCGACTTCAAGGGCGACGTCTGCATCATTCCGCCGAATTCCTTCGCGCTGGCCCGTACGGTTGAATACTTTCGCATTCCGCGCTCGTGCCTGACCGTGTGCCTGGGAAAATCCACGTACGCGCGCTGCGGGATCATCGTGAACGTGACGCCGTTCGAACCCGAATGGGAAGGCTATGTGACGCTCGAATTCTCGAATACGACACCTTTGCCTGCCAAAATCTACGCGAACGAAGGCGTGGCGCAGGTCCTGTTCTTTGAAAGCGACGAAATCTGCGAGACTTCCTACGCTGATCGCGGGGGCAAGTATCAAGGGCAAAGCGGCGTGACGCTGCCGAAAACCTGACGGATCTGTCACGGCATTTGCTGTATAGAAACGTCATTGCAACACTTTTTGAAAGACCGCTGGACTCGAGCATGCACAACTCGGTCAGCGGTCGTTCCATTTGGAGATTCGCCTGATGAAGTTCCGTTTTCCCGTCGTCATCATCGACGAAGATTTTCGTTCCGAGAACATTTCGGGTTCCGGTATTCGCGCGCTCGCCGAGGCGATCGAGCGCGAAGGCGTCGAGGTGCTCGGGCTGACGAGTTACGGCGATCTGACGTCGTTTGCGCAGCAGTCCAGCCGTGCGTCGTGTTTTATCTTGTCGATCGATGACGACGAGTTGCTGCCTTATGCAGACAGCAACGTGGTGCTCGCCGAGGGCGACGCGCCGGAGCTGGCCTCCGCGATTGTTGCGTTGCGCGCGTTCGTGCAGGCGGTGCGCCGGCGCAACGCGGATATCCCAATTTTCCTGTACGGCGAAACGCGCACGTCGCGGCATTTGCCCAACGACATCCTGCGCGAACTGCACGGTTTCATCCACATGTTCGAGGACACGCCGGAGTTCGTCGCGCGCCACATCATTCGCGAGGCAAAGGTGTATCTCGATGCGCTTGCGCCGCCGTTCTTCAAGGAACTCGTGCAATACGCCGAAGAGGGTTCGTACTCGTGGCACTGTCCCGGACACTCGGGCGGCGTGGCATTCCTGAAGAACCCCCTTGGCCAGATGTTCCACCAGTTCTTCGGCGAGAACATGTTGCGGGCGGACGTCTGCAACGCCGTCGATGAACTCGGCCAATTGCTCGACCATACCGGTCCGGTGGCGGCATCGGAACGAAACGCGGCGCGTATTTTCAGCGCGGACCATTTGTTTTTCGTGACCAATGGCACGTCGACATCGAACAAGATTGTCTGGCACGCGACCGTCGCGCCCGGCGACATCGTGCTGGTTGACCGGAATTGCCACAAGTCGATCCTGCACGCCATCACCATGACCGGCGCGATTCCGGTGTTCCTCACGCCGACACGCAATCACTTCGGGCTGATCGGACCGATTCCGCGCGACGAGTTCAAGCCGGAAAACATTCGCAAGAAGATTGAAGCAAATCCGTTCGCGCGCGAGGCGATCGCGAAAAATCCGAATGTGAAGCCGCGCATCCTGACGATCACGCAAAGTACCTACGACGGCATTGTCTACAACGTCGAGATGATCAAGGATCTGCTTGGCGACATGCTCGACACGCTTCACTTCGACGAAGCCTGGCTGCCGCACGCCGAGTTCCATGAGTTCTATCAGGACATGCATGCCATTGGCGCCGGCCGTCCGCGTACGGGCGCGCTGGTGTTCGCCACGCACTCGACGCACAAGCTGCTCGCGGGGATTTCGCAGGCATCGCAGATCGTTGTTCAGGATTCCGAGAACAGCACGTTCGACAAACATCGCTTCAACGAAGCGTATCTGATGCATACGTCGACGAGCCCGCAATACGCGATCATCGCGTCGTGCGACGTGGCCGCGGCCATGATGGAACCGCCGGGCGGCACGGCGCTGGTGGAGGAATCGATTGCTGAAGCGCTCGATTTCCGCCGCGCAATGCGCAAGGTCGATGACGAATACGGCAACGACTGGTTCTTCAAGGTCTGGGGCCCGGAAGCGTTGGCCGAAGAGGGCATCGGCGATCGCGAAGAATGGGTGTTGAAGCCGAACGATCATTGGCATGGATTCGGCGCGCTCGCCGAAGGCTTCAACATGCTCGACCCCATCAAGGCGACCATCATCACGCCGGGACTCGATGTGGACGGCGAGTTCGGCGAGTCGGGCATTCCGGCCGCGATCGTGACGAAGTATCTGGCGGAGCACGGGATCATTGTGGAGAAGACCGGGCTGTATTCGTTCTTCATCATGTTCACGATCGGGATCACGAAGGGCCGCTGGAACTCGATGGTCACCGAACTGCAACAGTTCAAAGACGACTACGACAACAACCAGCCTTTGTGGCGCGTGCTGCCGGACTTCATTGCGCAGCATCCGTCGTACGAGCGCATGGGATTGCGCGATCTTTGCGAGCAGATTCACAGTGTTTATCGTGCGAACGATATCGCCCGGCTTACCACCGAGATGTATCTGTCGAGCATGGAACCGGCCATGAAGCCGTCCGAAGCGTATGCGAAGCTGGTGCATCGCGAGATTGACCGGGTGCCTATCGATGAACTCGAAGGACGCGTGACAACAATTCTGCTGACGCCGTATCCTCCGGGCATTCCGTTGCTGATTCCGGGCGAGCGGTTCAACAAGACCATCGTGGATTACTTGCGTTTTGCGCGCGAATTCAACGAGCGTTTCCCTGGCTTCCATACGGATATCCACGGGCTGGTTGGCGAGATGATCAACGGACGGATTGAGTATTTCGTGGATTGCGTCGCGCTCGAGCGTTAAGGCGGCGTTATAGAGTGCAATGAACAAGGCCCGCAGAACGCGGGCCTTGTTTGCTTAAGTCACGATAAACCTGCGTCCAGTCACGCCCGGCTCCGGCAATCCTTTCGGCGGCCGCTTGAAATCGGGATCGGCGGTCATATCGTAGAGCATGGTTTCGAGCGCATCGCAGAGCGCGCTCAGCGCCAGATCGTTTTCTTCCAGGCCGAATGGGTCTTCGATCTGCGCGGCGATCGCTTCCAGCGACATGAACGCGTACGCGACCAGCAGCGCGAACAAAGGTGTCAACACGCCCGCGCCATCGACAAGACCAAACGGCAGCAGCACGCAGAACAAATACACGGTTCGATGAATCATCACCGAGTACGAGAAGGGCAATGGTGTAGAAGCGAGCCGCTCGCAGCCGCCGATTACACCCGACAACTCGTTGAGATTCTGCTCGAACGCGAGCGTGCCGTAGCCATCGAGCGCGCCTTCGCGTGCACGGGCGGCAGACCATTCGCCGAGCCAGCGCAAGATTGTTGTCGATCGATTTTGCGCTTTGACAGTGCGCTGATATAACGCAGGCGTCAGCCGCGTGGCGAGATCGGGAAGGGGATCGGTGCGGCGCATTTCGTGGCGCAGCGCGTGACCAAGCGCTCCGATCGCCGCGATGAACTCACGCGTGTCCTCGCTCTTGACGCCGCGCGGCAGGGTCAACGCTTGACGCGCCAACGAACGTCCGTGAATGGACAGTGATCCCCAAAGTTTGCGGCCTTCCCACCAGCGCTCATAACTCGCACTATTCCGAAAGCCGAGGAACACCGCGAGCGCGATGCCTACCAGCGCGAACGGCGGCGTGCCTAGCCCGACGGGGTAATTGCGCACGTGGTCATGCATCACGATTGCCGCGATGGACAGCACGAAGATCAGCGCAAGCCGCGGCAGGAGTTGCGGCAGCACGGACCCTCGCCAGACGAACAACATGCGGAACCAGTGGAGTTTGGGGCGGATGATCATGGGCGCTTGGTTCCAAGGGATGAGCGAATTATCCCGAAAATCTTCGGACGCTGCCGCCGTTGATCTCGCTCAGTCGCCAGCAAACTCCGGCCGGTTATCGGTGAGCCACGCTTGAACTTTATCGAGAAGAGCCGAGGCGCTCGATATGCATTCGTGCACCGCGGCATCTGTTACAAGATCACCACCGTAGTCGGAGAGATTGCGTTGTTTCCTCAACGCCTCGAGAACGATCATCCGTTCCACCGGCAGGCCGATGGTGAGCGTTAATGACTGGATCGCGGTCTGATGATGTCCAGGCCGGCTGGTAAGCGGTCGGAAACCGTTAGCGTTGAGTGACAGCATGGCAAGTTGCATGATCGCTTTATACGCTGCGTCGAAGCGATTTTCCGGGCTTAATGCTTCAAGCCGTGCATCGAGTAAATTGCGTTGCGCGGCCGCGAGCAACCGTCCAATCGTCTCTCGATTCGGGGTAATTGCATCAAGGGTGATTCCCAACAAGTTCTGCAAGGTCATGCTCATTACCCACCACGTAGATCTTCGGCTTGTTCATCAAATCCAGCGCGAACCCGTCCTTGCGCTCAACGGTTGCGCGCCATTCCTGTGCCGACATCACTTTCGGATTGATTTCGCGTCCCAGCGTGGTTTGCGCCGGATACAAGCGCCTGACCGCCTCGGCAAAACTGATTTCACCGAGAATCATTACATCGATATCGCTATGCGCAGTTTCTTGTCCGCGCGCAATCGAGCCGAATACGAAAGCGACATCGACAGACCCCGCACAGGGAGCAAGCGCATTCGCGATGACGTCGTTCAAACCCGAGGTTTTCCGCATGATGCTGGCCAGTTCATCGTAGATCGGCGACGCGCGATTGGCCATATAGACCAATTGGTTAGCACGCCGCTCGGCGACCAGAATGCCAGCCTCGGCGAGCTTGGTAAGTTCTTTATGGAGCGTGCCGGCGGAGGTGCCGGTAAGACGTGCGATCTCACGGACGTGAAAGGACTCATCCGGTCTTAGCAGGAGAAGTCCGAGGACACGTCGGCGATAGCCACTGAAAAGTGTTTCAACGGGCGAATGTAGCATGATTGGCTACAATCGTAGCCGAATCGGCTACGATATTCAAGTTCGCTCTTAACCAGTTGATTATCCCAAAGCCGCCCGAGCCGCCTTCGCCGCCGCCCGAACCTGTTCCGGCGCCGTCCCACCAGCGTGGTTCCGGCTCGCCACCGATCCTTCCAGCGTCAAATATTCGAACACATCTTCACCAATCAGATGCGCAACGTTCGGCAACTCCAAGCGCATTTCATCAAGCGTCAGATCGGCCAGATCACAACCGCGATCCACGCAAATGCGCACGGCGAGCGCCACGGCCTCGTGCGCATCGCGGAAGGGCAGACCGCGCTTCACAAGATAGTCGGCGAGGTCCGTCGCCGTCGAAAATCCCTGCAGCGCTGCTGCGCGCATGGCGTCCGGCTTGACCGTGATACCCGATGCCATTTCGGCAAAAATGCGCAGGGTGTCGGAGACGGTATCGACGGTATCGAACAGCGGTTCCTTGTCTTCCTGATTGTCCTTGTTGTACGCGAGCGGTTGGCCCTTCATCAGCGTCAACAAAGAAACCAGATTGCCGTTCACGCGCCCCGTCTTGCCGCGCGCGAGTTCGGGCACGTCGGGGTTTTTCTTCTGCGGCATGATCGACGAGCCGGTGCAAAAGCGGTCGGCCAGATCGATGAAACCAACCCGCGGGCTCATCCACAGCACGAGTTCTTCGGAGAAGCGCGACACGTGCGTCATGATCAACGCCGCAGCCGCCGTGAACTCGATGGCGAAATCGCGATCGGAAACGGCATCGAGCGAATTGGCGCAGATGCTATCGAAGCCGAGCGTTTTCGCAACGGCATTGCGGTCGATCGGATAGCTCGTTCCTGCCAGCGCCGCGGCGCCAAGCGGCAATCGATTCACGCGTTTGCGGCAATCGATCATGCGTTCGCTGTCACGCGTGAACATCTCCACATAGGCGAGCAGGTGATGCCCGAACGTCACCGGCTGCGCAACCTGCAAATGCGTAAAGCCCGGCATGATGGTTTCCGCATTCTGCTCGGCGATATCGATCAGCGCGCGGCGCAGTTCAATCAGCAATTCGCCGATCCGGTCGATCTCGCCGCGCAGCCACAAACGGATATCGGTTGCGACCTGGTCGTTGCGCGAACGGCCCGTGTGCAGGCGTTTGCCGGCATCGCCGATCAGCGCTGTCAAACGCGCCTCGATATTCAAATGCACGTCTTCCAGGTCGAGCTTCCATTCGAACTCGCCGCGCTCGATCTCGCCCTGGATCTGCGTCATGCCTTTCTGGATGGCCTGGAAATCCGCATCGCCGATGATCTTCTGCGCGGCCAGCATGGCAGCGTGGGCGAGCGAACCCTGGATATCGACGAGCGCCAGACGTTTGTCGAAGAACACCGATGACGTATAGCGCTTGACCAGATCGGACATTGGTTCGTTGAAGCGAGCCGACCAGGCTTCGCCTTTCTTGTGCAGTTGGGACGTCATAGTGAGGTTCGTAAGAGGACAAAAAACCGCGGAACTGCCGATTTTACAGGCAATGACAAACCTGCAGCCAAACGTACGCAGCGCGCAAAAGAAAAGGGCGTCTCTCGACGCCCCTTGAAGATTCACCGCGTGAAAACCATCAAGCTGCCGGAATGACCTTACCCGTATAAACCACTGGCCCGGTCGGCCCGTTCGGATTCGGCGATCCGCCGACCGGCTCGACAGAAACCGCCAGCACCGGATAAGCGCTCACAGAAGCCGCCTTGAATTTCGCCGTTCCACCGACCGGCAGCACGCCGAGCGACACCGGATGGCCTTCCTTCGGCAGGCCCCAGAGCTGCATGGATTTATCGGAGGGATCGGACGAGCCGCTCAGGCGGCGCACCGTCACTTCGGAGGTCCGGTCATCCCACGTCACGAGCATGCGGGCGTTGGACTTCTCGTCAGCAAGCGTTGCCACATAGCCGATGCGCGGTTCCTGCGCCACTTGCGGCACGGGCGTAGGCACGGGCACGGGGGCGACGGTCGAAAGCTCGCGGATCGACACGACCAGCGCGATAGCAGCGATCGCGGTCGCCGCGATCGACCAGCCGCGCCAGAACGAGAGGTTCTCGAACCAGCCCGGCTTCGGCCGGACGCGTTCGGGCACTGCCGGAACCGGGCGAGCTGCCGCCGCATCGCGCCGGGCATTGACGAGATTCAGCCGCCGTTCGATAGCCGTCCAGATTTCGGGCGGCGGTGCGACAGCCGGTCCGAGCTCGGTCATGGCCGCGAGCCGCAAACGCCAGGTTTCGACGGCCAGCCTTATGGCCGGATCGTGCTGGGAAATACTTTCGAAGCGTCTTCGCGAACCACCCCGCAGCACGCCGAGCGTGTATTCGGCTGCGAGCTGATCGACAAGGCCTGCGTATCGATGCAGATCCATCACAACCCTCCCAGGCACGTCTTGAGTTTTTCCAGGCCGCGACGAATCCACGACTTCACTGTGCCGAGCGGTACTTTGAGAACATCGGCCACTTCGCTATGGCTCTGGTCACGCAAATATGCAAGCGCCACGGCCTGGCGCTGATTGGCTTCGAGCCGGTCCATGCAGATGGCGAGTTGCCGTGCTTCCTGGCTCATCAGCATCTGGTCGGAGGGATCTGCCTCGTTCGCCGGCAGGGTATCGTCCAACGCATCGCTCCATTCGGTTTCGGCGCTCGCCCCGTTGGCTTTCTGCCGCCGCAAATAATCGAGTGCCCGGTTGCGGACGATTGCCGCCATCCAGGTCATTGGCGCGGACAGGCCTGCTTTGTAGTCCCCCGCGTATCGCCAGATATTGACGAACGCGTCCTGCAAAACTTCTTCGGCCCACTCGCGCTTCACCAATATACGAAGCGCGAGGCCAAACAGTTTCGATGAAGTTAAATCGTAGAGCGCGCGCAACGCGGCGGCGTCTTCGCTGGCAACACGGTCGAGCAATTGCACGAGGGTGTCGGGGGTCGGGTCGTGAGAGAGGATTGTCGTCATGGGACCGGTCGGGTGGGCGGCGCGATCGATATTACCGAAATAATCGCTTTGAGCCGCATTGGTTTTTTTGCATCCGGATGAATCCGTTTCGCTTTTTCAAACGTAATAACGGATACGAGCCCGCTTTGGGTTGCGCAAGAGTTTCGCGCAATCGGCGTAGCTCACCATGTGTCCCCGTTCTCCTCTGGCCTTGGCCGAGGAGAAGCGGCTTTGCCCGGTCCCAATAGGCCGGGCATTTTTTTGTGCTGCGTGCTCGTGCTTCAGATCTCAGTATTCGTCTGCCTTAAACGCCGACAAGCATCACGAGCTTCAGATCTTCGCGATGCGCCGGCTTGAACGTAATCTGGTCATAAACGAGGCGGCCGCGCGTCGGATGGTTGAATTCCCGCGTGCCGCCTTCACGCTCACCCACGTCCTGCGATGCCCAAAAGCGCCCAAAAGCGTCGCTCGCCGCGCTGAGTGAATCGATGAGCGCGCGGGTCGGGGCATCGTTCAGGTGACGGATCGAATCAGCCCTGAACTCGGCCACCAGCCGGCGCGCACGCGTTTCCCAATCGACGATCAGACTTTGTGCTCCGGCCCCGGTAAAGGTGAAAGAGAGCAGATTCCGATCCCGCTCCCCATCCAGCCAGCCCACGAACAATGCCGCAGCTTGCGCATTCCATCGCAGGGCGTTCCATTGGCGGTCGAGAACGTAGGCGGGGGCGTCGATCAATTCCACCGATTTCAGCAGCGAAGCCGGTGCGTCCTGCGCCGCCGGGTCGGGCTCGGCAGGATCGCGCTGGGCGGCGAGTTCGAACAAATAAGCCCGCTCGGCACGCGAAAGCTGCAACGCCACGGCGATCCGCGCGAGCGCATCGGCGGAAGCGGACACCGGCCGTCCTTGCTCGATCCACGTGTACCAAGTCGGACTCACGCCGCACAACTGCGCCACTTCCTCACGACGCAAACCGGGCGTGCGGCGGCGCGGGCCCGGCGGGAGGCCGACGGCCATCGGAGAAAGACGCTCGCGATGCGCACGAATGAACTCGCCAAGCGCGCGAGCCGGGGTGGCATCGAGTGGTGGCGCGGCGTGGGCGGCCAATGGAGACGCGGACGACAAGGTCATGAATGCACGTTTGAAATGAGTTCGATGCGCGTTCGGGTACTTTAGATACCAGAATAACTGCACAACTTGTACCGGTACAAGGCGGCGCTTATTGTAGCGTTGCTGTCGCCGATAAAACACTGACAAAAACCTGGAGTTGCCCCATGAAACATCACGATCAGGTCGCCGACGCGTTCGGTTCGACCGCCGCCGCCTATCTCACCAGCGCCGTCCACGCGACGGGCGCGGATCTGCAGGAACTCGCGCGCGAAGTCGCGGCCGTTCCGGACGCGGTCGTGCTCGACCTGGGCTGCGGTGCGGGTCACGTGAGTTTTTCAGTCGCGCCGCACGCTAGAAGCGTGGTGGCGTATGACATCGCGGAACAGATGCTGACGACGGTCGCCGCCGCCGCGAAAGATCGCGGGCTTGAGAACATCACGACGTACCAGGGTCCCGCCGAACGCCTGCCGTTCCCCGATGCCACCTTCGACCGCGTGTTGAGCCGCATGAGCGCGCACCATTGGCACGACGTGCCAGCGGCGCTCAAGGAAGTCCGGCGCGTTCTGAAGCCGGGCGGGCGCGTGGTATTCGTGGATATTGCGGGCGCGGATCATCCATTACTCGATACCCATATTCAGGCCGTCGAAGTGCTGCGCGATGGTTCGCATATCCGGGATTATCGTGGGGATGAGTGGCTGGCTTTGTTCGCGCAAGCGGGATTCAACGCGGAGATTCGCAGCCGGTGGCGCCTGCCGCTTCAATTCGATACGTGGGTTGAGAGAATGCGTACGCCGCCGGAAAGAGTGACGGCGATTCGCTCGATATGGAAGAACGCACCCGATGAAGTGCGCCAGTATTTCGCGGTTCAGGACGATGGATCGTTCGAACTGGATGCGTTGATGGTCGGGGCGGAATAATTAAAAAAGCCGGGTGGGTTCGAAGCCACCCGGCTGCTAAGCAAAATCACCCCGTATTCCGCAAGCCCGCCGCAATCCCATTGATGGTCAAATGAATCCCGCGCCCGAGCCGCACGTTGTCATCCCCAGCTCGATGCCGCTTGAGCAACTCCACCTGCAAGTGATTCAGCGGATCCAGATACGGGAACCGGTTCTTGATCGAGCGCGCGAGCAGCGGGTTATTCGCGAGCCGTTCGCTGTGTCCCGTAATCTCCGACAACACGTTCGACGTCCGTTCCCATTCCGCCACGATCCGGCTGAACACGTGCTTGCGGAGTTTTTTATCGGTGACGAGCTGGGCGTAACGCGATGCCACCGCAATGTCCGTCTTCGCCAGAACCATGTCCATGTTCGACAGCAGATTCGCGAAGAACGGCCACGTCTTGTGCATCTTCTTGAGCGTGGCAAGACGCTTGGTGCGCTCGGAGGCGTCCGGTGCGGTATCGAGGAAATCCGTCACCGCGCTGCCGAAGCCATACCAGCCGGTCAGCAACAAACGGCATTGGCCCCACGAAAAGCCCCACGGAATCGCCCGCAAATCCTCGATCTTGCGCTGCTTCGGATCCTGAAGTTTGCGCGATGCCGGCCGGCTGCCGATATTCAACTCGGCAATCTCGGAGATGGGCGTCGATTCGAAGAAATACTCCTTGAATCCGGGTGTCTCGTAAACCAGCGCGCGATACGCGGCCATCGCCGAATCCGATAGCGTCTGCATGGTTGCTTCGAACGCGGGCAACTGCGCGGGCGTATTTTCGTGCGGCAAAAGCGACGCTTCCAACGTAGCGGCCACCACGAGTTCAAGATTGCGCCGGCCGATTTCCGGATTGCCGAACTTGCTCGCGATCACTTCGCCTTGCTCGGTCGTACGGATCTGGCCATCGACGGTACCCGGCGGCTGCGACAGGATTGCCTGATACGTCGGACCGCCGCCGCGCCCGACCGTGCCTCCGCGACCATGAAAGAGCCGCAGCGTGGTCTTGTGCTGCTTGAACAAAGCGACGAGTGCCAGTTCGGCCCGGTACAACTCCCAGTTCGATGTAAGAAAGCCGCCGTCCTTGTTGCTATCGGAGTAACCGAGCATGACTTCCTGCTCGCCGCCTTGCAGCTCGACCAGTTTTTTCACGCCAGGCAGCGCGAAAAAGTCGCCCATGATGTGCGGCGCATTGCGCAAGTCGGCGATGGTCTCGAACAGCGGAATCACCATCAAGCCATCGTGCGCGGGATCCTTCGCGTGACCCAGACGCCCCTGCAGCAAGCCGGTTTCCTTTTGCAGCAACATGACTTCGAGCAAGTCGCTGACGGTTTCCGTGTGCGAAATGATGTAGTTGCGCACAGCCCGCGTACCGAACTTCTCGCGCGTCACGCGCGCCGCTTCCAGCACGCCGAGTTCGCTCTTCGCGAGGTCCGAGTAGTCGAAATAGGGCAGGCGCAGCGGCCGTGGCTGGGCCAGTTCGTTGAGCAGCAAAGTGATCTTGTCGGCTTCGGGCAGTGCGGCGTAATCGTCCTGAACGCCCGCGCGTGCCAGCAGTTCGGCGATCACCGCTTCGTGGATGTCCGAACTCTGACGCAAGTCGATGCTCGCCAGATGGAAGCCGAACACTTCCGCCGCGCGCGCCAAAGGCGACAAACGCGGCGCCGACAGATACTCGCCATGGTGCGCGGCCAGCGATTCGATCAGCACGTTCAGATCGGCGGCAAACTCAGTCGCCGATGCATACGGTTTCGCCGGATGACGGCTGCGCGCCGCGACCACGCCGGCGCCGAGACGCTCATCGGCGGAAGCCACGAGCCGTGCGTACACGCCGATCAACGCGCGCCGATAAGGCTCGTCGGTCCGATGCGGCGACGAATCCGGGGAAGCATCGGCGAGTGTTTTGAGCGCATCGCTCGCGCCGGCCAGCAAGTTCGACACCGATAATTCCGCGCCGAGCTTATGCACTTGCTCCAGATAGTGTTCGAAAATCACCGTGGCCTGGCGCGTGATGGCGTGAACCAGCGTGGGCGCGGTGACGTTCGGATTGCCGTCGCGATCCCCGCCAATCCAGCTTCCCATTTGCAGGAACGCCGGCAGGCGCGCGGGCAGGCCGTGTTCGGCGAGCGCGGCTTCAATGTCGGCGTAAAGCGCGGGGATTTCTTCGAGGAAGGTCGCGCGGTAATACGAGAGCGCGTTTTCGATTTCATCGGCGACGGTCAGGCGCGCGTCGCGCAACATCCGCGTTTGCCAAAGCGATGTGACGCGGGCGCGCAGCATCGATTCGTTGTGGGCGCGTTCGCGGACGGTCAGCTCCTGATCGCGCTCGGCGAGCAAACGCGCGACTTCGTGCTGCGCATCCAGAATGCTCTTGCGCGAGACTTCGGTCGGATGAGCGGTCAGAACGGGCACGATCAACGCGTCATCGAAGAACTTTTGCAGCGTGGCTTTCGCCGACGAGGCATTCGGACTCGCCTTCAACCGTTCGATGGCATAAGCCATAGTCCCGGCTTGCGGCGTGGAACCCGCAAGCGCATGAATCCTGCGACGCCGGTTGTGATGCCGGTCCTCCGCGATATTCGCCAGATGTGAAAAATAGCTGAACGCGCGCACGACGCTCACCGTTTGCTCGGGCGAAAGCGATTTCAGGCGCTTGTCCAGCGCCTGCGACGCCTCGCTGTCTTCCTCGCGACGAAACTTCACTGCGGTCTGACGAATCGTTTCGACGACATCGAAGACCTTGTCGCCTTCCTGCTCGCGCACGACGTCGCCGAGGAGACGCCCGAGATAGCGGATGTCTTCGAAGAGCGGCAGGTCCTTGTCGTCGCGCGTTCGCGATGTGGCTTTTGACGGCTTGGCGGCCACCTTCACAGCGGGTTTCTTGACAGCGGGGGCACGCGCTTTGGAAGCTTTCGTAGCAACCGACACATCGGCCGCGATGGCCTTGACCGACGAACCTTCATCCTTCGATGCCGCATTGCGGCGGGGGCGGGCATTGCGCGCCGATCCGGGAGACGTCACGTTGAGTTCCTCTTGTTAGCCAACTTTAAAGCCACAGACTAAATATGGAAGCGTGCGGGCGCCGCGCATGAAACGACGTCCGCTTGCTCCGCCAAGCTGCCTACAGTGTTACTGGCGTTGCGGCTGAAACTCGAGAAATCAAAGGCGGTCGGGCGTGGCAGCGCTGAAGAATGCGTGCCCCGTCCACGACGCGCGCCGCATGTTGCGGCTTTTTGCCCTGCTGTCTCCGTCTTGCCGCATCGCGCCCGGCCCGTTTGCGCGGCGCTTCGGCGCGGCTCGGACTGTAATTGGGCTTTGGCGTGCGTGCTACCATTGTTTGTTATCCATCCCGTCATTCGATTGACCCGCAATGAACTCCGAGACGCCTTCCACGCCACCGCCCCGTACTTTAGTCATTGCCTCGCGGGAGAGCCGTCTTGCCATGTGGCAGGCTGAGCACGTGCAGTTTGCGCTGCACAAATTATATCCATCTTGCGACGTCAAAATCCTCGGAATGACAACTCGTGGCGATCAGATTCTTGACCGGACCTTATCCAAGGTCGGCGGCAAGGGACTCTTTGTGAAGGAACTCGAAGCGGCGCTTGCCGACGGCCGTGCCGACCTCGCCGTGCATTCGCTGAAAGACGTGCCCATGGAGTTGCCCGACGGCTTCACGCTGAGCACGATTCTCGAGCGCGAAGATCCCCGCGATGCCTTCGTTTCGCCGCACTTTGCATCGCTCGCGGAATTGCCTCACGGCAGCGTTGTGGGGACGTCGAGCTTGCGTCGCGAAGCCATGCTGCGCATGCATTTCCCTCACCTCGATGTACGTCCGTTGCGTGGCAATCTCGATACCCGTCTCGGTAAGCTCGATCGTGGCGATTACGCGGCGATCATTCTTGCGGCCGCCGGCCTGATCCGGCTTGGGCTGGAATCGCGGATTCGCGCATATCTGTCGCCGGAAGAGAGTTTGCCGGCGGCGGGGCAGGGCGCACTCGGCATCGAAATCCGTGCCGGTCGTGAAGATCTCGCCGCGTGGCTCGCGCCTTTGCATCACGAGGCCACGGCCGCGGCGGTCGAAGCGGAACGCATGGTGTCGCGCTCGCTTGGGGGCAGTTGCGAAGTACCGCTCGCCGCGTACGCCGAGTGGCGCGAAGGCGCGCTGCATTTACGTGGATGTGTATCGACGGTTGATGGCACGCGCGTCCTGCGTGCCGAAGGCTCGTCGAGCGCGGCCAATGTTGAAGCCGCGCTCGATCTAGGCGCCCGCGTCTCCGCTGAACTCGAAACCCAGGGTGCAATGGACATCGTCCGCGAGCTGAGCACGGCGAGCGGCGCGCGCATTCCTCCTGCTGCAACGCCTGCCGACTGATGGCGAGCGCTCACGATTCCACGCAACCACCGGCCGAGGCCACCCCGCGGCGCACCACCGTTGTCATCACGCGTCCTTCCGGCCAGTCGGCGGAACTTGTCGCGCTGCTCGAACGCGCGGGTTTCGCGCCGTTCGAGTTTCCGCTCATCGACATAGGCCCCGTCGCCGATACCGCCCCGCTGCAAGCCGCGCTCGGCGAGCTTCATGCGCCCGCGGCACTTGGCTTCGCGCTGGTCGTGTTTGTATCGCCAAATGCTGTCCAGCATGCGTTTGCCGCGCTCACCTCGCCCTGGCCGACGCATGTCGCCATTGGCGTGGTCGGTCCGGGCAGCGTGGCGGCGCTGGCGCGCCAGGGCATCGCCGCGCCCGCGTACACGGTGATCAGCCCCGGCGCCGACGCCACCATTACCGAAACCCCCACCGATCCCCGCTACGATTCCGAAGCGCTGCACGCGGCGATCACGGCGCATTTCGGCGCCGATGGCCTCAAGGACAAACGCGTTCTGATCGTGCGTGGCGATGGCGGCCGTGAATGGCTGGCCGACACACTGACCGAAGCCGGCGCGAACGTGGAGAAAGTGGCGGCGTACACGCGCATCGTGCCCGAGCCGTCCATGCGCGACTGGGAACGCATCCACGAGCTGCTCGCGGGCGAACCGCACGCGTGGCTGCTCACCAGTTCGGAAGGCGTGCGCAATCTTGAAGAACTGGCGCGCGAATATCTCACTGCCGACGAAACCCTGACGCTCAAGCACGCGCCGCTCGTGACGCCGCATCCGCGTATTGCCGAGGCCGCGCGGCAGGCGGGTTTTGATAGGATTACGGTGTCCGGCGCCGGCGACGAACGCATTGTTCAGGCGTTCAGCACGCTCTTCGCCACTGCTTCGGGACTGGATACAAAAGCCGCAGCCGGAGACGAACCGGACGCGCAGGTTGCAGAGGCACAAAAACATGGACACACGGCCTCGGCGGCAACGCCGTCCGGCCAGTCCAGTCAAAAAACCAACCAGGAGTCCGCGCCGACGGATTCCAGGCCGGCCTTCGCGCCGGCTCACCAACCGGCTCAATCACGCATGACTGATTCGATCGATTCCAGCAAGACCGCTTCAAAATCCGATGCCAAGTCCACGGCGTCGGCTCCGCCTTCGAATCCACCCAACACGCCGTTCACGCCGTATGAATCACAGTTGAAAGAGCGGCGCGGCGGCGCGGGCACCGCGCTCGTCTGGCTGGTGCTCGTGATCATCATCGTGGTGGCGGGCGTGGGCGGTTTCATGCTCAACCGCAAGTTCGATCAACGCGATGCGCAGCTCGCGCAACGTTTGCAGGCGAGCGATGCGCAAACCGCCGCGTTGCGCGCGCAAGCCGATCAGGCTGCAAGTTCGGTCAACGCCATCAACACGCAGATCATCCAGTTCCAGGGCAAGCTCACGGACGCGCAGGCGCAAAGCCAGGCGCTGCAACAGCAATATCAGGATCTCGCCAGCAATCGCGACGACTGGACGCTGGCCGAGGTCGAGCAGATCCTGTCGAGCGCAAGCCAGCAGTTGCAGCTCACCGGCAACGTCCAGCTCGCGCTCTTCGCGCTGCAAAGCGCCGATACGCGTCTTGCCGCCACCACCGGCCCGCAGATCGTGACAATCCGCAAGGCCATTGCGCAGGACATGGACAAGTTGCGCGCAACGCCATCGACTGATTTGACGGGCCTTGCCATCAAGCTCGATACCGCCATCGACCAGATCGACCGTTTGCCGCTCGCCGGCGAAGCGCCGATCGTGCCTTCGACGGCACACGCCGATACCCCCGGCGACAGCGCCGCCATCGCTGCCGCGACCAACCAGCCGCGCTGGAAGGTCTGGCTGCAGCAGATCGCGGGCGGCATCGGGCAGCAGTTGTCGAGTCTGGTGTCGGTGCGTCGTATCGATAACGCCGACGCCATGCTCGCCTCGCCGGATCAAGGTTATTTCGTGCGCGAGAACGTGAAGCTGCGCTTGCTGTCGGCGCGTTTGTCGCTGTTGTCGCGCAGTGAACCGGCGCTCAGGTCGGACCTCAACGCCGCGGATACCGCGCTCGGCCGATACTTCGATCCGTCGTCGGGCAAGGTCAAGTCCGTGCGCGATCTCGTCAAGCAGGTCAACGACGCGTCGACCGCCGTCGCCGTTCCCGACCTGAACGCGAGTCTCGCGGCGGTCCATCAGTTCAAGCGAGGCGGATGATGACGATGCGTGGACTCATCTGGTTTGTGCTCCTGTTCGCGGCGGCCGCAGCGCTCGCGCTGGTCGGTGTGTTCGACGGCGGCCAAGTGCTGCTCGTGATCCCGCCGTATCGCGTGGACGTGTCGCTGAACCTGTTCGTGGTGGCGCTGGTGGTGTCGTTCATCGTGCTGTACGCGGTGCTGCGCGCCATTCGCAGCGTGTGGAAAATGCCGCAGCGCGTGTCGGCGTATCGGACGCGCTCGCGGCTCGCGAAGGCGAACGCGGCATTGCGCGATGCCATCGGCCACTTGTACGCCGGGCGCTTTTCGAAGGCAGAAAAGTCGGCGCGCGATTCCTTGAACGTCGATGAAAACGCCGGTGCGGCCGGCCTGATCGGTGCAAAAGCGGCGCATGAGATGCATGAGTACGCGCGCCGCGACGAATGGCTCGCGAAGGTGACGGACAGCGACTGGCAGGACGCGCGTCTGATGGCTACCGCCGACATGCGCGCCGATGGCCGCGATGCCGACGGCGCGCTCATCGCGTTGACCGAAATGCAGGCGCAGGGCGGGCGTCGGTTGCACGCGCAGCAGATCGCGTTGCGCGCTCAGCAGCAGTTGAAGAACTGGGGCGAAGTGCTGAAGCTCGTGAAGACGCTCGAAAAACGCGAGGCGCTGCATCCGGCGGTTGCGGTGCGTTTGCGTCAGGTCGCGGCTGAAAATCTGCTGCGCGATCGCCGGCACAATCCGGATGCGTTGCTGGAATTCTGGCAGACGCTATCGCCGGTAGAACGGCAATCGCCGCGTCTGGCCGATCTTGCCGCCGAGTTGCTGATCGCGCTGGATCGACGCAACGACGCGCGCAAGATCGTCGAGGAAGCGCTCAATCACAACTGGGACGCGCGTTTGTTGCGCCGGTATCCGGATTGCGCATCGCCGGGCGACGCGCTGCCGTTGATTCAGCGCGCGGAAGCATGGCAGAAGGAACGTACGGAAGACGCTGATTTGCTGTTCACCCTCGGCCGTCTGTGCCTGCATCAGCAGTTATGGGGCAAGGCGCAGGCGTTCCTGGAATCGGCCTTGAAACTCGCCGATAACGAACCGCTTAAGATCCGCACGCATCGCGCGTTGGCGCGTTTGCACGAACAACTGGGCGATAGCGACAAGGCGAGCCAGCATTATCGTGAGAGCGCGCTGGCGATGAACGTGGTCTGAGTTTTTACTGCTTTGGAAAACCGCGAGCTTCCTGTACGAAGGCTCGCGGTTTTTTTATTGAGGCAGGGAACGCCGGCCGGATGCCGGATTTCCCGTGCGCGGATGCGGCACGCTCGGAACGACGGGCAGGGCGGTGAGCGCCGTGTCGTCGGTGGGAGAAAGCAGGGAGTTCAGCGACAGCACGTCGCTGTCGGTGAGACTCGCAGTGGACGCCTTGAGCTTCAGCGAGTTGATCAGCGTGTCGTAACGCGCCTTCGCCAAGTCGCGCCGCGCCGAGAAAAGCTGATCCTGCGCGTTGAGCACGTCGATATTGATCCGCACGCCGACCTGATAACCCAGCAAGTTGGATTCAAGCGATGTCCGCGCCGACCGCTCGGCGGTTTCGAGTGCTCGAACCTGCGCAAGTCCGCTCGATACCCCCAGAAACGCCTGTCGCGCCGATAGCGCCGCCGATCGCCGCGCGCTGTCGAGGTCCGACGCCGCCTTGTCTTCGAGCGCGAGCGTTTGCCGCACGCGGCTTTGCGTTGCGCCGCCTTCGTACAACGGAATGGTGAGCTGAACGCCGACCGTCGCGTTGGTGTAATACGCGCCGAAGTTGCCGAGTTCGGCCGCCGCTGCCGGGATGCCCGGGCCGATCGACCCTGCGCCGCTGCCAAACCCACCGCCAAAATTTCCGCCGAAGTTGCCCGCGCCAGCCGCGCCCAGGCTGCTTTTTGAATAACTTGCGACGAGATCGAGCGAAGGATAGTGACCCGCCTTCGCCTTCAATGTCTCGCGCTGCGAGTTCGCCGTCGCCAGTTGCTTGAGCACGACGTCGTAGTTCGCGTCGCGGGCCATGTCGACCCATTGCTGCATGTCGGCGGGAACGGGCGGCGGGAGTGTCACGCCGCGAGCGAGGCCATCCACGCGCGTCACCGGATGCCCGACGATCTGTTCCAGCGACGCCAGTTTCACCTCGAGATCGTTCTGCGCCGCGATTTCCTGCGAGACCGCCTGATCGTATTTGGCCTGGGCTTCGTTGGTATCGGTGATCGTGGCGCTGCCGGCGTCGAAGGAATGTTTCGCTGATTCGAGTTGCTCGGCAATCGATGCCTTTTGCGAGCGCACAATCGCGAGACTGTCCTGAGCCGATAGCGCGTCGAAATAAGCCTGCCCGAGCCGGACTATCAGGTCCTGACGGGCGGCGGCGAACTGCGCTTGAGCCGTTGTCAGCGCGATCTGGCCTTGCTGGTAGCCTTGCCAGTTCGCGACGTTGATGAGCGGTTGAGTCAGCGAAACAACAAAGCCGTTACTGTTTCCATTCGATGCCGGCAACCCCCCGCCAAACTCCGTGCGCTGTTCATTGGCGGACACCGATGCCGACAATTGCGGCAATAATTTCGCGCGTGCTTGCGGCAATTGTTCGCTGTCGGCGCTCAGGCTGGCGCGCGCGCTCTGGAGCTGCGCGTCAGTATTGAGCGCTTCGTCGTAGAGTTGATCGAGGCCCACGGCCATGGCCGGTGAGCACGCTAACCCGGCGCTGATGCTGGACAGCGCCAGCGCAAACATCGGGCGCATGGAAATTCCGTGATGACTAAAAAGGCCTGCGAATCAATACGTGGGGATTGCCGGATCGACCTGCTTCGACCAGGCGTCAATGCCGCCAAACAGATTGAAAACTTGCGTGAAGCCACGCGACTCCAGGAACATGCCGACTTGCGCGCTGCGGGCGCCGTGGTGGCAGATGCAGACAATTTGCGCTTCGTCGTCCAGTTCTTCGCTGCGGGCAGGGATGTCGCGCATGGGAATCGCGACAATGTTGGCCATCTTGGCCGTTTCAAGTTCCCACGGTTCGCGGACGTCGAGCAGGACAGGGGCGGGGCGCGATGAATCGGCGAGCCATTCGGCCAGTTCGGGTGCGGACAGATTTTGCATGGGATTCCGGTGGAAGCGGCAAGCATGGGCAAGCGGATTTGCTTGGCCGATGTGCTGTCTGAGTTTGCCAGTTGGAAGAATCGGGCCCGCGCGGTTCAACCCGCACGAGCCCGAATTTCCGGGAAAACTTAAAACTTGAAACGTGACGGCTGTACGGCGTTCTTGAGCGGCCCGATCAGCGTTTCGAAAATATCTGCGACGCGGAATTGCTTTTCGTCCACGCGCGTGATGATCTGCGCTTTCATGACTGGCGCGCTGCCAACGAACGCCGCCAGCCGGCCGCCGATCTTCAACTGGTCGAGGAACTCCTGCGGCATGACCGGCAAGCCGCCCGAGACACAAATGATGTCGAAGGTTTCGCCCTGGTTCCAGCCTCGCGCGCCGTCGCCGAGTGCGACTTGCGCGTTCGACACACCATTGGCGGCCAGATTCTCTTCGGCCAGCTTGGCAAGTTCCGGTTCGATTTCAACGGTCGTCACGGAGCGGCCGCGTGCGCCGAGCAGCGCTGCCATGTAGCCCGTGCCCGCACCGATTTCCAGCACGATCTCGTGCTTTTTCACGGCCAGTTCCTGCAACACACGCGCTTCGACGCGTGGAAACAGCATGTGCTGGCCGGCCGGCAGCGGAATCTCGAGATCCGCGAACGCGATGTTCCGGTACGCGGCGGGGACGAAATTTTCACGCTTGACGATCGACAGCAGGTTCAGGACGTCCTGGTCCAGCACATCCCAGGGACGGATCTGCTGTTCGATCATGTTGAAACGCGCTTGCTCGATGTTCATGTTCAGTCTGCGGGTCGATCGACCGTTGAGGGTGGAGTTGACCTATTGACGAGCGCCGCGACACAACGCGATGCCGTAAATAAGCCGAAAATCGAACTCGGATTGTAGCAAATCGACAGGCGCCGGAAAGTTGTGGCGACAAGCGTTGGCCATTCGGCCGAGGAAAAGCGCCCGGGCGAAGACATCAATGGGGCAACCGCACGTCCAGTTTCAGCGTCACCAGCCTCGCGACAAGAATGAATGCCGTGGACAGCAGGACGTTGTAGACGCCCAGAACGCCTATTGCGTCAAGTCCGAGGTACAGCCAGCAACCCGCGAACGCACACACCGCGTAGGGCCGCGAGTCGCGCAGGATCAGCGGCACCTCGTTGCACAGCACGTCCCGGATGATGCCGCCAAAAACGCCCGTCACCACGCCCATCAAGGCGGCGGTGAACGCGGGCATTTGCGCATCGAGCGCGATCGACGTGCCCGAAATGCTGAACAGACCGAGGCCGATGGCATCAGCGACAAGCAGGGCGCGCTGGTCGAACAGGCGGGTCGTGAGGCGCAGGAATATTGGCGCCGTGAGCGCCAACGCGAAGATCACGATCACATAATCCTGGTGCTCGACCCAGTAAAACGGCCGGCGCGAAAGCAGGACATCGCGCACGGTGCCGCCGCCGAATGCCGTTGCAAGCGCCACCAGAAAGGCGCCGACGGCATCCAGCCGGCGCTTTCTGGCTTCAATGAGACCTGATATTGCGTAAGCGAAAATCGCGAGCCCCTCCATGATGGAGATCGCCAAAGTAAGCCTGGGATGCACCGTCAAGGCCTCTTTCGCTGTTCGCGGTGGCTACGGATATCACGATCTTGCGGATGTCCGTGGTTGTGCGAAGTGCTGGCCGGCTGGAGCAGCACAAGCACGGCGCCAGCGCCGCCATCGTGCGCACGCGCCTGACAGAATGCGATCACTTCCTCTTTCTGCACGAGCCACGCGCGGACCTTGCCCTTCAGCACGGGCTCGCGGCCAATCGATCCGAGGCCTTTGCCGTGAATCACGCGCAGACATCGCAGGCCGCGTTTTACCGATTCCCTGATGAATTCCGATAACGCCTCGCGTGCCTCCTCGCGCCGCATGCCGTGCAGATCGAGCTGCGCTTGCACGATCCACGCGCCGCGCCGGAGTTTCCTCACCACTTCTTCGCGTACGCCATGGCGGCAATACGAGAGGCTGTCGTCGGTATCGAGCAGGCTTTCGGGGTCGTAATCGTCGGAGAGCGCCTCGTGCAACACGGCTTCTTCGTCAAGGCGCGTCTGGAGGGGCAAAGGCGAGGGCGGCACGCGCGGCAACGGTACCCGCTCCGCGACGTTCAGCGGCTCGACTTCGCCGATGGCGCGGCGGAACACGTCGGCATCGGCGAGTGCTTCGCGTTCGGCCACGATAGCGGCGGCGCGCTGGGCCCGGTGCAGAACGGCTTGCTCCTGGAGCGATTCGCGCAGCGCGGCAAGTCCGGCGAGCCCCTCGCGTTTAAGCGCCGCCGCCAGTTCTTCCGGCGTCGGCGGGGCTTTCAACGATGCCACGGCTACGCCCGGCGCCGTGTCGCGCGGGCGTCTGGGCCGGGGTTCATTCGGATGGGGCAGGTTCTTGGGCATTGCTGGGCAGAAGAAAACGCGCGGCGGCGCAACGCGGATCGGCCGCTTCCGGTGCCTCTTTTTAACATGGGAGCCGGCGAAATGGACGCGCCCAAAGCTCACCCAGGCGATATTTGCCGCACCCGAAACAAAAACGCCGGCTGATCCTTAAGATCGCACCGGCGTTTGATCGTTTCCGAAGCTTCTTGCTTCAGTGCAACGTTTCGGCGGATTAACGTTCCGCTTCGGCGCTCATGGAACGGACAGCCGGGTTTTCGTGGATGCTTTCCAGATAGCGCTGCGCGTCGAGCGCGGCCATACAGCCCGTGCCGGCACTCGTAATGGCCTGGCGATAAATGTGGTCCTGCACGTCGCCGGCGGCAAACACGCCGTCGATGCTCGTGCCCGTCGCATTACCCTGCAGGCCGCCGTTCGTGATGATGTAACCGTTTTTCATCTCCAGCTGACCGGCGAACAGGTCCGTATTCGGCTTGTGGCCAATCGCGACGAACACGCCTTGCAGCGGCACTTCGGTCGTTGTGCCGGTTTCCGTGCACTTGATCTGCAGGCCGGTCACGCCGGTCGCGTCGCCCTTGACTTCATCCAGGACGTGGTTCCACTTGATGTCCACCACGCCTTCTTTTTCCTTCGCGAGCAGACGGTCGATCAGGATCGGCTCGGCGCGGAACTTGTCACGGCGATGAACCACCGTGACCTTCTTCGCAATACCCGCCAGATACAGCGCTTCTTCCACCGCCGTATTGCCGCCGCCGATCACGGCCACTTCGCCGTTCTTGTAGAAAAAGCCGTCGCAGGTCGCGCACGCCGACACGCCCTTGCCCATGAACGCTTCTTCCGAAGGCACGCCAAGATATTGCGCCGATGCACCCGTCGCGATGATCAGCGAATCGCAGGTGTATTCGCCCGAGTCGCCGATCAGGCGGATTGGCCGTTCGGTCAGCTTGGCAGTGTGGATGTGATCGAACACAATTTCCGTATTGAAGCGTTCGGCGTGTTCCAGCATGCGTTGCATCAGTTCCGGACCTTGCACGCCCAACGGGTCGCCGGGCCAGTTTTCCACGTCGGTCGTGGTCATCAACTGGCCGCCTTGCGCCAGGCCCGTGATGAGCAGCGGCGACAGGTTCGCACGCGCCGCATAGACGGCGGCGGAATAGCCGGCGGGACCGGAACCGAGAATCAGCACTTTTGCGTGTTTGGGCGATGACATGAGAGCAATCCG
This sequence comes from Caballeronia sp. dw_276, assembly GCF_018449635.1. Lineage (GTDB taxonomy): Bacteria > Pseudomonadota > Gammaproteobacteria > Burkholderiales > Burkholderiaceae > Caballeronia. The sequence continues at coordinate 509,713 of NZ_JAAVUV010000003.1, read as the reverse complement.
TTTGGTTAGAGCCAAACCGCCGGGCGAACAAGCGGTTTATGGGCAAAAGGCGCGGGCGGTCAGAAAAACTGTACCGGAGGCGCTCCAGTGCCGATGACCTGTAAATAGGCGCGAATTCGCCATTATAAAGAGTGTCTCCAGGCCCCGCCGAGTGATCCTTTCAATGGCGGCCATAGCGTGGGCGGGCGTGGGAAACGAGGCCAAGGCGTGTCTTGCGGGTGTTACAGGGTGAAACCGTCGCCCATTTTTGTCCGATCATCGCAATGCAGCGTTTACAATGCGTCCTTAACTCTGTCGGCTCGCCGTGGCTTTCATAGCGGGTCAAAAGCCTTACGGATCAATGGCAAAAGCTACCTATTCTGCAAGTGCGCAGGCATTGCCTCACCGCATGTCGCGACTTTTTACCGAGATTCGATGGATCCTGCAGGTCGCGCTCGGCGTATTCCTGCTCATGGCGCTCGTAAGCTACAGCCGCCACGATCCAAGCTGGACCCACGCCGCTCAGGTCGACCAGATCGCCAACTGGGCGGGGCGCGTAGGCGCCTGGACCGCGGACATCCTGCTGCTGCTCTTCGGCCTTTCCGCGTACTGGTGGGTCGTGCTGCTCGCGCGGCGCATTATCGCGAATTATCGGCGGATCACGAATCAGGAAGCGGCCGGCGAGCAACCGGCGAAAGACCGCACGTGGCTCGCCGAGGCGTTCGCGTTCGTGCTCGTGCTGCTGGCGAGCGACGGCATCGAAGCGCTGCGCATGTGGTCGCTCAAGGTTCAGGTGCCGCGCGCGCCGGGCGGCGTGGTCGGCGAGGCTGTGGCCCATGCCGTTTCCCACGCGTTCGGCTTTACCGGCGCCACGCTCATTTTGTTGATCGCGCTCGCGATTGGCTTGTCGCTGTACTTCAATTTTTCCTGGCTTTCCGTCTGCGAAAAAACCGGCGACGGCATCATGGCCACCATCACCGGCGCAAGACTACGCCGCGAAGCGGGACGGGACCGAAAGCTCGGCGAAGTGGCGGCGGAGAAGCGGGAAGGCAAGGTGGTGCGCGGCCGGGTCAAGATCGAAGAGCAGGAACCGGTGATGATCGTGCCGCCGGTTGCAACGGCGAAATCGGCGCGGGTCGAGAAGGAAAAGCAGGTACCGCTTTTCACCGATCTTCCCGGCGATTCCACGCTGCCGCCGCTGGCCTTGCTGGACGCCGCGCCGGAAGTGAAGGAAACCATTTCCGCCGACACGCTCGAATACACGTCCCGGCTGATCGAGAAGAAGCTGAAGGACTTCGGCGTGGAAGTGGCCGTGGTCGCGGCTTATCCGGGACCGGTCGTGACGCGTTACGAAATCGAGCCGGCCACGGGCGTCAAAGGTTCGCAGATCGTCGGCTTGGCGAAGGATCTGGCGCGTTCGCTTTCGCTCGTTTCCATTCGCGTGGTCGAGACCATTCCGGGCAAGAATTTCATGGCGCTGGAATTGCCGAATCAGCGCCGCCAGACCGTGCGCTTGTCGGAGATCCTCGGTTCGCAAGTTTATGCCGATGCCGCTTCGCCATTGACCATGGGTCTCGGCAAGGATATCGGCGGGAAGCCGGTGTGCGCGGATCTCGCGAAGATGCCGCACTTGCTGGTGGCTGGCACGACGGGTTCGGGCAAATCGGTGGGTATCAACGCGATGATCCTGTCGCTGTTGTACAAGGCCACCGCCGACGAAGTGCGCATGATTCTCATCGATCCGAAGATGCTCGAAATGAGCGTCTACGAAGGCATTCCGCATTTGCTCTGCCCGGTCGTGACCGACATGCGGCAAGCCGGACACGCGCTCAACTGGGCCGTGGCCGAAATGGAACGCCGCTACAAGTTGATGAGCAAGATGGGCGTGCGAAACCTCGCGGGCTTCAACAACAAGATCGACGAAGCGGCGAAACGCGACGAGAAGATTCCTAACCCGTTCAGCCTGACGCCGGACGAGCCGGAACCGCTGAATCGCCTGCCGACCATCGTGGTCGTGATCGACGAACTGGCCGACCTGATGATGGTGGTCGGCAAGAAGGTCGAGGAGTTGATTGCGCGGATCGCACAGAAGGCGCGCGCGGCCGGCATTCACCTGATTCTCGCGACGCAGCGGCCGTCGGTGGATGTAATCACGGGCTTGATCAAGGCGAACGTGCCGACACGGATGGCGTTCCAGGTTTCATCGAAGATCGATTCGCGGACCATTCTCGATCAGCAAGGCGCCGAGTCCTTGCTGGGCATGGGCGACATGCTTTATCTGCCGCCCGGTTCGGGTTTGCCGGTGCGCGTGCATGGCGCGTTTGTATCGGATGAAGAAGTGCATCGCGTGGTGAACAAGCTGAAGGAGCAGGGCGAGCCGAATTACATCGAAGGGATTCTTGAAGGCGGCGTGGTCGGCGACGGCGAAGAAGGCGCGCCGGGCGGGGCTGGCGGCGGGGATGGCGAAGCCGACCCGCTTTATGATCAAGCCGTCGAGATCGTAATCAAGAACAAGCGCGCGTCCATCTCGCTTGTGCAGCGGCACTTGCGGATCGGTTATAACCGTGCAGCGCGGTTGCTCGAGCAAATGGAAAATTCGGGACTGGTGTCAAGCATGTCTTCGAACGGCAATCGCGAAATTCTCACGCCGGCGCGCGAAGCGGAATAAATGCAGCGGAATAGGCGGAACAGGTTTCTGGAGGTTTTATTTATATGCAGTCAGTGTTGAAGTCGATTCATCGGGTTGTTCAGGCAGGAGTTTTGGGTGCTTCCATGCTGCTGGCATCGCAGGCGTTTGCAAGCGGCACGGAACAATTGAAGGCGTTCGTTGCGCAGGTTCATGCGGCGCACGGCACGTTTGTCCAGCGTGAGGTGAAAGCGCCGAGCAAGGCGGCATCGGCCACGGCCACCCAGAGCGCCGCGCCGAAAACCTCGGGCACGGCGAGCGGCACATTCACGTTCGCGCGGCCCGGCAAGTTTATCTGGTCGTACGAAAAGCCCTACGCGCAAGTGCTCCAGGCTGACGGCGACAAGCTCTATGTCTACGACAAGGACTTGAACCAGGTTACCGTGCGCGAGTTGGGCAATGCGCTCGGCGCGAGCCCCGCGGCGATCCTCTTCGGCAGTAATGATCTCGACAAGAATTTCACCTTGCGCGACGCGGGCGTGAAGGACGGCATCGACTGGCTGGAATTGACGCCGAAAGCGCAGGACACGCAGTTCCAGCAAGTTGGCATCGGCTTCAGGAACGGCAATCTGGAAGCAATGGAATTGCACGATGTGTTCGGTAATGTGACCTTGCTCACGTTCTCGAATATCGAGAAAAATCCGCCGCTGAAGAGCAATCAGTTCAAGTTCGTGGTGCCAAAAGGCGCCGACGTGATCAACGGCTAATAGGCGTTCCGATAAGCGAGGCGGCGAGCGCCTCGCTTTCTGCCATCAGGCCGACGACCGGTTTTCTTCCCGCCGTCCCGCGCCCATCACCAACGCCAGATAGGCCAGCGCGCCAATCGCGAGCGCCGGCAGCGTCGCGCCAAGATTCGGCATCCATTGATTGATTGCGTGATATGCCGCGATCCCGAGCGCCCAGGCAACAAACCCGCTGACATGCCATCCGCCCGAGAACGCGTACGGGCCTTGGGCGTCGGTGAGCGCGGCCACCACCACGCGGCGTTTGCGCACGATGAAATGATCCGCGAGCACCACGCCGAAAAGCGGAGCGAAGACCGAGCCGATCAGCAGCAGGAAGTTCTGGTATTTGCCCATCTGCACCAGCAGCGCGATCAACGTGCACAACCCGCCAAACGCCGCCGATAACAACGGCACGCTCGCTTTCGCCCAGAAGGTGCCGGTCGAGACGGCGGCGGAATGGATATCGGCGAAGGCGTTGTCGATTTCATCGATCAGAATCAGCAGCAGCGCAATCCCGCCCGCGGCTTGCGCAAACGCCACGGTCAACAGTGCGTCGCCACCGCCCGCAGCCAGGCCGTAGAACGCGCCGAGCGCATAGAACCAGATATTCGCGATGCCGTAACCGAACAGCGTGCCGCGAAACGTGCCGCCCGCGCTGCGGCCAAAGCGCGTGTAATCGGCGATCAGCGGCAGCCATGAAAGCGGCATGGCTACAACCAGATCGATACCCGCGCCGAACGGCATCTCGCCGGTTCCGGGCCGGTTCATCAACGCGCCGATGTCCTGTTTCGACAGCAGGTTCCACGTCAGCCATCCCGCGCCGCCGAGCAACAGCCACATGCCCCACGTGCGCAGGAAACGCCGCACGAAGGACAGCGGTCCGGTGATCGCCAGGACCGTTGCCAGCACGCCGAAGATCAGCGTCCAGATGAGCGGCATCGAAAAACCGAAGGATTGTTTGGCGAGGGCATCGGCGGAATCGCGCATCACGATGATTTCGAACGATCCCCACCCGACCAGTTGCACCGCGTTGAGCACGGCGGGGACGGACGCGCCGCGAAGTCCGAGCGTCGGACGCAACGACGACATGGCCGCGAGCCCGGTATCCGTGCCGGCCACGCCGGCGAGCGCGAGCAACAACACGCCGATCACCGTGCCGATTGCGATAGCCGCAAGCGCATGCGGCAACGACATGCCGGGCACGAGCAGGGCGCCCGCCTGCGCCACCAGCAAGCCGATGCCAAGCGAAAACCACAACGCGAATGCGTCCGACGTCCCAAACGCGCGGCGCGCGGCGGGAACCGGCAGCAAAGGCGCGTAGGTGGAGGTGGCCGTGTCGGTGGTGCTGTCTTGTGCCATTCGGTTTCGTCCTTACTTGCAGATGTTGGCCGGCTCGTGCGCGGTTTTGCCGGTGCAATCGCCGAGGCGATCGCCCGGGCAATCCCCCGAAGCGGCAACTGTCATAATCGACCATCGCAGCATTTTGAAGCAGCGCGGGCATTCGTCTCGAAAAGTGCTCGATTATCGCTGTCTTCGCCGTTGTCCAGACACATTTGGAACCCCTCATCGCGCCATGTTCGAAGAAAACCGTGCCAATGTTCCCCTCGCCGAGCGTCTGCGTCCTCGTACCATCGACGAGGTGATCGGCCAGAAACACCTTCTCGGCCCCAACAAGCCGCTGCGCGTTGCGTTCGAATCCGGCGAAGCGCATTCCATGATTCTCTGGGGGCCGCCGGGCGTCGGCAAGACCACGCTCGCGCGCCTGATGGCTGCGGCGTTTCATGCGGAATTCATCTCGTTGTCGGCGGTGTTGTCGGGCGTAAAGGACATTCGCGAAGCCGTGGAACTGGCGCAGATTCATCGGGCGAACGGGCATCAGACGCTGGTTTTCGTCGATGAAGTGCATCGGTTCAACAAAAGCCAGCAGGACGCGTTCTTGCCGCACGTGGAGTCCGGGTTGTTCGTGTTCGTGGGCGCGACGACGGAGAATCCATCGTTCGAGGTGAACAGCGCGTTGTTGTCGCGGGCTGCGGTGTATGTATTGAAGAGCCTGGACGAGAGCGAGCTCGACGAATTGCTGGAACGCGCGCAGGGCGAACTGGGCGGCCTGACTTTCTCCGATGACGCGCGCGCCGCGCTTATCGGTTCCGCCGACGGCGACGGCCGCAAGCTGCTCAACAACCTGGAAATCGTGGCTCGGGCCGCCGCGCAACAGAAGTCGACGCATATCGACGGTGAATTGCTCGGCAGTGCGCTCACCGAAAACCTGCGTCGTTTCGACAAAGGCGGTGACGCGTTCTACGACCAGATCAGCGCGCTGCACAAATCGGTGCGCGGCAGCAATCCGGACGCCACGCTCTACTGGTTTTGCAGAATGCTCGATGGCGGCGCCGATCCGCGTTATCTCGCGCGGCGAATCGTCCGGATGGCCTGGGAGGATATCGGTCTCGCCGATCCGCGCGCGGGGCGTATCGCGCTCGATGCCGCTGAAACCTACGAACGCCTGGGAACGCCGGAAGGCGAACTTGCGCTGGCTCAGGCGCTGATCTACCTCGCGGTCGCGCCGAAGTCGAACGCCGGCTACATGGCCTATAACGAGGCGCGGCGGTTTGTCGGCAAGGATCAGTCGCGAGGCGTGCCGGTTCATTTGCGCAACGCGCCGACCAAGCTGATGAAGGAGCTTGGATACGGGCACGAATACAGATACGCGCACGATGAACCCGACGCCTACGCGGCCGGCGAAACCTATTTGCCCGATGGCATGCGCGACCCGCACTGGTACGAGCCGACGCCGCGCGGGCTCGAGGGCAAGATCGGTGAAAAGATGGCGCGTCTTGCGCAGCTCGATGCCCAATGGCGGCGCGATCACAAGGACGAGAAATAAGCGTCGCCCGTCTCCTATAAATACAGAAACGCCGCGTCCCATTAGGCCAAACGGCCAACGCGGCCAAACCTCGCCAACTTGCCTGCCTCGCTGCGCTAAAATCGCAGATTCGCATACTTGGAAGAACCGGCCCTGCCATGCTCGACATTCAACTCCTGCGCAAAGATCCCGACGCTGTCGCCAAGCGCCTGGCCCAACGCGGCTACACACTCGACGTCGCTGCGTTCGCGGCAATTGAAGCAGAACGGCGCGAAATCCAGACGCGTACTGAAGAGCTGCAAATGCGCCGCAATACGCTGTCGAAGCAGATCGGCGCAATGAAAGGGCGCGGCGAAGACACCACGGCCGTGATGGGGGAGGTGGGCGGTATCGGCGAAACCATGAAGGCTTCGGCCACGCAGCTCGATGACATCCAGAAACGTCTGGCCGATCTCATGCTCGGCGTGCCCAATTTGCCGCATGAAAGCGTTCCAATCGGCGCCGACGAATCCGGAAACGTCGAAGTGCGCCGTTGGGGCGCGCCGCGGTCGTTCGACTTCGAGGTGAAGGATCACGTTGACGTTGGCGCGCCGCTCGGCCTCGACTTCGAAACCGGTGCGAAACTATCGGGCGCGCGTTTCACGTTGCTGCGCGGACAGATTGCGCGTCTGCATCGTGCGTTGGCGCAGTTCATGATCGACACGCACACCGAGCAGCACGGTTATACCGAGGCGTACACGCCGTATATCGTGAATCCGGAGATTCTGGTCGGCACGGGCCAATTGCCTAAATTCGCCGAAGACATGTTCCGCGTGGAGAAGGGTGGTGAGGAAAACACGGTCACCCAATATCTGATTTCCACGTCCGAAATTTCGCTGACAAATACGGTGCGCGAAAGCATCCTCGAAGCGTCGGCGCTGCCGGTCAAGTTGACGGCGCACTCACCATGTTTCCGCTCGGAAGCGGGCTCCTACGGACGCGATACGCGCGGCCTGATCCGTCAGCACCAATTCGACAAAGTCGAGATGGTGCAGGTTGTATCGCCGGAAAAGTCTTACGACACGCTCGACGAAATGGTCGGCCACGCCGAAGCCATTTTGCAGAAGCTGGAATTGCCGTATCGCGTAATTACGCTGTGTACCGGCGACATGGGGTTCTCTGCGACGAAGACGTTCGATCTGGAGGTCTGGCTGCCGGCGCAGAACACGTATCGCGAAATATCGAGCTGTTCGAACACCGAGGCGTTCCAGGCGCGGCGGATGCAGGCGCGTTTCCGCAATGCGCAAGGCAAGCCGGAGTTCGTCCATACGCTGAATGGATCTGGGCTCGCGGTCGGCCGAACGCTGGTCGCGGTGCTGGAGAATTACCAGAATGCGGATGGATCGGTGACGGTGCCCGTGGCGCTGCGGCCGTACATGCGTGGCGTTGAGAAGCTCCAGGTTTCGATCGCGGAATAATGCGGCCCTGTTGTAACAAGCTCACGAAAAGGGGCTTGGAAATCAGTTTGGAGTCGTCTATAATCTTTCTCTCGCTGGACATCGACCCGTTCAGCGAGAGCCGCAACATGCGTGGTGCGGTTTGCAGTATCTGGAAAGGTGGCAGAGTGGTCGAATGCGCTGGACTCGAAATCCAGTGTACCTTTAGGGGTACCGTGAGTTCGAATCTCACCCTTTCCGCCAAATTCAAAAACCCCCGCTGATCGCAAGATCAGCGGGGGTTTTGCTTTGTACGGTCAGCATTTGGGCAGCAGGCCTTGGATATCGGAGATCGTCTTTCCGTCCGGATTTTTGCCGATCGAACTCCGGGTCAAATTATTCGACGTCCGGCAAGCCCAGTTGTCCGGTTTCTCGAGCGGCGGCGTCTGGCGATTGGCCCATTCGTCAACGCCTGACGCGGGCTTCGGTTCGGCAGGCTCGGGTGACGTTCCCATGATCGATGGTGGGCGGTACGTGTACTTGGGCGTTATCGACAGTGATACCGGGTCATCCGGCGGTCGTGCAGCGGGATCAGCAGCCTTGACGACTGACAAAAAGCACAGCGAGTTGGCAACGACGACGGTGGACATCAGGCTTCGGCGGATTCTGAAAACAGGCTGATTCATGCGTTATTCCACTTGAGAAATCTGCTCGCAGCACAGAAAACGGCGCTCTCTTTCACGATAAAAATTTCGCGTTTTGAAATACGATTGAGCAGTTTATTTCTTGAAAGCGTTCGAATTACCCGTTTATTCAATCTATTAAATCGGGATAAGCTAACGATTTCGATCGAGATACCGTTGTCCAGAAGCGACAGAATAGTGCGACGCCCCACGCTGCGGGCGCTCGCGCATTTGACTGCCCTATAAATAATAACCTCAAAAATCCAATTAAGACCGCTCTTATGGGTCTCCCGCATGCCTGCAATTTAATCTTTCGATTCGTTGCGCAATTCACGCCGCAAGCGCCTGGAAATTTAGCATTCGCTTGACCGTGCAACGAACGCGGCAATTAATTTTGCTTTTCGATTCAACGTTATGTATTCATGTCATGTTCAACTTCAAAAGAATTTTTGCCGCGCTGGTTATTACTTTGACCGGCCTGTCTGCAGCACAAGCGAGTGAGTTCTCCGGCCCGTACGCAGGCCTGAAAGTGGGTGAGAACTGGTCCGACGCTTCAGGCGTTGTCAACGTCGGATCTCACGCATCGACGTTCCTCGGCCTTACAGCCGGATATAACTTCGACGTCAGCAGTTTTGTTATTGGTGCGGAAGCCTTCGCGGATTTTCATAATTCGTCGACCACGTATAAAGACGCTGGTATCGATGCAAAACTCGGTCTGCCGTTTAATACGGTAATGCCTTACGTGCGTCTGGGTGCAACGGGGAGCTGGCCGAACGTCCGTTTCCATACGGGCCTGGGTGTCGAATACAAATTTATCAAGCAGGCGAGCCTTGCGCTGGAATGGACGGCTGATCAAAGCAAGCATGATGGCACTACGCGCCACAACAACAGCGTCACGCTGGGCGTGCATTATTTCTTTTAAAGCCAGCTGAAAATTGAAAGCCCCGGTGAATTACAAAATTCACCGGGGCTTTTTTACATCCGCAGCACAAATCAGGTTGTGCATCGAGCAATATCGAAGCGCATTTCAGGCTCCGGTAAACCGCCGTAGTCTCCATCCGATTCCTGCACTTTCACGGTCGATCCGTATTGCGACGGCGTCAAGGTCACAAGCCACGCGTTCGGTCCGACCACGAGTTCCGAAGCGTTACCCGATTTTGACGTTGAAACGGAGGGCAGGCGGTCTTCGAGGCAATTGAAGACATCCGAAGGCGCGCGCCGCGACGACACGTATATCAGCGGGTTCGACGCACGAAGTTCGGGACCACTCGTGGAACTGCACGCCGTGAGGGCGAACGCCGCAAACATGGCGGTTGAAACCGGACCGATAAGAGCAAAGGAAATGACACGACTTGAGATCATTAGCGAAAGACGATAGTCAAAACAATGAGCGAATAGAGCGTAAACCGCTCGAAGAGGCAAGCCTGAATCACAACGGACGCGGCGCTTCGTGGTTGCTTGGCGACTCGGAAACCATTGGAAAAAGAGCGGGAAAGCGCGCGATGCTATCATCGCCGGCATCCTGAAATAATGCGCGCCGGATACATCGATTTCGTATCGAAATTACACGCGCGCCGACACACCAACGCTCCATGGCCATCACACTCAAGTCGCCCGCCGACATCGAAAAGCTTCGAATCTCCGGACGCCTCGCCGCAGAAGTCCTTGCGATGATCGGAGAGCACGTCAAGCCCGGCGTCACCACCGAAGAACTGGATGCGATTTGCAACCGCTTCATTGTCGATGAGCTGAAGGCGATTCCGGCGAACGTAGGCTACATGGGTTTTACCAAGACCATTTGCACGTCGGTGAATCACGTGGTCTGCCACGGCATTCCGAGCGCGCGGGAATTGAAGGATGGCGATATCGTCAACATCGACGTCGCGATCATCAAGGACGGCTATTTTGGCGATACAAGCCGCATGTATTACGCAGGCACGCCGAGCCGGGAAGCCAGGCGCCTTTGTGATGCCACGTACGAAGCCATGCTGGCCGGCATTCACGCGGTGCGTCCGGGAGCAACGCTGGGCGACGTGGGTCATGCAATCCAGACAGTCGCGAACCGTGAAGGTTATTCGATCGTGCGGGAGTATTGCGGACACGGAATCGGACGGGTCTATCACGAAGATCCGCAAGTCCTGCACTACGGACAACCCGGCGCGGGTTTGCGCCTGAAACCGGGACTGGTCTTCACCATTGAACCGATGGTGAACGCTGGTCGTGCTGCAACGCAGCAATCACGCGATGGCTGGACGGTAACAACGAAGGACCGGTCGCTTTCGGCGCAATGGGAACACATGGTTGTCGTCACGGATGATGGCTACGAACTGCTCACACCCTGGCCCGATGGCACGGGCGAATACGCGGCGCCCTGAGCCGGGACTCGCCTGGAACGTCATTAGGGCGGCTTCGCACGTTGCCTGCAATAATGATTTGACTCGTTTGCCTGTTCAGTTGAAGCTACGAATTAGACTAAGCTGGCTAGGACAGCCTAAGAACATAGCCTAAGAAGACAGCTTAAGAAGCTTGTGAAAGCTTGAGAGAAAAACACCCGCATGAGTCCTTCACTAACTGTTCACCGGATTGCCTCGCATCAAGGCGCTGTCCTGCGCGAACTTCGCACGGCCTCGTTGCGCGAAGCACCGTATGCGTTCGGGGAGACGCTGGAGGAAGCCTTGTCCGCCGATGTCGCAAGCTTCGACGAAACGGCGGATCGCCACGCGAACTCCGACATCACGGCATCGTTTATCTTGTACACGGAAGGCCATCCGGCGGGTCTTGTCGGCGCGTTCATCGAAGAGGCGGCTGAACCGCGCGCCTTCGTCTACGCGTTGTGGGTGGCGCCGGCGGTGCGGCATCTGCGAGGCGGCGAGCTACTGGTGAACGCCGCTACGCAATGGCTCGCGGAACGTCGCGTGCACGACGTCTTTGCGTGGATCGCCGATGGCAACCGCAACGCCATGCGCTTCTACGAACGCCTGGGCTTTGGTCCGACCGGCGAACGGCGCCGCATTCCTGCGCATCCCGAGGAATTCGAAACGCTGCTCGTGCGCCGCGTAAGCGATAACGCCGCGTAACTTCCGGCGCGCGTTTGCGGCAATCGTCGCAACAAGAGGGGCCATGCGTGATAACGTGGCCCGTCGTTCGTATCCTCTTCGCTGTCCTCTTTCTTTCCAGCTGAACTTCACGACGGCCAACATTGCGACGGCAATCTGAAATTTTCCTGCTGTCCGCGCTCACGCCTGTAAAATACGCAAAAATTTTGGCTTTACCTATGTCGCTCAAAAAAACGCCCTTTTTCGAATTGCGCAGCGGCTCTGTCGACACGCTTTTGTTTGTCGTCAAGACTACCGACCTCGACGCGCTGCGCACGGAACTCACGCGGCGCTTCGAAGCGACTCCCGAGTTTTTCGCCAACGATACCGTCGCCATCGACGTGCGCAAGCTTGACGCAGGCGAACGTATATCGGTGAGCGAGCTCGCGGCGTTGCTCGACAGCGTGCGCATGCGTCCTGTCGGCGTGGTCGCGCTGCCGGAACAGACCTGGGCCGCTGAGGGCGCGTTGCCGCTGCTCGAAGCGCGCGACCGGCGCGGCGCACCCAAGCCATCGGTCGATGCCAACGTCGAGAACACCGAGGCCGTCGCCGTGATCGAAGCTGCAGTGGCGCAAGCGCCGCCGCCGAGCGCGCCGGTGCCGAAGACCACGATCATCGACCGGCCGTTGCGTTCGGGGCAGCAGGTGTATGCGAAGGGCGATCTCGTCGTGCTCGGGCTCGTGAGCTACGGCGCGGAAGTGATCGCGGAAGGCAACATTCATATTTATGCGCCGTTGCGCGGCCGGGCGCTCGCGGGCGTCCACGGCAATCTCGACGCGCGCATTTTCTGCACGTGTCTTGAACCGGAACTGATTTCCATCGCCGGGATTTACAGGACGACGGAAACACCGCTCGGCCCCGACGTCCTGGGCAAGCCGGTGCAGATCTGGCTCGACGAAGAAAAATTGATGATCGAACCGCTGCGGCTGACCTGATTGGCCTGATAGGAATCAGCCAGGCGCGCCCGATGGGGACGGCGCGCTCTCGGACAGAACGCCAGCGGATTTAATTGACGAACACAAGGTACAGGAATGGCAAAAATCATTGTGGTGACTTCGGGCAAGGGCGGCGTCGGCAAGACGACCACCAGCGCGAGCTTCGCATCGGCCCTCGCATTGCGCGGGCATAAGACGGCCGTGATCGACTTCGACGTCGGCCTGCGCAATCTCGATCTCATCATGGGCTGCGAACGCCGCGTGGTGTACGACCTCATCAACGTGATCCAGGGCGAAGCGAACCTGAACCAGGCGCTGATCAAGGACAAGAAGTGCGAGAACTTGTTCATCCTGCCGGCATCGCAGACGCGCGATAAAGACGCGCTGACGCAGGAAGGCGTGGAAAAGGTCATCAACGACCTGATCGCGATGGACTTCGAATACATTGTCTGCGACTCGCCGGCGGGGATTGAATCGGGCGCGTTGCTCGCCATGCATTTCGCCGACGAAGCGCTGATCGTGACCAATCCGGAAGTGTCGTCGGTGCGTGACTCGGATCGAATCCTCGGCATTTTGTCGTCGAAGACGAAGCGCGCTATAGAAGGCAAGGAGCCGGTCAAGGAACATTTGCTGATCACGCGTTACAACCCGAAGCGCGTGAGCGAAGGCGAGATGCTGTCGCTCACCGACATCCAGGAAATCCTGCGCATCGATCTGATCGGCGTGATTCCGGAATCGGAAGCGGTGCTGCATGCATCGAACCAGGGTTTGCCGGCCGTGCACCTCGATGGCACTGACGTAGCTGAAGCATACAAGGACATCGTTTCGCGCTTTCTCGGCGAGGAAAAGTCCCTGCGCTTTACCGATTATCAGAAGCCAGGTCTGTTGCAACGCATCTTCGGCAACAAGTAAGGGGACGCAATGTCGATTCTTTCGTTTTTGCTGGGCGAGAAAAAGAAGTCCGCTTCGGTCGCGAAGGAACGCTTGCAGTTGATCATCGCGCACGAGCGCGCGGGTGGCCAGCCGGCCGCTGATTATCTGCCGGCGTTGCAACGAGAACTCGTTGCCGTGATTTCCAAGTATGTGAAGATCTCAAGCGACGATATTCGTGTGAGCCTGGAACGTCAGGACGATCTCGAAGTGCTCGAGGTCAAGATCGAGATTCCATCGGCGTGACGTAACTCGTGTAACTCGAAAGCTGATGAGAAAGCCGGAATCGTAGGTCGATTCCGGCTTTTGCGTTTTTAAGGTTTATCGTTTGCGCGCCCGTGCTCGTATGGACGACGCCGAATTACATCAATATTCCGTTGCAGTTTAGCCATCGCGGTTACACGGGCGGTGTCGGCTGGATCATGGCTTCGCGCATTGATTGGGTATCGCTGCAGATTGTGTGTGCGGCGATCCACTCAAGAGGCCGATCATGAAAATTCGTTTGTTTATCGCCCAGGCGGCCATTGTCATGGCCGGCGTTGCGGCCGTCGCGGGAAGCGCGTCGGCTGAAGTCATCATCGTCGCTCCGAATGCCCCGCCGCCCGTGCGCGTGGAGGCCGCGCCACCCGCGCGCGTTGGATATGTGTGGGATCAGGGCCATTGGCGCTGGGAGCACGGCCAGTACGTGTGGAACCCGGGGCATTGGCAAGTCGAGCGCGTGGGGTATCACTGGGTGCCGGGGCACTGGTTCGCACGTCATGGCGCGTGGCGTTATGCGCCGGGGCATTGGGCCTGAGGTTCGTCGCCGACGCATTGGGCGGCGTTCACGCGCCGCCCCAACATACCGGAGCACCACATGAAAACGAAACTCCTGATCATCACCTTGCTGGCGACGCTGCTGGGCGGTTGTATCGTCGTGCCGGCACATTCTTATGCGTACAGGCCGGCGGCGCGGGTTTACGTTTATTGAGCGTTATTTGGTCGCCGGCTCTTCTGCTTCGACCGAAGCTTCGGGCACTTCCGGCGATGCCTTTGGCACCGGCGCGGGCAACGGCGTCATGTAACGCTGGGCCAGCGCCTCGTACAGCGGCGGCGCGAAAAAGCGCGACACCCGGCTCGCGATCAACGCTGTCGCCATGAGTGAAATCACGAGCGCGTGGCCGTTGATCATCTCCATGACGATCACGAACGACATGATCGGCGACTGCGTGACGGCCGCGAGATAACCGACCATGCCGAGCGCGATGAGCATCGACAACTGCATGTCGCCGAAGACCATATGCAGCACGTTGCCAAAACCCGCACCGATCGATAGCGATGGCGCAAAGATGCCGCCTGGAATGCCGGGCAGATACGAGCCGATCATCGACACCATCTTGAGCAGCGGATAAAAGACCGAAAGCTGTTCGTGCCCTTCGAGCAATCCGCGCGCTTCGGCGTAACCGCTGCCGAATGTCGTTCCCCCTGAAACGAGGCCGACGATTGCGATAATCAGGCCGCAAATCATGGCGAAAACGACGGGCTTCGATGCATGTAATTCGCGCAGGCGCGTGGGAATCCACTTCGATGTATTCAGCAGCAACCAGCAGAACAGGCCGCCCGCGATTCCTGTCACGACGGCCGTCAGCACCACGGCGAGCGCGAGCAGGTTGGGAAAATGCGCGCCGACCTCGATGGTCCCGAAATACGTGTAATTGCCGTTCAGCCCGAGCGCGACGATCCCCGCCAGGATGATCGCGGTGATCAGCACGCCGCTCGTGCGTGCTTCGAAGCTGCGTGTCAGTTCTTCGATTGCAAACACGATCCCGGCGAGCGGCGTATTGAATGCCGCCGATAACCCCGCCGCCGCGCCCGCCAGCACGAGCTGCCGCTCAATGCGCGCGTTCGATCGCGGGAACAGGCGGCGAAGGTTGTACATGAGCGCCGCGCCGACTTGCACGGTCGGACCTTCGCGGCCGATGGTGAAGCCGCCGAGTATCGCGAGAAAGGAGATGGCGATCTTCGCGATCACGATTCCCGGCGATAAAAGCCGCGTTCCAAGTCCCGGCGGGCTGTGCAACACCGCGATGACCTGGGGAATGCCGCTGCCCTCGGAGCCGCGAAAAAACTTGCGCGTAAGCCAGACGGACAGCGCCGCGACCGCCGGCGTGAGGATAAGCGGCAACCAGACGTGATCGTGCTGGAGCGCGCGAAAGCTGTTGTAACCCCAGTCGATCAGCCGCGCGTAGAGCACAGCGACCAGCCCGACCACGATCGCGCCGACCCAGAAAATGCCGTATCGGTACCAGATGCTGCGTGCGCGCCGGATGGTCAGCCGGGGGAGGGAACTGAGCAGGCGATTCATAAGCGGTGAGCCATGCGACCGGCTGTCGGCAAAGCGGTGATTATATCGATGCGCGTGTCGTCGATTTAAAAGGGTTATATCAATTCGGATCACAAAGAAAAATGGGACGCTGGCAATGAGCCTGCGTCCCATAAACACTCTCGTCGGGGTGGCGAGAGCGGAGAGAAGTTGGTAATCAAAAAGTAAGATTAATCGAAGCCTTTTGTACGAGGCGCAAACGTTTGAACAAACGCACAGGTGAATGAAAGATTTATCGACTAGTGTTAGAGGAGCTGCGAGTTGGCGGTGGTACTTAATTCAAAGCAGCGCGGAAATTTTCCTGATTCGTGAATCATTTCGAACGCAATGACGGCGTCAATTGCGCCCAGATTTGCGATCAAGTCCCTGAACGCGATGCCACATCAATCCCAGTCTCATTTGCGTACAAGCTTTGTTCGAGTATAGACAGCGCATCCCGGTACGCAAGTTGCGATTGTCCGGACGAGAGCAAGCCCCGCTGATTTGTTGTTGTAAGTGAATGATCTGACGGGAATTTCCAGAAGGTATTCAGTACTAACCCGAATTCGCCGCATGAACTGATTTTTCATTGCTGTTTATAACCACTTCGCGTTCTTGCAGACACGTTGTATCCACGGAGTCGCATCCATGAGTTCCTCGAATCGCCGTTCCCTTGAAGTCGATTTTTTTCGAGGACTCGTGCTGCTCATCATCGCCGTGGATCACATATCGGGAAGCGTGTTATCGCATTTCACCCTTCATAGTTATGCCTTTTGCGATTCCGCCGAGGTATTTGTATTCCTTGGCGGCTATGCATCGGCTGCGGCCTATACGTCGCTCGAAGCGAATCGCAGTCATTCAGCCGCACTCCGGCGTTTCCTGAAGCGCAGCTGGGAAATCTATCGCGCGTATCTTTTTACGGCGGTGATGATGCTGCTCGGCGGTGCATTGCTGATGTGGCTGCGCATCGATACCCCCATGTTGCAGATCACCGAATGGCCCGCATTCCTGGCCCGGCCGCTCAGCCTTTCCTTCGATATCGCCACGTTGCGGCATCAGCCGTATTTATCGTCGGTATTGCCGATGTACGCCATGTTCGCGCTCGCCGTGCCGTTTGTCGTGCCGCTCGCCGAGAGAAAGCCTGTGGTCGTGCTGTTTGGCAGTCTGGGCATGTGGCTGTTTGCGTCATCGCTTGCGCAATGGCTGCCATCTGCCTACGCCGAGGGCTGGTCGTTCAACCCGTTTGCATGGCAGTTGATGTTCGTGATGGGGATTCTTGCACGCGTTCAGCCGATCAGCGCCGAATTCCACAATTCGAAAACTGCGCGCTGGCTCACGCGCGCCGCGATCGTCGTGTTCCTGACGTTTGCGTTCGCGAAGCTTTTCCTTGAGACGCAGGCGCCGCCAGGATATATGAAGCAGAACCTTGCGACCCTGCGCATCGTCAGCTTCGTGGTGGTCGCGTGGTTGTTCGCGCAGGCGGTGCACGCGGGCTGGATCCGATCAACCGCGGAAAGTTTGCCGAGCGTGGTGAACGTCGGCAAACAGGGGCTCGTGTGTTTTATCGCGGGCGCGTGCATGTCGCTGGTTATCGATACAGCCTTGCGCGTCGTATCGCTCGGCTCATATCAGTGGATGGCGGGGCTGACCGGCGACGCCATTGCCATCGGCAGCCTGATCTGGCTCGCCGCGTTCTGGCGCGACCGGAAGGCCGCGCAGCGCACGCGCGTACCCAAGCATCCCGCCGTGCCGGCGCATGCGGCCAACCGGCGGGATCGATAAAGCGCGGTTAAAGCTTGATCCCGCGTGTTTCCCGCATGCACAGCACGCCGATCAGACTGATCGCCGCCGCTGCGGAAACATAGCCGCCGACCCAGGACAGGCCGCCGCGATTCGCGAGCAATTGCGCGATATACGGCGCCACCGACGCACCCAGAATCCCGCCCAGGTTGTACGCCACGCCCGCGCCGGTGTAGCGCACGTTGGTCGGGAACAGCTCTGGCAACAGTGCGCCCATCGGGGCGAACGTCACGCCCATCAGAAACAGCTCGATGGTCAGAAACAGCGCGACCGCGTAGGTGTTGCCGCTGCCGAGCAGCGGCGCCATCGTGAAGCCGGAAAGGATCGCCGCGATACAACCGACGATCAACACCGGGCGACGGCCGAATTTATCGCTGGCGAGTGCTGAGAGCGGAGTGGCAATCGCCATGAAAATGACCGCGAAGCACAACAGGCCCAGGAATTTTTCGCGCGTGAAATGCAGCGTGGAAACGCCGTATGACAGCGAGAAAACCGTCGAGATGTAGAAGAGCGTGTAGCAGACGATCATCGCGATGGCGCCAAGCAGCGTCGGGCCAAGATAGCGGCTGAGCAGCGTGGCAACAGGCACGCGCACGCGTTCTTGCTTCTCGATGGCCGCCCGAAACGCCGGCGTCTCCGAGATTTTCAGGCGCACGTAGAGTCCGAGCGCCACCAGCACCGCGCTGACGATAAACGGCACGCGCCAGCCCCAGCTGCGGAATTGTTCATCGGTGAGGGAAAGCGCCAGGCCGAAGAACAATCCGTTCGATGCCAGAAATCCCACCGACGGCCCCAGTTGCGGGAACATCCCGAACCAGCCGCGCTTGTTTTGCGGCGCATATTCGGTCGCAAGCAGCGCGGCGCCGCCCCATTCGCCGCCAAGGCCAATGCCTTGCCCGAAGCGCAAGATGCACAACAGCACGGGCGCCAGACTGCCGATGGACGCATAACCCGGCACAAAGCCGATCAGCGTCGTTGAAACGCCCATCACCAGGAGCGACGCAACCAGCGTCGATTTCCGCCCGATCCTGTCGCCGAAATGGCCGAACACGAATGAGCCGATTGGCCGCGCGATAAACGCGATCCCGAACGTGACGAACGCCGACAACGCCTGCGCGGCCGGCGAACTGTGCGGGAAAAACACGGGGCCGATCACGAGCGCGGCGGCGGTGGCGTAGACGTAGAAGTCGTAAAACTCGATCGCCGTACCGATAAAACTCGCGAAGATGACGCGGGAACTGCTCATTTTGGCATCGCTTGCAGGCGATGCGGGCAGTGAAGATGAAGCTGACGACATGGCGTCTCCGTTTTGCCCATCGCACGCGTTTCCGGAACGCCTTGCGGGGCATTTTATTAAGGCAAATGAGGCGGGCAGACTACGTCGAACGGCGCGCGGGTGCGGCGCGGTATCGAGCGGGCGGGGCGCATTGCACCGACGCTGGATGGGCGGCGGCGATGGCCTGACCGGCATGGCCGGTCACGATGTAACGGATGGGTATCGAAAATTATAACGACCGTGCGTGGCGGCGGGCAAGGAACTGTTTCTGGAAGTGCAATGAAAGTTTCTTCAATCGATAGTCGTTGCCTGCGGCGAATGCGCGCTTCTTAGCTGAAACTGGCCGTTATCGTTGAAAAGCCAGCCTTCGAAGAGATCGAGATGACCGTTGCCATCGAGCAGGCGCGAAGGCGGTGGAGGCAACGGCGAAGAACGGCGCAGCGAGGCGAGCGCGGTGGCTTCGGCTTCGTCGTCGCCATTGGTCCGATACACCGCCGAGCGAATCACGCGCCCGTTGCGGTCCACCGTGTACGCGACCACGACGAGCGAGCGCAGCATGGCTTGCGGCGTGCCCTTGAGCACCAGTGACGGGTTGCGCTCAAAGATATGCTGCGCCACGCGCACCTTGTATTGATCGAGCGTGGCGCCCGCAACCGCTGCGGCGGGTTTAGGCGTTTCCAGCGCCCCGGGCGGCGGCGTGATCGTGCACGCCGCGAGCGTGGCCAGGAGCACGACGCCAGACGCCAACTGCCCGTTTTTCAAGCTGAAGATCACGGTCGACTAAGCTCCACGGAAAAACTCTGCAAATACTTCAACGATACCCGCCGGGACCACGTCTTGCTGCCCTAATTTGCATACCCACAGCATCATGATGCAAGGAGAGAACCATGAGCAGCGATCCGACCGACCTGAACAACCCGCAGCCTGCAGAACACAGTGACAACGAGGCGAGCAAGATGCCCGAGCGCGACGATGAGCACCGCAAACAGGCGCCGAGCGACCAGCCTGGTAAAAAGCCCGGAGAAGGCGAGCCGGACGTCGGGTAAAGCGTCCAATCCGTCTACGCCGGCGCAGACTTCTTGCTACGCCGGCGTGGCTTTGGCTCGACGCCCACACGGTCATCGCGAGCGAGCACGAGCTCCGTGATTCTTTTCACGATGTCTTCAAAAGCCGGATCGTCCTGCGATATATAGAGCCATTTCCCCAGCACTGGATGTGGCTGCAAGGCCGGCATTTCATCGATCAGCGCAGCGTGTCGGTCTTGCGACGTGCAGATCAGCAATCCATTCCACGGGTCTCCGCGATCGGCGGCGACCAGACACAAAAGTCCATCGATATAAGCTGCATCACTCCCAAACATCCGTTTGGCGATATAGGTCGGGTCGCGCTCGAATGCTTCGAAGATCCAGGCGAGAGAGTTGTGGACGGCAGAAGGCATGAGTGTTTGGTCCCATTGTGCAAGTCATATCTCGGCGGTCTCGCTCAAAAGCCATTCGCGGAACGCAACAAGCCTTGGCAGCGCTGCGCATTCTTTCCTGTAGACGACGAAGTACGCGAGCGCGGACGGCAAAGTGATCTCGGGAAACAGGCGGATCAACCGGCCGGAATTGAGATCATCGCGCGCGAGAACGCTTCGCGCCAATGCGACACCGTGACCATCTATCGCCGCCTGCAAAACCGCCGCCGAATTGTTGATCTTCAAACCCGCGCGACCCGCGACCACTGTCGTCCCCACGTTTTCGAGCCACGTTTCCCACGTGACAAAGCCGGATTGGCGGTCGACGGAAAGATCATCGATCAAAGTCAGTCCTGCCAGATCGGCCGGAGTGCCCAGGCGAGGATGACGCTCGAGGAATTCGTGCGAGCAAACGGGAAATACCTCTTCGTCCATCAGCTTTTCGGCTTCGAGTCCTGGCCAGTGGCCGGCGCCATAGCGCACGCCGATATCGATGCCCTGAATCGCGAAATCCATGAGTTTCAGGCTGGTGTCGAGACGGACATCGGTTTCCGGCCAAGCGGCCTGAAACCGGTCGATGCGAGGTAAAAGCCATTTCGCCGCGAACGCCGGACTGACCGTAACCGTCAGCACGCCGCCCGTCGATGCTTCCTTGAGCCGCGCGAGCCCGAGGTTCAAGCGGTCGAATCCTTCGCGGATGTCGGGGAGCGCCCGGATCGCGATATCCGTTGGGACGAGACGCGCCCGCCCGCCGCCACTTCTGTGAAATAGCGGAAAAGCCAGCCATTCTTCAAGGCTTCGAACCAGCTGTCCGACGGCCGCCGGCGTTACGTTCAATTCTGCCGCCGCCGCGGAAAAACTCTGGTGTCGTGCGCTTACTTCGAATGCCCGGAGTGCGTTCAGGAAAATTGGCGTCGTCATGCCGACAAAGATTTTCTTTTAGAGGCGGACAGAATAACTCATTTGTGGATGCGTCAGTTCAAGCCAACAATACGCTCTATCAAGGACGCAGGGAGCGGGTCGTTCCTTGCCTTGGAGAAACTTTTCCGGAGTATTGAAATGCATAGTTTTTCTTCTAAAGTGGCAATTGTTACGGGCGGTGGATCGGGTATCGGCAAGGAGGTTGCGGCGCGCCTCGTGCAAGCTGGCGCGAGCGTGGTTATCGGTGGTCGTGACGAGGCAAAGCTCAAGTTGGCAGCGGCTGAAATCGATCCGACGGGCGCCAAGATTCGCGTCTTTGCGGGCGATATCGCATCGCCTGCGACGGCTGCCGGTCTCGTCAGTCTGGCGACGCAAGCCTTTGGCGGCGTTGACATCCTGATCAACAACGCTGGAGTGTTCGCGCCCAAGGCGTTCCTCGATGTGACCGAGTCGGAATACGACTGGTTCATCGATACGATTCTCAAAGGCAAGTTTTTCATGGCCCAGGCCGCGGCACGTGCGATGAAGCTTCGCGGCGGCGGCGCTATCGTTCAAACGGGCTCGTTGTGGGCGTTGCAGGCCATCGGCGCGACGCCCTCGGCGGCGTATTCGGCGGCGAACGCGGGCGTGCATGCATTGACGCGCAATCTCGCGATCGAGCTGGCATCGGAAAATATTCGCATCAATACGGTGGCCCCGGCGGTCGTGGAGACGCCCGTCTACAACACGTTCATGACGGACGATCAGGTCAAGGCGACGCTGCCGACGTTTAACGCGTTTCACCCGCTCGGGCGCAACGGCCAGCCTGCGGATATCGCGGAGGCGATCCTGTTCTTTGCATCGCAAAGTGCGTCGTGGATCACAGGTACGGTGCTTCCCGTCGATGGCGGCGTCATGGCGGGGCGTCAGGCTTGACCGAAAATGCAGGATTCGCCAAGTCGCCAGACCCGAAGCCAGTTGTTTCGGGCGCGATAGAGTGCACGGGTGCGCATCGCGCGCAGCCCTTGCACCTTGCGCAGTAAGTATTTTGTATATACAATTAGATCCATGCACGTCACGTTTGATCCGAGCAAGAATTCCCGAAACATTACCGAGCGTGGCCTTTCCTTCGAGCGTGCAGTGGACTTCGATTTCGGCACCGCTCTCATTGGTTCGGATGAGCGACGCGAGTACGGCGAGGTTCGCTATGTTGCACTCGGCTTCCTCGACGGCCGTCTGCATGTGCTGTGTTTCACTGAAACCGTCGATGGGATCCGCGTAATTAGTTTTCGCAAGGCCAATTCGAGAGAGGTAAAACGCTATGACAGCACGCAAACCCATGATTGATGAGCACGGCGAAGTGCGCGAACTCACTACTGACGATCTGAAGACGTTCGAGCGCGGTGACAAGGCGTTGCCGCCTTCTTTGCGCGCGAAGATTGGGGTGCGAGGTAGCCAGAAGGCTCCGACCAAGATTCCGCTTTCGCTGCGCTTGTCGCCGCAGGTTCTGGAAGCATTCAAGTCGACTGGAGACGGTTGGCAGACGCGGATTGATCTGGCGCTGTCCGAATGGCTCAAAACACATTCGCCGAAAGAATTAACGGTATAGCGCAGCTCGAACGCCAAGCCTGAAGGTCGATTTCGGAAATGCCCCTGCGGTGGTTCCACGTGTGAAACCGAATACGCACACGGTTCCCGGGAAACGCAATGATTCCGGATACTTGCTTTTGGGGTCTTGCGCTGAAAGCCTTGTGAGATAAAGGTTTGCGCGATTGATTTAGAGGGGGTTCAGATAGGCGTTCTGGCGGAAGCGGTGAGATTCGAACTCACGGAAGGGTCACCCCATCGCTAGTTTTCAAGACTAGTGCCTTAAACCACTCGGCCACGCTTCCACGTTTCACAAATTACAACTAAAGCAACCACCGGAACAGCACACCCTTCCGGCAAGGCGCGTATTGTAGCGCAACTTCGCCGGCTGTTTAAGCCTTCAGAAGCGCGTCATCCTTCCAGCGATTTTGTTGCCCGCAAACCGGGAAACAGGCGCATCCAGAGCAGAGCTACAACGATCGTCCCCACGCCGCCGATCAACACCGCCGGCACCGCGCCGAACAGCCCCGCGGTCATTCCCGATTCGAACTCGCCAAGCTGATTCGATGTCCCGATGAACAACGAATTGATCGCGCCGACGCGGCCACGCATATCGTCGGGCGTTTGAAGCTGGACGAGCGAATTGCGCACCACGACGCTGATCACATCCGACGCACCCAGCGCGGCCAGCGCGAGCATCGAAATGATGATGTTGCTCGATAACCCGAACACGATCGTGGCAATGCCAAACGCGATCACGCCGCCGAATAGCGCCGTTCCCGCGCGCTGCCGCAACGGAAAGTGCGCGAGATAAATCGATCCCGCGAGCGCGCCGACCGCGGGCGCCGCGCGCAACACGCCTAGCGCCCAAGGGCCGGCGTGCAAGACATCGCGGGCGAACACCGGCAACAAGGCCGTTGCGCCGCCCAGCAGCACGGCAAAAAGATCCAGCGACAACGCGCCGAGAATCACCGGCTTGCGTCGAATGAAAGCGATGCCCGAAAACAGCGATTCAAGTGAAACCGGCGTACGCATGCGCACGGCTTTTTCGATTTTTATCGATGCAAGCAGCAGCGCCGCCCCGACAAACGCCACGCTCACCGCCCCGTAAACCACGAGCGCGCCGAGTCCGTAGAGCAAACCGCCCATCGCGGGCCCGAGGATCTGCGCGGTCTGGTTTGCTGATGTCGACCACGCGGTCGCGTATTGCAACTGCGCGCGCGGAATCAGGTTGGGCAATAACGCGGACATCGACGGCGATTCGAATGCGCGCGCTGACCCGGCAACCGCCGCGATCACATAGATTAATTCCTGGCTCGTCACCCCACGCCACGTGGCAATGCACAAAGTCAACGCCGCCACGCCCTCGATCGCCTGACAGATGAACGCAATGGTGCGCCGGTCGTACCGGTCGGCAACGTGGCCGACCACGAGAGTGAGCATGAACATCGGCAGGAACTGGGCAAGGCCGACAAGGCCGAGTGCGAACGCGCTGTGCGTGATCGAATAAATCTGCCAGCCGATGGCAACCGACATCATCTGGAACGCCACCGATGACATCACCCGAGCGCTCCAGAAGAGCGCGAAGGGCCGGTGGCGCATCACCGAACCGGGCGGTACAGCAGGAGAGGAGGCGCTCAATTAACGGTTGTCCTTGGTCGTTTTCGAGTCGGGGTTCTTGAGGAACAGCGCCTGGAGATCGTTGAGAAAATCCTGGCCGCGCTGCGTTGGCGCAATGGTTTCGATATCGCGCGTGATCAGGCCGCGCTTCTCGGCTTCGACCAGTGCCGGTTCGATTGCGGACATCGCAAGGCCGGTTCGTTCATTGAACGAATGCACCGGGAATCCTTCGACGAGTCGCAACGTGTTGAGCATGAATTCAAACGGCAGATCGCGCGGTCCGACTTCGTTTTCTTCCTGCACGGCCGCGCCCGCGAGCGCTTCGTCCATGTAGGTGGCGGGATGTTTGTATCGGACTTGACGCACGATTTTCTGCGGGAACGACAGCTTCGTATGCGCGCCTGCGCCGATGCCGAGATAGTCGCCAAAGCGCCAGTAATTCAGGTTATGCCGGCTCTTGCGGTTCGGCTTTGCATACGCCGACACCTCATAACGCTCATATCCCGCCGACGCCGTGCGCTCGTGGATCCAGTCCTGCATGTCGGCGGATTCGTCGTCATCGGGAACGGGCGGCGGGTATTTCGCGAACATCGTGTTCGGCTCGAGCGTCAGGTGATACAGCGACAAATGCGGCGGCGCGAAACTGATCGCGGTTTCTATGTCTGCGCGGCATTCGTCGAGCGTCTGCTTCGGCAACGCAAACATCAGGTCGAGGTTGAAATTATCGAAGTTCTTCGCGGCGATTTCCACGGCTTGACGCGCTTGCGTTGCATCGTGGATCCGGCCGAGCGCTTTCAGATGCGTTTCGTTGAAGCTCTGGATTCCTATCGATAACCGGTTCACACCGCTCGCCCTGAATTGCGCGAACTTCGCCGCTTCGAACGTGCCGGGGTTGGCTTCGAGCGTGATCTCGGCGTCGGCGTCGAGGGGCAGCAATGCGCGGGCATCGGAGAGAAGACGGTCCAATCCCTTCGCGGACAACAAGCTGGGTGTGCCGCCACCGATGAATATCGAATGCACCTGACGGCCCCAGACCATCGGCAACGCGTGTTCGAGATCGGCGCGCAAGGCGTCGAGATAACGGTCTTCGGGGAACGTCTGGCCCTTCCACTCGTGCGAATTGAAATCGCAATACGGACACTTCTTCACGCACCACGGGAAATGCACATAGAGCGACAACGGCGGCAACGACGTCAGCCTGATACTGCCCGGCGACGTGAATGCCTTGACCACGTTGATGGTCTGCGGACCTGTGCTCACGATGCGTCCTTCAGCCGTTCCAGCAAATGACGCAGCGCGATCGCGCGATGGCTGCTGGCGTTTTTCACCGCGGGATCAAGTTCGCCGGCAGTTTTGCCAAGCGATGGCACGAAGAAATGTGCGTCGTAGCCAAAACCGTTCGCGCCGCGCGGTGCATCCACCACTTCCCCATGCCAGCGGCCTTCCGCAATCAGCGGCTCGGGATCGTCGGCATGACGAACGAGCACGAGCACGGAGAAGAAATATGCGCGACGATCGGCTTCATTCGCAAGATCCGCGACGAGCCGCGCATTGTTCGCGGCGTCGCTTTTTTCACCACCGTTCTGCAACTGCGCGTAGCGCGCGGAATAGACGCCGGGCGCGCCGCGCAATGCATGGACGCAAAGGCCGGAGTCGTCGGCGAGAGCGGGAAGTCCCGTCGCTTTCGATGCATGCCGCGCCTTCGCCAGCGCGTTCTCGACGAAGGTCACATGCGGTTCCTCGGCCTCCGACACACCGAGTTCGCCTTGCGTCACCAGATCGATGCCAGCCGTGCTCAAGAGCGCAGCAAACTCGCGCAACTTGCCCGGATTATTCGAAGCAAGGACGAGCCGTTTCATTGCGGTATCAGACACTGAGCAACTCCAGCGCGACTTTCTGCTTCGCAATCAACGTTTCGATACCGCTTTGCGCCAGATCCAGCAGCGCGTTCATTTCGGCACGCGTGAACGGCACGCCTTCGGCCGTTCCCTGAACCTCGACGAAACCGCCGGCGCCCGTCATGACCACGTTCATGTCGGTATCGCATTGGGAATCTTCGTCGTAGTCGAGATCGAGCACGGGCTGGCCGTTGTACACGCCAACCGAGATCGCCGCGACGAATTCGTTGATCGGCGATTCCGCGATCTTTCCATCAGCGATGAGCTTGGTGACGGCATCGTGGGCCGCGACGAACGCCCCCGTGATGCTGGCCGTGCGCGTGCCGCCATCGGCCTGGATTACATCGCAATCGATATGCAGCGTGCGCGCGCCGAGTTTGTTCAGATCGAACACGGAACGCAGCGCACGTCCGATCAGGCGCTGGATTTCCTGCGTGCGCCCGGTCTGCTTGCCGCGCGCGGCTTCGCGATCGTTACGCGTGTTCGTCGCGCGCGGCAGCATGCCGTATTCGGCGGTGAGCCAGCCCTGGTCGCGGCCGCGCAGGAATTCGGGCACCCGCTCGGAGATGCTCGCGGTGCAGATCACTTTGGTATCGCCGAATTCGACGAGGACCGAACCTTCCGCGTGCTTCGTGTAGTGACGCGTGATGCGCACGTCGCGCAACTGGTTCGCGCGGCGGCCGCTCGGGCGTGCGGACGGGGCGGGCGAGGTCAGCGGGGAATCTGTCATGGAGCGATCTGGTGATAAAGCGATGAAGGAGGGCCGTCGCCTAACAACGAACAAAGTGCAAGGACGCCGGGCCGGAACACAAATTTTATCCGCAATCGGGAAGAGCGTCTGTCCGGGCGTGTATGTGCGGCACGCGTTTCCCCGGCTTTTACGGGCCATATCGGCAAAAATGGGATAATGCCAGCTTCCCCGCCCGGCCAACATTGCATGCCATTCGCGCAGCCTCACGCCGGGCGTACCGAAGTGAACATCGATCTTCAAAAACGGACGCGACAATGATCTACAGCATGACAGGCTACGCCAGCGCCACGCGCGAGGTAGCGTCGGACGGTGCGGGCGCAAACGGCTCGGGCGTGGGGGTATCGGTGGAATTGCGCACGGTGAATTCGCGCTTTCTCGACATGAATTTCCGCATGCCGGAAGACGTTCGCGTGTGCGAACCGCAACTGCGCGAAATGCTGATGAACAAGCTTTCGCGCGGCAAGGTCGATATCCGCATCAACCTGAATCGCGCCGAGCAAACGACCATTTCCGGCGCGCTTAATCGCGATGCGCTGTCGCAACTAGCCGCGCTGGAGCGCTCGGTGCTGGACGTTTTCCCCGATTCCGAACGCATGCGCACGGGCGAAATCCTGCGCTGGCCGGGCATTTTGTCGGAAAGCGGCGTGTCGGCGGAAACCCTGCGCGACGCCGTGCTGGCGTGCGGCAAGCAGGCAATTGCTGAACTCATCGATGTCCGCGCCCGCGAAGGCGCCGCCCTCAGCGCCGTGTTGATCGCGAACGTGACGGAAATGGAAGCGATCGTTGCGCGCATCACGCCGCTCGTGCCGGAACTGATCACGAAGCATCAGCAGAAGATCGTGGAGCGCCTGCAGATTGCCCTTGGCATTGCGGCGCCGGAAGGCACGACGCAAACGAGCATTCCGCGCGAAGAAATCGCCGAACGGATTCGCCAGGAAGTGACCATGTACGGCATCCGTATCGATATCAACGAGGAATTGCAGCGCCTCACCGCACATCTGACGGAAACGCGTCACGTGCTGCAAAAGGGCGGAAAAGTGGGCAAGCGGCTCGACTTCATGATGCAGGAACTCAATCGCGAAGCAAACACGCTCGGCTCGAAAGCAGCAGCTAAAGAACTTGCAGATGCATCGATGACACTCAAACTGCTCATCGAACAGATGCGCGAGCAAGTGCAGAATCTGGAGTAAGCGCACATGAACGACGCTCAACGCAACACCTACGCCGGCGTTTATCCGGGCAACCTGTTCATGGTCGTGGCGCCGTCGGGCGCGGGCAAGTCGACGCTGGTCAACGCGCTGCTCGCGCAAGACCACGCGATTCGCCTGTCCGTGTCGTACACCACGCGCGACCCGCGCCCGGGCGAAGAAAACGGCGTGCAATACCATTTCGCTTCGATCGACGATTTCATGGCGCGTCACGACGCCGGCGAATTCCTTGAAAGCGCTGAAGTGCACGGCAACTACTACGCAACGTCGCGCGTATGGATTGAAGAACAGATGAAAAGCGGCCATGACGTGCTGCTTGAAATCGACTGGCAAGGCGCGCAGCAGGTCAAGAAACGCTTTCGCAATGCGGTGGAAATCTTCATTTTGCCGCCGTCGCTGGATGCGCTGGAAGAGCGTTTGAAAAAGCGCGGTCAGGACTCGCCGAACGTGATCGTGCGGCGTTTGCTGGCTGCCGGCAGCGAGATGGCACATGCGCCGGAAGCGCAATACGTGCTGATCAACGAGAACTTCGAGCAGGCGCTGACGGAACTGCGCTGTCTCGTTGCCGCGACACGTCTGCGGTTTGGTTCGCAATATGCACGCCATACGCAGTTATTCGTCGAGTTGGGCATACACTCGCCCCACGCCGAGTGAGCGGGCTTTCCGGTCACATAAGGTAGAATGAAGAACATATCGAGAAGGAATCAACCATGGCCCGCATCACTGTCGAAGACTGTCTGAAAATGATCCCCAATCGCTTCGAGCTCGCGCTCGCAGCAACGTACCGTGCGCGTCAGCTCGCTCAAGGCCATACGCCGAAGATCGAAAGCCGCGACAAGCCGACCGTTGTAGCGCTGCGTGAAATCGCGGCGGGTCAGGTCGGTGTGGAAATGCTCAAGAAGGTCCCGGTCTGAGTTAAAGCTCGGGTTGTCGGCCAGGGCAATTTTCGAATTAACGCGCATCTTCGCTAAAGCGTCAGCTAACCACGGAGGCGACCATGAATCCTGTTCCATCGTCCGTCTCTGTGGATATTCACCACGACGCGCCAGGCACTGACGCCCAGGTTGAGCTGAATGCCGACAATCACGCGCATGATCATGATCATGATCACGACGGAGATTCCCCGTCGGCTGCGCGCAAATACATCGACGCGGTCCTCGAACAATCGTTTCGCCATCTGTTCGGGCCGACCGCCACGCCGGAAAAACCGCGCCGTCACGACGTCGTTTCCATTGCGAAACTGACAACCGAACTGGCCGCGTATCTTTCGCCGGAAGAAATCAAGCAGGTCAAACAGGCTTTCCATTTCAGCGACGAAGCCCATCTCGGGCAGTATCGTCAAAGTGGTGAGCCGTACATCACGCACCCTGTTGCGGTCGCGGAAATCTGCGCGAGCTGGAAACTCGACGATCAATCCATCATGGCGGCATTGCTCCATGACGTGATCGAAGATCAGGGCGTGACGAAAACCGAAATCGCGGAGCGATTCGGGCCCAAGGTTGCAGAACTTGTCGATGGCTTGTCGAAGCTCGACAAAATGGAGTTCCGTAATCGCGAGGAAGCTCAGGCGGAAAACTTCCGCAAGATGCTGCTCGCCATGGCGCGCGACGTCCGCGTGATTCTCGTGAAGCTCGCAGACCGGCTGCATAACATGCGGACGCTCGGCGCCGTGCCGCCGGAAAAGCGACGTCGCGTGGCGCGCGAGACCATCGACATTTACGCGCCCATCGCGCATCGGCTCGGGCTGAACAATACGTATCGCGAATTGCAGGATTTGAGTTTCGCAAACTTCAATCCGCATCGATACGCCACGCTCGAGCGCGCCGTCAAGGCCGCGCGCGGCAATCGGCGTGAAGTGGTCGGCAAGATCATGGAAGCGGTGCAGCGGACGATCGCTGACGCAAAGATCAAAGCCGACGTCACAGGCCGCGAGAAAACCATCTTCAGCATCTACAAGAAGATGCGCGACAAGCAATTGTCGTTTTCGCAAGTGCTCGACGTGTACGGATTTCGCGTCGTGCTGGATACGGCATTGGAGTGCTATACGTGCATTGGCGCGTTGCATGCGCTCTACAAGCCGGTTCCGGGCAAGTTCAAGGACTACATCGCGATCCCGAAGGTGAACGGTTATCAGTCGTTGCACACCACGCTCGTGGGTCCGTTTGGCGCGCCTATCGAATTCCAGATCCGTACGCGCAAGATGCACGAGATCGCGGAAGCCGGCGTGGCTGCTCATTGGCTGTACAAGAACGGCGGCGCGGATCTCAACGATGTGCAAAAGCGTGCGCATCAGTGGCTCAAGTCGCTGCTCGACATTCAAAGTGAAGCGGGCGATTCCAGCGAATTCCTCGAACACGTCAAAATCGATCTGTTCCCGGATGCGGTGTATGTGTTCACGCCCAAGTCGAAAATCATGCCGTTGCCGCGTGGCGCCACCGCGCTCGACTTCGCGTATTCCATTCACAGCGACCTGGGCAATCAATGCGTCGCGGTGAAGATCAACAACGAATTGTTGCCGCTGCGCACGGAGTTGAAGAGCGGCGACATCGTTGAAGTGATTACCGCGCCGTATTCGAAGCCGAATCCCGCGTGGCTTGGCTTCGTGCGCACGGGCAAGGCGCGTTCGGCGATTCGTCATTATCTGAAGACGATGCGCCTGAACGAATCGGTGCAATTGGGCGAACGTCTTGTCGATCAATCGCTCAAGGGCTACGGCCTGGCGCTTTCCGAAGTGACGCCGGAAGTCTGGGAGAAGCTGGTCCAGTGGACCGGCAACAAGAGCCGCCAGGAAATTTTCGCGGACATCGGCCTCGGCCGGCGTGTGGCCGCGGTGATGGCCAAGCGCATTGAAGTATTGATGAACGGCCGGGACGACGACGATTCCCCGCGCGAGAGTTTCACCACGAACACTGCGCCGCCGGTCGTGATCACCGGCACGGAAGGCATGTCGGTGCAATTGTCGGCGTGTTGCCGCCCGATTCCTGGCGACGACATCATGGGTTATATCGGCATTGGGCTGGGTATGGCGATTCACACCACCGAATGCCGCGTCGCGCAGCGCATCCACAGGCGCGATCCCGGCCGATGGATCGACGTCGCCTGGGCGCCGCAACCAGGCCGTCTTTTCGATGTCGCCATCAAGGTGCTGGTGAGCACGTCGAAGGGAGTATTCGCCCGCGTGGCCGCTGACATTACGTCGGCAGATGCCAACATCGTCCACATTGCCATGGACGAGGACGTGACGCAGGAATCCACCGTATTGCGCTTTGTGATCCAGGTCAGCGACCGCGTGCATCTGGCGAACGTGATGCGGCGTGTCCGGACCAATCCGGACGTGATGCGCATTGCGCGTGAGCGGCCGAGTGACGAGCCACATCATCGCAACAACGAAGGCGGCATGCGGATCGATCGCGAACGCGGCGACTACTGACGTCCCGGCGTCCGACCTTATCGGAGCGGCCGGCGCGCAGTTTCAACCGCCGCCGCTGGAACGCGACCTGCGTGCCCTGTACCCATTCTGCGTACAACGAGGGCACTTATGAAAACATCAGAACTGGAAGGCGCCGAGCTCGACTATTGGGTCGCACGCGGGCTGCATGACTTCATCCGCGAAATCCATTTCACCGATGGCGGCCAGACGCTTGCCATTCGCGGCAACGACCGGGGACGGGCGTGGGATGGGCGGTTTTTGCCGTCATCGTCGTGGGAAGCTGCGTCGGTCGTGCTGGAGCGCGCGTGCAGGCTGGAAATGAGCGACCACGGACGTGGCGAAGTGGTTTGCACGGCGGTATTCGGGAAAGCCGGGGAAGAGGTCGAGGGGCGCGGTGCGTCGCTGAGAACTGCGTTGCTTCGCGCATTTCTGCTGCACGCGTTCGGCGAAACCGTGGACGATGAATACCCGCACCGTTCGCAAATGCTGCTTGGTGAACGCGCGGAGCCGCTGGGTGAGCAGAGCGCGGTTGCATCGGTGGACGATGCTCCTGCGCCTGATGGCCGAATTGGCGACATTGGATCGACGGCGCGGCAATAACGCCCGGGCAGCACAAAACTGCTGCACAAACAAAAAGGGCCTTCCGCGAGGAAGGCCCTTCTCAAATTGGTGCGGCTGGCAGGATTCGAACCCACGACCCCTTGGTTCGTAGCCAAGTACTCTATCCATCTGAGCTACAGCCGCATGTGCAACAGGGTAATACAAAAATCGATAACAACAAACTACTACGTGTAACGCCCGCAATGTACGAACAACAAAGCGCTTTGAAGAAGTGGTGCGGCTGGCAGGATTCGAACCCACGACCCCTTGGTTCGTAGCCAAGTACTCTATCCATCTGAGCTACAGCCGCACGCGAGACCAAGAGTATAGCCAAGCTCTCCCAAAAAAGGAAGAGTTATGCCACGATTTCTGTAATGCCGATCTCCTTCGTGTTACCTTGCCTGGGAGCGATCTCGCTTTTCTACACGTCATTTTGAGCGGTTTGCACCATGAATAAAGCATTTGTCAAAGAGTCGGATGAAAGTGACGACGACCTCGATATTGAACAGCCGCCCGGCGTTCCACCCGGCACTAAAAACTACATCACGCCGGCGGGGCATCAGCGTCTGCGTGACGAACTGCTGCATCTACTCGATGTAGAGCGTCCGGATGTTGTGAAGCTGCTCTCGTGGGCGGCGTCGAATGGCGACCGGTCGGAGAACGGCGATTACATCTACGGCAAGCGGCGTCTGCGCGAAATCGACCGGCGTATCCGTTTTCTGACGAAGCGGCTGGACCTGGCCGAAGTCGTGGACAGCAGCCGGCAGGAAAACGTCGATCAGGTGTTTTTCGGTGCAACGGTCTCGTACGCCGGCGACGATGGCGAAGAGCAGACGGTGACGATCGTTGGTGTGGACGAGGTGAATCTGGACGTCGGGCACGTGAGCTGGATATCGCCCGTTGCGCGCGCGTTGCTCAAGGCAAAGGTCGGCGACACGGTGACGCTTCACACGCCGGCCGGCGTGCAGCAGATCGATATCCTCGACGTTCACTATCCACCGAAGGGTTGAGCAGCAATAACGCAAAACCTCGGGACGAAAAAAAAGCGCCGCAAGCGGCGCTTTTTTCACATCGGTGCTACCTGAATCAAAGCTTAGAAGCGGTGACGAATGCCAACCGTTGCCGACACTTGATTCGGGGTCGACGACATGCCTACGCCCGTGATCGGAGCGCCAAGGCCCGTGCCGTCCAGGTCGATTGCGTGAACGTACTCACCTTGCAGGTACACGTCAGTGCGCTTCGACAGCGAGTAAGCCGTTTGCAGGGCGAACTGATGGAACGACGGCTTTTGACCATCGATACGTGCGTCGGTGTACGTGTACTCACCAGCCAGGCTCAATGCCGGGGTCAGCGCGTAACGGCCGTTCAACTCATAGTTGTTGAAGCGGATGTAGTTGCCGGTATTCACGCCATTGGTCGTGCCGATCGCGCCGCCAGCAATGCCAACTGCGTCTTCAAACTTCGATTGCGTGAACACGAAGCCAACCGTTGCCGGGCCGAACGCGTAGTTCAAGCCAGCACCGAACGTACGCTGCGTGCCAGCCACGAAAGTGTTGTCGCCGGCAACCGCGCCGCCGGTGTTCGACAGTGCGGCATTCACGTTAGCGCCGGTCGTGTCGTTGTTCAGTTGCAAGTAAGCAGCAGCGATGTTCAACGGACCGTAGTTATACGATGCGCCAACGCTGTAAGCACGGTTGTTTGCGAAACCGTCAGCCTGGTTCGAGAAGCCGTACTGCGCGCCGAACTTGAAGCCAGCGTAGTTCGCGCTCTGGTACTTGACCGAGTTATTGATACGGAACGAGTTGTCGAGGTTGTCGTTGTCGAACGGGTGGGCGAACTGCGTACCACCGTACTGCGTGCCGGTCAGAGCCAACGGGCCCAGGTAGTCAACCACGGAGTCATATTGACGACCGAGGGTCACAGCACCATATTGCGTGCTCGACAAACCAACGAATGCTTGACGGCCGAACTCGCGACCACCTTGACCCAGCGTGCCGTTAGCAATGCTGAAGCCGTTTTCCAACGTGAAGATTGCCTTCAGGCCGCCACCGAGGTCTTCAGCGCCACGCAAACCCCAACGGCTGCCGTTGACCGAGCCGCTCGTCATCTTGAAGTTGTGTTCGCCGCCTTGGTTGTTCGTGTACGTCAGGCCAGCGTCGATCAAACCGTACAGCGTCACGCTGCTTTGTGCGTGAGCAGCGGTTGCAAATACGCCCGTCAGGGCGGCGACCATGAGAGTCTTTTTCATCTTTGTAACTCCGAGAGCAGTTTGGGTCTGACAACCCAGGCTTGAAGGAAACCTTCACTCCGACGCGCTGCGAGAGGCGCTGTCAGGTGATTTCATGTGCAATGAATTGACACAGTCGTTTCCGGACCAGACGAAGTGTAAAGACGGTGTTACAGCGATGGCATTCCGATTTCCGCAATAAAGTATTCTGCTATCGGCAATGATGGAAAAAACTCGGCGAAGGCTTTACTGGAAAGGGTTTGCGGGGGATTGGGAAGAACGCAAGGCACATGTCAACCAAGTGTCGTTGCGCAATTGCTACAAGTTCTATCGTTAAAATACAACGCCAATAATCCGAAATGTCGATTGTTGACGGAACCGCAATAGATGATTGCCAGAACTGGGGATGATTCCCAAGTAATGCATGGCTATACTTAAATTGCTGCTTTCCGAAGCAGACTTTTTCGTTGACGGAAAAGATCTCCAAACCTTGTCAGCGCGACTTCCCAGTCGCGCTTTTTTTTGCCCAAAGCAAATCCATGCGGGATTTGCTCCAGGTGATATCTAATGAGTAGCCACGTCGAAAACTAGTAAGCCGGCTCCATTTCCTCTTCCGGGTGCTCGCGCGTTTCGGCGGCTTCACTGTTGTCAAAAACCGGCGGGATTGCGATCGTCCAGTCTTCCATTACATAGCGGCGCGCATCCATTGGCGACGACAACAGGTTTTGCCAATGATCGCCGTGCCACGCTGGATCAAAATCGAGTAAGGACGTCGTTTGTGCTTCCGATGCTTCCACTGCGGGCTGAGGCGCTACCCAGGTCCTGATCCACGAAAACATGCTTTTGAGTTCGGTCGCCACGGCATGACCTCCTTAAAAAGTGTTTGCGGTACAGGTTTATGATGCCGAGCGTCTCCTTCGGTAACAAGACTCGTAAACGCTTACGATTCGATAAACCTGGTTACATACCGAGTAAATAATTCCGATGTGCGCCCGTTTGCGGCTGCAACCGCAAACTTTGCGATGAAACCTCCTTTCGGCTCCGGGATCCCATAGTTAGATTGGCAGACATTAAGGAACCTCTTTATCGTGGGCTAAAATGTGCGACCGGTTCATCGCGCCGTGCGCATTGCGCCTAAATCTCTTTTTTTGCGGTCAGCGGCCTTGCTCCCAAACCTTCCCAATCTCTTTTCCGCCGAGCCGCTGGTTTTCGTCGACCTGGAAACAACGGGTGGCAGCCTGGGTGTTCATCGAATTACTGAAATTGGCGTGGTCGAAGTCGGGCCATCGGGCGTGACGCAGTGGAGTTCGCTCGTCAATCCGCAGCAGCCCATTCCGTTTTTCATTCAGCAACTCACCGGAATCAACGACTCGATGGTGCGCGACGCGCCAACCTTCGACGTCCTCGCCCAGGATCTTCTCGCGCGCCTCGACGGCAGGTTGTTCGTGGCTCACAACGCGCGCTTCGATCACGGCTTCCTGCGCAGCGAATTCAAGCGCGCGGGCATGAGGTTCCAGCCGGACGTGCTATGCACCGTGCAGCTGTCGCGGGCGATCTACCCGACCGAACGCCGGCATGGTCTCGATGCGCTGATCGAACGTCACGCGCTCGTCCCGTTCGCGCGCCATCGCGCACTCGCCGACGCCGATCTCCTCTGGCAGTTCTGGCAACACCTCCACAGCACGCATTCCGCCGATACCCTGCGCGGCCATATAGAACAGGTGACGCGCCGTTTCCGGCTGGCCGGGGATATCGATGAAGACACGATTGAGCGCATCCCGGCAGGTTGCGGCGTGTATGTGTTCTATGGCGAAAACGACGTGCCGCTGTATGTAGGGCGAAGCGTGCGGTTGCGCCAGCGGGTGCGCGCCCATTTGTCGGGCGTGAAGCGCTCGGCCAAGGAGCAGCGGCTCGCCGAACAGGTGAAACGCGTGGAGTGGACCGCGACCGGCGGCGAGATCGGCGCAATGCTCGAGGAAGGGCGCTCGATCGCGCGGCTTGGTCCGGCGCACAACCGCGCATCGAAAATACGCCGCGATGATCCGCGCGGCGCGCCGTGGATGCATTCCGGGGCGATTGCCATTGAAGAAACGGACGCCGAGACGGGCGCGCGCGTCTGGCATGTTGTCGATGGGTGGCAGTTCTTCGGCACGGCCACATCGCTGGATGAAGCCGCGCGCCTGCGTTCATCCGCAGCGTCGGTGACCTTCGAGTTGGCGACTTACCGGATTCTCAGCGAGCGTTTGTCGCGGGGATTGAAGATCGTGCCGCTCGGCGCCACGATGCTGGTCAACCGCGAAATCGCCTAACCTACAGCGCCTAGGCCCCCGGCTGCGCAAACATGCGATAACGAGCGGGCAAGCGGCGCGTTCTGTGCCGAGTCGTAACGCGTCAGGTGTTTCCATCGTGCGATGCTGTCGGCGAGACGCAGCGGACAATCGTCGGCGTGACGCAAGGGCTCAACGCGCGCCAGCGCACCGAGCAGCGAGTCCGTTACGCGGTCGAGTTGCGGGCGAGTATCGCGCGCGAGATCCGGAGGCGTGCCTTCAGGCGGTCGGGATTTGCGCCAGTTATCGAAGAGGGCGTTCTGCACATCCTTGCTCGCCTCGATCTGATCGCGAAAGAAAGCTTGCGCGAATGCCGGATCGATCCCGGCAGCCTTCGCGCGGACGTCGATGCGTGCGAGCAGCGCGGCTTCGCGGGGTTCGTCGGTGATGGATTCGTGACGCGCCCACTTCCAGCGTGCGACCGGCTCGGCCAAAGCCAGCCGTTGCGACGACAACGCGATGAGGTTGGTGAGCGGGGTATCGTCGCCATCGGCGAAAGCCTTCGATGGAAACGCCGTGACGATCGTCATGGACGTGGCCGCTAAAGCGATGGCCCTCAGACTGCGCAAGAAGGTAGTGGAAAGCATGAGTGGCCGGTGGCGTACAAAGAGCCGCAGCTTAACTCATGGTGTGTGAAATGCCCGTTTCGCGCGATGCAGGCGTGTCAACGCGGCATCGCTAAAGAGAGATGCCGCGATGTTCAGGCGTGCAGAAGCCGCAGTCCGCTCGAGGTCCGCACAAAGCGTGCATGCGCCGGGCGCACGCGATGAGTTGCAGCGATTACTTCGAGTCGCACAGGTTGCGTTGTTCGTCGAAGAAGGCCCGGACATGCTCCGGCAATTCCGCGAGGAATTCGACTGCGACCGGGTCTTGATCCGGACAACGCACCGTGTCGGGTGCCGGGATTTTGGTCGGTTTGGCGTCCATCACTTTCTCTCCTTGTATAAGGTCGATTATCAATCTCGACTCTGGCTTCGCGCTAGCGTCGAATGCGCGGCTGGAACTTTTCTCTGTTCCTTTGTTGCTTTAACGGAACACCAATGGCGTGACTTAAGCGCGTCACAGTTAATAACCCGAAATTCGGCGTTATCCCTTTATTGCCGATACCCCATGCTGCTTTGCGGCAAATATTTCATCAAGCGCTTCAAACTCTTCTCGATGCGCCAAGTGCGTTACTACCCACGGCGCAAACCGCCGTATAACGCGTCCTCCTGATATTGATAACGGCAGTATTTCGGCGCGGTTGACCGATTTATTATCTTTTAAAAAACTTTCTGTTTTCGATGTGTTTGGAAGCGCACACAGCTATACAAACGAATGTTCGCAAATCAGATAAATCCGAAACGTCGATAAAGCGACGCGAAAATGTTTGTTTTTGCAGCGAGTTTAAGCAGCGCGCTTAAAGCGTTACTTTAAGTATTCGACGCTAAGCATTACCGCGAAACGCGTATCGCTTGCAGGGAAATTAGTTGTTCTGCGCTGCGATCGAGTCGACCGCGCCTGTTGCAAGCGCCAGGGCGGCGGCCGCCGACAGCGCGCCGCTGTAACTGTCCGCGCTCGCATTCTTTGCCACGAGCAGTTGGTTTTGTGCGAGAAGCGCGTCGGTAATCGAGCCGACGCCCTGGCGGTAGGCATCGAACGCGGCGTCGTAGGTAGTCTGCGCGGCGCCCAGCAGTTCTTTGGCGGCAGCGTTCGCGGCGAGACTCGTCTGCAGCGTGTTCTGCGCAGTGACGATCTGACGCACAGCTTCCTCGCGGCTTCGGGCGAGGCGGGTCGAGGCGCTGTCGGCATCGTTGCGTGCCTGCGCGAGTACGGCCTGGCGCAAGCCGCCGTCGTACAGCGGGATCGTTACGCCGACGATCACGCTGCCGCCGTAACGACCGCCGCTCAGATTCACCGTTGGCAGTTGCTGGCCGATACTCGGAACCGCCGATATAGAAGAGCTGCCGGTGTTGTACGCGCCGTTCGCCGAGAGAAATACCTTGGGCATGAATTCCGACTCGGCCAACTTCACTTTCGCGAAGTTGATCCGCTCGGCAGCGTAGGCGCTCAGGACGTCGGGACGCCGCGCGATTGCGTCCGAGACGATCCGTTCGATGGAATCGTTCACGGGCGAGGGCAGTGTGCGCGCCGGCATTTCGGCGACTGCGGGTTTCGATAATGGCGATATTCCCATCGCGGAGATCAGCGTCAGATAGGCGTTGCTCTCGACGCCCTGCGCCTGGACAAGTGCGAGCTTCGCCTGCGCCCGGTTCTGCGTGGCCTGCGCGACTTCGATCACCGTGCCGATCCCATGCTTGAAACGCGATTGCGCCGCGGCAAGGATTGCGTCGGCGTTGTCGAGACCTTGCCGAGTTGTGACGATGCGCGCGCGCGCCGCCTGATACGTATAGAACGCGACGCTGACATCGAAGATCACTTGTTGATGAACCGCGGTGAAGCCGATGTTCGCCACCACCGATCCCTGTGACGCAGCCTCGACGCGCGCCGCGCGGCCGCCGAAATCGAACAGCAGCCATTGCAGCGACAACACCGACGTCGC
The DNA here is from genome assembly GCF_018449635.1 of Caballeronia sp. dw_276. Lineage (GTDB taxonomy): Bacteria > Pseudomonadota > Gammaproteobacteria > Burkholderiales > Burkholderiaceae > Caballeronia. The sequence goes on along the minus strand of NZ_JAAVUV010000003.1, from coordinate 470,439 downwards.
GCCATGCCCCGACCCGTTGAGCGACGACCCATCGAGCGCCGATGAGTTCGGGCCTTGGGCGTTCGCGTATTGGCCCATTGCCGCTATCGACAGTTGGGGAAGGTAAGCGCTTTTCGTGATGCCCGCCGCGAGTGCTGCATTGCGTGCATCGTTCCAGGCAATACGAGTCAGCGGATTCGACGCTTCCGCCAGATCGATGAGTTCGGCCAGCCCATACGCATGCCCTTGGGAAAGCGCCGGAGGAGGCGGAACGGTGGCGAGCACGGGGTTCGCGGGCAACTGGTAACTGCTTGCCGATGCCGTTGTTTTCGCTGCCGGACCCGGCACGATGGCGCCGGCTGCGTCCGTCCTCGGCCGCCATGGACGCTCGGGGCTATCCGGCGCCATGTCGATAGACGATGTGGCGCAGCCGGCCAGACCCGCCGTCAGGATTGCAAGCGCGAAGGGAGGCTTAAACCGCGGCATGAGTCGTGAAGCCCTTCGCCGCGCCGGTCGGCGCGGCGTGTTCGAGTTGGGTGAGGCGCGCATTGCCGAGGTTCAGCAAAGCGGCGCGTGTGTCGTTGTCGGCATCGGCGGGCAGCGCTGGTGGCGTTGCATCGGCAGCGCTACCGTTTCCGCCCGAAAGCCGGCTGATCCAGGCATCGATGGCGGTATCGCCTTGTTTTCTTTCGGCGAGCAGGAACATCGGCGTTTCGAGGGCGTCGAGCCTGGCCAGCGCGTAGCGGCGTTCGGCGATCCATTGCGCATCCGGACGGACCCACGACGGCTCGTAATGCATCATCGCAATATCCTGTTCTAGCGCGCCGCACTGGGCCATTGCGCTTGCTGCCATCGCGCGGCGCGTTCGGCCGTGGGCCAGCAACGCGATCCGCTTCCACTGTTGTTGCAGCCCGATGAGGCCGGCATCGACGCGCGCCGCAACGCTGACCGGCCACACGCGCGTGAAGATCAGATAGACGACCACGTTGCCGATCAGGATGCCGATCGTGCGATCCCGCGCGATGGTCAGATCGAAAGCGGGCGCCGGCCCCTGGATCACGCACATGAAGAACACCAGCGCGATCTGGAATCCCGCATAGGCGATGCGCGGCGAGCCGAATGCGATCCAGGCAGCGAACCACGTGCCGATGAACACAATCGCCATCAAGCCGAGAACGGACGTTGTCACGGGCATGAGGAACACGATCGCAGCCGTACCAAGAATCGCGCCGATGAAACACCCGCCGAGACGCAGCGTCATTTTCTCGACGGTCTCGGCAGTGGTCCCGAGCGACACCATATAGACGGTAATGAAGCAGGTGTGTATGCCCGGCCAGTTGATTTGCGTGTAGAGCAGATAGCAGAACATCGCGGCCACCGTGGTTTTCAGCGCGTAGCGGACGTGTTCGGGATTTGTGAAGGCGTCGGGCAGGAAGAAGCCGCCGGACTTGGCGGCGGGTGGCGGGCTTTCTGTGTTGGCTTCGGATTGGACCACCGCGAACTGAATGATCGCGCGCTGCAAATCCTCAACCGCGATTCGTGCGAGCGGCGGCAGTCCTGTCATGTCGGGCAGACCGAGTTCGATATCGACCGGATAACCGCCCGCTTCGAGCATGCGCGCCATGTTTTCCAGCGTTTCGGCGATCGGCGCGGCGAACGATTCGGGCAGCCGGCCTGACGGCTCGCGGGAAGCGAGGTCGGCTGCGACGAGAATCGCGAGCGTCGACGATACCGCTTGCCCGAGCGCGGGAACGTCCGCGCGCGCCGACGAGCCATCGACAACCGAGAGCTTCAGCCACGTGCTGATCTGTGCATCGCCCTCGCGCAGGCAGGCGCTGAGCGCGTCGCGAGCGTTGTAGGTTTCTCCTGCCTCGACAAGGCTCCGGGCCGCAACCCGCAGGCGCTTGCCGAGCGCGCGGCCCGCGAGCCGCCGCGGCGACGGCGCAAGTAGCACGTTGACGCAGACCGATACAGCGAACGGAATCGCCGTCATCAGCCAGGCGTAGAGCAGGGCGCGCGTTGCCACTTCGCCGAACGGCACGCTGCCGAGTTCATCGAGCAAAAAGCCGATGATCATTGCGAGGATTGCACCCACCGGCCGCAGCTTGCTCGCCGACGTCACGAACAGCAGTCCGAACGAAAGCCCCGCGATGCATGCGACTCGCCAAAGAGGATTGTCGAGCGCAAACATGGTCACGACCAGCACGATGCCGATAAACAACGTGACAAGCACGATCATTGCGACGCTTTGCACGACGCTCATCACCCGGTCGGGCTGGTTCAGGAAGAACACGACATAGGCGGAGATCGCGGCTTCCATCGTGCCGTAGGCGCTCGTCACATACGCCGTCAGCGCGCAGATCAACGCGATCCTGCATGCCATTGCCGCTCGCCCGGGAAAGGGGGCGAGCAGTTTCAGGATGTCGGCGGCGCCAGGCCGGGTCAGATCACCGGCAGGCTGCGCCATGCCGCACCTCGACCATCGCACTCGCACCGACGCGGACCAGTTGAGCGGCCGGCTCGTCCAGACGCACGCGCACGGGGAAGCGCTGGGCGACGCGCACCCAGTTCACCGACTGCTGCACGATAGGCAACGAACGCGGCAGGTTGATCCGGTCGGAATCCGAGACGCCCGCGCCGATGCCCGTCACCTTGCCGTGAATCGCCTGGCTTCGGTCGATCATCGAATAGACGGTCGCGCAGTCGCCGGGCTGGATGCGTGCAAGTTCCGTTTCGCGGAAATTCGCGACGGCGAACCATTCGTCCGCGTGGACGAGCGTGAAGATTGACTGATTCGGCGCGACGGTTTCGCCCGCGAGCACCGACAGGCCCGTAACAAAACCGTTGTGCGGCGCGCGCACGATGCTCGACTCGAGGCTATGTTGCGCAATCGCGAGTGCAGCTTCGCGCGCAACCACGATTGCAACTTCGCCTGCATCGTCGCCGATCGTCTGCGCGGTTGCCTGCTTCTGTTCCTGTGCCTGTTTGAGGGACAACGCCGCGTCGCGTTGCGCGACTTGCGCCTGATCGAGTTGCTGGACGGGCACATAGCCCTTCGCCGCGAGCGGCGTGAGCCGCTGCACGCTGCGCGTCGCAAGTTCGTAATTGCGGGCCGCTTTTCCGCTCTGGTCTCCGGCGATCACCGCATTTGCGCGCTCGCCGATGATCCTCCTGCGGCGCGTCTCGAGCGCTGCCCGCGCCAGATCGAGGTCGGCCTGAGTTTGTACGACCAAAAGACGAAACGGAACCGGATCGATCTCGAACAGCACGTCGCCTTTTGCGACCCGCTGGTTGTCAGTTACATGCAACTGGATAATCCGGCCGCCGACCGGCGACGCGATGTGAACGACATCGGCATCGATTGTCGCGTCATCGGTCGAAGGGAAGCGGGTTGTGCGGTCGTAGGCGAAATACGCTGTTGCCAGACCGAGCGCGATGATGACGCCCGCGATCACGCGGCCTTTGAGCGAGCCTTGGCGCTTGCCGGCGATTTTCATAGGAGATGCCCTGTTCCCGCGAGCCAGAAAAGCACGGCGACCATCACGCCGATAGCCAAACAGACAAAGAGTTGAAACGGGACGATCTGCGCATAACCGGTTGAAACGAAGATCCGATGCGCGATCAGCCCACCGACAAATCCGATCAACGCGCTCACCAGCCAGAGCGGAAAATAAGCGCCAAAGATTTCATATGATGGCGCGCCGTGCAGCGTGCATCCCTGCAGGAACAAGCTGAGGGCAGCAGTAGCCGGGAGTGGCTGCGTGCGATGGAGGATTAGGTCGCGGGCGCTTACTTGATTTGACTTGGGCGGCATTGCGGGCGCATCTGGTTGAAAAAGACCCTGTGGAAGCAATGTTAATCAGGGCACTTTACCAGCGCGTCATATTCATTTCGACAAATTCCGAGAATGCACAACTTTTATTACGTATTCACGAAGAACATGCAGTAAATAGAAATTATGAGATGTGCTTCGCGTTGCGTTTCTTCATGCGCACGCCAAATCGAATCCGCAAAACAAAAAGCCCAGTCCGGGGACTGGGCTTGGTGCTTGATTCTGTTGGTGCCGGAAAGAGGAATCGAACCCCCGACCTTCGCATTACGAATGCGCTGCTCTACCGTCTGAGCTATTCCGGCATCAGAGAAACGAGATTATAAGGACCCTTCGCCGAGTTTGGCAAGCCCCCGGGTCAATTCTTTTCCGCGTGATATTGCGTGACGCGCTCGACCTCGCTCTTCGAACCAAGGAAGACCGGCACGCGCTGATGCAGGCTGGTAGGAACGATGTCGAGAATGCGCTGCTCGCCGTCGGTCGCGGCGCCCCCCGCCTGCTCGACAATGAACGCCATCGGATTCGCTTCGTACATCAGGCGCAATTTGCCCGGACGATCGGGCGTGCGTTTGTCGGCGGGATACATGAACACGCCGCCACGATTCAGGATGCGGTGTACGTCGGCGACCATCGACGCAATCCAGCGCATGTTGAAGTCTTCCTTGCGCGGACCGTCCTTGCCTTCGTTCAGCTCGTTCACATAACGCTGAACCGGCGCATACCAGTGACGGCTGTTCGATGCGTTGATCGCATACTCGCGCGTCTCAGTGGGGATCTGCATGTTGCTCTGCGTGAGCACCCACGAACCCAGTTCGCGATCGAGCGTAAAGCAGTTCACGCCATAACCCGTCGTCAGCACGAACACGGTTTGCGGACCGTAGACCGCATAGCCAGCCGCGACTTGCGCCGAACCTGGCTGCATGAACGCCTGCTCGCTCGGTTCCATGCCGTCCGGGCATCGGAGCACGGAGAAGATCGTCCCAATCGATACGTTCACGTCGATGTTCGACGAGCCATCGAGCGGATCGAACGTCAACAGATAGTTGCCCTTCGGGTAACGATTCGGGATAGGAAAGATTTTTTCCATTTCCTCCGATGCCATCGCGGCGAGGTTGCCGCCCCATTCGTTGGCTTCGAGCAGGATTTCGTTCGAAAGAATGTCGAGCTTCTTCTGCACTTCGCCCTGTACGTTCTCGCTGCCGGCCGAGCCGAGCGCTTCGCCCAATGCGCCCTTGCTGACCTGATAGCTGATCTGCTTGCAGGCACGCGCCACGACTTCGATCAACAAACGCAGGTCGGCGGGAAGGTTTTGATGTTCGCGCTGCTGCTCAATCAATAACTTGGTCAGCGTGGTGCGACGGGAAATCGATGAAGGGGTCGACATTGCGTTGGGCTCCGGGAGCGTTAAGACGAATGCCCCAGATTCTACCCGCTCGGGTTGTGTGTCTTGATGTCACAGAAAACATGGCACCTATACGACACAAAAAAACCGGCGCCGAAGCGCCGGTTTCGGTGAAAGAGTGAGCCCAACGCAAATTATTGACCGAGCGCTTTCTCTACGATTTCCCGCACATCCCGCGATTTGACCTTCGATGCAACCTGTTCCAGCGCCGCATGCGCCTTTTCGCGCAAGGCCGGCGTGTACCGGCGCCATTGTTCCAGCGTACGTGCCAGGCGCGCCGCGACTTGCGGGTTCATCGCGTCGAGCGCAATCACCTGTTCCGCCCAGAACGCGTAGCCGGAACCATCGGCGGCGTGAAATTGCGCCGGATTGGCGCCGCAGAAGCTGAAAATCAGCGAACGGGCGCGGTTCGGGTTTTTCAGCGTGAACGCGGGATGTTGCATCAGCTTGCGCACAATACCGAGCACATTGCGTTTTGGGCCGCCACGCTGCGTAGCTTGCAGCGAGAACCATTTGTCGATGACAAGCGGTTCGTTCTCGAAACGTTTGTAGAAGTCGCCGAGCGCGGCGTCGGCGGCGGAGGTGTCGGCGGAGCCCGATGCACCGGCCGTCAGCAACGCCGACAAAGCCGCCGAGCGGTCCGTCATGTTGTTGGCGGCGTCGTATTGCGCGCTCGCGAGTGCAATGGCGCGCGCCGGGTCGTCGAGCTGGCTCAGGTAGGCGAGGGCGAGGTTCTTCAGGCCGCGCTTGCCGGCGTGGTCTGGCGTCGCGCGATATTCGCCGGGCGTCCGGTTGGCTTCGTAGACGGCGAGCCACCGGTCGCGCAGGCCCGTGGCGAGGCGTTTGCTCACGAACACGCGGGCGGCATGGACGGCGGCCGGGTCGGAAACGGCCATTTGCTCGGCAAGATATCCCTCCGACGGCAACATCAGCGCGAGTTCGCGGAACGCGGGCGTGAGGGTTGAGTCATCGAGGACCTGGGCGAAGGCCGATACCACCTGGTCGTCGAGCGTGAGTTCCTCTCCCTTCGATGCACGGTCCGCCAGTGTCAGCAATTCACGCGTGGCGAGGCGCTGGCCGGCTTCCCATCGATTGAACGGGTCGCTGTCGTTCGCCAGCAAGAACGCCAGTTGTTCATTCGTATAGTCGTACTCGACGACCACCGGCGCTGAAAAATTGCGCAGTAGCGACGGCAACGGTTCTTCGGTGACGTCCGTGAAAGTGAAGGTCTGTTCGGGTTCCGTGAATTCGAGCACGCGCGTCGTGCCTTGGGCTTCTTTCTCGCGTTCCAGTTTCAGCGGAAGATCAGCGCCGCTCTTGGCAATCAGACCGACAGAGAACGGAATCAGCAACGGGCCTTTTTGCGTCGCGCGCGCGGCTTCGGACGCTTCGCCGTAACCTTGTTTGAGGGTAAGCGAATAACGCTTCGCGGCTGCGTCGTACTGGGTGCGCACCGTTACGCGCGGCGTGCCCGCCTGGCTGTACCAGCGCTCGAATTGTGCAAGATCGCGGCTGTTGGCGTCGGCCATGGCGTGACGGAAATCGTCGCACGTCACGGCCTGGCCGTCGTGCCGCTGGAAGTAGAGGTCCATGCCGCGCCGGAAACCGTCGCGTCCAAGCAGCGTCTGGTACATGCGCACGACTTCCGAGCCTTTCTCGTAGACGGTCATCGTGTAGAAATTGTTGATCTCGACGTAGCTCTCCGGGCGGACCGGATGCGCCATCGGACCTGCGTCTTCCGCAAACTGCATCTGGCGCAGAACACGTACGTCGTCGATCCGCTTGGTCGCGCGCGCAGCGTCGGCGGCGGCGCCCGGTTCGAGGCCGGCGGCCATATCGGCGGAAAATTCCTGGTCGCGGAACACGGTCAGACCTTCTTTCAGGCTCAGCTGGAACCAGTCGCGGCAGGTCACGCGGTTGCCGGTCCAGTTGTGAAAATACTCGTGTCCGACTACCGCTTCGATGTTCCCGAAATCGACATCGGTCGCCGTTTCCGGATTGGCCAGCACATACTTCGTGTTGAAGATGTTCAAGCCCTTGTTTTCCATTGCACCCATGTTGAAGTCGCTCACGGCGACGATCATGAAGCGGTCCAGATCAAGCTCGAGCCCGAAGCGCCGTTCGTCCCATTCAATGGAATGAACCAGCGAATCCATGGCGTGCTGCGTTTTGTCCAGATCGTGCGGCTCGACCCAGACCTGCAGCAGTTTTTCCTTGCCCGAGCCCGTCTTCATGCGTTGTTCGAGCTTGACCAGCTTGCCCGCGACCAGCGCAAACAGGTAACTCGGCTTCTTGAACGGATCTTCCCAGCGGGCGAAATGCCGGCCGTCGTCCAGATCGCCTTCTTCAATCAGATTGCCGTTCGATAACAACACCGGATACGCCGCCTTGTCGGCGCGCAGCGTGACCGTGTAAGTGGCCATTACGTCGGGCCGGTCGAGGAAGTAGGTAATCCGGCGAAACCCTTCGGCTTCACATTGCGTAAAGAAGTTGCCGCTTGATACATACAAGCCGGACAAGGTGGTGTTGGCCGCCGGATTGCACGTACTTTCGATGGTCAATTCGAATGCGTCCGGAATATTGTTCACCGACAAACCGTTTTCAGTGACATGGACGTCCGCGTGCGGGCGCCCGTCGAGCGTGGCGCCGAGGAACTCCATGTGTTCGCCAATCAATTCCAGGCTGGCCGCCGGCGAGGCGTCCGGATTGCGGCGCAGACGCATGGTGTTGCGAACGACGGTTCGCTCAGGCACGAGATCGAACTCGAGCGCGACGGTATCGATCAGGAATGCGGGCGGCGTGTAGTCGGCGCGGCGGATTACGGCGGGGGCGGTCGAGTTGGACATGTCGGTTCGAATTGAGTTGGGAGCTTTGCCTCGGCTTCAGGTCAATCGAGGCGGCCTTGTGTCGGATCATTGTACAAAGGCTCGGGCAAACGTGGGCTCGAATCCGGAGGGGTCGGCCGATTGGTCTATTCCCCGAACTTCGATAGGGCATTACAGTCTTTCAACAGGCAGGACGAGGCAATATTGACGTGGTGCTTGTGATTCTCGGCGCCGCCGGGCTCGCGGAAATTCAACGCAAGAAAATTAACGGAAACAAAGAGGTCGGCCATGACGTTCGGACGCTTGTGCGGGGAATTGAAAAGTGCGGCGCGCGTTGCGCTGATCGCGGGTTTCGCGCTGCTCGGAGGGTGCACGACGTACGTCCAGACGCAGGTTTCGGCATTTTCGGACTGGTCGGGAAGTGACACCACGCGGACTTACGCGTTCGCACGTTCGGCGGAGCAGCAAAACAGCATCGAACAGAAAACGTATGAAACGCTTGTTTCCAATGAACTCAGCACACATTCGTTTCGTCGGGTGCCGGACGCAAGCGCGGAGTATCGGGTGGAACTGTCGTATTCAATTCGCGGCGACTTCGTGACTGTACGGCAACCGGTCTATTACGATCCGTGGCCCATGTACGGCGGCTGGTACGGCCGCCCGTATGGCTGGGGCGGTTACGGGGCGTGGGGCGGCTGGGATATGGGCCCGGCAGGATACGTGGATCAAAGCTACCCGGTGTTTGTCCATGCGCTCCAGATCCGCCTGACGGACAGGGCGAGCGGGCGCGAGGTGTACAAGGTGAGCGCGAGTAACTCGGGCGGCGAATCGTCGCTGGTGCGAGCAATGCCTTACCTGATCCGCAGCGCGCTGACAGACTTCCCGCTCGGTAATGGAACGGTGCGCACAGTGAAGATTCCGCTCGACAAAAACGGCGGGGCAAGCAATGAAACCGCGGTTGCGGCGGGAGACGCCGGTAGACCGGCGAGCGCGCCGGCGGCTGTGCCCGTACCGCTTCAATAGTCGGCGAAAGAAAAAAATACCGACATGGCCACGGGCTGCCCGCCCGTGCCACCGTTTAGCTGGACCGCCTGAAACATCCAAACAAGCGCCAAAAGCCAGCGTTGCATTGTGACCAAATCCGGACAGAATGCGGCTCTTGCGTGCATCGGATCCGGTGGCCCCATATATGCAATTAAGTTCGAAACGAGATATATTTCGAGCATGAACAATCCCCGCAACGCTACACTCCGAGCCCTTCCTGAGCCTCCAACCTGGGATGCACGGCTCGCCCGGCGCCTGGTAACGCCGCTCGTTGGTACCCCGATCACCCCGAACCACCTGACGACCCTGCGCCTGCTCATTGGTGTGGTGGGCGCATACTATCTGTCGGTGGGCAGTTTCTGGGCGTGCAGCCTGGGCGCCTTTCTGATTGCAGTGTCGAATTTCGTTGATCATACAGACGGCGAACTGGCGCGCATCAGCGGTCAATCGAGCAAAATCGGTCATTTTTACGATCTCGCATGTGATTCCGTGGTGACTGTATTGCTGTTTGTGGGACTCGGCTTTTACGTAGGTGTGCATCATCCGTCGATGATCGTCCCGGCTGAGTGGCTGGGCGGTGCCGCGGGCGTTGCAGTTGCGCTGATCTTTTTCCTGCGCATGCGTATTGAATCTTTGGCCGGTAAGACCGGGACAAAGCAGGCGTCAATGGCGGGCTTCGAAACGGAAGACGTCTTGTATCTGCTGCCCGTGGTGACCTTGCTCAACGGCATGACGCCGTTTCTTATTGCTGCGTCCATCGGTGCGCCGTTGTTTGCCGTATGGGTCGTAGTGGACTATCAGCGCGTGGTACGCCGCGTCGCACGCAATACGGCCTCCAATGCGGGCGACAAGGACGCCGACGGTCAAGACTTGCAGGCTGTTCAATGAATTCAACTGTCAATCCGGCATCCACGCACACTTTCGGCGGCAACGCTGTCGGGCGCAGGGGCGTGCAGGCCGTGGACGAAACCCTCGCTGCGCATCTCGAGCGGTCCTCCTCGGATCGCCAGCCGGCGAAGCTGCACAAAACCTTCGATGACCATGGCGCGTTCCTCTATCTCGAAGACTTCCTGCCGCGCGAGTTCACGGAAAAGCTGGTCGAGGCGGTGCGTGCCGTTACGCCCGCGATCAACCGGAACTACATTCCGGGGCACAAGGCGGGCGGCAGCGTAAGCCGCCACGCAATCGACGAACTGGCGCCGTTCATTGCCGAGTTGTACCGTTCGCCGGCCCTGATCAACTGGCTGGAAAAGATCAGCGGCGACACGCTTCAGGAGTCTCCCGCCGACGATCCGCACGCCTATGCGCTGTACTTTTATACGAAGGCAGGGGATCACATCGGCTGGCATTACGATACGTCGTACTACGAAGGCCGCCGTTACACGCTGCTGCTCGGCGTGATGGACGATTCGTCGTGCCGCCTCGACTACGAGTTGCACACGCGCACGCCGGAGATCGCCGATCAACCTGGTTCCGTGCAGATTCCGCCGGGCGGCCTTGTATTCTTCGATGGCGACAAGCTTCGCCATCGCATCACCCCTGCGCGCGCGAACGAATTCCGCGTATCGCTGACTTTCGAGTACGTCACGAATCCGAACATGCGGCCGTGGCAGCGCTTCATTTCGAACATGAAGGATTCGATCGCGTACTTTGGTTTCGGCCAGGTGTTCCGCCGCAAAGGCGGGAAGAACAGCGCAGCATGAGCCGCGCTGGAACTGTCCTTCTGTCGCTCGGCGTGGTGTTGTTCATCGCGCTGCTCGGCTGGCAGGGTTTCGGTTCCGTCGCGACGGCGCTGGCGGCCGCGGGCTGGGGACTCCTCGCGGTCGCGATGTTTCATGTCCTGCCAATGGTGATCGACGCACTGGCGATCGAAACTCTCTTCGCGCGCAATCAACGCGATGTCACATTCCGCGACGCATTGCTCGCGCGCTGGACCGGCGAGTCGGTGAACAGTCTGATGCCAGCCGGCCAGATTGGCGGTCCCATGCTGATGGTGCGTTATCTCTCTCAGCGTGGCATGCGTTCCCGCGACGCCGCCGCCGTGATCACCGTCAGCACGACCATGCAGTCCGTCGGCCAAATGATTTTCGCGATGATCGGCCTTGCGTTGCTGAGCAGCTATGCATCGGGTGTTGGCATGCTGCTGCCGGTGCTGATCGTGATCGTGGTGTGTTCGCTGATGGTCGTCGGCTTTTTCTTCGCCCAACGCGCCGGATTGTTCGGACGGGCAACGCGCTTTGCCTCCCAGTTCGCTGCGCGCTTTTCGAAGAAGCGCGACTGGTCGTCGCTGGTGTCGCGTGCTGAAGCCGTCGATGGCGCCGTGCTCGAGCTCTACAAGAAACCCGGACCGGTTGCCGCCAGTTTTGCGCTGAGCCTGCTTGGCTGGATCGTGGGCACGGGCGAAGTCTGGCTTGCGTTGCATCTGCTCGGCTCGCCGGTTGGCTGGGGAGAAGCGCTGATGCTGGAAAGTCTCGGCCAGGCCATTCGTGGCGCGGCGTTCGCGGTGCCCGGTTCGCTCGGTGTGCAGGAGGGCGGATATCTGCTGCTCGCGCGCCTGATCGGTTTGCCGCCCGAAGCCGCTCTGGCGCTTTCGCTCGCCAAGCGCGCGCGCGAGTTGTTGCTGGGTTTGCCGGGCATCGTTTATCTGCATTTCGCTGAAAAGGGCTGGCAGCGCCGTCGTCTCGCGCGCGTGCCGGATATCGAATAAAGCCTTACCCATAGGATCAACATGCGCGCAATCATCCTTGCCGCCGGCATGGGATTACGTCTCGTGCAGCCAGAAGGGCAGCAAAAGCCGAAGTGCCTGCTGCGTTTTGGCGAATCGTCGCTGCTCGAACGGCACTTGCAACTGCTGAAAACCGCGGGCGTCGATGAGATCGTTTTCGTGCTCGGTTTCAAGCACGAAGTCGTGGAAGAGGAATTGGCCACGATCGCCTGGAAGCCGCATACAGAAGTGGTGGTGAACAACGAGTTTTCGCTCGGCAGCGTGCTGTCCGTGCATACGGCCGCTGAAGCGTTGACGCGGGGCGGCGACGTGCTGTTGATGGACGCCGACGTGCTGTACGACGAGCGCATTCTCGAACCGCTGGTTGCGGGTGCCGGGCCGGTGAACCGTTTGTTGATCGACCGTGATTTCGAAGCCGGCGACGAACCCGTGAAACTCTGCGTGGCGAACGGCGTACCGGTGGAGTTGCGCAAGCAGGTGCTGGCGGATCTGCAATATGACGTGATAGGCGAATCGGTGGGATTTTTCCGTTTCGATGAAACCGCGGCACGCCGTCTGGCCGAGATCGTCGCGGGTTATGTCGCGACGGGCCGCGCGAACTTGCCGCATGAAGAAGCCGTACGTGATTTGCTGCTGGAACGCAGCCAGGTATTCGACGTCGCCGATGTGACCGGCGCGCCGTGGATCGAAATCGATTTTCAAAACGACGTTAAACGCGCGGCCGACGAAGTCTTGCCGCAACTGCGTCAGCTTGCTGGAGCCCTACGATGAACGCACCGTATCAATTACCCGCGGCTTATGCCCGTTCCCTTCGTCTGCGCGAGATGCTTCAAAGCAACGAGCTGGAATTCCTGATGGAAGCGCACAATGGCTTGTCGGCGCGCATCGTCAAGGAAGCCGGATTCAAGGCGATCTGGGGCTCGGGCCTGACGATCTCCGCGCAGTTCGGCGTGCGGGACAACAACGAAGCGAGCTGGACCCAGGTGGTCGACACGCTCGAATTTATGGCCGATGCCAGCGACCTTCCTATTCTGCTCGATGGCGACACGGGTTACGGCAACTTCAACAACGTTCGCCGGCTGGTGAAAAAGCTGGAACAGCGCGGTATCGCGGGCGTGTGTATTGAAGACAAGCAGTTTCCGAAGACGAACAGCTTCCTGAACGGCGAGCGTCAGCCGCTCGCCGAGATGGACGAGTTCTGCGGCAAGATCAAGGCCGGCAAGGATTCGCAAAGCGATCCGAACTTCTCGATCGTCGCGCGTGTTGAAGCGCTGATTGCCGGCTGGGGCATGGAAGAGGCGCTCAAGCGCGCCGAGGCGTATCGGCAGGCCGGTGCGGACGCCATCCTGATTCACAGCAAGCTGTCCAAGCCCGATGAAATCCTCACGTTCGCGCGCGAATGGGCCGGTCGCGGTCCGCTCGTGATCGTGCCGACCAAGTACTACAGCACGCCCACCGACGTATTCCGCCAAGCGGGCATCAGCACTGTGATCTGGGCGAATCATTTGCTGCGCGGCGCGGCTTCGACCATGCAGGCTATCGCCAAGGAAATTCACAGCAGCCAGACGCTCGTGAATGTGGAAGACCGCGTGGCGAGCGTGAACGAGATTTTCCGTCTGCAGGACGCCGAAGAATATTCAACGGCTGAGAGCGTGTACCTGTCGTCGGCGAGTGCATCGCGTAACGCGGTCGTTTTGGCGGCAAGCCGGGGAGCAGGCCTCGAAGCCGTCACCGCCGATAAACCCAAGGTCATGCTGCCAATCGCGGGCAAGCCGTTGCTGCGCCGGTTGGTTGAAGCGTTCAAGAAGGAAGGCATTAACGACATCACGGTGGTCGGCGGTTATCGCGCGGACGCTATCGATACGTCGGGCATTCGCCTGGTTGTGAACGAAAAGCATGAGCAAACGGGCGAACTGGCGTCGCTCGCTTGTGCCGCGAAATCGTTCACCGCGGACACTGTGATTTCCTACGGCGACCTCTTGTTCCGCAGCTACATTCTTCGGGATCTGGTCGAGTCGGACAGCGACTTCTGCGTGGTCGTGGATTCGTCGCAAACGCCGCAAGCGGGTGTTGCATCGACAGACTTTGCTTACTGCTCCACCGCCGATGACCGTGCGCTCTTCGGCCAGAAAGTATGGCTCGAAAGCGTCACGAGTTCGGCTGGTCCGGCGAACGTGGAATCGAAGACGCCGCAAGGCCGCTGGATGGGCTTGCTGAACGTGCGCGGCGCGGGCCGCGAGCGTCTGGTCGCCAAGCTCGAACAGTTGCAGCATCGCGATGACTTCGCCAAGCTCGACATGGCCGCGTTGCTCAACGCGCTGATCGCGGCGGGCGAGCGCATCGAAGTGCAATACGTGCATGGCCACTGGCGCGGCGTGAACGATCTCGACGAACTGCGTCAAGCCGGTGATTTCGCGCACGGACAAGCGCCGTACGGATCGAACGGATCGGCGGGCGCGGAGGCAGGCGCGTGATCGAAGCTGCACAATTTGTCGAAGCCGCGCGCGAGCGGGGTTTCGACTGGTACGCGGGCGTGCCGTGCTCGTACCTGACGCCGTTCATCAACTATGTGCTTCAGGACGAGTCGCTGAACTATGTATCGGCGGCGAATGAGGGCGACGCGGTCGCGTTGATCGCGGGCGTGGCGCTGGGTGCATCGGGCGCGTTCAAGAAACGGCGCGGTGTATCGATGATGCAGAACTCCGGGCTCGGCAACGCGGTGAGTCCGCTGACGTCGCTGACTTGGACGTTCAGGTTGCCGCAATTATTGATCGTCACGTGGCGCGGCCAGCCCGGTGTCGCCGATGAACCCCAGCACGCGCTGATGGGTCCGGTCACGCCGGCCATGCTCGATACCATGGAAATCCCGTGGGAATTGTTCCCCACCGAAGCCGATGCAATCGGCCCCGCGCTCGATCGCGCGACCGCGCACATGGACAGCACCGGCCGGCCTTACGCGCTCGTGATGCAGAAGGGCAGCGTCGCGCCTTATAAGCTCACGAAGAAAGGCCTGAGCGGCGTACGCCGGCGTGCGTTGAACGAGCGCGCTGAAGTCACGGCGCAATTCAGGAACGGCGAACTTTCGTCGCGTCACGACGCGCTTGAACGCGTGATCGCGCATACGCCGGAAGATTCCACGGTCGTGCTGGCATCGACGGGATTTTGCGGGCGCGAACTCTACGCCATCGATGACCGCGAAAACCAGTTGTATCTCGTTGGATCGATGGGATGCGTGACGCCCATGGCGCTTGGCCTGGCTTTATCGCGGCCGGACCTGAACGTGATCGCGCTCGATGGCGACGGCGCCGCGCTTATGCGCATGGGCGTGTTCGCCACGCTCGGCGCGTACGGCCCGTCGAACCTCACGCACGTGTTGCTCGACAACGGCGCGCACGAGTCCACGGGCGGTCAGGCGACGGTGTCGCAGGGTGTGGAATTCGCGCGCATTGCGTCAGCGTGCGGGTACGCGCTGGCGCTCGACGGCGACGATCTTTCGGTCATCGACCAATTGTTCGAAGCGAAGGATATCGATGGCGTTCGTTTTGCCCGGCTGTCGATCAACACCGGCACGCCCAGCGATCTGCCACGGCCGTCGATCACGCCGGAAGACGTGCGCGCGCGCCTGCAACAACATATTGGACGCTAGACATCATGCTGCTGCTCAATCCTGGTCCCGTCACGCTGACCGAACGCGTGCGCAACAGCCTTTTGCAAACCGATTTGTGTCATCGCGAGCCGGAATTTTTCGACCTGCAGGACGAAGCGCGCGAGCGTTTGCTTGCGGCTTATTCGCTCGATCCGAACGTCTGGACGGCTGTCTTGATGACGGGTTCGGGCACGGCTGCGGTCGAAAGCATGATCGCGGGAATGGTGCCGCAAGGCGGCCGTTTGCTGATCGTCGAAAACGGCGTGTATGGCGAACGGATCGCGCAGATCGCGACGCAATACGGCATCGATCATGAGGTCGTGAAGTACGCGTGGATGGAAGCGCCGGACACGGATGCGATCATCGCCAAGCTGGACGGTTTTACGAACGTTGCGATCATCCATCACGAGACCACGACGGGCCGTCTGAACCAGATCGACGCGTTGAGCGCGGCGTGCAAGGCGCGCGGCATCGGCTTGTTGCTCGATGGCGTGAGCAGTTTCGGCGCGGAGCATATCGACTTCGATGGCGGCGGTATCACCGCGGTCGCCGCGACCGCGAACAAATGCCTGCACGGCGTGCCCGGCGCGGCCTTTGTGATCGCGAAGCGCGATGCGCTGAAACATGCGGCGAGCCGCACGTATTACCTCGGCATCACGCGTCTCGCCAGGTTGCAGGACGAGCGCAACACGCCGTTCACACCGTCCGTGCACGCGTATTACGCGCTGGTTGAAGCGCTGCGCGAGTTCGAGGACGAGGGCGGTCTGCAGGCACGTCACGCGCGTTATGCGGCGCTAGCGGAGCAAGCACGTTCGGCGCTGGCTGCATTGGGTATCGAAGGCGCGTTGCCGGATGGCGAATCATCGGTCGTGTTGCGCGCGTACCGGTTGCCGGCGGGAATCACGTATCCGGTTTTGCACGACGCGTTGAAGTCAGAGGGTTTCGTGATCTACGCGGGGCAGGGCGGTTTGTCGAACGAACTATTCCGCATCTCTACGATGGGCGCTCTGGACGCTGCGGATATCGACCGGTTGATTGCATCGATTGCGAAGATCGTGCGCTGACTTTCAAAGAAATCTTTAAAACGAAGAAGGCCGCGACAACGTCATGTTGTCGCGGCCTTCTTCGTTTTTGGAACTCGTCAATCGCGGTTGCAGAAAATCGCCGTGATGAACGGTGCAACGTGATGGATGATGGCGTCGCTGCCGGCGGCGCGGACTTTCTGTTTCACCGATTCTTCCCCGCCGATCACCACCGCGCCGTACGCCGATTCGGCAATCGGCGCGCCCGTGCCGGTTTTGAAGATTGCGTCGTCTTTCTGGAAACCGACCACGGCGAACACGCCGAAGTCGAAGGCGGTCAGATGGCTGCCGCGCGTGGGCTTGAACGCGTTGATGGAGTTGTCCTCCACGCGCATGGGCGTGGCTTCGATCACATGATCCTGCTGCAGCGGCGCAATGAACGCGTGCGCATCCGCCTTGCAATCAAGCGAGGAATCCAGCGCGTACGCCGAAGCGTGCGCGGAAGTAGCGGCAATCAGGACGGCCAAGCCGAGTCGGACGGCTCGATTGAGTGCTTTCACGAGTGGCTTCATGAACGGTAAGTGAGCGCTCTAGCGTTGCCAAAGGCTAAACTTTACCGGGAAGCGGGAAAACGCGCTCAATCTGTAATATTGTCCGATTCGACTTTCATTTCCGTAATAACAAAAGTCGTCCCACGCGTCGCGTCACGCGGCGGCCAACTCCGCTGTCGCGTGCCGCCGTACACCTCGCTGATGCACGCATTGACCCGCCGAATACGTTTCGAACACGGCGCGGTCATCGCCGAGCATGGCGAACGCGAACAACAGTTCTTCCAGCGATTCCGCCCGTGTCGTGCGGCGTGCGAGAAGCGGCGTGCCTGCCGGATCGAGCACGACGAAATCCGCCTCGCTGCCGGGTTGCAGCGTCCCGACCTTGTCGGCCATGTCGAGCACTTGCGCCGCGCCTGTCGTCGCCAGCCAGAACATGCGCGCCGCGGTCAGATGGTGCCCCGTCAGGCGCGCGATCTTGTGCGCTTCGCCCATGGTTTGCAGCATCGAAAACGATGTGCCGCCGCCTACGTCGGTTGCGAGCGCCACCGGCATTTTCGCCTCGCCGGCCTTTTCGATATCGAACAGACCGCTGCCAAGAAACAGATTCGATGTCGGGCAGTGCGATGCCACCGCACCTGTTTCGGCCATGCGCTGACGATCGGTATCGTCGAGGAAGATGCAATGGCCGTAGACCGCACGCTGACGCAGCAAGTCGTAGTGATCGTAGATGTCCAGATAGCTGCGATGCCCCGGGAACAGGCTCTCGACCCACTTGATCTCGTCGGTGTTTTCCGCAACGTGGCTCTGGATATACACGTCCTGGTGCTTGCGCGCGAGCACGGCGCAGGCTTCGAGTTGCGCTTCCGTGGAGGTCGGCGCGAAACGCGGCGTCAGCGCGTATTCCTGCCGGCCGCGGCCATGCCATTTCGCGATGAGTTCGGCGCTGTCGTCGTAACCCGATTGCGCCGTGTCACGCAGATATTCCGGGCAATTGCGATCCATTAGCACCTTGCCCGCGATCATGCGCAGGTTGCGCGATTCGCTTTCGCTGAAGAAGGCATCGGCGGATTGCTTGTGGACCGTGCAATACACGAGCGCGCTGGTCGTACCGGAAGCCAGCAGTTCATCGATAAAAAATCCCGCCGTTTCACGCGCATACGCCGGGTCTTCGAACTTGCGCTCGGTCGGGAACGTGTACGTGTTCAGCCATGGCAACAAACCGGGCGCGGGTGAGGCGATCATGTCGGTCTGCGGATAGTGGATGTGCGAATCGATAAACCCCGGCACGATCAGCTTGTCGCGCAGATCCTTCACGACTGCGTCCGGCGCAATCCGGTCGCGCAACGCTGCATACGCGCCCGCCGCCACCACGCGGCCATTCTCCACCAGCAACAAGCCGTCGGTTTCATACACGGCGTTGCTGTCGGAGAAAGCGGGATCGTCGCGGAACGTGAGAAGTTGCGCGCGGTAGGCGGTCTGGCGGGCGGGCGTAGGCATTTGAAACGTCTCCAATAAAGCGTGTTATAGCTGTGTCAAAAGCAGCAACGAAAGCGCGGCGACAATCCACATCGCCGGCTTGATTTCTTTTCTGCGGCCCGTGAAGAACTTGATCACGACAAACGCGAGGAAACCGTACGCGATGCCATCGGTGATCGAGTAGGTCAGCGGGATCAGGATCATCGCGAGGAAGGCGGGGATGGCTTCGTCGAAACGGCCCCATTCGATCTTCGTGATCGACTCCATCATGAACACGCCGACAAGCACGAGCGCGGGCGCCGTCGCGATGGCCGGCACGAGCGAAAGCAGCGGCGAGAGAAACAGGAACGGCAGAAAGCACAAACCTGCAATAACCGCGACAAGACCCGTGCGTCCGCCCGCCGAAATTCCCGCTGCCGATTCAATGTAGGCGTTTGCCGGGCTTGTGCCGAGCGGCGCGGAAATGAGTGCGGAGAACGAATCGACCATCATCGATTCGCGGATGTTGCGAGGGTTGCCGTCTTTGTCGTAGAGCTTGCCGGCTTCCGAGATCGCCATGAAGGTCGAAAGCGCGTCGAAGAACGACGTGAACAACATCACGAAGATGAACGGCCAGTAGATCACCTTCAACGAGCCGAAGATATCGAGCTGGCCGAGCGCCGAAAAGTCCGGCGCAGAGAACAGGCCGTTCCAGTTCACAAGCGTTTTCGTGGCGATTGCGGCGGGCCAGTAAGCGGTGCCGTCGCCCCAGAACCGGCCGATCGGAATCGCGATGACGGTCGTGAAAACGATGCCGAGCATCAACGCGCCGGTCACCTTGCGCGCGACCAGGATGGTGGTCACGGCGAGCCCGATCAGGAACGTGATGACCACCGGATTGAGCGACGCCGAATGTACGATCGTCACCGGATCGCCGACCACGAACTTCGCGTTGACCAGCCCGATCAAGCTGATAAACAGTCCGATACCGCACGATACGGCGTGCCGCAAGTTCGCCGGAATTGCATCGACGACGAGCTTGCGCGCGTTGAACAACGCAAGCACTGCGAAGATCACGCCGGCCCAGAACACGCAGCCAAGCGCCGTCTGCCACGGCATCTTGCCGCCGTGGACCATGACGAACGCGAAGAGCGCGTTCATGCCCATGCCGGGTGCAACCAGCACAGGGTTGCGCGCGTACAAACCCATCGCGCAACTGCCGAGGAAACTGACGATCACGGTCGCCGTCAGCGCCGCAGGGAAGGGCACGCCCGCCTGCGACAAGATCCCGGGATTGACGACGATGATGTACATCGCCGTGAGGAAGGTCGTGATGCCCGCGACGATTTCCGTCTTCGTGCGCGATCCCGCCGCGCGGATGCCGAAGAAACGCTCGAGCGTAGTGCTGTCCTGAGTAATCGATGCCATGACGTTCCCGCGCGTCAGGCCGCTGCGTGCCAATAGGCATCGAGCTTGGCGACCATCGCGTTGCGTTCTTCGTCCGTCACGAACGACGCTTCCAGGCTGTTTTTCAGCAGCGTGTAGACCTCGGCATCGGTGAGATTCAGGGCTTCCTGGATCGCGAAATAGTTGGCGTTCACGTAGCCGCCGAAATACGCCGGATCGTCCGAATTGATCATCACGGCCACGCCCCGATCGAGCAGCGCCTTGAGCGTGTGCTTGGTCATGTCGTCGAAGACGCGCAGCTTCAGGTTCGACAACGGGCAGACGGTCAACGCAATGCGGGTATCGGCGAGACGCGCGACCAGCGCCGGGTCTTCCATGCTGCGCACGCCGTGATCGACGCGATCGACCTTCAGCAGATCGAGTGCTTCGTACACATACGCGGGCGGCCCTTCCTCGCCCGCGTGGGCCACGAGCTTGAGGCCCTTGTCGCGTGCCTTGGCGAACACGCGTTCGAACTTCGATGGCGGATGACCGCGCTCGGACGAATCCAGCCCGACGCCGATCAGCCGATGCTTGTATTGATCGAACAAGGGCAGGGCTTCATCGAAGGTCTTGAGCGCGTCTTCTTCCGGCAAATGGCGCAGGAAGCAGAGAATCAGCTTGCTCGTCAGGCCGCGTTTCTCGCCTTCAGCCAACGCGCTTTCGATACCCGCAACCGCCGTCGCGATGGACACGCCGCGCTCGGTGTGCGTTTGTGGATCGAAGAAAATTTCGGTGTGCGTGACATGGTCCGCGAGCGCACGTTCCACGTACGCCAGGGTCATGTCGTGGAAATCGCGTTCGTGCAGCAGCACGCTCGCGCCGGCGTAGTAGATATCGAGGAACGATTGCAGGTCGGTGAACGCGTAGGCCGCGCGCAACGCTTCGATGGAATCGTACGCAAGCGTCACGCCGTTGCGCTTCGCGAGTTCGAAGATCAGTTCGGGTTCGAGCGAACCTTCAATATGAATATGGAGTTCGGCTTTGGGCGCGCGGGCGATCTTGTCGACGAGAGTGGGATTCATGTTGTTGTGCTTAAAAAAGGTCTGGATCACGCGGTTTGCGGATGCTGCGCGGAATTGTAGCCGTGCGCGGCGTGTTCCTCGACCTTCTGCAACAACTGGGCTGCAACTGAGACGGCGATCATTTCCGGGGCTTTGTCGGCAATGCCGGGCACGCCGATGGGGCAGGTCATGCGCCCAATCCGCATGGGTTCGATCCCGCGCGCCGCCAGCTTTCTCTCGAACTGAACCTTCTTGGTGTGCGAGCCGATCATGCCGAAAAACGCAAAATCGCCGCGATGCAGGATGCGTTCGGCGAGCGCGAGATCGAGCGCGTGGTTGTGCGTCATCACGAGGAAATAGCTGTTGGGCTGAGCTTCGTCCACGGCGGATTCCGGTGTGCCGCTTGCGTCCATGGTGACGTTGTCGGGAAGATGCTCGACCGGCGGGAAGGTTTCGTCGCGTTCATCGACCCAGACGACGCGGCACGGCAAATTTGCCAGCACCTTGACGATCGCAGCGCCCACATGTCCCGCGCCGAACAGAACCACTTGAAATTCGCGCAACGCGATGGTTTCGGTGAGCAGGGCGCCGCTTTCATCGAATCCGGCGCCGTCCCAAAGCAGGCAATCCTGCGTGTCCACGCCGGGTTCGGGATCGGACAGCATCACCGCTTCCGGCAAGGGTCCGAAGCCAACGCTGCGCACGGTCGAATGGCCCTGCGCCACGCGTTTGTTCAGCGACGTCACCCATCCCAGATCGCCGATATCCAGCCGCTCGAAAGCCAGCACGACTGCGCCGCCACAGCATTGGCCGAGGCTTGGGCCGAGCGCAAAGCGCTCCAGCCGCCGCATGCGCGGGCTGCGCGCGCCGTCTTTCAGCACTTGCCGCGCGGTTTCAATCGCCTTCCATTCCAGATGACCGCCGCCGATGGTATGACGCGTATCGTCGCGCGTGACGAGCATCTTCGTGCCGGCTTCGCGCGGCGCCGAACCCTGCACGCGCGCGACCGTCACGAGCACGACGGCATCGCCGTGTGCGAGAAGGTGTTGCAGATCGTGCAGCCAGGCTTGCATTGTGTGCGCTCCTAGTTGACCGTCGCGGGCTGCGCGATGTCCGCGGCGGCCTCGACTATTTGCTTCGATGCCTGCGCGTCCAAAGCGTTCAATATCGATTCGGGCGTGGCGGGGGCGCGCAAGACGGGGGCATCGACGGAATCCGGTGCGACCGACGCAATGGCCGCACGAATCGCAAGCAGCACGGAGAAGCCGAGCAGCAGCGGTGGTTCGCCCACGGCTTTCGAGCGAAATACGGTCGGCTCGACGTTCTGATTCTCGAAGAGCTTCACGTTCATTGCCGCGGGAATGTCGCTTACTGATGGAATCTTGTAAGTCGATGGCGCGTGCGTCATCAGCCGGCCATCGCGGTTCCACCAGAGTTCTTCCGTTGTCAGCCAGCCCATGCCTTGCACGAAACCGCCTTCCACCTGGCCGATATCGAGCGATGGGTTGATCGACTGGCCTGCGTCGTGGAGGATGTCCGCGCGCAGCAAACGCCATTCGCCGGTCAGCGTATCGACGACGACTTCCGAGATCGCGGCGCCGTACGCGAAGTAATAGAACGGCTGGCCGGTCAGCGTCTTCGAATCCCAGTTGACCTTGGGCGTGGCGTAGAAACCGTCGGACCACAACTGAACCCGCGCAAGATAGGCGGCCGCGACGAGTTGATCGAAGGGCATCTGGCCGCCGTTCGATTCCACCACGCCGTTATGAAAACGCACGTCCTCGGGACGTCCGCCGAGTTGCTTCGCGGCAAGTTCCGCGAGCCGCGCGCGAACGGTGAGCGCGGCGGCTTCGGCCGCCTTACCGTTCAGGTCGCTTCCCGTCGATGCCGCCGTCGCCGATGTATTGACGATCTTCGACGTATCCGTAGCCGTCACGCGAACCCGCGATAACGCCACGCCCAACGCATTCGCCACGACCTGCGCGACCTTTGTGTTCAAGCCCTGTCCCATCTCCGTGCCGCCGTGATTCACGAGCGCGGAGCCGTCCTTGTAGACATGCACGAGCGCGCCGGCCTGATTCAGGAACGGCACGTTGAACGAGATGCCGAACTTGACCGGCGTGAACGCGATGCCGCGCTTGAGCACGGGGCTTGTCGCGTTGAACGCGGCGATTGCCCGACGCCGCTGCACATATGCACTCGATGTCACCAGTTCATCGGTCAAAGGCTGAAGCACGTTGTCTTCCACGGTCTGGCCGTAGGGCGTCACGTTGCGCTCGCCGATGCCGTAATAGTTCACGCGACGGACATCGACGGGATCGCGCTTCAACCGGTGCGCGATTTCATCCATCAACACTTCCATCACGAGCGCGCCTTGCGGACCGCCGAAACCGCGAAACGCCGTGTTCGATTGCGTGTTCGTGCGGCAGCAGAGCGCGGTGATATCGACGTCTTTCAGGAAGTACGCGTTATCGAAATGGCAGACGGCGCGTGTTGCTACCGCGCCCGACAGATCCGCCGAATAACCCGCGCGCAACGCAATTTCCACGCGCGCGCCTTGCAGGCGGCCGTCGTCATCGAAACCGGCTTCGTAGGTGTAGACGGCGTCGTGGCGCTTGCCGGTGATCATGAAGTCGTCGTCGCGATCGGCGCGCAGTTTGACCGGCTTGTGCAGCAAATGCGCCGCCAGCGATGCAATGCACGCAAAGATCCCCGACTGCGATTCCTTGCCGCCGAAACCGCCGCCCATCCGGCGGCATTCGCACTGGACGTTGTGTGTCGGCCAATCGAGCATGTGCGCAACCAGATGCTGCATTTCGCTTGGATGCTGGGTCGAGCTGTAGACGAGGATTGCGTCGTGTTCCTTCGGAACGGCGTACGCGATCTGCCCTTCGAGATAAAACTGTTCCTGGCCGCCGACTTCAAATTCACCTTGAAGCCGATGTTTCGCCGCGGCCATTTTTCCATCGGGATCGCCGCGCTTCAAATGCAGCGGTGGCAACACGAATTCCTTCTTCGCCTTCGCTTCGCGCGGCGTGAGGATGGCTTCGAGCGGTTCGTATCGAATCACTTCTTCGCTTTTGGCAAGGGCCGCCGCGCGGCGCGCCAGATCGTGCGTTTCCGCGATAACCGCAAACACCGGCTGCCCGAGGTAATGCACTTCGTCTTTCGCGAGAATGGGATCGTCATGCAGCACGGGGCCGCAATTGTTCTCGCCGGGGATGTCGTCGGCGGTGAAGACGGCGATCACGCCGGGCGCGGCCAGCACAAGGTCGAGGTTGATCGAGACAATACGCGCATGGGCATGGCGCGACAGGCCGAGCGCCGCATGCAATGTGCCGCGCACTTCGCCAATGTCGTCCACATATGTGGCCTCGCCGCTGACGTGCAGATGCGCCGATTCGTGCGGCAAGCCGACGCCAATCGCGGCGCGCTCCGGCTTTTTCGCCGATGGCGCGTCGAAGGTTTCACCGGTGCGCGCCGTGATTTCGCTGTCGGCGGCGCTGTCGAGGAGGGGATCGGTACGCTTGTTCATCGCGTGGTCCTTGGTGCTTTGGGTGCTGCGTTTATGCGGCTTGTGAAAGATCCGCTTATTGCGTGTCGAACGCGAAGGCGTTGACGTCGTGGAGTGCGAGCGGCTCGTTCTCGTGCGTTTCCAGGAAGAAACGCCACAGCACGTTGCGCGCCACTTTGCTTCTGTAGGCGCTCGACGCGCGCATGTCGGTGAGCGGCTGGAAATCGACGTCCAGCGCGAGCATGGCGGCCTGCACGTTCGCCTCGTTCCATTCCTGGTTCACGAGAACAGCCTCGGCATTCGATGCCCGCTTCGGCGTCGCCGCCATGCCGCCGAACGCGAAACGCGCGGCGGTGACACGGGTTCCATCGAGTGTCACGGCGAACGCCGCGCACACGGCCGATATGTCCGAGTCGTAGCGCTTCGAGACCTTGTACGTGCGGAAACGCAAATTCGCCGATGCCAGCGGCACGCGAATCCCCGCCACGAACTCGCCCGGTTCCAGCGCTGATTTCTGGTAGCCGAGGTAGAACTTGTCGAGCGGCATCGAGCGGGTTTTCGTCGAGCGTTGCAGCACGATTTCGGCATCGAGCGCGATCAGCGCGGGCATGGAATCGCCGATGGGCGAACCATTCGCCACGTTCCCGCCGAGCGTGCCAGCGTTGCGGATCGGCCGCGACGCAAAGCGCGTCCACAATTCCGCGAGTTCGGGATAAATGGACGCGAGCGCGCCATAAGCATCTTCCAGCGACGCCGCTGCGCCAACCGTGAGCCATTGCGCGTCGCGGGTAATGGACTTCAGCTCGGCCACGTTGCCAATGAAGAGGATATCGCCGAGATTGCGGAATTGCTTGGTGATCCACAAGCCGATGTCCGTGCTCCCGGCAAGAATCCGGGCGTCCGGATGTTCGGCGCGCAGCCGGGCAAACTCCGCAAGCGTCACCGGCGCGAAAAACGTCGGACGGCCGAACGCGGCGCCGCGTGCGTCGGGCGCGGTGTATTCGAGCGTGTCCGTGCGCTGTACGGATTCGAGCTGCTCTTTCAGCTTCTCGCGATCGAGCGCCACGCGCGGGTATTCGAACATTTTCTGCGATGCATCCACGATCGGCCGATACCCCGTGCAGCGGCAGAGATTGCCGGAGAGCGCGGCGTTGATTTCATCGCGGGTGGGCAAACCGGCGTCGCTGGGCTGGTTCTGGTAGAGCGCCCACATCGACATCACGAATCCCGGCGTGCAGAAACCGCATTGGGAACCGTGGCAGTCGACCATGGCCTGCTGGACCGGATGCAGCGTGCCGTCGTTCGCGCGCATGTCTTCGACCGTGAAAAGCGCGCGGCCATCGAGCGTCGGCATGAACTGGATGCAGGCGTTGACGGCCTTGAGTTGCGGGTGCCCTTCGCCATCCAGCTCGCCGATAACGACCGTGCACGCGCCGCAGTCGCCTTCGGCGCAGCCTTCCTTGGTGCCGGTGCATTGGTCATGCTCGCGCAAATGCTGGAGCACGGTGCGGGTAGCGGGTACGTCGTGCACTTCGCGGATTGCGCCGTGCTGAAAAAACCGGATGGTTTGCGTTGTCATATAGAAGTCCGAGACATTGCGGATCAGGCGCGCGTTACGCGAAATCGGCGCCGGGCAACAAAAATCGCCGGCCGAAAGAGCGCACGTGGATCGCCATCCAGAAAATAAGATATCACCGCAATATCTTGAAAAGATTCCGATGAGCGTATCCAGATTATGCGAAGAGACGAATGAGGGCGGAAAGCGCGGGTGGGCGCGTTTTGAGGCGGAACGGAAGACAGGCGCAGGATTTGGGGCGCGACGGCCCGGATTCCGCGTTTTGAGAGGGGCAGGAGGTGGTTGGTTCGGCGAAGGCCTGATGCCATCGCCGAATCTGTTTATCAGCCGCGCAGCTTACGTTTGGACCACAAACTTCCGGCGACCGCCAAGAACATCACGGTGAATGCGATCAGGCCCCACTGCGGAAGCGAAAGTCCAAGAATGGGCGGATAGGGCGTTTCGCACAGTCCAGCGACCTTGAATACTTGTGGCAGCCACTGCGCGGGCGGAAGGGAATCCACGAGGGGCTGCAGCGCGTCGAAACCGCAACTGAAACCCGGATGCGCCTGAACGTAGACGTGCCGCGCCGAAGCAACCATGCCGCCCAACGCCGAAAGCACGACGAGCACCTCGAGCAGCGCGATCCCGCGCCAGCCCCTGAACGACGCGCCAAGCAGCGCAAACACCGCGATCAACACGAAGAAATAACGCTGGATGATGCACAACGGGCAAGGGTCTTCACCTTTCACGAACTGCAGATACAGCGCCCCGCCAACCAGACCGAGGCTTACCAGCGCAAGCAGGACCAACAAGCGTCGTTCGCGGCGAATCACGCGATCGTCCCCGTGCATGGTGAAGTGATTCAAGGAGTTATTCATATTTCCGACTTGTTCGAGAAAAAAGCACCTGAAATTGCGTATCCAGCGACGGAATTCTATCGCGTTGCTTTTGTGTGGTTTATTACCGGTTTATCGGGTGGTCTCAAGCACGGCTTCGACCGCACGGCCGATCGCAAGCAACGCGTCGTCGCCAAACGGCGCACCCGCCAGCATCAGTCCGACCGGAGCTTCGCCGCGCGGATGGCAAGGCAACGACAATGCGCAACTATCGAGGAAATTGAAGGCCGACGGATTGCGCAAGATCAGCGCATTGATCCGGCCGAAGGTTTCATCGTCGTGTTCCAGGTCGGCCACGCGCGGCGGCACGACCGGCACGGTCGGGCACACGATTGCATCAAACCGTTGCCAGAGCGTGCGCGCCTGTTCGATCATCGCGGCGCGCGCCTGCAAGAGGTCGAGATAGTCGGCAGCGGTCGCCGGCGCGCCTTTCACAATTCGCGCGCGGACGCGGGGGTCGTATTGATCGGCATGCGCCGCGAGCAACGGCCGGTGCCACGCGTACGCTTCCATGGACGCGAAGCTGAAGCGGCTGATCTCGCCCATGCGGTCGAGCGGGCCGAATCGCACGTCCTCGACCAGCGCGCCTGCCGCCGATAAATGCCCGATGGCGGCCGAATACGCGCTTGCGACGGTCTCGTCGACGTCGTCCATCACGAAGTTGGTCAGCACGCCGAGGCGCACGCCATCGAGCGGCCGGGTTGCAGGCACCACGGCGTCGCGGCCGGCCAGGATCCGGTCGACCAGGGCGCAACACGCCACCGACAGCCCGATCGGCCCGAACGAATCAAGCGTTGTGGATAAAGGCACGCCGCCTTGCGTAGGCACGCGCGCGGCGGTGGGCTTGAAGCCGGTCAGCCCGCAGAGCGCGGCCGGGATGCGAATCGAGCCGCCGGTGTCCGTGCCGAGCGCAATCGCCGCCATGCCGTCGGCGACCGACGCCGCCGCCCCTGAAGATGAGCCGCCGGCGATACGTTCGTCGCCTGGAACATCGCTTCGATACGGCGAGCGCGGCGTTCCGTAGTGCGGGTTCAGCCCCAGTCCGGAAAACGCGAATTCGCTCATGTTGGTGCGCCCGACGATCACGCCGCCCGCGCGCCGCAGCCGCGCGACGGCAACGGCGTCGGCCTTGGCGGGGGGCGCGCCGGCCAGCACCCGGGAGCCCGCACGCGTGACCTGGCCTTCGATATCGAACAGATCCTTGATCGACACCGGTATGCCCGCGAGCGGCGACAGGACAGTGCCGGCCCGGCGCAGCGCGTCATGCGCGTCGGCGGCGGCGCGGGCGCTGTCGGCATCGACATGGATGAATGCGGTCGCGCCCTGGCCTGAAGGATCCGCAATGCGCTCGAGCGCCTGTTCGACGAGCGTCCGGCTAGTGGTCTTGCCGTCGCGAAGGGCTGCGGCGAGCTGCGCGAGTGGAGCGAATTGCGGCGAAGTGATGGGCATGTTCGACAAGGATCGGTGACGTGGACGGGGCATGCAGCGGGGGCGGCGCGCGGGAGGTCGGCCGTGCCCGAAAGTGGCTGTCATTCTATGCCAGCCGGATGCTCCGGGTAATGATTACTCAGTGGAAAAGCTCGCGTTAGCCATCTGGCTGATAGCGGCGGCGGGGCTTCGTCCATAAGCTTGGGTTTCCGCCTGCTGCGATTGCCCGCATGCAGAAAACAACGATACAGGTAAAAACCCAAGCGATTGGGTTTACTTGCGCGCTCCCAACGGATAGAGTGAACACATGCCAACGATTTTTCGCATCGGCGCTGCCCGCGTCGTGATTTATTTGAACGACCATTTGCCGGCCCACGTTCATGTGCTGGATGGAAATCAACACGCGGTTTTCAACTTGCAGTGTCCGCATGGACCGCCGGCGCTGCTCAAAAACCACGGTTTTTCACATGCTGCTGCAAATATCTTCGCCCGCCGGATGCAGAACGTGGTCGGCTCGCTGTGCACTGAATGGAAGACACTTCATGACTGCTTTAGTTGAAATCACCGAACGCCAGATGCGCGAAGCCGAAGAGCGCGCGCGCAAGCACGTTGCGGAAAATCCTGTCGCGCTTTCGGCAACGTTCCTTCCGGAAGACGGCCGGCTCTCAATCGAGTTGTCGAACGGTGCATCGTTCGCCATTCCGGCGCGCTTGATCCAGGGTCTGGAAAACGCGTCGAACGAAGAGCTCGGTGAAATCGAGATCACCGCTTCGGGTACGGGCCTCTATTTTCCCGCCGTCGACGCCGATATTCTCGTGCTTCCGCTTCTCGCGGGCGTGCTTGGGTCGCGTTCATTCATGGCCAGGCGGATGGGCAAGGCGGGTGGCGCGAGCCGCAGTGCTTCAAAGGCGGAAGCAGCGCGAGTCAACGGCGCTCGCGGTGGGCGGCCCCGCAAGGTCGCCGCGCAAGGCGACAAAGACGGCGCGGTCCGGGCGAAAAAATAGCCTTGGGCCCATGCGACCGGTTCTCATTGCGTGGACGTCAGAGCGGTCCCATGTCCGTTGCGGGCTTTGCCTTGTTGCGCCATTTCCGCGATGCCCACGCGCCAAAGTCATCCAGCACCGTATAGACCACTGGCACGACCACCAGCGTCAACAAAGACGACGTAATCACGCCGCCAATCACGGTCTGCCCGAGTGGACCGCGTTGCTCGCCGCCTTCGCCCAGGCCGAGTGCGAGCGGCAGCATGCCGAAGATCATCGCGAGCGTGGTCATCAGAATAGGCCGCAGACGCACGCGCGCGGCTTCGAGCAGTGCGTCGCTGCGGGACATGGCGTGACCCTGGCCGGATGCATCGAGCAAGGTTCCACGCCGCGCCTGATTCGCGAAATCGATCAGCAAAATTGCGTTCTTTGTCACAAGCCCCATCAGCATGATGAAGCCGATGATCGAAAACATGTTGAGCGTGCTGCCGAACAGCAGCAACGCGGCCAGCACGCCAATCAGCGTAAGCGGCAAGGACGCCATGATCGCAAGCGGCTGCAGGAAGCTGCCGAATTGCGACGCAAGAATCATGTAGATGAAGATCACGGCCAGCGCCAGGGCCTGGACGGCGTAGATGAACGATTCGTTCATGCTCTTCGTGGAGCCGCCGAAGCGGTATCGGTAGCCGGCTGGGAGGTGCATGTCGTCGAGCGTCTTCTTGACGTCGGCGGCGACTTCGCCTGGCGAGCGGCCGGTAACGTTGGCCGAGATCTCCACTTCCCGCGACAAATCCCGCCGGCTGATCACATCGGGCCCCGCAGTTTCAGTGATCGCAGCGACCTGGCGCAGCGGCACGAGCAGGGGCGCGCCGTTGGCGTCGGTGCGGCTGGTGGCGATCATCAGTTTGGACAGGTCGTCAACGTTGCGCCTTTCAGCCGATGGCAATCGAACACTGACGTCGTAATCCTGATCGTCGGGCGCGCGCCATGTGCTGATGGCGTCGCCCGAGAGCAGGGGGCGCAGCGCCTGACCGACTTCGGCCACGCCAACGCCCAGGTCCGAGGCGAGTTCGCGGCGGATATCGATGGCGACAATCGGCTTGTCGTCCTTCAGGCTTGCGTCCAGATCCACGAGGCCGGGGATTTTCGCAAGGCGTTTCTGGGCCTCGGCTGAAAGACGGCGCAACTCGTCAAGGTTGTCGCCCTGAAGGCTGAACTGAACGGCCTTGTTCGATCCCGCGCCGTCGGACATGCCGATCTCGGTCACGGTAATCCCGGCAATGCTCTTCAGCCGTTCACGAAAGACCTGGTTCAACTCCTGCACGCCACGCGTACGATCGCGCCGTTCCTTCAAATGCACGGTGATCAATGCGTTGTTCTTGCCCTGCGCGTTGCCGGAGTTGATGGTGGCGTAGCTGTAGCGGACCTCCGGGTATTGTGTGAGCACGGTTTCGACTTGGCGGACCTTGTCGGCGGTGGCTTCCAGCGACGTCCCCACCGGCGTGTTCAAGCCGATCTGCGTGGTGGAGAAATCGGCGTTCGGCACGAACTCGGTTCCAATCAGCGGCACGAGAAAAAGGCTGCCGATAAAAGTTGCGGCCGCGACCACCAGGGTCGCCACGCGATGCCTGAGCGACCATCCGAGCAGCCGCTGATAAAACCGTGCAAGCCGCTCCACGCCGTGTTCGAAGTACGCAAGAAAGCGCGCCAGATATTTCGTGCCGCGAACATGCAGCGCGGGATCGGGCCATATCGATGAAAGCATCGGGTCGAGCGTAAACGACACGAACATCGATATCAGCACGGCAGCCGCCACCGTCACGCCGAACTGATGAAAGAAGCGCCCGATGATCCCGCTCATGAACCCGACCGGCAGGAACACGGCGACGATGGAGAATGTTGTCGCCAGCACGGCGAGCGCGATTTCCTTCGTGCCGTCGAGCGCGGCGGTGCGATGATCCGCGCCAAGCTGAACGTGCCGCACGATGTTCTCGCGCACGACGATTGCGTCGTCGATCAGCAACCCCACGCACAGCGAGAGCGCCATCAGCGTGATCACGTTGATGGTGAATCCGGCCATGTACATGAACGCAAATGTGCCGATCAACGCAATCGGCAGCGTCAGCCCGGTGATCACGGTGCTGCGCCACGAGCCGAGGAACAGGAACACGATCGCAATGGTCAATAGCGCGCCTTCCAGCAACGTGCCCTTGACCTCGCTCACGCTGTTTTCGATCTCGCGGGAAGAATCGTCGGTGATATCGAGTTTTACGCCCGGCGGCAGGGATTTTTGCAACGCTGCGACTTCGGCGCGAATGCCGTGCGCCACATCGACGGTATTCTCGCCCTGCGCCTTGATCACCGATAAAAACAGCGCCCGGTTGCCATTGAGTAACGCCATGCTGTCGGGCTCTTCCTGCCCGTCGACCACTTGCGCGACCTGGTCGAGGGTGACCGCATGGCCCGCATTCGAGGCTCCCCGCCGTGCAACGATGATCCGTTTGAAGTCATCGGGCGTCTGGAAACGGCCCTTCACCTGCACGGTCTGCTCGATTCCCGCCGACGTCAGCGGCCCAGCCGGAATCTCCTGATTCTCGTTCTGCACGGCGCGAATCACCTGATCGACGCCAACTGAAAGTGCTTGCAGCCGGTCGGGACTGACATCGATACGAACCTGCCGCTTCACGCCGCCCACAATGCTCACCGATCCCACGCCGCGCACCGTTTCCAGGCGCTTTCGCACGATCTGATCAGCGGTGGTCGTGAGATCGCGCGTGCTCAGCAATGAACCCGGTGCGTTTGAGACGGCAACTGTGACGATAGGCATATCGGCCGGGTCGTAGCGCAGCACGCGCGGTTCCTTCACGCCGTCGCGCAGGTCGGGGCGGATCAGCGCCACCTTGTCGCGCACGTCCTGCGCTGCCTGCATCACGTTCACCGACAGGTCGAACTGGACGATCACCACCGACAACGCGTCGTACGAATGCGACGAGATTTCGTCGATACCGCTGATCGTGTTGACCGCTTCCTCGACTTTGCGCGTGACGTCGGACTCGACCGATTCCGGCGATGCACCCGGATACGCCGTCTGCACGACGACCACGGGAAAGGTGATATCGGGAAACTGATCGACCTTCAGGCGCTGATACGAGAACAGGCCGATCACGAGAAACGCCGCCATCATCATGGCGGCGAAAACCGGATTGTTGATACTGATTCGCGTGAACCACATGGCGCGGCTCCGCTATTTAGAAGTGCCGGGCGACGAAGCCGCGGCGCCTGTGTCCGAACCAACCAGCCGCACTTTGCTGCCGATACGCAACGCCCCCAGGTTGTTCTTCACGACCTGCTGGCCTTCCTTGAGCGGTGAATCCACGAGTTCGGTCCAGCTCGAGCCGTCGGCTTCGCCGGTCCCGCCTGTCGTGACCGGGACTTCAACGAGCTTGCCACCGGTGATGGCGTAGACGCTATGGCGCGGACCGTCCGTGCGAACCGACGTCGCCGGCACGACCACGGCGCTCGCCGTGCTGCCGACTATTACGTTGCCGGTTCCGAACATCCCCACGCGCAAGGTCGACTGCGGATTTGTCACGCGCACATAAATCATGATCGAGCGCGAGCCGGCTTGCGCCGCCGGGTTGATGCGCGTGACCGTGGCGCTGACGGGAGAATCGATGCCATCGAACCGAATGCGTACCGGCTGGTCAACCCGCACCCGTCCGATCTCGCCCACGGGCACGGGCGCTTCGAGTTCGAGCTGGGTCAGATCGACGACATCGAAGAGTTTTGCGTCCACGGCCACATGCTCGCCCGGTTCCACGTTACGCGATGCAATCTGGCCGCCGAACGGCGCGCGCACGATGGTATCCGCCACCGACAAATTCGACGACGACAACGCCGCGCGCGCTGCTGCCAGATTCGCGGCGGCGATGGCGTACTGGCTTTGGGCGGTATCGAAGGCGTTCTTCGAGATGAAGCCTTTCTCAACGAGCACGCGATTGTTTTCCAGCGTCTGTTTCGCGATATCCAGTTGACCCGCCATTGCTGCCATTTGTCCGCGCGACTGGTCGGCGCGGGCCGCGTAGTCGCGGGCATCGATCGTGGTCAGGATTTGTCCGGCCTTGACCGTGTCGCCTTCTCGGGCTCGTACTTCGAGCGCCGAACCCGCGACCTTCGCCTTCACGGCCGCTTGCGTGACCGCGCGCAGCGACCCGGTGAGCGGCAGCGTTTCGGACAGCGTATGACGCGTGACGGCGGTGAGATCGTCCGGCGTGAATTCGATGACTGCCTCATCGGCCGGCGAGGAAGGCGCTGAAGCCTGCGCCCCGGCCGCTGCGCGTTTTTTAAGCGAATGGACCACGCCGATCGCCAGCAAAACAACGACGACGATAATCGCAACGACGCTGGCCCGTTTTCTAGATAAATGCATTGCCTGCCTGTGGAACGTGGAGCACGCCGCACGATAGCGCGTTTCACGGCGACGGGCGGCAAAGTTGCCAAAGGTATCGCGAGGAGGCGGGCGCTGCAAGGGCAGCGGGGTAAGGACGGATCAGATGGTTCTTGAAAAGCGCTGGGGCGCGGTTTTCCCGAGATACCGGTCGAAGATCATCGCCACGTTGCGCACCAGCATGCGTCCGTCGGCGAGGACGTTGATGCCGCTGGTCGTCACTTCGATCAGCCCGTCCGCCACGAGCGGTTCCAGCCGTTCCAGTTCGCTCGCGAACGCGGCTGGAAAGCGGATGCCATATACCGCCTCGATGGCGTCGAAGCGCAGCGAAAATTGACACATCAGTTGAGCAATGACGTCGCGCCGCATGCGGTCGTCAGCGGTGAGACGCACGCCGCGCGTGATTGCCAGCTCGCCCCGGTCGATAGCCTCGCCAAAACCCGCCATGTCCTTCGCGTTTTGCGCGTAGACGTCGCCGACTTTGCTTATCGATGAAACCCCGAGGCCGATCAAATCGCAATCTGCCTGCGTGCTGTAGCCCTGGAAGTTGCGTTGAAGCGTCCCCGCGCGCTGGGCGATCGCGAGCTCGTCTGTGGGAAGCGCGAAGTGATCCATCCCGATATACACGTAACCCGCCCCGGTCAGCTTCTCGATAACCCGTTCGAGAATCGCGAGACGCACGGCGGGCGAGGGTAGCGCGCTTGCATCGATATGCCGCTGCATCTTGAAAAGGCTCGGCATATGCGCGTAGCCGAATACGGACAAACGATCCGGCGCGAGTTCGATGATCGTGTCGAGCGTGCGGCTGAAACTCTCCACGCTCTGATGCGGCAAACCGTAAATCAGGTCGACGCTGACCGACTTGTAGCCTTCGGCCCGCGCCGCCGACATCACCGCTTCGGTCATCTCGAACGGCTGCACGCGATTGACTGCGTGTTGCACGCGCAAGTCGAAATCCTGCACGCCGAAACTCAGCCGGTTGAAGCCCAGTTCGCGCAACAGATGGATGGTATCCGCCGACGCCTCACGCGGATCGATCTCGATGGAATACTCGGCCTGCGCGTCGGGAAGCAGCATGAACGACTCGCTGGTTGCGACCATCAACTCGGTCATTTCATCGTGCGATAAAAACGTCGGCGTGCCACCGCCCCAATGCAATTGCGAGATGGGGCGGGTTGTATCGAAGCAGGCGGCCTGCAATGCAAGTTCACGTTTTAGCCGGTCAAGATATGGCCTTGCGTGCGCGCGATTTTTTGTCGCAATCTTGTTGCAACCGCAATAGAAACAAACTGTGTCGCAGAAGGGAATATGGAAGTACAGCGAAAGATCCGCCGATGCCGCGCCGGGGTCTGCCGCCGCCCGTTTGTAATGGTCGCGATCAAAGGATTCGGTGAACTGAACGGCGGTTGGATAGGACGTGTAGCGCGGCCCGGCCGCATCGTATTTCGTGAGCAGATCGGGGCGAAAGAGGGACATTGCTGACAGACCGAGAATAGATCGTCCGAGTCTAGCCTACGAATTTCCACGATTCTTGCGTGATAACGCCGCAGCGGCCAAGTGGCACAATGCCGGGTTACCGGTATTGAAAAAGTCGCGCTATTCATGGACGTTGTCCCCGATCACAACAGGTTTGTCCACGCGTGCCGCGAAGCGTGCGGCGCGTGCTGCATCGCGCCGTCCATCTCGAGCGCCATTCCCGGCATGCCCAACGGCAAGCCGGCGGGCGTACGCTGCGTGCAGCTTGGCGACGATCTGCGTTGCGCAATTTTCGGCGATCCGCGCAGACCTTCTTGCTGCTCGGGCCTTCAGCCATCGGAGCAAATGTGCGGATCTTCCCGCGACTTCGCACTCGCCTGGCTCACGCAACTCGAAATCGATACACAACCCGAGCAACCCGAGCGCATCTGAACGGTCGAATGCTCATTCAAGTCACTGGAGAAACACGCATGACTCAAGCCGTCGCGCCGAAACGGCGCCGGTTCCTGCTCGCGGCCGTCGGCGGCGCGGGCGCTGTGGCGCTGGGAACTCAACTCATTGATCCGGCACGCGCCGCATCCATCTTCCCGTTCATCCCCGATCACTACACATTCAGCCGCGCCGAAGTTCAGGACGCGGTGCAGCGCAAATTCCCGCTGCAGCGCACGGCATCGCAGATTTTCGATGTGACGCTGGCCAATCCGCTGGTCGGTCTCGCGCCGGATCGTAACCGCATTACCGTGCGCGTCGATGCACGTCTCGCGACGCCGTTCATGCCGAATCCGGTGACCGGCGTGTTCACGCTATCCAGCCAACTGGCCTACGACGCAGCCAGCCATTCGGTCATCCTGATGTCGCCGACGGTCGACGACAGCCAGGTTACCGGCGACGCCGCGCAGTACAACCAGCAGATCAACGCAGCCGGCGCGGTCATCGCGACGCAGTTTCTGGATCGTTACCCCATCTACACATTCAAGTCCGAACAATTACAGTTTGCCGGAGTTAATTACGAACCCGGTACAATCACCGTCCTTACAAACGGCATACGCGTGCAGATCGTCGAAAAGTAACTTTTTTCGATGAATCCGCGCCAGCGGCATGCCGGAACGACCGGCCGGCAACGGCCGACCAATGGCAAAAGGGCGGAGCGATGGACGGGATTCTGTTTTGCAAGGCGCTGATTCTGGGCGTGGTGGAAGGTTTGACCGAGTTTTTGCCGGTATCGAGTACGGGGCATTTGATCGTTGCCGGCAGTTTGCTGAACTTCACGAACGCCCAGGCGAAGACATTCGACGTCGTGATCCAGTTCGGGGCGATCCTCGCCATCGTTTGGGAATACCGGCGCAAGATCGGGTCGGTCGTGGCGGGCCTTCCTACGCAACCCAGCGCGCGCCGGTTCACGCTGAACGTGATCATCGCGACCATTCCGGCCATCGTGCTCGGGCTTTTGCTCGAAAAGCACATCAAGGCGGTGTTGTTTGCGCCGGTGCCGGTTTCGGTGGCGCTGATCGTCGGGGGGCTGGTGATCCTGTGGGCGGAGGCGCGCAACCGCGACAGGAATGTGGCGCCACGCGTGACGTCGGTCGAAGACCTGACTTATTCCGATGCGCTGAAGGTCGGGCTTGCCCAGTGTTTCGCGCTGATTCCGGGCACCTCGCGTTCGGGATCGACGATTATCGGCGGGATGTTGTTCGGGCTTGAGCGCAAGGTTGCGACCGAGTTCTCGTTCTTCCTCGCGATCCCGATTATTTTCGGCGCCACGATCTATGAGCTTGCGAAGGACTGGAAGTCGCTGACGGTGGATTCGCTTGGCCTCTTCCTGGTCGGGCTCGTGGCGGCGTTCATCAGCGCGTTCATTTG
Organism: Caballeronia sp. dw_276; assembly: GCF_018449635.1. Classification (GTDB taxonomy): domain Bacteria; phylum Pseudomonadota; class Gammaproteobacteria; order Burkholderiales; family Burkholderiaceae; genus Caballeronia. The sequence continues at coordinate 433,349 of NZ_JAAVUV010000003.1, read as the reverse complement.
TATCCGATGGCTGCTGCGCTACGTCGCCACGCACGATTTCACGGCGTTCGCCTGGTATCGGATCGGATTCGGGTTGCTGATCCTGATTGTCGGCTACAGCGGCGGGTTGAGCTGGGCTGAGTAAGTCTTCGCCGCCAATGCATGTGAAACAGGCCGATCCAACGTGAGCTGGATCGGCCTGTTTCGTTTTTCAGCGATGCGTCTTATCAGCGGCGTTTGAATACCAGATCCCACACGCCATGACCAAGCTTCAACCCGCGACGTTCGAATTTCGTCACTGGCCGATAATCCGGACGCGGGGCATAACCGGCATCGGATGTGTTTTCGAGCGCCATTTCCGCCGATAACACTTCAAGCATCTGCTCGGCGTAGTTCTGCCAGTCTGTCGCGAGATGCAAATATCCGCCCGGCTTCAGCCGTGACACCAGCAACGCGACGAACGTCGGCTGGATCAGGCGGCGCTTATGGTGACGCGCCTTGTGCCAAGGATCGGGGAAATAAATGTGAACGCCGTCGAGGCTTTCCGCCGCTATCATTTGCTCAAGCACCTCCACGGCGTCGTGCTGAACGATCCGAATGTTCTCGAGACTTTGTTCGCCAATCAATTTCAACAGCGCGCCCACACCAGGCTCGTGCACTTCGACACCGAGAAAATCGTCATTGGGACGCGCCGTGGCAATTTCCGCCGTTGTCGCACCCATGCCAAAGCCGATTTCGAGCACGCGCGGTGCTTTTCGGCCGAAGGTCGCGTCCCAGTCGAGCGGACGCGGCGCGAACGGCACGACGAAACGCGGGCCGAAGTCATCGAGCGCGCGCCGTTGTCCTGTCGATACCCGCCCGGCACGCGTCACGAAACTGCGGATGCGGCGGTGCGGACGGCCGTCAGAAGCGTGCTCGCCTTCGGTTGCACCGTCGTTGGCCGCTTCGGCGTCGTCGTGGTCTGGGGTGGGATCGTGGATCATCGGTAAGGACGGATTCGGTGGTTGGGCGAAGTCAAAGCAGCGGGGAACGCGGGATACGATCAGGCCGCATCAAATCAAAAAGCCGCCTACGAGGGCGGCTTTTTGCACATCAAAACTGGAGCGGGCGATGGGAATCGAACCCACGTCTGTAGCTTGGGAAGCTACGGTAATGGCCATTATACGACGCCCGCAGAGACGGCGATTTTACGCGGAACGGCCGGGTTCCCGCAACCTCGGCGCCTTGTGAAGCATTTCAGACGCCGAACGTGGTCATCGTCACGGCAAGGCGCGTCACGATCATCAGCAACACCTGCACGATCACGAACAGCAGGATGGGCGACAAATCGATGCCACCCATGCGCGGCAAGATACGCCGCAGCGGCTCCAGAAACGGCGCCGTCAGCTGATAAAGCAGCGGCATGGCCGGCGATTGCGGATTGAGCCATGACAGCAACGCCATCAGTATCGTCATCCAGATGATGAGATTGAGCGCCCATTTGATGACCGTGATCACCGCGACAAGCAACAGCGTGGGCAGCAGTACCGGCAGGCCTGCCGGATCAACCCCGGCCAGCAGCACCATGAGAATCAGGAACACGAGCGCGGCAATGAACGCCGCAATGATGCTCGCCAGATCGATGGACTTCGTGGCCGGCAAGATCTTGCGCAGCGGCAAGACGAGCCAGTTGGTCGCCTGCATTACGGCGTTCGATACCGGGTTGTAGGGAGGCATGCGGACAAACTGCATCCAGGCGCGCAGCAGCAGCGCGGCGCCGAATAGCGTAAAGACGGTGTTGAGTACAAAACGGGCGATCTCGCCGAACATCTCAAATCCTTTTCAAGGCAAAAGCGCGGCACTCGCGGCCGCACGGGGTGTCACGAGGGCAGTATAGAAGCGGCGCACAAGCGCCGCGTAACCGGTTCGCGGCTCAGCTGGTGGCGCGAATTTCGCTGATCTGCACTACCGGCGGATCGCCGTCGGTGTAGTTCGGCATGTCGTCCGAAAACGCTTTCATGTGCGGCGAGACGGCCGCCGTGAACGCATCGACGGAATCGAACAGCAGATGGCCCGCGCCCGCATACGTGGGCTTCGAACCGGGGGCGCCGCCGCCAATGCCGACATCGGCCGACCAGCCTTTCAGCGCCGCGCCCAGCAAGCCGGCAACCCATGGCATATGGTGCGAGCAGTAGTAATCGATGTCGAAGCGCGCATTCTCGCGATACGGATACAAAAAGCTGACCTTGATCATTGTTCTTTCTCGTAGCTGAATGGATTGGCGTCGAGGGCGGCCGGAGTTTCGGGCGTCCCCGACCAGCGTTCAACCAGGGCATTCGAACGGGTATTTTGCAGCATCGGTCCGGCACGCCTGCCGAATCCCCCGGCGGCTTTGCCACATTGGCGCACCGGGCATCACCATAGCATGGCTTGAGCGCGCCTTGGGGCGGTTGCCGTACGCCCGGGTAAGACACGCGTGAGCGACCGGACTGGTCGATTCCGGCCTCCATGCGTTCGCCGTCGCACCGATGGCGTCGTCCGAGAGGGTTAAAACTACAACAAGGGCATGCCGGCAGGGTTTTCGGATCGCGGATGCGCTACGGATCATGCCGGGACACGCTGCCAGACAAAGGGCACGGTCTTTGCTCAGAGGAAATGTAACGACTGAATTGGGCTAGGTGCAGTTCATTGCGAGCGCCGCTTTAACGCCGAGGGGCATAGCGATTTCGCCTATCAATTCATTTGTCAGTGCTGGATTCGCAACGTTCGGGGGTCACCATGAGTATCTTTGCTTATCGGAAACATCTTCGCTTTCTCAGTGAGACGCATCGGCGTCAGTGGTGGGATCAACGCAAAAGGCTGACGCCACGGGTTCGAATCAGCGGAGCGTACGTTCCGCCCAGCGTTACCCGCGAATTTGCCTATGTAAAAGTGGGTTGAGCAGCGTACTACCGCTTTACTGCATCGAGTTTTGGTCGCAAAAAAATACAGCCCCGTCCGATGGTTCTCCATCAGCGGGGTTTTGTTTTTTCCAGATTTGACAGTCAAATGTAATTATTCATTTCTTTGGTGACATTTGGAATAAACCTTCCATGCAAGGCGTAACTGGCAGCGATTCCGGCAAACCCTTAATATCGCTCGCTAAGCGGTTATAGCTATGCCGGATGACGCAAGCAGGCGCCTGAAAATCGTCGAAAAACATCCACGTTTAGGACTGTGCCAATTGCAATTTGCAACAAATGCTTAAGGTAGGTTTCAGGGTTTTTAGCTACATTGAATGCATGTCGTTGCGTTATCCCGTCATGTGCACGGGTCCCGCAGCGGGGAGAAGAAAAGTGAAAAAGTTAGTCCCGTATTTGGTTGCTGCAGCCCTCGGAGCAGGCTTTGCGAGCGCTGCCCAGGCTCACGTCTCAGTGGGTATCGGCATCGGGGTGCCGGCTTATCCGGTCTATGCCGCACCACCGCCGCCCGTGTATTACGCGCCGCCGCCCGCTCCGGTTTATTACGCTCCGCCGCCCGTGGTTTATGCGCCCCCTGCGGTGGTGGTTGGCGGTGGTTATTATGGCCGGCCGTATTGGGGTGGCTATCACGGCGGGTACGGTTACCGTGGCGGCTATCGCGGCGGATACGGCGGCGGCTATGGCGGATGGCGTCATTGATTGCCGGCTTGGCGAATCGAGCCAAGCCACTGTTTGATAGAAGCGGCGCAACACGGCTCGACCGGTTGCGCCGCTTTGGTTTTTAGCGGGGTTTTATCGAACAATGGCTATTCGGCCGGCTTTTCAGAGATGGCCGTCTGCTGGGACAATGGCGTTCCTCCCAACCGCCGCCTGATCCAGATGCCTATCCTTTCTGCCCCCACCTATGCCGACGTAACCGACGCCGCCGAGCGTATTGCCGGCGCCGCGCACCGCACGCCGGTCCTGACCTCGCGTACGGCCGACGCCCTCACTGGCGCCAGCCTGTTCTTCAAGTGCGAAAACTTCCAGCGCATGGGCGCATTCAAGTTTCGCGGCGCATTCAACGCGATCTCGCATTTCTCGGATTCCCAACGCAAGGCCGGCGTCCTGACCTATTCATCGGGTAATCACGCACAGGCAATTGCCTTGTCGGCACGAATCGCCGGCATCAAAGCGACCATCATCATGCCGGAGGACGCGCCCGCCGCAAAAATGGAAGCCACGCGCGGTTATGGCGGCGAGGTGATCACGTACGACCGGTACTCGGAGGATCGCGAGGCTATCGGCACGAAGATCGCCGAAGAGCGCGGCATGACGCTGATTCCACCTTACGACCATCCGCATGTGATTGCCGGGCAGGGGACGGTCGCGAAGGAGCTGATCGAAGAGACAGGGCCGCTGGATTATCTGTTCGTGTGTCTCGGCGGCGGCGGGTTGCTGGCCGGCTGCGCGTTGGCGGCGGCCGAACTCAGTCCGTCGTGCACGGTGATCGGCGTGGAACCGGAAGCGGGCAACGACGCCCAGCAGTCGCTTGCGCGCGGTGAGATCGTGCATATCGACGTGCCGCGCACCATTGCGGATGGCGCCGCGTCCACGCATGTCGGCGAATACAACTTTCCTATCCTGCAGCGTCTCGTGGACCGTGTCGTGACCGTGAGCGACGACCAGCTTGTCACCACCATGAAGTTCTTTGCCGAGCGCATGAAGATGGTCGTCGAGCCCACCGGATGCCTCGCCGCCGCAGCGGTGCTTCAGAACGTCGTGGCGGTGACTGGCAAGCGCGTGGGCGTGGTGATCAGCGGCGGCAACGTGGACATGGTCCGGTTCGCGGGTTTTATCGGCTGATACGGGCGTGGCGACGTCAGATCGCCGCGCCGCCGTTCAGGATCAGATCGCGGTACCCGTGCACGATGACGCTATACGAGAAGTAGGCGAACAGCACCGCCGATAAAACGTGGCAAGCGCGTAGCAACGCCGTCCCTGCGCGCTTGCGGCCATGGCTCGCGAGCGTGCAGATAAAGACAGTCCAGGCGAGGCCACCGAAGAGGAACCCGGCGAGAAATACCGACGCACTGATCTTGCCGGTAGCGCCAGCTTTCGCGATGAGCGCGCCGCCCACTGCGGCGAACCACAAGATGGCGCTCGGCGATGAAACCGCGAGCAACACGCCACGCAGAAAGCTGCGCAGATGCGAGGGTCGTGGCGTGGCGACATCGGCTTCGCCTGCGACCGGAGGCGCCGATGCCGGATAGAGCGCTTCGCGCGCCATCTTGAAGGTCAGAAACAGCAGCACGATCGAGCCGCCGATCCATACGACCCAGCGCACAGCATCGAACTGAAGCAGCGCCGCCATGCCCGCGAGCGCCAGCGCGGCATACACCAGGTCGCCAGCACATGTACCGAGGCCCAGCATCATGCCGGGCTTGAAACCGTGCGAAAGCGTCAGTGAAATGATCGCGACGTTTGCAATTCCAATATCCAGACACAACGACAACGACAGAAAAAATCCATCCGACAACAACGGCAACGCGTGCATCCAGGCTTGTCCCTTTTTGATTGTTATTAAGTGAGGCGGTGATTACAGGCGTTCGAGCGGCACGGAAACCGCGAGCCGCCCTGTTTCGATACCCATGGTGTTGCTCATTTGCGGATTGCGATAAGTGCTGAGCTTTTCGCGTTGTGCGTTGGTGCCAATGTCTAGCTGCCTGAGCACGTCCGTCACGATCGCGTAGAGCGCGGTCGTGTTGCCGTCCTCCACTTTCACGGCGATGCCTAGAGCCTCCCGCGAGCCCGATGCCCGCACCCCGATCGCATAACTTGCCTCGGCGCCGACCTTGCCGACGAGTTCACCATCGAAGGCACGCATCAGCGCGGTACAAAATCGTCGTTCGCCAGCGACGAGTTCGGGATACGTGGTCATCGCGCGATAGATGCGGGCGAGGGCGGCCAAACGTGGCGCGGTTTCCGGCCCCGTGCTGGCGTCCGCGATCTTGACGAAAAGCCGCGCGAGCCGATCCAACGGAAATGCCGGCGTGGGCAGGTTGCATCCGTCAGTCGCCCAATGCACGCCGTCGTCCGGAAGATCGCAAATCTCGGCCATGGTCCGCTTGACCTGGACCTGCATCGGATGATCGGGCAAGTGATAGTCCGCGATCGCTGCGCCCAGCGCCTGCGCGCCCGCCAGCATCCCCGCGTGCTTGCCCGAGCAGTTGCTGCATACGACCGTTGGCGTGAAGTCGCGCTTGATCCACTCCTTCCAGACCGCGTCCGATAGCGGCGGGTGGCCCCCGCATCGAAGATCGGCTTCGGTTGCGTGCGCCTTGGCAAGCATTGCCTGCACGCGTTCGATGTGACGCGGCTCGCTGTTGTGCGATGCGCACATCAGGGCGAGATCGGCGTCATCGAAGCCAAAACGCTCGAGCGCGCCCGTTTCCAGCACGGCCAGCGCTTGCGCGGGTTTCGCAGCGGAACGCGCGAGCGTCATGCGCGTCGGATCGCCGAACGCATATAACAAGCGGCCTTCGGCATTGACCACCGCAACGTGCGCGGCGTGCGTGTTTTCCACCGATTCCCCACGATAAACCGTCGCCGCAATGCTCATCAACGTGTTCCTCCCGAAAAGCCGATCTCGTCCCACAGCGCGTCGACGCGCCGCTTGATCGCATCGTCCATCACGATCGGTCGGCCCCATTCGCGATCCGTCTCGCCCGGCCATTTGTTCGTGGCGTCGAGCCCCATCTTCGATCCGAGCCCCGCTTTCGGCGACGCAAAATCCAGATAGTCGATCGGCGTGTTATCGACGAGCACGGTATCCCTCGACGGATCGATGCGCGTTGTAATTGCCCAGATCACTTCTTTCCAGTCGCGGATGTTGACGTCGTCATCGACCACTACGATGAACTTCGTATACATGAACTGCCGCAGAAAACTCCAGACACCGAACATCACGCGCTTGGCGTGTCCCGGATAGCTCTTCTTGATCTGCACGATCGCCATGCGATAGCTGCAGCCTTCGGGCGGCAAATAGAAATCCGTGATCTCGGTGAACTGCTTTTGCAACAGCGGCACGAACACTTCGTTGAGCGCCACGCCGAGCACTGCGGGTTCATCGGGCGGCTTGCCTGTATAGGTAGAGTGATAAAGCGCGTCACGGCGCATGGTGATCTTTTCGACCGTGAAGACGGGGAACCACTCTTGTTCGTTGTAATAACCCGTGTGGTCGCCGTAAGGACCTTCGAGCGCGTGCTCGTATTTGCCCGACGCTTGATTCGACGGCCTCGGCGGCGCGCCTTCGGGCGCTTGCGGCGCCGGACCGTCTTGCGGACAAATGAATCCTTCCAGCACGATCTCCGCGCGCGCCGGAACCTGCAGCGTATCGACGCCCGGCGTCAGGCACTTCGCCAGTTCTGTCTTCGCGCCGCGCAGCAATCCGGCGAATTGATATTCCGACAGCGAATCCGGCACGGGCGTGACCGCGCCAAGAATGGTCGCGGGATCGGCGCCGAGTACAACGGCTACCGGATACGGCTTGCCCGGATTGGCGAGCGCGAATTCCCTGAAGTCGAGCGCGCCGCCCCGATGTGCGAGCCATCTCATGATGAGCTTGTTGCGCCCGATCAGTTGCTGCCTGTATATGCCGAGGTTTTGCCGCGTCTTGTTCGGACCGCGTGTGACCGTGAGTCCCCACGTGATCAGCGGCCCGGCATCGCCTGGCCAGCATGTCTGAATAGGAAGACGCGCAAGATCGACGTCCTGGCCTTCCCACACGATCTCCTGGCACGGCGGCGAACTCACCGTCTTCGGCGCCATGTCCCACACGGCTTTGGCGAGCGAAAACAGCTTGCCGGCGTCTTTCAGTCCCTTCGGCGGCTCAGGCTCCTTGAGAGCGGACAGCAAGCGGCCGACATCGCGAAGGGACTCGAGGGCGGCCTTATCGCTGAGAAGACTGGGGTCCGAAGCGGCTTGCGCCTCCGTCTCTATGCCCATTCCGAGCGCCACGCGCCGCGGCGTGCCGAACAGGTTGGCCAGCACCGGCATGGAGTGTCCGGTGGGCGTCTGGAATAGCAACGCAGGGCCGCCGGAACGTAATACGCGATCCGACAACTCGGTCATTTCAAGCACTGGCGAGACGGGCTGCTTGATACGGCGCAACTCGCCGAGCGTTTCGAGGCGGGCGGTGAAGTCGCGCAGGTCTTTGTATTTCATCGGCTGAAGAGTCGGGGCCTGCAAGGAAAGGAGGACTGCAGCCGGGTCGCTCGGGGTGGCTCGTGAGAGGCCCCTGAGCGCGCGCGGGCGATTGTCGATTTTACCTGTCTTGGTGTCGGTACGTCAGGTCACACAACGGCACAACTCGGGCTTGACCGCTGGAAAACCGCTTGGGGAGGTGGTTTGAGCCTCCTGAACGGTGTTTATAATAACCAGAAGTAATAGCTTTTACATTTCTCAGCATTGACGGATCATTTGAGGCTGCTAGAATCCATCGACATTGACAACACCGATTGCAACTTTTTACTAGTGCCACGGGTCTTTTGAAACGACGCGTTGCGTCACCCGGCCGGATTGTTCCGGTAAGTAGTGGCATTGGTCTTCTTGCCGGCGCTCTTCTTCGCCGGTTTTTCGCGTGGTGGCCTGTGTGCGCGCCCCGGCATGTTCTTCGTGCCGCGCGCACCCGGAATCGAAGTATTCCGGTTAAGGCTGTCCCAACGGTTTGTGCCGTTTTCCCGATACCGCTCGTGGGCTGTCCCAGAGCTGGCGGTATCGATTTCTGCGTGGCGTAGCGGTTTTTAACGTTTACATCTGTAGAAATCAATGCATTTGGGAGCTCCAATGAATGCTTGGTTGTCGTGGCGTCCTGACGCTCGCTTAGCGCTGTATCTGCGCGCTGTGCTGCGTCGCGCCAAACATATGAGTCTTACCGTGTTCAGCCTGGTCGGCTGCGCGGCCGTGGTTACGGCGCTTGCGCTGTGGCTGCTTCCCGCCTGGCGCGGCTCCTTCGCCGCAAAGCTGATGCCGCTGGTTTCCGCCGCCGTCCAGGCCGGCCCGGCGCGTTTGCTCGCCGGCCAGCCATTGCCGCCGTTTGCAATTGGTCATCAGCGTGAAGAAGCGTTGCGCAACGGCGAGGCAACCTCCCTCGGCTCGGCCGCCAGCGACGACGACAGCACCCGCAAGCTGACCGGCGGACTGAGCCTGGCGGTTTCGCCGAACGGGCTCGATCCGCGCACTTTGCCGACGGTTTCGACGCTCGCCAGCGCGATCTCGTCGCAGCGTGTCGTAGCCGACGCTCGCGACGATCGTGTGCTGGTTTCGTCGCGTGAACAGAACCTCGTGGCGAACTTCATCGCGCGGCGTTATCACGTCGCTCAGGATCCGGTGAGCGAGCTGGTGCGTGCAGCGTTCGATACGGGCCGCGAAGTCGGCCTCGACCCGCTGCTGCTCCTTTCGGTGATGGCGATCGAATCCGGTTTCAATCCCTACGCTGAAAGCGGCGTGGGTGCGCAGGGCCTGATGCAGGTGATGTCGAAGGTTCACTCAGACAAATTCCAGTACTTCGGTGGTTCACACGCCGCGCTCGAGCCGCTTGCAAATATCAAGGTGGGTGCGCTGGTGTTGAAGGATTGCATCGCGCGTGGCGGTTCGGTGGCTGGCGGCCTGCGGTTCTACGTAGGTTCGACGTCGCAGGACGACGGCGGCTACGGCGCGAAAGTTCTCGCCGAACGCGCACGTCTTCGCGACGTAGCCCGCGGCCGCAATGTGCCGATCAACGCGCCGCAGGCGCCGGCACAGCCGGTTGCGCCGAAAACGGTGGTGGCATCGGCCAATGCGCCGGCCAATGGTTCCACCGAAAAGCGGGTGCATTTCACGCTTGACGGTGTTCCGCCGATCACGGCGCCTGCCAAGGCAACGTCGCCGCAAGCGAGCGATCGCAACGAAACCGACGACGCCGAGGCGCAAGCCAAGCATGAACATGGCGGATCGTGGGAGTTTGGCGCCTAACCAGCCCTTGCACGTATAAAAAAGCCGTTCCCGCATCGAGCTGGAACGGCTTTTTTAATGGCTGAACGGCCTTGCAGTGTGGGCGGCTAAACCCGGAACAAGGTCCCTAGCCGCTGCACGGCCTCTTCGAGTTTCGAATACGCGGTCGCATACGAGAGCCTGATGTAATCCCGCGGCGCATGGACGCCGAAATCGTTGCCGGGAACGAGCACTACACCCGCATCGTGCAGCATCGAACGAGTCAGCGCCGTGCTGTCGCCTGCGGCCGGGTGCGCGACATGGCGTGTATCGGCGTAGACGTAGAACGCGCCATCCGGGATCACGGGCACTTCGAACCCGAGCGTGCGCAATGCCGGCACGATGAAATCGCGCCGGCGAGCAAATTCCAGTCGGCGTGATTCATAGATGGCAAGCGTGGCCGGCTCGAAGCAAGCGAGCGCCGCGTGCTGTGCGAGCGCGGACGCGCAAATGAACAGATTCTGCGAGAGCTTTTCGACCGTCGAGACCATTTCGGGCGGCACGACGAGCCAACCGAGCCGCCATCCGGTCATGTTGAAGTACTTCGAGAAGCTGTTCACCGTGACTACATCGTCACCGAGCGATAACGCCGACACCGGCTTCGCGTCGTAGCTCAGGCCCTGGTAGATCTCATCGACGATAGTAAAACCGCCGTGCGAACGCACGACATCGACGATTTTCGCCAGTTCCGCCGGTTCGATGGACGTCCCGGTCGGATTTGACGGCGAGGCCAGCAACACGCCCCGCGTAGCGGACGTCCAGTGCGCCTCGACCTGTGCCGCGGTCAGTTGAAACCGTTCGGCCGGACCGCTTGGAATCAGGACCGGACGGCCTTCGGTCGCCGCCACGAAATGTCGATTGCACGGATAGCACGGGTCGGGCATCAGGACTTCGTCGTCGCGATCGACCAGCGCGGTGCACGCCAGCAGCAACGCGGCCGATGCCCCCGCCGTCACCACAATGCGCGCCGGATCGATATCGAGCCCGAATGCATCGCGATATTGACCGGAAATCGCCTCGCGCAACGACGCCAGTCCAAGCGCGTTCGTGTATTGCGTGACGCCGCGCCGCAGAGCGTCGGTGGCGGCCGCTATCACCGGTTCGGGCGCCGTGAAATCGGGCTCGCCGATACCCATATGGATGATGTCGCGTCCCGCGCGCTCCAGCGCCTGCGCTTCCTTCGCCAGTTCCATCACGTAGAACGGCTCGATGGCGTCGACGCGCGCGGCGTAGCGAATCGCTTTTTGCGAGACCGCGCGCAATGGTTCCTTGGCGAAGTTCATCAGCTTCGCTGGCCGCGGCCTTGTGCTTCCGTCGGGCGCAACTGGACAGCAAGCTTGTCGAGCACGCCGTTCACGTACTTGTGACCGTCTGAGCCGCCGAAGGTCTTGGTCAGCTCGATCGCTTCGTTGATCACCACGCGATACGGAATGTCCAGGTGATGCTTGAATTCGAAGGCGGCGACCATCAGCACCGCGCGTTCGACCGGCGAAAGCTGTTCGAGCGGCCGGTCGAGGCACGGCTGGAGTTCGGCGGAAATGATGTCCGCTTCCTTGATCACGCCGTGCAGCAGGGCGTCCAAATGTTCCTGGTCGGCTTTATCGTAGCCTTGCGCGCCGCGTAGCTGCGCGTCGATCTCGCCGCCGGGCGAGCCCGACAGCAACCATTGGTAAAGCCCTTGCGTCGCGAGTTCGCGCGAGCGGCGTCGAGCGCTTTTCATGCACGGTCCTCGTCGTCTTCATCTTCATCGTCGCCGCCGAGCTGTTCCAGCGCGACCGAAAGGTTGGCCATTTCAACCGCCACGCGCGCGGCGTCGCGGCCCTTTTCCGTCATGCGGGCGACGGCTTGTTCGTCGTTTTCGGTGGTCAGGACGGCGTTTGCGACCGGCGTGCCGAAGTCGAGCGCAATACGCGAGATCCCCGCGCCGCTTTCATTCGATACCAGCTCGAAGTGATACGTCTCGCCGCGAATCACGGCGCCGAGCGCGATGAGGGCATCGAACTGACCTGATTCAGCCAGCTTTTGCAGCGCCAACGGGATTTCCAGCGCGCCCGGCACGGTGACGAGCAGCACGTCTTCACCGATTACGCCAAGCCGTTCGAGTTCTTCCGTGCAGGCATCGACGAGGCCATTGCACACAGGTTCGTTGAAGCGCGATTGCACGATGCCGATGCGCAGTCCGTCGCCATCGAGGTTCGGTTGGTATTGTCCGATTTCCATTATTTATCCGTTTTCAGTATTTACGTGTGGTGTTGTGCCGGCCGAACCTTGGGTCAGACCGAGCGCAAATGGGCGATCGCGGCGGCATCGCCAGATTCCGTGGATGGCGTTGCAGGGCAGCCAGGCATGGGAATGAAGCCCGTCACTTCGAGTCCGTAACCGGACATGCTGCCGAGCTTGCGCGGATTCGACAGGACCTGCATCTTGCCCACGCCCAGTTCACGCAAGATCTGCGCGCCGATGCCGTAGGTCTTGAAGTCGATCGGCCTGCGTTTCAGTTCAGCCGCTTTGTCTTCCTGTTCGAACGCCTCGAAGACTTCGACCAGATGCTCTTTTGTATCGCCGCAATTGAGCAGCACGATCGCGCCCAGGTCGCGCGCGGCGATCTCTTTCATGGCGGCATCGAGCGTCCAGGAATGCGTGGACGAATCCACTTCCAGCAGATCGAGCACCGACAGCGGCTCATGCACGCGCACCGGTGTTTCGCGATCCGGCGTTGGCCGGCCGCGCACCAATGCAATATGCGGCGAACCGCTCGGCTGGTCGCGATACAAAACCGCGCGAAATGCGCCGTGCGCAGTCTGCATGGTGCGTTCGGCGACGCGTTCCACGATCGATTCGGTCCGCGAACGGTAATGAATCAGGTCGGCAATCGTGCCGATCCTGATGTCGTGCAGTTCTGCAAACTCGATCAGATCGGGCAGGCGCGCCATTTCGCCGTCGTCGCGGATCACTTCGCAGATCACCGACGCCGGCGTCAATCCCGCCAACGCCGTCAGGTCGCAACCCGCTTCGGTATGTCCTGCGCGAACCAGCACGCCGCCGGGTTGCGCCATGATCGGGAAAACGTGCCCCGGCTGGACGATGTGTTCGGCTTTCGCGTCGGGCGCGACGGCCGCCTTGATCGTGCGCGCACGGTCCGATGCCGAAATGCCGGTTGTCACGCCTTCGGCCGCCTCGATGCTCACCGTGAACGCCGTGCCGTATTGCGTGCCGTTTTTCTGCGTCATCAGCGGCAGATTCAATTGGCGTGCGCGGTCCGGCGTGATGGTCAGGCAGATCAGTCCACGGCCGTGCCGCGCCATGAAGTTGATCGCTTCCGGGGTCACGAAATCGGCGGCGATGACGAGATCGCCCTCGTTTTCGCGGTCTTCTTCGTCGACGAGAATCACCATCCGGCCTGCTTTCAGCTCAGCGATGATCTCTGGAGTGGAGGCGAGCGTCATTGCGATGGTCGTCCGTTCGGGAAAGGGCGTATTTTACGCCACCAGGGAGGGCAACGCGGGGGTTTTGCCGGTTTTGAGGCGTGTCGGGCGTCAGCGGAAGCGGGCGGCGCCGGGGTCGACGTTGATTCGTTGCCCGGCAAGTTAGTCAGGTGGGAAGCGAATTTGCGAAAAGTGCCTTCCCGCAAGGATCGCCTTGCGCTCGATTTGCGCCGCTGAGTCAATCAGACCGCGTTGTTCCAGAAACATGAGATAGGCGCGAGTGGAAACTTTCCTGCAGTTGTCCGGCACCAGGAAACTCGCGCGCGCAATCTTGTGATCCTCGAACAGGAAGACGCCGGTCCGCTTTTCATCGAGGCCGAGGCCGTTCATTGCTTCCTGGATGGCTAACTCGCCGAGATTTGACTTGCGGGCCGGGGCCGCCTTGTCAGACTGCATGTAATGGTGAAGGACTTTGGTCTCGATAACAGGCGTGCGGTGTTTGCGGACCCAGGCAGCAATCCGCTCGCTCATCGGCGTCTGGTTGCGCGTCACTTCGTGCAGCACCATATCGACCAGTTCGACAGACCAGCCCGGCTCGCGCAAAAGGTCGAGCGCATCCGCGTAAGCGAGCGTGATCAGCGGCCCTGCATCGGGGAGCAGGGTAGTGTTGGCCGGCATCGATTATTTGCGCAGCGCGTTCAGGTCGTCGATCATGCCGCTTACGGCGGCTTCAGGTAGCCGCGGCATAGGCAGGTGAGCTCGCGCCATGAGCAGGAACAGGTCCTCGTCGCTGTCGATACCGAGCGCCAGCATTGCCTGATTGTCGTCGATGCGCCCCAGCGAGAAGTCGAGCAGCGTGCGGAAGTTCTGGTTGTTGCCGGCTTCCGCCGCTTCGAAGGTTTCGACTAGATAGCGCAGTTCGGCGTTAAAGAGCGCGTTAATCGACGTATCGGACTTTGCCGCGAGAATCTTGGCGCGCTTGAGCAGGTCGCGATCGACCGCGCCGGTGAAGTTGACCGTTTCTGCCATCACGTACCTCTTCCATAAATAAGGGAAGAATTTAACACACAATCATGTGTTGCACATAATTGTGTGTTTTTAGTTCGCCGTTCCCGATGTGCTCAGAATCCGCTCCACATACCGCGCGATCAAATCGATTTCCAGGTTCACGTTCGAACCCGCCCTGAGATGCCGCAGCGTCGTCACCTCCACCGTATGCGGGATCAGGTTGATCGAAAACTCGCATCCATCCGGCCGGTCGCTCACGCTGTTCACCGTCAGGCTCACGCCGTTCACGGTCACGGAACCTTTGTAAGCCAGATATTTGCCAATATCTTTCGACGCCAGCACCCGCAGCTCATGCGATTCACCGACGGGTTCGAAGCGCGTCACTTCGCCAAGGCCATCCACGTGTCCCGAAACCAGGTGCCCGCCCAGCCGGTCATGCGCGCGCAAGGCCTTTTCCAGGTTGACGTCGCCGGGTTCGGACAGGCCGGCCGTCTTGTTCAGGCTTTCGCGCGAAACATCCACCGCAAACGATCCCGCCGATTTTTCGATCACGGTCATGCATGCGCCCTGAATCGAGATGCTGTCGCCGAGTTCAACGTCCGCGAGATCCAGTCCGCCCGATGCAACCGTGAGGCGCACGCCGGTATCGGCATCGGCGGGGGAGCCGAGCGGGGTGACAGCTTCGATGCGGCCGACCGCCGCGACAATTCCTGTGAACATCGTCGAAATTCCTTGGAGTGATGCGTTAGCTAAGAGGTTGCGCGTCCGCTTTCACGTCTGCAAAACGCGCGAGGATTCGCACGTCGTCGCCCATCCGGTCGATTCGATGAAACCGCAAATGCGGCCGCGCTTCGAGCGTTCCGGGCGGCGTGAAGTCGAACATGCCGGGCGCGTTGCCAAGCAGGCTCGGCGCGAGATAGACCAGCAATTCATCGATGCAGCCTTCCCGCAGCAGCGAGCCGTTGAGCTTGTGGCCGGCTTCAACGTGCAGCTCGTTGATGCCGCGATCGGCAAGTATGCCGAGCATTGCCGGAAGATCGACCTTGCCGTGCTCGTTCGTAAGCGGCGTGAACTCGATACCCCGTTCACGCAGCGCATCGGCTTTCGTGGGATCGGGTTCGGCGCCGCAAAAAATCCACGGCGGCGCGCCTTCCAGAATGCGTGCTTCAAGCGATACATCCAGACGGCTGTCGATCAACACCCGCTGCGGCTGGCGCGGCGTCTCCACCGCGCGCACGGTGAGCTGCGGGTCGTCCTCGCGCACGGTCCCAATGCCCGTCAGGATCGCGCATGCGCGCGCGCGCCACGCGTGGCCATCGGCGCGGGCGGCTTCACCGGTGATCCATTGGCTGTCGCCGTTCGGCAAACCCGTACGGCCATCGAGCGTAGCTGCGACTTTCATGCGGACCCATGGCCGGTGCCGCGTCATGCGCGACACAAAACCGATGTTCAGCTCATACGCTTCGTTGGCGAGCAGGCCGCAGCGTACATCGATACCGGCATCGCGAAGAATCGCCAACCCGCGTCCGGACACGGCCGGGTTCGGATCTTCCATAGCCGCGATGACCTTCGCGACGCGCGCCTCGATCAGCGCGTTCACGCACGGCGGCGTGCGGCCAAAATGGCTGCACGGTTCCAGTGTCACGTAAGCCGTTGCGCCGCGCGGATCGTGGCCGCGCGCGCGTGCGTCCTTCAGCGCGCGGATCTCGGCGTGATCCTGGCCGGCGGGCTGCGTGAAACCTTCGCCGATGACATCGCCGTCCTTCACCAGCACGCAGCCGACGCGCGGATTCGGCGTGGTCGTGTACATCCCGCGCGCGGCCAGCGCCAGCGCGCGCTCCATGTGCGAGAAATCGGTCTGCGAGAACATTGCGGCGGCCTCTCTTGTTTCTACTCGAATGGCTCAGGCGGCGAGCCGGGCAAAGGCGCCCCGGGCGGCATCGAGCGTGGCGTTGATCACCGCGTCATCATGGACGATCGAGACAAAACCCGCCTCGTACGCCGATGGCGCAAAGTACACGCCCGAATCGAGCATTTCATGGAAGAAAGCATTGAAGCGGTTCGTGTCGCCTTTCGTGACCTCGGCGAAGCTCGCCGGAATGCTCTCGGCGAAGTAAAGACCGAACATGCCGCCAATGGCGTCAGCCGAGAACGGCACGCTGGCTTCTTTCGCGACCGCGGCGAGGCCGTCGGCAAGACGGCGCGTCTGTTTTGTCAGCGTCTCGTAGAAACCCTGCGCCTGGATCAGTTGCAAGGTCTTCAAACCGGCCGCGACCGCGATCGGGTTGCCGGACAAGGTGCCCGCCTGGTACACGCCGCCGAGCGGCGCGAGATGCGCCATGATGTCCCGCCGGCCGCCGAACGCCGCTGCGGGCATGCCGCCGCCGATCACCTTGCCGAGGCACGTGAGGTCCGGCTTGATGCCGTAGACCTCTTGCGCGCCGCCGAGGGCAACGCGAAAGCCGCACATGACTTCATCGAAAATCAGCACCGAGCCGTATTCGTCGCAACGCGCTCGCAAGGCTTGAAGAAACTCCGGCGAGCCTTTCACAAGGTTCATGTTGCCGGCCACCGGCTCCACGATCACCGATGCAATCTCCCCGCCGAACGCGGCAAACGCCTCGTTGAGCTGCTCGACATTGTTGTATTCGAGCACCGTGGTGTGTTTGGCGATGTCCGCCGGAACGCCAGCCGACGTGGGGTTGCCGAACGTCAGCAGCCCCGATCCGGCTTTCACGAGCAGGCTGTCCGCGTGGCCGTGATAACAGCCTTCGAACTTGATGATCCGGTCGCGCTTCGTGAAGCCGCGCGCAAGGCGCAGCGCGCTCATGGTCGCCTCGGTGCCGCTCGAGACCATGCGAACCTGTTCTATCGATGGAACCAGCTTGCAGATTTCTTCAGCGATCTCGATTTCGGATTCGGTAGGCGCGCCGAACGAGAATCCGTTTGCCAGGACGCGCTGCACGGCTTCGAGTACTTCCGGGTGCACGTGACCGAGGATCATCGGCCCCCACGAACCGATGTAGTCGATGTACTGCTTGCCATCGGCGTCCCAGAAGTACGCACCGTGTGCGCGTTCGATGAACCGTGGCGTGCCGCCGACCGAGCGGAACGCGCGCACGGGCGAATTCACGCCGCCCGGAATGGTTTTCTGGGCGCGTTCGAAGAGAGCTTCATTTCTGGACATGACTGGACCTGCGCTGGATGACGGGTTCGGCTTGAGAGGGCTGCGGCCGCGGGCTTTTGATCGGAATCATCATGCTTCGATCAGGCGCCGGAGGATGGCCCGGCGCGTCGGCGCGGCTGCAGGAAATCAAGCTGAAATTGTACCGGAGTCGCCTGGATCAAGCCGCAAGGGCTGCGTGCGCGTGGCCGCGGGCGGGGCCTGCCAAACCCGGGCGCGTACAATACTTACATTGTTAAGGCTGCGTTCAAGTCTGTTTTTGTCCGACGCGCGCCATGCCCCGGGCTTCTGCACGGGTCTTGCGACTCGCGGGTGCAAAGCCTCGCGCCGTTCCTCCAAGTTCCTTTTCGTCTCTCATGCCCGAAATAATCAAGCGCCGTTCCGACCGCCGGCTGATCCTTCTTCTCGGCGCGCTGGCGGCGTGCGGTCCGCTTTCCATCGATATGTATTTGCCGAGCCTGCCGTCTCTCGCCGATGCATTCGGCACGACAGCGGCCGCCGCGCAGATTACGCTGACCAGTTTCATGCTCGGGTTTTCGCTCGGCATGCTCGTGTACGGACCGCTGTCGGACGCTTATGGGCGCAGGCCCGTGCTGCTCGGCGGCATCATTTTGTATGCGCTTGCGAGCGTGGGATGCGCGCTGTCGTTTTCCATCGATTCGCTGGTTGTGATGCGCTTTTTGCAGGCGCTCGGCGCAGGGTCTGCTTCTGTGCTCGCACGAGCGATTGCACGCGATGCCCACGCGCCGTCGGATGCGGCGCGGGTGTTGTCGATGTTGGCAATCGTGACGTCCATCGGGCCGTTGCTCGCGCCGCTTATCGGCGGGCAATTGTTGCTGCTCGGCGGATGGCGCGCGGTATTCGTCACCTTGTCGTTGTTCGGGCTGCTGTGTGCCGTGACCACGTATTTGCGCGTACCCGAAACGTGGCCGCGCGAGAAACGCGCTTCTTCAGCGGTCGGGCGCTCGTTCGCCGCCTACGGCCATTTGCTCAGCGATCCCGTCACGTGGGGTCATATGCTTTGCGGCGGCATGGCGTTCGCGTCGATGTTCGCGTACATCACCGCGACGCCGTTTGTTTATATCGACTATTTTCATGTGAAGCCGCAGCACTACGGGTTCTTCTTCGGGATGAACATCATCGGGATCATCGGCTGGAACGTGGTCAATACCCGGCTGGTCGGCGTGCTCGGGTCGTTGAAGCTGATATCGATTGCATCGTTTGTCAGCGTCGTCGCCGCGCTTTCTACCGCGTTCGTTTGTATCACCGGATTCGGCGGGTTGTGGTCGATCGTCGGGTGTCTGTTCTTCGTCGTGGGCGTGGTGGGGCTGCTTTCGGCGAATTGCACCACCGATCTCATGCATCGGTATCCGCATAACGCGGGTGCCGCAGCGGCTGTTTTTGGCGCCGTGCAACTGGCGTTGGGCGCGCTCGCCAGCCTCGCTATCGGAATGCTCCACGATGGCACGCCAAAGGGGATGGGCATTGTTATCGCCGTAACGGGCGTGTTGACGTTTGCCGGACGGACGTTGGTGTTGCGGTGGCATGGCACGCCGGTGAAGGCGCGCCACGCGGCGTGAATGGGGCTTTGTTGCGTCAGCCGATCATCTTTTTCAAGAACGTGAATGCCGTCGCTTCCACCCTCGCAATGCTTTCCGCTTCCACGCCCGCGCCGTGGCCGCCGTCGCGATTTTCCAGGTACCACACGCGTTCGTGGCCCTGCGCCTGCATTTTCGCTGCCATCTTGCGGGCGTGGCCAGGATGCACCCGATCGTCCGTCGCCGACGACGTGAACAGCGCCGGCGGATAAGCCACATCCGCCTTCACGTTCTGGTAGGGCGAATAGGTCATCAGAAAGCGCAAGTCGGCGGCATCGTCTGGATCGCCATACTCGTCTATCCACGATGCACCCTGCAACAACAAATGGAACCGCGCCATATCGAGCAGCGGCACCTCCGATAACACCGCGCCAAACAATTCCGGCCGCTGGACGAGCATGACGCCGGTAAGCAAGCCGCCGTTGCTGCCGCCACGCACGGCGAGTTGTTTCGATGTCGTCACGCCCGATGCCACGAGCGCTTCGACAACGGCGATGAAGTCATCGAAGGCGACCTGGCGCTTTTCCCGCTGCGCCGCCTGATGCCAGTCCGGGCCGAACTCGCCGCCGCCACGAATGTTCGCGATCGCGTACAGACCGCCGCCCTCGAGCCATGCCATGCCGGTGGTTGCGTCGTAGTGCGGGTCGAGCGCGACTTCGAAACCGCCGTAGCCGTAAAGCAGACACGGCGCTGATTGCTCACCTTTGATGTTTTCTTCGCGGCCGACCAGCCAGTAGGGGATCTTGACGCCATCGGGCGCCACGGCGTGACGGCGTTCCGCAACAAGACCGGTGGCATCGAACTGAGCCGGAAGGCGCGCGAGCAATTGCCATTCGTTTTCGGGCGCGGCCAGATCGGCGAAATACAGGGACGGCGGGCTCAGAAAATGTTCGACGTGCACGAGCACGGTGTCGTCGCGTTCACTATCGATGGAATCCACGTACGTCTGGCTTGCGGCCGGCAACGCAAAGTCGCGGCGCGTCCAGTCGCCCGTCAGGGCAACGGGCGGCGCGCACAGCTCGACGTGCGGCGAGCCGTCGTTCATCTGCGATACCAGCAGCCAGTGCTTCGTGAAGTCGATATCCGCAAGAACGTTGCGGCCCGACGGCGCGAACAGCACGGTGAAATCACGATCGCCACTCAGGAGCGCGTCGCGGCGGATGACGAGCAAGGAGCCGCCGGCATGGACTCGGCCGTTGACGTCGTATGGTTCGCGCGGCGTCACGAAGAGCCAGCCGTTCCAGTGTTCGAGCTCGGCGTGGGGCGGGACATCGTATTGTTGCCACTCGCCGGTGGTTTCATCGAGCCAGTATTGCAGCGTTTCGAAGAACGACGTTGCGCGCGACGCGAGGTGCAAATTTTCGAGCTGATCGTAGTCCACGCCCGCCGATACATCGCGCCGCTTGCCTTCGAAAACGATGGGCGCGTCGGCCAGCTTCGTGCCGCGCTTCCACTTGCGGGCCTGGCGCGGGAAGCCAGACGTGGTCAGCGCCGGTTTCTTGCTGTGCGCGCTATCGTCCCAGCCGACGTACACCGTGTCGCGATCGATCCACGAAATGCCGTGCTTGCCGACATCGGGAAGCTCGAAACCTTCCTTTATGAAGGCGCGTGATTCGATATCGAATTCGCGCACGAGACACGCGTCCGAGCCGCCTGGCGACAGGCTCACCAGCGCGCGGTCCCAGGTGGGGTAGAGCATGTCGAAGTCGTGCAGGGCCCAGCGGGTTGCATCGGCGGGATTGTTATTGAGGTCGAGCTTGTCCACATCCAGGACGATCTGCCATTCCGCCTTGCCCGCAAGCCATGCAGCCCACGGCGTCCGGCGCACGATGCCGAGCGGATTCGCTTCGTCCTGCCATGTGTTGTAGCCCCAGTCGCCATATCGCGAGCAGGACACGATGCGTTCCTGCGACGTGTACGCGGTCTTCAGGCGCGCGGTGAGCGCATCGGTTTCCGGCGTCTTGCCGAAGGCGGTCGTGGTGCGCGCGTTCTGCGAATCGACCCACTGGTCGACGCGGGCATCATCGAGCGCCTCGAGTTCGATGAACGGATCGGCGTCTCTGCCGGTGGGCCATTCGAGTTCGGGATGTCGGCTGAGGAAGGTGTCGGTCATCTGAGGAGGCGCGCCTGCTTGATCGGAGTTGGAACGGCAATTGTGCCTGATGGCGCGAACCGGAGATGTCTCGTTGCCCGGTCGGGCCGGCTCAATGCAGTTCGACCAGACCGGGGCATCGACCGACACAAACAAAAATGCCGCGCGGTCCTGAGGACCACGCGGCATTTCTTCGTTCGACCAACTGGCTATCAAGCCAACCGTTCTTCCGTCTTCGAATCGAACAGCACTGCCTTCGATACATCGAACAACAGCGTCATGTTCGTGAGCGGTTGCGGGTTCGCTGCCGGATGCACGCGGCTCACCACGCGCTTGCCGTTCACCTGCGTGAACACGAGCGTATCCGGGCCCGTCGGCTCGATCACATCGATCTTCACCTCAATCGGCTGCAAGCGTGCGTCTTCGACATTGTGCGCGCTGCGGGCATCCGTGATCCGCTCCGGACGCAGACCAAGAATCACGTTCTGCCCGATCTTGCCGCGCACAGCGGCAGCATCGAAGGGCAGGTTCAGCACGGCACGCGACACGCCCGTATCAAGTTCGATACCCACGCCCGATCCGGCCTCGACCAGCTTGCCATCGATAAAATTCATCGGCGGCGCGCCAATGAACCCCGCCACGAACAAATTCGACGGCGAATCGTAGATGTCCTGCGGCGCGCCGAACTGCTGCACCACGCCGTCCTTCATCACCGCGATCCGGTCGCCGAGCGTCATGGCTTCGATCTGATCGTGCGTCACGTACACGATCGTCGTGCCCAGGCGCTGATGCAGTAACTTGATTTCCGAACGCATCTCGATACGCAGCTTCGCATCGAGATTCGACAGCGGTTCATCGAACAAAAACATCACCGGATCGCGCGCCAGGGCACGGCCCATTGCCACGCGCTGACGCTGACCGCCCGACAACTGGCCGGGTTTGCGGTCGAGCAGATGCTGGATCTGCAGCGTGTCCGACACACGCTTCACAATGGTCGCCTGTTCGTCCTTCGGCACCTTGCGGATGTTCAGGCCAAACGAGATGTTCTCGCGCACCGTCATGGACGGATACAGCGCGTACGACTGGAACACCATCGCAATGTCGCGATCCTTCGGCGAGAGGTTGTTCACCGTCTTGCCGTCGATCATGATGTCGCCCTTGGTGACCGTTTCCAGTCCGGCGATCATGTTGAGCAACGTCGACTTGCCGCAGCCCGAACCGCCGACGAGGATCAGGAACTGACCATCCTCGATATCGATGTTCACGCCCTTCAGAACGGGAACGCCGTTCGCATAAGTCTTGTATACGTCGCGGATTGAAAGGCTTGCCATGCTATGAATCCTTTAATGTCTCTGCGCCGGGTGTGGTCGTCCGCGCATCTGTTGATCTTTATCGCGTGCGCCGTTCAGTTGTTGACGGCGCCCGCAGAAATCAGCCATTAGGCTAGCCCTTCACCGCGCCCGCTGTCAGGCCGCGCACGAAGAACCGGCCGGCGACCATGTAGACGAGGAGGGTGGGGAGAGCCGCGATGATCGCAGCAGCCATGTCGACGTTGTATTCCTTCACGCCCGTCGATGTATTCACGAGGTTGTTCAGCGCGACCGTGATCGGCATTGAATCCACGCCCGAGAACACGATGCCGAACAGGAAGTCATTCCAGATCTGCGTGAATTGCCAGATCAGGCAAACCATGAAGATTGGCAACGATACCGGCAGCAGGATCTTGGTGAAAATCGTGAAGAAACCCGCACCGTCGATACGCGCCGCCTTCACTAGTTCTGCCGGAATGCTCACGTAGAAATTGCGGAAGAACATGGTTGTGAACGCAATCCCGTAGACCACGTGCACGAGCACAAGACCGGTTGTTGTATTCGCCAGTCCCAGCATGCCTTGCAGGCGCGCCATCGGCAGAAGAATGGCCTGGAAGGGGATGAAGCAGCCCACCAGCAAGAGCGTGAACACGAGGTCCGCGCCACGGAAGCGCCAGTGCGTGAGCACGTAACCGTTGAAGGCACCGATGATCGATGAAAGCAGCACCGCCGGAATCACCATGCGCACGGAGTTCATGAAGAACGGTTCCATGCCGTCGCAGCGCACGCCGGTACACGATTGCGACCACGCCTTGACCCACGGCGCGAACGTGAACGAAGTAGGTGGCGTGAGCAGGTTGCCGGTGCGCAACTGGTCGAGGTCCTTGAAGGACGTCGAGAGCATCACGTAGATCGGGAACAGGAAATACAGGGCAAACAGGACCAGCGCCGCATAGATGACGGCGCGGCTGATCGTCATCTTAGATTCCATTGCGGGTGCTCCTCGATTCCAGATACATGAGCGGCACGAGCACGGCGACGACGGTTGCAAGCATCATCATCGATGAAGCTGCGCCCAGGCCAAGCTGACCGCGGTTGAACGAAAACGTGTACATGAACATGGCCGGCAGCGACGACGACGTGCCCGGACCGCCCGCGGTCAATGCGACCACGAGGTCGAACGTCTTGATGGTGATGTGGCAGAGAATCAGCAGCACGGAAAAGAACACCGGGCGCATGCTCGGAATCACGATCTTGCGATAGATGCGCGGCAACGACGCGCCATCCATTTGAGCCGCCTTGAAAATTTCCGCGTCCACGCCACGCAAACCGGCGAGGAACAGCGCCATCACGAACCCGGTCGATTGCCACACGGCCGCGATCACGACGCAGAAAATCGCCTTGTCCGGGTTGCCGAGCCAGTCGAACGAAAAGCTCGTCCAGCCCCAGTCGTGGAACACTTTTTCGAGGCCGAGACTCGGGTTCAGGATCCATTGCCACGCCGTTCCCGTCACGATGAACGACAGCGCCATCGGGTACAAAAAGATCGCGCGCAACGCACCTTCATTGCGGATTTTCTGGTCGAGCAGGATGGCGAGGAACAGCCCGAGCCCGACGCAGATCCCAATGAACGGAATGCCGAACCAGCCGAGGTTCGCGGCGGAGGTCCACCAGACGTCGTTTGAGAACAGCTCGGTGTATCGCTGGAAGCCGACGAAATCGTAGCGCGGCATCAGTCGCGAGTTTGTCAGCGACAGATACCCGGTGATCAGAATGAAGCCATACACGAACACGAGCGCAATCAACACGCTGGGTGCGAGTACTAGCTTGGGAATATATGTATCGGCAAGCGCCGCCATGGGCGACGTGCGGCGGGGCGGGGTGCGCGATGTCTTGCTCGCGATACCGCTAGGGGAGGCAGCCACTTCTCGACTCCTGAAAATTTGCCGGCAAGAGTCTCAGGCCGGAACAGGGATACAGCGGTTTTTACGGTAATCAGCTTGTGCTTCGGGCGCGCTTCCAAGGGAACGCGCCCGTGCGTCACACTAAAACGCTTACTTCGTCTTCGCTGCGTTCGCGAGAGCGGCAACTGCGCTCTTCGAATCTTGCGTCGAGTTCATGAACTTCGTGACGACGTCGGTGATGGCGCCGGCGGTTGCATCGCCTTGTGCCATTCCGTGCGCCAGCGACGGAACATAACCGCCCGACTTCAGGGCCGTTTGTTCATCGGCGTAGGACTTCTTCGCGCAGTCGTCGAACTTGGCCATCGGCACGCCCAGGCGAACCGGGATGGAACCCTTGTTCAGGCTGAACTGCTCCTGGAACTCAGGCGTCATGATGGTCTTCGCCAATGCCAGCTGACCCGGCGTTGCGTCCTTCGCGCCCTTCTGCTGGAAGAACACGAACGAATCGACGTTGAACGTGTAGGCCTTTTCCGTGCCCGGAACTGCTACGCAGACATAGTCCGTACCCGACTTCTTGTTCGCGCCGGCGAATTCGCCCTTGGCCCAGTCGCCCATGAACTGCATGCCGGCCTTGCCGTTGATGACCATGGCGGTTGCCAGGTTCCAGTCACGGCCGGTGCGGCCGTTATCGAAGTACGACTGAACGTGACGGACCGTGTCGAACACCTTGACCATCTGGTCCGACGTCAGCGTCTTCTGGTCCAGATCGACAATCGCCTTCTTGTAGAAATCCGCGCCTTGCGACAGCACGACGTCTTCCCACAGCGTCAGGTCTTGCCACGGCTGGCCGCCTGCTGCCACCGGAACGATGCCGTTCGCCTTCATCTTGTCGGCGAGGGCGAAGAATTCCGGCCACGTGGTCGGGGCCTTGCCGCCTGCCTTGTCGAGCGCGTCCTTGTTGATATACAGCCAGTTCACGCGGTGCACCGAAAACGGCGCGCCGACGTAGTGACCGCCTGCGTGCATGACCTTGTCGATTTCCGGCGGCAGGTTCTTCTTCCAGTCGCCCGTTACCGAGTCGATGTTCACCAGCACGCCCTGGTCAGCCCATTCCTGGATCAGCGGACCCTTGATCTGGGCAGCGGACGGGGCATTACCCGAGATGACCTGCGTCTTGAGTGCGGTCATGGCCGCGGCGCCTGCGCCACCGGCAACGGCGAAGTCCTTCCAGGTGTAGCCCTGCTTGGTCATGTCGTCCTTCAACACGCCAATAGCCTTCGACTCACCACCCGAGGTCCACCAGTGCAGCACGGAAACGGCTTCTGCAGCCTGAACCGCTTGTGCCGTCACGCCGCACAACAGACCTGCAGCGCCGAGCGCGCCCATGAGCTTGCGAAATTTCATTGTTTATCTCCTCCGAACACCTGAACAAAAAACGATTGGCCCCTGATGCCGCCAGGAAGCGATGGCTGGAACTGAACAGACTTGAAGTGGCCGGAGTCGGCGGTGTCAGCGGGATAAGACCGGTTTGCCCCAGCAATGAACCGTAGGCGCGCCAGTCTGGCCGGCAGACCGAACCTCGGCCGCACGGCTCTCAAGAGATGAGTGTGTCGAATCGCAACTGTGTCTCCTCTTTTGATTTTTGCCCGTTCACACTGGCAGACCAGCGTGGCGCGCGTCCGGGGTCTTGCATCCTGCGGCTCCGGCCTTCCCAATGACATTGCCTTACGGCGAAAGCGTCATTGGCTCAGGTCCATTACCATGCAACCAGACATGAATCTCCGGGAAAACACGCATGTTCTATTGACTAAGTGTTTTTTTCCGAGATCACGTTACCCCTTGATTTGAATTGTAGTTAAACTACAATTCAGTGTCAAAAAAAATTTTATCGGACTACGGTCCTTCAGAACCCCTGCGGAGACACATGCAAAACGACTCGAATTTCACCTTCGTTCTATTCGGCGGAACGGGCGATCTTTCGATGCGCAAGATCCTGCCGGCGCTTTTCGAAGCGCATCGTGGCGGAATGCTGGCGCCGAGCGGAAAAATCGTCGCGGTGGCGCGCGCGTCCGAAGATCGCGAGGCGTATCTGAGCTGGGTCGACGAACACGTCAAGCCGCACGTCTCGAAGAACGGAGTGGACGACGCGGTGTGGAAGGGTTTCCTCGAGCGTATCGACTATGTGCGGCTCGATCTCGGCAAGCCCGAAGACTTCAAGCTGCTGCGCGACGCCGTGAACAAGCATGGCGGCACGCGAGTGTTTTACCTCGCGACCGGGCCGTCGTTGTTCGTGCCCATCTGCCGTGCGCTCGCCGACGTGGGCTTGAGCGAAAACGCGCGCATCGTGCTTGAGAAGCCGCTGGGCTATGACCTGAAGTCATCGCAGGCAATCAATGACGCGGTCGGCGAAATCTTCGCGGAAGAACAGATCTACCGGATCGACCATTACCTCGGGAAAGAGCCGGTGCAGAACCTGCTCGCGCTGCGCTTCGGCAATGCGCTCTTCGAACCGTTGTGGCGGCGCGAATGGGTGGAAAGCATCCAGATCACGATTGCCGAAGAGCTCGGCGTGGAAGCGCGCGGCGACTTCTACGACAACACCGGCGCCTTGCGCGACATGGTGCAGAACCACTTGCTGCAACTGCTTTCCATCGTGACCATGGAACCGCCGCATTCCATGGATTCCGATTCCGTGCGCGACGAAAAGCTGCGCGTGCTGCGCGCGCTCAAACCCGTCGATCCGCGCGATATCAGCAAGGTCGCCGTGCGCGGCCAATATCATGCGGGCGTGATCAAAGGCACATCTGTGCCGGCCTACGCCACGGAGCATGGCGTGCGTCCTGACAGCCACACGGAAACGTTTGTCGCGTTGAAGGTGGAGATCGAGAACTGGCGCTGGGCCGGCGTGCCGTTCTTCCTGCGCACGGGCAAGCGGCTCGCGGACCGCACGGCTGAGATCGTCGTGAATTTCCGGCCCGTGCCGCATTCGGCGCTTGGCGCCAACGCGTTGCGTGCGGGTACGAATCGCCTCGTGATCCGCCTGCAGCCGAACGAAACCATTCGCCTTTATTGCCTCGCCAAGCAGCCGGGCGAAGGCATGAATCTCGCAAGCGTCCATCTGGATCTCGCGTTCGACAAGTTCTTCAAGGAAGGGCAGATGGAGGCCTACCAGCGCCTTCTGCTCGATGTCATCAACGGTCGTCTCGCGCTCTTCGTGCGGCGCGACGAGCAGGAAGCGGCGTGGCGCTATGTCGAGCCGATCCTGGACGAGTGGGCTGCATCGCCTAAACCGCCGAAGCCCTATGCATCGGGCACGTGGGGACCGGCGGCTGCAAGCGCCATGCTGGCGCAACACGGCACGTGCTGGCTCGAAGAAGAGAATTAAGCCCGTTTGTTCAACGGGTCGGTGGGAACGTGTTCCAGGACGTTTGTGCTGTAGACATGTTGCAATTAAAGCCGAGACAAATCCCGTCGTGTGGCGCTTCCAGGGTTCGGGGGCGGCTACGGCGGGCGAAATGAAACCAAAACAAGGCAGCATGGAGGAGCAGTGATCCAGCTTCATACTTTTGATGAGCCAGGCGCCCAATCCGACGCTTTGGCAGAAGCGGTGGGCGACGCGCTCGCCGCGACGCTCGCGGCTCGCGGAGCCGCGTCGGCGGATGGCGCTGTGTCGGGTGCATCGGGTAACCAGACCCAGCACGCAACGCTGGCCGTTTCGGGCGGGACGAGCCCGAAGCCGTTCCTGAAAACGCTTTCGACGCACGCGCTCGACTGGGCGCATATCGATGTAACCCTCGTCGATGATCGCTGGGTGCCGGAAACGGACAACGCCAGCAACGCGCGCCTCGTGCGCGAAACGCTGTTGCAGAACGCAGCGAGCGGCGCGTATTTCCTGCCGCTCGTGGATACGTCGCGTGGGCTGGATGCGCACATCGCCGACCTGAACGCCGATGCACAACGCCGCGTGCCCGACGTCGCCGTGCTCGGCATGGGTGAGGACGGCCACACGGCATCGATTTTCGTCGATGCCCCCGAGTGGGATTTTGCGATCAGCACGTCGGACCGGTTCGTCTCGGTTCATCCGGGCAGCGCGCCGCATGCGCGCGTGTCGCTATCCATGTCCGCGCTCAAGGGCGTGCAGCAACTGTTTCTCTTCATCAGCGGACAGAAAAAGCTCGATGTACTGAACGCCGCGCTCGCCGCACCGCAAAAAAACGCCATCTCCACGTTGGCAAACGCACAAGGAGTCAGGCTCGATGTCTACTGGTGTGCAAAGTAAGGCCGCAACGATAGCGGCCCAAAGCCAGCACGCTGATGGACCCCGGCTTTTGGCTGACATCGGCGGCACCAACGCGCGGTTTGCGCTCGAAACGGCGCCGGGGGTTATCGGTGAAATTCGCGTGTATCCGGGCAACGATTACCCGGGCATTGCCGAAGCGATGCAGCAGTACCTCAAGGACACGAAAGTCAGCCGCGTGAATCATGCGGCCGTGGCGATCGCGAATCCGGTGGACGGCGATCACGTTTCGATGACCAATCACGACTGGAGCTTTTCCATTGAAGCCACGCGCCGCGCGCTGGGTTTCGATACCTTGCTCGTCGTCAACGATTTCACCGCTCTGGCCATGGCGCTTCCGGGTCTGACCGACGCCCAGCGCGTGCAAGTCGGCGGCGGATCGCGCCGGCAGAATAGCGTGATCGGTTTGCTTGGACCCGGTACGGGCCTGGGCGTGTCCGGCCTGATTCCCGCCGATGACCGCTGGATTGCGCTTGGCAGCGAAGGCGGCCATGCCAGCTTTGCGCCATCGAATGAAACCGAGGACATCGTCCTGCGTTTTGCGCGCCGGAAGTTCCCGCATGTTTCGTTCGAGCGCGTCTCGGCCGGTCCCGGCCTGTTGCTGATATACCAGGCGCTGGCAGAACGCGACGGCGTGGCGGTGTCCGACGATCTGGAGTCCGCGAGCATCACGCAGCGCGCGCACGATGGCGAGCCGCTCGCGCTCGAAGCCGTCAACTGTTTCTGCGGCATTCTCGGCACGTTCGCCGGGAATATTGCGGTGACGCTGGGCGCGCTGGGCGGCATCTTCATTGGCGGCGGCGTGGTGCTCAAGCTCGGCGAGCTCTTTACGAAGTCGCCGTTTCGCGAGCGCTTCGAGGCCAAGGGGCGCTTCCAGCAGTATTTGTCGAGCGTGCCGACGTTCATCATTACCGCGGAGTATCCGGCGTTCCTGGGGGTATCGGCGATATTGTCGGAGCAGTTGTCGAACCGCGCGAACGGCGGCTCGTCCGCGGTGTTCGAGCGCATTCGCCAGATGCGCGATGCGCTGACGCCCGCCGAGCGGCGCGTCGCCGACCTTGCGTTGAACCATCCGCGTTCGATCATCAATGACCCGATCATCGATATTGCGCGCAAAGCCGACGTCAGCCAGCCGACCGTGATCCGCTTTTGCCGGTCGCTCGGGTGCCAGGGTTTATCGGATTTCAAGCTGAAGCTCGCGACCGGTCTGACCGGCACGATTCCGGTGAGCCATAGCCAGGTGCATCTCGGCGATACCGCCACGGATTTCGGCGCAAAGGTTCTCGACAACACCGTCTCGGCGATTCTTCAGTTGCGTGAGCATTTGAATTTTGATCATGTGGAACGCGCCATCGACATTTTGAACGGTGCGCGCCGGATCGAGTTCTATGGCCTGGGCAATTCGAACATCGTGGCGCAGGACGCACACTACAAGTTCTTCCGTTTCGGTATCCCGACGATTGCTTATGGCGACTTGTACATGCAGGCGGCGTCGGCGGCGTTGCTGGGCAAGGGCGATGTGATCGTGGCGGTATCCAAGTCGGGCCGCGCGCCGGAGTTGTTGCGCGTGCTTGAAATCGCGATGCAGCAGGGCGCGACCGTGGTGGCCATTACGTCGAGCAATACGCCGTTGGCGAAGCGTGCGACGGTTGCGTTGGAGACGGATCACATTGAGATCCGTGAGTCGCAGATGTCGATGATCTCGCGCATTTTGCATCTCGTGATGATCGACATCCTGGCGGTGGGCGTAGCGATCCGCAGGGCGGTACCAAACGCGAGCGCGGACGTGAGTGAAGCGATGACGAAAGTGCGTGAAGCGGGCGATGACGACACGGGTGCGGTGCTGGACTGGCTGAGCCACGGCGCGGCGGGCATAGCCCGCGACTAAAGCGCAGAAGTAAAAGCAAAATGCCGCCGATGCGAATTCGCATCGGCGGCATTTTTCGTTTGGGGAGAGCCGTTAGCGCGGCGTGAGCTATTAGCGCAGGTCTAAATTGACTGCCACAGACACTGGTGGCGAAGCGTGTGGGTATCTGTTGACGGAGGGGGAGGGTTTCAACGGGACGTGGTTATTCGCCGAGCGTGCTTTTGGGGTACCAAGCAGTTGGAACTGCACGCTTTGGACACTTATGAGCCGATTGTGGAAAGGCGTTTTCTTTGCTTCGTTTCTTTGTCGCCGTTGGACAAAGAAATGAAGTGCCGCCACGCACAGTGGCTAATAGTGCTTAAAAAATCAGATAGCAAAGAACGCGCGAAGACCCAAAAAGCAGGAAAAACCGTCCACCGGTGCCAACAATAAAAAACGGTGCGATGCCCTTTCGAACACCGCACCGATACGCGCCTCTCGCAGCAGCGTGAAAACCAATTAAAGCTATAAAAACCTATGCTTTAAACAAACTCTCTCTGTCGTTATGCTCCGGCCAACCGCTCTAAATCAAATTAGAACGAGTGCTGGATACCGGCATAAACGCCGGTTTGGCTGTGACCCGGCAGCGGGTTGTCAGTGCTGACCGCCGTACCTGCATTGTTCGCATTCAGGCCGTAGTTAGCACCCTTGCTGTTCTGAGCCGTTGCAACTTGAATATCAAGCAGCGTGCGCTTCGACAGGTTGTACGAGCCGCCGACCGTGTAGATCGTCGCATTGCCTGAACCGTTGTTACCGTTCACGTGATAAGCGGCCGCAATGATCGCAGCTGCAGGCGTTGCTTGCCACGTAATGCCGCCCCATTCGTGATCGAGCGACGTCGGTTGGCCCGGCAGAACGTTCGTTGCGCCCGAGGTACGGATAGCCTGGTAAGCGCCCTGGATCTTGAACTGACCCAGGAACACGTTCACAGCAGCCGTGTATTCGCGCGATGCCGCAAACACGCCGCCCGAAACGTTGCCCGCATTGATGTCGCCCGGATTGATACCGTACAGGCCACCATTGTTCGCGTTGCGGATTTCATCGTACAAACCGCGGATCTGGAACAGGGACGTCGTGTAGGTGACCTGTGCGCCAGCTTCACGGCCTTGCGGCGTCGTGCCGTTACCGTTCCAGTTCGTCGCATTCGACAGCGCGTATTGACCGTAGAAGTCAAAACCCGCGACCTTCGGCGACTGGTACGAAATGTTGTTGCTCGATTGCGGCCAGTTGCGGCCACGCACCAGCGAAGCCGACGACCAGTTCGACTGACCGAACGGATCGAAGTCCCACACGCCGTTGGAGATGAACAGTTCGCGACCCAGCAAGAAGGTACCGAACTGGTCGTTGGCGATACCCACCGTCGCCCAACGATTGAAGATGCCGTTGTTGCCCGGGCCTTGACCGGTCATGGTATTGAAGCTGCCTTCCAACTGGAACACGGCCTTGTTGCCGCCACCCAGGTCTTCGACGCCCTTCATGCCCCACAGGCTGGTACCCCAGTCGCCGCTTTCTGCGCGGAAACGGTGGCCGCTGCTGTTGGCAGCGCCGGCAGCATTCGAGCCCGTCGGCACGCCCGTCATGTATTCCAAACCGGCGTCAAGACGCCCGTAGAGCGTCACGCTACTTTGAGCGTGTGCCGCAACGCCGACCGTCAGCAGCGAAGCCGCGAGCAAAGCTTTCTTCATCATCTCCTCCAACCCTGTCAAAAAATAGAAGCCCAAGTGCGGCGGTAGTGGCCCGGTGCCAGCGCACCGAACCGGAAACTATTTAGAGGGATGACACGCAAGGGGCGGTGTATCCGTGAACCAGGCAAAGAGACCGCCCACGTCACAACCGACCCAGCGGATCGGTGTCTCCTCAGTTCTTTTTGAAGTAAAACTACTTTTAATGAACTTCGTTTCCGTACTTTGATTACTAATTTAGCAAATTACCTTTGTGCCGCCAAAAAAATTTATCGTCTCCCAATCTTCTGTCTCAAAAATGCAATGGTTGGTGTGTTGCGACACCGGCAAAAATAATCGATTTCCGGGCTAAATCCTTATGGAATAAGGCTGACCCGCATTTCGACACCTAACGCTATGGATTGCATCTATTGACGGACGTTGCGTCTGCCGCTAAAGCAAAAACCGATAAGCGAGCCGGGCGTGTTTAGAGATGCAGACTAAAAAAGCGCCCGTTGGGGCGCTTTTTTTATTGATACAGGACGAACAGCTGCGTCTCTGTAGTTTTACTTCAGGCTTCCCGACAAGAACTGCCTCAGCCGTTCGCTGCGCGTATTGCCAAAAACCTCGTCGGGATGACCTTCCTCTTCAATCAGCCCCTGATGCAGGAACACAACATGGTTCGAGACGTTGCGCGCGAACGCCATTTCGTGCGTCACCACGATCATCGTGCGGCCTTCTTCGGCTAGCGTCTGCATCACCTTCAGAACCTCGCCCACGAGTTCGGGGTCGAGCGCGGACGTGGGTTCATCGAAGAGCATGACGTCGGGGTGCATGGCGAGCGCCCGTGCAATTGCGACCCGCTGCTGCTGGCCGCCCGAAAGATGCGACGGATACTGCTTTTCCAGCCGCGGCGCGAGTCCGACCTTCTCGAGATACTTGCGGGCGCGGTCCTGGGCCTCCTGCTTCGACAACCCCAGCACCTTCACTGGCGCTTCCATCACGTTTTCGAGCACGCTCAGGTGCGACCACAAGTTGAAGTGCTGGAACACCATGGAAAGCCGCGTGCGCATGCGCTGCAACTGCTTCGGTTCGGCCACTTTCAGCGCGCCGAATTTGTCCTTGAGCGTGCGGATTTCCTCGCCATCGACAAATATCCGGCCCTGGTTTGGCTGTTCGAGAAAATTGATGCAGCGAAGCATCGTGCTCTTACCCGACCCTGACGAGCCGATGACGCTGATGACATCGCCTGCTTTCGCGCGCAGCGACACGCCCTTGAGGACTTCGTGGTCGCCGTACCGCTTGTGAAGGCCATCGACGAAAAGCTTGGTTGCCGGAGAATTCATTGTCTGCATGGTCCTTGGGGCTTATTTACCTTGCGGCCGCAAGTAGGCGAGCCAGCGATGTTCCGCGCGCCGGAACATCCATACGAGCGCGAACGAAATGCACAGATAAAGCAGCCCGGCGATGCCGAACGCCTGAAACGATTGATACGTGGCCGAGTTCACATCGCGGGCGATCTTCAGGATGTCCGGCACGGTCGCCGTGAATGCGACGGTAGTCGCGTGCAGCATCAGGATCACTTCGTTGCTGTAATAGGGCAGGGCCCGGCGCAACGCCGACGGCAAGATTACCCGCCGATACAGCGTGAACGACGACATGCCATAAGCCCGCGCGGCCTCGATTTCACCGTATGGCGTGGCGCGAATCGCGCCGGCGAAGATTTCCGTGGTGTACGCGCAGGTGTTCAGCGTGAATGCGAGCAACGTGCAGTTCATGCCGTTACGGAAAAATTCGTTGAGCAGGACGTGATCGCGGACCACTTGCAAGCTGTAGAGGCCTGTGTAGCAAAGCAGAAGCTGCACATAGAGCGGCGTGCCGCGGAACACATATGTGTAGACCCAGACGCTGCGCGAGAGCAACTTGTTCTTCGATACCCGCGCGACCGCCAGCGGAATGGAAAGACAGAAGCCGAGCACGATCGATACGACCAGCAGCCACATCGTGATGGCGAGACCGGTGATGCGATAGCCGTCGGTGAAAAGATAATTGCGCCAGTATTCCTGGATGATTTCGAGCATGGATTCCGCCGCGTGGATGTGCTGGTGTCTTTTTTAGGGAGCCTGATTGGTGCTGAAGGCCTACAAATCGGCCTTGCGCACGCCGGAGGAATAACGCTTTTCCAGCCACATCAGCACGAGATTCGACAGCGTCGTGATCACGAGATAAACAGCGCCCGCGAGCAGCGTGAAAAAGAAGAACCGCAACGTGCCCTTGCCGGCGTCCTGCGCGGCCTTGACGACATCGGCGAGCCCGATGATCGATACCAGCGCCGTCGCCTTCACCATCACCTGCCAGTTGTTGCCAATGCCGGGGAGCGCGAAGCGCATCATCTGCGGGAACATGATCCGCGAGAAGGTCTGCCACGGTGTCATGCCGTAGGCCGCGCCCGCTTCGAGCTGGCCGCGCGGCACCGAGAGGAATGCGCCACGGAAAGTCTCGGTGAAATACGCGCCGTAGATGAACCCGAGCACGATCACGCCGGCCACGAACGGATCGATATCGATCTGATCCCAGCCGAGCAGGTCGGTCAGGTGGTTCAGCCAGATCTGGATGCTGTAGAAGAGCAGCAGCATGAGCACGAGGTCCGGAACGCCGCGAACGAGCGTGGTGTAGACCGTGCCGACGCCAGATGAAATGCGGTTTCTCGACAACTTCGCCGCCGCCCCGATCAGGCCGATCACGAATGCGAACACCAGCGACAAAACCGCCAGCTTGACGGTTTGCCATGTGCCCGAGAGGATGAGCGGCCCGTAGCCTTGCAGAAACATGGTGATTCCTTGATGACGTGCGCGTGGGGCGAGGGCTTGCGCCTTTTGCCCTTCCAACTGCGCTGTTGCCTGTTCAGCCGCGCTTTTTTCCCTGAAACTTCCGTTCGACCGCTCGCCTGATCCCTTTCACCGGCTCGCCCGGGTGTTCCAGTTCCTTGCGCCTCTTTTTACGTCTTCGTCCCGCTCCAGCCCGTGGCTGGCATGCTTGAACGCATGCCGCTGCAAGCCCTGGGCGGTGCCTATTCTAGATGTCCAAAATTGGTGCGCAGGGCCCGAAAGACGATTGAAAAGATAAAAAGCGCCTCGTCCCTGAACGCGAGTGATTGGCCTGAGCCGCTTTTGCTGCCTCTTTACTACTGTTCAACCGGCGGTCCGGCGCCATCCGGCCCGGAAAAGGCCGGTATTCTACCCGAAGCTCTTATGGCCACCAGTACCCGCGCGGCTTGCCGGCCTCACCCCGACCCCCGCGCCATATCGATTACACGCATTTTCAGGAAGGTGTGGTGCCTTCGCGGCCAGTTGTTCCGAAGCGTGTGCGCCCTTACATTCTCTCCATCGCAACATCACCGGGAGTTCGAAATGTTTGAAATTCGACGCGCAAACGAACGTGGCCACGCCAACCACGGGTGGCTGGACTCGTATCACAGTTTTTCTTTTGCAGGCTATGACGATCCTAAGCACGTGCATTTCGGCGCGCTGAGGGTGATCAACGAAGATCGCGTCGCCGCCGGCCAAGGGTTCGGCACGCACGGACATCGGGATATGGAGATCATCAGCTACGTGCTCGAAGGCGGCCTTGCGCACAAGGACAGCATGGGCAATGGCTCGACCATCCACCCCGGCGATGTTCAGCGTATGAGCGCCGGCACCGGCGTTCGGCATAGCGAATTCAATGGTTCAGCCACCGAACCCGCGCATTTCCTGCAAATCTGGATCAT
Source organism: Caballeronia sp. dw_276 (assembly GCF_018449635.1). Lineage (GTDB taxonomy): Bacteria > Pseudomonadota > Gammaproteobacteria > Burkholderiales > Burkholderiaceae > Caballeronia. The sequence goes on along the minus strand of NZ_JAAVUV010000003.1, from coordinate 397,266 downwards.
TCCGGACGCTGCGGGCGACGCGCCCGGCTACGAAGAAAAGCATTTCGACGACGCTGAAAAGCGTGGCCGCCTGCGGGTGATTGCATCGCCGCAAGGGCGGGACGGCGCGGTGAAGCTGGGCGCCGACGCGGAGCTTTACGCCGGTCTCTTCGATGGTGACGAGCGCGCCGAGTTCGACGTGCCCGCCGGGCGGCGCGTCTACGTGCACGTGGCGCGGGGCGCGATTTCGGTGAATGGCGAAGCGCTTTCTGCCGGCGATGCCGCGAAGATCGAGGATGTATCGAAGGTGACGCTTGACCGGGGAACCGGCGCTGAAGTCCTCCTGTTCGATCTGGCTTGAGGCTGATCACACGCGCTATTTAGCGAGTCGTAGCTGAAGAAAAGGCCGTGGACCAAAAGTCCACGGCCTTTTTATTGCGCAGGGTGACTCAATTAATCAAAGCATCAAGGTTGTACCGCCGATGCTCCCGCCGCCGGCGCGCCACGGTGCTGCTCCCAGCGCTGATGCATCTTTTCCTGGCGCTCGTGCATCTTCGCGAAACGCGCTTTCAATGCCGAACTGACCGTGGTCTTTTGCTGGTCATTCAGCGCGTTATAGAAGTTCAGCCACGCGGCGCTGGTCTGGTCACGCAACTGGGCGTTCTGCGCTTCGATCTTCTGATGCGCCGCATACATGGCGTTCAGATCCAGGATGGGCTGGTTCTTCATGGATTCCATTTGCGAGCGCATTTGCTGATGGCTTGCGCGCATTGCTTCATGGTTCTGTTTCATGGTTTGCAACGCGGATTGCCACAGCTTTTCCTGATCCGCGTTGAGATTCAACTGGCCGTGCAGCTTGTCCAGTTCCTTCTTCATGCGCATTTCCATGCCATGCCCGCGATGACCGCCGGGGCCTCCGGGACCACCTTCGGCCATCATCATGCCTGGGCCGCCCGGGGGCGGCGCATCCGGCGTGGCGGCGCTCGCGACGTTGGCTGTACCAATGGACAGCGCAAGCGCCGCCGCGGTAATGGCGAGGAATCGGGACTGCTTCAACATGGCGTACTCCTTTTTTGATTTGCGGAGCCCCATTGATTTGATCCGGTTTGTGGCCGGGTTCAAGCGGGGCTGATCCGATCTGGCAGCGTCGTCTCAGTCGTCGCGCCTTCGGTAAGACACAGCGTAGAGATTCGAGGCGATGCTCGTGTTACGAGCCGCCGCTGCGGTATTACGCCGGTTTACGCGCCGCTTTCGTAGTAACACCCGGTAACTGTTTACGGAGGGTTTGCGGCATCGGGAGGCCCGGACTGGCGTTAAACTGCGTCGCATGGCTACTCAAATACTTGTCGTCGACGACGACTCCGAACTGCGCGACCTTTTGCGCGACTATCTGGTCCGGCAGGGCATCGAGGTATCGGTGCTGCATGACGCGGGCACGCTCGAACGGCGCCTCGAACGCGAGCGCCCCGATCTGATCGTGCTCGACCTCATGATGCCGGGTGTCGACGGATTGACGGCGTTACGCAAGCTCCGCGCTTCAGGCGACGATATTCCGGTGATCATGCTGACCGCGCGTGCTGACGACGTGGACCGCATTGTCGGACTTGAACTTGGCGCCGACGATTACCTCGGCAAGCCGTTCAATCCGCGGGAACTGCTCGCGCGCGTGCAGGCCGTCTTGCGCCGCCGCCGCACGATTCCTTCGGCGGCGCCCGAGCAGCGCGAGCCGTTTTCGTTCGGGCGTTTCCGGCTGGACTTCCAGTCGCGCACGCTGCATCAGGACGAGACGCCGCTGACGCTGTCCGGCAGCGAATTCGCTCTGCTGAAGATTTTTGTCAATCACCCCATGCGCACGCTTACGCGTGAACGTCTGCTCGAACTGCTGCACGGTCCGGAATACGACGGCACGGACCGGGGTATCGACGTCCAGGTGTGGCGTCTGCGCCGGATTCTGGAGACAGATCCGTCCACGCCGCGCTTTATCCAGACGGTGCGCGGACGCGGTTATGTGTTCGTGCCCGACGGCGAGCAAAATGCGTCGGCCCATTGATTCGCTGTTCGGCCGGCTGGTCGTGCTCGTCATCGGCGTGCTGGTGTTGTCGCACGTCGCGTGGTTCGCCGTCATCCGGGTCGAGCGTGATCAGACGCAAACGCGGTATGCAGTAGAAGAGGCCACGTTTCTGGTCGACGCCGTGCGGCAGCACATCGCGAATTCGCCGGACCAGCCGCTGCCCTCGAGCGTCCATGTGGTCGCCCCGACCAGTCCCGACGTTCCTCGTCCACTCGCCGACGCCGATACCGATCGCGTGCCGCCGCCGTTCGCGCGGTTTATCGAAGACTTGCGGGATCGTCTGCCCGATGGCACCGATGTCCGTGTCGGCGAACCCGGCGGTCCGCCAAGTCTGTGGGTGCGTGGCGCACGCGATGCGAACTGGATCGTCGTGCCCGTTCAACCGCTGCGTCCGCCGCGTTCGCGCGACCGCATGCTGCTGTGGCTCGCCATCATTTTCACGACTGCGGTCATGGCTGCGTTGCTCGCCGCCTGGCAGCTCCAGACACCGTTGCGTTCGCTTGCACAAGCCGTTGGGCGTTTTGGCCGTGGCGAGCCTACGCCGCCGGTTCCGGAACGCGGCCCGCGCGAGTTGCGGCAATTGACACATGGTTTCAACCAGATGGTGCGCGAAGTGGCGCAGGCGGAAAGCGATCGCGCCGTGATGCTCGCGGGCGTGGCGCACGATCTCAAGACGCCGCTTGCGCGGCTGCGTTTGCGCGCCGAAATGATGGAAGAGGCGAAGCTGCGCGATGGCGTGGTGCGCGACGTGGACTCAATGGCGCATATCGTCGATCAGTTCCTGGTGTTCGCGCATGACGGCACGGACCGGAGTGAACCGGTGGAAGTCGATCAGCAGTGCGAGCGGATCGCGCGGAGTTACCGGGCGGTTGCGCCGGGCGCTCAGCCAGTCCAGACGCGGCTCACCGCGGGGCGCGGGTTTGCAATGCCTGCGGCGACGCTCGACCGGTTGCTGTCAAATCTTCTCGACAACGCTCACGCCTACGGCGCGCCCCCCGTTGTGATCGAGACCATGCGCGGCGCGAATGGCTGGGTTTTGCGCGTGAGCGATAGCGGCGGCGGCATAGCCGCACAGGATCTCGTCAAGGCCAGCCGGCCGTTCGTTAGGCTCGATCCGGCGCGCGGCGGCAGCGGCCACAGCGGGCTGGGTCTTGCTATTGTGGAACGGCTGGTGCGGCGCGCGGGCGGCGAGTGCGATATCCGTAATCGCGAGGAAGGCGGCCTGTCGATCGCAATGACTTTCCCGTTCGATGTCGTGGCGAAAGCCGCGGAACAACTGCACGTTGACGGCGTACTGAAGCACGCCTGAGGTGGGGCGTTGAGCTGCCCCCCGTCGGCCAAGCTTCAATCAAACAAAGTATTGAGCGCGGAAGCCGCTTCACTGTCGACCGTGTTGTAGGTCACGGTGGCGGCCTCGAAAATATAGTGCGTGGTGTATTTCCCCAGCCTTCCCAGAATCTCTTCCTGAATGACTTCAGGCGCCACATCGAGCCTCAAATACCAGGTCGTGGACGAGAGCCGCGTCTGGAACGCGCCATACTCGGCCAGTAAGTGATCGAATGCTTCAGCGTCCTGATCGCGGCAGACAATGACCAGATTTCCCTTCATTCACCCCTCCTGATAACGGCAGATATTCGACTTCAAAAGTCGATAATACCTGCTGTCACGCCGCTTGCCCCAGTAGCCCTTCCGGCCAACCCTGCGTCCAGGCAATATCAGGCGGTCTCGGGATGACGCGGCATTGGCGGGATGCTGTCGGCGGGATGCACTTCGCTGCGGTCGCGGCCGCCCGATTTTGCCGCGTAGAGCGCCAGGTCGGCGCGTTTGAGCAGGTTTTCCGCCGTGTCGCCATCGCACAACGCGGTGATGCCGATGCTCACGCTCAAAGCGGTGTCGTCAGGCAGATGAGCGCAATGCTCCTGGTTGAAGCGCTTGCGCAGGCGTTCGAGCACCGCGTGGGCATCGGCGAGAGACGTTTGCGGCAGCAGCAGTCCGAATTCCTCGCCGCCAAGCCGGCCGACGCCATCGCTTGCGCGCAGTTGTTCCTCGCACATCCGCACGAAATGCTCGAGCGCGCGGTCGCCGGTCGCGTGGCCAAAACGGTCGTTGACCTGCTTGAAATGGTCCAGGTCGGCAATCGCGACGGACAAAGGCGTACCCGAGGCGCGGGCGATCTCGACTTCGCGGCGCAGGGTGTCGAGGAAATATCGCCGCGATAAAGCGCCGGTCAGCGCGTCGTGGCGCGCCTCTGCCGAAAGCAGCGTGTTGGCCGACTGCAACTGGTTGGCAAGATGCCGCGTCGCCCGGTGCAAGCGGCGCTCACGCAGGTACGACACGGTAATCACCACAGCCAGCCCGACCACGCCGAGCGCCGTCAGGAACACGAGCAGCTGGTCGCGCCGCTGATTGCGCACGATCTCGGACCAGTTCGGCAGCGGATGCACGATATGCGCTGCAAGCCCGGAATTGAGCCCGGTGCGTTCGTCGTAAAGCGCGGGCGCCGCGCCATCGCTGGTGCTGAACAAGCCGCTCGAAAGCGAGGGCGACAGCCACGGCGCGTCCGCCCGCACGCGCTCGCCTATATTGGTGATCCGCAAGGTCTGAAAGTCGACGCGCCGGTAGGCGTCGAGCCGCTCAGTGCGCGACATCTTCAGCACGGGCGAATCAGGCAGCACGCGGTTTTCGAGCTGGCTTTCGTTGGCCATCACGACCACGCCGTTGCTGTCGGTCACAAACGTCCCGGCGCGCGACACCCAATGCCGCAAGCGGTCGATACTCACTTTCGCAATCACGGCCCCGACAAGAAAGCCGTCGCGGTAAATCGGGGTAGCGATAAAAATCCCCGGATCGCCGTTCGTGCGCCCGACGCCGTATGTCTCGTTGAACGCGCCGAGCAGCGCCTTCTGGATATAGCCGCGCGCCCGCATGTCGATGCCGACAAAGCTGTTCGAATCGATGGCATTGCTCGACGCCACGCAAAACCCCTGAGTGTCGACGACCCAGATGTAGTCCAGCCCCGTAAAGCCGCGTGCGTTGCGCAGGAAGTTGTCGACTTTTTCGAGCGCCGGCACGGTCAGCCACTTCGCGCGCCGGTCGGCCGCGTTCAGCGCGGCGTCGGCGGAAAAGCCGTGCGGCTGAACCAGCGCGAGCTGGATCATGTCCATCTCCGCGATCGTCGCGGGAATGGCCCGGGACATGGCAAGGTCGCTGGCAATGATCTGCGCGGTGTTATCGACGATGGACGCCGCCATTTGGCGTTCCACATGCATTGAAGTGGCCAGTTCTTGCTGTACCATTCGGTCCGACACCAGTCCGGCGGCAACCCAGCACACGCATGCAAGCAACGCGCAACACAGCATTGCGATCGCACGGTGGAAGGTTGTCTTGTTCATCTAATCTGGCCTGTCTGACTGTCCCGCGGCCCCGCGCGACGAGCAATGTTATGAGTTTTGTGCCGGCACATGAGCATCTTACCGGGCGCGGCCGCGCGCGCCGATGGTACTTGCCCCAAGTGCTGTTGCTGATCGCCGACAGTCGCGCCGGTGAAAAAAGATGCATTGCCTGCCCGGAGCCGGAAACCTCGTCTGGAATGACTCCGAACCGGCTTCAGTTATTCCCGGATGTTCTGATTGGACGACGTTTTCTTTCGTCCATCAAGTTCCTTATCGGCGAGAACGTGCTTTTCTTGAACGATGCAGCGCGATTTGGCGTTTCCACCGGAACGCCCCGCCAGATAACGAAACGTAAACCAGCAGGCTGCGGTTGTGCCTGAAACAAAGGTTGGTGTAGTGTCGTGCCGTCCTGAAACAGGCGTGAAACCGGTACAGCGCCGGCAGACAAGAATACAGACGCCGGACGACGCCCTGGATTTGGGCGCACCGGCCGCAACAAGCCTCAACGGGGAGGGCGTGTAATGGATTTTGGCTTTAACCTGACTCGCACGGCGAATGCTTCGGCGTGGCGTCTATTACCGAATCGATGGGACTTCGTCGCGTTCCCGCTGATCATCTGCATCCTCGCACTGACGGCGGTGGGTTTTCACGAGACGCTCGCCCCCATCTCGACGCTGCAGACGCAGGCCATCTCGCTGGATCCGTCGAATCTGCCCGAGTACGCGTTGCGCACCACGCTGCGCATGCTCGCCGCGATGGTGGCATCGCTCGTATTCACGTTGATCTACGGCACGCTCGCGGCCAAGAGCCGGCGCGCGTCGATTGTGCTCGTGCCGATCCTGGACATCCTGCAGTCGGTGCCGGTGCTCGGCTACATTTCGTTTACGGTCACCTTCTTTCTCGCCCTGTTTCCCGGGCGCGTGTTCGGCGCCGAACTCGCGGCGATCTTCGCCATTTTCACGAGTCAGGCGTGGAACATGACGTTCAGCTTCTATCAGTCGCTGCGCACGGTGCCGCGCGACCTGGACGAAGTCTCGCGCGGCTTTCACCTGACGAACTGGCAGCGCTTCTGGAAGCTCGAAGTGCCGTTCTCCATGCCGGGCCTCATCTGGAACATGATGATGTCGATGTCCGGCGGCTGGTTCTTCGTGGTCGCCTCCGAAGCAATCGTGGTGGGCAACCGGACCATCGTGCTGCCGGGTATCGGCGCGTATCTGGCCACGGCTATCGGCGAGCGCAATCTCGGCGCGATCGGCTGGGTGATCCTGGCCATGACGGTCGTGATCCTGGCCTACGATCAGCTCATGTTCCGCCCGCTCGTCGCGTGGGCCGACAAATTCCGCATGGAAAACACGAGTTCGGGCAACGTGCCGGAGTCGTGGCTGCTCGACCTGATCCGGCGCACGCGCCTGATTCACCAGTTGCTGGTGCCGGCCGGCTGGCTGATCGGCAAGCTCGCGCGCGTGCCGCTGAAGTTGCCGTCGCTGCAAGGCGTGAAGCTGCCGCTTCTGGCGAGCGCCGCGACCGTGTTCACATCGACGCCGGGGAGGGCACGCAATGCTTCCCGCATCGGCGATATTGTCTGGGCGTCGGTTGTCGTGGCGCTGACCGTGCTGGTGGTCTGGAAGGTCACCGTCTTCGTCTCGTCTGGCGTGTCGTGGGGCGAAGTCGGACATGTGTTCTGGCTCGGGCTGATCACGCTCTTTCGTGTTGTGGTGCTGATCGCGATTGCATCGGTGATCTGGGTGCCGATCGGCGTGCTGATCGGGCTGCGGCCGGCGCTTGCGAGCAAGATCCAGCCGCTCGCGCAGTTTCTCGCGGCTTTCCCGGCGAATTTGCTGTTCCCGGTGTTTGTCGTGGTGATCGTGAAGTTCAACCTGAATCCGGATATCTGGCTTTCGCCGCTGATCGTGCTCGGCACGCAGTGGTATATCCTTTTCAACGTGATCGCCGGCGCGACGTCGTATCCGAACGATTATCGCGAGGCCGCGGCCAATTTCCAGATCAAAGGCTGGCAATGGTGGCGCCAGGCCATCTTGCCGGGCATCTTCCCGTATTACGTGACTGGCGCAATCACGGCGTCGGGCGGGGCGTGGAATGCGAGCATCGTGGCCGAAGCGGTATCGTGGGGAAACACGAAGATCGTGGCGCACGGGCTTGGCGCGTACATCGCGGAAAGCACGGTCAACGGCGATTATCCGAAGATCATTCTCGGGATCGCGGTGATGTCGCTGTTTGTCACGCTCTTCAACCGGCTCTTGTGGCGCCCGTTGTTCGCCTTCGCCGAAGCGCGTTTGCGGCTGGATTGAGCAGCCGGTCAGGTCAGCCGAATTTTTAATGTCAGGTCGCGAGCGGCCACACCATTTTTGTAATCAGCAACACGCGAGCGCCCATGCCAACGCAGACGAATCCTTCCACCCATACGCCGCCGTCGTCGCCCACGCCTCCGCGTCTCGGCCGCGAAATATTGCACGTCGATCAGGTCAGCCGCGGCTTCAACAAGACGCAGGGCGAGCTGCTCGTGCTCGAAGACGTGAACCTGAAGCTGCACGAGGGCGAGATCGTAGGACTTCTCGGCCGTTCCGGGTCGGGGAAATCGACGCTGCTGCGGATCATCGCCGGCCTGATCGAACCGACGGGCGGCCAGGTCACCTATCTGAACGAACCGCTGAACGGCCCGGCAAAGGGCGTCGCGATGGTGTTCCAGACCTTCGCGCTGTTCCCGTGGCTCACCGTGCTGCAGAACGTGGAAGCGGGTCTGGAAGCGCAAGGCGTGCCGTCCAAAGAGCGGCGCGAGCGCGCGCTGGCCGCAATCGACCTGATTGGTCTCGATGGCTTCGAAAACGCGTATCCGCGCGAGTTGTCGGGCGGGATGCGTCAGCGTGTGGGCTTTGCGCGCGCGCTGGTCGTCGACCCGACGTTGCTGCTCATGGACGAGCCGTTCTCCGCGCTCGACGTGCTGACCGCCGAGAACTTGCGTACCGATCTGCTCGACCTGTGGACGCAAGGCAAGATGCCGATCAAGTCGGTGCTGATCGTCACGCACAACATCGAGGAAGCGGTGTTCATGTGCGACCGGATCCTAGTGCTGGCATCGAATCCGGGGCGGGTGATGGCCGAGATTCGTGTCCCGTTCAAGCACCCGCGCAATCGTCTTGATCCTGCGTTCCGGCGCCTGGTCGACGATATCTACGCCAAGATGACCGCCCGTCAGCTCGGCGAAGAAAAGAAGAAGGGGCTGGAACTGAGCAGCTGGTTGCCGCAGGTATCGACCAACCTGATGGCGGGCTTGATCGAGACGCTTGCCGCAGATCCGTACCATGGCCGCGCGGACATGCCGGAAATCGCGCGGACGCTGCATCTGGAAGTGGACGACCTGTTCCCCGTTGCGGAAGTGCTGCAGCATCTCGGTTTCGCCGATGTCCGCGAAGGCGATATTTTCCTGACGCCGCCGGCGCGCGTATTCGCCGAGTTTGGCACGCAGGAACGCAAGATGATGTTCGCGGAGCATTTGCTGCGGCATGTGCCGCTCGCCGCACGGATCAAGAAGGTCCTGAACGAGCGGCCGGGGCATCGCGCGCCGCGTGTGCGTTTCGAACAGGAACTGGAAGATTTCCTCTCCGATAAAGCCGCCGAGGAAACGCTCGACGCCGTCATCAACTGGGGCCGTTACGGCGAGATTTTCTCGTACAACGACCAGACGGAGATTTTCAGCCTGGAAGACGTGGAGTCTTGATGTTCCATTGAGACGCCCGTCATACGGCGCGGGATAAAAAACGCGGCGCTCTGGAAACAGACGCCGCGTTTTTTGCATTCTGACGTGCTGAATCTTGTAGCCGATAGACCGTTTTGCTTCTATTCGATCGACGAACGCGGGTGATTGCATGCGTGTACCGCAACGTCACGACAGGCTGTTTCACATTGGCCGAAAACCCTTACCCATTATGGCGTCCAGCGGTTTCAAAAGGCTGCATCGGATCGCTTTCCACAAGATTGATGAAGCGCAAAACGTGCTCTACGCTGGGAATCCCGTCTCGCTGGCAGCGAAACAAGGAGCCCGGAACGATGCGTCTTCCCCGCTTGCCGTTAGCACGCAGAAGGTTCCTGCGAACAAAACGGCTGTCGAGTTTCACGATTGGCGTGACGTGGCTGTTGCGCATGCCTTCCGCGCTTGGCAACTGCGATAACTTCGCGCCCGTCAGCGGCGAAACCGCCACGTGTGACTCGAACTTGCCGAATCCATCGGCGGCGGGTGTTGTAGCCGCTGCGGGAAGCACCAGCGTGACCGTGCGCATTCAGCCGGGCGCCGGCATCAGCGTGAGCGGCAGCAGCGCTGTCGTCGTACATGATTCGAGCATGGTGATGAACCGCGGCGCGCTGCAAGTGACAGGTGATTTCTCCGATGCCATCGACGCTCTAGGCAGTCGTAACAGCCTCGTCAACGACGGAGCGATCACAACGACGGGCGTGCGCTCGTACGGCCTCTACGCAAACGGGACGCCGGGCAATAACACCCTGACGAACCACGGTTCCATCGATACCTATGGTTCGAACGGACACGGCATTGTTTCCCTCGATGCCTCGCCCGGTCTGGTCACGAACACGGGTTCCGTCGTTGCGCACGGACCCGACGGGCTTGGCGCATTCTTCGCGCAGAAAGTCACGCTGGTGAACGCGGCCGGAGCGCACATCGCGAGTGACCGGGACAACGGCATCGACGCCAACGGAGGCGGCGTCTTCACCAACGCCGGGACGATCGCAGGCGGCAATGTGGGGATTTCCGTTGTCGGCGGCGATGCGGATATTGTGAATAGCGGCGCGATCACGGGCGGCAGCAATCTTGCGATTTCGTCCACTGGTCCGTATGCCGTCACGATCACGAATACGGGGACGATTGCGAGTGGCGGCGGTGTCGCCGTGTGGACCGACACCGGCACGAACACATTCAACATGAATGGCGGCACCGTGAGCGGGCTGATCCGGCAAGGCACGGGCGTCAACACGTTCGTCATGCGTGCAGGCCAGGTCGATGACATCGATCAGGGCGGCCCGCAGCCGCGCTTCACATTGAGCGGCGGTCGCGTACTCGGGAATTTGACTAACGGCGGCACGGCGACGATTACCGGTGGCCGCATCGGCAACGTTGCGCTGACGGCAGCGCAAAACACGTTCGCGATGTCGGGTGGGGTGATTGACGGCGCGGTGACGCTCGGCAACGGCGCGAATGCCATCACGGTGTCGGGCGGCTCCATTGCACGCGGGCTCGCAGCGGGCGATGGACAAAACACGTTCAGATGGCTCGAAGGCGGGGTGATTGGCGGCGCAGTCACATTCGGCGCGGGACAAACCTCGGCCACGCTGTCGAACCTGAGCGACGCGCAACTTGCGTCCACATCCATCTTCGATGCCGGCACGGGCCTCGACACACTCACGTTCGATCACGTCGATGCAAACGCCCCAAGCCGTTTCGTGAACTGGGAAAGCATTGCAGTGACGAACGCCAGCCGTCTGACGCTCGATGCCCGAAGCATCACGCTTGGCGATGCCGGGACACGAACGGGCTCGCTCAACATCGATTCAACCAGTTCACTTGCGTTCAATGGCGGCGGTTTATCGGCGATCACGGCGATCACGGCGATCAGGGCGGCCGCGCCCGGCGCGCGCGTGGTGGTGAACAATGCGGGCATCATCGACTTGACCGGCGGCACGCGCAATACGCTGGTGGTGGGCGGTGACTATGTGGGGCGCTCGGGCCGCCTGTTCGTGCAAAGCGTCCTGGGTGCGGATGATTCGCCGAGCGGAAAGCTGGTGATATCGCAGGGAAGCGCCACAGGCGATACGTCGATTGGCGTGAGGAATGCGGGTGGCGCGGGCGCATTGACGCTGGCCGATGGAATCATGGTCGTGCAGACCGTCCAGGGCGCAACGACGGCGCCGACGGCGTTTTCGTTGGCAAGCCCGGTCAAGGCAGGCGCGTTCACCTACTACTTGTTTCGAGGCGGCGGTGCTGCCGGAACTGCCGATAACTGGTACTTGCGTTCAAGCGTGGCGACGGTCCCTCCGGTAACGCCAGTGCCACCGGTCACGCCGGTGCCTTCAGTCACACCTGTGCCGCCGGTAACGCCAACCGAGCCGCCAGCGCCTCCGGCGCCATCGGAGCCGATTGCGCCCCAGCCGCCGCCTTTGCCACCTTCAACTCCATCCACATCAACGCCGCTCTATCGTATTGAAGTACCGCTCTATGCTGCGATCCCGTCGCTCACGCGCGATCTCGTCATCGATCAGATCGGCACTTTTCACGACCGGCACGGCGACCAGTCGCAGCTCGATGAAACCGGCACGCTGCCCGCAACCTGGAGCCGCGTCTGGGGCGACCACGCGCGCGTCAGCAGCGACACGGGCGTCGATCCCCATTTCAGCGGTTTTACAGGCGGCACGCAGATCGGCCAGGACATCTACGCCGATACCACCCCGTCAGGACATCGGAATCACTATGGTTTGCTGTTGGGCGCAGCACGCGCCTCGGGCAACGTCACTGGCTTCGCGCTCGGCATGCCATCGGCTCCGGCGGGCGATGTGGCTGTGGATTCGGCGAGCGCGGGCGCGTACTGGACGCATATCGGTGCGGGCGGCTGGTACACCGATACGATCGTCACCGGCAGCGCGTTGACGATCAAACCGTCATCGAACGATGGCGTCAGGTTGACCACGCATGGCCGCTCGATTGCAGGATCGGTAGAAGCGGGGTTGCCGCTCGTGCTGCCGGCGGAATTGCGCATTGAGCCGCAGGTGCAGGTGATCTGGCAGCACGTGTCGATAAACGACGTGAACGACGGCATCTCGAGCGTCACCTTCAGCAACCCCGGTTCGTTCGCGGCCCGTCTGGGACTGCGCCTGTCTGGCCGCTGGCAAGCGGGCGGGGCCGCGTGGCAGCCGTACGCGCGTGTCAATCTCTGGCGTTATTTCGATGCGTCGAGCAACGTAGGCTTTGGCGATTCCACCACGATGCCGGTGCAATCATCGGCGACGCTGGCTGATTTTCAAACCGGCGTGGCAGTCAATATCGGCGTGCGCGCAAGCCTGTTCGCAAACGTCCATTACGCGATGAACGTGGGCGGCGCCACGCGGGCGACCGTAGGCGGCGATGCGGGCGTGCGCTGGCGCTGGTAGGCGCACGGCCAGGCTCGCGCCGATGCGTTACTGCAGGTTCCCCCAGCGCGCGACAGCCGGTTCCGCCGATGCCCACTTCCAGCCGCCGGTATTGTCGTTGCCCTTGCAGGCCTGGGCGAGGAACCAGTCCTGATGCGCATCGGGCTTGTCGCCGTCGGCCACCGAGAACGCGAACTCGCGGCAGGTCGCAAGCGCGCTGCTGAACTCGCGCAACACGCGCACGTTGCCGTGACCGTTCTCCACCGGCAACGCATGCTTCACCTGCCACGCTTTTTCATCGCCGACTGGCAGATCGCCCGCTGTCGTCGCAATGGCGATTTGCTGGTCGCTGTGCAGGCGCTTCATGAGGCGCGCGACGGCTTCGTCGGTGGCCGCCTGGACGGCAATGCCCACGCCAAAACCGATCGCCGGATTGCTCGTGACGACACCCGTGGATACGCCCGCTGCCGCACCGGCCGCCGCGCCAATCGATGCACAGCCGCTCATGAATACACAGCTCGCCGCCACGCCGGCCGCGAGCATCAGGCTAAGGCCGGGCCTCATTGCAGCGCACCCCAACGCGGCGTGGCAGGTTCCGCCGACGCCCACTTCCAGGTCTGTCCGTCACGGCAGATCGAGGCCACGTAGAAGCCGCTGTCGGCGGGCTTGTCCTTCTTGGCGTCGGTGTCTACCGAAAAGACGATTTCCTTGCAGTCGAGCGTGCCGGTGCTGATGGTGCGGCTGACCGTCACGCGGCCCTTCTCGTCGGGCTCGATCGGCACGGTATGCACCGCGGCCCATGTCGCCACCGCGCCGACCGCGAGCGGTCCGGCCGCGCCCGCGATCCGGTCTTGCGTGTAGGTATGCATCACGCGCTGGCTGTACTGAACGCCGGCCTTCGCGGCCGCAACCGCGCCCAGGCCGATACCGGTCGCAACGGCAGCATTGCTGGTCACGCTGCCCGCAATCGCCGCACCGCCGATACCCGCGCCTGCCACAGCGCCTTCGCTATATAGAGAGTTACAACCTGAAAGGGTGAAGCATGCGATGGCTCCCATCAGGAGCGTTGCCATTGTCGCGGCGTGAGCCGGACGCCGGTGAATCGATTTCTGCATGATGCTGTTCCTTCCTCACCTTTCTTTATTCTTTCGATGACGGCAACCGGCTTGCTTGTGCGAAATCCAAGCGAGCAACACATAGCAAACGGAGCGCCCGGGCATTTTGAATGACGTAACGAAGAGGCGGGCGAAGAAATTTGCAAGAAATTGCAAATAAGGGGAACGTGTTGCGTCGAATGAAAAACTGGCGTGACAGTTGGGAGTGTCGATGGACCCGGCGAACGGATCCATCGACTTCTTGCTTTCAGCCTTCCGTCCCGGCCGGCGCCGAGGGCTCCGCCTCACCGCCTTCGTCCTCATAAGTGCCGAGGCGGTTATAAAGCGTCTTGAGACTCACGCCGAGTGCCTTGGCGGCGCGGCGTTTATCGCCACTGCAATGCTTGAGCGTGCCGAGGATGATCTGCTTTTGCGCATCGGCGAGGGGCGTACCAACCCACACGTTCATGGCATCGCCCTGCGTGACCGGCTTCTTCACGCGCGACGCCAGATGCGGATGCGCGATCTCCACCGTCTTCTCGGCAAGAATGAATGCGCGATAGACCGTGTTCTTCAACTCGCGCACGTTGCCTGGCCACGAGTACGTGCGCAACATGTCGATGGCGCGTTTGCTGAACGATTTGCTCGTGCCTTCCTGTGCATTCATCTCGGCGAGAAAATGCTGCGCCAGGAATTCACGGTCGCTGTCGCGTTCGCGAAGCGGCGGCGCGCGTAAGGGAAACACCGCCAGCCGATACATCAAATCCTCGCGCAAGCCATTCTCTTTTACCGCCACGATAGGATCGCGATTGGTCGCAGCGATTACACGAACGTCGGAATGAATCAGCTCATTACCGCCAACGCGAAAGAACGTTCCAGTTTCAAGCGCGCGCAAGAGCTTGACCTGGCGCACGGGCGACATCTCCGTCACTTCATCCAGAAACAACGTTCCGCCATTTGCATGTTCGAAATAACCAAGGCGTCCCTGGACCGCGCCTGTAAAACTGCCTTTCTCATGCCCGAAGAGTTCGGGTTCGATGAGGTTATCGGGAATCGCGCCGCAATTGACCGCAACGAACGGGGCGTCGCGCCGGGCGCTTTGATCGTGAATGGTACGAGCAATGAGTTCCTTGCCCGTTCCCGATTCACCGATGATCAACGCGGTGGCATCCGTACCGGCCACGCGTTCGATTTGCGAATAAAGCTCCATCATCACGGGTGATGAACCGTACAGAAGTCCATACGACTTCAGCCCGGCGATTTCTCCCGCGTTACGTTTCTTCTGCGATGGCGTATCGCCGGAGGCGACGGCCGGCGAGTCCAGATCGGTTGACGCCATGAGTCTTATGTCCTGCAAATGTTGTTCGGGCGACAGAGTTGGCCGGGCGCCGGGACAAGGCGGCAGCGCAGTGCTGCGCTGATTCCCACCCTATGTTGGCAGGGACGCAGGTTCGGCTCACTATCGCTGAAGGTGGCGAAGCATCGTTTTAATGACAGCAGGCGCGGGCGTTTCAAAGAAACGCGCGAGCGTGCAACTCATCTCGTAATCCGTATTTAACCATCCGCAACGACTTAGCGGCAACGTGCTTTGTTCAGCGCGAGTAATCGCAGCGGTATTAACCGCGCGATACGCCATATTGCGCGCAAACTCCGGAAAGCTTCACCGATAGAAAGCCGCATTTACACGCGCCGCACGTAATTGTTACGTGTGTTCTGACGATTTATGCAACCGAGGATCGTGCAGCGCGGCTGCGCCCGATCCACTGCCATCATGTCCTGGCCGATATGGCACGGTTTCTGCGTAACAGGTGGCATCTGCAATAGAACGGCCGTGACCCGGCACAGACAGCCATGGAAGATTCCCTTCATTTCGACATCCACGTGCAACAGCGCGCACGCCCCGTACGTCGTGCTCGTGCGCCGCATCGTGCCGACGAACGTCCGGAACTCCTGGCAGCCGAGCCGATCAACGTATATCACTGGGCCGCCGTGGCGTTCGTGACCGCGCTCATGTGCGTGGTGATGGCATGGGCCGCGGGCACACCCGCGCTTTCCCGCGCGGCGGGCGTGACGAGCTTCGTGTTCGCAGCGCTCGGCAGCGCGCTCGTGCTTGGCGGCATGCTGCGAGCGCTGCACACGCGTCGCACTGCGTCTGCATCGTGACGGGCGCAGGGCTGCGGCCGATCAATCACATGTCAATGGCAAGGGGTTTCAAAACATGAGTCAAACGACAGTCCAGATCTCTCTGGGCAAGCAGAAGATCATCGAGGACATCAAGGTCTTGTTGAACGATTCCGAGGAACTGGTGCGCCTGAGCGCATCGTTGCCTGCCGAAGGAGTAGACGCGTTGCGCACCCGCTTGCGCGATCACGTCGATACCGCCCGCCACGCACTGGAAGCCGCGCAAGCGGGCGCGCAGGACAGGTATCGTGCGAGCCTCGACGGCACCGTGCGCTACACGCGCGATAACCCGTGGCAAGCGCTCGGCATTGCAGCGGGCATCGGCTTTCTCGCGGGCATCATCGTTTCACGCTAAGCCATACCAAGACCCCGATCATCTGAAAACAAGGAGAGAAACAATGGCACGACCGAAGATCGGCTTGTTCGGCGCGTTGTTCGCGGTGGGAAGCGTACTCGCGTGGAAATGGGCGCAGGCGAAGCGCGACACCGCGAGACGCATCCCGCGCGACCTGAACCGGTGGGAAGACGAAGGCGGCAAGGTAATAACGCCCTCGACCACGGCAGCATCCGCGGCCCGGCCTCCCAAGGGAGCAAATGGAAGCAACGGGGCTATAGGAAGCACGCCGGACGCGTGGCACTTTCCGCACAGCTAAGTAAGCAACCAAGGGTCCGTGAATCGAGTCATGGAATGATTCAAACGCACGCTCCGGCGTGCGTTTCATCTTGATAAAGCCTTATAATCAATGTACCCACGGCAATAATCACGCTGTATGGCAATAGTTGCTCGACGCAGTGACGTTCCATCCGGCGAATCGGAAATACTTTCATCTTTCGGCGTGCTTGAGTTCAATCGGTGCGCATTCGGCCTGGTGGGCAAGCCTTGGTTGTTATGCGTTTCTCGCGTATGACGATGGTTGGCGCTCCCCGGAGACCTCCACGATGCATTCAGCATCGTGTGACCCTCAACGCTTTGGATAAATTCGAGACGCATGCCACACGTATTGATTGTCGATGACGATCCCAGTACCCGCGAGGCACTAGCCGCGATCATCGGCGAAGACGGACTGACGACAGCAACTGCCGGCGACCTGCGCGAAGCGCGGATTCAGCTCGTGCGCCAGACCCCCGACGTCGTGTTCACCGATCTCAAGCTGCCCGATGGATCGGGCGTCGACCTGTTCGAAGATCTCGATCCGCGTTCGGGCGTGGAGATCATCGTCATCACCGGACACGCGACCGTCGAGTCCGCCGTGAACGCGCTGAAAATGGGCGCGACGGACTACCTCGTCAAACCCATCAACATGCAGCGCGTAAAGGCGATCCTGAGCCGTCTGCCGCGCCCTGGCGACCTGAAGGCCGAGATTGGCACGTTGCGCGGCGAACTGCGCCGCATGGGCCGCTTTGGTTTGATGCTCGGCAATTCGCCAGCCATGCAGACCGTCTACGACCAGGTCGGTCGCGTGGCGCCCACGGCTGCTTCCGTGCTGCTGATCGGCGAGTCGGGAACCGGCAAGGAAGTCGCCGCGCAGACGCTCCATGAGCTGAGCCTGCGCCGCAAGCATTCGTTTATTGCTGTGAACTGCGGGGCGATCTCGCCGAACCTGATCGAATCGGAAATGTTTGGTCACGAGCGCGGGTCGTTCACCGGCGCCGACCGTCAGCACAAGGGTTATTTCGAACGCGCCAACGGCGGCACGCTGTTCCTCGATGAAATCACCGAGATGCCTATCGAGCTGCAGGTGAAACTCCTGCGCGTGCTGGAGACGGGCATGTTCATGCGCGTTGGCACGACCAAGGAACTCGAAACCGATGTACGCCTGATCGCTGCGACCAACCGCGATCCCGAGCAGGCCGTGCTCGAAGGCAAGCTGCGGCTTGACTTGTATCACCGGCTCAACGTGTTCCCGATCAACCTGCCGCCGTTGCGCGATCGGGGTACGGACGTGGAATTGCTCGGTCAGGCGTTCCTCGATGAACTCAATTCACGCTACAACACGAAGAAGACGTTTCCGGCTGCCGTGCGCGACATGCTGGCGTCGTATCCGTGGCCGGGTAACGTGCGTGAGTTGAAGAACTACGTGCAGCGCGCTTACATCATGTCGGGCGCCGAGTCGGACAGCACGGCGACGGTGCCGTTGCAGATCTCGTTGTCGAAGCCATCGGCGGGAACGGCCGTGACGATTCCGTTCGGCACATCGCTCGCCGAAGCGGATCGCCAGTTGATCCTTGCGACGCTCGAGCAATGCGGCGGTGTGAAGACGCGGGCCGCCGAGATCCTCGGCATCAGCCTCAAGACGCTCTACAACCGTCTGGTCGAATACGGCGACGACGCCGCCAGTAAAGCCGCAGAAAGCGAAGCGAGCGAAGTAGGCGACGCCGGTAGCCGCTAGTCACGTCTTTGCTGGAGCGACGCCCGTTCATCGGGACATCGAAAGATGTCTGCTTTGGACGGGCGTTTTTCGTTTGCACGCGCAATCTGAGCGCCGATAATGCAGGTGGGGCGCCGTGAATTGCAGGGCATGGCCCTTGCTGTGACTGGATGGTCGGCTCGCGGGTGTTGGTTCAGGCGTTTCGCAACATCAGATGTGAGCCGAATCGAGAGTCCTTGGCCGGATCCGCTTCGCGGGTCCGTACGAGTGTCACCATCATAAGATCCAGGGAGCCCGCCATGATCGATCTCGCCTCGCTGCAAAATGCATCACGTGCCAGGTTGCTCGCAATGTTGCACGCGCAGACCCCGCAACCGCCTGATCCTCCATTCACGCCCGAGCAACCGGCGCCGTCGCCGCAGGAACCGCCTGATACCGTTCCGGATCCGACACGCGAGCCGCCGTCGCCACCGAGCCAGCCGATCGGCGATCCGCCTCCTGCGCCGAACGAAACACCTCACGTTTCAGGCGCGTTTCATTGATAAGACGGCGTGCCGAGTTGCTTGAAGAATTTTCCATCCCGCTGTAGGCATTACAACGCATCAGGCAATAATGACCGAATAAGTTGCCATCATCCGGTCATTATTGCTTGACATATAGCGATCCGCCGCCGATTCAATCCCCGACGGCCTTCTTACCGGAGGCATCCATGAGGCATCCCGCACTGCGCCGTTCCGCGCGTCACACGTCCCGCCGCGAGGCACGCGCCGATTCCCTCAAGTCCTCGATGCCCCCAGCCCCCGAGACGCCGGTGGCGCCAGAAGTGGTCAAGGACCAACCGTCGGCTGATCCAGCCGGCCAGAACCGTCCCGCGCCGGGAACGCGACCTGACGGCGATCACAATCAGGGCGGGGTCCGCAAGGAAGGCATCGACTATCAGCGCGATCTGGGCTCCGAACAGGACGCCTGAATTAAGGCAGCGAAGCCCGCGCAAGCGCGTAACCGCAATCAAAAATCTTCTGTGCCGCACGCTCTTGTCAGAGGTTTTTGTTCGTCTGTCACATTTATACACACTTTTTATTTTCTGAATTGTAAAAACGGCACGTGTCTTGCATTGCTATTCCGGTCAATTCGAACGAGCAACGACAACTGATGAGGTGAAGCTGTAATGAGCAGATTGATCGTGGTATCGAACCGCGTCGCGCCTATCCAGGAAGGCAAGCCTGCTGCCGGCGGCTTGGCGATCGGCGTGCTGGACGCGTTGAAGGAGACAGGCGGTGTGTGGTTCGGCTGGAGCGGCGAGATCGTGGGCGAAGCATCGGCCCCTGTGGTGGAAAAGCGCGGCAACGTCACTTACGCGACGGTTGGGCTGACGCGGCGCGATTATGACCAGTACTACCGCGGTTTTTCGAACGCGACGCTTTGGCCGACGTTTCATTATCGGAATGACTTGTCGCGGTTCGATCGCGAGGAATACGCGGGTTACGCACGAGTCAATGCCGGCCTTGCGAGGCAGCTGAAACCCTTGCTCGAACCCGATGACATCATCTGGGTTCACGACTACCACCTCCTGCCGTTCGCGCAGGAATGCCGCGCGGCCGGCATCAAGAATCCCATCGGTTTTTTCCTGCACATCCCGTTTCCTGTCCCTGAGGTGCTTCGAACCGTGCCGCCGCACGAAGAACTGATCAAGGCGATGTGCAGCTATGACGTCGTCGGATTCCAGACCGATGCGGACAAGCAGTCGTTTGTGGATTACATCGAACGCGGAAACCTCGGGCATCTCAGCGAAGACGGCATGCTGCAAGCGCACGGCCACATGCTGAAAGTCGGCGCGTACCCCATCGGCATTTATCCGGATGCGATTGCTAAGGTCGCGGAGCAGTTCTCGAATCGCAAGCCGGTGAAAAGCCTGCGCGACAGCTTGCGCGGCCGGAAGCTGATCATGAGCGTTGACCGGCTTGATTATTCGAAGGGTCTCGCCGAACGTTTCCAAGCCTTCGAGCGCCTGTTGCTGCATGCGCCGGGATGGCATGGGCGGGTATCGATGGTGCAGATCGCGCCGCCGACACGCTCCGATGTGCAAACCTATCAACGCATCCGGCAGAACCTCGAGGGTGAAGCCGGGCGTATCAATGGCCGCTTTGCGCAGCTCGACTGGACGCCGATCCAGTATCTGAATCGCAAGTACGATCGAAATCTGCTGATGGCGCTGTTCCGCTTATCGCAAGTAGGGTATGTCACGCCGTTGCGCGACGGGATGAACCTCGTCGCGAAAGAATATGTGGCGTCACAAGATCCCGCCGATCCTGGCGCGCTTGTGTTGTCGCAGTTTGCGGGCGCGGCAGACCAAATGCCAGGTGCGCTCGTGGTCAATCCGTTCGACTTGTCGCAGATGTCCGAGGCGCTGGAACGGGCCTTATCGATGCCGCTTGCAGAGCGCCAGTCGCGTCATGCGGACATGATGGCGCCGCTGCGTGAGAACAACCTCTCCGTCTGGCGCGATTCCTTCTTGCAGGATCTGCGCAGCGTGGCCACTGCTGCCTCAGTGACGAAGAAAGCAGTACGGCAGGTTTCTGAAGCAAAGCGGCCGGCGCGCGTAGCAAGTTAAAACGCTTGCTCGCGCAGCAATACCCCGCGCCTGTTTATCCGGCGCGGGGTTTTTATTTGTGCCGGCTGTGCATGCGGAACGGCGTTTGCGTCAATGCCTGTACGCAATCAGGAGGTCATCATGAGTGGAAGCACATTGGATCCGGACGAAGAAGGTGGTGTGGAAGTTGGCAAGGGGCACGGAACTGGCGCATTAGGACCGAGCGATTCATCGGATAGCGGATCGGACGTGCAGGGCGAGAAGCGTTATCCCGGCGATATCGAAGACGAACTCGATCAGCACGCGCTCGGCCAGTCCGCCGCGGAGCTGAACAGCGATACAGACCGCAACGGAACTGGCGAGACGGCATCCGCGGATGGAGATAACAATCTCGAACTCGATTCGGACATCCTGCCCGATGAGGTGGAAGACGAAACCCGCGCAATCGACGATGAAACCGCCGACCCGGCAAACGATGAGGAAGAAGAGCCCTAACATTCATTGTGGTTGGACAAAGACGGCGCGCCCCCGAAGGCGCGCCGTTTTGCTTTGCGCTGACTCGCTTGCGCCAACCAACTCCCGATTCCGCGCTACCATCGCGAAAAAAGAACATCTGCGGGAGCGCATCTCTTGAACACGGCAACAACCAAGCCGAAAGCGCGAAGGCTGAAACTCTTCTGGTCATGGATCCAGGAGCCGATCGTCCAATGGTCGCAGGATCACTGTGTGATGTTCTCGGCTTCCATCGCGTTCTTCGCGGCATTTTCGCTCGCGCCGACGCTGGTGATCATCATCGCGGTCGCGAGTATTTTCTTCGGCGCCGATGCCGTGCAGGGGCGCCTGTTCGGCGAGATAGCGGGCGTCGTAGGCGCGGATGCGGCGCACGGCCTGGAAGCGATCGTCGCAAACGCCTGGCACGCCGATATCGCCGCACGCACCGCGATTCTTTCAGGCGTTGGCGTTCTCGTCGGGGCGTCGGCGACATTTTCATCGCTGCATACGGCGCTCAACGTAATCTGGCCCGCGCCCGTTTCAAGCACGCGCGACAGCATCCTCGCCATCCTGCGCGTGCGGGCGATTTCGTTTGCGTTCGTGGTCGGCGCGGGCTTGCTGATCGTGGCGTTGCTCGTACTCGATGCCTTTGTCGTCCTTGTCGGCCAGTGGGTACTCGGCACGAGCGGACCTTCGTTCCTGATTGCAGCTTTGGCGCAACGCGCGATATCGCTGTTCATGATGATGCTGGCCTTCGCGGTGCTGCTGAAGTTCCTGCCGAGTTCGCGCATGAAATGGCGTGACGCTGCGCTGGGTGCATCGGCGGCGGCGTTGCTCTTCGAATGCGGCAAGCGGTTGTTCGCGTTATACCTGCAGCACGCGGGCATGACCAACACGTTCGGCGCGGCCGGTTCTCTCGCGATCATCCTGATGTGGTTGTATTACTCGGCGGCGGTATTCCTGCTTGGCGCGGAAGTATCGGCAACGGCGGGGCGCAGGCGCCGGCAACACCTCTCCGGCTGGCGATAAAAAAAGCGCCCCTGGAGTCATCCGAGGGCGCTTCTTCAATTCAAGCAGGCCTGCTTCAAGCGCGACGCAACTCGGCCGGCGGCACTTTCATCAAGTGACGATATTTCGCCACCGTGCGGCGCGCGACGATCACGCCCTGATCAGCGAGCATCTTGGCCAGGCTGACATCGGAAAGGGGTTCGCTGCTGCTTTCCTTCGCGATCATTTCCTTGAGCAGTGCGCGCACTGCGGCGGCGGAACACGTACCGCCGCTTTCCGTGCTGAGCTCGCGCGGGAAGAAATGCTTGAACTCGAAAATGCCGCGCGGCGTCGACATATATTTGTTACCCGTCGCGCGCGAAATGGTCGACTCGTGGAGTTCGAGTTCGTCGGCGACATCGCGCAGAACCAGCGGCTTGAGCGCGATTTCACCGTAGTCGAAGAACGCCTTCTGATGCGAGACGATGCATTCCGCCACACGCTGAATGGTCGTGAACCGTTGCTGGGCATTGCGAATCAGCCAACGTGCTTCCTGCAGTTGCTGGGCAAGCGGTGAACGGCTTGCGCCCGCCGATTGCGCAAACAGTTCCGCATACATGCGATGGATCCGCGCGCGTGGGAGAACTGCCGGGTTGATCGTCACGACCCAGTTTTTCTTGACCTGGCGCACGATCACATCGGGTACGACGTAGTTGTCTTCCGCTGCGCCATAATTCGAACCGGGCTTCGGGTCGAGCTTGCGCACAAGCGCACAGGCCACGCGCAGTTCATCCGCGCTGCAGCCAATTTTCTTTTGCAGCTCTGCCTGTTCACGGCGTGCGAGCCTTTCCAGATGGTGCATGACGATCTCGATCGCCACCGCGCGTCCCGGCGTTTCCGGCTCGAGCGCGTCGAGCTGCAAACGCAGGCATTCAGACAGTGTGCGTGCGCCGACGCCGGGTTTGTCGAGCGATTGCACGAGCTTCAGCGCAATGTTCAATTCGTCTTCCGACAACGCCGGCTCGATATCGACCAGTTCCGATAATTCCTGCAGGTCCTGGCGCAGGTAACCGTCGTCATCGAGTGCTTCGATGATGAGTTGCGCTACGGCACGGTCACGGTCGTTGATCGGATAAAGGCGAAGCGTATCGTGAAGCGTTTCATGCAAGGACGGTTCGATACGAACCCAATCCGCAGGGTCGGAGCCATCACCGTCGCCGTTGTTTCTCGTCGACGTACGGCCGAACGGATCGGACGAGAACTCGCTCATGGAGTCCTCGTGCGACTGCGAATCGTTGTCCGAACCGTCGTTGCTGCTCTCGGCGGTCATCGGTGTATCGACGGGCGCGGTGGCTTCACCGAGCGTCGGCGCGTCGCTAAGCGAGCTGCCATTGTCAGTGGAAAGTGCGTTGTCTTCTGCCTGCGTCTCGTCGTACTCGAGGAAGGGGTTGGTATCGAGCGCGTTGCGCAATTCCTGCTGGAACTCGAGCGACGAAAGCTGCAGCAGACGAACCGATTGCTGAAGGCGCGGCGTGAGCGCGAGACTTTGCTTGGTACGTAGTTCGAGGGAAGGCGGCATTGCGTGTTGTTCCTATGTTAGGTCTTTCGTGCGTCCCTTAAAAGCAACACTCGTGCCAAGCGAGTCACCATCTGCACGCAGCGTATGTGAGTGCACGATTTAATAGACTTTTCTCTTCGCGACTTTTGGCGCCGCAACCTGGTTCGCGTTCTTATTCGCGCACTTTTTACACGTGCATCGGCAAAGCGCGGCGGTCCTGAAGATTGGGAATGCGCGGCTTTTCAACTTCAAACATCACATGTTTAGACCACGTGGCACGCTTTGTCACATAAGGTTTCCACAGCTTTGCCAAGGTCGAATTTGCCGACCGTCGGCAGCGTCCCGGCACACTACTTGCGATAGCTGCCTTGCTACCGGAAATGCTTTTGGCACGCCCGGTATGAACGAGCAGGTTAGTGCAGCAAGAAGCTGCGGCCGTGCGAGGCGGCCTGCGATCAATCAGGACAGCGGACTCCGCGGTCCTCTTAATTCGATAAGAAGGAGAATTTCTATGAAGTCGACCCAATTCCTGAAGGCAGCCGGTGGTATCGCTTGTGTCGTGTTTGCGCTGAACGTCAATGCACAAACCGCTACGCATGCAACAGGTGCTTCCACGTCGATCGGCACCAAGGTCGATGACTCTGCAATCACGACGAAGGTCAAGGCCGAGTTGCTGGGCGCGAAGAACGTCAAGTCCACGCATATCCATGTGAAGACGCGTGCCGGCGTTGTATCGCTGACGGGCACGGTGCCGACCGCCGATGACAAGAGCGGCGCTGAAGAAGTGGTAGCGAAGGTAGATGGCGTTGACTCGGTCAAGAATCACTTGAAGGTTGTTCAATAAGATTGACCAATCGATGCGGATGGGCTGAGAGCCGTCCGCATCTTTTCTTGCTTTATCGAAAAATGCAGGCGCTGGGCACAATTGATCAGAAGTACGAAGAAGTCAATCAAACGTCCGGGCGCTCGGCTTTCACGAGACGTCCGGCTTACAAGGAATTGGAGATGAACATGAAGAACACCCAAAAATTTGCCTTGCTCGGCGCGCTTGCGCTGGCTTTTGCCGGACCCGCGATGGCTCAGTCAGGCGGTGGTGCAGCAGGCGGTGGTGGCGGGAATTCGGGCGGCCCGAATTCAGCGACGGGCGACCCGGAAATGTCGGCGTCGGCTCCAATGGCCATGCACAAGAAGGGATCGGGCGGCACGACGCTGCATCAAATGGACAAGAAGTCCCGGCTGCATGGCGCGTCGGCGGCAGCTGCAGCATCGGCTTTGGGCACGAACGACAAAGGCGCGCCGCACTAACGTCATTCGCGGTGTACCTCGCAGCACACTTAAAGCCGGGTTAAAAGTCGAACCCGGCTTTTTCTATGCGCGGGCGAGTTCTTCGCCGGTCCGGGCGCGATCGATATCCGGACTGCGGTACGCCGACTCGGGAATATCCGCGAGCCGCGATCCATGCACTTGTCCCGCTGCCAGGCCGTAGAACCTCTGGAAACTCATGATCAACGGGTTCCATTTGTCTGGATCGATACGGTTGGGGTTTCCATCCATCAGCAGGTCCGGACGCACGTGCACACGCAACACTCGCAACTCGAAGATATCGATGGCGCCGCGCAGTCGCGCATTGTCCTTTTGATTGTTCTGCATTGTTAAGCGAGAACACAGTGTCATGCGTGCGTCCTGCGGACGCTCCGGATCTTGCGCTGCCATTCCCCGATCCCGCCAAGTCACAAAAAAAGCCGCCGCGCCCTGAAGCGCGGCGGCTTTCGCCATGCATTACTATGTAGCTGATTTACGACTTCGCAGCCGCAGCGTACTGGTTGCGCAGATCGCGAATACGATCGTGATTCTGGATCACGCCCTGATACTGACGCTCGACAACCGCGCGGACATCAGCGGGAAGTTCCTTGTCCAGCGCCTCGCGATAATTCTTCTTCGCGACATCTTCGCCGCGTTCGCATTCTTCCAGGATCGCGTGGTCCGTGCGATGGCTCACTGCCGCCTTTACGTCCACCCAGCCGCGGTGCAATGCGCCGCCAACGGTGCCGCCTGTCTCCGGCTTGCCGCCAAGACCCTGAACTACACCTTGCAGTTCGCTCGCGCCGCGTGCGCAGTCGTCTGCGCGGCCTGCAAACAGTTGCTTGAGCGATGCATCCTTTGTATCTTCTGCAGCCTTCCTGAAGCCCTTTTCGCCGTCCTTCGACGTTTCAATCAGATCGTTGAGTACCGAGACGATGTTCGTGCTCATAAGAACCTCCTGTGAGTTATCGAAGATGGCCCGCGGCCGGGTTATCGCAAGAGAAGTCCTGCGAAATTCCCTTCGGACCGTGGTCTTTCTACAGTCGCAACGGGCGTGCCTGACTAAGCACGCGGTTCTGCAAATTCCTGCACGGGTTCCGGCGGTATCACCGGATCAAAATCCGCCCAGCGTCCGTTCCTCCATTGTCCCGAGGCGCGTTCTACTTCCATGCCGCCGGCATCGCGCAGAATTGTCGCGGCTTCGGTCTGCTGTTCCGGCGAGCAATGTACAGCTACAAGCACACCGGACTGGCGCGCATCGATTGCATTGGCCGAGCCATGGTTGTCGGAACTGGTTTCGTCTTGCGGCGCGCGTTTTCCCGACTTCGAATGCGACATCGCGCCTGCCAGAGATCCAACATAAGCACCTACACCCGCTGCAACCGCCGCGGCCAGCCACGGCGCCTTGAAAACCAGAAAAATAGCTGCGCCGATAATTGCGCCGAGCACCGCTCCGATCGTGACGCCTTTACCCGCGCCTTTCGACGAGTCTTTTGCGCCGGCGTTCGCATTGTGGTCTCCGCCGGTATTCAGGCGCGAGTGCTGGCCGCTCGGAGAGACGTAAAAGAGCGTGACGTCTTCCTCTACAAAACCGCGTGCAAAAAGACGTTGTGCCGCTTCTTCGGCTTTTGGAAACGTCTGAAACCGTCCAGCGATGATCAAGGACATAGGGACCTCCAGAGAACGTTGAATCAGATCAAATCGGACCAGCGCATATACGCGCGATGCACACCTTCAGTCGGGTTCCATGCCCGCGACGCGAAACAGGCCACTGCGCAGTACGACGCTGTCACCACCATTGCGATCGAGTGCTTCAGCGCACACCGAGCGAATCCGTGCGCGGCCCTGCTCGAACGCGTTCAAGAGGTCTTCTTCTCGTGCAGACGCCGCGCCGAAATGATCTTCGAGTGCCTCGGCCGAAATGGAGCAAACCACGGGATCGGAATCGACGAGCGCCGTGAAATGCAGCGCGAAATCGTCGCCGTCGTAGACGGGGGAACTGTCGGCAAACTGGATATGCATGGTCGAATCCTCATAGGCCGGCCGGGGAAGCTGATCGCGCGTAGTCTGCGTGACCATCGTGCCCGGAGAGGCGGTCATGATGCGATGCCTTTCGCCTTGGCCAGTTGCTGCGCCATGGCGTAATGATGTTTGATGATCGGCAGCGCTCTGGCTGCGGTGTTCTTGAGCAACGCGTCGTTGCCCTTCATGCTTTCCGTGCTGAAGACAGTGATCGCCTTCTGATGGCCGGCTAGTGCAACTTGCAGGATGTAGGCTTTATCGAAAGCGTCGCCGTGCAGCGTTTCAAGGCTTCCCGTTACCGATGCATCCGCGCTCGGCGCCGCCGTAATTCCACGCTGCTTGGCAGCGACATCGAGGTTGCGCGCGAGCCGCGTGTGATCTGCGAGCATTCGCTGAGCAAAGCTCTTGACGTGTGCATCGGACGAATTCGATAACGCCAGTTTGCTTGCGGCAATCTCAGTCGCGCCAGCAGTCCCCGCGTCCTGCACAAACTGCTGGTCGATAGTCGATAACGTGTCGTGCGCCGAACTCGCCGATGCGGCCGCCTGACTATCTGAACCGCGACGCGCGGGCGCCACTGCGTTCCCGTTTTGGGCGTACGCGGCCGAGGGCGCGTACAGCGCGCTCAGCGCGAGCCCAATGGCAAATCCGGATCGTGCGAATCTTGTCATTCGAATCTCCATAACCCCCTTCGCGCAATCAGAAGCCGGTCCCCATGAGAGGACTGGCGTTCATGAACGCAGCAAAGGGTGTGCCCAGAGATTTGAAGGGAAAGGGCGGTACTTAGGCCGCTGCGGCCGTCTTGCTGCGCGAGATGCGCAACAAACTGACGAGTGCCGCCGCTGCCGCAAAACAGGCCGCGACAACCAGCGTGATGGTCGCGCCGTGCTGCGGTGCAATACCAAAGATGAGTGCAACGAGCGCCGCGCCCAGCGTCTGGCCTGAGAGCCGCGCAGTGCCGAGCATGCCGCTTGCGCCGCCGCTGCGGTTGCGCGGCGCGGACGACAACATTTGCCGGTTGTTGGGCGACTGGAACAGGCCAAAGCCAAGACCGCAAAGCGCCATGCGCCACGCGATATCGAACGGCGCTGGATGCGCGCCCGTGGTTGCGAGCAACAGCAACCCGGCGCTCAGGAGCGCAAGGCCGATACCGCCCAGCACGCCGGCCGAATACCGGTCCGAAAGCATGCCCGCGACCGGCGCGATGAACACGATCACCATAGGCCACGGTGTCATCAGGAAGCCGGTCTCGACTTGCGTCATGCCGAGCGTGTTCTGCAACAGGAAGGGCAGCGAAACGAACGTCAGCATTTGCGCAGTGAACGAGCAAAACGACGTCGCAATCGACAACGCGAAAACGGGAATCCGCAGCAGATCAACGGGCAAAAGCGGCGCCGTCTGCGTCAGTTGCCGGCGCACGAAGAAGTAGCCGATCACGCCCGCCACCAGGAACTCCGCAATCACATACGGACGATGTTCGCCGTGGCCGAGTCCATCGACCGCGGTAATCGCGAGGCCGAACACCGCGGCGTTCATCAATGCGCTGATGTAGTCGTACGGCCGGCGATGCCCCGGCGTGCGCGGCAGCGCTTTCCAGCCGACAGCGAGCGCCGCGACGCCAATCGGCACGTTGATCGCGAACAGCCACGGCCATGGCGCAATGGCGAGCACGCCGGACGCAACCGTCGGTCCGATCACCGCCGATACCGCCACCACCGACGCGTTGATGCTGACCCCGCGGCCCAGATGCTCGGGCGGGTAGATCATGCGCACCAGCGCCGTGTTGACGCTCATGATGCCCGCTGCGCCGAAGCCCTGAATCACGCGCGCGACCGCCAGCGACGTCAGCGACCCTGACAGTGCGCATCCAAACGATGCCAGCGTGAACAGCGCCAGACCGCCCATGTACACGCGCCGGTAGCCGATCCGGTCGCCAAGCGACGCCAGTGGCAACAATGAAACGGTGATCGCGAGCTGATACGCGTTGACGACCCAGATGGAGTCGGCGGGACTCGCATTGAGATTGCGTGCGATGGTGGGAAGCGCGACGTTCGCTATTGCGCCGTCGAGCACTGCGAGCGTAATGCCGAGCGCGACGACCAGGATGGCCCAATAACGCTGGGGATACGGAAGGCCTTGTTCAGCGTCCATCGATTTGGAAGAAGAGGGGAGCCGCGAAGTTTAAGGCTCGCGCCTTTCAAGCGGGTTACTTTATTGCGGCGGCCACGAGCGGCCGCCGGTCAGGCAGACCTATTTCAATTCGTAAAGCCCGGTATAGGTCGCCGAATCGATCTCGTTCAAATGCGTCATGAAACGCGCGACGGCGTTGGTCGTGGAGGTATCGACGGGCAGGTGGGCGGCTTTCAGCGCATGAATCCGGAAGATGTACCTGTGCGCCTTGTCGCCACGCGGCGGCGCCGTGCCGCCAAAACCCACCGTGCCGTAATCATTGCGCAGTTGCAGCGCGCCGGCCGGCAACAGGCTGCCGTCGGCCTTGCCGGCGTTTTGCGGCAGCGAGTGCGTGCCGGACGGAATGTTCACCACGACCCAATGCCAGAAACCGCTGCCTGTAGGCGCGTCGGGGTCGTAGATGGTCAGCGCGAGGCTCTCGGCTTCGGGCGGCACGCCCTCCCACTGTAGCGCGGGCGAGATGTTCTCGCCATCCACGCCGAATGCCTCCTGATCGAACTCGTGCGTCTTCGATAAATATCCGTTGGCCGCGAACTCATCGGACCAGATACGAAAATCAGCCATGGGACATCGCCTCCTGTGACGGTTGTGTATTCATCGCCGCGCGCAGCAAACATGCCCGGTGTGCGTGAAAGATGAACAAGGCCGCTCAACTGCGCCCCGGACTTTTGGCATTCAGCATATTTTTGAGACGCGTGCGCATAAAATGATGCAAATCGGAAAATTTCAAGCACGTTTTTGGGAAGGATGAACATGCCGAACAACCTGGGACGCGCGTTGCACAGCGTGAGCGCAGCGCCAAGCCAGCCCGCGGACGACGCCGATATGTTCGAACTCGCGCCCGTCTCGCTGTGGCTCGAGGATTTCAGCGCGGTGCGCGAAGTGTTCGAGGGTTGGCGCGCAGACGGGATTGCCGACTTGCGTGCTTTCCTGCGTGCCGATACCGCGCGGATCGCCGATTGCTCGTCGCGCATCCGCGTGATCAAGGTCAACCAGCGCACGCTGACGCTCTTCGGCGCGAAGGACCTGGACCACCTCGTCGTCAATCTCGGCGCGGTTTTCCGCGATGACATGCTGCTCACCCACGCCGACGAACTCGAGCAACTCTGGTCCGGCAAGACGCAATTCGTGAGCAAGACCGTGAATTACGCGCTTGACGGAAAGCGCCTCGACGTATTGCTCAAGGCAGTCATCCTTCCTGGCCACGAAGCGACGTGGGACCGCGTGCTCGTGACGGTGGAGGACATTACCGAGCTGGAAAACGTGCGCCGCAAGAACGCGCTCAGCGAACTCTACGCGCGCGGCCTGTTCGAGCATTCACCGGTCTCGCTCTGGGTGGAAAACTTCAGCACGGTCAAGTCGCTGCTCGACGATATCCGCGAACGGGGCATCGTCGACTTTCGCACCTTCACGAACGTGCATCCGGAATTCATCGAGCGATGCATGCAGGAAATCCATGTGCTCGACGTAAACCAGCACACGCTCACCATGTTCGGCGCGTCCGATAAAGCCGCGCTGCTGAGCCGCCTCGGCGATGTTTTCCGTGACGAAATGGTCGGCCATTTCCAGGAGCAGCTCATCGATTTGTGGGAAAACCGCCTGTTTCACCAGCGCGAAGTCATCAACTATTCCCTCGAAGGCCATCAGCTGAACGTGCATTTGCAGTTCTCGGTGTTCCCCGGACACGAAGCGGATTGGGATCTCGTGCTGGTCGCGCTCACGGACATCACGGCGCGCAAGAAAGCCGAGGCCTACCTCGAATTCCTCGGCAAGCACGACGCGCTGACGAAGCTGAAAAACCGCTCGTTTTATATCGATGAAATGAACCGGCTCGAGCGCAAGGGCCCGTTCCCGGTCACGGCCGTCGCGGTCGATGTCAATGGTCTCAAGGCCGTCAACGATCAGCTCGGCCACGCCGCCGGCGACGCGTTGCTGCGGCGCGCAGGCGAAGTGCTGGGCAAGGCGGTGGAGAAGCCGAGCCACGCCGCGCGCATTGGCGGCGACGAGTTCGTGCTGCTGTTGCCGGGTGTCGATGAACGCGGCGGCGCGGCCGTGATCGACAGCATCCGGCAACTGGTCGACGTCAATAACCAGTTCTATTCAGGTCTGCCGCTGAGTTTCGCGATGGGCGCCGCCACCGCACAGGACGGCGAGCGGCTCGAAGCCATGATGCAACGCGCCGACGCCGCCATGTACCTTGAAAAGCGCGCGCATTACGGCACGCCCGACCAGGCATAGGCTTGCGTTGTGGCTACTGGCCGGCTGTCGATTCATCGATACCGCGCGCAAGCGCCGGGCACGCCTCGCCGATCTTCTGCGCGTACTCTTGCGGGTTGCTCGTCTTGAGCGCCGCGAAACGATCGACAGTCGATTGCGCTTCCTTGTAACCAAGATTCCACTCGCCGTCGAAGTCGGGCGCGTCGGTAAAGTTCTTGCGCGCGACCGCTTTGAAACGCGCGATTTTCGATGCTTCGATATGGCAGATGTCCGCCGCGCCGCGCGCAATGTTCGCGCTCGTGCGCACGCCCTCGGCCGCGACGCTTTGCGGCGATGGCTGCTGCACCGCCGGATGGCCCGGTGGCAGCGCTTGCGCGGTCGAGGGCTGCGCGGGCTGCTTTTGTGCATGCGCGGCAAACGGAAAAGCGCAGGCGAAGACGCATGCAATTAGCGCGTTTTTAACGCGCGGCGCGGCGTGTCGAAGAATCATGCGAATCCTTGTATTGGGGCCAAGTCGGGGCCTGCGGGCGGGTGGAGAAGTATAGCCAAAGACCCTGCTGCAAGCTTCATCAACGCGTGTGCATGACGCAATGCGAGGCTGGACATTGTGCGAAAAGCCCTTGAAAAACCCATGCTAAACTTATTTTCATCTCAGGCGCTCTGCACACAATTAGCCGATGAAAAAAGCAAGCAAAGTTACAGCGCCGGTTCGTTCGAGTCTTCGTTCAGGCCCTCGAAAAAATGGTTCGGTATCCGTATCGGTTCAGGAGAAACACGATGCGAAACGAAAATACGATCCAGAACAAACGAAAAGCAACATCATCGAGATCGCAACCGCCGAGTTCGCAGCAATGGGTTTGAGCGGTGCGCGGGTCGATGCCATTGCAGAGCGCACCAGCACCACAAAGCGCATGTTGTATTACTACTTCGGCAGCAAGGAAGGGCTGTACGAAGCGGTAATCGAGGAGGCGTACAAGGAGATCCGCGCGCTCGAACAAGCGTTGCGCCTCGAAACCATGGAGCCGCGCGAAGGTCTGCGCCGGCTGGTCGAATTCACCTTCGATTTCCACGATACACAACGCGACTTCGTCCAGCTGATCGCCGGCGAGAACATCAGCGGCGGCAAGCACGCAGAGCATTTGAAAGCCTTCAAGGCGCGCAATTCGAGCGCGATGAAGACAATCAGGAACCTCATCGAACGCGGCGTCGCGGCCAAGGTGTTTCGCGAGGACATCGATCCCTTCGATCTGCATCTGATGATCAGTTCGCTGTGCTTTTTCAGGGTTTCCAACCGGCATGCTTTCGCCATGGCGTTCGGACGTGATCCGGCTGGCCCAAGGTCACGAGCGCGCCATCGGGCGATGATCGTCGACGCAGTATTGCGGTTCGTGGCGCGCTGAAACGCGTATCTTCGATTACCCGTTTTTGAGCGCGTGACCTATGCTTGAGTCATGGCTGTCGACCGGAACGGAGGGCGCCATGGACGGCTTTGAACATATTTTTGTTGGCCTGGCATTGCTGGCCGCATTGGCGATCGGTCTGCTCGCGCACGACTGGCGCGACGATTTTCGCGAACGCATGATGGGCCGCTCGGTCCACGATTCGCTGCACGACTGGTGGATGCGGCATCGGCATTGAACGCGGTGTCAGCCGCCGGTATCCGGCGTCACTTCGGACGCATCCTGCATCGTCCGATGCGATGCCTCATACGCATCGATCTGCAAATACAGCCTGTGGACTATCTGAATTTGCGTATGCGACAAATGTGATGCCCGCGCGACCAGCGCGAGGCGTTCCCGCCAGTAGGCCGGGGGAAGAATTGGGCTCAGCGCGTCGTCGATGAGCGAACGCCGCAGCACCAGTTCGAGATGCGACAACTCCTGGTCCGCCAGCATTGCGGAAAATGCGCCCTGAGGCTTGATGTCTGTCATAAGGTTCATCAGTGCTCAACGGCTGCAATTCTTCAAACTTTAGGTATTTGCGGGTTAGTGCAAACCCTTGGGCGCGGCGTCCCCGATTCCTTACTGGATGGGCCGCGCGATCGCCCGGTCCAGATCCGCACGCGCCCGGTTCACCTTGCGTTGCCACGCGTTGATATTGAGCTGGTCCGTGCCTTTCTTCTGCGCCCGCGCGAGTTCGCCTTCCCACGCGCGCAGCGTGTTTCTTGCCTGGGCGATGGCGTCGTTGTGGCGTTTGAGCGCGCCGGACCTGCGTTGCTCGATGGCCTCTGGCGTGCATTCGGCGTTGGTTTTATCGAGCGCCGATTGCAGCGAATCGAGTTGCGCCGTGTCGTCCCGGTTGAGCGCAGTGGCCATCTGCCGCTCCAGGCTTTGACGATGGGCGTCGCATGCATCGGTTTCCGGCGAGGCGTGAGCAACCGACAAACACATGCTGAGCGCGACGGCGACGAACAATTTCATGGCGGAATCCGTGACTGACTAGATTGAGCGTGGGGCCTGCGGTGTGTCCCGCCCTTATCCTGAGCAGGCGAGGTCGGCGTATTTTAGCCAGATGTGGATTGAGCGCGGAATGAGTTTTGCGCGGTTTGCACTGACTGATTACTTTTTTACGAGGAATATGCTCATGCGTTTCGATTACGAAGGCTTTCACGTCGACTGCCGGTCGCGGCACGATCAGGACGGCCTCTACTACGCGCAGGCGCATATCACGAGAGCCGCCGTCAAAGGCAACGCACACCCGGAGCGGCACGAGTCCGGCGACATCGACGCATTCGATAACGACGGCGACGCCATTGCGTGCGCCCGGGCGTGGGCCATCGACTGGTGTAGCGAACATGCAACCTGACGCGGCCCGGCCACATGGGACCCGCGTGCTAGGATCGCGGCCTGCCAACGGGAGAAGCCATGCACTATTTGCACAATGAACATGCCATTGACGTGTTCGTCGAAAAGCGTGGGGACCGCTGGGACTGGTCTGTTCAGGCAGGCGCGTTGCCGCTCAAGAAGAACACGGGCGAGATGGCGCCGACCAGCAATGTCGCGGAAAATGAAGCGCTGATGTGGGCGAAGCGCGAGCTGGATAGAAGGTTTCCGGTCGAGCGCGAATAGGACCAGCTTAAAGTTCGGGTAGAGCGCGCCGTTAGCATGGGCATGGAACCTTCAAACCGCACCTCCGATGCCTCCCGCGATCTCATCCGGGCAGCAGGCGAAACCCTCGAACTGATGTGCCGCTTGCGCGGCATTTCACTCGAAGCGCTCACCGACGACGAACTCGGCGAGTTTTTCCTCAACGCAATGGCGGTCGAGGCCTGAAGGCATCGTCCAGTCAGCCGGCAAAATTTCCTGCAGTTTTCTCAAGTTGTGTCCGGCGCGGCCGTTATCCGGGTCATGGACATGACCAATCCCACCGCGACCGCGTTCCGCAATCTCGTGCTTGCCGCTGACGAGACCCTCCACCTGCTATGCCGCCTGCGCGGCATCACCATCGATGACTTGTCGGAAGACGCGCTGGAAGCGTTTTTCTTCGAAGCGCTCGATGACGAGTTCTGGGTGAATTCGCGGTAGGGCGCGGTGGGGTTTGGGAAGGTGGCTTGGCGCTTATGCCGAATCCAGTGCGGATACGTTGAAGAGGCGGCCGTCATCTGGTCCCCCTGGCAGGAATCGAACCTGCATCTAGCGCTTAGGAGGCACTTGTTCTATCCATTGAACTACAGGGAGATGGATATGAGCGATGGTGGGCGTACGTCACGGCTGACCGCCTCTTCCTAACAGAAGCGCCGACGCAGCGGGCAGAGTATAGCAAAGAGCGCTGGAACGAAGGGCCGCCGCCGCGTCGCCATGCTCCACACAAACCCGACCGTTCACGCGTCGTCGGCAGCCGCAAGAAGCAAATTGCGCGCATTCGGCCGATAACACCGCGCCACCCTAAAGTTTGTCTGTCAGATGCCGATATTCCCGGCCTGAGCCGTCGGATTCACGGCGCCTCGAAATCCTCTCCAACTCAATAAGGAAAAAAAGATGAGTATCGCCAGCGACGACGCCGTTCAGGGGTCCGGTGGACTGATGTCACTCGGTAAAGCATTTGGGTATTACGCGGGCGCTGTGGCAGCGTTGATTATTGGCGCAATCATAGCTAGCGTAAGCAAGGCGCCGATTGCGTACTTTATCGTTTATTTCGCCTGCGGAATCTTTTTGAACCGGACGGTCTTGCGTAATCTGATCACGTTTCATCCAGTCTATAACACGCTTCAAAACGTATTCTCGACCAAAGTTCGCGCAGTGATCTTCTGGCCGATTTATTACTTGGCGCTGATTGGTAAAATTGCTGTAGTTCGGGCGATCTGACAGGGCGCCCCCCACAAAGTGTCTCCGACTGCCCGCGCGGAGACACGCTTGCGTGTTGCCGGTTCGCGCTTGAAAACGCTCGATCGAGCCTAGAACGCTGACCGGTTGCCGCAGACATTTGAAGGTCCCGAATGGTAGCCGCCGCTTGCCACGCCTGTGAGCAACACCAGACCGGCGCGCAATGCATCGTCGGAGAACGAGCTGTCCTTCGGCCGGGCGAATGGCCGGATCGAGCGGTTCGTGCATTCGTTGCCAAACGTGCCATTCTGAAGCGGCGTTGCGCTGAGCCGGACATTGTCGGCGGCGGTATTGGCGTTTGCGTTTGATACCACGCAAGCAACACCACCGGCGCTCAGAAAAAACATAGCCATCAGGCGCGAAATTTTGTTCATTGATAAAACTCGATAATGTGTGCAAAACAGCGAGTCGATTATGGTGCGAGTCGGTAATAGCGTCAATTTCCGGCGTGCGGTGAATAGCGTAGGTTCTGCACAATGATCATTTCCATCGAACACGGCCCATGACTGAATTAGAAACTGCTTCGGTCGTTTTTTTCTTCCTGCTGGCGGCGGCTGGCGCTGGTGTTGTCATACGCCCGTTGTTGCCCGAAGAGCACAAGGCGTTCGAAACGGTGCAATTGCTGAAATTGGTGATCGGCATGCTCGTCACGTTCGCGGCGCTGGTGCTGGGCTTGCTGACGGCATCGGCGAAAACCTTGTTCGATACCACCAACAACGACATCCGCACTTACGCCTCCGCGCTGATCCAGCTCGACAACAGTTTGCGCCAGTACGGCCCCGACGCCGATACCCCTCGTCAGATCTTGCGCACCTATACGGCGGCCGCGATTGCAACAACGTGGGCGCAGGAACCGCCGCCTCCCGGCGATTACTTCCCGAAAACCCTCGCACCCGAACCAAGCGCTGATCACCTCGACAGCCGCGAACTGGGAAGTCTTCTGGAGCGAGCACAGCATGAAGTGCGGGAACTGCAACCGCGTGACGCCTACCATCAAAAAATGGATAACGAGGCGCTGCTGCGGTTCGACGATCTCATCCAGCAACGATGGAAAATCGTCCAGGAGGCGCGCGGTTCGATATCGACACCGTTCGACCGCATCCTTGTCTTCTGGCTGCTCGTCATTTTCCTGTGCTTCGGGCTGATCGCGCCGCGCAACGCGCTGGCGTTCGTGATCATCACGCTCGGCGCGCTATCCATAGCGTCCGCGGTCCTCGTGATCCTTGATCTCGATACGCCATTTACCGGTTCCATACTCGTGCCCAGTCAGCCCATGCGTGACGCGCTCGCGTATTTGAGCCGCTGACGTCCGCCAACTATTGCAACTACATGCCCTCGACCCCCTCGACCCCCTCGACCCTTTACACCGATCCACGCCTCGTTGCGCTTTACGACACGCTGAACCCTCCCGCCGCCGATACCGCCTTCTACCTCGCGCTCGCCGCGAGCCGCGACCGCGTGATCGATCTGGGTTGCGGCACAGGCTTGCTCACGTGTGAGCTCGCAGCGCTGGGCGCACGCGTGATCGGCATCGATCCGGCGAACGCCATGCTGCAGGTCGCGCGTAAGCGGCCGCATGCAGAGCGCGTGGACTGGATCGAAGGGGACGCGGGCGCGCTCGCCATATTGCCGCCAGCCGATCTCGTGCTGATGACGGGACATGTGGCGCAGGTTTTTATCGATGACAGCGCTTTTCTCGCAACGCTGAAGGCCGCCCGGCACGCGCTGCGTACCGGCGGCGAACTATCCTTCGAGTGCCGCAATCCGGCGGCGCGCGCATGGGATGCGTGGACGCCCTTGCGCTCGCACAGAAAAATCGCGGTGGAAGGGATTGGCGAAGTGGAAGTGTGGCTCGCCGATGCCGTCGAAAGCCCGCAATCGGTCGTTCGCTTCACGACGCATTTCAAATTCCAGGCTTCCGGGAACGAGCTGATTTCGGCGAGCGAACTACGATTTCGCAGCCAGGACGAACTGACTGCGCTGCTGAATCAAGCTGGTTTCAGCAGCCTGACCTGGTTTGGCGATTGGGATGGGACGGGGGTATCGGCAGGCAGCCGCGAACTGATTGTGATCGCGCGATAAAGCGCGACCGGTCCAGGCGTTCAGAACTCGACCGCCACAAAGTCTTCCTTGCCCACGTCGCACAGCGGGCAGCGCCATGTATCAGGGATATCGGCGAAGCGTGTTCCGGCCGCGATACCGTCTTCCGGCAAGCCATCTTCTTCGTTGTAGATCCAGCCGCAAATCAGACAAACCCAGCTTTTATATTCTAAAACTTCACTCACGACAGACTCTTTCTTCTCGTTCAACAGAAAATAGCAAATTTAGTGCGGGCCAAATATTACGATCCCGCCCGACTACCATTGCTACCGGCGAACCGAATGTTACCGGAATGTCGAAATCCGCTCTTCGCAAGGGGAGATCCGACGCGTAATAAACGGTATTTCGCGCCCGCCGCGATGGAAGTCATGCGACATGCGTTTCTTTCGCGAGGTCGGTGTATCCTCTGCCGGGCGGATTTTGTGCACTTCCGCGAGGGCCTTTCGCCAACGGGTTTGAGCGATGCCATCGCGCGCTGCACGCAGCCGTTTTGGCGGCCGGGATTGTTCATCGGCAGCCGCACTCTTCTTGGGAGCAAAAAAATGACGTTCAAGAAACTGTTGTCGGGATTGGTGTTGTCGAGCATGTTCCTCATGACCGCCGCGGCGCATGCCGAAGCGCGCGTCTTTTTTGTAGAGCCGAAAGACGGCGCGACCGTGACAAGCCCGGGGCACGTGGTGTTCGGCCTGGAAGGCATGGGGCTCGCGCCGGCAGGCGATCTCGATCCCAATAAAGGCCATCACCACCTGTTGATCGATGCCGGCCCCATGCAAAAGGGTCTCGTCATCCCGGCTAACGACAAGTCGTTGCATTTCGGCAAGGCCCAGACCGAAGCGGACGTGAAGCTGCCTCCCGGCGACCACACGCTGACGCTTCAATTCGGCGATGGCGCCCACCAGTCGTTCGGTCCGGAAATGAGCCAGACGATCAAGATCCACGTGAAGTAATACCGTCGAAAATGCGGCGCGGCGGATGTCACAAAGATGTCCGCCGAAATCTCAAAAATGGCGCCGGCCGCATCGTCTAGTTGTAACCAGGCAGGTCCCTTTATTAGGCCTGATGGCAGAGGGGCCCGGGCGCACCGGCCAAGACCGGTACAATGGCCGCTTCCAGTATTTGCACTTTTCCGGCTGCCTCCCATGTCGCTTTATTCCATTTCCGACGCGCAACTCGCGTTCGGCCACGTCGCGTTGCTCGATCACGCCGACTTTTCACTCGAAGCGGGCGAACGCGTCGGGCTTATCGGGCGTAACGGCGCGGGCAAGTCGTCGCTGCTGAAGATCATCGCCGGATTGGCGAAGCCGGACGACGGCCTGGTCACGCGCCAGAACGAGCTCACGACCGTCTATGTGCCGCAGGAGCCCGAGTTCGACCTCGAGGCGTCGGTGTTCGACGTCGTCGCGTCGGGCCTGTCGCACGCGCGGCAATTGCTCGATGACTACGACGCCGTTGCGCACCAGCTCGCCGATGCACCGCACGAAGGTCCGGAGCACGACGCGCTGATGTCGCGCATGAACGCGCTGCAATCGTCACTCGACACAACCGATGCGTGGAACTGGCAGACCCGCGTTGCGACCACGCTGCAGCAGATCGGCCTGGATGGCGACGTTCGTTCCGGCGCGCTTTCGGGCGGCATGAAAAAGCGTGTCGCGCTCGCGCGGGCGCTGGTCGTTCAGCCGGACGTACTGCTGCTCGACGAACCGACCAACCACCTCGATTTCGAAGGGATTCGCTGGCTCGAAGAGTTGCTGGTCACGCTGCGTACGGGCCTGCTGTTCATCACCCACGACCGGGCGTTTCTGGACAAGGTTGCAACGCGTATTGTCGATCTGGATCGTGGACGTTTGCTTTCGTATCCGGGCAATTACACCGCGTACCAGACGCGCAAGGCGCAGCAGCTTGAAATCGAACAGGTCGAAGCGGCCAAGTTCGACAAGCTGCTGGCGCAGGAAGAAGTATGGATTCGCAAGGGCGTGGAGGCGCGGCGTACGCGCAGCGTCGGGCGGATTGCGCGGCTGGTTGAAATGCGTAACGAACGTGCCGAACGGCGCAACGTGCAGGGCAATGTAAAGCTCGACGTCGGGCAAGGCGAACGCTCGGGCAAGATCGTGTCGGAACTGACGGATGTGACGAAGAAGTACGGCGACAGAACCATCGTCGATAACTTCACGGCCACCGTCATGCGCGGCGACAAATTCGGTTTCATCGGCCCGAACGGTGCGGGCAAGACCACGCTGCTCAAGATGATTCTCGGCGAACTCGCGCCGGACAGCGGCACGGTGCGCACCGGCACGAATACGCAAGTCGCGTATTTCGACCAGATGCGCGCGCAGCTCGACCTCGATAAAACCCTCGCCGACACCATCAGCCCCGGCAGCGAATGGGTCGAAGTGAACGGCGTGAAGAAACACGTGATGAGCTATCTCGGCGACTTCCTGTTTGCGCCCGAGCGCGCGCGTTCGCCCGTGCGGTCGCTTTCGGGCGGCGAGCGCAACCGGCTGCTGCTGGCGCGCCTGTTTGCCCGGCCGGCGAACGTGCTGGTGCTGGACGAGCCGACCAACGACCTCGATATCCAGACACTCGAGCTGCTGGAAGAGCTGCTCACTGATTACGACGGCACGGTTCTTCTGGTGAGCCACGACCGGCAATTCCTCGATAACGTGGTGACGTCTGTGTTTGCATCGGAAGGCGGGGGCAAGTGGCGCGAGTACGTCGGCGGCTTCACCGACTGGCAGATCCAGAGCGACCGTTCTGAAAAAATAGCGGCAGACGCCGCCCGCGATACCGCCAAGCAAGCGAAAAAGGACGACGGCCCGAAGGACAGCGGCGCGGGACGCAATTCACAGCGATCCAACAAGCTTCCGTACAAGGAAGTTCGCGAACTGGAAGCGTTGCCGGCGCAAATCGCGGCGCTCGAAGCGGAGCAAAAGTCCATCGCGGCAAAGCTGGAAGACGGTTCCGTTTTCGCGAAAGATCCGAAGGAAGGCACGCGATTGAGCGAACGGCACGCGGTGATCGATGAAGAACTGCTGGTCGCGCTCGAACGCTGGGAAGAACTCGAAGCAAAGCGCAAGTAAGGCTATCTTCGGTGCCACGCCGTTCGCTGTATCGAAAAGTTTGTCGAAATCAGTAAAATACGTCGCGTTTTCGGGCGCGCTGGCTTTAAGGCCGCAGGTTGGCTGCAAGCTGGCGTTCGCCGTCGCGGTTTCAGGTTATCGACGCTCAAATCGGTGCCCCGGCCGGGGCCACACCTGGCCGGCCGCACCGGATTGGCCCGTACTGTTCACGCATTCGCCGGTCGTCCCCCCCGGACTGCCGGACCACCGTCCAGACATGTCCACGAAAAAACCCAGCGCCGCCGACGGCGGCAAGAACAGCGGATACAGCGAAGCATCGATCAAGGTGCTGAAGGGGCTCGAGCCGGTCAAGCAACGGCCCGGCATGTACACCCGCACGGAAAATCCGCTGCACATCATTCAGGAAGTCATCGATAACGCCTCGGACGAGGCGCTCGGCGGCTATGGCAAGCAGATCACGGTGACGCTGCATGCGGACCATTCGGTGTCCGTCGAAGACGACGGGCGCGGCATTCCCTATGGCCTGCATCCGGAGGAAGGCGTGCCGGTCGTCGAGATCGTGTTCACGCGCCTGCATGCGGGCGGCAAGTTCGACAAGGCCGCCGGCGGCGCGTACACGTTCTCGGGCGGCTTGCATGGCGTGGGTGTATCGGTAACGAACGCGCTTTCCACGCGGCTCGACGTAACTGTCTGGCGCGACGGAAAGGTGGCGGAACTGGGTTTCGCCAACGGCGACGTTGTAAAGCCGCTCGAAACCCGCGCGATGAATCGCGGCGAGAAGAGGTCCGGCACGCGCGTCACCGCCTGGGCCAATTCCAAGTATTTCGATTCGCCGAACCTGCCTGTGGCCGAGTTGCAGCGCCTCTTGCGCTCCAAGGCCGTATTGCTGCCGGGCGTGGAAGTCACGCTCATCAACGAAAAAACCGGCGAACGCCAGACCTGGAAGTACGAGGACGGCCTGCGTGGCTACCTGCTCGAAGGTATGGGCGGCAGCGACCTGCTGATCCCGTTGTTCGAAGGCGAGCGTTTCGCGGGCAACGCGAAGTCGAGCGAAGAGACGTTTGCCGAAGGCGAAGGTGCGAGCTGGGTCGTCGCGTGGAGCGAAGAAGGGCCGTTGCTGCGCGAGTCGTACGTCAACTTGATCCCCACGCCCGCCGGCGGCACGCACGAATCCGGCCTGCGCGACGGCTTGTTCCAGGCGGTCAAGAGCTTTGTCGAGTTGCATAACCTGCAGCCCAAGGGCGTCAAGCTGCTCGCGGAAGACGTGTTCGCGCGGGTGTCGTTCGTGCTGTCGGCGAAGGTGCTCGATCCGCAGTTCCAGGGGCAGATCAAGGAACGTCTGAACAGTC
The DNA here is from genome assembly GCF_018449635.1 of Caballeronia sp. dw_276. Classification (GTDB taxonomy): domain Bacteria; phylum Pseudomonadota; class Gammaproteobacteria; order Burkholderiales; family Burkholderiaceae; genus Caballeronia. The sequence goes on along the minus strand of NZ_JAAVUV010000003.1, from coordinate 354,825 downwards.
GCGACGCCGTGAAACTCGTGTCGTCGTTTTCGCGGCCGGCGCTTGAATTGTGGCTGAACCAGCACGTCGAATACGGCAAGAAGCTCGCGGAACTGGTGATCCGTCAGGCTCAGGCGCGCACGCGGGCGGGGCAGAAGGTCGAGAAGCGCAAGAGCTCGGGTGTGGCGGTGCTGCCCGGCAAGCTGACCGATTGCGAATCCACCGACATCTCGCGCAACGAGCTCTTCCTCGTGGAGGGTGACTCGGCGGGTGGTTCGGCAAAGATGGGCCGCGACAAGGAATTCCAGGCCATCCTGCCGTTGCGCGGCAAGGTGCTGAACACGTGGGAAACCGAGCGCGACAGGCTGTTCGCCAACAACGAAGTGCACGACATCGCGGTGGCGATCGGCGTGGATCCGCATAGCCCGGATAGCCTCGACAACAAGGCGGATCTTTCGAACCTGCGTTACGGCAAGATCTGCATCCTGTCGGACGCGGACGTGGACGGCTCGCACATCCAGGTTCTCCTGCTCACGCTGTTCTTCAAACATTTCCCGCAACTGATCGAGCAGGGCAACGTGTGCATTGCGCGGCCGCCGCTCTTTCGTGTCGACGCCCCCGCTCGCGGCAAGAAGCCGGCGCAGAAACTCTATGCCCTCGATGAAGGCGAACTCGAAGCCATCCTGGACAAACTCAGGAAGGACGGCGTGCGCGAAACGCAATGGTCGATCAGCCGCTTCAAGGGCCTGGGCGAAATGAGCGCTGAGCAGCTCTGGGACACGACCATGAACCCCGACACGCGCCGTTTGCTGCCGGTCCAGCTCGGCGACCTGGGCTTCGACAACACGGTCACGCGCATGACCATGCTGATGGGCAAGGGCGAAGCCGCATCGCGACGTAGCTGGCTGGAAGAGAAGGGCAACGAAGTCGAAGCGGATATCTGAGCTGCCGCGAGTCTGCCCCTGAACCTCGTCAACGCATAACACTGGAAATTCGATGGACGATCTCTTCGCGGAACAAGAAGCCGCGCCCGATGGCGAAAAACTGACGCTTGGCGATTACGCCGAGCGCGCGTATCTCGACTACGCGGTGAGCGTGGTCAAAGGCCGTGCGTTGCCCGATGTCAGCGACGGCCAGAAGCCCGTGCAGCGCCGCATCCTGTTCGCCATGAACGAGATGGGCCTGGCAAACACGGCCAAGCCGGTGAAGTCGGCCCGCGTGGTGGGCGACGTGCTCGGTAAATACCATCCGCACGGCGATCAGTCGGCCTATGACGCGCTGGTGCGTCTCGCGCAGGCCTTCTCGATGCGTTATCCGCTTATCGACGGCCAGGGCAACTTCGGTTCGCGCGACGGCGATGGCGCGGCGGCCATGCGGTACACGGAAGCGCGCCTCACGCCCATCGCCAAGTTGCTGCTCGATGAAATCGACATGGGCACCGTCGACTTCATGCCGAATTACGACGGCTCGTTCCAGGAGCCGAAGCTCCTGCCCGCACGCCTGCCGTTCGCGCTTCTGAATGGCGCGTCGGGGATCGCGGTGGGTCTCGCGACGGAAATTCCATCGCACAATTTGCGCGAAGTCGCGGCCGCCGCGGTCGCGATGATCCGCAATCCGAAGATCGAACACGCCGAGTTGATGGACATGGTTCCGGGCCCGGATTTTCCGGGCGGCGGGCAGATCATTTCCAGCCCGGCGGAAATCGCGGCGGCCTATGAAACCGGCCGCGGCAGCCTGAAAGTGCGTGCGCGCTGGAAGATCGAGGAGATGGCGCGTGGTCAGTGGCAACTCGTGATTACCGAATTGCCGCCGAGTACTTCGGGCCAGAAGGTGCTCGAGGAAATCGAGGAACTGACAAACCCGAAAATCAAGCTCGGCAAGAAGGCGTTGAGCCCCGATCAATTGCAGACCAAGCAGACCATGCTTGCGCTGCTTGATACAGTTCGCGACGAATCGGGCCGCGACGCACCCGTGCGCCTTGTGTTCGAGCCGAAGTCGAGCCGCATCGACCAGACGGAGTTCGTGCATTCGCTGCTCGCGCATACGAGCCTTGAATCGAACTCATCCATCAATTTGGTCATGATCAGCGCCGACGGCCGGCCGCGTCAGAAGGGTCTTCGCGAAATCCTGCACGAGTGGATCGGTTTCCGTTTCACGACGGTCACGCGGCGCACGCAGCATCGGCTTGGCAAGGTGAACGACCGCATCCATATTCTCGAAGGACGAATGATCGTCTTCCTGAATATCGATGAAGTGATCCGCGTGATTCGTGAAGCCGACGATCCCAAGGAAGCGCTGATGGAGCGGTTCAAGCTCAGCGAGCGCCAGGCCGACGACATTCTCGAAATCCGGTTGCGGCAACTCGCGCGGCTCGAGGCAATCAAGATCGAGCAGGAATTGAAGGATCTGCGCAGCGAGAAGGAAAAGCTCGAAGAATTGCTGAACAGCGACGCCGCCATGAAGCGCCTGCTGATCAAGGAAATCGAAGGCGATGCCAAGACGTATGGCGACGATCGCCGCACGCTGATCCAGGCGGAAAAACGCGCGACGTTCGAAGCGCGCGTGGTCGATGATCCGGTCACGGTCGTGGTATCGCAGAAGGGCTGGGTGCGCGCGTTGAAGGGTCACGGGCTCGACCCGGCGAGCTTCCAGTTCAAGGCGGGCGATGGCATTTATGGCACGTTCCTCGCGCGCACGCCGGACGTATTGGTCGCGTGGGGCAGCAACGGGCGCGTGTATTCCGTGCCGGTTGCCATGTTGCCGGGCGGCCGCGGCGACGGCGTGCCGGTGACGTCGTTGATCGAGCTGGAGTCGGGAACGCATCTGCTGCATTACTTCGCGGCTTCGGCGGATCAGCCGTTGCTGCTGGCATCGAGCAACGGTTTTGGTTTCATGGCCAAGCTTGGCGACATGGTCAGCCGCGTGAAGGCGGGCAAGTCGTTCATGACCATCGACGAAGGCGCTGCTCCGCTGATACCCATGCCTGTGCTGGCGGGCGCCACGCACGTCGCGTGCTTGACGAGCAATGGGCGCCTGCTGGTGTTCGGTATCGATGAAATGAAAACGCTTTCGGGCGGCGGTCGTGGCGTGATCCTGGTCGCGCTGGAACCAAAGGAAACATTGCGGCAGGCCCTGGCCATCGACAAGCGCGGGATCGTGTTGACGGGCGCGGGACGCGGCGGCAAGGTGCGCGACGAAAAGCTGAGCTCGGCAGCGCTCGAGGCCTATGTCGGCAAGCGTGCGCGCAAGGGCCGTGCGCCGGATGTCACCATCAAGGTGACTGATCTGCGTCCGGTTCTCGAGGGCTGAAACCCAGCGTTCGTCTGAAATGCCCGGGGGTATTCGACCCGGGCATTTCTTTATCTTGAAAAATACTTGAACTGGTTTCATTCGAGCGAGTCGAATGCCCGAATGTCGCATTCAGCGGCAGATAAACCTGCAATCAGGAACCCGGATGAACAAGGCAATTGAAGTGGCGCTGTTCCTGCATTTATTGGGAGTAGCGGTCTGGATTGGCGGAATGATATTCGCGCATTTTTGCCTGCGGCCGGCAATCGCGGATTTATCGCCGCAATTGCGTTTGCCTCTGTGGGAATCCGTATTTGCCCGGTTCTTCAACTGGGTCGCGGCATCGGTGCTCGTGATCCTGCTGACCGGTGGATTTCTGTTGTCACAGTTCGGCGGCGGACATGCGCCCTGGCCGTTGCATGCAATGGCCGGCATCGGCATTGTGATGATGTTGATATTCGGGCATATCCGCTTCGGCGTATTCCCAAAGATCCGTCGTGCGGTTCAATCGCAGAACTGGCCCGATGGCGCGCGCTCCGTCGGCACCATTCGCCGTCTCGTGCTGATCAATATTGTGCTGGGAGTCGTGACTATCGGCACGGCGGTTTTATCGCGCGGACTATAGCGCGCTGCTGCTTTATAAACGAAAGATCGAAGCATTTCACTCCTTGTTTTACTGCTTCATTACCCATCGCCAACGCGTTCTCGACAGACTAAAGTGCTGAGTCGATTCGTTTTGGAAACGGGTAATGAGCGCTTCGAAAAGATCAAAGAGACAGCCCGGCGGTTCGGTATCCTGGGTAAAAAAAGAGCATCGCTGGATCGGCCTGCCAATAACAATATTGGCTTTCGCCAATCTCGCTGTCGATACCGCGAATGCCACTGATCTGGCTGGTTCCCAAACCGGCTACTCGCTGAATCCGGCTGACAATCCGTTCACCGTAGTTCCGGATGCGGTTATCGATACAACCGCGCAAGGCAGCGTCGCGATCTTCGGAAAATCGGATAACGCAATTACGTGGACGCTGACCAATAACGGCGTTGTTGTTGGCGGCTATTTCGCCGTCGAATTCGACAGCCCTGTATCGATCCTGAATAACGGTTCTGTGCGCAGCAACACCACGACCGGAATTGCGTTGTACAGCGGCGGCGATATCGTCAATGCCGCCGGCGCGTCGATCCTGGGTCATCTTGACGCCGTCTACGCCAATCGCTCGACCAGCACCGTGACCAACGCGGGTACGATCAGCGGCTCGGCGGAGGACCTGTCAAGCACGCAGTCGGGCGTTCACTTGCCGAGCGGCGGCACCGTGACAAATCTCGTCACGGGGACGATCGTTGGGTATGGTCCCGCCATTCTTTCCAATTCGGCGACAACGGTTTTCAACGACGGACTGATCATTTCGCTGAACGGCACGGCAATCGACCTGAGCGCGGCCGCAACGGGTAGCGCAGCCGGGACCGGCAGCTTCGTTTCGAATAGCGGCAGCATCAACGGGACGGGCGGCACGGCAATCCTGTTCGGACCAAATGACGACGCGCTACGGCTGACGGGTACAGCGACCATTCTCGGCGTCGTCGATGCGGGCGCTGGAACGAACACGCTGATTCTCGGCGGCACGAACGACGGCAGCTTCGACATATCGGCCTTGGGTGCATCGGCGCAATATCGCGGCTTCACGATCTTGCGCAAGGATGATCCGGGCACCTGGACTTTCACCGGCGCAAATGGCGGCGGGCAGACGTGGCTCATCGATGGCGGCGGCGTTGCAGTGGCCGGGCAGTTGAGCGGCAGCCTCATCGCCCAAGCCGGCGTCACGGGTGTTGACATAGAAGTGTTGCCGGGCGGATCGGTCGCGGCGAGCGCGGGGAACGCGGTATCGGTGAATGACAAAAGCCGGGTCGTCAACCGCGGTTCGATTTCGAGCAGCGCCGACGGCGTGGCCGCGGTGCTCGCAACCGGCGATGCTACAAGCGTGGAGAACGCGGGCTCCATTGCGTCGCAAGGGGCGAAATCTGTCGGCGTTCTAATCGTTTCTCCTGCGGGCGCGGCGAGCCTGACGAACGAGCGGGGCGGATCGATCACGAGCGCGGCCGGGGATGCGGTCAAAGCTTCGGTTCAGTCCGGCGCGAGCGTTTCGATCATCAATGCGGGATCGATCGCGGGAAGCGCGGACAACGGAAGCGGTGTTCTGATCGATGCAACTTCCGGTACCGCAAGCCTCGCGAATCAGCAAGGCGCATCGATCAAAGGCGCGTCCGGAGTTCTGGCGCCGGGCTCCGTGAATGTATCGATCACAAACGCGGGAACGATCGTGGCGGGTGGCATCGACGGAACCGGCGTCGCGATCGATGCACCCTCGGGCGTCGCTGTGCTGAGCAACGAGCGGGGCGGATCGATCACGAGCGTAGCGGGCGACGCGGTCAAGGCGGGCTCGAACGTATCGATCAGCAATGCGGGCGCGATCGAAGCAAGTGGCACAACCGGAGCAGGTGTTGCCATCGATGCCCCCTCGGGTCCCGCGAATCTCGTGAACAAGGCGGGCGGGTCGATCACGGCTGCGGGCGGCAACGCGGTGCAGGCGGGATCGAATGTGTCGATGATCAACGCGGGGCGCATCGCATCGAATGGGAACAATGGGGCCGGCGTTGCGATCAATGCGCCTACGGGTCAGACGAGCTTGCTCAACCAGCGCGGCGCATCCATCCACGGCGCCAATGGCGTTTTGGCAGTGGCCGGGACGGATGTTTCCATCGAGAACGCGGGGTCGATCGCGGCGCAAGGCGTGAACGGAACGGGCGTTTCCATCGATGCCCCCGGCGGTGTTGCGAGCCTGACGAACGAGCAGGGCGCATCGATTACCAGCGCGACGGGCGTCGCCGTCATCGCCGGATCGAATGTGTCGATCGTCAACGCAGGAACGATCATCGGCCAGTCCGCCGCCGTGCGTTTTACCGGGTCGAACAACCGCTTGACGCTCGGCAGCGGAAGCAACGTAACCGGCGATCTTGACGGCGGATTGGGTTCGTCGAATGCATTGACGTTGCAAGGCGCAGGCACGTTGGCGAGCCGGACATCGGGCTTTTCCACGCTGACCATGCAGGACGCCAACTGGACCTTGTCAGCTCCGGTATCGATAACCTCGGCCAGCACGATCAGCCACAGCACGCTGACGTTGACCGGCAACCTGACGAGTCCATCGGTCACCATCGCGCCCGATTCCACGCTCAATGGCACGGGCGCGCTGAAAGGCGCGGTTTCGATGCAAGGTGTCATCGCGCCGGGCGCACCGACCGTTGCGGCAATTGCGGGACTTCAGCGTTTATCGACGGGCACGCTTTCAGTTGCCGGCTCATATACGCAGGCTTCGGGAAGCCATTACGAGGCCGATATCACGCCGGACGGCCACGACCTGATCGCCGTCGCTGGAACAGCGGCGCTGCAAGGCGGTCTCGTGCGCGTGCGTCTGCGCGCGGCGTCCTTCACGCCCACCGACACGTACACCATCCTGTCCACGACCGCCGGTCTCACGGGTGTCTTCTCCGGCTTGGAGACGCGCAATCCGTTTGTCTCGGCATCGCTCTCCTACGATGCCAGCAACGCTTACCTTCACGTGCAGCGCGGCTTCCAGTTCGCCGGTGGCACCCCGAACCAGATCGCGGTCGAAGCGGCGCTCGATCATGGCGTGGCGGGCATCGGGTCGGGCGTTGCGCCAACGCGTGATTTTCTGTCGGTCGCAGGCGACTTGCTGAGCCTTGAAGGTTCATCGGCATATGCGGCGCTCGACCAGTTGAGCGCGGAAGCCTACGCCGCCTTCCCGAACGCGCACTTCGAAGCCGCGCGCCTTAGCATGAACGCAATCGATGACAGGCTGAACGCCGCGCGCTTCGCCGGCGAATGCGCGGCGGACGTTGCGACACCGTCGTCGGCCAATCCTGGGCGTGTGTGCTCGTGGATCAGCGTGCTCGGCAGCACCGGCAAGCTCGGCGGCTACGACACCTGGCTTGGCCAGCAAACGAGCATAGGCGGCGTGATATCGGGCATCGATTACAGGATCGTGCCGAAGGTCACCGTCGGCGCGGCGCTCGCCGCCATGCACGGCAATACTTCGACCAGTACGTTGCCCGTTCACGGCCAGTTCGATACCTACCAGGCAGCGCTGTACGGCAGTTATGTGCCGGGCGCGTACTGGCTGCAGGCATCGGCGGGATATGCGCGCAACAGTGACGACATGAAGCGCTCGATCTTCTTCACCGATACCCCGCGCACGGCGCTCGGCAGTGTCGGCGGGAACCAGTACTTCGCCACGCTCAGCAATGGCGTGGATATATCGATGGGAAAGATCGGCGTGGTGTCGCCGTTCGTAGCGCTTGAATTGCAGCGGGCAGAGACGCCGGCGTTCAACGAAAGCGGCGCCGATTCGGTGAACCTGGCCGTGTCGGCGAACACCGCAAACTCCATACGATCGTCATTGGGCGCGCGCTGGCGCAATCAATTGGAATTGCTTGGCCATGCATGGAGCCTCAATGGCGAACTGGCGTGGGTGCATCAGTACGGCGCGCGAACACAGGCGGTCAGCGCGAGTTTCGAAGGTGCGGCGAACAGCGCTTTTGCCGTGCACGGCAGCGGCGCGGCGCGCGACGCAATGCAGGCAGGAATAGGCGTGCGTGTTGCGCTGGGACGGCGAGTGCATGCCGGATTGCGCTACGACGGCGAGTTCGGCGGAGGCGGCCACACGCATGCGGGAAACGTGGGTTTGGACTACCGCTGGTGAAGCTTCGAGAAGAAGTTCAATCCACCGCATTCGATGGCGCTTCGCCAAACGGCAGCGCGACGACATCGGATACGAGTCCCAGACCGCAAACCCCGAACCGGTCGAGCAACGCCTGAACGCCTTCGGCCGGCACCGCGCGAGAAAACAGAAACCCCTGTGCCTCGATAGGTCCAAGCCGCGACAGCCACGTGATTTGCTCTTCGGTCTCGGTGCCTTCCACGACTACGGTCAGCCCGAGCGATCGCGCCAGATTCACGATCGCCGAAACCATCACGCAAACGCTTCGATCATGCGGAATGGCCTGGATAAACGACCGGTCCACCTTGAGGGTATCGACGGCAAAACGGTTCAGGTATGACAGTGACGAATACCCGGTGCCGAAGTCATCCAGCGCGATCCGCACGCCGAGCCGCTTCAACGCCGCAATCTTTTCCGCCACGATATCCGGAAACTCCATCATCACGGTTTCCGTGATCTCAAGCTCGAGCTTGCCCGGCGCGATGCCGCTTTCGCGAATGGCGGCCGCCACCGTTTCGAGCAAATCGCCGCGCCAGAACTGCACCGCCGAGATGTTCACCGCGAGCGACAACCCGTCATACCCTTGGCCCTGCCAGATGGCCAATTGCCGGCACGCGGTATGAATCACGAAATCCCCGATCGGCACGATCAAGCCCGTGCTTTCCGCGACCGGAATGAATTCGTTCGCGGGGATCAGACCGTGTTGCGGATGGTTCCAACGGGCGAGTGCTTCGAAGCCGGTGATGCACCGGCGCGTCAGGTCGATCTTCGGCTGGTACGCAAGGAACAACTGGTTTTGCGCGAGCGCGACCCTTAATTGCTGTTCCCACTTCATCAAATGGTCCGCGCGATGCGACAACTGCGGCGAATAAAACTGGTAGCAATTCTTGCCCGCGTCCTTCGCGCTGTACATGGCGAGATCGGCCTTTTTCAGCAGGTCGATTTCGCTTTCGCTCGATACCGAATACAACGCAATGCCCACGCTTGCATGCAGCACGAACGCGCTGCCGCGGACGTCGAAGGGCGTGGCGAACATATGTGACACCGCTTCGGCCATTTCGACGGCCTGCCGCTCGACATCGGCGCCTTTCACTACGACCACGAACTCGTCGCCGCCGATGCGCGAAAGCGTGCCATGGTCGCCGACGGTTTCCGCGAGCCTCGATGCCGTCATCTGCAGGACGATGTCGCCGGCATTGTGGCCGAGCGTGTCGTTGACGGTCTTGAAGTTGTCGAGATCGATGAAAAGCAGCGCGAGGTGACCCACGTTCTCGGGTTTCACCACATCTTGCCTGAGCGTCTGCAGCGTTGAATAACGGTTGCGCAATCCGGTCAGCAAATCATATTCAACCAGATGCGTCATCTCGCGCTCGCGCCCGAGCAGCTTGCCGATCAGGCCCGTCGCCACCGCGAAGAAGCCGAGCATGGCAAGCGAGATGAACGTTGCCATCAGCAGATAGACGCGGCGCGTGTGGTTGAAGTCGGTGAACTCCTCGGCCTGCGAAAGACCTACCAGCACGCCGAGCGGATAACCATCGATATGCCGGTACGAAACGATGCGCGTGACGTTATCGATAGGATCGACGTAGATACCCGACGCGTGATCTGACGTCGGATACACGCCGCTTGCAGTGAAGACGCTCGCCGAGTCGCTGCCGGGTTCGCCCATTCTCATCATGCGGCCGTTGGCCTTCGACGTGAACGAACCCGCGCCGGTACTGCGCGCCAGCACGGAGCCGTTATCCGAGATCACGGCAACGACGCCTTCACGACCGATCGACGCAACGTTATAAAAATCACTCGTGAAATAGCTGGGGTTTTCCGAGACGACCACCACGCCCGCAAACGAGCCATCGGGATGATTCAGGCGCCGCGTGATCTGCAGCGTCCATTGACGCGATACGCGGCCAAGCACCGGCTTGCTGATATACAGCAAGTCATCGTTCGATAGCGCGTGAACCTGGAAATGCTCCCGATCCGACAGATCGACGGGTCTGGGTTTCGATTCGGCGGTGGTCGCGGTGAGGATGCCGTGTTCATCGATAAGAGACACTTGCACCAGCGTGTCGCTTTGCACCACGCCTTTTTCAACCGTGCTCGCCAGGTTGAACTGACCCGGCGTCTTCTCGAACTCGTATTTGACGAAACGGGTGATCTGGTCGACCTGGTGGATCGCCTTGATCGTGTGCTGTTCGAGCGCCGAAGAAAGGATGGCGGCTGATGCCATGGACGCGTGCGTCGCCGCTTCGCGCTCGACCGAAAGCCGCGCGAAGATGACCGTCCAAAGCAGCACGAGCACGAGCGCCCCTAGCGCGGGGATGGCGAACAATGCGCGACGCCTGCGGGGAAAGTCCGCGTGTTTCATGTCGCGTGGCGTTCTGGGCCGTGATCGGTTCATGGGTTCGGTCAGTTCATGGACCCGGTGACGTAGTGGCGGGCGGGTGGTCCGGATCAAATTGGCGGTCCGGTGGTCCGCTGCTGACTCAATCCAGTTCGTGGCTCAATCAAAACTGGATGCGTCTTCGAAATCGTTTGCAAGTTTGCGCAAATTGCTCCACGCGCATCTTGCATTTCTTACAGTTATTTATTGAATATGGATACTTAAATCTCGCAGCATGTAGGCTTCATGCTCGAAGCCGCAGCTCAGATATTACCAATGCGGGCCGGCTTAGATATTACTGAAGGCGACCCGTTTAAGGAAGCTCAGAGGTTCGATGGCGCATCGAGGTATACGCGGATAGGCTGAAACGCCCGCCTGGTAAGCCTCAGCGCCATGAAACGTTGTTTCGCAGATGCGATTTATCGATATAAAAAGCATCCGGATTCACCATCCCGATGCCGGGCGGCATCGGGGAAAACAAACGCGTGTAATAAACGCGGCGTTCGAAAACGCCTTTAACGTTTAATTCTTGACCGTTCAGGCGACTTCGGCGATCAATTCAATCTCGACGCATGCGCCAAGCGGAATTTGCGCCACGCCGAAAGCGGAGCGGGCATGCTTGCCGCGCTCGCCGAACACCTCGGCGATCAGTTCGGATGCGCCGTTCGTCACCAGATGCTGTTCGGTGAATTCGAACGTTGAGTTGACGAGGCTCATTACTTTCACAATCCGCGTGACCTTGTTGAGGTCGCCCACGTGCGCGTGCAGCGTCGCGATCAGGTCGACGGCAATCGAGCGCGCAGCAACCTGGCCTTCCGCGGTCGTGAGCGTTGCGCCCAGTTTGCCCGCCCACACCTTGCCGTCCTTCTTCGCAATGTGGCCGGAGAGGTAGACCGTATTGCCGCTTTGCGCACTCATGACATAGGCAGCGGCAGGAGCGCCGGCTGTCGGCAATTCAATGCCGAGTTCCTTCAGCTTGTCGTACACGTTCAGTTGAGCCATGTGAGTTTCCCTTGAAATGAGTGGTGAAAATCAAACCTGCGCGCGAATCAGCGCGCCGAGCTTTGCAACGCCTTCGTCGATCTTGGCCGGCGGCACCGTCACGAACGACAAGCGCAGCGTGTTGTGCTCGGCTTCGTTCGCGAAGAACGGTCCGCCAGGGACGAACGCGACGTGTTGCGCAATGGATTGCTCGAGCAGTTTCATTGTATCGATGTGCTGTGGCAGCTTCACCCACACGAACATGCCGCCTTCCGGCCGGTTCCACTCCACGCCCGCCGGCATGTGCTTTTCAAGCGATGCCAGCATGGCCGCGCATTGATCCCGATACAGCGCGCGGATCTTCGGAATATGCGTTTCGAGGAATCCGTCCTTCACGACCTCATGCACGATGCGCTGTGTGAGGCTCGGCGTATGCAGGTCGGTTGCTTGTTTGGCCTGGACGAGTTTGAAGTGCAGTTCCTCGGGCGCGATGATGTAACCCACGCGCATGCCCGGCGACAACACCTTCGAAAACGACCCCAGATGCACGATGTGATCCGGCGCCATGGAAAGCATGGTCGGCAGCGGCGTACCGGCGTAGTCGAGCGCGCCGTACGGATCGTCTTCGATCACCGGGAACCCGGCACGTTGCGCAAACGCGGCGAGCGCCGTCCGGCGTTCGAGCGACAAGCGACGGCCAGTCGGGTTCTGGAAATTCGGCTGCGCGTACAAGAGGCGTGCGCCCGCGGTAAGCGTGGTATTCAGCGCTTCGGGAATCAGGCCGTGTTCATCGGTTGGAACTTGTACGTAGTTCGGCTCGTACATTGAAAACGATTGCAGCGCGCCAAGGTAGGTCGGCGTTTCGACCAGCACGCGGCTCGCCGGATCGATCAATACCTTGCCGAGCAGATCCAGCGCCTGCTGCGATCCGGTCGTGATCAGCACTTGCGAAGCACGCACCGACGCGCCATTCACCGAATACCGTTGCGCGACCCATTCGCGCAGCGGCAGATAGCCTTCGGTCGCGCTGTATTGAAGCGCGGCGGCCGGACTGTCGCGCAGGATGCGGTCACACGCCACGCGCATCTCTTCGACGGGAAACGTCGCCGGCGAAGGCAATCCGCCCGCAAACGAAATGACCTCGGGACGCTCCGTGACCTTCAGGATTTCACGAATTGCCGAACTGGTGAGCTTTCTAGCGCGTTCGGAAAGTTGCCACGGCTGGGCTTGAAGGTCGGCTTGATTCATGGGGTCCTCGGTCGGTCTTGGTGGGCGGTACGGGTCAGTCGGTCAGGGGCGCGGCGGATGCTTATTATCCCGCCGCCTCAATGTTCTTGGTGCTCTTCGTGCTGCCCGGTTTCGCCGGGCATTGAATCGCTTGCGGTTTCCATATCTTCAGCGGCTTCGGTTACGTCTTCCGCCTTCTTGCTTTTCGCGCGCCTGCGGGCGGGTCTGGCGGCGGCTAGTTCAGCTTGCCTCGCTGCCTGCATTGCGGCTTCGATTGCCTCGGAGGTTTCACCCATCGTGACGATGGAGCCATCCGGCAGCTCGAATTCCGCGACCAGAACCGGCGCGCCTTGCGTCACTTCGACGTTCATCAAATGCGATGTGCCGAGCCACGCCATCTGTTCCAGGAGCAAATGCGCACGCGGATGAAACCCCGTCATCGACTTCACCGCAATACCTGTTTCAGGCAACGATGCACTCGGATGCCGCGCCGTATCCCATTGGATCAATGAGGGCAGAAGTCCATTGCCGGAACCTTGCCATGCGGGAAACGAGCCATCGTCGGGCACGGTCAGGTTCCAGCTGTTCGTGCCGCGCGACATGGCTACGACGGGCGCGATGCGCTCAGGGTATTGCGCCTGCCAGCGCGTCAGCAATTTCGGCCGATCGACGCGCGCGACCCAATGCACGAGTTGCGGGCCCGTTTCGAGCCGTTCGAGAAACGCGGGGTCATCGAGTGCGAAAAGACGAGCGTGCGGAGATTCCGTGGCGGCTGCAGCGGGATCGATTGCGATCACTTCCAGATATGCGCCGCCCCAGAGGTTGAGTAAGCGGTTATGCGTGCGCATCAGCGGATGGGCGCCGCCCTCGCTCGTCTCCACGCCCAGTTTCGCGGCGATGAAACGCGCGCCTTCTTCAAGCGTGCGGGCGGCGATCACGAGATGGTCGAGTTGCAACGGCGGAGCGGTCATGGTGCACGGACAACGTAAATACGACGTGAATGAGATGCGTGGAAAACCACGGCCAAGCTCGCCAGCATACCCGTTTCGCCTGGCAGCGCGGTCGCATTAGCCATTCGGCCGGGTATTCGGTACTCACCAGGATCTCGCTGCAAGGCTACAAAAGCGGCCAGATTAGCATCAGCGCGATCTTAAAATGTATCGGCTAGGACCGTGACAGTAACGGTACAATCTATCCGATACTTCTCGGTACAGTCACCGCACGCATTCATCCGATGGAGCCCGGCATGTCCGTTCCGCTCGACCAGATTCCCGCCCCGCACGGCGCGCCGCAGCTTACGCTTGTCGACCAGCTGGTTCAGTGGGGACGGCGCCGTATTGATGAAAGGGTGTTTCGCCCCGGCATGCGGATGCCGTCGATCCGCAAGCTCGCCGTGGATAAAGGCGTGTCGCGCTTTACCGTGGTCGAGGCGTACGAACGGCTGGTCGCGCACGGTTATCTGGATTCACGCCGTGGGTCCGGGTTTTTCGTGCGCGACCGCAGCGGCTCGAACGACGCTCACGTGCATCCGCAATCGGCCAGCGAACCGCAGCCGGTCACGAGCACCATCGACGTGGTCTGGCTGCTGCGCAACATGCTGCATACGTCGAGTCCGGCGAAGGGGCCGGGCATCGGCTATCTGCCGTCCAGTTGGCTGAACGGCGAATTGCTAACCGGCGCCCTGCGGTCGATCAGCCGGCAAAGCGGCGGGCAAATGCTCGGATTCGGCACGCCGCAAGGCTTCCTGCCGCTGCGCCAGCAGTTGCAGACACGGCTGGAAGAGCTGGAGATTGGCGCATCGACGCAGCAAATCGTGATGGTGTCGGGCGTGACGCAAGCCATCGACTTGATTGCACGCGTGTTCGTCAAGCCGGGCGATACGGTGATCGTGGGCGACCCTGCGTGGTTCCAGATGTTCGGCCGCTTCATCGCGCAAGGCGCGCGGCTCGTCGGCATGCCGTACACGCCCGACGGCCCCGATCTCGATGCCCTCGAAAATCTCGTGCAGACGTGGCGTCCGAAGATGCTCGTGATCAATTCGGTCCTGCAAAATCCCACGGGAACGTCGCTTACGGCAGCGCAGGCTTTTCGGATTCTCCAGCTTGCGCAGACCTATGATTTCATCGTCGTGGAAGACGATATTTACGGCGACCTCTGCCCGACCAACTTCGCGGCCACGCGTCTCGCAAGCCTCGATCAGCTCAAGCGCGTGATCTTCCTCAACAGCTTTTCCAAGACGCTCGCGCCGAATTTGCGCGTGGGGTACATCGCGTGCGCGCCGGAAGTGGCGAATGCAATTGCCGATCAAAAGATGCTCGTTGGCATGACCAGTCCGGAACTCAACGAGCGCGTCTTGTACAAAGTCCTCACCGATGGCCACTACCGGCGGCACGTCGAGCGCCTGCGCGTGAAACTCGATGGCGTGCGCGAGAAGACCGTACGCATGTTCGAAAAAGTGGGCTACAAGCCGTATCTCGTCCCGGCGGCCGGCATGTTTTTATGGGCCGATACCGGCGTGGACTCGGAAGGTCTCGCGGCCTTCGGGCACGAGGCCGGGTTCCTGTTGACGCCGGGAAGCCTCTTTTCCCCGCATCAACTGCCGAGCACCTGGATGCGCTTTAACATTGCCAATTGCGGCGATCCAGGGCTGCCTGCAATGCTCACCGAATACGCCGATCGCATGGGTTAGGACGGATCGGGCCGCAGTGGCGCTTTGAACGGCGCCCCTTGAAATTCCCGACGGCGACCTCATGTGTCGCAGAATTCGCGCGGTGTTTTTCCGCACCGCTGCCGCTTAAAACCCGTCAACACTAGACAAAAGAGGAACCGACCATGGCACAAGAAACCATGAGCTTTCAGGCAGAAGTGAAGCAACTTCTGCATCTGATGATCCATTCGCTCTACAGCAACAAGGAAATTTTCCTGCGCGAGCTGATTTCGAACGCATCGGACGCGGCGGACAAGCTGCGTTTCGAAGGCATCGAAAACGGCGCGCTGTACGAGAACGATCCGGATCTGCGTATCCGCATCTCGTACGACAAGGCGGCGCGCACGATCACCATCGACGATAACGGCATCGGCATGAGCCGCGACGAAGCGATCGCGAACCTCGGCACGATCGCGCGTTCGGGCACGAAGGAATTCTTCTCGAAGCTCTCGGGCGATCAGCAAAAGGACGCTGCGCTGATCGGCCAGTTTGGCGTGGGCTTTTATTCCGGTTTCATCGTCGCGGACAAGATCACGGTTGAAACACGCCGCGCCGGGTTGCCGGCGAGCGAAGGCGTGCGCTGGGAAAGCGCGGGCGAGGGCGATTTCGTGGTCGAGCAGATCGAGCGCGCGCAACGCGGTTCGAGCATCACGCTGCATCTGCGCCCGGAAGAAGACGAGTTCCTGTCCACGCACAAGCTGAAATCGGTTATCCAGAAGTATTCGGATCACGTCGCGCTGCCCATCCTGATGAAGCAGGAAGAATGGGACGCCGAGAAGTCCGAGATGGTCACGAAGGACGAAGACGAGACGGTGAACCAGGCAAGCGCGTTGTGGACCCGCGCGAAAAGCGACGTCACCGATGAGCAATACAAGCAGTTCTATCAGCACATCTCGCACGATCACGACGAACCGCTCGCGTGGACCCACAACCGCGTGGAAGGCCGCAGCGAATACACGCAATTGCTGTATGTGCCGAAGCACGCGCCGTTCGATATGTGGAACCGCGATCATCGCGGCGGGCTGAAGCTTTATGTGAAGCGTGTGTTCATCATGGACGACGCCGAACAATTGCTGCCGGCGTATCTGCGTTTCGTGAAGGGCGTGGTGGATTCGGCCGATCTGCCGCTCAATGTATCGCGTGAAATCCTGCAGGAAAGCCGCGATGTGAAGGCGATTCGCGAAGGCGTGACGAAGCGGGTTTTATCGATGCTGGAAGAAGTGGCATCGTCGTCCGCGGAAGCCACGGATGACGCCGATAAAGCCAAATACGCGTCGTTCTGGAAAGAGTTCGGACAAGTGTTCAAGGAAGGGATCGGCGAGGATTACGGCAATCGCGAACGCATTGCGAAGCTGTTGCGGTTTGCATCGACGCATACGGATTCGTCGTCGGAACAAACGGTGGCGCTGGCCGATTACGCGTCGCGCATGAAGCCCGAGCAGACGAAGATCTATTACGTGACCGCCGACACGTGGCAGGCCGCGAAGAACAGCCCGCATCTTGAAGTGTTCCGCAAGAAGGGCGTTGAAGTGCTGCTGCTGACGGATCGTGTCGACGAATGGATGCTCTCGTTCCTGAACGAATTCGATGGCAAGCCGCTGCAAAGCGTGGCGCGCGGCGATCTGGATCTCGGCGCGTTGAACGACGAAGAAAAACAGGCGCAGGAAAAGGTCGGCGAGGAACTGAAGCCGCTGGTGGAAAGCATGAAGGCCGCGCTGGAAGGCAAGGCCAAGGACGTGCGCCTGACGTTCCGCCTGACCGATTCGCCGACGTGCCTCGTTGCCGACGACGGCGACATGAGCGGTTATCTGCAGCGCATGCTGAAGCAGGCCGGTCAGGCCGCGCCGCAAATGCAGCCGATTCTGGAAGTGAATCCGGAACATCCGCTGGTGAAGAAGCTCCACGCGGATGATCCGAATTTCAGCGACTGGTGCCATCTGTTGTTCGATCAGGCGATGCTGGCCGAAGGTGGATCGCTGGAAGATCCGGCGAGCTTTGTGAAGCGGACGAATGCGTTGTTGCTGGCGCGATGAATTAAACAAGCTTGACGTTGTGGATGCGCCCTTCGGGGCGCATTTTTTTTTGTGCCGGCCCAAGCGGGGTAGCAATTCGTTAGTTCGGTAATCCGCGCGCGGGATCAAGCGCGGATTATCGAAAACGATCAAGCCGTTCCGGGAGCGACTCCGGAACGGCTTGTTTTCATTTGGCTTTGCGTTCCTTGTTCGCCTGGGCTACCACCGACGCCGCCAGCGTCTTGGTCTCTTTCGAATACTTGTCGCTGTGAAGAACGAGTGAGGCCTTGTGCTCCATTTGCGCGCCGGTCTGATTTTTCGTATGCGTTTGCGATAAAGCCGATGCTGCCAGACTCTTTGCAATCGCCGAAGCCTTCGGATCATGCAGCGTATGCGATGCGAGCGTAGCGACGGCCTTCGACGTTTGTTTTGTATTCACCGACATGTCTTTCCTCTCTGGTTGATTGATTGCCGGTCATCTCCCGACCGGTCTCCAAGTCTTCCCCGAGCCCAAGCTGACATCTATACGATTCGTCCTATTTACACGCCTGGTTTTATAATCTCGCGCATGCTGAATACCCTTATTGCGGCGCCCGGCGACTGGCGCATTCGTCCGCTTCCCGCTTTCACCGCCGACCAGAAAGACTGGCTTACGCGCGGCGGCTCGCTCACCGCGCATCTGCGTAAGCTCGGCGCCGTCACCGTCGATGTCACCCGCGAGACCGTGAGCCAGCCTTGGCGCGACGAATCCAGCGCGTTGAACATCACGCCGCGTACGCCCGTGTGGACGCGCGAAGTCGTGCTGAACGTGGAGGGCGTGCCGTTCGTCGCGGCGCACAGCATCGTGCCGCTCGATGTCAGTTCGGGCGTGTGGCAAGCGATCCGCCGTTTGAGAACGCGTCCGCTGGCCGAGCTTTTATACAGCGACAGCAGCGTGTGGCGCTCGCCGCTGACGTCGCGCAGGATTACGGCACGTGATCCGCTTTACG
Organism: Caballeronia sp. dw_276; assembly: GCF_018449635.1. Lineage (GTDB taxonomy): Bacteria > Pseudomonadota > Gammaproteobacteria > Burkholderiales > Burkholderiaceae > Caballeronia. Next base: position 336,469 of record NZ_JAAVUV010000003.1, on the reverse strand, counting down.
CACTCGCGGCGGCGCAAGTGCATCGTGAAACGCCGCACGCCTTCCTTGCGCGCCGTTCTGTATTCGTGCGAAAAAGCGCGCCGCTCATGGTCACCGAATGCTTTCTGCCGGCGCTCTGGTCGTTCCTTGAGCGCCGCGAACCATGCTGAAAGGCTTCCCGCCCATCGCCGATGAAAACACGCACACGCTGATACTCGGCAGTTTCCCGGGCGTTGCATCGCTCGATGCCGCGCAGTACTACGCTCATCCGCGCAATCAATTCTGGCGTCTCGTGGGAACGGTGATCGGCGAGCCGTTGAGCGAGCTTCCCTACGGCGAGCGTGTTCTCAAGTTGCTCGAACATGGCATCGGCTTGTGGGATGTGCTCGCGGCGTGCGAACGGGAAGGCAGTCTCGACAGTGCAATTCGCAATGCAAACCCCAATGACTTCGCGTCGTTTCGTCGGCACGCGCCAGGTTTGAAAAAGCTCTGCTTCAATGGCAAGACATCGGGCCGTTTCGAGCCGGTGATTCGCGAAGCGGGCTACGAAACCCTCGTCCTGCCGTCGTCGAGTCCCGCGAATGCTATCCTCTCGTTCGATCAAAAATTGCGCATCTGGCGCGACATCCTTAAATGACCCAATTAATCAAACGCGCGTCGGCTGAAGCGCGCGCGTTCGGCAAGCGCCACGACAAGAAGCACGATAAAAAACGCGCCAAGCGTGAACGCGATGACGACCTCGAAAACGCGCCGCGTATCGATGCCCCGCGCAAACCGCGCTTCGCGCCCGTGACGTTCTCGGAAGAGGGCGGCGTGCGTTTCCTGCATTTCGGCACCGAATGGGTGCAGGGCGCGATGCGCCTGAAACGGCCCAATCACATCGAACTCGAATACGCGCAGCAGATGATGGCGTGGCTGTTGTTCATCGAGACGCCCAAACGTGTGGTGCAACTCGGTCTGGGCGCGGCGGCGCTCACGAAGTTCGCGCACGCGTTCCTGAAGCGCGCGAAGGTCGAAGCGGTCGAGCTGAACCCGTCAGTCGTGATCGCGGCGCGCACGATGTTCGAGCTGCCCAACGACGACGCACGTCTTACCATCCACGAGCAAGATGCCTACGATTTCGTCAATGACGCGGCGAATCACGGCAGCATCGGCGCCTTGCAGATCGATGTCTACGATGCCACCGCGCGCGGCCCCGTGCTCGACAGCGTCGCGTTCTATCGTGCGTGCCGGGCTTGCCTGACGCCGTCGGCGGGCGTGGTGACGATCAACCTGTTCGGCGATCATCCGAGCTTCGTGCGCAACATGAAGCGCCTGAACGAAGCCTTCGATGGCCGCGTGATCGCATTGCCTGAAGTCCACGATGGCAACCGCATCGCCATTGCGTTTGCGGGTCCCGGGCTCGACGTGCCGTACACGCAACTGGAACAACGCGCGAAGCTCATCGAAAAGGAACTGAAGCTTCCCGCACGTCAATGGGTGAAGGCGTTGGCGATCAGCGCCGAAGCCGGCGATACCCCCAACTTTTCCATCTAGCCTGACGACGAACCCGAAGCCATAACAGCGGCCCGGAAAGCCAAAATTACATAATGCTTTCTTGGTCCATTACGGTTCGGGTTCGCCCTGCTTGACCGGCTTTTATGCGTCCATATACTCCACGTGTTATTTCGGGGCGCTATTTAGGCTGGCGCTTTGCCACACGCCGTGCAAGTCCGTGCATCAAGCCGCGCAGCCGCTAGCCGAGCAGCAATTTCAAGAGAAAAGAGGAGACCGTCATGGCTCAAGATGCGGTGACCGCCACTGGGCAGGTCCGCAACAAACAGTGGCTTTGGCTGCTGATACTTCCCTGGATCGCCGTTGTCTGGGTGCCGTTTTACAACAAGATCGAACCGGTGCTCTGGGGCTTTCCGTTCTTCTATTGGTATCAGTTGCTCTGGGTTCTGATCAGCGCGGTTATAACCGCCGTGGTCTACAAGAAAACCAAGCCCATCCACAGTGCTTCCAAGCTCACGCCCGGGAGCCCGCGATGATGAACGCCACCGCAACCTTCGTCTTCGTCCTGTTCTTCATAGGCGTGACGATCCTGGGTTTTGTCGCCGCTCACTGGCGCAAGGCCGACCTTGGTCAACTCGATGAATGGGGCCTCGGCGGCCGTCGCTTCGGCACGATCGTCACGTGGTTCCTGCTGGGCGGCGACCTGTACACCGCATACACGTTCGTCGCGGTTCCGGCGCTCGTGTTCGGCGCGGGCGCAACTGGCTTCTTCGCGTTGCCGTACACCATCCTGATCTATCCGTTCGCGTTCGTCGTGTTCCCGAAGCTGTGGTCGATATCGAAGAAATTCGGCTATGTCACCGCCGCCGACTTCGTGCACGCCCGCTACAACAGCCGCATGCTCGCGTTGGCGATCGCCGTCACGGGTATCGTCGCCACGATGCCGTACATTGCGTTGCAGCTGGTCGGTATTGAAGTGGTGATCGGCGCGCTCGGATTCGATACCAAGGGTTTTGTCGGCGATCTGCCGCTGATCATCGCGTTCGCGATTCTCGCGGCCTACACGTACACGTCGGGCCTGCGCGCGCCGGCCATGATCGCGGTCGTGAAGGACGTGCTGATCTACATCACGATCATCGCCGCGATGATCATCATCCCCGCGCAGCTCGGCGGTTTCGGCGCGATCTTCCATGCGGTCGATCCTGCCAAGATCCTGTTGAAGGCGCCGGATGCATCGAGCCTGAACGGGTATAGCGCCTATGCAACGCTTGCGGTCGGTTCGGCGCTTGCGCTGTTCCTGTATCCGCACTCGGTGACGGCGGTGTTGTCGTCGAAATCGGGTAACACGATCCGCCGCAACATGGCTTTGCTCCCGGCGTATTCGCTGGTGCTCGGCTTGCTCGCGTTGCTGGGTTATATGGCGCTGGCATCGGGCGTGAAGGACATGCCGGAATTCGCGCCGTACTTCAAGGCGTACGGTTCGAACTTCGCAGTCCCGGCGCTGTTCCTGCATTTCTTCCCGTCGTGGTTCGTGGGCGTGGCGTTTGCGGCGATTGGTATCGGCGCGCTGGTGCCTGCCGCGATCATGTCGATTGCAGCGGCCAACCTGTACACGCGCAACGTGCATAAGGAGTTCGTGAACACGAACATGACGCCGGAGCAGGAAACCAACGTGGCGAAGCTGGTGTCGTTGCTGGTGAAGGTCGGCGCGGTCGTGTTCATCCTGGCGCTGCCGCTGACGTACGCCATTCAGCTGCAACTGCTCGGCGGGATCTGGATCATCCAGACGCTGCCGGCGCTGGTGCTCGGCCTTTACACGCGGGTTCTGGATCACCGTGGTTTGCTGCTTGGCTGGGCTGCGGGGATTGCCACCGGCACGTGGATGGCGGTATCGCTGAAACTGGCTGGATCGATTTTCACGATCCATCTGTTCGGCTACGCCATTCCCGGATACGCCGCGGTATGGGCACTGGTCGTGAATCTGGTGGTATCGATTGTGGTCAGCATTCTGGTGCGCGTGATCGGCCTCAAGCGCTCCGATGACCGCACGAGCCCCGAGGATTATCTGGATGTAGCGGAAACCTGATCCTCGACGAGCCGAAAGCTGGTAAAACGCCCGTAACGGATGTTGCGGGCGTTTTCTTATTCCGGAGGCCGTTTTATTGTCAGGGTGTAATTCGTTATCCACGGAACCGCATGACCGCAACCGAACCATCCAAGCCCCTTCGAAGCCACACGCGCCGCACGCTGCATGTGCTTGGCTCGCCTTACTTCCGATACCGCCACGCCAAGTACCTTCACGCGGCGCGGGTCGCGCTGGCGCTGCTTGCATCGATCGCGCTGACGTCCGGCATCGATATTCCCCACGGCGAGTGGTCCACGGTGACCTTGCTCGTCGTGATCGGCGGCTTGCAGCATCACGGCAATATCCGCAAGAAGGCGGCGGAACGCGCGGTCGGGACCTTGCTTGGCGCGTCGCTTGGACTCGGGTTGATCCTGCTGCAATCGGTGACGCACTCGACCATGATCACGTTCGGCTTATTGGCCGTCATTGCGGGCGTGTGCGCGTATCACGCGATCGGCAAGCCGGGGTATATCGCGTTGCTCACGGGCATCACTACCGTGATCGTCGCGGGGCACGGGAATTTGTCCATCGATGTCGGCCTGTGGCGCACGCTGACCGTGTTGATCGGCATTGTGATCGCGCTGGCGTTTTCGTTCGTATTGCCGCAATACGCGACGTATTCGTGGCGTTATCGTCTCGCCGATAACATGCGTGACAGCGCGCGGATCTACGGTGCGATCGTGGAAGGGCGCCGCATACCGGTCGAGGTCATGACAAAGCGCTTCGTCACGATGAACGCCCGGCTGGTTTCATCGCGTTCGCTGCTGGCGTCGGTCGCGAAGGAAATCAACGCACCGGTCGCCGTGCTCGAGGACATCCAGCGCCAGCATCGCTCGATCATCACCGCACTCGAAATGATGGCGTCTTCCGTCCCCGACGACGCGCCTGGGTTGGCCGCAAGCGGCCACGCCGAAGAACGCGCCGTGCGTCATACCTTGATGTTGATGGCGCGCGCATTGCGATTCGGACGCGTGGGTTTGCTGCATGCGGCGACCGGGTCGCCGGCTGCCGCCGCGCGACTGGAACGGACCGCGAGCATCGCGGCCGACCTTGCGCCCGATTTGCAGGGCCCATACTGGCTTGCAAAGCGGCTGGCGGAACAAGTGGACCGGCTGCGCTTGCGGCTGATCGAAATCGAGCGGCAATGGAACCTTGAAGGCGCGCAGCCGTTTCATCGATAAAACTCTCAGCTTACTCAGCCGCCGAGATCGTCCATCACGCTGACTATCCACGGGATGCCGAACTTGTCGGAGATCATGCCGAAACCGGTGCTCCAGAAGGTGGGTTGCCACGCCATCCGGACGTTACCGTCCACGCTCAGTGCTTCGAACATGCGTTGGCCTGAAGCGTCGTCGTCGGCGACGATCGCGATGCTGAAACCGGAGAAGACCTGGGGCGCAGCGTTCACGCCATCGGAAGCCATGATGATGCTCGAGCCTATCCTGAACGTGGAGTGCATGATCTTGTCCTGCCATTCGGGCTTCGCGGTCACGCCTTCGGGAGAGTCCTTGAAACGCAGTACGGACAGTGTTTCCGCTCCGATCGCGTGCTGATAGAACACGAGCGCTTCTTCTGTGCGGCCGTTGAAGTACAGATAGGGTTCGAGACGCATTGGCACTCCTTTATCGATGGGCGGCCCTCCGCCCGTCTCAAAAGTCTAGCCCACGCTTAAGGGCTAAAAACGCCCTGCACGGCCTCGACCCGCACAAAAAAAGGCGCCGGCGAAATAGCGCCGGCGCCCGTTTCCAGACACGTAGTCTCTGTATTGCAGCCGCCAAATTACTTCAGCGCTTCGATCAGTTTTTCGAGCTTGATGGCGTCGGCCGCGAAACCGCGAATGCCTTCTGCCAGCTTTTCGGTCGCCATGGCGTCGTCGTTCAGGAGGAAGCGGAAGCTCGATTCATCAACGTTGATCTTGTCGACCTTGTCGTTCGCAACGGCTTCCGGCGACAGCTTGCGCTCGACCTTGTCATTGCTGTCGGCGAGCTTCTTGAGCAGGTCCGGGCTGATGGTCAGCAAGTCGCAGCCGGCCAGTTCGGTGATCTGGTTGACCGTGCGGAAGCTCGCGCCCATGACTTCGGTCTTGTAGCCGAACTTCTTGTAGTACGCGTAGATCTTGCGCACCGACTGCACGCCCGGATCGTTCGCGCCGCCCATTTTCACTTCGTCCCAGTCCGCGCCCGCCGACTTCTTGTACCAGTCGTAAATACGGCCAACGAACGGCGAGATCAGTTGCGCGCCCGCGTCCGCCGCAGCCGCTGCTTGCACCGGTGCGAACAGGAGCGTCATGTTGCAGTGAATGCCATCCTTCTGCAGCGTTTCCATTGCGCGGATGCCTTCCCACGTGGAGGCGAGCTTGATCAGGATGCGCTTGCGGTCAATGCCCGCGTCTTCGTACAGCTTGATGATCTCGCGGCCTTTGTCGACGGAAGCCTTCGTGTCGAACGAAAGACGTGCATCGACTTCAGTCGATACGCGGCCCGGGACGATCTTCAGGATTTCCTTGCCGAATGCCACCAGCAACTGGTCGATGATGTGACCCGTCGACTTGCTCGCGTGATCCTTGACGGTCTTTTCGAGCAGCGGCTTGTAGTCGTCGTTCTGGACGGCCTTCAGGATCAAGGACGGGTTCGTGGTCGCGTCCTGCGGCTTGAATTCGCCGAGTTGCTGGAAATTGCCGGTATCGGCGACGACGGTGGTGTATTGCTTGAGCTGGTCGAGAGCGGAGGTCATATCTGGTCTTCGGCGCTTGGCCGTTGTCAAAGATGCGGAGTGCCCGCAGTGAAAGGGAGTTGCGAGGCCGCTCGTGCCGCAGCGGCGCCAAGGCTTCTGGCAATCGTCTCGCCCAAGAGTGTCATTCTAGTCCTGCTGCGCAATTTAGCGTGAGTAGGGCGGATAGCGGTGATGTTTCCCGCTGCCGCGAACCTGCTGCAATTCGAGTGCCTGTGCCCGAAGAGGTTCCGCAGGCCATTACACGCGGACCTTGTGAATATTTCGCGTCGTCCCGATAAATCTACGCCCGCCGCGCGTTCAGCACAATCTGCGTGATGACGCCGGCGACGAGACCCCAGAACGCCGATCCTATCGATAAAAGCGTGAGTCCCGAAGCCGTCACCATGAACGTGACGAGCGCCGCTTCCCGCTGACGCACGTCCTGCATGGCATTGGTGAGACCGCTCATGATCGAGCCGAACAGCGCGAGCGCCGCGACCGATACCACCAGCGCCTTCGGCAACGACCCGAACAGCGCCGCGATGGTGGCCCCGAATATCCCGGCGACAAGATAAAAGATGCCGCACCAGACGGCGGCCATGTATCGGCGGGAACGGTCTTCGTGCGCCTCCGGGCCGGTGCAGATTGCGGCGGTGATCGCGGCCAGATTGACGCCGTGCGAGCCGAACGGCGCAAGCACGAGTGACGCAATGCCCGTCGTCGCGATCAACGGCGCCGACGGCGTATCGTAACCGTCCGCCCGCAAAACGGCGATGCCGGGCACGTTTTGCGAGGCCATCGCCACCACAAACAGCGGAACGCCGATGCTGACCGCCGCCGCGAGCGAGAAGTGCGGCACGGTGAAGACCGGGTGCGCGAGCGCGACGTGGAACCGGCTGAAATCCAGCAGGCCGAGCATGCCGGCCGCCACGATGCCGACCAGCAGCGTTGTCAGGATCGCGTAGCGCGGCGCCAGGCGCTTGACGGCGAGGTAGGTAAAGAACATGGCCAGTACGAGCGCCGTCTGGAACTGCGCGGCCCTGAAGATTTCAATGCCGATCTCGAACAGGATGCCCGCCAGCAACGCCGCCGCGATTCCGGCGGGGATCTTGCGCATGAGGGTATCGAACCAGCCGGTCAGCCCAACCACGGTCAGCAAGACCGCGCACACGACGAACGCGCCGATGGCGTCCGCATAAGGCACGTTGGGGAGCGACGTCACGAGAAGCGCCGCGCCCGGCGTGGACCACGCAATCACGACCGGCGCGCGAAACCTGAGCGACAAGCCGATCGTGCAGAGCGCCATGCCGATGGAAAGCGCCCAGATCCACGACGAGATTTGCACATCCGACAAATGCGCGGCGCGCCCCGCCTGAAACATCAGCACGAGCGAGCTGGTATAGCCGGTCATCATCGCGACAAAACCGGCGACCATTGCCGAGAGGGATGAGTCGGCGAATGGCCGGAAAGCCGTGGCGGACGGATTCATTTGAAGCCTTTCGAGAACGTTTCGCGCGGATCGTACTCGTGGGAAGGCTGGAAGGGCAGGCACAGTGTGAAAAATAGTGACCGTGCCACTTGAGCGGTTTCTGGTTTATTTGGAAAGCGCGCGCATTGCGCTTTCAAGCCCGGCGAGCGTCAGGCCGTACATGCGTCCGCCCAGAATCTGCCGGATTATCGATACCGACTGGCGATATTCCCAAAGCCTTTCCGGTTCAGGATTAAGCCACGCGAAACGCGGGAATTGATCGGCGAGGCGTCTTAACCAGACTGCGCCGGCTTCGGCGTTGTTGTATTCCACCGACCCGCCGGGTTGCATGACTTCGTAGGGGCTCATGGTGGCATCGCCGACGAAAATCAGTTTTGTATCCGGCGAAAACTTGTGCAAAACGTCGAACGTAGCCGTCCGTTCTCCATGTCTGCGCTTATTATTCTTCCAGAGATAATCGTAGACGCAATTATGGAAGTAATAGAATTCAAGATGCTTGAACTCGGATTTCGCCGCCGAAAATAACTCTTCCACGCGTTTGATGTGATCGTCCATAGAACCGCCGACGTCCAGCAGCATCAAGACTTTCACATTATTGTGGCGCTCCGGCACCATTTTAAGGTCCAGCCACCCGGCATTCGCCGCCGTACTGCGGATGGTGTCCGGGAGATCAAGTTCATCGGCGGCGCCTTCACGCGCGAAACGGCGCAGACGCCGCAAGGCGACCTTGATATTGCGCGTGCCGATTTCGACCTGATCGTCGTAATCCTTATAAGCGCGTTCATCCCAGACTTTGACGGCGCTCCGGTTTCCCGCGGAATCGCCGCCAATGCGAATCCCTTCGGGATTGAAACCGCCATTGCCGAACGGCGACGTGCCGCCCGAGCCGATCCATTTGCTGCCGCCTTCGTGCCTTTCCCTCTGCTCTTCAAAAAGCTCTTTCAGGCGCTCCATGAGCTTGTCGATCCCGCCCAGCGCTTCAATCTGGCGTTTTTCTTCAGGCGTGAAATCGCGATCCAACTTTTTCTTCAGCCATTCGAGCGGAATATCGAGCGCGTTTTCATCGATTGCCTCGATGCCGTGAAAATACGTGCCGAAAGCCTGATCGAATTTATCGAAATATTTCTCGTCTTTAATCAGCGTCATGCGCGCGAGAAAATAAAACTCGTCGATGGACGGCCCGATTACCTGCGCCTTCAACGCTTCGAGCAAGGTCAGGTATTCCTTGACCGATACCGGCAGCCTGGCATTGCGCAACGAATAAAAGAAGTCGATCAGCATGACCGGCGCGCTTAACGATTATTGCGGTTCATGAACAGGAGGCGCTCGAAAAGACTCAGGTCCTGTTCATTTTTCAGCAACGCGCCATGCAGCGGCGGGATGATCTGCTTCTGGTCGGTCGAGCGCAGCGCGTCTGGCCCAATATCCTCCGCGAGCAGCAGCTTGAGCCAGTCGAGCAGTTCGGACGTCGAAGGCTTCTTCTTGAGGCCAGAAACATTGCGCAGCTCGAAGAAGCTTTGCATGGCGGCGGCAACCAGATCTTCCTTGATGCCCGGGAAATGCACCTCGACGATCTGTTTCATCGTCGTGGGTTCGGGGAACTTGATGTAGTGGAAAAAGCAGCGCCGCAGGAATGCGTCGGGCAGCTCTTTCTCGTTGTTCGACGTGATAATCACGAGCGGCCGGTGCTTTGCCTTCACCAACTCGTGCGTCTCGTACACATAAAACTCCATGCGATCGAGTTCGCGCAGCAAATCGTTCGGGAATTCGATGTCGGCTTTATCGATTTCATCGATCAGGAGAACGGTCGGCACGTCGGCATCGAAGGCCTGCCACAGCACGCCCTTCACAATGTAATTGCGGATGTCCTTCACGCGTTCGTCGCCGAGTTGCGAGTCTCGCAGACGCGAGACAGCGTCGTATTCGTACAGCCCCTGTTGCGCCTTCGTGGTCGATTTGATGTGCCATTGCAAGAGCGGCATGCCGAGCGCGGCGGCGACTTCCTCGGCCAGCATGGTCTTGCCGGTGCCAGGCTCGCCCTTGATCAGCAGCGGGCGTTGCAGCGTGATCGCGGCGTTGACGGCGAGCTTGAGGTCGTCTGTGGCGACGTACTGCGATGAGCCTTCAAAACGCATGACGCATCTCTCGAAGAGGGAAAATTGCAGTATAAGTCAGATGCCGTTTTGCCATTGAGCGTCCAAATACCGGGTATTCGGGCATTTTAAAGATGTCCATTGGACACATTGTCGCAGGCCGCCGGGCCTTGATCGGCGGGGCTTTGCGCGATGCAGGCCTTCCCGCCGCGGCCTGTGGACGCAGGGTAGGTCGCGCGGTACAATTAGCGCGATTTTTTTGGCCCGTGTGGCTGTAAATCGGACTTGTCTCAAAGTGATCTTGCGCATTTGAGGTTCGGCCGATTGACCAGTCCCGAGAAAGTCCCGGAACGCCAGGCCTTTATAAGGTGCCGGATTTCCCCTCATGCCAGGTTAGAAGCTATGAATAAATTCGTCGGCAAATGTGCCGTGATCGCAGCGCTGTCGGGGCTTGCCGGCTTCGCGACCCAGGCATCCGCCGATGTCGTGGGCAACGCGAAAGCGGCCCAGGGCAAGGTTGCGATGTGTATCGGGTGCCACGGCATTCCCGGTTATCGCACCGCGTATCCGGAGGTGTACCGGGTTCCCATGCTCGGCGGCCAGAGCGCCCGCTACATTGAGAACGCGCTGCAAGCCTACAAGAAGGGCGATCGCCATTTCGAGACCATGCACGGCATAGCGGTCACGCTGACCGATCAGGATATCGCCGATATTGCTGCGTACTACGCCGCGCAAACCCCCTCTTCGAAGAACAATCCCGACAAGTGATCCCGCGCGTGGGTCCTGATCACGCAAAGACATCAGGCCTGAGACGCACTCACTCGGCACTCACCATTCGCGGGATAGGAGAATTCATGAAGGCACTCGAAACAGTGTTGAAAACAGCATGTACGGCAGCCGCGCTGGCCGGCGTGATCGCCATGCAGCCGGCGTTTGCCGCCGATGCCAGCAACGGCAAGGTCCTCGCCGAAGCACACAATTGCGCGGCCTGCCATGGGCCGAACCTGAACAAGCCGGTGAGCGCGGAGTATCCGAAGCTCGCGGGCCAGCACGCCGATTACATCTATTGGGCGTTGCGCCAGTATCAGATGGGCAACGGCAATCCGAACTTCGGTCGTGCGAATGCCATCATGTCGGCGCAGGTGCAGAACCTCTCGCAGGCGGATTTGAAGGATATCTCGGCGTATATCGAGTCGCTCAAGGGCGATCTGGTGCTGAAGAAGTAGGCTCTGCCAGCTGGTTCGCGCATAAAAAAACACCTCGCTTGCGCGAGGTGTTTTTCGTTTTAGGCGCACTTCAGGCGAGTGTCAATCCCGCGAAGCCCGCTGCTCGATCAACGCAAGATAGGCGTCGGTGTCAGGCGGCGTGTTGTTGCGCTGCGCCTCCCAGATGATCTGCCCGAGGCATTCCATGATCGCGTGCTGCGCGTCATGCGTCGAACCCAGCCGCCCGACCAGGCGCTCATGCGCGCGGCGAATCCCCGGCGGTTGATCGATGGAAAGCTGCTCGGTAATCGCCAGATGCATCGACAAATGCAGGAACGGATTGCTCTTGCCCTGATCAGGCGAATAATCGGCATGGGCGACGTCCGGATCGGCGAGTTCCTGCTGGTATTCCGGATGCTCGCCAATCCAGTCGGCTGCGATGCTTTCGAGCGGCGTCAGGACGCCGCCTTGCCGCTGCTTGCGCCAGGTTTCGGTGAAAAATTGGCGAACTTCGTCGCGGCTCGGGTTGAACATGGGGCTGTGTCGCTTTAGCTGAATCGTTGTCAGACAGTCATTTTAAGCTGCATCGACGTGGCTCGCTCGGGACCGCAGCAACGCTCATTCGATGGGAGCGGGCGTCTTCGGCCGGTATTCGCACAATGGCTCGATCGCGCAATGCCAGCACTCGGGCACGCGGGCGCGGCAGACATAACGTCCGTGCAGGATCAGCCAGTGATGCGCGTCCTGCTTGAACTCGTCGGGGACGAACTTCTCCAGCGCCATTTCGACTGCCCGAACGTCCTTACCCGGCGCAAGACCCGTACGGTTCGATACGCGAAAGATATGGGTATCGACGGCGATGGTCGGGTGCCCGAACGCCGTATTCAAGATCACATTCGCCGTCTTGCGGCCGACGCCCGGCAGCGCCTCGAGCGCCTCGCGGTCATCGGGAACCTCGCCGCCATATTGCTCGACGAGAATCCGGCACGTTGCGATCACGTTCTTCGCTTTCGTCCGATACAAGCCGATCGTCTTGATGTATTCGGTCACGCCTTCTTCGCCGAGCGCCAGCACCTTGGCCGGCGTGTTGGCGACCGGGTACATGCGGCGCATGGCCTTGTTCACGGAGACATCGGTGGCTTGCGCCGAGAGCAGCACGGAGATCAGCAACTCGAACGGCGAGTTGTGTTCGAGTTCGGTGGTCGGGTGCGGGTTCAGGCTCTGCAGCGTTTCGAAGATCGCGCGGCGTTTTTTCGGGTTCATCGGATCAGGCGTCGGGGTCGTAGTCGGAGTCGTTGCTCAGGTCAGTCAAACCGAGGCGGCGACGGCGGGCTTCGGCTGCATCGATTTGCGCCTGGACCTCCGGGCTCACCGAATCGATGTTCTTCGGCCCCGCGCCGAGCTTCGCCAGCTCTTCCTTTTTCTTGCGCGCACGTTCCATCGCGGCCTGGATGATCGCGCGTTTCTTGGCCTGCGCTTCGTCTTCCGGCGTGACGGTTTCTGTTTTGACTGCGGTTGCGTCGGTTATGACCGGTTCCACCGGTTTGGCCGATCCCGCCACGCGCGCTGCCTTGCGCGCTTCGGCGGCGTCGCGTTCGCGCGCGAGCCGCGCCACGTGCTGGTCGTGCCGGGCGCGCGCTGCATCGGCTTGCGTCTGCGTCCATGCGTCCCAGCCGGTTTGTTCGCCGGTAACGGGGATCATCGCGATGCAATCAACAGGGCAGGGCGGCACGCACAGGTCGCAACCGGTGCAAAGCTCGGGGATGATCGTGTGCATCTGCTTGGCCGCGCCCACGATGGCGTCCACCGGACAGGCCTGAAGGCACAGCGTGCAGCCAATGCACAGGTTTTCGTCGATGAACGCAAGCGGTCGCGGCCGCTCAAAACCGTTCTCCGGATTCAGCGGGATGACCGGCTTGCTGAGCAGCCTGGCGAGCCGCACTACGCCTTCCTGGCCGCCCGGAGGGCATTGGTTGTAGCTCGCCTGACCCGTCGCGATGGCCTCGGCGTAAGGTCGACAGGCGGGATAGCCGCATTTTGTGCACTGGGTCTGCGGCAGCAGGTCTTCGATCTGGTCAGCGAGGGTGGTGGGGGAAATTGCAATCACTGCAGTCACATTAACGGCTTGGGGAAGGCGGCGCTGGTGGCGCATTGATCCGGGTGGACGCGAAGCGGACGGCCGGATGCGCCGAAACCACTTCGACACAACAGACGATTCGCGGATTCACGCGATCAATACGACTTATTTCGGCGACGACTCGTGGGGATATGTTCAAGCGCTTATGTTCGCGCTCGTTTTGATATCGCGTTTGCGCGTTCGGGCATTCGGCCTGTTTCGATGCGTTGTGCCCGAGGCGGCATTATCGCTGAAATTCAAGCAGTTCCCAATCATTCCCAATTGCCAACGGGCCAACGATGTGCACATAATCAAATCGCTTTAGATTGACTGCAGGACGGTATTTCCAATCACGTTGGCGCAACCGATCCATCGCATGCTTCTTTAGGACACAGGAATGCATGACGCTACTCTCAAAACGCGGTTTGTCGATCATGAAGCCACCATGAACCAGCCAAAAATCAAAAGAGATCCCGAGGGCACGCGTCGCAGAATCCTGCTTGCCGCCGCTGAGGAGTTTGCGGCGGGAGGCTTGTTCGGCGCGCGCGTAGACCAGATTGCCCGCCGTGCCGAAACGAATGAGCGAATGCTCTACTACTACTTCGGCAGCAAGGAGCAGCTGTTCACCGCCGTGCTCGAACATGCGTTCACAGCGCTCACAGATGCCGAAAAGTCGCTCGATCTGGACGGTGTGGCGCCTGTCGAGGGCGTGACGCAGCTGGCGCATTTCATCTGGAATTACTATCGTGAGCACCCCGAGCTTTTGCGGCTTGTGAATAACGAAAACCTTCACGAAGCGCGATACATAAAGGGCTCAACGCGTATCCGCGAGCTTATTTCGCCAGTGGTCGCCAAGCTTGGGAAGATACTGGAACGTGGTCAGCAAGCCGGACTGTTTCGCAATAACGTGGATCCATTGCGCTTCTACGTGACCTTGTCGGGGCTCGGGTATTACATCGTCTCGAACCGGTTCACGCTGGAAGCCACGTTTGGACTCGATTTCAGCGCCGACGCCGAACGCGAAGAAATCATCAAGATGAATACCGAACTGCTGCTCGCCTATCTGATGCGGCGTTAACCCGTGCAACGGGCATGTCCCAAATGAAACACGCCGCGTAAGAACGCGGCGTGCGGTGTCATGCTTGATTCGATCGACCCATTGCTCAGGCCGGAACTGCTTCTTTCTTCGGCGCCTTGTCGTGCGCGAGAATGAATTCACGCAGTTGCGGATACACCATCGTGCGCCAGCGGCGGCCCGAGAAAATACCGTAGTGGCCGGCCTTCTCGGCGGTGTAGTGGCGCTTGTTCTTTGCCGCAATGCCGGTGCACAGGTCGTGCGCGGCGCGCGTCTGGCCACTGCCCGAGATGTCGTCGAGTTCGCCTTCAATGGTCAAGAGCGCCGTGTGCTTGATGTCCTCGGGACGCACACGCTCGCCGTTCACATCCCACGTGCCTTCGGCAAGCTGGAAATCCTGGAACACGATGCGAATGGTATCGAGGTAATAGTCCGCGTCCATGTCGAGCACGGCGTTGTATTCGTCGTAGAAACGGCGATGCTGCTCTGCATCTTCGTCGTCGCCACGCATCAGGTTCTGATAGAAATCCCAATGCGCGGTGACGTGACGCTCGGGGTTCATCGCGACGAAACCAGCGTGCTGCAAGAAGCCCGGGTACACCTTGCGGCCCACGCCCGGATAGTTCGCCGGGACCGTGTAGATCACGTTGTTCTCGAACCACTCGTACGAATGTTCGCTTGCAAGCGAATTTACGGAGGTCGGGCTGCGCCGTGCATCGATAGGACCACCCATCATTGTCATGGTCCGCGGCGTGTCTTCACCGCGGCTCGCCATGAGCGAGATTGCAGCGAGCACCGGCACGGTCGGCTGGCACACCGAGATCACGTGCAGATCCTTCGCGCCGATATGACGGATGAATTCCTGGATATATTCCACGTAGTCATCGAGATGGAACGAGCCGTCTTCGAGCGGGACCATGCGTGCGTCCAGCCAGTCGGTCAGGTAGACCTTGTGGTCCTGCAGCAGGGTCTTGACGGTATCGCGCAGCAGCGTGGCGTGGTGGCCGGAGAGCGGCGCACACACCAGCACGATAGGTTCCGTCTTCAGGTCGGTGACGGTAGCGCTGTCGTCGGAGAAACGCTTGAAGCGGATCAGCCGGCAAAACGGCTTCTCAACAATGATCTGCTCGACGATAGGAATGGCGTGACCGTTCTTTTCTATCTGGTGCAGCTCGAATTGCGGCTTTTCGTAATCCTTGCCAAGCCGGTAGAGCAGTTCATAACCGGCCGCGAGGCGCGTGGAGCCGGGAACATATGCTAGAGGACTGGAAGGGTTGGTGAACGACTTCGACGCCGCTTCCGCCCATGCCGTAAGCGGGCTCAGCATGGCCCGCTGGAATTCGTGAAGTTGATAGAGCATGTTTTACCCGTGTAGAACCGGTAGCGCCTGCAGTCAGGCGCGGGTCCGGCGATTGGCGTACTGCAGGCGCTTGTTTCGTTCACCGGCGGATCGGGCTGCATTGTTTCGCCGAACGACCGGTCGGAAACCTTCTCCGATCATAGCCGCGAACGTCGTTTTGTGCAACGCAACATACGTGTCGTTTACCTCAGTCGGGCGCCGGTTTTGTCGCGGATTTCGCCAATTTCAGGCAAATATTGGCTGAAAATTACGAAGTGCTTTCGTTTGCACTCTCCTGGCGTTGCGCCGGCTGGCCCGTTGCCTTGGCCATTCCTTGCTCATGCTTCATCAGGTTCATGCCGGTGTGCACGAGCGCGACATGCGAAAAAGCCTGCGGGAAATTACCAACCTGGCGTTTCGCGACAGTGTCGTATTCCTCGGCAAGCAGGCCGACGTCGTTAGCAAGTCCCACCAGGCGTTCGAACATCGCAAACGCCTCGTCCAGACGGCCTTGAAGCGCAAGGTTATCGACGAGCCAGAAACTGCATGCGAGAAACGTTCCTTCGCCAGGCGGCAGCCCATCCTGTACTTCGGCGGTGTGGTAACGCTTGACCAGCCCGTCGTGCGTCAGGTCGCGTTCAATGGCGTGCAACGTCGCGATAACGCGCGGATCTTCAGGTGGCAGGAAACCGAGCAGCGGGATCAGCAACAGGCTCGCATCGAGATCCTCGCCGCCGTACGTCTGCACGAACGAATTCATCGATACATTCCAGCTCTTCGAGCACACGTCCGCGTGAATGACGGTGCGCTGGTTGCGCCAGTGTTCGAGCGGACCTTCCAGGCCAAACTGTTCCGCCGACTTGATCGCGCGGTCATACGCGACCCACGCCATGACCTTCGAAAACGTGAATTGCTGGCGGCCGCCGCGCGTTTCCCAGATACCTTCGTCGGGTTCCTGCCAGACGGTATCGAGGTGATCGAGCATCGCGCGCTGGATCGACCAGACGGTATCATCGCTTTGCAGGCCGCCTACGCGCGCGAGGTGCAGCGCATTCATCACTTCGCCATACACGTCGAGTTGCAACTGATCGACCGCGCCATTGCCGATACGAACCGGCTTCGAATTTTCATAGCCCGGCAGCCAGTCGACTTCCCATTCAGGCAGGCGCCGTTCGCCGGCAATGCCGTACATGATCTGGATCTGTTGCGGAGAACCCGCCATCACGCGGCCGAGCCATGCGCGCCATGCGCGGGCTTCGTCGTAATAACCGCTGCGCATCATGGCCAGCAACGTAATGGTCGCGTCGCGCAGCCAGCAGTACCGGTAATCCCAATTGCGGGTGCCACCCAGTTGCTCCGGCAGCGACATGGTCGGCGCCGCGACGATGCCGCCGGTCGGTTCATAGGCGAGCGCCTTGAGCGTGATCAGCGAGCGGCGGATGGCAGGACCCCAGCGGCCGGCGAGCTTGCTGCGGCCCGACCATTCGAGCCAGTAATTCTCGGTGCGCGCGAATTGCGTATGCGGATCGCGGGCGGGCGGCAAGCGCAAGTGGGATTGCGAATACGCGAGCGAGAAGGGCACGCGCTCACCCTCGTTCACAGTGAATTCACCGACCGTGCGCATGTTCTCGCCAGACAGTTCGATGGGCGTGCGCAACACGCACAGATCCGGACCGGCGATGGCGCGAATGCCGCTGTCGTCAGGCAGGCGGCTGACCCACGGTATCGATGACCCGTAGTCAAAGCGCAGCACCAGTTCCATTTTCATCTTCACGCTGCCGCGCCGGCCGACGACGATCCGCACGAGGTCGGACATACCGTCGCGAACGGGCATGAAGTCGATGAGCGAGACCCGGCCCTCGGGCGTTTCGAAATCGGTTTCGAGGATCAGCGTGTCGCCGCGATATTTGCGTGTGATCACGGGAGGCGGCGCGCCTTCGGGCAGATCGGGCGTGATCAGCCAGCGGCCGTTTTCGGGCGTGCCGAGCAATGCGGCAAAACACGCGCCGGAATCGAAGCGCGGCCAGCACAACCAGTCGACGGATCCCTCTTTCGATATCAAGGCGGCGGTGTGGCCGTCGCCAACCAGGGCGTAGTCTTCAATCAGTGCGGGCATAGGCAGGGGGTGGTTTCGATGAGCCGATGGAGCGGTCGATTATGAAGCGCATTTGTGTTTCGTGCCTTGGCGCGTGCTTGCTGTCCCGGCGCGCTGGGCATTTGAACGGAAAACGTAAGCTCAACTTGAAAATAAGCTGGACGCACGCCTAGAATGAAAGTTCGCGCCTGAGCGATGCCAACCGTCGAACCTGATCGCATCACGCGTCCACGCTTGCCTGACGTCTTCGAGGAAATCGAACGTGAAAGCCATGCCGAATCCGTTGAGAGCCGATTGCATCGCCATCCTGTCCGCTGCGAGCCGTATTTCGGATACGTCCACGCTCATTGATCTCGATTACAAACATCTGGGCCTGTCGAGGAATGGCATGGAGGTCGCCGCCACATTCCTGATTGAACGCGATTGCTTTACGCGGCATCGGGAAACGAACGGGGCTGTTGCTGTCGGCGGGCTTTCGCTTCAGGGCCGCATGAGGCTTGAGCAGCTTGCCGACGGGTGATGAGCGGCCTTAGCCGCGTCCAACAAGTTTTCAATTCCATTGCCGCCGCCTAACGCGGGATCGTCATCAATGATCTCGCGCGGCCTGGCGCGCGTCTCGTTGGAACCTCATTCCCAAAGCACCGTCTTACCTGACCCTGCTTCGCGCATCAGCGTGGGCGGGACGGCGCTTGGGGCATGCATCCGTGTCACAAATGCGTCGCGCTCAATCCGAACACGCCGATCAATCCGATGATGATCAGATAGATTGCGACAATAAAGTTGAGCAGCCGCGGCACGACCAGGATCAAAATGCCTGCGATGAGCGCGACCAGAGGACCAAGGCTCAGGTGGATATCCATTATTGCTCCTTTGTTTTGATAGAAATGATGGTTGCGAATGGTTGGTCAAGGGCATGCATCGTGCGCCGCATAACCTGAAACAAGCCGTAATAACGAACGATCAGGAGGTTTCCATGCATTCCGTTTTTACTTCTTTTTCCCCGCGTAGCGCCCCCGCGCAAACTTCGTGCCGCAAAGCGAATTTCTTCACGAAGAGCTTTGCAGCGAGCGTTGCGATCGGACTTTCTCTCGCCGCGGGACAAGCCATGGCGCAAGGCGCCGGCACGGCGCCCGGCGCGTCCGCAACGCCGTCCGGCTCAACCGATGGCAACGTGTACAACCTGCTGGTCGGCACGTACACAGGCAGCGGCAAGAGCGAGGGGATCTATGTGTATCGGTTCGATACCGCCAGCGGCAGCATCACGCGTCTCGCCTCGGCGCAGACGGTCAATCCGTCGTATCTCGTAGTCAGCAAGGACCGGCAGCACGTGTATGCGGTCAATGAACTGCCCGGTGACAACGGTCCCGCGTCGCAACGCGGCGGCATCAGCGCGTTTCGCTTCGATCCCGCGAGCGGTCAGCTCACCTTCGTGAACCGCGTCTCCTCCGATGGCAACGATCCCGCCTATCTCGCGTTGTCGCCGGATGGACGGTACCTGCTGACGGCGAACTATTCGGTGGCATCGAATCCGGGCGGCAGTTTCGCTGTGTTTCCGCTGGAAGGCGAACGCGTCTTGCCGTCCATCCTCACGGTTCATCACGACGGCAGCGGTCCTGTAACGGGACGCCAGGATAATTCGCACGTTCACTCCACGGTGTTTTCGCCGGACGGCCGCTACCTGTTCGCGCAGGACCTGGGCGCCGACAAGCTCTATTCGTACCGATACACCCCCGACGGCACACGCGGCCTGTTCGGTCCGACCGAATCGCGCTACACACTGGTCAAGCCGGGTTCAGGACCGCGCCACATGGTCTTCGACGAAGCGGGAAAACACGCTTACGTGACGACCGAGATGAACGCGTCCGTGCTCGTCTACGATTATGACGACGGCAAGCTCACCCTCAAGCAAACCCTGCCAATGACCGCGCCGGATTTCAAGGGCAAGATTGGCGGCAGCGCGATCCATTTGTCGCCTGACGGGCGCTTCCTGTACACAACCAATCGCGGCGATGCAAACGAGATCCTGACCTACGCCGTCAATCCGGCCGACGGTCAACTCAAGCTACTCAATCGCCGTTCCACGCTGGGCAAGAGCCCGCGTGAATTCGCCATCGATCCGACCGGCCGGTGGCTGATCGTCGGCAACCAGGACAGCGACAGCGTTTACTTCTTCCGGCGCAATCCGGAGACGGGTGAACTGGCATCGGACCCGAAAAAGATCGAAATCGGCTCGCCGGTTGATTTCAAGTTCGTTTCGCCTTCCTGACGGTTTTGCATCGTAGTCATATGCCGGACCGCCGCGTTTCGAGCGGTCCGGTTTTTGCAGCATAAAGTTGGTCCAACCCGCGGCGCCCGCCGGTCAACGGTCAAGCAAGGAATCAAACGTTGAACATCACGACAGCATCGAATAGAGAAGCCGCCCGTCCGAATGCAAGAGCGCCCGACGATTCCAAGGCGCCGCCCGGTTTCATCTGCGCGTTTCGTTTTTCCGGGGCCGAGGCGCTGCGCCTGTCCTGGGACGAAGCGCGCCGGGAGATCGTGGGCGAAGGTCCGACCTGGCTGCATCTAAGCGCCAACGACGACACGGTGGAAAGCTGGCTGACCGGCGTCACCGCCATGCCCGACGTCGCGCGCGAGTTTCTGAACGGCGAAGACAAGCGGCCGCGCGTGCATATGGGATCGACGTTCATGTATGGCGTGGTCGCGGATCTGGAGCGCGTGGCGGAAACACCCGACGCCGATCCGAACGCGCAAGCCACGCGCCGGGCGACAGGTGCGCTGCGTTTTTACGTCGATAAAAACCGCATGGTCACCGTGCGCGCCCAGCCCTTGCAATCGACTGACCGGCTGCGCCACGCGGTGCTGGAAGGCACGATGTTCCGCGACACCGTCGATCTCTTTGCCGGGCTGATCCGCGCGCTGAACGATACGTTTGCAGATCGCATCGATGAAATCGGCGACCGGCTCGACGACGTGGAGGAGGGCGTGCTCGACGGCCGTCATTCGAACTGGCGCGCGGAACTGGGATCGGTGCGAAGACGGCTAGTCGAAGTGAAGCGGTTTGTCGATCCCGAGCGCAACGCGCTGACGCAGCTCGTGACGCGGCGGCTCGACTGGGCCGAACCTCGGTCGATGGAAACCTTGATCCAGGCCATCCAGGTGCTGAACGGGCTCGCCGCCGGCCTCGAAGCGCAGTACGAACGCGCGAAGCTGCTGCAGGATGAAATCGCGGCGCTGCTTTCCGAGGACATCAACCGCAAGTTGCTGTGGCTCGCGATCATGTCCGCGTTGCTGATGCCCGCGACGCTCGTCTCGGGCATCTTCGGCATGAACGTGGCGGGTTTGCCCGGCACGCACGACCACTATTCGTTCGCGGTCGTGATGGGCGTGATGGCGATATGCGCCGCCGTCACGTTGTTCCTGCTAAGACGGCTGCGCTTGTGGTGAACGCTTATTCCGGCTGGCCCGGCGCGAGCACTTCGCGATTGCCGTTGGTTCCCATCGGCGAAACGAGACCGGCTGATTCCATCTGTTCAACGAGCCGCGCGGCCCGGTTATAGCCAATCCGCAACTGCCGCTGAACCGATGAAATCGATGCCCGTCGCGTACGCAAGACGAACGCAACGGCTTCGTCGTAAAGGGGATCGGCTTCGGCATCCTGCGTTTCGCCGAACAGGTCGGGCGTGCCGCCTTCAGGCGTCGGCCCCGACAAGATCCCTTCCTCGTACTCCGGCTCGCCGAACTGCTTCAGATATTCCACGACGCTGTGCACTTCTTCGTCGGCGACAAACGCGCCGTGCACGCGTTGCGGGTAGCCGGTGCCGGGCGGAAGGAACAACATGTCGCCGGCGCCGAGCAGCGACTCCGCGCCCATCTGGTCGAGAATGGTCCTTGAGTCGATCTTCGATGAAACCTGGAACGCCACGCGCGTCGGAATGTTCGCCTTGATCAAGCCGGTGATCACGTCCACCGACGGCCGCTGCGTCGCGAGAATCAAATGGATACCGGCCGCGCGCGCCTTCTGCGCGAGGCGCGCGATCAACTGCTCGATCTGCTTGCCCGCGACCATCATCAGGTCGGCGAGTTCGTCGATCACGACCACGATCATCGGCAGCTTGGCGAGCGGTTCGGGCGCGTCGGGCGTGAGCGAAAACGGGTTCGTCAGCTTCTTTCCGGCCGCTTCCGCGTTGCGAATCTTCTGGTTGAAACCCTGCAGGTTACGCACGCCCACCGCCGACATCAGCTTGTAGCGCTTCTCCATTTCCCCGACACACCAGTTCAGCGCGTTCGCGGCGAGCTTCATGTCGGTCACGACCGGCGCGAGCAGATGCGGAATGCCTTCATACACCGACAATTCGAGCATCTTCGGATCGATCATGATCAGGCGCACGTCTTCGGGTTTCGCCTTGAAGAGCAGCGAGAGGATCATCGCGTTGATCGCCACCGATTTGCCCGAACCGGTCGTGCCCGCAACCAGCATGTGCGGCGCGCGCGCAAGATCGGTGACCACCGGATTGCCGATGATGTCCTTGCCCATTGCAATGGTCAGGAACGACTTGGAATCGCGATAGACATCGGCTTCGAGAATCTCGGACAGCCGGATCATCTGCCGTCTGGCGTTCGGCAATTCGAGTCCCATGCAGGTCTTGCCGGGAATGGTCTCGACCACGCGAATCGATGTCAGTCCAAGTCCGCGCGACAAGTCCTTCATCAGGCCCACGATCTGGCTGCCGCGCACGCCGAGTGCCGGTTCGACTTCGAAACGCGTGATGACCGGCCCCGCCGAGGCGCCGACGACCGTGACCGGAACCTTGAATTCCTGCAGGCGTTGTTCGATCAGCTGGCCCGTGTCCGCGAGATGTTGTTCGGAGACGGGTTCGACTTCGTCGGACGCCGCTTCGAGCAGGTCGAGCCCCGGCAGATCCACCGCCGATGCCGCCGGTGCATGAAACTCGAATTCCGTCGCGATGAAACCACGTACGGGCGGGCGCGCGTCTTGTTGCGGCGGGGTTTGGGGCATCGGCGAAGGCGTCGGCACGGGCGCGACTGCGCGCGGGAAGTGAACGACGTTGGACGGGTTCGGGATGGAGTCTTCGAAGCCTGCGTCCGGCTCTGCTTCGACTTCCTCTTCGATCTCGTTTATTGGCGGCAGGGGAGGGCGCGGCGTGCTTGCGGCCGTTTGCCATGCCGGCGTCACGTCGCGCCCAGCGCCGTCGCCCAGCGCCTGATCGCCACGGGTGGCCCATGGGGGAAGATCGGAGGGCCGCGACGGCTCTGCGGGCGCGATGGTCGCTGTTTCCTCGACGATCTCGTCCAAATCAACCGGCGCGTCCGGCAACGATTCGACTTGAGCGTCGCCGTCACTTGCTTTTGTAACGGGCGGCGTGTCGTCCGATGTCGTGTCCGTCGTCGCGCCGAAGTCCTCGTGCAACGGAACGGCGGGTGAGTACTCGCCCGCGGCGCTGAATGTCGCCGATGGCTCAGGAATGGCCGGCGCCGGTTCTGTCGGCGGGTCTTGAACCACGTTCGCGAAAGTCTTCTCGGCGGCACCGGGCTCCGGCGAATGCTCCGCGCTGCGAGGCGCGGTTTCCTCGCCGGTATTGCTTTCGGATGTTGAAACGGCCGGCGTCTCGCTACGGGCCATGTCGGCCCGCGTCGTCCACTGCGCTGCAGTCTGCTCGATGGAACGCAGCGCCTCCTTGATGCGGTCGGGTTCCGGCGGCGGTCCGGCCGGCTTCGCGGGCGCGTTCCCGGCGGTAGACGCAGCAACCGCAAAGAACGATTCCTTCGTCACCACGGGCGCAAACACGTTGCCGCGCGTGGATGTGGGCGACGGGCTCGCCGATGGTCTCATCGATGAATTGCGCGCCGCCTGAGCCGCGCGAGCCGCCGACGATCCGATGGAACTCCCAGGGGCGCTTCTCGTTATGGTCGAACGCGATACATCCGGACGGCGAGGCGTGGGTGCGTCCACAGCGCGTTCGGCCGGGCGCTGCGAGTGCGTGGAGCTTGAGGGCGCCGCGGCCTTGCTCGGCGTACCGCCCGTCTTCAGCCATCCTGCGGGCGCGACGGGTTCGATCGGTTCAATCGGTGCGGCACTACGTCCATGCATGTCCCGGCGTTCACCAAACGATGGTTCCACCGGACGAGCCGCCTCGGGTCCTCGCGCTTGCCGTTCGGCATCGCTGCGTCTGGCCGGTTGTGGCCGCCAGACCGTCGGCCGCTGATAGCGGCTGCCTTGGCGCGGTGTGGCGGGCGGAATGCCGAGCGGAGGTGCATCGGGCGAAATTCTGCTCGACGAACCCGCCGCGCCCGCAATGCCGGCGCCGGTTCTTTCTGCTTTTTCCCTGGGTGCTTTTTTGCGCGACTGTTTCTCGCGGCCCGCACGTTCGCGTGGAGCGAACGAGCCGGAGTCGAATCCCAGGCCGAACGCAACGTTGGCCCATGCAAACGCTTCGCGCCATTGAAAATCGAAGAACCACGGCAGGCCGGTCAACAGCACGACGGCTGCGCCGGCACCCACGGCGAGCGCGCCCTCCGAGCTGATCACGCCGCCGTGGGACGCGAGCGCATTCAACAGCGCGTGACCCAGATGGTCGGCACTGGCCGCGAATTCAAACGAGTGGAACAGGGCGGCTTCGAGCGCGCAACTCGCGAGGAGCACGCAGAAAAAACCAAGCCACAGCCGGATCGTGCCGGGGCCGCGCAGGCCGCCGCCGTTCGGCAGAACGGACTTGACGATGCGCCAGAGAAGAGGGATGAACCAGACGGCCGAGATACCGAACCAGCCGAAAACTACCGTGTGCATGCAAGGAACCAGGAATGATGTAAGCGATGTGAGCAGCGAACCAAGGCTCGGAAAAATGCTAAACCAGAGATAAAACCATACTGTCGAGTTTAACCGCCATGGACCCGAAGATGATTCGAAGAACCTCGCTCAAGTTCTCGATTTCCGGTCCCGGCCGTCACCCTGCAGAAATTGTCCTCAGGGTTGCGTGTGTTCGTTGAACGTCAGCACGTCGCCGGTTTTCAGCGTGATCTGCAACTCCTTTGGCGGCCGCATCTGAACCCCGGTCTTGTCGATACCGGCCAAGCCTTGCAAGAACGGCTGTTCCAGCGCGCTTGCCGGTCCGGGCGCACACGCCATCCGCGTGCTGGCGAGCGGGCCGAACGAGAGCTTGCCATCGGTCAGGTCGTACGTGCCGGTAAAGCGGTTGCATCCGGAGAAGCCGTTTGCGCGGCGCTGGCCGCCATCCGTCGATAAATTCAGTGTGATGGGCGTGGTGTCCGGAATCTGGCGCGCACGGCCGGTTGCGTCGGTCCAGGTGGACAGTTGCCATTGGGTATCGTCGAGAAGCTGGGTCGCGGCCGGATTGTACGGATCGGTCGGCGGCGCGGCGCTGTCCGGGTGGGTCGGCAACGTGCAGCCAGCGAGCGCGCCGCCCAGAACGAGCGCCGCGGCCGAAAAACAGGCCGCGATGGAGAGCCGGGAATGGGCGGAAGCAGCATGGACGTGGCTACGCGCCGAATGGGGCGCCAGGCGCGAACGGGAAGGCTGCATCGACATGAAATATCCTCAGGCTGGCAAAACCGTAAGGGTATCGCACTCATCAGGCGATTGACCAAGGGCGTTTGCATCGGAATCGTTGCGATGTGTAAAGAAAGGTCATGCGCGGCGACCTTTCCCGCAGGGGAAAACGCGCTGCCGGACGGGCTGCGAATCGTGTCTGCAAAGGGGCCGCGTGTTAACATCCTGGGCTTTACAGGCCTCTTTTTCCGGAGCATTCATGCAGAGCGCGAAG
Organism: Caballeronia sp. dw_276; assembly: GCF_018449635.1. GTDB lineage: Bacteria > Pseudomonadota > Gammaproteobacteria > Burkholderiales > Burkholderiaceae > Caballeronia. Next base: position 310,945 of record NZ_JAAVUV010000003.1, on the reverse strand, counting down.
TCCGCTGCGTCCCCCTTTCAAGCTGGCACCATCGGCACACCGCTTTCTGCCGGCGCGACCCGCGTGATGCTGCTCGGCGCGGGCGAACTCGGCAAGGAAGTGATCATTGCGCTGCAACGGCTCGGCGTGGAAACCATCGCGGTCGACCGTTACGCCGACGCCCCCGGCCACCAGGTCGCGCATCGCTCGCACGTGATCGACATGACCGACGGCGCGGCGCTGCGCGCATTGATCGAAGCCGAGAAGCCGCATTTGATCGTGCCGGAAATCGAGGCCATTGCAACCGACACGCTGGCCGAAATCGAAGTGGAGGGGCTTGCCGTCGTGATCCCGACCGCGCGGGCGACCCAGCTTACGATGAACCGCGAAGGCATTCGCCGCCTCGCTGCCGAAACGCTCGGCCTGCCGACGTCGCCCTACGCTTTCGCGGATTCGCTCGATGAAATGAAGGCGGGTATTGGCAAGATCGGTTTTCCATGTGTGGTGAAGCCGGTGATGTCGTCGTCAGGGAAGGGACAGTCGGTGCTCAGGAGCGAGGCCGATATTGAACCCGCATGGCAGCACGCCATGGCCGGCGGCCGTGTGAATCACGGGCGCGTGATCGTGGAGGGGTTTATCGACTTCGAGTACGAGATCACGCAGCTCACCGTGCGCGCGATCAGTCCGCAAACGGGCGATTTGCAGACGTATTTCTGTGATCCGATCGGCCATGTCCAAGTAGCGGGCGATTACGTCGAATCGTGGCAGCCGCAAGCCATGAGCGCGACGGCGCTGGCGAAATCGCGCGAGGTCGCGGAAAAAGTCACGACGGCGCTGGGTGGTCGCGGCTTGTTCGGCGTCGAGTTATTCGTGCGCGGCGACGATGTCTGGTTCTCCGAGGTCAGCCCGCGACCGCATGACACGGGTCTCGTCACGCTCGCCACGCAGCGTTTCTCGGAATTCGACCTGCATGCGCGCGCGATCCTTGGTCTTCCCGTGGATACGACGTTGCGCGCGCCGGGGGCATCGGCGGTGATTTACGGTGGACTCGACGAAGCTGGCATCGGCTTCGAAGGCGTGGCCGAGGCACTCGCGGTGCCGGATTCGGACCTGCGCCTTTTTGGCAAACCCGAAAGCTTTACGAAACGCCGCATGGGCGTGGCGCTCGCGACCGGACGCAATACTGACGAAGCACGGGAACGCGCGAAGCTGGCAGCGTCTAAGGTAAGACCCGTCTCCATTCGATGACGGCAACACGCTGTCCGTCTCGCGCGCACCACGCGCTTCGCACGGGCGGCACGGAGGTTTCAAGTGAAATTGTGTGTGGTAGCCGTGTTGTGCGCGGTCGTGGTCGGATTGAGCGGGTGCGGGTTGGCAGCGGCGCCGTGCCGTATCGCGTCGGCGGGGTTGAAGATCGTGCCGGTGGTCGGTCATGTCGCGGCGGCGCCGACCGACGCGTGCGCTGGGGTAATCGATCCTTGATTGCGGCGCGGCGCATGACCGCACAAACCACGAACGAAGGGATATCGAGATGGAACGATTTTTTGAACGGACGCACGGAATCAGGAGAAAGATCGCTGCGACCCTCGGCGCGTTGTGTCTGGCGTCTGTAGCGCAGGTGGCGTTCGCCATGCCGCTGACCGTGCCCCAGATCCAGACGGCAACGACGAACACGCTGCGCTACAAGTGCAACGGCGGTCACGTGCTGACCGTCCAGTACATGAACACGAAGAACAAGCAGAGCTTCGCGTTGCTCACGGTAGACAATCGCAAGATGCTGTTTGTCAACGTGCTCGCCGCGTCCGGCGCGAAATACGTCGGCGACCACTACACGTGGTGGACGAAAGGCCCGGAAGGCACGCTCACTGACGAAACCGCCGACCCGAAAGCCGCGCCCATGCTTGCCGAGTGCAAAACTGGAACCTGATCCGGTCCGTGTTTGATATGCCCTGAAAGCCCGTTTCGATGTTGGTCGAAGCGGGCTTTTTTATTGCCGCCCGTTTGCCGGAAATATAGGCCGAATGGCTAACGTGAAGGGCCGTCGCGGCATCGAACGGCTATCCGGAGTATGGTTGCTATCGGGATGTCGGCACGCGCAAACCGCGACCTGCATCGAAGAACCGGCGGCTGCCGCGCGAGCGCGCAACTTTGAACAGAGTATGAGGCTGACATGCTGAAGAAAACCTACCCGTACTATCTTGCGAACGAAGCCGTGGCGGCCAACACGGACCTGGAAGTTACCGATAAATTCAGCGGCGAAGTCGCGACCCGCGTGGCGATGGCGGACGCGAAGGCAATCGATGCTGCAATCGGGCACGCCGTTGCCGCCCAGCGCGCAATGCGCGAATTCAAGCCGTATCAGCGGCAAGCGGTGCTCGATCATTGCGTGAAGCGTTTTCGCGAACGTTTCGATGAACTCGCGGAAGCGCTGTGCATAGAGGCGGGCAAGCCCATCAACGATTCGAAGGGCGAGGTGACACGTCTTATCGATACCTTCAGGGTCGCGGCCGAGGAATCAGTGCGTATCGACGGCGGCATGATCAATCTGGAAATCGCGCCACGCGCCGCCGGATACCACGGCTACTACAAACGCGTGCCGATTGGTCCGTGTTCGTTCATCTCGCCATTCAATTTTCCGTTGAACCTCACGGCGCACAAGGTTGCTCCCGCAATCGCCGCCGGCTGTCCGTTCGTGCTCAAACCCGCAAGCCGAACGCCGGTCGGCGCGCTAATCATGGGCGAAGTGCTTGCCGAGACGGATTTGCCGAAGGGCGCGTTTTCAATTCTCCCGGCCCATCGCGACGGCGCGGATCTTTTTACTGCCGACGAACGGTTTCGCTTGCTGTCGTTCACCGGTTCTCCGGCGGTCGGCTGGGAGCTGAAGAAAAAAGCGGGCAAGAAGAAGGTCATTCTGGAGCTGGGCGGCAACGCGGCGGCGATTGTCGATCGTGATCAGGCCGACCGGCTGGATTACGTCGTGGACCGGTTGACGTTCGGCGCGTTTTACCAATCGGGGCAAAGTTGCATCGGGGTGCAACGCATCCTGGCGCACGCCGACATCTACGACGCGTTGCGCGAAAAGCTCATCGCAAAAACGAGGTCGTTGAAGATGGGCGACCCCAAGGATGAAAAAACCTTCGTTGGCCCGATGATCTCGGAATCCGAATCCAGACGGCTGGCCGGCTGGATGGAAAGCGCCGTGTCGAATGGCGCGAAGATCATCGCGGGCGGGAAGGTGGACGGCGCCATGTTCGAAGCCACGTTGCTGGAAGGGGTGAAGCGCGACCAGGATTTGTATCGCAAGGAAGCGTTTGGCCCGGTTGCGATCCTCGAAAAGTTCACGGATTTCGCTGAGGCGCTCGAAACGGTCAACGACAGCGACTTCGGCCTGCAGGCCGGCGTTTTCTCCGACAGCCTCTCGAACGTCAATCTCGCCTGGGACGAGCTGGAGGTGGGCGGCGTGGTGGTCAACGACGTGCCGTCGTTCCGCGTTGACAACATGCCGTATGGCGGTGTCAAGGACTCCGGGCTCGGACGCGAGGGAGTCAAATATGCGATCGAGGACATGACCGAACTGCGGTTGATGGTGGTTCGAGATATACCTAAACCGGCGTCGGACGCCGCGCCAAAAGCGAAATAGCCCGTTGCGGGCGCTGCGCGGTAACGCGGGGAAGCCCGGCCGGCGGGGTTTTACGGCGTCCTGGCGCTCCGTACGATCTGAGCGTGGCGCCAAGCGGCGCAGTGCTACAATATCGGGCTTTCCCGTAGTTTGGGCGCCGCGACCGGCGCAGCTGCGGGGAAGATCGTGACCGGTATGCTTTCATGCTGGTTGCCGTCGAGGTAGCGCCACGCGGCCTGCTGCATTTACTCGCCACTTGTACTTTGCCGTTTGAGCCGTTTGTACTATTTGCAGGTACTACGCTGTCCGGTTGAATCAGACTGGATCGGGCAAAAATTCGCAGAGGTCGAAACCTTGCGAATCCGAAGTCCGCGCGTTGATCGCCGATTGCCAGTTGCAAGGCGAAACACGCGGCTTCTTTCTTCACGAAGTCCATGAGCGGTGGAATGACCGCTCGCGCGCCGCTCCGGCGCATTTTTAGCGAAAGCGAAGCCACCAAAGTCACCATGTCAGATCCCGTCGTCACGAACCCGTCCGCCGCTCAATCCGACGCACCCGGCGCCGCTTCCAGCGCTGAAGTCAGCGTTGCGCCTCAGGCAGCCGCAGCGCCTCTGCCCGTACCCACATTCGATCAGTTCGGCTTGTCCGCCGACATCTTGCGCGCCGTGGTCGAATCCGGCTACACGATCCCTACGCCTATCCAGGCGCAGGCAATTCCCGTGGTGCTCGCCGGTCGCGACGTCATGGGCGCCGCGCAAACCGGCACGGGCAAGACCGCGAGCTTCTCGCTGCCGATCATCCAGCGCTTGCTGCCGACGGCCAGCACGAGCGCATCGCCGGCCCGCCACCCCGTGCGGGCGCTGATCCTCACGCCCACGCGTGAGCTCGCCGACCAGGTCGCCGCAAACGTGCAGGCTTATTCCAAGCACACGCCGTTGCGCAGCACTGTGGTGTTTGGCGGCGTCGACATGAATCCGCAATCCGAAGCCTTGCGGCGCGGCGTGGAAATCCTGATCGCGACGCCGGGACGCCTGCTCGATCACGTTCAGCAGAAAACGCTGAACCTGGGTCAGGTACAAATGCTCGTTCTCGACGAAGCCGACCGCATGCTCGACATGGGTTTCCTGCCGGATCTGCAGCGCATCCTGAACCTGTTGCCGAAGGAGCGCCAGACGCTGCTTTTCTCGGCTACGTTCTCGGGCGAAATCAAGAAGCTCGCCGCGACTTATCTGCGCAACCCGCAGACCATCGAAGTCGCGCGCAGCAATTCTACGAACGCGAACGTGCGGCAAATCGTGTTTGAAGTCGCCGAAAGCGACAAATCAGGCGCGGTCACGCAGTTGATTCGTGAACGCGGTCTGAAGCAAGTCCTGGTGTTCTGCAACAGCAAGATTGGCGCAAGCCGCCTCGCGCGCGTGCTGGAAAAAGATGGAATCATCGCGACGGCCATTCACGGCGACCGCACGCAAGGCGAGCGCATGCAGGCCCTCGATGCATTTAAGAAAGGTGAAATCGAAGCGCTGGTCGCAACCGATGTCGCCGCGCGTGGTCTCGACATCACCGATTTGCCGGCTGTGATCAACTTCGATCTTCCGTTCAGCGCCGAAGATTATGTTCACCGCATTGGCCGGACGGGGCGTGCGGGCGCGACGGGCGACGCGTTGTCGCTGTGCAGCCCCAACGAGCGCAAGCAACTTGCCGATATCGAAAAGCTGATCAAGCGGCCGCTCGAAGTCATGACGCTGAAGGTCGACGTGCCGGTTCGGCGCGAATCGTCCACGGGTCGCCGCGACGAACGGCCGGCCCGTGCGGAGCGCGGTGAACATCGGCATGCGCGCAGCGAGGAGCCGCGCCGCCGTTCTACATCGTTCGAACGTTCGCATTCACGCCAGCAACCTGTCGATGATTTTTTCTTGAAGCCCTATGTGGCGTCGCCGGCATCGGCCAGGAAAGCACAGGACGAAGCCGCGGCGGAAGCCGAGCGCAAGAACACGCCGCGTCAACCGCTGGCTGCGTTGCTGGGTGGTTTGGGTATGCCGCGCAGGACGCCGTCGGAGTCTTGAGGAATATAGGCAGCTTGTAGCGAAAAAGGCGGCAGCAATGCCGCTTTTTGCTTTCTGGAAGATACAGAACTAAGTTCCGAACCTTCGCGCCCATTGCGCCGTAGCGTCGGAGAAAAAAGTTTCCAGCGAGCCAGTAGGCGGTTGTTCAAGGCCAAGATGCTTTGCCGCTTGCATCAATGCAGGAAGAGGGCGGTGCGTGTCCAGCGCCGTTGCTCCCGTCTGTTTGCTGAGTTTCTCGCCGTGCTCATTTTCGACCACGGGAACGTGCAGATAAACGGGCGTTGGGACAGCCAGACATTGTTGCAAGTAGATTTGGCGCGCGGTCGAATCCAACAAGTCGGCGCCACGAACGATATGGGTGATGCCGCATTCCGCGTCGTCAACGACAACGGCAAGTTGATAAGCCCATTCGCCATCGGCGCGCTTGAGTACGAAGTCGCCTACCTCAGTTGCCAGATTCTGCGTTTGCACACCCTGCCAGCGATCCTCAAAGGTCAGCACGGCGGCATCGCCGTCCGGCACGCGCAATCGCCAGGCGCGCGGCAGCTTGCCATGCAGCCCGTCGCGGCACGTTCCCGGATAAGCAAGCGTGGCGTGCCGCAGATGAGCATGGCCGAGCGAGTCGGCGATCTCGCGGCGCGTGCATCCGCAGGCAAACACAAATCCCGCCGATAACAACCGGTCGAACGCACGCTGATACGCGTGCTCCCGTTGACTCTGCCAGATGGGTTGCTCGTCGGACCGCATGCCGAACTTGCGCAGCGTGTCGAGAATATCTTCTGCCGCGCCGGGTACCGTGCGCGGACCGTCCACATCTTCAATCCGGACAAGCCATGTTCCTCGATGCGCGCGTGCATCGAGGAAACTGGCCAGCGCGCTCACCAGCGAACCAAAGTGAAGGGGTCCGGTGGGAGAGGGCGCAAATCGCCCGCGGTACGCGGGCGCCGCTTTCATGTCTTGTGCCGCTGCTCGCCCGGGCCGGGAAACGAAGCCCGGCCGTCGGCGGTGATCGCAGCGTGTGCTTCATCGCTATTGGCGGTTTCGTCTTCCGTGCCCGAGGCGTCGCCATTTTGTAAATTTGCCGCCGGTTCCAGCGCCGCATTCAAGGCTGTCCGGTGATCGAACACGAAACACTCGCCGTGGTAGTGCGCGCCTCCTACTTCCTCGAAGTACTTGAGAATGCCGCCCTCGAGCTGATAAACGTGATCGATGCCAACTTCCTTCATGTGAATGGCGGCCTTCTCGCAGCGAATTCCGCCGGTACAAAACGACACCACCGTCTTGCCTTCCAGATCCGCGCGATGCGCTTCAATCACGCCGGGAAATTCGCTGAATTTATCGATGCGGTAATCGAGTGCCTGATCGAACGTGCCCACGTCGACTTCAAACGCATTGCGCGTGTCGAGCATCACGACCGGGCGGCCGTGGTCGTCATGTCCACGGTCGAGCCATGCTTTGAGCGTGGCCGCCGGCACGGACGGCGCACGACCCAGTTCCGGCTTGATTGCCGGCTTTTTCATGGTGATGATTTCACGCTTCAATTTCACCAGCATCTTGCCGAACGGCTGCGTGGCCGAGATGCTTTCCTTGAACTCCAGATCGGTGAATTTCCCCTCGAAAAGCGCATCTGTCCGAAGGTAATGCATGAATGCGTGGATGGGTTCCGGCTCGCCCGCGACAAACAAATTGATACCCTCGGGCGCGAGCAGGATCGTGCCGCGCAGGCCGAGCGACATGCAGCGCTCGACAATCAGAGGCCGCCAGTCGGCGCCGTTCTCGATGGTCACAAATTTATACGCAGAAAGATTGATGATGCTCATGACGCGAATGCTCTTAAAAGTGCTTGAAACGGGCGTTGCCGGATGATAAAGCGGGTTCGACGCGCGAAAAACCGCATCTGTCGAATCCGTATTATCCCGCAAACGGCCCGCGCTTCCGACTCGGCCGATCGGCCAACGATGCGGCACTTTTTTCATGATGTGGATCGGACTTGTTCGACCCCTGACCGAATGGCTAACGCGCGCTCCGTGAGGTATTTTCGCGAATAGGCGCATGTACAATATCGGTCATGTCAGATCCCCGTTTTGTCCATCTTCGTGTTCACTCCGAATTCTCGATTGCCGACGGCATCGTGCGCCTTGACGACGTCGTCAAGGCCGCAGCCAAAGACGGCCAGGGCGCGCTCGCGCTGACCGATCTCGGCAATGCGTTCGGCCTCGTCAGGTTCTATAAGGAAGCGCGTAGCAAGGGCGTGAAGCCCATCGCCGGCTGCGACGTCTGGATCACCAATCCGGCAGATCGCGACAAGCCTTCGCGCCTGTTGCTGCTCGTCAAGAATCAGCGCGGGTATCTCAACCTGTGCGAGCTGCTTTCGAAAGCCTGGCTCACGAACCAGTATCGCGGGCGTGCGGAAGTCGAATATGAATGGCTCGAAGGCGGGTTGTCGGAAGGCTTGCTGGCGCTGTCGGGCGCGCAGCATGGCGATATCGGCATGGCGTTCGCCGCCGGTAACGACCAGGCTGCGCTTCGTCACGCCGAGCGCTGGGCCAAATTGTTCCCGAGTGCGTTTTATATCGAATTACAGCGCGCCGGACATCCGGGCGGCGAGACTTATATACAGCAAGCTGTCGCGCTTGCAGCGCAGTTGAAGTTGCCGGTCGTCGCCACGCATCCCATGCAGTTCATGACCCCGGACGATTTCACGGCGCACGAGGCGCGCGTGTGTATCTCCGAGGGCGACATGCTCGCGAATCCGCGCCGTCAGAAGCGCTTCACGACCGAGCAATATTTTCGTACGCAAGAGGAAATGTGCGCGTTGTTCGCGGACATTCCGTCGGCGTTGGCGAACACGGTTGAAATCGCGAAGCGCTGCAATCTGAAGCTGGAGCTCGGCAAGCCGAAACTGCCGCTTTTCCCGACGCCCGACGGCATGTCGCTCGACGACTACCTCGTGCATTTGTCGAAGGAAGGGCTCGAGAAGCGCCTCGCCCAGCTTTATCCCGATGAAGCCGCGCGCGAGGCGCAGCGCGAGACGTATTACGCGCGCCTGGAATTCGAGTGCAAGACCATCATTGGCATGGGCTTCCCGGGCTACTTCCTGATCGTCGCCGACTTCATCATGTGGGCGAAGAACAATGGCGTGCCGGTCGGCCCGGGTCGCGGATCGGGCGCGGGTTCGCTGGTCGCGTACGCGTTGTTCATTACCGATCTCGATCCGCTCAAGTACAACCTGCTGTTCGAACGATTCCTGAATCCCGACCGCGTGTCGATGCCTGACTTCGACATCGACTTCTGTCAGGAAGGGCGTGACCGCGTCATTCAGTACGTGAAGCAGAAGTACGGCGCCGACGCGGTATCGCAGATCGCAACCTTCGGCACGATGGCCGCAAAAGCGGCCGTGCGTGACATTGGCCGCGTGCTCGATCTCGGCTACATGTTCACCGACGGCATCGCGAAGCTGATTCCTTTCAAGCCGGGCAAGCACGTCACCATTGCGGACGCGCTGAAGGAAGAGCCCACGCTGCAGGATCGCTTCGACAACGAAGACGAAGTGCACCAGCTGATCGAACTTGCACAGCGCGTGGAAGGGCTCACGCGTAACGTCGGCATGCACGCGGGCGGCGTCCTGATCGCGCCGGGCAAGCTCACGGATTTTTGCCCGCTCTATACGCAAGGCGAAGACGGCGGCGTGGTCAGCCAGTACGACAAGGACGACGTGGAAGCCGTCGGGCTCGTGAAGTTCGACTTCTTGGGCCTGACCACGCTCACCATTCTCGACTGGGCTGAACGGTATATCCGCCGGCTGGATCCATCGAAGAAAGACTGGAACCTGTCGCAGGTCCCGCTCGACGATCCCGCTTCGTTCCAGATCCTCAAGAAAGCGAATACGGTCGCCGTGTTCCAGCTGGAAAGCCGCGGCATGCAGGGCATGTTGAAGGACGCGCAGCCTGACCGGTTCGAAGACATCATTGCGCTGGTGGCGTTGTATCGTCCGGGCCCGATGGACCTGATCCCGAGCTTCTGCGCGCGTAAGCATGGCCGCGAGATCGTGGAATATCCGGACCCGCGGGTGGAATCTGTCCTGAAAGAGACCTACGGCATCATGGTCTATCAGGAGCAGGTGATGCAGATGGCGCAGATCATCGGCGGATACTCGCTTGGTGGCGCCGACTTGCTCCGCCGCGCGATGGGCAAGAAGAAGGCCGAGGAGATGGCCGAACATCGCGAACTGTTCCGGCAGGGCGCGGCGAAGAATGGCCTGACGGCCGGCAAAGCCGACGAAATCTTCGACTTGATGGAAAAGTTCGCGGGCTACGGTTTCAACAAGTCACACGCGGCAGCGTATGCGTTGCTCGCGTACTTCACGGCGTGGCTCAAGGCGCATCATCCGGCCGAATTCATGGCGGCCAACATGTCGCTCGCCATGGACGACACGGACAAGGTCAAGATCCTGTTCGAGGATTGCCTCGTCAACAAGATGATCGTGTTGCCGCCGGACATCAATCAGTCCGCTTACCGGTTCGAGCCGGTGGCCGAAGCCGACGGCAAGCGTTCCAAGACCATTCGATACGGCCTCGGCGCGGTGAAGGGCAGCGGGCAGAGCGCTATCGAAGAAATCTTGCGGGCGCGCGAAGAAGCACCGTTCACGGATATCTTCGATTTTTGCATGCGCGTGGATCGCCGCATGGTGAACAGGCGCACGGTGGAAGCGCTGATCCGGGCCGGCGCGTTCGATTCGCTGCATGACAATCGGGCGCAACTGATTGCATCGGTGTCGCTCGCCATGGAAGCGGCGGATCAGGCCGCGGCCAACGCCATGCAGTCCGGTCTCTTCGACATGGGCGACGAACCCCAACAAGGCCACGAACTCGTCGATGAACCCATGTGGTCTGACAAGAAGCGCTTGCAGGAAGAGAAAAGCGCGCTGGGCTTCTATTTGTCGGGCCATCTCTTCGACGCCTACAAGACCGAAGTCCGCCGCTTCGTCCGCCAGAAGATCGGCGAGTTGAAGGAAGGGCGCGAGAAGCTCGTGGCCGGCGTGATCACGACCATGCGCACGCAGATGACTCAGCGCGGCAAGATGCTGATCGTGAATATCGACGACGGCACGGGACAGTGTGAAGTCACGGTGTTCAACGAACAGTTCGAAGCGAACAAGGCGCTCTACAAGGAAGACGAGTTGCTCGTCGTGCAAGGGCAGGCGCGCAACGACGCGTTCACCGGCGGCATTCGCTTTACGGTCGAAGCGGCAATGGATCTTGAGCGTGCCCGCAGCAAATACGCGCAATCGGTGAAGGTCGAAATGAACGGCAACGCCGACGCATTGCGATTGAAGAAAGTACTGGAAGCTCATAGTGCGCCGCCCGAGCAAGCAGCGGCGCCAGCGGCGGTTCAGGCTTCGTCGCGCGGCGGCGCTCGGGGCGGGGACCGCGACGGCGGCGGCCGCGGCCAGCGTGCGCCGGTGCAGATCCCAAATGGCCTCAACGTGAGCATCCTGTACAGAAGCGAGCACGCGGAAGGCGAAGTGCGGCTTGGCGACGAATGGCGCGTCAAGCCAACCGACGATCTCATCACGGCGTTGCGAGGAGAGTTCGCGGGTAGCTCCATCGAAATCGTTTATTGATGCGCGCCGGGAACAAGGCGTGGCCGAATCTCGGCATCTCCGCCAACGCGCTCAAACAAAGTGGCGGGCTCGAGCGTTACGCGCTCGACCTCGTTCGCGGACTGAACACGGCGGGTTTCATTGACGAGCACAAGCCGGCGTTTTTTGCCCGCAAGTTCGATACGTCGCAGCCCGAAAGCGCAATGGTCGCCGCGCATAGGATCAACGTGTCGCTGCTGCCATCCAAGCTGCGCGACACGTATTTCAACTGGGCGCTCAAGCGTGCGCGCAAGCATGCGCAAGTCGATGTGCTGATCGGATGCAATCGCGTGGAGTCGTCGGAGATCGCGATTTGCGGCGGAACGCATATTGGCTTTCTGGCCGCGAGCAAACGGGATGAACGCCCTTCTGATAGCCGTCAGATCAGGATCGAGCGTTTGCAGTATCAGCAGGCCAAGGTCGTCGTTGCGCACTCGGAGATGATGCGCGACGAATTGCGCACGCTCTACGCGGTGCCCGATTCGAAAATCCGCGTGCTTTATCCGCCCGTGGACGGTACGCGGTTTTCGGTGGTGTCGGCGCAAAAGCGCGCGGCGCTTCGCAAGCAATTTGGCTTTGCCGATAACGAAATCATCCTGCTCTTTCCATCCAGCAGTCACGAGCGCAAGGGTTTGCCGCTGATCGAAGCGGCGTTGCGAGACAGTGGTTTGCCCGTCGTGATCGCGGTCGCAGGCAGGCCGCCTGCACAGACGTCGGACAAGATCAGGTACATCGGATACGCGAAGAACATCGAGGACGTGTATCGCGCGGCGGACTTCACGATTCTCGCGTCGACCTATGAGCCGTTTGGGCTTGTGGGTATCGAGTCCGTGATGTGTGGAACGCCGGTGATTTTTTCGACGAACATTGGTTGCGTCAGCGCGATTGCGGACAGTGCGAAGTTCACGTTTCAGCCCGGCAATGCCGACGACTTGCGCCGCGCCGTGCAGCGCGGGCTCGACGCAAAACCGGCAAACGTATCGGCTGCATCCATTCTTTACGACACAAGCATCGCCGCGCACGTCGGCGCATTACTTGAGCTTGCCATCAGTGCGGCTGGTTCAACTGCGCGAGCTTGAGAAAACGGTAATACACGGTCTGAGCATTAAAAACGGCGATCATGAAACCGGCGCGGCCATCGAGAAAACCGCGTCGTAGAAAGTAGGTGCGCATGAACGCCCACGCGCCGCGCAGCACTGCCGTGCTGAAGCTGCCGCGTTTTCCCGCCGCGTGACGTTGTTGGGCGCCGGCCGTCGAGTAAGTATCCAGCTTGCGCAACACGGTCTCGAAGTCCTCGTACGAGTAGTGCATCAGCTTGCCGTTCAAGCGCGCGACCTTTGTTGCGTCCGGCTGCGAAAGCACGAGTCGCTCGTGCACGAGGTCATCGGAGAAACGCGCGGTGCCGCGCTTGAAAAGTCGCGGAATCCAGTCCGGATACCAGCCGCTGTGATAAATCCAGTTCCCGCAAAAATTCGATAAACGGTCGACCGCGTAGACATCGGCTTGTGGTTTTGCGAGCGCTTCGCGGATTGCAAGCCCCAGCTCCGGTGACACGATTTCATCGGCGTCGATGGACAACACCCAGTCTGTCGTCAGCGCATCGAGCGCACGGTTTTTCTGCGGGCCGAAGCCGGGCCAATCCCGTACTTCTATTACGCGCGCGCGATGCGCCTCCGCTATGCCGGCCGTGGCGTCGGTGCTGCCGCCATCGATCACGATGATTTCATCCGCAAATGCAACAGCCTCGAGACATTGCGCGAGACGGGCCGCTGCATTAAAAGTGATAAGGGCGATGCCGAGCGTTGGGCGGGTCATGGGCCGAATATAGGGTACGTGAATTGCTATAATTTGACGCTAAAAGCACCAGCCGCGAGTGCTGCGTTTATAGTCGCTGTCACGGCGATTTGCTTCGGCGGGCCGCACCTCTTTGTGCGCGTTTGCAAGACCGGACGAAGCACGAATCAAGCACCATGCAAGCACCGCACGGTGCGTGGCACCTGAAGTCCGCCGACCGGACATCGTTATACCAGACTCCGGCTGTCCGGCTTGTTGCCGGAACGAACGCACGGGGAATACACGCGTCAATTTGTCCTCGCGGGCACGACCGTTGAATCATATCGATGCATGAAACGAACGCACGGGTAGTACCCACAATACAACCGCCTGGCTCGCGCAGCGGATCATAAAGAATCACTCGGAGTCCATCACTGCAATGAAACCGCTGAGAATTTTGCACAGCGAATCGTCCAACGGATGGGGCGGTCAGGAACATCGCACGTTCAAGGAAATGCTTGCGCTGCGTGATCGCGGTCACACACTGGAACTCGTCTGCGTACCCGGCGCGCGGCTCGGCGAGCGGCTGGGCGCCGAAGGATTCACAATCCACACAACGCCCATGCGTTCCGGCATGGACATCAGCGCGGTTGCGCGCATGCGGCAGCTTTTGAAGGAACGCAGCTTCGACGTGCTCAACACGCACAGTGGCCGCGACAGCCTTTTGGGGGGCGCCGCGGCGCGGCTTGCCGGAACGCCGCTGATTGTGCGTACGCGCCACCTCGCGCTTGCCATCACGTCGCGCGCGACCTACACGTGGCTGCCGCACAAGGTGGTGGCGGTGAGCCAGTCAGTGCGGCGTTATCTGGTCTCGGAAGGCGTGCCGGAAAAAGATATCGTGACAATCTATACGGGTATCGTGAAACCGCCTTCGGTGAGCCGGGCAGCGTCGACTTTGCGCACGGAACTCGGCCTCGGCGAAGATGCGGTGATCGCCGGCACGGTTGCAATCCTGCGCGACAAGAAAGGCCACGCGGACTTGATCCGGATTGCGAAACCTCTCATAGAACAAAGACCGAATCTGCATTTTGTCTTCGCCGGCGACGGACCGCTCTTCGATGAAATCCGCGCCAGCGTGCAGGGCAACGGTCTCACGGATCACGTCCATATGCTCGGCCTGCGCCGCGATATCCCCAACGTGCTGGCAGGCTTCGACCTCTTCGTGTTGCCGACGCATCAGGAGGCGCTGGGTACGTCGTTCATCGAGGCCATGGCTGCCGGGTTGCCGGTCATCGGCACGGCGGTGGATGGCGTGCCTGAAGTGATCGACGACGGCGTGAACGGCCTGCTCGTTCCAGCGCACGACGATCGCGCGCTTGCCGCCGCGTTGCTGCGGCTGGTCGATGCGCCGGATGAACGCCGCCGCATGGGCGATGCCGGTTTGGCGGTGACACAGACGCGCTTTTCCGTCGATACCATGGCAAACGAAATGGCCGCGTTCTACGTCAGCAGCCTGAGCGAGCGGGGTCTTGCATGAAGACGGCGCGCGCCGTGCCGGTGCTGATGTACCACCACGTGAGCCCGGCGCCGGGCGCGGTGACCGTGTCGCCGGCGAATTTCGCGGATCAGATGGCAATGCTCGCGCACGAAGGCTATACCACGCTCGGCGCAAACGCCTTCAGTGCGTATCTGGCGGGCGAGCCGGTGCCCGAAAAGTCGGTCGTGCTCACCTTCGACGACGGTTACCTCGACAACTGGGTTCACGCGCATCCCGTACTTGCACGGCATGGTTTCACGGCGATCGGGTTCCTCGTTTCGGGATGGGTCAACGACGGACCCGTGCGACCGAACATGTTGGGTGCATCGCCGGGCGTCCTCCAATTGCTGGGCCATACGGCGTCGAAGGCGGCCATCGAGTCGGGCAAGACTGACAAGGTCATAGCGCGGTGGTCCGAAATTCATGCAATGCGCGAGGCCGGGACGTTCGAATTCCATAGTCACACGCATACCCATACGCGCTGGGATCGCGTGAGCGCAGACCCGGCCGCCAAGCGCACCGGCCTTCGCCACGATCTGCTCGAAGCCCGGGCAACGCTCGAGCGCAATCTCGGTGAGACATCGGATCATCTTTGCTGGCCGCAAGGTTACTTCGACGCCGACTATCTCGAAGAGGCGGCAGCCGCGGGTTTTCGCCATCTCTACACGGTGCAACCGGGCACGAATGTCCAGCGTGGCGATCCGGGCAATATCCTCCGGCTCGACGTACGCAATAAACCCGCGCCCTGGCTGAAAAGCCGCTTGTGGGTTCACAGCCGACCGCTTCTCAGCCGCCTTTATCTGAAAATCAAATGACGATGGACCGATGCAACCGCAGTCGCGACGCATTCAGGCCCACGCAAGTCCTGACATTTACGAGTATTTACCGCCATGCATGATCGACACGTCTCCGTTATCGGCCTGGGCTACGTGGGTTTGCCCGTCGCCATCGCTTTTGGCATGCAACGCCGCACGATCGGCTTCGATGTCAGCCCGAACCGGCTCGCCGACCTTCGCGCGGGCCTGGACCGGAACGGCGAAGTCAGCCGCGACGAACTGGCTCGCGCGCAGATCGAGCTGACCGATAGCATCGAGACCTTGAAGCAAGCCGATTTTCACATCGTGGCGGTACCCACGCCGATCAGCGCTGGCGCGCAGCCCGACCTTCAGCCGGTGATCCGCGCATCCGAAACGGTCGGACGGGCGCTCAAGCGCGGCGACATCGTGGTATACGAATCAACGGTTTATCCGGGCGTCACCGAGGAAATCTGCGTGCCGATCCTCGAGCGCGAATCGGGCTTGCGCTTCGGCACGGATTTCACGGTGGGATACAGCCCCGAGCGCATCAACCCCGGCGACAAGCTGCACCCGTTCTGCAATATCGTGAAGATCGTCTCCGGGTCGGATGCAAGGACGCTCGATCTGGTCGCCGAGGTGTACGGCTCGGTCGTGACGGCGGGGGTGTACCGCGCCGGGTCCATCAAGGTGGCGGAGGCCGCGAAGGTGATCGAAAACACGCAGCGCGACCTGAATATCGCGCTGATGAACGAGGCGGCGATCATTTTCGATTATCTCGATATCGATACCCGCGAAGTGCTGGACGCCGCCGGCACCAAGTGGAATTTTCTGCCGTTCACGCCCGGGCTGGTGGGCGGTCATTGCATCGGCGTGGACCCTTACTATTTGACGCACAAGGCCCAGGTGTCCGGCTACACGCCGCAGGTGATTCTGGCCGGGCGGCGCGTGAACGACGGCATGGGCCGGTTCGTCGCCGAGCGCGCCGTGAAGACGCTGATCCGGACCGGACGGGCGCCGCTTGGCGCCAAGGCGGTCGTGCTCGGACTTACGTTCAAGGAGAATTGTCCGGACCTGCGCAATTCCAAGGTGATCGATATCGTTCATCACCTGGAAGACTATGGCCTGAACGTCCAGCTCCACGATCCACTCGCGGATCGGGAAGAGGCTTTCGACGAATACGGCGCGACGCTGACACCTTTTAGTGCGCTGGAACCGGTCGATCTTGTTGTTCTCGCGGTGCCGCATCGAGATTTCCTGCAAAATACGGGCGCATTGATCGCGCTGGCGAAACCGGGCGCCGTATTTGCCGACGTCAAGTCGAGTTTGCCGCTGGAGGAGATCCGCGCGGCGGGGCTCGTCGCCTGGCGTTTGTGAACGGCTTGGGAGCCTGAATCGCTTGATCGCTGACTCGGGCGTGGTTTTGACGCGCAACAATCGCAACCCACACACTCCAATTCTCAAGCAGGAACGCTGTCCGATGAGCCGACTTTCTGGACGCATGCGCATCATGACCCGCGCATTGCCCCGGCTGACGTTAAAGCCGTTGCGCCGGAAGCCGCAGGTGGTCACGCGCGTTCTGATCGCGCATCACTTGTTGCTTGGCGACACGCTGCTGCTGACGCCGCTCATCGCCAAATTGCGCGCGCAACATCCGGATGCGCAGATCGTGCTGACCTGCCCGAAACCCATCGTGCCGCTTTATGCCGGCAAGCCGTTTGGTGTCGAAGTGATTCCTTTCGATCCGCGTGACGTAGGGTCGGTGAATGCCGTGCTGCGCTCGGGACCGTACGATCTCGGCTTCGTGGCAGGGGACAATCGTCATGCGTGGCTTGCGCTCGCGGCCGGATGCCGGTGGATCGCCGGCCATGCGCACGATGTCCCCGCATGGAAGAACTGGCCGCTCGACGAAGCCGTGCCGTACCCGGGCCAGCCCGGCGCCTGGGCCGACCTGGCTGCGCGGCTGGTCGAAGGGCCGCCGCCGCGTCCATACAGGACGACTGACTGGCCGGCGCCCGCGCCCGCGGCGCTCGCAGAAGACGATGCCCGTATCTTGCAGAAGCCTTACGTGGTGCTGCATCCGGGGGCGAGCACCGACGTCAAGCGCTGGCCGGACGACCGCTGGCGCGCGCTGGCGGCGTTCGTTGAAACGCTCGGGCTGGCGCCGGTCTGGAGCGGCGGCCCCAGCGAAACAGCGCTGATCGACGCTATCGATCCGGCCGGCCGGTATCCGAGCTTTGCCGGCCGTATCGACCTGCGTCAGGCATGGCATATGTTTGCCGGCGCGCGGGCGATCGTCTGCCCCGATACCGGCGTGGCGCACCTCGGGCGTCTGACCGGCGTACCGACCATCGCGCTGTTCGGGCCGGGCAACGCGCTGATACACGGCGCGGGAAACTACTGGCGTGATGCGCCGTTCACGCCGGTTACTATCGCTGACATGCCGTGTCGTGATCAGCCCGATATTTTCAGGCGGTATGTGGCGTGGGCGCGCCGCTGTGATCGCAATACATCGACGTGTGTCGCGTGGCGCGGCGACCATGCCGATTGCATGGGATTTATTTCGCTCGAAGCTGTCTGCAACAGCTTGCGGGCGGCTCTTCCGGGAGTGCAATGACGAAGATGTGCATGCAGGTGGAACGCGTTCTGTGGGTGGCGTGTCCAGTCATTATGTTTGTCGCGATGTTCGCCCACATGACCGCGCTCGAAAACATGGCGCTGGGGCTTGTGGGTATCGGCACGCTTGCTGCGGCTTTTTCGCCGGAACGGCCATCGCCGTTGCGCTGGCCGTTGCTGTGGCCCATCGCGGCGTGGGCTGCTTGGGCGTTGATATCCGTTTCATGGTCGCCGTTTCCGCGCGACAGCATGCATGCGTGGCTCGACGAAGTGCTGTATCCGCTCGTGTCGTTCCTGGCCTTCTGGCTCGTCGGTACGCGCACTGAGCGGCCGCAGCAGATCGTGCTGATCAACTGGGTCGCGTGCCTGCTGCTCGCGGCCGGCAGCTTGTACTACTGGGGCCGCTTGCAGCCGCCCACCGATCCCGCCGATGTGCTTCTGCATTACTACAACCGGGTGGGTCACACGAGCACGCTCGCCATCTTCTCGATAACGCTTTTCACCGGGCTCCTGATGGATCGCCGCTGGAGGCTCTGGGGGCTGAGCGGAATCGTGCTGGCGCTGGTCATCGGCCTGGCGACGCTCAACCGTTTTTTCTGGCCGGCTGCGGGGCTCACGCTGGTGATCGCGGCTTACCCGTTGTATCGAAGGCATTTGTTGCTTGCGGCAGTGAGCGTTGTGGTGATCTGCGTCGCCGCGGTGGGAACGCTCGAGCTGAGCGTGCGCTTGCGCCTTGGGCACAACATGCCGAAACCGGCGGCGCGCGAAGTCACGGTTGCCGGGGACAAGATGTACGTGCCGGAGGTTCTGGCCGGTATCGGCGATGCAATGTCTTCGGACACGCGTCCCAAACTTTGGGCTTTTTATGGCAGGGAAGGTGAGGCGCGCACGTGGACAGGCGTTGGTTTTGGCAAGCCTTTGCCGGGACGGGTCTTTCAGGCCGAGATTCCGCCGAGCTTGCTAGAGCGTGAGCCGCAGGCGTTGACGCACGCGCACAACCTGTTTTTGAACACGTGGCTGGAGACGGGCATCGTCGGCGTGGTGCTCGAGATATCGTTGTTGCTGGCGTTGATCTGGCGATTCTGGCGGCTACGTCACGCGGTGCCGTGGGTGAGTGCAGCGGGAATAGCGTTGGTGATGGGCATGGTGGCCAAGAATTCGACCGATGACTTCATGTGGCAGACGACAGCCCTCGCATTCTGGTGCTTCTCCGGGTTCTTGATGGGCCAGGGCGAGAAGATGGCGGGAATGATCCCGGGAGCGCGAGAGGACGCAAAGGGCTGAGAGACAGGGGCGTTACTCTTCCATGAGCGCTTTGGACCTGCCTGAGCGCGGTGAGCGCCGCAAAACCTGCAAGCTTACGCATCGGCCAGCCCCGCGGGTCTTAATGAGACACAGCCCCTCGCCGGATTACAATGTCGGTTTGCCGAATCGGCACCGTGCAAGGGCATGACAAGTCCATAAGGCACAGGCGCCGCGCGAGCGGCAACCCCCGGCCCGCGCGCGCAGCAAGCACAACAAAGGAAACAACTCTTGAGTCAAAAGCCCACCTTGAGCAAAACGATCGGCGGCGGCAAGGCCACTTCGCCGGCCGCCGTCATGACCCGGCTCTGGCCATACATCCGGCCGCTGCTCGGCATTGTTGCGCTCGGCCTGATCGCGATGGGTTTTGTCGCCGCGAGCGAAGCGGGTATCCCCATGCTGCTGAAACCGCTGCTCGACCATGGTTTCGGCGCGCACGGCAGCGCGAGCGCCAAGTGGATCGTGCCGGCCGCCGTTGTCGGACTTGCGGTCGTACGCGGCGGCATGCAATACGCGTCGGGCTATCTGCTTTCGTATGTGACCAACAAGATCCTGCTCGAACTGCGCCTCAAGATGTTCGACCGGATGATCAACACCAGCGCCGGATTCTTTCAGCGTGAAACGGCCAGCACGATCATCAACGCCATCGTTTTCGAGGTGAACCAGATCCTGAGCGTGCTGCAAAGCGTTGTCGTGACGCTCGTGCGCGATTCGCTGACGGTGATCTTCCTGCTTGGCTACCTGTTCATTCTCAACTGGCGGCTGACGCTGGTGATCGCGGTGATCCTGCCGGCTATCGGCTGGCTTGTCAGCAAGATCAACCGGCGCTTGCGGCGCCTCAACCGCGAACATCAACTGCTGACGAACGAACTGTCGTACATCGTGGAAGAGACGGTCGGCGGGTACAAGGTCGTGAAGGTGCACAACGGCCAGAAGTACGAAAACGACCGCTTCACCGACATGAGCAACCGCCTGCGCGGCTACTCCATGCGCATGACGGTGTCCGGCGGTCTCGCGCAGCCGCTCACGCAATTCCTGGCATCGATTGCGCTCGCGATCGTGATCACCATCGCCGTGGTGCAATCGGCGAACGACCAGACCACAGTCGGCGGCTTCGTCGCGTTCGTCACGTCCATGCTGCTCGTGATTTCGCCGCTCAAGCATCTGATCGATATCAACCAGCCGCTGCAGCGCGGCATGACGGCGGCCGAGCTGATCTTTGGTCTTATCGATGAACCCGTGGAGCCCGAAGGCGGCGGCCGTCCATTGGAGCGCGCGCGCGGCGAGGTCGAGTTCCGCGATGTCTCGTTCAGCTATGGCGCAAGCGCCGGGCCCACGCTGGACTCTGTGTCCTTCAAGGTCGCGCCCGGCGAGATGGTGGCGCTGGCGGGTGCATCGGGCAGCGGCAAGACAACGCTGGTCAACTTGCTGCCGCGTTTCTTCGATCCGGCCGGCGGCGCGGTGATGGTCGACGGCGTGGCGCTTACCGAATACAGCCTGCACGACCTGCGCAGCCAAATGGCGATGGTGAGCCAGGACGTAGTGCTCTTCAACGATACGATCGCTGCCAACGTCGCGTATGGCCAGACCCCGGATCGCGAACGGGTGAGGGCGGCGCTTGCCGCGGCGAATCTCGTGGACGTGGTGGAGGCGATGCCGGAAGGCATGGAGACACGCGTGGGCGGCAACGGCATGCGGCTTTCGGGCGGCCAGCGCCAGCGGCTTGCGATCGCGCGGGCCATCTACAAGGACGCGCCGATCCTGATTCTGGATGAAGCCACCTCCGCGCTCGACTCCGAGTCGGAGCGGCACGTGCAGGAAGCGCTAGAAACGCTGATGAAAGGTCGCACGACGCTGGTCATTGCGCACCGGTTATCGACAATCGAGCGCGCGGACCGCATTCTCGTCATGGACGCAGGCAAGATTGCGGAGCAGGGCAGCCATGCCGAATTGCTGCGGCTGAACGGGCTGTATGCGAATTTGCATCGGATTCAGTATCAGCAGCAGGCGGCTTGAAGCAGGCAATCGCTTCGAACAAAAACGCGCCCGAGGGCGCGTTTTTTATTGCGCGGAATCCGGAACCGTATTGTTTGACGTGGCCATTTCGCGCGCTTTCATCCGCTTGCGGTAGATAAGCGTCCACACGGTCAGCCCACCGTAAATGCCGTATCCGACAAACGGCGAAACCAGCAGGAAACGTTCGATCGGCCAGTGCCATGCAAGCCATGCGCGCAACAGGTTTTCACCGGTCAGTCCCAGCCCCCAGGCGAACGTCATCAGGCGAATCGAACGGCGCAGTTGAGGACGGCTGTCCCATAGTGTTTCGAAGCGTTCGGCGCCGCCATCGGATTCGCGCGCCACCGTCGCCCGCGCCAGATAGAACGTCAGCGGCCGGCGCGCGGCAAGCGACAGCAGGAACGCAAGGCCAATGGCACCGGAGGCCATCGATTCACGCATCAGCAACAGGCGCGGACTGCCGCCAAGCGCCATCAGCACAATGGACAACGCAATGCCGATCAGCACGAGCACGCTCAACGCATCGACCCGGCGGGTCCTCGCAAACTCAACCAGGCTCCACACAATAGGTGGAACGGCCGACGCGTAGAGCGCCCCAAGCTCGCCCCAATACGGCAACGCGAGCTTGTACGCGAGCCAGGGCAATACAAGATTCACGACCAGCTCGATCACCTGGTCAGCGCGAATCTTCATATTGAAGGGTGGTTTTTTCAAGAGCGCGTGTTCACGTGAAAATCGATACGACGATCGCGAGCCAGAGCGCGCCCACGCCTGCCAGAAATGCGCGCCGTGCGTGGCGGATCAGTGAATCATCGTCGGGATGATCGACCGGGGACGTTGCGAACCACGGCACCAGACCGAGACATATGAAGCCGGCAAGCGCAAGGACGGCAACGGTGACATCGGCGAAATGCCATTGGGTTGATTCGTGGATGCCCCAATAGCCCAGGAACACGATGCCGATGGAAAACACCGTCGCCGCCGCCGAACTGAGTGCCGCAACGGTACCTGCGGGATAGGCCATTCCCAACCTCCACAACCGCGTAAAGCGCGGATTGTAGCAATCATAGGTGATTGCGTTGACGTGATCGGGAAAGCAGCCGGCTCAGCCTTCTCCGGAGCGCTGGACATCGGCGCGGGGCAGGTCGTCGAGTTCAGTATTGGCCAATACTTTCTCGCGGGTCATCGACTTGAATTTGCGCTGCATGAACCTTTGCGCCGATACCACGATGAAAAACGCCAGCGGCGTGAATACGAGCCCGAGAACGGTCGCCGTGATCGCGCCGCCGAATACGCCGGTGCCGATCGAGCGCCGGCTTTCCGCGCCTGCGCCGCTTGAGATCAGCAAGGGCGTGACGCCCAGCAGGAACGCCGCCGATGTCATCACGATCGGCCGGAAGCGCGCGCTCGCCGCGGCGACGATGGCTTCGGCGAGCGCCATGCCATCGGCGTGCAGCGTGCGCGCGAATTGCACGATCAGAATCGCGTTTTTCGCCGATAACCCGATCACCGTGATCATGCCGACCTTGAAGTACACGTCGTTCGGCATGCCGCGTGTGTACATCGCGATCACGGCGCCGATCATGCCAAGCGGCACGATGGTCAGCACGGCCAGCGGAATGGTCCAGCTCTCGTAAAGGGCGGCAAGCGCCATGAAAACCGCCAGCAGCGACAAGCCGATCAGCACCGGCGTGAGCCGCGCCGCACGGGTCTCTTCCAGCGCGGTATCGGTCCAGTCGAAGCCGACGCCAACGGGCAGCATCTGCGCGAGGCGCTCCATCTCGGCCATTGCCGCGCCGGAGCTCACGCCATTGGCGGGGCGGCCGCTGACATCGAGAGAAGGCGAGCCGTTGTAACGCGTGAGCACGGAAGGGCCGGTTGTCCAGTGCAGCGACGCCACCGACGACAGCGGCACCATCTGTCCCGCCAGATTGCGCACGGAGAGGTTCATGAGATCGGCTTCGGTCATGCGCGAGGGCGCGTCGGCGGCGATCATCACGCGGCGCATCCGGCCGCCCGAGGGGAAGTCGTCGATGTAAGTCGAGCCGAACGTATTGCCGAGCGCATCGCCGATCCGGTCGAACGAGACGCCGAGTGCGTAAGCCTTCGCGCGGTCGATATCCAGCACGATGCGCGGCGCGTCGGGTAGCGCTTCCGAGCGCACATCGGCGAATGCGGGATTGCGTCTGGCTTGTTCGAAGAGCTGCTCGCGCGCCGCGGTCAACGCCTGAATGCCGATACCGCCGCGATCCTCCAGCCGCATCACAAAGCCTTCCGAATGGCCCATGCCGGGCACGGGCGGCGGCATTTGTGCGGATACGGTTGCGTCCATGATGGCCGAAAGCGAACGATTGAGCTTGTCGCGCAACGCGCTTGCATCGATATCGCGTGAGGACCAGTCTTTCAGGTCGACAAAACACATCGCCACATTCTGCCCGCTGCCCTGAAAGCTCCAGCCAACCACGCTCGTGATATTCGATACCGCCGGTTCACGCCGAAGAATGGCCTCGGTCTGTTCGACCGCCGCGAGCGTACGCGCCTGCGTGGCGCCGGCCGGCAACTGGACCATGACCTGAAGCTGCGCCTGGTCTTCCTGAGGCAAAAAGCCATTCGGCATATGCAAGTAAAGCAGCGCGCATGCGCCGGCAAGGACGAGATACACCACGAACATGGAACCCGCCCGCCGCAAGACACGCGTGACGAGGCCGCTGTATTTGCGCGAGGTCCAATCGAACATCGCGGAAAAGCCGGACGAGCCATGCGCTCCGTGAGCGCCATGGTTCGGCGGTTCGCGTGGTGGCGCCTTCAGCAAGTTCGCGCACAGCGCGGGCGTGAGCGACAACGCGGTGAACGCGGAGACGAGGATCGACGCGATCATCGCCACCGTGAATTGCCGGTAGATCCCGCCCACGCTGCCAGGGAAAAATGCCATCGGCACGAAGACGGCGGTCAGCACCGCCGTGATGCCGACAATCGCGCTGCCCATCTGTTGCATTGCCCGACGGGTGGCGGCTTTGGGCGCCAGGCCTTCCTCGCGCATCACGCGATCGACGTTTTCGACGACCACGATGGCGTCATCGACGAGAATCCCGATGGCGAGCACCAGCGCGAACATGGTGAAGACGTTGATGGACATGCCGAGCGCATAGAGCGCGAGCAACGCGCCGGTGAGCGCAACCGGAATCACGACGGTCGGCACCAGCGCATAACGCAAGTCGCGCAGGAACAGCCACATGACCAGGAACACGAGCAGCACGGCTTCGAGCAAGGTCAGCGCCACTTCGTGCAGTGCGACGTGGACGAACCTGGAGGTATCGAAGGGGATTACGACCGACACGCCCGGCGGCAGGCTGCGCGACAGATCGGCGAGTTTGGCGCGGATCGCATCCGATGTCTCGATGGCGTTGCCTTGCGGCGAGAGCTTGATGCCGACCGTTGCCGATGGCTTGCCGTTCAGCCGCGAGAACGACGCGTAACTGTCACGGCCGACTTCGACCCGTGCGACGTCTTTCAGCCGCACCGCCGAGCCGTCAGGCCGCGCCTTCAGGACGATCTCGCCGAATTCATCCGGCGAGATCAGCTGGCCGCGCACCGTCACGGTCGCCGTCAATTGCTGGCCCGCGACAAACGGCACATCGCCCAGCGTGCCGGCCGTCACTGTGGAGTTTTGCGTGGCGATGGCTTGCGTCACATCGGCGGCGGCGAGGTTGTATTCGCGCAGCTTCATCGGGTCGATCCAGACACGCAGCGCCTCGCCTGCGTCCCACAAATCGGCCGCGCCCACGCCGGGCGCGCGCTTCAAGTCGCGCAGCATGTAGCGGTTGACGTAATCGCTCAGCACGACGGAATCGCGCTTGCCGTCGGTGGAGGTCAGCGCCACGAGCATCAGGAACGTGCCCGTGGACTTGAACACGCTGATACCTTGCTGCACGACCTGCTGAGGCAGCCGCGATTCGATCTGCTTCATGCGGTTCTGGACATCGACCATGGCGATGTCCGGATTCGTGCCCGCCGAAAACGTGGCAGCGATCTCGAGTTCGCCGAGGCTATCGCTTGTCGTCTCGTAATACTGCAGGCCTTCGGCGCCATCGAGACTTTCCTCGATCACGCTCGCAACCGTGTTGTCGACGCTTTCAGGAGCCGCACCCGGATACATGGCCGAGATCACGATGCGCGGCGGCGTGAGCCGCGGGTATTGCGCGACCGGCAGGAACGGCGTGACGAGTGCGCCCGCGACGAAAATAGCGAGCGCTACGATCCATGCAAATACCGGACGATCGATAAAAAAAGACGACACGCAGGTCCTGACGATTTAACGGGGTTATTCCGCCGGGCGTGCACGCGCGGGCAGCGGAGCCAACGGAAAATCGATCTTAGAAATATAAAAAGACGGTGTCCAGTCTTATTAAATAAGGAGGTCAGGATCAGGCGCGTTCATATTTTTTTAATAATGGGCCAGCATCGGATTTCCGCATTTTACGAATGCCGAATATATCTTTAATGCATTGGCTATTATTAAACCTGATATGGGTGGGGTTGAAGCGAGTGGTCAAAAGACGCTAAGTGCTTGATTCGGACGCGCGAGCGCCGGCAGGCCGCCTTCGGCGCCTGCCGGAACGCAAGTTCTGCCGGTTCAGCCTTTCTCAGCCAAAGCTCGATGCAGGGCTGGAATCTGTTTCTTCGAGCATCCGGATGACGGCGTTGATCTGTCCAATGCGTTTGCGTTGGGCCGGCATAAGCGTCATGGATAGCATTGAATCCACGCGCTTTCTCCAATACGATAAAGACAGCCCATGGCTCGAAGCAATTCTGTTTACCACGCGTTCCAGATGCGCGAGGTCTTTTTCAACGAGATAGTTATTCAATTTGATTCCCCGGTTGCGCCGTCATTTTTCGGTCGCTGTTTAATGTTGATCTGCTTGATTCAAGGCTTTTGCGCCTTTTGTAATCAATAGAGCGTTTGCCGCTTTCAGACTTCGCACTGGTCGATGCGATGCGTTCTCTCTCCGCATGAGTCGTGCCACGTTCGCGCAAGCAGGGCGACGAGCGCCATGTCGTGCGGGAGCCGTATGGAACGGTTCGGGATCTTTGGTTTGTTACGCCGGTTCGTTACGTTACGTACGCGAATGCGTCGTAACGGCTATGGGCTATGAATGGGCTATCTTTGCCGCAATCTCACTGTCGAAGCGTGGACCGGAGTTTGCATACGCCTTTCAATCAAGCGTTACCCGACGTTCGCCCATTCATTGGTAAAAAAATATCTGGGCGCGATGCGGCGCGGCTGAATCTGGCCGCAGTTTGCGTGCGTATATTCGATCGGTATCGATCGAGGGGCCGTCGATTTTCGATTCTTGAAACGGCCGTATTGATGCCAGTCGCATTTTTGTCTGCTCCAGAAAACGATGGTCATTTGAAGATTGGAGAGAGCAATGCACAACGACCTCACCGAATTCGAACTGGACTGGCTGCTTGAACTGGCAATAAACGGAAGCGGCAGAATACCCGCCGCGATTGCCACGCATTTTCGCGAACTGGGTTACGCCGAGCTGATTTTTTCGACAACCTGCGTCACCCGCAAAGGCCGCGAAACATTGATGGCGGGCATGCAGGCAGGAATCAGGTCGAAGATCAGGGTGAGGCCGGGGGTGTTGCTGGATTGAAAGCGGGGCGTGCGACACCCCGGCGACGGCTACATCAAAACAATATCGTACTGTTCCTGGCTCAGGTTCGACTCGACCTGCAACGAAACCGGCTTGCCGATGAAGTCCATCAGCATGGCCAGATGTTGCGACTCTTCTTCCAGGAACAGATCGATTACTTGCTGCGAAGCCACCACGCGAAACTCGCGCGGATTGAATTGACGCGACTCGCGCATGATCTCGCGCAGCACGTCATAACACACGGTTCGCGGCGTCTTGACCTGACCCTTTCCGTCGCACGTCGGGCACGGCTCGCACAACACATGCGCGAGCGATTCGCGCGTGCGCTTGCGCGTCATTTCAACCAGCCCGAGTTGCGAAAATCCGTTGACCGTCACGCGCGTCCGGTCGCGCGACAACGCCTTCTTCAATTCGCCAAGAACCTGATCGCGATGCTCGACGTTCTCCATGTCGATGAAATCGATAATGATGATCCCGCCCAGATTCCTCAAGCGCAATTGCCGGGCAATCGTATGGGCCGCTTCCAGATTCGTTTTGAAAATGGTGTCGTCGAAATTCCGCGCGCCGACATAACCACCCGTATTCACGTCGATGGTCGTCATGGCCTCGGTCTGGTCGATCATCAGATAACCGCCCGACTTCAAATCCACGCGTCGCGATAAAGCACGCTGGATCTCCGCTTCGATGTTGTACAGATCGTAAAGCGGCCGCTCGCCCGCATAGTGATGCACGCGCGAAGCCACGGCAGGCGTGAACTCGGCCGCGAAGTCAGCAAGCATTTGGTACGTCTCGCGTGAATCGACTTGAATGCGTGAGGTCTCGTCGTTGACGAAATCGCGCAAGACGCGCTGCGCCAGATTGAGATCCTGATGCAGCAGTGATGTGGGCGCCACGCGCGTTGCTTGCGCTACGATCGTTGCCCACGTCTTGCGCAGATACGCGACATCGGCAGCAAGTTCTTCGCTCGTTGCATCCTCCGCGATCGTGCGCACGATGTACCCGCCTTTTTCGTCCACGGGCAGAACCGCCGTGAGCCGCGCGCGAATGGCCTCGCGCTCGGCCTCGCTCGCGATCTTCTGCGAAATCCCGATATGTGGTTCCTGCGGCAGATAAACCAGCGTGCGCCCCGCGATGCTCACTTGCGTGGAAAGCCGTGCGCCCTTCGTGCCGATAGGGTCCTTCACCACTTGCACCATCAGCGCCTGCCCTTCGAACACGATCTTTTCGATGGGAATATGCGGCGCGTTCGAATGCGTTTCGCCCGCAATGCGCGGATGCCAGATGTCGGCCACATGCAGGAACGCGGCGCGCTCGAGACCAATGTCGATAAACGCCGATTGCATGCCCGGCAACACACGCACGACCTTGCCCAGATACACATTGCCCACACGCCCGCGCGACAACGTGCGCTCGACGTGAAGCTCTTGCACCGCGCCTTGCTGAACGAGGGCAACGCGGGTTTCCTGCGGTGTGACGTTGATCAGGATTTCTTCGTTCATGGACGGTTTAGAAGTCGACGCGCGCCACGCGCAGGAGTGCAGCTGTTTCGAAAAGAGGCAGGCCCATGATACCCGAATAGGACCCTTCGATCCGTTCGATAAACGCCGCCGCGCGTCCCTGAACGCCATACGCACCGGCCTTTCCGAGCGGTTCGCCAGTGGCGGCGTAACGTTGCAGTGCAGCACGGCCGACCGAGGCGAAGCGCACGGTCGAACGTGATAACACGGGCTGCAGCAAGGTACCTTCGGCATCGACTACGGCGAGCGCCGTCAGCACTTCGTGATCGCGCCCGGAGAGGCGTTCGAGCATCGCGACGGCATGGTCGGCGTCATCCGGCTTGCCCATGATGGCGCCATTGAGCGTGACGGTTGTATCGGCGACCAGGATGGGTGAGCGCGCGTGCTCGCCTTTTAACCGTCGAGCATATGCAGCCTGTGCTTTCGCCGCGCATACGCGCAGGACATAGACGTCGGCTGCTTCGCCGGGAAGCTCGGCTTCGAGCGCTTCGGCGTCTTCATCGGGGCGGGGCAGCAGCAACTCGTACTTCACCCCGAGTTGCTGCAGAAGCTCTTTGCGCCGGGGACTTTGTGACGCGAGATAAACAAACGGGAACGTGGTCGATGGCATTGCGGCAATCCTCGAAGCGCACGCGTTGGCGGTTCAGCGCCTTCGATGGCCCGTTGCCGTTCACGCGCGATGATAGGGGTGGTTCTGCGTGATGCTCCACGCGCGATAAAGCTGTTCGGCCAACAGCACGCGGACCATGCCATGCGGCAGCGTCAGACTCGACACACGCAGCAACACATCGGCACGTGCCTTGATTTGCGGATCGAGACCATCCGCACCGCCGATCACGAAGGCCACGTCGCGACCGTCTTGCTGCCAGTCGGGCAGGGCGCCGGCGAGTTGCATCGTGGTCCAGTCGCGGCCGCGTTCATCGAGCGCGACAAGACGCGCATTCTTCGGCAACGCAGTTTCGATGCGCGCACGTTCAGCCGCCATCACGCTCTCGGCGTTACGGCCCGACGAGCGCTGTTCAGGCTTGATCTCGCGCAACTCTATGCGCAGCTCGGGCGGCATGCGTTTCGCATACTCGTCGAAGCCGGTTGCGATCCAGTCGGGCATCTTGTGGCCGACCGCGAGGATATGGAGTTTCATGGCAGCGTACGGCGCACGAACTGTCCGCCTTCAGGCAAAGCGGCACGTTCGCACTGAACCTGGATTTCAGCGGCGCGTGGTCTTGCGCGCTGGCTTGGCTGCCGGCTCGTCTTCTTCGTCGTCCTCGTCTGCGGTGACGCGCGCCCCGCCAAATCCGCCCGCGCTTTGCAGCTTCACGCGCACGGGTTTGTCGCCCCAGACTTCTTCGAGGTTGTAGTACTGGCGCAGCGCCGGTTGCAGGATATGGACGACGGCGTCGCCGCAATCCACCAGCACCCATTCGCCGATTTCCTCGCCTTCGGTGCTGATGACGTCGCCGCCCAGCTCCTTGACCTTTTCGCGCACGCTATTGGCCAGCGCCTTGGTCTGACGATTCGACGTGCCGCTCGCGACGATCACGCGGTCGAAGAGGGCGGTCAGGTGCGTGGTGTTGAACACCTTGATGTCCTGCGCCTTGACGTCTTCAAGACCGTCGATGATCGCGCGTTGAAGCTTTTGAATTTCCATATTTTTACCGATGGTACAAGTGGTGTTGAACAATATAGTCCCATACGGCGGACGGAACATTACTCTCGGCAGCGATCCCGCCCGCCGCGTGCGTTTTGAGGCGTTCGCCCGACTGCTCGCGGATTTCGGTGGCGGACACTTCGAGCGCCAGCGCCGAGTCGATCAACAGATGCCCGTGCGGCGTGGATTGGAGCACGTCCGCGCTAGCGCTGCGCGCTGCGATCTCCTCGGCCACGGCGGGTGAAACCGTCGATACATCGAACCCCGCGCGCGTTTCCACGCACACGTGCGCAAACTCGAAAAGGCGTTTCCAGTCGCGCCACGAATCCAGATGCACGAGCTGGTCGGCGCCTATCAGCAATGCCAGCGAAGCGTCCGCGCCTTCCCGCTCGCGCCAGCGCGCAAGGGTCTCCACGGTATAAGTCGGGCCGTCGTGGTCGATTTCGTCGGTTGCGACGGTGATCTTCATGCCTTCGATATGCAGCGATTCCGCGGCCGCACGAGTCATTGCAAGCCGATGATGCGCCGGCGTCACGTCTTTTTTCTGCCACGGCTGGCCCGCCGGCAGGAAAACGAGTTCAGTCAGGTCGAGCAACTCGGCGAAACGCCGCGCGAGCGCCATGTGAGCATTGTGAATCGGGTCGAACGTGCCGCCCAGCAAGCCGACGCGGTGAACGCAAGGAAGATTGGGTTTCAGTGGACGGTCCTCTTTGGGGACGGAATGCAACAGATACAGCGCCGGTTTCTCATGTTTCCGTGGCTATTTAAACCCACTCTCGAGCAACAAGGAAATCGGAATAAAGCCGCGCTTCGGGCGTGCCGGCTTCCGGTTTCCAGTTGTATCGCCACGAAACGGCCGGCGGCATGGACATCAGGATGGATTCTGTACGGCCGCCGCTTTGCAGCCCGAACAGCGTGCCGCGGTCGAAAACCAGGTTGAATTCGACGTAGCGGCCGCGCCGGTACGCCTGGAATTCGCGCTCCGCTTCGCCGTACGGCATGTTCCGCCTGCGTTCGATGATCGGCAGATACGCACTCAAAAAGCTGTCGCCGACGTTCCGCATCATCGCGAACGATTCGTCGAAACCGGGTTCGGAGAAATCGTCGAAAAAGATCCCGCCGATTCCGCGCGGTTCGTTGCGATGTTTGAGATAAAAATACTCATCGCACCATTTCTTGAAACGCGGGTATAAATCTGCGCCAAACGGCGCGAGTGCGTCACGGCAGACGCCGTGAAAATGCTGCGCGTCTTCCTCGTAGCCGTAATAGGGCGTGAGGTCCATTCCGCCGCCGAACCAGAACAACGGCGCTTCGCCGGGTTTCGTTGCGATCAGGAGGCGCACATTCATATGCACGGTCGGACAATGCGGATTGCGCGGATGCATGACGAGCGATACGCCCATCGCCTCGAAGCCCCGGCCGGCTAGTTGCGGGCGCGCCGCACTCGCCGATGGCGGCAAGGAATCACCCGCCACATCCGAAAAACCGATGCCGCCACGCTCGAAAAACTGTCCGCCTTCCAGAATCCGCGTGCTTCCGCCGCCCCGCAGCCGCTCCTCGGGACCGCGCTGCCAGGAATCGACGGCGAATTCGGTGCCATCGAACGCGCCGAGCGTGTCCGCAATCTGCTTTTGCAAACCGGTGAGATAGGTGCGGACAGCCTGTACGTCGTAGGTCGAATCGGTCATCGTGCTGCTTTGCTTGGTCTCGTTTGCGGGAAAGCGGGCGCGGAGGCAGTTTGCCGCCATTGAGCGCGTTTCTTCCAAAAACGCACTGCCGGACGCGAAGGTCCGGCAGTGCTGTGCTTGCTTGCGGTGCTGAATCAGCCTTGGCGCTCCGACGCCTTGCGATTAAGCGCCCGATACCCAATGTCCCGCCGATACTGCATGCCGTCGAACGCGATCTGGTTGATCGTATCGTAGACGACCGATTGCGCGCCGCGAACCGAATCCGACAGGCCGACGACACACAAGACGCGCCCGCCCGACGTGGTCAGCTTGCCATTTTCAAGCGTGGTGCCGGCGTGGAAGGTCACGGCCTCCGGCGTTTCTGCGGGAATCCCGTTGATCCGGTCGCCCTTGCGCGGCGTGTCCGGATAGTTGTGCGCGGCCAGCACCACGCCAAGCGCCGTGCGCCGATCCCATTCGATCTCGGCCGTTGCGAGCGTCCCCGCGATCGCCAGCTCGACGACCTTCGAGAAATCACCCTTCAGACGCGCCATGATCGGCTGCGTTTCCGGGTCTCCCATGCGGCAGTTGAATTCGAGCGTCTTCGGGTTGCCGTGCGCGTCGATCATCAGGCCCGCGTACAGGAAACCGGTATAGCGAATGCCTTCCTGCTCCATGCCGCGCACCGTCGGCAGGATGATTTCCCGCATCACGCGGGCGTGCAACTGCGGCGTGACGATCGGCGCGGGGGAATACGCGCCCATGCCGCCGGTGTTCGGGCCTTTGTCGCCGTCGAGCAGGCGCTTGTGGTCCTGGCTCGACGCCAGCGCCAGCACGTGCTTGCCGTCCACCATGACAATAAAGCTGGCTTCTTCGCCATCGAGAAATTCTTCGATCACCACCCGCGCGCCTGCGTCGCCCAGTTTGTTGTCGGCGAGCATGGAATCGACCGCTGCGTGCGCTTCTTCAAGCGTCGTGGCAACGACCACGCCTTTGCCCGCGGCCAGGCCGTCCGCCTTGACGACGATGGGCGCGCTCTTCGTGTCCAGATAAGCGTGCGCAGCCGCGATGTCCGTAAACGTTTCGTACTCGGCCGTGGGAATGGCATGGCGTTTCATGAACGCCTTGGCAAAGTCCTTCGAGCTTTCGAGTTGCGCCGCTTCCCGGGTCGGGCCGAAAATCTTCAGGCCGCGCGAGCGGAACAGATTGACGATGCCCGCCGCCAACGGGCCTTCGGGGCCGACCACGGTCAGCGCGATCTGCTCTTTTTCGACGAAATCGGCAAGCGCGGCAGGATCTGTGATGTCGACATTCAGCAGACGTTCATCTTGAGCCGTGCCGCCGTTACCCGGCGCGACATAAACCATCTGCACGCGCGGCGACTGCGCGAGCTTCCACGCGAGCGCATGTTCGCGACCGCCCGAACCGACGACGAGTAACTTCATTTAAACCTCGAAGACCTTAAGAAATTCGTGGCGGCTGGCTGCGTGAACCGGTTGGGTTTCTGGTGAACCGTTTCTTCGCGCCTCCGCGGTTTTGCTTTGCTGCTTTCCGGGTGACTGCCCGTGCCGCGCACTTTGAGAGAAGGGGAGAAGGCTCGCGCCGGTAGCGGCTGCGTCACACGACTCCCGGCTGTCAAACGCCGTTTGCGGCTTTCTCTGTGCAGGTTCGGATCGGCTGCTGAATGCGCATGCACCAATCGGGCCAGATACGCCCGGGCGATCTTGCTTCTGGATGCCGCGAGTTCAAGCACGCTCAAGACAAGCCCGTCGCCAAATGGCGATCAACCGGCGATTACTCTTCGTCGATTGTTGCGTTGGTGAAGACCTCTTGCACGTCGTCCAGATTTTCCAGCGCGTCGAGCAATTTCTGCATTTTTGCCGCGTCTTCGCCCGTGAACTCGACTTCGGTCTGCGGCTTCATGATCACTTCGGCGACTTCGGCCTTGAAACCGGCCGCTTCCAGCGCGTCCTTCACTTTCTGGAAGTCATTAGCCGGACAAACCACTTCGATACTGCCGTCGTCGTTCGTCACCACGTCGTCCGCACCCGCTTCGAGCGCCGCGTCCATCAGCTTGTCTTCGGGCGTGCCAGGCGCGTACAGGAACTGGCCGACGTGGTCGAACATGAACGCCACCGACCCGTCCGTGCCCATGTTGCCGCCGAACTTCGAAAACGCGTGGCGCACTTCCGCGACCGTGCGCGTGCGGTTGTCCGTCATGGTGTCCACGATGATCGCCGCACCGCCAATGCCGTAGCCTTCGTAGCGGATTTCCTCGTAGGTCGCGCCGTCCACACCCCCCACGCCGCGCTGAATTGCGCGGTTGATATTGTCCTTAGGCATGTTGGCGTCGTAGGCCTTTTCAACGGAGAGCCGCAGCCGCGGATTCGTGTCGATTTCCCCGCCGCCCATGCGCGCCGCAACCTGAATTTCCTTGATAAGACGCGTCCAGACCTTGCCGCGCTTGGCGTCGGTGGCTGCTTTCTTATGCTTGATGTTGGCCCATTTTGAATGACCCGCCATACCTTTCTCCATCGCGCGCGAGCTTTTCTCGCACGCCTGTGTGTCAATTTCGTCGCCAATTTTGCCGCTTTATGCAGCTTTCTAGCCCAGCGTTTTATGCCGGCCGGCGCATTATGTTCGCGTTGCTTACATGGCAGGGCGTGTCCGGTAAGGACGATCCGCATGCCCGTGCGTACTTCCGTGGACACCTTTCACCCGTGCACTGCGCATTTGGCGGACCCGAATTTTATCATGGCGCGACCCTCCGGCAGGCTTAGCCCTACGCCGGAATTGCCATCGCCCGCATGTCTGCGGGGTTTCACGTCAGTTTTTGGTACCGAACAGGCGGTCGCCGGCGTCGCCCAGACCCGGGACAATGTACGCGTGCTCGTTCAAATGCGAATCAAGCGATGCAACGTAAAGCTTCACGTCGGGGTGGGCATCGGAGAAGACCTTCACGCCTTCGGGCGCCGCAACCAGCGCCACGAAGATGATGTTCTCGCCCAGCACCTTACGCCGTTTCATGACGTCGACCGCGTGCACCGCCGAGTAGCCGGTCGCGAGCATGGGGTCGCACAAGATGAACACGCGCTCTTCCAGGTCGGGGGGCAGGCGCACGAGGTACTCGACCGGCCGGTGATCTTCCGCCCGATACACCCCGATGTGGCCCACGCGCGCCGACGGAATCAGGTCCAGCAGGCCGTCCGACATGCCTATGCCGGCACGCAGCACAGGCACGATAGCGAGCTTCTTGCCCGCGATCACGGGCGCGTCGATGGTGACGAGAGGCGTCTCGACACGCTTCGTGGTCAGCGTCAGGTTGCGCGTGATCTCGTAGCCCATCAGGAGCGTAATCTCGCGCAGCAATTCGCGGAATGTACGTGTGGACGTGTCCTTGTCCCGCATGTGAGTCAGCTTGTGCTGGATCAGCGGGTGGTTGAGGATAAAAAGATTCGGAAAGCGGCTGTCCTGGTTCATGGTGTTCGCGCGGTTGCCGCGGCATTAAATGTGGATTTGGGTAATGCTTGATTTGCAGCTTGCCGATGCAGCTACTTTCAAAACCGCGCGTGGCGGGCGGTTTTATTTGCTGAGCTTAGGCAGTGCCGTCAGTTTACCCAAATTAGGGGCGCGAAAAGCGGAGATTGCGGGCGATAGGCCATCCGGTCTATTGCGCGGCCGACGTCCGATCCCTCATTCTTCTAGAATTGCATGACGCGTTTCCAAAGCGTGATTGCGATCCGGCACTCGGCTCGACACTCAAAACCTCGTCTCGACGGTGCAAACCGGCGAAGCGCGGGCAACTACAAAGGGACAGCAATGGACATGGGAATCAAAGGGCGCACAGCGCTCGTGTGTGCGGCCAGCAAGGGTTTGGGACGTGGTTGCGCGGAAGCGCTGGCCGCCGAGGGCGTCAACCTCGTAATCGTGGCACGCACGGCGGGGCCGCTGGAGGCTACGGCCGAGCATATCCGCACGACCTACGGCGTGAACGTGACAGCAGTGGCTTGCGATATCACATCGCCTGAAGGACATGCCGCGTCGCTGGCGGCGTGCCCGGCGCCTGACATTCTCGTGAACAACGCGGGCGGGCCGCCGCCGGGCGACTTCCGCCAATTTTCCCGCGATGACTGGATCAAGGCGCTCGACTCGAACATGCTTACGCCAATCGAGCTGATCAAGCAGACGCTCGACGGCATGATCGATCGGGGTTTCGGCCGGATCGTGAATATCACGAGTTCGTCGGTTAAGGCGCCTATCGATGTGCTGGGCTTGTCGAATGGGGCGCGCTCGGGGCTGACCGGGTTTATCGCGGGATTGTCGCGAAAGGTTGCAGCAAGTGGCGTCACCATCAATAACCTGCTGCCAGGTTCCTTCGATACCGACCGGCTCGTCACCACGTTCGCCGCCGACGCAAAGGCGAACAACATCAGCGTGGAAGAAGCCAAGAAGCGCCGCATGAGCAAGTTGCCCGCCGGGCGCTTTGGCTCTGCCGAAGAGTTCGGCAAGGCGTGCGCCTATTTGTGCAGCGTGCATGCGGGCTACATCACGGGACAAAACCTGCTGATCGACGGCGGCGCGTATCCGGGCACGTATTGATTCCAGACCAACAATAAATCACAACGGAGAGACATCTGATGAACCCACGCGTCGCGTTGATCGCGCACGACATGAAAAAGGATGACATCGTGGCGCTGGCCGGCGAGTTTGCGGCGACGCTCGCGCAGTGCCGGCTGCTGGCAACCGGCACGACCGGCGCGCGTATCGCGGCAGCGCATGGACTGGAAGTGGAGCGCAAGTTGTCCGGGCCGTTCGGCGGCGATCTGCAGATTGGCGCTGAACTGGCGGAGGGCCGGGTGGACCTGGTGATCTTCCTGCGCGACCCCATGACGCCGCAGCCACATGAGCCGGACATCAACGCTTTGGTTCGCGCCTGCGACGTCCATAACGTTGCGTGCGCCACGAACCTTGCAACGGCGCGCATGATCCTCGACGATTTGAAGCTACGCCTTGGCAGGGCCGCGTAGCGCTTGCTGTTCATTGGACGCGCGAGCGTCCAAAACACGGAGACAACGGTGACAAAAGCAATTCGATTCGAAAAAACGGGTGGCCCTGAAGTACTCAAATGGGTCGATGTGGACGTCGGCGCGCCCGGCAAGGGCGAAATTCGCGTGAAGCACCACGCGGTGGGCCTGAACTATATCGACGTGTATTTTCGTACCGGGCTTTATCCGATGCCGCTGCCTGGCGGTATCGGAATGGAAGCAGCGGGCGAGGTGACCGCGGTGGGCGAAGGCGTGACCGGGTTCAAGGTGGGAGACCGGGTGGCCTACGCTTCGCGGCCGCCCGGCGCCTATGCCGAGGAACGTGTCATGTCGACGCAATACGTGGTGAACCTGCCCGATGCCATCAGCTACGAGGACGCTGCCTCCGTGATGCTGCAGGGTTTGACCGCGCAATATCTGTTACGCAGGACGTATCGCGTGAAAGCGGGCGACACCGTGCTGATTCATGCGGCGGCCGGCGGAGTAGGCATGCTGGCTTGCCAGTGGGCCAAGGCGCTGGGTGCGACGGTGATCGGTACGGTTGGGTCGGACGCAAAGGCCGCGCTCGCCAAGGCGCATGGCTGCGATCATCCGATCGTCTATACGCGCGAGGACTTCACGAAGCGCGTGCGCGAAATCACGAATGGCGCGGGCGTCCCCGTGGTCTACGATTCGATCGGCCGCGACACGTACACGGCGTCGCTGGATTGCCTCGCGCCGCTCGGCATGTTCGTGAGTTTCGGCAATACGTCGGGTCCTTTGCCGCCCATCGATTCGTCGGAATTTGCCGGGCGCGGTTCGCTTTATTTCACCCGCCCGACGTTGTTCAGTTATATCGCCAAGCGCAGCGATCTCGAGCAGATGGCGACCGAGCTCTTTGATGTATTGACAACGGGACAGGTCAAGACAAGCGTACGGCAACGTTATCCGCTGGCCGACGCAGCGAAGGCTCACGAAGACCTCGAAGCACGCCGGACGACCGGGTCCACGATCTTGCAGCCTTGAAGGAGCGTGTGACGGCGTGTCATTGAGGCGGCGCGGCCTGGACTGATCTACGCCGCGCCGGCCTTCGCGTTTACGTAATTTTTATGCATGGATGGCGACCTTTGACCCGGTCTTTACGCCGACGCGCTTAATGTTCGAGCCATTGCACATTTACCCGCGACCCGCGTGTAGGCAACCACACGTCATAGGCCAAACGGCGGAGGATACAAGTCAGCCTCGGTTGAGCATACTGGGACAGTTGCATATACCGATCCTGAACGCTAGAACATGAACCGCCCGAACCCAGACGAGCTGCTGGACAAGCTGCAAAGAGAAGAAGAAAAGCGTCATCGCGGACGGCTGAAAATTTTTTTCGGCGCATCGGCGGGCGTAGGGAAGACCTATGCCATGCTGCTCGCCGCGCGGCGGCGCAAGGAGCAGGGGGACGACGTAGTCATCGGCATCGTGGAGACGCATGGGCGCTCCGATACCGCCGCGCTGACCGAAGACCTGGAGCACTTGCCGCTTGCGCAGATTGCTTATCGTGGCCATGCGCTGCAGGACTTCGATCTCGACGGCGCCTTGCTGCGTCGACCGCAACTCATTCTGGTCGATGAACTCGCGCATTCCAACGTCCCGGGCGCCCGCCATTTGAAGCGCTGGCAGGACGTGCATGAACTGCTCGACGCGGGTATCGACGTTTACACCACGGTCAACGTTCAGCATCTGGAGAGTCTGAATGACATCGTGGGGCAGATCACGCAGATCCGCGTTTTCGAGACGGTGCCTGACCGTGTGCTGGATCAAGCCGACGAAGTGACGCTCGTCGACCTGCCGCCCGAAGAATTGCTGGAGCGGCTGCGTGACGGCAAGGTTTATATGCCGCAGCAGGCGGAACATGCCGTGCGCAATTTCTTTCGCAAAGGCAACCTGATTGCGCTACGGGAACTGGCGTTGCGTCGCACGGCAGATCGTGTCGATGCCCAGATGCGCGAGTATCGGGCGGACCGCTCCATCGAGCGAATCTGGCAAGCGCGTGAAAGGCTGGTGGTCTGTATAGGGCCGGGATCCGAGGCCCCCACGCTCGTGCGGGCGGCGGCGCGGCTTGCTGCAAGTTTGCGTTCGGACTGGATTGCGGTGTACGTCGAAACGCCACGCCTGCAAAAACTATCCGATGCCCGTCGCGAACGCACGCTCGCAGCGCTCAAACTCGCGGCCGAACTTGGCGCGGAGACGGTCACGCTGGCTGGCGCCGATGCCGTGGCCACGTTGATTGGTTATGCGCAGGCTCGCAATGCATCCAAGCTCGTTGCGGGCGCATCCACGCGGAACGGTTTTGATCGCTGGTTGAAACGGCCGTTCGGCGAGCGTTTGGCAGAACGCGCAGGAGACCTGGACCTCACGCTGATTCGCGCGCGCGAAGGCGAGAAGGGCGCTGCTCACGCGGCAAAAGAAGATGGCGCCGGACCCGACTGGCGCGACGCGCTGAGTACTGCGCGCGAGCAACGCTCGGCGCCGCGCGGTTACGTGTACGCGGTCGCCATCTGCGCGGTCATCACGTTACTTGCCAGCCAGATTCGCGACCGGATCGATCTCGTCAATCTCGTGATGTTGTATCTGGTCGGCGTAATCTATGCGGCGGCGCGAATCGGGCGCGGTCCGGGCGTGCTCCTGTCGTTTCTGAGCGTGGCAGCCTTCGACTTTTTCTTCGTGCCGCCGCGCATGTCGCTGTCGGTAACCGACACGCAATACCTGCTGACCTTCACCGGCATGTTGCTGACTTCGCTCGTGATCAGTCACCTGACGTCGAGTCTGCGGCGCGAGGCGCGCGTTGCATCGAAACGTGAACGCCGTACAGGCGCCATGTATGCCATGGCCGGTGAACTCGGCGCGGCGCTCGCGACCGAGCAGATCGTAGGCATCGGCATGCGCCACGTGAGTGAAGTGTTTCGCGCCAAGGTTGCCATCCTGCTGCCCGATTCCGCCGACAAGGTTCGCCAGAAGCTCGACCCCTCGGAACCTTCGGCCGAGGCATGGCTGCTGAAGGAAAGCGTGATCGACCTGGATGTCGGCCAATGGGTCTATGACCAGCAAAAGCCAGCCGGCCGGGGGACCGACACGCTGCCCGCATCTGCGGCGCTTTATTTGCCTTTGAAAGCGCCGATGCGCACGCGCGGCGTGCTTGCGGTGACCACGCGCAATGCAGGTGAACTCGATGTGCCAGAGCAGAAACGGATGCTCGATGCATTCGCCGCGCAGATCGCGCTTGCGCTTGAGCGCGTGCATTACGTGGATATCGCGCGAGATGCGCTCGTCAGCATGGAGTCGGAGCGGCTGCGCAATTCGCTGCTGTCTGCCATCTCGCATGACCTGCGCACGCCGCTTACAACCATTGTGGGATTTGCGTCCATGCTGGCCGAAGCCCACGGCGACGCGCGTTCGCCAGCAAATGCCGAGTTGATCGCGGCGATTCACGACGAATCGCTGCGCATGACGAGTATCGTCACGAATCTGCTGGATATGGCGAGGTTGCAGGCCGGCGGCTTGCGCCTGAACCTGCAATGGTCGCTGCTCGAAGAAACGGTAGGCGCTGCCTTGCGTGCCTGCCGCCGAGTGCTGGACGGCCGCCCGGTCGAAGTCCGGTTGCCGGCCGATCTGCCCTTCCTTCAACTGGATGCCGTGCTGATGGAACGGCTCTTTTCGAACCTGCTGGAAAACGCCGCGAAATATACGCCGCCGGGCTCGAAACTCGTGATCGGCGCCGAGAACGTCAGTGTGGCGGGCGAACCGTTCGTACGCGTGTATCTGGACGATAACGGTCCCGGTCTTCCGGCGAACATGGAAGACAGCGTCTTCGAGAAATTCACGCGCGGAGAGAAGGAGTCGGCGAAGCCAGGTATCGGCCTCGGGCTCTCGATTTGCCGCGCGATCGTAGAGGCGCACGGCGGTACAATCGGCGCGAACAACCGCCTGAACGCGAGCGCTCCGGATGCGCAAATAGACGGCGCGCGCTTCTGGTTCACGTTGCCCGTCGAGCCACCGCCGCCCGTCCCGTCTTTCTCCGATGAAGCCGAACAGGACTTCGCCGATTTCCCTCCGTCCGACCCGAAAAGTTCATGAGCGAACCCACTGTCACTGTCGTGCTGATCGAAGACGAAAAGCAGATTCGCCGCTTTGTGCGAGCGTCGCTCGAGGCTGAAGGCATCACCGTGCACGAAGCCGAAACGGGCAAGCAAGGCTTGGTGGAAGCGGCGACGCGCAAACCCGATCTTTTGATCGTGGATCTCGGCTTGCCGGATACGGATGGGCTCGACGTAATACGCGAGCTGAGAAGCTGGACCGAGTTGCCGGTGATCGTGCTGTCGGCGCGCACGCAAGAGGAAGAGAAAGTTGCGGCGCTCGACGCCGGCGCGGACGACTACCTCACCAAGCCCTTCGGTGTCTCGGAATTGATGGCGCGGATTCGCGCGCATTTGCGCCGGCGCAACCAGGCGGCATCGAGTGAATCGCCGTTGGTGAAATTCGGTGAAGTGTCCATCGATCTCGGTCTGCGTCAGGTCACGCGAGCGGGTGCGCCGGTGCATCTGACGCCGATCGAATACCGGCTGCTTTCCACGCTCGTGCGACACGCCGGCCGGGTGCTGACGCATCGCCAGTTGTTACGCGAAGTGTGGGGGCCTTCTCACGTGGAAAGCCACCACTATCTGCGCATCTACATGGCGCATCTGCGGCAAAAGCTGGAGCGCGATGCCGCCCAGCCGGAACACATCGTGACCGAGACGGGCGTGGGTTATCGGCTGGTCGGGGCCGTTTGAACGGTGTCGAGCGCCGCGTCTATGGGTGTGTCGCCGCCGACAAAGCCAATCACTTCGTCACGCACGTCACGGGTAATGCATGCAACGGTGACGCGCGCCACGTCATCGCGTGAGACCGGCAAGGTGCTTGCGTCGCGCTCGGTCGCAAGGCCAATCGTGCCGCGGCCGATTTCATCGGACAGCGCACCCGGCCGCAAAATCACATAGGGGACGCCGCTCGCCTGGACGTAATCGTCGGCTTCGCGTTTCATCTTCGAGTAGTGCTTGAGCTGGAGCGTGCTGGCTTCCGGCCAGTAAGCCGAGATCGCGCTGATGACCACCAGCTGCTGCGTGCGGCGGCGTTTGGCGTAGTCGGCTGTGCGTTGAACGGCGTCGCGATCGATCGCGCGCTCTTCGTTCACGCCTTCGCTCTCCGCCGATCCCGCTGCGTAGATGACGTGCGTGACGTCGTCGAAGGCGTGGGAGAAATCCTGTGTCAGGTCGCCGAGCACGATTTGCGCGCCGAGCGCTGCGAACTCGCCACGTTGCGCCGATTTGCGCAGCAAGACCTTGAACGGAAGAGATGCGGCACGCAGTTGCCGGGCAACGTGACGGCCGGTGCGGCCGTTTGCGCCGATGAGCAGGACTTTCATCGCTGAAACGCTCCTTCTGTGGGTGGACAGAAAGAAACGTTAAGCCATTTTCGAGAATCCTGCTGACCGAGCCTTGTTACTCCGTCACGCTCGCCGGCCTTTGCGGACCCCTGCGAGCCCGGCGGTTCTCGGACCAGATCCGCACCCGGTCCATATAAAGATACACAACCGGCGTGGTGTAAAGCGTCAGCAACTGGCTCACGATCAGCCCGCCCACAATCGCGATCCCGAGCGGCGCGCGCATCTCCGATCCTTCGCCGGTTCCGAACGCGAGCGGCAACGCGCCGAGCAACGCGGCGGCGGTGGTCATCATGATTGGCCGGAAGCGCAGCAAGCACGCCTCTTCGATTGCCGCGCGCGAAGTCGATGCCCCATGCCGCTGTGCCTGAATTGCGAAGTCGACCATCATGATGGCGTTTTTCTTCACGATCCCGATCAGCAAAATCACGCCGATCAACGCAATGATGCTGAACTCGGTGCGGAACAACAGCAGCGCAAGCAATGCGCCGATACCGGCCGAAGGCAGCGTGGAAAGAATGGTGATCGGATGAATATAGCTTTCGTACAGGATCCCCAGCACGATATAAACCGCCGCGAGCGCCGCCAGGATCAGGATGGGCTGGTCCTTGGTCGAATCCTGGAATTGCTGCGCCGTGCCTGCAAAACTGCCACGAACCGTGGCCGGCACGCCGATGGTTGCCATCGTCTCGTAGATGGCGGCGGTGGCGTCAGAAAGCGACTTGCCGGGCGGCAGGTTGAACGAAATCGTCGATGCCACGAACTGGCTCTGGTGATTCACCGAAAGCGGTGTATTGCCCGGCCCGAACTTGGCGATGGAGGAAAGCGGGATCATGGTTTCCTTCGACGTCGACACCGCCGCGCCTGAAGACGAACTCGACTTGCCGCTGGCCGCAATCGCGTTGGTCGCGCTGTTGCGAATGGATGCCAGCGCGAGCGCGCTGTTCACGCTCGTTGAGGCATCGGCGGCCGTGGTCACGCTGGTCGCGGAGGTAGAGGCGGTTGTGGTCGTTGCGTTCGTCGATGCCGCTCCGTTCGCCGATCCGCCCGACGTGCTGATGTAGATCTGCTTGAGCATCTCCGGGTCCTGCCAGTACTTCGGCGCGAGTTCCATCACCACGTGATACTGGCTCAGCTCGTTATAGATGGTCGATACCTGGCGCTGGCCAAAGGCATCGTAAAGCGTGTTGTCGATCTGCGCCGGTTTGATGCCATAGCGCGCCGCGGTCGCGCGGTCGAACGTGACAAACGATTCCAGACCGCCTTGCTGCTGGTCCGAATTCACGTCGGCGAGTTCAGGGCGGGCGAGCAGGGCGTCGGTGAGTTTCGGGCCCCACTTGTATAGATCCGCGGTGGAATCCGCAAGCAACGTGAATTGGTATTGCGCATTCGATTGCCGGCCGCCCGAGCGGATGTCCTGAACGGCTTGCAAGAAAGTGCGCGCGCCCGCAACGTTCGACAACGCCGGACGCAGGCGCTGGATCACGGCATCGGCGGAAACCTTGCGCTCTTTCTTGGGTTTCAGCGAGATGAACATGAAGCCCGAATTCGTTTGCCGGCCGCCCGTGAAACCCGCGACGCTTTCCACGGCGGGATCGGCTTGCACAATTTTCATCATGTCCGAAAACTTGCCTTTCATCGCCTGGAACGACGTGCTCTGGTCAGCCTGGATGCCGCCGACAATCCGCCCCGTATCCTGCTGCGGGAAAAATCCCTTCGGCACGATGATGTACAAATAAACGTTCAACCCAACTGTCGCGATCAGCACCAGCAACACGATTCTCGGATGCGCAAGCGCGACGCCAAGCGTGCGTCCGTAACCGCGTTGCATGGTATCGAACTGACGTTCGAGCCAGCGCGAAAAACGGCCGG
This sequence comes from Caballeronia sp. dw_276, assembly GCF_018449635.1. Taxonomy (GTDB): domain Bacteria; phylum Pseudomonadota; class Gammaproteobacteria; order Burkholderiales; family Burkholderiaceae; genus Caballeronia. Next base: position 266,747 of record NZ_JAAVUV010000003.1, on the reverse strand, counting down.
GCGGTTTCTGGTTGTGCGGTTCCTGCAGGAGCCGCGCGCACATCATGGGCGTGACCGTTAGCGACACAACCAGCGAAACGGCAATTGCGAGCGACAACGTCAGCGCGAATTCCCGGAACAGGCGCCCGACAATACCGCCCATCAGCAAGATTGGCAGGAACACGGCGACGAGCGAAATGCTCATCGACAGCACTGTGAACCCCACTTCCTGCGCGCCGAGAATCGCGGCTTTCATGCGCGGCACGCCGTTTTCTATGTGCCGCGAAATGTTTTCGAGCACCACGATGGCGTCATCGACCACGAATCCGGTCGCGATGGTCAACGCCATCAGCGAGAGGTTGTCGAGCGAGAAGCCGAGCAGATACATGGCCGCGAACGTACCGATGATCGATATGGGCACCGCCACGCTCGGAATCAGTGTCGCGCGCCAGTTGCGCAGGAACAGGAACACGACCATCACGACCAGCGCCACCGCGATGATCAGCGTGGCTTCCGTGTCGTGCAGCGAAGAGCGGATCGTGATCGAGCGGTCCGCGGTCGGCGTGATCTCGATGTCGGCGGGTAGGGCGGCCTGCAATTGCGGGACCATGGCCTTCACGCGATCGATGGTATCGATGATGTTCGCGCCCGGCTGGCGATACAAGATCACCAGCACTGCGCGCTTGCCGTTGATCAGGCCGAGATTGCGCAGGTCTTCGACGGAATCGACTACTTCGCCCACATCGCTCAGATGCACGGCCGCGCCGTTGCGGTAAGCCACCACGAGGTCGCGATACTGCGCCGCTTTCGTGGCCTGGTCGTTGGTGTAGAGCTGGAAGTGCGTGCCGTTGAACTCGATTGCGCCCTTCGGACTGTTCGCATTCGCCGATGCCAGCGCGGCGCGCACGTCTTCCAGGCCGATGCCGTAGTGAAACAGCGCGCCCGGTTCGAGTTCCACGCGCACGGCTGGATTCGCCGAGCCGCTGACATCGACTTCGCCGACGCCGGGCACCGTCGACAAGGTTTGTTGCAACACCGTCGCCGCGGAATCGTAGAGTGATCCGGCCGTGCGGGTAGGCGAGGAGAGCGCCAGGATCAGGATAGGCGCGTCGGCAGGATTGACCTTGTGGTACGTTGGATTGCTTCTGAGCGACGTCGGCAGATCGGCGCGCGCCGCATTGATGGCGGCCTGCACGTCGCGGGCGGCGCCATCGATGTCGCGGTTCAGGCCAAATTGCAGCGTGATCCGCGCCGAGCCGACCGAACTTTGCGACGTCATTTCGGTGACATCCGCGATCGAACCAAGGTGGCGTTCCAGCGGGCTTGCCACGCTGGTCGCAACCGTCTCCGGACTTGCGCCCGGCAAGCTCGCCTGCACCGAGGTGGTCGGGAAGTCGACTTGCGGCAGAGGCGCGACCGGCAACTTCGTGAACGCGAACAAACCGGCCAGCGCAATGCCGATGGCAAGCAGCGTGGTGGCGACCGGGCGCGCGATGAACGGTTGCGACAGGTTCATGCGCTTACTCCACTTCCGCCGCGGGGCGGGGCGGCGCGTTCCGGTTGAAACGCGCACGCACGCGGCGGCCTAGCGAATCGAAGCCGAGATAGATCACCGGCGTGGTGAAGAGCGTGAGCGCTTGCGACACGATCAACCCGCCAACAATTGCGATCCCCAAAGGTCTTCTCAGCTCCGACCCCGCGCCCCAGCCGAGCATCAGTGGCAACGCGCCGAGGAGCGCGGCCATGGTCGTCATCAAAATGGGCCGGAAGCGCAGCAAACACGCCTGGTAGATGGCTTCGCGCGGCGTCTTGCCTTGCTCGCGCTCGGCTTCCAGCGCGAAGTCGATCATCATGATCGCGTTCTTCTTCACGATCCCGATCAGCAACACAATGCCGATGATCCCGATGATGTCGAGATCGTGCCCGCTGATCATCAGCGAAAGCAGCGCGCCGACGCCGGCGGACGGCAGCGTCGAGAGGATCGTGATCGGATGGATGAAGCTCTCGTACAGCACGCCCAGCACGATATACATGGTGACGATCGCGGCAAGGATCAGGAACAGCTCGTTCGAAAGCGATGCCTGGAACGCAAGCGCGGCACCCTGGAAGCGGATCTGGAACGACGCCGGCAGGTTGATGTCCTGCTTCGCCTGGTCGATGGCTTTTACCGCCGCACCGAGCGACGCGCCCGGCGCGAGATTGAACGACACCGTGGTCGCCGGGAACTGGCCGAGGTGGGTGACGAGAAGCGGCGCGGCGCGTTCATGGAACGTCGCGATGGCGGACAGCGGCACTTGCCCGTTCGAGGCCGTCGACGACGGCAGATAGATGCCGCTCAGGATTTCGCTGTAATGCGCGTCGGTCGGTTCGTTTTCGAGGATCACGCGGTACTGGTTCGATTGCGTGAAGATGGTCGAGATGATGCGCTGGCCGAAGGCATCGTAGAGGGCGTTATCGACCGTTGCCGGCGTGATGCCGAAACGCGCGGCCGTCGAGCGGTCGATTTCCACGTACACCGATTGCCCGTTCTGCTGCAAGTCGGTGGCGACATCGGCGAGTTCCGGCGACTGTTGCAAACGCGCTGTCAGCTTCGGCACCCATTCGGCGAACTCGGCCGAGTTGGGATCGGTCAGCATGAACTGGTATTGCGTCGGGCTGACCGTCGAGTCGATGGTCAGATCCTGCACGGGCTGCATATAAAGCCGGATGCCGGGAATGTTCGCCACGTCCTGCTGCAGGTTGCGGATCACGTCGCTCGACGTGCTGCTGCGGTCGTCTCGCGGTTTCAGATTGATCAGCATCCGGCCGCTGTTCAGCGTGATGTTGGTCCCGTCCACGCCAATGAACGACGTCAGGCTTTCAACGTCCGGATTTTTCAGGATCTGCGCGGCGAGCGCTTGCTGCTGCTGGGCCACCGCCTGGTACGAAGCCGCTTGCGGCGCCTGTGTGATCGCCTGGATCACGCCCGTGTCCTGGATCGGGAAAAATCCCTTCGGAATCCAGATGTAGAGGAGGGCGGTGAACACGAGCGTGAGCAACGCGACAACCAGCGTGGCGCGCTGCCGGTCGAGCACCCATGTCAGCGCGACGGCGTAACGCCCGATCACATAATCGATGAACTGATGCGCTCGTGCGGAGAACCGGTGCGTCTCGGTCGGCGGCGTATGGCGCAGCAGCTTTGCGCACAACATGGGCACGAGCGTCAGCGACACGATCGCCGAAATCACGATGGTCACCGCCAGCGTGATCGCGAACTCGTGGAACAAACGGCCTACGACATCGCCCATGAAAAGCAGCGGGATGAGGACCGCGATCAGCGAAACCGTCAGCGAGATGATCGTGAAGCCGATCTGCTTCGAGCCTTTCAGCGCCGCTTCGAGCGGTCCCTCGCCTTCTTCCACGTATCGGGCGATATTTTCGATCATCACGATGGCGTCATCCACCACGAAGCCGGTCGCGATGGTCAATGCCATCAGCGAGAGGTTGTCGAGCGAGAAACCGCACAAGTACATGACGGCGAGCGTACCGATCAACGAAACCGGCACGGACAAGCTTGGAATTAGCGTGGCCCAGACGTTCGCGAGAAACAGATAGATCACGAGCACAACCAGCACCACGGACAGCGCCAGTTCGAACTGAACGTCGCGAACGGACGCGCGAATGGTCGTGGTGCGGTCGGTGACGATGCGCACGTCGAGCGCGGCGGGCAGCGCCGCTTGCAACTGCGGCAGGATCTTCTTGATGCCGTCGACGACCGCGATCACGTTCGCGCCCGGCTGGCGCTGCACGTTCAGGATGATGGCGGGCGTGTTGTCCACCCATGCGCCGAGCTTGGTGTTTTCCGGACCCGAGACCACGGTCGCGACGTCCGTCAACATCACGGGCCGGCCGTTCCTGTATGCGATGACCGCGCTCTGGTAGGCGTTGGCATCGGTCAACTGGTCGTTCGCGTTGATCGTGTAGGCGCGTGACGGACCATCGAAATTACCCTTCGGCGTGTTGACGTTCAGGTTCGAAATGGTCGTGCGCAAGTCATCGATGTTCAATCCGTACGACGCCAGCGCGCGCGTATTGGCCTGGATTCGCACGGCCGGCCGGTTGCCGCCGCTGACCGACACGAGGCCCACGCCCGCAACCTGCGAAATCTTTTGTGCAAGACGCGTGTCGGCGAGATCCTGGACCTGCGTGAGCGGCAAGGTTTTCGAGCTGATCGCGAGCGTGATGATCGGGGCATCGGCGGGGTTCACCTTTGCGTAGATCGGCGGCGCGGGCAGGTCGGACGGCAGCAGGTTGCCCGCCGCGTTGATGGCGGCCTGCACTTCCTGCTCGGCAATATCGAGCGGCAAGTCGAGACTGAACTGCAGCGTAATGACGGACGCGCCCGCCGAACTCTGCGACGACATCTGGTTCAGGCTCGCCATCTGCCCGAACTGCTTTTCCAGGGGCGCGGTGACCGACGTGGTCATCACATCCGGCGACGCACCCGGGTAGAACGTCTGCACCTGGATGGTCGGATAGTCGACGGCCGGCAAAGCCGATAGCGGCAGGAAGCGCAGCGCGACGAGGCCGACCAGCATGATTGCCGCCATCAGCAGCGCCGTGCCGACCGGACGCAGAATAAAGGGACGCGATGGATTCATGCGGTATCGGTGCGGTTAGGGAGCATCAATGCGTTATTGCGGCTGTGAGCGGTGACGGCCATGATGCGCGCCAGAAGCACCACGCGCGCCTGATGCCGCCGACGCCCCCGCTACACCGGATGCGCCCGACGCGCCCTTCGGTGCATCGGCAGGGATGGTGATCTTCGCGCCTTCCTTCAGCCGGTCCGAACCGTCGATTACCACGCGTTCACCCACTTGTAGACCTGTCTTGATACTGGTGCGCTCACCGTCGATGGGACCGATCTTCACATTGCGCACCGTCACTGTATTGTCCGGCTTCACCACATACACGAATGCACCCGATGAACCGTTGAGCACGGCGGGCGTGGGGACAATGGTCGCGTCTTTAATGACATCGACCAGGAGTTTTGTGTTGACGAACTGGTTGGGAAACAGCAGCGATTCCTTGTTGTCGAAGGTCGCGCGCAGCTTGACCGTGCCGGTGGTGGTGTCGATCTGGTTATCGACTGTTTCCAGATATCCGCTTTCGAGCGACGTTGTGTTGGCCCGGTCGTAGGCCGTCACCGACATCTTCGAGCCCGCATGAAGCGGCTTCAGGATAGCGGTCAGATTGTCCTCGGACGTCGTGAAGATCACGCTGATGGGCTGAAGTTGCGTGATGACAACCACACCGTTCGTGTCACCGGTCGTGACATAGTTGCCTGGATCGACCTGCCGCAAGCCAACGCGGCCCGACACCGGCGCCGTGATGCGTGCGTAGTTGAGGTCGAGCTTGAACGTGTCCACGTTCGCCTGATCCGACTTTACAGTCCCTTCGAGCTGCTGCACGAGCGACGCTTGCGTGTCCACCTGCTGACTCGCGATGGAATCTTGCGAAAGCAGCACCTTGTAGCGCTGCAAATCGAGCCGTGCGGTCTGCAGCAATGCCTGGTCTTTCGCAAGCGTACCTTGTGCGTTGCGCAGCGAGATCTCGTACGGACGCGGATCGACCTGCGCGAGCAAATCGCCTTTCTTGACCATCTGGCCTTCGCGGAACGCGACTTCCTGCAACGTGCCGTTGATTTGCGTCTTGACTATCACCGATGCCAGCGGCGTAACCGTGCCGAGCGAGTTGATGACCACTGGCATTTCGCCTTGCGTGACGGTTGCGACATGCACGGGCTGCGGCTGCGCGCCCATACCCGGAGCGCCGCCGCGCCGGCCGCCTGCCTGGCGCGCTTGCTGCGAGTTGTCGGCGCTGCCCCGGTTCCACGGATGCCACGCGAACAAGCCGATCACGATCAACACCAGCACCACGATCCACAGCAGCTTGCGGCTGCGGGGCGGGGATGCGGGTGGATGGGGAGTGGAAGCCTGGGAGGAGGGCGAACGCGGTTCAGTATGAGGCGGTGGCGCTGGGTGTTTTTTTTGTTCGTCCATCGTTTCAGTGGCTCGGTGAGTCGGTGGGCTCGGAAAATATCTTCATGCGGTGTCTTGATGCGCTGGTGCGAGGCCTTGCTGAACGTTCGCACTGACGGTCCGAAAACCGGCTCGGAACTGGCCGATTTTGAGGCCGAGTCGGCGCCACGCGTAGGCCTGGTATGGGCGCGATGGCGCCCGAAGCGGTTGCGCGAAGCGTCGAATGATAGCGTTCAAGCGATGGCCGGGCGCGCGAAGCATGATGCTACGTCCCGCGCTTCCTTGCAGTCCAGTTATCTTTCTTTCGATTGATTACGAGCGTTACATGACCATGCTGGCGCTGCGGGAGAGTGTGGAGTGGCGGTTCGTTGGCAGGATGTTTTCGCTGTGGCGGGAAATGCGCACAACAAGTGGGTTGATTGAAATGAAAATGAAAGTTTGAGCGCGGGGCCATCGCTCGATGTAAAAATTGGACGCCGCACCGGCATGAACGGTGCGGCATCCATATAAGCAGCGCTTTATTCGCTCAAGCGTGCGGTCGGCGTGCCACCGATCTCATTCGTGATCTTCACAACACATTGAAGGAGCGCGGGCGCCACCGTTTCGAGAAGCGCTTCTCGGGGTGCCTGATACTCGGCGCCGCCGCAATTTACTGCGTACCGTTGCCCGGACGGTCCGACAAAACCTGCAGCAACTGCGTTCAGCCCGTGATGCCATTCGCCGGTCGAAATGGCGAAGCCACGAAGCAATGCGTCTTCGAGTCCGGGCTTCAAGCCGCTATCGATGCTCGGCCAATCATCGCCCGACGCTATGCGCAGGCTCTCGAGCAGGCTGTCGCGCTCGGTCTCACCCAGTGCGGCCAAGTACGCCCGGCCGACTGCGGTACGTCCCAGGTCCATGCGCGCGCCCACTTCGAGCCGCGACACCAGCACAGCGGAACGCGGCCGGATGGTATCGATGACGACCATGTCCAGACGGTCGCGCACAGCCAGATGAACGCTCAAGGTCGTCCGGTCCGCAAGTTCGATGAGAAACGGTCGCGCGCGTGCCCTGATGTCGAAGTTGCGCAGGAAGCCGTTGCTCAGTTCGAGAACGGAGGCCGTGAGCACAAAGCGCTCGCTGTCGGGCAATTGAAATAATAGGTTTGCGCTGACAAGGGTGGCTGTCAGGCGCGAAATGGTTGGCTTGGGAATGCCGGTCCATTCCGCAAGCTCCCGGTTGCTGACGGGAGCATCAGCAGCGGCGATCCGCCTCAGGACATCCAGCCCTCGCGACAATGCAACCACTTCTTCTCCGTCGCGCCCTTTTTCTTTTTCCCGGCTCGATGGCCGGCTCTCAGTTGTGTGCATTTATTTTTCGGAACTTGGTTTCGTTGGGAAGGGTGTTGGCCATCGATCGTTGATGCTGACCGACGGCGAGCGTCCCCGCTTATCGGAATCGTATCAACCAGCGACTATAAGATGCATTCACTGGACCCGTTTTTGTCATTAAACCTGTGTACCGTATCGTTGGATAGTCGCTCACCCCCCGAAATTTCGCTTGACTCGGTTTCGCATAACGTAAAAAATGGAACCCGATTTCGAAAGTACTGGTTGGAGACGTTTTCACGGCTCGCCAGGCACTTGATCACCGGCTCTCAGGTTCTAGCACGGCCCTCGGAATGGCTAGAACTTTTAAGGCGCTACGGCAACGTAGCGCCTTTTTTTTGCCTGCGTCATGCGCTCGCCACTTCAGGATCCCCACGACATTGGGTCTATACACCGCAGAACGTGTAATCCGTATGGCATCCTACTTTTCCGATTCATTCAACTACTTTGCTTTTGTTTAGTGCTTTGTAGTGAACTCGGGGTGCTGGCCGCGATCCCGGCGCCAGATGTCGATCCCGGATTCTTATCCCGCGTGCTCAGGCGACATGTGTAGTACCCCACATAACTGCACGCTTGCACTCCTTCAGTGCGAGAACATCTTGCGCGGCTTGAGCAGGCGGGTGCCCCGCCAAGCCCAATAGATTCCCGCCGCCGCGAGCAATGCTGAACTGCTCAGGACCAGAAGCGGAGATACCTGCTGAGGCGAAGGCTCGCTCGTTGCGATGATCAGCGCCGCGAACAGCGCCGCGCCCGCCTGAAGGAAAGCGCGTTTCGCGCGATTGCGATGCCGTGTAAAACGGACGGAGCGCGAGACGGGTGCGCGCGTAAACGGTTCGAACAGGATCAGTCCGGCGATCAAGGCGACCAGCAAGTTCATGAGAATCATGACGACACTTCAATGTGGAGACAAGGATGGTCCGCACTATAGAAAGAGCCGCTCATGAAATGAATCAGAAGGGTCTGAAAGCAGGTCAATTCGTTAACATTCAGGACTGTAAGGTTGAGATAAACCAGGCCGAACGGCTAACGTCATGCCGCGATCGGAAGACAGGGAGCATCGGCGGTTATTATTGTCCGGCATGAGTTGCGGAATTTTCGAATGGACACTGGGTGTGTGCGACAGGTGCGCCGAGTAAGGAAGATGAGAAATGAACAAGTTGCAAACGAAAGGAATTAACCGGCTGGCAAGTGCGGTCATCGTGATCGGGTTTCTTGCTGCATGCGAAAAACACGACGCAGCGGCAGGGCAGGCCATGGGCGCGTTGAATGGCGTTGCGAGCCAGGCCGGGCAGAGGTTTGATCAAGCCGCGAACTATGTCGGGCAGCACGTCGATTCAGTCAAGCAGTCGGCGCAGCAGAACATCCAGTCTGCGGGCACGTTGCCGGATATGTCGGCGAGCGGGATCGCGGCGACGGCGCGCGCAAACCTGGATGGCGCCGCAAGTGCGACGAATGCGGCTATCGCGAACGCGGCGAGCGATACCGGAGCCGGTCTGCAAACAGCCGGACGCAAGCTGCAGGAGTGGTCGGCAGGCGGAGCGTCTACCTCTCAAGGCTCGTCGAGTGGAGTATCGAATACGGGCGCGGGCGGTTCGGGCGCGCCGTCCGCTTCATCCGATCCAGGAAACGCCCGCGCGGACATGGACAAATGACGGTCAGTGGCTACGGTCTGGCAAACCGCTCTATCGCTACATTTCGTTACGCGGCTGACCGTTTCGTCTAAAGATAATTTCAAGACAGCGGCTAAACTGGCGGTCTTTTACATCATCCATACCGCCATGAAGCCAAGCCGAATCCGGGCGCTCGCTGGCGCGCTGGTATCTGCTGCGATCTTTTTCGCAGCCTTCACAGGTTTTTCCCTTGATGCGGATGCGGCGCCGCCAGCGCTGGCGTTGCCGTCGTTTCAGGAACTTGTCACCCCGCCGGCCGCGTCAGATGCCGCCGCCGTCCCCGCATTCACGACCGGGGCGTCGGATACGCCCGCCAGCCCCGCGACCAATGCAGAACTGACGCACTCGCTCGACACGGTGATTTCGGCGCTCGATAGCGACCGCCAGCGCACGGCGCTTGTCACCCAGTTGAAGAAGCTCCGCGACGCCAGGCGCGACGCCGAGTCGGGCACGTTGCCGCCAGTCACTGCAAGTGCAACGGCTGCGGACGGCTCCGCCCTGGCGGCGAGCGCTGCGGTGGAGGCGTCATCGGCGAGTTCCACAACGGCCGCGTCCTCCGTCGTAGCGGCAATTACGCCGAAGACCGGGCTGCTGGGAGCAATCGCGTCGGGTTTGGCGAACGTCGAAGCCGATATCAGCCGCGGTCACACGCCGTTCAATTACTGGGGTGGGCGTCTGAACGCCGCCGGCAACGAGTTGTTCACCATCGCTTCGGGCCAGAGCCGCGAATCGTTTGGCCGCACCCTGCTCAACTATTTCCTCACGCTGGCGGGCTGGGGCGCTTGCGCGTTTCTACTCGTGTACCTTCAGCGGCGCATTCACGCCCGTTACAAGATCCACTTCGGGCTGCGTCCCAATCCGACCACCCGCGAGTTGCTGATTTTCACGCTGCGCAGAGTGGGCCCTTATTTGTTCGCGTTCGTGGCGGCGCTGACCTTTGTGCGCATGATGCCGGTTTCCCTCGGGCGCACGCTCGCGATGGTGACGGCTTATGCGATCGTCGCGGGCGCGATTTTCTCGTCGATCTGCCTGATCATGTTTTCGCTGTTTGGCTCGGCGCACCGGCGGGTGGCGGTGAACGTGCTGATCGTGCACGCACGCCGGCTGCTGTTTGTAATCGGCACGCTCGGTGCGCTCGGGGATGCCGCCGCCAACTATGACGTGGCTCAGCAGCTCGGAACGAACCTGTCGGCGCTGATTTCGACGATATCGAACATGTGCGCCGCGATCCTGACCGGCTATTTCGCACTCGCGTTCCAGCGGCCGGTCGCCCACCTGATCCGCAGCCGTTCCTATGAGCAGCGCAGCCGCCACAAGGCCGCGACCGAGACCTTTGAAGTGTTCGGCTCGCTATGGCATCTGCCCATGCTGCTGCTCGTTGCCGTGTCCGTGATCGGGACGCTGGCGGGTATCGGCACGTCGGAAAACGTGCTGCAACTCGATATCGCCAGCGCCGGGTTGCTCGTGATCGGCCTGTTTCTCAGCGCCATCGTGCTGCATGTCACTAAGCTGCCCGAGCGCAAGACGCGCCGGCAATCCGCTTATGTTCGTCGGCTTGTCAGATATTTTGGCCGCTTGCTGGTTCTGTTTATCTGGCTCGGGTTTCTCGAGTTGTGGTCGCATCTCTGGGGTTTTTCGCTTGCCAATCTGGCGGAGGAAAGCGTCGCCGCGCGCGGCATTACGCACGCGGTCAGCGCCATCTTGCTGACCATTTTCATCTCGTGGCTGGTGTGGATCATCATCGATACGGGGATTCAAGAGGCGCTCAATCCCAACGCGCCGCGCGGCAAGGGACGCGGGCCGAGCATGCGCGCGCGCACCATGCTGCCGCTGATCCGCAATGTCGTTTTTGTGGCGTTGCTGACCACCGCCGCGATCGTGACAGCCGCGAATCTCGGACTGAACGTGACGCCGCTGCTTGCGGGTGCGGGTGTGATCGGGTTGGCGGTCGGTTTTGGCGCACAGTCGCTGGTCGCCGATCTGATCACCGGGCTTTTCATCATCATCGAGGACACGATTTCCGTTGGCGATTCCATTGAAGTCGACGGAGGGCATGCGGGCGTGGTCGAGACGCTGACCATCCGTACCGTGCGTTTGCGCGACGGGCAGGGCGCCATTCACGCAATTCCGTTCTCGCAGATCAAGATTGTGAAGAACCTGTCGCGTGATTTTGCCTATGCCGTGTTCGAGGTGCGGGTGCCGTTCTCGGCCGATGTCGATCACGTCACGCAAATGATCCGCGAGGTTGGCGCTGAGCTTAAAGCCGATTTCCGCTACCGGCGCGAGATGCTCGGGCCTATTGAAGTGTGGGGGCTTGACCGTTTCGATCCCAACTGGATGGTGGTGAAAGGGCAGATCAAGACGCTGCCGCTGAAGCAGTGGAGCGTTGCACGTGCGTTCAACGTCAGGGTCAAACGGAAGATGGACGAAGTCGGAATGGACGTTCCGGTGCCGCAGATGCAATTGCGGGTATCGAAGGAATCGTCGGGCAAGGACGCACCGTGGGACGATCTCGACGAAGTGAAGGAACCCTCGCCGATGTCACCCATGTCGCCGGTCGCACGCCGCGCCGCTGCGGACGCACGCGATATTTCGCACGAGCCGCAACCCGCGCCGCCGGCAACGGATCAATCCGTGCAGGTCCCGCCTCAAATTCCGACGGCGGCGGCGCCGGGCAAGGCGTAGGCCGTCAGGCGGCTCGCACGACGTCGTTCACGTGCGTCGAGATTTGCGCGCCCGTCACGCCGTAGACATGAATGGAGACAGCGGTTTCCCCGGTGGTCGACGCGTTCCCGAGGCGGTGTATCGCACCGCGGCCGGCGCCCACTACCGAAACTGCGCCGTGAACCCGCTCGTGCCGGCGCGTTTCGACTGCGCGATGTGTATTGGTATCCCAGGAAAACAGCGTTTCTGTCAGCGTCCCTTCAATGACCGTGTAGGCGCACCACGTATGGTGGCCATGTATGGGACTTATTTGGCCGGGGCGCCACACCAGGGCGGCGACGGCGTAGCGGCCGAGTGGATCGGCAAATAGCAGATGCCGGCTGTAAGAGTCCGGACAGCTTTCACGCTGCGCCTTCGATAAAAGCTCGGGTTCTTCGGCCAGACGGGCAAGTGCGGCCCGCACGCCCTGCATGAAGCCAGGCGATGCCGGGTCGAAGCAGCACGCGGTATCGAGTGTCTGGGACAACCGGGCAAGCGGCGATTCGATGTCGACGGTGTCTTGGAGCAAAGGCATGGCGAGTTCTTAGGTCAGCAAAAGGAAGGCGAATCTGCGTTCTTCGGTAACTCATTTATACCGGTTTGCTTGTGGAAAAAGTTTCCATATAATTTCGTGAAGTAGCGCAAAAGTAGAATAATTTCCTACAAGGGGCGGCCTGGGCATGGACCTTATCGATCGCAAGTTGCTGGAACTGCTTCAGGAAGATGTCACGATGCCCATCGCCGAGTTGGCGACACGGGTCAACCTTTCGCAGACGCCGTGCTGGAAGCGTGTTCAGCGACTGAAAGAAGCCGGCGTGATACGCGCGCAAGTCGCCCTCTGCGATCCACGCAAGCTCGGCGTGGGAACCACGGTATTCGTGGCGGTGAAGACGAACCAGCACACGCAGGATTGGGCCGAGGAGTTTACGCGCGCCGTGCGGGATATTCCCGAGGTGGTCGAGGTGTATCGGATGAGCGGGGAAACGGACTACTTGATGCGCGTGGTGGTGTCGGATATTGACGACTACGACCGTGTGTACAAGTCGCTGATTCGCGCCATTCCGCTTTACGACGTGAGTTCGAGTTTTGCCATGGAACAGATCAAATATTCCACGGCGCTGCCGGTCAGGCCGCCGCTCGGCGCGACGGGGAATTAGTCCAGGGCAGGCCAGGTGGACCACGTCTTGCGCACGTCTCGGAGGCGGGCGCCGCAATCCATCTGAAATCAGTGTCGGGTAAGATCGTGCGCTTCGTCCAATCTCAAAAAAAAGAGCCTCGATTTTCATGACCGATGACCGCCGCAAACAGGCCCCGACGCGCAGGAACCCTACTTTCGCGATCAGCATTCTTATTGTGGTCGTGGTGCTGCTTGTGATCGGAACACTGTTCTTCAACGCGATCCGCGAAAAGCGCGACTACGAGCATGAAAACGCAACGCCTGCATCGAGTACCACGGTACCTGCCGTTCCTTCTACGGGCGCTTCACAATAAGGGCGTCGGGTCGCGCGTCGTTCACTCCGGCAAATTGATGAGGCTCGCGTCCTTGCGAATCAGAAACGAGGCCGTCAGCATCTGCTTGCACTGATGCGCCAGAAGCTTCAGGTCCTGAACGGCGTCGGACGGAATATCTTCCGCGCGTTCCGCGCCGACCACCATTGAATCCAGTTCGACTGTCAGTTGCTTCGATTGCTCGGCTTGGTCGTCGGGCGCCGGCACGCCGTCTTGCGCCTGCGTTAAATTGTCGCGAATCACGCTCAACGCGCGTTGAACCGGTTGGGCGGCGTGACCCGCCGCGGATTTCCCCACGGATTGCAGCAAAGGCCCCGCGGCCGTGATCTGGGATGCAAGCACGTGACTGCGCACCAGCAGGTCGTTGAGCTCGGGAACGAATTTTTGCTGCGCTTTCGGCTCGAGCATCATGCGCTGAAAAGCCTGGCCGAGATTTGCGAATGCAATGTGCACGTTCTTGCGTGCGAGGCGGTATTTGAAATCGCTGTCCAGTGCCGACGCCGCTTCGGCCGCCGCTGCAGACGCCCCCGACTGCGCGGTCGCCGCAGTGCTTTCGCCTGTCACCGGTTTGGGTTTGGCGGTGCTAGCGCTCGGAGCAGGAGCTTGCCCTGTGGTTGTGGGCATCGGCGAGTTTTCAGCCTCCGCCGATAACGCCAAGGCAGGCGTCTCCGCCCTTGCCAGCGCCGCTGTAGTGGCTTCAGCGGTTGGCGCATTGGAGTCGGCGAAAACATTCGGGTTCGCTGCCGCGTTCTTTGTTTCCTGCGTGGCCGGTTTGCCCGTCCACCACCAGCTCGCTTCGAGGTAATTGCGCATTGCGCCGATCATGTCGTGCACTTGCTTGCCCATCAGCCGGTATTCCCAGTACGGAAACAGATGGCTCGCGGCAATGGCGATGGCGCAGCCCACGGCGGTATCGATTGCCCGTTCGCCGATCAGGCGCATTCCGCCCGGCGCGAGCAAGTGCAGCATCAGCAGCACATAAGCCGATGTGAACACAACGCTTGCCGTGTAGTTGAAGAGCAGGAGGCTATAGCTCATCACCATGCAGGCGAACATGGCCACCAGCAGCACATGCGGATCCTTCACCACGAAAATCAGGCCGACGCAGGCCGTGCATCCAATCGCCGTGCCAATGATCCGCTGTACGTTTCGCTGCTTGGTGAGCGAATAGCCTGGCTTGAGAATGATGACCGTGGTCATCACGATCCAGTATGCGTTGGTGAGCGGCAGCAAACGCCCGAGCCAGAAGCCGATACCAACCGCAATCGTCACCCGCAGCGCATGACGAAAGCTCGGCGACGACATTGTCAGGTTCGAGAAAATCTGCATGAACGGCACGCGCCGGCTCGACACGAAACGCGCGAGCTTCGGATCGACTCGAATTTCCGTTTCAGTAATGGCTGGGTCATGTCGCGTCTGGCGCCGCATTTTATCGATGAGACGAGTCGCGCTCCATAACCGCCGGAACGCCGACGACACCGCCGAATACGCCTCCGGATTTTTCTGCGGAACCTCATGTTTGCGCATTTGATCGAGCTCGTACTCGATCGCGCGCAACTCCGCTTTCACGTTGATCTTCGGGCGCGCCGGCCGGTTCTGCAGCACGGCTAGACCAATGTCTTCCAGGTCGAGCGCGGACTTTCGCATCAGGTCGCGATAGAAGACCAGGATGTCCGCGCCGCCGAAGGTGTTGCGCACGAGCGGATAATCCGTGTGCGCGCCCACGAACATCTCATGCAGATCCACTGCGTTGATGAACAGGTTGAAGAGCATGGCACGGCGTGGATCGAGCTTGCCGCTGCGCAACTTCGGCAGGTTGCGCAGCACGATGTCGCGTGCTGCGTCCTGGCGTTCGACTGCCTGAATCTGCTTTTCAATCAGCTTTCGATAACACTCGTCAATATTCGTGTCGAGATCGTAGAACTCGGAACGTGCGAGCAGATATTCGGCGCAGCTGAAGACGCTTTCCGCGAGCGCCTGCCGTTCGATCCGATACACCATCCAGCGGCTCACGAACGTTGCCCAATACGTGTACCAGAGGCCGCCGAGCAGGATCCACGACGCATAGATCAAGGCCTGCATCGGCGTGAAATGCTCTTCCAGCGTCACGATCATCATGAAGAGCGTGGCGAAGCTGATCTGCGGCCAGCGGTTGCCGTACACCACGATCAGCGACAACACGAACGTGAGCGGCACGACGGTCAACCACAACGTCACCACGTTCGCGCTCGCAATTCCGGTAGCAAGCGCCGACAAGAATCCGATCACCGTGCACGCCAGCATCTCGTTGTGCTTGTACTTCAGCGGGCCCGGCATATCGACCACGCACGCGCCCAATGCTCCGGTCGCTATCGTGAAGCCGAGTTCGCGGTTGTGAAAAATAGTCAACATCAGTACGGCCGGCAGCGAGACGCCGAGCGCGATGCGCAAGCCGCCGAAAAAGTACTGGCTATAAATGAATTTTCTGATCTCTAGCGAGTAACGCATCGACTTCCTAATTTCCCGGCGTGGTCCCGTTTGCCATATGAGGCTCGCGGACCCGCCTTTCATTGTGGCTTCGAGTCTAACCCAACTCGACAGCGTCGAAACCTAGGCCGTTCGGTCGAATCGCCGGGGAGAACGGCCTTTGCTATCCTGTTGTTTCACCTCGCGACACGTCCCTGGCTTTTGCCGAACGAGCCGTTGCCTTTCACGCTCAACTAGCAGGATCCATGCTCGAACTTTTCTATTCGAACCGTCATGAAACGCTGTCGCAGGCGTTGCTGGACGACGTCGCCGCGTTCGCGCTCAACGACGGCAATCCGTTTGCAAGCCAGACCATCATCGTGCCGAGCGCCGCCGTGCGCAGGCGGCTGGAACTCGACATGGCGGCGCGCTTCGAGATCTGCGCAAACGTGGACTTGTGCTATCTGGCGCAATGGCTGTGGGCGCGTATTGGCGGCGTGTTGCATGTGCCCGAGCATTCGCCTTTCGCGCCAGACCGGCTGGTGTGGCGCTGCTTTCGGCTGCTTGGCGAACTTTCCGACGTGGCGCCCGAGGGGGCGTCGCGGCTACATGCGTACCTCGATGCCGCCGACGATTCCATGCGCTACGAACTCGCCCGCCGAATCGCGACGGTGTTCGACCACTATCTGACATACCGGCCGGAATGGCTGCAGCACTGGCAGGCGGGCGGTTCGATCCTGGCGTCGGCCGGCGGGGCGATCGATGCGAACGGTCCACGCTTGCCAAATGCAACAGCGATCCAGCGCGAAGACGAACGCTGGCAGGCTAAGTTGTGGCGCGCGCTTCTTGCCGACCTCGCGCTCGACACCGAGGCAGGCGACCCCACGCCGCCCGCATACAAGTTCCTGACCGAATCGCCGAAACTCGACCTCGACGCCGTGATGAAAGCCGAGTGGCCCGAGCGCGTGAGCGTGTTCGCTTTGCCGACCATGCCGCCGCTGCATATTGCACTTTTGCGCGAATTGTCGCGCTGGATAGACGTTCGTATTTACGCCATCAACCCGTGCCGCGAATTCTGGTTCGATATCGTCAGCGAGGCGCGGGTAGAGCAACTCGAACTTGCCGGCAAGCTGGATTTCCAGGAGGTCGGACATCCGCTGCTTGCCGAATGGGGCCGCCAGACCCAGGCTCAACTGCATATGCTGCATGAGTTGACGGAAAGCGCGGCATCGCGGGAAGCCAGTCATTTCGAGCACAATGCCGCACCGACCTGGCTGGCGCATGTGCAGAACGCCATCCTTGATCTCGGCGAGCAGTCGGAACCGGATGACGCGCTTTCGCTCGAACCCGGGATCGAGATCCATGTTTGCCACAGCTTGTCGCGTCAGCTCGAAGTACTGCATGACCGCTTGCTGGGATGGTTCGACGAGGTCGACGGGCTCCAGCCCTCGGACGTGCTCGTGGCGTTCCCGGATCTGGCCGCGGCCGGGCCGCTTATCGATGGCGTGTTCGGCACGGCGCCGGCCGGCGTGGCCGGTGAGCGCCGCCGGATTCCGTATCGGATCACGGGGTTGCCGCCATCACAGGCGAATCCGGTCGCGCGCGTGCTGCTAGATTGGCTTGCGTTGCCCGAGCGCAGCGTGGGCGCGCCCGAGCTGATCGAATGGCTGCGGGTGGATGCCGTTGCGGCGCGCTATGGCATCGATGCCGTCGCGCTCGAAACCGCGCAGACATGGCTGGCGGCGGCGGGTGCGCGCCGTGGTCTCGCGCCTTTGGCAGTCACCGGCGAGGATGTTCCCGCTGCTCGCCACACGTTCTCCGATGCGCTGACGCGGCTTTTCCTCGGTTATGCGTTGCCCGATGGTGGCGCTCCCGTCGACGAATGGCTTCCCGTCGAGGGCGCGCACGGATCGGATTCGGAATTGCTTGGCAGGCTGACGCGTTTTATCGACGACATCGATGCCTTCGGTGAGCGCGTCGCCATACCGCGCACGCCTGCGGCCTGGACGCAAACGCTGCTCGACGCGCTCACGCAATTCTTCGACGCAGGCCTGCCATTCGCGGATTCGATCGCCGACGTGCGCGCAACGCTCGACTCGCTGATGCTTTCGATGAACGAGGGCGCGGCCGAAACGGAAATTTCCGCCGATGTCCTGCGCACGGCGCTGACCGATGCGCTCGACGACGCCGCGCGTGGCGGCGTGCCTTGGGGCGGCGTGACGTTTTCGTCGCTGACGAGTTTGCGCGGCTTGCCGTATCGCGTGATTTGCTTGCTCGGCATGGACGACGGCATGTTGCCAAGTCTCGCGCGCGCCGACGAATTCGACTTGATGGCGAGTTTCGGCAAGTTGGGGGACCGTCAACGTCGCGACGACGAACGTAACCTGTTCCTCGATTTGCTATTGTCGGCTCGCGATCGATTGATGATCGCCTACACGGGACGCAGCATTCGCGACAACGCCGCGCTGCCACCCGCTGCGTTGATCGATGAGCTGCTCGATCATCTGGCAGAAACTTTGGCCGGCAAGGATGCATCGCCGAAAGAACTCGAAGCGGCTCGCAGCCGGTTCGTATTCGAGCATCCGCTGCAACCGTTCGCGCCCGAGTACTTCAGTGAGCCATTGTTCACTTACGAGCCTGAGCGTGCAGAACTCGCGCGAACGCTGGTGCTTGGCAAGACTGAACCGTCTGTCAGATTCTTCAGTGTGCCGTTGCCGGCGGAAGACGTCGAACCTATCGCCTTTGATGACTTCGAGCGTTTCTGGCGCCATCCGGCGCGTGCAATCTTGCGAGATCGTCTCGGCATCGCATTGTTCGATGCTGAAACCGAACTCGGCGACACCGAACCGTTCGAGCTCGAATATCATGGCCGCGCGGCACTTGCCGATCGTGTGCTGCCGTCGCTGCTCGCGCTCACCGCTGACAGTGAAGCTCGCGCGCTCGATCGTGCTCGGCGAGTCGCGCGTGCGAGTCCCGAAATGCCAGGTGGCGCGACCGGCGGCGTATGGCAATCGCGCGAGATCGGCGCGTTGCATTCGCTTGCCAACCGCGTTCGAATCGCAACGGAAGAAGGCGCGTCGCATTTGCCTTTTGCGCTGGACATCATGCCGCGCTGGCCGAACGGCGAGCCCAATGGCGAGCTGTTCGGCCGCCACGACGCCGCCTTGCAACCGGATGCCGTTCAGCCAATGCAAATTCACGGCACCCTGAATTTGCTGACCGACGAAGGCCAGATCATTTACCGGTACGACGTCCCGCGTGCGCGCGATTACCTTTCCGCGTGGCTTGCCCATCTCGCGTATTGCGCCGCGCTGCCCGATGGACCGCGACGCACTGTATGGCATGGACGCGGCGCGCAATCGAGCGGTTTCGAATTGATGCCTGTTGCTGATCCTCATGCACATCTCGCGACACTTGCGGCTTTGTATCGCGCAGGGCGGCGCTTGCCCTTGCGATTTTTCCCCAAGAGCGCGTGGACGTGGGTAACCGAGAGCGAGTCCAAGGCGCAGGGCGTGTGGGTATCGGATAGAACGCGCGGCGAGTCGGACGATCCTGCATTACGCATCGCGTTTCGCGGCGCGGACTTGCTGCGACTCGATGAAACCTTCGCCACGCTTGCTCGTATCGTTTTCGAGCCGCTGAAGCAGCACATGCGGAGCGACGCATGATGGATACGCAAACAACAATGACTATCGACGAACTCGATGTCTTCGAATGTTCGCTCGATGGCGTGAACCAGATCGAGGCATCGGCGGGAACAGGGAAGACGTGGAATATCTGCGCGCTTTATGTACGGCTGCTGCTTGAAAAGAAGCTCGCAGCTGATGCGATCCTCGTCGTCACTTTCACGAAGGCGGCCACGGCCGAGTTGCATGAGCGCATTCGCTCGCGGCTCGTGCAGATCGCGCACGCAATGGAAACGAGCGACTCGGCGGGTGACGCGTTCATCGAGCGCCTGTTTGAAACAACGCTCGAGCGCGTCGATCCGGAAGAGGCGCTCAAGCGTATTCAAATCGCGCTGCACACGTTCGATCAAGCCGCCATCCACACCATCCACGCGTTTTGCCAGCGCGCGTTGCAGGAAGCGCCGTTCGCCGCGACCATGCCGTTCGCGTTCGAACTGGAAGCCGACGACAGCGCGTTGCGGTTCGAAATGGCGGCGGACTTCTGGCGTGAACGGATCGAACCCGCGGCGGCGCGCGATCCGTCTTTTGCCGCATGGCTCGTGAGCAAGGGCGCGGGGCCGGCATCGCTCGACGCGCAACTCTCGCGCCGCTTGAAAAAACCGCTCGCGGCGCTGCGCTGGGGCGAACTGGAAGCGGGCGCGCGGGAAGATGCGCGAGCATTGTTCGATACCGCGTGCGCGCTCTGGCATGCAGAGCGCGATTCAATCGTGCAACTGCTCGTGGATGCCGAAGCGAAGCTCAGCAAGACCACGCACAAGCGCGCGTTGATCGATGCCGCGATTTCCGCATGGTCCGATTATTTCGCCGATAACGACTGTCACGCCGCGCCGCCGAAGGAAGCGCTGAAGCTGACCGCGAGCGCGTTGAAGAAAGGCACGAAGGTCAAGAACGAGCCGCCCTCACATGCGTTCTTTGAGCATGCAGAGACACTTGCCGCAGCCGCTGCGGCCGCGGAAGCGGCGCAGCGCGCAGCGTGGCTCGGGATCGTGCGCGAATGGCTCGACTACGCGCCGCTCGAACTGGCAGCGCGCAAACGCACGCGCCGGGTGGTCTCCTTCGACGACTTGTTGTCCAACCTGTACGAGGCGCTCGAAGCCAATCCGTGGCTCGCCGATGCCCTTCGTGCGCGTTATCCGGCTGCGTTGATCGATGAATTCCAGGATACCGATCCGCTGCAGTTCGCCATTTTCAGCAGGATCTTCGCGCCGCAAGGGCCGCTCTTTCTTGTTGGCGATCCGAAGCAGGCCATCTACAGTTTTCGCGCGGCGGATTTACATACGTATTTGAAGGCGCGCAAAGAGGCATCCGCGAGATACACGCTTGCGGTCAATCAGCGTTCCACGGCGCCGATCATCGATGCCTGCAATCGCATTTTCAGTGTAAATCCGTCGGCCTTCATTCTTGATGGCCTGACGTATCAACCCGTGCGCGCGGGGACACGCGAGCGCGAACCGTTAATCGATAACACGCCTTCAGCCGCGTATTCCGATACCGCCGACTTTTGCGTGTGGCTCTTGCCGCAAGGTGAATCGGTGTTGTCGAAGACGAACGCTAACCGGCAAGCCGCCGAGGCGTGCGCTGCCGAGATCGTGCGCTTGTTGCGCGGCGCGCAGAACGGCGAAGTCCTGATAGGCGAAAAGCCGTTGTCGCCAGGACAGATTGCCGTGCTCGTGCAGACGCACCGGCAGGGCAGTCTCGTCAAACGGGTGCTTGCGAACTGGGGTGTGGGCAGCGTGGAACTCGCGCAGGCATCGGTGTTCGGCACGCTCGATGCCGAGCAGATCGAGCGCGTGCTCGCGGCTATCGATACCCCCGGCGACTTGCGTCGTCTTCGCGCCGCGCTTGCAACCGACTGGCTTGGCCTGGATGCAACCGCGCTATGGAACATGGAACATAGCGAGACCGTCGAAACTTCGGCTGACGCCATGAGCTGGGTCGAACGATTTTCCCGATACAGGATGTTGTGGCACGAGCGCGGCTTCGCGGTCATGTGGCGCACGCTCGCGCGCGAGTTGTTCATCGCGCAGCGGCTGGTTATCGGTCCGGACGGCGAACGGCGCCTGACGAACGTCAATCATCTCGCCGAGCTGATTCAGGCGCGCGGCGCGGTGCAACCGGGCATTGCGCCAACGCTGCGCTGGCTCGCCGCGCAACGTGCCGAGCAAGGCGGCGGAGAAGACGCGCAATTGCGGCTCGAGTCGGACCGCAATCTCGTGCAAATCGTGACGGTGCATAAATCGAAGGGCCTCGAATACGCGGTCGTGTTCTGTCCATTCCTGAACGATGGCGCATTGCGTGATCAACCCTCTTCAGGACTTCCCGATGCCCGCGAGTATCACGACGACGGCTCGGCCGTCCTGCACTACGGCTATACGGACGAAGAAGGCGAGCGCGCTTCAGGGCTCGCCACCCGCGAGCAGGCAGCCGAACGCGCACGGCTCGCGTACGTCGCGCTGACGCGCGCGGTGTACCGGTGTTATGTGGTGGGCGGCGTGTATCTGATCGGCAAGTCGGCGAAGGAGTCACGCCGCAGCGTGCTCAACTGGCTGGTGGCGGGCGCGGGCCGCGAGTTCGGCGACTGGCTTGCCGAGCCGCCTGAAGAGGACGATGTGATCGGCGCCTGGCAAGCGCTCGCGACCGGATCGATTTCAGTCGAGCCCTTGCCGGTCATCGAGGTCCGCGAACCATTGATCGTGCGCCGCGATGCCGCGTTTGCGCCCGAGTCGCGAACAAGCCGTCGAGTGTTGCGCGATAGCTGGCGTACCGCGAGTTTCAGTTCGATGATCGCCGCCGGCGCGCGCGAGGAATCGAACCAGCCGCAAGCCGCCGATGAACGCCCGGACCACGACGGCCGCATCGACGCAATCGTGTCGGCCGAGCCTCAACCGCCCGAGACTCCAGTTCCGCTCGATCCCGACGATTTCTTGTCGTTCCCGCGCGGACCGTCGGCGGGTGAGTGTCTCCACAGAATGTACGAGCTGGCGGATTTCACGGACGCGCAAACATGGCGTGACGCAATCAAGAAAGCCTTGCACGAACATCCCGTCCCGCTTTCCGCCTTCGATGCGCCTGACACGGATCTTCCCTTGATGATGTCGCGTGTCCTGACAGACACGGTCAAAACCGAACTCGTGCCGGGCATGCGCCTCGACATGATTCCACCCAAGCGCCGCATGAACGAACTCGAGTTCCTGTTCCCGGCGCAATCGCTTGATTTCGCGGCATTGCGGCGTGTGCTCGTAGCGCACGGTTTCCCTGATGTCGCACTTGAAGCCGCGACGTTGCGCGGTTTTGTGAAAGGGTTTATCGACATGATCGTGGAACACGAAGGCCGCTTCTGGATCATCGATTGGAAGTCGAATCATCTTGGCTTGACGCCCGCTGATTACGCGAGTCCGTCGCTCGACGCCGCGATGGCCTCGCACGCCTATCACCTGCAGGCGCTCTTTTACGTGGTCGCGCTGCATCGTTATCTGAAGATCCGGTTGCGCGATTACGCGTTCGAACGGCACATTGGCGGGTATTTGTATTTGTTCATTCGCGGCGTGCGCCCGGAATGGCGCGACAGCGGCAAACCCGCCGGCGTGCATGTCGGCAAGCCGTCGTTCGAATTGATCGAGGCGCTCGACCACCTGATGCAGGGAGTCGCTGCATGAACGCGCCGGATCAGAATCTCATCCCCGACGAAAGCCTGGCGCTCGCCGATGGTTTCGCGCGCAGGATCGGCGTGTTATCGAAGCGCCTTCAACGCGATGCCGGCAACACCCGCTGGGCGCAGCGCGCCGCGTTCGCGGTGAGCCGGGCGACGACGCAGGGCCACGTGTGCATTGCGCTCGATGCACTGGCGCGGCGCTACGGAGAACAGCCCGGCATCGTGCGCACGGCTTTGCTTGCGAGTGGCGTTGCGTGCGATGGGAAAGAAGCGGCTGCGGACTTGTTGCCACTTGTCATCGATTCCGGTCAGCGCATCTATCTTGCGCGTTATTTCGATTACGAACGGCGGCTCGCGCGTGCGTTGGTCGAGCGGTCCAAGACGGATTTCACCTCGATGGATCCGGACGAGTTGAAAGCGCGAGTGGGGCGTTACTTTTCGGCCTCGAAAAACGCCGGCGATGGCATCGACTGGCAGCGCGTAGCGGCGATGGTCGCGTTGTCGGGACGCCTGACGATCGTCAGCGGCGGACCGGGAACGGGCAAGACAACAACCGTCGTCGGCGTGCTTGCGTGTTTGCTCGACCAGAACCCGGGTTTGCGCGTTGCACTTGCTGCGCCCACGGGCAAGGCCGCGCAGCGTATGCAGGAAGCCTTGGCCGAACGCGCCGGCGATCTGCCGCCCGAGCTGGCAGCGCGCCTGCCCAATACATCGTTCACGTTGCAGCGGCTGCTTGGCACGCAGGTGAACGGGCGCTTCCGGCATCATCGGGATAATCCTCTTCCGTTCGACGTGATCGTGATCGACGAAGCATCCATGATCGATGTCGCGCTGGCCGCGCATCTGCTCGAAGCGGTCGCGCCGGATGCGCGCCTCATCATGCTGGGCGACAAGGACCAACTGGCGGCCGTGGAAGCGGGCGCCGTGTTCGCGGAATTGAGCGCGCGACCGGTTTTCAGCCAGCAGAGCGCGGAGCGGATTGCCGGGGCGTTGTCGGTGCCGGTGGAACGGTTTATCGCTGAATTGCCGGGCGCTGAAGAAGATCACGCGCCGCTCATGCCGGACGTCGAGCCCGTCTGGTATCCCATGTCGGATGACGAGGCCTATGCCGAACTCGACTGGCATCCTTCCGCGCCTGCCATCGTGATGGCTGAAGCGCAAAGTCCACTGACCGATTGCGTGGTTTGGCTGCAGCGGAACTACCGGTTCGGGCTCGAATCGGATATCGGCAAGCTGTCGGTTGCCATTCGCGGCGGTTCGGTGGACGAAGCGCTTGCAACGTTGGCGGCCGAAGGCAGTGCGTCGTTCATCAGTGACGCCGGTCAGCATCTCTCCGACCGCACATTCGCATTGCTCAACGCTGGCTTCGAACCCTACGCAAGGGCACTCGCCGAAGCGCTGGCGACGGGCAGCAACGCGGCGCCGCTATTCGATGCACTCAACCGCTTCCGCGTGCTCGCAGCAACGCGCCACGGGCCACGCGGCGTCGATGAAATCAATGCTCGTGTGTCGGCGTGGGTGGGAGCGGCGGCATCGGTGACGCTGGGCGCGGGCGCGCAATGGTTCGCGGGCCGGCCGGTGATCGTCACGCGCAACGACTACGCGCTCGGCGTTTTCAATGGCGACGTGGGCATTGCGCTGCCGGCGCCGGGCGGTGCAATGCAGGTCTGCTTCCGTCTGGCCGACGGCACGTTGCGCGCCGTATCGCCCGCCGCGTTGCCGCCGCACGATACGGCTTTCGCGTTGACGGTTCACAAATCGCAAGGCTCGGAATTCGATCACGCCGCGCTCGTATTGCCGAGCGCGTTCGGCCGGGTGTTGTCGCGGGAACTGGTTTATACGGCGATCACGCGTGCGCGCAGCCGCGTCGATGTGGTCGGTTCGGCAGCGGTTTTCGCTCAGGCCGTCCAGACGCCGACGCGGCGTGACTCGGGACTGGCGGCGCGCATTGTGGAGGCGGCATCGTGAACTACCTGATCGACTATGTAATCCAGCCGAACGAAGTCGAGCTGATCGCGGTGCGCGCGCAGGGCGCGGGCGGGCAGAACGTTAACAAGGTATCGAGTGCAATCCACTTGCGCTTTGATATTCGCGCGTCGTCGTTGCCGGAGTCGATCAAGATGCGTCTTCTTGCGTTGCGCGACAGCCGTATCACGCGGGACGGGGTGATCATCATCAAGTCGCAGGAACATCGGACGCAGGACATGAATCGTGCAGCTGCGCTTGCCCGGCTCGACGAGATGATCCAGCGCGTGAGCATCGTCCGACGCACGCGTGTGGCGACAAAACCAACGCGTGCATCGCAGGTAAGAAGAGTCGAGGGAAAGGTTCGCCGCGGCGCCGTGAAAGCGACGCGCGGACGGGTGGTGGGAGATTAAAACGTTGCCAGCAGTTTCAATGAGGAATCATCCACGTCAGCACGTTTTGCTGCAGCCAGACGAGCAAGCCGAGCAGCACGGTCAGCAGGATTGAATGCTTGAACGTCTTGGCGAACACCACGCCTTCCTTGCCCTTGAGTTCCGTGGTGGCAACGCCCGTCGAGATGTTTTGCGGCGAGATCATTTTCCCCATCACGCCGCCCGACGAGTTGGTCGCGGCCATGAGGATCGGATTGAGGTTGAGCTGGCGCGCCGCGACCACTTGCAGATTGCCGAAAAGAGCATTGCCGGATGTATCGCTGCCGGACAGGAACACCGCAACCCAGCCGAGAAATGCCGAGACCAGCGGGAAAAACGCGCCCACGGACGCCACGCCCAGTCCCAGTGTGTAGTTCATGCCGGAGTAGTTCATCAGGTAAGCGAGCCCGACGATCGTCGCCACAGTCAGGATTGCGATGCGCGTCTGAATCCAGGTATCGGCAATCGATGCACCGAATTCACGCGCCGGCAACTTTACGATCAACGCGGTAATGATGGCTGCAACCAGGATCGCCGTGCCTGTGGCAAGCGGCTGGAAATCCCAGATCGCGGCGTAAGGCTGGTTGTAGAGCGTGATGAAGACCGCTTTGTCGAGTCCCGGCCAGGCCACTTTTACATCGCCGATCATGAAGACCTTCGCCACCGTCCATACGATCACGACCACCGACACCACGATCCACGGTATCCAGCCATGTCCGCCAGAGAGTTGCCCGCGCGTCTGCGCGACGCGATCCACGTTCACGGCGAAGCGTTCGTCGGGTGCCGGCTTCCAGACTCGCAGGAACGCGATCGTCAGGATGAGCGAGACGAGTGAGGACAACACGTCGGTGAGCGCGTAGCTGATGAAGTTCGATGTCACGAATTGCGTGAGCGCAAAGGTCCCGCCGGCGACGAGCAACACGGGCCATATCTTGAGCATGTTGCGAAAGCCCGCATACACGCCGATCACGTAGAACGGCAGCATCAGCGCGAAGAACGGCAACTGGCGGCCGACCATCTTCGCGAGGGCATCGGTGGGAAGATGGGTGACGGCGCCGAGCACGGTGATCGGCACACCGAGCGCGCCGAACGCAACTGGCGCGGTATTGAAGATCAGCGTGAACGTCAGCGCTTCGAGGGTTGGAAAGCCGAGCAGGATCAGCAGCGAACTGGTGATCGCGATTGGCGTGCCGAAGCCGGAAATGCCCTCGAGCAACGCGCCGAAAGAAAATCCGATCACCACCAGTACGATGCGCCGGTCATTTGGCAGGTTATCGATCATCCACATGCGAAACGCTTCGAAACGCCCGGAGCGTTGAGCGATGTTGTAAAGCAGGATCGCCGCGAACACGATCCACATCACGGGCCATACGGCGAAGACCGCGCCCGCCGCCACTGAGTCGATGGCAAGTCCCACCGGAAAGTGCCACACGGCAATCGCGACCACGATTCCAACAACGAGTCCGGCAAGCGATGCCTGCCACGCAGGCCTGCGCGCCCATCCGAGCAACACGAGCACGACAACAATAGGCAATGCCGCCACGAGGAAGGACCAGCCGAGCGACCCGCCGACTGGCGTCAGAATCTGATGGAACATAACGTCTCCTGGTTTTTATTTTTGAAGGACGCGCGGCGGTTCCGATTCTGGCAATCGGGAATGCGATTCAACGTCAGCGCGTTTTCGACGCGTTATTAAGCGTCCGGCTAATGCGTCTCGACTAAGAATAGAGCGATGTGGACAGACGTCAAGGAACGAATCCTTACTACTTCATTGCTGCAGGGAATGGTCGCAGTGAAGTGTTTCAGTGAACCGTCGGCTCTTGCGCAGAAGTACCCGGCGAAACATCGGAAGACGATGCATCGCGCAGTACCCATACGGAAAGCACACCGAGGCAAGCTGCAAGCCAAAGCAGGATCAACGCGAAGACCAGCATATGAGGATTCCCCTGACGGAGCGCACGACACGGCGCTTTCGAGGGAGTCGAGAGCTAAAAGCGTGCCAGATCGTTTGAGATAGGCCGTCGCTGCATTTACGGCTCATGCAACAAACAAGCCGCGCTCAGAAGCGCGGCTTATGTGAAAGGCTTACATCGAGTGAGTAAGGCGGGAGTAAGGCGGGAGTAAGGCGAACCCTAGTGGTAGTGACCGTGGCCACCACCGCCGTGCCAACCGCCACCACCGCCGTGCCAACCGCCACCACCGTGGCCGCCACCCCACCATCCAAAGCCGATCGAGACAGATGGGCCGCCGTAACCATATCCGTACGGATAACCGTAATACGCCGGGTAGGGCGCGTAGACCGGGTAACTCGGGTAATAAACCGGCGGCGGCGCATAAGTCACGGGTGGCGGCGCAGCCGAGGCATAGCTGCTTGCGTTTTGCTGCGTGTCTTGCGTGTTGTCATTCGGCTGCGCGGCGCCAGGGCCGGCATTGCTATCAGGCGCAACGGGCATCTCCCGTTGTGCCTGAGCGGTGCCAACGACGGGCGTGCCTGCATAAGCCGGATAGCCAGGGTAGGCGGGGTAATAACCGTAGGGCACGTAATAACAGCCGCTCAAGCTCAAGGCGCCCACGAGGGCGGCTACTGCGAGCTTCGGGTTCATGATGCGACTCCTGGGTTGCGTCGAAACGCGATGTTCGGAAGAACGAAACAGATATCAGGAGCCTAGCGCATCGGTGAAACGCCGGAAAGCATTGACGAGAGCGCGAATATTTCCACGTGTTTCATGCCGCTGAACCAACAACAAGCGGGGCCCGGCCATCAAAATCAAGTCAAGCGGCCGGGCTGATTAAACGATCTACCCAACAAGACTCACTTGCCGACCTGATTGCCGATAATCCCGCCCGCCGCAGCGCCGCCAACGGTCGAAAGCGCGTTTCCACCAAGCGCCGCGCCTGCAACGCCGCCGATACCGGCGCCAACTGCGGTATCGCGTTGACGGGTGCTCATTTGATCGCAGGCAGACAAGCCGCCGAGAAGTGCCACAACGAGAGCAGCAGCGCCAATTTGTTTGATCTTGTCCATTTCAACTCTCCAAATCGATGATTCAAGTAGGTGTGACAGCGTGTTGCGGAAACGGCTCGATCCTGCGTCGTGTCCACCCCGGACAACAAAGACAGTTCCTGCCGATTCTTTCATTTGAGAAGCAGAAACAGTGCCCGATCGGCATATTCCGCAGATCAAAGCAAACGGCCCGTCACATTCAACCTGTGCGGGCCGTTTTTACATCGTGCTGGCGTCAGCTTTTACGTGCGCTGATAAATCTCCGAGCCTTTCTTCACGAACTCGATCGCCTTGGTCTGCATGCCTTGCTTCAACGCCTCGATATCCGATACCCCTTGTTTCGCCGCATATTCACGCACGTCCTGGGTGATTTTCATCGAGCAGAAATGCGGGCCGCACATCGAGCAGAAGTGCGCGACCTTGGCGGAATCCTTGGGCAGGGTTTCGTCGTGGAATTCGCGCGCCTTGTCCGGATCGAGGCCGAGGTTGAACTGGTCGTCCCAGCGGAATTCGAAGCGCGCTTTAGATAGCGCGTTGTCCCGAACCTGCGCGCCCGGGTGGCCCTTGGCCAGATCGGCGGCGTGCGCCGCGAGCTTGTACGTGATGATGCCGGTCTTCACATCGTCCTTGTTCGGGAGGCCCAAGTGTTCCTTCGGCGTGACGTAGCAGAGCATCGCGGTGCCGAACCAGCCGATCATCGCGGCGCCAATGCCCGACGTGATGTGGTCGTAACCCGGCGCAATGTCCGTTGTCAACGGCCCGAGCGTGTAGAACGGCGCTTCGTCGCACCAGTCGAGCTGCAGGTCCATGTTTTCCTTGATGAGCTGCATCGGCACATGGCCCGGACCTTCGATCATCACCTGCACGTCGTGTTTCCATGCAATCTTCGTCAACTCGCCGAGCGTCTTCAGCTCGCCGAGCTGGGCTTCGTCGTTGGCATCGTAGATGGAACCGGGGCGCAGGCCGTCGCCGAGCGAAAAGCTCACGTCGTAGGCCTTCATGATTTCGCAGATGTCTTCGAAGTGCTCGTACAGAAAGCTTTCCTTGTGATGAGCCAGACACCATTTCGCCATGATCGATCCGCCGCGCGAGACGATGCCCGTCATGCGGTTTGCAGTCATCGGCACGTAGCGCAGCAACACGCCCGCATGGATCGTGAAGTAGTCGACGCCTTGTTCCGCCTGTTCGATCAGCGTGTCGCGGAAGATTTCCCACGTCAGGTCCTCGGCCTTGCCGTTGACCTTTTCGAGCGCCTGATAGATCGGCACCGTGCCGATCGGCACCGGGCTATTGCGGATGATCCATTCGCGCGTCTCATGAATGTGCTTGCCGGTCGAAAGATCCATGACCGTGTCGCCGCCCCAGCGGATCGACCACGTCATCTTGTCGACTTCTTCGCCAATCGATGACGTCACCGCCGAATTGCCGATATTCGCGTTGATCTTCACCAGGAAATTGCGCCCGATGATCATCGGCTCGCTTTCCGGATGATTGATGTTGTTCGGGATGATCGCGCGGCCGCGGGCAACTTCCTCGCGCACGAATTCGGCTGTGATTTCCTTCGGCGCGCCATCGCCGAAAGCCTTCGCGCCGAACGCCTGGCCAGGATGCTGGCGGCCCATCATCGCGGCGAGCTTTTCGCCGTTCGGACCGCTCGTCCTCAGCGATTCGAGATATTCGGCGCGGCGCTGGTTCTCGCGGATCGCGACGAACTCCATTTCCGGCGTGATGATGCCTCGGCGCGCGTAGTGCATCTGCGAGACGTTTTTGCCGGCTACGGCGCGGCGCGGCGTGCGGTGCAAACCCTTGAAGCGAAGATCGGCCGTGGCGGGATCGGCGGCGCGTTCGCGGCCGAAATCGCTGGATAGACCGCTGAGCGATTCGGTATCGCCCCGTTCTTCGATCCATGCCTGGCGCAACGCGGGCAGGCCCGAGCGGATATCGATGCTTGCGTCCGGGTCGGAATACGGGCCGGAAGTATCGTAGACGTAGACGGGCGGGTTCTTCTCGCTGCCGAAACTTTCGTTCGTGTCGGATTGCGTGATTTCGCGCATCGGCACGCGGATGTCCGGACGCGAGCCCGTCACGTAGATTTTGCGCGAATTGGGCAGCGGGGCGATGGCGGCGGCGTCGACGACGGCGTCAGCGGACAGGAACTTCGGGTTGGCGTTCATGCGGTTTCTCCTGTGTCGACCGGAGTCAGCGCTTTCGGGCTGACTCCGGTCCCATGCAGATGGTTGCTATGGGGACGGTGTTCCCAGCCGGACGGCGCGCATGCAGGAAAGCAACGCGCACGAATTCAGCTGAGCCAAACGCTAGCAACGGGAGACCGAAGAAAAAGCAGAGAGAGGAGGCGGCGGATTCGGCGAGGATGCGCGAGAAGAAAGAGAAAGACCCCGGCGCGGCAAAATCCGAACGCTTCCCTGCGCTGGCATTATCCAGATCAGGTTCAAAGGGTATTTCTCACCCGCGACACACGGACAATCCAACAAACAGATTGCGATGTGCAGCGCAGGACCCCCGCGTTAGCAGCCGCAACAATACACCGCGCCGTAGCGTGTTGGCAACCATCTGTAACGTTCTTGCGTAAGCGCGCGGCGCTTACTGCATAATGGCGTCCACCGCGTGCTGCCACGGTGTTTTCCCGGATGCGCCCCGATTTTTTTCGTGCTCTCCGGCCAGACCTCGGCTTCGCGGCGGTTCGTGCCGGCTTTCGAGTCGGTTCCGAGCTTCGGCATGGTGATGCCCGACCCTTTTCTGCTGCTTCCGACATGTTGTTCTGCCTTGCCCGTTTTGCCGCGATACTCGAGCGGCATGCGCGCCGTTCATCGGTTCACCGGTTGTTCGCGGTCGACCCAATGCCGGCGGTCCTGAGCGTTTCTTCAGGTTTGGCCGCATGGCCAGCCGGCATCGCCATCTGCGCGGAGTGACGGATGTCTACATCGTTGCCGCCGCCGCAGTCTTCATCGACATCATCTCCTTCGCAATACGTTCCGCCCGCGCCGGATCATTCCGCCGACATCCTGCCGTTCCCGCAGCAGGCCCCCGAAGCGCCGGCGCAGTCCGACGCTTTCGCGTCCGGCGTGACGCAGCCTCAAGCCGGAATCGATGCCATCCCGCGCCGTCCGTTCAACCTGCCCGGCTATTTTCCGTTTCGGCTTCCCGCGACACGGAGCGGCCGCATCGCGCTGGCGCTTGGCGTGGTGTATCTGGTCTGGGGCTCGACCTATATGGCCGTGCACTTGTCGCTGGAATCATTTCCGCCGCTGATGCTTTCCGGCTTGCGCAATTTGTTCGCGGGCATCGGTTTGTTCATCTTCGCCGCGCGCCGCAATCCGGTCTGGCCCACGGCGGCCGAGGTCCGCAACGCGGCGCTGGTGGGCACGTTGCTCGTGGGTTTATCGAGCGGGATGCTTGCGTTCGGCATGCGTACCGTCGAGACCGGCACGGCCGCTGTCATGGTGGCGACCGTGCCGTTGTTCGCCACGGTCATTGCCGCCATTGCCGGGCGCAAGGTGGCGAAAGGGGAATGGGTCGCGGTCGGATTGGGTCTGGTCGGAATCGCGTTGCTGAACCACGGCGACCCGTCGTCGGGCTCGACAGCCGGCAGTCTCGCCATTTTATGCGGCGCGATCTTCTGGGCGGGCGGCTCTCATCTTGCAAGCCGTCTCAAGCTGCCGTCGGACTTGCTGGTGTCCACCGCATTGCAGATTGGCCTCGGCGGGCTGATGGCGACCATCGTGGCGTGGGTGTCGGGCGAGCGGATCGTGAGTATGGGATTCACGCCGTTCCTGTCGTATCTCTACCTGATGCTCGTGGGTTCGATGGCCGCGTACGTTGCGTACGCATACTTGATCCGGCACACGAGCCCGATTATCGCGAGCAGTTGCATGTATGTGAATCCGGTCGTGGCCGTGGTGATCGGCGCGTTGTTTCTGGGCGAGGCGATCACGAAGTGGACCGTGATGGCTACATTGATCATCCTTGCGAGCGTGGGCCTGTCGTTCTGGTTCGACTACAAGCGCCGCGGGCTGGTTTGATCATTCGCGCGCAAGACAAAAAAAGAGCCTCCGAGGAGGCTCTTTTTGCATTCGGGTACGTCTTGCGTTATTCCGCGCCGTGTTTGTCGGCCGAATTCGTGAGCGCGTTACCAGCCTTCGAGATGTCCTGGCCGGCGCCCGCCGTCGTGTTGCAGCCTGCGAGTGCGGCGGTTCCTGCGATCAACAGCAAAGCGATGAGTCGAGTCATGAGCAATTCCCCTTGAGTATGCTGCGATGGATATAGGCGGTCGGCTTATTGTCGATAAGCCTGTAAAGCGTGCCCGAAGTTCGAATCCCGGCCATTCAGCGTAATCAGCTAACACGTCGTGGCTTTGGTAACGACCGATCCTTGAAACGATTTGGCCTGACTTCAATCATTGGCTGCATCGTTTCGATCGACCACACCGGTCTGAAGAATCTTAAAAAATTGGCTGGCTGCGGGCTGTAGGCGCGGATGTTTTTATCGTGTAGGTGCGCTCTGCAAGTTGTGTCGGCGGGGTCCTACATGGGCGTTTGGGTCAGTGCTCACGCCATGAAGTTACGCACACGGGGCATGGTCACGCGGATGTCCGTGCCATGCGGCTCGCGCCGCTGGATCTCGATGCGCCCGCCACGCGCGCTCACTCGCTGGCGCATGCCGAGAAGCCCGTGCGTATGCGTGCGCTGCAAATCCTGCGGGCGGATGCCGACGCCGTCATCGGCGATATGCATGGACACGCGCTCATCGTCGAGAGCCAGTGCAATCGAAACCCGCGATGCCCGCGCGTACTTCGCGGCATTCGTGAGCGACTCCTGCGCGACGCGAAACAGCGCGATCTCCACTTCCTCGCCGAGCTTGATGTCGTCCTCGGGCAGTGCGAGGTCGAGCGTCCAGCCGGTGCGCTGGGCGGTTTCATCGGCGAGGGTGCGCAGCGCCGTGACGAGACCGAAGTTCGCAAGCACGGTAGGCCGCATGTCTTCAATAATCCGCCGCTTCAACGCAATACCCTGATCCAGATTGGCCAGCGCGCGACCGAGTTTTTCGGCCATCGCCGGTTCCATGTTTTTCAGCTTGTTGGTCACCCAGGCCACGTCCATTTTGCTGGCCGTGAGTATCGAGCCGAGCTCGTCATGAAGCTCGCGGGCCAGCTCTGTCTTCTCGTTTTCACTCACGGACTGCAAATGCCAAGCGAGCGCTTCGAGTTGCCGCGTACGCTCGAACACGAGCTGATCGAGCTCCTCTTGCTGCGTGATCAGCTTCTGCTGCACCCGGTCCTGTTTGTCCAGCTGGATGCCCAGGTTGCGGAACAGCAAAAGGAATAACACGATGTTCAACGCGCACAGCGCGCCCACGCAAAACGTGGAAATGCGTTGGTCGGCGCGGCTGGCATCGAGTGCGGACTGCGCGCGATGTTCTTCATTGAGGCGTAGCAGGGCGAGGGCTGTATCGAGCGTGTCCGAGTCGGGCGCGGCCTGCGTGCTTAGTCCGGCGTCGATGCGCGTATTAAGGATCGCACTGAGCTGGCGGAAGCTGGCGAGCGCTGTGTCGTCCGCTTTGCGGCGGTAGTAAGCGTCCAGCAAAGCCACTGAATTTCGTATGCGGCTCGCCGTAGCCTTGTAATCCGCGATGGTCGCCGCGTCCGGAACCGGATGCGATGCGCGCTCGTCGGCGTTCAGGGACGCAATGTCACCGTTAAGCGCCGTCAACAATGTGGTCGCGCCTTTGGCCTCGAGCGCGGTCTCGTACTCTGCGGCAATGCGCATGCGGCCGGATTCGAGGATCACGAGACCACCAACCGTAATCACGATGGCGACGGTCATCGCAACGGCCCAACTCCAGCGGCGCATCCAGCCATTGATTCGCGCGTTGAGCCGGGCTGCGCGCTGCGCGACGCCGGGCGCCGTGGCCGCTTTGCTGCCGTCGTGTGAAGAGGAAGTCATCAATCTCGCCGGTTTTTTCACGCAGCCAGTGTAACTTTTCAAGTCGATCGAAGCCTGTGAATCAGCGCAAAAGAGCAACGATCCAAGACATTTGAAAGCGAATGTCGGCGCTGTCCTACAACAAAAACGGCCAGCGTCCAGATGGACGGCGGCCGACTCGCCGCTACCATCCGACTATCAAGTCCAACTCTATGGGGAAACGATCATGTTGAAGTGGGCATTGTTTTTCGCGATCATCGCCGTCGTTGCCGGCTTGCTCGGCTTCACTGGCGTCGCAGCGGGTGCGGCCGGCATTGCAAAGTTCCTGTTCATGCTGTTCCTGATCGTTTGCGTGGTGTTCCTCGTACTCGGCTTCGTGGTGACGAAGAAAATTGTCGATTAGGTTCCGACGCATTCTCTTCTCGCCCGATCATTCCTCGATACGGATAGCGGTGCGTGAAGCTGGTCTCAATGCAGATTGGCTTTGCGCAACCAGTCTCTTGAAAATCCAAAACAGACGGGGAGGTCGTCCATGCTTCATTACGCCGTCATCTTTTTCATCATCGCGATCATTGCGGCGGTGTTCGGTTTCACGGGAATTGCCGCGGGCGCTGCCGAGATCGCGAAGATACTTTTCTATATTTTCCTCGTGGTGTTCGTCGTGACGTTGTTGCTCGGCGTGTTTCGAACGTGACGACCAGGCACGCGGTATGCGGACGATGAAAAAAGCGACCGCAGACGCCGGGCCTGGCAAATGCAGATGCCCGGCAGTCGTGCGGATTCCGTCCAATCGCTGATTACAGAACCCCAAATTTGGAGCACATCAATGTCGAAATCGTCTGCTGTAAAAGCTGCCCCGGTCCAACCCAATGCAGCGGGTCAAAAGTCGGATCCGTTCGTGCTGGACGTTGAAAAGATTCGCGCCGACGCCCGTCAACATATGGACGATGGACCCGTGACATCGACCTATGGCGCCGACAAAGAGGTCGTGCTGAAGCTGCTGAACGATGCGCTTGCGACAGAGATCGTGTGCGTGTTGCGCTACAAGCGCCACTATTTCATGGCGAAGGGCATCCATTCGGAAGCCGTTGCTACCGAGTTTGCCGAGCACGCGACCGAAGAGCAGGAACATGCCGACACCCTTGCTGAACGTATCGTCCAGTTAGGCGGCGAGCCGAACTTCGCGCCGGACAGCCTCGCCTCGCGTTCGCATTCGGAATACAAGGAAGGCGGCAATCTCATCGACATGATCCGCGAGAACCTGATCGCCGAACGCATCGCCATTGATACGTATCGGGAAATCATTCGCTACCTCGGCGAAAAGGATGTCACCACGCGCCGGCTGTTCGAAGAGATTCTGGCGGTCGAAGAAGAACACGCCGACGACATGGCCGACTTGCTCGATGGCCTCGATGGTTGAACTGCATTGAAGTAACGGATGACTGAAAGCGAAGGACGACGCGCGACGGAATGATTTCCGCCGCGCGTCGTCAGTACAATGGGTCAATATAAAACGGCCGCGGGCGGCGCAGATGATTCGAGTGTTGATAGCGGACGATCACGCCATCGTGCGAAGCGGGTTCCGGCAATTCGTCGCCGATGAACCCGACATGGAAGTGGCAGGTGAAGCGTCCACCGGGGACGAGACTATCGCACTCGTGCGCGAAAGCGCGTTCGACGTGGTCTTGCTCGACATCGCCATGCCGGACAAGAATGGCATCGACACCTTACGCGTGATCAAGCAGATTCGCCCGGAGCAGGGCGTGCTGATGCTCTCGGGCTATCCCGAAAGCCAGTACGCGATCAACCTGCTGCGCGCTGGCGCCAATGGTTATCTGAACAAGGACGCAGCGCCTGACGAGATCGTGCGCGCCATCCGCACGGTGGCGCGCGGTCACCGGTACTTGTCGGAATTCATCGCGGACGCTCTGGCCGACAAGCTTGAAAAGCCCGCTGCCGAGCGGCCGCACGAGACGTTGTCGGAGCGGGAATTCCAGATATTCTGCAAGCTGGCCGGCGGACAATTGCCGACAGAGATAGCGGACGAACTGCATCTGTCGGTGAAGACGATCAGCACGTATCGCGCGCGCGTTCTCGAAAAAATGCGCCTTGCGAACAACGCCGATCTCACGTATTACGCCATCAAGAACGGGTTGATCGAGTAGGAGGATGCCCGCCGTGGGCCAACAAACGATCGCTGATGAAACCGGCCTCGCGCACAAGCGGCCGCTGAGCGTATTGCTGATCGAAGACTCGCCGCTGATCCGGCGCAGCCTCGTGGAAGCTATCGATGCGTCCGGCGAACTGAAGGTGAGCGCCTGGGCCGACACGCCCGAGGGCGCGATTGCGCTGCTGGCATCGGCCGCCTTCGATGCGGTGATCGTTGATTTGCAGTTGAAAAGCGGCTCGGGCATCGAAGTGCTGGCTTACCTGCAGCGCACAGGTATTGCCGAATCAAGCTTTGCCGCCGTGCTGACGAATCACGCGTTGCCCGCCTACCGCGAGCGCTGCCTGCAATACGGCGTGCGCCATTTCTTCGATAAATCCCTGGAATTCGATCGCGTCCTCGACGCGCTGCATCGTTATGCGCGCGCCCGGACCTGAGCGCGTATTAGTGCGTCCAAGCAGTGCGTCCAAGCGGCGTTATTCGGTATCGGCCTGATCGGGCTGCAAAGGATATTTCGCGGCGAGCGTGGCGGGCGTCAGCCACTGGAATGTGCGCATCTGGTCGCCGGAGAACGTACACTCCACCGCGGCTGATACGGGGAATTTGGTGGTCTTGATCGGCGTCACGCCGGCGGGCGCACCCTTAACGGTGTATGTCCCTTCAACCACCACGCGCGTTGCGCGATAGGACACGCGCGGGATTTCATAATCCAGCTTCGGGCTGGTGGCGGGGTAGGTCTCGACCATCTTCGCCTTGCATTGCTGGGCGTTCTGGTACGCCGTCGTGCAGCCGGCGGTACAAGCGAGAACGGCGGCAGCGGCGACCGTATAAAGGCTTCGATGTTTCATGTGGGCTCGCGCTAATAGAGACGCTAGATGAGACGCGCAGTCTACTTCAGTCGACGGGCGATGGCAGATCTGACCGGAAACGATAACCGGCCCGCGCGGCAGTGGCGACCGCCCGTCTTCGAAAGCCGTATCGGGTGCTGGTAGCGGGGACCGGACTTGAACCGGCAAGCCGTTAGGCGGCGGATTTTAAGTCCGCTATGTTTACCAATTTCATCACCCCGCCAGGCGGACGGCATTCTACCATCGGACGGGCGGGGGGCCAATTCCGAGCACCGGGCGGGTTTCAAACCCGGCCCGTTTCGCGCATCGATAAAAGCGTTCTTCATGCAGGTTGCGCGTTGCAGCAAAACACAGCGCTGACATACCGGCTTGCATCGCCCCCGGAAAGAAATAGAAATATATTCGTGATTGCTTGCATCCGTTTCATCACAAGCTCGCGTATCTAGCTACGTGAAGATCAGCCGTCCTGATGGCATCAGGATTTCATCGCTCCGGTCTGTCTTCATTCCCTCAACCTCATGTCTTGTGCATCACGGCTCCTTGTTACAGGGCGTGGCCGCTGCTTTCGCTCGGCTGTGCATGTCGCGTGACGCCGTACGGTTAATTACTCATAGCAGGTAAGGAGATAGTCATGGCAGAAGAAATTGCGATCCTCGATATCCTCGAACGCCGCGCCAATAAATTGGCGAAACGCAGGCAATTTTTCAGGAGCGCAGGCGGGCTGGGATTGGGGCTCGTCGGCGGCACGATACTCGGCGCATGCGGCGGTAGCTCAGGCGATAACGCCAACGCTCAGACAGGTCCGAGCGATGCGGATATTCTCAACTTCGCACTCAACCTCGAATACCTCGAAGCAAGCTTTTATGCCTACGCAGTGACCGGCGCAGGACTGCCGGCCAACCTGATGAGCGGCGCGGGTACGCCCGGCACGGTCATCCCAGGGCAAAAGGTCGATTTCACCGGCGACCCGCTGGTAGGTGCGTACGCCGCTGAAATCGCCCGCGATGAACTCGAGCACGTCACCTTCCTGCGTACGGCGCTCGGCGGTGCAGCGGTGGCGATGCCGGCGCTCGATGTCGGCGGCACGAGCGCAACCGGCGCATTTTCGGTGGCGGCGCAAGCGGCCGGCGTGATCAGCGCGGGCCAAGTGTTCAATCCGTATTCGAGCCCGACCAACTTCCTGATCGGCGCGTTCATCTTCGAAGACGTGGGTGTGACGGCTTACAAGGGCGCATCGCCGCTGATCACGAACAAGACGTATCTGGAGGCGGCAGCCGGCATTCTCGCGGCCGAGGCGTATCACGCGGGCCTGATTCGCACCGTGCTGTTCTCGCGCGGCATGACGACGCCTTCCATCTATACGACCGTGCAGCAGATCTCCGATGCCCGCGATTCGCTCGATAGCTCGACGGACGTTGACCAGGGCATTACGGGCGCCGCTGCGGGAAGCTCGAACATCGTACCGCTCGATGCAAACGGTCTTGCGTTCAGCCGCAGTTATGACGATGTCCTGAACATCGTGTACCTGAACAAGGCTGCAGTGACGCAGGGCGGGTTCTTCCCGGCTGGCGTGAACGGCGCGCTGCATATGAGCAGCGCGTTCGCCTGAGCGTTCAAGTCTTGGGGTTTTGGGTGAAGCGAACGGCGCCGGTTCTCGCATGTGGGGTCATGCGAAACCCGGCGCTGTTTCAGCAAGTACGGAACGGCAACAGAATTCAGGAGACGATCATGAAAAACGTTTCTATCGGCGCATGGCGCGAGCGTACGCGGCTCGGGATCGGAATATCGATCATCGCGGCCGGCGCCGGCCTGCAGTTGCTTCAATGGCTTCATACCTCGATGCCCGGATAAAATCCGCGCGCCTTCGGGCGCTTTCTCTCGTTCACGCTAAATCGACAACGCCGCGCCGCTCCCGCATAATTTGCAGCACGCGCGCGAGACGCCACGCAGCATGCCGCGCGGTCAGGTCGGTTCAAGTCACATAACGGGAGAGGGCGCAGATGGGTACGAACCGGATCGAAGCATTCAGCGACGGCGTCATCGCCATCATCATCACGATCATGGTGCTGGAACTCAAAGTGCCGCATGGCGCCGACCTTGCCGCATTGGCCACGTTGATTCCGGTGTTCTGCGCTTATGTGCTGAGCTTCGTGTATGTCGGGATCTACTGGAACAATCACCACCACTTGATGCATGCGGCCAAGCGCGTCAACGGCAGCGTCCTCTGGGCGAACCTGCATGTCTTGTTCTGGTTGTCGTTGTTTCCGTTCACGACCAACTGGATGGGCGAGAACCACCTCGCTTCCTGGCCGACGGCGCTTTACGGTTTCGATCTCTTCATGACGGCGTTCGCGTGGTACATCCTGACGCGCGCGTTGATCGGCTTGCATGGCGCCAATTCCATGCTCGAACGTGCGATCGGTTCGGACGTCAAAGGCAAGCTTTCCGTGGTTCTCTATCTTGTCGCGATCGCCGCGTCGTTCTGGGAACCCTGGGTTGCGGCCGCCTTGTACGCGGTCGTGGCTGTCGTCTGGCTTGTACCCGATCGCCGTGTCGAGAAAGTCTTGATGACCGAGGAGCCGTAAGAGCGGCTCTGACCGGCGCGATCGGTGCTACGCTTCGTGCATGAAGTCCTGCGAGCGAAGCCCATGTCATCCGCAAGTACGTCCCCTACGATACGCATCGGCGTTATCTCCGATACCCACAATCTCGTGCGCCCCGAAGCGCTCCATGCGTTGCGAGGCTGCGAGCAGATCATTCACGCCGGCGACATCTGCAATCCCGCGGTGCTGGACGCGCTCAACGAGCTTGCGCCTGTCACCGCGGTGCGCGGCAACAATGATTCAGGCGCGCGTATCGATGACCTCCCCGAAGCGGTGACGTTGC
Source organism: Caballeronia sp. dw_276 (assembly GCF_018449635.1). Taxonomy (GTDB): domain Bacteria; phylum Pseudomonadota; class Gammaproteobacteria; order Burkholderiales; family Burkholderiaceae; genus Caballeronia. Next base: position 226,476 of record NZ_JAAVUV010000003.1, on the reverse strand, counting down.
GCCTGGGGGAGACGTCTATTCACGTCGTGCACGATATCGCTGATGTCCCCCGGCGGCTCGACGGAATCGACGTTGTCATCACAGGCCATTCTCACAAGCCGCTGGTCGAGCGTCGCGGCGCAACGCTCTTCGTCAATCCGGGAAGCGCCGGACCACGCCGCTTCAAATTGCCGATAACACTCGGGATCATGACAATCGAAAGCGGCGAGGTGCAGGTCGAGATCGTGACGCTGGTGGAGTGAGGCCGGCAAGATAAAAAAAGAGGCCGTTCCCAACCAGGAACGGCCTCTTTGCTTTTGCTGATGCTTGAGTTGCCTGATCCAGATCAGGCGTGCGCGGTCACGTCCGGTAAACGCTCGTCCATCTCGGCGGCCTGGCGCGCGCCGCGCAACACGGCGTGCGCTTCCGAGCGCGAACCGACCGACGGCGGCGAGCCCTTCAACGGCTTCCTTGCGGTCTCATGCAGCGCAATCACCGAAACAATGCCGATCAGCGATGCACCCATCAGATAGTAAGCGGGCATCATCAGATTCCCGGTCGATGAAACCAGCCATGCAGTCACCAGCGGCGTCGTACCACCAAAGAGCGAAACCGAAACATTGAACCCGATCGCGAGCGCGCCGTAGCGGATCTTCGTCGGGAACAACGCGGGCAACGCGGAAGGCATCGCGCCGGTGAAGCACGACAGCAATACGCCGAGGATCAGCATGCCGCTGAAAATCGTCGTCACGTCGCCCATGCGGATCAACGTGAGCGCGGGCATCGAAAGCAGCAGCAATCCGACGCAGCCAATCAGCAACACCGGCTTGCGCCCGATCTTGTCCGAGATGTGGCCGGCGAAAAGCGTCATCGGCATCATCAGCACCATCACGATCAGCACGATGAACAGCCCGTGCGTTTCGTTGAACTTGAGCGTGGCCGAAAGATAGCTCGGCAGGTATGACAGCGCCATGTAGTCGGTGACGTTGAAGATCAGCACGAGCCCGACGCATTGCAGCATCGGCTTCCAGTTCTTCACCAACATGTCGCGGAACTGGTCTTTCGGCGTGCTGTGCGCTTCAGTTTCGCGCTTGTCGGCTTCGCGCTGGAATGCCGGCGTTTCTTCGAGCTTCAGGCGGATGTACAAGCCAATCAAACCAAGCGGTCCCGCGATCAGGAACGGAATGCGCCAGCCCCACGAAAGCAGCGATTGTTCGGTCATGGTCGCGGTCAGGACCGCGACGCAGCCTGCGCCGAGCACATAACCCACGAGCGTGCCGAATTCCAGAAAACTGCCGAGGAATCCGCGCCGCTTGTCCGGTGCAAATTCAGCGATGAAGGTTGCCGCGCCGCCGTATTCACCGCCCGTCGAAAAGCCTTGAAGCAAACGCGCGACGAGCAACAAAATCGGCGCAAAAATGCCGATGGTGCCGTAATCCGGAATCAAGCCGATACAGAACGTGCCGACGGCCATCATGATCATCGTCATTGCAAGCACGCGCTTGCGGCCAATGCGGTCTCCCAACGGGCCGAACACCATGCCGCCGAGCGGACGCACGAGAAACGCCGCCGCGAACGTGCCGAAAGTGGCGATCAGTTGCGCGCCCGGATTGCTCGAAGGGAAAAACACTTTCCCGAGCGTGACCGCAATGTAGCTGTACACGCCGAAATCGAACCATTCGATCGCGTTGCCGATCGCCATGGCGCCGACGGCGCGCTTGAGCAGGGCTTTATCGACGATGGTGATATCGGCAAGCGACAGGTCTTTTTCGGGTTGAGGTTGCCGCCAGAGGCCGTCGTTCGGTGTTGCCATGAAGAGAAGCTCCAGGTGTGTAGCCGATCCGCTGGGAGCGGACGGGCGTGTGCGCCGGGCGCACGTTGCCGGAAAGTGCCGTTTCGCGACGAGGCGAGGCGTCAGCCATGAAAGACCTGAGGGCTGGCCGCGCGCCGGACGCGTCGGCAATGCTCGGAGCAAAGCCCATGCCTCGCAACGATGGTCGCGAAATGGCACTTCGTAGGTACTGCTTGAATGAATGGCTGGACGCAACGAAACCCGTTCAGACGCAGCGCTGGATGCGCGGCGGTACGGCTGTGTTTGCTGTGTCACGGATTGAGAAGGCTTGGGAACAACATCCACGGACAGATCAGGACCCGTGGAAGCCTCGACAATCACTCGCCGGTATCTCTTAAATGACGCTTGGGGCTTAGGTCTCGGTTACTAGAGACGCTTAGCTTTGGGTTCAGTCTTGAGAAATTGACTTTAGATTGCAGTTTGAAAGAAGGAGATGGTAGCACGATGCAAGAAGATCCGCAAACGGCCCGTCCGTGCGGGATCTCGAAGGCGGTCGTTGAACGTGTCGCGCCAATGAAAAAGCCGGCCTCGAAAGACCGGCTCGTCCAAACCGAACGGCGTTTTCGGCTCAGCTTTGTGCAGGGGGTACGTAGCCTTGGGCGGTGTCCGCGCCTTCCCCAAAGAAGTACTTTTCCGTTTGCTTAAGCAGGTACTGACGTGCGCGCGGATCGGCCATGTTCAGGCGGTTTTCGTTGATCAGCATGGTTTGCTGCTTGAGCCATCCTTGCCACGCTTCCTTCGATACCGTTTCGTAGATCCGCTTGCCGAGTTCTCCCGGCAGCGGCGGGAAGTCGAGTCCTTCGGCTTCCTTGCCGAGCTTCGCGCATTGAATCATTCGGGCCATCTGTCATTCTCCTGTAGCGGGTTATCTGGACGCTTCGTTCGGGCGGCGCATCATATGCGCGGCAGTCGGTGCAAAGCGTCGCTGAATAGAGTCCTTAAAGCTGTTTCATCAGCACGAGCGATTTGCGCTGCCAGTTATAAAGGCGGCGCCGGTCTTCAGGCAGGTCATCCACGGTCACCTTCACGAAACCGCGCTTGAGAAACCAGTGCTCTGTACGCGTGGTCAGCACGAAAATATGCGTGAGGCCGCGGGCACGCGCGCGTTGTTCGACGCGCTTGAGCAAGCGTTCGCCGTCACCGGCACCTTGTGCTTCGGGCGAAACGGTGAGGCACGCCATTTCGCCGATGCGTTCCTGCGTGTACGGATAAAGCGCCACGCAGCCGAACAGCACGCCATCGTGCTCGATCACCGAAAAATGATCGATGTCGCGTTCAATCTGATGCCGGCCGCGCCGCACCAGCGTGCCGTCCATTTCCAGCGGTTCGATCAGCGTCAAAATTCCGCCGACGTCGTCGGGCGTGGCTTCCCGCAGGCTTTCCAGGTTCTCGTACGAAATCATCGTGCCGACGCCGTCGTGCAGGAACAATTCCAGCAAAATGCTGCCGTCGAGCGCGTAGGGGATGATGTGCGCCCGCGCCACGCCGCCTCGGCACGCGCGAATGGTGTGCTTCAGGTAGAACGCAGCGTCGCCTTGCAACTCGCCGCTTTCGTGCAGACGATACGCGTCGTCGAGCGACATTTCGCGCACGAGTTCGCCGTTTTCATCGACGAGACCCGGAGTTTCGGTCAGAAAAATGATCTTGTCCGCGCGCAAAGCGATGGCGGCCGCCGAAGCGACATCTTCCATCGACAAATTGAACGCCTCGCCGGTGGGCGAAAACCCGAGCGGCGAGAGCAGCACGAGCTTGCTGCTGGTGAGCGAATGGCGGATGGAATCGCCGTCGATCTTGCGGACCACGCCCGTGTGCTGGAAATCGACGCCATCCAGAATGCCGACCGGCCGCGCCGTCACGAAATTGCCCGATACCACGCTGATGTGCGCGTGCGCCATCGGCGTATTGGGCAAGCCCTGGCTGATCGCCGCTTCGATGTCGAGACGCACTTCGCCCGCGGCTTCTTTCGCGGATTCGAGCGCGCGGGCGTCGGTGATGCGCAAACCGTGCGAAAACTCCGACTCCACGCCATGCAGGTTCAGTTGCTCTTCAACCTGGGGTCGCGAGCCGTGCACGAGCACCACGTGGATACCCATGGCGTGCAACAGCCCGACGTCCTGGACCAGTGCGTTCAGCCTGCCTTCCTGCACCAGCTCGCCGCCGAACGCAACCACGAAGGTCTTGTTTCGGAACGCGTGGATATAGGGGGCGACGGAGCGCATCCAGTCGACAAACTGGGCGTGTTGGTCAGGCGCTTCTGGCTCGGTGGAAACCGGCGGCTGCGCGGCGGGGAGGTCGGTCTGAGTATTCATGCCGGGATTATAATGCTGCACTATGCCGAATGCTTTTAAACGTCCCGCCGATGCGGACAAGCTTGACCCCCAGGAGCAGTTGAAAAAGCTGCGTGAAGCCCTGCTGCGCGACGCCGCGGCGCGCGAAAGCGACGGCGAAAACGACCCGGACGATCCCGCCGATAACGCGGTCAACCGCAAGAAGGAAGCGGCTGCGCGGCGGTTTACGGGGGTATCGGGGAATGCTGTGGGAGGTAAAAAACCGGCTGCGTCCGCGCCGACTTCCGGCGGTGCCATGCCTCAGGCTGCGCCGAAAAAAAATGTTGTGAAGGGCGCGGCGAAATCTCCGGCCGGATCTTCTGCTTTGTCGGCTTCTTCCGCGCAGCGCAAGGAAGTTCGCGGCGGTTTGGCGGTGCTGGCCGAACTGGCATCATTGGTTGGATCGCCGGGCAAAACGGCGGCGCCAGATTCTTCGGCGGCTGGACCGCGCGTTGAACGGGCTTCGACTGAAAGGCCTGCGGCAAAGAAAGCGGTGCCGCCTCCTGTCACGGCACCGCCGGCGCCGCCTTTGGAAAAGCCGGTCCCGCGACGGATCGAGCAAAAAACACCCACAGGCGTTGGTATGTCCGCGCCGGGGAGCGCCCGCTCAAGCTCGGGCGAGCGTACGCAAAAGTCTCCGAACAAAACGGTTGATTTGCAGCGCGCGCGTCCTGAGCCGAGGCCTGCGACACGCGCACCGGAGGCGCACGCCAATCCGCAGCGCGCGCCCAAGGACGCGGCGCCGAAGCATGGTTCGAATCAAGAAGTGAGGCGTGAGGGCAATCGACGCAACTCGGCGCCACAGCCAGACGCGGCGACGAATACCTTGCGCGACCGCGTCAAAACGAACGAGGACCAGCCGCGCCAAGCCGATACCACCCCGCGCCGCACGCGTCCCGAGCGTGAGCCTGCGCCTGCGCGCAATGCCACCCGCCCGGTCCGTGTGATCGCGCCCAACCCGATCCCGCCGATCCATTTTCCCGAGACGCTGCCGGTTTCCGCCCGGCGCGATGAAATCGCCGCCGCGATCCAGGCGAATCAGGTCGTGATCGTCAGCGGGGAAACGGGCTCGGGCAAGACTACGCAGCTACCGAAAATCTGTCTGGCGCTCGGCCGCGGCCTCGGAGCGGGCGGGTCGGGCCTGATCGGACATACGCAGCCGCGGCGTATCGCGGCATCGGCGACGGGTCGGCGTATCGCCGAAGAACTCGGCACACCGTTCGGCGAGGTCGTGGGCTACAAGGTCCGCTTTACCGATAACCTGTCGCCCGGCGCATCGGTGAAACTGATGACGGACGGCATTTTGCTCGCCGAAACGCAGACCGATCCGCTGCTCGCCGCGTACGACACGATCATCATCGACGAAGCGCATGAGCGCAGCCTGAACATCGATTTCCTGCTCGGCTATCTGCGTGAAATCCTGCCGCGCCGACCGGATTTGAAGGTGATCGTGACGTCGGCGACCATCGATGCCGATCGTTTCGCCCGTCATTTCGGCAGCGACGAAAAACCCGCGCCGGTGATCGAGGTGAGCGGACGTTTGTATCCGGTCGAGGTGCGATATCGGCCGGTCGAAGAGACCAGCGCCGCGGTGAAATCGGCGCAAGGCACAAATGCGAGTCCGGCGGCGGCTCAGAAAGACCGCCCGAAAAACCAGCGCGAAAACGATCGCGACTTGATGGAAGCCATCGTGGATGCCGTCGATGAACTCTGTCGCGAAGGTCCCGGCGATGTCCTGGTATTTCTGCCCGGCGAGCGCGAAATTCGCGAGGCTGCCGAGGCGCTGCGCAAACACCATCCGCCGCATACGGAAATCCTGCCGTTGTTCGCGCGGCTTTCGGCGGCTGACCAGGAGCGCGTGTTCAAGTCGTCGAACGCGCGGCGCATCGTGTTGTCGACGAACGTCGCGGAAACATCGCTGACGGTGCCGGGGATTCGCTACGTTGTCGATACGGGCCTCGCGCGCGTCAAGCGCTATTCGTATCGAAACAAAGTCGAGCAGTTGCAGATCGAACCGATTTCGCAAAGCTCGGCAAATCAGCGCGCGGGCCGCTGTGGCCGCGTGGCAGACGGCGTCTGCATTCGTCTCTACGAAGAGGACAATTACGCGTTGCGCACCCGCTTCACCGATCCGGAAATCCTGCGTTCGTCGCTGGCGGCCGTGATCTTGCGAATGAAGTCGCTGCATCTGACGGCCATCGAAACGTTTCCGTTTCTCGAACCGCCGCCCGGTCGCGCGATCGCCGATGGTTATCAACTGCTGAACGAACTTGGCGCTGTCGATGACGACAACGCCCTCACGCCGCTCGGCCGTGAACTCGCGCGTTTGCCGCTCGATCCGCGCGTCGGCCGGATGATTCTGGCCGCGCGCGATCATCAGTCGTTGCGCGAAGTGTTGATCATCGCTAGCGCGTTGTCGGTTCAGGACCCGCGCGACCGGCCAATCGAAGCGCAGGAGCAGGCCGATCTTGCGCACAAGAAATTTGCCGATGAACGCTCCGAGTTCCTGCAGTGGACCAAGATCTGGGCGTGGTTCGAGGACGCGATCGCGCACAAGAAGTCGAACAAGCAGCTCACCGATGCCTGCCGTGCAAACTTCCTGAACCACGTGCGTTTGCGTGAATGGCGCGACGTGCATTCGCAATTGCTGACGGTCGTGCGTGAACATGGCTGGCGGCTCAATGAATCGGAAGCCACGTTTGAGCAGATTCATCTCGCGTTGCTGACCGGGTTGCTCGGCAACGTCGGCCTGAAGGCGGACGACGAACCGTATTACCTCGGCGCGCGCGGCATCAAGTTTTATCTGTGGCCGGGCTCCGCGCTGTTGAAGAAAGCCGGGCGGTGGGTCGTGGCGGATGAGCTCGTCGAGACGAGCCGGCTATATGCACGCTGCATCGCGAAAATCGAGCCCGAATGGCTCGAACAAGTCGGCGCGCATTTGCTGCGCAAGTCGATTTCCGAGCCGCATTGGGAAAAGAAGGCCGCGCAAGTCGCCGCCTATGAGCGCGCCACGTTGCATGGGCTGACGGTCTATGCGCGTCGTCGTGTGAGTTTCGGCAAGCAGGACCCGGAACGCGCCCGCGAGTTGTTTATTCGTGGCGCGCTGGTCGACGGCGAGTTCGAAACCCGACTGCCGTTTTTCGCTCACAACCGCAAGTTGCTTGCGGATATCGAACAGCTGGAGCATAAGTCGCGTCGTCAGGATGTGCTCGTCGATGACGAATTGATCTTTGGTTTCTACGATTCACTGATCCCGAAGGGCATTTACTCGGGCGCCGCGTTTGAACGCTGGTATCGGGACGAAGAGAAGAAAGAAGTCGCGTCGCGTCTGTTGTTTCTTTCGCGCGATGACCTGATGCGCCATGAGGCCGCCGGCGTCACGACCGATTTGTTCCCGAAACGCATGACGATGGCCGGCATCGAGATGACCCTGACGTATCACTTCGAGCCCGGTTCTCCGCGCGACGGCGTGACGTTGACGGTGCCTTTATTCGGCCTGAATCAAGTCGATGCCCGTCGTTCCGAATGGCTCGTGCGCGGCATGTTGAAAGAAAAAGTGCAGTTGCTGCTGAAGTCGTTGCCGCAAAAACTTCGACGCCATCTTGTGCCGTTGCCCGAATTTTCAGCGGGCGTGGTCGAGCGCAACAGTGGCAAGACGTTCGGTGCGGGCGGCTTGCTCGAAGCGCTGATTGCGGATATCCGCGAACAGACCCAGATCGCGATGAAAGCGTCGGACTTCAAGCTCGAATCGCTGCCGGCGCATTTATTCATGAACTTCAAGGTCATCGACGAACACGGCCGGCAACTCGCGATGGGCCGTAACCTCGCGCAATTACGTGCAGAGTTGGGCGGCCAGGCGCAGCAGCATTTTCAAAAGCTTGCGGCAGGCGCGACGCTGGATATTGGCAGTGACGCGGCTGCGCCGCTTACGCGAAGTGGTTTGGCATCGGATTCGGCCGGTGGTAGTTCGGGCACCGCGCTGTACGAAAATCTCACCACCTGGGACTTTGGAAAGCTGCCTGAACTGCTTGAGATTCGACGGCGTGGGCAGACGTTATTTGGTTATCCCGCGTTGGTCGATCGTGCGACGCATTGTGATGTCGAAGTTTTCGATTCGCCGGAAGAAGCGGCGCGGATTCATCGGGCGGGTTTGCGCCGGTTGTTCGCATTGCAACTGCGCGAGCCGATCCGTTATCTCGAACGTAATCTTGGTGGCTTGCGTGAAATGTCGTTGCAATACATGGCGCTCGGGACGCAAGAGGAATTGGCCAGCCAGATCATCGAAACGGCGTTGGATCGTGCGTGCCTGCAAGATCCTCTTCCCGATAACGATGCGGATTTCTACGCACGACGCGACCAGGGCAAGAGCCGGTTGACGCTGCTGGCGCAGGAAATCGCGCGGCTCGCCGGGCAGATCCTGGCGGACTATGCAATGGTGACGAAGAAACTGATGCAGGCCAAGTCGTTTGGTGTGCCGTACGCAGATATGGTTGCGCAACTGAGCGCATTGATCGGCAAGCGTTTTATCATCGATACGCCCTACGCACAGTTGTCCCATTTCCCGCGATATCTGAACGCAATGGCGTTGCGCATAGACAAGCTGAAAGCGGACGCGGTGCGGGACGCGCGGTTGTCGGCGGAGATTGCGCCATTGCTGCAAAACTACCAGCGCGCGATCGCACAGCGAGGTGGAGTTGCGGATGCACGATTGAGCGAATACAGATGGTTGCTGGAAGAATTACGTGTGTCGTTGTTTGCGCAAGAACTTCGGACGCCGATGCCGATATCGGTGAAGCGCTTATACAAAGTATGGGAATCGATGCAACGATAGGGCGGTAGGGCAATGGGAAGCAAAAAAAAAGCGCGAATTAGCCGATAGCTAAGTCGCGCTTTTCAATTCCTACGATATTACTTCGCCGTATCGCCCGACTGCTCCACTTCGAGACTCAACGGTGCTGCCGTCAAAACACTGGCTTCGCTGCTTACCGGACCGCTAGCTTCTGTGGTAACTACAGGCGCGTAGACATACTTCTGCCATTTGCCGCCGGTGAGCGTTTCCACATTATCCCCACATTTCCGATAGAAATTGCGAGCTTCATCGCGCGAGGTGAACACAGCCTTCAACTGGCAGACCATTTGCGGTGCGCCGGCATCATTCGTGACATTCAGCACGTAATCCCATTCACGAACGCCGAAGAACCCTTCGCTAAATTGCGGACGACCGAGAAGGCTGGCAATCTGGTTCTTGGTCATACCGGGCTTGAGCTTGCGCAAAGCTTCGGTCAACGGAAAGCTGCCGCCGACATTGGACGCCGACGATGGTGCCGGAAATACCAGTTGGTCTTGGCCGCCGTCGCTGGCAAGCCGGCTGCCGGTGCCGCAAGCGGACAACAAGAAGGCTGTGACGAGCGCGGCTGCGAAAGGCAAGGCACGCGATGGGTTGCGGAGGGTGAAGTTCATCTCTTGAGCGGATTCCGTTGTTTTCATTAGTTCGATGCCGCGGGCTTTTTCGCATGCCCGCGACACTTCCTCTTACTTACTGCTATGGCTTACCAGTGCATGCCCGCACCGACCGACACGCCGAACTGACCGCGCGTGCTCGTGGTGCCACTGACCTTGTAGGCCCAGATGCCGTTCTCGGAAAGCTGCGACACGCCGATAGCGACTGCCGATTGACCGCCGTACGTGCCGCCACCAAGCGCGACCATGCCGCGTCCTGGCAAAACAGCTTGCGGCAAACCTGCGACCGCGAGTGCCGACGCCGTGCCGGCGTAGGCATCACGACGCGTGCCTTCCGTCTTCGAGTCGGTGTAGTCGTTGGCCGACTTGAGCGTGCTGCCCGTGCTCTGGTTCAACTGGTTCACGTTGACCGCGTCGGTGCCTTGCGTGCCCGCTGCAACGTTCGTGATCTGACGTTCGCTGCCCACGGCGCCCACCGAAACTGTGTTCGCACGATCCGCGACCGAGTTTTGGCCGAGCGCTACGGCGTTGTTGGCGGAAGCCTGGGCGCCTGCGCCCGTTGCGACTGAACCCGTTCCTGCCGCAACAGCGTTTGCTCCGACCGCGAGGGTATTCGCTGCCGTAGCACGAGCGCCTGCGCCGTTCGCTACCGAATCTGTGCCCGACGCCACAGAGTTCGCGCCGACAGCCAGTGCATTGTCTGCCGTAGCCTGCGCGCCCGCGCCGTTTGCGACTGAACTCGTTCCAGACGCGAGGGCATTCACGCCGACAGCAACAGCATTGTCTGCGGTGGCTTGCGCGCCGGCGCCCGTTGCAACTGAACCCGCACCGGTTGCGACCGCGTTTGCGCCCAGAGCCAGTGAGTGATCGCCTGTAGCCGAAGCCGCTTCGGTAGCCGCATCGCCGTTTGCATCGAGCAGAGGGTTGGTCGCGCCCACGGAAATGTTCTGGACTGCCGCGTTCACTGCGTCGTTGACGGTGTCGCCAATATTCGCGTTGACCTGATCGATTGCTTCGTTAAGTTGGCCGACGTTGACCGCGTCATTCGTATCGACGCCCGCTGCTACGTTGTGAATGGCGGTACCGGACGTTCCTTCGAGCGTAACGTTGCCGTGGTCAACCGTGCCGTCCGGGTTGGTGTTGTACTTGACTGCGCCGTCAGACGCCGTTGTGGCGGCCGCGATTGCCGCTGCGCTTTGGTCGCTCACCGCTTTCAACTGGGACACATTGACTGCGTCTGTATCCGCGGTGCCGGCTGCCAAGCCGGTAATGGTGCGGCCGCCGATGTTCACTTCACCCGTCGAGGTTTGCGGAGCAGAGAGGCCGTAGGCGGTGTAACCCGTTTGCGCGCCTACAGTCGTTGCCGACCCCGCGCCGAGCGCAACGCTATTTGCGTTGACCGCAGTGGCATTCGAGCCGATCGCGACGGAGTTGGCTTTTGCGTTGGCCTTATAGCCGACCGCAACAGCGTTATCGGCGGCGCCTGAATTCGAGCCGACCGCGATGGCATTGGTGCCATTGGCCGTTGCGAAATTACCCGCGGCCAGGGAATTGTCACCCTGCGCCATAGCCGAATTGCCGATCGCGGCCGACTTGTCGCCGTTCGCCGCTGCGTTATTTCCGTAAGCGGCAGCGTTGACGCCGCTTGCGACGGCATTTGAGCCGGTTGCCGTTGCGTTGGCGGCCGTCGCCTGGGCGTTGTTGCCGACGGCGACCGATGTATCGCCTGTGGAAGTGGCGGTCGCTCCAACAGCAACCGAGTTCGCCTTTGCGTTGGCCTTATCGCCCACCGCAACGGCGTTATCGGCGGCGCCTGAATTCGCGCCGACCGCGATGGCATTGGCGCCATTGGCCGTTGCGAAATCACCCGCGGCCAGGGAACTGTCACCCTGCGCCATAGCCGAACTGCCGATCGCGGCCGAATTGTCGCCGTTCGCCGCTGCATTATTTCCGTAAGCGGCAGCGTTGACGCCGCTTGCGGCCGCGTTGGCACCCACTGCGGTTGCGTTGGCTGCCAGCGCATTGGCGCCGTCGCCAATCGCAATCGCCTGGGCGGCTTGCGAGTTGGCGGTATTGCCGATTGCAATGGAGTTGGCACGTCGTGCGAGCGCGTCACTGCCGATTGCAACGGCGGCGTCTCCGCCAGCCACGCTTCTAACGCCGACCGCGACTGCTCCGGTTCCCTGCGCAGCAGCCCCTGTCCCTGCTGCGAAAGAGTCTGGGCTGTTCGCCATGGACCAGTAGCCGATCGCGGCCGCGCGGTCACCCGTCGCTGCAGACTGGTTGCCCACTGCGATCGCACCTGCACCCGATGCTGACGTACCGTTGCCGGCGGCCACTGAATCGGCGCCTTGCGCTATAGCCGCATTGCCGAGCGCGGCCGAATTGTCGCCGTTCGCCGCTGCGTTATTTCCGTAAGCGGCAGCGTTGACGCCGCTTGCCGCGGCGTTGGCACCCACTGCGGTTGCGTTGGCTGCCAGCGCATTAGCGCCGTTGCCAATCGCAATCGCCTGGGCGGCTTGCGAGTTGGCGGTATTGCCGATTGCAATGGAGTCGGCGCGTCGTGCGAGCGCGTCGCTGCCGATTGCAACGGCGGCGTCTCCGCCGGCCACGCTTCTAACGCCGACCGCGACTGCTCCGGTTCCCTGCGCAGCAGCCCCTGTCCCTGCTGCGAAAGAGTCTGGGCTGTTCGCCATGGACGCGTAGCCGATCGCGGTCGCCTGGGCACCCGTCGCTGCAGACTGGTTGCCCACTGCGATTGCACTTGCACCCGATGCTGACGTACCGTTGCCGACGGCGACCGATGAATCGCCTAGGGCATTACCTGCACTCGTGGCTGCGTCCGGCCCGACGTAGACAGCATTGGGACCCGTCCCAGCTACCGCCCAGTCGTCAGCATGGGCGCCGGCGGACATGGCAAGGCCGCCGATACCGAATAACACCGCCTGTACCACCGCAAGCTTGCGTGCTGAAGAACGCTTGGTCTTCGATTTCGAAGTCTCGGAAGCCGCGACCCACGTGCCGGAGGTTTCGTTCCAAACTGCTTTGAAAATTCTATTCATGAAAGAAGGATGTCTAACAATTTGACAAATACATGTCGGGTTGATCGATGGAGCAAGTCGCGCTTGTTTCCGCTTGGCAGCGGAACTGAACGTGACCGTTCCTGGTAACGAGGATCTCCCGCCTCGCAAATTCTGGCCCGCTTGGGCGTTGGACAGGCTTCCTACATTGCTGCGCTTCGGACTCAGAAGCTGGGGATCTTCCGGGTTGTGACGTCGGCGATATACACGATCTTTCCTAAAGTAGATTGAGTCGCTCGATATTTGGTTTGGATTGCAAACTAAAAGAAGTTAGTGTGAAATTTGATGTGATTTATATGGATTTATGTCGCAATTCACGGTCGCCATTAGCTCGCTTCTTTCCGAGGCCTCCGGCAGGGCGGTGTATCCCGCAGCTTGCTAAACGCAGCTCAGAAAATGGTCGCCGTGGCGTTTGCGCAGCATTGCTGAAAAATTGCCGGAAACCTGCGTTCCCTCAACCTCTTGAAAGCGCAAACGTTCTACAATGGCCGTTGTTTTCCGACCAGAGTTTTCATGCGTAATTCTTCCCGTACACGTTTCTCGCGCGCGACTGCTGCGACTGCGGCATTGATTGCTGCTTTTTCACTGAGCATGTCCGCTTACGCCAACAACGTAATTGTTCTAAATTCCGGCGAAGCCACGCTGAGCCTTATCGATGAATCGACTCGCCAGGTCGTGTCCACGATTCCGACCGGCAAAGAACCGCATCACCTGATGGCGACACCCGACAATTCGTCACTGATCGTCGCGAACTCGGTGTCGAACAACTTGATGTTCGTGGACCCCAAGACGGGCAAGCCGCAGCGCTGGGTCGAAAACATCGAGGATCCGTATCAAGTTGGTTTCTCGCCGGACAACAAGTGGTTTGTGTCCACGGGCCTGCGGCTCGATCGGCTGGACATCTACCGTTACGACGGCAAGAACATCTCGATCGCGAAGCGCATTCCGCTCGCGGTCATGCCGAGCCATATCGCGTTCACGAACGACAGCAAGACGGCGTTCATTTCGCTGCAGGTATCCGGCGAAATCGCGGCGATCGATCTGGCCACGCAGACGGTGAAGTGGAAGATGAAGGTGGGACCGGTGCCCGCCGGCGTCTGGATGACACCGAACGACAAATACATGCTGGTCGGCATGACGGGTGCGGACTACGTCGCGGTGGTGGACTGGCGTAACCAGAAGATCGTCAAGACCATCAAGACGGGCAACGGCGCACATAATTTTCGCTCGCTGGCGGACGGGAAGCACGTTGTAGTGTCGAATCGGGTTGCGAGCACGATCAGCATCATCGACCAGGATTCGCTCACGAACGTCGGCGATATCACGGGATTGCTTCCAGGACCCGACGATATGGAACTTTCCGCAGACAAACGTTATCTTTGGGTTACGTTCAGGTTCGCGAAGAAGGTCGGAATTATTGATCTTACAGATCGAAAGCTTATCCAGACCATTGCGGTCGGCCGTTCGCCGCACGGCATCTACTTTTTTAACCGGGCGCCGGTGTTCGGTCCTAACGGCGGCTGAAGCGTACGGCCGGGTTGAAGAGTTGAATTGAAGATTTGACGGGCGGTGCCTTGTTGTCGACGCCCTGGTAACGGTTACGGAGTTTCATGTTTCATTCCATCCTTTCCATGCTGGATACGGTCGTCTCGACAATGCAGACATGGCTGTACATAGAGGTCGTACAGCCAGTTCTGTTTAAAGTCGGCCTGATGGGCTATGACGAAGACACTTATGACGCACTGTATTGGGTGATCATAGGTGTACTTGAAGTACTCGTCATGTACGCCATCCTTCGACCGCTGGAAGCTTTGCGACCCGCCGAGAAGTGGCAGGACCGCAAAGGCGTTCGAGTGGACGCTCTGTACACGTGGATCGTCAAGCTGGGCATCCTGAACCTGTTTTTCTTCTTCACGTTCCAGCCGTTCTTCGACAGTTTCCAAAGCTGGTTGCGGCTGCATAACATTTCGAATATCCAGCTCGATAACCTGTGGCCGGGTGTGACCTCGCAGCCAATCGTCGCGTTCTTGATTTACTTGCTCGTACTCGATTTCGCTGGCTATTGGTATCACCGAATGGAGCACCGGATCGGTATCTGGTGGGAATTACACGCGGTTCATCACAGTCAGCAAAAAATGTCGCTGTGGACCGACGACCGCAACCATTTGCTCGACAATATTTTGCAAGCGGGATACTTCGCCACCGTCGCCCTGGTGATCGGAGTGCAGCCGTCGCAATTCGTAGTGCTTCTCGCGATCACGAACATGATGCAAAGCGTTCAGCATGCGAATATCCGCGTGCATTTTGGCTGGCTCGGCGAGCGTCTGCTCGTAAGCCCGACGTTTCACCGGCGTCACCACGCAATTGGATTTGGTCATGAGGGCACCACGTACGGTTGCAACTTCGGCGTGTTGTTTCCCTGGTGGGACATGATTTTCCGAAGCGTTTCGTGGAACCGCGAGCTTGAGCCGACCGGCATTCGCGACCAACTGCCGGTCGCGGAGGCGTCAGGGCGCGATTATGGCGATGGTTTCATCGCACAGCACTTGCTCGCGTTCAAGCGCATTGGAGAGCGCATCAGGGCACACCGTGGGATGCGTGCCCCAGATTCGGACTCGGACGCCGCGGCCGTTTGACGGCTGACTGCCACGGGTATTCTCGCTCGGTATTGACTCGGCACATCCTCATTACCGCATCCGCCTTGCTCGCCGGCCTAGTGCCGGCGAATTGCGTTTACTTACCGACGTTAGCCATCCGGTCGAGCAGCGCGCAATGCGCTCTCTGGTTTATCCTGTCTCCTTTACCTCTCAAACGATCCTTGCATGAATGACTTGTTGCGTTCGTTCGTGCGTGCGCTCGCGAACGCGTTTCATCCCAGAATGCTTTGGCTGACGTTCATGCCCTTCGCCGTGGCGACAGTTGCATGGGGCGGTGTCCTCTGGTTTTTCTGGCAAACGCTGACTGGCGCCGCGCGTAACTGGCTTGATGGTTGGGCCCTTACGTCGGCTATGTACCGGATCTTCGACTCTGTCGGATTCTCGTCTCTGCATGCGGTGATTGCGCCGTTTTTTATCGTGATCATGGCGATTCCGTTGATCGTCGTGACCATTTTGCTGCTTATCGCGACGCTATCAATGCCGTCCGTAATCAAACTGCTGACGCGGCGCCAGTACGCATCGCTTGAGATGCGGCGCGGTGGATCGTGGTACGGGAGTCTCGGGCATTCTGTGGTCACCACCGTTGTCTGCCTGGTGCTGTTGGTCGTTACGTTGCCGTTGTGGTTGATTCCGCCGTTTTTTGCAATCATCCCGCCGGTGCTGTGGGGATGGTTGACATACCGCGTGATGACTTACGACGCGCTCGCGTTGCATGCAAGCGCTGAAGAGCGACGCACGATCGTGCGTCGCGCGCGTTGGCCGTTGTTCGGCATTGGTGTGGTCAGCGGATTGCTCGGGTCGCTGCCGACCATGCTGTGGGCATGGTCAGTGTGGCTGCTGCCGTTGTTTCCTGTCGTCGCTGCGGCGACGATCTGGATTTATGCGTTCATTCTTGTTTTCTCGGCGCTTTGGTTTGCGCATTATTGTTTGCATGCGCTGGAGCGCCTGCGGATCGAGACCGCGAATTCAGCGCCACCACTGAGCGGTCCGGTCGCATCGACTGAACTGCGGATTTCGGGCTAATTTCTACTGGGAGCATTCATGGGCTTTGGCGTGATCATCATTGGCGACGAAATCTTGTCCGGTCGAAGGACCGACAAGCATCTGCCAAAAGTTATCGAATTGTTGTCTGCGCGCGGGCTATCGCTGGACTGGGCGGAATATATCGGCGATGACCGCGAGCGCATCACGGCCACGCTCAAGCGGGCATTTACTTCGGGCGACGTTGTGTTTTCTACCGGCGGCATTGGCGCCACACCCGACGATCACACGCGTCAATGTGCGGCTGCGGCATTAGGTGTCCCGCTGGAATTGCATCCGGAAGCGGCTGAGCTGATCCGTGCGCGCATCCGGGAAACGGCAGGCGACAAACCTGCAGACCTGAATGCGCCGGACAATCTGCATCGGCTGAACATGGGAACGTTTCCGCAGGGCGCGAGCATCATCCCAAACAGCTACAACCGTATTCCAGGGTTTTCGGTCGGAGACATCCATTTCGTGCCCGGATTTCCGGTCATGGCGTGGCCCATGATCGAGTGGGTGCTCGACAACAAATACGCCGAGCTGCATCACGCGACGCCCTATGTGGAGCGATCGTTATTCGTTTTTGGTTTGCCGGAGTCGCGCATCACGCCGCTCATGGAATCCATCGAACGGGATTTTGCAGGCGTGCGGGTTTTCAGCTTGCCAAGCGTTGGCGATACAGCCCGTGGCGAAGTGTTTGGGCGCGCCCATATTGATCTCGGCGTCAAGGGTGAGCCGGAGGTGGCCAATGCGGCGTTTGAACGGCTGCGCGAAGGTGTCGCCGCGCTGGGCGGCGAGATTGTGGAAGTTGAGCCGGGCGCAGCGCAATAAGCCTTGCGGAGTGTCCGGCTGTCATGTTCATGCGCCGAGCCACGGCAAGCCGCGAAAGCACCATCCTGAAACGGTCTTGCGGTGGCCATGCGCGTCTTTGTCGCCCTCAAAACCCTCAAGCAGGTCGAAGGCTTTGGTGAATCCCGCATTCTGTGCTGCTACCGCCGCCAGTTTCGAGCGTGCGGCACTTCGGCAAAGAAACAGGATCGGCGTATCGGGCGCGGCAAGCTCGCTTAATTGCTGAATGAAGGCCGTGTTCGGCACCGAGCCCGGGTACTGAATCCACTCAACATGCGAGTACTGGGCGGTATCGATGGCAGGCCGTCCGACCCAGTCGAGTTCGGCGCGCGTACGAACGTCGACAAGACGCACGGAAGGATCGAGTTGCAGTAGTTCGAAGGCTTCAGCCGGAAGAACAGCGCCGGCGTAGGAAAGCTGGTTCTCCACGGCGCGGCCGGTGCCTTGGGCATATAACTGTTCGAGCGTGCTCATGAACGAAGGTCTCCAATCGGACATTTTAATCAGGCATTCTAGCGTGCCGGTGGGGCGTCAATGTGCCAGGTGCGATAGGTCATAACGCTGCATCAAAACAGTGCGTAGTGTTTGAATCGCCCCGAATCAGTGCTAACGTTATGAGCCAAACGGCGGTTAGCACAAAATTGGTGCAAAAGAATTTTGCAGTTGTGGAATCACATCTTTCCGAATTGTTGTGCTTCCCCGAAAAAGCGCGCAGCTTCAATCGCTTAGCGCAATATTGGTGCACTTGGCATGGAAGCTGCTTTTGACTATGCCGATGGTTTTGAATCGGTTAGGCGGCGAATAAGTGTTCGTCGATTTTGTTAATCAGGAGATAGGTAATGAGCAAATCCGTGGCCGACGTCATGCAACTCGTCAAGGACGAGGACGTCAAGTTTGTCGACTTCCGTTTCACCGACACGCGCGGTAAAGAGCAACACGTTTCGGTGCCGGTCTCGGCATTCGACGAAGACAAATTTGAAAGCGGCCACGCTTTCGACGGTTCGTCTATCGCCGGATGGAAGGGCATTGAAGCGTCGGACATGCTGCTGATCCCGGATGCGGACACCGCGTTTATCGACCCGTTCTATGAAGAGTCGACGCTCGTGATGTCGTGCGACGTCGTGGAACCGTCGGATGGCAAAGGCTATGAGCGCGACCCGCGTTCGCTGGCAAAACGCGCTGAAGCCTACCTGAAGAGCTCGGGTCTGGGCGACGCAGCGTTCTTCGGTCCGGAGCCGGAATTCTTCATTTTCGACTCGGTGCGCTGGAGCGCGGATCAGTCGGGTTGCTTCGTCAAGGTGGGTTCGGAAGAAGCACCGTGGTCGTCGTCGATGGAATTCGAAGGCGGCAACACCGGTCACCGTCCGGGCACGAAGGGCGGCTATTTCCCGGTTGCTCCGGTCGACACGTTCCAGGACATCCGTTCGGAAATGTGCCTGTTGCTCGAGCAAATCGGCATTCCGGTCGAAGTACATCACCACGAAGTGGCGGGTCAAGGCCAGAACGAAATCGGCACGAAGTTCTCGACGCTCGTTCAGCGCGCTGACTGGACGCAACAGCTGAAGTACATCGTTCAGAACGTGGCGCACACGTACGGCAAGACGGCGACGTTCATGCCGAAGCCGATCGTTGGCGACAACGGTTCGGGCATGCACGTTCACCAGTCGATCTGGAAGGACGGCAAGAACCTGTTCGCCGGCGACGGTTATGCAGGCCTGTCGGAATTCGCGCTGTTCTACATCGGCGGGATCATCAAGCACGCTCGTGCGCTGAACGCAATCACGAACCCGTCGACGAACTCGTACAAGCGTCTCGTGCCGCACTTCGAAGCACCGGTGAAGCTGGCTTACTCGGCCAAGAACCGTTCGGCTTCGATCCGCATTCCGCACGTGTCGAACCCGAAGGGTCGCCGTATCGAAACGCGTTTCCCGGATCCGATGGCGAACCCGTACCTGTGCTTCTCGGCGCTGATGATGGCCGGTCTCGACGGCGTGCAGAACAAGATCCATCCGGGCGAAGCTGCGGACAAGAATCTGTACGACTTGCCGCCGGAAGAAGATGCAAAGATCCCGACCGTGTGTGCCGGCCTGGATCAGGCGCTCGACGCACTCGACGCCGACCGTGAGTTCCTGACGGTGGGCGGTGTGTTCACGGATTCGATGCTCGATGCGTATATCGAACTGAAGACGACCGAACTGCAGCGCTATCGCCAGGCTGTGCATCCGATCGAATTCGAGATGTACTACTCGCTGTAAGCGGATGGCGCGCGCTTCTTCGGTCGCCGGGATTCCGGTCTCCGGAGAAGCGCGCCGCTCGATGCGAAGCAGAAGTGTCAGGTGAACGGAAAAGGGACGGCGTGCCGTCCCTTTTTTTGATCGCCGGATCTTCGTCTCACCAGTTTCAAGACCGGGTCTCACTGCACGATGGTTCTCAAGAATCTCATCAAGGCGAGAAAGAGTCTTCCCGACAATTCGCTGTCCGACGACGCCACGCTCGTTGCCACCAACTTGCTGCCGGGCATGGAAGCGTTGCCCACGGTCGTGCTTGTGCTGGACAAGTCGACGCTGAAAATTGCTTTCGCGAATCCGTCGGCCGAAGCCATGCTCGAACGTTCGCGCAAGCAACTGGCTCAAACCGCATGGCCCGAATTGTTTGCCAACGCCGACGAGTTGGTGACGACCATTGCGTCTATCGCCGATCACAGGTTCAACGCAACTCATCTCGACGCCGTACTCGAACGTCCCGGCCGCGAGGCGCTGCACGTGCATGCGATCGTCGCTTATCTGGAAGTCGCACCTAATTATGTGCTGCTCGAACTCTTCGAGAACGAGCGGCATCTGAAGACCGACCGCGAAGAACGGATTCACGATCTCACCGCGGTCAACAAGCAACTGATCCGCAATCTCGCGCACGAAATCAAGAATCCGCTCGGCGGTATTCGAGGCGCCGCGCAACTGCTCGAGTTCGAGCTGGGTGCACGGGAACGCGATGAGCTGCGCGAATACACGCAAGTAATCATCAAGGAGTCGGACCGGCTGCAGACGCTTGTCGACCGTTTGCTTGAGCCGCATCGGCATCCGCATATTGTGGGTGATGTGAACATTCACGAAGTCTGCGAGCGCGTGCGCGCGGTGATTCTCGCGGAGTTTCCGCGCGGCCTCACGCTCGATCGCGATTACGACGTGAGCGTGCCCGACCTGCGCGGCGACAAAGAGCAACTGATCCAGGCGTTGCTCAACATTGTTCGCAACGCGGCGGAAGCGTTGCGAGAACGGATTTCGCAAGGCGATGCGCGCATCGAGTTGCGCACGCGCATCGCGCGCAAAGTGACGATTGGCAAACGCTTACACAAACTGGCATTGGACTTGCATATCACTGACAACGGTCCAGGCATTCCTGAAGAGATACGTGACCGGATTTTTTATCCGCTCGTATCGGGCCGAGAGGACGGCAGCGGACTTGGCCTCACGCTCGCGCAGACTTTCGTGCAGCAACACGACGGCTTGATCGAGGTGGAGAGCAAGCCGGGCTGCACCGAGTTCACGATCCTGTTGCCGTTCGAAGGATGAGCGGCCTCGCCGGGCAATCGCGAAGTCATTTGACGATCAATCACGAGGGTTCATCGATATTTTGAAAAGCGCTCATGCGCCTGACCGTTTCGACGGGCTTAAACCGAACCACACGAAGACATCTCGCCGAACTATATGAAGCCGATCTGGATAGTAGACGACGACCAATCCATCCGCTGGGTGCTTGAGAAAGCCCTCGCAAGAGAGAACTTCGCGACGCGCAGTTTTTCCGGCGTCCGCGACGCGCTCGCCGCGCTCGAACAGGAAAGCCCGCAAGTGCTCGTGTCCGACATCCGCATGCCGGGTGGCTCGGGCCTCGAATTGCTGCAAACCGTGCGGGACAAGTTGCCCGGCCTGCCAGTCATCATCATGACGGCGTTCTCCGATCTCGACAGCGCCGTCGCCGCATTCCAGGGCGGCGCGTTCGAGTACCTTGCGAAGCCGTTCGACGTGGACAAGGCGGTCGAACTGATTCGCCGCGCCGTCGATGAAAGCATGCGAGGCGAAGCGGCCTACGACAACAGCGTTACCGAAACGCCGGAGATGCTCGGCCAGGCGCCGGCGATGCAGGACATGTTTCGCGCGATCGGCCGTCTTTCACATTCCGCCGCAACGGTGCTCATCACGGGCGAATCAGGCACCGGAAAAGAGCTTGTCGCCCGCGCGCTGCACCGCCATAGCCCGCGCGCGAACGGGCCCTTCATCGCGCTGAACACCGCGGCGATTCCGAAGGACCTGCTCGAGTCCGAGTTGTTCGGTCACGAACGCGGCGCGTTCACGGGCGCCCAGGCCATGCGGCAGGGGCGTTTCGAGCAAGCTGAAAACGGCACGCTGTTTCTCGACGAAATCGGCGACATGCCGTTCGATCTTCAAACGCGACTGTTGCGCGTATTGTCGGATGGACAGTTTTATCGAGTTGGCGGGCACAACCCGTTGAAGGCGAATGTCCGTGTAATCGCAGCGACGCATCAAAACCTTGAGTCGCGCGTACGCCAAGGCTTGTTCCGAGAGGACTTGTATCACCGGCTGAACGTGATCCGCTTGAGGCTGCCCGCGTTGCGCGAACGCAGCGAAGACATTCCGCTGCTCACGCGCCACTTCCTGCAAAAGAGCGCGCGCGATCTGGGCGTAGAGCCAAAGCGTGTGTCTGAAGATGCGCTCACGTTTCTTGCATCGTTGCCGTTTCCGGGTAACGTCCGGCAGCTTGAAAACCTCTGCAACTGGCTGACGGTGATGGCGCCTGCGCAGACTATCGAGCGCAAGGATTTGCCGCCCGACCTCACGCCGACTCAGGAATATGCCGGCGAGAGTACCGCGCTGACGGCGTCGGCGGTGGAGGGTACTGCATCGAGTGCAGGTCTCTCGAACGGCGTGCCGGCGGCACTTGGTGCGCCGCCTGCCGGAATTCCTGCAAGCATCTGGGAAAACGGCTTGCGTACCGAGGTCGCGCGTCTGTTGCGCGAGAATACCGCCGACGTCATGGATGAACTCGCGCGACGCTTCGAAGCGGCCGTGATTCGCGAGGCGCTCGACTTCACGCGCGGCCGAAAAGTGGAAGCGGCTGAGCGCCTGGGTATTGGCCGCAACACGATCACACGCAAGATCCAGGAATTGCATCTGGACGCGTGATCAGGAGCGGGGACAGTTCCGTCCCCGCCCCATCTAGCTGATGGTCGCGATCACAGGCGCGTGATCTGACGGCTGTTCCCACTTCCTCGGCACCTTGTCCACTTCGCATGCGGTGCAGCGTGCGGCAAGCTCTGCGGTCACGAGAATGTGATCGATACGCAAGCCCGCATTGCGCCGGAATCCGAGCATCCGATAATCCCACCACGTATAAAGCTTTTCCGGCTGCTCGAATTTTCGGAAGGTATCCGTTAGACCAAGTTCGATGAGTTGAACAAAGTGCGCACGCTCATCGGGTGACACGAGGTTCTGGCCTTCCCACGCTTTCGGGTCGTGAACGTCGCGGTCTTCCGGCGCGATGTTGTAGTCACCGAGGAGCGCCAGTTGCTGATAGGTTTTCATCTCGACTTCTATCCAGTCGCGCAGCGCTTCCAGCCAACGCATCTTGTACGCGAATTTTTCGGTGCCCGGCGCCTGTCCGTTCGGGAAGTAGGCCGAAATGATCCGCACGCCCTCTACGGTCAGGGCGATCACGCGTTGTTGCGGATCTTCGAAAGCGGGTATGTTGCGCACGATCGTAGTTTCATCGACGGTGAGACCGCTGCGCACCAGAATGCCGACGCCGTTATAGGTTTTCTGGCCTGCGTACCAACTCTTGTAGCCGGCAGCTTCGAGTTCGGCGACCGGGAATTTGTCGTCGGTGAGCTTGAGTTCCTGCAGGCACAGTACATCGACGCCGCTCGTTGCCAGCCAGTCGATGACGTGTTGCAGGCGGACTTTGAGTGAGTTGACGTTCCAGGTGGCGATTTTCATGTGGTGGATGTTTGTGTTTGACTCTGATCAGTGATGCAGCGGCACGGCGACGAGTTTCACGCCCAGCGCGGCAGCCACTTTCTGGATAGTTTCGAAGCGGGGTTTCGCGCCTTCGGCCAGCGACTTGTATAGGCTCTCGCGCTGCACGCCGGCGTCGGACGCGACTTTCGACATGCCGCGGGCTTTCACAACGCCAGCGAGTGCCGAGAGCAGAATGTCCGAATCGCCCGAGGCAAGCGCTTCATTTAAATAAGCCGCGACGGCCTCTTCGCTATCGAGATAGTCGGAGGGGCTAAATGTTGAAGTGTGAGTCAAATTCATTTCGGTCCTGGCGAAGTCAGGCGTGAACACCATAGAAGACGGGATGTTCGGTGTCGAGTGTATCTTATCGGATACATCGATTCAATGTACTGGGCGATCGAGCATTGTGATTCGGGCATGCAGATCACTTTAATTTGCACGCTCTTGCACTTCCAGTAGACCGAATGGCTAACGCGCTCGGCACCGTCGAAATTCGCCTTTCTGTCCCGCTACAATGTCCCGAAGACATCCAAAAAGGACGACCCCATGGACCTGATCATTCGACGTGCAGCGCTCGCCCTTTCGCGCGATCCCGTGGATCTCGGCATCAAGGACGGCCGGTTTTCCGCCATCGAACCGCGGCTCGACGCCACCGCGCCTGAGGAAATCGATGCTGCGGGTTCTCTCGTCACGGCCCCGTTCATCGATGCCCATTTCCACATGGACGCCACGCTGTCCTATGGCTTGCCGCGCGTGAATGCATCGGGAACGTTGCTGGAAGGGATCGCGTTGTGGGGCGAGCTGAAGCCCGAGCTAACTCAAGAAGCACTGGTCGATCGAGCAATGCAATATTGCGACTGGGCTGTCGCGCGCGGTTTGCTGGCGATCCGTTCTCACGTCGACGTTTGCGATCCGCGCCTGCTTGCGGTCGAGGCGTTGCTCGAAGTCAAACGTCGCGTGAGACCGTATCTCGACTTGCAGCTCGTGGCGTTCCCGCAGGATGGCATTCTGCGCAGCAAGGGTGCGTTTGAAAACCTGAAGCGTGCGATATCGATGGGCGTGGACGTAGTCGGCGGCATTCCGCATTTCGAACGCACGATGGCCGATGGCGCCGAGTCCGTGCGCCTGCTTTGTGAGTTCGCGGCACAGAAGGGCTTGCGGGTTGACATGCATTGCGACGAATCCGATGACCCCATGTCGCGGCACATAGAAACCTTGGCTGCAGAAACGCATCGACTGGGCTTGCAGGGGCGTGTCACCGGTTCGCACCTGACGTCCATGCATTCCATGGACAACTACTACGTGAGCAAGCTGATCCCGTTGATCCGTGATTCGGGGGTCGCCGCGATCGCGAATCCGCTGATCAACATCACTTTGCAGGGTCGCGCCGATACTTATCCCAAACGTCGCGGCATGACGCGCGTGCCTGAACTGATGGCGGCGGGCGTCGATGTCGCTTTCGGCCACGACTGCGTGATGGACCCGTGGTACAGCCTCGGTTCCGGCGACATGCTGGAAGTCGCGCACATGGGCTTGCACGTGGCGCAGATGACGGGCATCGACGCGATGCGTGCCGCATTCGAAGCTGTGACGACAACGCCGGCGAAGATTCTGGGCATCGAAGGATATGGGATTGCGGTGGGCAACAACGCGGACTGCGTGGTGCTGGACGCGCGCGATCCGATTGAAGCGATTCGTTTGCGGGCAGCACGTACGGCCGTGCTTCGGCGCGGCAAGGTGGTCAGCCGTTCACCTTCGATGCGCGCGAAACTGAGCCTGGAAGGGCGGCCGGACGAAGTGAATTTCAGGCTGAATCGGTGAGCCGCTTATCAAGAAAAAAGCAAAAAAGCGGCCCCGAGGGACCGCTTTCATCGACTCTAAACCAACCAATCAGTGCGCTGTCGTCGGCGACATGCCGTTATGGCGCAACAATGCGTCGATATTCGGCTCACGCCCACGGAACGCCTTGAACGAGTCCATGGCCGGCCGGCTACCGCCTACCTCGAGAATCTCACGCCGGTAACGAATGCCGGTTTCAGCATCCAGTACCGATCCGCCGCCGGCCTTCGCCGCTTCTTCGAAAGCAGCATACGCATCCGCCGACAACACTTCCGCCCACTTGTAGCTGTAGTACCCCGCGGCATACCCGCCAGCGAAAATGTGCGTGAAGGTATTGGTCCAGCGTGAGAAGGGCGCTTGCGGCACAACGTGGAAGCGCTCGTTGATCTCGCGCGCAAAGTCGTTGACGTTCGTGGCGCCTGCCGGATCGTAGTTGCTGTGAAGCTGGATATCGAACATGGACAGCACGATCTGGCGCAACGTGCCCAGGCCGCTCTGGAAGTTCTTGGCCGCCAGCATCTTGTCGAAAAGTTCGCGCGGCAAGGTTGCGCCTGTGTCTACGTGACCGGACATGTCGGTGAGAACGTCCCATTCCCAGCAGAAGTTCTCCATGAACTGCGACGGCAGTTCCACCGCGTCCCACTCCACGCCATTGATGCCAGACACGCCCAGTTCGTCGACGCGCGTCAGCATGTGATGCAAACCGTGGCCGAACTCGTGGAACAGGGTGATGACTTCGTCGTGCGTAAAGCACGCGGGTTTTCCGCCGACGGGCGCCGAGAAGTTGCAGGTCAGGTACGCCACGGGCGTCTGCACGCCGCCATCCGAGCTCTTGCGGCGCGAGCGGGCGTCGTCCATCCATGCGCCGCCGCGTTTGCCCTCGCGGGCGTACAGGTCCAGATAGAACTGCGCGACGAGCGAGCCATCCTTGTTCTCGACGCGGAAAAAGCGCACGTCCGGATTCCAGACTGGGGCTTCATCGCGACGAATCGAAACGCCGAACAGCGTCTCGGTGACCTTGAACAAGCCCTTCAACACGGCTTCTTGCGGGAAATACTGCTTCACTTCGTTTTCAGAAAACGAATAGCGTTGCTGACGCAGGCGTTCGGCAGCGAAGGTCGAATCCCACGGCTGCAATTCGGGCATGCCCAACTCGGTCGCGGCAAACGCGCGCAGTTCCATCCAGTCCTGCTCGGCGTGCGGACGCGCGCGCACCGCGAGGTCTTCGAGGAACGAAACCACTTGCGCCGGCGACTCGGCCATCTTCGGCGCGAGTGAAACTTCGGCGAAGTTCTGGTAGCCGAGCGCGTGCGCTTCTTCCTCACGCAGCTTCAACTGCTCGACCACGTTCGCCGTGTTGTCCCATTCGGGCTTGCCTCGGCCGTAATTCGCGCCCAGCTCCGACGCCCGAGTCACATACGCGCGATAAATCGCTTCACGCAGCGGCCGATGTTCGGCGTACTGCATGACCGGGAAATACGACGGGAAATGCAGCGTAAATTTCCAGCCTTCCACGCCTTCTTTCTGAGCGGCCTCGCGCGCCGCTTCGATCACGTCTTCCGGCAAGCCCGCAAGCTCGCTTTCATTCGTCACGATGTACGAAAACGCATTGGTGGCATCGAGCACGTGATCGGAAAACGCCTTCGATAACGCCGCCTGTTCTTCCTGCAAACGCGCGAAACGGGGCTTCTTGTCCTCGGGCAATTCGGCGCCCGACAGTCGAAAACCGCGCAGTTCGTTGCTGAGCAATTTCTTCTGCTCGGCTGTGAGTGTTGCGTGTTCTTCGCTCGCGGCGATTGCCTTGTACTTTTCGTAAAGCGCCAGATTCTGTCCCACGCTCGCCGAAAACTCGGTGACTCGCGGTAGGTTCTCAGCGTGGGCGGCGCGCAATTCGGGGGTATCGGCGACGGCGTTCAGGTGGCCGATCACGCCCCACGCGCGCGACAGCCGTTCGCTCGCGCGCTCGACGCTCTCCACGATGTCATGCCAGGTCGCTGGTGTTTCGGGCGCGGCGGCGTGATCGACGGCGGCTTTTGCATCGGCGAGAAGCACGTCCAGCGCGGGCGTGACGTGCTCCGGCTTGATGTCGTTGAAAAGGGGCAGGTCGGAGAAGTCGAGCAGCGGGTTGCCGTTGACTTGGGACTGAGCTTGATTCGCGGTATTCGATGGTGTCGAACTGGACATGACTCTCCCGGTCTCGGATGAAATCTCTAATGAAAAAACGCGACGACACGCCGTGAAACATGACGCGCCCAATCGACGGTGATCAGTCTATTGTGGGGACGCCTTGGCCAATTCTCAAATCGTTTCTGACTACGGCGGCAATTGATGCAATGCCCGCGAGCGTCGCGCGGTGAATCAGTCGCGGTCTTGCTGCATCGACCGTTCGGCGGCTTCGATGGTATTGACCAGCAGCATGGTGATCGTCATTGGCCCGACGCCACCCGGCACCGGCGTGATGAATCCGGCGACTTCTTTCACATTGGCAAAATCCACGTCGCCGCAAAGCTTGCCGTTTTCGTCGCGATTCATGCCTACGTCGATTACCGTTGCACCCGGCTTCACCATGTCGGCCGTCAGGATGTTGCGCCGGCCGGTTGCCGCCACGACCACGTCCGCGTTGCGCGTGAGCGCCGCGAGATCGCGAGTCTTGCTGTGCGTAATGGTGACCGTGGCGCCGGCTTCGAGCAGCAGCATGGCCATCGGCTTGCCGACAATGTTCGAGCGCCCGATCACGACCGCATTTGCGCCTTCCAGCGGGATCTTGTGCGCCTCGAACATCTTCATCACGCCATAGGGCGTGCAGGGACGGAACAGCGGTTTGCCGGTCATCAGGGCGCCCGCGTTCTCGACGCTGAAGCCATCGACGTCCTTGGCCGGCGCGATCGCTTCGATGACCTTGTGGGCATCGATATGTTTGGGCAGCGGCAGTTGAACCAGGATGCCGTGGACGTTCGGATCGTTGTTCAGGTCGTCGATGCGCGCCAGCAACTCGCTTTCCGTGAGCGTGGACGGAAAGCGGTCGAACACGGAATGCAGGCCGTTGTCCTGGCACGCTTTGACCTTGTTGCGGACATAGACTTCGCTGGCCGGGTTTTCGCCGACGAGAACAACGGCCAGGCCGGGTTGCTGGCCACGGGCGGTGAGGGCGGCGGCGCGTGCTGCGACATCGGCGCGAAGGGTCTTGGAGAGGGCGTTGCCGTCGATGATTTGGGCAGTCATGGAGATCTGGGCGGGGAAGCCGCTGGGTGCTTGAAGGGCGCAGAGCGCGGGAGGCTGTCGTGCGATGGGTTTTCCAAAAGCGCGACGTTGCGATCGGTCTTGAATTATACCCGTCATGGCCCGACGGATATGTACGCGCAGAACGTGGCGGGAAGTTTGAAAACTGACGTTGAGTCGCGTTCGTAGCGAATGCTGAACGCGGTAACCGGTTTCTCGGCGGCGCCGGGCCAACACCCGGCGCGCCGATGCAACAATAAAAGCTTTACTGCGCCTGTTGCGTCTGCGGCTTGTTGGAAAGCGCGAGCCTCAACAGATCGGCGACGGTATTCACGGACAGCTTTTCCATGATGTTCGCCCGGTGCGCCTCGACCGTCTTGATGCTGATGCCCAGATCGTCGGCGATCTGCTTGTTCAGACGTCCGGCAATGATCCGCTCAAGCACCTGATGCTCGCGTGCCGTGAGCTTGCCCAGCCGTTCAGCCGCGGCACGTTGCTGCTGCACGCTCGAACTTTCGGTGCGCGCCTTATCCAGCATGCGCTCGACCAGCTTCCTCAACTCGGCTTCATCGAACGGCTTTTCGATGAAATCCATCGCGCCCTTCTTCATGGTCGAGACAGCCATGGGCACGTCGCCGTGACCCGTCACGAAGATGATCGGCAGCAGCGAATTCTCTGCAATCAGCTTTTCCTGCAACTCGAGACCGCTCATGCCGGACATGCGCACATCGAGTATCAGACATGAGATCGCGCCGGAATGGGCGATCGGGAGGTACGCGTCGAGGTACGCTTCGGCGCTCGCAAAACACGAGACGCGGTAGCCATTGGCTTCAAGCAGCCAGCGCAAAGAATCACGCACGGCCTCGTCGTCGTCGACGACAAAGACCGTTTCCTGAGTGGTGACTGTGCTCATAGCTCTCCCGTAACAGTTTGTTGTGTGGGTTGATGGCTGAGAGCCTCCTGCCCGCTATTACCCGGACTGTCGGCTTCTCCGATTGGCAAACTGCAATGGAATGTTGCGCCCGTAACGTTTCCGGCGGTGTCGATATTGTTCACCACCCAAAGCCGTCCACGATGCGATTCAATGATCGACCGGCAAATATTCAAGCCCATGCCCATGCCGTCGGACTTGGTGCTGTAGAAGGGCTCGAACAGGCGCTCGGCGGTGGCTTCGTCCACGCCCGGCCCCTGATCGACCACGCTGATGCAGACAAAGCCGCCATCAGTGCGTTGCACGACCACGCGGATCACCGGATCCACGGCGTTCGGCTTGGCGTCGTGCATGGCTTCGGCAGCGTTCTTCAGCAAATTCACAAGCACTTGTTCGATCAGCACCGGGTCCACATGGATGACCGGCATGCGCGAGCGGATCTCGGTGAGTATGCGGATCTTGCGTTTGCGCGCTTCGATTTCCGCAAGACCAACGGCGTCCGCCACGATGTCGCTGACACGCGTCGGCTGGCGTTTCGGTTCGCTGCGTTTCACGAATTCGCGGATGCGTTTGATGATCATGCCTGCACGCACCGCCTGCTGCGCGGTTTTTTCGAGCACGGGCAACAGCGCATCCTGCGTCATGCGGCCCGATTTCACGAGCGCGACGCAACCCGAGCAATAATTATTGATCGCGGCGAGCGGCTGATTCAGCTCGTGCGCGAGCGACGACGCCATCTCGCCCATTGTCATCAGGCGGCTGGTGAACTGGAGCTTTTCTTCTTGCTGGTCGGCAAGTTCCTGCGCCTGCTTGCGCGTGGTGATATCGGTCGCGATCTGCATCTGCGCGAGGTGGCCGTCCACCCACTGAATGTACTGGCGGCGTACTTCGAACCATTTCTGGATGCCTTCCACATACACTTCCTGCGCGTCCGACGTGCTTTCGGTCAGCGCGGTGGCGGGAAGGCCGGCGTAGGTATCGACCATATCGATTGAATCGGACGATGCCTGTGCTGTATCGAATCCCGCGCCCGCGAGTTCCAGATGGCCGTCCGGACGAATGCCGAACAAATGCCGGTAGTAGCGGTTCGCGAACAGCAGTTCGGCTTCGTCGGCAGCGAGCACGGACACGGCGGCGTCGAGGCTTTCGAGCACGGTCGTGAAGCGCTCGTGCGCGGCGGCGAGATCTTCGCGGGCGCGGCGCGGTTCGGTGATGTCGGTCATCGAAGACATCCAGCCGGTCTGGCGTCCCGAACTGTCGATCAGCGGAGAAACATACAGCCGCGCGTGGAAAAACGATCCATCCTTGCGGCGCACGCGCAATTCGAAACCCGACGACGGCGCCTTGCCGCGCAAGGTCATGTCGAGTTGCCGTTGCATCTCCGGATACGCGTCTTTCGGCCAGTATGGGAAGGGCGCCACCTTGCCGACGAGATCGCTTTCGTCCCAGCCGGTCATCCGGCAAAACGCGGGATTCACGTGCGTGATCCGGCCGTGCATGTCGAGCACACGCATGCCGATGAGCACGGAGTTTTCCATCGCGCGGCGAAAGAAGGCTTCGGCATAAAGCGCTTGCTGCGCTTCGAACCGTTGCCGCGTGTGTTTCCAGAGACTCCAGAGGCTCCACAATACGAAGCACGACAAACCTGCGACGAGCCAGACGAGCGTGTTATTGGTGAAATTCGTGAGTTGCGGATACGAATAAACGCGTACCGATACACCTTGTCCCGGCGGATCGAGCGGCAAATCGTAGAACATGTCGCGCGGCAGACGCGGCCGGGTAGACGTGGTCGCGAGTTCGCGATTGTTCAGATCGGTGATGGAAATCTTGTACTTCGCGGAAAGCTCGCCAGGAATGTCGTGCTTCAGAATTCCTTCGATGGAAAACACCGCGGCAATGGAGCCCAGGAAGTCGCGATCCCGATACACCGGCGTTTGCAACGTGATGTAGCCGTTGCCGACGTCATCGTAGAGAAGAGGCGAATAGATCTGGCGGCGGGTGGTGCGGGCTTCGTCGAAGGCGGCCTGGACGGCGTCGTCCAATTGCGCGTCCGTGGGTTTGGCGAGGCGCGAACCGAGCACCGGCAATGGCGTATTCGGCCAGCGCGGCTTGTGCTGCGCCGTGTACCAATTCATGTAGAGGATCTCGGGATGCCCCTGCATGATGTCGCCGGTGGAACTCTGGAACGACTGGGGATCGCCGTGACCGCTCGCAATATCGCGCGAGAGCGCCTGGATTTGTTCTTGCGCCCCGGTCATGGACAGCCGGATCTGCTGCTGAGCCCATGCGACATTTCGATACAGCGTGTCTTCTTGTTGCTGCTGCTCGCGCCGGTTGAGACTCCATAAAATGAGGCTCATCACGACGAGAAAGACCAGAATGGAGATCAGCGGCGTGAGTAAATACGAGTTCGACCACCACGGTCCGTGGTGCCAGCGGGTCGGCGCCGTGTCGTTGAGTTTCTTCGACGAGCGGGCCGAGCGTGCGAAAAACCGGTCGGTCAACATGCGCGCAATTGTAACGCAGCGAAGGACTGTTAAAAGGCGTAAAAAGGCTTCAAAAGGTTGGCATTTGATCGCAAGGACACTAAACCTCTCTCAAAAAGTCCTTGTCCCACGGTGCGTTGCAGCATTTTTCCGCATTATGAGATTGCCTCTCATGATTCGAAAAATTGCTTGCCTTACCGTTTAGAGCCTCTTTAGAATTGCCGCACGCGCGCTTGTCCCCAATGTTTTCCGTGGTTGATCCTGCGGTTTTCCATGAGGCTCGCGTCGACTGTTCACAGAGCGTTCCTCAAATCAGGAGACGAGCATGTCAGCTGTACCCGACGAAGTGATGAAATATGTCGCCAACGCAAAAGACGACGAAGATCCCCAGGAAACTGCTGAGTGGCTCGAGGCCCTCGACGGCGTGATTTCGGCGGAAGGCCCGGATCGTGCCCATTACCTGATTGAGAAGCAGATCGAATTCGCGCGCGTGCACGGCGAACATCTGCCGTTCTCGGCAAACACGCCATACATCAATACCATTCCGGTTGCCGCCCAGTCGAAGATTCCCGGCGACCAGGACATCGAACACAAGATCCGTTCTTACACGCGCTGGAACGCCATTGCCATGGTGCTGCGCGCCGGCAAGGATACGAACGTGGGCGGTCATATCGCTTCGTTTGCGTCGGCCGCAACGCTGTATGACGTTGGTTTCAACCACTTTTGGCACGCACCGTCGCCCGAACACGGCGGCGACCTGGTGTTCGTGCAAGGTCACTCGTCGCCGGGCGTGTATGCCCGCGCGTTCCTGCTTGGCCGCCTGAAGCAAAGCCAGCTCGACAACTTCCGTCAGGAAGTGGGCGGCGAAGGCATTTCTTCGTACCCGCATCCGTGGCTGATGCCGGATTTCTGGCAATTCCCGACCGTTTCGATGGGCCTCGGCCCGATCATGGCGATCTATCAAGCGCGCTTCATGAAGTACATCGATGCGCGCGGTATCGCCAAGGCGGGTAACCGCAAGGTCTGGGCGTTCCTCGGAGACGGCGAAACGGATGAGCCGGAATCGCTCGGCGCGATCGGCATGGCCGGACGTGAGCGTCTGGACAACCTCGTCTTCGTGATCAACTGCAACTTGCAGCGTCTCGATGGCCCGGTGCGCGGCAACGGCAAGATCATCCAGGAACTCGAAAGCGAGTTCCGCGGCGCAGGCTGGAACGTGATCAAAGTGGTGTGGGGCAGCCGCTGGGATTCGCTTTTCGCGCGCGATAAAACCGGTGCATTGATGCGCCGCATGATGGAAGTCGTCGACGGCGAATATCAGACCTACAAGTCGGAATCGGGTGCGTATGTTCGCGAGCATTTCTTCAACACGCCGGAACTCAAGGCGATGGTTGCAGAATGGTCCGACGAAGACATCTGGAATCTGAATCGCGGCGGCCACGATCCGCACAAGATCTACGCGGCTTACGCGGAAGCATCGAAGACGAAGGGCCAGCCGACGGTCATTCTTGCCAAGACCATCAAGGGTTATGGCATGGGCGAAGCCGGCCAGGCCATGAACATCACGCACCAGCAGAAGAAGCTGCACACGGATCAGCTGAAGAAATTCCGCGACCAGTTCAAGCTGCCGATCCCCGACGACCAGATCGCCGACGTGCCGTACCTGACGTTCGAAGAAGGTTCGAAGGAACTCGAGTACATGCGCGCTCGCCGCCAGGAACTCGGCGGTTATCTGCCGGCTCGCCGTCAGAAGGCCGAGTCGCTGCCGGTGCCGGATCTGTCGGTGTTCGAACCGGTGCTCAAGGGCACGGGTCCGGGCCGCGAGATCTCCACGACCATGGCGTTCGTGCGGATTCTCAACATCCTGTTGAAGGACAAGGCACTTGGCAAGCGGATCGTGCCGATCGTGCCGGATGAATCGCGTACCTTCGGCATGGAAGGTCTGTTCCGCCAGATCGGTATCTGGAATCAGGACGGCCAGAAGTACGTGCCGGAAGATTCCGACCAGCTGATGTTCTATCGTGAATCGGAAACTGGCCAGATCCTGCAGGAAGGGATCAACGAAGCGGGCGGGATGTGTGACTGGATTGCGGCGGCGACGTCGTACTCCACTCACAACGAGATCATGATCCCGTTCTACATCTTCTATTCCATGTTCGGTTTTCAGCGCATCGGCGACCTGGCCTGGGCCGCGGGCGACATGCGTTCGCGCGGCTTCTTGCTGGGCGGCACGGCCGGACGCACGACGCTGAACGGCGAAGGCCTGCAGCACGAAGACGGTCACTCGCTGATGTGGGCGGCGTCGGTCCCGAATTGCGTGAGCTACGACCCGACCTTCGGCTACGAACTCGCCGTGATCATGCAGGACGGTCTGCGCCGCATGGTGGCCGAGCAGGAAGACGTGTATTACTACGTCACGGTCATGAACGAGAACTACGAGCACCCGGCGATCCCGCAAAGCGATTCGGTTGCGGCCGATATCGTCAAGGGCATGTACGCGTTCCGCAAGTCGGATGCCGATGCAACTGCGCCGCGCGTTCAGCTGATGGGCGCGGGCACGATCTTCAATGAAGTGATTGCTGCTGCCGACTTGCTGAAGAACGACTGGAACGTCGCGGCGGATCTCTGGAGCGTTCCGAGCTTCACGGAACTGGCGCGTGACGGCATGGACGTCGAGCGCTGGAACCTGCTGCATCCGACCGAAGAGCGCCGTGTTGCGCACGTGACCAAGTTGCTGAAAGACGCGAAGGGCCCGGTGATTGCATCGACGGATTACGTGCGTGCGCTCGTCGACCAGATTCGCGGTTTCGTGCCGAACAAGTTTGTCGTGCTCGGCACGGACGGTTATGGCCGTTCGGACACGCGTGAAAAGCTGCGCCATTTCTTCGAAGTCGACCGCTACTGGGTCACCGTCGCGGCGCTCAATGCGCTCGCCGACGAAGGCACGATCGACCGCAAGGTCGTCGCCGAGGCGATCAAGAAGTATGAGCTCGACCCCGCCAAACCCAACCCGATGACGGTTTAACGCATCGGCCCCCGAGTGTTGCTGCGTGAAGTCGCCCCGGCCTTGGCGTTTAGCCTTGTGCCAGGGCGATTTTCGCGTCGCGACCCAGGAGACAATAAACAATGAGTCAAGCGATCGAAGTCAAGGTGCCGGATATCGGCGATTACACGGACATTCCGGTGATCGAGGTGCTGGTGAAAGCAGGCGATACGGTTGAGAAAGAGCAGTCGCTCGTCACGCTCGAATCCGATAAAGCGACTATGGACGTGCCGAGTTCGGCAGCCGGCGTCGTGAAGGAAGTGAAGGTCAAGGTCGGCGACAACGTTTCGGAAGGTTCGTTGATCGTCGTACTGGAAGGCGGCGAAGCGGCGGCTCCT
The DNA here is from genome assembly GCF_018449635.1 of Caballeronia sp. dw_276. GTDB lineage: Bacteria > Pseudomonadota > Gammaproteobacteria > Burkholderiales > Burkholderiaceae > Caballeronia. The sequence goes on along the minus strand of NZ_JAAVUV010000003.1, from coordinate 191,364 downwards.
GCTGCTGCGCCGAAGGCTGCTGAAAAGCCAGCGGAACCTGCCAAGGAAAAGACCGCCGAAACCGCTGCGCCTGCGGCGTCCTCAGGCGGTGGACCGGTTGAAGTGAAGGTGCCCGATATCGGCGACTTCAAGGATATTCCGGTTATCGAAGTGAACGTGAAGGTAGGCGACAAGGTCGAGAAAGAGCAATCGCTCGTGACGCTTGAATCCGACAAAGCCACCATGGACGTGCCGTCGCCCGCAGCGGGCACGGTCAAGGAACTCAAGGTCAAGGTTGGCGACAACGTGTCGGAAGGGACGTTGATCGTAGTGCTGGAAGGTGGTGCGGGCTCTTCGGCTCCGGCCGCGGCGCCTAAGCAGGAAGCCCCGAAGCAGGAAGCTCCCAAAGCTGCCGCCCCCGCGCAGGCCGCTCCAGCTCAAAAAGAAGCACCGTCCGCACTCGCGCTGGCGCCGGCAATTCCCGCCGGCGAAGGTGGTGCGCGTACGTCGAGCCATGCATCGCCGTCCGTGCGTAAGTTCGCGCGCGAGCTTGGCGTGGATGTGTCGAGCGTCACAGGTTCGGGTCCGAAGAACCGCATCACACAAGCGGACGTCACCGCGTTCGTGAAGGGCGTGATGACCGGTCAGGGCAAGGCGCCGGTTGCAGCTGCTGCAGCGCCGGCCGGTGGCGGCGAGCTCAACCTGCTGCCGTGGCCGAAGATCGACTTCACGAAGTTCGGTCCGGTCGATCCGAAGCCGCTCTCGCGCATCAAGAAGATTTCGGGCGCGAACCTGCATCGCAACTGGGTCATGATTCCGCACGTCACGAACAACGACGAAGCCGACATCACCGACCTCGAAGCACTGCGAGTGACGTTGAACAAGGAAAACGAGAAAGCCGGCGTGAAGTTCACCATGCTCGCTTTCGTGATCAAGGCAGTCGTTGCCGCGCTGAAGAAATTCCCGACGTTCAATGCGAGCCTCGACGGTGACAACCTCGTCTTCAAGCAGTACTACAACATCGGTTTTGCCGCCGATACCCCGAACGGTTTGATGGTTCCGGTGATCCGCGACGCCGACAAGAAGGGTCTCGTCGATGTCGCCAAGGAGATGGCCGACCTGTCGAAGGCTGCGCGCGAAGGCAAGCTGAAGCCGGATCAAATGCAGGGCGGATGTTTCTCGATTTCGTCGCTCGGCGGGATCGGCGGAACGCATTTCACGCCGATCATCAACGCGCCTGAAGTGGCCATTCTCGGATTGTCGCGCGGCGCGATGAAGCCGGTTTGGGACGGCAAGGCGTTCGTGCCGCGACTGATCCTGCCCTTGTCGCTGTCTTATGATCATCGGGTTATCGATGGCGCCGAGGCCGCGCGGTTCAATGCCTACCTTTCTGCTGTGCTGGCGGATTTCCGCCGAGTGAGTCTGTGACTTTTTGGGTTTGGCGGGCCGCTTTGCAGGGGCCGCCAGCCATCTCATTGAACTTGCTTTGCATGGCATCAAGGCAAAGACAGGCAAGTCTGCCGACGGCAGAACCGATTGCTTTCGCAGGTTCTGCCGGCTTCTCATTTAGGGGACAACATGAGTCTCACCGAACTTAAAGTACCCGATATCGGCGATTTCAAAGACGTCGACGTCATCGAAGTCAATATCAAAGCCGGCGACGCCATCGAAAAAGAACAAGGCGTCCTGACGCTCGAATCCGACAAGGCTTCCATTGAAGTGCCCAGCGATCTCGTCGGCACGGTCAAGGAAGTCAAAGTCAAAGCCGGCGATAAAGTCTCGCAAGGCACCGTGATCGCGACAGTGGAAACCGCCGACGCAGGCAGCGAAAAGCCAGCCGAAAAACCCGCCGCTCCGGTAGAAGCCAAGGCCGAAGCACCCGCGCCTGCGCCGAAAGAAGCCGCTGCACCCAAGCCTGCCGAACAGAAACCCGCGGGCGGCGGATCGCAGGACGTGAAGGTGCCGGACATCGGCGATTTCACAGACATCCCGGTGATCGAAATTCACGTGAAGGCCGGCGATACGGTCGAGAAAGAGCAATCGCTCGTCACGCTTGAATCCGATAAAGCAACCATGGACGTGCCATCGCCCGCAGCGGGCACGGTCAAGGAAGTGAAGGTCAAGATCGGCGATAACGTCTCCGAAGGCTCCGTGATCCTGACGCTCGAAGGCCAGGGCGGCGGCGTGAGCCAGGTCGAAGAAAAGCCGAAGACCGCAGCGCCGCAGCCTGCCGAAAAAGCCACCGCGGCGCCCGCACCGAAGGCCGCATCGTTCTCGGGCTCGGCCGATATCGAATGCGAGATGCTCGTGCTCGGCGCCGGTCCTGGCGGGTATTCGGCGGCGTTTCGCGCGGCCGATCTGGGCATGAACACGGTCATCGTCGAACGCTATGCAACGCTTGGCGGCGTCTGCCTGAATGTCGGCTGCATTCCGTCGAAGGCCTTGCTCCACGCTGCATCGATCACCGAAGAAGCCAAGGCGCTCGCGCACCACGGCATCTCGTTCGGCGAGCCGACCATCGATCTCGACAAACTGCGCGACTTCAAGTCGGGCGTCGTCAAGAAGCTGACCGGCGGTCTCGCCGGCATGGCGAAGGCGCGCAAGGTGCAGGTGGTGACGGGCGTCGGCAAGTTCGTCGGCCCGAATCACATGGAGATCGAAGGCGAGGGCGGCAAGAAGGTCGTGCAGTTCAAGAAGGCGATCATCGCGGCGGGTTCGCAAGCCGTGAAGCTGCCGTTCATGCCGGAAGATCCACGCGTGGTCGACTCGACCGGTGCGCTGGAATTGCGTCAGATCCCGAAGCGCATGCTGGTGATTGGCGGCGGCATTATCGGCCTGGAAATGGCGACGGTGTATGCGGCCTTGGGCGCGCAGATCGATGTAGTCGAAATGCTCGATGGCCTGATGGCCGGCGCGGATCGCGATCTCGTGAAGGTCTGGGAGAAGTTCAACGCCAAGCGCTTCGCCAACGTCATGCTCAAGACGAAGACGACCAAGGCGGAAGCCAAGGAAGACGGGATCTACGTAAGCTTCGAAGGCGAAAAAGCCCCCGCCGATGCACAACGCTACGACCTCGTGCTCGTGGCCGTCGGCCGCAGTCCGAACGGCGGCAAGATCGGCGCGGACAAGGCCGGCGTCGCGGTGACGGATCGTGGGTTTATCAACGTCGACAAACAGTTGCGCACGAACGTCGAGCATATCTTTGCGATCGGCGATCTGGTCGGCCAGCCGATGCTCGCGCACAAAGCCGTGCACGAAGGCCATGTTGCGGCCGAAGCGGCGCATGGCGAGAAGGCGTACTTCGATGCATTGCAGATCCCGTCGGTTGCCTACACCGATCCCGAAGTGGCATGGGCCGGCAAGACGGAAGACCAGTGCAAGGCCGAAGGCATCAAGTACGGCAAGGCGGTGTTCCCGTGGGCTGCATCGGGCCGCGCGATCGCCAATGGCCGCGACGAAGGTTTCACCAAGCTCATCTTCGACGAAGAAACGCACCGGATCATCGGCGGCGGGATCGTGGGCACGAGCGCGGGCGACCTGATAAGCGAAGTGTGTCTGGCAATCGAAATGGGCGCGGACGCGGAGGATATCGGCAAGACGATTCATCCGCATCCGACGCTCGGTGAGTCGATCGGCATGGCCGCCGAGTTGTATGAAGGCGTGTGTACGGATTTGCCGCCGCAGCGCAAGAAGTAAGGTATCGCGGCTAGTGATTGAAAGCGGCGCGTTCTGAACAGAACGCGCCGCTTTTTTAGCGCGTAAAAAAGCCGCTCCAACATGAGTTGGAGCGGCTTTTCGCGTCTACGCGGCATTCAAACTTTCACATCCGAAATCTGGCGCAAAAGTTTGAAGCACGTCGTTAGGCAGTCTTCTTTACAGCAGCGCGCGAAGCTTGAGCGGTTGCCTGCGATGCAGCCTTCGTAGCGGCCGTAGCGGCTGCGTTGAAGTTGCTTTCAGCGATTTCAACAGCTTGCTTGCTTGCCTTGTGAATGGTTTCGTACGTGGTGTTGGCGGCGGTGATGGCCGACTTCATCACGGCGACTGCCGTTTCCGAACCTGCCGGCGCGTTCTTTGCAACGTTGTCAACGAGTGCTTGCACCTTGCGATTCTGGTCTTCGTACTGAGCTTCGGCAACACGTGCGAACTCGGCTTGCGTGGACGATGCGATTTCATACAGATGGCGGCCATACGACAGCGCCTTTTCCGCGACCGGCTGAGCCAGGCTGGCTTGCAATGCGAGCAGTTCTTGCGCGTCCTTCACCGACAACACGCGTTGCGTGTTTTCCTGGCTTTCAGCCAGCGTCGACTTCACGACTTGCAAATTCAGCTCAAGCAGCTTTTCCATGCCTTCGAACGCCTTGTTCGTCAAGCCGAACAGCGTGTCGAATTGAGCTTTGTTGGCGGCGGCGATTTGTTCCGGGGTCAAAAGGGTCATGTCACGCTCCTGAAAGTCGACCCATCATCAGCGCGGGTCGTGGGTTTTGGCGGCGCCGGAAGTTCCGGAACCGTATGAGGCGAAACAGCTATTGGTGCGTCGCAACATGGAACCCATTTTAGGCATATTCCTAAAGATGTCAAGCATCTTTTTGTGCGTCGCAACATTCGATGAAATCTTATTAAACAACGGCTTACGTGATTCGATTAGCATATCTGGAACCATATTCCGGGATCTATCGCACCAGTTTGGGGCGAAGAGCGCAAACGATTCGGATGCTAGGATCATGTCTCAATAAATTGGAATTTTGTTTCAATGAAGGCTTACTACAGCGACCGCTTCGTCCTTCCGTTACCACCTGGGCATCGCTTTCCGATGCAGAAATACAGGATGTTGCGCGAGCGCGTTGAAGCTGAACTGCCCGATGTCGAACTGGAAGAGGCGCCAATCGCGGCCGACTCGGATCTCCAACGCGTGCATGCCGCCGACTATGTCGCGCGGGTGGCGACCGGTTCACTCGATGACTCTGCCCAGCGAGAAATCGGTTTCCCTTGGTCGCCGGAAATGGTCGAACGCGCGCGTCGTTCGGTGGGCGCCACTATCGCGGCTTGCCGCGCCGCCCGTCAGGATGGATTTGCCGTGAATCTCGCGGGAGGAACGCATCATTCGTACGCGTCACATGGCGCGGGGTTTTGCGTTTTCAATGATGCCGCCGTCGCCGCTCGCGTCATGCAAGCCGAGGCGCGGGAGAGGGGCGAAGGCGCAGTGCAAATCGCAATCGTCGATCTGGATGTTCATCAGGGCAACGGCACAGCGTCGATTTTCAAGGACGACCCGAGCGTTTTCACGCTGTCGCTGCATGGCGAATCCAACTATCCGTTCAGCAAGGAAACCAGCAGTCTGGATATCGCGTTGCCCGACGGCTGCGACGACAACACCTATATGGAAGCGCTTGCGAGTGCATTGGCAATGATGTTCGAGCGCGCGAGGCCAGCGATGCTGATTTATCTGGCAGGCGCCGATCCCCATATCGGCGATCGGCTTGGCCGTCTGGCGTTGTCCATCGATGGGCTCGCGCGGCGCGATTCGCTGGTATTCGCCACGGCACGTGAGCGCGGCTTGCCGGTCGCGGTCGCAATGGCGGGGGGGTATGGCCGCGACATCGACATAACGGTCGATATCCATCTGCAAACCATTCAGCTTGCATCGGTCGCGGCCGGTTTAACGCGCGCAAAGCATGCCGGGCTTACCGGAGGGGACCGTTCATTTGAAAAGGTTTGAAACGCGGTACACCAAATGTGTTAAACAAACGTTAACATTCGAAACTGACCAAAGTTCGTGAAATTTTGTATGAACAAAAATGCGCGAGCGTGGTCGAAAGGCCGTTTGAACCGTTGTACTTCAGCGCAACACGTCGGTAGTGCACTCGTGCTTTGTGAGATTTTTTCGCTTTGAGCGTTCCGCGCCGTTTATTGCGGATTTCTATCAAGGCCGCCTCAAAAAGTGTCTTAAGTTTCACGAACTATTGCCGTTAGTGCGCTGATAGCCAAGCTTTGGCAATTGCGTGTGACGATCAAAACGATTGTGCCGATTGCCATGTTTTTTTACGATTGCGCCCAAGAACGTAGTTGCTCTCGCGGTTCGTCTCTTACAATTCAGTTTAAGTACTGCCGATAAGTGCTTAATATTGCTAATTTTTCGAAGCTTTACTACACTGGCGACACTCTCTCGCCGGTCCAGAACAGAACACTAATGAAAACCGAAATGTTTTCGTCGCTCAGGGTGATCCACGGCGTTGCAGTCCGCACCGCGCTGTCGGTTGCCGTGTCGGTGGCGCTCGCGACGTCTTTCGCGGCCGCACCGGTCGACGCCTTTGCCAAGACCCAAACTTCAAAGTCTGCCAAGAGATCCGCTAAACCCGCAGTTGCGCCTCAAGCAAAATCCGCCAAGCCGGCTAAAGTTGCCACGCGCGCGCCCAAGGGTGTGAAAACGGCGAAAGTCGCTGCTGCCGCTGCTGATGACGAAGCCGCGCCCGCGGCGCGCGGAAAGCGCGCGCACCGGGTGAGTTATCGGATGGATGCGCATGGCCGCCGTTCCGCCGTGCGATCGGTTGCCTACCAGCCGCGCCCGCCGACCGTGGGCCAGGCGTTCGGCCTGCATGAAACGCCGGACAGTCTCGCGCTGCGTTCGAGCGTCGCCTATGTGGTCGACCAGAACACGTCGGAAACGCTTTTCGATAAAAACTCGCGCGCCGTCGTGCCCATTGCGTCAATCACGAAGCTGATGACGGCCATGGTCGTGCTGGATTCCAAGGCGCCGCTTACCGAAGAAATCAACGTCACCGATGAAGACCGAGACTACGAGAAGTACACAGGTTCGCGTCTCGCTGTCGGTTCCGAACTGAACCGCGAAGACATGCTGCACATTGCGCTGATGGCATCGGAGAATCGCGCTGCTGCCGCTTTGTCGCGCTATTACCCGAATGGCCGGCCTGGCTTTATCGCCGCAATGAACGCGAAAGCGAAGATGCTCGGCATGACCGACACGCACTTCGAAAACTCCACAGGATTGACGAGCCAGAACGTGTCGAGCGCGCGTGATCTGGTGAAGATGGTCAACGCGGCTTATCAGTATCCGTTGATTCGCAAGTTCTCGACCGACCGCAGCTACGACGTGTTCACCGGCAAGCGCAATCTGGCTTACAACAGCACGAATGCATTGATCCGTAATCCGAGTTGGGAAATCGGTCTGCAGAAAACCGGCTTCATCAATGAAGCGGGCGAGTGCCTTGTGATGCAGACGACCATCAACGGACGTCCTGTCGTCATTATCTTGCTTGACTCGTCGGGCAAATATTCGCGTTTCGCCGACGCCGGCCGTCTGCGCGGTTTCCTCGAAACCGCCGGAGAGCCGCACATTACCAGCGCCGATGCCGGCGGTGGGGGCACCTGATTCGCGTCTGACTCTGCGAAACGTAGAAAGCCGGTTTTATCGAAAGATAAAACCGGCTTTTGAGTTTCCAAGCTGCAGATAATTGCGCTTAGCGTTGCTGCGAATCCGCGCTCGGTTCCGGCCGATAACCCAGCGAACGCGAGATCTCAAGCGCCGTTCCACTTAGCTGGTTCAGCCACGAATCCTGCAGCCGGTCGGCCGGCGCGGAAAGTGACAGGCCCGCGACCAGCCGGCCGGTATCGTCGTAAATTCCTGCCGCGATGCAGCGCACGCCGAGCTCCAGTTCCTCGTTGTCGCGCGCGCAAGCCTGGCTGCGTACGAACGACAACTCGCGCTCCAGCTTGGCCAGATCAGTGATGCTGTTTTGCGTGTGCCCCGATAGTCCGGTGCGCGTGGCGTAGGCGCGGACCCGGGCGGATTCGTCGGCGGCGAGAAAGAGTTTCCCCACCGATGTCAGATGCAACGGCGCCCGCCCGCCGATGGCCCGCACCACCTGCATGCCCGAGCGTTCCGAATATGCGCGTTCTATATAGACGATTTCATCGCCCTGACGCACCGAAAGATTGACGGTCTGCCCGGTCTCGCGATGCAGTTCGCGCATCGGCGGCATGGCCGCTTCACGGACCGAGAGCCGCGCCTTCACCAGATTGCCGAGTTCGAGCAGCCGCATGCCGAGCCGGTATGTGCCTGGATCGGAACGGTCGACCAGCCGGCACGTCACCATGTCGTTCAGGATCCGGTGCGCGGTCGAAGGATGCAGCGACGTGCTCTGCGAGAGTTCTTTAAGACTGACGGGATCGGTGTGCGCGGCGAGCGCGTCGAGCAGACGCATCATGCGCTCGATCACCTGTATGGACGTTCTGGATTCCGGGTTCGTATCGCTCATGGAGAAAATCAGTTGATACGTCAAACAGCGGAATCATGATTGTATCTCGTATTGTGAAAAGTGCGAAAGACGGTCGGACATCAATGCGGCAGCGTTTTCTGTCCCCCAGCGTATCTATGCACAATAAAAAGCCGTCCCGGATCGATTGATCAGGGACGGCCTTGTGCGAAGAAAGCGGCGAGGGTCAGTGGTTCCTTTCGGAGCCCTGTGGCCCTTGAACCGGCGATGGCTTATTCCAGTTCGAGCGGCCGACGTAAGGCGTGCGCGCCTGCTGTTGCTGCGGTTGCGGTTGCGCTCCTGGCCCGCCAGCCTGTGGCGGACGACCGCCGCCGCCTTGCTGCGGGCCGCCTCCACCCGCTTGCTGGCCGCCATGGCCGCCGCGATCGCCTCTGTCGCCACCACGGTCGCCGCCGCGGTTTCCGCCTCGGTCACCTCGGTCGCCCCATCCTCCCGGAGGCGGGCGGCGATATCCGGGACCATCGTCCCAATACCGTGGCCCCGGGCCGCCACCGTAATACCCTCCGCCGATCACCACGCCGGATTGCACGACCGGCGCGCCGTAGTATCCGGGATCGTATCCGCCGGGGTACGCGGGGTAAGACGAATAGCCGCCCGATGCATACGCAGGCGTGCCGTCCGGATAGACGGCGCAACCCGCGACAAGGGCGGACGAAACGAGGATGAGGCCTGCGGCTGCGAGTTTCATATCGAGTATTGCAAACGGTGGTTGATTACCGTATCTGACAGCATTGACGACAGGATGTCGCAAGAAGTTTGTAAAGTTTTATCTCGTTGGTAACGCGGCCGCAAGTGACGGCGACCAAACAGCACGAGGGTTCCATCGCGATACAACGCCAATGGGGCACGCGCTGTTGACACAACTGCAACAATGCTTTGTGCTCAAACGCCTTTATCGGACTAGGACTAACCCTTAAAATCGAAATGTCCTGCAGTGGGTCCGTCAGCCCACGGGACACGAGAAAGGGGTTAGAAATGAAAAAGACAATATCGACCTACTGGCCTGTTGCCATGCTTGTTCCGCTGGCCCTCGCGGGTTATTGCCATGCCATTCATCCAATGGCGGGCGCTGCGGCGCACCCGCAAAGCGCCGCAACCGTCAGCGCCGAATTCGCACGTGCTATTTCACTGGGCCTTGTAGATTCGGACAATTCCGTACCGGCAAACTCGCCATCAGTCACGGTGTCACAGCCGTTCTAAGCGCGTCTATCGGGCGAAAAAACAACGTCCTTTGTATAATCCGGGACCGCGTGTGAACGCTCGCTTCATGGGCTTGCAAGGCGGCACGTGAAGTGCGATCACCGCCTCAAGCCAACGATGTCCGGAACCCGATGAACACTATCGCCATTTGCTTTGTCTGTCTTGGCAACATCTGCCGTTCGCCTAGCGCCGAAGCGGTGATGCTGCATCAAGTTGGAAAGGCGAAACTTGCGGACCGGATTGTCGTCGACTCGGCGGGTACTGGCGACTGGCATATTGGCCATCCGCCAGATGAACGCGCCCAGCGCGCGGCAAAAGCGCGCGGTTATGACTTGTCGATGTTACGTGGCCGGCAGGTGCGGATAGAGGATTTCGCGCGTTTCGACCTCCTGATAGCAATGGACGATGCAAATGCCGCCGCCCTTGCAAAGGTCTGCCCGGCGGAGTACCGCGACAAGATCAGGTTGCTGATGGAGTTCGCCACGCGCGATGACAGCCGCGTAGTGGTCGATCCGTACTTCGGTGGCGACGAGGGTTTCGAACGCGTGCTCGATCAGTGCGAAGACGCCTGCGAAGGCCTGCTAAAGGCATTGCGCACGCAACTGGTGGCTTGAGCGCACTGGCGTCGGCATGTTTCAACGCCCGCAACGTCTCAGAGAATTCCTAATAAATGAGCCTGAGATACTTGACTAAATCCGTAGGCTATTTATACTTGAGCAAAATCATCCAGTATTAGCAGTAGCCCCCGGTAGCGTACAAACCATGAGACTCACCACGAAAGGCCGTTTCGCCGTCACGGCGATGATCGACCTGGCATTGCGCCAGGAGCAGGGCCCGGTGACGTTGGCCGGAATCAGCCAGCGCCAGCACATTTCGCTTTCTTACCTCGAACAGTTGTTCGGCAAGCTGCGCCGCCACGAAATCGTGGAGTCGGTGCGGGGTCCGGGTGGCGGATACAATCTCGCGCGCCGTGCTGAAAACGTCACGGTTGCGGACATCATCATCGCGGTGGACGAACCTATTGACGCTACTCAGTGTGGCGGCAAGGGTGCGTGCGAAGGCACGAAGCAGCACGACGGCCATTGCATGACCCACGAACTCTGGTCCACGCTCAATCAGAAGATGGTCGAGTATCTCGATTCGGTCTCGCTGAAAGATCTCGTCGACCAGCAGCGTGCGCGCGATGGATCGCCGGCGGTATTGCGCGATCGCCGCGCCGATACGGCGAGCGTAGAGCCAGCCCGTGTGGCGCCAAAAGGACCGAATTCCGTTTTCAACCTGGCTGGCTGACGGCTGCCGCGCATCTGAAGAATCGACGCGGCTGTCTCGCCTGAAAAAGCCAATTGAGTCAAACCCCGGAGCAACTGATGAACAACGACATTCCCCACCTGCCCATTTACATGGACTACAGCGCAACGACTCCGGTCGATCCGCGCGTGGTGGACAAGATGATTCCGTACCTGCGCGAGCAGTTCGGCAATCCGGCATCGCGCAGCCATCAGTATGGCTGGGACGCGGAACGGGCGGTCGAAGAGGCGCGCGAGAACGTGGCGAAGCTGGTCAATTGCGACCCGCGCGAAATCATCTGGACGTCGGGCGCAACGGAATCGGACAACCTCGCCATCAAGGGCGCGGCGCATTTTTACAAGAGCAAGGGCAAGCACATCATCACGGTGAAGACCGAGCACAAGGCCGTGCTCGATACCTGCCGCGAGCTCGAGCGCGAAGGCTTCGAAGTCACGTACCTGGATGTGAAGGACGACGGTCTGCTCGATCTGGACGTATTCCAGGCTGCGATCCGTCCGGACACCATCCTCGTGTCCGTGATGAACGTGAACAATGAAATTGGCGTGATCCAGGATATTGCTGCGATCGGCGAGATCACGCGTGCGAAGGGCATCGTGCTTCACGTCGATGCCGCGCAAGCCACCGGCAAGATCGAAATCGATCTGCAGAAGCTGAAGGTCGACCTGATGTCGTTCTCGGCGCACAAGACGTACGGTCCGAAGGGTATCGGCGCGTTGTTCGTGCGCCGCAAGCCGCGGATTCGTATCGAAGCGCAAATGCATGGCGGCGGTCACGAGCGCGGAATGCGTTCGGGCACGCTGGCGACGCATCAGATCGTCGGCATGGGCGAAGCTTTCCGGATCGCGCGCGAAGAAATGGCGACCGAAAACGAGCGCGTGCGTATGTTGCGCGACCGTCTGCTGAAGGGTTTGTCGGAGATGGAAGAGGTCTATGTGAACGGCGACATGGCGACCCGTGTGCCGCATAACCTCAACATCAGCTTCAACTTTGTTGAAGGCGAGTCGCTGATCATGGCGGTGAAGGACGTGGCGGTATCGTCGGGTTCGGCGTGTACATCGGCTTCGCTGGAACCGTCCTACGTGCTGCGCGCATTGGGTCGCAATGACGAACTCGCGCACAGCTCGATCCGCTTCACGGTTGGCCGCTTCACGACCGAGCAGGATGTGGACTACGTGATCAATTTGTTGAAGGGCAAGATTCAGAAGCTGCGCGACCTGTCGCCGCTTTGGGAAATGCATAAGGACGGCATCGACATCTCGTCGATCCAGTGGGCCGCGCACTGAGCAGCACTTTGCGCCCCGGTTGAACGCACACGCATACGAATTCAAGGAGTTTGAATCATGGCTTATAGCGACAAGGTTCTGGACCACTACGAAAACCCGCGCAATGTCGGTTCGTTCGGCAAGGACGACGACACGGTCGGCACCGGCATGGTCGGCGCGCCGGCTTGCGGCGACGTCATGAAGTTGCAGATCCGCGTGGGCGCGGACGGTGTTATCGAAGATGCGAAGTTCAAGACGTATGGCTGCGGTTCGGCTATTGCGTCCAGCTCGCTCGTGACCGAATGGGTCAAGGGCAAGACGCTGGATCAGGCGTTGACGATCAAGAACACGCACATTGCTGAAGAACTGGCTTTGCCGCCGGTGAAGATTCACTGTTCGATTCTGGCTGAAGACGCGATCAAGGCCGCTGTCGCCGATTACAAGCAACGTCACGGCGCGGGCGCTGCCGAAACGGTGCCGGCCGAAGCGAAGCAACACGCAGCGTAACCGGTTCAGGGAAGTGCGTCCGGGAACTGCGAAAGGCAGCGGGCGCGCGGGTTTTGGATTCAAGGCAAGGCTGCAGCATGCGACCGGGAGCAATCATCCGGATTCAAGCAACTGCTGATGAGAGACTATGGCAATCACGTTGACGGACAAGGCAGCACAGCACGTGCAAAAGTATCTGGTTCGACGCGGCAAGGGCGTCGGGTTGCGGCTCGGCGTGCGCACGACCGGCTGCTCGGGCCTCGCGTACAAGCTCGAGTACGTGGACGAACTCGCGCCGGAAGATCAGGTGTTCGAGTCGGCGGGCGTGAAGATCATTGTTGACCCGAAGAGCCTGGCCTATATCGATGGAACCGAGCTGGACTTTGCGCGCGAAGGGTTGAACGAAGGCTTCAAGTTCAACAACCCGAATGTGAAAGACGAGTGCGGCTGCGGCGAATCGTTTCGCGTTTAGCATCCCGGAAGAACAGCAAAGAGGCGGCGCGTGCCGCCTTTTTCTTTAGCGTCACTGCTTTTTAGTCTATTTAATCCTCCTCCCATGGCCACGCTCAACGACAGTCACTTCGACCTGTTCGACCTCCCGCCGACTTACGCCATCGATTCAATAAAGCTCGATGAGGCGTATCGAACGGTGCAGGCGCAGGTGCATCCCGACCGTTTTGCGGCCGCAGGCGACGCGCAAAAGCGCATTGCAATGCAGTGGGCCACGCGCGCGAACGAGGCGTACCAGACGCTGCGCGATCCGCTCAAACGGGCGACTTACATGCTTTCGCTGCGCGGCGTGCAGGCCGACGCCGAGAACAACACGGCGATGGAACCCGCGTTCCTGATGCAGCAGATGGAATGGCGCGAAAATATCGAAGATGCGGCGGCGGCAAGGAACGTGGGCGCGCTTGAAGCGCTGCTCGACGAGCTACGCGACCAGGAACGCATCCGCTTCGAGAAACTCGCGGCGTTGATCGACAGTCACGCCGATCAGGCTGCAAGCGAAGCCGTTCGTCAGCTGATGTTCATCGAGCGTGTGGCGAGCGAGATCGGCAACCAGATCGAAAAGCTCGACTGACCCAGACGCGCCGGCGCTGTATTAAAACCAGACGAACCAACCCCAATAGATCAACGATGGCTTTACTGCAAATTTCAGAACCCGGCATGGCTCCGGCGCCGCATCAGCGGCGCATCGCCGTGGGTATCGATCTCGGGACGACCAATTCGCTCGTCGCCGCCATGCGCAACAGTGTGGCTGAAGTGCTGCCCGACGAAGAGGGCCACTACCTGTTGCCTTCGGTGGTCCGGTATCTGGAAAAGGGTGGCCGGCGTATCGGCCGCGTTGCCAAGGAAGAAGCGGCGCTTGATCCGCGCAATACGATCGTTTCGGTGAAACGCTTCATGGGCCGCGGCAAAAGTGAAGTTGAAGGCGCGGAGAACGCGCCCTACGATTTCGTCGACGCGCCTGGCATGGTGCAGATCCGTACCATCGACGGCGTGAAAAGCCCGGTGGAAGTATCGGCGGAAATTCTGGCGACGTTGCGATATCGCGCGGAAGATTCACTCGGCGACGACCTCGTCGGCGCGGTGATCACGGTTCCGGCGTACTTCGATGAAGCCCAGCGCCAGGCCACCAAGGACGCCGCCAAACTCGCCGGTTTGAATGTGCTGCGCCTGTTGAACGAACCGACCGCCGCTGCGATCGCCTACGGGCTGGACAACGCATCGGAAGGTTTGTACGCCGTCTACGACCTTGGCGGCGGGACCTTCGACCTGTCGATTCTCAAGCTCACCAAAGGCGTTTTCGAGGTGCTCGCGGCCGGCGGCGATTCAGCGCTGGGCGGTGATGATTTCGACGCCGTGGTGTATCGCCACGTGCTGGCAAAGACCAAGGTAAAACCTGCGACGCCCGAAGACGTGCGTTTGCTTCTCGACCATGTGCGCACGGCCAAGGAAGCGTTGTCGGATGCGCCGGAAGCACGTATAGAGACTGTGTTTTCCGATGGCAAGCAAATCGACATCAAGGTCACCGGGGATGAGTTCGCCACGCTCACCGAAGCGCTGGTCGCCCGCACGCTGGCTCCGACCCGCAAGGCGCTGCGCGATGCGAAGGTCTCGGCCTCCGAGATCAAGGGCGTCGTGATGGTCGGCGGCGCAACGCGCATGCCGGTCATTCGCCGCGCGGTCGAAGAGTATTTTGGCCAGCCGCCTTTGATCAATCTCGATCCCGATCAGGTCGTGGCGCTTGGCGCCGCGATCCAGGCCGATATGCTCGCAGGCAACCGGAGCGCCGAGGGCGATGACTGGCTGCTGCTGGATGTCATTCCGCTCTCGCTTGGCGTCGAAACCATGGGCGGTCTGACGGAAAAGATCATTCCGCGCAACTCGACCATTCCGGTCGCGCGCGCGCAGGATTTCACGACATTCAAGGACGGCCAGACTGCAATGGCCATTCACGTGGTGCAAGGCGAGCGCGAACTCGTTTCCGATTGCCGGTCACTGGCGCGTTTCGAATTGCGCGGCATTCCTCCGATGGCCGCCGGCGCCGCGCGCATTCGCGTGACGTATCAGGTGGACGCCGATGGTCTGTTATCCGTGTTTGCACGCGAGCAGTTGTCGGGGGTGGAGGCGTCGGTGGTTGTAAAACCGTCCTACGGTCTCGCCGATGACGACGTCGCCCGCATGCTGGAAGAAAGCTTCACCACTGCCGAAGTCGATATGCGCGCCCGTGCGCTGCGCGAAGCGCAAGTCGATGCACAGCGTCTGGTCGAGGCATCGCAAGCGGCGTTGGGCGCGGATAGCGAATTGCTCGATGACGCCGAGCGCGTGAACATCGAAACGTTGATCGGTCAGCTCGCGACGGTCACGACCGGCGACAGCGTCGACGCTATCGAGGCGGCGACCAAGGAGCTGGCCGCAGCCACCGACGAATTCGCCGCACGCCGCATGAACAAAAGCATTCGCCGCGCACTCGCCGGCCGCAGGCTCGACGAAGTCTGAGCCCACCCTGATATAGAACGGAAAGAAGTCATGCCCCAGATCGTAGTTTTGCCCCACGTCGAGTTGTGCCCGGATGGCGCGGTGATCGACGCGGATACATCGAAGAGTATTTGTGACAACTTGCTGGATAACGGCATCGAGATCGAGCACGCGTGCGAGAAGTCGTGCGCCTGCACCACGTGCCACGTGATCATTCGCGAAGGGTTCAACGCGTTGGTGCCTTCAGAAGAGGACGAGGACGATTTGCTCGACAAGGCCTGGGGACTCGAACCGACGTCGCGGTTATCATGTCAGGCGATGGCCCCCGCCGACGAGGATCTCGTGGTCGAGATCCCGCGCTACACCATCAATCACGCTAAAGAGAATCACTGAAGCTATCAGGGACCTTGAGACAGGAGCGTTTGCCATGAAGTGGACAGATACGCAGGACATCGCGATGGCACTGACCGACGCGCATCAGAACGTCGATCCGCAGTTCGTGCGATTTACGGATTTGCATCGGTGGGTGACGGAGCTGGCCGGTTTCGACGACGACCCGGAAAAATCCAACGAAAGGATACTCGAGTCGATTCAGGCGGCGTGGATCGAGGACGCGGATTACTGAGCGGCGCTGGCGAAAAACATAGCAAAACGGCGATTCCAGAAGGAATCGCCGTTTTGCTTTTTAGCGTTGAACCAAGATCAGCCCGCAGCCAGCGTGCCGTTCTCGATGCGCACGCGTTGGCCCTGGCTGAACGGCGGCGGCTCGCGATACGTGAAGTATCGCGTCTTGCCGTTTTCCATATGCACGCGTACTGAATAATCGGTTTCGCTGCGTAGATGTTTCTCAACTGCGTTGCCGCCGAGACCGCCGCCCAACGCGCCAAGAATCGTCATGCCGGTCCGGCCGCCCCCGCGACCAAATTGATTACCGATAAGACCGCCTGCCACCGCGCCGCCCACTGCGCCGATGCCCGTGCCATGGCCTTCACGCTTCACGGCCGAGATGGCTTCGACGGTGCCGCACGTCGAGCAATACGCCGCTTGCGCAGGTTGCTGCTGCGCGTAGTTTGGCTGCTGGACGGGCTGTTGCTGTTGTTGGGCAACCTGGCGAGCCTGCTGTTCCTGCGCGGCTTGCTGTTGCTGGGCCGCTTGCTGCTGCGCGAGTTGCGCTTGCTGAGCCTGTTGCTGCGCTTGCGCTTGAGCCGCGGTGGGTGCAGCCGGCTGCGTTGCAACCTGCGCCGCTTGCGTCTGGTCATTCATCGGCGACGTGCTGGACGCTTTCGGGAAAAGGCCGGTAACGGCTGCCGTAGCCGCCAGACTCGCGATGATGACCGCGCCCGCAGCAGTGGCAACCAGCGGATGGATCTTGCGATTACGTGAATTCGGTGTGGTCATGTTGTCGTTGCTGTTATCCATTTTTGAACCTCCGTCTCAAGGCAGAGTGCGACGTTGCGGTGTTTCATGCTTCCAGTTTGCGGCGGATTGAACCGCCAGGTTTACCAATTTGTAACGTTTACATGCGACCTTTAGATGCAAGAACCGCACCGGGCTCAGGATGTGCTACGTGGCCTTGTTTTATAAGGGTTTTCAGGCATAAGAACGTTTGGGCCCCCTCGCGGCACGGGCGCCTTTTACCTAAAGTTACAAACTCGATTCGTGTTAGAACGCAAAAAAGGCGCTTTTCGCGCCTTTTTTACAAATGAGCCGTGTTGCCGGAAATCAGTCTTCCCGACGCAAATGCGGGAAGAGGATCACGTCGCGAATGCTCGGACTGTCGGTGAGCAACATCACCATTCGGTCGATACCAATCCCGCAACCGCCCGTCGGCGGCATGCCGTGTTCGAGCGCGCGAATGTAGTCGGCGTCATAGAACATGGCTTCTTCGTCGCCGGCATCTTTCTGGTCGACCTGCTTCTGGAATCGCGCGGCCTGATCTTCGGGATCGTTCAACTCGGAGAAACCGTTCGCGATTTCGCGGCCCGTGATGAACAATTCGAAGCGCTCGGTGATGCCAGGAGCCGTATCCGATGCGCGCGCCAACGGCGAAACTTCCAGCGGATAATCGACAATAAACGTCGGCTCCCACAATTGCGACTCGGCCGTCTCCTCGAACAACGCGAGTTGCAGCGCGCCCACGCCCGCATTCAGGAATTGCGGCTGAGATGCATCGACGCCGAACTTCTTGAGCTCGGCACGCAGGAACGTGGCGTCGGCCAGTTGTTCGCTCGTGTATTGCGGCGCGTATTTCTGAATCGCCTCGCAAATCGTCAACCGATGGAACGGCTTCGACAAATCCAGTTCGCGCCCTTGATACGTTATGTTCGCGGTGCCTCGGGCGTCGACGGCCGCCTGCCGTATCAGCGCTTCGGTGAAGTCCATCATCCACGTGTAATCCGTGTACGCGGCGTAGAACTCCATCATCGTGAACTCGGGGTTGTGTCGTGGCGACACACCTTCGTTACGGAAATTGCGGTTGATCTCGAATACGCGCTCGAAGCCGCCGACGACCAGGCGCTTCAAATACAACTCGGGTGCAATACGCAGGAACATCTGCATATCGAGCGCGTTGTGATGCGTGATGAACGGCTTTGCCGCGGCGCCGCCCGGAATCGGATGCAGCATCGGCGTTTCCACTTCCATGAAATCCGCCTTCGCCATGAAACTGCGGATCGACGCAAATGCCTTTGTCCGCGCGATGAACGTTTGACGGGTTTCCGGCGTCACGATCAGGTCGACATAACGCTGGCGATAGCGCATTTCCTGATCGGACAGCCCGTGGAATTTATCGGGAAGAGGGCGCAGCGACTTGGTCAGCAGGCGCAGCTCGGTGCATCGAACGGACAATTCGCCTTTGTTCGTGCGGAACAAAACACCCTTCGACGCGACGATGTCGCCCAGGTCCCATTTTTTGAACGCGTCGTAGACTTCCTGGCCGACGTCCGCCGGCGTGATGAAGAACTGGATCTGGCCGCTGCCGTCCTGCACAGTCGCAAAACTCGCCTTGCCCATCACGCGTTTAAGCATCATCCGGCCGGCGACCGCGACTTGCAGCGGCTCGGCTTCGAGCGCTTCCTTGTCTTTGTCGGCGTAATCGGCTTGCAGTGCGGCGGCTTGATGGGTCGGACGGAAGTCGTTCGGAAACGCAATACCTTGCTCGCGCAACGCACGGAGTTTGTCGCGACGCTCGGCGAGGATCTGGTTTTCTTCCAGTTCGGGAGCTGCGCCCGGCTGAGTCGGTTCGGTCATGATGTCTTCGGCGATGAATACGGTGAATGCGGCTGAATTGAGACCTGATCCGGTCGACGGCCGCAAATATCAGCGACGTCATGCTGCGGTGAATTGCTGCAGAACGTCGCTGCAAAAAATGCTTTGAGCGTGCTTTGCTTACACGCCCTGTTTCAGGCTGGCGCCGATGAAGTCATCCAGATCACCGTCGAGCACGGATTTCGTGTTGCTGATTTCCACGTTCGTGCGCAAATCCTTGATCCGGCTGTTATCGAGCACGTACGAGCGAATCTGGTGACCCCAGCCCACGTCCGTCTTGCTGTTTTCCAGGTTGTCTTTCTCGACCTGGCGCTTGCGCATTTCGAACTCGTACAGCTTGGCCTTGAGCATCATCATGGCTTCGGCGCGATTGCGGTGCTGCGAGCGGTCGTTCTGGCATTGCACGACAATGCCCGTCGGCCCGTGCGTCAAACGCACCGCGGAATCGGTCTTGTTGATGTGCTGGCCGCCGGCGCCCGACGCGCGGTACGTGTCCGTGCGAATGTCCGCCGGATTGATATCGATTTCGATGGAATCGTCGACTTCCGGATACACGAAGATCGACGAAAACGACGTATGGCGTCCACCCGATGAATCGAACGGCGACTTGCGCACGAGCCGGTGCACGCCGGTTTCCGTACGCAGGAAACCGTATGCGTATTCGCCTTCCACCTTGATGGTCGCGCTCTTGATCCCGGCCACATCGCCGTCGGATTCTTCCAGCACTTCGGTCTTGAAGCCCTTGCGCTCGCAATACCGAAGGTATTGGCGCATCAGCATGGCCGCCCAGTCGCACGCTTCGGTGCCGCCGGCGCCCGCCTGAATGTCGATAAAGCAATTGTTGGGATCGGCCGGATTCGAGAACATCCGGCGGAATTCCATGTCTTCGACGCGCTTTTGAAGCGCTGCCGCGTCCGCTTCGCACGAGACGAGCGTGTCTTCGTCGTTTTCCTCGCGCGCCATGTCGAAGAGATCCTGCGTGTCGCGCAGGTCGTTATCGAGGTCCGTGATGGTTGTCACGACGCCGTCGAGCAGCTTCTTCTCGCGCCCGAGTGCCTGGGCGTTTTTCGAGTCGTTCCAGACGTTCGGGTCTTCAAGTACTCGATTTACTTCGTCGAGGCGAAGAGCCTTGGCGTCGTAGTCAAAGATACCCCCGGAGCTCGCCGGCGCGGTGGCGCAGGTCGGCGAGGAGGTTCTCGATTGCGTTTAGACGTTCCGCTTCCATTTGATCGTTTTCAGGTTTTTTGGCTAAGAGGGAAATTATAACTTAGCGGGAAAGCTCGCTGGGCGCGTCGAAGGCCCGGCGAATGTGTTTCATCCCAGCGCGTGCTCCACGATCATTTGCACGCGCGCAACGCCGTTCCAGGTATCGGAAACCAGCCGGTACGCCACCACCGTGCGATTCGGCAACGTGTCCGTGTGATTGAACCAGATGGCGTTGAAGCGCTGCTGGCCGCGCCGCAATTGCAGTTTCAGATGCTTGTCCTTCACCAGCGCCTGCGATGCCACTTCGAATTCGCCGGAGAAAACCGGTGCTGGAAAGCCCTGGCCCCAGACGGCGTTATCGATCAGTTCGACGAATTGCGGCGTGAAATAGGCGTCCTCGAGCTCGCCGTCGGTTTCAACCACCCGCGATAAAGCGTCCTTTGTCAGCCATTCGCGTCCGACCGCTTCGAACGCGGCGGTGAAGCGCGGAATATCGGCGGTGACGATCGTCATTCCCGCAGCCATCGCGTGGCCGCCGAATTTCACGATCATTCCCGGTTCGCGCTTCGAAATCAGGTCCACCGCGTCGCGCAGATGAAAACCGGGAATGGAACGCCCCGACCCCTTCGATAAAACCCCGCTGTCATCCGCGTGCGCAAAAGTGAACGACGGCCGATGAAATTTCTCCTTCAAACGCCCCGCGACAATCCCGATCACGCCCTGATGCCACGCGGGATTGAACAGCGTCAGCGTCGCGGAATCGGCCGGATCGATGTTCGCCAGTTCTTCCAGCGCCTGTTCCTGCATCCCGGCTTCGATTTCGCGCCGCTCGCGGTTGATTCCATCAAGTTGCTGCGCGAGTTCCCACGCGCGGCCGATGTCGTCGGTAATCAGGCATTCAATGCCCAGCGACATATCCGACAATCGTCCGGCTGCGTTCAGCCGCGGCCCGAGCGCAAAACCGAGATCGAAGCCGGATGCGACACGCGCGTCGCGGGCCGCCGCACGAAACAGCGCCGCGATGCCCGGCTGCATGCGTCCCGCGCGAATCCGCTTCAAGCCCTGCGCAACGAGAATGCGGTTATTCGGATCGAGCTTGACCACGTCGGCGACGGTTCCGAGCGCCACCAGATCGAGCAGGCCGTCAAGACGTGGTTCAGGCATTGAATCGGTGAAAGCGTTGCGGCGCCGTAGTTCTGCCCGCAATGCCAGCAGCACATAGAAAATCACGCCGACGCCCGCGATGCACTTGCTCGGAAAGTCGCAGCCCGGCTGATTTGGATTCACGATTGCGCGCGCCGGTGGCAAGTCGTCGCCGGGCAGATGGTGATCGGTGACAAGCACATCGATACCCAGCGCATTTGCCGCTTCCACGCCATCCACGCTGGCAATGCCGTTATCGACCGTAATCAGCAGGTCGGGCTTGCCGCCCGCGCGACCGGCTGCCAGCGCAACGATCTCGGGCGTCAACCCATAACCGTATTCGAAACGATTCGGCACCAGATAGTCGATCTGCGCACCGAACATCCGCAAGCCGCGCACGGCCACTGCGCAGGCGGTCGCGCCGTCGCAATCGTAGTCGGCGACGACCAGCATCCGGCGTTTCGACGCGAGTGCATCGGCAAGAACGACGGCCGCTTCGTCGCATCCCTTGAGCCCGACGGGTGCATGCAACTTCTTCAGCTCCGTTTCGATCTCGTCCGGCGAACACACGCCGCGCGCCGCGTAAAGCCGCGCGATAACCGGATGAACGCCGTGACGCACGAGAACGGCGGCGTCGGCGGGAGAGGGGGCGCGAGTAACGATTCGAGTCATTCGTTCCAACTTCTATTCGATGAGCAGCGCGGCGATCGGGCGTCGCCGCCAGAATTTGCGCAACGCGCCGCGTGTAATGGTCAGTGATACCGAGCCGGTATCGCTGCACAAAGTAAGCCGCAACGTGTCGAGCGTGCCGTCTTCGAGCGCCGCGAGCGCGGGCGCGAACCAGTCGCGCTCAAGCATGCCGAGCGCCTCGTTCCATCGCGCCCAGTCCTGCTCGATGAACGGCGCCGAGAACGGATCGAGTTCGATCAGTGTGCGGCCATCGGCTTGATTTTGGTCAGCTGCGAGAGCCTCGAACGATGCCGGCGGCGCTTGCGGAACGAGATCGGCGGCGAGCGCAAGGCCACGCGTAGCCGCTGCGCTCGACATCACCCGCGCAAAGGGACTCGTCACGCTGCGCATGGCGCCCTGTGCGTGCAGCCAGATCGAGTTGATCGCGGGCAGGCCGCGCATTTCGCGCGCTTCGTTGAGCGGATGTTCGAACCACGCCATCTGCACTTCGTTCTGCAATTTCATCCATGCCCGCGAGCGTTCGCCCGTGCCAGCTTCGTGCGGCAGCCAGATTTCGATGTTGCGGCCGCTCGCCCGTAACGGCGACGCGCCGGCGAGCGTGCCGAGACTCTCTCCCGTGACGTACCAGCGAACGGGTTGAGGCGCCTGGATCGCGAGGCCGAGGTCTTCTATCAGCGGCTTGACGACATCGAAAAGCGTGCGCGCTTCCTGATCTTCCACGCCGAGCGTCGCCGGATCGATCAGCACCAGATGGTCGCGCGCAATACGAACGTGGACCGGCTCGACGCATGCCCACGTGGCGTCGCCCGGGGTACCGCCGTCGGCGAGCAGCATGTAGGGCGCGAGCGGCGCTTCGTCGGCGGCTTGCTTTGAGGATTCGTTCACCAAGCCGAACTGCCGCGCGATCCAGCGCTCATGTGGAAGGGTGCGCTGGAAATCCTCGCCGATAACGCGTTCATCGAGCGTTGCGCGGGCAAGCAGCCGATCGAGCGCAGGGCGGGCGAGTGTATGCAGCGCGGTTGCGGCGTCCGCAGCCGACGGCAGCGCGAACGGAAGAAGGAGATGGAGATCGTGGAGCTTGGGCGTAGGCATGATGCTGGGCATTGTATGGCAAAGGGCCCGACGCTTCCTTCGCTCGCCCCGGTGCGTCAGGGGCGGGTCAGCTCGCGCGGTTCGACCTTGCGATCGATTTCGCTGCGCGTTGGCAGCGTCTTGAGGTCAAACATGGCCTGCAGATTCAACCAGAATTCAGGCGTGGTGTCGAAGTAGCGCGCGAGACGATAAGCCGTATCCGCCGTGATGCCGCGACGTTCCTTCACGATCTCGTGCAGCCTCGTTGCCGGCACGTTGAGCGCCAGTGAGAGCGCGTTCACGCTCATTTCCAGCGGTACCAGATAATCTTCGCGGAGAATTTCTCCCGGATGAACTGCGCGCATTCCATTTTTGGACATGGTGAATCAACCTGCTCAGTGATAATCAATGATTTCGACGTCGACCGGACCTTTCGTCGTCCATTTGAAACAAACGCGCCACTGGCTGTTGATGCGGATGCTCAGCTGACCGCGGCGGTCGCCTGAGAGCCGTTCAAGGCAGTTGCCGGGTGGCGATTTCAGGTCGCGCAGCTCGTGCGAAGCGTCCAGAGCCGAGAGCCTCCGGGTTGCGACATCCGCAATTGCCTGAAACCGCTTCGGCGTTTGGCCCTCGTACAGCGCTTGCGTGTCCTTGCATCGGAACGTTTGAATCATTATGTTCATCGTATTACGTTTTGCGTAATACGTAAAGAGTTAAATTGGTAGACGCGCCCAAGGGATAAAGCGGAGCAGGGCGCTCGCCGAGTATGACCTGCGCTTGCGCTTCGGAAAATCGGCCGAATGGCCTGTGGAGTGCGTTTTGCGGGCGTTTTTTGCTATGCAAGGTCCCCGCCGTTAAAGGGACGCTTAAGCATTGTGTGGCAAACTTCGCGCTTGATCGGACGCGCGAGTGTGCGTCCAGGTCGTATCGGATTGAACGGAACAGCTATAAAAACGGCGCAAGTCGCACGGGACGCTTATCCGTGCTCCAAATGCGCGATGGACTGATCGAAGAACGTTAGACGCTGAAAGGAATCGCTTGAAACTTCCCTATGAATGGCAGATCGGCTGGCGCTACACCCGCGCCGGCAAACGCACTACCGGCAACGGATTCATCTCGTTCATCGCGCTGGTATCGATGTCCGGCATCGCGCTCGGCGTGGCCGCGCTGATTGTGGTGCTGTCGGTAATGAACGGCTTTCAGAAAGAGGTCCGCGACCGCATGTTGTCAGTGCTCGCGCACGTCGAAATCTTTTCGCCGACCGGGTCCATGCCCAACTGGCAATTGACCGCGCAGCAAGCACGCAAGAATCCGGAAGTGATCGGGGCTGCCCCTTACGTGGATGCACAAGCGCTGCTCACGCGGCAAGGCGCTGTCAGCGGCGTCGCGTTGCGCGGCGTTGAGCCGACGCTCGAACCGCAAGTGTCCGATATCGGCAAGGAGATGAAGGGCGGCAAGCTCACCGATCTCGTGCCGGGCGGATTCGGCATCGTGCTGGGACGGGATCTTGCAAGCAACCTTGGCGTAGGTACGGGCGACAAGATCACGCTCGTTGCGCCCGAAGGGACCATCACGCCGGCAGGCATGTTGCCAAGGCTCAAGCAATTCACGGTCGTCGGCGTGTTCGAGTCGGGGCATTACGAATACGACTCCACGCTAGCGCTCATTTCCATCTCCGACGCGCAAGCGCTCTTCCGCTTGCCCGCGCCAACGGGCGTGCGGCTGAAGCTCAAGGATATGCAACGCGCGCCGGAAGTCGCGCGGCAGCTTTCGCGGACGCTTTCCGGTGACCTTTATATCCGCGACTGGACGCAGCAGAACAAGACGTGGTTCTCGGCCGTGCAGATCGAAAAACGCATGATGTTCATCATCCTGACGTTGATCATTGCGGTCGCGGCGTTCAACCTGGTTTCGTCGCTGGTGATGACCGTGACCGATAAGCAAGCGGATATCGCCATCCTGCGCACGCTCGGCGCGCAGCCCGGGTCCATCATGAAAATCTTCGTGATCCAGGGCGTGACGATCGGGTTTATCGGTACGGCCATTGGCGTGACGCTCGGATGCCTTATAGCGTGGAGCATTCCGTGGCTCGTGCCGGGGATCGAACATCTTTTTGGCGTGCAGTTCCTGCCGCCGTCGGTGTATTTCATCAGCGAACTGCCGTCCGAACTCGTCCCCGCCGACGTGATCCGGATCGGTTTGATCGCGTTCGTATTGTCATCGCTCGCCACGCTCTATCCGAGCTGGCGCGGCGCGAAGGTCCGTCCGGCGGAGGCGTTGCGGTATGAGTGATGTGTCGAACAATATCGTGCTGGAAGCGTCGGCGATTTCGAAGACGTTCGTGCAGGGCGGCTTCAACGTGCAAGTACTGGATAACGCCGAATTGCAGGTGCGCCGCGGCGAAAAGCTGGCGATCGTCGGCGCGTCGGGATCGGGTAAAAGCACCTTGCTTCACGTGCTCGGCGGTCTCGATGAACCCAGCGCCGGCAAGGTTTCGCTACTTGGCAAGCCCTTCACCGCGCTGCGCGAACGCGAGCGCAACGAACTGCGCAACAAGGCGCTCGGGTTCGTGTACCAGTTCCATCATCTGCTGGCGGAATTCAGCGCGCTCGATAACGTCGCCATGCCGCTGCGCATTCGCCGCATGACCGAAGCCGATGCACGCAAGCAGGCGATGGACATGCTGGAGCGTGTGGGCATCGGGCATCGCGCGAAACATCGGCCGGGTGAATTGTCGGGCGGCGAGCGCCAGCGTGTGGCTATCGCGCGCGCGCTGGTGACGCACCCGGCCTGCGTACTCGCCGACGAACCCACCGGCAACCTCGACGGCGGCACGGCGGACACCGTGTTCAACCTGATGCTGGAGTTGTCGCAAACGCTGGAAACGAGCTTCGTGATCGTCACCCATGATCCTGATCTCGCTGCGCGTTGCGACCGGATCATGCGCCTGCGTGACGGCGTGTTGTTCGAGGAGCCGGTCGTACCCGTCTAGTTGTGCTGGAGGCATCATGTGGATCGATACGCACTGCCATCTGGATGCTTCGGAGTTCGATGCCGACCGCGATGACGTCGCGGCTGCGGCGTTGAAAGAGGGCGTCAAGCGCATCGTGATTCCGGGCGTCGAGCGCCAGAACTTCGATACGGTGCGAGAGCTTGCGCATCGTATTGAAGGCGGTGCTTATACGCTCGGCATCCATCCGCTTTTCACGCCGCGTGCGCAGGATGACGACCTGCGCGTGTTACGCGAGCAGATCGCGGCGAGCATGGATGACCCGCGGTTCGTGGGTATTGGAGAAATCGGGTTGGATTACTTCGTTCCAGGCCTCGACGACGCCCGCCAGACTTTTTTCTATTACGAGCAGCTCAAGATTGCGCGCGACTTCGATTTGCCCGTCATTTGCCACGTGCGTAAGTCGCAGGACAAGGTGCTCAAAGGGCTGCGGGTGCATGGCGTGAAGATTGGCATTGCGCATGCGTTCAACGGCAGTTTTCAGCAGGCCGAGGCGTTCATCTCGCATGGCATGCGGCTTGGCTTTGGCGGGAATCTCACGTTCGAACGCGCCCGGCAGATACGCAGGCTTGCCGCCGATTTGCCGCTCGATGCAATCGTGCTCGAAACCGATGCGCCGGATATCGCGCCTTCCTGGTTGTACAAACATCGTAACGCGCCGGATCAGGTCGCCGGTATTGCCCGCGTGCTCGCTGAACTGCGCAGCGTTAGCGAAGAAACGCTTTCCATAGGCACAACGGCTAACGCGCACGCTGCGCTGCCACGGCTCGCACTTATCTCAGCATAATCAGTTCCTCTTGATGGTTCGATTGCAGGCATTGGAGAGAAGCGGTTCTCTTCGATGAGTACGCGTTCGCGTCGAGTTTTGAGGAGCGGACGTGCGGGGAATGTTGATTGGATTTGCGCTGGGAATCGTGTGGCTGCAACAGCAGGCTGCGTTGCCGGGCGTGTTGGTCATCTGTGCCTTTTTGTGTGTGTTTGCCTGCTGCTGCACGCTCGCGTGTTGGGTGCCACGCTGGCGCAACGCTTCTCTGGCATGCGCTGTCTTTGTTGTGGGCTTCGGTTATGCCGCGTGGCGAGCCGAAACCCGGTTGCAATACGCGTTGCCCGCGGCGTTTGAGAGCCGCAATATCGAGTTGACTGGCTTTGTGCGTGGCCTCCCGCTGCAAGGGGAAGACGGAACGCGTTTTCTCTTCGAAGTCGAATCGAACGAGGCAGGAATAGCCAAGTTTCCGCGCGTCGTGCAGTTGTCGTGGATGGCCGTCGATGCATCGAAGCGCGGG
Source organism: Caballeronia sp. dw_276 (assembly GCF_018449635.1). Lineage (GTDB taxonomy): Bacteria > Pseudomonadota > Gammaproteobacteria > Burkholderiales > Burkholderiaceae > Caballeronia. The sequence goes on along the minus strand of NZ_JAAVUV010000003.1, from coordinate 164,186 downwards.
CCTGCCGCGGCCCCGCCTCCGCCGCTTTGGGCCGGGCAGCGCTGGACTTTGGTCGCCCGGCTGAAACGCCCGCACGGGAACGCCAATTTCCGTGGTCGCGATGCCGAAGCCGCGCTGCTCGCCCGCAACATTCGCGCGACAGGTTATGTATCGATGCCTGAATCGGCTCGACGCATGCCCGCTGATGCACACGGTTTCGCGCTGACGATCGACCGCTGGCGTGCGCGCTTGCGTGAACGGGTGTTGCGCGCACTCGCTGGCGCGCCGCATCGCGGAATCGTGGTCGCGCTTGCGGTCGGCGCGCAAGACGTGGTCAGCGACGCTGACTGCGCCTTGTTGCGCGCGACAGGCACGAGTCATCTGGTGGCGATCTCCGGGCTGCACATCGGCTTTGTTGCGGGGCTTGCGGCATTGATCGGCGGATGGTTCTGGAGACGCCTGCGATGGGGCGGCATGCCGCTGCCATTGATCGTATCGGCGCAGAAGGCGTCGGCGGCCACGGCGGCGGCGTTTGCGGCCTTCTATGCCGCGCTCGCAGGGTTCAATGTCCCGGCGCAACGGTCGATGTGGATGCTCTGTTTCGTCGCGCTTGCGGTTTTGAGCGGGCGCAGGCCCACTTCTTCGCTGGTGCTTGTGTGGGCGTTGGGGCTCGTGTTGCTGCTCGATCCTTGGGCGGTCACGGCGGCGGGATTCTGGCTGTCGTTTTGCGCGGTGGCCGCGATCCTGTTCGCGATTGCATCGAGAGGAAGGCGGGCGTCGATCGGAATCGCGGACGAGGTCGAGCTGAAACGCGACGAGGACCTGATTCCCGATATTCCGCATGATCTGCCGCGTGCGCGCAGGCTTGTGCGCGACCGGATCGGCGATGCCCTCCGCCGGTCCACCGTTCGTTCGAAGTCTTGGCTCAAACGTATGGCGCGCAACATCGGCCGCCGGATCGCTGCAAGTGCGCGCGTGCAGTACGCCATCACCATCGGGCTCGCGCCGCTCACGGCGTATTGGTTTTTTCAGATTCCGTTGCTCGGTCCGCTTGCCAACGCGTTTGCAATTCCATGGATCAGTTTTCTGGTCACGCCAACGGTACTGGCCGCCGTCTTGCTGCCCGCCCCATTCGATCAACTTGCTTATCGCGCGGCTCACGGCCTCCTGACGCTCATGTGCGACGTGCTCACGCACATGTCCGGTCCGGCGTGGACGCTGTGGCGTCTGCCGCAACCCGACGGCTTCGCAATGACCGCTGCCGTATTCGGCGTGATCTGGGCCCTGGCTCCGCGCGGCTGGCCCTTGCGCTTCGCCGCGCCGTTGACATGGTTGCCGCTGGTGTTTCCTGCGTCGCACGCGCCACCGAATGGAGCATTCCGTGTCACGGCATTGGATATTGGACAGGGTTCGTCGTTGCTCGTGGAGACCTCACGTCACACCTTGCTTTTCGATGCCGGCCCGGGCCCGGAATCCACGCGCGCCGGCGAGCGGCTCGTCGTGCCCTATCTCTTCGCGCATGGCGTCTCCACGCTCGATACCCTGATGATCAGCCACTCAGATTCCGATCATTCCGGCGGCGCGCCCGCTGTGCTGGAGAACATCCGGGTGCGTCAGTTCGCGGCGTCGATGCGGCCTCATGAAGCTTTATGGCAGATCGCTCGCGGGCAGAGCAGCGATTCCCTGCGATGCAGCGCGGGCCAGCAATGGCTGTGGGACGGCGTGGTCTTCACCGTGCTATGGCCGCAAGCAGGACCGCTTGCTGGAAAACCAAATGCAACCTCGTGCGTGTTGAAGATCACGAGCGCGGCGGGGCGCTCGGCGTTGCTTGCCGCGGATATCGAAGCGGACGTCGAACGTCAGTTATTGAAACGAGATCGCGCGTTGCTGCGGGCAGATGTGTTGATCGTGCCGCATCACGGCAGCAAGACGTCGTCTACCGAGCCTTTCCTCGACGCCATCGAGCCGCGCGTGGCCGTATTTCAGGTAGGCTACCGCAACCGTTTCAACCATCCGAATCCGACGGTGTTCGAGCGGTACCGGCTGCGTCATATCGAGTTGTCTCGCAGCGACGAAGACGGCGCCGCGCGCATGGAGGTATCGGCGGATGTTTCCATCGAACGGTTCCGGCAAACGCACGCACGCTACTGGATGGGCCGGTAATACAAGAAGAGAAACGAAAGAGGACACGACGCTTGAAAGACATCCTGCATTTTTCGCACGCGAACGGGTTTCCGGCGTCGACCTACCGGACGATCTTCGCCGAACTCGCCGACGACTACGAGATTCGCGCGGTCGAACGCTTCGGCCACAATCCGCGCTTGCCGGTCACGCGCGACTGGCCGCACCTCGTGGACGAACTGCTCGAAGACATCGACTCGACCCGTCCTCACGACGCAAAAGTCTGGCTCGTCGGGCATTCGCTGGGCGGGTATCTGTCGTTGATGGCGGCGCTCAAGCGGCCGCACTGGGTGAAGGGCGTCGTGATGCTGGATTCGCCCGTGATTGCGGGCTGGCGCAGCCATTTGCTGCGGATCTCCCAATGGACCGGGCTCGACACCCGCTTGTCGCCCGCCGCCGCCACGAAGAACCGCCGCACGCACTGGCCGAGCCGCGATGATGCGTGGCGGCACTTTCACGCAAAAAGCGCGTTTGCACGCTGGGACGAGCGGATGTTGTCCGATTACATCGACTTTGGTATTCCGCCCGACAAGGAGGTTTCCGCCTCATCGGGCAGTCCGCGCAAACTCGCGTTTGACCGCGAAGTGGAGTTTCGCATCTACAAGACCCTGCCGCGGACGTTGGGCGCCCGGGTTGCGCACGGCGTGCCGGTGCCGGTCGGGTTTATCGCGGGGACGCATTCGCGCGAGGTAAGGCAAGTGGGGCTCGATATGACGCGGCGGATCGTGGGTGAGCATCTTGAGTGGATAGAAGGCAGTCATCTGTTCCCAATGGAGCGTCCCGTGGAAACCGCGCGCGCATTGCAACGCGTGCTTAACGTTCTGCGCCGTGACCACATTTAATTCACGCGTAAATATGCGTCGCGCAATGCAAATCGGGCCTCCCGGCTCTGGGTTCCGAGGCGCCTTTCGGGTATAATCCGTTTTTCCCGCGAGCACCTAGCGATGACCAAATATGTATTCGTCACCGGCGGCGTAGTGTCTTCCCTCGGCAAGGGTATTGCCGCCGCTTCCCTCGCCGCGATCCTCGAATCGCGCGGTCTGAAAGTCACCCTCCTCAAGCTCGATCCCTACATCAATGTCGACCCCGGCACGATGAGCCCGTTTCAGCACGGGGAAGTGTTCGTGACGGAAGACGGAGCGGAAACGGACCTCGACCTCGGCCATTACGAGCGCTTCATCAGCACGAAGATGCGCAAGGCCAACAACTTCACGACGGGCCAGATCTATGAGTCGGTGATCCGCAAGGAACGCCGGGGCGAGTATCTCGGCAAGACCGTTCAGGTCATTCCGCATATCACCAACGAAATTCAGGCGTTCCTGCAGCGCGGCGCGGCTGCCGCCACGTGTGGCGAGCCGGATGTGGCTATCGTAGAAATTGGCGGGACGGTGGGCGATATCGAATCGTTGCCGTTCCTGGAAGCCGCTCGCCAGATGAGCCTGCGCTTGGGGCGCAACAGCGCTTGCTTCGTGCACTTGACGCTCGTGCCGTATATCGCCACGGCGGGTGAGCTCAAGACCAAACCCACGCAGCACAGCGTGCAGAAGCTGCGCGAGATCGGTATCTCGCCGCACGTGTTGCTGTGCCGCGCGGATCGTCCGATTCCTTTGGACGAATGCCAGAAGATTTCGCTTTTCTCGAATGTGCCGGAAGACGCGGTCATCTCGGTGTGGGACGTGGACAGCATCTACAAGATTCCGCAGATGCTGCACGACCAGGGCCTCGACAACATCATCTGCGAAGAACTCAAGCTCGAAGCAAAACCCGCTGACCTGACCATGTGGGCGGGCCTCGTGCAGAAGCTCGAGAATCCGCAGAGTGAAGTCACCATCGGCATGGTCGGCAAGTATGTGGAACTGACCGAGTCGTACAAGTCGCTGATCGAGGCGCTGAAACACGCGTCTATTCACACGTCGACGAAGGTCAACATCGAATACATCGATTCCGAACAGATCGATACCGACGGCGTGGACGCATTGAAACATCTCGACGCTGTACTGGTGCCGGGTGGTTTCGGCGCACGCGGCACCGAAGGCAAGATCAAGGCAATCCGCTACGCACGCGAATCGAAGACGCCGTACCTCGGCATCTGTCTCGGCATGCAACTCGCCGTGATCGAATTCGCGCGCGACGTGGCCGGCCTGTCGGACGCAAACAGCACGGAATTCGATACATCGACCACGAACCCGGTCGTGGCGCTCATCACCGAATGGTATGACCGCGCCGGCCGCGTAGAAAAGCGTACGGAAGAGTCGGATCTTGGCGGCACCATGCGCCTCGGTTCACAAAAATGTCCGATCAAGCCGGGCACGATGGCGGCTCGTATCTACGGGACGGATGTGAACGAGCGCCATCGGCATCGTTACGAAGTGAATAACCGCTTCGTGCCGCAACTCGAAGCGGGCGGCCTCGTGATCAGCGCGCGTACGCCGAGTGAAGACTTGCCGGAAATGATGGAGCTGCCGGAATCCATGCACCCGTGGTTTGTCGGTGTGCAGTTTCACCCGGAGTTCACGTCGTCGCCGCGCGATGGTCATCCGCTCTTCAAGGAGTTCGTTGAAGCGGCGCGGGCGCATCATCAGGCGCTTGGCGCAAACGGTCATGCTGCCGCCAGCGATCCGGCGCCAGCCGTTGCAGTTTCTGTCGGAGCGCAAGCATGAAGCTGTGTGATTTCGAGGTCGGTCTCGACCAGCCGTTCTTCCTGATTGCGGGCACGTGCGTGGTCGAGTCCGAGCAAATGACGATCGACGTTGCCGGCCGGCTGAAGGAAATCTGCGCCAAGGTCGGCGTGCCGTTCATCTATAAATCGTCGTACGACAAGGCCAATCGCAGTTCCGGCAAGTCGTTCCGGGGTCTGGGCATGGACGAAGGCCTGCGGATTCTTGGCGAAGTCAAGAAGCAACTCGGCCTGCCCGTTCTCACCGACGTTCACTCGGAACATGAGATTGAAGCGGTGGCATCGGTGGTCGACGTGCTGCAAACGCCGGCGTTCCTGTGCCGCCAGACCGACTTCATTCACGCATGCGCGCGCTCGGGCAAACCGGTCAACATCAAGAAGGGCCAGTTTCTCGCGCCGCACGACATGAAGAATGTCATCGACAAAGCCCGCGACGCCGCGCGCGAAGCTGGTTTGTCCGACGACCGTTTCATGGCCTGCGAACGCGGTGTGTCGTTTGGTTATAACAACCTGGTTTCCGATATGCGCTCGCTTGCGATCATGCGGGAAACCAACGCGCCGGTCGTTTTCGACGCCACGCATTCCGTGCAGTTGCCGGGCGGGCAGGGCGCGAGTTCCGGCGGTCAGCGCGAATTCGTACCGGTGCTGGCGCGCGCGGCAGTCGCCACGGGCGTTTCCGGTCTCTTCATGGAAACACATCCGGACCCGGCGAACGCCAAGTCCGATGGCCCGAACGCCGTGCCGCTGCACAGAATGGAAGCGCTGCTGGAAACGCTCGTTGCGCTGGATCGGGCCGTGAAAAGCGGTCCGTTTCTCGAGAACGATTTCAGCTAAAAGAACAAGGCCCGGGCGCCGCGCTTGAGTAGTCAGGCGTGGCGCCCGTGTCGCATCGGGAGGAGAGGGAAATGGCAAAAGGCTATGTAATCGTGAACGCCAACGTCACGGACCCGGAGAAATATGCGGCGTACCGGCCGCTGGCAGCCGCGGCAATCGAAGCATTTGGCGGCCGCTATCTCGCTCGCGGCGGTAAAAGCGAAACCCTCGAAGGCTCGTTGCTCCCGCGCGGTGTCGTGATCGAATTCGACGACTACGAGACCGCAGTCAAGTGGTACAACTCAGCCGGGTATGAAGCGGCGCGAAGCGTGCGAGACGGCGCAGCCGAGATGCACATGATGGTCGTGGAAGGCGTATAGGCCTCTCGCTCAAGCCCGCGCAAGATCTTCAAACCCGAACTGCTGTCAGACCTGATTCATCGTCATTTCTTGAGGAAACCATGAGTGCCATCGTAGATATCATCGGTCGCGAGATTCTCGACTCGCGCGGCAACCCCACCGTCGAATGCGACGTTTTGCTGGAATCGGGCACGATGGGCCGCGCTGCGGTGCCGTCGGGCGCATCGACCGGATCGCGCGAAGCAATCGAACTGCGCGACGGCGAAGCCGGCCGCTACGGCGGCAAGGGCGTGCTGAAGGCAGTCGAGCACATCAATACCGAAATCTCCGAAGCCATCATGGGCCTCGATGCATCGGAACAGGCGTTTTTGGACAAGACCCTGCTCGAACTCGACGGCACCGACAACAAGTCGCGCCTTGGCGCCAACGCCATGCTGGCCGTTTCCATGGCGGTGGCGAAAGCCGCGGCCGAAGAAGCCGGCTTGCCGCTGTACCGTTATTTCGGCGGATCGGGCGCCATGCAGTTGCCGGTTCCCATGATGAACATCGTGAACGGCGGCGCGCACGCGAACAACAGCCTGGACATCCAGGAATTCATGATCGTGCCGGTCAGCCAGCCGACGTTCCGCGAAGCGTTGCGTTGCGGCGCGGAAGTGTTTCACGCGCTCAAGAAGATCCTGAGCGACCGCGGCATGAGCACGGCCGTGGGCGACGAAGGTGGATTTGCTCCGAACTTCGGCAGCAACGACGAGTGCCTGTCGACCATCGTTCAGGCAATCGAAAAGGCGGGTTATCGCGCAGGTGAAGACGTTCTGCTGGCACTGGACTGCGCCGCGAGCGAGTTTTATCACGATGGCAAATATCAACTCGCGGGCGAAGGCCTGCAGTTGTCGTCGACTGAATTCGCCGATTATCTCGCTACGCTCGCCGACAAATTCCCGATCGTGTCGATTGAAGACGGCATGCACGAAGGCGACTGGGACGGCTGGAAGATCCTCACCGACAAACTCGGCAAGAAGATCCAACTCGTGGGCGACGACTTGTTCGTCACGAACACGCGCATTCTGAAGGAAGGCATCGAAAAGGGCATTGCCAATTCGATCCTGATCAAGATCAACCAGATCGGTACGCTGACAGAAACTTTTGCAGCAATCGAAATGGCGAAGCGCGCGGGTTACACTGCCGTTATCTCGCATCGTTCGGGCGAAACGGAAGATTCGACGATTGCAGACATTGCGGTCGGCCTGAATGCCGGTCAGATCAAGACGGGTTCGTTGTCGCGTAGCGACCGGATTTCGAAGTACAACCAGTTGCTGCGCATTGAAGAAGATCTCGGCGATATCGCCAGCTATCCGGGCAAGTCGGCCTTCTACAATTTGCGTTGAAGCTAAAGCTTTCGTCCAAACGGACGTTAGTTCGATGTAGCCGATTGATTCAGTCCGCCGCCCCGTGTTCCAGCGAACCCGGGGCGGCGCCGAAATACAAGTTGAAGTTTCAGCGTTTTTCTCTCGCCTCTTAAATGCGGATTGTCACCTTTGTCCTGATCCTGCTGCTGGCGATGATCCAGTATCCGCTGTGGTGGGGGCACGGTGGCTGGCTGCGTGTTCACGAACTGCAGCAGCAACTGGTCAATCAAACGAAGAAAAATGCGGACTTGAAGCTGCGCAATGAACGCGTGCAGGGCGAGGTTGCAGATTTGCAGGGCGGCACGGCGGCGGTCGAAGAACGCGCACGCTACGAAATGGGCATGATGAAGGACAGCGAGGTATTCGTGCAGTTTGTCTCGCCGAATTCCGCCGCGCCGGCTAACTCGGTAAATGCGCAATCGAGCGCGTCCACGCGAGGGCAGGTATCCGCTGCGCCGTTGCGTGTGGTTCCTAATCCGGTGTCGAAATCAAAGGAAGAGCGCCGTGCGTTCGAGCGCCAGGCGACCAAAGAAAAGCAGGACGCCGCGAAGAAGAAGGCGGGTGGCTGAGACATAGGCCTGAATCGATCAAAAGAATAGAAAAAGCCGTTCAACACGAGTTGAACGGCTTTTTTACAATGCGGCACGGGGATCAACCGTTCAGGCTACCAGTAATACCCCGGGTAGCCGACACCAATACCCGTTCCCCATCTGTTACCCCATCCGCCGCTTGAATATCCGCCGTACACCGTTACAGGCGGTCGATAGTACTGTGAGTATGCCTGGGCCGCTGCCTCTGCTGCCATCGCTTGTTGCTGCTCGGCGAGCACCTGCCGGTCGATCTGGTTGTAGCGTTGTTGCTCTTCCGTCGAGAGCGGCTGAGCCGCCTGATTCTGCGCGGCGGGCAAACGGCTATAAACCGGTGACGGTCCCGGCGGATCCATCATGCACCCACCGAGCGTGAGCAGCGTTGCGCCGCATACCGCGACGGCCAGTTTCTTCGGTAAACATCCAAAGGGTTTCATGTCGACCTCCAGCGGGCCGGGCTACTAATCGGACAGGGATGATGCCACGCCGGGGAGCACCGAAGCGCTATACCGCGACGTCTTGTTACAGACCACGGAAATCTGCTCGCGAGACGTCGATCAATGCCGCTGATCCGGCGCCGGGCTGACGCCTTGCGAGATTTCTCCCGCGACAAAAAGCTGTGCCACGTCCACGGGATCGAATTCGTAACGCTGATTGCAGAACTCGCAATGCACTTCCACGCTGCCACGTTCTTCGATCACGCTATCCACCTCTTCACGACCCAGCATTTTCAGCATGCCGCCCACTTTCTCTCGTGAGCACGTGCATTCGAACCGCGCCTGAGCCGGTTCGAAATGCTGCACGTTTTCCTGCCAGAAAAGTCGCTTGAACACCGTTTCCGGCTCCTCCTTCAGCAACTCCTCGTTCGACAGCGTGCCGCCGAGGTGGCACACGCGCTGCCAGGTATCGGCGTCGTGCTCGCCCGGATGCGGGACGATGCCCCCATCGCCCGGAAGCTTTTGCAGCAGCATGCCGACCGCGCGTTCGGTATTCGCCGCGAGCCACATGCGCGTGTCGAGCTGCTCGGAGTGATGCATATAGTGTTCCAGCACTTCGGCCATCGACGCGAGCGGCCCATGCTCACCGCTCAGCGGCACGATGCCCTGGTATGCCTGCTGGCCCGGCTGCTTGTCGCGCGGATCGAGCGTGATCACGCAACGGCCCTGGCCATTGCGGTTGAGCAGATCGGGGAGGGTCATGTCGTCGGTGATCGCGACGGCCGTTTCGCTCGCGCCTTTTATCGACTCGGCGAGCTTCGCCGTCGCGCGCAATGACAGGTCGGAATTGCATTGCACGACGAGCATCGTGACCGGTCCGTCGCCGTAGATCTGCATGATCAACGTGCCATCGAACTTGAGATTCGCCGAAAGCAGCGCGCACGCGGCCATCATTTCGCCAAGCACGTTGCGAACGGGCGCCGGATAGGAGCGCCGCGTCAGCACTTCCTGCCACGTATCGCGCAACGAGACGATCTCGCCGCGCACGGGCGCCGCGTTGAACATGAATTTTTGCAGCTGATCGTTAACCACGCTGGGGTCCTTTAATCGATGACGCGACGCGTCCGAAGCGGCTTTCAGCCGATCCGTACGAGCTGCGCTTTGTAATATTCGCGGCGTTCCACGTAACCACGTGTGCCTGCCTGGATCTTTGCAATATCCGCTTCCGTCAGTTCACGCACGGCTTTTGCGGGTGCGCCGAGGATCAGGGTGTTGTCGGGGAAAATCTTGCCTTCGGTGACCACGGCGCCTGCACCAACAAGACAATTGCGGCCAATTACCGCGCCATTCAAGACCACGGCCTGAATTCCGATGAGCGCGCCATCCTTGATCGTGCAGCCGTGCAGCATCGCTTGATGGCCGACCGTCACGTTCGCCTCAATGGTCAGCGGAAATCCTGGGTCCGTGTGGAGCACGGCGCCTTCCTGGATGTTGCTGCCGTGGCCGAGCACGATCGGTTCGTTGTCCGCGCGCAGCGATGCGCCGAACCAGACGCTGGAATCCTCTTCGAGCGTCACGCGGCCGATGATGGTCGCCGTATCGGCGACAAATACGCTTTCGTGGATGGTCGGGGCGGCATCGCCGAGTTTGTAGATTGCCACTGTGTCTCCTGGGGCTGGACGCAAGGTTGGGCGGCGGGCCTGGTGCCGCGGCGGACAGTACAATCGATCGAAAACGGGGTGCAAGCGATCGAGGACTGCCCGGTTCAAGCCATAGACTGCGGCCCCGGCCTGCTTCATGCCAATAAAATCAATAATCGGCGGGGCAAAAGCGCTATTTTAGCCGGTTGCAGCGAACCGCCGTGCGCCCGGAACGCAGAGGGCTGGATGGTCCAGTCCCCGCACGCAACGCAGATGCACTTCAAAACACTTGAGAATCATGTCCGATCAGCTCCATTTGTCCAGCTCGTTATCTAGTTCAGCCAGCGTCCGGCACGCTGCGCTCGCGCTGCTGCGAGAACGCGATCCATCGGCCAAGGCCCATGCCACGCAGCGTTTTTTCGACCGCATGCTGGCCATGGACATCACGCTCGGCTCCACCGCCGAGATCGCCGATCCGCTCGATCTCCCTGGGCGACCGGCCGCGCCGGAGCTGGTCGCGCCGTCGGCGTTGAAACGGCGCAGCATGCAGTCCGATGCCGGTCGCGCAGTGCTGTTGCACGCGCTTGCGCACATCGAATTCAACGCCATTAATCTGGCGCTCGACGCCGTCTGGCGGTTTCCATCGATGCCCGCGGCTTTTTACAGCGACTGGTTCAGGGTAGCGGCTGAAGAAGCAAAGCATTTTTCAATGCTGAGCGCGAGGCTGGCGGAATTCGGCCACGCATACGGCGATTTTCCGGCCCACGATGGCCTCTGGGAAATGGCCGAACGCACGCGCGGCGACGTGCTTGCGCGCATGGCGCTCGTGCCGCGCACGTTGGAGGCGCGCGGCCTGGATGCAGCGCCGCCGATCCGCCGGCGTCTGGCGCAGGCGGGTGACCATGCATCGGCGGCGATTCTGGACGTGATTCTCCACGATGAAATCGGTCACGTGCTCATCGGCAATCACTGGTTCCGGCATTTGTGCGACGAGGCCAACGCTGATCCGCACGCCACGTACGAAGCGCTCGCCGAGCGTTATCACGCGCCGAAGTTGCGCGGACCATTCAATTTCGAAGCGCGCCGCGATGCAGGTTTCGACGAAGCCGAATTGCGCGCGCTCGCAGGCCTAGACGCCGCCCAGGCTTCGCAATGAAAACGCCCACATCCGAATTCCTCACGACGCGCGGCACGCGCCTGCATGTACGCCGCTGGGGCTCGCCCAATGCGCCCATGCTCTTCATGGTGCACGGCTGGATGGACGTTTCCGCGTCGTTCCAGTTTGTCGTCGATGCACTTGCCGGTGATTGGCAGGTCGTCGCGCCCGATGCACGCGGTTTCGGTCTTTCGGACTGGCCGGTGGCCGAGGGCAAGAGTGGCCACTACTGGTTTCAGGACTATCTCGCCGATCTCGATGCCCTGATCGACCACTACGCGCCGCCTCGCGAGCGGGTGAACCTGGTCGGCCACAGCATGGGGGCGAACGTCGTTTGCCTGTACGCGGGCGTGCGGCCGGAGCGCGTGCGTCGCGTGGTCGATCTGGAGGGATTCGGGATGGCCGCGACACAAGCCGCCCGGGCGCCGGCACGTCTTGCGCAATGGCTGGACGATCTGCGCATGCCGCCCACGCTCAACACCTACGCCACGCTCGACGACGTCGCCCAGCGCCTGATTCGCACCAACCCGCGCTTGCCGCTCGCGAAGGCGCGGTTTCTGGCCGAACACTGGGCGAAGCCGGATGAAGAAGGCCGTTTCCACCTTCTGGCCGATCCCGCCCACAAACTTCGTGGACCTGTTTTGTATCGGCTGGAAGAGATTATGGCCATCTGGTCGAAGGTCCAGGCCAAGGTTTTGCATGTCGAAGCGCTCGGGTCGCCGACTTTGGCTGCGATTGCGGCTGACGTTCCCATCGATGAATTCAAGCAGCGTTTCACCGCTTTCCCGGACTGGCGCGAGGAATTCATCGATAACGCAAGCCACATGCTGCACCACGATCAACCGGAGCGTGTTGCAGCGCTGATCGAGGCGTTTTGCGGCTGAACCGCTTTGACGCGTTGCAGTAGAATGGGTTGATGACTCTAAAGTTCCGACGATGAACGCCGACCTGCATTGCCACTCCACCGTTTCCGATGGCCAACTCGCTCCGGCCGAGGTCGCTGCGCGTGCCCACGCAGGCGGCGTAACGTTGTGGTCGCTGACCGATCACGACCAGATCGGGGGGCAGCGCGAGGCACGCGAGGCGGCCCGGGCGCTTGGCATGGACTACGTTGGCGGTGTCGAAATTTCGGTTACGTGGGCGGGCCGCACGGTACACGTCGTTGGACTCAACGTGGATGCGGAATGCAAGGAACTGATTGATGGCCTTGCAGAGACGCGCAGCGGCCGGAGAGCCCGTGGTGAGGCCATCGGGCAAGCACTCGCCGGAATCGGCATTCCGGGCGCCTATGAAGGCGCACTGACCTACGTGAACGATCCGGCAATGATTTCGCGCACCCATTTCGCGCGTTTTCTGGTCGAGAAAGGCTATGCGGAGTCCACATCGGACGTGTTCTCCAAATATCTCGGGGACGGAAAGCCAGGTTTTGTCGGCCATCGATGGTCGAAACTTTCCGACGCCATGAAGTGGATCAAGGCTGCAGGCGGCGAGGCGGTGATTGCGCACCCGGGGCGCTACGACTTTTCGCAGGTCGAATTCGCCGCGCTCTTCGACGAATTCATCCAGCTTGGCGGCCGCGCCATCGAAGTGGTGACGGGCAGCCACACGCCGGATCAATATCGCGAATATGCGGACGTCGCACGCCGTTATGGCTTTTACGCGTCGCGCGGTTCGGATTTCCATGCGGCGGGCGAGGGGCGCATCGACCTTGGCCAGTTGCCGCCGCTTCCTGCCGACCTCAAGCCTGTCTGGGAATGCCTGCGCTGAGCCAGCGCGCCGCGTCTCGCATGATCCTTGCGGAAAACCTGGCGCACGCGGCGCCGTTTGTCGCGCAATGGCGTTCATTTGCGGGTATTCTGCCGAGTTCGCATTGGAAGCCTCGGGCAAACCGACCCACTACGCGTCGGGCAACTTTTCAAGTCCTCCGGTCATGTCTCAGTTCTTTCGCATTCACCCGGATAATCCGCAGCCGCGACTGATCAATCAGGCGGTGCAGATCATCAACGATGGCGGCATCGTCGCGTTGCCGACCGATTCGAGTTACGCACTGGCTTGTCATCTCGATGACAAGGACGCCGTCGAGCGCATCCGCCGCATTCGCGGGCTCGACGAGAAACAACTGCTTTCGCTGCTGGTACGGGATTTATCGGAGCTATCGAACTTTGCGATCGTCGATAACCGGAACTATCGTCTGATCAAATCCGTCACGCCGGGGCCCTACGTGTTCGTGCTGCAGGCGACGAAGGAAGTCCCGCGGCGCCTTTCGCATCCGTCGCGCAAGACAATCGGCCTGCGCGTGCCGAATCACGCAATCACGCTGGCGCTACTCGAGGCGCTCGGCCAGCCGCTGCTCGGCTCGACGTTGATCATGCCGGGCGACACGCATCCGCTCAACGACGCCGAAGAAATCCGCGAAAAGCTGGAAAAACAGATCGATCTCGTAATCGATGCCGGCGCGTGCCCGATGGAACCCTCGACCGTGATCGACCTGACGGGCGAGGAACCGGTTCTCGTGCGTCCGGGGCTCGGCAGCCTGGAGCCGTTCGGGCTCACCGCTGACAGCGCTTGATGACAGCGCTTCATGACATCGTCCAGCAACATTTCCATCGCCTGATTTTCCGCGATGACACAATAGAACGAAGCGCGGGCACGAGTGCAGAGGACATTGCGCAAAAGCCCGCGAACGCTCGCAATCACCCGCCATGAGTGGCGCCACAACTGCTTGATACAATAGCGAGCTATGGATTCCTCCCTGATACAAACCATCGCGGTCTACGCGCTCCCCGTGATCTTCGCGATCACGCTGCACGAGGCCGCGCATGGCTACGCAGCCCGCCTACTGGGCGACAACACGGCTTACGTGCTCGGGCGCGTTTCGCTCAACCCGATGCGGCACATCGATCCTATCGGCACGCTGGCGATTCCATTGGTGCTGTATTTCGTCACGAGCGGCGCGTTCATGTTCGGGTACGCAAAACCGGTTCCGGTTGCGTTCGGCAATCTGCGCAATCCTCGCTGGGGCAGCCTGTGGGTCGCGGCAGCCGGCCCGGCCAGCAACTTCGCGCAGGCGTTGATCTGGGGCGTGATTGCCGTGCTGCTCGCAGCGTTCAACGTCAACGAACCGTTTTTGACGCGCATGGCCGCGGCCGGCGTGGGCGTGAATCTCGTGCTCGGCGTGCTCAACCTGTTTCCCTTGCCGCCGCTCGACGGCGGCCGTGTGCTGATGGCGTTGCTGCCGGTGCGCGCATCGATCATGTTGTCGCGGCTCGAGCCGTACGGATTTTTCATCGTGATGGCGCTGGTCATGACCGGCACCCTGACGCGTTTCTGGCTCGGACCGCTGGTGAGCGCCGGGTACGTCGCGGTGTCGGCCGTCTTGAATCCCCTTGCTTCGCTTTTCCAATAAAACCATGTTCCCTGACCGTATCTTCTCTGGCATGCGGCCTACCGGCTCGCTGCATCTAGGCCACTATCACGGCGTGCTCAAGAACTGGGTGCGGCTGCAGTCCGAATACCCGTGCTTTTTCGCGGTCGTCGACTGGCACGCACTGACGACGCACTATGAAACGCCCGAGGTGATCGAGAAGAACGTATGGGAAGTGCTGATCGACTGGCTCGCGTCCGGCATCGATCCGGCGCAGGCCACGCTTTTCATCCAGAGCCGCGTGCCTGAACATGCCGAGCTCGCGCTCTTGCTCGGCATGGGGACGCCGCTCGGCTGGCTTGAACGCGTGCCGACCTATAAAGAGCAGATCGAGAAGCTGAAGGAAAAGGATCTGACCACGTACGGTTTTCTCGGTTATCCGGTGCTGATGGCCGCGGACATTTTGTTGTATCGCGCGTCGCTCGTGCCGGTGGGCGAAGACCAGGTGCCGCACGTCGAGATGACGCGTGAAATCGCGCGGCGCTTCAACTATCTTTATGGACGTGAGGCGGATTTCGAAGAGAAGGCGCTCGATGCCGCCAAGAAACTCGGTGGCAAGCGCTCGAAGCTTTATCACGAGTTGCGCGTCGCGTATCAGCAAGAGGGTGACGACGAAGCGCTCGAACAAGCGCGCGCGATGTTGCAGGAATCGCAGAGCTTGTCCATGAACGATCGCGAGCGCCTTTTCGGTTATCTGGAAGGCGCGCGCAAGATCATCTTGGTCGAGCCGCAAGTGCTGCTGACCGAAGCGTCGCGCATGCCCGGCCTCGATGGCGCCAAGATGTCGAAGTCGTATGGCAACACCATCGGCTTGCGCGAAGACGCCGAAAGCATTACCAAGAAAGTGCGCACCATGCCGACCGATCCGGCGCGCGTTCGCCGCACCGATCCGGGCGATCCGGACAAATGCCCGGTATGGCAGCTGCATCAGGTCTACACCGACGAAGCCACGCACGAGTGGGTGCAAAAGGGTTGCCGCACCGCGGGAATCGGTTGCCTCGAATGCAAGCAGCCGGTGATCGAAGGAATCTTGCGCGAGCAGCAGCCCATGCTCGAGCGCGCGCAAAAGTACATGGACGATCCTTCGCTGCTGCGCGCCATCGTCGCGGACGGTTGCGACAAGGCGCGCAAGTTCGCCGTTGAAACCATGCGCGAAGTTCGCGACGCCATGGGCCTCTCCTACAACTGAAGCACCGGGTGATGTCGACTTCCGCGCCGCACACGCCACCGACGACCGCCAGCGAGTGGATCGAGCAATGGTCGCATCTGGTGGAAAAAGGCGGCGCGGTGCTCGACGTCGCTGCCGGCAACGGCCGTCATTCGCGCTATTTTGCGTCGCGGGGACATGACGTTCTGGCGCTGGATCGCGATGAAACGGCGCTCGCCAATCTCGCTGCTCTGCAGCAGGTGAGCACGCGCTGCGCCGATCTGGAAAATGCGGCGTGGCCGTTGCGCGATGACGAAAAGTTCGCCGCCGTGGTGGTGACGAATTACCTTCACCGGCCGCTGTTTCCCTTTCTTTTTCGCGCCCTCGCGCCGGGTGGCGTGCTGATTTACGAAACCTTCGCGGCGGGCAACGCGCAGTTTGGCAAGCCGTCGAATCCGGCGTTCTTGCTCAATACCGGCGAACTGCTCGACGCGGTTCGCCCGCGCTTGCGAGTCATCGCTTATCAGGATGGTTTTATTAGCGTGCCGCGTGCATCCTGCGTGCAGCGCATTTGCGCTGTAGCCGAGCCGGCTCCGCTGTCTTCAGGCCTTACGGACCGTAACAATGCCGCAACCCCGGATCGTTACGTTCTGCAGGGCTAATCCGCTACAATCGCAGTTTCCGACCAATTTCCATAGCGTTTCATGACAAACGGAACACACGGCGGCATCCAGATCCGCGGCAGCATTCCTGCCATCGTCACCCCGATGCACGAGGACGGTAGTCTCGATCTGCCGGCGTTTCGAAAACTGATCGACTGGCACGTCGAAGAGGGCTCGAACGGGCTCGTGGTCGTCGGCACCAGCGGTGAATCGGCAACGCTCTCCGTGGAAGAGCACGTGCTGATGGTGAAAACCGCCGTCGAACATACGGCGAAGCGCTTCCCGATCATCGCAGGCGCGGGCGGCAATTCCACATCGGAAGCCGTCGAACTGGCGCGCGCCGCGAAAGAAGTCGGCGCAGACGCTACGTTGCAAGTGGTTCCTTACTACAACAAGCCCACGCAGGAAGGCATGTACCAGCACTTCCGCAAGATCGCGGAATCTGTTGATCTGCCCGTGATCCTGTACAACGTGCCGGGCCGTACCGTTGCCGACATGAATCACGACACCGTGATTCGCCTGGCGAGCGTGCCGGGGATCATCGGCGTGAAGGAAGCAACGGGCAACATCGATCGTGCGGCGAATCTGATCAAGGAAGCACCTGAACATTTCGCCATTTACAGCGGCGACGATCCGACCGCCATCGCGCTGATGCTGCTCGGTGGCCACGGCAACATCTCGGTGACCGCGAACGTCGCACCACGCGCCATGAGCGAACTCTGCCGCGCGGCGCTCGCTGGCGACGCCATCACGGCCCGCAAGATTCATCTGAGCCTGTTGTCCCTGCACAAAAACATGTTTTGCGAATCGAATCCGATTCCCGCGAAGTGGGCGCTTACCGCGCTTGGCCGCATGGAAAGCGGGATTCGCCTGCCGCTGACGCCGCTCGACGCGCGATATCACGATGTAGTGCGTGATGCGTTGCGCGAAACAGGGCTTTTGGCCTGACTTACCGAGAGGCGAATGCGCTTGGAGATCACGCGTATTCGCCTGTTTGCAGTGCATCCCGGCCGCGCTACCGTTCGGCCAGCCAGCGAGTGTCATCAACCCGTCGTTCATCGACCCGTTCCCGGCTTAGCTTCCAGGCAACGCGCATTCAGCATCACGAAGGACCTCATGAAACGTTCCGCCTTATTCAATAACGCTCGCAGCCTGGGCGTGCTGTCGCTTGGAATCGGCACGCTTATCTCGCTTGCCGGTTGTGACACGTTGAACGACTGGCTTGCGCCGGATCGTGTGAACTACAAGGGTGCTGAAACGGCGCCTTCGCTCGCCGTGCCATCGGATCTGACCACGGGCGACATCAGCCAGCGTTACGCAGCACCGCCCAAGTTGAACTCGCTCGGCGGCGCTGCGCCCCGTTCGCTGACGCCGGCAGGCAACGCAACGGTTGGCTTGCCGACGCCGCAAGACCCGTTCGGCATGCACGTGGAACGTGACGGCGATCGCCGCTGGCTCGTGGTCGACGGACGTTCGCCCGACCAGCTCTGGCCGCAGTTGCAGGAGTTCTGGGAAGAGAATGGTTTCACGCTCAAGACCGATGCGCCGTCCACTGGCATCATGTCCACCGACTGGGCTGAAAACCGCGCGAACATTCCGGACGACTGGTTCAGAAAGAGCGTGGGCAAGCTGATCGACTTTGCGTATTCATCGGGTACACGCGACCAGTTTCGCACGCTGGTCGAACGTGGTTCGAACAACTCCACGGACATCTCGATCAGCCACAGCGCAATGGAAGAAGTGCTGACCGGCCAGGACAAGACATCGTCCAAATGGGAAGAGCGTCCGCGCAACCCGGCGCTCGAAGCGGCGTTCCTCGCCAAGCTGATGGAAAAGTTTGGTCTTACCGACGCACAAGCCAAGCAATTGCTGACCGATGCACGTCCGGCCGAGCCGGCGGTCGCGCTGGATCAATCGGGCGGCACGTCCACGCTCGACATTTCCGAGCCGTTCGATCGCGCCTGGTTGCGTGTGGGCCTGGCGCTCGACCGCACGAACTTCACCGTGGATAACCGCGACCGCGCGAAGGGCGTGTACTACGTGCGTTTCTCCGATTCCATGGCCGAGCTGAAGAAGGAAGGGCTGCTTGGCAAGTTGTTCAGCGGCGGCACGCCGAAGCCATCGCGCGAATTCATGGTCAATGTGCGTCCGAAGGCCGACGCGCTGACGCAGATCGCCGTGGTCGATGCCAACGGCCAGGTCGATACATCGACCGATGCTCAGCGCATTGTCGCGTTGCTGCATGCGCAGTTGAACTAGGTTCTCGCCAATGCGCTTTGCCAGTCTCGGCAGTGGCAGTGAAGGCAACGCACTGCTGGTCGAGTCGACGAGCGGCACGACCACCACGCGCGTGCTGCTGGACTGTGGTTTCTCGGCCAAGGAAGTCGAGCGGCGCCTGGCGCGGCTCGACGTTCGCCCCGATCAGCTCGATGCCATTTTCATCACGCACGAGCATACAGATCACATCGGCGGCGCGCTGACGCTGGCGCGTAAATGGTCCATTCCGTTGCACATGAGCTGGGGCACGGCGCGCGCGGTAGGCGCCGACGACGCGCCCGTCGATCTTCACGTGCTCTGGGGCGACGAGAGCGTCGCTGTGGGCAATCTTCATGTGTTGCCCTACACAGTCCCGCACGACGCACGCGAACCCCTCCAGTACGTGTTTTCTGACGGCGCACGCCGCTTGGGCGTCCTGACGGACGTAGGCGTTGCCACACCGCATATCACCAGCACGTTAAGTGGTTGCGACGCGCTGGTGCTCGAATCCAACCATGACGTAGAGATGCTCGCCACCAGCCGGTATCCGGCGTCGTTGAAGGCGCGCATCAGCGGCATGCATGGGCATCTGAACAACGATGCAGCGGCGGCCATTCTCGCGTCGCTGGATCGATCGAAGTTGCGCCATCTGGTCGCCGCGCATTTGAGCCAGCAGAACAACTTGCCCGAGCTGGCGCAGGCGGCGCTGGCCGCCGTACTGGGCGCCACAGCGGCCGACGTGATGGTCGCGACGCAAGCCGATGGCTTCGCCTGGTTATCCCTCTGACCGTCTCGCGTAATCTGCGCGCGAGACAGTCGAATTCACAAGCAATAGACGTAAAAAAACCGGCCCGAGGGCCGGTTTTTTCGTAAGCCTACAAAATCAACCTTGTGGGCTTACTGCGGAGGCTTCGTTTCCTGCTAGATGAAACACGCTCACGAGCGGGAAACTAGGCCTCTGACTGAATGCTTACTGGCTCGCGCCCGAAGCAGCAGCAGCCGGAGCAGCAGCGTCCGATGCCGTTGCAGCAGCCGAAGCTGCGTCGCTTGCAGCAGCCGTAGCGCTCGATGCTGCGTCCGTTGCGGAAGCCGCAGCGTCCGAAGCAGCAGCTGCCGGTGCCGAAGCAGCCGACGTATCGCTAGCAGCGCCCGGAGCAGCCGTATCGCTAGACTTGTTGCATGCAGCAAGAGCAACAGCAGCCAACAGGGATGCTACGAGGAGAGATTTCTTCATGATCACGTCCTTTTATGGTTAAAGGTAAGCAACAGCGCAAAGTACCGGTAATGTGTGCTCCAACACCGACCCGGGCCGTTGTGGACTCACATTATGTATGGTTGTGAGACTTCCTACGGCTTGGGCGGAAATTATATGCACTTTCGTACTGACCGTCGATAAATGCAGGGACAATACGTTGTCTTTCTCATACATTTCATCAGCCTGCGATAACAACCCGGCGAACGACAAGACCAAAACAACGCTAGGCGTTCGCGTCGACTTGAATCCAGCCCGCACAATACCACTCGTGCAGTAGCACTGTCATTGACGATTCTCCAGAGAGTGTTACAAACCGTTTCCCCTCCAGATATCGCTTATCGGCCAGTTCAGGCAACCATTTTCTGGCTTTCGGCGACATTAATTCGCGTTCACCGTTGAGAAAATAAGCGTGCTTGTCATAAAGCAGCACAGTTTTTTTATCGAGCTTCAATCCGGACTGCTTCGCACGCTCGATAAACCGCTTTTCATTCAAAGGACGTTGCGGCGGGTCAAATACGACATTCGCTTTTGGTTCGCTCAAATAAGTCCCGAGAAAACCAGCAACGTCCTTTTCATTCCATTCAATGTTCGCAAGGATCGCGCCTACCCGCTCGATCAAAAGGGGCGGCAATTGTGCAGGGTTGGTGACCGCCGGCTGCGCGGGATCCCGATATCGCAGGTCGCCTTTGCCGCGGCTGCCGGAGATGTCCTCCATGCGTTCGGCCAGGTAATACAGGAATTGCCCTGACAGCTCGGCGGCGGATGGCGCCCGAAAGCCGATTGAACACGTCATGCACTCGCCTTCAGCCACGCCGTCATGCGCGATATGCGGCGGCAGGTACAGCATGTCGCCGGGTTCGAGCACCCATTCCTCATCGGCTTCGAAGTGCTGTAAAACTTTCAACGGCAACCCCTCTTTTAGCGAGAGATCGCGCTGCGCGCCGAAGCGCCAACGGCGCTTGCCATGGACTTGCAGCAGGAAGACGTCGTAGGAATCGAAATGCGCGCCGACGCCGCCGCCGTCTGTTGCGTACGAGATCATCAGGTCGTCGAGGCGCGCATCAGGGATGAAACGGAATCGGTCGAGCAACTCGCGGGCGCGGTCGTCGTGCAGGTTCACGCCTTGCACGAGTAATGTCCAGTCACGCTTTTTTACGGATGGCAATTCATCCGGCGCAAAAGGGCCGTGCTCCATTGCCCAGGATTGGCGAAAATGCGTGATCAAGCGCGACTCGGCGTCGTCGCTGTCGGCGAGTTCGAACAATTCGTCGCGCGACAGGGGCGCCTGAATGCCGGGAATCGCCTGACGGATCAGCAACGGCTTTTTCTGCCAGTACCGGCGCATGAATTGCGCGGGCGTGAGGCCACCAAGGAGGGTTGCAGTTTCGTCGGGAAGCGGCACCGCGAAGGGACTTAAGGGAACGTTAGGGGACCGCGCTGGCATCGTATAATTAAGGCTTGTATCTTGGAGAATCCAATGAAAATCGCAAAAGACACCGTCGTATCAGTCGCCTATAAGCTGTCTGACGCTCATGGCAACCTGATCGAGGAAAGCGACGAGCCGATGGTCTATCTGCACGGCGGCTATGATGGCACGTTCCCCAAGATCGAGGAAGCACTCGACGGTCAGGAAGCCGGCTATCAAACGCAATTGCAGCTGGAACCGCAAGACGCGTTCGGCGAGTACGATCCCGATCTCGTGAAGGTGGAGGCGCGTGGGCGTTTTCCCGAGCCGCTTGAAGTCGGCATGCAGTTCGAGGGCACGCCGGAAGATGGCGAAGACGAACTCGATTCGCTGATCTATACCGTGACCGATGTCGCGGAAGACAAGGTCGTGCTCGACGGCAATCATCCGCTTGCCGGCATGGCGCTGCGTTTCGCGCTGAATGTGCAGGAAGTGCGTGAAGCCACTGAAGACGAAAAAGAGCATCAACACGCACACGGGCTGGATGGCCTGGAAGTGCTCGACGAAGACGACGAAGATCCGGGCAAGGACGCGGGTCCTACCTTGCACTGAGGCGCTGTCGCTGGTGCTGAGTTGGGCACTGATGCAAAGTGGAACGAGGCGCAGGCAGGATGCTGCGCCTTTGTTTTATTTCATTGTCCAGTGGCAGGATTCGATGCACCGCTTGCCGGCGTTGTTGCATTCGACGGCGTGCTCAGGATCGGAGGCAAAGCTGGCGGCGGATTTGAATTGAGCAACGGCGGCATCTGAGGCGCGCTATTGGACGCCGCGCCATCACTCGCGGAGGCGGGTGCTGGATGTTGCTGCACCGGTTGCATCTGCTGGAAAAAGGATGACGGCCCTGGTGCGCCATTCTCCACGCCCGGCACAGACGACGCGGCCGGCGCCGATGCCTGGGATGCAAGCCCCTGAACCTGGGTATTCGGTCGGATGGTTACATCGCGGACACGGACACGAAAGGGCGGCCGCCAGTTCAGATCGGATTCGACTTCGAGCCATTGAGATTGCGGATTCTTCAATCCAATTGCGATTCGCGTCAGATTCGCCACGACGGCGCCCTTGTCATTGTGCAAGGGTTGATCGATACGAAATCCCTTGGCAATGGGCGTGCCGGAATTATGGATCACAATCATTGGACCCCGAAACGATTCTGCAGCTTTCACAAGACTGCGCTTGAGTTCGAGAAAGCCATCGCGTGATGTGTCGCCGCGCGAAAAACGCAGCCACGCGAAACGGTCGCGTCGTTCGTAACGCGCGAAGTCCGGATCGCCCTGAAGGATCACGACGACTGCGCGCATGTCGGCACGGCGCGCTGTTTCAACAGCGTGTTCGAGCCAGAACGCGTTGGCGACCGAGCGATCCTCGAACTCACCGTTGCGTCCACCGGCAGTCGAATAGTGGTTGTTCGGCGCGGGTGCGTTCAGGCCGATAAACGCAATGCCGTTCGCCTGCCATCGGACGTTTTCGCGGAACGGACGAAAGCGCGCGACATCGCTTTCGCGAATCACACTGATCGGCGTCTGGCCGAGGGAATTCGAGTCGCCGAAAAATAACTGGCGAATGAAGTCCAGGCGTTCGACCGGATCATAACTTCCCGCTTGCGAAATATTGCACGACGCCCAGTCGTTGCCGCCAGGCAGCAGGACCACAGGTTTGCGCGAACTGTCGAAGATCTGCTGGCGCGTGTTGTACAGCGTGTCGCGGCAAGGCTCTGCTTCGCTTTTGAGATTGCCGTCGTAGACGATGAACGAGGTATTGCGATCTCGTCCGATGGCATCGAGCATTTGCTGCAACGTGGCTTCGTCGGCAGGTTTGTTCACGACGTCGGATGCAATCGCGAAGCTCATGGATGTTGCTTCGGCGTACGCGGTCTGCATCGTGACGACGATGCATGCAACAGCGAATGCGCGCGACATGCGTCGCGCGCGGAGCCCATGAGCTTGAAACCCGCAGTTAGTGAGAGGCATCCGGAGCGTGCGACGCCAGCTCATGTAGTTCGTAGAGCAAATCGAGTGCATCTCGCGGACGCACGTCGTTTGGATCGATTGCGCGGAGGCGGTCGAGTGCCGGGTGGGGCGCGGCCGGTTCGTCGCGAGCTTCGATCTCGTTCGGATCGCCGATATCTGGCGGCGGCGCTGCGAACAGGTCGAACTGCGGCGACGCCTGACCGATGGACTGCTGCTCCAGATGCGCCAGGTGTTTTCTGGCCGCCTTGATCACTGCGGGGGGAACACCGGCAAGTTGCGCCACTTGCAAGCCGTAACTCTGGTTCGCAGGACCTTCGTTGACCGAATGCAGGAACACGATGCCGTGATCATGCTCGACCGCCGACAAATGCACGTTTGCGGCGTGCGCGAACTCGGCCGGCAACTGGGTCAACTCGAAATAATGCGTGGCGAACAGCGTATGGCAGCCGTTGTGCGAGAGCAGATGCCGTGCGATTGCCCAGGCGAGCGCGAGGCCGTCGAACGTGGATGTGCCGCGCCCGATCTCGTCCATCAGCACCAGGCTTGACGGCGTTGCGTCGTTGAGAATGGCTGCGGCTTCGGTCATCTCGACCATGAAAGTCGAGCGTCCGCCCGCGAGGTCGTCGGCTGCGCCAATGCGCGTGAAAATCCGGTCGATAGGACCAAAACTGGCGCGCTTGGCCGGCACATAACTGCCTACATAGGCGAGTAGCGCAATCAACGCCGTCTGGCGCATGAACGTTGATTTACCGCCCATGTTCGGGCCGGTGATCAGCAGCAGCTTGCGATCGGTGTTCAGGCAACAGTCATTGGCGATGAACTGCTCGACCTGCGCTTCCACAACGGGGTGCCGCCCTTGCTCGATATCGATGCCCGAGTCGTTCGCGAAATCCGGCGCGACCCAGTCGAGCGCGAGTGCGCGTTCGGCGAATGCGCTCAGCAGATCCAGTTCGGCGAGCGCTGCGGCAACACGCTGGCAATCGCCTATATGAGGCAACAACGTCTGCAGGAGCGCGTCATAGAGCATGCGTTCGCGGGCGAGCGCACGGTCCTGCGCGGACAACGCCTTGTCTTCAAATGTCTTCAACTCCGGCGTGATGTAGCGCTCGGCATTCTTGAGCGTCTGACGCCGCCGGTAGTCGTCCGGAACCTTGTCCGTCTGACCACGTGTGACTTCAATATAGAAGCCATGCACCTTGTTGTATTCGACGCGCAGGTTCGCGATTCCCGTGCGTGCGCGCTCACGCGTTTCCAGGTCGATCAGGAACTGGTCGCAGTTCTCAGAGATGTCGCGCAGTTCGTCGAGATCCGCGTCGTAACCGCGCGCGATCACGCCGCCGTCGCGAATCAGCACAGCGGGTTCCTTTGCGATTGCGCGGGTCAGCAACTCAAGACATTCTGGCGGCGGTTCGAGCGAGGCATCGATTCGATCCAGCCATGCTGCATGCACTTTGACCGGAGCCAGCCGTTCACGAAGCTGAGGCAGGGTGGCGAACGTGTCGCGCAGGCTCGAAAGATCGCGCGGGCGCGCCGAAAGCAATGCAAGCCTTCCCGTGATTCGTTCGATATCCGAAATCTGGCGCAGCGCCGAGCGCAGGCCATCGAGGCTTGCGCCAGGCGGTGCGTCGAGCAATGCGCCGATCGCGCGTTGCCGTCCTTGGGCTATGGCCGAATCGCGCGGCGGATGATGCAGCCAGTGACGCAGCAAACGGCTGCCCATGGTCGTGCAGCAGGTGTCGAGCAAAGAGCAAAGCGTAGGCGATTCCGTACCGCGCAGCGTTTCGGTCAATTCCAGATTGCGTCGAGTCGCCGGGTCCAGTCCAATGTACTCCGACTCGTACTCCACCTTCAGGCTGCGCACGTGCCGCAATTGCTGACCCTGGGTTGCGGCGGCGTAAAGCAGCAGTGCGCCAGCCGCGCCGCATGCGCAGGTCAGTGAGTGGGCGCCGAAACCGTCGAGGCCCGCGACGTCGAGTTGTTCGCACAACCGTTGCGTGCCGGAATCGATGTCGAAATGCCATGAAGGAACGCGCGTGGTCGCGCCGATGTTCGGCACCTGGAACGGCGCGTTCGTATCTGAAAACGAGTCGGCCATCAGCGTTTCCGCCGGACGGATTCTTTCGAGCGCGGCGCCAAGTTGATCGGGCGCAACTTCCGCGAGCCGCAACGCGCCGCTCGCAAGGTTGAGCCACGCAAGCCCGACGCTCGTTACAACACCGCGGCGGTTGTGGGCGGGACACAGCGCCAACAGGAAGACGTCGTTTTTGTCGGAGAGAAGGGCTGCGTCGGTGAGCGTGCCGGGTGTGACCACTCGCACGACCTTGCGCTCGACCGGTCCCTTCGATGTCGCCGGGTCACCGATCTGTTCGCAGATTGCGACCGACTCGCCGAGCTTCACGAGCTTGGCGAGGTATTGCTCGCACGAATGGTGCGGAATGCCGGCCATTTTGATCGGATTGCCACCCGATGCGCCGCGTTGCGTCAGGGTCAGGTCGAGCAGTCGAGAGGCTTTGACTGCATCGTCAAAGAAAAGCTCGTAGAAGTCGCCCATGCGATAAAACACGAGTGTGCCCGGATGTTCCGCCTTGATTCGCAGGTACTGCTGCATCATTGGAGTGTGATGCGACAGGTCGACCGTGGCAGCGGCATGGACGCTGTGCAGGTCGTGTGCGGAGGAGGAAACGGAGGTTTGAGTGCCCATCGTGATTGCTTGGATTTTGCGAATGTCTGAGGGCACGAGTGTACCGCGTCGGGCGCATGACGAACCTTTGGCCGGATGGCTAACGAGAGCCTCGAGTTGGGCGCGTTCGTCCGCGTCTTGCCCGGCGTCCTGACCGTTTACGCAAAAACGCCGGCAAGCCGGCGTTTTTGCTTTGGTCGTGCTTAAGCTTTTACGAACGTCCTGCCAGGAAGCCGACCAGCAGCGCCAGGCCCGCGACGGCGCCCAGCGTATGCCACGGCTTGTCGTGGACGAACTCGTCGGCGTAACCGGCAGCATCGTTCAGGCGACCCGCAATTGCCGAAGACGAGCCGTCGAATTGCGAGCGTGCGCTCTTCAGCTTGGCCTGCAGATCCTTGCGCAGCTGATCCACATTGACGTCTTTCGCATCGCGGATCGAACTGTCGAGCTCGTCGAGCAGTCCGCGCAACTGCGTGCTGGCCGAATCGACCACATCGCTTGCGCCACGCACGGCACGTTGGCCGACTTTGGCGGCGTCATTGATGTTGCTATCGAGTGTAGAACGTGTAAACAGACCCATTTGCAGCTCCTTTGACGTGTCCCTGGTTTGTTTCGATCCGCGCATTTCTGTCACGCGGCTCTCGATCGAACAGAGTTTGCAGCAAATACCGTTCCCGCACCCTGCGTTTTATCACTCTTCCACCAGCGCGCCAAGGTCTTCCGTTCGCTCGTTGCGGGCGTGGCGCCGCATTGCCAGGCCCATCATCAGGCAAATAAACACACCGAAGACCACGATGATCCATTCCACCGGCAGTTTGGTCGTAAGCAGGAGCGCATAGGCGCCGAGCATCGATAAAACCGCGAGATTCTGGTTGAAGTTCTGTACCGCGATCGATGCGCCTGCTGACAGCAACGTCGCCCCGCGATGTTGCAGGATCGCGTTCATCGGTACGATGAAAAATCCCGACAACGTGCCAAGCAGGATCATCAGCGGATAAGCGCCGAGAATGTAAAGCGGCACGAACAGCGGTCCGAGATGTACGCCGGAACCCGCGGGAAACAGGTCCTTGTTATAGAACGCCATGCAAATGGCGACGGCGCCGGTGATCAAGCCAACCGGCAGCACCTTGAGCGAACTGCGCAACGGTACCCACGCCGCCGCGGCGCTCGCGCCGATCGCAATGCCGAGCCCCGTCACACCTTGCAGCACCGCCGCCTTTGAGAGCGACAGGCCGAGATTGGCATCGGCCCATTTGAGGACGAGCAGTTGCAACGTGACAGCCGCGCCCCACAGCAACGTGGTTACCCACAACGCAATCTGCGCGAGCTTGTCGCCCCAAAGCACCTTGAAGGCATGCCTGAAATCGCCGACGAGCTTCGATGGTTCCTTCAGCCGGTTTTTGTAGCGCGCGCCGGTATCGGGAATGCCGATGTTGATGACGGCCGCAGCGGCGTACACGACCATCACCGCGAACATGGCGGCGTCGGCGGCCGAGCGGATCAGGACGAGGTGCGCCGCGCTCACGAAATGTTCGACGTACTGGCTGACCAGCGCGCCGCCGATCACCGTGCCGAGAATGGTCGAGCCGACAGTTGCAGACTCGAGCCACGCGTTTGCCGGGATCAGTTTTTCGGGTGGAAGCAGCTCGGTGAGAATGCCGTATTTGGCGGGTGAATACGCAGCGGCGCCCAGACCGACGACGCCGTACGCGATCATCGGATGCACGCCCAGGATCATCAGCGCGCAGCCGCCGGCCTTGAGGGCGTTGGAGATGAACATCACGTGGCGCTTTTGCATGGAATCCGCGAATGCACCAACAAACGGCGCAAGCAGCACGTATGAGATCGTGAAGAAAATCTGCAGCAGCGGCGTCACCCAGGACGCGGAGTGCATCACCGAGAGCATCGCGATGGCGGCAATCAGCAGCGCGTTGTCGGCAAGCGACGACACGAATTGCGCGGCGATGATCGTATAAAAGCCTTTTTTCATGTGTCGGGCAGGGCGGCAGCAAGAAGGTAAGGAAGTGCCGCGAGCGGCCAGACCGGACACTGTAGCGGAGGCGGGCGCCGTGTGCATAAACGCCGGCGAACCGGCGTAAGACTCGCCGCGGACATTCGGTGCAATCCGCGCGCTCCATCAAAAAAGGCGGCCGTGGCCGCCTTTGTTTCAACTTATGCGCTCGCGCGCGTGGTCGTGAAAGGATCCAGAATCTTGATCATTTGCGCGTACACCTTCGGGTTCGCCGCGACAATCTCGCTCTTGTGCAGGAAGTCCGACTCGCCCGTGTAGTTGCCGACCAGTCCGCCCGCTTCCGTGATCAGCAGGCTGCCCGCCGCCACGTCCCACGCCTTGATGCCTTGTTCGAAAAATGCATCGAGGCGGCCCGCGGCGACGTTCGCAAGATCCAGCGCGGCCGCACCCGGACGGCGCAAACCGGCGCACGCTTCGGTCATCTGCGTGAAGAGCTTGCCGTAGGCTTCGAGGCCATCGCCTTCGCGAAACGGGAATCCGGTGCCAACGAGCGCATCACCGAGACGATCCAGCTTGCCCACGCGAATGCGCCGCTCGTTCAGGTAGGCGCCCGAGCCGCGCGAGGCGGTGAAGAGGTCGTTGCGGGTGGGATCGTAGACAACGGCCTGCGTGATGATGCCCTTGTGGGCAAGCGCGATGGACACGCAGTAATACTGGAAGCCGTGGATGAAGTTGGTCGTGCCGTCGAGCGGATCGATGATCCACTGGAACTCGGATTCCTTGTCGGTCTCGCCCGATTCCTCGGCAAGAATGGAGTGCTTCGGATAAGCGGTCGTCAGTGTTTCGATGATCGCGGCTTCCGACGCCTTGTCCACTTCCGTCACGAAGTCGTTGTGCTGCTTTTTGCTGACCTGGATCCGGTCCAGGTCGAGCGACGCGCGGTTGATGATCTGTCCGGCGCGGCGAGCAGCCTTGACAGCAATATTGAGCATCGGATGCATGAATAGAGTCCTTTGCCCGGCGGTTGCGCTTCACGCCATGCGCGTGAAGCCGGAAACCCCGAGCGGAAAGTGCCCAACCGGCGGGCAAAATCGACATAAGTGTCGACGGCAACGAATTGAAGAAGAGCGATGCACGCGCCTTTTTCCATGTCATTACTGGCTGAAATCAGCGAAAGGCGCGCGCGAACCGAGCATTTTACCCGAGTCGGGCAGTGCGCGGGTCATGGGCGTTTCGCCGCCTTATAAGCCGTAAAAACCTCGTCTGGCGATACCATGACGGTTTTCCCCATCTTTTTGCAAGCGTTCACCCCTTGAACACGACCATTTCTCCGGCGCAACCCGCCGAACAACCCGTCGACGCCTTTGCATCGACTCGATTCGTGCTCGTCGAGCCGAGCCATCCGGGCAACGTCGGCGCAGCAGCGCGCGCGCTCAAGACCATGGGATTTTCGCGCCTGGTCGTGGTTGCGCCAAAAATCCCGTTTGTCACGCGCGAGCCCGAAGCCATCGCCATGGCCTCGGGCGCCGATGACGTGCTGGCATCGGCGCAAGTCGTCGAAACACTCGCCGATGCACTCAGCGGCGTTCATTGGTCTATCGCGCTCACAGCCCGTACGCGGGAGTACGGGCCGCCGCAGATGGCGCCGCGCCCCGCCGTGGCAAAAGCCTGCGAGCAGGGCCGGGGCGGCGGCGCGATCGCACTGGTATTCGGCAACGAGCGCGTGGGCTTGTCGAATGCGGACGTCGAACGATGCAGCGCGATTGCGCATATCCCCGCCAATCCCGCGTACAGCTCGCTCAATCTTGCGCAGGCGGTTCAGGTTTTAGCCTATGAATTGCGGCTCGCATTGCTCGATCGACCTGAAACGGCTCCGGTTGCGGCAGCCGAATCCACCATCGCGAGTGCACCGAGCGACGAGATCGAAGGCATGTACGCGCATCTCGAGCAGGCGCTCGTCGCGCTTGATTTCCTCGATCCGGCCAATCCGAAAAAGCTGATGTCACGATTGAGGCGTCTGTTTTCACGCTCGGGCCTGGAGCACGAGGAGGTGAATATCCTGCGCGGAATTGCCAAGCACATTCTTTTGCGGGTCAAGCGGTAACAAGATCCAGACCGTTCTGCCAGCGGGGGCATCGGCGCGTTTCCGGGCGGCTCGTCCTACAATCTGCACAAAACAAGCTATCGATTCCCGAATTCGTGCTGTGCCATAAAGCCAATGAGGCCCACGCGTATTCGCGATAAACCCCGCAGATCACCGACCGAGCCACCGTCATGTTCAACCGACTTCGCGAAGACATCGCCGCCATCCGCGAGCGCGATCCCGCCGCCCGCAGCGCCTGGGAAGTCGTGACGTGTTATCCGGGCTTCCACGCGGTCGTGCTGCACCGGATTGCGCATGCGTCGTGGGTTTCGGGCGGGCGCTGGATCGGACGCTTCGTTTCGCAGTTCGCGCGGTTCATGACGGGGATTGAAATCCATCCGGGCGCGACGCTCGGACGGCGTGTGTTCATCGATCACGGGATGGGCGTGGTGATCGGAGAGACGGCGGTTATTGGCGATGACTGCACGATTTATCAGGGCGTGACGCTTGGCGGCACGTCGCTCGCGCGTGGCGCGAAGCGGCATCCGACGCTCGAGCGTGGCGTGATCGTCGGTGCGGGCGCCAAAGTGCTCGGTGCGTTCACGGTCGGCGCGGACGCAAAGATCGGTTCGAACGCGGTCGTGGTGAAACCCGTTCCGGCGGGTGGAACGGCGGTGGGCAATCCGGCGCGCGTGGTCATGCCGGCGATGGCAAGACCGGCGCAGAAAGAGTGCTCGCCCGAGCGATCCGCCTTTTGCGCCTACGGCATCACGCCGAACGCCGATGACCCCGTTTCCCTCGCGATTCACGGCCTGATCGATCATGCATCAACGCAGACGCATCGCGTGGATGAGATCGTCGCGGCGCTGGAAAAACTCGGTACGCGTATCGATGCCATCAGCGGCGTGGAGAACGCCGCGTTCATCGACTTGAAGCACCTCTCAAATGTTATGAAGGGCGAGGCGGCGCGTCGCTAGACGTTCATTCCAGCGGCAGCGCCCGGATCCCTTCGGCGTCCACGCGCAGATAACCGCCGCGTGGCTCGCCATGATCAAGTTCCCAATCAGGCATGACCCATCGAACGCCATCGTTTTCCCGATGCCGCGCGGGCAAATGCGTATGCCCGTGAATCATGGTGTGCGTGCCGGTGCTGGCGAACAGTTGCGCCACGGCTTTACGCGTCACGTCATATTTGGCCTGCACGGGACGCATCCGTCCTTCTTCGCTCGTTGAACGCATGCGTTCCGCAATCGATAACCTCAGCTTCAGCGGCAGGCTCAGGAACACCTGCTGCGCCACCTGATTCCGCGCAAAACGCCGGAAGCGCTGGTACGCGGGGTCGTCTGTGCAAAGCGCGTCGCCATGGGCGACCACAATGCGCGTGCCGAACGCGGTAATCACGAAAGGATCGGGCAGCGGCATGGCGCCGGCCGCGCGCATGAAGCCCTTGCCGAGCAGGAAGTCGCGATTTCCATGCATGACATACAAGCCGATCCCACGCTCGGACAAGGTATGCATCAAGGCGGTCATGCGCCGTACGAACGCTGCGCGCGCGCCTTGCACGGAGGCTTCGAGTACGTCGTCGCCAACCCAGAATTCAAAGAGATCGCCGAGGATGAACACCGAGTCGGCCTCGTTCGCCGTCACTCGAATGAAATGCTCGAACGCCGCCACCGTCTTCGGAATGGCATCGCTTAAATGAAGATCCGAAATGAAAAACAGCGGGCGCGCTGTAGCTTCCGCGCCCGCTGTTTTCAGTGAATCGGTCACGCCGTCTGTCGAGTCAGTCATTCACCGACGACAACAGCCTTCTCGATCACGACGTCATCCGCTGGCACATCCTGGTGAAAGCCCTTCGAGCCGGTCTTCACCTTGCGGATCTTGTCAACGATGTCCATGCCGTCCACGACCTTGCCGAACACGGCATAGCCCCAGCCCTGCGACGTCGGCGCCGAGTGATTCAGGAACTCGTTGTCGCCCACGTTGATGAAGAACTGCGCGGTCGCCGAATGCGGGTCGTTCGTGCGTGCCATGGCAAGCGAACCGACTTCGTTCTTCAGGCCATTGTTCGCTTCGTTGTCGATGGGTGCGTCCGTCGGTTTTTGCTTCATGCCCGGTTCGAAGCCGCCGCCCTGGATCATGAAACCGTCGATCACGCGATGGAACACGGTGTTGTCGTAGTGACCTTTCTTGACGTAGTTCAAGAAATTCTCGACGGACTTCGGCGCCTTCTCAGCGTTCAGTTCGATCTTGATGATGCCGTGATTCGTATGGAGTTCGACCATGATGAATTCCTTTCCTTTTCAAAAGTGGATGGAGCAATACGCGACGCGCACGGCGTATGCCTGCTGCTTTGATCTCTTACTTCCCGACCACGCTCGCGGATTCGATCACGATGTTCGATTGCGGCACATCGCCCATCGGCCCACGCGTGGTGGTGGGCGTGGCTTCGATCTTCTTCACGACGTCCATGCCCGAGACGACCTTGCCGAATACGGCATAACCATTGCCGTCGCCGTTGGGGTAATCGAGGCCGGTGTTATCGACGGTATTGATGAAGAACTGCGACGTGGCCGAGTTCGGATCGCTCGTGCGTGCCATCGCGAGGGTGCCGGTGCTGTTCTTCAAGCCGTTCTTGCTTTCAAGCGGAATGGGCGCGCGCGTGGGCTTCTCAGCAAAGCTCGTGGTGTAGCCGCCGCCCTGAATCATGAAGCCTGGAATCACACGATGAAAGATCGTGCCGTTGTACTGCCCGGACTTCACGTAATCAAGAAAGTTGGCGACGCTTTTGGGCGCCTTCTCGGGATACAGCTCGACTTTGATATCGCCTTGCGACGTCTTGAGCAGCACGTTCGGATGAGCGGCCGTTTGTGACGACTGAGCAAACGCAGGCGCCTGGGCGATGAGTGCAGCGCTGCCGAGCGCCAACAACAAACTTTTCATGAGCAATCGATCCTCTGGTTGGAGCTGCATCTCGTGGTGGTCTGAACGGACATCAGACCTTTGCGGTTTGACGGTCCGTTCAGGCCGGATCACGGTTTGGAAGGTGCGAAATACGGCGTGTTCGAGAGTGGCACGCTCGGTCCGCCGAATGGCGAATAAAGCGGTGCGGACATGTCCGTGGACGACGAAGACGAGCCGGTCGTGCCCGTATTCGGCGCGTTCCAGTCACTGCCGTTCGAGGTTGACGACGTTGACGACGAGGCCACAGGCGCGGAAGCTGCCGTTGCAGAAGACGCTGCCGGAACGCGCGAAGCGCCCGAAGCGGCAGCCGCGGCGGCTGCCGCTGCTTCCGGACGACGGCGCGGCGGCGGCGAAACGATCTTCTGGATATCGCCCACGCGCTGCGCCGTCAACGGGCTTCTCGATCCGAGCGTCTGAGCGCGTTTATACGATTCGCTCGCAAGCCGCAGATACAAGTCACCCAGATTCTCGTACGCGAGCGCATAGCTCGGATTCGCCTTCGTCGCGGTTTCGAGCGCGACGCGGGCTTCATCGTAGCGGCCTTTCTTCGCATAGAGCGCAGCCAGGTTGTTATACGGCTCCGGCAGCTCCGGATACGCTTGCGTAAGTTCGGTGAACGCGGTGATGGCTTCGTCGTCGCGGTTCAGGCGGGCGAGCACGGTAGCGCGCTTGAATTTCGCCTGGACGTCGCGCGGATTGGTCGCAAGACGCGCGTCTAGCTGGATCAGCGCGCTTTGCCATTGCTTCTGCGAGATCGCGGAGTCGATGGCGGGCGTGTCGTCAGCGGTGGCGGTGGAGACTTGCGCAAACGCCGGCACGGCCGGCCACAGAGATGCGCCAAGTCCGAATGCGGCAGTTGCAAGTGCGGTCGCCGCGAGCTTGGCAACGCTTGATACGCGGCGGCTTGTAGGTTTCATAGGCTCGTTTCTGAATGTTATACTCCGGCCCATTCTAACAAAACGTCCGCAACGTTCTGCTGAACGTCCGGACAGTCTTTACGCCACTCGCGGCCGCCTCCGTTTTGATTCGCATGACCCGCATGTTTTCGCGGCGCTGCGCTCCTGTTCCGAGGGGTCCTCATCGGGTCCCCATCGCTCCGGTTTATAGCTGAACATGTCTCTCGCCGTTATGCATTCGTCATTCTGTTGCTGCGGGTCATGCTGTTGTTCCAGTTCTTGTCGCCGGCCGATCGCAACCTGTAGCATGATCATCTCTGTGCCAATGTGCAGGTTGCACGGTTTGTAAAAGCATCGGCGTTTGACCCACGTGACCCACGTGAGAATCACGCAGCACGCTCGCCACATTCGGCCAGCAATCGAAACACTCGGATGTCCCGGCCCACGCACCATCGTTTATGAACTCATTGCGCATCTACAACACGCTCGCGCGTGACAAGCAACCTTTTGTGCCTCTCCGTGCCGGAGAAGTGCGCATGTATGTCTGCGGAATCACGGTGTACGACTACTGTCACGTCGGGCACGCACGCATGATGATCGTGTTCGACATCGTGCAGCGGTGGCTTCGTACGATCGGCTATGACGTGACATATGTGCGCAACATCACGGATATCGACGACAAGATCATTCGTCGCGCCGTGGAAAATGGCGAATCGATCAAGTCGCTGACCACGCGATTCATTCAGGCCATGTATGACGATCTCGATGCCCTCGGTGTCGAGCGTCCCGACCGCGAACCGCGCGCAACAGATTTCGTGCCGCAGATGCTCGACATGATCCAGACACTCGTGAACAACGGTTACGCGTATCAGGCAAGCGATGGCGACGTGAACTACGCCGTGCGCAAGTTCGAGGGCTACGGCAAGCTGTCGGGCAAGTCGATTGAAGATTTGCGCGCGGGCGAACGCGTGGCGTCGAATGACGCGAAGCTGGACCCGCTCGACTTCGTATTGTGGAAACGTGCGAAAGAGGGCGAACCGCCTGACACGGGTTGGGACTCTGCGTGGGGCCGCGGGCGGCCGGGCTGGCATATCGAATGTTCCGCCATGGGTTGCACGTTGCTCGGCGACCGTTTCGACATTCATGGCGGTGGTCAGGACTTGCAGTTTCCGCACCATGAGAATGAGATTGCGCAGAGCGAGGCGGCAACCGGCGTTCAGTTCGTCAACTACTGGATGCACAACGGCTTCGTGCAGATCGACAGCGAAAAGATGTCGAAGTCGCTTGGCAACTTCTTCACCATTCGCGAAGTCCTCGAAAAATTCGACGCGGAAGTCGTGCGCTTTTTTATTGCGCGGGCACACTATCGTTCGCCGCTCAATTACAGCGACGTTCATATAGACGATGCACGTGGGGCGCTCACGCGCCTTTACACCGCGTTGAAAGATGTGAGCCCGGACACGAATCCGCTCGACTGGAACGAAGCGCATGCGCAGCGTTTTCAGGCAGCCATGAACGACGACTTCAATACGCCCGTCGCGATTGCGGTTCTGTTCGAATTGGCGAGCGAAGTGAACCGCTCGCAGGACGCGGTGCTCGCGCGTCAGTTGAAGTCGCTTGGCGGCGTGCTCGGCTTGTTGCAGCGCGATCCGCGTGCGTTCCTTCAGGACGCGCCGGGCAGTAACAGGAATAGTGGCGAGGAGGGCGCTGCCGGCCTCACGCCTCTTGATATCGAAACGAAGATCGCTGCTCGCGTTGCTGCGAAACAAGCGAAGAACTATGCCGAAGCAGACCGGATTCGCGCTGAGTTGCTCGAAGCCGGAATTGCACTTGAAGACAAACCGGGTGGGTCGACCGAATGGCGTCGCAGCTAAACGTCCTTCGCATTCTCTGATCGACTTACCAGGTAGGAGGCATGATGGCAACGGCCAGAAAGACGCCGGCTAAACGAGCAGCGTCCGGAAGTAACGCAGCGACCGAAACGACGGCTACGCGGCGTGCAAGTGTGAAGACATCGACGGCGTCCAAGCCCTTGGCCAAGCGGCTCAATGGCGCGGCCGACGGTGCGCCGGGAAAAGCGGCATCGAAGAAGCGGGTGGTCAATGGGGCCGCGCATGACGACGCGCCGGCAGCGAACGGCGTGGCCCGCGCGCGCAAGACGGTGCGTGCGGGCGTTCCCAAGGCGTCGCTGAAGAAAGCGAACGGCGACGCCGCTAAATTGCTCGACGTGAAAACCACTGAAGCCGATGTCGACGGCGGGACCGCGCAAGCGCTCGTACGCGACCCGCAGGCCAATGGCGAGATCGTTCGGAAATCGCGGGTGGTCACTTCGGAAAAGACGGTCGCCGTGAATACGGTCGCCGTACAAACACCCGGACTGTCGCCCGAAGCCGCGCGTCCCGAGTATTGGGACAAGGCGTGCGCGGATCTCGTCAAGCGCGACCGGATCCTGAAGAAGCTGATTCCGAAGTTCGGACCCGTGCATCTCGTGAACCGTGATGATCCGTTCACCACGCTCGCGCGTTCCGTCGTAGGGCAGCAGATTTCGGTGGCGTCCGCACAAGCCATCTGGAAGCGCGTGGAAGGCGCGTGTCCCACGCTCGCGCCGCAGCAGTTCATCAAAGTCGGGCCGGCGAAGCTGCAGTCGTGCGGGTTATCGAAGAGAAAGTCCGAGTACATTCTCGACGTCGCGCAGCATTTCGTATCGGGCGCATTGCACGTGGACAGCTGGACGTCGATGGAAGACGAAGCCGTGATCGCGGAATTGACGCAGATTCGCGGCATCGGCCGCTGGACGGCGGAAATGTTCCTGATCTTCAACCTGTCGCGCCCGGACGTCCTGCCGCTTGATGACCTCGGCCTGATCCAGGCCATCAGCGTCAACTATTTCAGCGGCGAACCCGTCACCCGCAGCGAAGCGCGCGAAGTCGCAGCCAACTGGGAGCCGTGGCGAACAGTCGCTACCTGGTACATGTGGCGTAGCCTTTATCCTGTGCCCGCCGATCACTAAAAGTGCATGATCGGAGCTGGGTGGCTATCAAAACTTTATAATCGATAGTTTCGACCCAAAATTTAGTGAGGCCGGCGCGGTTAGAATACGCGCTGCCCGATGCTCTAGGATTCGAACATATGAAGACCACTTTTCTGGATTTCGAACAGCCGATCGCTGAACTCGAAGCGAAGATTGAAGAATTGCGCTTTGTTCAGGACGATTCCGCTGTCGATATTTCGGAAGAAATCGAGCGGCTTTCGAAGAAGAGCCAGCAGCTCACGAAAGACTTGTACGCCAACCTGACCCCGTGGCAGGTTTCGCAGATCGCGCGTCATCCGCAGCGTCCGTACACGCTCGACTATGTGAACGAGCTTTTCACCGATTTCCACGAACTGCACGGCGACCGCTCATATGCCGACGACCTGGCCATTGTTGGCGGCCTTGCGCGTTTCAATGGCCAGGCCTGCATGGTGATCGGCCAGCAAAAGGGGCGCGACACGAAAGAACGCGCGGCGCGTAATTTCGGCATGCCGCGTCCGGAAGGGTATCGCAAGGCCGAGCGCCTGATGCGCCTCGCGGAAAAGTTTGGTCTGCCGATTTTCACGTTCATCGACACACCCGGTGCGTATCCCGGCATTGGCGCCGAAGAGCGCGGCCAGTCGGAAGCGATCGGCCGTAACCTCTACGTGATGGCAGAGCTGAAGACGCCGATCATCGCGACCATCATTGGCGAAGGCGGCTCCGGCGGCGCGCTCGCCATCGCGGTTGCGGACAGTGTGCTGATGCTGCAATTTTCCACGTACTCGGTCATTTCA
This sequence comes from Caballeronia sp. dw_276, assembly GCF_018449635.1. Classification (GTDB taxonomy): domain Bacteria; phylum Pseudomonadota; class Gammaproteobacteria; order Burkholderiales; family Burkholderiaceae; genus Caballeronia. The sequence goes on along the minus strand of NZ_JAAVUV010000003.1, from coordinate 126,373 downwards.
CCGGAAGGCTGCGCCTCCATTTTGTGGAAGAGCGCGGCGAAGGCGCCTGAAGCGGCCGAGGCGCTTGGTTTGACCGCGCACCGGTTGAAGGCGCTCGGGCTGATCGACAAGATCGTGAACGAACCGCTTGGCGGCGCGCATCGTGATCCGAAGGGCATGGCCGCTTTGCTGCGCCGCGCGTTGTCTGACACGCTGCGTCAGTTCCACGGCATGAACGCACTCGATGTCCGTGCCCGCCGTTTCGACAAGCTGATGGCGTACGGCAAGTTCAAGGAAAACCTGCCGGGCGCGTGAGCTTGCAACGCTTCGCTCACCTTCTCCAGGAAAGCGATCCCCGTGACCGCCGACACTGAAACTCCCGCCAGCCGCCTCGTAACGGATGCGGTGCGCGCGGCGCTAGCCGATGTGTCGGCGTCCGCCAACAGTCCCATCGCCGTCGCGTTCAGCGGCGGTCTCGATTCCACCACGCTCCTCGATGCCGCTGTCCGCTGCGCAGGGCAAGCGCGCGTGGTCGCATTGCATATTCATCACGGGCTGAGTCCTAACGCCGATGCCTGGGCCGCGCATTGCCACGCGTTCGCCCGCGCGTTGGGCGTGCGGTTTGCATCGCGTCAGGTCGATGTAGTGCGCGAAGGCGGCGAAAGTCTCGAAGCAGCGGCGCGCGATGCGCGTTATCGGGCGCTCGACGCTTTGTGCGAGGAACATGGCGCCACGACGCTGTGGCTTGCGCATCACGCCGACGATCAGGCGGAAACGGTGTTGCTGCAATTGCTGCGTGGCGCGGGTGTGGCCGGCCTCGCGGCGATGGCGCCGCAACGCGCCGACGGGTTGTCCGTGCCGCGCGTGCGGCCCTTGCTGAATCTGTTGCGGGCGCAGCTCGAACACTATGCGCATCAGCGCGACCTGCGCTGGATCGACGACGAATCCAACGCCGATACACGCTACGCCCGCAACGCGTTGCGTCACGATGTCCTACCGGCGCTCGCCGTGCATTTCCCCGGGTTTCGCGACGCGCTTGCCCGCACGGCATCGCATGCGGCATCCGCGCAACGGCTGCTGGATGATCTTGCGCGCATCGACTTGCAATCGGCTGCATGCGCTGACGACGAGAACGCGTTGAGCTTGTCGGCCTTGCTCGCCCTCGACGATGAACGTGCGATCAACCTGCTGCGCTACTGGATGCGTGCGCTTGGGTTGCAGGCGGCGTCGGCGGCGCGGATCGGCGAGATTCTGCGCCAGGTACGCGATGCCGCAGCCTCGCGCAACGGCCATGCGTTGCGTATCGACCATGCGGGACATTGCCTGCGGGTGTATCGCGACGCCATGTTCTGGGAAATGGGCGACAGTGCCGATCCTGCGGATCTCGACAACGGCGCCGCGTCGCCCCGCGCGGCAAGCAAGCTCGATTGGGACGGCGAAAGCGTCTGGCGCGTGCCGCAATGGCGTGGGAGTTTTGTGTTCGCGCCGGTGGCCGAAGACGATGCCGACGTGGCCGGCTCCGTTTCCGAGGCCATGCTGCGTTTCGAGCCGCTCACGGCGCGTTCGCGCGCGGGCGGCGAGCGCGTGCGCGTAACGGCGGATGGGCCAAACCGTACGCTCAAAAACCTGTTTCAGGAGCAGGGCGTGCCGGGATGGAAACGCGATGTGCCACTTCTCTTTTCCGGCGATACGCTGTTGTTCGTGCCGCTGATCGGAATCAACCGGGCCTGTGGGCAACCGGGAACCGAAGGCGGGCGCCGGCGGCGTATTGCGTGGCAACCGGATCTGGTGATTGCCTGATCTGTTGCACGGGTTGAACGGCAGAAATCAGATCGGTAAAAATTCTATTTTTCTGCGCGTCAAAACAGCCCCGATCTACGTCGCTTTGCCCGTTCCAGCTTGTGTTTTAGGCCTTGATCGGGTACGTTTACCGGTTTCCCGCAACGCCTTTCAAGCAGCTTTTCCGTCCAGAAGACGCGTTTTTGGCCGCTGGAATCGCATTTTGCGCGTGAGCGAACCTCGCGCGCGCGGCAACCGCGTTTCGTCGTCACGCTTAAGTCGTCGATCGCACCTTTTCAGATTCCGCCCGGACCAGTTCCCGAGGCCGGCGTCTGTTGCAATACGTGAACCACGTGCGGTACGCGGCGCATAACACGGCGCGCAGCGCGGCTTTTCCTCCAGCTTAAAACGACAATGGCACTCATCGTACATAAATACGGCGGCACTTCGATGGGCTCGGTCGAGCGCATCAAGAACGTCGCCAGGCGCGTCGCCAAATGGCACAAGGCAGGCCACAAGATGGTCGTCGTCCCTTCGGCCATGTCCGGCGAAACGAATCGCCTGCTCGGGCTCGCGCGCGAAATCACCCCTGACCCCGACCCGCGCGAACTCGACATGATCGCTTCCACGGGCGAGCAGGTCAGCGTCGGCCTTCTGGCTATCGCATTGCAAGCCGAAGGGCTCGAAGCGGTCAGCTATGCGGGCTGGCAAGTCCCGATCAAGACAGATAGCGCGTTCACGAAAGCGCGCATCAGCGACATCGACGGCACGCGGGTGCTCGCGGATCTCGACGCGGGTAAAGTCGTCGTTATTACGGGTTTTCAGGGCGTCGATCCGGAAGGCCATATCGCAACGCTGGGACGCGGCGGTTCGGATACGTCGGCGGTGGCCATCGCGGCAGCAATGAAAGCCGACGAATGCCTGATCTATACCGACGTCGACGGTGTCTACACAACCGACCCGCGCGTGGTGGAAGAAGCGCGCCGGCTGGATCGTGTGACGTTTGAAGAAATGCTGGAAATGGCGAGCCTCGGATCGAAGGTGCTGCAGATCCGTTCGGTGGAATTTGCGGGTAAATATCAGGTAAAGACGCGCGTGCTGTCGAGCCTGACGGACCCGATGATTCCTCTCGAAACCGAAATGAGCTCGGGCACCCTGATTACTTTTGAAGAAGACGAGACCATGGAAAAAGCTGTTATCTCGGGCATCGCGTTCCAGCGCGACGAAGCGCGAATTGCCGTGATGGGTGTGCCCGACAAGCCGGGTATCGCGTATCAGATCCTGGGGCCGGTGGCGGATGCGAACATCGACATCGACATGATCATCCAGAACACGAGCGTGGACGGCAAGACCGACTTCACGTTCACGGTGGGCCGCGGCGACTATGCGCGCGCCATGGAGATCCTGACGAATCAGGTCAAGGAACACGTGAAGGCCGAGCAGGTCCGCGGTGATCCCAAGGTCTCGAAGGTTTCGGTGGTGGGCGTGGGTATGCGTTCGCACGTGGGCATTGCCAGCACGATGTTCCGTACGCTGGCAGAAGAGGGCATCAATATCCAGATGATCTCTACTTCCGAAATCAAGATCTCGGTGCTGATCGACGAAAAGTACACCGAGCTCGCCGTGCGCGCGTTGCACAAGGTGTTCGAACTCGATCGCGCGTGAACCGGCTGGTTGGTGAATGAATAGCGGGTTAGTCGGGATGTTTGTCGGCGTTGCAAGGCTTGATGTGTCGCCCTTCAATGCGCTCTGATCTACGAAAAATTTTGTCTCATGAAATTGACCCACAGCCGCTAACCCGCTATGATCTTGGCTTCGTCGCGCTGACTCCCGCGCGGCAGAAAGTGCAGGAGACGTGGCCGAGAGGTTGAAGGTACTCCCCTGCTAAGGGAGCATCTGGGCTAAAACCTGGATCGAGGGTTCGAATCCCTCCGTCTCCGCCAGAAGATGGTCAAAAACCCCGTAGATCTAACGATCTACGGGGTTTTGTTTTTTCGGCTTTGCAGAGAATCTTTTCAGCGTTTTTGTTTCCGGCTGCTGTGCGTCGCGCGCGCTTCGTTCGTTAGCTAACCGACGCCCGATTTCCGAAATGGGATCGTCGCGGTTTGAGCGCTCGCCCCGAGCGCCCGGAGCCGGAAGGAGCACGCCGATGAAAAGGTTGACCGTGATCGTTGCGGGTCTGTCCTGGAGGTTCATCGAGAAACCGGTCCTGCAGTTTGGACGCCGTTTCTTGAAGTCGGGAAAGCACGTAGAGGTGCAAGTCCCGGTCGCGCCGATAAGCTGATCAGCGCCTTGTTTCCTCGTCGTACCAGCAGCCTTTTCCGGTTTCACGTGCTTCACGCCGGTCGCTAGCGCTTCAACGCGGCGGCTGTCGCTTCATCGGCGGGGAAAAACATTTCGATGGCCAGCTCCGACAACGTCACATCGACCGGTGTGCCAAACACCAGTGTTGTCGAGATGAACGACAAACGTCCGGCCGCCGTGCTCAGCACGAACGGAATGGCGATGGATGATTCCATTGTCCGGTCGTCGTTTGAAGCGCCTGGATAGCTTGCCAATTCATCGCGCAATGCCATCAGCTGTGTGTCACCACTTGCGCGTATCTGGCCGTCGAGCCGTTCGAGCAAATGCCTTCGCCATTGCCCGAGATTCACGATCTTCGAAGCCAGCCCGCGTGGATGCAGGCTCAGGCGAAGCACGTTGACTGGCGGCTGGAGCAGGGCAGGATCGGCATCGGCGATAAGCGCCGCGACCGCACCATTCGCCGATATCAAATTCCAGTGTCGATCGATTGCAAGCGCGGGGTAGGGCTCGTGTCCCTTCAATACTTGCTTGACGGCGAGCCGGGCGGGCGCCATCGATTGATCGTCGAGCGAGCGCTGTTGAAACACGGGCGCGAAACCGGCGGCCGTAAGCAATTGATTGCGTTCACGCAGCGGGACGTCGAGATATTCGGCCAGACGCAGCACCATCGCGCGGCTCGGCGCGGCGCGCCCGGTTTCAATGAAACTCAGATGCCGGCTCGAAATCTCCGCTTCGTTTGCAAGCAATAGCTGGCTCATGCGCCGCCGTTCGCGCCAATGCTTGATCAAGGTTCCGATAGATAGGGGCCCAGATACGGCCGTGGAGCTCAGAGTGTTCATGTCCTTACCTTAGCAAAGCGCCGTGCATGCGGCCATTACCTCAAGCGTAATCGACGCGCCGCACGCCTCTCCCGATGATGACTTCCAGGCCGTGCCAATCCGGTCCGGCCACACGTCATTCACGTTGGAAACAGGAGAGCATCATGACCGAGCATGAGATTTTGGTGGGCCGTTATATCGATGCCTGGAACGAGACGGATGCAGCGCGCCGCGAAACGCTGGCCGCGCAAGTGCTGCTGGAAAACGGACGCTACCTAGACCCGATGATGAACAGCACCGGGCCCAAAGGCTTCGCCGACATGATCGGCGCGTTTCAGTCTTCCATGCCGGGTTTGAGCTTTCAGCGCGTTGGCGGAATCGACGCGACCGGCCAGACGGTGCGCTTCAGCTGGCGTTTGATCGATGCAACCGGGCGGCAGTTTGCAAGCGGCACGGATATCGGTGATTTCTGCGTCGATGGACGCTTCGCCAGCATCACGGGTTTTATCGATAGCGCGTTGATGGGTCGCGACTGGAGCGTCGAGAAATACGCGGCGTTCTGGGCAGCGCCGGATTTCGGCAAGCCGACAGACGAGCTTGCCGCAGATATCGAGGGATATTGGCCGGGGCGCGATGCGCCGCTGAGAGGTGTCGAAGCGTATGTTCGTCCGCTGCATGAACTGCTGCGCCGTGTCCCCGATTTCAGGCTTGAAGTCGCCGATCACGCAAGCCGTGGCGACACGGTTTTCATTCGATGGATCGCGACGGGCACGCACGGCGATGTGCCGCTGCGTTTCGAAGGCGTGGACTGCGTTCGCCACAAGCACGGTCAGGTCTATGAAAACCACATCTTCTGCGACCACCCGCTGGTGCTTTCCCTGAATCGTTAGGCTGGAGAAAACCGGTGTCGATGATTTACAAGTCGTCCAGAACGTCGTCCTGATCCGCGCCGATCTCCGGCTGACCGCGCACCGTGCGGCGTTTTTGCTGGACGTGGTACGCGGTCAGCACGGCGTGAACGACCATGTCCAGCGCGGGTTTCGCGTTGCCTTGCTTGTCGGTCCAGACCTTCGGTGTGAGGGCGCCGGCAAGCGACACGCTGTCGCCGTCATCGAGCGCCTGCAGCGCTTCCTTGGCAATATCGTCGAACGCGATCACATTGATGAACAGGCTCTCGCCATCGCCCGCCGCGGCGCGTACCCGGCATGTGACGAAATGGGTGCCATGCTGGCCGGTGCGCACTTGTGCCGTACCGTAAAGCCGTCCGGAAACGAGGCCGTCGATCATCGTGTGTTCCTTCGAAATCGCGGATTGTCTCATTGGAAGCGCGGTTCGCGTGAGGCACGTGATTGCCGATCGTTCGCGCAATCAGGTTTGTTTTCGCTTCGCTTCTTCCAGGCAGTCGGCCAGCTTTTCGAAATAGTCGAGCGCCTTGCGCGTGGGCACGACCGTTTTGGTTCGCAGATCGGTGCTCGATTCATCGACAGAAACGAGCCCTTCCTGCCGCAGCCGGGCGAGCTTGCGATGCACCGTTGCCGGCGCGCCCGCCGCCGAAAGCGCCATTGTTTCCGTGACGGTCAGCGAATGCCCCGTGTGCCAGGCGGCGGTCAGCGCTTCGAGCAGACGTTCCTCGGCGGCGTCGAGTTTCGGAACAGTGGGCAACGCCTGAACGGCCTGAGCCAGGTTCAGGAAGCGCAAATAGGTATCAACAAGGTGTTTTTTTGCCATTGCCGCGGACTCGGGAAGCGTCCGTCAATCATAGCATTCGCTGGAAGAAGCTTGCGCACGCCTTACGTAAAGACTTAAAACCCTGCGCGAAGCATGAGTCGCAGACTTTAAAATCACTTATCACTTTGATAATAAAATGCTAGCATTATCGAAAGAGGGCGCTCTATCGACGTAATAGGGTAGCGCTACTAGTCCTGAGAGTATAAAAAAGTGCACGTTACCCTGCTGACAAAAGGCAGGGTAACGATGCATCATAAATACAGACAAAACCTTAGGCGTTAGCTTTGTTCTTTTAGCGCGATGTTTCGTGCGCGGATCTATGAAATCGTGTTATCAGCCATAAGCCGAACTTAAGCGCATACACAATGATCAGCGTGCCGCTTAGGTCGCCGACCACCATTACCGCAAACCGCTCCGCAGCGCCTTCTGCATTGCCGTTCAGTACGGTCCACATTTGCTGCATTGCCGGACCGACCAACGAATAGAGCAATTCGAGAAAGAGAAGCCTTCCTGCCGTTAAATTGACTAATGACGGCCGCAGGCCAAGTCGGCGTATAGCAAATAGATATACGAGATATGGCGCGAGCGCCGAGATAATGGCAACGAACGTGGCATGCACCGGGTCATTCGGGAAATAGTAGAAGAAGCAGCTAATCAACGACGCCATTAATATACCGTTCGCGCCCAAACCTCCGAATAACAACGTGCAGAGAAGTCGCATTCCTGCAGGCAAGTAGACCCAATTGACGCCTCGCACGAACTCCGAATGCCGAAAGATCCATTCATTTGCGACCAGGGTCAGCAGGAAAATGAGCGCGGTTCCGCAAATCACGGCCAGGTAATGGCGAACGGCGAAGGGAAGCGTTGGCGGCAAGCTCAATGACCTCTGGGCAGTTTGCATATCTGCGGCCACACGCGGGTCGTATGAGCGGACCATGGACGCAGATGTTAGATAAACGGTGACAGATGACATTCATTCTATCAGCCGATGCCAGCATAGCCGCGCTGGCCATACCTTTGAAACCGGCAGTTGCGGAACTTGTCATGTGAAATTTTATGTCACATCCGGTCGTTGGTCGTAATTCGGAGTTACTGCCTTGAAACAATCCCGGCGGCTTGTTCGGCTAAGATTTCTCTCAACGAAACCGATTCCGTTGAGGCTTCAAATGAACAATAAGTTAAAGACATCGATTTTTGCAGGCGTTGTGGCTGTCGGGGCGTTGGGACTGTCTGGCGCGGCAACCGCGCAAGTCCGGCTGGGTATCAATCTCGGTGTACCTGCTCCTGCCCCGGTGTATGTTGCGCCGCAACCGGTTTATGCACCGCCTCCACCGCCCGTGGTCTATGCGCCGCCCCCACCGCCGGTTGTTTATGCGCCGGCGCCGGTGTATGCACAACCTGCCATCGTCATTGGCTGGCACGGCGATCGTTATTACGACGGCCGCCGTTATTGGGCTCGCGACGATTGGTATCGACATCATGGTGGCGGTCCGCGGTACGGCGATCATCGCGGCTGGCATTGAGCAGTCGACACTCGATGATTGGCACGGAACCAAAGGCCATCCGGCGTAAGCCGGATGGCCTTTGGTTTAGCGGAATGTTTTGTCGCTCTTGGCCTGCTTGGTTGCCACTTTAGGGCATGTAACAAAGAGTAAGCTTTCCGCAGACAATACCGCCATCGCCGAACTTCTTACAAAGTTGAAATACTGGATCAGCGTCTATCCGTTATATTCGCTTCCACCTGAACAATGACGGCTCGAGGCACGCCTTTACATGAACACCATCAGAAGCATCCGCAGTCTTGCCGGCATTGCCGGAATATGCCTCGTTACCTTGTCGGGCGCGGCCCATGCGGGCGGCGTGCACTTGGGTATCAATATTGGAATTCCGGCGCCTGTTTATGTGGCGCCACAGCCGTATTACGCGCCTCCGCCTCCGCCAGTCGTCTATCAGCCGGCGCCAGTGTATGCGCCGCCTCCGGTTGTGATCGGCTGGTACGGAAACCGGTACTACGATGGCCGGCGTTACTGGGCGCGTGACGACTGGTATCGGCACAATGGCGGCGGTCGTGGCTACTACGGCGGTCCGCAGCGTGGTCATGGCGGCGGCAACGGTCATGGCGGTGGGAATGGCCACGGCGGCGGACACGGAAACGATCACCGCAGATAAGCGCGCGCACGTCGTACAAAGAAAAGGCCGTCCCGGTTACGCGGGACGGCCTTTTGATTTGCTGCGAGGCAAAGCTTCGGGGTAAGGACGTTACTCCGCGGCGGCCTGAGGCGTCATGCCGCCGACCACGGCGTTAAAGCCGCTATCGACGTGGATGATCTCCGCGCTCACCCCGGCAGCTAGATCGGACAGCAGGAACGCGGCCACGTTGCCCACCTGATCGATGGTCACATTGCGCCGCAACGGCGCGTTGTTCTCGACAAACTCCAGGATCTTGCCGAAGCTCTTGATGCCGCTCGCGGCCAGCGTCTTGATCGGGCCGGCCGAGATGCCGTTCACACGCACGCCTTTATCGCCCAGCGCTTCGGCCAGATACCGCACGCTGGCTTCGAGCGATGCCTTCGCCAGACCCATTGTGTTGTAGTTGGGGATCGCGCGCTCGGCGCCGAGGTAGCTGAGCGTGAGCAAGGAGGCGTCGGGGGAAAGCATCGATTGGGCGGCTTTCGCGAGCGCGGGGAAGCTGTACGAGGAAATGTCATGGGCGATGCGGAAATTCTCGCGCGTCATGCCATCCAGGAAATTGCCCGCAATCGCTTCGCGCGGCGCAAAACCGATGGAATGCACCAGTCCGTCGAGCGTGTCCCAGCGTCCTTTGAGGGAGGTGAAGAGGGCGTCGATTTCCTCGTCGCTTGCCACATCGCAGGGGAAGATCAGATCGCTGCCGAATTCCGTTGCGAACTCGGTGATGCGATCCTTGAATCGCTCACCCACGTAGGTGAAAGCGAGTTCGGCGCCTTCGCGTTTGCAAGCCGCCGCAATGCCATAGGCAATCGACCGGTTCGACAACAAGCCCGTCAGCAGAATCCGTTTTCCAGCGAGAAATCCCATGATGCTCCTTAAGAAGTCAGTAGTGCACTCGTCCCGAAATGACGGCGCGACTGCGGCGCGAGAAGCGTGTGCGCCTCGTTACAATGCCCGGGACAGTTGTTTTAAGTAGAATTCTCTCACATTGCCGGACCCCTGCCGCTGCTAACCGGGTATAGCAGACAATGCCGGCAGGACGTTTTTTTCAATCATCGCTGAATGGTACGCATAAAGGCACTCATGACGACTGGCTCCCGACGGGTCCTCGGTCCACTGTTCGCAAGTCTGGCTGTTGCTTTTGGCGCGCTTGCGGTTTCCCATCCGGCATTCGCCGTGTATGCCATCGCGCAGTATGGCGAGCCGAAGTATCCGGCTGGTTTCAAGCACTTCGATTATGTCGATCCCAACGCGCCACGCGGCGGAACGCTCGTTCTCGCCAATCCGAACCGGCTGACCAGCTTCGATAAATTCAACCCCTTCACGCTGCGCGGCAATTCGGCGCCCGGTCTCGGCTTCATGTTCGAGAGCCTGACGACGGGAAGCCTTGACGAAGTGTCGACTGCCTATGGTCTTCTTGCCGATGACATCAGCGTCGCGCCGGACGGACTTTCTGCCACGTTCCACATCAACCCGAAAGCACGGTTTTCGAACGGCGACCCGGTCACCGCCGATGACGTCAAGTATTCGTTCGAGACGCTCAAGAGTCCGCAGGCCGCGCCGCAATATTCGGTGTACTTCGGGCAGATAGCGCGGGCGGTCATCGTCGATCCATTGACGATTCGCTTCGAGTTCAAGGAGCGCACGCGCGAGATGCCGTTCATCGCCGGCGGGATTCCGGTGTTTTCGCGCAAGTGGGGCATGAAGCCGGACGGCAGCCACGTTCCCTTCGATCAACTCGCGTTCCAGAAGCCAATAGGCAGCGGGCCGTATCTCATCGAACAATATGACAACGGCCGCACGATCACCTATAAGCGTAATCCGGCGTATTGGGGCAGCGCGTTGCCGGTGCGCGTGGGCACGTATAACTTCGAGCGCATCAACTACAAGCTGTATTCGGACGGTGTCGCGCGGCTGGAAGCGTTCAAGGCCGGCGAATACGATGCGCTCGTGGAATATATCGCGCGCAACTGGGTACGGCGTGACATCGGCAAACGCTTCGATAACGGCGAGCTGATCAAGCACGAATTCCGCAATCACAACGGCACCGGCATGCAAGGTTTCTTCATCAACTTGCGTCGTCCCATCTTCAACGATGTGCGTGTCAGGCAGGCGCTCGATCTCGCCTTCGATTTCCAGTGGCTCAACCGCCAGTTGTTCTTCAACCAGTACACGCGCATCGACAGTTTTTTTGCCAACACGGATCTCGCGGCGACCGGCACACCGAGCCCGGGCGAGCTTGCGATCCTGTCGCCGTTGCGCGCCCAACTCGATCCGGCTGTCTTCGGTCCGATGGTGAAACAGCCGAGCACCGACGCGCCCGGTTCATTGCGCGCAAACCTGATCAAGGCGCGCCAGCTTCTCGCCGATGCCGGCTGGACGTATCGCGATGGCGCCTTGCGCAACGCGAAGGGCGATCCGTTCGTGTTCGAAATACTGGACGACTCGGGCGGCGGCGCTTCAATGGAACCGGTTGTGGCCACGTTCCAGCGCAATTTGCAGAAGCTTGGGATCGTGGCGAACTTCCGCCTGGTGGACTTCGCCTTGATCCAGAAACGGCTCGACGCCTACGACTTCGACATGACCAGCATCCGCATGCCTGACGTGCAGATTCCGGGCACGGAACAGGAGACACGATTTGGCAGCAAGTCGGCGGATCAGCAGGGCTCGGACAATTACATTGGCTTGAAGTCGCCGGCGGTGGATTCGATCGTGCATACGCTGATCGGCGCGCAAACGCGCGAACAGCTTCTCGATTCCACCCACGCGCTCGACCGGGTCCTGATGCACGGCTACTATGTGATCCCGCATTGGTACACGGCGTCGCACCGGGTCGCGTATCGCAACACGCTCGCGTATCCGGCGACCTTGCCGCTGTACTACACCGCCGAGGACTGGATCACATCGACGTGGTGGTTCAAGACAGCGCAGTAACTTTAAAGCCTTCAACCGGACCGCCGCTTATGTGGAGCTACATCCTCAAACGCATCTTGCTGATGATCCCGACCTTGCTCGGCGTGCTCACGCTCACGTTCGCCGTGATCCAGTTCGTGCCGGGCGGCCCGGTCGAGCAAGCCGTCCACGAATTGCGGCGCGGCGAACAAGGCACGAGCTTCGGCATGCGCCAGCATACGGGCGTGGACGCGCAGCAAGTCGCGCAACTTCGCGCGCTGTACGGCTTCGATAAACCCCCGTTGCAACGTTACTTCCTGATGCTCGGCCGCTTCGCGCGCTTCGACCTCGGCGATAGCTATTTCCGGCATCAAAGCGTGTGGTCGCTGATTGTGTCGAAGCTGCCGGTATCGATCAGTATCGGCTTATGGACGTTTTTTATTACCTATCTGATTTCGGTGCCGCTCGGGATTGCCAAGGCAGTGCGCAACGGTTCCACGTTCGATATCACCACAAGTCTGCTCGTGTTGATCGGCTTCGCAATTCCGGGCTTCGTGCTCGGCGTGTTGCTGCTCGTGCTGTTCGGCGGCGGTTCGTTCTGGCAACTGTTTCCGCTGCGCAATCTCACCTCGGACAACTGGGCGACGCTCAGCCTCGGCGGAAAAATCGCGGACTATTTGTGGCATATCACGTTGCCGATCATTGCATCGGTGGTCGGCAGTTTTGCCGTGATCACCATGCTGACGAAGAACGCTTTCCTCGATGAAATCCGCAAGCAGTACGTTCTGACGGCGCGGGCGAAGGGGTTATCGGAGCGAACGGTGCTTTGGAAGCATGTGTTTCGCAACGCGTTGTTGCCGTTGATCGTGGGTTTTCCCGGCGCGTTTATTGGCGCGTTTTTCACGGGCAGCCTGCTGATCGAAACGCTTTTTTCACTCGATGGCCTCGGCCTGCTCTCATATGAATCTGTCGTGCGGCGTGATTACCCGGTCGTGCTCGGCACGTTGTATTTGTTCACGCTGATCGGGCTTGCCACCAAGCTCATTTCCGACCTCTGTTACGTCTGGGTCGATCCGCGCATTCAATTCGAACAACTGGAGCGTTGAGTTGAACCAGTCCATGCTCCGCACGCCCCGCGACAGCGACGCGCAACCATTGAGCGCGCCCGTATCGATCACGCCAGGCCGGCGCGTCTGGCAGCGTTTCAAGCGCAACCGGCTCGGTTACTGGAGCCTCGTGATTTTCGTGATCGCGTTTGCGATCAGCCTCGCCGGACCGCTATGGTCCAACGATAAACCGCTGGTCGTCCGCTATCAGGGGCAGCTCTATTTCCCGCTGGTGAAGACGTATTCAGAAACCACCTTCGGCGGTGATTTCCCGACGCCGGCCGATTATCTCGATCCGTACATTCGCGACCGTTTCAGCGAGGGCGGCAACTTCGCCGTCTATCCGCCGAATCACTATTACTACGACACGCTCAACTATTTTTCGAAGGGTTCGAACCCGGCGCCGCCATCGCGTGAAAACTGGCTCGGCACGGACGACCGCGGCCGCGACGTGTTCGCGCGGCTGCTTTACGGCTTTCGGGTATCGGTGATCTTCGCGCTGGTCCTGACCGCGATAGGCACCGTGCTCGGCATGCTTGCCGGCGCCGTGCAGGGTTATTTCGGCGGACGCACCGACCTGACCGGCCAGCGCCTGATCGAGATCTGGAGCGCGTTGCCCGAGCTGTATCTGCTGATCATCTTTGCATCGATCTTCGAGCCGAGCCTGTTGCTGCTCGTGGTGCTGCTATCGCTTTTCGGATGGATCGGCTTGTCGGATTACGTACGCGCCGAATTTTTGCGCAATCGCACGCAGGACTACGTGCGCGCGGCGCGGGCAATGGGTTTGTCAAATGCGCAAATCATCTGGCGGCATATCCTGCCCAACAGCCTCACGCCCGTTATTACGTTTCTACCGTTTCGCATGAGCGGCGCGATTCTCGCGCTCACCAGCCTGGACTTTCTCGGCCTTGGCGTGCCTTCGCCCACGCCATCGCTTGGCGAATTGCTTGCGCAAGGCAAGGCGAATCTGGACGCGTGGTGGATATCGTTATCGACGTTTGGCGTGCTGGTCGCGACCTTGTTGTTGCTCACATTCATGGGAGATGCGCTACGCAACGCGCTCGACACCCGCATCTCCGATGCCATCAAGGCCGGAGGAGGGAAATGAGCGCGCCGTTGCTGGATATCGCGGATTTGCGGGTACGTTTTGGCGACACCATGGCCGTCGATGGCGTCAGCCTGAAGATCGAAGCCGGCGAGCGCGTGGCGCTGGTTGGCGAGTCCGGATCGGGCAAGAGCGTGACGGCACTGTCCATCCTGCGGCTTCTGCGCGATGCTGATCTCACCGGGTCGATCCGTTTCGACGGCCAGGAATTGCTCTCGAAGAGCGAAGCGGAAATGCGCAAGCTTCGCGGTTCCGACATCGCGATGATCTTCCAGGAGCCAATGACAGCGCTCAACCCGCTCTTCACCATAGGCGACCAGATCATCGAAACCATCGTGCTGCACGATGGTGTATCGGCCCGTGACGCCCGCCGCCGCGCGATCGACCTGCTGGCGCGCACGGGCATTACGGAACCGGAAAAGCGCATCGACCGGTACGCGCATCAGCTTTCTGGCGGCCAACGCCAGCGCGCGATGATCGCAATGGCGCTTGCATGCCGTCCGCGCCTGCTTCTCGCCGATGAACCCACCACCGCCCTCGACGTCACAATCCGTGCACAGATCGTGGAGTTGCTGCTCGAACTTCAACGCGACGAAGCCGCGTCACGCGGCATGGCCGTCCTGCTGATCACGCACGACCTCAACCTTGTGCGCAAATTCGCGCAGCGCGTGGCCGTGATGGAGAAGGGCGTGTTGGTGGAAAGCGGCGCGGTGGAATCGATTTTCGCGTCGCCGCAGCATCCATACACGATCCGCTTGCTGCAAAGCAAACCGGAGCGAACGGTCTTGCCGGTCTTGCCGTTGTCGCCGGTTTTGCTCGACGCCAAGGATGTATCGGTGGAATTCGCCACGAAGATCGCGGGCGTGGGCGGGTGGTTCCGGCGCGGTGCGTTCAAGGCAGTCGACGGCGTCTCCGTGACCGTCAGGCAGGGTGAGACGCTTGGTATTGTCGGTGAATCGGGTTCCGGCAAATCCACCCTGGCAATGGCCCTGCTCGGCTTGCAGCGCACTTCACATGGCAAGGTCGAGTTCCAGGGCCGTGCGCTCGCCGATTACCGCGGCCGCGAACAAACCGTGCTGCGCTCGAACATGCAAGTGGTGTTTCAGGACCCGTACAGTTCGCTCTCGCCGCGCCAGACTATTGAACAGATCGTAGGGGAGGGGCTCGCGCTGCATCGCCCGGAACTCGATGCCACCGCTCGCCGCACGAAGGTGATCGCGGTCCTGCGCGAGGTCGGGATGGACCGGACGTGCCTGAATCGCTACCCGCACGAGTTTTCCGGCGGCCAGCGGCAGCGCATCGCAATTGCCCGTGCCCTGGTGCTCGAACCACGCATCCTGATCCTCGATGAACCCACCAGCGCACTCGATGTTTCTATTCAACATCAAGTTTTGCGTCTGCTTGCCGATATACAACGGAAGTACAACCTGGGCTACGTTTTCATCAGCCATGACCTGGAGGTCATCGGCGCGATGGCGCACAGGGTGGTCGTGATGCAGAATGGAACTATCGTCGAGACCGGTGATGTGGAGAATATTTTTGCCGCGCCATCCCACGATTACACAAGAAAGTTACTGAAAGCAGCGATCGTGGCCTAATTTTCACCAATTAGGTGCTCATCTCAATTGTTTTTTTCTATGCCTTTTGACATGTAAATAATATCTGGCTAGTATCGAGCAAACTTTTTCCGCATGATCCTGATTTTTCAGACTTTTTCACCCCAAACTTACCGACCGATGCAGCCATTGACCTTGACTCAGACATGCGCGCGCGCAGCAGCCAGCATGTTGATCGGCCTGATGATGACAGCAGCTAGCGGTGCGTTCGCCGACGAAGTCAACATTTCAAGTCAAAATGCTGGCAACAGCATTTTTTCGTCGCCGAAAGCAGCTAATGACATCTATCCCGTTGCAGGTTCAGGCAACGCGACAAGCACCTCATCCACGACCCCGTCCGCCACGTCTAACAGCGGCACGCGATCCTTCCTCTCCGGCATGGCAAGCAAAGCAGGCGACGTGGTCGTCGGCGCGCTCAACATGATCGGCGTGCGCTATCGCTGGGGCGGCAACACGCCTGATTCCGGCCTGGATTGCAGTGGCTTCGTGCGTTACGTGTTCCAGGACACGCTCGGCATGACGCTCCCGCGCCGCGCTGAAGAGATGAGCCGTGTCGGCGAGAAGGTTCGCGTGAGCGAGCTGAAGCCGGGCGATCTCGTGTTCTTCAATACGATGCGCCGGTCGTTCTCCCACGTCGGCATCTATATTGGTGACAACAAGTTCGTGCATTCGCCGTCCACGGGCAGCACGATCCGTGTCGACGACATGGACAACAGCTATTGGGAAAAGCGTTATACGGGCGCTCGTCGAATTGAAGCGACGTTCCCGATCGATGGCGTGGATCTGCGCCAGCGAGTTAGCGCCACCATTGGCGGCAACGCGGACAACTAAGCGATTCGAAATGATATGCCGGCTGGCGTCACGCCGGTCGGTAGCCGAACCTGCCTTCCAAAAGAAGGCGGGCTTTTGTCGTTGGTCGAGCCTTGGTCATTCGTACCACGCGGCTAAGCACAAAACTTGACACCCGTATCGCTGCCTGCAAGCAACCTTGCCACGTACAATCGCCAGCTTTTCACCGTCGCTGCGGCTCCCCGTCGCAGTCAATTACGCGAACGCAGTCAAAGCGTTTCGAAGTGAATAAAAGCGCACGTTGAAATTCGAAACAGGCTGATGCAAATCCTTGCACCCCGAGCATTCGAAGTGCGTTTAGGATCGGAAGCGTTTTTTTCATCCCGTCATTCTTCCATCGAAACGAATAAAACGGCTGGTTCAGAAAGTTAATAATTTCGGAATCCGAAACATATTCCGAAATTCGAATGAATGTGACCTGGGGGCGTCGAGCCGCTGGGTGAGGAGAGTGATATGGGAGAACTCGACCGATCGCGTCGCGGTTTCCTTAAGGCGAGCGTTGCAGGGCTGACTGTCATCATTGCGCCGCTTGGCAGTCGCGCTTTCGCCGCGTTGTTTGAAGAGAAAGTGCTCACGCCGATCCAGTGGGATATGGCGAACGGCCGCGCGAAATTCCGTATCGACGGGATCGCGAAAGTTACCGGGTCGAAAGTTTTTGCCCGCGACGTGCGCGCCGCCGACATGCCGCACTGGCCGAATCAACAATCTCACGCGTTCATCTTGCGCACGACGCAGGCCGACCGGACGTATGAAGGGTTTGATCTCAGCCTTCTTGGCGATGAACTGAAACCCGACCGGATCGTCACGGCGGAGGATCTGGCGCGTGATGGTCTCGCGTTCCCCGCGTTTTATGGGGACGACATGCTCTTGCCTCCGGGCAAGACGCCGGCCTATCTGGGCCATGCGGTCGCAATGCTCATCTATCACGATTTCGCGCGCTTTCGCTTCGCGAAGGACAAGCTCCAGTTCCACGATGAAATCATCCGCTACGGAGCGAAGACAGGGCCGCTCGAACGCGATCCGTGGGGCACGTTCCGGTTCGTGCGCGTAGGTGGTGCGACGGCATACGACGAGGATACGTTCTCGAGCCTGAAAGACACCATGCTGTTCCCGAGCGCGATGCGCAAACATGAACCGGTCTGGTCGGAGGGAAGTGCAAGCGGCAAGCTCGATCAGCAGGGCATGTTCCACGCTGAAAAGCTGCGCGACGAGCTGGATCATCCACCGGCCGACTGGCTCGTACTCGCTCGCAACTACACCACGCAATCCATCGATACAGCCGCGCTCGAAGCCGACAATGCGAATTGCTGGTACGACGCATCGACGCAATCGCTGCACATGGTCGTGCCGACGCAAGGCCCGACCGAAGTCGCCGCAAGCGCGGCGGGAATGGCCGCCAAATGCCGTTTCCCGGTGAAGAACCTGTTTGTGCATCCGGTATCGACCGTTGGTTATGGTTCCAAGGATCATTACAACGTGCCGTTCTACGGCCTCGTCGCCGCCATGTATGGCGACGGCCGCCCTGTGCGCCTCGCCTTTGATCGATACGAGCAATTTCAGACATCGATCAAACGGCACTCATCGAAAATGCATTACCGGATTGGCGTCGATAAACAGACCGGCATGCTGCAGTCGTTCAATGCCGAGCTTGAAGTCAACGGCGGCGGGCGCTCCAATTTTTCGCCATCGGTGGCGATGGTTGGCGCATCAGCCGCGCAATCGATTTACTACTTCCCGAAAAGTGATCTGACAGGCGTGGCGACGGCGTCGCGCGCAATCGACGCAGGCTCCGCGCGCGGTTATGGCACGTTGCAGACCATGGCCGCAACCGAGATGCTGATCGATGAACTGGCCGGCCAACTTGAAGTCGATGCTATCGATTTCCGGCTGAAAAACGCGCTCCGTTCAGGCATGAAAAACACGCAGGGCGCGATTCCGGCGGGCGCAATCCGTGTCGATGAAGTCCTGCAGAAGGCCAAGCTCCATCCGCTTTGGACCGAGCGCGCGAAGAAGAAGGCCGAGTACGAGTTGACGCATGCGGGCAACCGCTACGGCGTGGGATTCGCGTGCACGCAAAAGGACTTTGGGACGGGCGCGGAGGCATCGTTTGCGAAGGTCGAGATCGCGGCCGACGGAACGATCAAGCTGCATCACACCGCTGCGGAAATTGGCACCGGCATTTCCACTTCGCAGGCGATCGCATGCGCGAAGTGGCTCGGCAAGCCCGCGACCGAAGTCCGCATGGCGATTGTCGACTGGCCCGAATTGCCGATGATCACGAGCGGCGATCCATACATGATGTCGCAGGCCGAGCAGGACAAAGCGTCGGCGAATCCGCGATGGACGCCGGAACTGGCATCGCCTTCGAGTGCGACAAACTCGGCGTTCTATTTCACGCACAGCACGCACGAGGCGGCGCGCGTCGTCTTCACGCAGGGCTTGTGGCCGGCGGCCGTGTCGATCTGGGGCGGCGGAATTGGCGGCGGTCAGGCCGCGCCGCTTGTCGTTCGCCGCGAAGATGCGCGCTGGGTCGAAGGCAAGCTGACGGCGGCGGGTCTCGAACCCTTGCCGCTCGAACAGCTTGCGAAGAAGGCCCACGATCTTGGCCTCGTCACGGGCGCGGTCGTGCACGTCTTCAACCGGTGGCAATGGAGCGAGGCGGAGTTCGATATCCGCGGCGTCACAGAGCGCTTGCCGGTAGATGGTTTGTCGCTGCTTTTCGGCGAAGGTGAGCCCAAGAAGGACGAAGCCAAGGCGCCCGTTCCTGCCTATCACGCTGTCAATCGCAAGCGTGTTTTCATCGCGCCGGTTCAGCGCAACAACGCGGCTGTGACGTATTACAGCGCTGTCGGAACGCTGGTCGAGCTTGCGGTGAACGAAGCGAGCGGCCGCGTGGACCTGCTCTCGCATCATTCGATCGTCGAGTGCGGCAACATGCTTTCGCCGGAGCTCGTATCGGGTCAATTGCAGGGCGGTCTGGCGATGGGTATTGGTCATGCGCTGCATGAGTACCTGCCGCTTTACGAAGAAGGTCCCGGCAACGGCACCTGGAATTTCAACCGCTATCACCTGCCGCGTGCGAGCGACGTCGCCGTCTGGACCCAGACCGGCGAAGTGCTGCCGCCGCTGTCAGAAACCGATCCACCGAAGGGCATCGCGGAAGTGGTGATGATTCCGGTCGTCGGCGCGATCGTCAACGGCATTGCGCACGCAATAGGGCATCGGTTCAACGACTTGCCGGTGACGCCTCAAAACATTCAGGAGGCGCTCGCATGACGGCCCCCAATCAAACCAGCATGATCCAGATGAAGCCTCTTTCGCTCACCATCAACGGTGTCGCGACCGGCCCGATCCAGACGCCCGACGGGCTGATGATGATCGATTTCCTGCACGAATATGTCGGCTTGACGGGCTCGCGGCTCGGCTGCGGGCAGGGCGTGTGCCATGCGTGCGTGGTAATTCTCGACAAGCCCGACGGCACGAGTGAAGAAGTGCGTTCGTGCATCACGGGCGCGCATTTCTTCGATGGCAAGAAGATCCGTACCATCGAAGGCCACGGCACGAAAAACGAGCAAGGCGAGGTCGTCGAGCTTACGCCGGTACAGCAAAAATTCCTCGAGCATTTCAGTTTCCAATGCGGTTACTGCACGCCGGGATTCGTGAATGCGGCGACGGTTTTCATCGAGCGGTTGAAGCGCGAACCGATCGCGAAGGCGTCAGTGGATAGCGAGATCATGAAGGCGCTCGACAATCACATCTGCCGGTGCACGGGCTATGTGCGCTATTACGAAGCGGTGAAGGACGTGGTGATGAATACGCCAGGGCTCGTCAAGGATTCCGCATGAGCACGACATTCTTACTCCGGCTTGGCGCCCTGGCTTTGTGCATTGCGGCCTTATCAAGTTTGGCGGCGTGCAGCAAGGCGACTGACAACGCGCCCGTCGATACGCGTACATCCACGCCCGAACAGATCGCGCGCGGCCGATATCTCGCGAAGGCCGCCGATTGCGCCGCGTGCCACACGCTTGCCGGCGGCGCGCCGTTTGCGGGCGGCGTACGGCTCGGCTCGCCATTCGGTACGTTCTACGGCACCAACATCACGCCAGACCCCAAGCATGGTATTGGCAAATGGAGCGCGGCCGAGTTTTACAAGACGCTGCACGACGGCGTGGCGCCCGACAAACAACTGTATCCGGCGATGCCCTACACGTCGTACCGGACCATGACGCGCGCGGACAGCGATGCGATCTATGCGTACTTGATGGCGCAAAAGCCGGCCGCCGTGCCGAACCGCGAAGCGGATCTCAAGTTCCCGTTCAACGTTCGTTTTGCGGTGATGTTCTGGAACATGCTGTTCCTGAAAGACAGCCTGCCGGATGCATCGGTCGGGACTTCGGCGGACTGGACGCGCGGGAAATATCTCGCGAACGCGCTAGGGCATTGCGCCGAATGCCACACGCCGCGCGGCGTATTCGGACAGATGAACGGAGCGAAGGCGCTGCAGGGTTCGGATCTCGGTCGTGTGGTTCCACCGGATATCACACCCGCTGGCCTTGTGGCGCGCGGCTGGACCGGCGCGGATCTGCAAACGTTCTTCGCGACTGGAATCAGCCGCCAGGGTCCTGCGTTCGGCGAAATGCATCCTGTGGTGTATTTGAGCACGCAATATCTGTCGCCGGGTGACTTGCGCGCGATGTCGGTCTACTTGCTCGGCGATGCACCGCCGCCGCCCACGCCGGTGCAGCCTGGCTCCGCCGATGCCGCTCAGGTCGCCGCCGGCCGTAACACCTACGTTGCGCTGTGCGCGGGATGTCACGGACTTGGAGGGGAGGGCAAGCCGCACGTGGCGGTATCGATGCAAGGCAGCTCCACATTGCGTCAAGGCGACCCGCGCAACCTGCTCGTCGCGATGCTCGACGGCATGGACGCTTCGGCCTTCCCGGGTACGGAGAGCTTGCAGGCCATGCCGGGCTTTGCAAAAACGCTCAACGACGAAGAGCTCGCACAACTCGCGAACTACCTTCGATCAACCTGGGGCGGCCAACCCGGCGATGTCACCGCGGCAAAGGTGAAGGCGCTGCGCGACGCGCCTTCTCACTAAAGCGTCCGGGCGCTGCCTTTGTTAAACGGCAGCGCCTTTCGCCGCCAGTTGCCGCTGCAAGTCTGGCCAGATTCTGGCGACGGCTTCTTCGCCTGCCAGAATGGCGGCGTTGCGTTGGCTGAAGTCGCTGCCGCTCATGGCGGCCAGATTCGGGCGGATGACGAAGTCGGCGTATTTATCGAGTTCATAGGCCTTGATGGTCTGGCCCATGATCGTGAAGGTCTGCATCAGGACGTCGAACGAACTCTGGGTCAGCGCTGTTTCCGGGCGCGCCGAAATATCCACCGCGATCACAAAATCCGCGCCCATCTTGCGCGCGAAAGCGGCCGGCACCGGACTTACCAGTCCGCCGTCAACGTACTCGTGGCCGCCAATCTTCACCGGCTCGAAGATGGACGGCACGCTGCACGACGCACGCACGGCAATGCCCGTATTGCCGCGCTGGAACAGGATCGGCTGGCCGGTCTTGAGATCGGTCGCGACGATCCCGAGCGGTTTCGCCATCTTCTCGATCGGCTTGTTGTCGAGCGTCTTGTTCAAATAGTTCTGCAGCGCCACGCCCTGCAGAAAACCGCGCGTGCGAAACGGCATGGCCCAGTCGCTGATCGACGCTTCGTCCATGGTGAGCGCGAGCTTGTTGATCGCAATCCCGTTCATGCCCGACGCCGATAACGCCGCGATCACCGATCCTGCGCTCGTGCCGCTCAGCAAATCGACCTTTACGTTGCGTGCCTCGAGCGCCTTGATCACACCGATATGCGCAAACCCGCGCGCCGCGCCGCCGCCGAGCGCCAAGCCGATGCGAACGGGCCGCTGCGGCGTTGTTGCAATTGGCGATGCCGGCGAGACGCCCGATGTTGTCGAAGCACTGGACGATGATTGAGACGTGGTGGCCGTGGTGCAGGCGCTGAGCACGGCGGATGCGCAGCCAAGAGCGAACGCACGGCGCGACAAGCCGGACGAGCCGGGCAAAGGTGGAAGCGGCGATTTCAAGAAACTCTCCTGCTGTGCGGCGAATAAAGCGAGAAGGAACAGATCAACGGCGAACCCGGCCATTCGGATAAGCCGTCGCGTAGCGGCGGACATGATAAAACATGATGACCGGCCGACGCAGGCCGAAAGCCCCCGGCGGGTATAATTCCATCTCGTATCAAGCGCTTGCAGTGTTTAGCAGGACATTGCGCAGTACACGGCGCAAAAGCACTTTGCCCCAAGCTGTTCCCCGATGTATCGCTGCCTGGCAGTCCGTGCCGGCATGCGCATTTGAGCTATCGAGCACACCGCACATGACCCAAGTCCGTACCCGTTTCGCTCCCAGCCCCACAGGCTTCATCCACCTCGGCAACATTCGCTCCGCGCTTTATCCGTGGGCGTTCGCGCGCAAGATGAAGGGCGTTTTCGTGTTGCGCATCGAGGACACCGATCTGGAGCGTTCGACCGATGCCTCCGTGGACGCCATCCTCGAAGGTATGGAATGGCTCGGCCTGGGATACGACGAAGGTCCGATCTACCAGATGCAGCGCATGGATCGTTATCGCGAAGTGCTCAAGCAGATGCTCGACCGGGGCCTCGCGTACCACTGCTATATGTCGACGGAAGAACTCGACGCATTGCGTGAGCGTCAGCGTGAAGCAGGCGAAAAACCGCGCTACGACGGCACGTGGCGCCCCGAAGAAGGCAAAGTGCTGCCGCCCGTTCCCGAAGGCGTATCTCCCGTTATCCGCTTCCGCAATCCGATCGGTGGCGTGGTGAGCTGGGACGACGCGGTGAAGGGCACCATCGAAATCTCGAACGACGAACTCGATGATCTCGTGATCGCGCGTCCGGACGGCACGCCCACGTACAACTTCTGCGTGGTCGTGGATGACCTCGACATGAAGATCACCCACGTGATTCGCGGCGACGACCACGTGAACAACACGCCGCGCCAGATCAACATCCTGCGTGCGCTGGATGGCGACGTGCCCGTGTATGCCCATCTGCCGACGGTGCTCAACGAGCAGGGCGAGAAGATGAGCAAGCGCCACGGCGCCATGAGCGTGATGGGGTATCGCGACAGCGGATATTTGCCGGAAGCGGTGCTGAACTATCTGGCGCGGCTCGGCTGGTCGCATGGCGACGCGGAAATCTTCTCGCGTGAGCAATTTGTGGAATGGTTCGATCTCGACCATCTTGGCAAGTCGCCGGCGCAATACGATCCGGATCGCCTGAACTGGCTGAATGCGCATTACATCAAGGAAGCCGACAACGCGCGGCTCGAGTTGCTCACGAAGCCGTTCCTGGCGGAATTGGATATCGACGCCGCCATGATCGAGCAAGGACCGGCGCTGGAACTTGTGATCGGCCTGCTGAAGGACCGCGCGTCCACGGTGAAAGAAATCGCCGAGAACGCCGCCATGTTTTATCGCGAACCCGTGATTGATCCGGCTGCGCTTGAGCAGCATGTCACCGAAGCCGTGCGTCCCGCACTGACGGATCTGCGGCTTGCTTTGAGCGAAGTCGAATGGAGCAAGGAAGCGATCTCGGCGGCGTTCAAGGCCACGTTGACGAGTCACAAGCTCAAGATGCCTCATCTGGCCATGCCGGTGCGTCTGCTCGTGGCGGGCACTACGCATACGCCTTCTATCGACGCCGTGTTGATGTTGTTTGGTCGCGAAACGGTGCTGGCGCGGCTGGAAAAGGGTGCGGCTTAAGCATGGCGGTGAACGTGCTCGCGACGGCAATATGGCGCAAGCACGAACGGTGTCTTATTCGCATCGCTGGTTCGCACCCTAAAGACGATTTATTTTCAGAAGCTAGGGCGAAAGGTATTTACAACTTCAAAAGTGCCCTTTAAAATCTCGTTTCTGTTCTGCAAGGGGGTATAGCTCAGCTGGGAGAGCGCTTGCATGGCATGCAAGAGGTCAGCGGTTCGATCCCGCTTACCTCCACCACGGAACAGAGTGAAGTCAGTTTAAACGCCAAGGCATCGGATAAAAAAGACTTCACAAGATACAAAAAGCTGTTTATAATGTCGTTCTTCGCTGATCACTGAAAAAAACTGATTAAACGGAACAAAGCGAAACGAGTTTGATTCGAATGATTAAGAAGTTGTTAATCATGATTAATCAGAAAGCGGTCAGGTGTAAAGCGAAAGTAGTAAAGACATTAACTGCAAAAGTTTATGTCCCCTTCGTCTAGAGGCCTAGGACATCACCCTTTCACGGTGAGTACAGGGGTTCGAATCCCCTAGGGGACGCCAAAACATCGGCGGCTGCTAGAAGCGCTGCAAGCTTGATGAGTCGACCAACCTCTCAAGTCGATGAAAAGAAGTGGAGCGGTAGTTCAGTTGGTTAGAATACCGGCCTGTCACGCCGGGGGTCGCGGGTTCGAGTCCCGTCCGCTCCGCCAACGAGTTGTAAAGGAAAAATCCAGCCTAAGCTGGATTTTTTTCGTTGTGCGTCCGGTTTTCACGGTAGCGCGTTTCGTCTCGCTGAACTTGTGGGGCGAACGTCACATGAAAGCATGTGCCCGGAAAACTCTCCATTGCCAGAGTGCGCCGCCTGACTTAGTGTGATGACCTGATTCAGTGCTTTCATCGCGCAATGCTCGATCCCACCGAAGCCCTCTCGCCGTTTATGTTGCGCCTTGCGTCGATGGACGATTTTTCGTTCGCCGAAGCACTCACGCGCAACAACATGAACGGCTACTACCGTCGTCACAATCTCGTGTGGCGCAGCGACCTTTTCCTCGGGAGCTGGCGGGAATCCGAAAACTTCGTGCTCGAGTGTGACGGCAAAGCCATCGGCGTAATGCGGGTGACCGAAGAGGACGAATCACTTCATATTCGCGATGTGCAAGTCGTTGAAGGATGGCGCCGGACGGGCGCCGGGACCTTCCTCCTGGACACGGCGCACAGGTGGGCGCGCGCACGCGGACTGAAAGAAACGCAGTTGCGTGTTTTCGTCGATAACCCCGCGGCCCGGCTCTACGTCCGCATGGGGTACAAGCCTGCGGGTTCGCGGCTCGCGCAATTCGGCGCAATCCGGCATATGGTGCGCAGCGTTTAGGAACGCCGTTAATGGCTTGCCGTGTCGTGCGGCTCGCCATCGCGGACAAAAAACGCGCGCGGACTTTCGCCGAATGCACGCCTGAACATCGCTGAAAATGCGCTTTGACTGTGGTAGCCCAATAGCAGCGCGACTTGCGCGAGCGGTTTTCCCTGACTCAGCAGCGGAATGGCGCGCGCCAGCACCGCCTGTTGACGCCATTGCGAAAAACTTATCCCTAGCTCACGCCGGAATAGGCGGGCGATCGTACGCGTGCTTGCGCCCACGAGCGTGGCCCAGTGTTCAAGCGAATCGGCAGACGCGGGGTCTTCCAGCACTGCTTCGCACAACGCGAGCAGACGTTTGTCGGTGGGCATTGGAATGGAAAGGGGAAGCGGGCGGGATCGCGTGATTTCATCGAGAGCCAGGGTTCCCAGCAGCCGTTCCCGTTCGCGCGAAATGGTCGTGTCATTCAACGCAACCGCGACTTCCCGTAGCAGCGGCGACACTTCCACCACGCGGCACGCATCGAGTCCATCCGGCACGACGCTTTCGTCGATATAAAGCGTGCGCAGGAACGCGTCCTCCACAATCACCACTTCATGCGTGACGTTCGGCGGAACCCAGATTGCCCGCGATGGCGGCACCATCCACGTCGAACCTTCCGCGGCGATCCGTAATACGCCTCGGGTCGTGCACGCAACCTGCGCCCAGGCATGCGTATGCCGCGCGATCCGCACGCCGGCAGGCACGGGCCGCGACCGAACGCGGATAGGATGCGCGGGCGTTGGCGATGACTCGGCCGGAATGTCGAGATGTTCGACTTCCTCGGTGGTTTCGGCATGTAAAGGGCGGTCGGTCTTTATCAGCATGCAATATCTCAACGGATTTCGATCATGATAGTCAATGCATCGTCGTTTTTGCTCTTGGCATAATGCGCGGACTTGTCTGGAACCGTTAGTTCGAGGAATCAAGCGCATGCAACACGTATTTGTCTACGGCACGCTGCGGGCCGGGGAAAGCAATGACATTCATCGCGCGGCCGCGCGAAATTGCATTGCGGATCCTGTGCTTGTCGGCTCGGGCCATATCAACGGACGGCTTTATGATTTTGGCGCGTATCCGGGCGTCGTTCCTGACGCCAGCGCAGCGCCGGTCCATGGCGATGTTTATCGTGTAGAAGATACGCTCGTTCCCGTTCTTGATGAAATCGAGGAAGTGGTGCCGGATATCAGTGGCCTGTTTCGTGGTGAGCACATGCACGTGACGGTCGAGCTCGATGGACGCGCTGAAGAGATCGAATGCCTGGTTTATCCGGTGAGCGACGCGGCGGTGCATGGGTTGCCGCGTATCGACGGTGGCGACTGGGTAAGCTACAGGCGATCGAGATAACGCAGGCTTAAGCCTTAGGCACTCGCCGATTCCGTTACTACAATAGAAGACAACACGGAGTGCGAGGGAGCCAGCCATGTTCAAGCACATTCTCGTTCCGACAGACGGGTCGGTTCTGTCGCAGAAGGCCATTGACGGCGCCATCGACCTGGCGCAGTCGGTGGGCGCGCGAATCACGGCGTACGCTTGCTTGCCGCTCTATCCGTATTCCCCTTTCGCAGATGTCGCCGTCGAGCCGCCCAGCGATTTCCATGAGCGATCGGAGAGGGAGGCGCGTGAGCATCTGGCCGCGGTTGAAGCAGCGGCGGCTTCGGTCGGCGTTTCCTGCGATGCCGTTACCAGCGTCGAATCGGCGCCTTATATTGGAATAATCGATATCGCGGAACGTGATGGCTGCGATGTAATCTTCATGGCGTCGCACGGACGGCGCGGGCTGGGAAGCTTGCTGATCGGCAGCGAAACGCAGCGGGTTCTGACGCACACCAAGATCCCGGTCATTGTGTATCGATAACACCGCTTCCGAGCGCGTCTATATGTTTTCGCGTGCGAGAGCGAGGAAAGCGAGCACGGCGCCGCTGGTTTCATTCGCACGACTACACAGCATCAAATCCGCCAATATCTCCGTTTCAATGATCGGCCGATAGATCACGTTCTGAATCTCAACGCGAGAGACGGGCGCGGGGACAATCGCCACTCCGAACCCTGCCGCGACGAGCGCGAGCACCGTCAACGTGCTCGACACGCGATGCACTGCCTTGGGCTGTGCGCCCATTTGCGCGCTCAGCATCGCGACGGTTTTTTCGCCTTCGTTGAAAGCGTAGAGAATGAGCGTCTCGGTTACCAATGACTTCACCGAAATACGTGTCTTTTTCGCGAGCGGATGATCCTCCGCCATGGCGACCAACATCGGCCATGTCCCGATCTTTTCCTCGATGAGTTGCGGGTCTGGCGCCGATCCCAGACTCGGGCTGTATCCAACGTCGAGCTGGCCCGCAAGGATCGCCTCGCTCTGCAGATGCGGCGACATTTCGACCGGCTGTAATTCAGCATCGGGGTAGCGTTGGCGAAAGACGCGCAAGTTGTCTGTCAGCTTGCCGGTCACAACGGCGTTGCCTGCAAAGCCGACTTTGACTGTGCCGGTCTCGCCGCGCAGCGATCGCTGCACAATGTCTTTCGTGCGCTCGGCTTGGGCAAGCGTGCGTCGCGCTTCCACCAGGAGGAGCGACCCCGCTCGCGTGAGTTCGACGTTGCGGCTCGTGCGCACAAAAAGCGCGCCGCCAATTTCTTCTTCGAGTGAGCGAATTTGCATGCTCAGCGCAGGCTGCACGATGTGCAGACGTTGTGCGGCGCGACCAAAGTGTTTCTCTTCGGCGACCGCGACGAAATAGCGGAGATGACGCAGGTCCATGATCGACATTCCATCAGTAAAATTGATCAATCGATCATATCAATCTACTTCACGTTATGGCGGTGATGCGTGACACTACATTCGCATCGCGGCGATCGAGAATTCGCTGCTTACTACGCTATAGAAGGAGATTGACTATGCAAACGTACCTTGAAGATCGGCTGAGCATTGCAGATTTGATGACCGGATGGATTCATCGCGATCTCGCGCAATGGGATGAGCTGCGCAAACTGTTTCATCCTGATGGCACGATCGAGATCACCTGGTTCGACGGTTCGTTCCGTGATTTCGTCGATGGATCGATGAAAATGGGCGAATCCGATCTGCGCACCAAGCGTTTCATCGCGGGACCGGTGGTCGAGTTCAACGGCAATAAGGCCATTGTCGAGACCAACGCAATAATCGTCGGTGAAAATGTTCGACTTGGCTTGGGCTGCAGTTCGCACAACCGCTTTTACGATCGAGTTGAAAAGCGCGATGGCGTCTGGAAGATCGTGAAGCGCCAGAGCATTTACGACATGGGGTCGTTCACGTTTCCGAGCGGTATCGTCGAAATTGATGCGGCCGCGGTGCAAAAGCACCCGCGCGAATATGCGCCGCTCGCTTACTTGCTCGAGAAAAGCGGCTTTCCAGTCCAGAAAACCTTTGCCACCAAAGGTAGCGGCTTGGAGGTGGAAATGAAGGCAGAAGGGCGGGCGTGGCTGGCGGCGTGACGAGCCGCGGTAGCAGTCAAAGCAGAAAAAGGGCATACGGTTTGTGACCGTATGCCCTTCTCAAACTTCAACCCATCGCGGCCTGTTAAGCCACTTTTTCTTCGAAGAACTGTTCGTCTTCAGTGGAACCGTGCAGCGCCGTTGTCGACGCTTCCTTCTCGACCGCTTGCGTGACGGCATCGAAGTAACCCGTGCCCACTTCGCGCTGATGCTTCACAGCGGTGAAGCCCTTTTCTGCGGCAGCAAATTCCGCTTCCTGCATCTCGACGAACGCGCTCATCTGGTTGCGCGCGTAGCCGTGGGCGAGGTTGAACATCGAATAGTTCAGCGCGTGGAAACCGGCCAGCGTGATGAACTGGAACTTGTATCCCATCGCGCCGAGTTCCTTCTGGAATTTGGCGATGGTCGCATCGTCCAGATTTTTCTTCCAGTTGAACGACGGCGAGCAGTTATACGAAAGCAGCTTGCCCGGAAACTCGCGATGAATCGCTTCGGCGAACTTCTTCGCGTAAGCGAGATCCGGCTTGCCGGTTTCGCACCAGATCATGTCGGCGTACGGCGCGTACGCGAGACCACGCGAGACCGCTTGTTCCAGGCCCGGCTTCGTGCGGAAGAAGCCTTCGATGGTGCGTTCGCCGGTCAGGAAGGGTTTATCGTTTTCATCGACGTCGGATGTCACCAGGTCGGCGGCTTCTGCGTCCGTGCGGGCAAGCAGGATCGTGCGCGTGCCCGACACGTCGGCGGCGAGCCGCGCAGCCGTAAGCTTGGCGACGTTCTCGCGAGTCGGCACCAGCACCTTGCCGCCCATGTGACCGCATTTCTTGGCCGATGCCAGTTGGTCCTCGAAGTGCACGCCCGCCGCACCGGCTTCGATCATCGCTTTCATCAGTTCGAACGCGTTCAGCACGCCACCGAAACCGGCTTCGGCATCCGCCACGATCGGCTGGAAGAAATCGAGATAGCCTTCATCGCCGGGATTCTTGCCTTCCGACCATTGGATCTGATCGGCGCGCGTCAGCGTGTTGTTGATGCGCTTGACGACCAGCGGCACCGAATTGGCCGGATACAGCGACTGGTCCGGATACATTTCGCCAGCTACGTTCGCGTCGCCGGCCACTTGCCAGCCCGAAAGGTAGATCGCTTTCAACCCGGCCTTGACCTGCTGCATGGCCTGATTGCCGGTCAACGCGCCGAGCGCGTTAACAAACGGCTCTTCATGAATCGATGCCCACAGTTTTTCCGCGCCGCGCTTGGCGAGCGTGTGTTCCACCGGCACCGAACCGCGCAGACGCACGACGTCCTCAGCCGAGTAGCTGCGCGTGATGCCCTTCCAGCGCGGATCGGTGTCCCATTGCTTCTGAAGTTCCTGAGCTTGTTGTTGGCGCGACATGGCGTTTCTCCTTTGATTGCTTTGGCTAATGAGTAACTAGTGGTCGTCTTGTTGAACAAGCAGGGCGTCAGTGGGCGCGCTCTTTTGCTCAACTCTTATATAAGAGTCTAGAGAAGTAACCTGACCCGATCCAGCGGGAAAGCAGAAATTTCGAAGAAGATTTCATGTTTAAATTCAATCGACTAGATGATAAATATCGCAATATGAAACGATTTCTTTCATCCTGAGATGCTGATATTTGTGCCGTGCACCAACAATTTCACCGCCCGCAAACTCTTTCCACATCGTGAAACGCTGGAGACGGGCAAAAAAAACCGACGCACGAGGCATCGGTTTTTTTATCGAGCGAAGCGCGCAAGCAGCGCGGCGCACATTAGCTACATTTAGCTGCCACGACGCGGAGCGCGCGGACCGTCGTTGCGACGTGCTGCATAACCGTCGCGCGAACCGCCGCCAAAGCCCGATCCGCCATCACGCGATCCACCGCCGCTGCGGTAACCGTCACGTGAACCACCGTCACGCGAGTCGCGCGCACCGGCGCTTGCTGGCTTGTTGCCCCAGCCGCCCGGCTTGGCCGAACCGCTGCTGCTGCCGCCATTACCAAAACGACGGCCTGCGCCAGCACCCGCGCCACCGCCCGGACGACCACGGCCGCCAAAGCCCGGACGACCGCCACCAGCCGGCGCCGAACGACGCGGCTCGAAGCCCGCAATGACGCTCACTGCCAGCGGCAGGCGCACGAAACGCTCGATGCGCTTAAGCGCGCCTTGCTCGGCGTGGTGCACGAGGCTGATTGCCGTGCCCGTACGGCCAGCGCGGCCCGTACGACCGATACGGTGGACATAATCTTCCGCGAACTTCGGCAGATCGTAGTTGAACACGTGCGTGATGCCGGGAATATCGATACCGCGAGCTGCGACATCGGTTGCCACCAGCACGCGCACCTTGCGTTCACGCAACGCACGAATCGTGCGGTTACGCGCGCCTTGCGGCAGATCGCCGTGCAGCGCGGCCGATTCAAAACCAGCGTCCGACAAACGGATGGCCAACTGGTCAGCGTCGTTCTTGGTTGCCGTGAAGACGATAGCCTGATCAAGGCCGGCATCGCGCAACAGATGGTCGAGCAGACGATCCTTGTGATCGCGGTCATCGACGTAATGCACGGTTTGCGCAATGTTGTTTTGCGCTTCGAGCTTTTGAATGATCTCGATGCGTTCCGGGTTCTTCAACAGGCGGCCGGTCAGCGAGCTGATCTTGCCGTCGATGGTCGCCGAGAACAGCAGCGTCTGACGCGAAGCGGGCGTAGCGGCAACGATGGTTTCGATGTCGTCGATGAAGCCCATGTCCAGCATGCGGTCGGCTTCGTCGAGCACGAGCATTTGCAGTTGCGACAGGTCAATACGGCCGCGTTCCAAGTGATCCAGCAGACGGCCCGGCGTAGCAACGAGGATTTCCGGGTTCTTCGCGAGCAGCATCAATTGCTGGCCATAGGCGACGCCGCCGAGGATGCTGACGGTGCGCAGACGGCGCAGATGCTTGCCGTACGTGGTCGCGGCGGCGGTAACCTGCATGGCGAGTTCGCGCGTCGGCGTCAGAACCAGCATGGTCGGACGGGCGACCGGCTGTTGACGGCGTGCCGGGCGTGCGTTCGGGTCATGCGGCTCGCGGGGAGCAGCGGCCTTGGCTTTTTCGAGCTGCGAAAAACGTTCGATAGCCGGCAGCATGAACGCTGCCGTCTTGCCCGAACCGGTCGGGCTTGAAACCAGCAAGTCGCGGCCGGCGAGCGCTGCGGGGATCGCGCGCTGCTGAACCGGCGTCGGTACTTGATAACCAGAAGCGGTCAGCGCAACAACGATTTCCGGCGACAGGCCGAGCGATTCGAAGCTCGGGCCGGTCTGAACGGCGATCGCAGCGCCAACGGGTGCGATTGAGGAAATGGGGGCAGGGATAGCGGGCGAAACAGATGCTGCCGGCGCTGCGGGTACGTCGGTACCGAGTGCCACTGCAGCGATGGAGTCCAGCGGGCTATTGGTGTTGCTCGAAGTCATGTCGATCCTTGAAACGGGGAATAAGGCGTGTGGCGCCAATCGGCATACCCAAGTCGTCAGATTCAGCGAGCAAAGAAGCAGCGAGCAAATCGAAAAACGGGGGCAGCTCGCAACAATAAAGGCGAGCTTTTCGTTAGAAGCTGTATCGGATTCGACAGGCCGAGGCGGCGTTGTCGTCAGCCTGATGCATGATCGGCCGAAGAAGGCCTAGCAGGGAGGGGACAGTTTCTAAACTGGATTGGAGCAAAACGCTACGAGGCGCCGCGCTGCGCGGGTTGAATCAGCTAATGAATCGACTTCAAACATCAATTCACCCGGTCACAGTGAAGCGCAGGCAACAGTATATCGGGAATTGTTGCGCTGCGCCAGATTTTAAGACAGTTTGATTCAATAGCGGGTCCATCGGCGAAGGCAGTGGCGGCGAATGTTGCATTGACGCCTGAATTGCCGCCAATGCAGCGCACGAACAATGCGTTCAAGCCGATTCGCCACTTTTCAGCGATTCCACCAGTTCCACATATTGCTGTTTGGCCGTGTCCTGCGGCGTGCCGTTGAGCGCAGCCCACGCATCGTATTTGTATTTTCCGACGATATCGGCAAAACCGGGTTTTTCGTCGATGCCCGCGTCGCCGATGCTGCCTTGTTTGAAGAGCGCATACAGGCGCAGCAGCGTGAGGTTGCCCGGACGTTCAGGCAATTCTTTGACATCGGCCTGGGCTTTGACAAACTGCGCATCGATTTCGCTCATTCGGTTCTCCGTAAATGCTTGAATAGGATGAGCGATCATAGCAAGCGTATGCGCGGCGATTTTCGAGGGTTTCTTCCAGATATTTGCTCAAGGACGCGTCCTGCGCCTGTTCATGAAGGGCGCGCGCACGCTTGCGCCCCGACGCCACGCATTACAATAGCGGCCATGACACGTACTGTTCTGCTTGCCCTCGATACATCGACCGAATATTGCTCGGTCGCGTTGCTGGTCGCCGGCCCGGAGGCGGCCGCGGCTTATCGAAACGCTCCGCACCATGTTTCCGGCGAAATCCGCGTCTGGTTCAGCCATGAATTGACCGGGCCGGTCTCCAGCACGCGTTTGCTGCCCGCCATCCGCGAATTATTCGGTCAAGCTGATCTGAAGCTCGCCGATTGCAGCGCGATCGCTTTTGGCGCCGGGCCCGGATCATTTACCGGTTTGCGCACGGCGACCGGCGTGGCGCAGGGACTGGCCTTTGGCCTGGGTGTCCCGGTCGTGCCCATCGGCACCTTGCTTGCGTGCGCCGAGTTTGCGCGCTTGAATGAGCCGTCGGTCACGCGTGTGATCGCTGCACTCGATGCCCGCATGAACGAGGCGTATTGGGCCGAATTCCACTGGGACGATGCCGCGAACGATTGGAGCACGCTGCAGGCGGCATCGCTGGATGTACCGGGCGTCATTCCGGCACCCGATGTTCCTTTCACGCTCGCGGGAAACGCGGCCGCCGCGTTCGGCGACCTTTTACCGGTACAGCATTCAGCCGCGTGCCATGTCGACCTCGACGCGCTTCCACATGCCTTGCCCGTCGCGCTCGCCGGCCTCCGGGCCTTTCGCGCCGGCCGCACGGTTGCACCGGACCAGGCCGCGCCAGAGTACGTGCGCAACAAGGTTGCGCAGACGACCGCCGAGCGTTTGGACGCACGCGCGGCCAAGGACGCCGCTGCTCAAGGTGCTTCTCAGGCCGATTCTCAGGCCGCTTCCGCCGCGGAGCCGTCACGGTGAGCGGCGTGTTGCTCGCCGATCGCTATCTGTCCCCCATGACGGAAGCGGATCTCGACGAAGTCGCCGCCATCGAAAAGATTGCGTACGAGTTCCCGTGGAGCCGCGGCAATTTCCAGGATTCGTTGCGCAATGGCTATTACGGCGTTTGTCTGCGCCATGTCACCGGCACGTTGCTGGGCTATTGCGTGCTGATGCCGGTTGTCGATGAAATGCATCTTCTGAATCTTTGCGTCGCGCCTCAAGCGCAACATGCCGGAGCCGGGCTTACTCTGCTGCGCGAAGCGGTGCGCATCTCGCGGCATCAGAAGCTCGATGGCGTGCTGCTGGAAGTGCGGCCATCGAATCCGCGTGCCATTCAGCTTTACGAACGCTTTGGGTTTGCCACTATCGGGCGTCGGAAAAACTATTATCCGGCACGCCACCGTTCGCGCGAGGATGCGCTCGTCATGCGTCTGACGTTTTCAAAGGAGCCCGCCGATGGCGCTGCATAAGTCGATGTTCGACGAGTTCGGACTCGGGACGATCTGGGTAAGACGCGCACCGCAGCCGGATGAGCCCGCGGCGCTTGCGGAACCGGTCACACCTGACCGGTCAACGGCGATTCCGTTGAACCGCGCGGCTGCCGCCGAGCTGGCGCGCACGGCTTCGAGCGTGCCTGGACACGAAAGCACCGACGCTTTGAGCGCGCTCGACGCCGTGCTTTCGGCCGCGCAAAAAAACCAGGGCGTTGTGCGCGAAGCGCCGATGGCCAGATCTGAACCGCCGGAATCCCCGACCTTCGATGACATCCCATGGCTCGACGACATTCCGGCTGAAGCGCGCACCGAGCCGGAAACCATCGACGAAACTGCAAACGACATCGCGTCCCTCGACTGGGATGTGCTCGCCGGCCGCGTGTCCGTTTGCGAGCGGTGCAAGTTATGCGAACGGCGCACGAACGCGGTTTTCGGCGTGGGCGACCGAGATGCCGACTGGATGCTGATCGGCGAAGCGCCGGGCGAGAACGAGGACAAGCTGGGCGAACCGTTTGTGGGACAGGCGGGCAAGCTGCTGGACAGCATGCTGCACTCGGTGGCGTTATCGCGTGAAGACAATGTGTTTATCGCGAATGTGATCAAGTGCCGGCCGCCCGGTAACCGCAATCCGGAAGTCGATGAAGTCGCACGGTGCGAGCCGTATCTGAAGCGTCAGGTCGCGCTCGTGAAGCCGAAGCTGATCGTCGCGCTCGGACGGTTCGCCGCGCAAAGCCTGCTCAAGACCGAGGCGAGCATTGCGTCGCTGCGCGGGCGCGTGCATGACTACGAGGGTGTGCCCGTCATCGTGACGTATCACCCGGCGTATTTGCTGCGCAGCCTGCCAGACAAAGCCAAGGCGTGGGCCGATCTGTGCCTGGCGCAGGCGACTTATCGCGAGTCGCTGAAGGTGGCGGACGGCGCGTGACCCTCGCCATCACAGCCGCGCAATTCAACGATCCCGCCGTCCAGGACCTCGCGTGGCTGCTGTTTTCACCTGACTTGCTGAGCGCATCGCATGCGGGTGCGCCGCTGGCTTGCCCTGTAGCACGCGACAAGCCTGAGGCCGCTCTGAGCTGGCTCGCAGCGCTTGATCAAAATCCTGCGGCGCTACATGCGCAAGTCTACAAGCCATCGCTGAAACGACTCGGTCTGTATGCCGAGGCTTTGCTCGAATACTTTCTGCGGCATGGACCCGATGCGCGGCTGGTCGCGGCGAATGTGCCGTTGCGTGCATCGGGACAGACGCTCGGCGAAGTGGACTTCCTCTTGCACAATGCCCGGCGCGAACGTCTGCATTGGGAACTTGCGGTGAAGTTCTATCTGCACGTCGGCGAGGGTGCGGCCGCGTTATCCGATTATGTCGGTCCGAACTTGCAGGATCGCTTCGATCTCAAGCATGACCGGCTTTTGAAGCATCAACTGGGTTTGAGCGCCCGCGATGAATTCGCATCGCTCGGTTTTGAAGGACCGTGGCGGGCAGAGTTGTTCGTCAAAGGCAGGCTGTTTTATCGACGAGGAGACATGCCGACGTTGCCTCCCGAGCTCGCTGGTGATCACTTGCGCGGCTGGTGGCTGACGGTATCGGAATGGCAGGAATCGAAGCGCGATGAGGTTTTCGCCGTCGTACCGAGACTCGCATGGCTTGCCGAGCGGACAATATCGGATGAAGGCGTCGAGGCGCTGAGCTTCGATGCAACCGCGCTGAGCGCACCGACGATGGTGGCGAACTACGACAGCAGCGCCGGGAATTTCTGGCACGAGCGTTCGCGTGGTTTCGTCGTGCCGGATGATTGGCCCGAGCGCGCGTTGCGTTATGCGCGCGTCACCACCACCTGAAAAAATGATGCACTGGTCCAACGCCGTGACCGACTTCGAGTCGCGCGCTCTGTTCGATTGCGCCCGTCAGATAAAGCTTGGCATCGGCGGTAGCGGCCGCGAGCGAGTCGCGTTGCGGCAACAACGCCGCGATCGATGACGACAATGTGCAGCCCGTCCCATGCGTGTTTTTCACTGGCACCCGCGGACCGCCGAGCCTGAGCGAACCACTTGCTTCGATGAGCCAGTCGGGACTGTCGGCAGAATTCAGATGGCCGCCTTTCATCAGTACGGCCTTCGCGCCGAGCGTGCGCAGCGCTTCGCCCTGGCGAACCATCGTTTCTTCGTCTTCAGCGGACGTGTCGTCCAAAAGCGCCGCCGCTTCCGGCAGATTCGGCGTGACCAGTGTGGCCAACGGCAACAATTCTTCGCGTAACGCGGCAACCGCTTCTGGCGCAAGCAACGCGTGATGGCTCTTCGAAATCATGACCGTGTCGAGCACGACATGCGCTGGTTTGTATCGACGCAATGCAGCCGCGACCGCGCGCACCACGTCGGCGTTTGCGAGCATGCCGATCTTCACGGCATCAATACGGATATCGTCGAAAACCGCGTCAAGTTGCGCCGTGACGAACGACGCGTCCGGCGTATGGATGGCCGTCACGCCGCGCGTGTTTTGAGCGGTGAGGGCGGTGATCACCGACAAACCGTAAGCGCCGAGCGCCGAAAATGCCTTGAGATCGGCCTGGATGCCTGCGCCGCCGCCCGAATCTGAACCGGCGATAGTGAGGACGTTGGGGATCGGATGGGTCATGATATTTGCAGATTTCCAGCGCGTAATTGCTGCGCGGCGAGACGTGGATCGGCGGCCTTGCAGATCGCCGATACCACCGCGATTCCGCCCGGCTTTGCGCGTTTGACATCATCGGCGTTGCTCAGCTGGATTCCGCCGATAGCCACCGTCGGATGTATCGACCGCGCGCACAGTGCAGCGATTCCTTGCGTACCCAACGCCGCCGATGCATCCGGCTTCGTGGGTGTATCGAACACGGGGCCGACGCCCACGTAATCGATCATCGTGCCGAGGGGATTGGCGTCATCGACCTCCCGCTCATTCGATACCGACAAGCCGATCAACGCGCGCGGCCCGAGCAGTTTCCGGGCGATTTCCGGCGGCAGATCCTTTTGCCCGATATGCACGCCTTTGGCGCCGCACGCGAGCGCGACATCGATGTGATCGTTGATGATCAGCGGCACGCCAAAGCGGCGCGTGATGGGCAGCAGATCCAAAGCCAGCGCGAGCCACGCGCGCTTGTGCCATTCGGGCGCGCGCAGTTGCACGATCGTCACGCCGCCTTCGAGCGCGGCTTGCGTGATTTCCAGCGCGCGCGCATGACCGCCGCACTGCACGGGATCCAGCACGAGATAGAGCGAAAGATCGAGGTTCATTGTCAGGCCGCCAGGATATCGCGTTGTACGAGCGTGGCCGCGAACGCGTCTTCACCGAGCGATGACAGCCGGTCCAGATAGGTGACCGCGAAGCTGCCGGGCAATGCGGCGTCGCGTGCGGCGAGCTCGCCGGCAATGCTTGAATACGCGACCGCTGCAACGGTGGCGGCCCAGAAGTCGTCGGCTTCGGCCACGCCCACGAACGCGGCGACCGTCGCGGACAATGCGCACCCGACGCCGGTCACGCGTGTCATCAAGACCGATCCATTCGATAACGCCACAGTGCGGCGCCCATCGGTGATGTAATCGGTTGCGCCGGTCACGGCCACGATCGCGCCAGTTTTTAGCGCGAGGAGCTGCGCGGCATCGAGCGCGCTTTCGGCCAGGGTCGTGCTGTCAACGCCGCGTCCGCTCGACGCCCCGCCCGACAAGCTGATGATCTCAGACGCGTTGCCACGGATCACGGCGGGTTTTGCATCGAGCAGATCGAGTGCGAACTCGGTCCGAAAGCTCAACGGGCCGACTGCGACCGGATCGAGAATCCACGGTTTGTGCGCGCCGTTGGCGGCATCGACGGCGGCGCGGATGGCACGGCTTTGCGGCAGGTCGAGCGTGCCAAGATTCACCGATACCGCGTTTGCCATCGGCGCGAATTCGCTGACTTCCTCGCGTGCGACGACCATTGCCGGCGCGGCGCCCAGCGCAAGCAGCACATTGGCGGTGAAGTTCGTCACGACGAGATTCGTCAGGCAATGGACCAGCGGCGCGCGTTCGCGCACGCTGCGTGCGAACGAAAAGAGGTCGGCGGCGAGCATGGAATCTGACTTGAAGATGAATGAGAAAGCCGGATTATCGCGCGTGGCGCGCGACCCTGTCCGGCGAACGTTGCGTATTGTCCCGATCAGTGCCGCGATTCACCGATCAGCGCGACCGAATCAAACGCGCGCTGATTCGCCTGATGCCGCCGCATGACGAAATACATCATCAGGCAGACGAAGGTTCCGAACAGTACGATCACGAATTGAATCGGCACGTCGAGCCAGACCAGCACTGCGTAAAGGCACAGCATCACGAGCACCGAAAGATTCTCGTTGAAATTCTGCACCGCGATCGAATGTCCCGCCGAAAGCAACACATGCCCGCGATGCTGCAGCAACGCGTTCATCGGCACCACGAAAAAGCCCGACAGGCCGCCGACGATCATCAGGAAGATGTACGCCACGATCAGGTAACCCGGAATGTGCATGCGGCCGAAATAGATGCCCCAGTGCACGGGAAAAAGATGCTTCGAATAGAACGCGAGCAGCATCACCGCGACGCCCATCATGATGCCCACCGGCAGCACCGACAGCGACTTCTTCAACGGCACGCGCGCTGCGGCGAGAATGGCGCCGACAGCAACTCCGACCGCGATGATCGCCTGGAGAATCGCCGCTTCGGACAGCGACATGCCGAGCGAAACTTCCGCCCACTTCAACACGATGAATTGCAACGTCGCGCCCGCGCCCCAGAAGAGCGTGGTAACGGCGAGCGAAATCTGGCCGAGTTTGTCGTGCCAAAGTGCGTTGAAACAATCGGCGAAATCGGTGATGAGTTTGAGCGGCCGATGTTCCTGCTTCGGATAACGCGCGCCGGTATCGGGAATACGCAGATTGAAGATCGCAGCCACCACGTACATCAGCACGATCACGAGCATGGCGGCTTCGGCGGGTGTATCGACTTTCGGAATATGCAGAGCAAGCAGATGTGATGCTATATGTGGACTGATCAGCGCACCGCCCATGACGGTGCCGAGAATGATCGATCCAACCGTGGTTCCTTCAATCCAGCCGTTGGCTGCGACCAGCCGGTCGGCGGGCAGCAACTCGGTGAGAATGCCGTACTTCGCGGGCGAGTACGCAGCCGCGCCGAAACCGACAATCCCGTACGCAAGCAAGGGGTGCGCGCCGACCAGCATGGTCAGGCAGCCGACCACCTTGATGGAGTTGGTGACGAACATCACGTGGCCCTTGGGCCGTGAATCGGCGAAGGCGCCTACGAAAGCAGCCAGAACCACGTATGACAGCACAAAGAACAGCTTGAGCAGCGGCGTCATCCAGTTCGGGGCGTGAAGATCTTTCAGCAGGGCGATCGCAGCGATCAGAAGGGCGTTGTCGGCCAGCGACGAGAAAAACTGCGCGGCCATGATGGTGTAAAAACCTTTTTTCATCTGATCCGATGCTAGTCGCACTGCGGGTGATCCGCCCCGTTTCCGCACGGCGCGCTCGTCTTTCGCGTCCGGGTTCGCGCTCAGGCTCCCGTTCAGGCAATTTCTGTTTGAAATGGGTTGTGTGCACGGCTTTATAACACGAAAATAGGCGCATTCTGACTAGCAGTAACCTCCATGACAGTCACCCGACGCTCATGTGACATTCGCGCCGCAAC
The DNA here is from genome assembly GCF_018449635.1 of Caballeronia sp. dw_276. GTDB lineage: Bacteria > Pseudomonadota > Gammaproteobacteria > Burkholderiales > Burkholderiaceae > Caballeronia. The sequence goes on along the minus strand of NZ_JAAVUV010000003.1, from coordinate 85,974 downwards.
GTCAACTCGCGCCAGGGTGACGATAAAGTATTGATTCGAAACATGTGTTCATTTCGAATTTCGTGCCGGGTTCGCGGTCTTAAGTTCGTCGGCGTGCTGACCGGTCTTCTATATGTGGTCTCCCGCCCGGCTGCAGCGCGGTAGTTCGAGACCACGCCAGCGCGATCAGAGCGTATCCGCTGCCGCCGCGCCGATCTCGAAAACGCACCGTCCGACAAGACGGCCAGCTCTCTCGGAATTCTCCGTTCATCCAATAGACCCTCCATGCCGCGCCCCTTATCCGCCACCGTCCACACCGCCGCACTCGCCAATAATCTAGCCATCGCGCGGCGCCACGCGCCTAAATCCAAGATATGGGCCGTCGTCAAGGCCAATGCTTATGGCCACGGATTGGCGCGAGCGTTCCCCGGATTGCGCGCAACTGACGGTTTCGGTCTTCTTGACCTCGAGGAAGCGGTGAAGTTGCGTGAACTTGGCTGGGCGGGTCCAATTCTTCTGCTGGAAGGCTTTTTTCGTCCGACAGATATCGATGTGATCGATCGTTACAGCCTCACGACCGGCGTTCATTGCGACGAACAACTGCGCATGCTGGAAATGGCGCGTTTGTCGAAACCGGTGAACATTCAACTGAAAATGAATACCGGCATGAATCGCCTCGGCTACACGCCCGAGCGCTTTCGCGCGGCGTGGGAACGGGCGCGGGCGGTGCAGGGCATCGGTCAGATTACGCTGATGACCCATTTCTCCGATGCCGACGGTCCACGCGGCATCGATCACCAAATGGAAGCGTTCGAGCGCGGCGCCGAGGGCATTGCCGGGACGCGCAGCCTGGCGAACTCGGCCGCGACGCTTTGGCACGCGGGATCGCATTTCGACTGGGTGCGCCCGGGCATCATGCTGTACGGCGCGTCGCCGTCGGGCAAGACTGAAGATGTAGCGAACATCGGCTTGCAGCCGGCCATGACGTTCGCGTCCGAGGTCATCGCCGTGCAGACCGTGGCCGCGGGGCAGACGGTGGGCTACGGCTCGTCGTTTTCGGTCACTTCGCCTATGCGCATTGGCGTAGTGGCGGCCGGTTACGCCGACGGTTATCCTCGATGCGCGCCGGAAGGCACGCCCATCGTCGTCGATGGCGTGCTGACGCGGATTGTCGGACGCGTCTCCATGGACATGATCACGGTGGACCTGACGCCGGTGCCGACGGCGGGCATCGGGACGCATGTGGAATTGTGGGGCGCGAAGCTGCCCATCGATGACGTTGCGGTGGCATGCGGCACGGTCGGCTACGAGTTGATGTGTGCGGTCGCCCAACGCGTACCGATGCGGGCTGAGTAACTTGGCTTATTTGTAACGATGAAACCCAGGAAGGCGAGTGGCGAAAGTAGCGAAGGTTAAAACGCTGTACGTATGCACCGAATGCGGCGGGCAAGCGCCCAAATGGCAAGGCCAGTGTCCGGCTTGCGGCGCGTGGAATACTCTGGTCGAGTCGGTGGCGGAGTCGCCGTCGGCGCATCGCTTCCAGGCGCTGGCGAAGACATCGCCCGTGCAGCGGTTGTCGGAAATCGAAGCGTCGGATGTGCCGCGATTCACGACGGGTATCGGCGAGTTCGATCGCGTGCTGGGCGGTGGCCTGGTCGCGGGCGGCGTGGTGTTGATCGGCGGCGATCCGGGAATCGGGAAGTCAACCTTGTTGCTGCAGTCCCTTGCGGAGATCGCCCGCGAACGGCCGGCGCTTTATATCAGCGGCGAAGAGTCCGGCGCGCAGATCGCGTTGCGCGCGCAACGGCTTGGGTTGCTCGGGGATTCGGGCAATGCCGCGCCAGATTTGCGCTTGCTCGCGGAAATCCAGCTCGAGCGGATTCAGGCGACCATCGATGCCGAACGGCCGGAAGTGGCGGTCATCGACTCCATCCAGACCGTTTATTCCGAGGCGCTGACCTCCGCGCCCGGATCGGTTGCGCAGGTACGCGAATGCGCGGCGCAACTCACGCGGATCGCGAAGCAAACGGGGACGGCCATCATCATGGTCGGTCACGTGACCAAGGAGGGGAATCTCGCGGGCCCACGGGTGCTGGAACATATCGTCGATACCGTGCTGTATTTCGAAGGCGATACCCACTCGTCGTTCCGGCTCGTGCGCGCGTTCAAGAACCGCTTTGGCGCGGTCAACGAACTCGGCGTGTTTGCCATGACCGAGCGGGGCTTGCGCGGCGTAGCGAATCCGTCGGCATTGTTTTTATCGCAGCATGAGCAGAGCGTGCCGGGGTCGTGTGTGCTCGTTACGCAAGAGGGATCGCGGCCGTTGCTCGTGGAAGTGCAGGCGCTGGTCGATACCGCCCATGTTCCGAATCCGCGGCGCCTCGCCGTCGGCCTGGAGCAGAACCGGCTGGCGCTGTTGCTGGCGGTGTTGCATCGGCACGCGGGCATTGCCTGTTTCGATCAGGACGTGTTCCTGAACGCCGTTGGTGGCGTCAAGATCACGGAGCCGGCGGCCGACCTGGCCGTGCTGCTGGCCATTCAGTCATCCATGCGCAACAAGCCGTTGCCCAAGGGTCTGATCGTGTTCGGCGAAGTAGGGCTGGCGGGAGAAATCCGGCCGTCGCCGCGCGGTCAGGACCGGCTGAAGGAAGCGGCCAAACTTGGTTTTTCGGTCGCGTTGATTCCGAAGGCAAACGCGCCGAAACAACCTATCGATGGACTGGAAGTGATCGCAGTGGACCGGATTGAGGAGGCGATCGACCGGGCGCGTTCTTTCGATTGATTTTGCGCAAGGTTCGCGACCGCGATCAGACCCTTTCGTAATGTGGCGTAAAAAACCGTGCGGTCCCTGTAACCCAAGTAACGCGTCCTTTTTCTATGCTTCTATCGCGACAAACCCCGATACGAGCGGAAAAGGACGACGCCTTGAAACACGCAAATCAAACTTCGTCAGCCCCATCATTTCATCTGCGCGGCTGCCGCGTGTCAGCGCCCATCCCGCAACCCTGGGGCGGCGGCTGCCGGATCGTCGAATGGATCGACGCGGAAGGGCAGATATCGCGCCGCGTGGTGGCGGAAAACGTGACTGAGGATGAAGTCGTAGCGACGATCCGCTGTCATGTGAAGGGCCGCAAACACATGCTTCACGACGACGAAGGTTTACCGCGACAAACCCTGCCACGTCGCTAGCCGATCTGTTCCAGCTCTTCATGCGCTTCGAGCCATTGGGCTTCGAGCACTTCGAGTTGTCCATTCACGGCGGCCTGACGGCGAATCGACTCGGTGAGCTGGGTCTTCATTGACGGCTCGTAGCTGGCGGCGTCCGCTACGAACGCATCCAGTTGCGCCTTCTCGGCGTTCAGCTTGTCCATTTCCTTCTCGATCTTCGAAATCCGCGATTGCAGCGGTTTCTTCAAGTGCGAGAGCTTCTGGCGTTCTTGCGCTTCCTGCCGGCGCTGTTCCTTGCGGTTCTGCCCGGAATCGAGCGAGTCGTCTGTGCTTGCGCTTCCTGCTTCCTTTGCCGCCGCACGCTGTTCGGCCGCGTGCTGGAGCAGCCAGTCACGATAATCGTCGAGATCGCCATCGAAGGGCTGCAAGCGGTGTTTCGCCACCAGCATGAACGTGTCCGTGGTCGCGCGCAGCAAGTGGCGGTCGTGCGAAACCAGGATCAGCGTGCCCTCGAATTGCGCCAACGCCATGGTCAGTGCGTGACGCGTTTCGAGGTCCAGGTGGTTAGTCGGTTCATCGAGCAGCAGCAGGTTCGGCTTTTGCCAGATGATCAGTGCGAGCGCGAGGCGGGCTTTTTCTCCGCCGGAGAATGGCGCGATCTTCGCCGTTGCCATTTCGCCGGAGAAGTTGAAGCCGCCGAGAAAGTCGCGCAGTTCCTGTTCGCGCGTATCGGGGGCGAGCCGGGCGACGTGCTCGAGTGCGGAGTCACCCGGGCGCAGCGTTTCGAGCTGATGCTGTGCGAAATAGCCAATCCGCAAGCCCTTGCCTTCACGCACGTGTCCGCTCAGCGCTTCCAGCGTGCCTGCCAGTGTCTTGATCAGCGTGGATTTGCCCTGGCCGTTCGCGCCGAGCAAACCGATGCGCTGGCCGTTCTGAATGGACAGCGTGACGCCTTCCACAATCGGCACCTCGCCCGCGTCCGTGTGATATCCGCAGCGCACGCCTTCCATCACCATCATGGGATTGGGCGCGGAGTCGGGGGTCCTGAACTCGAACGTGAACGGCGAAGAAGCATGCGCCGGCGCGATGATTTCCATGCGTTCGAGCGCCTTGACGCGGCTTTGCGCCTGCTTCGCCTTGGTCGCCTGCGCCTTGAAGCGGTTGATGAAGCTCTGCAAATGCTCCACGGTCTTTTGCTGCTTCTCGTACGCGCTTTGCTGCAACGCGATCTGTTGCGCGCGGAGAATCTCGAACTGGCTGTAATTACCGCCGTAACGCTTGATCTGCCGATTCTCCAGGTGCAGCGTGACGTTGCACACCGAGTCGAGGAATTCGCGATCGTGCGAAATCACGATCAGCGTTCCCGGATATCGATGCAGCCAGTCTTCCAGCCAGATGATGGCGTCGAGATCCAGGTGGTTCGTGGGTTCGTCCAGCAGCAGGAGGTCCGAACGGCACATCAGCGCCTGCGCGAGGTTCAGGCGCATGCGCCAGCCGCCCGAGAAGCTCGTGACCGGCTCTTTGGTCTGCGCGAGCGTGAAACCCAGGCCGATCAGCAGCGTTTCGGCGCGGGCGGGCGCGGTGTAACCGTCGGCATCGGCGAAAGCGGCATGCGCTTCGGCTTCAGCGGCGCCATCATGGGCGGCTGATGCTGCCGCAATCCGCGCTTCGATGCTGCGAAGCTGCGTGTCACCGTCGAGCGTGTATTCGAGCGCGGTCCGGTCGACCGCCGGCGTTTCCTGCGCGACGTGGGCGATCTGCCATGACGGCGGCATCGAAAAATCGCCGCCGTCAGCGTGCAGATCGCCGCGCAGCACGGAGAAGAGCGTGGATTTGCCCGCGCCGTTCGCACCGACAAGCCCCGCTTTTTCGCCAGGATTAAGCGCAAACGTGGTCTGTTCGAAGAGCGGTTTCGTGCCGCGGGCGAGGCTGAACTGATTGAAGCGAATCACGGCGTGAAGACCCAGGCGAGTACGGGAAAACGCTATTTTAGACTGCTGCCGCAGCTCGCCGCGTGCTCATTCATGTTGTGCCAAGCGATCGGCCATTCGGCCGAATGTTCTTTGAGCGGCGTTTCGCTTAGACTGGGTTTTTTCAAGCGGAGCAACGAATGAACCCCATCTACTCGTTTTCGGCGGAAACCTTGGCCGGCGATACAGCCAGCCTGGAGCAATATCAGGGCAAGGTGCTGTTGATCGTGAACACCGCAAGCGAGTGCGGATTCACGCCGCAATACAAGGGTTTGCAGGAACTCTACGATCGGTACAAAGATCGCGGGTTCGCGGTGCTTGGTTTTCCGTGCAATCAATTCGGCAAGCAAGAGCCGGGCGACGCGGCGCAGATCGGCAGCTTTTGCGAGAAGAATTACGGGGTCACGTTCCCCATGTTCGCCAAAGTCGATGTGAACGGCGCGAACGCACATCCGTTGTTCCGTTATCTGACCGAGGAAGCACCGGGCGTGCTGGGCACCGAAGGCATCAAGTGGAACTTCACCAAGTTTCTCGTCGACAAGGAAGGCACCGTGATCAATCGGTTTGGGTCGGTGACGAAGCCTGACGCGTTGTCGGGCGATATCGAAAAGCTGCTTTAAAAGCGGCGGCGGTTTCCGCTTCAAAGAATCGGTGAAAACAGCCGCGCGACATGCATTGCCATGCGCCGCAGCGGGGGCGCGCCAAGGTAGTCGTCGCGGCTGATTTCCCACGATTGCGCGAAGTCATCGAGAAGCATTTTTTCGACCTCAGCGGCGAAACTATGGTCCACCGTCAGCACCATGATCTCGAAGTTGAGGCGAAACGAGCGGTTGTCCAGGTTTGCGCTGCCAATAGCCGCCGACATGTCGTCGACCAGCACCACTTTCTGATGCAGGAAGCCCGGTTTGTACCGGAAGATCCGAACGCCGGCGAGCAGCGCATCGTAGGCGTAGAGCTTGGACGCCGCGAAGACCACGCGATGATCGCGCCGGCTGGGAATCAAAATGCGTACATCCACGCCACGCAGCACGGCAAGGCGCAATGCAGAAAACACGGCTTCATCGGGGATTAGATAGGGCGTCGTGATCCAGATTCGCGAACGCGCCGCGTTGATGGCTTCGACAAAAAATAGCGAACACGTTTCTTGTCTGTCGGCCGGGCCGCTCGCGAGCACAAGGCAACTCATGTCTTTGTCGGAGACCTTTGACGCCTCGACTTCCGGAATGCGCTGCGTCGCCCAATACCAGTCTTCAATGAACACGAACTGGATGCTTGCGACCGCTGGCCCGCGCACTTCAATATGCGTATCGCGCCACGGCGACAAACGCGGATTACCGCCGAGATATTCCACGCCGACGTTATGTCCGCCGACAAACGCGCATTCGCCGTCCACCACGACAATCTTTCTGTGATTACGGAAATTGATCTGGAAGCGATTGACGAATTTGCGCTTGGTCGCGAACGGATGCGTTTGCACGCCGCCCGCGCGAAGCGCATTCACATAGCGATGAGGTAAATCGAAGCTGCCGATGCTGTCGTAAAGAAAATAAACGCGCACGCCTTCTTGCGCCTTCTTGATCAGCAGGTCTTTCAGCTTCAGCCCGAGTTCATCGGCGCGAACGATGAAAAACTGCACGATCACGTAGGTTTTTGCTTTTTCGATGGCCTCGAAAATCGCATCGAAGGTCGTGGCGCCATTGATCAGCACGCGCACCGAATTGCCGCGCAAAAACGGCATGCCGCTCAAACGCGTCAGCGCTCGAATGGTCGGGTGCCCGAGATACTCGGCTGGGTCCCCGGGCGCTACGCCTCGCAGGCGGGCGGCTTCATCGGGGAAATTCCATTCCGTTGGATGCGCGCTCTTGCGCAGGATTTCGTTCTCGAGCCGCCGCGCGTCTATATACCCCGCAAACTTGCTGCGCCCGAGAAACAGATACGGAATCAGCGTGAAGTAGGGCATGGCGACGAGCGACACCGCCCACGCCACCGCGCCCTGAGACGTGCGTGTGTTGAGTACCGCATGGCTTGCCGCCACCACGCCCAGTAAATGGGCGATGATGACAAACGTGCCAAGGTGCAGCCAGTCCTGCCATTCGATATGCATGTACGCGGTCGGCCAGTAGTCCTACGTTCGCGTCTAGGCCGGCAGGTCTGCCGCCTGAATAAGGAAGACGTTGTCGTCGCCAGCGCTGGTCGAGAGCCAGACCATGTCCAGGCCACCTAACGTCGCTTCCACATTTGCCCGTTCGTTGCCGATTTCGACCACGAGAACGCCGTCCTCGGTCAGCCATTTGCGCGCTTCGCCTACTATCCGCTTCACGATATCCATGCCGTCCGCACCGCCGGCAAGCGCCAGTTCTGGCTCATGACGGTACTCGGCCGGCAGCGACTGCATGGCGAGCGCGTTGACGTAAGGCGGGTTCGTGATGATGACCTCATAGCGCCCGCCAGGCAGCGGCGCGAACAGGTCGCCTTCATACAGCGCGACGCGCGAATCCAGGTCGTAGTCGTCCACATTTTGATGGGCAACTTCCAGCGCGGGCGCGGAGATATCGACGGCATCGATATCCGCGTTCTGGAACGCTTGCGCCGCGAGAATCGCGAGGCAACCGGAGCCCGTGCAGAGTTCGAGCACGCGTGAAACCTCGTCGGGGTCCTGCACGTAGGGCTGCAAGCCGTCCTGCAACAATTCGCCAATGAACGAGCGCGGCACGATCACGCGTTCATCCACATAAAAGCGATGTCCGTGCATCCACGCTTCGTTCGTGATGTACGCGGCCGGCACGCGGTCTTTCGCGCGCCGCTCGATCACTTTCATGATGGCGTCGATTTCTGTGTCGAGCAGGCGTGCATCGAGGAACGGGTCCAGCGTGTCGAGCGGCAGGTGCAAGGTGTGCAGGACCAGGTATGCCGCTTCATCGAATGCATTCGACGAACCGTGTCCGAACGACAACTTTGCCTCGGTGAACCGGGAAACGGCAAAGCGCAGCAGATCGCGTACGGTGGTGAAGGGAAGCGCCATCGCAGGCTCCTTTAAAGAATGGTTTGAATCAGGCGAGCAGCGTTTCGAGCACGCGCCGGTACACGTTTTTCAACGGGTCGATAAACGCGATTTCAACATGCTCGTCGATCTTGTGAATGCTGCCGTTCGGCGGTCCGAATTCAACCACTTGCTCGCAGATCTGCGCGATAAAACGGCCATCCGACGTGCCGCCCGTGGTCGACAGTTCGGTGCGAACGCCGGTTTCGTCGAGAATGGCCTGTTCCAGTGCGTCTGACAACGTGCCACGCGGCGTGAGGAACGGCAGGCCGCTGACGCTCCAGGCGAGGTCGTAGTGGAGCGCGTGTTTGTCGAGGATCGCGTGGACGCGGCTTTGCAGGCCTTCCACCGTGCTCGCCGTGGAAAAGCGGAAATTGAACATCAATTCGATGTGACCCGGGATCACATTTGTCGCGCCCGTGCCGCTGTGCAGGTTGGAAACCTGCCACGTGGTCGGCGGGAAATATTCGTTGCCGTCATCCCAATGTGTCTCGACGAGTTCGGCCAGCGCCGGCGCGAGCAGATGGATCGGGTTCTTGGCGAGATGAGGATACGCAATGTGACCCTGCACGCCTTTCACGACCAACTTACCGGACATCGAGCCGCGACGGCCGTTCTTCACCATGTCGCCAAGCGTGGCGCTGGACGTCGGTTCGCCCACGATGCAGTAGTCCAGCCGCTCGCCACGTGCTTTCAGCGCTTCGATCACCTTCACGGTTCCGTCGGTCGCCGGGCCTTCTTCGTCGCTCGTGATCAGGAATGCGATCGAGCCGCGATGCGCCGGGTGCGCCGCGACGAATTCTTCGCTCGACACCACGAAGGCCGCTATGGACGTTTTCATGTCCGCCGCGCCGCGTCCGTAGAGCTTTCCGTCGCGGTGCGTCGGCTCGAACGGCGGTGATGTCCATTGTTCCAGCGGGCCGGTGGGCACCACGTCGGTATGGCCGGCGAACGCCAGCAACTTGCCGTCCGTACCGATCGTGCCGCGCTTTACGGCCCACAAATTCGTAACGCCGCCCGACGCGATGGTTTCGCACTCGAAACCGATCGCTGACAAGCGCTCGATCAGCACGTTCTGGCAATGTTGATCGTCGGGCGTGACGGACGGACGCGCGATGAGTTGTTCGGAGAGAAGAAGGGTGCCGGACATGGATTCGAGCCACTTTCAATAAAAATGCCGGCGCGGCGGCCGGCAGGAATCAGGGTTTGCGCGACGATTTACGCGATAAGTCACGCAAGGAGCTTCGCGAATTCAAGCAAACAGCGTTTCGTACTTTATGGCGTCGAAACCCAGCGACTTCACGCGGCCGTTCACAACCAGCACAGGCCGCTTGATGATCGACGGTTTGTGGATCATCAAAGCAATTGCGCCGGCGGTGGAACCCGCTTCGTCCTTGTATGTGTCCGACAAGCCGCGCCACGTCGTGCCGCGACGGTTGATCAGTTCGTCGAGCGTGACGTCCTTCAACCAGTCCTGCAACAACGCCGTCGATACCCCGGCCTTCTTGAAGTCGTGGAATTCGAACGGCACGTCATGTTCTTCCAGCCACACGCGTGCTTTTTTCACGGTGTCGCAATTTGGAATTCCATATACGACGATCTTTTTCGCGGCCATGGATCAATCGCCCCGCAGCAACTCGTTCAAGCCCACTTTCGCGCGCGTCTTTGCATCCACCTTCTTTACGATCACTGCGCAGTACAGGCTGTGCGAACCGTCCTTCGAAGGCAGATTGCCCGCGACAACCACGGAACCCGCAGGAATGCGGCCGTAGGTCACCGAGCCCGTTTCGCGGTCGTAAATCTTGGTGCTCTGGCCGAGATACACACCCATGGAAATGACCGAGTTTTCTTCGACGATCACACCTTCGACCACTTCCGAACGCGCGCCGATAAAGCAGTTGTCTTCGATGATTACCGGATTCGCCTGCAGCGGTTCCAGCACGCCGCCAATGCCCACGCCGCCCGACAAATGCACGTTCTTGCCGATCTGCGCACATGAACCGACCGTAGCCCAGGTATCGACCATGGTGCCCTCATCTACATAGGCGCCAATGTTCGTGTACGACGGCATCAACACCACGTTCTTCGCGATAAAGGAACCGCGGCGCGCGATGGCAGGCGGCACGACACGGAAACCACCGGCCGCGAAATCTTCGGCGGTGTAGTTGGCGAACTTCGACGGCACCTTGTCGTAAAACTGGCTGTAACCGCCGGCGGGCATCGGTGCATTGTCTTCAAGGCGGAACGACAGCAGCACCGCTTTCTTCAGCCATTGATTGACCACCCACTCGCCGTTCTGCTTTTCGGCGACGCGCAGCGCGCCTTTGTCAAGTTGCTCGATTGCGTGAGCGACGGCGTCGCGCACCTCGGCGGGCGCTGCTTTCGGCGACAGATCGGCGCGGTTGTCCCAGGCGGTATCGATGATTTGCTGAAGTTGTTGCGACATGGTCGTGACTTAAAGTGGGTGCTGAGATTAAGGAGGAGTTACCGGCGTAACGAGCGGCAGAATTCGACGATTCGCCGCGCGCCTTCCACGCATTCGCCGACATCCGCGACCAGCGCTATGCGGATAAAACCGCTGCCGGGATTCGAGCCGTGGGCATCGCGCGCCAGGAACGAGCCTGGCAAAACCGTCACATTATAGTCGGCGTAAAGGCGTGCGGCGAACTCGGTGTCCGAGAGGCCGGTACGCGCCACGTTCGCCCAGAGGTAGAACGCTGCGTCCGGCAGGCGCACGTCCAGAACCTCCGCAAGCATGGGCGTGACTGTCGTGAATTTCTTCAGGTAGAGCGCGCGGTTCTCGCGAACGTGCACTTCGTCCTTCCACGCAACAACGCTTGCCGCCTGGAACATGGGCGAAAGCGCCGCGCCGTGATACGTGCGATAGAGCAGGAATTGCTTGAGTATGGATGCGTCGCCTGCGACAAAACCCGAGCGCATGCCGGGCACATTCGAGCGCTTCGACAAACTCGACAGCATCACCAGCTTTTCGAAACCGCGCCCGAGCCTGTGCGCCGCCTCCAGACCGCCGAGCGGCGGTGAAGATTCGTTGAAATAGATCTCGGAATAGCATTCGTCGGACGCGATCACGAACCCGTGACGGTCCGATAGCGCAAACAATTCACGCCAGTCATCAAGCGTGAGCACGGCGCCAGTCGGATTGCCCGGCGAGCAGACAAAAAGCAACTGCGTGCGCGCCCAAATGGCGTCGGGCACGGCCGAGTAATCGCAGGCGAAATTGCGCGCCGGATCGCTATTCACGAAGTACGGCTCGGCGCCGGCAAGCAAAGCCGCGCCTTCGTAGATCTGATAGAACGGATTGGGGCACACCACAATGGGCGATTCGGCGGTGCTGCGGCTGTCGATTACGGTTTGCGCCAGCGAAAACAGGGCTTCGCGCGAACCCGAGACCGGCAGGACTTCCGTGGCGGCATTGACAGCGGGAAGCGAATAACGTTGCTTCGTCCAGTCCGCAATTGCCTGGCGCAACGGCTCGCTCCCGGCAGTGGCCGGATAGGACGCGAGGCCCGTCATTGCATTGACCACGGCTTCGCGGATCAGCGCGGGCGTGGCGTGTTTCGGCTCGCCGATGCCAAAGCTGATTGGCGTGAATTCTTCGCGCGGCGTGACGCCTTTAAACAGCGCACGCAGCTTTTCAAACGGATAAGGCTGAAGTTTCTGGAGAAGTGAATTCACGGCTTGGTTCATGCCTCAGGTTCATGCCTCAGGTTCAAGCCTCTGGGCGCGGCTGACAATGAAACTACGAGGCTGCGATTATATCCCGGAGCGCTTTGCCGGCGGCCACGGAACTTCAATGATGAGGCCATTCGGACTAGCGAAACACCCTCGGGCCGGCCTGGTCGATTGCCAATAAAAGACATACGTAAAGCGCTCGCTTTAAGCTAAAAGAAATCATTCCGGGCGATGGTATGATTGTCATCGTTCGCCGGGCAGTGTTTTGATCAATGGGTCCTCCCGCGGGATCCAGCCCGCGGGGTCCAGCCCGCGCCGCCCGAGCGTTTTCGACCGGCGTTTTACGCCTCCCGCTGCACGGAAATGCGTGCACACGAGGTTCGCCGGCCCGTTTCCAGCATTCATTTCAATCAGCGATATCGCCGTGCGTCTGACCTCGATAAAACTCGCTGGCTTCAAGTCCTTCGTCGATCCCACCCATTTCCAGGTCCCAGGCCAGCTTGTCGGCGTGGTCGGCCCGAATGGCTGTGGTAAATCCAACATCATCGACGCCGTGCGCTGGGTGCTCGGCGAATCGCGCGCATCTGAACTGCGCGGCGAGTCGATGCAGGACGTGATCTTCAACGGTTCGACCGCGCGCAAGCCGGGCAGCCGGGCCAGCGTCGAACTGATTTTCGATAACGCCGACGGCCGCGCCGCCGGCCAGTGGGGCACCTACGCCGAAATCGCCGTCAAGCGCGTGCTGACGCGCGACGGCACCTCCAGCTACTACATCAACAACTTGCCGGCCCGGCGCCGCGATATTCAGGACATCTTCCTGGGCACCGGCCTCGGACCGCGTGCTTACGCGATCATCGGGCAGGGCATGATCGCGCGGATCATCGAGGCAAAGCCCGAAGAACTGCGCGTGTTCCTGGAAGAAGCCGCGGGGGTATCGAAGTACAAGGAGCGCCGGCGCGAGACCGAAAACCGTCTGCACGACACACGCGAAAACCTGACCCGGGTCGAAGATATCGTCCGCGAATTGAGCGCGAATCTTGAAAAGCTCGAAGCGCAGGCGATCGTCGCGACGAAGTACAAGACGTTGCAGGCCGAAGGTGAGGAAAAGCAGCGGCTTTTGTGGCTGTTGCGCAAGAACGAGGCGGGCAACGAGTCCGAGCGTCAGCAACGCGCGATCAGCGACGCGCAGATCGAGCTTGAGTCGCAAACCGCGAAATTGCGGGAAGTCGAGGCGCAGCTGGAAACGCTGCGCGTGGCTCATTACAGCGCGAGCGACGCCATGCAGGGCGCTCAGGGCGCGCTCTACGAAGCGAATTCCGAAGTCAGCAAACTCGAGGCGGAGATCCGCTTTATCGTGGAATCGCGCAATCGTGTGCAGGCCCAGATCGCCGCCTTGAGCGCGCAGCGCGAGCAATGGCAGATGCAGGCCGAGAAAGCGCGTGGCGAGATCGACGACGCTGAGGAAGCGCTGGCTGTCGGGGAGGAAAAGGCGGCCATCGCGCAGGAAACGGCGGTGGCGAAGCAGGATGAATTGCCCGCGCTCGAAGCGCGTTTTCGCGATGCCCAGAATGGATTGAACGACGAACGCGCAACGATTGCGCGGACGGAACAGGCGTTGAAGCTGGAGGCCGCGCATCAGCGCAGCGCCGACCAGCAACTGCAGCAGTTGCAGCAGCGTCACGAACGCCTGAAAAGTGAGGCGGGCGGGCTGGATGCGCCCGACGAAGCGCAACTCGAGGAGTTGCGCATGCAGATGGCCGAGCACGAAGAAATTCTGCTTGAAGCCCAGGCGCGTCTCGCCGATGCGCAGGACACAGTCCCCCGTCTGGATGGCGAACGCCGCGCGGCGCAAGAGAAAGTGCAGGCCGAGAGCGCGCAAATCCACCAGCTCGAGGCGCGGCTTGCGGCGCTCAAGCAGCTGCAGGAAAACGTCCAGACGGAAGGCAAGATCCAGCCCTGGCTCGACCGCCACGAGCTCGGCTCTTTGCCGCGTCTGTGGAAGAAGCTCCACGTGGAAGCGGGTTGGGAAACGGCGCTCGAATCGGTGCTGCGCGAACGGATCGCGGCGCTGGAGGTGTCGAACCTCGATTGGGTGAAGGCGTTTGCGACCGACGCACCGCCCGCCAAGCTCGCGTTCTATGCGCCGCCCAACGCCGGGCGTCCGCAGGATACGCCCGCGGGCTTGCGCCCGCTGCTTTCGCTGATCCGGATTGAAGATGCGGGTCTGCGTGCTGTGCTGACCGACTGGCTGGGCGGGGTTTTCGTCGCTGATGACATCGCCCAGGCGCTTGCAAGCCGCGCGCAACTGCCCGATGGCGGCGCGTTTGTAGTCACGGCCGGGCACGTGGTGACGCGGGTCGGCGTTCAGCTCTACGCGGCCGATTCCGAACAGGCCGGCATGCTCGCGCGCCAGCACGAAATCGAGAACCTGACGAAGCAGGTCCGGGCCCAGGCGCTGCTCGCCGACGAAGCCAAAGCCGCCGCCGTTCGCGCCGAAGCGGCGCACACACAGGCATCGGGCGCCCTTGGCGACGCGCGTTCGGCCGCCGAACGTGCGACCCAGCGCGTGCACGCACTGCAAATGGACGTGCTGAAGCTCACCCAGGCGCACGACCGCTACATGCAGCGCAGCACGCAGATTCGTGAGGAACTCTCCGAAATCACGGATCAGATCGATGAACAACGCGCCCTGCGTGCCGAATCCGAAGCGAATTTCGAGCGCCACGACGGCGAACTCGCCGAGTTGCAGGCGCGTTTCGAAGATCATCAGCTCGCATTCGAAGCACTCGACGAAGCGTTGACCGACGCGCGCCAAGAAGCGCGCGATCTGGAGCGCGCGGCCACTGACGCCAGTTTTGCGGCGCGTGGACTGGCGGCGAAGATCGAGGAATACCGGCGCAACATCGAAACGGCGAAAGAGCAGAGCGAACGCGTGGCAGGTGCGCTTGAAGACGCGCGCGCCGAGCTCGAAACCATCAATGAACAGACCGCGCATACAGGCCTTCAGGACGCGCTCGAATTGCGGGCGGCCAAGGAAGAGGCGCTGCAATCGGCGCGTATCGAACTGGACGATCTCACCGCGCGCCTGCGTCAGGCCGACGAGCTTCGCCTGATCGCCGAGCGTTCGCTGCAGCCGTTGCGCGACAAGATCAGCGAATTGCAGTTGAAGGAGCAGGCGGCGCGCATCAGCGGCGAGCAGTTCGTCGAACAACTGGCCGCCGCCGGTGTCGACGAAGCCGATTTGCAGGCCAAGCTCACGCCGGACATGAAGCCTTCGTATCTGCAAGGCGAAGTTACCCGGCTGAACAACGCGATCACGGCGCTCGGCGCGGTCAATATGGCGGCGCTCGACGAACTCGCCGCGGCGAGCGAGCGCAAGTCGTTCCTCGATTCGCAGTCGGCGGATTTGAACGATGCCATCGGCACGCTCGAAGACGCGATCCACAAGATCGATCAGGAAACGCGCTCGTTGCTGCAAGGCACGTTCGACGAAGTGAACCGTCATTTCGGCGAACTGTTCCCGCGTCTGTTTGGCGGCGGTCAGGCCAAGCTCGTCATGACCGGCGACGAAATCCTCGACGCCGGCGTGCAGGTGCTCGCGCAACCCCCGGGCAAGAAAAATTCGACCATTCACCTGCTTTCGGGCGGTGAAAAGGCGCTGACGGCGACCGCGCTCGTGTTCGCCATGTTCCAGTTGAATCCGGCACCGTTCTGTCTGCTGGACGAAGTCGACGCACCACTCGACGACGCCAATACGGAACGCTTCGCAAACCTCGTTCGGGCGATGTCGGAGAAGACGCAGTTCCTCTTCATCTCGCACAACAAGATCGCGATGGAAATGGCGCAGCAACTGATCGGCGTGACGATGCAGGAGCAGGGTGTTTCGCGGATTGTTGCCGTGGATATGGAATCTGCGGCAGGATTCGCCCAAAATGCATGAACGTTTCGCCGGACCGCGGATTAACGCAGTTCCGGCGATAAAAACAGGGTGAAGAACCGGTCCGGGAGGCCGGTTCTGGCGCGCCAGGCGCGGAGTGGCGCACGGGATCGAAATAATCTCGTGCGGCGCAGATCGCGGGGCGTAACTTAAAACAAGCGCTGGACACCGTAGCGGCAGCTTCAAAGGCGTCGCTCGGGCGTGAGTCAGCGCAAACAGAAAGTATGACGGAGCGTGCATGGACGAGTTGACACTCGGGTTGATCGGAGCAGGAGCCGTGGTGGTGGGCGGCGTGGTGGTCTACAACGCGTGGCAGGGCGCAAAAGTGCGTCGAAAGATGCCCCGTCCGATGCCTGAGGAAGCGGCGGAATCGCTCGCCCGGCAAGATTCAGAGGAAGAGCAGCCGTTTATTGAACCAACGCGCCCGGTGCGGCGCGAACCTGCAATGGGCGAGAGTGACGGATCGGACTCTTCGGACTCACGCGTGGAACCGAGCTTCGGCGGCGCGCCTATGTCCACTGTGGCGCCGGCGGACACCGCGGTCGATATTCAGGCCGAATCGACTTCGGTGAATGGTGACTTCGAAGAACCGGATTCGCCGCCCATCATTGCCGATGACGATGAACCCGTTCTGCCGGCCGCAACCACGATTTCATCGGCGCCGCCGGCTATCGTGGACCGCCGGATCGATTGTGTGGTGCCTATCCGTCTCGTCGCGCCCATTGCCGGTGACAAGTTGATCCCGAGCGCGCAAAAGCTGCGGCGGGCGGGCGCGAAGCCGGTACACATCGAGGGCAAGCCGGAAGGCGGCACGACCTGGGAGTTGCTCAAGAACGGCGCGCGCTACGAGGAACTGCGCGCGGCGGCCCAGCTTGCAAATCGTGGCGGACCGTTGAACGAACTGGAGTTCTCCGAATTCGTGACGGGCGTGCAGCGGTTTGCGGACGGCATCGACGGCTCGCCCGAATTCCCGGACATGCTCGAAACGGTTGGCATGGCGCGCGAACTGGATGCATTTGCCGCGCAATGCGACGCCCAGTTGTCCATCAACATTCTCTCCGACGGCGCGCCCTGGTCCGCCAACTACGTGCAGGCGGTGGCGTCGCAGGACGGCTTGCTGCTCTCGCGCGACGGCACACGCTTCGTCAAGCTCGACTCCCGCCAGAACCCGGTTTTCATGCTGCTTTTCGGCGATACCAACTTCCTGCGCGACGACCTGACTTACAAGGGCGGCCAGATGATCACACTCGTGCTGGACGTGCCGGTCGCCGACGAAGACATCCTGCCGTTCCGCCTCATGTGCGACTACGCGAAGTCGCTGTCCGAGCGCATCGGCGCACGAGTCGTGGACGACCAGCGCCGGCCGTTGCCGGAAAGCTCGCTGCTTGCCATCGAAAAGCAGTTGATGACGCTCTACGCCAAGCTGGAGCAGGCCGGCATCCCCGCCGGTTCGCCCGCAACGCGGCGCTTGTTCAGCCAATAAATCTTACTGCGGCGACGCAAAATCGCCGAATGATTTTCGGAGGCATCGGCCATTCGGTCGATGCCACGATCAGCTGTTCTCTGAGACAATCGACAGGTCAGTTTCTTCCAACTTCTTAACCTGTCCCGCTGCATGTCCGCCAAACCGAAAGCCGCTGCCAAATCCAAGAAAGCAGAGCCCGCTGTTTCCGCCACGCCCATTCCAGGCGCCGACAGGCCGGCCGAGCGCGCGGCATGGCTGCGCGCAGAGCTGGAGCGCGCGAACTACGCGTATTACGTACTCGATCAGCCGGATTTGCCCGACGCCGAATACGACATTCTGTTCAAGGAACTGCAGCAGATCGAGGCCGCCAACCCCGAACTGATCACACCCGATTCGCCCACGTTGCGGGTTGGCGGACAGGTTGCGACGGGTTTTGAGCCCGTCACCCACGACGTGCCCATGCTGTCGCTGAACAACGGGTTCGCTGACGAAGATATCGTCGCCTTCGACAAACGCGTCGCCGACGCGCTCGGCCATACGCCTGTGGAATATGCGTGCGAGCTGAAATTCGACGGCCTTGCCATTTCGCTGCGCTACGACGACGGCGTATTCGTGCAGGCGGCGACTCGCGGCGACGGCGCCACGGGCGAAGAGGTGACTGAGAACGTTCGCACCATTCATTCGATCCCGCTGAAACTCAAGGGCAAGAACATTCCGAAACGGCTCGACGTGCGCGGTGAAGTGCTGATGTTCAAGCGCGATTTCGAGCGGCTAAACGCCCGGCAACGCGAGGCGGAGCAGCGCGAATTCGCCAACCCGCGCAACGCGGCCGCAGGCGGTTTGCGTCAGCTCGATTCGAAGATGACCGCGCAACGCAAGCTGTCGTTCTTTGCGTATGGCATTGGCTTGCTGGAAGGCGCGGAGATGCCGCCCTCGCACTCGGCGCTGCTCGACTGGTACAAGGAAATGGGACTGCCGGTCAACGCGGAACGCGGTGTCGTTCAAGGCGCGGACGGGCTGCTTGAGTTCTTCCAAAAAACCGGCGAGAAGCGCGATGGTTTGCCGTATGACATCGACGGCGTGGTTTATAAAGTCAATCAACGCGACGAACAGGACAAGCTCGGATTCGTCTCGCGTGCACCGCGTTTTGCGCTCGCACACAAGTTTCCGGCGCAGGAAGCGCTGACCCAATTGGTGGCCATCGACGTGCAGGTCGGCCGGACCGGCGCAATCACACCGGTCGCGCGGCTTACGCCGGTTTTTGTCGGCGGCGCGACGGTGACGAACGCGACCTTGCATAATGAAGACGAAGTGCGTCGCAAGGACATTCGTATCGGCGATACGGTGATCGTGCGGCGTGCCGGCGACGTGATTCCGGAAGTCGTCGGCGCGATTCTGGACCGTCGTCCTGACGACGCGCATGAATTCGTGATGCCGACCGAATGTCCGGTGTGTGGATCGAAGATTGAACGGCTGCCCGACGAGGCCATCGCGCGTTGCACCGGCGGGCTGATCTGTCCTGCACAGCGCAAGCAGGCGCTGTGGCATTTTGCGCAGCGGCGTGCACTAGATATTGACGGGCTGGGCGAGAAAATCATCGATCAACTGGTGGAGCAGAACATCGTGCGCACGCCGGCCGATCTGTTCAATCTGGGCGTTGCCAAACTCGCGGCGCTGGACCGTTTCGCCGATAAATCTGCCCAGAATCTTTACGATTCCATCGAAAAGGCGAAACACACCACGTTGCCGCGCTTCCTCTATGCGCTGGGTATTCGGCACGTGGGCGAATCCACTGCGAAAGATCTCGCCAAGCATTTCGGTTCGCTTGATCCGATTCTGGCGGCAAGCGTCGACGAACTGCTGGAAGTGAACGATGTGGGGCCGGTCGTGGCTGAGTCGCTGCATAACTTCTTCAGCGAAGAGCACAACCAGATGGTGATCGAGCAGTTGCGCGCGCCGGGCAACGTGACATGGCCCGAAGGTCCGCCCGCGCCCAAGGCGCCGCAAGGTGTGCTTGCCGGCAAGACGATCGTGCTGACCGGTACGTTGCCCACGCTTTCGCGCGAGGACGCCAAGGAAATGCTCGAGGCGGCGGGTGCGAAGGTGGCGGGGTCGGTATCGAAGAAAACGGATTACGTGGTGGCTGGAGCGGAGGCGGGCAGCAAGCTCGTGAAGGCCGAGGAACTCGGCGTTCCAGTCGTCGACGAAGACGGTATGCGCAAGCTTTTGGAAGGAGAAACTCCATGATTCGCGAAATCCTCAAGATGGGCGATCCGCGTTTGTTGCGTATCGCCGAGCCGGTGGATCATTTCGATACACCCGAACTGCACGCTTTGGTGGAGGACATGTTCGACACCATGCGCCATGCAAACGGCGCGGGGCTCGCGGCGCCGCAAATCGGCGTGGACCTGCAGGTGGTGATTTTCGGCTTCGCTCACAACGAGCGTTATCCGGATGCGCAACCCGTGCCGGAGACCGTGCTGATCAATCCGATCATCACGCCCGTGTCGCACGACATGGAAGAAGGCTGGGAAGGGTGTTTGTCTGTGCCTGGTTTGCGCGGCGCCGTGCAGCGGTACTCGATGATCCGCTATCAGGGTTTTGATCAGTACGGCACCGCGATCGAACGGCTCGCCGAAGGTTTTCACGCGCGCGTGGTGCAACACGAATGCGATCACCTGATTGGCAAGCTTTATCCCATGCGCGTGACGGACTTCTCGAAATTCGGATTCACCGAGGTCCTGTTCCCCGGGCTGGATCCTAAAAGCGACGACTGACAGACGCGAAGGACGTGCGGACCGTCAGATATCTGATTGGTCCGTCTCAATGCTTCGAATGTCGCCAAGCCGCCTGGAAGGGCGGCTTCGTCGTTTAAAAGTCCGATCGTTCAGGCGAAACTCTTGCTGCCCGAGGCCGCTTCCGGCTGGCGAAACAGCTTGATGTGTTCCGGATTCGCCGATGCCTGCAAACGTCCATCCGGCAAACGGGCAATGACAACTTCGCCAATGCCCGGGCTCGTTACGACGACTTCGTCGCGCAAGGCGAGCAGTGCGTCGAGGCGGCGTCGGCCGCTAATGATTTCGAGGCCGGTTTTCGTTTCGCGAACAATGATCTCAACGGACATGGCAATTCTCCAGTGGCTTTCGCAAAGCACACGCGCCGGGAAGCGGTAAATTGCGCGTGTATCTGCCTATCGGTCATCAGTCATATTTTCTTTAAACAAAAATTCGGTCAAAAAAAATCGACGTGTCCGGTGCGTGCCGTTCACATCGATTTGTCCTGATTTTGTGGTTTTTCCGCGACGCCCGTTCAAATCATGGCGTCGCTCGGTCGGAGTCGCTTAAAACGCCTCGTCTGCGCCGAGGTAACGCCATTGTCCCGGCGGCAACGCCCCCAAGGTCACGTGTCCCATCCGGATTCGCTTCAGCCCGACTACCTCGAGGCCGACCAGCTCGCACATCCGGCGGATCTGACGTTTCTTGCCTTCGCGCAGCACGAAGCGAAGCTGCTCGCCGTTTTGCCAGCTCACTTGTGCAGTCTTGAGCGGCACGTCGTCCAGTGACAGGCCGTGGCGCAACAGCGCGAGGCTTTCGGGCGGGAAGCGCGATTCGATATCGAGTTCATGCTCGCCGAATTTGACGCGCACGAGATATTCCTTATCGACTTCCGAATGCCCGCCGATGAGTTGCTTCGCCACGCGGCCATCCTGCGTGAGCACGAGCAGGCCGGTCGAATCGATGTCCAGGCGTCCCGCCGGCGCGAGCGTGCGCAGATGCGTCGGCGAAAAGCGGATGCCGGACTGGTCATCTGCCCAGTGATTCGACGGATTGACCAGCGTAACCGCCGGCTGGTACCCGTCTTCCGCCTGGCCCGAAACGTAGCCGACCGGCTTGTGGATCAGGATGGTCACCTGCTGCATTTGCGCGGCGTGCGCGGCCTGAGCGATCTCGATATTCTGGTCGGGACGGATCTTGGTGCCAAGCGTATCGATGACCACGCCGTCGACCAGAACCCAGCCTTTTTCAATCCATTCGTCGGCCTCCCGGCGGGAGCAGAGGCCAAGTTCCGACATCACTTTCGATAAGCGCACGAGCCCGTCTTCACCTTCGCGCGCGATGCGGGCCGGTGAGGGCGGCGCGTCGGCGTCGCGGGGTTTCGAAGGTTTTGCAGTTGGTTTGCGCGCAGGTTTGCGCTCATCGCCGAAGCGTTCTGGCGATGCCTCGCGTTTCGCGTAGGGACGCTCGCCCGTAGGTCGCTGACGGTCGAAGGAGGCCGGACGCGGGCTGCCATCGTGCGCGTGGTTGCGTTCGCGGCGCGGTGCGCCGTTGTCGTTGAACGACGGGCGCGGCGCGCGATCGCTTCCTGGGCCACGGGAATCTTCACGGGGTTTGAACGGGCGGCGTTCGCCATCACCGCCTGGACGATCGCCACGGGGGGCGCCGCGATCGCCGAAAGACGGACGGGGACCGCGGTCGGCGTTCGGACCACGCGGACCGCCGCGATCGTTAAACGACGGGCGGGGCGTGCGATCGCTGCTCGCACCACGCGGCGCATCGTCGCGCGGGCTGAACGGGCGGCGTTCGCCATCGGCCGAAGGACGGTCACCGCGCGGCGCGCCGCGATCGCCAAACGAAGGCCTCGGTCCACGATCACCACGCGGCGCATCGCCACGAGGCGTGAACGGACGGCGTTCGCCATCGGCCGAAGGACGGTCACCGCGCGGCGCGCCGCGATCGCCAAACGAAGGCCTCGGTCCACGATCACCACGCGGCGCATCGCCACGAGGCGTGAACGGACGACGTTCACCATCGCCCGAAGGACGGTCGCCGCGCGGAGCACCGCGATCGCCAAAAGAAGGCCTCGGTCCACGATCACCGCGCGGCGCATCGCCACGCGGCGGGAACGGGCGGCGTTCGCCATCGCCCGAAGGACGGTCACCACGCGGGGCACCGCGATCGCCGAATGACGGACGAGGTCCACGATCACCCCGGGGCGCATCGCCACGCGGCGTGAACGGACGACGTTCGCCATCGCCCGAAGGACGATCACCACGTGGCGCGCCGCGATCGCCGAATGACGGACGCGGTCCACGATCACCACGGGGTGCATCGCCGCGAGGTGTGAACGGACGACGCTCACCATCGCCCGAAGGACGATCACCACGCGGGGCACCGCGATCGCCGAATGACGGACGTGGTCCACGATCACCACGCGGCGCATCGCCACGCGGCGTGAACGGACGACGTTCGCCATCGCCCGAAGGACGATCACCACGTGGCGCGCCGCGATCGCCGAATGACGGACGTGGTCCACGATCACCACGCGGCGTAGCCGGCCGATCGGGCCGGTCCCCGCTCGGCGCTTCCGCCCGAGGCGGTTTTTTCCGTCCGGCAACGCTGCCCGTACGAACGGGGGAACGCGCCGGCGATGCCGGTCGCGGATGTTTCGCTGTCAGTTTGACGCGCATAGATTCTCAGGCTGCGATCGCGCGCAGCAGCTCGGTTTCGACCTGGATTTGCGTCCGGTTGTCGGATAGGGTTTTGCCGTCGAGCAGGAACACGTCTTCCACGCGTTCGCCAAGCGTGTTGATCCGCGCCGCATGGACGCCGATCCGGTGCTGGGCGAGAACCCGCGCGATCGAATAAAGGAGGCCCTGCCGGTCGTTGGCCGACACGGACAGGATGTAATACTGACCACGTTCGTCGGGACGCAAATCCACGCGCGGCGTGATCGGGAAGGTGCGCACCAGCCGTGAAACCCGTCCCTTCGATGGTTCCGGCAAGATGCCCTCGGCGGTCAGCAAGGTGCTCAACTGCTGTTCGACGAGATTTGCGATGTCGCGATAATGCCCGTCATGGTCCGGATGCGCGACCAGAAAATTGTCGAGCGCGTAGCCGTGGCGGGTCGTGGTGATGCGTGAGTCGAGGACGGAAAGTCCGTTTTTATCGAAGTAAGCGCAGATGCCGGCGAACAAATCGGGACGGTCCTTCACATACACGAGCACCTGGAGCGCTGCGCCAATCGGCGACGGACGCGCGCGCACGATCGGCTTTTCACTCTCCACGTGTTTATAAAGCACGCGCGTTTGCCAGGCGATATCGGCGGCGTCGTGGCGCAGGAAATAGCCGACGTCCAGCTTGTCCCACAACGCTTTCTCGGCGTGTTCCGGCACGGTTTCAAGGCGCAGCAACGCAAGCGCGTCTTCCTGGCGCGACTTGAGTTCCGAATGTGCGTGCATTTCGGCGCCGCCGAGCACGGCGCGCGTCGCGCGGTACAGATCCTCGAGCAACTTGCCTTTCCACGCATTCCAGACTTTGGGGCTGGTACCGCGGATATCGGCGACGGTCAGCAAATAAAGCGCGGTCAGCCGGCGCTCGGTTTTCACCATCGATGCAAATTGCTTGATGACTTCCGGATCGCTCGTGTCCTGTTTCTGCGCGACCTGGCTCATGGTCAGGTGCTGCTCGACAAGCCATACGACCAGATCGCTGTCGTCGGCGTTCATGTTGTGATCGCGGCAAAAACGCCGTGCGTCGGCCATGCCGAGCGTGGAGTGATCGCCTCCGCGACCCTTCGCGATATCGTGAAAAAGCGCCGCCACGTACAGCACCCACGAGCGCTCGAAATTGCCCATGAGCTGGGTGCAAAACGGATATTCGTGCGCGTGTTCGGCCATTGCAAAACGGCGGATATTGCGCAACACCATCAGGATGTGCTGATCGACGGTGTAGACGTGATACAGGTCGTGCTGCATTTGCCCGACAATGCGCCGGAAGTTCAGCAAATAACGGCCGAGCACGCTCGTCTGGTTCATCAGGCGGAGCGCGTGCGTGATGCCTTCGGGCGCTTGCAGGATCGCCATGAACAGGCGCCGGTTCTCGGGGTCGCGCCGCCAGTCGCGGTCCATCAGGTCGCGCGCGTTGTAGATTGCCCGCAGCGTTCTCGCCGATAAACCCTTGACCCCGCGCGTCTGCTCATACAGCAGGAACGCTTCGAGAATCGCGTTCGGCTGGCGCTCGAATACGTCGTCGCTGGCAATTTCGAGCATGCCCTGTTTCTCGACGAAGCGCTCGTTCAACACGCGCGTCACGCCGCTCGTCGATGGAAACAGTTGCGCTTCCACATTCTGGATCAGGATGGTGGCGAGTTGCGTAACGGCTTTCGCGGCCCAGTAATAGCGGCGCATCAGTTGTTCGCTGGCGCGTTTCGACGATGTCGCCTTGTAGCCGAGACTTTCCGCAAGCGCGGTCTGCAAATCGAATACAAGAATGTCCTGCCGCCGTTTCGCAATTACGTGCAGGCGTGCGCGCAGCGTCTTCAGGAAACCTTCGTTGCGCCGCAGTTCGCTCGCTTCCCGCTCCGTGATGAGCCCGCGCGAATCCAGTTCCCGCCAGCTGCTGCCAAAGCCCGCTGCACGCGAAATCCACAGGATCAGTTGCAGATCGCGCAAACCACCCGGGCTTTCCTTGATGTTTGGCTCGAGGCTATACGGTGTGTCCTGGTACTTGGCGTGGCGCTGACGCATTTCCAGGACCTTGGCCTGGAAAAATGCACGCGGATCGAGCGTTTGCTGGTAGCGCGCTTCGAAGGCATCGACCAGTTTCTCGTTGCCCACGATCCGGCGCGCTTCGAGCAGCGACGTGCGAATAGTGATGTCGTTGCTGGCTTCATCGATGCACTGCGACACCGAGCGCACGCTGCTGCCAATTTCGAGCCCGAGATCCCATGCCATGCCGATCAGCTTTTCGATACGTGCGCCGAGCGTTTCCACGTGATCGGGTGTTTCGTGATCGGGCAGCAAGACAAGGATATCGATGTCCGAATACGGCGCGAGTTCGCCGCGCCCGTAGCCGCCGACCGCCAGCAACGCCGCCGATGCCGGCATCTCGCACGCGTCCCACGCGCCCTTAAGGGCGTCGTCGGTGGCGCGCGCGAGGGCGTGCATCAGGCCATCCACATTGGTCGCGTTCTTGAAGCGCTCGAGCAACGCGGCTTTCGCCGTCTTGTACGAGGCTTTCAGCGAGTCGGCGATAGGCGGGGCGTCGGCAGGTACGCTCATGGGCAGGGGATCGTAGTGATCGTGAGGTCAGTGGAAGAACGTTGCATTCGGCAAAACGCTGTTTTCGCCGTCTTTCATGCGCCGGGCGTTGCTGAACGGTCCCGCGAGAGACCGGGTTCCTCTCGGGTAATTCGACAACGCGATCGAAAATTCAGTCGATAACTCAGGCCGTTGCGGCGATCAGCTCGGAAGGCGCCTGCGTACCCGCCGATACGGTCAGAACTTCATAGCCCGTGGGCGTAACGAGCACCGTATGCTCCCATTGCGCCGACAAACTGCGGTCGCGCGTCTTCACGGTCCACTGGTCGGGCATGGTCCGGATATCGCGGCGACCGGCGTTGATCATGGGTTCGACGGTAAAAATCATCCCGGCCTGCAGCTCGATGCCCGTACCAGGACGCCCGTAGTGCAGCACTTGCGGGTCTTCGTGGAACACCTTGCCCACGCCGTGGCCGCAATATTCGCGCACCACGCTGTAACCTTGCGCCTCGGCATGTTTCTGGATGGCATAGCCAATGTCGCCTAGATGCGCGCCCGCCTTGATCTGGTCGATGCCAAGCCACATGCAGTCGAAGGTGGTCTGCACCAGGCGCTTCGCCAGGATAGATCCTTCGCCGACAAGGAACATGCGGCTGGTATCGCCGAAATAACCGTCCTTGATCACCGTGATATCGATATTCAGCGCGTCGCCGTTTTTCAGCGCCTTGTCGCCGGGAATGCCGTGGCAAATCACGTCGTTGACCGAGATGCAGGTGGCCTTGGGGTAGGGCGGGTAGCCCGGCGGCTGGTAATTCAGCGGTGCGGGCACGGTGCCCTGTTCCTTCACCATGTACTCATGGCAAAGGCGATCCAGTTCGCCGGTCGTCACGCCCGCAACAATGTGAGGTGTGATGAAATCGAGCACTTCGCTCGCGAGCCGGCAGGCGATGCGCATTTGCGCAATATCGTGGTCGTTTTTCAGCGTAATGGACATGACTTGGATCAAAAATGCGTGTAAGCGGCTTGCAGAGCCAATCGCGCATTATCGCACTTTAGGCGCTGCGCCGCAGCGGAAAACCGGCGCGGTGTCCGCCAAAAGCGCCGCCTGGCGCGGCACCGGCGACCTCCGCAGGCCAAAAAAACCGCCTTGATCCGACTCCTTGCAGTCTGTCAGGCAGCTTGAATCGCGGCATTGGTGCGTGATATACTCGCTGGCTAAGTCTGTATCAACTTTGCAATTGTCTTTCCAATGCGGCGTTCCTGAAAACTCGGTTTTCCCGGAAAGCCGCTACGAACGGGCGCTTGAAAAGAGATTCGGACTTGAATCGCAAGCCGGCGCACCCAGGGTGTCCGACGCCTCGAAAAGCTAAGAAACACGAGGCGCCCGATGCGGCAGCCGGCTTAAGACCCAACCCTCGCGGAGAACTCTCATGGCAGTAACAATGCGTCAAATGCTGGAAGCCGGTGTCCACTTCGGTCACCAAACGCGCTTCTGGAACCCGAAGATGGCTCCGTTCATTTTCGGTCATCGCAACAAGATTCACATTATCAACCTCGAAAAAACGCTGCCGATGTACAACGACGCGCTCAAGTACGTGCGTCAACTGGCAGCAAATCGCGGCACGATTTTGTTCGTTGGCACGAAGCGCCAATCGCGTGACACGGTGGCAGAAGAAGCGCAACGCGCTGGCATGCCTTTCGTGAACGCACGCTGGCTCGGCGGCATGCTGACCAACTTCAAGACGCTGAAAGTATCGATCAAGCGCCTGAAGGACATGGAAGCAGCGCTGGAAGCCGGTGAAACGGAACGCATGAGCAAGAAGGAAGCGCTCCTGTTCGAACGCGAAATGGCCAAGCTGGTGAAGTCGATTGGCGGCGTGAAGGACATGGGCGGCATTCCGGACGCAATCTTCGTGGTTGACGTCGGTTACCACAAGATTGCCGTGACCGAAGCCAAGAAGCTTGGCATTCCGGTTATCGCCGTGGTTGACACGAACCACTCGCCGGAAGGCATCGACTACGTGATCCCGGGTAACGACGACGCCAGCAAGGCTGTCGCGCTGTACACGCAAGGTGTGGCCGACGCGATCCTGGAAGGCCGTTCGAACGCGGTGAACGAAGTGGTGCAAGCAGTTCGCAGCGGTGAAGGCGACGAGTTCGTTGAAGTCAACGCAGAAGCGTAATTTGCGAAAGATGACGCCGGTGTGATGTGGCCGGCAAGAAAGGGGGCTTTGCGAAAGGCCCCCTTTTTTTAGCCAGCCTCAGGAAGCGCTGAGCAACATGCGGGTCATCGAATAGTGTTGAAGTAGTGGCAGTACCCCATTCTGGCCGCGGGCGTTTATCGCCGGCGGCGCGTGTCAATAGTGCGATTTACGTGCCTCAAGGCGCGGCACAGACTCAAGGAGCAAATGATGGCGGCAATTACCGCAAGCATGGTGGCAGAACTGCGCGCAAAGACCGACGCGCCCATGATGGAATGCAAGAAGGCGCTGACCGAAGCCGATGGCGACATGGACCGCGCTGAAGAACTGCTGCGCGTGAAGCTTGGCAACAAGGCGAGCAAGGCGGCATCGCGCGTGACGGCTGAAGGCATCATCGCAGCGCACATCGCCGACGGCGTGGGCGTCCTGGTCGAGCTGAACTGCGAAACCGACTTTGTCGCGAAGAACGACGACTTCCTGGCTTTCGGCAAGACGGTTGCCGAATTGATCGCCAAGAACCATCCGGCTGACGTAGCTGCCTTGTCGGCACTGCCGCTGGAAAGCTCGACAGTTGACGCAGTGCGTCTCGCCTTGATCGGCAAGATCGGTGAAAACGTCTCGGTGCGCCGTTTCGTGCGTTTTGAATCCGCTAACAAGCTGGCTTCGTATCTCCACGGTACGCGCATTGGCGTGCTGGTCGAGTTCACGGGTGCGGACGAGCAGGTTGGCAAGGACGTTGCCATGCACGTTGCAGCAATGAAGCCGGTGTCGCTGTCGTCGAACGACGTTCCGGCAGAATTGATCGCCAAGGAACGCAGCATTGCTGAGCAAAAGGCTGCCGAATCGGGCAAGCCGGCTGAAATCGTCGCGAAGATGGTCGACGGCAGCGTGCAGAAGTATCTGAAGGAAGTCTCATTGCTGAACCAGACGTTCGTCAAGAACGACAAGCAGACGATCGAGCAGATGCTGAAGGCAGCAGGCGCATCGGTTCAGAAGTTTGCGCTGTTCGTGGTCGGCGAAGGCATTGAAAAGCGTACGGACGACTTCGCCGCAGAAGTGGCCGCGCAAGTTGCCGCAGCAAAGCAAGGCTAAGAATCACGTATCAAGCTTCACGTTTCAAGCGGTGGCGGGCGTTCGCAATCACAGCTCAGCCGGCCCTTTCAACCGGGCCGCTCGACCGATGCATAGTTCGCCGCCGTGTTGTCACAGTTTCAAAAAGCAGTCGGATGCGGGTCTGGCGTTCCCATCGAGGAACGCTCGTTCCGCACCCTCATAGCGGCCAAAACCGCGCCGGATGGGCAAACCGGGGTCAACCCGTTATGCCGCCGCGGCTTGCCCAATATGGGATGCTTGCCGTAAATATCGTTTCACCCCTACAGTTCTACGTTGTTGCACTCCCTCTCGGCGCGAAACCGGAAATCTCATATGCCCACAGCCTACAAACGCGTACTCCTCAAACTCTCCGGCGAAGCACTAATGGGCGACGATGCCTTCGGCATCAATCGCGCGACAATCGAAAGGATGGTGGCAGATGTTGCGGAAGTGGTGCGCATGGGAACACAACTCGCTGTCGTAATCGGCGGCGGTAATATTTTCCGCGGTGTGGCGGGTGGCGCGGCCGGCATGGACCGTGCGACAGCCGACTACATGGGTATGCTCGCCACCATGATGAATGCGCTCGCTTTGCAAGACGCCATGCGCCACGCTGGAATCGAGGCGCGCGTGCAGTCCGCGCTGCGCATGGACCAAGTGGTCGAGCCGTACATTCGCCCGCGCGCGATTCGTCAGCTCGAAGAAGGAAAAGTCGTGATTTTCGCGGCGGGCACCGGCAACCCGTTCTTCACCACCGATACCGCCGCTGCCTTGCGCGGTGCTGAAGTCGGCGCGGAAGTCGTGCTCAAGGCGACGAAAGTGGACGGTGTATATTCTGCCGATCCCAAGAAAGATGCGAGCGCCACGCGTTACAGCACGATCAGCTTCGACGAAGCGATCGGCAAAAACCTGCAGGTCATGGACGCGACGGCGTTTGCGCTGTGCCGCGACCAGAAGCTGCCTATCCGGGTCTTCTCAATCAATAAACCGGGGGCGCTCAAGCGCATCATCCAGGGCGACGACGAAGGTACGCTCGTCCACGTGTAAACTCTCGCGGTAAGTTAGGAACGCAGGCGTGACGCCGAGCGCGGGTTCTGCGGGACCGGCGCCCCGCATGCCTGCACTGCGTGTAACAAAGCAAGTACGGAGGCTGAAATGAGTGTGGCTGACATTAGAAAGAGCGTCGACCAAAAGATGCAGAAGTCGATCGAAGCGTTCAAGAACGATCTCGCCAAGATTCGCACGGGCCGCGCCCATACGGGTTTGCTGGACCATATCCAGGTGGATTACTACGGCTCGAGCGTACCTATCTCGCAAGTCGCGAACATGACGTTGATCGACGCTCGCACGATTGGCGTTCAGGCGTGGGAAAAGAAGATGGTGCCGGTGGTGGAAAAGGCGATTCGTGACTCGGATCTGGGCCTGAACCCGTCGAACCAGGGCGATCAGATCCGCGTGCCAATGCCCGCGTTGACTGAAGAACGCCGCCGCGAACTGACTAAAGTGGTGAAAAGCGAGGGCGAAAACGCCAAGATCGCGATTCGCAACTTGCGCCGCGACGCGAACGAGCAACTGAAGAAGCTCGTGAAGGACAAGGAAATCTCCGAGGACGACGAGCGTCGTGCAAGCGATGACGTCCAGAAACTCACTGACAAAAACGTCGCGGAAATCGACAAGCTGGTCGTGTCGAAAGAAGCCGAAATCATGACGGTTTGAGACCGATCCCGGTCTCTTGCGTCGTGCCGGCGCGTCACTCTGTCGATACTAAGATTCAGCGGCCATGACCTATACCAGCTCTACCGTTCGCGTGCCCGATGTCGCGGCAGTCCCGCGCCATATCGCGATCATCATGGACGGCAATGGCCGTTGGGCAACGCAGCGGCGCCTGCCGCGCGTAGCGGGCCACACGCGCGGCGTCGATGCCGTGCGGGCGACGGTCGAAAGCTGCGCGCGCCAGGGCGTCCAGTTCGT
This sequence comes from Caballeronia sp. dw_276, assembly GCF_018449635.1. GTDB lineage: Bacteria > Pseudomonadota > Gammaproteobacteria > Burkholderiales > Burkholderiaceae > Caballeronia. The sequence continues at coordinate 55,420 of NZ_JAAVUV010000003.1, read as the reverse complement.
GACGTTGTTTGCTTTCAGTTCCGAAAACTGGCGGCGTCCGACGGACGAAGTCTCGTTCCTCATGCGCCTGTTCGTGACGGCGCTCGAGCGTGAGGTGGGCAAGCTCCACGCAAACGGCATCCGTTTGCGCGTGGTGGGCGACACCTCCATGTTCGACGATCGTATTCGTGCGCTGATCCAGCGCGCCGAAACCAAGACGGCGCGCAATACCCGCCTGACGCTGACCATCGCGGCGAATTACGGCGGGCGTTGGGACATCATGCAGGCCGCCAAAAAGCTGGCCGAACAGTCGGTGGAAGAAGGGCGCGTCGTTCCTGTCGATGAAGCGTCGTTCGAGCAGCATCTGGCCATGGCCTATGCGCCCGAGCCGGATCTCTTCATCCGTACGGGCGGAGAACAGCGCATCAGCAATTTCCTGCTGTGGCAGCTCGCCTACACCGAGTTTTATTTCACCGATACCTACTGGCCCGACTTCGACGCCGAAGCGCTTGCGCGCGCGATCGAATCGTATGGCGAGCGTGAACGCCGCTTCGGGCGCACGAGCGCGCAACTCGAACCGCAATCGCAGAAGGCCGATACTCTTTCATGCTAAAGACCCGTGTCATCACGGCAATCGTCTTGCTGGCAGTGCTTCTGCCAATCACTTTCTTCGCGCCGGTGGGCGCTTTTGCTGCGCTGATTGCGGTCGTCGTCATTTTCGCGGCCTGGGAATGGGCGCGCCTCCTGAAGCTCGGTGGCGGATCACCGGTGGTGTATGCGGTGATCGCGGGTGTGGCTCTGGTCGCCAGCACGCGGCTTGGGCTCGGTTACAAACCCCTGTATCAGATGGCCGCGATTTTCTGGGTGCTGGCTGGGCCGTTTGCGCTCGCCCGCAAGCCCGTGCTGGCCGAAGGCGCATGGCGCGTTTTCCTGCTTTTTGCCGGAATTGTTACGTTTGTGGCCTGCTGGCACGCGTTGGTCGCGGCGCGCACGGTAGGCGTAGCATTCGTGCTATCGCTTCTCCTAGTCGTATGGCTGGCCGACATTGGCGCATACTTCGCCGGAAAAGCGTTTGGCCGTCACAAGCTCGCGCCGTCCATCAGTCCGGGCAAAACGCGCGAGGGTGCGGCCGGTGGCTGGCTGGCGGTGATGATCGTCGGTTCCGTGGCTGCTGCGACGATGGTTTTTGCGCCAACTCTTTATACGGCGCTCGTGGAGCATCTCGGCTGGCCCGGGGCGTTGCTCTCTTTGACTGTGCTGACCGCGTTCAGCGTGATAGGCGATTTGTTCGAGTCGCTGCTCAAACGCCAGGCCGGCGTCAAGGATTCGAGCGGATTGCTGCCGGGACACGGCGGCGTGCTAGACCGGATCGACGCTTTGTTGCCCGTATTGCCGATCGCATTGCTGTTGCTCGGATCGTTCGGCGCGTGAGCGGCTAAAAAGCGCAGCCAGATGGGCCAAATCGAAGCTAAATTGGCGGCCGGTTGATCCGGCCAGCCCGCTAAAGAAGGATTTATGCAAAAACGTCTGACTCTGCTCGGTTCAACGGGCTCGATCGGCGAGAGCACGCTCGATGTCGTGGCGCGGCATCCCGACCGGTTCAAGGTCTACGCGCTGAGCGCGCATCGCAACGGCGACAAGCTCGTCGATCAATGCCTGCAGTTCCAGCCAGAAGTGGCCGTTGTGGGAGACGCCGCTACCGCCGCCAACGTTGCGGCTGCACTGCATGAAAAGGGTTGCAAGACCGAGGTGAGCTACGGTCCGCAAGCGCTCGTTGATATCTCGAAGAGCGAGAGTTGTGACACGGTGGTCGCTGCAATCGTCGGCGCTGCGGGTCTGAATCCCACGCTGGCGGCCGCCCGCGCCGGCAAGCGCATTCTCCTCGCGAACAAGGAAGCTCTGGTCATGTCGGGGCAGATTTTTATCGACGCCGTGCGCGATAACGGCGCGATCCTGCTGCCGGTCGATAGCGAGCACAACGCCGTGTTCCAGTGTTTGCCGCGAGAAGTCGCGCTGCACGGCGGGGTATCGAAGATCATTCTGACCGCATCGGGCGGACCGTTTCGCACGCGCGACCCGGCGTCGCTCAAGCACGTCACGCCCGACGAAGCCTGCAAGCATCCGAACTGGGCGATGGGCCGCAAGATCTCCGTCGATTCCGCCACGATGATGAACAAAGGCCTGGAAGTGATCGAGGCGCACTGGCTGTTCAATGTGCCGGGATCGCGCATCGAGGTGCTGATCCATCCGCAAAGCGTGATCCATTCGCTGGTCTCCTACGTCGATGGCTCCGTGCTCGCGCAGCTCGGCAACCCCGACATGCGCACGCCGATTGCGAACGCGCTGGCGTTTCCGGATCGTGTCGATTCGGGTGTCGCACAACTCGATCTCGCACAAATCGCAACGCTCACCTTCGAGAAGCCCGACCTCAAGCGTTTCCCGTGTCTCGCGCTCGCGCTCACGGCGCTGGAAGCCGGCGGCACGGCGAGCGCTGCGCTCAACGCGGCCAACGAAGTCGCGGTCGAGGCGTTTCTTACGCGCCGCATCGGCTTCATGGCGATTGGCGAAGTGGTCGAGCGCGTGTTGAATGCCATGCCGAACGGCAACGCATCGACGCTCGATGAAGTGCTCGCCGCCGACGCCGAAGCGCGACGTCTCGCGGGCGAGTTCTCGGCCTTGTTGACCATGGACGCGCCGCAAGCCGAACGCGTCCTGCATTGAGACGCACATGAACTTCCTGACTGAAATCGTTGCGTTTGTCGTGGCTATCGGCGTGCTGGTCGTCGTCCACGAATTTGGCCATTTCAGCGTCGCCCGGCTGTGCGGCGTGAAGGTCCTGCGATTTTCGGTCGGCTTTGGCAAGCCGCTCGTGAAGTGGGTTAGCAAGACCACGGGCACGGAGTGGACCATCTCGGCGCTACCGCTTGGCGGCTACGTAAAGATGCTCGACGAACGGGAGTCGGAAGCGACCATTCCCGAAGCCGATTTGCCGCATGCGTTCAATCGCCAGTCGGTATTCAAGCGCATCGCGATTGTTGCGGCGGGCCCGGTCTTCAACTTCATTCTCGCCATCCTGTTGTTCGCCGGCGTGTTTGCCGCAGGCGTGTCCGAGCCGGCGGCGATCCTCGCAACGCCGGCTGCCGGCACGGTCGCCGCAAAAGCCGGCTTCGAAGGCGGTGAGACGGTTGTTTCGATGCGCGACATGACGCCTGGCGGCGGCGCAACCGGCGACACATTGCCGATTCGCTCATGGTCCGACCTGCGCTGGAAACTGCTCGATGCATCGTTCGACCAGCGCCGTGTCGTGCTCGCGGCCAAGACAAGCGAAGGCACGTTCGACTTCCCGGTGACGGTCGGCAAGGTCGACGACCAGGACATCGATCAGGACTTCATGGACAAGCTCGGCTTCGAGCCGGGCGGCGGCACGTTGTCGGTGGCGGGCGTGGAGGCGGGTAGCGCGGCAGCGAAGGCCGGCCTTCAGGCGGGCGACGTACTGCGCGCGATCGATGGCAAGAAGATCGACAACGCCATGGGTTTCATCGACTATGTTCAGCATCGTCCGGGCACGCCGGTTTCGTTGACGGTCGAGCGCAACGGCGCGCAGCGCGCTGTTCAGATCGTGCCGGAACTCAAGGCCGATGCCACCACGAACCGCAACGTTGGCCGCATTGGTGCTTCACTGGCCACGCGCATTCCTTCAGTCGATGTACGCTACGGTCCCCTTGAAAGCGTGCAGCTCGGCGCGAAGCGGACCTGGGACATCAGCATCTATTCGCTGCGCATGTTTGGCCGGATGATCACGGGCGAAGCTTCGCTCAAGAATCTTTCAGGACCCGTGACGATCGCGGACTATGCAGGCAAAAGCGCGCGCCTCGGCTTGTCAGCGTTTCTGTCTTTCCTCGCACTCGTGAGTATTAGCCTCGGAGTGTTGAACTTGTTACCGATTCCGGTTCTTGACGGTGGGCATCTGTTATATTATTTGGTTGAAGCCGCAACAGGCAAAGCCGTGTCAGATCGCTGGCAGATGGTTTTGCAGCGAGCGGGTCTTGTTTGCATCGTCGCCTTGTCGGCAATTGCGCTCTTTAACGACCTCGCTCGGCTGATTCGCTTTTGATCCGGTTTCCGATTCATATTGATCCTTTTCATCTTGTCCGGCGGCGCTTGAACGAACGCGGTCCGGCTCGATGCAGCTATACACACTGGGGAAGCACGTTGTTCAAACCTCATCGCTTTGTTCCTAAGTCGGCTGTGGCCGCAGCATTGGCCGCTACCGGCATGGCGGCGCACGCGACAACGCCGTTTGTCGTGCAGGACATCCGGATTGACGGCCTTCAGCGCATCGAACCCGGCTCGGTTTTCGCCTACTTGCCCATCAAGCAGGGCGACACGTTCACCGACGACAAGGCCTCCGAAGCCATTCGGGCGCTTTATGCAACCGGCTTCTTCAACGATGTCCAGATTGCAACACAGGGCAACGTGGTGGTCGTGCAGGTGCAGGAACGTCCGGCCATTTCGCAGATCGATTTCTCCGGCATCCACGAGTTCGAAAAAGACAACCTGATCAAGGCGCTGCGCTCGGTCGGTCTGTCGCAGGGCCGCTCGTACGACAAGGCGCTCGTCGACAAGGCCGAGCAGGAACTCAAGCGTCAGTACCTGACGCGCGGTTTCTATGCGGCGGAAGTCACGACCACGGTCACGCCGGTCGACCGCAACCGCGTGCAGATCCTGTTTTCGGTGGCTGAAGGTCCGAGCGCGAAGATCCGCCAGATCAACTTCATCGGCAACAAGGCGATCAGCACGAGCACGCTGCGCGATGAGATGCAGCTTTCCACGCCGAACTGGTTCTCGTGGTACACGAAGAACGACTTGTACGCGAAGGAAAAGCTCACGGGCGACCTTGAAAACGTGCGCTCGTATTACCTGAACCGCGGTTATCTCGAGTTCAACATCGACTCGACTCAGGTGTCCATCTCGCCGGACAAGAAGGACATGTACCTCACGGTTTCGCTGCACGAAGGCGAGCCATACAAGATCAGCGCCATCCAGCTTTCGGGCAATCTGCTCGACCGCCAGGCCGAACTGAACAAGCTCATCAAAATCAAGGCAGGCGATCGGTTCTCGGCTGAAAAGCTGCAGGCGACCACCAAGGCGATCGTCGACAAGCTGGGTGAGTATGGTTATGCGTTCGCCCAGGTCAATGCCCAACCGCAGATCAATCAAGCCAACCATACCGTCGACCTGACGCTCAACGTCGACCCGAGCCGCCGCGTTTATGTGCGCCGCGTGAACATTGTCGGCAACACGCGTACGCGCGACGAAGTCGTGCGCCGCGAAATGCGTCAGCTGGAAAGCTCGTGGTTCGATTCGAGTCGCCTCGCGCTCTCGAAGGATCGCGTGAATCGTCTTGGTTACTTTACCGACGTCGACGTGACGACCATTCCGGTGGAAGGCACGAATGACCAGGTGGACGTGGACGTGAAGGTTGCTGAAAAGCCGACCGGCGCAATTACGCTCGGCGCGGGTTTTTCATCGACGGACAAGGTGGTGCTTTCGGCCGGCGTGTCGCAGGACAACGTGTTCGGTTCGGGTACCAGCCTCTCGGTCAACATCAATACGGCCAAGACGTACCGGACGTTGACGGTTACCCAGGTCGATCCGTACTTCACCATCGACGGTATCAAGCGCATTACCGACTTGTACTACCGCACGTATCAGCCGCTCTATTACTCCACGGATTCGAGCTTCAAGATCGTGACGGTCGGGGGTGACCTGAAGTTCGGCATTCCATTCTCGGAGCAGGACACGGTCTACTTCGGCGCGGGCCTCGAGCAGAACACGCTGGACGTGGATGCGTCGACGCCGCAAAGCTACAAGGACTACGTCAACGAGTTCGGCCGCGTGGTGAACAACGTGCCGGTGACGGTGGGCTGGTCGCGTGACAATCGTGACAGCGCGCTGGTTCCAAGCCGCGGTTACTACACGCAAACGAACGCTGAATACGGCACGCCTGCGGGTAACACCACCTACGTCAAGGTGGACGCGCAAGCGCAGTATTACTATTCGTTCGCTCGCGGCTTCGTGCTGGGCCTGAACCTGCAAGGCGGCTACGGTAAGGGCCTGAAGGGCCAGACATACCCGATTTTCAAGAACTACTATGCGGGTGGTATCGGCTCGGTTCGGGGTTATGAACCAAGCTCGCTCGGTCCGCGCGACACGACCACGGGCGACCCGATCGGCGGTTCGCGCATGGCAGTGGGTAACATCGAGTTGACGTTCCCGTTGCCGGGCACCGGTTATGACCGCACGCTGCGCGTGTTCACGTTCCTGGACGGTGGTAACGTCTGGGGCGATCCGGGTCAGGGCGGTACGACCAGTGGCGCGAATGGCTTGCGATATGGTTATGGTGTGGGTCTTGCATGGATCTCGCCAATCGGCCCGCTCAAGCTGAGCTTGGGTTTCCCGCTGCAGAAACATGAAGGCGACCAGTATCAGAAGTTCCAGTTCCAGATCGGTACGGCGTTCTAAGACCGGTTTGAACAGTGTTGACGGCCTGGTTCGCGCTGCGGCAAAAACCGGGTCGAGACGAAACAACTTGAGCAGCAACGTAAATCAAGCGACGTAAATAAGTAACGTGAGGAAGACTTTGCGAACCGGTAAGCTTTCGAAACATGTGGCATTGGCGCTTTTGATGTCGGTGACATTTGGACTGATGGGCGTGGCTACCGCAGACGCGCAAGAGGCCCGGATTGCAGCCGTCAATTCCGACCGCATTCTGCGCGAGTCGGCAGCGGCCAAGGCGGCGCAATCGAAGCTCGAACAGGAGTTTTCGAAGCGCGACAAGGCCTTGCAGGACATGGCGGCGCGTCTGAAAACCATGTCGGACGCCATGGACAAGAATGGCGCCGGTATGGCGCCTGCGGATCGCGCCGCGAAACAGCGGGATCTGTCGCAACTGGATCAGGACTTCCAGCGCAAGCAGCGTGAGTTCCGCGAAGACCTGAACCAGCGCCGCAACGAGGAACTCGCAGGCGTGCTGGACCGTGCCAACAAGGTCATCAAGCAGATCGCCGAGCAGCAGCATTACGACCTGATCGTGCAGGAAGCGGTGTATGTCAGTCCGCGTATCGATATCACCGATCAAGTGTTGAAGGCGCTGGCGGCGAATCAGTCGAGCCTGTCGGCGAATCCGGGCGCATCGAACTAAATATCACTGAAGTCACTGAATTTGCACTGATTTGGAGCGGTAGAGCGGATGGCATCAAACAGCGCGATCACGTTAGGTGAATTGACACAGCGCTTCGGCGGAGACATTGCGGGCGATGCCGGACATCGCGTGAACGGCCTTGCGCCGCTCGATAAAGCGGGGCCCGAGCAACTCGCGTTTCTCGCGAATCAAAAGTATTTGTCGCAGGTTGAAAGCACGCACGCAGGCGCCGTGCTGATATCGCCGGCCGACCTGGAAAAAGTGACGTCGCCGGAAGGGCGCAACTTCATCGTCACACCGAATCCCTACGCTTATTTCGCCCGGGTAGCGCAGGTCTTCATCGATCTCGCAACGCCGCCGGTCGAACCGGGCGTGCATCCCACGGCGTTTATTCATCCGGCCGCGCAAGTCGCGGCGAGCGCCGTGATCGGGCCGCACGTCAGCGTGGAAGCGGGCGCCGTGATCGGTGAGCGCGTCAAGCTGGACGCGGGGGTGTCGATTGGCCAGGGCGTCAAGCTCGCCGACGACGTGCATCTTTACCCGCACGTGACCGTCTATCATGGCTGCAAGCTCGGCGCACGCGTGATCGTGCATGCGGGTGCGGTGATCGGTGCAGACGGTTTTGGCTTTGCGCCCGATTTCGTGGGCGACGGCGAAGCGCGTACCGGGAGCTGGGTGAAGATTCCGCAAGTTGGCACGGTGGTTATCGCCAATGACGTGGAGATCGGCGCAAACACCACTATCGATCGTGGTGCCATGGCCGATACGATCATCGAAGAATGCGTAAAGATCGATAATCTCGTGCAGATCGGGCACAACTGCCGGATTGGGGCGTACACGGTGATCGCGGGCTGCGCCGGCATTGCGGGCAGCACGAACATAGGACGGCATTGCATGATCGGTGGCGCGGTGGGCATTGCCGGCCACGTCACGCTCGCGGATTACGTGATCGTCACGGCGCAGTCGGGCGTATCGAAATCCCTGCTGAAACCTGGCATGTACACGAGCGCCTTCCCCGCTGTGAACCACGCGGACTGGAACAAGAGCGCGGCCATCGTCCGGAACCTGGACAAGCTGCGCGAGCGCATCAAGACGCTGGAAACCGCGGCCGAGAAGCAGGCCGAGAAGCGGCAAGACAATCCGGAAAGCACGTCGGACACACTCTAAGACGGTACAAACCGCCATCCCACGCGAAGTCGCCCGAGACGAAATCCACGGCGCTTCGCAGTCAACACCCGCGCTGTGAAGCGCGCGAGCAGAACGACTATGAGCACCGAAAAAATCAATCTAGACATTCACAAGATTCTCACGCTGCTGCCGCATCGGTATCCGATCCTGCTCGTGGATCGTGTGCTCGAACTCACGCCGCACAAAAGCATCAAAGCGCTGAAGAATGTGTCGATCAACGAGCCCTATTTTCAGGGCCACTTTCCGACACGGCCAGTGATGCCCGGCGTGCTGATTCTCGAAGCGCTTGCGCAAGCAGCGGCGCTGCTGACGTTTGTCGAGGAAAAAGAGCCGCACGATCCCGAGACGACGTTGTATTACTTCGTCGGTATCGATAAAGCGCGCTTCAAGCGCGTGGTCGAACCGGGCGATCAACTGATCCTGAATGTGAATTTCGAGCGCTATATGCGCAGCATCTGGAAGTTCAGCGCCGTGGCGGAAGTGGACGGTGTGGTCGCAGCGGAAGCCGAGCTGATGTGTACAGTGAAGAACACGGCTATCGAAAAATGATGTCTGGGGCGCGATCCGATCAGCCGGAGCAACGGGAGCAGCCCCGGCAATCCGCGCGGCAGGCAAGCAACAGAACACATAGCGAGGGCGCATGAGCAAGATTCACCCTACCGCGATTATCGAACCGGGCGCGCAGCTCGACGAATCTGTCGAAGTCGGCCCGTACGCGATCGTCGGTCCGCACGTGCAGATCGGCGCGCGCACGACCATCGGCTCGCATAGCGTGATCGAAGGCCATACGATCCTGGGCAGCGATAACCGCATAGGCCATTACGCGTCGGTCGGTGGCCGGCCGCAAGACATGAAGTACCGGGACGAGCCTACGCGGCTCGTGATCGGCGAGCGCAACACCATCCGCGAATTCACGACCATCCATACCGGCACGGTTCAGGACACGGGCGTAACCACCATCGGCGACGACAACTGGATCATGGCCTACGTGCACGTTGGCCACGACTGCCAGTTGGGCAGTAATATTGTCATGTCGAGCAATGCGCAGCTTGCGGGCCACGTAATCATTGGCGACCACGCGATCGTTGGCGGCATGTCAGGCGTGCACCAGTTCGTGCGGATTGGTGCGCACTCCATGCTGGGCGGCGCGTCGGCGCTCGTGCAAGACATTCCTCCTTTCGTGATCGCTGCCGGCAACAAGGCCGAACCGCATGGCATCAATGTGGAAGGATTGCGTCGGCGCGGTTTTTCGGCCGAGGCCATTTCCGCGTTGCGTTCGGCGTATCGCCTGGTCTACAAGAGCGGCGCGACGCTTGAAGAAGCGAAGCTGCAGTTGCGCGAACTCGCGTCTGCGGGCGGCGACGGCGATGCGCCGGTTACCGCGTTTGCCGATTTTATCGACGCGTCGCAGCGCGGCATCATCCGTTGACCGAGCGCCTTATGACGCTGGCTCCCGCACCCTTGCGCGTTGCGATGGTCGCAGGCGAACCGTCGGGCGATCTGCTCGCGGCGTCGCTGCTCGATGGCCTAAACGCGCGCTTGCCAGCGGGTACGCAATTCAGCGGTATCGGCGGTCCTCGCATGACGGCTGTTGGTTTCGACGCCCACTGGCCCATGGAAAAGCTGACCGTCCGTGGTTATGTTGAAGCGCTGAAACACATTCCCGAGATTCTCGGCATTCGCAACGAGCTCAAGCGGCAATTGCTCGCGGAGCCGCCGTCGGTGTTTATCGGCGTGGACGCGCCTGACTTCAATTTTGGTCTCGAACACGCATTGCGCGATGCGGGCATACCAACCGTGCATTTCGTGTGTCCTTCGATCTGGGCGTGGCGCGGCGGCCGCATCAAGAAGATCGTCAAGGCCGTTGATCACATGCTGTGCGTGTTCCCATTCGAACCGGCGCTGATGGAGAAGGCGGGCGTGGCGTCCACTTATGTTGGCCATCCGCTTGCCGATGAAATCCCGCTTGTTCCTGACGTCGACGGCGCCCGGCGCGAGCTGGGTTTAACGGCCGGTGGTCCGATCATCGCCGTGTTGCCGGGTAGCCGGCGCTCGGAGATCACGTTGATCGGCCCGACGTTTTTCGAAGCGATGGCGCTGATGCAGCAGCGCGAACCTGGCGTGCGCTTCGTGATGCCGGCCGCGACCGCCGCATTGCGCGAATTGCTGCAGCCGCTCGTGGCGGCGCATCCGAATCTCGCGCTGACCATTACGGAAGGCAAGGCGCAGGTTGCGATGACCGCCGCCGACGCCATCCTGGTCAAGAGCGGCACGGTGACGCTCGAAGCGGCCTTGCTGAAAAAGCCAATGGTCATCTCGTACAAGGTGCCTTGGCTGACTGGCCAGATCATGCAGCGCCAGGGTTATTTGCCGTATGTCGGTTTGCCGAACATTCTGGCGGGGCGTTTTGTCGTGCCGGAGATTCTTCAGCATTTCGCGACGCCCGAAGCACTCGCCGATGCAACCCTCAAGCAGTTGAACGACGACGCAAACCGCGCGACACTCACGGAAATCTTCACTGAAATGCATCACGTGCTGCGCCAGAACACCGCGCAACGGGCGTCGGAAGCTGTGGCGCAGGTGCTGGCAACGAGGAGGCCGCGGTAATGGCGAAGATCGTCGTCACGAAGGTCGCGACCAAGCTTGTGACCAGGCGCGCGAAGCAGCCGGAGTTCGACTTCGATTCGCCGTCCGACATCATTTGCGGCGTCGATGAAGCCGGCCGCGGTCCGCTCGCGGGCCCCGTGGTTGCAGCGGCGGTGATTTTCGATCCATCGAAGCCGAAGATTCGCGGCCTCGATGATTCGAAGGTGCTGAGCGCCAAAAAGCGTGAAGAGTTGTACGAAAAGATTGTTGACCGCGCGTTGGCGTATTGCGTGGCATCGGCGAGTGTCGAGGAAATCGACACCATCAACATTCTCCACGCCGCCATGCTCGCGATGAAGCGTGCGGTCGAAGGGCTGTCGGTGACGCCGACGGTTGCGAAAATAGATGGCAACCGGTGCCCGACCTTATCGATGCGTTCTGTCGCCGTGATCGGCGGCGACGCGCTGATTGCGCAGATATCGGCGGCGTCGATCCTCGCCAAGGTCACGCGTGACCGGATGCTGCTGCAATTGCACGATACACATCCCGTTTATGGCTTCGACGCCCACGCCGGTTACGGCACGCCACAGCATTTAAGGGCGTTGATCGAGCATGGGCCGTGCGAGCATCATCGGCGTTCGTTTGCGCCGGTGCGTGAAGCGCACGCGCGCTTCGGCGTGGTGCTGCCAGTCGTGGCGCCCGAGTTGCTCGCGGCGGCTGCTGCCGAGCAGGGCGTCGACGCACCTCCGTTCTGAATCCCCAAGTGAAATCCTTGACCTCGCGGGACAACCCGCTATACAAGCGGCTGAAGGCGCTCGCCGGATCGACGGCGCAGCAGCGTCGCAGCGGTCACGCGTTGCTGGAAGGCCTGCATCTCGCCGATGCTTATCTGCAAGCGGCCGGCCAGCCCGAGACGTGCGTGGTAACCGAAGGCGCTTTGCAGCACGATGAAGCATGTGAAATCGTCGGGCGGATCGATCCCGCGCGTGTCCACATATTGCCCGATGCCTTGTTCGGGCAGTTGTCGAGCGTTGTGCACGGCGTGGGGATGGTGCTGCTGGTCGATCGGGTCGCGCCGCCGTTGCCCGAGCGCGTGACGCAGACGTGCATCGTGCTCGATGGTGTTCAGGACGCGGGGAATGTCGGTTCCATTCTGCGAAGCGCGGCGGCGGCGGGCATTCAGCATGTGTTTTGCGCGCCTGGAACGGTCTACGCATGGTCATCGAAGGTATTGCGCGCCGGGATGGGCGCGCATTTTCTGCTGAACGTCTACGAGGATGTCGAGGCAGCGCAGTTGACGACCCGACTGGACCCAGAACTGCTGATCACCATCACCGATTCGCATGGCGCAAAGGCAATCTACGATACCGATCTGTCCGGGCCGCTCGCGTGGGTGATGGGCAACGAAGGCGCGGGCGTTTCAACGTTCTGGCGCGATCATGCGGCGCTGCGCGTGACGATTCCGCAGCCGGGCGGTATGGAATCGCTGAATGTCGCGGCGGCCGCGGCGGTGTGCATCTTCGAGCAGTGCCGGCAGCAACGCGCATAAAAAAAGCCGTTTCAATTCACGTTGAAACGGCTTTTTGCTCAAGGCCATCAAACAACACTAATAATACGAAGGCCGTTCCAGGCGAATCTCTTGCAGAATGGTCGTGGCGATTTCCTCGATCGACTTATGCGTCGACGATAACCACTTGACGCCTTCGCGCTTCATCATTGCTTCGGCTTCGTTGATTTCGTACCGGCAATTCTCCAGCGCGGCGTATTTGCTCCCCGGACGACGCTCGTTGCGAATCTCGGACAGTCGCTGCGGATCGATCGACAGACCAAACATCTTTTCCCGATACGGCAGCAAAGGCGTCGGCAACCTTCCGCGCTCGAAGTCTTCCGGAATCAGCGGATAGTTGGCTGCTTTCACGCCGTATTGCATTGCCAGATACAACGACGTCGGCGTCTTGCCGCTACGCGATACGCCCACCAGAATCACATCGGCGTCTTCCAGATTCCGGTTGGACTGGCCGTCGTCATGCGCCAGCGAGAAATTGATCGCCTCGATCCGGTTCTTGTACTCGTCCGTGTCCGCATTCTGGTGGACCCGGCCCATCGCGTGCGTGGACTTGATGTCGAGCTCGATCTCCAGCGGCTCGATGAACGTCTGGAACATGTTCAGCACCAGCGCGTTCGCACGCTGCACGATCTCGTTCGACTCGCTGTCGACGAGCGTGGTGAACACGATCGGACGCCGGCCGTCCAACGATACGGCCTCGTTGATCTTCGCGATGGTTGCGTGCGCCTTCTCTGTTGAGTCGACAAAAGGTACGCGCACGAGCCTGAATTTCTGGTCGAACTGGGAGAGGATCGAATGCGCGAAGGTTTCGGCAGTGATTCCAGTGCCATCTGAAACGATGAAAACGGTTGGCGGCATCGGCTTGGGGAGCGTTGAGTGACGTGAAAGAATGAAGGCAATTATCGCCGATGTGCGCCGCCACACGAAGCACGTATGACGGGCCTCATTGCGCAGCGGATTTATGCCCCGCAATGAAACATTTCGAGAGCCATCACGGTAGAATAGCGGCAACCTGTTCGATAAGCAATTGCGAACGATCTGTCAACGAATTGCGCGAAGTTACGTATAAATCACGCTTTCTAGACGAAATTGCTCGATTTTAGAGCGAAACGAATCGTTGGGGTAGGCCGACGAAGCTTATCAAGATAGCTTCGGAAGTCTTATGCGACTGCTTATCAAACAGGTTATGCAGGTTGCGGTACGCGCCTCTTATAAGCGCCGCCGCTTCGAGCCCACTTGCATGATCGTGAATTCCATCCACCTTAGGGGCTTGTATGACTAACGAAGCTAACGTTGCAAAGGACCAAGCGTATGTAGTTCCATTCGAGCAGTTGCGAATGACCGACGTCGACATTGTCGGCGGCAAGAACGCGTCACTCGGCGAAATGATCAGCCAGCTCGCCGAAGCCGGCGTGCAGGTGCCGACTGGTTTTGCGACCACGGCGCAGGCGTTTCGCGATTTCCTGCATCACAACAACCTGACCGAGCGCATCGCCAAGCGTCTGGAACTCTTCGACGTGGACGATGTAAAAGCCCTTGCCGAAGCAGGCAAGGAGATCCGTCAATGGATCGTCGACGCGCCGCTGCAACCGCGCCTCGAAGAACTGATCCGCAAGGGTTTCGACACGCTTCAGGCGAGTTCGCCCGAAGAGCTGTCGTTCGCCGTGCGTTCGTCGGCAACGGCTGAAGACTTGCCGGATGCATCGTTCGCCGGTCAGCAGGAAAGCTATCTCAACGTGGTCGGCATCGACGAAGTCCTCGATCGCATGAAGCACGTGTTTGCGTCGCTGTATAACGACCGCGCTATCTCGTATCGCGTGCACAAGGGATTTACGCACGCTGAGGTCGCGTTGTCGGCGGGCGTGCAGCGCATGGTTCGCTCGGACGTGGGCGCGGCCGGCGTGATGTTTACGCTCGATACCGAATCGGGCTTCAAGGACGCCGTGTTCATCACGTCGAGCTACGGTCTTGGCGAAACGGTCGTTCAGGGCGCCGTGAATCCGGACGAGTTCTACGTCTTCAAGACTACGCTCGAACAGGGCAAGTACCCGATCATCCGCCGCTCGATCGGCTCGAAGCTCATCAAGATGGAGTTCACGAAGGCCGGCGAAGCGGGTCGCGTGAAGACGGTCGATGTATCGCACGAGCAGCGCAACCGCTTTTCCATCACCGACGAAGACGTGATCCAGCTCGCGAAGTACGCGGTGATCATCGAAAAGCATTATCAGCGTCCAATGGACATCGAGTGGGGCAAGGACGGCCGCGATGGCAAGATTTTCATCCTGCAGGCACGTCCCGAAACGGTGAAGAGCCAGGCAGTTGGCAAGGCTGAGATGCGCTTCAAGCTGAAGGGTCAGTCGAACGTGCTCGCAACTGGTCGCGCGATCGGCCAGAAGATCGGCGCGGGTCCGGTGCGTGTGATTCACGATCCGTCGGAAATGGATCGCGTGCAGCCCGGCGACGTGCTGGTCGCCGACATGACCGATCCGAACTGGGAGCCGGTGATGAAGCGTGCATCGGCGATCGTGACGAATCGCGGCGGGCGCACCTGCCACGCGGCGATCATTGCGCGTGAGCTGGGCGTGCCGGCGGTGGTGGGTTGTGGCGATGCCACCGACTTGCTGAAAGAAGGCCAACTGGTGACGGTTTCTTGCGCGGAAGGCGACGAAGGCAAGATCTACGACGGCCTGCTCGAAACCGAAGTGACCGAAGTCGAGCGCGGCGAATTGCCCGAGATCCCGGTCAAGATCATGATGAACGTGGGCAACCCGCAACTCGCCTTCGACTTCTCGCATCTGCCCAACGCAGGCGTGGGTCTGGCGCGGCTCGAGTTCATTATCAACAACAACATCGGCGTGCATCCGAAGGCGATTCTCGAGTATCCGAATATCGATGCCGATCTGAAGAAGGCCGTCGAAAGCGTTGCGCGTGGTCATGCGTCGCCGCGTGCTTTTTACGTCGACAAGCTGACCGAAGGTATCGCGACCATTGCTGCGGCGTTCTATCCGAAGCCGGTGATCGTGCGTTTGTCGGACTTCAAGTCGAACGAGTACAAGAAGCTGATCGGCGGTTCGCGTTATGAGCCGGACGAAGAAAATCCGATGCTCGGTTTCCGCGGCGCATCGCGTTATATCTCGGAGGACTTCGCCGAAGCCTTCCAGATGGAATGCGTGGCGTTGAAGAAAGTGCGCGAAGAGATGGGGCTCGACAACGTCGAAATCATGGTGCCGTTCGTGCGGACCCTGAAGCAGGCCGAGAAGGTGGTTGGCTTGCTCGAGAAGTTCGGTCTCAAGCGCGGCGTGAACGGCTTGCGCCTGATCATGATGTGCGAGATCCCGTCGAACGCGATTCTTGCCGAAGAGTTCCTGGAGTTCTTCGATGGTTTCTCGATCGGATCGAACGACCTGACGCAGCTCACGCTGGGTCTGGACCGCGATTCGGGCATGGAATTGCTCGCAGTCGATTTCGACGAACGCGACCCGGCTGTGCAGTTCATGCTGAAGCGCGCTATCGAAACATGTTTGCGGCTGAACAAGTACGTGGGTATCTGCGGTCAGGGTCCTTCGGATCATCCGGACCTGGCTGAATGGCTCGCGAAGGAAGGCATCGCGTCGATGTCGCTCAATCCGGACACGATCATCGACACGTGGAAGACGCTTGCGAAGGCGTTGAACAAGTAAGGCGGCAGCAGGTCACGCAGCCGGCAAGAAGGCTTTTCGTCAAGCTTTCAAAACCGTAAGCGTGCTATAACACCCCGGACAACATCCGGGGTGTTTTTGTTTGGAGTTCGTGTGGAGGTAGGCAATGGCTGCTAACGGATTTTTCTGGTGGATCGGCGCCGGAGCGCTTGTTTTGCTCGAGCTGATGTCGGGCACGTTTTATCTGTTGATGATCGCGCTCGGGTTTGTCGCCGGCGGGATCGCGCATCTGCTGGGCGCAGGGCTGGAGATCGAGTTGCTCGTAGCCGCATTGGTCGCGGTGATCGCCGGGGCTGTATTGCGTCGGTCGAAGCTCGGACACACGACACGTCGCGATGCATCGCACGATCCGGGCGTGAACCTGGATATCGGCGAGACGCTGAAAGTGAAGGAATGGCACGAAGGCCGCGCGCGAGCAATGTATCGCGGGGCGGAATGGGATATCGAACTGGCGCCCGGCGAGACCGAAGGCGCGCAGCTCTACAGGATCACGGCGTTTTCCGGCAACACGCTGGTGGTGGCTGCGAAGCGCTAGGACGGTGGACGGGGGTTTAAGCTTTCATGCGCAGACCATAAGCAGGACCTGCATAACAAGGAGTGGAGATGGACGTGACTATCATCGGGGCAATTTTGTTGATTATTGTTATCGCGATTGCCGCGCAGACAATCAAGATCGTGCCGCAACAACATGCATGGGTGCTTGAACGGCTCGGGCGTTATCACGCCACGCTGACGCCGGGCATGACGATCGTGCTGCCGTTTATCGATCGGGTGGCGTACAAGCACGTGCTCAAGGAGATTCCGCTCGAAGTGCCGAGCCAGGTGTGTATCACGCGCGACAACACGCAGCTTCAGGTCGATGGCGTGCTGTACTTCCAGGTGACCGATGCCATGAAGGCCTCGTACGGATCGAGTAACTTCATCTATGCAATCACGCAATTGTCGCAGACCACGCTGCGTTCGGTGATCGGCAAGCTTGAACTCGACAAGACCTTTGAAGAGCGCGATTACATCAACCACAGCATTGTCACGTCGCTGGATCAGGCGGCCGCGAACTGGGGCGTCAAGGTGTTGCGCTACGAGATCAAGGATCTGACGCCGCCGAAGGAGATCCTCCATGCGATGCAGGCGCAAATCACGGCGGAACGTGAGAAACGTGCGGTGATCGCTGCGTCCGAAGGTCGCAAGCAAGAGCAAATCAACATCGCGTGGGGCGCGCGTGAAGCGGCCATCCACAAGTCCGAAGGCGAGCGTCAGGCGCAGATCAACCAGGCGGAAGGTGAAGCGTCCGCCATTCTGGCGGTGGCCGTGGCGAATGCTCAGGCGATTGAGAAGATCGGCGCAGCGATCCAGACGGCGGGTGGCATGGAAGCGGTGAACCTCAAGGTCGCCGAGCAATATGTCACCGCGTTCGGCAACATTGCGAAGCAGGGCAATACGCTGATCGTGCCGGGGAATTTGTCGGAGATGAGTTCGATGATCGCGTCCGCGCTGACCATCATCAAGGGCGATGCAGCGCCTGGCGGCGTGATCCGCAAGAGCTGATTTTTACGATGGCTGAATGTTAAAGGGCGTGGACTCAAGCAGTCCACGCCCTTTTTGTTTTGACATACTGGCAGCCATGCGCACGACGCCCGATCAATGCTTGGCGCCACGCATGATTTGCGCTTTTTCGCGTTCCCAGTCGCGCTTTTTCTCGGTTTCGCGCTTGTCGTGAAGCTTCTTGCCTTTCGCGAGGCCGATTTCGCACTTCACACGGCCGCCTTTGTAGTGAAAGTTCAGCGGCACCAGTGTGTGGCCTTTCTGTTCGACCTTGCCGATGAGCTTGGAAATTTCTTCGCTATGCAGCAGCAGCTTGCGCGTGCGGACCGGATCCGGGTGGATGTGGGTCGAGGCTTCGGGCAATGGGCTGATGTGCGCGCCGATCAGGAACAGCTCGTTGTCGCGAATGATGACGTAGCCTTCCTTGATCTGGCCGCGGCCAGCCCGAAGGGCCTTGACTTCCCACCCTTCCAGCACGAGCCCCGCCTCGTAGCGATCTTCGATAAAGTAATCGAAGAAGGCTTTTCTGTTGTCGATGATGCTCATGAATGAAAAGTGCCTAACTCGTTTAAAATCCTGATTTTAGCAGCGTGGGCGCGGTAAGGCCCGCAATGCTTCCCACTCTTGCCACGCGTTGCGCCCTTTATGGCAGATGTTCAGAAAACTGTATTGATTCGTCACTCTGCAGAGCAGATGTTCGACCTCGTCACCGATGTCCCCGATTACCCCAATTTCTTGCCATGGTGTGGCGGCGTGGAGGTAGGCCACCACGACGAACGCAGCATGGAAGCGAAGATCCACATCAATTTCAAAGGTATCAAGCAGCATTTCGCGACGCGTAACGTGCAGACGCGCCCGACCAGCATCGATATGGAGTTCCTCGACGGTCCTTTCAAGAAGTTCACCGGTTACTGGCGCTTCACGCCTTTGCGGGCGGACGCCTGCAAGATCGAGTTCGCGCTGCACTACGAGTTCTCGAACATCATTCTCGAGAAGATCATCGGACCGGTTTTCAGTCACATCGCGCATACGTTCGTGGATTCGTTCGTGAAGCGTGCCGATCAGCGGTACGGGAAGTAATGGCGATTTCCATCGAAGTTTGTTACGTGCTGCCGGAGGGGGAAGGGGCGGTTTGCGCGCTTTCTCTGGCGGAGGGCGTGACCGTGCAGGAGGCGATTGCCGCGAGCGGGTTGCTTGCGCGCTTTCCTGAGATTGACCTCGGCGTGCAGAAAGTGGGCGTTTTCGGGAGGATCCAGCCGCTCGATGCCGTGCTGGCTGATCTCGACCGCGTGGAGATCTATCGGCCGTTGAAGGTCGATCCGAAAGTCGCCCGGCAGCGGCGCGTCGAGAAGACCCGGCGCGGCGGATCGATTGAAGGGCGCCGATGGACGCGCAAGGAAGCCCGGTAGGCTGCGGGCGTCTTTTCGGTCATTCCGCAAAACCGAACTTTGATCGAACCCGAGTCGAGCGAAAAACCGAAACGGGGGCGCAAGGACGCGGCCCAAAAATTGCACCAGAAATGGCAAACGCGACGTAAGCCGCTGTTCGGGCAGTGAAAATCCGGGGAACTATCGGTATAATTCGGTTTTGCGCCCATAGGATTTGCCATGCGTCTGATCCAGAAAGCACTCACGTTCGATGACGTGCTCCTCGTGCCCGCGTTTTCCAACGTTCTCCCGCGCGACACCAGCCTGAAAACCCAGGTAACCCGCAAGATTTCCCTGAATATGCCCCTGTTGTCCGCCGCCATGGACACAGTCACCGAAGGCCGGCTCGCAATCGCGATGGCCCAGCTCGGCGGCGTGGGCATCATCCACAAGAACCTGACCGCTGCTGAACAAGCCCGCGAAGTCGCCAAAGTAAAGCGCTTCGAATCCGGCGTGGTGCGCGATCCGATCACCGTTCCGCCGCAAATGAAAGTGCGCGATGTGATCGCGTTGACGCAACAGCACGGCATTTCCGGTTTTCCGGTTGTCGAAGGGCCGCAGTTGATCGGCATCGTGACGAATCGGGATTTGCGCTTCGAAGAACGTCTCGACGACGAAGTCCGCAAGATCATGACGCCGCGTGAACGGCTCGTAACGGTCAAGGAAGGCACGCCGCTCGCAGAAGCCAAGGCGCTGATGCACAGCCATCGGCTGGAACGCGTGCTGGTCGTCAATGACGCGTTCGAATTGCGCGGCCTGATGACGGTCAAGGACATCACGAAGCAAACCGAACACCCGGACGCCTGTAAAGACGAACACGGCAAGTTGCGCGCTGGCGCGGCAGTCGGCGTAGGCCCGGAAAACGAAGAGCGCGTGGATCTGCTCTCGGCGGCCGGCGTTGACGTGATCGTCGTCGATACGGCGCACGGGCATAGCCAGGGCGTGCTCGAACGCGTGCGCTGGGTGAAGCAGAACTATCCGCATATTGAAGTGATCGGCGGGAATATTGCCACGGCCGCGGCCGCCAAGGCGCTCGTGGAATACGGCGCGGACGGCGTGAAGGTCGGTATCGGCCCGGGTTCGATTTGTACTACGCGGATCGTGGCCGGCGTCGGCGTGCCGCAGATCACGGCGGTGGCTAACGTATCGGATGCATTGCGCGGCTCGGGCGTGCCAGTGATTTCGGACGGCGGAGTGCGTTTTTCCGGCGATGTCAGCAAGGCGCTCGCCGCTGGTGCCGACGCCGTGATGATGGGCAGCATGCTGGCCGGCACAGAAGAATCGCCGGGCGATGTGTTCCTGTTCCAGGGGCGTCAGTACAAGGCGTATCGCGGCATGGGTTCGGTCGGCGCAATGAAGGACGGCGCGGCTGACCGGTATTTCCAGGACAACTCGGCGAACATCGACAAGCTGGTTCCGGAAGGCATCGAAGGGCGCGTCGCTTACAAGGGCTCGGTCAATGCGATCCTGTTCCAGGTCGTCGGCGGCGTGCGGGCGAGCATGGGATATTGCGGTTGCCGCAACATCGGCGAAATGCACGACAAAGCCGAGTTCGTCCAGATCACGGGCGCCGGCATGCGCGAGTCGCACGTGCACGACGTGCAGATCACGAAGGAAGCACCCAACTACCACGTGGACTGACCATGAAACCGCTGCTGCGCGTTGTCCTTGTCATCAATGCACTGATCTTCCTGGCGTTCGGCGTGCTGTTCCTGTTGACGCCATGGGGATCATTGTGG
Organism: Caballeronia sp. dw_276; assembly: GCF_018449635.1. Taxonomy (GTDB): domain Bacteria; phylum Pseudomonadota; class Gammaproteobacteria; order Burkholderiales; family Burkholderiaceae; genus Caballeronia. The sequence continues at coordinate 34,490 of NZ_JAAVUV010000003.1, read as the reverse complement.
GATTCGATGCATCTCGTGCGCGTGCAGCCGCCGTTGATCGGCCAGTTGCTGGGTGTGGCGCTGATCGGGTTCGCGTGGCTCGGGTTTCACGCGGCTGTCGATGGTGCCTTGACGGCCACGGCTGCAAAAGTCTCGGGACACGTGGAGTGGTTGTCGGGCTTGATTCTGATCGTGTGGCTCGGGCTGCGCATGTCGGAAGTGACGGGCTTCGGGCAGTTGCTTGCGGCGCTCATCGGCGCTGCGTTGCTGATACTGGGACTTGGCAGCGTTCGGCTTTCAAGCGCCGTGCGCCGGCGTGAGCGCGCCGCGATTGCCGGTGCGGCTGCCGCTGAGCGTGCCGAGAAGCAGGCCGCAAAGACGCGGGCCGAGGAGCGGGCCGCCGCGGGTACTCCAGTGCGGCCTCCAATGACCTCCGATCCCGTCGCGCCCGCCAATCCGCGCTGGGACGCGGAGCCTGTCGCGGGCGCGCCTGTGCCGCCGCTTGCGGCATCGTCTGCCCGGCCAGCAGCGCCTGCACCGGTTGCAACTGCATTCGATCCGGCCACTGGACACGCTATCGATCCGGCGACGGGCCGTTCGCTCCATCCGGTGGCCGGCCGCGCATTCGAGCCCGTGAGCAGCGGGCACAAGATCGATCCCGAAACTGGTCGTGCGATCGATCCGGTCACCGGGCAAACCATCGATCCGGTGACGGGCGTTCCGGTTCGCCGCGATCCGATTTGAATGTCGTGAGCGGCGGCTGTGCTGCTCGATTTGTTTTCAAACATGGTCGGCATCGAGTGCCGGCCGTTGATATTTCTGCGTGACACGACGCGCGAGACTTCGTTCCCGCCGCTTCGCGTTTCCGTTTTGCCAACCGTTTCCGCTTACTCGCCTTCTGGCCGCTGCCATGCACGACAAGATCCTGATTCTCGATTTCGGCTCCCAAGTCACCCAACTGATCGCGCGACGCATCCGCGAATCACACGTGTATTCGGAGATCCATCCGTACGACGTCGATGAAGCATTCATCCGCGAATTCGCGCCGAAGGGCATCATTTTGTCGGGTGGACCGAACTCGGTCACCGAACTCGATTCGCCACGGGCGCCGCAAGTCGTCTTCGATCTAGGCGTGCCGGTCCTCGGCATTTGCTACGGCATGCAGACGATGGCCGAACAACTCGGCGGCAAGGTCGAACTCGGCAATGTCCGCGAATTCGGCTACGCGGAGGTGCGAGCGCATAACCATACGAGTTTCCTTAACGGCATCGAAGATTTCCAGACGGCCGAAGGGCACGGCATGCTCAAGGTATGGATGAGCCATGGCGACAAGGTGGCTGACATGCCGCTGGGATTCAAGCTGATGGCGTCGACCCCGGCTTGCCCGATCGCGGCCATGGCCGACGATGAACGTCATTTCTATGGCCTTCAGTGGCATCCGGAAGTGACGCATACGGTGCAGGGCCGTGCGATGCTCGATCGCTTCGTGCTCGAACTTTGCGCGGCGCGGCCGGATTGGGAGATGGGTCATTACATCGATGAAGCCGTCGAGAAGATCCGCGCGCAAGTGGGCGATGAACACGTCATTCTGGGGTTGTCGGGCGGCGTGGATTCGTCTGTGGCGGCGGCGCTCTTGCATCGCGCGATTGGTGCGCAGCTGACGTGCGTGTTTGTCGATCACGGCTTGTTGCGGTTGAACGAGGCCGAGCAGGTCATGACCACATTTGCCGATCACCTCGGCGTGAAGGTGATTCATGTCGATGCCAGCGAAGTGTTCCTGTCGAAGCTTGCCGGCGTGACTGATCCCGAGGCGAAGCGCAAGATCATTGGCGCTGAGTTTGTCGAAGTGTTCCAGACGGAAGCGAACAAGCTGAAGGACGCGAAGTGGCTCGCGCAAGGGACCATTTATCCTGATGTGATCGAGTCGGCCGGCAAGGGTAAGAAGGGTCACACGATCAAGAGCCATCACAACGTGGGTGGCTTGCCCGAGACGTTGAATCTAAAGCTGCTCGAACCGTTGCGCGAGTTGTTCAAGGACGAGGTGCGCGAGCTGGGTGTCAAGCTCGGGTTGCCGCCGGCGATGGTTTATCGGCATCCGTTCCCGGGGCCGGGTCTGGGCGTGCGGATTCTCGGCGAAGTGAAGCGCGAGTTTGCGGATCTGCTGCGTCATGCGGATGCGATTTTTATCGAAACGTTGCGCAATACGTTCGATAAGGAATCGGGCAAGTCTTGGTACGAGCTCACGAGTCAGGCTTTCGCGGTGTTTTTGCCGGTGAAGAGCGTCGGCGTAATGGGCGATGGCCGGACTTATGAGTATGTGGTCGCGTTACGTGCCGTGCAGACGCTGGACTTCATGACGGCGCAGTGGGCACATCTGCCGCATGAGTTGCTCGGGCATGTTTCGAACCGGATCATTAACGAAGTGCGCGGGATCAATCGCGTTGTTTATGATATTTCGGGGAAGCCGCCGGCGACGATTGAGTGGGAATGAGCGTCGGAGGTCTCGATAAACGCTGAGGCCGACGTGTTCCTCAAAAGCCAATAGCGCCACCGTAGCCATTCAGCAAAAAAAACGCGCAACGCCAGCTCACTGGCATTGCGCGTTTTCATATCTCACTGCTTGTCCGGCAACGCATAAGCCACCACATAATCCCCCAGCTTGGTCCCGAAGGACCCATGCCCCCCAGCCGCGATGACCACGTACTGTTTGCCACCGACCTCATACGTCATCGGTGTCGCCTGTCCTCCTGCTGGCAAACGAGCTTCCCATAGCTGTTCACCGGTATCGGTATCAAACCCGCGCAGGTAGTTGTCCGCAGTCGCCCCGATAAAAAACACATGACCCGCCGTCGTGACCGGACCGCCGAGCATCGGCATGCCCATCTTGAACGGAATCGGGATTGGAGACGAATCGCGCGTCGTGCCGATGCGTTTCTTCCAGATCACCTTGTTCGTGCCCAGATCGACCGCCGACACGTAACCCCAAGCCGGCTGCTTGCAAGGCAGGCCCAACGGCGAAAGGAACGGATTGAGCGTCACACCGAACGGCAAGCCGTATTGCGGCTGAATGCCGGTTTCCGTGCCCGTCCCGCCCCGTCCGGATGCAGTCGGCTCGATCGGATTTCCCGGTCCGCGCGCAATGAGCCTGGATACAAACGGCAACGCGATCGGATTGGCAATGGCGAGGCTGCGGTCGGTATCGATGGCAAGACCGCCCCATTCGAACATGCCGAGATTCCCTGGAAACACGAGCGTGCCTTGTTCCGAAGGCGGCGTAAACGGCCCTTCATAACGCAGACGATGGAACATCACGCGGCACACGAGTTGGTCGAACATCGTCGCGCCCCACATGTCCGCGCCCGTCAGGTTCTTTTTCGGCCTGAACGTGAGGTCCGAGAACGGCTGTGTCGGCGATAAACGGTCGCCTGTGGCCGCACCTTGCGGCACTGGTTGCTCGGGCGCGGGTACGATCGGCTTGCCGGTGCGACGGTCGAGCACGAAGATGTTGCCCGTCTTGGCCGGTGCATAAATAGCCGGGATGACGTTCCCGCTACTGTCCTTGATATCCGCGATAGTCGGCTGTGCCGGCAGGTCCATATCCCACAGGTCATGGTGGACGGTCTGATAGAACCACGCGAGCTTGCCCGTCGATGCATTCAGCGCAAGCAGTCCGCTTGCATAGCGTTCCTGATCGGGCGTTCGATGACCACCCCAGATGTCGGGGGTCGTTACGCCCATCGGCAGGTAGACGATATCGAGTTGCGGATCGTAGGCGGCGGGGGCCCATGAGTTCGGCGAGTTCATCGTGTAGCTGTGTTGATCGCCGGGAATTGCATTCGGGTCAGGCGCGCCGGGATCGAATGCCCAGAGCAGCTTGCCTGTGTCTATATCGAACCCGCGTATCACGCCTGACGGCTCGCGCGTGCCGTAGTTGTCGGTGACCGCACCCGCGACAACGATGACCTTCGATGTGACGACCGGAGGTGAAGTCGGCTCGTACTGTCCCGGCGTCTTGACCGGCTGCAGATGTTGCAGATCGAGCGAGCCGTTATCGGCGAAGGTGGGGCACCGCCGGCCGGTGGCGGCATCGAGTTCGAACAGGCGGCCATCGTTCACGGGGAGGATGATCCGGCGGGCGCACATCGCCTGGGCCCCCGCGCCACTGGCTTGGCGCGCCTGTGACGCAGCGGCCGTCTCATGATAGGAAACGCCCCGGCAGGTCACGTGCTGGAAGCTGGGATCGGGTTTGAGGCCGGGATCGAAGCGCCATTTCTCCTTGCCTGTTGCCCCGTCAAGCGCGATCGCAATTTGATGTGGTGTGCAGAAGTACAGCGTGCCGTCGACTGCAAGCGGCGTCACTTCATTCGTGATTTCAACCGGGTCGTTGGGGCCTTTCATATCGCCTGTGCGAAAAGTCCAGGCCTCCTTCAAGTCCTTTGTGTTCTTGTTGTTGATCTGCGCGAGCGGCGAATATCGGGTGCCTGCCTGTGTGTTGCCGTAGGCCAGCCAGTCGCCCGCGCGGCTGGCAGGCGTTGCCGGGGCTTCGGCCGTTTGCGCCGCCACCGTGCCGTTGATCTCTTGCGGATCGTTGAATGCGGCGTACACGAGCGCGATGCCGGTAAGCACAATCGCCGCGGCGAGCGCAAAGCCGGCGTTCTTCGCGGGCCTCATAAACAGGCGATAGGTGAAAGGAAGCAACAGCCAGATCCCGACGATGACCAACACATCGACACGCGGCGCCAGCGCCCAAAAATCGAAACCAGCCTCGATAACCGCCCATATCAGCGTGCCGAAGAGCAACAGCGCATAGAGATAGAGCGCCGATGTATTTCCTCGCCAGATGAAATACGCGATCGCCAGCATGAACAGTCCGGCGATCAGGTAGTAAGGCGAACCGCCAATCGCAATCAGCCAGATTCCCATCGCCACGAGATAAATTCCCGACAGCAATAAAAATGCGATCGTCAGCCACTTCACAACGGGAGATGCCGAAGCACGCGATCGCGCTGGCGGGAAGTTCGAGTTCATTTACGCACCTCTGGGTGTAGGCGGTAGCGGCTCATGGCTCAACGTTGCCATGGAGAATTTGCGCGGCGGGAAAGGTGATCGGCGTGAGAGACCCGCATTGGCGGCCCCTTGACGCGGCGGCAGGCTTTCGTAAAAAGTCGAGACTTCGGCTTTGCGCATGAGTATGACTTTCAAGAAACATGCGGGCTGTCGCAATCACCATGCCCGGAAAGGGCGCAATTCAAATCTACTCCTTTGTAACCGACGCAATATCAAACACCGCGCGTACCCCGAACCCGAGTTTTTCATACACGCTGGCCGCGTTGGTGTTCCCATCTCTTACGTGAAGAAACGCGGTATCGCCACGTTCGACAATGTTTTCCGTGATGGCCGCACTCAGTATTTGCGCATAGCGTTTGCCGCGGTGATCAGGATGCGTGCACACGCCGCTCACCTCCGTCGCACCATCGAGCCGCATGCGCTCGCCGGCCATTGCGATCAGCATGTTGTGGTCATCGAAAATGCCCAGGTATCGGCCTAACATGACCGTCCGCACCTCCATCGGGCCAGGCTGCGCCAATGCCGCGAGCGCGACCATGTCAGGGCCATCGGCGAGGGTGAGTATGCGCAGCGAAGGAAGGGGTGCCGTGATCGCAGGCGCCTTGAAAGTGTCCCTTGTGCATGTCATCTGTGCGAACGTGTAGCGCCAGTCGACGGTCCACCCTTCGGGCGGTGCATTCTTCGCAATTGCGAAAACGCCAACCAGTGCACCTGGGCCCGCGACCTCGGCAAGCGCGCGCCAGCAAACCGGATCGGACGAATCCACGACAGCGGCGATGGGCGAAATGGATGGATCGAACCGGCGAGCCAGTTCGTTCCCCGAGCTGAATGAGCGCTGCAATGCGGTAAGCGCGTTCCACGCGGGATTGTCGAGAGGATGCACTGAGCGAAGCTCCTTATAAAGTTAGCAGGGGGTGTCTCGTCATAAACACCCGGCAGCCAGCATTATTCCCTGTACGGCCAGATCACGGATATCACGGTTGCCAATAGTGCCTTCGTTGCCGGTCGTTCGCCGCTTCTGTATGGTAGTCGCCATGCGCGACGAATCAATACGCAGAACACACAAGGATAGCGAATGACTTCCGAAACCGGTACACATGCCGATACCCCCATCCGCACCGATGTCCTGATCGTGGGCGCGGGTCCCGTCGGACTTTTTGCGGCTTTCGAGGCGGGCGTTGTCGGCTTGTCGTGCCAGATCGTGGATACGCTTGGGCGTATCGGCGGGCAATGTATCGAGCTGTATCCCGACAAACCCATCTACGATATTCCCGCGGTTCCATCATGTACGGCACGTGAGCTCGTCGACCGGCTGATGGACCAATGTCGCCCGTTCGATCCGCCGATCCATCTGAACCAGCGCGTCGACACAGTCGAGCAGCGCGACGATGGCCGATGGACCGTGACAACAGAGCAGGGCCTCGTTTTCGATACAGCCGCCATCATGCTCGCGGCCGGCAATGGCGCATTCGTGCCGCAGCGTCTCGCGTTGCCCGAAGCCACGCCGCTGGAAGATCAGTTCGTGCACTACAGCGTGCGCGCGCTCGCCGACTTCGCCGATAAAACCGTCGTCGTCGCCGGCGGCGGTGACTCCGCGCTCGACTGGGCGCTGGCCTTGCGAAAGGTCGCGCGACGTGTCGTACTGGTGCATCGGCGTAACGGGTTCAGCGCGGTGGCATCGAGCGTCGATCAGATGAGGCGCGCGGTCGATGCCGGCGAAATGGAGTTCATGGTTGGCTCCATAGCCGGGTTGCATATGCTCGATGACAAACTCGCGTCCATCGAGATCCGGCAGATCGGCGGCGTGGCGCAAATCGAAGCCGATCATCTTGTGGTGCTGTACGGCCTTGTCGCGGATCTGGGGCCGATCGCAAAGTGGGGCCTTGAGATCGCCGGAGGCCGCGTCAATGTCGATACATCGAACTACGAAAGCACGCGGCCGGGGATCTTCGCGGTGGGCGATATCGCCAACTATCCGAACAAGCAAAAGCTGATTCTCTCGGGATTCCATGAAGCGTCGCTTGCGTTGCGAAAGGCGTTCACATACGCGTATCCCGACAAAAAGCGCACCCATGTGCATTCGAGCTACGACGCGGGACTTGCCGAGCGGATAACGTCCGGCGCGGCGCACGGTGACAAGGCGCTGTAGGCGCGAGTTCGTTGTCGTCAACTGACGTTGAAATGGACGCGCACATCCTGATGGCTTTCGATTGCGCGGCCGTCTTGCATCGCAGGGAAGAAGCGCCATTTTCGCAATGCTTCGAGAAGCAGCGCGTTCAAGCGTGGATTGGACGTGGGCTTTGACAGCTCGACGTCGACGCTTCCGTCCGCGTGCACATCGAAGCGTGCGATTGCCACGGCTTGATAGGCATCTTCGCGGAGATCATCGGGCAGAGAGGGCATCGGCTGATTGATGACGCGCGCGACGGAGCTCGCGGGTAAAACCGGCTTCTCATTCTCCGATGACGGCGCTGACGGCGCGGGTTCGTCCTGTTGCGCCGGAATCTCAGTCTTGGCAATGGCGTGTTCAATTGCCGGCGACCGCGCCACGCGCGGCTGGATCGCACGAACGGGTGAAGGATTCGAACGAGAACGAGGCGGCGCGGCGGCCGATTCGCTGCGAGCGGGCTCGGGCTCAGCCTTCGGTTTAGGTATAGACGGCGGCGCGAGTTCGACAAGACGCATCTCCATCACCGCTTGCTCAGGCGCGGGAGTTTTCGCCGATGGCCGCGACAACCGGCTCACAACCTGTGCAAGCAGGATCATCCATGCAGCGATTGCAATCAGCATCGCCGCGCTCAACCTGAAGCGCGGACCATCGAACAGAGTCTTCAAGGCCGCGTCCATCTATTCACGATGTACGGCAATCAAAAAGTGCTCGGCGCCGCCGCGGCGTGCGGCGAGCATCGCTTGAACGACGGCGCCTTGGGCTGCTGCATCATCGGCGGCAATCACTACGTTCTTGTCGGCCTTGAGCAGCCGCCTTATGCTCCCCTCGACCTGGTCCAATCGAACCAGGCTGTGATCGATAAAAATTTCGTTCTTCGGGTCGATGCTCATCGTCAATGGCCGATCTTCAGATAAGCGCTCGGCCTGTCCCGACGGCAGGTTGATTTTAACGGCATCGAGTCGCTGCATCGCGAGGGAAGCAAGCATGAAAGTCGCGAGCAAAAAGAACATCACGTCGATCATCGGGATGATTTCGATGCGGCCGCGCTTCGAAGCTCGAGATCGCCGGAGTTTCATTGGAGCGCACCCGCACTGGCTTCGACGGTTTCGGCGCCAAGCCGAATGCCGCTGAGACGCTCGTTGGCATAAACCTCCAGATCGTCTATCAAGCGTTCGAGGCGCCGCGAAAAGTAGTTGAATGCGAAAAGCGCGAACAATGCAACGATCAACCCGATAGCGGTCGCCACGAGTGATTGCGCGACACCGCCGGTCACGCCCCCGGGGTTCACGAGCCCGCTGCCGCCGAACAGCTGAAAGGAGTGCATCATTCCCACGATGGTTCCAAGCAGCCCGAGCAATGGCGCTGCCGTGACGATCGTTTCGAGCACCCAGAAGCCGCGGCTCATGTCGCGCTCGATCCGCGTTGCGAGAGATTGCGCACGCGTCTCGTACAACCATAAGGGCGCACCGGGATGCATGACGAAGGTCGCGTCAAGGCGCCTGAACGCATGCTGCGCCGGAAGCGTTTCAACACGCGTCGACGGCTCGCCTGCAAAGCGAGCAAAGACATAAGCGCGATCGATTGCAATCGCTATCGCCAGCACGGCGAGCAGCGTCAGCGGATAAACAACCCATCCGCCCACTTGCGCAGCAGCGACAATCCCTCCCCAATCCTGCATGATAAAAACCTTTAGTTAGTCATCCGATACATTAAAAATTCTTTGTAAGACCTGCGTACAGCGCGATATGCGGACCATACTGCGGCGCACCTACTCCAATGCCCGATCCGTCGCGCAACTCATACACGCGGTTAAACGCATTGATGAGCAGCAATCGTCCATCGAACTTGCCGATGAGCGGTTCCTTGAAGTCGAAGTGATGAATCACGCCGAGGTTGACCTGCGTGTACACCGGCAGACGATCCGTATTTGCAAAGCCGCTGCGCAGTCCGCTGCCGACAATGCCGTCGAAGGTAAATGTGGTCGTGCCCAACTGATAAGCGCCGCCAAACGACGCCGTCACGCGCTGGTCGTGATCGAGGAACACGAAATGGTTGCTGATGAACGCGAGTTCATCCGCGCCGAAGTTGAACTGCGCGGAATCGATGTCCTTCCCCTGAGCACGACTGAACGCCACGTTCATATAAGCGGAGACGTTGCCCTGTTTGTAGTTGCTGGTGAATTCGACGCCGTACACGCGTCCATACTGGTAGTTGAACGGGGTGAAGATCAGCGCGGTGCCGAACTGGCCTTCATCGAGCAGGTTGGTTGATTTTTTGTAGTACGCATCCACGCCGACGGTGATTGCGGACGTCAGCCGCTGCGTGACGCCGAGATCGAAGTAGTGGCTGCGTTCCGGCTGCACGGGATCGTTCTGCGTCGATGTCTGCGCCGTCGTTCCGGCGAACCGGGCAATGTCCGCGCCGGATACGAGTTCAAACGCCGGCGGCGTGAAGTAGCGCGAATAACCCGCATGCACGGTCGTCGTTGGCGTCAACGCATACACAAGGCCAACGCGCGGACTGAGCTGGCTCGCGCTTACGTACTCGTCCATCTTGTCGTAACGCAGGCCGTAGTTGACCGTAAGCTTGTCGGTGACTTTCCACTCGTCCTGTACGTAGGCACTGTAGAGATAACCCGTCTTGCTGCTCGAATCCGGCACATTGAAGGGTTGATCGGAGAGCTGGTTGCCGTCTTCATCGGCGGGAAAAACGCTAAGGTCGTTGTTGAACACCGCGTGTTCCTGCTGAAACGATATACCCGCGCGCAACGTGTGCTTAGCGTTGAGCCGGTACGTGGTGTCCGCTTGCACGCCGTTCGCGCTGTCGCTATGAAAATCGCTCGCGGCCACGCCGTTGAAAAGCAGATCGCCTACCGGATCGGGATTGAATTGAGTGCGGGAATAGCGCGTGAAGAGCGCGACCTGATAGTCCAGCGCGCCGCCGTTCGTACCCTGCAACGCGACTACCGCGAACTGGTTGAGCTCGGACTGGGTTTCGTTGAGTTTGCTCGAGTCGAAGCTGGTAATGCCGTTCAAAGTGAAGTTGGTCGGCAAGCCGGCCGTGTTGGGGATGTCGAACTGATTGCTGGTCGTGCCGAACATCAGGCTCACGCGCGTGAGCGGATTGATGATGTACGACATGAGCCCGAATGCATCGCCCTGACGCGTGTGATCGTGAATGGCGCTCGCGCTCGACGTCGGATTCTCGATACCCAGGTTGTTCTCGCCAACCGAGCCGCTGAAGTAGTAGCTGAACGGCCCCTTGCTGCCGAATACATCCGCGCTGGTCCTGATGGTTTGATGGCTGCCGCCGAATACATCGATTGAACCGCCGTTACCTTGGTCGCCGTTCTTCGTATGGATATCGACAATGCCGGCCGTCCGGTCGCCGTACTGCGCGGGCAAGGCGCCGGTCAACAGATTTAACTGATCGATGATGCGCGTATCGAGCGATTGCCCGAAACCGCTGATTGGTTCCGGAATGATCACGCCGTTGATGCGGTATTGCAGGTTCGCGTGGTCTCCGCGCACGTGCAACTGGCCATACGAATCGCTCGCCACGCCCGGCGCTTGCAGCAGCACCTGATTGAGCGGCGTGTCCTGACCAGCGGGGAGGGTATTGATATCGGCCTGACTGAATCGATAAACACTGCTCCCCGTCTCGGGCAGCAAACCATTGCGCGCGCGATCGAGCCGCTTGGCGTTGACTTGTACGTCGAGCGCGTCGCTCTGAGATATCGATATGGATACCGAATTATTGCTGCCGTCATTTGTGGTTGCGATGCTGCTTCCGCTTGCATACCCCGGCGCATTTACGACCACCGCATATGTGCCCGGCGTCACGTTGTGTACGACGAAATGGCCGCTCGTGTCTGTGTTTGCCGTACCGGCAGCAGCACCGCTCGCATTCTGCAGTACCACGTTGGCGTTCGCGACGGGTTTGCCCGTGCTGTCTGCCACAGATCTAGATACGGTGCCGTCTGATTCAGCGGCGTAGGCTTGGTTCGCTGCTAACTGGGCGAACAACAGCAGCGCCGCGTGGGCGAAGAGCGTGCGATTTTTCATCGATTATTTTTCTGCATGAGCGGTGGTGAAGTGCGTGACGGACAGGTCGATCTGTCTTTTTGAACAGAGCAATCAGCTTTATCTTGTGTAATTGGTGTAATGTTATAACATCCGTAGAACTTTCTACGAGGAATTTTTATAATGAAATCAATAAGAAAGCTTCCGGTAACAGTTTTGTCGGGTTTTTTGGGCGCAGGCAAGACCACGCTGTTGAATCACATCCTCAACAACCGCGAAGGCCGGCGAGTGGCTGTCATCGTCAATGACATGAGTGAGGTCAATATCGATGCCGCGCTGATTCGCGACGGCGGCGCGGAGCTTGCCCGCACCGACGAAAAGCTCGTCGAGATGAGCAACGGCTGCATTTGCTGCACGCTGCGCGAGGACCTCTTGCTTGAAGTGAGTCGCCTCGCCAGGGAAGGTCGCTTCGACTATCTCGTGATTGAATCGACGGGCGTGTCCGAGCCATTGCCGGTCGCGGAGACCTTCACGTTCGCCGATGAAGAAGGCCAGAGTCTCTCCGATGTCGCACGGCTCGACACCATGGTCACCGTCGTGGACGCATTCAATTTCTTGAAGGACTACAGCTCGGCCGACAGCCTCCGGTCGCGCGGCGAATCGTTGGGCGAAGAAGATTCGCGTACGGTAGTGGACCTGCTGGTCGAGCAGGTCGAGTTTTGCGACGTCATTGTTTTGAACAAGATCGATCTCGTCAGCGTTGAAGATCGCGCGCGCTTGATGACCATCCTCCGCGGCTTGAACCCACGCGCGAAGATCGAGATGGCTGAATTCGGCAAGCTGAGTCTGGACAAGGTGCTCGATACCAACCTGTCCGATTTTGATGAGGCATCCAAGGCGCCCGGCTGGCTAACGGCGTTGCGTGGCGAGCATAGATCCGAGGCGGACGAATACGGCATCACCAACTTTGTGTATCGCGCGCGCAGGCCGTTTCATCCTGAGCGATTTTGGCAACTCATCGAAAGCGAATGGCCGGGCGTGGTGCGTTCCAAGGGATTCTTCTGGCTCGCGAGCCGGCCAACGTATGTAGGGTCCTGGTCGCAAGCCGGCCGAGTATGCCGTCACGGTGCGATGGGATTGTGGTGGGCCGCGGTTCCAAAGGCGCACTGGCCGCAGGACGCGGAGTCTCTTCAATCAATCGATGACGACTGGGACCCGCAAGTCGGCGATGCACGGCAAGAGCTCGTGCTGATAGGTATCGATATGGATGAAGCCGCGTTGCGTTCGCGCCTCGACACGTGTCTTCTCAGCGATGCGGAAATGGCGCAGGGGCCGCAAGCGTGGCATGGGTTCAAGGATCCGTTTCCTGCATGGCAACACGACGAAGAACTCGCACATTGAACAACGATGAAACTCATTCGCCGCACGAGGCAAGCTCGGTCACTTGCAGCACTTCGCCGCTCGTTCCACGTTCAACGAACGCAACAACGCCGAAGCGCATGGCGTCCGACGCGTAATCGCCGGATAGTTGCGCGTGCCGTCCGGTTAATCGAATAGGACCGATCCATTGGCGTACCACGCGATCGTGATGTAGCGTCGCGCCGCTGTTTTCTCCGCCTTTGACCGCGCTGACGAGCTGGTTTTCATACACGGCTGCGTAAGCAACGGCGTCGTCCGGGAGATTTTTGCGCGCCGTGAACGACGCGTTGAACGCGATGCGGCCGGACGTCGAAGGACGCCCATCGATATGGATATCGGCGAGCGGCGCTTCGCTGTTCAATTGCTGAATGCGCGATTCGAAACTCGCGTTGTTCGACCAGTTGCGCAGCTCGTTTCCGCCGACAAAAACTTCCGGCGTGTACACGACGTGTCCGCCGCCATTCGATGTCAGTTGCTGCTGGCGTGTTGTGAACGCCGCTTGCGCAAAGCGGTCTTTCCACGCCGAGCTATCCCAGTAGTCCACGTGCAACGCGAGCGGTACGACTGTGTTCGTCTTGCGCGCGTGATCGAGCGTGCTGAGCCAGCTATCGGCGGGCGGGCAACTGTTACAGCCTTCGCTCGTATAAAGTTCGACAAGCGCCGCGCGATGAGCCGGGCTCGACGCGCTGCACATGTTGATGGATGCGGCATTGGCGGTCGCGGCGCATAGCGAGACAAGAAACGAAGCAAGGCGGAATGACGAAGCGCGCATTGCGGCCTCCGTAGAAATGGGGGAGATGAAACCTAGTTCGGCTTTGGCGTGAGACGGGTTACATTGCGGATGAAATAAGCGTGGTTGTGCATCTACCATCGCAAGAAGCGCGGCCCCAGGACGCCGCCGACCACCGTAGGCGCCATCATCCCGAGCACGTACCAGACGCCCCAGAACGGAACGGTCATCTCCACGCAGTAGAGCGTGTACACGAGCACCGCCTGTGCGCCGCTAAGCAGGCCGGCGGCAGCGCCGGCAATCACCGGGCGCGTCGGCGCAAGTCCCTTCATGGCCCAGAACACGGCAATAAAAGTTGGCACCGACAAGACCGAGATGTTGAACGTGCAGACTTGCCACGTGCTGCCGAGCACGAGTTGAAGCCGCAGCGCGGGCGGTGCAGCGACGATCACGACCAACGCGATCACCCAGATCAGCACGAGTGGGACGGCAAGCGTGAACCATGCGAAAGCGGTGCCAACGCCAGGACGTGATAGCTGCATCGCGATGAATAAAGACGCGCCGACCACAGCCAGTGGAAACGCGACCTTCAGCCAGAAGAGCGGCGTAGTGAGCATTTGCGGCATGTCACCGCGTACGCCGTAGAGGGCAACGACCAGGCAAGCCGCGCCGCTCAAGCCGAAAAATAACGCCGCTGCGAACCGTCGTGCAACGAAATGGGGATGGGTTGGAACGATGCCGGTGGCAAGCATCGATACAAACTCGCTGGTCTTCATGGCCACTCCGCTGACAGGAACCGTTAGCGCCGAGCGCATGATTTCTATTCGGTTCTGTCAGCGCGAGGGTTACGCTCGCAAACGAATTAATTCAAAGGTATTTCACCAACGCAAGAAACGTGGCCCGAGCAACGCGCCGATCAACGTGGCGAGCGTCATGCCAAGCAGGTACCAGACAGCCCAGAATGCCACGCTCATCTCGGGGCAATGCAGACAGTACGCCATAGTCGCGATGGTTCCCGCCAGCATGCCGCCGGCGGCGCCAGCGAGACGCAGGCGCGTGGGCGCGAGTCCGCGAATTGCCCAAAATACGGCAATAAAGGCCGGCACCGAAAGCAGCACGATATTGAACGGGCAAGAGCGCCACGTGGTGCCCATCACGAGCGGAATGCGGGCGTCGGGGGAGGCGAGGCACAGGACCGCCACCGCAGCGCTCCATACAACGATGACAGGAACGGCCGGCGCTGCCCAGAACGCGCCGATGCGCGTTCCCGGCCGCGACAGGCGCGCCGCCAGAAACAGCGCGCATGCCGAAAGTGTCGCGGGAAACGCGAAGCGCGCCCAGAAGAGCGGCGTGCGCGACACCACTGCGAGATCATGCCGGAAGCCATAGACAGCCAGCATGAGCACGAACGAACCCAGACCGCCGAGCAGCAACGCGCGCGCGAAGCGGCGCCGGGACAGGCCGGTATCGGCGGGAGTCACGCCCGTCGAAAGAAGCGAAATCAGGTCCTCGGTTTTCATGCGTTGCCTCGAATCTTTGCGGCCAGCGCCTTCAATCCACGGTGAATGCCTACTTTGATAGCCGACTCCGACATGCCGGTGAGCGTAGCGGTTTCGGTCACCGAAAGCCCTTGCAGCTTTACATGGACAATCGGCAAGCGGTGCCGGTCCGGCAATTGATCCAGCAGTTTGCCGATGTCGCGTTTGGCGTCGGCGGGCTCTTCGTCCGAGGTCGCGAAGATATCGAGCGTCTCATCCAGCGGATCATTCAGCGCTTCGCGGCGCGACCTCGCACGGAAAAAATCCATCAGCTTGTAGCGCGCGATCGCGTGGACCCACGCTGTCAGCGGTTCATGCGGACGATACGTATGGCGGCTGTTGTGCACAGCGAGCAGGATTTCCTGCACGACATCCTCGATGTCGTCCTGAAGGTAATAAATACGCTTTCTCAGGAAACCACGCAGGTGGGCGGTCAGGTCATCGAGGAAGGCACGATACGCAGCCGCGTCGCCATCCAGGCCGCGCACGAACAGCGCCCTGAGCCTCTCTTCGGCTCCGGACACGCCACCACCTTGAGTTATTCGCTTCATCGCGGCATTGGGTTACAGCGCGCTTCAAATAAAAAAGCGGCAGGGCGTTAAATGGCCTGCCGAACGCGAAACGTGCGGATTGTGCCGCATCATTTCGCTGCTGTCGATGCCGCAAACGCTCAGCGCGCGGCGTCCGGATAATTCGACGGAAAGAGCGCGCGGCGTGCCTGTTCGTCCAGTTCGCGCTTGAACCTCAGGTCGCGGCCGACGGCGCGTGCGCGCGCAACGGCCGGGCGGGCGCTGACGGCATCGAAGAAACGGTGCAGGTTCGGGAACGCGGCAAGCGAGTCCGCTTCACCCGGCAACACGCGCGGCGCGCGTTCGAGCCATCCCCACGCGGACATGTCGGCGATCGAATAATCGTGGCCAACGATGTATTCGCGTCCTGCCAGATGCTCGTCGAGCACACCATAATGCCGCTCGATTTCCCTCCTGTACCGATTGATCGCGTAAGGCAATTTCTCGGGCGCTGCGTGCTGGAAATGCACTGCCTGACCAGAAAACGGGCCGAGACCGGAGCTGATGAAGAACAGCCACGAAAGCAGTTCGGGACGGTCTGCGGGCGTTCCGGCAAAGCGCCCGGTTTTATCTGCCAGGTAAAGCAGGATCGCGCTGGAGTCGAAGACGCGCGCCTCCGTGCCGCCGGGGCCATCCGTATCCACGATCGCCGGAACCTTGCCGTTCGGATTAACGTTCCGGAAAGCGGGCAGGTGTTGTTCGCCTTTGCTGGTATCGACAGGGACGACTTCATATTCCAGGCCTGATTCCTCGAGAAATAGAGCGACCTTGGCAGGATTCGGCGTGGGGTGAAAGTAGAAGCGGATCATGGCGTCCTGGGGTTGAAAGACAGTGAGCGCGGGCCGCAACGGCCGGCTGCTTGCGTTTAAAAACGGTCGATTCAGGGTATCCGATGGCATACGCGATGGCAATCGTGCCCATGAAAGCATTTGCTCAAGTCTTTGTCATGGCCCTGCAAGGTTAATAAAAAAACCGATCTGCTGTAACCAGCCACCCATTCCCGACGAACTAACTGACAGACACGCGTTGTTTGTGCAGTGATGCCTTCACGCAGATCTGGACAGTTCAAGCGAATTACCCGCCAACAGGCGTAATGGCACGGCCAGCATTTGCAAACGGGCTCAGGAGCCGCTGATGAACACGACACATGAAGCACACGGTTTGAGCGCTCCTGCGAGCGTGATCCAGCCTGCTTGGGTTCGCATCACGCATTGGCTCAACGCACTCGCGGTAATCCTGATGATGCTGTCGGGATGGCGAATCTACGACGCGTCGCCGGTATTCAAGGGCTTCATCATCCCGCCCGGAATCACGTTGGGCGGCTGGCTCGGCGGCGCGCTGCAATGGCACTTCGCAGCAATGTGGCTGTTGTTCTTCAACGGACTGTTTTACCTCGCCATGAACGTCGTTACGGGTCGTATCAAAGCGAAGTTTTTCCCGCTGTCGGCGCGCACGATCTTTCATGACCTGATCGAAGCGCTCAAGGGTCATCTTTCGCACGCCGATCCGAGCAAGTACAACGCCGTGCAGAAGTTCGCCTACCTGTTCGTGATGGCCGATATCGCCGTGCTGATTCTGTCGGGACTCGCCATTTGGAAGTCGGTGCAATTCCCGCTGCTGCGCGAGTTGATGGGTGGGTATGACTTCGCACGCATCGTCCATTTTTGCGCGATGTCGCTGCTAGCGGGGTTCATCGTGGTGCACCTCGTGATGGTGTCGCTCGTGCCGCGCTCGTTGCTGACCATGATTCGCGGCCGATGATTCATCGATATAGCTCAACACCGATCCCCTGGATACTTCGATCATGAAACCCGCCAAGCCAAACCGCGTGAATGTAGACCGCGAGTCGCTGATCATCGACGTGAAGCGCGAACTCGACATGCCCTCGCGGCGTCTGTTCGGAAAGCGCATTGTGACGCTCGGCGGTCTGGCGATGCTGACGGGTTGCAGTATCTCTGACGAGAAGTCGGTCGAGACCTTTCTCTCCCGCGTATCGCGTCTGAACGATACCGTGCAAGGCTGGCTGTTCGATCCGAACCGCCTGGCGCCGACCTACACCGAGGCGCAAATCACGCGGCCGTTTCCGTTCAATGCGTTCTACGGCGTCGACGATGTTCCGCAAGTCGACGGCTCCGATTTTCGCCTGAAAGTGAGCGGCCTCGTGCAGGACAAGAAAACCTGGACCTTGCCCGAGCTCTACGCATTGCCGCAAGCGGAGCAGATCACGCGGCATATCTGCGTGGAAGGCTGGAGCGCGATCGGACGTTGGGGCGGCACGCCATTTTCTGAGTTCCTGAAACGAGTGGGCGCGGATACATCGGCGAAGTATGTCGGCTTCAAATGTGCGGACGACTACTACGAAAGCATCGACATGCCGACCGCATTGCATTCGCAGACACTGCTCACGTTCACGTATGACGGCCAGCGCTTGCCCCCCAAATACGGCTATCCGATGAAACTCAGGATGCCTACCAAACTCGGCTACAAGAATCCCAAGCACATCATGGAGATTTTTGTCACCAACACGTTCCCTGGCGGCTACTGGGTCGATCAGGGTTACAACTGGTTCGGAGGTTCCTGAATCGCGAATGCATCCTGTGCATTGCGGCGTCAGGTACTTCGATTCACCCCGGCGCGACCGGTCACTTTTAGTTTAGAAGAGGTTGATATGAAACTGTTTATCACGGCAGCACTCGCGGCAACACTCGCCATGGGCGGCTCAATGGCATTTGCTCAGGCAAGCGACGCAATGGCTCACGATTCAATGGCAAAAGACTCCATGTCCAAGGATTCAATGTCGAAGGACTCGATGTCGAAGGATTCAATGTCGAAAGACTCCATGAAAAAGGGCGACAAAATGAAAAAGCACGATGCAATGGGCATGGGCCATCCGGCATCTGGCGCCATGGCGCAGTAATTCACCGCAGTTTCGAAAGCGATCCAACGCCTCCGTTGAATCGCTTTCGATCGAATTCTCTTTCCGCAAGCCCAATCCCGGCTCTCCGCAGAGTTGCAACAACGGATTTTTGGCGAGGTTTAATTGGGTGTTGGCGTTGTCCAAGACAGTCAAACCCCGGGCGCAAGCTTTGACGCCGAGTGTGGCGAGTCTGCACATTCGCCCCCAAACCCTTCATTTTGATAAACAATAACGGCACCGCACGTTTTCGTGAGCTTCGAACCAACACTGCCGATGCCCGATCACCGTTTGTTGAAAATCGCTCCCCAGACACATGGCGTAGCCATCGACCTGATCTACGCCACGGACCGCAATCTCACCGGCAAGCCGATCTACAAGGCGGCGCACTGCCTGTTGTTAAGCCCGGCAGAAGCCGCATTGAGAAAGGCTGTGGAGCTTGCCGGTAACATCGGCATGACGCTCAAGGTTTTCGATGCCTACCGGCCCCCGCAAGCACAGCAAGTGCTCTGGGACTTCCTGCCTGACCCTACCTATGTTGCAGATCTCAAGCGCGGTTCGAACCACAGCCGCGGGACGGCGGTCGACCTGACGCTGGTGGGCGCCGATGGTCGCGATCTCGACATGGGCACGGGTTTCGATGAAATGTCAGTCGCATCCGAACACTTTCACGCCGGGCTGCCCGAGCACGTGCAGCGCAACCGCACGCTCTTGCTCGGCGTGATGCACGGCGCAGGTTTCACGCATATTCCAAGCGAGTGGTGGCATTACGAATTGCCCGGCTCGCGCGAACTTCCGGTTATCGACAATGCAGACAGTGGCCCGTCGCGTCTGATGTAAAGGGGCGCGAAGGACAGCGATCAACTTTCACGGAGCGAGTATGAAACGTGTTTTGCGCAACGCGCTGGCGGCCATTGCGGTGGCATCGACCTTGACGGTAAGTCTGAGCGGCATCGGTTCCGCGAACGCGGCCACGCCGAAGGACATGCTGGTGATGGCGACCCTGCTCGATGAATTCACCACGCTCGATCCAGGCGAGATCTACGAACTGGTGCCGCAGGAATACGTCGCGAACACCTACGATCGTCTGATCCGTGTCGATCTGAAAGATCCGGCACGCTTCAATGGCGATGTCGCGCAATCATGGGCCGTGAGTTCCGACGGCCTGACGTTCACGTTCAAGATTCGCCCCGGCCTCAAGTTCCACTCGGGCAATCCGCTCACCGCCGATGACGTCGTCTGGTCGATCCAGCGCACCGCATTGCTCGACAAAGGCGCGGCGGCCGTGCTCGCAGGCATTGGCCTGACGAAGGCGAATGCGCTGCAGAACGTGAAGAAAATTGACGATACAACCGTCTCCATCACGACCGACCAGAAGTACGCTCCGACCTTCGTGCTGAACGTGCTGGGATCGTGGCCTGCGTCCGTACTGGATAGAAAGCTGCTCGAATCGCACGCAAAGGGCAACGATTTCGGCAACGAGTGGCTCAAGACAAACGAGGCGGGATCGGGTGCGTACAAGCTCGTGAAGTGGACCGCGAACGACAGCATCGTGCTGCAGCGTTTCGATGGTTATCGCGTACCGCTTGCCATGAAACGGATCGTGATGCGGCATGTGCCTGAAGCATCGAGCCAGCGGTTGATGATCGAAAATGGCGATATAGATGTAGCGCGCGACCTGAGTTCCGACGACCTTGCCACGCTCATGAAGAAGGGCACGATCCACGTGACGTCCGTTCCGCAAGCCACGCTGATGTATCTCGGGCTGAATAACAAGAACCCGAATCTCGCGAAGCCCGAGGTGCAGGAAGCCATGAAATGGCTCATCGATTACAACGGGATTCAGCACAACATCGTGCGGACAACGTACAAGGTTCACGAGGCATTTTTGCCAGAGGGCTTTCTCGGTGCGCTGAACACAAATCCATATCACCAAGACGTCGCGAAGGCGAAATCACTGCTTGCGAAGGCGGGCGTTCCGAATGGCTTCACAGTAAAGATGGACGTGCGCAACGACTCGCCTTACGGCGAAATCGCGCAGGCGGTTCAGGCAAATCTGGCACAGGCCGGCATCAAGGTCGAGCTGATTTCAAGCGACAACAAGCAGACGCTCGGCAAATATCGCGCGCGCCAGCATGATATTTACATCGGGGAATGGTCGGCGGATTACATCGATCCGCATAGCAATGCGCAAGGCTTTGCGTGGAACCCGGATAACTCCGATAACTCCAGCTTCAAGATGCTTGCGTGGCGCAATTCGTGGGACATTCCCCAATTGACGAAGGAGACGCAGGCGGCGCTCGAGGAATCATCGACCGCAAAACGTGCGCAACGCTACGAGGCAATGCAGAAGGAGGTGCTCGCCAAGTCGCCGTTCGTGATCATGTTCCAGAAAGTCTCGCAAGTTGCGGCACGGCCCGGCGTCACAGGACTCGAAGTAGGGCCGATCTTCGATCTCGTCTCGTATCGCGATCTAAAGAAGCAGTAAGCGTGGATCTGCAACTAACCGTCTCCCAGCGTGCGCGCCGCGCATTGGCCGGTCATGCCGGTGTGCGGCGAGGATGGTTGCTCGTGCGCTGGTTGTTGATGCTGGCTGTGACGTTCATAGGCTTGCTGGGCGTGACGTTTTTTATCGGGCGGAAGATCCCGATCGATCCGTTGCTCGCCATGCTCGGCGAACGCGCATCGCCGCAAGCCTATGCGGCGGCGCGCCTTTCGCTCGGGCTCGACAAGCCCTTGATCGTGCAATTCGCTATCTACGTTCGCGATGTGCTGCATGGCAATCTCGGGATGTCGTTGCTGACATCGAATCCAGTTATCGATGACATCAAGCGCGTCTTTCCCGCCACGCTCGAACTGGCCACCATTTCCACTTTCATGGGCATCGTGATCGGCGTGCCGCTCGGCGTTGCGGCCGCTGTGCGTCATAACCGCTGGATCGATCATGTGGCGCGTTTCATCGGATTGGCGGGAAGTTCATTGCCGGTGTTCTGGCTTGCCTTGATGGGCTTGCTCTTGTTTTATGCGAAGCTGCATTGGGTGTCGGGACCGGGCCGCATCGATCCGCTTTACGACGGTATGGTCGATACCCGCACCGGAAGCCTGCTGATCGATTCCATCATTGCAGGCGAGTGGGATGTGCTCAAGAACGCGCTCTCGTATATCGTTTTGCCCGCGGCGATCCTCGCGTTCTATTCCATTGCGTACCTCAGTCGCATGACGCGCTCGTTCATGCTCGAACAATTGAGTCAGGAATACATTGTGACGGCGCGCGCGATGGGTCTGAGCGAGCGGCGCGTGATCTGGCGTCATGCGTTCGGCAATATTGCAGTGCCGCTTCTGACGGTGATTGCGCTAGCGTATAGCTACTTGCTGGAAGGGTCGGTGCTGACAGAGATCGTGTTCGCGTGGCCCGGTATCGGTTCGTATTTGACAGGCGCGTTGCTCAACGCCGATATGAACGCCGTGCTCGGCAGCACACTCGTGATTGGCGCGACGTTCATCACGCTCAACTTGCTGACGGACGCGCTGTACAAAGTATTCGATCCGCGGGCCCGATGACTGCCAAAGGTTCATGACGTGCTTCCATCCAGTGATTCGACTCGAATGACAAAACCGCGCAAGGAGTGGCAGGCATGGCTCTTGACGGACACGCCCGCGTCTCGCCGGCAAGCGGCGCTCGGATTGGCCTACAGGCGATGGCGCCGGTTTGCGAGCAATCCGCTGAGCGTCTTCGGGCTGGCGATCTTGCTGGTGCTGATTGTGTTCGCGGCGATCGGTTCGTGGCTTCCCCTGCATGATCCTTTGCGACAGGTGCTTGGCGACCGCCTGCTGCCGCCCGGTTCTCCTTCGCACCTGTTCGGCACCGACCAACTCGGCCGGGACATTCTCGCGCGTCTGGTTATCGGCTCGCGGTTGACGTTGAGCATCGCAATCCTGGTCGTGGTGCTGGTCGTGCCGGTGGGTTTGCTGATCGGAACGGCGGCGGGTTTCTGCGGCGGGTTCATCGATACCATTCTCATGCGCCTAACGGACATCGCGCTCGCGTTCCCGAAGATCGTGCTGGCGCTCGCGTTCGCGGCCGCGCTCGGACCCGGCGTGATCAACGCGGTGATCGCAATATCGATTACGGCCTGGCCGCCATACGCGCGTCTCGCGCGCGCCGAAACGTTGCGGCTCGTGCAGGCCGATTTCATCCATGTGGCCCGCTTGCAAGGGGCGTCGTCCATGCGGATCTTGTTGCGGTACATCGTGCCGATGTGCTCGTCGTCGGTGATCGTGCGCGCGACGCTCGACATGGCCGGCATCATCCTGACCGTTGCGGGTCTCGGGTTTCTTGGCCTCGGCGCGCAGCCGCCGAGTCCGGAATGGGGCTTCATGGTCGCTTCGGGGCGCGGCGTGTTGCTCGACGCATGGTGGGTCGCAACCATCCCGGGCATCGCGATCTTGCTGGTCAGTCTTGCATTCAACCTGCTCGGCGATGGCCTGCGCGATGTCTTCGATCCGCGTCAAGGAGGCTGACATGCCCGCTGATAACCTCTGCAAAATCGATAACCTGCGTATCGCATTCGAAGCTCACGACGGCACGCTGACAGAAGCCGTGCGAGGTGTTTCGTTGACGCTTGCGAAGGGCGAGCGGCTTGGTAT
Source organism: Caballeronia sp. dw_276 (assembly GCF_018449635.1). Classification (GTDB taxonomy): domain Bacteria; phylum Pseudomonadota; class Gammaproteobacteria; order Burkholderiales; family Burkholderiaceae; genus Caballeronia. Next base: position 11,435 of record NZ_JAAVUV010000003.1, on the reverse strand, counting down.
TGTCGGCGAGTCGGGATCGGGTAAGTCACTGACCGGCCGCGCGTTGCTTGGGCTTTTGCCAACATCCGCGCGATGGTCGGCCGACGCCATGCAGCTTGGCGATCACAATCTGCTTGCGATGCATCCGAAGGAGCGGCGCCGTTTGTGCGGCACGCAGATGAGCATGATCCTGCAGGACCCGAAGTATTCGCTCAATCCCGTGATGACCGTCGCGCAGCAAATGCGCGAGGCGTTCGGACGGCAACGCCCGAGGTTGAATGCGAAAGCGATGCGCGAACGCATTGTCGAGGCGCTTGCAGCCGTGCATATCCGCGAGCCGCAACGCGTCGCCGATGCTTACCCGCACGAGCTTTCGGGTGGCATGGGCCAGCGCGTGATGATCGCGATGATGGTTTCGTCGGGTCCGAAGTTGCTGATCGCCGATGAACCCACCAGCGCCCTCGACGTCCTCGTTTCCATGCAGGTTCTGTCAGTGCTCGACGAGATGATCGCGATGCACAACACTGGCCTGATCTTCATCAGTCACGACTTGCCGCTCGTGATGTCGTTTTGCGACCGTGTCATGGTGATGGTCGGCGGTCGCGTGGTCGAGACGTGCGCCGCGCGCGATCTCGCGCATGCACAGCATCCGTACACGCGCGCCTTGCTCGCGGCAAGCCCGCCGCTGCGCAATCCGCCGGATCAGTTGCCGGTGCTTCAACGCGACGCGGCATGGTTCGCCGAGGCCGCCCGATGATCGATGCAAACGGGGTGCAGGTCCGCTTCAAAACCAAGACCGGTTTCGCCGATGCCGTGCGCTCGGCGACATTTCATGTGGACGAAGGCGAGGTCTTTGGACTTGTCGGCGAGTCGGGATCGGGCAAATCGACCGTGCTTCGCGCGTTGACGGGGCTTGTTCCCATTGCAAATGGTTCGATGCGAATCGGCCGGCACGTCCTCGGCGAACGCGTTGACCGCGCGTTCAGGCGCGATGTACAAATGGTGTTCCAGGACCCGTACGGGTCGCTCTATCCGCGCTTCACGGTCGACCAGACGTTACGCGAACCACTGTCGATAAACAGCATGGATCGCCACGACGAACGCATCCTGGATGCGTTGCGCGAAGTCGGTCTCGGTCCGGCATTTCGCTTTCGATACGCGCACCAGCTATCGGGCGGGCAGCGTCAACGTGTGGCGATTGCACGCGCGTTGATCGTGGAGCCGCGTGTGCTTCTGCTCGATGAACCCACGTCGGCGCTCGATGTATCGGTGCAGGCGGAAATCCTGAATCTGCTGCGGCGGCTGCATCGCGAACGCAATCTCACGATGATCCTCGTCAGTCACAACATGGCCGTGGTTGGATTCTTGTGCCAGAGAGTCGCTGTGATGCGCGATGGAGAAATTGTCGAGCAGCTTCCCGTGGAAGCCGTGCGCGAGCAAGACGTGACGCATGAATACACGCGCAGCCTGTTGCTCGCCACGCAGGGATATACGCGCAAGACGGCGATTCAGCCCGGCACGAAGCGCCTGATAGAATAGGAGATTAGCTGGTGGCATCCCCGAAGCGCGTGACGCCGGGATCGCCTGCGCGGCTATGCACGCGGCCGGCTTTCCCTGCTACCGCGAAGCGTAACCCTCAAAAAGTGACAGTCTGGCTCGATCCATTTGATCGAATAATCTTCGACAATTCCGATCGCCGACACCCAATACGCCGATGAAACTGCTAGATGCCCTGGTCGAACAGCGAATTTCGGCCGCAGCCGCGCGCGGTGAGTTCGATAATCTGCCTGGCGCGGGCGAGCCCCTCGAGTTCGACGACGACGCCCTGGTTCCCGAAGAAGTCCGGGTCGCCAACCGCATCATGAAAAACGCTGGGTTTGTGCCTCCCGCTGTCGAACATCTGCGGGCGCTGCGCGATCTTCAAAACGAAGCGGGCATGGCGGAGGACCCGGCGACGCGTCTCAAGCTGCAAGCCAAGATGCTCGCGCTCGACATGGCGCTTGAATCGCTGCGTGGAAACTGCACCGTGGTGCCGCTGGAGTATCGGCGGCGTATTGCCGAGCGTTTGTCCGAGCGCTGGTCGGAGCAGGAAAAGACCGCAGAAGCCGCCACGCACGATCAGGCCACACAGAAGTGACAGCCGTGCCCGAACCTGCATCCCCCGACGAGCGTGACCGCCGATTCATGGCGCTCGCACAAGCCGCTGCGGAAAGGGCCCGCGAGCTGGGCGAGGTGCCGGTGGGTGCGGTGCTGGTGCGCGACGACGAAGTCATCTCGACTGGTTTCAATCATCCTATCGGTGCTCACGATCCGTCGGCGCATGCTGAAATGGCCGCATTGCGCGCCGCGTCCATCGCGCTCGGGAACTACCGCTTGCCCGGTTGCGAGCTGTACGTCACGCTCGAACCCTGCATCATGTGCGCCGGCGCGATCATGCACGCCCGCATTGCACGCGTGGTGTTCGGCGCACATGATCCAAAGACCGGTGCGTGCGGCAGCGTTGTCGATGCATTCGCCATCGGCAACCTGAATCATCACACGACCGTTACGGGCGGCGTGCTTGGCGACGAATGCGCAAGCGCGTTACGGAGCTTTTTCGCCGATCGCCGGCGCGAAACCAAAGCCGCACGCGACGCCCGCAACGCCGCCGCGCCCGATCCCGCCGATCCACTTTTACCTCGCCCATGACCCTTCGCGCACGCACCATCGATCTCGTTGCTCCTTCTGGTTATCCGGCTCTGGAGCCTGTTGAACGCGCGATCGTGCGTCTGCAAGAGCAGGGGCATACGCTGGAAAATGCGGATTCTGCGTGGCGCCGGTATCAGCGCTTCGGCGGTACGGATAGCGAGCGTGCATCGGATATCAACCGGCTTGCCGATCCGTCGCGGCCTCTGCCTGAGATCGTGCTGGCGGTGAGGGGCGGCTACGGTGCGTCGCGCATTCTTCATGGCCTCGACTACGACGGTTTGCAACGCCGCTTGCGCAACAAGCCCGTGGTGATGGTCGGCCATAGCGACTTCACGGCCATCCAGCTGGCGCTGTTTGCACGCGCCGGCATCAAGACATTCGGCGGCCCGATGCTCACCGCCGATTTCGGTGCGGAAGAGCTGAGCGCATTCACGATGGATCACTTCTGGGACGCGATCACAAAGCCATCGTTCACGGTGAAGAGCGACGTGCCTCAAGCACAAACCGCCGATGCCACCGGCATGCTCTGGGGTGGCAATCTTGCAATGATCGCCTCGCTGATCGGCACGCCGTACATGCCGCCTGTGGAGGGTGGAATCCTGTTTCTTGAGGACGTCAATGAACATCCGTTTCGCGTGGAACGGATGATTTACCAGCTTCATTTATCCGGGATTCTTGCGCGCCAGCAAGCTCTTGTGCTGGGTCAATTCACTAGCGCCAAACTCTCGGAATACGACAACGGCTACACGTTCGAGACCATGGTTGAACAGGTTCGATCACTGGTCGGAATTCCGGTCGTGACCGGGTTGCAGTTCGGGCATGTGCCGGATTTGCTGACCTTGCCGTTTGGTGCGACGGCTCACCTCGTCGCAACGCCGGGTGGTTTCCGCATGAAACTTTCTGATTATCCCCACTTGGCCTGAGGACGTTCGGTTGGTCGGAAAGCGCCCAGCAGGGCGCTTTTTTTGTATGCACGCACTGGAATCGGGCAAATATGCACGTGTTTCGTGCTTTAAATTGTCGACAAAATACGCTGCAGTCGGATTAAGGGAAATACCCAATCCTGCCTTCTGAGGCTTGTTCTATAAGGATATGGACGCGCATTTCGCTTGCCAAAAAGGATGACTCACAAAAAATCCGCGAGAAATTGTTGACAGTTTTTATGTCCGTCATAAGATGCATCACATACAGGCGAACGCGATCATGTCCGAAGCGAAACTGAAAGATTTATCGAAGGTAAGCGTCATCGGCAATGCGGTTCCGGCTGCTGCCGCGACGGCCGAGTCGATCGCAGCGAACATTCGCGACGCGATCCTCGAGCATCGTCTGGCACCGGCGGCCAAGCTGACAGAAGCGCAGTTGTGCGAAGTATTCGATGTAAAGCGCGGAACGGTGCGTCAAGCCCTCGCGCAACTCGCAAGCGAGCGTCTAGTGGATCTCGAGCCGAACCGCGGCGCGTTTGTCGCAAGCCCGTCGGTGCAGGAAGTGCACGAAGTGTTCGAGATGCGGCGCATCGTGGAAATGGCCGTGGTCGAGCGCATTTGCAGCGGGCACGGAACACGCCGGTTGAAATCGATCAGTGCGACCATCGGACGTGAACGCAAAGCGTATGAAAGCCGCGATTTTTCATCGTGGATAAGGCTGTCTGGCGAGTTCCACAAAGAGCTCGCCCAGCTTACCGGTAACACCGTTTTATGCGAATGCCTGTCGGGGCTCGTGGCGCGCTCCACGCTGATTTCTGCGTTGTATGAGTCGCTTGGCCGTAGCTCTTGCAGCTTCGAGGATCACGAGGACATTCTCGCCGCACTCGATGCCGGCGATGCGCCAAAAGCCGCCGATCTGATGGCGCGCCATCTGCAGGATGTGGAAATGAAAATGCTCGACCGGCCCGCTCGCGGCGCGGTTGATCTGCATGAAGTCTTTGCCAGACCGAAGGCTGCTGAGCGCGAGAAAAGCGCTTGAGCGATGTATTACCGCGCGACCTTTCCAATGGGCGCGACCTGCTAAGCCTATAGTAAAAGTCGAATGAACCTTGAGGTCCGCATCAAATGGATGCGTGCCTTCGCCATGCTTGTTTCCTGCACGCATGCGCTTGAACGCGCGTGCTGAATATACAAATTGCAGCCGCGCTGATTCACGCGCGCGGCTTGGATCGCTAAACGAATCGACGATAAGAACGCCCGCATAGTCCGTGCGAAGGCGCCTTGTAGCCATACGACGAAGCCGCAGAAGTCGACGACCTTAAGCGGCGCAATTGCCGAGTTCATCCAAGGAGAAGTCATGGTTCAGTTCAGCGCGACCCCTGGCAGTGCCGCCATACCCGATTACGACGATTCAAACCAAGATCCAGAATATCCCGCCGGATATAGCGATCGTCTTTATAACGACGACCTCGCGCCGCTTAAACATCAGACGTGGAGCGCCTATAACATCTTCGCGTTCTGGATGTCCGATGTGCATAGCGTAGGTGGCTATGTCTTCGCTGGTAGTCTGTTTGCGTTAGGCCTGACGAGCTGGCAAGTGCTGGTTTCGTTGCTGGTTGGGATCGGCATCGTGAACGTGCTTTGCAATCTGATCGCCAAGCCGAGTCAGCAGGCGGGCGTTCCATATCCGGTTGCATGCCGCGCGACATTCGGCGTGCTGGGTGCGAACCTTCCCGCTGTGATTCGCGGACTGATCGCGGTCGCGTGGTACGGCATCCAGACGTTCCTGGCTTCCAGTGCGCTCGTGATCGTGTTGCTGAAATTCATGCCGCAATGGATGCCTTACGCCGATGTCCATAACCACGGTTTTGCCGGGCTATCCGCGCTCGGCTGGGCGGGTTTCATGTTGTTATGGGTCCTGCAAGCCGTCGTGTTCTGGCGCGGCATGGAGATGATCAAGAAGTTCATCGACTTTGCCGGGCCGGCGGTTTATGTCGTGATGTTCATCCTTGCCGGGTACATGGTGTGGCGTGCGGGCTGGCGCAACATCGGATTGAATCTGGGCGGGGTGAAGTATCACGGCATGGAAGTGGTCCCCGTCATGATCACGGCGATCTCGCTGGTCGTGTCCTACTTCTCCGGACCGATGCTCAACTTCGGCGACTTCTCGCGATACTGCAAAAGCTACAAAAGCGTGAAGCGCGGCAACTTCTGGGGATTGCCGGTCAATTTTCTCGCGTTCTCGCTGGTTACTGTTGTGACAACCGCCGCGACCTTGCCGGTGTTTGGTCAACTGATCACGGACCCGGTCGAAACCGTCGGCCGTATCGACCAGCCCACGGCGGTCATCCTCGGCGCCTTGACTTTCACGATAGCGACTATTGGTATCAACATCGTCGCGAATTTTGTTTCGCCGGCATTCGATTTTTCGAACGTTGCGCCGCGCCTGATCAGCTGGCGCATGGGCGGGATGATGGCGGCGGTGGCATCGATTTTCATCACGCCATGGAACCTCTTTAACAACCCGGCTGTGATCCACTACACGCTCGATGTGCTCGGCAGTTTTATCGGACCGTTGTACGGCGTGCTGATCGTCGACTTCTACTTGATGAAGCGCGGCAAGTTCAACGTGGAAGAGTTGTACACCACGTCGGAGACGGGACGGTACTGGTACAGCAACGGCGTGAACTGGCGTGCGGTTTCGGCCTTGCTTCCGGCCGCTGCAATCGCGGTCGCATGTGTGATGATTCCTGCGCTGCAGGGCTCGGCTAATTTCTCGTGGTTTATCGGCGCGGGATTGGCAGGCTTGTTTTACTGGATCATCGCGGACAAAAAATCAGTGTCGAATTTTGCTTGAAGAAGCGTCATGCCACGCGTTTCATTGCGTGGCATGAGCGTGCTTTCCACACGTGACAAGAAGAAGGTAGAAATGCGCATCAAACTGATCAATCCGAATACGACGGAACGCATGACGCGGGCAATGGATCGCTGCGCCAAAGAAGTTGCATCGAATGGAACCACGGTCATATCGGTTAGTGCGTCGATGGGGCCACCGTCCATTGAAGGTTATTACGATGAAGCGCTTGCCTCTTTAGCATTGCTGCAGGAAATAGAGAAGGGCGAGAAAGAGGGCATGGACGGTTACGTCATTGCGTGCTTCGGCGACCCCGGACTTTATGCCGCGCGCGAACTGGCCAGCGGTCCGGTCATAGGAATAGCGGAAGCCGCAATGCATGCGGCGAGCGTTATTGCACCAAGTTTTTCTGTGGTGACGACGCTCAAGCGCACATGCACCATGTCGTGGCATCTGGCCGAGCGATACGGCATGAAGCGCTTCTGCAAGAATGTCCGCGCCACTGATGTCGCAGTTCTGGATCTTGACATTCCTGGTTCCGAAGCGCGTTCAATCATTATCGATGAGTGCCGCAAAGCTTTAGTGGAGGACGGCGCGGAATCCATTGTTTTGGGCTGCGCCGGCATGGCCGAGTTTTGCCATGAAATTGAAGATGCAATTGGCGCGCCGGTAATAGAAGGCGTGACGACCGCGGTCAAGTGGGCGGAGGCGTTAATTTCGCTAAGGCTTAAAACCGCCAAGCGCGGCGATTATGCGCGGCCTTTGCCTAAGCAATACGATGGCGACCTGGCGATATACAGCCCTAAGTAACGCGTTAAGCAAATGCAGATCATACCTGCCGCCTGACCCGCAATATCTGCGTATGAATATGGGCGCGGCCATGCGTTTTCGCTAAACTGGCCTATCGTCGCGCAGGGTGCAATGCAGGGTCCTCAGGTACCGTGCGCGGCTCCATCGACTTCCACGCACTGATCCAGCCATGTCGAACGAATCGAATTACCCACGCGACCTGATCGGCTATGGCCGACATCCCGTGCAGCCGAACTGGCCCGGGAACGCACGCATCGCCGTGCAATTCGTGCTGAATTACGAGGAGGGCGGAGAGAATTGCGTGCTGCATGGCGATCCGGCGTCCGAACAGTTTTTATCGGAGATCGTGGGCGCGGCCGCTTATCCGTCGCGTCACATGAGCATGGAATCCATCTACGAATACGGGTCGCGGGCGGGCGTGTGGCGCATCCTTCGCGAGTTCGAAAAACGCGGCTTGCCATTGACCGTTTTTGGCGTCGGCATGGCGATTGAACGTCACCCGGATCTCGGGCGCGCGTTCGTTGAACTGGGGCATGAGATTGCGTGCCACGGGTACAGATGGATCCATTACCAGGACATGTCGCCCGAGAAAGAAGCGGAGCATATGCGTCTTGGCATGCAAGCCATCGAGCGCGTGACGGGCGTGAAACCGCTTGGCTGGTACACGGGACGTGATAGTCCCAATACGCATCGGCTGGTGGCGGAGCATGGCGGCTTTCTGTACGACTCCGACTATTACGGCGACGACCTGCCGTTCTGGATGGACGTGCAGGTGAGCGGCGGTGCCAAGGTCCCGCAATTGATCGTCCCCTATACGCTCGACACCAACGACATGCGTTTCGCCACGCCGCAGGGTTTCAATACGGCGGAACAATTTTTCGTTTATCTGCGCGACGCGTTCGACGTGCTTTACGAAGAAGGCAGCGAGGCGCCGAAGATGTTGTCCATCGGCATGCATTGCAGGTTGCTCGGGCGCCCGGGACGCTTCCGCGCGCTGCAGCGCTTTCTCGATCACATCGAGCAATATGATCGTGTGTGGGTCACACGGCGCGTGGATATCGCGCGTCACTGGCGCGAGCATCATCCGTACGCGGGCACCGCCGGAGCGAGCGCATGATGACGAACGTAAGAATGACACTGGAACAACTCAACGCATCGAACGCGGACGATTTTGTCGGCGCGCTTTCGGGCATCTTCGAGCACTCGCGATGGGTTGCCGAGGAAGCGGTGGGCAAGCGGCCGTTTGCGAGTATCGATGCGCTTTATAAAACAATGGCGTCAATAGTCGATAACGCCGGCGACGCCCGGCAACTTGCGTTGATCAACGTTCACCCCGAGCTTGCGGGCAAAGCTGCGGTGCGTGGCGAACTTACCCACGAATCCACGCGCGAGCAAAGCGGCGCCGGCCTCGATCTGTGCACGCAAGAAGAGTTCGATACTTTGCAGGCGCTTAACGCGGATTATCGCGAGAAGTTTGGTTTCCCATTTATTTTGGCCGTGCGCGGGTTTGATCGTCACGGCATCATCGCCAACTTTCAAGCGCGGTTGCATCACAGCCGCGATGTCGAGTTGCGCGAAAGTCTGCAGCAAATCTACCGGATAGCGCGCTTCAGGCTCGACGATCTGATCGTCGCCTGAACGGCACACGCCGCCTTCAACTCCTTCAAGGAACCTCATGTCCATTCCGACACTCGATCCCAACGCTCCCGAATTCACGCGTCGCTATGTGAACCTCGCGGACCCGCGGCTCGGCGCGCAAGCGCTCGAAGCCAGCGACGATTTTTTCGCGCCGAAAGAGCGCATGCTGAATCCGGATCCGGCTGTTTTTATCGTGGGGAAATTCGACGATAACGGCAAGTGGATGGACGGTTGGGAAACGCGCCGCAAGCGCGTGAGCGGCTACGATTGGTGTGTGGTGAAACTGGCGCGGCCGGGCGTGATCAAGGGATTCGATATCGACACCAGCCACTTCACCGGCAATTTCCCGCCGGCGGCTTCCATTGAAGGCGCGCATGTGTCCGATGGTGCGCCGAATCAGTCAACGAAGTGGACGGAAGTCGTGCCGTCCATGACGTTGCAGGGCAACACGCATCATTACGTGGATGTCGCGAACGAACAGCCGTTCACGCATTTGCGCGTCAATATTTATCCCGATGGCGGCATTGCGCGCTTGCGTGTCTATGGTCAGCCGCAGCTCGACTGGAGCAGCGCAAGCCGCAGCGAATTGTTCGATCTGGCCGCCATGGAAAATGGCGCGTATATGGTTGGCACGAACAATCAGCATTTTGGTTTGGCGTCGACCTTGCTGATGCCTGGTCGCGGCGTGAACATGGGCGACGGCTGGGAGACGCGGCGTCGTCGTGAGCCGGGTAACGACTGGTGCATCGTAGCCTTGGCGCAGCCGGGCGTGATCAAGAAGATCGAAGTCGATACGGCCCACTTCAAGGGTAATTATCCTGACCGGTGTTCGCTGCAGGCGGCTTACGTGACGGGTGGAACGGATAGTTCGCTCGTGACGCAGGCGATGTTCTGGCCGGTCTTGCTTGGTGAGCAGAAGTTGCAGATGGACAAGCAGCACGGGTTCGAATCGGAGATCGCTGCGCTGGGTCCGGTGACGCACGTACGATTCAATATTTTCCCTGATGGTGGCGTATCGCGGTTGCGTCTGTTCGGTACGTTGGCGTGATTCTCTTGAATACGAAGCAGGTTCCACGATGAAAAAGCTGGTGATTGAACCTCTGACCAAGGCCGCCTTCGAGGCGTTCGGCGATGTGATCGAGCTTGAGGGAGCGAAGCAGATCCCGATCAATCTCGGGACGACGATGCGTTTCCACGATCTTGCTCGTATCGATGTGGAAGATGAAGGTGGCCGTCCGCTCGTGAACCTGTTTCGCGGGCAGCCGCGCGTGTTGCCGTTTGAGGTATTGATGCTCGAGCGGCATCCGTTGGGAAGTCAGGCGTTCGTGCCGCTCAATGATCGACCGTATTTGGTTGTGGTGGCGCCGGCTGGAGAGTTGAATCCGTCTGCTATTCGCGCATTTGTGACGCGCGGGTGGCAGGGCGTGAATTACGCCAAGGGTGTTTGGCATCATCCGTTGATTGCGCTTGATGAAGTCAGTGACTTTATTGTGGTTGACCGTGGTGGTGATGGGGTCAATCTCAACGAGCAGCAACTGGATGAATCGGTCTGGTTGATGGACGAGGGTTTTGGTCGCACCTAACGAGAGTAGTTTGCGTGGACGAAAAGCAGCGAGCCGGTTCAAAGCCGTGCCGCTGCTTTTTGCTTTCGCGCGCCTGTTCAGGGTGTTTAGAGCCGTCTCCAGGTAAATGTACATTTGCCAAGCCGCAGAACGCAAACGAAGAATTCAAGCGTACTGGGTCCTGTGCGCGTAGATCTTGCCCGAGAACACGAAGCGTGTGGATGTAGGGGTACGGAGGGGGAGGGGTTCAAGTGTTCGGCGTTATGCGCCGAGCGTGCTTTTGGGGTACCAAATAGTTGGAACTGCACGCTGTGGACACTTATGAGCCAATTGTGGAAAGGCGTTTTCTTTGCTTCGTTTCTTTTTCGCCGTTGGAAAAAGAAATGAAGTCCCGCCACGGACAGTGGCTAATAGTGCCAAATAAATCAGTTAACAAGGAACGCGCGAGAACCTGGAAAGCAGCAACCCGGCATCAACCCAACCGCAGCCAACCTTCCGATCCCCGCGCAACCTACTAACCCGAGTGCGAACAAAACCTACTTCAAAGCCCCACCCTGAAACCACGCAGCGATCTTGGCCCGCTCGGCATCGGTCATCTGCGTAACGTTCCCAAGCGGCATCGCTTTGAGCACTACAGCCTGCTGATAAATACGCTGCGCATTCATGGAAATAGCCTCCGGCGTATCGAGCAAGACCCCTGCGGGCGCAGCGCCCATCATCGTCGGATGTGCAGCATGACAAGTCGCGCACCGCTGCTGCAAGATCGGCTCAATATCGGCGACATGAATCCCGGGCGCACCCGCCACTGGCGCAACAGTCGGCACGGCCTTCGGCATGGTCCAGGCAAACGCGCCGAACATCAGCAACACACCAATCACCGGCAGATACCAAAGCACCTGCCCACGATGCCGCATCACAAAGAACTGCCGAATCAGTGCACCGGCCAGCATGATGATCAGCAACACGGCCCAGTTATACGGA
>NZ_JAAVUV010000029.1 GCF_018449635.1 Caballeronia sp. dw_276 | reverse complement strand
AAGATATGCCGGGCAGGAGGATATCTGTATCGGCACCTTCATCGCGAATCGGAATCAGGCGGGTATCACCGATCTGATCGGCTTCTTCGTGAACACGCTGGTGTTGCGCACGCAGGTGGATGCACGGCAGCCGTTTGTCCAGCTGCTGCGTCAGGTGAAGGACACGACGCTGGGGGCGTACGCGCATCAGGACGTCTCGTTCGAACACTTGCTCGACGCACTGCAACCGGAGCGTCACCTCAGTCATACGCCACTATTCCAGGCGATGCTGATCCTGCAGAACGCGCCGCTCGATGGTTTGACGCTCCCGGGTCTGAACCTGCTGCCGCTGGAGCAGCGTGGCGAAGTGACCTCGAAGTTCGACCTGAGCCTGAACATGGTCGAACAGAACGGCCAGCTATTCGCCGCGTTCGAATACGATACGGACTTGTTCGATGCAACAACGATCGGGCAGATCGCGACGCACTTCGTGAGTCTGCTGAAAGGCGTGGTCGCTGACCCGTCGTGCCGCACCGGTGAGTTGCCGATGCTGTCGGCTGCGGAGCGCGAGCAGATCGTGGTCGACTGGAACGAAACGGCCGACGCCTGTCTGCACAGCGCGCAGACAAAGATGGTCGAGGCGCTATTCGATGAGCAGGCCATCCGTACCCCCGACGCCATCGCGCTCGCCTTTGAGGACGAGACGATGAGCTACGCGGAGCTGAACCAGCAGGCCAACCGCATCGCGCAGCGGCTGCGCGAGCTGGGCGCAGATGCCGATGTGCTGGTCGGACACTGCGTCGAACGTTCGATGCAGATGGTGGTGACCTTGCTGGCCGTGCTGAAAGCGGGAGCCGCCTATGTGCCGCTGGATCCGTGGTATCCGCGCGAGCGTCTTGCGATGATGCTGGACGATGCGCGGCCCGCCGTAATCCTCACGCAGACTTCCATGCTGCCCCGCTTGCCGGCTGGCGATGGCCATGGCCACGGCTACGCGACCCTGTGCATTGACGATGCGCTCGCGATGCATACGGAGGCACCGCACGCGGACATGCAGCATGGGGCGAGCCCGCAGTGCCTCGCCTACGTGATCTACACCTCCGGCTCGACCGGCCGGCCGAAAGGCGTGGCGATCGCGCGCGGCCAGTTGACTCAACTGGCGCTTGCACACGCTGCGAGGCTGCGCGAACACGGTTGCCGGACGATGCTGCAATTCGCCAGTATCAATTTCGACATGTCGGTCGAAGAGATTTTCCCCGCATTGCTGGCAGGCGCGACGCTGGTGATTCGCCCCGACTTCCTGCGCGCGCCGGACGACGCATTTCACGAGCTTGTCGAACGGCACGGGATCGACGCGTTGAATTTGCCCACCGCGTTCTGGCGTGAATGGGTCGCGCGTCTCGAAACCGATGCGACCGTCTCACTGCCGGCATCGATCCGCTGGGTAGCGGTTGGGGGCGAAGCGGTCGGGATCGAGCGCCTGCGCAGCTGGCAGGCACTGACGCGCGGTCGCGCGCTGCAATGGCTGAACGCATACGGCCCGAGCGAAAGCACCGTCAATGCGGCGATCTATACGCTACAAGGCGGCGACCCTGCGCCTGTCGACAGCGTGCCGATCGGCCGGCCACTCGCAAACACGCAGCTGTACGTGCTCGATGCGGGCTTGAATCCAGTGCCGGTGGGCGTCGCCGGCGAACTGCATATTGCCGGCGACGGGCTGGCGCGCGGCTATCTGAACCGCGCCGATCTGAGCGCGGAGCGCTTCGTGCCGAATCCGTTCGGCGCGCCCGGCACGCGTATGTATCGCACCGGCGATCTGGCGCGCTACCGGCCGGACGGCATGCTCAACTATGTGGGCCGGATCGATCAGCAGGTGAAGATCCGCGGCTTCCGCGTCGAACTGGGCGAAATCGAAGCAGCGCTGGCGGCGCATCCGCAGGTGCGGGAAGCGACCGTGCTGATGCACGCGAGCGGAGCGGGTGACGAGCGGCTGGTTGCCTATGTGGTCGGCGATGCTGCAACGGGCGACGCGCCTGACGATCAGACGCTGCGCCGCGCACTGCAGCGCACGCTGCCCGAGTACATGGTGCCGTCGTCTTATCTGTGGCTCGACGCCTTGCCGTTGATGCCGAATGGCAAGCTGGACCGCCGCGCGCTGCCGGCGCCCGGGCCGCGTGGCGACGATGGTTCGTACCTCGCGCCGCGCACTGAAAGCGAACGCATGCTGGCCGGTATCTGGGCAAAGGTACTCCGGCTCGAACGAGTGGGCATCAACGATAACTTCTTCGAGCTCGGCGGTCATTCACTGCTGGCCACGCAGGTGGTCTCGCAGGTGCGCGCGGCATTCGGCGTCGAACTGGCGTTGAAGGCGCTCTTCGAAGCACCCGTACTCGGCGAACTTGCGGAACGGCTCCGGCTGGCACAAGGCGACCATCCGGATGCGTCGCTGCCCCGCATCGTGCCGGTGGCGCGCGATGGCGGCCCCCTGCCGCTGTCGTACGCGCAGCAACGCCTGTGGTTCCTCGACCGGTTCGAGCCAGGCAATGCCCTGTACAACATTGCGTCGGCGCTGCGGGTGGCGGGACGGCTCGACGCCGTTGCACTGACGCACACCCTGAACGCTGTGATTGACCGTCATGAATCACTGCGCACCCGTTTCATCGAGATCGACGGCGCGCCGGCACAGCTGATCGCCCCTGCGGCCAAAGCCGTCCTGCAGCGCCACGATCTCGGCACGCTCGACGAGACTCTGCGTGAGGCGACGGCACAACGCCTGCTCGGCGACGAAGCGGGCCGGCCGTTCGACCTGGCAGCGGGTCCGCTGATCCGCGCGGGGCTGATTCGTCTCGCCGACGACGACCACATCATTTATCTGACCGTGCATCACATCGTGTCGGACGGCTGGTCGACGGGCGTGTTGATCAGGGAAGTGACCGCGATCTATGCGGCCTTCATGCGCGGCGACCCGTCGCCGCTCGCGCCGTTGCCAGTGCAGTACGCGGACTTTGCGCACTGGCAGCGCGGCTGGCTGGCTGGCGAAGTGCTTGAGCGGCAGATCACTTACTGGAAGCAGCAGCTGGCCGGCGCCCCGGCGTTGCTGACGTTGCCGACCGACCGGCCCCGGCCTGCGCGGCAAAGCAACCGGGGCGACGCACTGTCGTTCCCGATCGGTGCACGCACCACGGCGGGGTTGCGCGCGCTGAGCCGCGCGTCGAACAGCACGCTGTTCATGACGCTGGCGGCTGCCTTCAATGTGCTGTTGTCGCGTCACTCGGGGCAGAACGATATCTGCCTCGGGACTTTCATTGCGAACCGCAATCAGGCGGAAACTGCCGACCTGATCGGCTTTTTCGTCAATGCCCTGGTGCTGCGCACGACAGTCAGCGAAAGCGCAGCGTTCACCGATCTGCTGCAGCAGGTGCGTGGCACGACGCTCGACGCCTACGCGCACCAGGACGTGCCGTTCGAGCAACTGGTCGACGCGTTGCAGCCTGAGCGGCACCTGGGTCATTCGCCGCTGTTTCAGGTGATGCTGGTGTTGCAGAATGCCCCACGGGATGAACTCGAACTGCCGGGCCTCAGCCTTCGGCCGGTGCAAGGCGAGACCCATGGTGCAATCGCCCGTTTCGATCTGGTGCTGTACGTGACGGAAAGCGAAGACCAACTCGATGCGATGCTGGTCTATCGCACGGATATTCTGGACGCAGCCAGCGTCGCGCGAATCGCGCGTCACTTCGCGACCTTGCTCGACGAAATTGTCGCGGACCCCTCGCGCGTGGTCGGCAGCCTGCCGATGACGAACGGCGAGCGAGCGCCACGGGCGGGTTCGAAACAGCTCTCCACACGCCCGTTCGAGCGGTTTGAAACGGCAGACATCAGTCAGTCGATCGGCGCCCGGCTGAGGTGGCAGGCGCAGCGTTTCGGCGCGAAACCGGCGCTTGTCGGCACAGGCGGTGCGCTCACCTACGCACAGCTGGATCGCGTGAGCGATTCGGTGGCCCACGCCATCGTGCAGCGCGCGGGCAACGCCAACCTGCCGGTAGCGTTGCTGTTCGATCACGATGTCGCGGCAGTAGTCGGCATGTTTGGCGCGCTGAAAGCGAACAAGATTTACGTGCCGCTTGATCCGTCTTATCCGCCGGCGCGGCTGGCGTTCATGCTGAAGGATTCCGGCGCGACGCTGATTGTCACTAACACACGCAATGAGTATCAGGCTCGCGAACTGGCCGGCGTCGGCGCGCAGATCGTCAATGTCGATTGCCTCGACGACGACGCCTTGCAGGCGTTCGCGCTGCCCGAGGCGAGCGCGGATAGTCTCGGTTATATTCTGTACACATCGGGGTCGACCGGTCAGCCGAAGGGGGTGTTGCAGAACCATCGCAATGCCTTGTACTTCTGCATGAACTACACGAACAATCTGCGCATCACCTCGGCCGACCGGATGTTGCTGCTCGCGTCGTACAGTTTCGATGCCGCGGTAATGGATATTTTCGGTGCGCTGCTAAACGGTGCCACGCTGTATGTCGCGGACCCCAGGCAGGCACCCGGGCAGATCGTGCGTCGCATCGCTGACGACGCGATCTCGATCTACCACTCGACGCCCACGTTATATCGTCATTTGCTGGATGTCAGGGCGCGGGACATGCTGCATTCGCTGCGCGCGATCGTGCTCGGGGGCGAACTGGTCAGCCCCAACGACGTGCGGCGCTTCCGCGATCTGGCGCTCGCCGGTTGCCTGCTGGTGAACGGCTATGGTCCGACCGAGTCGACCTTGGCGCTACAGAATTTCATCGCGCCGGACGCGGCGATTCCCGCGTTAGCGGTGGCTGCGGGGTACCCGATCGGCACCAGTGAGATCGTGCTGCACGATCCGGTCGATGTGGGCCAGGGTTATCAGGTTGGCGAAATAATCATCAGTAGTCAGCATGTGGCGCTCGGCTACTGGAACAATGCAGAGCTGACCGCGCGGGCGTTTGGTGTCGATGCGGATGGACGCCGTTTCTACCGTACCGGCGATCTCGGATACTTGTGCGGCGACGGCAGTCTGATCGTAACCGGCCGTGCCGACCAGCAGGTGAAGGTGCGAGGCTTCCGTGTCGAGCTGGGCGAAATCGAGGCGGCGCTGGCGCATCTGCCGGGCATTCGTGAGGCTGCCGTGCTGGCACGCGACGACGTCGCGACGGACACGCGTCGACTCGTCGCCTATGTTGTGGCCGGTGCAGCTACTGCGCCGGTTGCGTCGGCATTGCGCAGCGCGCTGCAGCTCACGCTTCCGGACTACATGGTGCCGTCGCATTACGTAATGCTCGATGCGCTGCCGCTGACGCCGAACGGCAAGCTGGACCGGCGTGCCTTGCCGGTGCCCCAGACCGGCAGCGACGCGGCGCTGTATGTCGAACCTGTCACGGTGACCGAGCAGCGT
>NZ_JAAVUV010000028.1 GCF_018449635.1 Caballeronia sp. dw_276 | reverse complement strand
GATGAGGAGCCTGACGATTACCTACTTTCACACGGGTATCCGCACTATCATTGGCGTGGAGTCGTTTCACGGTCCTGTTCGGGATGGGAAGGGGTGGTACCAACTCGCTATGGTCATCAGGCATAAAGGGGGTGTTGTGGTGGGGTTTGAGGCCATCACAACCAATCTGGGGAAGAAGTAGTCGAGCGCATGTGTTGAGCACGCCTCGTTATTACTGGTGTTGCTTGGGGTTGTGTTTGTTGGCACAACACTGATCTCAACCTATTGTCTTGCTACCCCCGGCTGGGGTTCACACGTATCCCCTTCGGGGATCGGACCAGAGTAAGTCGCTTAAGCGCCAACTCTGGTCGAGACACACTGGTTATAGGATCAAGCCTTACGGGCAATTAGTATCAGTTAGCTTAATGCATTACTGCACTTCCACACCTGACCTATCAACGTCCTGGTCTAGAACGACCCTTCAAGGAGCTCGAAGCTCCAGGGATATCTCATCTCAAGGCGAGTTTCCCGCTTAGATGCTTTCAGCGGTTATCTCTTCCGAACATAGCTACCCGGCGATGCCACTGGCGTGACAACCGGTACACCAGAGGTTCGTCCACTCCGGTCCTCTCGTACTAGGAGCAGCCCCCTTCAAATATCCAACGCCCACGGCAGATAGGGACCAAACTGTCTCACGACGTTTTAAACCCAGCTCACGTACCTCTTTAAATGGCGAACAGCCATACCCTTGGGACCGGCTACAGCCCCAGGATGAGATGAGCCGACATCGAGGTGCCAAACACCGCCGTCGATATGAACTCTTGGGCGGTATCAGCCTGTTATCCCCAGAGTACCTTTTATCCGTTGAGCGATGGCCCTTCCATACAGAACCACCGGATCACTATGACCTGCTTTCGCACCTGCTCGACTTGTCGGTCTCGCAGTTAAGCACGCTTATGCCATTGCACTATCAGCACGATTTCCGACCGTACCTAGCGTACCTTCGTACTCCTCCGTTACACTTTGGGAGGAGACCGCCCCAGTCAAACTGCCTACCATGCACTGTCCCCGACCCGGATCACGGGCCAAGGTTAGAACCTCAAACAAACCAGGGTGGTATTTCAAGGACGGCTCCACCGAAACTAGCGTTCCGGTTTCATAGCCTCCCACCTATCCTACACAGATCGGTTCAAAGTCCAATGCAAAGCTACAGTAAAGGTTCATGGGGTCTTTCCGTCTAGCCGCGGGGAGATTGCATCATCACAAACACTTCAACTTCGCTGAGTCTCGGGAGGAGACAGTGTGGCCATCGTTACGCCATTCGTGCAGGTCGGAACTTACCCGACAAGGAATTTCGCTACCTTAGGACCGTTATAGTTACGGCCGCCGTTTACCGGGACTTCAATCAAGAGCTTGCACCCCATCATTTAATCTTCCGGCACCGGGCAGGCGTCACACCCTATACGTCCACTTTCGTGTTTGCAGAGTGCTGTGTTTTTATTAAACAGTCGCAGCCACCAGTTTATTGCAACCCCTTCACCCTTTGCGCGCAGGCGCATCAAGCTACAGGGGCGTACCTTATCCCGAAGTTACGGTACCAATTTGCCGAGTTCCTTCTCCCGAGTTCTCTCAAGCGCCTTAGAATACTCATCTCGCCCACCTGTGTCGGTTTGCGGTACGGTCTTGTTAAACTGAAGCTTAGAGGCTTTTCTTGGAACCACTTCCGATTGCTTCTTCACCTAAGTGAATGGCCTCGTACCCTTGAATTCCGCGCCCGGATTTGCCTAAGCGCCTTCTCCAATACAAGGACCGGGACTTCCAACACCCGGACAACCTTCCGCGATCCGTCCCCCCATCGCATTTAACAATGGTGCAGGAATATTAACCTGCTTCCCATCAGCTACGCATTTCTGCCTCGCCTTAGGGGCCGACTCACCCTACGCCGATGAACGTTGCGTAGGAAACCTTGGGCTTACGGCGAGGGGGCTTTTCACCCCCTTTATCGCTACTCATGTCAGCATTCGCACTTCCGATACCTCCAGCACACTTTTCAATGCACCTTCACAGGCTTACGGAACGCTCTCCTACCATGCGAGATAAATCTCGCATCCGCAGCTTCGGTATATTGCTTAGCCCCGTTACATCTTCCGCGCAGGACGACTCGATCAGTGAGCTATTACGCTTTCTTTAAAGGGTGGCTGCTTCTAAGCCAACCTCCTGACTGTTTTAGCCTTCCCACTTCGTTTCCCACTTAGCAATATTTGGGGACCTTAGCTGGCGGTCTGGGTTGTTTCCCTCTTGACACCGGACGTTAGCACCCGATGTCTGTCTCCCGTGATTGCACTCTTCGGTATTCGGAGTTTGCTATGGCGTAGTAATCCGCAATGGACCCCACAACCATGACAGTGCTCTACCCCCGAAGGTGATACACGAGGCACTACCTAAATAGTTTTCGGAGAGAACCAGCTATTTCCAAGTTTGTTTAGCCTTTCACCCCTATCCACAGCTCATCCCCTAATTTTTCAACATTAGTGGGTTCGGTCCTCCAGTACGTGTTACCGCACCTTCAACCTGGCCATGGATAGATCACTTGGTTTCGGGTCTACGCCCAGCAACTGAACGCCCTATTCGGACTCGCTTTCGCTACGCCTGCCTTAATCAGTTAAGCTTGCTACTGAACGTAAGTCGCTGACCCATTATACAAAAGGTACGCCGTCACCCCTTGCGAGGCTCCGACTGTTTGTATGCATGCGGTTTCAGGATCTATTTCACTCCCCTCCCGGGGTTCTTTTCGCCTTTCCCTCACGGTACTGGTTCACTATCGGTCGATCACGAGTATTTAGCCTTGGAGGATGGTCCCCCCATCTTCAGACAGGATTTCACGTGTCCCGCCCTACTTGTCGTACACCTAGTTCCACACATCCGCTTTCGCCTACAGGGCTATCACCTGCTATGGCCACACTTTCCAGAGTGTTCGGCTAACGGTCGTGCTAAAGAGTACAGGCTGATCCCATTTCGCTCGCCACTACTTTGGGAATCTCGGTTGATTTCTTTTCCTGCGGTTACTTAGATGTTTCAGTTCACCGCGTTCGCTTCTCATAGCCTATGTATTCAGCTATGGATACTCCATTCGGAGTGGGTTTCCCCATTCGGATATCGGGGGATCAAAGCTCGTTTGCCAGCTCCCCCCCGCTTTTCGCAGGCTACCGCGTCCTTCATCGCCTGTGATCGCCAAGGCATCCACCACATGCACTTGTTCGCTTGACCCTATAACGAGTGTGTCTCCGAGAGTTCCAACCCAATAAACCGAAGTCCATTGAATTGAACACCTCTTTCACACCGCTATAGGTTGAGTATTCGTGTTGCGCCGTATTCCAAAGCAATCTTTCGATCACCTTTTCATACATTGATACAATCACAACCCTTGATTCACCTACTCACACACCCATCTCTAAGTATGCTTTCGTGAATCTCTTTACTACTTCTTCCAGATTGTTAAAGAACGACAGCACGACTCTAAGCGCTATGCTTAAAATCGCTTACTGACTGGCTCAATCGCCAATGCAAATCACTCTTCGCGTTAAACCTGTTCGTTTAAGAGTGCTTGGCATTGATGATTGGTGGAGGATGACGGGATCGAACCGACGACCCCCTGCTTGCAAAGCAGGTGCTCTCCCAGCTGAGCTAATCCCCCAGTACCTTGATGCTTGAGGGTCTGCATTTACTTTTTCGTGCTGCTCTTTTCGAGTGTCACTAGAGTAAATGGTGGGTCTGGTTGGATTCGAACCAACGACCCCCGCCTTATCAAGACGGTGCTCTAACCAACTGAGCTACAGACCCTTAGCCTGTCTTCTTACAGCCGATAAGCGTGAGCGCTTTAGCACTTCACTTTAATACGTTTGAGCTCGAGAAAGGAGGTGATCCAGCCGCACCTTCCGATACGGCTACCTTGTTACGACTTCACCCCAGTCATGAATCCCACCGTGGTAAGCGCCCTCCTTGCGGTTAGGCTACCTACTTCTGGTGAAACCCACTCCCATGGTGTGACGGGCGGTGTGTACAAGACCCGGGAACGTATTCACCGCGGCATGCTGATCCGCGATTACTAGCGATTCCAGCTTCACGTAGTCGAGTTGCAGACTACGATCCGGACTACGATCGGTTTTCTGGGATTAGCTCCCCCTCACGGGTTGGCAGCCCTCTGTTCCGACCATTGTATGACGTGTGAAGCCCTACCCATAAGGGCCATGAGGACTTGACGTCATCCCCACCTTCCTCCGGTTTGTCACCGGCAGTCTCCTTAGAGTGCTCTTGCGTAGCAACTAAGGACAAGGGTTGCGCTCGTTGCGGGACTTAACCCAACATCTCACGACACGAGCTGACGACAGCCATGCAGCACCTGTGTATCGGTTCTCTTTCGAGCACCCCCACCTTTCAGCAGGGTTCCGACCATGTCAAGGGTAGGTAAGGTTTTTCGCGTTGCATCGAATTAATCCACATCATCCACCGCTTGTGCGGGTCCCCGTCAATTCCTTTGAGTTTTAATCTTGCGACCGTACTCCCCAGGCGGTCAACTTCACGCGTTAGCTACGTTACTAAGGAAATGAATCCCCAACAACTAGTTGACATCGTTTAGGGCGTGGACTACCAGGGTATCTAATCCTGTTTGCTCCCCACGCTTTCGTGCATGAGCGTCAGTATTGGCCCAGGGGGCTGCCTTCGCCATCGGTATTCCTCCACATCTCTACGCATTTCACTGCTACACGTGGAATTCTACCCCCCTCTGCCATACTCTAGCTCGCCAGTCACAAATGCAGTTCCCAGGTTAAGCCCGGGGATTTCACATCTGTCTTAACGAACCGCCTGCGCACGCTTTACGCCCAGTAATTCCGATTAACGCTCGCACCCTACGTATTACCGCGGCTGCTGGCACGTAGTTAGCCGGTGCTTATTCTTCCGGTACCGTCATCCCCCCACAGTATTAGTGCAAAGGTTTTCTTTCCGGACAAAAGTGCTTTACAACCCGAAGGCCTTCTTCACACACGCGGCATTGCTGGATCAGGGTTTCCCCCATTGTCCAAAATTCCCCACTGCTGCCTCCCGTAGGAGTCTGGGCCGTGTCTCAGTCCCAGTGTGGCTGGTCGTCCTCTCAGACCAGCTACAGATCGTCGCCTTGGTAGGCCTTTACCCCACCAACTAGCTAATCTGCCATCGGCCGCCCCTATAGCGCGAGGTCCCGAAGGATCCCCCGCTTTCTTCCGTAGATCGTATGCGGTATTAATCCGGCTTTCGCCGGGCTATCCCCCACTACAGGACACGTTCCGATGTATTACTCACCCGTTCGCCACTCGCCACCAGGGTTGCCCCCGTGCTGCCGTTCGACTTGCATGTGTAAGGCATGCCGCCAGCGTTCAATCTGAGCCAGGATCAAACTCTTCAGTTCAATGCCTGTTACTGTTTTCTATTCTTCCGAATAGGTCGCTCACTCAACGTACTGACAAGTTCCTCCCATCTTT
>NZ_JAAVUV010000027.1 GCF_018449635.1 Caballeronia sp. dw_276 | reverse complement strand
GCTGTTCCAGGAACGAGCGAAGAAGACTTTGACGTCTATACGACGTACCACCCTAATGGAGGCGGTCAATTCAACGCCAAGCTTAGGGTCGTGAGAAAAACTGACGGACGACTCTTATTCCCGTTTGAGGGTGCTCCGCTGATAGGGCCTTATCCGACGGGACAACTTGCAATCGAAGCAGCGCTTGCCTTTGCGCACAAGCTCATTCTTGCTGACATTGTTGAACCGGAGGGTTAGGTGGGGTCAAGCGCGCGTGCTGTACAGTCGCTCCATACCCCGAGCATTCGCAAAAAAAACCAGCAGCGCTAAGGGCCCTGATAGAGTCTTTCACTCAGATAAGCGTCTCTGGGTCGTAAGCAATGCGGATAGAGATCACAACCTTTGGCTAGGCGTGCTTTGTAGTGCTGTCTTTGATATCCGACCCGGGTGCGGTACCGCTCGCAATCCGGAGGTACGCAGCTGCAAGTCGACGCAGTTCATCTTCGCTAGCGTCCTCAATGCCAATCAGCTTGTCGTTCGCCGCCCTATGCGTTGATATCAACTCATTGAGTTTAAGATGAAGCGCTACGCTGTCTTTGTTTTGACTTTGTTGAATGAGAAAGACCATGACAAAGGTCACGATCGTCGTCCCCGTGTTGATCACAAGTTGCCAAGTCTCAGAGTAGTGAAAGATTGGACCTGTCACGCCCCATACCACGACGGACAATACGGCGAACGCAAATGCCAGCGGCGAGCCGGCCCAGCGGGTCACCGCACTCGCGAAACGATCAAACGCGCGGGTAATAGGACTTCCAGCCGCATAGGCTGGGCTGGACGTATCCGGAATCGTCTGCAGCTCATCCGTAGAATTGGATGATTTATTTGTCATATGAGTCGATATTTTGTTGCAAAAATCAGCAGCATAGGGGTTCATGCTTACAGATAGATTTTGCTCCCTTGACTAAGGATGAAGCTGAAGAACGTCGGGGATCTCGTTCGCGAAGACAAGTCGGCTTTCGACGTTGACAAACCGGCTATAGATCTCGAACTAGCATATGGATATTGAGTTGCGGGTGTCAACCGGGTGCCACCCGTTGTGATAATCTGCTTTTATGCCAGCCAGACACAGTCGTCACATCGCCCTAACCGGCCCTCTTGCTGAGTACGTCACGCGGCAGGTCGAAGAGGGTCGCTACGCGTCCGTCAGTGAGGTGATGCGGGCCGCACTGCGCTTGCTGATTGACAGCGATCAACTGGGCGCTCGCAGTGACAAGAAAGACCGAGCCAAAGTTCGGAAGGATCGCGCGTGAATAGCGAATCAGTCAATCCGCTCCAAATCACGCAAGCCAGTCTGCATGATGCGTTGGCGCTGATTGAGCGAGAGCGCGCAGTGCTTGCGCAAATCGCCGCTGGCGTTCCGCTAAACGACGTGCTCGGGGACTTGCTGCTTGGGTTGGAGTCGAGGGCACATCATCGCATGTTGACCTCCATACTCTTCGTCAGTGACGACGGCGGCCGTTTGTTGCACGGCGCTGCGCCCAGCTTGCCAGCGGCATACAACGATGCAATAAACGGTATTGCAATCGGCGAAGGCGTTGGCTCGTGTGGGACGGCTATTGCGCGAAGGGAGCCGGTGTATGCCAACGACATAGCGACAGATCCCTTGTGGGAGGATTATCGTGAGCTTGCCCTTCGTCATAATCTACGCGCGTGTTGGTCGTCGCCGATTAGGGCAGCGAACGGAATTGTGCTTGGCACGTTCGCGATTTACTACGATAAGCCGCGCACACCTACAGCCGAAGACATTGAGGCCATCGCCTTTATTACACAGACTGCGGCTCTTGCCATTGAGCGGCATACATCCGATCAGAAAATCAAACGAAGCCAGGCAGAGCTCCAGAGGCTGAATAGAACGCTTGAATCCGAGGTTTATCAGCGCACAGAAGAACGTGATCGGGCATGGCGTCTTTCGCAGGAACTCCTTGTTATCGCTCGTGCTGACGGAACGCTGGAGGCCGTGAATGCGTCCTGGACTCGGCTGCTTGGCTGGGATGAAAACGAAACCGTTGGTAAAAGCTTCGTTGAGTTCACGCATCCCGACGACTTGCGTCAGGCTAAAACCGCAATGGCCGGCATTTTGGTCTCCCCAATGACCGACCCTTATACGTATCGTTTGCGTTGCAAGGACGGCTCGTATCGCAGTTTCGCGTGGACCGGAGGATTTGAGGCAGGAAAGGTCTATGCGAGTGGCCGGGACGTTACGATTGAGCGCGAGCAGGCCGATGCGTTACGTCAGTCCCAAAAAATGGAGGCGGTTGGCCAGTTGACGGGCGGCCTGGCCCATGACTTCAACAATCTTTTGGCCGTGATTACCGGAAGCCTCGAGCTCCTGGAGCGGGGTGTTCTAAAGGGCCGGCCGGGGGACACCGCACGATTTCTTACCGCTGCGCAGACAGCAGCCAAACGAGCTGCATCGCTGACACACCGTTTGCTCGCGTTTTCAAGACGTGCGACGTTGGCGCCGTCGGTGGTCAATGTCAACCGACTCATCATCGGGATAGACGAACTGGTTCGACGCACCATTGGTCCGCAGATCGAGCTCGAGATCGTCGGTTTGAGCGACCTCTGGAATACGCGTGTCGATGTCTCGCAACTGGAAAATGCAATTTTGAACCTGTGCATCAATGCGCGTGATGCGATGCCGGATGGTGGGCGGCTGACGATCGAAACAGGCAATCGCTGGATGGATGAACGCACAGCTAAGGAACGTGGTGTAGCACCGGGACAGTACATCTCAATGTGTGTGAGCGATACCGGCTGTGGTATGCCGCCCGAGGTGATTGCGAAAGCATTTGATCCATTTTTTACAACGAAGCCGACAGGTGAGGGAACCGGTCTTGGACTGTCGATGATCTACGGGTTCGCTCGTCAATCTGGTGGCCAGGTTCGGATTTACTCGGAGGTGGGCCAGGGGTCGACGGTATGCATTTACATGCCGCGCCATATCGGTGCTGCCGAAAATGAGCAAGAAGAGGTTGTCCTGGATCGGCCACGCGCGGAAGCGGGCCAAACCGTTTTAGTGGTCGACGACGAACCAGCTATTCGGATGCTTGTCTGCGAAGTGCTTGCAGATCTAGGCTATAGCGCGATCGAGGCACACGACGGTCCGGCAGCGCTCAAGCTCTTGCGCTCAAATGCCCGCATCGATTTGTTGGTCACTGACGTCGGTCTTCCAGGCGGCATGAACGGGCGGCAAGTGGCCGATGCCGCGCTTGAATTGCGGCCGGAAGTCAAAATTTTGTTTATTACAGGCTACGCGGAGAACGTGGCGATCGGCAGTGGGTTTGTCGCGCCCAATATGGCGGTTATGACAAAGCCATTTTCGATGGACGCACTTGCGAGCCGCATTAAAGACTTGATCTCACACGACGCGCGACACTGAGCGGTGGCCTAGATATAAACGTATAACGGGAGCGGGGACACACCATAGCTCACTGGCGTTGGGTCAATACCGATAAAGATGCCGCGTAAGTTATTTGAGGAGGAAATCAAATTGACGTCGAACGAGCGACAGCGATTGGGTGACTGGCTTCCCAAAGAGGAACGTGCGATAGCTGCGTTTCGTGAGAAGTTTGCGGTGTATGCGGAAGAGCGCGCCTCTGATGCGCCGCAAAACAGCGTCATCTTAGACATGGGCGCGTTCATTCGCAACGATCCCGTCGTGCGCATGGACTTCACCCGCGCGATCGAACAATCACGCAAAGCCGGCTTCACGTTGGGCTACTCGACCATCGACGAATTTCTTGTGTTGCTCGACGCAATGATGACCTATGCGCCACCGTTCAGTGAATCAAGCCTGATCCATTGCCCGATCAATGCGTTGCTGGATTGGCCTATGGTCATGCCGTCAGGGTACGCGCTCTTTCGCGATCCGGCGTTCAAAACCGGGCGCCGTCGATTCGTTTGTGACCTACCCGCCGTTCGAAGCTGATGCGCCGCCGCTAAAGATGAATTCGCAACTGTGTGTCGCGCGATAGCCGTGCGTCGAAAAGCCTCTTAGGCTTGACCCAATAAACCATTACGTGCCGGGCATCATTTCCCCGACATTATCAACTGGTCCACAGCAAAAGGAGACAACGATGAACAGTCGAGTGCAACAAATCTTCAAACCCGAATTTCGATTTGGCATGGGCGGTGTTTCGTTGGGTAGCGAATTCGAGATTGTCACGGATGCGCAAGCCGAGCGGACCATGGAAGCTTCATGGAACGCAGGCGTGCGTTACTACGATACATCGCCCTGGTATGGCCTTGGCGAGGCGGAGCGGCGCTTCGGCCGGTTCCTACACAACCAACCTCGCGATAGTTATGTGTTGTCGACTAAGGTCGGCAAGTTGCTCAAGGCGTCACCCATTAATGAGAGCAAAAAGTTGTTCCCGTTTAGCAAGTCGCCTAATAACGTCGTCTTCGACTACACCGCCGACGCAGTGAGACGCTCGGTCGAAGATAGCCTTCAGCGTCTAGGCATCGACCGGATTGATGTTCTGTTCGTTCATGATGTGTCACCGGACAACGGTTTTCTACCGCGTCCTTGGGAGGAAGAGTTCGCGACAGCGTTAAAGGGTGCGTTCCCTGAATTGTGTCGCATGCGCGATGAAGGCTTGATCAAAGCATGGGGCGTTGGCGTGAATTCGCCAGAGCCGATCATTCGCGTCATCCAGGAATCCGATCCGGACGTGTGCCTGCTCGCATCGCAATACTCACTCGTAACGCATGAGAACGCTCTAAACAACGTGTTTCCAATAGCGCGCGAGCACGACGTCAGTTTTGTCATGGGCTCTGCATTGAATGCAGGTTTCATCTCGGGCAGTCCACGCTACAACTATGGCGATGCGCGTTTCGACATCCCGCAAAAGTTTATAGAAAAGCGGAGGAGGTTGCGCGCGGTCGCTGATCAGTTCGGCGTCGATTTGCGCACCGCTGCGCTACATTTTGCTGCGGCGCCCGACGTGGCAGCAGCGTTGATTGCTGGTGTACGTACCGAGGAGGAGGCACTTGCGAACGCCAGTTCCATGAAAGACAAAATTCCACGAGCGTTCTGGCAGGAGCTACGGAGTCAGGGCCTGATCGAAGAGAATGCGCCTGTACCCGACGGTGATTTTGTAGTTTGACCTCGCGAAAATGAGCAGCCTTTTCGACGGACCGGTCGACAAGGCTGCTAGGCAGAACGTCCCAGCGAAAGAATCTTTGAGGGATTGCCTCTTGGTAATTTCATCAGAGGCAAGGACCAATAAACCGATGAACGTTAGGCTTTGACCGCTCAGGTTGTAAGAGCGGTATCTAATGTAGTTGCACGCTTCCGATAGCGATTCAAAGGCGTAAATTGTGACCCGTCAGAAATCGGTTGATAGACTAGCATCGCCGCGCTCCGAGTGAGTGCCATCAATCTTCAAAAATTTGCCCGACCAACGCGTCGCGATTTTTGGATTGTGCAGCCGCGCTCGCGCGTACCACGGTGATGAACGGTGTGGCCTCTGTCAATTCCGCAGCGAAAATTTCTGCTGTCCGTAACGTTATTGTGGCGGTATGCATGAATCCGCTCTCGCCGTACGGTTCGTTCCCAAAACATGCAGACGCTATAACACTCTCACTAGCAACTCGAAGATGCAAAATGACAATCGCTTTCGAGGTACGCGCTCCCGCCCAAGGTTCGGATAGGTAAACAATTGAGAAACGTTTGGGCCGAATGCTTCTATACGCTATCGAGGATTTGGAATCCATTAATCCCAGTCGGCAGAACTGCTCGACTTTCTGATTGTGGTCTCACCGTGTCGATCGTCGAACGTCAGACCGATTAGCCGGTCATACTCCTTCGCGTCCGTGCGAACGATCTCTTGCAACATTCGAAGGAATGCGTTTCCATCGTCGAGTGACGCGACAAGCACCTGCGCGGTTCGTAATGACACGTATTCGTCGTGTGGGTTCGCACCGTCATTCAATTCAAATCTGAAACGGTGTATTTCTGCAGCGGACTGGGGTGGCGCTGCTTCATGACCAAGAATGGTGGCTTTCACGGCGATAAAATTGGCTTCAAAGAAACGTTGCGGGCCATAACTCGGATCGCTGCAACTATCAAATTTCTTTCAGTCCAGACGGCGACTCTAGGTTACCATTTTCATGCGTTCCTAATGATCAGCGTTGAGCGAGGCATAGTCTGTTCACTGTGCTTCTATATGGATCAACCAGTTCGTATCATATTTTAACTGCCTCCGGAGGCGCAGTGTTTTGCGGCGGGACGGCCGCCAGGGCAGCGGCTTGCTCGAATAGATTGCTGAATGCGTTCCATAGTTTTTTCTGTCGCAAATTCAGTCTCTAGCAAACGAATGCTGCGGAAACGATGCAACGTTTTAGAGGCAACTGCATGAGAGCACTTGCATAGTAGTCGGCGGGTCTCTGCGGATTTCGTTGCCTTGTTTTTACTATTGAATCCAAGTATGCGATGACATGGCCATCATACTTTGAAAGTAAATCCAGCTTTTCTAGTGTGTGCGCGGTTTGTAATTGGAAGATAGCGGTATGGTCATATAAAAATAAAAAAACCGTTTAAATTCAATGGGCTATGTAACATTTAAGCCCGCTTGCTCGAATTATCGGGATTGCATTTGAGGGGTAAGATACGGCATTTTTTCCATCGCACCTCTTCGCAGGCCTTGAGTTTCCAT
>NZ_JAAVUV010000026.1 GCF_018449635.1 Caballeronia sp. dw_276 | reverse complement strand
GGTTGCGTCGAACAGATCCACGTCGTAACCGAAGTGACCGACCAGCGTGTCGCCGTGCTCCTCGATGTTGAGTTCCAGATCGAATTTCGCGGTGCGGTTTTCGCCGGCCAGCGGTTCGAGCGTCAGCCCGGGCAACGCCAGCGATTCCGAAGGCGCATTCTGCAACGCAAAGGTCACCTGAAACAGCGGGGTGTAGCTGAGCTGCCGCTGCGGGCGCAACTCTTCCACCAGTTGCTCGAACGGCACGTCCTGATGCGCGTAGGCAGCTAGCGCCTTGCGCCGCACCTGTTCGAGCAGCGCCTCGAAGCTCGCTTTCCCATCGACCTGGGTACGCAGCGTCAGCGTGTTCACAAAGAACCCGATGAGCGGTTCGAGTTCGGTACGCGTGCGGTTCGCGATCGGAATGCCGATGCTGACGTCCTGCTGCGCCGCATGGCGTGACAGCAGGACGTTGAATGCGGCCGCCAGCACCATGAAAAGGGTTGCCCGCTGCCGACGGCCGAGCGCATTCAATCCAGCTGTCAGCTCCGGCTCGATAACGAAGCCGAACGTATCGCCGCGGGAGCGCCGCACCGTCGGCCTCGGCCGATCGGTCGGCAGCGTCAGCAACGACGGTGCGCCGCCCAGTTGCTGTTTCCAGTAGGCAAGCTGCCGGTGCAACACGTCGCCCCGCAGCCACTGACGTTGCCAGTGCGCGTAATCGGCGTACTGAATGGCCAGCGGCGCCAGCGGCGACGGCCGCCCATCGCGAAACGCTGTGTACAAGGCGGCGACCTCGTCTATCAGCACGCCCATCGACCAGCCGTCCGATACGATGTGATGCAACGTCAGCAGCACGATGTGCGCATCGCTATCCAGCCGGACAAGGCAGGCACGCACGAGCGGACCCGTCGACAGATCGAACGGCATCTGCTCTTCCTGCTCGGCAAGCGCGCGCGCCCGCGCATCGCGTTCGGCGGGCGCCATGCCGGACAGGTCGACCAGCGTCAGCTTCAGTTCGGAATCCCGACCTATCACCTGCACCGGCACATCGTCGACCACGTCGAAACGCGTGCGCAGCGACTCGTGTCGCCGGACGACCTCGTTCAGCGTGCAGGCCAGCGCGTGACGGTCGAGCTCGCCGTTCAGCCGCACGGCGGTGGGCACGTTGTAGGTCGCGGCGTGCGGATCCATCTGATGCAGAAACCAGAGCCGCTGCTGTGCAAACGACAGCGGTGCGGACGGACCGGGCGGCCGCGGCGTCAGCTCGTCCCGCGTCGCATCCGTCGAGGCGAGGTGACCGATGATCTCCTGCTTGTGTTCCTTCAGCAAGGCGAGCAGTTCGGGCGTCGCGAAGCCTTGGGGAGCCTGAAATCTGAGCTTGCCGTCAACCACACTCAGCTCGATCCGGTTTTCCTTCAAAAGGCTGACCAGGTCGATGGCATTCATAGTTCAACCTCTTCCCAATTGGTAGTTTCTGTTTTCACGTTCTTCGCGAATTCCATCAAGGTCGACGCCTCAAACAGCGCCAGCAGCGGCACGTCGATCCGGAACTGCGTGCGCACTCGCGAGATCACGCGGGTGGCCATCAGCGAGTGACCGCCGAGGTCGAAAAAATTGTCGTTACGGCCAACCCGGACGATCCCGAGGATCTCGGCCCAGATCGCGGCGAGTGCCTGTTCGGCCTCGGTGACGGGCGCGACGTAGGGCACGCCGTTCGTGCCCAGATCGACCAGCGACTTGCTGCGAGGGGAAGCCGCGCCGCGTAGCCGGGCCGGTGGGCGAACCCGGCTCAGCAACTCGACGCTGCCGTCCTGCAGCGCGCGCGCCCGCTCTGCGGCGCAATACATCCGGTCGCCCGGAGCCCCGGACGGATCCGGCACGAAGCGCTCGGCGGTGGCTTCGGCACGCGTCAGGTAGCCGCGCGCGAGCGTGGCACCGGCAACGTATAACTGCCCCACGACGCCCACCGGGACCGGGTTCAGATGCGCATCCAACAGATAGAAACGGGTGTTCGTGACCGGTCTGCCGATCACGATCTGCTGCTCGCGGGTGACCTCGCCCAGCGCACACCAGTTACCGGTCTCGGGCGGACCAAATAGATGCAGGATCGCCGGCGTATGGGCGAGAAGACGTTTGGCCACCTGACCGAACGACGCGTCACCGGCGCACAGCACCTTCAGTGTGCGATCCGACAGGGGCCATCCGTAGTCGAGCAACCTCTGCCAGGCGGACGGCGTCGCATGCAATGCCGCAATGGCGTGTCGCGGGATCAGTTGTGATAGTTGCTCCGGCGACGACGACGCCGCGTCGCTTGCGAGCACGAGCGGCCGACCGGTCGCCATCAGCATGCAGGATTGCGGGCTGACGGCATCCAGCAAGAGCAGGGCGTCGCCGGTTTCGATGCCGAGCGTTGCCCTTGTAAGCGCTGCGAGCTGGCTGCCGAGCGTACGGTGATCGATGCCGACGCCATCGGGACGAATCGCGAAACCCGGCCTGTAGGTCACATAGGCCAGATGCTGCGGCAGCGTCTGACTGTGCGGGTTCGTGACGGGGGCCTGGTGCAGTTGCGCTCCGTCGCGCTCGAAGCTGAAGATCACGGCATCGCCTGTTTCAAGCTGATCCGGCAGCGATGCGTGCGTGATCAGCACGGCGGGCGTTGTTTCGGCCAGCATGAATGACAGGCGTTCCTGCATGTCTGACGGGTCAAGCGGGACGCAGGCGCCACCCGCTTTCAGCACTGCGAGCAGGCCCACCACGATCTCCAGCGAGCGTCCCAGGTAGAGTCCCACCCGTACGTCAGGGCCGATACCGAGTTGGCGCAGGTGATGCGCCAGGCGGTTTGAACGTGCGTTCAGTTCGCCATAGCTCAGTTGCGCGTCTTCATACACGAGTGCCACGTTATCCGGCGTGCGCCGTGCCTGCTCCTCGAACGATCCGTGCAGCGTCTGCTCATGCGCATACGCAATCTCCGTGTCATTCCATGGCACGCCCCTCTGCGCGCGCTCATCCGCCGACAGCATCGGCAGTTCGCCCACCCGGGCCGTGGCATCCGCCACGATCCCGTCCAGCAGATGCACGAAATGCGCGCTCATCCGCTCGATGGTCTCTGCCGCGAACAGGTCGGCGTCGTATTCCAGCGTCGCAAACAGCTGCGTACCTTGTTCCCTTACGGTCAACGTTAGGTCGAACTTCGCCGGCGCGTCGTCGTGCTGTTGCAGCGGCCGCAGGCTGAGCCCAGGCAGCGACAGTTCGTCGAGCGGCGCGTTCTGCAGCGCCAGCATCACCTGGAACAGCGGTGAATGACCCATGCTGCGAGAGGGCTGCAGCACTTCGACAAGCTGCTCGAACGGCACGTCCTGATGCGCATACGCACTGAGCGTCGTTTCCTTTACCTGCTGCAGCAATTGCAAAAACGGTTGCCGTGTATCCACCTGCGTTCGCAACACCAGCGTATTTGCAAAGAAGCCGATCAGGTTTTCCAATCCCGCATGTCTGCGGTTCGCTATCGGGGTGCCGATGCAGATGTCGTCCTGATTCGCGTAGCGCGCCAAGAGGACGTTGAATGCAGCTGTCAGCACCATGAATAGCGTGCCTTGTTCCCGACGTGCAAGGGCGTTGAGTCCCGTCGTGGTGTGCTCGTCTACCGTGAACGCGACCGTCGAGCCATGCTGGCCCCGTACGGCCGGACGTGAATGGTCAAGCGGCAGCGTCAGCAGTGACGGGGCGCCGGAGAGCTGTTGCGTCCAGTACTGCAACTGCCGGTCGAGTGTGTCGCCAGCCAGCCACGTGCGCTGCCAGTGTGCGAAGTCGGCGTACTGCACGCCCAGCGGTGTCAGGGGCGAGGGCTCGCCGCGCACGAAGGCGCCGTACAGCGCGGCCACTTCCTGCACCAGCACACCCGTCGACCAGCCGTCCGATACGATGTGATGAACCGTCAGATACACGACATGTTCGTCTTCCCCGACATGCAGCAGTCCTGCCCGGATGAGCGGCCCCGTCGACAGATCGAACGCACGCAATGCTTCCTGCCGCAGCAGCCGCCCGACTTCCTTGTCGCGAGCAGGCGCATCGGGTGCTTCGATACTCACGCGTTGCAGTGCAGGCAGCAACTCCGCCACCACCACTTGTACCGGCGTGCCGTCCACTTCCACGAAATGGGTGCGCAACGCTTCGTGCCGACGCACCACCTCGTTCAGTGTCTTCTCCAGCGCCGCGATATCGAGCCGCCCCACCAGCCGGATCGCCGCCGGGATGTTGTAGAGCGCGCTGCCCGGCTCCAGCTGGTCGAGGAACCACAGCCGCTGCTGCGCAAACGACAGCGCCAGCGGCGCGCCATGCCTTGCAACCGGCTCGATTGCCGGCAGCGTCGTATGCGCGCCTTCGCGCTGAAGGTCTTCGATGTTTTGCGCGAGTGCATCCAGAACCGGCGTCTCGAACAGCGTGCGCAACTCCAGTTCGACGCCGTGCACCGCCCGTATCTGCGACGCCAACTGCGTGGCAAGCAGCGAGTGGCCGCCCAGCTCGAAGAAGCTGTCCCATCGTCCAATTCGCTCCAGCGGCAACTTCAGCACCTGCGCCCAGATTTGAGCGAGCGACTGCTGCGTTGCCCCGGCCGGCGCTTCGTGCTCTTCGGCACTCGCCTCCTCACCCGGCGCCGGCAGCGCCTGCCGGTCCAGCTTGCCGTTCGGCAGTTGCGGCAATCGCTCCAGCGCCATCAGATAGCCCGGCACCATATACCCCGGCAGCCGCTGAACCAGCCACGCGCGTATTGCCTGCACCGACACCGGCTCGTACAGCACGTAGTACCCCACCAGCTGCACCTCGCTGGTCGCATCCGCCCGACCGCTCACCACGCACTGACGCACGTGTTCGTGCGCAGCCAGCACGCTCTCCACGTGCCGCAGGTCGATCCGCTGACCGCGCACCTTCACATCCAGATCTGCGCGCCCCATCACATCGACGCGGCCGTCCGCGAGCCGTCGCCCAATGTCGCCCGTGCGGAACAGCCAGCTCCCTGGTGCCCCGTACGGATTCGCCACGCGCCGCTGCGCATCGAGTTCGGGCCGGCCCCAGTATTGTCCGGCCTCGCCTTCGACGTGGATCTCGCCGGCTAGGCCCTGCGGCTGTTCCCGCCCCGCGGCGTCGAGCACATAGACGCGCAGGTTGCCCACCGGACGTCCCGCCGGCACCACCGCCCCATCCGAGTCCTGATCCCCCGGCATGCAGTAGGTGATGTCGTTCAGCTCGGTACAACCGTAGTTGTTGTATAAGCGCGCGGCTGGCAGCGCCGCCTCGACACGTAGGCGCAACGCCTGCGTCAGCGGCTCGCCCGCGGTGATCACATGGCGCAGGCTACTCAGGCGTGATGCGTGTTCCAGCAGTGCCGACAGGTGTGAAGGCACCAAGTTCAGCCGTGTGATACGCGCTCGCTCCAGCTCCTGTGCGAAGCGGGCCACGTCACGCACGACGGGATCGCTGAATACGACCTGCGGTAGCCCCATCAACAGCCCGGCGAGCATCTCCTTTATTGACACCACAAATGGTGTCGGTGTCTTTTGTGCGACCACTTCGTGTGCGTCGAACGGGATCTGCTGCCAGAGAGAGGCCAAGACGTTCAACAGCTGACCATGTGGAACCGCTACGCCCTTGGGACGACCTGTCGAGCCCGAGGTGTAAGCAATGTAGGCGAGGTCGCGAGGCGCGGCGTGATAAGCCGAAACCTGCGGGATGTCTTGGTTCCTCAATACCGTACCGAGTTCCAACACCTCGCACTCGTTATCGAGCCAGTCGAGTCGTGTAGCATCGTCAGTCAGCAGCAGTGTCGGCGCTGCGTCCTCTACTATGTGGCGTACGTAAGCGGGCGGATAAGACGGCTCCAGCCCCACATATACGCCCCCCGCCATCCAGATTCCCAGCAGTGCAGTGACGAAATCCACTCCGCGAGGCGCAAGCACACCGATCCGTGCACCCGGTTGCGCGGTCTCGTCCACGCCGACACCCCGCGTGTGCAGCGCATGCGCAATCTGCCGCGCATGCGAATCCAGCTCCTGATACGTCAACGCACGTCCGTCTTCGCGGCATGCAATCTCATGTGGCCGGATCTTCACTTGTTGCGAGAACAGTTCACACACACTTCGCGTATCGAACTTACGATGCGTATGGTTCCACTGCGTCAGGCGTTCGCGCTCGGCTTCCGTTTGCGCGATCAGCATTTGCACATTCATCGAAGCATCGCTGACGAGCCGTCCCAGCAGCACCTCCAGCGTGTCCAGCAACTGCTTGACCCGCCCCTCCTCCAAACGCGAAGAGTCGTACTCCGCCACGACCTCCATCCCGTTGACGTCACCGTAGTACTGGAGATCGAGGTCGCAGCGGGCCGTCCACACCGCCGTCACGCTCGTTGGCTGCGCCCGTACGCCGCCCGCCCACGTCTGCGCATCCGCTTCCGGAAAATTCTGATGTCTCAGCATCACCGGCAGCAGCGCATCGCCGCCCTGCCCGCCTCGCTCCGGCAGCGCCGCAAGCAATTGCTCGAACGGCAGTCCGTCG
The DNA here is from genome assembly GCF_018449635.1 of Caballeronia sp. dw_276. Classification (GTDB taxonomy): domain Bacteria; phylum Pseudomonadota; class Gammaproteobacteria; order Burkholderiales; family Burkholderiaceae; genus Caballeronia. Next base: position 1,512 of record NZ_JAAVUV010000026.1, on the reverse strand, counting down.
TGTGACAGTCCCTCCAGCACCTGATGGCGCACCCGCGCGAGCAGCGCCTCACCTGAGTCCTCATCCGATACACCGATGCGCAGCGGCACAATGTTGATGAAGAAACCGATCAGGGCTTCGGTCGCTAGTTCGCCGCGCCCGGCCACCGTCGTACCGATACACAGGTCGGTTGCCCGCGTGTGTCGGTACAGCAGCAGCGCGAGAGCCGCAAGCAGCACCATGAATGCGCTCATCTGCCGCTCGCCGCTGAACTGCATCAGTCGTTCGGCCAACTGTGCAGGCATGATGCGCGTTAGCGTACGCGCCTCGCCGTGTGGAGCCAGGCGTGTACCCGGTGCACCCAGCACGTTCACCGGCTGCTGATAGCTCGCCAGCGTCTGCAACCAGTAGCTCAGATCCGCCGACTGGTCTTTGCCGCGCTGCCACTGTGCGTAGTCAGCATACTGGACTTGTAGCGGCGCAAGCTGCGCCGCGCGTTGTTCCAGGCGTGCCGCGTACAGCATCTGAAGATCGCGCACCAGTATGCCCATCGACCAGCCGTCCATCACGATGTGATGTAGCGTCAGTCCGATCACGTGATGTTCGGGTGCCAGCCGCAACGCCAAACCGCGCAATAGCGGCCCCACCGACAGGTCGAAGCCTTCCGTTGCATGCGCTCGCAGCAGGTGCGCCACCTCGTCGGCCCGCGCGTCGCGCACCCGCAGCGGCAGTGCCAGTTGCGTCTCGATCGCCTGATAAGGCAGTCCTGTTTTCGCCGACACTGCGAAGCGCGTGCGCAGAATCTCGTGACGCTGGATCAATTCATCCAGTGCACCTTGCAGCGCCTCCAGCGACAGTGGCCCATGCAGCGCCAGCGCACCGTCCATGTTGTACGCACTGCCGAGGCCTGCTTGCTGTAATAGCCACAGACGCTCCTGCGCGTACGACAGCGGGAATTCCCGGCCGTCACGCGGCAGCGAAGTCAGTTCCTGCGGCGCGAACCCGTATGCTTGCGACCCATCGATGTGAGCAGCCAGTTGATTCAGCACTGGCGCGTCGAACAGACTGCGCAGACTGATCTCGCGACCGAGCTGGCGACCGATGCGCGCCCTGACCTGCGAGGCTAGCAGCGAATGACCACCCAGCTCGAAGAAGTTGTCGCCGGCGCCGACGCGCTCAACGTGCAGCACCTCCGACCAGATCGAGGCCAGTGCGCGTTCGGTGTCGGTGCCCGGTTCCAGGTAGGTCTGTTCGTTGCCGCCCCGTTCGGGGGCCGGGAGCGCGCGGCGATCAAGCTTGCCGTTCGGGGTCAGCGGTAAGCTGTCCAAGACGACGTAGTGCGACGGCACCATGTAGTCCGGCAGTGTCTCGCCCAGTGATGCCCGTATCAGGGTTGCATCGGTTACGGAAGCGGCAAGCGTTGCATGCGTCGCCGGCCTCGCCGACATCACCACGTAAGCCACAAGTCTCAGATCCGCGCCAGCGACATCGTCGCGCGCCAGCACCGCGGCTTCTTTCACCCCTGGCAGCCCG
>NZ_JAAVUV010000025.1 GCF_018449635.1 Caballeronia sp. dw_276 | reverse complement strand
CCCGGACGGTCAGTTGAAACTCCCCCACTTATGGTCGCGCAAATTCCCCCACCCTGTGCAGCAGGACTAATGGTTTTATTTAGCTGGTTTTCGATTTCCGCGCAAGCGTTTCAGCGGCTTCCTTGAGACGGTAACTGCGACCGTCGAATTCAAGCAGGTGGCAGTGATGCATGAGCCGGTCGAGGATCGTGGTGCTCATCGTGTTGTCGCCTAGATATGCGCCCCAATCCTGCACAACGCGATTGGATGTCACGACAACGCTGCGATGTAGTTTGTAGCGTTGATGGATTAGCGTTTGCAGCAGCGCGCCGGCGGCATCTGGGATCGTACGCGACAGGAACAGGTCATCCAGCACGAGCAGATCGCTCTCGAGGATGGCTCGCAGTCGGGCTTCGCGCTGAGCCGCCGGGCTCAGCGCGTAACGGTTAAAGAAGTCGTCGGTCTCAAGATACTGCACCTTGTGGCCCTGCAGGACCGCCTGGTAGGCGACAGCCTTCGCAACGTGCGATTTGCCGGTGCCTGGTTTACCGATGATCAGCGCATTGTCGCCGGCGGCGATGAACTTCAGCGTGTGAAGCTGGAAGCAGGCCTGGCGAGGCACTTTGGGATTGAAGGCCCAGTCGAATTCGGCGAGCGTGAGTTTCTCTTCGAGGCCGGAGAGCTTGTAGCGGCGTTCGATGAGCCGGGACTGGCGGCGATCCAGTTCGTCCTGCAGGATCAGCGCGAAGGTTTCGAGGAATGGCTGCTGGGAGCCCTGGGCCTGCAACACGCGCGTTTCAAGTGTGTCGCGCACGCCGGACAGGCGGAGCTGTCCGAGAGCCCGTTCGATTTCCGGTAATGTCATGGTCATGCCTGTGTTTCTCCAGTCGGAGGTTGAGATTCGGCGCCGTGCTGCGCACCGAGGGTAAAGAGTTCGCCGTATTCGGCGGCGGAACGGATCAGCGGGTGATCCTGCGTGAGAGGCAGTTCGAGTTGCGGTGCCTGATCGAGCCGCTCGAGTGCCTGTTCGAACAGCCGCTCGACGATCGCGCGCACCTGTTTGTAGCGGTAGACGTGATGACGCAATGCGTGATCGCAGGCCTGTTCAACGAGCCGGGCGGGATACTTCTTCGCTAGACCGACGATGCCCCACATGGCGCGATGGCCGACGCGACCTTCGCTGTCGAACATATGCTGGCAAAGCGCCTTTGTTTGCGGCCCGATGTCCGCCGCGCTCGCGAGCAGGAAGGCGCTCTGACGGGACGGATTGAACGGGCGTTCGTCTTCTGGCAGTTCAAGCGAACCGGCCTGCTGGGCGCGAGGATGGGTGCGCAGCAACGCCTGCGTACGGCGATCGCGAATCTCGATGGTGGAATCGTAGATCCGCACTGAAACGAGACTGCCGATCGGTGCAGGTCGTGCCGCATAGTTGCTGCGATCGATGTTGACAGTGGTGTCGTCCCAGACGGTACGCACGACCTCCGTGAAGTAGCGAAAGCCGGTGGTCGGCAACGCCCGCAGATGCGGCCTCTCCTCCTGGAACATGGCCTCGACCTGTCGCCGGGCGCTGCCATGGATTCGTTTGGCCGCCCAGTTTGCCTCCCAGTGCATCAGGAATTCGTTCTGGGCTTCGAGCGACTCGAAACGGCGGCCGGCGAGCGCGGTGCCCTGCGTATGTTGAATCGCGTTCTCCACGGTCCCCTTTCGATTCGGGTCCCGCACACGGGCCGGATCGGCGACGACACCGTAATGCTCTAGCATCGCCTCGTAGAGCCGGTTGATCTCGGGTTCATACAGGTCCGGCGTAATGACGCCTTCCCGGAGGTTGTCGAGAACGACGTAGCTAACCGCACCGCCAAAGTAGCGGAAGGCTTCTTCGTGAAGCTGCGCCCAGACCTGTTTGCTGGACTTCCAGACCACGCGCCGGAAGCTGCGTCTTGAGTACCGAAGGGTCATCACAAACAACCGCGGGCGTCGGTAGCGGCCGGTCTTCGGATCGCGGGTCAGTGCGCCTTCGCCATAATCGACTTGAGCTTCTTCGCCGGGGGCGAACGCGAGACGGTCGAACTGCTCGGGATCAATGTGGCGCAAGGCGCGCACGAAACGCTTGACGCTCTCGTAGCTCGCGGTGAATGCGAACTGGTCGACCAGATCCTGATAGATCGCCTGCGCGTTTCGCCTCAGGCGGACCTGCTCTTCGATCCACTCGCGATGCGGTTCGCTTGCGGAGCGGGCGAAATTGAACGTTGTCGCCTTGCTGGAAGCCTCAGTAGCCGGTGGTCGCGGCGATGGGGGACTTTGCGTGACTGCCGATTCAGAGCCGGCGGTCACCATGGAGGAGTTTGCTGACCCAGACTTCTGCGACTCGAAGATCGCCTGATAGCGGCGGATCGTCTTGCGGTCGATGCCCGTCAGCCGCTGGATCTGGCGCTGGCTCTTGTTACGCTCGAGTAGTGTGAATACGGTGCTTTGCAGGTGCGGCTTCAAGACGTTCACTCCCTGAACTCCCTCTTGTTCGAAGGAGACGAAGATAGACGTCCTGCGACACTTCTCCCGTCAGCTCAGTCGACGGTCGTCAGATGGGGGAGTTTGAAGTGACCATACCCGGAATGATATGAACGGCCCCCACCTATCGGCGAGGACATGCAGACAGAGACGGATCCGCCCAGATCGACCACATCAGGCCCAAAACTGGAAGATCATGAAGGTCCTCGAAGCCAACCGGAGAGTTCAAAATGAGCCATACGATAGTTGGGGTAGATATTGCTAAGAATGTCATGCAGATGCATTGGATTGACGCGGAAACCGGCGAGGTTATCAACAAACCAATCAAGCGGGCAGCGTTTCTAGAACATTTTGCAAATCGTGCACCCTGTCTGATCGGGATGGAAGCTTGTGGCGGTGCTCAGCACTGGGCGCGCCAACTCATGAAGATGGGGCATAAGGTAAAGCTCATGCCGGCGAAGTTCGTAAAGGCATTCAACATCGGCAACAAAAACGATTCGGCAGACGCGCGTGCAATCTGGATGGCAACGCAGATGCCAGGCAAGGCAGTCGCTGTCAAGACAGAATCGCAGCAGGCCGTACTGGCACTGCACCGGATGAGGCAGCAATTGGTGAAGTTTCGTACGATGCAGATCAACAGCTTGCGAGGCTTACTGACCGAGTACGGTGAGGTTATGCGCACAAGTCGGAGTGCGCTCGATAAAGCAATCCCAGAAGTCTTGGCGAAACTCTCGGAGCGTTTGCCGACGATGCTGATCGACACGCTACGCGAACAATGGAATGGATTGACGAAGCTTGACGATCAGATCGTCGAAATCGAACGGCGGTTGCAGATGTGGATGAAGGAAGACAAGGCTGCTAAAGCGATTGCCGAGATCCCCGGGGTAGGTCTGCTGACCGCTACGGCTGCTGTCGCGACGATGGGCGATGCGAAATCGTTCCGGTCAGGGCGCGAGTTCGCCGCCTGGCTGGGCCTAGTACCTGGGCAAACTGGCTCAGGTGGGAAGGTTCAATTGTTAGGCATAAGCAAACGGGGGGATACCTATTTACGCACGCTACTTATTCACGGTTCTCGGAGCGTGCTGTTTCACTCAAAACAGCCCTCACAATGGATCGAGCAGTTGAAAAAGCGGCGTCCACTGAATATTGTGATGGTCGCGCTGGCTAACAAGATGGCGCGAATGATCTGGGCAATACTGGCACACGACAAGCCATACAGGAAGGATTACGCGACTGTGAAGCCAGTTGAGTACCATCTCCGTTGAAGAGCAGGCGATTACGCAGGAAACCTTATCAAAAGTTGCGTTGGCAATCAAGTGTAATGACAACACAGGTAAGACCGGGACTCGTCAAACCTGAAAATTCCTCAGAGCTTCGAGCTCTCACCCGGAATGAGGCACGAGTCAGCGGATTTCATAGGGACCCGCAGCGGCTGTAACGTCTGCAACAAGGTCGAATATAGAGCTGCAACTTATCTCGTTCGTCAAAACACACGAAAAACTGGCGCAAAGGGGGCCGTTCATATAGGGGAATTTGACCGACCGCCCGGGTGACTGATCACGCTCGTTTGGTGTCGCCCCATGAATGCATGCAGATAAAAAAATACGGAATGCCGAGGTTCACTATGGACGGATGGTCACAGAAGCGCCGCTGGTTGAGCGGGTGCATTGCATTGGCCTGATTATGTTGGCAGCCCGATCTATCGCTGCGTCCCAGATCGCACCAGCGCCGATGCTATCCGATCACATCGGCGAGCTGGTCCAGGGCGATGCAAATGGGGCGATTGAGACTCGGCAACGTGATGCAAACGACGCGCGTACCCGCGCCATTCGGCTGGCGGCCAAACAAGGACAGCCCGAGGCCGAACATACCTTGGCCCGGATGTATAGCGCGGGCGTTGGGGTGGTGCGAGACGACAGCGTGGCTGCGATGTGGTATCAGAAAGCCGCGGACCAAGGCTACGCGCCAGCCCAAAACAGGCTTGGCTACGCCTATCTGAAGGGGTTAGGACTGCAACAGGACGACGCCCTAGCGGTGCAATGGATGATGAAGTCCGCAAAAGGCGGCTATGCACCTGCCCAGTACAACGTTGGGGTGTTCTATGAATTGGCAATATAGAAATGTCGTGTTCTGCTGTTGGTGCCAAGCTGGGAACTTCCGATCAGACGATGGGAGTTCGCCATGAAACCAACCGGACTGGTGACACTAAATATGCGCGAACTCGATCGTCTTAAAGTGATTCAGGCTGTCGTGGACCGGATGCTCAAACCGGGCCTGGCGGCTGAGCGTTTGAATTTGACGGTGCGCCAAGTCGAGCGTTTGGTGCTGCGGTACAAGCAAACGGGCGCAGCCGGTGTGGGCTCGGCAGCGCGAGGTCGTCCAGGCAATCGAAAGCTTGATGAGGTAACGGCATGCCGGGCACTGGTTTTGATTCGCGACCGATACGCCGAGTTTGGCCCAACGCTTGCCTGCGAGAAGCTGCGCGAATGTCATGGTTTAACGCTTTCCAAGGAGACTGTTCGCCACCTGATGACCGACGCCGGCCTGTGGATTCCACGCAAGCAGCGCCCGCCCAAGATCCATCAGCCGAGGAACCGGCGTTCGTGCCTGGGCGAGCTGATCCAGATCGATGGTAGCGATCACCGGTGGTTTGAAGACCGGGCGCCAGCGTGCACGCTGCTGGTGTTTATTGACGATGCCACAAGCCAACTGATGGCGTTGCACTTTACGGCGACCGAATGGACGTTCAGTTATTTCGAGGCCACGCGCAAATACATCGAGGCGCACGGCAAGCCCGTGGCACTCTATAGCGACAAGGCCAGCGTGTTTCACTGCAACCAGCACGCGAGCACGCCCGACAAGGGCGTGACCCAATACGGGCGGGCCTTGTACGAGTTGAATGTGTAAACGCTGTGTGCCAACAGCAATCAGGCGAAGGGACGCGTGGAGCGGGCCAATCTCACCTTGCAGGACCGGTTGGTCAAAGAGTTGAGGCTGCGCAAGATGAATACAAAGGAGGCCGCCAAAGCGTATGCGCCCCACTTCATAGCCGACTTCAATGGATTCATCATTATCTGGACGTGTACGAGTACCCGGATGGTCCCATCGAAATCGTAGCGAAAGGCACTGCCCTGACCTATCGCCAGTACGATCGGCTCTCGGATGTAGGCCAAGGTGCCGAGATCGATAACAAGCGCCTTGGACACGTTCTCACGCTGTCTCGACGGGTGCAGTTGGAGCGTGACAACCGGCGCATCTCGGGCTCGCCTTCGCGGACCAACCGGGGCGAACCGGTGAAGCCGAAGATGCGGGCCAACAACACGAGTAAGCAACGCGAGCTCAAGCAGATTGACCTGGATGCAATTATCTTGCGGACCTCTGACAGGCAGGCAGCCGTGGTGGGGAAACTGCCTTCCTATCGATGACGAAGTTTGCAACCTTCTCGGCGCATACGGTACCAAAATTTCAAACCAATTTCGCCTGAACACTTAGTGTGTGTTCCGGCTGAATGTCTCCGTGACATGAAGAGACCTGTTCGAGTCGCCCCCATTTTGGTTATGAAGTTTGCGAAGCGTCGCTTCGTAAATATTAGGTGGTGCGCGTTTCCAGTATATCTATTTTATGAACCTCCCACGACCGCCCTGTCCAACGCCGCCCGACCAACGCCCATCACCTCGCCATATTTGATTAGCAACCTACGCAGGCTGTTGATCTGCATTGTGCGAAACTTGATCAACTGCTGGCGCATGCGATGTAGAGCGAGGACCGCCTGCTGCGCCTCGGTCCTCACAGCAACCGATTTGCTGGCCATCCGAATCGCTATTCAAATTGCTCACGCGTCTGCCGCGTCGCTTTTGTTGCGGATGTTAAATGCCTTGACCGATTTTGCCGGCATAAGCTTTACCTGATGGCCCATCTCGATCAATCGTCGAGCCCAGTGTTGCGAACTGCTGCAAGACTCCATCCCGATGAGGCAGGCATTGCGATTGGCGAAGTACTCAAGAAACGCCGCGCGCTTAACAAGCCTATTCACGATCTCAACAGTCTCTGGATCGACTCAGTGAACCTGCATCACGTTTTTTGCGATGTCTACACCAACGATCGTATGCGTCATGACGGATACCTCCCTGTCAGCAGGGTGAGCCAACAAAAAATCCATCTCGATCAGCGCGCACTGGCTTATAGCTCACGCAGTTATTACCGATGGGTGAGGGTCGTTCATATCAATCAATTCGGCTCATCCCTTCCCGTTGCACATGAATTGCAGATTGACAGAATTCCGTCTAACGACGCCTGGTCAGTTTAGGTCTCGCACGGAACGCTGATATGCAGATGCAAGTGAAATTCAGCGCCGCGGTGAGCGCCGTTACCTCCGCGTAACCTGCCGCCCATATCGCGCACGATGCCCTGCGAGATGGCGAGCCCAAGGCCGAGCCCGACGCCCTGCTTTTTGGTAGTAAAGAATGGCTCGAAGATGTGATCTAGATTCTCTAATCCGATCCCCGCTCCGCTGTCCGACACGACGATCGCGACGCCATCTGCCTCTTCGATCACCCTGATGGACAGGATCCGCGTTGCGGAACTTTCCATCGCATCGAGCGCGTTCGCGAACAGATTGACTAGAACCTGCTCTAACCGGTTGGGATCCGCCACAACGCAAAGGTCGGTTGTGGCCGGCTCACGCGCAACCATCACGCCTTCGCGGCGAATCCGCAGATCCATCAGCGACAGGGCATTAGCGATTACACGGTCGATCTCGACGACGCCGAGAAAAGCGGGTGACTTATAGGCGAAGCGCCGCAATTGCGACGTGATGCTGCTCATGCGCTCGGTCAGCCTGACAATTGAGTGCAAATTGTCGATGCCTTCGTCGTTGCGGCCGATCTTCAGGAACTGAATCGCATTATCCGATAGTATCCGCAGCGCGACGAGCGGCTGGTTCAACTCATGCGTGACGCTCGCCGCCATCTGGCCGAGAAGGGCAAGCTTGCCGGCTTGCACAAGTTCTTCCACGGTCGTCTTCAATTGCTGTTCGGTCCTGCGGTGGCCTGTCACCTCGTTACGCAGATTGCGGTTCGCCTTCGTCAACGCTTCCGTCCTGCGCAGCACCTTGCGTTCGAGTTCGTCGTTCATCTGTTTAAGCGTCGCCCGCATCGCCAGTTGTTGCGCGACGATACGCCTGCGCTGCATCAGGTAAAGGAAACCGATCGCCGCCAAGGCAAAGCCGAAACCCGCAAGCAAGGCCGCGCTGCGGCTCGCTTGGCGAATCGAGTAGGTATCAGAAAAGGACATGATCTGCCAGTTCGTTCCCGGAACGGCTTGGGTCACGGCAATGAATTCCGGTTCAAACGACAACCCCGCGCGCGATGGTGGGGCCAGCTTTCGCGCGATCGTCTGCAGTGTGGCGTGCTCGTCGAGCCGGCGGGCCTCGACTAGGCCGATCGGCTCCAGTCCACCCACGATCTCGTATTGGCGCGTGTTTTCTATGCGCTTGCGCGTGGCCAGCAACAGCGGCTTCAGCGTACGATATTTCCAAGCCGCGAACGAAGTCAGGAACACCACCCCGTTCGAATCGACGAGGATCAAGGTCTCGGGACTGCGCTTCCACATCGCCTCTATCATGTCGAGATCGATCTTTATCACCACCACACCGACCTTTGTGCCGTCCGCATCGTGAATCCGCGTCGCATAGTAGTACCCGGGTGTGCGGCTGACGGTGCCGAGGCCGTAGAAGCGGCCGCTTCCGGTTCGCAGCGCATCGACGAAATACGGTCGATAGGAGTAGTTCTCGCCGACGAAACTGTCCGGGCGGTTCCAGTTGCTTGCCGCGATCGTTTTGCCATCCAGGTCGATTACGTAGATTGCCGAAGCGTGCGCGCCGGCATTGACCTCCGCGAGATAGCGATTGAGCATGACGGCCATCTCGCTGTTGCCGGGATTCCGAAGCAGCAGCACTGTGCTCGGATTCAGGCTGATCAGCTTGGGAAGATAGTCGTAGCGGGTCAGCGTGCTGGTCAACGCGCTCTCATACAGATCGAGGCGATGCTGCGCGTTATCGATCATGGTCTGCGTGCCGTTGCGCTGCGCATACCAGTAGACGCCGCACATGCTCGCGATGCAAAGCATGCACAGTAACGCGAGCGTTGCGATGTGCTTCACGCGCGGGCTGAGGTGCGGCAGGGGACCGCGCGTCATGCGGTTCATTGAATTTAATTGAAGGGCCGGAAGGTCGACGCAGTCTAGCAAAGGCCTCAGACTTGCAGGATGGGGGATTCCACTAGACGGCCTGCATCTCCAGCAGGCGCGCCGAGCGTGCGCTCCACCGAGGCCTGCCGGGCCGGGCGAGTCGGCGAGCACGCTGTATCGCAGCGAGGTGCTTCGCATGTCAGGCTGAAAAGACGTGATCGGCCGCGGCGTTCATTCCGACCATGTGTAAGCGCCCGTCGTCGATACGCGCGATCTGGTCGGCGCAGTCGAAATAGGCATCGTCGTGCGAAATCGCGATGATTGCCTTGCCTTGCTTGCGTAGTTCTGGCAAAAGTCGGCGATAAAACACTTCCTTGAAGCGCGGATCCTGATTGGCCGCCCACTCGTCGAAGAAACAGACAGGCCGATCTTCCATGTAGGCGGCCAGCAACGCCAGCCGCTTGCGCTCGCCGCTGGACAGATCGGTGGTGGAGAACCGGCCGTCGACGAAGCGCACTTTTCCCACGAGGCCCAGCTCGCCGATATAGCGATCGACACGGGCCAGCGTATCGGCATCGATGTCGCCCGGCAGCCAGTCAAACAGGTGAAAATCCGTGAAGATTGCCGAGAAATGCTGGCGATACCATTTGACGTTGTCATCCGTCACGGGCACCCCGTTCAGGGTTATCCGCCCGCTGTCGGCCGGATAGAGGCCAAGCAGCAGCATTGCGAGCGTGGTCTTGCCGCCACCGTTGCCGCCCGAAATCAGCAGGATTTGACCTGCGCGCACGGAAAGGTCGATCGGCCCGACACCGAACCGTTCGCTGTCTCCAACGGCCGGATAGTGAAACGCGATCGATTCGAGATCGAGCCGCAAGGGACCGCGCATTGCGAACGGATCGGCGTGAGCTGCGTCGAGCGGCGGCAGGGCAGTGTCCCGTTTCAATCCGAGCAACCTGCTCGTTAACCGCTCGATCTTGCGCATCGAAACGTTCGACTGCCGCAACGTCGGGATGGAATAGACAAGTTCTGACACAGGGCCGACCAATGACAACATCACAATCGCGACTGAGGCGAGATTGGCGCGTGGCTCCGAAGAAAGCAGCGGCACGATGAACAAGGCCGCGCCGATCATCAAATAGAAGGCCATGTCCGAAACGTGATGCAGCCACGAATAACCAGTCATCCCGCGCACGAAGAGCGACCGGGCACGCTGTGTCAGATTCTCGACATCGACCGCAAGGAACGCTTCGGCGCGCTCGTGGTTGAGCTTGAGCTCCTTGTTGGCGTGGATGATCGTCTTGAAATTCTCGTAGTTCCCCGCGAGTAGCTTTCGGTATTGCGTCATGTCGTCCAGCGGCCGACGCTCGACGCGCTGGTACACGTAGACCCCGATCACGAGCACACAGGTCAGCGCCGCGGCGAGGCGCCACGAGACCCAGGCCATGTAGGAGATCGATGAGAGAATCACGATGATGTTGCAGAACAGGGTCGGAAGCGTTTGCAGCGCGTTGATGAAGCGCCCGACGTCGCTTGTGGCGATCACGATCAGTTCGGATTCTCCAAACTCGTTGATCTTCATGAGCGGTGTGTCCATGAGTTGCCGACTCAGCTCCATGCGCAGACGATAAGTAGCGTCTTGCGAAAGCCGCACCAGGGTGATTTCGGAAAAACACCGCGACGTCACCGCGACGAGGCAGAGCAGCAGGAAGACCCACGCGTAACCAAGCGGCGCCGAAGCGCCGGATACGACGCGCCCGGTCACGATGGCGAGGCCCGAGCTGGCCGCACCACCGACGAGGCCGGCCAGAATCGCAAGGATGACGGGGACCAGCGAATGACGAAAGAGATAGGTAAGCATGGGTAGATTCGCGAAGCGCCGTCATCACAGCGCCAGGGGGCGTCGGGCTTCCTGGGCCTTAGCGCAGGTACGGGGCGGCGGCCGGATCGATCGCCGGCAAGGGCACGATAGGCAGCCCATAGGCGTACATCGCGCCCAGTGTGCGATCAAGGAGCCGATAGGTGTCGCTCCTGTGCACCGGGCGCCATGGGGCGAGCCGCCTGCGGATCTCCGGGATGCGGCGACCGTAGTCGATCTCTTCTTCGTTGCTGGGATGGGTGCTCAGAGCGATTACGTCGAAGCGGCACAACAGCAGCATCTTGGTGAACTTGGTGGCCAGATAATTATTGAACAGCAACATCCCCCGGTCTCGCATCTGGCCGGCCGCAGCGTGTGAAAGCTGGCACTGGCGCGACCAGTGCTCGCCGCTCCGATAGTGATGCGCGGCATGCATGGCGCCGATACCGGCCACTTCCTCGTCCTGATAGAGGATGTTGATGGTGTTGCGCGCGATATTCCCAGGGTCGTCGGGGTCGGCCAGCCCATGCCAGAAATTGACGTCGATTGCGGTCGGAACGCCCACCGAAAGACGTATCAGCAGCAGAGCCAACGCCGCGCCGGGATTGAAGCAGGCAATCACGACAAGCATCAGGAACCAGCCGCCGATGCCGTACCCGAGCAGCCGGATCTGGCGGCGATTGCTCCTCGCGGCCAGATAGGCGAAGACGTCGGCAGCAAACGTGAAGCTCAGGCCGAGTTTTAGCGCAAACCGACAGAAGTCGAAGAAGCTGGTTCGGTCATAGCGTAGCGTCGACTGGGGATCGCCGAGGTCGTTGTTCTCGACGTGGTGGATATAGACGTGTTGCGCGCGATAGAAATGCGGGATCCTGCCGTGCATCGCATTGAGCCCGAGACGCAGCCACAGGTGCATGCCCCTCAGCAACACGCCTTGCGTGGGCGACAGATGCGCCGCGCCGCGAAACACGTTGTTATGGATATCGGTGTGATCGAGCGTCTCCTGGTCTGATCCCGATATCAGCCAGACGGAGATGAAGCAAAACAGGCAGGCGAAACTAAACGGCCGGATGACGAGCAAGCAGGCAAAAGCAGGCAGCATGACCAGCGAGTTCGCGATCAACAACCTCGCGAAGTGCGCATCGAGCGGGTTGCGCAACAGCTTCGAGAAGATGCGTTCGATCGACCTGGTCTGATGCCTGCGTTCGAACTGTGCGATGGTCCACGGCTGGGCTGTCAGTCGCGAGTGAGCCACTGACAGCAAGCTCAGGCCGATTAGCATCGGCACTGCCAATCCGATCCGCCAGGCAAGCGCTGTCGTCGGCGGCGTGCTCGCAAGTACGCACGCAAAACCCTGCGTGAGTAGCACGCCGGCTAGCGTCGCGGAGAACGTCGAAGCACGGATCCAGCGCTTGAGAATCGGGATATCCAGCAGCAGAAAGCCGGGCTCCAGCGCGGCGGAAATCAGGCGCTCGATGAGCGAAAACGTGAGTACGTAGACAAGCGCGACGCTGATATGCAATGGTTCAATGAGGCGATACACCATGGGCTGCCGGTTCATTGTGCGTCGGCCTCTGCGTTGTCGGACTCGCCCGCGCCGCTGAGCCGACGATCCAGTTCGGCGCCGTATGCTGCTTCCCAGCGATGCCATTCATCGATCGCATCCATGATGAAGCTGCTGCGGGAGATCCGAGCGATCTCGATTTCGTTGCGGCGTGCGAGCGCAGAAGGCAACGGACGATCAAAGTCGACGAACAGGACGACACGGTCGCGCGTACCATTATTCCAGGCCTGATGCGTGTGGGAGTCGTCGAAGATGAGCGACGCCCCCTCTTCCCAGCGCCGCGTCTCGCCGCCAACCGTGATGCCGCACTGTTCGGGCTCGGGCACGACGAGGCCGAGGTGATAGCGCAGCACGCCGTTGTACGGGCCTTCGTGGGGATGCAACACCTTGCCTGCCTGGAGGATTGACAGCATGGCGGCGCGCAGGTGCGGGATCTCGCGGAGCGACGCGGCAAGTTGCGGGCAACGTTCGCTGTTGCGCGCGAAATGATGGCCATACACGTGTAGCGGGAAGATTTTCCAGCGCTTGTCGGTACTCAGTTGCCGTTGTTCGTGCTGGATGTCCTCAAAACCCGGCAGCCGGTCGACCGCCACTAGCAGCCGGCCGACCTCTTCCCGCAAGCCGGGCCAGCGTGCCTCGATGGCGCGGGTCCAGGAGAAATCGGCACTGTCGAAAAAACGCTGCTGGCCCGATCCGGATCGGGCAATGACCTCGCGGATGTCGACGCTGTGCTGGAGTGAAGCGCTCATATGATTCCTTTCATAGTCCTTCCCTGCTGTCCTGAGTCCTACGCTGCCAGCAGGGATCCGGAGATAGCGCGCAACGGCTCGTTCGACCTAGCCACGAGAAATTCCGCGCGTTTGGGCGAACGTGACAGCGCATTGCCGACTGCGTTATACGTAATGAAGATTTGCCGCCGGCTGTAGGGCGACAGGTTCAAGCCCGAGGCATGCGGGAGATTGGCATGGAAGAAGAATGCCGAACCGGAGGGCCCATGCGCCGATCGCAGGCCATGATCCGCAACCAGCGCGCCGACCACGTCGGCGCTCAGCGTAAAGCGCAGATTGGCCGATACGTCGGAGCCGCCCAGCGCCATACCTGCGCAGGTAGCCGGCTCGCAGCGATGCAGGCCTGCGCGGTGGCCGCCAGGGATGTAGAACAGCGGGCCATTGAACTCGTTGACTTCATCGAGATAGACGGCGACCGTCACTGCATCCGGCGACGGCATGCCGTCCAGATGAGCCCAGAACGCGTAGTCCTGATGCCATGGCCACCGGTCGCCTACTAGCGGCGCCTTGGTGTTGATCTTGAACTGATATAGGTAAACTTCGTCGCCTAGCAGTTCCATCGCAGGCGCCATCAGGCGCTCGTCGCAGATGAGCCGGTGGATCAAAGGGCTGCTCGCATGGCCGCCATACATCGAGCGAACCGATTGCCGGCCTTCTTCGACGACGGTTGCTTCGGGGTGGTATTCCCCCGCCGCGCCGCTGATCTCATGCTCCAGCGCGGCGACTTCCGCGGCCGAAAACGCGGCACGCGCCATGAGGCAACCCTCTGAGCGAAATGCAGCCGTCACATCGCTTGTGTGCGCGGCGCGTGCGGGCGATTCACGGCCGGTCTTGTCGTCAGGCCATGTCGAGTAATGCTCTTGCTGGTTGATCAAGATCCGGGACAGGCGGGTTTCCTCTTTGACACTCATTGTCGGGTCTCCGGAAAACGCTAATCAAGTATGCAAACACCATGCCAATGTCCGGCAACGGAAAAACGTCGACGGATCAATTCGCCCGCGTGTCTCACACCTTCGCGACCGCGCGAATAATGTTTCAACACGCGATCAGACTGGCTGGAAAACGTGACGTTTCGATTCGGTAAAAGCCGTTCGTGAGCATTCCTTCCGAGACGGCCTTCGGCGTGCCTTGTTTCGGCGTCGCTCCCGAATGGCATTCCGTCTATCCGCCTTGGGACAGAAACGCGGCGACTCGCCTCACGGTCTGCCGCACGTACACTTCACGCATCGACAGGTTGCCGTAACCACCCTCGCGGATTGCAACCGCAATCCGAACCGCTGACAGTGAATTGCCGCCGAGCTCGAAGAAATTGTCATCCGGGCCGACCTCCGTGCGCAGCACGTCCGCCCAGATCCGCTGCAAGACGGCTACCATGCCCGCGCCGACCGGTCCATCCGCACCCCTGGCGCTGAGTTCAGGGCGTGTGGACGCCGGCGCGGGCTCGAAGGTCGCAAAACCCGAGCGCACCGGCGTCGGCAGACGCGCGGTGTCGAGCTTGCCGTTCAATGTCAGCGGAAGCTCCGTCACCGCGGTGACAGTGGCAGGGACCATGTGCTGGGGAAGCACACGCGCAAGCTGTCGACGCACGGGCGCGGTATTGCCGCGCGACAACACCACGTATGCATCGAGCCGGGCAGCCTCACCGCTGCCGTTCACGACCACCGCGCCCGCCGACACGCTCGCGCATTCGAGCAGTACCGCGCGAATCTCATCGAGCTCGATCCGGAAGCCGCGGATCTTCACCTGCCGGTCGAGCCGGCCAAGATGCTCGAGCCGACCTTCGGCGTCGAGGCGTCCGCGGTCGCCGCTCCGGTACATACGTCCGCCCGTGTAGGGGTCGATCAGAAAGCGCTGGGCGGTCAAGTCGTCGCGCTGCAGATAGCCATCGGCCACACCTGCGCCTCCTACGTAGATTTCTCCCGCCACCCCGGGCGGGACTATTCGCTGCTGCGAGTCCATCACGTACACATGCCAGCCCGGAACCGGTCGACCGACCGAGCGTGATCCGTTCAGCGCATGAAGGCGCGTGATGGTCTGCGCCGTCACATGGACGGTGGTCTCCGTAATGCCAAACATGTTGACGACGCGGCAGGTCGATTCGGGATGCCGGTCGAACCACGGCAGCAGCGTCCGCGCGTCAAGCGCCTCGCCGCCGAAGATCACGAGGCGGAGCGCCAGCGCGGCCGGCATGCGTTGCTCGGCCTGTTGCAGTTGTGCGAATGCGGTCGGCGTCTGGTTGAGCACGGTCGCGCGCTCATGCGCCAGCAGTTGCAGGAAGTCGTCGGGTGCGCGCGATGTTTCGTAGGGCACGACGACCAGATGGCCGCCAGTCGCGAGGCAGCCCCAGATCTCCCAAACGGAGAAATCGAAGGAGGTCGAATGGAACAGCGTCCAGACGTCAGTCGACGTCAGGCCAAAGTCGTCCTGCGTCGCGGCGATCAGATCCAGCACGTTGCGGTGTGGCACGACGACGCCCTTGGGTCGTCCGGTCGAACCAGACGTGTAGATCACGTACGCGGCGGCGCCAGGGCCGTCGTCGTGGTGCGGCGCGGCGATGTCGCCAACGTCGTCGCGGCCGTCGAGGTGTTGCAGCAACTGGGCAACGTCGAGCACCCGTACCGCGACGCTCGCCGGCAGGTTTGCGCTTGCGCCGATGATCAGCGACGGCCGCGCGTCGTCGATCGTATACCTGAGCCGTTCCTCGGGATAAGCAGGGTCGAGCGGCACATAGGTCGCTCCCGCCCACAGCACTGCGAGCAGTGCCGGAACCAGTTCGAGCGTACGTTCGAGACAGACACCCACGCGATCGCCCGGGCGTACGCCGTGGGCACGCAGCGCAATCGCCAGGCGGCGCGAAAGATGGGCGAGTCCGGCATAGCTGAGTCGCTCGCCTGCGCACGAGATTGCACAGGCATCGGGACGCGCTGCCGCGTGTTGATCGATACGTTGTTCGATACGTTGCGCCTGCCGTGCGGGCAACGCAACGGCCGCAGTGCGCAGCGTCGCGATCGCGGCGCTGCGGGCCGGTTCCAGCAGCGCGATGTCCGCTATCCGCGCATGACTTCCCCCCTCGGAGTGCCGCTGTAGTTCTGCGAGCACATGCAGCACCGCGAGGCCGAATGCTTCGACGCGCGCCGCGTCGAAGCATCCTGGATCGTAGTCGCAGGCCAGCACCACACCGCGCTGGTTCTCGACGGCCACTGGCATCAGCGTCAGCGCGAACGGCGGTGCAAGGCACGCGCGGTAATCGCTGCCGGGTGGTGTACCTGTCGACGCGTCCGTTGCGATGGTATCGAGCAACAAGCCGACCGCGATATCGCCGGCAGTGCCGGTCGGTATTGAGAGCGCCGCGCGCGTCGCTTCCGTATCCCATACCGGCGCAGCCGTCCAGCAGTCGGCAAGGGTATCGAGCAGTGCTGCCACCGTGCATTCGACATCGGCGCTGGCCGAAATCGGAGCGACGGGCAGCATGCGTACTGCCACGCGATCAAGCGCGCCATCGGATGAGTCGCCGTCGTGGTCACCGCGACTGGACGCGTCGATCACGCCAAGCACGGGTATGCATTCGGCGTCGAAACGCTCCATCACGATGCCGATGGCCGCGCTGAGCATCTGCGGCGTCCAGTCGGCCGGCAGCGGACCGGCTATGTGGCGGGCGGCGCGCGTCATCGAGGGGGCGGCGCGCACGCCATCGGTGCGCGCCCAGTCGAACCGCTCGCCGAAGGTGCAACGTCGCAACGCCGTGTCAAGCCGATCGCCGGTACACGGCACGGAGGTGGCCGCCGTGCCGTCAGCCCGCGCACGCCCGGCCTCGACGTGTGCATGCTTCACCACATCGCGCCATGCGTCGTCGTTGCGAGTCCCATCGGCAGGTTCGTCGACGAGCATGGACCCCAACCTGCGCAGCGCGGCAGCGTCAAGCACGGCCCGGCTTGCGACGAGGATCAGATCGGCAGCGCCATTCGCATAACTGAGCAGGGTGACACGCACCGGCGATGCGTCGCGCAGGCCGAGCGCCAGATTCAGTTCGGCCTCGCGGCGGCGCTGCGCGGCATCCGTGTCGGCGTTAAAGGGCACAGGCTCGATCCACGGGTGCGGCGGCGTGATCGCGCGGCCACGCGCGGATTCGCCGACAACCCATTCAGACAGGCGCGATTCCAGGGTCTCTGTGGGTAGCGTAGTGGGCAGGCGAAGTCGCAACGCGTGGCAGGCGGCGGCGAGCGGCACGCGGCGCATCGGCGGAGCAGCTGCCGCGAGCGGACGTGCCGGTGCAAGAAGCTCGATCGGGGGCATGGCGGTGGGCACTTTCATGAGCAATGGGAACAACGAGACTTGAGACTTTCAACGATTGCACGCGCAGACGCTCTACCTCGGACCCGGGACCCCGGAAGACCTCGATGGCGGGTGCGGCTACGGTGAGATGCGTCAACGCGCGGTAAAGCCAGCATCGACCGTCACGACCGTCCCTGTCACACGGCGCGAACCGTCGCAGGCGAGCCAGACGGCCGCTGACGCGATGTCCTCCGGTTCGATCAGCGCGTTCATCGGCTGTGCCTGCACGAAGGTTTCCTCATGCTCGTCGACGGGAACAGACAGCGAGCGTGCAATCTCCGACAGCATCCGGCCTTCTACAGCCGCGTCGTCACGCACCGAGCCCGGGCAGATTGCATTGACTCGCACCTGAAACGGGGCGAAGTCGAGCGCGGCGGCGCGTGTCAAACCGATCAGGCCATGCTTGGCCGCCACATAGCCGGCAAAATGCCGATAGCCCACCAGCCCCGCAGTCGACGCGACGTTGATGATGCTACCCACACGGCGCTCCAGCATGCCGGCAGCCGCAGCGCGAATCACCCGCCACGCGCCCGACAGATTGACGTCGATCATCAGTTGCCATTCGTCCTCTTCGATATGGTGCGCGGCTTTACCCGACGGCGCCGCGATACCTGCATTGTTGAGCACGACGTCGATGCGGCCAAAGCGGGCAAGCGCCTGCGCGACCGCATTGCGCACCGATTCGAGATCGCGCACATCGGCAGTCATCGCGAGCGCCGCGGCGCCCTCGGCCCGACAGAGTTCGAGCGTATGGTCGAGTTGGCTCGCGGTACCGAGCGGGTAAGGGACGCCTTCGACTGGCGCGGCGATATCGACGAGCACGAGATGCGCGCCCTCCGCCGCGAAACGGCTCGCGCAGGCGCGGCCTACGCCGCGCGCCGCACCCGTCACCAGCACTACTTTGTCTTCGAGCTGCACCTGGCCTCCTTCACGCGAGCGCCATGGTCTGCCGCAGGAGACCGAACAGCGGTTGCGGGTGGTCCGTCAGATACATATGGCCGCCATCGACTTCAAGCGTCTGCAGCGGCCGGGTGGTTACTGCCTGCCACGCGGCGAGTTCGGCCGCGCTGACCAGTTCGTCGTCGCGGCCCCGCACCGCAATCACCGGCATTCCGATCGGCGCCTTGTCGTGCGAGGAATAAGCTTCGTGCATCTCGACATCTGCGCGCAACACGGGCAGCAGCAACTCGCGCATCTCCGGGTCGTCGAGCGACGGGTGGCTATAACCGGCGAATTCGCGCACTTGCGCGAGAAACTGCGCGTCGCTGAGACCCGATGCATGTTGCACACGCGGCCGCGATGGGCTCGGCGAACCGCTGACGACAAGTCGGCACGGCAGATCCGGCGCCGCACGGTCGATTCGAAGCGCGAGTTCGTACGCCAGCACCGCGCCAAGACTATGACCAAAGAGCGTGATGTCAGTCGCACCGTCGAGCAGCGCGTCGAGATCGGCATCGAGATCGTCGATCGCCTGCTCGACCTGCGTGTAGGATTCCTCGGCGAAGCGGTTTTCTCGGCCTGGCAGTTGCACGGCCGTCACCACGAGCGTGTCGGCCAACGCTTCGGCCCACGGCCGGAACAATGAGGCGCCCGCGCCAGCGAACGGAAAGCAGATCAGTTTGCGCATGGTTCGTTTGCAAGATCAAAACTGGTTAATCGGAAGATTTGGCATCTCGTCGTGTATCCATTCGTGGGGCCTTATCCACCTCGATCAATGGCGCGCTTGCGCGAACGTTCGACCATCAGGACCCCGTCAACTGCAGGTTGGCGATCGCCGACAACAGTGCCTGCGCCAGCGTCACGACGTGCGGCCCTTTCAGCATGGCGTAATGGTCTCCATCCACCACCACCTCATCGCTCACCGTCAGCGTACGTGAAAAATCCTCCGCGTAGCGTGAGCGGTTGATGGACCCATCGCTCCACACCAGGTGGATGCTGACTGACAAAGGCAACATATCGAACTCGCCGAGCAGGCTCAGATGCCCGGCGGCAGCCGCGACCTGTTGCTGGAACGCCGTGAATGTCTCGTTCGTGAAGTTCGTGCCGAATGCGTCGTTCAGCAGCGTCATCACCTCCGGATCGTCGTACGGGAAAGCGAACCAGCTATCCGAAGTTCCTGCGCGTTGCATCAGCTGGCTGACGGCAGCGCGTTCGTCCTCGGTGATACGCTTGCCGCGAAGCGCCGCGATCGACGTCAGTTGCGCGGCCAGCATGGCGTCGTCCGGACGCAACGCGCGGCGCGGTAGTCCGGTGTCGATCAGACCGAGGTAAGCGAGTTGAGCATTGCGTTGCTCCAGCCGCGCGGCCACTGCCATCGCGAAGATGCCGCCGGAGGACCAGCCGGCCAGGCGATAAGGGCCGCCTGGCCAGGTGTCGATGATCGCTTTGGCATAGCGATCGGCCAGTTCATCGAGCGAGCCGTATTGCGCATCGGAAGCGCCGGCCTGTACGGCGAAAACCGGCATGCGTGTGCCCAGCGCACGCGCAAGTTCGAGGTAGACGCTCACCTGTCCGCCGACGGGATGGATCAGGAATAGTGGCGCCTCGTCCGCTGCGCCTGATTGTAACGGCACCACGATCGAGTTGCTGCGCGGCTTCGAATCGATCAGCGACGCAATGTCTTCAACGGTCGGAGACATGAACAGCTCGGCAAGCGAACAGGAACGCGCCAGCCTGGTGCCCATCGCGTGCAGCAGTTGTA
>NZ_JAAVUV010000024.1 GCF_018449635.1 Caballeronia sp. dw_276 | reverse complement strand
TACGTCCAGGCGTTCTCGCCTGCTGCGCGGGACATATTCGAGCGGTTCGACTTTTACACGCAGGTTGAACGGTTGGCCAAAGCCAATCTGCTGTACCTCGTAACTGAGAAATTCGCGAATATCGACCTGCATCCAGAGGTCGTCGACAACAATCAGATGGGGCTGGTGTTCGAGGAGCTTATCCGCAAGTTTGCCGAAATCTCGAACGAAACGGCCGGGGAGCACTTCACGCCGCGAGAGGTCATCCGCCTCATGGTCAACTTGTTATTCATTGAAGACGATGACGTGCTCATGCCAGGTAATGCGGTGGTTCGCACCATCTATGACCCAACAGCCGGCACCGGCGGCATGCTCTCGATAGCGGGTGAATATCTGCTTGAGCACAACGCATCGGCACGTCTCACAATGTACGGCCAAGAACTCAATGACGAGTCATACGCTATCTGCAAGGCGGACATGCTCATTAAGGGGCAGCCGGTCGAGAACATCATTGCTGGCAACACATTGTCGGAAGACGGGCATGGCGGTCGCAAGTTTGACTACATGCTCTCGAATCCGCCGTTTGGCGTCGAGTGGAAGAAAGTCGAAAAGGCCGTGCGCAAGGAGCACGAGGAAAAGGGCTTTGATGGCCGCTTCGGCCCGGGCTTGCCGCGCGTATCCGATGGCTCGATGCTGTTTCTGATGCACTTGCTCTCAAAGATGCGTCCGGCGAAGGAAGGCGGTAGCCGTTTTGGCATCGTGCTGAACGGCTCGCCGCTTTTCACCGGTGGAGCTGGCTCGGGTGAATCTGAAATCCGCCGGTATGTGTTGGAGAACGACCTGGTCGAGGCAATCATCGGCCTGCCGACTGATATGTTCTACAACACCGGCATTTCGACCTATGTGTGGATTCTGTCGAATAAGAAGCCGCAGCAGCGTAAAGGCAAGGTGCAGCTCATCGATGCGTCGAGTTTCTGGCAAAAGATGCGCAAAAGCCTTGGCAGTAAGCGGAAGGAAATGTCGGATGACCAAATTGCGGCCGTTACTCGGCTCTTCGGCGATTTCGTCGAGGCCGAGTTGACGACCGTGTTTGACATCGAGGGCAAGGAGCTTTCCCGTTGGGTCGTACCTGCTAACGGTCACGCGCCAGAGTTGCCAATCGGCGGTAGGGCAAAGTCGGTTCCCATCTCGCGTGTATTCAAGAACGAGGACTTTGGTTACACCACCATCACTGTCGAGCGACCGCTAATCGACCAAAACGGGAAGGTCGTGCTCGGGCTGAAGGGCAAGCAGAAAGGCAAACCGCAGTCGGACAGCGCGCTACGCGATACGGAGAATGTGCCGGTTTCTGACGACATTGCTGCCTACTTCAAAAGGGAAGTGCTGCCTCATGCGGCTGACGCCTGGATTGACGAAGAGAAAAGTAAAGTCGGTTATGAGATTCCATTCAACCGGCATTTTTATGTATTCGAACCGCCGCGCGACTTGCACGCGATTGATGAGGAATTGAAGGCTGTGTCGGCCAACATCATGAAGATGCTCGAGGAGTTGGCGGAATGAGTTTGCCTCGATACTTACAGTACAAAGAGAGCGGTGCCCCGTGGCTTGGTCAGGTGCCAGTTGATTGGGACGTTACACCGCTCAAGAGTTGCTTCGCGATTTACGGCGGCTCGACACCAAAATCGGACGAAACGTCGTATTGGGAAGGGGACATCATCTGGGTGAGCCCTGCCGACCTGAGCAAACTGGCGTCGTTTTACATTGAAGATTCAGCACGGAAAATCAGCGAGGCTGGGCTGAAATCATGTGGTGCGACGTTAGTACCCGAAGGTAGCATCGTCCTCTCCACTCGTGCTCCGATTGGCTCTCTCGCCATTGCCACAACCGAGTTATGTACGAATCAAGGCTGTAAATCGCTTATTCCCGGCGAGGGAATTCAATCGCTTTTCTATGCCTATTTTTTGTCAGTCGCAACCGAGGCCCTGAATGTGCGCGGAAAGGGCACAACCTTTCTAGAACTTTCGGCCGACGAGTTAGGGGCATTCAGGGTGCCGCGACCCTCATTTTCGGAACAAATCGCCATCAGCGCCTTCCTCACCCACGAAACGCGCAAGATTGATGCACTTATTATCGAGCAGGAGAAACTCCTCACCCTGCTGGCAGAAAAGCGCCAGGCCACTATCTCGCACGCCGTCACCCGTGGCCTTAACCCCGACGCGCCGTTGAAGGATTCTGGTGTAGCTTGGCTAGGGGAAGTGCCTGCGCATTGGGATGTGTTTCCCATCAAGCGCGACCTGACGTTCTTGACCAGCGGCTCCAGGGGATGGGCGGAGCATTACGCCGACGACGGTGCCCTCTTTCTTCGAATCGGCAACTTGACCCGTGACAGTGTGAACCTCGATTTGACCGATATTCAGCGCGTTGAAGTCCCGAAGGGTACCGAAGGACAGCGAACAAGGGTTCAGTCGGGGGACCTTCTGTTCTCGATAACCGCATATCTTGGTTCCGTAGCAGTCGTACCGGAAAATTTGGAGCCCGCATTCGTCAGTCAGCATATTGCGTTGGTGCGTCTGCGAAAAGAGAAAGTTCTTCCTCTATGGGTCGCCTACCTGAGCTTGTCGTGGGTCGGGAAAACATACCTTGCGACACAGGGCTACGGTGGAACGAAAGTGCAATTGAGCCTTGACGACGTAGCGTGCCTCCTAACAACAGCGCCACCGCTTGAAGAGCAAAGAACCATTCTCAAATTTCTCGAGCGCGAAGTAGTCAAAGTTGATGCCCTTGCCGCAAAAGCTGAACGCGCCATTGACCTTCTCAGAGAACGCCGCAGCGCCATGGTTGCGGCCGCTGTCACTGGCAAGATAGACGTGTGCGAGCAACCGGCCGCGCTGGACGCCGCAGCATGAACTACGATTGCCCGCTTCTTCTGCCGTTCGGCGACGACCTGACGACTCGCGACGCGGGCCAACGTATCGTAGACGAACGACAGACCATTCCGGGTAACGCATGAGCAACTTGCATCAGGAACATCACTTCGAAGCGGAAATCTGCGAGCAACTCGGTGCTAATGGCTGGTTGTACGTTGAAGGCGATGCGGCGCACTACGACCGCGAGAGCGCGCTGTATTGGCCCGACCTACTCGCATGGATTGAGGCCACGCAGCCCGTGTCTTGGCGGCAATTGACGAATACACACGGTCCCGCTTTGCGCGAGGTTCTCGCCAACCGCGTGCGAAAGAATCTTAACGAGCGTGGCATCCTCGACGTGTTGCGTCGGGGCGTCGAGATACTCGGCCTCAAGGAGCCGCTGTCGCTCGTGCAATTTAAACCGGCACTCGCCATCAATCCCGCTATCCAGCAGCGGTACGCGGCCAACCTCCTTCGCGTCGTGCGCCAGGTTAGGCATTCGTCGAATAACCCGCTCGAAGAATTGGACCTAGTGCTGTTCGTCAATGGCATCCCGGTCGCCACGGTCGAACTGAAGTCAAACTTCACTCAGAGCGTACAGGACGCAGTGGACCAATATCGCTTCGACCGGAATCCACATCCTAAAGGTGGCTCGGCCGAACCTCTCCTCAGCTTTCCCGGTGGAGCGCTGGTACATTTTGCTGTGAGCCAAAGCGAAGTAATGATGACCACGCGGCTTGCCGGGCCGTCTACATATTTCTTGCCGTTCAATCGAGGTAACGATGGCGCTGCGGGCAATGCACCAAATCCGGATGGTTTTGCCACCTCCTACCTTTGGGAAGAAGTCTGGGCACGTGACAGTTGGCTCGACATCCTTGGACGTTACCTGATTGCTAAGCGCGATGACAAGAAACAACCGAAGAGCGTCATCTTTCCTCGTTACCACCAGCTCGGCGCCACACGAAAGTTGGTTGCCGATACGCTTGTCAAAGGCGCTGGCGAGCGATATCTCATCCAGCACTCGGCCGGGTCCGGCAAAACCAATTCAATTGCATGGACGGCGCACTTTCTCGCTGACTTGCACGATGCTAGTCATAACAAGATGTTCGACAGCGTGCTGGTCGTGTCGGACCGCACGGTGCTGGATTCGCAGCTTCAAGAAGCCATTTTCGACTTTGAGCGCACTACCGGTGTAGTTGCAACTATCACGAATGAGCATGGCAGCAAGAGCGCGCAGCTAGGGCAGGCGCTCAAAGACGGTAAGAAAATTATTGTCTGCACGATTCAGACCTTTCCGTTCGCGCTTCAGGCGGTTCAGGAACTCGCGGCAACAGATGGAAAGCGGTTTGCGGTCATCGCTGACGAAGCGCATAGTTCACAAACCGGGGAGGCTGCATCAAAACTGAAACAGTTGTTGTCTGCCGAGGAATGGAGCGCATTGCAAGATGGCGGAGAGGTCGACACGGAGGCAATCCTTGCCGCTCAGATGGGAGCTCGCACCGGTGCTAAAGGCTTAACGTATGTTGCCTTCACTGCCACGCCGAAGCAAAAGACACTTGAACTTTTCGGCCGGCCCGGCCTCGACGGCAAGCCCGAGCCCTTCCATGTGTATTCGATGCGCCAAGCCATCGAAGAGGGCTTCATCCTTGATGTGCTGGAGAATTACACTAGCTATAAGCTTGCGTTCAAACTGGCGCATAACGGCCATGAACTCGACGAGAAACGGGTCGAACGCAACACCGCGATGAAAGGTGTGATGCAATGGGTTCGCCTCCACCCGTACAACATCTCACAGAAGGTGCAGGTCGTCGTCGAGCATTACCGAGAAAACGTTCAGCCGCTTCTCGACGGAAAAGCGAAGGCGATGGTCGTTGTCGCCAGCCGTAAGGAAGCCGTGCGCTGGCAGAAGGCGATTCGCACATACATTGAAAAGCAAGGCTATCCGTTGGGCGTCTTGGTCGCATTTTCTGGCGAAATCAATGACCCAGACAGCTTCCCGTCGCCGGTTACCGAGACGAGCAAGGAACTGAATCCAGGGCTCAAGGGACGGGACATTCGCGACGCATTTGGCGACCCAGGCTATCACCTGTTGCTTGTTGCGAACAAGTTCCAAACGGGCTTCGACCAACCGCTGCTTTGCGGAATGTATATCGACAAGATGTTGGGCGGTATCCAGGCGGTACAGACCCTTTCACGGCTGAACCGCGCGCACCCGGGAAAAGACACAACGTATATTCTCGACTTCGTCAATGATGCTGCCGAGATTTTGAAGGCGTTCAAGACCTACTATAAGACTGCGGAGCTTGAGGCGACCACTGACCCGAACAAGGTCTACGACCTGAGGGCAAAACTCGATGCCAGTGGCCATTACGACGATTTCGAAGTCGACCGAGTCGCGAAGGTCGAAGTTGACCCTAAGGGAACACAAGCTCAACTGAGCGCGGCAATAGCGCCTATAGCTGACAGGCTTCTCAAACGCTTTAAGGCCGCCCAGGGAATCGAAAGCCATGCTCAAGCGCAACATGACGACAAGGCAGCACAAGCCGCGAAAGATGCTCAAGACGCATTGATTTTGTTCAAGAATGACATGGGGGCATTCGTCCGCCTGTACGCATTTCTGTCCCAAATTTTCGACTATGGCAACACTGACATTGAGAAGCGCTTCATGTTTTTCAAGCGCCTGATTCCCTTGCTGGAATTTGGGCGGGAACGCGACATTGTGGACCTTTCAAAAGTCTTGTTGACGCACCACAATCTCCGCAATAGTGGTCGGCAGACCTTGAATCTCAAGATTGGTGAAGCGCAGAAGTTGCGGCCGATGGACGCAGTAGGCAGCGGGTCCGTTCAGGAAAAGGAGCGTGCATTCCTCGACGAAATCATTCAAAAGGTCAACGGCCTATTTGAGGGAGAGCTTAGTGACGACGACCAGTTGGTCTATGTGAACGGAGTCATCAAAGGCAAGCTGCTCGAGAACGATACGCTAATGAAACAGGCCATGAGCAACAGCAAAGAGCAGTTCGCAAACTCGCCGGACCTGAAGAATGCACTTCTACACGCAATCATGGATGCGTTCGAAGCGCATAGCACTATGAGTACGCAGGCGCTCGGCTCTGAACGCGTGAGGGATGGACTGAAGGACATCTTGCTTGGACCGGCGCAGCTCTATGAGGCATTGCGGGCTCGGTCGGAATCGCCACCGGCGGCTGCACTCTGAACCTTTTCGCCTTGATGCTTGCAAATCAGTGAGTGAAGTTTTCAAAATCGCTTAGTGAGACTGACCTACTGCGCCGACCAGCGGCTGTACCATGACTCCATACCCGGGAATATCGTTGGTCTGTCGCCAACGTCGAAATGAATGACATGGAAAGGCTTGCAGCGAGCCAAATCGCAACGTTTCTCGAAGCGTGTCAGTGGTCACTTCGAGATGGTGGTTTCATTGTCCCGGTTGGCACCATTACCGGTGGCCAACGCCGGGTGATACCACAATTCGAACGTAGGTTCGCTGGTCCTCTAGCTTCAGTGGTCGCCGAAACACGCAACTGACGAACTTGGGGGCTAACCGAGTCAGCAACTAAACCCGACGAAAGTGCTTTCGTTGCTGTGATGCGCGCCTAGATAAAATCTCGTGTCCACTTGCGCCGAAAACGCCTCGCACTTTTATTTAAATCATGTCATGATTTGTTCGTCTGAACGCTGAGTTGACTAACAATGAACAATCCGACGCAGGAAGAAATGTCACTTGTGCCCAGGTCGCGCCAGCCCCGGCGGTCGACTTTTATTGCTCTCGCTACGGTACTGACGCTCCACCCGCTGAGCTTGCCGCCGGTGAAGCTGGATTTTCACGTTACGTTAGATACCCGTCCGTACTCGGAAGGGCTGGTCAGAAGCGCGCAAGCGGAGCGCAACTAGGATGAATCGCTCTTTGAGCCCGACCGACGTATTCCGGAATCTGGTGGTGACCCTGCGTGACCACGGTGTTCCTGATGCATATCAGGCTGCGCTGTCGATGCTCGCCGGCATGCAACGGGGCGATTCGCCCAAGTCAGATAAGGCGCCCGTCCCCCAGGCGGACTTGCGGCCGCTACTAGACCAGGCGACGTCACGACTTTCTGAAATTCTTGATTGGGTTTCGGTTTCGGACACGGCCAGACGTCGTGGGGAGGCGTCTCTAACGCCGGATATTGCGCAGCTCCTAACGGACCTTGTTTTAGAGGGGGCGCATACGCGGGCCGTTGTCCTGCAGGACCCTCTTTGCCTTGTGGCATCCCGTTTGAACGGCGCTGGCGTGTCGGTCGAACAGTATTGCCCCGGGTCTGACATTCCGGCGTTATGTGTCGGAATCACCCGTGCTACAACCTGGACCGTCATAGGAGAGGCTGAAGACGTGGTTGGCGTCAAGCCCAATGGATTTTTACCGTTTCAGCGTGTCTCTAAATCGGATGCTGTTAACGGTGTCGCGATAGCGGCGTTTCCACTTATTCCCGGCGTCTCGGGCGGTACACATGCAAAACAGCTTCCTTATGCAGCCAGTGAAGACCTGCGCGGGGTTATTTCGGCTGTCGGTTCGCGTATCAGGCGGCTAATTGCGCTTGTGCCGAGTTCCATGCTCTATCGCACTGGAAAGGGGGCTGATTTTCGGAACGAACTTCTCTTCTCGGGTCGTGTAGAAGCGGTACTCGAGCTTCCCAATGGCGTGACGCCGCTTGCAACCCACCAGTATTCTGTGTTGATTCTGCGACTCGCTGGAGGGCCATCTGCAGATGCATCCGTGTTCGTCATGACGTTGGCTGAGCGCCCAACTGCGGGCACCAGGGGACGGGGTCGGAGAATTGAAGTTGAGTCGAGCCGCACCCTGACCCGCAGCATTTTCGATGGCATCGACGGCCGCGTTGAGAATGCCATTACCAGTCGTAGACTGAGCATCGAAGAAATTATGCGCAATGGCTCGCTGCTTCCACGCATGATACTTACTGGCTCATCGGCTGCGGAGGAGGCGGCCGAAAATAGCGCGTCACTACGTGACCTCGTGCAGATTATTCGTCCGTCGTCGATATCAACGGGTTCGGTTAGCTTGGGCGCAAGCTTGAGCACCGAAAGCGTGGTCCGTGCGTCCCCGTATGTTCGGTTTATCGAAACAACGGAAGACCAGACCGGCGAGACGGAACGTATAAAGACTCCTGGCACAGTTGCCAACCTTCAACCTGGAGACATAGTCATGGTGTCGAAGGGGGCGGTCGGTGCCATGGGGCTGGTGCAGGACGCTTACGATGGTCCTGTATTCATGCCGAACTCCTGCCTCATATTGCGTCCGAAATCTGCAAGTTACGCGGAAGCACTGTATCTCTTCTTCAAAAGTCGGACCGGAGCAGAGCGTCTTCGACAAATCGTCACTGGAAGTACGGTCCGTAACATTCGAATTTTGGACCTTGGAGGACTTACCGTTCCATTTCTTTCAGCGCGCGCTTGTACCACGGCAAAGGATGCACTCCAAGGCATCAATGAAAGAACGCTTGAAATTCAGCGTTTGACGGAAGAACGTGCTCGAATATTTGCCGGTGCAGTCGAAGCGATGTCTGTGTAAAGCAGTTAGGTTTGCCTAGTTTTTCGAGGGTTGGTTCGTCCTTGATTCCTCGCGGACTCTTCAAGTGATTCGAGAGAACTAACAATCCATTCAAAGACCGGAACGTACGGTTGCGTAATTGGAAGTGACGGCTTTTCTACCTCCGCTATATCGACGTGGTTAGATTTCTCGTGTTGAAGACTTGCAGTATTTGGGGCTTGAGCTTCATCCGCGGTCGCCGCCATGGTCTAACGGTTCTCGGCCGTGCTTCGCTGTGTGCTATACATTTGTGCCGTGCAGTAAGGAGTTTCATTGGCTTTTCCCAATCGATTTTGGCTTTTATTCATTGCGCAACGGCCCGTTTCAAGCGCTTTGCAATAGATAACGCGACTCGCGCCACGATGTTCCTAGTTCTGTCTCTGTACGGTTTCTCGCGACCGGCGCACTGACACATATCTGAGCTTAGACTCACGGCCTGTTGGTGGAGTGAGGGCCGTCACATTTGCTGCTTCACGACAAAATAGTGGGTTCCGGGTACGCTACACGCACTTTCATGAAGTCATATTGATTCCGCGCCGGATAACCACATCTGCCCAAGCATTGGAAAATATGGCCGTATGCCTAAACTTTCCGAGACGGATGCCGATAAGACAAAGAGAATATATATAAGGGTTAAGCACCTCCTGAGAAAGGAACGGCATCGGGCCTTTCAATGGCGGCAATCTTAGGTTGTGTCTTGCCGACACATTACTCGTCAGGGTTATGAGGCAGTTATCCCTTGAGCAATAGAGTCGACTCGGCATAGGTCAATTACACAGAAGCAGACAAGGATTGCGTTCGGGCGCTTCTATTAAAAACAAAAAAACATGACGGGAGCAGGCATGTCTCAGCAGTTGAGTGCGGTATCGCCAGTTCGAGCGTGGTTGGCAGAATTTTTCCTAGTCAGGGGAATCTTCAAAGGAGCCACCGGCATTCCTCTGTACCGATACCAGGTAACGCCAGATGAATATCGCGAACTCGAGCAAGTTCTCCTGGACAACCGCGCACACGCCTTCCACACGACCTACGGGTTTTCGTGGATGGCGGGCTTCTGCTTGTTCGTTGCAGAAAGCTTCCGCCGCGAGTACGACGCGAAAGATGGCGGGTGGGCTTGGGCGCGGTTTGAAAATCGACTGAGCTGCAGTTTCACGCCCCAGCAACACGGCGAACTGGTTAGGCAAGGGCTCTATCAGTATTGGAAGCGGCCGATTCGCCAATACCAGAATCGACGAGATAACTTTCTCGGCTCCCTCTTCATGGAGGGCGGACTTCCATGGCCATTGGTGCAGAGCGAGTCGCACGGCTTCGGGAAGGTGGTACGAAAAGGCCTTAAGTATTTCTATCGAACAGAAGCCGGACGCCGCACGACCACCGATTTGATGGCCGATTTTGAGCAAGACCTGCCTTTAACCTTCCGCACACTCGAAACCCGGCAACTACTCGCCGGAATCGTCGAGCAGTTGATGCATCTGGCCACCAAATATTCACTCAAGGACAAAAGCGACCCCGCTCAATATTTGGACGAGGCGAGTCCAAAATGGTGGTCGGAATTTCCGCTACCGCTAGACGAGGACAATGCGAGGCGATTGATTAGCGAGTGGCTGCGCGATGCCAGCCAACGCCACGAAGAGCGCGAAGCGGCGCGTGCAAGCTCCGGCGTGTTTTCATGCACCCATCGCTTGCTAGAGAAGGCGGACAACTGGTGCGTACGCTCGGAGGTCACGCTTCCTCGGGAAGCAAAATTCCCCATCGACCCACTCAAGTCCAATACGACGCGTTTCGAACTAGCCTTTTTCGAAGGCGAGCGGCTACTTGCGAGAGCCGGCACGGCGTATGGCCAGCAAAAAGACGGGGAAGCCGGATTGTCGGTTCGATTTCTGCGGACTCAGGTCTCGCTCGACCGGATACGGTTGAGCGACGAAATCAGCCTCAGGTTGCTCGCAAATGGGAGCCCGGCGCACGTTGTGCACTTCGAGCTGGGTGCGGTTGACGGCCAGGAACTGCCGTTGGTATTTGAGTGCAGAGGTGACGAATGGTGGTTCATTGCCAATGCTTCGTGTTCGACCGCCGGCGACCGGGTCCGCGTGCGTATTCCGCGCAAATTTAGCTATTCGAGCAGCCGCGCGGTCACCGTCCGGACGGAAACGGATGACGCGCTGTGGCTCGAAGCAACCGACGACCTGCGTTTGACTTCGGATACCGGTGAACACTATTCGATAACTCTTAGGTGCAGCGCGGAAAGGCACAGCCAATTCGCCCTGAAAGGACACATTGCACAGTACGAGTCCGTACCGCAGGTAGTCTACGAGGGCTGGCCCAAGCTTGAGGCTTCGTTCGAAGTCGGGACATCTCATCCCAATATCCAAGAATTCGCGAATCGGCAGCTGGTTACTTCGACTAAAGGCGCAGAACATCTCGGCAGTATTCGCTACAGCGCAAAAAATACGTCCGGTGACGTCCTTATTCAGCGTCGTTTCGGCGTTGTTCCCAGAGGTTTCTCCATCTCACTGTTTCCGGCGTCGTCCGGCAAACCCGCGCGTCTGGTGGCGAAAAACTCTCGATTGCTGGAATTGCAGGTCGTCAACGACGCAATCAAGAGCTGGCCGGAGTTCGGCGACCAAGACACAACTATCTTCTTGGAGCACCAAGGCGACGAGCCACCTGCCTTCCTAACACTCGAAGCACGCGGCGATTCTGGCGCTGAATTGATTCGATTCAGACTGCCGTTTCCATACCAAGGCGCCCGATTGCTTGGGGCAGATGGGAAGGCAAGTGCTCGCCGTGAGTTCACCCTGGCTGAATTGCTAGGCCTTCGGGTCGCGCTTTCTACCTCGGCGCCAAACGGCGCCGAATTCTGCCTACAACTGGAACTGGTCGGTCGAGAGCGTCGCTGTTCCCGACACTATGTCGTAAAAACAGCCAACGTGCCGGTATTGCTTAGCCTCTTTAGCTACCAGGCCGACATGCTGCAGATGCTCGGCGCGGTCAACGACCAGGATGCTTTTTTGCGCGTCACTGTAGAGACGGACCAGCGGCTTCTGCACTTCGATGTTCGGCGGTACAACGGTGCTCTTCGATGGGAAAACCATTCGACGTTCGGCATAACCAGCCCATCTCGGAACACGCTCCAGACCGAAGTGACGGTCGAGGCAATGCTACTCCCGGACCCCAAGCAGGCTCCCGTCAAAATCCCCGAGATGACAAGTCAAGACGCGGGAACGGGCAGGTTTAGTACATCCGCCGCGATGCTCCGCGACGGGCCGTGGCTCATCTATCCTGCCAATGAGTCACCGACGCAGTTCCGTCCAGAGCTATATATACCCCAGCAACCTGGCAACACGGGAATACCGAGTGAAATCCGTTCACTGCACACGGCGGCGAGAGTATTTCATCCGGTAACCCACCCCGACGTCATCAAACAGCAAGTTGCCGATATGGCAATAGACCTGGACCATAGCGGCTGGCAGTATCTTGCGGACCTACGACAACACTACCGCCACCTTCCCCTATCTGTGTTCGAAGCCTGGCTCGCGCTATCTCGTAACCCGGCAGCGCTGGCGATTGCGGTCTTCAGACTCGAGTTTGACGAATTGTTTTGCGAGCGTATACGGGACGACTTGGCGGTGATATGGGAGTGCATACCATTGCCGGCTTGGGCGAAAGCCTACGCCGAGTTTCGGAAGTGGCTCACACTGCAAGGTGTTCCTGAAATTCTGATGGGGAGCGTCCTCACGAATCGCCGAGCGGTACTTCCCACCGTCGTGTCGGGCTTCAACGAGGTAGGAAATTACCTAGAGACCGGCGACCCCATCAATCTGCCAAAACTCCCCATCGAATCTATCCTGCCAGGTTGGTACCAACAACTACGCCGGTCGCACGAAGGGAACAATCATTGGCCAATCGACCTTGGCCCTGCACTCAAAGAATGGATAAAGCGACAGGCGCTTCCCAAACAGGTTAGCGGGTTGTCCATGGTTGAATTCTCTGACGCTGTCACCTACCTACCGATTTTTATGGCGTCTGTGACAGCCGGAATCGCAAACATTGACGAGCTAAAGGCGAACCGGTCCTACGCGAAGTTTGCAATCAAGATGGTCTCTGATTTTGACCGAAGCAGCTGGTACACGCCGGTTCACGGATTGATGGTCTCCTATTTACTCGCAGCAGCGAAGGTGTGAGGAACGAATGAGGTACTTTACAAATCTGATTGAACAAAGCCTGAGTCGCGCTCGCGAGGCCACTTTGAGCGTGCTGGGTATCAATGACGAAAATCTGCGCAGCCATCTAGGTCAGCAGATGAACGATGAACTTGGTTCGGACGGATGTTTTTTGGCGCCGCCCGTGTTTGAGCATACGTTCGGGTGGCAAGAGACCGAGGAAACCACGCTGAATGATTTAAGGGGGACCCTCCTCTCGGCGAGTCTGCTCGATACGCTCCAGAATGCTCAGCCTCCGTACCGCTTTGCATCGGATGCGCACCCTTACATTCACCAACTGCAGGCATGGGAAACCCTTCTCGGACCAACACCAAAATCCGCAGTAGTCACGAGTGGCACGGGCTCGGGGAAGACAGAATGCTTCATGGTGCCCATTTTGGAAGACCTGATTCGCGAACGCGAGAAGACCGGGCGACCACTCATTGGTGTGCGCGCGCTGTTCCTGTATCCACTCAACGCGCTCATCAACTCGCAGCAGGAACGGCTTGACGCGTGGACGAAAAGCTTCGGCTCCGATATCCGCTTCTGCCTGTACAACGGAAAGACGGAGGAAAGCGCGAGTCAAGTTCGCAAGTTGCAACAACAACGGCTGAACCAAGTACTGTCACGTGAGCAACTCCGCAGGGAGCCGCCACCTGTCTTGATGACCAATGCCACCATGCTGGAGTACATGTTGGTTCGACAGGTCGATGCTCCAATCCTCGAGATTTCTCGTCAGCAGCGCTCGCTGCGCTGGGTAGTACTGGATGAGGCGCACACCTACATAGGTTCCCAAGCCGCCGAGCTCGCGCTGCTCCTGCGACGCGTCGTTCAGGCGTTTGGCAAACGACCCGAGGAAATCCGTTTTGTCGCAACTTCGGCAACCATCGCCGACGGCAACGCGAAGGAACGATTGCAGCACTATCTCGCAAGTCTGGCCGGTGTGCGTCCCGAGCAAGTTGTTGTAATTGGCGGTTCTCGTAAAGTGCCTGATATCGACCGGGCAGGGCCGCAGGAGCCGCGAAGCCTCGAAGCGGTTCGCGCAATCGACGGCAACAACGAAGTCGCTGCTACGCGTTTTTCGGCACTCGCCAATCATCCTCTAGCCAGCGAGTTGCGCCACGCTGTTGTCAGCAAGGGCCGCCCTCTTGACCTAAACGAACTGGTCCAAGCCGCGGGCAACGCCCTGCAAGGCGAAGATTTGGCTGCTAAACAGCGCGAAATCCTGGAATGGCTTGACCTAATGAGCGGAACGCGGCGCGCGGGTGATGAGCCGCCGTTTCTTAAACTCCGTGCGCACCTCTTCCAGCGCATGCTGCACGGGCTTTGGTCTTGCGTCGACCCAAACTGTTCTGCGAAACCTGGACATCTTTATTCCTGGCCGTTCGGGAACGTCTACGTGACGCAACGCTCGCGCTGTGATTGTCATGCGCCTGTCTACGAACTTGGCTTTTGTGAAGAGTGCAAAACCCCTCACCTTCTGGCGGAAGACAACGCTGGGCAACTTCTGCAACGCAGCCCTTACGCAAGCGACGAGTTCTCCCTGAGCTACGAGAGTCCCGCAGAGGACGTAGCATGTATCGAACCATCGTCGAGTCCCCGGCAGCGACAGCGCGCAGAGAAGTTCATCCTGGCAGCGTCGGATACACAGAATGACCCATATTTCCCACTGGCACTTAACCTCAAGACCCTGGCCGTAGGCACTCCATCATCTTCAGACACTATCGAACTCGCTGCTACGCCCGAGTCTGACGCACGCTGCAGTCGTTGCGAGACTGGCTTTACTGAGTCACCTGTAGCGCTTCGCAAAGCATACCTCGGCGCGCCGTTCTATGTTGCGAACGCAGTTCCAACCGTCCTCGAGTTCTGCCCGGACCCGGCTCCCGACGATTGCGACGGCAAATCTCCAGAAGAGCTTCCGGGGCGCGGGAGGAAGCTAATTACGTTCACGGATAGCCGCCAAGGTACAGCGCGCATGGCGGTCCGCATGCAGCAAGAAGCGGAACGGTCTCGCCTCCGAGGGCTTGTTTTTGAAGTGCTGCGCAATGCCCAAGCGAAGCTCGATGCAAAGCCTAAGGACGTGCCCACGGTCGGCTATGATGCGCTCATTCAGGAAGCGAGGCGCGCCAAAGACATCGGATTAAGTGACATAGCCGCCAGGTACCTGCAAATGGCGGAAGAATCTAAGTCTGGGGTTTCTGGCGGCAGAGCCAGCGAAACTTCCTGGCCCGAAATGGTGAGTGAGTTGGCCACATCTAAAGACATAGCGCAATCGATTCTGGACTACAACAAGTACGCTAATCCAGAACTCTTCGGTGGTCATGAAGCTGCTCCCGCGATGGCGCGCCTTCTTCTTGCTCGGGAATACTCGCGCAGACCGAAGAATCAGAACAGCACGGAGACGTTGGGCCTCGTACGTATCAGCTACAGTGGTCTCGAGAATGTCACTAGTGCGCCCTCATTATGGGGCGAACGCAAAGCGAAGCCCCTACCAGGCAAAGATAACGACGTCGCGACCAAGCTGACGCTCCAGGATTGGAAAGATTTTCTCAAGATTGCGCTCGACTTCCATGTGCGCGAGAACACCTTTATCCGCCTCGACCCGACGATGCAGCGGTGGATGGGAGGACGGTTCACGTCGAAAACCCTAATGCCGCCACGGCGGGACGCGGCGGAAGGTTCTACGTTTAAAAAGTGGCCCCTGGTGAAGCAAGGGAGAGCCAACCGCCTTACTAAGTTGCTCGAATTAGGATGCAACCTCGACAGAGCCCGAGCCGAAGACAAAGACATCATCAACCACTTTCTTGAGCAAGCTTGGACAGCTTTGGTTGGAGCGAGAATACTTGAGCAGTTCGAAGGGGGGCACGCGTTAAACCTCAACAGCCTAACGTTCTCCCTTCCCACCGTCGCGTGGGTTTGCCCACTGACTCATCGAATGTTCGACACCGTGTTTCGTGGGCTGACTCCGTACCTGCCTGACCGGTTTCGCGAAGGAGATTTTCAGTGCCGAAAAGTTCAGCTTCCGACTTTTTCCCAGCTATTGCCGGGTGGCGATTCTGAGTCTGTACAGACTCAGGTTCGCAGGCTTGTCGCGGAGAATTCAGATATCCGAAAACTTAGGGTACAAAATCTCTGGACCGACCTAAGCGACCGAACGGCGGAAGGTGGATTCTATTACCGGACCGCGGAACATTCTGCGCAGCAATCTTCGACCAAGCTAGAAACGTACGAAGAGATGTTCAAGCGCGGCAAAATCAATGTGCTGAATTGCTCGACTACTATGGAAATGGGTGTCGACATCGGTGGCATATCTGCGGTGGTCATGAACAATGTGCCTCCCCATCCAGCGAACTATCTCCAGCGCGCCGGTCGCGCAGGCCGCCGCAATGAAGCCCGCTCAATCGCGTACACCTTATGCAAGGCTGACCCGCACAATCAACGCGCGTTCAAGGAACCGAAATGGCCGTTTATCACGGCCATTCCGGCACCGAGTATTACCCTTAGCTCGGACCGAATAGTGCAACGCCACGTCAATTCGATGCTTCTCGCTAAGTTCCTGCGAACGCTCGGTGACACTGGAACGGACCGCACAAAACTCAACTTGAAATGGTTTTTTGGTGGCGGGGAGACGTCGACCTGCTCTCGTTTCATTGACTGGATACGAAGCGAGCCTGAAGGGCTCAAAGCAAGTGTTGCGGACCTTGCTCGTGGAACCAATCTGGCGGCGAGGTCCTTGTCCTCAATCATCGACGACGCCATTGCGATTTTGCTGCCACTCGAGTCTCGCTGGGGTTTGGAGCACGGGAAGCTTACCCAGTTACTCGCATCTGCCACAGACGAGCCTTACAGAAAGGCACTCAGTTTCGAACTGAAGCGCCACGAAGAAGAATATCTGTTGCGTGACCTCGCCGCCCGTACCTTCCTGCCCGGCTACGGATTTCCAACCGATGTCGTGAATCTAAACACCTATAACGTCGAAGATTTCAAGGACCGGACTCGTCAACGAGACGAGAAGAGCCGAGAGGACAATATCTTCACTTCAAAGGAACAACCAACGCGCGGACTGGACGTCGCCATACGCGAATATGCACCGGGCGCACAAATCGTCATTGATGGACGGGTGTACCGGTCCGCGGGGATAGGTCTACATTGGCACTCGGGTGGCGCTATAAAGGAGGCTCAGAAATTTGATATCGCCTGGCGCTGCACGAATTGCGGCACAGCGGGCTTCACCGAGAACGCTTACTCCAACAGTGTTAACGTACAGTGTACGCAATGCGCTAATCCGATTCTTCCTACAGAGAAGAAACTGGTGCTTCGCCCATCAGGATTCGTCACGGACTTTTACGAGTCGACAACCAACGACATCAGCGTACAAAAATTCATACGGGTTGCGCCCCCGCGAATTCAACTTGACGGCGAAACGCTCGCGCTACCGGACAGCCGCTGCGGATATCTCCGTTTTGGCCACAACGGCAGCGTCTTCTATCACTCGTCTGGCGAGCATGAGAATGGATACGCGATTTGCCTTGCATGCGGACGCGCGGAGTCGATGACCCACGACAGCGAGGTTCCTGCTTCGCTTCGTCCTGACAAACCCCATCGTCCGGTCGGCGGAGCCACTGGCAGCCGCAAAGACAAGACGTGCGCAGGCACATCGGTCAAAGCAAACGTCTATCTCGGCTATCACACTGCTACCGACGTTCTCGAGCTTTTTCTGAAGAGCCCGAAAACCGGAGAGTGGCTCGGAAGCTCCACGGAGGCGGAAGTCATTGCGACCACACTGGCAGTCGCGTTGCGTGACGCAATCGCCGATGAGATTGGCGTTTCGAGCACGGAAATGGGGTTTGGTGTGCGCCTCGATAGAGACATCTCAACGGGCAAAATACGGTCCGTCATTCAGCTCTTTGACCGAGTCAACGGCGGCGCTGGATTTGTGTTGACGGGCCTACCACAGGTAATAAAACTGCTGACAAAAGCTGCGCACAAGTTGAGTTGCCCAGCTGATTGTGAAAACGTGTGTTCCTCTTGCCTCGCGAGTCAGGACAGTCGTGTCGAGTACGAGGAATTGGACCGACACGCGGCAAAGGGATGGCTTGAGGTAAACGAATTCCTGCGGCATCTTGAATTGCCCGCTGAGTTCCACCGCATTCCCGGCGCGACATATTGTTCCTTCGGCCCACAACGCTTCATTCAAGAAACTATCAACAAAGGTGCGACCGCCATTCAATTTTTATTGCGCGGTGACCCTAGGGAATGGGACTTGGACCTTCCAGAATTCCGCGATAGGGTATTGACTTGGAAAGTTATGGATTCGCTTGACGTTAGCATCGCATTTCCGCAGTCGAAACTTCTCTCGAACGACGTTAAACGAAGCCTCTGCATTTTGGACAAACTTGGCGTGCATATATGCCAGTGTGACGATAGCTGGGATGCCTTTGGCGTTCCTGGTGTCGTGCAAATTTGCCGTGGGGAAGATACCCAGACGCTTTTTACGACTACCTGCGACTCAGGCATTCCTGGAGAAGGCTGGCTGCAGACGAACAATTCCAGCGTTTGGGTGTCAACGACGCTAGTTAAGCCATTCAACGTGACGCCAATCGACATGGCTCGCTGGGATAGCGGCGATACGGGTGCCACGGTTCTGGACGTCGTAACAGAGCTAAATGGGCCCGTGTCCTCATTGTCAACGCGACTGAACGCGCTGTTTCAGGAAGCGGCGCCCTCATTCGCAAAGCTGATAGAACAAGACCGCGCCACCGAAATCAGCTACAGCGACCGTTATCTCAAGTCGCCATGGTCGTTGATGGTGTTGAGTGGGTTCCTTTCTCTGTTCAAGAACGATGACCTTCATCGTCTGGACATTAAGATTCTCCAGCCCAAAGCAACACACTTGACTAACAGTATCAAGCACGACTGGAGTCGCTGTGAAGACCTGAACGAGTTAGTAATAGCGTGGCTGCAGACTATCGTTTCCGTGGAGCCCCGAATCACGATGGTCGAAAAGTCATACGACCTTCAACATAGCCGGGTCATCTCGATATTTTGGGCATCGGGCAAGAAGAGTAAAATTATACTGGACCAAGGTGTTGGTTACTGGCAGCCAAAAACGCCTTATCGCGAGCAAACGTATTTTGACTTCAACGGGACCCTTCAGGCGCAGGCTCTTCAGATGGCGGACCGGTACAAAATCACCAATATGACCAATGGCGGTGCATGGCCGACCTTCTTGACTATCGTGTCGGAGTAATTTTGAGACACTAACGGACCGGTCGCCACTCGCCACACGGAGTAGTCGGCGCAAGAGCTTTGTTGGGAGGAGTTCCTTCCCTCAATTCGGTCCGCGAGGACGCCGTTGAGAGGAAAAGATGGCGAGTCGAGGTGCGCTTTAGAAAACGAGCGGTCTGTCGATGCCGCCGCCTAGGGGAGTACGTGGAGAATTACAAGGGGTTCGGAAACTTTACGTACTTTCCACCTGGGGATTATCTAGACGCCGAAATACATGAGCTGCGCGCCTGACCAAAGATGACCAATGCACGCGCATTCGGTCAACTAGGGAGCTCGTCCAAACGGACGGGTCCCACAAAGCACTTGAACTCGCGTTGAGTGTTGTAGCGGCAACCATTTCCTGCGGATTAAATCGCAGCAAGACGTCGCCCCAAGCGAAGGTGTTGTCGCGAAAACTGTCGCCACGTTTTCGCTGCTAGCTGCGCTACGAGAGAACTAATTCCACGGCCAGAACGAAAAACCAGAGCTCGCAAACGTGGCGGTGACTTTGAACTGTTCGGCCGCGAAAACGAAGTTCGGAACGTAGTCCGTTGGTGCCAACTCGTCATCTGGTTCATCCGGGTCAATCGACGCGAGGACGTCGTTGAGCTCAGCTTGAACCTCTTCTTCAGTCGGCGGGATAACTGTCACGCGCTGCCGGATGATTGCTTCGCAGTTGGGTTCGAAGCTCACCCGCACGAAAAGCTCGCGTGCGTCTTGCGCGTACATCTCGCGGAAAAACGGCACAGTGCATTCCTTGCCGACCTGCTCGAGGAGCTGGTCGAACTCTGTCTCGGTCATCAGAAACTCGTCTGCCAGTACAGGCAATACTGCCTCAATGGTTTTCACGAGCGCCTCGGTGTCATCCTCAACGACGTAGTCCATCGCTTTCTTCGCGAGGTAAGCGGAGCCCGCACCGACCCCCATTGAACCGACAAGCCCTCCAGCGAAAGCGCCAACCGTGGTGCCGACGCCCGGAAAGATTGCCGTTCCAGCGGCGGCCCCTGCTGCGGCGCCCGCCATCCATCCCGCGGTTCCACCTACCACGCCCACGCCGTTGACCACGAGGTTCTTGCCAACCTGTTTCCAGGAAACGCTTCTTTGAATTGCAGCTCGGTAGATGTCCGGACCCGTGATGACGACAGTCGTGACCACGGCGGTGATGACGTTTGAGCGCAGGAGCCGCGAGAGGTAATTCGTCGCGGCCGCACCCGAGAGCGTCTTTCCTGCGGCGGCCGACGCAATCTTGTCGACGGCAATGCGGCCCCACTCGGTCCGGGCGATGGCCTTAACGCCCACCCGAACGAGAACTGTCGCCTTGCGTGCCATGCCTGTGCGCAGAAGCTGGGAGGTGGCCACTCCTGCGATGAAGGAGGTCCCGGCCGACAGCAGGCCCATGCCTACGGATTCGCGCAGCGCTTCCTTGG
>NZ_JAAVUV010000023.1 GCF_018449635.1 Caballeronia sp. dw_276 | reverse complement strand
AAGACGTAGCTTCTTTACTCTTGTACTGACGGATCAATGCAACACGTGACTTACGTCGGCTGCCTGTATCTCGGGATTTTTCAATGCCAGCAACAAAGCAACTAGCGATCCCAACAATAATGCAAAACCGATCACATAAAGGCCATCACTGGCTTTGCCCCCAGCTGCGGCATAGCCGACGAACAAGGGGCCACAAATACCGCCGGCGTTACCGAACAAATTAATTAGCCCGATCGCGGGTGCCGCCTGGTTGCGTGGGACATTCGCCAGTGCCCAGCTCCACCATGCACCCAACGCTGAGTAGATGCCCACGCAGGCCAGCACCAACATGACCATATTGATCATCATTGTGTTTGCGACAAAATGCTGTATCAACAACGCCAACCCAGCCAAGCACAACGCGCCCGAGACATACCAGCCGCGCGAAAAATGCGAGCGATCAGCTGCTCGCGACACAAAGTACAAGCCCACTGTTGCAAAAGCGTAAGGGATAGCCGTAAGCCAACCCACGGTGTCCATACCCATATCTGCCGAGAGCTCCTTGACTACAGTTGGCACCCACATACCGAAAGCATATAAGCCGGTAATCCAGAGGAAATAGGTCAAACACAAACCCCAAACGATCTGACGGCCTAAGACTTCGGAGAACGGCCTCGATTCGAGGGTCGCACCGTCGCGGCGCTCAACGATATAGTCGCGCTCAGCATCCGACAAGTGAGTGTCAAGTACCGGGTCCTCAGCAGCAATGGCCCAAAACACTACGGCTAGAACCAGTGCTGGAATGCCTTGCATCACGAACATGGCTCTCCACTGGAATTCCCGAATCATCCATCCCGCCAGCGGCGCCATGATTACCGAAGACAGCGGCAAGGTATATTGCGAAAGGCTGACAGCCCGACCTCGTTCCGAAGTAGGGAACCAGTTCAAAAACATTACGGCGAACGACGGCCAGATAACCCCTTCACCTAGTCCCATCAAAAAGCGCAACCCCATTAAGGCGGGCAGGTGAGCAACAAATCCAGTCAAACAACCAGTGGTCCCCACCACTACAAGCGCGCCTACAATAACGCGCTTGGGGCCGACCTTGTTGGCCAACCATCCGCCAGGCAATTGCGTGAGCACATAGCCCCAAAAAAATGCCGACAGCAGCGCCCCTGTCACAGCGCCGGACAGCCCTAGCTCACGGACCATTTCGGGCGCCGCTACACCGATATTGCTGCGATCCGCAAAGCAGATCAAATAAATTAGAAATAACAGCGTGCCCATTTTGTACCAACGCTTGCGTGGCACTTTCGACGGTGAATGTTCCGACATCAGAGGTTTCTCCGGATCTGGAATGTATAAGAGACGCCAAACTTGTTTTGTAGATGATCGTGCGCCCCGATAAGGCCTCTCGCGCTGCCGCTATATCGGCGAGACCCCGAATACCAGGCTTGCAAAGGTACTCGTCGTACGCAAAACGAAGTACCGTGAATCAAAGTGACGGTCCGTGCATAGTTCGAGTTCCGTTTTTCAGCTTTTAAGCGCCGGTTCCCGATGCAGAACCCCGGGCGGACCGCCATCGGCCTTATCATCCATTGGAATGAAGTGATCCAAGATAGTTGGCTGCCGCATTGGCGGATAGCCAACGGGCTAACACCGCGGCAAATTCCTATTAATTTAAAACCAGTTATGTTCGTACGTTTCGCCTTTAAGCGTGCCGAAGATTTGCTTGAATTGTTTGATTAGCATGCCACCGTCCGAGCCTAGACCTATCATTTTGAAGCCTTGATCAACCCGCGCCTTCATATCTTCGGGCGTCATCCCGATTACGCCCGACACGATTCCCCGCGTTGCTGCGGACGCACTAATCCGAAGAATGTCTTGTGCCACCCCGGGTCCTTCCCACTCACCTAGGTATCCCATGCTGGATGAAAGGTCGGCCGGGCCGAAGAAAACTGCCTCAAGTCCAGGTACGTCGAGAATCGCCTCTATGTTTTCGCTAGCCGCGCGTGTCTCAATGAGTGGGATGATCAACGCATCTTCATTGGCGCGTTGGATATATTCGTGGATGCTTAGTCCCCAACGCACTGCACGTTCACCACCAAGACCACGCTTACCTATTGTCGGATATCGTGCATGCTCAAACGCTTCAGATAGCTCTGCGGCCGTGTTGATCAGCGGCAGGAGAACGCCATCAACGCCGATGTCGAGGCACTTTTTGATTGTATCGACTCGACTCGCAGGTACGCGGGCAAGAACCGCCATGCCGGTCCCTTGAGCGGCACGAAGATGACCGAGAACATCGTTGAAGTCGAGTGCACCATGTTCAAGATCGACGCAAATCCAATCGACACCCATTGCGGCTGCGATTTCCGTGACAGTTGGACTTTCGAGCGTCACCCATAAGCCATAGCTGGGCGTTCCAGACGCGAATTTATGACGAAGAGAATTGCGAGAAAATTCAGAGACCTTCATATTGATCCTTTAAAAGGTTTTGGCGAGTCACAGCCATTAACTGCTAACCCGAAACAGCAGCCAACGACGGCAGTCCCGATATATAGCCTAACGGGTAAATCATCGTTGGAATTCATTCTCACCAATATTTGGTCGCGGTCTAAAGACATCTAACGCCTCCCAACTACATAGCCTGCCTACGGTGCGCAACAGGAACTATGCGAAGAAAGTACGAGGGCTGCTGATCTGCGTAAATACATAAAGACCCAACAACTTCGAGAGGACCGGCTACCTTGATCTAAATAAATACAACAGAGATCCTGCTCAACCGAAGCGCTAACTTTTCCAATGACTTGAATAGCTCATTCACTAGCTACTAGAAAAGCAATTCAACGTTTTTCTGAAAACTATTTTGGACGCTGGAGCTTTTTTATCAGTCATTTACATGTGTTGCAATTACGCTAAGTACTCTTGAGGAAACCAGTTGAAATCCAAGGCACCATTGCAATCACGATAATGCCGAAAAACAACGCGACCATGTAGCCAACTATCGGCCTGAGACCTTCGTCCGGATGAATCTTGCTGACCGCACAAGCACCGTAGTAACCTACGCCGAAGGGTGGAGAGAACAAGCCAAGCCCCATCGACAGGATTACGACCATCGCGTACTGTACTTCCGGAATACCAACGTCTCGCGCGATC
Organism: Caballeronia sp. dw_276; assembly: GCF_018449635.1. Classification (GTDB taxonomy): domain Bacteria; phylum Pseudomonadota; class Gammaproteobacteria; order Burkholderiales; family Burkholderiaceae; genus Caballeronia. Next base: position 32,980 of record NZ_JAAVUV010000023.1, on the reverse strand, counting down.
GGAAACAACAGCGGTCCAAATAGTACGATCGCTGGAATGCCCTCAAGCACGCTGCCAAGCAGCACGAACATCACCACGGAGACCGCCATGAACCCGATCGCACCGCCGGGCAAATGCTCCATGAATAATGCAAGACTGTGGGAAAATCCTGACTGCGTGAGCGCCCACGCCATCGCAGTTGCGGTGCCGATAATGATAAGGATCGCGCCTGATAGGGCGGCAGTTTCGACAAGCATAGGTCCAACGCGCTTTAGGTCGAAGCGTCGATAGATCAGCACACCAGCGATCAGTGAATATACGATGCCGACTGTCGACACTTCCGTTGCTGTCGCTACGCCCTCTACCACCGCAAAGCGGATTACAACCGGCAACGCGAGAGCTGGGAGCGCGATGACCAGCGCCTTAAAAATTGCTGCTTTATTTGCGCGTGTCCCGGACACGGGCTTCACGTCACGAGTGCGCCACCACACCAAAGCGCACAGAACAAGCGCAAGCACTAGCCCTGGCAGGAGGCCGCCTGTAAAGAGCGCCGAAATCGACACGCCCGTCACCGAGCCGATTGTGATCAGCACAATGGAAGGTGGCACGGTCTCAGTTTGCGCGCCGGTCGCCGACAGCAACGCTACCAATTCGCCGGGGTTTTCTCCGCGCGCCTTCATCTCTGGAAATAGGATCGGCGCGATAGCGGCCATGTCGGCGGCTTTCGAACCCGATATGCCCGAGATCAGATACATTGCACCAATCAGCACGTATGACAGGCCGCCGCGCACATGTCCAAGCAACGACGCGAGGAAGTTGATCATTGCCCGTGCCATTCCGGTCATTTCGATTAGCAAGCCGAGGAAGATGAACATCGGCACCGCGAGCAGCAGCATTTGCGACATGCCCTCGTCCATCCTGCTCACGACAATTTCGAGCGGCATCGACGTCGACAGCGACAAATACGAGAACACGGCAAGTCCGAATGAAAATGCGATTGGCATTCCGCTCAGCACTGTAAATCCGACCACGCCGACAAAGAAGATCGGCAGGTTGAAGTTGCCGAGCGATTGCAGTACCGGACCCACTGAAAGTAGCGAAAACACTATCACGGTCGAAAGAGCGATGCCGATCAACGCTGGCTTGCGGCCGAACGCAAGCAGTTTCACGACGCACATCAATAGCATGCATGCAATACCATATATGATCGCAGCAACGCGCCAGCCGTCGTTCAATTCGAGCACAGGCGTGACGATCATCCACTGCTGCTGCACATATGCATATGCCGGTGCCGCAATCATTCCGAGAAATAGCATGCTCGCAACTAGTGCCACTGTGTCCCATATACGGGTGCGCTCGCTACCTGCTCGATTGACGATCGCTGTCATCCGCATGTGCGAACCCCGATGAAGGGCGGTTGCAGCTCCAGTCATCGCGAGCCAAAGGAATAAGATGCCGGCAAGCTCGTCGCTCCACACAATGGGTTGGTGCAGCAAGAACCGTGCGACAACGCCCGAGAACAACAGCACGATCTCTGCGAGCACCAGCAAGGCTGCGGGCACGGACACGATCAGCCCAAGGACGCGATCAGCTATCACCAGCCAGTTAGGTACAGGTGATAATGCGCAGATGGAGTGCTCGTCGCGCGACCGCTGCGAGAAATCTTCAGCCAAGTGCGTTTTCATACCAATTTTCCGGTGACCTTCTCGAGCAGTGACCATTCCTCATCGCCGAAAAAAGCCTTTTGCTCGGTATAGAAACCGGACTTTTTCAACTTGTCACGAAAAAGAGCTGTGTCTGGTGAGTTGAACACAAGCCCCTTACTTTCAAGCGTCTTCTGCAATGTCGCGTTCAGTTGTGCGACGTCCTTGCGCTGTTGGAGAGCGGAAGTATTGAGGTGCTTTGAAATGATGTCACGGACCGTAGCCGGCAACTTGTTCCACGCACCGCGATTGCCGAGAAACCAATAGCCGTCCCACATATGATTCGTCATAGAGCAGTACTTCTGTACCTCATATAGCTTGGAGGTATTGATCACCACGAGCGGAGTTTCCTGTCCGTCGACGACTTTGGTCTGAAGCGCTGAATACACCTCGTTGAAACTAATTGCCGTGGGTGATGCCGATAAACTGCGAAAGAGTGAGATCCACAAGCGGCCTGGTGGCACTCGGATTTTCATGCCCTGGAAGTCCGCTGGTGTGGCGATTTGCTTGTTGCTGCTTGTGACTTGTCGAAATCCATTGTCCCAAACTTTGTCCTGTACGACGAGGCCTGCCTTGCTGATAAGGCCGCGTAAATGTGCGCCCAGTTCACCGTCGAGAGCGGTGAAAACCTGGTTGTAATCCGTGAACGCAAATCCGACGCCAGAGATCGCCGCCTTGGGTACCAGCGATGAGAGCGAATTTGCTCCAGAAACTAGGAAGAATTCGAGCGCGCCCGCGCGCAGCTGCGCGAACATATCGGGATCGCCGCCCAACTGATTGTTCGAAAATACGCGGATCTCCATGCGGCCGTCTGTTTCCTCCTTTATGGCGGTAGCGGCCTCCTGTATGCGAACATTTAAGGGATGCGAGGCAGGCACATTGGTGCCAACCTTGTATGTGAACTCGGCTGCCTGCGCACGGCGGATCCATGGAGCGCCATCCATGCAGGACGCGGCTGCGCCAACGGACGCTGCACCAGCGGTTACAAGAAAGCTGCGGCGATTGATACCCATTTCTGTCTCCTTGATTGGACTGACCGATTGATATCCGCTCTATTGCAGGCACGGCGGAATTTGACGGGCTCGGGTGCCCGCTGTAAGCCCGTCATCCGTTCAACATTGGTGATGACGGGCTTGATCTCGAAGCAATTCTTAATAAGTTGCAGCTGAATGTTTATCCGTCGAGCGTGTTGCGCACCCTAATCATCTCGATAAAAAGTCCAGTTGGGAGTCTTATCGGCCACCCGCTACATTAAGGACCACGCCTGTACAATACGACGCAGCGCTGGACGCGAGCCAGTAGACGCCCTCAGCGACCTCGGTAACAGTGCCCGGGCGAGCCATCGGAATCTCGCCTTTGAGCGTCTCAAGGCGCGCCATGATCTGCGGTTCCAAAGCTGGATCGCTAAGGGTCAAGCCCGGCGCAACCGCTGCTACACGAATGCCGTCGGGTGCTAGTTCGCGCGCCAAGCCGTTGGTCAATACGTCAACCGCGCCCTTGGTCGCCGCGTAATGGACCCACTGATTGGGATTACCAAGCTTGGTGCCGGTAGACGAAATATTTACGATCACGCCACCCTTGCCACCACGACGGGTCGACATTTGGCGCGCCGCCTCGCGGCAGCACAGCAGCAAACCGATAAGATTCACATCGACGACTTCGCGCAGTACATCAAGGGTGAGCTCTTCGAGCCGCGTCTTTGGTCCTGTCACGCCTGCGCTGTTCACGAGCACGTCAGGCACGCTACCCTGCGCCGCCAGCCCCGCAAATAACTCCTGGATGTCCGTTTCCTTGCGGACGTCACAGCGAATAGCGCTAGCTTTGCCCCCAGCCGCTGCTATCTCATTTACTACCGCCTGTGCCGAATCAGCATTGTTCGTATAGGTCAACACAACGCTCCAACCGCGTGTCCCGAAGAGGCGCGCGATGCCTGCGCCGATGCCGCGGCTACCACCAGTCACGAGCACAGTCCCTGTTGCTTTGGTCATTTCTAGTCCCTTACGTTTCTCAGATGAAGTTGTGGTGTTGCTACATGCAGCGGCAGCTGATGCCGCCGTCTACTGGCAGAACAACGCCGGTGATGTATTGCGCTTGGTCCGACGCCAAGAACACACTCGCGTTAGCGATATCCCATCCAGTCCCCATGCGCCCCATCGGGCACACGGCGTCGCGAGCGCGGATCATGTCTGCTTCACTTTCATACTGGGCAGAAATCTGCTGATGTATCAGCGGCGTATTCATCACGCCTGGCATAACTGCATTGCACCGGATGCCCTGCGCGGCATACTGGAGTGCGACCGCTTGGGTTAGCTGATTCAGTCCCGCTTTGGCCGCGTAGTACGATGTATAGGGATAGCCGACGTAGCGAATCGATGCCAGCGAAGACGTGTTAGTGATGACACCGCGTTGCTGCCGGAGCATCACCGGCAGCACGTGCTTGCAGGTCAAGAAGGCGGATTTAAGGTTAATGTCTAGTACCTTCTGCCAGTCCTCCTCAGACAACTCAATGGGGCCGCCCATGATGGTGGTCCCCACAACGTTCTGCAAGATGTCGATGGAGCCAAACCGGTCCAACGCAATCTGCACTGCACTTTGCACACTGGCGGAGTTCGTCGCATCAGCCTGTACGGCGAGGCATGCGCCGCCTTCCGCCTCGATCAGCCCCGCAGTCTCTTGTGCCGCTGCGAAATTGATATCGACTGCAACCACGCTCGCACCAGCACGTGCCATTGCGACCGCTGTCGCCTTGCCATTTCCCCAACCGGGGCCAACTGAGCCTGCACCGCACACGAATGCAGTTCTTTGCTTAAGTGAGATTTCCATGTTCCAGTCTCCCGTTAATCGATTTGCTTAGCTAATATTGAGCAGTTCTTTCGCTTGGTTCGGCGTTGCCGGCGCCCGCCCGCACATGCGAACAAACTCGCCCGCCCAAGTAATGACATCGGCGTTGGATGGCTGGCTGCCTATTTCGATGTAAGGGTGGTCGCCCAAGCCGATCGAAGCATGACCACCTAACTGGCAAATGGCGCCTATAAGCGGGACCAGAGAACCGCCATGGACACATGCGGTCCACTCGATGCGGCGACCCTGCGGTAAGAAATCCAAGAGAGACGTAAGTCCACGTATTGTCCCGGGGTGGCCAGCCATGGAATGGCCTTCAGCCAGATTAAAGGCTAAGTAAACTGGCTCGTCGATGAGGCCCATGGCCATGAAGGCCTCGATCTGCCGTGTGTAGATCACGCTCCAGCTCATGACGTACGGCTTCAGGCCTAATTGCGGAATGCGTGTTGCAAAATGCTTCAGCGTTTTCGTCGTGTTGGTGTAAACCTTATCTTCGGTGATAAATCTCCCGCTTTCAGGATCACGAACATCTGCATTGGTCGATCCCATGTCCAGCGGCGCGAAGTGTGGTTTTGTGGCGGGGTCGGCGCACAGTGCCTCCACGTTGGCCAGCCGCTCCTGGGCGGTGCCCGCAAGTGCAATCGCTCCGAGCGTAGGGTGCACGAGGATGTTGCTCTGTTCCTTTATGCGTCGAACGATGTATTGGTAAGTCTGCAGGCGGTGGTCTGGCTTACCGTCCGGCATGCGCGCATGGAAGTGGTAGATGGCGGCGCCAGCTTCGGCGCAGGCAACAGCGTCGGCCACGATCTCGTCGGGCGTCCAAGGTACGTTGAGATTGCCGCCGCGCATCGTGTATTCGTTAGCGCGGACTTCCAAGATAAAAGGTTTGTTCGAGGGCATAGTGCTCTTCCTTTCGGATAGGTTCAAACCGTAGACGTGACCGGTTGCACAGTCGAAGCGCGAGTGAAAAAGTCCTTGAAACCGACTTGGCCGCCCTTAAAAACGACCTCGCAACCATCTATGGCACGGCCAGGCGCGTATGCATGACATAGAGGCCCACCGGGGGCGACAGGTGCAATCGCGCGTAGCGCTTGCACGCCAATACGGCGTGCAGCCAGTGATGAGGTGTCACCCCCGGCAACTACAAGCCGCGATGGTAAGCATGCGTCGACTAAACGGTTAGTAAGTTCCGCCGTGGCCTCTGCGATGGCGCGAGTGGCATTTTGGATGCCTAGCGCGACGGCTCGTTGGCGCACAGCGGCGACACGAGGATCGCCCGGGCCCGAGGCGCTTTCCACAATGACACTAACTCCACGCGTAAAGGTGTCGTGCGCCATTTTTACAACGCGATCCATCTCCGCCTCGGCCGCTGCGCGGTCAATGAGTTTTGACGGATCGACTTGAAGTACCGCAAAACCATTGCGCTGGGCATGACTAATCTGGTCTGCCGTAATGGGCGAACAACTACCTGACACGCACAGCACCGGAACTGCGTGCGCGGCACCGCTGGGAGGCAAGCGGGATGGTCTCTTCTCGCTGCGCTGCCTGGCCGCGATCAATCCATATTCGACACCTGATGAACCGACGACGAACAGCGGTTGACCGCGTTCGGCTATCTGCATCAATAACGTACCGATCTTCTCAAGCTGGTCCTCGTCCGCCACATCCATAAAGATGGCCTCAAATCCGACCCGGTGCATTTCGTCCATCCGATTCAGGACCACCTCGGGTGGTTCTGAGAGCTGGAGATAGTTCAGAAGTCCCAACTTCTTATCTGTCTGCCGACCGAGGTGAGCAAGCATGTCAGCGTCGTCCATCGGTGTCACTGGGTGCACGGACATGGTGGGATGCTTGTCTAAGCGAAAGACAGAGCCATCTAAACCCGCGCGTGCATAAAGGTTGCCGAATAACATGTAGCGCCCTAGTTGTGGCGCGCCCACTACCACGGGTATTAGGCCATCTTCGAAGTAATCCTTAGCAATATCTATAACACGACCAATGCTGCCGACGTGTGGCGCGCTATCAAACGTAGAACAGGTCTTGTAATGCGTAATCGGTGTGCGGTGACGACCAATACTCTTGAGAATAGGACGGAGCTCTTCCTCGAGTTCTTCCGGGGACATTGTACGGCTGGTGCCTGCGACGCCAAATGCATCCAATTCACCGTGCGCCTCCAGCATTTTCGCATCTGGCACATCGACGAACAGCACGGCGTTGAGTCCAGCCCAGGTCAACACCTCAAGCGCGTCTGTCGAACCGGTGAAGTCGTCACCGTAGAAGGAAAGGAACGGCTTCTTCATGTTACGGCTCGCGTGGATTGAGAGCCGCCGAACTGACGCACCGACGCTGCAAACTCGGGGTACAAGCGCGCAGCGTTTTCGGTGTCAAGTCCGTCGGCCGCTGCAGCCCACGCCTGCTGCAGCGCCATCACCCCGGCGGCTGGCCCCAAGGTATGCGCAAAGATGCCGCCACCAGCTAGGTACATGAGGTCGGTTGAGCCTATCGTCTGAAAGGTGTCTCTTGCCTGCCCTCCCCATTGGCCGGACGAGAATACTGGCATCGCGGCTCGCAGACCATTGCTTTCGTCCAGGCAAGCGCGAGCTGATGCGGCCACGCTGTCATCCGGTTCCCAAAACTTGCTGAGCAAGCCGTTCACGTGCAGATGATCGGCTCCAGCCAGACGATACAATTGCTGGATTACTTCGTAATTGACACCCAACCCGGGATGTCGGGTAAACATTCCCCATCCAGCACGATGCGCATGGATAGCCATTGGCGTGTGAGTGCGCAGCATCTCTACGGAAGCAATACCGACCCAGTTCATGTTGACCATGGCGCAGCACGCGCCCCGCTTCTCCAGATAAGCCGCATTGCGCAGCATCTGGCTACCGTTGTCTGTCACGTTGAATGCGTAGATAACACGCTTGCCGGTTCTATCAGCATGCCGCAAGATGACACGCATCACCGCATCGACACGCTGCTTGAAGGGAGCGTGGGCCGGATTTGCAGCAAGCTCGTCATCCTTAATAAAGTCGATACCCGCATCGCATAGCTGCTCTACGATCGCGGCGATCTCCTCGACATTCAAGCCAACACTTGGCTTCACGATCGTGCCGATCAATGGCCTGTCGTGTACACCTGCCAATGTTCGCGTCCCTTGTACACCGTGGAACGGTCCTGGGAATCGCTTCACATAATCGGGCGGAAGGTCCAACTGGAGCAGGCGTGCTCCCGTGAGTTCGCCTAGCTCATATAGGTTACCCATGATTGTGGAACAAAGCGCCGGCAAGTTGGCGCCAAAGTTGGCAATTGGAAAGGCGATTTCGATCCGGTACTCGTGCAGCAGCTGAGCGTCAAGACCCTTACGTACAAGCCACGCACTGGCTAGCGGAACGATCTCTGATTCGGTTTCCTTGATAGACACGACCCGAGCTCGCGCCCGCGCCTTGAGCTCGTCAGTTTCGCCGGCTAGGGGCATGAAGGTGCCAGAAGATTGCTCTCCCGCGATTAGTTCCGCAACAAATTCTCCAGGCATCGGGGTCTGCACAAGATATGTCGCCGTTAATTCCTTTCGTGTCACCGTGGTTCTCCTGCGTCGAACGTTTCGCCGCCACGCGATGGGCGCGATTTACAGACGGTTGTGGGGTATTCCCTACTCAACGCTAAAGCTTGCTGTTTGGTATGAAAGCATCATAGCATTACCAAATTGACCAAGTAAAGGGATCGAAATGAGAAAAACATGGTGGTGGGTTCGGCACGCTCCGGTAACTTGCTTTGGAGAGAAGATCTACGGGCAATTGGATCTCCCCTGCAATTGTGATGACATTGCACTGTTCGACCGGGCTGTCGGTCAATTACCGGAAGAAGCACTATGGGTTACGACGCCTCTGGCAAGGACTGCTCAAACCCGTGACGCTTTGTTGGCTGCTGCCGCTCGTAGGGGCTTGCGCAGGAACATAGTCGAGCACCGCGTGGAGCCACGCTTTGCCGAACAGCACCTAGGTACTTGGCAATCATGCGACCGAGACGAGATTGATCAACAACGAGGGCGGCCACGCCATCCATACTGGCTCGCGGACCCGTACGAATGCCCACCGCATGGAGAATCGTTCTTGAGCCTGTCGGCCCGTGTCGGCAAAGGCGTGGATGTGTTGCAGCAGAGTCATGGCCCCAAAGACATTGTTGCTGTAGCCCATGCAGGTACAATACGTGCCGCATTAATGAACGCTTTGGCCTTGGACGCGAGCACTGCGTTGAAGGTGGCAATCGCGAACTGCGCGGTGGTTTGCATCGAACTCGTGGACGATGGCATTACGCGCACCGGACAACTGAAGATCTGACGGTCCTACAAGCTGCAGGAGTTAGAAACATGGACACTTCATCTGAACTCATTCCGCGTCGCCGGCTATACCAAGACGTTCTGGACCGATTGTTGACGATGCTTAATTCCGGTGAATTCGCAGTGGGATCGGATTTTCCGCCCGAACGTGAACTGAGCGAGCGCTTCGGAGTAGGACGACCCGCAGTGCGCGAGGCTCTTTCGACGCTTGAACATCTAGGTATCTTGAAAGTGGTCAACGGCAAGAAGTCGCGGCTCGTCGCACCAACTTATGACGGGTTATTGGGCCAAATTGGCATTTCGGTGGGCTACCTGCTCAATACCGATGAATCGGCCCTCAAACAGTTGGTGGACGCGCGGTCGATCTACGAAACCGGTATCGCTTGGCAAGCGGCGAAACTGGCAACCGACGAGGAAGTCGACCGGCTACGTAAAATCCTCGACGCGATGACGGCCGCGCGCGAGAGTCCTTTGGCGTTTTCCACTGCCGACATGGCATTTCATGTTGCGATGGCGGAAATGACAAAGAACACGATCACGATATCTATCATGAAGAGCCTACTGGACTGGCTCATGACACGTTATAGAGAGCTAGTGCGGGTGCCGGGCATGGAAGCCATCACAATTGCGGAGCACGAAGCTGTTTATGAAGCCATTAAGCGTCGTGACAGTGACGCTGCCGCTACCGCAATACTTCGTCACATCGTGCGTGCAGACGATCGCTGGCGTAATGTGGAGCCTGAAGCTAACTGAAGCATGGCTCATATAAATGTCTATCAGGTCGTTGAAATATCTGTCGTTATGCGGTCAGGGTGTATTGAGAGGTGACCCCGTTCGGTCGGACAGTTTTTTAGTTTTTTAAGTGGAATGCTGGGCGGTCACGCTGCCGTTTTCATCGCGGGCAGCATCGCGAAGTAAGCTTCATCCGGAGTCTTGTCCGACAGACTTGAATGAGGCTTTTGTTGGTTGTTCCGCGTTAGGTATTTAGCGATGGACTGGCGTGCATGGCCGACGGACTCATAGGCTTTCAAATACACTTCTTCTTACTTCACGCTACCCACAGTCGTTCGATAAAAACGTTCTCGCGCCAGCTTCCCTTGCCGTCCATCAACAGAGCGATTCTGCGCGAGAGCACTGCGTCGGTAAAGACTGTGCTGGTATGTTGATGGCTACGAAAACTGACCCACATGTTCGAATGTCCGCTCGGTAGCCCGAGCGGAGAACCGGAGTGATTACGGTGAGCATGCTGGCCAAGCTTCGGCGGGTGCATTTCCGCGACGGCGTCTCTATCCTAAAAATTTTCCGGCGCACTGGCTTATCCAGGAATACTGTTCGGCAGTGGTTGCGAGAGCCGAAAGAGGATGTGCCGCGCTACCCCAAACGCGTAGTCGCGGCTTTTCCAATCGGAACGGAATATATGAGGATTCCGCTTTGTCTTGACCGAGGGCGTCAAGGCGCCGTAGGGATACATCGAGAATTTTCTAAGTCTATGCTTCGTTAGTATCGGGCACTTCTGCCTCCTTTTTTTCAGATACCACCTCTACCGGCGCAGCATCGATTAACTTAGTAGTACTAGTAAAATTGGGCCATATCACTACCCTGAACCAAGATCTACTGTTACGAGGCTAGCAGCATTGAACAGCATTCATAGAAGACAGCCGTGACGTCCCTTTATGACTGCAGTTTCCCCACGGCAGCTATCAGAATTTCGCCTGCATCGTTGATATGCTCTTCCATCAAGGTACACGCTGATTCGATATCGCGGGCCTTGATTGCAGCCATGATGTCCAGGTGCTCTGCTTCTGATTTAGTGTTCCAGTCGATGACTGTTGCCGTTGCATACATGTATCGAAGTCGTGCTTCGTGAAGCCCATCAATATTCGACAGAAGGCGAGGCATATCGCATGGGCGATATAAGCTCGAGTGAAATGACCGGTTTGCCTCTTCCCACGTGCTTATAGGGGTATTCGTCCTTTTCGTGCTAAATCTGGCGGCTTGCCTTGTTTTTTCTCTTAAAATCAATGGCGTGAGAAGCCATTGACTTTGCTGGATGCAGTCCCGCTGGTGCAAAATCTGGCGCTTTCATTCGGCCGCGCGGTGGGCGCGCGACCGAGGTGGCCAGCAAATCCGCACCATGCACTTGCTGTTGTTCGCGTCTACGCTTCGTCTCGGCGCTAGGCTTTGGCGTCGAAACGCGCGTTGTCTAGGTCAACTTGTGTGGTCTTGTTCCGACAGACGATGACTTCTGCACCGATGTTCGTCGCCTCTCATTTGCAGACTCGCTTCACGATCCGGCCATGCGTCGCCAAGGCGCCGCATCCAGCAACATGTCACGATAACGCTCGATCGGAAAGCTCAATGTTCCGCGGAAATTGACATGCGCAAAGTGCGCCGGCCCCAGCCGCCGCAACCAGTCGTCGTCAATCCCCTGCCCTTTGCGTTGCCAGTCATCAAGCGTGGTCTGCATGCGCTGCGTATTCCACGCAATCACCAGGTTTGTCAGCAACGTCAACGAGCCGGATATTGCAATCATCTCGTCGCGGCGCCGTCCGCGCTCAGGCGAGATCTTGCCGGTGTAGATCGCACGCTGCAGCTGATGAACCGATTCGCCGCGGTTAAGCAACGTATGCATTTCGCGCCGAAACTCCACGTTGCTGAAGTAATCACACAAGAATAGCGTGCGCAGTAGCCTGCCAAGGTGGTCCGCAGCGCGGTGTACGGGGTCACCCTGTGCCGCGCTGCCGAACCGCTGTAATGCGACAATTGCGCTCACGCGTCCCGAGTGAATCGACGCGACGAGGCGCAGCAACTCGTCCCAGCCATCACGAATCGCCTTGATGGATATCTCGTAGGCAAGGACCGATGCCAACCCGTCGGGACCAGCCACTCGTCGCGGCAAATATAGTTTCCGTTCCGAGAGGTTGCGCAGCCGCGGGCAGAGATCGAAACCGAGCAGCTTCGACACCGCCATTCCTACATTTGTGTACCCGTGGGTGTCTACCGAAAGTCGCAGCACCCCACCGTCGTCGCGGTTCACGTTATGACGAATCACGCCCTCGATCGCCATAGAAGCGTTTGCTCGCGATCAGCGTAGGGTCAGTCCAAGAAGCGGTTCCAACAGCGATGGTCATCGGCGTTCTCCGGTCGAGGTGGCATTTTACGCCGGCGGTAGGCGTACGACCTCTCGGCGCAGCAGCGGGGAGCCCCACCAGCAGATGTGCGGTACTTTCCGAGGTTCGTCGATGCAGCGCTTACCAGCGCGCGGAAAAGCAGCTATTTTTGTTTTTTTCCTCTGAACTCGCACTGGAAACATCGCGTTCAAGCGTTGCATCAGCGTGCAGCGGACACTCAAATTTCTTGAGGCGCGTAGCGATACGCGCTACACTCAGCGTATGATAATCACTTTTCGCCACAAGGGACTTGAAGTCCTCTACCGAACAGGGTCAGCACGTGGCATTCAAGCGGCGCACGCTCCGAAGGTGTTACGTATTTTGGCTGCGCTCGATGCAGCCAGTTCACCGGCTGAGCTTAATCATCCTGGCTACAAGCTTCACCCATTAAAGGGCGAATTAAAAGGATACTGGTCGGCATGGGTCAACGGGAACTGGCGAATTACGTTCCGCTTCGTCGGAGCCGACGTCGAGCTAGTTGATTATCAGGACTATCACTGAGGGAAAATGAACACATGATGAAGAATCATCCGCATCCCGGCGAGCTGTTGCGTGAAGATGTTTTGCTGCCGCTCGGGATTGAAGTTACAGACGCCGCAACTCGGCTTGGAATGTCGCGCACGACGCTCTCGCGAGTTCTTCATGGGCACGCGGGTATCAGTCCGGACCTCGCTGTGCGTCTTGAGCGGGCGGGCGTGAGCACCGCGCGATTCTGGATGACCTTACAGAGTAACTACGAACTGAGCTTGGCTGAGCAACGCGGGCAGCCAGACGTAATTCCGTTGCAGCCCGTCGGGTCGTCCGTCTGATCGGGAAACGCGCCGGCGCGGCAGGCGCTGGAAAGCAGAGAGCGGACATGGCGACGATCGAGATTCCTGCAATAGAATTTCCGCAGTGGAAGCGATGGGCAAATCGAGAACGCCCATCTCTCGATTTCGACGTTCCGGTTCGCTTCGGGCTGTTGGGGATCTATATGTTGGCAACAAGCGAGGTTGATACCGGATCGTCGCCCGCAGCCGCAAAATATCTTGACGAAGCTGTGATCTACATCGGGATGTCAGATCACGTCGAGCGACGATTGGAACGATCACACGATGCGGTCACGGAGTACAAGAAGCAGTCCGGTGATCTCGCCGCAGGCAACCTTCGATTCACGATCTGGCATTCAGGAGCGTCCAAAGGACCGTATGAGCGAAAGGGCCCAGTAGTCGCAGCGGCGACAATAGCAGTGTACGAACGTATTCTGCTGCTTGAGTATGCGAAAAAGTTTGGTCGGTTGCCCCGATTCAACAGACTCTAGAGCTCAATGGAAAACAGATGCAAAGCACATACTACAACTTGCTAATGTCCGGTAACGAGGAAGCGTGGACCGGGACATCTTGGGCTATGGAATACACTCGCGTATTCGAGCACACCCACGACGACGTTAAGCGACCATTTGCTGCGCTCGATAATACGACGATCGCTTCGCTAATGAATCTACCGACGCTATTCGCGTATGAGAAGTATCTGCGGGCGCCCGCGCGCGTCGGCAGGATTACTGAAGTGACTCGCAGGCAAACTGAATTTGCTTTCACGTTCGCGTTTGATCCTACCGTCTCACCCATTCCGTACGACACGTTCACTGGCTTGCTACGCGACCTAGATATTGACCCTAAATGGGAAGTGAATCGCAGTCATTGGGCGGTTAAGAATGTCGATCTCGCCCGAGTGCTTCACAGCGCGGGACTTGTCTCAAGCCCGTCACTTCAGCCCCAAGCTCGTCCACCAAAGGTGTTTATCTCATACTCTTGGGACTCTCCTGAACATCGTTCATGGGTCACCAACTTGGCGTCGTCGTTGCGCCGTGATGGCGTCGACGTGATCCTCGATCAATGGCAACTCGGATTGGGCGAAGAATTGAGCACGTTCATGGTCAACGGTGTCCGTGAAAGCGATCGAGTGTTGGTTATCTGCACGGAACAGTACGTTCGCAAAGGGAAGGAACGTCAGGGTGGCGTAGGCTATGAGCAGATGCTGGTAAGCAGTCAGATCATGCAAAGCGTCGGCACAAACAAATTTGTCCCTGTGGTCCGACAGACCCCGGGTATTGCGCCTGTGCTGCCAGACGATTTAGCGGGCAGGATGTACGTGGACCTTTCCGATGGTCCGAACGCTGCGGTCGCTTACCAACAGCTCGTACATGATCTGCACAACATCCGTGCTCCTCTGCCGCCGCTCGGGCCTCGCCCTGCGGCATCCTAATCAAAGACGTAACGGAAAGCGAACATGGCGCGCCAATATCGTTACGGCGACAAGGCAACTTGGGATATGGTCGGCGACGCGGTGGTCGCGATGGGCCGGCCGGTTAGCACCGCAGAGGTGCGCGACTATCTTGTTGCACGAGTGCCCGACTTTCGCACAAACAACCTCGGCCCGGATCTGTGCGTGCTATCTGTCAACTGCTACTCGCGAGCCAATCATGCCGTCAACACAAAGCCCCGACGGACGGATACCGGCAACAAGTACGACCGTCTCGTCCGTATAGGAAAAGGCCGAGGGGTGAAATTCGCAGAATACAACCTCGCTGTTCACGGCGTGTGGGAGTTGGCCGACATTGGCGACACGAAACTCCGCCCGCGTCAGATTTCGACACCGCAAGCAATCGAACTAGAGGAGGCGCGCATAAGCGCCATGACCGACGGCGAATTCGACCCGACGGAAGATGCTAGGCGTCGAATCATGCGGACCTTGGTGCAGAGGGAAGGGCAGCCTCAGTTTCGTCGTGCGTTGATCGACGAGTATGCAGGTGCATGTGCGATTTCAGGATGCAAGGTTGGAGCATTGCTCGAAGCCGCTCACATCATTCCGTATCTTGGCCCGCATACCAACGACGTTTCGAACGGACTACTGTTAAGAGCGGATTTGCACAAGCTTTTCGATATGCATATGTTTCGAATCGATCCGGAGTCGCGCACCGTTTACCTATGCGACGAACTCAAGGCATCCGAATATGCCTGTATAGAGGGGCGTCGCTTGCGACCGACGAAGTCTCCAGACAAGGCACCGGCTCCAGCATCCCTTCGTCACCACGAGGAACGTTGCACATGGACGTTGGTTGAATCGGTGGAAGAATAACGGCAACTTAATCTGCCTCGGAAAACAATGGCAATCGCACTCGATGCTGCAAAGGCGATTTATCGTCAGGCTGTCGATCCTCGGGCGAGCGACGGCGAGGGTGCGGCATGGTGGGATGAGGTCGCGGACGAAGTTCGCGATGTGGTCGCCGCTCGCTCGTTGCATGCAGCGTCCGATGTCATCCAGTGGTGGCACCACGACTGGACTTCGGTGTCTGATACGCCTCGTGGTGCGGCGAAGCGGATTCGTGAAGCGGCGCGAGCAATGCGCCTGAACGTCTAGGAAAATCATGTCCCGGCCACAGTGTGCAATTCGTGAAGTTCATCAGGCGGATGACATCAAAAGCACCATTTTGCGTGATCGGGCGGAGCGTGGTTGGCGGATCTGGACTATAGGGTTCGTTTCGGTCGACGACGGCTACGAAACCGGTCTACTGATGCTCGATTTTTACGATAGGACTTCGAGTGCGAAAGTCTACGAAGTTTTCGTTTTGGATCGCTTCAGAAAATGCGGCATTGGGGCGAGGCTGATGGAACGTGCGGAACTAGCGGCGAGACGATTGGACGCGAAAATTATCGAACTTGAGGTCCACCCGCTCGACGAAAATATAGATGCCTGTGCTCTCCGAGCTTGGTATTCGACATTGGGATTCAACGGTGAATTGGATTCCAGATTGATGAAGAAAGACCTCCAACCTAAGCACAACGGGTAGGAAAATAAACGCAGACCCTGCTACTGCTGTTCGGGCCGTTCGCGATAATCGTAGCGCCCTTGCTCGCTCGCCACGTGCCGTTGTCGAGATACTGGAGCGGCGTGATTCTGATGCCTGTGAGCATCGCAATGACCGGCATGGTGATGTCCGTCGGTCCAGTCCTTTGCGGCAACGCTTGGACCCGGTCGATGGCGTGGGGCTGGAGTTGCATCGGTCTGTTCGGTGTCGCGCTGGGCGCGTTTCGGGTATTGGACGAGATCTCGATCGATGCAGGCAAAGGCACACTCGTTGATCGGTGGGAGGGATGGTTCACGCGTCACCTGCCGCTCGACGGTCATGGCGCAGCCAGCCGCCGGCATGGGCCGACTGTCGATCAGATGACGCTTGCGAGGTCGCTGTGCCGAGGGAAGCCCTCGCTGCTGGCCTCGTACGAGCGGCTGCTCGACAGCAAGCCATCGCATGGTGAACTGGAGCAGTTCATCCAAAACGTCCAGCCATAAAGACTGATAGGAAAATCGATGAGCTACGAACCGCAAGATGCCGCATTCGACGAAATGTACGAGCGAATCAGTGACGAGCTCTAACCTGAGCACAAAGAGCAGGCGGTGAGCGAGTTCACTGAGGACCGTCTGCGCTCGTTTTACTTGGACAACCCGATGGTGATGCGCCCTGCAGTGGAGATACTTCAGGAAGTAAAGCGCCTCCAGGCAAATGGGCATTCGTCGGCCACGGTCGTATTCTGCGCGACCGCGATCGAACTGTTCTTGAAAGCCACACTTTTGCAGCCGATCGTGTACGGCCTGGTGCTCAGCGTAGGTCTCGCGGATGTCATCGTGGAACATGCTGTAAAGCAGCCAGGATTAGATCGCTACCGAAAGTTGCTGTCCCGTATGTTTCAAGCGTTGGTCAACCTTGAACTGGTAAAAGTAAGACGTGATGGTACGCAGGCAGTGCTCATAGACGAGAGCAAGGCAGTCCAGGACCTTAGAAACGACATTATCCACAAAGGACGTTCCTGTGACTCCGGAGCCGCGCTTCATGCGATCGAAGTAGCAGTAGCGGTCTACGAGATGGTTGTCGTGCCTATGCTTTGGTCGCTCGGCCTAGCCGTCGTCGACAAAGGTCGCATCGAACCCCGTCAATTCACGTAGGAAAACATCGTAAGCGACTGCGTGCCCTACGCGATCCATACGGCTACCGGAATCGGATACAACATCGTGCTCGATGCCGCAAAGCGGTTTGGATGGAACAGCCACGACGGAATGACGGCAGTCGGTGGGTGGTGCGTGTTGCGTGATCTTGGCGTGTTTGCATCGAGCATGCGCGTACAGGTGCACGAACGACGCTGGCAAGGTTCCTTTCCCGACTCGATTCGACGTGGACGTACATCGTGGACGTGAATGAACATTGGTTGTCGGTGCGGGCAGGCATTTCGTTCGACAAGGCAAACACTCACCCACGGACGGTTGTCCGGAACTACATCGAACTGCCTTCACAATAGGACTGACAACAATGCTCGGATGGAGACGATGAGTGGACTACTATCAAGGCGTGGTCACTGACTACCTCAGAGCTGACCGCGCGATGTTCGTGAACACGGAATGTTGTATCCAGCTCGACGAGGGTAACAACCCTGACGCATTTCCTGGGCGACATTGGTATTGCGACGCAGTGGATTGGCCCCGTCCAAAAACGGACACGAGGTAACGCTTAAATTTTAAGGTAGTCTTCCGCCTATGTTTAAGCCTAACTCCAATGTAGAACCCATCGAGGTTCTGACCCAGCCGGAACAGCGCCGGCGCCGCTCTGTCGATGAGAAGCTTGCGATAGTGCGCGAGACCTTCGAACCAGGAGCGAGCGTTTCCGGGGTAGCCCGTCGCCATCAGGTAAATGCGAACCAGGTATTCGCCTGGCGTAAGCTGTATAAGGACGGAAGCCTGTCAGCCGTAAGTGCTGGCGAACAGGTGGTGCCAGCCTCCGACCTTGTCGAAGCGATGAAGCAGATTCGCGAACTCCAGCGGCTGCTGGGCAAGAAGACAATGGAAGTGGAAATACTTCGCGAAGCAATGGAGTACAACCGGGCAAAAAAATTGATTGCGCGCTCACCATTGCTGCCGGGGGACGACCGTTGAAGACGGTCTGTGAAGTCCTGGGTGTGTCGCGCTCTAATCTTGCGGTCAAATCGAAGCGCCTCGTTGGGTGGGTCGACCGGCGCAAGATGCCGGTTCTAGACGACATGCCGCTGGTCACCGAGCTTCGGGGACTGGTCTGCGACCTGCCCACCTACGGTTACCGGCGTGTATGGGCGCTGTTGCGGCGAAACAGGGATGCACAGGCCCAGCCTCGCGTAAATGCAAAGCGGGTTTATCGCGTCATGCGCACCCACGGTCTGCTGCTCGAGCGCCGTCCTCGGCATCCTGAATCCACGCGCCGGCACGACGGCAGGGTCGCGGTGGACCGGAGCAATGCGCGCTGGTGCTCGGACGGCTTCGAATTCCGTTGCGATGACGGCTCGCCATTGCGCGTCGTCTTTGCATTGGACTGCTGCGACCGCGAGGCCATGAGTTGGGCGGCAAGCACCGGGGGCTACACCGGCGACATGGTGCGTGACGTGATGCTTCAGGCTGTCGAAAACCGCTTCCACGGAGCGCTGAAAACCGATAGCGAAATCGAGTGGCTGAGCGACAACGGTTCCTGCTACATTGCCGAGGAGACGTTGACGTTCTCGCGGGCAATCGGTTTAAAGCCCATCACAACCCCTGTCCGAAGTCCGCAGAGCAACGGGATGGCTGAGAGCTTCGTCAAAACGATGAAGCGCGATTACGTTTCGTGGATGCCCAAGCCTGACGCGACGACGGCGCTGCAAAACCTGGCCATCGCGTTCGGCCACTACAACGAATCGCATCCGCACAGCGCCCTGAAATACCGCTCGCCACGCGAATTCCGCCAGCAAGAAAATTCACCAACCTAAGCGTGACCACGTGTCCGGTTATGCAGGGGCAAGTCCACGCAGTAGCTGTTAATTTTAGAGACTGGGCGGTGTTTCTATGCGAGATCACGCATTCGTCGACACAGGACGCCTTGGTGAAGCGACTGAAGGCGTGGCATTCACACTGGGAAGAACTCAGATTCGCATTGATCAGAGACTTGCACGTGCCTGGCGATTGGAGAGTGCGCCCATGGGCGTTCATTCCGGACGCCTGTCAGGCGGTTCTCGAAAGGATACTCGCTCCACTGGCGCACGAGGAAGCAGGTAATGACCGGATGCCTCTGCCACGCGTAACGTCTCTCGAATCGGTAGCACCGTGGAGATACAGGTCTTGGAACCACGCGCATCCCGACGACTAGCCGTCACAGAGAACGGAAAACAATCATGACTAAAACCAGTTGGTGGACGGCGAGAGAGAGCGTCATTGCGTTGGCCTTCTTCCTCGGGGCGATTGTCATCATTGCAATGGCGCGCGCTTACAACGTCGCCGGTGTAATGCAGGTGGCATACGTTTTCTTGTTTGCGCTTGCAACGTTGTTGATCTGGTTAATGGGACGTGTCCGCTTTAACCGCGCGCGAAAACGCGGCAAGGTGGACGCCGCTTGGCCTTTCAAATGAATCGGAAAATAGGACTTTGGCGCATGCGCCCCGTATGTCGGCCGGAAGCTGACAAGTGAGTTTCAACATGCCATCGTTTCAAGCTTTTCTCAGTCAGATAAAGGAAGCCGGAATTCGCGTTCAGGGAGAGTCTGTGCTGGTAAAGAAAGCGTCGTCATCAGCAAACTGGACCGCCGAAGTTGCCTTGCTTGCTCGCGTAGGCCGCAAGGACGGCGTTGTGTTCGAGGGGGCCGCTGCGCAGAGGCCGTCGAACGATCAACTTGCGTCGATCCTTCGCGGCTACGGCTTTAACCCCGAGGATGCGAATCCGGTGATTGAGAACACGATGTTGTTGTTAGTTGATAAGTTCCGCCAGGCGACGCATGACGCAGCATTCGATTCGAAGCTGGCAGAGTTGCGTGACCGTTTCTCCTGCGCTCGCTGACACACCGGAAGATCGATGAAGCTCACTCGAATCAACGTCTGCGCGCTCGTTCTGGCCGTAGTTCTCATTGCACTCACGACGCCGGTCTATATGGACCTTGTAGCGCAGATTCCTGCACCCGTGCCGGGCATGTCCAGATGGTTGTTCATCGGGATTCTCTACGCTCTCGAAGGTGCTTCGGCACTGTATGGTGCGCGGCTCATTTCGCACTGGATTTTTGCGCACGCCACGATGGGCAAGCAGAGCGCGTCGCATTGACTGTGAACAGGACGGAAAACCAGATCTTGCAGGCCACGCTTGCCCCGCATCAACAGGCGAGCGCGCCAAAATAAAGCAACCGGTTGATGATCTTTGCCGCTTCGTTGGGCGGCAATAATCAGCCAACTGACACTTCGGAAAACGGAAAACGCCAGAGCATGGGAGAGGTAGCTCACTCGGTGAGCCAGTGGCGCGCGGACAATGCACGATGCGATCCTCAAACTAAACAAGGACCAGTCATGACCGATGATAGCAAAGTGTTGTACGTGTACCGTTGTTCAGAGTGCGGCCACCGTGGGGATCATTGCGAAGCCGATGATTCTCACGACGCCGAAGCATCCAAGTGCTCCGCGTGCGGCGCAGCAGTGACGTTGGAGTGGGACGGCGGCGTTACGTTTAAGACCGATCCTGCTGACCTTCGTTGAACCGGCTTGGGAATTCGGTCCCTGCCCCCGTGCGTGGGTGGTCGAATGGAGCATACAGTGGAGTCTGATTGGCACGGTCGTAGCTTCGACCACATTCGATGCCACTGATGCGGCAAACGCGCGCCGGTTGACACCGAAGAAACCAAGGAAAATGGAAACGAAGAACATGGCACCGACACTCAACTCGTTGAAACGACGCGTCAAACGACGCGGTAACGGCTTTGAGGTAAGCGGCACGATTACGCTCGGGCGCGCGATGTCGGAACCGACGAGCCGTTACGGGAAGCCTCGATTTGGCGGTCTCGTTGAGAAGGCTATTGCCGAAAGCGGCGCGGAGCCCGGTGACATCGTTGAAATAGATGAACACGGCGCTGCCAGGGTCGTGGGCCGCCGTCCTCGAATAGCGGGAGAGCCGAACGATATGTCGGAACAAGGCATTCGGGCGCGGCTCAGGGCGATCTACGGCGGTGAAGCGGCGAACCTTGCGGACGTGACGGCTGGAGCCAATGTCGTTGTGTCTCGCAAACGCAATCAAGCATAGGAAAGCAGGCAATGGGATGCGCTATGCCGTGCTGATTGCTGCTGTGGTCGCGTGCTTGGGGCAACGTGTGTGATCGCGCAGTCGGTCCGTGACGACAGCGCGTATGCCAACGGCCACGTCGAGCCATACAGACTGACCTCCTAGAGCGTGGCGACTCACCGGTGGTCTTTTTGGATCGACCGCCAACAGCCGGTCAATGACTATCCAGTGTAAGAGCTAGAAAGAGTGAACCGAAAGCAAACCGAACCATCCATCCGGAGTGTCCTGTGGGAAACAAAAAGAAAAAAGAGTTTCGTGTCTTTTTCTCATGGCAAAGCGATTCACCTTCGACGACCAATGCCAATGCCATCCGCAAAGCGCTGGCCAACGCCGTCAGGTCGCTCAAGAACGTCTACGTGGGGCTCAACATCGTGATCGACGAAGCAACGCGTGACACGTCGGGAAGTCCAAATATCTCGATCAAGATTCGCAGGAAGATTGACGAAGCCGACATGCTCGTCTGCGATATCACTACGATCAACCCGGGCGCCGAGCGGCCGTGCCCCAATCCGAACGTGACCTTCGAGCTGGGATATGCGACCGCGCAACTCGGCGAGGATCGAATCGTCATGCTGTTCAACAGGGCGCATGGTGTTTTCCCTGCCGATCTGCCCTTCGATTTTGTGCAGAACCGGGCCAGCCCCTATACGATGGCCGAGCCGGTTACCGATGAAGCGCGCAAGGAGCTTGATGATCTGGCGAAAGCGGCAATCAAGGCCGTTATTGCGCGGAACCCCAAAACGCCAATCCAGTTGCGCAAGCTCAGTGCAGAAGAAATCGAACACAGTCACGATGTCGATAACCTGAAGTGGCTCATGTCGATGATCAGCATTCACGTCGTTGACGAGCTCATCGAGAATCTCCCGAAACGTATCTCTTCGAAAGCGCTCTGGTTCTGGGAACAATTCAATGCTGTGGTCAGCAGTAACCGGTTCAGTCTTTACGACACGGAACTGGATGAGTGCGTCAGGCGATTTCGCCAGAGTTGGGAAACGACGCTTGCCTACGATCAGCATTATCACGATTCGCCAGATGGCCAACTGAACATCTTTACCAACCCTGGCGACATGCCGCTCTCCAAAGAAAGGCAGAAAGCATGGGATACCATTGCTACCGCCCGCGACGACATGAAGGTCGCTTTTCGGGAAATGCTTGAACGACTTCGCCAGGACTACAGGGAAGTCAACGTCAACAAGCTGAGCGACAAAGCATGGAAGCAGTATCACAAGGAAATGCGGGAGATGTTCGTTGCATGATCTCGTCGCGTCCAGGCGGGGCGGCAACGGCCGCTCGCACGGCGATGTGCGCGCAGTTCACCGTCTATATGAAACTCAAAGGCATTGATGCCGAGAAAGCGATCGCTGGGACCGATGCGGTAGATAAGTCTTAGCGATCCGTGTCAACTAGGAAAACGGGAAATGCCTGATCTGTTCTTTGTTTCTAGACATACTCATCTGCAGACGGCAACGGAGATCCCGCCTGGGGGATGGGCGCGGGGCTACGACGACTACACCGTGAAGCGGCTAAATGGCGGCGATCCGTGGTGGATCGTTATCGAACAGGCAATCGAACTCGAGCGCTTGAGGATTAATCCACAACTGCCGAGCCGCTGGAAGGCGAGCTTCCTGTTCACGTCTCTCGAAGACGCGATGCGAACGGCGACGCCGAAATATTGGGGCAAGCAGCAACTCTTGCTATGGAGCGCGGAAATCTGCGACCCGAGTGCGCCGAGGCATATCGGGGACGCGGACCTGTTCCGGGACTTCGAAGGCCTTTCCTATCCGCAGGTTTGCGAGCGGGCGAAGGCATACTGGTCGACTGATGCGGCACACGAGTATCGCGAATTAATCACCGAGTCGCCCATCCGGATCACCCAGCCTCGGTTCTTCTGGGCGGGGCAAGGATGGCAGTCGGTAGTGATTGGACAGCCGCCGCAGTAACTGGAGTAACGGAAAATCACTTAAACGGAGGTTGAATGTCGCACGTGTTTGCGTGCCTGAACATCATTGGCGTTGTTGCGGGCTTCTTCGGTGGGGTACTGACCTATCGTTTCGGCTTGCCTAACATCGACGTTCTAACATCTGGCGCCTACAGCGGCTCTGAGATAACGGATGAGATTCGCCGTTACCAGCGTTGGTCGAAGTTTGGCATCGCCTTGATCAGCGCGGGATTCTTGTTGCAACTACCTTCCGCGTTCTACGCGGTCAGTCACTGAACGAATCGGAAAACAGGAGAGCAAGATGCGTGAGGTTCTGTATGTCTACAAATGCGCAGAATGCGGAAAGGGTGGCGATCAACACCTTGACGGAGACTCGCACGATGGCGAGGCGTCCACCTGTGCGTCCTGTGGTGCGCCTGTTGTGTTGGAATGGGATGGTGGCGTCGTGTTGGAAACGCCGCAGACCATCGCAGCCGACGCAATCGCGCGCGCTCGCGAGCGCAAGTGACCAGAAAACCGAAAAAGATCATGGCCACGACTGCACGCATGACGACAGAAGCGCAAGCCCGCGAGGCAGGTTTCACCCGCGAGGTTATCGCCTCATCGTCGCAACAGGGCCTGAACCTGCTGATCGCGCCCGATACTGACCTCGACAGCGAGTTTGCGGCGTTCGACCTCGACGCACTTGAAACTGTTTCGGTGAAGGGCTGGCTTGGCGTGTTTGAAGACGCCTGACAGGACGGAAAATCTAAATGAGCACGACACAAATGATTAGGAAGGCTGGTAGCAATGCGCTGTCGGTAGCAACCTTCGCCGCCTTCCTGTACTGCCTCTGGATGGAGGTCCAATTCCTCCGGGGAGAAGTTAGTTCCTGGCCAATTACTGCGTTGAATGGCTATCTACCGACCAACGCACAACTCAGCGGCTCGCTCGATGTAGCGTTCAAGTCAAACGGCGGCGGGATTGGGGCATTCATTGGCTATTACATCGCGGGCCTCGTCGGTTACGTCGCGCTCGCAGGGTTCATCGCCCTAATCGGAAGCGCGGCTGCGCGCATTGTGCTTGTCGGGTGGACCCAGTACCAAGCCGAACAACTGGCTGCTAAAAAGGTTGAGCAAGAACGTAACCAGTTCAAATCTGTTGGCGAACTGGTGACGATCCGCACGATAGTCGCTCACGGGCTTTTGAGTGCTGAGCGGTTCACTGAGGTTGAGACAACCGAAGGCGTGTTTGTTGTTGAGGGCGAAGTCGGCACGGTGAGCAAGGGTCTCGCGGTATCCAAGAAGGGATACGACGAAGTTCGCATCGGCGGTCTTCATAGCCGCACTTACCCGCTGCGGTCTGTGTAACAAGACGGAAAAGCCCAATGATCGAAATTAGCGATCACGACTATCGCCGTCTCCTGGACGGACGTAACGCCCTGCGACGGCAAGTGAGCGCGTCTGAGGCGGCGAACTCAAACACCAACGACGCAACACGGACGACCGAACTTGCCGAGGCTGTAAAACAGGCTCAGACAGTGCTCGCGCAGTACGGTGAACACCAAACCTTCGTCCTGCTTTGAGATAACGGAAAATCAAGATGACTGCTTTTTTACCCAATCAACAATGGATCGCGGAGGCCGAGACTGCGATTCGCGGCGTTGACCCAGCTGCGGCCGCGGTGGTGTCGGCCATCCGTACCTTCGCGCTGCCGGAACTTGGCATCGAGAGTGTGCTGTTGGCTGAGCTTGCCGATGGGTCCGAATGGCGAATCGAAGCGCAGTCCTTGCGTCCGGTGACGGCAGACGAGATTGCGGAACGAAATCGCGCGCGTGAATCGTTTCTCTAACAGATCGGAAAACAGATGCGAGAGATTCGCAACATAGACGAGTGGCTGCGGCCACAGCTCGCCGTCATCGTGCGCAGCCTGGGGTCGAACGGCTACGAAGGTTTGTTCGGCCTGTCTCTGCGCGCTCGCATCCTATGGTCTTTCTCTCGCTTCGCCTGCGAACCCGGATCGGCTGATTTCGTCTATCTCAGCGACGAAGCCCTTTCTCTCGCAGCCTACGCCGGTCTCGTAGCCGTCAACGATCCAGACGAACACTTGATTGTGCCCGCGCTACTGGATGACGTTCCCGAGCTTCGTAGCGCCTTCATCGAAGAAGCAGAGGACACGCGAGCGATGATCGCAGACGCACAGCGGGAGTTGGAGGAACAACAGCGGCAAAAGGCTGAGCGCGAACGCATCAAAAAGCTGATCGCCGTGAACGCATGGGCCGAACTGCATCTACCCACGCCAGAGGACTTGACCGCAACCTTGGCGACCGGCGAATCCGTGTCCATCGAGTGCCATTCAGTCGTGTACGACAGCGCCGATAACCTGACCTGGTACACGAACCCATACGGAATTGACGGCGTGCTTTTCAACGGTCTCCCTACGCTCGCAGGCGTGCGCCGTTTCCTCACCGACATGGCACGCGGCGTCGATTACGGCCCGACACCCGACTGGCAGGACAAATAGGGAAACACATTCGGCGTGTTGGATTAATTGACAACACCTAAAAGTGTTGTCATAATGTCCAACATGAAAGCCACCCTGTTACTCAAAGAGCGTCACGCAGTCAACGAGCAGGCTTTTGCTGAATTGCTTGTTTGGAAGGTGCCCGAACCATTACTTGGCAGCGTCCACACGTTCAAATACAGCCTCGCATATATCGTCTCAAGCGTGTGCGTTTTGCGGTACGACAACGAGCGCGGCAAGGGCGATCACCGCCACATTGGCGACCTTGAGACGCCTTATTCTTTTTCGACACCCGCTCAGCTTCTCGATGATTTTTGGGCTGACGTAGATACTTGGAGGCCGTTATGAAAACCGTAACCTTGGGTGTTGCCTCGCGCAAGGCCGTCAACAAGCGGTTTTTGGCAGCGTTTGAAGGAAAGGCGCAAGGCGCATACATCACCTTCGAATCGCCGGAACTGCTGTTTCAAACGCTCACGCAGATGCGTTGGAACATCATCAAGGCCGTCACCGGGACGGGGCCGTTGTCGATTCGTGAGATAGCCCGTCGCGTGGAGCGAGACGTGAAGGCTGTTCATCGAGACGTGCATGCGTTGCTCGACGCTGGTGTAATCGAGCGCAACGCGGAGGGCGCGATAGTGTTTCCTTACGAGGCTGTCCACGTCGATTTCATGCTCCAAGCAGCATAGGAAAATAACGACACTAAGGCTGGAGGCTATGGGTGGACTACTATCAAGGCGTCGTTACTGACTACCTCAGAGCTGACCGCGCAGTGTTCGTCAACATAGAATGCTGCATCCAGCTCGACGAGGGTGGCAATCCTGACGAGTTTCCGGGGCGACATTGGTACTGTGACGCCGTTGCTGTGAATTTCAGGGACCGCGCTGTGTTTCTGTGCGAGATCACGTATTCGGCCGCGCAAGATGCCTTGTTGAGGCGATTAAAGGCGTGGCATTCACACTGGGATGAACTGAAAGTCGCTTTGGTCAGGGACTTGCATGTTCCCAGCGATTGGAAAGTGCGTCCTTGGGCGTTCATTCCAGAAGCGTGTTAGGCGGTTCTCGCAAGGAAGCTTGCTGAAATAGCATTCGACGAAACAGGTAGTGATGGGATGCCGCAGCCACGAGTGACGCTCCTCGAATCGGTGGCACCGTCGAGATACAGGTCCTGGAATCACGTGCATCCAGCCGACTAGCTATCCAGAGGAAAACATGGCAATCACACCCGACGCGGCAAAAGCGATCTATCGGCAGGCTATTGACGCTTGCGCGAGCGATGCCGAGGGCGCTTCGTGGTGGGCTGAGGTCGTAGGCGAAGTCTGCGATGTGGTTGCCGCGCGTTCACTTACAGAAGCGGCCGCTGTCATCGACTGGTGGCATCACGACTGGGAGACGGTCTCTGACACTTCACGCAACGCGGCGAGACGAATTCGCCAAGCGGCGCGTGTGGTGCGCATCAAGGCATAGGAAAACAGGCAAAACCAGAAAAATGAGAAACGCCACCTGTATCGTTGCGCTCGTTGCAGCGCTTGCATATGGATGCGGTCATCAACAAGCGTCCGACGACGACAAAGAGTCGCCGCTGTCGGCCGCTCGTGCCGCGAACGAACAGATTCAGTTTGCTATGTCAGAGAGCAAATGTGGCGACATAAACGGCGATCACAAGTAACGAAGCGGACAACAACACGCGCGTTTCGCACGCTAAAAAAGGAAATAAAAATGGTTCGTCGCGCAAGGATCGGCAATGAATTGTCTAAGGCATGGACTCAAACCGTAAGGAGGTATGGCAACCGTGAAATTGCTTCGGAACGTAACCTTCAAGCATGCCTATTTTCGGACCTTAGTGCTGAACTTGGCGCGAATCGGCGCATCTTTGTCGAACCGACAATTGTATTGCCCAGCGGAGCGAAAATCATCCCTGACATGGTGATCTGCAATACACGCGAGGTGATCTGCTTTTTGGAGTTAAAGTTTTCGCCACGCGGAAAGCCGGACAGAATAAAAGACATGCGTAGCATCTCGTCGGTTGCCGGCAGCAACGATATCAAAATACGTCTCAGACGATACCGCGGTCCGGGTCCTTCATCGATTGAAGTAGCCGTCGCAAAAGCGGTCCTTTTTGCATGGGCGGGCATTCACGCTAGAAGCACTACGGATTCAGAGGTATGGACCGAGCCGGCCTTTCGAACGCACCCTCACATTGAACTGCACGCCCTGACGGGGAAGGAACAGCTGCCGGTGGTGTCGTACAACGTTCGCGGTCTTCGGATAAAAACTGGGTCCGCGATAGCAAGAAAATGAAGCCATGACGAAAAGTCAGTCAGTGAAGGTCGCAAGCATTCTTTTGGCGGTTGCTGTCGCTAACTTCGTTTTGGCTGGGGTCGCGGCTACCGGGCTTTTTGGATCATTTTCTGCGGGAGCGATGCCCCTGTACTTTTCAGCGTGGGGTAGATTGGCCGCGATTGCCAGCGGCGCATACCTGATGCGCCCGGTCAAAGAATAGGAAAACATTATGCCCACCCTCACCAATGTGTTGCCGTTCGATGAACGCGCTGGGGTTTACCGCCGCAGGCAGAACACCGATGCGAACCCCTACGTTGCCGGAACTTGGCAGCATGGGGAATGGTTTGATGGTTGGAAGAACGCGAATGAGTGTGATCCAGACGATGGCTACGACTGGCTTGAGTCCCGGTTCAAAGTGGAATAGGAAAACAGATCCATAACCGTTGCATAACCATGCTCATCAAGCTCGACATCCCAGATGTTCCTGCGCCGACGGATCCCTTCGTCGGTTACTGGGGCAAACAGATTTTCACCGGCCACTTCTCGGACAACCCGTTTGTGGTTACGCTCACTTCCACATATGTGCGCTGCGTCTTTGCTGCCCGCGAAGATTATCTCGCGGCAGCTCTGCACCTGCACAACGTCTGGACAATCGACGCAAACCAAACGCTGAAGGTGAGCGAACTATATCGTTGCATCGCTCGTTTCGAGTCGTGCATCACTGGCATGTACCTCGCCGTGCGGTCGATGCGGGAGTTGCGCAAACGACAGGATCTCACAGTCAGGGAGCGCGCAGTGATCTGTGAATTGAAACCCAAGCCCCGCTTTCTTGGCTCGGCAGGCGAACTGCTTGGGAAGATGCGCAACAAGATGCAGCACATCGAGGAAGAACTTGCAGCGGGCAGGCTCAAGATCGATTTGCCGATTATGATTCAGCCGACCGGTCCTGAAATTCCGGCGGATGACCCGGCCAATCCAAAGCAGACCGTCCAGACCATCGACAGGTTGCGGGTGCACGAGCATGAAGTGCGGTTCGCCGAACTTGCAGAGTGGCTTAGAGAGATGGTTGACTACGTTGACAGGTTGGTCGGGCTCATGCCGATAAGCTGGAACTCGGCGGACGGTAAAGTATTCGCAACAACACCCGATGGCCCCGCCGCGTGATCCACCGCTGATGGAACTGGATAGACCTCGGAAAACGGATATGTCCACATTGACCACTGCACTCGCGTTGCGCGCCGCGATACACGTGCTTCCTGACTCTGCGGAGTCACGTAAGATGCCATCGGGAGAGCCGCTGGACGAGGCCAGCGTTCGACTGCATTTCGACGCTGCTGGAACGCTCGAAGAGTCCCTTGCGGCCCTTCGCGACCACGAGTAGGAAAGCAGATGCTCGCCGAAACACTCCAGCCCATCGATCAACGGAGTCTGTCCGGGTCCTTCGAAGCTCTGCGGCTTTCTGCCAGCCCGAATCGCACCGCGTACTTCGCCGACGAGTATGTGGCTGGCTTCACCGCCTACCTGGCCGCGCTTATCCGGGGTGATGTCGCGCTTGACTTCCCGTACGACTACCGCCATTCGCTTGCCATGCCGGCTCACCTACGCAGGTGCGGTACCGCATCCACCCTCGAGTCCGTATCCGGATTGTATGGCTGGGGCAGTGAAGGCTTCGATGCAAACGACAAAATCCTGATGGATCTCGCCGTCGAACTACGTAAGGCCGTGTACGTCGCACAGTCGGCGACGCCCGCCCGTGATCTCGTCGCGAAACTCATGAACTGGGGCTTGCCCGCACGTCAGGCGGAGCAAAACATCGCATGGGCAGGCGAGCAGGGCGACGCGCTGCCGCTCAAGCTCCGCGAAGGCGTCAGGATGATCAGCGCCGGTGACTGGTGCGGTTCTGCTCGCGTAAAACTGAACGCTGGCTATGCGAAAGTGTTTTCTGTGTTGGCCGATGATATTGCGATGTACGATGGCCGCTTTGGCGCAGGACTTTCCTACCTTGTCCGTCGTTATCTCGAATCGACTGGTATTGAGCACGTCCCCGAAGCGCTCGCCTTCCGGTGGCACTAGGGAAAAGCTGATGTACGCCATCGTAAACCGAGCTTGGGAAGCTACCGATTCGCGCCTCTCTACACCGCGAGACCATGGGCGCGGTGCATATCGCGCCCAAGCTGGATCCTCGAAGTGGCTCGAGACGCGTCGCTGGTCAAATGGTGTAGCGGCTCCAAGGGGCTGCGCAGGCTCGGCGCCACGATTTTTACAATCGGCTACGAGCTGCCGCGGTGAGGCGTGTCGCGTTAGGTATGTGCCGTTTATCAGGAAGGGGACTAGACCCCGGAAATCGACGAGTTCCAAGCAGGCCGGAGAAATTGACCATGAATCGATTTGCTTTTTATGCTTTCTATGACGGCACGCCGACCAGTGGCGATCCCCTTCGCTTGTCCAAAAGCGATGGCGAAATTCAGCGTTTATTGACCGCCTTACCTGAATGCTTAGAGAGTCGTTGCTCTCCTGGCACGAAGATCGAAGCAGCAGCGATCGAAATGCACGAGACGGGAGGCGCATTAAGGCTAACGAGGCTCGTCTCGATCGAGACCGCCGACAACGAACCGAACGCAATCGAACGAATTGAACTTGCGTTTAACGACCTACATCTTTTTGGTGAACGGGCGTATCCACCGAAGCTGGACTAGACGCACACCGCGTAGATAGGAAAAAATATGAACCAGAAGGCAGGTGGCCTGCATCCGAATGCGCAGAGATTGCTCTGGGCATTGTTCTACGAACAGAGTTATCAATACGAGATGCGGACCTTTCGACAGCTTGAAGATCGCGGGTTCGTGCGGCAGTCCGAAGCTGACTCGAAATGGCAAGTTACTCCCCAAGGCGAGGGGGCGCTCAATCTCTACGCCGCGTTTCTGAGGCGCGATGGGTTCCATTGCCCGCCGGAGGGCTGACAGGGAACGCGAATCGTGCGAGCGCCCTGAAGCCATGAAAGCGGAGAAATGACCGGCGTGACCAGCACTCGAAACTAAGGAGCCTCCATGCAAAAGGGAAGTGTAGTGGCAGTCAATCAACGGCGTGGCATGTTCATTGTCGCGATCGATAACGGGGATCATGTGGTATTCGAGCTTCTCGCGGGTATCGACGTTGCCATCGGCGACCGTGTGCAAGGAGATCTTGAAGCGCTGGGCCATGAGACGTTGCGCCACTTGGGGCAAGGTCGTAACTTCTCCACGTATGGACAGAGTGGACCGAGCAGCCTTTCCGCCTGCAATCGTCTTCTAGGTGCGTGATTGCTCGGAAAGGTACATGCGGAAAGTTCAATTCAAACAGAGGCACGCGGCCCATGTGCAGAGTGCAGCAGAGTCGGTCGGTCTTGAACGTCAAATTTCCAGCAAAGACGTGAGCAAGCCTCGCCGGGTCGAGCACCGCACGGTGATGGAGGGCACTGATACCGACCTGGCAATGCTGAAGCTCGCATTGTTTGCACATGCCGAACGCATTGGACTGGATGCGCCACCCATGCCGATCGGCGGATGGCCGCAATTACCCTAGGAAAACGGCGCGATGGCACAAGGCAACTGGAATCAGAAATCATGAAAGACGTGAAATTCATGCAGCGCTGCGACACCTGCGGGACGAGCTATCAGTTCGGGCCACACCTGTACGACGGCAAGACCATTCCGACGTATGGCATCAACGTGTGCATGACCTGTTGGCAGGCGAACTGGGATGGCTGGGCTCCTCACCTCGAAGCGAAGGTGACAGCAAATCTCGAAGCGAAAGGGTTTCCGCTGCCCGCACGCAACGCGAGAGGCTGGCTGCCTCGCGACTAGGAAAATTCG
Organism: Caballeronia sp. dw_276; assembly: GCF_018449635.1. Lineage (GTDB taxonomy): Bacteria > Pseudomonadota > Gammaproteobacteria > Burkholderiales > Burkholderiaceae > Caballeronia. The sequence continues at coordinate 1,254 of NZ_JAAVUV010000023.1, read as the reverse complement.
GAGCTTCGCGACATGACGAAACGAAAAAGCGCGCCTACGCACTGGACTGACATTTCGATCACGGTCAACGGCCTTGACGTGATTGGCGCATACAGCGTTGATAGGACGGACTGGATGACAGTCCGGATGACAGGCGGTGGGGCAAAGGAGGCGCGAGGTGGGCCAGCCGCCGAGGGTCGCGCGGATGATTTTGGGCGAGTTGTATGCCGAAGCCAACCGAGCAAAGAAGTAGGAAAACAGCAAATGAGCAGAACTGGAATCACTAATCTGGCGGTAGACGCAGTGCGAAAGCAAACTCGGCTAGCGCTGCCTGATGACGACGCCTACCTTTATCGCATTGGGGTGGCTCTCTATGGGTTCGCCTCGCTCTGCAGCTTCATGGCGGAGGTTGCTTGCCACCTTGACAAGACTCTCAGCCGATCTGAAGTGGAGGCAGGTACCGGAGGGGCGATCTTGTCCAAGTTCCGCGCCAGTGCGAAAACGGTTATCAGTTCACTTCCTCAGGTAGAGCCCATCGCGCAAAACGTCGTGGACATGTTTTCCGCGCTAAACAAAGAACGTACTGATTTCGTTCACGCCTATCCCATCACGAACGACACTAAGGCACAGATTCTTCATCGACGCAAAGACGCTGAGGATAAGTACTTCGAAGTGACGAACGAATTTCTGGAACGGTTCATCACCCGACTCGATACCGTAAGCGATAAGCTTTACGAGATACGTTCCATTGTGTCAGCGTAACGATAGCTACAGAAGAGGAAACCGAGCTATGGACACATATCCAGTCAGCGTTCGGCGAAACGGCTATCGCGGATCGGACACGAAAAAGAGAGCAAAGGCCACCGAAGAAAACATTGCAGCAAGCCTACTTGAAGCCTATGCGAGTAGGCTTCTGCTCGCGCAGAAGGAGCCCGTGCACGTGTATCTTTGGCCGGAACTGGCTCAAGGCACGGGTCTCGCGATCGAGACCGTCGCTAGGCTCGGCGCGTCCATCGATGGAAACAGCAGTGGTTTTACTGCCTGGAGGCACGACATGACGCAGCAGGCCGCGTCAGCGGCCGTCAGACAAGGGGCGGCGTCTTCCGAGCAAAGCGGCGACGTCTAACAGGCTGCTGAAATATCGGTCGTTGATGCGTTCGGGTGCACTACGACGGATGCTGGGGTCGCACTTTTGGAACGCGGAAGACGTTTGCAGGCATTCCACATTGCTCGCGGGTTCACGATATCGGTGTTACGCCATTGCTTATTGCCCCT
>NZ_JAAVUV010000022.1 GCF_018449635.1 Caballeronia sp. dw_276 | reverse complement strand
TCAGCTGACGAACTTTTTGATTCACTCGGTTTAAGGATGCCCTATGTGCGGTCGTTTTTCACGCGCTCGTCGCGGCCTCGAATATGTTGTGCCGCTCATGCCCGACATGATTTATCCGGAAGCCGACCCTTTTCGCCCGAGCTGGAACGTAGGCCCGGGCACCAAACAAGCAGTGATCTTCCCTGACGGGCCGAAGCTTGAACACTGGGGATGGCGTCCAGCTTGGGCTGTTGCGCGAAAAATGCCCATGATGATCAACGCACGGCTCGACAAGGCAAACAGTTCAGCGCCGGAAGCGCATGTGGAAGAGCAGCCGCGTGATTGTGCCGGCTGACGGGTGGTATGAGTGGGTGCTCGAGGAGGACGCCAAGCAGCCGTATTTCATCCAGCCGTTTGATGGCAAGCCTTTGTTCTTCGCCGGGCTCTCAACCATCCCGCCCGGAGGCGAATACCACGACGGCGATGGCTTTGTAATCGTGACTGACGCCTCGGACGCAGGCATGCTCGACATTCACGATCGTCGGCCGCTAGTGCTTACGGCCGAGCGAAAGAATGGCTGGACCCAAAGACCACCTTTGAAGAGGCGAACCACCTGGCCAACACTGTCGCCACGCCAGTAGAGGCGTTTAAATGGTTTCGCGTAAGCAAAGGCGTGAACAAGGTCGGCAACGACGAGCCGGCGTTCAATGAGCCCATCGACCAAGGCTAGACCATCTCCATCGCCTCGGGGTCGTCCTCCCCGCGGCGATTGGTCGGGACATGCAGCCCTTGGAGATTGCCAAAGCGCGAGCGCTCCATCACGTAGAGCAGACGCGTCTTTTCCATCGCAACAAGCTGGCCGCGCCCTTCGGCCTGCCACACCTTGAGGATGGTCTGGAAATAGTCCTCGAGCTCGTGGATGAGGTTGCGGTTGTGCTGGATCTCAAGCAGCAGCCGCTCGACGTCCTCGTTGCCGCGGTATTGCTTCCAGAAGCGGCGCATTTCCTTTAAATCGACCGCAGCAAAGTGGGGAAGCTTCTTAGGCATGACGGCACAAAAAAACTGTATGGATGAACAGTACATAGCGGCATGCGGATGTGAATAGGCGCAGCATCTGAAATGCACGAAATGTCTAAGAGGCCGGCGCACATCCAGCAATACATACCGCTTAAGGGTTCGCTTAATAAGATATATTTTTCAGCGCTATTGCGTATAGATCAGACGGAACGGAGAATGGGCTATGTTACGAGATGTAACGAAATATCGGTAAAGTTGCCGGTATGCCCAGGCTGATCTCGAAGTGAAAGGTGAGGACATGAACTCCGGAAATGATTCTGCTGACTCCATTCGAGAAATTAACCTCTCGTACGTTCTGCTCGCGCAAATAATGCTGCGCTTGGACCGTTCGGTAGGCGAGGCTCGACTTGGCCTGTCAGGCCAGGTGGCCGATATCCTCGTTAATTTGACGATGGCACAAATCGTGAAGCTTGCAACCGCGCCGCACTTGCTGTGCGCTTTCCGGTTCGATGATCAGTCTATGCTGTCATCCTTGTCTCGGGCCGACGATCAGATGAAAGCGGTGCCTACGGAATCAATGTTGGAATTCGCCCACTAAGCCCCTGAGAATATGGGGTTCTGCGTGATTTGATTCGTGGGTGGCGGGGCACTAAGCGGGGATGGAATGGACAGTGAGTTGCCATTGTTTGGTGATGCCGAGCTAACTGCGCAGGCGACCGCTCTCGCTGAAACTGTCGTCGCAATTCGCATTGCACAGGGAAAGACCATACCCCGAGATCTGCCGGTTGATTCGCCCGATTGGGAAACAATCGCGCTCGAATTTGCTAAAGACGTCGAACGGGTCTTAACAGCTGAGGCAATCAAGACCAGTGCTGATCATAGTAGGTGATAGCCCATTGCCGAGCACAGTTCACCGCCTCGTCCGAGGTTGAAAAAATTCCTAAGTCCGGCGCGTACTTTCCCTGCTCAACCATATCGTCCGCGCCAACACGCTTAAGTCGAGCGCGTGCCCGAAAGCCCGTAGCGGTGATTTGGGGCGACGCATCAATGCTGGCCTTCTCGTACAAAAAATTCACGGTCAATCACTGAAAGTTTAGAATTTTTATGCAAACCTAAGGGTTGCATTGCTTTTGCATAGTGGCGCTCCTGCTCGGAGCACAGGCGGTGGACTTCTGCCGGCGTCGTCGCTCGCCGCAACAATCCCGCGTCAATTTGAAAGTGCTTAGCAATCGCCTGACAGGCAGTGCTGGCGGGGAAATATACCGCGAGATACCGATCTTCGTCTTCGACGTCATTCCAGACGGTGATTGCCAAATCCCACGGGTTAACAGCGTCCAATTCCGCGATCGCGCGCGGATCCATGGCGGCGGCTCCGATTTTCCCCTTGGCAATATCATGCTGCAGACTCTTCTGGAACACCTGCACAAGGCCCCATTCGGCCGTCATGACTTCGACAGTAACAACACATTGCTTCATCGCAAACCTTTCTCGTTGTGAAAGCGGCGAAGCGAATCGCCGCTGGTCCGCCCGCGCCATTGAGGCGACGCGGCCGAGTTAAATGGCGCCAACTATCGCAAAGCGCCTTCAACGGCCGCGCTCAACGCGTGACGCGCCCCTGGCAACGCGAAGAAGCCAACGGAGCCCCCGACGACGTCCTTCCTGTCGATGCTCACGGCCTGGGTCGTGCCCGAGCCTTGAACAGCGGAAGCGTTGCCGCGTTGATGAAACTCGTTCGCGTCGAAGTCGATCGGGTATTCAAAGACGCCATCGTCTGTCTCAACGACCAGATGCACGTGATCCATGCGTACGCCGATGAATTGTAGGTCAATGATCTTGTTCAGCACGATGTCAATAGCGGCGTCGATTTCCTGAGAAGACAACGCGGGGTTCGCGAAACGATCAAGATGGATGACTGCGCGGTTGGCGGTCCCGTCGTGGAAACATGCAATCCGGTAACGAGCAACAGCGGGAGTGCGATCGATCTGGGGGTAGATCAGGTCGTTAAAGCTTCCTTGATAAGTCATGATTTGCCTATGGTTATGCGTAAGACCCAAATGTCAGACGCACAACTCAAGCTACTCATGGCCAATCAAAGTCAAGGCAACGGAGCGGTCACCACCATCGCATCCTCCCGTCGTCCAGTGAACGAATGCCTTCGAAATCCGCTTCCTCAAGCTCCTAGATAGGTGCTCTGAGTTCCCCGAACGACAATTTCATTTTGGGGTTTTAATCTTCCGTGCAGTTTTCTGAGGCGAGATCTCGATCCAGGTCGGGCCGTGGTCGCTGGCGTTCGGAAGGTCGCGGACCCACGCGTCGACAGATGCGTTAGCGAGGCGCGAGGCAAGCGCCGGACTGAGCAGAAGATGATCGATTCTTAGACCGAAATCTTTCCCACGGTGCCGGCGGACATAATCCCAGTACGTATAAATTCGGTCATCCCCGTGCACGATGCGCAGCGCGTCGGCCCATCCCTGCGCCACGAGCCGCCGAAAGCATTCCCGGCTCTCAGGTTGTAGCAAAGCGTTGTCGCGCCATGAGCGCGGGTTATAAATATCTTCGTCAGTAGGGACTACGTTGTAGTCGCCGGCGAGCAAAACGGGGTGACCACTATCCATCAGATACTGCGCGTATTCGATCAGCCGTTCGAACCACGCAAGCTTGTAGTCAAACTTGGGACCTGGCTGCGGATTGCCGTTTGGTAGGTAGAGACAACCAACCAAAATTCCCGAGACAGCCGCTTCGATATAACGGCTTTGCTTGTCAGCGCGATCACCGGGCAGGCCTCGGCGACTTTCGATGGGATCCGAACCCTTGCTCAAGATCGCAACGCCATTCCAAGCGCTTTGCCCGTGCCATATCGCGCCGTAGCCGGCGTCGTTGATCGCGCTGATGGGAAACGCGGAATCGACAGCCTTCAGCTCCTGCAGGCAGACGATGTCGGGCGACGCCTCGGCCAACCATGTTAGCAACGATGGAAGGCGCGAGCGAACTCCGTTGATGTTGAACGTAGCGATCTTTAGTTTCGGCATATTCGCTGTCTCCTAAAACGGATCGTGACATTCGGGCGACTGCCAACGTTAGATCAATGCGCAGTGGGTGGCCACACCGCAACGCTTTCCCCGGACCGCCCCTCAGGCACCTGGTCCAATCCGTCAGCAAACCACGGCACTTGATGTCGGAGCTCGGAGACATAGCTTTCCCAGCCGCTTTGATTTCCGTGGAAGAGATCGTGCTGTACGAGGTTCGCGAGCAACGGTCGGTTGATCGCTTCATCAAGGAGCAGCTTCGGCCAAAGGAAGAACGCGCTCGCTACTCGTTTCGCAAACTCGTACGGCGTGATTTCCGCGTCGACCATGCGGAGGATGGTAAAACTCATCAGGGATTCCTCTTGCCCGACTGCTTCGCCAACGGTGTTGAACCGGTTTGCGCATTTCATCACGCACGCAGATGCTTCCAGTACGTCGCCCAAATGCAGCAGCAGGGCGCGTCTCTCGATTCCATCGTCCATCGTTTCTCCGTTTGTGATGCTACTTAAGGTCGATCGCTCTTCTCATGGCGACGGTCAGTCCCTGTCGGCAACGCGCGTATCCTTGCCAGGGGTCAGCGCCCAAAGCGCGCTGACGTTTGATCGCGCTGTGAATGGTCCACTGGTCGGCCGCCTTGATTTCCGGCAGTTCTTCCCACGCGATCGGCATCGAGACGCCCATGCCGGAGCGGGCGCGCGCGGAGAAGGCCGCGACCGTACTCGCACCCTTGCTGTTGCGCAGGTAGTCGATGAAGATTTTCCCAACGCGGTTCTTCGGACCCAGCACAGCAGAAAATCGGTCGGGCATCACCTTGGCCATGTGCCGGGCAATGCCTTGGGAAAAGGCTTTCACTTCATCCCACCCTTGGCGCCGCGTGAGCGGGATGACGATGTGATAGCCCTTGCCACCGCTGGTCTTGATAAAAGACTTCAATCCAACCTCATCAAGCAGCACCTTGGCCAACTGAGCGGCCTCGTTCATCATTTTCCACGAGAGGCTTGGATCAGGATCCAGATCGAGCACGAATCGGTCAGGATGTTCCAGGTCCGGTTGCACGGCATTCCAACTGTGAAGCTCGATGACATTCATTTGAGCTAAACCTATGAGTGCTTCCGGCACGTCAACAGCGAGTAATGATGGATGATTCGGGTGCAAGGCGACGGGCAGCTTGGTGATCCCCGGGATGCGCATCCGCTCCTCATGCTTTTGGAAGAATAGTTCGCCTTCGATGCCGTCTGGCGCGCGTACTAGGGAGACTGGCCTGTCTTGTAGATAGGGCAACGCCCATTCGGCGATCTCATCGTAATACCGGACCAGATCAATCTTTTTCATGCCTGTTACGGGATCGATCACACGCTCGGCGTTGGAGATTTTCTGGCCAGATAGGGTGACGTTACCGCGGCGGCCAGGCTGGACCCGCGTGGAGCCAGTTTGCGCCCCGACTGGCTCTCCGTTTTCAACATCCACTACTGGCTCTTCCGTGACGGCGGTCGCGGGTTTATCCTCGCGCATCCCATGAAACACCGGGTGCCGGACTTCGCCGTTCGGTGTCCACTCCAGAAACGATAATTCTGCAACGAGCCGGGGCTCCAGCCAAACGTGATCACGGTCTTTTTCCGGCGCCGGCGCGTTGTAACAGGCGCTCGTTTTGCGCACCAAGCCCTTCGCGTTTTTTTCGAGTGCGGCGATCTGCGAAGGGCGCAGGTTTTGCTGTGCCGTACCGGCAAATCGAAACGATCCATCCGGCTCGTACACGCCAAGCAACAATGCACGGATGCCGGTCTTCGCGCCTCGCAGGCGTGTGAATCCAGCAACGACAAACTCCTGTCTGAGCAGGCACTTGAGCTTCACCCAATCGGTTGAGCGTCCGGAGCGGTAAGGCGCGTCCGCTCGCTTTCCGATGATTCCCTCTAGTTTCATCTTGCACGCTGACGCCACAAGCGATTCGGGGTCTTGGGCAAAGTCTTCCGAGTAGCGCAACGCATCGGTGTGGACTTCGCCGAGTAACGCGGCTAAGTGTTCACGCCGTGCTCTAAGTGGCTGTTCTCTGAGGTCTGTTCCGTTGATGTACAGCAGGTCGAAAAAGAACAACACGATTTCTGCAGTGCTACGACGGTCGAATGCATTCTGGAGCGCATTGAAGTTGGGCGTGCCGGCCGCGTCGAGCACAACCGCTTCGCCGTCAAGCCACGCGTTGTCGACAGGAAGGGTCTTAAGCGCCGCGCAGAGCTTGGGCATCCGATCGGACCAATCGTGGCCATTGCGGGTAAAAAGCTGTGCGTTACCAGCTTCGACGCGCGCAAGCATTCGGTAGCCATCGAACTTGATCTCATACGACCAGTCTCCGTCTGTGGGCGGGCAATTGAGGAGCGTGGCTAACTGCGGCTCGATCAGTGAAGGTGTTACGCCTGGCGGTTCCTTTGCGGCCCGTCTGGGCGGTTTCTTGTTTGAGTTATTCCATCGCCCGGCCATGGACTAAAGCTCCGTGGATTTATCCATCCCAGCATCCAGCCACGCGACGAGATCCGGACGTGATGAAAATTCAGGGTTTTCGAACCAATGCGTCAGGTGCTCGTGAGCATCTCCAAGGAAGTAGTCGTCAAGTTCAAACCGGCCTTCGAACCCAGGAGGATCGGCGATGAGGTGAACGCCTACCGCCTCTTTGCCATCCAAAAAGATCACGGTGTGCTCGGTGATGTTGGCAGTTGTGCCGCGTGGCCGATCTTTAAGTGTTGCCGTAAATTCGTGTTTAAGGTGGGCTAGATCCATGGTCATCAGTAGGCTCCGCAAGCAACAGGACCAATTTATTTAACGATGGCGTCAGGAAAAGCCCACCTGGCTCCGGTCATTAACCTTCGATGCCCTTCAAGTCGCCATGCTTGTGAGAGTGCGTCGCACCATATTTCAGCTCAAAGTGGGCACCCTTGCCGCTACGCGTGGGCGGAAAGTGCTCGCCATCAACGCACGTTACTTCGAACGTACCCTTGCCATCCTCGTGGACGACTGAGTAAATGCCGGAAACCTTCACGATTTCGCCGGTTTTGTAGGAATTATCGCCTGCCATAGTCATTTCTCCGTTGGTTAGGTTCATCGGAATAGCAAACGCCGTTCCGTTCCCGTAAGGTTTAAACCCCATACTCGGTAAGCGTGGTTTGAAAAATGCGCAGGGCGATTAAATCTGGGACTCGAACAGGAACGGCGGCGATGGAACAAGTCTTGTACCGAGGATGGAAAATCCGCACGATCAGTGTCGTAGAGGGAAACGAGTATGTGGCAGCCGCGCTGCTCGAGCGGCCCGGAACCGCGCATGATGAGCGACGACGGTACGCTTTCTCGAGCCTTGGCCGTCATCGGTCTCCCGTTGACGCCGAGTTCCAGGCGTTGTCGTGGGCTAAGCGCTGGGTGGAGAGTAGGGAAGCGCCGGAAGTGGGTCCAGCGTAATTTTTTCTGAATCTGACAAGGCTTCTGGCGTAATGGGAGCAGTGTAATCGCCGTGAATACTCGCCCACCTAAGACGGTGTTCACCCGCATTTAGAATAATGAGCGCGCCGTATGAGAAGTTTGGTTGTCGTTGATGCCGTAGGAGTGGATAGAGCGGCGCTTGATTTGCTGCCAGTGCTACGCTGGTCGTCCAAGGGTGGCAAGGACGTTCTCCCGAAGTTGCGTGAGAGCGTCACGCAACACCGGCATCTTTGTAGCAAGTTATCGACGATACCTCGGGTGCTCTGGACATACTGGCAAGGTACGCCGCTTCCGTTGATTGCTGACGCGTGCCTGTCCAGCTGGCGCAAACATTTACCAGCCTACCGTATTCACCTCCTAAATCCCGCATGCCTTCCGGCGGGGATGCCGCCGATACCAAATAGCTTCGCCTCATGGTCACCGCACGTTCAGTCGGACTGGGTGAGGCTCGCGGTATTGGCAACGTTTGGAGGGGTGTGGATGGATGCGACTACGCTTTTGTCCAGCTCACTGGACGCCAATTTACCGGCCGACGGTAATACGACCGTTCCTACGCCACTATCGTTTGTTGAAGCCCTGTCCGCACTCGATCGACCCGATCTCATCGGTTATTTCAACCTGGAGCGTACGTACGATACGACGTATCCGATGTTGGAAAATTGGTTCCTGGCAGCACCCGCGGGCAGCGTTTTCGTGAAGCGGTGGTGGCAGATCTTCGATGCGATGCTGACGCGCGACGGCATTGCCGATTTCGACCGCTTGATATCGGGAGTTGCTGTCTCAGATCTTTTAAAAGGGTTCGCTGACACGCCCCACTACTTCGCCTGTCATGCTGCTGCCCAGTGGGTGATGCGAGAACAAGGCGGACGGCTATCACTTATACCTGCCGAGATGGATGCGTTTTGGGAAACGCATTCACGCGGTTGGGATCCGGATCGCGTTTGTAGCTGGCTGTGCGATTCTGGCATCGACGAGACACGTCCATCCGCCAGGCCGCTCACCAAACTAATCAGCTTGCTCTGGCGTCCGCTGGAAGAGCGCTTACAGCGCGGCGACGTGCACTGTGAGTCGATTCTAGGAGAACTCGGCGTCCCCAACTACGCATAGCATCTTGAACAACCGGTTCGTTCCGGGACGTCCAATTCGAATCTGCGCGGAATGGAAGAAATGGGATAGGCCGTCATTCAGATTCGGAACGAGCAGCGAGCCAGTGTCAGACAGGCACGAAAGTAGCTCTCACTACGAGAATCCACAGGGAGGCTACACATGACGCGATTCCAACGACGCAGATTAGCGGCTAGCGGTGATCTGACCCGGAACCACGAACTGTGGGTTGCCTTTGCATTTGTCGTAGCCAGCATGGTACTGCCACTTGCCGCGCTCGCTGCGGTGTTTCTAGGGCGCATAGGTTCCTAATGCGGTGGATTGATCGCCGCATATCTTTTTAGCGCACCTTCGGTAGCGCAGTCCAATCGGTTGTATAACAAGGACTTCGCCGGTCTTGATTCATGTGCCACGTCCTACGCTGCTCGACCGCACCGATTTTCATGGTGCCGCGGCCATACTTGCCGTTGATCGCATCAAGCGTGAGCATGAGCTTGGTCTGACGTGTTGCGTCCCGCCCGAAGAGCTCGCCTTGCTCGACTGACGTTGCCTGTAACTCATGGAGCAACACACCTGCCTTCGCGTAGCGGAAACCTTCGCGGTATATCTGGCGCAGTCCGAGAAGGGCAGAGTCAACGAGAGTGAGGGTGTCCGATGTCGGCGACACGAGCGGAACATTGATTGCACGGCTGTATTGGGGCTCGTCCTTTTTGAACGGACTGGTGCGAATGAACACCTGTACCTGATTGGCCTTCAGTTCCTGGCGACGTAACCGTTGCGCGGCTGTCGCAACAAATTGCGTTACCGCGTGGCTAAGCTCGTCGAGCGTATATACGACGCGCCCAAAGCTGCGTGAACACAAGACCTGTTTTTGGGGCTGGCTGGCATCTTCGAACCCGTAACAGGCGATGCCATTGAGTTCGAGCAAAGTCCGCTCGAGAACGACTGAGAATTGCTTCCGGATGAAAGAAGGGCTTACTAGTTTGAACTGCAAGACAGACTCGATGCCCATTTCTTTGAGGCGCGCACCGATCTTACGTCCCACGCCCCATACCTCGTCGACATCAACAAGCGCGAAGATGCTATCGCGCTCATCGGCGTCGAGCGTGCCGATATCACACACCCCGTTCCAGGCTCGACCGACGTTTTTCTTAGCAAGGTGGTTCGCCATTTTGGCCAGCGTTTTCGTCGGGCCGATCCCGATGCAGGTTGGGATACCCACCCATTGCAAGACCTGTGCGCGAATTTGAAGCGCATACGCCGTCAAGTCGAAGCGAAATCCGCCAAGGTCGAGAAAACATTCGTCGATCGAGTAGATCTCCTGCACCGGAGAATACTGGCCGATCACCGACATCATGCGATCGCTCAAGTCTGCGTAGAGCGCGTAGTTCGAGCTCAATCCAATCAAGCCATGGCTCCGCTCCAGTTCACGAAGCTGGAACCAAGGTTGTCCCATTGTTATTTTGAGCGCTTTGGCTTCTTGGGACCTCGCGACTGCGCACCCATCATTGTTGCTAAGCACAACGACTGGTTTTCCGATGAGCGATAGATTGAAGCATCGCTCGCAAGAGACATAGAAGTTATTGCCATCGATCAAGGCGAACGTGGTCATCGTTGCTTCCGCAGATGAAGCAACTGCCGTAGATTCCACGTGACCACGCCCCAGACCGTCATCTCTTGACCTTCGACAAACGTGATTGGTGCGTATGCCGGGTTCGCCGCGTGCAAGCGCACGATCCCAGCCCGTCTGTACAAGCGCTTCACCGTGAACTCATCGTCAATGCATGCAAGGACAATACGTCCATGTGCTGCTTCGACCGATCGATCAACGATCAGACGGTCACCATCGAAGATCCGAGCGTCGACCATCGAATCGCCTTCAACCTGAAATAGAAAAGTCGCGATGGGATTCAGGACCAGTACGTCGTTCAGGTCGATACGCTTTTGCGTGTGGTCTTGTGCGGGGCTCGGGAAGCCCGCAGGCACCTTAGCGAGCACTTCAATGAGGTATGAGCCGTCAGCATCATCGGCAATCGGGATAGGGCGGCTCATAAACGTAAATTACTGTATGGATGTACAGTATTCTATAACGACGTTTCGTTGTCGCGGTTTGGCCCTTTTAATTGCGTATCGGAGCTTTTTATGAGTGGAGCAGCGCGACGGAAATCACATCTAATGCCCAAAACGGCTGCGCTCGTTGCTAGTCTGCGCAGCGCATTTGGTGCTACGGTCGACGAGGCGGTAGCCCGAGGAAAAGCGAGAGTGCCGACCTTCTTTGCACGTGAGAACGGCCATGATGTGGGTACGCCATCGGTCGAGGAGCAAAACAAGTGGACTGCAGGTACGGATGTATTGAACCCACTTCTGCCTTGGGTGTGACGGAAGTTGCGTTGGTACCTCCATGCGGTGCAGTCAGCGAAACAGCGCCGGCTAACTCCATCACGTACTGGATGTTATGGGGCAGGCCACCATTTGTGCGTGCCTTCGGGCGATATCGACGTCCGGCGCCCCCTGAAAATTGAGAACATACGCAGCCTTGAAAACAAACAAACTCACTACGCCGGACGGTCGCTACTTCGTTGTTAAAGGGCGCCTGTGGCGATGTACGAATCCGTCCATACCGGATGAGCTCAGACAAACGTTAGTTGATGAGCTGATGCGAGCTCGCCGCGAGAAGGGAGTAGCAATGCGCCTTGGCGACCACGCCCGCCGCGTGGCCGCGCGGAAACGAATTGACCTGATCAAGAATCAACTCGGGGAGCGAGGTCCCGTCTGGTGGACGGACGGTGCGCCGGACTTGAATCAGCATTTGGCGAAAAACACGCCGTATGCCCAATGGTTTGCTGAGCTTGGCGTCCAACAGCACGAAAAGGTTTAGGCCGAGCACCGTTCAAGTCGCTGCTCTAGGAAAGGTCAAGCGTCTGGCGCAACCTCGCGGTGGTCCTATGGCTCGACAGCCCGAGCAAATTACTGACTTGCTCGTTGGTGCCCCCCGCTGCGATATGCCGGCGCCCATACGTGTTTCGAAGAAGGCGGGGACTCATGTCGGCCGCCGTCACTTTGATATTTCCCAGCGCGCTTCTAACGGACTTTCCCAAGGTGTCGTCTTTCATCGGTTTGCCCGTTGCGGTTGCCACGAACAAGTAGCGAGTCGAGCATGCAAGCAACCGCCGCGCTGAAACGTACGCGCGAAGAACATCGACGCAGAACGGCTCGAGTGGCACACGCCGAGCGATGCGCGGTCCACGTTTCTCTACATACACATCAGGTCGAAGACCTGCGACGTCCAGGTCATCGAGATCAAGTTGCCGGCATTCGGCCGATGTAATACCCGTACCCAGAAAGAGGGCGACGATCGCCACGCTTCGAAGCTGCTTGAACGGAGCATCCGCTGGCGCGACGCACACATCTTGCAGGCGTTTGTCATCGTCCTCTGACAGGAAGACTGGGGTCGGCTCGTCTTCCGGCCAAGCCTGGCCAACGAGCATTAACGAGGCAGGGTTGTCTTTGCGCACGTTCATTGCCACCAGGTGACGCGAGACGCGATCAATCAGCTTGAGGTAACGGAGTTGCGTCGTCGTATCTGGGCGCGCGTCGCGGGCAAGCGCGTTAAAGAAATTGTCGATCTCTGCCGAGCCGAAGGTGGTTACCGTCTTGCCGTGGGTCGCAAGGTGTCGGTGGAACCGCGCGAACATGGATCGATGTTGAGTAATTGACTGTTCAGCAAATGGCCGCCGGTCCGCGCCGACAGCGTCGTTTCGCTGCCATTCGTCGTACGCCGCTTGCGGATCGTTTAGCCAATCGAAGTCATTCATAAAATAGATATACTGAAATTGCGCTTTGCCCAATATATACGAAGCTGCGCTTCGCACATCCCGTCATCAAAACGAGGGCGCCCGGCAATTCTGAACTTCATCATCTAGCGCAGACAATCGCCCGAGCCGCCTACTACCAAGCGCACCGAACTCGCCAACATTAGATTGACGCTTTAGCAAAAGTCTTCGACAACGCGTCTGCCCGCGCTTATAGGTAGGGAAGAGGTCAAATCGGACGTTCCAGTGATCTGCTCGACAAGCGATCGAGCTTCGGACCGATGCGCGTCTTACCTTAGCAAACCGATCTGGACCCCCATTTTTGACCATAACTTTGATGAAGTGGTTGCCTTCGAATGTTCTGCATGATGCGTAACTATCTGACGGCATAACAGCAGTGCAATATTGTTTCTCGCACTAGCGCCCGCTAGCAATCCGATTTGAGACACGGGGAAATCGTCGGCTTTAATGCTCAGTAGGGTGGCGTACATCGACAAGACTTAGAGATTCCTGAATTACAAAGGCTGCATACATCTTGCCGACAACAGGCAACCGCAAGTCGAACACCAACTATCTGTAGACAGTTTGCGAACGGTGCAACACCCGCTAAACTGGGACGTCGGCGAAACCACGCATAACGATTTGTAATGACGCGCGGAGGTAGGCGCGTTGCATTCATTTTGCAGCAGTACCGTTGCCGGTCAATCGGATGCGCACAGAAATCGACAATGTCATCCTTGCGCAGCCAGTACTCGCTGGAACTGCGAGTTGACCGATCATTAGCAACGTCCCGGACAAAGAAGCGTCTTGCAGGTGGTTTTGTTTTCAATTGACGAGGTTATGGGATGCCTGTTCGGTTGCCAAAGAACGTCGTAAGCCCACACGCAACAAAAGGTGACATCTGGAATGGAGAAAGTATTAATGTCATGCAAATTCGGCATTGGCGCCATTGATCAGCCGCCACTTGATCGGTCGAAGTTTACGCACACACATATTTTCCCTGAAATCTACAAAGCCCGTCTTCGCATAAATCGCGTCAGTCCTTTTCCAATTGCCTCAACCTCTTTCTACTCAATCGAAAATTTTCCGGCAGAATTCGATAACGTCTTGTACCAACAGAATCGGGTCGATTTGCCTCCGCGTGTATCTTTGTCGGTCATAAAACGGCGCAAAGAATATTTTTTTGGACGGTTATGCGCCAGAGAAGCCGTGCGCTTTTTTTTACCTGATTTCACGGATCAGATTAGGACGGGATCTGGTGGTGTGCCCCAATTTCCCGGAGGTCTCGCGGGTTCAATCACGCACGATGCGGATGGCGCAGCAGCTATATGTCAGCCTGCCGAATTTGGCAGTTTGGGTCTGGACATGGAGCCAGCTATGTCGGCAGCGTTAGCGGAGGAACTATGGATGACCGTTGCAACGCGTGAAGAGCTTGCACTCCTCTGCTGGCGCGATGCGATAAAGTCCTTGCGTCTGACGCTTATCTTTTCAGCCAAAGAGGCATTGTTCAAGGCCATTTATCCAGAGATACTTTGCATTCCCGAGTTTTTGACATCGGCGGTCATTAATGTGAACTGGACAGCGGGATATATGACCCTCCGGCTTGAAAAGAATCTGGGAGGGGGGTGGGATCGTGGGCGCATCATCCTAGCTTACTTTGTTGTCGACGAAGGCAGGGTGTTGACCCTTGTATCCACAAAGGACGGCGCGACTTGATGCTTGCCATGGCGCATGCAAAGTATCATCGCGAGTGCGCGCCCGTGCAAGCGGATGACAAGGGTTTGGCTACGCGCAGATCTTCGTTAGTCTGGAAGCGTGGCTTGCTGGGTTCGAACGAGATTAAGACTAAGGTGACTCTGCAGCGCGCTAAATGGCGCAATAGCCTTTAACCTCATCTCCTCGAATTCATCATCGGGATCCGACAGAAACGTTATTGCACCGCCCACACCGATTTCAACGAGATTGTCGGTCACGACCATCGTGCGGATTACGATATTCAGATCGACCGACGAATTGAGCGACAGGTAGCCGATGGCACCCGAATAGATGCCGCGCGGCGCGTCTTCCAGATCCGTCAAAATTTCGAGCGTACGGCGCTTGGGTGCCCCCGTCATGGAGCCGCCCGGAAAACAATGAGCAACGCAGCGAAGTGCGCTGTCGCGCAATTTTCCGCGGATCGTCGAGACTAACTGGTGCACCGTCGCATACGATTCGGTGACCATCAACTCAGGTACTGTAACGGACCCAGGCTCGCACGAGCGACTCAGATCGTTGCGCAAGAGGTCGACGATCATAAGGTTTTCACTGAAATATCGCGTGTCGTTGGCGAGACTGCTGCGATTGTATTCGTCCTTGGTCGGGTCCGCATCGCGGGGCGTTGTGCCCTTGATGGGTCGCGCCTCGACCATGCCATTGCGGTCAATCTTCAGGAATCGTTCAGGCGAACTGCACAGAACGCTCGAGTCGGAACCGCGCAAGAAGCAGGAGTATGGTGCGGGATTGGTCTCGCGCAACACCAGATAGAGCTCAAATGGATCGAGCAGATCTTTCTGCTCAATCGGGACGCGGACGCGGCTGGTTAAACAGATCTCATACGATTCACCGGCAGCGATTTCGTCCTGGCACCGCGCAATCTTGTCAAGGTATCCGGCGCGGCTGTCGAGCAGGTAAGGGTCGAGTGCTTCAGGCTTTAACAATGTGGCACGGGACGGTGGCGCGATGGAACGCATGCCGCGTAGCTTCGCTTCTACCGTATCAAACCATGATTTTTCTTCATCACCTGGTGTTTTCAACATGACCAAGTAGACATGCTGATCCACATGATCAATAGCGACGAATCGGTCGGAAAACAGAAATTCGGCGTCGGCGAAAGGGGAGCGTTTGCCATGAATGCCCTCCGTCAACGCCATCAGTTCGTAGCCAAAAAAGCCGACATAACCACCCCGAAAATCGAACGGAAGCTCGGGCTCGTCGACCAGCGTACATGAACGTAACGCCACGTCGAGGTAATCAAAAATATCGTCAGCGTAGGTCGGCACAGGCATGACGCGGCCGTGGAATTTCGGCGGTGCGCCCACGCACTGGTTGACCACGAACGAATGGGGGCCGCTGTCGTCGCCCATGAACGAATAGCGCCCCTTGAACGGATCGACGCGTTTCGAATCGAGCCAATAACTGCGGTTCGAATTCGCAAACAACGCGCGGAAAATATCAGAGGCGTCTGCGGCTATCGCTATGCGTCGAGCGAGACAACGGAATTCCATCTTTGGGCTAGCTCCAGAAAATTGCTGATGATCGTTTCACCAAACGTGGAACAAATGGATTCCGGATGAAACTGAACCCCCGCCAATGGCCGCGATACGTGCTGGATTCCCATGATCAGACCGTCGTCGGTCCATGCGGTCCGGCGAAGTTCGAGGGGTAGCGGGCTGTCCACGATCAACGAATGATAGCGAACGACAGCGGCGCGTTGGGGAACGCCGGCGAAAAGGCCGTCGTTGTCGTGGCTTACGTGGTCGACGATACCGTGGGCGGGCATCGGTGCGCGCGAGATCGAGCCGCCAAACGAGAGAGCGAGTCCCTGATGTCCGAGACAAATGCCGAGGACGGGTACGCGTGTCCGTTTGATGACGTCGGCGCAGATACCGAAATCGCGTGCATGTGCCGGGTGTCCAGGTCCTGGCGAGAGCACGAATGCATCAATAGGCTGTTCGTCGAGTGCATCGAACGTTGTTGCGTCGTTGCATACAACCTGCGGCGTTTTTCCGCCAACCCGGAACAGGAGGTCGTGCAGGTTGTACGTGAAGGAATCGTAGTTGTCGATCAACACGATGTTCATGGGATTCGTGTCAGGTATCAAGTCGAGGGGCGGGGCCCAACTTCGATGAGCCCGTTGTGATGCATTCGCGTGCTGTCAAATTCGTTGGCTATAGGTAACCAGGTGAATGCTAGATGAACACGCAGCGGATTGTCTAATAGTTTCGGTTTTCAAGTCGCGAGTATTGAATCCGACATCAAGTTTTTTGCGCGAAACGGCCGACACTTTTTCCGTCCACTTAAGCATTGCAATGAGCCATTTTTCGTCCAGAATTGCGCTGCGATAGGGTCGCGCTCCCGGTGTGATCGCTCGTCAGAAGGTCGTCCCGCTGGCACGGTGTTTGCAATTTCATCAACCCATTCCTGGTCCATGGTCGAACCGGGCGCACTCGCTTTCGATAGCGACGCACTCTCAAGCATCGTTGTGAAAAGATCGGAACACTACCGGAATCATGTTTTTGGCTACACATTCCATACTTCGCGACAAAGATAGCGCTATAACGACCACGCAAACCCGGGTGCCGCTTCCGGGCGGCATGACACTCGGAGTGACGGAGTGGCATGAGCAGGAGCCTGTGCGTCGAAGCCGGCCGCCCATCGTCTTTCTTCATGGAATGGGCGACGCAGCGAGCGTTTGGCTTGGCATCGCACCGTTTCTTTGCGATCGTTTCCGGGTTCTCGGAATCGATCTGCGCGGCCACGGTGAATCCGACTGGTCAGTCAGGCAGGACTACCGTATCGCTAGCTATGTTGCGGACGTCGAGGCTTTGCTCGATGTGCTCGGACTGGACCGCGTTTCACTGGTAGGACACTCGCTCGGTGGCGCGGTTTCGATTCGTTATGCAACGAAGCATCCGGAGCAGATCCACAGCATGATCATCGTCGACCACGGGCCGGACACGGCCGCGTCGAGTGCCGATCATATCTGCAAAGCGATCCGCGACGCGTGCCGAATTTATGGTGACGTGGACGATTACGCGACCGTATTGCGGGAACGTCATCCGCTTGGCGAAGCGGACCTGCTCAAACGGATAGCGGCAACCATGATGCGTCGAGCCGCGAATGGCGGGTTCGAGTTGAAGCATGATCCCGCCGTGATCGCGGATTCCGGGCCATCTGCGACGTCGGACGAGCGCCTCGATGACAACGCCTGGACGTGGCAATCACTTGCCGCGTTACGCACGCGAACCGCGATCATCCGTGGCGTCGCGTCGTCAGTGTTATCTGCGGCGGTAGCGAAGCGCATGCTGGAACTGACGGGTGGCGACGTCACGCTTGAGACGATTCCAATGGCAGGTCATTCGATCCATCTCGACAACGCCGTGAAGCTACGCGAGGCAATCCTTCGCTTTTTCGCATGACGACCCGCAGGTGTAGAGTTGCAGAAGCGACCATGCGCTTTTCCCGCGTGCGACGGCCGGCCGGCGTCTGGCTGGGCGCGATGATCGTCGCCGCGCTGTCGGGCTGCATGCTCGGCCCGGATTATCGTCCACCCGATATCGGCACGATGAACCTGCCGTCCGAATGGACGTCGACGGGAACGACGGGCGACCAAGGCGATCAGCTCGTCGGCTGGTGGAAGCAGTTCGATGACGGCGATATGGTCGATCTGATTGAAGCGGCGGAGCGGTCGAGTCCCACGCTGGCGATCGCGCTCGCGCGGGTCAAAGGCGCAGGCGCGGCGGTCGAGCAAAAGAATAGCGGTCTCTTTCCGGCGCTGAACGGACAGCTTGCGGGAAGCCGGTCGAATTTCGATGAATTTGTCGATGAGAGCCCCAGCATTTCCGACGTGGGGCAGGAAACCCGCGGGGAAGCCAATCGCACGTCTTATGGACTGAACGCATCGTGGGAACTCGATCTGTTCGGTGCCATTCGGCGCGGCGTGCAGGCAGGCGATGCGCAGCTTGCGTCGCAACAGGCGCTATTCGAAGAAGCCCGCATCGTACTCGCCGCGGACGTTGCGAAAGCCTATGTCGACTACCGGGAATGCGAGAGCATGACCGTCTATCTGTCGCAAGGCCTTCAGACAAGCAAAAACATAGGGCATCTGGTTGCATTGAAAGCGAAATCGGGTTTTGCCGCGCCGCTCGATGCGCAATTTGCGGCGGGCAACGTCGCGAGCAGTCGAGAGCAGCTTGTCACGAAGCACGCCCAATGCTCGACCGTGTTCGACCAGATCGTCTATCTGACGGGTTTCGATCGCAAGCGCCTGCAGACGCTGCTCACGGCGGGAGCGGGCCGGGTACCCACGATCGACCCGACGCGTGCGCCTGTCACCGTAACGGCGGCTCTCGTCGCGCAGCGTCCTGACGTGCGCGCGGCGGAGCGGACGCTCGCGGCTACGAGCGCGAAAATCGGGGTCGCGATTGCGCAGCGCTTCCCCAGCGTGAGCGCCACTGGCTCGCTGTCCCAAACCGACTACTACGCGCTCGGGCAGGTATTGAGTCTTTCACCTTGGACCCTGGGTGGCTCGCTCGTGCTTCCTCTCTTCGACGCAGGCGCGGGCGCGGCACGTGTGTCGGCAGCGCGGGCACAGTATGAGGAGGCGCTGGCAACCTACACGCAACAGGTGCGGCTGGCAACGCGTGAAATTGAAAATGCGCTCGCGTTGACGCAGGCTTCTGCCCAGCGGGTTGCCGCGGCGCAGCTGGCGGTGGCGAATTACACGGGATATTTCCGCGCAAGCGAAATGAGCCACGACGCGGGCGCACTGAGCCTGATCGATCTCGAGAGTGCAAGACAGAGACTCGTCGGCAGCCAGCAGGATGCCATCGCTGCCGAATCAGGCAGCGCGCATGCCTGGATATCTCTTTATGCGGCGTTGGGGGGCGGCTGGCCCGCACCGACTTCGATGCAAGCACAGACGGTTGGAGGCGGTATCCGTTGAAATTCATCATGCGAGGCTCGTGCGTGTGTCGCGCACGTATAGGAAGAGGCTTTTTCGTCCTGCTTTCGCTGGGGCTGTTGAGCGCCTGCGGACGGCATGCGTCACCAGATGCAACCGATGCGGGCCCGGCCGTCGCGGTGACGGTTGCTCACCCTCTGGTGGAAGAGTGGCCGGTTGAGATTGCGGTGCAGGGCGAGGTTCGGGCGAGCCGGGAAGTCGCGGTCTCGGCCCTGTCGCACGATGCGCCGCTGTTGTCCGTCGAAGCCGATGTAGGCGACACGGTACGGGAAGGACAGGTGCTGATGCGGCTCGACAAACGCTTCGTTGCAAACGAGATCGAACAACGTCGCGCAATGCTGGCCGAAGCGGGCGCGAACCTGGATGCGAGCCGCCTCACGCTGGCGCGATCGCGGGAACTGGCCACCACGGGTGCGATCAGTGAACAGGACATCCTGCGCTACCACACCGAGCTGGTGGTCAGTGAAGCGCGGCTCGCGGTCGCGAAGCTGCAACTCGCATCGAGTCAGATGCAGGGTGGCGATGCCGTCATTCGTGCGCCGATCAATGGTGTCGTGAGCAAGCGCTCGGCGATGCCCGGCCACGTTCCGGCCTCGGGTGAGGAACTGTTCAGGATCGTGAGCCGCACGGACTGCGAGGTCGTCGCCAACGTCGATACCGAACTGCTGTCGCGTCTGCCGCAAGGGGCGAGTGTGACTATCTACACGGCAGGTCTGGGGGAGGTCGCGGCGCGCGTGCGCGCGGTTGCGCCGAGCGCATCGCCGAACCGCTTCAGTGCGCAGCTGTATCTCCAGACGCGTCACGAATGCCGTTGGCTTCCCGGTACGTATGTCTCCGCACAGGTGCGGCTCGGCATGTCGCCGGCCTTGTCCATCGATCGATCCGCCGTCTTCGCGCGGGACGGTTTCCAGTATGTGATGGTAGTCGACGGCCATGACCGTGTTCATCGCGTGAAGGTCACGACGGGACGCCTGCGGCGAGATAACATCGAAATCCTCTCCGGTCTCGGCGTTGTGGATCGCGCCGTCCTCGCGCAGGCCGCGACGTTGCGCGACGAAGCGCTTGTCCGGCCTGCGTCCAGCGACGCAACCGCCAGCAAACAGACGGTCGCCCGGCCGGCCTCTGCGGTCAGCGCGCAATGATCAATCTGTCGACTGCGCCGTTGCGGCGGCCTCTGATTCCGCTGATCCTCTTCACGATCCTCGCGATCCTCGGGCTACGCGCGTTCACACAGTTGAAGGTCGCGGACATGCCGCCCGTCGATCAGCCGGACGTGGTTATCGTGCTGTCGTTGCCGGGAGCGACACCTTCGCAGATCGAAGGCGGTGCGGTGACGAAGATCGAAGACGGCCTTGCTTCGCTCGAATCCTGCGAACACGTTTATTCTCGCGTGCGTGCCGGTTCCGCTGAAATCCATGCGAGTTTTGCATTGAGCCGTCCGGCGCGCGAAGCGTTGACGGACGTGCGCGACCTGATGAACCGCCTGCGCGCGACGCTGCCACCGGGCGCGTCCGAGCCGGTTGTCCGGCTCGATACCACAGCGCGGCTGCTGCTGACCTACGTCGTCGAACCTTCCGCATCGCTAGATTCTGTCGATGCGACGTCGCTGGCCGACACCGCAGTGAGTCGCGCGCTGGCCGCGATACCCGGCGTCGACCGGGTAACGCGGCAAGGCAGCGCCGAGCGCGAAGTGCAGGTCGCGCTCGATCCCTCGCGCCTCGCGGCGCTTCATCTGCCCCCCGACGATGTTGCGAGGCAATTGCGCGCCGCGCTTCCGGGTGCGTCGGCGGGCCTCGCGGAGATCGGCGGCCAGTTCGAGGCGATCGGTGTGCAAGGTGCCTCTGGCGGAGCTGTTGCGCTGGCGCGAACCGGTATTCGTAGTTCGACGGGGCTCGTCAGGCTCGGCGACATTGCGACGGTCGACGACACCACGTCGCGAGACAGCCATCCGGCGTATTTCAACGGTAAGCCTGTCGTCGCGCTCAACGTGTACTCGTCGGCGAGTGCCGACGAGGTCACGCTCGCCGCGAAAGTGCGCTCGACCGTCGATGAACTCAACCGCACCGGGCTGACCGTTCATGTTCGGGAGGTGAGCAATCAGGTCGAAGAAATCGCCGCGACCTATCGACATTCAATGAATGTTCTCTATACCGGCTGTCTGCTCGCCGTGGTGGTTGTCGGACTGTTCCTGCGCGATCTGCGGGCTACGTTGATCGCGGCCCTCGCGCTTCCGCTCTCGGCGTTGCCGACGTTCATCGTGATGCAGTGGTCGGGATATTCGCTCAATACCGTGACGTTGCTGGCGCTGACACTTGTGATCGGCGTGCTGATCGACGACGCCATCGTCGAGGTCGAAAACATCTCGCGACATCTGCGGCGGGACGTCGGCCGTTATCAGGCGATCGCCGATGCGGTCAGTGAAATCGCCCTGACTGTGCTGGCAACTTCACTCGCTGTCGTGGCGATTTTTTTACCCACCGCCTTCCTGGGCGGCGTGACGGGTCGCTATTTCTGGCAATTCGGCTGGACAGCGTCAGTTGCCGTCCTGTCGTCGCTGCTCGTTGCACGGTTGCTGGTTCCAGTGCTGGCGCTGGGTCTGCTCAAAAAGCCCGACTTGCCTCACCGTGTCCAACGTTTGCCGAGGCGGTATCTGCGCGCGGTCTCATGGTGCATGCGGCATGGCGTGTGGATCGGCGTTGTCTGTCTCGGATTGCTCAGCGTGACGACAGGACTGTTTCTCTCGTTGCCGCGTTCCTTCTTGCCGCCGCAAGACAGTGGCAGCATCGTTGCAAGCGCCTCGTTCGCGAACGGCCGGCCGGTGACCGATATGACGGCTGTGATGTTGAAGGGCGCCGGCGTGGCGGCCGGCATCCCGGAGATTGCATCGACATTCCTGACAGTTGGAACACCGACCTCGCCATATGGAGCAATCACGTTCGCCCTGGTTCCGACGGGTGAGCGGCCTCGGAGCCAGACGCAGGTCGCAGCGACGATTCGCGCGAGGCTCGCCGGTGTTTCGGGTGCGCGCTTCGTGGTGGACGGCGAAGGTGGCGAGAACTATCGCCTCGTGCTGACGGGCAACGATCCCGCATTGCTGGAAGCGACCGCAAAGCAGGTGGTGAGCGAGGCGGAGCGTGCGGGCCTGTACGGCATCGCATCGTCGGAATCGTCGCAGCTCACGGAGTGGGTGGCGAAGCCCGACCTGCTACGCAGCTCGGTACTCGGGGTCAGTGCGGATTCGATCAACCAGGCGCTGCGAATCGTGACGGGCGATATGCCTGAGGACCAGTTGCCATATTTGCAACTGCCGTTGCGTCAGCTACGTGTCCGGACGACCGTCGCGTTACCGCGGGAGTACGCCCTGTCGGCCCTGGAACAACTGCCGGTGACCTCGGCGAGCGGCAGCGTGCCGCTCGGGCTGGTTGCGTCACTCAGCCGTCAGGGCGAGCCGGCATCGATCAACCGCTACGACCGCCAGCGCAACATCACCCTATATATCCCGCTCGAAACGCGGACGCTGGGGCAGGTCGCGGGCATTCTCGACACGCTTGCGGCTATTCGGACGTTACCGGCGGGGATCCGGCAGCAGCCTTCGGGCGATGCGGAATTCATGGGGCAGCTGTTCGGGAGCTTCTTTGGCGCGATGATCGTCGGCGTTGCATTCATCTATCTGATGCTCGTCGTGCTGTTCAACGACCTGTTCCAGCCGTTCACCATACTGGTAGCTCTACCGCTATCGCTCGGCGGATCGCTCGGCGGGCTCTATCTGGTGGGCTATCCTCTTTCGCTGCCTGCGGTGATCGGCCTGATGACACTGCTGGGCCTTGTCGCGAAAAACTCGATTCTGTTGGTCGAATACGCGGTGGCCGCCGTTCGCCGTCGTCACATCTCGCATGCGCGTGCGATTCTGCTGGCATGCCGATATCGGGTGCGGCCGGTGATCATGACATCGTGCGCAATGCTGGGGGGTATGCTGCCGCTCGCGCTCAATCTGGATGCCGACAGCTTACGTGCACAGTTGGGACTGACGGTCGCTTGCGGGTTGTTGACCTCGACCGTGTTGAGCCTGCTGCTCGTTCCGCTCGTCTATCTGATGCTGGCGCAAGTCGCGACGCGTGCACGCGCGCGTATCGCGAAGCCGGAGGAAGCCGAGGCGTAGCGTTCAGTGCACTGCAGGCGCCGCCGGTCAGATCGTCGCCTGCGCACAGTGGGCGTGCCACCACGTTACGCAGGCGTCGGCAAGGCACACGTCGGGATCGACAATGGACCGATGTGTGGGCGACGGCGCAATCATCGATAGTTCGGTGCAGGCCAGCACGATTGCGTCCAGCCCTCGCTTCTGCAGAACTTGCAATACGCGCTGTAGGCCGCGTGTCGCGGGGTCGCGATCGCCGGCCTTGACTAGGGCGATCATTTCTTCGATCTGCGCGACCACGCCCGGCTCGGGCTGCAGGACGTCGACACCGTGTTTGAGAAGCGGATCGGCATACAGACGCCCCTCGATCGTCGCGCGTGTCCCGAGAATCACTACGCTTCGGTCGCGCCTTTTGACGATCTGCGCCGTAGTGGCTTCAACAATGTCGATAAATGGCACCGTCAGGTGCGCGGCGAAGTAGGCGCGCCAGTAATGCGCGGTATTGCAGGGAATCGCCAGCGCCGCGCAGCCAGCCCGTTCGAGCGCGGTCAGATTGCGGAGAATCTCGTCGCGCACGCTCAGATCGAGCGCAAGAATCGCGGCCGAGCGGTCGGCGATGTCGGGGCACGACAACATCAGAAAGGGAAGGTGGTCCTGATCGGTGCGTGCTGGCGTGCGCTGGGCGAGCACACGAAGAAAATGGGCTGCGGCTTCGCTACCCATGCCGCCAAGCAAGCCAAGCCGTTCACGGGCAAGCGAATTCGCGTAGGTCATGACACGGGTCTCCGGGATGATAGGGCACAAGATGGGCCATGCATGGACAAGCAAGCGGACGAGAGGGGGTTCTTACGTCATTGCTTCTCTGGCGAAGCAATCTTGAACTCATTCGTGTCGATGCCGAGACGACGCATTTTGTCGTAGAGCGTCTTCTTTGGAATACTGAGCTGTTCGCTGGCGAGCGACGCGCGCCCCATACAGGTCCGAAGAGCATATTCGATAAGGTAGCGCTCGAATCCATTCAACTGCGCTTCCAGCGACAACTCTTCGCGAATACTTTGCTCGCCATTTGGGACATCTGCCCGATTGAGCATGCCGAGGGAAAATCGTTCTGCGAAATTGCGAAGCTCGCGGACATTCCCAAGCCATGGTCGCGACATCAATTCGCGGATCAACGCCTGGGGAACATCGGGCGCAGGGCGGTTATACGACAATGCGGCCTGCAAAACGAAATGTTCGAACAGCACTGGAATGTCTTCCCGCCGGTCGCGCAGAGGCGGAATTTCGAGTGTGACGACACCGAGCCTGTAGTAGAGATCATCTCGGAAATCGCCGTCCTGCGAGAGTTCTAAAAGATTGCTTTTGGTGCCTGCGATGATCCTACATTCCATTGGAATGGCTTCGTTGGAACCCACCCGTTCGAAGGAGCGCTCCTGAAGAATTCTCAGCAGTTTTGCCTGCAGCGAGCGCTGCATGGTTTCGACTTCGTCAAGAAACAAGGTACCGTTTTTCGCGTATTCGATCTTGCCGATGCGACGCTTGATAGCACCAGTGAACGACCCAGCCTCGTGTCCCAGCACTTCACTTTCGAACAGCATTTCCGGAATGCCTGCGCAGTTGATCGCGGCAAAATTGTTCGACTTCCGAAGGCCGAAATCGTGTAGTGAACGTGCGACGAGTTCCTTTCCGGTTCCTGTGTCTCCGAGGATCAGGACGCTCGCATCCGTGTCTGCGAGTTCTAGGATCATCCTTCGCAAATCGACGATCGCCCGCGACTGGCCGAGAATGCGCGACTCGATCTGGTCGCGGTGCTTAAGCGCATTCTTTAATGTGGCCAGCTCGAGCGTCAGGTAGCGCTTTTCGAGCGCGCGTCGCGTCACTTCGATCAGATAGTCCGATGAGAACGGCTTCGCGATGAAATCGTAGGCACCCTGTCGCATCGTGTCGACCGCGATCGAGATATCGCCGTGTCCTGTGATCACGATGACGGGAATCGTTTCATCGATCTGCTTGATCTGTTTGAGCAAGCTGATGCCATCCATGCCGGGAAGGCGCAAATCTGTGACCACGATCCCGGGGAATCCGAACGTGATTCGAGGCAGTACGCTTTCTGCGCGACTGAACGGCTGGACCTTCAGGCCATTTAGTTCGAAAGCTTGGACGCTACCCTTTCGAACGTCATCGTCGTCTTCGACGAACAGAACTGTTAAGGAGTCAATTGTCAAAGCTTGATTTCTGCCAGTTATCTTTAAATGATCAAAACAAAAATTTCTATAAATATCAAAACTGCGCTTTAGGATAACCGCGTCGCGTGGAAAGTAGACATTTAAAGCGAATTTTTGAAATCTTAAAGCGGGTTTCTAATCACCGTTTGACTGAATGCGGAAGCATTTCATTCAGCACATCTCGCTATCTCAGAGAGGCCCATGACACGCCGCCGCTGTCTCAATTCGATGTCATGTATGCTGCAATGACTGCTGTGAATACGGGAGATCGTCACACTTGCAGCACCTCGTCAAGTGCCGTGGTCGCCTCGTCTTATCTTTACAAAAAAGGTATTCCTCATAAACACCTAACGAAAGCTATTTGTCAGCCATCGAAACTTTTCTCCTTACACTCGATACTAGGGTTTGCTACGAGACTAACTAGAAGAGATACTGCGTTTATACGCTGGTCGAGCCAAACTTTCAGCAGCGTATCACGACTTGGAAAAAACTGTGCACATGCACAAGTGATCGCGCTGATCGCTTGTGCAGTAGTTCAATACGTACAACTCTGACCGGGTGTGCCATCCTAATTCTTATCCGGTCGTCATTGCCTAGATGCTATGTCACTTGCGTGCACCTACTTGTTTTCCAGCGTCTTCCGGACGATGTCGAGAGTTTTCGCGAGCTCTTGTAAAATGGATGCATTCAGGGGGATCTCGATAACGAATGTCGAGTTCCCACCACTGATCAGTCTCAACAGCATCTCTGCCACGTCGGATCGACTACCGACCAGATATGGGCAGTCCGCCTGACCCATGCGGTATGGTTGAAGCCAGACACCGGGTGCCATAAGCGCCGCTTCTGCCTGTTTCTCCGCTTCACGATGGAGACTGTGCTTCCAGAGGGCGTCGGTATTGCTCATCGATGCGGCGACCATCTCCGGACCGTCTTCGTCGATCGGAAAGAGTGCGGTCGCAGTGTCGCGAGCCTCATTCCAGCTTTCCGCGACTACCACACCGAAATGCAGCGCCGCACCGGGCTCTGCACGCTGATCGACCGACGGTGGAAGCATGCACATGCGTTGCGCGCCGACCCGGGTGGCCAGTTCCAACGCTGGACGCGAATGACCCGCGATGAACAGTCCCGGCGAAAACGCCTTGGGGAGCGCCGGTAGCAGCTGTAAATCGGCAACGCTATAGTGATTGCCCTCGAAGCTGACCGGACGTTGACTCGACATCAAAAGACAAAAGATCTCAGCGTATTCCTTCAGGCGACCGTAACGGTTGTCATGACCGCTGCGGTCGCCAATCGATTCGAGTTCTCCCAGTGACGTACCCGCGATAAGGTTCAGATGAACCTTGCGGCCGTAAATCTGCGCGATCGACGAAACCATCCGCGCAACGCTTAATGGATGCATGAACGCCGGGTTCACGGCGATGATGGGTTCGAGCGATTGACTTTGAGAAATGATCCTTTGCGCGGCCACCCACGGATCGATCGGGGTGTGAGTGCCGGTGAACAGGAGCACACCCGCGCAACCGGATCGATCGCTCCAATGCGTCAGGGCATCCAGGTCTTCACTGTAACGGCGTGCATCCGGTGTGCGCGGAATGACCGTAAATATACGGGGCAAGCGGTCGTAACCTGGCATCATTTTCCAGTTGACGTTGATGTTCGAGTGCCTTGAGTGCTTACTGTGTCGACCATTCCTGGGTCGGCACATGATCGCGTTCTCCATTCATGCGATTGTTCTCATCGACAAACACGAGACGGGGTTTCGCGCGGCCTTCGCGAACATCGTCGTCGTCGACGAGGGCGAACGCGGCAATGATGACGAGGTCGCCGAGTTGCGCGCGTCGCGCTGCGGACCCATTCAACGAAATCATGCCGCTGCCACGCTCGCCACGTATCGCGTAGGTGGTCAGACGTTCGCCGTTGTTGACGTTCCAGATGTCGATCTGTTCGTTCTCGACGAGACCGGCGGCCTCCAGCAGGTCTTCGTCGATGGCGCACGAGCCTTCGTAATGCAGCTCGCAATGCGTGACGGCAGCACGGTGAATCTTGGACTTGAGCATGATGCGTTGCATGATTCCACCTTATAGGACAAACGAAGGGCAGTTAAATGAATGGGTTGCGTCAGGGGACGGTCGACACCGGCCTCGGCACTATCATCTGCTGTGCAGGGAGCGCATGGCACGCGAACTAGCTGAAGCTTGTCGTGTAATTGTGGATGACGCATGAAGCGCTTTCCCCGGCGCGAAAAGAAAAAACAGCAAGTCATGCGAATTAGCGGCAAACGAACCGTGGGTTTCGATCGATACTGAATGCATGACGATCATTGATCCGCGTAAGTGGGTCAGTGAGGTTAGCGATGAAAGGGCAATCGATTCCGGCTGGTGCATCTCTGCAAGCGGTCGATCCCGCTTTTGGCTGAATGCACACCGCGCATCCTAGGAGATATAGGCGCACATTGTCTAATGGTTTTCAGCTTTTTTGATTGTTGGCTTTGCACGATTCTTGGGCCACGCGATACCGCTGATGTCGGTGTCACATTTTCCGTCCACATAAGCATTGCGTAGAAACCGAATCCGCACACTCATTAAAAACGGCGCTGCATTCATGGCATCTCGTTCGAACGCCAGCATACAGCCCCGGTGACCCTGTTCGCTATCTTCGACGAGCGTAAGCGTCGGTGAATGCTTCGCCACTGTCTTCAATTTTCATCTTCAATCGCCCTTCGATGCAGAGCGTGCATCACGCGGACGTGTTGTCTTCCATCTGCTTGCGCAACGAGAGCGGACGCATGTCGGTCCAGACTTCCTTGATGTAGGCCAGGCAGGTTTCCTTGTCGCCAGTCTGACCGACTGCCGTCCAGCCATTCGGCAGCGCCTTGTACGTGGGCCATATCGAGTACTGCTCCTCGTGGTTAATCACCACGTGATAGGTCTCAACGTATTCTTGCTCCGAAAAATTCTCGCGTTCCATTTAAAGTCCTTACTTTCAAAGATTCGCAAGACACGACGCGCTATGCGTTCTCTCACGATTTCAATCAGGAATGTCTCTGTATCGCCTGACGCGACTTCGAGTCTCAAGTGCTTTCGCGCGATTAGGCTAGCACGACATCGTGGGGTTTGTGTTGTCCTTCAGATAGATGAATCAAGCCGGCGTTTGCGGGGCTGAAATGCCTGGTGCGAGATTCCGCACGCATCTTTTTAGCTTTTAGCGGATTGCCGGAATCGCCAAGCGTCATGGCGCTACGTGACGAGTGGATCGCCCGCATATTCAATACGTTAGCGAATTACCGGAATCAGGCTGGATTGGCACGGAACTTGAGATGTTTCCTTCGCCATGCGGCGACGATGGAGACAGATGCCGCATGTTCCGGTTCGACACTGCTGATAAAGGTAACGATGACGATTGAGCTTGAGGACGGGACACTGCGAAAGACAGTGAAGCAAAAGCAACCTGGCATTGTCGAGACATTGCGAAGCAGAGCGGGCAAGCAAGGGCGCCATACCGCCTTCTCTTTCATGGAGTCGGGCGACGGGATTACTTCAACGCTAAGTTACGCAGCGCTGGACTCAGCGGCACGTTCGATCGCCCGTCATCTGGCCAATCGGTACGAACCGGCGGAGCGGGTTGTCATCGTTCTGCCGCCGGGACTGCCGTATATTTGCGCGTTTTTTGGCTGTCTTTATGCCGGCATGATCGCAGTCCCGGCGCTGCCTCCGACGACCGCACGAAGTATCGGTCGACTGGAAGCCATTGCGAAAAACGCCCAGCCACGCGCCGTGCTCGCGTTGCCCGAGGTCATTGCGGCGCTTAACAAGCTCGATGCCGGCAGTGTGCTGCGGCGAGCCGACTGGCTCGCGGTGGACGAGCTGATGGGCCATGCCGGCGATTGGCTGCCCCGGGCCGCCGCGGCGAGTGATGTGGCATTCCTGCAGTATACGTCGGGCTCGACGGGCACGCCGAAGGGTGTGATGGTCAGCCACGGCAACATTGCGGCGAACGTCGCCGCGATCCGGGACACGTTCGAACTGCGGCCCGGGCACGTGGTTGTGTCGTGGTTGCCGCCGCATCACGACATGGGCCTGATCGGCAAGATCCTGCTGCCGGTGTTCGCCGGCTGTCATTGCATCCAGCTTCCGCCCGCCGCGTTTCTTGCGCAGCCGCTGCGATGGTTGCGTGCGCTCTCGGAGCATCGTGCCTACATCACGAGTGCGCCGAATTTCGCCTACGACGTCTGCGTCGACAAGGTGAGCGAGGCCGAGCGCGCATCGCTCGACCTGTCCGGCCTGCGTTTTGCGCTGAATGGCGCGGAGCCGATCCGCGCATCGTCCCTGCGGCGCTTTGCCGATGCCTTCGCGGGCGCCGGCTTCTCGCCCACGGCGCTGACGCCGGTGTACGGTCTCGCCGAAGCGACGCTGTTCGTGACGGCGCAAACCGCGGGCACGACGCACATGATCGAGCCGCCGCCAGCGACGCCGCCGGCTGACGGCGACGATGACTTGCACGCGCCTGGCTACGAAGTGTTCGACGAGATACGCATCTCGGTGGGCAAGCCAGCAGCAGTGCAAGATTGCGAGGTCGTGATCGTCAATCCTGCCAGTTCGCGCCGCTGCGCAGAGGGCGAGACCGGCGAGATCTGGATCGGCGGCGCGTCGGTTGCGCTCGGCTACTGGGACAGCCCTGCGCAATCCGCGGCTACCTTTCGTGGCGCGATCGCGGATCAGGCGGGTGCTCCCGCCCACTATCTGCGCACGGGGGATCTCGGCTTCCAGCGTTCGGGGGAGCTCTACGTGACGGGCCGCATGAAGGATCTGATGATCTTTGGCGGCCGGAACGTCTATCCGCAGGATATCGAATCGACTGTCGAGCGACTCGACGCCAACTTCCGCATCAACGGGTGCGCGGCGTTTTCGATCGATGCGGCGCGCGGGCCGCGACTCGTGCTCGTGCAAGAGGTGCTGCGCAGACAGCGGCTCGATCTGTCCGAGCAGGTGGGCCGGATCCGTGAGGCCGTGGCGGATGAGCATGACATCCTCGATATCGCGGCTATCGTGTTCGTCAGGAGCGGAGCCATTCCACGCACGTCGAGCGGCAAAATCCAGCGTTTTCTTTGCAAGCGGCGGTTCTTGTCGAATGAGATGACGGCCGTGATGGCCTGGTATGCCGAAGCGACGACGCGCGGCGACGCCGGCGATAGGACCGTCGGCGACGCCGCCCCGGCGACGCGGACCGAAGCCGCTATCGCATCGGTCTGGAGCGAGGTGCTCGGCACGGCGGAGCTCTCGGTCGAGCAAAGCTTCTTCGAACTCGGCGGCCAGTCGATCCTGGCCACCCGGATGATCGCGAATCTGAACGAACGCCTCGGCAGCTCGGTCGGCCTGCGCGATTTGTTCGATGCGCCCACCATCCGCGCTCTGGCGAGCCGTATCGATGCCGCACGCGAGGAGGTTGACGGAGTGTCCCGAACAGAGCACGTGGGTGAGGGGTTCGAGCTGGCCTTGCCGCCCACCTCTGCACAAGCGGAGTTGTCGTTCGAACAGCAGCGCATGGTGTTCCTCGAACACCTGCAACCGGCGGCCGGGACTTATAACATCGCGGCGCGTGTCGATCTCGCCGGTGTGCTCGAAACCGATGCACTACGAGCAGCATTGAACGAGATCGTCGTCAGGCACGAGGTGCTGCGGACCCGCATCGTCGAGGTCGATGGTAGGGCAATACCGGTCGTCGTACCATCGCAGGCGTTCGATCTGCTGGTCGAGGATGTGAGCGGCACCGATTTGTCGGTACGCGACGCCCGTGTGAGCGCCGTTTGTGAAGATGCCGTACGGCGTGGTTTCGATCTGTCGGACGCGCCACTGCTTCGCGCGGCTCTGCTGCGCACGGGCGAGACAGCGCATGTGCTGGTTATCGCGATGCATCATGCCGTCACGGACGCGTGGTCGATGGGCGTATTCGCCGACGAACTGGGCGCACTCTACGCCGCAGGCGTGCAGGGCACCGTGCGGACGCTGCCCGCGCCCGACATGCAGTATGCCGATTACGCGCAATGGCAACGTCAGTGGCTGACGGGCACGCGTCTGCAACACCAGCTCGACTTTTGGCGCGCGCGGTTCGCAACGCTGCCGCCGGCGCTCGACCTGCCGGTGCGACGCATGCAGGCCTCGGCACTGCCCGTAACGCTGACCCCGGCCATCCACGCGTTCGAGGTGGATGTTCCGACCACGCGGTCCTTGCATGACCTCGGGCAGCGTGGACACAACACCTTGTTCGTGACGCTCGCCTCAGCGCTCGGCATCGTGCTGTCGCGCTACGCTTCCCAGTCCGATATAGCGATAGGCACCTTCGTCGCGAACCGTCGGCTGGCGAGCACGCATCGTTCGGTCGGTTTTTTTGTCAACACGGTTGTGTTGCGCGTGCATGTCGACGACACCGAGCGCGTAGGCGACTACATGGCTCGCGTACGCGAATCGACGCTCGATGCACTGTCCCATCAGGACGTCCCTTTCGAGCAGGTCTTGCAAGCCGTGCGCGCCGATCACCAGGCCGGGCTCGCGTCGCTGTTTCAGGTCATGCTGGTGCTGCAGAACAGTCGTCGTGACGCGCTGTCCTTGCCGGGGCTGCAGGTCGAGGTTGCGCAGATTCCGAATCCGGCCGCGCATTTCGACCTGACGCTGACCGTCGAGGAAGTGGACGGGAGTTTGCAGGCCGGTTTCGAATACGACGCCGGCCGTTTCGACTCAGCGACGATCGAACGGATGGCCGGGCACTTCGTTCGCCTGCTCGGTGAGCTTGCCGTGCAGCCCGCTGCGCGCATCGGCGAACTGCCGATGCTGGCGCCGGCGGAGCACGCGCAAGTGCTGCGGCAATGGAACGATACCGCGACGTGTTATCCGGACGACCAGACCTTGCAGGCGCTGTTCGAGGCGCGCGCCGCGGCCACGCCGGGTGCACCGGCTGTCGTGTGCGGCAGCGATTCGCTGGATTACGTCGGACTCAACGCGCGGGCCAATCGTCTGGCCCATCACCTGCGTATGCTAGGTGTCGGCCCGGACGTGCAGGTGGGGATCTGTATCGAACGCTCGGTCGACATGATCGTCGCGCTGCTAGCTGTGTTGAAGGCCGGCGGCGCCTATCTGCCGCTCGATCCCGCCTATCCGCGCGAGCGGTTGGCGTATCTCGTCGCGGACGCGGCGCTCGCAGTCGTACTGACCCAGTCGACACTGCGCGACAGCCTGCCACAGGGCCTCCATGCGCTGGTGTGCCTCGATACCGATCACGCGATGCTGGCTGCGCTGCCGCCGGAGAATCTGCCGTCGATGACGCGGCCGGGTCACCTGGCCTACGTGATTTATACCTCGGGCTCCACCGGCGCGCCGAAGGGCGTGCTGAACACGCATCAAGGCGTCGTCAATTATGTGTTTGCGCATCGGCGCGCCACGGCACTCAGCGAGCGCGACCGTGTCTTGCAATTCGCGTCCCTGAATTTCGACGCCTCGGCGGAGGAGATCTTCTCATCGCTGAGCGCGGGGGCGTGTCTCGTGATCCGCGCGGGTGGTGTGTATGGCGAGGAGCAGTCGCTCGACGCGCTGATCGAACGCTATCGGTTGACGGTGGTCAACCTGCCGACCGCGGTATGGCATCAGTGGACCGCTGAACGGTCGGCACACCGCGCTCTGCCCGACAGCGTGCGGCTGGTCGTGATCGGCGGCGAGAAGGCGCTGCCCGAGCGTTGCGAAGCGTGGGCTGCCATTCCCGGCGCGGCGCGGGTCACGCTGCTCAATACTTATGGGCCGACCGAGACGACCATTTGCGCCACCACCTTCGACGTATCGCGGTGGGACCGCAACGGCGAGGCCGACGTGCCGATCGGCCGGCCGATCGACAACGTGCAGGCGCTGATCCTCGACAGGCAAGGCGAGCCCGTACCGCTCGGCGTGGTTGGTGAATTGCATGTCGGCGGCGCGGGGCTTGCACGTGGTTATATGAACCGCGCAGACGCGAGCGCGGAGAAGTTCGTACCGAACCCGTTCGGCGAGCCGGGCAGCCGGCTTTACCGCACCGGCGACCTTGCGCGGCATCGGCCAGACGGCAATCTCGAGTATGTCGGGCGCGTCGACCATCAGGTCAAGATTCGCGGATTCCGTATCGAACCGGGCGAGATCGAAGCAGCGCTCGCGGCACATGAGCTTGTGCGCGAAGCAGTCGTACTGGCACGGGATATCGCGGATGGCGATCTTCGGCTCGTCGCCTATGTCGTGGCCGACGGTGAACTGGCCGGCAAACCGAGCCTCTTCGATAAGGTCGGCCTGCGCACGCATCTGCAACGGACGCTGCCGGACTACATGGTGCCCTCGTATTTCGTTGTGCTCGAGCGCTGGCCGCTGACGCCGAACGGCAAGCTTGATCGCGGCGCGCTTCCGGCACCTGAGACCCATCGGAATGAGCGCACCTTTGTCGAGCCGCGCACGGACACCGAACGGGGGCTGGCCGCAATCTGGGCGGTGGTGCTCGGCACGGACCGTGTCGGTGCACGCGATGATTTCTTCGCGCTGGGCGGTCATTCGCTGCTGGCGACCCAGGTGATGTCGCGGCTGCGTGCCGAGTTCGGCATTGAACTGCCGCTGCGCGCGTTGTTCGATACACCGTTGCTGGCCGACCTGAGCGACAGGATCGATGCGCTCCGTCAAGCGGGCGCGACGGCGGCGCTGCCGCCCATCGAGCCGCTGGACCGCGCGCGCGGCGCCCTCGAGCTGCCGCTCTCGTATGCCCAGCAGCGGTTGTGGTTCCTAGACCAGCTCGAGCCGGGCAATGCGTTTTATCACATCCCGGCCGCTGTAAGGCTGCGAGGCCGGCTCGACATCGCGGCGCTGCATCGGGCGTTGAATGGCGTCGTGCGCCGTCACGAAAGCCTGCGCACGTCGTTCGTGACGCGCGACGGCCTGACCGTGCAGCGGATCGAGGAAGCGCGTGCACTCGAATTGCCGCTGATCGATCTCACGGCATGGTCCGGGGTCGCGCGCGATGAGCGCCTGTCCGCTGAACTCGCGCGGCATGCCTACGCTCCATTCGTCTTGTCGGCGGGGGCCTTGATCCGTACCGTGCTGATCCAGCTCGCCGGCGACGAGTACGTGGTGGGACTGGCCGTGCATCACATCGTCTCGGACGGCTGGTCGATGGGCGTGCTGGTGCGCGAAGTGGCGGCGCTGTATGCAGCGTTCGCGCAGGGCGAGCCGTCGCCGCTCGCTCCCGTGACGGCTCATTACGCCGATTATGCGCACTGGCAGCGAACGTGGCTCAACGGCGAGGTACTCGAGCAGCAACTGGACTACTGGCGCACGCGGCTCGCCGATGCCCCCGCCCTGTTGACGCTGCCGACCGACCGGCCGCGTCCGGCGGTGCAGCGTCATCGCGGCGCGCTGCATCGGTTTCATATCGATGCGGCGACTACGACAGGCCTGCGAACGCTCGCGCGGCCTGCACGGGGCACGCTGTTCATGACGCTGACGGCGGCGTTCGGTGTGCTGCTCTCGCGCTACGCGTCGCAGGACGACATCTGCATCGGCACGCCGATCGCGAATCGCCGCCATGCGCAAACGGAAGATCTGATCGGCTTTTTCGTAAACACGCTGGTGTTGCGTCAGCGGATCGCCGCGCACGAACCGTTCATGGCGCTGCTGGCCCGCACGCGCGAGACGACGCTCGGTGCCTATGCGCACCAGGACGTGCCGTTCGAGAAGCTGGTGGAGGAACTGCAGCCGCAGCGCAGTCTGGGCCATGCGCCGTTGTTCCAAGCGATGCTCGCATTGCAGAATGCACCGGCCGGTGAGATGTCGTTGCCGGGTCTGCGTCTCGAACCGGTCGACGCGGAAGCGACGACGTCGAAGTTCGACCTGACGTTGAACGTCGACGAGCTAGACGACACGTTGCAGACGAGCTTCGAGTACGACACGGACCTGTTCGATCACGCGACGATCGGGCGCATGGCGGGGCATTTCACGAGGCTGCTGGAATCGGTGGTGGCACAGCCGCAGGCGCGCGTCGGCGAACTGTCGATGCTCGCGGATGACGAGCGCGAACAGCTTGCGGTGACCTGGAACGCGACGGCCGCGCCGTATCCGGCCGGGCAAACCGTACACGCGCGGTTCGAGGCACAGGTCGCCCGCACGCCGGCCGCGATCGCGGTGGCCGACGAGCGCGAAACACTGAGCTACGCCAAGCTGAACATGCGTGCGAACCGTCTCGCGCATCACCTGCGCGAACTGGGCGTGGGCCCGGACGTGCTGGTCGGGCTGTGCATGAAGCGTTCGGTTGCGATGGTGGTGGCCTTGCTGGGGGTTCTGAAGGCGGGTGGCGCCTATGTGCCGCTCGATGCGACGTATCCGGCGCAGCGCCTTGCGACGATGCTCTCGGACGCACGCCCGGCAGTGGTGCTGACGCACTCGCCGCACCATGATGTGCTGGCGGGGCTGGCGAAGACGGCGGCCGGGCAAGCCTGGCGCACGGTCAATCTCGATGACGAAGCCGCGCTACGTGCGCATGCGAGCATCAATCCGCCGCCGCTATGCCTGCCGCAACATCTGGCCTACGTGATCTACACCTCGGGTTCGACGGGCGTGCCCAAGGGCGTGGGGCTCGCGCACGAGGGCGTGGTCAACCGCCTGCACTGGATGCAGTCGGTCTGGCCGCTGGATGCCTCGGACGTGGTGTTGCAGAAGACGCCGTTCAGTTTCGACGTGTCGGTATGGGAGTTCTTCTGGCCGCTGTTGCACGGAGCGAAGCTGGTGATGGCCAGCCCGGGCGGGCATCAGGATGTCGACTACCTCGTCGACGTGATCGCGCGCGAGGCGGTCACCACGATCCATTTTGTGCCGCCGATGCTAGAGGTGTTCCTGACGAAAGCCACGGCAAGCGACATGCCGACGCTCACGCGGGTGATATGCAGCGGGCAGGCCTTGCCGAAATCGCTGCAGCAGCGGTTCTTCGCCCGCTTCGCTGCAGTCGAACTGGTCAACCTGTACGGTCCGACAGAAGCGTCGATCGATGCGACCTGGTGGCGTTGCGATGCTGGCTCGGATCTGGCGGGTGTCCCGATCGGCAAGCCGATCGCGAACATGCGGACGCT
This sequence comes from Caballeronia sp. dw_276, assembly GCF_018449635.1. Lineage (GTDB taxonomy): Bacteria > Pseudomonadota > Gammaproteobacteria > Burkholderiales > Burkholderiaceae > Caballeronia. Next base: position 270 of record NZ_JAAVUV010000022.1, on the reverse strand, counting down.
GATCCTGGACCCGCAGCAGAACGTGGTGCCGGTGGGTGTGGCCGGGGAACTGTATATCGGCGGTGTGGGGTTGGCGCGCGGCTACCTGAACCGGGCGGACCTGAGCGCGGAGCGCTTCGTACCCGATCCATTCGGCGAGCCGGGGAGCCGGATGTACCGCACAGGAGACCTGGCGCGCTATCTGGCGGACGGCGAGATCGACTATCTCGGCCGGGCTGACCATCAGGTGAAGGTGCGGGGCTTCCGGATCGAGCCGGGCGAGATCGAGGC
>NZ_JAAVUV010000021.1 GCF_018449635.1 Caballeronia sp. dw_276 | reverse complement strand
TCCTTTCGAAAAAGACGCTCAAAACCTACCTTAATACTAGTGTGAGACTTGATACTTTCGCTTCACGGCAGCACCTCGAAAGACACCACCACGTTTCAAAGCCAAGCACCAAGCGCCCACACTTATCGGCTGTTAGTTTTTAAAGAACATTCGCGAGAACCGCAGCATCCTAACCCTCAGAACACCACCGCTTTCGCGTCGCTGCGTTTGCAGCACAGAAACAAGATTATGTAGAACGTTTCGCATTTCGTCAACAGGTTTTTTACTCAACCCCCGACTTCCGATTCCGCTGCAAGGCCCGTCCTGCTTGGCTCTGCGGCATCCTCTTGCGCGCCACTGCTACTGCACTTTCTCACTTCCCTTCGCCTCGTTGTGAAGCGAAGGAACGGAATTCTAGTGCCCGTTTCAACACTGCGCAAGGGGTTCAGCAAAAGAATTTCATCGATGCTTAAAAGCAGGTTTCCGCTTCTCTACAAAAGCAGCCATTCCTTCCTTCTGATCTTCGGTCGCGAAAAGAGAATGGAACATGCGGCGCTCGAAATGAACACCTTCTGCCAGCGTCGATTCATACGCGCGATTAACCGATTCCTTCGCCATCATCACAGCTGGCAAGGAGAAGCTTGCGATTGTCGATGCTGCCTGCATGGCTTCGTCCAACAAACTCGCCGCCGGGACGACGCGCGACACCAACCCTGCCCGTTCGGCTTCGTCGGCGTCCATCATTCGCGCAGTGAGGCACATGTCCATTGCCTTCGCCTTCGACACAGCGCGCGGCAGCCGCTGCGTGCCACCTGCACCCGGGATCACACCGAGTTTGATTTCGGGTTGACCAAACTTGGCGGTATCGGCGGCAATGATGATGTCGCACATCATCGCCAGTTCACAGCCGCCGCCCAAGGCGAACCCGGCGACAGCCGCGATGATTGGCTTGCGAATAGTGCGTACCGTCTCCCAGTTGCGCGTGATGTAGTCGCCTTTGAACGTATCCATATACGTGTAGTTGGCCATCATGCCGATGTCCGCCCCGGCTGCGAACGCCTTTTCGCTGCCGGTCAGCACGATGGCGCCGATGTTTTCGTCGGCATCGAATTGCTTGAGCACTGTGCCGAGTTCGTCCATCAGTGCGTCGTTGAGCGCGTTGAGTGCTTTCGGCCGGTTCAGCGTGATCAAGCCGACACGCCCACGTACTTCGGTCAACAGATTCTCGTAAGACATCCACTCCTCCTATATGAACTCGCGCGAAATCGCTTCGCGCACGCGTCTCGATAATGCTAACATTCGCATACCAACCGGTCGGTTAATTAATTATCCGAACGCTCCTCACCGCCATTAATCATTTTGCCGACATGACCCATCCGCTCTTCACGAAGCACGAAGCAACGCTTACTCAAGCGCTTGCCGCTATTGCAACGCGCGGTTACTGGAGCCCGTTTGCCGAAATGCCTAGTCCCAAAGTGTACGGGGAAACGGCGAATTCGGACGGCGAGGCGGCCTTCAAGGCCCACCTGAATCAGACGTTCGCGCTGGATCAGCCTTCCACTGGTGAGACAGTCGGCAATGAGCGGTCACCTTTTGGATTCGCATTGGGGATCCGCTATCCGAAAGCGGACGTCGACGCGTTGCTGGATGCCTCCGCCACGGCGCAACGCCAGTGGCGCGCGGCAGGACCTGCGGCTTGGGCTGGTGTAAGCCTCGAGATTCTTTCGCGGTTGAACAAGGCCAGTTTCGAGATCGGTTACAGCGTCATGCATACAACCGGGCAGGCATTCATGATGGCGTTTCAGGCCGGCGGCCCACACGCGCAAGACCGGGCGCTGGAAGCAGTGGCCTACGCGTGGGACCAGCTTCACCGAATTCCTGCCAGCGCATACTGGGAAAAGCCTCAAGGCAAGAATCCCCCGCTCGCGATGCACAAGCAATTCACGGTCGTACCACGCGGCACGGGGCTCGTGCTTGGCTGCTGCACATTTCCAACGTGGAATGGCTATCCCGGCATGTTCGCCGACCTGGCTACGGGTAACACCGTTGTCGTCAAGCCGCATCCGGGGGCGATCTTGCCACTGGCCGTCACAGTGCGCATTGCGCGTGACGTCCTGCGTGAGGCCGGATTCGACCCAAATGTGGTCACCCTCCTGGCTACCGAAGGGAACGACGGTCCTCTCGTACAGGATCTCGCGCTGCGTCCGGAAATCAAGATCATAGACTTCACCGGCAGCACGCAAAACGGCAACTGGCTCGAACGCAACGCACATCAGGCTCAGGTCTACACTGAAAAAGCGGGCGTGAACCAGATCGTGATTGATTCGGTCGACAACATCAAAGCCGTCGCCAGCAACATTGCCTTCTCTCTTGCCCTTTACTCCGGACAGATGTGCACTGCGCCGCAGAACATCTACGTTCCCCGCGACGGCATTCGCACAAGCGAAGGCCAGATGAGCTTTGACGACGTCGCGAACGCACTGGCGGCCGCCGTGGAAAAGCTGATCTCCGATCCGGCCCGCGCCGTCGAGTTGACTGGCGCCATACAGAACGACGGCGTGATGGGTCGCATCGCCGAAGCGCGGCAACTTGGCGAAGTGCTTACCGATAGTCAATCGCTTGCTCATCCCGTTTTCTCCGATGCTCAAGTGCGCTCACCGCTGATGCTCAAGCTCGACGTGCACACTGACGCCGCAAATTTCACACGCGAATGGTTCGGCCCAATTTCGTTTGTCATTGCCACGGATTCGACGGCGCAATCGCTGGAACTGGCCGGATCGATTGCAGCGGAACATGGCGCGTTGACCTTCTCCGTGTACAGCACGGACGACGCAGTAGTCGAAGCAGCCTATGACGCCGCAATCCGCGGCGGCGTTGCGCTGTCGATCAACCTGACCAGCGGCGTCTTCGTGAACCAGACCGCGGCGTATTCGGACTTCCACGGCACAGGCGCCAATCCGGCTGCAAACGCGGCGCTATCCGACGCCGCGTTTGTGGCCAATCGCTTTCGCGTCGTTCAAAGCAGAGTCCATGTTGCGCCAAAGATCGCGCCGCCGGTAGTCAGCCAAACGGCATAGGTGTCCGGCTCAGGAAATTGCGCCCAGTCCTAGGCCATTCGGCCGAATGGAAACCGCGGTCGGGCGCGATTAGTATCGAAGGCATGGGTATTTGCGCACTAGCCAAAGGAGACTTCATGTCCGACCAAAGCAAGTCGATTGTTTTCAATATCGACGAGACCACGCACGTAGCAACGTTGACATTGAGTCGCCCAGAAAAGCTGAACAGCTTCACGCGCACGATGCATGAGGAGTTAGGTAAAGCGCTGGACGAAATTGAAAAGAGTCACGCCCGTGCGCTCGTGATCACGGGATCGGGCCGTGGTTTTTGCGCGGGTCAGGACCTTGCCGATCTCGACTTCACGCCGGGTGCCATGACCAATCTGGGCGCGCTTATTGACCAGCACTTCAATCCGCTCGTGCGTCGGCTGCAGGCGTCACGTCTGCCCGTGATTGCGGCGGTAAATGGCATCGCCGCCGGCGCGGGCGCCAATCTCGCCATGGCCTGCGACTTGATCGTCGCCGCTCGTTCGGCGAGCTTCGTCCAGGCGTTCGTGAAAATTGGCTTGGTACCGGACTCGGGCGGTACGTGGCTGTTGCCAAGGCGAGTGGGCGAAGCCCGTGCAATGGGTCTTGCGCTTACCGGCGACAAGCTGGGTGCGGAGCAAGCGCACGCATGGGGTCTGGTGTGGAACGTCGTCGATGATGCCGAACTGGAAAGCGTTGCGGCAACACTTGCGACACAACTGGCGCAACAGCCTGCCAAGGCCGTCGCGGCAATCAAACACGCGATCCGTGCTGGCGCGAACAATACGCTCGATCAGCAACTGGACCTCGAGCGCGACGTTCAGCGTGAACTCGGCGACTCGCATGACTACGCCGAAGGGGTCGCCGCGTTCAAGGAAAAGCGTGCGCCGCGATTCGAAGGTCTCTGACAAACAACTACATCGCTTTTGGAGAAGGCAGCAATGACAGCCCAGGAACTCGCCGAAGCAACCGCGCAAACCATGTACGGAGCGGACGCGTGCAGCCGTGCGCTCGGCCTGGAACTGGAGGAAGTGCGGCCAGGATACGCGCGCATGCAGATGAACGTTCGGGATGACTTCCTGAACGGCCACGGAATCTGTCACGGCGGCCTCATTTTCACGTTGGCCGATTCAACGTTCGCGTTCGCCTGCAATTCGTACAACATCAACACGGTCGCCGCCGGCTGCTCAATCGAATTCTTGCGCGCCGTCAAAGGCGGCGATCGCCTGACTGCCGAGGCAATTGAACAATCGCTGACGGGCAGAACGGGAATCTACGACATCCGGGTAACGAACCGCAACCAGGAAACTGTCGCCATGTTCCGCGGCAAGTCGTCCCAGATCAAGGGCAACCTGGTTGCTGTCGAATCCTGAGCTGCTCCACAAAAATAATCTTCAAACCATAGCGTCCGAGCAAAATTGATTCGGGCCGCCAATAGATACCTGGAAGGAGACATTCCATGACCGCCCCGCTTCCACTGGACCGAATAGAGACGGCCAGTCGCGACGAACTCACTGCGTTGCAACTCAAACGCCTCAAGTGGTCGGTCGCGCATGCGTATGAGAATTCGCCGGTGTATCGGCGCAAGTTCGATGAAGCGGGTGTGCATCCGGACGACATCAAAAGCCTCGCGGATATTGCACGTTTCCCGTTCACGACGAAAAAGGATCTTCGCGATAATTATCCGTACGGGATGTTCGCCGTGCCGCACGATCAGATTTCGCGGATCCACGCGTCGTCGGGGACAACCGGAAAACCTACGGTTGTGGGCTATACGGCAAAGGACATCGACACTTGGGCGAATCTTGTTGCGCGATCCATTCGCGCAGCGGGCGCGCGACGTGGCGACAAGGTGCATGTCAGTTATGGCTACGGTCTTTTCACGGGCGGCCTGGGTGCTCATTACGGCGCGGAACGGGCTGGACTGACCGTGATTCCGTTCGGTGGCGGCCAGACGGAAAAGCAAGTTCAGCTCATCCAGGATTTTCGGCCCGACATCATCATGGTGACGCCAAGCTACATGCTGTCGATTGCCGACGAGCTCGAACGCCAAGGTGTTCATCCGGCTGACTGCTCGCTGCGAATCGGTATCTTCGGCGCAGAACCGTGGACCAACGACATGCGCGCCGCCATTGAAAAGCGCATGGGTATCGACGCAGTGGATATCTATGGGCTGTCGGAAGTCATGGGACCGGGCGTGGCGTCGGAATGTGTGGAAACAAAAGATGGTCCGACGATATGGGAGGATCATTTTTATCCAGAGATCATCGATCCGGAAACCGGCGAAGTACTGCCCGATGGCGAGCTGGGCGAGCTCGTATTCACTTCGCTGACAAAGGAGGCGTTGCCGATCATCCGCTACCGGACGCGCGATCTCACACGGCTTCTGCCCGGCAGCGCCAGAACCATGCGACGCATGGAGAAAATCACCGGCCGCTCGGACGACATGATGATCGTGCGAGGCGTGAATGTTTTCCCCACGCAGATCGAAGAGTTGCTGCTTAAGCAGCACGCGCTGGCGCCGCACTACCAGATCGTTCTGACCAAAGAAGGGCCGCTCGATGTGCTCACGCTCAATGTCGAACCGTGCCCGGAGACTGCGCCGGACGCCGCTGTTCTCCAGCAGGCAAAGGCTGCGCTCGCTTACGACATCAAGGCGTTGATTGGCGTGAGTGCGGTGATCCAGTTGCTAGGCGTGAACGGGATCGAGCGTTCAGTTGGAAAGGCGCGGCGGGTGATTGATAGGCGAGCGTCAGTGTCCTGATTCCTGGGCTTGAATAAAAGCAAACAAGCAGCCGCTCCCGAAGGAACGGCTGCAAGCATTCTACGAGTTCGGCAGCAACAACCACATCCTGCCGCCCTGCTTCATCCGGCCGGCGAGATCGCCCGCGTCGTCGCCTAGTCCCCAGAAGTAATCAGCGCGCACACCGCCTTTGATCGCGCTACCCGTGTCTTGTGCAAACACGAGCCGGTTCATCGGCGAATTGCTCAGAGGACGCGTGGTTTGCAGGAAAACCGGCGTTCCAAGCGGGATAGCCGAAGGATCAACAGCAATGGATCGCTCCGGCGTCAGCGGAACACCCAATGCGCCGACCGGCCCCGTCCCTACGCCTGCAGCAAGCGTCGACGTTGCGGGCATTTCCCGGAAAAACACAAAGCGCGGATTCACGTCGAGCAACGCGTCGACACGCGCAGGATTCGCTTTCGCCCAAGCCTTGATGCCCTGCATCGTTGCCTGTGCGGGCGTCAATTCGCGCCGGTCCAGCAGTTCGCGGCCAATCGATTTATACGGCTGGTTATTGGTGCCTCCAAAGCCTACGCGCATCGTCGTGCCATCTTCCATTACGACCTGTCCCGAGCCTTGGACTTGCAGGAAGAACGCTTCGATCGGGTCATCGACCCAGACCAGTTCGTTGCCGTTCAGCGCGCCCGAGCTTTCAAGCTGCGCTCGCGAGGGCAGCGTCGTGCCGGTTTTGAACCGATACGGCCATCGATACAACGCGTATTGATACGGGCCATGCCGCGTGCGCGACCCGCGCAGCAACGGCTCGTAGTAGCCGGTCACGAGGCCGTCCAGCGTGCCGTCGGTGTTGGCCAACTGGAATGGCGTGAAATAGGCCTCGAAGAATTCGCGGGCTGCATTCATGTCCAGGTCGTCAAGCCGTTGCGCCGCCGCGCACGCACGGCGCCAGTTCGGCTGCTGCGCAAGGCGGCTGCAGTTTTGACGCATCGCTGCGGTCGCCCCGAGCAATGAATCGTCCTGCCAGCCGGGAACCTGTTGCCAGCTTACTGCGGTCAGCCGATTGGCCGCTCGTTGTCCGGTAATGATCGGCGCGCCGGTCGGCGGAGCCTGATAACCGGACTTGATGGCGCCCCCGCCACCGCACGACGCGAGCAAAACTGCTGTAGCGAGAGAAGCCGCCCAAGCCGCCAATCCGGCGACCGAAGAGGTGAAACGCTTACAATGTTCGTTCTTGATGAGAACCGCCATGTCAGATCTGTTCGACGAATATCCAATGCTTGTGTTTGCGCTCGAATCACTCGTGGCGCTGCTTTTACTGATTTTTATCGTCGCGTGGACGGCGTCGGGCAAAAAGAAAAACAGGCGCTAGCAAGACGCCGCGCCCTGCTCAATGGAGCGTGCGTGGCATATGCAACGCGAACTCGGCAATCGGCGCCTCGAAACGCTCGCCATCCTCGGCCACACAAAAATACGATCCGCGCATGGTGCCGACCGGCGTCGCGATCACGGCCCAGCTCGTGTATTCGAACTTCTCGCCCGGTGGCAACAATGGCTGGTTGCCGACCACGCCAAGCCCTTTCACTTCCTGAACCACGTTTTCACTATCTGTAATGATCCAGTGCCGCGAGATCAACTGCGCGGCGACCTGACCGGTATTTCGAATGGTCAGCGTGTACGCGAACGCGAACTGGTGAGCATCCGGTTCCGATTGTTCAGGAAGGTACTGCGTCTGCACCGATACGCTGAATTCATACTGGCTCATCGCTTTTCCAATTCAAAATATGCTGCGCGAAGCGACGCCCTGTGGGGCGTACAGCGACGCGATTACGCGAATTTGCGTGAACAACAGGTGACGCATTCTGCTTCATGCGGCCGGCACCCGCAACCGAGCGCAATGGCTCGCCACGGCTTTGTCATCTCGCGGAAACCTTGGTGGGATACCGCCGTGACGGGGAAAATCGCCTGCGGCGAGCCGCGCGCGTTAGCCATTCGGCCGACGGTCAAAAGCGGCGCATCGCGGTAAAATGCGTTTCCCGCTTGCAACCGGTCGACGTCATGACGCAATTCCGTTTGTCCCCCAGTATCTTGTCCGCCGACTTCGCCATTCTCGGCGAAGAGGTTCGCAATGTCGTCGCCGCCGGCGCGGACTGGATCCATTTCGACGTCATGGACAACCATTACGTTCCGAACCTGACAATCGGCCCCATGGTCTGCAAGGCGCTGCGGCCACACACCACCGTACCTATCGACGTGCATTTGATGGTGCGCCCGGTGGACCGCATCGTGCCGGATTTCGCGGAAGCCGGTGCGAATGTGATCAGTTTCCATCCGGAAGGTTCGGATCATATCGACCGGACGCTTTCGCTCATTCGCGATCACGGCTGCAAGGCCGGTCTGGTTTTCAACCCGGCCACGTCGCTGAATCATCTCGATCACGTGATGGACAAGGTCGATCTCGTGCTGATCATGTCGGTCAATCCAGGTTTCGGCGGCCAGTCGTTCATTCCGGAAGCGCTGAACAAGCTGCGCGAAGCGCGCCGTCGTATCAACGAATATACCGAGCGGACAGGCCGCGAAATTCATCTGGAAGTGGATGGTGGCGTGAAGATCGAGAACATCCGGGCAATCGCGGAAGCGGGTGCGGACACGTTCGTGGCGGGTTCGGCGATTTTCGGCCACCACAATTACAGCGAGATCATCGGCAAGATGCGCGAGGAACTGGCCAAAGTGAACACCGGGGATGCACGATGAGCGAACTCACTGCTGAGCTTCCGGCATTTACCAACAAGACGTTGCGGGCCGCGATCATCGACCTGGACGGCACCATGGTCGATACCGCAGACGACTTCACCGTGGCGCTGAACGGCATGCTTGCGCGCATCGGCGCGAAATCGACTGATCGTGACGAAGTGATCGGCTATATAGGAAAGGGATCGGAAAATCTGATCCGTAGCATTTTGGCCGTGCGATTTTCGGCGCTGGAAGCGTCCACGAAATTCGACGATGCCCTTGCGATCTATCAGACCGAATACGCGCGCATCAATGGGCAAAGCGCCAGGCTTTACCCGGAAGTTGCTGAAGGGCTGAAGGCGCTGCGCGATCTCGGCTTGCCGCTCGCCTGCGTGACGAACAAACCACACCGCTTCGCGCTGGAATTGCTGACGAAATTCGGACTCGTGGAGTACTTCAAGGTCGTGCTCGGCGGCGACTCGGTCCCACAGAAAAAGCCGGATCCGGCGCCCATGCTGATTGCGTGCGAGCGTCTGGACGTTTTGCCGCGGGAGGCGGTTGCCATCGGCGATTCCGAGAATGACGCGCTCGCGGGCCGTGCGGCCGGAATGGCGACGTTGACGGTTCCCTACGGCTATAACCACGGCAAACCCGTGCACCTCGTGAAATCCGATGGTATAGTTTCTTCCCTGCTGGCTGCCGCACAGGCAATAGCAGCAACCATGGCCGCGCCCGACGTACCCGGCGCGACAACATCGACTGACTAGTTCAATCCCTCATGTTTCTGAACAAAAAACGGAGTCTGAGCAGCATCGACCGGGGAGCCTGGCCCTGGCGTCGCTGGTCGCGCTAACCTCGCCTGAGGTCCGCTGAAGCTTGTCTTCGGCAACCGTTTTTTGTTTCGCTGCGCACTCCGCGCGCCGATCCCGCTGACTTGTTTTACCTTTTGATGCCTGGCTTAATGCGCGTCATTCGCTGCGCCCGATTCCGGCTTACGTCCTCACAAATTCCGTGAGTGGCTCTAAGCCCTGATAATCGGACTTGCAGCGCGTGAAGCCTCGGCCGACGCACAAATCCAGACGGGTATCGCGCCGCGCGGGAATTTCCGCAGCGCCCAGTAAGTGCTCGATGTCGCAAAACCACCAAGCGACACGCAAAGGATCAGAACATGACAGAACTCGAATTCCAATCGCTGGCGAATGAAGGTTTCAACCGCATTCCGATGATCGCCGAGGCGCTCGCCGACCTCGAAACGCCGCTTTCGCTTTACCTCAAACTCGCTCAAACCGAGCGCAATGGCGCCAACTCGTTCCTGCTGGAATCCGTGGTGGGCGGCGAGCGCTTTGGCCGGTATTCGTTTATCGGTTTGCCGGCGCGCACGATGATCCGTGTGCAGAACGGCGTGTCGGAAGTGCTGAAGGATGGGCAGGTCATCGAGACGAGCGAAGTTGATCCGCTGACGTTTATCGAAACATTCCAGAAGCGGTTCAAGATCGCGCAACGCCCGGGATTGCCGCGCTTTTGCGGCGGCCTGGCCGGGTATTTCGGCTACGACGCCGTGCGTTATATCGAGAAAAAGCTCGCGCACACCGCGCCGCGCGACGATCTCGGCCTGCCCGACATTCAGTTGTTGCTGACCGAGGAAATGGCGGTTATCGATAACCTCGCCGGCAAGCTGTACCTGATTGTCTACGCCGATCCGACGGTGCCCGAGGCTTACACGAAAGCCAAGCAGCGCCTGCGCGAATTGCGCGCGCGCTTGCGTACGACCGTGCAGCCGCCGGTGACATCGGCGAGTGTTCGCACGGAGACGTATCGTGAGTTTGCGAAAGAGGATTACCTGAACGCGGTACGCAAAGCGAAGGAATACATCGCGGCGGGCGAATTGATGCAGGTTCAGGTCGGCCAGCGCCTCGTGAAGCCGTTCCGCGATAACCCGCTTTCGCTGTATCGCGCGTTGCGGTCGCTGAATCCGTCGCCTTATATGTATTACTACAACTTCGGCGGCGAATTTCATGTGGTCGGGGCATCGCCGGAAATTCTCGTGCGCCAGGAAAAACGTGGCGATGAACGCATCGTCACCATTCGTCCCCTCGCCGGCACCCGGCCGCGCGGCAATACGCCCGAGCGCGACGCCGAACTCGCCACCGAATTGCTGAACGATCCGAAGGAAGTTGCCGAGCACGTGATGCTGATCGATCTGGCGCGCAACGACGTCGGCCGGATTGCGCAAACGGGATCGGTGGTCGTGACGGACAAATTGGCCATCGAAAAGTATTCGCACGTTCAACATATCGTGAGTTCGGTGGAAGGCAAGCTCAAACCCGGCACGACGAACTTCGACGTGCTGCGCGCGACCTTCCCCGCTGGCACGCTTTCTGGCGCGCCGAAAGTGCGGGCAATGGAAATCATCGACGAACTGGAGCCGGTCAAACGCGGCCTGTACGGCGGCGCTTGCGGTTACTTGTCGTTCACGGGCGAAATGGATCTGGCCATCGCGATTCGCACCGGTCTGATTCACAAGGGCAATTTGTATGTGCAGGCCGCCGCCGGCGTGGTCGCGGATTCGGTTCCCGAGTCCGAATGGCAGGAAACGGAGAACAAGGCGCGTGCAGTTTTGCGCGCCGCCGAGCAAGTGCAAGACGGCCTCGATAGCGACTTCTGATCCGGAGAAAGACCATGCTGCTGATGATCGACAACTACGATTCGTTCACCTATAACCTGGTTCAGTATTTTGGCGAACTGGGCGAAGACGTGCGGACGTTCCGTAACGACGAAATTACCCTCGACGAAATCGCGACGCTCAATCCCGAGCGGATTTGCCTTTCGCCGGGGCCGAGCAATCCGCAACATGCGGGCATCACGCTCGACGTGCTACGCGAATTTTCCGGACAGATTCCGATTCTTGGCGTGTGCCTTGGCCATCAGGCCATCGGCGAGGCGTTTGGCGGACGCGTGGTCCGCGCGCAAACCATCATGCACGGCAAGGTCAGCACCATCGAAACCGATTGCCGTGGTGTGTTTTCCGACTTGCCGAAACATTTCAGCGTGACGCGTTATCACTCGCTCGCGATCGAGCGCGAGTCGCTGCCGGATTGCCTGGAAGTATCGGCGTGGACGCCCGATGGCGAAATCATGGGCGTGCGTCATAAGGAACTCGCGGTTGAAGGCGTCCAGTTCCATCCGGAATCGATCTTGTCCGAGCACGGCCACGCGCTGCTCGAAAACTTCGTCAAGAACGCAAAACAAGGCGAACGCGCGTGAACCGGGATCAGAACATGACTATTACGGCTCAGGAAGCGCTGCAACGGACCATTGAGCATCGTGAGATTTTTCACGATGAAATGCTCCATCTGATGCGCATGATCATGCGCGGCGAGATGTCGCCGGTGATGTCCGCCGCGATCATCACGGGTTTGCGCGTGAAGAAGGAAACCATCGGCGAGATCGCGGCGGCGGCAACCGTCATGCGCGAATTCGCCAATCACGTAACCGTGCCGGACAGCGACAACCTCGTGGATATCGTCGGCACGGGCGGCGACGGTTCGCATACCTTCAACATCTCGACGGCCACCATGTTTGTCACGGCGGCCGCCGGCGCGAAGGTTGCGAAGCACGGGAATCGCGGGGTATCGAGTAAGTCAGGCAGCGCAGACGTGCTCGAGGCGCTCGGCGTGAATATCGACTTGCAGCCGGAACACGTGGCGCAATCCATCGCCGAAACGGGCATGGGTTTCATGTTCGCGCCGAACCATCATCCGGCCATGAAGAACATCGCGGCGGTGCGTCGTGAACTCGGCGTCCGGACCATCTTCAACATTCTCGGGCCGCTGACGAATCCGGCCGGCGCGCCGAATCAGCTAATGGGCGTGTTTCACGAAGATCTGGTCGGTATTCAGGTTCGCGTCATGCAACGTCTCGGCGCCAAGCACGTGCTGGTGGTGTACGGCAAGGACGGCATGGACGAGGTTTCGCTTGGAGCGGCGACGGTTGTCGGCGAACTGCGCAACGGCGAAGTCCGCGAATACGAGATTCATCCGGAAGATTTCGGCTTGCAGATGGTGTCGAACCGAACGCTCAAAGTGGCCGACGCGCAGGAATCGAAGACCATGCTGCTCGGCGCGCTCAACAACAAGCCGTGCGTCGCGCGCGAAATCATCACGCTGAACGCGGGAACGGCGCTCTACGCCGCGAACGTGGCGGAATCGATTGAAGACGGCATGCGGCTCGCGAAAGAAGTGATCGCGAGCGGTCAGGCGCGCGAAAAAGTCGATGAACTCGTGCGCTTCACGCAGCAATTCGCCAAATAACGGAACCAGACATGAGTGACATTCTCGATCGCATCATCCAGGTCAAACGCGACGAAATCCGGGTCGCGCAGGAAAGCGTTTCTATCGAAGAATTGCGTTTGCAGGCGAGCACGAAAGACTCGCGCGACTTCGTCGGCGCATTGCGCGCGAAGCACGGCGAGGGAAAAGCGGCGGTGATCGCGGAGGTGAAAAAAGCGAGTCCGTCGAAGGGCGTGCTGCGCGAAAACTTCGTCCCCGCCGATATCGCCAAGTCGTACGAACGGGGCGGCGCCGCGTGTTTGTCGGTGCTGACCGACGTCCAGTTCTTCAAGGGCAGCGTCGCGTATCTCGAAGAAGCGCGCGCCGCGTGCAGCTTGCCGGTCCTGCGCAAGGACTTCATTGTCGATACGTATCAGATCCTGGAAGCACGTGCGATGGGCGCCGATTGCATCCTGCTGATCGCCGCCGCGCTTCAGCCGGAACACATGCGCGACCTCGAAGCCTACGCGCATTCGCTGGGGCTCGCGGTGCTGGTCGAAGTCCACGATCAGGACGAACTCGTACAGGCGCTGACGCTGAAAACTCCGCTTATCGGCATCAACAACCGGAACCTCCGCACGTTCCAGACGTCGATAGAAACAACCATCGGCATGCTGGAAATGGTGCCGGACGAGCGCATTGTGGTGACGGAATCCGGAATCCTGTCGCGCACGGACGTCGAGCGGCTTCGCGCGATGGACGTGCAAACGTTCCTGGTCGGCGAGGCGTTCATGCGCGCCGATGACCCCGGCGCCGAACTTGCGCGAATGTTCTTCTGACGCTGTTGCACGGAGTTTATTTTGAGTATTGAACGCGAGATCAAGCTGGCGCTGCCTACATCGAACCACGAAGAGATCGCTCGGGATCTGACGAAGCGCACGGCCCAGGAAGGCCACAAGATCCATCTGACAAACGTCTATTTCGATACCGCTGACCGCGTGCTCGCCAAAGCGAAAAGTGCACTGCGCCTGCGGGGCGCACCGGGTCAGTGGCTCCAGACGTACAAGACAGCGGGCGAGTCGAGTGGCGGCATGCACAACCGGCACGAATGGGAAATGCCGGTCGCGGGCGAAGCGCTGGAAATAGACAAGCTGCTTGAAATTTGCGATGACGAACACGCCCACAACGCACTGCGCGACGCCGCGCCGGAGCTCACCCCCCTTTTCCGCACCGACTTTGACCGCGTGATCTGGAATGTCGATATCGACGGCGCGACAATCGAGGCAGCGCTCGATCTTGGCGAAGTGACCACGGACATCGATGGCGAACGCCGCACCACGCCCATCAGCGAACTCGAACTGGAACTGAAATCCGGCGACGAAGCCGGAATGACGAATCTCGCTGCACAAATGCGCGGTGCGTTTCTTTATCTCCAGCCTGAAGATGCAAGCAAGGCGCGGCGCGGCTACGATCTGTGCGAACCGAAAGCTGAAGGTTCGAACGGTGGCGTGAAATGAGCCAGGCGTCGTTATTTGAGGCTGAAGGCGCTTCGAAAGACCATCCGTTCACGTCATTGGAAAGCCAGTTCGGCGCGTTGCCGGCTGATTGGCGCAAGCATTTGAAGGCGTTCATAGATAGTCCGCATTACGCCGCGTTGTGCGCGTTCGTCGACAACGAGCGCGCCGCCGGCAAGATCGTTTATCCCACCGATGTCTTCCGTGCGTTGCGCCTGACCAGCCCCGCCGATGTCAAAGTCGTGATCCTCGGACAAGATCCGTATCACGGCGAAGATCGCGGCGCGCCGCAGGCGCATGGCCTGGCGTTCTCGGTGCCGGCGCCGGTTAGGCCGCCGCCGTCGTTGCGCAACATCTTCAAGGAAATCAATGCGAGCCTCGGATTTGCCGCGCCGAATCACGGTTGTCTCGATAGATGGGCAGAGCAAGGCGTGTTGTTGCTGAACACGTCGCTGACCGTTGAACGCGATAAAGCCGGCAGCCACGCCAAACGCGGCTGGGAACATTGCACCGACACGCTGATTCACGAACTGGCGATGCGGCATGAGCACCTCGTGTTCATGCTTTGGGGCGCGCATGCGCAGGCGAAACGCGCGCTGATTGCGTCTGCCGTTGCGGCTGGAAAGGCGCACTGCGTGCTGGAAGCGCCGCATCCTTCGCCCTTATCGGCGCATCGCGGGTTCCTGGGATGCGGGCATTTTGCTTCCGCGAATGCTTATCTGGAAGAGCATGGACGGCGCGCCATCGACTGGCGTCTACCCGATTTGCCAAACTGAAAACGACAAAAAGCCCGCTCATGTCACGCAAGACACGGCGGGCTTTTCTCAAACCTGAAGCAACTTAAAGCGCAGCGATCGAATCGCGCGCCGTCGCCAATGCGGCGCCAGCCGCGTCCGGACCCATTGCCAGGCCTTCGGCAAACACGAAGCTGACATCCGTCATGCCGAGGAAACCAAGGAACGACTTCAGATAAGGCGTTTGCGAGTCGTGCGGCGTGCCGCTGTACTTGCCGCCACGCGCCGTCACGACGATCACCTTCTTGCCCGTCACGAGGCCTTCAGCGCCGTTCGCGCCATACTTGAACGTGATGCCGGCGCGCGCGATCCAGTCGAAGTACGCCTTCAATTGCGAAGAAATGCCGAAGTTGTACATCGGCGCTGCGATCACAACGATATCGGCCGCTTGCAGCTCGGCGATCAGTGCTTCGCTTTTCGCGTGAATCACATTTTGTTCGGGGGTGCGCGCATCGGCGGGCGTGAAGAACGCGCCCAGCGTGGCGTCGTCCAGATGCGGGAGGTTATCGGCGAGAAGATTGCGAACCACCAGCTTCGCGCCAGCGTGCGATTGAAGCAGCTTGGCCGACACTTCATCGGCGAGCAGCGTGGATTGAGCGCCTTGCGAGCGGGCAGCGGAATTGATTTGAAGAATGGTCGTCATGATGATTCCTGTCTCTTGTTGAGTGTGAGCGCGAAAACGCTCTGACAGGACGCATTCTTCGTTTTTTAACGATTGGGAAAAAGCTGCGCACTCAAGACGGATCGTTGCACTGGTAGAACAATCCGCCTTTCTTCCGCTATCGCGACGTCAACCTTTCAGCCAGCGTTCCCGCCATTGCTTCGTCTGACCGCTGGAATCGGCGGTGGAAAGCACGTAACGCGACACGTCCGGGGCATCGAGTTTGACATGCGTCACGCGCAGTTCGTCGCGGCGGAATGCGTGGACTTCGACTTTCGAGCCGGGCAAGTAGCGCGAAAGCAGCGAATCGAGATTCGATCCGGTGACGCGCAAGCCATCGATTGCAACCAGCACGTCTCCCGCCGATAACCCCGCCTTCTGCGCCGCGCTGTTCTCGTGAACGGCCGCGAGCACGCAATCCGCGCCGCCACGAACGCGCGCGCCAAGTGACGGTTTACCGGCTGTGCCATTCGTTGCGATATCGGCGGCGAGCTTGATGCCGAACGGTTCCAGCAACGTCTCCAGCGGCAGATCGCGCGTGCCGTGCACGCCATCGCGAAAGAGCTTTTTCAGATCGGCACCGGTGGCTTCGGCGAATAGCGCTTCAACTTCGTTCTCTTGGATGCCACGCGCTCGGCCGTTGTAAAAATCGCGGCCGTAGCGTTGCCACAAAAGGCGCATGACGTCGTCCAGCGACTTCTTGCCTGCGGTTTGCGCGCGAATGGACAGATCGAAAGCGAGCGCGACGAGCGAGCCCTTCTGGTAATAGCTGACGATGGCGTTCGCCGCGTTTTCGTCCTGCCGATAATATTTGACCCACGCATCGAACGAGCTTTCTGCAACGGTTTGCTTCAGCCGTCCGGAGCCGCGCAGCACGCCGCCGATCGTTTTGCCGAGCAGCGCGAAATAGTCGCTTGCGCTGATCGAACCGCTGCGCACGAGCATCAGGTCGTCGTAGTAAGACGTGAACCCTTCGAACAACCAAAGCAGCGACGTGTAGTTTTCCTGAGATAAATCGTACGGCGCGAATGCGGCCGGTTTGATGCGCTTCACGTTCCACGTGTGGAAATATTCGTGGCTGCACAAGCCAAGATACGTCTTGTATCCCTCCGTCATCTCCGGCCGTCCGGTGACGGGCAGGTCCGAGCGATTGCAGATCAGCGCTGTCGACGCACGATGTTCCAGCCCGCCGTAACCATCGCCGACTGCAACGGTCATGAACACATAGCGATCGACGGGCGCCTTCTTCGTGCGCGGTTCGAACAGCGCGATCTGCGACTCGCAGATGCGCTTGAGATCGGCTTCGAGACGGCGCATATCGAGCGCGGTCACGCGGCCCGAAATCACGATGTCGTGCTTCGCGCCGTGGGCATCGAAGGAACCGAGCGCGAATTCGCCGAGCGTCACGGGATGATCGATCAGCGCATCGTAATTCGGCGCTTCGTACGCGCCGAAGCCATAACGCTTCGTGCCGCGCGCTTCGGGCAAGGCCGTCGCCACGCGCCAGCTCGCGTACGACGCGCCCGACGGCTTTTGAATATCCACGATGCACGGCGCGTCCGCCTGCCCTTCCACCGCCAGAAACACGCTCGTGCCGTTGAAGAAACCGATGGTGTCATCCAGATGCGCGGCGCGCACCGACAAATCCCAGCCGTAGACCTCGTAGCGCAGCGTGATCGGGCCGTCGTGCGGTGCGGTTTGCCACGCATGTTTATCGGTTTTATCGATGGCGATCTTCCGTCCCGCCGCGTTGAACGCCTGCAGCGTCACGATATTGCGCGCGAACTCGCGGATCATGTAGCTGCCCGGAATCCACACGGGCAACACGAAGCGTTGACCGGCCGGATCGGGTTGCGCGACGGTCAGCGTCACTTCGAACAAATGCGCGGCGGGATTTTTCGGAACGATGGTGTAGCGGATGGCGTTCATGCTTCGAGGTCCTTTTTTCTTGTCGCCGGCAAGGCCGGCGTGGGATGCCCGTTTGAAAGCGAAAAGAGGCGCATCGCGCGCCTCCTTCGTCGTGTATCGGTCGCTAAGTTAGCGAACCGCCGACAATTCCTTTTCCAGCCGGTCGGCCGGCACGGCGCCGGGCAAGCGGCGTCCATCGGCGAGGAAAACCGTGGGCGTGCCGGTGACGTTCATGGACTGGCCGAGCTTCAGGTTTTTATCGATGGCCGTCGTGTCGCAACTTGCCGACGCGGTCGGCGCGTTGTGGTCGAGCATCCAGCCTTCCCATGCGTTCGAGCGATCCTTCGAGCACCAGATCGACTTGGATTTCGAAGTCGAATCCGGCGATAAAACCGGGTACAGGAAGGTGTAGACGGTGACGTTATCGACGGATTTCAGCGTGGTTTCAAGCTGCTTGCAATACGGGCAATTCGGGTCCGAAAACACTGCGATCTTGCGCGCGCCCGTGCCCTTCACGACCTTCACCGCGTTTTCGAACGGCAGCTTCGCAAAGTCGATCTTGTTCGTTTCCGCCAGACGCGCTTCGGTGAGGTTCGTGCGCGTGCGGGTATCGACGAGATCGCCCATCAGCAAATAATTGCCGGTCGCGTCCGTGTAGACGATCTGCGCACCGAGGTTCACTTCGTACAAGCCCGGAACCGGCGACTTCTGCACGCTCTTGATATCCGCGTCGCCGATTCGCGATTGCAGCGTGGACTTGATCTTGTCGGTGGTTTGATCGGCCTGGGCCGCAATGCCGATGCCAAACACCGCTGCCAGCGTGGCGGCGGCGACCAGAGCGCGGCGAAGAGTAATTTTCATTCGAATTCCTGTGATGCAGAATAGGTGAGTAGGTCTTAACCAAGCGCTGCGGAGACGAGCCAGCGCTTGACCTGCGGCTGCGCGCCCACGAGCGCCATGCCGGTGTTGCGCACCGCACGGGCGAGCGTGCCGGGCACGGCAAAGAGTCTTTGCAGGCCATCGCACGCGATGGTCAGTTTCTGGATGTCCTCACGGCGGGCGCGTTCGTATCGGCGAAGTAAAACCGGGTCGCCTGCCGAGCGGAACGCTTCCTTGCCGGCGAGCGTTTCGGCGAGCGCGGCGACATCGCGCAAACCGAGGTTCATGCCTTGGCCTGCAAGCGGGTGAATCAGATGCGCCGCGTCGCCGACCAGCGCCACACGCGGTCCGATCAAACGATCGACGGTTTGCAGCGCCAGCGGGAAACCCTGCGCGGGCGTCACGCATTCCAGCGTCCCGAGCATGTTTTGCGTGGCTTTTTCGACTTCCGCCGCGAGTTGCTCGGGATCGAGTTTCAGGAGGGAATCAGCGTGATCGGCTTTGGCGGACCACACGAGCGATACGTAATCGCCTGGCAACGGCAGCAACGCGATGATTTCGCCGTCGCGAAACCATTGGTACGCAGTTTCGGCGTGCGGTTTCTCGCACTTGAAATTTGCGACCACACCCGTCTGCCGATATTCCCTTCGATGCATCTTCGCGCCCGTCTGCGCCCGCACCCAGGAATGCGCGCCGTCGGCACCGACCACGAGATCGGCCTCGAGGGTGTCGCCATTGGCAAGCGTGAGATGCGCGGCGTCGTCGTGAATCACGAGGCCTTGGGCGCGCGAATCGATCCACGTGAGGTTCGGCTGGAAACGCAGCGCGGCATCGAGCGACCGTTCAATCACCGACGATTCCGCGATCCACGCCAGTTGCGGCACGGCGGCCTGAAACGCGGAGAAATGCAGTTCGGCGAAGGCATCGCCGAAAACACGCATGTCCAGCACCGGCCCGAGCTTTTCGCGGTCCAGCGCCTGCCAGACGCGCAAGCGCTCGAGCAGCGCCTGCGAACTCGACGACAGCGCGTAGATACGCGAATCGAAGCTGCCGGGGGCCGGCGGCGGTGCGGCGGGCGTTGCGAGCAATGCCGTGCGCAAGCCGGATTGCGTCAGCGCGAGCGCCGCCGTTTTGCCAACCAGGCCGCCGCCGACCACGACCGCGTGGAAATTTCGAGAGTGGAAAGTCATGCGGGCATTATAGCCGCGGGGGTATTTGGGGATTTGATGCGTACACGGCGTTTCGGCAGCCGATCCCCGCGCGCCCAGCGTACCAGGCCACAGCGGTACAATATGGGTTTGTCCGGCCCGCAAGACGTGGCCGCCCGCTGCACAGCGAAATGCAGCGTTGACCCGCGCGGCGCACGCCGTTTCACCAGTTCGAAGGATCCCATGAGCCTCCAATGCGGCATCGTCGGCTTGCCCAACGTCGGCAAGTCCACACTGTTCAATGCACTGACCAAGGCCGGCATCGCCGCCGAAAACTATCCGTTCTGCACGATCGAGCCGAACGTCGGTGTGGTCGAAGTACCCGATCCACGTCTTGCCGGGCTTTCCGACATCGTCAAGCCGGAGCGCGTGGTCCCGGCCATTGTTGAATTCGTCGATATCGCGGGCCTCGTGGCCGGCGCGAGCAAGGGCGAAGGCCTGGGCAACAAGTTTCTCGCGAACATTCGCGAAACCGATGCCATCACGCACGTCGTGCGCTGTTTCGAAGACGAGAACGTGATTCACGTCGCGAACAAGATCGACCCGCTGGCGGATATCGAAGTTATCAATACCGAACTGGCGCTGGCGGATCTGGCGACGGTGGAGAAGGCGCATCATCGATATGCAAAATCGGCGCGCTCCGGCAACGACAAGGAAGCGGCGAAGCTCGTGCCCTTGCTCGAAAAGATCCAGGCGCAGCTCGATCAGGCAAAGCCCGTGCGCGGCCTTGATCTGAGCGAAGACGAACTCCTGCTGATCAAGCCGCTGTGCCTGATCACGGCCAAGCCGACCATGTACGTGGCGAACGTGAAGGACGACGGCTTCGAGAACAATCCGCACCTGGACGCGGTGCGCAAGTACGCGGAAGCCGAGAAGGCGCCGGTGGTGGCGGTGTGCGCGGCGATCGAAGCGGAAATTGCGGATCTCGACGATGCCGACAAGCAGGAATTTCTCGCCGATATCGGCATGGACGAGCCGGGTCTGGATCGCGTGATTCGCGCGGGTTACAAGCTGCTCGGACTACAGACGTATTTCACGGCGGGCGTGAAGGAAGTGCGGGCGTGGACGATTCATATCGGCGATACGGCGCCTCAGGCCGCCGGCGCAATCCACACGGACTTCGAGCGCGGCTTCATTCGCGCACAGACGATTGCGTTCGATGACTTCATCGCGTTCAAAGGCGAACAAGGCGCGAAGGAAGCCGGGAAGATGCGGGCCGAAGGGAAGGAATATGTGGTCCACGACGGCGATGTGATGAATTTCTTGTTTAACGTGTAAGCCGCTACGAAGTAATCAGACGCGGCAAACGTCATATTTCGTCTCGCAAGCTTGTCATTAAAAGCGGAGTCCTTGATAAAGGGATTCCGCTTTTTTACGTTTAGTGCATGTCTGGCCGGATGCTAGCGACCGGTGCACGCCTGTCCCGGACGCCGCCTTGAAAACCGAACTGATTTATTCGCTGACCGAACATTTCGAAGCACATGCTCAACGCACAGAGAACGGCGTTGAATTCTGGCTCGCACGCGACCTTCAAACCCTGCTGGGCTATGCCAAATGGGAAAATTTCGTCAAGGTCGTCAACAAGGCGAAAATTGCCTGCGAATCGTCCGGACACGCTTCGGCCGACCATTTTCCCGACGTCGGGAAAATGGTCGAGCTCGGCTCTGGCAGCCAGCGTGAAGTCGAAGACATGATGCTTACTCGATACGCCTGTTATCTGGTCGCTCAGAACGGTGATCCGAAAAAGCAGGAAATCGCGTTCGCACAGACTTATTTCGCTGTTCAGACCCGCCGGGCCGAGTTGATCGAACAGCGTCTCCTGGATTCCTATCCAGCGCGCGGATCCAAAATCGGTCCGCGCGGCTTACCGGCGCACCTCAAAATAACAAAAAGAGAATGACTGAAGTTTCCCTCCGCCGCATCACCCCGCTCCTCCTCACCGCCCTCCTCGCCCTGAATTGCTCGACGGCCCACGCCTACGCCTACTCCACCCCGAACGAATCCGACCTCGATAACCACCAGTCCTACCGCAACCACGACGGTCAAATCGTTCATTCCCCGGCGCATTCCCGATCGGGCGCAATCCCCGATGGCGCAACAGCCCAATGCCGCGACGGCACCTGGAGTTTCAGCCGCCATCGCAGCGGAACGTGCTCCCGCCACGGCGGCGTCGCAACCTGGCGCTGAATCTCGGGACGCCACGCCGACCGCCCCTACCCGTCGAAGTACAATGTCGGCACGTTCCTGCTGTCCGGGAACACGCATCATCGCGTACTGAATCGAGGCGCTTCGCCGCAGTGGCCTGAAACACCAGCCACCGCCAGCCGAAGCCACTTCGAATAGCAAACCCCGAAAACCTCAAGACAACCGAATCCGCAAATGGCCCAATACGTCTTCACCATGAACCGCGTCGGCAAGATCGTGCCGCCGAAACGCCAGATCCTGAAGGACATCTCGCTGTCTTTCTTTCCGGGCGCCAAGATTGGCCTCCTCGGCCTGAACGGCTCGGGCAAATCGACGCTGATCCGCATCATGGCCGGCGTCGACAAGGAAATCGAAGGCGAAGCCACGCCGATGCCGAACCTGAACATCGGCTATTTGCCTCAGGAACCGCAACTCGATCCCGAGCAAACCGTGCGCGAAGCGGTTGAAGACGGCCTCGGCGATGTCTTCACCGCCCAGAAAAAGCTCGACGAAATCTACGCGGCCTACGCCGAACCCGACGCCGATTTCGACGCCCTCGCCGCCGAGCAAGCCAAATACGAAGCCATCCTCGCCACAAGCGATGGCGGCACGCCCGAGCAACAGCTCGAAGTCGCCGCCGACGCGCTGCGCCTGCCCGCGTGGGACGCGAAGATCGAACACTTGTCGGGCGGCGAAAAGCGCCGCGTCGCGCTGTGCAAATTGCTGCTGCAAAAGCCTGACATGCTTCTGCTCGACGAACCGACCAACCACCTCGACGCCGAATCGGTCGACTGGCTCGAGCAATTCCTGACACGTTATCCGGGCACGGTCGTGGCCGTGACCCACGATCGCTATTTCCTCGATAACGCCGCCGAATGGATTCTCGAACTCGACCGCGGCCACGGCATCCCGTGGAAAGGCAATTACAGCAGTTGGCTCGACCAGAAACAGGATCGGCTGAAACAGGAAGAATCGTCGGAATCGGCGCGTCAGAAAGCGCTGAAGAAGGAACTGGAATGGGTCCGTCAGAACCCGAAGGGACGTCAGGCGAAATCGAAGGCGCGTATCGCGCGATTCGAGGAACTCAACAGCCAGGAATACCAGAAGCGCAATGAAACGCAGGAAATCTTCATCCCGGTCGGCGATCGTCTGGGCAATGAAGTGATCGAGTTCAAGAACGTCAGCAAGGCGTACGGCGACCGTTTGTTGATCGATAACCTCAACATGAAGATCCCGGCGGGCGCGATTGTCGGAATAATCGGGCCAAATGGCGCAGGGAAGTCGACGTTGTTCCGCATGCTGACGGGTAAGGAGCAGCCGGACTCGGGCGAGATCGTGACGGGGCCGACCGTGAAGCTGGCTTATGTGGATCAAAGCCGCGACGCGCTCAATGGCAACAAGACGGTGTTCGAAGAGATCTCGGGCGGCGCTGATGTGCTGACCGTGGGCAAGTATGAAACGCCGTCGCGGGCGTATATCGGCCGGTTCAACTTCAAGGGCGGCGACCAGCAGAAGACGGTCGGCGCGCTGTCAGGCGGTGAGCGCGGCCGGTTGCATCTGGCGAAGACGCTGATCGAGGGCGGCAACGTGTTGTTGCTGGACGAACCGTCGAACGACTTGGACGTCGAAACGCTGCGCGCGCTGGAAGACGCGTTGCTGGAATTCGCGGGATCGGTGCTGGTGATCTCGCATGATCGCTGGTTCCTGGATCGGATCGCGACGCACATCATCGCGTTCGAAGGGGATTCGCAAGTGACGTTCTTCGATGGCAATTATCAAGAGTACGAAGCCGACAAGCGCAATCGTCTCGGCGATGAAGCCGCAAAGCCGAAGCGCCTGCGCTACAAGCCGATCGTCCGCTAAAAGCGGCGTATTGACGATAACGACCAACAACACATCGGCTCGCCGCCCGCGCGCGGCTTGATTTGGAGACATCGGGATGGCGGGTTCGAAGGCGCAGCGCTTGATGCTGTGGGCGGGCGCGGTGGTCGTGGTTCTGTTGCTCGCGGCAGGCGGCGGCTGGTTGTACGTCATGCACGAGATGAAGGCCCGAGTGGTTGAAGCGCTCGGGCCGCTCGGATCGGTGGAGGACGTGGATGTTGGTTATTCCCGGATCACGCTGAGCCGCGTGCGTTTGCGTGGTCCGCAAGGCTGGCCAACGGACGACGCCATGCGCGCCGAACGCGTGACAATTCATGTCGACATGCGCTCCGTGTTGACCAGCACGCTGCATCTGCGAAACATCACGGTGGATGGCTTTTATCTCTCGGTGGCGCGTTTCCCCGATGGCCGTGTCGACCTGCTTCCCAATCTCAAGCAATCCACGCGCGAAGCGCAAGCCAGCTCAACCGAAGCCGCCGACCATGCGCGTGAAGAGCGGTTGATCGATCACGTCTCGTTCGAACGCGGCGCCATGGAATTCTTTGATCAATCCGTACAGCAACCGCCGTATCGGATCCTGATCTCGAACGCGCGCGCAACCGTCGACAATTTGCATCTTCCCGCGCTGACCGATCCGACCAAGCTCGACATGACGGGCTCGATCAAGGGACCGTCGCACACGGGTACGGTTGCGTTCAATGGCTGGATGAAGATCGCGAACAAGGATTCGCAAACCCACACGACGCTGCGCAACGTCGATATCGCCACGCTCGATCCGTATTTGATGAAAAAGGCTGGCGCGCGCACGACGGTCGCCGGCGGCACGATCGATCTCACGCTCGACGCCACCGTACAAAACTACACGATCCATGCACCAGGAACCGTGTTGCTGAATCACTTGCAGTTGTCGGATAACGGGAACCCGCTCGACACGTTCCTCTCCATCCCCACGAAAATCGCGATCGCCGCGCTGAAGAATCACGACCAGATCAAGCTCGATTTCGAACTCGATGGAAACCTTCGCGATCCGAAGTTTTCACTCAATGAAAGCCTGACGAAGAAACTTGCCGTCGGGTTCGCGAAAGCACTTGGCGTGAACGCGGAAGGCGCCGCCAAGAACGCCGGCGGCGTGGTCAAGAGCATTGGTGACGCGCTGAAGAATCTGTTCTCGAAGTAATCAGACTGGCAAGCCGAGCGCTCGCAAACGCGCTTCGGTTTGCTCTGCATTCGTGTGATGCACGGCGTTCCAGCCGAGCGCGTTCGCGGCCGCGATGTTCTTGGCGTTATCGTCGATAAAAACGACTTCCTGCGGTTCGATACCTGGAAAATGCCGGTCGATTTCCTTCCACATCAACGCAAAAATCGCTGGATCGGGTTTGGCGACCAGCACGCGTCCCGATACAACCACTTCGCGAAAACGCTGCAGCACGGGAAAACGTTCCCAGGCCCACGGGAAGGTTTCGGCCGACCAGTTGGTCAGCCCGAACAGCGGAATACCCGCCGCTTCGAGCTTGTCGACCAGCGCGACGCCATCTTCCAGCACGCCCGCCACCATCTCCTGCCAGCGTTCATAAAACGCGCGGATCAGCGCTTCGTGCTCGGGAAATTTCGCGATCAATTCGGCGTTGCCATCGGCGATGGTCTGCCCCGCGTCCTGTTGCAACACCCAGTCCATGTGCACGACGTTGTCCATGAACCAGCGCCGCTCGGCCGCGTCCGGGATCAGGCGGCTGTACACATACTCGGGATTCCAGTCGATCAGCACGCCGCCGAAATCGAACACCACTGCCTTGATCGCCATGCGTTTATCGCTCCGTTTTCAGATTGCCTGCGTGCGTTTCTCGAGCCACGTTTTCGCCGCGCCCGAAACATGCGGCGAAACGCGTTCGAGAACCGTCGCGTGATAATCGTTGAGCCACGCGCGTTCGTCGTCGCGCAGCAAGGTCAGGTCGATACAGCGGGTATCGATCGGGCACAAGGTCAGCGTCTCGAACTTGAGGAAATCGCCGAATTCCGTCTTCCCGGCGGCTTCGTTCATCACGAGATTCTCGATGCGAATGCCCCATTTCCCCGGCCGATAAAGCCCCGGTTCGATGGATGTGATCATGCCCTCTTCCATCGCCGTGAAAGGCTCGGCCGGCGCGTAGTGCGAGATGACCTGCGGGCCTTCGTGCACGTTCAGGAAGTAGCCCACGCCATGCCCCGTTCCATGTCCGTAGTCCGCGCCCGCTTCCCAGATGGGCGCACGGGCGATGGCGTCGAGCATCGGCGAACGGATGCCGCGCGGAAAGCGCGCGCGTGACAACGCGATCGTCCCCTTCAGCACGACCGTGAAATCGCGTTTGTGCTCGGCCGTAATCGTGCCGATGGGCACCACGCGCGTGATGTCCGTCGTACCGCTCAGATACTGGCCGCCCGAATCGATCAGCAACAAACCATTGCCTTCGATCACCGAATGCGAGTCGTCGGTGGCGCGGTAATGCGGCATCGCGCCGTTCGCGTTGAACCCTGCGATGGTCGCAAAACTCAGCGTGACAAAACCCGGCCGGCGAGCGCGCGCGGCCGTCAGTTTTTCATCGATGGTCAATTCCGTGATCGTCTCGCGCCCGAGCGCATCTTCGAACCACGCGAAGAATTCGGCGAGCGCTGCGCCGTCCTGCTCCATGGTCGCGCGAATGTTGGCGGCATCGGCGGGAGTTTTGCGTGATTTGGCGAACGTCGACGGATTCACCGATTCAACGATCTTTACCTTCGCCGGCACTTTTTCCAGCGAACCGAACGTGACGCGGCGCGGATCGACGAGCAACGCGGAACCGGCCGGCAACGCGGCAAGGGCGTAACCGGTCTTGGCATATGGCTCGACATATACGTTGTCTTTCAGCAACGACGCTCTCAGTTCGGCGGGGATTTTTCCATCACCGACGAACACTGCCGCGTCGTCGAGCCCAATCAACGCATGCGCGACGAACACAGGGTTGTAGGTGACATCCGAGCCGCGCAGGTTGAAGAGCCACGCGAGGTCGTCGAGCGTGGAAATGAAATGCCATTGCGCGCCTTTCTCGCGCATCACGCGGCGAACATCGGCTAATTTATCCGCGCGCGTGACATTCGCCTGAGGCGCGGCATGCTCGTAAACACTATCCGGTGGCAGGCCCGGCCGTTCCGGCCAGACGACATCGAGCAGATCGAGATCCGTGCGCAGCACGATCCCGCGCGCGGTCAGCGCGTCTTTGAGCGTACGCGCGGCGGCCACGCCGAGCACGGTGCCATCCACGGAAACCGTGTCGCCCGCCGCGACATTCTCGGCAAGCCAGTCGATGTGCGGCGCGGACTGCTGGCCGGCCATCATCTTCACGAGCGTGATGCCAGTTCCGGCAAGCTGCGCCTCGGCTTGCGTCCAGTAGCGGCTATCGGCCCAGACGCCGGCGAAATCGCGCGTCACGACCAGCGTCCCGGCCGAACCGGTGAATCCCGACAACCACTGCCGCGCCTGCCACCGTTCGGGCAAGTATTCCGAAATATGCGGATCCGACGATGGCACCAGCACGGCAGCCAGCGCTTCCCGCGCCATGACGCCTCGCAGCAGCTCGATTCGGCGGGCGAAGGTCTGGGCATCGGGGGAATTCAGTCGATCGTTCATGAGGTCACCTGCAGGATTTATTTAGTACGCGCGTTCAGTGGAGCGCCTTTAGCGCCGCGCCGCCAGTCCAGCCGCGACGGTCACGGCTGCCAGCGCAATGAGCGCACAGGTCAGCCACTCGAGCGAATCGCCATCGTGAAAAGCGCCGGTGAGATTGCCCAGCATTTTCGCAATGACCGCTCCGAGAATGGCTGCTGCCAGGGCCAGCCAGAAACCGCCCGCGCGTTTTGCGCCCGAGCGGCGCAAGGGATGCAGCCACCAACCCGCCAATCCGACCACAAGCCCGAGAAAAACGATGCCAGGCCACCCCATCACAAATCCGTTCCGGCCGAATTCAGACTAAACCTATGTGTCGAACCGGAAGGGTGAACTAGCATTTTCAATCCCGTGTTATTAGAAGGTCTGGAAAGGCGCTCGCAGCGCAGCGGTTGAGTTTAGGGGGCTGGAATGGCGATGGCAAGCGCACGCCACGCCGCCCGGCACCCCCACTCGACGCTCGCGGCGGCGTAAGAAATCATGCGAATCGCCATCATCGACGCGGACGTCCAGCACGCCGCACTCATCCGTCGGACTCTCGTCCTGGACGGCCATTTCTGCCATTTCTTCCCGACTCCGCCGGCGCTGCTCGACCGTATGCGGCACGACACGTTCGACCTGCTGATCGCGGCCAATGAAACGCGCGATATGATCGGCGCGGAAATCATCGAACGCGTGCGGCATCTGGCGCCCCAGCTTCCCATCGTGTTGATGGCTGCAAGCCAGAACGAGGCCGACGTGGTCGCGTGCCTGAAAGCCGGCGCGGACGACTGCGTGTCGAAGCCCGTACGTTTCGACGAACTCGCCGCCCGCGTGGAAGTCCTCGCCCGGCGCAGCATGGTGCGCACGCCCGCGGCGGAGCATTTTGGCGACTATCGTTTCAATTCGTCCGAACTGAGCGTCAGTTTCGCCGATCAGCGGGTTCTGCTCACGCCGAAGGAGTTCCGCTTCGCGCGCCTGCTGTTCACGAACCTGTCGCGCGCCGTATCCCGGGCACACATCATGGAAGTGGTGTGGCCGCGAGGCAGCGACATGGCGTCGCGCACGCTCGATACCCATGCGTCCCGCCTGCGCTCGAAATTGCATCTTCGCCCGGAGACCGGATACAGGCTGACGCCGCTCTACGGCTACGGCTACCAACTCGACCGGATCGAAGCCAGCGAAATGCCTGGAGGCTTGTCTGGCATGGGTTACGCGGGTGGTTCGCTAACCGGAACTGAAGAAATTCGTGAAAGGCTATAATATCGGGCTAATTCTTAGGCATTTTTAAAGGCCATCAGCTCAGGCCCACAACATGCAGCTCCTCGCGATCGGTATCAACCACCACACTGCGCCTGTCGCCTTGCGCGAACGCGTGGCGTTTCCGGTCGAGCAGATCAAGCCGGCCCTCGGCGCGCTGAAGGACCTGTGGCTCGGGTCCATGGGCAAGGCGGCGCCGGAAGCCGCGATCCTCTCCACGTGCAACCGCACGGAGCTGTATTGCGCGACCAACGACAAGGCCGCACGCGACGCCGCTGTTCACTGGCTCTCGAAGTACCACAACCTGCCCGTCTCCGAGCTTGCGCCACACGTGTACGCGTTGCCGCAGTCGGAAGCGGTGCGGCACGCGTTCCGGGTCGCCTCAGGGCTTGATTCCATGGTGCTGGGCGAGACGCAGATCGTCGGACAGATGAAGGACGCGGTGCGCACGGCTTCGGAAGCCGGCGCGCTTGGAACGTATTTGAACCAGTTGTTCCAGCGCACGTTTGCCGTCGCCAAGGAAGTGCGCACGACCACTGAAATCGGCGCGCAATCCGTTTCCATGGCGGCCGCCGCCGTGCGTCTCGCGCAGCGCATCTTCGAGAACATTTCCGGACAGCGCGTGCTGTTCATCGGCGCCGGCGAAATGATCGAGTTGTGCGCAACGCATTTCGCCGCGCAAAAGCCGCGTGAACTCGTGGTCGCGAACCGGACTGCCGAGCGCGGCGAGAAGCTCGCGGATCGTTTCAACGGGCGCTCCATTCCGCTGTCCGAACTCCCCGCGCGTATGCACGAGTTCGATATCATCGTGTCCTGTACAGCGTCCACGCTGCCTATCATCGGGCTGGGCGCGGTCGAGCGGGCCGTGAAGGCACGCCGTCACCGGCCGATTTTCATGGTCGATCTCGCCGTGCCGCGCGACATTGAACCGGAAGTGGGCGAGCTGCAGGACGTGTTCCTCTACACCGTCGACGATCTCGGCGCCATCGTGCGCGAAGGCAGCGCGTCGCGCCAGGCGGCGGTGGCGCAGGCGGAATCGATCATCGACACACGCGTGCAGAACTTCATGCAATGGCTCGATGCACGCAGCATCGTGCCCGTGATCCGTCACATGCACACGCAAGCCGACGCCCTGCGCCGCGCCGAAGTCGAGCGTGCGCGCAAGATGCTGGCGCGCGGTGAAGACCCGGCGGCGGTGCTCGAAGCGCTGTCGCAATCGCTCACCAACAAGCTGATCCATGGCCCCACGCACGCGCTCAGCCGTGCGAGCCATGAGAATCGCGACCAGCTCATCGATCTGATGGGCGGACTTTACAAACACGGCCATCCGGCGGGATCGAACGATCCCACGGAAAATTAGCGCCCCTATCTCATCTCTTCATCTTCAGTAGCGCCGTTTTTTTACGGCCGCTTTCCTGACACGCAGTCTTCCCGGAGCCTCGCTCCAGCATCCCATGAAAACGAGCATGCAAAGCAAGCTCGACCAGCTCACTACCCGGCTGGCCGAACTCAATGACTTGATGAGCCGCGAAGATGTGACGGCCGATATGGATCAGTATCGGAAGATCACGAAGGAAAACGCGGAAATCGGTCCCGTCGTCGAGCAATACGCGTTGTGGCGCCAGGCTTCCAACGACGAACTGACCGCCCAGGAATTGCTCGCCGATCCGTCCATGCGCGACTTCGCCGAAGAAGAAATCGGCGAGGCGCGCGAGCGGATGGCGGTGATCGAACGTGATCTGCAAGCCATGTTGCTGCCGAAAGATCCCAACGATGACCGCAATATTTTCATCGAAATCCGCGCGGGCACCGGCGGCGATGAATCTGCGTTGTTTGCCGGCGACCTGCTGCGCATGTATCTGCGATACGCCGAGCGCAATCGCTGGACGGTCGAGATGATGTCGGAGAGCGCGTCGGATCTTGGCGGCTACAAGGAAGTGATCGTGCGGATCGCGGGCCTCAACGTGTATTCGAAGCTGAAATTCGAGTCGGGCGGGCATCGCGTGCAACGGGTTCCGGCGACCGAAACGCAAGGGCGCATTCACACGTCGGCGTGCACGGTGGCGGTGATGCCCGAAGCCGATGAAATCGGCGAAGTGGTGATCAATCCCGCGGATTTGCGCATCGATACCTTCCGCGCTTCGGGCGCGGGCGGCCAGCACATCAACAAGACGGATTCGGCCGTGCGGGTGACCCATTTGCCGACAGGGATCGTGGTGGAATGCCAGGACGACCGCTCGCAGCACAAGAACAAGGACCGGGCGCTGAAGGTGCTCGCCGCGCGAATCATGGACAAGCAGTATCACGAGCAGCACGCGAAGGAAGCCGCCACGCGCAAGAGTCTGATTGGATCGGGCGACCGCTCTGAGCGGATTCGGACCTACAACTTCCCGCAAGGGCGGATGACGGATCATCGGATCAACCTGACGCTCTACAAGCTGGACGCGATCATGGATGGCGATATCGATGAACTCGTGGCCGCGCTCGTCAGCGAGCATCAAGCCGAGTTGTTGGCCGCGCTGGGCGACGCGGAATGACAACGGTCGCCGGGTTATTGCGTGCATCGACGTTGCCTGCGCTCGAAGCGCGGATCTTGCTTGAGCATGTGCTCGGCTGGCGGCGCACGGAGTTGATCACGCGCGACGACGAGGCGTTGCCCGCGGAAAGTGTCGGCCAGTTCGAAACGCTTGCCGAGCGGCGTATGAATGGTGAACCGATCGCGCAACTCGTCGGAACGCGCGAGTTTTTCGGGTTGTCATTCGATGTCACGCCCGATGTGCTGATTCCCCGGCCCGAAACAGAGCTGCTGGTTGAGATTGCGCTGACGAGGATCGAGGGAATCGAAAGGCCACGTGTACTCGATCTCGGCACGGGCAGCGGCGCGATTGCCGTGGCGATTGCGTCGTCCCGCCCCGATGCTCAGGTCTGGGCCGTCGATCAATCGGCAGAAGCGCTGGCGGTCGCGGCTCGAAATGCATCGAAATTGCTTGGCGGCGACCGGACTCTGAACCTGCTTCAAAGCAACTGGACCGAAGCTTTGAACCCGGCGCTGCGGTTCGAGGTGATCGTGAGCAATCCGCCTTACATCGCGCAACACGATTCCCATCTGTCCGAAGGCGATCTGCGTTTCGAACCGCGCACCGCCCTCACCGATGAAGCGGACGGACTCAGCGCAATCCGCACGATCATCCAGACGGCGCCGTTTTTTCTCGCCGCGAACGGTTCTCTGTGGCTCGAGCACGGCTACGACCAGGCGGCGGAGGTTCGCGCGCTGCTGACCGCGCGCGGCTTCTCCGACGTGCGTTCGGAACGCGATCTCGCCGGTATCGAACGCGCCAGCGGCGGAGTGTTCGCTGCATGAGTTCCGGGCGCGCTCAAGCTGCGTCGATAGAAATCCGCTATCATTTCAGCCACGTTGGCGTGTGAAATCCCGCGCCGCTCGACCCCAAATCAACCCGCATTACAACGCATCGCAGGAAAGACCATGGATACGCAAGAACGCATCAAGCAAATCGTCGATCAAGCACCGGTCGTGTTGTTCATGAAAGGCACGGCGCAATTCCCGATGTGCGGTTTCTCCGGCCGCGCCATCCAGGTTCTGAAGGCTTGCGGCGTGACCGAGCTCAAGACGGTCAACGTCCTCGAAGACGAAGGCGTGCGCCAGGGCATCAAGGAATTCTCGAACTGGCCGACCATCCCGCAGCTTTATGTGAAGGGTGAGTTCATCGGCGGGTCGGACATCATGATGGAAATGTACGAATCGGGCGAATTGCAGCAATTGTTTACTGCCGCCTGAGCCTGACCCGAGCTTGGCCGCCGACCGTCCTTCTCCCGCCGCTCCCGCGCCGCGACGGCTGATCGTCGCGATCACCGGCGCGACGGGTTCTGTCTACGGCGTCCGGCTGCTCGAAACGCTGCGCCGCCTTGGTGGCGTGGAAACGCATCTGCTGATATCGAGTGCAGGCTGGCTGAACATCCAGCACGAGCTCGATCTCGATAAAACCACCGTCCATGCGCTCGCGGACGTCGTGCACAACGTGCGCGACGTCGGCGCGAGCATTGCGTCGGGATCATTCGCGACGGACGGCATGGTCGTCGCGCCCTGCTCCATGAAGACGCTGGCGAGCATTGCGCTGGGTTTATCGGACAACTTGATTACTCGTGCCGCCGACGTCGTGCTGAAAGAGCGCCGCCGGCTCGTGCTGATGGTGCGCGAAACGCCGTTCAATCTCGCGCATCTACGCAATATGACGTCGGTCACCGAGATGGGCGGCGTGATCTTTCCGCCGCTGCCGGCGTTTTATCAACGGCCGGGTTCTATCGACGAAATGGTCGATCACACGGTAGAGCGGGTCATCGATATGTTTTCGATCGGGCGTCCAATTGCCACCGCTTGGCCCGGCCTGAAGAGCGCCGAGCATTAACAACAAGCACGACACAATTCATCTCCTCAGCAACCGTTTATCAACACGCAGAGCGCACGTATATTTGTGGCAACTACTCTTTCAGAGGCTTGCTGCCATGTCCCGCCTTCCCACCATTTTTATTTCGCACGGCGCGCCCACGCTGCCCATCGATCCTTCGATGCCATCGGCCGAGTTCGCCTCGTTCGCTACCCGCTTCGACCGACCGAAGTCGATCCTCATGCTCTCCGCCCACTGGGGCACGGCGCAGCCGGTCGCGAGCATTGCCGAGCAACCGGAAACCATCCATGATTTTTATGGTTTTCCGCGTGCGTTGTACGAAATTCACTACCGTGCGCCCGGTGCCCCTGAACTTGGGAAACATGCCGCCTCGCTTCTGACGCAAGCCGGCATAGCGTCGGCGATCACGGAGCACGGGCTGGATCACGGCGCCTGGGTGCCGCTGTTGCTGATGTACCCGGACGCCGCGATTCCTGTCGCACAATTATCGATACAACCGCGTCTCGATCCCGCCCATCACTACCACGTAGGCCGGGCGCTGCAGACGCTGCGCAACGATGGCGTGATGATCGTGGGCTCGGGCCAGATCACGCATAACCTGCGCACGGCCGATTTCGGCGCGCGGCCGGAAGACGGCGATCCGCGCGTGACCGAATTCACAAACTGGTTCGAAGACAAGATGGCAAAACGGGATATTGCCGCGTTGCTGGATTATCGGAAACAGGCGCCGCATGCAGTCCTCATGCATCCAACCGATGAACATCTGCTGCCTATTTTTGGCGCGTTGGGGGCAGCGGGAGATGATTTCGAGCTCGATATTCAGTCGCTCGGTACATTCCAGAAAACGCTGGCGATGACGAATTACGTTTTCAGCAGCACCTGATTTACACGAAATCCGTCAACTTGCCGCAGAAATAAAAAACCCGCCGAGACTTCGGGCGGGTTTTTTGATTTCCGGCGGATTCAACGCATCATTTTCAATGACCAATGCCTTCCAGATTGTCATCGTGGATTTCGCGTTCTTCGAGATATTGCGTCCTGTAGCCGGTTTGCACGCCCCAGTAATAAAACGCGAGCGCTAACACAGCAACCAGCGCCATATCCCATCCGTACGGCAATAATCCGCGGCCGCCGAATTCCTTGCTGCCGATCAGCGACAAAACGGCCATCGAAGGCAAATAAGCGACCAGCCACCACGACGCCTTCAGGTCATTTCCCCACGAATCGAAGCCGGTTTTAGCCTGATAGTAGAAATAAACCGGTAACGCAACGACCATCAACACGATGATTTCACCGGTCAGCGGCCATTTGGCCCAGTACAGCACTTCCGAAGCACACACGAATGCGAACGGCGCAATGATGGCCATGCCCGGAATCGTCAACGGCCGATGCAGATCAGTGGCCGCCCGACGCAGTGCCATCAGGCTCACCGGGCCGGTCAGGTAGGAGATCACCGTGGCCACCGAAATCACGGCTGCCAGCGAACTCCAGCCACGGAAAAAGAACATGAAGATGAACGCGACGATCAGGTTGAAGAACATCGCCGGACGCGGCACGCCGTAAAGCGGATGCACGCTGCCGAGGAACTTCGGCAAGGTGTTGTTGCGCTCCATTGCATAGATCATGCGGGAGGTGGTCGCCATATACGTAGTGCCCGTGCCGCTGGGACTCACGAATGCATCGACGTAAAGCAGAAATGCCAGCCAATTCAAATTCAACGCCAATGCGAGTTCCGCAAAAGGCGATGCAAAATTGAAATGACTCCAGCCCTTCAATACATCGCCAGGGCTTACCGCGCCAATATAAGCGACTTGCAACAGCACATAAATGACCAAAGCAAGCAGGATCGAACCGATTACCGCGAACGGAATGCTCTTCGATGGATTACGCGCTTCACCGGCCAGATTAACGGGACTTTGAAATCCGTTGAAACTGAATACAATACCGCTGGTTGCAACAGCCGTTAATACCGCCGACCAACCGTATGGCGCAAAACTCGACGTCGTACCAAAGTTCTCTGCGTGAAAACCTGTCAGCATCAACCCGAGAATCGTGGCGCCGGGAATGATGAATTTAAAAACGGTAATCAGCGAGTTGGCGCGCGCAAACAATTTGACGCCCCAATAATTCAACAAGAAATAAACAATAACCAGCAACGCCGATAAACCCAACCCTATTGGCGTTAGAGATTCATCAACATAAAGTGCATGCGCCCAGGCATAAGGCCAAGTGCTCATGTATTGAATCGATGCCTCCGCTTCAATAGGAATGACCGAAACAATTGCGATCCAGTTCGCCCACGCGCTTACGAACCCGACCAGCGCGCCATGCGAATAGCGTGCGTATCGCACCATTCCGCCAGACTCAGGGAACATTGCGCCAAGTTCCGCATAGGTAAGCGCGATGGCGAGTATCACGAGCGCCCCAATGACCCACGCCACGATAGCGGCCGGTCCCGCAATCTTGGCCGCTTTCCACGCGCCGAACAACCAGCCGGAGCCGATGATGGAACCCAGACCCGTCAGCAGCAACGCGACTG
Source organism: Caballeronia sp. dw_276 (assembly GCF_018449635.1). Classification (GTDB taxonomy): domain Bacteria; phylum Pseudomonadota; class Gammaproteobacteria; order Burkholderiales; family Burkholderiaceae; genus Caballeronia. Next base: position 13,617 of record NZ_JAAVUV010000021.1, on the reverse strand, counting down.
GCCCAATGTTCCGTTGTATAGAACTTTTCACTCCATCTCCTTGAGTCAGCAAACTTCCAATCGGCCGATACGGTTTATGTGAACTCGCGCAATCTCATCGGTTCAATCCAGCTTCCCGCACCAGCGTGGCGCGTAGTTTAACGGCTGCCGACGCAATATGTTGTATGAGGTTTCCTAATCACGCATGAATTGTGGCTGCACCGACAAAGATCAAGAAACGAAAGTTTTGTAAGATATTCATTCGATGTCCGATGCTTGCATCCCGTACTCAGGTAATCGTATCTCAAAAAACCCCAAATTCCGCTTGGTTATTATTTGACCTTGAGTTTGATTCGCCGTATAAACCTTCTTGCAGGATTTCAAGCGGCGAGTGAATTGGTCTTTCGTAGTTCGCCCATTACGGTACTCCGGTTGGTCCCATTGCCCCTTCCTTGATTTTCATGCACATTCGGGCTTCGGCCTTATTCAACATCTTTAGGAACACGTAACATGGAAACCGGTACCGTCAAGTGGTTCAATGACGCAAAGGGCTTTGGCTTCATCACGCCGGACGGCGGCGGCGAAGATCTGTTCGCTCATTTTTCTGAAATTCGCACGGAAGGCTTCAAGACGCTTCAGGAAAACCAGAAGGTTACCTTCGAAGTGAAGACCGGCCCGAAAGGTAAACAAGCTGCAAACATCAAACCGGCCTAAGTTCTAGTCCGTTTGGTTCAGCAATAGAAAAACCCCGCATTCGCGGGGTTTTTCTTTTTTGCGTCACGGGTTTATCAAGGCTTATTGAGATTCAGCTTTAAATCCACTCAAACTAAATAGCAATTAATACCGATCAACCGAATAAACGCCGAGCGTAAATACCGAGTCCCGTTGCAACGCTCGCCAGACGATCGCCAAACACTGCCTCGGCCGTAGGGAACGCGCTGGATATCGATTGCGAGAGAAAGCTTAGACCCGTGGAACCGCCCGTGAAGTAGACCGCGCTGACATCGGCTGGCGCAACGCCCGCGCGACGCACGGTCTCCTCCGCCGCCTGTGCAATCCGGCGCGTTTCTTCCAGGCCTGCATCGACGAGCTGCTGCGCCGTAAAACCGATGCGCAACGCTTCCTCGACCTCTTCCATGCCGATGGACGTCTCGCCGCCGGCGGCCACGTCGATCTTCGCGGCTTCCGCGTGCGATGCCAGCGCGTGGCCAAGCCGCCGATCGACAACGCGCATCAACCGGTCGTGATGGCGCTGGTCGCTGTAAAGATGGCGCATCAGTTGCAGTTCGCCCACACGCTTGGGCGCATAGACGGTGTTGATCAGGTGCCACGTGGCGAGATCGAAATAGACGCGGTTCGGCACCTCGCGGCCTTCCGGCGCGATGGACTGGTAGCCGAGTTCGCGCAGGATGGTCGCGAGCTCGACGCGCCGGTCGAAGTCAGTGCCCGCCACGTGCACGCCGTAATGCGCGAGCACGTCGTCTTTACGCGACAACTTTTCCGCACGCTCCGGCCCGACGCGCACGAGCGAAAAGTCCGACGTACCGCCGCCAATATCCGCGACAAGAACCAGCGCTTCCTTTGTGAGACTGGCTTCGTAATCGAACGCAGCCGCAATCGGTTCGTACTGGAAATGGATGTCCGAAAGGCCAATGGCTTGCGCTGCGGCTTGCAACTGGTTTTGGGCGAGTTGATCGGCGCGCGGATCGTCATCGACGAAAAATACCGGCCGTCCCAGCACCGCGCGCGTGATCGGCGTGCTCGAAACGGCCTGCGCCTTCTGTTTCAGATGCTGGAGGAACAGCGTGATGACGTCGACATAACGGATCGCGGAACCGTCGCCGAGATCCGTGCTGGTCTCGGCGAGCGGCGAGCCGAGAATACTTTTCATGGAGCGCATCAAACGGCCGTCGAAGCCGTCGATATACGCCTCGAGCGCCGCGCGCCCGTAGGCCTGCTCGTCCTCGTCCGTGTTGAAAAAGACAGCGGTCGGCAGCGTCGTGGCGTTGCCTTCGACCGGAGCAAGCCGGATCGATGCCCCGTCGGGCAATGCGACCGCTGAGTTCGACGTGCCGAAATCGATCGCGCAATAAGTCATGGGGTGAGCGACGGCAGCGTGAACCCCGCCGAGCATCGCAAACAAAAAGTGGAGCGCGTTTTTAGCACGTAACGGGCTGCACATCAACCGGCGATCAAAAACATCGGCGACGGTACGGTTTTTGCTCGAAAACCCGGTAATTAGTGCTCTACCGGCGGTCATCTTGCCGGATTTTTCCACGTTCCCGGCGAAATGCATGAACGACACCACCACAGCAACCGACCTCGACCAGGATGACAAAGCGCCCGCCAGGATCATCGAAACCGATCTTCCTGGGCGGCTCGACAGATTGCCGTGGGGGCGGTTTCATACGCTGATCGTGGCGGCGCTCGGCATTACATGGTTGCTGGACGGGCTGGAAGTGACGCTCGCCGGCGCAGTGGCGAGCGCCCTCAAGGCGAGCCATGTACTGCAGTTTTCAAACGCCGATGTCGGCATTGCCGGCAGCGCCTACATTGCCGGCGCGGTGGTCGGCGCGCTGGGCTTTGGCTGGCTTACGGACCGGCTCGGGCGCCGGAAACTCTTTTTCATCACGTTGTTTCTATACGTGGCGGCGACGGCAGCGACCGCGTTTTCGTGGGATCTCGCCAGTTTCGTCTTGTTCCGCTTCCTTACTGGTGCGGGCATAGGCGGCGAATACACCGCGATCAACTCCACGATTCAGGAGTTCACGCCTGCCCGCGTGCGCGGCTGGACCGATCTCGCGATCAACGGCACGTTCTGGGTCGGCGCGGCTTTGGGCGCGGCTGGGTCCATCGTGCTGCTCGATCCTGGCTTGCTGCCGCCGGATTACGGCTGGCGCGCGTGTTTTCTTATCGGCGCGATTCTTGGGCTCGCGATTCTTTTCATGCGCATGTGGGTGCCCGAAAGTCCGCGGTGGTTGATCACGCATAACCGAGTGGACGAGGCGAAGGAGATCGTGGAAGGCATCGAGGCGCAGTTTCACAAGCATGGCGTGACCCTTTCGTCCGATCCGGTCAAGCCCCTGCGCCTTCATGCCCGCGACCACACGAAGCTGAGCGAAGTCTTCCATTCGCTGTTTTATTCTCACCGGCGCCGTTCCTTGGTGGGCCTGACGCTGATGACCGCGCAGGCCTTCTTCTACAACGCGATATTTTTCACCTATGCGCTGGTGCTGACGGATTTCTATCATGTGCCGGGAGACCACATCGGCTGGTACGTGTTGCCGTTCGCCGCAGGCAATTTCCTCGGGCCGCTCGTTCTTGGCCGGCTCTTCGATGTCCTCGGCCGCCGCAAGATGATCGCCTTCACCTACGGCATGTCGGGCATCTTGCTGACCATCAGCGGCTACATGTTCGAGCAAGGCATGTTGACGAGCACGACGCAAACCATCTCGTGGATGGTGATCTTCTTCTTCGCGTCATCGGCGGCGAGTTCGGCCTACCTCACCGTCAGCGAAACGTTTCCTTTGGAGATCCGCGCGCTGGCCATCGCCATTTTTTATGCCTTTGGGACGGCGCTGGGCGGCATTGCCGGGCCGGCGCTGTTCGGGCGGCTTATCGATACCCACCAGCGCGGCGCCGTGTTCACGGGCTATCTGATCGGGTCTGCGTTGATGCTGCTGGCGGCAGTCGTTGCGGGGATCTGGGGAGTGTCGGCCGAGCGCAAGTCGCTGGAGGACGTGGCGCGGCCGTTGTCATCGGCGGAAGATTGATGTTTCCCTCGCCGTTGCGGACCAAGGGAAACACGCCGTTGCTTATTTGAACGCCTTGTCCCAGGCGCCATCGAATGCAATTTCGCTGATCGCCACGCGTGCGCGCTGCGCGAGTTCACGTTCGCGCAGGGCGTCGTCGAGGGTGGCGGGGTCGCCCGGATGACCGAGCGAGATCATCGCGATGACTTCGACGTCGTCCGGCGGCGAAAAGGTCTCGCGGAACGCGTTGGTATCGAAACCGCTCATCTGGTGTGCAACCAGTCCCAGCGAATGCGCCTGCAGCGCCAACGAAAATGCAGCCGCGCCAGCGTCGTAAGGCGCCGTGCGGTTCACGTCGCCCTTCGCCGTCAGCGTCTTCGCCAGCACGCAAACCAGTACCGGCACGTTGGCGTTCCAGCCCTGGTTGAACGGCACGAGCGTGGCGAAGGCTTTATCGAACGCGGCCTGGTCGTGGTTGCGGTCGAACACCACGAAGCGCCACGGCTGCATGTTGTAGGAAGACGGCGCCCAGCGCGCGGCTTCCAGAACGCTATGCAACTGCTCGCGGCTCACAGCCGTGTTCGATATGGCCCGCGGGCTCCATCGGCCGGCCAGCAATGGGTCGATGGCAACTTCGGTAGGCGCGATTTTTTCGGTCATGGGCAATCCTGGTTCGGGTGGGTGAGTACGAGCGGCGCAATGAAACGCGCCGCAGCCGCAATAGGATAACCAAGGCCGCGAACCTGTGCTGCGGCACTGAAACTGCCGCCGTTTCGGATCGTTACGTTGCGACTGCCTGCACCCGCCGCGATGCCTTGTTGATCCGCAGGACCATCACGGCGGCGACAATGCACAGGCTGCCCGAGATCATGGTGGCGACCGTATAGGTGCCGAGGCTCGCGCGCAGCATGCCGCCGCCGAGCGCCGCGAACGCCGCGCCAAGCTGATGCGCCGCGACGACCCAGCCGAACACGATGGGCGCCGATTCCTTCCCGTACACATCGGTGGCGAGCTTGACCGTGGGCGGGACGGTGGCGACCCAGTCGAGGCCGTAGAACACGGCGAAGATCGGCAAGCCATAGAAATCGATACCAAACGCCTGCGGCAAGAACATCAGCGACAAACCGCGCAAGCCGTAATACCAGAAGAGCAGCACACGGGCGTTGAAACGGTCCGAAAGCCAGCCGGAAAGCGTCGTGCCGAACAAATCGAAGATGCCCATGGCAGCAAGAAGACCCGCGCCCTGCACTTCGCTCATGCCGTGATCGGCGCACATCGCGATCAGATGCGTGCCTATATATCCGTTCGTGCTCGCGCCGCAAATGAAAAAGCTGCCGGCCAACAGCCAGAAATCGCGCGTCTTGCTTGCCATGCCAAGCGTGCCGAACGCGAGCGTGATCGGATTTTTCTGCACAACGGGAGCCGGCGGAGGGGCATCGGCGGGTTCGCCAAATGGACGCAATACGAGGTCCGACGGACGTTCCGGCAGCAACCATGCAACCAGCGGCAACATGATCGCGGCTGCGGCGGCCACGACCAGCACGACGGGGCGCCAGCCAAAATGCTGGGCGATTGCTGCGAGCACCGGCAGGAACACGAGCTGGCCGGTCGCCGAACTGGCGGTGAGAACGCCCATTGCAAGACCGCGATGCGTGGTGAACCAGCGGTTCACCACCGTTGCCGCCAGCGTCATCGCAGCAACGCCGGTCGCGCCACCCACAAGCACGCCCCAGACGAGGACCATTTGCCAAGGCGCTGTCATCAGCGACGACAACGCCACGCCCGTCGCCAAAGTAGCAAGCGCGACCAGCACGGTCGGCCGAACGCCGAAACGCTGCATGGCGGCGGCGGCAAAAGGTCCCGTCAGCCCGTAGAGCGCCAGATTGATCGATATCGCCAGCGAAATCGTCGCGCGGCTCCAGCCGAACTGCTGCTCGAGCGGCAACATCATGACGCTCGGCGTCGCGCGCGTCCCGGCCGCGGCCAGCAGCACCAGGAACACCACGCCCACCGATATCCACGCGTAATGCATGCGGCCGGAAAGCCGCCTTGCTGCCCAATTCATGCTTCGCTCCGGTTTTTCATCGTTTTTCGCGTGACGGATCGGCCTCTACGTTACCGATCAGTCACATTGAGGTTGCGAGCTTAGTGACTGATCGGTAACATGTCAAGAATCCCTTCGGATTCAGAGGATATCGCTGTGGTACGAGCATCGACTGGAAACACTATCGCCGATAAAAAACCTGTGCGCCGGCACATGGACGGTGCGACCGCGCAGGAGCAACTGCTCGACGCGGCTGAACGGCTTTTCTATCGCGACGGCATTCGCGCAATCAGCGTGGACGCCGTCGTGGAACGCGCCGGCGTGAACAAGATGAGCGTGTACCGGCAGTTTTCATCGAAGGATGATCTCGTGGTCGCGTATCTCACGCGCATGGACGAGCGGTTCAGGGAACGCGTCGAGGCGAGTATCGCGAAGCATCCCGGCGACCCCGCAAAAGGACTCGTGCAAAGCATCGCGGATCTTGTCGAACGCGCGTCGCGGCCAGATTATCGCGGCTGTCCGTTCGTGAACGTGGCGTGCGAGTTCGCGGACCGGGAGCATCCGGCGCGGGTATCGGTTGCGCGCAACAAGGCTTATTTGATTGGACGATTGCTGGAGTTGTCGGAGGGAGCGGGCGCAGCCAATCCCCAGTTGCTTGCGGATTCGCTCGCGCTGCTGGTCGAGGGCGTGTATGCATCGAGCCAGACGTTCGGACCTGGCTGCGGCGCAATGCGCAGCGCGCCCTTGACTGCGGAGATGCTCGTGCGCGGCGCGTGCGCTGGAAGCAAGGTAGAAAAATGAACGAAGAAATTATCGATGCAACGCGGCATTGGCTGACGCAGGCGGTTATCGGGCTGAACCTGTGCCCATTTGCCAAAGCCGTGTATGTGAAAGAACAGATTCGCTACGCGGTAAGCGAGGCGCGTACGTTCGAGGACGTGCTGGCCGATCTGGAAAGCGAGCTCAAGCATCTCGCCGATTCAGACCCCGAAGAAACCGACACCACCTTGCTGATCGTTCCTTACACCCTGGGCGATTTCGCTGAGTACAACGACGCACTTCATTTCGCCGATACGCTGCTCAAGCAACTCAAGCTCGAAGGCGAACTGCAAATCGCGAGTTTCCACCCCGACTATCAGTTCGATGACGCCAGTCCCGACGACATCGAAAATTTCACGAACCGCGCGCCCTATCCGATCTTCCATTTGCTGCGCGAAGCGAGCATAGAACGCGCCGTGGATGCCTTCCCCGACGCCGCCGATATCTACGAGCGGAACATGTCGACGTTGCGCCGTTTAGGGCAAGCCGGCTGGCAAGAACAGATGAAACGCGACATCGATCTCAAGCCGTAAAGAAGCGCTCACGCATCTCCTCCAGACCGAGCGTTTCGAGGACATCGGACAGACGTTGCGCGGGTTTTCCGCGCGGTAAGTCCTTGAATTGCGCGATGATCAATTCGTTTTTCATCGAATGCTCCCAGCCGACGAGCTCCGTCACGCTGACCTGATAACCATGCGACTCCAGTTGCAGGCATCGCAAGACGTTCGTGATCTGGCTGCCGAACTCGCGCGTATGCAGCGGATGCCGCCACATTTCCGTCAACACATTCTTCGATAACGAATGGCCTTTGTTCTTGCGTAGAACAGCGGCTACTTCTGCCTGGCAACACGGCACGACCACGATGGTTTTCGCCTTTTTCTCCAGGGCGAAATGAATGGCGTCGTCGGTTGCGGTATTGCATGCATGCAAAGCCGTGACGACATCCACCGTTTCCGGCAACCGGTCTGACGTGGTCGATTCAGCCACCGACAAATTGAGAAACGACATCCCCTCGAAGCCCAAACGCGCGGCCAATTCCTCCGACTTTTCAACCAGTTCAGGGCGCGTCTCAATTCCATAGATATGTGACCGATCGCGCAGAGCTTTGAAGTAGAGATCGTAGAGAATGAAGCCAAGGTAAGACTTGCCTGCACCATGATCAACCAGCGTCACCGAACCCTGCTTTGCATGAATTTCCGCAAGCAAGGGCTCGATGAACTGAAACAGGTGATAGACCTGTTTCAGCTTGCGGCGGCTGTCTTGATTCATCTTGCCGTCGCGGGTAAGGATATGCAGTTCCTTCAAAAGCTCGATGGATTGCCCGGGACGAATGTCGTGCTTGTCGCCCGTCGAGCTGGCCTCCGGTTTTTGGTCGGACGAATCCGATGATGCATTGGGCGCGTTCAACGCCCGGGACTTCTTGGCCATCGTCTGGATACCGTAGGGATTTTTTGCGGAGGGATTTAGCGCGAAGTGTGCGCTAACCGCTGGATGTATCGGTGCAAATGCGCAAGTTTACCCAAAAGCGCAAAGACGCTCCCGCACAACGCAGCGTCAGGAATTGGTAAGCGTTCGATTGTCGTCATCACTCGGTCGAAGCTCACCGGTTTCAGATGGAACATTTCGTGCATTTAGAACGGGACAACCACGGGACGGATAGACGCAACGGCGGCATGAAGCCGCGAAACAAATCGAACAACAAGCCTGTAGCCAAGGGCGAGCGCGATTAACCGATGACCGGTGAGATGTACCGAGTCTCGTAACCACGCGCTGCCTGTTACGTAGCACCCACGCACACAAGGCGCGTTCCCTGAGGAACACGCGAACGAAATGAGGACGGCAATGGACCCAATCCGAGACAGTAAAGCCGAACGGCAGTTTCAAGAAATGCTCGCCAAGCTCACCGCATTGCCGGAATGGAGCGAAAAGCAACAACTGGAACTGGAGATGGCTCGAGAAATTTCCGGCGAAATGCTTCGGCTTGCAGAAGCCATGCGCGACGGAACCACCGACATGGAAACGTGCTTGACGATGCTCAAGTACGCCAAGGTCATGGATTTTGTACTGACGACGCTCGCTTCGCGTCGCGAGATCGCGCCGCAGACGTTGCGCGTGATCTTCAAGCTCGCCGGGCTGAAAGTCGACGAGGCTTACCCGGGCTGAGCGTGCATGTAGCGATGTCCCTGCGGCCAGTTCGACCTTTGCCTCGACTGGCTTGAAGCAAACTCTCAATGCTTGCGGCGTGTCATCAGCCGCTCGTAAGACGCTTTCAGATGGCGCTGCATGGCAGCCTGGGCCTGGATCGCATCGCGCGCTTCAAGCGCGTCGAGTATTTCCTTATGCTCGCTCAGCGCGTCTGCCCACGTTTCATCCCCCTCGAAATGCCCACGCAACGTTGATGACAACGGGCTATGCCGTTCATCGAAGAGACCTGCAACGGTACGTACCAGCACGTCATTTCCCGACATTTGCGCCACGGCCATGTGGAACGCGCGATCCGCTGCAAGCGGAATCTGGCCATGCGCGACTTGCCTTGCCATGTCCTCGTAGATGTCGCGCAACGCCCTGAGCGCCTTGGGCTTGGCGAATGCCGCGACGCTCGCGGCAATCGCGCCTTCGATCACCATGCGCGCCGTCATGATTTCCAGCGGGCTTTCGCCGAGTTCTGTACCGGCAAGCAAGGCCGGACGGGAACCCGGCGCCGGCGTCGCGCAAATATAGACGCCCGATCCCATCCGGATCTCGACACGCCCTTCCAGTTCCAGCGCCACGAGCGCCTCGCGCACGGATGGACGCGACACGCCGAGCATCAACGCCAGTTCGCGCTCGGACGGCAAGCGGCCGTTCGGCGCGAAACCCTTTTCGTCGATGAGCGCGCGCAGTTTGTCGGCGATCTGGAGGTAGAGACGACGCGTTTCGATGGGTTTGCCAGCCACAAGGTTTCCTTTTCTGCAGTATCACCCGCCGGTTTTCGCCGGCTGAACGCGTGAATTCTAAACATTCGCCGACGGCAATGGTCAGGCCAAACCCGCATTGACGGCAAATTGGCTTGACCAGTTGTCTTTTACGAAACTAACATGCACTCTGGTAAGGCCAAAACAATCAATCACATGAAAACTGTCATCTGCGAACAACCCGGCTCCCTTGTCCTGATCGATCGGCCGTCTCCGGAAGCCGGACCCGACGACGTCCTGATTCGCATCAAACGCGTCGGCGTGTGCGGCACGGACCTGCACATCTTTACCGGAAACCAACCGTTTCTCGCCTATCCGCGCGTGATGGGACATGAATTGTCGGGAATTGTCGAATCGGCGCCGTCGGGCGCGCGCGTCGCGAAAGGCGATCAGGTCTACGTGATGCCTTACCTCGCGTGCGGAAAATGCATTGCGTGCCGCGCGAAGAAACCGAATTGCTGCATGAACATTCGCGTCCTGGGCGTGCATACCGACGGCGGTCTGGTCGAGCAACTGGCCGTGCCGCAAGCCTTCGTGTTCAAAGCCGATGGCGTCACACTCGATCAAGCCGCGATGATCGAATTCCTCGCGATCGGCGCGCACGCCGTCGCACGCGCCGACGTGCAGCCGAAGCAGCGCGCGCTCGTGGTGGGCGCGGGTCCCATCGGCATGGCGGCGATGATTTTCGCCAAGTTGCGCGGCGCAGAAGTGACCGTGCTCGATAGCCGGGAAGATCGCCTGAAGTTCTGCGAGACGCAACTGAACGCTGATCACATCGTGCGCCTCGATACCACCGACGCCGCGACCGACGCCACTCAACTCGCCGAACTCACGGACCACGAGTTCTTCGATATCGTCTTCGATGCCACCGGCAACGTCAAAGCCATGGAACGCGGCCTGGAGTTCGTTGCGCATGGCGGCAAGTACGTGTTGATATCGATTGTTCGCGATCGCATTTCATTCGCCGATCCTGAATTCCACAAGCGCGAGACCACGTTGCTCGCGAGCCGCAACGCCACGCCCGACGACTTCGAAACCGTCCTCACCGCGATGCGCGCCGGCCTGATTCCAACAGCCGCGCTCAACACGCACACGCTGCAACTCGGCAACTTGCCGCATGAGTTTTCGAAGCTGCTGGATCCATCGGCTGGCGTGATCAAGGCGCTGGTCGAGTGTTGAGCGCATCAATGAGCAATCCCATTCTGCAATTCGGCACGAGCCGGTTCCTTCAGGCGCACGTGGATTTTTTCATAGCGCAAGCCTTGCGGCACGATCCTTCGAAGGCGCTTGGCCGCATTACCGTCGTGCAAACAACGGAGAGCGCTGAAAGCCGGGCGCGGATCGATGCGTTGCGTGCCTCGAGTGCCTATCCCGTGAGAATCCGCGGCAGAAAAGGCAATGCGACCATCGATGAAACCGTGCAATGCGACGCGATCACCGAAGCCTTGAACGCCGCAGATGACTGGCCGACGCTTCGTGAATGCATCCGGCATGACGTGAAGGTCGTCGTATCGAACACGGGTGACACGGGATACGTTTCCTTCGATGAGGACATCGCCCAAGGATTCGAAAGCCCCTCCGTACCGCGTGGATTTCCAGCGAAACTTGCTGCGTTGCTGCATGACAGGTTTATCGCCGGGGCCGAACCGATCACGTTGCTGCCATGCGAACTGGTTTCGCACAATGGCGATACCTTGCGAGACGCGGTCCTCAGCATCGCGAATCAATGGCACGCAGACGACGCGTTCATTCGTTATCTTCAACACGATTGCGTCTGGGTGAATTCGCTTGTCGACCGGATTGTCTCGGAGCCGATTCATCCGGTGGGCGCAATAGCCGAGCCTTATGCGCTCTGGGCCATCGAGCGCCAGGCGAACATGGTCTTGCCGTGCGAGCACGAAGACATCGTCGTCACCGATGACCTCGCTCACTACGAGCGCCTCAAGCTTTTGCTGCTGAATCTTGGGCACACGATGCTCGCCGAACTCTGGCTCGCCGATCAATCTGCCTGCGCGAATGTCCTGGATGCAATGCGCAACAACGCATGGCGCGAGACGCTGGAGTCGGTGTGGCAGGATGAAGTGCTGCCCGTCTTCGACGCATTAGGCAAGCACGATGCCGCGCGCGCCTATCTCGTCGATGTCCGCAATCGCTTCGAGAATCCTTTCCTCGATCATCGGTTAGCGGACATCGCGCGAAATCACGCGGAGAAGAAACAACGCCGATTCAAACCGGTGATCGATCTCGCACGCGAACTGGGTTTGGAGATCGAACAGAAACGGCTGCTAGCCGCGCTGCACTGATCTACTTCGCCATCATGTCCAACGCGAGCGCTTCGGCCACTTCGATCCCATCGATCGCCGCCGAATAAATGCCGCCGGCGTAGCCTGCGCCTTCGCCCGCAGGGTACAGCCCATCGACATTCATGCTTTGATAATTGTCCTTCCGGCGCACGCGTATGGGCGATGACGTACGCGTCTCCACGCCGGTCAGCACGGCGTCGTGCATGGCGAAGCCAGGGATTTTTTTATCGATCTGAGGCAGCGCTTCGCGAATAGCCTCGACCACGTAATCAGGCAATGCGCTGCTCAAATCGGTCATGCGCACACCCGGTTTATACGATGGCTCGACTGAACCAAGTTCGGTCGATGCCCGACGCGCGATGAAATCGCCGACCAATTGCGCCGGCGCCGAATAATCGCCGCCGCCAAGCTCGAACGCCCGTTCTTCCCATTGCCGCTGAAACGCTATGCCAGCCAGGGGACCGCCCGGAAAATCCTCCGGCGTGATCCCAACGACGATCCCGGCGTTCGCATTTCGCTCATTTCGCGAATACTGGCTCATGCCGTTTGTGACGACCCGGCCCGGCTCCGACGTCGCGGCCACTACGGTCCCGCCCGGACACATGCAAAAGCTATAAACCGCGCGCCCGTTGCTGCAATGATGAACAACCTTATAGTCAGCCGCACCCAGCAGCTTGTGTCCGGCGAACTTCCCGAACCGGCTCCGATCGATCAACCCTTGCGGATGTTCGATCCGAAACCCGAGCGAAAACGGCTTCGCTTCCATATACACGCCCCGGCGATGCAACATCTCGAACGTGTCCCGCGCGCTATGTCCCACCGACAACACGACATGATCACAACGCAGCGTCTCGCCATTGGAAAGCGTCAGCCCGCGAACCTTCCCGTTTTCAATCTCGATATCTTCGACTCGAGTATCGAACCGCACTTCCCCGCCGAGCTGGTGAATGGTGGCGCGCATTTTCTCGACCATCCCGACCAGCCGGAACGTACCGATATGCGGCCGGCTCAAGTAGAGAATGTCCTCCGGCGCACCGGCAAGCACGAATTCATCGAGAACTTTGCGCCCGTAATGCTTAGGATCTTTGATCTGGCTATATAGCTTGCCGTCCGAAAAAGTACCGGCCCCACCTTCGCCGAACTGCACGTTCGATTCCGGGTTTAATACGTTTTTGCGCCACAGACCCCACGTGTCCTTGGTCCGTTCGCGAACCGCTTTGCCGCGTTCGAGGATGATCGGGCGAAATCCCATCTGCGCAAGAATGAGCCCGGCGAACAAGCCGCACGGGCCCATGCCAATCACGACCGGTCTCGGCGAAGTCATCTGTTCGGGCGCTTTCGCCACGAACTTATAAGCCATGTCGGGTGTGACGGAACAATGCGGCTGATCGTCGAGATGTTGAAGGACGGCCGCTTCGTCGAGAACTTCCACATCGACGATATACGTGAGCTTGATGTCGGAGCGTTTCCGGGCATCATGCGCGCGACGAAACACCGTATAGCGGATGAGGCCATCGGACGGGACGTGAATAAGCGCAAGGCGCGAGCGAACAGCCGACTCGAGCTCGCTTTCCGAATGCTCAAGCGGAAGCTTGATTTCGCTTAAACGTAACATGGGGACCTGATTGTTTTGCAGACGCCCTGGACTTTGGGCAGAAGCGCTATTTTAGCGTGTTGATACCCACCAAGCCGATGGAAGGACAGATTCCTCTCCGACTCTGGACTTGGTCGAGAATGAGCCTGTAAACGCAAAAACCCCACTTTTA
>NZ_JAAVUV010000020.1 GCF_018449635.1 Caballeronia sp. dw_276 | reverse complement strand
TCCAAACGAGGGCACATAAGTGTCCCGAGCGTGCACTGATAACTATTTGGTACCCCAAAAGCACGCTTGGCGAATAACTTCGAACACTTGAAACCCTCCCCCTCCGAACACAGATACCCACACGCTTCGCCATCAGTGTGGGAATCCGTTTATACGGAAACCTGGCCCACGTATAACAACGGGTTAGCCAATAACAGGTTCAAAGCATCCTGGACCCGAAACTTCCTCACCGGCACGGCCGACCCTTCGTTTTGGGCATCAGCGCGCGCAGCGCGGAAGCCTGGTTAACGGATTCCCACACTGGTGGCGAAGCGTGTGGGTTGCCGTTGCCGGAGGGGGAGGGTTTCAACTGTTCGGGGTTATACGCTGAGCGTGCTTTTGGGGTACCAAATAGTTGTAACTGCACGCTGTGGACACTTAAGAATTAGCGGTTGAAAGGCGTTTTCTTTGCTTCGTTTCTTTGTCGCCGTTGGACAAAGAAATGAAGTGCCGCCACGCACAGTGGCTAATAGTGCTAAAGAAATCAGATAAGACAGGACGCGCAAAGGCCCAAAAAGCAGCAACCCGGCATTGACTCCGACTGCTACAAACAACCGCCCGAGCGCCAGCGTTAAAACCTTGTGAAATGAAGTGCCGCCACGCACAGTGGCTAACAGTGCTAGAGAGAACAGCCAAAACGAAACGCGAGGTAGCCTAAAAAGCAGCAACCCGGCATCGACCCCGACCTCTACAAATGACCATCCGAGCGCCAGCGTTAAAACCTGTGAAATGAAGTGCCGCCACGCACAGTGGCTAATAGTGCTAAAGAAATCAGATAAGACGAAACGCGCGAAGGCCCAAAAAGCAGCAACCCGGCATCAACCCCGACCACAAGCCAAACCCCGGCCCAAGCGCCAGCGTTATTCCTCATGCACTTCAAACGCCGGCCCCTGCACAAAATTCACATCGAACTGTTGCAGCGCATCGAACTGCGCTTCATCCGCCACGTTGCTGAAGATCAGCGGAATCCTCAATCTGTGCGCATACCCGACCAACGGCTTGACCACCGAATCCCGCAACGCCGCGCCGGCATCCATCTTGATGAAATCAAGCCGCGCCATATCCGACACCGCCATGACCTGCCCCGCGTTCGCCAGATTCCCCGCAACCTTGAAGCCGTACTTCTGATAACTCTTGACGAGATACCCAAGAAAGGTCCGGTGTGCAACCGCCGCCGACGGCAACTCAATCACGATCCGCGCCGGATTCAACCCAAACTCGATCAGCACAGAAGAAAAGTGCTTCCCATGGTCGTACTTCACGCTCTTCAGCAAACGCTCGTGAACCCGCAAGAACAACAATCCAGGCCGCTGCGCACCAAAGAAATTGAACGCGTGCAACGCGCGTGAAAGACGATCGAGTTCGACAAGCCGCGGGTCATCGTCGAGTTGAGCGAAAGGGTCGAAAGGCGCGCCATCGGCAGTGAGAGTCAATGCCTGAAAACCAAGTTCATCGCCAAAACGCTCCGCACTTTCCACCGATGCCGTCAGCGATTGCGGCAAGCCGCGCGTGCTGACATCGAAGATGGGCTCGTAAGCGCTAGCCAGAGTGAAACCGTCGTAGAACGCAACGGCCGATTCCGCGCGCGCCTTCTCGCCCATGACAATGCGCGCGCCCGGAAAAGGATAGTCCGAGGCGCGCGCGACGAGTTGCTGGACGGTCGGCGCAATCATTTAGGCGGGGCTCTCTTGCAATGTAGCGTCGATGGTAGCAGCGCCGCGCATGACGCTTTGCACAAAATCCACATATCGATATGCATCGGTATCAATCGGCCGATACATGCCTAGGGTTAACAATAGTTTTACCTATCGTAATTCGTTTTACCATGCGTAATAAATTTGCCGATGGAACAAACGAATGAACCCAGAACCGCCCGCGGTTTTCACAAGCCATACTGACGCCAGTCAGCATTACCAATCGGGCTTCGCCGCCGATTTCGCGACCGAAGCGTTGCCCGGCGCGTTGCCGCTCGGGCGTAACTCTCCGCAGCGCGTGAACTATGGTTTGTACGCCGAGCAGCTTTCGGGCACGGCGTTCACCGCGCCGCGCGGGCATAACCGGCGGTCCTGGTTGTATCGGATCAGGCCGGCGGCCGTGCATCAGCCGTTCACGCAAATCGAGGCGGCGAACAAACTCGTGGCGAACTTCGCCGAGGTGCCGCCCACACCACCCAATCAGCTTCGATGGGACCCGTTGCCCATGCCCGACGCGCCGACGGATTTCATCGACGGCTGGGTGACGATGGCCGGCAACGGCGCCGCCGAATCCATGCAGGGTTGCGCGATCCATCTGTACGCCGCGAATCGATCGATGCAGGATCGTTTCTTCTATAACGCCGATGGCGAGTTGCTGATCGTGCCGCAAGAAGGGCGCTTGTCCATCGCTACAGAACTCGGACGCCTCGATATCGAACCATTCGAAATCGCCGTCATTCCGCGTGGCGTGCGCTTCTCGGTGACGCTGCCGGATGGCACGGCGCGCGGTTATATCTGCGAGAACTTCGGCGCGCTGTTGCGCTTGCCGGATCTGGGACCGATCGGTTCGAACGGCCTCGCGAATCCGCGCGATTTCCTCACGCCGCATGCATCGTACGAAGATCGCGAGGGCGCGTTCGAACTCGTCGCGAAGATGAACGGCGTGTTGTGGCGCGCGGACATCGGTCATTCACCGCTCGATGTGGTCGCGTGGCACGGTAACTACGCGCCGTACAAATACGACCTGCGCCTGTTCAACACCATGGGTTCGATAAGCTTCGATCACCCCGATCCGTCGATCTTTCTCGTCTTGCAATCGCAGACGGATACGCCGGGTGTCGATGCCAACGACTTCGTGATTTTTCCGCCGCGCTGGCTCGCAAGCGAGAACACGTTTCGTCCGCCGTGGTTTCATCGGAATGTGGCGAGCGAGTTCATGGGCCTGGTCCACGGCGTGTATGACGCGAAGTCCGAAGGCTTCATGCCGGGTGGCTCGAGCTTGCACAACTGCATGTCGGGCCATGGACCGGATGCCGGAACCTTCGACAAAGCGTCGAACGCGGATACATCGAAGCCGGTGAAGGTGGGCGACACGATGGCGTTCATGTTCGAAACGCGCACGCTGATCAAGCCGACGCGCTTCGCGCTCGAAACCGCGCAATTGCAGGCGCATTACTACGAATGCTGGCGGGGGCTCACCAAGCATTTCAACCCCGGGCAACGTTAAGCGTTCTGGCTTAAACCGTCTGCCCGATACCCATGCGGCGCGCGCGTTTGTCGAGCGTAGCCGAGAGCAAGGTCAGGCCGAACGCGCCGCACGCCATCAGCACGCCGACCCAGGGAAGCGTGCTGAGCGACGCGCCCGCGCCGATCGCCATGCCGCCAAGCCAGGCGCCCGTCGCGTTGCCGAGATTGAACGCGCCTTGATTGAGCGTGGATGCAAGATTGGGGGCATCGGCTGCACGATTCACAATCAACATTTGCAACGGCGGCACGATTCCGAACGCAAGCACGCCCCAGATGAAGATGGTGATCATCGCGGGAATCGCAGCGCGCATGGTCGCCGCGAAAATCGCCTGCACAATGATGATCGCCATAAGAAACGTCAGCAGCGAGCGCAGCAGTTTCCAGTCGGCGAGCTTGCCGCCGAGCGTGCTGCCAACGGTCAGTCCAAGCCCGAACAGCAACAGCACGAGCGTGACCGCGTGCGGGGAGAAACCGGTGACGTCTTCGAGGATCGGCGTGATGTACGTGAAAACGGAAAACAGGCTCGCCGATGCCAGCACGCTGATGCCCAGCACCATCAGTACTTGCGGGTTCCTGAGCACCCTGAATTCGCGCAGGATGCTGGATTCGCGCATCTCGATGTGCTTTGGCAAACAAACCCACAACGCGCCGGCCGCCGCCAGTCCGATCAACGTGACGACCCAGAACGTGGCGCGCCATCCGGCCACCTGGCCGAGCGCGGTGCCAAGCGGCACGCCGAGCACGTTCGCGAGCGTGAGCCCCGTGAACATCAACGCAATGGCTTGCGCGCGGCGGTTCGGCGCGACGAGGTCCGCCGCCACGACCGAGCCGATGCCGAAGAACGCGCCGTGACAGAACGCGGTCGCAACGCGCGCGGCCATCAGCACCCAGTATCCCGGCGCAACGGCGCACAGCATATTGCCGACAATGAACACGCCCATCAGAACCATCAGCGCTTTCTTGCGCGGCATTTTCGCGGTGACGATGGCGAGGATCGGCGCGCCTATGGTCACGCCAAGCGCATAGCCGGATACGAGCATGCCGGCGGCGGGTATCGACACACCGAGGTCGCGCGCGACGTTGGGCAGCAGGCCCATGATGACGAATTCGGTCGTGCCGATGCCAAACGCGGCGATAGCGAGGGCGAAAAGGGGCAGAGGCATGGAGTGCGGGGAGGATCGGGCGGCTGGAGGGTTCAAATTGTACCGAACGTTTTACGATTTGATCGGTGGAAACCCTGAGATTTCGAGCGCTGATTCAGTGAGTTGGCCTTTTCGCCGATGAATGTTGCTTTTCGTGAACGGCAGGTCTAGTTTGCGGAATGCCGTTTTTATGAAGGATCTTCAATGAACGTATCTCGCACCGTTTTCCCGTTGCTGCTGGCCATGTGCGTCGTGCCAGGCGCCTTTGCACAAGACACGGATTCGAGCGCCGGACCTATCCGTACCACGGCGGGAAGCGTGACGTTCGTCCAGCAGGGAAACAACATCGATGCGCAGCTCGATGGCGCGACGTTCGACCGTTTGAACGCCCGGCGTATCGCGCATTTTGTCGAGCCGTCCGGTGCCCGAATGATTGTCGAAGCCTTCGATAACGGCGCGCCCGAACTCCTTCTCTACGACTTCACGAAGCGCCCGCCGGCGGTCGAGCGCATCGGACGGCGCATGAAGCTGACCGGCGTGTTCTGGCAGCGCGATGAAGTCGTGCTCAAAAGTGGCGAGGGCTGGTACAGGTTCCAGCGCGGCACGCTGACGAAGCTGGTTTCATCGAAGACGATTTATCACTGAGCTTGAGCCTGGGGACGCACCGGCATCACGCGCTCGCCCGCGACCACGAAGATGCGTTCGTTGCGTGCGTTCTCATTGACCTCGTAACCGCCCGTGAACGCGCCGAACGCGGGGAGGACGCCGGCATCGGCGGCGAAGCGAAAGCAGGGCAGGCGCACGCTGTCCCGCCGGGTCGCCACGCGATATACCGGATGCTCGTGACCAGCGAGCGCAAACGCTCCCGCCACTCGCTGCGGGTAGTGACACAACGCCCACGGTCCCAGCCGATAAGGCTCATCGACCACTTCCATCTTCAGCATTTCGGGCGGTCCGCCGGCGTGACGATCGTGATTGCCTTCCACGAGCACGAGTCGCAGCGCTGCATGTCTTAAGCGCCACTCGGCGAGCGCGTGTAACGTCGCGGCCGCGTGTGATTCCCTTGCGTGCAGCAAGTCGCCGAGAAAAACCACGCAGGCGGGGCGATGCGTGACGATCAACGCATCGAGCCGCGCAAGCGTCTCGGCGGTCGATCCTTCCGGCACCGGAATCCCTCGCGCGCGAAACACCGCGTCCTTGCCAAAATGCGCATCGGCGATAAACAACGTCTTCAGCACCGGATCGAATGCCGCGCGCGCCGCCGACAACACCAGCGCATGCCCGCCCGCATCCACCGTCATCGCTTCGATCATCATGCGCGCGCCGCCTTCTCAAGATCGGCGAGCATGCGCGCGACCCGATCCGAAAGCTTCTCGGTACTCACCTTTTCGCGAAGCCGCGCGATGATCAGCGGAAACGCAAATGGCGTCGGCTTCTTCGGATGCGTGAGCACAAGCCGGCTCGTGTTCATGCTTTGGAGCGCCGCACGCATGCGTTCGAGTTCGAGTTCCTGCAACATCACTTCTTCCTCGGCCTGCGCGAGCAGCAGGTTGTCGCTGTCGTGCCGGCGAAAAACTTCATAGAACAATCCGCTCGATGCCTGCAATTGCCGCGCGCTTTTTTGCTGGCCGGGGTGGCCCTGGAAGATCAAACCGGACACGCGCGCGATCTCGCGAAAACGCCGCGCCGCGAGCTCCGATGAATTGAGGCTCGCGAGAATGTCGTGTTCGAGATTATCGGGCGAAAAAAGTCCTTCCTGTATCAGCGTTTCCCAGTCGAACGGCAGCGCGGAGAGCAACTCGAAGCCGTAATCGTTCATCGATATGGAGAAGGTACTGGGCTGATCGCGCGCCACGCGCCAGCCGATCAATGACCCCAAGCCGATATGCGCCATGCGCCCCGCGAACGGATAACAAAACAGATGATGCCCCTCGCGCGAACGGATCATTTCGACCAGCAGCACGCCGGGTTCCGGCAACGCGGACCACTTCGCCTGCAACTCCAGCAGCGGACGCACGGCCTGCATCTCGGGTTCATCGTAGACGCCGTTGACGGCGCGGGCGAGCATCATCAGCGTGGCTTCGGCGAGTTCGGACGAAAGCGGCATGCGGCTGCCGGCCCATTGCGGCATCGCGCCACGCGAGGACGTCGCGCGCTTCACATACGCGGTCATGTCGCGCACGCGGATCAGTTCGAGCGCGCGTCCGCCGAACGTGAAGACGTCGCCGGGTTTCAGGCGCGAGATGAACGATTCTTCCATCGCCCCGATCCGGCCGCCCGTCATGTACGCCACGTTGATGGTCGCGTTCGCGACGATCGTGCCGACGTTGTTCCGGTGGCGCCGGATCAGATCCTCGCGCGGCACGCGATACACGCCATCGGCACCCGGCATCACGCGATGAAAATCCGGATACGCCGCGAGCGACGCGCCGCCGCGTTCCACGAAGGCCAGCGCCCAGTCGAATTCCTGCTGCGTGAGATCGCGATACGCGTAGGTGGTGCGGACTTCATCGAAGAGATCAGGCGCCTTGAAGCCCCCGCCGATGGCAATGCTCACGAGATGCTGCACGAGGACGTCGAGCGGCTTGTAGGGCATCTCGCGGCCTTCTATATGGCGTTCCTCGACCGCCCATCGTGCAGCGGCGGCTTCGACGAGTTCGAGCGCATGCGTTGGCACGATGGTCACGCGTGACGCGCGTCCCGGCGCGTGTCCCGATCGTCCCGCGCGTTGCATCAAGCGCGCGACGCCCTTCGGCGAGCCGATCTGGAACACGCGGTCAACCGGCAGGAAATCGACGCCGAGATCAAGGCTCGAAGTACACACCACGGCCTTCAGCTGGCCGTTCTTCAACCCGAGTTCAACCCACTCGCGGACTTCCTTGTCGAGCGAACCGTGATGCAGCGCGATCAGCCCGGCCCAGTCGGGCCGCAAATCCAGCAGCGCCCGGTACCAGATCTCCGATTGCGAACGCGTGTTGGTGAAGACGAGCGAACTGCGCGCCTTATCGATTTCAGCCGCGACCGGTTCGACTTGCCGCACGCCGAGATGGCCGCCCCACGGAAAGCGTTCGATGGTATCGGGGATCAGCGTATCGACAATCAAGGTTTTCGGTTGTGCGCCGCGCACCGCGACGCGCGGCGTTTTCACGGGCGCGAGCAACGCGTCCTTGGCGAGTTCGAGATTGCCGAGCGTCGCCGACAAACCCCATACCTGCAACTCCGGCCGCCAATGTGCGAGACGGGCCAGCGCGAGTTGCGTTTGCGTGCCGCGTTTGTTGCCGAGCAACTCATGCCATTCATCGACGACGACGAGGCGCACGTGTTTCATTTCGTCGATGGCGTTCGCGCGCGTGAGCATCAACGTAAGGCTCTCTGGCGTGGTGACCAGTGCCGACGGCATGCGCTTGTTTTGCCGCGCGCGTTCGGCGGATTGCGTGTCGCCGGTGCGCAAGCCGATGCTCCACGGCACCGCGAGTCCGCTCACCGCGGCTTGCAATGCGCGGGCGGTATCGGCGGCGAGGGCGCGCATCGGCGTGATCCACAACACGGTCAACGGTGCGGGACTTTTTTGTTCGCGCCCGTACGCGGCCAACGCGCCGAGCCACACGGCCCACGTTTTCCCCGCGCCCGTTGTTGCGTGCAGCAGGCCGCTCGCGCCACCTTGAATCGCTTCCCATACTTCGCGCTGAAACGGAAACGGCTGCCGGTCGTTGTGCTCGAACCATGCGTTCAGGCGTGTATCGAAAGGGATGCTTTCAGCTTCGGGATCGAGTACGACCGGCACCGGCTGAAACAGCTCGGCGAGCGCGTCCGACTTCGCCTGAGCCGCGCGCGTTTTCGGCACTCGACGCGGACGCGGCGCGCTCAATTTGCGGCTCCATCGAGGAAACCCTCGAGCATGGCGAGCGTGTCGGCGTCGTCGATCTGCTTGTCAGTGCGCCATCGCAACATGCGCGGGAACCTCACCGCGATGCCGGATTTATGGCGCGGACTTGCTTGTATTCCTTCGAAGCCGATCTCGAAGACGAGCGTCGGCGTGACGCTTCGCACCGGTCCGAATTTTTCGATGGTCGTCTTGCGCACGATGGCATCGACCTTGCGCATTTCTTCATCGGTGAGGCCCGAATAGGCTTTCGCGAAAGGCACGAGCGTGCGCACGCCGTCGGCTTCGTCCCACACGGCGAACGTGAAGTCGGTGTACAGACTCGCCCGGCGTCCATGACCGCGTTGCGCGTAGAGCAGCACGGCATCGATGGCATATGGCTCGATCTTCCACTTCCACCACGTTCCCGATGCCTTCGTGCGGCCGACGCCGTACATCGAATCACGGCCTTTGAGCATCAGCCCTTCCACGCCGCGGCCGCGGCTTTCTTCGCGCAATGCGGCGAGCGCGGTCCAGTCGCCGGCATTCACGACCGGCGAGACACGCAGCAAATCCACCGCGAGTTCGTTCGCCAATGCATCGAGTTGCGTGCGGCGTTCTATCAAGGGCGTCATGCGCAGGTCGCGGCCTTCGGCTTCGAGCAAATCGTAGGCAAGAAACGTCGCGGGTGAATCGGCGAGCACTTTCTTCGATAAGGTCTTGCGCGTGATCCGCGGTTGCAGACGCGCGAACGGCAAGGGCGCATCGGCGCCCGGTTCCCACGCGAGTATTTCGCCATCGATCACAGTGCCGTCGGCGAGCGCTTCGCCCAGGGCGGCGATCTCCGGAAAGCGGTCGGTGATGAGATCTTCACCACGCGACCAGACCCACACGCGCCCGCCGCGCTTCACCAGTTGCGCGCGAATCCCGTCCCACTTCCATTCGATGACCCAATCCGCCGGTGCGCCGAGCGTGGCCGGATCGGCTTGCAAGGGATGCGCGAGAAAGAACGGATAAGGCAAGCCGATATCGCTTTCATGCGGGGCGGCGGTTTCATCGTCGGGTGAGGTTTCGGGCGCGACCAGCCGGAGATAGCGCGCGGCGTCCGGCGCCTGGCGCGAGTCGGTCCAGCCGACCATGCGTTGCGCGATGCGTTTGTGATCGACGCCCGCGACCTCCGCCAGCGCGCGCACGACAAGCTGCCGCGCGACGCCGACGCGAAATCCGCCGCCAATCAGCTTGGTCAGCAAGAAGCGCTCGCCCCAGTCGAGTTCGTCCCAGTATCCGAGCAAACGCGTCTTGAGTTCATCGGGTTCGACGCCGCGCAAGGTCAGCACGCGGCTTTCTATCCATTGCGCAAGGCCTAGCTCGGACGTGCGTTCCGCGGGCGGCAAAATGTGCGCGATGGTTTCGGCGAGGTCGCCGACGGCCTGATACGACTCTTCGAAAAGCCATTCGGGCAGCCGGGCGCGCTCGCGGGCAAATTCGCTGAGAAGGCGCGTGGGTACGGATTGGCGCGGCTTGCCGCCGCTCAGGAAATACGACGCCCATGCCGCGTCCTCGGGCTCCGCCGCCGAGAAGTACGCGATCAGCGCCTCGAGTTTTTCTTTCGTCGATGTCGTGCCGTCGAGCGCGGTGTATAACGCGGCGAAGCGCTTCATTGAGGGGCCGCCTCGGCTTGAGTGGCTTGGGTGGCTTCGGCGGCATCGGCCGCGTCCGCTTCGATCGCATCGTCGCCGTATTCGGTCGTGAACGCGCCGGCTTCGAGTCCTTGCTCGCGCAGCCACCGGACCATCGGTTCAATCTGGCCGTGCGTGACGATCACGCGTTCAGCCTTCGTCGCGCCGATAGCCTGCTGCAGGCCCGGCCAGTCCGCGTGATCGGACAGCACGAAACCGCGATCCAGGCCGCGCCGGCGCCTGGTGCCGCGCAAGCGCATCCAGCCGGAAGCGAAGGCATCGCTGTAATCGCCGAAACGCCGCATCCACGTGCTGCCTTGCGCCGACGGCGGCGCAATGATCAACGCGCCCTTGAACACGGCTTTGTCTTTCGCGGCGATATCGCTGACAAGGCGCGTTTCCGGCAACGCCACGCCCGATGCCCGATACGCCCGGTTCAGCGGTTCCACGGCGCCATGACAAAAGATTGGCCCGATAGTCGCATCGACGCCGGCAAGAATCCGCTGCGCCTTGCCAAACGAATAGCAGAACAGGACGGATGCGCGTCCTTCTGCCGCGTTGTGCCGCCACCACGAATCGATGCCGCCGAAGGTGACGTGCGACGGATCCCATCTGTAGATCGGCAGGCCGAAAGTGGACTCCGTAATGAAGGTGTCGCAGCGAACGGGTTCGAACGGCGCGCAGGTCGGGTCGGGGTCGACTTTGTAGTCGCCCGATGCAACCCATACGCGGCCTGCATGCTCGACGCGCACTTGCGCCGATCCGAGCACGTGCCCGGCGGGGTGGAGCGAGACGGTGACGCCATTGATCACAAGGCGCTCGCCGTACGGAACGCCTT
The DNA here is from genome assembly GCF_018449635.1 of Caballeronia sp. dw_276. Classification (GTDB taxonomy): domain Bacteria; phylum Pseudomonadota; class Gammaproteobacteria; order Burkholderiales; family Burkholderiaceae; genus Caballeronia. The sequence continues at coordinate 55,290 of NZ_JAAVUV010000020.1, read as the reverse complement.
GCAGGTCGATGCCGGGTAAGCGCGAGAGCAATACACCAACGCCCGCATCTGCCGCAAGATAGCGGGCGTGTCCGAAACGGGCGTGATCTGCATGGGCGTGCGTGATGATTGCCCGATCGACCGGCCGCCATGGATCGATAAAAAAGTCGCCCGGCGGGCAATAAAGGCCTTCAGGCCTCGCAACAATCAGGTCTTTCGATTCGTCCAACCCGCCACCCGCTTGGAAAAGGCACAAAACGACCGGAAGCGGTCGATAGGGCTATTACCCAAGCAAATGGTGTGCCTTTGCAAATGGATCAGATAGACATCTTCCCTTTTTAATTTGTATGAAGAATAGAAAAGTTAATAAAAATGTCCGGACTAATCAATTGCCCGGTTTCAAATTATCTTATTGGATCGCGCATTGCCAATGCGCGATGTCCGAATGAGAAGTTTTAGAAATCTGTTTGATTACGCGGTGAACCGTCAAACCACGCTTTTACGTTTCCAAGTGTCGTGTTTGCAATCTCGCTCAGGGCTTCCCGCGTAAAGAACGCCTGATGAGAAGTAACGATCACATTTGGAAAGGAGAGTAAGCGCGCAAGGACATCGTCCTGAAGCAGATGATTCGAATGGTCTTCGAAGAACAGTCCGCCTTCTTCTTCATAGACATCCAGTCCCAGGTGACCCAGTTGTCCGCTTTTCAACGCATCCACGAGCGCGCTGCTATCGATTAAACCGCCGCGGCCCGTATTGATCAGCATTGCCCCATGTTTCATCTGTGCGAGCGCATCTGCGTCGATCAGGTGATAAGTGGAAGGCAGGAGTGGGCAATGCAGACTGACAATATCGGATTGAGCAAGCAGTGCTTCAAGCGGCAGATAACGCGCCCCGGCCGCAATCAGGTCCTCTGCGGGCGGCCCTGGATCGTGTGCCAGCAAAGTCATACCGAAACCGGCCATGATTTTGCCGAACACACGTCCAATGACTCCTGTACCGACAATCCCGAGCGTCTTGCCGTGCAAATCGAAACCCAGCAAGCCGTTAAGCGAAAAATCACCATCGCGGGTTCGGGCATAAGCGCGATGCAACTTGCGGTTAAGCGTCAGGATCAAACCAACTGCATGCTCGGCGACCGCGTGCGGCGAATAAGCCGGCACCCGGACCACGCCGATTCCAAGCCGCTTTGCGGCAGCCAGATCGACGTGGTTGAAACCCGCCGAGCGCAGTGCCACAAGTTGAGTGCCGCCGTCGTGAAGCGTTTCCAGCACGGCTTCGTCGACGACGTCATTGACAAATGGGCATACCACTTTGCAACCGTGCGCCAGTACCGCCGTCTGCGCGTCGAGTTGCGATTCCTGGAACTGCAGGGCGTAGCCGAATGCCGCGTTTGCCTCGGTGAAGACGTCGCGATCATATTGACGGCTGCTGAAGACGATCATTGAGACCGACATCGAGTTCTAACCCCGCTTTCATGCACAAAACGTTTTAATTGGCGATAGCAGTGGCCGGACGCGCCATCGAAAGCCGGGCCAGAACGCTGTCCGGATGCTGCGGTACGCCGACTTCGCCCCCCGGGCCCATATGTTCGAGAGTGTAATCGATGAAAGCACGGGTTTTGGCAGGCAGATACTGGCGCCCGGGATACACGATCGATACCTTGACATCGGGGTCGTCGATCGCGTAATCGCCGAGCACGCGCACGAGCGATCCGTCCTCCAGATCCTTTGACACAACGCCTTCCGGAAGGATCGAGATGCCCATGTGAGCGAGCGTGCCGAGCCGGACCATCAGCGCGCTGTTGACCGTGTAGACGGGCGCGAGCGTGACCTGGTCGGCGCTGCCGTTGCTGCGATGGCGGAAGTGCCACGTCGCGCTGCGCATCTCGCTTGGCAACGCCACGAATGAATGATGCAGCAGATCGGCAGGCTGGCTGGGCGAGCCGTGCTCCTCGAGATAGGCGGGCGTGGCGACCGGAATCAGCGTGTTGGTGGCGACAGGACGTTCGACCAGCGCCGTGCTCGACACCATGAATGCAGTCACGATTCCCACGTCGAAACCATCTTCGACCAGATCGACGTGACGCTCTGAAAGCGTAAGGCGGACATTCACCTTTGGATAAACCTGCCGGAATCCGTCGATGAGCGGCGTAAGCGCCATGAGCGACAGCGATCCGGACGCCACCACGCGCAATGTTCCGCTGGGGTCGCCTTCTGTATGGGCGACCATCGATTCCAGATGGTCGAGCTCTTCGAGTAATGCACGGCAACCTTCGAGATAACGAGTGCCGGCTTCCGTCAGTGAGAGGTTACGAGTCGTTCGATTGATCAGGCGCGTACGCAAATGCGCTTCGAGCATCGCAATGGCGCGAGTAACAAGGGCGTTCGATACATCGAGTTGTTGTGCGGCGCGTCTAAAACTCTCGGTTTCCGACACCCGCACGAACACTCGCATTGCATGGATTTGATTCATCGTCTCTTACCTCTCAGTGTCCTAAATAAATGTTGTGCTGTATTGCGTATCACCCACGCACGCAGCGTTTTTTGTTTCGGTATCAATCGACCACATTGACACCTATGCGGAATTGCAATATCTACTTTATTTCTCGTCTGCATTCCGCATTAACGTAAGACTTTCACATTTGGAAAATCATTGCAATGAAAAATTACACTTCTACCGATTTTGGAATGGATCGTCAGATTTATGCAGGTTTGTGTTTCACGACTCGGACCAGGTGATTTGACCTTTGACATGGCGTTAAACGCATGGCGGTTATTTTTGATCGAAACAATGGACTTTGTCCCAACAATTGCTTCTTGCGGATACGCAGGCCGTGCAAAGCTTCCGGGCGCGTTCCACCTGAATGAGGTATTGGTCTCATCACAAACCACGACATTGCCGTGACTATAAAAAATTTGCAGATCCGGGTTATCGGGATCTTGACAATTGCCAGTCCAGCAGACAGCCAGGCAATATGATTTAACTTTAACGATAATAAATTAGTTAACCGGATCCTTAATTCGAATGCTTTTGAGTGTTTAATCGTTGCAATTCGATATTCAATCGAGGCGATAATTTCATGATTTGGAACTTGTTGGCGCGGCAACCGGAAATTGCCTTATTTGCCAGCCTGGCAATCGGCTTTTTCATCGGTTCTTTCAAGTTGGGTCCAATACAACTGGGAGGTGTGTGCGGAACGCTGATCGTTGCATTGATTCTCGGTCAAAGCGGCGCGCGGCTTTCTCCGGACCTGAAGAACATTGCGTTTGCACTGTTTATCTTTGCACTCGGTTTCACCGGCGGGCCGCAATTCTTTGCCAACATCGGCAGGGGCTGGCGGTATGGGCTTCTGTCGATAGTGGAAATCATCGTCGTGCTCGGACTGGTGCTCGGCGCCGTGGCCTTGTTCAAGCTGGATCGCGGGACGGCGGCCGGCCTGCTTGCCGGCGCCGCGACGGAATCCGCCGTGGTCGGTACGGCGTCTGAAGCCATCGGCAAGCTGGCTTTGCCCGCGGCCGAGATTGCTCGGCTCCAGGCCAATATCGTCACCGCGTATAGCGTGAGTTACCTCTTCGGGCTTGTCACCATTGTCTTATTCACGAGCCAGATCGCGCCGCTGATGTTGCGCGTGAATCTGCGCGACGAGGCCGAGCGTCTCTGGCGCACGCTGGGCGGCGACAGCGCGCTGGGCGAGGGGCAGAAGCTCGCGGCGCCGTCGCTCGTGGCGCGGGAAGTGCGCGTGACGGTTGCGGCGCAAATGCGGATCGATGCGCTGGAAAAGCGCTTCGGCAACGAAATCACCGTTGGGCGTGTCGTGCGCGGCCGCGCGATAGTCAAGGCGCAGCCGGCGCTGGTGTTGAAGCGCGATGACCGCATTGTGGTCGGCGGCCGACGCGCGGTGTTGCTGGAAGCGCTGCCATCGATTGGCGAGGAAGTCACGGGCAGCGATGTCGCCGATGTCTACGCCGAGACGCTCGATGTCATGCTCACCCGGCGCGAGATACATGGGCTGACGGTTGCGCAGGTACGCGCCCGCGCCACACCCGCCGATGGCCACGGCGTCTACATCTCGGCCGTCACGCGCCTGGACAGCACGATTCCGGCGCTGCCCGGAACGGAGTTGCATCGTGGCGATGTGCTGACGCTGATCGGCGCTCCCGAAGACGTCCGGCGCGGCGCGGCGAAGCTGGGTTACATCGTGCGCGCGACGCTCAAGACCGACTTCGTGTTCCTCGGCATTGGCGTGATCCTCGGGATCCTTATCGGACATTTGAGCGCGCAGCTGGGCGATATCCAGATTGCGCTCGGGACGGGCGGGGGATGCCTGCTGTCGGGCTTGCTGTTCGGCTGGATTCGTTCGCGCTTTCCGGTTATCGGCTCGCTGCCTTCCGCCGCCGCGCAAGTGCTGAAGGATTTTGGGTTGTGCACGTTTATCGCGGCCGTGGGTCTTGGCGCCGGCGCCGATGCGATCCGCCTCATCCGTGAATACGGTATTGCCTTGCCGCTCGCGGGCGTTGTCATTACGCTCGGACCGGCGCTCGTGTCGCTCGTGATCGGACGATGGTTGCTCAAACTGGAAGTGCCCATGTTGCTTGGTGCAATAGCGGGCCAGCAATGCAGCACACCTGCAATCAGCGCACTCGTTGGCGTGACGGGCAACGCAACACCTGTTATTGGTTACACGATCACCTATGCGCTGTCGAACGTGTTGCTGCCGCTGATGGGCCCGTTGATTGTCGGGCTCGCTGGCAAGCTCGGATAAGAAGCGAAAAAGCAACAGAAGCGCGAAGCGAAACGCGCTGACGAGAAAGGTCGGACGGGAACACACTCTAGCGAGGGCATTATGGAATGGATACACCAGATTTTCACGAAGTCTCCGGAAATAGCGCTGTTCCTGTCGCTCGCGGCGGGTTACTTCATCGGCCAGATCAACTTTGGTAAGTTCCAGCTGGGCGGGGTCGGCGGGTCGTTACTGGCCGCAGTGGTCATCAGCCAGTTTGGCGTGCAGATCGATAGCGGCGTGAAGTCCGTGATGTTCGCCATCTTCATCTATGCAGTGGGTTACGACTCAGGTCCGCAGTTTTTCAATTCGTTGTCGCGCAAGACGCTGCGTGAGATCGCGATGGCGGTGTTTCTCGCGGTATCGGCGCTGGTCACCGTGCTGATCTGCGCGAAGCTCTTCGGGCTGAACAAGGGCATCGCGGCGGGGTTGGCCGGCGGCGCGCTCACGCAGTCGGCGATCATCGGTACAGCGGGCGATGCCATCGCGCGTCTCGGTCTGCCTGTCGCCGAGACCAAGTCGCTGCAATCCGATGTCGCCATTGCCTACGCCGTGACCTACGTGTTCGGGTCACTCGGGGCGATCATCGTATGCGTCAACATCCTGCCGAAATTCATGGGGCAAGGTTTGAGAGAGGCTGCAGTCGAAGCCGAGAAAAGCTTGCTCGGCGGGACCACCGCGCGTGGGCCGGGACAAACGGCGGCGTTGCCGGAACTCGTCGGGCGCGCTTATCGGGTAACGGGAAACAACGCGGGAGGCGTGGTTACCGGAACAGGCGGCGGGGCGGGGCGGACGGTTGCCGAGATCGAGCTGGCCGGGTCGGACATGATCACCATCGAGCGAATCAGGCGGGCCGGCAAGGCACTCGAACCGCGTCCGGACGTAATGCTGCAGGTCGATGACGTCGTGCTCGTAGTAGGACGGCGCGAGGTGATGGTCGCGACGGCGCCGAACATTGGTGAAGAGGTGGCGGATACGGATGGCATCAGCGTCGTGATGCAGAATCGCCAGGGCGTCTTTACGCGCAAGGGCATGAATCACATGACGATCGCCGCGGTGCGCACGACGGTGGATCGCGACCTGCGTCATGGCGTGTTCGTGCAGGAGATCAGGCGTGCCGACCAGCCGTTGCCGATTCTGCCCGAAACCAAGCTCGAACACGGTGACGTGATCACGTTCTACGGCTCGCCGCAGGATACGAAACGCGCCGTCGATGCAGCCGGTTACGAACTCCCCGTCACCAACAAGACCGACTTCATCTATATGGGCGTGGGGATCGTGCTGGGTCTGCTGATCGGTTTGATCGTAGTGAATGTGGGGGGCGTGCCGTTGACGCTGGGTTCGGGCGGCGGCTGCCTGCTCGCCGGCTTGCTGTTCGGCTGGATGCGCGGCAAGCATCCGATGTACGGCGTCATGCCGTCGGCGGCATCGCAATTGATGAAGGACTTCGGGCTTGCCGCGTTCGTGGCTGCGGTCGGCTTGAACTCGGGATTGCAGGCGGTGGTGACGGTGAAGCAAAGCGGCATGACCATCTTCCTGCTGGGCGTGGTCGTGACCGTACTGCCGCTCATCCTGACGATGATCTTCGGGCGCTACGTCCTGAAGTACAACAACGCTGCGCTGCTGGCAGGCGCGCTAACCGGCTCGCGCAGCGCGAACCCGGCGTTTGGCGCATTGCTGGACAAGACGGAAAGCGCGGTTCCTACCGTGCCGTTCGCGATCACCTATGCGCTCGCCAATGTCTTGCTGACGTTGCTCGGACCGTTGCTCGTGGGTCTGGTCTGATCATTGGGCGAAGGCGTGCGCAGCAAGGGCACGCCTTCGCGCATTGAAATGTTGAACTGCTACGCTCATCCGCGGCCCAACGAGACTTCAGACCGAGCGAGACATCCGATGACTTCACTGCAAAAAACCGTTCAACTGCCATCCGGCGAACAGATTCCCGCCTTGGGCCAGGGGACGTGGGAAATGGGCGAGAAATCGCGTGCGCGGGCCGATGAAATCGAGGCGCTGCAAACCGGCGTGGACCTGGGCCTGACGCTTATTGATACCGCGGAAATGTACGGCGATGGCGACAGCGAAAAGCTCATTGCCGAGGCGTTGGGTCATCGGCGGAATGAACTCTTTATTGTCAGCAAGGTGTATCCGCATAACGGCAGCGAAACCGGCGTCAAGGCAGCGTGTGAGCGCAGCCTGAAGCGTTTGCAGACTGACTGTATCGATTTGTATTTGCTGCATTGGCGGGGCGGTGAAGATCTGGAAGGCGTGATTGCGGGGTTTGAGAATCTCAAGGCTGCCGGCAAGATCCGTCACTGGGGCGTGAGCAATTTTGACACTGAGGACATGGTCGAGCTTTTTGCGCTTGAGAACGGCAACCGGTGCGCGTCCAACCAGATCTTGTACAACGTCGCGCGACGCGGACCTGAGTTCGATCTCTTGCCTTGGATGCGTGAACGAAACATGCCTGCGATGGCCTACAGCCCGGTCGATCACTCGCGTTTGCCCAAGCAAAGTGTACTGAACGATATTGCCGAGGCACGCGGTGTTTCACCGACGCAAATCGCGCTTGCGTGGGTCTTGCAACAACCTGGAGTGCTTGCGATTCCAAAGGCGTCCACGATTGCGCATGTCAAAGAAAACGCGGCCGCGCGGGATATTGAATTGTCGTCGGAAGAACTCGCACAAATCGATGCGCAATTCAAACCGCCGAAGTCAAAGCGTCCGCTGGAGATGCTTTAAATCAGTTGAGATGGCGCAAGTGTCAACGGCGGTCCAAGTACCTCGGGCATTTGAACTTGCCCGAGAGCACTGGTGGCGAAGCGTGTGGATGTAAGGGTACGGAGGGGGAGGGTTTCAAGTGTTCTTGACTGCGGCGTCGAGCGTGCTTTTGGGGTACCAAATAGTTGTAACTGCACGCTTGGGACACTTATGAGCCGATTGTTGGAAGGCGTTTTCTTTGCTTCGTTTCTTTGTCGCCGTTGGACAAAGAAATGAAGTGCCGCCACGCACAGTGGCTAACGGTGCTAAAGAGGACAGCCAAAAACGAACGCGCGAAGACCTAAAAAGCAGCAACCCGGCACAAACCCCGCCCACTAAACCGCCCGTCCAAGCGCCAGCGACCCCACCCTCACATACAAGCATGATGCGAATGCACCGACCCCAAAACGGCGACTTCGGCCGGCGTCCGCTTCAGTGCATCTTCATCGACTTGTTTCGCATCGGCGAGGAACTCGTCCACCAGCGTTGCGACTGGCGTATTGGTCAAACACAACGACACCGCTTGCGTCTCATTAGGATTCAACTGCGAACGCTGCCCTAGAAACAGCACCCCATACTGATACCCTCGCACGATCCCGCGCACCGCGCCTATGCATTGTCCTGACGCGGCGTTATCGCCTTTCTGGGCACACTCCTGCACGAGCGTGTAAGCAGAAAAGCTCGGATCGACGGAAGGTGTCTGCTGCGCCTGGGCAAAAGAAACCGCCCCAAACGTGGTGACCATTGCAAGCGCAGAAGCCGCGAAGAAATTTCGTTTCATGTTGTATCCCTCGTGTCGGACGTTGAACTCGATATGAGACGACGCACGGCGATTGGTTCCATCGGCGTCGTTCCCGGCTCACCCGGCCTTCTGCAATTGCCTCAACTCTTCCAGCGGAATATGGCAGCGGATCCTGTGTCCATTCGCAGCATCCACATAAGGCGGTTCCTGCTGCTCGCAAACGGCGCCGATCTTCCTCGGACAACGCGTATGAAACACGCAGCCCGAGGGCGGATTCGCCGCGCTCGGCAATTCACCCGATAAACGGATCCGTTCCCGCGGAACGCTCGCGCCGTCGAGCGCCGGCACCGATGACAATAGCGCCTCCGTATAAGGATGATGCGGACCGTCGAAGACATCGGCGGCGCGGCCGATTTCCATCAACCGTCCGAGATACAGCACCGCGATCCGGTCCGACAGATACCGCACCACATGCAGATCGTGCGAAATGAAAACGTAGCTCACGCCGCGTTCGCGCTGCAGGTCTGCGAGAAGGTTGAGAATCGCGGCCTGCACGGAGACATCGAGCGCGGAAGTGGGTTCATCGCAGACAACCACGCGCGGATCGCCCGCAAACGCGCGCGCAATCGCGACGCGCTGCTTCAACCCGCCGGACAACTGCTGCGTGCGCGAGCTCAGATACCGTTCGGGCAACCGCACGGCGGCGGTCAGCGATTGCAGACGCGCTTCCTTCGCGGCGCCGCGCAACGCGCCGAGTTTCGACAACGACCGCGCGATCAGACGTCGTACCGAATGCGCGCGGTTCAACGCCGAATCCGGATTCTGGAACACGATCTGCAGCGACTTCACTTGCTCGTCGTTGCGGCTGGTGACGCGCGGCGGGAGCGGGGCGCCATCGAGTTCGATGGAACCGCCTTCGTCCGGCGACAACAAGCCGAGCAAGAGCTTCGCAAGCGTCGTTTTACCGCTGCCCGATTCACCCACGAGGCCGAGCGTTTCGCCGAGCGCGAGTTCCATCGATACATCGTGGACCGCGCGTATGGATTCCCCACCGACATTAAACGTCTTCGATAAACCCACTGCCCGCAACGCGATCGCCGTGTCATCACGTTCAACATGCTCGCTCAGCACCTCGGGCGTCGCACGTGGCAATTCGGTTGCGCGCTCGTGGTAATGGCAACGCGACATCTGGTCGCCATGCGCGGCTTGAACGCGATAAGGCGGCGGCGCTTCACGATGACACCGGTCATCGGCGAGCTTGCAGCGCTGCGCGTAGATGCACCCCTGCGTCACGGTTCCCGGCAGCGGCAGCGACCCGGGAATAGTGTCGAGGCGCCCCGTGTCCTTGCTGCGTCCCGTGGTCGGCAGGCAGCGCAAAAGCCCGACCGTGTATGGATGCCGTGGCTTTGCAAACACATCCTGCGTTGCGCCTTCTTCGACCAGCTTCCCCGCGTACAACACACCGACGCGATCGCACATGCGCCCGATCACCGCGAGGTTGTGGCTGATGAAAAGCACCGCCGTGCCGAGTTCCTCGCGCAGTTGCGCAATCAGGTCGAGCACTTCGGCTTCCACGGTGGCGTCAAGCCCGGTCGTGGGTTCATCGAGGATCAGCAGTTCCGGGTTGCACGCAAGCGCCATGGCGATCACCACGCGCTGCTGCATGCCACCCGACAATTGATGTGGGTAGCTTTCCATCACGCGCTCGGGCGACGAGATGCGCACGCGCCGCAGGATATCGATGGTGCGCTCCAGCGCCTCGCTCACCGATGACCCTGCCAGCTCGAACGCCTCCGACACTTGTCGCGCGATCGTCAGCGATGGGTTCAGTGCGCGCCCCGGGTCCTGATATACCATCGATACCGCGTTGGCGCGCATGTGCCGCAACGCATCGGCGTTCATCGAGGAAATGTCGTGTCCGGCGATAGAAATCTTGCCCGCCTTCACGCGCCCGTTGCGCGGCAGATAACGCAGAACGGCGAGCGCGGCGGTGGACTTGCCGCAACCCGATTCGCCGACAAGCCCATACGCCTCGCCGCGTTTCACCCGCAGCGATATGTCCTGCAGGACTTCACGATCCCGCCCGCGCATGCGATACGCGACCGTCAATCCAACGATGGTCAGCGCATCGGTTTCGGCGCTCTTCGATCCATCGAAGATGGGGAAGGCTGATGGAGGCGGGCCGTTCATCGGTCGAGCACTCCCTGAATGCCATCGGCGACGAGGTTCACGCCTACGACCAGCGAGGCGATCGCGGCGGCATCGAAGACGACCGTCCACCACGCGCCGCCCGCCATCAGCGTGTAGCACTCGGAAAGCGCAAGGCCCCAATCCGCCGATGGCGGCTGAATCCCAAAGCCAAGAAACGACAGCGTCGCGACGGAAAAAATCGCGTAGCCGAGCCGCACGGTCGTCTCCACGATGATCGGCTGAAGCACGTTCGGCAGGATCTCCGCGAACATGATGTAGAAGGCGTTCTCGCCACGCAGTTGCGCTGCGAGCACGTAGTCGAGGTTGCGTTCGGCGAACACGGCGGCGCGTACGGTGCGTGCGGTGATTGGCGTGAACGTGATGCCGATCACGAGAATCACGGTGAGGTTGCTCGCGCCCACGGCGGCAAGCGCGAGCAGCGCGACGATCACGAGAGGCAGCGCAAGAACGGCATCGATCAGGCGGCCGACCACGTTGTCCACCCATCCGTCGAAATAACCAACGATCAAGCCGACCGCCGTTCCCGCGACTGTGCCGAGCAGCGTCGCCAGCGGGGCAATGGTGAGAATGTCGCGCGCTCCGACGATAACGCGAGCGAAGACATCGCGGCCGAGTTGATCGGTGCCGAACCAGTGCGTACCGTCGGGCGGCGTGAGGGAATTCAGCGGATCGGACGCGTAGGGATCTTGCGGCACGACCCAATGTCCGCCGATTGCGCACGCGACCCAGAACAGCAGGATCAGCGCGCCAACCAGGAACGTGGGCGAGCGCAAGAGCGCTTTTGTGCGTTCGTACTTTGGTGCTTTGTATGTTGGCGCTGCGGTCGTCGTGCTCATTGGGCGTTCCTCACCCGCAAGCGCGGATTCAGCACCACATACAACGCATCGGCGATGAGATTGGCCGTCGTATAGATCACGCCGATTGTCAGTACGCCCGCTTCGAGCATCGGGAAATCCTTGCCTTTCGCCGCGTTGTAGATCAGCGAGCCGATCCCCTGATAGTGGAACAACGTCTCCACCACGACCAGTCCGCCGATCATGTAGCCGAGCTGCGTCGCGGCGACGGTGACAGTCGGCAGCAACGCGTTGCGCAACACGTGCCGCATAATCACGACGCGGCGCGGCAAGCCTTTGAGTATCGCGGTGCGCGTATAGTCGGCGTCGAGCGCTTCAACCGTCCCGGCACGCGCCATCCGCGCGATATAACCAAAGAACACAAGCACGAGCGGCAACACGGGCAGGATCAGATGCTTCAACTGAACCAGCACGTTCGCTTCAGGCGGATAAGTCGCTTCGATCGGCAGCCATTGCAGCCAGATGCCGAACACGAGAATCAGCACGATCGACGAAACAAACTCAGGCACGACCGTCGCCGACAACCCGGTGATGCTGATCGTCCGGTCGATCCATCGGCCTTCGTGCAGCGCGGCGTACACGCCGCCGGCAATCCCAAGCGGCACGACGACGATAAACGCCAGCGCCCCAAGCTTCGCCGAGTTGAGCAACGCAGCGCCAATGAACGGCGCGACCGGCGCGCGATACGAATACGACTCGCCCATATCGCCACGAAGGAAATGCCCGATCCATCCGGCGTATTGCGTGAGCAAGGGCCGGTCTACACCAAGCTGATGATTGAGCGCGGCGACGGCGCGTGCGTCTGCGAGCGGCCCGAGGATTGCACGGCCGACATCGCCGGGAAGCAACTGGCCGCCGGCGAACACGATGACCGAAAGCAGCCACAAAGTGATCGCCGCCAGAAACAGCCGCACGCCGATAAACCGCGCGATGCGCAGCGCGCTGCCTGCATTGGAACGTGACGCGGCTTTCGAAGCGACCGGTGGAGAAACCGTGTTCATGGATCGAGGCGTCCTGTGATCATCGACGAATCACCAACTAAGCGCCGATGGTCGCGCGTTCGAAATACAACTGCGAAATGGCGTTGAAACGCACGCCCTTCACGTTCGCCCGCGTGACGATCAACTGGTCGTAGAAATACGGAATGATGACCGGGGTTTCATCGAGCAGAAGATTTTGAATCTGACCGGAAAGCTTTTTCTGCGATGCCACGTCGAGCGCCGCCACAAAGTCGGCGACCAACTTGTCGTATTGCGGGTTCTTGAAATGCGCCGCGTTCCACGTGCCTTCGCTTGTCAGCGGCGCGTTCAGGAACACGTTCGGCACGCCACGATGCCCGTAATCCGTGATGCCCAACGGCGAATCGAGCCAGTCCGATTTGCCGAACGTTCCCGCGCCGTAATACAACTCCTGGCTCTCGACTTTCAGCGTGATCTTGATGCCGATTGCCTTCGCCGCGTTCTGGATCACCACCGCAAGATCGGGGATCTCCATGTACTTTTCGGTCGTGAGCGTGACATCGAAACCATTCGGCACGCCGGCCGCCGCAAGCAGTTGCTTCGCTTTTGCGATATCCAGCTTGCGTTGCGGCACGCTCAAATCACTCGATGGAAACACCGGCGAGAATGGACTGTCGTTGCCCAGCGCCGCATGGCCCTTGAACAAGCCCTTCACGATCACATCCCGATTCACCGCAAGCGCCAGCGCCTGACGCACGCGCTTGTCCTTGAACGGACCGGTGTCGATGCGCATGTGGATCTGGCGATGCGCGCTAGATTTCACGCCCAGCACCTTGAACTCGGGGTTCGTCATCATGCTCAAGCCGCCCTGGACGGTGAAGTCGCCCATTACGTCGGCCTGACGTCCCTGCAATGCGAGGAGTTCGGATTGTTCATCGGCGTAGAAGGAGAACTTAATGCGTTCCGGCAGCGCCTTTTCGCCCCAATAATCCGGGTTTCGTACGAACGATGCACCCACCTTCGGCGTGTACGACTCGAACTTGAACGGTCCCGTGCCGGGAAACGACTTCTCGTAGGTGCCGCTGAAGTTTGCCGGCAAGATCACGGCGTTGTAGGTATCGGACGAAACGTAGTACGGGAAATTGCCGTTCGGCGCATCGAGATGAAACTCGACCGTCATGTCGTCGATAGCCTTCACCGCGCCCTTCGACAACACGCCCTTGAGCACGGACAGCGCCGCCGAGCCGCTGCCCGGATCGGCCAGACGGTTGAACGTTGCGGCGACGTCCTTGGCGGTCATCGGCTGGCCGTCGTGGAACTTGACGTTCGGGCGCAGCTTGAACGTCCACACATCGCCCTTCGCGTTCGGCTTCCAGGAAAGCGCGAGAGAAGGGCGCAGCACGAGCGCCTGACCGTCGTCATCGATGAGGAATTCGCCGGTTTGATTGATCAGCGCCAGACCGGCCGGATCGGTCACGGTCAGCGGATCGACCTGACCCGATGGCGTCAAGTGCGCCACGCGAATCGTGGCTCCGGGCTTGCCGGCAGGCGCCTGGGCACGCGCGGAAGGCATGCCCAGCAGCCCACCTGCCGCCATCGACAGACCGAGCAGGCTCGCATGCCTCAGCAATTCGCGCCGCGAGAGCCGTCCGGCCTTGAATTCGTCGATGGCATGATTGCCCAGTTCTCCCGCTGAGTTGCGCGCTGCGTCGAGCGCGGAATCGGAGAAAAAAGGCGAGGTGGTTTTCTTCATCGGGCTGTCCGGTTCGGGGTTCGGGTTGTTGTTCTCGACTCGACGACACTGCGCGCACCGGCGCGGTTCAAAGCCGCTTTCCGATGCACATCCAGTTTAGCGGAGCAAATTGCGTTCCGATTCCCGGTCCGCGTTTCGCCGCGCAAAATATTCGCCCTGGAAAAGCGCGGTCTATCAGTGCTGATGCGGATGCTTATGGATTGGATCGACCCAGAACACTTCCTCGGGTTGCTCCACCGCGTCGATGTTCAGGTTCACCACGACCGCCTCGTTGTCGCTCCTCACGAGCACGCATTCGAGCGGTTCATCGGTCAGCGCGTTGATCTCCTGATGCGGCACGTACGGCGGCACGAAGATGAAATCTCCCGGGCCGGCCTCGGCAGTAAATTCCAGATGATTGCCCCACTTCATGCGCGCTTGTCCACGCACCACGTAGATCACGCTTTCCAGCGCGCCGTGATGATGGGCGCCGGTCTTGGCGTTAGGGTGGATCGTGACCGTGCCGGCCCAGATTTTCTGGGCGCCGACGCGCGCCGCGTTGATCGCGGCGGCGCGGTTCATGCCGGGCGTCTGCGCGGTGTTGGTATCGAGCTGATCGCCCTTGATGACCTTGACGCCGTTCTCGCGCCAGTCGGTGTGCTCGTGGTCATGCTCGTGCTGATGTTCGTCGCTCATTCTGTTCCCCGGCTGGACGATGGATTAAACACATGAAAAAAGTCCGCTGCCACCGGCAGGCAACAGCGGACTTCATATGAACTGCCAAGCTTCGAACTTGACGAGATTTATTTCGACTTCGAATTGACGATAGCTTCCGCGACGTTGTTCGGCGTCTCGGCGTAATGCTTGAATTCCATCGTATAGGTTGCGCGACCCTGAGTCAGGGAGCGCAGCGTGGTCGAGTAGCCGAACATTTCCGCCAGCGGCACTTCGGCGCGAACCAGCTTGCCGCCGCCGCCCGCGATGTCTTCCATGCCCTGAACAATGCCGCGCCGTGACGACAGATCGCCCATCACGTTGCCCATGAAGTCCTCGGGCGTTTCAACTTCCACGGCCATCATCGGTTCGAGCAGCACCGGTTTGGCCTTGCGCATGCCGTCCTTGAACGCCATCGACCCAGCCATGCGGAACGCGTTTTCGTTCGAGTCGACGTCGTGGTACGAGCCGAAAGTCAGCGTCACTTTCACGTCGACTACCGGATAACCCGCCAGCACGCCGGCCTTCAGCGTTTCCTGAATGCCTTTGTCGACCGCCGGAATGTATTCGCGCGGGACCACGCCGCCCTTGATGGCATCGACGAATTCATAACCCGTGCCGGGCTTTTGCGGTTCCAGTTTCAGCACCACGTGACCATATTGGCCGCGTCCGCCCGACTGCTTGACGAACTTGCCTTCGATGTCTTCCACCGGAATGCGGATCGTCTCGCGATACGCCACCTGCGGTTTGCCGACGGTCGCTTCGACATTGAACTCACGACGCATCCGGTCGACCAGAATTTCCAGGTGAAGCTCGCCCATGCCCGAAATGATCGTCTGGCCGGACTCTTCGTCGGTCTGAACGCGGAACGACGGATCTTCCTGCGCGAGGCGATTCAACGCGATACCCATCTTTTCCTGGTCGGGTTTCGTCTTCGGCTCGACGGCCTGGGAGATCACCGGTTCCGGGAAAATCATGCGTTCGAGAATGATCGGATGAGCCGGATCGCACAGCGTGTCGCCGGTCGTGGCTTCCTTCAAACCCACGGCCGCAGCAATGTCGCCGGCCCGCACTTCCTTGATTTCCTGACGCTCGTTCGCGTGCATCTGGAGAATCCGGCCGAGCCGCTCCTTCTTTTCTTTGATCGCGTTGTAGACCGTGTCGCCGGAATTCACCACGCCCGAATACACGCGGAAAAAGATCAACTGGCCGACAAACGGGTCTGTCATGATCTTGAACGCGAGCGCGGAGAACGGGTCTTCATCGGTCGGATGACGTTCCGCTTCCTTGTCGTATTCGTCCACGCCCATGATGGCGGGCACGTCCGCTGGCGACGGCAGATAGTCGATAACCGCGTCCAGCATGGCCTGCACGCCCTTGTTCTTGAATGCGCTGCCGCAGAACATCGGCACGATTTCGCTGCGCAGCGTACGTGCGCGGATGGCGGCCTTGATCTCGTCTTCGCTGATTTCTTCGCCGCCGATGTACTTGTCCATCAACGCTTCATTTGCGTCCGCGGCGGCTTCGATCATCTTTTCGCGCCATTCTTCGGCGGTCGCGCGCAGGTTGTCAGGGATTTCCTGATACTCGAACAGCACGCCCTGGCTCGCTTCGTCCCAAATGATCGCCTTCATCTTCACCAGGTCGATCACGCCCTGGAAATGATCTTCGGCGCCGACGGGGATTTGCATGGGCACGGCGACGCCTTTCAGGCGCTCGCCAATCTGCCGCTGCACGCGGAAAAAATCGGCGCCCACGCGGTCCATCTTGTTCACGAACGCAATGCGCGGCACCTTGTACTTATTGGCCTGGCGCCACACGGTCTCGGATTGCGGCTGCACGCCGCCGACCGAGTCGTAGACCATGCACGCGCCGTCGAGCACGCGCATCGAACGTTCGACCTCGATGGTGAAGTCGACGTGTCCGGGTGTATCGATGATGTTGATCCGGTGCTCCGGATAATTCCCGGCCATGCCTTTCCAGAAGGCCGTGGTGGCGGCGGAGGTGATCGTGATGCCGCGCTCCTGTTCCTGCTCCATCCAGTCCATCGTCGCCGCGCCGTTGTGAACCTCACCAATTTTGTGGTTCACGCCGGTGTAGAAAAGAATGCGTTCGGTGGTCGTGGTCTTGCCGGCATCGATATGAGCGCTGATACCAATATTCCGATAGCGGTCGATGGGAGTCTTGCGGGGCACTTGAACCTCCTGTTGATTGGATGGAGCTTTTTGATGCCAGACCGGCGCGAAATGCTGAAAATGGCGGTTTGGCGGCTCCGGAGCGAAGCGTTATGCGCGTTTCGCTGGTTTATTAGGATAGCGCGTCGAGGCTCTCTTTGCAGGAATCTTGCCAGGGCGGCGAAAACTGTAAATCGACGCGCGTAAGGCAAAGGAAGCGCTTTAAGCGCCGCGAAATGCAAAAAGCCGGCGCGCGCTCGAAAGCGGCGGCCGGCTTCAAAGTCCGACACTGGCGCGGCCGGCGATTCGGGGCGCCAGAGAAAATGCTTATTGAACGGGCGGCAAGCCCTGAATTTTCATGCCCGGCTTGATTCCCTTCGCGGTGAACCAGCCCTTGCTCATCTCGAGCGCGTACACGCCGTTGTTGCGCGGGCAATGGTTGTTTTCCGTCTCGGCCTGCATTTCATCGATATCCGTCACCGTGCCGTCCTCGCGAATAAACGCGATCGACAACGGGATCAGCGTGTTTTTCATCCAGAAGCAATGCACCGCGCGCTCGTTGAACACGAACAGCATGCCTTCATTAGGCGCGAGCTTCGTGCGATACATCAGGCCTTGCTCGCGATCGGCATCGGTGGAAGCGATGGCGGCGTCGATCACATACATGCCGGCCGTCAGCTTGGTGTGCGGAAAATCGCCGGGTTGCTTCGCGCCCGGCGGCATTTGCTGCGCATGAGCGCCCAGCGAAACCAGCGGCACCGCAAGTGCCACGAGCGCACGGCGAACCAGCCGGCCAAGGTCAAACGATGAAACTGAGCGGGGTGAAAACCTGGAAAGCCACGAAAGACGCACGGCGAAACTCCTCACGGGATAAAGCCGGTTGACTGAATGATCCGGCATGACTGGCGCATGTTACTTGAGCACGTGCAAAAAGAAAAAGGCAGAACCTGTGTAGGTGTCTGCCTTTGAATGCCGCTTGCGCGGCGGCACTACTTGGTCTTAGCGCCGCGTTACCGCGATCTATGACCAATTGATGCGACTTACTCCGACGCGGCCGAAGCTGCAGCAGCCGAAGCTGCCTTGTGGTGCGTAGCCTTCTTGTGGGTCGACTTCTTGTGTGCCGACTTGTGAGCGGTCGAAGCAGCTGCAGGAGCCGATGCTTCCGGTGCCGAAGCTTGTGCGAATGCAGCCGTTGCGAACAGGCCAGCGACGAGAGCAGCGATCAGTTTGTTCATGTTGCGAATCCTCAGCTTTAGTTTGATTTAACCTTGTGACCCGGTCGTTGGAGTCATGTCGGTAAACGAGCCATCCACCTTTTGGTTGACAGGGGTTTCGAACAAAAGCTCGATCCCGCTGCGAGCACTTGAACCTTACGTTAGGCCTTCATAAAAGGGTCGTTCGTTGCAGTTCTTCGCTAATGCCGGATGGCGTTTTAAGGCATCTGCTGCGAATAACGCCGCATGCGGGAAGTCGGTTGACGTGAATTTTCAGCGGAGTTAAATATGAATTCGTTTGGAAAACGAAATGAATTCGTAATGTGATGCGCGGGCTGAAACCAGCATCATCTAGACAATGCCATTCCACGGCGCGCGAGGAGACAGGGCCATCGATGCGCCGGGTTCAAGACCGAGACCGAATATGTCGAGCGCGCCGATACCTACGCGCACCAGCCGCAAGGTTGGATGACCAACCGCTGCGGTCATACGGCGTACCTGCCGGTTGCGCCCTTCAGTAATCTGCAACTCGATCCACGTTGTGGGGATTGCAGCGCGGTATCGGATAGGCGGGTTGCGCGGCCAAAGCGCTTGCGCCGATTCGACGAGCTTCACCGTGCAGGGTCGCGTGACGAAATCCCCGAGGTCGACGCCCGCGGCCAGGCGTTCGAGCGCCGCTGCATCGGGCGCGCCTTCGACTTGCGCCCAGTATCGTTTCACGAGTTTGTGACGCGGTTCTGAAATGCGCGCTTGAAGCGTGCCGTCGTCGGTGAGAAGGAGCAGGCCTTCGCTGTCTGTATCGAGCCGGCCTGCCGGATAAACACCGGGCGTCTTCACCCATTCAGCCAGCGACGGATGTTTTTCGTGCGCCGAAAACTGGCAGATCGTGCCGAACGGTTTGTTGAGGGCAATCAGCGGCATGGCATGGGTGCGATGTTGATGCAAAGTGAGTGCGTGAGCGGGCGGATGCCGGCATCTTAATGCACCGCCTTCAGCGGCCCGGCGTGAAGCGCGATCCGGGCGGACGCTCCATACCGTGGGCTAGAATAGCCTTCGAAGCCGTCTCGGGCGTGCCCCGGCCCTGGCAGCAAGGCCGCTGACATTGCCTGGCTACCTCCTTTTTTGCCGCCGATTTCCGTGCCTTTCCTTAATCTACAGCCCAGCTTTAATTGGAGTCGATCATGCCGTATCAGCACATCCAGGTTCCGACGGACGGTGAGAAGATCACCGTCAACGCCGATTACACCCTCAACGTGTCCGACCAGCCGATCATCCCGTTCATCGAAGGCGATGGCACGGGCGTGGATATCACCCCGGTGATGATCAAGGTCGTCGATGCAGCCGTGGAAAAAGCGTACGGCGGCAAGAAGAAAATCCACTGGATGGAGATCTTCGCCGGCGAGAAGGCGACCAAGGTGTACGGCCCCGACGTGTGGCTGCCGGATGAAACGCTGGACGTGCTCAAGGAATATGTCGTCTCCATCAAGGGGCCG
Source organism: Caballeronia sp. dw_276 (assembly GCF_018449635.1). Lineage (GTDB taxonomy): Bacteria > Pseudomonadota > Gammaproteobacteria > Burkholderiales > Burkholderiaceae > Caballeronia. The sequence goes on along the minus strand of NZ_JAAVUV010000020.1, from coordinate 35,681 downwards.
CTCACCACGCCGGTTGGCGGCGGCATCCGTTCGCTGAACGTCGCGCTGCGCCAGCAACTCGACCTGTACGTCTGCCTGCGCCCAGTGCAGTATTTCAAGGGCGTACCGTCGCCGGTGCGCGAGCCGGAGAAGACCAACATGGTCATCTTCCGCGAGAACTCGGAGGACATTTACGCCGGTATCGAATGGCCGGCGGAGTCCGACGGCGCGAAGAAGATCATCAAGTTCCTGCAGGAAGAGATGGGCGTGAAGAAGATCCGTTTCCCGGAGACATCGGGAATCGGGATCAAGCCGGTGTCGCGCGAAGGCACCGAGCGCCTGGTTCGCAAGGCGATCCAGTACGCGCTCGACAACAACCGCAGCTCGGTCACGCTCGTGCACAAGGGCAACATCATGAAGTTCACGGAAGGCGCGTTCCGTGACTTTGGCTACGCGCTGGCGCAGAAGGAGTTCGCGGCTGAACTCATCGATGGCGGTCCGTGGATGAAGATCAAGAATCCGAAGGGCAATGACGTCGTGATAAAGGATGTGATCGCCGATGCATTCCTGCAGCAGATCCTGTTGCGTCCGGCAGAATACGACGTCATCGCGACGCTGAACCTGAACGGCGACTACGTTTCGGATGCTCTGGCGGCGCAGGTTGGCGGAATCGGCATTGCGCCGGGCGCCAATATGTCCGATTCGGTTGCCATGTTCGAAGCCACGCACGGCACGGCGCCGAAGTACGCGGGCAAGGACTACGTCAATCCGGGCTCGGAAATTCTTTCGGCGGAAATGATGCTGCGCCATATGGGCTGGACCGAGGCCGCTGACATCATCATCAAGTCGATGGAAGCATCGATCCTGCAGAAACGCGTCACGTACGACTTCGCGCGCCAGATGGAAGGCGCGACGCAGGTGTCGTGTTCAGGGTTCGGGCAGGTGCTGGTCGAGAATATGTAGGCTTGTAGCTTTTATCGAAAAACCCCGGCAGACCAAAGTCTCCGGGTTTTTTATCAAGTCGTTGAAGCGTGTAAGCGGATGCCGAGTGCGCGAACGACTTTCCAGATTGTGGCGAATTCCGGATTGCCTTCGCCGGACAGGGCACGATAAAGGCTTTCGCGCTTCACTCCGGTATCTCGCGCAAGCTGGGACATACCGCGAGCGCGCGCTATCACGCCCAGCGCGTGGGCAATGAACTTCGGATCGTCGCCGGCTTCCTCAAGGCATGCATCGAGATAGGCCGCCATTTCCTCTTCGGTGCGCAGGTGCTCGGCAGAATCCCAAGCTGCAGTTTTCACTTTGGTCATGATTCAGTCCGTGTCGAGGTTTGCTGCAAGGCTCTTCGCCCGGTCTATGTCAGCTTGCTGCGTGGATTTATCGCCTCCGCACAGCAGAATTACCAGTACTCCGCCGCGTTGCGTGTAATACACCCGGTAACCGGGACCTTCGTCGATCCTCAACTCGCAGACGCGGCCCCCGACCAACTTATGATCACCGGGGTTGCCGCTCGCCAACCGGTCGATTCGCGCCTGAACCCGGACCCTGCCACGCAGGTCGCGCAAACGGCTAAACCATTGGTCGAAAACTTCGGTGGTACGAATATTCAGCATGCTGAATTGTAATCCATGGGGGACAACAAATCAATGTTACCCATGGATCGCATCGTTTCGCCTTGCTGATCCCCCAACAAAAAAACCCGGCTCGCAGCCGGGTTTCGAGGACAGTGCGCTAATTCGAACGGTCAGGCAGATTCCTGGATGTTCGATGCCTGTTTGCCCTTCGGTCCCTGGACAATCTCGAAGCTGACCTTTTGGCCTTCCTTGAGCGTCTTGAAACCATTCATCTGTATCGCCGAGAAATGTGCAAACAGATCCTCGCCGCCTTCATCGGGCGTGATGAATCCATAGCCTTTCGCGTCGTTGAACCATTTGACCGTACCTGTTGACATCACTTCCCCTCTTACTCTCGTCGCTACCACGAGCACGCTCGAAAAGCTTGACGACCCACTATGTGAACCGCCCCCTCCTCACAAGCTCACCTCGGCCTTTCTTCACCTGAAACGCTTCGGAAAAAAATGCCAATTTGATTGTTTAATCTCTTAAATCAGGTGTCAAGAAAATTTTGAGATGGCCGTAAAGCCGTTGTAAATATCTCATTTCAAGGGTTTTTCCCGCTTTGCGCGTATCCCGCCGCACAAGCACGCCATCTTGAAAAGTCGCATAATCGTCGCACATGCAGTACAGGCGAAAAGCGGCACGGGACATGCGCAGTACTAGCGGGCCGCAGCGCTCCTGTTCACAGCAGCAAAGTCGTCTGGGAAGCGATTAAGGCAGGCCGCACAAGGTGAACAATTCGTTTTTTTGAGAGCTGTGCGATACTGGATTCAACGGTGTTTCAAGAGGGTCGGTTCGGTAAGAAGAGCCGGCGGAATTCAGCAAGCGACAGGTTGCGCGAAGTGTGCGGCGACATCGATTCGGCCTATATGGCGAACGGAGTTTTGGCGAGATGGCGAGCCTGTCCAAGTTGTTTAGAATGGGCGTATGGCGATCAATCCCAACAAGCAGGATGGCACCGTACTGGAGCGGCAGGAACAAAAGCTGAAACAGCCGTCCATGTACAAAGTGGTGCTGCTGAATGACGACTTCACGCCGATGGAATTCGTCGTGTTCGTTGTGCAGGAACATTTCAATAAGGATCGTGAGACTGCGACGCAGATCATGCTGAAGGTTCATCGCGAGGGCAGGGGAGTTTGTGGGGTCTATACGCGGGACATTGCGTCGACCAAAGTTGAGCAAGTCGTTAGCCACGCGAGGCAAGCGGGTCATCCGCTGCAGTGTGTGATGGAGGAAGCATGATTGCCCAGGAACTGGAAGTTAGTCTGCACATGGCGTTTATGGAAGCACGTCAGGCGCGGCACGAGTTCATTACGGTCGAGCATCTTTTACTGGCCTTGTTGGACAACCCGACCGCGGCTGAAGTGTTGCGTGCATGCGCAGCAAACATTGAAGATTTGCGGCAAAACCTGCGCAATTTCATTCATGACAATACGCCCACCGTACCCGGTACGGACGACGTCGATACTCAGCCCACGCTTGGTTTTCAGCGCGTAATTCAGCGCGCGATCATGCATGTGCAATCAACGTCGAACGGTAAGAAGGAAGTCACCGGCGCGAACGTGCTGGTCGCTATCTTCGGCGAAAAGGATTCGCACGCCGTCTACTACCTGCAACAGCAGGGTGTGACTCGCCTCGACGTTGTCAATTTCATCTCGCACGGTATCGCGAAGACGAATACGGGTGACGCGGCGAAGGCGAGCAGCGACGCGAATCCGGAAGCGGAAGACGCGGCTGCGCAAAAGGAAACACCGCTCGCGCAATTCACGCAGAACCTTAACCAGCTCGCGAAGGACGGCAAGATCGATCCGCTGATCGGCCGCGAACTGGAAGTGGAGCGCGTTGTTCAGGTGCTGTGCCGCCGCAGGAAGAACAATCCGTTGCTCGTAGGCGAAGCTGGCGTGGGTAAGACCGCCATTGCTGAAGGGTTGGCCTGGCGCATTACGCGCGGCGAAGTGCCGGATATTCTTGCGGATGCACAAGTGTATTCGCTCGATATGGGCGCCTTGCTCGCCGGTACTAAATACCGGGGTGATTTCGAGCAGCGTCTCAAGACGGTGTTGAAGGAGTTGAAGGAACGCCCGCACGCGGTGTTGTTCATCGACGAAATTCATACGTTGATTGGTGCGGGCGCGGCATCGGGCGGTACGCTGGATGCATCGAATCTGCTGAAGCCGGCGTTGTCGTCGGGTCAGTTGAAGTGCATCGGTGCCACCACGTTCACGGAATATCGCGGGATCTTCGAAAAAGACGCAGCATTGTCGCGTCGTTTCCAGAAGGTCGATGTCGCCGAGCCGACCGTCGAGCAGACTGTTGCGATCTTGCGCGGCCTGAAGTCGCGCTTCGAAGAGCATCACGGCGTGAAGTATTCGTCGGGTGCTTTGTCGGCTGCCGCTGAATTGTCGGCGCGTTTCATCACGGATCGTCATTTGCCGGACAAGGCGATCGACGTGATCGATGAAGCGGGCGCGGCGCAACGCATCCTGCCGAAGTCGAAGCAGAAGAAGACCATCGGCAAGAACGAGATCGAAGAGATCATCTCGAAGATCGCGCGCGTGCCGGCGCAAAGCGTTTCGCAGGACGATCGCAGCAAGTTGCAGACGCTGGATCGCGACTTGAAGAGCGTGGTGTTCGGGCAGGATCAGTCTATCGACGCTCTCGCGGCCGCCATCAAGATGGCGCGTGCTGGTCTCGGCAAGACGGACAAGCCGATCGGCGCATTCCTCTTCTCGGGTCCGACGGGCGTCGGCAAGACGGAAGTGGCGAAGCAGCTGGCGTTCACGCTGGGTATCGAGTTGCTGCGCTTTGACATGTCCGAGTACATGGAACGTCACGCGGTGAGCAGGCTGATTGGCGCGCCTCCTGGATATGTCGGGTTCGATCAGGGCGGTTTGCTGACTGAAGCCGTCACGAAGAAGCCGCATTGCGTGCTGTTGCTGGACGAAATCGAAAAGGCGCATCCGGATATCTACAATGTGCTGCTGCAGGTCATGGACCACGGCACGTTGACCGATAACAACGGTCGCAAGGCGGATTTCCGTAACGTCATCATCATCATGACGACGAACGCGGGTGCCGAAGCGATGCAGAAATCGGTGATCGGCTTCACGAACCGTCGCGAAACCGGCGACGAAATGGCCGATATCAAGCGGATGTTTACGCCTGAGTTCCGGAATCGTCTGGACCAGATCATCAGCTTCCGTTCGCTCGATGAAGAAATCATCATGCGCGTGGTCGACAAGTTCCTGATGCAACTGGAAGATCAGTTGCACGAGAAGAAGGTCGATGCCGTCTTTACCGACGCCTTGCGCAAGCACCTGGCGAAGCACGGTTTCGATCCGCTGATGGGCGCACGGCCAATGCAGCGCCTGATACAGGACACGATTCGTCGTGCGCTGGCGGACGAACTGCTGTTCGGCAAGCTGATGACGGGCGGCCGCGTGACGGTCGACGTGGACGAAAACGACAAGGTGTCGCTGACGTTCGACGAAAGTCCGGTCCCGCGCAATCCGAATCCGGAAGCGGTCGAGGTGGAGTAAGCGACAAGCAGGTGGTGACTGAAGTCAGATGACGCGAGCGTAAGGTGTGTCATCATCGGCGAGGCGGCGCGGAGAAATTTTCCGCGCCGCCTCGCTTTTTTGTGTCCGCGATCGTTGCGGATCTTGACTTCAAGAGGTTGATTTGAGCTTTGAACGTGGGTCGTTCGAGACCATTGTCGAACGGGAGAAAGGGCTGCACCGGAGTCTGACGGCCGGACAGATGTCGATGATCGCCATCGGCGGCGCGATTGGAACGGGGTTGTTCCTGGGCAGCGGTTTTGCGATCGGCTTCGCCGGGCCGAGCGTCTTGCTGAGCTACGCAATAGGCGCGGTCATTGCGTTGTTGCTGATGGGCGCGCTTGCTGAAATGACCGTCGCGCATCCGACGTCGGGATCGTTCGGCGCGTACGCGGAGTTTTATATCGGGCCGCTTGCGGGTTTTCTCGTCCGATACGCGTACTGGTCGGCGGTTGTGTTCGCCGTCGGCACCGAGGTCAGCGCGGTGGCTGTGTTCATGAAGTACTGGTTTGCGAATGTGCCGGGCTGGTACTGGATCGTTGGATTTTCAGGCGCGTTGATCGCCGTGAACGCGGCGAGCGTGAAGGTGTACGGCGTCATCGAATACGCGTTTTCGATGTTGAAGATCGTTGCGATCGTCGCGTTTATTCTGCTTGGCGCCGTGTTTGTGTACGGCGCGCCGGTCTCTTCTGGTGTGGGTTTCAGCAATTTCACCGCGCACGGCGGGTTCTTTCCGCACGGCTTGAAAGGGATGTGGTTTGCGGTGATCGTGTCGATCTTCAGTTACCTGAATATCGAGACGATTGCGGTCGCGGCGGGCGAAGCGCGGGACCCGCAACGTGCGGTTGCGAAAGCGTTCAGGTCGACCGTGTTCCGGCTCGTGCTGTTCTATTTGCTCACGCTCGCGTTGATGCTTGCCATCGTTCCATGGACGCAGGCGAGCACCGACGAAAGCCCGTTCGTCAAAGTGATGGCCGCCACGCACGTCCCCTACGCGGCCGGGGTGATCAACTTCGTGGTGCTCGTCGCGGCGCTTTCGGCCATGAACAGCCAGCTCTATATCACCACGCGCATGATGTTCAGCCTGTCGCGCGCGGGTTACGCGCCGGCGCGCTTCGGGCGCCTCAGCGCGAACGGCGTGCCGACCGCAGCGCTTTCCATCTCCACGATCGGCATCGCGCTCGCGACCATCCTGACAGCGTTCTGGCCGACGATGGCCTTCGGTTTGATGATGTCGCTCGCCATCTTCGGCGCGATGTTCGCGTGGCTGATGATCTTCGTCACGCATCTCTTTTTCCGTGCGCGTTACCGCGGTCCCGCATTGTCCTTTCGCATGATCCTGCATCCAATCGGCAGTTTGCTCGGCGCGGGCCTGATGGCGTCGATCATGATCACGACCGCGTTCACCTCGGAATTCCGCATGACGCTCGTCTACGGATTCGCGTTTATGGTCGTCCTGATTGGCGTCTACGCCCTCCGATACCGAAAACGCATCTGAAACGCGGGTAAACACCGACGACAAACCGCTTTGCGTCTCTTTCGTTTCGAAACTAGAATCTTTCGAAACGAAAGTGCAAAGGTGGTTTGTTCGTGCTGGCCAATAAAAACTCGCTTCATCGACGTCTTCGAATTGTCGAACTTGTCCGCAAGAGGGGCGAGGTATCGGTCGATGAACTCGCGACCGCGTTCGATGTGTCGAGTGTGACCATTCGCTCGGACCTCAATTACCTCGAGCAGCAGCGTTATCTCATCCGCGCGTTCGGCAAGGCGCGCTACGTCGCGCAGCGGCCGGGCGAAAACGTGTTGTCGGCGGTGTCGGCGAGCGCAACGCGCCAGGCCGCCGATATGGCCATCGCGCGGCTGGCGGCGGATTTCATCGATGACCACGCGTCTGTGTTTATCGGCGCCGGGACGATCACGCACAAGCTTTTGCCATTGCTCGCGGACCGTGCGAATCTCGCGTTGACGTTGAACGACATCGCCATGGTGCCGACCGTCCAGCGTTTCATGCGCTGCGAGTTGCGTCTTTCCGGCGGAACGCTCGACGACGATTCGACGGTTCTTCTCGGGCCCGATGCGGAGCGATCGTTATCGGCTTTATCGCTGGATCTGGTTGTGCTCGAAGCGATGGGCTTTGATCGCGAAGGCAATTTGCTGTGCGCCGATCCGCGTCTTGCCGACGTCTATAAAGCGGCGTTGAAGAACGCGAAACGTATCGTAGTAGTGGCTTTCCAGCCCGCGCTGCAAGGCGAGGGCAAGGCGTTTTGCCATGTAAGCCGTCTTGGCGGATTGGTCCTCGATGACGCTATCGACCCGCCCACGCTCGAACTCATTCTCAAAGCCGGACTCGATGTGAACCGGCGTGAAGAAGGCATTCTCGAATTTCGTAATCAGCAACCCTAAACAATATCTGGAGACATGTTTATGTTTCGTCGTTCAATGCTGGCCGTTCTCGTCACTGCTGTTACAGCCACGGCCGCAAACGCCGCCGATGTAAAAATCGGCGCATCGCTGCTCACGCAACAGCATCCGTTCTACGTCGAACTCGCCAACGCAATGAAAGCGGAAGCCGCGAAGGATCACGCGCAGATCGACATTGCGATTGCTAATCAGGACCTGAGCAAACAGATTGCCGACGTGCAGGATTTCGTCACGAAGAAGGTCGATGTGATCGTGATTTCGCCGGTTGATTCCAAGGGCGTGAAAGCGGCTGTGCTGACGGCCGAGAAGGCCGGCATTCCTGTCATTACCGTCGATATCAGCGCGGCAGGCGTTGAAGTTGCATCGCATATAGCCACCGACAACTACGCCGGCGGCCTGCAAGCCGGCACGCTGATGTGCAAGGTGCTGGGCGGCAAGGGCAAGGTCGGCGTGATCGATTATCCGACGATTCAATCCGTGATCGACCGCGTGACGGGCTTCAAGAAGGCGCTGGCCGCATGCCCGGACGTGAAGATCGTCGCGATCCAGCCGGGCATCACGCGTGCCGATGCGCTGAGCGCGGCGCAGAACATGTTGCAGGCGAATCCTGATCTCGCAGGCATTTTCGGTTTTGGCGATGACGCCGCGATGGCCGCAGCGGTCGCAGGAAAATCGGCAGGCAACAAGGTGAAGGTGATCGGCTTCGACGGCATGCCGGAAGCACGCGCCGCGGTCGATAAAAACCCGAACTTCGTCGGCGTGATCCGTCAGTATCCGGACAAAATGGGCGCGCTTGCGGTCGACACGGCCGTCAAGGTCGCGGCCAAGCAAGCCGTGCCGAAGCTGCAGCCGGTGACGCCGGGGCAGTATCTGAACGCGTCGGTGAAATGAATACCGTATTGAAGCCTCACGCAGATCGAGCCTTGCTCGAGCTGCGCGGCATCGCAAAATCGTTCGGTCCGGTCGAGGCGATCAAGGACGTGTCGCTGACGATTTTGCCGGGCCGCGTGCATACGCTGCTCGGTGAAAACGGCGCGGGAAAATCGACGCTGATGAAAATTCTCGCGGGCGTTCACGCGCCAACGCGCGGCGAGATCCTGATGCACGGCGCGCCCGTTGCGTTCGCGAGTCCCGGCGAATCGCAGAAAGCGGGTATCGCGATCATCTATCAGGAGCTGAGTCTCGCGAAGAACCTGAGCGTCGCCGAGAACATGTTCGCGGGGCACGAGCCGCGTCGTTTTGGCGTGGTCGATTTCAAGCGTCTGTATGCACAAGCGCAGGTTTTGCTCGATGACCTCGGTATCGATATCGACGCAACCGCGCCCGTATCGCGCCTTTCCATGGCGCAGCGTCAACTCGTGGAAATCGCGAAGGCGCTGAGCCGCGATGCATCGCTTGTGATCATGGATGAACCCACGTCGTCCTTGAGCGATCGTGAGGCGGAGATCCTGTTTCATATCGTCACGAAGCTGACGGCGAAGGGCGCTGCGGTTGTCTATATCTCGCACCGGATGGACGAGATCATGCGCATCTCCGACGATATCTCGGTCATGCGCGACGGCCGCTACATAGCGACGTTGCAGAAGGATCAGACGACCATTGGTGCTTTGATCGCGATGATGGTCGGCCGCGAAATGAACGATGTTTATCCGCGGCGCGAGACGCCTTATATGCGGCCATCATTGCCGTTGCTGAAGGTTGGCAGTCTCACGTTGCCCGGCCAGTTCGAAAACATCAGCTTCGAGATTCACGCCGGTGAAATTCTCGGTTTCTTCGGCCTGATCGGCGCCGGACGCTCTGACGTGATGAAGGCGTTGTTCGGCATCGGCCGGCCGAGCGGCGAGATTTCGATGAGCGGCAAGCGCCTCAAGTTGCGCAATCCGGCGCACGCCATTCGCGAAGGCATTGCGTTCGTCACGGAAGACCGCAAGCACGAAGGTCTCGTGCTGATGCATTCCATTGCCAACAACGTGACGATGGCGAGTTTCGAAGAACACGGTTCGCGCTTCGGCATTTTGAATCGCCGCTTCGAACGCGATGAAACCGCGAACGCCATCGCGCGCATGAACATTCGCGCATCGGGTCCGTTCCAAGCCGTTGGAAACCTGAGCGGCGGCAATCAGCAGAAAGTCGTGTTCTCGAAATGGCTGGCGCTGAAACCCAAAGTCCTGATTCTCGATGAACCCACGCGCGGCGTCGACGTTGGCGCGAAATTCGAAATCTATCGCGTGATTCGCGAACTCGCCGCGAGCGGGACGGCGATCATTCTCGTTTCATCGGAATTGCCGGAAGCGCTCGCCATGAGCGACCGGCTTGTCGTGATGCGTGAGAAACGCATCGTCCATGAATTCAACGCTCAAGGTCCGACGCAGGAAGAAGTCATGTCGTACGCAACGGGAGCCACAACAGCATGAACCCGAGTCAACTCAGCGGCGCGGCGACGCGCCGCTCGCACGCAAGCGGCGCATTCAATCGCGCGCTCAGGCATTACGGCGGCATCGTGGTCGGCCTGATCGTTTTATGCGGATTTTTCTGGGCGTTGTCGCCCAACTTCATGTCCGTGAACAATCTGTTGAATGTCGTGATGCAGGTTTCCATCATCGCGATACTCGGCTTCGGCATGACTTACGTGCTGCTGCTTGGCGATATCGACTTGTCTGTCGGCGCGACCATGGCGCTGGTCGGAACCGTCTGCGCGTTTGCGCTGGAGCACGGCGCGTCGCCGTTCGTGGCGGTGCTCGCCGCCATGGGCACCGGGCTCGTTCTCGGGGCCATCAACGGCTCGCTTTCGGCGTTGCTCACCATTCCATCGTTCATTGTCACCGTCGCCACCATGGGCGTGTTTCGCGGTTTCGCGTACTTGACCTCGAACGGCGTGCCGATTTCCATCGATAACGACGCGTTCGCCTTTCTCGGCAACGGCTCCGTGCTCGGCATTCCGCTGCCCATCTGGATTCTCGCGGTTCTGCTCTTGTTGAATCACTTCGTGCTCTCGCGTACCGTGTTTGGACGCAAGGCGTATCTGGCGGGCGGAAATCGCGAGGCGGCGCTGTATTCGGGTATCGATGTCAACCGTCTGCGAATCATGATCTTCATGATCTCGGGATTGCTTGCGAGCATTGGCGGCGTGCTGATGACGTCGCGCCTTTATTCGGCGCAGCCGAATGCCGGTATCGGATATGAACTCGATGCCATCGCCGCAGCCGTGCTCGGCGGCACGAGTCTCTCGGGCGGTTACGGAACGATCACCGGAACGCTGATCGGCGCGCTGATCATCGGCGTCATCAACAACGGCATGAACTTGCTGAGCGTTCCGTATTTCTATCAACTCATCGTGAAAGGCATCGTGATTCTGGTCGCGGTGTGTATCGATGTTCAAACGAAAAAACGTCATGCCTAATTCAAACGGTGTTCCCTCGAAGGCCGGCACCATCGTCGCGATGGGCGAGATCCTGGTCGAGATCATGGCCACGAAGATCGGCCAGCGCTTCAGCGAACCAGGCACGCTGATTGGCCCGTTTGCGAGCGGCGCGCCGGCGATTTTCATCGATCAGGTGGCGAAGCTCGGCAGCCCGTGCGCGATGATCGGTTGCGTGGGCGACGACGACTTCGGCGTGCTCAACGTCGAAAGATTACGCACCGATGGCGTGGACGTTTCCGGCATCGCCGTGCTGAAAGACGCCACCACGGGCAGCGCGTTTGTCACGTACCGGGAAGACGGTGATCGCGATTTCATCTACAACATTACGAACAGCGCATCGGCGCAATTGTCGGTCGCGAACTTGCGCGAAGACCTGCTTGCGAACTGCGGCAATTTCCATGTGATGGGTTCGTCGCTGTTCTCGTTCAGGATCATCGAAGCGATGAAGCAGGCTATCGAAACGGTGAAGAAGAACGGCGGCACGGTGAGCTTCGATCCGAACATCCGCAAGGAAATGCTGCGGATTCCGGAGATGCGCGATGCGCTCGACTTCATCCTCGATTACACCGATGTCTTCCTGCCAAGTGGTCACGAAGTCACGTTGCTGGCGAGCGCGACATCGGAGCGTGGGGCTATCGATGAATTGCTCAAGCGCGGCGTGAAGGAAGTGGTCGTGAAGCGCGGCGCGCAAGGCTGCAGTTTCTTCGATGCCAACGGCGAGACACATCGCCCGGCGTTCAAGGTCGAGGAACTCGATCCAACCGGCGCGGGCGATTGCTTCGGCGCGACCTACATCAGTTGCCGCGCGCAAGGCATGGACGTGGAAACCGCGCTCAAATATGCGAGCGCAAGCGGCGCGCGTGCGGTCGGTGTAAAAGGGCCGATGGAAGGCACGGCGACGTTCGCCGAACTCGACGCGTTTTTAGCAACGGCAACCACGGAGTGATGTCATGAATTCGATCGTCTCGCGTTTGAGCAATGCGCATCCGGCGTCGGCGTGGCTCGCCGGCATCTATTCGATTTGTTCCGCGCATCCGTGGGTGCTCGAAGCGGCCATGCGGCAGGCGCTGGAAGACGGGACGCCGTTGCTGATTGAATCGACCTCGAATCAGGTCGATCAATACGGCGGTTATACGGGCATGAAGCCGGTGGATTTCGTCGAGTTCGTGCGTTCGATTGCCGAGCGCGTCGGTTACCCGCATGAGCATCTGATTCTCGGCGGCGATCATCTCGGGCCGAACGCGTGGCGTCACCTTCCAGCCGAAGAAGCGATGAAACGCGCGGATGCGTTGATCGACGCGTATGCATCGGCGGGATTCACGAAGCTTCACCTCGATACCAGCATGGCTTGCGCCGATGATCCCGAGCGGTTGTCGGATGCGGTGGTTGCCTCAAGGGCCGCACGGTTGTGCGCTGTCGCCGAAGCAGCTGTGAAGCGCGCGAGTTTGAGCGTGAGCCCGGTGTATGTGATCGGCACGGAAGTGCCGGTGCCGGGCGGCGCGGCGGAAGAGCTTGAAATCGTCGAGCCGACATCGCGTGAAGCGGCGGTTGAAACGGCGCTGGTCCATAAAAAAGCGTGGCAAGAACAGGGTGTTCAGGACACGTGGCCGCGCGTGATTGCGCTGGTCGTGCAGCCGGGTGTGGAGTTCGATCATACGAAGGTGATTGATTACGTGCCGCCGCGCGCCGAGTCGTTGAAAAGCGCGCTCGATGATCTGCCCGGCATGGTTTTCGAGGCGCATTCCACCGATTACCAAACGCCGGAAGCGCTGGCGGCTTTGGTCATCGATGGCTTTCGCATTCTCAAGGTCGGTCCCGGCGTGACGTTCGCTTTGCGCGAGGCGTTGTACGCTCTGGCGGATATCGAAACGCAATTGGTATCGGAGGACAAGCGCTCGAATCTGCGCGCGGTAGTCGAGCGCGTGATGCTCGACAACCCCGGCAACTGGGAAAAGTATTATCACGGCGATGCCGAACAGCAACGCGTTTTACGCACGTACAGCTATAGCGATCGCGTGCGATATTACTGGGCTGACCCGGAGATCACGAAGGCAGCGCAGACGCTGCTGGATAACCTGAGCGCATTGAAGATTCCGGAGAATCTGCTCAGCCAGTTCCTGCCCGATCAATATTGGGCAGTGCGTCGCGGTCAACTGAAAAACGAGCCGCTCGCGCTGGTTCAGGATCGCGTGCGGCAGGTGATCAGGACATATGCGGCGGCTTGCCGTGCATGACTCCCGGAAAGGCTCGTTGGCGGTCAGAAGCGCAAGAGGGCGAGTCTTCCTCGCCACTTGATTGCCAATGTAGCTTCAAACAAAACCAAGTCAGGATAAAAATAATTCTTTCAAGCTAAAGAAGACGACTTGGTTACCGAGCGGTTTTGAATTTCTGACTTCGTATTGTGCTTTCAGGGTGCCGGCCTAGCCGTTGCGGAGTGAGACAAGACAGACAGTCCGTTTGAATATCGCATCAAGGGGAAGGCGTTGACATTGCGCCTCCTTTGATCATCATTTATACCCGCACCTGCTGCCGTATTGAACCGGAGGATCACGCTTGATTCCCCATCCGGCGCCGCGCCGCGTGGCCGGTTCTGGCCGTCATTCACTTCTGAAGCGGCTTCAAATCTTTATTCGAGCTATAAACCGCGCTTGAACGGGTCCTGTTGAAGACATTATTTGGACGCACATTTCTGTTCGCACGCCTTCCATTGATCGAGTGCTTCCGGGTACCCGCAAGCGTTGCAGCAAAACATTCCAGCTCTTGTTGTCATCTATTGCGCATGCCGCGATTTTATCTTGACCATCAGATTGTCAAGACGTTTTACTTAGTTTATCGGAGACGCAAATTCCCCTGACTTTTATCAAAGAAAGAAAATAGATACTTCGCTAACCTAACATTGACGTCATAAAAAGTAGTTTCATAAAAAATATGCACAACGATTTAATATGGGGTACGGCATGAAAGCAGGTGAGATTTCTTCGGGGGAGAGGTCGAGCGTGGTATCGAATGCCGGTCTCAATCGCCAAGGACCAATCTCCTCTCGCCCAAGTGTCACGGATCTTTACGATCAAACTTTTTTCAAGCCAGGTCTCGGCCGCACTGCTACTGTCGTCGAGCTTAGTCGGACCGGAGCGCTTTCTCGAATAAAGACGCATGAAGAAATTCTCGCTTCGGCGAGCGTCCTGGCTGCAGAGATGTTGCGTCTGGGATGGCGTGGGCGTCGCGTTCTTCTTTGCCTGCGAAATGGCATCGAGTTCATTGAATTCATAGCAGCGTGTCTTCTGGCGAACGTAATTGTTGTTCCGGTGAGCGTCGCGCGCTCAAAGGCCCAACAAGAACGCCTGAGACTCGTGGCGCGAGACGCGGATGTCTGCGCAACTATTCTCGATAGTCCAGCGACGGCGAGCGTGCTGCTTGAGATCGGTGAACGGCGGGTTGCGACAATGGAGGATCTGAGGCAAGGCGTCTTGTCGCCTATTTCCGGATCTCCCGCGGCAACTGCAGATATCGCTTTTGTGCAATACACATCGGGTTCGACGTCAGACCCGAAGGGTGTAATCGTCACGCGGAAGAGCCTTGAGTTCAACGTCGATCTCATGACGAGACACTGTCGTTACTCGGCGAGCGATATCGCGTTGACCTGGTTGCCGATGTTCCACGATTTCGGATTGGTAGGTTTCGTGTACGCCCCGTTGCGCTATGGCATCAATCTTGTTTGCCTCGATCCGTTCGCGTTCGTTCAGAAGCCAGCACGCTGGTTAAGTGCCATTAGCGAATATAAGGCGACAATCACGGGAGCGCCGAACTTTGCCTACAAGCTCGTGGGCAGCCAGGTGTCCCCTGAGGACCTTGCCGGTATCGATCTTAGCCACTGGCGCGTCGCGTTCAATGGAGCAGAGCCCATTTCCAGGCGGGTGACAGATTCTTTTTGCGAGAAGCTTGCCCCTGCCGGTTTCGATCCGCGCGCCATGATGCCCTGTTACGGCTTGGCAGAAGCAACATTGCTTGTTACAGGTACGCCTACAGGCGAGGGGTACCGTCCTGCGCGTGCGTCCCCAGCCCATCCTGATCGGAGCATCAACGATTTGGTGTCATGCGGCAGGTTGCTTGAGGGCGTGCCAGTTTGTGTCGTGAATCCAATGAACCATGTCGTTCTCGCCGACGGGGAAGTTGGTGAAATTCTGGTTGGTGGCGCCGGCATCTTCGATAGCTATCTTGGAAAAACCAAGGCCGAAAGTTCAAAACTTCTGCTTAATAATGAGGAATACTTTAAAACAGGCGATCTTGGGTATGTCGAGGTGGGCGAGCTGTACGTGCTCGGCCGACTGAAAGACACAATCAATCTGCGCGGACGCAATATTTATCCAAACGATATCGAAGATCTTGTCAGCGGCGAGGTGGGAAGCGATCGACCGAATTCAGTCGTTGCGTTCGGGATTTCCAAGGAGGGCTCTGAAGCCGTCGTCTTGCTTGTCGAATCAACGGCCCCGCGTGCCAAGCCGCAGGCAATAGCGGCTCTCGAATCCGGGATTCGGAAGATCGTCATGGACACACTTCAAGTCTTTGTAAGCGACGTGGTTTTGGTAAAGCCAAACCGTCTTTTGAAAACATCGAGCGGAAAATTGCGAAGATCCGCGTGTCGAGCACTGTACCTGTCCGAAGGATTCAACGAGTGCCGGGTAGGGGAGGAAAACTAAATGTACGAGTATCTTTTGTCGGCGTATCGGGATCCAATGTTTCTGATGTTCCCGATCTATACGACCATCCTGGGTGTATTTCTTTATCTGCTGTTCGCCCTTCCGCTTAGTGCGATCGCACACTTTGATCCGGTCTGGGCACGCAAATACAAAGTGTCTGACAGACCCATCAACGTGTCGGAATATTTTTTTGAAATCGCTCGGACTTCTGTTTGGACATAATGCCGTTCTGTTGGTGATCCTTACGATTGCATGGCCCGTCGTGCGGCTATTAGGCGTTCACGCAGGCCCCATGCCGCCGTGGTGGGTCGTAATCCTTCAGATTCTCATTTTCCTCTACGTAGACGACTTCCTTACGTACTGGGCGCACAAGGCTCTCCATGTAGGTTGGTTTTTCAAGAAAATCCATTCTATTCATCATCGCGTCTCTCATCCGAGCGCAATGGATAACTCCTATTTTCACTTTGCAGAGTTTCTGATTTTGATGGCTACGGGCCAAGTGGCTCCGCTTCTCATGGGCGCAAACATCTACGTAATCTGGATATGGCTCGCCATTCGAATCTGGCAATCGGTTGTCGGCCACTGCGGCTATGCGTTCTGGTGGGATCCCGTGCGACTCGTTCCGCTCTATGAAGGAGGCGACTATCACTATTTTCATCACATTGACGCCCGCGGGAACATTTCGGGAATTCTTCCTTACCTCGATCGAATCTGGGGCGCGGTGGCGCCGAAATACGCGATCTACAAAGGTGAGCGGCTTGGAGGTAAGCGTCGCTTTCTGAAGCTCAGGTGGAATCCGTCGCAAGCAGTTGCTCGAAGACAACCTTCTTCACGAGGAAAATGAGCCGTGTCCCCAAACCCGTCGATGGGCGCACTGGATGTTGCCGTCGTTGGCATGCACTGTCGTTTTCCCGGTGCGGAGAGCGTCGCGGATTACTGGGACGTCATCCGCAACGGTGAGTCGTGCTTCTCCGCAACAAGCGGGCGCCCGTTCCATCAGATGCTTGCAGACGCGTGCGCACGTTTTGGCATGGACTTGAAAGCCGCGTCTACCGCTGGATTGATCAGCAACCCATATGCGTTCGATAACAAATTCTTTCGGATATCCGGGCGCGAAGCAGAGGCGATGGATCCGCAGGCGCGAGTGCTTCTTGAGGCCGTCGTGCACCTGTTGGAGTCGTCCCTTGTTGCAAGCACCGATATTGAAGGCGCGAGGGTTGGGCTTTTTGTCGGCATCAGCAATGCGGATTATCTGCACGACATCATTGGGCGCCTCGGCGCGAGAGATCGTATTTCAATCCATCACGCGGTTGGGAATTCGGCGGCGACAACGGTTGGAAGGGTAGCCTATCACTTCAATTGGCACGGTCCCGCGTTGGCGGTGGACACCGCCTGTTCTTCATCGCTCACGGCCATCGGACTCGCCTGCGATGCGTTGGAATCGGGAGCCGTGGACATTGCGATTGCCGGAGGGGTAAATCTCATACTGAATCACCTTTCCACTGTCGCGTTCATGAGCGCGAACATGTTGTCGCCGGACGGTCAATGCCGGCCGTTCGATTCGCGCGCGAACGGTTATGTACGCGGCGAAGGGTGTGGACTTGTCATGCTGAAGCGATTGGCCGATGCACAGGCCGACGGCAATCAAATCCACGCTGTCGTGAAGTCGGTTGCAACCAACCATAACGGTACTTCGTATGGTTTGACAGCGCCCAACCCGGCCTCTCAGGCAGAATTGATTGCCGCATGCTGGCTACGCTCCGGGCTACATGAAACCCGTCTCGACTATATCGAGGCGCATGGAACCGGCACGAAGCTGGGCGATCCGATCGAAATTCGCTCACTTTCCTCACAGATCAAAAAATTCTCCGCCGGTCCGGTCCGCATTGGCTCCGTGAAGGCAAATATCGGACATTGCGAGGCTGCCGCCGGAGTCGCCGGTTTCATCAAGGCCGTCCTTGTCGCGAAGCATCGGTTGGCCCCGCCGCAAAGTAATTTCGAGGAAATCAATCCGCTCATCGCCCAATACTGCGACGACGTTCTTATCAATAAGACGTCAACAGCGCTTGACCCGAGCGCGACGGTCAGAGTCGCGGTCAGCTCGTTTGGCTTCGGCGGCGGGAACGCTCATGCGTTGATCGAATCCGCGCCAAATGCCGAGTCGACGCCGTCCGCAGCTATCTCCGGTCCTTCCTTGATTGGTATTTCCGCGAAAACTGCGTCCGCTCTTGAAATACGACTGACCCAGCTCGAACGGCTACTGGAAGCTTCGGACGCCGGTGGCGGGGTTTCATTTTCATACGTCGCACAAGAAGCACAGTATTTCGACCATCACGAAAAGCGCATCTCGTTGCTTGCCGAAGACGTGAACGGGTTGAAAAAAGGAGTGCGCAATGCCTTGCATGCATTGTCAAGGAGTCCTTCAGCTGCTGCGAGTACGCGTTGGAAGCTAGCTTCCTTCTGTTCGGCAGACGCGTCAGAAGCTTCGGACGAGCTGCTCGATGCCTATCGCGCGTTCGATCTTTTCGGAACGGCATTTGATCTCGCCACCAGGGCCGGTGAACATCTATCTTCAAAGACAGCTGCAGCGCTGTTTCATCTGGTCGCGTCGCATCTTGCGCCGGATCGGCTGGCCCCACTCAGCGGCCAGGGAGAAGCACATCGAACGCCGACTGGCCCCCGGTATCCGGCCAAGCCGGACTCGCAGTTTATAAGCCGCTTCAACACAATTGCGTGCGTTGAACCGAAAGCACTCGACGGCACACTCGTGCTTTCGATTTCGGACGAGCTGCGGATCACGAATCCGGAATTTGCCAAAGCGTATGGACAAAGCAAGTATTGCAATACGCTGACGACATTCGGCGTGCTTTATAGCCTGGGGATTCTCGACTCGCCGCCGAGACTTCGAACGGCACGTCCCGCGGTGCGTGCAACGCCTTTGTACCCCTTCGAGCGAGTCGAACATTACCATCAGGAAAAGGGGGCGGCCGGCAGCTCCGAGAGCCATACGCCTTCTCCTCCCGACGCCCTCAGTTCGCTGCTTTATCGCGATATCTGGCGGCCGGTCGAAGTAGCGTCCGTCGAACCTGGCTCTATCGTTTTTTGTACCCCGCGCTCCGCCCAGGTGCCGGAGCCGGTGTTCGGCGATTCAGGCGTCGTAGTGTTCACAGATGCCGGCGAGCTCACGTCTTCGCTTTCGGCTCTAACCCCCCGTTCCGTTGTGCTGTGTCTTCGTGCGCAGCAGTTGCGCGAGATCGGGCAAATCTGCTGGGACGCCCTGTCGATTTGTCGCGCGATGGCGGCCTTTGACAAAAGCGCACTTTCGTTGCATATCGCGGTCGATATGAGTTCTCCTGGCGGCGAACCACTGTTCGGCAGTTTGAGTGGGCTCATGGCAACGTTGGCGCTCGAAATTCCCCATGCGAGCGGCATGCTGATCGCCGTGGACGATTTTGGCGATCGGAAGAGTTTCGACGCGTTGACCGCGCTCGTTGAAAACGGCCTTTCGCGCGTCGAACTTTACGCTCGCATTCAGAAAGGCGACGTTTTCGTCAAGCGCCTGACTCCCGTTCCTTACGCAGCGCCGCGTGGCGGCCCTGTTTCAGCCGATGCTCGTCATGGCGCGATTATCTCCGGCGCGGCGTCCACTCTCGCGCTCGGAGTGGCGCACCGTCTTCTTCGACAAGGCGTGAAGGATCTGATCCTGGTCGGCAAGAGTGCACCAACGGAGGCTGTGTCCGCGTTCGTCGCAGAGGCATCCGCCAAGGGTGCCAGCGCCCAATACGTTTGCTGCGATTTGCTCGATCAACCGGTCGTTTCCCGACTGAGCAAGACGCTCGACCGAAGCCGAACTTACACGCTGTTCCATGCTGCTGGCGTTCTTGGCTCGGCCTCCCGGATGGCAGATTTGCCCCGCGAAGATTTCGACGCAGTGTGGCGGCCCAAGGTCGACGGTTTTCTCAACCTCGTCGATGCATTCGGCGAACGCATATCGAGTGTGTATCTGTTCTCTTCGGTCTCCTCCCTTTGGGGCCTCGCTGGTCACGCGCCTTACGCGATGGCCAACGGATTCCTGAACGGAATCACCGCACGCTCCAGCCCGTTTGGGGCAGACTCTCCCAGGATCACGTGTCATCTGTGGAGCATTTGGCGCGACAGCCGCATGGCGCAGGCCATCGACGACCTTTCGAAGCTGGAGACAATTGGCCTGCGTCCGCTGTCTCACGAGCGTGGACTGGATTGCCTCGAGCAACTGTTCGCGACGAGCACGGACCGGTACGTCGTGGCGGATCTGGATCCGGCGGCAACAGCTTCAAGTCTCACGCGAGCTGCGTCCCTGTTCAGGGAGATCGTAGAGAGGCGAGCAGCGGTTAATTCATCGGTTGCAAAGGCGCAAGTGCGCAAAGCCGCCTCGCAGGGCTCGATTGTCCAGTTCATTCTGAACCACCTCAAAACGAGGGAAAAGCTGCAGCTCGATTCGAATGGCGACCTTGACAAAGGCTTCTATTCATTAGGACTCAACTCGCTCGCGATACTTGAACTCAAGTCCGTCCTGGGCAAGGAGTTTGGCGTCGACCTTTCTGCAAATGACTTGTTCAACGCTCCGACGATAAATCTCGTCTCCAAGTTGATCGCTGAAATGACGGTAGCGTCGTTCGAAAGCGCGTCACCCGCTACCATCAAATGAACGAATGGACTCAATCATGGATGCATTGTTTTTCAACGCCGTTCGAGATGACGAAACCCTGCCGGTGACTCCGATGTCGGACAAACCTGACTCGATCGCGATCGTCGGAGCCGTTTGTCGCTTGCCTGGCGGAATACGCTCTATAGCAGGTCTCGCGGACGCGCTCGCTGAAGAAGCGACGGTGCTGGGTCCACTTCCAGCGGATCTCTTCAATCGGGATATGTCGATGCGCTCCGGCGTGGTCGGCGGTCTTATCGATGACGTTTTCGACTTTGATCCGCTACTTTTCGGCATCTCCCCGCGCGAAGCGCAATGCATGGAGCCGCAGCAACGTCTCGCCTTGAAGCTGTCCTGGGAGCTTTTTGAAGCAGCCGGCATACCACGCGGCAGCTACGCGAACTCAAAGACTGCGGTGATTCTCGGAGTCTCGGACAATTCATATGGTCACAGCATCGCAGACGTGCTGCCGGAGCGCGACCGCATGTATTTGCCTACAGGCAACGCGGCGAATGTGATTTCCGGACGTGTAAGTTTTTGCTTCAACCTGAGCGGCCCTTCACTTGTCATCGATAGTGCGTGCTCCTCGTCGCTCGTTTCGATCGCACTCGCCACGGAAGCATTGAGAGCTGGCAAATGCGACCAAGCTATCGCAGGTGGTTTCAATGTAATGCTCGATGCCGCGAGAAACCAGATCCTCACCGAAATAGGAATGCTTTCACCGGAGGGCGTCTGTCGGGTTTTCGACGCGCGAGCGAACGGGTATGTCCGAGCGGAGGGCGCCGGTCTGGTCCTTTTGAAACGCTTGTCCGACGCCGAACGAGACGGCGACAACATCCTCGGGATACTGCGCGGCGTCGCAATGAATCACAACGCGATGAGTGCTGGCCTGACCGTTCCAAGCGGCAATGCACAACAGGACGTCATGCGCGATGCGCTTTCCAATGCTGGCATGAGTCCCTCGCAGATCGACTGGATCGAAGCACACGGAACAGGGACCAGCCTGGGCGACCCAATTGAGTTCGAGGCAATATCATCCGTCTATGGCGGCAAGTGCGACGCGAAAAGCCGGCTTGATCCTTTTTGGGTGTCGTCGATCAAGTCGCAGTTCGGTCACACCGAGGCAGCCGCGGGTGTGGTCAGCATTCTAAAAGCGCTCACCGTGTTCCGTTCCCGGACGCTCAGCCCGCAATATGGCCTGCTGGAGCTGAATCCGGCGATCGCTCAGGTCGATACATCAATTGCGATCCCGCGAGCGCCGGTGGACCTGGCCGGCCGCGAGCGGCTCGTAGCGGCGGTAAATGCGTTTGGTTTCTCCGGAACCAACGCCTCGATCATCGTGGAGGCGCCGCCAAAATCGCCGAATGCCGTTCGCGACGTGCCTTGCGGTGTGTTAGCCGTTTCAGCTCATTCGCGTGACTCGCTTACTCAAAGCGTGGCCGACTTGAAGGCGTTCGTCGATCGACGTGCCGATGTCGATG
This sequence comes from Caballeronia sp. dw_276, assembly GCF_018449635.1. Lineage (GTDB taxonomy): Bacteria > Pseudomonadota > Gammaproteobacteria > Burkholderiales > Burkholderiaceae > Caballeronia. The sequence continues at coordinate 13,825 of NZ_JAAVUV010000020.1, read as the reverse complement.
CGCAAGACGTTGCGGCAGCGCTCAACCTGGTTCGTCCCGCGCAGAAGCATCGAGCGGTCTTTGACTCGTCGACGCGACATACGTTGACACAGTCCCTCGCCGCATACGACGCCAGCGTCGCCAGTGGCCGGGCCAGACCGTCCGTGGTTTTCCTCTTCCCGGGTCAGGGTGCGCAGTATCGTGGAATGGCGCGCTCGCTTCACTCCAGTTGCGACATTTTCGCGACGGAGTTCGATCTGGTGACGAAGCGCCTTTCGTCGCGGATCGGTGTGGATATCAAGGAGATCATGTGGAATGCGCTCGACGATTCGTTGTCGGAAAGCACGGTGTACACCCAGGCTGCACTGTTCGCGTATGGATATGCGCTCGCGCGCACCCTGGCAGCTTTAGGCGTCACGGCTGATTACTTGATTGGCCACAGTGTCGGCGAGCTCGTGGCATGCACTATTGCGGGCTTGTGGGATATCGAGGACGCGTGCGATATCGTGCTCGAGAGAGCGAGGCTGATGGATCAGCCGTCTCATCATGGCCGGATGTTGGCGGTGCGCGTCAATGCCGGGAAGGTGAAGCAACTCATTCGCGAGGCCAATCTCGCAATCGAGATCGCGGCCATCAATGAAGAGGAGCTCACAACGGTTAGCGGTTGCGCAGAAGATATCTCCCATTTCGCCCGAATCCTGTCCGACATGGACATTACGTCGATCGAACTGACGGTCCGCTACCGTTTCCATTCGATGGCGATGCATGGTGCGGCGACGGACTTCGCGCGCTTCCTGCAGAGCAAAAAATCGAATCGTCCGCAGATGCGCATCGTCTCCACACTGACTGGGCAAGAGGAGGACGCGATCTTCACGACGCCGGAGTATTGGCAGCGGCAGATGCTCGAACCAGTAAATTTCTTCGATGCTGCGAAGGTCGTCGCCAACAGCGGGCCTTGTTGTTTCATTGAGCTAGGAGGTAATTCGATTCTCTCGGATTGCGTTTCCCGCTCATTCCCGAACGCCCAGGAACACAGCTTCGTCGCCTGGGAAGGTCTTTCCTCAAGACTTCGCAAGAAAGACTTCGTGACGACGCTGGGCGAACTGTTCACGCTCGGAATCAATGTGGAGTGGTCGGCGCTTTTTTCCAGAAAACAGCTCGCATCGCTTTTTGGTGAGCTGCCCGCTTACCCCACCGGAAAGGCGTGCACGCCGCCTTTGGCAAAGCCAGGAAACTCCCCACGCCAGGCGAGCACAGGAGACATGCATTTTGTCGTCTCGCCAAATCAGGACTGGCGCTTGGCAGAGCACGAATTCTCGATTCAGACGCACGAATATGTGCAAGATCACGTGATTTTCGGCGAGTACCTGGCGCCTGGCGCCATGCATTGCGTCTACGCCCTTGATGCCCAAAATGGATGCTACGGCGATCGACCGTTGCGCGGATTGCGGGACATTCAATTCACTGAAGCTGCGATCTGCCGGGACGGCGTCCATCGTGTTTTGCAGACTGTTTTCCAGGAAGTGGCGGGGAAGGTAGAGTTCGCGACCGTGAGCTTTGTCAAGAACTCAAGTGAGCTCGCGGATCCGCAAACTCATGCGATTGGTGAAGTAAAAACCCTTTCAACGTTCGACGATTGTGCGGAATTTATTGACCGTGCCAGGAATGCGCTTCGAACGGGATCGCATACTGTTTCAGGCGAAGAGTTCTATGCTCGGTTTGCTTCCATGGCCAGTCTCGTCCTGGGTCCCTCTTTCAGGTGGTGTCGCTCCATTGAGCTCGCGGGCGGCTACGCAATTGTCGATTTCGAGCGGAGCGCGGGATCGAAATCGTCTCCTTTCTCGATCGAACCCGGTCTTCTGGATGCTTGCTTTCAGGTTATCGGCGCACTGCCGCTTGTCGGGCTGTCGGAGAATAAGACCTACGTTCCGTTTGCCGTGCGTGGCGTAACTGCTGCGCCGGTCATCAAGGGAAGCAGATTCACCTGCTATGCACGAGCGGAAAAATCGGACGACGCGTCCAGCTCGATGGTCACGGGCGAAGCTGTGCTCGTCGACGAAAAAGGTAAGGTGGTGCTTCGCGTAGACGGCTTGACTGTACGGCAAATCGACCAGGGGCGACTTCTCCGGCACGTGCAAAGAGCAGAGGAAGACTGCCTGTATTCTTATGCGCTGGACGAGATCCTTTACGCCGGCGTATGCGGATCCGACCGGATTCCGGTGCGCGAAAGGCTTGCAGCAGATCAAATCGATGTGGCGCTTGGTGACCAACGGCTCATCGAGCTGGTTGCGAGGGTCTCTGCGGAGCGAGTTCATCGTGATCTCAGTTCGGGTCGCTCGTTCGACCCTGCGCTTCCTCGCCTGTGGCGGCGAATTGAAGACCTTGCGGCTTCTGCAGATGACGCACGCAACGCAAGCGCGGAATTCGGAGCCTCGGGCGAGCAACTCTGTTCCCTCACGCGCGACCAGATATTCTCCTGGGCGCGCACAAAGGCATCTGCCAACCATCACGAGTTGGCCCTTCTTGAGCTCGGAGTCACAAGCGCCGAGGCTGTCCTTCGCGGCGACCGCGACGGTGTCAGCGTCCTGTTTCCCGAAGGCGATGCGTCGATCGTCGAAAATGTCTATCTGCATGCCCCGATGGCTAAAGCAATAAATCGCCAAATCGTGGACAGCATCCTGATGAACATCGATACGTCGCGGAAAATCCGGATTCTTGAGATCGGCGCGGGAACCGGCAGTACGACTTCGTTCGTGCTGGACGCACTTTCCGGACATCGATTCGAATACTGCTTCACAGATATATCGCCTTTGCTTGTCGCGCGGGCGGCGGAGAGGTTTGCGCGCGAAGGCGTCAGCTTCAGCGTTCTCGACATTGAACGCGACGTCGAAGCTCAAGGGTTTCAGAATGGGACGTATGACGTTGTAATTGCAGCGAACGTCCTCCATGCAACCAAGGATCTGAATGCCTCGGTTGCTCGCGTCAACGAGTTGACCAGGCAGGGGGGGCTTGCCTTCTTGCTCGAGGGCAATGGTCAGCAAGCCTGGCTGGACCTGACCTTTGGTCTCACGGATGGCTGGTGGCGCTTCGAGGATCAACGTTCGCCAAGCAATAGCGCTCTGATCAATCACGGGCAATGGACCGCTCTTCTTGAGAGCACAGGGTTTGCGGTCGCACCAGTCGATGAGCTCGAGCAGGCTTTGAGTCAGGTCGTCTATGTCGCGCAAAAGCTGGTCGACGCGAGTCAGCTATTAGCGTCATTCGTCCTGGTTGGCGATAGTGAAGACATTGTTGACAACCTTGCTTCACTGTTACGCGCGCAAAGCGGATGCCATGTAGAGCCGGTTTTCCTTGCTCCCACTGCTTCCAACTTTCTGGAGCACATCACCGACCGCATTCATAAAATCAAGGCGTTGCACGGTGACACGCGTCCATGCACGGTGGTATTCCTTTCGCGGGAGTCACATGAACAAGCATTCAACGCCCGCGACTATGGACATTTTCATGACGCCTTCAAGACGTTCCTGCCAGCGCTGAAGGCCCTGAAGGTGGCTGTAGCCGAGATGGGGTGCAGCGGTGCGTATGTGAAGGTTACTGGCGCGCAGAACGCGTTTCATCCGGTTTCCTTTGAATGTGCAGCTATCAAGACGCTGTCGTTCGAAACGCTGTCAGAAAAGGTTCGATACATCGAGGTCGAGAATGTTGCCCAGTTGCGATCAGAGTTGCTGGGAGCATCGAGCGATGCTTGCACTGTGTTTGCCGACGGCAAGCGAGCAGCCCGACGGATTGTCAAAAAGGCACCGCAGACTGGCGACGAGACGAAGCTCGACGAATCCGCAACCTATCTAATATCCGGAGGCTCTTCGCCACTGGCGATGAGCGTCGTCAAATGGATAGTCGACCATGGTGGAAAGCGCATCGACCTCCTCAGTCGCCAACCCGTCAACCTGGAGTCAAGGGAGTGGAGTTCGCTGCGTGACCGTTCGGTAACCGTAGTCAGTCATCGTTGCGACGTTCGCGACAAGGACATGGTCAGGCGTTGCGTCGAGGAGATCGAGAGATCCGGCAAACGGGTGGACGCGGTCTTTCATTTGGCGGGCGTGCTCGACAACCGGCTCATCGAAGATCAAACCCTTGAAAGCCTCGACGAGGTTGCATCGACCAAGGTGTTGGGTGCGTTCAACTTGATCCATGCTCTCAAGGAGCACGGCCTCAGCCGATTCGTGGCATATACCACTGCTGCTTCGGTCATAGGATCACCGGGGCAGGCCAATCACGCCATTGCCAATGCGCTGCTGGATGATCTGGTCGCCCGGCTGCCGCCGGAGATCGCTGGCGTCACCATTCAGTGGGGCCCGTGGGACGAGATTGGCGCCGCTGCGCGTGATGACGAACTTCAGAAGGCCAGGGGATGGGGCGTCGTCCCGTTCCTGCCGCGCTTCGGGGAACGCTTGACGCACCATCTCTTGAGCGCTCAGTCGGGATGTTATCTGGCGTTGGACATCGATTGGGCTGCCTTGAAGGAACGAGCGGGCCGCGTTTTCGTGGTTCGCGAGGCTGTTTCTTTGATTCAGCAAGGAAAAGGAACTGCCAGGAAGGAACGGAGCGAGATATTGGCGCCGCATCGGGAAGAACTTCTTGCGCTTGACAAGCAAGAGGCAATCAGCCGCATAGCGCACTATCTCGCACAACTGTTGGCGTCTGCCTTGAACATGGAGTCCGACAGCTTGTCGATCGATGACAGAGTGCATGACATCGGACTTGATTCTCTCATTGCGCTCGAACTCAAGGGGCGGATTAAATCGGCGTATCAAATTGACGTTCCGGCGAAGATTTTTTTGGACAATATCTCTTTAGGACAACTTTCGGAAAACGTTTTTCGAGGTCTCGGCGACTCTGTCGAAAAAGTAGACCAATTTATAGATGGAGCGCTTTGATGAATACCCTGATTGCGGACTATCTCTACCGCGGCGTGATGCTTTGGATCGACGATGGCAATGTTCGCTATCGGATGCGTGCCGGCGATCAGTCAACTGATCAGATCGAGGAAATACGGGCGTGCAAAACTGAAATCCTGGACGCCCTGACAAAGGAGAAGGCCGAGGGTGGATGGAACGCGGTCACCGAAAATCAAAGGGCGCTGATCCTCCACCAGATGCTTCATCCGGCTGACACTGCGTACAACATTGCAGTTGCTCTGGATGTTCCGTCGCATATCGGGTCGGGCGAACTATCCGAACTGTTGACCACGCTTTGCGCGTGGCATCCGTCGCTGAAGCGAATATATAAGATCAAAGGCGATCATGCGTACCAGCGCGTCGCCTCAGAGATCGATATCCCGCTCGACGTGATGCGCTTCGCCAGCCGGCCCGACTGCGACGAAGCGCTCTCTGCGTTCAAGCGCATTGCATTTACGATGGATGGATCTGCGTTGATCCGGACAGCGCTCTATGAGTGCCCGGAAAGCGGCGGCGATGCGCTCCGCGTGTGTGTTCTTGTCTTACACCATTTGAATGTCGATTTTTGGTCGTTGGGGATAATCGTGCGTTCGCTCGAGCGGTTGATGTCGGGCAACGGAAAAAATGTTCTTACGTGCGGAAGCGATGGATTTCTAGAACATGTCGCGCGTCAATTTCTGCAAGCGCCCCCAACTGCTCAGATGGAGCATTGGCGAAGCAAGCTGGCCCATGGATACGAACCGCTCTCGCTTCCCTCGCATGCGGCAGAACAGCGTGACGGCGCCGCGGAACCTCGCTCAATTGAATTTCAGATTCCTTCGGAAATGCGAACGCGCATTCTGAACGCGGCTAGACAGGCCACGGTCTCTCCATTCGTCGTGGTCCTTGCAAGCGTCTTTCATCTGCTTGCGCGCATAACAGGAAAGAGCAGTCTTGCCGTGTGCATGCCCACATTCGGACGCGATGAAGATGAGCGCGATGCAGTGGGCTATTTTGTGAATCCGCTCCCCGTCCTGCTGGATCTCGGGTCAATCAAGAGCGTGGCCGATCTCCTTGGTACATTGAAAGGCGGTGTCGTCGAGGCTTTGGATAATGACCAGATATCCTATTCGAAAATTCTGTCGATCGTTCGGGAGAGGTTCCCGGAAGCTGCGGGACGAGAGTTTCCGGTATTCGTGAATTGGAACTCGCTGCCTGAAGAGGCCGCCGAAGATCTGGGCGAGATGGGGCGGCTGGAGCAAGTTGGCGGCTTTTGTCCATTGATGCTCACTGTGTCAGAGCTGAACGGGGCATACGCCGCGAACTGGACATGCCAAAGCGGTTACGCGCAGCATCTTGAAGACTGGCACGCGCTTTTCCTCGAAACACTGGAGGCGATCGTCTCGGACACCGCCACAGAACTTGCCGCGTTACCCAGCCTTTGTTCGGCCGACGTCGCGCTGATCAAGTCAGCGAACGACACCGCCGTTCACTATTCGGACGACAGTACAATTCTCGATTCGATCCTCGCCCAGTGCGCGTCCCGTGGAAGCGCGGCGGCGCTATGGTTCGATGGTGTGTCGATATCTTATGCTTCCCTCGAAGCGGAGACGGCCGCCCTTGCGCTTACTCTGTCGGAGCGTGGCGTTGGACCGGGAAATTTCGTCGCCTTGTGCTTTGACCGATCCCCGGAGATGGTCCTTTCAATGCTGGCGGTCATGCGGGCTGGCGCAGCGTTCATTCCGCTGGATCCGTCTTATCCGAGCGCGCGGATCGACGCAATGATCGCCGACGCCGAGCCAGTGCTGGTCCTGACGTCCGGGCTGTTCGGAGATCTGCACGCTTTCCCGGCCCATCGGTCCCTTGTCGTCAATCGACGAGCACTTGCGAACGATGCCCATGGAGTCAAGCTGTTCAACAAGGCGACGGCCACCGGGGCAGCGTACATGCTGTACACCTCGGGTTCCACCGGGCAGCCCAAGGGCGTGGTCATCCAGCATGACGCGCTGTTGAATCGTTTGATGTGGATGCAATCGGCATACGACCTTGGTCTTGCCGATCGGGTGCTTCAGAAAACGCCGTACACCTTCGACGTTTCGATGTGGGAGTTTTTCTGGCCCCTGATGTTCGGGGCGACCCTGGTGATCGCCGTGCCGAATGGCCACAGGGATCCGGATTATCTGCAAAGATTGATAATCGAACAGCAGGTGACGCGGCTGCATTTCGTGCCATCCATGCTCGATGCATACCTCGAATATATTGACATTGCGCAGCAGACGGACCTTGTTTCGGTCTTCTGTAGTGGTGAGGCGTTGCAGCCCGCCCATGTCAGGAAGTTTTTCCAGTCTTATCCGAACGTCGGCCTTCATAACCTCTATGGGCCAACCGAAGCTGCTATCGACGTAAGCTACTTCGAATGCCAACCGCGGGATGCGCAGCGATCCATCATTCCGATCGGTCGGCCCGTCGGCAACACGCGACTTCATATTCTCGGAAACGACGGACGTTTGGTTCCCGTTGGATCAGTCGGCGATCTTTATATTGAGGGCATCCAACTCACTTCCGGTTATCACAAGCGTGATGAGCTGAACAGAGAGCGCTTCTTGCATGTGGCCATTCGTGAATATGGCGGGGAGACACGGCGGCTTTACAAGACCGGAGATCTGGCACGTTGGAACCACGATGGAGACATCGAATACCTCGGCCGTGATGATCATCAGGTGAAGATCCGTGGACAAAGGGTCGAGCTCGGCGAGATCGACGCTTGTCTGGAGCAACTGCCGCAGGTGCGTAGCGCCCGAACACTACTCCCATCTACGGGCGGTGCGTCGACGCTTGTGTCATTCGTCGTTCGAGAATCGGAGGACACTGACGAAGCTACCGCGGCACAAGATATTCGTGCCGCCGCGGAAGCAATTCTTCCGTCTCACATGCGCCCTTCGCGCATTTGCTTTGTTAGCGAATTTCCGACAACGGAAAATGGGAAACTTGCGCGCAACGAACTGCTCGCGCATTACGACCGGACAAGAGCGGGTGAGCATGGAGAAGAGGAAAAGATTCGGTCCGGATCGTTGTTCGATAAAAGGTTGACTTCCAGTTGGACAGGTGTTTTGGGCGCACCATCGGCGTCGCGAGGCGATTCCAACTTCTTTTTGGAAGGGGGCGATTCTATTAAGGCACTCCGGCTACTTGGATTGCTGAGAAAGCAAGGCATCGACTTAACCATCCACGATCTGTACGTGTCCCAAACGCTCGAACGGCTCGACGCACGTATCCGTGAAGTCGGCGGCGCGGGAACTGGAAGCGGCCTCACCGGTACGCCGGTTGGTGTCTTCGAGCTGGCCGATCAACCGTTGACTGCAGAAGAGAAGAGCCTGGAGGATCTTTATCCGCTAACGACGCTCCAGGAGGTCATGTATGCCCAATCGCTTCTGAACCAGAACGCAGCGGTTTATCGTGATGTATTCGTAGTTCGTGTCGCGCGCCCCGTGGATCCCACCCTGTTTCGGGCGATGATACTTTCGATGACGAGTGAACATGCCGTTCTCCGAACCCGAGTCTTCGAGCGGGACCACGGCGAATTGGCACAGGGTATCGTGCGTCACTCCGATGTCGATTTTTCGGTTACGACGCTGGGAGATGCAGAGGATTTCGATGCCTCCGTCGACCGGATGGTCAGAAGGCTCAAGCGACATCAGTTCAACACCGTCGATGATCCGCTCATCCTGTTTCGCCTTGTTCAGAACAGTCGGAAGGCGACGCTGGTAGTTTGCTTTCATCACATGATCCTTGACGGATGGAGTGTGGCCTCGCTTATCGTGCAATTGTTTCGATCGGTTTCGCATGGGCGCCTGGTCCACGGCGCATCGTCGAAATATCGATTTGCGGATTACGTCGCATTGGAACGTGCCGAGTCCCGGTCACCAGAGTCCGCGGCCTATTGGGCAAATACGCTGGACGGCGTGTCGCCGTGTCTCCTCAAAGGACCAGCCAGCCAGAATGGCTCTGTCTCCCAAGACAACGTGGCGCATGAGATCGTGCAGATTTCGCGCACGGAGCACGCGTCTCTGGTCCATGCAGCAAGGCGCATCGGCGCTCCGCTCAAGTCAATTCTCATGACGATGCACGGGTATGCGCTCGCTCGCCTGTTCAACCAGGAGCGGATACTGACCGGTTATGTCGTCGACGGCCGGCCGGAATTCGAGAACTATGAGAGCGTCCTTGGGCTTCACCTTAACACCTTGCCGATCGTTCTTGATTTCCCGGCATGCTCTGCCGCGGACGTAGCGCGCAAGGCCGCATCGCAAGAGGTTAAGAATCTTCCTTACCGCCGTTACCCGTTGCACTCCATTACTAGAGATGCGAAGCGCGGGAAGCTGTTCGATACCGTCTTCAACTTTACGAGCTTTCATGTGTACGACGAGGGCGAAGCTGATGCCTCTCTCGTGGAAGACGTGGAGCCACATGAGTTTACGGACTTCGACTTTGTCAGCAGTTTCAGCATTCATCCGAAAAGCAAGGAATTGCGTCTTCGGCTGGATTTCAATTCTGCTGTGGTTACGGCGGAACAGGTCGTGGCTATCCGTCAGGCATACGGCGAAATCATAGGGAAATTGGTTCGGAGCGAGGAAGCGTGCGTACTTGAGTGCGTGACACCCCAAGACGACGTGCGCCGTGCATTGGCAACGGCAAGTATGGTTTACGGCGTTGAGCGGGCACGTGATGCGACGCAGGACGGTGCTTCCAAGCCTTGTCTCGAACTGACGCCGACAGTGGACGCGGTTCCACAGCTCGCTTATTTCACGCGCCACCCTGAGTTGAAGACTCATCGTCTTTCGAACGATCTGGTCATTTCGGTCATCAACAGGACGGAAGCCGATTTCAATTTTCAGGAAATTTTCGAGGACTCTTATTTCAAGCGACTGGCTCTCGCATTGCCCTCGCAAGCAACGGTCTTCGACGTGGGTGGCAACATCGGGTTGTTCACGCTTTCGCTGTTCGATGAACACCCTGACATGCGGTTCTTTGTGTACGAACCAATGGCGGAAATCGCATCCGCCCTGCGACACAACATGCGTGCACATCTGGTGCCAGCCGACGTAGTTGAAAAGGCGTTGTCCAGGTCGATCGGGAAGGCCGACTTTGTCTTCTACGAAAACAATACGCTTATATCTGGGTTGTACGCTGACGTCGACGACATCGAGGTTACCGCTCAAGCGCTTGTCAATCAGCAGGATGTGAGCGCAGAAAACGACGGGGTCAACATGAGCGATCTGATTGCCGACAGGCTTTCTACGCGTACCGTCGAAGTCGAGACTACAACCTTGTCCGCTGAAATCCGTCGGCTTGATATATCGACAATCGACCTGCTTAAGATCGATGTAGAAAAAGCCGAAATGGACGTTCTTGCTGGAATCGATGCAGACGACTGGGAGAAGATTCGCAATCTGTATATCGAGGTCCACGATATCGGGGGGCGCCTCGCAGAGATCACAAGCATGCTTGTGCGCCAAGGGTTCTTTGTGATCCACGAGCAGGAATCGCTACTGCGTGGCACCGCAATCCATGTGTTGGCTGCGTCTCGTGACCCGATCAGCTTGCGGCAGCCGTCTGCCCAGCCGATCTGGAGGTCTTCCGAACGCCAAATGGTATTGAACGTCGCCACGGCGCTGGACAAGGCAGGGTTGGACAGCAACAAGTTCGAGGTTCGAATCGTGCAGCAAGCGCGGTCATTGACTACGCCACGGCGGCAGGACATCGCTTCTTCGTACGAGGATGAGGTCAAGCTAAGAAATCTCTGGGCTACGATGTTTGACGAACATCCATTGGATCTGGACAAAAGCTTTTATGAACTCGGTATCGATTCCATTTCGCTTCTGCGATTTTTGAGGCGCGCGAACGCGGCGCTCGGCAGTAACACGCCAGTAGCAGCAGTAAAGGTCGATATGACGCCGGGTGAATTCCTTGCGCTTGGGACGAATTTCCACGGCTCGGTGGTTGTACAGCCTATCGCCATGCGTCAGAACGCTCCAGTACTTTTGTTCGTCGTCCCCTTTGCGACCACACCCAGAATCTATGACGAAGTAATTCAGGGATTGACTTCGACATGCTCCATAAAGGTATTGAGGGCTCCGGAGCAAGCGTATCGCGATGGGAATTTCGACCGGATCCTCGACGAGCAGTTCGAGGACTGGCGACGCGATGCGTCAAGCGCCAGCGCGATTGTCGGCTGGTCGCTCGGCGGGAACCTGGCGCTTGCGATTAGCGAGTCGCTATTCAGGCGGGAGGAAATATGTCCGAATCTTGTTTTGATCGACAGCTATTTCTGCAACGACAACCTGAAGATCGACGACTTCAAAGCAGATATCGAGGGCGCCCGCCACACAGATGACTACCTTGAAGAGCGGATTCAATTGTTGAAGGGCTACCGTCCGACCGCAGCGCCTTCTCGAGGCCTTTACATCAAGGCTATTCAAAACGAGCGTTCGCGTGTGGAAGGAGTTGTAGAAGGTGGTGCTTATCTGAAGGAAGGCGTTCGCGTGGAGATCGATGCGGACCATTTCACCATCATGCAAGGAAACGCAGCAACTCAGGTCGCGCGTGCGATCCGGAATTTTGTAGGGATAGAAACCGTTGAAAAACTGGAGGCAGTATGAATGACGTTACACCTGACGCACGTTCGTCAGGAATACTGTCGATGATTGTCAAGGCGACCAACCTTTCAATGGTTGGACGCGTCATTCGGCAGTTTCTTTCATCGAGTCCCGCGCTCTATTATGAGGATCTTGGATACGACATTCTGGAGAGCGGGAAAACCGCGTCCGCGGGTAATAGCGTTACGCTTTGGCAAAACTGCGGTTACTGGCAGGGAGATTCCACGTATGAAGGCGCCTGCGAAAACCTTGCTCGTAAAGTCGGCGAGGTCGCCACGCTTGATGAATCGGAGGCAACACTAGATGTCGGCTTTGGATTCGGTGAACAAGACCTTTTCTGGGCGCAGAATTTCAAGGTGGGTCGTATTGTCGGCGTGAATATCTCTCCGTTCCAGGTTGAGTTCGCGACGGCACGAATCCGACATGCCGGCCTGGGCGATCGTTTGAGTTGCATCGTAGGGGACGCAGTTCAGCTGGATCTGGCCGATGAATCCTTCGATCGTGTTATAGCGCTGCAATCCGCCATGCACTTCAATACGCGCAGCGATTACTTCCGGGAGGCTTATCGTGTGTTGAAGCCGAATGGACGTCTTGTCATGGCCGACATGATTCTAAAGTCGGGAAAACGGCCAAGATTCTCCCTTTGGGCAGCATTCACCCGGCGTAGGGTCGGGTGGTCCGGCAAGAATGTATATGACGCGGCCGAATACGAGCGGCTATTGCGCGAGGCTGGATTTTCCAACATTGAAATTGAGGATATTTCGGATAACGTATTTCCGGGAATGCGTGAATACATCACAAGACGATACCGGGGTGAGGTATCCAGCGGTATCAGGGTCAACGCAAGCACTGCCGACCGCGCCTCGGGCGTCGGGCTGTGGCGGTTTCATTATGGCGTCGATTCCTATGTAATCGTGCGCGCAACCAAAGGAGCTCAAATTGAGCATTGAAAACGTAATCGTGTCGTATCTCGAAGGAGAACTTGGCGACAAGGTTTCACGAGACGTGCTGTTATCGGCCCCTTTTGCGGACTTGGGGCTCGATTCAGCCGGCGCGGTACTTTTGACGGGGAAGCTGGCCGACCATTTCGAGGTTGACATCGATCCCGTCGTGGTATTCGAATATCCATGCGTGCCGAGTCTTGCGAGCTTCATAAGGGAGTTGCTCTCGAAAAACTCGAACGAAGCTTCCGGCGAAGAGTTGCTTGCAGAGCAGGAAGAGGCTTGAACAGCGTCGTGAAGCGGTCGCAGCCAAAAATTTATCGTTGATCAGCACTAGCGCAGCGCCCGGGCCGGCGCGGCGCTAATGTCAGCATCTGTGCCAAACGCTACAGCTGCCGCATATCCATCAATTTCGTTTAACCAATTGAAGTTGAGCCCTGCTGGCATTCGTCTGCTTGCGAGATCGATTGATTTCAAGCCGCTATCCACACCAATGCCCAGGCCCGTCGCTTTCAGTAACGCCTCCTTGGCGGTCCAGCATTTATAAAAGTCGACCGCATCCAATATGTGCGGTACTTCCTCGGGTACGCATACGCTGTCTAACAAAGTCCGCCATTCGAGCGCCGCATTCTCTACCTCGATATCCACGCCGACCGTTCGGTGCATCGATACGCCGATCAATATACGCTCGCCCGAATGTGACACATTGAAGGAGACGCGTGGATGGCCGATCAGGGATGGTCGTCCGTAAGCGCCCACCTCGAACTCGAGTCGCGCGGGATCGCACGCCAACCGACGGCCGAGAATCTTGCGCAACGTCGATCGCGCGAACTTGAATCGAGCACGGTCGTCGCGCCGCACGAAACGCGCCATCCGCTTGTGTTCATTCTCGCTGAGGAAGCCGCCGATTTCAGCATCGCTTTTGCGCAAGTCCACGTTGACGAGCCACAACTCGACATCGGACGGCCAGCGGCCTTGATTGGTAATCAGGATAGGTGGAATTGGCATGGGTCAGCCGATCGAGGGTGAGATTGAGGCGCGTGATGCGACGACTAATGTGCACAAGCCGATCGGTCACATGCACGCTGCATCTTCCATGGGCGAGGAGAATGACATTCGATATACTCCGTCCGCTTAGTTCAAAGCCGTCATTAACAAGATGCAAATGATTAGATATACGAAATGTAAATTTCGTACGAGGATGACCTGCAGCAGAGTATTTTTGTGCAATTGATCAGTACGAGCAGTCACGCTGGCGGATGCATCCGCCGCAGTCTACATCAGGAGCGCGCATTTCGATGAGACCCCCCAACGC
>NZ_JAAVUV010000002.1 GCF_018449635.1 Caballeronia sp. dw_276 | reverse complement strand
ACCACAGCGCCAAACCCCCCCAAACCCCCACCCCCACCCCCACCCCCACCCCCACCCCCACCCCCACCCCCACCCCCACCCCCACCCCCACCCCCACCCCCACCCCCACCCCCGACCGCCCCCCACAATCAGCCGATCAATCAACCCGCCGCGCCAGCAAACAAAGAATCTCATACATGAGCGTAGCGGCAACAAGTGCCGTATTACCACTCGGGTCGTAGGGTGGCGAAACCTCTACCACATCCCCGCCGATCCAATTCATACCGTCAAGCCCGCGCAACAGCGCCTGCGTCTCCCGCGTCGTAAGCCCGCCAATCTCCGGCGTACCCGTCCCCGGCGTATAGACCGGATCCAGACCATCGACATCAAGCGAAAGATACGCCGGGCCATCGCCAATCACCTTGCGCGCTTCCCCGATGATCGCATTCACTCCGCGTTCGTCAAACTCCTCGATAAACACGACCCGCATGCCGCTTTCCAACGAATAGCGCCAGCCTTCATCGGAATTTTGCGCGCCTCGAATGCCGATCTGAATCGTGCGCTTCGGGTCGAGCAGACCCGCTTCGACCGCCCGCCGAAACGGCGCGCCATGCGTGAATTTCGATCCCTTGAAACTGTCCCATGTATCGGTGTGAGCATCGATATGCACCATGCCGATAGGCGCCTTCGGCGCCATCGCCTGGAAAATCGGATACGTGATCGAGTGGTCGCCGCCCGCGCTCAACGCAATCTTGCCCGCTGCAAACACAGGTTCGAAAAAGCGCCGGATATCTTCGTGCGAACGTTCAAGATGAAAGAGATCGGTGAACGGCACATCGCCGATGTCGCCAACACGGCAGACATCGAAAGGATTGAAGCGCGATACATGATGAATCGCGCGCGTCATGCTCGACATGTTGCGGATCTCGCGCGGACCAAAACGCGCCCCAGGCCGCGCCGTGACACCACCATCGAACGGAACACCGGCAAGCACGATATCGAGCTCGTCGATGTTCGTGCAATACGGCACGCGCATGAACGTGGGAATGCCGCTGAAACGCGGAAGCGCCATCTGGCTTCTATCGGTGCCGGGCATGATGTTCTCGTCAGAAAGTAGGCGGTGTGTTGGTCCACAGCACGCGTGTCACCGTCGTGCCTGGATTGCGGTAACTGTGTGGCACGGTGCTGGGAAAGTAAAACGTATCGCCTGCGTGCAGCAAATAACACTCTTCTCCAAGCGTCAGTTCGAACTCGCCTTCGATCACATAACCGAGTTCTTCGCCCGCGTGGCTGATCTGTTCGTCGCTGCTTGCAAGCGGTTCGATCACATGAATGTCGCTCTGCAATAACTGTCCGGCGGCGGGCACGATCACGCGTTCGAGCATGATCGAAAGCCGCTTTCCCGCCGATGGAAACTCGGTCATCGGCCGCTCGCTCGCACGCTGCACAGGCGACGTGTTGATGTCGGGCCCGGAAACCAGCGCGCCGACATTAGTCGACAACGCGAGCGCAATTTTGTGAAGCGTCGCAAGCGATGGCTGCGCGTGGCCGCCTTCCAGTTTGGACAACATGCTTTCCGAGCAGCCGGCTTGCTCTGCGAGCGCCTTCAGGGTCAGTTGCTTGACCATGCGGGCGTGTTTGAGACGCACGCCGAGTGCTGCAGCCGGATCAGCCTGGACCTCGACCGGGTTGCCTGCTCGCGGGCGTGCGCTGGCCGATTTTCGTGCTGCGGGAATTTTTGTGGCCACCGGGAAGGCTCTTCTAAAGTTTAGGGGTCTACGCCAGCACCGTGAATTCGACTTCGAGCGGATTGAGCGCGTTGATGGGAATAATATCCTGCGGGCACGCGGACATCACCACCACGCAATCCATCACGGCCTTGATGTCCACATGATCGCCCGCCTTCGACACCGGCGCGAGCCACTCGATGGAATAGTCCGGCTTGATGGGAATGTTCATCCACAGGTTGAACGGTTGCGGTACTTCACGCGCACGCAGGCCGATCGCTTTCAGCGCCATGCGCATGTTGTCGGCGCAATTGTCGTGATAGCCATGCACGCCGAGATTCTTGTATCGATACAAATCACAAGCCGCCATCAGCGTGTCGTGTACGCCGGGCGAAGTATCGGCGACAAGCTCGGCAATCGGCCGGCGATGGTTGGTCATCAGCGGATCGCCGGCTTGCGGGATCACCTTGTCGAGCGACGCGCGCACGTGTTCGAACGAAAGGAATTCATCGAGGTGACTGGCATTGAAGATCCAGGTGTCGCAGACCTGCGTGCCGTGCGTGTTGATAATGCGGATCGTCTGACCCGCCTTCACACGAACCGCGCGGCCATTGCGTGCCGGCACCGTATAGGTCTTGCCGATCTCCGGCGTGCCATCGGCGGAAATGGGTTCGCGCAGCGTGGCGTTCTCGCCGAGTTCATGGCTGTTGTCGTGATGATGTTCAACGTGCGGCGTGCTCATGGTGACTCCTTCAGTCGTATAGGTTTCAAGGTGCTTCGTTGCAAAGACGGACCAGGCAGTGCGCGAGCGCGCGCGTGCCCAGAACGAGGTGATCGTCGTCGGTGGCTTCAAGCGGGTTATGGCTGATGCCGCCGCGACTCGGGACGAAAAGCATTGCGGTCGGGCAATGCTTCGCCAGGTACATGGCGTCGTGGAATGCGCCGGAGGTGATGTTCATCGAGGGTGATGAGAGCGCGTTGCATGCTTCCGCGACGCGCCGGACGACCAAGGGCGCGAAGGTGACCGGCGGATGCGTGAACAGCGCTTCGTGCGTGGCCGCATGACGTTCGATGCACGCGTTCAGTTGTGTATCGAACGCATCGAGGACAGATGCGTCCGGATGGCGGAAGTCGACCGTGAACGTGACGTCCGAAGCAATCGTGTTGATGGAGTTGGGCAAGACGGTCCATCGGCCGAAGGTAATGCGCGTGTCGTCGCGGCCTAACTGGTGAGCAAGCGCCGATATCTCCGCACGCACCGCGACGGCGAGCGTCATGGCGTCGTGGCGCGCATGCATGGGGGTGGTGCCGGCGTGAGCCGCCGCGCCCTTGCAGTGGACCGCGTACCATCGAACGCCCTGGATGCCGGTGACTACGCCGAGCGGGATATCGGCGAGTTCGAGTAGCGGACCTTGCTCGATATGCAATTCAATGAATGCATGGGCGTCTTGCGAGGCTCGTGTTTCGAGCGAAGAAAAGGCATCGCGATGAGCGGCAAGTGCGGCACCGAGCGTGATGCCGTCGCCGTCCTTCGCTTCTTTATAACGGTCCAACAACGCAGGATCGACGAACGCACTCGAACCCATTGCGCCGGGTTGGAAGCGCGTGCCTTCTTCGTTGGTCCATGCAACTACTTCGAACGGGCGGCGCGTCGGGATGCCGGCATCGTTCAACGCGGCGAGGCATTCGAAGCCCGCGAGCACGCCATAACAACCGTCGAGTTTGCCGCCCGTGGGTTGTGTATCGATATGACTGCCGGTCATTACCGGCGGCAAGTCTTCGAGACCCTCGCGCCGGAAGAAGAGATTTGCACAAGCATCCGTGCGGACCGTGCAGCCAAGTGCAACAGCGCGTTCGATCAGATGCCGCCGCGCGTCTATATCGATTGCGGAAAGTGCCGGTCTGTCGACGCCACCGTCATCACGGGCGCCGAATTTCGCAAGCGTCTGGATGGATTCGAGAAGGCGGCTCGCATCGATGCTTGAGGCAGCTTTAATCGCGTCGTCTTGCATCATGCGACTCCCGAGACCGATGTCAGGCTGCGATCGAACCAGGGCTTCAGGAACTGCTGCAAACGCGGCGTGCGCGTGTTGCCGAAGAGTTGCTCAGGCGGTCCTGCTTCGACAATCTTTCCGGCTTCCATGAACACCACGTGATCCGAGATCTTGGCGGCGAAATTCATCTCGTGCGTGACCATCACCATCGTCATGCCGTCTTGCGCGAGCGAGCGGATCACGCTCAACACTTCTTCCACGAGTTCGGGGTCGAGCGCCGACGTGGGTTCATCGAGCAGCATGACTTCGGGTTCGATCGCCAAGGCGCGCGCAATGCCCACGCGTTGCTGCTGGCCGCCGCTCAGCGACGCGGGATACGCATTCGCCTTCTCGGCGAGACCGACGCGTGTGAGCGCAGCGAGCGCTTGTTTGTGTGCATCGGCCTTGCCTGCTTTCTTCGATAGCACCAGTGGCGCCGCCACGTTGCCGAGCACGGTCATATGTGGCCACAGGTTGAATTGCTGGAAGACCATTGCAACTGGCCGGCGCACTTCGGCAATACTCTTTTCGCTATCGCGGTCACGCTCTGTGCGGCCCGCCGATCGATAACCAAGCAACTGGCCTTTGATCCAGACCTCGCCTTCATCGTAGGCTTCGAGGAAGTTCATGCAGCGCAGCGCCGTTGTCTTGCCGGAGCCCGACGGTCCGATCAGCGAAACAATTTCGCCGCGCTGTACGGTGAGGTCGATGCCCTTGAGCACACGATTCGCACCATACGATTTGCCCACGGCGCGAAGTTCGAGAATGGGAAGTGAACTCATGAGGGTTTGCGCGAAAGTGCGATGAACGCCGATGCCCACTTGAAGGCAACAGCAACGCATTGCGTAAGGAGCCAGTAGCAGATGATCAACATCGCGTATGGGCCAATGTAGGTGTATGTGGACGAGACAATGTCGCTTGCGGTCATGGTCAGTTCCGGCACCGTGATGATCGATGCAACCGCGCTTTCCTTGATGACGAGAATGGTCTGGTTGGCAAGCAACGGGACGGCGAATGCAACGGCCTGAGGCAGTTCGATGCTGCGAAACGCGGACCATCGGCTGATGCCGAATGCGCGCGCCGCTTCCATATGTCCGCGTGGAATACTGGCCCAGCCCGCGCGGAAGATCTCCGCGAAATAGGCGGCGGAATAGATCGCAAGCGAAACAATGGTCGCCTGTACGGCGGTCATCGTGATGCCGATTACGGGCAGGCCAAAGTAGACAATCACGAGTTGCGAAAGGTACGGCGTACCCCGAACAAGCCATACATACACGCGATATGGCGCGCTGAGCCACTTCGGAAACGTGAGGCGCAACGCGTTCAACATAAAGCCGCCGGACGCGCCAACGACGGCCGCCAGCACGCTGACTTCGAGCGTAACGACAATGGCATCCGCAAAGCGTGGAATGAGCGCGAGAAAGCTGTTCATGTTGGTCACGCCCTCCGTGCCATGCGCCGTTCGATTCCCCTTCCAGCGAGGGAAAGCATCGACGTGATCACGAGATAGAAGCACGCGGCGAGCGTATAGACCTCGAGCGGCCGGTAGCTGAACGAAGACAATTGCTGCCCGACACGCATCAGGTCCGTCACGGCAATCACCGATACCACCGCCGACGCCTTCACGATATCGATCATCTCCGAGACCAGCGCGGGCAGCGTCAGCGCGACCACTTGCGGGATCTCGACATGCCACAAGGTCTGGCGCCGCGTCAGATTGAAAGTCTGCGCTGCCTCGATCTGCCCGCGTGGAATAGCTGTGAATCCCGTGCCGAGAATTTGCGACTGATACGCAGCCGTATTCATCGATAACCCGATTGCCGCCGCGACCACGCCGGGAATCGCCCATCCGAGGCCCGAGGGCACGTAATAGAACACCAGTAGTTGCGCGAGCACGGGCGTGCCGCGAAACACGCTGACGTACACGCGCGCGGCCGTGGACAAGGTCCGGCTTTCGCTCGCCGACATCATGTAGATGAAGATGCCCGCGAAGAAACCGCACGCCACCGCAATGGCGGAAAGCCACAACGTGGTGATCGCGCCGTCCAGCAATTGCGGCAAATAGCTTGCGCACCGCGCGAGAAGATCGGGAGGGTTCATGTCGATGAACGGTGATTACATCGACGGTTCGGGAACTGCGTCAGAAGGAACATCCATGGTCGTGCCGAACCACTTCATCTGCAGCGCTTTCATGGTGCCGTCCTTGTTCGCACGCGCAATGCCATCGCTAAAGACCTTGAGCAGCGCGGCGCTGTCCTCGTCCTTGCGCGCGACCCACGCAAAGTAGCTCTTCGGTCCAATGCTCTGCGGCAATACTGTGAAAACGCCCGGACGCGACTTCAGCAAGGGCCCGAGGTTCGCGACCGACTGCGCGACCGCGTCGAGCCGGCCGACCGCGAGGTCCGCGTAGGCTTCATCGAAAGCGACGTACTGCTTGATTTGCTTGATGCCCGGACCGCCCGCGGCCTTCAGGTTTTTATCGAGCGCCATCAAGGCCTGCAACTGGGCGGAACCCGTTTGCGAGCCCACGATCTTGCCATTCAGGTCGTTCGGTGATTTGATCGATGCTTCGTTGGAACGCACCAGCACGCCTGCGGTGGCATCGGCAACAGGCAACGTGAAGGCGAAATGGCTCGCACGGTCTTTGTTCACCGTGACGGCGGTGATCACCATGTCGAAGCGTTTGGCATCGAGGCCGGGCAGCAAGCCCTGGAATGGGAGGTCGAGCTGCTTGAGTTTTACATCGGGCAGCGACTTCAATATGTACTGCAGCAGGTCCGCGTCGTACCCCACGATCTTGCCGTTCTCGATCGACTCGAAAGGCGCATAACGCGCCTCTGTGCCTACGGTGATCTCCTTGTTCGCCTTCACGCGTGCAAGCAGGTCGTTGCCCTGCGCGAACCCGGGCGCCGATGCAAGCAGCGCAAACGCGCCGGTCATCGACAGGACAAACGTACGAAGTGGCTTATGCATGATGCTCCCGTGCGGTCGCGCCGCAATGATGGGTTAGTGAATTATATTCAAGCTACTTGAATATAATTCACTATGCATGAAGCGTGCCATGGAAGGAGAGCCCTCTGGGCCGTGTTCAGGGACCGCAGATTTGCACCGATGTGGGAAAAGGATGAACCACAAGCACCGTTAAAGTGCTCGCCATGCACGATGCGACGTCTGATTCAACTTGGCTGAAAGACGACGTGCGATGTCTTAGAAAAATTTTTGTGGCCGATGACCAACAATCGCGACTGATTAGATTTGGCCTTCCGGTGGCCTGCGGGTCATCTGAAATGTCTAAAGTATTTGCCCTTAAGGACATTACGCACATAGTTAAGACAAAACGCCAAGTACCTGCAGGCAAGGCTTTGGCAGCCAACCGGCTGTCTTTATCCGCCACGTTCCGAGGCGGCCGACATCAGCCGGATTCAATTGCGACCCTAAATATTAATTAATAAGAAGAATAGACTTGTAATCCAAATCTAACAAAATGTCACACTCTTGGGTTCGAGTAATCAATTCGATACGTTTAGAATCCCGGCGCAAAGGGGTTATATAGGGCTTTGAATTTGAACGCGCAATGGCGATGCTTTTAGATATTCGCCATTGTCATGCCCGATTCATATTTATCCTCGGAAATTGCACGATTCGACATATTGTGCAATGGCGCTTTCGATTCGTGCAAATCATGCAACCTTTTGTTTTTGCCTTTGATTAAGCAATTTTTACTTCAAATCGAGGGTGGCTGAATTTATTTTTCCTCGATTGAACAAGTACTTATGATTTAGTAGCGTATTGTTGTCTGACTATTTCGAGTCGATCGCCCGGCCTTTCGGGGCGTGGTTCCCGTCAAATTCGCATTGAATCCAGACCACTTTTGCGTGGAGGTAGAGCCTATGCCGAAACCAGCCGGCCTTGAGACAACACGTCATAAAGCAGCCGACTTTGTCTAATTTATCTGACGAATAAGTTGAACGGATTATCAATGCACCGCCGTGCATGCGTTAATCACGTTCGCCGCTGTCCGTAGCATGCAAGTGTTCGCTTCCGCGGAAATCACGCTTCTTCTGAAGACGTCAAGCCTCACCAGCTTTTTTCGTGAGGTTTCTAATCTTTTCCGCAAAAACATAAATAATGATAAAACTCAATAAGGCATTGTTAATTTGTTTCGCATCCAGCGCGATGTTGAGCGCATGCGGCGGTGGCGACAGCTCCGATACTGCCGCAGGATCCAGCAATACTGCAGCAGCTGTGGCCAGTGCAACGCCTGACTCGGCCAGCGCTGCGACCGTCAACGACAGCAGCGTTGCGGCCGCTGCGCGCAGGCGCAGGCCGTCGAGCACCACGCCCGCGACGCCAGTCACGACGCCTCCCGCAACCACGACGCCCGCAACACCAACCACGCCTGTGACCACGCCGGCGGCCACCACGCCCACGACGCCGGTTGTTGGCGCCGTGGTCATGCCGCTCGAAGTGATGGGCGCAGGCAGCAACGTTGTCGTACCTGCTACGCTCGCAGTCCCTGCAGGTGCATCGGCCAAGACCTTGACCATGCAGGTCAACAATCTTTCGTACGATGCCAAGGGTTCGATTCAGGTCAACGGCGGCAAGTGGATCGATCTGACGAATGCAAACGTGACGGTGCTGGGCAACGCCAAGGCGTACGGTGGCATCGGCGGCGGTTACGACACCATCAAGCTCAACGTTCCAGTGACGGGTGGTATCAACGGCAGCAACACCATCAATTTCCGTTTCAACACAACTGACGGTGTGAGCTCGGGTTATCGCGTGCTCTCGTTCAACCTGCTCGATGCATCGGGCAACGCGCTGATTGCGAGCAACAGTTTCGCGCAGGACGATCCGACCAAATGGACCGCGCCGCTTGCGAATACAGCCGATATCTCCGCGGGTCAGAAGCTGTGGCAAACCGCAACGCTGATTGACTCGCCGATCAATTCGGGCAAGCAGTTGAAGGCGCATTGCATGGACTGCCACAGCGCGAGCGGAAACGATTTGTTCAAGTTCAATTACTCGAATAATTCGATCGTCATACGAAGCGAATATCATGGCTTGTCGCAGAATCAGGGCATGCAGATCGCCAGCTATATCCGTAGCCTCGCCAGCACGAATCCTGTGCCGGGACCAAAATGCCGTCCGTGGAATCCGCCGTATCAGCCGGGTCCTGGTCTTGATAGCGCGCCGGTAAGCGACTGGACGTGCGGCGCCGGGATTGATGCGGTATCGGAAAATGACCTCGATACGCTTGCCACGATCTTCCCGAGTGGCGTCAATAAAGCGGCGATATCGACGAAGGGGCAAATCAACCTCCGCGAAATCCCGATCGCCTTTCAATTGCCGGACTGGAATCATTGGGTTCCGCGCATTCACCCTAAAGATGCATGGGGCGACTATTTCACGAATGGCAACTTGAACAAGGAATACGCGGGTGAAGGAACAGGTACGGCTACGTACAACATGCGCAGCCAGCTTGCGAATGGCGGCACGAGTTACGCGCAAGGCAAGACCGGCGATATCTTCGGCAACCTCTATTACTGGGGCGTTGAATTCGGCGAACGGTTTGCGCCGCCGAACGAAGGCGTGAGCGGCAGCTACACGATCGCGCAACAGAAGAACCTGTATGGCACGGCTCAGTGGCAACTGATGAAATCGTGGGAGCTTGCACAGGATTTCTCGCTGGAAACCAATTGTCCGACGGCTTGGGTCAACACGCAGAAAGCGCCCAAAGCCGAAAAACGCGGCTGGTGCGGATACTGGCGGTTTGTCTTCAACGTATCGCCGCATATCCAGGGCTTCCCCGCCGACAACAGCATGTTCGGCAGCGCGGTGGCGCATTACGTGAAGGCGAACCAGTGGTATTACCTGCAGATCCTGCTGAACCCGGGTTCGGGCGCGCATAACGTGCATTTGCCGACCGACTGGCAATACGCGTATGGCCTGCTCAACAACCTATCGCAAAGCAGCGGCCGTCCTGAGCCGATTCGCAACCTCTTGTACGTGCTGAAGGGCGCGCAGGAAATGGATAACGGCGTGGGCGTAACCGATGTCACGCGCGGCTGGACCATTCGCGACAGCAGTCCGCTGGATGTATGGAACGGCGGTCAGGCCGGTGTCTGGAAAGGCACCAGCCCCGCAACGGAGCAAGCGGTCGTCAACGCGTTCTTGTCGAACTGGATGGACACCACGACCAGTTTCAACATCAACTCGTGGCAACGCGAAGGCCAGGCCAATGCAGTCTCCGGCGAGACCACCTGCTTCTGGAGCATGCGAAGCCTGTGCGCGATCGACTATGTTCACGGGACGGTATCGGGCGGCACGGTTGAAAACTTCCCGACGTGGACGTGGAACCAGATTCCGCAGATGCAAGCTGACGGGATCGACAAGACACAGGTGAATCGTTTGACGACGTGGTTGAACACCGCGTACCCAAGTGGCAATTACCTGAGCCTGATCAAGTAAGCGGTATGGTGTAAAACAGGTGCATGAGAGAACGCGAGGCTCCCGGAATGTTAGGCGCCTCGCGTTTTTTTTATGCCTGCGCGCGTTTTGATGAGCGCTCGATCAGGCCGTCGCCGCGCTCGCCGCAACCGGTTGAAGCCGCTTGAGCGCTTCGCCATCTTCGCGGAACAGATGCGTGTGACGCAGGTTGAAACCTGCATCGATAGGTTGTCCATCAACCGCCGTCGATTCTCCCGAGCCTTTTACCTGGATCAGAACATCGCCGTCCAGATTCACATGCAGCAAGGTCTCGCCGCCAAGGTGCTCGACCACCATGACCGTGCCGGACAGCTTCCCTTCCGCGCCGCTCGCGGCGGTTTCCATCAGATGCTCGGGACGTATGCCGAAGCTCAGCGTATCGCCTGCCTTCACGCCGTCGGCCGAGAAAGGCAACG
This sequence comes from Caballeronia sp. dw_276, assembly GCF_018449635.1. Taxonomy (GTDB): domain Bacteria; phylum Pseudomonadota; class Gammaproteobacteria; order Burkholderiales; family Burkholderiaceae; genus Caballeronia. The sequence goes on along the minus strand of NZ_JAAVUV010000002.1, from coordinate 629,552 downwards.
CGATGGACGCGCCTCCCGGCAACCCGATCACGACCCCTGTTGCGTCCGTCTTCTGAACTTTCGCAGGCAGGAAATTCATCTTCGGCGATCCGATAAACCCCGCAACGAAACGGTTCACCGGTGTCCGGTAAAGCTCCAGCGGCGAACCGATCTGCTCGACCTTCCCATGATTCAACACCACGATCCGGTCCGCCATGGTCATGGCTTCCGTCTGGTCGTGCGTCACGTAGATCATGGTTGCATTGAGCTGCTTGTGCAGCTTGATCAACTCAAGGCGCATCTGCACGCGCAATGCGGCGTCGAGATTGGACAACGGTTCATCGAAGAGAAATACCTTCGGTTCGCGCACGATCGATCGTCCTATCGCAACGCGCTGGCGTTGGCCGCCCGATAACGCCCGAGGCTTTCGTTCGAGCAATTGTTCTATCTGCAGAATTTGTGCGGCGCGTTGCACGCGTTCCTTGATTTGCGCTTCGGGCAGCTTGATCATCCGCAGTCCGAACGCAATGTTCTCGTACACCGACATATGCGGATATAGCGCGTATGACTGGAACACCATCGCTACGCCGCGTTGCGATGGTTCGAGGTCCGTGACGTCTTCGCCGCCGATCAGTACTTGCCCCGAGTCGCTGCGTTCGAGGCCGGCAATGGTGCGCAGCAACGTGGATTTGCCGCACCCAGAAGGGCCGACAAACACCATGAACTCACGGTCGGTCACCGCGATGTCGACGCTCTTCAGCACTTCCGTTCCGGCAAACGCCTTGCGGATCTGATGCAACTGGACTGCACTCATGCGTGTCTCCTGCAGATGCCCGCGCCTTCGGTCAAGACCCGAGCAAGGTAAGTTGCTTTGCGTGCGGTTTGCCTTGCAACGCAGCAAGCGGTGCTTTTCGAATTTGTTCTTGACAACCTGTTCGCGTCCAAATATACAATTGTAAAACTGAAATTACAAGTGAAACGGCAGCGAGAGTGGAATCACAAGTCGGACCTTCAGCACGCTAGAACGGCTCAACCGGCCTCGACCGCTTTGGGCATTTTAAAAAGAACTACCCAGGAGACAGGCATGAAGAAGCATTGCACGCAGGCCGCGGCGTTCGCGCTGCTGGGCGTTACGGCGTCCTTGATATCGGTATCGAACGCGTCCGCGTGGACGCTCAAGGAAGCAGCCGAGCCTTATTCCGGCACAACCATCAAAGCGGTTTTTCTCGACCGTCCGGGCTACAAGGCGGCATCGAAACTGATTCCCCAGTTCGAGAAAGAGACCGGCATCAAAGTGCGTACTGAGGTTATCCCTTACGAGAACACCCGCGAAAAGCAGGTGCTCAATTTCGTGGGCGGGGGCGATCAGGATGTGGTGCTCGTGGACGTGGTGTGGATCGGCGAATTCGCGAGCAACAAGTGGCTCGTGCCTATCAAGACTTTCACCGACAACCCCAAGCTCGCTGACCCGAAGCTGAATCTGCCGGGCTTCTTCCCCATCCTGCTGGACTCGTTCGGCACGTGGGACAAGACCACGTACGGCCTGCCGTTCGATAACTACTCGGGCCTGATGTTCTACAACAAGTGCATGTTGAAGGACGCGGGTTTCAACGAGCCGCCGAAGACGTGGGATGAACTCCTCAACGTCTATGCGCCGAAGCTGACCAAGCCCGACAAGAACCAGTTCGCCTATGCGCTGCAATCGCGTCGAGGTGAAACGCAATCCGCCGACAGCTTCATGCGCATGTTGTGGCCCAACGGCGGCTCTTTGCTCGATGCCAAGTTCAAGTCGAACCTTATGTCGCCGCAATCGCAGGCGGGGCTGGAGTACCGGCAAAAGTTGATGAAGTACATGCCGCCGGGCATTGTCGATTATGACCACGCGGAGGCCGTGAACGCGCTCGCGCAAGGACAGGTCGCGATGATCACGGAATGGTCCGCGTTCTATCCCACGCTTACCGATCCGAGCAAGTCGAAGATTGGCGACTGTCTTGCGATTACGACCGAACCCAAGGGCCCGGCCGGGCTCAAGCCTGCGCTCGGCGGCTTTTCGCTGGCAGTGAACGCGAAGTCGAATGCGAAAAAGCAGGCGGCGTCGTGGCTGTTCATCCAGTGGATCACGTCCGAGGCGATGGCCAAGCCGTATCTTGACGCGGGTGGTGTCAGCGGTCGTACAGCGGTCTACAAGGAAGCGGACGTACAGAGCAAGTATCCGTTCGTGAAGCCGATGGTCGAATCGTGGCAAGGCGGCGTGCCTGACTACCGGCCGCGTTTCCCGGAATGGCCAGCCGTGTCGGAAGTGATCGGCGAGTGGGGCAGCAAGATCATGCTGGGTCAGGTATCGGTGAAGGACGGTGCTCAGACTATTGGCACGAAGACGGAAGACATCCTGAAGAAGGCGGGTTATTACGACGGCAAAAAGCCTTTGCTCAAGTAAAGCCGGAGAGAGAGGCATTGCGCGTGCGATGCCTCCCGCTCACCGAGTCAACCTGCGGAGAAGTTCATGCTCAAGACCACGGTTCCACCAGCGACCGGCGCCATGCGTCCGCGGCCGCGCGCGCGATTTCGCTTCATGCCGCGCTCACCCGCGTTCTGGTTCTTATTTCCCGCCGTCGCGGCGCTGGCGATCATCGGCATTTATCCGCTGCTGCTCGCGGTCTACAACTCGTTTCACCAGTACAAGCTGGCGGATCTCGCGTCCGGTACGTCCTTTGTCGGTATCGATAATTACATCGCCACGCTGACCGACCCGTCCTTCTGGGGCGCGCTCGGCCGCACGGTGCTGTTCCTCTGCCTGACCTTGCCTGTGGAGATTGCGTTCGGACTGTTCGCCGCATTGATGCTGCATCGTACGGCGTTGCCGTGGTTGCGTGTGGCGGCGCGTGTCGGTCTGGTGATCCCGATGGCGACCACGTATGCCGTGGTTGGTTTGATCGGCCGTCTGATCTTCAACCGGCAATTCGGTGTGGTCAACTATCTGCTGAGCTTCTTTGGAATTCCGCCGCTCGACTGGCTGGCCGACCCCACGCTTGCGTTTGTCTCCGTGATGATCATGGACATCTGGCAATGGACGCCGTTCTGCGCGCTGATCCTGCTGGCCGGCCTCGCGATGGTCCCGAAGGAAGCGGAAGAAGCCGCGCGTCTGGAGACGCCGAAGTGGAGCAAGATTTTGTGGCACCTGCAGCGGCCATATCTGTTGCCGGGCCTGACCGCCATCCTCATCCTGCGTTCCGCCGACATGCTCAAGATGTTCGATGCGGTCTTCACCATGACCCGTGGCGGCCCAGGAACAGCGACTGAATTTATCAGCATCTATATCCAGCGCGTCGCGTTCCGTCTCTTCGATCAAGGCATGGCATCCGCCCAGGCAGTCTTGCTGCTGATCCTTACGATCGTACTGTCGCGGCTCTACATTCGTTTTGTTTATCGGGAGGCCGTGTGAGCACATCTACCGCTACCAACGTGGCTGTCGCGCCGCTTTCCTCGCGTGCACGACGAGCTAGAAACGCGCGTCGCCGAGCGACTGTCTGGCATGTGATCGGCTTGCTGATTGTGTTCCTGACTTCTGTGTTCCCGTTCTACTGGATGGTCACGACGAGCCTGAAAAGTCAGGCCGATGCACTCGCTGTTCCGCCGGTCTGGGTCTTCACGCCGACGCTCGCGCATTACACCGACGCACTCTTCGAACACGATGTCGCTGCAAGTTTGCTGAATTCGCTTATCGTGGCAAGCAGCGCCACGTTCCTCTCGATCCTGCTCGGCACGCCCGCCGCGTACGCGCTTGCGCGCTTCGAGTTTCGCGGCAAGGAAGACCTGTGGTTCTGGTTCATTTCGAACCGCATGGTGAGCCCCGTAGTGCTCGCCGTGCCGTTCTTCCTGATCGCGACCAAACTTGGGCTTGTCGATACACATATCGTGCTGATCCTGCTGTATCTGACCTTCTCGTTGCCCATCGTCGTATGGATTTGCACCGATCAATTTCGCAACATCCCGGTTGAACTCGATGAAGCCGCGCGTCTCGATGGTGCTTCTCCCTGGCGCATTTTCTGGCGCATCAACCTGCCGCTGGCGATGCCGGGCATTGTGGTGTCTGCCATCTTCGCGTTTATTTTTTCGTGGAACGATCTGCTGTATGCGCTGGTTCTGACGCGAACGGACGCCATTACGTCACCGGTCGCTGCAACAAGCTACATGAGCGGCTACGAGTTGCCTTGGGGCGAAATCATGGCGACAGGTACGCTGATCGTGTTGCCTATGGTCGTGTTCGCGCTGGCGGTATCGGGCAGGCTCGTGCAAGGGCTCACCATGGGCGCGGTGAAATGAAAGGAGACGTGAGGGACTGTGCATTACCATCACGCCGCCCTCATCGAAACCCATCACGCTCATGAACAAATCCGCACCGTCCGCCGTGACCGCGTCAGCTGAACCCTCCGTCGATACGGAAGAGGAGTTGCAGGCGCGTGTAGCGTGGCATTACTACGTCGGCAATCTCACCCAGCAGGAGATCGCGCAGCGCATTGGCAGCAATCGCGTGCGCGTGAACCGGCTGCTCGCCGCGAGCCGCGAATCCGGCATGGTACAGATCACTATCAACAGCCGGCTCGCGCCGTGTGTTGCGCTGGAAGAGGCCCTGACCAAACGCTTCGGTCTGGAGGCCGCGGTCGTGGTCCCGACCGGGGCGAATACCGAAGCGAACATGGCCGCGATCGGCATTGGCGGCGCGAATTATCTGGCGCGTCAGATCGAGTCAGGGCAGACCATTGGCCTCGGCTGGGGCCGCACGATTCGCGCTGTGCTCCGCGCATTGCCGCAGCGTGCTTACGGGCCGGTGTCGGCGGTATCGCTGCAGGGGGGGCTGTCGCATTGCCCCAGCATCAATACGTTCGATATCGTTTCGGACTTCGCGAACCTGTGTCAGGCCGATGGTTTCCTGTTCGCGGCGCCGATTTACGTGAGCAGCCAGAAGGTGCGGGACATGCTGCTGGAGGAAGGCGCTGTGCGAGAGACGTATGACCGCGCACGTCAATCCGATCTTGCGTTGCTGACGTGCGGCGACCTGACGGAATCTCTCGTGGTGACGTATGGCATCAACGATCCCGAGCAGGTTCGAACGCTTGAGAAAGCGGGCGCGGTCGGCGACATGCTCGGCCATTTCATGGACGCCGATGGCGAGGCGATCGATCATCCGCTGAATCGCCGCACGGTTGCGATCACGCTCGACGATCTGCGCAAGATCAAGCGCGTCGTGCTGGTGAGTGGCGGCGCGAAGAAGTTCGTAGTGACGCGCGCTGCGTTGCGCGGGCGTTATCCATCGGTGCTGGTGACGGACGAAGAAACCGCGCGCCGTCTCTGCGATGAACCTTGAGAACATAATGAACGTCGATCGTAATCGCGAGTTTGAAGGCAAGACGGTGCTGATCACCGGCGCAGGAAAAGGCATTGGCTACGCGACTGCGTTGCTGATGGCCGGGCGCGGCGCGCACGTGGTTGCGTTGAGCCGTTCGCCAGCCGATCTGGATGCGCTGAACGCGTTGATCGGTTGCAAGACCATAGCGGTCGATCTCGCGGATGCTGCCGCCACGTTGAAAGCTGCACAAGAAGCGCAGCCAGTTGACTTGCTCGTGAACTGCGCGGGCATTGCCGAGCTCGGCGCTTTCCTCGATGCAACCATCGACGCTTTCGATCTTACGATGGCAGTGAACGTTCGCGCCGCAATGATCGTCGCGCAGGAATGCGCGCGCAGCATGATCGCCAGGGGCAACGGCGGCGCTATCGTCAACGTATCGAGTATCGCGGCGCAAGTCGGCACGCCATTGCATGCGTCGTATTGCGCTTCGAAGGCGGCGCTCGATGCATTGAGCCGCGTGATGGCCGTCGAACTCGGCGTGCATGGCATACGCGTGAACACGGTCAATCCGGTCATCACGCTCACGCCGATGGCAGAAAAGGTCTGGAGCGAACCCGCCAAGTCCGATCCCATGCTAGCGCGCATTCCGTTGCGCCGGTTCGTGCAGCCTGATGAAGCGGCGCGCACGATTGCCTACCTTCTCGGCGACGACTCGAGCATGGTCAACGGCGTAAGCCTCGCTTTGGACGGCGGCTTTCAGGCCGGCTGATTTTTATCCACGTAATTCCTTTGCAGAGGGCTTCAATCATGGAAGCACTGGTTCTTGAAGAAGCGCGCCGCATCAGCTTGCGGCCGTTCACATTGCCGCAGGTCGTCGGCCCGCGCGATGTACGCATCCGCATCAACACGGTAGGCATTTGCGGCAGCGACATCCACTATTATCAGCACGGCCGCATCGGCCCATTTGTTGTCAACGAGCCGATGGTGTTAGGGCACGAAGCGGCCGGCACAGTGATCCAGATTGGCGATGAAGTCACGCATCTGAAAGTAGGCGACCGCGTTTGCATGGAACCGGGCGTACCGGATATGGAATCACGTGCCTCGCGTGAGGGTTTGTACAACCTCGACCCGAGCGTGCGTTTCTGGGCGACACCGCCGGTGCATGGATGCCTGACGCCGTTTGTCGTGCATCCGGCAGCATTCACATTCAAGCTGCCGGACAACGTGACGTTCGGCGAAGGCGCGATTGTGGAACCGTTGGCTATCGGCATGCAGGCGGCGACGAAGGCGAAGATAAAGCCGGGGGACGTGGCCGTTATTCTCGGCGCAGGGACGATCGGCATGATGTGTGCACTGGCCGCGCTTGCCGGTGGTTGCAGCCGCGCGATCGTCTGTGATCTCGTGCCTGAGAAGCTCGATTTGATCGGTGGCGTGCAAGGCGTGACGGCTGTGAATATCCGCGATCGCAAGGTGAAGGACGTGGTCGCCGAACTTACCGATGGCTGGGGCGCGAACATTGTCTTCGAGGCAAGCGGCAACGAGAAGGCGTTCGATGGCATCGTCGACTTGCTGTGTCCGGGGGGTTGCATTGTGCTCGTGGGCATGCCGCAGCACCCGGTGCCTATCGATATAGTCGCCGTGCAGATCAAGGAAGTGCGCATGGAATCTGTGTTCCGCTACGCCAACATGTTCCCACGCGCGATCCAGTTGATCGCGTCCGGACGGCTCGACGTAAAGCCGTTCATTTCCCGCTCGTTCGCGTTCGCCGATGGCATCAAGGCCTTCGAGGAAGCCGCAAGCGGCAATCCAACCGACGTCAAGGTTCAGATCGTCATGGAATGACGTTCACGTCCATTCCTGGAGCAACGGACCTTCGCGTCCAGCCACCGGATCGCTGCGTGGAAACGGCAACGCTTCCATTGCAGCGATTTCGTCCTTCGATAAAGCCTCGCGCCGGATATCCCATTGCTGCCCTCCGGGGTACGCGCCGACAACCTGAAAACGTCCTTCCGTTGATTGCAGGCAGTGTCCCGTTCCGGCCGGTAGCAGCACGACATCGCCAGCTTCTATGAAAACAACTTCGCCACCCGGCCCGCCGACGATCACGTCCGCTTTCCCTGATATCACCGCAAGCGCTTCGTGCGCCGTCGAGTGAAAGTGATGATAATCAAAGATGCTGTCGCGCCATTGCGGCGGCCATTCGTTGCGTTCAAACAATGCTTCGAAAGCCTTGCCGAGATCCTTCGTGGATGGATCAAGCGCACGTCGGTAGATCAATACCGGCAAGCGCCTGTTGTTTGGCACCCAGGCATGCGGCGCAAGCCTGAGCGTCTCAAACGAGATATCTGCCGGATGAAATGCCGAATCGAGTTCGTGTTTCATGATCAAGCCCTCCGTGAAGTCGCTGCCTTTACATAGCGTGCAATGAATGTCCTTGTCTCGCCGTCCGGAAACGAAACGGCTACGCGGTCGCCGCTGACCATTTCCACGCGCCCGCCGCCGTATTTGCGCACCTGAACCAAATCGCCGGGATTCCACGATTTGGCGAGTCGCTTTGGCCGGGAAACGGGCTCATGCAATTCACGTTCGCTCGGCGTAACGGTCGGCGGTGAAACGCAGTTGTCGCATTTGCAGCAGACACCGCCATCGAGTTCATCCGGCATGATCGATACCGCTTTATGCAAGCGCGCCGCGTCGAGATGCGCGTGAAAATAGTCGAGCAGGATGCGCCATCGGCATTGAGCGCTTTGCGCGTAACCGATCATTCGCTCAAGCACTTCGCGATCGTGTGCGGCCATCTCTGTAAAGCGTTGCGCAGCGTCGTGCATATCGTGCGGCGCGCGGTTGTCGAAGACAGTAACGCTGCCTTTGCCTTTGCCTGTGCGGCGAATCATCCGCATGTCTTGCAACACGGATAGCACCGTGCGCAACTTGTTCGTACCAATGTCGGGCAATGCTTCGTGCAACGCTTCGACGGGTGTATCGATTACCTTGCGGTCATTTTCGCGAACCATCTTGCGCAGAGCATCGGCGCAACGGGTAAGCGTTTCCACGCTCGGATACCGGCCGCTGAGGAAGAACTGTTGCACTTGCTTGTCTTTCAACTCGAACAACAGGATGCAATGCGCTTCGCCGCCATCACGCCCGGCGCGGCCGGCTTCCTGGTAGTACGCTTCGAGGCTTCCCGGCATCTGATGGTGAATCACGAACCGGATATCCGGCTTGTCGATACCCATGCCAAACGCGTTGGTTGCCACCATCACGCGGCATCGGTTATTCATGAATGCGTCTTGCGCCGCGTTGCGTTCCGCACCCGACATCTTGCCGTTGTACCGGTCGGCCTGGATTCCCGCTTCCACGAGTTCTGCATGCACTGCGTTGCATTCGGCAACAGTCGAACAATAGACAATGCCCGTTCCTTCGAGCGCTTGAATTCGCTCGAGCAAACGCGCGTGTTTCTCTTTCGGATTGGTCAGTTGTTCGACTGCAAACACTAGATTGTCGCGATACACCCCTGTGTTGATGACATTCGCATTCTTCAGGTCGAGTTCGCGCAGGATATCTTTCACGACCGCGGGCGTTGCGGTTGCGGTCAGCGCGAGAACAGGCGGCCTTCCGAGCGCCTTGATGGATTGCAGCATTTCCACGAAAGCCGGCCGGAAGTCGTGACCCCATTGCGATATGCAATGCGCTTCATCGATCACGATCAACTGCACCTCAGGCTTGCCACGCTCGCTCAGCATCTCGGCAAAATCCGCCTTCGCCAGCCGCTCAGGCGTTAGGAACAAAAAACGGCTGGCGCCTGAATCGATATCGCGAATCGCCTGCCGTTCGTCCGCAGCAGAAAGCCCGCTGTGCAGCGCGACAGCCGCAATGCCGGATTTGCGCAGCTTGTCCGACTGATCCTTCATCAGGGATATCAGCGGCGACACCACGAGCGTCAGGCCGCCAAGCTGCAGCGCCGGCAGCTGATAACACAGCGACTTGCCGGCGCCGGTCGGCATGACGGCAAGCGTGTCCCGGCCATCAAGCACGCTGCGGATCACCTCTTCCTGGCCGGGCCGGAGTGCTTCTATGCCAAAAACATCTCGCAAGGACGCCTTCAGGCGTTTTTTCAGCGTGCCCTGAAGCAGCTCCGCGATGGGTTTGTCGAGCTTCGTTTCGGTCGTCACGTGCGTGCCTGCGCTGGTGGGAAGGGAGGGCATGTCTCTCCACATCTTTTAGCAAACGCGGTGCCGCGACTGGTCTTGCTTCCAAATTCAATACCTATAACTGTCATATAGCTTTCATACATGAAACTTACACTTCGCCTTCATCGCGCGCCGGTGAAATGCAAAACCGGTCGCGACCTACCCACAAACCGGATAAGAAGACATGCAAGAGCAGCCCAATTTCTCCCGCCGAAAGACCCTGAAACTGCTGGTCGGCGCACCCATGCTGCCCTTGGGCGCCTTCTCCGTTTCGACGCTGCTGGCGGGTTGCGGCGGGGGTGACGACGCGGTGGCTGGCACGTCGGCATCGTTCAAATCGGCGGCGTTTTCGTCGATGGCAGCGCCTTCCTTGGCCAACCCCGCAGCCATGGCAACCACCACGGTCGCATCCACGCTCACCGTTTCCATGAGCGACGGCAGCACGCAGGACTACAAGCTCGCGTATCAGCCATTCTTCGTGACCGGCGATCTGGTTCCGAACGGCAACGGCGGCACGATCCTGAGCGGCGGTTATTTCGATATCAACAATCAGCCGATCATCGACCGGTCGGTGCCGGGCAAGGAGCGCCAGTTCTTTTCGGATTGCCCGGACGGCAGTTCGCTGCTTTCCCTCGATAAACCCACGGTCGCGGGCATCAAGGGCAAGGCCGTGTTCGCCGTGGTCCAGTTCGAATACGCGACGCGCGATCAAAGCCTTGTCTCGGCGTATGGACAATTGCCTTCGCCTATCGCGGTATTGACGCTCGATCAGGACCAGACCACCGGCAAGCTCACGCTCGTGAAGTATCACAACGTGGATACGTCGAAGGCGAACGGCTTGTGGATCACGTGCGGTGCGAGTCTTTCGCCGTGGAACACGCATTTGTCGAGCGAAGAATACGAGCCGGACGCCACGACCATTTCGACCAACGCGCAATTCAAGGCATACAGCACAAGCCTTTACGGCGATGCAACCCGCGCCAACCCGTACAACTACGGCCACTTGCCTGAAGTCACGGTGAACCCGGACGGCACGGGCACGATCAAGAAGCATTACTGCCTCGGGCGCATCTCGCACGAACTGGTTCAGGTGATGCCGGACAAGCGCACGGTCATGATGGGCGACGACGCCACCAACGGCGGCTTGTTCATGTTCATCGCGGATCGTGCGGAGGACTTGTCTTCCGGCACCTTGTATGTGGCGAAGTGGGCGCAAACGTCATCGGCGGGAGCAGGGTCGGCGAACCTCACGTGGATCAGGATCGGCAATGCGACGAGCGCCGAGATCGAGGCCATGGCCTCGCGTCTGAAGGCATCGGACATCATGGATGTCGCGACGAAAGATCCGCTCGATACCAGCTTCAAGAAGATCAACTACAACGGCACATTCAACTGGATTCGCATCAAGCCGGGCATGGAGAAGGCCGCCGCGTATCTTGAGACGCATCGCTATGCGGCGTTTATCGGCGGAAGTCTGGGCTTTACGAAGCTGGAAGGCACGACCGTCAACGCGAAGGACAAGGTTGTCTACACCGCGATGTCGCGCGTCGAGAAGTCGATGGTGAAGGGCAACTCGGCATCGACCGATGTCGCCGTGGACGCCGCCATCAGCGCCGGCGCGGTCTATGCGCTGAACCTGAAGTCAGGGCAGAAGGACACGAGCGGCGCCGTGATCAACAGCGAATGGGTTCCGGTCGATATGGCCGCGCCGGCAGCACTCGTGGGCGAAGACCTCGCGACGCCCGATGCCTTGGGCAACACCGCGAACGCCGCGAAGATCGCGAATCCGGACAACGTGAAATTCTCGGAGAAGCTGCGCACGCTCTTCATTGGCGAAGATTCGAGCATGCACGTGAACAACTTCCTGTGGGCCTATAACGTCGATACGAAGACCTTGTCGCGCGTGTTGTCGTGTCCGGCCGGCGCGGAATCGACCGGCCTTCATGCTGTCGATGAAATCAACGGCTGGACCTACATCATGACGAACTTCCAGCACGCCGGCGACTGGGAAAGCCCGGTCCACGACAAGGTGAAGGCCACGCTTGACCCGCTCGTGCGCGCCAACTTCAAGGACCGCTTCGGGGCCACCGTGGGTTATCTCACCGCGGACACAACCAGCATCAAGCTCGGCAAGAGTTAAGAGCCTTTGCGATACCCATCGTCGAGGATATGCAGGAACGCGATGATGTCCTTCATTTCCTGGTCCGTCATCGCGGGCTTGTCGCCGAGTTTGCGATCGAACGGTGCATCGGCTACGTCGACGTTCGCGTGGAACTGCGCCGGAAGATCGTCGTACTTGTTGACCTTGCCGTCGGCGCCCTTCGGATAAAACTTTTCCGGCGCGGTATTGCGCTCGTTATAGAACGCCATGACGTCGTCGAGCGAATGATAGACGCCGTTGTGGAAGAAGACCTGGCGCGTCGCCGCGTTGCGCAACGTAGGCGTGAGGAACATGCCGCAATATTGCGTCTGTTCCTTGATGTCGCTGCGGAATGGCCCGCATACGCCCATGTCGAAAAATTTGGGATCGTTGTTGGTTGCGAGCTTCGTGTTGCGCGGAACACCCAGTGCCTCGTACTGGTAGTCGGTGAACATCGGCGGCGTGCCGTCGGAACTCGGCTTAGACAAATGGCAGCCGGCGCAGTTGGCTTTGTCGGGATCGTTGAAAAGACGCAGGCCGTGCAGTTCGGCTTGCGTCAGGCGCGCTTTGCCTTCGAGCCAGTAATCGTACTTGCTCGAATACGGATGGAACGCCTGCTCTTCGATCTGATAACGCGCGACCGCGAACATTGCCTCGGACGTCGCCAGTTCCGTGCTCTTGAAAATGTTCGGGCCGAACAAGGTCTTGAAGTCGCCCATGTAGCTGGTGCGCTGCAGTTTGGCGGAGACATCGTCGAGACTGGTGTTGGCCATTTCAACGGCATTGAGCATCGGGCCCGAAGCTTGTGCCTGCAGCGTGTCGGCGCGGCCGTCCCAGAAGAAACCGCCTTGCGGCACCATTGCGGGCGCGGCGGGCGCAGCGCCGGCGTTCTTTTGCGCGCGGGCGGTTCCGGCGGCTTGCGCGGCAAGGGCGGCAAAATCGGGTGGCGCTTCTGCTTCGCCGGCATCCGGGCCGATGCTGAAATTGGGCTGCAAATACAGGTACATCAGCGAAGGCGGCGGACGATACCCCTGCAGCGTCATGTGTGGTCCGCCGAGTTGGACGGACAAGTTGTTCGGTGGTCCGAACGCGTGGTCGGGGCTGTGACACGACGCGCACGATTGTGTGCCGGATGCGGACAGAGATTTATCGAAGAAAATCTTCTGGCCGAGCAGCGCCACGGCGCTCAGCGGCGCGACCGGCGGACGGCTCAGCATCACGGGATTGGGATTTGCACCCGTCAGGTCTTCCACGATATCGCCAATCCGCGCGGGCACGGTCGCCGGATAAAGCACAGCCCAGATGCAAAACGCGATCGCGGTGGCAAAGGCCGTGGCGACGCACCAGAGCAGGACGGTTTTTGCGCGCGGCAGGCGTGGTTTCTGCCCGGCATTCGGCGACATGGAAGGTGTGGCGGTATGCGACATGGGACCTGAGGATACGTAAAGCAGTAGTGAAAAAGTCGCCGCCCTTGAAGGGACGGCGACGAGGCACGAAGTTAAGGCTTCGGTTCGCGTCAACGTGCAACGCGAGCCTTGACTAAAAAATCAGATTGTCGGAACCGATGCAACCGGCGACCCGAGGTTCTGATCGATGAACACCTTCGGGTTGTTGCCCGCACCGCTGAAGTTGAACATGCCCATAATGCTGCCGGCAGTCGCGTCGAACGAACCGCCGCCCAGACGATTGCCATTGAGCCAGTTGTCTTCAATGAAGCGCGTGACCGATGCCTGGCTGATCTGCGTGTGGTCCACGAAATTCACCTTCGCCCACGGCGAGATCACGACAAACGGGATCCGCGTGCCCGGACCGCAACGGCCATTGACCGGCGCGCCCTTCACACCCAGCGGAGCCGTGCCCGTACCGCACTTGCCGGCACCGTTCACTTGGTCCGCAATGGCGTCGAACGAAGCCGACGTCGGCGTTGCATACGCATGGTCGTACCAGCCGTCCGAGTCATCCCACGCCACGATCACAGCGGTGCTCGCCCAATCCGGCTGCTGCTGCAGGAAGTTGACGATCTTCGAGGTGAACGCTTGTTCGTCGAGCGGATCCGAATAGCCAGCGTGGCCGTCCTGGAACGCCGGCGCCTTGATGAAGCTAACGGACGGATAGTTGCCAGCCTTGACCGATGCAAAGAAATCGTCGGTGTCGTACTGGTGGTTAGCCGGTTCCGGCGTCTTGCCATCGGCTTCGAGCGACAAGCCGATAACAGCCTGCGAGCTCGGACGTGCGTGCGTCGGGTTGGCCGTCGACGCGAAATACTGGAACCAGTTGTGATGCGGCACGTAGTCAGCCGTTGCCTGACCGACGACCGGCGACAGCGTGCTGCGCTTGCAGGACGTCGTGCCGTTGCTGTTCACGGTGGCCAGGTTGAAGCCGCCCATGAAACCGCCCCACGAGATGTTCGCCGCATTCAGCAGATCGCCGATGTTCTTGCCGGCCATCAACGCGGTGTCCGTCGTGCTCGAGCACACGTCGTTCGCCGGGTCGACGTCGTTGATCATCGTGAAGCCGCCCTGGCCGTCATTGACGTAGTAGCCGCCCGTGTTCGTCGCGCTCACCGGACCCTGGCTCGCCTTGACGATCTGCATGCCGTTGGTCTGACCCGATACCACTTCGAGCGCGCCTGGCGTGGACGGACCATAGGTGTCCGTGTACGCGTTGTCGCTCATCGCGAAGTGCTGTGCGTAGTTCCACAAGGCGCCGACCGTATTGCCGTCGTAATAACCCATGACCTGGCCTGCCGTACCAAACGCGCCGGCACCGCCCGCCGTGCCCTTACCCGTGAACTTCGGGAAGAGGTCGGCCAGGCCGTTGTCATAGGCCTGCTGTTCTGCACGATACGCGTGGTTCTGGTCGGCCGTCGCGGCTTGCGTGCGGTCCAGACGGAACGGGTTTGCGGCTGCGGCGCCGTTCGCCGTGTTCGTGAAGTTCGGGTTCGCCGTCAACAGCGATCCGGAGAGTCCGTTCACCGTCGGCGTGCCGGCGGCGGCCGTGAACGCCGGCTCGCCGGCCGGGTTCGCTGCGTTCGGATAGGTCGCGAAGTAATGATCGAACGAGACGTTCTCGTTATAGATCACGACCACGTGCTTGATCGGGGTGGCCGTCGCGAGACGGTTCTGGATCGACTGTGACGAGTCGGGGTTGCTGTCGTTGCCGCCACCGCATGCATACAGGCCGATGGCCATTGCTGCGGTGGGTACGCCAACCAATAAGGCTCGACGAAACATGTGTGAAGCTCCGATGTCGTTTGTTGTGTGTGAAGCGTATGGCCGTGAGGCCTTTGGGGGACGAGTCCGGACTTGAAAGCCATTTTTCGTTTCCGAGCGCATTGGAACACCCGCACATGAAGCCCAAAAGGCGCTCCGCTTTCGCCATGGTTACTTACACATAACAGGCAGAAAGAGTCGGTAAGGACAGGTTCCAAAAAGATGACATCGGGCGCATGGGCAGTCATGCCAGCGTCACACGGCGCTCAGATAATCCGTCCGCTGTAACCGTTTTCATCTCTCTACTGTCACCGGCTCATGCACTCCACCATCAGGGACGTCGCCGCGCATTCAGGCGTGTCCATTGCCACCGTATCGCGTGCGCTCAATACGCCGGAGCTGCTCAACGCCGAGACGCTCGCGAAGGTGCGCGAGTCCATCGAAGCGCTGGATTTCATGCCGAGCGCCCGCGGGCGGCAGCTTCGCGGCGTGCGTACGCGCCTGGTCGGCGTGGTCGTGCCGACGCTCGCGAATCCAGTGTTTGCGGAGTCGTTGCAAGGCATAGATGAAGCCGCATCCGCGAGTGACTATCGGTTGATGTTGATGACCACCGCGTATGACAGCGCGCGCGAACGCCGCGCCATCGAGACCTTGCGCGAGCAGCGCGTGGACGGCCTGATCGCGACCGTGGCTGATGCCGAATCCAATCCGCTGCTCGATGAACTCGATCGCATCGGGCTGCCTTACGTGCTTGCGCACAACGACACGGCTCGTCGTGCCGCGGTATCGGTGGACAACAGACGGGCGGCGCGTGATGGTGTGAGCGCGCTCTTGCAGCGTGGCCACAAACGCGTGCTGATGCTGGCTGGATCGTTCGCTGAATCGGACCGGGCGCGCCTGCGTTATCTCGGTTACGAGAACGCCATGCTCGATGCCGGCCTCACGCCCTACGCGCCACTCGAGATGGACTTCAACGCGGAAGAACTGCCCCTCGAATTGCTCGCGCATCTCTCGGATCCGTTACGCCGTCCGACCGCGCTTTTCTGCAGCAACGACCGCCTCGCGATGATCGTGATTCGCGGTCTGCGTCATGCGGGGTTATCGGTTCCCCGCGATATCTCCGTGCTTGGTTTCGATGGCATTCCGCTTGGCGAATGGCTATCGACCGCGCTTTCGAGCGTCGCCACGCCCAATCGCGAGATCGGCCGGCACGCCTGGCGTCATCTGGCGAGGCGACTCGGTTTGCCCGACAGCGATGCCGCCAACCTCATTCCCTTCAAGTTGCCTCATAGCGTGCGAACTGGCGCGACCATCGCGCCATACATCGAACCCGCGGCCCGAATGGCCGCTCTCGAACCGGAGAATCCTGCATGAAAATCCGTCATATCCTCGCCACGCTGCTTGCCGCGACGGCCACCTTTTGCGCGGCCGGCGCGGCCTATGCCGACGGCACCGCGATCTGCTACAACTGCCCGCCGGAATGGGCGGACTGGGCGAGCCAGATTGAAGCGATCCAGAAGCAAACGGGCATTCGCGTTCCCTTCGATAACAAGAGTTCAGGCCAGGCCATCGCGCAAATGATGGCCGAGCAGAAGAGCCCGATTGCGGATGTGGTGTATCTGGGCGTGTCGTCGGCGTTCCAGGCGAAGGACAAGGACCTCGTGCAGCCCTATAAACCCGCGCACTGGAACGATATCCCTGCCGGCATGAAGGACCCGAACGGTTACTGGTTCGCTATTCACTCGGGCACACTGGGCTTTTTCGTGAACAAGGATGCGCTCGATGGCAAGCCGGTTCCACGTTCATGGGCCGATTTGCTGAAGCCCGAATACAAGGGAATGGTCGGATACCTGGATCCATCGTCGGCATTCGTGGGTTATGCGGGCGCTGTCGCGGTGAACCAGGCGTTGGGCGGCACGCTCGACAACTTCAAACCCGGCCTCGACTGGTTCGCGAAGATGAAAGCCAATGCGCCGATCGTGCCGAAGCAGACCGCGTACGCGCGCGTGATGTCCGGCGAGATTCCCATCCTGCTGGACTATGACTTCGATGCTTATCGCGCCAAGTATAAGGATCACGCGAACGTGGAGTTCGTGATTCCGACGGAAGGGACCATCGTCGTGCCATATGTGATGAGTCTTGTGAAGGGTGCGCCGCATCAGGCGAACGGCGAGAAAGTGCTTGATTTCGTGCTGTCCGATGCCGGTCAACGTCTCTGGGCCAACGCATTCCTGCGCCCGGTTCGCGGCGGAACGCTGCCACCCGATGTCGCCGCGAAATTCCTGCCGGCTTCCGACTATGCGCGTGCGAAGGACGTCGATTTCGCGAAGATGGCGGCCAAGCAAGGCGCGTTCGGCGAAGAGTATCTTCGAGTGATGCACTGATTTTCAGCCATGCAAGATTCCACCTTCTCCACGCGCGCACGCATTGCGTTGCTCGCGCCCGCGCTCGCGGTGTTCATCGCGTTCTGGCTGCTGCCGCTCGTCGCGTTGCTGCAGGCGAGCGCCGTGCCCAATGCGTTCACCGCGTATCGCGAGGTGCTGACGAACGCGCGCTATCTGCATAGCTTGTTTGCGACGATCGCGTTGTCGGTCGCGGTGACGGCAGCAACGCTGGTGTTATCGACGGTGGCGGGGTTGTTTCTCGCTCGCCGCAATGTCCCCGCGAAGCGCTTGTTGGTCGCGCTGCTGACATTTCCGCTCGCATTTCCGGGCGTGGTGGTGGGCTTCATGGTGATCATGCTCGCGGGGCGCCAGGGTTTGATTGGCGCCATCTCCACGCGGCTTACGGGCGATCGCTGGGTGTTCGCGTATTCGCTCAGCGGCCTGTTTCTCGGTTACCTGTATTTCTCGATACCGCGCGTCATCGTGACGGTCATGGCGGCCGCAACCAAGCTCGATGCATCGCTGGAAGAGGCGGCGCGTTCGCTGGGTGCATCGCCATGGCGGATTTTCGCCGATGTCGTCCTGCCTGCGCTGATGCCCGCGTTGATCGCGGCCGGCGCCGTCTGTTTCGCAACCGCGATGGGCGCATTCGGCACCGCGTTCACGCTCGCCACCGACCTCGACGTCCTGCCGATGACCATCTACACCGAGTTCACGCTCAACGCGAATCTGGCGACGGCGGCGGCGTTGTCGATCGTGCTTGGACTCGTTACATGGGCCGTGCTTGCGGTTGCGCGCAGCCTCACGGGCGCGACGGTTGCGGCCACTGCATGAGGTTACTCGATGCCTGAATTCATGAAGCCGCGCGGTCTGCTCGTGGCGGCGCAAACGGTGGTCACGCTCGCGCTCGTTGCGTTCATGGTCGTGCCTGTGGTGATGTCGGTCATGGCCGGTTTGACCGTCAACTATTTTCGCGGTGTATCGAGCGGACTCACGCTCAAGTGGCTCGAACAAGTGTGGGCGATGTATCAAGGTTCGGTCTGGTTATCGATAGAAATCGCGCTCGCCACGCTCGCCATCACGCTTGCGATCGGCGTGCCCGCAGCCTATGCGCTCGCGCGCAGCAACAGCCGCTCGGCAAGATGGATCGAAGAGTTGCTCGTCTTGCCGATTGCGTTGCCGGGACTCGCCACGGCGCTCGCGTTGCTTTCCGTGTATGGCGGATGGAGCGCCTTCCGGTCCAGCATGTGGTTCATCGTGGCTGGGCACGTGGTCTTCACGCTGCCGTTCATGGTGCGCTCGGTCGCGGCCGTTTGCGCCGGAACGGATTTGCGCACGATGGAAGAAGGTGCGGCGAGTCTGGGTGCGTCGTTCACGCAGCGGTTCGTTACCATCGTGTTGCCTAATGCAAGGCCCGGCATTGTTGCCGGCGCCCTGGCAGTACTGACATTGTCTATCGGCGAATTCAACCTGACGTGGATGCTGCATACGCCCGATACCAAGACGCTGCCCGTCGGACTTGCAGACGCGTATGCGTCGATGCGCCTTGAAATTGGCAGCGCATACACGATACTTTTTCTATTGATGACAATGCCGCTGTTGATCGCGATGCAGTGGCTCGGCGTCGATCCAGCCGGCGCACAAAGCGCCCGCGCGGCGGCGAAGCGCAAGCGTGAATCGAGGCGTGTCCCTGGCGCGTTGCCCGTTCAAACACCAACTGTAAAGACCGCACGATGAGACTTGAAGCCGTTCCCGTCACCCTCAGCCGATGCGCGAAAACGTTCCGCGGACAACGCGTTCTCGAGCCCGTGGATTTATCGATAGAACCCGGCGAAACGTTGGTGTTGCTCGGGCCGTCGGGCTGCGGCAAGACCACGACGTTGCGCCTTATCGCCGGACTCGAAAAGCCCGACGCGGGCGGACACGTCCGCTTCGGCGCCGACGATGTCACCGCGCTGCCCATCGAGCGTCGGCAGGTCGGCATGGTCTTTCAGAACTACGCGTTGTTTCCGAACCTCACGGTGCGCGGCAACGTGGGTTATGGTCTGCGGATTCAGAAAGTGGAAGCGTCGGCGGCGCGTCGCCGGGTCGATGAATTGCTGGCGATGACCGAACTCACCGCGCACGCCGACAAGCCCATCACCGAGCTGTCCGGTGGTCAGCGGCAGCGCGTTGCGCTTGCGCGCGCATTGGCGCCACGACCACGCGTATTGTTGCTCGATGAACCCCTGACCGCACTCGATGCACGTCTGCGCGAAACGCTGCGTGCCGAGATGAATGCGCTGCTGCGCGAGCTTCGCGTGACGAGCATCTATGTGACGCACGACCAGTCGGAGGCGATGGCGCTTGCCGATCGTATTGTTGTGATGAGTGCAGGGCGGATCGAGCAGTGCGGAACGCCGCGCGAGATCTATTATCAGCCAGCGACGCGCGCGGTCGCGCAGTTCATCGGCACGTTGAATCGCGTCGCGGGCGAGTGCCGCGATGATGCGTTTGTTGCGCCCGGAGGCACGATCAACGTA
Organism: Caballeronia sp. dw_276; assembly: GCF_018449635.1. Taxonomy (GTDB): domain Bacteria; phylum Pseudomonadota; class Gammaproteobacteria; order Burkholderiales; family Burkholderiaceae; genus Caballeronia. The sequence goes on along the minus strand of NZ_JAAVUV010000002.1, from coordinate 609,778 downwards.
CAGGGGCTCGTCGCTCGATTGCGCGTTCGTGACGGCGCGCGCACGGAAGTATTTTTCCGGCCCGAGGACGCCGAACTCGTCAACCCCGAGGCCGCACAATTGCGAGGCGCAGTCGAGTCGGCGATGTTCCTCGGTGAACGCACGCGTCTCAAGATCAAGGACGCCGCCGCAGATGCGGTGATAGTCGATGTCCCCGGACGCGTCGAACTGGCGCAGGGGACTATTGTAGGCATATCGGTACGCGACGAAGGCTGGGTCGCACTGCACTAAAACATCAGGAGAATGTTGTCATGCTGTTAGCTCAGATTTCCGACCTGCATATCAAGGTTCCTGGCGCGCTGGCTTACCGCAAGGTCGATACCGCAGCTTGCCTGCGTCAGACCGTTGAGCGCTTGAACACAATGAGTCCACGACCCGATGCGGTTTTGGTGACCGGTGATCTGACGGACTTTGGGACGGTGGAGGAGTATCGGCACGTGGCCGATTGTTTGAAGCCGCTGACAATGCCCGTGTATTTGATGGTCGGAAACCACGACGATCGCGCTACGCTGCGCAAAGTCTTCGATGCCGATTATTTGCAGAAAGAGGGTACAGGTACCGACTTTGTGCAATTCGCTTTCGACCTTGGCGAGTTGCGCGTGATCGCGCTGGATTCGCAGGTTCCCCAATCGAGCCCCGGCACCTTGTGCGATGCTCGTCTGCAATGGCTCGAACGTCAGCTGGACAAGGCACGTGGGCGACCGGTTATCGTCGCGTTGCATCATCCGCCGTTTGCGACCGGTATCGGGCATATGGACGACATGGCGCTCGATGCCGAAGCTGCCGCCAAGCTCGAAGCGCTGATCGCAAAGCATCCGAACGTGGAACGCGTGTTGTGCGGGCATGTGCATCGGCCGGTGCATCGTCGCTTTGGCGGAACGATCGCATCGATAGCGCCATCGACCGCGCATCAGGTCGTGCTCGATCTGCACGCCGATGCGCCATCGCGATTCGTGCTTGAGCCCGGCGCGTTCGCGCTGCATTATTGGAACGCGGATGTCGGGCTGGTTTCACATCATGCGTATGTCGAGCAGTTTGATGGTCCGTATCCTTTCTTCGATGAAGATGGGGCGTTGGTGGATTAGCCCTCTTCCTGCGTGGTGAGGCGTGCTTTCCCATCAGGCGCGAAATGCGTGCCGAAACGCACGAGCCCGGTTTTATGCAAGTGACATGTCATCGTGAAACTGAGCAGCATGTCGTCCTGTTTTTCAGCCGCCTCGATTTCGATGGCGCTCAAACGCGGCTCGTATTTGAGCAACGTACTTTCGATTTCTCGCTGCAACGTATGCGCCGACGCGGGCATGTGCCGATAAATCTTCGACAGATCACCGAGCCCATAATCCGGCAAATGCGCGAGCGAATCGCGGCGGCTGTTCAAGATCCGCTGGATGTTGTCGCGCACCGACAGGAAGGTTTGGTCGTTGGGCTTGTGCAGGTGAATCGGATCGCCGTTGGCAAAGTGACCCGTCAATGCTTCGAATAATCCGGGGCCGCCTCGGGTCATGGTTTCGTGCTTTCTGTGGACATATCGAACTCAACGCCGATTCCGTCATCATCCGAATACGAAAGTTTGATTGCGCCAGCCTTCGTGTCTTGCGCCGCCCGCAAAAGCAATTCGCGCGACAGCACGGGCAGGATCTGCTGATCCAACAAGCTGTCGATATTGCGCGCGCCCGAATCCGGCAACTGACATGCGCGTACCAGTTCGCCAATCAACGCATCGTCGCAGATCAGCGGTAGATCAAACTTGCGTTCGATTCGCTGGGCCACTTTCATGAGTTTCATCCTCACGATGGTCGTCATCGCTTCAACAGACAACGGCCGATAGACCACCGTCTGGAACCGCGCAAGCAGCGCCGGCTGAAAATGAGCGATCAACTCGGGCCTGATCGCTTCCATCAGCATGCTTGTGGTCACATCGCCGCCGGCTTCATGAGCGGCTGCCTGAGCGGCTGCCTGAGCGGCATCTTGCGCGGCCATGATCTGCTCGCTGCCCAGATTCGATGTCATCACAATCACCGTATTGCGGAAATCGATGACACGTCCTTCGCCATCGCGCATGAAACCGCGATCGAAGACTTGATAAAACACGTTGAGCACATCGCGATGCGCCTTCTCGACTTCGTCCAGAAGAATCACGCTATAAGGCCGGCGACGCACGGCTTCAGTCAGCACGCCACCTTGTCCATAACCGACGTATCCCGGCGGCGAGCCCTTTAGCTGAGACACGGTATGCGCTTCCTGATATCGCGTACATGCCGTGAAAAAGAGCGGGGATTTTGTCGAAGCGTATTCGGTTGATGAGGTTGTCGGCTTCGAGACCTCGAACGGTTCGCGGTTCGAGTACGCGCCGTTTGCATCGTTTCGTCATCGCGGCGGCATGTTGCGACATGAGATGCCCGAGCGCTATTTCCACACTCGCTCACGACGCGGGCCGTCGGGGCGCTTCGATACGTGGGTGGTGCTGGGTGGACACGCGTGGGAAAGCAAGACCGCGTTGCAAGACGAAACGCTGTCGCTTTCGGTGACGGGCACGAACGGCATGCTTCCGCGCAAAGGCTTAAGAGAAGCCAGCATCGATCGCACGCGCGGCGGCTTTACGAACGTGGCATTGGTGAGAAATCTGACTGCGCCCACGTTGCCCGTTTATCCGCCAACTGGCGACCGGTTTCACTGGCGCGTGCTGTCTCACCTTGCACCCAACTATCTGTCGCTCCTAGATGCCGAAATCCTGCGTGGCTCGCTCGCGCTCTACGACTGGACCGATGGCGAACTGAATCGCCGGCGCATTGAAGCAATCACCGATGTCAAACACCGTCCGCTGCAAAAGCTCGTCAAAGGCGGCTTGCTGCGCGGCGTGGAAATCGAAGTCACGCTTCAAAGCGACAAGTTTGCAGGCAATGGTGACCTCGCGTTGTTCGGCGAAATGCTGAACCGCTTTCTCGCGCTTTATGCCACGGTAAATCTGTACACGCGGCTTGTGATCGTGTCGTTGCCCACGGGGCGCCGCATCACGTTCGCCGATTGCAAGGGCGAAGGAGCGCCATTTTGAACGCCCCGCTTCCTGCGTTATTACCCGCGTTGCTGCAGAACGCCATGCAGATGAACTTCATGCGCTTCTGCGAGTTGCTTGAGCTTGCAAGGCCGGATGTCGCGCCGCTTGGTACGACGGACTCCCCATCGAGCGATCCGATCCGGTTCCGCTCGCGACATCGTCTGGGCTTTCCGGGCAAGGAGATCGATGCGGTTGAATATGACTACAACGACGTATCCAAACCTGCATCTGTGCGCACCACATTTCTAGGGCTCTACGGCGTCGACGCGCGCATGCCATCGTATTTCATCGATGAAATCGCGCAGAACCGCGATGGCGCCGAGCCGCTGTCCGCGTTTCTCGATATGTTTCATCATCGGATCGCGACGCAGTTTTACAGGGCATGGAGGAAGTATCGCTTTCCAGCGGGTTTCAAAAAGGGCGGTACGGACGATGTCTCGCGGTGTCTCGTCAGTCTCGTGGGATTGGGGATCGGGCATCCCGCAATCGAGCAGACGGTTGGCACGCGCAAGCTGCTTTCAATGTTGGGTCTTGCCAGCCAGCGCACGCGCACGGCTGAAGGTCTTGCGGGCGTGCTGCAACATGCCGTGCCCGATGCAACCATCATGGTCACCGAATTCCATCCGGTCTGGATTCATCTGGACGAGTTCGAACCGACGGCATTGGGCGAGAACTGCGTACTCGGACGCGGTTTCTACGATCGCGGTAACTGCGTGCGGGTGGTCATCACGCCGACAACATGCGAGTCGGTGTTGGGCCTCACGCCTGGTCGCCAAGTTCACAGCGAAATTATGGCGTTGCTGCGCTTTTATCTCGGATACGAGGCAAATGTACATCTGGAAATGCACGTCTCGCCGGAACTGATGCCACGGGCGGACATTGCTTCGGATCAGGTTCGCCTTGGGTACACGAGCCAATTGGAACAGGTCGAGCGCCCATACAGAACAGGCGCGATCACGCGCGTGCAGCTTGGCATATGGAATGGTCAAAGCGACAAAACGGAATAATGCAAATGAGCGACAGAACCAAACGCGGCGCAAGCCTAAGCGTCGTGCTATGCGCCACCTTAGCCATCGGCGGCTGCGGCGTAGCCCAATCCGTCAAAACCGGCACAGTGGACGCAGCGAAATGGGCATTCACAACCCAGATCAGGACGATGAACCTCGACCTCATCAGCCGGTCATCGGTCAACACAAGTGGCGCGGGGCAATCGTTATCGACGGTGATTCGGGTATATCAATTGAAGACGCCACAAGCGTTCGAGCAGCTCGACTATGCGCAATTGGAGAGCAATGATCTGGATGCCTTGAAGCCCGACCTGTTGAGCACAACGGATGTCGTGCTTCGACCGGATGCGAACGCGAGCATCAGCGAGCCGATGAATGACGACGCGCAGTTCGTTGCGGTCGTTGCGTTCTTTCGGGAGGACAGTCAACGCGCTACATGGCGGATGGTGATGCCACGCAAGCAGTGGAAACAGAGCGACCCGGTTCGCATCGAGGTGAAGGATAGTTCGATGGCGCTTGTCGGCAAGGGATCGCCGGCCGGCACCCGACAGGCAACGGTGCGCAGTACGCCTCGACCGGCGACCGACCCTCAGCCGCCCAAAACGGTATCGACGACGCAAGGCGCGGTATCGAAACCAACAGCGAAGGTCGCATCTTCACGGGATGACTGGGCGCGACCGGTCGACTAGCATCTGGCCGGGCTCAACCAACTTAAAAATAGTGGCAGACGTAATCCAGCGTCTCGACCACTTCAATATCGAAACTGGTATTCGCCGGCACCGAGATGGATTCGCCCGGGCCGTACTCGCGCCATTGTTCCTCACCGGGGTTTCGCACGCGGCAGCGGCCGGCGTTGACGTCGATCTGCTCGGCGGCTTGCGTCGAAAAGGTCAGCAATGCAGGGAAGATCACGCCTAACGTCTTGCGCGTGCCGTCGCTGAGCAGGACCGTATGCGACACGCATTTTCCATCGAAGTAAATGTTCGCGCGTTTGATGATCGAGGCGTTGTCGAATTGCGTATTGGTCGTGTCCGATGCCATGCGTAAAAGTCCCTTATCCGGTTGAGGTATCGACGGCATTTTAATATGACCATCGAGTTCATACGGGAAAACTCGTGGTCGATAAAATCTCCTTGAGCACCATGAAGCTGCGCACTTGCCGCACGCCCGGCAAATAAAGCAATTGTTCGGCATGCAGCTTGTTGAAGCTCTCGCTGTCGCGCGTGCGGATCAGCATGAAGTAATCAAACTCCCCCGTAACCACATGGCATTCCATGCAGCCGGACACTTTCTGTGCGGCTTTTTCGAAGGCGGCGAAGGACTCTGGCGTTGATCGATCCAGCACCACGCCAATCATCACCAGCATTCCGGCGTTCAATTTCTTTGGCGCAAGCAACGCGACAATGCCGCTGATAAACCCCGCCTGCTTCAACCTCTCCACGCGGCGCAAGCAGGCCGGCGCGCTCAGATTCACTTTCGCTGCAAGTGCGACATTGGAGATGGATGCATCGCGTTGAAGTTGCCTGAGAATCGCGCGGTCGACGCGATCAACCTCGTTGCCTGAAAAATCGGGCTTCTCCCCGGCGATACGCGAACTGGCACGAATTGTTGTTGCGTTCATAGGCGATTCCCCAAACTTTAATTAAGCATATAGCCCGATTAAACCGCGCTAATAAAGATAAAGCATTTTTCTTTGCAACACCGCTATCTACGAATTTTTCTAACATGTTCGTATCGACGCAAATGGTTGCGGCGACCTGGCTGATCACAGGAGCGAGACATGAACTTGAAGAAATTTCCGCGGCATGCATTGACGTTTGGCCCCACGCCAATCCAACCGCTCAAGCGTTTATCGGAACATCTTGGCGGGAAAGTCGAGTTGTATGCCAAGCGCGAGGACTGCAATAGCGGCCTTGCATTCGGCGGCAATAAAACCCGCAAGCTCGAATACCTGATCCCCGAGGCGATCGCGCAGGGCTGCGATACGCTGGTGTCAATCGGCGGAATTCAGTCGAATCAGACGCGCCAGGTTGCCGCCGTCGCCGCGCATCTGGGCATGAAATGCGTGCTGGTGCAGGAAAACTGGGTCAACTATTCGGATGCGGTTTACGACCGCGTCGGCAATATCCAGATGTCGCGGATCATGGGCGCCGATGTACGCCTCGTGGCGGATGGCTTCGATATCGGCTTTCGCAAAAGCTGGGAAGACGCGCTGGAAAGCGTCAGGCAGGCGGGCGGCAAACCTTACGCAATTCCTGCCGGTTGCTCGGATCATCCGCTTGGCGGCCTTGGATTCGTGGGCTTCGCCGAGGAAGTGCGGCAGCAGGAAGCGGAACTCGGCTTCAAGTTCGATTACATCGTGGTGTGCTCGGTGACCGGCAGCACGCAGGCGGGCATGGTCGTCGGTTTTGCAGCCGATGGCCGTGCGGACCGCGTGATCGGCATCGATGCGTCGGCTAAGCCTGAAAAGACTCGCGAGCAGATCCACCGGATCGCGCGGCAAACGGCTGAGCAGGTCGAGCTAGGGCACGACATCACGGCAAGGGATATCGTTCTGGACGAGCGTTATGGCGGCCCTGAATATGGTTTGCCGAATGAAGGCACACTCGATGCAATTCGGCTTTGTGCAAAGCTGGAAGGCGTGCTGACCGACCCGGTCTACGAAGGCAAGTCGATGCACGGGATGATCGACAAGGTCAAGCGCGGCGAATTTCCTGCGGGATCAAGGGTGCTTTACGCGCATCTTGGCGGCGTGCCGGCGTTAAACGCTTACAGCTTCATCTTCCGAGAGGGTTAAACGCGTTAGCGCTAACCGTTTTAACCCATCGACGGAATAGACCCGGGACATGAGGTGTTGTGTCAAAAGCAGCCAGGAGAAACCACAAACGGTAACGGCTGCAACCACTCCACACATACGGGTTCCACCAATGCTCAATTCGCTCATTTCCCGCCGCCGTCTGATTGCAACCGGAACGCTGGCATCGGCTGGCGCGGCGTTATCGAAGCTGGCTTTCGGCGCTGCGCCAGCCGATGCCAAACCGACGCTCGGCACTGTGCCGGCTTATCTGGGGTCGTCGCCGCAAACCTTGCCGCCGCTTCCTTACGCGGAAAATGCGCTTGAGCCGGTGATCTCGGCACGTACTATCGGATTTCATTACGGCAAGCATCATCGTGCGTATTTCGACAATCTGCACAAGTTGCTGGCCGGCACGCCGTTGGCTCAGGCGTCGCTCGAACAGTTGATCATGCAAACGCACGATCAGCCGAATCTCTCCGATGTTTTCAACAACGCTGCGCAAGCGTGGAACCATAACTTCTACTGGAATTCCCTGAGCCCTGTTGCGACGCAGCCTAGCGAAAAATTGCAGGCGGCCATCGTGCGCAAATTTGGTTCCGTCGAAGCGCTGACGAAGGCGCTGGTTGCGACTTCGGCATCGCAATTTGGCAGTGGTTGGGGATGGCTCGTCGTGGACCAGGGCGAGCTTGCCGTGGTCAAGACGAGCAACGCGGAAACACCGTTCACGCGCGGGCTTGCACCCCTCTTGACGGTGGACGTATGGGAACATGCGTATTACCTGGACTATCAGAATCGCCGTCCCGACTATCTGGTCGCCACGGTTTCGCAGCATTTGAACTGGGCATTCGCATCGGCCAATCTGGATCGAATTTGATCGTGTATGGCGCCGCAAGCAACCTAATGCATCTTGCCAGACGCGTGGCTTGCAGTTCACAGTGAATCATTCAAGCGGGAATTCCATGTCCATTCTGTCCAGTCTTTCCATGCGCGCCGCGTTTTTTGTTTCGGCGATCGCGGCGTGTTCGGCCGCATCCGCTGCGTCATCCATTGACCCCCCGCAAGCGGAGCAGGTTATATCGACGACCGCTTCCGGCGTGCAGATCTATTCGTGCGAGGTCGATGCCCAGCATCAGCTTGCGTGGATATTCAAGAGCCCGCTCGCAACGCTCTACGATCCCAGCGGCCAAGCCGTGATCAAGCATGCGGCCGGACCGTCGTGGCAGGCGGATGATGGAAGTCGTATAGTCGGACACGTGCTCGCGCAAACGCCCAGCAATACGACTGAAAGCATTCCGCAGTTGTTGCTCGAAACGCACAGCACAGGCGCAAGCGGTACCCTGTCCAGCATTCGTTATGTCCAGCGCATCAATACCGTTGGCGGCCTGATGCCCGCAAGTGCATGTACGTCGGAACACCAGACGGGCAGTTCTCCGTATATCGCGAACTACGTCTTCTACAAATAGCATGACAAGGACAGCCATGATGCGATCCAGATTCTTATCGAACCTGCGTACCTTTCGGGCAGGACTGCTCGTGGCGGGATTGGTCTCGTTGTCCGCGTGCACCGCGCTGAGCGTGGTGACGCATTCTGTATCGCCGAATGAAGCCAGCGTTCCGGCGGGGCGCTATAAGCTCGACGAACATCACTGGAACGTCAGCTTCGACGTAGATCACTTCAAGTATTCACGCTTTGTCATGCGCTTCGATAAAGTCGATGCGCAGCTGAACTGGAACGCGGGTGGCATGGAGCAAAGTACTGTCGAGGCGACGATCGATGCCAATAGTCTTGACACCAACGTCCCGATCCTCAACAAGATGATCAAGGGCACCGACGTGCTGAACGTGGAGACGTACCCGACCATTCATTTTGTCAGCACGCAGTTCAAACGCACGGGCGATCAAAAGGGCGAGTTGACCGGCGACCTGACCATACGCGGCACGACACGGCCGGTGACGCTTGCGGTTACGTTCAATGGACATGCAAAAGATCCGCTGACAAAAAAAGAAACACTCGGCTTTTCCGCCGATGGTCACTTCAGCCGCGCTCAGTTTGGTTTATCGACGTGGTATCCCGCAGTGGGCGACGACGTGCACGTCGCGATTCAGGCGGAGTTCGATGCGGACGAGCCGCACGCTGCAGCGCAATGAGCGAAGTGCAGTACCTGAAAGCGCGCCCGGTATCTGGCGCGCTTTTTTTCGTCTTAATAATTTAGTAATCCGATGGTTTATCACGGCCGGCTGTGAAAACCGAGCACTGAATCGCGCGTGAATACCTCCTTCCCGCCGCGCGGGAAACTCTTGTTTCATTCAGAAACATTTTCAATAGATTGCGCGTTAAAACAAACCGGAATAAACCGCGCTTCAAGATGTTTTGTTAGGTAAGAGGCGCATTGATCGCCGCCTAAACGAGTTCCCTAACCGACCTGTTCTGAAGTCCCACATGACACCTGATTTCATCACGCATATCGAATGGGCCGCCTGGCTTGAGGACATCTCTGCAGAGTTTGCGTGCGGTGTGGATCTCGAATACGACCCGTCGTTCCGGCTGCTGGAAGATGCGGTAAACGGGAAGCCGGAAGCGGAATATGGCAAGACCGTTGTCGCGGCCGTACCAGCCGACTGGACTGCGGCGAACGCGTTGTGCGCGGAGCTGATGTCGCGCAGCCGTGACTTGAGGGTCGTCGCGTTCCTGGCGCGTGCACGCCTTGCGATCGTCGGCATGGTTGGCCTCGCTGATGGACTCGCGCTTGCAAGCGGCCTTCTGGAGCGCCATTGGAATCACGTACACCCGCAACTCGACGCCAACGACGGCAACGATCCGACCACGCGTATCAATGCACTCGCGGCGTTCGTGGATACATCGGGCGTACTTGGAGAGCTTCTCGATACCCCGTTATTGCCGCAGCTTCCATCGCAAACGTTGCCGGTTACGTTGCGCGAGTGGTTCTACGCAACCGGTGAGATGACGCCACCCGCTGTGCGCACGGTCATGAGCCTTGCGGAAATTGAAGCGGCGACTGCTGCCGCGATCGATCGCGCGGTATTGCTCAAGGCTGCATTCAGCACGGCACTCGAGCATGCGGAGCGGATTGAGACCGTGCTGGTGGAACACGTCGGCATGGCGCAAGCGCTCGACCTGGTTGCGTTGAAGACGCCGTTGCGGCGAGGCGAGGCGCTTGTTGGTGAGTGTTTGGCAAAGCTGGGCATCGGTAAAACGTCCGAACCTGATGCGCTCGATCCCGTACAAACAATGCCCGCGACGAATGCCTCAGCGCCGGCAGCAAACCAGCTCGCCACACGCGCCGATGTAATCGCCACGCTCGACCGGCTCTGCGACTACTACGCGCGCCACGAACCCTCCAGCCCCGTGCCGCTACTTTTGCACCGCGCACGAGGACTGGTCGACAAGTCGTTCGTCGACTTGCTGAAGGACCTTGCACCCGAAGGGCTGGCTCAACTGACCAGCGTAGTTGGAGCGGCCGGCATGTCGGCACCCGAATAGCTCGTTCAATTCATTCACTGGAGAACAGGAAGATGGCTAAGGAAAGCAGTCAGAAATTCATCGCACGCAACCGTGCGCCGCGCGTGCAGATCGAATACGACGTCGAAGTTTACGGCTCGGAGAAGAAGGTCAATCTGCCTTTCGTAATGGGCGTTTTATCCGATTTGTCGGGTACGCCCGAGGAATCGTTGCAACCGGTGGCGGATCGCAAGTTCCTCGAAATCGACATCGACAACTTCGACGAACGCCTGCGTTCCATGAAGCCGCGCGTCGCCATGCAGGTCGAGAACACGCTGACGGGCAACGGCAAGATGGGCGTGGACATGACCTTCGAAAGCATGGACGACTTCTCGCCCGCAGCGATCGCCCGCAAGGTCGAGCCGCTTGCGAAATTACTCGAAGCACGCAGCCAGTTGCAGAACCTGCTGACCTATATGGACGGCAAAACCGATGCCGAAAAGCTGGTCAGCAAACTGCTGGACGACCCGGCTCTTCTCAGCGCGCTAGCTTCTGCGCCCAAGCCGCAAGAGTGATCTCGCGCGTTTGGATCCCTATCAATCAGTAAGCCACGAGGACCGATCATGGCAGATGCCAGCGACAACATGCAACAGCAGACAAGCAACCTGCAAGAGACGCAGACAACCGAGGCGGATGCGTCCGGCGAGTTCGGGCGCCTGCTGCAAAAGGCGTTCAAGCCACGCACAGATAAAGCCAAGGAAGCGGTGGAAACCGCAGTTCGCACGCTTGCGGAACAAGTCCTGCAAGACACGCATCTCGTATCCGACGACGCGCTTGCGACCATCGAATCGCTGATTGCGAAGATCGATGAAAAGCTCAGCGCTCAAGTGAACGTGATCCTGCATACCGAGCAATTCCAGCAACTCGAAAGCGCGTGGCGCGGCCTGCATTATCTCGTGACGAACACCGAAAGCGACGAGACGCTCAAGCTGCGCGTGCTGAACATTTCGAAGAACGATTTGCATCGATCGTTGCGCAAGTACAAGGGCGTTGCATGGGATCAAAGTCCGCTCTTCAAGAAGCTTTATGAAGAAGAGTACGGTCAGTTCGGCGGCGAGCCTTATGGTGCGCTGGTGGCAGATTATTACTTCGATAACAGCGGCCCGGACGTGGATTTCCTCACGCAGATGGGCAAGATTTCGGCGGCAGCGCACGCACCGTTTATCGCTGGGGCCGACCCGGCCGTAATGCTGATGGACTCTTGGCAGGAGCTCGCCAACCCCCGCGACCTGACCAAGATCTTCCAGACGCCGGAGCACGCCGCATGGCGTTCGCTGCGCGACTCGGATGATTCGCGTTATATCGGCTTGGCCATGCCGAGGTTCCTTGCACGCACGCCTTATGGCGCAAAGACGAGCCCGGTTGAAGAGTTCGATTTTGAAGAAGATACGGCTGGCGCGGATGCATCGAAATACGCTTGGGCAAATGCAGCCTATGCAATGGCCGTGAATATCAACCGCTCGTTCAAGACCTATGGATGGTGCTCGCGGATTCGAGGTATTGAGTCGGGCGGCGCGGTGGAGAACCTGCCGGTGCACGCATTCCCGACCGATGACGGTGGTGTCGACATGAAGTGCCCGACCGAAATCGCGATCAGCGATCGTCGTGAAGCTGAACTCGCGAAGAACGGTTTCATGCCGCTGGTGCACAAGAAGAACTCGGACTTTGCTGCATTCATTGGCGCGCAGTCGTTGAACAAGCCGGTCGAATACGAAGATCCGGATGCAACCGCCAACGCAAACCTTGCAGCGCGCTTGCCGTATCTCTTCGCTTGCAGCCGCTTTGCGCATTACCTGAAGTGCATTGCGCGCGACAAGGTCGGCAGTTTCAAGGAGAAGGACGATATGCAGCGCTGGCTGCAGGACTGGATTCTCCAGTACGTCGATGGCGATCCTGAGAATTCGTCGGAGTTGACCAAGGCGCGCCGTCCGCTCGCAGCTGCCGAGGTGGTTGTGGAAGAAGTGGAGGGCAATCCGGGTTACTACACATCGAAGTTCTTCTTGCGTCCGCATTATCAACTCGAAGGTCTTACGGTTTCGTTGCGCCTTGTATCGAAGCTGCCCTCAGCCAAGGCCGCGTAACTTTATTTGGTCCCGGGCTCGACCCGAACGTTTGTTCAATCGCAATAACCTATTTAGGAAACCAAATCATGGCAGTCGATATTTTCTTGGATCTCGGTACAGTCAAAGGCGAATCGCTGGATTCGGTGCATAAGGACGAGATCGACATCCTCTCGTGGAGCTGGGGCATGAGCCAGTCCGGGACGATGCACCTGGGTACGGGTGGTGGCGGCGGCAAGGTTGCGGTCCACGACCTGTCGGTCACCAAATACACCGACCGCTCGACGCCGTCCATAGTCACGGCCTGCACGACCGGCAAGCATTATCCGACCGGCAAGCTGACGGTACGCAAGGCCGGCGGAACGAAGCCGCTCGAGTACTACATCATCGAATTGGAAAAAGTGCTGGTCACGAATTACTCGACGGGTGGTTCGGACGGTGAGGATCGTTTCACGGAAACCGTGACGCTCAACTTCGAAAAATTCCACGTGAGTTATCAGCAGCAAGATCCGACGTCGGGCTCGGCGCTCGGCGGCGTGGTAGAAAGCAAGTGGAACATTCCTGCTAACGCGGAAGCGTGATTGTGACGAAGCCGCCGACGATCGCGCGCAACGCGGGACGCATCCAGCCCTCATTGCTCGAACGCCTGACCGATCACGATCGCGATGCCACCCGCGAAGTGCGGGAGCAACGTGCGAGTTCTGCACGTGCGTTGCGACAGAGCGTGATGCGCGATCTCGGATGGCTTTTGAATGCGCAGGGAATATCCGCATCGCAGGAGATTGGGCATTTCCCGCATGTCGCGAACTCGGTGCTGAATTTCGGGTTCTCCGATCTTGCCGGCAAGAGCGCATCCAATGTGGACATCGTGCAGATCGAGCGCCTGATGGCGGACACCATCCGTGCGTTCGAGCCACGAATCATTCCAGGCACGTTGCGCGTGCGCGCGGTGCAGTCCGGCGTAACGACCGGTCAACACAACGCGATTGCGTTCATCGTTGAAGGGGATCTGCACGCGCACCCCGTACCCGAACGCCTATATCTGCGGACCGAACTCGACCTCGAAGCAGGGAAGGTCAACGTGTCCGAACAAGCCGGTGCGAACTGAATCGCGTCATAACCGACCCCGACCATGAATCCAAAACTGATCGAGTATTACAGCCAGGAGCTTCAGCACGTCCGCGAGATGGGCGGGGAATTCGCGAAGGAATTCCCGAAGGTCGCGGGACGCCTCGGGCTTGAAAGTTTCGAATGCGCAGATCCATATGTTGAGCGCTTGCTGGAAGGCTTCAGCTTTCTCTCCGCGCGCGTGCAGATGAAAATCGATGCCGAGTTTCCACGCTTCACGCAACATCTTGCAGAGCTGGTCTATCCGCACTATCTCGCACCGACGCCGGCAATGACGATCGTGGAAGTGCAGCCCGACATGACACATCCGTCACTCGCCGATGGCGTCCAGGTCCCACGCGGTACGGCCTTGCATGGACGGCTAGATGGCGAGAGTTCCACGCGCTGTGAATTTCGTACCGCGCATGCAATGACGATGTGGCCCATCGAATTGATTGAAGCGCGTTTGTTCACGCATACAGGCACGCTCACAGGCGTTGACGTAGCGTTGCCACGCGGCGTGAAGGCGGGGTTGCGCCTGCGTTTGCGTGCGCTGAACAATCAAAAAATCAGCGATATTTCGCTCGATAATTTGCCGTTTTATTTGCGCGGCGGAGAGGGTTTGCCGGCGCGTTTATATGAGTTGCTGCTTGGTTCAACGCTTGGCGTAGTTGTTGAAGGAAAGTTGTTGCCCGCATCGTCTATTCGACCGCTCGGCTTCTCCGACGACGAAGCCTTGCTTCCAGTGAGCGGCCAGTCGTTTCCCGGGTATCGCTTGTTGCAGGAGTATTTCGCGTTTTCACAGCGCTTCATGTTCGTTTCCATCGACGGACTCCAACCGGACATGGCTCGTTGCAACAGCGATGAAATCGAGTTGATCGTATTGCTCTCGCGTGCGGATCAGACGCTTGAACAACTCGTCGATGCGTCGCACTTCGCCCTTCACTGCACGCCGTGCATCAACCTGTTTCCCCGCCGCGCCGACCGCATTGCGGTGATTGGCGATCAGTTCGAGCATCACGTTGTGGTGGACCGCACGCGGCCGATGGACTTCGAGGTCTATCAGATTCAAGGCGTGACCGGATACCGCGCAGGCGGCGGCGCCGAACTGCCCTTCCAGCCGTTTTATCGCGCGCGCGACATGGGCATTCCCGACTCGGGCGACGGCGCGTTTTACCAGGTGCGCCGTGAGAAACGACCGCCTTCATCGCGACAAAACGAACGCGGCGTGCGCTCGAATTACCTTGGCAGCGAGACGTTCATCGCTCTGGTCGATACAACCGACGCGCCATACCCGGGCGAGCTTCATCAACTTGGGCTAAGCGTCTTGTGCACCAACCGCGACCTGACGCTGACCATGCCGCTCGGCGATACGGCGACCGATTTCACCGTCGATCTGGAAGTGCCCGTGCTCAGCGCGCGTTGCGTCGGCGGTCCGAGCCGGCCGTTGCCATCGTACGCAGAGGGTCCGGTTGCGTGGCGCTTGCTGAGCCACTTGTCCCTTAACTATGCGTCGCTTGTGGATGGCAACGAGGGTCAAGGCGCGCAGGCAATGCGCGATTTGCTCGGCCTCTACGCGCCCGCCGGCGACGGCGCGGCGGTGCGTCAGATCGACGGCCTTCGTTCCATCGATACACATCCGGTTACGCGTCGTTTGCCATCGCGGGGACCGATCGTGTTTGGACGAGGCCTCGAGATCAACCTGCTTATCGATGAAACCGGCTTCGAAGGCGCAAGCGCGTTTCTGTTCGGCGCGGTGCTAGCGCGCTTCTTTACGCAATACGTGTCGCTGAACTCGTTCACGGAGACCGTAGTCAGGAGCGCGACGCGTGGCGAAATCATGCGCTGGGCGCCGGGGGGCGGATTATGCAAAACGCTGTGACCATCCTCAATCGCCTTTCCGCCGATGCAAAAAGCTTCGACTTCTTCCAGGCCGTGCGCTTGCTCGAATGCGCATATCCAGGCTTGCCGCGCGTGGGTTCATCGCTTCGTCCGCGCGATGACGCCGTGCGCTTCGGTCAGGAACCCGACCTCATCTTCTTCCCGACCACGCTGCGCAATTTCAGCTTGAACGGCGAGGGTGACAAGGCGCCGAAGCTCGTGGTGAATTTCTTCGGCCTGCTCGGACCGAATGGCCCGATGCCGACGCACTTGACCGAATACATCCGCGATAGAACGCGCAATGCAAACGATCCGACCTTCGCGCGCTTTCTCGATGTGTTCCATCACCGTATGACGTCGCTGTTTTATCGATCATGGGCCGTTGCGCAGCCGACAGTCAGCCTGGATCGCAACAATGGTGATCGTTTTTCGGCGTACGTAGGCAGCACGTTCGGACTCGGTGAACCTGCGCTGCGCAATCGCGACAGCGTTCCGGATTTTGCGAAGCTTCATTTCGCCGGCGTGCTCAGCGGTCCGACCCGTCACGCCGCCGGCCTGCGCCTTGTGTTGATGCGTTTCTTCAATATCCCGGTCGAACTGAAGCAGAACGTCGGTCATTGGATCGACTTGCCGGCGCGTTCGTTGAGCCGTCTCGGCGCTGCCGATGAAAGCGGCCGCCTCGGTATCGGAACCATGCTCGGCGCTTGCGCGTGGGACCGGCAGCACAAGTTTCGCGTCGTCCTTGGTCCGCTTTCGATGGTCGACTATCAGCGATTCCTGCCCGGCGGCGCGAGCCTCGTGCGTCTCGCCGACTGGATCCGCAACTACGTGCGCGATCCGCTCGAATGGGATCTGAATCTGCAACTGCGGCGCGCCGAAGTGCCGCGTCTCGCGCTTGGATCGCAACAACGACTTGGTTACACGACTTGGTTGTTATCGCGTCCTGCATCGTCGGACGCCACGCAACTCCTACTCAAACCGCTCGGCCCCCACGGCCGCGTCAAGACTTTCGCACAGGATTAACCATGGCAGAAATCAGCCGCGCCGTGATGTTCGGCAAACTCGACACACTCAGCTATCGCGCGATGGAAAGTGCCACGACGTTCTGTCGTCTGCGGGGCAACCCGTATGTGGAACTGACGCACTGGCTGCATCAGTTGCTCAATTCGCCCGACTCGGATCTGCACCGGATCATCAAGCATTTTGGTGTAGAGCCTTCCGCGCTGGCTCGGGATCTGACTGAGGCGCTGGATCGGTTGCCGCGCGGGTCTACGTCGATAACAGACATC
Organism: Caballeronia sp. dw_276; assembly: GCF_018449635.1. Classification (GTDB taxonomy): domain Bacteria; phylum Pseudomonadota; class Gammaproteobacteria; order Burkholderiales; family Burkholderiaceae; genus Caballeronia. The sequence continues at coordinate 593,023 of NZ_JAAVUV010000002.1, read as the reverse complement.
TCGTCGCAACTGGAAGAGGCGGTCGAGCGCGGCTGGGTGTATGGATCGTTGTTGTTCAATGCATCGAAAGTGCGAAGCGCGCATTTGATTGTGGGCGCATTGAAGACGCCGTCCTTGCGCAACGCGCTGCGCGGAATCTCGCGTGAATTTGACCGGGTAATACTCGATGAACTCGTGGACGACTTCGACCTTTTACTCGCCGGTTCGCCGGAGAATGTGGAAGCCTCCAATGCAGCGTCGGCGGTTTCTACCGCGCCAGTAACCAATCAGGATGCGTTGCAGCGTTTCACCGTCGACCTGACGGAACAAGCGCGCTCGGGCAAGCTTGATGCGATCGTCGGACGTGATGAAGAAATTCGTCAGGTCATCGATATCCTCATGCGCCGTCGACAGAACAACCCGCTATTGACGGGCGAAGCGGGCGTGGGGAAGACGGCCGTGGTCGAAGGTCTCGCGCAGCGGATCGTGGCCGGCGACGTGCCCCCCATGCTGCGCGATGTCACGCTGCGCACACTCGATGTTGCATTGCTTCAGGCCGGCGCCGGGGTAAAGGGCGAGTTCGAAACGCGCCTGCGTCAGGTGCTCGCGGAGGTGCAGACGGCGGAACGTCCGGTGATTCTTTTCATCGATGAGGCGCATACGCTCGTGGGCGCGGGCGGCGCGGCCGGAACCGGCGATGCCGCGAACCTGCTCAAGCCCGCGCTTGCGCGTGGCACGGTTCGCACGATCGCGGCGACTACATGGTCGGAGTATCGGCGGCACATCGAGAAAGATCCCGCATTGACGCGGCGTTTTCAGGTCGTCCAAGTGCGCGAACCCGACGAAGCACGCGCCATCACCATGATGCGCGGCATTGCGGGTGCGCTCGAACAGCATCACGGCGTTCAGGTTCTCGACGAGGCCATTGAAGCAGCCGTGCGCTTGTCGCATCGATACATTCCGGCACGCCAGTTGCCCGACAAGTCCGTGAGCCTGCTCGATACCGCCTGCGCCCGTGTTGCAGTGAGCCAGCACGCGACGCCGCCCGCAGTGGACGACGCGCAGAAACGCATCGCCGCCTTGAAGACCGAACTGGAGGTCATCAAGCGCGAAAGTCTTATCGGTATCGATACCGCCGCGCGTCAAGAGGTGGCATCGAAGGCGTTGGAAGATGAAACGCAGCGGCTCGCCCAGCTCGACGCGCGCTGGAAGACCGAGCGCGAACTCGTGAAGGACATTCTTGCCCGCCGTGCGCAGTTGCGCGACGGCGCTCCGGGCGCAGATCTCGCCGCGCTCAGAACGCAACAGGCGTTGCTCGCCGACCACCAGGGCGATGCGCCGTTGATTCTGCCGGGTGTGGATCGTCAGGCGGTCGCCGCCGTGGTCCAGGACTGGACCGGCGTGCCCGTCCTCAAGATGGTGAAGAACGATATCGATAACGTGCTGCGTCTCGGCGAGCTATTGGACCGTCGCATCATTGGTCAGGGTCACGCAACAGAGATGATCGCGCGGCGCATCCGCACGTCGCGTGCGGGCCTCGACAATCCGAACAAGCCGGTCGGCGTGTTCATGCTCGCGGGAACGTCGGGTGTAGGCAAGACGGAAACCGCGCTTGCGCTCGCCGAACTGCTCTATGGCGGTGAGCAGAACCTCATCACCATCAACATGAGTGAGTATCAGGAAGCTCATACGGTCTCGTTGTTGAAGGGCGCGCCTCCGGGCTATGTGGGATTTGGCGAAGGCGGCGTGCTGACAGAAGCGGTGCGTCGCCGGCCGCATAGCGTCGTGCTGCTCGACGAAGTGGAGAAGGCGCATCCAGACGTGCACGAGCTCTTCTTCCAGGTCTTCGATAAAGGCTGGATGGAAGATAGCGAAGGCCGTTCCATCGACTTCCGCAACACGCTGATCCTGCTGACTACGAACGCAGGCACTGAGTGCATCGCGCATCTGTGCCGCGATCCGCAGAACATGCCTGCAGTGGAAACCATTGAAGAGCAACTGCACGCGGAACTCCTGCATACGTTCCCGCCGGCGTTGCTGGGCCGCATGGTCACGATCCCCTATTACCCCTTAAGCGACGGGATGCTGCGAGCGATCATCCGTCTGCAACTCGGCCGTGTAGCAGAGCGCGTGACCCGTACCCATCAAGTGCCTTTCACGTTCGACGAAGAGGTCGTGGCCCAGATCGCCGTGCGCTGCACGCGTCTTGAGAGCGGCGGCCGCATGATCGACGCAATTCTCACCAACAGTCTCTTGCCGCGTATCAGCACAGAATTCCTGTCTCGCGTGATCGATGGAAAAGCGCTTGCTCGCGTGCACGTAGGCGTTGCAGCAGAGGAGTTCACCTATGCTTTCGACTAGTACTCGCCACGTCCGCATGGAATGCGCCGCGCTAGGCGATACGGCCGTGTTCATGCGCATGTCGACGATCGAAGCGCTCGGCCGCATGAGCGAGTTCCAGCTCGCTTTCCTGAGCCCGCGTAACGACATAGACCCGGGCGATGTGCTTGGCCAGAATCTGTCCGTCACGCTCGATTATCCGGTGAGCGGCGAGCGGCAGTTCAACGGGATTGTCACCACGCTTCGGCTGATCGTTCCTGGCGACACGACGCATAACCGCATGGCGCGTTATGAGGCGATCGTGCATCCGAGATTGTGGTTGCTGACGCAGTCGTCGCATAGAAGGTTCTTTTATCAGAAGACGGTGCCGCAGATCGTGAGCGCCGTATTCGAACCATTCGATATTGACTTTCGCAACGCGTGCAGCGCGAGTTATCCGCCGCTTGAACATTGCGTGCAGTATCGCGAGAGCGACTTCGACTTTGTCAGCCGTCTGCTCGAACGCGAAGGCATTCACTATTTTCTCGAGCACGCAGGCGGCAAACATACGCTCGTACTGACCGATTCGAACAGCGAACACAGACCCATTCCGCACTACGAGACCATTCCGTATCAGGCCTGGGACACGCCTGACCAGGACGAGGAATGTGTGTACCGTTGGGTGTCGGGCGCAACGTTGCAGACCGGCCGGTATGAAGTCAACGAGTACGACTTCGAGAAGGCATCGGTGAGTAACAGTCACGGGCTCGTCTCGCGTGCGACTCGCGCAGCGCCCTTCGATCCCGCGCGCTACGTGATGCAGGAGCATTTGACGGGTCACATCAAGGCCGCCGATGGCGACCGTCTTGCACGCGTGAACGTGGAAATCCATCAGACGCAAAATGATTCCATCGATGCGCGCAGCACATCGCGCGGTCTCATTCCGGGCGGCCTGATACGTTTGCGCGATCATCCTGCGACCGCGCAGGATCGCCAGTATCTGATCACGGAAACGCGTGCGGAGATTGTCTCTGACGCATATGTATCGACCAGTGACAGCACGTTGCCGATCTTCGATTGCAGCTTCAAGGCAATTCGCGCCGATAACACTTTCCGCACTGCCCGAACCACGCCTGAGCCGCGCGTAGGCGGTCCGCAAACGGCCGTAGTGGTGGGTCCCGATGGCGATGAGATCCTCACCGATCAATACGGCCGCGTGAAGGTGCAGTTCCATTGGGAGCAACTTGCGCAGTCATCGGGCGCGCAGAAACTCGACCGTTGCTGGGTGCGTGTGTCGCAGAGCTGGGCCAACAAACGCTGGGGTTCGATGCAACTGCCGCGCATTGGGCAAGAGGTGCTCGTCGAGTTCATCGAGGGCGATCCGGATCGTCCGGTGATCACGGGCGCGGTCTACAACTCGACCAACATGCCGCCGTATGAGTTGCCTGCGAACGCGGCCATCTCCACGCTCAAGAGCAATTCGACCAAAGGCGGCAACGGTTACAACGAAGTGCGGCTCGACGACCGCAAGGGCGATGAGCAACTGTTTTTCCACGCGGAGCGCGATCACGAGACGTGGGTCAAGCATGACGCGCTGATGAACGTGAAACACGATCGTCATTTGAGTGTGAGTGGCAGCGAGTTCGTGAAGACGAACGGCACCCGCAACGACACCGTGATGGGCAGCTGCAAGTCGAGCGTGCTTGGCGGCGTAACGGCCGCGACCATGACCACACACAACCAGTTCGTTGGCGAAGCCTATTCGCTGAATGCCGGCATGGCTGTGCAGATCAAAGCGGGCATGGCGGTGGAGATCGAGGCGACCGCGACCATCGCGTTGCGCGCGGGAGCTTCGTACATTTTGATCGGCCCCGAGACCATCGAGATGTCGAGTTTTCCGATACCCATCGGCCCCGGCATTCCGCCTGTTCCGGTGAGTGTGCCGCCACCGCCGCCGACCCCGCCACGCGACGCCGACGACGGCTCGCGCAAGGTCGCCAAATAAGGAGATTGCATGTCATTGAATGATCCCAACGCAGCAACACTCAAGCTGACGCTGAGCGGCGGCGACATGAGCGCGTCGCGAAGCATCGCATTCGATACAGCCGGCGGCACGCTTGGCCGTGCGCCCGAGTGCACCGTCGTGCTGCCCGACACGCAACGTGCAATCTCGCGCGTGCAGGCGCGCATTGAATGGCGCGATGGGGCATTTGTCCTGATCGATGCAGGCAGCAATCCGACTTTGCTGAACGATCAGATTCTCGATGGTTCGCGCGAGGCGGAACTTCACGACCGGGACCGCTTGCGCATTGGGCCGTATTCGCTTGATGTGTGCATTGAGCAGGATCTGCAGAACATGACCATGATGACGCGCCCGGACATGCCGGCGCCTTCCGCGCCTTCGCCGGAAAAGCCGGACTGGGACGTGAAGCCCGTCGCGCCGCTGATTCCGGATGACTGGAACGCGCCGCACGAGGCATCGAAGGAGAGCCACGCAGCCGCACCGTTCACGCCTGATCCGCTCGCGGCCACACCGCTCCTGCACGAACCTGCGCGATTCGGTGTGAACGCAAATCAGGAATTGATCGATGCGCTTGGCGTGCCCGACAGTTCGCTTGGCTTGGGTCCAGCCAGACCGGAAGTGTCGCCGTTCGCGGTGTCGGGATCGAGCAAGGGTTTCGAGCATGTGTCGCCGGAACGCGCGATGTCTTCGGTTCCGACATTGCCGCTTTTAGATGAAGCGCCTGCCGCAGCCATCCCCGAGGACTTCGACCCGTTCATCCCGCCGATAGAAATGCAGGAGCCCGTCTCGCCGCTCGTTCCCAAAACAGAGTTCAAGCCAAAGCCTGCTGCGCGCATCGCTGACGACAACGACAACGCCACGCTTGCAGCACTACTAGATGGCCTCGGCATAGACGCCAGCACCGTCCGCCACATTCCCGCGCAGGACCTCGCACGTCTCGTCGGCGGCATGTTGCGCGTTGCGACGCAAGGCACCATGACCGCGTTGCGCTCCCGCTCGATGGCCAAGCGCGAAACGCGCATTGCAATGACGCTGATCGAAGAGCGCGACAATAATCCGCTCAAGTTTTTCCCCGACGTCGACATGGCGCTCACGCAAATGCTCGGCGCACGCGGCGCGGGTTATCTCGCGCCCGAAGACGCATTGCAAGAAGCTTTCCACGACATCCAGGCGCACGAACTCGCGGTCGTTGCGGGCATGCGCGCGGCGCTCGAACACGCCATGTCGCGTATCGATCCTGTGACCATCGACAAATCGCTCGATGCCGCGAAGGGTCTCGATGCATTGCTGAGCAACCGCCGCGCGCGCCTCTGGCAGCGTTTCGTCGATACATGGGAGCACGTTGCGCGCGATGCCGGCGACGACTTCCAGCGCACCTTCGGCGAACCCTTCAGCCGCGCGTACCAGGCGCAGCTCGACGCACTCACACGTTCAACCCCAAGCGAATAACGCCATGTACTGGAACAGCAAGGTCATCTGGTCGGAAGGCATGTTCCTGCAGCCGCAGCATCTGCAGCAGCACGACCGGTACGTACAGACACAACTCGAAGCGCGCGTTGAAAGCCTGCGTGCTTACGGTTGGGGATTTACATCGGTGGAAATCGATGAAGCGTTGCTGAAACTCGGCAAACTCGCGCTGCGTTCAGCGGCTGGTGTCTTGCCCGATGGCACGCCTTTCAACCTCCCCGCCGATGACGACCTTCCCGAGCCGCTCGACATTCCCGAAGGCACGGCAAACCTGCTCGTCGTGCTCGCGTTGCCGGTGCGCCGGCCGGGCGCCACTGAATCCGGTGGCCCCGAACGTGCGGACAATCTCGCGCGGTATCGGGCGGAAGAATTCGATGTCCATGACAGCAACGATCCCGACGCCGTCAGCACGTTGTTGCAGGTCGGCAAGCTGCGATTGAAGCTCGCGCTCGAACCGGATGTCGCGAACGCACACGCTTATGTGGGCGTGGCGCGCGTAGTGGAACGCCTGAGCGATTCGCGCGTGGTGCTCGACGATGAGTATTGCGCGCCGTGTCTCGACTTCAGCGTGGCGGGCAAGCTCGCGCGTTTTTCGACCGAACTCAACGGCTTGCTGCAACAACGTGGTGAAGCGCTGGCGGGGCGCTTATCGCAGCCGGAAGCTGCGGGCATGGCGGAGATCTCCGACTTCCTGTTGCTGCAGATCGTCAACCGGGCGCAGCCATTGGTCGCGCATTTCGGGTCGATGACCGGACTGCATCCCGAGGCGCTATTTCAGGCCACCGTGCAGCTCGCCGGGGAGCTTGCGACCTTCAGCCAGCGCGACCGCAGGCCGCCTGTGTTTCCCGTGTATCGGCATGACAGGTTGAAGGAAACGTTCACGCCGGTAATTGAAGCGTTGCGCCTTGCCTTGAGCCGGGTTGCTGATCCGGGCGTTGTATCGATACCGCTGGAGGAGCGCAAATACGGCCTGCGTGTGGCCCTGGTCGCCGACCGCTCGCTCTTCACGAACGCGACCTTTGTGCTCGCCGTGCGCGCACAGGTATCGACCGAAACGCTGCTGTCCGCATTCGGCAGCCAGGTGAAGATCGGCGCGGTTGAAAAGATCCGCGATCTGGTCAACCTGCAATTGCCGGGTATCGGCTTGCGTGCGTTGCCGGTTGCGCCGCGCCAGCTGCCGTTCCATGCGGGCTTCACCTATTTCGAACTCGATGACAAGAACGATGGCTGGCAAGCGCTCAACGCATCGGCCGGCATGGCGCTGCACGTGGCCGGCGAATTCCCCGGCTTGACCATGGAATGCTGGGCCATCCGCCGATGAAACAAGGACACCGCAATGACTAACGACACGAATCCGGCCATCGACGACTCCGGTTTCCTCGACGCCGCGCGCACCATCATGATGCCCACGCCCGGCCTGAAGCGCGAGCGCCCGGCCACGCTGAGGTCCGCAGCGGCGGCGCCTGCGTTGGCGCCACTCGATGCCACGCTCGCCGGCCGCAACCCGCTGTTGCGCGCCGCGAACCCGTTGCTTGAACTCGCGTTGCCGTTGCGGCGCCTGACGAGCCACCCGGACCTCGAGGCATTGCGTACGCAGCTGATCCAGATGGTGCGCACGTTTGAAACCAACGGCCGCGCGTTCGGCGTGCCCGATGCACAACTCGGCCCGGCGCGCTATTGCCTGTGCACGTTTATCGATGAGTCGATTGCTGCCACGCCGTGGGGCGCGGGCGTATGGGGCCGCCGCAGTCTGCTCGTGACATTCCACAACGAAGCATCGGGCGGCGAGCGTTTGTTCGTGATCCTGCAGCGTCTTGCACAAACACCGGCTATCGATGTGGATCTGCTCGAACTGATCTACGTGATGCTCGCACTCGGTTTCGACGGACGATATCGCCTGATCGAAGGCGGCAAGACGCAACTCGACGTGATCCGCGAACGGCTCGAACAAATGATTCGCGCGCAGCGCGCCCCCGTTGAACGCGCGTTGTCGCCGCATTGGCAGCCGGCGCCGCGTGAACGCAAGCGCTTGCTGCAGTTCGTGCCGCTGTGGGTCGCGCTTGCGCTTGCCGCATTCGTGCTCGTCACCGCGAGCCTGGTGTTGAGCTTCCGGATCAACGACTTTTCAGACCCGGTATTTGCTTCCATGCGTTCGATACGCGTGGCGCCGGCGCCCGTGCTGGCATCGAAGGTCGATGCGGCGCCCAAACTCGCCGCGACGCTCGCCGGATTCCTCGCGCCTGAAATTGCGCAGGGGCTGGTCACGGTCGGCGATTCCGCGGACCGCACCACCGTTACCATCAACAACACCGCGACGGGCACGCAATTGTTTGCATCGGGCAGCGCCGACCTCGATCCGCATTTCGCGCCGCTGATGCAGCGCATTGCCGATGCATTGCAGGACAAACCGGGCAACGTCGTGGTGATCGGCCATACCGATAACCAGCGCATCATCTCGGCGCGGTTTCCGTCGAACGTGGCGCTGTCGCAGGCACGCGCCGATACCGTGCGCGCGATCATCGCCGCGCGGATCAATACGCCGGCGCGCCTGAGCTCGGAAGGACGGGGCGATACCGAGCCGATTGCATCGAACGATACCCCTGCCGGCCGCGCGAAAAACCGTCGCGTCGCCATTGTGATTCTCTCGCCAGGAGCCGCGTCATGAGGTGGTTAAGCGGATTCAGAAAGCCGGTGGTCATGTCGTTCTTCGGCGTGATGGCGCTGGCGTTCATTGTGTGGTTCGAAGGCCCGTTGCTCGCGTTCAATGGCAGCGCGCCGCTTGGCAGCACGACGAGCAGGTGGATCGCGATCGCGCTGCTGTTTGCCGGCTGGGCGATGTACTTCGGCACGCGTGCTTTGAAGACGCGGCTCGCGAGTTCGAGCTTTGTGCGCAGCCTTATCGCGGATTCGGTGAACCCGGCGAATCGCGAGCCGAGCGAAGCGCGCAAAGCCGCCGACGCCGACCTTTCCATACTGCGCACACGTTTCGAAGAAGCGTTGAAAACCTTGCGCAGCACTGCCACCGGTAAAGACAGCAAAGGCTGGAAGTCGTGGTTCAGCGCACGCCGTCAGACCATCTACGATTTGCCGTGGTACATGTTTGTCGGGGCGCCGGGCGCAGGCAAGACTACTGCGCTGGTCCATTCCGGCTTGCGTTTTCCGTTAGCGGATCGATTGGGCGTTCAAGCCATTGGCGGCGTGGGCGGCACGCGTCATTGCGACTGGTGGTTCACCGACGACGCCGTTCTCCTCGACACTGCCGGCCGCTTCACCACGCAAGACAGCCACGCCGAAGCAGATCGCGGCGCATGGATCGGCTTCCTCGCGATGCTGCGCAAATACCGTCCGCGCCGTCCGCTCAACGGCGTGATGGTGGTGGTATCGGCGGCGGATTTGTTGCAGCAGACCGACACCCAGCGCTCCGCGCACGCGGCATCGGTTCGTGAACGCCTGAGCGAGTTGAACAAGCAGCTCGGCATGCGTTTTCCAGTGTACGTAGTGGTCACGAAGAGCGACATGCTCTCGGGCTTCTCCGAATTCTTCGATGATCTCGGCCGCGACGAACGCGAGCAAGTCTGGGGCGTGACCTTTCCGCATTCGCCTGAAGAAAATGCGGAAAACGCAGAGCAACCGCTGCAGCGTTTCCCCGACGAATTCCGTCTGCTGCACCGGCAACTTCAGGATCGCGTGCTGCAACGCATGCAGCAGGAAACCGATGTGCGCCGTCGCGCGCTGATCTATTCGTTCCCGCAGCAGTTTGCGGGTATCGAAGGGTCGTTGCAGCGTTTTCTCGATGACGCGTTCAGCGAATCGCGCTTCGATCGCGCTGCGTTGTTGCGCGGCGTCTACTTCACGAGCGGTACGCAAAGCGGTCGTCCGCTGGATCGCATGATGAGTTCCATGGCGGCGGCGCTCGGCTTGCAACGTGAAGTGCTGCTCGCCGATACATCGAGTGGACGCGCGTATTTCGTGAAGCGTCTGCTGCGCGATGTGATCTTCGAGGAAGCCGGTCTTGCGGGCAGCAACCCGCGTGTGGAGCGGCGGCGCGCGCGGTTCCAGCAGATGGCCATCGGCGTGGTCGGGGCGGTGCTGATCGCGGGATTGATTGGCCTCTTCGTGAGCGATCGCGCGAACCGCCGCTTTGTTGAAGAAAGCCGGCAGCAGATCGCCGCGCTTCAGCAGCGCGTGCAGCAAACCACGCTGGGCGATGATCCGCTCGCGGTACTTCCCGTACTCGATGCAGCCCGTGATCTTCCCGGCGGCGAAGCCGAACGCGAAAGCCGTGGCGATGCCTGGTGGGCAAAGCTCGGACTCGATCAGCGCGAGAAGCTCGGCGCCGAAGCGCAGCGTGTCTATCAGCGATTGTTGCGCCAGACGTTGTTGCCCATTGTTGTGCAGCGGATGGAAGAGGAGCTGCGCAGAGGGGACGCCAACAATGCCGCGCTTCAATACGAAGTGCTGCGCGCCTACCTGATGCTCGGCGACCCGACGCATTACGATCCCGACGCGCTGAGAAGCTGGGCCATGCGAGACTGGCAGCGCGGTCCGCTGAAAACAGCAAGCGACGCGCAACGCGCGAGTATCGACCAGCATCTCGAAGCGCTGTTCCGTCGCGGACAGTTTGATTCAAACCTGCCGCTCAATCAGAATCTGATCGCCCAAGCGCGCTCCACTTTGAGCCGCGTACCGCTTGCGCAGCGCCTGAACAGCCGCATCCAGCAACAGCTCACGCAACTGCATCTGGCGGATTTTTCCGTCGCCAAGGCGGCGGGGCCAAGTGGTCTGCTCGTGTTCGTGCGCAAGAGCGGGACGCCGTTGACGCAGGGTATCGACGGCGCTTATACCCAAGCCGGCTTCACCGCATTCCTGCGCTTGCGCGAGATGACGCTCGCCAATATCGCAAAGGATGACTGGGTGTTGGGGCGTGCGGAAACGAAGCCGGATGCGGCGGGTATCGATGACCTTCGCACGGCCCTGACGCGTTTGTATTGCGAGGAAAGCATCCGGCAATGGGACGGTCTGCTTGGCGATGTCGGCGTCGTGCCGTTCTCCGCGCCCGACCAGGGCGCGCGCGTTGCGAACCTGATGGGTTCGCAAAATTCGCCCTTGCGCGCGCTGATCGAAGCGGCATCGAATGAGACTACGTTCGTTGCGCCTGGTTCTGGCGCGGACGCTGCCACCGGCAAGTTCGGTGCATTGCGCAAAAGCCTGGGTGGGTCAGCCGTGCAACCCGCTGCGACCGCCGACAGCGCCGCGCTCGTCAACACGCATTTTCAGTCCCTGCATGATCTTGCGGGCAAGCCGGGAGCGACATCGGGCGCGCCCATCGACGACTCGATTGGTGCATTGAAGGAAGCCGCCGCGACGCTGCAAGCCGTCGATTCCGCGCGCAAACAATCGCTGCCCTTGCCGCCGACGAGTTCGCTCGACCGTCTCAAGCTGCTCGCGCAAGGCGCGCCCGCGCCGCTGGGTTCGGTGCTGCAAGGCGTCGCCGATAACGCCGATACCGTGCAGGTCCAAAGCCAGCGCGCGCAGGTTCGTGCGCTTTGGGCATCGACGGTTGCACCGGCTTGCAGGCAAGCGCTCGACGGCCGCTATCCGCTCGTGCGTACTTCGACGCGTGATGCCGCGCCGGATGATTTCGGTCGCATTCTCGGGCCGGGCGGTTTGATCGATGACTTCTTCCAGAAGAACTTGCAGAACCGCGTGGACACCTCGGGTGCCGTGTGGCGCTGGCGTCCGGAGGCGCGCTCGCTCGGCATCCCCGACGACGTCCTCGCGCAGTTCCAAAATGCCGCGCAGATACGCGACGCGTTGTTTCGCGACGGCGGCCATGATGTATCGGTGCGATTTTCGGCGAAGCTCGCGTCCATCGATCCATCCGTCAAACGTTTTGTGCTCGATATAGACGGCGTGCAACTGGTCGCAACCGACAGCACGCCTGGCGCGACCGCCGCCTTCCAGTGGCCGAGCGGCAAGGGCACGGGACAGGCGCACGTCGAGCTTGATCCGGCATCAACGAGTGCGGCGCACGCGGACGGTCCATGGGCGTTGTTCCATCTCCTCGATACCGCCCGGATCGCGCCTGCCGGTCAGCCTGACCATTTCAAGGCGGCGTTCGATGGTGGCCTGGTCTCGGTCGATCTCACCGCGAGCAGCGTAATCAATCCGTTTCGCGCGGGCGTGCTCGACCGCTTCCGCTGCCCGGCGCAATTATGACCAAGCTTGAAGAAGCGGGCACGGGCTTCTACGGAAAAGTGCGCACACATGGCGACTTCGTGGGAAGGGGGTTGTCGCACGAGTTTGTCGTGCAATGGGACGCGTGGCTGCAACGCGGTTTGATTACGGCCCAACAACGTCTCGGCGATGCATGGCTTCGAGACTTTCTCGGCATGCCGCTATGGTGCTTCGCGATGAAACCCGGGGTGATGGATGACGCCGCGTATGCGGGCGTGATGATGCCGGGGATCGATGCGGTCGGGCGTTATTTTCCGTTCGTGGTGGCGCGGCCGATGGACCAAGCGGTCTTCGGCGACTGGCTGCGCAGCAGTTCGGTCTGGTACGAACATGCGGCGGCCCTGGCGTTATCGACGTTGAAGGCGAGGTTCGCGCTGACGGAGTTCGAGACGGAACTGGAGCAACTCGATGATGGCGCGGAGACGCTGGTCTGGCGTGATACGTTCAAGCGCTTTTCGAGCGAAGCAGATGTTGCGAGCGTATGGTGGACGGCAACGGAATTGCATGCGCCGCAAGTGCTGCATAAGCATGACGGTGCGCCCGATGCAGCGTTGTTCTTGCGATTGCTAGAAGGCTAATCCGGCGCGATACCAAGATCCCGCCGCAACGCATCGCTATCTTTTTGATCCTGCACGGCCGCAATCAAACGGTCGTAAAACGTATCGATATCTGGCACATTCGCGGCGGCGCGCACCACGATAACGCGTGCGATCGGCCCGACATAAGCCGCGAGTTTAAGCGTGGCGTCTTGCAGCACGTCGGGTTTTATACTTGCGTAATTCACCGACTCACTTTTGGGCATTGAAGTCCGCTTCATACCCGACAAAACCCGCGATCCTTCCCCCGGCGTTTCCAGCCGCATCAACAGCGAATTAAAATCACGACGCGCGGCGTCCGTGGGGAAATGCGCGGCAAGCCGCTCGCGCAATGCGTTGAAGTCCGAAGACCTGGCCGTCGCACGACGCAGCAAGATTGTGGCGACCGGCCCCACGTGACTCGCCAGCCGCTCCTCCAGTTGCGCGATCAATTCGGGCGGCCATTCCATTGAAGGCTCGGCGAGTTCGGGCGCTTCCAGCAACGCAACCGGCTTTGCAAACGCAATGACGGTCTGATCGCTGTCGTCGGATTGCGCCGCGCCGAGCGCGCCCAACAGCACATCGCGCCATTCACGCGCGGAGCCGTATCGATCCTCGGGCCGTTTCGAAAGCGCCTTCATCAACATCGCATCGATAAAGCTGGCCAAGTCCGGCGCGCGTTCCGACGGCAACACTGGCGTTTCGCTCAGCACTTGCCGCATGACGACGGTCGGCGTGCCCGCAAACGGACATACGCCCGTCAGCATTTCATACAGGACGACCGCGGCGGAAAAGAGATCGGCGCGAGCATCGATGGTCTCACCCGTGAACTGTTCCGGCGACATGTAGCTGGGCGTGCCGATCACCGTGCCCAGTTGCGTGAGATGCGACGCTTCGATCCGCGCAATGCCGAAGTCCGTGATCTTGCATTCGCCGCGTTGCGTGATCAGCAAATTTGCGGGCTTGATATCGCGATGAATCACGCCCTCGTGATGCGCATAGTCGAGCGCATCGAGCAGTTGCACAAAGCAACCCAAAGCACGCGCCGGTTCAATACGCGTCTGATTGCGGGCATGCTGCGCGAGGCGCGCGGCGAGACTCTCCCCACGCACATATTCCATCGTGATGTACGCCGTGTCTCCCGCCTCGCCGTAGTCATGCACCGAGACAATATTCGGATGCGCAAGACGCCCGGCTGCACGCGCTTCGTTTAGAAAACGCGCGGTCAGTTCATGCATCGATCCGCCTTCGGAACCCGCCGGCAACAACTCGTTGCGGATGGTTTTAAGCGCGACATGACGCTCGATTTGCGGATCGAACGCGAGGTACACAATGCCCATTGCGCCACGTCCGAGCACACGCTCGATGCGGTATCGGCCGAGTTCGGATGGGATATCGGCGGATGCCGTCATGATCAGTGCGCGCCTTCATCGAGGATCTTGAACGCCTCGATCAGGCTCGTCCGCATGCGTCCAAACGATACCGCCAGCGACGCGATTTCATCCGATCCACCCGTCGGCAGCGGCGTATCGGCGAGCTTGCCGAGACTCATTTCATCGGCGGCGCGCGAGAGCGACTGAATGGGCCGCGTAATCAGCAGGTTCACCATCACGTTCATCACGATCAGCACCACCGCGAACACCGCGGTGAGCGACAGCATGAACGTGCGCCATAAGGCGCGTCCACGTTCGATAGGTTGCGTCATCGGCACCGATACAAATTCCGCGCCGATCACGTCGTTCATGGCCCAGCCGAAACCGTTCGCCGAGCCATATTTATCGATCATGGTGGCTGGCGCCGCGCTCGGCGTGCTGTGGCACTGCATGCACGCGACGTCCGTGATGCGGCTCGGCCGCGCGAGGAACAAGGTCGGGTTGCCGGATGAAACGCGCTGGCCGGTCATTTGTTTCAGATCGGGATGATCGTGCAGATGCGTGATCACGTCCGTTTCCCAATCGGTCGGCCGGTCGCGGGGATTGGTCGGATTGAGCATGGTCGACTTGTACGAAAAGTTCGGGAAATCCTTTTGCAGCAGATTCAGCATTTCGATGGCCGAGAACGCCGGAATGGATTCGGGCACGAACTGATATTTGATCTGCGTGGCAAGAAGCGGCGTCACGTGGGTCGCGGTATAGCTTTGCATCGATGCGGCCGCGCTGATCAGCACGTTGGCGTCGTGAACGGTTTCATCGAGCGCCTGCTTTTGCAACAAACGGTCTGCGACCACGCCCGCCGCGCTCAGCCCGATTGCAAAGACGATCAGGAAGACAAGGTTGAACTTGGCGCTAAGAGAGAGTTTGCGTTTCATGGGTGTTGATACAGTGAGTTCGCGGGTAGCGCGGAGGTATTGACGCGAAAGGCTTGCAAGGCACGTTGGCGGGCATCGGGACGTGGCGCGGGCGGATAGAGCAGGACGCGCCACTCGGGCAGCGCCTTGAGGTTCTGGTCGATGGCGCGGCGGAACGCGGGGTCGCTCAGGCGCGGCCGGAAGCGTGCGGGGAAGCGCTTGCGTGCAGGCAGGTCGCTTACGAGCCACGCGGAAACATCGTCGTAGGCCACGGCGCGCTGCGGTTTTATTGCACTGTCATGCGTGGCCGGCGTCACTGGCAGACGCTGCAACGCGTCGCGGAAAGCGACCGGCATATCGGCGAGAAATGCGCTCGACGGACGCTGCGCAATCTGCGGCGGTGCGCTCGCGGTTGCATAAGCAAAGCTTCCCGGCGTGATCGTGCTTCGACGCGCGGAAGCGGCCAACGTTTGCGTGCCGCTTTCGCTAAAGACAGCAATGGTCGACTTGCCGTCATCGGCGCCGGGAAGCGCTGCGATAACCGCCGCCGCGTTCGCTCCGAACTCGAGGGCGCCTCGTTCCGTATCGATAACAGGCGCCGCGCACGGCTGCGTGACGCACGCATGCGCGACCTTCAACCAGCCATCGAGCAGCGACACGCGCAACCCCGCCTGAAGCAGCACGCGCGTCTGTGCGCCGAGCGCTAGCAGGTTGCCGGCGTCGTCCTGAAGCTGGACGACGCTGCGTGGCGCGGATTCGATCAGGTCATCGTCGCGCAGCGCCTCACCCGCGCCTAGCTGATAGACGTTCGTTGCGCGAATGACTGTGGCGGGCGCTTCGGCATTTGCAATCGTCCAGCCGGCATGAGCTTGCGATACTGCAAACAACAAGCCGAACGCGAGCAATTGGCGCAGTCCGCGCGAGGGCAACAGAAACAGGAAGTATTCGAGGCGATATCTCATGCGTTCCGCTGTGCGTTAATGCGCCGCGAGCCAGGAAATGGCTGGTGCATTAAACACAACAGCGAAGCGATGAAATTATTCCGCGCGACTAGAAAACAGAGCGGGTATTGAACGGGACTTTGGCCGATGCCAAAAACGCAGCGTCTGCCGCGCGAGATTCGTTGCGGCTGAAAAGCGGCGCGACCTGACTGCTTGAGATCTGCTTGCCGAGCGCCGTCAGATCGACACCTTGCGGCTGCCCGATCAACGCATAGCCGAGTTCGGCCTGACGCCAGGTGACCACGGTCATCGATGCAACCTTCTGGTCTGCCACCGCCGCATCCGGCTTCACTTCTTTCATCACGCACAGCGCAATGGGCGCGCCTTCCTTTGGCAGATACACGATCTGTACGAGCGGCTTGTTGTTGAAGCGCAGGCGCTGCACGCGCTTGAACGTCAGCCCCGCCGCGCTCAAGTCCGGAATGCGCAGCGCAAGGCCATCGTCCTGGCGGATTTCGTTGACGGTCTTGATGGACAGGTCGGTATCGCTGTTGACGTTGGCAACCGTGTCACGCGAATAAAGTTGCTGGTAGCTCGCCGCAGCCGTGATCCACGGCGACACACCTGTTCCCACTGATGCAATCGACGCTCCCACGTTCGACGCAGGCCCCGCGCCGGGTCCGAGCCGCAGCACGAGGCCGCATGCGAATGCGCCGCCGAGGAATGCAACGGCAAGCCACGCCGGGGCCACGCGCAGGCGCGAACGAATAGTCGGCGACGCCGGACTTCCGGGCGCGCGCTCAACCACCGGATCATTGACGCTGACATCGGGTTGGCTTGTCTGGCTTTCGGCCTTGAGCTTGGCCGCTCGGGCCATTTCATCGATCTTCGCCGTCAGGCTCGCGGGAACGGGCGGCAACTTCTGTCCGGCAAATGCATCGCGATATGGCAGCCGCGAAGCCTGCAAAAGCGCAACACGCTCGGCCACGTCGGGAGAAGTGCGCAGTTCGCGCTCGACTTCCTCGCGCTCGTGCAACGGCAGTTCGCCGTCCACGTAGGCCATCAGCCAAGTATCGTCCGATTTCATAAGACTTAAGCAGTTTGCTTTCGCTGATGATTTATGTTTTTGTTTCTCTCGTGCCCTTAATTGCATTTCCCCAATCAACAGAACATTCTGATTTGAAATTGCAATCGACCTTCGAGGACTCTACTGCTTCGTCACAGTTTCTCTAATGGCTTATTTATAAACAAGCCGGAACACCTGTACAACCAGCATAACCACCCGTTGCGCTTGCGGCACCGCTCGGCGAGGAGCGTGCCGGGGTTTTCGATTACATTGTCTTTCGAGAAAATCGCAACCTGAAATCAACGCGATTTCCATAACGACGCATCAAGGTTATACCGGTCCTAAATGAAGAACACCTGGGTTCGACGCAAAATTCCATATGCGCACGATTAAATTGAAAACCCTGAAACCCAGCGCAGTCTAGCCTCAGCCGAACCTGTAACAAGTGTAACTGTGATTTGGTGCGGATGCTTAATCGTTGTTTCCTGCAAACCACACGTTGTAGGTTGCGGAGCGAAAAACGCCGCGGGTCGAACGCACGGCGTATGCAAGTGCGAGGAGTCAGCTAGCCGATGCTTTGGGCTGCGTCGCGGAGGTTGCATCGCTAAAAAGCTGCTCGACCTCGCGGTTCGAGATCTGCTTGCCGAGCGCATTGAGGTCCACGCCAGCGGGTTTGCCGATCAGCGCATAGCTGAGCTCGGCCTGACGCCACGTGACCACACGCATGGAATCGACGTCCTGACCAGCTACCGCCTGATCCGGTTTCACGTCTTTCATCACGCACAGCGCGACAGGTTCGCCTTTTTCCGGCTGATACACGATCTGCACCAGCGGCTTGTTGTTGAAACGCAGGCGCTGCACCGTCTTGAACGTCAGACCCGCATTGCGCAGATCGGGAATACGCAACGCAAGTCCGTCTTCGCGGCGGATGTCATCGACGGTTTTCGACGAAGTTTCGGGCGTCTCGCTGACATAGGCGAGCGTGTCGCGCGTGTAGAGCTTTTGATAGCCAGTTGCGGCTTGCACCCACGGCGAGAGGTTGCTTGACGCCATCGAACTGGATGCGCCGTGGTCCAGCAAAGGCCCGAGGCGCAGGAACAATCCGCCGCAGAATGCGCCGGCCACGCATGCTGCCGCGAGCCACGCCGGAACCGAGCGCATGCGCGAGCGCACGGGAGCGGTGGCCGGCGCCGGCATAGCGCTGTCGTTGACGGCGGAAGGAGCGGCATGCGCACGCGCCATTGCTTCGATTTTCTGCGTCAACGAATCCGGTACCGGCGGCAAATTTTGCGTGGCGAACGCGCCCTGATAATCCACCCGCGACGCCTTTAGCAGCTCGACCAGCTCAGCGGCTTCGGCTGACGCCCGTATGTGTTCCTCGACTTCATGGCGCCGGTCGATCGGCAGTTCACCGTCGACATACGCCATTAAGGTTATTTCATCGGTCTTCATGCAATTGAGTCCTTTCGCGTCGCCGAGGCTTTTGACTTCGGTTCGTGCGTGCCGAATTGCGCGCCGACGGCTTGCCGTGCGCGCGATAAGCGGCTCATGACGGTTCCGATAGGAACCTCGAGTACATCTGCAGCTTCCTGATAACTCAGGCCTTCGACCGCGACCAGCAGCATGACCACGCGCTGCGCTTCGGGCAGGCGCTCCACGGCGCTGATGATCTGCCCGTGCATCAGCTGCGTTTCCGGGCCTTTATCGACAGGGTCGGCAATGTTTTCCAGGAAGTCGTCATCCCATTCCATGCTGGAACGTTTGCGCACGCTTCGCGCCCGCAACTCGTTGATCCAGGTGGAATGCACGATCGAAAACATCCAGCTTAACGGGGCTGTATCGGGCTGCAATTGATGCGCCCGTTCGAGCGCGCGAAGGCACGCGCGCTGGACGAGATCCTCGGCGTCGTGCCGGTCGCCCGATATGCGCAGCGCGAAGGCCCACAAGCGCGGCAGCATCTCGGGAAGCATGCTTGGTAAGTCTGCACCGTTCATCGAACGAATATCTCCTGGTACCAGTGTCTTGTCCGAGTGCTGCTGGCAGCATGCACGTGAGCGCTGCGTAAAACGAACCGCGTAGTTTAACTTGAGATCGGACATTTTGCCGCGCACGGGCCGCAGCATGCGAGGGGCCTAGCGCCGTGTATTTGCCGATTGCGCCGCCTGTGCTTCTTCGCGTGTACGACGGTTGAAAGAAACCGCATAAGCCGACGAACGCGCAGCCAGCAGCGGATCGTCCGATGGCTCGATCCCAGCCGGCAAAACCAGCGGGTCGAAGTTGATGTCGCGACAGGCGCCATCGATTTGCGATTCCGCTTTGTCGATTA
Source organism: Caballeronia sp. dw_276 (assembly GCF_018449635.1). GTDB lineage: Bacteria > Pseudomonadota > Gammaproteobacteria > Burkholderiales > Burkholderiaceae > Caballeronia. Next base: position 573,803 of record NZ_JAAVUV010000002.1, on the reverse strand, counting down.
CCAAAACCCCCGCGTCCACGCGATGCAACTCCCGCTCTTGCGGCCAGACGCGCGTGGCGTCGTTCGTGGGATCTCCGGGCGCGGCCGGCGTGATCATCAAATTCCAGCGCACCGGACCGCGCTCGAGCCGCTTGCTCAGGTCGTGAGCGAGAAAATCCGGATCGCGTGTCATGGCTGCACTGACCGGCTGGTACGTTGCGTCGGGCACGACGCTCCATCGGACAAAACGCGTGTTGCCTTGAGCGTTGGTAAACCTGAACGCGTTGATGCTGAAGTAACTGGCGTTATAAAAGTTCGATGACGCCGGGTGACTCGCCAGCCATTCGTGAAACGCCTTTGTTTCCGGGTGTTTTTCCAGGAACATCTCCATCTTCGCGGGGTCCACGCGGCCGCTCGCGGCGTCCGGCCGCAATGCGGCCAATTGCTGATACAGCGCTTCGGGCGTGCGGACGGCGAAGATCGGCACGGAGTTCATCGCCATGCGCCATTGTTCGCCATCGCTTGTCGTGAAGCGCAGCGCGAAACTGCGGACCATGGCGGTATCGTCTTCTTGCGTCGGGTCGAAACCCGGCGCCGACAAGCGCCCGACCAAAGGCACGACGCCCGCCTTGAAAACGCTCGCCCGCGAAAGCTGCGCACCGTTGCCGTTGCTTTCGAAATGGCCGCTCACGCACACGCCCTTCGCATGATTGCGCCGGAAGCCAGGGTGCGGACTGGTATCGGCTTCGAATGCATCGATCAGCCGAGCTGGAGTAAGCGCTTGTTGAGTTGACGGCCAACGAATCCATCCGCCGGTCCAGGCAAACAAGCCCGCGATAGCGCCAATCGATACAGCGATCAGGGCGTAGCGGGATATCAGGCTGGAATGGCGGCGCGTTTCATTCATGGCGATGCTTGGCTTCATTGCTGCCACGTGGAATCGGCCTTTGATCGGCGATGCCGGCAAGCCAGGAAGTCAGAAGGCGGTAATTATAGTCCGACAAAAAAGTTGTCTGTTGACCCTTTGACACAAATTTGAAGGTGAGTTTGACCGCTGAGCGTTGTTTAGCGGGTGTTTGCGCGATTTGTTGTCTGACGAGTTGTGTTCGATTACCAGCCGTAAAACCGATTCCACACTTCGATCTCGTCTTCCCCCGAGCGCGCGTGATAAGCGGGGTATTGCGCGCCAGTCGCGCAGGCGTGGTTCGGCAAGATCAAAAGCCGCGTGCCGACCGGCAAATGCGCGGCGATGTCCGTATCCGGATCACCCGTGTTCGCGAGAATCCCATGTTCCTGATTCGCGCCGGTCAACGTGTAGCCTTCGAGCGGTGAACCGTCGAACGTGCAAGGCTGGCCATAACCATAATCGTGCGTCTGCTTCGCCGTGCCACGATCGCGGCTCATCGCCATCCAGCCGGCATCGAGAATGGCCCAGCCTTTGTCCGCCTGATGACCAATGACCGTTGTCAGCACGCTCAGCGCCAGATTGGTGGTATCGCAAACGCCGACGTTGCGCATCACCAGATCGAAGAACACATAGACGCCCGCGCGAACCTCGGTCACGCCTTCAAGATGACGCGCGGCAAGCGCGGTCGGCGTGGAACCGACGCTGACGACATCGCACGGCAAGCCCGCATTGCGCAAGCGCTCGGCCGCGTGCACGCAGCCGGCGCGTTCCTGTTCGGCGAGCGCTGCGAGGGCATCGGGCGTGTTCAATTCGTAGCTCGATCCGGCGTGTGTCAGCACGCCGCCCAGGCGCGCGCCGTTGCCATTCAGCGCACGACCGATATCGATCAAGCGAGGTTCATCAGGCTTGACGCCGGAGCGATGGCCATCGGTATCGATTTCGATCCATACCTCGAACGTCTCGCCATGCAGCCCGCCGAATTCCGCAACGGCTTGCGCGGATTCGAGGTTATCGACGATCAGTTTCAAATCGCAACCGGCTTGCTTCAACGCCAGCGCGCGCGGCAATTTCGATGCAACCATTCCCACCGCATACAGAATGTCGCCGAAACCGGCCGCGAAGAACTGTTCCGCTTCCTTGAGCGTGGACACCGTGATGCCGCGCGCGCCTGCATCGCGCTGTGCGCGCGCGACATGCACGCACTTCGAAGTCTTCACATGCGGCCTGAACGCCACGCCGAGCGCGTCCATATGTGCCTGCATGCGTTCGATATTGCGCATCATGCGCGGCCGGTCGATCAACGCGGCGGGTGTTTCTATCTGGTCGAGCGTCATTCTGCAGAGCCTTCCTTCGATAAACCGAAATCGCGCAGCCACGGCAGCAGCGCGTCGAATGTGGGCGCTTCGATTTCGGGCGCCTGCGCACCATCGACGAGATCGAGGCCCACGCGGTTATGCCAGTAAGTACGCAAGCCGAGCTTCGCGGTGCCGAACATGTCATAGCTCGATCCGGCAACGAAGGCAGCATCGTGCGCCCCGACGTTCAGCTGATCCAGCGCGCGTTGATAAGGACGCGGATCGGGTTTATAGAAGCCCGCGTTTTCCGCTGTCACGATGACATCCCAATCGATATCGAATAGTCCGGCGGCTTGCTGGCCCAGGCGGTTCGAGCAGTTGGTGACAATCGCCAGCTTGCAGTGTGGAACGAGCTTGCGCAGCGTGTCGCGGGCGCCGCTCCATGGCGCGAGTTGCAGCCATTGCGCTTCGAGCGTGCGGGGCGCCGAGTCGTTCAAGCCAACTCGCAACGCGGCCTGACGCACGAGTTCTTCGTAAGGCACATATGCGCCGCAGTTGTAAGTCAGGCGCAGATATTCCGCGCGCCATGTGCGTCCCGCGGCTTCGTTCCCGGCCGCGCGGTTCCACAAGGTCCATGAATCCAGCAGCGCAGTCAGCAGGTCGAACAGCACCGCTTTCGGATAAGTCGAGGCAGATTGATTTGGCATGATGGACGCAACTCTACTCACAAAACATTAAGCTATGGTTAAATTCAAGCATATCTATCCTTAAGTAAAATTGAACGATGGAACTCGCGGACCTCAGGCTCGTCACCACGCTCGCGCGATCGGAATCGCTCAGCGCGGCGGCGCGCGTGCTCAACGTGACGACATCGGCGCTTTCCATGCGGCTCAAGAAGCTGGAAGAAACGCTGGGCGTAACGCTTGCCACGCGCGATGCACGAAACATGTCGCTGACTGCCGACGGCGCCCGCCTCGCGCGCGAAGCACAAGGCTTGCTCGCCGCCATCGAAGCACTCCCCGATACCTTCCGCGACCAGACCGCGCGGCTCGCAGGTCATATCCGGATCGCCGCGCCGTTCGGCTTTGGCCGCGTGCACGTCGCGCCCTTGCTCGCGCGTTTCGCGCGCGAGAACCCGGAGATCCGGCTGCAACTCGACCTGCTGGAAACGCCCTGGCCGCATAGCCACGACGCCGACGTCGTGATCCAGATCGGCACGGTGCGCGATACGTCGTGGACCGCGCGGCCATTGCTCGCCAACGAGCGATGGTTATGCGCAAGTCCGGGTTATGTCGCGGCGCGCGGGTATCCGCGTGAACCGCGCGAGATCCTGGACCATGATTGCATCTGCATCCGTGAAAACGATGAAGACGTGACGCTCTGGCGCATGCGCCGGAGGCGATTGCAAGCCGGCACGAAGCATTCGACGCCGCTTGCGCTTCGCGTCACCGCGGCATTCAGCACGAACGACGGCAGTGTCGCGCGCCGATGGGCCGAGGATGGTCTTGGGCTCGTGCTGCGTTCGCAATGGGACGTGGCGGATGCGGTTGCGTCGGGCAATCTCGTGCGGCTGCTTGGCGAATGGGACTTCGGCAGCGCGCCAGTCACGGCGCTCGCGCCATCGCGCAAAGGCCGCTCTCCGCGCGTGCAGGCGTTGCTGAATTTTCTCGCGACGAACCTCGGCGCTGCGGCCATGAATAACCGATAAGACCGTCGCTATAATCAAACGAAACGCGTTCAAAGGAGTGGCCGCATGAAGTATTCGAATCTCGTCGAGCGTCTGCAAGGCAAACGCACGGCTGCGTGGGAAATTCATCACGCGGCGCAACAAGCCTTCAATAAAGGTGAAGACGTGATCATTCTGAGCGTCGGCGATCCGGATTTCGCAACGCCTGAAGTGATCGTCGATCGCGCGGTCAATGCGCTGCGCGACGGCGATACGCATTACGCGGAAGTGGTGGGACGTGCGCCGCTTCGTGCTTCCATCGCGCGCGATCATGTGCGGCAGACCGGCAACGAAGGTACAGATGAAACCAACGTGATCGTCGTCGCGGGCGCACAGAACGGACTGTTCGCGACATCGTTGTGCTTGTGTGAAGCGGGCGATGAAATCATCGTGCCCGAACCCATGTACCTGACCTACGAGGCAAGCGTGCGCGTCACCGGCGCGACGCTCGTGCCGGTAGCCGTGGATCCGGCGAAGGCATTTCATCTCGATTGCGACGCGCTCGAAGCCGCGATCACGCCGCGCACGAAAGCCATTTTCTTCGCGACGCCTTGCAATCCGACCGGTGTCGTCATGCCGCGCGCCGATCTTGAGTGCATTGCTGCATTTGCGAGAAAACACGATCTGTGGATCGTGTCCGATGAGGTCTACGCCGATCTCACGTTCGATCGCGAGCATGTCAGCATTGCTTCGCTGGAGGGCATGGCCGAGCGCACCGTCACGATTGGCAGCTTGTCGAAATCGCACGCAATGCCGGGGTGGCGCGTGGGCTGGGTGATCGGTCCGAAGACGCTTATCGAACATCTTGGGCGGCTGGCTTTATGCATGCTTTACGGCTTGCCGGGGTTCATCCAGCAAGCCGCAATGACGGCGCTCGAGAACCGTCCGCAGATCGTTGCGGACATGCGCGAGATTTACCGGCGTCGTCGCGATATTGTGTTCGACCGTTTGCGCGATGTGCCCGGCTTGCATTGCCTGTTGCCTGAGGCCGGCATGTTCATGATGGTCGACGTCACCGGTACGGGCCTGAATGCCTACGACTTCAGTTGGCAATTGTTTCGCGCACAAGGTGTGTCGGTGCTCGACGCCAGCGCGTTCGGCGACACCGCCGCGGGTTTCGTGCGGCTGGGGTTTGTACTCGACGAAGCCCGTCTTGCCGAAGCATGCGACCGCATTGCGACGTTCGTAGCCAGCATCAAGCGTTAAGCTGATTCCTCTGGATCATCCAGAGGAATCTTCGTCTCGAACTTCGAGCAGTTCATTGCGAAGTTGCTCTTGAAGTTGCGCACATTGTTGTTCGATGAAAAGAGCCTTCGCGTGAATGCGTGATACGTCTCCATAGACGCGGAATTCACAATCAGCAGAAAGTCAAATTCCCCCGATACCTCGTAGCACGCCATCACATCGGCTTCGTTCATCATGCGTCGCTCGAACGCGCGCAGCAGCGAATCGTTCTGCTTGTCCAGTTCCACTGATACAAAGATGGTCAGCGGCCGCCCCACGCGCATGCGGTCAACAATCGCAACTTCCTTCAGCAACACACCGTCCGCTTTGAGTTGCGCGATCCTGCGCTGGCAGGTTGCGACCGACGCATTGGCTTCGGTCGCGATCACGCGCAACGGCGTGGCCGCGTTTTCCTGCAGCAAGTTGAGGATGCGGACGTCGAGCCGATCGAGTGCCATGCGTGTGTTCCGGTTGAGCGATGCGGTATTCATCGAGTGTAAGCGGCATAAATTGAATCGAATTATCAGCGATCCGCATTTTTGCGGGATTTTTTATCACGCTGCGTTCTTATACTGGAGTCAGTACAACGCAGAGGAGACGCGCAATGGAATTCGAGCAGCAATTGACGCAGTGGCGGCACTGGTTTCATCGTGTGCCCGAAACGGGGTTCGAGGAACACAAGACCAGCGCATTCGCGGCTGATGTGCTGGAAGGTCTTGGGCTGGATGTGACGCGGGGTATCGGCGGGACGGGTTTTGTCGCGAATCTCGTTTGCGGCGATGGACCCGGGGTGATCGGCCTGCGCGCCGAAATGGACGCGCTGAATATCCACGAGCATGCCCCTGAGCGCAGCCATGCATCGGTGCATGCGGGGAAGTCGCATGCATGCGGGCACGATGGCCACATGAGCATGGTGCTAGGCGCCGCAAAGTTGCTATGCGACCGGCGCGATTTCAACGGCACGGTGCGCTTCATTTTCCAGCCGGCGGAAGAATACGGCAAAGGCGCAAAGGCGATGATTGCCGACAAGCTTTTCGAGCGTTTTCCTGTCGATGAAATCTACGGCGTGCATAACATTCCAGGTCTTCGCGCAGGCACGATTTCGACACGCGCCGACGGAATCATGGCGAGTGAAGATAACTTCGTTATCCGTATCAATGGACGCGGAGGACATGCGGCGCGGCCGCACATGACCATCGATCCGATTGTGATTGCGGCGGAAATAGTGCTGGCGTTGCAGACGGTTGTATCGAGAAGCGTGGAGCCGGGTGTGCCCGCAGTCGTATCGTGCACCGAGCTTTTCACCGACGGCATACGCAACGCAATCCCCGGTGAGGTCGTGATCAAGGGCGATACACGCAGCTATGCGCCAGCGGTTCAGCAACTGCTCGAACAGCGCATGCGCGTCTTGTGCGAAGGCATAAGCGCCGCGCACGGCGCGCAATGCACGTTCGAATACACGCACGAGTTCGTACCGACGGTCAACACGCCTTCCTGCGTAGCGACCGCGGTTGCGGCGGCGACGGCTGTGGTGGGCGCAGATAACGTGGACGGCAACGTCGCCCCGATGATGATCTCCGAAGACTTCGGCGCATTCCTCGAAGTGGTGCCGGGCAACTTTGCGTTCATAGGCAATGGCGCCAATGGCGAAGCTGGCGCGACCCCGCTTCACAACGGCAGGTACGACTTCAACGACGCCATCTTGTCCATAGGCGCGCGCTATTTCGCGGAGATCGTGCGCTTGAAATTACCAGTTGAAGAAATCCAGAGGAAAGTTTGATGCTTCACATTAACGTCAATGCGCGACGCGGCAATTACGATGATTCGCTTCGCCAGATTCTCAACATCCACGCCGCCGATGAAAGTCGCGCGTGGTTATCGGTGTGGGATGGTTTGAACGCTGGATCCACGCCGCTTTGGAACTTGCCGGACCTTGCTTCAAAACTTGGAGTGGCATCGATTCGCATGAAGGACGAAGGTCACCGTTCGCCTCTGGGCAGCTTCAAGGCGCTGGGTGCGCCGATCGCGTTGATACGGTTGATTCGAAGGCTCTTCGAGGACCACGACCTCGACACAACGAAGATGATCCTTGGAGGTTACAAGGCCTTGTTGCATGACTTCACCGTCATCAGCGCAACCGATGGCAATCATGGTCGCGCGTTGGCGGCGGCTGCGCGCAGTATCGGCTGCCGGTGTGTGATCGTCTTGCACAAGCATGTGAACGATGAACGCCGGATCGCCATTGAAGCGCTCGGCGCGGAGATCGTGCAGATCGAGGGCAACTATGACGAGTCTGTGAAGGAGGCCGCGCGGCTTGCGAGGGAACACGTGTGGCACGTCGTCTCCGATACCTCTTATGACGGCTATGAAGCAATTCCGCGTGATGTGATGCAAGGCTACGGGACGATTGCCGCGGAAGCGCTTGAGCAAAGCGATGGCCGCCCCTACACGCATGTGTTCATTCAAGGCGGCGTGGGTGGTCTGGCTGCAGGCGTGATCAGTTATTTCGCCGAGCATGATGGCGAGCGGCGGCCGCGCTTCGTGATCGTGGAACCTGTACAGGCGGATTGCCTTTATCAAAGCGCGCTGCAAGGAGCGGCGGCCAACGCGAGAGGTTCTGTCGATTCGATCATGGCCGGGCTGGCATGCGGAGAGACGTCGCCCTTGGCCTGGCGCTTTTTGAACGTCCTCGCCGATGCGTACATGACCATCCCGGACGAAGCCGCTATCGAAGCAATGCGGATTCTTGCGGCCGGTTCTACGCGTGATATTCCTGTCGTTTCGGGTGAGTCCGGAGCGGCGGGTCTTGCCGGATTGATGCAAGCTGCGAGCAACGCGGAACAACGCAGCGCGCTTGAACTCGACGAACAAGCGCATGTGCTGTTGCTGAATACTGAGGGGGCTACGGCGCCGGCTTTGTACCGGGACTTGACGGCGCTGCGCGCAGAGGACGTGCTCCGCGCGCAACGCATGTGGGAAAAGCCTTAGGCTACGACGGTGACGTTAGGATCGGCGGCCTCGAATGCGGCTTTGCGATCCGCCGCCGGCGGATAGATCCACTCGGTGCAGATCTGGCGCTTCAACGCCTTCGCTTCATCGCCGACCAGCTTGATCTGCCTGTCCCATCCTTCAGTGAAGACCGCGCCCCACGATCCGAGGTCGAGGCAAGTCACATAAACAGGCTGACGATACGGCAAAATCTCGCCACCGATCATATCGGCGGCCACGTTATGTCCGGCGAAGCGGCCCATGTTCATTGCGTGCTGGCATGACATGAGCGCGTGATTGCCGGCGTCATCGGTGGCCGCAAACGCGACGTCGCCAGCGGCGAATACATCGTTCAATCCGAGCACGCGCAAGTTCGCGTCGACATGCAGACGCCCGAGCGAGTCGCGCTCGGCGTTGAACTGTTTCGTCAGCGAGTTGGCGCGCATGCCCGCTGTCCATATCACCGTCTTTGCATCGATGCGCTCACCGTTCGACGTAACGATCCCATCCTTATCGATACTCTTCACCGCAACGTTCAGACGCACTTCGACGCCGAGTTCAGTCAACGCTTGCTCGATAACTGGTCGCGGCCCGCTTCCAAGATCCGGCCCCACGGCATTGGCTTGCTCGATCACGATCACCTTGACCGCGGTGTTCGCGCCAATAAACGAACGCAGGCGCTCGGGCAGTTCTGTGGCTATTTCAATGCCGGTGAATCCCGCGCCCACCACGACGACCGTATTACGCGAGGGTGTGTCCGGTTGATCGGCGAGGCCGCGGAGATGTGCTTCGAGAAGCGCAGCGTCATCGATCTGATCGATGCTGAAAGCCGCCGTGTCCAGGCCCGGAACACGCGGGCGAAACAGCGCGCTGCCGCTGGCGAGCACGAGCTTGTCGTATTGCACGGTGAACATGTTGCCGTCAGCGTCCACTGCTTCGACTACATGATCCGCTGCCTTGATGTCGCGCACGCTGCCTTCGATAAAACGAATCCCGGTTGCATTGAAGAGCGGCAGCAAGGGCGCTTTCAGGCCAAGCGGATTGATTTCGTGAAGACGCGGGCGTACGTGCAGCTGCGGTTCGGGTGCGATCAGCGCGACTTCGATTGATTCGCCTTGGATGTTTGCGCCGTCTATCAGGCGAGCTGCGCCGAGCGCACTCCACATGCCGGCGAAGCCGGCGCCAACTACCAGAATTCTCTTGGGACTATGAGTCATTTGCACGTTCCATTCGTTAATCGGTTGTCGCTTTAATCTGCTGCGATAACTACGACTGTACAAGTCGTAGATAGAATGTGCAAGTGCGCAGATGTCGCATCCCGGTTCGAATCCGAAAGGCAGCTATATGGAACGATGGCTCTCGGAAATCGCAAAAAAAACACAATTTCCGATGATGAAAAGACGAGCGTTGCCTGACATCGCCGAAACGCCTAGAATGCTGAAACTAGGATCAAATGTGTCGGAGTAGGAATGAGTCACATCAGCTCAGGCGTCGAATACGCGCTGCATTGCCTGCTATACCTGACGGACGCGCCGGCTGGCGTCAGCGAGGCGAGCGTGCGGGATCTGGCGGAATTGCAGGGACTATCGGTGGATTACGTCGCCAAGCTCTTCACCAAGCTTCACAAGGCTGGCTTGACCGTTGCCACCGAGGGCGCGCGCGGAGGATTCACGCTCGCGCGTCCGGCGGAACGTATTACCGTCCTTGACGTGGTGCAGGCTGTCGACGGCCCTAAGCCGTTGTTCGATTGCCGCGAGATTCGCGCCCGTTGCGCAATTTTCGGCGATACCGCGCCGAAGTGGGCGACAAGCGGCACGTGCTCTATTCACGCGGTCATGATCGAAGCCGAGAAGCGCATGCAGGAAGTGCTTGAGGCGCAGACGCTGGCGGGACTCGCGGCGCGCACGGTGGCGAAAGCACCGCGCACGTATCACGCCGAGATCGTCAAATGGATCGACAAGCGCGCGGCGAGCTAGAAAGCGCGGAGTTCGCGAACGCAGACGTTAATCCGAAAATCCGTTCTCGAACGTCTTGCGCAGGTACGAGACAAATGCTGTTACCGCACGCGGCACATGTGACGCATATGGACGAACCACATAAAGCTGTTCCGCGAAAACGCCCGTAGGTTGCCATTCGGGCAACAGCCGCACGAGCTGGCCCGCACGCAGCGCGGCCTGCGCGCTGAAATCAGGAACCAGCGCAATGCCTAGGTCGTCGAGGGCAGCATCGCGCAGAGTTTCACTATTGTTCGCCGAGAACGGCCCGCTGATCGGCACGGTGATGCGCCCCGCAGCCGACTTGCGCCCGGTCGTGCGCTCGAAGGTCCACGCAGGCGCTTCCTGCGCGCGCGGGTAGAAAAGGCAATCGTGCGCGGCAAGTTCTTGCGGTGTTGAAGGCGTCCCGCGTCGCTTCAAGTAAGCGCGCGTCGCCACGATCACGGAGCGCGTCTTGCAAAGCGTCCAGGCAACATGCGTTTCGGGCGCGACGGCGCTATGCCGAATCGCGAGATCGAAACCTTCGCTCGCGAGCGAACTGATGCGGTCCGATACTTCCAGTTGCACGCGCACCTCAGGGTTTGCCCTTAGAAATGCCGATAAATGCGGCACAAGCTGCTGCCGAGCAAACGCGACTGGCGCCGTCACGCGCAATTCGCCGCGCGCAATCCCCGCCGAATCGCGCACACCCGCAAAGCTTTCTGCAATGCCCTCGTACTGCCCGCGCGTTTGATCGACAAGACGTTGTCCCGCCTCCGTCAGCCGCACGCTGCGCGTGGTGCGCTGCACCAGCGATACACCCGCAGCGCGCTCCAGTTCGACTATTCTCTGACTCATGGCCGCCTTGCTTACGCCGAGCCGCGTGGCTGCGCGCGTGTAGCTGCCTTGCTGAGCGAGGATTGTCAGCCAATACAGGTGGGTCCAGAGAGACTCGACTCGTTGCGTTTCCATATACCCATTGTTCGCCATAGAAAACAATCATTTCAATCATAGCGCCTTTGCAGGTGCCTCCGGGGTTCTTACACTCAACAGACTTTCCTTCAATCAAATCAGGTGCCTCATCATGCAAAGCTTCAGCGATCGCGCGGACGTCGGCCATTTCATTCAGGGACGTCGCGTACCCGGCACGGGCACGCGTACCCAGCCGATCTTCAACCCGGCGACCGGCGCCGAAGCGCGCACGCTGCATCTGGGCGATGTTGCCGATGTCGATGCCGCCGTCGTCAGTGCGAAGAAAGCGTTTGCCGGCTGGAGCGAAACGCCGCCGATCCGCCGTGCACGCGTGATGCTGCGTTTCCTCGAATTGATGAACAAGCATCGCGATGAACTCGCCGCGATCATCACGGCCGAGCACGGCAAGGTATTCAGCGATGCACAAGGCGAGGTGTCGCGCGGTATCGATGTGATCGAGTTTGCTTGCGGCATTCCGCAACTGCTGAAGGGCGATTTCACGGAGCAGGTGTCGACAGGTATCGATAACTGGACCACGCGTCAGGCGCTTGGCGTGGTCGCCGGCATCACGCCGTTCAACTTCCCGTGCATGGTGCCGTGCTGGATGTTCCCGGTCGCGATCGCGGCGGGCAATTGCTTCATATTGAAGCCGAGCGAACGCGACCCGTCGGCGTCGCTTTTCATGGCTGGGTTGCTGCAGGAAGCCGGCTTGCCGGATGGCGTGTTCAGCGTCGTGCAGGGCGACAAGGTCGTGGTCGACGCGCTGCTCGTGCATCCCGATGTGAAGGCCATCAGCTTCGTCGGTTCCACGCCGATCGCGAATTACATCTATCAGACCGGCGCGCAACACGGCAAGCGCGTGCAGGCGCTCGGCGGCGCAAAGAATCATATGGTCGTGATGCCCGACGCCGATCTGGATCAGGCTATCGACGCATTGGTTGGCGCGGGTTATGGGTCGGCCGGCGAGCGTTGCATGGCCATCTCGGTCGCGGTGCTCGTGGGCGATGTCGCGGACAAACTGATTCCGCGGCTTGCCGAGCGCGCGCGAACGCTGATCGTGAAGAACGGCATGGAAGCCGATGCCGAGATGGGCCCGATCGTGACGCGTCAGGCGCTGGAACGTATTGAAGGGTATATCGCGCTGGGCGTGGAAGAGGGCGCTTCGCTCGTTGTCGACGGACGTGGTTTCAAGGTGCCCGGGCACGAGGAAGGCTTCTTCACCGGCGGTACGCTGTTCGATAACGTGACGCCTGAAATGCGCATCTACAAGGAAGAAATCTTTGGCCCGGTGCTGGCTTGCGTGCGGGTCAAGGACTTTACCGAAGCCGTCGATTTGATCAACGCGCACGAGTTTGGCAACGGCGTGGCCTGCTATACGCGCGATGGCCACGTTGCACGCGAGTTTGGGCGGCGCATCGAAGTCGGGATGGTCGGGATCAATGTACCGATTCCGGTGCCGATGGCCTGGCATGGTTTTGGTGGCTGGAAGCGTAGCCTTTTCGGCGATATGCACGCTTATGGCGAGGAAGGCGTGCGGTTCTATACGCGTCAGAAATCGATCATGCAGCGGTGGCCGGAAAGCACGGAGAAGGGCGCCGAGTTCGCGATGCCTACGAGCAAGTAAATTCGTTGGCGCTTGGGCAACCCCAAGCGCCCATGACTTGTTTTGGCTACACTCAGGAATCGCCCCGTCGCGGCAATCAGCCTTCCTGAGTGCATGCCAACCATGAATTCACCCGCCGTTTCCCCTGTCAAATCGTGGCACGCCCACGTCTACTTCAGCGCATCTACCCGCGACGCCGCATGGCAACTTCGCGAGGAAATCGGTAGCCGCTTCAGCGACATCCTCCAACTCGGGCGCTTCCACGAAAAACCCGTCGGTCCGCATCCGCAATGGTCGTATCAGCTCGCTTTCGAACCTGCGCAATTTGCCGTTATCGTGGAATGGCTCACGCTTAATCACGGTTCCCTCGATGTCTTCCTCCATCCCAATACCGGCGATGCCCTTCGCGATCATCGTGATGCGGCCGTCTGGATCGGACACTCGCACGAGCTGGTGCTCAGCAGCTTGATGTAATCGCTAGTCAGCCGCGCGCTTGCCTATATGCACCCGGACCCACGCCATACGTATCCCTGAACTTCTTGCTGAACGCCGATTCCGATTGGTATCCCACGTCGTTGGCTATTTCAGCAATGCTCTTCGTCGTTCGCATCAGCAAGGTACCCGCAAGTTGCATGCGGATGCGCGTTAGCAGGATCATCGGCGAGTCGTCGGTCAGCGCGCCGAACGCTCGCGCGTAGGTCGCGCGCGACATCGCCGATTGCTGCGCCAGCATTTCGATCGTCCACTTCTCGGCAGGGCGCTCCAGCATTGCAATGACCGACGACCCCAGGCGCGGATGGGCAAGCAACGCCAGCACATCGGCCTTCGACGGCTGTTGCGCCAAATGCGCGCGCAACAGCATAGTGAAAAGCGCAGTCGATAACGCCGATATGATCGAGTGCGCGCCCGGTTCAGCTTCGGCCGATTCGCGCCGCATCATGCCGACCATGCGCGTCAGATCAGGCACGTCATCGCGCGCGAACGACATCTTCACGACGTCAGGCAAGACATCGATAAGCAACGCGTTCGGGGCGTAAGTGAATCTTCCGCATAGCAAATCAAGGCTCGCCGCATTCGGTCCACAGTTCGTGCGTACGGTGACCGCGCCGTTGTACTGGCTTTCCATCGCGCGCGGCACGGATTGATCCGACGATTCCTCACCTTGCAGCACATGCGCGTCCCCGCGCGGCAGCATCACGATATCGCCAGTTTCCAGCCTTACATCTTCCTGTCCGCGAAACTTGAGCAGACAAGTTCCTTCGAGCACGACGTGATACACGGCCTCGCTCGGGGGCGCCGGCGGATGGTCGAGCGCCCACTCGCCGCTCAAGAGGCAACGCAAATCAAGCGCGCCTTGCAGGCGTGACAACTGGATCAGCCGGTCGAGTGCATCCATACATTTCGCAAGTTGAGAGCAACGGCGTCACGATCTTACCAGCGCATGTCCAAAGCTCATGAGACGCGCGAGCAGTGAATCGAGCCGATACGACATAGGCATTTCACGTCCCCGGGTCTACATTTCAGTCACGGCACGGGCACGGCCCGCATCCAACTTCAAAGGAGCTGAAATGTCTACAGTCGAAAAGTTCGAGTACGTATTTCTGGGCGGCGGAAAAGGCGGAAAGACCCTCGCGATGGAACTCGCGAAAGCAGGCAAGCGCGTGGCCGTAGTGGAAGAAGGCATGATCGGCGGGTCGTGTATCAACATTGCGTGTATCCCGAGCAAGGCGCTGATTCAAAGCGCACGAATCATGCACGCGGTTCAATCAGCAGACATCCTGCAAGGCGGCGCGCATGACAACAAAGTGGATATGACGAAAGTGCATCGCCGGGTACGTGAAGTGGTGGACGGCATGGTCGATATCAACGCAAAAGCGTTCGCCGCATCGGGCTTCGACCTGATCCTCGGTTCAGGACGTTTCGTGGCGCCGCGCCGCATTCAGGTGGCAATGAACGATGGGCAGGAACGGGTGGTGGAAGGCGATCATGTGTTCATCAACACGGGCACGTACGCAGCGGTTCCCGATGTCCCCGGTCTGCGCGATGCGAACCCGATGACGCACGTCGAAGCGCTTGCGCTCGACACCTTGCCGGAACATTTGATCGTGATCGGCGGTGGTTATATCGGGCTGGAAATGGCGCAAGCGTTTCGCCGGCTTGGCAGCAAGGTGACGGTCGTTCAGGAAGCGCCGCGCGTTGCAGTGCGCGAAGATGCGGACGTAACCGATGCCATTGAATCCGCATTCGCAAAAGAAGGAATCGATGTGCGTGTTTCCGTGAAGACGCTGCGCGTGAGCGGTCGCTCGGGTGAATCCGTAACGTTGGATCTCAACGATGGTTCGAGCCTCAACGGTACGCATATTCTCGTCGCGACGGGACGCGTGCCGCGCACGGCGAACATCGGGCTGGATGTTGCGGGCGTCGAACTCGATGCCCGTGGTTTCATCAAGGTCGACGAGCGTCTTGCGACCTCCGCGCCGAATACCTGGGCGATCGGCGAGGTGGCCGGTACGCCGATGTTCACGCATGCATCGTTCGATGACTATCGCGTGCAGAAATCGCAGCTCGCCGGCGGCACGCTGACCACGCGCGACCGCGTAATTCCGTACGCATTGTTCATCGAACCGGAACTGGCGCGTGTCGGCCTCAATGAAACCGATGCACAACGCCAAGGCATTGCCGTACGTGTCGCGAAGTTGCCGATGACCGGCGTCCCGCGCGCTCGCACGACGGGCGATACACACGGCTTCATGAAGGCGATTGTCGCGGCGGATTCGGACCGCATTCTCGGCTTCACGATGTTCGGCTCGAACGCTGGCGAAGTCGTGGCAGTGGTGCAAATGGCGATGCTCGGCAAGCTTCCGTACACCGCGTTGAGGGACGCGATCCTCGCGCATCCGACCATCGCGGAAGGGTTGAATCTGTTGTTTGCAAAGGTGCCGGAACGCGCGTAAATCAACCGCGCACGCGCCCCGTCGATGCGCGTTGCACCAGCACCGGCTGGGGCGCAACGCGCATTGGCGCTTCCGCGTCGCGGCCGCCGTTTTCGATCAGCGCTTCGAGCAGCTCGACGGCCATTGCGGCGGCGGCATCGGTAGGCACGGCAATCGTCGATAAACCCGGCCGCGATTCCCGGGCGAGCTGAATATCGGTGATGCCGATCACCGAAAGGTCTTGCGGAATGCGCATGCCGCGATCGGCCGCCGCGTGCATTGCGCCCAGTGCCGGCAGGTCGTTGGTCGCGAAAATGGCCGTGAGGTCCGGGCGGGCGCTCAGCAATTCGGATGCAGCTTCGTAGCCGCGTTGTACTTCATCACGCGTAAAGCGCACGTCGTGCTCCAGATGAGCAACGCCGGCCGCTTGCAATGTGTGGCAAAAGCCTTCGTAACGGGCCGCCTGTACTCCGTCGCGCTTGCTCCCGACGATCGCACCTATCCGCGTATGTCCGAGGTCCAGCAAATGCTGCGCGGCGAGCGTCCCCGCTGCAAAAAAATCGACGGCCACGCACGGCAATCCCGGCGATACATCCGGCCGTTCCCACATGCACAGCACGATCGGCGTGCCGCGCGCGAGGGTCTTTTCGAGGTCTTCGAAGTCGAGCCGCGCGTTCATCACAAGTACGCCTTCCGATAACGTCCCCGCAATCTGATCGAGATACGCACGCGCGATCACGGGATCTTCGTTGGTGTTGCAGACGATCAGGAAGCGGCCATTCTTGCGCGCCGCGCGCTCGGCGGCGAGCGCGAACTCGGGATAAAACGGATTCGCGATGCTCGACACCATCAGCGCGAGCGTCGGCGCGCTGCCTTCGGCGAGTGCGCGAGCAGTCAGGTGCGGCCGATACCCAAGCGCGTCCACCGCTTCGAGCACACGCTGCCGCGTCGCTTCGCCAACCTTGCCGCGTTTCCTCAGCACGTTGGAAACGGTGGCGGGCGTAACGCCCGCGCGCGCGGCGACTTCGGCCAATGTGGTCATCGAATCTCTGTGGGAAGGGTTAACGCGGTCCGGAACGTCGCCTAAGGTCTGCGATCACGCTGCCATGTGCAAGTATCGCTGCTTGTTCTCATATTTTGGGATGGCTTCCCGGCATTTGTGTAAATCTGCGGAGACGGCTAGATTTGCATCCAAGGCAATTCAAAAACACAAGACGGAGACAGCCAGACGAAGCGATCCTTTCGGTGGATCGTTTTTTCACCGGCAGAAGGTTAAGCGCTTAACCTTCGTTTGTCTCCTCGGTAAAACACGGAGACGTCGGCATGGCGAGCATCTCTTTACGATCAGTTCAGAAAGCGTACGGCGACCACGCGCCGGTGATTCGCGACGTCGATCTGGAAATCGGCGCGCACGAGTTTTGTGTGTTCCTCGGTCCATCGGGTTGCGGAAAATCCACGCTTTTGCGCATGATCGCCGGTCTTGAAGACATCACCGACGGCGATCTGTATATCGACGGAAAACTCGTGAACGAAGTACCCGCCGCCCAACGCGGCGTGGCGATGGTGTTCCAGAGCTACGCGCTCTTTCCGCACATGACCGTCTACCAGAACATGGCGTTCGGGTTGACGCTGGCGAAGACGCCGAAAGATGTCATCGATCAAAAGGTCAGGGAAGCCGCCCGCGTTCTGCAGCTCGAAGCCTTGCTCGAAAGAAGGCCGAAGGAGTTGTCCGGCGGACAACGCCAGCGGGTTGCAATCGGACGGGCGATCGTGCGCAGCCCGAGCGTGTTCCTCTTCGACGAACCGCTCTCCAATCTCGACGCCACGCTGCGCGGACAAACGCGCGTCGAGATCGCGCGCCTGCACAAGCAATTCGATAAAGCCAGCGTCGTCTACGTGACCCACGACCAGATCGAAGCCATGACGCTTGCGGACAAGATCGTGTTGCTGCACGCCGGCGCCGATACCGCCAAGTACGGCAGCATCGCGCAAGTCGGCGCGCCGCTCGAGTTGTATCACCGGCCGAAGAGCCGCTTCGTGGCCGGGTTTATCGGCTCACCGCGGATGAATTTCCTGCCCGCGCGCGTGATATCCGCCAATGTCGAAGACGTGTTGATATCACTCGATGGCACCAACGAACAACTCGAAGTTCAAGCAAACGGCGATGCGTTGACGCCGAATCAAATCGTGACGCTCGGCATTCGCCCCGAGCACCTCGAACCGATCGCAAGCAACGCGTCACAACAGCAAATCACGCGCACGGTGTCGCTTGTCGAGCAACTCGGCGAGCACAGCTATCTGCACCTGGAACAACCCGGCGGCGCGGTTCTCATCGCCAAGGCGCCGGGCGACAGGACGCCGAAACAAGGCGAAAGCGTCGCGTTCAACGTGCCGCCCGCTTCCTGTCATCTCTTCACCGAAGACGGTTTCGCCGTCACGTCGGCCGCCATTCCTCACTTTGCGTAGGAGCGCTTCGTATGCGTCTTGGAGTCTGTTATTACCCGGAACACTGGTCGGAATCGATGTGGGAAGACGATGCGGCGCGCATGAAGGCGCTTGGCATCGACCGCGTCCGGATTGCGGAATTCGCGTGGAGCCGGATTGAACCGTCGCCGGGTGAATATCAGTGGGACTGGCTCGATCGCGCGATCGACACGCTTGGCCGCGCTGGCCTCAAAGTCGTCATGTGCACGCCGACCGCGACGCCGCCAAAGTGGCTGATCGATCGTCATCCGGACATCTTGCCCATCGGCGCGGACGGCCGTCCGCGCGCGTTCGGTTCCCGCCGTCATTACGATTTTTCGTCGCCTTCATACTTCGAGGCATCGCAGAAAATCTGTACGGCGGTTGCCGAACGATACGGCAAACATCCCGCCGTCGCGTTTTGGCAAACGGACAACGAGTTCGGCTGCCACAACACGGTGGTGAGTTATTCGCCGGCTGCATTGCAGCGCTTTCGGGCGTGGCTCAAGCAGCGCTATAAAAGCATCGATTCGCTCAACACCGCGTGGGGCACGGTTTTCTGGAGCATGGAATATCGCAGTTTCGACGAGATCGACCTGCCGGTCGCGACCGTGACGGAGGCGCATCCGTCGCATCGGCTGGATTTCCGCCGTTTCTCTTCCGACGAAGTCGTGCGCTTTAATCGCATGCAGACCGACATCATCCGCGCGCATTCGCCGGAGCGTCCAGTCGCGCACAACTTCATGCAGCTTTTCACCGAATTCGATCACTACAAGGTTGCGGCAGACCTGGATATTGCGACATGGGATAGCTATCCGCTCGGCGCGCTCGAAGAGCAATGGTTCGATCCGTCCATCAAGGCAAAGTGGCTGCGTACAGGGCATCCGGACTTTGCATCGTTTAATCACGATGTGTATCGCGGCATGTCGAAGCTGCCGTTCTGGGTCATGGAGCAGCAGCCCGGACCCGTGAACTGGGCGCATTGGAATCCCGCGCCGCTGCCGGGCATGGTGAAGCTCTGGAGTTGGGAAGCGTTCGCGCATGGCGCGGGATGCGTTTCGTATTTCCGCTGGCGGCAGGCGCCGTTCGCGCAGGAGCAAATGCATGCAGGTTTGAATACGCCCGATAACCAGCTCGATCTGGGCGGCAAGGAAGCGTCGCTGGTGGCAAAGGAGATCGATCGGGTCGTGCTGGAAGACGGCGAGTTGCCTGTTGCCACGAAAGTTGCACTCGTCTGGGACTATGAAGCCAAGTGGCTGTTCGAGATTCATCCGCAAGGCGTCGACTTTCACTATCCGCGTTTCGCGTTCGAGTACTACAGCGCCTTGCGCAGCCTCGGGCTCGACGTCGACATCGTTCCGGTGGACGCGCCACTGGACAAGTACAAGCTCATTGTGGTGCCGCCGCTGCCCGTCGTGCCGGATGACTTTGCCGCGAGGCTTGCCGCAAGCGGCGCGCAAGTCGTGCTCGGACCACGCACGGGATCGAAAACGCAAAACCTGACCATTCCTGAAACGTTGCCGCCAGGCGCGGAACTCGCCCAGTTGATCCCAATGCGCGTCTGGCGCGTTGAATCGATGCGTCCCAACGTGACCGAGAAGGTCGGGCAACGCGGCGAAGGCCGTCACTGGCGTGACCTGATTGAAGCGGGCGAGGGCGTGCAGATCGAAAGCAACTTCGCCGATGGTCATCCCGCCATCCTGCGTCACGGATCGATCCGCTACCTCGCAAGTCTCTTCGACGACGCCCTGACGCAAGCCATCTTTCGAGAATCCGCAAAAGCTGCAGGGCTCGACGCAGAACCGTTGCCCGAAGGCATACGTATCAGCCGGCGCGGCCCGCTGACTTACGTCTTCAACTACAACGCGACGGTCCACAGAATCACTGATGCAGCCAGTTTCATAGTCGGGCAGGAGGATGTAGAACCGCAAGGCGTCGCGATTTACAAAGCAAACAACACTCATCGATGAGGAGACAATTATGAAAATTTCGATTCGACATGGCTTGACCGGCATGGCGTTAGCCGTCGCGTTGACGACAGCAAGCCTTGCGCAAGCGGGCACGCTGACGGTGAACATCGCGTTCAAGGGTGCTAGCCAGCGCACGGTCTGGCAGCAGACCTTCGATGCATTCAAAAAAGCGCATCCGGATATCGACGTGAAGGTTTCGTTCGTCGATGAAGAAGCGTACAAGGTCCAGCTTCCCGGCTGGCTCTCGACCGTCGCGCCGGATATCGTGAACTGGCACAACGGCGAGCGCATGGCGTACTACGCGAAACGCGGCCTGTTCGAAGACCTGACACCCGACTGGAAGAAGAACAACTGGGATTCCATGTACGCGTCGACGAAAGAATCGTCCACGTACAACGGCAAACAGTACGCCGCGCCGACCGTGTACTACTCGTGGGGCATGTTCTACAGGAAGGACCTGTTCCAGAAGGCCGGTATCACCGCCGAGCCGAAGACATGGCCTGAATTCCTCGATGCCTGCAAGAAGCTTCAGGCCGCGGGCATTGCGCCGGTCGCGGTTGCCGGCCGCGATGCGTGGACGCTTGCCGGATGGTTCGATTACCTCGACTTGCGCATCAACGGCAACGCGTTCCACCAGAAGCTCATGGCAGGCGATGTGCCTTATACCGATCCGCGCGTGAAGAAGGTCTACACCGCATGGAAGGAACTGATCGACAGCAAGGTCTTTATCGACAACTCGCTTTCCTACGATCTCGACGCCGTGCAGCCGTTCCTGTTCCAGGGCAAGGCCGCAATGATGCTGATGGGCACCTTCATTACCGCCGGCTTCCCGCAGAACATCAAGCCGCAGATGGGCTACTTCCAGTTCCCGATCATCGACAGCAACGTGCCGACCGCCGAAGATGGTCCGGTGGAGTCGCTGCATATTCCGTCGAAGGCGAAGAACAAGGCGGACGCACATACGTTCCTGGCTTTCGTGGAAACGCCTGAGATCAGCGCGCAGCTTGCGAAGGGTCTTGGATCGTTGCCGGCGAACAGCAAGGCGCCTGAGCCGGAAGATCCCATCTCGAAGATCGGCTTCCAGATCCTGTCGCAGACGAAGGGCGGTATCGCGCAGTTCTATGATCGCGACATGACCAAGGAAATGGCCGATGAAGGCATGAAGGGCATGCAGCAGTTCGTCTCCGATCCGACCAAACTGGATGCGATCCTGGCGCAACTCGAAGCCACGCGTAAGCGCATTTACAAGAAGTAACGCGGGACGGTGTCCCTTCGCGCGAAGGGACGCTCTTTTTTGAAGGACCAGGGAGCACCGTATGTCTGAAACACTCAGCGTTGCAGAGCTCAAGCCGAAGCGGCGCAAGCGGATGTCTGCGACCGCCCGGCAACAGCGGCTGGCCGCGTTCCTGTTCCTGGCGCCTGCTTGCATCATGGTCGCGATCTACGTGATCTGGCCGATCATTTCCAGCGTCACGCTCAGTTTCTACAACTGGGACGGGATGACGGAGAAGACCTTCGCGGGCTTCGATAACTACATCGAATTGTTTCAGGCCCCGACGTTTTATACCGCGCTCAAGAACAACGTACTCTGGCTGATCCTGTTCCTGCTCGCACCGCCGATGGGCCTCGCCGTCGCGCTGTACCTGAATCAGGCGGTGCGCGGCATACGCGTGGTGAAGTCGCTGTTCTTTGCGCCGTTCGTGTTGTCGGGCGTTGTGGTCGGCCTGATGTTCAGCTGGTTCTACGACCCGACCTTCGGCTTGCTGAAGGTGATTCTCGGCCATGGCGTCCCCGTACTCGGCGACGCACGATACGTCACCTTCGGCATCATCTTCGCCGCGCTCTGGCCGCAGACCGCCTACTGCATGATTCTGTACCTCACGGGGCTGACATCGCTGAATTCGGAGCAGATCGAGGCCGCGCGCATGGAAGGCGCGAAGGGCTGGACAATGTTGTGGCATGTGATCCTGCCGCAACTGCGCCCGACCACGTTCATGGCGATCGTGGTGACCATCATCGGCGCGTTGCGCAGTTTCGATTTGATCTCCGTGATGAGCGGAGGCGGTCCGTACGAAAGTTCGACCGTGCTCGCCTATTACATGTACGACCAGGCGATCAAGTACTACCGCATTGGTTATTCGGCCGCGATTGCCGTCGTGCTGTTCGCCATCATGATGGTGTACATCGTTTATCACTTGCGCAGAATGCTGCGGACCGAACGTTAAGAAGTCAGGAGCGCACTATGTTTCCGATGCCCGTCGCCAAATGGAAGCCCGTCAACCGGGCGCTTTACAAGCTGTCGCTGCCGGTCGCGCTGGTCATCTGGCTGTTGCCGTTGATCGCGGTGATGGTCACCTCCATTCGTTCCTCCGATGAACTCGTCGAAGGCAATTACTGGGGCTGGCCACGGCACTTTTCGCTGATCGCGAATTACAGCGATGCACTGACCACGTCGCCCATGCTTCACTACTTGTGGAACAGCGTGCTGATCACGGTGCCGGCGGTGATTGGATCGATTGTGCTTGCATCGATGGCCGGCTTCGCGCTGGCCATCTACAACTTTCGCGGCAACACGGCGTTGTTCGCAACGTTCGTGGCGGGCAACTTCGTGCCGATCCAGATCCTGATGATTCCCGTGCGCGATCTGTCATTGCAGCTTGGCATCTTCAACACGGTCGGCGCGCTGATCCTGTTTCATATCTCGTTCCAGACCGGTTTTTGCGCGCTTTTCCTGCGCAACTTCATCAAGCAGTTGCCGTTCGAATTGGTCGAGGCGGCGCGCATTGAAGGCGCGAACGAGTGGACGGTCTTCTTCCGGATCGTGCTGCCGCTGATTCGTCCGGCGTTGGCGGCGCTCGCCATCCTCGTCTTCACGTTTGTCTGGAACGATTACTTCTGGGCCCTGTGTCTCACGCAAGGCGATGAAGCCGCGCCCATCACGGTCGGCGTGGCCGCGCTCAAGGGCCAATGGGTGACAGCGTGGAACCTGGTGTCAGCGGGGTCGATTCTGGCCGCGCTGCCTTCAGTGCTGATGTTCTTCGCGATGCAACGGCATTTCGTGGCCGGCCTGACCTTCGGGGCAACGAAAGGCTGACGCTTTTCACGCCGCCGCCAGTATTCGCCGCCGGCTTTTGCCGGCGGTTCTGCATAGGAATGGATTCACCGGTTTTCATTAATTTTTACGATGGAAAGATGTGTTGACGAAGATCTCCCTGAACGTCAAAATATTTCCACTGTAAAGATTAATTGATTCAAGGAGATGGCCATGTCGATCGAAGCAATTCTGCGCGGCACGCCGATATGGGTCTGGTTCTTGTTGGCCTATCTGCTTTCGCGCGGTTTCAAGGCGATGCAAGGCGGAACCGCGCCCCTCGGCAAACTCGCGATCGTGCCGGCCGTGTTCACTGCCTGGGGTTTGCTGCATCTGGTGAAAGAACCGGCCGCCGGGTGGAATACCGGGCTAGCCTGGGTCGTCGGCGCGGCGCTCGGAATCGGGACTGGCGTTTTGCTTGCCCGCCGCTCGGGGCTGACGGTGGATCGTGTGCAGAAGACGGTGACACTGCCGGGGTCTATCGTGCCGCTTGCGCTGATCTTGCTGACTTTTGCATCGAAATTCTGGCTTGGCGTCGAACTGGCGATCACACATGCCGGAACAGATGCGCTTTATGTGGTGCTCGATGGCCTGGTGTCAGGCCTCGTGGCCGGGATCTTTGCGGGACGTTTTCTGGTTTATTGCCTGGCGTTTCGGCCGGCATCGGCAACGGCGGAGTCGATGGGTAAGCGCATTTGAGCAGGAGCAAACGCGCCGGTTTCAGTCGGCTTTGCGCCGTACCGGAACCGGAAGTCCATGCTTTGACGGCACGCTCGCGCCCGTGCCGGTGAAGATTGCCTGGGCCGCCGACGCGCGGTTCAGCTCTTCCGACGCTGAATTCGGCAACGCAATCGAGATGAAGAAAACCGCCAGCATGGCAATCAGTATGGATGCCAGCCATGTAGTGACGTGAATCATGGGTTTTCTCCGGGATCAGGTTCAGGCGCTCCGAGACATCTAGCAATGAGCGGGCCGCGACGACATCTTCAGATTAGACCGGCCCGGCGCTTTGCGCAGCCCTACTTACGCGGGGACTGGAAGCAGGGTGCCGCAGCGGGCGGGGCGCCGCCCGAATCCCTGTGAAATCGGCCGCGCACGGCCTATAACTGAAGGTACAGGGCGGACCGATCGCCTCATGCCTGTCCGGCCCTGCCACGTGTTTGCAAAGCACGTACAGAAAAGTGGCGAGCCGCTCATAGAAAGCTTACGGGTGACACGCCGGGTTTCGAGGAGTATCGAAATGAAAACCCGTTTCTTGTTTGTGGGTGGCGCGCTGCTGGTTGCAATGGCGGGAAGCGCGATTGCGCAGGAAAGTCAGCAGGAGATGCAGTCACAAGCGCAGTCACAAGCGCAGCTTCAAGTCCGTCCGAGCGGACAAGCCGGCGTCGTGCACGACGCCAACACATCGGCGCAGGCCACGTCCGATACTTCGTATGGCGGCGCGGCCGATACACGCAGCGCCACGAGCAACATGTCGCGCCCGCGGCAATGCGTCGGCGGTTCAGTGCAATGCGATGTTTTCTTCGGTCACTGACCTGACACTTTGCTAAAGTCGGTATCGAGTCGTGCGAGCGAACTTGAAATGTGCGCGCGATGGTCCTTGATCCATTTGTCCTGATCGGCCACGCGTCTGTTCGCTTCGTTTAGCATCCGCGCCATCTCGGCCGGTTGTGGGCCGCCCGTTGTCGCGCGGTTGTTGACGATCGCGACCGGGTTCAGCGTCGAGCGGAATTCGGCTTCATTCATCGGCAGATCGCCCGCGTAGGGCGTGCCGGCGACCGTCTGCGTGTAAATGCGCTGCGCGTCGGCGTAAGGAAAGTCGAGCGGCTTGATGTCCTTTTGCCGCGCAAATTCCACCATGTTCGATGCGAAATGGTGCCCGACACGGAATGGCAACTTGTATTTGCGCATGAGTACATCGGCGACTTCCTGCGATGCGGTCCAGTCGCTGTTGAGTTCTTCGAGCGCGCGTTCCGGGTTGATCACGAGCGAGTTCATCACTTCGTTCCAGCCCTTCAACGCGGCAATGCCGCTTTCGATCATTTCCGTGTTGGCTTTCACATCCTTCGGGTCGCTCATGCCGGGCGGCAGGTTGTGCGCCTGCATGACAACGCCTTCGGCCTGCGATATCGCGGTCGATGCATCCGTGCGCGTGCGGATCAATAATCCCGGATTGCGCTTTTGCGGCATCGCGCTCGATACATACGTGTTCGCGCCGCCTTCCTGCAACAGGATCCACGGGCGCGATTCGGCGTATTGCGTCATCACGTCCTGGATGAAACTGCCGGTATGCAACCCGACGCTCGTGACGATAGCGCCAGCTTCCACGGGTTCATCGACAGAGGAAATTTGCGATGCGTCGTATGCGTTATCGACGATTGCGTTGAAGCCGAGATACTTCGCCATGCGTTCGCGATCGAGCGGCCAGCTTGTGCCATTAAGCACTGTTGTGCCCATCGATGAACGGTCCACGCGCTGGTATGCCTCGCGGATTCGCTGTGCATCGCGATCGAGGCCCGCAACGTAGCCGAGCAAGTAGTGACCGTAACTGTTGGGCTGCGCCGCCACGCCGTTCGTGTAATTCGGCACGACGGTGGCTTTGTATTTATCGGCGAGACGCACGATGGTCGCGGTCGTCTGGTTGAGCTGATCGGCGAGGTCGAGCAGATCGTCACGCAGAACGGCGGAGCGGTACGTGGCGTGCATGTCCTGGCTCGAACGCCCGGCGTGCAGCAACGTGATGTCTTCGCCGGCGGCTTTGATCAAAAGCGGCTCGAACGTGATCACCGTCTTCGGACGTTTGGCGCCCGGCTGGTTTCCATCCGCGATGACTTTGGCTACCCCTGCCGCCAGACGAGGCGCCATGGATTTGTCGAGCAGGCCTTCGTCCGTATTGATGACAACGGTCGCCTTGTTGATTTCGCCGAGCCAGAAGAACTCATCGTGGGACGGGTTTTGTTGCGCAAACGCCGGCGATGCGCAAAGCAGAGCGGTCGCGGGCAA
This sequence comes from Caballeronia sp. dw_276, assembly GCF_018449635.1. GTDB lineage: Bacteria > Pseudomonadota > Gammaproteobacteria > Burkholderiales > Burkholderiaceae > Caballeronia. The sequence goes on along the minus strand of NZ_JAAVUV010000002.1, from coordinate 547,676 downwards.
CGCCCAGCCAGGCAGTCTCATGATAGGAATGGTCGCGGGTTGGGAAGCCGCGATTATAGAAGCGCTGCTCTCTTCACGTACTCGTGACGAGTTTTAACCCCGGCGGCAACGATTCGCCGAATACCCGGCCTTCGTCGGCTTTATCGAGTTCCACGACTTCGCGCACCATCTCGATCCAGCTTTTCGGCGCGGCCGCATTTTCCAGCCGATGAACCACACGCGCGCGAACGTCATCGGGCAGATCGCGCGAACGATCGCCGGTCAGACGCGCGATCTGCGCAGCGGCGAACGCGGCGGGTTCGACCTTCTTCCAGTCGAGCGCGAAAATTTCATCGAGCCATTGCGCCGCGATATCCGGCGGCACAACGCCATGCGCGCTGCCGTAGAACGGCCGGCGCGCACCGAGGCGCCCGATCGCCCACCATCCATGATGATTCTCCGACGGCTTCGCCAGCCGCGCGAACAGCTTTTGCGCGGCGTCGATCTTGCGCTCTACAGGCACGCGTTCAAGCGATGCCGCGAGCCGCACCATATCGGCATAACCGGTTTTCGATGCATCGAAGGGCGCCTTCGTTTTCGTGCGCGACGTGGCGATGGATTGCACGTAGTCCACGGCATCCAGCACGGCGGTTTGTTGAGCCTCGTGCAAGCCGCCCGCCGCGCGCCGCCATAGGGTCCACCATTCGGACCAGACTTGGGCGTCGTTCACGTACTGGATGCCGTCGTCGAACAGCGACCAGAGTTGTTCGACACGCCATTCATCGAGCGGATAACCGAAACCCGGGCGCAGGCAATAACCGGCGAGATTCAGCCACAGGCGCTCGTGATCCGCCGAGCGCCGGCGCCGGCGCGCGCGTTCCCATAGCGCGCCGAACAGTTCGCGAAGCAGCGCGCTGTCCCATGTATCGCGCGGGCCGAGCAGATGTTCGAGTTGCGCGCGCAGGCGCTTGACTTCCTTCGGGTCGACACCATGCGCGCGGTCGCCGAATGCGCGATCGATCTGCTCAAGTGCCTTGTCATACGATGGATGGAGCACATGCGCAGCCGAGGAGTCGGCCGCGGCTTCGCGGCGCAACTGGAATTCGAGCTGCCATCGCTTGGATGGATCGGCTTGATCGATGCAATGCACTTCCAGCGTCCCCACCTCCGTCAACGACGCCGAAAGCTGCACCGGCGTTTCGCGTGGACCTTTGGCCGAGCGTGGCTGCACGACGGTGGCTATGGGCGGCAGGCGAACGAAGTCGCCCCCGGAAAGATCGACGAGCTCGCCGGGTTGATAAGCCCTGTCCCCCGTCGATGAAACCAGATGGAACCGCACCGGATGTCCAAGCAGCAGCGTGAACACGCGATCCTGCAAGAACACTTCGCGGCCTTCTTCCGTGCCGCGCGGCAGGAGACAGATGCCTTGCTGGTTTTTGTTGTCGCCGCTGCCTTCATCTTCGAGCACGAGGAAGTAGTTGCGCGCTGCGCCGCCGCCAATGCGCGGCCCGAGCCCGCCGCGCGCAAGGCCATACGCGACCGCGCCGCGTGCCACCGCAACATCCGGGTTGTCGTTGTGCAGCGCGTGCAGCGCATTCCCGCGCCATGAGCCGAGCGTATTGGCGAGACGCTCGACGAGCGCTTCGGCGCGGAACACGCCGCCGTTGAGCAGCAGGGTGTCGGGGACCGGCAACGTGGCGGCATCGGCTTCGGCTTCAGACGTTCCCAAAGCCTCGCGCGATTGCGCCGTGTGCTGATTCAGGAACGCCGCGATGTGCCGCGTGATGCCGGCATCGGCGGCATAGGGCAAACCGAACTCGACGATCGCGCTGCGCGAACGCCGAGGCCGGTCGCCCGATGCAACCAGCGGAAAAAATCCATCGACGATGATCTGTTCCACTTCGCGCCGCGTCACTTCGACCGAACGCGCGCCGCCGATCATCCGCGAGCCTGCGCCCAGCAGCGTGATCGACATGCTTTCAGGCGCGTTTGCGCCGAGAAGCTGTTCCTTGGCGGCGCGGCATCTTTCGACCAGTTGCGACAAACTCCCCGCCGATAACCTCGCAGACGACGTCGTCAGCCGCGCTTCGACGAGATGCGCGAGCGCCAGATCCATGTTGTCGCCGCCGAGCATCAAATGATTGCCGACGCCGATCCGGGTCAGCTCGGGCTCGCCATCTTTCAGCTCGACCTTGATCAACGTGAGATCGGTCGTGCCGCCGCCGACATCGCAAATCAGGACGAGGCGGGTTTGCGACAACTCTGAATCGAGCGTGGCGCGGTGCTGGAACAACCAGTCGTAGAACGCCGCTTGCGGTTCTTCAAGCAGGCGCAATTGCGGCAGGCCGGCCATGCGCGCGGCTTCGAGCGTGAGGGCGCGGGCGCCGTCGTCGAAGGAAGCGGGCACAGTCAGCACCACGTCCTGCGTTTCGAGACGCGCGTGCGGGAAATGCGCATTCCACGCCGCGCGCACGTGCGCGAGATAACTCGCGCTCGCCGTCACGGGCGAGACCTTGCCGATATCATCCGGCGCGCCCCACGGCAGGATCGGCGCAACGCGATCCACCGATGCATGCGACAACCAGCTTTTCGCGCTCGCAACGAGCCGGCCCGGCACTTGCGCGCCGAGCGTTCGCGCAAGGCGGCCGATCACCGCTTGCGGACCTTCGACGGGATTGGCGTCGGCCCAAGGCAGTTGAAGGTCGCCGGGATTCAGTTCTCCCGGTGCCGGGTGATAACGCGCGGACGGCAGCAGCGGCCGGCCCGCGACTTCGCCGGGACTCACGAGCTGGTCGATATCGAAGACGCGGATCTCTTTCGAGCCCGCGTCCGCGTACGCCACGACCGTGTTGCTCGTGCCGAGATCGATCCCGACGATGTATTGCTTCATTGGCGCTTAGCCGTTCGCGTTTGCATTCGCGCGGACATCGAACTCGACTTTCCAGCGCTCGCCCGAATCGCGCGGCAAGGCTTCCAGTTCGAGCGTCCCGGCTTCGGTGATCCGCGCGTGCAGCTTCACAGGCACGACTTCGCCGGGAGTGCGGCCAACGGTCGGGAGCGTCGCCTGGATTTCTTCGAGTTCCTGCAACTCCTCGGGTCCCCAGAAGTCGAGCAACGTGCCGACCTGATCCTGCCTTCTCACCGATGAACCAAAGAACCGGAAATGTACCGGCTCGCCCACGACAAGCCCGAATTCCTGCGGCGGCAATGCGGCTTCGGTGCCTTCTTCCATGCCGAAGGGCGCAAGACAAAGCGCCTGAACAGGCGGTTCGATGCCGGGTACGGCGGGCATCGCCGATTCGATTGCGACGTAGTACGAACGCGCCGTGCCGCCGCGAATCCGCACGCCTTTGCCGCGCCGTACATAGCCGTAATACGCCGCGCCGCGCGCGACAGCGCGGTCCAGGTCGCCGCCCGCAAGCAGACGAGCGGGCGGCGCGTTTTCGGTTGCGAGCCAGCCGTTGACGGTATCGAGAATGCGATTGGCCAGCAGGTCCGACTTGAACACGCCGCCGTTGAACAGCACGGCGGTGGGATGCAGGAAACTGGCGCCTTCGGGGAGCGTGTTTTGCAGGCCTTCGATCTCGTTCAGCGCATTCACTTGACGGCCAAGGAAGGCCGCGAGATGACGCGGAATGGCCGCGTCCTGCGCGTACGGCAGGCCGAGTTGCGTAAGGCCCACGCGTGCGCGGCTCACCGGCCGGTCGGCACGATCGGCTTGCGGGAAGAAGCCGTCCAGGATGGTCTGCGTGAGTTCCGCGCGCGTGAGTTCGGTGCGGATCGAACCGCCGATCAACTTCGATCCCCGGCTCGGCACGACGAGCGGAACGGTTTGCGTAGCCGGATCGGTGAGAAGGGTTTCCTTCGCCGATCGGCACGCGTAGGTCAGCGCGCGAAGCTGCCACGCGTCGGGCTGCGTGCCTTGCGTCGCGAGTTTGCGCGCGACCACGTAGGCGAGCGCGAGGTCCATGTTGTCGCCGCCAAGCAGGATGTGCTCGCCCACCGCAATCCGATGCAACTCCAGATTCCCTTCGCGTTCGATCACCGCGATCAGCGAGAAGTCCGTGGTGCCGCCGCCGACATCGACGACGAGGATCACGTCGCCGACCCGGACCTGCTTGCGCCACTGGCCGCTGCTCATCTCGATCCAGCTATACAGCGCGGCCTGCGGTTCTTCCAGCAAGGTCATGCGGCTGAAACCCGCCGCTTCGGCTGCTTCGGCGGTGAGATCGCGCGCGGCGGGATCGAAGGAAGCGGGGATCGTGACAGTGACTTCCTGCTCGCTGAACGGCGCCTCCGGATGCGCGTGATTCCACGCCTCGCGCAAATGCGTCAGATAACGCACCGAGCTTTCGAGCGGCGAAACGCGCGTGACTTCGGGCGGCGCGTCGTTCGGCAAGATCGCCGCGCGCCGGTCGACGCCCGGATGACAGAGCCAGCTTTTCGCACTCGATACCAGGCGGATAGGCGTCGCCGCCCCGCGATTGCGCGCGAGTTCGCCGACCGCGAAATCACGTTCGGCCGTCCACGGCAGGTTCAGGTCGCCGGGACTGAATTCGCTCGGATGCGGCAGGTAGAGAAACGACGGCAGCAACTCAAGTTCCTCGATCGCGCCCGGCCCAGTGAGTTGGGTGACCGGCAAGACGCTTTGCGTGCTTTTCTCGCCATCGCTTGCGGTGAGATCGACGTAGGAAAGCGCGCAATGCGTCGTGCCCAGGTCGATGCCAATGGAATAGCGCGCGTCGCTCATAGTTCCACCTCGGCCGGCGCGATCACCGTTGCATCGTGGCTTTCCGTCAGCTTCGGCAGGCGGACCTGTTCGACTTTCCAGCCGCGATGGCTCAGGTTGCCGGTGAACGGTGCTTGCCCGACCACATTGCCGGTGAGGCGATTGGCGCTGGCGTCGAAACCATCTTCCAGCGTGACGCGGCTGCCCTCGGCTTCCGTGCGCACCGGGCGAATGGTGAAATGTTCGCGCAGGGTCGTGCGGCAGCCGTCGTGAACGAGGCGGGCGGCGGCGCCGATCTCGGCATCGGAATAGGCCGCCACGTCTTCCTCGATGAAATCGATAAAGCGGGCATCGCGCTGCAGCAGCCCGAGCAGTTGAAGGGCGGCGTCGGGGGTGGCTTCTTTTATCGTCCGGACGACGGGAGCAGGTGTAGGGGCCGGCGATGGCTCGGGGGCCGCGGCTTCGCCGTTGCGCACGCGGCGCACGCCGGCAGCGACTTCGCGGTCGCCCAGGATGGCGAAGAACGTTCCTACGGCCAGCGAAAATCTGCTGAGGAACGACGCATTCGAATCACTCATAAACGACTCCTGATGTACTTTTTCGAGGACAAACTGTCCTTTGACACCGGCGGGACAAGCGCCCGGCGGAGTTTCCATAATTCGGTAATGTGATTGCAAGCCGTGGTTGCAAGCCGCGCGCCACCACGAAGGGAGGGGCGCGCAACGGCCGCGAAACCCGTATTTTGCCCTGAGGCGGGCATCGGGCGTTCGATGAGCGTTATTTGGGTGCGAAAGGGAGGGCGGCGCGGACCGGTTATTTGATGTTTGTTTCGCTCGCAATCGCCCGAACTCAGCGTTGCGAAGATTCCGGCAGATCTTCGATGTCCCTGGCCCACGCAAGCGCCGAGCTGCACCAGCCTTGCTTGAGCGCGGGTATCTGCGCGCGCTGCGCTATTGCGCCAAGGCGGAGATTGAACTGGGTGGGGTTATCGGCGGCAGAGGCGTAGATGGGCGTGCCGCAGTCGGCGCAAAAAGCCTGGGCGCGTTTTGTACCGGACTCCGCAGTCTTGATGTAGACCTTCGGCTGGCCGCGCAAAATCGTGAAGTCGCCGGCCATTGCGGGAACGCTCGCGCGAAAGGGTGCGCCGGAGAGCGTCTGACAATCGGTGCAGTGACACAAGCCCGCCTTTTGGGGATCGACAATGGCTTCGTAAGCGATCGCACCGCAATGGCAACGGCCTTCTACTTTCATTTTTTGTCTCCTCGATTCCAAAGGTCCCATCACACATGATCGGTTTTCAACTGCGCGCTGCGGCCGTCGCCGCATCCAGATTTTCTCCCAGGAGGATACGGCGTGCCTGAAACGCGCGCACGCCGGTCTCGTGACTGCGATAGATGATCTCTCGTTGAATCAGCGCGCCTGGATGTTGCAGATCGTTTGGTTTTTCCAGCAGGTCGACGAGCCTCAGGATCGAATCGTATAGTTTGAGAATGGATGATCTCTGGTGCCAACGGCCCGATAGCGCTGCGGGCGCCGTCACTCGGTTTCGCTTTCGTCGGTATCAGCATTCACGCTTACTGCCTCATGGTTCATCGCGGCGCTCGCCAGCGTCGTTGCACGCTCCGGATGCGCTTCTTTGCGCTCGCTGTAACGATCGGTCAGGTAATCCGAGCGATCGCGCACGAGCAGCGTGAACTTGTACAGCTCCTCCATCACGTCGACGACGCGATCGTAATAAGCCGATGGTTTCATCCGCCCGCTTGCATCGAATTCCTGCCAGGCCTTCGCCACCGACGACTGGTTCGGAATGGTCACCATGCGCATCCAGCGGCCGAGCACGCGCAACGCGTTGACCGCGTTGAACGATTGTGATCCGCCGCATACCTGCATCACGGCGAGCGTTCGCCCTTGTGTTGGACGGACGCCGCCGCTTTCGAGCGGTAGCCAGTCGATCTGGTTCTTGAAGACGGCGGTCAACGTGCCGTGACGCTCCGGGCTGCACCACACCTGTCCTTCCGACCACTCCGAGAGTGCGCGTAGTTCGGCCACTTTCGGATGATCGGCAGCGACGCTGTCGGTTATCGGCAAGCCGTGCGGATCGAACACTCGCGTTTCCGCGCCGAAATGGCGCAGGATGCGTTCGGCTTCGAGCGTCATGAGGCGGCTGTATGACGTAGGGCGCAACGAGCCATACAGCAGCAGGATTCGTGGGGCGTGCTGCGAAACCGCGCACGGTTCGAGCTTGCGCAGATCCGCTGTGTCGAGGTGCGGCATGCTGATGTTTGGAAGATCCTGTGTCATTCGGCATTCCTGATGCTGTGTTTCGCTTCGTACCAATGTTGCGATCGATTGACGATGCTGACAACGAGCAGCATTACCGGCACCTCGATCAGCACCCCGACCACGGTGGCAAGCGCCGCGCCTGAGTGAAACCCGAACAGGCTGATTGCAGTGGCGACCGAAAGCTCGAAGAAATTGCTCGCGCCGATCAGGCTCGACGGGCCCGCCACGCAATGCGCGACACCGAGGCGCCGGTTCAGCAAGTAGGCGAGGCTGGAGTTGAAAAACACCTGGATGAGGATCGGCACGGCCAGCATTGCAATGACCAGCGGTTCCTTGACGATCGCCTGCCCCTGGAAGGCGAAGAGCAGCACCAGGGTTGCGAGCAGCGCGCAGATCGAATAGGGGCCGAGACGAGCGATGGTCTTCCGAAAATGCGCCTCGCCCTTCGCCATCAGAATTCGACGCAATAACTGAGCAAGGATGACTGGAATGATGATGTAAAGGCCGACGGAAATAATCAGCGTGTCCCAAGGCACCGTAATGGCCGACAAACCCAGCAACAATGCGACGAGCGGCGCGAAGGCCACGATCATGATTGCGTCGTTCAGCGCCACTTGCGATAACGTGAAATAAGGATCGCCCTTGCAGAGCTGTGACCAGACGAACACCATCGCCGTGCAGGGGGCAGCCGCCAGCAGGATCAGGCCTGCGATATAGCTGTCGAGCTGACCGGCGGGAAGCCACGGCGCGAACACATGGCGGATGAAGATCCAGCCGAGCAGCGCCATTGAAAACGGTTTGACGAACCAGTTCACAAACAGCGTGACGCCGATGCCTCGCCACTGACGCTTGACCTGAGTCATCGCGGAAAAATCGATCTTGACCAGCATCGGAATGATCATCACCCAGATGAGCACGCCAACCGGGAGATTGACCTGCGCCACTTCCATGCGGCCAATCGCCTGAAAGAGATGCGGAAGGAGCTGCCCAAGCAGAATGCCGCCCACGATGCAGAGCGCGACCCAGACTGTCAGATAGCGTTCGAAAAACGCGATTTCCAACCGTGGGGGGCTAACCGCTGTATCAGTACTGCTCATTCGATTTCCCTGCCGGCTTCACGCGCATCATCGGAAGTGGCGCAGCAGTCAGGAGGGGCGCTCGCCGCGCACGTCGCGCCGGCGCAGCAATTTTCCGTCAGAAAGCCGATCAGGCCCGTCATGGCGTCGAAATTCGCGGTGTAGATGATGAAGCGGCTTTCTTGCCGTGGCTTCACCAGGTCCGCATGTGACAGATCCTTGAGATGAAACGACAGGCTTGACGGGGAAAGCCCGAGTTGCTTCGCTATTTCGCCAGCGGCCATGCCATCCGGGCCGGCTACAACCAGCAAGCGGAAAATCGCGAGGCGCGATTCATGTGCGAGCGCACTCAGGGCGCGTACAACGAGATCGGAATTCATGCACCGAACGATAAGGCATTCGATTCGATATTTCAAGTATTGTTGAAATGAAATGGGGAATCTGGCCACGTGGCGGGCATCGGGCGCCCTCTACGTCCAAAACAGTTGATCGGCCAGAAAAAGCGCAAAGTTGTGGTTCACGAATCACTATTGCGGTAGCGCAGCAAGCGCGATGTCACCGGCGTTATCCAGTTGCTCCACATGCCAGCACGTATCCATCAATTTGCGCGTTCGATCAGGCGAAAGAATACCTTCGGCCAGATCCGAGAATTTCTTCTCTAGCTGTTGATCCGTCATAGGCACCTCGGTGCTGCCAATTGCATGCTGGATAAACTTATGCAGCTTCCGGCCGTCCTTTAGCGTGATCGTCATGTCGACCTGTTCTGGTTTGATCGACGGGTCAATGATGGCGTTCACCTTGTCGCGCAGCGCGACCGTCACCGGGTCACGCACCTTCGCGTCGCTGAACTGCTTCTCGCCGGCAGCGCCATCGATCACGGCGACCGCCACCGCGTGATAGATGCTGAACTTGCCCTCGAGTCCGATCTGCGGCGTCTTCTTGCCGGTCAGTTCAATGACGAGAGGATGGACCCGAAGATCGATACGATCGATCTGATCAGCCGTCAGATGATTTTGATTGCGAAGCTGGATCGCGGCGTCAATGGCCGGGTGAATCACGATACCGCACGCAAATGGCTTGTATGTGTTCAGTGTCGACTCGTAATGCGAGCCGAGGCCTTCGGTGATTTCACGATAATCCTGTTTGGTGCTGATGGTGTTCGCCCATCCCCGTTTCGCTTCGATCATGCCATCGGAACTGGTGTAGTTCTTCTCCGCCAACAGCGCGGCGAAGATCCCGTTCGCGGCGGCGCGTCCAGGGTTGAAGCTCTTGTTCATCGAGCCAAACGACTCACGCAAGCCGACAGGCTGCGATGCGGCGAGGCCCAACGCCCACACCATTTGCTGAACAGTCAGACCCATCAGCTTGCCGGTCGCCGCAGCCGCACCGAACACGCCGCACGTGCCGGTGATATGCCAACCGACATCGTAATGATTCGGGTACACGGCATTGCCTATGCGCAATTCCGTTTCCACGCCGAGCACGAGCGCGTTCAGAAAGTCCTTGCCCGACACCGGACGATATTGCGAAAACGCCAGAATCGCGGAGACGACCGGACCGGCGGGATGGATGATCGTCTTCAGATGTGTATCGTCGTAATCGAAGATATGACTGCTGACACCGTTGATGAATGCCGCATTCATGATGTCGAAGCGCTCGGTGCGCCCGAGCAGGTTTGCCTGCGGAGGTCCCGAAAACGGCGTGAGTGCCGCGACCGCCCGGTTCACTGTCTCGTCATGGGACCCACCGACCGCGACGCCGACCCAGTTCATCAACGTCCGCACGCCTTCCTTGCGAGCCGGCGCGGGCAGGTCTGAATAACCGGTTTTGACGATGAATTCCGCAAGGATGCGTGTGACTTTCGGCGGGCGCGCGTTGATGCCGCTCGCGGGCGCCGAGGCTGCGCTGCTTGCGTCCGGCGTTTGAGCAAAAACCGTTTTGCTGGCAGTCGCCGATACCAGCGCACTCGCAGCACTGGTCTTCAAAAAGTGACGCCGGTCGATCATGGACATGAGCCCGTCTCCTGAATGTTTGTGGCATTTTGCCGACCAAAGTGTCGACATATCATGTCAGTCTATAGAAGCTGATCGCCAAATTGCAAGATTTAAGAGCCAAAATGTACACACTTTGGTCTGACTCAGGATAATGTCCGAAGCCCGCAGTACCGGGGTCGCGACGGTTGATTGCTAGAATCGGCGGGTTGCGCGCCCGCGAAACAGAACCCAAAGAGGAACCGCGATGAACCAGAATGTCGACAGAAGCGCGATCGAAGGGGATGGCGAATCGACGCCCGTCGCGGAGATCGTCGACTGGGTGGCGCGCGGCATTATCGAGGGGCGGCTGTTGCCGGGCGCCGACCTGAACTCTGTCGATCTCTCGAAGCGGTTCAACGTAAGCCGCACGCCGGTGCGCGAAGCGCTGTTCGTCCTGAGTCGCGAAGGACTGGTCGATTGGCCGCCGCGTCATCGTCCACGCGTGTCGGCGGTCAAGCTGAAGGACGTGCGGGAGATCTATCAGTTGCGTGGGATTCTCTACGCGCAGGTTGCCGCCGCAATAGTCGAGAACGCGACCGGGGCTGATATCGAATCGCTCTGGGCGGCGCATGGCCGCCTCGCGAAAGTTGCAGCGCAGGGCGATGTAGACGGCTATTTCTGGGCGAACGTGGCGTTTCGCGACGAAGAGCTGCGGGTGTGCGGCAACGGCATTTTCAAGGAGGTGCTCGATTCAATGCGTATGCGCACAAACCGGTTGCGGCGGCTGAGTACGTCCCTGCCTGGACGTCTGCAGCGTTCTTGCGCCGATCATCAGCGACTTTGCGAGGCGTATGCGGAGCGCGATGGCGTGCTTGCTGCAGCGCTGAACCGGTCGATTGTTTTGAGCGCGCTTCAGGCAATCGAGCAGGCATGGGATGACGTACCTGTAGGCGGCAATGGAGTCGCGCAGTGACGCCCGGTGCACCGGGCCGTCCTTGATCCAAAAGTCAGGACGCTGGAATATCGTGGAGTGAAATCTCCGCCGCGTTCGACGCATCTGTTTTCTCGACGACAAGGCGTAAAGGCTTTGACCGTCCGCTGATGAACCCGCAATACCAGTTCCAGAATTCAGCGTCCGCATAGTCGGGGCATGCGTCCAGAGAGTGCCCGAGACGGCCCGCTTTGAATCCTGCTTTCCAAGAGTTCTCGTCCATCGCATCGGTCCGAGAAAATATTCGCCACTCCTTAATGCTTCACTCCTCCCCACAGTTCTGTTCGCTGCATCACATATAGAAAAAACAACATCGGCCACGCGAGAACCGCTATCTGCAGTTCATTGAGCCGATGCTTTCTTTTTGATCCATCGTTGAATCAAAAACGCATGCCAACACCCATACCCGCTACCAGTGGGTCGATCTTCAGCGACCCGAGCGATGCGCCTCCAGCGGACGCATCGGTGCGCATCCAGATCTTCTTGATGTCGGCATTCACGAACAGATTGCGTGCTACCTGCACGTCCATGCCGATCTGAAGAGCTGGCCCGAAGCTCGAGTTCTTGATCGAGACGGGTGTATCGCCCGCATGCAACCCGTTGTTATAGAAGAGCGTGTAGTTCAGGCCCGCGCCCACATAAGGACGTACCTTGCCTGCTGCATTGAAGTAATACTGAAGCAACAGCGTTGGAGGCAGCACATTGACGCCGCCAAGCGCGCCTGCATTCGATGTCACCTGATGGCGCGAGGTTGCAAGAATGAGCTCCAGCCCAATGCTCGGACGCACCATATAAACAAAATCCAGTTCGGGAACCACGGCATTCTTGACGCCTGTTCCGAGGATGCCCAATGCGCCGCCCGCCGATACATCGGGCTGGATGCTGATCGCTCTGACCCGGGCGAGGATATCGCCCTGATCCGCGTTTGCAGTCACCGTCGTGGTGGAAAGGATCGAGAAGACCAGCGGGATTGCGACCGATAAATACTTGTTCAAAATGTGCCCCGTATCTTGTCGCGGCATCGAATGCGAGTGCCGTCGCAAGATTTTCGATCGGGACGAAAACGCGCTATTTGATTTGGATCAGCCGAGGTGTTGATCACATGAAGCTTGCACCGATCGTTTCGCGCATGGCGGCAAATCGCAATACTTGCGCATATCGTAGATATGTATGATGAGAAGTCGACGCCACGCTTCGATACGACCTCGGCCACATCGCGCCAATTACCGGCGGTGATCGGCCTGTCCTTTTACGACCCGCAAACAAGCGTGGGGTCAGCCCAATCGGCCACGTCGTTGGCGACACCGTCTTGTGCATCGGTCACGACCAGCCGAAGAGTCTGATAGCCGTTCAGGCTCACATGCACGGTTTTTGTCGGAGACGATCCATTGATGACGCCGCTGTCATAGAGCATGACGTTGTCGGCCCAGACCTGGAAGTCCACGGTCCCCGCGCCTTTCGCTGCGGCGTCCAGGCCGATATCGCTCTGGAACGAACTGCAGTGCCCGCCGAGACGATAAACCATCTGCGCCGGCGCGTTCACTGTCAGGCCGTCGCGATACGACGTTCCATTGACGATGACCGAAGCCGCCGCGGCCGCGCCGACCGGCAAGGCATCGTTGCTCGGCCACACCTTGGCCGCGACCTGACCGGACTGCGTGCTTGCCCAGATCCAGTTCTGAAGCGCGAGCGGGGCGTTGAGCGCGAGCGGGTCGGTACCTGTCAGCTTCAACAGAACCACGCCGGTTGCGGGCACGCTCGCACTGAAACTTCCCGCCGATACACCCGGTGACAATACCTCTCCTGTTAAAAGATTCGTCACTTGTACCGGCCCGCTCAACGCGAGGTTGGCAAAGTTGACTGTGGCAGTGGCAGCAGCCGATCCGCGATTGAGAATGGCTACGGCGCGCGTGCCGCTTGTTTGCAACGGCTTGGTCCAGACTTGCAGCGTAGCGGAACTATCGGCGGCATCTGGCACCGCTTGCAAGGCCAGCGCATCCTGACTCACCGAGATCGCCCCGGCATTGGTTAGCAATGCGAGCGTGCTTGCGCTCTGGCTGCGGACATCGTTGCCGGCGTTGAGCGGGCTCGACATCATTGACCACATCGCGAAGTGCGCCGTGTCCTGATCCGGCGTCATGCCGCGGCCGACTTCCAGCATGTCCATGTCATTGAAGTAACCAGGAATTGTCCACGACGCGTCTTTTGCGCTGATATCGATGATCGATGTCACCGAAGCAAACGTATTTGTGATGTCCTGCGAGATGCGAGAGGTATCGGCGTATGCGGGCACGTACAAGCTGCCGTCCGAGGCGAAGTTGGTCGGCAGGGTCTGGTTCGCGCTGTAGGGGTTGATGCTGAGGTACATCGGCCGGCCGGTCGCGGCGATGCCGGCGCGCATGGCCGGGAATGCGCTTAGATTGCCGCCGCAATAGTCGAGCTTGATGTAGTCCACGCCCCAGCTTGCGAAGGTCGCGGCATCGACACTTTCGTGGCCCAGGCTTCCGGCGCCCACTCCTTGCGGATAGGTCGGCGGACGTGTGCCGTGTGCAAGCGCGGCGCAGGTGTTGGCGCCGCCGGACGTGTAGAGGCCGAACTTCAATCCCTTGCTATGGACATAGTCGGCCAGCGCCTTGATGCCGCTTGGGAACGTGGTCGGATTGGCGTAGAGCTGACCGGTGGCGGGATCGCGTCCGCCGACCCAGCAATCGTCTTGCGTCACGTATTGATAACCGGCTGCGGCCATGCCGCTTGCGGCGATCGTGTCCGCAACGGACTTGATGACGGTTTCGTTGACCTTGCACGCAAACGTATTCCACGAGTTCCATCCCATGGGAGGCAACGCATAGCGTACGGTAGCTTTTGCGACGCCCGCATCCGGAGTGCCGGAAGAAACTGCGCCTCCATCCGAACTGTTGCCTCCGCAACTCGCCAGCAAGACGAGAGCAAGTAGAACTTGTACTAGGCCAAATGAACGCATTGTCATGGTCGTCTCCTACTACTTTGGTTTCCTAACTAGTGGCAACCAGTTCGTAGCCGACCCGGTCCCGATGTTGTGGACCAAGATTAGGTCTTTTCGCTAAACAGATGCAAGACGCGGCGCAGCGAAACCACATACTAGGATTCGCTTCCGTTCGGATGCGACATCGCGAAGATTAACGGACCCTTACGCGCATGCTTTCATTTCGCATCCACGTTGTCTGCAAAACGCATATACGTACCCTGCGCGGAGTCATATTGGTATCGAAATTTGTTAGATCGATGCGCGTCTGCGCGGACGCAAATCTTCGGTAATGTAGACGCTGAATTCAAGGCTATCGTTTGCGGGGCGCGCTGCTTATGAAGCGGTCGACGCTCCGCCCATGTCATTCGACAAACGCCGGATCAATTATTTCGGAGCGCCCCATGAACGACCGTACTGCCGCCCTCCAGGCTTCGCCCTCAGCGGCGATTCGCCATCAACTCGGTTACCCGGTGATCGACACCGACGTCCACACCAACGACTACACACCAGCCCTTGAGGATTACGTAGCAAATTACGGCGGCGTTGGCCTGGTGGATGCGTTGCGGCGTGCATCGGGAGCGCGTCGCAATGCGACGTTGCGCGATGGGCGGGACTGGTACGAGCAATCCCCGGAGGAGCGCCAGCAGCATCGCACGATCAGGTTGCCTTGGTGGGCGCGCGTCACGCGTAACACGCTTGATGTGGCGACCTACCATCTTCCTGCATTGCTTTATGAGCGTCAGGCCGAGCAGGGTTCGGACTACTCGGTGCTGTTTCCCAATAACGCCCTTGCGGCGCTGGCTGCGGGCGACGACCGCCAGGCGTTGCAGCGAGCGATCAACCACTACCACGCCGACCTGTACAGGCCGTTCGCCGACCACTTGACTCCGGTCGCCGGCATTCCGCTGCATACACCGCAAGAGGGGATAGAAGAGCTTGAGTTCGCGGTCAAGACGTTGGGGCTCAAGGTAATCAACATCAGCGGCGGCGTGCGCCGCCCGATTCGTGCGCTCGCCGAGAAATATCCTCCAGCGCAATATCCCGACATCGCCAGGCACGCGTCTTACGTCGATTTCTACGGCATCGACAGCCAATACGACTACGACCCGTTCTGGGCGAGAGTCGTGGAACTCGGAGTTCCAGTGACTACGCACTATGGCAGTCAGGGCTGGACCGGACGTTCTTCGATCAGCAACTACATGTACAACCACATTGGACATTTCGCGGACGCGTCGGAAGCGTTTGCGAAAGCGCTGTTTTTCGGCGGGGTGACGCGCCGTTTTCCGGCGCTGCGTGTGGCTCTGCTCGAGGGCGGCGCCGCATGGGGCGCGAATGTCTATATTCATCTTGCCGATCGCTTTTCGAAGCGCAGCCGCGAAGGGCTGCGGCATTACGATCCGCGCGAAATCAATCGCAAGCTGCTGCTCGAATTGTTCGAACGCTATGGCGGCGGCCTCACCAAGGGTCAGCGGCTGGATGAGGAGTCGATCGTCCGCGACACGCTCGGCGCGTCGTATCTAAGCGATGCGGGTCGTCCCGCCGAGCACGAACTCGAAGACTTTGCTGCTGCGGGTATCGAGAAGGTCGAAGACATCCGCGCGCGCTGGGTCGACAATTTCTATTTCGGCTCCGAGTCGGACGACAGGACGGTCGCGGCCGCGTTCAATGATCGCGCGAATCCCCTTGGTGCAAAGATCAACGCGATCTATTCGTCGGATGTGGGGCACTGGGACGTGCCGGATCTGACCGAGGCGCTGGCGGAGAGCTGGCATCTCGTGGAGCAGGGCGTGATCAGCGAAACGGATTTCAAGGCCTTCGTTTTCGATAATCCTTATCGGCTTTACACACAGGCCAATCCCGATTTCTTCAAGGGCACGGCCGTGGAACGTGCACTGGCCGGGAATGCTTGAGCGTGGATTGAAGGGGATGGCGTGCGTCTTTCCGGTCGCACGCCGGTGGCGTCTTGCTTACGCCAGCACCGCTTGCTTCGTCACGATCTTGCGGGGAATCAGCTTCAATTCGAAGAAGGTATCGGCGATTTTTTGCTGTTCGGCGAGCACGGTGTCATCGATTGGTTTATAGACGTGCGCGTAGTGGCGCAGGCCTGCCTCGATGATCCCGGCATCCAGTCCTTGAATGGGCGCAAGCTGCGCCGCCGCAGCGGAAACGTTGCCTTTCACCCATTGTCCTTCCTTGCCAACTTCTTCCAGGGCGATCGCGATCACGTCCTTGCGTTTTTCCGCAAACTCGCGCTGACTCAGGAAGAACTGGTGATGGCTCGCAACGCCTTCGGCATCGGCTATGAGACGTGCCTTGCTTTGTCCTTGCACGGCGGCGAGAAACGGGTCCCAGATCGCCCACGCATCGACGGCGTGCTGTTCCAGCGCGGCGCGGGCGTCAGCGGGCGCGAGATAGACCGGCTGAATATCCGGAAAGTCGAGGCCGTGCTTGCGCAGCAACGCTACGATAAACCAGTGCACGTCCGAGCCTTTGTTGAACGCTACTTTCTTGCCCTTCAGATCCGCGACGCTCTTGATGGGCGAATCCTGCGCAACGACCACGCCCTCGGCATGCGGCGTGGGAATCTCGTAGGCGGTATAGACAAAATCGGCACCGGCTGCCTGCGCGAACACCGGCGGCGCTTCGCCCACATAGCCGAAGTCGATTGCGCCCACATTGAGCCCTTCGAGCAATTGCGGTCCTGCGGGAAATTCGTTCCATGTCACCTTGACGCCCAGCGGTGCAAGACGCTTTTCCAGCGCGCCATGCGCCTTCAGAAGTACCAGCGTGCTGGCGGCTTTCTGATAACCGATCCTGAATTGATCCGGCTGGTATTTGGCCCACGACGGCAAGGCGATGCCCGCCATGGTTGCGCCCAATGCGGCGATAAAAGTCCTGCGTCCAAGTTGTTTCGAATCATTCATTGCCAGGCGTCCGGAAGTGGTCGCGCATCGCGTGCTGGACTGGCGTAGCGTCGAGACCCGCCGCGATGCGCTAGATCAAAGGTCGCGCAACAATAGAACGCAGGACCGGCAACTACAACGAAGCAATGGAAATATGCATATAGCTGCGCGCCGGTGTTGGCTGAGGGCCGCTCATGAGTTCAACAGTTCCGGCACTCGTGCAGCAGGTGCGGCGCCCGCACTTGTCAACGCATTCTCCAACAGATGAACTTCCCATCCGCGCTGCTGTAACCAGTAGGCGCTCGTGACGGCGCGCGTACCGTCATCGTCGATCAGCACGAGGCGCGCACCACGGGTCGCAACCGTACGATGGGACACGGCGAGCAACTGGCCTCCCGGCGCCGAGATGGAGCCTGGAACGTGGCCGGCTTCGTATTCCTCTGTGGAACGGATATCGAGCAGGTAAGTCGTGCGCTTCGTGGTGTCGGCGAGCCAATCTGCAACGCTTTGCTGGTCCACGGTCCTGACGCGCGCACGCTTGGCAAGTTCGTGCGCGTGCTTTACGCCGAAGGCAGTTGCAGCAGCACTGGCGGACCCGCGCTTTTCACCGCCAGTGGCCAGTTCGAGCGTTGCACGTGTCCAGCCGGCCGTGCCATCCTCGAGGAAAGCGACGCGGTTGGGCACGTGTGCATCGATGAGCGTCTGTGCGCCTATGATCGCTCGCGGAAGGCCCGCGCACGACACCACTACAAACGTGTCCGGGTTGGGAACCTGATCGAGAAACCGATACAAGATCTCCTCGCCCGGCGCGTTCACCGCGCCCGGTACGTGACCGCGTGCAAACTCCTCGCGGGTCCGGGTATCGATAACGATGACATCCTCCTTTGCGTCGTACAGTTTCTTGAGCTGCGCGGCTTCGATTGAAGGCGTGCCGCGCAGATCGCGCACGCTTTCCGTAAAAATGATGCCAGGGATGTCGAAGGTAGGCAGTCCGTTGACGCCGTCTGCCGTCCACGCCGGAATCCCGCCGGTGAGTACATTGATGTCGGTATAACCAAGGCCTTCCAGTACAGCTGCGCCTTTCGCGGCTGCACCGTCGCCGTTGTCAACGAGCACGAGCCGTACCGATTTGCGTGGAACGAAGCGCAGTGCATCGCGTTCCAGATTTTCGGCCGGCAGGTTGGTCGCGAAAAGCGGGTGTCCCTTGGCGAACGCTTCCACTGATCGCAGATCCAGCAACGCGAGTTCCTCGCCGCTGCCAAGACCACTTTCCGTCAACCAGGTTTGCAGCGTCGCGCGATGAATGTGTCGAATGCTCATGGTGATCCCTTGTCAAGTTGTCTTGAACGACGTTCGAACGCGAATGGAAGATGCGATCGCGCTGAATGCGATGTCCGTTGCGCGAAGCGCACGGCGTAAGTCCGGTTACAGCGATGACGATAGAGCCCGCATAGAGTAAGAGCGAACGGGCGACCGACTCAACGAAGGGATTGCGGGATCGTTATGATTGGTACTGCAATCGTTTAAAGCCGCAGTCCGCCTTGCTCGTGATTTAGATATCTTGATTGCTTGCTTTGCTTGAGTTTCATGAAGTGCTTTACTGTTCGCGGCCGGCGTTTGGCCGGCCATATTCAGCAGCGGGAAACTCGGCATGGACTCCTGGGATGTCATCGTGATTGGCAGCGGCGCAGCCGGACTGGTTGCCGCCTGGCATGCGCGCGCGGCGGGCGCGAGCGTGCTTGTGGTCAACAAGAGCCTGGTCGGCCGTAGCGGTGCGACTATCACGTCGGGCGGCGGTGTATCGGTGTCGGGACGCACGGCGATCGGCCTCGGCTTCGACGCCAACCCCGACGACACCGACGAACTTTTCTTCGCCGATACCATCCGCTCGGGCTCTTTCCTGAGCGACCAGCGGCTGGTCGCGGCTATGGTGGAAGGCGTCGGCGACGAACTGCGCCGGCTGATTGCAGATGGCGCTAAAGTCAGTGCTCCGAAGCATGCGCCAGGACATAGCAGCGGACGCGGTGTGCGCATCCCGGGACCATCGATGCAACGCGTTGTCACCACGGCCGCCTTGCATGCCGGCGTTCGTTTTCGGGAAGACTTTCAATCGACCGATCTCCTGACGCGCGATGGCGCCGTGGTCGGCGTTGCGGGTCTCGACAGACGCTCGGGTGTAGTCGAAGCGCTGCATGCACGCGCGATTGTGATTGCAACCGGCGGCGCCACGTCCAACTGGAGCTTGCGTACGGCTCCCGAGGAGCTGTCCGGCGACGGCCACGCGATGGCGCTCGCAGCCGGCGCCGAGTTGATCGAGATGGAGATGCTGCAATTCCTGCCATGCTGTCTCGTTGCTCCGGAAATGTGGCGCGGCCTGCAATTTCCGTGGATCCTCGGCCCGCAAAGCGGCGTGCGCGCATGGCTGCTCAACCGTTATGGCGAGCGGTTCATGGCCCGCTGGGACCCTGAGCGCATGGAACTGGCTACCCGCGATATCGTCGCTGCGGCGAGCGCCGCCGAGGTGTTCGAAGGACGTGGCAGTCCGAACGGCGGCGTGTATCTGTCGTGGGCACATCTGCCACGGGATATCGTCGACAACTTCCCGCAATGGTCGCGCTCGTTTTCCGCGGACTGGCGCTGGGAAGGTTTCGACATGACGCCGCTAGTCGAACGCATTCGCGCGGGACACGCAATCGAGGTTGCGCCAGCGGCGCATTTCTCGCTGGGCGGCATTCGTGTCGATGCCGAGGGATCAACCGGCGTGCCAAACTTGTATGCGTGCGGCGAAGCGACCGGCGGTGTTCATGGCGGTAACCGTCTGTCTGGCAACGCAGGTGCGCAGGTACTGGTGCAGGGCAAAGCTGCGGGGCGTTCTGCCGCAGCGCTGGCACGCGGCCGCTCCGGTGAGGCGGCGGCGCTCGTCGATCAAGAACAGTGGCGTTCAGTTCAGGCGCGGATCAAGGCGCCCTTCGAACGGGCAGACGGCATCGCGCCTTTCGATATGAAGCGTCGGCTGGGTCAGCTCGTCGACGCTGCGCTCGGTGCTGTTCGCGACGGAGCGGGACTCGCGAAGGCGCTGGAAGAACTGTGCACGATATCCCGCGATGACGTGTCACGGCTCGCGTGCCGTAATCGCGATCCAGGCTGGAATCGCGACTGGAGCGACGCCCTTGAATGCGTGTCGGCGCTGCCCGTGATTGAAAGCGCGCTGCTGTCCGCGCTCGCGCGCAAGGACTCGCTCGGTGCGCATCGCCGGCACGATGGAAAAGCACAGCCTGCGACGAACGTGCTTGAGCATGGGCTGATCTCACGGAAGGCGGATTCGAACGCGCTGGTTCATCGAACGGAACCCGTTCTACATCCGTTTCTCGCTCCCGCATGAAAGAAGAAAACGCAACGATGACAATGGTCATCCATCTCCACCGTACGCCCGGCGACGACACCGCCAGCACCTACGTCCTGCCGCGTCCGGAAGAAGCCGGCATTGGCGCGAGCGATTGGTCGGGCGTAAGCGTATCGAGCGCATTGCAATACCTGCAGCGCGCTGTGGATCCCGCGCTTGCGTTCTCACTGTCCTGCCGGCGCGGCCTGTGCAATGTGTGCGCGATGCGAATCGACGGCGTGGTAACTACCGCCTGCACTACGCCGATGCACGACGGCATCCTTATCGAACCGGCCCGTAGCACCTTGCTGCTGCGCGACACGGTTGTCGAACTCAGCCTGGTCCGCCGCTCACGCCTTGATGCAGTCGTCGCAACACACGCGGACGAACGCGATGCCTGAATCGCTGTCCACGCGACATCTCGACCGGCTCTTGTCGCCGGAACTTGCGGACAGCTTTCGTCGCGGCATCGTGCCCGCCGATGCCGCGGCTACACATGGCACGCTGGATCGCTTGCCCGAGGTGCTCAGGCAGCCGCAACTCGCCAACTTCGGTGCGTTGTCGCGTGCTTATCGCGGGCCTATTGCGTTCGGGCGCGGCCTGCGTTTTCCCCAGGTATTCGATGCCAATGCGAACGCATTCAATCTTCGCCAGTCGGGCCTGACGGTGTATTTGCGCGACATCGCGCCATATGCAGTCGGCGGCCATGCTTTTCTGCGCGAGCTGGAAACAGAACTCGGTATTGCACAGGGAAGCGCGCGTCTGACGGCTTTCTCGTCGCCTTACGATGACGGCGTCGCATGTCATTACGACGCCGAGGAAGTCATCTCGATCCAGATGGAAGGCAGCAAGACCTTCCACGTTGCGCGCATGGGCGAAATCCCGCAGCCGTACGGCTCGCAATTCGGCCCTGGCATGGCGGCGTCGGACGACATGTATGCGCAAACGCGCGAGGCATTTCCCGACGCGTCGCGGGTTGCTTTCGACGCCGTCCCAATGACCCCTGGCTCAGTTATTTTTCTGCCGCGCGGCACATGGCACAAGACCGAGGCAACCCAAGATTCCTATTCAATCAGTATCGTGCTTCGGCCGCCGACCTTACTCGATACCCTGCAGCAACAGTTGAATGGTCTGCTGCTGCAGCATGCGGGGTGGCGCGCGCCCTTATATGGTTCGCGCGACGATCACGCGGGCGCCACTGCGGCGCATGACGCCGCTGCACAATTGCTCGCCGCGTTGCCGGACAGCTTGAGCCGGCTGCGTGCTCTGGACTTGATGCCTCGGTCGACGGAGGAACGAGCCGCTGCAATCGATCAATCATCGCGCTTCAGGCGCATCCCGACCTCGCGTGTGCAGACTGCACCAAGAAACCGTATCGCAATGGGGCTGACGGTCACCGCATGGGACCGCGACTGGGTAACCCGGACCACACTTGAAACCGATGCGCCTGCGTCGCTTGAGCGCGTCATTCGATGGCTGGATGAGCGCAATTCGGAGTTCACTTTTACGGAGGTGGAACGTGAGTTTCCGTCTGTTCGCAGCGTGGATCTGCGCCAGTTGCTCGGCTTGCTTGCGCGTGCGCAATACCTTCGTCTTCTTGACTTTCCGGCAGCTTGAGCCTCGCTGGCATTCGCTGGCGCAGCGCTATCATCACGACTTGGAAGACTATCCGGGAAATAATATAGATAACCTAAATAATTGGTTATTCCCGGTGTCGCGGGTCAGTACCATCGTCGGGATATGAATTCTCCCGGGACCCGATCATGGCTGTCAGTCGCAGAAGTTTTCTTGGATACGCCGCACTCGCCGGCATGGCAACCGATCTCTCGTTGCCGCTGAGTGCAAGAGCGGCGCAGTCGTTGCCGCGCGGCGGTACGCTTGTCATAGGCTCCGGACCGGAAGCCACCAGCGGCCTCACGAGCGCCATCACTTCGGCAGGAACCGCGCAGCTGGTCTCCGGAAAGATCTTCGACGGCCTCCTTACCTTCGACGAACAATTCAATCCGAAGCCGCAACTCGCCACACGATGGGAAGCCGCGAAGGATGGCCTGTCGCTGACGTTTCACTTGCGGCCCAACGTGAGATGGCACGACGGCCAGCCTTTTACGTCGAAGGACGTTGCGTATTCGGTGCTGGAGATATGGAAGAAATACCATAGCCGCGGACGCACGACCTTTGCCAACGTCATTGCAGTCGATACACCCGATGCACTGACGGCAACCCTTCGGCTCAGCAAGCCGGCGCCATATCTTTTGAGCGCGCTGATGTCTTCGGTGGAAGCGCAAATCCTGCCGCAACATCTTTATTCCGGTCGCGACGTGCTTTCGAATCCGTTGAACAATGCGCCCATTGGAAACGGTCCGTTCAAATTCGTGAAGTGGGAACAGGGCAACTACGTGTTGCTCGAACGCAATCCGGATTACTGGGACGCGCCGCGTCCATACGTGGACAAGGTGCTGTTCAGATTCATTGCAGACAGAAGCGGCGGCGCGAGCGCACTGGAAACCGGCGAAGTGCATCTTGCCGATAACTACGGTGTGGCGCTGACCGACATCGTGCGGCTGTCGCGCAATCCGGAGATCGTGGTGAAGGATTATCCCTCGACCTATATCACGGGTACTGCCGCGTTCGAATTCAATCTCGACCGTCCGCAGTTTCGTGACCCTCGCGTGCGGCAGGCATTTGCGCACGCGTTCGATCGCGATTTCATCGTTAAGAATATCTGGCTGGGCTACGCGGATAAAGTTGAAGCGCCCATTCCAAAGGCCTTTCCTGCATTCTTCACCGCTGACGTACCCACGTACCCGCTCGATCTCGCGAAGGCCGAAGCGCTGCTCGATGCAGCCGGTCTGAAGCGCGATGCAAAGGGCGTGCGGCTCACCCTCACCAACGACCCCGCGCCGACCGGCCCGCTTGCGCCTATCGCGCAGCATCTTCGCAGCAACCTGCAAAAGATTGGCGTGCGCCTGAACATCCGCTCATCGGACTTCGGGGAATTCGTGAACCGCGTCTACACGCGGCGCGATTTCGACACCATCTTTTATTCAGCCAACGCCGGACCCGATCCGGCCATCGGCACGCAGCGCTTCTATTGGTCGAAGAATTTCAAACCGGGGGTGGCGTTCTCGAACGCGGCCGATTACAACAGCCCGGAAGTCGACCAGTTGCTGGAAACCGGTCAGGCGGAGATTGATCCGGTTAAGCGCAAGGACATTTATAACCGCTTCCAGCAAAAGGTGCAGACGGATGTGGCGCGGATTCCGCTGATCTCGCCGCATGTTGTCACGCTCGCCCGCCGCGAGGTGCTGAACTTCGGTGGCAACCAGGCGCTCTACGCCAACTTCGCAAACATCGCGCTCGATAAAAAACCTGCGTGACGCTTGCAGTTCATCTAATCCGTTTCGTGCAATGCTTCAAAACGAGGGTAAAACCATGAGTCAGAATTCAATCTCGGAGTTGTGGTACACGCGCTGCCCGGTGCCGACTACATCGGGTATTGCGCAGCATTTCCGCTGGTTGCATCGTGAATTCGAGAGCAAGGGTATTGCGCTCAAATCGATTCGCGCAGCCGATGATCAAGCTGTCCGCAATTCGCATTTCGATCACACGCATCCAGGCATGTTTCGGGAAGGCGGAAATGTGCCACCTATCTGGGCAAGAGCGAATGGCCGTGACACGGCCGTGGTCGGCATCACGTGGGTCGACGAGGAGCAACTGATTCTCGTGCGCGACGACAGCGACATCCGGGATCTGGCTGGCCTGAAGGGACGCCGGCTCGGATTGCCGCTGCATGCGACGCCGATCGTGGATGTCGGCCGCGCGCAGGACCTGCGCGGTCTTCTCACGGCGCTAGAGCTGGGCGGGCTTACACGCGAACAAGTGGATTTGGTCGATATCCCTGCGGATGGTTTCGACCTGCGTGAGCAGGACGCGAACGCACCACGCCGGACCCACGTCACGGCGGCTGCGCTGCTCGATCGCGCCGTCGATGCGATTTATGCGAAAGGGGCGGTCAGCGCGACGCTGATCGCCGAGGGTGGCCTGCGGCCGATCTTCGACATCAATGTCAATCCGGATCCCCTGGTGCGGGTCAACGCCGGCACGCCGCGGCCAATCACGGTGGACAGAACGCTCGCTCTGGAGTATCCGGATGTGGTCGCGCGTTATCTGGCGGTGTTGTTGCGGACTGCGCAGTGGGCTTTGGAGCATCCCGACGAAGTGGTCGGGGCCATTGCCGCGGAAACGGGAAGCACGGTCGATGCTGTGCGGCGAGGATTTGGTCCGCATCTTCACCGGCAGTTCACGCCGTCGCTTTCGGACATCTACGTGGAGGGTTTGCGCCAGCAGAAGGCGTTTCTTTTGCGGGAAGGTTTTCTTGTGGCGGACTTTGACTATGAGCAGTGGTTCTTGCGCGAGCCGCTTGAGTTAGCTCAGGAGCTGGCGAAGGATATCGAATTTTCCCGCGCTGCATGAATTGGAAATAATGGTTTGGCGGTCGGGACCGCTTCATCCCGCCGCCAGTCCGGCAACCGCTCAATTGTTCTGCGGAGGTTCCGAAACGAGCGCAATCTTCGAGAACCCCGCGTTGTTGATCTCGCCCATCGTTTCGATCACCTTGCCGTAGGCCAGCCCCTTGTCGCCGCGAATATTGATGCGCCGCGCCTTGTCTCCTTCCGTGGCAGTGGACAGCGCACCGACCAGCGTCGCATTCGTGACTTCGGTCTTGTCCACATACAGCTTGCCCGCTGCGTTCAAACTCACCGCGATCGGCGGTTTCTCTTCCGTCAAAGGCTTCGCGTTGCTGGTGGGCAGATCCACTTTCACCCCGGATGCCATGAGCGGCGCGGCAACCATGAACACGATAAGCAATACGAGCATTACATCGACGAGCGGCGTCACGTTGATCTCGCTGACCGGCGGCACGCCGCCTCCAATGCCCCTGTTGTTCGATAACTTCACGGCCATGATCAGGCTCCCTGAGTAGCGATGGACCGCACGTCCGCGCTGCTCGCCGTCTGCAGGCCCTTGTCATGCTGCTTGTCCTGCCTCGAACGGGTATCGCTGTCCGCGGCGTCGACGGTTGCATCGCCTGCATCGATTTGACGCGACAGTTGCACTTCCACGATTCCGGTAAGCGTGCTCAGCGTGCTTGCATAGTCGTTCAGATCGCCCGATGCCCGGTTGTACGCGATCACGGCAGGGATGGCCGCCACGAGCCCGAGCGCCGTTGCAAACAGCGCTTCGGCAATCCCTGGCGCCACGACTGACAGACTCGTATTGTTCGATGCCGCAATCCCCTGGAACGAATTCATGATGCCCCATACCGTGCCGAACAACCCCACGAACGGAGACACGGAACCCACGGTGGCAAGGATGGACAAGCCACGCTGCAACTTGCCGATTTCGATGTTCGTCGCAATCCCCGCCACACGATTTACACGCTCCTTGAGCCCGTCGGCGCCCCGGTGCGTCGATTGCAGGTTCTGGTCATGCGTCTGGCGCCACTCCCCGAGCACGGCGGCGTAGATACGCGAGAACGGATCCTTCGGATGCTGCTGCACGGAAGCCGAGAGTTTGACGAGTGAACGGCCGCTGCCAAGCAGATCGAGCCAGACAGCCGCACGCCGGCGCAGGCTGCGAAACCGGGAAATTTTTTCGGCGATGACAGCCCAGCTGCTGACGGACGCCAACGCGAGAAACACCATGATGGCCTTGACCACTACATCCGCGTTGATGAAGAGATGCCACGGCGACAGATGCGCCGCGAGATTTGCTGCGTTCATGTTTGCGACTCCGCAATAAAAGAGTAATAAGGCAACGCCTGACGATCAATCGCCGAACTTGTAGACGATTGCACCGGTAAGCTGATATGACGAGCCGCCCAGATCGGGCAGATGAGGAAAGGGCGCCGCGGCACGGATGGCTTCTCCGGCTGCATCGTCGAGAACGCTTTCCCCCGATGACTGCAGATCGAGCTTCAACAGCTTGCCTTCGGGGCTGAGCGTGATCTTGTAAGCAATCCGTCCTTCCAGATGACGCATCTTCGCGGCGCGCGGATAGTGACCCGCCGCGCTGCTGTTGATGCGGGCATAGACCTGGTTTACGTAGTCCGTCGGAATCCCTTCCATGCCGATGTTTTGCGGCGCCGGCCGTGCGGGAGGCGCGGGCGGCGCTACCGGTTCGGCGGTCGTCTTGGCCGTGTTATCCACAGGCGGTGCCGGCGGCGCGGCAACCTCTGCTTTCTCCGCTGTCGTCGGCACTGTCAGACGTCTTGCGACAGGCGTTGGACGTTGCACCGGCGCCGGCTTCGGCGGCTGGAGCTTCACTGGCGGCGCCTTCGGAGGCGGCGGAACGGGCGGCGGTGGCACGATCGCCTTGGGCGGTTCGGGCGGCGCCAGCACCAACTGGATGGCGTGATCGACGGGCTTGGGTTCATCGCGATGTCCCGACACTGCAATCAGCGCAACTGCGGCGGCAACATGCAGCGCGACCGATACGACCGCGCCGGGACGCGCCCACCAGCGTTCGCTCATTTGCGAGGACTTGACGAGCAGGTCGCTTGGATGGGAAAGGGCTATGGCGTTCATCGGGTATGACGCGGTTTGAGGGCGCGTCCGTGAGTTGATTCGAATGAGTCAGTCGCGGACCGTCTTGCTCCATCCGCGATGTCAACATTAGCAACTTAATATAGGAATACGAAACGATAATTGTTGATGATGTTTCTCGCTGTGAAGATATGACGCGCGAACGGAGCTATCGGCAATCATGCATTTGCTCAAAGGTTCAAATCGCAAATCGATAAAACGAAAAAGGCAGGTCCACGTCGTCTTGGAACGGCGCGGTTTTATCATTCACGCGCCGCGCGAACGCCGGTTTGGGCACCGCATCGATCAGACTGCGTGTGTAGGCATGCGCGGGACGCGACCAGATGCTTTCATGATCTCCCGACTCGACAATCTTGCCGCTGTTCATCACCAGAACGCGATCGGCGATATACCGCACCACGGACAAATCGTGCGAGATGAACAGATATGAAAGCCCGAGCGACTGCTTCAGTTCGACAAGCAGATTCAGCACTTGCGCGCGGATGGAGACATCGAGTGCGGACACGGGTTCGTCGCAAATCACGAGCTTCGGCTGCAACACGAGTGCGCGCGCAATGCCTATGCGCTGGCGCTGTCCGCCCGAAAACTCGTGCGCAAAACGTTGCAGAGATTTCGATGCAAGCCCGACGCGATCGGTGATGTCCGCAATATGCCGGCGGCGTTCGTGTTTGTCGCTGACGCCATGAACGATCAGCGCGGCGTCGAGAATGTCGAGCACCCGCTGACGCGGATTCAGCGATGCATACGGGTCCTGAAAGATCATCTGGATCTTCGGGCGAATCGCGCGCAGCTTGCTGCCGCCAAGATGCGTGATGTCCTGGTCGTCGAGATTGATCGTGCCGCTCGCCGATGGAATCAGCCGCAGGATGGTCCGTGACAGCGTGGATTTTCCGCATCCCGATTCTCCGACCAGGCCAACGGTTTCGTCGTGCCCGACATCGAAGGACACGCCGTCTACTGCATTGCCTTTGCCGGGGTAGCTCGTCACCAGGTCGCGCACGCTCAAGAGCGGCGGCCGCTTGTCGGCCGCGGGCGGCCTGACATACGGACTGCGCGTGAACACGATGTTGGGTGCGCTTGCAATGCGTTCGTCGCTGAGCGAAAAGTCGCGCAGGCCGGTGTCAGTATCGATGTGACTGCGAATCTCGGTGAGACGGCGCGTGCGGTAATGCAGGTTCTGGTCGAGCGTGAGCGACGCCCCTAGCAATCCCTTGGTGTACGGGTGACGCGGGTGGGTGAAAATGCGCTGGGTCGTGCCATCCTCCACCGTTTCGCCGCTATACATGACCGCGACCCGGTTTGCATACTGCCCGACCACGCCGAGGTCATGCGTGATGAGCAGCACGGCCATTGAAAGATCGCGGCGCAGCGAATCCAGCAATTGCAGGATCTGCGCCTGGATGGTGACGTCGAGCGCGGTGGTGGGTTCATCGGCAATCAGCAGCCGTGGACGGCACGCCACGGCCATTGCGATCATCACGCGCTGGCGCTGGCCGCCCGAGAGGTTGTGCGGATAATCGTTCGCGCGGCTCGCCGGTTCCGGCAGCCTGACCAGATCGAGCAACTCGACGGCACGTTGCCATGCGGCGCCAGCCGAGAGCGGCTCGTGCCGCCGCAGCACTTCGACAATCTGCTGGCCGACGGTCATGACCGGGTTCAGGCTTGTCATCGGCTCCTGGAAGATCATGGAGATCGCGTTCCCGCGGATCGAGCGCATGGTCTGCTTCGAGAGGCCAACGAGATCCCTCCCTTCGAACTCGATCTTGCCTTCCAGCGTGGCGCTCGATGGCAGCAGCCGCATGACAGCCAGCGCCGTGGTGGACTTCCCGCATCCGGATTCACCCACGAGCGCGAGCATCTCGTTCTCGTGCACCTTGAAACTCAGGTTTCTTACTGCATGCTGTGCGCCGAAACGTACGGCGAGACGGTCGACTTCGAGTATCGATTTCATGAGGAACGCTCGGCGAGGCGCGGGTTGAGGGCGTCGTTGAGACCGTCGCCAAGCAGGTTCAGCGCGAGTACGGTCAGGACGAGCGCCCCTCCCGGCAGTGCGGTCAGGTACCACGCCGTGCGCAGCATTTCACGGCCGTCACCAATCATGCTGCCCCAGCTCACCACGTTCGGGTCCCCCATGCCAAGGAACGACAGCGCGGACTCCATCAGGATCGCGGTGGCGACCATTACGGAAGTGGTCACGATGATTGGCGGCAGCGCATTGGGCAGCATCTCGCGCCAGATGATGCGCGCATGGCCGAAGCCGAGGCTGCGCGCAGCCATCACGAAGTCGCTCTGCGCGAGCGAGCGGAATTCCGCCCGCACCAGGCGCGTGATGGTGGGCCACGACGTGACGCCGATCGCGAGCGAGATGACGGTCATGGAGGGGTGTCCTATCGATACGATCACGATCACGAACAGGAACGACGGCGTGGTCTGGAACAGTTCTGTCACGCGCATGAGGATGTCGTCGACCCAGCCGCCGAAGTATCCGGCGAGCGCGCCGACCAGCGTGCCGATCACCACGCCGATCAGCGCGGCCGTGACGCCGATCGCGAGCGACGCCCGGCTGCCGTGCGCCAGCTCCGCAAGCACATTGCGTCCCAGGGAGTCCGTGCCGAGCCAGTATTGCGGGTCTTGTCCGGGCGTAAGCATGGGCTGCGCGACGATATCGAGCGGATCGCCGGGGAAGAGAGTGCCTGCGAAAAATGCGAGCAGGACCAGAGCGAGCAACAACACGGCGCCGCTCATTGCCGCGGGATTGCGCGCGAGCGCTTTGAGCACTGGCCATCCAAGCGCTTCCGATTGTCCCGGCACCGGCTCGCGCCGCTTGCGGCTGAAACGCAGAAGCCACGCGCTCAGGACCGAACGGCGCGCGCTGCTGGCTTCGGGCGTTGCGACGGTATCCCGCAAGATCCGGTTGGCACCGGAATGCACGGGGGCGCTTTCGGCTTGTTCGAGAGACGAATGATTGGATGACATAGGGGGCTTTTTCAATGAAGCGCGATGCGCGGGTCGAGCCATGCGTGCAACAGATCCACCAGTACATTGGCGACGATCACGAGCATCGACGAAAGCAGCAGCACGCCGAGCAGCACGTTGTAGTCGCGGCCCTGAACAGCTTCCAGTGCGAGCCGCCCGAGGCCCGGCCAGCTGAAGACGGTTTCGATCACGGCGGCCCCGCCCAGCAGATTACCGAGATGCATGCCGGCCACCGTTGTGATGGGAAGGAGCGCGTTGCGCAGCACATGGCGCACGGTCACAAAAAGCGGATGGAGTCCTTTAGCGTGCGCTGTGCGGACGTAGTCCTGCCGCTGGACTTCGAGCATCGCAACGCGCGTCAGGCGCGCATAGATCGCGACAAAGAAGCTCGCCAGCGCGAGTGCCGGCAGCACGGCATGACTGACCCGGTCCGCCAGCCAGTTCCAGCCAGTCAGGTTGACACCGAGCGTCATGTCGCCGCCGCTTGGCAGCCATCCGAGCTTTACCGAGAACAACACGATCGCCATCAGCGCGAGCCAGAAACCGGGCATCGAATAAAGCAGCAGCGCAAAAAAGGACAGGATTCGGTCCGGCCATTTGCCGACCCAGTTCGCCATCGCCACGCCAATGATCATGCCGGCCACGATCGCGAACACGAGCGCGCTGACCATGAGTATCAGCGTATTGGGCAGGCGGCTCATGATCAGCGTCATCACCGGCGTGTTGAAGCGCGGGGAGAAGCCCAGGCTGAAGTGTGCAAGGTGATTCAGATACGCGAGAAGCTGTTGCCACAAGGTCAGGTCGAGACCGAAGTGGTGACGCATCATGGCCATGGTCTCGGCGGTGGCCGAGCCGGATTCTCCCGCAAGTACATCAGCGGCGTCGCCGGGCACGAGTTGCAGTAGCGCGAAATTGAGCACCACGACCGCGATGATCGTTGGTATGGCCTGCGCCCCGGTGCGGCGCAGGCGCAGCGCCACGCGCTTCAGATGAGAGGAAGTCATGCCGTAGGTTCCGGTTCAGGGACTCAGGTACACGTTGGCGAAATTCGAATCGAGACCATCGGGCGATGTGGTGTGATCGTGTACCCGTTTGTTGTAGACGGTCACCTGCTTTTGCTCGACGAGGTTAATGTCTGGTAAATCGCGTTCGACGATCTGCTGGAACTGCTTGAACAGTTGCACGCGCTTTGCCTCGTCGGGTTCGACCGCGGCTTGTTCGAGCAAACGGTCCACTTCCGGATTGCTATAGCCGGACGCATTTGTGAACGGCACGCCTTTGCGAATGCTTTGCGACCAGTAAAGGCGCTGCACGCCAACCGTTGGATCGAAGAGATTGCTCATGCCGTTGACGGCGATATCGAAGTCGCGGTCCGAATAAACGCGTCGCAGATAGGACGGCAAATCCTGATTGCGGATCGTCACCGCGA
Source organism: Caballeronia sp. dw_276 (assembly GCF_018449635.1). Taxonomy (GTDB): domain Bacteria; phylum Pseudomonadota; class Gammaproteobacteria; order Burkholderiales; family Burkholderiaceae; genus Caballeronia. Next base: position 516,346 of record NZ_JAAVUV010000002.1, on the reverse strand, counting down.
TGCCGATCTTTGCGAGTGAGGAGCGCAGGTAGGCAGCGGTGCGTTGGGGGATATCGCTGATCGGAAGCGGGTCGATGATGATCGTAAAACGAACGCCATCGCTGTTGCGCGTAAGGCCCGCCGAATCGAGCAAGGCGTTGGCCTTGATTACGTCGAAGGGATACGGTGTGGGCGTTGCGTCGTGATACGGGCTTTCGGGAATGATCGGGCTGCTGAGCACGCTTGCGTAGCCGTAGTAGATCGTCTTTGCAATCACGTTGCGATCGATTGCCTCAGCGATCGCTTGACGCACCGCCGGTACCTTGAGGTAGCGATTGCCAAGATTGAATTCGACACGCACGACGCCCGCCTCGAATTCATAACCCCGTGTTTCGATGCCGAGCTTCGGGTTCTGCTTCAACCGCGCGATGTCGGAAAGTGGAACGGGCGTGTTGCCGCCTAGATCGGCCGAGCCGGTTTCGAACGCAATGGATCGGGCCGGCGCATCCGGAATCAGCTTGACGATGATCTTGTCGAGATAGCGCTTCGGCTTGTCCCAGTAGTCCGGATTGCGATCGTATTCAATGTAGCTTCCACGCACCCATTTCACGAACTTGAATGGTCCCGTGCCAATCGGCGCGTTGTTGTTCTGGTTTGAAAACGGGTCGGTTCCCTCATAGACGTGCTTGGGCACGATCGGCGATTCACTCGCCGAAAACGCCTTGATGAGAAAAGGCGACGGCTTGGACAGCACGAGAATCGCCGTGAATGCATCGGGCGTTTTGATTTGCGTCACGTTCGCAAAGGTGCTCTTGCCACGCGGATGCACCCGCTTGAGCAACTCGATGGAGTAGGCGACATCGGCTGACGTGAAGTCTTGTCCGTCGTGCCACTTTACGCCGTGCCGCAAGTTGAACGTATATTGCAGTCCGTCCGGACTCACCGACCAGGACGTGGCGAGTTGTGGCCCTGGACGCAACGCGAAGTCATAAGTAAGCAGGCCTTCGGTGACTTTCGCGCTGACCTTGAGCGTGGGAACAGCGGTATTGGTCAGGTCTACGAGCGTAGGCGGCTCGGGATCGACCACGAAGTTCAGCGTGCCGCCGCGCGTTGGCGATGCAGCATCGGCGGCGTTTGCGAACATCGGCGAACCAGCGATCAGCAATGCCGCGTAGGCAACAAGGAACCGCCGTGGCGGCAAGGCAAATCTCATCGGGGAAATCCTGGTGCGTGAAGTGAACCGGTTGCTTATGCTGGGACTTTCAGGCGCCGCTCCGCCAGCAACGCGCGGGCGGCGGCGAGCGGGACAGGGTCGATCCAGCTCGCGATGTCGAAGTCTTGCTTGATGAATTCGTGCTTGAAGAGGAAATGCTTGAAGTCATCGAGCGCTGCGATTGCGTCGCGATCGAGGCCGATCTGCAATTGCGATCCAAGTTGCGCGCCGTAAGCGTGACGCGCCCAATGTTCGGCCGAACGCGTCTCGCGCGCCACATAAGCGACCGCGGCCTGCGGATGCACGCTCGCCCATTCGCCCGCTTCTATTGCGCGTGACAGGACACGGGCGACAAGATCGGGGCGCTCGCGTAGCAGGGCTGCATCGACCGTCAAGGGGCGCGGCGTGCCATTGTTGGCATGCGCAAGCCGGTCCGGCTGGTCGCTCAGGTCGACAATTGCGCGGGCGCCAATCAGATTCGCCGCTTCAAGTCCGCTCGCACCCTTGACGAACACCACGTCGACTTCGTCGCGCACCAGCGCCAGGGCTTCGAAACTGAATTCCTGGCCGCGTTCGGTGGCGAGCAATCGCGCTGCGCCCGCATCGCCTACCGGGGGTTCATCGGCGAGACCACGTGGCGCGGTGGGAAGATCGACGAGCTGCACATCGTCGAGCGTCAGGCCGACCGCGCCGAGGAGCGAGACAAAGCCGCGCAGCGCAGTCGCACGATGAAAATCGATCACCTTCGCACGCGTGTTGCGCGGCAGGCCGAAGCGTCGTCCGCGCAAGTTGGCCGGGTCCTCTATTCCCGTGGATGGAAGCGCGATCAGGCCCTGGAACTCATCCACCCACGACAAGCCGATCACCCGCGTGTCCGCACCTTGCGCGCGCGCCCAGAGCGCAGGGATGTTGCCGCCCTGCCGAAACGAATGCGCTTGTGAATGCGTGAAGTGAGATTGCCGGATCACGGGATCGCTTGAATCCTGCAACGCCTTGATGTCGATGCCATCGGCGGCGAACTCGTCCTGCAACCATCCCTGCTGGATGGCGATGCCAAACGGCGTGGGCGCGGGACAACGCGTGTACCAGAGACGTTTGACAGCTTGTGTGCCGGTCGAATGGGTCATGGCGTATCCATAGGATGTGGGGTCGAAGCGAAGAGGGCAACGCTTCGCTCTCGGGGCCTGGGCGATGCACCCTGGATTTCGATCTTAGTGAGTCACGATGCCCGCGCATACGAAGCATTCGTCGTAAATATATGAGGCGCGTGCTGATATCCGAAGTCATCGCGACGCGGGTTTCTCGCTTGCCGTCGTTCTCGGTTGACGGCCGAAGAACGGGTGACCGGGATCGTTGAAGCCTGGCGTGGATGCATGACCCGGGGTCACCAGCGAATCCACGAACGCTTCGTCCTCCGCAGTAAAGCGGTACTCGATCGCGGGCAAATAATCGTCCCATTGCGCTTCGGTGCGCGGCCCGGTGATGGCCGCCGTAATCAGCTTGTTGTTCAACACCCATGCAAGCGCGAACTGCCCTGGCGTGATGCCGCGCTCCTCGGCGTGACGCTTGACCTGCTGCGCGAGCGTCAGCGATTCGGGACGCCATTCCGTCTGTTGCAGGCGTTTGTCCTGGCGGCCGGCGCGGGTACCGGCTTCCGGGGCCTGATCCGGTTGATACTTCGCTGTTAGCACACCACGCGCAAGCGGGCTGTAGGGAACGACGCCGAGGCCGTAATAATCAGCTGCTTCGAGCTGTTCGATTTCGACTTGACGGTTCGCGAGGTTATAAAGCGGCTGCGACGCAATCGGCCGGTCTACGCCGAGAGCGTCGGCGGTGCGGCTGAATTCGGCGATCTTCCATGCACGATGGTTCGACAGCCCGTAATGACGGATCTTGCCGGCGCGAATCAGGTCGTCGAGCGCACGGACGGTTTCCACGATCGGCGTGTCATGATCCTCGCGATGCAGATACAACAAGTCGATATACCCGCCGCCGAGCCGTTTCAAACTGCGATCCACTGCTTCGATAATGTATTTGCGCGATGCGCCTCGATCGTTCGGACCGTCGCCGCGCGGGCTCGCGATCTTGGTGGCAAGCACCCAACTGTAGCGGCGTTCTGCGATCAGCCGGCCGACGACCTGCTCGGAAGCGCCTCCGGCGTAGCCGTCGGCGGTATCGATGAAATTGACGCCTTGCTCGAAGGCCTTGTCAGTGATGCGCCGCGCGGTTTGCTCGTCGGTCTGGCCGCCGAACATCATGGTGCCGAGGCACAGCGGTGACACTTTGATTCCGCTGCGGCCAAGATTGCGATACGTGGTCATTGGATTGTCTCCGTGGTGTTGGCGAAAAATGCGTTGGATCAGAGCCGGAGGCCGGCTTGTTTGAGCAGGGGCAGGATGCGTTCGCCGAAGTATTCGAGATCGGGGAGGAAGTCATAGAAGCCGAGTTGCACGCCGTCTATGCCGGTCTTTTTCAGGGCGACAAGCTGTTCGACAACTTGCTCGGGGGTACCCACGATCTCGATGTTGCCGCCAAGGCCAAGCCCCTGTTTGTGCGATGCATCCTGACGTCCGCGCCATGCGTGCGCATCGCTGTCGAAACCGCCGAATACGCCCTTGATGGTGTTGCGCGAGATCGCGTTGGCATATTCGTTGGCTTCGCGCTCGGTATCGCGGCTGACAATCACCGGGTTGATCACGGTGCGTACCGCGCGCCCTACGCGTGCCGCTTGCGCCTTGATATTGGCAATATGCGCGGGCAAGGTTTCAAGCGCGCTGTCTATATGCGCGCCACCGGGGCTCGTAATGAACACGATGTCCGAATACTTCGCGGCGAATGCAATACCCGCTTCGGAGCCGGTTGCGTTGACCAGCACCGGACGTCCGAACAGCGGTTTCGGTGTGATGTAGCCGTTGCGTACCTTCCAGGGCGACTTGCCTTCGAACGAGAAGTTTTCGGTATCGGTCCAGAGACGCTGGACGACATCGAAGAGTTCGCCGGCCAGTTCGTAGCGTGTGTCGTGCTCGATGCGATCCCAGCCGAACATCTCATGCTCGACCGCGCGATGCCCGGTCACGATGTTGATGCCCCAGCGTCCCTTGGAAATATGATCGAGCGTGGCGCCGTACTTGGCCAGATGCAGCGGATGGATCGGGCCATAAAGCACGTGGATGGTCGAGATCAGCAAGATATTCTTTGTGATCGCAGCCATGGCGCCGAGCGCGATGAAAGCATCGAGCGAGGCTTCGCCGTCGTAGCCGCCTTTCGGCAGCCATTGCGTACGGCTGAAGGCGAGTTCGAACCCGAGTTCATCCGATTTGCGCACGACCTCGGCGTTGTAGTCGAAAGTCCATGTCGATGTCGTCGGCAAGGAGGACAGCCGGATGTCCTGCAGATTCAGGAAGACCCCCAGCATCAAGGGCTGCTTGAACGCATTGGCAAGCGGACTGCCTGGAATGTCAGCGGGAGAAACTGTTTCGTATGTCATCGAATTCCCTTAAGCCCGGATCACCAGACAACGTCGAGGCGCGCGTAATAGAAGCCTCCGTTCACGCCGTAGGGCGAGTACCAGCTCGGATTAGGTGTGGAAACCGGAAAGCCGAAGTATTGGATCGCGGCATCTGGAAGATTAGGCGGCTTCTTGTTGAACAGGTTGTTCGCGCCAATGGAAAGCCGTGATTTCTTCGTGAGCCAATAACTCAGGTTGAGATCGGTGATGAAAGCGGCCGGTACGTGTTCATCGCGATCGGCGGAAATCGCGTTCAGACCGGTGACGCTCGAATAGCGCGTTTCCTTGACGAAGACACCAAACTTGCCGTAAGTCCAGTCGGCGGAAAGCGACGTGATGTTCTTCGGATTCGCCACGGTCAGGCGTCCCTGCGCGTCACGTCCGATCAACTGAATGCCGTTCGCGCTCAGCACGCCCGGATTGTTCAAGCTGCGGATCTGCTGGTTCTGCTGCGTGCTCATGAAGGTCCATTTCACATCGCCGTATTTGCCGAACGGCGTGAAATAGTCGGCGATGACGTCGACACCTTGCGTCACCGTCGTGCCTGCATTGGCAAAATACGAGACTGTCTGATTCGCGCTTTGTCCGGCCGCGGCCAACAAGGACTGAACCGCGCTGCCTTGCAAAGCCGTCGACTGGACAATGCGGTCTTGGATCACGATCTGATAGGCATCGACGGAAACATTAAGACGTTCGATAGGCTTGAGCACGAAGCCCAAGCTGAAGCTGGTCGATTTTTCCGGCTTCAATGCGGTCGCGCCCAGCGCCTGCGCCGCCGGATTCGAAGCGGGCACGAGCTTCGAAATCTGCTGGATCCACGCGCCGGTGAAAACGTCGCGGTTATAGCTTGAGCTGATGTTCGTGAAATACGTGTCCTGCAGCGATGGCGCCGCGAAACCGTTGCTGACGGTGCCGCGAACGGCAAGCGTAGGGGAGAACTCGTAGCGGGTAGAAAGCTTGCCGCTTGCTACGTTCCCTACGCCCTGGTTGTAATGCTCGAAGCGCCCGGCGAGATCGACCGTCCACTTGTTGGTGATTGCCTGGGCCAGGTCTATATACGCGGCGTCGTTGGTGCGGCCGTAGGAGCCTGCCGCAGCCGGCGAGAAGCCGCCCATGCCGGCCGAACCCGGTGAGATGGGCTGGCCTGCAAACGCGCCGGTTGCTGGTATGTAGCCGCCTTGCGCATACGACTGATAGTCGCCGGTGGTCTGCTGGAACTCATCGTATCGATGCTCGAAACCGAATGAGACTTGCAGCGGCTTGTCGAAGAGGCCAGTGTTGAACTTGCGGGTCAAGTCGAGGTTGGTCGTCCATTCGCTCGCAACGAGGCTGCCCAGATAGAAGTTGGTCGCGCTCGCAGCACCGAACGATGGGCTTAGCGCATTGTTGTTTTCGACCCGCGCGTCGTCACGCCCATACGATGTGCTCAGGTCCCAGTCCCATCCGAGCAGGTTGGTTCCCTTCACGCCTGCGACGACCTGATAGTCATTGTCCTGCACCGCGAATTGCGGCAGAAAACCCTCGGGATAAAACGCGAGGTTGTTCTGCGAGGAACTGGCCGACCGGTAAGTCCCGAAACCTTGCGAAAACCGATGGCTATACGTGGCGTTCGAATAGACCTGAATGGAGTCGTTGATCGGCAGGTTGAAGTTATAAGAGAAGTTTTGTGTCTGCGTGTTGGGCAGGCCCATGATCTGCCGATACCGTGAATTGGTGGTCTCTCGCGGGTCCCTGGCGCCACCTGGAAGCAGCGGATAGATGTTGGTGTTGTTCGGGACCGGGCCGGCCACGTTCGTGTCTTTCGAAGTGACAACAGCAGCGCTCAAATTCAACGAGCCGCCATGCGGTAACGCGATGCCCTGATTCAACGAAAAATTTCCGGTCTTCCCGTTTTGCCCGAGGCCGCCTACATTCGCGTTGGCGTTCTGCCCGTATTCGCCGCTGAAGCTGCCACCGCTTGCGTCGGACTTGAGAATGATGTTGATCACGCCCGCGATCGCGTCGGACCCGTATTGCGCGGCGGCGCCGTCCTTCAGGATTTCGATATGGTCGATCGCGCTGATCGGTATCAAGTCGAGATCGGTTCCGGTTCCGCCAATACCCGCAATCACGACCGCCGACGAATGACGCCGCTTGCCGTTGACCAGCACCAGCACTTCGTTGCCGCTCAATCCGCGCAAGCTGGCGGTGTTCACGCCAATCCCCTGCTGGCCTTTGAAACCGGGCACGTTGGCATACGTGGGATCGAGCGACGCGAGTGCATCGCGGAGATTCTGCTTGCCGGTCTTCGCAAGCTCGGCGTCGCTGATGACGGAAATTGGCGCGAGGCTGTCGGCAACGGTTTTGGTATCGCCACGGGAACCGGTGGTGACCACCACGTCCTGGACCTTGGCGACGTCACTTCCAGCGGTGACCGTTTGCGCCCACGCACCGGCGCTATATAAACTTCCGAGCGCCACAGAAATGGCGGCCAGCCGCGGCGTACTGCGCTTCGAAATACGAGCGTTTCGTCTATAAGGCCGAGACATATTGATCCTTGATGCCCTCCTCGTCCGCTTGCCTGGGTTTGCGGGGAAGGGCGATTAAATGGAATTGACAGTGCGTTCTCAATCGATCCGGAGTAGTGGAACAGGCGTGCAAAGTCACCCGTTCCTCCGGAACCGGGAGGCGGAAACTGATCTAATTGGGAAAGTCATTTACTGATGTGCAACAAAACAATATCAAAAATAGTTCCCATTCCTAACGAACTATTTCTTATTTCGTTGTGTATTATTTTTTCAATTTCCGGTTGCTTGCGGATGTACTTGCAAATGCGTCATCGGCGTTCGCATGATTGGCGGTTCTCGTGACGAGGCGGCCGCGTTAGACAATCAGAACACGCGGCCTTCATCGAAATCGGCACGCTCGCCGTTCAAGTAGTAGTCGCCAATTACGCGACCCTTCAGAAGCAGGGGATTGTGATTGAGGATCGTACGGATGTTGCGCCAGTGGCGGTCGAAATCGTACTTTCGTGAGGTCGCTGATCCGCCGCCGGTATCGAAGAGTTTTTCAGCCGCGCGAATGGCGAGCTTGCCGACCACGATTTGCGCCTTCGAGTTTGCAAGCGCACTCGCCATGACGAGATCGTCAAGGTTCGGCGCCCCCGCGACAATGCCGGCGGCCGCGGCATCGAGTGTTCTTGCCACGTCGGCGATGATCACGTCGATTGCGTGAGACGCGGCGGCAATATCGCCGATCACCTGCTGCACGAAATGGTCGCCTCGCGCAGTTTCGGAATGGCTGTGTTTCGCCGAGCGGGCCTGCTTCTGCGCGTATCCTACGGCATCACTGAAAACGTTTCGGACGATGCCCGCGATGCACGCCACAAGGTGCAACTGCGCGCGCGTTGCATTGTGACGGCGCACGAATGGATCGCCGTCGAGTCGCGAGGTGATCTCGTCCGGAAACACTTCCACGTCGTCAAGATCAACTCCGCCGCTCGCCGTCAGGCGCTGGCCCATGCCGTCCCAGTCATCGAGAATGTGCACGCCTTTGCGGTTCGCAGGCACCAGCGCGCCGGTTACGCGGCCGTCTTCATCGAGGGCCGTGAAGCTCGTGTAATCGCAGAACGCCGCGCCTGTCGCATAGTATTTCTTGCCCGTCAGGAGGTACCTGTCGCCATGCCTGACCAGTTTCGTGCGCAGCATGTTCGGACGTGGCGTATTGATTTCCATGTGCGCGCCGCCAAAGAGTTTGCCGTCGAGTACTTCCTGTACATACTTGCGGCTGACCGGTGCGCCAGGGTCGACCGCAATGGATTCGAGAAAACCGAAATGGCTGCGCAGCGCGTGCGCCACGTTTGAATCGGCGGCAGCAAGCGTGCAGATGACCTCCACCTGATCGGCGAGGGTTCCGCCGGGACCGCCCAACTGTTCAGGCACGCGCAGCGATGTCAGGCCGGTGTGGCGCAGTGTGCGGAAAATTTCGAATGGTAATTCCCTGCCGAGTTCACGTGCGACCGCGCCTTTGGCGATCTCCTTCGCAATGGACGGAAGGTCCGCGAGGATCTCCTCGCGGCTGCGGCGTGAGCGAGTCCGATCGGGCGGCGGTTTGACGGCGGACGTGTCTTGCACAAGCTGGACGGACATTGGCTCGCGTTCCTTGGCTTTTGATGTTGCGAATCTGGAAGCTGGCGTTGCGGGTTGATAAACGTAAGGGGGAGGATGTGGCCGTTTAAGTAAACCCTTGGCGCTTGGAGCGCTAGATTGAAGCATCGCATGCATGACGCCGCAACGAAGCTATCGGAATTTTCTTTGCATGAAAATGTTCGGGCGGTTATCAGCGGTGCGCGGATAGCCTTTGCATCTGTGCTTGTTTCGTGTGTGCATCGATGAAGCTGGTGTGACGTCGGTGAGTGGCGCTCAACAAGCAGAATCCATGCATTGTGCAAGCCAGTTCCCTCACGCCTAGTTAGGTATTCCAATCTTGTGAGCTTCCGAAAAAATCCAGGCGCTGGACGGTGATTAGCATTCGACTAACAATTCTTAGGCCTTTGAAAAACCCATCCCTATAATCGCCGAACATTAATTCACACCGAGAGAGAGTCGCCATGGTTCGTCGTCCGTTTCGCTTGTTGGCTGTTATCGCTGCGACCCTCGCGCTGTTGCATGGCGGCGCGTTCGCAGCCGAATCAGTGCCCTTGAAAGTAGGCGTGCGCGGAGGTGTCGATGAACAGATCTGGGAAGTCGTTACGCAGGTTGCCAAAAAGAATAGCGTGCCCGTGGAGTCCATTGTGATTACAGGAACGGCGAGCCCTAACGAAGCCCTTAACAACGGCGACCTGAATGCCAATTCATTCCAGCACATTCCGTTCTTGCGAGACCAGGTCAAGCAGCGGGGTTACAAGATCGTGCCGGTGGGAAATACGTACATCTCGCCGATCGCGTTCTACTCGAAGAAGTACAAGTCGTTGGAGACCCTGCCGTCCGGCGCGACTGTCAGCATTCCAAGCGATCCCAGCAACCAGACGCGCGCGCTGGTCATTCTGCGCGATCACAAACTGATCACGCTGCGTGATGGATTTGATCCATTCACGGGAACCGCGACGCTGCAGGATGTGACTTCAAACCCCAAAAACCTTAAATTCGTAGAGGCGGCGGACGTCGTGCAAGTGCGTTCACTTCCGGACGTGGACGCCGCGGCAATCGTGAATAACTTTGCGTCCGAGGCGGGTCTATTCGCAACGCGCGATGGAATCGCGGTCGAGAAGAAAGACCACAACCCCTACGTCAACGTCATTGCGGTCCGCGAACAGGACAAGAACGCGCCGTGGGTCAAGAACCTGGTGAAGGCTTATCAGTCACCGGAAGTACGCACCTACATCGAGACGCATTTCAACGGGTCTGTCATTCCTGCGTTCTGAGGGAGGGTTCCTTACGGGCGTGCAGTGCCGCACGCGTTTGGCTTGAAGTGATTTTTTACGAGGTCTGTTTATCAACGACGTTTACGAATCGGATTCCCGCGCGGTTCCCCGCGTGGTTCGCGAGCCGCCCCAAAGCGTGCTGCCGGCCGATGTCCATATTGCGTTCGAGGGCGTGCAGAAAAGCTACTCGACACGCACCGGAACAGTCGTCGCACTCAAGGGCGTCTCTTTCAATGTGGAGCGCGGCGAGATCTTCGGCATTATCGGGCGCAGCGGCGCGGGCAAATCCACGCTGCTGCGCGCAATCAACATGCTCGAGTCGCCCACGGCGGGTCGGGTTAGCGTAGACGATACCGACGTAGGCACCCTGGACGAAGACGGGCTCGTTGCGTTGCGCCGTCGTATCGGCATGATCTTCCAGCATTTCAACCTGCTGTCTGCCAAGACGGTCAGGGAGAATGTTGGCTTGCCATTGCGCGTGGCGGGGGTCAAGGCAAAGCTCGCGCGAGAACGTGTCGATGCACTGCTCGAACTCGTAGGCCTGCGGGACAAGGCGGATGTCTACCCGGCGAAGTTATCGGGAGGACAAAAGCAGCGAGTGGGTATTGCCCGCGCGCTTGTCCACGATCCACAAATCCTTCTCTGCGACGAAGCCACTTCCGCGCTCGATCCCGAAACAACGCAATCCATACTGGATTTGCTAGGGGACATCAATCGCAAGCTGGGCTTGACGATCGTGCTGATCACGCACGACATGTCGGTCATCCGCGAGATCTGCCACAAGGTGCTCGTCTTGGATCGCGGACAGATTGTGGAACACGGGGAGGTCTGGGCTGTCTTTGGTAATCCGCAAGCCGATGCGACCCGGGCCTTGCTGCGGCCGCTGCTGCACGATATCCCGCCCGATCTCGCCGAACGGCTTGTACCCGATTTAAACGGGCACGCCGGTGATGCAATTCTCAAGATCAAATTTCCGGGTAACAGCCTTCCCGGCGGCGTCCCGTTCGCAGCGCTTGCCGCATTGGGCGAGGGTACGAATCTGCTGCACGGAGGGCTCGATCGCATACGTGGACACGCGCAGGGAAGCCTGCTGATATCGGTCCCCGTGCAAGGTTGGAATGAAGATCGGGCGCGCGAGGCGCTGCCAGCTGCACACATCGAGGTATTAGGTTATGTCCACGCCGCTACTTGACCGGTATATCCATGCGCTGCTCCAGACGCTGCTCATGGTAAGTGTTTCGATGGCGATTGCGATAGTGGCGGGTTTGGTCATTGCCGTTGTCCTCACTGCTACCGCTGTCGACGGCCTTTATCCAAAGCCGCGTTTGAACAAGACGCTTTCGATCATCATCAATATGTTTCGCGCCATTCCCTTCATCATTTTGCTGGTGGCGCTGTTGCCCGTGACACGTTTCATTGTGGGAACGACGCTCGGTACCTGGGCAGCGGTCGTGCCTTTGAGCGCGAACCTCATACCGTTTTTTGCGCGGATTGCACAGGTGAGCCTCAACAGCGTCGAGCCAGGTTTGATAGAGGCGGCGCGCGCGATGGGTTGCCGGCGCTGGCATATCGTGCGGCACGTGTTACTGCCCGAAGCGCTTCCCAGCATTCTGGGCGGCATGACGGTGACCGCCATCGCAATGATCGACACCTCTGCAATGGCGGGCGCAGTGGGCGGAGGAGGCCTTGGAGACATGGCCATTCGATACGGCTATGAGCGATACGAGACGCAAGTGATGTTCATGGTCATCATCATTCTGATTGCGCTGGTTTCCATGGTGCAGATTGCCGGCGAATGGCTTGCGCGTCGTACCGACCATAAGCGGTGAGGGTTTCGCTTAAAGGCTCGGCCCGCGTTAGCAGCGAGCGCGGAGCCCTTTAACGCGTTTCAGCTCGCGAGGCGTTCTCTTTCAGCATGGGCGTAACGATTTTCCGGTCGTGACAGCCCGAGGTTCTCGCGTAGCGTCGTACCTTCATATTCGGTGCGAAAGAGACCTCGGCGCTGCAACTCGGGCACGACCAGCTCGGCGAATTCGGTCAGGCCGCCCGGCAACCATGGCGACATGATGTTGAACCCGTCCGCACCTTCTTCTTCAAACCACTGCTGCAGCTGATCTGCAATGCTCTCGGGCGTGCCCACGACCTGCTGGTGGCCACGCGCGCCTGCAATGCGCAAGTAGAGGTCGCGGATGCTCAGGTTCTCGCGCCGCGCAAGATCGAACAGCAATTGCTGCCGGCTCTTGCCGCCATTCGTCTCGGGCAGGTCGGGCAACGGGCCATCGATAGGATAGGCCGACAGATCGACACCCCCGGTCATTTTCGATAACAAAGCAAGCCCGACGTCGGGATGAATCAAGTTCTGCAGTGCGTCGAACTTTTCGCGTGCTTCGTCCTGCGTCCTTCCGATGACCGGAAAGATTCCCGGCATGATCTTCAAGTCTTCAGGCCGCCGGCCGTATCGAACGAGCCTGCTTTTTACGTCACTGTAGAAAGCTTTCGCTTCTTCGAGTGTCTGGTGCGCGACGAAGATCACTTCGGCGGTCCGTGCGGCAAGCTCGCGGCCGGCATCCGACGCTCCGGCCTGTACCACGACGGGCCAGCCCTGCGGAGAGCGTGCGACATTGAGCGGACCGCGCACCTTGAAATGCGGGCCGCGATGGTTCAGGACATGCAGTTTGTCGGAATAGAAATAGACCCCGCTTTCCCGGTCGCGAATAAAAGCGTCGTCCTCCCAGCTGTCCCAAAGGCCCGTGACGACGTCCAGGAATTCACGTGCGCGTTCATATCGGACGGCATGCGCCGGATGTTGCTCGAAGCCGAAGTTGAGCGCTTCAGTTTCACTGCTCGACGTAACCAGATTCCAACCCGAGCGTCCGCCGCTCAGGTGGTCGAGCGAAGCAAACTTGCGTGCCACGTTGAACGGTTCATTGAACGTAGTGGATACCGTGGCAATCAGGCCGATGTTCTTCGTGACCACGGATAACGCAGCAAGCAAGGTCAGGGGTTCGAAGTGATCGGCGCGTGCTGTACGTGAAAGCGATGCAAGATTCGTATCGCGGATGCCGACGCTGTCCGCGAAAAATACAGCATCGAATTTGGCGCGCTCGGCGATCTGCGCGAGTTCAGCGTAGTGCGGGAAGTCGAGTCCGCCTGTCAGGTGCGTCTCGGGGTGACGCCAGGCGGCGATATGGTGCCCCGTCTCCATCAGGAATGCACCTAGCTTGATCTGCCGCTTGGCATTGCTCATTGTGTGCTCCGCTTGGTTGTTCTGGATCGTTGGACTGAGGTGGATCCATATTCTTCGTCGCATACACGATTTCAACAATCAACGATTTTTGCTATGCATATTCAGCGCAAGCTTTGTAAGTGTTTTCCCCCGCCGCCTTTGCATCAAGGTGCGTATGCAAAGCTGAAATCGATAGAGCGATGTCTTCCGCCCGCGACTACATTGTCACGCTGTGAGGTAATTTCCTGAGAGGACATTCATACCGTGAGCCAAGACCTGTTGCTGCTGCTGGAACCAGGGTTTGCAGATCCCAAATATCCTGGCGAGCGTTTCATTTGCCCCGATGGCGCGCCTATCGAAGGTTTGCTCGCAAGCGACCCGTCCAAGACGGCCGCCCTTGAAATTCGTCGTCTGCCGTTTGCGCGTCCGCGCGAGGCCGCAATTGCCGCGCTCGATGCCGATCACCAAGGCCTGCCTGTGCTGGTGCTGGGAGATGAACATCCGGTTCCCGACGATGCCCAGACGCTAGGCAACAAACGCTTCGTGACCGACACGCGCCGCATCCTGGATCTTCTTGCGGAGCGTCACGGTTTTCCGAAGGTTCATTGATGTATCGAAAAAGCGCCTAAGCAAATTCGAATTGCTTGGTTGCCGACACGCACGTTCATTTCCAATATCTCGGAGATCGTCCTCCCTGGAACATTGCCATGAACGCTGCAGAAAAATTCGATGCAAACGCGCGAGCCGCGCTGCGCCTCCTCGGTCCCGATCCCGACAACTGGGTGCCGGATCGGCCGGGCATCGACCATAACGTCGTGATCGTGGGAGGCGGCCAGACGGGCGCCGCCTTCGCGTTTGCGTTGCGGCGCGCGGGCGTGGGCAAGGTCACGGTCATCGATGCCGCAGCCGATGAAGCGAGCGCGGGCGTATGGCTGAACCGTGCGCGCATGAACAAGCTGCGCACGCCAAAAACGCTCGTTGGTCCGGAGCTCGGTGTCTCCGCGCTGAGCTTCCAGGCGTGGTTCGAAGCACGTTTCGGGGCCGCGGAGTATGACGCGATCGACCGGATCGAACGCACGCGGTGGGCCGAATATCTTGCGTGGTACCGCCATTTCCTGGAGATCCCGGTTCGATACGGCGTGCGCCTCGCGCGCATAGAACCCGCCGGCTCGTTTTTCCGCTTGCGTCTCGTGGATGCATCAGGCCAGGAACACGTAGAGACCGCTCGCAAAGTCATTTTGAGCAATGGCGTTGCCGGCAATGGTGCGCCTTTCATACCGGCGGTGTTGAGCGAACATCTGCCGGCAAGCGCGTACGCACATACATCGAGTGCAATCGACTTCGCTGCCTTGCGCGGAAAAGCCGTTGCCGTGATCGGAGGCGCAGCATCGGCCTTCGATGCGGCCGGCACCGCGCTCGAAGCGGGCGCGCGGGACGTGCATCTGTTCGTTCGCCGCAGCGCCTTGCCCGCCATTCCGGTCACGCGCGCGCGTGCATACCCCGGCGCTTACGACAACTATCCCCACTTGCCCGATGCTTTCCGATGGCGTCAGGCGTTGCGATTTCGCCGCGCCGGATCGACCGCTCCAGTCGATGCCGTGAAACGTGTGACCGAGCATCCGAACTTTCATCTGCACCTGGGTGCGAGCTGGGATCATGCCGGCGTGGAGGGCGGCCGCATTGCCGCGAGGGTGGGGGAAGAGACGTTTCAGTTCGACTTCGCGATTGCCGGTACGGGGTATTACGTCGACCCCGTGGTGCGTCCCGAACTCAGCGCGTTATCGCGTGACATCCTGCTGTGGCGCGACCGTTACGTTCCCGGCGAAGGCGAGCGCGACGATTATCTCGGCGCGCATCCCTACCTTGGCGCGGGACACGAATACCTTGAGAAAACACCGGGAGCTGCGCCCTATCTGGCGAATTTGCACGTCTACAATCCTGCCGGTTTTGTCAGCTTCGGGTTGCCGGTTGGCGACGTGCCGAGCATGAAACGGGATATCCCCGCTGTGGTGAGCCGGATCAGCCGGGATTTGTTCATCGCGGATCTGGAACAGCATGAGCAACGCATGACCGGCGACGTGCCGCCTGATTTCTCTCCAGAACTTTATTCGGCAAGTGTGTGGAAAGGGGAGCGGGCGGACGTCGCTTGAAGTGCTTAGTATCCTCTTCGAAGATCGACGAGATCTTCCAGCGCCGTACCCTGTGTGAAGGCGCTGAAGTTGCGCACGAACTTGCGGGCGAGTTCGGCCGTGTTGTGCGGTCCGATCGCCGATGTATGCGGCGACAGGCGAATACGCGGATGCTGGTAAAACGGATGCCCCGCCGGGAGCGGCTCGGGTTCGGTAACGTCGAGCGAGGCTCCGCCGAGACGGCCATCGGCAAGCGCGTCGAGCAACGCGTCGTTATCGATCAGCGAGCCGCGCGCGATGTTGATGACGTGCAATCCCGGTTTCGCTTCTGCAAGCAACTCGCGATTCACGATATGACGCGTTGCATCGGTAGCGGGCGCGGCGAGCACCAAGTGGTCGGCTTCGCGCACGAGTGCGTTGATATCGTCCACGAAGGTCACGCCAGGAAATTCTGCCGCGGCAGAACTCTTGCGCCGCACGGTGACCACCCGCGCGCCGAGCGCCAAGGCCTTTTGCGCAACCGCCTGACCAATCGAACCGAAGCCGAACACGGCAACCGTGCTGCCTTGCACTGTTGCAAGCGGCGTCAGCGCCCATTGTTTTGCGTCGTGAATCCAGATGTCCGGCAGGCGTTTTGCGTGGGCAAAGATCGCAGCCACGGCGAATTCCGCTATCGCCGCCGACGCGGTGCCGCGTGCTGTAGTGACGGGCAAGCCATCGAAAAACCATCGCGGATAAAAGTCGATGCCCGATGAGCCGAGCTGGACCCACTGAAGTCCGAACGGCCACCCAGCGGGAGCATGTTCCGGCGCCTTCGCGCCGCGGATGATGATCGGTGCTGCAATTAGGACTGAAGCCTCCTCAGGCAATTCTGCGGGTACGCCGCGCGGTATGCCCAGGACGCGGACATCGGGCAACAAGGTGCGCACTGCATCGTTGAAGGGCTCGGCGAGCTGACTGGCGATCGTGACCATGGAATCATCGGAAGGGGATTGAGAGTTCGCTCTTGCATTGCGAGCCGAACGAAGGATGGCGTGATTATGTGGATCCATAAAGCAAATCGGCGTGTCCTGAACGGACCACGCCGACCTGCAGTGCCGCTTATTCAAACTTTAGAAATCGTAGCCTGGGCCGCCCGCGCCCGGGCCGCCCGCCGGTGTCGCAGCGGCTGCGTCCTTGGGCGCTTCGGTGACGGTGGCATCGGTCGTAAGCAAGAGGCCCGCAATCGATGCCGCGTTTTGCAATGCGGTCCGGGTGACTTTGGTCGGGTCGAGCACGCCGGATTCAACCAGGTCGCCGTACTCGCCGGTCTGCGCGTTGTAGCCGAAGTTGCCCGTACCCGCGGCGACCTTCGCGACGACCACGCTCGCTTCTTCGCCTGCGTTCGTGACGATCTGGCGCAACGGCTCTTCCAGTGCGCGCAGCACGATCTTCACGCCGGCGTCCTGGTCCGCATTGGCGCCCTTAAGACCGCTGATTGCCTGCTTCACGCGAATCAGCGCAACGCCGCCGCCGGGCACGATGCCTTCTTCAACTGCGGCCCGCGTTGCATGCAACGCGTCGTCAACGCGGTCTTTCTTCTCCTTGACTTCGATCTCGGTTGCGCCGCCCACCTTGATCACCGCCACGCCGCCAGCCAGTTTCGCCACGCGCTCCTGCAGCTTTTCACGATCGTAGTCGGAGCTCGCTTCTTCGATCTGCACCCGGATCTGCTTGACGCGGGCCTGGATGTTCGTGGTGTCGCCGGCGCCATCGATCACGATGGTGTTTTCCTTGCCCACCTCGATGCGCTTCGCCTGACCGAGTTCGGCGAGCGTCGCCTTTTCCAGCGAGAGTCCGGTTTCTTCAGCGATCACCTGACCACCGGTCAGGATCGCAATGTCTTCGAGCAGCGCCTTGCGCCGGTCGCCAAAGCCCGGCGCCTTGACCGCCACCGTCTTCAGAATGCCGCGAATGTTGTTGACCACGAGTGTCGCAAGCGCTTCGCCTTCGATGTCTTCCGCAATGATCAGGAGCGGCCGTCCCGCCTTCGCGACGAGTTCCAACACCGGCAGCAGGTCGCGGATATTCGAGACCTTCTTGTCGTGCAGCAAAATGAACGGATCGTCGAGAACGGCGACTTGCTTGTCCTGATCGTTGATGAAATACGGCGACAGGTAGCCGCGATCGAACTGAAGGCCTTCGACTACATCGAGTTCGTCGTCGAGCGACTTGCCGTCTTCAACCGTGATCACGCCTTCTTTGCCGACACGGTCGATCGCTTCGGCAATCCGCTGTCCGATCGATTCCTCACCATTCGCCGAGATTGTCGCGACCTGCGCGATCTCCTTGCTGGTCGTGGTCGGCTTGCTGATCTTCTTCAGTTCTTCGACAGCGGCGAGCACGGCTTTGTCGATACCGCGCTTCAAGTCGAGCGGATTGAGGCCTGCTGCAACGTATTTCAGCCCTTCGCGCACGATAGCCTGCGCAAGCACGGTGGCTGTAGTGGTGCCGTCACCGGCGTTGTCGCTGGTGCGCGACGCAACTTCCTTCACCAGTTGCGCGCCGATGTTTTGCAGCTTGTCGGCCAGTTCGATTTCCTTGGCTACCGACACGCCGTCCTTCGTCACAACAGGCGATCCGAAGCTGCGTTCAAGCACGACGTTACGGCCTTTCGGACCCAGCGTTACTTTCACTGCATTGGCGAGGATGTTGACGCCTTCGACCAGTTTCGAACGCGCGTTGTCGCTAAAGACAATTTCTTTGGCTGCCATTTCTTAAGCTCCGTTATTGTTGAGAGACTACGGCGACGATGTCTTCTTCGCGCAGCACGAGCAGTTCGTTGCCGTCGACCTTGACCTGCTGACCCGAATACTTGCCGAACAGCACGCGCTCGCCGACCTTCAGATCGGGCTCGATACGCTTGCCGTCGCTGTCACGCTTGCCTGGGCCGACAGCGATGACTTCGCCCTGATCCGGTTTTTCAGCGGCGCTTTCCGGAATCACGATGCCCGATGCGGTTTTGGTTTCCTGGTCGAGGCGCTTGATGATGACGCGGTCGTGGAGCGGACGTAGGCTCATATCTGGTTTCCGTAATGTTGGATGAGTAGCACTCGCAGGTGCGGGGTGCTAACGAAAACCGAGTATAGGAATACGTCCTGACGCGATCCAATAACGAATACATGGATCGTTATGAGAGAAGCGAAGATCAGCCGACGGCTGTGGTGTTTCTTTTATGAAGGGCGCCCGGATGATTCGATGGAAGACGCGCTGCGTCCTCAAACAGTTTTTCCCGATAAGACCCTGGCCCGTACCGTTCCCGGTAGACGCCGCGTCGCTGCAGCTCGGGCACGAGCAGTTCCACCACGTCCTGGAAGGTGCCGTGCGCGGAAACGTAAGTCAGGTTGAAGCCGTCGAGGTCGGTTTCATCCATCCATGCCTGCATTTCATCGGCTACTTGTCGCGGTGTGCCGGCAATCACAGGTCCGCGTCCGCCTATCGATACGTATTCGACGGCCTCGGCGACCGTCCATACGCGCGACGGGTCCGCCGATGAAAACGACGCAAGCGCGGAGCGTCCCGCGTTGGTGTCAACGTAAGTCAGCTCGTCTTCCGGTTTATAAGTCGACAGGTCGATTCCCGTCCATCCCGACAGCAACGCCGCTGCGCCTTCGGTGCTCGCGTGTTGCTCGTATTCGCGAAGCTTGGCTTGCGCCTCTTCCTCGGTGCGGCCAAGCACGACGGTGAACATCGCAAAGATCAGCACTTGCTTGCTGCCGTCGCGGCCATTTGTATTTGCCGCTGCGCGGATATCCGCCACATTGCGTTTGACGATGCCACGCGTGGGCGCAGCAACAAACACGCACTCGGCGTGCTGCGCGGCGAACTGTTTCCCTCGGCCTGAACTGCCTGCCTGGAACAGCACCGGCGTGCGTTGTACTGACGGCTCGCACATATGAAAGCCCGGTACCTTGAAATAGCGGCCCTCGTGGGCAATGCCATGCACCTTCGAAGGATCGGTGTAGATGCCGCGCTCGCGGTCACGGATGACCGCGCCGTCCTCCCAGCTTCCCTCCCATAGCTTGTAGCAGACCTCCATGTATTCATCGGCGAGGTCGTAGCGTTCGTCGTGGGACAACTGCCGGTCAAGGCCGATATTGCGCGCCGCGCTATCCAGGTAACCCGTGACGATATTCCAGCCAATGCGCCCGTTCGTCAGGTGATCGAGCGTACTCATGCGGCGGGCGAAGGTGTACGGATGCTCGTATGAGAGCGAGCATGTCACGCCGAAGCACAGGTGCTCGGTTACCTGGGACATCAGCGGAATGACGGCCAGGGGATCGTTCATGGGAACCTGCGCGGCGTGACGCAGCGCTGCATCGGCGCTCGAACCGTAGACGTCATAAGCGCCGAGGACATCGCCCAGGAATACGCCTTCGAAAAGTCCTTTCTCGAGAAGACGTGCAAGGTCGGTCCAGTACGCCGCGCTTAGATAATCGACCGCGCGATCGCCCGCGGCGGTCCATCGCCCGGGCGCGAGATGTCCGACGCAGTTCATCAGGAAGGCATTGAGCCGGATCGGTCTGGTCACAGGATGGTTCCGCAAAAGTGAAAGCGTCGAGTTTAGGGTTCGCCAATCCGATCGCAAATCGCGATGGACGCTTTGCTTATATGTGTGCGTGGTATCGGCGTTTCCCTGCGCAGGAAAATGCAGGTCGATAGCTCGTATTGTTGGTTTGCCGGCCGGGCTGGATCTGCTAACTTCGAGCGTTTGCGAAGGACTCTCCATCTCCATGCCTCCTGCCGCCCCATCGCGTCTTCTGGACGTTCGCAAGCTCAACGTGTCCTACGGCGCGCATCCGGCCGTCACGGATCTAGACTTGCACATCGACGCCGGCGAGGTTCTCGCGCTGGTCGGCGAATCCGGGTGCGGTAAATCCACCACTGCCATGGCGCTGCTGCGCCTGCTGCCGCCCGCGGCACGTGTTGGAGGCGAAGTGCGGTTTGAAGGCGTGGACCTGCTGGCGCTCACGGAGGCGCGCCTTTCCGCCATACGGGGTCATCGGATATCGATGATTTTCCAGGAACCCATGACGTCCCTGAACCCTGTCCTCACGATCGGGGACCAGGTCGGCGAGGCGTTGCGGCTGCACCTTGGCATGTCCGCGCGCGCCGCGCGCGCACGCACGCTCGAATTGCTCGATCTTGTGCAGATTCCCGATCCCGCGAAGCGCATTGACGACTATCCGCATCAATTCTCCGGCGGTCAGCGGCAACGCGCGATGATCGCCGCCGCGATCGCATGCGAGCCGAAATTGCTTATCGCCGATGAACCCACGACAGCGCTCGATGTCACCATCCAGTCGGAAATCCTCGCGCTGCTGGACAAGCTGCGGCGCGATTTGTCGATGGGTTTGCTTCTGATCACGCATGATCTCGGCGTGGTCGCCGACTGGTCGGATCGCGTGGTGGTGATGTATGGCGGCCGCGAGATGGAGCAGCAAGCAACGCAGGCCTTCATGGCGAACCCTGGGCATGCCTATTCGCGCGGATTGCAGGGTGCGTCGCTGCATCTGGGCGCGGATCGCCATTACCGGAGTTCGCGGCTCGCCGAAGTGCGTGTGAAAGAAACGCAAGAGGGCGAGTTGACGTTCTCGCTCGAAACGCCGTCAGCAAGGGCCGGCAACCGAACCGGTCCGGTGGACGCATCGCCCGTGCTCGTTGTCGATAAGATCAATACGATCTACGAGACGGCTGAAGGTCCACGGCATGCCGTGCGCGATGTCAGCCTCACCGTGAATCGCGGGGAGACAGTTGGGCTCGTGGGCGAATCCGGTTGCGGCAAGACGTCTTTGTCACGCACCATCATGCGACTGGTCGATCCTGCGTCCGGCCGGATCTTGTTGAACGGAGAGGACATATCGGGACTGTCACGCAAGGCGCTGCTGCCTCATAGACGCAATCTGCAGATGATCTTCCAGGATCCGTTTGCATCGCTCAATCCCCGGCAGACGGTCGATGAAATCCTGCAGTTTGCGCTGACCGTGCAGGGTGGCTTAGCCAGGAGCGAAAGGCAGGCGAGGATCGGCCGCATACTGGATGCGGTCGGATTACCGGCCGATGCAAGGCATCGGTATCCGCATGAGTTTTCGGGCGGGCAGCGCCAGCGCATTGGCATCGCCCGGGCGCTGGTGCTCAAGCCCGCCATGCTGATCTGCGACGAACCGGTTTCCGCACTCGATGTATCGGTTCAGGCGCAGATCCTGAACCTGTTGGTGGACTTGAAAGCCGAGTTCAATCTGTCCATGTTGTTCATCTCGCACGACCTTGCCGTGGTGCGTTACATCGCGGACCGTGTGCTGGTGATGCACTCCGGACGCATTGTGGAAAGCGGCGATCACGATGCCATCTGGGCGCATCCGGTACACGCCTATACGCGTTCACTGATTGCTTCGGCGCCGGGGCACAGGCGCGCGGTAGAATTCGCCCCGGATAGCGTACTCAGCTAAGCGGGTCAATGAGCGGGCGTGCCTGCCACATCTTCTTCAACTTCGATTTCCAGCGCCTCGTTGAAGCGCGCGAAGAATGCGCAAAGTGAAGCACGCAAGGTCAGCTCGACCACTTGTTCCTGCGAAAAATGTTCGCGCATACGTTCGACAAGCCGGTCTGTTACGCGCTGCCGCGTGACGGCCGACGCGTAGTCACGCACCAGCCGCTCGACGGGGTCGAGACCGGGTACGTCGGGATCGAGAATGTTGTCGACGGTGTGGGCATCGATACCGAGCGCGCCAAGCTTCGGCGCATGATGCGAGACGCAATACTGGCACTGGTTCTCGCGCGATGCAGTGACGAGCACGATTTCCAGATGCCGCCGCGTGATCAGCGCGTCCTTGGCCGACTGCAGCAGCAATCCATAAATATGCTCGATGGAAGCCGGCCGATGCGCAAGCACGCCAAGCATGTTCCCAAACGCGCCATAGTCGCGCTCGACGATCTCGAACACTTCGAGCGCGCGTCCTTCGAGTCCTTGCTTGCCAATATTGTCGATACGGCTCATGTCAGTACCCCTCAAGAATTATTCGTTGCCGCGCGGGTCGAGCACTTTGGCCAGCCCGTCGCTAAGAAGATTGAGCGCGAGCATCGTGACCACGATGGCGAGCCCTGGAATCGTCGCGATATACCAGTCCGTGCGCAGAACCTGCCGCCCCGAGCCGACCATGTTGCCCCAGCTCGCCACGTTCGGATCGCCCAGCCCCAGGAACGCGAGGGCGGACTCGGTCAGGATCGCCGTTGCGACCAGCAGCGATGTCGAGACCAGGATGGGCGTCAGCGTATTCGGAAGGATGTCGCGAATAATGATGCGCCAGTCGCTCGCACCAAGCGCAATGCTTGCCTGCACCATCTCGCTGTTGCGCAGCTTCTGCGCCTCGGACCTGACGAGGCGCGCGAGGTTCGGCCACGACGTCACGCCGATTGCGATCGCAATGGTCGCGACCGAAGGGCGCACGATCGCCACGATGGCAAGCGCGAACAGGAAGGGTGGCATCGTCTGGAAAAACACGGTGATGCGGCTGATTTCGCGATCCACGCGCCCGCCGAAGTAGCCACCCGCAAGTCCACCCGCAATGCCCAGCGCGGCGGCGATCAAGGTCGCGACACTCGCGATGACCAGCGACGCGCGCGAGCCATGAACAATGCCCGCCAGTATGTCGCGCCCGAGCATGTCGGTGCCGAGGAGGTAGGCGGGGTCTTGTCCGGGCCGCAGGAACGGATCGGCGACGAGTTCGAGCGGGTCGCCGGGACACAGCCAGCCGGCCGCCACCGCCATGAGAAGAATGGCCAGCAGCAGGCCGCCGCCGATCACACAGGACGGCGAGCGTAACAGGCGCATCGGCCACGAACGCCTTTTGCGCGTAGTTGTTGCGGAACGGGAAGCAAGTTGTTCGATAGAGCTCGACATGTCAGTCCTTCGCGATGCGCGGGTCAAGCCGGCGATTGACGAAATCAGTCGCCCAGTTGACGAGCACGACCAGGATCGAGCTGCACAACAGAATGCCGAGCAGCACGTTCAGGTCGCGCTGCACGAGTGCATCGAAAGCAAGCCGTCCGAGGCCCGGCCAGGAGAACACAGTCTCGACCACGACCGCGCCGCCGATGATCGAACCAATCTGCATGCCGAGCATGGTGATGAACGGAATCAGCGCATTGCGCAGCACATGCACGCGAAACAATCTGGCGGGACGCACGCCACGCGCAACGGCGGTCCTCACGTAAGCCTGGCGCCTTACATCGATCACGCTTGCCCGGATCAGCCGCGTATAGATCGCCACGTAGAAGAGGGCGAGCGTCACGCTCGGAAGAACCAGGTGATGCAAGACATCGGCGGCATATCGAAGGCCGGTCAGGCCCGATGAAACTGTCGCCATGCCGTCGACCGGCAACCAGTCGAGCCAGACCGAAAACACCACGACCAGCATCATGCCGACCCAGAACAATGGCGTCGCGAAACACAGCAATGCGAGCGTCGACACCACCACGTCGATGAAGCGTCCTGCATGGTACGCGGCGAGCGCGCCCAGCGTCACGCCGATCACAGCCGCGAGCAGCACGGCGCTCCCCATCAGGAGCAGCGTGGCAGGCAGCCGCGTACCAATCAGATGCGCGACCGACATGCCTTGCCGATACGAATAGCCGAGGTCGAATTGAGCGAGGTGGCCGAGATACTTGGCGAACTGAATGTAAAGCGGCTGGTCGAGACCGAACTGCTGCCTCAACGCCGCGATGTATTCCGGCGATGCCGATCCGGCCTCGCCTGCAATGACCTGAACCGCGTCCCCAGGTGCGAGGCGCAGCAAGAAGAAGTTGACGACAGCAACGCCAAGGACGACGCCCGCGAGCTGCCACAACTTCTTCAGCCATCTCGACGCAATCAGCGCTTGAAACCGCGATGCGTGAGTCGCTTGACTGTCACTCATGCTTCGAAGGGTCGGTGTACCAGAAATTCTTGAACGAGCCATACACCTGGTCTACGCCGCTGACTGTGTCGTGCAGGTCGGAGGCTTCGATGGTGAAGAAGTGCATTTCAAGCAGCGGCAGGGAAGGCAGATCCGTTTGAACCTGACGCTGGAATTCCTTGAACAGCTTCACGCGTTCGGCCTGATCCCCCGAACCTTGTGCATCGCGGATCAGCTGGTCGACCTTCGCGTTGCGATAGCCCGGGCCATTGCTGAACGGAATATTCTTGCCGATGCTGTCCGAGAGGTAATTACGCGTCACGCCGACTTGCGGATCGGAAAAGCCTGCGTACCACTGGATGGTGACGTCGTAATCGCGGTCGCCATAAATGCGATGCGTGTACGTGGGCACATCCTGATTGCGGATCTCCGCGTCCACGCCGACCTTCTTGAACGCCTGCTTGATGAACTCGGCGCTGCGCCGGAACTCGTCGCCATAAGGCAGGTAGTCGATCACGATCTTGAAGCGCGTACCGTCCGGGCCAGCCTTGTAACCGGCGGCATCGAGCAACGCGTTGGCTTGCTTCACGTCATACGGATACTTCGGTACGTTCGGTTCGAAGAACTCCGTCAGCGTGGAAACAACCGGGCTGACCGCCGCTTTGCCGAACCCCGACCAGACCACGCGAATGTAGGCATCGCGATCGATTGCGCGGTAGAGCGCTTCGCGCACCTTCACATCTTTTAGATAGGGACGGTCGACGTTGGTATCGAGGAAAAGCCACGGCGAAAGCCATTCATAGCCTTTGGTCTGGATGCGCAGGCCCGGCAGCTTCGCCAGACGTTGTGCATCGCGCGCCGGCACCGGACTCAGCGACGCATATTGCACATCGCCTTTTTCGAGCGCCGCGGTACGCGCGCCGCCGTCCGGAATCACCCGGTAAATCACCTTGTCCAGATACGGCTTGCCTTTGTCCCAGTAATCCGGATTGCGTTCAAGCAGGATGTAGTTGCCTTTGACCCACTGCTTGAAGATGAACGGCCCGGTGCCGACAGGCTTGTTGTTGTACGGGTTGTTGAGAATGTCCGTGCCTTCATATAAATGCTTTGGAAGCACTTGCGCGCCGTTGCTGTTGAGCGAGCTCAGCACGGCAAGCGAAGGTTTGGTGAAGTGGATGATGACGGTGTAGTCGTCGGGGGTATCGACCTGATTGGCGTTGGCAAACAAGGCCTGATTACGCGGATGATATTTCTTCCAGACGTTTTCGAGGGTCCATTTGACATCGGCGGAAGTGAAAGGCTTGCCGTCGTGCCATTTCACGCCATGACGCAGGTTGAGTGTGAGCGTCTTGCCGTCTTTCGAGAGATCCCACTTTTCCGCGAGGCCCGGCTTCAGGTGAAAGTCGTTGTCGTACTCGATCAGACCGTCGAACACATTCGTGCTGAACGTTCCCGTGGGCGACGACGTGCTCAGTGCCGCCGTGAGGATGACGGGTTCAGGCTGCGCGATGACAGTCAGCGTGCCTCCGCGTTTGGGAGTTTGTGCATGAGCGATCAATCCCTGAGCTAACAGGGCGACGATCATCACGCTACGCCCGAGCTTGCCCCATGCGGACGTTTTTATCTGTATCGACACCGTTGATTTCCTCTGCTTGACTGCGTTTGCGAATGACTGGCTCAAGGGACACGCGTGGCCCTTGGAGGCCGCATACACTATCAGCAGAAAAACGCGAGGCGAACCAACAAATCGGAATGTCGTTATCGCGTGGAAATGAAAGGGTCGATGGCGGCGCGTTTATCGGTCGCCAGAAGCGCGCCTCTCACGGCCGGAACGCCATGGCGCCATTGCTTCGAAGACGCCGTCGCGCCTCACCAGCGCGTGCAAAAGCGCGGCGGCCAGATGAAGCACGATCAGCGCAAAAAAGCACAGCGCGAGCGCACGGTGCAGGTTCCACAGCACCGTGTGCAAACCATTGCTGTGCGGAAGGATGGACGGCAGATGTATCCCGAACACCACCACGGGATAGTCAGCGGCCGAGAGCATGCCCCAACCGAGCAGCGGAAGCCCGATCATCAGCAGGTAGAACGCAAGATGTGACAGGTGGGCGGCGAGTTTCATCGGTTCAGGCATGGAAGCCGGCAGCGGCGGTGCGCCGCGTGTCAATCTCACTACCAGGCGAATCAAGGCCAGCACCAGAATCACGATACCCAGCGGCTTATGGATGGACACCAGCGAAAGATAATCAGGACGAACGGTGGACACCATCCCGACACCAATGAAAAGCATCGCCAGAATGCAGATTGCCATGAGCCAGTGAAGCGCGCGCTGCAGCGCAGTGAAGCGACCGTTGTTCGGGGTCATGGCGTGGCTCCTCCCGCCGGATGGCGCGGATAGTCCTTGTCCTCGGCAGTGCGCCGGTTGAACGAAACCGAATAGGCGGCCGAGCGCGCTGCGGGAAACGGGTCGTCCGAGACATGCATGCCGCTCGGCAGGACGGTCGGGTCGAAGTTCAGATCGCGGCACGGCCCGTCAGCCTCGGGTTCGACCGCCTTGACCACGAGCGTTCCTGCTTCCACCTTGCGTCGATCTTCCGGCCACGCTTTGCTCGGGTCGGCGGTCGGGTCCCCGGGATTGGCGACGGTGACGACGAGCGCCCAGTTTTGTGGCCCGCCTTGTACGCGCTGCGTGATGTCCGCGGCGAGGAAGTCGGCGCCGCGCGCCTTCAATTGATCGGGGGACACCGCCTCGGGCTTGGCGGCCGGCACGAAGGACCAGCGCACGGTTTGATCCTGACCCTCGGCATTGGTGAAGACAAAGCTGTTCAGGCTGTTGTACTGCTCTTGCGCATAGGAGGCCGTCCACGGCGCACTGCCGGCCCACGCTCCAAAATGGCCGAGCTCCGGGTGCGCGGCCGCAAAATTCTTCATCGCGTCGGGATCGTTCGTTTTGGCCGAAGCCTGAAGCAGGCCATAGAAGGCCTGTGGCGTGGCGACCGGGAAGAAGGGTGCGTCGATCATCGCCGTGCGCCATTCGCTGCCGCCCGGCGCGACGATGCGCAGGCTGAGTCCACGTACGCGGACCATCGGGTCCTGCGCTTTGGGATCGGGCGTGGCCAGGTTGAATCGTCCTGTGACCGCATACGAGCCGGGTGCGAACATCGGCGCCTTGGACAACGCGACCGCCGCGCCATTCGACTCGAAGCTGCCGGTAAAGCAGATGCCCTTGGCGTGATTGCGCCTGAACCCAAGCACCGGTCCGCCTGGGGGTGCCAGGCCATTGACTATCTTCGAAGGTGTCAGCCGCCCTGGCGTGAGCCAGCCGGCCGTGAAGGCGAAGGCCGCGACCAGCGCAACCACGACGATTGCAATCAGGACCAGCGAACGGACTGCGGACGAACTGGAAGTCGGTGTGTCGGCCATCGATCTCTCCCGATCAATGATTCGGCTGGGCAGTTATCAAGCAGAGTGGCGACATAGTGCCATTGATCGGAGGGGCGTGCCAAGTAGCCGCGCGCCTCGGCCGGGACTGGTATCGTTTGAAGAACGTTGCCGCCAAAACCCGATATGCCCGATCTCACCGACAAGTCTCATCGCCGACGCGCCTTTTTTGCCGACACGACCGCCCTGATTCTGTTTTTTACGACGACGGGTTTGATCAACGAGCGGTTTATCGCGGGGATGAGCTGGGATCAGGTGCTTCATGCGCGAATCCTCGGCGCGGCTTTGATGGTTCCCGTCGGTCGACCCTATGGCCTCTGGCGCGACTATGTCATGCGACGCGCCCAAGCCGATAACCGGCTATCGCAGGTTCTTTGGGACAGCATTGCGCTCGTGAGCTTCCAGGTCCCGATCTATGCCGCGATCATCGCGGTAAGCGGCGCTTCGGGGCGCGGCTTGTGGCTCGGCATTCTGGGCGCGACAGTCATGATGCTCGTCCTGGGGCGTCCTTATGGCGCCTTTCTGAACGCAGTAAGAAGGCTGTTTGGCCTGCCTCCCGGCGGCGCTCGACCGATGAGCCTCAACACCTGATCCCGTTAGGTTTGGCCCGCCTTTCACTCCAGACAAATGCGCGGCAGCGCAATCGCCCTTGTCGGCGTCCCCCCCGCGTTCTTTCTTTCATCGACCGGGAATAAATTCGGAGTCCGGCCAGTTCTATGTACAGGCGGCGCTTTGATCGTGCCTGAGTCCCTCCCATCGGAGGGCTGCGCAATGAGGCTGTGACCGCCCGAGCCAATCAAGAACAATGAAGTCCCGGTCAGGCGATTCCATTGATGCAACGCTGGAAATCCGCACACCGCATCGACTCACGAGGAGCCGCGATGTCAATCCGCTTGTCATGCCGCCTTGCCCGAATTTTTTCGGCTCCTTCAACCGCGCGTGAATCCTGAGATGCCGGCCGGAGCGTGGATCGCCTTCGCCACCGCGACGCTCGCGGCCACCGGCTCGCCCGGTCCGAATGCATTGCTGATGGTTCGCAACACATCGCGATACGGCTTGTCATCGGCGGCGTTCACGCTGTCTGGAAACCTGAGCGCGCGCATCGCGATGGCGACCGGCATCATGCTTGGACTTAGTGCGTTGCTGAGTGCATCGCCGCTGTTGTTGATCGTGCTCAGGGCTGCCGGCGCGGCTTATCTGATCTATCTCGGCATCAAGGCTTTCGTGGTGCGGCGCAAGCCAGGGACGTTGCCGCAGCCGGCCGCAAGCGCGCGCAAACGGCGTATGGCGTTGTTCCTGGAGGCATCGGCGGTGTCGGCTGCGAATCCGAATACGCTCGGATTCTTTGCCGCCGTGATTCCCGGCCTCGTCGATGTACGCTCCGCCTTGCTCCCTCAACTCGGCACTCTTCTGGCAATCGATGCGGCGGTCGTCGTGCTGGTCATGTCGGTGTACGCGGTCGCAACGCATCTGCTTCACCGGAAAATCTGCGCGCATGACCGCATGCTTCTGATCAAACGTTGTGGCGGAGCGGTGCTGATCATCGTGGGCGTGACCATGCTGCCGCTGAAGTGAGTATCGAAAAGCGTCCGTCCTTCGTCAACGAAGGTTGGACGCGTCCGCTCCACACTGGCGAGGTCGATGAACCCGCTGCGTCATCGCGTAAGCGGCCACAGCGGCCGCGAGAAAACCCGATGCAGCACCTACGCCAAGTGACCAGCGCGGGCCGGGATGGTCGGCGATCCAGCCCACGATCGGCGCGCCAATCGGCGTGCCACCGAGCGCGATGCCAAGGCGCAATGCCATCACGCGTCCTCGCATGGCGGGTTCGGTCGAGAGCTGCATCAGCGTGTTGGTCGCGTTGGTGATGGTCAGGGCCGCCACGCCGATGACAACCAGCGCACCTGCGAACAGCCAGTAGTTCGGCGCGATGGCGGCAAGCGTGCAGCCTAGTCCGAACGTCAGGGCGCCGATCAACAGCGAAACAAACCGAGGCGTGCCACGGCCGGCCGCAAGCAGCGCGCCCGAGATCGTGCCGATGGCCATGATCGATGACAACAGCCCATAACCGCGCGCATCGGTATGAAAGACGCCGACGGCCATGGTCGAGATGAAGATCGGGAAGTTCAGTCCGAAGGTGCCGATCAGGAACAGCATGACCAGGATCGCCTTGAGGTCGGGCCGGGACCAAACGTAGCGAAATCCTTCGGTGAAGCTGCCTTTGGTGCGGCGAGCCCTCACGTTCGCACGCAGTTCGGAGACGCGGAACAACGACAAGGAGGCGAGGACCGCGATAAAACTGACGCCGTTGATCATGAACGCCCAGCCGGTCCCGACCGAAGCGATGACCATACCGGCAACCGCCGGTCCGATCATCCGCGCGCCATTGAACGAGGTCGAATTGAGCGCGACCGCATTCGCCAGGTCCTCGTCGCCGACCAGTTCTGCGACGAAGGTCTGGCGCACGGGGGCATCGAATGCTGCAGCGCTGCCGGACAAAAAGGCAAAGACATAGACGTGCCACAGACGGACGACGCCGGTAACAGTGAGCACGCCCAACGCCAAGGCAAGCGCGCCCATTGCTGCCTGCGTAGCGATCAGGAGCCTGCGTTGGTTGTAATGGTCGGCCGCGTAGCCCGTAAAAGGCAGCAGCAGAAACTGCGGGCCGAACTGGAGGGACATGACCACCCCCACAGCCGATGCGTTGTGATGGGTAAGCTGCGTGAGCACAAGCCAGTCCTGGGCCGTGCGCTGCATCCAGGTTCCGATGTTGGACACCAGCGCGCCGGCTGCCCACACCCGATAGTTGTAGCTTTTCAGCGAACGAAACATGCCTGTGGCCGCTGCGCTCATGAATGTCCTGGCTTGTCACCGCCATGGAAGCGGCCAAACAGCCGCGCGCACAGCAGTCCCATGGCCAGGATGCCAAGCCCGAACGCAACGGCATCGCCCGTGATCTTCAATCCGAAATCGCCGACGCGGCAGACCAGCATGTAGCTGACTACGATATTAAAAAAGCCCCAGAGCACATTCACCATCGACGACGAAAGCCCTTGTCCCCGCGGCTTGGCGAACGGGCTCTGAAACGGTTCCCCCCTCACGCCGCTGACAAAATGCGGCACGGCGTTCGTGAAAAAGACGCCACCGAAGAAGTACGACACGAGATGCATCAAGTTCATTTTCAGGCGCTCCCTGTTTTGAGCAGATCGATAACGATAAGCGCGGTGTTCGGATCGAGCGTGGAGAGGGCCATGGTTATCCTGAAAGGGTCTGGAAATGGCTCAGAAGTCGGCGAGGCGCTGCAGCAGTTTCACTGCCGAAGCGAGCTCGTCCTGTTCCTGGGGCGACAGTTGCGCTTGCAGGGCGCGGAAGAGCCAATCTTCTTTGGCGGCGCGGCTGGCCTTGATGGACTTTCGGAAAGTGGGCGTCAGGGCGATGAGCGTTTTCCGGCCATCGGCTGGGTCTGGCTCGCCACTGATCGCCCCAATGGATTCCAGGCCGGCCACCGTGATGCGCATGGATTGCGGACGCACGCTCTCGGCCCGGGCGAGCGTGGAGACGGTTGCGGGCCCGTCGCGATCGAGACGCAGGAGAACCGACTTCTGGGCGGAGGTGAAGTCGCCGGGATGCGCCTGCTCCCGCAGCCGCCGAATCAGCTTGCCGACGGAAATACGCAGCTCACCAGCAAGAGCGGTCAATTCTGGGGTTTCTGACGTGGGTGCTTGTTTGGCCATGAGCCGAGACTAACATACATACAGTCAAACTGTACAGTTTAACTGTATGTATGTTTTCGCCGAGCGGGTTTTCCGTGTTTTTGGTTTCCCTCCGCGATACTGAGGCGAAAGGTCATCGGCACGTGCTTGCGGCGGCCCAATATAATCGCGCATATCCAGCCGCCATCAATGCACTCTGTGCCACGAGACCGAGGGCGGCGTTTTCATGAGGCAATTTTGATGATTGATGCAACAGCTGTCATCCATCCCACCGCGGTCATTGAGGACGGAGCTGTTATCGGCGCCGGTGTTCGCATTGGCCCGTACTGCGTTATCGGCGGCGATGCCGAGATCGGTGCGGGAACGATTCTCAAGTCCCATGTCGTTGTGAGCGGTCATACCCGTATTGGCCGGGATAATACGATTTACCCCTTCGCCACGATTGGCGAAGACAATCAGGACCTGAAATACGCCGGAGAGCCGACGCTGGTGGAAATAGGCGACCGAAACAGGATTCGCGAGAGCGTCACGATCCATCGAGGCACGGTTCAGGGTGGCGGCATCACCAAGGTCGGCAACGACAACCTGCTGATGGTCAACGCCCATATCGCGCACGATTGCGTTGTCAGCAATCATTGCATTCTGGCAAATAATGCAACGCTGGGCGGCCATGTGATCGTAGACGATTACGTGATCATCGGCGGCATGTGCGCGGTTCATCAATTCTGTGTGATCGGAGCACACGTCATGGTCGGCGGCTGTTCCGGCGTTGCGCAGGATGTGCCGCCATTCATCATCGCCCAGGGCAATCACGCTTCACCGAACGGCGTGAACACAACGGGTCTGCAGCGCCGCGGCTTCAGCAAGGAAGCAATACACGCCATCCGCAATGCCTACAAGGTGCTTTATAGAAGCGGAAATACGCTTGAGGAAGCGAAGCCGGAGATCGCCGAGATTGCAAACGCCCACGCCGAAGTCAAGCCGTTCTATGACTTTCTCGTCCGCTCGACTCGCGGTTTGATCCGATAAGCACGAACCGGAAACCATTTGAAAATAAGCAGAAATTTGATTTTTCCGTTCTGCATGTCGATTTCGATGCTCTTCGTTCGTCGTCTCTTTGGTGGCATGCGGTTCACCCCGCATTCCGCCAACACTGACAGGAGATTGCAATGACGATTCAAAAGATCACGCCTTTTCTCTGGTATTCGAACGACGCTGAAGAGGCCGCCGCTTTCTATGCCGGGATTTTTCCGGACTCGCGCGTCGTCCGGAAAACAGCGGTGACGAGCGCGGGTTCCACGAAGCTCGTCGAGTTTGTTCTGTTTGGGCAACCCTTTTTTGCCATGAGCTCCGGCGGAGGCGACCCGTTCAATCACTCCGTCTCCTTGGTGGTCACTTGTGACAGCCAGGAAGAACTCGACCGCTACTGGGACGCGCTCCTCGAGGGCGGTGGTTCACCCGAAGCGTGCGGCTGGCTGAAAGACCGCTTCGGCGTTTCGTGGCAGATCATTCCGGCCGATCTTATCGAAATGATGGCCGACACGGATCACGTGAAGGCCACGCGCGTTGCCGAAGCCATGATGAAAATGATCAAGTTCGACGCTGCCGCGCTGAGAGCCGCGTATTCGGGAACGGCGGGTTAGCGGAACGAACTGGACATCCCGGCGGCCTTTATGAATCGCTCCTGATAGCATGGCAAGTTCCAGATTGCTTTGCGAGCGTTACATGACAAAAAGGAGCGCGCGGTGGACCGAATGACCGGAATGGAGACGTTTGTGTCCGTGGTCGAATCCGGATCGTTTTCGGCGGCGGCGAGGCTGCTCGACATCGGGCAGCCGGCTGTATCGAAGGCGATTGCGCAGCTCGAAGATCGCCTGGGCGTGAGATTGTTGCTCCGGTCCACTCGCGGCCTCACCCCCACAGAGGCCGGCCAGGCCTATTACGAGCACGCGAGACGCGCAATCGAACAAGCCGATGAAGCCGACTTCGCAGCAAAGGGCGCCGCCAGCAGGCTGGCCGGGCGTCTCAGGGTATCGGCGGCGGTCACCTTTGCCCGGCTGCACGTCGTCCCTAGGCTGCCGGTGTTCCTGGACGCCAATCCGGAGCTGAGCATCGACATCATTCTCGACGATGAAAACGTCGACCTGCTTGAACGCGGCGTCGATGTCGCCCTGAGAATGGGTGCACTGGACGACTCATCCATGACCGCGCGCAAGATTGGCACGAGCCCGCGAGGAGTGTTCGGTACGCCCGCATATTTCGCCAAAGCGGGCACACCACGGACGCCGGCGGACTTGTCGTCTCATCAGGCGGTCATTTACGAACAAGGTGGCGGCGGATCGGCATGGTCGTTTGTTCGCGACGCGGCGCAGACTTCCGTGGTGGTTTCCGGGCGCGTGCGGGTTACCGCCGCGGAGGGCGTGCGTGCGGCCGTGCTTGCCGGTATGGGCCTAGCCGTCACCTCCGAGTGGATGCTGGCGCCGGAGCTTGCAAGTGGCGAAGTCATAACCGTGCTCGACGACTGGAGCCTTCCCGGCGTTGATCTGTGGGCGCTCTTTCCGACCGGACGCATGGCGAGCGCCAAAGCGAGGGCGTTCGTTGCTTTTGTCGAAGAAACGCTAGCCGGTGTGGAGTCGCGCGTGGCCACAAAGTCCTAGTCCAACTTGCCTGCCGTGACGGCATGCTGGCGAAGCACCGGAAGCATGTCCTCGGGTTCAGGCCGATGCGTATAGTCCGGGTTGACCTCCGCATAAAGAATCGTGCCGTCCTGTCCGATTATGTAACGCGCGGGCATCGGCAAAGTCCAGCTACCGTCGCCATTGAACGCGGGGAGATCGTTCTTCAGTGCCTTGTATAGATCCACCAGATAGCCGGGAAGCTCGAACCGGATTCCGAATGCATCGGCTAAGTCGTTATGGGTATCGATCAGGATCGGGAAGCTCAGATTATTGGTGCGAATCGACTTGCGGCTATTGACTGCGTTCTGGGGCGAAATGGCGACCAGACTGGCGCCGTACTCCTTGAAAGCTGTCAGCGATGTCTCCAGTGCCTGCAATTCGAGGTTGCAGTAAGGACACCACGCTCCGCGATAAAAACTGATCACCAAGGGCCCTTTCTCAAGCAACGCGGCCGATGAAATCAGTTCGCCATCCGAATCATTGAGTGTGAATTCCGGCGCAATGTCGCCGGCTTTCAATGCATTGCGTGCCTGGCCGGATGCGACGAGTTCGGCAGTGGCCCGTTCCATTACCGGATGAATTTCCGGCGGCGCGAAGTAGGGCGCTTTCCCGCCCTTGAAGTCAGCCTTGAAAGCGTCCAGTTTTTCCTGAAGCGACATAAATACCCCTTGCTGTATGAGTTGACGATCTGCTTGCGACGGATCGAATCATCTTCCGTGGTCATTCGATCCGGAAGGGATCTCAAGCACATAACGCTTATTCCGGGAAGGAATGCATCCATCAAGGGTCATTTATTCCTGCGTGGAATTCGCGTTATTCGAAAGCGTCCGTAGCCGTTCCCAAACGATCCCGATAACTTTGTCTCGGGGTCGGGCATCACTGCTCGACACACATACAACGTTCTCATTGGGAATCATCATGTCCAGGTTAGAAGGCAAGGTAGCGGTCATCACGGGCGGCAGCAGCGGTATTGGTTTCGCGACGGCGAAGCGGTTTGTGGAAGAAGGCGCATTCGTCTTCATTACGGGACGGCGACAGGCGGAACTCGATAAAGCCGTTGAAGCAATTGGCCGCAATGTCGTTGCGGTTCAGGGCGACGTCACGGACCAGGGCGATCTCGATCGCCTGTATGCCAAGGTCAAGGAAACCAAAGGCGTGATCGACGTGCTGTTTGCGAACTCGGGGTTTATCGAACTTCAGACCATCGATCAGATCAGCCCGGAACATTTCGATAAAACCTTCGGCATCAACACGAAAGGCCTGTTGTTCACAGTGCAAAAAGCGTTGCCGTTGATGGGCCAAGGCGGGTCGATCATCCTCGCTTCGTCTATAGCCAATTTGAAGGCGATTGCGTCCTATGCTGCGTACAGTGCGTCCAAAGCGGCGGTCCGCTCGTTTGCGCGGACCTGGACGCTCGAACTCAAGGACCGCGGAATTCGCGTGAATACGTTGAGCCCGGGACCGGTCGATACGCCGATTATCGACTCGCAATTCGAGACGAAGGAAGAGTCGGACAAGTTGCGGGAAACCTTTGCGCAGGCCATTCCGCTTGGCCGCATGGGGCGCCCGGAGGAGCTTGCCGCCGCAGCGCTGTTCCTCGCGTCAGATGACAGCAGCTTTGTTGCGGGAATCGATCTTCCCGTCGACGGCGGCATGGCGCAGATTTGAGCAACGCACTGACAGGCCGGCCAATCGACTACGACGAGCAACACTAATGGACGCAGATGCCAGGATGCTCGCGTTGAGCGCCATAGCGCACAGGTCGCGATTGGCTGTTTTCAAAGTACTGATGACGGCGGGGCCGCGCGGAATGTCCGCCGGTGAGGTTTCCGAAAAGCTGGGGATCGTTCCGTCCAGCCTGTCTTTCCATTTAAAAGACATGTTGCGCGCGAATCTCGTGTTCGCGCGCCGCGAGCGAACGTTCATCTTCTACTCGGCGAGCCCCGGCGCGATCCGTGAGGTCATCGATTTTCTAAGCGAAAATTGCCTCGCCGGGACATGACCGGTCAGCTTCCAGCGCCTTCCGGCAACTTCGCGATCACCTTGATCTCGAAGTGAAATCCATACAGCCAGGTCACGCCGACTGCGGTGAGCGTCGGGTGCGGCGCGTCGCCCCAATACTCGGGCACGACCTTCCAGATCGTCTCGAAGTTCAATTCGGGATCGACCATGAAGACCGTCACGTCAACCACGTCGTCGAACGTGCAGCTTGCGGCCGCCAGAACTGCGTTCAGGTTGTCGAAGGCGCGCCGGACCTGTGTCGCTAGATCGGGCTCGGGCGAGCCGTCTTCGCGGCTGCCAACTTGGCCCGACACGAACAGAAAACCATTGGACCGGATCGCGGGCGAATAGCGATTGCGTTCATAGAGCGCCTGACGCCCGGCGGGAAAAACCACGTTGCGCGTTGCCATGAGTACCTCCATTAGTGGGTCGGAATCGACCCGTAATCACAATGAAAGAACTTTAAGGAATCGCGCTTGGTAGATAAACAGACATGTCTGTCCATCACTGTTTGTAGAATGCAAACAATCGTCGAACACTCTGGAGCGTGAATTAGATGGACCGTTTCGATGCAATGCAGGCATTCGCCCGGGTGGTGGAATCAGGCAGCTTCACGAAAGCTGCCGAGACGCTTCACATCAGCAAGACCAGCGTGACACAGCTCGTACAGCAACTGGAAGCGCGGCTGCGCGTGAGGCTGCTCAACCGGACCACACGCCGGGTCAATGTCACGGCCGACGGCGCCGTCTACTACGAGCGCGTAGTGCGCCTGCTTGCCGATATGGACGACGCCGAAACGGGCCTGTCGAGCGCGTCGGTGTCTCCGAGAGGCCGGTTGCGGGTGGACGTGCCCAGTCCGCTCGCACGCATGATCCTGATGCCGGCCATGCCCGCGTTCCACGCCCAGTACCCCGATATCCAGCTCGACATGGGCGTAAGCGATCGCACGGTGGACCTGATCGGCGAGACCGTGGATTGCGTCGTGCGCGGCGGCGAGATCCTGGATCAGTCCCTGGTGGCGCGGCGCGTGGGCGACCTGCAGCTTGGCGTTTTTGCAGCGCCGGCCTATCTGGAACGCGCGGGTACGCCGTCGCATCCTCGGGAACTGGAAGATACGCATCACCGTATTGTGGGATTTCTGTGGGCGCGGACCGGCAAAGCGTTTCCGTACGCCATGCGCTGCATAGGGGGGGATGAAAAGATCAAGGTTCAAGGCCGCTACGTGCTGGCGGTCGATGACGGCAATGCATACCTCTCAGCAGGCCTGGCCGGCATGGGCGTGCTTTGGCTGCCGGACTACATGTCGAAGGAACACGTGGCGCGCGGCGAACTGGTGCCGCTGTTCGAAGACTGGCGGCTCGATCCAATGCCGCTATACATCGCGTTCCCGCCGAACCGGCACGTCAGCACCAAGCTGCGCGTTTTCATCGATTGGGTCGTCGAGTTGATGGCGCACCATGCGCCTCTCGCCGACCCGCCCGATTCGTGATTACAGCGAACGCTCGATCGCCTTGCCGAGCAGATCCAGCCCGAGGTCGATCTCATCCTCACTCACGGTCAGCGGCGGCGCGATCCGGAACACGCCGCCCATACCGGGCAGTTGCACAATGTTCATGCTGAGCCCCAGATTCATGCACTCGCGCGTGATCTTGGCGCCCAGCCCATCGGCCGGTTCCTTCGTGCGGCGATCCTTGACGATCTCCATGCCAAGCAGCAGCCCGCGCCCGCGAATATCGCCGATGCAATCAAAGCGTTCCATCAAGCCCGAAAGGCCATGTCTGAGCCGATCGCCCATCACGTTCGCGCGCGCAACCAGTCCTTCACGCTCGACCACGTCCAGCACGCGCAGCCCGATGGCAGCCGGCAGCGGATCGGACACGTGGGTTGTATAGAACAGGTAGCCGAGTTCGTGCGCGCGTTCCTCGATCGCCGCGGACGTCACGACGGCCGCGAGCGGCAGACCGGCGCCGAGCGTCTTCGATAACGTGAGGATGTCGGGCGTGATGCCATCGCGCTCGCAAGCGAACATGGTGCCCGTCCGGCCGACGCCGGTTTGCGCTTCATCGAGGATCAGCAGCATGCCGCGCTCCTCGCATTTGCGTTTCAGCGCGGCCATATAGCCGGGTGGCAGTTCGATGATCCCGCCCGAACTAAGAATCGGCTCTGCGATAAACGCCGCGAGATTGCCGCTGGACTGGCAATCGATGAGATCGAACGCGTAGTCCAGTTCGGCCAGGTAGTCATATTCGCCATTGCGCTCAAAACGCGGCCGATACAAAAACGGCGCCGGAATTGCGTACGAGCCGACGGCCGCCGGACCGACACCCTTGCGGCCCGCGCTGTAGGTTGCGGACGCCGCGTTTCCCGTCATGCCGTGCCAGGATTGCGCAAACCCCACAATTTCATACTTGCCCGTGACCAGCTTGGCCATGCGGATGGCGGCTTCGTTCGATTCCGCGCCCGTGCTCAGCAACAGCGCGCGGTCGAGGCCGTCGGGTGTGATATCGGCGAGGCGCTTGGCCAGATCGACCACCGGCCGCGACAGCATGCCGCTGAAAAGATGGTCGAGCTTGCCGGCGTATTCATTGATGACCGACACGATTTCCGGATGGCTATGCCCGAGCACCGCGCTCATCTGTCCCGATGTGAAATCGAGGATCGCGCGGTCGTCGGCGTCATAGACGAAACTGCCTTTGGCGCGTTCGATGATCATCGGCTCGAAGGTGCCACCGTAGCGGATGAGGTGATGTCTGGCGTTATGCCAGAAGGTTGCATCGTCGTTTCGGGACACCTGGCTGCTCCTTGGCGGATGACAAATCGAGGGGAATAGCTTGCAGTCTAGTTCGCTCTCTGGTTTCATAGAATCGAATAGTTCTTATGGAAGATAGAAGCGAGTCTTATACCTTGAGCCTTTCACTCGAAATCGATCTGCTGCGTTCCTTTACGGTCATTGCCGAGGTCCGGGCGTTCAGCCGCGCGGCCAGCCGGATTGGCCGGACCCAGTCCGCGCTGAGCCAGCAGATGAAGCGCCTTGAAGAAATCGTCGATCAACCGCTGTTCCAGCGCACGGGTCGAGGTGTGGTGCTGACCAATCCCGGCGAACGCTTGTTGATCCACGCCCAGCGCATTCTGCGATTGCACGACGAAGCAATGGCCGATCTGTCCGGCAAAGGGCTGTCCGGGACGATCCGTTTTGGCTGCCCCGACGACTACGCCGCCGTTTTCCTGCCGCATTTGCTGCGTCAGTTTTCGAGCCAGCATCCGCACGCGCTGGTCGAGGTCGTTTGCGCGCCCACTCCGCGGTTGCTCGAACAACTGGAAATGCATGCGCTGGACCTTGCGATGATCTCGTTGCCGGACAACGTGGCGAACGACGGCATCATTCGCCGAGAACCGCTGGTCTGGGTGGGTTATCCCGGGCTGGATGCGTCGCACTTCGACCCGCTGCCGCTGGCGCTTTCCGATCCGGACACGCTCGATCATGTCGCCGCCTGCGAGGCGCTGCAGCGCGCGGGCAGGGCGTATCGGATCGCGTATGCAAGCAGCAGTCTTGCCGGCCTCACGGCACTGGTCCGCTCGGGGCAGGCCGTGGCCGTCATCACGCAGACGGCCGTTGCGCCGGATCTATGCATTCTCAATGGCGATCCCGCGCTGCCTGCCTTGCCCAGCATTGGCATCACGCTCAAGTTCGAGCGCGCGCGCCCATCGCATCTGATCAAGGTATTCGCCGAACACATCAGGCTCACGCTGCCCTTGCTTTGATGCGCGCGGCCGCAGATTGCATCAGATCAGATGATCATGCCGCCCGATACCTCGATGCGCTGCGCGTTGACCCAGCGATTATCGTCGGACAGCAGCGCCGCGATCATCGGGCCGATATCGTCGGGATGACCCACTCGGCCAAGCGCCGTCATGCCGGCGATGAGCTTGTTCAAGTCGGGATTGTCGCGGACCATGCCGCCGCTGAAGTCCGTCGCGATCGCACCGGGCGCCACCGTGTTGACGGTAATGCGGCGCTCGCCGAGTTCTTTCGCGAGGTAGCGCGTGAGCACCTCGACCGCGCCCTTCATGCACGCGTACGCGCTGCTGCCGGGAAACGAAAAGCGCGCAAGACCCGACGAGATATTCACGATACGGCCGCCGTCGTTGATGATCGGCAGCAGCTTTTGCGTGAGGAAAAACACGCCCTTGAAATGGACCGCATAGACGGCGTCCAGTTCGGCTTCGGTGGTTTCGTGGAATGCCTTGTGAAGCGACGTCCCCGCGTTGTTCACAAGAAAATCGAAGCGATCCGCGCCCAGATCGGCAAGGGCGCTGCGCACGTTTTGCATGAAGGTATCGAAGGAAGCGGTGTTGGCGGTATCGAGTTGAATGGCGAGCGCGTTGCGCCCTGTCTCGCGCACTGCGGCGACGACCTGATCCGCTTCGGCGCGATTCGAGTGATACGTAAAGATCGAATCGATACCGCGCTTCGCCAGGTTCAGCACCGTATTGCGGCCGAGACCGCGGCTGCCGCCGGTGACGATTGCGATCTTGCGGGTGTTTTCTTGAGGCATGGATGGCTCCGTTGGTGTTCGTGTCCGGCCAACGATACGCCTTGGAAATCAAGAGCTGAATGCCCGAACTTGGACACTTCTTGCCTATTCCTGTCACGCGTTTTTTCCTGGAAACGCCTATATCATCGGGGTTCCAGCGCCGAAGGAGTTTCGCTTATGTCCGATGATGCCCTGCTCGAAGCCGTCACTCGTTACACCGACGCGCAGTCCGGCGACGGCCCCTATCTGACGCCTGTCAAGGGCGTGATGATCCTGCGCTCCAATCGCGAAAAGCAGCCGTCGCACCTCATCTTCAAGCCGGCGTTGTGCATCGTTGTGCAAGGGGCGAAATGGACGGTGTTCGGCAACGAGCGGTTTTACTATCGCGCGGGTCAGGCGCTTGTTGTCAGCGTGGAGATGCCGGCGGTCGGGCGTGTGGTGGAAGCGAGCAGAACGGAGCCGTTTCTTGGCATCGTGATCGAATTCGATCTGGCCGTGATGCGCGACGTGCTCGAAAGTCTGGCCGCGACTGACGGCGCAAGGCAACTGCCTGGCGCGAACGGCGAATCTGCGCACGGCGTCTTTGTCACCGACTTCGACGGGCCGCTCGCCGATTGCGCATTGCGGCTGATGCGCCTCCTCGGCACGCCGCAAGCCATCCCGATGCTTTATCCGTCGATCATGCGGGAGATCTGCTACTGGCTGCTCACGGGCCCTCGCGCCGCTGATGTCGCGGCCATCGTGCTCGGCAACAGTCATGCGCATCGCGTGGTCAGCGTGATTCATTCGTTGCGAAACCGGTTCGCTGAAGCGGTGCGCATCGAGGAGCTTGCGCTGCAGGCGCAGATGAGTCCGTCGGCGTTTCATCGCCAGTTCAAGACGCTGACATCGATGACCCCGCTGCAGTACCAGAAGCAGTTGCGCCTGCTCGAAGCGCGGCGGCTGATGCTGACCGACGCGGCCAATGCCGAGACAGCCGCATTCCAGGTCGGGTATGAAAGCGCATCGCAGTTCAGCCGCGAATATGCGCGCATGTTTGGCGCGCCGCCGCGGCGCGATGTGGTCACGTTGAGGACAGCAGCGGGTTAAAAGAAACGTCGCCGATCCGGAAGGCGTCGGGAAATGTCACAACAGGGTAATACCGCTCGTAATAATGGGTTCAGTTGTCGGCCCAAAAATCCCCGGAGCGAGACCCTGACCATGCCGAACAAGACCAAGCCCGATTCAAGTGCCACCGTTTCCACCGTTTCAAGGCGCAACTTCCTCAAGCTGGCGGGCGCTTCGTCGCTGGCCGGTGCCGCCACCACCATGACCGGCGCGGCGCGTGCCGCAGACACGGCCCCGGATGGCACGCCCGAGCAGATCCATCTGACCTGGGGCGACGATCCATCGAAGGAAGTTGTCGTGAGCTGGGCATCGCTCGCACCGGCCGCGAACCCGCGCGTGCGGATCAGCACGGCGGGCAACGGCCACGCGCGGGTCGTGCACGGCGTTCAGCGCACTTATACCGACGGATTGAATGGCGAGATTGTCTGCACGTACCACGCGCAGATTCAGGGTCTGGAGCCGGACACGGCCTATCAATACGAAGTCACCGCCGATAACGACAGCCACACCGCACAGCCATTCAGCGCCTCGTTCCGTACCGCGCCGCGCGGCCGCGCGCCGTTCCGCTTCACGAGCTACGGGGACCTCGCGACGCCCAATACGGGCTGGGTGCTGTCGTCGCCGCAAAGCCGCTTTGCCGTGCAAGCCGTCGAACGCTTCCAGCCGCTGTTTCATCTGCTCAACGGCGATCTTTGCTACGCCAACCTCAACCCCACGCATCAGCCGGAAGTGTGGCGCGACTTTGGCAACAACGCGCAGACATCGGCGGCCAACCGGCCGTGGATGCCGTGTCCCGGCAATCATGAGGTCGAGTTTCATAACGGCGAGCAGGGCTTCGATTCGTATCTGACGCGTTATACGCTGCCCGACAACGGCACGCGTTTCCGGGGCCGCTGGTATAGCTTTCGCGTGAGCTCGATCCTGTTTGTATCGCTGGATGCGGACGATGTCGTGTATCAGGATGCCGCCGCTTTTGTCGCCGGGCCGGCTGCGCTCGTGCCGGCCGCGAGCACCGGCCATCCGCCCATCGAACCCGGCACTTCGTTCTACATACGCGGCTACAGCAAGGGCGAGCAGACCCGCTGGCTCGAGAAGACCTTGCGCCGCGCGGCGGAGGACGACGATATCGACTGGATCATCGTGCAGATGCATCAAGATGCGCTGAGTTCATCGAAGACCGGCAACGGGTCGGATAAAGGCATTCGCGAAACATGGCTGCCGCTGTTCGATCGCTATGGCGTCGACCTCGTGCTGTGCGGGCACGATCACGACTACGAACGCAGCCATCCGGTGCGCGGCTGCAATCATCATGCTGGATTCGATGCCGTTACCGGCGAGCGTGTCGATACGCTGCAACCGAAGCCGGTCATGACCTCGCATCGCGCGAACGAACCGATCGATACATCGCACGGCACCGTTCATCTGATTCTCGGCGGCGGCGGCACGAGTGCGCCGCTCGATGTCTACGGCCTCAACGCCGGCACGGGCAATCCGCAGGCGCAGGTCTTCACCAAACCGAACCGGCCGGTTCCGGGCACGTCGGCGAATACTTTTCTGCGCCGCCCGGCCGATGCCGTTGAAGACGCAATCTGGTCGGCGCAGCGCGACACGGGAACGGGCTACGGTATTGCCGTGTTCGATCACGATCCCGGCACACGGCATGGCAACACCACGATCACGATGAACTACTATCACGCGCCCGGCGCCGACCAGACGCCGACCGCGGGATACGAGCTCTTCGAGACCATTGTGTTGTCGAAGAAGCGGCGCGGGTAGATCACACGCTTGGGTGCTTGCGGATGGTCGATCACTCGCCGCCGAACAATCCGTCACGCCCGAAGGCGAGCTTTGCGAACCGTTCCCCGATCCGCCTATGCGCGGCGCCATCCGGATGCAACTGATCGGGAAGCGGCAACTCGGCGAAATCGGCTTGACCGTAAAGCGCGAGTCCATCGAGATAGTGCAGATGGCGATCCTCCACGCCGCGTTGTTCTACGATGCGCCGCAATTCCGCCCGGATAACGCTCAGCGTCAACTTTCCGGCTTTGACGCTGGCGGGATCGCCCGTCGCGCGAAACAATACTTTGCCGCTCGCCAGCGCGGTGAGATCGAACGCGCCGGGACCGGGCGTATCTTCGTGGATCGGGCAGTAGATCGGCGAGACGACAAGCAGCGGCGTGGCGGGATGACCATCGCGGATCGTATCGATAAAACCGTGCACCGCCGGCGTGAAGGCACGCAGGCGCATCAGGTCGGTGTTGACGAGGTTGATGCCGATTTTCACGCTGATCAGATCGGCGGGCGTGTCGCGCATGGTTCGTGCGGTGAACGGGTCGAGCAGAGCGCTGCCGGCAAAGCCGAGATTGATCAGCTCCAAGCCGCCGAGTGAGGCGGCAAGAGCGGGCCATATCGACGTGGGGCTGTCGCCGTTCGAGCCATGGCTGATCGAGCTTCCGTGATGCAGCCAGATCTTTCCATCGTTGTCGGCGGCAGGTTCGACTTGCGCGTTGGTACGCAGCGCGACGAGCTCCGTAATCTCGTTGTACGGCAGCCAGACTTCAACCTTCTTGTCGTGGCCGGGCAGACCGGTGAAGCGCAGGGTCGCGACCGGACCCGATTGCTTCGATGCCGCACCGCTCGCCATGTCGATCGTCACGGTGTCTCCACCGGCCGCGCTGGTTTGCTGCGTGAGCTTGCCATCGACAAGCACGTCGTAGATGCCGGCTGGCCGTGGCGGAACGCCGGCATACGTGTAACGTGTAGGCACGACATCGAGTTCGATATCGGTCGCGCGC
Organism: Caballeronia sp. dw_276; assembly: GCF_018449635.1. GTDB lineage: Bacteria > Pseudomonadota > Gammaproteobacteria > Burkholderiales > Burkholderiaceae > Caballeronia. The sequence goes on along the minus strand of NZ_JAAVUV010000002.1, from coordinate 471,690 downwards.
GTGCGGAACGCGAGCCTCACGCCCGAGGGCTGCGACTCGGCCATGGCCAGCTGAGGGTCCGCGCATTGAGCGCGAGCCCGGGCGGGCAAGCGGTGCGGCTTCAGGCCTCGTGCGGTCCGTTCGTATTCGATGGCGCCGCGTAACAGCTCCGGGGTGATGGGCGTCTTGACCATGTTGTCGAGATGGCGACAAAGAGCCTGATCTTAACAACAATGGGTAGGCCCCGGCTTCTACGCTTCAAACGCCGCCCGCCATTCGTTGAGCCGCTCACGCTAGCAACCCCCGGCAAATCTATTGCGTCTTTTGTTCGTTATATATTCCCTGACGAACGCCTACGATAGCCCGTTGGTCTTCCAAGGAGAGCATGTGAGCAGCTCACAACAACACGCCATGAAAAACTTCCGCGCCATCCCGCTCAAAGGCATCTTCGCTGCCATGCTGCTTTTCGGCGCCATCAACGCACACGCGCTCGACGCAGTCACCGTCGGTCTCGCGATCCCGCCGGCCGTGCATGACGGCGCGCCGTACGCAGCCGCCGATAAACTCGGGCTTTTCAAGGAAGAAGGGCTCGACGTCAAACTGATCGTTTTCCAGGGCGCGGGCGCGCTGATCCCGCAAGTGGCGAGCAAGCGGATCACGTTTGGATATCCGACCGCGGAGCCGGTTTTATCGAGTTATCTGAATGGCGGGACGCCTGTACCCGTGCGCTATTTCTATAACGGCGTACCCGCCAACACGATGGAGTTCGCGGTGCTCGCAACATCGCCGGTGAAGACGCTCGGCGATCTGAAGGACAAGAAGATAGGCGTCGGCGCGCTCAGTTGGGGAACGATTCCTGGCGGCCGCGCGGCGCTGCGCGAAGCGGGACTCAAGCCTGGCGAGAACGTGGAATACGTGGCGGTGGGCGCGCTGGGCGCGGGCTTTCATGCGCTGAAAACCGGCGCTGTCGATGCCCTCAATTTCAACAGCAGCTGGGACGACATGCTGGAACTCTCGGGTACGCCGATCCGGCGGATCCGCTACCCGTCGGTCTTCGATGAAACCGCGGGCAATGGGTTTATCGCGCATCGCGATACCTTTACCGAGCATCCGGATCTCATCGCGCGATTCGGGCGTGCCTACACGAAGGCGCAGATCGTGTGTCAGGCGAACCCCGCATTCTGCGTCAAGGCGTTCTGGGCCGAGCATCCGGAATCTAAACCGCAAGGCGACGAAACAAAGAACCTGCGCGAAGCGGTCGAACTGGTCAAGCGCCGCCTTGACCGCGTGTTGCTGACGTCCGATGGCAAACCGCGGCAAGCGGGCGCCTACAACCTGCCCGCCGTGCGTGCAAACTTGGCCGAGATGCAGAAGGTCGGCGAGTTTCCGAAGGGCGATGTTCCGATCGAGCAGATCTTCTCGAATCAGTTCGTGCCCGAGTTCAGCCGCTTCGACGCCGCGGCGCTTCACGCACGCGCGAGGCAACAATGAGCGCGCGGATTGAAGTGACGCCGCATTCGGCGTTGATCGATGTGGCAAGGGACATCGTGCTGTCGGGCTTCGCGCCGCGCGCGGAGATCGATGTCATCGCGCGGCAGAGCCAGCACGACGGCAGCGAATGGGAAAGCCTCAATCGCTTTATTGCCGATGAAACCGGTCGTGTCGATCTGCGCACCGCCGCGCCGGTGTCCGGCGACTACGCGGCGAGCGGGGCGGAGGCGATGGGCATCGTGTGGTCGATGCGCTGCGTCAAGGAAGTGCCGGGCGTGGACAGCATCGAGCCATTGCATATCGAAATCGAGGCCCGCGATGCGCACGGCACGACGGCACATGCCTCGTTGATCCAGCAGTTCATAGCCGATGGCGTGACGCGCCGCGAAGTCCGCGAGCAGGGCATCGTGGGCACGCTGTTTATCCCTTCGACACCCGGGCCGCATCCGGCGGTGATCGTGCTGAACGGTTCGGGCGGCGGCATCAATGAACCGCGCGCGGCGCTGTATGCCGCGCATGGCATCGCGGCGTTCGCGCTTGGCTACTTCAAGGCGCCGGGTTTGCCACCGGCTATTTCCCGTACGCCGCTCGAATATTTCGCCAGGGCGCTCGACTGGTTGCGGCAGACCGTGCAACCTAAAAACGGTTTCGTCGCGATCGCCGGACAATCGCGCGGCGCCGAGCTGGCGTTGCTGCTCGGCGCGACGTATCCGGAACGCGTATCGGCGGTGATCGGTTATGTGCCGAGCGCGGTGCTGCACGGCACGTTGCGCGCGGGCGCCGCCGGCGAAGCGCCTGATTCCATCGCGTGGACGCTCGGCGGCAAGGCACTGCCTCACGTCTGGCAAAACAACCGGCACGCCGACTGGAGCGCGTTCAGAAATCCGCCCGCGCCTGATGAACCGATCCGTCAGGCGCCCGCGTTTGTATCGGCGCTCGAGGATGCGGATGCGGTCGCGCGATCGCGCATCGAGGTCGAGCGGATTGCCGGGCCAATTCTTCTGATCTCGGGAACGGACGACGGCTTCTGGCCATCCAGCCAATACGCCGGCATGATTGTCGACGACCTGAAGCAGCGCGGCTTCGCGCATTCAGTCGAGCATCTGCGCTATGAGGGCGCCGGTCACTCGATCCTGTTTCCGCACGTGCCGACCACGCTCGTCGCGCGGCCGCATCCGGTCGCGGGCGTGCGCATCACGGCAGGCGGAACGGCCGCCGCCAACGCTTACGCGAATGACGCTTCGTGGCCGCGGGTGTTGCGGTTTATCGAAGCAGCAAGCGGTTCCCTATGAGCGCGACCGCCGCGTTCATCGCGGAACAGATCTCGGTTCGATACCAGACGCGCAGCGGTGTAATCGACGCATTGCGCGACATCGACCTGCGCATTGAAGAGGGCGAGTTCGTCGCGCTGCTCGGACCATCCGGTTGCGGAAAGTCCACGTTGCTGAAAGTGGCCGCCGGTTTGATTTCGCCGACGCAAGGGCGCGCGAGTATCGGGGGGAAACAGCTTGATAAGCCGGGCAGGGATGTGGGCGTCGCGTTCCAGAAGCCGAACCTGCTGCCGTGGAAAACCGTGCTCCACAACGTGATGCTGCCTGCTCAGACGCTGCGCTTGCCCAAGGCGCCTGCGTTGACGCGCGCGCGGGAGCTGCTGGAACTCGTCGGGCTCGCCGCGTTCGCGGATAACTATCCGTCGGAGTTATCTGGTGGAATGCAGCAGCGCGTTGGACTTGCTCGCATGTTGCTGCACGACCCGGAACTCCTGTTGATGGACGAGCCGTTCGCCGCGCTCGATGCCATGACCCGCGAATCGCTCACGCTCGAATTGCAGCGCATCTGGCTCGCGCAACGCAAGTCGGTGCTGTTCATCACGCACAGCATTCCTGAGGCCGTTTTCCTGGCCGACCGCGTGGTGGTGATGTCGGCGCGGCCGGGTCGCATTATCGATGACTTCGCGGTTCCGCTCGATCGGCCGCGCACCGCCGACACCATGGCGACCACCGCATTCGTCGATGCCTGCCGTTACCTGAGAGGGCATTTTCAATGACCACGCAACGCACGAACTTCACGGTGCCCGCGTTTGTTTATCCGCTGGTGAGCCTGATCGTGGTGATCGCCGTGTGGCAGGCCGCGGTCAGGCTGTTTGCAATACCCGACTACGTTTTGCCCGCGCCGAAGCAGGTCTTCAATGCCCTCGCCGGCGGTTTCGCCGATGGCACCTTGTGGCCGCACATCGGCGCGACCTTGTTCGAAACGCTGGCGGGTTACGCGATCGGTTCAGTGCTGGCGGTGCTGCTCGGCGCGATGCTCGCCGAGTCGCGTTTGTTCGAGCGTTTCGTGTTTCCGCTGCTGGCCGGCCTGCAGGCAATGCCCAAGGTCGCGCTCGGCCCGATCATCCTGGTCTGGTGCGGATACGGCAGTGCATCGAAGATCGTGCTTGTGGTGCTGGTGTGTTTTTTCCCGTTGTTCATCAATACGGTCAACGGGTTACGGCGCGCCGATCCGGATCTCCTCGATGCCTGCCGCGCATTTTCTGCTTCGCGCGCGTACCTGTTTCTGCACGTGAAGTTGCCGTCGGCGGCTTCCGAGATATTCAGCGGTCTGCAGATCGGGATCTCGCTTGCGTTGATTGGCGCGGTTGTCGGCGAGTTTCTTTCGTCGCAGCGCGGGCTTGGATATCTGATCAGCTCGGCGTCGGTGAACATGAGCGTGGCGACAATGTTTGCCGGCGTGGTGCTGCTTGCCGTGATCGGCGTATGCGGCGCGCAGATCGTGCGCGTGGTGCAGCGGCGCGTGGTGTTCTGGGAACAGCAGGTAACGCGCACAGTTGCCGATGTGAGTGGTGGCTAGGGCTCGGCCAACATGCGCCAAGCCGCAAACACGTCACCGGCTTGGCAATTCCTAGCGCGCAGACAGTCCTTTCAACGCCGCGTTGCTGGCCAGCAGGTCGCGTAGCGTTGTCCATTGCATCGACGGATAACGCGCGTTGTCCAGATGAAGCATCTTCGCGCGCCCGCTGAACATGTTGTGCATGTACTGCATCTGCTGGAAGACGGGGAAAACCTGATTCTCGCTTTCAGGGTCAGCCGCGCGCGCGTCGCGAATTTTCCGGGCCAGTTCGTCCGCCGTCCCCAACCTGAACAAGCTGAATTCCACGCCCGATATCTCCGTGGCCAGCGCTGCCATATCGCGTGCGCTGACCACGTCTCCTGCGATCCTCAGCGCGCGTGGCGCCGACGGGTCCAGCGCGGCCAGCGCAGTGTAATGGGCGACATCGTTCATGGTCGTGAAGTCCATGGCCTGATCCGGCGATTCCCAGTACTGGACCCTCCGGTTGGAGATGTCGAAGAAAGGTCCTTGTCCCGACAGCAGCATGTCGGCAAAACCGCCATTGAAGATCGACGTGCCCGCTATTGGCGCCTTGTCGAGCCGCTGGTTGAATTCGCGCCGCAGATCGAAGTTGCGGTTTTCTCCGTCGTCGAGCCGCGTGAAGTCGCAGGCGAAGTCAGACGCGATAAAGCGCGGAACGCCGGCAGCGACGGCCGCGTCGAGAAGTTTCGATTGTGTATCGACTATGACGTCGCGCAATCCCGAAAGTGTCGATACCACGCTCTCCGAACCTTCCAGCGCGGCGGAAAGCGCGGCGGCGTTGTTCATATCGACTGATACCACCTCTGCGCCAAGGCGTTCGAGTTCCGTGCGTGCTTCGGCTTTCGTCGACGCCCGGACGAGCGCGCGCACGGTCGCTCCCTGCTGGCCAAGCGCGCGCACCACGCGCGTACCAATATTCCCGGTTGCACCGGCTACGGCGATGATCTTGCTCATGATGTTGCGCCTTTTTTTCGTGGAAGAGCCTTCACAATACGCGTTGCACAAACGCTTCCATAGCGGCATGATCGGAACGTCTCGTTCCCAAATTGGAACAAAAAAATCATGATGGAACTTGCCGATCTGCGCGTCTTCCTGCGCATTGCCGAGCTGAAAAGCATCTCGGCGACCGCCAGAATGCTGGAACAGCCGAAGTCATCTATCAGCCGAGCGCTTGCACGGCTCGAAGGCGAAGTCGGCGCGCTTCTGATCGACCGCGGCACGCGTCACATACGCCTGACCGATGCCGGAACGACCTTGTACCCGCACGCGAAATTGTTGCTGGCCGCCGCGGAGGAAGCGCAGTCGGCGGTGGACGGATTCGCCGAGGCGCCCCGCGGGCGATTGAAGGTCAACGCGCCCTACACGTTTGCAGTCGGGCTGCTCGGGCCCATGCTGGCAGATTTCATGCAGCGCTATCCCGAGGTCCAGCTGGTGCTCGAGGTCGACAACAAGGTGATCGATGTCGCCGCGGAGGAGGTCGATCTGGCGATTCGCATTGGCGCATTGCCCGATTCGGATCTCGTGGCACGGCGGCTCACGACCATCGCGTTGTGGACTTGCGCAAGCCCGGCCTACCTTGAGAAGCGTGGCATGCCACGCTCGGTCAAGGACCTTGCCGGCCACACGTTATTGAGCCGCGAAAACCGCATTTCCCGCTGGGGTTATCGGACGGAAAGCGGCGAGGAACAGGACCTCGAAGTCTTGCCCGCAACGGTGATCCCGGAGCCGACCGTCATGCAGTCCGTGCTGGTGGACGGAGGCGGCGTGGGCCGCCTTCCCGATTTTCTCGCGGCGCCGGCCGTCGCGCGTGGCGAGCTTGTCCGGTTGCTGCCCAGGCTCGTATCGGACACGGTCGATGTGCATGTGATGTACACCAGCCGGCGCAGTCTTGCCGCGAAAAGCCGGGTGTTTATCGAGGCGCTGCTCGAACACCTCTCGCAGCGCGCGGGAAACGTTTCTTGAGCAGGCCTTTGCTTATTGCTTGCGCGCGAAGTATTCAGGGAGGCGGAAGCCATCGTAGAAGTGGTTGCTCAGGATCGCCTGCTGAAACGATGGCGACTGGTACGCGCTGACGATCGCCTGCGTCACGGGCGCGGTCTTGTTCGCGGCCTTGACCACGACCTGATTGATATAGGGCGGCGTCATCTGTTCGAGCGCGAGGGCATCGGTCAGCTTGTAGCCGCTGAAGATCGCGAAATTCCCCTGGATCGCGGCGAAGTCCACGTCGTCAAGCGCGCGCGGCGCTTGCGCAGATTCCAGCGGCACGATCTTGATTCCTGCCGGGTTGGCGATCACATCGCGTTCGGTCACATCCACGGGATTTGCATTCGGCTTGATCCTGATCCAGCCAATGCGCTGGAGGATTTTCAGCGCGCGTTCCAGATTGACGGGGTCGTTCGGGACCGCGACGGTCGTGCCCGCCTTGACTTCGGTGAGCGCGTGATGCTTCTTGGAATAGAGGCCCATCGGCGGAGTCGGGACTTGCACTACGGCAACCAGATCAGTGCCGTTGCGGTCGTTGTAGGACTTCAGGTAGACCTCGTGCTGCATGACGTCGGCGGCTATCTCCCCGCGATACACAGCCTGATTCGCCTCAAGTCCGGTACTGAATTCGACGTACTTGATCGAGTAGCCTTTCTGGCGCAAAACCGGTTCCACGCCCAGTTTGAATTCATCGGCATAGGGTCCGGGAACGAAGCCGATGCGCAGTTCGTTCGTCTGCCCGGCATGGCTCGCCAGCGACGCAAACGTCAGGCCGAGCGCAATGGCGGCAGCAAGGGATTTCCATTGAGACATGGGCCAGGATCAGGAAAGGTAGGAAAGGGAAGCTGAACGTCTGCCAACTTAAACGTTTGATCGGCGCTTGAGAACGAAGCAAATTCGATATCGATATGTTGGTCCGGCACGGACGAATAAGCATTGCGCTTCTAGTTGGTTTGCCTGTTGATCCGCCGACCGTATCCTGACGATGCGCCGGCGACCGCCCGCGTCAACCGGCATCAATCTCCATAGATCCATGAATCGTTTTCATTCTTCAAGCCGCCGTCGTTTTGTGGCAAGTGGCCTTGCGCTGGCGGCCTCTGGCGCGTTGCCACTTGCCCATGCACAAGCCAATGCCGCCCAGACCACCAGGTCGTTGCGCATCGGTTATCAGAAGGGTTTGCTGAGCATTCTCAAGGGCCGTGGAACTCTGGAACATCGGCTGACGCCGCTGGGCGTGCGCGTCGAATGGACTGAGTTTCCATCCGGGCCGCCGCAGCTCGAAGCGCTGAACGTGGGGTCCATCGATTTCGGCGATGTAGGCGAAGCGCCGCCCGTTTTTGCCCAGGCTGCAGGGGCGCCGTTTGTCTATTACGGTCAGACAGCGCAGCGGCCCGCGAGCGAGGCGCTCGTGGTGCCGCAAGACTCGCCGGTGAAATCGCTCGCACAATTGAAGGGCAAGCGCATTGCGTTCACCAAGGGTTCGAACACGCATTTCCTGCTGCTGCGCTTGCTGGAAAGCGCGAACATCGATTACGCCGATGTCACGCCGGTCTTCCTGTCCCCCGCCGATGCCCGCGCGGCATTCGAGCAAAAAGCAGTCGATGCATGGGTGATCTGGGACCCGTTCCTTGCAGTCGTCCAGTCGACGGGCAATGCGCGGATCATCGCCGACGGCAGCGGCGTGGTGCAGAATCGCGCGTTCTATTTCACGTCGCGTACCTACGTGCAGAAGAACGACGATGTGCTGCGCGCCGTGCTCGAAGAGATTGGTGGCATCGACCATTGGATCTCGGCGAATCGCGAGCAGGCGGCCGCCGAATTTTCGCGGCTGTGGGGGATACCGCAGCCGATCGTCACCACCGCGCTCACGCGGCTCAAATACGGCACCGAGCCCATTTCGCGCGATGCGCTGGCGAACCAGCAGCGCATTGCGGATGCGTTCTACAAGCTCAAGCTGCTGCCGGCGCAAATCGATGTAACGGCGGCAGCGCCGCGAACACTGGCCTGAGCATCGTCAGGCCAGCGTTCGCTCAGTCCTTCCAGAAAACCAGCGCCCGCAATTCGATACTCCTGCGTGGCGCTGCGTTTTCTGATGTCGTCGGATCTTCGAACGCGGTGTGCGCGGTCAGGCGCGCGGTGCCGTCCTCGCGCGAGTCGTAGATCTTCAGCAGCAAGGCCTCGTCGGGACGAAGCTTGGGGAAGTAGTACCAGCGATGCGCGGGGTTATACGTGAACGAGAAGGTCTCGCCGACCTTGTCCGGATACACCAGGTCGCCCGCCACCACGTCGGCGGCGGCAATCGAACGGGCGTCGCATAAGGCGAGCGGCAATTGCTCCACGACACTGAGCGGGCGCCACAGGTTGATGATCGCGAACCGCTGTTGCAGGCGGCGCGCGGCTTCATCGGCGGGGAGATGGTCGCGCACGCGCCGTGGACCCGATACAAACGTCTGATCGTTATGTACGCGCCGCACAGGTTCGCGAAGGTATGCGGTGCTGCGCGAGCCACTTTCGCTGTCGCGGATGGTGTGATCGAAGATGACGATCTTTTCAGCGCCCGTCGCCTTGATCAGCAACTTTTCCGCTTCGGGATAATAGGTCGAGCGGATGGCGCTTTCATCGCTGAAATCGGTCAGAGCGCTTGCGTGACGGACGTGCTGGAAACCGCTTCTATCCAGGGACAATTCACCTGCTTCGGCGAGCGAGCGCGCGTCATGGATAGGCACTTGCCGAGCTTCCAGTTCTCCCGTGGTCCAGGGCACGCCGGGTGGCGGCTCGAACGTGTAGTTGACCGGGCGACCTTCACCGGCCTTCAGATAATTCAACTCGGCTTTGACGGCGCGTAGTGCCTGCGCCTGCGGGCGTTCTTCGAATGTCGTGCTCATGTCGTTCCTCGTGACCATGGTCAGGACTTTCAAAGCTATACCTGCGTGCGCCGAACCTGAACGAAGGAAACGCTATAAGGTTATGCACGCGCGTGCTTCAGGCGACGGTCATGGACGCAACTTCCGCCCCCGGCAGCGCCGCGAGGACCGCGGGCGGCAGAACCAGCTTTGCCGTGCGGATGCCGGCGCCCATCACGATTTGCGCGCGCGCCATGACCGCGGACTCGATCAGCACGCGCCAGTCGGCAGGCAGGCCGAACGCGGTGATCCCGCCGAATTCCATCGCGCTGTGCTCCACGGCCGCCTCGCGCGGCGCGAACGAGACCTTCTTCGCACCGAGCGTTTGCCGCACGGCGCCGTTCACATCCAGCCGATGAGACCCGAGGGTCACGACCGCCGCGAAATGTTCGTCGCCGTCTTTTTTGTATCGAAGCACGATGGTGTTCGCGCAATCCTCGAGCGGGATGCCATAGCGTGCGCTGCAGTCGGCCGTGTCCGAGGCGTCGTCGGCCACGGCGAACACGACCACGTCTCGGCCTTCGATGGCGGCCGCCACGTGCGCCGGAAGGTGCGCGTTCAGCTGGTCGCTGGGGATGACATCGGTTGAAGCGTTGATTTCGTACAGGTTCATTTGCTTGCAGAAGTCGCGTGACGGAAGGGATTTATCCGGCCGTCAGGGTAGCGCAAACCGCGAAGCCGTGCTCGGTGGCCGGCCGGAAATCATGTACGACGTCCAGCGCTGTGCATGTCTACAACCAGTCGTGGAAATACCGGTCGACGACCGTGTACATCGGGAAATACCAGTTCTCCCGCATGAACCGCTTGTCGCTTTCCTGTTTGGCCGTCAGCTCGGCCTGGGTCGTGATCCCGGCTCCCCCTTGTTCCAGCTTTTCCTTGGCCTTGGCAAATCCCGATCCCTGCGATGCCGCCGTCGGGCCGGTCATCTGGATCGTGCTTTTGCGGACATCGCTGAAATAGAGGTCGCGCCGCGCGGTATCGCTTTTCAGCGACTTGAAATTGCTCTGGATCATCGCCTTGTACGTCTTCATGCCCTTGCACTTCGGGTGAGAAGCGATGACCGAATTGCTGATGGCCGGCGTCTGGCTTCCCACTTTGCTTTCCCACCAGGCGGCCGATTCCCAGTCGCTTTGGCTGACGCCGTCTTTCCACGCGTAATTGACGGCGGAAAACCGCGGATACGATTCGTGGCAAATGATCGATCCAAGCGGGTTTGCGCATGAGACGTCGGTATCGACATAAACGCCGCCGTACTGCAGAAGGATTTCGATCCTAAGGATGTCGCTTGCCGCGCCGAAATTGCCGCCGCGTTCAACCAGTTCCTTGCGATAGATCGGCGCGGTCTTTCCCATGTTGAGGTCGCGCTCCACCTCGCGCAGCTTGATGCGGTTGCTGTTGCAGAAGGCCATGATCGAATTGATCTTCTGCACGCGCATGCCCTGCAGCGCCTCGCCGCGATAGTTCAGGAATTCCTCGAGATACTTCATCGTGGCGCGATCGTCGCCGTCTTTTCCTACGCGCTCGGCAACCGTTTTCCACTGATCCTTGCTGACGCCCGCGCCATTGTTTTGTGCCGTGTAGTGATCGGTGGCGGCGCGCCGCCGTACGCCGGTCAGCAGCTGTTTTGCGTCGATCCAGAGATTGACTTCCCAGTCAGGATTTTTAGCGGGAAAACTTGCGATGCAGTCACGATTGCGCTGCGGAATGTCGTTACCGATCCAGATGATATGCAGCTTCTTGGGTATGGCTTTCACGTCGGATTCCTGAGGTCTGTCATTGGAGGACAACACTCAGGCCCATTGGACTATTCCATTGCGGTCGGGAAGGATATTGATGAAATGGAATGGAAATTCCACGAGAGTTAAATGTGAAAATATCGTTGCACCGGTGGCGTCGCTCTTCTATTCTTGTCAGTACTGGCGGCCGTAGCGCCGTACATGAGCGAGGAGACAGCCGTGGACAGTATGCAAGCCGATGCAGTAACGCCCGATGTCGTGGTCGAGGCCCTTCTGCGCGGTCCCGGTGCGTTGCGTATAAAAGGCGCGTTCAGTCCGGCGCAGGTCGCGGAGGCGCGCCGGATCGTGATGACGCATTCGGAGGATCGCGCTCAAACCGTCACGCATTTCCAGGGGCAGGCGGCGCAGGAGCAGCGTCTGCATTTACAGCGGCGCGTGTGGAATCTCCTGGCCAAAGGCAGCGTGTTTTCAGAGATGGCCGAACATCCCGTAATCGTGCAGGCAATGCGGCTTTTTCTCGGTGATGACTTCATCATGGGATCGATTGCCGCCAACCGGATCTTGCCGGACGGCCCGGGACAGGAACCACACATCGATTATCCGTATTGGGATTTTCATGCGCCCGGCACGTTTCCAATCGGCATCAACACGAGCTTTCCCCTCAATGCGCAAGTCACCATTCCGCTCGATCCGTTCACGCCGCTGACCGGCGCGACCGCGTTCGTGCCGCACACCCAGCACGAATTGCGTTATCCGGGCGAAGGCGATGCCTTCTTCGAGCGCTGCGAGCGCATGGAAGCAGCGCCGGGCGACGCAATCGTGTTTTTCGGCGCAACCTGGCATTGCGCGATGCCCAATCACAGCGCGCAGGACCGCAGCGCCGTGCTGATCCAATACCTGCCGAAGTTCGTCAAGCCCATGGAAGATCTGCGCGCGATGGCCGGCGAGGCGTTTGTGAAAAACGCCAGTCCGACCATGCGTCAACTGCTCGGCCTGAATTTTCCGTATCCGCAGAATCTCGACGCCGTCGCTGTCGCGACGAACGCCGAAGGCCGCACGAACGCCGTGCGCTAAGGGGGTTATTACCCTTCGGAGAACCGCAGCGCGCGTTCCAGAGCGGCCGGGCTGATCGGTTTGTGAAGATAGCCGTCGAACGGTTCGAGGTCATCGTCGCGCAGATCGGTGCGCCCGGTCACCGCAATCACGCATGCATCTCGCGATGCACCTTCTTCGCGCACCTGCCGGCAAAGCTCCCGGCCGTCCGCGTCGGGCAATTCGATGTCGAAGAAAACCACGTCGAAGCTTTGCGCCTGCGTCAGCTCCAGCGCGGCGCGGCCGTCGTACGCAACCTGCACTTTGTGTCCAAGGCCCAAGGCAATTTCGCCAAACGCATCGGCCGAATCTTTATGGTCGTCGATAAAAAGGATGTGCACGATTCCCTCGGAATTTAGGCGGGTTTCTGCTTGGATTTTTCGTCCGGCTGGCAGGTAGGTGAAGTGAACGATAATGAGATCGCGCGTTCATAGACAACCTATGCAACGACAATGCCAGGTTGATCGAGCCCTGCGGCGGCTTGGGTGCAGCGCATTTGTCTATCTCGTACGGGTCATTGTTACAAACGCGAGAAATGCAGTTGACAAACGCGATGCGGGCCGGGAGCATGTTTCCGTTGGAAAGTTATCCGAGTCCTCTCACCTCCTTGTCAGCCGTTATCTATGAATGAACGCCGAAAACCCGTTGCGGTTTCCCGGTCGAGGAAAACGCAGGCTTCCGTCACGACGTCGGCGCAAAAACCCTATCACCATGGCTCGCTCCCTAACGCTCTCCTTGCGGCGGCTGAAACCGTGCTGCGCACCGAAGGCATCAGCGGCCTGAGCCTGCGCTCTATCGCGCGAGAAGCCGGCGTGTCGCACACGGCGCCGCAACACCATTTCGGCGACACCGCCGGCGTCCTGAGCGAGCTTGCGGCGATCGGTCACCTTCGCCTCACCGAGGCCATGGCAAAACACGCGCACGGCTTGCAGCCCGGACCAGAGCGGCGGCGCGCAATCGCGCGTGGATACGTGAGTTTTGCGGTGGCGAACCCGGATCTGTTCAGGCTCATGTCGCGGGCGGAAATGCTCGACAACGCGCGGCCAATGCTGGTCGAGGCGCGGCGTGCGTCGGCGATGGCTTTGTCCGATGTCACCGATGACACCCTGGACGCCCCGCAGCCGCCGCCAAGACTCGACGCCGCCCGCGCAGTCGCCATGACTGCGGCGTGGGCCTATGTGCACGGCTTGGCCACCCTGCTTATCGATGGCCGGCTGAACGGCCTCGCGCTCGCAGCCGACGGCGTGGAAAACGCCGACGCACTGGTCGATGCGACCATCGAACAGATGCGGATTGGGTAGGCGGCGCAGCACCGGGATTGAAGACGCCTGTTAGTATTTAAGCGTCACCGGAGGGAATGCCAAAGTAAAAATGCTTCAACCGGCTTTCTCCATTTGTCTCGCCAAAAGGCAGAAACAACCTGAATGTTTGTCAGATTCGTTCTGCACTTCAACAGGAGTTGCACGATGGAATATGTGAAGCTTGGCCGCACAGGTCTCGATGTATCACGTATATGCCTTGGATGTATGAGCTATGGTGTGCCAGAACGCGGCCCGCACCCGTGGTCGCTGGACAACGACGCCGCACGCCCGTTTATCAAACAGGCGCTTGATCTCGGTATTAATTTCTTCGATACGGCCAACGTTTATTCAGACGGCACAAGCGAAGAGATTGTTGGACGCGCGTTAAAGGAATTTGCGAACCGGGACGAAATCGTTCTCGCCACTAAAGTAAATAGCCGGATGCGTCCGGGGCCGAACGGGGCGGGGTTATCACGCAAGGCGATCATGGCGGAGGTCGACGCGAGCCTGAGGCGCCTCGGCACCGACTACGTGGATCTGTATCAAATCCACCGCTGGGATGACACGACGCCAATCGAAGAAACAATGGAAGCATTGCACGATGTCGTCAAAGCTGGAAAAGCACGTTATATCGGCGCATCGACAATGTATGCGTGGCAATTTGCCAAGGCACTGCATGTCTCCGAACGACATGGCTGGACGCGCTTTGTGACCATGCAGAACTACGTGAACCTGCTGTATCGCGAAGAAGAACGTGAGATGTTGCCGCTGTGCGAAAGCGAAGGCATTGGGGTGATACCGTGGAGCCCGCTCGCGCGGGGCCGTTTGACTCGTGATTGGGACAGCAGCAGCGCGCGCTCGGAAACCGACGCATTCGGCCGCACACTGTATGCGACTACCGAAGAGGCAGACCGTCAGGTCGTCGAACGCGTGAGCGAGATTGCGACGAAGCGGGGCGTGCCTCGGGCCCAGGTTGCGCTTGCGTGGGTTCTGCAGAAAAAGCCGGTCACGGCGCCAATCGTCGGCGCTACCAAGCTGCATCACCTGAACGATGCAGTCGACGCCCTCTCGCTCAAGCTGACGATGGACGAGATCCAATTGCTCGAAGAGCGATACGTGCCACATGCGGTAACGGGATTTAAATAAACTCTCGGTCGCCCGACCTGAGATCTCAGGCGACGCGACCCAAACGACTTATGACAATGTTGGCTGCGGACGTTGGCTGCCCACTTCAACAGTAATTAAAAAAATGGTGTTTTGACATTTGCGCAACACTACTCTTGTTTTTCATGGTGTCTAACTAAGTCTTTGGTATGTTTAGAGCGTAGCGCTAAAAGGGCGACTCAACTACCAGCGCGCCGCAACTAGGTGGGCAGGGGAACCGAAATGATGCGATGGATTGCAAATTGGGCCGCCCGTCACGCGCCCACAGTAGAAGAGCAAGCCCAACGGGCCATGCCTGAATTGCGGATGGCGCTATATCAGGCAGAGCAGCGTATTCTCGACGCGCAGGTGCAGGCCGAATACTATCGATCTCGGCTGGCGTTCTGCGAATCGGTATTGAAAAATGGAATCGAGCAGGTAAGTGACCTGCGACGCGACCCCTTGCCTGCAGCGCCAACGCTCAAGTCAGGGCCTACGCTCACGACCGCAAAATCAGCTTAGGACTTTGCACGAATATATTGGACTGGCATGCGTTGCCAAGCGTCATTCCAGCGTCAATATAAATGCTTGTGAAGCGAGGGCACGGCGCTGACGAACGTCCGTCGGATAAATTGTTTTTTGTTTGTCTGGAGCCTATAAGTCTGCCGACTAACATGAATAGTCAGGCAACCTCCTTGTCATGTGATCCTGTTCTCGTTTTTATGACGTTGATTTCGACGCAAGAAGGCATGCAATTGCTCAATCGGCATAGGCCTTGCGAACAGAAAACCCTGCATGTCGCAGCATCCGTTTTCTGACAAAAAATCGCGCTGCTCTATTGTCTCGACCCCTTCTGCGATTACCTGCGCGCCAAATGCGACGCCCAATGCCAGTACCGCCAGTACCAGCGCTTCGTCCTGGACAGAAGCTCCAATGCCGCTGACCAACGATTTATCGATTTTCAAACGGTCCGGTCCAAGCGATTTCAATGACGAAAGATTGGAATAGCCGGTCCCAAAATCGTCGATGGCGATGATTGCACCGCGCGTCGCGAGCATTTTCAGTTCGACCCCGGTGCAAGGCGCAGCGAGCGTGCTTTCTGTGATCTCCAGCTCAAGCATTGACGGATTGGCACCTGTTGCCGCGATTGTCCGGTTGAGAAAGTCGACGACATTGCCCTGCGTGAACTGACGTGGCGAAAGGTTGAAGGCGACGCGCAATCCGTCGTAACGCGCTGACAGATCCACCGCAGTGCGGCAAACTTCAGTAATCACCCATTCGCCGATCGGAACGATCAGGCCGGACTCCTCGGCAAGCGGGATGAATTCGGCCGGAGAGATCGGGCCGAGCGCTGGATCGAACCATCGAATCAGGGCTTCCACCGCAGCCACGTGACCTGTCAGGACGTTGACCTGAGGCTGGAAATACAGACAGAATTCGTGGTCGCGAATGGCGCGTCGCAGATTCTGCGCTATAGACAGACGCTCTTCCGCGCGGGAGCCTGTCGCATAGTCATAATGCCGGACCGTGTTGCGGCCGAGTGCCTTCGCTTCATACATGGCGGCATCCGCGCGTTTGACCAACGTCTCGACGTCGTGGCCATCGCGCGGGAAAAGGCTCACGCCCATGCTGCAATCAATAATGAACTCGTGCTCCTCGATTTTTATCGATGTCGCAAGGGCGGCTTTGAGTCTGCCTACCAGTACGTCCACCGAGCCATAGCCGACGATATTTGGCAGGAGGATGACGAACTCGTCGCCGCCATACCGGGCAACCGTCGTGGTTGAGGGAGACGCGTCGACAAGGCGGGCGGCAACTTGCTGCAAGAGCCGGTCGCCCACGCTGTGGCCGAGGGAATCATTCACATCCTTGAAGTGGTCCATGTCAAGGAACACAACAGCAACCTGAGTTCCGGCGAGGATAGAAGCACTGATCGCCTGTCGAAGTCGTTCGTTCAACAAAACGCGGTTGGGCAGACGCGTTAGCGAGTCGTAGCTCGCCTGATGCGCGAGCCGGTTGCGCGACTCGATCAGCTCCGTCACGTCGTTCACGATCGCAATGTGATGCGTGGCAACGCCGGTGTCGTCGAGCACGGGAGCAATGAGCAACTGATTCCAGAACATCTGGCCGTCCGCCCGGTAGTTCCGCAAGATGGTGCTCACTTCAGCGTCCGTTTTCAACGCGTTCCTGACTTCCCGCAGGCCGTCCTGTTCCCGGTCATCGCCTTGCAGAATCCGGCAATCGCGACCTATGACTTGCGCGGCGGAATAACCGGTAATGCGCTCGAACGCAGGATTGACATAGTCGATCAGGTATTGCTTGCCATGGGATCGCGTCATGACAACCGCGTTGACACACGCGTCGAGGGCGCGGCTTCGCAGGCGCAGCGCCAGCTCCGCGGCCTTGCGCGTAGTGATGTCCTCGTGCAGGGCCAGCACGCCCATGACTTCGCCCTTGGGCCCGAGCAAAGGCACTTTTGTTTTGGCATACCAGCGGATTTCACGGGCGGGCTCGAAGTAAGCCGGATGCTCATAAGCAATATGACCGTTTTTCGAGAACATCGCTTGATTGTCGCGCCTGCGGGCGTCTGTTGCATCCAGGCGCCACGGCAAGTCGAAATCCGTCAGGCCTTCAACATCCTTCGCATGCGCCAAGCCTGCTTCCTTCGCGAAAGACGCGTTGCAGCCTATGTATTCCGAATTTCCGTTTTTCCAATAAATGCGTTGCGGGACGCTGTTGAGAACGGTTTCAAGCATGGACTTCGCGGTAGCCACTTCAAGCTCGGCTTGCCTGCGATTCGAGACGTCCAGGCAAATGATGTAGCACGACGTCCTCCGCTGAAATTCAGAGACGTGGTATGAGACGTTGATGGTCAGTTCGGTGCCGTCCTTTCGCAGGTGCGTCCAGTCACCGGCAGAACCGGCCGTAGCGTGCGCTGTCGCAATTTCGCGCAATTTTTTTCTGAACGGCTCGATGTCTCGGGCAAGTCGTAGGTTATCCATCGACAATCGCTTGAGTTCCGTACGGGTGTACCCGTACAGATTGCACGCAGCGCGATTCGCGGCGAGGATGCGCGTCGTGTCTACGTCATAGACAAGCATCGGAAGCGGATGACCGATGAAATACCGCCTGAACATTATCTTGGGAAGATCACGCGGCAGGACTGAGACCAACTGGTAGATCGTGCAGCCGATTAAGCCACCCAAGACCAGTAGCAGCAAGGTGTCGCGGCCTGGAATAGACGGCGATTCCTCGATCGAACTCAGCAAGTGTCGATTAAAAAAGATCCCAAGCCCCAGCAGTACACCCCCAAACGCTATCGCGGCCGCAGTGACGTTGCGTCGGGACGTGCGTAGCCATCGCCTCATTGGCGACCAAGTACTGCTGACCATGCGGACAACCTCTCAGGTGCTTTTATGTTTTTGGATTTGACGTTGATACTAAACGTTCAAGTCAACATGCATCATGTCCGCGAGTTGAGCAATTCCATCAGGATCGAGTGTGGGCTACCTTAAGCGAGTTTCGTGCCGTGCCGAGGAAGTTGATACGATCCGTGGTGGCAATGGAGAAACAAGCCCAGCGTCGAATTCGATTGGTTTGGGCGGTGCTGTAACGTAACATGCCCCGTAGCAATCCGACTTCATAAAACAGTACGGCTGCGGTTTAACAACAGATCTAACGGATGGCGACGTCAAAAGACAATCTGCCATGATGGTGGGGTCGCCCCAAGTAGCATGTGCTGGGCAAAACACCTGTTTCTTTCTTGCGATGGCGCGGTCCATCTGAGATTGATGCCTGTGTGCTGAGTGCTATGCTGCGCGCAGCCTTAAAACTTTAAAAATCGAGAGAATGATGCCAATCGATCCATGCAGTGAATATTTCTCGGAAGAAATACTTCAGGGATTGATAGCTAGGATTGGCTTGCCCGCATACGCGGTACTGTCCATCATTGCGGCGGCGGAGTCGGATACCGGAGGGCCAGTGCGGATGCCCATTGAGAAGATTGCCGAACTCATGGGCAAAAGCGTCGAGACAACTCGGTCAGCACTGGACATTCTTAGAAAAAACGATTTAGTGACAATCGAGTTGCAAGGCAGGAACAACGTCTATCGGCTTATACCTTTAGTGGTTTAAAGCCGGGACTGACGGTCCCTGCAGACTGGCGCTTTACCCACGCATCTGTCGCCACCTAGCTGCAAAGCTTACGGCCGTGCATCGAAAGAGGTCATCGTTGCGAGCCCGTGCCGACAGACGGTAGCGGGCCGATTTTTTTCTCGCGATAGCTCGGAATAAAAAATCGGCCAATAGCCGCCATTCACATGCTTGGGCAGTCGGCCGTAATTCAATATTGATTAGTAATCCCACAGGACCGGTACGAAACGGAAGCCTTCAGCGCTCTTTACAACGTGACCAATGGAAGGAAACGCGACATGCGCTGCAGCCAACAGGGCGCCGGTTTCAGCGGCTTCGTTGAACAGCGCGATGCGCACGTCCACAGCCCCCTCAGGATCGTGCTCGAAGCCATTTTGCCAATCTGGATTGTCGAAGTTGACTTCGAAGATTGCGTCGCCTACGAACGTTAGCTTTTCGCCGTTTGATGCGATGTCCACGACACAGTGCCCTGGCGTGTGCCCACCCGTCACGCGCGCCTTCACACCCGTTGCGACTTCCACTGTCTGGTCGAACTGCACGATGTTTTCGCTATAGATCTCTACAAACGTCGCAGCAGCCTTACGAAGCGCAGGAGGAACTGTTTCTGGCATTACAGTCTTGCTGAAGTCCGGATTTTTTCCAGAAATTCACCTCTCTGGCTGACACGTGAATGCGCACGTCCGGGCGCAGTTTGGCCTTGATGCCGTCAACGTTCAGACCGCCAACGTGATCCATGTGCATGTGCGTAATCACGATATCGGTGATCGCCGCCAGATCGATACCAGCAGTCTCCAGACGCATCATCGACCGACCTGCACGCGTGAAGTATTCAAAACCGTCACCTACGCCCGAATCGATCAGGATTAAACGTTCGCCACTACGCACGAGTGCGATATTCAGTGCCCAGTCGAACATGTCTCGTTGCAGGAAACGACCATCGAACCATTCATTGCGATCTGCTTCGCTCACGTTAGTGGACATGGTGGAGGTCGGCAGCGGCAGAACGCCATCGCTGATCAGCACGACGTCGACATCACCCACGCGCACGGCGTAGCGAGAAGATACGAGTTCGCCTGAATCGTTTTTGCCGAGCTTGTTGATCACTGGCTGCACATTGCGGGTTATCTGTTTCATCTTCAATAGTCCTATTAATCAAGCGGGTTAACCACGCCGCGCGGCGCATGTCGTGAGTGACCACGACCTGCGCGCTTCGTTGTGCTCGCATTTCGGCCGATGGTGTGACAGAGTTTATTTAGGAGCGGCGCGCGCCAGAAGCGTCGCGATTGCACACATCGTGTTGACCGAAGGGCAACAATCGGTGACGGAAAGTGGCAACTGCGCCAGTTGCAGTGGTCTAGTAAACGACGTCTTTTGGGACGCAGGGACAACGAAACAATCGTCGAGCGGCGGCATCCTGCCGGCGTCGAACGAGCCTACTAGCGCGTAGATGAGCAACCCACCCGTATTGCGCTGGCAACTCGAGCATCGATGACCGCGGATCAATGCAGCGCTGCGCCGTGAAGGTGATGGTTTGCTTTGAAAACCGATCCAGGATCACCATGTTGGGTCGGTCAGTTCTCGGTGCAATCAACATTGAGGGTGCTGGGATCCGGAAAAAAAGGCATCCGGAGATTTCCCCGAGATGCCTTTCTCCGCGATTCTTGCCAACTTACTGTTTGAACTTGGCAGGCACCTGGGTCATGTCGATCTTGACGATCTCGCCGAAGTCCTGGGTTTTGCCGTCCGGCAGGAACTTCTCACTGGGTGGGAAGGGGCTTGATGCCGTGGCCATCGGCACCGTGCTCGGTTCGTCGGTGATGCCGAAGTCCGAGTCGTTCGACAGGTAGATCTTGGTCGGATCCGCTGGGTCGATCGCCACGCCCTCGACCTTGTCGTGGCCAAAGTACATGCCTTTCGGATCAATGGCAGTAAAGAGCGCGGCATAGTTGAGGAACATTGCCTCGGTGCCCACCGTGATGCCCGCCGCGCTTAACGCCTGAATAGCGGCAGGCGCGTCAACCGTTCCGGCGAGGTCCTCGATGGTCTTGCCACCTACCGTGAGACCATTGGTCGAGGTGTAGGCCACGGCCCCGCCAGCGATGGCGGTCCCGATGAGGGGAGATTTCGGACCGACATCGGTGGCTTTGCTCAGGTCGAGTTTCCACAAGTTCTTGTCGGCCTTGGCCTTGCCGCTCGCCGTGCCGTCACTGGTGCCCTCGAAGTTGCCGTCGCGCTCGTCAACAATGAACGTCCCGTCTGCGAGCGCTGTAATCTCGCTCACAGCCTGGCCCTCGGGATTGCCGGCGCCATTGGTGTGCAGGGAATACAGGTATTCATGGACGTCGTTGATCGGATCGGATAGTGAGACCTTAACGACGCGTGTGATCGCACCCTTGCCGGAGGCGACGGCTGCCGAGCCGTTCTTGTCCAGGGGTGACTGCATGATGCCAACGAGGTACTTGCCGTCAGGCGTGAGGGTGAGACCTTCCATGCCCTTGTTTGGCTTTCGCTTCTTCAGTTCGCCCGGCAGCGGCAGGTCGTTGCCCGAAGACGCGGTGGAGTAGGGGTTGAGGCGGGAGATTTCCTTGCCGGTCGCGTCGAAATGAACAATATAAGGACCGTACTCGTCGGAGACCCAGAAGGTGCCGTCCGGCATGGCGACCAGACCCTCGGGGTCGAGCCCGGCGACGCTTGGAGCCAGCGCTTTTCCGTTCACGTCGTAGATGATCTCGGCAGTGGTTGCTTCGGGGTTGACGCGGCCATTCATGGGCGTGCCGTCGGCCAGTGAAAGACCGATGACCTTGGATACATTAGCCTTGCCGTTGGCGAGCTGAAACAGCGCGATTGCCGGTTGAAATGTCAGGTCCGGCTCAATCTTGTTGGTGCCGTCGGGCGCGGTGACGTTGGGGCCGCGATCAGTCATACCATAGAAAAAGCCGGCCTGGTTGGGCGCGGGCGTCATCGCTGAGCCGTAGCCTGTGCCGACAATGGGCACATTGCCCCAGTTCGTGTACGGAGCGATGGATTCGGTGAAAAGCTGCGTACCTTGTTGAACCTGCGGCGCATTGCTGTCCGAATTCGCGGGGGCATCGTCGCCGCCGCAGGCGCCGAGCGCCAGTGTCAAAGTCAGGCCCACGCACGTCTTTTTGTTCAGCATTGCCCCGTCTCCTTTTTGTGTTGAGCTGCTTGAAAACGTAAAGTTTATATTTGATAAATGAAAAGTTTGTGGCAGGAGCTGATGGCAGGCATTGGTCCAGCAAAGGGACAGAGGCGTCGCGTCGTCTGAAGGGCCAAGTTCGTTCGGAGACCGCCTGGTTGATGAGGTCTGCACCACAAGTCTGTAAAGTGGCGCTGACTGCGAACCGCCATCGCTCAGATTGGGGTGACATAAACTTCGAAATACAGGGAGCTGTCGTCCCCGCTCCACAAGTCGAGTTCCACCCGATCCACCACAAACCGCCTGCCGGCCTCATCGATCCCAAGTGTCACGATCGTGCCACTGTCTAAATGCGGAATGGGCACTCGTTTGACCACCTGCGCGAGCGGCGTTGAAGGGACGGCCGCGTCGGCCTTGTAAAATTCATAGAAGTAATCGGCGCGCATTGCATCCGCCGGTGTAAATACATCGTCCATCGGGCATCCTGAGTTGAGCCGCTGTGGTCGACTAGCACTGCAGGGTCGACCATGTCGGTAAGGTTGAGATCGCGGAAGGCTGGTTTCTGCTAATTGGCTGCACTGTAAAGCATCCATTTGCAATCCCGAATGCGATTTCCGTGTTCAGGATCATCGGCCCGCGACCCGTCATCATGGAAATATGCCGGTAAGCTTTGACGCGGCAGTGTTTGCGTGGCTTCCCACTACCAGTTTCTTGCCGAGCACGGCCGACTATCGGGCCGCATCTTCGAAATACGTTGTCGAGACAACCACGAATGCCACCCCATCGACACAATGACGAACCCGAAACGTATCGTTGCTGAGTGTGCTCGAAAGGCCGCTGTACCTGATCGGCAAGCAGTCGCTTCGCTCAAGCCGGAAGTGCTCATGGGAGGTGAAGCTCGAAGCTGCTTTTGCGGGGCTTTATGCTGCGCTTGTGACGCCGGGCGAACCGCACATTGGAAGCCTGACTGACGAAGAGGTCGGATCAATGAGTTCGGCTTGCTACATCCGGGCGATAGCAGACCGCTCATTGCTGGAAGGTACTGCCTATGTCGAAGTCATGGCGGGCGCCTACACGAATCGATGCTGGAACGATGGTTCGCTGCGAGCCGACCTACGATCACTACGCATTCACCCAAATCAGCATGCTTGACTGGGAAAAGATAATAAAAGCCCTAGCGGACATCAGACTTTTTGATTTGCTCTCGCACCAGCTAGCACGGCGCCCAAGGCACACGATATCAAAGCACGCTCGTACTTTGATCTGGCGCGTTAGCTTACCTTTACGCGGCCCCCGCTCTGCGACGCTTCTTCAATCGCAGCGATGATGCGGTGCAACGCCACCGCGTCGTCGAAATTGGGCGCAGTTGTAGTTCCTTCGCGTAGGTCCTGTGCCACCTGTGCGTAAACGCGCGCAACGTTGCCGGGAACGACGTCCGTCGGATAGCCCAAATTGTAGTGGTCCGGAATCTCGAGAGGCTTGAACGACCGTTCGTCGCCCTGCGCGCCACTGAGCGAGAGCTGAAGCAACTGGGGATGACCGAAAGCAGCAGAAACGCGGATGTCCCCTTCTGTTCCGTTAATTTCCCACAAAAATCCGTCGCCTTGCCTCGCCATCCCGCCACGGTAATGGATGGAGATGGGCGCACCGCTCGCCATGATCCCGCTGATCAACACTTGGTCCGGCGCTGACACCGGCAGGGTTTCACCGGTATCAAGTGAAACCGCTGTGTTGCGTCGGGTCGCAAGGACCGCCGAGACTTCTGCGACCTCGCCAAGCACGTCTCGAAGTGCAGCCAGCGTATGGCCTAACGGTATCGTTAGCATGGTCGCACCGCTCGCGCTATCGAGCGTATATGCGAAATTTTTCTTATCGGGGATGGCCCCACCCCAGCCCCCGCCTCGCGCGATTAGCGTGGTCGACAGCACCTCGCCCACAAATCCGTCTGCTATCAGGTGACGCAGGTGTTTGATTTCCGGGGCCAGGCGTGCTTGAGTTCCGATTACGCCTTGAACTTTCTTGGCCCGGGCGAGCTCCGCGAGCTCCTCGGCTTCGGCCAGGTTACTACCAAGAGGCCATTCGCAGTAGACATGCTTTCCTGCTTCGATCGCTGCCTTCACCACCTCGAAGTGATGCGGAACCTTCACCGTAACTGTGACGATGTCGATTTCCGGCGTCGCCAGCAATTCAGCAACATTGTTGAACGCGTTCGGCACGCTCGTCGCGGCTGCGGCCGATTCAGCGCTAGCTAAGCTGGTGTTGGCGATTCCAACGATTTCATAGCTTTCGGGCAGCGCACGGAGTGCGGGAACGTGGGCCCGAGCGGCCCAACTGCGGCCCGGTTGCAATCCGACGATACCTACTTTAAGACGGGGATGGGTCATGTCGCTCTCCTATAGTCTGCTTACTTTAGAGACAGAATAAATGGGAGGGAAGACCTAAAAGTGGCATCATTCCTCTCAGATTTGGGAGGAATCAATGGATTTGAATGCTGCATCGATGTTTGTCGCGACGGTGCGCGCGGGGAGTTTATCGGCAGGCGCAGCCGCTCTTGGGATTCCACTGGCAACTTTGAGCCGGCGCATCCGTCAGTTAGAGTCCGATCTGCGTGTGCAGTTGCTGGAGCGTTCGGCTCGCGGAATCAAGCTGACCGAGCCTGGAACTCGGCTATATGACCACGCCGCCAAGGGCCTTGAATTACTTAGGGACGGGGAGGCCGCAATACGTAGTGATCAGTTGGAGCTTCGGGGCCGACTCAGGATATCAATGCCTCCGACGTTCGAGCCCTGGTGGAATATCTTGAGCGGCTTTCAGAAAAAGTATCCAGGAATACATTTGAAAGTCCATGTCACTGAGCGTCGAATGGACCTGGTGCAAGACGGGATCGATGTCGCTCTCCGCGTCGGGAAAATCATCGATGAATCGTTCATCGCCCGTCGATTACTCACGTTTCGACATGTGCTGGTGGCCTCGCCGAGCTTGATCGGCCGATTGGGTTTGCCGGCTTCGGCCGCACAGTTAAAAGCCTTTCCTTGCGCAACGTGGGCACCCAATTCCAGTTGGCCGGCGAACTGGATGCTTGGAAATGAGCAAATCGAATTGGATCCTGTGCTTTCTACCAACGACTACAGCCACCTTCGAAGATGTGCCGAGGCAGGCGAGGTGGTGACCGAACTGCCAGAATTCCTCGCGCGGACTGCACTCGGAGACGGCCGCCTACAGGAACTATTACCAGATTTCCCATTTCCCACAGCAACCCTTTATCTTCTGTACCTCTCGCACCGCAATCCATCAAGCATCGTGCGTGCGTACCTCGACTATTGCAGTTCGGAAGCCATGGCTTCTGTCTCGGAAATGCAATGACGGCAGCCAGAGCCGGGTTGTGACCCATGCGTAGCGAGGTCTCTACAACCCATCGCACAATTTTACTTAGATCACTGATGTCGGTTTGCCGACCCTAAGCCCGAACGTCGGGACCTCAGAATTCAATTGCGTCACTCCATGTCCACGATTATTCTCCGGACCGCTCGACGACGGGCGCGCCGAAGCGGTAACTCGATACTGTGATCTCCCCCATAAAGTCGCTCTGATGATAGACGCGCGCGCCGGCTTCGTTCCCCGCAGCGCCAACCGCGACCATGAGCGGAATCAGATGATCCTCACGCGGGTGCGCGGCACGGGCGCCCGGCGCAGCAGACCAATTCACCAGGTGGCGCCGCCGCTCAGCTGGAGGCGCCACCACCAACGTGTCGTTCAGCCATCGGTCGAAAGTGGCCGACACCTCGGCACCGGCGCCGCTCCTCATTGCGCGAGTATCGTGGTAGCTGAATCCGCTGCCGATGATGAGCACCCCCTCATCCCGCAGCGGAGCGATCAACTCGCCCACCTTGATGTGATCGGCGACATCGTAGTCAGCTCTTAGCGAAAGCTGCACCAGCGGTATATCAGCCTCAGGATACATCGTGTGCATCACGGTAAACGTGCCGTGATCGAAACCCCGCTCTGCATCCAGGTCTGAAGCAAAACCACCGCGCTTCAGCATCTCGCGTACGGACTCGGCGAGTGCCGGAGCGCCGGGCGCGTCGTAGTGAATGCGGTAAGTGTGCTCGGGGAAGCCGCCGTAGTCGTACTCCATCGGCGGGCGGGCAGCCGATGACAACAGGAAGCGGTCCGACTCCCAATGGGCGGAGATCATCAGCACGGCACGAGGTGCATGGCCGAGTTCACGCCGAACGTCATGAAGCGAGGCCTCGAGCTGGTCGTACATGGCACCCCGTTCAGCTTTTAGCCACGGCCAGGGTCCGCCCCCATGAGAGAGAAAATAAGTCGGGATGCGCAATTGCGTCATTACATAGTCCTTGAGCGTGGCTTGGCGTAACGGAAAGTCAGGTCGATGCCGCACGGGCGGCCATCGTCGCTTTGGCCCACCAGACCAGTTCATCAAGGGCAGCTTTGGCCGCCGGCAGGAGACTAGCCTCGATTTCCTCGATCGCCTTGTTGCCGCCCATCGGGAACACCGCCATGAAGTCGCTACCGCCGATGTGGACAGCGCTTCGCGTCGAGACCATCTGCAATTCAACGCCGATTCCGCGCAGATGCTCGACAGCGCGTCCTCCACCCAGACCGCCGTAGCCGATCGCAGTGAAGGGCTTGCGGTTCCATTCCTTGTAGGCCTGATCCAACGCGTTTTTGAGTACGCCGGTGATCGAATGGTTGTACTCAGCGACAACGAAAATGTAGCCATCAAATTTGCCGATGGTTTGTTGCCACCGAACGGCCTCGGGATCCTGGCTCGGCGCGCGTAGATTCGACGCCACCTCGGAGAAGAAAGGCAGCGGATGGTCGCGGAGATCGACCACCTCGACCTCCATGTCGTCGCGCGCCTTGGCCTGCTTGAGCATCCACTGCGCCGGCTTGTCAGCGAATCTAGTGGGGCGGGTAGAGCCAACGATGAGGGCGATACGGGGCTTAACAGTCATGGTTTCCTCGTGTAAGGTAGTCACTAATCGAAACCCAGATTACGAGGATTCCCATGAGCACGCAAGAAGGCACCATTTCGAAACCAAGTGTCCAAAAGGATCCTGCTACATGCGAGCACATCAGCCGGATGCTCGCGCGTATCTGTGACAAATGGACCTTACTCGTGGTCAGGACACTTGGGCGCGGGCCCCGTAGGTTCAATGCGCTGCGCAGAGACATCGGGGCGATTAGTCAGAAAATGTTGACGCAAACACTGAAGGAGCTTGAGGAGAATGGCTTCGTCACGCGAACGGTCACGCCCACCAAGCCACCTCAGGTCGAGTACGCGCTGACCGCGCTGGGTGAGGATTTCCTGTCTCCGGTGCGCGGTCTTGCAGGATGGGTCGCGGTAAATTCTGAGCGTATAACGGCGGCGCGAACGGCCTACGCGGCCGGGCTAAGGTGAGCAAGCAGGCGGACGTGCGAATGCAGGGCGCTTGCAGGCTTTTCAGATAAGGTTTTCGTCTCCTCTGACCGGACGTTCTGAGACTACCCTACAGCGGCCGCCTCGGCCAACGAGGCGCCCTACAAATCCAATGACAGAAGGATAAGACGCAACCTGCACTTGCAGCATTGGACAGCGCTCTCGGCGCCAAGGAGTCCAAGGATCTTTGCGAGTGCCAGTCTGATCCCGTCAGGCCAGCCTCGCTCAATTACGTCCAGGTTCCTATAGAAGGCCGACAGGCCCTTGCTCGACAATTGAAGCGTTGGCTTTACTGCAGACCGCCTGCAACGTTCAAATGATCGCCGGTGATCCAGCCTGCGTCGTCCGATGCAAGAAAAACGGCGACGCGCGCGATGTCATCGGGTTGCCCGGCGCGGCCAAGCGGTGTCATCGAGACCATGCCCTTCTCCATGTCCGAGCCGGTGATGCCGCTGCTGTGCGTGCCTTCGGTCTCCGTGTAGCCGGGACGAATGGCGTTGACGCGAATCCCTTTCGGCGCGAGTTCTTTGGCAAGCACGCTGGTGATTCCGTCGATGGCGCTTTTCGTGCCCGTGTACACCGCAGTCGCCGCCGGGGTCAGCGACGTAATTGCCGAGCCGATGTTGATTACGCTCGCGCCTTCGCCGAGATGTTTGGCCGCGGCTTGCGTCACCAGCAGCGTGCCGAGCACGTTGGTACCGAACTGGCGATGGAATTCTTCCGCCGTGATTTCCTCTAGCGGCGCGAAGGCGTAGACGCCCGAGTTGTTGACCAGGATATCGAGGCGGCCGAATTTATCGATTGCCGTTTGCACCAGGCTGGCTGCGTCGTTTGCCTTCGTAACGTCGCCGCCCGCAACGACCGCGCGCCCGCCGCTTTTCTCGATATCCGATACCACAGCTTGCGCGCCTGACTGGCTGCTCGAATAGGCCACCACAATCGCAGCGCCTTCGGCTGCCAACGCCTTGGCGATTGCCGCGCCGATGCCCTTCGATGCGCCCGTGACCAGCGCGACTTTGCCTTGTAGCTTGCTCATGATGCTTCCTCTGTTTGTCGGTCGGCCCAGCGGCCGAAAACTAAAACGCTTTCGCGGTGACGAGCAAGGTACAAGTAACCATCAGAACGAAAAAGACCTTGAGTCCGAATTGACCATTCGTTTATCACGAACACTGCCGATTCGGGAGCGTAGACCGGTGTGTGTTTGTTTCGATCTTGCGTCGCGGACTATGCGCTGCGGATTGTCGGTCGGGCGATTGCGCACCAACGAACACCGCCAGCTGGGCGGCGAACGCACGCTGATAAGCCGGCTGCTTCAATCCGCCGAACGAAACAAGGCGAACGTCGTAAGGCTGGCCCACTTCTTCCAGCGCCCAGCGAACTCGCATGTCACGCGCGAGTCCCGGGCCGCGATCGGGCGAGTGTCCGAGTCTGGCCGATTCAAGCAGGCAAATTGGCGCTCACTGATTCGATGCGGAAATTTTCGAGTCGTTTGCAGCTGTAAGAGCGAAAATAAGGGCAATCTTAGCGGCAGTATTGCAATCGAGCGACGGATTTCAAGTCCGACAACTTAACCGAAGATTCCGAGGGTGCCCTTTATGAACCTGACCGCGCATGGGAACAGCGACGCTCAAGACCATGTTCGACATAAGCCCCGGGTCATGATTTATGGCGTCGGCTTCTATGGCTTGGAGGCCGTGCGCATCCTGGCTAAAAAAGGCTGGCCGATCGTCGCAGCCGTGAATCGCGCAGGTCCCAAAATCGGGCAGGATCTAGGACGCCTTGCTGGTCTGGACGAAGATCTAGGGGTTATTGTCAAGGATTGCGAAACTGCTGACTATGCTTCCTTGGGGGCGGACATCGCGCTCGTTGTTCAGACTGAAAGGCTGAGTCTGAACTTGAAAGCCTACCAACGTCTTCTAGGGGCTGGCATCAACGTTATCTGCCACGGTTCCGAGTCCTACTTCCCACAAGGCGCTGATCCGGAGTTGGCCGGGAAGATCGACGCCTTGGCCAAACAGGGCAGCGTCACGTTCACGGGCACGGGCATCTGGGACTTCTCGCGTATCTGGCCGGGCATCCTGATCGCAGGGCCTTGCAGTGAACTTCGCTCGCTCGATCATCGCAGCCTCACAAACGCAGAGCTAGCGAATGAGCGCATGATGCGAGCCTATGGCGTAGACATGACGCAAGCCGAGTTCGCGCAAAAGGTGAGCAGGGTGCCTGGCCAACTAGGTGAGTTGTACAAGGGCATTCCGCACCACGTAATGCACGCGCTCGGCTTTACCATCACGAACGTGACTGAACGGCGCGAGCCCGTGCTCTCCGATCAACCGGTGTGGTGCCGCATCCTGAATAGGTGGCTGGACCCCGGCACCTCGCTTGGCCTAAGGATTGTCGCGTCAGTCGAAACCGCTGAAGGGCCAACGGCAAGCGCGCATATCGAATTGCGCATCCTGGCAGAGGGCGAGGCCGAACACATGATGTGGACAGTTGACGGAAGACCGCCATCGAAAATCCGGGTCGATCGCGCGGACGGAGTGCACACCTCGGCTGCATGCATGGTGAACCGCATCCCCGACGTCATAGCCGCTCCGTCGGGAGTGCGATTGATCTCGCAGCTTGGTCCTTTGCGTCCTTCATTCGCATAGCCGCGGCTATCCGGCTCCTTGCGGCAACGACGGCTTTGTAAAAACCGCACACAAGTCCTGGAGGCTTAACGTGTGCTGCCATCGAGTGCTGGATAGTCGGTGTAGCCTTCATCAGCGCCGCCATAAAACGTCGCTTCGTTCGGCTTGTTGAGTGGCGCATTTTCACGGAACCGCACATCGAGGTCGGGATTAGCCAGATACGCACGGCCGAAGGCGATCAAATCCGCCTGACCGCGTTCAAGGCGCTTCTCGCCGCTTTGCGCTGTGTACTGCCCGCACACGATAATTTTTCCGCTGAACGCTGCGCGAAGCTTTTGTCGGAACAGGTCTGACAATGGCTCCCCGCCGGCCCAGTCCGGTTCGGCAATATGCATGTACGCCACGCCTAGGCGCGTCAACTGTTTCGCCAAGTAAAGCGACGACGCTTCCGCCTCCGTGTCCTTCAGGTCGAAGCCGACGAAATTCGGCGAAATTCGGACGCCCACGCGATCTGCGCCGAACACGGCCACCACTGCTTCGAGCACTTCCACCACGAGCCGAACACGGTTTTCTATGCTGCCGCCGTATTCATCGGTGCGATGATTGGTGTTCGTCGACATGAATTGTTGCAGCAGGTAACCATTGGCGGCGTGGACCTCAACCATGTCGAAACCGGCGCGTTTCGCGCGCTTGGCAGCGCTCACGTATTGCTCGACGATGCCCGGCAACTCCCGCGTCTCCAGCGCGCGCGGGGTATCGGCCGGAATGGGTCCGAGCGAACCGTCCTTGTGCTTGACGAACGCGGTCGTGTTCTCGGCACGAATGGCCGATGGCGCCACCGGCTGATTATTGTCGGCCTGCACGAGATGATGCGACACACGCCCGACGTGCCACAACTGAAGGGCAATCCTGCCGCCTTTTTCGTGAACGGCTTTCACCACGTCGGTCCAGCCAGCTTCCTGTTCGTCCGTATAGATGCCCGGGGCCGCGAAATAGCCTTGTCCCTGCTTCGATATCTGTGTTGCTTCTGACACGATCAACCCTGCGCCGGCACGTTGAGCGTAATAGCGCGCGTTCATATTGGTTGGGACATCGCCGGGTTGAGAAGCACGATTGCGCGTGAGCGGCGCCATGACCATGCGGTTCTTGAGTTCGACCGAGCCGACTTTGATCGGCGATAAAAGCTTGTCTGGCGACATATGAGATTCCTTTTGTTCGTGAGGGGAGCCGGCGCGATTAGTCGCCGTGGTCTTTGTTGCCTTGCAATAATCGCTCCTCGCTCGCGCACGAGGTCCTGTCGACCAAGCTAATAGACACCAAAAGCCCCGGGCTCTGGCCGAGCGGCTCGTCGTCAGGCCTCATGTCGACACTCCTGTCCCAGACGCGGGATGTGACCAGGGCGCGGATGGAGACAGTTCCTGTCGGTTTTTCGTTGCCGCGATGGCATCCCGCAGGACATACGCGGCCGCGCCGGGTCGGATCGATTGACGGCCGAGAACGAACCTTGCGGCGGATCGAGTTATTGAAAGGAGAAAAACATGCGGATTATCGAATTGCTCGCCCGCGCGCTTGCGTCTGGCACCGGCGCTGCTATCGCCTCTGCGGCGGTTGCATCGCGGGAAGGTGTCATACACGGATCAAGCGCCGCAGCGCCGATCAACGCCGTCGCTCACTGTGTGTGGCCCGCAGAAGCCATGCTGGACGAGCGAGCGAGTATTCGGCTCACAGGGACAGGCGCGTTCATCCACTGGGGAGCCGGCGTGTTCTGGGGTGTGATGTTCGAGGCACTACGTGGTCGCCGGGCGTCACCAGCAGCGATCGTCCGGGCCGCTGGGATCACTGCGGTCACAGCATATGTTGTGGATTACCATCTTGTGCCCGAACGATTTACGCCAGGATTTGAGGCACATGTGCCGCCTCGTTCGTTCGTCCCGATCTATGCAGCGCTCGGTGCAGGGCTTGCACTTGCAGCCCTCGCTGCGAAGCGGCAGCGCTAACGTTTATGGAGACAGCGGCAAAGCCGCTTTATTGGGTGCGATCCTCGTTCGCGGCCCCAGCGCACCAGTTCCAATATCTTGGGGCCAAGGAATGACGCGGCGCTCACCGTTCATATGGAAGCGGGTTTAGCGCGAGATTCGAGGAATCGTTTCGTCCGGCGCTCAATTTGTTTGTCCGTAAAAGCCCCTACGGACGGACGGGAATGATAGCGTTACCATTCGCTCACGATACACCCCGGCCCGGAGAAAAAGCTTGGCTCCAAAACGCAAAACCCAAGAAGAACTCCGAAGCTTTCGATGGTATGGCGTGAACGACCTGCGATCCTTCGGCCACCGCTCGCGTACTGCGCAGATGGGCTATCACCCGTCCGACTACATGGGCAAGCCCGTCATCGCGGTCGTGAACACGTGGAGCGAAATCAACTCGTGCCACACGCACTTCAAGCAACGCGTGGAGGAGGTCAAGCGCGGCGTCTGGCAAGCCGGCGGTTTTCCCGTCGAGATGCCGGTCATGACGCTCGCCGAGCCGTTCCAGAAGCCGACGACCATGCTCTACCGCAACTTCCTCGCGATGGAATCCGAGGAACTGCTGAAGTCATATCAGTTCGACGGCTGCGTGCTGATGGGTGGTTGCGACAAGACCACACCCGGCCTGCTGATGGGCGCCATCAGCATGAATCTGCCGAGCATCTTCCTGCCCGCCGGCCCCATGTTGCGCGGCAACTGGAACGGCCGGACGCTCGGCAGCGGCTCCGATACCTGGAAATACTGGGCCGAACTTCGGGCCGGAAAAATCACGGAAGAGGAATGGAAGGGCATCGAAAGCGGCATTGCGCGCTCGCCGGGCCATTGCATGACCATGGGCACGGCATCGACCATGACCTCCGCAACCGAGGCGCTCGGGCTGATCCTGCCGGGGTTTTCATCGATACCCGCTGTCGACTCACGCCATGCGCAGTTCGCCTCGCTCACGGGCCAGCGGATCGTGGAGATGGTCTGGACGGACCAGAAGCCGTCGGACATCCTGACCGCGAAATCCTTCGATAACGCCGTCACAACCGTGCTTTCCATGTCGGGATCGACGAACGCGATCGTGCATCTGGTCGCGGTGGCGCGGCGCGCGGGCATCGACCTGACAACAGCGCGGTTCGATGAACTCGCGCGCATCACGCCCGTGCTCGCCAACCTGCGCCCGGCCGGCAAGTACCTGATGGAAGACTTCTTCTACGCAGGCGGTCTGCGCGCGCTGCTGGTCGAATTGGGCAAGCTGATCGACGGTTCGCAAATGACGGTGAGCGGAACCACGCTCGCGGAAAACATAGAGGGCGCGGAAATCTTCGATACCGATGTCATCCGCAAATTCGACAACCCGCTTGTGGAACGCGACGGCCTTGCCGTCCTGACCGGCAATCTTGCGCCCGACGGCGCCGTGATCAAGCCCGCCGCCATGGAACAGCATCTATTGAAAGCGCGTGGTCCAGCCGTGGTGTTCAAGGATTACGCGGACATGGCGGCGCGTATCGACAGCGAAGAACTCGACATCACCGCCGAGTCCGTGATCGTGTTGCAGCACGCGGGCCCCGTGGGCGCGCCGGGCATGCCCGAGTGGGGCCAGTTGCCGATCCCGCAAAAGCTCTTGAAACAAGGCGTGCGCGACATGGTTCGCATCTCCGACGCACGCATGAGCGGCACCAGCTACGGCGCGTGCGTGCTGCACGTGGCGCCTGAATCGTTCGTTGGCGGTCCGCTTGCGTTGGTGCGTGACGGCGACATGATCGAACTCGATGTGCCCGGCCGCCGCCTTCATCTCGATGTCAGCGACGATGAACTCGTCGCGCGCAAGGCGGCATGGAAAGCGCCGAAGCGTCCTTTCGAACGCGGCTTTGGCGTGATGCACCAGCTTCACGTCACGCAGGCGAACAAGGGCTGCGATTTCGACTTTCTGGAAGAACCGCTGACGGCGGTGACAAACGCCGATCGCGATGAACCCGAGATCCATTGATTCAATTCAGAGTACTGACCAAATGACTCCATCTATTACCGCCGTCAGCGCTGAAGCGCTCGAACTGTTGCGCCACGTCAGCACGGCGACGCTCACCACGCAATTGTTCAAGCGGGGTTTGCGCAACGTTTTCCTGCAAGGTGTCGCGCCTTTGGTCAAGCCTGAACCGGGCGCGCCGAATCTCGTTGGCCCTGCGTTCACGCTGCGCAATATCCCGGCACGCGAGGATATCGATCATGTGGGCGTGTTTCAGGACCCGGATCATCCGCAACGCAAGGCGGTCGAGAGCGCGCCACCGGGGAGCGTGCTTGTGCAGGATTGCCGTGGCGATCGATCGGTTGCATCGGTGGGATCGATCCTCGCGTCGCGGCTTGCGAAGCGCGGCGTGGCGGGCATGGTGTCGGATGGCGCCGTGCGCGACAGCGGCACGATTTCCGGCCTCGGTCTGCCGCTGTGGTGCGCGGGTGCGAGCGCACCGCTCAATCTCGCAAAGCATCACGCCGTCGATATGAACGTGCCGATTGCATGCGGCGGCGTGGCGGTTTATCCAGGCGACATCGTGGTCGCGGACGTGGACGGCGTAGTGATCGTGCCGCACGAAATGGCGCAAGAGGTTGCGCGCGATGCGACCGAACAGGAGCAACTGGAAATTTTTATCTCGCAGCGCATCGATGAAGGCAGGCCCTTGCGTGGCACGTATCCGCCGAACGAAGAAACGCTTGCCGCTTATGCGCAGTGGCGCGCGCAAAAATGATGAATCTCGCTCAGCCTCCAATCGATGAAACGCCGCTGATCAACCGTCTCGCGCTCAGGCTGATGCCGCTGTTGGGCCTGCTTTATCTGATTGCGTATATAGACCGGTCGAATATCAGCTTTGCGAAGTTGCAGATGCTCGGCAGTCTCGGCCTGAGCGAAGTGGCGTATGGGCTGGGCGCATCGCTGTTTTTTATCGGCTATCTGATCTTTGAAGTGCCGAGCAATTTGTTGCTGCATAAATACGGCGCGCCGCGCTGGATCGCACGGATCATGCTGACGTGGGGCGTCGTGACCGTGCTGCTCGCATTCACGAAAAACGCGACCTCGTTTTATGTGCTGCGTTTCCTTCTGGGTGCATCGGAAGCAGGGCTTTATCCCGGCGTGATCTATTACCTGACGCTGTGGTTTCCATCGCGGCATCGCGTGCGCATGCTCGGTTACTTCACAATCGGAAGCAGCCTCGGCAACATGGTGGGTGCGCCGATCTGCGGCTGGCTGCTCGACAAAGGTGGCTTGTTCGGTTTGCAAGGGTGGCAGCTCGTATTCATTGTCACGGGCATTCCGTCGATACTGCTCACCGCCGTCGTGTTGTTGTATTTGCCCGAGTCGCCGCTCAAAGCAAAATTTATTACGGATGCCGAAAAGAAATGGCTTGCTGATACGCTGGAAAAGGAACGTGCATTGGCCGCGCAATCCGAGTCCGGGAAGAGCAGTTTTCTGAGCGTAGTGACCGAACCGCGGGTAATCGGCATGGCGCTCTACTACATGATGCTTTCTATGTCCGTCTACGGCGTGAGCTACTGGTTGCCGACGCTGGTCAAGGGCTTCGGCGTAAGCAACACGGTCAACGGCCTGATCAACATCATCCCCTGGCTGCTCGCCACGCTCGTGCTGATGTGGCTGCCGTCGAAACTGCGCGCAACCAACCGTACAATGACCGCCATGTTGTGCGCGGCGGTGCTCGGCGTCGTCTTTTTCCTCGCCAGTGTTTTCCTGCCGACGAACACGCTGCGTTTCGTTGCATTGAGCCTGGGCGCGCCTTGCATGTACTTGCTGTTGCCGTGCTTCTGGACGCTACCGCCCAAGTTCCTGACCGGCGCGCGTGCGGCGGCCGGGATTGCAGCGATCAATTCGCTGGGGAACGTGGGTGGTTTTATTGCGCAGAATCTCGTGCCTTGGGTCAGGCAGGCGAGCGGCAGCACAAAAGCGCCCATGCTGATTCCGGCTGCCTGTCTCTTTACGTTCGGTATTGTCACGCTGATCCTGATGCGGCGTGAGCGTCGCGATCAAGTGGACGGCCACCGCGAGCGGCGCGCCGAAGTGGCTTAGCGTCGGGGTCAAACTACAATGGCGGCATCGAACTTTTCAGCTCCAGTGAATCATGCCGAACGACAAGCCCGCCGCACTTTACATCGATAGCGCCGCCAGTGACGCGACACGCGTCAAGCGAACTCGCGGCGGCCCGAAGGGATTGCGGATCACCGATGTCGCCACGGCCGCGGGCGTGTCGCCCATCACCGTTTCGCGCGTATTCAACAGTCCTGAAACGGTCGCGCCCGAAACGCTCGAGCGTGTGCGGCAAGTCGTGCAGAAGCTGGGCTATGTGCCGAACCGGCTTGCGGGTGGATTGTCTTCATCAAAGTCCCGGCTGATCGCGGCCATCGTGCCGACTATCGCGCATTCGTTATTCTCGGAGACGATTCAGGTCTTCAGCGAGACGATGTCGAAGGCCGGCTATCAGGTGCTTCTGGCGCTGAGCGGCTATAGCGACACCAGCGAAGAAACGCTGCTCGACGCCGTGCTGAGCCGGCGTCCCGAAGGTGTGTTGCTCACGGGCGTCGCGCATACGGATTCGTTGCGGGAACGGTTGCGCAACGTCGGCATTCCGATTGTCGAGACATGGGACATGACGGACACGCCCATCGATATGCTGGTGGGGTTCTCGCATTATCAGGTGGGCGTTGCGGTGGCCGAACGCTTCATTGCGCGAGGCGCCCGGCATCCAGGCCTCGTATCCGCCAACGACGACCGCGCGATCGCGCGCATTACCGGTTTTCGCGCGCGCCTCGCGAGTGAGGGAATTCACGACATAGCCGAAGTGATCGTCGCGCCGCCGAGTTCGGTATCCGTTGGCAAAGCCGCGTTGCCGGAATTGCTTGCACGCATGCCTCGTCTCGATGCCGTGTTTTGCGGCTCGGATCTGCTTGCCATCGGCGTGCTTGGCGAAGCAAAACGGCTGGGTATCGACGTCCCATTGCAACTGGCCATCTGCGGATTTGGCGACCTCGAATTCGCGTCGGAGACAACCCCCACGCTTACGACCGTACGCGTGGACGGCACACACATAGGACTCAACGCCGCGCAGTGTTTGCTCGCACGCCTGAAAGGCGTTCAGCACGCGAGCGTGACTGATGTGGGCTTTCAGATCGTTGAACGCGAGACGGTCTGAGGCCCACGTATCCCTCCTTCCGGCGGGCTCCTTCGAGCTCCTTCCTATGCATGGTTTCGGCAACGCCGTTTGCCGGCGACACTACGGTCATCGATCGAAAACAATCATCTCTGGATCAACCGGGCCGGTCGATGTGGTTGGCTTGATTGATACAGGTGCCAATAAGGCGGGACGTGGAGCGTCGGGCGGCTGGCCGGCCCGATGCTCCACACACGCTTGCCTTGTCATTCGACCCATGTGGTGATCGATTTGAAATAGTCCGCAAGCGTGGAAGGTGCGTAGGGACCGGGTGCGCCTGTCGGGTCGCCAAGCACCCGCTGTTCAGCGAGGCGATCACGAATCGAGTAATGCGCGCCGAGCGGAAGGTACTTCACGAAATCGCGCGGACCGTGCGGAAGACCGACGAACACACCATTCGCCCATGGTTGATGCGCAACACCGAGTGCACTTGGCGACATCGGCAGGAAGGGGTTCTGGAAGATGATGCCGTTTTCGATTGTGGCCAGGCTCTTTGTCATCCACGCTAGCGAACCATCGGACAATCCGCATTCGTTGTCTGTTGAAGGGTAACCGCCGCCGACATCGGAATGCGCGCCGGGGAAGAGCACTTGCGTGACGTTCGCGCGTTTGTCCCACAGCGTTGGCGTGAAGTCGCCGCGCTGTTCGTCCACGCTGATCGCGTGCAATCCGTACTTGACGGCGGGGCTGAGCGCTGTATCGGCGAAACGGAACACATCCACACGGCTATCGCTTGATTCCACATAGAGCGGAATGCCCAAGGCGCCAACCGTGTCCCACACGCCAATTGCCTGGATCTTGACGCCGGGAATCAGATCCTTTGGGTCGATGGGCGGATTTAGCGTCAGCTTGCTCGTTACGTCCCTGAACAATGAAACGACGGACGCATTCCATGTCTTCGATATGGCCGTCACCCGGTTCGAACGATGCGCACGCCACGCAGCAACGCCGTTGCGATAGCCGACAATCGGATCGGCCAGATCAAGCGTCTTCGCATTGAGCACACCTTGGTCCGCGATAAGTCCGCCAAGCGCTCGTGCCGTGTAGGAACCCCGACTGAAGCCGACGATGAAGATACGGTCGCCATCTTCGTAATTGCGCGAGATGAATGTATAACCGCGAACGATTCGTGCGATCAATCCCCAACCGAAGACGCCGCCCAGCATTCTGATGATGGCGTTGTTGGAGTCGCCGACTCCGTGAAGATATTTGGCTACCTGCAGGCATTTTCCATCGGCAGTGAGCGACGATTCTTGTTCGGTTGCATAGACCACAGCGCCTGAATGCGGGTCGCTGGCAAGGTTCAGAAACAGCTTCCATACGTTCGTGGTCTTGGGCGTGTCGTCATCCTCGCCGGAATTGGGGCCGTTCCAGGTGCCGTCGGCGCAGAACACAATATTCTTTGGCATAACGATCCTTTTTTATTTGATTGTGCGTTGAGCGAATCAGGGGTGAGCGTCTCCGGTGGGATACCCCGACTTGAAAGCGTCGCCCGCGATATCGGCGGATGTTGCGGAGCCATCGGGTTTCGGTTGTGCTTCGGTAGTCTTGAAGCCGATATAGGTCGCGCCGCTGATGCCAAGCAGCAGGAGCGTATTGATATCGAATCGCGGCATGCTGCAGGTCGTGAACACCTGATTGAGGAACATCAGACCGACTACGATCGTGAAGATGAGCATCTGCACGCGATGCACAGCGACGCCGCCTTCATCGCTCGTCAAGTCCTTGAAGAAATGCGGTGTGGTGGGTGGGAATTGCGTGTGCCTCGACAGGTCCACCCCACGCGCTGTTACGCCGAGGACGCTATAAAAACCCATCAGAACGAGCGGCTGCGCGGACAGCGCCGGTACGCCGCCAAGCGCAAGCCACTCGAAGACGTAGGACACGAGGATGATTGCTGTCCACCACGCCATCTGCGTGCGGGCGAGGCTGAACGTGCGGTCCTGGAACGGTACGTCGGTCTCGGCGCCCACGTCCCGTAGCAACGCCGTTTTCGCGCCCAGGAAGAGAAAAAGCGCTACTGTCGCGATGGCAATGGCAGCGGCCACCGCAATACGCCATCCTTTCGACCACGTAAATTTGAGCGTCGTGCCTGGCCCCGGAACAGGTTTGCCGTCGGCATCGGCGACACTCGCGGACAGCTCCCGAACGAATGCAGAGCCGTTGCCTTGCCACGGAAAGCCGGTCAGGCGATGCCAGGCCGCGGCGTTCTCGGCCGGCACCGCACCGCTTGTTCCGCCCAGCAGAAACGACACGGCATGCGGGTCGCCCGCGCATCCTTGCGCCGTGATACCGGTGTTGCTGCCATCGACGATCAGCGTGTATTGCCGGACAACGGACTGCGCCGGGCAGTCGGCCGCTATCGGAACGAGGACGACGTCGCCGAGTGCCCCTTGTATGAAGGCAGGCTCGGCGTGCGAGACGGCGCACGGCAATACGCATGCAAGCACCAGGAGCGCAGCGCGGCAAAGTCGTTTCATAAGGCCTCCGGCATCAACTGGCATGCGCGACAACGACCGCAGGCGCCGAAGCAACGCGCTCCAGAAACAAGCTGCGCTCCGCATTCCTGCGTTTCAGCAAGCCCGGCAATGCCTGTCCGTTGGCATGGCACCAGCGAAGAAACTGGTCCGCCGCGCCGGCAAAGTTGCCTGCGTTGAGCATGTTCAGCAACGTGGACGATCGAAGATTCGCGATGCCGAGATTGAACGCAAAGCTGGTCAGCGCACCGTACTGGTTGTCGTTGAGCGCAACGGTCACCAACGCCAGCACACCGGCCCCTGCCTGCATGAGATCGCTTTGCAGCAACGTTTCTGCCTGCGCGACAGTGAGGCCGGCGGGGTAGAGCGCCTTGACCTCGGCAAGCGCCGCATTGCCGCGCAGAAAATGGCCGCCGCTCGAAATGGCGTGTCCCCAGCCGATGGTCCAGATACCCACCGGATCGAGATAGGGGCGAATAGTCCCGGTGCCATCACCGAAGCCCGGGATGCCCTCATATTGCTTTACGAGGTTGACGGCGGCATCGCAAACAGTGCGAGGGGTCATGACGTTCTCCTTGATTCTCTCGCGATATCCTCGGCGCAGGGCGTGCAGCCGCCCCGGCGCTATGTGAAGAACGAGCGAGGGAGGACGTTTTGAAAAGAAACCGGCGTGCGCTGGACCACATAACGCGTCTTGTTCACGTTCTGGTTTGAAATCTCAGACTTTTCAAATCGTCTTCTCGATGACTGCAGGACCCTTCCTTAAAACTCGAGGTAATCGATGGCGCCATCGGACCAGAACAACCATCACCATCCCGGCACATTCGACGAACTCATCTTTCGCCGCGAGCTGAACGAAGTGCATCTGCTGCTCGATTTCATATCGGGCCGGCCGAACGCTCATATATGGGACCTGGACGGAAAGGTGCCGCGATCACCTTCGGACTCCACGGATACGCCGCCTGGAGAAAAAAGCGCCTGCAAGGCGCATGACAATACGCTCGACGCATTCGAAACCATCAAGCGGATTTGCAAGCTGCGCTATCCGCCAACATCGCCTTCAACCGACAAGGCCTACGACGCCACTTTGCTGTTCTACGTAAAAGACCGGCTCAACAGCCTCGCGTATCCAGCGACGGGATTGAGCATCGCGTACACCTATATATTTGTGGAAGAGCAACGTCCCATCCAGGGGATGCACGATCCTGATCGTGAAACGCAGACTCGTGCGTCGGTCGCGCGTGAGGCGTATCCGGGGCTCGTTGGAAGCGCTCGCCGGTTTCGCTGGATTCACAAATTCAATACGGTCATTGGCGTATGCGTGACGGTGTTTGCCGCGGTGCTGTTGTGGCTCGTCACGTACGGCGTGCAGATCACCGCGCGTTTCGAAACCGACGGCAGGGCGGCCGCCGGGATCACACAGCAGATCTATGCTGAAGTCGATAAGGAAAACGCATCCGGCTTCGCCGGTCAAAGGGTCGTCACGAATCGCAAGACGGTACCTGAACGATGCGATGCATCGAACATAGAAGACCAGACAAATGCAGTCCGCCTTTTGTGCAACGACTGGTCGTACATGCAAGCGCGCTATGAGATGTCGATCGCAGACGCCGGGACGTTCGCCAACAGCTTCCCCTCGAAGGTCCTCATGTGGATGTTTCCCACGGCGTTCGGAAGGGGCGAATGGGAGAACGGCAAGGCGCGCAATGGAGCGTCGCCCGCCGAAGAACAAAAGGCGCCGCAGGAAGCGATTCAGTCGATCACGCTGGTGTTGTCCGCCTACGCAAGCTATGTCCTGCCGATCCTCTTTGCCTTGGTGGGCACGGTCGCCTCGCTGCTGCGCGATATAGGCAACAAGATTACCGACAACCTGCTTGCCCCCAGGGACGAAACGCTTGCGTTGATGCGCGTGCCACTGGGCTTGATGGCGGGCGTTGCAGTGGGTTTGTTCTTCAGCCCGTCGTCCGTTGCAACGCAGGTGAGCGCCGGCGCGGGGGTCATGACGCTGACCGCCTCGGGCCTCGCGTTTCTCGCCGGCTATGCCGCGGATGGATTCTTCCGGATGCTCGACACGCTGACCAACCGGGTCTTCAACTTGAGCAGTCAGGACAGGCACGCCGCGCCCAAGTAGTTGCGCGGCGTTGTTCTGTTTGGTCACAGTGTGTCTGGCGCAAGTGTTCCGAAACGGAGCAATTAGAACTGCACTGAATTGCTCAATGCCGCTCCTGCGCGGCACGAAAGAGTTGGCATGCATCTCGCGTGCAGTCTCTCCACCGGTCACGGCGTTGTTCGCCGCGACGGTCACACTCACCGACATGCGAGGAGCACGCACATGAATCACGCTGAGATGCAGTTCCTGAACACCGACTTCCCGTACAAAAAGCAGTATGGCAATTTCATCGGTGGACAATGGGTCAAGCCCGTAGGCGGTGAATACTTCGACAACATCTCGCCAATCACCGGCGAAGCGTTCACGTCCATCCCGCGGTCGCGCGAAGCCGATATCGAACTTGCGCTTGATGCAGCGCACAAGGCAAAAACCGCTTGGGGCAAGACCTCGCCCACGGAACGCGCCAACATCCTGAACAAGATCGCGGACCGGATGGAAGCGAATCTGACGCGCATCGCCGTGGCTGAAACAATCGATAACGGCAAGCCGCTACGCGAAACCATGGCGGCCGATATTCCGCTTGCTATCGATCACTTCCGCTATTTCGCCGGCGCCGTGCGTGCGCAGGAAGGCGGGATTTCTCAAATCGATAACGACACGGTCGCCTATCATTTCCACGAGCCGCTAGGCGTGGTCGGGCAGATCATTCCGTGGAATTTCCCGATCCTGATGGCGGTGTGGAAGCTCGCGCCGGCATTGGCTGCCGGCAATTGCGTGGTGCTCAAACCGGCGGAGCAGACGCCGGCGTCCATCCTCGTGTTCCTCGAGGTCATCGAAGACTTGCTGCCCGCCGGCGTGCTGAACGTGGTCAACGGCTTCGGGCTCGAGGCGGGCAAACCGCTGGCATCGAACAAACGCATTTCCAAAATTGCGTTCACTGGCGAAACCACGACTGGCCGCCTGATCATGCAGTACGCCAGCCAGAACCTGATTCCGGTGACACTCGAACTCGGCGGCAAGAGCCCGAACATTTTCTTCGCCGACGTGATGAATGCCGACGACAGCTTCTTCGACAAGGCACTCGAAGGCTTTGCCATGTTCGCGCTGAACCAGGGCGAAGTCTGTACATGTCCGTCGCGCGTGCTGATTGAAGAGAGTATCTACGACAAGTTCATCGAACGCGCGCTCAAGCGCGTGGCCGCGATCAGCCAGGGACATCCGCTCAATTCCAGCACCATGATCGGCGCGCAAGCTTCGCAAGAGCAGCTTGAAAAGATCCTGTCGTACATCGATCTAGGCAAGCAGGAAGGTGCGGAATGCCTGATTGGCGGCGAGCGCAATACACTGGATGGCGAATTGAAGAACGGTTATTACATCAAGCCGACCGTCTTCAAAGGCCACAACAAGATGCGCATTTTCCAGGAGGAAATCTTCGGGCCAGTGGTGTCCGTGACGACCTTCAAGGACGAAGCACAAGCGCTCGAGATCGCCAACGACACACTCTATGGTCTCGGTGCCGGCGTGTGGACGCGCGATGGCACGCGGGCTTACCGATTCGGCCGCGATATTCAAGCTGGCCGGGTATGGACGAACTGCTATCACGCGTATCCGGCGCATGCGGCGTTCGGTGGTTACAAGCAATCGGGCATTGGCCGCGAGAACCACAAGATGATGCTCGATCATTATCAGCAGACGAAAAACCTGCTGGTAAGTTACAGCGACAAACCGCTCGGCTTCTTCTAAAGCGGGTAGTCTGAATGGCGGGCCGCATTAAAGAAATTCAATGCGGCTCGCTCCTCGACTTTTTAAGTGGAAACCCTGATGAGCCAAGACGAAGTTTCGCGCGTGACCGCAACGCCGGCGGCAATCGAACTGATCGAAAAGCTCAAGGCCGAACACGGGCAAGTATTGTTTCACCAGTCCGGCGGATGTTGCGACGGCAGCGCACCCATGTGCTTCCCGGTCGCTGAATTCATGGTTGGTTCGTCCGACGTCAAGCTCGGGGAGATCGGCGGCGTGCCGTTCTACATGAGCGATTCGCAGTTCGAATACTGGCAGCACACCCAGCTGATCATTGATTGCGTGCCGGGTAACGGCGGCATGTTTTCGCTGGAGCGGCCGAGCGGTCTGCGTTTCCTCACGCGATCACGCCTCTTCGACGACACGGAATCTGCGTGGCTCGACGAACATCCGGTCGAGCATGTAACAGGTTGAAGCCGAAAAGACGCCCTATGTAGTGGTACATTGTCTTGATCGACCACGCGACGGGCGGAGCTTAAAACCGACTCCCTCGGCGAATGCTGGCGGAGGAGACAATGGTTATGACCCCGGTTTCTTTAGGCCGCACCAGTGCGCTGGCAAGCGATCACGCCGGCCGTATCGAAGTACTCGAGATCATCCGGCAGTCTCACGAAAGGTCGCGAAATTATGGCCTCTCGGAAACCATGCGCCCCGACTACAGCGTGCTTGGCGACCCCGATCTTCTGCTCAAGCGAGAGCAAAACCGCACGCTATGCACGCATGCGTTGCCGGTCATCGAAACACTCTATGGGCAGATCGCGAGCACGCACAGCATGGTCGTGCTCACAGATTCGCAAGGCCTGATTCTCCATTCCCTCGGCGACGACGATTTCCTCGCGCGCGCGGATCGCGTTGCGTTGCGCGCCGGCGCGTTGTGGAGCGAACAGCAGCAAGGCACCAACGCGGTGGGCACGACCATCGCATCCGGTGACGCCACCATGATCCTGGGCGACCAGCATTATCTGCGCGCCAACCAGTTCCTCGCCTGTTCCAGCGTGCCGATACTCGATCCCTTCGGCGAGTTGCTTGGCGTACTCGATGTCTCCGGCGATTGTCGCGGTCATAGCCGTCACACGATGGCGCTCGCCAAGATGTCCGCGCAAATGATCGAGAACCATCTGTTCACAAGCGC
Source organism: Caballeronia sp. dw_276 (assembly GCF_018449635.1). Classification (GTDB taxonomy): domain Bacteria; phylum Pseudomonadota; class Gammaproteobacteria; order Burkholderiales; family Burkholderiaceae; genus Caballeronia. Next base: position 427,071 of record NZ_JAAVUV010000002.1, on the reverse strand, counting down.
GTTTCCGGAAGCGTTGCGCATCCATTTCCACGGGCGTCCCGAGTTTATCGGCACGTTGATGGAAGGCATCGCAGCGTTTCGCGCCGATGGACGTTTTCTCTCGGCGAATCGCAGCGCGCAATTCCAGTTTGGTTTGCCGCTGGCCTCGTTGCAGGCGCATAGCCTGTCGTCGTTGTTCAACGTGTCGTGCGGCGAGCTGATCGATCTGATGCGCAGCGGCATGACCGCGCCGGGAGACCGGCTGATTTCGTTACGCTTGCCAAGCGGCGTGAACGTGTTCGCGAACGTGGACTTCAGGCGCGCCGCATCGGTCGCGTTTGCAACCGATGCAAGCGATATCACCGACGTCACCACACGCAAACGCGTTCCCGAACCGCCTGCCAAGCTGTCCGGCCTGCGCTACCTGATGACGGGCGACCCGCAGATTGCGGCGCTGGTCGAGCGTGTGCGCAAAGTCATCGGCAAAAACATTCCGATCCTTATCGGCGGGGAAACGGGGACGGGGAAGGAGGTGCTTGCGAGCGCCGTGCATCGCGATTCGCCGCAAAGCGACGGGCCGTTCGTCGCGGTGGATTGCGCGTCCATTCCCGACACATTGATCGAGTCCGAGTTGTTCGGTTATGAGGAAGGCGCGTTCACGGGGGCATCGAAACGAGGTGCGCCAGGCAAGATTCTGCAAGCGGATGGCGGCACGTTGTTCCTCGATGAAATCGGCGACATGCCACTCGCGTTGCAAAGCCGTCTGCTGCGTGTACTACAGGAACGCACGGTGACGCCGCTGGGAAGTTCGCGTTCGGTGCCCGTCGACTTTGCGCTGATCTGCGCGACCAATCGCAACTTGCGTGAACGCGTGAACAGCGGCGAGTTTCGCGAGGACCTGTATTACCGGATCAACGGCCTTCTCGTGACCTTGCCGCCGCTGCGCCGGCGCACGGATCTCGCGGTGACGGTCGAGAAGATCCTGCGGGCCGAGCGCTCGACCGGTCCCGCTATCAGGGTTTCACCGGAGGTTCTCGAAGCGTTCACACGCCATTCGTGGCCGGGCAACTTTCGTCAACTTGCAAACGTGCTCAGGACTGCCTGCGCAATGCTCGATGACGACGAAACCGTGGTCCGCATCGACCATCTTCCGGAAGATTTCGCCGAACCGGAAGACGCGTCGTTACAGCCGCGTCCGAAAGAGAGCGTACGTCTGGACGATCTCGCGCTCTCGGCTGTCTCCGCTGCGCTCGACCAGCATGGCGGCAACGTCTCGGCTGCGGCGCGCACGCTGGGTGTATCGCGGAATACGCTATACCGGAAGATCGCCGCGCTCGGGGAAACGCGGCGCCGTTGATTTGTATCTGTTGAGACAAACGTCTCATTCACGACGATGGTGCGCTGCGGTGTGATCTCTCGGAACACGCGTGTTAAAACGTCGTCATGCGTTGATATTCAGTGAACCTTCGAGCACAGCCGAATCCGCCGGAGATCTTTCATGCCGTATGTATCGCCGACCAGACACATCGACCGCGTGCGCAGCGTGATTGAAGGGCGCGTGCTGAATGCAGGCGCAGGTGCTGATTCGATCAGGCTGGCGTCGTCGTACAGAAGATCGCTGGAGCAATATCATCTTGATCCCGGCGCGACCATTGGTCCGCGGATTCTGACGGTGCCCGAATTGCGTTACGTCCAGCAGCGCGAGGAAACGGTATTGCGCGCCTCGGGTCAGTGTTTGTCGCGCTTGCACGAGACCGTGCGCGAGGCGGATTACTGCGTGATGCTGACCGATGCCCAGGGCGTGACCATCGACTACCGGGTCGATCGCGACCGGCGCCACGAATTCAAGCGTGCAGGTTTGTATCTTGGCTCATGCTGGTCCGAACGCGAGGAAGGCACGTGCGGCGTCGCGTCGGTGCTGCTCGATGCCGAACCCATCACCGTGCACAAGACCGATCACTTTCGCGCGGCGTTCACCGCGCTCACATGCAGCGCGTCACCTATATTTGGTGTGCACGGCGAGTTGATCGGCGTACTGGATGCATCTGCCGTGCGTTCGCCGGAAGAGCGCGAAAGCCAGCGGCTCGTGAACCATATCGTGCGTCAAAGCGCGTTATTGATCGAGGATGGTTTCTTCCTCAACGAGACCATGCATTGCTGGGTGTTGCTCGCGCATCGCAGCCGCCACTACGTTGAGGCGCAGCCGGAAATTCTTATCGCATTCGATGCACGCGGTTTTGCAATCGCCGCAAACCGGCGCGCGAAGGAATGCGTGCCGGGACTGGACGCGTTGCCGCGCCACGTCAGCGAACTCTTCGATATCCGCGCAGAACGCTTGCTCGACGCACGCCCCGGCCGCAACCTCATTTCATTCCGGCTGCTCGGCTCCGGCGCGCCGTTGCATGCGCGCGTGCGGCCGCCGATTGCACGCGCGACGAGAAGCACACCGAAGCTGCAGACGAAGGAAGCGCCGCAGTTATCGCTATCGGAGGATGAAGCGCTTGAGCGCAACTGCATCGTGGCGGCAATGACCGATGCCAAGTGGCGCCCGGCTCTGGCCGCACAAACGCTGGGCGTCTCGCGCGCGACGCTTTACAGACGTATCGCAAAGTTCGGAATCGTTGCGCCCCACAGGCGTTAGCGTAAGCAGCATTTTTTCCAGCGGGCAAAGAACCCGCGTAATTCAACCAATGTTTAGTGATCCGTATCTAATGGAGGAGCGACCATGCCTGACAGTAATCCGAACCAGATGATCTCCCAACTGCTGGAGTCTTTCGAAGCCGCGCTGAGAAGTAATGACTCGACAGCCGCCGCGGCCCTGTTCCAGCCCGACGGCTACTGGCGCGATCTCGTCGCGTTCACCTGGAACATCAAGACAATGGAAGGGCGCGAGCAGATCGCTGCGATGCTCGACGCACAACTGAACGCAGTCAAGCCGTCGAAGCTCAAGATCGCCGATAACGAAACGGCGACAGAAGCCGATGGCGTGACGCAATCGTGGATCACGTTTGAAACGGGCGTCGCTCGCGGGACGGGTTTTATCCGCGTGAAAGACGGATTGATCTGGACGCTGCTCACCACCATGACCGAACTCAAGGGACATGAGGAACCCAAGGGCCAGAGGCGTCCGATGGGCGCCGAGCACGGCGCGCGCACCGATCGTACGAGCTGGACGGAAAAACGCGCGGCCGAACAGGAGACGCTGGGTTACGAAAAGCAGCCGTATTGCCTGATCGTCGGGGGCGGGCAAGGCGGTATTGCGCTTGGCGCGCGGATGCGCCAACTGGGCGTGCCGACCATCATCGTGGACAGGAACGAGAAGCCTGGCGATGCCTGGCGTGCGCGATACAAGACGCTGTGCCTGCACGATCCGGTCTGGTACGACCACATGCCGTACTTGCCGTTCCCCGATAACTGGCCTGTGTTTTCGCCGAAGGACAAGGTCGGCGACTGGCTTGAGATGTACACGAAAGTAATGGAGCTGAACTACTGGGGCTCGACGACATGCACATCCGCGCGCTACGACGAGGCCGCGGGCGAGTGGATCGTGGAAGTCGAACGTAACGGCGAGTCGGTGACGCTGCGGCCAAAGCAACTCGTGCTTGCCACGGGCATGTCGGGAAAAGCGAATGTGCCGAAGTTCAAGGGCATGGATGTGTTCAAGGGTGAACAGCATCATTCGTCGCAACATCCCGGACCCGACGCGTACAAAGGGAAGAAGGTCGTTGTGATCGGCGCGAACAATTCATCGCACGATATCTGCGCGGCGTTGTGGGAAGCCGGCGTTGACGTGACCATGGTGCAGCGTTCGTCCACGCATATTGTGAGGTCCGACTCGCTGATGGATCTCGCGCTCGGCGACCTCTACTCGGAGCGCGCGGTGGCATCGGGCATGACGACGATAAAAGCCGACCTGACGTTTGCATCGGTTCCGTACAAGATCTTGCATGAGTTCCAGATACCGGTCTACGACGCCATCAAGAAACGCGATGCCGAGTTCTACGATCGCCTCGAGAAAAGAGGCTTCATGCTCGATTTCGGCGATGACGGATCGGGCCTCTTCATGAAATATCTGCGGCGTGGATCGGGTTATTACATCGACGTTGGCGCGTCGGATCTCGTTGCGGACGGCAAGATCAAGTTGAAGAGCGGCGTGGACGTGGTCGAACTGAAGGAGCATTCGGTCGTGCTGAGCGACGGCAGCGAGCTTCCGGCTGATCTCGTTGTCTATGCAACCGGCTATGGTTCGATGAACGGCTGGGCCGCGGACCTGATCTCGCGAGAGGTGGCGGATAAGGTCGGCAAGGTGTGGGGTCTGGGTTCGAATACGACCAAGGACCCGGGGCCGTGGGAGGGCGAGCAGCGCAACATGTGGAAACCTACGCAGCAGCAGGCGTTGTGGTTTCATGGTGGCAACCTGCATCAGTCGCGGCATTACTCGCAGTATCTATCGCTGCAATTGAAGGCGCGCATGGAAGGCATCGAAACGCCGGTGTATGGCTTGCAGGAAGTGCATCACTTGTCTTGATGCGTTAGCGGGCGTGCGATGCCGGAGAGAAGCATCGCATGCTCTGAACCGTTCAAACAGCTTGCCGGTACATCACGAAGCCGGGCTTGTCCGCGACCTTGTCATAGAGCTTCATGGCCGTGGCGTTGGTCTCATGGGTATGCCAATACACGCGCTCCGACCCAGCGCTCTTCGCGCTTGCATAGACCCCGTTGATCAGCTTGCGGCCCACGCCGCGTCCTCGCGCGGCTTCGGCAGTAAACAAATCCTGCAGATAGCAAATCGGACCAAGCAAGGTCGTGCTGCGGTGATAAATGAAATGCACGAGGCCAATCAGCTTGCCGTCCCGTTCCGCGACCAGGGCATGCACAGGCTCGTTGGCATCGAAAAATCGCGCCCAGGTCGCGTCGGTTATTTCCTGAGGCAACGCGGTCTCTTTTGCACGTCCGTAGAACGCGTTGTAGCCGTCCCATAGCGGCTTCCATGCGGCGTAGTCGGTCTGTTCGACCGCTCGAATGTGAACGGAATCGGTCATTTATTGCTCTGCAGCGGTGGAAAGGCGTTCGATTTGCTTGCCGTCGGCGTCGAAATTTTTTGGATCGAGCCAGCGTTCGTATTGAGATTTGAGCGCCGGCCATTCCGGATCGATGATCGAAAACCACGCGGTGTCGCGGTTGCGTGACCGGTACACGATGGCTTGCCGGAAGATGCCCTCAAACGTGAAGCCGAAGCGCTTGGCGGCAGCGCGCGACGGCGCGTTGAGCGAGTCGCATTTCCACTCGAAACGCCGGTAGCCGAGGTCATCGAAGACATGGCGCATCAGCAGGAAGATGGCTTCCGTCGCGATGCGCGTCTTTTTCAGGAGCGGCGAGAACGCAATAAACCCGACTTCGATCACGCCGTTCGCCGGGTCGATGCGCATCAGCGCGAGCGTGCCGAGTGCCTTGCCGCTGGCGGTATCGGCAACTGCAAAGTGCAATGGGTCCGAAGTCGAAGCAAGCTTTTCCAGATGCGCTCGATAAGCCTCACGGCTGCTGAACGGTCCCGTTGCAAGATACGTCCAGTCGCGGCCGTCGGCGGCTGTGTCGTAAGCCTCGGCGAGATCATCGAGATGCGTGTGGGGATTGGCCGGAATCAGGCGGCAATAGCGGCCTTCGAGCGTGATGCGTGACGGCGGCGTGGCGCCCTTCCAGCTGGCGAGCGGCGCGCCAATGGGCTGTGCAAATTCATTCTGAAACGTGTTCAATCGATTCTCCGTCGAGGTGGATGGTTGAAACGTGCGTCTGTGCGGTTCCTGCTTCTGGTATAAGAATAAAATGGCGATGGCGCCAATGATAGACCCAATAACCTCGATTTATTTAGAGCCACACCTTCGAACGCTTTCTCGCCGCATGGACCTCGCTTTACTCTTTTCGTCGTTTGCAAACCGCCTGAATGGCAGGAAGATTACACAGCAACGCATGCTGTATGAAGCATTGCGCGACGCGATTCTTGAGGGTCTGCTTCCCGCCGCAACGCGCTTGCCCGCAACACGCGTGCTTGCGAACGAGCTTCGCATTGCGCGCAACTCGGCCATGTTCGCTTACGAGCAACTTGCCGAGGAGGGATTCCTGCACGTCAGCCGGCGAGGATCAATCGTGGCTTCCGTCGGTGCTCAGACGAAGTCGAAACCTGTTGAGAGAAGGCCGCAATCAGCGCAACTTTCGCGGCGTATTGATGGATTGAGGCGCGAGCAGCCGACGCATCCCATCGCGGTGTCGTTTCGTCCAGGCTTGCCGGCCCTCGATGAATTCCCGATGACACAATGGCGTGCGGCCATTGCGCGTGCATGGCGAAAGCTCGAAGCAACCGACCTGGGCTACGCAAACAGCGCCGGTGTGCCGGAGCTTCGCCAGGCGCTCGTCGATTACCTCAAGGTATCGCGGGGCGTGCGTTGCGACATCGATCAGGTCTTCATCACCGATGGCACGCAAACGAGCCTCGACCTGTGCGCGCGAATCCTGGCGGATGCCGGGGACCGCGTGTGGGTGGAAGATCCCGGCTATGCCGGCGCGCGGGCGGCGTTCAAAGGGGCCAATCTATCGCTTGTTTCCATACCGGTGGACGCCGACGGCATCGCGCCTGCGCGTTCACACTGGACGCAGTCGCCGCCCAGACTGATCTACGTGACGCCGTCGCATCAGTATCCGCTTGGGAGCGTGTTGAGTATCGCGCGGCGCATGCAGATCATCGAGGAGGCTCGCGCGCACGGTGCATGGGTGATCGAGGACGATTACGACAGCGAGTTCCGTCATACCGGTTCGCCGTTCGCGGCCATGCAGGGACTCGCCGGCGATACCCCCGTGATCTATCTCGGCACATTCAGCAAGACCATGTTTCCCGCGTTGCGTATCGGCTTCATGGTCGTGCCGCCCGGCCTCTCACGCGAGTTCGCGCGCACGCTCGGCGAAATATCGCGGCAAGGCCGCGCCGCCGATCAACTCGCGCTCGCGGACTTCATGCGAAGCGGCGCGTACACACGACATTTGCGACGCATGCGCGGGTTGTATTCGCGCAGGCGTGTTGCGTTGCAAGTCGCGCTCGAACAGCATTTTGGCGAGTTGCTGACGGTGTCCGGCGGGGCAGGTGGAATGCATCTGACCGCGCGGCTGAACGCGCCTTTGCGCGATGTGGACGTCTGCAGCGCGGCACGTTCGGAAGGCTTGTGGGCGGTGCCGGTCAGTGAATTCTGCCTCGCCGATACAAACATCGCAGCGTATAACGGCCTCGTGCTCGGTTACGCAAGCGTGCCCGTGAACGAGGCTGATGCCGCCGTGGAAAAGCTTGCACGGATCGTAAGATCGATGCTGCCTTGAACATTCATCAACAATCATCCATGTCCGAACTGCTGATCCCTGCAACCGTTGCATTCCGCCCGAACGGCTCGCCTTATTCGCCGATATACGGCGATATCTATCACAGCGTCGTAGGCAGCGTCGCCCAGGCGCAATACGTGTTCTTGCAAGGCAACAGCCTTCCCGCTCGATGGCAGGGACGCCCGGTTTTCACCGTGCTCGAAACCGGCTTCGGCATGGGCATCAACTTCCTCTCGACGTGGGCCGCATGGCGCGCGGATTCATCGCGTGGCGGCCATCTGCATTTTGTATCGATAGAAAAACATCCGTTCGCGGCCAGCGACCTGCGTCTCACGCACGCTGCGACCATCGACGACGCGCCGGTCGCAGTGCTTGCGCATACGCTCGCCGACGCCTGGCCCGCGCTCACGCCCGGCACGCACACGCTCGCCTTCGATAACGGCCAGGTCACCCTGACGCTGATCTTCGGCGACGCAGTCACCATCCTGCCCGCGCTGGATCTTCGCGCCGATGCTTTTTACCTCGACGGGTTTGCGCCCGCCAAAAACCCGGAACTCTGGACGCCTTCGGTGTTCGAGTCGCTTGGCGCGCTGGCGAACGAAGGCGCAACGTTCTCAACATATACGAGTGCCGGCGACGTCAAACGCGCGCTCCTGCATGCAGGTTTCGAATACAAGAAAGTGCCGGGTTTCGGGTGGAAAAGAGCAATGCTGATCGGGAAATATTTACCGGGGTAATCTCGACCCGGTCACCAAAAATTGCCGATTTCCTGGTGCTGGCCCCGAATGAAATTTGGCTGAAAGGCGTAATGCTTTTCATCGCCGACAGCAGGGCGGAGAAAATGTATGATCTGCGCCAGCGCACGCGGCAGTCCCGATCTGGGAGGCCGCCGCGGACTCAATTTACGGGCTGGAACCACGCGCTCGATGCGCTCAATTCAATAACAGGGATAACGCAATGCCCGATCACGGCGCTGTTGATCAGAACAGCTTTCGCCGCATCATTCGACGCAATATCGCCTTGCCTCTGGGCGCGGGAATCGCCACGGCGGCCGTGTTCGTGGCGCTGCTTTTCTATCTGCTCTCGGCCATGAACTGGCTCGAGCATTCCGAGCGCGTGATTGGCGACGGCAACGACCTCGTCAAGCTCGCGGTCGATCGCGAATCCGGCCAGCGCGGTTATCTGCTCACCGGCGACGACAGTTTTCTCGCGCCGTACCAGCTCGGCAAGGCGAGCTTCAACGCGAAGCTTACGACGTTGATGGAGCTTGTCGGTGACAACCCGCCACAAGTCGAACGCCTGAAGCGCATTGAAGCGTTGCAAGCGCAATGGGATCGCTTTGCGGAACAAACCATTGCAATGCGGCGAGCGAATCAGGATGTCGTGGGGATCCTGCGCACGGGGCGCGGCAAGCTCGAGTTTGACGAGACTCGCCGCGAGTTCAAGGACTTCATGGACGTGGAGCTGAACCTGCGCTGGGAGCGCGCCGCGACGGCCAGGCAGGTCACGATCACGGCCGTCGCCATTTTTCTCGTGATCAGTCTTTCGCTGAGCGCGATGCTTGCCGTGTTCGGACGCCGTGAGCTGATGAAGTTGTCCGAAACCTACGACAACGCGCTGCAGGCCCAGGCCGAACACAATGAGGTCCTGCATCAGCAGGCGTGGCTGCGAACCGGGCAGAGCCAGCTTGCAGAGAGCCTTGTCGGGCAGCAGACATTGCCGCGCCTCGGCCGGGCGATGCTCGACTTCCTTTCGCAATATCTAGGCGTGGTGGTCGCGGCGCTTTATGTGCGCGATGACAGCGGCAAACTGCGCCGCGTCGCCGCTTATGGCTTCAGCCGCGAGAACGAGGAGCGCGAACAATCCTTCGAGAACGCGGAGACACTCGTTGGGCAAGTGGCGGAAAGCCGTCGCCTGATCGAGCTCGACGACGTGCCCGACAACTATCTGAAGGTCACCTCGGGTCTCGGAACAAGCCCGCCGAAGAGCGTGGTGATGACGCCCATCGACAACGACGGCGCCGTGAATGGCGTGATCGAACTTGGCTTGATGCAGCCGGCATCGGCTCGGGAACTCGATTTCCTGAGGCTGATATCGGCGAGCGTGGGGGCGTCGGTGGAAGCGGCCTTGTATCGTGAACGCTTGCAGGACGTGCTGGCGGAAACGCAGCAATTGAATGAAGAGTTGCAGGTCCAGCAAGAGGAACTGCGGTCAGCGAACGAGGAACTCGAAGAGCAGACTGCCGCGCTCGAGGAGTCGCAATCCAACCTCAACAATCAAAAGGCCGAACTCGAAACCATCAATGAGCAGCTCACGTTCCAGGCGTTGACGCTCGATGAAAAAAACGAGGCACTCAACAAGGCGCAGACCGAACTCGAGGCGCGCGCCGAAGACTTACAGCGCGCGAGCCGCTACAAGTCCGAGTTCCTCGCGAACATGTCGCACGAGTTGCGCACGCCGCTGAACAGCTCACTGATTCTCGCGAAGCTGCTGTCCGAAAATCACAACGGCAATCTCAGCGATGAACAGGTGAAGTTCGCGAACACCATCTACTCGGCAGGCAACGACCTGCTCAATCTCATCAACGACATTCTCGACATTTCCAAGGTCGAGGCGGGCAAGCTCGAACTCGCGCCGGAAGATGTTTCGTTGTCACGCCTGGCCGAGTCGTTGCTGAGGACGTTCGAACCGCTTGCCGGGCAGAAGCGTCTGGCGTTCACGGTGGGTATCGAACCTGGCATGCCGCCGTCCATTTTCACCGACTCGCGGCGGCTCGAACAGATCTTGAAGAACCTGATATCGAATGCGTTGAAGTTCACCGATACGGGCGCGATCTCGCTCACATTGAGCAGCACCAGCGGGGGGCGCGTGCGCTTCGCGGTGAAGGATTCGGGTATCGGCATTGCGCCCGAAAACCAGCAGACGATCTTCGAAGCTTTCCGTCAGGCCGACGGCACCACAAGCCGCCGATACGGCGGCACGGGACTCGGCCTTTCCATCTCGCGCGATCTCGCGAAGCTGCTCGGCGGCACGATCCGCGTGACGAGCGCGCTGGGCGCCGGCAGCACGTTCGAACTCATCTTGCCGGCCCGCTGGACGGATAGCGGCGAAGCGGCGGAAGTTGCGCTTGCCGTGGCGCCGCCGCCCGCACCCGTCGAGATTATCCAGACGCCGCTACCGGAAGCCGCTTCCGTAGCCATCGCCGCGTATGACGACGACCGGCACGACCCCAAGACGGGCGCGCGCTCCGTGCTGGTGATTGAAGACGACCTGGAATTCGCGGGCATCCTGTACAACCTCGCGCATGAAATGCGTTATCGCTGTCTGGTTGCGCAGACCGCGGCCGAGGCGATGCAACTCGTCGCGCAGCATTTGCCGGATGCCATCCTGCTCGATATCGGCTTGCCTGACCGTTCGGGTCTCATGGTCCTGCAGCAACTGAAGGACGGGCCGCAGACGCGACATATCCCCGTGCACGTGGTTTCGGCCAACGACAGTGGCGAAGCCGCGCTGCATCTCGGCGCCATTGGATATGCAATCAAGCCGACCACGCGCGACCAGCTCAAGGACATCTTCCGTAAGCTGGAGGACAAGTTCACGCAGAAGGTCAAGCGCGTGTTGCTGGTCGAAGACGATGCCCGCCAGCGTGAGAGCATCGTGCAGCTTATTGGCGATGACGACATCGACATCACCGCCGTCGAGTTCGGCGAAGAAGCGCTCGCGTTGCTGCGCACGACCATTTTCGACTGCATGATCATCGACCTGAAACTGCCCGACATGCAGGGCGGCGAGTTGCTTCAGCGCATGTCGGGCGAGAACATGTATTCGTTCCCGCCCGTGATCGTCTACACGGGACGCAATCTGACGCACGCGGAAGAGGCTGATCTGCTCAAGTACTCGCGCTCGATCATCATCAAGGGCGCGCGGTCGCCTGAGCGCTTGCTGGATGAAGTCACGCTGTTCCTGCACAAGGTGGAGACCGATCTGTCTACCGAGCGGCAAACCATGCTGAAAACCGTGCGCGGCCGTGATCGCGCGTTTGAAGGGCGCCGCATTCTTCTTGTCGATGACGATATCCGGAATATCTTTTCGCTCAGCAGCGCGCTGGAGCATAAAGGCATGACGGTCGATATCGCACGCAATGGTTTTGAGGCCATCGACAAGCTCAACGAAGTGCCGGATATCGATCTGGTGCTGATGGACGTGATGATGCCGGCGATGGACGGGCTCGAGGCCACGCGCCGCATTCGCACCGATGCCCGCTTCAAGACTCTGCCGATCATCGCGATTACGGCGAAGGCCATGAAGGACGATCAGGAGCAGGCACGCGCGGCCGGCATGACGGATTATCTGGCGAAGCCGATTGATCTGGACAGGCTCTATTCGCTGTTGCGTGTGTGGTTGCCGGGGTTGGAGAGGATTCGGGCTTAGGGAGTGTCGGAGTTCTGTGCCCGATGCTTCAATCGAACTCTTCGTATTGCGGCAACGAGTCGTTGATGGTGTACCACGGCGCTTTGGACCCGACAAAAATATGCGCCGTGGGACGAATGCCCGGACTATCCGTAAGCGTGCCCATGGTGACGTGAGCGAACGCGCCTTCACGCACGACCGAATACATCAGCGAGCCGCAATGGCTGCAATGGACGTCGTGCGCGGCATGTGGATCGCCGTAAATCATCAGCGCGTCCTCGCCTTGCGTAAGCGTGAGCTTATGACGCTCGATGCCCGCAAACGGCTTGAAAGCCGAACCGGTTGCACGCCGGCAATTCGAGCAATGGCAATTCAACGCATAAACGAATTCGTCCTTCACCGCGTAGCGGACTGCACCGCACAGGCACGTCCCGCCAAGTAATGCGCTCGCCTGAACCTGGTTCGATGAATTCATGATCGATGGATGAAAAAGTGTCGTATGCCCGTAGTGTATTCGGGACGACCTGCCCGGCGTTTCCCGTCGAGCGAATATCCTTTGCAGGGTTCATACTAACGGCTGGCCGCCTTGCTGCGACCGTTTCACGCGTCGCGGCGGCAACGACCCCGCGCCGGCTCCACGTCCCCCATTACAATAATTTCATGCCCCGCAACCAGCAGACGTCGCGTCCGTTAGTCATTGCATCGGTGATGGCATCAATGGCAATGGTCGCCATTGAAGCCACCATTGTTTCCACCGCCATGCCGCAGATCGTCGCGCAACTCGGCGACTTGCATTTGTATAGCTGGGTCTTCTCGTCGTTCCTGCTGACGCAGACCGCAATGACCGTCATCTTCGGCAAATTAGCCGATCTCTATGGCCGCAAGCCGATTGCGCTTATTGGCATTGCAATCTTTCTGATCGGGTCGGTGCTCGCGGGTTTCGCGTGGTCCATGCCCGCCATGATCGTGTTCCGCCTAATTCAGGGCGTGGGCGCAGGCGCGATCCAGCCGGTCACGCTGACGATTGTCGCGGATCTTTATCCGGCGCGCGAACGCGGCAAGGTGCAGGGCTATCTTGCAAGCGTCTGGGCTATTTCGGCGGTGGTCGGACCCATGGTCGGCGGTCTGATCATTCGCGATTTTTCATGGGCATGGATCTTCTGGATGAACGTGCCTATCGGATTGTTGTCGGCGGCGGGATTCATTATGTTCCTGCGCGAGTCCGAAAGGCATGCGCGACCATCCATCGACTTCGCGGGTGCGGGGCTCTTCATGGTCACGATCGCTTCGTTAATGATGGCGCTGACCTATGCAGGCGATGACGATATTGCGAAAGCATCCATGGCCGGCGGCGCCTTCGTGGTCTGCCTGTTGTTCTTCCTGATGCAGGAAAAACGCGCGGCTGAGCCGATGATTTCATTTGCGCTCTGGAGCCGCCGGCCGATCGCCGCGTGCAACGGCGCGACTGTCCTGTCCGGCATGATCCTGATGGGATCGACTACTTTCCTGCCGATGTATGTGCAGGGCGTGCTGCATCGTTCCCCGGTGATCGCAGGCCTCGCCCTCACCATGATGATGGTCGGTTGGCCCGTGGGCGCCACCTTTGCAGCGAAGTCGCTGCATCGATTTGGATTGCGGCCCATCCTGATTGGCGGCAGCGCGTTCATTCCGATCGGCGCGGTGTTGCTGCTGATGCTTGCGCCGGGAAGTTCGCCGCTGATTGCCGCGTTCGGCTCGCTGATCATGGGGTTCGGCATGGGAACGTCCAGTGTCAGCTCGCTCATGCTGATCCAGGAGATCGTGGATGTCGCGCAGCGCGGCAGCGCGACTGCATCGAATTTGTTCTCGCGGAACCTGGGGAGCACGCTCGGCGCGACGTTGTTCGGCGCGGTTCTGAATTTCGGGCTGAGCCATTCGAAAGACGTGGCCGCGGTGACATCGGATCAGTTGAAAGCGTTGCTGCAGAACCAGGCGGCGAGCATTGGCAGCGGCGACGCAATACGTCAGGTGCTGCACGATTCGCTGCATTTGACGTTCATATCGATCTTCGTGATCGCGATATTCTCGGTGGGCTTCTTGTTGTTCGTGCCGAAGGTCGACATAGGCGGCGAGCGGAAGATGCCGGTGGAGGCTCTCGCGCCGCTGGAGGACTGAGACCTCATGGCGTCCTGCGCCTGACAACCTCCAAAGGCAGTTCGATCTGAATGCGAAAGCCATCGGCCGGTGCGCTTTCAAAACCAATTCGTCCCTCTAGTTCATGCACGCGTTCCTGCATGCCGAGTAGCCCGAAGCTGTCCTTGCTCCGGTTGCCGTCGAGCGCCGTTCCTTGGCCGTTGTCTTCAATATGGAGCTGGAGCGACTGTGGTGTCTGGCGTATTTCGATGCGAACCCACGTGGCCTCGGCATGGCGTGTGACATTGGTCAGCGCTTCCTGCACCAGCCGGAAAACGGCGGTCGCGGCCGACGCCGTCAGATCAAGCGCACCCGCCTGGTTGCTCACTGTCACAACGAGTTTGAAGCGGCTGCGAAACTCCTCTGCAAGCCATTCGAGTGCAGCCTCCAGCCCCAGATCGTCAAGCATCGGCGGTCTCAAGCCGCCGGCCAAGCGGCGCGCCGATGCGATGATCGTATCGATCTTGCCTTGCAAAAGCAGCGTGCGCGTTTCGACGCGATGCACGTCTTTGTCATTCCGCGATGACGCGTGATCCAGCGAGGCGACATCCATCTTGAGTGCGATCAGCTGCTGACCAAGATCGTCGTGAAGCTCACGCGCGAGCCGCGACCTTTCTTCCTCGCGGGCGTTTTGCACATGAGTGGACAAGGCCCGCGCGTGCTGCAGCTCCATGAGGCGCAAGCGGTCGGTCATGTCGCGCGTTACCTTTGCGAAGCCTTGGAGCGCGCCATCGGGCGCGCGGATCGCGGTAATCGTGACGTTTGCCCAAAAACGCGAGCCGTCCTTTCGCACGCGCCAGCCTTCGTCCTCTATACGATCCTCGGCCACCGCATGCGCCAGTTCGGTCTCGGGCTTGCGGATCGCGATGTCATCGGGCGTATAGAACACGGAAAAGTGCTGGCCCACGATTTCGCCGGCGGTGTAGCCTTTGATGCTTTGCGCGCCGCGATTCCAGCTCGCGACATGACCGCGCGGATCGAGCATGAAGATCGCGTAATCCTGCACTGAGTCCACAAGCATCCGGAAGTGGACATCGCTCAACGCGTGCGGAAAGCCGCTCGTTGACGACTCATCGTTCGCCGGCACCGGCTGGCGCGGGGAAAGTGGATCATCTGATTGATCAGCCGGCACGTGCTTACCCCGCGTCTTAAGAGATCAGCCGATCACTTCTTCAGGCCGTCCATCAACTGAATGGTCTCGTAGTTCTGGACGAGTTTTTCCAGAGCGCGCACCACGTCGGCTTCCATTTCGAGCAAAGCCTTGTCGCCCTGGAATCGCGCGCGAACCGCCGGGTGAAAACGCGTGTTGATGAAGTCGCTTATTTCGTCAATATGCTCGATCGACCCCGAATCAGGATAAAGAACCGACTTTGGCGACGCGGCATCGAAGAAAAGATTGTGCTTCCACTTGGGTACAAAGTTCTCGGGCTTCGTATCTGTCACCAAAAACGACCCGATCAGCTGGAGCTTGCCCTTCATTGTCTTTGGGGTCAGAAACGTCCAGACCTTGCGGGGGAGACGTTCCTTCATTCCCTCCAGCTTGTCGCCGTTTGAACCCAGCGTTCCAATGCGTCCTTCCTTGATATCCGACGCATAATCCTTCCAGTAATAGAAAATATCCAAAGCGTGTGACCCGTTGTTCCTGTAGTTGCTCGTATGCACCAGTCGCCGCCGGAAATTGGCTTCCGCCCGGCTGGGCATGACTGGCGCGCTTATTTGTCGTTTAAAAATCGATAACGATGGCATTCGAGCATCGCTCGCATTTCCCGATCATATCGCGCCGGACGGAGATTCTCTAAACAGCGGTTCTTGGCGAGATCCAGAGTCGATGCATTAACGAGCGCGAATCAACGCTAAAATTGCTTCTCGAAGCTCATGCGCAACCGCCAAAACATGCCTGATTTTGTTGCCTACCATCGCAGCGCCACGACCCCGGGCCTTGTGCTCGGAGAGGCGCAATTTTCGGATTTTCGCTTCGATCGTCATTACCACCTCGATTATCACGTGGGCATGGTGACCGAGGGTGTTCAACGGCAGCGGCATCGTGGCAATACAGAATTCCTCGCGCCCGGACGCATCTCGCTCATGCCGCCAGGCGAAATACACGACGGGGTTCGCGATGGCGACGGCGCCTACACGCTCAAGACTTTTCGGCTGTCGCCCGAACTTCTCGGCACCGTGACTGCAGAAATCGCAGGCTCAAATGCTGAACCGATGCTCGCCGGAGTGCTGCTCGAAAACGCGAGCCTTGCCGCGCGTCTGATCAAATTGCACAGCACGATGCAGACAAGCGTTGAAGCTTCGCCGCTGGCGTTGCAATCGGAATGGTTGACGTTGTTCGAACGCTTGTTTACGCAGTCGCGCGTGGTTGAGCTGCAGTCTGTCAAAGGTACATTGCCTGCTGAAGACTGGAATCGTATTAAGGATTATTGCCACGCGCATCTGGCGCAAAAGATCTCGCTGGACGAGTTGGCCGCGCTCTGTGGATTAGAGCGCTTTCATTTCCTCAAGCTGTTCAAGCAAACCGTTGGCATGACGCCGCATGCGTGGCTGGTGCGCTTGCGGCTGGAGCGGGCAGCAACGATTTTGCATCGCACTTCGCAAAGCATTGCCGACGTAGCACAGGACGTCGGCTTCTATGATCAGAGCCACTTCAATCGCGCGTTCCGGCGTGCCTTTGGCGTGGCGCCATCGCGGTATTGAAGCGGCTTCGACTCATTGCGCTGCGAGGCGTGCGACATTGGCAATCAGGTGATCGACATCGTCAGTGGTGGTCGCAAACGACGTCACAAAGCGCACCACGCCCGGCTCCCATCTGTCGTGATAGAACACGAATCCCGCCGCCAACAGCCCTTCGATAACCGCTGCCGGCAAGCGGCAAAAAAGGATGTTCGCTTGCGGCGCGCCGAATATCTCGACGCCCTGCAAATGCCGGATGCCGTCCTGAAGACGCCTGGCAGTAGTGTTCGCCTGGCGCGCGTTGCGTAGCCACAAATCGTTCGTTAGATACGCGTCCATTTGCGCCGAAAGAAAGCGCATTTTGGAGAACAGATGGCCGGCGCGTTTGCGTCGATAACCCATTTCGGCGGCCAGCTTTTTATCGAATAAAACGATGGCTTCGGCGCACGGAACACCGTTCTTCGTCGCCCCGAAAGAGAGCGCATCGACACCCGCCTTCCACGTCATTTCAGCAGGTGTGCAATCGATCGATACAAGGGCATTCGCGAAGCGCGAACCATCCATGTGCAAGCCAATGTTCGACGCGCGGCACAACTCGCCGATTTCGCGGATTTCGTCGATGCTGTAGACGCTGCCGACTTCCGTGGCTTGCGTGATGGTGGCGCACGAAGGTTGCGTCACGTGGACATCGCCGACCTTGACGTTCGCGGCCCGGCGCAGCTTCGCGGGATCGATCTTCGCCGATGGTCCATCGACGGAAACGAGCTTTGCGCCGTTCGTATAGAACTCGGGCGCGCCGCATTCGTCGTTGTTGACGTGGCTCGACGGATGGCAGAAGACGCTGCCCCAAGGCGGCGTCATGGCCGCGAGGCACAACGCATTGGCGGTCGTTCCGGTGGGCACGAGGAACACGTCCACGTCGCGCTCGAACACCTCGGCAAGCTTGCGTTCCACGCGCGCGGTGAGCGCATCGCCGCCGTATGGCGCGGATTGGCCGTCGTTGCAGGCCACCATGGCCTCGATGACTTCTGGCGACGCGCCTGCGATGTTGTCACTCGAGAAGCCGAGCGCGGGTTTCTTGTGTGTCGATGCAGCTTGCTGGTTCACGAGTCTGTCCTTTCTGCGGCGGAATTTGCCGATCCAAGCGTGAGCTTAGTGAAAAGCGATGAGGCGCGCTTGTATAAAATTGATCGGCCTGGACAACTTTGATTCCGCGAGCAGAAGGTCACATGAACGCAAGGGCAACCTATGAGTCGCCACGCCGTGTCGCCGCCAAAAACGCCGCGCGCCGTTCTTCTCTTTCTGCGGCGAAGGCGGGGCTGATGGTCGCGTGGGTATCGTCGAAAGAGAAGGTCTTGCTGCCCGGCGACGGCCGCCACGACGCATCAATAACCTTCTTGCTGCGCTTATGCACCAGATGTACCGCCGGCTCTTCCTTGCCCTGCGGATCATCCCACTTCATCTGCCACGCTCGAAGCAGGAGCAGAACCTCATCGAGGTCCTTGCCCTTGGCCGTCGTGTGATACTCGTAACGCGGCGGACGTTCGTTGTAAAGGCGCCGCTCTATGACGCCATCTTTCTCAAGACGCTTCAGTCGAGTCGATAACAAGAACGACGACATGCCCGTTTGCGCCTGAATTTCCTCGAAGCGCCGTGAGCCCATGCTCAGCTCACGAAGAATGAGCAGTGTCCACCGGTCGCCTACAACGCTCAACGATCGCGCGATCGGGCAGACACTTTCGCAAACCTCGTCCCAGCTCATCGATGCACTCCGTTAGTCAACAAATCAGCTCACGCGACGTGTGCCGGCAGCTTCGACAATAACTCTTCGGTTGTCAGAATCGCGTGCGCGAACATGGGGCCGTTGGTCTCAGCCGCGACCATTCCGGCATGGCTGAACGCGGCGGTCGCGTCCTTTACGAGCGTCACATGATAGCCCAGCTCCATGCCGAAACGACCCGTGGATTCAATGCAGCTGTTCGCAATCAGTCCAACAAGTATGATCTTCTGAATGCCATGTTGCTTGAGTTGCAGATCGAGATCGGTGTTTGCAAAGCCGCTTTGCGCCCAATGTTCCTTGACGACTACATCGCCTGGTTGCGGGCCGAATTCGGGATTGAACTCGCCACCCCAGCTGCCCACCTCGAACGCTTTGGTCGGAAGGCCCGCCTGCTGGAACATGTTGATGTGCTGCCAATGATCGAAGTCGCCCGGATGCGACCGATGATGCGGAACGATAAAAACCTGTATGCCCGCTGAACGCACCGTGGGGATGATCCGGCGGAGGTTATCGAACATGTGCGATGCGTCGGCGGTCTCCTTGATTGCGTTGAAGAGTTTGCCTCCCTCGCTCATGAAGTCGTTATACGGATCGACGATCAGGAGCGCGGTGTTGTGTTGCTCATAATTCGATGCAGACATGGTGACTCCGGGAATAGGTAGGCAGGGTGAATCTGGCAAGCGTGATCGAATATTACTTCAAAAAATGAAGGGACAATAAAAAAATAAACCGTGTCGCCGGCGATACGCTTCGCCCGTGACACGGCCCTAAATGTTCATTAAGAACTTAGGAAGATTTAGATGACTGGAAGAGGTCAGGTTCGAAGTAAGCGCGTTGACATCGGGCTCGCAGCTTTTTGATTGAACAGGGTTGCCCGGACCCGGGCGGGGTCAAGGCCGAACGTCTCGCCGGCGGCGGCCGCAATCAACGAATCGAGTCCAAGCGTTGGCCGAACGTCACGTCCTTGATAAAGCGCGGAAGGCGCGAGCCCCGGCCAGTCCGCGAGAATGCGGCCGCCTTGCACGGCGCCGCCCAGCAACATCGCCGCCGATGCCGTCCCGTGGTCAGTCCCGCCCGTGCCGTTCGCCGCCGCCATGCGCCCGAACTCAGTGGCGACCAGCACGGTCGTGTTCGCCCAATGCTCGCCAAGCCCGTCGCGCATGGCCGCCATCATGGTGTCGAGCGCCTTGAGTTGCGCGCCGAGCCGCTGATTCTGCGCCGTGTGCGTGTCCCATCCACCGGTTTCGATCATCGCAATGCGAGGTCCGTCGGCGCGGCCCAGGAAGCTCGCCGCAAGCTTGCCGAGGCTCGCCGGGTCCTGACGCGCACCGGCATCGGCGGCGAGACCGCGGGCGTCCATAGCGGAAGTCCAGAGCGCGTGAAGCTGGGCATCGCCGGAATAGAGTTGCGTGACACGCACTAGCAGATCGTCGGGCGCTTGCGGGAGTCCGGAAGGCGCATATGACGTCACGTCGGCATGCCCGCGCAGTGCGAGCGGCACGGTAGGCGCGAGCGCAATGGCATTAGCTTTGGATGCCGGCAGCATGGAAACCAGCCGGTTCAGCCATCCGTCCTTCATCTGGTACGGCGCGGTCCCGCCGGTTTCGAGCACGTTCTGCCCGTCGAAGTGCGAACGGTCCCTGTACGGCGAGGCAACCGCATGCACGAACAAGGCCTGCTGCGCTGCGTACATCTTCGCGGTTTCAACCAGCGATGGATGCAGCGCGAACGTGCCGTCGAGCTTCGTGGCGGATGCCGGGTCTATCGCAAGCGCGCCGCGCAACTTCGCGTAAGCGGGATCGGCATAAGGCACGACGATGTTGAGTCCGTCGGCCGCGCCACGCTGGATCACGAATACAAAACGCCGGTCCGATTCCACCGATGCGAATGCCATGCGCGATCCCACCAGCATTGCACCCACGCCCGCACCGGCGCACCACAAGAAATTCCGACGCGTGATCATGGTGTCATCTCCTTTGAAAATCGGGGGAAACAAGCAAAAGCGCAAGCGCGGTCGGCGCGCTCTCGGCACGAGATAGTTCGGATGCCGTAGCATCGCTCAGCGATCCCGCAAGCAACTGGTTGCCGAGCGTGCGGGCGTCGAGCGTATCGCCCACCCGCGCTGCAAGACGCTGGGCTATTTCCACGCGGCGCACGAGCGCATCGGGGGCGGCCCAACTCGCGGCGATATCGTCGTAACCGGCGGGGGAACCCGGGCGCCACACAGGCTGGCCGAGTTGCGTGAGCAAGGGCGCGATCTGCATGTTGCCTGGATCGTCATGACCGAGACCGCGCATCGACGAAACGGTCCAGTCCCATGGCGTCTTGAACTTGGCGTCGACGGGCGCCCACGCTTCCGGCGAGTCGATCAGCACCTGGTACACGCTCGGCAGATCTCCGTTCGTCGCGCTGAATACGCCGGCCAGCCGTTCGACGAGAGATTGCGGCGGGTTATCGGCGACAAAATGCCGTGCGAGTTTTCCGGCAATATGCTGCGCCGTCGCCGGTGACGCGGCCAGATCGCGCAGCACGGCAAGTGCCTGTTGCTCGCCGGGTTGATCGTATTGGCGGCCCATGATCGTGCGCGTTCCCGGCTCGTGCTGCGGCTCGCGAAATACGAACTGCCCGGGCGCGACGTCGTTGCGGCGCGCACCGCCGCCCATCCCGCCAATACTCCAGCCTGTCAGCGCCCGCGCGAATTCCGTGACATCGTCCTGTGCGTACCCGCTGCGCACGCCGAGCGTATGCAGTTCCATGATTTCGCGCGCGAGGTTCTCGTTGAGGCCAGGCTTGTTCTCCGGATGACGCGCGGCGGCGCGCTCGGCAGCAGGACTGTCTGGACCGACGGAGCGCGCCTGATCGAGAAAAATCTGCATGGCCGGATGACGTTCGGCGGCAACCAGCATGTCCTCGAAGCGGCCAAGCACATGTGGACGAATGGCCTCGGTTTCGAATGACCCGGCGAGCATTGCGACGGCGGGTTTCTCCACCGATACCGCAAAGTGGTTCGCCCAGAACGCAACCAGTCGTTCGACAAACGGCGCCTGCGTCTGCAACGCGCTCGTGAAGCGTGCATTGACGGCGGCACGATATGTATCGCGTAGTTTGTCGTTGTAGGCCTTGCGCACGCCTTTTTTATCGTCGGCGCCGGCCGCGCGGATCGCGCTCTGACGCTCGGCGAAATCCGCGGCGAGTTCAATGCTCGATGGCTGGTTTGCAAGCGCCTGCGGCACGGGCTGATACGTGGCGCCGGTGAGCTGTGCGGCGAGCCATTGTTTCGGATCGGCGGGCGCCGTTTCACCCGCACGGGCGCCGAGCCCGAAGCGATTCATCGCGATCGCAGCCGGTGTGACGTCGGTCATGGGGTCCCCACGTTGGGAATTGTCATGCTGCTTGAACGCTGCGACACGCGTGAATCCGTCGATTTATTTTTTCGGTGCGGGTCCGACGTGCAGCGGTCCGTGACGCTGCAATGCATCGACGAGTTTCAGCCGTTCGTCGGCGGTAAGCGTGGCGGCGAAATCAGCCACCGTGCCTTCCACGCGCGCGCGCACGCTCATGTCGGCGTCACGCGTGCGGGCGAGGGCGGCATCGAGCGCCGTGCGATCGAACTGCGGCGATTGAAGCGCCTGTACGACATCTATGCGTCCCGATCGCGCGTTGAGAATCAGCGGCAGGCTTTCGCGACGCGTCTGTTTGAGCGCGTCGCGTAGTTGGTCGCGGCGTTCCTGAGGCAATTCGGCGGCGGCGAAACGCAGGCCGCGTTGCTGTGCGATTGCATCGGCTTTCTGCTTTTCTATCCACCGGTACGTGCCGCCGGCAATTGTGCCGAGCAAGAAAATATTGAGCACCGCCGATACGACCAGCAGCGTCTTGAGCCTTTTAACCGGCATGGTCATTGATCGCTCCAGTCGGACGTGTTGCTGCTGAAAACGGTGCTTTCACCGGTTTGATCGAAGAAACTTGGCTGACCGCCGGCCGCGCCCGAAAAAGAGGTGGCCAGCGAGATGACCAGGACGCCGGCCGCAATTCCCGCCACGCCCACGCCGACGAATCCCGCGCCCGAAAGCCACCAGTTCGGTTTTTTCCATACTGGTTTTCTCGTCGACGAACCCGCCGGCGACGATTCCACGATGCGCCGGATCAGGTCGTTTCCGGGCGCCGCAACGCCGTGTGCCGATAACAGCATATCGAGCGAACTGGCATCGGCGAGCGCGGCCAGCGTTTCGGGGTCGCGTTGCGCGACCAGCGCCTGCGCCTCGGCGCGTTCGGCTTCCGGCCAATGCTCGGGGATTGCGCCATAGGCATCGGTGAGGTGGCGAAAACGTTCGGGGGTCATCGGCGTTCCTTTCCAAATACATGCTCGCCGCGGTTGTCGCGCTCGGCGGCAAGACGGCTGCGCAAGGTGCGGCGTGCCCGCGCGAGGAGGCTTTCCAGCGCGTCCACGCTGATGCCCATCACGGCAGCGGCTTCGACATTCGGTAGTTCCTGGTAGTACTGCAATACCAACGCCTCGCGCTGGCGCGCCGGCAGCCCCGCGAGCGCGGCGGCGATGCGCGCGCTGCGGGCGGTATCGTCGAGTTGATCTTCCGGGAGCGGCGCGTGATCGGCGGGCTCCGGAATGTCGTCGTCGAGCGGAACTTCGTGGCGGCGGCGCAAGCGGTCATAACAAAGATTCAGCGCCACGCGATGCAACCACGTATCAAAACGCGCCTGCCCGCGCTGCCAGCTCGATGCCTGCTTCCAGATGCGGATGAACACTTCCTGCGCCACGTCGCTCGCCTCGTCACGGTCGCCCAGCATGCGCGTCGCGAGCGCGAGCAGGCGCGGCAGCTTGCGCGCGACCATCTCGCGAACTGCGCCCGGTTCTTCGTCGTCTATGCGGGCCAGGAGGCCCGCGTCCGGATCTTCTTCGTTCAATGTGCTGAATCCCGCCCCACATGTTGGACAGCCGGCGCCGGGCACGGAGCATGGCGCGCCCGATACGTTAACGTCTTTTCGGATCGTTAAACGTGCGTGCATCGAAAATCTGTCGCGCAGTTTTTACTTTTTTACGGGCTGGAGGACCCGGCCGAAAGTTCGTCGCGGGTGTTGGCAAGGATCGCATACGCCTGATAAAATCGGGACTTAGTTGGACCCCCGAGTTCAATCCTTCACCGCAGTTCATCTCTCAAAGGGAGGCACCATATGTACCCAATGGCTATCGCTCTCCCTTGCGCTGTCTTTTCCTCGACGCAGCGACGTATCTGAGTCGCCGTCCGCGCAGGCATTGAAGCCCGCGCCAATTCCAGACAGTCCCTGATCAGTTCGCCTTGTACATAGGCGCGCTTTGGCTGTCGCTCTATTTTCATTTCGACTGGATAGCTTCGCGGCGTTTCGCGCCACGAGCTGTGGCAAATGGCCTATACAAAAAAACTCGATTTCGGCGGCCGGGCGTTCAAGGACGTTCTTGGTTTCACCGTGGTTCATTGGGGCAACCAGCCCTGGCGGATTGTTGCAATCGTCACGCTCGCGTTGCTGGCGGCGCTTGCGGACGTGCTGACGCCGCTTTTCGCGGGACGTCTTGTCGATGCACTCGCCGCCGGCGCGAGTGGCAAGGCGCTCGCATGGGAAGCAGCCGTTACCGCGTTCTGCACGCTGGCCGCGCTGGGCTTGAGCGCCACGCTTTTGCGCCAGCTCGTGTTCATGAACATCATTGCGTTGACGTTGCGGATGATGAGCGAGATTGCCGCCAATGCGTTTCATCGCGTGCAGCGCTTTTCCACCGACTGGCACGGCAACAGCTTCGCCGGATCGACCGTGCGCAAGATCACGCGCGGCATGTGGGCGCTCGACTTGCTTAATGACACATTGTTGATTGCGCTGTTGCCTTCGGTGGTCATGCTGGTCGGCGCAACAGCGCTGCTCGGCGCGCACTGGACCGTGATGGGCGTGGTGGTGGGGATCGGGTCGCTGGTTTATATCGGCGTGACGGTGGCGTTGTCGCTGGGATTTGTCGCGCCTGCCGCACGGCTCGGCAACGCGTGGGACACGCGCATGGGCGGCGCGCTGGCGGACGCGGTGAGCTGCAATACGGTGGTCAAGGCCTTCGGCGCGGAAACGCGTGAAGAGGCGCGGCTTGCGCGGGTGATCGGCAAGTGGCGGCATCGCACGAAACGCACGTGGGCGCGCGGCACGATCAACGGCGGCGTGCAGGGCGGCATGCTGGTGCTCATGCAGGTGGCCATTCTCGGCGCGGCCTTGCTGCTCTGGAATGCCGACAAGGCGAGCGTCGGCGACATCACGTTCACGCTCACCATGTTCTTCATGCTGCAGGGCTATTTGCGCGAAATCGGCATGCATGTGCGCAACTTGCAGCGTTCGGTGAACGACATGGAAGAGCTCGTGTCGCTGGAGGCGCAACCTTTGGGTATCGAAGACAAGCCGGGTGCGGGACCGATTGCGATCAGCAAGGGCGAGATTCGTTTCGATCATGTGACGTTCTGCTACGACGGCCACACAACGCCGCTTTACGACGATTTCTCGGTGCATATCACGCCGGGAGAGCGCGTTGGACTGGTTGGGCATTCGGGCTCGGGCAAGACCACGCTGATCAAGCTCATCCAACGTCTTTACGATGTCTCTGGTGGGAAGATCACCATTGACGGGCAGAATATTGCCGATGTGCGGCAAGCGTCGCTGCGTGGTCAGATCGCGATCGTGCAGCAGGAGCCGGTGCTGTTTCACCGGTCGCTTGCGGAGAACATCGCGTATGCGAAGCCGGGCGCGACGCGCGCTGAAATCGAACGTGCGGCAAGACTTGCGAGCGCGCATGATTTCATCGCCAGGTTGCCGCAGGGTTACGACACGCTGGTGGGCGAGCGCGGCATCAAGCTGTCGGGCGGTGAGCGTCAGCGCGTGGCAATAGCGCGCGCCTTCCTCGCGGATGCGCCCGTGCTGATCCTCGATGAAGCAACGTCGAGCCTCGATAGCGAAAGCGAAGTGCTGATCCAGCAAGCCATGGAACGGCTGATGGTTGGCCGGACCACGCTGGTAGTGGCGCACCGGCTCTCGACGGTGCGCGCGCTGGACCGGCTGCTCGTGCTCGACAAAGGCCGCATTGCCGAAGAGGGCAGCCACGACAAGCTGATCCAGATTGACAACGGGTTGTATCGGCGGCTGTATGAACGCCAGGCGCTCGGCTTGATGAAGGAGTTCGATGAACCCGTGCTGGTCAAGGAGAGCGGTTATATTGGCGATCCAACGCTGGCGTTAGGCGAATGAGGTAAAGCAAAAAAAAACGGTCCCGAGAAAATCGGGACCGTTTTTTTGCCATTAGCCGTCAGCGCTTTTAAACCTTACGTTACTTACTTGCCCATGCCGATCAGCGACTTGCCTTGCGAGAGAATCTTGTCGCAAACCTGCTTGGTGACCTGTTCTTTCAAACCGCCGCCGCTCAGGTCGACTTGCTTGCCGTTGCTGCTTTTCAGCAGACCGTTCGCGCCGTCGGTATAACCGCTGTCCTGCGATGCCGCCGACGTGCCGCCCAGCTTGCTCATCAACGAATCCTTGACGGTCGACGCGCTGTTGGCGTTGACATAGTTGTTCTTGATGCAGAACTGCAGCACGCCCGCCACGTTGCTGGTGCTGCCGGATGTCACCGATTGGCCGGTGAGCGCGCTGCCCATGCTGCCTAAGCTGCTGAGTCCGCTCGATGAACCGTCAGAACCGCCGCCTCCCTTGAGCAGGTTGCCAAGCTGCGCGTTCGCGGCGGACATCGATAACAAAGGCAATGACAGCGCGATTGCGATGCCTGCAATGGTGCTTCGGGTTGTGCGGAATTTCATGCGGTACTCCTTCAGATAACAAAAACGAACCTCTAATATAGTGCCTTTCGTGTGCGAAGCCCGATCAGAACGCGGCTTGTTTGCGCTCACGCAGGGTTCAGAGGACGTAATCGGTGCATTGGTTCCGCATGACACTTCCAGAAATACAGGTACATAGTCCGAAGTAAAGCTGTGCGCAATTTCTAATGTCGTATCAGTTCAAGCCGATGCAGCGTTTTTCCAGGCAAGAACGGTGTTGTTTCGCCATGAACCCAGGCTTCATGCCCTGCCAGAAAAAAAGGTGACAACGGATTGCCCGACTGGCCGCCGGGCATCTCGAAGATGCCGTCCCGTTCGCGTCCCGGCGACACGATCATCCGCTCCGACGCGCCGAATGACGGCGCTTGCACGCGCGGCATGTTGAAGTCGCCCGGCAAGCCGTCGTGCGGTGCGCCGAGCCAGTCGCGCACCCACGGAAGCCACGCCGGCACGAGCCGTGCGAACGGATGCTCGATAACCGCGCGATTGCGCTCGCCCCAGGTTGCATCGGCGAGTTTTGTGTCTGGCGGCAGTTGCGCGATCGCGCGATCGATCCGGTCGAGCACGAAAGCGCGCCAGTCGGCAAAACCATCCGGCACCCATGCACGATGGGTGGCGAGCGCCTCCATCACGGCGTCATAACGCGAACTCGCGGCGCGATAGCCGAGTTGCGGACCGGCTGCGGCGAGGTCCGTGTCGAGCTTTCCGAACCAGGCATCGTAGAGAGAAAAGTAGAACGCGCGCAGGAGGCGGTAGCCGCTTGCATCGGCGTCTGCGCGACCGTTCCATGTCTCGACCAGCCGACGGAATTCCGCGCGTTGCGGATGATTGTTCAGCGCGTCGGCATCGAGCGCCGAGAGGGCGATGCCGCGCCAGATCTCGATCCATCGCGCGCGGTCATCGGTCTGGATGGCGAGCATGTCGCGTTCCGTGGCGTGTGAAAGCGCGAACAGGTCATCGCGAATCTGCGATGCACGCGCGCCGAGGTCGGCGCCGGCATCGCCTGCGATTGCGGCCTGTTCGAGCGGCAAGGTCCGGTTGTTCGCGCTCCAGAGCCGCCCAAGCGGCGGGCTGACGCGCGACGGATAGGCATCGGGGGCGAGGTAGCCTTGCCATCCGCGATAGGTCGCCGAATCGAACGGCAAGTCGCTCAAGGGGCCCGTGGACGGGTCGATCGTTGTATCGCGTTTGGGCAGCGGTCCGGCCAGCGTCCACCCAATCTCGCCGCGCGAATCCGCGACCATGAAGTTCTGCGTGGGAATGCCGCTGATTTGCGCGGCGTGGAGCGCGTCCGCGACGTTCGTGGCGTCTTCCAGTTGCTGAAGGTTCAGGTTGACGGCTTCGGGATTGTGCGCGGCCCAACGCAGCGCATAGGCTTTTGAGTCCACGACGATCTGCGGGCCCCATTGCGTTTCCACGACCGGCAAGTCCACGGGCGTTCCACCCTTTACCAGAATGCGCTCATGAACAACGGTCGCACGCGCCGACGTGCCGCCTGCAACGCGATATGCGAGCGGATCGGCGGGATCGCGCTGCAACGCAATCAGATCGATGAAACGGCCGTAGCTGTTCGTGAATCCCCACGCGATCTGTCCGTTGCTCCCGGCGATCACGAGCGGCGCGCCGGGAAAACTGACGCCCGTGATGTGGCGCGACTGGCCAGTGGCTGTGGGCCAGGTCAACGACATCCTGTACCAGATGTTCGGCAACGACAAACCGAGATGCATGTCGCTTGCGAGGATCGCGCCGCCATGCGCGCTGTGGGCGGCATCGACTGCCCAGCCGTTGCTGCCGATCATGGAATCCGTGAGCGTGATGCTGCTGTGCTGGGAGTCCTTCGGTACCTGCAACCAGCCCGGACGCGTTGCGGGCGGCGTGGGGAGTGGATCGCTGGAAGGCGTGGCCAGGTCGAAAGGTGCGTCCCAATGGCTCGTTGCGGGCAGCAGGAACGCAAACAGGTCGGCCGGCACGCGTTCGCGCAACGCGGCGCGCGACAGGATGTGGCGGACTTCGTCGGATTGAAGATCGAAGTACATCGCGTACACCACCAGGAGCGTGTCTTCCGGACGCCATGGCGCGGGCGGCGTGCGCAGCACCCAGTACTCGAACGGACGCGATGTCAGCGCCGCAAGCCCTTCATTGACGCCGGCCGTGTAATGCTCGATCAGTCGGCGCTGTAGGGCGGGCAGGGCGTTGAACGCCTTGCGCGCACGTTCGCGAAATCGATGCGGCCGGTTGCGCCGGTCCAGTTCGAGCGCCCCGGGTCCAACAAGCTCCGACATCTCGCCGGCGGCCACGCGGCGCAGCAGATCCATCTGGAAATAGCGATCCTGCGCTTGCACGAAGCCCGTGCCGAAAGCGACGTCATCGCGCGTGCTGCCTTTGATGGTCGGCACGCCGAGCCCATCACGTTCGATGCTGACCGGCGCGGACAAAGCCGACGTTGCGTGCGAGCCGTCGAGTTGCGCGAGGCTGCCGCGTAAAGTGACCCAGCCTGCGACTCCCGCCACCACGATCGTCAGCAGCAGGAGGCAAAAAAATGCGATCAGCGAGACGAAACAGCGTCTCTTCAGAGTTAGGCTCGGACGGTTCATTGCACATGGTATGAATTATCGCCGTCACGATCGGATAGACGACGAAAGACCATAGCACGGCTATAGTTGCAGCGGCGTGAAGCGCGCCGGTCAGCGATCGCCCGATGTCAGCCAGTCGAGGCAATTCGTCCACAAGCGCGCGTTGCCTTCCCATGCGGAAAACTCGGGTGGCAACCAGTGACTCGACATATCGCTTGTCCATGCCAGCGTGCGGCCTTTTACATGCGTGCCGGCAACAAGTAACGGATGTCCGGTCTCAGGAACGGACGCGATCAACGTTGCGCCGGGCTTGAGCTGCACTTCGTTGTAGCCGAGCAAGTGCGGCCATTGCGTTCCGAGTCCTTCGACCACAGGATGCGACGCGACGACTTCAGCGTTGAAGCCTTCGGGAACCTCCACGCGGTCATCGTAGGGAAGGCACGTGACGGGCAGCACTTCTTCCACCGGCGTGTTGCGAAACCGCGCGCTGCCGTTGATGCCCTGAAAACTCAGGTATCCACCGATCATCATCAGGCCGCGGCCCGACGCAACATAATCGCGCAACAGCTTGAGACGGTTCGGCGTGCGTTCGCTCTTGATCCACGTGTTCGGATGCAGCAACAGCGTATTTGCGCCGATGTCCGACAGGATGATCGCGTCATAAGCAAGCAGGCCTTCGAGCGTGGAAGGGAACATCTCCTGCGCTTCGTGACTTGGCATATGCGTGATCGTATAGTCACTGTCCTTGAATATATCGAGGAAGATCGTCGCGCCGTTGTGATACGTCGCGGTCGGAAACTGGTCGAAGCCCTTGACGTGCATCGACATGCTCGCCCAGCTTTCACCGGCGAGCAGAACAGACTTGGTCATGCGTTTGCTCCTTGAACGCGCTGCAGGCCGTGTCGGCGGCATGCAGCGCAGGTGGAACCGGTCCACAACGTTTTGCTATTGGTTATCTGCCGAAAAAACTCGCGTCGGATTGGTGATCATCATGGTTTCGATTTGCGTGTTCGTCACACCGTGACGCCGCAAACGAGGCACGAAATACTTGAGGATGTAACCATAGCCATGACCGCCGAAACGCGTGAGCATGATCTTCATGAACACGTCCTGAGACATCAGAATCCGGTCGATGAAACCTGCATCGATCAACGCCTTGATCGCGCGCGCGTTCTCTTCGTCGGATGGTGATTGAGCGTTTTCATCGGCATAGAAATACTCCATGCCGATCATGTCGTATTCGAGCCATGCACCCCGTCTGGCGAGCGTGTGCTGGTAATCGACATCCATATGACTCGGGTTCATGTGACACAGAACCGTGTGGTTCAGGTCCGCGCCTTCCTCTTCCACGATGTCGAGCACGCGATGCCCATGCCGCACCCAGCCCGGGAGATGCACGGACAAAGGCACGTGCGTTGCGGCGCTGGCGCGTGCGGCGGCGCGTAACGACTTTTCCTCGCTGGCAGTAAACGCGGCCGAGACCCCATTCTCGCCAATCATGCCCGCGAGGACGTCGGGTTTTTCATCGGCGCCGCCGACATCGAAAATCAGTTGCGCCGCGAGTTCATCGATGGACTTGTGCTTCACATATTCCGGATGCGAAGGCTCGAGATAAAAACCCGTCGACATCACGATGTTCAACCCCGTGCGCCGCGCAATCTTTTGCAGCGCGGCGGGATCGCGGCCAAGCCCGAGATTGGTCGGATCGATCACCGTCTCGCCGCCGAGTTCGCGAAAGCGCATGAGTTCCTCGACGGCGACATCGGCATCGAAAAGCTGGCAGTTGTCGCGGTTCATCAGCGGGTTCATGCGCAGCGCGCCGAGTATGCCGATGTGCACTTTCTGCTCGCCGATAAACCTGTCGCCGCAGCAGGCGGGCGGTACCCATTTGCCCGATGCATCCAGCAAGATATGTTCGTGCATCAGCGTGACGCCCATCTTCGAAACCGGCAATGGTCCGAGCACGGTCATCACGTGGCCGCTTCGCGTGCCTATCGGCAATGAGCCGTCGTGGCGAAAAATCGAACTCATCGTTTAGCCTTTCTTGCGCCGTTGCGGCGAAAAGATCCGCGTGTTGAGCCAGATCGCGAGCAGCATGATCGCGCCTTGAATGATCTGCGTATAGAACGGCGAGACGTTGATGAGGATCAGCCCGTTGCCAAGCACGGCGATGGTCAATGCACCGAGCACCGTGCCGAGGATCGTCCCTCGTCCGCCGAAGAGGTCGGTGCTGCCAAGCACGACGGCGGCGATTACCGCAAGCTCGAAGCCCACGCCTTGATTCGATGAACCGCTGCCCAGGCGCGCCGTGGTGATAAGTCCGGCAAGCGCCGCCGCCGCGCCGCTCAGCACATACACCTTCATGGTGACGCTGCGCACGTTGACGCCCGCGCGACGCACGCCTTCCGCATTCGTACCGATGCCTGTCACGTACCGACCGAAACGCGTATGCCGAAGCGTGACGAACCCTGCAAGCAACGTGACGATCGCGATCACCGCGGGCGTCGGCATGCCGAGAATCCTCCCGCGTCCGAGTTCGACGAACCAGCCGTCGTTTTCTATCGGTACGGAGAAGCCTTGTGTGATGAGCAATGCAATGCCGCGCACCACAGACAACGTCCCCAGCGTCACGATAAACGCCGGCATGCCCGCGAACGCAATGAAGTACCCGTTGATCGCGCCGATGATCGCGCCGAGCGAAAGACCGCCGAGCAGCACGACGATCCCCGGCACGCCCGCGCGCAACGCAATCGCGGATACCGCGCCGACAAGCGCAAGCGTTGACCCTATCGACAGATCGATGCCGCCCGTTGTGATGACCAGCGTCATTGTCGTGGCGACGATCAGAAGCGGCGCGCTTTGACGCAGCACGTTGAGCAGGTTGCCGGTCGTGAGAAACGTGTTCGTGGTGAACGTGAAGGCGAGGGCGCAGACAAGAAAAAACGCCGCGATACTCGCCACGCCCGCATTGCGGCCGAGCATGTGTTTGAGCGGCAGGCGCGGCGCCTTGGACTTGTCGTGCATGGCGAGTTCCATGTCAATTCTCCGCAAGCGCACGAGCCGAGCGCGCGCTGAATTTGTGGCCGACGATCAGATCGACGATCTCTTCCAGATTCGTTTCGCCGATCTTCCGGTCCGCCACGTTCTGCCCTTCGTACATCACGCTGATACGGTCGCACACCAGAAACAGATCCTGCAGCCGATGACTGATCAGGATCACGCTCACGCCACGCGCGCTGATCGTGCGCACGAGGTCGAGCACCGCTTCGACTTCGGCGACGGCGAGCGCGGCGGTGGGTTCGTCCATGATCAGCACTTTCGGATCGAACGATACCGCCCGCGAAATCGCGATGGCCTGACGCTGTCCGCCCGAGAGGTTTTCGACATCGAGCTTCGTGCTCGGAATGCGAATGCCGAGGTTGTTCAGCATGTCGCGCGCTTCATAATGCATCTTGCGATGATCGAGTACGGACACGCCGCAGATGCGTCGCATCGGTTCACGGCCGAGGAAGAGATTGCCGGCGACATCGACGGTATTGCACAGCGACAAGTCCTGATAGACCATCTCGATGTGATGCGCGCGGGCGTCGCCGGGATCGGTGAAATGCACCCGCTTGCCGTCGATTTCGATGCTGCCGCCGTCCGGAACCACAGCGCCCGACAATACCTTCGATACCGTTGATTTACCCGCGCCGTTGTCACCAACGAGGCCGAGCACTTCGCCCGGCATGACGTGCAGGTTGACGCCGCGCAGTGACTGCACGGCGCCGTAGCTCTTGGTGATGTTTTCCATGCGTACGCGTGGGATGGCGGCATCGGTTTGCATCGACTTCTCCTTACTTGAACACCGCGCGGTATTTGCCGACGTTCGCCTTCGTCACGATCGTCACCGGCACCGAGATGTTTTTCTCGACCGGCTGCTTGTTGATGAGTTTCAGCGCGGAGTTCACGGCGACGCGGCCTTCGCTTTCGGGGTCCTGCTGCACGACGGCCGCGACAAAACCCGCATCAATACCTTTGATGGCCTGCGCGCTCAAATCCCATCCGACGATCTTCACGCGGCTGGTTGCATCTTGCGCCGATGTCGCCGCAACGAGGCCGATCAACGCGGGTTCGCCGGTTGCATAAACGATCTGCAGATTCGGGTTTGCGGAGATCAGGTTTTCGGCGGCGGTTTGAGCCGTGTCCTGCACGTTTTGTCCATCGACGGTGGAAACGATCTTCGCGCCCGGCACCGACGCTATGCCCGCCTTGAAGCCGTCCAGCCGCACGTTCTGAATGAACGAATTAAGCGCACCCACTACGCCGATGGTCGCCTTTCCGCCCAAGTTCGTCTTGATGTAATTCGCCGTGTACTTACCGATGTCCTCGCCGACCTTCTTGTTATCGACACCGACTTGCACCGCGTTGTCGCCATCGACGATTGCGTCGATGGTCACCACCGGAATGCCCGCTTTCTTGGCTTCGGTAATCGCGGGTTTGATCCCGTTCACGTCGATGGCGACGACCAAGATCGCATCGACCTTCTGCTGGATATATGTTTCGATGGCGCTGTTCTGCGCGCTCGGATCATTGTTCGAATTGAAAATGGCAAGTTCGACGCCCGCGGCTTTCGCGGCGGCTTGCGCGCCCTGGTCCATCTGCGTGAAGAAGAGCGCCTCCTGGTTGATCTGCACCATGGCGATCTTTTTGCCGGCGGCCGCGGCCACGCCAGCGAAGGCGAGCAGGGAAGCGCCCACAAGGACGGCGGTCATGCGGCGGAAATGCAGTGCTGCGCTCATCGGAATCCCTTTCCTGGTTGATCCGGCCGTTTTCTGTACGGTCATTGAAAGCCGCGCGGCCGGTGAATTAAAGGAAGACTTCGTGGGCGCAACCGACATTGCGCCGCCCGCTTGTAAACCGGTTTATAAAAATTAAACCGCGAGTATTGGGCTGTCAATCTTTTCAAAAAAAGATGCGGGAAAGTACGGGGAGGTACTGGTGTTCAGCGATTACGACTCTTGACCTACCGATGGCCGGTATCGTTTTGAACGAGGTCTTCGCCGTTGTAGGCAGCTAGAAACTCGTCGGACGCCACGTTGTCCGCGAGCGCTCGCAGCATTGCGGCTGTGCCGCTTCCCAGGACGACTTCCACGCGATTGTTGGCTTCCGACCAGTACACCAACGCTTCCGATAGGCGCTTCTTCCCAAGGCGAGTGAGAACGCCATGTTTGATGCGCCTGTCTTCGGCGTCCGGTTGCAATTCAACAAGCCCATCCCGCACAAGCGGCCTGAGCGCGTGCGTCAGCGCCGAGATCTGGATTGCCAGTTTCGCCGCGAGGTCTTGCAATGTCGGTCCCGTTTCGCTGCCGCTCGCCGAAAGCCGCGCTATTTCCGCCATCAGACCAATCTGGGTGGCTTTGAGATTCAGCGGCGCTAACGCATCGTCGTAAAGCTGGCCCAACCTGCGAGCAGCGCGCCGCAGCGCCGTGTTCGTGCAGGCGAGCACGCCGAGGATATCGAGTTCGTCTGTAGCTGGCCGGTCCAGATCGTCTGCGATCGCCGGCGAATCAAGTTTTTTTCGCATACCCATAGGATGGTTGAGTACTGCACTATTGACAAGAGGCAGACGTCTGGCTATATACTTGAGCCCTCAATTATTATAGTTGAGTACCAAACTAAAGGAGCGTCACATGACTATTTCTCGGAAAGTTGCGGTGGTAACCGGCGCGTCGTCCGGTATTGGCGCGGTCTATGCCGAGCGCCTCGCTGCGCGCGGCTATGACCTTGTTCTGGTTGCGCGGCGCGCCGACCGGCTCGAAACACTTGCCTCGAAGATATCGGCGGCACATGGCGTCAAGGTCCATTCAATCGTTGCGGACCTGACGAAAGACATCGATCTCGCAAAAGTTGAAACGATGCTCGCCACGAATCCCGCGGTTCATATTTTGATCAACAATGCGGGCCTCGCGCGGCTGCGTCCTGTCGCCCAGTCCTCCGCAGACGACACCGGTGCGCAAATCGCGCTCAACATCACCGCGCTTACCAGATTGACCCAGGCGGTGTTGCCGGCGTTCGTGTCGCGAAATGAAGGCGTGATTGTCAACATTGCTTCTGTGCTGGCCATCCATTCGCTGCCCGTCAGCTCGGTCTACAGCGGCACCAAGGCTTTCGTTCTGCAATACACACGCGGACTACAGCTGGAGCTTGCGGAAACCGGCGTGAAGGTTCAGCTTGTCCTTCCTGCATCGACGGCAACGGAAATCTGGGATGAGTCGGGCATCCCGCTTTCGGCGCTGCAAAAGGAGTCGGTGATGACGACTGAAAACCTGGTCGATGCAGCGCTGGCCGGTTTGGACCAAGGCGAATCCGTGACCTGGCCTTCGGTTGCCGATGCAGGTCTGTGGGACAAATACGATGCCGCCCGCGCCGCATTGTTTGCCGCAACGCAGGTCGGCAAACCGGCGCCGCGCTACAAGATCGGTTGACCGCGTCCGCTGTACGTGACGCTTCGCTCCGGTGCTTTATCGAAGTTTCGGGGCGAAGGGCGCAGCGCGTTCGCAGCAGCGCGATTACTGCGAACGGGAGTAATTCCGTTGCTGGCTTTCTTGATAGAAAAAATCTCTAGCGAGAAGAATCCATTGGATTACTGAACGACAAGTCAACCCGTTTGCCGGTCCGATTGGATTCAGTGATCTGTTCAATCAACTCGTGCATCCGGATTGCGTCAGCGAACGCCGGCGCGAGCGTTGACCCCGTTTTCACGTCGCGGGCGTGAGCCGCGTACAAGCTCGCCAGCTCGACCACGCTTCCTCCCAGTTCGCCTGAAGGCAACCACTCGTACTCGGAAGGAACCACAAGCGTAGTCATCGGCTGGCTATCGCCTCGTGCAATTTCGATGCGGTTGAACGTATCGCCGAAGCTGGACGTGTTCGTGATCTTCAAATCGCCTTTGCTGCCCGTGATGTCGAGCTGCACGCCATAGTTGTTGCGTTTGCCAGCCTCTAGATGAACGCTCAGCACGGCGCCGTTTGCGAACGTTCCCGCGAGCACGACCTGATCTTCATTCGTGTGCGGCAAGGTTTCGCCGGTTTCCACCAGCGTGACCTCCTTGAACTGATTGACGGTGAGCGCAGAGAGGCTTGTTGGAAAGCCGGTTATCGTCGTGAACAACGCATCAAGGAAGTGACCGCCATAGATTGGCAGCAGGCTCGAGAAGTTTTTTTCGGGGATGGTGTAGTAAATCGAAGCGGGGCGTTCGCGCTGGAAGTACTCCACGCTGACATGAAGGCGCACGGAACGTATATGGCCGATATCCCCGCGATCCAGCAGATCACGCACGTAGCGATAACCCGGATTCAGCCGCCGCTGCAAGCCGACGATCGTACGGACGCCGGCTTTATCGGCGAGCTCAAGCAACTCCTTCGATAAACCCGCGTCCGGCGTAAGCGGCCACTCGCAGTAGACGTCCTTGCCTGCCTCGATGGCGGCGCGCACACCTTCTTCGTGCTGGAACGCAGGCGTGAGCACGAGCACCAGATCGACTTTCGGATTCGATACCAGCTCATGCACCGAAGCCGCCGTGTATTTGAAGCCGTGCCGTTCGGCGAGATGTGCTGCCTTGTCGGCGCTGCGGCTATGGATGGCGATTAGTTGGTAATCGGGGAGCTGCTTGAGCGAAGGCAGATGCCCATATTCCGACCAATGGCCAAGGCCGATGACACCTACGCCAATCTTTCTATCGTTCACGAGAAACTCCTGCGTTAGGCCGCGCAGACACTGCGTGGCGACAGGAGGCATCGTAGGAGCGATGGGATTAAAGATAAACGGGCTGCGATTCCGAACATTGCGGACATCGGTGTCCGAAGCGCGCGTGGCGGGCTAGATCTTCAGATTTTGACTGATGTAATCGATGAACACCCGCAGCTTCGGCGACGCATAACGGCTCGCCGGCCACAGGATCCAGAAGGTGACGGTCTGGTTGATGTAATCGTCGAGCACGACCTGTAGCGCGCCGCTGGCAAGGGCGTCGCGAACAATGAAGGTTGGCAGGAAGGTAATGCCCTTGTCCTGAAGCGCCAGAAAACTGAGGACTTCGATCGTGTTGCTCACGAACGTCTGTGGCAACTCGGGTTCCGCTTCCGATGCGGCGAGCTGAAACGGCCAGCGTTCGAGCTTGCCCGTTGCGGGAAATTTATGCAGCAGGCAAGCGTGATTCAGAAGTTCCGAAGGATGCGAAGGCACGCCGCGCCGCTGCAGATAACCGGGCGAAGCGACCAGCACCTGTCCACAAGAACCCAGGCGACGCGACACCAGCCGCGAATCGTGCTGCGCTCCGGTGCGGATCACCGTATCGAAGCCTTCTTCAATGATGTCGACCATGCGATCGGACAAATCGATATCCAGTTCGATGTCCGGATACTGCGCCATGAAGCCGTCCAGCGCGGGCATGATGAGTCCGGACAACTGCGGCGTGCTGATGCGCAAGCGGCCGCGCGGACTGCCGGCGGCATCGGACAGTTCGGCTTCGGCCGCTTCGACTTCGCCCAGAATGCGCCGGCATCGCTCAAGAAACAGCGTGCCTTCGGCGGTCAGGGTGATGCTGCGCGTACTGCGATGAAAAAGCCGCACGCCAAGGCGCTCCTCCATCCGCGCAATGCTTTTGCCCACCGCCGACGACGATAGCCCCAACTGCCGTCCGGTCTCGGTGAAGCTGCGGGTGTCTGCCACCTGCACGAACATCGAAATACCGCCAAGGCTGTCCATAACCGTATCCCGAGAAATATTGCCGGCGACCACTCAAAGCCGATTAAGGACTTTTCTGTCCAATATATTCGGAACCTTAGCCCATTTTTCTTCTTCCGTTCAGTTCCTACACTCTCATCCAAGGTCGAAACACCCGCGGTCGATCAATACCGGCAGCCCACCATTCTGGAGAGAGTCATGTCCAAACTTCATTCCGCAGTAAAAGTCGGTCCTTTTGAGTTTTCACATCGTGTCGTGCTGGCGCCGCTTACCCGCATGCGTGCCGAAGAAGGCGCAAAGCCCGGTCCGCTGATGGCCGAGTACTATGCCCAGCGCGCCTCGGAAGGCGGTTTCCTGATCAGCGAAGCCACCATCGCCGCACCCAACGGCAACGGTTATCTGGGCGCGCCCGGTTTGTACGACGACAGCCAGATCGCCGGCTGGAAGCACATCACCAACGCCGTGCATGCCAAGGGCGGCCACATGTTCCTGCAGCTTTATCACGCTGGACGTCAATCGAATAGCCAGTTGCAACCGGACGGCGGTGAGCCGGTCGCGCCGTCCGCCGTGCTGCACGGTGGCGTGGCTTATACCGAAGCGGGCTGGATTCCGAACACGCCGAGCCGAGCGCTGACCTTGCCCGAGATTGCGGAACTGGTGGAGCAATTCCGCGCCGCTGCGGCGCGTGGGAAAGAGGCCGGTTTCGATGGCGTCGAATTGCACGCAGCCAATGGCTATCTTTTCGATCAGTTTCTTCAGGACGGCAGCAACAAGCGCACGGACATCTACGGTGGTTCATTCGAAAACCGTGCGCGCTTCCTGATGGAAGTCACGCGTGCGGTCATTTCGGTCTGGGGCAGCAACCGCGTGGCCGTGCGTCTTGGACCGAGCGGCACGTGGGGCGATATGTCCGACAGCAATCCGGAAGGTCTTTTCACGTACGTAGCAGAGGAACTGGCCAAGCTGAACCTGGCTTACATCCATTTGATCGAGCCGCGCGTGCTCGGCAATGTCGATGACGACAGCAAGGACCCGAACCCGGTTGCCGCACAACTGATCCGCAAGCACTACAAAGGCGTGATCATCGCGGCTGGCGGTTTCAAGGCCGAAACAGCCGAAGCCGTTCTTCAGGCGGGAGATGCCGACCTCGTGGCGTTCGGGCGCGACTTTATCGCCAATCCGGATTTGCCTGAACGCCTGCGCCTTCAGTTGCCGCTCAATCCGTATGACCGCCCCACGTTCTTTGGCGGCACGGACGTTGGCTATACCGACTATCCGTTCTATAGCGGCGAAGCCGTGATCGCGTAACCGGGAGCCGATCGTGAACTCTTCATCCACGTCTTCCGCGTCCCTTGCACCGCTTTACTGGGTGGCGCTCGGTACGTTCACAGTCGGCACTGAGAGCTTCATGATCGCCGGCTTGTTGCCCGATATGGCCGCCGATCTGCATACCAGCATTGTTGCGACGGGTCAGCTGGTCACGGTGTTTGCGCTGGCCTACGCGTTCAGTTCGCCCGTGTTGACGGCGCTGACCGGCGCGTTTCATCGGCGCACGCTGATGATCGCGGCGCTCTCGGCGTTTGCTGTCGCGAACATACTTGCGTGGGGCGCCCAAAATTACTGGGAATTGATGGCGGCGCGCATCGTGCTCGCGGCTGCTGCCGGCCTATACGTTCCCGGCGCAAACGCGCTGGCGGGTGCCATCGCAGGTCCGGAAAGGCGCGGCACGGCGCTCGCCATTGTGAACGGCGGGATCACCATCGCGGTGGCATTTGGTGTGCCGCTGGGCGCGGTGATCGGTGACCGGCTCGGCTGGCGCATGACGTTTGCAGGCGTTGCCGCGCTTTCCGCCGCGGCGACCGCCGGCCTGCTTTTCGGCCTGCCACGTTCGATTGGCGCCGGACTGCCGACGGCCACCTTGCGTGAACGTATCGATATCGCGCGCCAGCCGGTCGTGCTGATGACCTTACTTGTCACTACGCTGTGGGCGATGGGCGCCTATACGATCTATACCTATCTCGCGCTATTCATTGCCAGGACGACGGAGCTGCATGGCGCGCAGATCGGATACGTGTTGTTCACGTGGGGCGTCTCGGCAGCGGTCGGGGTGTTCATCGGCGGGAAGGCGGTGGATCGACTCGGCTCGCGGCGCGTGATCATTCCTTGCCTGGCGGTATCGATAGTTGCTTTCTCGATGATGTCGGCGAGCGCGCACTGGTTGTCTCCGTCGCTGGCGCTGGTTCCTGTAATCGTTGGTGTGGTGGCGTGGGGGATCGCGCACTGGTGCTTCTATCCGGCGCAGCAAGCGGGGCTGATTGGAATCGCCGGATTGCGTGGCACGCCGATCGCGCTGTCGCTGAATGCTTCATTCATGTACCTTGGTTTCTCGCTGGGCGCCGCGCTCGGTTCTATCATTTTGAGTATTGCGTCGGTGAGCGACCTCGGCTGGGTTGCAGCGTTCTGCGAGATCGCGGCGCTGGGATTGACGGTCAGTATCGGCCGGTATCTGGTCAAGGCGCGGGGAACGCCGGCCGCGTGCCCTGCATGACGAACCCGCGCATGACATTCAGCATTGGCGGCGAGACCGAGATCCGGCGACTCGGATTCGGCGCCATGCGCATTACGGGGCCGGGCGTCTGGGGTGTGCCCGCCGATCACGCCGAAGCCATCCGCGTGCTGCGGCGCCTGCCTGAACTCGGCGTGGATTTCATCGATACAGCCGACTCCTACGGCCCGGGCGTTTCAGAAGAATTGATCCGCGAGGCGCTACATCCATATTGCGCCGGGCTGCTGATCGCGACGAAGGCCGGGCTTGTGCGCACGGGTCCCGGCCGATGGGAACCGCAAGGTCGGCCCGAGCATCTGATCGGGCAGGCGCATGGCAGTTTGCGCCGGCTTGGAGTCGAACAGATTGGTTTGTGGCAGCTGCATCGGATCGATCCCGCCGTGCCGCGCGATGAACAATTCGGCGCGGTACGTCATCTCATCGATACCGGCGTGATCCGCCATGCGGGCCTGAGCGAAGTCTGCGTGGCCGACATCAAGGCCGCGTCCAAACACTTCAAGGTGGCGACGGTTCAGAATCGCTTCAATCTGGGCGATCGCGGGAGCGAAGACGTGCTGGATTTTTGCACGGCTCATGGCATTGGCTTCATTCCGTGGTATCCGTTGGCCGCGGGGGAGTTGACCCGGCCGGGATCGTTGCTTGATGCGATCGCCCGTCGCCATGACGCCCGCGTCGGGCAGATTGCTCTTGCATGGCTGTTGCAGCGCAGTCCGGTCATGCTGCCGATACCAGGAACATCGAAGGTCGCGCATCTTCTTGATAACGTCGCCGCCAGGTTGATCGAGCTTTCCGACCAGGAGTTCTGTGAACTCGATCGCGCCACAGAAGGGCGCCGGCAAGCGCTATGAACCCGCGCGCGGCGGTGCAACCGATGCACGCTCGATCAGCCGCACCGGCAGCCGATGCACAGCAGGATTGGACGTTGCGTCGCTCGTCAGCATCGATACCAGCAGCGCCACGCTCATGCGCCCGAGTTCGGCGGCCGACTGGCGCACCGTGGTAATTGCGGGCATGAGAAGGTTGGCAAACTCCATGTCGTCGAAGCCGACTATCGACATATAGTCCGGCACGCTCAGCGCGCGTTCGCGCAAGGCGTCGAGCACGCCGACCGCGATGTAATCGCTGGTCGCGAACAAGGCGGTCGGCGGCTTCGCGCTCGCGATCAACCTGGTGCCTATCTCGCGCCCAAAAGCGCGGTCGTACGAACCGAAATGCACGAGCTTCGGGTCGAATCGAACTTGCGCTTCGGCGAGTGCACGCTTGTATCCTTCCAGCCGTTCCTGCACGGTGAAGAGCGCTTCAGGCCCGGTTACGTGCGCGATCCGCTTGTGCCCGGCATCGAGCAGATGGCGCGTTGCCTGATACCCGCCCTCGACGTTATCGACGAAAACACGCGGCACATCCGCGCCCGGCACGTCTTCATCCACGAGCACGATGTTCGCGCGCTCGCCCATGAGCTTTCTCAGCGATCCATCGTCCGGACGATTCGTGGCGAAGATCAGGCCGTCGAGATGGCGCGTGTCCAGCCAGCGCAAATAGAGCGCCTCGCGTTCGAGCTTGTTGCGGGTGATGCACAGCGCGAGGCCATAACCGCTTGCCGATGCAGCTTCTTCCACGGCGTCGGCGAGTTCGGCGAAAAACGGATTCGCGACCTCCGGCATGGCGAGGCCTATGGTCTCGCTGCTTCCAAGGCTGAGCCGCCGGGCGAGGCTGTTCTGACGATAGTTGAGTGCGAGCACGGCGTCATCGACGCGTTTGGCCGTGTCCGGCGGAAGCACGAGGCTGCCGTTCAGGTATCGCGAAACGGTTGCTTTCGATACATCCGCCAGTTCGGCAACATCGCGAATGGTAGAGACTTTTGCCACTTGGGGTTTCCACGCAGGTTGGGCGCTGGGTTCGGGCGTAGTGTAACGCGTGGGTTCGTCATGGCGTTCGCTGCTACGGCATCTGTGAGCACTCTGGCGGTGCGAACGCGCATCGCACAGGTGCGTGGTGCACGTTGGCATCACGCGCTCATCACGCCGATGCCACGTGGAACCATTGGCATAAAACTCGCTTAGAGACATTACAGAGTAGAAGCGGCTAGTGTCTGGTGTCTTCGTTTTCCACCAGCATGGGGCATTGCTCTTGGGGCGCATCGTGCGCCCACGTCGACCAGCGTCGACGTTTGAACGGGATCGTCCGATCTCGCTCAACAAGGAGCGTGTGTGTTGTTGCCCCGACATCTCCCCTTGTTGTGCGTATCGGGTATCAAGGTCACGTTCGAGCGTTGTAGCTGGCTCCCCACGTTCACTCGCGGAGTCAAAACATGCGTGTCCTGCGTCGCTTCCTTCAACTTTCAGTGCTTGTTTCAAGCACTATTCTTGGTTCTACCGTTCACGCCGCTGATTCCGTCACAGTGCTCACAAGCTGGTACGCACAAGCCGAGCACGGCGGTTTTTATCAAGCGCTGGCTACCGGGCTTTACAAGCAAGCCGGTCTCGATGTCACCATCAAGATGGGCGGCCCGCAAGTCAACGGCATGCAATTACTTGTTGGCGGGCAGGCGGATTTCATCCTTGGCTATGACTTCCAGGTGTTATCGAGCGTGGAGGCGGGGATTCCGGTCACGACGGTGGCGGCATCGTTTCAATTCGATCCGCAAGGCATGCTCGTTCACGACGATGTAAAGAATCTCGCCGATCTCAAAGGCAAGACGATCCTCGTCGCGGGTGCGGGCAGGACGAGCTGGTGGCCGTGGCTAAAATCCAAATACGGTTACACCGATAGCCAGACGCGCCCCTACACATTCAACCTGCAGCCATTCTTCGTCGACCCGAATGTGGCGATGCAGGCGTATCCGTCGTCGGAGACGTTCCAGGCGGATCAGGCGCATGTAAAGACCCACTTCTTCCTCTTCGCCGACGACGGCTATCCGCCCTACAACACGACCATTGTCGGCTTGCGCAAGACGCTCGCCGAAAGGCCTGACGTGACCGCGCGTTTCGTAAAGGCATCGATGGAAGGCTGGAAAAGTTATCTCGCCAATCCCGCTCCGGGCAACGCACTGATCAAGAAAGACAACCCGGATATGACCGATGCGCAGCTCGCATTCGGCGTCGCGCAACTGAAGAAACTCAAGCTGGTCACCGGCGGTGACGCCGGCGCGCTCGGCATTGGCGCCATGACCGATGCCCGCTGGAAAAAGACCTACGACTACATGGTCGGCGCGAAGCTTTTGAAGGCTAGCACCGACTACAAGAGCGCGTACACGC
Source organism: Caballeronia sp. dw_276 (assembly GCF_018449635.1). Classification (GTDB taxonomy): domain Bacteria; phylum Pseudomonadota; class Gammaproteobacteria; order Burkholderiales; family Burkholderiaceae; genus Caballeronia. Next base: position 383,728 of record NZ_JAAVUV010000002.1, on the reverse strand, counting down.
TGCAATACATCCAGACCGCGAAGGTCATGCCGTAAGCGGCGTTTATAAAGGGAATCGAATCATGCTCGTTACACGACAAAAAGTCCTGCGCCGCTTCTGGTACGCAATCATGCCCATGTCGGATCTCGACGATAGCCCCAAGCCCTTCACGCTGCTGGGCGTGGGTATCGTGCTGTGGAAAGGCGCGGGCGGCAAGCCTCATGCACTGCGCGACCGGTGCTGTCACAGAACCGCGAAGCTCTCCAAAGGCTTCGTGGATGCCGATGGCAACATCGCCTGCGGATATCACGGATGGACTTACGACTGCACCGGGCAATGCGTGAAAATCCCGCAGAACGCGGGCGGTGAGATTCCGTCGCGGGCCATTGTCGAATCGTTCCGATGCGAGGAGCGTTACGGTTATGCGTGGGTTGCACTCGAAGATCCTTTGCAACCGATTCCTGAATTTCCCGAAGAATTCACGCCGGGTTACCGACGCATCCTGCAGTTCTACGAGCAGTGGAATACGAGTCCGCTGCGCATGATGGAGAATTCGTTCGACAACTCGCATTTCAGCTTCGTGCATAAATCGAACTTCGGTCTCTTCAATAGCCCGCAACCGTCAAAGTACGAATTTCGTCCCAACGAATGGGGCTTCGAGGCTGAGACGCATGTGCCCATTCGCAATCCGCAAGCAAGTTTTCGCATCACCGGCACGACCGACGACGTCACCGAACGGCATCTCGTGAACCGCTGGTTCATGCCTTTTTCGCGGCGCTTTGGCTGCATGTATCCCGCAAGCGGCGTGCATCACATCATCTACAACTGCGCGACGCCTATCGACGACAAGACCATGATGCTCGTGCAATGGCTTTATCGAAACGACAGCGAAGAGGCATGTTCCACGCAGGAGTTGATCGACTGGGACCGTCCCATCACCGACGAAGACCGTGAGATCCTGGAAGCGACCGACTATGACGCGTGTATCGATATACGTCGTCAGCAGGAGTGTCACATGGCGTCGGATCAGCCGGGTCTGCTGATGCGCCGTATGCTCTTGAAGCTGCTCGACGAGCACGGGGAGAGGGAAGTGTTTCGCATTGCAACGGAGGACTGAACCATGAACGCCGATCCTTTTAACGCCGCCTCTGCGCTCTCGGTGCAGCGGGTCGACAAGATTTATGCAAACGGCACGGTCGCGCTGGAAGACGTGCGGTTGACGATTCCTCAAGGCGATTTCGTTTCGCTGCTCGGACCCTCGGGTTGCGGAAAAAGCACTTTGCTGAAGATGTTTGCGGGTATCGAGACACCGACGCACGGACATATGCGCTGGTGGAATCAGCCTTTCGCTACAGTCGGTTCGGCCGGCCGCCGCATGTCGATGGTCTTCCAGGAAGCAACGTTGATGCCGTGGGCGAGCATCGCGGATAACGTGCGTTTGCCACTCGATCTTGCGGGCGTGCCGAGACGTGAAGCCGATACCCGCGTCGCCGATGCGCTTGCAAACGTCGGCCTTGAAAACTTCGGCAAGGTGCGCCCGCGCGAGTTGTCGGGCGGCATGCAGATGCGGGCGTCGCTTGCGCGTGCGCTTGTTACCGAGCCCGATTTGTTGCTGCTGGACGAACCCTTCGGCGCCCTCGATGAGTTCACGCGCAACAAGCTCGACAGCGATCTGCGCACGCTGTGGAAGAAGCGCGGCATGACGGTCGTGTTCGTCACGCACAGCATCTACGAGTCGGTGTATCTGTCGGAGCGCGTGGTGGTGATGCAGGCACGGCCAGGGAGAGTTATCGCTGAGGTGGTGATCGACGGTCCGGCCGTGCGCGACGATGCGTATCGCGTATCCGCGCCGTTCATGCAGCATTGCAAGACGCTCTCCGATCTCATCAGCGACGCACATCGCGCCATTGAAGGAGTGCAATGATGACCAGTCCAGCGCTTACGTCTGGTACCGCCATGGAAAGCCCGGTGAAGGCTCCGCGGCGACCGCTGTTGCAGCGCCCAGGAGCAATGAAAGCCGCCGCTCCCTGGCTTGTAGGCATTGTGATGCTGTTGATTTGGGAAGGCTGGTGCGCGTTGTTCAAGGTGCCGGTTTATCTCGTGTCCGCGCCGCATGACATCGCGATCCAGTTGTTCAAAGACGGTCCCATGTTGTTCGCGGCGCTTGCTGCCACGCTCAAGATCACGTTGCTCGCGTTCGCGCTTGCCACGCTCATTGGCGTGACCATTGCATTGCTGTTCGTGCAAAGCCCTTTGATCGAAGCGAGCTTTTTCCCGTATGCAATTCTTTTGCAGGTAACGCCGATTGTCGCGATCGCGCCGCTCATCATCATCTGGGTGAAGGACACGACCTTTGCGCTCGTGATCTGCGCTACGCTTGTGGCCTTGTTCCCGATCATCTCGAACACGGCGCTGGGACTGCGTAGCGTGAACCCGGGTCTGATCAACCTGTTCCGCATCAATCGCGCGACACGATGGCAAACACTCGTACGCTTGCGCATCCCAAGTGCGCTGCCGTATTTTTTCGGCGGCTTGCGGATATCGAGCGGGTTATCGTTGATTGGCGCGGTGGTGGCCGAGTTCGTGGCGGGAACGGGCGGCAGCGGCGCGGGGCTTGCGTATCAGATCCTGCAAGCGGGTTTTCAGTTGAACATTCCGCGGCTCTTCGCTGCGTTGTTCCTGATCACGGTAACTGGCGTGGTGCTGTTCGGCATCACGGCATGGGTGTCGCGCGTCGGGTTGCGCGGCTGGCACGAAAGCGAACTTTGAGCGCGATGACATGAGTATTCTGATTCGAAATGCAGCGGCCATCATGACCGGCGGCGCGGGTGGTCCCAATGATCCGTCGCGTGTGGCGGGTCCCGATATCCGCACAGAAGGCGAGATCATTCAGGCGATTGGCGCGCTTACGCCGCATGCCGGCGAGACCGTGGTCGACGCCACCGATTGCGTCGTGTACCCGGCGTGGGTGAACACGCATCATCATCTGTTTCAGTCGTTGCTCAAGGGCGATACAGCCGGGCTCAACGCGTCGCTGACGCCGTGGCTGGCGGCGACGCCGTATCGCTTTCGTGCATCGTTCGATGAAAAGCGCTTTCGGCTCGCGGCGCGTATCGGGATGATCGAGTTGATGCGCTCGGGCTGTACTACTGTCGCCGATCACAACTACGTTTATTACCCGGGCATGCCGTTCGACAGCTCGGCCATTCTCTTCGATGAAGCTCAAAAACTCGGTCTGCGCTTCGTGTTGCTGCGAGGCGGCGCGACAAAAACGCGACAACTCGAAGCGGAGTTGCCGAGCGCATTGCGGCCTGAGTCCATCGATTCTTACGTCGCCGATATCGAGCGGCTCGCAGCCACCTATCACGATGCATCGCCACGAGCGATGCGCCGCGTGGTGATGGCGCCGACCACGGTTTTGTATTCGATCTCACCGGCCGAGATGCGGCAAACGGCGGCCGTCGCGCGCCGGCTTGGATTGCGTTTGCATAGCCATTTGTCGGAGACCGTGTCGTATCAGGATAGCGCGCATTCCATGCACGCGTGTTCGCCGGTCGCGTTTTGCGGCGAGCACGACTGGCTTGGCAGCGATGTTTGGTACGCGCATCTCGTCAAGCTCGATGCCGACGAAATTGCGATGCTCGCGCAAACGCGCACGGGCGTCGCGCATTGTCCGCAATCGAACGGACGCCTGGGCAGCGGCATCGCGCCGATTCGCGAGATGGCGGATGCGGGCGTGCCAGTGTCCATTGGCGTGGACGGTGCGGCATCGAATGAAGCGGCAGACATGATTTCTGAGGTGCACATGGCGTGGCTCGCGCAACGGGCCAGGCGCGGGATGGCGGCGCAGGCGGCTTATCGGGGTGGCAGTTTTGAAGGCGGCGCTGATGCTGCCACCGTCGATGAAGTGGTGCACTGGGGCACGGCCGGTGGCGCGAACGTTTTGGGATTGGCTGAGGTGGGACGGATAGCGGTGGGTTTTTCGGCGGATGTGGCGGTGTATCGGCTGGACGATCCACGCTACTTCGGCCTGCACGATCCGGCGATAGGGCCGGTTGCATCGGGTGGACGACCTTCATTGGCGGCGCTGTTTTCGGCGGGTAAAAAAATCGTCAGCGAGGATGTCATTGAAGGCGTCGATTTGCAGGCGTTGAGACGCGAATCGATGGACGCTGTCAGGGAGATGCTGGCGGAGGTGGGGTAACGCTTAAATCAGCGTAGGAGACGTCACCCCGGACGAACGTCTCCATCTATTCGCGAGATTACGGCCGGATGAAATAATAGAGCTTGCTCATTATCGGCATACCAGAGCCACCATCGTCTATATTTATGACAAGTGCGCCTCTTGGATTTGCAGCGCTCGGACCTTCTAAAAAGGCCGTTCCGGTAAACTCTTTTCCAGTATGGGCACAAGCGAGTTCGGTCGGGTTTTGCGTATTTTCGAACGTGACGTGGGTGACGTCGATTGTTTTTCCATTCGGGGTCAAAGTGCCGCTCCAACTGCATTCGTAACCATATAGCCCGGTGAATGTATTGCCATTTACCGTCACGAGATATTGAGGGTTCACGCCAAAATTGCCAGCGAGCGCGGCAAGTGTCGGTGTTACAACGTAGGTAGAAAGTTGCAGTTTGGAGTTCGTGACTTGCCCGTTCGAGCTTTGGGCTTTCAGCGTATAAGTCGTTGAATCGGAATTCAAAGTCAAGGAAACCGTGCTTTGAACAAATGTCCCGGAAGCTGACAACCAGCCGTTCCCGGTGGAGGAGGCACCAGTGCCTGTCATTGGCGTGTTGCCGAGTGCAAGGTTTAGTGGTTGGCCGGTGGTGCTTGAGTCCGACGAACGCAAATAACCCGCTTTGTTGATGGTCGCGATGACGCCGGCAGACGGGGATATCGAGAAAAAGACGTTGTCTGAAATGGCGGGTGTGGGCGCGGGCGTGGGTTTAGGCGTTGTTGATGCGCTGGTGTCTGTTCCACCGCCACCGCCACAAGCTGCCAGCATTATTGAACTCGCCATCGTGATCGAGATAGCGCCGAGATTAAATCTTGAACCGGATAACAGTTTCATTGACAGGTTTTATTCAGGAATACGGATCTATAGATGAAATCGCCACGAGCGAGAAATCCGGGCGAAGCGACAACGATCGGAGCAGTCTTATTGCATATCGATGCTGCTTATGATCTGGTCATCGAATATAGGGCGTTGAATTTAACCGTCTATAAGAGGAATCCGATACTGAAAAAACCTGCTTTGAAATCCACCCTCAATGAAAATCCCGGCTAACGCTCGTCAATCCGCCGAGCATATGCGACATATCCACCAGCCGCTGCGCCACGAGATGTTTCACCTCGCCCTCACACTGCCATGTTCCATACACCGCAAGCAGCGTCGCGCCCAACGCCTCACGCCGCTGCCTTTCCAGCAGACTCGGCCACACGATCACATTCACATTCCCCGTCTCGTCCTCAAGCGTGACGAACATCACGCCCTTCGCGGTCCCCGGCCGCTGCCGCACGGTCACCAATCCGCAACCTCGCGCGAGCTTGCCATTGCGATAATTGTGCAACGTCGCCGCCGGCATCAATCGATGCATAAGCAATTCCGCCCGCAGCAATTCAAGCGGATGGCGCCCAAGCGATAATCCCACCGTCTTGTAGTCGCTGACAATATCGTCGGCTTCGGATGGCGCGCCGAGAATGGGCGTTGCATCTTCCACGCGTGCGTCGTTCAGCATGTCCTTGTCAGGCACGGCAGCAACTGATTGCCAAAGCGCTTCCCGCCGGTTTCCCGCCAGCGATGTCAACGCATTCGCCGCGGCAAGCACCTGAAGATCGTGCCGATCAAGCTGCGCCCGTTGCGCAAGATCGCCGACGCTTGCGAACTGACGCACCGACCGCGCCGTTTCAATGCGTTCGGCCGAACCGTCCCGCATTCCCCGCAGCAGCGATAAACCCATCCGCACCGCGGTCTTATTACCAGCAGCATCGCGCTCCAGCACCGAGTCCCAGCCGCTGACGGTTACATCGACGGGAAGCACGGCAACGCCATGACGCCGCGCGTCCTGCACGAGTTGCGATGGAGAATAGAAACCCATCGGCTGTGAATTGAGCATGGCGGCGAGAAATGCTGCGGGCTCATGACACTTCAACCAACTGCTGACATACACGAGCAACGCAAAACTCGCCGCGTGACTTTCAGGAAAGCCGTACTCACCGAAGCCCTTGATCTGCTCGAATATGCCTTCTGCAAAGGCCCTTTCATAACCGCGCTCGGTCATGCCGTTTACGATCCGGTCGTAATATTTCCCCAAACCGCCTTTGCGTTTCCAGGCGGCCATGGCGCGGCGCAATGCATCGGCTTCACCGGCTGTGAAACCGGCGGCGATCATCGCGATCTGCATGACCTGTTCCTGGAAGATCGGCACGCCGAGGGTTCTTTCGAGCGCGACTTTCAAACCTTCGCTGGGATAATTGACCGGCTCCAACCCCTGACGCCGGCGTAAATACGGATGCACCGCACCGCCCTGAATCGGACCCGGACGCACGATCGCAACCTCGATCACGAGGTCATAGAATTGCCTCGGCTTTAGTCGAGGCAACATTGACATCTGCGCGCGCGATTCGATCTGGAATACGCCGACGGTGTCCGCCCGCGAGATCATGTCGTAGGTCGCTTCATCTTCACGCGGAATGTCCTGCATCTCGAAGTGCTCGCCGCGCCTTTCCGAAATGATATCGAGCGTGCGCCGGATTGCGGACAACATGCCGAGCGCGAGTACATCGACTTTCAAAAGCCCGAGCGCTTCCAGATCGTCCTTGTCCCATTGAATGACGCTGCGATCGACCATCGCGGCGTTTTCCACAGGAACGAGCCGCGTGAGTTTGTCCCGGCTGATCACAAACCCGCCGGAATGCTGCGATAAATGCCGGGGGAAATTCAGTAATTGCGCCGCGAGCGATGCCCACGACTGAATCAACGGATTCTCCGGATCGAGCCCGGACTCCGTGAAGCGCTGCAACAAGTCCTGGCTGTTATCGAACCACTGATGCGACTTCGCGACGCGATCCACAATCTGCGGATCGACGCCGAGCGCCTTGCCCGTCTCACGCAACGCGCCGCGCGGCCGGTAGGTCGATACCGCCGCTGCAATCGCCGTCCGGTCCCGCCCGTATTTCCGATAGATATACTGGATCACTTCCTCGCGCCGCTGATGCTCGAAATCGACATCGATATCCGGCGGCTCACCGCGCTCCTTGCTGATGAAGCGCTCGAACAGCATGCTGCTGCTAGCCGGATCGACTTCGGTAACGCCGAGGCAATAACAGACCGCAGAATTTGCCGCCGATCCACGCCCCTGGCACAGGATGTTTTCACTGCGCGCAAAGCGCACGAGATCGTAGACGGTGAGGAAGTACGGCTCGTATTTCAGCTCGACAATCAGGTCGAGTTCGTGTTCTATCTGAGACTGGACCTCATGCGGAACGCCCGAAGGAAAGCGGCGTTGCGCGCCAATATACGTTTCCTGCCTTAAATATGAAGCCGATGTATAGCCTTTTGGCACGAGTTCATCGGGGTATTCATATTTGAGTTCCTGGAGTGAAAACGTGCAGCGCGAAAGCACGGTGAGCGTTTCCCGCAAGGTTTGCTCGGGATAAAGATTCGCCAGCCGCAGCCTTGAGCGCAAATGCTGCTCGGCGTTCGGCGCGAGATCGTAACCGCATTCGGACACAGGCTTGCCGATGCGAATTGCCGTCATGGTGTCCTGCAAAGGCTTGCGCGAGCGCACATGCATCACCACGTTGCCGGTCGCGACCACGGGCACTTTATAAAGCGATGCAACGTGTTCGACGGTGCCTCTATGGATATCGTCGAGCGCACGCTGATGCAGCGTCAAACCGACCCACGCACGCTGCGGGAATGTGGCGTCGAGCCATTCGACCTGGGCATCGAGCGCAGCTTCTTTCGCGGGGAAATCGGGCACGAGGATCGCGAGGCAATCCGGCATGCCGCGCAGATGGGCGAATTCCTTATCGGGGCGCGCGAGATCGTTCGGCGTGATCAGGTATTCGCCTTTCTTCGAACGCATCCGCGCGATGGTGATCAACTCCGACAAGTTGCCATAACCCTCGCGGTTCTGCGCCAGCAAGATAATTCCGAACGCCGGCGACCGGTCCGCGTTGACGAGCCTGAAGTACGAGCCGATCACGAGCGGAAAGTCGAGGTTCTTCGCCTCCACATGCGCGCGCACGACGCCCGCGAGCGAGCATTCGTCGGTGATCGCAATCCCGGCATAACCCAGTTGCTTGGCGCGCGTGACCAGTTCTTCTCCACGCGACGCACCGTGAAGAAAAGTGAAATTGGAAAACGCAAATAGCTCCGCATACGCGGGCAGCGTGGAGAAGGTCGTATCCACGGCGCATCATCCAAAGAGGCCGTGGAGAAACCAGCGTGGGTCGTCGGCCTCCGCGCTGCCCGGCCGCTCTCTGTAAATCCAGTAGCAGCTTTGATCGTTCGCCTGTGCGACGAAATAATCGCGGCTGGTCAGGTTGTTATCGAACCATCCGGCTTCTATGCGTTCCGCCGGCGACACCGTTTTCAGCGGCGAGCCATAAAACGGCCGATGGTTTTTCATCATCAGTTGCAGCGGCTTTTCCAGCAGCCATGCGGGACGCGGCAAATCCGACGGCATGCCTTCGGGCTTGGCGGGAAGAGAAGTATCGGTGACGGAAATCCAGCGGTTCGCACATTCCGGCCGATGATCCGACGACGGCGCCGCCCGCAACACATTCTCAGGCCCAAGCCGCGCAACCAGCAATTCCAGCAGCCGGTTGTGGTCTTCGGGCGAGCCGCCGGGTTCGGGGAAAAGCGTTTCGGTTGGCGGTTCGGCTGCCTGGATTTTTGCAGCGGCGAGCCGCATGGCGATGACCGCCGCCACGAGTTCCGTGCGCCCGAGCCGCTCCTTGAAAAGGCGCACGAGATGATGTTCGTGCCAGGTCGGTTCGGCGAGCGCGATCTGGATAACGGTCGGGTCGATGGCGCTGCGCCCGCGCTCATGCTCCAGCGTGAGCGTGGCGTGGGTAAGCGCGAGTTGCTGCGTGCTCAGCCAGCCGCACATTTGCACGATCAGCCGGCGCGCGGAAAACAGCATGGCTTCCGCATTTTCGATGCGATCCGGCAATTCGATACGCGCGCTGAACGCCGGCGGCACGGCGAGCCATTCGTACAGTTCGGGCGCGATGCCGTACGCGCGATCCAATGAATCGAGCAGTGCGACGCCGCAGCGCTTTTTCAGGCCCGCGCGCGGCAGACGCCGGATATCGTTCAAGGTCTTGCAGCCGAGTCCCGCGAACCAGTCCGCGAACGCGCGCACTTCCTGCACGGATTGAAACGGCAGCGTGCCGAGCTTGCGTTCGAGCGACGCCATTTTCAGCACGCGCCGTCTGACATGGGCGCGGCCTGCAGCTTTGGCAAGCAGCCACGCGCCCTGACCCGTAGGCGATGTACTCACGCGCGCGGTGAGGCCGATTGCATCGACGATATTCCGCATCTGCTGACACAACTTCACGATACCGCCAAACAGCCGCAAGCTCGCCGTCACATCCATAACGATGGTTTCCTCGTCGCACAACGCGACCATGGGCGAGAATTTCATCAGCGAAAAAGCGGCCTCGCGCATCACGTCCTGTTCCTTGACCAGGTCGCGCTCGAACATGAGCGTGTCGGGCGATAAAGTCAGCACGCCGCCGCGCTTCATGCCCACGCACACGCCGGCCTCGCGCGCGCCCGGGTCCACGATCAGGACCTTGTCGTGGTCGAGGACGACGCAGCCGTGTTCTGGCCTAAGCGACCAGCGTGGACGGAACACTTCCAGCGACAACCGCGGTAGATGAATGCCGACGTACACGGGCATGAGGGCTCAGCAAAATGGGAGAAGGTTGCAGGGTGACGGACAGTCTTTCGGCACGGATCGGGCCTTTGCGCTTGATGACATCGACAACAATGCCGCTGCCCGCCGGACGCACCGCCAGCCGCAACGTAGCCGGCGACGAATCCGGTGCGCAGGCGAGCGGGCGCACCACCAGGAACAGTGTTTCAGACGATTGCGCGGCCAGATGCAGGCGCCGCAGCGACTCGGGGCGTATATGTTGCTGCCAGAAAACGAGCGCGCCACAGCTGCCGGTCTTGAGAATTTGCTCGGCCGACCAGAGGGCATCGGCCATTTTTGCCGCGCGCAACTGCAGCAGTTTGTCCAGGGGCACGCCCAGATAGGCGAATGCAAGGGAGTTCGGGATATGAGGCGGCTGCACGAGCGCGATGGGACGTTTGCTCACGGCGGCGAGCGCCGGTCGCAGCAGTCGCACTTCGCCCACGCCCGGTTGCTGTACCAGCAACTCGATCAGCGTTCCCACTGGCCAGCCGCCGCCCGGCAACTCGGCGGAGAGCACGGCATAGCCCGTGTCGACCGTCTGCCCGTGCAAGCGTGCGAGCTGCGACCCGCGCCACAGGGCGGGGTGAATCTCTTCGACATTTTTGGGCAGGGCTGACATGGCAAATTTAACTGTATGGATGTACAGTACTTTACTTGAATTTGATTCAACGGGAACTGCCCCTTTTTAAACGCGGGCAGGAAATCATCGCCAACAAACGTGGGGAGTAGATGCGGTGAGCATTCTGGTCGGGACGGCTTCGTGGACAGATCCCACGCTCATCAAGTGCAAGCGTTTTTATCCGCCGGGGTGCTCCAGCGCGGAGGCGCGCTTGCGGCATTACGCGTCCGTTTTTCCTATCGTGGAAGTGGATTCGAGCTATTACGCCATGCCGAATGCGGCAAATTCCGTGCTCTGGGCGGAGCGAACGCCGCCTGGATTCGTGTTCAATATCAAGGCGTTCCGCTTGTTCACAGGGCACCAGACCGCGCGCGACATGTTTCCGGCGGACATGCAGCCGCACTTGCCGCAAAACGGCAAGACGAGCCTGTACTACAAGGATTTATCGGGGGAATTGCAGCGGGAATTGTGGTGCCGGTATTTCGAAGCCATCGAGCCATTGCGTGTTTCCGGCAAGCTCGGTGCGGTGCATTTCCAGTTTGCGCCGTGGGTGATCTGCAATCCGCACGGGATCCGCCATGTCGAGCACTGCGCGGACGTCATGAGCGCCATGGACGGCTACACCATGGCGGTCGAATTTCGCAACCAGACGTGGTTCGATGAAAAGCGCCGCGAATCCACGCTCGCCATGGAACGCGAGCGCGGGCTGGTAAACGTGGTGGTCGACGAACCGCAAGGATCGAGCAACAGCATTCCGGCCATTTGGGAGACCACGCATCCCGGGCTGGCGCTGATCCGTCTGCACGGGCGCAATCACGAGACGTGGAATATCAAGGGCGCGGTGGCGTCGTCGTCGAGATTCAACTACGAGTACAACGACGACGAACTCGATCCCATCGCCAGCCAGATCATCGAAATCTCGAAAGCCGTCGATATGACCCACGTGGTCTTCAACACCAACTACGAAGACCAGGGTCAGAGGAATGCGTTGAAACTGATGGGGTTTCTGGATCAGGCGTGATTACTCGGTATGCACGCCAAAGCCGACTTGGTCCGGCGCGATATCGGCACGTAGCGTAAGTGCCGGGATGTCATACGCGCCGGCATTTTGGCGGCGAAATGCGATTGGCTCGGCGGTCCAGAGTTAGTTTTGCGCCCTTGAACATGTGATCGTATCGACGGATGGCGGCGGCTTTCGCGGCATTACGGATGAGTCGCTTGCCGAGGCGGGTCTCACGCGGCGCGTCGTGCTTTCGGTGCCGCACTTCCTCTTCATGATGCAGGTGCTGGCGAGCACGGACCTGGTTGCAATGATGCCGTCGCGGCTCGTTCGCAACACGAGCACGCTACGCGTGGTCGAGCCGCCCGTGGATGTTCCCGGCTACGAGCTGGCCATGCTCTGGCATGAGCGGTCGCATCGGGATCCTGCGCACAGGTGGTTGCGGAAGTTCATTGCGCAGGGCGTTTGAGCGGACCCATGTCCGGTCTCTATCACCCCTCAACCGTTTCCTTGTGCCGGTCCTTCTGGCAATACTCGATGAGACCATCGATTGTTGCCGCAGCGTCATTATGAATTGCCGGTCCGTGCATCGGGAATATCCATTCGATATCGTATTTCCTGATCTTGACCAAGGCATCATGCAGATGATCGAGGGAGGGAAGATATCCGGAGTTTTCTATCGATGCCACGATCTCCCGCACCGGGCTGCCTGACCTTTCTTCCACAGGTCCATATCGCATGAAAATGTCGGATGAAAAAAGCGCCTTGAAGCGAGGAAGATAGACAACCAATGCGTCCCACTGATGCACATGCTTAACGAAGATCGGAACAACCTGTTCGCCGTTGATGTTGATCGGCACCTCGTCCTTCAACGGTTTTGTCTTGACTGAAAAAATGTCTGCAAGCGCATGGGCGCAAATGGGGTGTGCGTACGTCACCAGATTTTTATTGTGCGCGATGAACTCAGGAAGAGCCCCCATTTCATCGGCCTCGAAGTGAGGAACAACGACGCTGCTTACCGAACCGACATCTATCCCCGCAGAAAGCAGGTTCGACTTCAGCAAGGGGAAATCGCCCCTCATGCCAGTCTCTATACAAAGAGTTTCGCCAGATGGAGTTCTGACAAAAAACTGCGAGAAGCCAAGATCCAGTTTTTCGATAAAAATATTATGTCTGTAGATCTGGTCCGCGAAGATATCAACTTTCGACGACTTCATTTATGTGTCTCCATTGCAGTTTCGAATTGGCGAAGGGCGATACTTCCGCGTCTTCCGAATTTCTCCAGGTATGCGCGCACGTAGCTCTCTTCGCCGTACAAAAACGCAATATCTGTTGGCACCATGTTTCGGATGGCAATCAATGGAACCGGTGCTTGCAGCGGACGAAAATTCTTGTTCCACAGCCCGGGTTCCTCGCAATCCTGGAAGAATTGGCCAATCATCAAGTGTCGTTCCACAAACGCCGGCTTTAGCTGCTTTTGAACATATTCTACTGCGGCTACGGCATCGTCGAAATTAGCCGGCACAATAATCCTGCACCGGTACACGTCCTGGTTTGCACCGCTTTGCAAGAACTCCTCCATGTGCAACTCCACGTCCGCCAATAGACATGAAACGCTTTTGGATCGATTCCTGTAGAACTCGACGGATCTTTTCAGCATCGCTGTTTTGGCGAACGGGCAGACGTCGCCCAGCCTTCCCAGTTCGGTGTTGGGCGCGCAAAGAAAACGTTCGATCCACTCGATGACGCTGGAGAAGCCTTCGTCGACTGATGCTTCGTCAAGAGACAGACGTTCTGAATCTGACAGGCTTGATGCCATGGTCAACCTCATCGATGGCTGATTTCGGATAACTGAAAAAGGGGATTCAAGCCTTGTCAGGATCTGGCGCAGCCGTCAGGCGCTCGTCCGTCCAGCAGGTGTTGTCGATGAGGGCATTTCTTTTATGAGCCGCCCCCAATCATAGTCATGTCGGTCGGGCAAAAAGCGCGAGACGCCCGCACCTGGCGTGAACGTCAGTTCGCCGAAGAATATTTCGTTGTCCGGTGCATAAAGGTCCACGCGAACATAACCGAGGCCGTCGGCAAGCAACGTGGCGATCCTCACAACCTCATCCCAGTTGGGCAACGGCGCGGCAGGGACCGTGCTGCAAGGGTATTCGCCCAGCACGACATCCAGCCGGTTCCACTGGGCGTCGTAGAAATCATGTCTTGGGCTGCCGAACCGGTCGGACACCACGCCCGTATAGATGATAGGGTCGCCATCTTTGCGCCCGAAGATATTCATCTTGAAGTCAGCCGGCACTGCGCCGCTGCTGTCGAGCAGCAACTTCTCGAAGTAGATGCGCGGTTTTATCGGCCGATAATGCCGTTCACGTGAGGCGTCGTAGAAGTTGGTCGACAGCCATTCATCCGCGAGCTGGCTGAGTTGTTCGAACGACACAGTAGACTTGTCCCGGACCACCTTGACGAACCCGCATCCATGGTTTGCTTTCATGACGAATGCAGCCGGAAGCGAATCGAACACTTCTTGCGTGAACACATCGGGCGCTGCAAGCAGAGGGATCAGATACTTCTCTCCGACCTTGCTTTTCACGTAGTCGCGAACGGCGAGCTTGTCGGTCAACGTGGTCCACAGCGGATCAGGATGAAGGCAACGATCGAGGATGATTTCATTGAATGTCGTGGCGTTTCTCAGGTTGGGAAACCGTCCAACTCTTTTACGATGCGACAGGAGCAGGAACACGTAATCAGGAAGAAAATACTTCACGCCCCGAAGCACACGCTTGAGGAGCGAAGGGCGCTTTTTAATTTCAACCGCGTTGGCAGGAAAAAGCGTTTGCTTCGCCAGATTGTTTGGAGTGCTCATTGGAATGCCTCATCGCCTGGGTAAACAAGAGAATGAATCTGGCGCTCAGGCCAAGCGGGAAGAACGCCCCACGCAGGATTCCTCTGGAGATTGCACGAAGTGCCGCGAGGAATGGTTCGCTCTCGTTCTCTCAACCTGTTTTATGCTGCAATGAAGCATAGGCGATCAAATGCGCCTCGGAGCTGACCTGTCCGAAAGTCTTGAGGTCTTGGCGCAATTGCGAAAGCGGATTTTTGTTGCGACGCACTTATCGGTTACGCTGCAGAATATTGGTGCTGTTTGACCGGCGATTTCGCTGTTGCCGAGTGCTCGCTAACTGAAATGGTTTGTCAGGTTTGGACGCTCAGCAAGCACCGGCGCTGCCAGTCACGAACCCTCACGAACCGCTTACTCCGAGGCTCTCGAGTAATTTGCCTCGTGCGGCGGCGAGCCATGGACCGTTGCGATCGCGTGGCCGTCCATCCGGAATTGCAATCTCGCGGGCAATGCGGCCGGCGCCGCCATGTCCCGACGGTGTCATCAGCAGCACGCGATCGGCCAGGTAAAGAGCCTCATCGAGATCATGGGTGACAAGCAGCGTCGCCGTCTTGCCACCGCTTACAAGCGATAACAGCAGGTCCTGCAAACGCATTCGGGTAATGGCGTCCACAGCACTGAACGGTTCGTCGAGCAGCAGAAGATCAGGGTTCGTGAACAGCCCGCGCGCGATCGCCACACGTTGCGCCATGCCACCGGACAAATGCTTGGGAAGCGAAGAACGCGCGTTTGCGAGGCCAACCTGCGCAAGCAGTTCACCAACGCGCGGGTCGCTGCCCCGGCGAGGTCCCGCCGGAAATGCGACGTTGTTGGCGACATCGAGCCAGGGCAACAGGCGCGGTTCCTGGAAAACCACGCCCACCCGGCTGGACGGTCCTTGCTGACGCTGGCTGTCGAGCAGGACGTCGCCGTCGTAATTACGATCAAGCCCGGCGATGATACGCAGCAGCGTACTTTTCCCGCAGCCGCTCGGACCCACGAGACTGACGATCTCGCCCGCCTTGATCGTCAGCGAAATACTGTCCAGCACAACACGCGTGTCGTAGCGCTTGCCGGAAACGCGGACGTCGAGCAAGGCGTCGGCTGTGCGGGGTAGGGTCAGCATCAGTTGGAGAGGCTGGTGTCGCGCCAGGAAAGCACACGGTTCTCGGCGAACTTGAGCACGGTGTCGCTGAGTTTCCCCAGCAAAGCCAGCAGCAGGATCGCGCCGAACACAAGGTCGGGACGGCCCGTTTCACGGCCGTCGCTCAGCAAATATCCTAGGCCGCGTGTCGCCGCGATCAGCTCGGCGGCCACCATGAACATCCATGCAAGGCTCAAGCCGGTTCTCAAGCCCGTAAAGATTTGCGGCAATGACGCGGGCAGCAAGATGCGCACGAACAATTCCGCGTGGCTCAGACGGTTCACTTCGCCAAGTTCGACAAGCTTGCGGTCGACATCGCGAATACCCGCGACCACTGCGAGGTGAACGGGAAAGAACGCGCCAATGGCGATAAGCGTAATCTTTGGCGCTTCGTCGATACCCATCCATAGAAGCAGGACGGGCACCCACGCGAGAGAAGGAATGGAGCGCAGCGCCTGGAAGCTCGGGTCGAACAACGCGTCGAGCCGGCGGCTCAAGCCCATTGCCGCACCGAACGCAATAGCGGCTGCCGCCCCAATCATGAATCCTGCTAAAACCCGCAAGCTGCTCGCGCCGATGTGCCGCGCAAGCCGTTCGCCGCCAAGCTGCCAGAGCGCTTCGGCGATGGTGCTCGGTGCCGGCACGAGATGTCCGGGAACGACTTGAAGACGTACAAGTACTTCCATCAGCGCGAGGAATACGATGGGCAGCAACAGCCCCGCGATCCGCCAGCGTTGCAGCGCAGAACTTGGCCGGCGTTCCGGCTTGGCGAGCGGCCGGGGAAGCGCTAACGAATCATCAGATGCCATCGCCTGTGTCCCGGCCTGCTTACTTGCCACCAGCCGAAGCAATGACCGGCTGGGCAACCTTGGTATCGATCAGGGCATCGATCACCTGGTTCAGGTCCGTCCCTGGTTTGACCAGTTGCTCCTGGGTAAGAATTGGAGCTGCGGCCTTTAGCGCATCGATCTGCTTTTCGCCCGGTTGCGGCTGGCTGAAGTCGTTGCGGCTCAATTGCAGTTTCGCAACCGGCAGCGACACCTTTGATTCTTGCGAAATGATCTTCGCCGTTTCATCCGGATGAGTACCGATCCACACGCGTGCATGCTCGTACACCTTCAACACGCGCGCGAGCGTATCCGGGTGTTCCTTGATGAAGTCTTCGCGCGCGTTCAGGAATCCATAAGTATTGAAATCAACGTTCCGGTACAAGAGGCGCGCACCGTCGTCGACCTGTGCGGCGGCCATGTGAGGATCGAGTCCGGCCCAGGCATCGACTTGTCCGCTTGCCAGCGCGGTGCGGCCATCGGGGTGCTGCAGATTCACGATCTCCACGTCATCGCGCGTCAGGCCGGCGGTATGCAGCGCACGCAATGCAAAGAGAAACGGATCGGTGCCTTTGGTTGCCGCGATCTTCTTGCCCTTGAGATCGGCCACTGATTTGAGCGGCGAATCCTCGCGCACGACCAGCGCCGTCCATTCAGGACGCGAGAAGATGTACACGGCGCGGATGGGATTGCCGTTTGCACGGCCGAGCACGGCGGCGAGACCGGCTGTCGAGCCGATATCGATTGCGCCGCTGTTAAGGTATTCCAGCGCCCGATTGCTGCCAAGGCTCAGCACCCACTTGATCTTCGTGTGATCCGGCGCGAACTCCTGCTCGAGCCAGCCCTGCTGTCTGATCACCAGGCTCTCGGGCGAATAATAGGCATAGTCGAGCTTGATCTCCTCGGGCCCGGCAGCTTGCGCGATCGCCGGGTACGACACGGCCACGGCGGCAAGCAATGTGGCGCAAAAAGCCGTCAAACGGCTGAGCGAATGGAACAGTACTGCGCCCCGGCTGAATTTCATGGATTGGTCCCTGACGCTTCTTTTGAGTAGCCCATTAATCTAATGGCGGTGGGCGTCAGCGAGAACCAATTAAAGTTCACAACGAAAGCAGCCCGCAACATATGGCCGGGAATACATCTGAGCTTTTTGTGGCGGCTGGCTTAGCGGGCGACTCACGCACGCAACCAAATTCATTCCGGGATGAATTGCGCGCAGGAGTCTCGTGGCGATACCAATTGATCATGAAGCCGGCAAAGCCGTGACTCGCCGACACTGGCGCCGAACGCGGATCCGAACGAGCTGAGCCCTGGAATCAGCGATTCGAGCGAGGCGCGGTCGTGCGCGCAATGCCGGCAGTTGCGGCACAGCTGTGTGACGGCGTCGCTGGAAGGCGCTTGAACCGCTGCCCTGTTCATTGACCGAGTGAACTCCAATAGCCTGCAAACACGTGCACGGAAAGCAGATAGCCGATCACCACATTCACCACGACGCCTGCAGTGAACGCGAGAAACGGCTTCGCGCCCGTAGCCGACAGACGTCCCAGCCGCGTGGTCAATCCGATACTCAGGAAGCAGAACGTGAACGCCCAGGTCCGCAGCGCTGTAATCGGCGCAACGAAGGCGGGCGTCACGACGCTCCGGTACTGCGCGAGGGAATAGTGGCTGCCTATCCACGTGACGAGCGCCGATGCAACAAGAAAGCCGAACACGAACTTGGGGAAACGCGTCCAGATCTCCTTTGCTGTCGTTTCGGTTTTTACGGCGCCGGGTTCGTCACGATCCCAGCGCGTGGTCGCAACTATGGCGAGCACAAAGGCCCAGATGCCGATCCAGATATCACGGCCGACCACCTTCATCAGGGTGAAGGCTTGCAACGACGCTTCGGGTGCTCCGGCGATGGCGTTTCCGGCGTGCTTCGCGAGATCGCCATACGCTTGTGCGGCTGCGATGCCGGCGGCATCGGCGAATTCGGACGTGCCGATCCACGCGCCGGCCACGCCCGTCGGCAGACCAAGCGCGCGCGAGGCGAACGGCAATGCAAACACCATGACAATCGCCCAGACCACAACGAGGGTGATCGCCACCGACGCCTGTTCGCGTTTCGCCCTGACAGCGCCCGCAATGGCAATGGCCGCGGACACGCCGCAAACGGCGCCGCCAACGCCGAGCACGGCAGCAAATCGCTTGTCCAGTCCGATGGCGCGGCCAACCAGGAAGATCACGAAAAACGTGACGAGCGAGACCACGGTCGCCTGTCCGATCGCAACCGGCCCCGCCCATACGAGCAAGGTGAAAGGCAGCGTCGCGCCCAGTAGCACGATACCCACCTTGATATAGAACTCGACCCGCAACGCCGGTACGAGCCACGCAGGGAGTTTCACCACGTTCGATACGACCAGCCCCAACGCCAGCGCGATTAGCGGCGGTTCAAGGTTATAGGTCGATGAGTTCACCCACGCCCCAGCGACAAAGATCAGAGTTGAAACCACGAAGACGACGAGAAAGCCCGGCAGGAACTGCGTGACGCGTTGCCCGAGCGCCGCGGCCGCGACGCTGAACAAGATGGCGAACAGAACGAACAGTGCGATGTAGTTCGGCAGATGCTGGCCGAGGTCGGAGGAGGCTTGTCCCAGATGCGCCCATTTGGCCGGAGCCACGGCCAGCCACTTGATGCTCGTTCCCGAAGCGAACAACAGATAGGCGACGACGATGATTCCCAGGCCGATCCAGACTGCCCACCAGTCTTCGGTCCGGAACGGTCCGCTCGCGGAGTCTTGAGAACGGCCTTCAGCTTTGTAAGGGGCGTTTGTTGTTTGTGTATCGCTCATTGCAGTTCTGAGAAGAGGAAAGAAAAGCTGTATTTCGCCAATGTATGGATTACTGAAAACCATTATTGGCGGATCGAAACGGCGGGCGCCAATATCGATTCGCTATTCGTATATCGCGAAATCTCATTAGAAAGATTTCAGTGAACCGGGATTACGTGTTCAGGTGCCGCGCTCCGGGCGTTCGCCAACCCTTCTTTAGAAATGAGTTTTTATTGGTTCGGCTTTCCACGGGGTTCTCGCATAGTGGCAACTGATGGCTATAGACGGTTGCAATCTCCTGCAGATTGCCAGGGCATCAAGTGCTTAAGACTGGAAAACAAGGAGCTTGCATGACAGTGGAACTCATAGAACGCGTCAACAGCCCGGTACTCGATGCAGCGCGCGCCGCCGCTTCCGCCGCGGGTCTGCCCTTCGCCGGCGGAATTGCGCCGCGCGATGCGCTGGCCCTGGTGGAATCGGGCCATGCGGTGCTGGTCGATGTTCGCACGGCGGAGGAACGCAAATTCGTAGGTTATGTGTCCGGCAGCGTGCATGTGCCCTGGGCGACGGGGACGAGTCTCACGCGCAATCCGCGTTTTGTGCGCGAACTCGAGGCGAAGACGGGCAAGGACGCAGTGGTGCTGTTGCTCTGCCGCAGCGGCAACCGTTCGGCGCTTGCAGCCGAGGCCGCCACCAAAGCGGGCTTCTCGAACGCGTTCAATGTTCTGGAAGGTTTCGAAGGCCAACTCGATGCACAACAAAGGCGCGGCACACAAGACGGCTGGCGTTTTCTCGGCCTTCCGTGGGTGCAGGATTAAGTCGTCGTTCATCACGGCAAAACGCCGATAGGGATTCAACTGTGGCTGCATTTGACATCGACGACATCGTCCAGTCGCTTCAGACGGTCCGCCAGCAATGGCGCGAAGTCCAGAAGCGCTCGCTTGAACCAGGCGGGCGCGAATTGCCGGCGCGCGAAGCGCTCGCCGGCATTGTCGAGACGCTCAAGGGCGTGCTGTTTCCCATGCGGCTCGGGCCGCCCGACCTGCGTCAGGAAAGCGAGAACTTCTATGTAGGCCATGCGCTCGACTCGGCCTTGCACGGCCTCTTCGGGCAGGCCCAGCTCGAACTGCAGTATCGCGGCCGCCATCTGGCGCGTGACGATGCCGCCGTGCAAGACCGGGCCAGCGCCGCCGTGCGCGCCTTCGCGGCGAAGCTTCCGCAGATTCGCTCGCTGCTCGACAGCGACGTGCTCGCGGCGTACCACGGCGATCCCGCGGCGGGCAGCGTGGATGAGGTGTTGCTGTGCTATCCCGGCATCCTCGCAATGATCCATCATCGGCTTGCGCACGAGCTCTACAAGCTCGACCTGCATCTGCTCGCGCGCATCGTCGCTGAACTGGCGCATTCGGAAACGGGCATCGATATACATCCGGGCGCGCAGATCGGCTCGGGCTTTTTCATCGATCACGGGACGGGTGTGGTGATCGGCGAGACTGCGGTCATTGGCGACCGCGTGCGTGTCTATCAGGCGGTGACGCTTGGCGCCAAGCGTTTTCCGCGCGATGCCGCAGGACATCTGGAGAAAGGGCTTGCCAGGCACCCGATCGTGGAAGACGAGGTTGTGATCTATGCCGGGGCGACCATCCTTGGCCGCGTGACGCTGGGACGTGGCGCCGTGATTGGCGGGAACGTCTGGCTCACGCACGATGTTCCGCCGGGCGCGAACGTGACGCAGGCCGTCACGCGCAGCGAGGGCCAGGCTCGACTCACGCAGGTTCCGGCATGACGACCGTCGTCCATGTCTTTGGTTTGACCGTCAGGCAGTTGCGCGAGGCGAAGGCCTGGTCGCAGGAACAACTGGCCGAGCAGGCGGGACTCAACCGTTCGTATGTGGGTGAGATCGAACGCGGCAAGGTGACGGCGTCGATTGTGACCATCGACAAGCTGGCCCGCGCTTTCGATATACCCATGGCGAATTTACTGGAGGGCCGCGTTTTCCCTCACCGATAATTGCCGAAAGTGGTCTATAGCATGTTGAGCGGGCGCCGGGAGGTCTTGATAATGAATTCCTCTTCTAAGTATTCCCGTTTTTCTTCTATAGACCTCGGAGCTACGCATGACGGCAACAGTGGGCGGCCAGACGGCGCTCGGCGATAACGCAGCACGGCAACTAGCCAATGCCACCAAGACCGTTCCGCAACTTGCGACCATCACGCCACGATGGCTGACGCACCTCTTGCAATGGGTGCCGGTCGAAGCGGGCATCTACCGTTTGAATCAGGTCAAGAATCCGGAAGCCGTGAAGGCGGCGTGCACGCAGCGCGAAGATGAAAGCATGCTGCCGCGCACTTTCGTGCCCTACGAAGAAAACCCGCGCGAGTATTTCCTGAACGCGGTCAGCACCGTGCTCGACGTGCAAACGCGCGTGTCCGATCTGTACAGCAGCCCGCATGACCAGATCAAGGAGCAGTTGCGCCTGACGATCGAGACGATCAAGGAGCTGCAGGAAAGTCAGCTAATCAACAATCCCGACTACGGCCTGCTTGCAAACGTAGCCGAAGAACAGCGCGTGTTTCCGCTGACCGGCGCGCCGACGCCTGATGACCTTGACGAACTGCTGACACGCGTCTGGAAAGAGCCCGCATTCTTTCTCACGCATCCGCTTGCCATCGCGGCGTTTGGGCGCGAGTGCACGCGGCGCGGTGTGCCGCCGCCGACCGTCAGCCTGTTCGGATCGCAGTTTCTTACGTGGCGCGGCATTCCGCTGATTCCGTCGGACAAGGTTCCGGTTGCGGACGGCAAGACCAAGATCCTCTTGCTGCGCGTGGGCGACAAACGCCAGGGCGTGGTCGGACTGTTTCAACCGGGCGTAGCCGGTGAGCAAGGGCCGGGTTTGTCGGTGCGCTTCATGGGTATCAACAACCACGCCATCGCTTCGTATCTGATTTCGCTGTACTGCTCGCTCGCGGTGCATTCGCCTGACGCACTGGCGGTTCTGGATGACGTGGAGATCGCGAAGTACCATGACTATCCAGATACCTACAAGTAATCCCGTGGATCGCGCAGCGCTTCCAGACGTGCCGCAAGGCTTGCCGCCCGCAGGTTTGCCGGATGTCGCGACGCTTGCCCGGATGGCCTCGGAGTTTTTCTCCGCCGTCCCTGGAAGCGCGACGCCCGCAGCGGCCAGTCTTGGAAGCGGCGGAGGTGAATCGTTATCGGCGACGTTGCCGTTCACCGCTCCCGTGCTGGCCTCCGCGTCCAATCCCGTACCTCCCGGCTC
Source organism: Caballeronia sp. dw_276 (assembly GCF_018449635.1). Classification (GTDB taxonomy): domain Bacteria; phylum Pseudomonadota; class Gammaproteobacteria; order Burkholderiales; family Burkholderiaceae; genus Caballeronia. The sequence continues at coordinate 361,261 of NZ_JAAVUV010000002.1, read as the reverse complement.
GCCGTTCGCGGGTCCGGGGGGCGCGGGCACTGGCGTGCCGGGGCTTTCTGTTCCCCAGGGGCAAGTAGCCGGCGCCAACTTGCTGCCGTCATCGCCCACGCATGTGTTGTCGCTGGGAAATCGCGTGCCGGCGCTGGCGCCTCATGCCGTGGCGCAGAACAATCTTCCCGATACGGTCGTCACAACAGCCCCGGCAGTGGAGCCGCGATTTGGCAGCCATACGCTCGGGGCCGGTACCGAGGCGTCGCCGTTTTATTTCCTTCGGGATTCTGACGCGCGTCTGAACGGAACTGACAAGATTCCGCTGCCAGGGTCCGGCGCTACCACAGCGGAACAGTTCGGATTGCCAAGCGTTGAAAGCCTGCAGTTACGCACGCCGGAAAGACGTCTTGCCGAGACATCGAACGAATCGCGCAAAACAGATTCGTTCTATTTTCTGGACCACGCGAGTGCGCCAAAAAATCGCGAGCCTGGATTGCACGCTGCTTCGGCGCACCCGCCTTTCGATGTCAACGCAATCCGCCGTGACTTTCCGATCCTGCAGGAGCGCGTGAACGGCCGGCAACTGGTCTGGTTCGACAACGCCGCGACGACGCAAAAACCGCAGTCGGTGATTGATAGGCTGTCGTACTTCTATGCGCACGAAAACTCCAACATCCATCGCGCGGCGCATGAACTGGCGGGCCGCGCCACGGATGCGTACGAGGGCGCGAGGGATACGGTGAAGCGCTTCATTGGTGCAAGTTCACCGGATGAAATCATCTTCGTTCGCGGTACGACCGAGGGCATCAACCTGGTTGCCAAGACCTGGGGTGTGCAGAACGTCGGCGAAGGCGACGAGATCATCGTGTCCAATCTGGAGCATCACGCGAACATCGTGCCGTGGCAGCAACTGGCCGCGCAAAAAGGTGCAAAGCTGCGCGTGATTCCAGTCGATGACTCCGGTCAGGTTCGTCTCGATGAATACCAGAAGCTGCTCAATAGCCGCACGAAGATCGTTTCAGTGACGCAAGTATCGAATGCGCTTGGCACGGTCGTTCCCGTGCGCGAGATCGTGGCAATGGCGCATCGCGCCGGCGCCTGTGCGCTGGTCGACGGCGCGCAATCGGTCTCGCACATGCGCGTGAACGTGCAGGAAATCGATGCCGATTTCTTCGTGTTCTCGGGTCATAAACTGTTCGGACCCACGGGCATAGGCGTTGTGTACGGCAAGCGTCAGTTGCTCGAAGACATGCCTCCGTGGCAAGGCGGCGGCAACATGATCGCCGATGTCACGTTCGATCGCACTGAATTCCAGCCGCCGCCAAACCGGTTTGAAGCGGGCACGGGCAACATAGCCGATGCGGTTGGCCTGGCTGCGGCTATCGATTACGTGACGCGGGTGGGTATCGAAAATATCGGTCGCTATGAACACGAACTGCTTGAATACGCGACGAGCGTGTTGCAGCCAGTACCGGGTGTCCGGTTGATCGGGACGGCAAAGGACAAGGCGAGTGTGTTGTCGTTCGTACTGAAGGGCTATGAAACGGAAGAGGTCGGTCGGGCGCTGAACGAGGAGGGGATCGCCGTGCGTTCGGGTCACCACTGCGCGCAACCGATACTTCGGCGTTTTGGTGTCGAGACAACCGTGCGTCCTTCGCTTGCGTTCTACAACACGCGGGAAGAAGTCGACCGGATGGTTTCGGTTGTGCGACGCCTGTCGTCACGCCGGTAGGTAGCTCGGGACGTAAGTGGCATCAGAAAGAGCTTCGTATCTGCGGGTACGAAGCTCTTTTTTGCGTAATTTGTACGTCCGGCGAGCGGCCATAAACCACGATCACTGGATGTACGAACCGCCAACGCGCCGTGCCGCCGCGGTGTAACCAATGCGATGCACCGGCGCTACAGGATGCGTGGCGAGCGCTCGGTCCAGATGATGCCGAAGAAGATCGTCCTGATCTGACTTCATGGCGGCGTCGATAAACACCTGCTCGAAGACATCGCGCTGGGCATGACTGCCGCCGAGCCGCTGCATTTTGGGCAGCGCCGGAAGCATTGCATCGACACTTGCCGCGTAGTCCCGCCGCGCGTGAAACAGCACGGCCCGGCTTACCGGCAACGCGGCTTCTTGCAGGATCGATTGCCGCTCGCCGCGCTGCATCGGTACGGCATCCGTGATCTCCTTAAGCAATCGCTCCGCTGCTTGCCAACGTTCTGCACCGGCGAGCGCCATCATCCAGTGCGGGAGCGTCAGGGTCGCGAGCGTGTCGCCTATGCGCGCCTCGCCCAGATCCGCAAGCTCTTCCCACCGGTCCCCCGCAGCTACGCCATGAAGCTGGAGCCGTGACAGCATGGAGGTGGCGTTCAGCACATCGTTATACAAGTCAGGAACTGCTTGCAGTAACGGCGAAGCGAGGTTGCGAAAACGCTGATCGTAGAGATCCAAGACCTGATCGAATTCGCGCCGTTCGAGATGAAACATCGCACGATGCCACCAGAGGTGATGCTTGAAATTGTTCGCAGCGTCCCAATGCGGCTCGAGCCCGTTGAGAAAATCGATACCCTCGTCGCGCCGCCCCTGCATTTCCATCACGTGGGTCAGCGCATGCGTCGCCCACAGGTTGCCCGGCTCGCTCTCGATTGCCGCCCACCCGGCTTTTTCGGCGGCATCGTATTGACCGCATTCCTCGTTTGCAAATGCGCTGCAGGCCAGCACCGTTGAGTTGCCGGGAAGCTGATCGCTCCAATGCGGCATGACGTTCGTGACTTGATGAAGCATGCGCTGCGGAAGCCCGTACCAGAACGCTGTGTTGTGGTGAACGCGCAAGGCAAGCAGATCGCGCGGATGGACCGCAAGAATTTCCTCCCATACCGAAAGGGCGCGGTCGAGGTCGCCTTCGATCCAGTACGCGAGCGCCGCAACATGCGAACGCTCGCGATGCGTTGCGTGAACGGCGAACCGTTGTGCTTGTGCAAGCGCCTGCCGGGCGGTGCCGAGCTGCGAGGCGTTGAGCGGCATCATCGCGAAGTAGCCGGTCAGGACATGCGCCATCGCGAACCCGGGGTCGTCCGCGAGGAGCGTTGCAAGACGCGCACCGAGGTCGGCTTTGTAGTGGGTGTAGCCATCGATGACGAAGCGGTACGCATCGCTCGCTCGGTCACCGGTACTGGTCGAGATCAACAGCCCTTGTGCGTCGTACGACATGTGGTCACCTTGAGCACAATTGCTTCTATCGGCCAAGCACTGAAATAAACGCTGCTGTTTCAGGATGCCTTGGCCGTGCAAAAACTTCTTCCGATAAGCCCGACTCGATCACCGTGCCTCCGCTCAGGAAAACGACCTCGTGCGAAATGGCTGCAGCAAGACGCAGATCATGGGTGGCGAACAGCATGGTCATGCCCTCGCGGGCGAGCTGGCTCAATACATCGATGACTTCGGCCGCGAGGCCGGGGTCCAGCGCCGAGGTCGGCTCGTCACACAGAAGAATGTCGGGAGAGGGCGCCAGCGCGCGTGCAATGGCGACCCGCTGCTGTTGCCCCCCGGACAGGGTAACAGGCCACGCGTCCGCCTTTTGCGATATGCCCACCTTTTCCAGCAGCGCGCCCGCGCGTACACGTGCGCGCTCCTTGTCCCATCGTTGGACGGTAATGAGGCCTTCCATCACGTTCTGGATAACGGTGCGATGCGGGAACAGCTGGAAGTTCTGGAACACCATGCCTGTCTTGCGGCGAACTCTCAGCACCGATTCGCGGGAAGGCTGTTCCGTGCGGCTGAATTCGATGCGCTCGTCGCCGAGCGTGAGCGATCCGGCCTCGGGCACTTCAAGCAGGTTCACGCAACGCAAAAGCGTGCTCTTGCCGCTTCCCGATTGCCCGATGAGCGCCGTGACCGTCCCTTGTGCAATCGCCAGGTCGACCGATTTGAGTACCTGATGCGCGCCGAAGGACTTCTGGATTTTATCGAGCGCGATCATCACTGGCTCCGCTTGAAAAGCGCATGTTGACCGAGTCTTTTTTCGAGCTGAACCTGCGCGGACGACAGCACCGAACTGAACACGAGATAGATCAAAGCTGCTTCCGTGTACAGGATGAGCGGTTCATACGTAACCGATGCAATGCGCTGAGCCGCCTGAAAGATCTCGGGCACCGTCAGGACCGCGGCAAGCGACGTGTCCTTGACGAGCGCGATGAACGCATTGGCGAGCGCAGGCAACGCAATGCGCGACGCCTGCGGCATGATGGTTCGCCGCAGCGCTTGCGAGCGCGTCATGCCCATTGAATACGCGGCTTCCCATTGTCCGGTTGGAATCGATTCGATCGCGCCGCGGATTACTTCGGAGTTGTATGCGCCCACGTTGAGCGTGAAGCCGATGATCGCGGCGGTCAGCGGATCGAGCACGATGCCGACGCTCGGCAGGCCGTAGAAGATCACGAAGAGCTGAACGAGCAATGGCGAGCCGCGAATCAGCCAGACATAAAAACGTACGATTTTCACGGCCCACCGCGGACCGAACAGCCGGATGAGTGCGACTGCGAACGCCAGCGCCAGGCCCAGTGCAAACGATGCAATCGTGAGCGGCACGGTGAACACCAGTCCTGCGTACAGGAGCGGCCACAGCGACTCGCCCATCAAGTGCAGCCACGCCGGCATATCGGGAATCTCTGAAAAGAAACGGTGTTTAAGCTGATCGCGATATTACTTCGACACGTCCTTGCCAAAATACTTCTGCGAGATTTTTTCGTAGGTGCCGTCCGCCTTGATATCTGCAAGCGCTTTATCGATGGCGGCCAGCAGCTGCGGATTGCCCTTCTGGATGATGACGCCGGAGTACTCGGCGTCGGCCGAATCACTGATGGCTGCGATCTTCACCTTCGCGTCCGGCTTGTGTTTTTTGAAGTCCAGGAAGGACAGGCTGTCGTTGACGGTCGCGTCCACGCGGCCGGAGGTCAGCAGATCGATCGACTCGTTGAAACCCTGCACGCCCACTACGTCGGCGCCATGATCCTTGGCAATTTTTCCGAAGTTGCTGGTCAGCGTATTGGCGGACTTCTTGCCCTTCAAATCATCGAAGTTTTTGATGGAGGTATTGTCCGAACGCACGATCAGCGCCGCGTGCGACGCAATGTACGGCGTCGAGAAATCATACTTCGCCTTGCGGGCGTCGGTGATGGACACCTCGTTGATCACGGCGTCGTAGCGGTTGGCATCGAGTCCTGCGATCAGGCCGTCCCACTTGCCTTCCACGAACTCCGGCTTCACGCCGATGCGCTTGGCGATCGCCTCACCGATTTCGACGTCGAAGCCGGTCAGCTTGCCCGATGCATCGTGGTAAGTGAACGGAGCATAGGTGCCTTCGGTGCCGATCTTGAAGACGCCGGCGCTCTTGATGCCCGCCAGATCACCCGCCGCGAACGCGGTTGAAAGAGCCGCCAGCTGTACGACGCCCGCCATTAACAGGCACTGAAGAATTTTCATGATAGCGACTCCTTAAAAGCTTGATTGTTGGTCGTTTCGCGGATCGGCAAGTGTGGCCGAATTGCTTCGGCGCGACTGTATCAAGGAGCGGCAGTTCCACAAAGCACATCCAAGCCGAAGGTAATGCGCAAATCGAATAAAGGGGCACGGGAGACTACGCGGATGCGGCGCGGTTCGGTCGCCAATGTTCATACCATCATTGTCCGAAAGTCACTGGATGTTGGCGCATCCATACGCCGGCTGGGCGCGTAGTTACTCGATTAGGTTGCTCGCGGCAGGGCGCCGGCCTTTCGCGGGCCAGGATCGACGTCGCCTCTGTCAGCCTTTCCTGGGACCGTGCTTTGCTGCGGTCTGGCGGACGCGGATGTCCGCGCATTACAGGGCATACACCATGGTTACTCATCCCAAGAGGCTGGTCTTTGCAGGGATCTTCGTTGCGGCGCTTGCAGTTACTTCATATTTGCCGCGACTCATGCAAACCGGACTTCATCACAACCAGTCCGCAAACGATGCCTACGATGACGCCGGTTCCGCCGGCGGCATGCCCGACGGCGCGCCGGTGTCCGGAGCGGTATCGGCTGGTACGCGCGGCGACGAGTCGCCGGCCCGCATTCTTCAGGCAGTTCGCGACAGCCTGCAGCGCAATGATCTTGCGTCGGCTGAGGTGCTGCTTAGGGCGGCGCGCACGCTCGACATCAACAACCCGCAAGCCATTGCGCTCCAGCACGATCTGGATGCCCGCATCGCGCAAAGCGCACCACCGGTGACATCGACGAAGGGCGTGGTCACGACTCCGCGAGCAGAATCTCGTGAGATCCCAAGGGCAAGCCGCGCAGTCAATCGGACCCCGCAGATACGCGAACGCATCCACCCTGCACCGCCTCACGCACGCGAAGCACGCGTTGATGCCCAAGCGGCAAGCACCGGGAACACGCCGGCCGAAACCGTTCCTACAACTCCCGAAGTGATCGAGAAGCCAAAGGCCGCAGTAGTCGAAGCCGCCCCCGAAGTTGTGCATACGCCCGCACCTGTGGTCGTGCCTTCTCCAGTCGTGCAACAAGCGGTACGGCCCGCGCCTGCGCCTGTAGTCGAATCGTCGCAAGGACCAAAGAGCCGCGAGCAGGTCCGCGCAGAGCTGGAACGCGCTCGCGCGGATGGCAGCCTGCCGCGCTTCGGCAACCCCGATCCGGCCGGCCCCGGCGTGGCAACAATCTCAAAACCGCTGCCGTCGACGCCGAATCGATAAAGCCCGGCGGCAAGAAACAGCTAGTAAGCCTAACTTTCAAAACCGTCAATTTCCATTCGTTTACCACACAGGACGAACCGGTTGTATCGCAAAGCTCGATTGCGATTCGCAACGCGGTTCATGTGGTAAGCAAAGCGCCGAGGCGCATGGAGATGGCAATGGCACGTGATCTGACCGTAGAGCCGCAACTCGCAGTCGACGACATCCAAGGGGACATTCTCGTCGGCCTGTTGAAACAGCATGAACACCTGATGTTTTTTCAGATCGTCGACAAGCAGCGGTTCCGCAACTTTCTGAAGACCTTATCGCTTACCAGCGCGCAGGAATGCCTGGCACAGCGCGCTTTCGTCGACAAGAAAAAAGCCGAAGGCAGTTCGAGGCTGTTTCCTGCGCCCGGACTGAATCTCGCGTTCACTTTCGAAGGTCTGAGCGAACTGGACACTACGAACTTCGACACGACCAGCGTCCAGGCGTTTGCAAACGGCATGGATAAAAGCCAGCAAGCGTTGAGCGATGTGCCGTCGTCGCAATGGCGCATCCTGCGTCCCTCGGGCGCCTTGCATGGCGTCTTTATCGTCACGGGGGCGACGCATGAGGAAGTGGTGGACGTCGTCTCGTTGCGCCTTTCGCCGGCAAGCGACAATGGCTGGAAACTGCTTCATACCGAAGTCGGTCAGGTAAGGCCCGCGCCGACCAACGGTCACGAACACTTTGGGTATGCCGATGGCGTGTCGCAACCCGGCGTAAGAGGACTTGTCGCGGCAAATACGCCGCTGACACCGACCTTGCCTGGCGCCGAAGACTCGCAAGGCCAGCAGGGGCAGGATCTGCTCTGGCCCGGAGAGTTCGTGTTCGGCTACGCCGGTCAAAATCCAGCCGCCGCTTCGTTCACGGAAAAAGGTCCGGACGCAGTGCCTCCGGCGCCGTTCATGAACAACGGGGCGTTCCTCATTTTTCGCCGGCTTGCGCAATTGGTCCCGGAGTTCAATCACTCTGTCAAAGCCGCTTCTGAAAGCATCAGTACAACGGAAAATCCGTCAAGGCCGGATCGGTTCGGAGCACAACTGGTCGGACGCTGGAAAAGCGGCGCGTCATTGATCAATGCCCCGACCGAAGACAATCTGGATTTCGCAGAAGATACCGATGTCACCAACGCATTCGAGTTTGGTGGTGATCGCACCGGCGTGACCTGTCCGTTCGCGGCGCATATCAGGAAGGCTTATCCGCGAGACGACGTGATTAACAATACGACACCGACCGACGAGGAGTCAGATAAGGCCGAAGCCTTTACGCAGTCCCACCGGATGTTGCGCCGGGGAATTGCATTTGGGCCCGAGGTGACGGAACACGAAGCGTTGAGCGGCCACTCGTCGGACGATAAAAAACGAGGTCTTCTTTTCAAGTGCTATGTCACATCGATTGAAGACCAGTTCGAATTCGTGCAAAAGACATGGTGCAACAACGGCAATTTCGTCCAGCCGGGAAGCGGGGTCGATCCGATCATCGGGCAATCGGCGAACCCATCGAATCCGTTCCTCGGCGCGGCACCCACAACAACGAATGTCGCCGACAAACCTTCGATCAATCTCCGGAGCTTTGTGCATCTGGAAGGGGGAGCATATTTCTTTGCGCCCAGCTTAAGCGCAGTCAGATCCCTATAGCGAAGTCGAGTTCCGGCCGTAACGCGCCAATCGTGTTCGATAAAGAAAGCCTGCGTGGAAGTTTGCCCCTCGCGATCACCACGATGCTCACCGCACCACGACCGGCGGCGAATACGTCGCGTAAATAACTACGGGTTCAACGCTGATTCTTTCCGGCGGCGCGTTGCCGATCGCGGCCCCGTGCAGCGTGTAGCAACCGCCTCACTTGCTCGTATGGTCGTCCGCCATCTGCACGGACTCATCGGGAACGATCGACGTCAAGACGGTGGAAGGCAGATGCTTCACCTCGTTCGGGCCGACCTTGCCCGCAAACTTCCATCCGCCCGGCAGCTTCACGAAGGTGAAGCCTGTCGGCGTGTCTACAAACACAGAGAAGTCTTTCGCTGACGCCACAGCGTCCATCTGAGCGGTGTCGGCAGCTGTATGTGCGATGGCGGCAGAGGAGCCTACGACTAAAGCTGCAGCAATCAAGCCGCGAATTACAGGTTTCATTTTGAACTCCATTTTCGATTCGGGAAGGACGTATGCCTTAAATATGTGTCGATCGATACAAATATTAAAGCGCCAAAATTGACCCGTGTCCAGTTTTTTGTTATGGTCGTTACAAAATAGAAATCACGATCGTGGCTGATCGGGAGACGCGGAGAAATATGATGAATGACTCAGTTGACGCGGCGGCTTCGAGAGGGCGGGGCAGGCCGCGGGCATTTGACCGGCACGTCGCGCTTACGCGCGCGATGGAAACGTTCTGGCTGAAGGGTTTCGACGGCTGCGCGATCAGCGACCTGACTACGGCCATGAACATCAATTCACCCAGTCTCTACGCTGCGTTCGGTAGCAAGGAAGACTTGTTTCGCGAGGCGGTTGACCTCTATGGCGCTCTGGAGGGAGACGCGACCGAGCGCGCGCTGGCTGGACCGCGCAACATTCGCGATGCACTCGGCGCCATGCTCAAGCGTAGTGTCGACATGTTCACGCGTGGTCCGCAACCACGCGGCTGCATGGTGATGCTCGGCGCAATGAACGTGAGCGCGGACCAGAAAAGTCTTCGTACGCTGTTGCACAAGCGCCAGAAGCAGATCCTCGACTTGATCAGGAAGCGCATGGCGATGGCGGTCGATGACGGTGAATTCGCGGCATCGGCAGATATCGACGGATTGTCCATGATGTGCGCGGTTCTGTTCACGGGCCTGGCGGTTCACGCCCACGACGGCGCCAGCCGGGCGAAGCTGAACTCGGCCATCGATGCTTTCCTTGTCACGTTACCGGTACGGGAAGCATCGGTAACGTGACAGTCTCAAGGCCGTGATGCGTTATGCGCGGAGATCGGCAAAGGTGATCGTTTGCGCGCCGCATGCTTCTGAAAACGCGGCGTCGTAACTCGAGAACAACACCACCCGCGTTTCCGCCAGCGTCCTGAACAAGTCGACCAGAACGCCGCGTGCGGGTGCGTCCAGGCCGGCGACAGGCTCATCCGCGATGACCACCTTGACGTCGCCAATGGCGGCAGCCGTCAGGCAAATCTTTTTGCGCGTGCCGAACGACATTTGCTCGAAGCGCTTTTCCAGATGCGGCGTCAGTCCGAAGCGATCCGCAAGCCCGAGCGCGTCATGACCCACGGTCGTGTCCCTCTCGAATGCCACCTGCTCCAGATACGCGCGCCCGGTTAGCATGGAACCTGGCAGGCAGTCATCGGGTATGTACGCAACGGCTGACTTCGCCAGGGCCGGGGCGGCGCGCAGCGAATGCCCGTTGATCCACACATCGCCTTGATCAGCCAGAATCGATCCGGCGAGAATGCCGAGCAAGGTGGTTTTGCCGCTGCCGCTTTCATCGTTTAGCGCGATGCAACCTGTGCCTGCACGATAGTTCAGTCCTTCGAAGATGATGCGGTCGGCGTAGCGTTTGCCAAGGTTCTCGAATCGAAGCATGAGTTGTAGTTTGGAGAATCGCGAAAAGTTGTGGAATGCTGCGTCAGGTTCGCCATCGCGCGGTGAACCTGCTGATAATGCATATTATCGGTACGAAGGCGATCGTGAACGTCGGGTCGTACAGTATTTGTCGGCAACGTGTTCCGCACGCGCCGGCTGGAACGTGAGTAAACGGAGTGGAATCTTGACCAAGGTTTTAAGCCTCGACGGCTCCGAATTCCTGCAGGGAGGGGGCAAGGTCGGGGAGTTGATGCGGTCTCGCCAGTGGGAAAATACGCCGCATGGCGCGCCGCGCACGTGGCCGCAAGCACTGCGGCTGACCGTTGGCATGTGCATCAATTCACCGCTTCTAAGCACGGTGCTGTGGGGACCGCAGTTGTGCATGTTCTACAACGACGCCTACTCGGTGTCGCTTGCCGATCGCCATCCGGCAGCGCTCGGCAAGCCCGTTGCCGAAGTCTGGGACGCGGCGTGGGATGTCGTCGCGCCGGACTTTCACCAGGCCATGCAGGACGGCACGGGATTCGAAAACAAGAACGTCCAGCTCAGGTTCGTGCGCAACGGTGTACTGGAAACCACCTGGTGGGACTTCAGCGCCACGCCCATTCGCGATGAAACCGGCGCGATCGTAGGGCTGTATAACGTCGGCGTTGAAACCACGGCCCAAGTCAGGCTGAATGAAACGCTCGAGCAACGCGTGCTCGAACGCACCGCCGAGCGCGATCGATTGTGGGAATTGACGGACGACCTGCTGGTCAGCGCGGATTACGAGGGTCGCATTTATCGGGCGAGCAATGCGTGGAGCCGCCTGCTCGGTTACACGGAAGAAGAGCTGACGTCGCGCCCGTACGCCGAACTTACGCATCCGGAAGACATTGGCGCGTCCATGGACGCGCTGTTGAAGATGCGTGCGAGCGGTACGCCGGTCCAGTTCCAGAACCGGCTCATAGCGTCGGACGGAACCTTGCGATGGGTCTCCTGGAAGCTCGCGCCCGAGCCGAACAACGAGCGGATGATCGGCACGGGCCGCGACATCACCGAGGAAATGGAGCGCGAGATCGCGCTGCGTGATTCGATGGATTTTGCCCGGCTGGCGTTATCGGCGGTGAGCGGTGTCGGCGCCTGGACGTACGACGTGGCGAGCGACAAGTTTTTCTGCGATGAAGCCATCTCCGAGGTCTACGGGATCGACGCAAAACAGGCGGCGAAGGGCATCAAGCGCGAGTGGTTCCTGGCCAACGTGCATCCGGACGACCTGAAAGCGCTCGGCGCCACCATGTCGGGCGGGTTGTTGCGCTCGGGCGACCTGGAACTCGAATACCGCATCAACCATCCCGATGGATCGGTGCGCTCGGTCCTGTCGCGCGGCCACACGTATTTCGATCTCGACGGCGTGCCCTTGCGGCGAACGGGCATTGGTATCGATATGACGCAGCAGCGCCTGCTCGAGCAACAGCTTCGCCAGAGCCAGAAAATGGAGGCGGTCGGCCAACTGACCGGCGGTCTCGCGCACGACTTCAACAACATGCTGCAGGGCATCCTGGGGCCGCTGGAGCTCATCCAGCGGCTCGTGTCCATGCGGCGCACGGACGGCCTCGATCGTTATTGTTCGATGGCAATGTCGTCGGCGCAGAAAGCTGCGGCGCTGACGCATCGCCTGCTTGCGTTTTCACGCCGACAGCCGCTCGACCCGAAGCCGGTCGACGCCAACGAGCTCGTGGCATCGCTTGAAGACTTGCTTACGCGTACCACCGGCGAGATGGTCGACGTGGTTCTCGCGTTGGACGAGGCGCCGTGCAAGACTATTTGCGACGCCAACCAGCTTGAAAGCGCGTTGCTGAACCTGTCGATCAACGCACGCGACGCCATGCCCGATGGCGGAACATTGACCATCGCCACCTCGCACGAATCGATCGATGAAAGCTACGCCGCCGCGCAGCGCGAGTTGAAGCCAGGCCGGTTTATTTGCATCGCGGTGACCGATTCGGGCGAGGGCATGCCGCCTGATGTCGCGAGGCAAGCCTTCGACCCGTTTTTCACGACCAAACCGCTTGGGCAGGGGACGGGGCTGGGGTTATCGATGGTATATGGTTTTGCCGGCCAGTCCGGCGGGTTCGCGTCCATTTCGAGCCAGCTCGGGCAGGGCACGACGATCCGTCTGTATTTGCCCGAAACCGACCGCGACGACGATTCGGATAACGCCCTCGCCCCATCCGCGCTGCTTCACGAAAGTTCGGGCGAAACCATTCTGGTCGTGGAGGACGAGGATGACGTCCGGAGTTTGCTTGTGGAGGTGTTTTCGGACGCCGGCTACAGCGTTTTGCAGGCAACCGATGGTCCATCCGGGCTCGACATCCTGAGGTCCTCGGTGCGTATCGACCTGCTGGTGTCGGACGTTGGTTTGCCGCGCATGAATGGCCGACAGATGGCCGATGCCGCGAAGCTTTTGCGGCCCCATTTGCGCATCCTTTTCATGACGGGCTATGCGGAAATGGCGGTCGCGCCGGGCGGGTTCCTTGGCGAGGGCATGCAGATGATCACCAAGCCGTTCAGCATCGAGGCGATCGTGAACAGGGTGCAGGGGTTGCTGGGGGCTTGAGCGGGGTTATCTCTTACGCACTCCCCGGCGCCACGGAAGCTCCTGCAATCCCGTGCCGTTTCAACGCATCGGCGACGAACCCCGACGCCTTCATTTCCTCCACAAACGCCGCCAAGAACCTGGCGGCGTCCTCACCACGACTTTTCGGCGTGCCCATGGCCTGCTGAATCACCATGAAGCGTTCATCGAGCAGACGCAGGCCGGATGTTTTTGCGGCATCGGCTTCGAGTTGCTGCTTGACGCCGGCCGCGACCTCGAGATTCTGATCGATGAACGTCTGCACCACCGCGGGTGATGACGGCGCGCGCACGATCTGCGCGGCCTTCAGTTCGCGCGTGAGAAACAGGTCGTACGCGCTGCCTTTGCCAACCACGACGCGGTTCGTTGCCTGGTCCACATCGGCATTCGAACGGATCGGCGAAGCATTGCGCACAAGATAGAACCCCTCGATCAACACATACGGCGCCGTGAACGCGATGTTCGCGCCGCGCACCGGGTCGATGGCAAAAAAGCCGAAATCGGCGCGCTCGTCGGCGACGGCTTCGACTGATTTGCCGGCGGTATCGAATACGACCAGTTCGAGTTCCACGCCCAGCCGCCTGGCGAATTCATGGGCGAGATCAATCGATACACCAAATGGTTTTCCCGTCGATGGGTCCGCGTTGGCAAGGATCGGATTGCCCAGGTTGATGGATGCACGAAGGCGCCCGGCCGGGGTGAAAGCGTCGATTGTCATGGTCGTCAAGGCTCAAGGATATTGCTGATATTGGATAGCGCATCAAATGTGTGGCCGTTTGGGGCGCGGCATCGAAAGCTACCTTATCACCTAGACGAATATCTATCGCCTGCAATCAGCACGACCGCATCGCCGTCCTGGCGGTATCGACTCGCACGCAATATTCCGTTGCCGGCGCTATGCTACCGGTTCCGTTCACCCGTCCAACCGAGGACCCAATCATGAAACAGACACCAGGATCAATGATCAGCTTTAAGCGCCCCGACGGGCAGGAAATCCAGGGGTATCTCGCAAAGCCGCAGAAGCTCGAAGGTGCGCCGGCGATTGTCGTGATCCAGGAATGGTGGGGCTTGAACGACCAGATTCGTGGCGTCGCGGACCGCTACGCGCAGGCCGGCTACATTGCGCTGGTGCCGGATCTGTTTCGCGGCAAGACCACGGTTGAAGAAGCGGAGGCGAATCACTTGCTGACCGAACTCGATTTCGGCGATGCTGCCGGCCAGGACATTCGCGGCGCCGTGCAATATCTGAAGACACAATCCGAGCGCGTGGCTGTGACCGGCTATTGCATGGGCGGCGCGTTGACGCTGCTTGCGCTCAGTAATATTCCGGAGGTATCGGCGGGCGCGGTGTGGTATGGCTTCCCGCCGCTGGAGTACATCGATGCATCGAAAATCAAGGTTCCGGTCCTCGGGCACTGGGCCACGCAGGACGAGTTCTTCCCGGGTGAAACGGTGGATCAGCTCGAAAAGCTGCTCGGCGATGCGAACGTCGATGTCGAGTTTCACCGATACCTCGCGCACCACGCGTTCGCCAATGAAACAGCGGTCGGGCCAGGCCGTATATCGCGAACGCAGTACGATCCCGTCTGGTCGCAAATGGCGTGGGATCGTACGCTGACGTTCTTCGGCAAAACGATGTGGACGCGGAAGTAAAAGCGAGTTCTTTCGGGTAGCTTGTGCGGGCTACCCGAAATGATGCCGAGCTGCCGCCGCCGGGTGTGCTCTCCGCTCAGCCCGGGATTTCAGGCTCGGCCAGCTTAGCCAGTTGAATAAGCGATTCCTGCCAGCCGAGGTAGCACATCTCCTCCGGAATGACCTCGGGTATGCCTGCTTGCACGATGTTGATCTCGGTCCCGCACGAAACCTGCCGCAACGAAATGGTGACGTCCATCTGCCCGGGCAGGTTGGCGTCATCGAACTTGTCCCAGTAGCGAATCTTCTCGAACGGCACGAGTTCGACGTACTCGCCGCCGAACGAATGGCTGCTGCCGGAGCTGAAGTTACGGAAGGACATCTTGAACGTGCCGCCAACGCGCACATCCATGTGGTGGACCTGGCACGTGAATCCATAGGGCGGCAGCCACTTCGCGATCGCATCGGCTTCGAGGAACGCTCTGTAAACGCGTTCAGGTGTGGCGCGCAGGACGCGGTGGAGGTTGACGGTTCCGGTAGCCATGGCGGGTTCACCTTTCACTATAAGTTGGACATACCCCTACGACGATCCGGCATAGCCGGTTTCGACATGTTGGGACGAGCGAAGACCCGTAGGCGTCGACGAATTTTACCCGGGTGCGAACGCGCGCTACGCCAACTGCCGGATATACGCGCACAGCATGCCGCCCACTTCAGCCGACCACCGGTCGACATCGGCTCGTGACTTCGCGTTGATGGAAACGGTCTCCCCGACCTTCGACATGGTTGTAATCAGCACCTCGGCGGCAAGCAAGCGGCGCTCTGCTCCGAGCTTGGGAAGCGCCTCGTCCATGAATGCGACCGCAATACGCATCGCGGCATCTCGTTGTTCCTGGGCTTCCGGCGAATTTCGATAAAGCGGCGCTGCGTCCTCCAGCGCCGTGCGAAACGCCGCTTCCTCATATTCGGTTTCGAAAAACTTTGCCACGGCCGAGCGCAGGCGGTCCAGAGGAGGGCGGGTTTGATCGTTGAGGATGTTTCCTACCAGCGCCCGCGTCCTTGCCCATTCTTCGGTTTGCAGCCGGAAGAGCATCGCCTCCTTGTTCGGGAAGTACTGGTAAAGCGAGCCGACGCTCACGCCAGCCGCTTCCGCGACCCTCGCCGCCGTGAAACGAGGCGCGCCTTCCCGTACCAGAACGCGAACTGCCGCTTCAAGAATGTCCGCTACGAGGCGCGTTGAACGTTCCTGCTGAGGGCGCTTGCGGGCTGATACGACGGGGCTTTGCCGGGTTTTCATGGTTGCGCCTTTGGAACGCGAATAGTAAATGCGACGAATTATTCGTATTCTAGATCTATGCGCAACAACGTCAAATTTCATCAAAAAGGCTCATCCATGAACACACTGACTCAGGCTCCGGTCTCGACCGTGCTGGAACGATTATTTGCCGATGCCGACGCGTCCCAGGCCCTTCTCATGCAACAGATGGGCGCCCTCTCATCCGAGGAACGCGCAGCATTGATGGCGAGCGCGCGATCCGCCGACTATCAAGCTTTCTATACGCGCGCGAAGGCGTTTCATCTCGCGGTTTCGCGCAAGACCGGCGCGTTGCTCTACATGTATGCGCGCATGACAAGGGCGCGCTCAGTTGTTGAGTTCGGGACATCGTTCGGGGTATCGACGTTGCATCTCGCCGCTGCATTGAGGGACAACGGCGGCGGATTGCTGATCAGCGCGGAGTTCGAATCGTCGAAGGTTGCGGCGGCGCGCAGGAATATCGCGGCGGCCGGTTTGAGCGATCTGGTCGAGGTACGCGAAGGCGACGCGCAGGAGACGCTTGCGGGCGGACTGCCGGAAAGCATCGATTTGGTCTTGCTCGATGGCGCCAAGGCGTTGTACCCGGCGGTTCTCTCGCTGCTCGAATCGCGATTGCACGCCGGCTCGGTG
This sequence comes from Caballeronia sp. dw_276, assembly GCF_018449635.1. Classification (GTDB taxonomy): domain Bacteria; phylum Pseudomonadota; class Gammaproteobacteria; order Burkholderiales; family Burkholderiaceae; genus Caballeronia. The sequence continues at coordinate 344,774 of NZ_JAAVUV010000002.1, read as the reverse complement.
CTCGTCGCCGATAACGCCGACTGGAGCCCCGAGTACCTTGAAATCGTGCGATCGAGCGGCAGGTACTTTTCGCAAGCCTTGCACGAAGACGTGGAGGTATCGGTCAGGCTGTAGGTGGGAGCGGTGACGACCCCAACCCCAATAGGTAGTCACGGTCGGCTTCGTCCATCGACTTGAGCCAGTCTTCCTCCGCGCCGGGTTCGGGCAATACGCGCCCGTATTCAACCATCTGCGACGGCGGCAGTTCCGAGATATAGGCCCAGACGTACCTGCGTTCGAGCGCGGTGGTATCGATGATTAACGCCACAATCGATTCCAGCAGTTGCCGTTTTTGCCCGGGCGTTCGTCCGGCGCGAATGTGACCGTGAACGAAGACCTGTTCCGCCTTTAACAGGCCGCCGCCGATGAAGTGGTTGCCCGCAGGGATTTCGTTGAAGATCACCTGGGCGAAGAAACCTTGTGCGCCCGTGGCGCGGCTGTGCGCTTTGGTGATGCCATCGGCAATTTGGTGCTTGAGGTCGTCGTTGAACCGCCCGGTCGCGGTGGACACAATGTAGGTTGGCATTTGAAGCTCCAGTTTTGGGTCGTTGTTCAAGAGACAGCGTCGGCCGGTTGACTGCAGGTGTCGCTGCGTAGATCGATCGAAATTCGTCATGAAGCGGTTCGGCCGCCATTGACGCGCAAAACCTCGCCGGTCATGAAACTCGCTTTATCGGACGATACAAACTGTATGGCGTCAGCAATTTCATCCGGCGTTCCTGCCCGCTTGAGCGGCACGGCGGCAAGAAAAGCGGCCTTGCGCTCCGCGTTCACGGTAAGCCGATCGAGCATGGCGGTCTCCACCGGACCAGGCGCGACCGCGTTGACGCGCACGCCGAATGCGGCCGCTTCGAGCGCCGCCGATTTGGTGAGGCCCTCGACCGCGTGCTTGCTCGCCACATATAACGATGCGTTCGCGGCGCCGCGCGCACCCATCGTGGAAGAGATATTCACGATGCTGCCGCCGCCCTGCGCCGACATCACGCGCAGTTCGTGTTTCATGGCGAGCAGGGTGCCGAGCACGTTGGTATCGAAGACGGCCGCGTAGCGTTCCGGCGTCAGTTCCATCACCGGCGCCGATTCACCTTCCGAACCAGCGGAGTTGACGGCGATGTCCAGCCGGCCGAAACGCTCGACCGTGCCGTCCACCAGCTTTCGAACGTCTTCTTCAATGCGGACATCGGCCTGAATGAATTGCGCTTCTGCACCGAGCGCGACGAGTTCCGCGGCGAGCGTGCGGCCTTCTTCAGCCCTGCGGCCCGAGACAACAACGCGTGCTTTGTCGCGCGCGAACGCGAAGGCCGCCGCGCGGCCAATGCCGCTCAATGCGCCGGTGATGAGTACAACGGGATTGCTGGACATTTGCCTCTCCTCATATGGGCTGTGTTTCAAACGGTCACCACGATCTTCCCGAACTGGCCATTGGTTTCCAGATAGCGATGCGCGTCGACCATCTCATCGAACGTGAAAGTACGATCGATGACCGGCTTGAGCGCGCCGCTCTCGAAGCCCTTCAGCACATAGTCGACGGCCGTTTTCCTGCGGGTTTCATCGCCGCTCGTCAGCCAGATGTTGTGCGCCTTCACGGTCAACACCTTCGCGATCATTTCGAGCACGGGCAGCGGCGTGACGTCCTCGCTGAGCGCGCCGTAGATGTAAGCGATACCCCCAAACGACAACGCCGATATCAGCTTTGCGAAGTTCGGGCCGCCAACGGGATCGAAGGCGACGCGCGCGCCTTTGCCTTCGGTGATGCGCATGATTTCATCGAGCAGACTGCTTTCGTCGGTGACGATCACATGCGCCGCGCCTGCGTCGAGCAATTGCTGTTTCTTCTCGGCGGTACGCGTGAGGGCAATGGATGTCGCGCCCGCGTAGTTGGCGATCTGGATTGCCGCGAGTCCCACGCTGCTAGACGCCGCGGGCACGATCACAAAATCGCCCTTGGTCACCTTCGCATCTTCGACCAGCGCGCCATACGCCGTGACGAACATCATCCACACCGACGCCGCCTCGCCGAACGAAAGCGACTCCGGATGCTTCACGACCGCGTAGTCGGGCGCGATGATCGTCTCGCCGTAGGTGAAGTACTGGTTCATCGAAAACGATGGGATCACGTTCACCTTGTCGCCGGGCGCGAAACCTGAGACGTTGCTGCCGACCACGTCCACGATGCCGGCTGCCTCATAGCCGAGACCCGCCGGAAACTTGACCGGCTCGATATAAGCGTCGAGGCGCCACATCGATTCCGCGCGATTAAGGCCGATTGCTTTTACGTTGATGCGGACTTCGTTGGGGCCGGGCGCGGGGACATCGATATCGATGAATTCGAGCACTTCGGGACCACCGGCTTTTGCAAACTTGACTGTGCGTGACATGAAATTCTCCAGAAGAAATGGATGAAGCAGTGCGACTTCTACAGTAGGCAATTCAGCGGGATGCTGCTTGCCTGGCGTGCCGCCGAATCGGATTAGAGCTTCGAGCCGCCGTCCACATGCAAGGTCTCGCCCGTCACCCAGCGCGCGGTATCGGAGGCAAGAAATGCAACCGCGCCTGCAATGTCGTCGGGCTGCGCGACGCGTTTGAGCGCCTGCATGCCGGTCGCGGCGTTGCGGCCTTCTTCGGTCTTGGTGAAGCTCGACATTTCGGTGGCGACCACGCCCGGCGCAACCGCGTTCACACGAATACCGCGCTCACCAAGCGCCGATGCGAAATGCTTGACGAGGGTATCGACTGCGCCTTTCGTGGATGCATACGCGGACAGCTTGCCGACCACCGCATGCGCTGCAAGCGACGACAACAGCACCACGCTGCTGCCCTTGCGCATGACCGGCAGCAGTTGCTGCACAAGAAAGTAGGGCGCGCGGACGTTCACGGCGAAGAGGTCGTCGAAGTCCTCGATGGTCGTTTCCTCGATGCTCGCCGCCTTCGAGACGCCCGCATTCGCCACCAGAATATCCAGACGATGCCCCACCACCGCGCGTACTTCTTTTGCGAGCGCATGCGGACCGTCGGCATTGCGAAGGTTGGCGGCGACTTTCTGCGCATTGCCGCCGGCTGCGCGAATTTCCGCGACGACGGTATCCGCTTCTTTTTCGCCGCTGCTGTAGTGCACCAGCACTTGCGCGCCTTCCTTGGCGAGCGCGAGCGCGGTGGCGCGTCCGATGCCGCGTGAAGCGCCCGTGACGAGCGCCGTCTTTCCGGTGAGATTGGTCACGATGTTTTCTCCGATATAGGTATGAGGCATGGCGCTGGTCAGCGGCAGAGAGTCGCTGCGTCGCGGCCTGATGCGTAATTTAGGCGCCTCTTGCACAAAGTAAAAAGACTTTGTAGGCTGGCGGGCATGCCTGAAAAGCATGGGAAAACCGAAGAGGGCGCATGGAGCTTCGACATTTGCGGTATTTCATAGCGGTCGCCGAGACTGGCAGCCTGACTGTTGCGGCCGAAAAGCGGCTGCACACGTCGCAACCGTCGCTGAGCCGTCAGATTCGGGACCTCGAAGACGAAGTCGGCGCGGCGCTCTTCAGCCGAAGTGCCCGGGGCGTCGAGCTCACCGCAGCGGGAAAGGCGTTTCTGGACCACGTGCGGCTCGCCTTATCGCAAGTCGATGCCGCCACGGAAGCTGCACGCCGCGCCGCGCGGCCGGCAAAACAGGTCTTCGCGCTTGGCTTTCTGACCGGCCAGGAAATGACCTGGTTGCCGCGCGCCATGCAGGTTCTGCGCGACGAGTTGCCGAATATCGATGTCACCGTGTCAAGCCACTATTCGCCCGATCTCGCCGATGCCCTCGCGCGCGGCAAGCTCGACCTGGCGTTCCTGCGGGCGGAGCCGGGTTTCGATCTGGACTATCGCGTGGTCAGCCGTGAAAAGCTGATCACGCTGATGCCGAGCGATCACCCGCTCACGGCGCGCTCGGCAATACGGCCGGAGGATTTCATCGGCGAGACGTTCATCCTGGCGACGAACAAGGCAACCGTGCTCCACGATGTCATCGTGCAATATCTGCGGGAGAACGATCTGGACATCACGCCCGAGCACGGCGTGGACAACCTCGCCATGGCGATGTCGCTCGTGGCGTCCACAAGAGGGCTTGCGCTGATGCCGGAGTATGCGAACAACCTGCTGCCGTGGTCGGTTGTCAGCCGGCCGCTGGAAGGCGACGCGCCGACAGTGGATCTCGTGATCGGCTACAGCAAGTCGAACGCTTCGCCGGTGCTGAAGATGTTTCTTGCGAGGGCGCAGGAGTTGATTGCGCCCGGGGTTTGAGCGCTAAAGCTGTGAAGCAGGCTATGAAGCCAGCTATGAAGCAGGCTGTGAAGCCGGCTGTGCTTCCGGAAACTTCCACTGACCGTTCAACACTTCCGCTTTCGGCCGATACAACCTGATCATGTAGTTCCATCCGGGCGTGGTCGGCAGGCAATTGACCGTTTTGCCGTCGCAGCCGCCGAACTGGACCTTGATCGAACCGTCCGCGTCTTTCTTCGCGGTGAGGTTGTTGAGCGTGTATGCCCCTTGTTTGTTGGGCTCGTAATAGCCTTTTGCGTTGTACACGCTGACAGACCAGAAGCCATCCACGGGTACATCGTTCGCACGAAGCGTGTAGATGGTTTTGCCGTCGTTCTTGGCCGGTGTCATGTTGAGATAGGTTGCATCCTTGTCCGGATTTCCGCCCCACGCGGCAGCGGCGCCAATCAACCGGCGCACCGGATCGACTTCTTCTTTGGTCCCGAATGCGCCCCGGAAATCCGGGATTGTGGAAGCGAGCACCAGCAGCGCATCGCGCACTTTCTTCTGGCTGACGGGGTCCCACTTCGGAATTTCCAGTTGACCGGGCGCCGCCTGACTGACCGTGATGCTGTCCTGCAACGCCTGAACCTCCTTGATGTCTTCCTGGCTCGCGGGATCGACCAGGGTGCGTATGGCGGTGACCACATAACGCGTGCCGACGTTTTCGCGAGTCAGCGTATGAACGCCCGCGCCATAAAACACATTCGGAACGTAGTGGTCTTCGCTGATGACCTGCAACGCCATGAAACGCTTGCCCGGATCAGGCATGGTGACGGTGACGGGCCCGGCATCGAGATCAAAAACGCCCGATGAATAAAGCGTGTCGCGATTGAGTCGTATCACGGTCTGGTGTTCAATCGACGCAGGTTCACGCCGATGCAAAAGCTTCCCCATGCCTCCCTGCTTGGCCAACGCGGCGACGTAGGTGTCGGATTCGGCACGAATGAAGTTGTCGACGGTGACGGGAACCGTGGTGGTCTGTGCGTTGGCCGCGCTGGACAGTGCGCCCGATAATCCAATGGCGGCCGATACAACATACGTGCAAGTCAATGCGGGTTTCACAATGGGTTCCTTCGAATCGTGGGATGGTGCCCGAACGGCGCGGCGAGCCGCGCGGTGGCGTTTGATCCGACCGATATCGGAAAGACGACGCTAGCACAACCCCTCTTCGCGGAACCCCATGATCAGCCGGGCTCCGGCACCTCCCGTGACCACGGTGAAAGACCGGAATAAGTAATATAATCAACAGGAAAGCTTCAAAGAACGGCCGCATCAGCCCGCCTCTGGCTCGGCTTGTTGCAACCATTTTTGACAATCGCAAAACCGCTCACGAGGGGCCTGTTTAATCCATGGGGAGTTCTTCCGGCGCTTACAACGACCGCGACGCTTACGACAATAGCGACGACGAGACGTTGACATCGGTGACCATCGCGGAAAATTCGGACGCGACCGGCCACTCGATCAAGCCGCCACGGAATGTTTCGCCATCCTCTGTAGCGTGGATTCCGCCCGGGCAAACGGTCGAAATTGGCGATGTGTCCATTTCGGGCGGCATGTTCTATATCGGCGATGTCCATCGCTCATCGCCCCGGTCAATCGAAGCGTGCGTGATCGACCCGCGCGCGGATCTGGCCGATATGGGCGCGAATCCAGTCACGGCGCTTGGTTCCAAGGAACTGAGCTACGGCACACTGACCGGCGAACAACGGCGGACTTATCTGGAATGGCTCGGCTCGGACCGCAAGAAATCCGAGATCCACACCGGCTATCTGTTTTTCTACCTTTACGGTCTTGAGCGGCGGGTTCTGGTGGACGGCGCGGCAGGAAAGGTGAGCGAAAGCGAGTTCGCAGACATTGCGCGCGAATTGCGTCGTTTGCTGAATATCGATGCCAATTATTCATGGCAAAAGCATCTGCGTAACTTGCTGGAATCGGTCGGCCTGATGTCGTCACGAAACGGCAAGATGTACGACAAACCCGCGCCGCGCGGCATGGCGATCGGCTATCAGGTTCCCATGGACGTGCGCGTCGCGTTCGCACAAGCCGCGGTCGACAAACATCCGGTCCCCGCCGACTGGGCGCTCGCCTGGGCGAAGATGGACCCGCTGCTCGTGCGCCGCGCGGCCGTGACGCGTTGCCCGGAAGAGTTCGACAAAGTGTTCGTGCGCAAATATGCCGAGCGTTTCAAGAACGGCATGTTGCTTTCGGTGAATCGTACGACGCTCGAAGTCCGCCCTGATCCGGCATTCAGCGCGCTCAAAAATCTGCCGGTGCCGGGCTTCCTCGTCGGCTTGCCGGATATCGGCGCGATCAACGGGCCGCGCGGGCGGCTGCAGTCGCTGATGAACGAATCGGCGAGCGCGCTCGACTCGTATAGCCGTTATCTGGGCAGATTCCCGGGCGCAGCGGGCACGCTCGATGCAACGTTGATGCTGCCCATTGAATTGTGGCCCGACGCCATGCAGCAGGCGCTCGATGCGCTCAAGGAGGAACTTGCGCAAGAGGAGATCCGCGTTTCGACGTTCGGCGAAATCCTCGGGCGATTCAAGTTCACTGGGAACGTGACGCGGGACAAGATGACCGCGTTTTGCACGGTGTTATCGAAGAGCGGAATTGCTATTGAACCGGATGTCAGGCTTGGCGCCCGCACGCCGAAACCGGGCGACTCGCTGGCGCTGTTCGCTACATCGGCAAGCGTGGACGTTCCTCCAGCCGATGACGCATATTCGGTCGCAACGGTCATGATCGATCTCGCTGCAACAGTGGCCGTGGCCGACGGCAATGCATCGGATGCCGGAATTTCCGTGATCGAGACACAGGTCGATATATGGCCGCAGTTTTCGGAAGAACTCAAGCTGCGGTTGAAAGCGCGTAGTCGCGTGCAGTTCGCGCAGCGCGTGTCCATCGCGGGATTCAGGAAAAGGATCGAAGCGCTGGCAAGTGAAGCACGGCAGGACCTGGCTTTGCTGCTCGTGCAAGTCGCAAACGCGGATGGCGTGGTGTCGCGGGAAAAAGTAAAGGCGCTGGAAAAGGTGTATCGGATGATGGACATCGATACCCAGCGTCTTTACAGCGCGCTTCATCGGGATGCGGGGATCGCAAAACCCGCGGCGAGCTTCACGCTCGATCCGGCGCGTATTGCCGCGTTGAAGCACGAGACGGCGCGGGTATCGGCGATTCTTGCCGATGTGTTCATTGAAGAGCCGCACGTCGCGCTGGCCGCGACGGCCGCACCAGCAGCGCCCGAGCCTGAACAAGCGCCGCTGATAGGTCTCGACGGCGCCCACTCGAACTTCCTGCGCCTGCTGGTCACGCGTGTTTCGTGGACGCGCGCCGAGCTGGAGGAAGCGGCAACGAAGCTTGACTTGATGCTCGATGGCGCCATGGAACAAGTGAACGAGGCTGCGCTCGACATCTGGGACGAGCCGCTCACGGACGGGGACGACCCTGTCGAAATCAATCAGGAATTAGCTCAAAGGCTGGCTGCATGACAACGATTCGCCCAAGGGACCGCGATGCGGTCCTGCAATCCCTTCGCGCCGGCGTCGTGCCGCGCATCGGGCAACATCTGATCCAGGTCGGCCGCGCGAGGGAACTCGACGCGCTGATGAAGGACATCGAACGCGTGGCCGATGGCGGCTCGAGTTTTCGTATCGTCGTGGGCGAATATGGCGCGGGCAAGACGTTCTTCCTGAACCTTGTGCGCGCGATCGCACTGGAAAAGAAACTCGTGACCGTGCACGCCGACCTGAACCCGGACCGCCGTTTGCACGCCTCCGGCGGCCAGGCGCGCTCGTTGTACGCGGAGCTGGTCAAGAACATGTCCACGCGCACGAAGCCCGACGGCGGCGCGCTTGCGGGTGTGGTCGAGAAGTTCATCGGACAGGCGAAGACCGAGGCGAAGGCATCGGGCAGAACCAGCGAAGAAGTGATCCGCGCGCAGTTGAGCCAGTTGACTGAGATGGTGAACGGCTACGATTTCGCGGATGTCATCGCGGCGTATTGCCGAGGCTTCGAGGAAGGCAACGAGCAACTCAAAAGCGACGCCGTCCGCTGGCTGCGCGGCGAATTCTCCACACGCACCGACGCCCGCGTGGCGCTGGGTGTGCGCACTATCGTCGACGATGCAACTATCTACGACCAGTTGAAGCTGCTCGGGCGTTTTGTGCGCATGGCGGGTTACAGCGGCCTGATGGTGTGTCTCGATGAGCTCGTGAACCTCTACAAGCTTTCGAACGTTTCCGCGCGCAACTCGAACTACGAGCAGATCCTGCGCATCCTGAACGACTCATTGCAGGGTACGGCCGTTGGTCTGGGTTTCGTGCTTGGCGGCACGCCCGAATTCCTGCTCGATACAAAACGCGGTCTCTACAGCTATCCGGCGCTGCAGTCGCGTCTTGCCGAAAACGCTTTTGCGACTAACGGTCTGGTCGACTACAGCGGACCTGTTATCCGGCTCGCCAGCCTTACGCCAGAAGACTTCTACGTGCTGCTCGACAAGATCCGGATTGTCTACGCATTCGGAGATGCCGCGAAAGCGCTCGTACCCGAAGAAGCCATCCCCGCATTCATGGCCCATTGCGCGGCGCGTCTTGGCGAGGCGTATTTCCGCACGCCGCGCACCACCATCACAGCGTTCATCAATTTCCTCGCCGTGCTTGAACAGAATCCCGGCCGCGACTGGCGCGAGCTGATCGACGCGTTGACCATCGAGCGCGACGACGGCGGCAGCGCGTCCAACGTTCCCGCTTCACCCACCGACGGTGACGATGAACTCGCCAGCTTCCGGCTCGACTGATTCCCGAAGTTTCGACCTGCTCGACGAACGCATCCGCCGATGGATCTGGCAGGAAGGCTGGACCGAGTTGCGCGATGCGCAGGAGCGCTCGGTTCCCGCGTTGATCGATGCGGATCGCGACGTGATCATCGCCGCGGCCACGGCGGCGGGTAAAACCGAGGCGGCGTTTTTCCCAATCCTCTCGAACCTGCTGCGCGATGAACCCGTCGCCGGCAGCGTGCTTTACATCAGTCCCTTGAAGGCATTGATCAACGATCAATGGTCGCGCCTCGAAGGCTTGTGCGAGACGCTGGAGATCCCGGTTGTCGGCTGGCATGGCGATGTATCGGCGAGCCGCAAGCAGCGCTTTCTCAAGAAGCCATCGGGCGTCTTGCTCATCACGCCCGAATCGCTCGAAGCAATGTTCGTCACGCGCGGATCTTCGCTTGCAACAACCTTCGGTTCCCTTCGATACATCGTCGTAGATGAATTGCATGCGTTCATTGGCTCGGAGCGCGGCATGCAATTGCAATCGCTGCTTAAACGAGTCGATCGCGTATGCGGGCGGTTCGTGCCGCGCGTGGGGTTATCGGCGACGCTCGGCGATATGCAACTGGCTGCGCAGTTTCTGCGGCCGAAGGCGGAGAGGCCGGTTGAGATCATCGAATCGAAGGGAAGTTTGCGGGAGATACGGCTCATCATCAAAGGCTTCGTGCAGACGCCGGCGCGCGTTGAAACGCAACCTGATATCCGCAGCCCGCAACTCGAAGACGCCGTACCCGGCAGCACGCTCGAAATTGCCAACCAGATGTACCTCGCCTTGCGCGGCGCGAACAATCTCGTCTTTCCGAACAGCCGTCGGCAAGTCGAGCTTTACGCCGACCTGTTGCGCCGCGCGTGCGAACGCGATGGTCATCCGAACGAGTTCTGGCCGCATCACGGCAGTCTCTCGAAGGAGCTGCGCGAGGATGCGGAAAACGCTTTGCGTTCGGGCGATCGGCCGGCGACGGCGGTGTGTACATCGACACTGGAATTGGGCATCGATATTGGCGCGGTGAAAAGTGTCGCTCAGGTCGGACCGCCGCCGTCGGTGGCTGCGTTGATGCAGCGGCTCGGGCGCTCGGGACGGCGTCACGGCGAGCCTGCGATCCTGCGCAGCTATTGCGTGGAGGCGGAGCTTCACGCGCATTCCGGTTTCTCCGATCGCATCCGCGAAGGACTCGTGCAATCGATAGCCGGCGTTTTCCTGTTGCAGAAGAAATGGGTGGAACCCCCGAGGGCGCGTGGGTTGCATGCATCGACTTTTGTGCAGCAAATCATGTCAGTGATCGCGGAACGCGGCGGCGCGACGGCGACCGGCTTGTGGGAGACGCTGGTCGAAAACGGTCCCTTCGACATGATCGATAAACCCACGTTCGCCGCCATCCTGCGCAGCCTCGGCAAGGCCGATCTGATCGTGCAGGAGAAAAGCGGCTTGCTGCTCCATGGCGTGCGCGGCGAGAAGCTCGTTAATCACTACGAGTTCTACGCATCGTTTTCAAGCGACGACGAATTTCGCATCGTTGCTGGAAGCAAGCAGCTGGGGTCGCTGCCCGTCGCGCGTCCGCTGATTCCGGGGCAGGGGATCATTTTCGGCGGTCAGCGCTGGCGGGTGCTGGAAGTCGATCCTGAGAGGAAGACGGTGTTTGTATCGGCGGATCGGGGCGGCGCGCCGCCTGTCTTCGATGGCGCCAGCGCCATGGTCCACGACGAAGTTCGCCGCGAGATGAAACGCGTTCTAGCGGATGACCAGCCGGTTGTTTTCATCGATACAAAAGCGGCGAAGCTTTTGGAAGAAGGGCGTAAGTATTTCGCCGCGGCCGATCTTGCGAACAAGTCGATGTTCGGCGAGGGCAATCATGTGATGCTCGCGACGTGGGCGGGTGATTGGGTGAACGATGCGTTGGTCGTTTTGCTGCGCGCCGAAAATCTTGATGCCTGGAATCAGGGCGCGGTTGTGAGCATTACCGGGTCGAAGTTCGAGACGGTGATGAGCGTGTTGCAGAAGATCGGCACGCGGTCGGCTTCGGATTTAACGCGCGCGTTGAGCGTGGTTCAGAACGTTGAGAATGAGAAATGGGACTGGGCCCTTCCCGACGATGTCAAACGCGCGGCTTTCGCTTCGTTGAGGCTGGATATGCAGGGCGGGGTGGAGGTGGCGAGGCGATTGGTGGCGGAGAATCAGGGGCGGTTATAGCCATGCTTTGTTAGCCGAGGTTGTCCACAGAAATTGTTGGCAAGGCTGTGGAGAACTATTGGGAACACGCGGCAAGGCTTTGATTCTTATCGGATGTAATGGTGTGCCTCACGCCGACTATAATCGCCGCGATCTTTCACACGTTTGGTTTTATCGCTATGAATCTTCCGTCCATTTCTCTATTCAACGGTGCAGCCCTGATGGTATTGACGATCGCCATGAGCGCATGCGCATCTCCGGAAACTGCGGAACAACCCAAGCCCATCGGTTTGGCCAATCCTGCATCGACATACTGCCTCGGCCTAGGGGGAAAACGCGAAACCCGCAAGGACGCCGCCGGCAACGAATCCAGCGTCTGCCACTTGCCCGATGGAACCGTCATCGATGAATGGGCGCTTTTCCGGCGCGATCATCGGCAGCCGTGACCAATTGCCGCATGTCATAATCCGCGAAAGACGTATCTGCGGATAACCGGGCGCAGCATGTTGAGCCGTTTCTATCGGAAGATTGGCAGCCTGCTGGGATTGCTTGCGATCCTCATGGCAACGCTCGCACCGACGGCTTCTCATATCCTCGCGGCAAACAACCCCGAGAACGGCATGCAGGACGAGCATTGTCCAATGCCGTCGATGCAAGGATCATCGACGGACGATAACCCGGACGCCGATAAACACGCCCAGATGTCCGACGGCCAGGACTGCGCGTATTGCAGCTTGCTTGTCCACATGCCCGCCGTGCCGACCGTGCAGGCGCTGTTCGCCATCACGGTCCGGCTTACGCAACATCAAGTTGCCACGCGCTTTGAAAGTGTCGTGCGCGCCGAGCCGTACACGTTCGTCCAGCCTCGCGCTCCACCCGTTTTGTCCTGATTCAAGTTCACCGGTACATAGCTGCGTCACACGCCCGACAAACGGCGTGCGACGGCATGACCACGACCTCTTATCAGACTGAACGGACCATCATGCGAAATCTCTTAACGCGCGGCGCAGCGCCGCTTGTTGCGTCGTCGATTTTTTCGACCGTCGCCATCACTTGGTTTCTGACGCCATCTTCAGCACTTGCACACGCGATTGCGGGCGACCGCGTGTTTCCATCGACCATGTCGGTAGACGATCCCGGCGTCGGCGATGAAGCCAACTTCCAGTACGGTCATCAACGCGTACCTGGCGACAACGGCGATCAAAGCATCAATACCTTCGACGTCGAATACGACAAGCTCATCACGCCGCGGCTGGCGGTATCGGTGGGCGAGACCTATGTGATGCAGAACAACCCGAAGGCGCGCGGCTTCGATAACCTCGATGTCGGCGTGAAGTACTTGCTTTACGTCAACGAGGCGCACGAGTTCATGACTTCGGTTGGCCTCGATGCCGAGATTGGCGGCACGGGAAGCCGCGCAATAGCCGACAATTTCTCGACCCTTTCACCGACGATTTTCGCAGGCAAGGGCATGGGCGATCTCCCCGATTCGCTCGCGTACTTGCGCCCGATTGCCATCACTGGCGAAGCCGGCCCCGCGCTGACCACGGGCGCGGGTCAGCCCAACGCGTTCAACTACGGCTTTACCTTCCAGTACAGCCTGCCGTACTTGCAGCAGCATGTGCGTGACCTCGGGTTGCCGCAACCGCTCGCGAGCATCGTCCCGCTGGTCGAAGTGCCGTTGTCGCGCAGCCAGGGGCAGACTACGGGCACGGTGAACCCGGGTTTCATCTGGATCAACCGGTATGGTCAGTTCGGCGTCGAGGCGCAGATTCCGATCAACCGGGCGAGCGGATCGCATGTGGGCATTCTGGTCCAGGCCCATATTTTCTTCGATGACGTCGCGCCGAAAACCATCGGTAAACCGTTGTTCCAGTGACCAGGAGATCCACGATGAAACCCATACATTCGATAGCGCTCGCCACCGGACTCCTGTTCGCCGCCAGCGCTTTCGCGCACGTGTTCCCGCAAAAACAGGAGCCGGGGGCGGGGGCTTCGGTGGCGGCGCCGGCGCAAGTAAAGATCACCTTCGACGGGCCGCTGGAACCCGCGTTCACCACGCTCACCGTCACCGATGCCACCGGCAAGCAGGTCAACACCGCGAAGTCGTCAGTCGATGCCCAGCAGCCGACAATTGCCTCCGTCGCGTTGCCGGTTCTGCAGACTGGGCATTACACGGTCCACTGGGCGGCCGTAGCCGACGATGGCCACAGAACGCACGGCGATTATTCATTCGATGTGAAATAACGCGCATTCCATATTCCGGAATGGAAACCACCCAGGCCCCGCTGGCGGGGCCTTATCGGCGATATTCAGGCCGGAAAACCAGACCCGAAACAGGCGGTTAAATCCCTTCGAAAGAAAAATAAGGCAAAATTCGAGAGTTAACGCCGGTTTGTGACGCGGCCGGCGGCGTTTCAACCTCTTTCCCTTTTCTCGGATTAGCGATGAGCACCCAACAACCCACGATCATCTACACCCTGACTGACGAGGCTCCGCTGCTGGCGACCAACGCCTTTCTGCCGATCATCCGCACATTCACCGCGCCGGCAGGAATCAACGTCACCACGAGCGACATCTCGGTTGCCGGCCGTATCCTGGGTGAGTTCCCCGAGTTCCTGACCGAAGAACAACGCGTACCCGACAACCTCGCCGAACTCGGCCGCCTGACGCTGCTGCCGGAAACCAACATCATCAAGTTGCCGAACATCAGCGCGTCCCAGCATCAACTGATTGGCGCGATCAAGGAACTGCAGGGCAAGGGCTACAAGATTCCCGACTTCCCCGAAGACCCGAAGACCGACGCAGAAAAGGCCATCCGCCAGCGTTATTCAAAGTGTCTCGGCAGCGCCGTGAACCCCGTGCTGCGCGAAGGCAACTCCGACCGCCGCGCGCCCGCCGCCGTCAAGAACTACGCGCGCAAGAACCCGCACAGCATGGCCAAGTGGAGCATGGCTTCACGCACGCACGTTGCGCACATGAAGCACGGCGACTTCTATCATGGCGAAAAATCCATGACGATAGACCACGCGCGCGACGTCAAGATGGAACTCGTCATGAAGAGCGGCAAGACCGTCGTGCTCAAGCCAAAGGTATCGTTGCTGGATGGCGAGATCATCGACAGCATGTTCATGAGCAAGAAGGCGCTGTGCGACTTCTATGAAGAGCAGATGGAAGATGCGCGCGAAACTGGCGTAATGCTTTCGCTGCACGTGAAGGCCACGATGATGAAGGTCTCGCACCCCATCGTGTTCGGTCACGCAGTGAAGATTTTCTATAAAGATGCGTTCGCCAAGCACGGCAAGCTCTTCGATGAACTTGGCGTCAACGTCAACAACGGCCTCGTCAATCTGTACGACAAGATTGAAAGCCTGCCAAGCTCCAAGCGCGAAGAAATCATCCGCGACATGCATGCTTGCCATGAGCATCGTCCGGAACTCGCGATGGTCGATTCCGCCAAGGGCATCTCCAACCTGCACGCGCCGAACGACGTGATCGTGGATGCATCCATGCCCGCGATGATCCGCATTGGCGGCAAGATGTGGGGCGCCGATGGCCGTCCGAAAGACACCAAGGCCGTGATTCCGGAAAGCACGTTTGCGCGTATCTATCAGGAGATCATCAACTTCTGCAAGACCAACGGCAACTTTGATCCGGTCACAATGGGCACCGTGCCGAACGTCGGTTTGATGGCGCAGCAGGCTGAGGAATACGGTTCGCACGACAAGACGTTCGAAGTGCCGGAAGCGGGTGAGGCGCGCATTGTCGATATCGCTACGGGCGAAGTGTTGTTGACGCAGAACGTGGAAGAGGGCGATATCTGGCGCATGTGCCAGGTGAAGGACGCGCCGATTCGCGACTGGGTGAAGCTGGCTGTGACGCGTGCGCGTAACTCGGGCATGCCGGCGATTTTCTGGCTGGATCCGTATCGTCCGCACGAAGCCGAGATGATCAAGAAGGTCGAAACGTATTTGAAGGATCACGATACGACCGGTCTGGATATTCAGATCATGTCGCAGGTTCGCGCGATGCGTTATACGCTTGAGCGCGTGATCCGCGGGCTCGATACGATTTCGGTGACGGGCAATATTCTGCGCGATTATCTGACGGACTTGTTCCCGATTATGGAACTGGGGACCAGCGCGAAGATGCTTTCCATTGTTCCGCTGATGGCTGGTGGCGGGATGTATGAAACGGGCGCGGGTGGTTCGGCGCCTAAGCATGTGAAGCAGTTGGTTGAGGAAAACCATCTGCGTTGGGATTCGTTGGGTGAGTTCTTGGCGCTGGCTGTGTCGCTGGAAGATCTGGGTATCAAGACGGGGAACGCGAAGGCCAAGGTTCTTGCGAAGACGCTCGATGCGGCGACTGGTTTGCTGCTTGAGAACAATAAGAATCCTTCGCCGAAGACCGGGCAACTGGATAACCGCGGTAGCCAGTTTTATCTGGCTATGTATTGGGCGCAGGAACTGGCGAAGCAGACTGATGATGCGGAGTTGGCGGGGTTGTTTGCGCCGTTGGCGAAGCGCCTTACCAATGATGAAGCTACGATTGTCGCCGAGCTGGCTGCTGTGCAGGGGAATGCGGCTGATATCGGTGGGTATTACTGGCCCGATGTTGAGAAGCTCGGGGCGGTGATGCGGCCTAGTAAGACGTTGAATGCGGCGTTGGGGACGGTGAAGGGTTGATCCTTTGGGCCGCCTTTGAGATTAGGGCGGTCTCACCCAGCTGAAAATCTAGGGGCTCCTTCCGGCGATAGCGGGAAGGAGCCCCTATTTTTGAACTGTAGTGTGTCTGCTTTGCGGCTACAACGGCCATTCACCGCCTGCGGAAGAGTACATGGCGCAAACGTCGGCCCTCGACGATAACGATTGACCGAACTCGACCCTTCTCGGTCACTCGCCGCCTCCCGTTGAACGTCTCTTCTCAAGCACAAGCGGCCATGTGCCACCCCTGCGAGGCCATAAGCCTGCTTGAGCGCGTCGCACACCGCACAATGGCCGGACCCGGGTCGCTCGACTACTCCCCAATCCTGCCAACCGTTCAAAAGTCGGAACGCACCGTTAGCATCACATTGCGCCGCGCGCCGAATGTGCTGAAGAAGTTGCCTGGCGGACGGATGTAATAGTCACGATTGAAGATGTTATTCAAATTCAGCGACGCCTGCACGTGCTTGTTGAACTGGAAGCCGACCTGCGCATTGAAGATCGCGTAGGCGCCCTGTTCGACGCCACGCGAGATGCGCGTCTGCGCAAGCATGCCGCCGCCAACCGACAGACCGCGCAACGTGCCTTGCGAGAAAAGATACTTGGTCCATAGCTTGAACAGATGCTTCGGATCCGTGCCGTCCGTCAGGTTCGGCATGTCGTTTTCGTAGTTGACGTTCAGATAGGTATAGCCCGCGTACACATTCCAGTTGGCCAGCGGCTGACCAGTCACTTCGAACTCGAAACCCTGATCCGTCGACTTGCCGCCCGCAATCGAGCCGAGCGGGTTATTCGGGTCTGTAATCGCGCGATTGTTGTCGTTGATGCGGAACAGCGCCGCCGTGGTCGCCAGACGATTGTTGAAGAAGCTATTCTTCAAACCGACTTCGTACTGCTCACCCGTCCGCGCTGGAAGGAGTCCACCCGAGTAGGTGGTCGCCGTTTGCGCGGTCAGGAACCGCGAGTAGCTCGCATAAGCCGTCATCGCCGGCGTGATGTCGTACACGAGACCGACGTTCGGCAGGAAACGGTGATTGACCTGTGCCTGGGTCGACCAGTCTGTGACATCAGGAATAGTCGGCTGTGACTGTTCCTGCAGGAATGCTTCGCGCGCGCCGAGCACAAGGGTCAGGGGGGTCAGCAGATGAATACGCGCTTGCGCGTAAATCCCATATTGTTCGATTCGATTATTCGAGCCGAACGCGAAAGGCACATCGGCTTTCTCGACCGCATTCGGATCAAAAAGACTAAACGTCTGACCGTCGAACGGGCCGTTCAACGCCACGAAGCCGGAATCGGCCGTGCTACTCTCCAACGAATAATTCGCGCCGATGGTCAACGTATGGGTCTGACCGAATGCCTTGATCGGACCCGTCACGTTTGTGTCCGCCCCCCACCAGTCGTAGGTGTTTCGCTGCTTTTGCTCCCCAAAGAACGTCAGACCGTCCGCCGTGGCACCCGGGCCAGCGTATGCGTAATCGGATTTCGCGAGTTCGTGCCGGTAGAACAACGTGGTCTGCGACTTCCAGCCATTCTCGAAACGATGCACGAGGTTTCCGTTGACCTCGTACAATGACGTATAGCCGTAATTCCAGCTCGGGCTGAAATTCTGTGAGTATGAGCTTGGTACGCGACCGATCAGATTGCCGTCGGCATCGGTGACGCCGCTTGCGCCATAGTCGAGCCCATTAATCGGGTTGACCTGATAACCGCCGGACACCGACAGCGTGGTGCGCGGGCTGAAGTCGTAATCGATAGCGCCGTAGGCCATCACCTCTTTCTGGCGCGTGCGGTCGACCGACTGTAGCGCATCGCTGCCAACCACCACTGCTCGGCCGCGCAGCGAGCCGTCCTTGTTTAGCGGTCCGGTCACGTCAATCGCCTGGCGGAAGCTGCCGAATGAACCGACCTGGGTTTCAGTCGATACATGGAAGGTATCTTGCGGTCGTTTGCGTACCAGATTGACCGTGCCGCCCGGATCGGTGACACCGTCCATGACGCCCGACGGCCCGCGGATCACTTCGATGCGATCGTACATCGCCAGATCGAACTGCTGCAGATACTGCAGTCCCCCGATAATCGGCACGCCATCGAATTCTATGCTCAGGTAATTGCCACGCGACTTGTAATAAGCGGTGCCATCGCCGTAGTCGACCGACTGGACGCCGGTCACGTATTTCAGCGCATCCTGGATCGACGTCAGGTTCTGATCGTCCATCCGCTGTCGCGTCAGCACAGATACCGATGCTGGAATCTCCTTGATCGCCTGTTCTGTCTTTCCTGCGATCGTTGCCGTCCGACCGGCATACGAACCGCTGCCTTCGGTGGTCGCATCCGCCGACGCGGTCACGTCAATCTTAGGCAAGGCGGTGTTCGGTGTGGTCGAAGTCGTTTGCGCGTGCGCCTGCGCCGTCCACATGGCGAACATTGAAAGCGCCAGGCAGGTCAGTTGCGGCGCGCGGCCAGGTCGTTGCGCAAGGCAGGTTTGTGCTTGGTCTATGGTTGTTTTCATATGGCAATGAACCAGTGCGTTGAGAATAAATGGACGAGCAATGCCCTTCCGGTCGAAAGCGGGTTTCTTCAAATGTGATGGAGGGGAAAAGCGTTGTAATGTGGTGCGGCTAGTCGAACTGCCGTACATCAATTCAGCCTGGAACTGCGCTGCGTCGCTTCACGCGTGTCCTCCCGCCGTTGGGCGACGCAGTGCCAGCACGATCACGAACGGCCCACCCAGCAGCGTCGCGACCAGCCCCGCGGGCATTTCCTGCGGAAACACGATCTGACGGCCGATCCACTCGGCCGATACCATCAGCGATGCGCCCACCATCGCCGACAGATAGAGCTGGGCGAGCGGCCGTCTGCCGCCGGACAGGCGCGCGATATGCGGCGCGATCAAACCGATGAACGAGAGCGGACCAACCAGCAAGGTTGCGGTCGCAACCAGCGCCGACGCATACACCAACACGACGAAACGCGCTCGCGGGACCGGCACGCCGAGACTCGCGGCAATCGGTGCGCCAAGCCCGAGAGCGAGCATCCAGCGCGCGGCGAGCGGTGCAATGCAGAGGGCGAACACCGCGACTCCCATTGCCGTCCATGCGGCAGCGGGAGTTACGTAGTAAGTCGACCCGACCACGAAATTCATCATCAATCCCGCGCGTGGATCGCCACTTGCCATGACCGCGCAGACCACCGCCTGAAACAGCGAACTGATCGCGACGCCGACGATAAGCAGCCGCTCCGGTGCGAACGATGCCCTTTGCGCAAGGGCCATCAGCGCGAGCAGCGTTACCAGTGCGCCAGCGGCACAGCCCGCGAACAGCGCACCCGGTCCCGGTTGCGCGACGACGAACAGCGTAATGACGATGCCGAGCGCGCCGCCCGACCCTACCCCAAGCAAGTCCGGGCTCGCCATCGGGTTGGCGGTCGTGCGCTGCATCACGGTTCCGGCGACAGCCAGCAATACACCCGCGGCGAGCGCCGACGCGAGGTGCGGCAAGCGCCAGAACAACAGCGTGTCGAGTTGCGCCAGCGTCGCGATGCGCAAGCCATCGGCGTCGCGCGAAACTGCCAGTGACAACAGACACGCCACACCCAGCGACGCAAGCCACCACGGTACACGCTTCGAGATACGCGCAAGCACGAGCGCCGCCGGCGGGGCATGGTCGAGCCTCGGGCGCGAATGCAGACGCGGCAGCAAGGCGATCAACAGCGGCACGCCGAGCAGCGACGTCACGGTGCCCGTTGGAATCAGATAGGCCGAGAAGACGTCTGCGACAGACACCGTGCGCACCAGTTCATCCGTTGCCCATAACAGCGCCGCGCCGAAAAGCGGCGCCCACAGCAAACGGTCGCGCATGCGCCGCGCGCCGGCGAGTTTGACGAGCGTCGGCGCAGCCAGGCCCACGAAGCCGATCACCCCGACCGCCGACACCACGAACGCCGTAAGCGCAACCGCGATCAGCAGCGCAAGAAATCGCGTGAATCCTACCGGGATGCCTAGATTGCGCGCAGTGGCATCACCCGCATCGAACACGTCGAGCGGGCGGCGAATCAGCCAGGTCGCGAACCCACATGCCGTGCAACCTGCCAGCAGATGCCGGCTCCCGTGCCAGCCGGTCTGATCGAGTGAACCGCCGCCCCAGATCATCAAGCCCTGCAGTAGATCGAAGTGGGACATCGCAAGCGCGAGACTGATTGTCCCGCAATAGAGGCAGACGATGGTCCCCGACAGAATCACGCCAAGCGGCGACATGCGTTGTGACCACGCCAGCGCAAACACGACCAGCATCGCCAGCGAGCCCCCCGTCAGCGCGATCAGTTCACGCCCGGAGGACAACCATGCCGGCACCCACAATTCGGCGCACATCAAGGCCAGATACGCGCCGGGAAACACGCCGAGCGTCATCGGCTCTGCGAGCGGATTGCGCAGGACCTGCTGCGTGAGCGTACCGGCAAGCCCGAGTGCACCGCCGCACAATAGCGTCATTGCGATGCGCGGCAGCAGGCTGTCGTGAAACACAATCTCGCGTACGTCGAGCGGGTTCGGCAAAGCAAGCGCCGACCATAATGACGCGCCGTCCAGTGCATCGTGGATGTGATAGATCGCGAGCATCATCGCAAGCGCAAACAGGCCGCCGACGAGCGTCAAGCGACGATCTCTCACCATGTCGGACGGCTGTGACGACGAAGGGTTGGACGTCGGATTATGCACGGCGCGAACTCCCGCCGGCGATTTGCGCGAGCGCGGTGGTGACGGCCTGCGCGAATCGCTGCATCGATACAAGGCCGCCATACGGCGCAATTACCGGCAGCTCCGCCACCCGAGCGCTGCGCACAGCGGGCAATGCCTGCCATAACGGATTGCGTAGTAGGCCCGCACGCACGTCGGGCTGAACCGGGCCGACAAGTAGCACACTCGCTTGCGGGACATCCACCAGCCGCTGCACCGGGACGAGGGCGGAACCGGCGACGTTCATCGTCCACGCAGCCTTTCCCAGCGGCGTCGACGGATGCACTGCGTTGGCCACTTTCATCTCGCGAAGCAGATCGTCGAACAGACTTCCCGCGCCATAAACCCGCAGATAGCGGTCGTCGACAGCATCTGCGACGATGACGGGTGACGCACGCAATGCTGGCTGCGCGTCGAGCCGGCTTCTTTCAGCAGCAACATGGTGCGTGGTTGCATCGAGCAGCGCGGTACCGCGTGGCACGCACGCCAATAGCTTTGCCAGTTTGACTGTCTCGCGACGCAGGCTCTGATACGGCTGTGAATCGCTCATATACGCGCCGAGTGTCAGCGTCGGCGCGATGTGTTCAAGCGCGCTGCGAATGCTCGCGTGACCCGGCGTGACGATCATGACGTCCGGCGCCAGTCTTTGCAGCACTTCGAAATTAGGCTGATAAAGCAGGCCGATATCGGCAATGCCACCTGGCAGCGGTGGCTCGACCACCGTCCGCGTGTACCAGTCGGGCAATGACATCCCAACCGGCGCGACGCCGAGTGCTAGCAACGTTTCGGTCAGTTCCCAACTCATCGACACGATGCGGCGCGGTGGCGCTGAACCGGATGTCAGCGATGCAGCCGCAGCATATGGCCGCAGCACGCCCGCGCCCGCCATTGCCGCGCTGGCGCAGAGCGCGCGAAGCACGCGGCGACGGGAATGGGAACCGGCTTTCGATGTCATCGCGGCACTCCGACGGCGCGGCCGCTGACGGGATCCGTCAGCACGTTCATCGACACGCCGTAGATAGCTTCGAGGCTAGCGCCGCGCATCAACTGCGCAGGCGTGGCACGCATCAGCATCCGACCTTCGCGCAACGCAATCACTTCGTCACAGAAACGTGCGGCCATGTTCACGTCGTGCAGCACGACGACCGCCGTTATCCGGTGTTGCGAGCAAAGCCTGCGTACGAGGTCCAGCACGGCGAGCTGATGGCCGATGTCGAGCGCCGACGTCGGCTCGTCGAGCAGCATGCAGCGGCAGTCCTGCGCGACCAGCATCGCGATCCATGCGCGCTGACGCTCGCCTCCCGACAAACTGTCGACGGGACGATCGGCATACTGCGCGACATCGGTCAGTTTCATCGCTGCGTCGACGCGCGCTGCGTCGCCCCGCGTAAAGCGCCCGAGCGCGCCGTGCCAGGGGTACCGTCCGAGTGCGACGAGTTCATGCACCAGCATGCCGTCTGCTGATGGCGGTTGCTGCGGCAGGTAGGCGACCTCGCGCGCGAAGTCGCGATTCTGCCACCCGCCGAGCGGTCGTCCGGCGAACTGAACGGTGCCGGCGGTGGGCTGCAATTGCCGCGCAAGCAGTTTGAGCAAAGTCGATTTGCCGGAGCCGTTGTGGCCGATCAGGCCGTACACGCGCTCGGCTTCCAGTGTGAGGTCGAGCGGATGCAACAGCGTACGCCCGCCGACCGAAAAGGTGCTGCGTTCGAGCGTATAAAGTAGCACCGGCTTGTCGCGTTGTACCTGCCAAGAGGCAGCATCCGTTGATGCGGCGGACGACGAAAGATCTGCGTCCATAAAAACGCTCGGCCCGCGCGCGGTTGCGTGATCGATGCTGTTCATGACGACATCACCGTTCTCGACTGCGTTGGTGCTCGGCTGTCGATCGGGCCACTCTCGACAATGTGTCCATATTCAAGCTTGATCTGCCGGTCCGCGAGATGAAAA
Organism: Caballeronia sp. dw_276; assembly: GCF_018449635.1. Lineage (GTDB taxonomy): Bacteria > Pseudomonadota > Gammaproteobacteria > Burkholderiales > Burkholderiaceae > Caballeronia. The sequence continues at coordinate 322,074 of NZ_JAAVUV010000002.1, read as the reverse complement.
TAGCGATCGTCGTGCGTGATGGCGACGACAGTTTTGCCTTGCGCTTTCAACGCGGGCAACAGCCGGTGATAAAACACATCCTTGAAGACAGGATCCTGATCCGCCGCCCATTCGTCGAACAGATAGACAGGCCGGTCCTCCAAAAACGCGACCAGCAGTGCGAGACGTTTGCGTTGGCCTTGAGACAGATCCAGCGTCGTGAACGCGCCGTTTTGAATGTATACCTTGTGGTCCAGTTGCAGATCGACGAGCAATGTTTGCGCTAGCTGCTGGCTCGCCGGTGGCAAGCCGAACAGCGAATCAAAGAGAAAGAAGTCGCTAAACACCACCGAAAACAGCTGACGGTAATGCTCGCGGTTCGATACGTTGACGGGGCGATCGTCGAGAAGCACACGCCCTTCTTCTGGCTCGTACAGACCGACCAGCAGTTTGGCAAGCGTCGTTTTGCCGCTGCCATTGCCGCCTGTAAGGAACACGACTTCACTGGGGCGCAAAGTGAGATCGATGGGTCCGAGCGCGAAAAATCCGTTTTCCTTTTCCCGGAAGTAACGATGCGTCACCGCTTCGAGCCGGATGCTTCCGAACGTAGGATTCGGTGGCGCGGTGCAGGTGTGCTCGGGCGGCAGATCCGCATTCAACTGTTCGATACGCTCCAGCGCAACGCGTGCAGCGCCTATGCCAGGCAGAGCCGCGAGCAGATTTTCGATCGGCATGATCATGTAGAGAAACACCAGCGCATAACCCGACATGACGTGCGTATCGACGTTGAAAATGCGGGCGAGCACGAACAGTGTGAGGCCCACGAACGCGAACAGGATCAGACTGCCCCAACTGGCCGCCGCGGCATACAGCACGTAGCCGCGGGTACGCTGCACACGCACGGCTTCGACATGCGGCGCAAGCGCCTCGTCGACGAACGCATGACGGCGCGCGCGATGCAGCTTGAGTTCTTTTGCTCCGTCGAATAGCGCGCGGAATTGCGCGACCAGCGCGTCTTCTCGAAGGCGAGATGCCCGCAGCAGAAATAGAGCGCGGCCGTTCGCATAATAAAATCCGAGCGACCCGATACCGATCGTCACCAACGCGAACAACAGGATTTGCCACGACAGCAGGCCGAGATAAACGAGACATCCGGCGATCACTGCGCCTTGCATTGCGATGGCCGGCAAGCCGATGAAGAACACCACGATCGCATCCAGATCCTGGGTCAACACGGCCAGCGAACGTGCAGCGCCGTATTTCTCGAGATGCGCATATGAGGCATCGGCGATCCGTGCGATCGTGCGCATTCTCAGGGTCGCTTTCGCCCGCTGTCCCAGGTACATGAAGAGCGTCTGCGAAACCAGCCGCGTGACAAGCACCACCAGTCCCACGCCGGCGAATTGCACACCAACCGCAACAAGCTGCGACGACGGCGCGCCAAGCGCGCGATTGATCAGAGCGACCAGCGTGGCGCTGCCTAACCCGCTGACCGCACTCGCGGCCAAAGCAATCAGCACGAGCCAGCGGGCACTGTTGAACAGGAACAGGATTATCGTCACCGGCGCCTCGCCATGGAGCTGTCCGTCCACTGTTCCGGTCGAGCTGGAGTGCCGTTACATGTCAAAATGAGACTCATTCCTGATATCTCGCAGTTTTCGCTCTAGATATTGATGTGAAAGGAGAATATCGGTTTCGTGTCCCGAAAAGCCGACAATCTATATCAAATTTTTGACAAAATGTGTCCAAAATTCGACACTTCCGAGGCGGCGTGGCTTGCCACAACCACCGCACTGCACGCCGGGCACAGGGGACCAGATGAAAGAGTTTTTATTGAAGCGCTATCCGACGACCCAGTTGCCGCTGTCGCGCAGCGTCCTCGCACATGTGACGCATCATCGGCACGGCGAGCGCATCGCGTGGCATCAACACCATCACGGACAACTGGTGCTTGCGATACGCGGGGTGGTCCGCGTATTGACGCCGCAACGCACGTGGACGTTGCCTCAATCACGAGCCTTATGGCTGCCGTCGGACATCGATCACGAATTGCATGCCATCGGCGGACTCGAACTGTGCAATGTGTCGATCGAACCCGCCGTGTTCGAATGGCACTGGGACGAGCCGCTGGCGCTGTCGGCATCGCCATTACTGCGCGAGCTCGTGCTGAACCTGAGCGCAGGTGGACCCAACTACCTGCCGTCGAGCCAGGCTGCGCTATCTGCGTCGCTGCTGGTCAAGGTTATTGCGGAGACGGCGACCATGCCGGAAAGTGGGGTGCCTTTGCCAGGCGATCCCCGGCTCGTGACGATCTGCGAGCACATGATGAATGACCCGGGCGGCGATACATCGCTGGACTTCTGGGCCGCACGGCTGGGCGCAAGCAGCCGTACGCTTGCGCGACGCTTCAAGGAAGAGACCGGCATGACTTTTGGGCTATGGCGTCAACACATGCGTGTCGATGAAGCCATCACGAGGCTGACGCTTGGCCATCCGCTCTCGCGCGTCGCAAGCGATCTTGGCTACAGCAGTGCCAGCGCATTTATCGTGATGTTCCGCCAAATAACCGGCAGTCCGCCACAGAAATACCTTGCAACCTGAGCGTCCGCTTTCTGCCGACCGTCGGGCATTCGCTCCGAGGTGGCCACTGGCTGTTTTTGGCCGGTGACGGTCCATCAGGAGAGCGTGTCTTGGTACCCCCGGTTAAAACCACTTTGCGGGCAGTCAATACTGTTTTGTTTCCAATTAATTATATCGATTGACTACCAAATTAGCCGCTACCAATATTCTTGCGGGCTCCATTCGTTGCATTCGAGAGACCGCTCGAGGCCAATCGATAGCACCTACGATGGCGAAGGCATTCTCAGGCGTGCTCGTATTTAGCCGCCCAGGTCCTCAATGGCGTCTTAGTGTCGCCACACACTAAAGTTGAGTACGGATTTGTCGTTAAGAGTATCGCAGACGTTCGATCCATTTGACCTCCTCTGTTCCGCCTTCTGCACTTCCGCGTTGAATTGGCCGAAACGACTGCTGGGAAGGCCATATGACTTACGGGCGCTGCAACCTTAATCACAAGTCAACTCGGAACTAATCTTAAATATGAACCTGAGAAACCTCTCGTTGTTGCTGTTTATCGCAATGCTGGCCGGATGTGCGACGACACCACCCATGTCGGTAACGAAGCAGGAGCAGCATGAACTTGGACCGGTAGCCGGTGCGCTATTCATTCCCCAGAATAGCTTGTTGGTGACAGTGACGCCGACCAATGCTGGTGCCACGGGCCTCCTCGGCGCTCTGGTTGCAGCGGGCATTGATGCCGCCCGGCGTTCTTCGGCGGAAAGCACCGCCACCCCAATTCTTGAGCAACTCCACGGTTATGACTTCCGCGCCGTCATGAAGCAGGCGTCCAACGGTGCAGTCGGCACGCTTCAGACCATCAAGTTTGTCGCGCCGCTCGATGTCGAGACTGTCAACTCAAGCACGCAGAAAAGAATCGTCTTTGACAATGCTGCAGCAAGCGCAGTCTTGTTCGTCGATGTCGGCTACCAGTTACAGTCAGGAAACCTTTATGTCTCCGCCAACGTCGTGATGTATCCAAAGGCCGACAACTTGCTGCAGTTCAGGAGAAAGCCGAACGATTCCGACCCGCTCGATGCTGGCAATGCTATATACCGGAAGACGTTCAACTACGGGAAGTTGAATGTGGTCGCTACCGATATCAAACAGGATCTGACGGAAGGGGCAAACAACATCGCATCCCAACTCACGGCCGATCTGAATCATCCCATTTGATTTGCAATAGCGGTTGTTCAGCGGTATGGCGTATCGCAGCAATCGCTGCCGCGGGACAACTATTTCCAGCCTGCAAAACGTGCCCGCAATCAAGGTGCGGGTCAAAAAAGCGACGCGCGCCACTGCCACGAGCATTTTGGTCTATGTCTCAAGTCACTCGGAATTTTCAGAGCATCAGCATGATTGTTTGAAAATCAGCTCAAATTGCCCACGATCCCGATAGCGACGTTGAACTTCCCTCATGGCCGGTCATCGTCCAATTGCCGACCGGCCTCCCGTTGTTAAACGTCGGTCTGCTCGGCCATATCGAGCGCGTCGTCAACCTCGATGCCGAGATATCGGACGGTACTTTCCAGCTTCGTATGACCAAGCAGCAGCTGAACAGCCCTCAGATTTTTCGTACGTCGGTAAATCAACGACGCTTTTGTGCGACGCATCGTGTGCGTCCCGTAGGCCGTGTCGTCAAGCCCGATCGATTTGATCCACCGATGGACGATGCGCGCGTACTGACGTGTCGAAAGATGCGGCGAAGCATGGATGCGGCCCGGAAACAGAAAATCGGATGGACGCAGGGCTGCCGTTTTGATCCAACTTTCCACGCTGTCGCGGGTCTGCTCGGTGATTTCAAATTGCACCGGTCGCTGAGTTTTTTGCTGCATGACTGTAGCCCGTGGCGCCACCCGGTTGCCTAAGCAGACATCACGCACGCGCAACTTGGTCAGATCGCATGCCCGCAACTTGCTGTCGATTGCGAGATTGAACATCGCAAGACCACGGGTCTTCGCTCCCAGTTGCAGCCGAATCCGAACGGCCCAAATTTCCTTTAGTTTCAGCGGTGCCTTCTGCCCAGTAAGCTTGTCCTTATTCCACGGGACGCGCGTCGGGGCGTTGCTGGCATTTGCTTCCATGACGACTCTCCTCTCAGGTGAAGGGAGAGTTAGTGTGCGCTGACTGTCCTGGGGCGAGACCCGACCCACAGGCGTCCTTCGACCCGGCGCGAGCGCTGCGTCAGCTTTCAAACCGGTACGGCCATTCGAGTTGCAGTCTCCGCCGGCAAGTCCTCGGCCTGTTCGGTCGTTCGCCAAGCTTCTTTCAGACTACCGCTAACCACCACACTGCAGATGTCCACCCGTCGTTCGGCAAGGGCGCCTCGGGCTCGATCGTCCTCTAACTCGAGGACAAGGGGCCAACGGACCGCAACCGGGTCAGCGTGCTGTCAGCAGCCTCAATCGCTCAAGAGATTCGTTCACGATCTCGACATAACCGCGTCGTTCGGAGTCGCTGACCCATTGCGCGAAAGCGACCCGGAAGACGGCGATGCCTGCCTCGGCGACGAGACTCGCGTCCGAATCGTCTACGCCGCGCGCGCGAAGCGCGTGCGCGAGCGCGGCGGACAGCGTCGCCATCTTGATCAACTCGCGCTCGTACAGATCGGGGTTGGCGGCGATCACCGACTTGCGCACTCGTGCCAGAGGGCGGCGCTCGTCATCGAAAAAATCACCCGCCTTCGCCAGCGCTGCGGCGATCGCGTCGACCGGTGACGCCTCAGCTGGTGCCTGGGCAAGGGCAGCGACCATCTTCTCCTGCAACCGTTCCGAGCCGTTGAAGAGCACTTCGCGTTTGTCGGCGAAGTAGCGAAAGAACGTGCGCGGGGTCAGCCCCGCGCGCTGCGCAATGGCGGCCACGGTCGTACGCTCGTAGCCGATCTCGCGGAACAGTTCGATGGCCGCCGCGCGGAAGCGGTCTTCAGAGTCGGGTTCCCAGCGACCCATGTTGCTCCCAGGGTGTTGACACAATGTGACATCATAGCGCTATACTGATGTCACTCAATGACATCAATGGAGTTTCCCATGCGAATTCTCGTAACCGGCGCGTCGGGTTGGATTGGCTCGGCCAGCGTCAAGGAACTAATCGGCGCGGGACATCATGTCCTCGGGCTGGCCCGCAGCGGCGATGCTGCCACCAGGATCACCGAACTCGGCGCTGAGGTGGTTCGCGGGAGCCTCGATGACCTCAGCAGCTTGCGCGCTGCAGCCGCATTGGCCGACGGCATCGTGCACCTCGGCTACAACCATGACTTCTCGCAGATGGCCGCTGCCGCACAAACCGATCGCGCGGCCATCGACGTCTTTGCCGACGTGCTGCAGGACACGGGTGGCCCGCTGCTGATCGCCTCGGGGACGCTGGGGTTGGCATCGGGCAGTGTAGGCACCGAGAAGGACATGCCTGCCGCAGACGTTCATCCGCGCACCGAAAACGCCGCCTACACGCTGAGCCTGTCCGAGCGAGGGATTCGATCCATCGTCGTGCGTTTTGCCCCCACGGTCCATGGCGCCGGAGGCGACCACGGTTTCGTCGCGGTGCTCGCCCGGATCGCACGCGAAAAGGGTATCTCGGGGTTCATCGGCGAGGGGCAGAACCGTTGGCCGGCTGTCAACCGGCTAGACGCTGGCAAGCTGGTGCGTCTGGCGATCGACAAGGCGAGCGCGGGTGCCGTGCTGCACGCGGTCGCCGAGGAAGGTGTCGCTACACGCGAAATCGCCACGGCGCTCGGCCACTCTCTGGGCGTGCCGGTGGAGTCGATCCCCGCCGACCTCGCGCAGGCGCAATTCGAGTGGCTAAGCATGTTCTTCGGCGCCGACATCCCAGCTTCCAGCGCGTACACGCGCTCGCTGCTGGGTTGGGAGCCCACACACCCGACATTGCTAGAAGACATCGCGGCCGGGCACTACCCTGGTCATTGATCGCGACTGACGGACACGGACGAACCACATCCCGGTGACGGAAACCATTGCTTATGTGCTCGCCACCGGTTTAGTGACCTCTTTCTAACGCGACGCTGTTTGGATCAAAGCCTTTCTTGTCCTTTGGACCGATCTTCGGCGGGCAGAAAAGGGCCGTTCGCGAGACCACCAGCGAACGGCCGAGAAGGCGCCTTCGACATTTGTAGTCGGATGGCCCGTTACGGGGCGCAGCCGACGCCTGAACGTCTGGCCGACGACGGATGTGAACGGCGGCTTTTGGCCGAGCCCGGTCCGACGTTGAATTAGCGTAGTGAGCCGCTATTGATCGGACCGCGTTGTGCAGATGTCGACCCAGAGCAGACGCTGGTCGCATTCCGCAAACGGAGATTCAGCGCGTGTTCATTGGCAAGGTCGCCCGATTACGCGGGAAGCGTTTCTATCCCGCACCGCGGTCATGCGCTGCAGGTAGCTTTAGCCAGCAATTCGCCGAGGCGTATTGAAAGCGGGTCTTCGGGCAAACGCCGTGCTAGAAAGCGGTCCAGTTCTCGCCGTGCGCCAACTACGTCGCCTAGCCTCGCGAGCACAAACGCCAGCGCGATCGGATGCTGGACATAGTTGTAGAAACTCAAGCCTTCTGTCGATAGATAGCCTCGTAGCCATTCGAATGCCGCAACGACGTCATCAACCGAATTAACGCGTTGCCAAAATTCGTCTGCACGCGCAATCGCCATGTCCACAATCGCCGCAGATTTTTGAACGACGACCTGCTCGCCGCGAATAAGGCTTACATCTAAGGCCCTATCGCGCGCATCGACAGCGAGATCAAACATTGCAGACTTATTGGTTCGGTGCCATCGAACAGAGCTACCCGATACATGCGGGACAAAGTCAAAAGACAAGCCCCATCGCGGCGCTATTACGCCGCCCTTCCAAGCCGGAAAGGCAAAAATCTGGCGGACGGGCGAACCGTCGAATCTTACCCACTTCAGCGGCGCTATTGTTTCGAATCCTCGCCCTTCCAAGGCCGCATCGACAACAGGAGAGATCACCCGATGTGCAGCCTCCAATGTCACCGTGGCGAATGCGTCGGCTTTGTGCGTATCTTTGCGAATGCCCTCGATCCACTTGCTTATGCTCATCGATGCAACTCCATTTCAGGAGAGGAAAACCATCGCCTTGATGTAAGTGACCAGGCGTGGCCGTCATTCGGTGCTAGCAATTGTCAACGATCTAAACTGCGCTGTCGAACGCCCGTTCCTGGCCGACCGGTGCCCCAACGCGGTCGGCTCCACCGACCCAGAGGAGACCGCCGCAATTCTCCCAAAGCAGCCACTCGCTTGGGTTTTACGCCATGTTTGCGGCAGGGATTGATTTATGGAACGTTCAGTCTTAATATGATGAGCATGATGCGACGAACTTCTAAATTCCCGTCTCCTTCAACCCCCTCAGCGGAACGCGGGCGACCCCGCGAGTTCGATATTGACAGCGTGACCAAGGCCGCTGGCCGAGTTTTTTGGGAACAGGGCTATCACGCGACATCCATTGCTGATCTTTGCAAGTCCACGGGCCTGTTTCGGGCGAGCCTCTACAGCACGTTCGGTGACAAACATGGTCTCCTTGTTGCCGCGTTCGACCAGTATGCGGAAGGTGCTATCGACCGTCTGAAAGAGAGACTGGAAGAAAACGCGTCACCGCATGAGGCTCTCCGTCAGGCGCTGATGCACTACACGAAAGTCTCGACCAGTCTATCGCGACGGCATGGCTGCTTCATTACGAATGCGGCTATTGAACTGCTACCGGCCGACGAAGCACTACGTCCGCATATTGAGGCGACGCTGCGGCGCATTGCGGCTTATCTCGCTGCTGCCGTAATTCGAGGCCAGCGGGCGGGCGAATTCAACTCGACACTCGATGAGCAAGCCGTAACAACCTTTCTATTGTGCGTTATTCAGGGGTTTCGTGTTCTTGGCAAGCTCAGTTTCGAAGAGAACGATCTTGTCCCAGTTGTCGACATGACGATGCGGGCGCTGATCTAAAAATTTTTCCCATTTTTGGAACGATCAGTCATGAATTCGCCAGTTGAACTTTCGTCAGAATCGTCCGCTTGTGAAGCAGCCTCAGGGTCTGAGAGTCTCCCCTCGATCCATGCAGCCTACGGAAAAGGTGTGCTGTTCTGCGTGGCTGCAACGGTGCTGATGGGCATCATGTTTCCCGTCATGACAGACGCACTTACGCACGTCGATCCGTTCACGTTCACGTCACTGCGATACTTGATCGCGGGCACAGCATTTCTGGCTCTGCTTCTGCTCAAGGAAGGTAGGGGCGGCTTGCGGGCGAACGGGGAGTCAATTTTCGTAGCGTGGATGTTGGGTTCAGTGGGCTTCTGCGGATTTGGCTCGTTTGTGTTTCTTGGTCAGCAACTCGCAGGGCCAGCCGGTGCGCTCACCGCATCCATCATGATGGCGACCCAGCCGATGATGGGGTTACTCCTGAATTCAATTGTCCGCAAAAGCATGCCGCCCGTCCTTTCGTTTTTGTTCATCTTGATGTCGTTTGCAGGCGTCTCGCTTGTTGTCACAAAGGGCGACGTTTCTGGGGCACTACACGTGCCACAGCACTTTTCAGCCGACGCCTTGATTCTGGTCGGAGCGCTCTGCTGGGTTATTTATACCTTTAGCGCATCGCATTTCAAAACGTGGTCCCCACTGAAATACACAACGCTGACCACGTGGCTGGGACTTACGACAATCCTCGGCCTTAACGCACTGCTTTTCGCAGTGCATGTCGTGCCCGTACCGACATCCGCACAGCTAAGGGCGATTGCACCTCACTTGTTATATATGGGCCCTATCGCTGGCTTCGTTGCTATCCTGTTCTGGAATCTCGGCAACCGGATACTTACGCCGCTTAACGGCGTGCTTTTCATGGATGTATTGCCAGTCACCACTTTCGCTGTTTCTTCCCTTACCGGTGTCGTGCCCGCGCGTGCGCAAATAGTCGGCGCGTGCATGACCGGTACGGCGCTTGTTTTCAACAATCTTTACGTGCGGTACCGTGTCCGAAAATCGCAAACGGCACGCTGACGTCGTGGAAAAAAGGTCGCTCGAATGTCGGCTGTCAATGATCTGGACGGCTGGGTCAAACAACTCAAATTGGCCGGACAGTGTTTATTACTGCCCGGCGGGACCGCGACTTAAATCTCGGTTTGCTCTGCCATCTCGAGCGCGTCGTCTACCTCGATGCCGAGGTATCGAACTGTGCTCTCGAGTTTGCTATGGCCAAGGAGCAGCTGTACGGCCCTGAGGTTTTTTGTCCGGCGATAAATCAGGGATGCTTTGGTCCGACGCATCGTGTACGTGCCGTACGCGGTGTCATCGAGTCCAATCGACCGTATCCAGCGATGCACGAGGCGCGCATACTGAAGCGTCGATAGATGGGGCGACGCGTGAATCCGGCCCGGAAACAGGGAGTCTGAAGGCAAAAGCCCCGCTGCCCTGATCCAAACTTCCACGCTTTCGCGGGTTTGCTCGGTGATCTCGAACTGCACCGGCCTCTGCGTCTTTTACTGCATCACAGTCGCCCGCGGTACCACGCGGAAGCCAAGGCAGCTATCGCGCACACGCAGTTTCGTCAGATCGCGTGCCCTTAGCTTGCTGTCGATCGCCAGATTGAACATTGCAAGATCACATGTTCTCGCGCCGAGCTGCAGGCGGATCCGGATGGCCCAGATTTCCTTGAGCTCCAGCGGCGGCTTCTGCCCAAGCAACTTGCCCTTGTTCCACGGTACGCGCGGCACCCTGCTGATAATAGTCATTTCCATGACGATCTCCTTTCGAGGGAAGGGAGACTCAGTCTGGCCACCGCACGCGGTGATACTCGACCCCTAAGAGACTTTGGACAAACCACTAAGCGGTCATTCAGGCCGCCCTTCACCATGGGATACTAAAAAAACGATCTCGGCTCGATTCATGAATAGCCGTCTATAGCCATCAACACGAAGGTTTGCGCAATGACTTTAAACGCAGGCGAGACGACGATGTGGGAGTTGGTACAGCTTTACACGGGTCGAGTTGGATACCGGCGGGGCGTGAAGTTAGAAGGACTATCTGCCGACCCTCCAGTCATTGACTGTTCGGGGTGGGCCGGACTACTTCTTACGAAAGCGATGCGAGCAGAAAACGAGGCTGCTGGCCGCGCAGTATTTGGCGCTGATGATATGGAAGCCCTGCAAGTGTGGTCGGATCGGATCATTCAGGAGATTGAGTTCCAGACAGGGTTCGTTCTTGAGGGACGAAAGATCACGGCCTTCAGTCTTCCGCGTTGCGCCACCATCGGGTTGAAAATGGGAGAACCGGCGTGGGCAAGTAACCATCTTCGTCCACGCGGCATCACTCACATTGCTCAGGTTGTCCGTCGCCCGGAGGATGATGCGCCATTTGTCTCCGAGTCGTTCGGCGGTTCGGTTTCACCGGGAATAAGTCTCACGCCGCTCGGGGATTGGTTGGCCCTATCACAGCCATACCTCCGCGCCTGCGAAATGTGGGCAGCCGATCCGTTTCGTTTGGCTCAGAAAATTGAACGATCGCCTTGAGCGGCTCTGCGTGGCCGGCTGATGCCCACTGCAATTGCGGCCCAGCCTAACCACGACATATCGCGAATCGTTTGCAGGAGCACACTCGCAGTGTTACGTCTAGGGAACAATGCACAAGCTTTTAAATCATCATCCGAAGTTCGCGATAGACCGGAAAGATGAAAATAAGATCGGCGCGGTCGAAATAACTTCGTTGGACGTTTTTGGCCGATGGTGCTGGAATTGTGCTCGCCTTCGTCATTTGAGACATGACCTTTAACTTACTCGTGTATCACAGCCTCACCGAGCCAAGGCATCTGTCTGAGGAAGCCGACTTGGGCGGTGGATTTGCTTTGTAAATATACATCCCTGAGCTGCTTATACTTTTACCGGTAGGCGTAAATTCGATCGTTTCGCTCCTTCGAAAACTGAGATAGCAGCCGGTCGCAGTCGACAATACCCCCGCTTCAACGGTCAGAAGTATCTCGTTACGTAAGGTAGATCTCGATTGTCGAGGCAAGCAATTGTCGCCGATCTGGGCGGACTTGCCGATCGTCTCTTAGTGGGCCGATGGCGGCCCCAAGCAATCGACAGCGGCCGACCTATTCGGCCAAGAATCGCTTGATCGCCGCTGAAAAGGCGACGTCATCGTCGAGCATCATCAGATGGCCGCAGTTGGCCAGCGTGTGATCTCCAGCGCATTTTTCCAGTGCCCAGTCTGGTACGTCTCAGCCTTTGCGGGAGCGCTCACCGGAAAGCAAATACACCGGATGCCGATCGAAGACCGTTTCGATTACCGTAGAATAATCATCGTTGCCCGTTGTTGTGACAACCGACTGACCCATCGCGCGAAGCGTGGACGCTGGCTGGTGAGCAAGCCAGCGGGCCGCGATCCCACTCAGATGCGGCGCTGGTGCGGTAACGGAACTGCTGATCCAGGCAAGTGGATCAGCACGAAAATCTTGCAGCATAGCGTCAGCCTCGCTCTGGCTCATCCGCCCTACCGATGCCGACCAAAACGCATCGCGCAATGTAAAGTTCCCTTCGATATTGACGATTCTGCGGACGTACTCAGGGTAGGTGTGGGCGAACAGCATAGCGATCGCACCGCCAACGGAATGGCCAACTACGTCAACGGATTTGCTTCCAAAGCGGGCGTCCACGAAAGCTCGCAGATGTTCGACTTGACTGGGTAGGGATATGGCATCGAACGGAACGGCCTGGTGCTCGCCGTATCCAAGCAGATCGGGGACTGCGTGGGGCAACTCGTAGCCAGTGATGTCCAGCGTACCGATGAAGCCGTGAACGAAAACGACGGGAGAGGTGCTGCTCATGCTTGTTAGGCGGGAACTTTTAAGGTCATTAGGGCTGTATCAGTGACCGTACGACGCGGGCGGTCGCCGCAGAAATTGTCACCGATCTTGACCACTGTGTCGACCGTCCGTTGTTGGCCGATCGGCTCCACATGGCGGAGCGGCCCAAAGGGGTCATTCGCCCGCATTGATGCAGTGTTGTCGGTGTCCGCTAGGCCGAAAAGCGGCCTATGGGATTTTCGGAAAATCGTTGCTCTTGCGAACCAACCGAAATCCGTTTCCCTTGGTCAATCCGGGAATCTAAGTATTTTAGGTCTCGTCCGCGATCAAAAATCTTCAAACATCTTCGCCGCTTATAGTTCATCGCACCTTACACCCCCCGCAACATCCCCCCATCGACAAAATAGGTCGACCCCACGCTATAACTCGCCTTCTCCGAACAAAGAAACACAACAAACCCCGCAAGTTCCTCAGCCGATGCAAACCTCCGAATAGGCGCATGCTCATCGGCAACTTGCTGCAGATGCCCCTCCCAATCACCTCCCGAATCCTGCGTCAACTGCTTCGCCGTCTTCACCCAATCCGGCGTCAGCACCAACCCCGGGTTAATCGTGTTCACGCGAATATTGTCTTTAATAAACTCATTCGCCATATTCTTCGAAAGCATCATCAACGCCGCTTTCGTCACGTTATAAATCGGCTCATACCCAAGCGGCTGGCTCGCGCAAATCGATGCGTTGTTCAGGATCGCGCCACCGCCGCGCGCTTTCATCATCGGCACCAGGCCTCTCGCCAAACGCACCGCTGCCATCACATGCAGGTCCCAATACGCGGTCCACTTTTCATCGGGCGCATCCATGATGGTCTCGTTGCTGCCCGTGCCCGCGTTATTGAACAGAATATCCGCGCCACCAAAATTGTCCTTGGCCGCAGCGACCAGCTTATCCACGCCCGCAGCAGTCGCCACATCGCAAGAAACGCCCACGGCCTTGACGCCAAACTTCTTGGCGATGCCATCAGCCGCTTCCGTTAACCGTTCTGCATTGCGCGCCGCCAACAACAGGTCCGTTCCTTCCGCTGCGAACGCCTCGGCCACGGCGAGCCCGATACCCACGCTAGCGCCCGTCAACACAGCCACTTTCCCGCGCAAATTCAAGTCCATTTTGTTTGTCTCCGTTATTAATAAATCAAGCCAAGGACCTAAGCCAATTAGAACCGAAAACCGATCAACGCCGCAAAGTCGATTCGATAGCGCCAAGCCAAAGCGCAACCGCATGCGCGCCCGGATCGGCGAAACCTAGCGCGCGGTCGCCAACGTAACTCGACCGTCCAAGCCGTGGATGCATTTGTGCGGTAGCTTCGGCGCCTTGAGCGGCGGCATCGACGGACGCCTTCAACGCATCGATGGCGCTCGCACCTTTAACAAGCGCTGCGTCCAGCGCGACCGCCGCGGGATGCAACGCATCGACCATCGTCCTGTTGCCTGGTTGCGCGGCGCCCAAATCCATCACGCCCGCAACGGCGGCGGTGAACGCCTTCGACCAGACTTTCGCATCGGGCTCATGTGCCTCATCCAACGCCGCAGCCGCGCGCAACAACATCACCGCATACAGCGGCCCGGATGTTCCGCCCACCACGCGTCGTATCGTCGCCGACATGGTACGCAGCACATCGGCGGGTGCGGTCTCGGCAGGATACGTATCGATCTCCTGAAGGATGCTGTGCGCCGCACGCGACATGCTGATGCCAAGATCGCCATCGCCCACGCGCTGATCCATCTCGGTCAACTCGGGTTCGGCTTCGAGCAGGCGAGCGCACACGGCTTCGATAACCCGCCTCAACGCCGACTCGCGCGAGAGCCGCGCGCCACTCGCAGCAGCGGGCGCGGCGGGAGCCTGCTTGACGGACGCCAGTGCAACGCGTCCGCTCAACGCGGGCCATGCGCTAGTGGTCGCGGTGGCATCGAGGCGAGCGAGCCGTTGATCATCGACTCGCAATAACGTAAGCGATACACCCGCCATCTCCAGCGCACTAAGGAACGTGCCGGACCACGCGCGTTCCACGTTTATATGCCTTGCAGCGAGGGCCCGAAGCGCCGATCCCGCAACGATGCTCAACTCACTCGGCGGTGTGCCGCCCAAATTGTTCACAAGCAACGCAACACGATCGCCGGACTTGAGCTTCAGATCATCCGTGATCTTTGCAAGCAAGCGTTCGACAATGGCATCGGCGGAAACAAGCGAGCCGCGCTCAACGCCGGGTTCGCCGTGAATGCCGAGGCCCCATTCGATTTCATCATCGGCGAGCGTGAAGCCGGGCTTGCCTGCAGCGGGAACGGTACACGGCGTGAGGGCCACGCCCATGGTGCCAAGCGATGCCGCCGCGTCCCGCGCCACTTGCGCGACTTTGCTCAACGGCAATCCTTCGGCCGCTGCCGCGCCCGCGATCTTGTGAACGAATACGGTGCCGGCTAAACCGCGCCGGCCTGCATGTTCGCCACTTGCGGACAACGCGACGTCGTCGGCGACGATCACCATTTCGACCGCGATGCCTTCAGCGCGCGCAATCTCCACAGCGAGTCCGAAGTTGAAGCGATCGCCGGTGTAGTTCTTCACGATAAGCAACACGCCTGCAGGACCGGCGACGGCGCGAATGGCGTCGAGCACTGCATCGGTGGAAGGCGATGTAAACACCTCACCGGCGACCGCCGCGCTAAGCATTCCCGGCCCCACATAACCGCCGTGCGCAGGCTCATGACCTGAACCGCCGCCCGATATCAGCGCGACCTCGCCGCGTGCAGCGGCTGCCTCCGCATCGGCTCGCACAATGATCGTGCTGCCTTGCAACAACGACAGACCTGGATTGAACGCAGCAAGTCCGTCGAGCATTTCGGGCACGACGGTGGAGACATCGTTGATGAGCTTTTTCATTTCCGACTCTTTCCTTGAAAGCCGCGAACCTGCGGCATGAGCACGTTATCGTTGCATTACATGATAAGGCAGCACGCGCATCGACTCTTTGCTCTGCACCAAGCGATCATCAAAACCAGCGTACTACGCGCTTAGTCTTTGGCGTCATATCGAAAGCATTTTGATTATTCGCTTGAGCCGATGAGTGTATTCGTCGCCACCTACTATTTCCCGTGATGCACCGCGCCTATAGTCAGCCCAACCCCGCGCAACCGATGTCAACGGTTACGGGAACAGCTAATCCTTAGCGACTAAACAGAGCTTGAAAACGGGCCTGCTCGAGTCAACAAACGCAAGCATAAGGACTGACATGACGAAACTATCAGGAAAGGTCGCCGTAATCACGGGCGGAAACAGCGGAATGGGTTTGGCAACGGCGCAACTCTTCGCTAAAGAAGGTGCGAAGGTCATCATCACAGGACGCCGCCAGAAGCAGCTGGATGAAGCGGTGGAAAGCATCGGCGCAAACGCCGAAGGCGTGCTGGGCGATGTCTCCAAGCTATCGGATCTGGACAAACTTCACGACCATGTGAAGGCGAAATACGGCCGCGTGGATGTCATTTTTGCGAACGCTGGTTTGGGTTCGCTCGCACCGATCGATCAGGTCACGGAAGCGCAGTTCGATGAAACCTTCAACGTCAACGTGAAGGGTGCTTACTTCACGGTGCAAAAGCTTCTTCCGTTGGTGCCGGACGGTGGATCGATCATTTTGAACGCATCGATTGCATCGTCCAAGGGCATGGAAGCGTTCAGCGTTTATTCAGCCACTAAAGCTGCGGTGCGTTCGTTGGCACGTACGTTGACGACGGATCTCAAGGCACGCCGCATTCGTGTGAATGCGATCAGCCCGGGTCCTATCGATACACCGATCTTCGGCAAGACTGGCCTCACCGACGAGCAAATTGAAGGCTTCAAGTCGGGTATTACTTCGCAGGTGCCGCTAGGCCGCATTGGTCTCTCGGAAGAAATCGCCAAGCCGGCTTTGTTCCTTGCATCCGACGATAGCAGCTATATCTCGGGCATCGAATTGACCGTGGATGGTGGTTTGGCACAAGTCTAAGAGTAAGCGGCAGGTTGGCGGCATCGGCTTTATGCCGATGCCGCCTTTTTGCGTTCGCGCTTAGATTGCCTTGGCCGTTGCTCGGCGAAATGGCGCGCTCGAAATATGCACCGCGCGCCCGGCAAAGAGTCCAAGCAACGCCATGGCCACACACAGAGCTGCGCAAATCGCCAAGGCCACGCTCCAGTTTCCTGACCCGTCGTGCAATCGGCCGACAAGCGGTGGACCCGCGGCCGCAAGCAAATACCCTACACACTGGCTCATTCCTGACAGCGCCGCCGCCTGATGCGAATTGCTTGCACGCAAGCTCACGAACGCAAGGCCAAGAATGATCGCAGCACCCGCGCCAAGGCCGAAGAAAATGATCTACACCATTGCTAACGATGGCGCTACAAGCAATCCAAACAAACCAACCGCGCTAATGATGGAAGCGATAAACGCAGCCGCTCGCTGATCCTTCATCTTCCTCACAATAGGCAACAGCAGCAAGCCGGGAACGGCTGTCGAAAGTTGCAGGACGCCGTGCAGTGAGCCGGCTTTATCGGAGGAAAAGCCGGCATCGTGAAGAATGGCAGGAAGCCAGCTAACCGCAACGTAATAGACGAAGGAATTCAGCCCAAGGAACAGTGTCACTTGCCACGCGAGCGCGGAGCGCCACACTTCGCCGCCGTGAGGAGGTGTTGCCGTGTCTTTTGAAGGCGATGTCCGGCTGCGAAGTTGGGGCATCCATACCAATGCAGTGACAATCGGCAGCACGATAAATGCGCCAATGACGAGCCGCCAATCCGAATTGAAAACGCGCGCAAGCGGAATGGCGACGACCGAGGCGATTGCTGCGCCTACGCCCATCGTCAGCGCGTAAGCGGAGGTGAGGGTGGCGGTTTTATCGGGGAAGTCGCGCTTGAGCAAACTCGGCAGCAGCACGTTCCCTAACGCAATGCCGCCGCCAATGATCGCCGTTCCTAAATACAGGCACCACACAGTCCCGGTCGAGCGCACGACAATTCCCGCGCCAATCAAGACCAGCGCCGCGAACAACGAACGTTCGAGACCATACTCGCGGGCGACGCGTGCTGCGAACGGCGAAACTATCGCAAACGCGAGCAAGGGCAGGGTGATCAACATGCCCGCTTCGGTCGTCGTCAGACCGGCATTCGCGCGAATCATGCCGAGCAGCGGCGCAACCCCGGTAAAGGGCGCACGCAAATTGGCAGCTATCAACAGAATGCCGACCACGAGCATCGCCGGGCGCGAGACGTTTGGCATAGGACTGGATTGAGATTTCACGATGAATGCGATCCGACATTGACAAGCCTTAAGACTAAACATTGGACGCGGATACGAATCTGGAGATAATGACAAAATAGTTCTAAATACGGTCAAAGACGCAATGTCGATCCTTCGCGCCACCCTGACGAGTTTCAATCCGGACACCATGGATCAGCCGGCTAACGCCGTGCGCGTGGATGTCGTGGAGAACGAGAGCGAGTTGCCGATGCATCGGCACAGCAAGGGGCAACTGGTGGTTGCGCTGCGCGGTGGCGTGACGTGTGAAGTATCGGACGGTCTTTGGATGGTGCCGCCGCAATGCGGCGTGTGGGTGCCCGGCGGCATGTTGCACAGCAATCGCGTGACGGCCAATGGTCGTCTTTGCTTTCTCTACGTCGATTCAAGCGTAGCCGCGTTGCCGCAGACGTGCTGCACGTTATCGCTCACGCCATTGTTGATCGAATTGATTCAGCGGCTTGCCGCGCTTCCGCAGGTTTATGAAGTAGACGGCCCAACTGGTCGCCTTGTAAGCGTCTTGCTCGACGAACTTACGCAGATGAAAACCGAGCAGCTTCACCTGCCGATTTCTGCCGATGCAAAACTGCGGCACATCGCCAATTCACTCACGACCGACCCCGCCGATCGAAGCACCGCAGCGGAATGGGGCACACGTGTCGCGATGAGCGAACGCACGCTCACGCGCCTGGTGCTACGCGAAACCGGCATGAGCTTTGGACGATGGCGCCAGCAACTGCACATCATCATCGCGTTGCAGCGGCTTTCTGGTGGAGCGCTTGTGCAGCGCGTGGCAGAGGATCTCGGCTATGAATCGGTCAGCGCTTTCATCACGATGTTCAAGAAAGCGCTCGGCAAACCTCCAGCACGCTATTTCGCAGACAAGGATGATGGAAAGGGCGCTTAAAAGACATCTTTCTTTTTGCTTTCATTTTTATTTCAAATGAATATAGAATGCGCTCAATCTAATTTGATCGGGGCGCACATGTCACCTTTTGCTAAAGCGGCGGCTACGTTGGCGGGCTGCATCGGGGCCTTCACCATGGTGGTTTGTATCGTGGAGGTGTTGGCGGGTTAAGGTGGTATTTAGTGAAAAGAAAAGACGCGCACTACAGGTGCGCGTCATCAGCATCTGATCAAACCACCACTTCCGGCGGCGCTTGACGGAACAGGCGCGTGATCCAGCACAGATACACAATACCGATCACGAACCAGATTGCGCCCAAAATAAGCGCTGTTTTCTCGAGGCTCGCCAGCAACCACACATCCGCGATTGCGCCGATCAACGGAAAGACCAGACCACCGATCACGCCAATTCTCTTGTCGCCGTGATTGCCCGACAGATACAAGCGCACCACGCAAAGGTTGACGGCCGTGAACGCAAGGAACGCGCCGAAGTTGATGAACGAAGTCGATGTCGCTACGTCCAGTTTCAATGCGATCAGGCCCACGATCCCTGCAATCGCGATGTTGATGGCCGGCGTCTTGAACTTGGGATGGACGAAACCGAAGATGCGCTTGGGCAGTATTTCATCGCGGCCCATTGCGTAGAGAAGACGTCCTACGCTTGCTTGCGCTGAGATACCCGACGCGAATTGAGCGAGGATCAAACCCGCAAGAAAGATGGTCACGAAGATATCGCCGCCAACCATCTTGGCGACTTCAAACGCGGCTGAATCCGTATCCTTGAAATCGACTCCGGGGTGCGCGAGTTGCATCGTGTAAGCGGCGAGAACAAAAATCGCGCCGCCGATCAATGCAATCCACAAGATCGCGCGCGGCATGTTCCTTTTCGGATCGATGGTCTCTTCGGTCAGCGTTGAAACAGCGTCGAAGCCAAGATACGAATAAGCAGCAATGGCAGCGCCCGCCATGGTCGATGCAAACGGGACGTGCGACTTGAAGAATGGTTCAGCCATCGCGATACCGCCAGGCCCGGCCGCCGCCGATGCATAGTGCCAGCATAACGCCACGAACAAGCCGACTATCGCAAGTTGCACCACCATCAAAACGATGTTGAAGCGCGCAGCCAATTCAATCCCGACTATGTTCAGCGCACTCGTCAACACGATAAACGCGACAATCCAGATCCAGGTAGGCACATGAGGAAACGCGGCGTTGAAATAAGCCGCGCCGATCAGCCAGATCACCATTGGCAGGAAGAAATAATCGAGCAACGTTGCCCAGCCGATCAGGAAGCCAACATGTGCGTTAAACGTTTTACGTGTGTATGTATACGCGGATCCGGCGACCGGATAAAGCCGTGCAAGCTTGCCATAACTTAGCGCGGTAAAAGCAATGGCCACTAGCGCAATGAGATAGGCGAGGGCGGCGGTGTCATCGCTTGCCTTTGCAAGCACGCCGTACGTGCCGTACACAATCAAAGGCGCCATATAGGCCAGGCCGAACAACAACACGGACGGCAGGCCGAGCGTGCGTTTCAGATGCGACTGCTCTTCGGTTGACGCGTTTTGCATGATATCTCCGGGACTTTCAACAGGCGTGTGCGGGCGCGCCCGGAGCGCGAGCCCCGGACGGTTCATGTGCTACGGAACTGCAGAAAACTTCAGTCGATACGTCGGCGGCGCTCGTCGATCAAAAGCGCGCGCGAGCCATCTGCGTTGTTGACGGGAGTGAGGCCGAGCGGCACACGAGCGTCGTGCAGATAGCGGTAGTGCTCACGGCTCGCTTCGAGCCGCATCCAGTCTATGTTCGCGGTCAGCACGGTTTCTTCCGAACCCGCCGATGCAACCACTTCACCAAACGGGTCGATCAGTGCAGATTCGCCGGGGAATGTGAGGTCGTCATCGCCCGAGCCGCAGCGGTTCGCCATCAGCGCGAACATCTGGTTTTCCATCGCGCGTGCGGTGATGGCTCTGCGATGTACCGGCCCAAACGGATTCATGTTGCCGTTGGTGACGATCGCGAGGTCCGTGCCAAGCGCTGCGATCGCACGCGCCGTTTCCGGAAACTCGATGTCATAGCAGATCAGCAAGCCTACGGTCATGCCATTCCACAAGCATGTTTCAAAGCGATCGCCGGGTGTGAAGACGCCAACGTCCGACGCCCAAAGGTGGGTCTTTCTATACCGCAAGACGATCTCGCCGCGTTCATCGATCAGCACAGTCGTGTTGTAGAATCGCGCCCCTTCACGTTCGGCAAGTCCCACTGCTACCGACACACCCGCGCGTTTCGCAGCGTCGCGTACGGCGGTCAGCGCAGCGCCGTCGATAGATTGCGCCACGTCCGCGATGTTGTCCCGCGTAGGGAAGCCGGACAGCGTGGCTTCCGGGAAAACCACTAGCTTGGTTCCACCTTCAACATCCGCTCGGCCGATGCTCTCAATGACGCGGCGCGTATTGTGTTCAAGGTTGCTGTCTACCAGCGCGATCTGCGCAAGTTCTGCCTGCATGTGACGCGTCTCCTTCCAGATGCCTTTCATTCGTAAATCTGTGAGTCCCGCAATTTCATTCGAACTATTATCGAGGCATTATTTTTGTCCAGAAATTACCCACCGGGGTTACCCCGGCCGGGTTACAACCATGGGTTACCCAAGCGGAGGCGACGATGGAATTTCAATGGCACGATCTCGCGTTTCATCGTGAGATCGGCTCGGCCATCGACGCGCTCGATGGTCCGCATTTCTGGGCACGCCTCACGCGCGTGCTGGAGCGGCATATCAGCTTCGACAGCTGGGTGGCGCTGCGTTTTGCCCGCAACGCTGCGCCGCTGGTATGCGCGGAGCAGGCTTTACCCGACGGCAAGGTCGACCTGATGTTCCAGGACTATCTCGCCGCCCTCTATCAGCTTGATCCGTTTTATCTTGCTGCATTCGAGCAGCGGACATCGGGGTTCTACACGCTTGCTGACGTTGCGCCCGATAACTTCAAGATGACCGAGTACTACGAGCGCTACTTCAAGAAAAACATCGTGGGCGATGAAGTGCATTTTAACGTTGTCATCGACGCCGACTACACGATGGGTTTTTCGCTGGGCAATACACGCCGTTACGACGAGCGGGAAGTGGCGTTGCTGACGTTGTTTTCGCCATGGGTGCTGGCATTGATGCAGCAACGTCTTCGATACGAAAATTTCGGTGTGGCGCGAGAAGCGGGGAGCGGCGGCGATGCGATGCATTCAGAACTGCCCGCACGCTTTGGCGCACTGACCGACAAGAGCGGTCGCGGCGCTCTGACAGCGCGTGAGATTGAAGTGGCGATGCTCTCGCTAAGCGGGTTCTCGTCGCGCGCAATAGCGGAGAAGCTGACTATCTCGTTCGAGACCGTGCGCGCGCACAAGAAACATATCTACGCGAAGTTGGGAATTGGCTCGCAGTCGGAATTGTTTGCTTTGTTTTATGAACCCGGGGCGCAGCACGCCGACGTTTAGTCGCTTACTCCGGCGCGCACCCACTGCATCAGTGGTGATACCGGTACTCTTGCGTTCGTCCACCATACCCGTAGGAAGCCGCTCTGACGTCTTCAACGTAGATGTAGCTCTCTTCGTGCACTTCGCCTAGGATCCGTGCGAAGCCTGCAAACACCTCGGCTATGTAACGCGCCTTTTCGTCTTTGGTATTGGTTTCGTCGGTGACCTTGATGTCCATGTAGAAGCTTGATTTCTTGTGTTCGGTCAGCGGCTTTCCCGCAATCACCCAGCTATCCGCCTCGATAAACTGGATTGTGATCGCCGTCACGTCGCGCTTTTTGCCCAACACGGAAGAAGTCAGTTCCAGCAACATGGCCGAGATGGCCGAGATCTTTTCAGCCGACTTTTCACCACTCACCTTCACGTTCAAGATTGGCATTTTCAGCTCCATTTAGTTCGCTATACAACTATCTAGGAAAAAATCAGTCGATGCTCGACCGCGCTTCTTTCACGCTCTCAACCGTCGTCACAAAACGAGCCTCACCCATCTCAGCCTTCAAACGCCGCGTGACCGCAGCGCTTGCAGCGTTCAGTTGATCCTTGATCTGCAACGCTTCGCTGGTTGGATAAAGAGCAGTTTCGCGCCCGTCCGACTCCGTCAACCTACGTTCAATGAACATCAGCTTCTGCAAGCCGTCCAGCGTTCTGGTCGCCGTGGACCGCGAAATCGCGAGTTCCGCAGCGAGTTCGCTTTGTACGATTCCCGGCTTTGCGAGCACCGCGCGCAGCATGAAGCCCTGTGGCGGAGTCAGGCCGAACGGTTTGTACGCAGCAGTCCACTCACGCTCGAGAGTTCGCGCAAGGGCCGTTGTGTTGAAGTAAATGCAGTGATCGAACATGAACTCAGGATAGATGAAAGTGATTCGCTATGCAACTAGTTTTTCGAAGATATTCAATGGTTAGCTTGAAGATATAAAACCGTAAGCTTAATGATAGAAAAATGCCCTTACCAAGTCTAAGCAAACGTTTCACAAAATTTTCTTGAAGCATCCGCACACTGGCGACCGCGATGAAACAAGAACGTTACTGCTGACATTCAAGCGCATAGAACAAGCGGAGACATCATGAGACGAACCGCGATACTCGCGTTGACCGCGCTCGCCCTCACGGCGTGCGGGCCAGATGACCACGAAAGTTTTAGCTCTACTCAAGCCGCGGCTGATCCGTCGCTGCCAGCGAGCGCGATCGAACCATTGGTGCAGGCTGCACCTTCGAGTGAACTGGCGGCGAGCAGCGCCATTGCTGCCGCTCAAACGAGCCTTGCGGCAGACACGCAACAGGTCGCGCCGGTAATGCATTCCCCGCCCGAAACAACTCAATGAACCACCCCCATTCGATCGTTTCCCGCGATCGAAGCCGTATCGCCGTACCCTCAATACACACTAAAAGGTGAAGCACGATGACATCGAATAGCCGTCGCCGTTTCCTGCAAACTGTCGCCACGTCAGCCGGCGCTGCCGCCGCGCTGACGGTCTTTCCTGATTCGATCCGCAAGGCGCTCGCGATTCCTGCATCGCATCGGTCGGGATCGATCAACGACGTGGAGCATATCGTCGTGTTCATGCAGGAGAACCGTTCGTTCGATCACTACATGGGCCATATGCGCGGCGTTCGTGGTTACAACGACCGCTTCCCGATCCCGCTGCCCAACGGCAAGCCGGTATGGTTCCAGCCGTCGAAAGAAGATCCGACGAAGCCCGTGCTGCCGTTCCATCTGAACACGCAGACAACGAGCGCGCAATGCGTGGGCGACCTGGATCATTCCTGGTACAAGACGCATGCGGCCATTGACGCCGGCCGCTACGATCAATGGCCCGCGAACAAGACGGACATGACGATGGGCTACCACCTGCGTAGCGACATTCCGTTCCACTACGCGCTCGCCGATGCATTCACCGTCTGCGATGCCTACTTCTGTTCGCTGCCGGGTCCGACCCATCCGAACCGCTCGTACTTGATGACGGGTACGGTCGATCCAACCGGTACGCTGGGTGGTCCGCTGCTCGACAACAATGATTTCGTCGATGGCGACGGACCGCCGCAATATCAATTGCTTTCGTGGACCACCTATCCGGAGCGCCTGGAGGCTGCCGGTATCTCTTGGCAGATCTATCAGCAAGGTCTCACCGGCGCCGATCCGCTGAATGGCAATTACGGCACGAATATCCTGCAGAACTTCACCAACATCATCAACGCGCCGCAGGGCTCTTCGCTCCAGCAGCGCGCGAACGCCGTGCGTACTCTCGATGACCTCAAGGCCGACGTCCTCGCGAACAAGCTGCCGCAAGTCTCATGGCTGTGTCCGCCGGCTGCCTACTCCGAACATCCGAAATACACACCGGCTTACGGCGCGGAATACACGTCGCAGATTCTGGATGCGCTGACCGCGAATCCGGAAGTCTGGAGCAAGACCGTGTTGTTCATCATGTACGACGAGAACGATGGTTTCTTCGATCACGTCGTGCCGCCGCAACCGCCTACATCGCGTTCGCAAGGTTTGTCGACGGTGACAACCGACGGCGAGCTTCATACGGTCGTGAATCCCGGCCGTGGCGGCAGCTATACCGCCGATGGTCTTCCGTACGGCCTCGGCCCGCGCGTGCCGATGACGGTTGTATCGCCGTGGACGAAGGGCGGTTTCGTGTGCTCGCAAGTGTTCGATCACACGTCGGTGATTCGTTTCATTGAAACGCGTTTTGGTGTGATGGAACCGAACATCACGCCGTGGCGTCGTGCGGTGTGCGGCGACCTGACCACGGCGTTCGATTTCCGCACGCCCGATGCACAAATGCCCACGCTGCCGGACACGAGCAACTACAAGACCATCGCCGATAACCAGTGCGCCACGCAGCCGGCGCCGACGGTTCCGGCTGTGCCCGGTGTGATCGATCCTCAGGAACCGGGTACGCGTTTCGCACGTGCGCTGCCTTATGAGTTGCATGTGAATGGTCAAGTCGATGCAGACCGCAAACAGTTTGCATTGCATTTCGCCAATACCGGTTCCCAAGGCGCACACTTTTACGTGTACTCGACGAACCGCACCGATGGCCCGTGGCGTTACACGGTCGAAGCGGGCAAGACCTTGCGCGAGACGTTTGATCTGTCCACTACGGCGGGCGTCTATGCGTTCACTGTTTATGGCCCGAACGGTTTCGTGCGCGAATTCGCCGGCAATGCATCGCAGTCGAAGGGCGGCGGTCTTTTCAACAAGCCGGCGCATCCGGAAGTAGTCGCGCAATATGACGTGGCGAACGGCAACGTGTTCCTGAAGTTCTCGAGCCAAGGTGGCGGCTTTGCAAAGTTGTCAGTGATCGATAACGCTTACGGCGCGCAACCACGCCACGTGATCGTGCCGCCGTTGGGGTCCATCGAAGAGCCGTGGATTCTTGCTGCAAGCCATCACTGGTACGACCTGACGGTGACCAGCAACGATGATTCTTCGTTTATTCGCCGTCTTGCGGGTCACGTCGAAAACGGCCGCACGAGCATCAGCGATCCCGCGGCGGTGGCGCCGGTGACCACGTTTGTCTGATCTTGCAATGCAATATTGATGTTGACGCCGGACCGCTAAGCCATTTATTGTTTGTCTCATGAACTCACATCTCTTCGCCCTTACAACCGCGATCACCACGACCACCTGCTCAGGCGGGTCGTCTGGAGTTCGCGTGCGCTAGAGCTTGAGTGTGCGGCTTCAGAAGGCCCCGCCGGAAACGGTCGGGGCCTTCTGCGTTTACAGCCCTCCGTTTCGGTTTTATCAAGTCAATCAAGAAACGGAGTGCGTCATGAACGATATCGATCATCGGCAATTGGGAAGCAAACTGGACCTGTTCCATCAACAGGACGAAGGGCCCGGCATGGTGTTCTGGCATCCGCGCGGGTGGGCGCTGTATCGCGTGGTCGAAGAATATATGCGGCGTCGAATGCGCAGCGCCGGGTTCCGCGAAATACGCACGCCGCAATTGCTCGCGCGTTCGTTGTGGGAGCGCAGCGGGCATTGGGACAAGTTTCAGTCGGGCATGTATTCGCTTAGCGACGCCGAAGAGCATCGGGCGTATTGTCTGAAGCCGATGAGCTGTCCATGCCACGTGCAAATATTTAATCAAGGTATCCGCTCCTATCGCGATCTGCCGATTCGATACAGCGAGTTCGGCGCATGTCATCGCGATGAACCGTCTGGTTCACTTGAAGGCCTGAAGCGCACGCGCGCTTTTACGCAAGACGACGCACACGTTTTCTGCGCGGAAGATCAGGTCGAGGCCGAAGTACGAAGGTTCTGCGATCTGCTTCGCGTGGTCTATGCGGACCTTGGTTTCTCCACATTCAACGTCATGCTCGCAACGCGTCCCGAGCAGCGCGCGGGCGCCGATTCAGTTTGGGATCACGCGGAAGCATCGCTTGCAAAAGCTGCGGCGTCCGCCGGCCTGAACTTCGAAGTGCGCCCGGGCGAGGGCGCTTTCTACGGTCCGAAGCTTGAGTTCCATCTGATCGATAGCCGTGGCCGGAGCTGGCAATGCGGCACGATCCAGCTCGACTTCGTCTTGCCTGAGCGGCTCGATGCGAACTTTGTGAATGCCGCCGATGAACGCGTACGCCCGGTGATGATTCATCACGCGGTGCTCGGCAGCATGGAGCGGTTTATCGCGATGCTTCTCGAACATCACGAGGGCTGGTTACCACTATGGCTCGCCCCCGATCAAGTCGCCGTGGCGACGGTTTCGGAATCCAGCGTTGCTTACGGTCAGGACGTGATGAACGCGCTCGAAGACGCAGGCCTGCGAGCCACGTTCGATGACCGGCCCGAACGCCTCGAACGAAAAGTCGTCGATGCCCGCGAGCAGCGCGTGCCGGTTTTTCTGACGGTAGGCAAGCGCGACGCGCGCGACGGAACTGTATCGCTGCGATTCAGGGACGGCACGCAGAGCACGCTATTGATGAGTGAAGGTATTGAACGCCTCCGCAACATGGCGCGCGCGCCGATGGTGGAACGAAGGTTGCGCATGTGACGTAAGAATCCAATTTGAAGTCCTATCGGAGAGACGTCATGAGCATCTTCACCAACATTCTCAACAAGATATTTCCGCAGGATCATCCGGCGAATACGGCATCGACGGGCGCTACAGCGCCTGCCGCGCCGCCATCACCGAATGCGGATCCTTCGAGCGGCTCGACCGTTGCAGCCAGCAACGTCCAACCTCCGGTTGCTGCGCTACCGCCTGTCGATGTCGAAGCCGCGTTGACCGAGAGGCAAGCCGGAATCAACACGCAGTTGAACTGGCGTTCATCGATTGTCGACTTATTGAAGCTGCTCGATCTGGACAGCAGCCTGGACGCGCGCAAGGAGCTCGCCGCCGAACTCAACTATCCGGGGAGCACGGAAGACAGCGCCGCGATGAACATCTGGCTGCATAAACGAGTCATGGAGAAGCTCGCCGAGAACGGCGGTCAGGTTCCTGCGGACCTTAAGAGCTGAAGATAAATTCCGTCGGCTCATGAATCGAATCGGCGAACAACAAGGAGACGAATATGGTCAGAAAAAATGGCATGGACCCGGTCGAGCTGGGCATCGCGTTGATCGAGGAACAGTTGCTCGCGCTCGTGCTGTATGCAAGCACAGTCGGAGCCTGGATCGATAAGGACAAGACCCCGCCCGATCTGGCGGCCGCGAACACTTTGCTCAGGCGCAAGCGGTCACGCTCTGAGCCGCAGACGCACATAGAAGATGGAACGCCTGGTGTGGAAGGTGAAGCGCTCGGTTTGGGACAGTCGTGGGCGGCGTTCCATCAGGACCCGCAACGTCTGTCCGTGGTGCTGCGGGTGGCGGGCACGAACGCGATTCTCGCTATTGCTGACTTTTTCGAAGCGCACGATTTCTCCGAGTTGAGAACGCCGGAGGTTCAGTTCCTGATGCGTATCCGCGATGCCGCCACGAGCGGCAACACATTTCGCATCGAGCCTGGCGAACGAATTCCAGTGGCGTCGTTCAATGGCCTGGCGATCACGGAGAAGTTGAACGGCTCGCCGCTTTTCGATGATGGTGTGACCCCGGGCTTCGTAGAGTTCGGAGATATCGCCGCCTTGCTGCGTTATCTCGTCGATCATCTTCGCGGCGCGCAAACGCTGATCAGCGACGGCGACGCCGGCTAAGCCACCTGTATAAACCCCGGGCCGTACTCTGATGCGGCCCGGTTCCTGCGACATCCTGCCTCATCCGACCCTTCGTAACCCGAGGGTTTTCCCCCATTAATTCCCGCTTGACCTGTTCAATATGTCGCCTTAAATTTCGTACATGTTCCTACATGTACTTTTTTAGTGTGCAGAAAAGGAACAAGACACCGCGCTCTGCGGCCTTGCCCATTCCACAGTCAATCATGAACATCCGCATCCCGGCCGCATTGGTCCTGATTTGCCTCGCGCCGTCGGCGAGAGCGCAATCAAGCGTCACGTTGTATGGCATCGTCGATGAATTCGTGCAGGTGGTGAACACTGGCAGCGGATACACGGGCGCGGTCGGTTCGTCGGGGCAATGGGCGAGCCGCGTTGGCTTGCGCGGCACCGAGGACATTGGCGGCGGCAACCACATCAACTTCGATTTGCAGAACGGCTTCAACCCGAACGACGGCACGTTTGCATCGCCGGGAAGCATGTTCAACCGGCAGGCGTGGGTCGGCATTTCCGGCGGATGGGGCGAAGTGCGCGCCGGCCGACAGAACTCGCCGATATTCAACGACCAGGGCGGACTGGACGCATTCGGTGCTGCCACGCAGGCGTCCGGATTCAGCAACATGATGACGTTCACAGTGCGCACGAGTAATACGGTTTCCTACACGTCGCCATCGATGGGCGGACTGCAATTCAGCATCTACACCGGTTTCGGCGACGCCGGCGGCCTGCGCTCCGCAGGTTCGAGCTATCAGGCGGACGTCACTTACGCGCACGGTCCCATCGGCGCGGTTTTCGCTGCGCAAGCGGTCAAGAGCGCAGACGGCACGGCCACCGATCGCACGGAAGAAGCGGGGCTTTCATATCAGATTGGCAAGACCACGTTGTTTGCCGGATGGAGCGGTTCGAAATGGCGCGACATCAATCTTGACGTTAATGTTTACGGCGCATCGGCGCTGTACCAGTTCACGCCGTCGAGCGCACTGGCGGCTGGCTACACCTATCTCCACGATGAAACCGGCCAGGGCAACAACGCAAGCCAGATCTCGGCCCTCTATACGTACGCGTTCTCCAAGCGCACGAGCATCTACAGCGCGTTGTCCTTCCTGCAGAACCGCGGGCAGGCGGCGTACCGGCTGGCTGGTTCGGCGAACGCCGGTTTGCCGCTCGCCTACAACGGTTCGGATGCGCGCGGCTTTCAGTTGGGCATCGTGCAGCGGTTTTAAGCAAAACATGTGCATACTTGTGCTTTTGCAAGGACTGGACGGTCCGGTTCTCAAAGGGCACAGGAGCAGCAAATGGCAAAACGTGCAGTAAAAGCGGCGGAGGTCGGGCGCTCGAAAGCGCATATGGTCGCGGCCACCATCGAGCAAGAGATTTTGACGGGACGGCTGCCTTATGGGCAGCAACTGGAAAGCGAAAACGAACTGGTCGAGCGCTTCGCGGTGAGCCGCAACACGGTTCGCAAAGGCCTCGACCTGCTGACGAATGGCGGTTTGATTACGCGCAAGGGCGGCATCGGTTCATTCGTGACGTTCAACGGGCAGAACATCGACGGCACGCTCGGCTGGACCACGGCGATAGAAAAAGCGGGCGGCGCGCAAACCCGTTTGCTGCAGATCGCGCTGGTTGAAGACGAGACTCTCGCGGAGGAACTGAAGCTCGATCGCAGCACGTTTGTTGCCATCGACCGGATGCGTGTGATGGGCGCCGAAGGGCAATGTATTTCGCTGGAACGCAGCCGTCTGCCTTTCAACGATGACCTCGCGGCATTGCCGCTGGAAGGTCTCGTGGGCGGATCGTTGAACCGGACGCTGATCGAGCATGGCATGGTGCCGCATCACGGTGAGCAGTGGGCGGAGGTAACAGGACTGGAAGCTGCCGATGCACGCCTGCTCAAGCGTCGCGCCGGCACATCGTTCCTGCGTTCGAGGCGGCTCACGCGCGATCGCGAGGACCGCATCATCGAATATGTCGTGAGCTTGCTGGACCCGGCTTTTTTTGCACTACACCTGGAATTCTGATGTCTTCGTCTTTGCATTTGACTCACCCTACATTGACCGATCGCGCCCGGGGCGCGTTCTATGGACTGGCACTTGGCGACGCGTTCGGCATGCCGACGCAATCGCTCAGCCGCGAACGGATCGTCGAGCAGTTTGGCCGTATCGACAAGCTTGAAAACGCGTTTCCCGATCAGCCGATCGCGCCGAACATGCCCGCCGGTTCGATCACGGATGACACCGAGCAAGCCGTCCTCGTCGCGCATCTTCTCGCCGATAACAACGGCAAGATCGAACCACTGGCATTCGCGCATGCGTTGATCGAGTGGGAAGCGTCCATGAAAGCGCGCGGTTCGCTGGACCTGCTCGGGCCATCGACGAAACAGGCGATCGAGCGCATCACCGCCGGCGAAGATCCGTTGCGCACCGGGCGCTTCGGCACCACGAACGGCGCGGCCATGCGCGTGACGCCGGTCGGCATTGCGTTCGATCTGCGGCAGCAGGAACGGTTTATAGATGCAGTTGTTGAATCATGCATCGTCACGCATAACACCACGCTCGGCATTTCGAGCGCGGCGGCGGTGGCGGCGGCGGTGTCGGCCGGGCTCAACGGCGCCGGTTTGCGCGAAGCACTGGAAGCCGGAATCGCGATGGCGCAAGCCGCCGAAACACGCGGTTTCTGGGTTGCGGGCGGACGCATCGCGCCGCGCATCCGCCAGGCGCGCGAACTGATGCGTCAATGCGCCGAAGATGAAGTCGTCAAGGTGCTTTACGACGTGATCGGCACATCGGTGGCATCGCAGGAATCGGTGGTCGCGACGTTTGCGCTTGCCTTCGATGCCGAGCGCCGCGGCAACAGTATCGAATCATCGCTGGGCGCGGCGGCGAGCCTTGGTGGCGACACCGACACCATTGCCGCCATGCTCGGCGCAATCCTCGGCGCGTGTGCGGGTTATGACGCGTTGCCGGCACGTTGTATCGAAACCGTCAGGCGTGTGAATACGCTCGATCTCGAACCGCTTGTCGATCGTTTGCTTGGACTGCGCGCCGCGAACGCCTGACCCGCTTTATACCGACATTTACGCAGTTCCCTTTAATCTGGAGATCGGACTCAGATGGCTTCGTCACGCACGTCAAACAGCGCTCGCAAAGTCGAGACGCGCGGTATCGAACCCGTACCGGAAAGCGAATGTCATGGACATCCGCTGCAGCTTTTCTGGGTCTGGTTTGCCGCCAACATCAGCATTCTCGGGTTGCCGCTTGGCGCAACGCTCGTCGCATTCCAGCATCTCGCGATCTGGCAGGCGGCGTTGGTTGCGATCGTCGGCGCGGCGGGATCGTTTGCGATTGTCGGCGTGATTTCGATTGCCGGACGACGCGGGCATGCGCCTAGCCTGACGCTCTCGCGCGCGATATTCGGCGTGAGAGGAAACATCGGGCCAACAATTGTTTCATTGCTTTCGCGGCTCGGGTGGGAAACGGTCAATACGACGACCGCTGCGTACGTGTTGTTGTCGCTTGCGACCATCGTGTTTGGGACGCCGGCCGAAGCGAAGGACGCGCCGGTTCTGACGCTCGTTTTTATCGCGGTGTTCGTGGTGATGACGCTGATCGTGTCGGGGCTTGGACACGCCACGCTGCTCGTGATCCAGAAATGGTCCACGTATGTGTTCGGCGTGCTCAATCTGCTGGTCGCGGGGTTTCTGGTGACGGCAATCGATTGGCATGCGGTGTTCAATGCAGCGCCTGCGCCGTTGAGCGCGGTGATCATCGGCATTGGCACGATTGCAGCGGGAACGGGGATTGGCTGGGCGAACGCAGGCGCCGATATGTCGCGTTACCAGGCGCCGAAAGTGAAGGGGCCGGCGCTGGTTGCATCGGCGGCGTTTGGTGCGGGCATTCCGCTGATCTTGCTGGTCACGCTCGGCGCCTTGCTTTCGGTGGGCAACGATCATCTCGCATCGGCGACCGATCCTATCGCCGCAATCCGCGAAATGTTGCCTACGTGGATGGCGATTCCGTATCTCATCACGGCATTCGGCGGCTTGCTGTTGTCCAACTATCTGTCCGTGTATTCGGCGGGTTTGACAACGCTCACGCTCGGCCTGAAAGTGAAGCGCGTGCAGGCGGTAGTCGTCGATGTCGTCGTGATCTTCGCCGGCTCGATCTATTTCATGCTGATCGCCGGAAGTTTCTACGGTCCGTTCATTGGTTTCATTTCGCTGCTCGCGGTGCCTATCACGGCGTGGGTCGGTATCTTCGTGGTGGACTTGATTCATCGTCAGGAATATTCGCCCACGGATCTGCTCGATGTCTCGCCGCGCAGCGCGTACTGGTACAAAGGCGGGATCGAATGGCGTGCGTTCGGTGCATGGGCGCTCGCAATCGTGCTCGGTTTTTGCTTCCTCTCGACTGGCGCTTATCACGGCGTGTTCTCGGGTTCGTGGTTCGGGCGTAACGGCCTTGGGTGGATCGTTACGTTCGTGGTGGCAGCCGGCGTGTACGCGGCTTTGGGCGGCGCGCGCGGTTCGGCTAAACGTTGGAAAACAGCATGACGCAAACAGTTTCACAGCAGACATCCAGGCTGATTCATACGGGTCAGGTCATCGTCGATCTCGTCATGCAGATCGATGCACTTCCTGCACCCGGCGGCGACGTGCTCGCGCGCGACGCGAGCTTTGAAGTGGGCGGCGGTTTCAACGTGATGGCCGCCGCGCGGCGCAACGGCATGCACGTGGTCTATCCGGGCGGTCTCGGGAACGGACGTTTCGGCGCGCTGGCGCGTGAAGCACTCGTGCAAGAAGGCGTGGAGATCGCGGGTCAGGAAGTGGCGGATCGGGACACCGGCATATGCGTGGCGATCGTCGATGCTTCCGCCGAGCGCACTTTCGTGTCGCACATGGGCGCGGAAAGCGTGCTCGAGCGCGACGTGCTGGACGGCCTCGCGGTGAATGCGCGCGATATCGTTTATGTGAGCGGTTACAGCCTGATGCTCGCCGACAAGGGTGCGGTACTGATCGACTGGCTCGAGCAAATGCCGCGCGGGACGCGCGTTGCGTTCGATCCGGGCCCGCTGGTTGGCGCTATCGATCCCGCATTGCTCAAGCGCATGCTGGGCGTTGTGTCGATATGGTCCAGCAACCGCGAGGAAGCATTACGCTTTGCGCAGACCGATAACTTCGATACCGCCTTCGATACGATCATCGCCCGTCTCGCGCCCGGCGCGCTTGCGATCGTTCGAGACGGCGCGCGTGGCTGCGAACTGCGCGTGGGCGATACCCTGACCTGCGTGCCAGGATTCGAAGTAAAGGCTATCGATAGCAACGGCGCAGGCGATGCCCATGCCGGCGTCTTTCTCGCCGTGCTGGCGACGGGCCAGGATGCGAAGACCGCCGCGCAGCGTGCCAATGCAGCGGCTGCGATTGCCGTGACGCGTTATGGCCCGGCGACTTCGCCGGATACAGCCGAGATCGATGCGTTCATGGCATCGCGCGGATAAAACGCCCCGCCCGGTTCTGCGCAATCGGGCAAGCGCGTATATGCTGGGCTCCCCTCGACGTGCACGGAGACCCGCATGACCGCATCCACCGCTCAGCAAATCGTTCTGGCCGCGCGCCCCACGGGTAGCCGCGCCCAGCTCACCGATTTCCGCCTCGAAGAAGTGCCCATGCCTGTGCCGAAGGCAGGGCAAGTGCTGTTGCGCATCGACTACCTGTCGCTTGATCCGTACATGCGCGGCCGCATGAACGACGCGCGCTCGTACGCAAAACCCGCGCAAGTCGGCGAGCCGATGCCGGGCGAAAGCGTGGCGACGGTCATCGAATCGAAGGACGCTGCGCTGCCCGTCGGTGCGCAAGTGCTGGTGACGGCGGGCTGGGTCTCGCACGCGGTCGCCGATGCAAAAAACCTCAATCCGCTTCCCGCCGATGGCATTCCCGCCCGCGCATATCTCGGCGTGCTCGGCATGCCGGGGTTCACGGCGTACTCGGGCATGGCCGCGATCGGCAAGCCGAAGAGCGGCGAGACCGTGGTGGTCGGCGCGGCGAGCGGACCGGTTGGATCGCTGGTCGGGCAGCTTGCGAAGCTGGCGGGCGCGCGCGTGGTGGGAATTGCCGGAGGCGAGAAAAAGTGCGCGTACGTGGTCGAGCAACTGGGTTTCGATGCCGCCATCGATCATCGTTCGGCCGACTTCGCCGATCAACTGGCGAACGCGTGTCCGAAGGGGATCGATGTGTATTTCGAGAACATCGGCGGTGCGGTGTGGAAGGCGGTTCTGCCCTTGCTCAACCAATACGGACGCGTGCCGGTCTGCGGGCTGATGGCGCAGACTTCGGGGAAAAATGACGGCGTGGACGATGGCCTTGCGACCACCATGCGCGCGATCCTGACCCGCAGTCTGACCGTGCGCGGGTATATCAATTACGAGTTTCTGGCGGAGTATCGCGAAGCGTTTCTGAACGACATCGGCGGCTATTTACGCGAGGACAAGATCAAGCATCAGGAAGACGTGACCGATGGACTCGCGAACGCGCCGCAAGCTTTCCTCGATATGATCGATGGACGTAATTTCGGGAAGGTGCTGGTGAGGGTGGGTGGTAGTGACTTTTAATCGCGGGGGAGATTCAATCCACCGGATTGACCCGCGAAGTCATGACGTGATCGGCCCATTTCCCGTCGATCTTCAGGTACGCCTTCGCAAGGCCCTCGTAGTCAAATCCGAGCCGGGCGAGCAATCGTCCGCTGCGTTCATTTTCCGGCCGGTAACTCGCCATCACGCGATGCAGCTTGTAGGACTCGAACACAAAGCGCACCGCGACATCGAGTGCTTCATGCATCAGCCCGCGACCTTCATGACGCTGATCGATTGAATACCCGAGACTGCACGCCTGAAACGGTCCGCGAACGATATTGGTGAAATGACAATCGCCGATCAGCGCGTTTTCCGCCGCGCCCGGTTCATTCGAAAAGATCAGCAAGTGGAGCGCCGTACCTTCGGCCATGGCCTGTTCCATCTGCATGGCCCGTTCGTTCGCCGCTTGCGTCGTGTAAAAGCAGCTGTCGCGCAAGGGCTCCCAAGGCTCGAGATGTGCGCGATTCGCCAACCGGTAGGCGAGCATGGCATCGGCGTGTTGCAAGTCGGCGCGGCGCAGAACGACATGCTTTGCGGCCAGACCGGCTGGCGGAAATGCGGGAACTGCTTTGCTTTTGAAATCGAATGCCATTGCAGGGTAATTAATGAACGCTGATTGCGAAACAAACGCCGCATTCAATATGAAGAATTAATAAATCGGATTAATTGAAAACGGATTTGGCAAGTTCGACTGTGTTGCCAACTGTGTCAATTACGCAATGCGGCGCACGAAGGTATGGCGGTCGATAGGGGAAAACCCTTATAATGCCCGAAGTTGATGATTCTAGGAACTTTGGAAATGCCCCGCCGCTTCGTAATTCTCGAGCGCATTGCTTTTGCGCTGTTCACCATGTCCGCGATCGCGGACGCCATGTTTATCAGTTACGAGAAGAGCCAGAACTTCCGGGACAATATTCATGAAATCGTGCGCGTCAGCAAAGAAGTGTCGTTAATGTATCCGGCCACCGGCAGCGATCCGTGGATGCCGCTGGCGTCGGGCTGAAACGTAATGCATCGGGCAGCTAAGGCCGTTCACTGAACGCCTGCGCAACGAAGTCCAGAAACACCCGGACGCGCGGCGACAAATGCCGGCGATTCGCAAACACGGCATACAACTCAATCTCATCGCAGTGATAGGGCGCGAGGCATTCGACCAGCCGCCCTTCGCGCAAGTCGTCTTCAATATCCCAAAGCGCCTTCAACGCAAGACCGCGGCCCTTGAGCGCCCAGTCGTGCAGCACTTCGCCGCTCGCCGTCGACAACGTCCCGCGTACCTGCACCTCGCGGCGGCGACCAGCCTCCTGAAACAACCATTTGTCGAACACACGCTGGCCGCGAACCAACCGGATGCAATCATGCCCGGCGAGGTCGTCAGGCGTATGCGGGGTGCCGCACCGCGCCAGATAATCAGGTGCGGCGCAAACGATCCGGCGGCTCGACAACAGGCGCTTTGCGATCACGCCCGTATCCGGCGGCAAGCCGATGCGCAACGCGACATCGAGGTTGTCATCGATCACGTCCAGTCCAATATCCGATAACACCAGCCGAACCTCGACCTCCGGGTATTGATCGGAGAACGCTTCGATCAGCGGCGCGATCTGCTTGCGCCCGATCTCGGACGGCGCGCCGATACACACCAGCCCCTGCGGCACACGCGCCTGAGCGCTGATCTCGGCTTCGGCGTCATCGACGGCTTGCAGGATGGCGAGCGCGCGCTCGTGAAACAGCGCGCCTTCGACTGTCAGCTCGAAACGCCGCGACGTCCGCGTGACAAGCCGCACGCCCAGCCGTTTTTCCAGCGCTGCGAGGCGCCGGCTCATGGCGGCGGTCGATCCGTCGGTCTGGCGCGCTGCCGCTGACAAACTCCCGGCATCGACCATTTGCGCAAAGACCCGCAAGTCGTTGATTTCGTCTGGCATGAATTGCTCCATCTTTCCACTTGACGCAACGATTCTATGCGACTGAACCCCTTCTCGCCATGCCACGACGAGGCAATAATGCGTTTATCCCAACGGAGAAACCACCATGAAAGCATTGCGCTTCAACCAGCACGGCGATCCGGGCGTGCTCGTTATCGAGGAGTTGCCGTCGCTGCGGGCATCGGCGGATGAAGCGGTTGTGCGCGTGCTCGCGGCATCGATCAATCCGAGTGACGTAAAGAACGTCGAAGGCCGCATGAGCCAGACCACGTTGCCGCGGACGCCCGGGCGCGATTATTCGGGCGTGGTGATCGAAGGTCCAGCCGAATGGCTGGGCGTGGAAGTGTGGGGTTCGGGCGGCGATGTGGGTTTTACCCGCGACGGCACGCATGCCGAAGAACTCGTCGTGCCGGTCGCGAGCTTGAATCGCAAGCCGGTTAATTTGAGTCACGAAGAAGCATCGGCGATAGGCGTGAACTTCATCACCGCGTGGTGCGCCGTGGTCGAGGCCGCGCAACTGCAGGCCGGCGAGAGCATCGTGATCATCGGGTTGGGCGGCGTGGGCGGGGCGGCTGCGCAGATCGCGAAACGGATCGGCGCGAAGGTCGTGGGCGTGGCGCGCGGCGCGAATGCGCCTGGTCCGTACGTCGACGCAATGGTCGATTCGAAAGCGGCCGGTTTCATCGATGAAATTAGTGCGCTGACCCAAGGCGGCGCGGCCGTGGTGTTCGATACCGTCGGCGGCTCCATGTTCGAAACCGCCGTGCACATGCTGAAGTTGCGCGGCCGGCTGGTGGAAATATCGGCGACGGACCGGCGCGACGTCACGTTCAACCTCGCCGACTTCTATCACAACGAAAGTCGATTGTTAGGTGTCGATACCCTCAAGCGCGATCTGAGCGCAGCGGGCGCGATGCTCGAAGCGCTGCGGGCAGGTTTCGAGGACGGCAGCTACAAGGCGCCGATAATCGCGCAGACCTTTGCGCTCGAGGATGCGCAAGCGGCGTATCGGGCGGTGGCTGCGGGGACGAAAGGCCGCGTGGTGCTGACGCCGGCGAAATGACTACGCGCTGGCGGCTGCAGCCGCAATCGGTCTTGTTCGCTATCTATCTAGGCGCGCTGGCTGCGCTACCGCCGATTTCCATCGACATGGCGCTTCCCGCGCTCGTCGATATCGCCGGGTCACTGCACGCGAGCGCGAGTCAGGCAGGGCTGACGCTGAGTCTTTTCATGGCGGGTTTCGCGCTCGGGCCGATTGTGTACGGTCCGCTTTCCGATGCCCGTGGCCGCAAGCCCACGCTTCTGCTTGGCCTGACGCTGTTCACGGTCGGCGGGATCGTGTCGGCGCTTGCGCCCGGCATATACGTATTGCTCGGCGCGCGCATGCTGCAGGGCGTTGGCGCGGGTGCGGGCATGACGGTGGCGCTGGCGATCGTGCGCGATCGCTTCGAAGGCAACGCAATGCAGCATCGCCTTGCGGCCATCACGGTCGTCGCCAATGTTGCCCCGATCGTCGCGCCTTCCGTTGGCGTTGCATTGCTTGCCGCGATCGAATGGCGCGGAATCTACGGTGTCATGGCGGCGTGCGGTTTGTTGGCGGCCATCGCCACATGGACGGGCCTCGACGAATCCGCTCCGCGACGAAACGAGGACCGGGCCATTGCCGGGCTGCGCAAACAGTATTGGCGCGTGCTGACGCATCGATCGATCATTGGCAACATCCTGGTCAATGGCTTCGGATTCGGCTGGATGTTTGCATACGTGGCCGGATCGCCGCTGGAGCTGCTGCATGTCCTGCACGTCAAACCAGCCATCTATGCCGCGATGTTCGCGATGACCGGCCTCGGCATTGTCGCCGGTGCGACAGTCAACGGATTGCTTGCATCGCGCGGCGTGGGGGCGCGGCGCATTCTTGCCGTTGCGATTTGCGTGACATTGGCTGCGACGCTCGCCCTCACTGCATTGAACGCGCTGCATCTCGCAACCTTGTTCGCGATCATGCCGTTGCTCGTGGCATGTACTTTCTGCTTCGGGCTGGCCGCGCCGACTGCAACGCGCGGCGCGCTCGATCCCCTGCCCGAGCTTGCGGGCGTGGCGGGCGGGCTGCTGACATCGGTTCAGATGCTGTGCGGCGCGGCTTCGAGTTCGCTCGTTGCGTTGATGTTCTCGACGTACGGCGCGCAGGCGATGAGCCTCGTCATGTTCGCGTGCGCGATGTTGTGCGCAATCGCGTGGACATGGCTAGGGAAAAAGGGACGCAATGAAGCGCGCCACGTCATGGCGTAAATCGCGGCATATGCTGCAGCTTTTCGTTGACCGGTAAATCACGCACTTATCTAAGCTCAGCTCGAAGTTTTCTTTGAAACCGTGTCAACACACTCAGCGGTGAGGCGTTAAACATGTAATCGCGACATCGCAAGCCGCGACACTGTTAAACAACCACGAAGGGTCTTACCGCCATGAAAAAGCAACTCGTTGCTGCATCGCTCGCCGCTCTGTTTTCCGCTGCTGTGTTCGCACAAGCTTCGGCTCCCGCTGTAGCGCCCGCAGCTCCGGCTGCAACCACGGCAGACGCAGCGCAACCTGCCAGCGCACACAAGGCCAAGAAGCATCACAAGAAGCATCACAAGAACACGACCGCCGCTTCGGCGATCCCGTCGTCCGCAGCAAAGCCTTAAGTTTCAAGGGGCAGTAAAAAAGCCCTGTCTGACCGTGGCGCTGTTTTAGAGAAATACCTTCATTCGAGGTATCGAAAGGCGTAACGCGGGGCTTTGAATTGACGGCTCGAATGCGCATGTTTGCGCGTTCGAGCCGTTTTCGTTGGGGATTCGCAGCCCGTGTACGGTTCAATGAATCGTACGGCCTGACCGTTTTAATCCCCGATCCGCCGGGTCCTTTCCCGTGTTCGCGCGCGGCGACGTGTATCATCCACACCACGCGGCTTTTTGCGCCGCCGTTCCTTCATTGCGCTGGTTGCCGGGGTCATTGCGACAATTCCGCGCCCGCCGCCTTACGCGCGCTTGAACCGAACGCGCAACCTTCAGCTCTTTTCCGTACAGATGGCACTTTCCGAACTCAAACGGCGCCGCACGTTCGCGGTTATTTCCCACCCTGACGCGGGCAAAACCACGCTGACCGAAAAGCTCTTGCTGTTTTCGGGCGCGATCCAGATTGCCGGCACGGTGAAGGGCCGCAAGAGCAATCGCTACGCAACGTCCGACTGGATGGAAATCGAAAAGCAGCGTGGCATTTCCGTCGCCAGCTCCGTCATGCAGTTCGAATACGGCGATTGCGTCATCAACCTGCTCGATACCCCCGGCCACGAAGACTTCTCCGAAGACACCTATCGTGTTCTGACCGCTGTCGACGCTGCCGTGATGGTGATCGATGGCGCAAACGGTGTCGAAGCCCAGACCCTCAAGTTGCTCGAAGTGTGCCGCAGCCGCCGCACGCCGATTCTCACGTTCATCAACAAGATGGATCGTGAAGTGCGTCAGCCGCTCGAATTGCTTGATGAGATCGAACAGCATCTTGGCGTCGCCGCCGTGCCGTTCACGTGGCCCATTGGCATGGGCAAGGAATTTCAGGGCGTCTACGACATCGAGCACGACCAGGTGCGCGTGTTTCGCGCGGGGCAGGACACAGCCGGCGGCGCGGTGGAAACCGTGCACGCCCTCGACGATGCCGACGGAGAACGCCGTTTCGGCCCGAGCTGGGCGCGTGCGAAAGAAGAGATCGATCTGATCACGGGCGCAACGCCGGCATTCGATCGCGCGGCGTTTCTGGCCGGTGAACAATCGCCCGTGTTGTTCGGATCGGCGATCAACAATTTCGGCGTGAAGGAAATTCTCGACGCGCTCGTGGAACTGGCGCCGCCGCCTGCCATGCGGATGTCGGTGCAACGTCCGGTGTTGCCCGAAGAGCCGCGTTTTACGGGCGTGGTGTTCAAGGTGCAGGCCAACATGGATCCCGCGCATCGTGACCGCGTGGCATTTATCCGTGTGTGTTCCGGGCATTTCGAGCGCGGCATGGCCTTGAAGGTGACGCGTTCGGGCAAGACGTTTCGCGCGAGCAACGTGGTGACGTTCCTGTCGCAGCGACG
Organism: Caballeronia sp. dw_276; assembly: GCF_018449635.1. Lineage (GTDB taxonomy): Bacteria > Pseudomonadota > Gammaproteobacteria > Burkholderiales > Burkholderiaceae > Caballeronia. The sequence continues at coordinate 281,125 of NZ_JAAVUV010000002.1, read as the reverse complement.
CGAGACGGTGAGCGAGGCTTATCCCGGCGATATCATCGGCATTCCGAATCATGGCACCTTGAGTCTCGGCGATACGTTGACCGAAGGCGAGATGCTGCAGTTCGTCGGCTTGCCGTTCTTCGCGCCGGAAATTTTCCAGACGGTGGAAGTCGTCGACCCGATTCGCGCAAAGCAGTTGGGTGAGGCGCTACGCCAGCTCGGCGACGAGGGCGCGATTCAGGTATTCCGTCCCGTGCTCGGCGGCTCGACCATTCTGGGCGCGGTCGGGCAGTTGCAGTTCGAAGTGGTGGCGCATCGATTGTCGGCGGAATACAAGGTCGATGTACGGATCATGCCGGCGCGCTACCGCATGTCGCGATGGGTGACGTGCGATGACGCGGCGGAGTTGCGTCGTTTCACCGATGCCTATGCGGCGCGCATTGCGCTGGATGCATCGAATGCGCCGACGTATCTTGCTTCCCATGTTTCTGAAATCGATGTCGCGCAGAAGGCCTGGCCCAAGATCGTCTTCAATGAATTGCGGGAGCATTCGGGCGCGCCGTTTCAGAAGTCTATTTGAGCGCGGCGCGCGCTGTAGTCTTTGCGCGCGCCGCACCTAGTCAACACCAATAATTAATACGTCAGGCCAAACCCGAACGGATACAGCGGGTGCGCGGTGTCGTGCGGGAGATCTTCCAACTGCGCCGCCACCTCTGCCATCGACGAAGGCAACTCAAACGGGAGTTTCCCTTGAGGCTTGCCTTTACCCGTCAACACATCGAACAGTGCTGTGTCGCTCGCGCCGAAATTCGCGAGGATGGCAGTCGCCTTTGACTGCACATTGGTCAGGATCGCCGGACGATCCATATAGACCGACACGATCGACTTCGGAGCACTGGCGGCCTGTTTGATCGCCTCGTAGTCCGGGTTGCCGTCGATGAACGCAAGGCTGCCTTCATGCTGCATCGCGCCGAATACGTAGTTCGGATGGAGCGTCTCGTATGGCGTATTCACGCGCAGTATCGCTACGTCCGCAGCCTGTGGCGTATCGACGACCTGATAGCCATATTTGCGCGCAACCGCAGGGTCGATGCCATACAGCCAGACTTTCTTGCCGGCGTCCGCCATTGGCAGCAGCTTGTCGTTGTTTTGCAGCAGCACCATCGACCGGCGTTGCGCATCGAGCGCCTGGGCCTGGAAGTCGGCGTTGCCCACGATTCCGCCCGCAGCAGTGGCATCGACGTACGGATGATCGAACAACCCCTGCTGGAATTTTTGCAGAAGCACGCGGTACGCTGAATCAGCAAGACGCGCTTCAGTCAGCAAGCCCTGGTTGACGGCCTGAATGATGAAACTCGGGTCGTCTTCCCCGCCAAATTGATCGATGCCCGCGTTGACCGCTTTCACGAAACGCTGCAGACGAGTCGCGCTTTCCATTCCCCACGGCATGCCCAGCCCAACAAAAGACGGTGCGCCGGAAGAGGCGCCGTTCATGCAGTTCGCGTCGCAGTCGGAGGCAATAAGCCAGTCCGAAACGATCACGCCCTTGAAGTTGTACTTGCCGCGCAGCAGATCGGTCAGGAGGGCCTTGTCGTAAGCAGCGCCGACTTGCTCGAGCGCGATTCCGTCGATGGTGACCGGTCCGTCAGGTTCGGAGTAAGTCGGCATCACGGAGCCGACGTTGGCGGCGAATGCACCTTCGAACGGCTTCAGATGATAGGCGTAGTTGTTGCCCGGATAAGTCGCGTAGCGGCCATAGTAGTTGTGGCTGTCGAACCCGGACTTCTGCGCACCGTATCCGGCCCAATGCTTGACCACGGCGATAACACTGTTCGCCTGAATGCCGTTGCTGCCGCCCTGGAAGCCTTCGATGTAGGCCTGCACCTGGGCGCGCGTCAGGTCGGCGTCTTCGCCGAAGGTCCCGTTGATGCGGGCCCAACGCGGCTCGGTAGCCAGATCGGCTTGCGGTGAAAGCGCTTCGGTAATGCCCACCGCGCGATATTCCTGACGCGCGATGTCACCGAATTTGCGTGTAAGCGCGGTATCGCCAATCGCGGCAAAGCCGAGGGTTTCGGGCCACTTCGAAAACCCGCTATCGCCCGCGCTCGCCCCGAGCACGTACTGAAAGTGATTGCGCGGGTCCGAACTGATCGATACGGGAATGCCGAGCCGGGACTGTTCGGCGAGTGCCTGAAGCTGATTGTATTGATCGGCCATCGTCTTCGCATTGCCGCTCATGCGCGTGATGTATGTACTGATGTGCCGGTCGTTGATGTACGTTTTTAGCGCGGCCATGTCGTAGGCCGTGCCTGTGCCCGCGCCGGTTGTATCGTTCAGGACAGGAGCCGTGCCGTGCATCATCAAGCCGGCTTTCTCGGCGAGCGTCAGGCGGCTCACCAGATCGCGCGCGCGGACGTCGGCGCTCAACCGCCAGTCTTCAAAGGGTTCGAGCTGGCCGCTCTTGTCCATATCCTTGAATTTCAGGCCGTCCCTCGAAATCAGGTTTAGCGTGGTCTGGCCGAAATCCGGTTGGGCGACGGGGGCGGTAGCGGGATCGTCGCTGCCGCAGGCGAACAGGCCAAGCGCAAGCGTCATGCTCGACGCTGTCAACGCTGATCTGGGGAAAACTGACCGGGAATTGAGGCTCACTCATGTCTCCTGAAATTAGGTTTTTTTGGCTACTGTGACGACCTTACAAGAAGGCGTTCATCACTTTACCGACCGATTTCAATCGACGTTTTACCGTGGGGTGCACCATTTATCTTTCTGGAGCGCGGCGTGTAAGCGGGCGTAACTTTCCCGGTCTTCGGGCAGCAAGCTATGGGAATTCCTGATGGCGTGAGCGTCGATCTCTAAGCATCATTACGAAGTGAAAGCGCCCCGTGAGCCTATGTCATCCAGAACGTCGTCACACTTCAGCGGCCACAGCCGTACTGTTTCCAATCGCATCGCCGTTTTCGCAATGGACGCCGCCGAGCGTGCCGGCGTGTCGCCGCAATTGTTCACCACCCGCACCGGAATCAGCCCGCAGGAACTCGTCGACAGAAGCGGTCGCATCGACGCCGCACGGCACAGGCGGGTCGTCGAATTGATGGCGCATGTCGGCGTTTCGTCGCGAGCGATGCCTGACCTGCCGCACATGTTATTTCCGGATTTCCCTGTACTGGGCAACCTATGCCTCAATGCCCGGACACTGCGTGAAGCGCTGGAGTCGTATCAGACGTTTCGTCCGTTAATCGGCGAGTTCGATTTTCTCGGCTACCGGGAGACCCCGGAGCACGCACAGTTCGAATACATCGCGGAGTTTGCGCCGGCGAGCGGTTTCCAGGCGCTGTCCAACTTTCAGGTACTTGCCAGTTTGATCAGGGCCTACGACGGTCTGGAGCAAACGGTGTTTCGGGTTTCGCTCATGGGGCCCGCCGTCCCCGGAGCCAACGATATTGGCGAGTACTTTGGCGCAGCAGTGCGGTATAGCGCCGATGCAAACCGGTTGCAGTTTGCAAGCGCGCTGCTGGACGCGCCGCTTGTCCATTACAACGCAACGCTGGCGCCTTTTCTGCGGCAACAGGCTCAGCATGAGCTTCTGCGCATTCAAAGGGGACATCGGTTTTCATACAGCGTCGAGCACCTGATCAGCGAAATTATCCGGGACCCAGGCGAAGAGGGATATGCATCGTCGTCACTGCTTGCGCAGACATGCCAGCGTTTGAATACCTCGCGATGGACATTGCACCGGCGATTGCAATCCGAGGGACTGCATTTCACCGAACTCGAATCGCGCGTCAGATATAAAGAAGCGTGCCGATTGCTCAGCGAGACAACTTTAAGTCTCGGACATATCAGTGAACAACTGGGTTTCTCGTCGCAGAGCGCTTTCACGCGGTTCTTCCGCACGCGGCATGACGTACCGCCGCTGGCGTTTCGTCAACGCGCGCAACTTGGCTGATAAAGCTGGTCGAGCAAAGACGGCGCGCGGCAGCAGGGTGCTGGCACGCCGATGCCTGCCAAGCAGGTTACTTCACCAACACGGGTAGTTGAAGGTAGGAGGCGTTGTTTCCGCCAGTGTGAATGATGTGGTTTCCGCTGTTGGCGGGAACGTACTCCTGGTTTCCGGGCATCATCGTGCCCAGGAGGCTTCGGCCGCTGATGACGAGACGGAGTTGTTCGCCGGGTGAGAACGCGAGCCCGACCGGGAGCAAGTCGATCTCGAGGTCCACAACTTCGCCCGCTGAAAGTTTCTCGATCCGGTCAAAAGTGTGCGCGGGCACTGCATCCGTCGAAAGCGCCCGATCCAGGCATCGCATGGAGGCGCGCAGCCGTCCGTCGGACCCTTTGTAGCGAAGAATCGAGGCGCCATGTTCGGTGATGTCGTGCACGAGTGCGCTCTGATTGGGCACGGTGAATTGCTGCAGCGGGGTGCCGTGGGCGTCGAGCTTCTGAACCAGGACGAACAGGTCCATGTCGTCTGATCCCCGCGCCTCGACCCAAAGGTGCGCCTTCGGGTAACCGACAAGCGTAGTTTCCTGCTCGAATCGCATGACGAAGGACACGAGGTCAGGGTTGGATTCGACCTCATAGGCAGCCGTAGCCCCCTGCGATGGCGCGGCGATGCCCAAGGTGCGAAACCGGCCGTCCAGGTAATACTTCGTCAAGCTGACATTCTTTGGAGGGAACTCGTCGGCTGCGACGGCGACCCTGTCCCCGCCTTGCAGGTCGAGCACGGCGTAGCGGACCCGGGGCGTCTGCTCCCATCCGTTGTCTTCATCCTTCAGAAAATGATCGAAGAACCGGCGCAGGTCCTGCCTGTTCGCTTCGTCGTAGTAGTCGGGCCATTCCTGGGTGTTGTGGATTCGCAGCCACTTCTGTTCGGAGGCCATCCGGCGCCACGCGCGGAAGGTCCCGGCCGTGTGCAGCGTGTTCGAGTAGCTCGCCACAACATACGCCGGCACCGTGATCCGCTTGAAGCGAGGAATCTTGTCCTCCCACAGCTCGTTCATGAGAGGGTAGCGTTCGGCTTCGGCGAGGAGGTCCTCTTTCTGGCCGTTGCCCCAGAAGCTGTTGTCCTGGAGCTGTCTGGCGAAGCCGGTGTCGGGCATGCCGCCCCGCATTACCAGATCACGATAAACGTCGCTGACACCTTCCCACGGGTTGATCGCTGCCAGGTGCGGTGGTTGTTCCGCCGCGGTGAACCACTGCGAGACTGCGAGGTAGGACGTGCCGCTCATCGCGACCTTGCCGCTGCACCACGCCTGGGCCGCCAGCCACTCAATGAGGTCATGGCAGTCCCGGCCTTCCTGGCGATCCCACACGACGCTATCTCCCTCGCAATTGGCAACTCCGCGAATGTCGGGATTGCAGATCGCGTAACCATGCGCGCACCAGTAGGCGGGGTCCGGACCTTCAAACTTCTCAAGGCCGGACAGGATCCCATTGTCCAGTCCAACCATGCCGAATATCCCGACCACGCTCTGGGAGGTTCCCTGGCCCTTGCCGTAGGGACTCCATGCCACGATGACCGGAACCTTTTGCGGCCCGGCTGGACGAAAAACGTCGACATAGATCGTCACACCGTCACGCAATGTGACCGCTACGTCCTTTTCGAGTACGACGTCGACCGGCAGCGACTGGAACGGCGGCGCAATCCGAGAACCCGCCTTGAGAATACTGGTTCCAGGCTCGAAGCCACTTAGCACTCCATACCTCGGACCGGGTTCCAGAGGATGGGATGGCATGAATATTTTCTGGTCGACGCTCATGGTGCACAGCTCCGTTCTCTGCGTGCGAGGGCGGTGTTTGCCCTGGCGAGGGTAGGTTCGCTTTCGATTCAGCAACCGCCGATCCTAGCAGGTCTGGAGCGCTTGAGGGAAGGACGTCGACTAACTATCAAGTGAGTGTCAAAGGTTCCTATTGTTTAACTTTTGCTTGGGCTCCGGCGAGTGAAAGCCGTGACTCGAGATCCGTTCGAGTGCCTGTACGTCGCGCATCTCCTCTTGTGCTAAAAAATACGTAGTAGTCCCGTATAAGTGTGCTTGTTCAATCGTGGCCGCGCAGGGATTGCGCGGGGAACGTCCTGCAACTATTTCCGGACTACGGCAGAACTGCTCGCAGGCATAGCCGGAGAAACGGCGCGCGATTTGCAACTGGGCACGGACACGTCATCGGCCTATGAAACTGCCAACTGTCCCGGCGAACCGCGCGGCCACTCTCAATCCGTACTCTGCGCCATCTTCACCGGCAACGGCACGTGCAGCCATTTCTCCACAATGCCGTTCAGCTCGCCGCTTTTCTTGGCATCGGTGAGAATCGCATCGACTTTCGCTTGCAGCTTCGGCTCGCCCTTGTTCAGGCCCACATGGCACGCCGACTCATGAATCACGTACTTGAGCGCCGGCTTGTTCGGCGCCGATGCCGGTAACGTCGTGGCGATCTTGGTTGCCACGAAGTCTCCTGTCCCGACCAGCGGAACCTGACCCGCAAGGTACGCGGAGATCATGCCGCTGTTGTCCTCGAACCGCTTGATATTAGTCGACGGCGGCACGCTTTTGGTCAGCATCAAATCCTCGAACGTCCCGCGTGCAACGCCGACCGTCTTGCCGGCCATGTCCGCCGGGCCGTCGATCTTCATGCTCGCCGGACCATACACGCTGTTGTTGTACGGCGAATACGACTGCGAGAAATCGATGACCTTGTCGCGCTCGGCATCGCGGCCAAGCGTCGAGACGATCAAATCTACCTTCTTCGTCTGCAAATAGGGAATGCGATTGGCGCTCGTAACCGGAACGAGTTCGAGTTTCGCGCCGAGCTTTTTGGCGAGCAGAGCGGAAATATCGATATCGAGTCCTTCGAGCTGCATGCTCGGACCAACCGACCCAAACGGCGCGAAATCCTGTGGAACTGCCACGCGCAAGACGCCGCGCTTTTCGATGTCATCCAGTGCATCTGCGTGCGCAGGCGCGACGTGCCCGAGCACGTTGAGCGCAACCACGCCAAGTGTCATCAACAGCTTCGAAGTTTTCATGTTTGCCCTGAAACGTGGAGGGGTATGCCGGCGTGTGCAACAGCGCGTGCAACGGCGTGTGCCACAGCGCGTGCAACGGCGTGTGTCGGAGGCCCGGCATTCCAAAGTCTATTAGCAAGTCTTTTGTTTTCTAAACGATTCAAAATTCGCTTCCATGGCGCGCGGGGCAGGCGCCGGTGCAAGCTGGCTCAGGGACGTTCGCAAACGTAAGGGTAAGTACCGCCGCCGCGCTCATTTCTCGATTTATTTTCCATTTTTTTCCTGGCGCCCAGCGGAATACCGATATTTTTCCCGTCCGGAATTGCATTTTTTCCACCCTACACTGGGCGCTCGAAAATCACGATCCGGAAATCATGAACGCGATGAACGCCATGAAGTCCACACGATTCGACTTGCTCGACGGCCTGAGAGGCATCGCTGCAATTGCCGTCATGCTTCATCACTATAGTCAGCACACGGGCTGGGACTGGTTCGGCGGCGCATGGGTCGCGGTCGACCTGTTTTTTGTGCTCTCCGGCTTTGTGATCGCGCACAGCTATAGCAAGAAAATCCTCAACGGGATGTCTTTCCGCGAATTCGCGTTCGTGCGTCTTGCGCGGCTCGGGCCGCTTTATTTATTCGGCCTGGCATTGGGTCTCTGCGCGGTATTGCTGTCGATTGCCAAGACCGGAATGCCGCAGATATCCAGTTCGCAATTGCTGAGCGCCACGGCGCTCGGCGCGTTCTGGTTGCCGTATTTCAATGACATCGCATGGCCGTTTGGTCAGGACGTGGTGTATGGCGCGGCGTTTCCGTTGAACGATCCGTCGTGGTCGTTGTTCTTCGAGTTGTTCGTCAACGTCGTGTTTTTTGCGTATCTGGCGAAGGTCCGCAAATTGCCGAACGCGACGGTTTCGATACTCGCCTTCGTTGCGTTTATTGTTTGCACACTGGTCTTCCACAAGATCAATCCGGGCTGGGGCGCGAAGAGTTTCATGGTGGGTTTTCCGCGCGTGATCGCGGAATTCTTTGCGGGCGTATTCATTTTTTCCATCGGGCTTCAGCATAAGCATCCGCATCGGCTATTTACGGCCGTTGTCACCGGCGCAGCCTTGCTGGCATTTACCATCCACGATCCAAAGATTGCGTTTATCAATTCATTGACGCTGGTTCCTTTGTCGGTGGCGTTGCTGTGCTCGGTTTCCATCGATGGTCTGGGCAAGCGGATTTGCAAGGTCTTGGGCGAACTTTCTTACCCGCTTTATGTGATCCATTTTCCAATCTACCGGCTCGTGTTCGAATCGTTCGATGTCCGGTCTTTGAATCCCGTCGCGCAGACGCTGATCGTGGCGGCGGTTTCGATCGTGCTGGCGCTGCTGCTCGCCCGTGCCGATCTGGAACTGCGGCGCAAGCTGACGAGTTTTCGCAAGCCTTCCGCTGCGGCAGTGTCCTGACGCCTGGAAGAAGTTTTCACAGACTGCTGAAAACATCCGTGCATCGGCCGGGATAAACTTGCGGTTTCCTTCCGGCACCGCAAGCCATGACCGCCACCCGTTTTAGCAATACCGCACGCTACTGGCGCTCGCCGCTCCTGCCGGACGCGGACATGCTGACGGCCGAATATTACGACCACGAGTTCACGCCGCACTGGCACGACGCCTACACGATCCCCGTGATCGAGGAGGGCGCGGAGTGCTATGACTATCGCGGGTCCAAATATGTGGCCGAAGCCGGGTCGGTGCCGATCATCAATCCCGGTGAGCTGCACACGGGCGCGCGGGCGGTGGATGTGGGCTGGCGGTATCGCGTGTTTTATCTGCCGGTGGATTTCGTCCAGTCGGTTGCCGATGAAATCGCCGGCCGCGCCCAGCCCATGCCCTGGTTTCCAGCGGATATTGTTCGCGACGCCGATGTCGCCCGACGCGTGCAGCGCGCGCATCAGGCGCTGGAGGCGGGCGGAGACCCGCTGGGCGGCGACCCGCTTGCGGCGGAACACGCGCTTTTCGACGCCGTCTCCACGCTGCTCGTACGCCACGCTGGACAGCGCCCGCCCGTTGGCCGCGTGCGGCTCGATACGGCGCGCGTGGAGTCGATGAAATCGCGTCTCGCCGACGACATGACCGCGCCTTTGTCACTGACGGAACTGGCGCAGACGGTCGGCCTTTCGACGTTTCACGCGGCGCGCCTTTTCACCCGCGAAACGGGCATCGCGCCGCACGCGTGGCGCAACCAGATGCGCCTGAATCGCGCGCTCGAGGCGCTGCGGGCGGGGGCGTCGGTGACGGACGTCGCGGCGGCCAGCGGTTTCACCGATCAAAGCCATTTCACGCGCCACTTCAAGAAGACGTTCGGCGTGCCGCCAGGCCGCTGGCGATAGACCCACGCAAACATACGCATACCGCAAGAACGTACAAGCGCCGCTCGCGCTTCGCGTCCTATCCTCCCAGTTCACGGAGGAAACCTTGAAAACAACGCTTCAGGCAGGCAATCTCGCTGAATTCGGCGCGGGCGCGCGCGACACCATTCCAATGATGGTCGGCGCCGCGCCCTTCGGCGTCATCTACGGCACGCTCGCGGCCACGGGACCGTTGCACGCGTGGACGGTGCAGTTCATGTCGCTGGCCGTGTTCGCAGGATCGGCGCAATTCATCGCGCTGGGTTTGATTGCCGGGCACGCGAGTTTTGCAGTGATCTGGGCAACGACGTTCGTCGTCAATTTGCGGCATGTCCTGTATTCCGCGACGCTCGCACCGTATGTAGCGCACTTGCCCGCGCGCTGGCGCTGGACGCTGGGCGCGTTCCTGACCGACGAGGTGTTCGCCGTCTCGTATGCGCATTATCAGAAGAAGCCGGCAGGACAAACGGGGCCGTACTATTTCCTCGGGTCCGGAGTGTCGATGTACGTCAACTGGCAGATCTGGACGGTCATCGGCTTGCTGTTTGGGTCGGCGTTTCCCGGCCTGCAGTCCAAGGGACTCGACTTTGCGATGGTCGCCACGTTCATTGCGATCATCGTGCCGCAACTGGTTGCGCTGCGATTCGTGGCGGCGGCTGTAACGGCCGGCGTGCTGGCGTTTGCGTGGAACGGCTGGCCCTACAAGCTCGGGTTATTGGCGGCGGTCGTCGTGGGCGTGGCGGTAGGCATGGTTTTATCGATGCGCGATGAAAGAAGAAATCCCACGGAACTGGAGCGCGCCAAATGAACGATTTCCTGCTTATCGTGGGCATGGCGTTGATCACGTACGCCATTCGCTCGGCGGTATTCGTGTTCGGCGAGCGGCTGAGTTTCCCGCCGATCGTGCGGACCGCGCTGAGCTTTGTGCCGGTGACCGTGCTGACGGCGATCATCGTGCCGATGACGTTCGCGCCTCACGGCGGCGGCGCCGAGTTGACGTGGCGAAACTCGCAACTTGTTGCGGCCATCGTGGCCTTGGTGGTTTGCGCTCTGACGCGCAAGCCGTTGCTGACCATCGCGGTATCGCTCGCGGTGTTTTTCTTCTGGCAGCTTGTCGTGGTGGCTTAACCAGCGTCGGCGTAAGTTTCGCTCAACAGCTTTACGAATGCGCTGATCTTCGGGCTGAGCTGGCGGCGCGTGGCATAAAGCGCCCACACCTCCACATGGCGGCTCTGCAGCGTTCCCAGATTCACGAGCCGGCCGCTTTGCAGCGCGGCGCGCGCCAGATATTCGGTCAATACGGCCGCGCCGGCGCTGGCAAGCGCGGCATCGCGAACCATGGATATCGATGAAAAACGCGCAACCGTTCGCGGATGCAGCGTGCGCGCACCTCGTGGTCCATCGATATGCCAGACGTCGTCCGGCGCTGAAAGCAGTCCCACGGCCGGGATGACGCTCTCGTTCTGGACGGCTTCGGCAATCATCGGCGATGCCACCACGACCTGCGGGCTGCGGAGAAAACACCGGCCGGCCAGCGCCGTATCGGGGGCCGGATTTGCGCGGATCACAACGTCGTAATCTTCCGCGACGAGATCGACGAACCGGTCTTCCGCGATCACCTCGATGCGAACGTCCGGGAATTGCGCGACATACGCCGCCGCGAGCCGCCCCATGGTTTCATAGGCCAGAAAGGTCGGCGCGCTGATCCGCAAGCGTCCACTCGGGCGGCGCGAGCTCATGCCGACAACGTCCGCGGCTTCTTCAATTTCGGCCAGCAGGCGTGCCGTACTCGCGTGCAGCGCCTGTCCCTCCTCGGTCAGCATCAGCGTTCCTGAACCACGTTGCAGCAGGCGCACGCCCATGGCTTCTTCCAACTGCATCACATGTCGCGAAAGGCTCGCCTTGGGCCGCCCCGTCGCACGGCTTGCGCGGCCGAATCCGCCATGCGTGACGACCGCGTTGAAATCCGATAGTGCGTGCAAATCCATGGCTGTTCCATCGATGAGACGAGTTGTCTCAATAATAGGGCTTTCGTCCCGTCAAAGGAACGCTCAGAATGAATTCACACCAACACCATTTGAGGGACTCACCATGACTATCCTGATTACCGGCGCCACGGGCGCTATCGGTTCGCAAATTGTTCATCGCCTCGTTGAGGAGGGCGCCAACGTGCGCGCAATCGCCCGTTCGCCGGAAAAAGCCAATCTGCCAGCCAGCGTCGATGTGCGCAAAGGCGATATGACCGACATCGCGTCGATGCGCGCGGCACTCGAAGGCGTCGATACGCTTTTCCTCCTGAACGCAGTTGTCGCCGACGAGGTGACGCAGGCGATCCTCACGCTGAGCCTTGCGCGCGACGCCGGCATTCAACGCATCGTCTATTTCTCCGTGTTCAACTCGGACCGCTTCACCGACGTGCCGCACTTCACGGGCAAGTACACGGTCGAACGCATGATCGAGGAATTCGACCTTCCGGCCACGATCCTGCGCCCGAGTTATTTCATCCAGAACGACGCATCGATGAAAGAGGTCATTGCCGGCAAGTCGGTTTATCCGATGCCGGTAGGAAGCGTCGGGGTTTCGATGGCCGATACGCGTGACATTGCAGAAATCGCGGCCATCAGCTTGTTGCAGCGGGAACGCTCGGCTACGCCGTTGCCGCGCGAAGTGGTCGATGTAGTCGGTCCGCAAGCCATGACCGGCAGCGCGCTGGCCGCGATCTGGACGGAGGCGCTCGGCAAGCCGGTGAACTACGGCGGCGATGATCTCGATGCGTTCGAAGCACAGATGGCCAGCCGCGCACCGAGCTGGATGGCGCGCGATATCCGCCTGATGCTCGGCCGTTTTCAGCGCGACGGCATGGCCGCGAACGAGCGCGCGGTTGCACGCATGACCGAGTTGCTGGGCCGCCCGCCACGGTCGTATCGCGATTTCGCACTTGAAACCGCGAAGGAGTGGGCGGCGAACTAGGCCGCAGGTTTGGCGATCGGGAAAATCAATCCCGATCGCCTTCATCCTGCGTCATCACGAGCGCGTGCGCGGAGGCGAGAATCGACTTCGCGAGCGCGCGGTCATCGACGGCTCGAGCCAAGGTGATTGCGCCCACGATCGTTGCCACGACCGCCAAACCGTCAGTTCCCTTTGCCGATGCACGAGCCACACGCTCTGCCAATCGTCGCAAGGAGTCGGTGTAAAGGGCTTTGACGTTGCCATCGGCGTGACCGGTATCGCCGGCAAGCGCGCATAACGCGCAGCCGTTGCCGGGGTTATCGGCATGTTCCTCATTTAAGTACACATCGGCGATTGTATTCAGCGGCGATTCCGGTGGCGTAGCCGGGTCCTCGTCGCGCGCCTGAAATCGCGCTTTCCCCTGCTGCAATGCGTGTTCAACCGCCGCCGCGATCAATGCATCGCGTGAATCGAAATGCCCGTAGAACGCCCCGTGCGTCAGCCCGGCGTTTTTCATGCAATCGGCCACGCCCAGCGCCTCGATCCCGTTCTCCCGAATCTGCCGCGCCGCCGTATCGAGAACGCGTTTGCGGCTTTCGGCCTTGCTCGCCTGTGAGTAACCCATCGCATGCCTCGCTTGACAATCTGAATTACGACGATAATACTGAACGCGTGGATTATGAGCAACATGCAGATTGCGTGTTGCCTGATCTTTCGCCGCATGTGGGCGGCATCGAACAGGAGGAGGACATGCGTTTCACCAGTAAAACCGCGCTGATCACAGGCGGAAACGGCGGTATCGGCTTTGCAGCGGCGAAATTGTTGATTGCCGAAGGCGCACGCGTGGCGATCACGGGCCGCGACCGCGCGAAGCTCAATGAAGCAGTGTCGGAACTGGGCCAGAACGCCTTGGCGATTCAGGCGGATCTCGACGATCCTGCCGCCATCGACGCCGTTTTCCAGCAGATCACCGAGACCTTCGGTTCGCTCGATATCGTGTTCGCCAACGCAGGCATCTCCGGCGCGACGCCGCTTGGCAATACAACCGCCGCCGCGTTCGAGGCCATTCTCCGGACGAATCTCACGGCGGTTTTCCTGACAGTGCAGGGCGCGTTGCCGTTGATGCGTTCGGGCGGCGCGATCGTGCTGAACGGCTCGGTCATGCGCGAACTCGGGTCGCCGGGTTCGGCAGCTTACTCGGCTTCGAAGGCGGGCATCACGGGCATGGCGAAGGTGTTTGCGTCCGAACTGGTGGAACGCGGCATTCGCGTGAACACGGTGATCCCGGGCGCGACGCGCACGTCGATCTGGACGCGTGGATCGCGCGCGGGCGCGACTATCGATGCAACTGAAGCACGGCTTTCGCCGCACATTCCGATGGAGCGTCTCGCGACCGCTGAGGAAGTGGCCGAGGCCGCGGTGTTCCTGGCATCGGACGCGGCGTCGGGGATGACGTCGGCGGAAATCGTCGTCGATGGCGGCACGATCGGTTCGCCCTTCGGCGCGCCTGCTTTCCGCACGAAGTGATAAAAGACGGTCCCTGGCCGATGCCTGGTCGCAACGCATCAGGCCCGGGGCCGCATCAAACTTGCCGATATCGGCACACCTCTTGAAGTAGCGGCTTGCCACGCGGTTCGGGAACGAACCCACGCGTATGATCTATCTCTGAAAGTAAGAAGACAGCTAACAGAGGGAGATATCAGGCGCATGAAGTTCGACACCATTGTGCTGGGCGCGGGCATTGTAGGCGTGTCAATCGCAGTGCATTTGCAAAAGTGCGGCCGGGCGGTCGCGCTCGTGGACCGTAAGCGTCCCGGCCTCGAGACATCGTTTGGAAATGCCGGACTGTTGCAGCGCGAAGGCGTTTATCCGTACGCGCTTCCTCGCGATATCGGCACATTGATGCATTACGCGCGCAATGATTCAATCGACGTCCATTACCATCGCGACGCGCTCCCCGCGCTCGCGCCGTTTCTCTGGGCTTACTGGCGCAACTCCGAGCCCGCAAAACATGCGGCCATTGCGCGTCAATACGCAACGCTCATCGAACATTGCGTGACCGAGCACGAGATCCTCGCGCGCGATGCGGGCGTCGAATCCTTGCTCAAGCCAACCGGCTGGATCAAGGTCTTCCACACAAACGCCGCGCAAGACGACGAAGCCCGCGATGCCGAGCGCTGGCATCGTGAATACGGTGTGCAATACAAGCTGCTCGATCCCGCAACGTTGCAAAAAACCGAGCCGCATCTGGACCGCTCGCTCGTCGGCGGACTGCACTACACGGACGCGGTATCGGTCAATGATCCGGGCGCGTTGGTCGCGGGTTATGCCGCGTATTTCGAGCGGCTCGGCGGCCGCTTTTTCAACGGCGATGCAACCACGCTTGTTGAAGACGGCGACGGCTGGCGCGTGACGACGGAAGAGGGCGTGGTGAGTGCATCGAATGCGGTGATTGCGCTGGGTCCGTGGGCGAAAGACGTGACAACGGCGCTAGGATACAAGCTACCGCTCGCGGTCAAGCGCGGTTATCACATGCACTACATGCCGCAGGCGGGCACCGTCCTGAATCATCCGGTACTCGATGTCGACAACGGTTTCCTGCTCGCGCCGATGGCGCGTGGCATTCGCCTGACAACGGGCGTGGAGCTTGCCGATCGCGATGCGCCCAAGACGCCCGTGCAACTGATGCGCGCCGAGCCCGTGGCGCGGACCCTGTTCCCGCTCGGAGAGCGCGTGGACGATGAACCGTGGATGGGCCGTCGCCCGTGCACGTCGGACATGATGCCGATCATCGGACCGGCGCCGCGCCACAAGAACATGTGGTTCGCGTTTGGCCACGCGCATCACGGGCTCACGCTTGGCGCTGTAACCGGCAGGCTGATTGCTTCGATGATGACGGGCGAAGAACCGTTTATCGATACGACGCCGTTCAGGGCGGACCGGTTCGCGGCATAAAAGCAGTTGCGTGCGTGAGGCCGTAGAATCGTTGTAGCTTGAGCCAAGCGCATCCCTTTCTTTCTAATGGCCGACAATGAACGCAACCGCTACGAACCGACCTGAAATCTGGCTGATCCGTCATGGCGAAACAGAATGGAGCAAGTCGGGCCAGCACACCGGCCGCACCGATATTCCGCTGACCGATCATGGCCGCGAGCAAGCGCGGGCGCTTCGGCCGGTGCTCGCCGCGCAGACCTTCGACCTCGTGCTGCACAGCCCGATGACCCGCGCGCGAGATACGTGTGAAGAAGCCGGTCTGATCGCGCATGCTGAAGAAGAGCCGCGCTTGAGCGAATGGAACTATGGCATTTACGAAGGCCGCAAGACGGTGGATATCCAGGCAGACGAGCCGGGCTGGTCCGTGTGGACATCGCCTATACCGCAGGGCGAAAGTCTCCAGGATATCCAGGCGCGCGCCGAATCGTTGATCGAACGTTTGCTTGGTGCGAGCGGCCGGATTGCGCTCTTCTCCCACGCGCATTTCCTGCGCGTGCTAGGCGCATGCTGGATGGCGGATTCGGCCGCGCTCGGCGCGCATTTGCTACTCGATACCGCGTCCGTCAGCGTGCTCGGTTTCGATCGCGAATCCCGCGCGCTCAGGCAGTGGAACGTGACGCATCGACCGGCCTAGAACAGATCCTCGTGACGGCAATTCACGAGGATTTCCGCAACGCTTGCGGTGTTCGGCATTTCGATCGTGTTGGCAATGAGCACAGCCAGGTCTTCGGGTTGTGTCATTGCGTGCGGTTCGAGATCGGCTATTCCGGCCGCCATGTCCGTATTCACGAAGCCGGGGCAGATTGCGGTTGCACGAATGCCGTCGTCCCAACCGGCGCGGCGCACCGCGTGGTTCAATGCTATTACGGCGTGCTTGGACATCTGGTAACCCGCGTTCAGGTTCTTCACCCGCTTTCCAGACAATGAAGCGATCTGTACCACGCGTGCATCGCCGGGTTTTCGCAAATGCGGCAGGGCGGCCTGGATCAATCGGAACGGCGCCTTGACGTTGATGTCGAGGGTCTCTTCCAGCATTTCGTCGGTGCCGTCTTCCAGCGTGATATGCGTGCAGATTCCGGCGTTGCTGATCAGAACGTCGAGTTGTCCGAAGTGTTTGATGCTGGCGTCTACCCAGCGGCGAGCGCTCAGCGGATCGCGGGCTTCGTAAGGGAACGTGAATGCATCGAATGGAAATTTCGTCGATGAAGGATCACGCATTCCAAGCGACAACCGATACCCGCGCTTATGCAACTCCGTCGCAACAGCCAGTCCAATGCCGCGGTTCGCGCCTGAGATCATCGCTACTTTATTCATTGCCATGGGTCCTTAGAAACCTGCATCGATCACGATCTTCGTGCCGTCGCTGAAGCGGTTCAGCCGGAACATGTGGGGATTGACGAGTGGTTTGTCATTGGTCACCAGGTCCGCCATCAACTTGCCCGCCGCCGGCCCTATGCCGAACCCATGCCCTGAAAACCCCGTGCCTATGAACAGCCCAGGTACGCTCTGCACGCCTGAAATGACCGGAATTGCATCAGGCGTAACGTCCATCAAACCCGCCCAACGCTGGGCAATACGCGCGCCGCTCATATGCGGAAAGACTTTCACGAACTCGCGCAAACCGGCATCGGTGTATTGAGGGATTGGCTCGGGATCGAGCGTGCGGACGTCTTCAAACGCGGTGCGTTTATCCAGCGCCCATTTGCGCGGCCGGCGAAGTTCCTCGAAAAAACGCTCGCCCACGCCAACGCGCAGTGCACCCAGCTGGCTCTTGAGCGCAGGGATGTATTTGGGAAAGAGACGAAAGCTGTCGGGCGTGATATCCGTGTAAGTACGAAAGCCGAATGCGATCGTGTAGCCGCCATCCGCGCGCTTGCGGAACGCGAACTCCTTGTTGCTGCCACTCACGGCGGGCCCGCCTTCGATAGGCGCCGTGCGCAGAACCGAGGCCTTGACCATCAACTGAGGCACATCGATACCCAGATTCCCGCAGAACAGTCGCGACCAAGCGCCGCCCGCGACGACCACGCTCTTGCATCGGATCGTGCCGAGTTCCGTGACGACGGCGCTCACGCGACCCGCGCTGGTTTCAATGCCACGCACCGCGCATGGCGTGAGGATTTTGACGCCCCGCTTGCGCAATGCATTTGCAATTGCAGGCGCGGCTTTTTGCGGCTCGGCGCGACCATCGCCCGCCGTGTATAAACCGCCCTTGAACGAGCGCGATGCACCCGGCAACAAATTCGCCACTGCCTTCGCGTCGATCTCCCGCGTATCGAATGCGTCCTTGCCGGCCAGTGCCTGCGCCTTCTCGAGCCATACGCGATGCGCGTCCATCTTCGCGTCGTCGTTGGCCATGTACAGGATGCCGCATTGCTTGAAACCGGTATCGATGCCAAGCGTTTCATCCATCTTGCGCCACAGCTTCAGGCTCTCGATGCTGAGTTCGAACTCGCGCATGTCGCGATGCGTCACGCGCACCCAGCCCCAGTTGCGGCTCGACTGTTCGCCCGCTATATGCCCCTTCTCGCATACCGCCACGCGCAGGCCTTTTTCGCTGAGGTAAAGCGCCGTGCTCACGCCGATGATCCCGCCGCCGACTACGACGACGTCCACTTCGGCGGGCAGGGTGGTGTCGTCGGCAACGGTCTCGACTTGTGGTCCCATAAGGTGTTCTATCCCCGCGTGGTTTTCGAAATGCGTTAATTATGCTGTCCGGTCATGCTGGTGCGTGCGGCTGCAGCCTGACGCTTGAGTTGCTTGCGCGTGGTCGCGCTCGCACCGCCCGCGCGTGGATTCGAATGCCGGTTGGTCCATCGGTCGATATGATTGATTGCGTGCGTAAGCGGCACGGTGATCAGCAAATAGACGAGGCCTGCGGCGACGAGCGGCGACAGGTTCGCCGTGTTCACAGACGTGTTCTGCCCGATGGTGAAGAGATCACGCTGCGAGGTCAGCAAGCCAAGGAAATAGACGAGGCTCGAGTCCTTTACGATGGAGATGAACTGGTTTGCCAACGCGGGCAAGATGCGCCGGATCCCTTGCGGCACGATCACGTGACGCATGGCCGTCCAGTAGTTCATGCCGAGCGCCTGACATGCGGAGAGCTGACCTTTGCCCACGCTTTGAATGCCCGAACGAAAAATCTCGGCTATATACGCCGATGAAATCAGCCCCAGCGCCACGATTGCAAGCGGATACGGATTTGGCCCGAAGATCGCAAGGCCGACGGGCGCAAGACCTTGCCCGACCAGCAGGATCACGAGCGCCGCCGGCAAGCCGCGGAATACATCCACGAAGATGCGCGCGGGCACTTCGAGCCATCGCATATGCGAGACGGCCATCAGCGCCAGCACCATCCCTGCGAAGATCCCAAGGACGGTTGAAAACAGCGAGAGCACCAGCGTGTTCACGAGCCCGGTTTCAAGCAGCGCAGGCAGCGATCCCGTAAGCAACTGCCAGTCGAGGAAGTTCTGCAGGAATGCATTCATGGCGCTCTCCGGAAAAAGGCGGGCTTGAAGAATCAGCTACCGGTTTTCATCGCGTACGGCGGCAGGCTTTCTGGTTTCGGATAACCCGGATGAAACTGCGTATAAAGCTTCAGCCACGTGCCGTCCGCGACCAGATCGTTGAGGGTCTTGTTGACTGCGGCTTCAAGCTTGGCGTTACCCTTGTGCATCGGAAAACCCGCCGGAAGATTGATCGCCGAGATGTCCAGGCGGTCTTCGATCTTCAAGGCCGGGTACTTTTCCTGCAGGCCGTCCACAAGGGATTTATCGATGAAATAACCGTCGATGTATTTTGAACGCATCGAAAGAAATCCGGCGTTCACGTTCGGAAAACGCACGATCTGCGCGCCCGGCAAGTAACTGTCCGAGTACGTATCCTCTATCGTCCCTTGCACTACGCCAATGCGTTTGCCCTTGACCGATGCCTTGTCGCTCGTGATCGAGCTGCCCGGCAACGCGGCGACGCTGAGCAACCCGGTGAGATAGCCTTCGGAGAAGTCGACCATCTTCAGGCGGTCCGTCGTGATCGATATGGACCCGGCCGCGAGATCGATCTGCTGGTTCGTTACGCTCGGCAACAGGCCGCTGAAATCCTGGGCGCGAAAGTCGACACTCAGGCCCAGCTTCGCGCCGATGGCGCGCAGCAGTTCCACATCGAAGCCCGTCATCTTGCCGTTATCGATGTACGAATATGGCTTGTTGTTCGCATCCACGCCGGCCATCAATTTGCCCGGCGCGAGTGTGCCGAGGTCATCGGCATGAGCGCTTGTTGCGGTCATCAACGAAAGAGGCACGACGATCGAGAGAAGGCTGAGTAAATGTCGAAACCGCATGTTGGTCGCTCCAGAAAGAACAGCAATGAATAAGGATAAAGCCTCAAAAATGCACGTGTCAGGACAATGCGCCGCGCACGCGGCCGTTCCAGCAATCATCGAGTTGATAAAGCGCCGCGCCGACCGGCACGCTCAACGTACTCGCGATGCCGGCGGGACTTAGCGGAAACGGTCCTTCGCCGAACGCGCCGGGCGCGGCTTCAAGGCCGAGCAGGGACTTCGCAATGCGCTGCCCCAGATACGACATGAGCGCGACGCCGTTGCCGTTGCAGCCGAGCGCATAATGCACGCCGTCACGCTCGCCGATGTGCGCAAGCTTGTCGCCTGTCATCGCGACATATCCTTTCCATGCGTGCGTGATGCGCACGTCGCGTAATGCGGGCCACAGTTCGATCATTTTCGCGCGCAAGATCCGGGCGGCTTCGCGTTCGCCGACTTCCCTGAACGATGGCCGCGAGCCGAACAGCATGCGGGTTCCATCGGGCGATGGCCGCGTATAAAACAGGTT
Source organism: Caballeronia sp. dw_276 (assembly GCF_018449635.1). GTDB lineage: Bacteria > Pseudomonadota > Gammaproteobacteria > Burkholderiales > Burkholderiaceae > Caballeronia. The sequence goes on along the minus strand of NZ_JAAVUV010000002.1, from coordinate 260,961 downwards.
GCGCTTCGAGTCGCTGATCATGCGGCGCCCAGGGTTCAATACATCCATGAGCCCTGGCGGCAGCGGCTCTGTTGCGATCTGATAACTTGCGACGGGCAGCACGCGCCGTGCGAAAAACGGCGTCAGGCGGCCCGTGTAGCCGTTGGTTGCAACCAGAACGCGACTCGCGTTTATCTTGCCACGCGCCGTATGCACGATGAACCGCGAACCCGTTCGTTCGATACGCTCAACCGCCGCATGCGAGTGCAAGGTCGCGCCGCGCCGCCGCGCAAGTTCACGCAACGCGCGATGATATTTGGCCGTATGCAGGCCGCCGTATTCATCGACGAGAATGCCGCCGTAGTAATAATCCGATCCCACCACCGCACGCTGTTCCGCGCGTGTCACCACGTGCACGGTCACGCCGGTTTTGTCGCGCAAAAGTTCGCCTTGTTTGCGCAGCCGCTCGAAATGACCGGGTGTGAACGCACCGAAAAACCGGCCGGTGATCTGCAGACCGGCATCGAGCGATTCCGTATTGATAAGCTGTTTCAGATAATCAAAACTCGCGTTGGATTCAGCCATCAGACGGCCAAGCCGTTCCGCCGATACCCCGCGAATCGCATTCGTCAGCGCAAGCTTCTGTCCGCTCGACACCATGCCGCCGCTGCGCGTGCTGCCTCCCGCGCCAAGCTCGGCCGCGTCGAGAACAGCGACCGCCGCGCCGTGTTGCGCCGCTTCCGCCGCCGCCGACAACCCGCAATACCCGCTGCCCACGATCACCACATCCACGTTCGCAGGCAGCGCCACGCGCGACGTCTCGGGCGGCGCCTCGTCCCACCAATAAGGCGCGATGCGAAAATCATCGTGGAACAGCAGTGAGTCGGCTCGCATGGATCTCGCAATGAATGACGGCGGGGTTGGCTTTATCTTGCTTTACGTGGCTTTCAGTCTAGGAGCGTCTCCGCTATCCGGTCAAATACGGCCAAAAACGGCTTCTATTCATTTTTGATATGGCAAGCTTGGGTGTCACTACGAGAATGACTCGGGGGAAATCCATGAACCAACGGCAAATCGAGGCCTTCAGGCTCGTCATGCTGCGTGGATCGATGACAGCCGCCGCCGAGGAACTCGGCACGTCACAGCCCAGCATCAGCCGGTTGATATCGGAACTGGAGGCATCGACAGGACTTGCGCTTTTCACGCGCAACGGCGGCCGCATTCAGGCGACCGATGCAGGCAGCGCGTTTTATCGTGAGGTGGACCGGAGTTTCGTCGGCATTGAAAAGCTTGCGCATTCCGCGCGCGAAATCCGCCAGTTCGGCAGTGGCCGCTTACGGCTGGTCGCGGCGCCGGTGGTTGCGTTATCGTTCGTGCCGCTTGTGATCGAGCGCTTTCTGGCGGCGTATCCGGGCATTGCGATATCGCTGGAAATGCGCAGCGAGGGCACGATCCAGCGGTGGGCGTCATCGGGATATTGCGACGTCGGCTTTGGGACGATCACGCCCGACGCATTCGGCGTCACGAGCGCGGAGTTGTACCGGCTGCCGGGCGTATGCGCGCTGCCCGCAAACCATCCGCTTGCCGCGCGAGAGCGCATCCATGCGCGTGACCTGAAAGACCAGAGTCTGATCCTGCCGTCTTATGCCGATGACACCCGTTCATCGCTCGATCGCGCATTGCGGCAGGCCGGCGTGAACCAGGTGCCGACCATCGAGACGCCCTACGGCGCGACCATTTGCGCGATGGTCGCGCGCGGTCTGGGCGTGGGTGTGGTGAACCCGCTTGCCACGTTCGACGCGAATCCGACGCGCATCGTCTTCCGGCCTTTCTCGCCCGATGTGATGTTTCGCGGCTTCACGGTCTGTCCGCAATTGCAGCATCCGAATCCGCTGGTGAGCACGTTCCTCGAACTCACACGCGAGACGATGGCGATTGAAGCGTCGCGTATGCAGGGTCTCGTGTAGGCGCTTACGTAGGCGCGCCTTCCTGCTTTTTCGGATCCGCCTTCATGAAGGCCGGATGTTGATCGCAGGCACCCATGATCCTGTCGATGGTCGGAATATCCGGCACGGTGATCTTGAACACGCGCGTGATCGCAACGATGCTCGCGAGACAAATGTCGGCCATGGTGGGTTGATCGCCATGACAATAAACGCCCGTCTCCGATGACCCCGCAAGACGCGCTTCGATCGCGGTCAGACCGGTCGTCAGCCACTTGATTTGCCACCCGCGCCACGCAGCATCGTCAAAACCGCCGGTTGTCTGCAGATACTTTTTCACGCGCGGCACGACCATGGGGTGGGTGTCGGCGGCGCACATCGACGCAATGGAACGCACGCGTGCGCGTGCATACAAGTCGCTTGGCAACAAAGGCGGCGAGGGCTGAAGTTCATCGAGGAATTCGAGGATCGCGAGCGACTGCGTGAGTGGATCGTGCCCGTCTTGCACGAGCGCAGGGATCGATCCAAGCGGACTGATCTTCAGAAATTCATCGCTGCGTTGTTCGCCGGCATCGAGATCGATGTTCTGCTCATGCGCGCTCAAGCCTTTCAGATTGAGTGCGACGCGCACGCGAAATGCGGCGGACGAACGCCAGAATGCATAGAGTTCGAATTGCGCTTGCTCGGACATGACGTGCTTCCTTTCGGGTTGGTTGCATAGAAGAAGGTTTGATCCATCGACTTTATACGATGCACGAAAGAGAAACACGAAGCACGAAACACAAATGCCCGGCGAACTTGCATTCACCGGGCATTTGCTTGGGTCAGCCTGAATCAATTGTGCGAATAAATCGAACGTGTCTCGTTGGTTTGAACGCGGCTACCGGATTCGGTATTCGTGTTCTTCACGCCACCATAAGCGCGTGAATCGCCATTTTGCTGCGCGTTTTGTGCAGCGATGGTTTGCGCGCTTTGACCGCGCTGCGATTCCGGTGCGCCGACCAGCGGGTTATACGACGGTGCCGGGCCATAACCGCTGCTTGCGAATGCGGGTGCTGCGACGGCGGCAGAAACGGCAATCAATAACGATGCAATAAGGGTCTTGTTCATGATGTGCTCCGATGTGTATCAGTGATTTCGTTCATGGGCTACGCAGCGGGTTGTTGCTCAGTGCGCTGCGTCGATGGAAATCAGTATATGCGCGCACTATCGAAATATTGTACTGATAGTGGTGACAAGTGAATCCATCGAAAACGAATAATCGGAGCGTGTTTTTGACTTTTAAACGCTAGCGTCTCTGCACGGGAAGCTCCTTCAACTCGACGTCCGGCGCGACCGTATTTCCCACGGCGGCTCCGGGGACATTCACCGATGATTGCTCCAGCCGGTTGCTGTCCTTGCGCGCCATGGCGGCGCAATCACCCATCGGCAGACGTTTGACGACAATAAATGCAACGAGCATGGCCATCGTGCCGAACACTGCATTGCTCGCGGCGATGCCAATCAGCACGCCCACCGGTCCGTACTTGACGCCCACCGCAACAAAGGGCAAGGTGCCGAGCGTCGCGCGTCCCCAGTTGAACAACGTCGACAACAAGGGCCGGTCGAGATTGTTGAACGTCGCGTTCGCAACGAACAGACACCCGACGAACGCATAGCTCGCCACCAGCCATGAACAAAATACGCGGATGATCATGGCGGTGTCGCCGCGTGCGGAAAACGCGCGGACCAGACCGTTCTGAACCAGCGCCAGCACGAGCCACGCCACCGCAACCGTCAGCAACACGAACACGAGGCTGTTGCGGACCGTCTCGCGAATCCGGTCCGCGCGGCCGGCGCCGAGATTCTGCGCGATGATCGGACCCACCGCGCCGGTAAGCGCGAAAATCAGCGCGAAGGCCACGGGCGTGATCCGGTCGACGGTCGCCTGACCGGCCACGGCGGCGGCGCCGAAACGCGCCATCGCGTGCGTGACGTAAGCGCTTGCAACGGGCGTGGCGAGGTTGGTCAGCACGGCGGGCAGCGCGACTTTCATCACCGGCTGACTGTTCGCCCAAAGCCGCGAGAGGCGTATGGGACCGATCAGGTCGTTGACGCGCATTGCGCCATGCAGGCCGACCGCCGCGAGCGCCAGACGCGCAATATCGTTGGATATCGCCGCGCCGGTCAGCCCGAGATGAAAACCAAAGATCAGGATGGGATCGAGCACCGCCGTCACCACTGCGGCCACGAGCGTGACGGCCATTGCGCGCCGTGCATCGCCGACGGAACGCATCAGCGCAGCCGTGCACATGCCAATGGCGAGGAACACATACGTTGGCGCGGTGATCATCAGGAAGCTGTGGGCCAGTGTGCGCGTCTCGCCTGCTGCGCCCAGCGCGCTCAAGATCGGATCGAGGAACAACAGCGTGGCCGCGCTCAATGCGATCGTCACGGCGATCATCAACACAAGGCTGGCAGACGCAACCTGCCGCGCCTTCATCCGCTGCCCCGCGCCGAGCAGGCGCGCGACGGTGGCGCTCACGCCTATGGTCATGCCAATCGAAATGGCGGTGATAAAAAAGTTGATCGTGCCGGCAAAACCGACGGCGGCGGCAATGGACGTATCGCCGAGAAGGGAGACATAAAAGAGATTGGCGAGATCGACGGCGAATACCGCCATTAGTCCGATCGCACCGGTGCCCGCCATTACGACTACGTGCCGCAGGGTGGAACCTGTCACGAAGCGTGCGGATGAGCGTGCGAAGTCAGGCTGTCGTCTTGATGTCATGGCAAAGCGTGGGATTTCAGTGCGCGAATCATCGCACGAATGATGTGCGATTCATGACGGCGGGTCCGTGACGATTTCGTTGCAAGGACCAAAATCAAGGCACACGCCGTTGTAGTAAAGACGTTTTTTCACATGCTGAGGTTGCTTAAACGCATTGATGCTCACCTACAATGTCCGTGCAGCCGCATCTGTTTGCAATCTTCTTTGTCCTGCGAAACGTTTCAGGGAATGGAGCTTGCGGGCAGGCTGCTTGAAGCGGCAATCAAGTTGCTTCCACCATCGAATAAGGGATACCCATCATGAGCATTTTCGGCACGATCCTGAGCAAGATTTTCCCTTCCAGCCATCCGGCCGTTGCAGCGCCCGCACCTGTAGCAGCACCGGGTACGCCGGCAGCGGCCGCGCCTGCACCTTCGCCTGAGGTCGCGGCAGCTCCCCCGGTCGATGTCGAAGCAGTTTTGACCGACCTGCAAACCAAAACGTCGGAACAATTGAATTGGAAGACGTCGATTGTCGATCTGATGAAATTGCTTGGCCTGGACAGCAGTCTTGCTGCGCGCAAGGAACTTGCCGGCGAACTGCATTTCCCTGGCGATACGAACGATTCGGCATCCATGAATATCTGGCTGCACAAAGCCGTCATGGCGCAACTTGCGGCCAACGGCGGGAAAGTGCCGGATAGTTTGAAGAACTGAGCATTGTTTTTATAGCGCGTGACTGAGTAGCCGCACGGAGTAGTCGCACGGAGTAGTCGCCCGAAAGTCCGTGCGGCTACTTTTCCATTTTCAGCGCTTTGTTATAGCCGGTAAGCTCAAGATAGCCGTGTCCAACGCTCTTGTTGTCACGGCTCACTGTTACTGCGCCTTCCCAGTACACCGCGCCTGTCGACTGACTCGAGTCCAGTTCCTGATCGTCCATTAGTGGATCGAGCGACCAGGTTACATCGCCTGTTTTTACCGTCTCCGATACCGGATAGGACGTCCCCGTACGCGGCGAGCGCCATGTGCGGCGCGGCGTGAAGTCCACCTGTTTTCCATCGAACGATGTCGTGTGACCTTGCGGGTCGCGCAGCGTTGCGTGCGTCCAGACCGCGCTGCCGTCGTGGCTACGAACCTTGAACGCCATCAACGCCGAACCATCGGTCAGGTTCGCGCCGAGCCAGTCCCAGCCGACCGCGTCGGCGCTGAGCACCGTACTGGACCATTCGTGATCGAGCCACGCCGAACCGGTGACGGTAGTGTCGAGCGCCGGTTTGCCGTTTTGTGCCGAAGCCCGAGTCACCTTGCCGGTGACGCGCAGTTGCGGTTCGCTGTAGTAATAGCTTGCTTGAGCGGGTAACGGACCTTTGCGCGAATAGCCGTTATCGCCTTGCAATAATGGTCCGGCTGTTGGCGTCAACGTCAGGTTCAGCGTGAAATCGGTGGCGTTGACCGTCACTGCGTATTGGCCATCGGCGGCTCGATGAAGTTGCCACGCATCCAGCTTGACCTCGGTGTTGCCGGTTTTTGCGTAGGCCAGATCGAAACCTTGTCGCGAGATCTTTTGATCATGCACGAGCCGTCCAAAGGAAGGGTCGCTGAGCGCCGCGTGCGCGATGATCAATTGCGCTGGCGCGAACGCACCGGGATCGGCGGGATCATGGCCGGTCGCCGAACGAAAGAACGTGATCTGGAAACCGAGCGGCTTGCCATCGGGCTGATTCAACCAGCCTGTGGCGTACCACCATTCGGTGCGAAAGGCCGGATGCGCGCCAGTGTCCTGCGGGAACGTGAGTCGATGGCCGGGCTCGACGGCTGCGAAGTCGGCAGCAATCGACGGCGTGATCGTGCAAACACATATGGCGATGGCCGCAAGCTGCTTGAACAGGCGCATCACCAGTCCTCCTTGACGGCGCGCACAGCATCGAGCGATATCGCCTTGCGGCCCGCGACCACGGCCGTCGCGCACGATGCAACCAGCATCACCGCCGCGACCGTGCCGAGCACGGACCATGGAATGTGCATCGACATGCTCCAGTGGAATGACTGCGGATTGACGACGAACACAAGGATCAGGCTGATCGCCCAACCGAGAATAAAGCCCACGGTAATGCCGAGCCCGGTCAGCATCCCGCCTTCGGCGGCGAGTATTGCGAGGACTTGGCGGCGCGTCACGCCAACGTGTCTCAACATGCCGAATTCGCGGGCGCGCGCGAGCGTCTGCGCTGAAAACGTCGCGGCGACGCCAAACAATCCAATCACAATCGCCACCGCCTCGAGCAGATAGGTGACCGCGAAGCTGCGGTCGAAAATCGTCAGCGTTTTAGCGCGGATGTCGCCGGGCTGCGCGAACTCCATCGCGGGCCCGAAGGGGAGCGTGCGTAGTCTTGCGATCACGTCGTCGACGCTGGTTCCGCGTGCCACGCTGACCGCGACGTCAGTTGCGCCCATGTCGCCGGTAAGCTTGCGGTAGTCCGCGAGCCGTATCTGGATCGCGCCGGTTTGCCTGACATAGTCGCGCCATACGCCTGCGACGACGAAGCCCGATTCATGCGCGCCGACCGACAGCCGCACGCGCTGGCCCAGTCGATATCCGTACAAATCGACCATCGCCTCCGATACCCATATGGGCGTCTCGCCTTGATGCACGGATGACATCGGCAGGATGGGACCGGTCATTTGCAGCGTGGCGCCGGGATCGTTGGCATCGATTTCTCGTGCGAGCAGCGCGATGGCCGGACGGGCGGGATCGAGCGTGAGATGCGACGTGCGCGTGAATGCAGCGGTCTTGATGCCCGGCACGGCGGCGAGCGTCGCCTGTTCGGCGGGCGCGAGGCTTCCGGTGTCGCCGTTCGGCGTGACGCGCACGTACAGGTCGGCCGATAAAAGATGCATGAGCCATTCATCCACGGACACGCGGAAACTCGCGACCATGATCGCCATCGCAACGATCAGCGCGAAGCTCGACAGCACGCCGCCCATCGCGATGGATGCCTGTCCCGGTGCATTGGCGAGACGGGCGAGCGCGAGCGTCGCGGGGGCGTGGGTTCGACGTTTTGCGCGCCATCGGCTGAGTGCTGTGAAGACGATTGCCGTGCATCGCGGCATCAGCGCAATGCCGCCGATCAGCAACAGCGCGACGGCGAGATACCCGAGGACGGGGACATCGAATATGGGCGGCAGCAGCGTCAGGATCAGCGCGACGACCAGACATCCAATGGCCGGCCACGGCGTCGCAAGTCTTGCAAGCGCGCCTTCCTCGCTGCCGGCTTTCAATGCAGCGGCGGGCCGTGCGCGCGCGGCTTCGAGCGCGGGAACAAGGCTGCCCAGCACCGATACACCAATTCCCAAAATCAGGAATACCGTCGTCGCGATGGGTTCGAAACTGACATGCGGCTGGACGCCCGGGAAATAACCGCCGCCCAGATCGCTGCCAAAAAACCGCAATGCAATGCTTGATAACGCATATCCCAACGCAAGCCCCAGCAACGAGCCGATAACCCCGAGCAACGCGCCTTCCATCAATACCTGCCGCAGCAACTGCGTACGCGTCACGCCCAAAACCCGCAACATCGCGAATTGCGAGCGCCGGCGCACGACGGCCAACGCCTGCGTTGAAAACACGAGGAACGCACCTGTGAAAAGTGCGACGAGCGCAAGCACGTTCATGTTGATCCGATACGCGCGCGAAAGCCGGTCGGTACGGTTTTCATCGTCGCGGGTTTCGGCCACGACGAGCTGGTTGCCAAGCCGTGCCTGAAGTTGCCGCTTGAAGCTTTCCCGGTCCACGCCGCGTTCGAGCTGGAGGTCGACGCGCGAGAGTTTTCCTTGCAGATCAAAGCGCCACTGCGCGGCGGCGATATCCATGACCGCAATGCGCTGCCCGGGCCGCGTCCTCACAATCCCACCCGCCACGCGAAACTTCACTGTCGATGTGCCGCTGCGCAGCGCGACGTTGGCCCCCGGCGGCGCTTTCAGCCACGTCTGCGCTGAGGGCGAGAGGAAGATGGCATCGGTGGAAAGGGAATCGAGCGGGTTCTGCGCCGAGGGCACGCCGATCAGCTCGGGCGTGATCCGGCTTGCCCGGAACACGTCGATGCCCAGCACTTTCAGCGCGGCCGTTTCGCCGGGTACGGTGACATCGAGGTCGAGCACAGGACTCGCCAGCGCCACGCCGGATTCGCGTGCGAGACGCGGGTACCAGGTTTCCTCGAAGGTGGGCTGGGCGCCGCGTACTTGCAGATCCGCTTCGCCCGAGAGGCTTTTGGCGGCGGCCGAGAACTCGTTGAACGCCGCGCTGTTGATCAACTGGACTGCGTAACCGAGCGCGACGCCAAGCGCGATCGTCGCGATGGCCACGATTGCGCGCGCCGGGTGGCTGCGCCATTCCGCGCCCAACAGCCAGCGCGCCAGCAGCCGGCTTCCCGCGATGCGCTCGACGGGTGGCGCTGCGCGATCATTCATTGGCCGTGCGCGCGAAGCGTTCTGCTTGTTTCGCGCCATGCAGGCCGCCGTCGCTCAGGATCAGGATGCGGTCGGCGCTGGCCGCGGCCGCCGTTGAATGCGTGACCATGATCGCGGCCGCGCCCGTCGCCTTGATTTCGGCGCGGAACAAGGCGAGGACTTCGTGCGCGGTATCGGGATCGAGGTTGCCTGTGGGCTCGTCGGCGAGAATCAGGCTTGGACGATGCACGAGCGCCCGCGCAATCGCGACGCGCTGCAATTCGCCGCCCGACAGTTGCCGCGGGAAGTCGTTGCCGCGTCCGCCGAGTCCGACCGCCGCCAGCATCTCCAGAGCGCGCGCCGGCGGCGTGTTGTTGAGCAAGAGCGGCAGCGCGGCGTTTTGCGCCAGCGTGAGGTGCGGCAGCACGTGGAAAGCCTGGAAGACGAAGCCGAGCTTTTGTCGACGCAGGCGGGTGGCTGCGTCGTCGTCGAGTTGGGAGATCGGCGTGCCGTCGATCAGCACTTCGCCGCTATCGGCGGAATCGAGACCGGCGATGAGGTTCAGCAATGTCGATTTGCCGACGCCCGAGTCACCCATGACCGCGACGAACTCGCCCGGGTCGAGCGAAAAATCCAGATTTGCCAGCACGATCCGGCCCGTGCCGTAAGCCTTGCTCAAGCCGCGGCATTCGAGTGCGGCCGGAGCGTCATTATTGCTGATGGTCATATAGAACAGAGGGTCGCCGGTATGAACTGTGCTGCGGTCCATTACTGTGACAGAGAACGGCGCTGCGCGTATGGCCGTTATTTTCCCGGATGACCATGAACATCGACGATACGACTATCGAGCGCTGCATGATGAAGCTGCTCGCCGAGCGCAGTGCGGAGTCGTCCATCTGCCCGTCGGACGTTGCGCGCACGCTCGTATCCGATGAAACCGCGTGGCGCGCCCTCATGCCTGTGGTACGCCAGGTCGCCGCGCGGCTAGCCGAAGCCGGCATCGTGCGCATCACGCGCGGCGAGCTCACGCTTTTACCCAGTGAGATCGATCACGGACCGATCAGGTTGCGTCGAGGGCGCGGTTTCGTGGCGGATTGAGCGGTCCCCGTCAGCCGATCTTCTGCACAGAGAACGCAGCGGTTTCATAAGGAACCGTCACGACGTCCTTGCCCGCCAGCTCCGGCTCCGATGCAATCAACGCATTCACCTCCCGATCGATCGCCGCGCGTTCATCTGCGCCGAGCGCAGCGATAAAACTCGTGGAGCGCACGCGGTTGAGAATCACATCGTCGGGTGAACCGGTATGGCCTTGCTTGAAATGATGTTCATCGAGGGGACCCAGCCCGTTGAACGGAAATGCCGATCGCCACGCGCCGGTGTAATAGCGCGGCGTGTCACCTTCCACGCGATTCACGATGGCGTCGAGCTTCGCGACCCAGGGAACGCGTGCATCGCGCAGATTCCAGATCAAGCCGAGTTTGCCGCCCGGTTTCAGCACGCGATGAATCTCCGCCAGCGCCGCGTGCGTTGCGAACCAGTGAAACGATTGCGCGCACACGACGGCGTCGACCGATGCATCGGGTAACGGAATGGCATCGGCGGTGCCGGAGCGGGCATCGACATGGGGGAAGCTCGTAGCCAGCTTTTCGAGCATCCCTGACACTGGTTCAACGGCGATCACCTGCGCACCGGTATCGATCAGACGCGGGGTAAATTTGCCCGTTCCCGCGCCGAGATCAAGCACCGTCTTGCCGGCTTCGAGGCCGAGGTGGTCACGCAACCATCCGGCGACTTCCGGCGGATAGTCCGGCCGTCCGCGCGTGTAGGTGCTCGCCAGGCTTGCATAACCGTCGGCAGCCGCGTGATGTACGCCGTGAATTCCTGTGCTCATGTTTTCTCTCTGCTTTAGTGATTCAGTCGTTCGATTGCGGACAGCATAAATAATTGCGCCATGATTTACCATGCATGTCATTGTCATTATCGATACCTTGAAAGTATGGCGACCATCGATCTGCGCCGGCTGCGCGCGTTTGTCGCGATAGCCGAAGAAAGCCATATCACCCGGGCGGCGGAACGGCTCGACATGCAACAGCCACCGCTCACGCGTCTGCTCAGGGGACTTGAAGATGATCTCGGCGTAGTCCTGATGCACCGTTTGCCGCGCGGCGTCCGGCCCACCGAAGCGGGGCTCGCACTGCTGGATGAAGCGCGCATCGTGCTTGCACGCGCCGACGGAATCGCCGATGTCGTGCAACGCGTGGCCCGCGGTGAAGAGGGCAGGCTTGCCGTTGGTTTCACCAGTTCGTCGGCGCATCATCCGTTCGTGCCGGGCGTGTTGCGGGAGTATCGCGAGAGCGTGCCGGGCGTCGATATGGTTCTCGAAGAAGCCGGCACGGGCGAACTCGTGGATGCGCTGTTGCGCGAACGGCTGGACGCGGCGTTCGTACGCTCGGATGTGAGCGCGACGCCGGAGTTGTTGATCGACCCGGTCCTGACAGAGCCGATGCTTGTTGCATTGCCCCTGGGTCACGCTTTAGCAGTTCTTGCAGCCGATAACAACGCGCCGCTGCCTTTGCGCTGCCTGGCTGGCGAACCCTTCGTGTTGTATCGGAGGCCGGCGGGTCCCGGTCTTTACGATGGGATCTTTGCCGCGTGCAAGGCGGCCGGTTTCAGCCCGAATGTGAAGCAGGAAGCGCCCCGGCTTCCGTCCACGCTGAGTCTGGTCGCGGCGGGCCTGGGTGTATCGATCGTGCCTGCGTCGATGAGCCGGATGAATACCGACGGCGTCGCGTACCGGACGTTGAGTGATTGCCCGGGGCTTGCGGCGCCCTTGTACCTCGCGATGCGGCGCCGCGCGCCATCTCCGGCGCTCACGCGTTTTCGCGTGCTGATACGGGCGAAGGCGCAGGTGATTTCAACCGCGCGGCAAGGTTAGAACGGCATCGAGTCCGCGCGTTGAACGGTTGCGCAACACAAGCGTCCCGCCATGCGCCATGGCGATGCTCTTTGCAATGGTCAGCCCCAATCCCGAGCCGTGCGTCTTCCCCGGCTGCGCCCTGAAATAAGGCTCGAAGACGCGTTCCAGCATCTCTTCGCTTTCAATGCCGGGACCCTCGTCGCTGATGACGATGTGCACCGTATCGCGTTCATCGCGGATATGCACCGACGCGCTGCCGCCATGGCGGATTGCGTTGTCGAGCAGGTTCTGCAAGCAGCGCTTCAGGTTGCGCGGATAGCCGCTGACAGGCGCGCCCGCGTGACCACTGAGTTCGATTTTCGCGCCGGTTTCCGCGAGGTCGTCGCAGAGTCCGCCGAGCATGGAATCGATATCGATCTGATGGCGCGGCTCCGTGATTTCCACGCCTTGCACGAAGTCGAGCGTGGTGTGGACCATGGCATCCATTTCATCGAGATCCGCGCTCAAGCGGTCGCGCGATGCCGTGTCTTGCAGCATCTCTGTGCGCAAGCGAAGGCGCGTGAGCGGCGAGCGCAAGTCATGCGAAATGGATGCAAGCAAGCGCGTGCGTTCCTCGATGCTGCGAATCAGTTGCTGCTGCATTACGTTGAACGACTGCGCGGCGACGCGCACTTCGCGCGGGCCGGATAGCGCAAGCGATGGCCGGTACACATTCTTGCCCAGCGCCTCGGCGGCAACCGCGAGCCGCCGCAACGGCTGCACTGCAATACGCACCGCGACCAGCGCAAACAGCAGCGCTGCGACAAAACGGATTGCGTAGATGCGCAGCAAATATTCGATCAAGAGGGTGTGCGGCTCGCTTTGCCGGCCGGCTTGACCTTCTTGCGCGGTGACATCGAGCCATGCGCCTCCGGGCGCCTGAACCTGCACATGAAAGTCGCCGGATGGCATGCGTGAATCGAACAGACTGAAGATGCCGCGATACCGGCCTGAATCATCGATTAGTTCGGCATCCATAAGATGAAGCGGAACTTGCCGATGCAAACGCTGCGCAAGGACGTCCTGTAGCAGATCTTCAACCGTGCGCTGCGCGACTGAAGGCGCCGGGGCGACACCGGGCTTGTCAATCCATCGAAGTGTGTAGCGCTCGCCGCCAAGTTGCTTGGCAAGTGCCTCGCGCGCTGCGTTATCGGGCGCGTCCTGCATCAGGCGCAGCGTATCGGCGAGACGGCTTGCGAAAACACGCGACGGAATTTCCAGCGTCCGATGGTCGTGCGTCTCGAACCAGATCGTACTGGTCAGCAACTGTCCGCCGAACATGCCGATCACCAGGATCAACGCAAGGCGCCCGAAGAGCGCATCGGGCCAAAGTCTGAGTTTCATGCGCGACATGTTCATGCCTGGCGTTCGTGCACCACGCTCGCCGTCAGCATGTAACCCTCGTGACGCACGGTGCGTATCAGCTTCGGCTGGCGTGCGGTGTCTTTCAGATGCTGACGCAAGCGGCTGATGCATACATCGATAGACCGGTCGAGCGGCGTGCCTTCCTTGCCGAATACTTCATCCAGCAGGTAGTCGCGCGAGAGCGGCCGGTTGGGGTTGTCGAGCAGCGTTCGAAGCGTGCGGTAATCGGAGCCGCCGAGCGTGATCATCACGCCGTCCGGCGACAGCATCTGCTTCGTGGCGGTATCGAGCCGCCAGCCCGCGAAGCTCACATGCGCCGATGGTTCCGGAATTCGCGGCGCCGGAGCGTTGCGCGTACGGCGCAGCACGCTTCTGATCTTCGCGAGCAATTCGCGTGGATCGAAGGGCTTGGGCAAATAGTCGTCGGCGCCCATTTCCAGTCCGATGATGCGGTCAAGCAGCGCGCCACGCGCGCTCAGCATGATGATCGGCACCGTGTTGCGACGACGCAGGTCACGCGCGACATCGAGTCCGTCTTCGCCATCGAGCGTGAGATCCAGTACGACCATATCGATGCGCGACGTGCCGATGATCTGCTTCATCTGCGCGCTTCCAGTCGCAACGAAGACGCCGAATCCCATGCCTTGAAGATAGTCGCGTAACAGGTCGCGGATATTCGGATCGTCGTCGACTACGAGTATGTGGTCCATCTGCTCGGATGCGTTCAGGCGGGAAGAAGGGAGGCGAAGGGCGTATTCAGCAAGCGTTGTTGGTCCATGCAGAGCCGAAAAACAGCCAACACATTCCATTACAAATGGCCCGTGTTTCAACACATCACCATTACATTCCGACACTAAAGTGATGCCGCGTAATGACATTGATTCGCATTTGCGACTATAACATGATGACCATCGGAGCTTCCTTGCGTTTCCCTCTTTTATCGACCTCCAGCTTGCTCTCCGGGCTTCCGGCAGCGTGTCCCGGTTCGCATGGAGTGTTTGTCATCGCGCTCATGGCGGGCGCCTTGGGCAGTCAGGCAGCACACGCGCAGTCGAGTGTGACGCTCTATGGCGTGATCGACGCGAGCCTGATTTATACGAACAACGCGCAAGGCCACTCGAACATTCAGGCGGGAAGCGGCACCGTAACGGGCAGTCATTGGGGCCTGCTTGGGCGCGAAGACCTGGGCGCAGGCAATCAGGCGATCTTTCAAATAGAAAACGGCTTCAGCATCATGAACGGCAGCTTGCGGCAGGGCGGCCGTGAGTTCGGCTATCAATCGTATGCCGGCTTGAGCAATAACCGGTTCGGCACGGTGACACTCGGGCGCCAGTATGATTCGGTCGTCGATTACCTCGCGCCGCTCAGTTTCACCGGGCGTCATCCGGGCGGAAACAATCTCTCGCCGCATCCTTACGACAACGACAATCTGAACAATTCGTTTCGCATCGATAACGCCGTGAAATTCGCAAGCGTTCCCTATGCGGGCCTGAAGTTCGGCGCTCTCTACGGATTCTCGAATGAGGCAGGCGGCTTCAGTGACAACCGCCTCTATAGCGCGGGTGCATCGTATGAAACCGGACCGTTCACCCTCGCGGCGGGTTACTTGCAGGCGAACAACCCGGGCGTGAACAATACCGACGGCGCGATCACGCTGACCGACCGCACGTTCATTGCATCATTGCAGCGGACGTACGGCGCTGGTCTCAACTACGTGATTGGCGCGGGCAAGCTCGGCTTCGTCTGGACGCGCACGCAACTCGGCGGACTTGCAACCATCAACGGTTCAAACAGCCTTGGCCTCAAGCAGAACGGTCAGGGCGCAAGCTTCAACAACTTCGAGTTCAATGCGAGTTATCTGGTGACGCCTTCAGTCGCATTGAACGGCGCGTACACCTACACGAAGGGTGTGATATCCAACGCAACAGGCGAGCATGAGCCGGCATGGCAGGATGTATCGGTGCAGGCCGATTACTTTCTTTCCAAGCGTACCGACGTGTACCTTCAGGCCACGTATCAGCACATTGCCAGCGATGGCTCGGGACTGACCGCCGATGTCAGCGGGCAAACTCCATCGACGAAAAACGAACAGGTGGTGGTCGCAGCGGGATTGCGGCACCGGTTTTGATGCGCTGAGCTCTAACGGCTGACACGCGGCTTTTTTACAGCCGCGGTCTTGGCCGCCGATGCCATGAGGCTGCGCATTGCAAATGCCGCGATACTGCGCAGGGCCTTTGCATCGGCGCCGCCTTTCGCGTTGACCTTGATGCCCGCAAGCGTCGTCATGAGGGAAAGCATGGCGGCGCGACCGTCTGCGTCAGGCGTCAGCTCACCGCCATCCTTCGCCTCTTTCAGCCGATGCTCGCAGCCAAGTGCGAGCACGCAGATTGTCACTATTCAAATGTTCCAATCTGTTCCCCATCGTGTCGGTACAACACCGGCTCAACAATTACCAACTCCCGAAAACCGTACCGGCGCTTCATTGAAGCTCGAGCAAAGCATTTACCTGTAACGCTTTGCCGGCGTTCTTCATCAGGAAGACGCATCACATCGGGACGTTCCGACTCGTAACCATTTCGCCCGAAGGCAACGCTTCGTAATGGAGCTTGTTGCCGCTTTCCAACGGGCCGCACGAAACGCTGCGGTTTAATGGCCTCCGTCCATTCGATGCACGGCGACATCGATTGGCAACTGGCTAAGCATCGTTTATTCGGAGAAACAGAAATGAAGAAAACCCTTATGGCTCTTGGCGTGCTTGGCGGCTTCGCCGGCGCGGCCAACGCACAAAGCAGCGTGACGTTATACGGCCTGATCGATGCAGGCATTACGTACACGAACAACCAGGGCGGCAGCAAAAACGTCCAGGCAACCAGCGGTCAGGTCAACGGCAGCCGTTGGGGCCTGCGCGGATCGGAAGACCTGGGCAGTGGATTGAAAGCGATCTTCGTGCTGGAAGACGGCTTCAGTATCGATAGCGGCAAGTTCGGTCAGAACGGCGCGGAGTTCGGACGTCAGGCTTTTGTGGGCTTGTCGAGCGATCGGGCAGGTGCGGTTACGCTTGGGCGTCAGTACGATTCAGTGGTCGACTATCTCGGTCCCCTCGCTCTGACCGGTACGTCGTTCGGCGGCACGCAAGCAGCGCACCCGTTCGACAACGACAACCTCGACAATTCGTTTCGCATCAACAACTCGGTCAAGTACCAGAGCGTGAATTACGGCGGCCTCAAGTTCGGCGGTCTCTACGGTTTCTCGAACGCGGCGAACGGCTTCTCCGATAACCGCGCATACAGCTTCGGCACGTCATATAACTACGGCCCGTTGAACTTTGCCGCCAGCTATATGCAATTGAACAGCGCCGGTTCGACGCTCAATTCGTCGGGTGCCGTAACGAGCGATGCAACCTTCGCCGCAGCTCGTCAGCGCACTTACGGCGCAGGCGTGAGCTATGCGTTTGGTCCTGCCAATGTGGGCTTCGTGTTTTCGCAAACGCATCTCGACGGCGCGACCGGCATCGGCGCGTCGGCGTCGGGTACGACAAACGGCTTGACGTTGACTGACGGAAGCGCGCGCTTCACCAACTATGAAGTGAACGGCCGCTACAACCTGTCGCCTGCGTGGACCCTCTCGGGCGCCTACACATTTACCGACGCAAAGCTGGATGGCGTCAGCCCGAAATACAACCAGGTAACACTGCAAACGGCGTATGCGCTGTCAAAGCGCACCGACGTCTATTTGCAGGGCGTGTATCAGCATGTGAGCGGAACGGGTGATTCTGGACTGACGGCGGATATCAACGGTCTTAGCGCGTCATCGACGAATAGTCAAGTCGCGGGAACGATCGGCTTGCGTCATCGTTTCTAAGCGGGAAGTGTGGATGGAGCCGGGACCATATCCCGGCTCTGTGCTTAAGCTTAGCGCGATCCCGGACCCATGCCTTCGGCTATGGCGCGGCACGCGTCCTTGAGCGGCGCAATGTAGGTGCTAAGCGGCGAATCGCTTTTCCTATAAAGCGGAATGCTGATGCTGACACATGCAAGCGGTTCGCCATTCGAGCCGAGAATCGCGCTGCCGTAGCAAAAGATTTGTTCTTCGTTTTCTTCACGGTCTTCCGAATAGCCGCGTGCCAGCGTCTCGTCGAGTTCCGCGTCGAGTGCGGAACGCTCCACGATGGTATTCGGCGTGAAGCGTTCGAACTGCAGCGGAGCCAGCAATGCATCGCGTTCGGCGCGTTTAAGCGACGACAAATAAGCCTTGCCCACCGAGCTTGAATAGAGCGTGACACGCGTACCAATCCGCGATGCCATGCGCACGGCTTGAGGGCTTTCGAGCTTTTCTATATAGACCATTTCCGAGCCGCTGCGCACCGCGAGGTGCACGGTTTCCTGGGTTGCATCGCGCAATACCTGAAGCGGTTCACTTGCCGCGACACGCAAGTCAGAGCGTTCCCAACTACGGCTGGCCAAAGACAATAAACGTGGCCCGAGCGAATATGCGCCGCCGTGCGGACTCTCGACAACAAGACCTTCGGCAATCAACGCACCGACAATTCTGTACACCGTTGGCCGCGGATAACCGGCGAGCGCAATGAGTTGCGCGATGCCCGGAGGCGTTTGTGCGTCCGCGATGCATTGCAGGACCGCCAGGAACTTCGAGAATGCGGCGGTGCCGGTTGGCTTGGCGTCGTCGGTGACGTTGGGCGTAGCCGGCTGATCGATGGCGTTCGAGGATGGTTTAGGCATGGCGTCGAAAGAACTGGGCGGCTCGCAAGGCCGTGAATAGCGCAAGCGGTGTCGCAGACGATTATAGCGGAGCGTTTTTCGCTAATGGCAAGCGAGCATTGCCCGATCGGCAAGCCTATAGCGCGCAGACCGGATGACACGCGGCTTCGGGATACGTAATAATGCGAGGCGGGCACGCGAGCATCCGCTCAAGCCCTCTGACCACTCGCTATCACGTGTCGCCGATGCGGCGCAGCGGCCAAGTTGCGCCGCACAACCCCGGGGTTATTAATGAGCAACAACGCGTTGCCTGCACAGTCCGCCGCTCGCTGGCTGCCTTACATCGTGGCGGGGACATTCTTCATGGAATACCTCGACACAACGGTCATTGCCACCGCGTTGCCGCAAATGGCGAAGTCGTTCGGAGTCGGGCCCAACGCGCTCAGCCTCGGGATGACGGCTTACATGCTCGCGCTTGCAATCTTCATTCCGGTCAGCGGCTGGGTCGCGGACCGGTTCGGATCGCGCACGGTGTTCTTTGGCGCGATCGTTGTGTTCATCGTGGCTTCGGTGTTGTGCGGCATGTCGAATTCGGTCGCTGAATTCACTGCGGCGCGAGTGCTTCAAGGCGCTGGCGGCGCAATGATGGTCCCCGTCGGCCGGCTGATCGTGGTGCGAAGCACCGAGAAAAGCCGTCTCATGCAGGCCATTTCGACCATCACGTGGCCGGCTATTGCCGCGCCTGTCATCGGTCCGCCGGTTGGCGGTTTTATTACGACTTACGCCTCCTGGCGATGGATCTTCTTGCTCAACGTGCCCTTCGGCTTGTGCGCTCTGGTCGCCGTCGCCATGCTCGTGCCGAACCTGAAAGGCGCCGGGCGCAAGCCGCTGGATGTAGCGGGACTTGTGCTTAGCGGCGCGGCGCTGACGGCCGTCCTGTACGGCGCGGAACTCGCCAGTCAGCCCGCCAGCAATCCGTGGCTCGCGGGCGGGATCGTGCTCGCCGGTTTCTTGATCGGGTATGTCGCCGTTCGTCATGCTGCGGGTCACCCTCATCCGCTGATCGATTTTTCCACGCTGAAAATTCCGACTTATTCGGTCACGGTCTTGACGGGGTCGCTCACGCGTATTGGCATTGGCGCCGTACCGTATCTGATGCCATTGCTGTTCCAGATCGGCTTTGGGCTTTCCGCATTCAAGTCTGGCCTGTTGCTGCTGGCGAGCGCATTGGGCAACCTTGGCATGAAGGCGCTGACTACACGAATCCTCCGGCGTTACGGGTTCAGAAATGTATCGATCGTAGCGGTCGCCACGGCCGGGATATTTACGATCGCGTGCGGCATCCTTACGCCCGACTCACCCCTTGCGTGGGTTTTGCTCGTAGTGTTTGTGTACGGCGTTGCGCGTTCCATGCAGTTCTCGCTGCTCGCCACGCTGGCATATGCCGATGTAGGCCAGCCGCAAATGAGCGCTGCGAGCACGTTGTGGAGCGCGGCTGCGCAAATGACAATCGGCCTGGGTATTGCGTACGGCGCCGTGGCACTGCGCGCAGCGGCCGCGATCAACGGCGAATCGACGGGCGCGGAGGGTCTCCACTTTTCACTCGATGACTTCCGGCTCGCGTTCCTCTTCGCGGGCGTTTTGACCCTGGTGTCCGTCTATGGATATTTCAAGGTCGCACGCGATGCAGGGCAGAGCGTAGGCGGCGGGTCGATGCGTCAGGATGCATCGCAGAAAAGCAGCTGACGTGGCAGGGCACATGACCCGGGAAACTGATTCGCATGCGTGGATGTCACTGGCGCTGGCCGAGCGCGGTGTGCGGCGCTTCGGGCCGGGAGAGTCGAACCCGCGGATCGTGGAATACAACGCGCATACCAATCTCGCCGGCTATGACGACAAGGTTTCGTGGTGTGCATCGTTCGTCAACTGGTGCATGGTGAATGCGGGTCATGGAGGGACCGGGTCGGCGCTCGCACGTTCGTGGCTCGATTGGGGCCGTGCGATCGATGCGCCCGTGTATGGGTGCATCGCAGTTCTTTCGCGTGAGGATCCAGCGAGCTGGAAGGGACATGTAGGCTTCTATCTGCGCCATGATGCCGACGCCGTATATCTGCTCGGCGGGAATCAGCTGGACGAAGTTCGCGAACTTGCATACCCGCTTTGCGACGTGCTTGGTTACAGGTGGCCTCAAACGGTTTTATTGCGTTTGGCTGGTACAGGATCATGGCAGCACACGCAGAGCTTGTTGCCGTCCGGATCGCGAAAATAAGCGCCGTAGTAATGCTCGTGGTATTGCGGACGCAGCCCGGGTGGTCCATCGCATTGGCCGCCGTGGCTTAGCGCGGCAGCGTGGCATTTATCGACTGCATCGCGATCGAGCGCCAGCAACGCGATCATTTGTCCATTTCCCGCACTTGCAGCTGCGCCGTTGAATGGCGCGCCAATCAGGAACAGCGGGCGCGGCGCGTTATCGGCAACCCAGCCCGCCCATGGCTTGTCGCGGTCCACGAACTTCAGGCGCAAGTTCAGTGCTTCCATGATGGGCGAATAGAACCGCAGCGCGCGATCAAAATCCGTGACTCCAACAAAGATGTGTGAAAGCATATGTCACCCTATGAACGTGTAGAGATTCGATATACACATCGCGTCGCGCCCGCGAGGATATGCTGCTCGCGATTGATCGCGACGTTGTCACCCACCACCTCCTGAAAGATCCGCAGTTCCGATCGGCAAAAGCCCTGGCAGGTACTTGCGGCCGCGCAGATCGGGCAGTGATCCTCGATCAGCAGCCAGTCGCGGCCCTCGCGTTCAACGCGCGCCATGTAGCCTTCGCTGGTGCGCAATGCCGCAAGCCGCCTCAGACGCTCGGGCAGGCTTCGAGCTGCGCGTGCATGGTCGTAGAGCGCCCGGGAATCCGATTCACGCTGCGCGATCAGCCGGTCCAGGCCGTCTTCGCCAAAAAGCTGGCGGATCGAACCGATCAGTTGCACGGTCAGTTGCGCATGTGTATCAGGGAATTTCCGGTTGCCGGCCTCGGTCAACGACCAGTTTTGACGAGGACGCCCAACGCCTGATATTTCTTCCTGAACGCCTTCTATCAAACCCGCCGAAACCAGCTTCTGCACTTGCTGGCGCGCCGCTTCCGGGGTCAGGTCGAACGCCTGCGCGAGCACTGCGGTGGATACGGGCCCCTTTGTCTTGACGAAAAAGAGCATGCGGTCCGCTGTCGAAATTGGGCTTGAATTAACCAAGGTAATCCTTGTGTAAACTTGGGCGACGATTTAATATCCAAGACGGTATTTGGATAATAGACGTTACGAGAACATCTGTCGAGGAGACCGAATGCCTGCTGTCGATACCCCCGCCGCACAGAATCAATCCGCCGCGGCGCAGCCGGCGACTGCCGCCTGGCGCGACCTGTTGCGCGGGAAGAACGGCTTGATTGCGCTGGCGCTTACCGGCGGTGTTGCACTTCATGCCGTGAATGTGCACATCGTTTCAACGGTGCTGCCGTCGGTCGTGCAGGACATCGGCGGACTCGACCTTTATGCATGGAACACGACGTTGTTCGTGGTCGCATCCATTGTCGGCGCCGCCTTGTCCGTGCGGTTGTTGAGCACTTCCGGACCGCGTGCCGCATATCTTGCTGCGCTGTTCGTATTTGCTCTTGGTTCGGCCATTTGCGCGGCTGCAGCGTCAATGCCATGGATGCTGGTCGGGCGCAGCGTGCAAGGACTTGGCGGCGGTACGCTCGCGGCGCTGAGCTACGCGGTAATCCGAGTCGTGTTCGCGCCGCCGTTATGGCCGCGCGCGGTTGCGCTCGTGTCGGGCATGTGGGGTGTTGCGACGCTATGCGGACCAGCGGTCGGCGGTTTGTTCGCCGAAGCTGGGCATTGGCGGCTTGCCTTCTGGACGTTATTGCCTTTGTCGGTAATGCAGGGCCTTCTGGTCGCGGCGCAACTGAAGCCGAACGCCAGCGCGCATGCTTCGTCCGGCGACGCCGCACCACGCGTCCCCGGGCGGCAGATTGCTTTGCTGGCGAGCTCCGTTCTTGCTGTGGCAGCCGCGAGTTTATCGGCCGCGTTGATCTGGCAGGCCGCGGGCGTCGCGGCGGGTCTGGCGCTTGGCGGCGCGGCCATTATGCTCGATCGGCGCGCGCCGGTTCGCATGTTGCCGTTGGGCAGCACCAAACTCGGCACGCCGCTGGGCGCCGTTTATGCAAGCGTCGCGTTGTTGCTGGTTGGTACCACCACCGAGATCTTCGTGCCTTATTTCCTGCAGACCTTGCACGGATATACGCCGCTGGCAGCGGGTTATCTGACCGCCGCCATGGCCGGCGGATGGAGTCTCGGCTCGCTGTTGTCGTCGGGTCATGAAGGACGAGGCGCTGCGCGAGTGCTGCGCGCCGGCCCCGCGCTTTGCACGATAAGCCTGATCGCGCTCGCGATCCTGATGCCGGGCGCCGAAGGTTTATCGACGAACACGCGCACGTTGCTTTGCGGCCTTGCGCTGGCAGGTGCCGGTGCCGGCGTTGGCATCGGCTGGCCGCATCTTTTGACACGCGTCCTGACGCTTGCGCCGGCGGGCGAGGAAAGCACGGCATCGGCAGCCATCACGACCGTGCAACTCTACGGCATGGCAATAGGCGCGGCTGTCGCGGGACTCGTGGCGAATGCCGGCGGACTACTTAGCCCGGGCGGGATCGAGGGCGCGCGGTCTGCTGCCGCTTGGTTGTTCGCAAGCTTTGCAATTGCGCCTGCGCTGGCGTTCCTACTCGCGCGAAGGATTGCGGGTGAGCGTCGCTAGAGCTACTGTTCCTTGCGCAGGGGAAAGGACGTGTCAGCACTTTGAAATATGGTGTGTTCGACCGCGTAAGCTTTGCGCCCTGATGCAAGCGGTCATAGCGAATGTCACGTCATCGATTGCAACTGAATGTATGAATTGTGAAGCCGGTCATCCGCGCGTCTCGCGTTGACGTTATATACGTACGCGTCCGGGCGAGGCTCTTCAAACGTCGACCCGGCAAAATCATGATCCCGGAGATGCTCGATGCCCCTGCGCTTGTGCCGAACCCACGCCGCCGTATTGACCGCCGCCGCGTTGATTGCTGTTTTATCGACTCCGGTATGGTCCCAGCAGGCCGTACCGTCTCCTACCGCGCCGGGTTCCGCGGCTAGTGACCCGCCCGGCCGCGTTGCGCGCCTGAACTACTTCACTGGCAACGTGACGATGGAACCCGCGGGCGAGACCGAATGGGCCTATGCACAACTGAACCGGCCGCTCACGATGGGCGACCAGATCTGGGCGGACAACGGCGCGCGTGCGGAACTGCACGTCGGGTCCACGGCGCTGCGACTCGATCAGCAAACGGCGCTGAGCATGGTCGATATCGACGATACAACCCTGCAGCTCAAACTCACGCAAGGATCGCTCTCTTCGCGCGTGCGTGCGTGGGCTCCGGGGCAGACCATCGAGATCGATACGCCGAACGTTGCCTTGCAGGCGTCGAGTGCGGGCGAATTTCGTGTCGACGTCGCGCCCGATGGCAACTCGACCACGGTAACGCTGCGAAGCGGCAACGCCATGGTTTATGGCGACGGCGGCTCGCTGCAAATGACTGCCGGCCAACAGATCAGATTCACCGGCGTGAACCTGCAGCAACAAGCGGGCGGTCCGGCGCCGGGACTCGACGCATTCGACCAGTGGATCGTGAGCCGCGATCGTCTGGAAGATGCTTCGGTCTCCGCACGATATGTATCGCGGGAAATTCCCGGCTACGAAGACCTCGATGCGAACGGTACATGGCGCAGCGATCCATCGTATGGCGAGGTATGGGTGCCGACGGTTGCGGTATCAGCGAACTGGGCGCCTTACCGCGAAGGACATTGGACATGGATTGCGCCCTGGGGCTGGACCTGGGTCGATGACGCGCCATGGGGATTCGCGCCTTTCCACTATGGACGCTGGGCGTACCTCGGCAATGCATGGGCGTGGGTTCCGGGTCCGGTCGTCGCCGCGCGTCCCGTGTATGCGCCAGCGCTCGTGGCGTTCGTAGGTGGCGGTGGTTCGCATTGGGGCGTCGATCTCGCAATAGGCGGTGCGGTGGGCGCAGGCGTTGCGTGGTTTGCATTGGGACCGCATGAACCGTGGCATCCGGGTTCGGGTTATAGCCCGAGCTATTACAACCGCGTGAACAACTATGTGAACGTCCATAACACGACGATCGTCAATAACATCACGAACGTTCACAACACGTATATCAACCAGCGCGTTCCGGGCGCGGTCATCGCGGTGCCGGCGAACACGTTCGTGCACGGGCAACCTGTGGCGCAAGCGGCGCATGGTCTTACGGCAGAGCAGATCGGCCGCGCGCAGGTTGGTGCGGGAACGCCGGGCATTGCGCCGGTACGTGGCAGCTTCACCGGTGGCATGCGCACGGCTCCGGACGGTGTGCCGCATCAGGTGGCGCAGCGGCAGGTCGTCGCAACACGAGCGCCCGCTGTGCCCGCAGCCTATCGCGACACGCTCGCGCAACGGTTCGCGAGCGGAGGCGCCCGTGTGCAGGGTGCCGGCGAGCCGATCGTGCGGACCACTGTTCCGGCCGCATTCACGCGCCCAATAAACCGGAATGTGGGGGCGGCACCGGAGGGCTATCGTCTTGTGAGCCGGTCGCCAAGTCACCCGGTGGCTACGCCACAAAACGCGCCCGGTCGAAACGAGCCAGCGAACCTGCCGCGGGAAGAGTCGCATGGCTCGCAATCGGGGCAGCGGGTACAGCCCGGTGCACCGTTGGCCGCGCAAGACACCGCGCGCCGGCCTTTTATCGGTAATGCTGCAAATAGTCCTGCACCCCATGCGCCGAGGCCCGAGCAGCAGAACGAGGCGCCGGCCGCAGGGCAACCCCAGGCGCACGCACCGAATGAACCGGCACCGCATGCGCTCAACGAACCGAGACCCGAACCTAGGCACGAGCCCCAACTCGAGCACGAACCGCAACACCCGCATCCCGCGCAACAGCCAGCGGCGCACGAAGACAGGCCGCATCCTGTACAACCTGCTCAGCACGCCGAGTCACGTCCGCAGCCGGCGCGGCCTCCTGAACATGAGCAACATCAAGAGCATCAAGAGCATCACGAGGAACACGCAAAGTGAGAGCAGGCTGGCTTGCCGCGCTGCGACTCAACGCTTGAGTTTCAGATACGCGCGGCTCAGGAGAGGCCGGCTGTGCACCCACAGTCTTGATGCAAGCCATGACGCCGGCTTGTCACGCACTTCAAGTCTGTAGATGGAGTGCCCGCCGGCAGCGTGCCTGTTGCTGACGTTGGGCGCCATATCGCACGTGTAGAAGTGCCGGAAGCCCGCTTCGCGAGCGACTTGTTTGTAGTCGTCGTCGTAGAAACCCTGCGGCCAGCACAAGTGATCCGACACCTCGCCCAAACGCGAGGTGAATGCTGCGCGAGCGCTGATGAGATCCCGCTTCAGGCCAGCGCATTTTTCCTCGCGGTTTTCAGAGACCTTGTCCCAGCGCACATGGCTATGTGTGTGGCTATGAAATTCGAAGGTTCCCGCACGGCGCATGGCCTCGATCTCAGACCATCGCAGGATCGTGCGATCAGGTTCGCCGCCTTCTATCGCCAGATCTCCCTCACGATGCCCCAGCAACTCGGGCAGCGCGCCACCTGTCTGCGCGTTCGGACGGGGCGTGCCTTCACCGGGCCAGCTCGTCACAAGAAAGCACAGCGCAGTGAAGCCGTGCTTCTCCAGGATCGGGTGGGCGTGGACCCAATTATCAAGGTAACCATCGTCGAACGTTAGAACCACGGATCTCGGCGGCAACGGCTCACCCGCAAGGAACGCGCTTAACTGCGCGGCGCCAGCCGTCCTGTAGCCCGCTTCTGCGAGGTACGCCATTTGAGCAGCGAAGTGATCAGGCGAAACGGTGATCATGCCGGGCGACGTGCTGACGTGGTGATACATCAGCACCGGCACCGCACGGGCCCGCAGCGTCACCCGTTGGACCGGCGTTCGCGGATGCCGCGCCGGTAGAAGTCGATGGTTTCGTCGGCCATGCCATCAACCGTGAAGCTTGCATCGGTCAGGAGGCGGCCAGCCACGCCGAGCTGCACGCGCAGCCGGGGGTTGTCGATAAGCCGCGCAATGGCCGCGCGCAACGCGGGGATGTCATGCGGCGGCACGAGCAGGCCGTTCACGCCATGCGTGATCAGCTCGGGCACACCATCCACATTGGTGCCGATCACCGGCAAGCCCGCAGCCATGGCTTCTATATACGATTGTCCCAACGCCTCCTGATGCGTCGGCAGCACGAAGAAGTCGCAGCCGCGCAGCACATTCGGAATGTCGGTGCGAAAGCCCAGGAGATGGATGCGGTCAGACAGACCCATACCGTCCACGATATTTTTGATCTTGTCGAACCAGGGACCGTCGCCAGCCATGACGACGTGCAGATCCGGCCGTTCCGCAAGCATCGGCTGGACTGCGTCGATCAGATCCTCGTGACCTTTCTTGTCGCGCACGATTGCGACCATGCCTGCGATGATCGTGTCGGCATTAAGCCCCAGCTCTGCGCGCAAGGTGGAATGAGAAAGCGCTTCAGGTTTCACGATGCCGTCATAAATCGTTTCGACACGGCCCTTCTGTACACCCGCGGAGATCAGGTACTCGCGCACATGCCGGCTGACCGCTATCACGCGATGCGGTATCCACGTATAGGTCGCAAGCGAACTGATAGGCAGCGCAAGGTGACGCGTACGCACAACGAGTGGGGTGCTTGCGAGGCGTCCGGCGGTGCCGGCCACGATGCTGTCATGGCCGCTATGTGTGTTGAGCACATCGAATTTGCGGCGCGAGAGCAATGACTTGATGGTCAGCATGGACTTCACGTCCGCGCCGCCCTTCATGCGAGCGTGGTGAACAACGAAGCCTTCGTCCCTGGCTCGGACGCCAAGACGCGCTTCCTTCGGGCAGACCACCTCGACCGTATGTCCTCGCGTGCGCAATATGATCATTTCCTTGAGCGTTCGATGCTCCTGGCCGCCCCATCCAGTGGATGATTCGCTGTGTAGTACGCGCAATGACTTCATGGTCTGCTTTTCCGCTATGGGCAACATGTAACTGGATCGTATTGGTCGGTAATATATCGTAATAATCCGCCCGATTTATAGCTGTTGTTGAAAAAAACTTAGCTGTCAATACGTAATGAAAAGTCGGTTGGCCGGTTTGTTGGCGCAGGGGTGTGCCACCTAGAAAGCCAATGGTGACGAGGCTTTCAGCATGTCGGCATCGACAAAAGATAAGCAAACGTTTGCGACAGGTTGGCGAAAATGGTTTATCTAAAACGCCGATCGTTATGCAATCCCATTGCGCCGCAGAAAATCTCCAGCAACGAGTTAGTTGGGACTCGCAAATAAAATTGGTAGGTATGAGCGACTTCGCCGTAACCGGCTAAAGACTCATGTTCCATACTTTATAGATATGACAGGTGCAGATCGAATATATTTTACATTCAGGTCTGGAGGCTTATATCCTATGGGCCGGCTATGTGCCCAGTCGATTCGCTTGCGCATTGTTCATGCCATCAATCAAACCTCGCCGTTCAGCCCCGAAGGAGGGTCAATGCTTCAACGCCTGTATGCGCGCATCTTCCTGACAACATTGTTCTGTCTTCTTGGATCTCACGCGATGGCTCGCGAGGTTCGCAATCACACTCAACCGATAAGCACCCAGTCCGAAGAATCGCCCAAGCCAGAAGGCGGCATGGTAAGCGATCTGCCTTTGCCGGGCGGTGGCTTCCAACGCGTGTTATACCTGCCACCATCGCGCGATGCCAAAGGCCTGATGGTCATGTTTGCCGGAGGCACGGGGGAACTCGATATCGAGAAAAACGGGGACATCAAGAACGCAAAGAATTTCGTCGTGCGCTCTAGCGATCTTTGGCGCGATCGCGGATATGGTGTGTTGCTGGTCGATGCGCTCGATCATCAATCGCTGCGAGGCCAGCGAAGTACTGCAGCGTATGCCGAGGTCATCGCAAAAGTACTTGCGTTCGCGCGTGAGACGACGCGCACGCCGCTATGGGTTCTGGGCACGAGTCAGGGGTCTATCGCTGCGATGAATGCCGCATCGCACGCAGGGCGAAACGGGATCGCGGGCTTGATCCTGACAGAGTCGGTTTCCATTCTTGGTGGATCGCACGAAACCGTGTTCGATGCGCATCCCGAGAACGTTCGTGTTCCTTCGCTTATCGTTGCGAACCGTGACGATCAATGCAAGGTCGCGCTGCCGTTCATGGCAAACGCGATCGCGCAATCCGTTCGTGACGCGCCCGTTACGGTGCTAAGAGTGAGTGGTGGTGTTCAACGTTCGCAAGATAACTGCGGTTCCTTGTCTCCGCATGGCTACTACGGCATTAGAGAGCAAGTCGTAGATGGCATTGTTGACTGGATGCAAAAAACACAACGCTAGCGTTCGCTTAGAGGGGTTTGTGAGTGATCGTGGCATGGGTTGATTTATGATTGATGCCTCTAAAAAGCCAGTCCGCATACGATGACCACAGACGCTTCACATAACGACCGACCCACGCTGAGTGGTCCAACCATCGAACTCCGTCCGCTCGAGAAAGCGCACCGGGAAGCGCTTCTCGAAGCCTCTGCGGATGGCGAGTTGTGGAACATGAAAGTGACGGTGGTTCCCGGACCGGACACGGTCGATAGCTACATTGCCACCGCATTGGCAGGACGCGATACCGGGTCGGTCATGCCATTCGTGATTGTCAGGCGTGAGAGCGGCGAGGTCCTTGGCAGTACGCGCTTCTGGAAGATCGATCGTATCAACAGGAAACTGGAGATAGGGCACACGTGGTTGCGCGCTTCCGCGCAGCGTTCGGGTGTGAATACCGAAGCGAAGTATCTGTTACTTACTCATGCATTCGATGTCATGAGCGCAGTGCGAGTCCAGTTCACAACCGACGAGCTCAACGAGAAATCGCGAGCGGCTATCTTGCGGATCGGGGCGAAGCAGGAAGGCATCGTTCGGCATGAACGCATCATGCCTGATGGTCGTAAGCGAAATTCAGTGCGCTTTAGCATCATCGATACTGAATGGCCGCTGGTCAAAGAGTCGCTGCAACGGATGATGGCGCGATAGACAACCATCGCTGCGTGGCGCCGCCGTGTCTCTATCTAACTGGCTGATGCAAGCTTCCAGCTTGCTCATAGCCCATTTGTGCGACTTCTCTCGCATAAATGGGCTATTGGTTCTATTACCATCGGTCAATAAATCGGCCTCAAAACAATAATCCAATAATCAGACAAAATAATGTCTTCAGTAGTATTTACCCAAAATATTAACAAAAGGTAACTTCATACGATAGCGTTCGTTTGAATAACGAAAGCTGCGTGGATTTTGTTTCACGTGAGAATAAAAATCTCGACAGCTACATTCTCGGGGAAAGATGCAGTGCATCATTCGGTGGGCGAGGAACTATTACTTATTTCCGACTCTTTCCGCCACGTTACACGGATGAAACGTTTTTTTGCGAATATAATTCGTCTGCCTCGACGTAGCCGTAAGTAATACCTGAGAAATCGGAATGCGCCTCCGTGCGCAGAAGTAATTACATGAGCGCGTGGGTGGCGGCGCACGTGGATTTGCCTCAGTCGAAAACACGTAAGCCGTGAAATTCGACTGTCTGCGTGGGCCGTGGCGCCATGCGGCACAGAGGGGAAAAGCCGTTTGATCGTCATGGACGGATCAAGAATAGATTGAACAGTCAGGTGTTCTAATTTTTGAACGGGTAGGTCAGCAACATGTCGCGAAATCCACGCGACGTTTTAGGTTATTTAGGATCACATAGGATTTATGCGTTTACTGATGCCGGTTAAAAGGCAGGGACTGGTCATGCCTGTTTGATGGCGGAACGCGTGAGAGCTTCAGATTCATCAGCACCGAACGCGATCATCGCGTTTTCAGCTTCACCTCTTTCAGTACCTCAATAACGCATACGCTGGACGGCTTTGATCGATCTTGCTGACTCCTCGGGGAAACCTGCTTTTAGCGATACACACGGACAATGATGAGATACTTAAGACTACTTCCGGTTGCGGCCGCAACAATGGTGGCAGCATTTGGCGTTCAGAGCGCTCAAGCGCAATCCAGCATTACGGTCTCCGGCACGCAATACAAGCTGTGCGGCCAAGAGAACGATAACTGCACGTTCTCAGGTACGGGCTCCGTTGTCTTTGGCGCGGTCCCGCCGAATGCACCGTCAAATATGTTGACGAGCCCGCGGACCTTCAGCAATGGAGTGGGATGCTATGTCGGTGCGGTTTCGCAATCCGATCCCGCTTACGGTTATGGCAAGTCGTGCTGGGTCAGCCTGGCATCGGCGACTACGCCGCCTGCCACTACAACGCCTGCGCCCAGCACCCCCGCGCCCAGCACGCCCGTACCCAAGCCTCCAGCAACGACAACACCGGTAACGGCGACTCCGGCTCCCACGGCACCCGCCACTACAGCACCCGCCACGACCACGCCGTCTACATCGACGCCTACGCCGAGCACATCGGCCATAACGTGCGGTTCGCCCACGCAAACAGCAGGCGGCTCGGGCAGCGGACTGATCAGCGCGGATACGCCGACCACCGACGGGCTGCGTATCTTCCAAAACAACGCACCGTTCAAGCTCGCCATCACAACGAACTCGCCGGCAGCCGATACTGTTGTGTGGTCCGTTGCGGACGCGAATGGTTCGATCAAGACGCAAGGCAGCTTCCCGGTGAAATCCGGTGCGCAGACGAACAGCATTTCATGTACATCGACATGGTCGGGCTACGGCGCACTGACAGCGACGCTGCAATCGCATGGCGGCACGTTGCCGAACAGCGGCACGCGTCCGATGGGCATCGCGACATTCGGCGTATTGCCGAACCTGAGTTCGGTGCTCGGCACGGTCACGTATGCGCATCAAGACCAGCATCGCTTCGGTATGCAGGGCTTCAACGGTAATATCGCCGCGCTGCGTGCCTTGGGAATTTCGTGGACCATCGACGATCGCCAGGTGTCGGCGATGGAACCGAACGGTCCGGATACGTACACGCCGAGCGTCAACGATCTCGACCCGTTCTACAAGGCCAACCCTGACCAGATGCGCATTGTGCGTCTTGACGGACTGCCGGCGTGGGATTCGAAGACGGGCCAGTTCAACGACAGCTATTACGCGCCGTCGAACATGCCCGAGTTCCAGCGATTCATGGCCAAGGTCGGGACCGATACCAGCCTGATTCGTGCTGCGAATTACCCGAACCAGCAGAAGAACTACTATCAGGTGACGTGGGAGCCGAGTCTTGGCTGGGCAGACAGTGACGCCAACTTCGTAGCCATGTACAAGGCCGCATACGAAGGCATTCACTCGACCGATCCGAACGCAGTAGTGATGGGCACGGGTAACCCGTTCGCCTCGAATTGCGACACGTGCACGACGGGCTATCTGAAGAAATTTGGTGCGCTTGGACTGTGGAATTACATCGATGCGGTTTCGACGCATGGCTACTGGAATGCGGGAACATACCCGTCGCATCCGCCTGAATTGCAGGACTCGGATCCGAATCCGGCGAACCAGGCCAACGCGCTCGACAACCAGATGACGCAGTTGCGCGCTGTCATGCAGGCAGGCAAGCCGAACATGAAGCTGTTCTTTACGGAAGCAGGCGTGAGCTACGATCCGGGTCTCAACTACGGACCTACGGTACCGTCAGCGAACCAGTTGTTCGCTCATGCGGCAGTCGGCGCGCGTGCTCACATCATCACGCTGGGTGGCGGCGCGCAAGTCACAACGCTGTTCTTCGGTCCGGACTATCCGGGCGAAGTAGGCTACGGATCGTTCTTCGATTTGAACAACGCACAAGGTTCTTTCGGTGCAACGAACTTGTCGCCTAAGCCTGAAGCAATGGCATTCGCCGCAATGACGCGCGCACTGGACGGCACGAATACGCTGGGCCGGGTCAACGGCACGCCGTCGGGAACGTTCGCCTACTCGTTCCAGCAACTGGGCAACGGCAAGGTCGTGACCGCAGCGTGGACGCATAGCAATGCTCAGTGGCCGGCAAGCAATGGCCAGTACAGCCAGACGTACACGAGCGCCTATTCACTGCAAGTCGACAATGCTGGAACGTCGGGCAACGTCACCAAGATCGATGGCTATGGAAACGTCAGCACGGTTCCCTATACCAACGGCAAGGCGACGCTGACACTTACCGAGGTGCCGCAATACATCGTCTCGAACAATGCGACGGTCGCCAAGGCCAATTCGACCGTGCCTGTCGGATATACGGGGCAATAAGAAGCCAGGCAGTGGATAAGGAATAGACTTTCGATGCGCCGCAATCAGAACTAGCGGCGCACGAAGAAAGCTTTGAATGCCTCGTGGATGGAACACGAGGCATTTTTATTTGGGCGAGCGAGCCGGGGAAATGCTAAAGAAAAAAGCCCCGAATCTCTTGGGCAGATTCAGGGCCGACCGTGAAGAGACAAGGAGAGGAGTGATCTCCACGGTAAAAGGTGTAGTGCAGAGGGCGTCATGCGCCGTTGCATTGACCACTACCTTAAACAAAACTCGACCGTGGATAAATACGCTCGCAGCGAATTGATTCTTCCGATGTAACGAACAATCGGAGCCTAAGTCCTCAAGTCATGCGAACGCTTCAACAACCGGGGCATCCATAACGCCTGGATGGGCGTATGGCGCCAAATCGTAGTGCGCGTCTGCGAAAATGCAGCGGCCTTGCTGATCGACATCGTTCGACATCAGCGGGCAGTTCTCGAACAACATGGCGATCCATTCAACGAACACGCGGACCTTGGGCGCCAAGTGCCGATTATGCGGATAAACCGCCGCAATCGGCATGGGTGCGGGTTTCCATTGCGGCAATACTTCCACCAGCGCGCCCGACCGCAAATGCGGCAGCAGCATGAATCGAGGTGACTGAATAATTCCAGCCCCCTTTACGCCGCACATCACATAAGCATCGCCGTCATTGACCGCAAGCGTGCCGCGCATCTTGACCGACGTCGTTTGCTGGTCGACCACAAAACTCATTTCATTCATGCGCCCGGTGCCGCTCGAGAAATACTGCACGGCCTGATGCTGACGCAGATCGTCGAGACTCGTGGGTTCGCCATATTGTTCGATGTAAGCGGGGCTGGCTGCGGTCAGCGTCTGAAGCACGCCAAGACGCCGGGCCACTAGACTCGAATCCTCCAATTCTCCGACTCGAATTGCGCAATCAACGCCTTCCTGCACGAGGTCAACGGGTTTATCGCCGAAGCCGACCATCAAGTCGATGTCCGGGTAGCGCTCGCGAAATTCGAGCAGTCGGGGCATCACGATCAAGCGGCCGACAGAGCCGGGCATATCAATCCGCAGCTTGCCACGCGGCCCTTTGCCCGTATTCGATAACGCGTCTTCGGTCTCGTCTATTTCCGCGAGGATTCGCACGCAGCGTTCGTAGTATTCGGCGCCCTCGGGCGTGAGATTCAGGCGCCGGGTCGTGCGTTGCATCAGGCGCACTCTTAAATGCGCTTCGAGGTTCTTGATGATCGTGGTGGTGGAAGCATGAGGCAGATTCAGCGAGTCTGCCGCGCGCGAAAAACTGTTCATTTCCACGATCTTCGTGAACACCTGCATTGCCTGTAGCCGGTCCATGTTGTTTCACTTTCTCAAGCAGAAATGGGCGGGTTCGATCGCGCTGGTTCCTGATGGAGTCCCGATTGTTCCAAGCGAGCGAATTGTGTTCTGGATTATAACCATTTATCAGAATTTCGCTGAAGTCCACAATGCGCTACATCGCAACTTTGGCGGAATGACGCTTACACGTCACACGAAACATGCAATCGACGAGAGATTCGACGCTTAGCGTCGAAGAGGTTTCTATTACGGGTCACGCGCAGCTGATTCGCTTGCGCAGCTATCACCCGGCGTCCAAGGGCGGGCTCTTGCCGATCGTTCTCTATTTTCATGGAGGCGGCTTTGTACGCGGATCGCTGGACGTGGCGGACGCTGCCGCAACGGCGATTGCGCGCGAGACGCCGGCCTGGGTTGTATCGGTGGGTTATTCGCTCTCGCCCGCATTTCCATTTCCCGCAGCGCTCGAAGATGGTTATCGCGCGACGCAATGGGTGGTCGCGAACGCTCGTGCGCAAGGTGCCGACGCAAGGCGCATAGGCGTTGCAGGTCATGACGCAGGCGGCAATCTCGCAACATGTCTTGCGGCCGTCGCACGTGATCGGGGTGAATTCATTTTCGCCGCTCAAGCGTTGCTTGCGCCTTTGCTCGATCCAAGCATGACGCGCATGGCCGATGAAAAGGAAATTGTCGATCCCGATTTAGGTGCAAACGAATGCGCGCAGTGCTACCGCGCTTATTTGCCTAACGCATCGCAATGGTTGCATCCGTATGCAGCGCCTATTGAATCGCGCCGGCTCGCCGGTTTGCCGCCGGCGCTCATTGCTAGCGCCCAGCACGACCTGTTGCACGTGGAAGCAGAAAAATACGCGAGCGAACTCATTGCTGCTGGCGTGCCCACTGAAGTCACACGGCATCGCAATGTATCTCACCACGAACTGGGAACGCATCCGGCCGCACTCGCCGACGTCGTGAGTTTCTTTAGGAAGCGGCTGCCAGCGAAAGCGCAGAAACGTTAAGCCATCTCGGCGATTTAAACCGGAGCAAAAAATGTCTACTCAAATGTCCAAGCCGCGAAAACGCAAATATGCTGTGCTGGGCGCGGCGCTGGTTCTCATCGGAGCCGCTTCGCTCGTCGCATTCCATGGTCACGGCGATTCGCCTGTCAATGCGGCGGTTGCTGCAGCGAGCGCAGCGCCCCCGACAGAAGTGGATGTCGCCGCTGTCGTCGCCAAATCCATAACGGATTACCAAAGCTATTCCGGGCGTCTTGAAGCTATCGATAAAGTCGAAATCCGGCCGCTTGTTCCCGGGACTATCGTGGCAGTGCATTTCAAGGATGGCGCCATGGTCAAGAAGGGCGATCCGCTATTCACGATCGATCCGCGTCCGTATGTGGCAGAGGTGGATCGTGCGTCGGCGCAATTGGCCGCGGCCCAGGCGCGCAACGGCTATACGTCAACCGATGCAGCGCGTGCCGACCGTTTGCTTGCCGATAACGCCATTGCCAAGCGCGATTACGATCAGGCGCAAAACGCCGCGCGCGAAGCGCAGGCGAATCTCAAAGGCGCGCAAGCCGCGCTTGAAACAGCGCGAATCAATCTTGGTTATACAAATATCGTAGCGCCTGTATCGGGCCGCGTATCACGCGCTGAGATGACGGTAGGCAACATTGTTTCCACTGGATCGAGCGCGCCCTTGCTGACCACGCTGGTTTCGGTTTCGCCCATCTACGCATCGTTCGATGTAGACGAACAAACCTACCTGCGTTATCTCAGCCGCGACTCGCGCACAAGCGTTCCCGTATCCCTTGGGCTTGCGAACGAGGACGGTTATTCGCGCGATGGCAAAGTCGATTCGGTCGACAACCGCCTAGACACAGGCTCGGGAACAATCCGCGTGCGCGCGCGTTTTGACAACGGCGACGGCGCACTGCTGCCTGGACTCTACGCACGCGTGAAGGTTGGCGGTGGCGCGCCGCATGCGGCGGTGCTGGTCGACGATGCCGCTATCGGCACGGATCAGGACAAGAAGTTCGTGATGATCGTCGATAAAGACAACCGCGCGCAATACCGCGAGGTCACGCTCGGCACGCAAAGCGAAGGGCTGCGCGTGATCGTCAAGGGGCTTCAACCGGGTGAGCGGATCGTGGTCAACGGTTTGCAGCGCGTGCGTCCCAACGACGTGATCAAACCGAATGCCGTAGCAATGTCGAGTACATCGCCCACGCCCAGGAACGCTTCTTAAGAAGTGTTTCCAACGCAGATAAAGATACCGTCATGAACATCTCCAAGTTTTTTATCGACCGCCCGATTTTTGCTGGCGTGTTGTCGATGATCATCCTGCTTGCCGGGGTGATCGCCATGTTCAACTTGCCGATCTCCGAGTATCCGGAAGTCGTGCCGCCATCGGTGATTGTGAACGCGCAATATCCGGGCGCAAATCCGAAAGTGATTGCAGAGACGGTCGCCTCACCGCTGGAAGAGCAGATCAATGGCGTTGAGAACATGCTGTACATGCAGTCGCAGGCGAATAGCGACGGCAAGCTGACGCTGACAGTTACGTTCAAGCTTGGCATGGACCCGGACAAGGCGCAGCAACTCGTGCAGAACCGGGTATCGCAAGCATTGCCGCGTTTGCCTGAGGACGTGACGCGGCTCGGCGTGACGACCATCAAGTCGTCGCCCACGCTTACGATGGTCGTCCACCTGATCTCGCCGAATGACCGCTATGAAGGCACCTATCTTCGCAACTACGCGCTGATCAACGTCAAGGATCGGCTCGAGCGGATCCAGGGCGTGGGGCAGGTCGATCTGTGGGGCGCCGGTGATTATTCCATGCGCGTATGGCTCGACCCGTTGAAGGTTGCGCAACGCAACATGACCGCAACTGATGTAGTCAACGCAATCCGTGAGCAGAACGTGCAGGTTGCGGCGGGCGTGATCGGGTCATCGCCCACCTTGCCCGGCGTTCCGCTGCAATTAAACGTCAATACGCAGGGACGTTTGCAGACCGAAGCGGAATTCCGTGACATTGTGCTGAAGACATCGCCCGATGGGGCCGTCACGCATTTGCACGACGTTGCGCGCGTGGAGCTTGCTGCATCGGATTATGCACGCAGGTCCTTGCTCAACAACAAGTCTGCGGTTGCGCTGACGATCTTCCAGCAACCGGGCGCAAATTCGCTGCAAATTTCCGACGAAGTCCGCAAGACGATGAAGGAGCTGCAAGTCGATATGCCGCCGGGCGTGAAGTACGACATTGTCTATGACCCGACGCAGTTCGTGCGATCGAGTATCGACGCGGTGATTCATACGCTGCTGGAAGCCATTTCGCTCGTCGTGCTGGTCGTGATCGTTTTCCTGCAGACTTGGCGCGCGTCGATCATCCCGTTGCTTGCAGTGCCCGTTTCGATTGTAGGGACGTTTTCCCTGCTGCTCGCATTCGGGTTCTCGATCAATGCGTTGTCGTTGTTCGGCATGGTGCTTGCCATCGGCATTGTGGTGGACGATGCGATCGTGGTCGTGGAAAACGTCGAGCGCAACATTTCTTCCGGTTTGTCCGCGCGTGACGCCACGTATCAGGCAATGCAGGAGGTCAGCGGGCCGATCATCGCGATTGCGTTGACGCTTGTTGCCGTATTCGTGCCGCTCGCATTCATGTCGGGTCTGACGGGGCAGTTCTACAAGCAGTTCGCCATGACCATCGCGATCTCGACGGTGATCTCGGCCTTCAACTCGCTGACCTTGTCACCGGCGTTGGCAGCGCTTCTGTTGAAGGGCCACGATCAACCCAAGGACTGGCTCACGCGCGGTATGGACCGTGTCTTTGGTGGTTTCTTCCGTCTGTTCAACAAGGTGTTTCATCGCGGTTCGGAGAGTTATAGCAAAGGTGTGTCCACCATCGTGAACCGCAAGGCGATGATCCTGGGCATCTACCTGGTCTTGCTCGGCGGCGCGGTGCTCATGGGCAAGATTGTTCCCGGCGGTTTCGTGCCGGCGCAGGACAAACAATATCTCGTGGGCATTGTGCAGTTGCCTAACGGGGCGTCGCTCGATCGCACGGAACAAATCGTTCGGCAGATGGGGGAGATCAGCAAGGATGTGCCGGGTGCAATTTCGGCTGTGCAATTTCCCGGCTTGTCGATCAACGGCTTCACCAACTCATCGAGCGCAGCCGTTATTTTCTTCGGCTTGACGCCGTTCGACGAACGCAAGTCCAGCTCGATCACGGCTGCCAATGTCGCAGCCGAACTCAACAAGCGCTTCTCGACCATCAAGGGTGCCTTCATTGCTGTGTTTCCACCGCCGCCGGTGCTTGGGCTCGGAACGTTGGGTGGCTTCAAGTTGCAGATCGAGGACCACCAGGCGCTAGGCTATTCCGCCTTGAACGATGCAACGCAGGCGTTCATCAAACGCGCAGCGCAGACGCCTGAACTCGGGCCTTCGTTTTCCAGTTATCAGATCAACGTGCCGCAACTCAACGTCGATCTGGATCGTGTGAAGGCGAAGCAACTAGGTGTATCTGTCACCGATGTATTCAGCACCATGCAGGTGTATCTCGGTTCGTTCTACGTGAACGACTTCAACAAGTTCGGCCGTGTGTATCAAGTGCGCGTGCAGGCGGACGCGCCATTCCGATCGAGCGCGGAAGATATTGGTTTGCTGAAGACGCGCAATGCCAATGGCGAGATGGTGCCGCTGTCATCGCTCGTGAAGGTAACGCCGACCTTCGGTCCGGAAATGGTCGTGCGCTACAACGGCTATACCGCCGCCGATATCAACGGCGGTCCTGCACCGGGGTATTCGTCGGGTCAGGCACAAGCGGCGGTCGCGCGCATTGCCGCGGAAACCTTGCCGCGTGGTTTCAAATTTGAATGGACGGACCTTACGTATCAGCAGGAACTGGCCGGCAATGCGGCGCTGGTGGTGTTCCCGATCAGCGTGCTGCTCGTGTACCTCGTGCTCGCTGCGCTGTACGAAAGCCTGACTTTGCCGCTGGCGGTGATCCTGATCGTCCCGATGAGCATTTTTTCCGCGCTGCTCGGAGTGTGGCTTACGCACGGCGACAACAACATCTTCACGCAGATCGGATTGATGGTGCTGGTGGGACTGTCGGCGAAGAACGCGATTCTTATTGTCGAGTTTGCGAGAGAGCTTGAAATGCAGGGACGCACCATTATTGAAGCAGCGATCGAGGCGAGCCGCTTGCGGCTCAGGCCAATCCTGATGACGTCGATTGCTTTCATCATGGGCGTGGTGCCGCTGGTGATTTCTTCGGGCGCGGGTTCGGAGATGCGCCGCGCAATGGGAATTGCCGTGTTCTTCGGCATGCTCGGCGTCACGTTGTTCGGCCTGTTGCTCACGCCGGTGTTCTACGTCGTGCTGCGCAAGCTCGCTGGCAATGAACATGTGGTGGACAAGCACGGCAAGCATCCGCACATGCGCGGTATCGACGCTTCAGTGGAGGCCTGAACAAAATGATGAATAAAACCATGGGGCTTTCGGGCTTGCTGGCGACGCTGATGATTCTCGCCGGCTGCTCGCTTGCGCCGGATTACGAGAAGCCGAATGTAAATGCGCCGGAGGCGTTCAAGGAAACGCCCCTGAGTACCGCAGAATCGGGCACGTGGAAGACGGCGCAGCCATCGGATCACGTTGCACGTGGTCAATGGTGGCGCATTTTCGACGACAGCACCCTGAACGATCTGGAACAGCAGGCACTCGACGCGAACCAGAACCTCAAGGCGGCAGTGGCACGGGTCAAGGAGTCGCGCGCAATACAGCAAACGGCGCGCGCGGGCTTGTTTCCGGCTATCGATGCAGGCTTTGGCCCGACGCGCGAGAAAGTCACGCCGGCGTCGCTGCTGCAACCAGATGGTGTCAACGTGCCATCGCAAACGCTGTGGCGCGCGCAAGCTACCGCGTCTTACGAAGTGGATCTCTTCGGACGTGTATCGGATTCGGTCAAGGCGGCGAGTGCGGACGCGCAGCAAAGCGAAGCGTTGTTGAGATCCGTGCAACTGGCGTTGCAGGCGGATGTGGCGCAAAACTATTTTAATTTGCGCGAGCTGGATTCGGAACTCGATGTCTACACGCGCACGGTTTCTCTGCGCGAACAGACGCTTGCGTTGGTGCAGCATCGCTTCAATGAAGGCGATATCAGCGAACTCGATGTGGCTCGCGCGAAGGCCGAACTTGCAACGGCACGTTCGGACGCCATGACGGCGCAACGTTTGCGTGCTTCGTCGGAACATAGCCTTGCAGTCTTGCTCGGCAAAGCGCCGGCGCAGTTTTCAATGGCTGCGAATCCGCTCGTGCCCGTGCAGATTCGCGTGCCGCCCGGCTTGCCGTCTTCGTTGCTGGAACGCAGGCCTGACATCGCAGCCGCTGAACGCGCGATGGCCGCCGCAAATGCGCGGATCGGCGTGGCGAAGTCGGCTTATTTTCCGTCGCTCAACCTGACTGGTGCGGCGGGCGTTGAGTCGGCGACGCTAGGCGATCTCTTCAAATGGTCGAGTCGCGCATTCCTTCTCGGACCGCTGGTGGGTACGGCCCTTACCGTGCCGCTTTTCGATGGTGGCCGCCGCAAGGGCAATCTCGCAAACGCCCGCGCTGTGTACGAGGAGGATGCGGCGAACTATCGACAGCAAGTGCTGGTCGCTTTCCAGGAAGTCGAGGACAATCTCTCGGATCTGCGGATTCTGGAGGATCAGACGCGCACGGA
The DNA here is from genome assembly GCF_018449635.1 of Caballeronia sp. dw_276. GTDB lineage: Bacteria > Pseudomonadota > Gammaproteobacteria > Burkholderiales > Burkholderiaceae > Caballeronia. Next base: position 220,386 of record NZ_JAAVUV010000002.1, on the reverse strand, counting down.
AGCGGAGGCGGTGAATGCATCGAATCGTGCCGCGAGTCTGTCTAGGACGCAATATAAAGAGGGCGCCGTGAATTACCTCGACGTAATCGATGCCGAACGCACCGCACTTCAGTCGCAACGCACGGCGGTGCAGCTTTCCGGCGTGCAGGCGGTGGCAACTGTGAACTTGATCAGGGCGCTAGGCGGCGGCTGGGGCGACGCTCCCGCAGCGGACGCGAGCATCGCGCAACGTTGAACACGCGTTTGCATGGCGGCTTGGAAACCCTACCGCCATGCACCAGTCACGCTCAGGTTCCGGTCAAGCCTTGCAAACTGATCTTCGATTGCGTATTCGCCGGCTGTTCACCGAGCTTGGTTAGCGTGCCGTTCACGCCGATGGAATACGCGACAATCTTGTCGTCGCCAGCGAAGTCCTGGTAGAGGAATTTGCCGTCGGGGCTTACCCACGAATCGTTGGCAAAACTGGATGTAGTCGACAGGACCGGCGGTTCACTTGCAGCCGATGCGTTAGCCAATGAAAGCTTGCCGTCGCCATCGAGTGAGAACAACGAAACTGCGCCGCTGCCGCTGCTTACGTACACAAACTTGTTGTCTGGCGTTATTGCGACCCAGCACGGCGCGGCCTGGCCCGTCACCGCTAACGGACCGCTAACCGGCGTGAAACGGCCGTTGCTCGCGAATGAATAAGAGCTGGCCGTGCCGCCTGCTGCATCGCTCGTTGCATACACGCTCGACTGCGCGCCATGTCCAAAGATTCCTCCGAACGGTCCGACACCTACCGAGGTTGAACTCACTACCTGACCCAGCGTTCCATCGGCGTTGATTGGATAAGCGAGCAGCGCGTTGGCCGGCTGCACCGGCGTCAACGTTTTGAGGAAGCCGTTCACGACGACAAACTTGCCGTCGGGGCTAACGCTGACTTCGGTCGGAAGCGCATCTTGCTGAACGACGGGATAGGTTCCTATCGATGTCAGCTTGCCGTCCGACCCGACCCGATACGCGCCGAGTTCATTTACGCCTTGCTGATGCGTGACATAAAGCACGTTGTTCGCAAAAGCGAGTGACGTCGGCCGCGTGCCGCCCGTCGGTGACACTGCAAGAAGGGCAAGCGTGCCTGATGATGTGTCAACAGAGAATGTGCTTACGGTATTGTCGCCGGCATTGGCAACAAACAGCCGCGTGCCATCCGCGCTGACAATGACACTGTGGTTACTCGTCAGCGCATCGGGCGCCACGATATTGCCCATGAAATAGTTGACGCCGTTCGTTCCTTTTCCGCCGGTGAGCACGGTAGGTTGTTTTGTCAACGTGCCATCGGCGTTGCGGATGAAATGCACGACCGCATTTGCGGAATCGTTCGTCTGGGCGAAAAGTTGTGACACGGTAGGCGCCGAATCGTTGCCGCCGCCACACGCGGCAATGAGTGTCACGACGCCGGTCGCCATTGTCAGTTTCTTGAGCACATGTACCCCCTCGATACGTTGTCAGTTGGATTCACATCCGTGGTCCGGTGCGATTTTTACCGGCCGGACTGGACGTGCTCGATCACGCGACAGAAGGCGGATCTGACCTTAGTTCGTCATCTCGACAAAGCTGGTTACAGTCGCGGCATATTTATCCGGCAATGCAAACGTTCGGGGAAAGAATAGAATCTGCTCGCACGAAAATTTTCTCCTTGCTGTAACCGCTCGACTCAAGCGATCGAACTAGCAAGTTGCGCCCTTTGAGTCGGACACAGGGCGGTCTGACAATCCATTTACAGATGCCTTCCGAAAGGCGAGTGCAAACATGGATATAAATTTTGAATGCGTCATGTGCGGCAAATGCTGTCATGACCTCAAGCTCCCGCTCAGCGTGGATGAAGCTGTGATCTGGCTTGAACGCGGCGGCGACGTTCAGTTTCTGTGCGAGGCGGTTCCGTGGCCCGAGGAACCTGCCGAAGACAATCTGCTCGCGCAGCACAAACGCCGCAGGTCGTTTGCCGCATCGAGCGGCGAGTTGCCTGCCCGCATTGTGGTTGTCATTGCTGCCGCGTTCGAAGGGGCGTGTCCGCATTTGCAGTCGAACCTGAGTTGCGGTGTGTACGAAGAGCGCCCGACTGTTTGCCGTATTTACCCGGCCGAGGTAAATCCGTTTATCGAATTGAATCCGCAACAGAAGGCGTGTCCGCCGGAAGCTTGGTCAGCGGACAAGCCGCTTTTGATGCGTGCCCATCGCATCGTGGATGAACAGACAGCGGCTCTGATTGATAAATCGCGCTTAGCCGACGCGACCGATACCGGCACCAAAGCGCTTGCCTGCAAGCATCTGGGAATCGATACAGCGGCGCTCGCCAATGAGGGATTGGCGATCTATTCGCCGCCGCGCGAGCAGTCGATTGCTGCGTTGAAGTCTGCGCGAGAGGCCGGTGACAGGAATGATTTTGTGCCCGAGTGGAAGGTTGCGTCGAATCGGCGGGAGACCGTCGAGACGCTGACATCCATCGGGGCTCTGGGCGTGTTTACCACTACGCAGAACGCCGGGGCATTTCAATATCTAGGTTTCTTTACCGAGTCAGCCTGAGCCAGGCTTAAGCGTCAAGATGCAGGCGGTTTTGTCGTTAGTTGCGCTTCAAGGAATAGCATGGCGCTAACAGCACTGGCTAAAGCAAGGATGGCTGCAAGACTCACGACAACCCGATATCCCGCAACGAATGATTCGTCGATCGCTCGCACGATTTGAGCGTTTGGACTCGTCGCGGCGGCGAGCAATGGACGTTGTTCGTCGACCTGATGACGCTGAATTTGCGAAAGCCCTAACGGTTCGAGGCGCGTACTGAGGGAACGATTGAAGCTTGCAGAGAGGATCAGGCCAAACAGCGCGACGGCGATCAAACCGGCAACACGCGATACCGCGTTGTTCACGCCGGAAGCTACGCCCGATTGATTTTCTGGCGCTGCGTTCATCACCGATGTAGTCAAGGGCGCGACGCAGATAGCCATGCCCAGACCGAGAATGACGAGAGGCGCAAAGAAAGTCGCCCAATAAGATCCGCCTATTCCCGGCCACGCGAGCAATCCGAATCCAACCGCCACGATAAGCGACCCGATGGTCAAGGGACCTTTGGACCCATGCCGCGCAATCAACCCGCCCGACCAGCGCGAAAGCAGGAAGATGATAAGGATAAGCGGTAAAAGCGCGGCGCCTGCCTGCGTCGCCGAATAGTGCTGTACCTGAATCAGATTAAGCGGAAGGAAATAGAGAACACCTCCAAGGCCTGAATACAAGAAAAGCGTGATCAGGTTCGCGCCGCTAAACGTTCGCGACTTGAAAAGTGCCAGGGGCACCATCGGCGAAAGGGACCGTGCCTCGACCACAATGAATCCCGTCATTGCAGCTAGACCCGCCAGCGCGGCAATAAGCACGCTCATGCCGCCGTTCACGCCCTCGATCAGTGCATAAGTGACGCCGCCCAAACCTACGCATGCGAGCAGTGCGCCGGGCCAGTCGAGCCTGCGGGAAATCAACATATTCCGGCTTTCGTGCACGTACCGGATCGTCATCCATATGACGAGCGCGGCGAGTGGCACGTTGATAAAAAACACCGCGCGCCATGAGATGTGCTCGACGAGCCACCCGCCGAAAACGGGGCCTGTCGCTGCTGTGATGGCCGTGAAGCCAGACCACGTTCCGATCGCCCGCCCGCGTTGCGCCGAGGGATATGCCGCGCTGATAAGAGAAAGACTACCCGGTACGAGGAAGGCAGCGCCGATGCCCTGAACGCCGCGGGCAAGGATCAGCGCATCGACAGACCCGACAAATCCGCACCAAGCCGAGCCGGCGGCGAACAGCGATACGCCTAAGAGGAAGATCTTCCTTCGCCCATAGATATCGCCCATGGAGCCGCCTACAAGCAGCAGCGAAGACAAGGACAGCGCATATGCCTCGACAACCCATTGCAGGTTGCTGGAGCTTGCACGCAGGGCACTTTGCAGCGCGGGCAGCGCGACGTTGACGATCGTTCCATCGATAAACGCCATGCTCGACCCAAGGATCGCGACGATAAGCACGGCCATGTTGCCGGCGGTTTCGAGCGGCGGAGTGGGTGGAGCGCTTGCTGTGGACATCGGCTTGCCTCGGGTTCAAGGTGAACGCGTCGGCGCCCTCGGGGAAGCCATACCGGTCGTGGCGATTATATTTTTATTTGCGATGTTGCGGTTGCCGCGTTTATGTCGCCTCCCGCACCGCACGCAGGAACTGCTGCGTGCGTTCGTGCTGCGGCGCGGCGAAGAACTGCTGCGGCGCAGCCTGCTCGATGATCTTGCCTTGCGAAAAGAAACACACACGGTCAGCAAACTCCTTGGCGAAGCCCATCTGGTGCGTCACCATCAGCATCGTCAGATCATGTTCGCGGCCGAGCTTGCGAATCACGCTCAGCACTTCACCGCATAATTCGGGGTCGAGCGCGGACGTTACTTCATCGAACAGCATGACTTTTGGGCGCATCGCGAGTGCGCGAGCAATTGCCACACGCTGCTGCTGTCCGCCCGACAATTGCGAGGGATAGTGATTGCATTTGTCATCGAGCCCCACCATTGAAAGCAACTCGCGCCCACGCTCGTTGGCGTCGCGCTTCGACATGCCGAGTACGCTTAACGGCGCTTCTATTGTGTTCTGCAATGCGGTCATGTGCGGAAAGAGATTGAAGCTCTGGAACACCATGCCGATCTTGCGGCGTACTTCGCGCACGTGCCGCTCGGATGCAGGAACCAGTGCGCCGTTGCGGCGCATGTGCGTCAACGGTTCGCCTTCCACTTCTATCATCCCGTCCGTCAGCGGATCGAGCGTCATCAACACGCGCAGCAATGTCGATTTACCTGAACCGCTTGGTCCAATGATTGCGACCTTCTCATTGCGTCCCACTTCCAGATCGAGTGCATCCAGCACGGTGAGCGCGCCATAGCGTTTCGTGACGCCGGCAAACCGGACCATCGGCTGGATGGTGTTCCCGGTACCGTTGGCGCCGAGTGCAGGGTTGAGATCCCGTTTCATCTGCTTCTCCTGAAGTTCCATCAGCGTGCTCCTGCATGCAGGTCGTGCAGCTTTCGCATCATGGCAGTCTCACGCGACGTTCGAGGTGACGCACGCCCGAAGCAAATGTCACGCTGATCAATAAAAAGAACAGGCCGGTCATGGTGATCGGTTCGAGATACCGGAACGTCTCCGAGCCGATGTTCTTCGCTTGCTGCATGAGTTCGACGACCGTGATCGCCGAGAGCACTGGCGTGTCCTTGAACATCGCGACGAGATAGTTGCCAAGCGCGGGAATCACGGGACGAATGGCTTGCGGCAGGATCACGCCGCTGTACGTGCGCCACGGTGACAGCGACAACGCGCAGGCCGCTTCCCACTGACCGCGCGCCACACCATTGAGTCCCGCGCGATAAACCTCGGACACGTAACACGCATAGTGGACCGCTATGCCGATAGTGCCTGCCAGCAACGCCGACATGGTGATGCCGTAAAGCGGCGCGACGTAGAAAAGAACGTAGACCTGGATCAGGAGCGGCGTGCTGCGAATGAACTCGATAAAAAATCCGGTTACGCGCGAAACGCTCGCAATAGAACTGCGTCTTAGCACAGCGAGTACGAGTCCAAGCACCAGCGCGATGACAAATCCCACGAGCGTGATGCCGATGGTGTACATAGACGCACGCAGGAGTTCGGGCAGGATATGCAACGCATATTTGACATCGAAGAAGGAGTTCATTTCACCGTCCTTTGTGCGATGCCGTGACTCACGCGCCGTTCGAAATGACGCATGATGGCGACTACCACTTGCGCCAAGACGAAGTAGATCAACAGAGTCAGCGCAAAGATCTCAGCGGTTTTGAAAGTCGCTTCGTCGAGCTGGCGGGCGCGGAACGTCAGGTCGGAGAGAGTGATCAACGAAACCAGGGACGTGCCTTTCAACAGCTCGATCATCAGGTTGGTCGCGGGCGGGAGTGCATTGATCATGGCTTGTGGCAGGACAATGCGGCGCATCCTGGTCGCGGCCGTCATGTTCAGTGCTATTGCCGCTTCGAACTGGCCGCCGGGAACGGAGCGCAGCGCGCCGCGCAGGATCTCGGAGCCATATGCGCCGTAATGCAGCCCCAGCCCGACGATGGCCACGGTGAAGGGCGTCAGTGCGAGATTGAAAGGCGGCAGCGGCAACACGAAGAACAGCCAGAAGAGCTGCACGAGCAGCGATGTCCCGCGGAACACTTCAACGTACACGTTCCCGATCCAGCGCAGCACGCGCCAGGCCGACGTACGCAAGATGGTCCCGATACCCGCCATCAGGATCGCCAGCAAGATGCCGAACACGGCGATCTGTAGAGTGACGAGCGTGCCCTTCAGCAGCAGGGGCAGCAGTTCATGCATATCGCCCATGGTGTTCCTCGCTAGGCTTGGAAGCGGTGCAAGCCGGCGCGTGCCGGCCTGTCATTAGAGGCAAGAACGTTTTCCAACGGGTCAGCCGCCGCACAATTGCGCGGTCGTTTTGTCCGGCAGGTTGCTCTTGTCGAAACCGAAAGGCTCGACCGTTTTCAAATGGTCAGGCGTACCGAGCCACGTATGCAGTTGCTTGTTGACGGCATCGCGCAGGTCGGTATCGTCGGGGCGGAAAGCGAGCGCGCCGTAGCCCGTGTGTTTTGGATCGTCGTTGAATTTCGGAATTGCTTCCACGCTGGGGCCTGCCTTGGCTGCCAGCCCCTTCATGGTGAGCGCGGTACCGGCCGCGGCGTCGGCACGGCCGGCCCGTACTGCCTGAAGTTGCGCGGTCGTGTCAGGTACTTGGAGCAATTGCGAGTCCTTCACACCCGAGTCGCGCGCATAACCCAGCTCCACGGACCCGGCCATCACGGCGAGTTTTGTATCAGGATTCTTGCCGATATCCGCGTAGCTCGTCAGCTTCTTCGGGTTTCCCTTCATTGTCAGCAGCGTGTCCTGGATCTGGTATTGCGGATCGGCGAATGCGACCTGTTTGCAGCGTTCCGGCGTTACGTACATGCCCGCTGCGATCACGTCGAAGCGTCCCGCGCGCAAGCCGGGAATGAGCGAACCCCACTCGGTCAGCACCGCATCCACTTTCTTTACACCGAGCTTGGCAAAGACCTTCTTGGCGATTTCCGGTGATTCACCTGTAACGGTGCCGTCGGACGTCGTGTACGCGAACGGCGTTTCATTTGCATATCCAATGCGGACCTCACCGGTGCGCTGGATGCGCTGCAATGTAGTTTCAGCGCTGACGTCCGATGCGTGAACCGTTAGCCCCGCCGCTGCGATCATGTACAGCGCCCCCAGCATTGCTGACACTCGTCTGAGTTTCATTTCGATGATTTCCCGTTGTGGTCGCGTGGTTGAGGGGATGCTCCTAAACCCTTGGTCCAAAAAAGAATTCAAGGTTTCGCCGCACCGCCATGAACGCAGCATACAAAGCCATATATTTGTTCGAATTGCTCTAGGACAATAATTTTCGCGACCGCTTTTGCGCCACTATGGAGTGCATTCAAGGAGATGAAACGTGAATGAGCAATGGCGTGACGCGGTGCGCACGGTGCACGGCGTCGAGTCGAAATACAAACGTCTGGTCAAAGCAATCGCAGCGGATATTGAAAGCGCGGTGCTGGTTTCCGGCACGCGGCTGCCGCCTCAGCGTGAGGTGGCAGCCGATCTCGCCATCAGCGTGCAGACCGTGACGAACGCGTACAAAGAATTGGAGCGACAAGGCCTGATCCGCTGCGAGGTCGGGCGCGGCAGCTTCGTGGCCGCACGCGTGACCGAGACCATGTCAAGCTACATGCTCGATACCGCCGAGCGCGAGGTCATCGATTTTTCCATCGCGCGGATCGTGCATACGCCCGAGCACGACGCCATGTGGCGCAAGGTTTGCGCAACCCTTGCCACTGTCGAAGACCAGCCATGGATTCGTGCATTCAGGCCGATCGCGGGCTTCGAGCATCACCGGCAGGCGGGCGTGGCATGGCTGGCTTCGCTGGGTATGCCCGCGAATCCCGAGACGCTGTTGGTCACCAACGGCGCCGCGCATGGCATCTTCCTCGCGCTGGCATCGTTTGTTGGACCGGGCGACACCGTGCTTTGCGAGAGCCTCACCGACCACGGCGTGATCGGCTCGGCGAACGTGCTTGGTTTCACGCTCAAGGGTCTGGAAAACGACGAACACGGCATACGTCCCGAACATTTCGAAGAGATGTGCGACAGCGAACGCATCAGTGCGCTGGTCTGCACGCCCACGTTGAACAATCCGACGGTAGCCATGATGCCGGACTCGCGGCGTCGCGCCATTGCGCGCATCGCCGAGCGCTATGGCGTGTACGTGATCGAGGACGATGTCTATGGCGCGCTGCCCGCCAAGACACAGACGCCCATTTCCAGCCTGATTCCCGAGTTGTCGTTCTATTGCACGAGCATGACGAAGTCGGTGCTGACCGGCTTGCGGATCGGATATCTCACCATGCCGCGACGTCTTGCGCTGCGCGCCGAAAGCGTGCTGCGCGTAAGCAGCTGGATGGCGACGTCACCGATGGCCGAAGTTGCCACCCGCTGGATCATGGATGGCACCGCGCAGCACCTCGTCAACGTGCAGCGCGAGCGTCTCGGGACGCGTCAGGCGATGGTGCGCGAAGTGCTCGGCGCTTATTTGCTCGGGAGTCATCCGCAAGCGTTATCGGCATGGCTCAAGGTGCCCGATTATTGGCAAGCCGATCGCGTCACGCGCGAGTTGCGCAAGCGCGAGATTGCGGTGACATCGCCGGACCCGTTCCTCGTGCGTGGCGCGGATCGGCCGAACGCGGTGCGCTTGTGCGTGGGCGCCGAAGTCGGCGATCAAACTTTCCGGAGCGCGCTTGAAACCATCGCCGAGGTCTTCGAGCAATATCCGCATGTGCACGATTTCAACTAGACAGCGCCGCTTTCCCGAAGATTGAACTAGGACATTAAAAACGCATTTTTAGGACATTAGACTCGGTCGCACCAATCCACGGATGCGCCTCTGTTCATGTCTTCTCTTACGCTTGCAGATGTCTATGCCGCACGCCGCCGTATCGAGGGGCGCGTGACGCGTACGCCGCTCATCGAATCAGCGGCGTTGTCCCGCATCGCGGGTACGCCTGTCTATCTCAAGCTCGAAACCATGCAGCCTACCGGCAGCTTCAAGCTGCGTGGCGCGACCAATGCTTTGGCCATTCTCGCCGAGCGCGGCATCAGCAAGGTGGTGACGGCATCGACGGGAAATCATGGCCGCGCCGTGGCCCATGCGGCGCGCGCGCTCGGAATGCAAGCGGTCGTATGCATGTCGGCCCTGGTGCCGCAAAACAAGGTCGATGCGGTCGATGCCCTCGGCGCGCGCGTCGTGATCGTGGGGAAAAGTCAGGACGAAGCGCAGGTCGAAGCGCTGCGTCTGGTTCGCGACGAGGGGTTCGCGTTCGTCCCGCCTTTCGACGACATGAACGTGATCGCGGGGCAAGCAACGATCGGCCTTGAGATCATGGAGACGTTGCCCGATACAGCAAGCATTGCTGTGCCCTTGTCGGGCGGAGGCCTCTTCAGCGGCGTCGCGTTCGCGGCAAAAAAAATCCGCGATGACATAACGATGACCGGCGTCACCATGGAACGCGGCGCCGCGATGCATGCAAGTCTCGCGGCGGGCAGCCCGGTTCTCGTCGATGAAATCGAGACCCTTGCCGACTCGCTGGGCGGCGGTATCGGTCTCGATAACCAGCACACGTTTGCAATGACGCAAACGCTCATCGACAACGTCGTGCTGCTCGACGAAGCGTCCATTGCGAGGGGCATTGTGTTTGCCTATTGCGAGGAACGTCTGGTGATGGAGGGCGCGGCGGCAGTCGGCATTGCGGCGATTCTTGATGGGCGTATCGATGTCAAGCGCGGGCCGGTTGTCCTGGTCATTAGCGGATCGAACATCGATATGAACCTGCATCGCCGATTGATCCGGGAGGCTTGAAATGCCCTCCATCACCCTGCTCGGCGAAGCGCAATTGCGCGAGCTTGTTCCACTGGACCTGGCTGCGATCGACCAGATTGAAGCGGCATTTCTTTCGCTCGCGACGGAACCTGTCGCCATGCCGCCCATCCTCCGTCTCGACCTGCCCGAACATGCCGGCGAAGTGGATGTGAAGACCGCGTGGCTGCCGAGATTCGACAGCTTCGCGATCAAGGTCAGCCCCGGTTTCTTCAACAATCCGTCGCTCGGTTTACCGAGTTTGAACGGACTGATGCTGGTGCTGTCGGCACGAACAGGAATGACCGAGGCCGTGTTGCTGGACAACGGTTACCTCACCGCGGTGCGTACTGCCGCGGCAGGCGCCGTCGCTGCGCGCTGGCTGGCCCGCAAGGACGCCAGGCGCGTTGCCTTGATCGGCGCGGGTGAACAGGCGCGTCTCCAGTTGCAGGCGTTGCGGCCGGTCCGCGACATCGATCATGTGACCGTCTGGGCGAGGGATGCAGCGCGCGCACGGAGCTTCGCTGAATGCGTGAAAGGCGTTCCATGCGAGGTTTCAGCCAACGTACACGACGCGCTTGCACAAGCGGACATCGCGATAACGACGACGCCGAGCCGCACCCCTCTCATTCGCACGGAGGACCTGCATCCGGGATTGCACATCACCGCGATGGGGTCCGATGCCGAGCACAAGAACGAGCTTGCGCCAGGCGTGCTTGCGACCGCGAAATACATTTGCGACCGCTTGCAGCAAACGCGCGTACTTGGCGAACTGCATCACGCACTTGATGCCGGCGTCGTGAAGGAGGGCGAGAGTTTTGCCGAGTTGGGTCAAGTCATCGCGGGCACGCATAGGGGCCGTACAGACGACGCCGATATCACCGTCTGTGACCTCACCGGCACGGGCGCGCAGGACACCGCGATCGCAGTCCTGGCGCTGCAACGTGCCCGTGTACTGAATGCAGGAACTATTTTTCATAACGACGTGACGCTCTGAGAAGGAAGGGGACGATGTCAACATTAACGAACACGCAACAGCAACCGGCGGCGGTTGCTGCACGTCTGTCGTTCGAGCGAAGCGAGTACGACGCGCGCATCGCGAAGACCCGGCAAGCCATGCACAAGGCGGGAATCGATCTTCTGATCGTCTCCGATCCGACCAACATGGGGTGGCTCACGGGTTACGACGGTTGGTCGTTCTACGTGCACCAATGCGTGCTCCTGGCGATGGACGGCGAGCCCGTGTGGTTCGGTCGCGGACAGGATGCAAACGGCGCCAAGCGCACGGCGTTTATCCAGCATGACCAGATAGTTGGTTATCCGGACTATTACGTTCAGTCGCAAGTCCGGCATCCGATGGACTATCTGTCGAGGCAGGTGATCCAGGCACGTGGCTGGGAAAAATGCCGGATAGGCGTGGAGATGGATAACTACTATTTCAGCGCTGCCGCGTACGCGTCTCTCACACGGAGCTTGCCCCATGCGCATTGGATCGATGCAACGGGTTTGGTGAATTGGCAACGCGCCGTCAAGTCGCCGCGCGAGATCGAATACATGCGTGTGGCGGCACGCATTGTGGAGAAGATGCACGCGCGCATTCTCGACAAGGTGGAGCCGGGCATGCGCAAGAGCGACCTGGTCGCGGAAATTTATTCGGCGGGCATAACGGGAATAGAAGGGCATGGCGGTGACTATCCCGCCATTGTGCCCTTGCTGCCGACAGGCTCCGACGCTGCCGCCCCCCATCTCACCTGGGACGACTCGCGCTTCACCACGGACGCCGGTACCTTCTTCGAAATTGCTGGCTGCTTCAAGCGTTATCACTGCCCGCAATCGCGCACGGTGTATCTCGGGCGGCCGCCGCAGCATTTCATCGATGCGGAGAAGGCGGTGGTGGAGGGCATTGAAGCAGGCCTTGCCGCCGCGAAACCCGGCAACCTTTGTGAAGACATCGCCAATGCGTTTTTTGCGGTCTTGCGTAAATCAGGAATTGAAAAGGACAGCCGCTGCGGTTACCCGATCGGCGCGAGTTATCCGCCCGATTGGGGCGAGCGCACGATGAGTTTGCGTCCAGGGGACAAGACCGTCCTCGAACCGGGCATGACGTTCCACTTCATGCCTGGCCTATGGCTTGACGACTGGGGTCTGGAAATCACGGAAAGCATCCTGATTACAGACACGGGCGTCGAGACCTTCTGCAACACGCCTCGCAAATTGTTTGTGAAGGAGTAGCAATGCGTGCGTCACCCATCACGCCGACGGTGGATCTTTCCGCCGACGGCGAACAGCACGGTTTCCTGAAGCTCCCGTATTCCCGTGACGATTCGGCCTGGGGCGCGATCATGATCCCCATCACGGTGATACGACGCGGCGAAGGGCCGACCGTGCTGCTGACCGGCGGCAATCACGGCGATGAATACGAAGGCCCCATCGCACTGTCCAAACTCGCATCGAATCTCAAGGCAAGCGATGTGACGGGACGCGTGATCATCGTGCCCTTCATGAACTATCCGGCGTTCAAGGCGGGGACGCGTACTTCATCGGTGGATTCGGGCAACCTGAATAGAAGCTTCCCGGGCAAACCCGACGGCACCGTGACCGAAAAGATCGCTGACTATTTCCAGCGCCATCTGCTGCCGCTTGCCGACTATGTGCTCGATATTCACGCCGGTGGCCGCACGCTCGACTTCCTTCCATTCGCCGCAATTCACGTCCTGCCCGATGCACAGCAGCAGGCTCGATGCGAAGCGGCAATGCGCGCGTTCGGCGCACCGTATTCCATGCGCATGCTCGAACTGGACAGCGTTGGTTTGTTCGATTCGGCGGTGGAGGAGGCGGGCAAGGTTTTTGTATCGACGGAGCTGGGTGGCGGTGGCACCGCAACCGCGTCGAGTATCGGGATCGCCGAGCGCGGCGTGCATGGCTTTCTCGCGCATGCGGGTGTGATCGCCCACAGTGGATTTTCGCAAGGCAAATGCACGACGACCCTGCTCGATATGCCTGACAACGCGTGCTACACCACCAGCGAACACAGCGGTTTGCTCGAAATGTGCCATGAATTAGGGGGCTTCGTAAAAGAAGGGGATGTGCTTGCGCGTGTCTACGATGCAACCCGCACCGGCGCCGCGCCCGTGGAATATGTTGCGCGCCGCGCAGGCTTGCTGGCGGCAAGGCACTTCCCCGGCCTCGTGCAGATTGGCGACACGGTCGCCGTGGTGGCGGATGTCATCGAGGAGAACATTCCGGTCCTCGGGTGAATACCTGAACAACGCCCAGAAAATTTCGCGGCAACGGAGCGAAGAACAGAAAAAACAGCAAGCACGAGTCACGCAGTCAAAAAAATCGCATCGCGGGGAGGGTGACAATGAATGCAGTTCAGTGCGATCAGGAGCTTCTCATGATGCTGGGTCATCCGGTACTTTTCAAATCGCTGTGTTATGTCGATGGCCGCTGGATTCATAGCGACAGCGCATCGACGGTCGCGGTGCAAAACCCCGCCGATCAGGAAGTGATCGGTCATGTTCCCATGCTTGACCGTCCGCAGATTGAAGCCTCGATCAGCGCGGCGCAACGCGCGTTCGAATCATGGCGATGGGTCCCGCAAGAGCGCCGCAGTGCGATCCTGCTGCGCTGGCATGAACTGATCCTTCGCCATCGGAACGATCTGGCCGGCATTCTTTCGCTGGAGCAGGGAAAGCCGTTGGCGGAATCGAAGGGAGAAATCGCGTATGCCGCGAGTTTCGTGGAATGGTATGCAAACGATGCCAAGCGTCTTGCCGGCCGCACGATTCCTTCGCATATCAACGGCGCATTTCTCGGCACTGTCATGGAGCCTGTCGGCGTCGCGGCGCTGATCACTCCGTGGAATTTTCCGGTTGCGATGATAACGCGCAAGGCCGCTGCCGCGCTTGCCGCGGGATGCACGGTGATCGTCAAGCCCGCGCACGAAACGCCTTTCTCCGCGCTGGCGCTTGCCCAACTCGCGGAAGAAGCGGGCTTTCCTGCAGGCGTCTTCAACGTCGTGCTGGGTGAGCCGCAAATGGCGATGGAAACCCTGGTACGCGATGTCCGCGTGCGCGCCGTCAGCTTCACCGGATCGACGCGCGTCGGCAGTCTGGTGGCGCGTGCGGTGGCCGAGTCCGGTATCAAGAAACTGGCGCTGGAACTCGGCGGCAATGCGCCGTTTATCGTGACGGAAGACGCGGATCTTGATCAAGCGGTGCGTGTTGCGGTTGGCGCGAAGTTCCAGACGTCGGGGCAGGACTGTTGTGCGGCCAATCGAATTTTCGTGGCTGCGCCGCTGTATGAGCGTTTCGTTGAGCAATACAGCCATGCGGTAAGCGCGCTGAAGGTCGGCGCAGCGTTCGATGCAGGCGTGGAAGTCGGTCCGCTCATGCATCAGGCTGCTTTCGATACCACCGTTGAGCGCGTAGCCGACGCCTTGTCCAAAGGCGCACGCGTAACCGTGGGTGGGCGCGCGCATGCGCGGGGCGGCTGGTTCTACGAGCCCACGGTCATCGCCGACGCGGCGCCAGGCATGCGTATCTACGACGAAGAAAACTTCGCGCCGACCTCGGCGGTCTGTTCATTCGAGACCCTCGATGAAGTCGTGGCGAAGGCCAATGATACTGAACATGGGCTTGCGGCTTACATTTGCGCGACGCGCATGGACATCATATTTCAACTGGTGCGGCGGCTCGACTTCGCGATGGTCTCGGTCAACGGAGTCAAGTTCACGGGCGCCCCGGTGCCGTTTGGCGGGACGAAGGCTTCAGGGCTCGGGCGCGAAGGTGGCGCTGAAGGCTTCGAGCCTTTTGTGGAAACCAAATACTTCTGTCTGGGAAATCTCGGAATTCCCGTGGGCGTGGACGTGTAAGGGCACCCGCCAGACCCACAGAATAAATATCGCCACGACAAACGCAATCAATGAAAAGGAGCCTTCCATGAAGCAGCAACTGGAACAGCTATTCACAGAAGATCGTGCCCACTTCATGCACCCTTCGACCCACGCCCACGATCACGCTAGTGGCGCACTCCCCGGCAAGATCATCAAGGGCGCGAACGGAATTCGCATCGAGGACCACGAGGGAAAGAGCTACATCGACGCCTTTGCAGGCCTGTACTGCGTGAACATTGGCTACGGCCGCACGGAAGTCGCCGACGCCATCTACGAACAGGCCAAAAAGCTCGCCTACTACCACACCTACGTGGGTCACTCGACTGACACGATCATCGAGTTGTCGTCGCGCATCATCGACTGGGCGCCGTCGGGCATGAAGAAGGTCTACTACGGCATGTCCGGTTCGGACGCGAACGAAACGCAGATCAAGATCGTCTGGTACTACAACAACGTACTTGGGCGTCCGAACAAAAAGAAGATCATCTCGCGCGAACGTGGCTATCACGGATCGGGGATCGTTACTGGAAGTCTTACGGGTTTGCCGAGTTTTCATCAGCACTTCGACCTGCCGGTCGACCGCGTGGAACATACGGTATGTCCGCACTGGTATCGCAAGGCGCCGGCCGGCATGAGCGAAGCGCAGTTCGTTTCATATTGCGTCGATGAACTCGAGAAACTGATTGCACGCGAAGGCGCCGATACCATCGCGGCGTTTATCGGCGAGCCGGTCATGGGAACAGGCGGCATCATTGCGCCGCCGGAAGGCTATTGGGCGGCGGTCCAGGAAGTACTGAAGAAGCACGACATCCTGCTTATCTCCGACGAGGTCGTATGCGGCTTTGGCCGGCTCGGCTCGAAAATGGGCGCGCAGCACTACGGCATGCAGCCCGACCTGATCACCGTTGCCAAGGGGCTCACGAGCGCGTACGCACCGCTCTCGGGCGTGATCGTGGGCGAGCGCGTATGGGACGTGATTGACAAGGGCTCGCAAGAGCATGGTCCGATGGGCCACGGCTGGACATATTCTGGCCACCCTATATGCGCGGCTGCGGCCATCGCGAACCTGAATATCCTAGAACGCGAGAACCTGACGAAAAACGCCGCCGACGTAGGCGCTTATCTCGGCGCTCAGCTGCACACGGCGTTCGACCAGCATCCGCTAGTCGGCGAGGTGCGCAACACGGGCATGCTGGCGGCGCTTGAGTTCATGGCGGACAAGGACGGCCGCAAGCCTTTCGATGCAGCGCTGAAAGTAGGCCCGAAGGTTTCGGCGGCGGCTTTGAAGCGCGGGGTGATCGCACGCGCCATGCCGCACGGGGACATTCTTGGTTTTGCGCCGCCGCTCGTCACCTCGCGGGCAGATGTGGATGAGATCGTGGGTATCGTCAAGCAGGCGGTCGACGAGGTTGCGACGCAGACCATTGATTGATGAGTGAAATTTGCCGGGTTCGCCCGGCATTTTTTTCAGCGAATTCAGGATTCAGGATTCCGGATTGGCGATATCGCTTTTGACGATCAGCTCACCGTGGGTTGCCGCCGCATCTCGAGCCTCCTGACGCGAAGGATAGGGTCCAAGCACAGGCGCTCCCTGAAAAGGAAACAGCATGCGGCCATCGGTTTTCCGGATGACCTTCAACGTTCCAACAAACAAACCGCCCGCGTTGATCTGATACGACGCGTAAATTGCAAAATCCTCCGCGCTCATGGCGCCGCCTGGGGATCTGCTTTTGAGCTGGTTCATCGATAAAACGAGTTTCGGCTTCTTCATTGCTTTGGCTTTGATTTCAAACGAGGCTGCTTTCTATAGACCTGATGGTGCGTCCATATGCGCAAGCGCCGGTCCGGGTACCCGGACAGCGCCCGCATTTCCATGCAGGGCGCGACGACTGATTGGGCCAAGGCAAGCCACGTCTAGCCTGCGCGCCTGAACGACGTTCAAAATCGGACGTATATGGACGGCTAAAACCGCCGGGACTCTTCCAGGCGGTCGCAGGTTCGCACGCCAAATTAAACATATGTAATACGCTTACTATCTTTCTTGAGGAAACGCGGACACCGTGATCCGACGTTTTTATTCGGGCATTTTTACTGCTTATGAAAATCCCGTATCGCGCAGGCGACGAAGGTAAAATATCGCGCGTTAAACCGAGCGTTCAGACCTTTCGAAATCGCTCACCCGCGCCGCGACTCTCCGTGTCCGTTATTAAACACGCTGCCTCATGAACGATAGACAACCGACCGCCAGCTCCAGCCACGCCTTTCTCGACGGAGGCGGAGAAGTCGCAAAAATCATTGCATCGAGGGACTGGTCGGGTACGCCGTTGGGTCCCGTCGCTGGCTGGTCGAAGACGCTCACGAGCACCATCTCGCTGATCCTCCAGTCGCCCGTTCCTATCGTGACCTTGTGGGGCGAGGAGGGCGTCATGCTTTACAACGACGCCTACTCCATATTCGCCGGTGGCCGTCATCCGGAACTTCTGGGATCGAATGTGCGGGAAGGCTGGTCCGAGATCGCCGATTTCAACGACAACGTCATGAAGGTCGGTTTGTCCGGCCGCACGCTGCGTTACGAGGATCAGGAACTCACGCTGCACCGTCATGGCCGCGGCGAACAGGTGTGGATGAACCTCGATTACTCGCCCATTCTTGGCGAAAGCGGGGTTCCCGTCGGCGTGATCGCCATCGTGGTGGAGACGACGGCAAAGGTACGGGCCGAGCGCTGGCTAAGCGGAGAGCGAGAACGCCTGCGCCGGATGTTCGAACAGGCGCCCGGCTTCATGGCAATGCTGACCGGTCCCACGCACGTCTTCGAATTGGCGAACGTCGCTTTCACGCAACTGGTCGGCGAGCGAAATATCCTCGGCAAAACCGTGCAGGAGGGTTTGCCGGAACTCGAGCAGCAGGGCTTCGTCGCGATCATGGACCGCGTGTACAGCACCGGCGTCCCGGTCTCGGGAACGGCGCAGGCCATTGTGCTGAACCGGTTGCCGCAGGCGCCCGCGGAGCAGCGTTATGTCGACTTCGTCTATCAGCCGGTACGCAACGAAGCGGGCGGGGTGATCGGCATCTTCGTGCAGGGAACCGATGTCACCGACCGTCTGCTCGCGGAACGCGCGGTCCATGACAGCGAAGAGAAGTTTCGCACCTTCGCCCAGGCCATGCCCAACCAGGTCTGGGCCGCGCGCGCCGACGGCGAATTCGAGTGGTTCAACGACCGCGTCTACGAATACAGCGGTGTGGCGCGTGACGGTCTGGACAGTCACGCGTGGAGCACGATCATTCATCCCGACGACCTCTCGGGGGCTGCGAGTCAATGGCGTGACGCGGTGGCATCGGGTACGACCTTCGAGTGTGAATTTCGCATTCGCCAGGCCGACGGCGTGTACCGGTGGCATCTCTCCCGGGCGTTGCCGATTCATGACAACGCCGGCTACATCGCGCGCTGGGTTGGAACGAACACCGATATCGAAGACCAGAAGTCGGCGGCGCGGGCGCTCGAGCGCCTGAACAAGGCGCTCGAACAGCAAGTCGCCGAGAGCATTGCCGATCGCGACCGGATGTGGCGTCTTTCCACGGACATCATGCTGGTCGCCGATTTCGAGGCGAACATCGTGTCGGTGAATCCCGCCTGGAAGCAGCTTCTTGGCTGGGACGAGAAGGCCTTGCTCGGCCGCTCGTTCATCGACTTCGTCCATCCCGAGGATCGTGCCCGCACGCTCAGCGAGGTGGGCGAACTCGCCGACGGCGTGCGCACGTTCAAGTTCGTCAATCGATACCAGCGGCGCGATGGCGCATACGTCACGCTCTCGTGGACGGCCGTGCCCGACGAACACTTCATTCATGCCGTCGGCCGCGATATCACCGCCGATCGCGAGGCAGCGGAAGCCTTGCGGCGCACCGAACTGGCGCTCCAGCAATCGCAGAAAATGGAGACCATCGGCAAGCTGACCGGCGGCGTAGCGCATGACTTCAACAACTTGCTGCAGGTCATATCGGGCAATCTGCAATTGCTTGCGGCGGATGTTGCAGGCAGTGAGCGCGCCGAGCGGCGCCTTTCCAACGCAATCGCGGGCGTGAATCGCGGCGCGAAGCTCGCCAGCCAGCTGCTCGCGTTCGGCCGGCGGCAGGCGCTTGAACCGAAGACTCTCAGGATCGGGCGGCTTATCGCGGGCATGGAAGACATGTTGCGCCGCAGTCTCGGTGAAGCGATCGAGATCGAGACGGTTGTATCGGCGGGGCTGTGGAATACTTTTGTCGATCCAACGCACGTCGAGAATGCGATTCTCAATCTCGCCATCAACGCGCGTGACGCCATGGACAACGCGGGCAAGCTGACGCTTGAAGTCGGCAATGCGCTGCTCGACGATGCCTACGCCCGCGATCACGCCGAGGTCACGCCGGGCCAGTACGTGATGCTCGCGGTCACCGATACCGGTTGCGGCATGACGCCCGAAGTCCTCGCGCAAGCCTATGAACCTTTCTTCTCCACGAAACCCGAAGGCAAGGGTTCGGGGCTCGGGCTTTCGATGGTTTATGGCTTCGTCAAGCAGTCCGGCGGCCACGTGAAGATCTACAGCGAACCCGGCCACGGCACGACGGTCAAGCTGTATGTGCCGCGCACGCACGACAAGGAGGACCTCGGCGTGATCGCCGAGATGGCGCCGGTGCTTGGCGGCGAAGAGACCATCCTGGTTGCGGAAGACGACGAACAAGTGCGCGCGACAGTCGTCGAAATGCTCTCGGAACTCGGGTATCGGGTGCTGAAGGCTAACGACGCAAGCAGCGCGCTAGCAATCATCGACAGCGGCATGCCTATCGACTTGTTGTTCACCGACGTGGTCATGCCCGGACCCTTGCGCAGCCCGGAGCTTGCACGCAAGGCGCGTGAACGTGTGCCGGGCATCGCGGTGCTGTTCACGTCCGGCTATACGGAAAACGCGATCGTGCATGGCGGGCGGCTGGACGCCGGCGTGGAACTGCTGAGCAAGCCCTACACGCGCGAGGCGCTGGCGAGGAAGCTGCGGCATGTGCTGTCGAATCAGCGGCAGCGTGAAGTGAGCTCTTCGGTGCAGGCGGCGGGATCTGCAAGGGCGTTATCCGCGACGTCGGCAGGCGGTGCATCCTCGCCGCCGACACGAGTACGCCATATCCTGTTCGTTGAAGACGATGACCTCGTCCGCTCGATCACCGGTGAGCTGTTCGAGGCGCTCGGGCATGTGGTGCATCAGGCGGGCGACGGGCCTGCGGCGCTTGCGCTGCTCCAGAAAGAACACATCGACGTATTGATCACGGACGTGGGACTTCCCGGCATGTCGGGTGAAGAACTCGCGTTGCGTGTGCGTGCGTTGCGTGGCGAGCTGGACGTGGTGTTCGCAACCGGCGACCATAATCATGCATCGGAGGTGCCGGGTGCGCTGTTCCTCACCAAGCCGTACGACACCGTCAGCATCGAAGCAATCTTGCAGCGGCTCGAAGACGCTTGAGTTACTCCGGAATATGCATGGTGCCGGTGTCGGCAATTAATGCGGCACTTGCATCATGCGTTCATTCTCGATACAACCAGCTTCGGGGATCTTTACCGTTTGTCATTGAGCCCTGCCAGATCCGCCAAACATTGGCCGATGGCAGCGATACTTCATCGCGTCCGCGCGATCGTTCTGCACGTAGCCTCTCTGAACACTGTTCGGGAATGCGCAATGAATGCAAGCTTGAGTGTCAACCCAATGTGCCGCCGTTGCGGCGACCCGGTCGATCCGGACGCGGAGATCTGTCCGTCTTGCGGGGCCATTGCATCGCCCACGGCGGTCCGTACGTCCGCGTACTCGACAATGTCCGGAAAGACCAAGGGTCTGATTGCGGCCGCGTTTGTGCTCGTGGTGGGCCTTGCAGCCTACACATTGATGCCAGGCTCGATGCGCAGCGCTCCCCCCGATACCACCGCCACGGATACCGCACGCACACTCGAGGTCGACCGAAACCGCATGCGCGAAGCTCCGTCGGACAGCAGGCGTGATGCAAGCGTCGCCGCCGCGCTCGATGCGGTGCGTGAAAGCATCCAGCGCCACGATATCGAGTCGGCGAAGGTGCTGCTTGCGGCCATTCTCGCTTTGCATCGGGACAACCCGGAAGCGCTTGCATTGCGGGAGGAAGTCAAGACCAGCGAGAGTCAGGACAAGCCGGTCGCGCCCGTTGCGCGCGCGAGCACGCCGGTCGCGAAAGTTGTCGATTCGCGGCGCACGGCCACCGTCATGGCCGCGACTCCTCACAAACCTGCAAGCAAATCGCGCGTACATGAGCACGCGACGCGATCGTCGAAAACAGCGCCGGGTGTAGCCAATGCGAAAGCGCGGCCGCAGAAAGTGGTGACGGCGAAGACGAATATGGCGCGAGCACCTGCTGCTCAGAAGCCACGCGTGCTGGTGCGAGAGGCGCAAGTCAAGCAGGTCCGGGCTGAATCTCTCGCACCACAGTCGAGTGATTCACATGCTGTGCAAACTGCGAGCGGCGCCCCTCTCATTTCAAACGGTCAGCAGAAAGCATCGTCTGATCAAAACGGATCGGGCGGTGCTGCGAAACCCGAGCGCTGGCGCGATCGCGGCGGCATGCGTTGAATTTTCATGCCGTTCTCGAAGAGGTATTCGCCGCTGGCGCGCCATCTTTTTCAGACGTCATTTTGAGGTAAGCGGCAGCGAGGCGCCTGAGTTCTTCTTCCGACGCATCCTCGATCCCGATCAGATGATTGTCAGCTGATCGGTGAGAGGCGAGCAATTCATTGAGCTTCAGATGAAGGGCCACGCTGTCCTTGTTCTGGCTTTGCTGGATAAGGAAAACCATCACGAACGTCACGATGGTCGTCCCGGTATTGATGACGAGCTGCCAGTCCTCTGAATAGTGAAAGACGGGCCCGGTCACGGCCCATACAACAATGCTGATCACAGCCATGCCAAACGCCACAGGCGAACCAGCCCACCGTGTGACCGCACTTGCAAACGTGTCGAAGGCGCGGGTGACCGGGTGCCGCGCCGCATAAGCGGGACTCGATGTGTCGGGTACGGTGTCGAGCGTGTCCGTCGACGAGGGGAGCGTTTCCTTACGCATCGCTTTCTCCTTATGTTTCGATACTGCTCCGACGCAAAGTCAGCAATAAGCGTTCCGAGGTCGACGATCGCTGGACAGAGCTCACGAGCCTGCCAGCGAAGGTGATCGCTTGCTGAGCGCTGCGCTTGCGTCATCCAGTTCGCGCGCTTTCCCCGCAAACTCTTTTCGATAAGCGGCCGGCGTTGTGTCCTTGAGCGCGCGAAACTGGCGATTGAAGTTCGCCACGTTTGGGAAGCCCGAACGCATGCCTATGACGGACACTGGCCACGATGTGTCGGCAAGCATCCGGCATGCATGTCCAATGCGAATGCGGTTCAGATATTTGCCGACACTTTCCCCAAGGTGCTGAACGAAATATCGATTGAGCGAGCGCTCCGAAAGATGCGCCGCAGCGCCAAGCTCGGCCAGCGTCAGAGGCTCGGCAAAGCGGGCATCGATTACGGCAAGCACACGATTGATCCGCTCAGGCTCATGTCCCGAAGGTCCTCCCACGCTGCTGTTGAATGCGCTGGCCGATGCAACGGGTTGCGCATCGGCATCGGCGAGCATGCAGAGTGCTTCCAGCGCAGTTGCAAGCCGCTCCCTCGGCGACTCCGACAACAATCCCGCTTGCTGTTCTCGAAGCGCCGCGCCGGCATCCGCTGAGAATGCCAGTCCGCATCCGGCACGCCGCAGCAACCGATGCAGCCCTTCGTATTCCGGACAGCAATCACCCAGGCGTCTTGCCCAGTCGCCGCTGAACCATATGACGATGGCAACTTGCGGCATGGTGTTATCGAGCGAACGATTGGACGCCCACGTATGCGGCAAATCGGGTGGCACGAGCACGAGGTCGTCCGCGCCATACTCGCTGATGGAGTCTCCGATATAACGCTTGCCGTGACTGTTCATGGTCAGCGTCAACTCGTATTCGGGATGATGATGCCATTCGAACGGAATCCTCGGCAGCTTGCGGTGGTAAACCCGCACGGAGCATCCGTCGCCGATGGCGACACGTTCATACATGGGTTTCATGGCTTTGCTTCGATGGCCGGAATAGCAAAATTGTTGTCCCGATCGTATCACTTCGAAAGCGCGCTGAAGCATAAGCTGCGGACATATCAACACACGGAGACAAGCATGCAGCCCCTGCATATCGACGACCTGCCTAAAGCCATTCGCGAGACCAAACTCGCGCTGCGAAAAGCGCTGCCAACTTATCGTGAAGTGTTCCTGGAAGTCGAGGCGGATATCCGGCGCCAAGCCGATGTCATCGCGCAACAGCGAACTCGCGGCGAGTCTGTCATACCCGAACTGTCCTATACGGACATCGCGGCAACGAGCGTCAGCGACGAAACGATCGCCTTGATCAAGGCTCGTGGTGCGTGTGTTGTGCGCGGCGTTTTCAGTCGCGAACAGGCAACGCAATGGGACCAAGACATTGCCAAGTATGTCGAGACGAACGATCTCGACAAGCGCCTGCTGAATCGCGCGGAGGACAAGTATTTTGGCGACCTGGCCTCGAGCAAGCCGCAGATTTACGGCATCTATTGGTCCAGGCCGCAAATTGCCGCGCGTCAGGCGCCGGAGCTGACCGCGACGCGTGTGTTTCTTAACCGGTTATGGAAAGCCGAGAGCGAGGGGCGAAAGCATTTCGATCCGGAGCACGTACCCGTCTATGCGGACCGCTTGCGCCGGCGTCCGCCGGGATCGGAGTCCCTGGGTTTATCGGCGCATTGCGATGGCGGTTCGGTCGAACGCTGGCTTGAGGAGAATTTCCGGAAGGTGTATCGGCATGTGTTTAGCGGCGAATGGAAACAATACGATCCGTTCGATGCCGCTTATCGTCCCGATGTTCGCGAGATCGCTTCACCCGCTGTGTGCTCGATGTTCCGCACCTTCCAGGGTTGGACCGCGCTCACGCCACAAGGTCCCGGAGATGGCACGTTGCAACTGGTCCCGATTGCGAACGCAATGGCGTATGTGCTGCTGCGCGCGCTTCAGGACGACGTGCCTGATGACGATCTTTGTGGCGCGATGCCAGGGCGCGCTTTATCGATCAAACCGGAATGGCATGGGCCGCTTTATGAAGCGCTGTCATCCATCCCGCAAATGCAGGCGGGCGATACGGTGTTCTGGCACAGCGATGTCATTCATGCGGTTGAGGACGCGCATCGCGGCAAGGGGTATAGCAATGTAATGTATATATCGTCGGTGCCGGCTTGCGCGAAAAATAACGCTTACCTTGCGCGGCAACTGCCGTGTTTTATTGAAGGCAAGAGCCCTCCGGATTTTCCGGCGGATAACTTCGAAGTGGATTTTGCCGGGAGGGCGACGGAGGCGGATTTGACGCCGGTGGGGAAAGCGCAGATTGGGTTGGCTGGTTGATTCAATTGGCCTCGCGCTGCGCCTTTGCGGTGTCGAGCCTCCTGCTCAACCTAGCAAGCATCTCGTCAGCCGAAATGTAATTGGCGTTGCGTCTGGCTTCATCGCGTGACGCGATGCCCGCGCGACGAAGCCGCTTTGACGTCGACGATCCACGACTTTTTTGAGGATTGCCTGTTCGACAAAGCGGGACACACTTTCGCCGTCAAGCAAAACCGTGTCAATTAAATCGTGCACTTCCGGGTCGACTTGAACCGAAACAAACGATTTGGCATTCATCACTCGCTCCACTTATTCCGAGAGCGAAACACCGTGGAGCATCGCAAATCAAAACGCAAGCGATTCAGGCCGCATACCGCTTGCGTGCCGTCCCTACCTCACGCCCGTCCTGCTGCCAAGCGTTGCGACCTTACGAATCGTATCGGCGCAAGCGGTCGCTGCTTCAACACCCTTGACCACAAAATGCTCGCGGAAGAACTTGATATGTTCTTCGCCGGAATGAAAATGATGCGGCGTCAGCACCGCGGACAAAACCGGCGTCCCGGTTTCGAGTTGCACTTGCATCAACCCGTTGATGACCGCTTGCGCCACGAACTCGTGACGGTAAATCCCGCCATCCACAACCAGCCCTGCCGCGACAATCGCCGCGTATTCACCACGCTGGGCGAGCAGTTTCGCGTGCAGCGGGATCTCAAAGGCGCCGGCGACTTCATAGAGATCGATGTCATCGCGTGCGAAACCTTGAGCCTGGATTGCATCGAGGAACGATGCCTTGCACTGGTCGACAATGTCGCGATGCCAGCAGGCCTGTATGAACGCAATGCGCGGACGTGGTTTACCGGTGGCAAGAGCGGCCGGCGTATTTTCGAGCGTAGTGGAGAATGTCATGATCCAAATCCTGCCTGTTTGTGTGAACAGGGCGAAGGACGGCACGAGCCAATGAACACAGGAATATCCCGCGCCCACTCGCACATGCCATCCCGTTCTCTTTCATCCGGACTATGACCGTCGGCCCCGGAATCAAACCGGGTCTGCTGACCTTTGCGTTTCAAGTGGCCAAAACCAGACCTGAATCACAAAGCGCTCGCGGGCTACGCGCCTGTCAACTGCGCGATTACCGCCGGTGGGGAATCTCACCCCGCCCCGAGAACTCGTTCTTATCGAACGGAACGTAAATTAGCACGAATACTGTTGCAGTGCACAGACCCCGCATTGCGGATAAGGATATCTATCGCAAGCGCTTTTCGAACCAGCGCGTGAGCCATGAGATCGGATAGCAGTAAGCGAAGAAAATCACGAGCGTCGCGACATAGGTGAGCACGGTAAAACTGCTGCGCGCAACAGTGCTGCTGGCGATCTGCGCGGTATCGAGCAAGTCGTGAATGCCGACGAGCGACGACAAAGCGGTGCCCATGGTGATGATCGCGTACACGTTCATCCACGGCGGCAACATGCGGCGCACGCACTGCGGTGCAACTATCTGCAGCAGGATCTGCGGGCGCGAGAACGCCATGGATGCAGCTGCCTCCCATTGCGCCGACGGTATCGAAGCAACGGCGCCGCGAAAGACTTCCGCTATGTTCGCGCTTGCCGGCAGCGCGAGTCCCAGCGTGACCTTCAGCCAATCGGGGAACGGCACGGTGGCGCCAAACACATGAAGCTCGAACGGGAACACGTACGTTGTAAAGTAGACGAGCACCAGCCACGGCGCGTTGCGAAACGCGGTGATCCAGATGCGCGCCGTCCGGCCGATGAATGATTTCGACATCGCGGCAGCGCCCGCAATGAGCCCGATTATCGTGCCGATAAGAATTGCGCCAACGCTGATCAGCACGTTCATCGCGAAACCGTGCGCCAACGCCGGCGCCCATTCGACAAGGCGTGCGAGTGTCTCGCCGCGCGATCCGCTCTCGGGCGCGAGCGACCACAGGAGCGCGCCCACAACAAGCACACCGAGCACGCCATATAAGCCCGGCGGCACGCGGGTGATATCGAATCTTCGGTTGGTAACGAATGGGGCCTGCGTATCAGTAGCCATATCCGGGCACCTTGTAGCGTTGCTCGAGCCAGCGTCCCGCGAGCGTGACCATCCACGTCACGAGGCCGAAGAACGCGAGGATCAGCAGCATCAGCGCGAGCACGTTGTCGCGCTGCGTCCAGATCATGATGGACTGGTACGTGATGTCGCCAACGGCGATCGCGGATGCCAACGCCGACGCCTTCACGAGCTCGACCATGTTGTTGACCAGCGCAGGCAGTGCTGCGCGCAAAGCGAGCGGCAACTCGATGCGCCAGAATCGCGCGGCACGGGTGAATCCCAGCGAGGCCGCGCCCTCAAGCGTTTGCGATGGCAATGCATCGAAGCCGGCACGTAGTGCTTCGGCGTGAAACGCCGCCTTGTGCAGCGACAACACGAGCACGACCCAGAAGAACGGCTTGAACGGGTTATCGATGTGACGAACCTGCAGCCATTGCGTGATCAGCATGTTGAGCACGAGGAATGCGCAGTAAAGCTGAACGAGCGTAGGCGTGTTGCGCGTCACCTCGATAAAACCGCGCGCAAGTCCCGCGAACACCGGGTTGCGTCCACGCAGCGCGAACGCGAGGGCAAGGCCCGCAATGGCGCTGCCTACGATCGTGCACGCGATGATCTGCAGGCTCACGCCAAGGCCATGCACGAACGGCACGCGTTCGTAATCGTCGAGCAGGAACCGGTAGTCGAGCCCGATACGCGAGGTCGCCGTGATGAAGGCGTGCAGGATCGAATCCATGTTATTGCGCGGCAGGCAATTGTTTATGCCACTCGGCCAGCGCGGGCGAGGGCGGCACAAGACCATTCTTCGCCTCGGTAGCGATAAACCAGCCATCACGATGCAGATCGCGCACAAAGCCATCGAGCTTCGCGGCGGTATCGCGTTCGCCCTGACGTACCCAGATCACCGACGGCGCCGGTTCGATCTCCGGCTGCAGCGTCTTGTAGTCCTTCCACTCCGGGTCACTCTGCAATAACGGATAAAGCAGCGGCGCAGCATCATGTACGGCTGCGACACAACTTCCACCGCGCAGGGCAAGCAGGGACTGCGATGAACCCGGGAAGGCGCGCGGGATTGCACCGTAACGCTCGACGATGGGACGGATATAACTGCTGCCTTGCGATATGCAGACTGGTTTGCCGCGCAGGTCTTCCCAACGCGAAATACCGCTTGTTTTAAGGGTTATCGCAGTGCCGCCGACGCGGTAGTACGGCGTCGCGACGTGATCGAGAATCTCTCCCCGCTGCGCGTTGTATTCCATATTGGCGATCAGGATGTCGACCTTGCCTTGCTGCAGGAACTGCACGCGTGTGGAAGGCAATACGGACACGAGTTGCACCTTCGCGCCGAGCCTTTTACCGAGTTCGTTTGCAAGATCCACGTTGAAGCCGCGCGGCTGTTGCGTCGCGGGATCGAGGGAACCGAACGGACTGCCGCCAATAAGCACGCCGACCGCGATTTCGTGACGGGAGTTGATCTTGTCGAGGGTTGCATCGGCATGCGCGGAGACGGGCGCGGCCAACCCCCAGGCAATCGCGGCAACGGTCGTCAGGCAGCGGATGTTCGTCAGTGTCATAAAAGGCGGCCACGCGGGAAATCGGGAGCCTTAGAGAATAGACAAGCGTTCGCATGCCGCCAAGGAAGCGAATCTGCTAAGCAAATGATACGTCGCGTGGAATCGGGTGGCGCAGCTATAGCAAGCGGGGTGCTATCGATTCTACGAATGCTTGGTTATGGAAAAGGAAGGCACTTCTTAGAATCTCCGTTCCTGCATGTTTTTGTGCGCTGCTGAAAACCCGCGCCATGCACACGAACGACACAACGCCTGAGGAGGCCGCATGAATCGCCTTGCGCTCGCGATTGATCCGCTTGAACATACGCCGCCGCCGGAAAGCCCGGACGTGGAGAGAAGCACCGACCCGGTATTGGTTTCCCTGAGCGACGTGCACCTCTCTTACGGCGCGGCGTCCGTGCTCAACGGCATCGACCTTTCGGTGCGGCGCGGCGAAGCGGTGTCGATCATCGGGCCTTCCGGGTCGGGAAAATCGACCATCCTGCGTTGCATCAACGGACTGATCACGCCGCATCGCGGGGAGATTCGCGTGGATGGAGTCGACGTCCGCGCACAGCACACCGACGCTCAGAAGATCGCGCTGCGCAAGCGCATCGGCTTTGTGTTCCAGCAGTACAACCTGTTTCCGCATCTGAGCGTGTTCGCGAACCTGACCATTGCGCCCGTGAGCGTGCTCGGCCGCAGCCGCGCAGAAGCGGAACACGACGCGCACGCGCTGCTCAAGAAGGTCCGTCTCGCCGATAAAGCCAACGCCTACCCGGGAGAGCTATCCGGCGGACAACAGCAGCGTGTTGCGATTGCGCGCACGCTCGCCATGCGTCCCGACCTGATTCTCTTCGATGAAGTCACGTCCGCACTCGATCCTGAAACCGTGGGAGAGGTGCTCAACGTGATCGGCGAGCTTGTCGACGATGGTCAGACGTGCGTGCTCGTCACGCACGAAATGCGCTTTGCGGAAGACGTCAGCGACGAAGTGTTCTTCACCGAAGGCGGCGTCATTGTGGAGCATGGTGCGCCTTCGCAAATCTTCGGCGCGCCAGAAAACGACCGCACGAGGCTTTTCCTGCAACGCGCGCGTGGTGAAGACCGGCGCGCCTTGCGCAAACGTGCGCGCAGCAACGCAGCACTCGCCCTCGCCACTATTTGATCGAAACCACATCATGACAACACTCTCTGCACCGGACCATATCAGCGAACGCCAGACCGCCGTAACCGCATTGCTCGACGACGTACGCGGCATTCTTGCAACTGAAGGCGTGACCCGCGTGGCGCTCGACGCGATCAGCGAGCGTCTGCTCGCACTTGCGTCGCAGGATGCCGCGCTGTTTTCCGCCGATGATTTCCCGCCGCCGCAACCGGGCAGCGGCGATACGTCGACACGCTACAGGCTCAACCCTGGCGACGACGGCGTGGCGCTCTACCTGAACTCCCTGCTGCCGGGCAAGACGACCGTTCCGCATAACCACGATACATGGGCGGTGATCGCGGCGCTAAAAGGCGAGGAACTGAACCGCGTTTATCAGCGTACGGATGACCGCTCGGACCCCGAGCAGGCATCGCTGGAATTGGAGCGTGAAGTGGTGGTTCGGCCAGGTACGCCTATCGCTTTCCTTCCTGAAGATATCCATAGCATTCACGTAACAGGCGATGCGCCGACATTGCATTTTCATCTTTATGGGCGGCCGCTCGAAACGCTGACGGGCCGCCTTGGTTACGAACTCGATACCGGACGCGTAGTGCGTTACAACACAACGCATATGCAGCGTGGTACGCAGGCGGTCGGCTGATGAGTCCGCCCGTGCTGCACAAGACGACCCGGCTGATGCATGCAGGCGCGCCTGCGTTTTCCGATGGATCGGCACCGGTCAACGTGCCGGTGGAGCGCACGAGTACGGTTCGCTTCGAGAATACGTCGAGCCGTGCATCGCTTCAAAAGCGTCGCGAAGCGGGCGAACACGTCAGCACGTACGGGCGTGATGGCAGGCAGACCCATCGTGCGCTGGAAGCGGCGATTGGTGAGCTCGAAGGCGCGCGCGATGTGCTGCTTGCGCCGTCCGGTTTGTCGGCGATATCACTGGTGTTCGTTGGCTTGTTGTCGCCGGGCGACCATGTGCTGGTCCACGACGGTGTGTACGGTCCCGTGCGCGAACGCGTGGAGCCGTTGCTCACACGGCTGGGCGTCACGTTCAGCTATTTCAGCGCCGCCGATGGTCTGCCGCGCAAACATATTCAGCCGAACACGAAGCTGATCTATGCGGAGTCGCCGAGTTCGTTTCTCTACGAGATCCTCGATCTTCCCGCGCTCGCTGACTTGGCCCATGAACATGGCGTGCTGCTCGCCGCAGACAACACATGGGGCGCGGGTTTGCTTTATCAGCCGCTCGCGTTGGGCGCCGACATCTCCATCCAGGCCGTCACCAAATATCTCGGCGGTCATTCCGACTTGATGCAAGGCGCGGTATCGACGGTTGATGCGGAACTCGGACATCGGTTGCACGAGACGCATCATGCACTGGGCCTGAGCGTCAGCGCTGACGATGCCTATCTCGCCTTGCGAGGCATTCGCACCTTGCCGGTACGCCTTGCACAACACGCGCGCGGCGCGTACGCCGTTGCGACTTATCTGCAACGTGTGCGAGCGGTGACGCGCGTCTTTCATCCCGCACTCGCCACCGACCCGGGCCATGCATTGTGGTCGCGCGACTTTCACGGCGCGAACGGTCTCCTGTCGTTCGCGTTGCGTGATGCCGATGCGTCGCAGGCCGCTGCTTTTATCGATGCATTGAAGTTGTTTGGCATAGGTGCTTCGTGGGGCGGCTACGAAAGTCTCGCGCTGGTCGCGCCGCCGCAGCGTTTGAGCGGCCAGCGCTATTGGCCTGGGACGGAAGGCTTGATTCGCCTGCACGTTGGCCTCGAAGATGCCGACGATCTCATCCTCGATCTCGCACAGGCGTTTCGCAACGTCGCGTCCTGAACGTTCCATCTTTCCAGACCTTATCCCATGACCTTGAACCGGAACGACGTGGCTATCGTCGATGCCAACACCACGCGCGCGTGGCTCAATGATGGCGCTGAAATCGCGCTGCTCGACGTGCGCGAAGCCGGACAGTTCGGCGAAGGGCACCCGTTCTTTGCGATCCCGCTGCCGTACAGCCGGCTCGAGATCGATGCGCCGCGTCTCGTTCCACGTTTGAATACGCGGATCGTCTTGCTCGACGATGGCACCGCATCCGTTGCCGCCCACGCTGCAAAACGCCTGAGTGCTCTCGGCTACAACAATGTTTCGATATTGCGTGACGGCACTCGTGGCTGGCTCGCCGCGGGTTATACGCTGTTCAAAGGCGTCAACCTGCCATCGAAGACATTTGGCGAGCTGATCGAGCACGCTTTTGGCACGCCGCATATATCGCCGTCGCAGCTTGCCGCGCAAATAGCCCGGGGACAAACGCCCGCACTATTCGATGGCCGCACGCTCGATGAACATCGCAAGATGACCATTCCCGGCGCGATTCCCGTTCCGAACGGCGAGCTTGCATACAGGATCGGATCGCTGGTACCCGATGCTGAAACGCCCATCGTCATTCATTGCGCGGGGCGCACTCGCAGCATTATCGGCGCGCAGACGCTGCGCAATCTCGGCGTGCCGAATCCGGTGATCGCGCTGGAAAACGGGACGCAAGGCTGGGCGCTTGCGGGATTGACGCTCGAACACGGAAGCGAGCGGCGCTATCCGGATGTGCTGAACGAAACGGCCATCGCCGACGCCCGTTCGCGCGCCGCTACGCTTGCCGCGCGCTTGAACATCGCGACCATCGATGCAGACAAGGCACAAGCCTGGCTTGCCGATCCCGAGCGCACGACGTTTCTGCTCGATGTCCGCACGCCGGAAGAGTTCGCGCACGACGGCTTGCCGTTCACGGCGCATGCACCGGGCGGACAGCTTGTGCAGGCGACGGATCAGACTATCGGCGTGCGGCGCGCGCGCGTCCTGCTGATCGATCACGATGGCGTGCGTGCGCCCGTGACAGCATCATGGCTCGTGCAACTCGGTTATGAAACGGCGCTGATTCCAAGCGTGACCGCATCCGGGTTGCGCTCACAAAAACCAACGCGTTCCACTCAGCCGTCATTGCCGAAACTCGATGCAGCCGCGTTGCGCGAGGCCGCAACGGGCCGCGCACGTCTGATCGATCTGCGTTCGAGCGCGGCGTATCGTCGTGAACATGCAGCTAACGCGTACTGGACCATTCGTCCGCAGCTTGGCAGCACGCTTGAAGCAATCAACGCGTCGTCCGAGGAAGTCCTGCTTATCTTCGCCGATGACCCCGCAATCGCCAACAGCGCGGCGATCGATCTGCGCGAACAGGGTTACACATCGATATACCTTGCGGGCGACGGCCTGCAAACATGGAAGGACGCGGACCTCGCCGTCGCCTCCACGCCGGATCTGCCCGCCGATGCCGAGCGTATCGACTACCTGTTCTTTGTTCATGATCGCCATGACGGCAACCTTGATGCCGCGCGCCAATATCTCGAATGGGAAACCGGTTTGATCGCGCAATGCGCGCCGGACGAACTCGGCGCCTTCCATATCGACGCACCGGTTCTCCAATGAAAATCCGCTTCTCTGCCACTTTTGGAATTGCGCTGAGCGCGCTCGCATTCTCGATATCCGCCCATGCCGATGCCACGCTGGACCGCATCAAGTCGCGTGGCACGCTGGTGGTGGGCGTGGTGCTCGACGGCACGTATGGTTCACTCGATCCGCAAACGCGCAAGCCCGTTGGCTACAACGTCGAACTCGCGGAGGATCTCGCACGCCGTCTTGGCGTGAAGTTCGAGGCGGTGGAAGTCACGCCGCCAAATCGTGTGCAATTCCTGCAGCAAGGCAAGGTCGATGCGCTTATTGCAAGCATGCAGTACACGAAGGAGCGCGACGAAATCCTGAGCTACGTGCCAACGCCGTTCGAGGAGATCGGTGGCTCGGCGATGGTTCGCAAGGACTCGGGCATTCACAACTGGAGCGACCTGCGGGGCAAACCCGTCTGTGTATCGCAGGGCAGTAATTACACGCGGCCGCTGATCGAGCAATACGGTGCACAGGTCAAGGGTTTCAAGGGCATGCCGGAAGCGCTGCTGGCGTTGCGCGGTGGCACGTGCGTGGCATCGGTTCACGTGACGCCGGGTATCCGGGCGCGGCTCGCGAACACGTCAGGAGAATGGAAGGACTATGAGTCGCCCATGCCCGATCAGTTGATCCCGTCCCCGTCGGTGATCTGGGTGCGCAAGGGCGAAACCGACACGCAGACAGCGCTCGATAACAGCGTGAAGGACTGGCATAAAACGGGCTTTCTGATCGATGAAGGCAACAAATGGCACATGCCGCCTTCGCAGCAATTGCTGAAGTGGCATCAGCAGTATTCGTCGAAGTAACGAAGTGAATTTGAAGGTGCCCGGTCATGCGGGACCGGGCACTGGAGCACGTTTAGAACTTCGCGCGAATACCGCTGAACACAGCAACCTGGCGGTTTGTGGATGAAGCCGTGCCCGCGTCCGCAATCGCAGCAATCTTGCTGTAGCCGCTGCCCACTCGCGTCGAGGCATCGCCGGAAGCAAGCTGATACACGCCCGACAGATACAACTCCGTACGTTTCGAAAGCGCGTAATCGAGTCCCAGCGTGAACTGATGCCAACGCGGCTTGAGCGAGGCGCCGCCTGTTCCCGGCAGGTTGTTTGCGCGGCCATCGGTGAACGTGTACACGCCCAG
The DNA here is from genome assembly GCF_018449635.1 of Caballeronia sp. dw_276. Lineage (GTDB taxonomy): Bacteria > Pseudomonadota > Gammaproteobacteria > Burkholderiales > Burkholderiaceae > Caballeronia. The sequence continues at coordinate 186,648 of NZ_JAAVUV010000002.1, read as the reverse complement.
AACCGTAACTGCGCTGGTCACCAGGTAACGCAAGTTCGCGTCGTAGTTATTGAACTTGCGCGACGAGCCGTCGTTGTAGTCGAGCTGCGTATGGCTGAACGCGAAGCCGGCCGTGGCCTTGCCGAGCACGTAGCTTGCGCCCGCTACCGCGATCTGCTGACGCAGCACGCCACCGTTGAGGCCATAGAAGAGGGCACCGCTGTAGTCATCGCCGGTCGTGGTGGATGCACCGCCTACGGCGCCCGCTGTGTTGGTGGTCGTATCGGGATGATTGAGCACTACGTAACCGCCGCCTGCCGATAACGGACCCGCCGCATAGTTCGCCGATACACCCCACGCGCGGTTGTTGCTGAAACCCTGGCCCGTGCCGCTGTTCGCCTGGTTGCTGAACGCATACAGCGTGTCGAGCGTGAAGCCGGAAATGGTGTCGCTGCGAAATTTGATCGCGTTGTTGATACGGAAGGTCTGGTTCAGGTTGTCGTTGTCGCCCACGTGCGTGGCCGGTGACCAGAATCCCGAACCCGCGTATTGCGCGACGAGGTCTGCCAGCGGCTCATATTGACGACCAAGCGTCACCGTACCAATGCCGGTCTTGGCGATCCCCACGAACGCCTGCCGCCCGAACTCACGACCGCCCTGGCCGAGCGTACCGTCGTTGGGACGGAAGCCGTTTTCCAACGTGAACACCGCGCTGAGTCCGCCACCCAGATCTTCGGCGCCCTTGAGGCCCCAACGGCTGCCGCTCAGCTTGCCGCTTGTCTGCTGGAAGTTCTTCGCGCCTTTCTGATTGTTCGTGTAGGTGATCCCTGCATCGACTATCCCGTACAGCGTGACCGAGCTTTGCGCCTGCGCTAATGCAGGGGCGATAACCATGATGCCGGTTGCGCCGGCCAGTACGACTCGTTTCATCGGTGTCCTCTTGTCCAAGTGGTTGTGTTGATCAATTTTGGGACCCCGATCTTAGGGTCCTTCGTCAACGGACAGAACGATGAAATTTAGCTTCGTAATACAGACGATTGAGATTTGTAAAGCTGGACCAAGGTGATTTAAAAATGAAAGCGGATTGCATGCGTATTCATGCAATCCATAAAGTGCGCCGCCTGATAAACATATGGCAAACGAATAATTGTTAAGCGGTCGATGCGTCGTTAGTCTTTTGTTTTTCGCGCTATTTCCAACGACACGAGGGTCTTGCAGATCATGTCCGGTACTCCAAATTACGAACCGGCTTCGGATCGTTCCGGCATCGCGTTCAAGCCGTCCGCGGCGGTTCGCATAAAGACAGTGCGTGCTGCTTCTGGCACGGACCGCCGCGCGGCGCGAGAAGTCTTGCCTGCGTGGCTCGCTGCACTGGCATGGGTCGCGAGCGCGGCGCTCACGCAATGGTGGCCCGATGCGGATGACTGGCCCTATACGCGTCACTTGTTGATTCTCAAACTGGCGCTTGCCATCGTTGCTGGGTTGATCGGCGTGAGCGCCTACGCAAGCCTCTCGGCGCGCCAAGCCGAGGCGCCGCGAAGCCGTGCCGAACGCTGGCTTGCGGTCATGCCGTGGCTTATCGCGCTCGCAATTGCCTTTACCGTCTGGGACGTGCTGACCGCTAAACTCGAATTGCTCCCGCGGCCGTTCTTCGCGCCGCCACAAGCTTTGATCGCAGTCTTCTTCGATGACTTCCCGCGCCTCGGCTCAAGCGTCGTGCATTCGTTCGGCTTGCTCGCGTACGGTTATGTGATTGGCGCGGTAGCGGGATTCGTTACGGGCGTGGGTATTGGCTGGTCGAAGGCGGTCGGCTATTGGCTGCATCCCGTGTTGAGATTGATCGGTCCGTTGCCCGCCACCGCGTGGTTGCCGCTTGCGTTCTTTTTCTTTCCGTCGAGCTTTAGCGCAAGCGTTTTTCTTATCGCGCTTGCCACGGGCTTTCCCGTCGCGGTGCTGACGTGGTCGGGCGTCGCCGGCGTGAACAGCACGTTCTACGACGTGGCCCGCACGCTGGGTGCAAGGCCCGGTTTTCTGATTCTCAAGGTGGCTATTCCGGCCGCGCTGCCGTCGGTGTTCGTCGGACTTTTCATGGGACTTGGTGCATCGTTCTCCGTGCTTATCGTCGCTGAGATGATGGGCGTAAAAGCGGGACTCGGCTGGTATCTGCAATGGGCGCAAGGCTGGGCCGCGTACGCGAACATGTACGCCGCGTTGCTTGTCATGGCGCTGATGTGCTCGGGTCTCATCACCTTGCTGTTCCGCTTTCGTGATCGTTTGTTAGCCTGGCAAAAGGGATTGTTGAAATGGTAAGCACGCAACTCAGCCAGCCTTCGCCCACGCAGTCCTCGCCCGGAGCGCGTATCGATGTCAGCGAGGTCAGCCACCGGTTCTCATTGCACGGAGCGGCGCTGCCCGTGCTCGATGACGTCAGTTTTTCTGTAGAGCCTGGCGAGTTCGTCGCCTTGCTTGGGCCGAGCGGTTGCGGCAAATCGACGTTGCTCCGGCTCGTGGCCGGGCTCGATTCGCCGGCGCAGGGAACCGTTTCATCAAATGGCGTGACCATCGGCGGTCCGGATCCATCGCGTGTCGTCGTGTTCCAGGACCCGACCTTGTACCCGTGGCGCACGGTGCGCGCGAACGTGGGACTGGGACCGGAAGCGCAGCGTGACGGCTTGAAATTTCCATGGAGCAAACGCAAGGCGGCGCGTCCGGTAGCCGAAGGAATTCGTTCGCCCGAACAGCGTATCGATGCCGCATTGCAACTCGTCGGTCTGACCGAATTCGCCGCGGCTTATCCGCATCAACTTTCCGGCGGCATGGCGCAACGCGTTGCATTGGCGCGCGCGCTCGTGAACGATCCCGAATTGCTCGTACTCGATGAACCATTCGGCAAGCTCGATTCGCTTACACGTCTGCGCATGCAAAGCGAACTCGTGAAGCTGTGGCGCGACGCGCGCTTCTCGGTCCTGCTCGTGACGCACGACGTTGAAGAAGCGTTGTTCCTTGCAAACCGCGTCATTGTTTTCAGCGAACGCCCAGCGCGCATCACTGCGGAAGTGCGAAACGACGCGCCATACCCGCGGCATCGCGACGATCCCAAGCTGGTCGAGCTGCGCCGCGAAGTGCTCGAGCTACTTGGTCTGGTCGCGTGATCCATTACATCAACACAATCCAAAACTAACGACCCGTGGAGAATTACCGATGAACCGTTCAGATCCCGATGCCGGCCAAGGCGTCTTGTCGCCAGAGAGCATTTCGCGCCGGACCTGGTTGCGAAAAACGGCTTGGACCACGGGTGCCGTGGCGTTAGGTGGCGCGTCGTTCGGTCTGGCCGGTTTGTCCGCCCGCGCCGACGACACCAAACTGAAGCCGCTCAAGCTGTCCTGGAACGCCAGCGCAATCTGCACGGCGCCGGTGCCGGTCGGCATCAAACAAGGTTTCTTCGTCAAGCACGGACTGGACGTCGAACTCATCAACTTTGCCGGGTCGACCGATCAGTTGCTCGAAGCCATTGCCACGGGCAAGTCGGACGCGGGCGTGGGCATGGCGCTGCGCTGGATCAAGCCGCTCGAACAGGGTTTCGACGTCAAACTCACCGCCGGCATTCACGGCGGCTGCATGCGGTTGCTGGCTACGAGAACATCGGGCATTGTCGATTTGCCTGGAATCAAAGGCAAGACGGTGGGCGTCAGCGACATGGCGAGTCCCGCAAAGAACTTCTTTGCGATCACGTTGAAGAAGATCGGCATCGACCCGGATAGCGACGTTCGCTGGCGTCAGTATCCCGCCAACCTGCTTGGCGAAGCACTGAAGAAGGGCGAAGTCCACGCAATCGCGGATGGCGATCCGACCATCTGGACGTTACGCGAATCGGACCATTTGTACGAGGTATCGAACAACTTGTGCGGTGAATACCAGACACGTGTTTGCTGCGTGCTCGGCGTGCGCGGCAGCCTGGTGAGAAAGGATCGCGCAACGGCGCAAGCGCTCACGCAGGCCTTGCTGGAATCGACGGAATGGACCGCGAACAATCCGGCAGAGGCCGCGGCGATCTTCTCGGTTCATGCACCGCAAGCGGACGTCGCGCAGCTGACGGCTATGCTGAAGAGTCACACGGATCATCATCATCCGGTCGGCGATGCGTTCAAGAAAGAGATTTCACTCTATGCCGATGACCTCAAGACGGTCGGCGTGTTGAACAGCGGGACGGACTCGACCCGTTTTGCGAACAAGGTGTTCTCCGACGTATTGGCTTGAGCATTTACAGCGCCAGCTTGTAACCCTCGTGGCTGGCGACGAAACCAAGTTTGTCATAGAACCTGTGGGCATCGGCACGGGTCTTGTCGGTCGTGAGCTGCACGAGATTGCAGCCACGCGACCTGCATTGCGCGATCGCCCATTCAAACATCTTCTGCCCGAGGCCTGAATCGCGGCGGTGCGCGGCTATCCGTACTGCCTCTATTTGTCCTCGCCACGCGCCCATTCGCGCAATCCCCGGAATAAACGTAAGTTGCAGCGTGCCGATCACCTTGTCGTTGTCCGTGACGACCACGAGGCGCTGATTGGCGTCGGCGTCTATGGCTTCAAAGGCAGCGACGTATCGTGCGTCGAGCGGCGTGCCGGTGTTTTCACGTTGGCTGCCGAGCAGATCGTCGGCGAGCATTGCAACAATGGCGGGGATATCGGCCAGACGCGCCGATCTGAAAACGATGTGTTCCATTTGAGCTTCCTTCAAGACCTGGAAAGTGTAGTGGATGGCCGTTTGTTGTCGCGAAAACGGCCGGGGCTTTAAAAACGGCTCGACAGTACGCCGGACAAGGCATCCATGCATGTACGATCTGCACTGGAAAGCACCATTGCATTCTATTGACAAATTCAGGGAGAATCGTGCGAGCGCCGTTGCCGCATTGACGAAGCGGGAACCGGTGTCGCCGTGGCCAGCCGCGCGCGCAATCCGGACGGGCAGGTAGTTGAGTACTATCAAGCGCCCCCGGATAAATAACCTTGGGCGAACGCGCTGAAGCAGAAGCATTCCTGACGGGTTCTCATGAAAAAATATCGCCCGCGTCTTCCGCAGGAACACTCGCACGTGGCATGGCGGGAGTTGTCACTGACGTCATTGCCTATAGCCCTGGTGTTCGTCGTGCTGGTCGGGCTGATTGTCTGGGTCGCCGATCCCGCGCCTCCCAAAACCATCACCATCAGCGCCGGTCCGCACGACAGCTCGCTCTTGAACACCGCGAACACCTACAAAAGGATCCTGGCGCGCAACGGCATCACGCTCAACGTGCTCGAATCCGATGGTTCCGTGCAGAACCTTCAACGGCTGATGGATCCCAAGCAACACGTGGATATTGCGCTCGTGCAAGGCGGTGTATCGGATGAAGCGGCGAGGGCTTCGCTGATGTCGCTGGGAGGGATCTTTTATATCCCCATCGTGGTGTTTTATCGCGGCAAGGACATGACGCAGCTTTCGCAACTCGAAGGCAAGCGCATCGCGATCGGGCGCGAAGGTAGCGGTACGCGCCAGTTGTCGCTCAACCTGCTCGCGGCGAACGGCGTTACCGCCGGAGATACGCAACTCGTGCCTATTGACGGCATGCAGGCTGCGGAACAGCTGGTGGCTGGAAATATCGATGCCGCCATGCTCAGCGGCGACTCGACCACGCGTTCGCTGATGCTGCGGCTCCTCGGCATACCGGGCATCTCCGTCATGGATTTTGCGGAAGCCAACGCCTACACGCGCCTTTTTCCTTACCTCGATGAAATCGACCTGCCGCCCGGCGTTCTCGATCTCCGGCGCAAAGTGCCGCGCGAAACACTGCACATGATTGGCCCGACTGTTGAAATAGTGGCAAGGCCGAATCTGCATCCGGCCATATCGGACCTGCTGATCGAGGCGGCGCAGGAAGTGCACGGCGCAGCGGGTCTGATGCAGCGCGCCGGCGATTTCCCGAACACCACAACGCGGGAATACCGCATCAGCGAAGACGCGACGCGCTATTACAAGTCTGGGAAGAGCTTTCTGTATCGCGTGTTGCCGTTCTGGGTCGCGAGCATTACGGACCGCATCCTGGTGCTTTTGTTGCCGGTGGCCGTGTTGCTGTTTCCGGCGCTGCGGTTGATTCCCGCGCTATATGGCTGGCGTGTGCGCTCGCGCATTTATCGATACTACGGCGCGTTGATCTCGATAGAACGCGGTGCGCTGACCACATCAACGGAGGAACAGCGTCTCGCGTTGCTCGCAGAACTCGATGAAATCGAGGCGTCGCTCAACACGCTTAAAATGCCGCTGGCTTACGCCGATGCCTTCTATGTGCTGCGCGAACACGTGGGTTTTGTGAGGATGCATCTGACCGGGACGCAGCGCGAACACGCGCTCTAATCCTCGTGCACATTCATGTCCCAGTCTTTTCGCGCGTTTTTGGCTCTATTTGAGTTCCGCTTGGCAAGCTATCGTAGGTTCCTCTTCTGGAAGGAATCTCATGAACCAATCCACTGTGTTTCAACACCTCGAAGGCCCGGCCGAACTGGCAACGGCCTTCAGCGTGATGCAGGAATTGCGTCCGCACCTGAGCACCGCCGATGCTTTCGCCAGACAGGTCAAGCGGCAGTTTGCGCAGGGTTATCGGCTTCTGGCGGCTTGCAATGGTGAGGCACCGATCGGCCTGGCAGGATATAGGTTCGTGGAAAACTTGATCTATGGCCGGTTTGTCTATGTCGATGACCTCGTCGTGACTTCCCGTCTGCAGCGCTCGGGCGTAGGCGCCGAGTTGCTGGCTGAAGTTCGCCGGATCGCGCGGGAAGCGGGTTGCGACAATTTCGTACTCGATACCGGTCTGCACATGGCGCTCGCACAGCGCTTTTATTATCGGCAGGGATTGTTGGCGAAAGGCATGCATTTCGTCGAGTCGTTATCTCCGGCTTTGCCGTCATCACCAGCAGGGAAACTCTGATGCGCACGCTTTTGTTGAACAGCAGCCCACATGGCGAAGCCAGCCATGCGTATTGTCTTGCGCGGGAAATGATCGCGAGGCTCGATACGCAGATCATCGAACGGGATCTGGTCGCCGATCCGCTTCCGCCCATCGGCCGGGGTTATGCGGCGGCGGTGACATCGGGAAGTTCGCAGGACGAGGCCTTCGACTGGTCAGAACGTGTGATTCGCGAAGTCGAGGACACCGACGTTTTCATCATCGCCACGCCCATGCACAACTTCACGGTCCCGGCCGCGTTGAAACTCTGGATAGATCACGTCTTGCGGATCAACAGGACGTTCACATCCACACCGGACGGCAAGGTCGGCCTGATGCAGGACCGTCCCACTTTCGTGCTGGTCGGCTCAGGCGGTTTTCACACTGGCGAGCGCGCGCGGCAACCTGATTTCCTCACACCGTATCTTCGATACGCACTGGAATCCATCGGCATTCGCAGCGTGCATTTCGTTCTGTTGCAAGGCCTGGTTGGCGGCGATGTTGCGGTATCCAAAGCAGTGCTGGAGGCGCGTAATGCGTTATTGGCGCATGCGCCTTTCAATACGGTCGCTTCTGTTTCGGCATAGATCTACGCATCGGCCGCGCGTTTGAGCTCGAGTGCACGGCGCATTGCCTGGTCTTCGTCGACTATGTTTGCGAAGCCCAACACCAGACCGCTTTGCGGCGGCGCGGCCATATACCAGCGCGATAGTGCCTGTTCGCCAAAGCCTCCCGGATTGGCACGGTCGGCGACGGCCGCGTCGTCCGTACCATCGACGAAATGCGCCGCCATCTGCAAGCCGCCCGGCGGTAGGTTGATCGATAGACGCTCGCCGAACACTTCGGAAAGCGCACGGGCGGTGATTTCACGCCGATGCGCATAGAGCAGACGCATTTTCTTCAGATGCCGCGCGAAGTGGCCTTCCGCCATGAAGTCGGTCACGCTCGCCTGCAAAAGATACGGCGATCCTGCGTTCATGCTTGCGCTTACCTCGTGAAAACGCTGCGTCGCGCTGAGCGGCGCGACGACATAGGCGAGCCGCAATCCCGGAAACATCACCTTGCTGAACGTGCCGCTATAGATCACGCGATCGTGCTGATCCAGGCTTTTCAGCGCGGGAAGGGGGCGGCCGGCATAGCGGAATTCGCTGTCGTAATCGTCCTCGATGACCCAGCTTCCATTGGCTTTCGCCCAGTCGAGCAAAGCCATCCGGCGTTCCAGCGACAACGTCACGCCCATTGGACTTTGATGCGACGGCGTGACGACCGCGAAACGCGCATTCGCGTTCAGCGCGAGTCCGCGTTCGACCGAGATGCCATGCGCATCGACAGGAACGGGCACGAGCCGCGCATTGACTTCGAGCAGGAAGCGCCGGGCGAGGATGTAGCCGGGGTCTTCGAACCAGAAGGCGTCGTCGGGTGAGGCGAGACTGCGCAACACGAGTTCGAGCGTCGCTCGATAACCCGTCGTGACAAAGACCTGCTCGGGCACGCATTCCACACCGCGCGACAAACCCAGGTAGGTCGCGATCCTTTCGCGCAAGGGCCAGAAGCCCGCCGGGTCGGGATAGGCGAATGCGCTGGCGTCGCCGCTGCGCAACCGGTGGGCGACCAGCCGGTTCCAGACCTTGCGCGGAAATGCGTCGATTGCCGGCAGGCCCAGTTGATAAGGCTTCGGCGCGCCGCTGCCGTGGGGCGACGCCGCCGCAGAAGTTGCCGGCGGCGGTTTGCCTGCGCGGGCGGGTCCGCTTACCGAAACCGGGAGCGCGGATGAAACAATTGTTCCGGCTGCGCCACGTACCTGCAAGTAGCCCTCATCGGCGAGGATACGGTAGGCCATCTCCACCGTTCCGCGCGCCACGTTCAGTTCCATCGCGAGGCCGCGCACGGCCGGCACGCGATCGCCGGAGTGCAGATGCCCTTGCGCAATCGCCGTCTTGAATCGATGACAAATTTGTAGATAAACCGGCACAGAAAGCGCGCGGTCGATACCCAGGTCGAGTTTTGGCGAAGCGGGCTTCATGGACTAGTCATTGTGATGATTCTTGGCTCTTCTAGGCAGGCCATGATTTTCGCATACTACTTCTGTGGCCCGATACCAGGCGCCAGCAAATCAATGACTAAACAAGGAGCTTTCCATGACTTCCCGTCTCGACTTCTACAAATCCAATCCCGCCGACATCAAGGCCTTGCTGGGCGTTGAAGAGCAGATCAACAAGAGCCCGCTCGATCAGATCCTGAAAGAACTCGTACGCTTGCGCGCATCGCAGATCAATGGCTGCGCGTTTTGCCTCGACATGCATGTCACCGATGCACGCAAGGCAGGCGAGACGGAACGCCGCCTGGCGACGGTTTCCGCATGGCGCGAAACGCCGTTTTTCACCGAGCGCGAACGCGCCGCGCTGGAATGGACCGAAGCGCTGACACTGGTTTCGCAGAACCATGTGCCGGACTCGGTCTGGGAAGCGGTCCGCCCGCATTTCGACGACAAGGAATTGACCGACCTGACGTTGCTGATCACGTCGATCAACAGCTGGAATCGCTTCGCGATCGCGTTTCGCAAGATGCCTGAATAAACGCTTGCCAGCGTTTCAAGCCTCGGCGCGCGCTTCCAGCAGCATGGCGACGCGCGTGCGGGCGAACGCGGGGTCGATGGGTTCATCGTCGAAAAGCAGCCGGTACATGATCGGCGCGACCACGCTGTCCATGATGTCCTGCAGTTCCGGCGGCGATTCACCGCGTTCGACCGCCCGGTCGAGGATCATGCGGACCTGCGAGCGCGTGATCGCCGCGCACTGGCAGGCGGGGCCGCTGCCGTCGGCGTTCATGCCTGCGAGCACGTCGCGGGTCATCGCGCGGCCCGGTGCCGATGACATCTCGTCCTGATATCCCTGCGCCCACGTTGCGAGGTCGCTTTGCAGCGAACCGGTATCGGCGGGGCCGGTATCAGGGTAGAAGCGCTGCACAGCGACATCGGCGAGCAGTGTTTGCAAGTCGCCCCAGCGCCGGTAAATAGTCGATGGCGTCACGCCCGCCCGCGCCGCGACCTGTGGCACGGTGATCTCGTTGCGCGGCATTTCCGCGAGCAAGCCGTTGACCGCCTGATGGACCGACTCCTGCACCCGCGCGCTTCTGCCGCCGGGCCGCAAACCTTCTCGTGCTGCCATGTGCTTTACTCCTGCCGCGATAAATCGTTAAAGCTAAAAAGTTGCGTTAACGATTAATAACGCGCACAATCCGCTAAAGCAATTATTTTGCGTTTATTCGCCGGAGAGTGCAATGGCTATCGATACCACCCTGAAGTCGTCCCGCCCGCCTTCGTCACAAGCGCTCTGGCTGTATGCACTCGCTTCATCGACGTTTTTCGCGGCATCCAGCGCGCCTACGCCGCTTTATCGTGTGTATCAGGAGGCTTGGGGCTTTTCGTCGGCGATGGTCACGCTGGTGTTCGCCAGTTACGCGTTCAGTTTGCTCGCGGCGTTGCTCACAACCGGCTCGCTTTCCGATCACATCGGCCGGCGTCCGGTTATTGTGGGCGGGATCGTGCTGGAGGTCGTCGCCATGCTGGTTTTCGCCGATGCCCGCAGCGTCGGCATCCTGATCCTGGCGCGCGTGCTGCAGGGCTTCGCGACCGGCGCGGCGACGAGCGCGCTGGGCGCGGCGATACTCGATGCGAGTCGTACACGCGGTTCCCTGGTCAATACGCTGTCGCCGTTGTTGGGCATGGGCGTGGGCGCGCTTGGATCGAGCATGCTGGTGGAACATGCGCCGGCGCCCATGCGGCTGGTTTATATCGTGTTGATCGCGTTGTTTGTATTGCAGGCGGTTTGGGTTTTGGTGTTGCCCGAAACCGTGAGCCGGCTTCCGGGCACGCTGGCTTCGCTGGTGCCACGCGTGCGGGTTCCATCGGTGGCGCGTGGGGCGTTGCTGCGCATCGCGCCGGTCAACGTCGCGGTGTGGGCGCTGGGCGGTTTCTATTTATCGCTGGGGCCATCGCTTGCGCGCGCTGTCACCGGAACCAACGATGCCACCACCGGCGGCTGGGTCGTGTTTGCGCTGACCACGGGCGGCCTCGTTGCCGTACTGCTTTTGCGTTCGATGAGCACCTTGCGCTTGTTGCTGACCGGCGCAATCGTGCTTGCGGCCGGTTTGCTGATCACGCTCACCGGCGTGCACGCGGGCAACGCAGGGATATTTTTTGCCGGTACGATCATCGCAGGGATGGGTTTTGGCTCGGCTTTTCAAGGCGCGCTGCGCTCGGTCCTGCCGCTCGCAGAGGCGCATGAACGGGCGGGGCTGATGGCGGCGTTGTATGTACTGAGCTATCTGGCGTTCAGCGTGCCGGCGATCCTCGCGGGAACGATGGCGCACGTGGTCGGCCTGCGGCTGACGACTGATGTGTACGGCATTGCGCTTATCGTGCTGGCTGCAATGACGGTGGTCGCGAGCGGTCTGGGTAAAAGCGCGCGGATGGCACGCGAGGTGAACTAGGTTTTTTTGCGTGCAGCGGGGCCGGCGGGACTGAACCAGTAGGCAATCGCGCCGATCACGAGCGGCACGGCCGTCACCAGAAACAAGCGCGAATACAGGTCAGCATTCGATACCCCCGCATGCAGCGCATGCCCCGCGATCAGGCCGAAGATGCTGCTTGCCAGCGCCACGCCCAGAAACACGAGGCTGTTAAGCAACCCAAGGCCAAGCCCGAGCTTCGCGGGTGCGATGATGCCGCGCGCCTGCGACATCACGAGCGGATGAATGGCGCCCACGGACAGCAGCAGGCAGATCGCGGCGACGCTGACGGCCGGGCTTCGCGCAGGCGTCGATGCAAGCACGAGCGCGGCGAAAATTCCCGCTGCGAGCCATCCGAGCGTCAGCGCTTTGGGCGCCATGCGTCGCACGAGTACCGGAATGCAGAACGACGCCGCAATTCCCGCGATGCTCGTGATGGTCATGGCGTTGCCCCGGGCGATGACATCGAAGCCGAATACGTCGGCGAGATACGGCCCGCCCCACGACGTGCGAAACGTCGCGCCCACCGACATGGCGAGACACACGGGCATCAGGGTCCACATGCCGCTCTTGCCGCGCGATGTTTCCCGTGCGGCCGGATGTGCGTTGTGCGAAGGGATATCGTCGCGACGCTGCACGAAAAATGCAACGCCGAGCGTCGCGATCAGCATGAATGCCGCCGATAGTCCCATCGCCGGCCGCCATCCATAAACCGATGTCGCGCGGCTCAGCGGGAACGCCGCGATCAATCCTCCAATCATGCCGATCGCGCTCGCGGTGGTGATCGCGCGAACGCTGCGCGCACTGCCGCCCTGAATGCCGCGTAGCACATGGTTCAGCAAGCCCATGAAGACCGGCGCGCATCCCAAGCCGATTCCGGCCTGCGCGATGATCGCCATGGCAGGGTCCGTCGTCATCGATAAAAGCGCCACGCTCACCGTACCGATGGCCATCAGCACGGCCGTCGGATAACGCACGCCGAAGCGATCGAACAGCATGCCGACCGGGATTTGCGCGATCGCAAAGATGAGAAAGAACGCGCCGGAAAACCAGCCGAACATTCGCGGCGTGAAATGGAAATCGCCGATGAGCTGTGTCGATATCACCGCCACATAGCTGCGAAAGAACTGGCTGAGCACATAACTGAAGGTGAGCGCCCACAAGCCGAGGTCGGCGTTTTGTGCGGAAGCTGATGCTTGGGATGTGTTCTGAATATCGGTCATTCAATGAATTTTATGCATCCGCGCGCGCCTTCGCGATCTCGCGCGGTGTGAGTCCGAGCAGCCGGTTCATCCAGTGCGCCATGTGGCTCTGATGCGCGAAGCCCGTATCGAGTGCAATCTGGCTCGTGCTGAGCTTGCCTTGCAACAGCAGCACCTTTGCACGTTCCACGCGCCGCTGGATCACATACCGATGCACCGGCAAACCGAGCGTTTCGCGAAACAACACCTTAAAATGCGGCACGCTGAGTCGGGCAAGCGCGGCGAGTTCATCGAGCGTCAGACGCTGATCCAAATTGTCTTCAATGAATTCGACGATCCTTGCCGTCGTTCGCGGCGCCAGCGTGCGACGGCGGCTTTCGAGCGCGGCGCTGGTTACGCCGCCATCGACCAGACGCACGATCATCGCGGTGCAAAGGCTTTCAGCGTACAACGGGTCCGAGGTATCGTCGGCCTCGAGCTCAGCGCGCAAGGCCCAGGCAAGATGCTGGAAACGAGGGTCGCGCATCTGAAGTTGCGGACGAATCCGCGCACGGCTTGGCCGCACATCCAGTTGTTCCAGCGTCCTGGTTGCGAACGGCTCGCTTATCCAGATGCTCAGGATCGTGCAGTCGGATTCATCGGTCCATTGGCCTTCGAGTCCTGCCGGAATTACGTCGGCATCGCCATGCGCTTGCACGCGCGAGAGCCGATACTCGCTCGTGACACAGCGCGCCACGACCGGTGGACCGACGTGCACGCCGACCACGTGATGCGGCATGGCGGGAATCCGGTGCACGCCCGCCGATATTCCCAGCAGCGCCGCGCCGAAGCCGTTCCACCCGCGGTCCTTGCTCGAGCGCAGATTGACGCGTGAACCGGAGGATAGGGGCGTGGCTGTGTTCATGACGACTCCTTGGGCGGGAAGCACCGTGCATTGTGCGGGGTTTTTCGCCGTTTTGCTTGGCAGATGAAGCCATGATGCAAGGCACAAAACAATCATCCGGATCTGCGCATTGTTATCTACGCGTGCGCGCCGCGAATGGCGTTTTTTCCTACGATGCAGCATCCAGACAAGCAAAGGAGCAGCACATGATCGTGACATTCGGTGCTTCAGGAAAAGTGGGAAGGGCAACGGTGGCCGCTTTGCGCAGTAGCGGACAGGCGGTCCGTGCGGTGGTCAGGAGCAAGCAACAAGGCTCGGACCTGGCGCATTTTGGATGCGAAATCGCATTCGCTGATTTACTCGATACAGCGTCCGTGGCGAACGCCATTCGCGGCGCGGACGCCGTGCAGATCCTCTGCCCCGTGCCCGTCGGCGACGCTCATCCGGCCAATACGATGCGTCGCATGATCGATGTAATCGTCGAGGCGTTACGCGCCCATCCACCGTCACGGGTCCTTGCGTTGTCCGACTATGGCGCGGAGGTGGAACGCGGTACGGGCATTACCATGCTATTTCACGCACTGGAAAAGCAGTTGAAGCCGGTGGTGAAAAACCTGACGTTGTTGCGCGCCGCAGAGCATATGCAGAATTGGGCGCGCGTGCTGCCGATGGCTTTATCGACCGGGATTCTGCCGTCTTTGCATCATCCGCTGAGCAAACGCTTTCCGACGGTTGCCGCGCAAGATGTGGGACGGCTTGCGGCCGAACTGCTGCTCGATCGTGGATACGCCGACTCGCTGCGCACCGTCAGCGTGGAAGGTCCGCGCCGCGTCAGCGCGCTCGATGTCGCCCGCACGCTGAGTGAAGTCAGCAGCCGCGAGATCACCGCGCATGAACTGTCACGCGATCAATGGACTCCCACGCTGCAGCGTGCCGGCCTGAGCGCTGAACACGCAAAGCTCATCACGGATCTTTACGACACGCACAATGCAGGCGGCATCGATGTTCAGGCGCTCAGCGAACGCCGCTTCGGCAAGACGGAGTTATTCGAGGTACTGGCTTCCGTATTGCCAACGAACGCAACGGCGGCGCGTTGAATGCGCCCGCGATCCATGCTGGCACGCATGTGCGTTACCGTTGTGATCATGCTTGCGGGATGGATCGGCGGGCATTCACTGCAACGCTTGATCGACGCCATTCCCGATAGCAACGACGACTTCATCTTCTTCTGACGCGCGGCTCCGCGCTCCCCGGCCGGTCCGGGGTATTCCCCTATCAACCGTGTTAACCCTCGGATATTGAAGCCTTAAAAAAATGTCCCTATGATCGGTGCAACGATTTAGTAAAACGTTCTACCAAACTACAAAATCAGACGGAGACAAAGACATGCAGGCTTCACGTCGTCACTTCTTGCAGGCGGCCGGCGCGGCTGCGGCCACGTTTGCGGTGCCACAAATCGGCCGCGCTGCGGCGCCCGTTCAGTTGCGCTTTTCATCGACGATGACCGCCGACGAAAACTCCGCGCACTACATCTACTACCAGCGTCTTCAGGAAAATTTGAAGAAGAGCGTGGGCGACCAGATTCGCGTCGACTTTTTTCCGAACGGGCAATTGGGCAAGGAGGCGGACGTCGTCCAGCAAGTGCGGCTTGGTTCCATCGACATGATGATCACGGGTAGTTCGATCTGGGCCACGGCGCTACCTGAACTCGCGCTGCTCGATCTCGGTTTTCTCTTCGATGACTGGGCGCATGTCGGCAAGTCGGTCGACCATGGCGTCGCCGATGTCTACGACAAGCTGCTGCAAACGCGCACAGGTTGCTCAGTGGTTGGCTGGGGTTCGCACTTCAACGCGCGCAGCGTGTACACGAAGCCTGCAATCAAGGACATCGCGCAGTTGAAGAACGTGAAGCTGCGCGTGTTGCCAACGCAGGCGTTTATCGAAACGTTCAAGCTGATGGGCGCGATCCCGACGCCTATCGCTTTCAACGAGGTGTACACCGCCGTGCAGACGGGCGTGGTCGAAGGCTTCGAGCATGATGCGGCGAGTGTGCTCTCGAACAAGCTCAACGAAGTCGTGCAGAACAGCTGGCAGACCAATCACTTGTTCAGCCCGTGCATTACGGTGATCGGCAAGCGCGGCCTCTCGAAGATCCCCGATGCAATCAAGCCGCAATTCCGTGAAGCCGCGCATGAAGCGAGTCTTTATCAGCGGCAGGCTGCGGCGACCAAGGGCGCGGACGCCATCGCGTCGCTCAAGAAAGCGGGCATGACCTTCTATCCGATGGCGGACGCCGAGCGCGCCAACATCCGCAAGCTGATGCGCGAGAAGCTGTGGGTGCCGTTCACGCAAAGCAATCCGGTGACGGCGCCCGTGCTTGCCGCAATCGACGCTGCGCGCGCCTGAGTCTGCATACGCTTGAAGTATCGAGGATCGAGAACCGACATGAACGAATCACTTGGCAACATCGCCACGCATGACCTGCACATTGCGGAAGCGCCGGCTGAAGTGGCGGGGCCGGTTATTACCTCGGGCACGTGGGGCTTCGGTACGCTGACCACGGGCGGACATCTGCTTGCCACGTTGTGCACGTTCATCGAACGCCTGTGCGCTGTGGTGCTCGGCGTGGACGTGCTGGTGGTGTTCGTCTCGGTCATCCTCCGATACTTCGTGCATCATCCGGTCGACTGGGCAGAAGAGGTCGCACGCGGCCTGATGATCATGATGGTGTTCCTCGGCGGCGCGACCGTGCTCGCGCGCAGGCAGCATGTGAACATCGATTTCTTTCGCGCTCTGTTGCCGCTTTCGTGGCGTCCGGCTGCGTTGCAGATTGGTTATTGGGTCATCGCGGGAACTGCGGGCGGTCTTGCGTATTCTGCGTGGCTGTTGCTCGAAGACTCGGCAAACGTGACCACGCCGATGGGCCTGCCTCAATGGCTCAACGTGCTTCCCGTATTGCTTGGCGCGTTGCTGATGACCGTGGTTGCAGTCGCGAGCGCGATCACCGGTGCAACGCGCACAACATGGTTCACGCTGCTTGCCTGCTGCGTTGCGGCCGCTGCCGTGTGGGGCTGGAACACGGCGTTCGAGCAATACGCCATTGCGCCCTGGGCGATGCTGCTGGCCGGGTTTATCGGCGGATTGATGGTGGGTGTGCCCATCGCGTTTGTGCTCGCGCTCTCGGCCTTGCTGTACTTCATCAGCGACCCAAGCCTGCCGATGATCATCTACTCGCAGCAAGTGATGGCCGGCATGGATCACTTCGTATTGCTTGCCATTCCGTTCTTCGTGCTGGCGGGCCTCGTGATGGAAGTGAACGGCATGTCGTCGCGGTTGATCGAATTGCTGGTGCGCATTTTCGGCCGCGTGCGGGGATCGATGAACCTCATCGCCATTCTCGCGACCGCGTTCTTCTCGGGTGTATCGGGATCGAAGCTCGCGGATATCGCGGCGGTCGGCGGCATTGTCGTGCCGGCGGTACGGCGCACGAAGCAGGACCCGAACGAGACCGC
The DNA here is from genome assembly GCF_018449635.1 of Caballeronia sp. dw_276. GTDB lineage: Bacteria > Pseudomonadota > Gammaproteobacteria > Burkholderiales > Burkholderiaceae > Caballeronia. The sequence goes on along the minus strand of NZ_JAAVUV010000002.1, from coordinate 169,589 downwards.
TGCGGTACTTGCGGCATCGGGCGTGATGGCCGAGACCATTCCGCCCTGCATCAACATGATCATTATCGGCTTTGTCGCGAACATCTCGATTGGCGGGCTGTTTCTTGCGGGCATCGTCCCCGCTGTGGTGATGGCGATGGCGCTTGCAACGCTCGTGGTTATCTTCGGCAAGAAGGTCGATCCGAAGACGGCGTTTGCGAGCCGAAAGCCGATTTTCAGGCTGCTGGGCGGCGCGCTGGTGGCGTTGGTGATGGTCATCATGATTGGCAAGGGCGTGACCTCGGGCGTCGCGACATCGACCGAAGTGTCCGCGTTTGCCGTGGTCTATGCGCTCGTGGTCGGCGGCATTACGTTTCGAGAGCTTACGCCGCGCGCCATCGCGGCGTTATTCGTGCGCGCTGCCGCGATGGCCGCTGGCATCCTGTTCATTATCGCGGCGGCATCCAGCGTGGCATTTGCGCTGACCATCCTGCAAATTCCCGCAATGTTGTCGGCCGGGATGCTCGCGCTCGCGCACAACTACGGGAGCGTGGCGTTCCTGGCGGTATCGGTGCTGATCATGATCGTCTTTGGCGCCGTGCTGGAGGGCGCGCCCGCGCTGATCATCTTCGGGCCGCTGCTCGTACCCATCGCCGTTCAGGTAGGGATCAACCCGCTGCATTTCGGCACGATTGCCGTCACTGCAATGGGACTCGGCCTGTTCTCGCCGCCGTTCGGCCTCGGTCTCTGCGCCACATGCGCCATGACAGGAACGCGCGTTGAAGATGTCTCGCGGCGCATGCTCAAGTATCTTGCCTTGCTGGTCGTGATGCTCGTTCTACTGGTCCTCGTGCCGTCCATTTCGTTATGGCTGCCGCGACATTTCAACATGGCCTGAAGCGGATAACCCATGGCTACGATTCACGACGTCGCGGCGCTCGCGGGGGTATCGACGAGTTCAGTTTCAAATGTGCTCAACGGGCGCACCGAGAAGCTCAGCGCGGAAACTTATTCGCGGGTGGAAGAAGCGATCCGTACGCTCGCGTTCCGTCCAAACCGCGCGGCTCGCCAGCTGAAGACAGGGCACACGCCGATGCTCGGCCTGCTCGTGCCTTCGACCGCGAACCCCATGTATGGCCAGCTTGCGCTCAACGTCGAAGCGGCGGCGCAGACGCGCTTCAACTACCGGCTGCTGCTGGGCAATACGCATCGTGACAAGCAGCAGGAATCGCGCATGTTCGACGACCTGTTGTCGTTCGGCGTGCGCGCGGTGATCATCGTTTCTTCCCTCGACGATGAACGCCATCTCGACGAAGCCGTCGCGCGCGGACTCGCGGTCGTGAGCTACGACCGCAGTGCGAACAACGGCAGCCATTCGCTGGTCGATCACGTGTCTGCGGACAACTATCAGGCGGGTTATCTCGCGGCGGATCATCTGATCGCGCACGGTCACAAGCGCCTCGCGTTCCTCGTGCCAGGCGGCAAGACGGTAAGCCGCGGCGACAAGATCGACGGCTTTCGCGAACGGGTGTCGCGCGAAGGGCAGCGCTGTACGGCGAGTGTCATAGAAGGGCAGGTTTCCGAGGCGTTTGGCGATTCCGAACTCGCGGACCTGGGCTTCGCCATGGCAAGCCAGGTCGCGACATTGCGATGGATGCCAACGGGCATTGTCACCGTCAACGACATGCTGGCAATCGGCCTGATGTCGGGTCTGCAGCAACTTGGCTTGCGGGTGCCCGACGATGTCTCCGTTGTCGGCATGGATGGTTTATCCGTGGCGGCTTTCGTGAGCCCGGGCCTCACGTCCGTTGCCATGCCGCTTGCCGAGATGGCGAGCACCATGGTCGAGCGCGCGATCGCCCGTTCGACCCAGCCGGATCTGCCCGCTGCCGACTTTCTTTTTCAACCTACGTTAATCATGCGTCAGTCGGTCGCCAAGCCGGCGCGCGCCAAAAAGGCGGCACTCTCCAAATGACGAAGATCTACCTGACTCACTCGTCCGATGCGCTCAAGAACTACTACGGCGAGCGGGCATTGACCGAACTGAAGACGCTGGGCGACGTAACCATCAACTCGCTCGGCCGGCCGTTATCGCTCGATGAACTCATTCGCGAAGCACAAGGTCACGAGATCGTGATTGCAAGCCGCGATGCAGCCGCGCCCGCCGCACTATTCGATCAACTACCTGAGTTGCTTGCCTATTGCCGCGTGGCGGTGGACATCCGCAATATCGATGTGGATGCCGCGAGCCGTCACGGCGTGCTCGTCACGCAAGCAACGCCAGGCTTCGACACGTCCGTTGCCGAGTGGGTGATCGGTGTGATGATCGATCTGAGCCGCGGCATTAGCGCAGCGGCAGCGGCCTACTGGCAAAAACAGGCGCCTGTCATTGCGATGGGACGCGAATTGCGCGGTTCGGTGCTTGGGATCGTGGGATATGGGTTTATCGGCAAGCGGCTTGCGGAACTCGGCATTGCAATGGGAATGCGCGTGATTGTCTCTGACCCGATGGTGACGATCAAGGAACCCGGAATAGAGCAGGTCCCGTTCGAAGAAGTGTTGAAACGCGGCGACTATGTGGTGTGCCTGGCGCCCGCCACGCCCGCCACCGCTGACCTGTTCAATAGCGCGGCCTTTGCACGCATGCGGCGGGACGCGTTTTTCATCAATGCTTCGCGAGGCGAACTTGTTGACGATAGCGCATTGCTGCATGCGCTCGATACCAATGTGATAGCTGGCGCTGCCGTGGACGTGGGACGTGCGCCCGATCAAATGCCGACCCCGGCGCTCGCCGCGCATCCAAAGCTTGTGGCCAGTCCGCATGTTGGCGGTTTGACGCCGTCGGCGATCGAGCATCAGGCCATGGATACCGTGCGTCAGGTGCGCTCGCTGCTCAACGGCGTCATGCCCGATCATGCGGTCAACGCAGAACATGCCGCGCGACTCGCGCGTTTGCCGGGATTCGCCGGCGCCTTGCAAGGAGAGCAGTCTTGAACGACGCGTTTGCCAACATGCCCGACAATGCGTGCGACTGTCACGTTCATATTTACGAGCTTGAACGATACCCGCTTGCAAGCACATCGACGTACGGACCACCGCAGGCCTCGTGGAGCGACTACCAAAAAGTGCAGCAGCGCCTGGGACTCACGCGAGCAATCCTTGTGCAGCCGACGGGTTACGCCTTCGACAACCGATGCCTGCTCGACGCATTGCAATTGTCTGGCGGCGCGGCGCGCGGCATCGTGGTGATCCGGCCTGATACGTCACCTGCCGAACTGGAAGCTATGCACGACGCAGGTGTGCGTGGCGTGCGCTTCATGATGATTCCTGGCAGCGGCGGCGTGCTCGCATGGGACGACCTCGAAGCCATGGCGGCTCGCATTGCGGAATTCGGCTGGGTGATCAACCTTCAACTCGATGGCCGCGAGTTGGCGCAATTTGAAACGCGTTTGCGTGCGCTGCCGTGCTTGCTGACGATCGATCATATCGGCAAGTTTCTCGAGCCGGTTGCGACTGATCATCCCGGCTTCAGAAGCCTTTTGAATCTGCTCGATGCAGGGCGAACATGGGTGAAGGTATCGGCGCCATACGAAACATCGAAGATTGGACCGCCGCTATACGACGATGTCAGCACGCTCGCCCATGCCTTGATAGAACATAGTCCCGAGCGGTGTTTATGGGCGAGCAACTGGCCGCATCCGGGTCGTAAGGTGCGGCCAGACGCCGCCGAGATGCTCGCGTTGTTGTCGCACTGGGCGCCTGACGAATCAGTTCGCAGGAAGATACTTGCCAGTAATCCAGCCGCGCTTTACGGGTTTTAGCGCGACTGCTTTTCACCACGCATCGAACGCGGTGAATCCGTCATGACCGCGTCGATTCCCAACTTCGACGCGGTTGCATACGCTTCAGCGGAATCCACGCCGAAAGCCACGATCTTCACGTCCCCGTTCGTCTTGAAGCATTTCACGGCGGCGGGTGTCCACCATTTTGCGTCGACCTTGGACACGCCGGTCCCAAGCGTAAAGCGCTCGATCACCTCGACCTGCCTATGCAACTCGATACCGACCCAGCTTCCCGCTGGCGGCGGGTTATCGCAGGTGCCGCCAAGCGATAGATCCACAAGACGATCGCGCGTCGCGTCGCGCGTTTCGAACACCTGCGCTTTTGGATAAGCCTTCATGAGCTGGATGGCTACGGCGTCGGTGGAATATAGACGCACGCGAGACCATGCGTTCGACTCATCGAGAACGCGCGCGACAGCTGTCACAAGCGGCGCTGGCGGCGTTTGTTTCATATCGAGCATGATTGGCACGTTGGCGGGCACGGCCTGTAATGCCTGGTGCAACGTGGGAATCCGCAGCGGCTTGCCACGGTACGGATAACTCACCTGACCCGATGCATCCTTTGCTTCGAAAGAATACCCTGCATTGAGTGTCTCGATATCGCTTAGGGTGAGGTCATCAATACGTCCATGCGCTTCTGTCAACGCGCCAAGATCGCCCGGACGGTAGAGCACCGGAACGCGATCACTCGTCACCTGGACCGTCATCCATAGTGCATCGGCGCCGTTATCGAGCGCAGTGCGGAACGCCAGTAACGTGTTTTCGGGTGTATCGCCGGTACCGCCACGATGCGCGATGATCATCGGGTCTGCGAGCGCGGGCAGCGTTATAAGCATGCAAAGCGATGCTGCATTAAAAAATTTGAAAAAGCCCAATGTCATTGGTTTGTCATCCAGATCAAATACCAGGTTCGAACCGGCGATACTATATCGCCTCCGCTGCAGTAGATGGTCGATCGCGTAGACTGTCCGATCTCTCAGAACAGCAGGCAGCATCTAGATGAACGTTGGTCTTTTCACGTTACCCATTGCACCGCTTATTTTCTTTGTCAGTGTCGTTGCAGCACTTTTCACCGGATGGATCTTTCGCAAAGGCCGCGCGGATGTCGACGGCGTGCTTTTTACCAGTGTGTTCGTCGGGCTGATCGTCGCGCGGCTGTCATTCGCTTTGCACTATCTGCCCGCATACAAGGACAACTGGTGGAAGATCCTCGATTACCGCGATCAGGGATTCGACCCGGTTCCCGGTCTGGTCGCTGGAGCGTGTGTTGTGATGTGGTTCGCGGTTCGGAGGCGGGCCATGCGCGTGCCGCTATTGGCGGCGGTTGTCGCGGGTGCCGTTGTGTGGAGCAGCGCTAACATAGCAATCAATTTTTCGCGCACGCCTCAAAACATCCCGGCCGTTTCGCTGCTCGATCTGGAAGGTGTGCGGCGACCACTCTTCAAGGGAAACGGCCGTCCGGTCGTAGTTAATCTTTGGGCGACATGGTGTCCTCCATGTCAGGCTGAAATGCCGGTTCTGGAAGAGGCGCAGAAGAACCTGCCAGGTATTGATATTGTGTTCGTCAATCAGGGCGAGACGCACAACACGGTCAGCAACTATCTGAACTCGCACGATATCAAGATCGAGAATGCGCTGCTCGATCCACAACTCAGTGTGGCAAGGGCAGTTGAAGCCAGGGCGTATCCAACGACGCTTTTCTACGATGCACAAGGGCGGCTCATATCGGCGCATCTTGGCCAATTTTCACGTGCGACGTTCACGCAAGCCATGGAGCGTTTCTATCCGGACGTTGCAGCCACGCTTGCGCAATAATGTCGGTGGAAAATTTTCTTAATGGATTGAACACATGACGACGTCGTTGGCGCTTGATAAGGACTTTTGCAAGCTGCTCGTAAGCAGTCATCTTCGCATTGTCGGTACACCACTGATCGATCATGAAGATTTGCAAGGCAACGCCGCGCAATGGTTATATGAAGACGCGCCGTTCTGTGTCGTTGCGCACAACACCGATGCAGATCCGCGCTTCGTGTACGCAAATCGCGCGGCACAGAAATGCTTCGAATATTCCTGGAGCGAATTCACGCAGTTGCGCTCGCGTTTGTCGGCCGAACATCCCAATCGTGATGAGCGCGATGCGCTGCTGGAATCTGTGCGAACGAAAGGTTATGCGAGCGGTTATCGCGGCCTTCGCATTGCAAAGTCGGGAAGGCGATTCTGGATCGAGAACGTAACGGTCTGGAACCTGATTGATGATGACGGTGTGTATCGCGGACAGGCGGCTACGTATCGTCAATGGAAGGATGTTTAGCCGGGCGTCGATTTGAACGCGTGACTTAGCGTGCGCAACGCCGAACGCACGTGCCGGTCAGTCGTCGATGAATACAGGACCACGTCTCTCGATGGCAGCGGGGGTAAGCCGAACCTCGCGCCGACGTCGATTGTTCCTGGCGGCGCGACGCGCTGGGGCATTGCCGCGACGGCCAGTCCCGCCTGAACCGCTGCGCCTATGGTAGCAACGCCGCCGCCCACGAAGACTTCCGTCCACGGCATCCGTGCTTCTTCCAGCGCGGCGACCGCCATTGCTCTGACGCGGCACGGGTACGCCTGGGTTGCAAGTCTGAGAGGCTCACCCGCGCGATGTTTCCAGTGGGGCGCTGCCATCCATCCAAACGTTTCATTGAGCAGGACGTCACCGTCGCGACGGTTGTCATCGTGGCGCAGGACGATGGCTGCATCCAGCGCGCCCTGATCGAACTCGGCCTCGACCTCGCGTGATGTAGACACGCGCATCTCCACAATCAAGGCAGGATCGGCGTTATGCATGTGCTTGAGCAGTAACGGCAGTTCGCTTCCTACAATGTGATGACTGATCCCCACCTTCAATAACGTCCGCTCACGTTCCAGCGATGTGATCGCGCTTTCTTGCGCGGCGAGGAGACTGCGTGCCGACGGCAGGAAGGCATCGCCTTTGGCAGAGAGCCGCACCATGCGCGGCGTCCGTTCAATGAGCTTGTGTCCGAGCCGTTCTTCAAGGCGCTTGAGCTTCAGGCTGATCGCCGATTGCGTTGTGTCCAGAATATCGGCGGCGCGTGTGAAGCTTCGCAAGTCTGCGACAAGAACGAAGGCTTGAACGGCTTCCAGATCGAGCGCTCTCATGGGCGATCCATTTCAGTTCTTAATGACAGAAATACTATGAATGGCGTTTCGCGAACGGTCAATCAATGACACGCTGATGTTTCAGCATTGACTACGGATATGACCGATGCCGCTTAGCACTGAGCAAGCTTACATGGATGAGCGCATCGACGCAGATATCGGCATGCGATATGCGCTTTACGCGCATATCGCTGGAATCGGCGTTGGCCTGTTGCTTATCCTGAGCATGACTGCATTAGCTTGCGTAATGCTAAGAAACTGGTGAAGCGGACATTTCCTTAAAGGAGTACGACCGTGTTGATCAAGCAATATGAACATCGGCTTCCTTCAAACTACGACATGAATCAGATTCGCGACCGCGGACGTACGCGCGGCGCATTGTGGAACAACGCGGAGGGGCTTGTCTTCAAGGCCTTTGCGTTACGCGAGCGTGCCAGAAGCGACGCTCCGAATAACGCCTATACGTCGGTTTATCTTTGGCTTGACGAAGGTGCGGCCGGAAAGTTCGTCACGGGAACCGGATTCAAGCATGTGCTTGAAAGCTTCGGCCGTCCGGAAATCGAGTTGTGGCTGCCCATCGATTTCCGGATTGGCACGGCAAAGGAAGCCAGATCGCTTTACCGGGAGGATATTCCGGTCAAGGAAGATGCCGATCTTGAGGCGTTAAAGCAAACCGAGGCCGCGCGCAACGAACGGATTGGCACAAGGCCGGACACGGTCGCTTCGCTGGTCGGTCTCGATGTCCAGTCGTGGCGGCTAGTGCGATTCACGTTGTCTTCGGAACCATTACGTCCCTTCGATGAAGGCAAGGGCTACGAAATCGTGCATCTGGCAGCACCCGGCTTGGCCAAGCTCGCCGCGGACAAGGCGGTGACCTTATGAATCAAAGCCCGATCCGCTAAGCCACGATGCGAATATGCATATCTGCTTTTGTTACGAGGAACTCGGGCACCAAGCCGTTAAGATTTGCGCTAACCATTTTCGGTCGGGCTTATTCCATGGCAAGCGTTTCCACTCCTGCAGACGGCGGCGAGCGTCTTCCGCCGCTGCAGACTCTCGCTTATTTCGATGCAGCCGCGCGGCACCTCAACTTCACTGCGGCGGCGCGCGAACTCGGGACATCGCAGCCTGCGGTGAGCCACCGGATCAGCGCCCTCGAAGCTGATCTCGGCATGCCTTTGTTCAAGCGCCTGCATCGCGGCGTTGAACTGACCGAAGACGGCGCGTCGCTCTTTGAAGCGGTTTTCGAGAGCCTGGATGGCATACGCTCGCGAGTATCCGATATTCGTTCGCGTCGCCGACGCCGAACCTTGACCCTCGCGACCGATTTTGGTTTCGCTTCCTATTGGTTGCTTCCAAGGCTTGCAGAGTTGCGCAGCCTCATGCCTGAGTTCGATGTTCGCATTACTTCATCGCAACAGGATTTCGATGCAATCAGGGACCACGCCGACCTCGCAATCACGTTCGGTGCGGGACGCTGGTCCGGCTGTGCGGCGCATCGCTTGTTTCAGGAGACGGTAATCCCGGTCTGCGCGCCGTCATTGCTTAAAGGTGCGCAGGATACTTCAACGGCGGGAGATCGGCTGCGCAACGCTTCTTGCATCTTGAGGGCGTGACGCCGTCAAGATGGCTTACATGGACCGACTGGTTCAACGAACACGGTGTAGTGCCCGCGACCGACAGCCGGCATTTCACCTTCAATAGCTATTCGAACGTGATCGATGCGACCGTTGCCGGGGAGGGTATTGCGCTCGGATGGATTCCGTTGATCGATCCGCTGATTCGTAATGGCAGTCTGGCGATCGCTAGCAATCTGCCGATGACCACGAACGGCGGATATTACCTGCTGATTCCGCCAACCGACCGCTTTGGCGAAGCGCGGGACCAGCTTGCGCGATGGTTGATCGCCGAGTGCGGCAAGGAAGCATCGCAAATTCATGTTGCGCCGACCGTATCGCCTGCGCATGAAAGGGTCTTGGACGTCGCGTAGGCGCTAGGCTTTAGCGAATGCCGACCGGGATTTCTCCTTGAGCCACGCAGTCAACTTCTCGATCGATCGATCCATGACGCCGCGCTTCGCTAGCAGGCCCATGGTTGTGGTCTCCCCGACCACTTCGACCTCTACCCATGCGTTGCAGGAACACACATGGACATCGCCCGTATCCAGATCAACGCGAACTCGAGGCGACAAATCCATTAGCCAGTCGAGCGAAGGATCGCGATAGGTCAAGCGCAGCGCGCCATCGATTGCGATCAACTGCGTTCCCGCACGTTGATGGCTAGCGTGGATCTGACCCGGATGCAAACAGACGGTTTTCATAATTAAGCTCGCTGACAGGCTTGAACGTGCCTCAAGCTTATTGCCGGCCATGCTTGTGCGACAGATCCAGCGCGGTAGAATCTGTTACGCAACAGATTGGCGATTCCTGATCTGTATCCGTTCATTTATGGCGCGTCTGTATCTGGCGCGCGCACCGGCGCACAGGCAGCATTAGCACATGACCACGTCTTCAGACACTCTGCCGCGCGACCTCCCAATGGCAGGTGAACCGCTCTATGAGCGCCTTGCCGAGCACTATCGACGGGTCATTACGTCCGGGACATTGGCGCCTGGCGACCGCATGCCGTCGGTGCGCGTGCTGATGACGCGGCACCACGTCAGTCTTTCCACCGCGCTTCAGGTGTTCCGCCGGCTCGAGGACGCGGGCTGGCTGCAAGCCAAACCGCGTTCAGGTTATTTCGTGCGAAGGCGGAGCAGTGCGCAGCTACCTTGCGTCGATGAACCCGCGACCGCAACGCCTCCCGGCGAGGCACAGTTTGTCGGATTGCACGAATCAATCTCGAAGGTCGTCGCGTTAGCCCAGCAATATCCTGATGCGTTGAATCTGGGTGGGGCGACTGCCGCCGCTTCGCTTTATCCGACTGCGCGGCTGCAAGCGCTCACGATAAAACTCTTGCGTCAGAAACCGACGCTGCTCACCGAGTCCGGGCGGGACTCCGGCGGTGCATCGTTCAGGCAGGCGGTTGCGAAGAGAGCGCTTTCCGCCGGTGTCACGGTGTCGCCGGAAGAAGTCGTCGTTACCAATGGCGGGGTCGAAGCCGTGAATCTGGCGCTGCGCGCCGTTACGCAAGCCGGCGATACGGTTGCCATCGAATCACCGGCGTTCTTTGGTGTTTTGCAGATCATCGAAAGCCTTGGGCTGCGCGCGCTTGAAATTTCCACTAGCCCGTCGACGGGGATATCCATCGAAGCACTGGAAATGGCCCTTCGTGCTTATGGGAACATCAGGGCACTCGTTGTCGTCCCGCATTTGCAAAATCCGCTTGGTTGCAACATGCCCGACGAACGCAAGGCCGAACTCGTTCGACTATGCGCGCAACACAAAGTCGCGCTGATCGAGGACGATCCTTACCGCGAACTCCTCGATGAAGCCGATCAGCACAAACCTTTGAAAGCGTGGGACAGGGACGGCGGCGTCATTCATTGTGTGTCGCTGAACAAGGTACTGGCACCCGGACTGCGGCTCGGATGGATGTCGGCCGGGCGGTGGCACGCGCGCGTCAAGATGCTGAAGTTCGCGCAAAGCCGGAACAACGAAACTTTGTCCCAGTTGGTGGCCGCCGAGTTCATGGGTTCAGGGGCTTATGACCGGCATCTGTTTCAACTGCGTGAACGCCTGATGACTCAGCGAATTGCGACCGCTGAAGCGATCGCGCGGTATTTCCCGCCTGGGACGCGGCTTAGTGCGCCAACGGGCGGCGTGCTGTTATGGGTGGAATTGCCCGCTGATACAAACTCGGAACGCCTCTTCGAAACTGCGCTTGCGGACGGAATTCGCATTGCGCCCGGGACTATATTCTCGAACTCGCGGCGTTTTGCATCGTTTATTCGATTGAGCTGTGCGCAACCCTTCGACCAGACCCTGGACGATGCATTCCAGCGGCTCGGCCGACTGGCGCTTAGTGCCAATTAGCCGAACATCTTCCAGCTCCAATTTTTCCAAGACCCTTTTCGATAAAGGTTGACTTGTCGTTTGGCGACTGCCTAGAATCCGGGCATCGTTAAAAATGAGGCCGATGCCTTGGACACCTGCAGTAATCAACCATCGAATTGTTTGGCTGCCTGAGCGGCAGGACTTCGCGCTTTTATCTCAAGCCGCCGTCCTGCCAGCAGGCAGACGGTGCGCGTCGAAATACCTTACCCGTGTACCTTTTTTCTGCGCTTTCAGCGCAGTGTCCAACCACGTCCGAACGAGTGGTTTGCCAGTTGTCATTTGACCGTCATATCGAGTCAATACGGTGGCGCTGCGCCCGGCGCCCGACAACCCACGCGAAAAATACAAGTTAAAGAATCGCTCCATGTTGAATTATCTTCTTCCGCTTCTGGCCGCATTGGCATGCGGCATCGGCATTGGTCTTGAGAGACAAATGCGTCAGCGTACCGCCGGACTGCGCACCATCACACTCGTCACGTGCGGCGCATGCCTGTTTGTACTGCTCGGCGCGATGACCGGTAACGGCACGACCACGCTTACGCAGATCGCTGCATATGTAGTGTCGGGCGTCGGCTTTCTTGGCGGCGGCGTCATCATGCGTGAGCAAGGCGCCATTCAAGGCATCAACACTGCGGCTACCTTGTGGTGTTCCGCCGCGGTCGGTGTGCTTTGCGGAGCTGGACACTACGGTCCTGCGCTGGCGGGAACGGCGGTGATCCTGTTTATCAATACCGTATTGCGAGAGGTCGGCCGCGCGATCAATACCACACCGGTCGCATCCGCCGACCTGCTGCGCAAGTACGTGCTGACCGTTGTGTGCCGTGAGCAGGACGAGGTGAATGTTCGAGCGCTCATCACCAATTCAATGGTGTCCGCGCCGTTGTCGTTCCAGGGGCTGAGCAGTCGAGATATCGACGATGAACCGAAGCGGGTGGAAGTTATCGCGACGCTTGAAACGCATCCCCGGTATCAATCGAAAGTCGAAGCGGTCGCGAGCAGGCTAAGCATGGACAAAGGTGTGTCGAGTGTGAGCTGGGCGGGACTGGATACGGTCCCGTTGGCCGACTGACCAGAACAATCACTGTTGCGGAATGGGTTTTGAAAGAATGGACCGGTACCATTCGCCGGGCGACGCCACGGCACGACTGTGTGTTTGTGGCGTTTTGGCGCGGACCTGTCTCTAGCGCCGCCTCACATTCTTCAAGGTTGCGAATGAGCACTTATGTGTTGTTGGCTTGCGGTTTCGGAATCGGATTGGCGATCGCGATCTGGGGCATATTCGACGCACGCAAACACTCAAGGCATAACGACAAGCACTGACATGTTGGCGATCCACCGCTTAGCAATACACTACGTTTACAAGGCGCTTGTTTAAAGCCTTCAATCGGCTGAACATGACGAGCTTGTCATTTTGGCGTCAGCTTTAGGTCAGCACAGGTCCCTCAGAATTGCGTCATGGTCATCGCATGTTGATTGACAGATGACCGTGGGCTTCATTCATGCCGAGCGAAGCCTATGTTTCATTTCGCATAGAGGCAGACCATCATGAAATCATTCATTCTCACAACGCTGGCCATCGCATTGGCTACGCCCGTCGTTTCATTTGCGCAAACGGCCGAACCCGTTACGCGCGCGGAAGTACGCGCTGACCTGGTCCAGCTCGAAAACGCCGGGTATCGTCCGGTATCGCAGGACGCTGCATACCCGTCGGATATCCAGGCCGCAGAAGCACGCGTACATGCCGGTAGCGGTGCAAGCGCGTATGGCGGCGTGTCAGACACGGGGACGTCGATGTCTCCGGTCGGCAACCCTACCGCTGACCATTGATTTAAGTAGCTTGAATAGGCGCCAAACGAATTGACGTTCGGCGCCAGACTGCTGAGGACGCGCTTAAGTGCGTTGTCCTTGTGCAGGCGCGTCTCTGCGTTCGTCGGAGGGCGTCGTTTTGGCTTTTGTCCGGGCAGGCAGGAAGGGATAAATCAACAACTGGTAAGCCCCGCCGCCAATCACACCGCCGAGCAAGGGCGCCGCCACCGGAATCCACCAGTAGTTATCGGGCGCGGGTAGCGCCGACGATCCCCAGCCTGCAAAGTAAGCAAATATCCTTGGACCAAGATCGCGGGCGGGGTTCATGGCCCATGCTTCCAGATATCCCATCGATGAACCCAGGATCGCTACCAGCAGCCCGATCATGAGCGCACCCGAATTGGCCTGCGGCGCCATTTCGTTGAATTGTTCGGTGATCGCGAAAATGCCGAAAAGCAAAAGCGCAGTGAGAATGACTTCATTGGAGAACGCGTGCATGGGCGTGACTGCCAGACCCGGATGTGTGAAGAACACCCCAGCGGCGCCGCCTTCCGCGCGTGTCAGATGATGCGTCAGGTTGTAGTGATCGATGACCGGACCGAACAGCGCGTACACGATCACTGCGCCCAGAATGCCCCCGAGCAGTTGCGCTGCCCAATAAGGCAAGACCTTCTTCCATGAGAAACCGCGGAACATGGCAAGCGCAAGCGTGACTGCGGGATTCGCATGCGTGCCGGAGATCGAACCGGTGATATAGATGGCCAGCGTGACCGCCAGTCCCCATGAGATGCAGACGCCCCAATATGCGTTCGCGTAGGGGCTGGGATCGTAAAGGGTGTACATGCATGCAACGGAATCGCCAAACGCGATGATGATAAAAACCGCGACAGCCTCGGAGATTAGTTCTCCGATGAATTTTTTTCTCGTGAAGGGTACGGCAGTAGAAGACACTAAGAAATTGCTCCGGGAAAAATGAATTGCGGTGGCCTTTATCCGGTTGATTTGCTCACCCGGATAAAGATAGGCTCAGGACGCGTCAGCCCATGCCTTGGCAGCGTTCACCGCACGATGCCAGCCTTGCATGTGACGCTTCACGTCTTCGGCAGGAAGGACCGCGGAGAAACGCCTGTCCAGCTTCCATTGGCTTTGCAGTTCGTCCACATCTTCCCAGTAGCCCACGGCAAGTCCTGCAAGATAGGCCGCACCTAGCGCGGTCGTCTCGCTGATTTTCGGGCGCACCACGTCAACGCCCAGGATATCGGCCTGAAATTGCATCAGCAAGTCGTTGGCCACGGCTCCGCCGTCCACGCGCAATTCGCCGATCCGCATGCCGGAGTCGGCTTCCATGGCCTTCAATACATCGATAGATTGGTACGCAATGCTTTCCAGGGCCGCGCGCGCAAGGTGGGCAGACGTCGTGCCACGAGTTACGCCGAACAATGTGCCGCGTGCATGCGCGTTCCAATGGGGCGCGCCAAGACCGGCGAAAGCGGGCACGAGATACACGCCGTCGCTATGCGGAACGCTGCGCGCAAGTGTTTCAATTTCCTTCGCAGTCTTGATTATGCCGAGTCCATCGCGCAGCCACTGCACAACCGCGCCGCCAATGAAAATGCTGCCTTCCAGCGCGTAATTGACCTTGTCGCCGATCTGCCATGCGATGGTGGTCACAAGATTGTTGCTCGATTCAATGGGTTTGTCGCCCGTGTTCATCACGAGGAAGCAACCCGTGCCGTAGGTGTTTTTCACCATGCCGGACTGCGTGCACATCTGGCCGAAAAGGGCAGCGTGCTGGTCGCCTGCAATGCCGCCGAGCGGAACTTTCGATGCAAACACCGTCGTTTTCGTTGGTCCATAGACTTCGGACGATGACCGCACTTCCGGCAGCATGCTGCGCGGAATATCGAGCGCGTCGAGCAGCTCATCGTCCCACTTGAGCGTATGAATGTTGAACAGCATGGTGCGCGACGCGTTGGTCACGTCGGTAATATGGAGCGCGTGCTTTGTGAAGTTCCAGACCAGCCAACTATCGACCGTGCCGAATGCGAGACGCCCGTTTTTGGCTTTCTCTCGCGCGCCTTCCACGTTGTCGAGAATCCAGCGAATCTTGGTCGCCGAGAAATACGAATCGATAGGCAGCCCGGTCTTCGCGCGCACCTTTTCTTCGAGTCCCTGCGCCTTGAGCTGATCGCAGAGGTCGGCCGTGCGGCGGTCTTGCCAGACGATCGCGTTATAGATGGGATGGCCCGTCTCGCGATCCCAGACGATGGTCGTCTCACGCTGATTCGTGATGCCAATGGACGCAATCGACGCCCCGTTCAACCCGGCCCGCGTGACGGCTTCTGCCGCGACGCCCGCTTGCGTGGACCAGATTTCCTGCGGATCGTGTTCGACCCAGCCCGGCTGCGGATAAATCTGCGCGAATTCCTTTTGCGCCACGGAGACCACGTTTCCCTGGCGATCGAACAGCATCGCGCGTGAGCTTGTGGTGCCCTGATCGAGCGCGAGGATGTATTGCTCCTGCATTGTCTTCTCCACTTTCCTGGACGAATCGCCGGGTCTGTCTGGCGATATTAACGGCTTCTTGTTTTAACCTTCGGTTCAATGCGCACTGCTCGCCAGCGCCGCGGATTTTCCCAGTATCTGTCAACAAAAGAAAATTTATCGAACCGATAATGTTCGAATTCGAATGCTAATGAACAGATTCGAAAATGTAAAGTCACAAATGGTGCTGGCAACCAGGTGCGGAAGCCAAAAGCAAAACGCCGGCCGCATGCGGGGCATGCAGGCCGGCGATCGCGAGAGGCGTTGGATAGATCGTCTGGTCAGGCGCCTTCGGCGTTGGCGCCGAGCGTCAACGCTGTCTCCGAACGCGCCTTCATTTTCGTTTCGAGCAGACGATTGGCCGCGATCGAACCTGCGACCGCGCATAACATCGGCACCAAGAAATCATGATCGACTCGCGTGAATTCGACCATGAGGACGAGCGCGGTAATCGGCATGTTCATCGATGAAGCCAGGAACGCCGTCGCGCCCACAATCGCAAATGCGCCGATGGGCGTGCCCGGCCATATCAGCGTCCACGCGCCGCCGAGCACGATGGCGAGCAGCGCGCCGTTGGACATGCCGGGCGTGAGCAAGCCGCCCTGAGCGCCGGCCCGCAAGCTGCTGACTGTGATGGCGACCTTGATCAGCAGCAGGGTCGCGGCAAGTCCGATGGTCAATTCATTGCTGAAGCCCAGTTGCGCGGGCGTCTTGCCGTTGCCGAGGATTTGCGGAAACGAAACCGCCAGCAGGCCGATGACAAGAAAATTGGCTATCGATAAAAGCGGCAGCGTCCATCCCTTCGGCGCGGCGGCGCGTGCACGGCTGGTCAACTGAACAAACGCGAACGCAGCGACGCCAAACACCGGCCCCATGACGATAGACCATGCGACCAGGTTTGCGCTCAGCGCGAAATGCGGGACGATGTACTGCGACTCATCGCCGAGCCCCAGCCATGCGACAACCGCGGCAATGACCGACGAGACCAGCGCGGGAATGACCACGCGCAACTCGAACGAACGAAGCAGAACTTCGAGCACGAAGATCGCGCCGCCAAACGGGACGTTATAGACCGCGGCGAGTCCTGCGCCCGCGCCACAAGCTACCATCAGCCGGGTTTGTTCGATGCTGAGACCGGCGTAACGCGACAGCCATCCCGCGATAAGCGAACCAACCTCGCGCGGCGCCACTTCGCGGCCGAGCGGCGAGCCGAGCGCGACCGTGATGATCTGCAAGAGCGCGTGCGCGGTCGTTGTTGCGGGCGGCATGAGCGGATCGCCGGAGCTGATTGCCTTCTTGATGCTGACGAGGGGCCGGCCGTATCGATACACCGCGAACCAGCCGAATCCCGCGATTACACCGCATGCGAGCAATACACCAATGCGCCGTTCCGCCGATGCTGCGGCCACACCTTCATAGAAACTTTCGTGTCCGACCAGGAGGGTGATGCTGTATCCGTAAGCGAGGTGCTGAATCAGATGAAGCAGAAGGGCGAGCGCCATGCCGCCCAATCCGGCGCCGATGCCGGTGAGAACGGTGACCGCTGCAAGCCGGAAAAGCGGCTCGGCCGGAGCGGGGCGGGGGGTAGAAGTCGACATCGGTAATTCAGCAAATATCAATTAGCAAGAACCCGGAATTTACTGCCCGGAAAATAAGACGTCAAATTCATTTATTGACCATATTGATGTAAATAGTGAATGAATGAGCGATCTCTGGTCGCATTCGAAGTCGGCATCTCCAGGTCGGCCGCCAAGCAAATTGAAAAATCCGGCTATTTTTGCCATAATGGCAAGACACGACACGCGGAGGTCATGGTGATCACTCCTTTGATTGACTTTCAAGAGCTGCCACGCAAGAACGCATCTCAGGTGAAGAATAAATGGGCCGAGGTAGTGCGCTTCGTTCGCGAGGAAGGCAGTGTCGCTGTAACCAGTCACTCGGCTGTCGAGATCGTGATGCTCGACGTCAACACTTATAGACAACTCACCGAAGAAATCCAGGTGCTCAAAGCCCGCGAGCAAACGGGGTTGGACGAGCTGGAAAACCGGTTTAATGCTCGGCTGGCTTCGCTCCAGCAGCCGGAAGCGCGCGCAAATGTGCAGGCGCTCTTCAACGCCCGGGGGAAAGCCGGCAAGCGGCCTAAGGCCGGTTCATCGTATTGATGCCGGAAGTCGTTGCAAGGCAGCGCCCATTCATTCTGGTACTTGCCGGCGTCAACGGAGCCGGCAAGAGTTCGGTCGGCGGGGCGATGGTTCATGAGTACGGGCTGACATGGTTCAACCCGGACGCCTACACCCGGGAATTGATGGCGCAATCCGGCATGGACCTGGATGAAGCCAATGCTCGCGCGTGGGAATTCGGTCGATCCAGCCTGGAATCGGCGATAAAAACCGAAACGAACTTCGCCTTCGAAACGACTTTAGGCGCGCGAACCATCCCAGACATGTTGATGGCTGCAACCCGCACGCACGACGTCTTCATTCTTTTTTGCGGGCTTTCGTCGCCGGAACAGCACATCGAGCGCGTGAGATTGCGCGTGGCCCACGGCGGCCACGACATCCCCGAAACCAAGATTCGCGAACGCTGGACCGGATCCCGCACAAACCTGATCAGGCTGTTGCCAAAGCTGGCCAATCTCCAGGTTTTCGATAACAGCGCCGAAGCCTCGCCGGGCGAAGATATCCCCGATCCGGTGCTGGTGCTGGAATGCATCGCGGGAAAGATTGTCTTTCCTGATCCGGACGATGCCGCCGCGCTGGCCGCCACGCCGGAATGGGCCCGGCCTGTCGTACAGGCCGCGATCGAGGCGTCATCTCCGTAACGCGTCAGTCGTGCCGCGTCAGCCGCAATGCATACGTAAAGCGATCAGCGGGGAACACGCTGATGGTCGCCTCGAATACGAGACCGCGCTGGTCTACATAATGGCGCACGATCTCGAGCGCGTGCGAATTGGCCGCGGCGGCGAGCGTTGTAGCAACACGGTCCGGCACGCCGACCGCGCGAATCTCCTGGCGCACTTCCTGGGCCGCGCGTCCGCAGTGCTCCTCCACCATCTCGCAGATCAACCCGGTGTTCTTGCGCAACTCGCGCCTGATGGCCGCACCGGCAACCGGGTCCAGATACACCTCGGTCCAGCAGATCGGCTGCTCCGGCTTGGCCGGATCGATCCGCAACATCTCGATGCGCAACCATCGCGAGCCCACATCAACGCCAATATGCGCGGCAAGGGAAGCACTCGCGGATATCTCGCCGATGGACTGGACGTGCCGCTCGGTAAGCACCGCGAACTGCATCAGGTCTTCGACGTTGGACATCGACTGTTCGAATGCCACGCGCGGTTTTGACGCCTCGACGCGAATACCCGCACGCTTGCGCCGCGAGATGAGACCCAGATCCTGCACCTTCTGCAGCGCCGATCGCACGGTTGCGCGGCTCACGCCGTATTGCGTCGAAAGGTCGATTTCGCTGGGCAAGGCCGCGCCGACCACGAACGTCCCATTGCCGATCGCTTCAATCAATTGATCCGCCAGTTCGACGTAGCGCGGTTTCATAACCTTCCCCGTTTTCCTATTGTTTCAAGAGCATGGCCGCGAAAGCCAAGCGCGTCATCGTATCTTGGCGCACGCCCGGTTGCCAAGGCGTCCAGGGCGCAAACCCCGACGGCGGGCCGTGCCCCGAGTAAACCCGAAGTTGACGTATTTCCATCTACACTAATATAGTCCGTACATATTGAAAATGTACGGACTTATAGAAAATTGATGCAAGTGCCGAGTCCGCACGACAACGGAGACCGAAATGGCTGTTCATACGAATATGGCGCACCAGACGGAAGATGGGGTCGCCGGCGCAAAGCCGCGCCAGCCGTTCTACGCGCGGCTGGGTTTCCAGATCGTGGTCGGAATCGTGCTCGGTCTCGCACTTGGGTTCATTGCACCGCATCTTGCCGTGCAGATGAAAATTCTCGGCGACATCTTCCTGCGGCTGATCAAGATGATCGTCGCGCCGCTCGTGTTCCTGAACGTCGTGCTCGGTATTGCTGCTGCCGGCGATCTGAAGAACGTCGGGCGGATCGGCTTGCGTGCGTTGATCTACTTCGAGATCGTCTCGACCATTGCGCTCATCATCAGCATGGTGATCGCCAATCTCTCCGATGTCGGTGCCGGCATGCATCTCGTGCAGAGCCCGGAAGCTGCGGCGGCAGCGCACGAGACGTATGGCAAGGCGGCGCACGTATCGTTCGAGCATTTCCTCCTGACGCTCTTTCCCGATAACTTCATCGGCGCGTTTGCAAATGGATCGCTGCTGCAGGTACTCGTGATCTCGATCGGCTTTGGCGCGGCGGTCCTGATGCTCAACACGGAGCAGCGCGCAAGCGTGGAGCATGCGCTATCGCGGATGTCCGACTGCTTCTTCAAGTTTGTCGATGTGATCATGAAGTTCGCCCCGCTCGGCGCGTTCGGCTCGATCGCGTTTGCGATCGGCAGCAGCGGCATGAGCGCGGTGATCTCGCTCGGCTACTTGCTGATCGTGATGTACCTGTCGCTGGCGTTTTTTGTGGTCGTCGTGCTTGGCCTGATATTGCGGCTCTACGGCTTCAATGTGTTCCGCTTCCTGCGCTATTTCAAGGAAGAAATCTTCCTGCTGTTCGCCACGGCCTCTTCAGAAAGCGCATTGCCGCGCCTCTTTGAAAAACTCGAAAAGCTTGGCTGTTCGCGTCAATCAGTCGGACTGGTCTTGCCCACAGGTTATGCGTTCAATCTCGACGGCACCGCCGTGTACATGTCGCTCTGCGTGATGTTCCTGGCGAATGCGTATGGCGTGCCGCTCGATTTGCATCAGCAGTTCGGCTTGCTTTTGCTGATGTTGCTGACATCAAAGGGCGCGGCGACTGTCTCGGGCGGCACGTTCATTGTGTTTGCAGCGACGGTCACCGCATCGGGCCTCTTGCCTATAGAAGGATTGCCGATCCTGTTCGGCATCAACCGGTTCACGTCGCAAGCGGTTTCGATTTGCAACTCGATGGGCAACAGCGTGGCGACGCTCGTCATCGCAAAGTCCACTGGCGAGTTCAATGAAACCGCCGCACGCAGCGAATACACGCGTGTGTTCGGATCAAGCGACGGCAAGGTTATCTGAAGTCATCCCGAGGACATGTTCATGCGTATTACCGCGATCAAGGAAGTCTCCGTACCACTGGAAGGAAACGTGGCGAACGCGCTGGTCAGCTTCGCCGAGCACGACGTGTCGCTGGTCGCGCTCGAAACGGATGTGATCCGCAACGGCCGTCCCGTGACCGGCTATGCATTTGATTCCATCGGCCGATATGCGCAAGGCGGCATCCTGCGCGATCGGATGATTCCGCGCCTCAAGGCTGCATCGGCCGAGTCGTTGCTCGATGCTTCAGGCGAGCGCTTCGATGCCGCCAAGGTCCTGCAAACCGTCCTGCGCAACGAGAAGCCCGGAGGCCACGGCGATCGCGCTGCGGCGGCTGGCGCAATCGAGCTGGCGGTGTGGGACCTCAACGCCAAGCTCGCCGATGAACCCGCGCACATCACTATCGCGCGGCATTTCGGACGGCAGGGCAAGCGCGAAGGCGTGAACGTGTACGCGGCGGGCGGCTACTACTACCCGGATGAAAGCACGCAGCGTCTCGCCGATGAATTCCGCGGTTATCGTGAACTCGGTTTTGATGCGTTCAAGATGAAGATAGGCGGCGCCACACTCGCGCAGGACATCGCACGCATAGAGGCCGCGTTGAAGGTGGCCGGTGAAGGTCAGCGCCTCGCAGTCGATGCCAACGGACGCTTTGATCTGGACACAGCGCTTGCGTATGCCAAGGCGATCGCGCCCTACGATTTACGCTGGTACGAAGAGATCGGCGATCCGCTCGACTACGATCTGAACCGCCAGGTAGCGGAGGTTTACGAAGGACGCATCGCGACTGGAGAAAACCTTTTTTCCGTGCCTGATGTATTGAATCTGATCCGCTTTGGCGGCATGCGAAAGGGTCAGGACATCTTCCAGATGGACGCCGGCCTGGCTTACGGACTGACCGAATACGCACGCATGATCGACGCGATGGAAAGGCATGGCTTCGATCGCGCGCAAGCGTTTCCTCACGGTGGCCATCTGATCAATTTGCACATAGCCGTTGGCCTTGAACTCGGCGGATGCGAAGCCTATCCCGGCGTTTTCCAGCCCTTCGGCGGATATCCGCCCGGTTGCGGCGTGGGCGGCGGACTCGTGCGCCCGACCGAAGCGGCCGGCTTCGGGCTCGAAGAAAAAGAAGCGTTGCGGCCATGGCTCGCGCGCCTGAATCATTAAAAGGAATCCTTGATGTCCACCACCGTATTCGACTCTGCTCTCTTTCGCGACATGTTCGGCACGCCGGAAATGCGCGATGTGTTTTCGGACACCGCGTATCTTGCGCGTTGTATCGATGCAGAAACGGCGCTTGCCCGTGCGCAAGCCAAAGCCGGTCTGATTCCCGCAGAAGCGGCGCGGGAGATTACTGAGCGTGCCGATTTTTCGAAGCTCGATCTTGAAGCATTGCGTCTTGAGACAGAGATCGTCGGTTATCCGATTTTGCCGCTCGTCAAGCAAGTCAGTGAAATGTGCGGCGATGCCGGCGGTTATCTGCATTGGGGCGCGACCACGCAGGACATCATGGACACCGCGACCATGCTGCAATGCGCGCAAGGCGTGGCGATTATCGAACGTCAGCTCGATGACGTGCGCGGCGCGTTGCGCGATCTTGCCAACAAGCACGCCGAGACGGTGACGGCCGGCCGCACACATTTGCAACATGCGCTGCCGGTCACGTTCGGCTTTCGCGCAGCAGTATGGTTGTCTGCTCTGAACCGTCATGCCGAGCGTCTTGCGCAAGCCAAAGAGCGTTCGCTGATGGTGCAGTTCGGCGGCGCGGCGGGCACGCTTGCATCGCTCAACGATCCCGAACGCGCAATCGAAACACGACGTCTCTTCGCGGCCGAATTGAATCTTCGTGATCCGGAAATCACCTGGCATGTCGCGCGCGATGGCCTGTGTGAACTGGTCTCGCTTCTGGCGAGCATCGGCGGATCGCTGGGAAAAATCGCGCTCGACGTGATGATGATGGCCGCCTCCGAATTCGGTGAAGTGGCCGAGCCGTTCGTACCTGGACGCGGCGCGAGTTCCACGATGCCCCAAAAGCGCAATCCGATATCGAGCGAACTGATGTTCGCTGCCGCGAAAATGCTGCGCGAGCGCGCGGCGTTGATGCTCGACGGCATGATGCACGACTTCGAGCGCGCAACCGGCCCGTGGCATCTCGAATGGAGCGCGGTGCCCGAAAGTTTCCTGCTTTGCGCCAGCGCGTTACATCAGGCGAATTTCATGCTTCGTGGTCTCGTGGTCGATGCCGGGAGAATGCGCAAGAACCTGGACCTGACGGGTGGTTTGATCGTGGCGGAAGCGGTAATGATGGGTCTGGCGCCGAGCATCGGGCGGCAACATGCACATGACGTGGTCTATGACGCGTGCCGCATCGCAATTGAAAACCACCGAACGCTTTTCGACGTGCTCATGGAAGACGCAAAGATCCGCGATGCTTTCGGCGAAGCGCGGCTGCGCGAACTCACTGACCCGGCAAACTATCTTGGCGCCGCGGCGCTCATGGCGCGGTCGGTGGCGAATGCTACGAGCGTGTAATTTTACGTGAGATACCCCCGGAATAATAAAGCGCATTCGCCCGTTTAATCCATGTAACCCCGGCACGAGCGGCATTTGCTAAAGCGTCATCAAGGCGCTTGCAAAGCCGCACGTTACCTGCCGGGATCATTGCTGGAGACAACGATCATGCGTAAAGCTTTTTGCCTGGGGATGGTACATGCAGTACTTGCTTGCGCGGTTTTATCCGCGTCAGCGCCGGTGTTTGCACAAAGTTTCGACGACTCCATGTCGCCCGAACTGCAATCCAATTGCCGCGCAATTGCGGGACAGGCGGAGATAGACGGCACGATGCAGCAGATTGTCGGGCGGACGTGTCTTCAAAGCGATGGCACGTGGCGTATCGTTCAGGCCGATGACGGCAGCATGCTGACTTACCCGATAGCCGAATATCCGTACGTGGACCCGTGGTATGTGGGACCGCCGGTGTTTATCGGCGTGGGTGTGGGCTTTATTTTTGTAGACCGTTTCCACCATTTCCATCGATACAACCATTTCAACCAGATGAACCACTATCACGTGAATGGTTACGCCGGTGGATTCCACGGCGGTGGTCACATGCATGGTTACGGTGGAATGGGCCACCGTTAAAAGCAGGCGTTTTGGCTTTAAGGCGCTATTTCCATCGACCGGGAAATAGCGCATTTGATTTAATCAAATGCTAAAGAACGCAATACAAAGCCTTTAGCGATTCCACGCCGCGCAAGGTATTGCGTTGCCGCCACTGCAGTGCATCGAGATTGGTGATGCGCAAGTCCGGCAAGCGCGAGACAAGCGTGCCTAACCCAATTTCCAGTTCAAGTGTGGCAAGCCTTGCGCCGAGGCAATGGTGAATCCCGGCGGCAAACGACAGCAACTTGCCCTGAAGCGCACGCTCGATATCCAATTGATCCGGATTGCTGAATTGGCCGGGATCGCGATTGGCCGAGCCCACCATCATGAACACAATGGTTCCGCGCGCAATCGATACACCCTCGACTTCCACGTCTTCAAGCGCCGTGCGTACGATCATCTGCACTGAGCTATCGAAACGCAGGCACTCGCTCACCGCCTTGGTAAGCAGCGACGGATCGCGCTTAAGCAGTGCAAGTTGCCCAGGCTGACGATGCAACGCGATCAACGCATTGCCCAACATGTTCGATGTCGTCTCATGCCCGGCAACAAACAGCAGCAGCACGTTCGAAATGATTTCATCGTCGTTGAGGGATTCGCCTGCTTCCTCTGCTCGCACGAGCGCGGAAACCAGGTCGTTGCCCGGTTTCAAGCGCCTTTGCTCGACTACACCCGCAAAATAGCGCTGCAAGGTCAGAGTCGCTTCGTTCGCCGCGGCTAGGCGCTCGGCGTCCATGGGCGCGCTGTCGAGCGCGTTGCCCAAGTGGCTTGCGGCCGACCCCAGCCTGACCCCGTCTTCCACGGGGACATCGAGCAGGCGGCAAATGATGTTTACCGGCAGCGGAAACAGATAGTCGCTCACGAGATCGAATTCCTCTTTCGGCTTGAGAGCGTCAATCAGGTTGTCCGCGGTGCTTTGGGCAATGTCACGGAGCAGATCGATCTGACGTGCATTGAACGCCTTCATCAGCAAGCTGCGCAAGCGCGTGTGCATGGGCGGATTCATCATCAGGAACATGCGGCTCAGCGCCTGGAACACGGGTTGTTCGTATCCGCTTTCGCCGTATCGGGCGGCAACGCTTTGCATATAGGTCTTGCCCATGCGCCGGTCGTGAAGCAACGCTTCGATGATTGCGTAGCGGCCCGTCAGTACAACGTTCGGCGCAAGCGGAACCAAAGCGGCTTCGGCCCGAAGTTGTTCGTAGAACGGATAAGGATTTTCGAAGAAGGCGGGGGAGGACAGATCGCTGAATTTCATGTGGGGCGTTCGTAAGGATGTTAGTGAAGGCGTACGCCTTGATAACACCTGTGACGCGGACTTATTCCATCGGGTAAATGGAAAGCTACCTGCTTGGCCGCTTGATTCTTGGCCGGCGCGCGGTCACGCCCTTGCGGGAGGGGGCGGGTGCATCGTCCATTTTTGCGGTTTCTGCCCGGCGCATGCGCGCTTCTTCCTGAAGACTGGTCACGAGTGCCCGTGTGGTCGCCCGATCCAGAACTGCTTTCCTGACCAGCAGACCCAGCTTGCGACTTACGGGTTGGCCCGGCAGCGCAAGACGTTGAACCAAAGGCGTAGTACGGAGCATCAGCAAATCTCCCGGTACGACGGACCATCCCAGTCCTTCCGCAACCATTTGCACAATCACCGCCGGTTCGTCCAGCTCGATGCCTTCGCGAACCATCAGTTTTTGCCGCCGCAAGAACGTATTGACGAGGCCTCCGCCGTAGGAACGCCGGTCGTAGCGAATGAACGGCAGATCGAGCGCCCATTCTCTTAGCGAACCTGTCGCCGCTTTGGGCGCAATCGCGACATAGACATCGTCCAATAACGGAATCCATACGAGGTTGGCGGGAATGCCGAAATTCGGCTTGATCATGGCTGCAATGTCGAGTTCGCCTGCATCGACCTGTGCCAGCAATTGGATAGATGTTCCTGGCGTAATCTGGATGTGTGTCGCCGGACAATCTTCAACGAAACCTCGCAAGGCCTTGGGAAGCAGCCCGGATTGAACCGTCGATATTGCGCCGAGATTGATCGCAGATGCGTCTGGTGATGCGCCGGCTTTCATATCGTCATAACGCGCAACCAGGTCGCGTGCGTGACTGACCAGCGACCGTCCACGTTCGCTGAGTTGCACGGATTTCCCGCTGCGCTCGAACAACACACATCCGAGATCCGATTCCAGTCGCTTGATCTGCATGCTGACCGCCGATTGCGTCAGACCCAAGCGCTCTCCGGCACCTGAAAACGAGCCTGTTTCAGCAGCGGTCAGGAAGGTAACAAGGTAGCGGAGCATATGAAATTATTTGATGCTTAGGCTTTAAAATATGCGTTTCTCATTCTTTATTCTTTATCTTAACATTGCCGGCATAACGAGATTCCGACAACTACTCCTCAAGGCTGCAAATGACATCACCGGTGCTTTTTCACCTCGCGTTTCCCGTCAATAGCATTGCGAAAGCCCGCGAGTTCTACGGTGAGCTGCTTGGTTGCCCCGAAGGCCGGAGCGCGGAAAGCTGGGTCGATTTCGATTTCTACGGGCACCAGATCGTGGCGCACCTCTCGCCGGAGGAAACCGGCCATAAATCGACGAGCGAAGTGGATGGCCATGATGTACCGGTCCGTCATTTCGGCGCTATCTTGCCAATGCCCGAATGGAAAGCCCTCGCCGAGCGGCTTCGCGCGAAAGACGTCAAGTTCATCATCGAGCCGCAAATCCGTTTTCAGGGATTGCCGGGCGAGCAAGCGACCATGTTTTTTCTCGATCCTTGCGGTGGAAACGCGCTGGAATTCAAGGCGTTCGAAGACATGGGACAAGTGTTTGCCAAGTAAGCGTCCGCTTGAGAACCCCGTTTTATTTTCGCGAAACCCGATGTTTCCGCATTAATTTTCGATTTATTTAACGGGCACCATGGGGTCGCCAAGCGGGCTGGGGCACGCGGCGCACCCTATGGAACGATGACCACAGTCGCAAGAAGGCCACTGATCCCCGCATTGACCGGCATTCGCTTTTTGGCGGCATTGAGCGTTGCGCTTTACCATTTATCGGACAAAGTGGCCGCATCGCTAGGAATTTCATCGCTGCATTTCTATGAAAATGCGGGTGATCCGGTGGAATTGTTCTTCATTCTTTCAGGGTTCATCCTGACCTATACGCACCCGGAAGTGAACGGTGCGGAACGCCCTGCAATTCGCCAATTCTATTTCTCGCGGTTCGCAAAAATTTATCCGATCTACTTGCTGGGCTGGATCGTGTTTGCGCCGCTGATCTATTCCAATCTTGTTGCGCTTCATGGCCATGGCGCCGGCACTTATGTCCGGCTCGCATTCTACGGATTCATGTCGCTCACGCTTTTGCAAGCGTGGACGACGAACACGGCCAATGCCTGGAATACGCCAGGTTGGTCGCTCTCGGCTGAGGCCGTGTTCTATGCGGCGTTTCCGTTCCTCTTCACTTATCTGAAGAGCAAGCGTGTCCCCGTGCTTTCGGGGTTGATCGCCGTATGCTGGCTTGTTTCAGTTATTCCGACATTGGCGCTTTCGTACTTGCCGTCGCCGCTTAAAAACGAGTTTTGGCCCCGCGAACTTGTCAATTTCGTGCCGGCGCTGCGGATTGGCGAATTTATCGCCGGAATTTGTCTGGCGCGGATTTTTCTGGGAAGCGCTAAAGCGAAATCGGCGGCCTTCGATCTAGGTGCGCTTGCAGCTTTGATCGTGGCGATTGCCGTGATCGTCGTAGCGAATCATCTGCACGCAAAAATGTTGCTGTTTCCCGCCTTCATGTTGCTGCTCTACTGTCTTGCGTGCGCGAAAGGGCCTCTTAGCGCCTTGCTAGGCAGCAAGCCCATGGTCTTGCTAGGCGAGGCAAGTTTTGCCTTTTACATATTGCACGTGCCTTTGTTCAGATACGCGAAGATGGTGTTCCCCGATATTGCGACTTCACCTGCGCAATTCGTGGCGTTTCTGGCCGGCCTTACGGCGGTGTCGATTATCTGTTTCCTGGCGATAGAAAAACCGCTGTGCGCTTATTTGCGCATAGCCTATAAGCGGTCTCGTGCGCCGCGTGCAATGGGCCAGCCTGAACACGCATGACGATCTCAGGCTGTCCCATGTTCCTATTGCTTAAGGCAAGGTCACCGGTACGGGCCGTGTCAACAGGTCGACGTAAAGATTGAAGAACCGGTTATTGTCGAACTGCGTCACATAAGCGATCTTCTGCGGAGAAGCACCGGTTGTTGGGGTCTGATAGACCTTCACTTGACCTTGCGTTTCGCCGTTGCTTGTATCGATGTCGAGATAAGCGCTTTTGGTCTGGGTAGCGTAAGTCGGGTCGGTGAAATACGCGATCGTCAGGGTGTCGAAGATATCCGTGTTGGTGCTGAAAGCATTGGCGTTCGCAATCGCGTAGGCCTTCGTGACCGCAGTCTGCTTGTTCGGATTGTTGGCGATCTGGTTGTAGACGCTTTCCGTAAGCGGAACGGTATCGGTGACATCCAGCGGAATCACGGTCTGCGGAATCGTTGTCTGCAGCACCGTGCGCACCGCGAGCGGATCGAACCACCAGTTCAGTTCGCCTACGGCATTGGCGTTGCCCGGTACAGCCATGGCGCCACCCATGTAGACAATCTGCTTGATCAATGGCGCGATTTCCGGCGCTTTCTTCAATGCAAGCGCGAGATTGGTAGGCGGCCCCACTTCAAGAATGGTGACTTGGTTCGGATACTTCTTGATCGTATCGATCATGAAGTCGGACGCATTTTCCGCCTGCAGCTTCGTGCTGGTCGCGAAGCCATCAGGGGGCGCCGTCAACTGCGATGCCTGAGTAGGTTCCGCACGCATCCACGCACCGAAGTAACCGTTCGGGTTCGCCGCCTGCTGCGCGCGAATGCTGGGGACATCGTATTGCAACGGATAGTTCGCGCCGGCATATACGCCCACGGTGTTTTGCACGCCCATGCGCTCGACTGCCTTGAGTGCATCGGCTTGTTCCTGCAACAGCCAGTCATTGCCTGTGACGACCGTCAGGCCCAGCAGGTTGACCTTGCCTTGCGCCATCAATTGCGTGGTCATGGCGAAGAGCTGGCCGTCGTCGCCCATGGTGTTGAAATCCGAATCCATGATGACCTTGGGCGCAGTGCCCAAAGGCGAGGTATTCGAGTTGTCGTCGTTGCCGCCGCACGCGGCGAGGGCCATGGAGGTCATCAGGATTGCTATAGACTTTGAGTGCATTGCTGTTCCCATTCGAGTTGGTGGATAACGAACAACGACTGCAACATGGCGCCATGCGGCAGCTTCGCGTCAGCCGCCTGCAAAGGCAGGCAGGACGCTTCCGGCTGTGACCACAGCCGGAATGAGTCAGGACGCGCTATCGACCTCCTGGCGCGTAGGAATCGACGGCTGTGCGCCTGCGCGCGTCACCGAAATAGCAGCGGCACGTTGCGCAAGATCGATAGCCGCTTCCAACGGCTGGCGCGCGGCCAGTTGTGCGGCGAACACACCGATGAACGTGTCGCCTGCAGCGGTTGTATCCACGGCGTCGACCTTGGGGGCGGAATAGTGCGTGCCTTCGCCGCCCTCCGGCAACAGATACGCGCCTTGCGAGCCAAGCGTCACGATCACGTTGCGCGCACCGGCACGTTGCAATTCCTTGGCCGCACGCCGTGCGCCGCTTTGCGATTCGACCGGCAATCCCGCAAGGATCGCAGCCTCGACTTCGTTCGGAACCAGATAATCGACGAGCGGCAACCAGTCGGCGGGCAGCGGGCCGGTTGCGGGTGCAGGGTTCAATACCGTCAGCTTGCCGAAACGCTTGGCTGTCACCAGCGTTGCATATACCGAGTCCCATGGAATTTCGAGCTGGCAGACCACGACATCGGCGAACTTGATGACTGCTTCATGCCGCTTGACCATCTCGGGCGTGACCTGCCCGTTGCTTCCCGCCACGACCACGATGGTATTTTGACCATCGTCGGCGACGGTGACCATCGCGACGCCCGTGGGCAACGACGGATCGATCTCGATCGCGCCGCAATCGATGCCTTCCACTTCAAGCCCCGCGAGCCGCACTTTTCCGTTGCCGTCAGCGCCAACGCAACCGGCCATCGCAACGCGCCCACCTATGCGCGCAGCCGCGACCGCCTGGTTGCCGCCTTTGCCGCCCGAGTGTTCGGAGAACTCGTGTCCGCCTATGGTTTCGCCCGGACGCGGCAGGTGAGGGGAGCGCGCGACCAAGTCTGTATTGATGCTGCCGACGATAAGGACCAGGCCTTGCTTTGTTTCTTTGGACATGTCTTTCTCCTGCCGGCGTCACATGACGCGGCGTTTGCTGCGATACGTATCCAGCACGACGGCAACGACAATCACCGCGCCGGTGATGATCCGCTTGGTCGGCTCGTTCGCGCCGATCTGCGCGAGACCGGCGGCGAGCACGGAAATGATCAGGACACCGAAGAACGTGCTGATGACCGAACCGCGTCCGCCCATCAAACTCGTTCCACCGATAACAACCGCCGCAATCACCTGCAGTTCGATACCCGATCCCGCGTTGGGGTCAGCGGCTTCGAGGCGCGAGATCTGGAACAGCGCGGCCAGGCCCGACAGCAGCCCCATCAACGCGAACACGATGATTTTGTAGGGCCGGGGATTGACGCCTGCGAGCCGCACCGCTTCTTCGTTTGTGCCAATGCCTACCAGATACCGGCCGAACACGGTGCGCGTCAACACGAGTTGCGCGACGATCATCACCGCGATCGCGATCAGGAACGATGGTGAAATGCCGAAGGCGATCGGGTTGGACAGGAAGTCGAACGCATCGCCGATGTACGCGGTGCGCGAGTTTGTCATCTGGTACGCAAGACCGCGCGCGGCCTCGAGCACACCGAGCGAGACGATGAACGACGGAATGCGCCATCCCACCGTAACTGCGCCGGTCACGCAGCCCGTCAGCGTCGCGCCGGCCATACCGAGCAGCGCGGCGGGAAGCGCCGGCCAGTGCCATTGCAACGCGGCGACGCTGGTCAGCGCCGCGCCGAGCGCGAGCACCGAACCCACCGACAAGTCGATGCCGGCAATGATCAGCACGAAGGTCATGCCCACCGACATCACCACCAGATCGGGAATCTGGTTCGCGATCGTGCTGAAAGTGTCGTAGGTGAGGAAGTGCGAACTCAGCACGGAGAAGAGCGCGATCATTGCGATCAACGCTCCGAGAAGCCCCAGGTAATTCGAGAACCCGAGGCGCGTGCCGATCGGCTTGGCGCTTTTTGGCGGCTCCGTCTGCGTCTTCGGGGTAGTGGTTTGAGTTGTCATCCTAATGCTCCGTGATATGTGCGTCTGGCTTTCTTGTATCTGGCACGCGTGTGTCCGGCTCGGCGGGTTCGGTGAGAATTTTATCGCGGCCGGCATAGCCCGCGAACGCGGCGGCGAGCAGCGCATCCTGGGTCCAGTTATCGCGCTCGAACACGCCCGTCATGCGTCCCGCCGACATTACACCGATGCGGTCGCAAATGAGCATTAATTCGCGTAAATCGCTCGATACCACCACCAGCGCACGGCCTTCGCGCGCTTGCGCGCCCATCAACGCGTAGATGTCGAACTTGGCGCCGACGTCGATACCGCGCGTGGGTTCGTCGAAGAGCAGCACCGTGCAGTCGCGCGCGAGCCAGCGCCCGATCACAACCTTCTGCTGATTGCCGCCCGACAGTTCCGACACGGGTTGCGCGGCGCTCGATGTGCGGATGCGCATCGCGGTGATCTGCTTTTGAGCCAAGGCGTTTTCGCGTTTTGCGTCGACCACGCCATGCTTCGATACCGCGCCGATATTGCCCAGCGAAATATTTGCGGCGATAGGCTGGGGCAGCAACAAGCCTTCGCCCTTGCGGTCTTCGGTGATCAACGCGATGCCCTGGCTGACCGCGTCGGATGGCGACTTGACGTTGACCTTCGCGAGGGCTCCGCCGTGACGTGCAACGAAGACCTCGCCGCTATCGCCACGATCCGCGCCGTAGATCAGGCGCATGAGTTCTGTGCGTCCGGCCCCGATCAACCCGCTGATGCCGAAAATTTCGCCGGCCTTCACTTCAAACGATACGTCGCGCACCGCCTGGCCGCGCGTCATGCCCTGGACCTTGAACGCCGTCGCACCGATCCGGCGCTCGCCAAGATCGATGCGCTCGCCAATGTCGCGTCCGACCATCAAGGTGACGAGTTTATCGCTGGTCAGATTGTGCATTGCGTCAACGTGAACGAGGCGCCCGTCGCGCAGAACCGCTGCACGTTCGGCAACCCGCGCCAGCTCTTCCAGCCGATGCGAGATATAAACCAGTGCGACGCCACGCGGCTTCAGGCGGTCGACTTGCTCGAACAAAAGATCGACTTCGCGCGCCGTCAGCATCGCGGTGGGTTCGTCGAGGATCAGCACGCGGCAATCGCCGATCAGGTTGCGCGCGATCTCGACCATCTGCTGATGACCGATCCCAAGCTCGCTTACGAGCGTGTCCGGATCGATTGCATCGAGACCGACCTGGGCCATCGCATGACGTGCGTCCTCACGCAACTTCGCGCGGTCGATCCAGCCGAGGCCGCGTTGAGGCAGACGGTTCAGGAACAGATTTTCCGCGACGGACAACGTAGGCAGCAGGTTCAACTCCTGCATCACCATGCGTACGCCGAGCGCTTCGGCATCGCTGCGAGTGGCCGGCGCGTATGCGGCGCCGGCAAGCTGCATGGAACCGGTGGTAGGCGTGACGAGACCGCTGATGATCTTCGACAACGTGCTTTTGCCCGCGCCGTTCTCGCCGGTCAGCGCGAGCGCTTCGCCGGGACGCAGATGCAAGGAGACATCCATGAGCACGGGCTCGACATAAGTCTTGCCGATGCCGTGTATGGTCAGCACCGGAGTTGCATCGGCGGAAGGGACGATTGGACTTGGCATCGCTTTAGAAAGACTGGAAGGTGCTTGATGGTGAAATCCGGAGCGTGGCGCGTCGGGACAGTTCAAGCGTGGAGTCATGCCGCAGGACACAAGTTGTCCCGCGGCTCACCATGATGGCGATGACTCGTGAAGCGTGGCGCTTGTATTTACTTCTTGCCCGTGACGAGATCGACAGGCGTCTCGACAACGCTCGACAGGTCAGACTGCTTCTGATGCGTGGACAACGCTTTCAGAGCGGTATCGATACCGAATACAGCTTGTTTTGCAGCGTATTGATCGGCGGTGGCGAGCACGCGGCCATCGGCGAGCATCGGCTTGATGGCGTTGATGTTGTCGTAACCCACGACCTGTACCTTGCCGGCCTTGCCCGATGCGCGAACTGCGGACACGGCGCCGATCGCCATGTTGTCATTGCCGCAAAGCAACGCCTTGACGTTCGGGTTAGCGTTCAAGATCTGCGATGCAACCGCATTGCCCTTGTCGATTTCCCAATCGCCCGATTGCAATGCGACGACCTTCACGCCCGCAGTTTGCATGGCTTGCTTGAAACCTGCCGTGCGCTGCTGTGCATTCGTAGTCGTCGAAACGCCTTCGATGATGCCAACTTCGTCGCCGGATTTGAGCTTCTGCTTGGCCAGATACTCACCCACCTGACGCGCGCCCTTGGCATTGTCCGGACCAACGAACGGCACGTTCAGGTTTTTCGACTTGAGCACGTCGGTGTCGAGCTTGTTGTCGATGTTCACCACGATGATCCCGGCGTCCACGGCCTTCTTGATCACCGGAACCAGTGCCTTCGAATCAGCCGGGGCGATGACGAGTGCATCGACCTTCGAGACGATCATCTGTTCCACGATGCGGATCTGGTTGGCGGTATCGGTTTCGTCCTTGATGCCGTTCGTGATCAGCGTGAACTTGTCGGTGTTGTGCGCCTGATAGTCTTTGGCGCCGGTTTCCATCGTCAGGAAAAACTCGTTCGCGAGGGACTTCATCACGAGCGCGACGGTGGGTTTCTTCGCTGCTTGAGCGAATGCCGACGAAACGGGCAGGAGCGAGGCTGCAGCGAAAACCGCGGTTGCGGCGAGTACGCGGCGTCGAGCTTGATTGTGCTTGCGGGTCATAAAGTCTCCGGAGTCCGCTCTTCGGTCTACCGGATGGCAGCCGCGAGTCGTATGGTGAGTGCGTTCTTGAGATGCGCGAGATCAACGAATTAATCAATCTGAAAGGAAAGCCTTGATGACGTTTCCTTTGGCGCGAAGTATCTGAAAGACCACGCCAGACGCTTGTTTAGTACGGCAAGGGTGATCTATCGAGGTCTAATGCTATCCTCGCGATTGGCGATATGCTACCTCTAAAATTGAAAGCGGGCGTTTCGAATATGGAACACGTCGACTGGGATGATCTGCGCATTCTGCTCGCCATCGCGCGGGAAGGCACCATGCGGGCCGCGGCCTTGGCGTGTGACGTGAGCGCCGCCACGCTCTCGCGCCGGTTGACCGAACTTGAACGCAGACTAGGTGAACCCCTGATTGACCGCGTGCCTTCCGGGTGCACGGTGACTGTATTCGGACAGCAAGTCCTGATATGGGCCGAGCAAATGGAAACGCTCGCGCATCAGATTGAACGCGCCGGAGACGTGACCGGGTCGCATGGTCTTGAAGGGACCGTCAGGATCAATGCCGTCGAATGGATGTCTTATATCCTGATGAAGCTGCTCGGCTCGTTTCAGGAGCGATTTCCCGGGCTGGCTATCGAAGTGCTGACCTCTCAGCGCCCTTACAACCTCGCGCGTCGTGAAGCGGACATTGCCATCTGGTCGGAATGCCCGGACGAAGGCGATCTGTACGTGCGGCGCATCGGCAAGGTGCGCTTTGGTCTGTATGCATCGCGTGACTATTATCTGCGTCACAAGGTGGCGATCAAGAAGAGGGAATGGAACAAG
Organism: Caballeronia sp. dw_276; assembly: GCF_018449635.1. Taxonomy (GTDB): domain Bacteria; phylum Pseudomonadota; class Gammaproteobacteria; order Burkholderiales; family Burkholderiaceae; genus Caballeronia. The sequence goes on along the minus strand of NZ_JAAVUV010000002.1, from coordinate 135,070 downwards.
CTCTCGTTCGTGGGTTATGACGAACGTCGCGGCGATCATCCGGCCGCGCAATGGCTGAAGACATTGCCGGGCGCGCCGGAACCGAGCCTTCGATGCAGCTATGTCCTGGGCGTGTTCGACGGCGTGCTTGGAGGCTCGGGCCTGGGCGTGCTTGCCCAACTCGCCGGCGATACAACCAGCGACCTGGTTTGCATCGAACCGCATATCCGCGAGCTCGATCAGGACGTATGGATGGTGCTGCATCCGGCGCTACGCGGAAGCGAGCGCATACGCGCCGTGTCGAATCTCGTCGCGGATATTTTTCGATAATTTTTCGGCGTGACGCATGGATTGCCGGGAGTTACGCGGCTGCGTTCCTGACCGCTTTGCCACCCAGCAAGCAAACCACAAGCGTTGCTATCACGAGCGCGAACAACGCAAGCCGCAAGCCAACGAAACCTGCCGCGAATCCAATCAGAGGCGGCCCGACCAGGAACCCCGCATAACCTGCGGTTGCCGCCATCGATACACCGACTGCGGGCGTCGCGGTCGACCGTCCGGCTGCGCTGAAGATGACCGGCACGATGTTCGCCAACCCGATGCCTACAAGCACGAAGCCCACGCAAGCAGTCACCACGTTTGGATATCCGAGCACCAGCGCCAGCCCGAGCGCTGCGATCAGGCCACCGATTGCAACCACCACACTCGATCCAAGCCGACGCACGGAGACGTCGCCGACGACACGGCACGCCGCCATCGCGAATGCAAACGATGAATAGCCTAAAGCCGCCGCACTTGCTTGTGTGTCGAGTGCGGAGCGCAGGAACACCGCGCTCCAGTCGGCAACCGCGCCCTCGACCAGCATGCAAAGAAACGCAAGGCCGGCGAGTTTCATCACCGCGCCGCTGGGCAGTATGAAGCCGCTTGCCGCTTCTTTTACGCGCGGTCCAATATCTCTTAGTGCAAAAACGGCAGCGCCCAGGACAAGGGTGGCGATTACCGCATTGGGAATCAAGAGGCCGCCGAATGTGCCAATGCCATTCGCTTGCAGCGCTGCGCCCGATGCCGCGCCGACCAACCCGCCCACGCTCCACGCTGCGTGAAACGACGACATGATCGGCGCGTGCCATTCGCCTTCTATGGCGCTGGCGTGTCCATTCATCGATACATCGAGTGCGCCGTTCGCCGCGCCCAACAAAAACAGCACGGCACACAGCATCGCGAAGTCGGGTACGAATGCAGGCAAGGGAAGGGCCAACACAAACGCAATGCCAAGGAACGCGGTGACGCGCCCGCTGCCGAATCGCGGAGCGAGGCGGCCGGCTAGCGGCATGGCGACGATCGCGCCCAGGGCGAACGCGAACAGCGCGAGTCCGAGCGCGGTGTCGCTAAGAGACAAGGCTTCCTTGATGCGCGGAACCTCGACGGCCCACGCTCCAATGCCCAAGCCGTTGGCGAGGAATACGGCGGTAGTGGCGACACGTTCGGAGACAGGTTTCATTGCGCCACCATCACGTTGCCGCACAGGTTTTCAAATGCGCCAAGGCGTTCGGCGGGAACATCGGCCTCGAGGATCAAATGGTCGATGCCCGACGCAGGCGCTACAAAATAGGGTGCTGCAGTCATCAATTTCTCCGATGTCATTGCTATGGCAACCTGTCCGCTCGACTTCACCATCGCGCGCTTTAGTTCGGCTTCCTCAGCATCGAAAGCGGCGACGCCTTCGGCGGTATCGATGGCACATGCGCCCAGAAAGCATAGGTCGGCCCTGATCTGCTGAACCTGCAAGAGCGCGGTGGAACCAGCCGATCCCGCGCCGCGCGGACTCATGCGCCCGCCAATCAGGATTACATCGATACCGGGACGATCCATCAGCCGCGAGCAGGCGTCGGGGGAGTTGGTCACGACCGTCAGGCCGGCGTTATCCGGCAGCGCCGCCGCAATGGCGACGTTGGTCGATCCTGCGTCGAGCAGAATGACTTGTCCCGGCTGGACGATGCTTGCCGCCATTGCCGCGAGCAGCGCTTTGCGGTCGCCGGCTTCGCGCATACGCGTGGATCCTGCAACCGACGCTGGCGATATCAGCAGCGCGCCGCCGTAGACGCGCTTGCATTGGCCGGCATCGGCGAGATCGCGCAGGTGGCGGCGGATGGTGTGTTCGGATGTGCTGAATTCCTCTGCAAGGTCGGCGGCCAGTACGCGGCCGCGCGAACGCAGGCGCTCGAGGATCAGCTTGACGCGCTCGTCGGGGAGGAGATTTGCAGTGGCGTCTTGGCGAGTTCTTTGCATTGTCTGCTCAACATTCAATCGATCATCATTGAGCATAATGTATCTTAAACGAGCACGACAGGGCAAATTTTTTTAGGCCGCACTTCGTAACGAGCGCGGATTTAAATCGTTACTCCCGCAATCCTTTCACCTCGTTCCGGCCTCCCAAGAAAGAAGCCTTGCGCACTCGTGCAGCCGCACCCACGTACGAACGCAAGCTGTTCGTCCGTCTCGATACCTTCGGCGGTGGTCGGAATCCCAAGCTCTCTGGCGAGCGCCACGATCCCCCGCACGACCGCCGCCGATTCCCTCCGATGCACCGATTCCCGCACGAACGAGCTATCGATCTTGAGGGTATCGAAGGAAAATCGGCACAAGTTCGATAAGGTCGAAAACCCCGTGCCGAAGTCATCCAGCGCAAGGCCGATACCCATCCCTCGAAGCCGTTCCACGTTGCGACGCGTCGGGCCGTCGTCGCTCATCAACACGGTTTCCGTGACCTCGATATTCAGACGCGACGGCGGCAAATCGTATTCGCGCAGCACCGACGCCACCGTGTCGGCGAACGATTCCTCACGCAACTGGACCGGCGACACATTCACTGCGACGACCACGGGCTCGCGCCATCTTGCCGCTTCCTCGCATGAGCGCCGCAGGACCCATTCGCCAAGTGGCAAGATCAGCCCCGTGCGTTCGGCAATGGGCACGAACGTGGTGGGCGGCAACTCACCGCGCGTGGGATGGGTCCATCGGACGAGGGCTTCGCGGCCTGTCGTGACGCCGCTCGCGAGATTCACGATCGCCTGGTACTCCATGCGCAAGCCGCTGCCGAAAGCCTGGAGCGCGCCTTCGAGATCGCTGCGCAAAAGGCTCAGGCTGTCGTCGGAGGCGTGCGCCTGGGCATCGAAAACGGCAAACGCACTTTTGCCGCTGCGCTTCACCGCATAAAGCGCGCGGTCGGCGCAGATCAGCAATTGCGGGCCGGTGTCGCCATGCTCGGGATACTGCGAAATGCCGACGCTCGCGCCAATGCGCACCAACGCGTCATTGAGCACGAAAGGCCGGGCAAGCGTTTTCACGATCTGGTCTGCCAGAAGGCGCACTTCTTCGCTAAGAGACGCATCGTTCGATATGGCGACGAATTCGTCGCCCGCCAGACGCCCGACAATATCGCCCTTGCGCAGCACCGCCCGCAAGCGCCGCGCCGATTCCTGCAGGACGAGATCGCCGGCGGCGTGGCCGAGGCTGTCGTTGATAGCCTTGAAACCGTCCAGGTCGATCAGCAGCACGGCAAACGATCCGGGCCGCAACGTGGGTTCGGCATCGGTACGGTTGAGCAGTAATTCGCTGATGCGAGCACGGTTGGGAAGACCGGTCAGGCTGTCGTGGCGCGCGAGCCGGTTGCTGGTTTCCTGCGCCCGCAGCATGGCAACGGTGTCCTTGTTGCTGCGTACCGCGACCGTGAAAAATCCGGCCGCACAAAACGGCGCCTGGAACAGCAGCACGATTTTTCCGGAGCCGGGCGACATCGCCGCACCGACTCCGAGCAGCGCAAAGATGAACGATATCTGGATCATCACGAGCCGCGGCGTGCCCGCATTGCGTCCGGCTAGTCCGCCGACCACGCCAACCGCGCAGACATTGCCCAACAGAAAGAGCGTCTGGTCGCCGCTGATATTGCAGAGCAGCGCGCCGAAACCGAGGAGCGCGCTCCAAACAATGCTGGCGACAAGAAACAGCGACGTAGGTGTCGGCTCGCTACGCGCGCTGCGCCTGCAACAAATGGCGATCAGCAATAGACGCGCGGCCAGCACCACGAGCACGGCCAATGTCCAGGCCAGGTAAGTTGCATTCGGGTACAGATATAAAGCCGCCAGACAAACGCTGAGCTCGCAAATCGACGCCATGACAATCGACGTTGTCCTGGTGAAAAGATTCGACAGCAGGATTTGCCGGTTATCGGCGCTCAGGTCTTGAGCAGATCCCACGAGCCATTTGAAAAACGGCGACCTCGGTTCGCTAAACGCCATGGAATGCGCAATATGAGTGGTTATATGGTTATCGGCGCGGCTGGCTTTTTCTGTTGCGGATTATCCCGTGGATTGCAGGTTGCGCTTGACTAAATCTATCTGACGATTGTGTAAGGTATGGCTTGGCGCGAGTACATTTGCGACCTGCAGTCAGCATTGACGGCGAAGGTACTATGTGCGGCGGGACAACGGCAAGCTGGCGTTGCCGCAATGGCGGCGAGCGTCTTGCGTGCGAGTTTTTATTCGAAGGACAAGAGAATCAAGCGAGGCATTTGCTCATTCATTGCGGACGGCAAAACGGCCGTTGAAGAACGGCCGTTTTGCGCCGGATATCACTGCCCGTCGACCGACATCACGCTCAAGTACGACTCCAGTCTCAGCGCCCGGTCGCGCGTAAGGGACATGCCTTCATCTTCCTGCATCGGAACGTAAATCGTGCCTTGGCGCGTTGCGAAGATCGCCGATTGCGTCGCCAGTTCGGCATCGCGGAAAGTCAGCCAGGTCCGCTGCGAGGCTTTCAGCTTTTGCGCGGGCGCGGCCGGCAGCGTCTTCAGCAAGCTCTGGTACGCAACGTTCAATCGATGATCAAACGCCTTGTACGCAGCCGAATAACAGTCCGACATGTCCGCGGTCGAAACGGTCTTCGGATTGTTTAGGCAAGCGTCCAGCGCTTCGGACGTCTTGTCCTTCGGTTCGGCGGCGAGCACAGGGGTTGCGATCGTCGCCGCGCCGATGCCTGATATCAGAAGCAGCGGGGCGATCCATCGGCCGGTTTTATGCGAGAGCTTGGTGAGCATCTGAAGAGTGGTGTGGTGACATGAGGGACCGCTATTCTGCCGCGTAATATATATCGACTTCAAAACGACGACATAAGCAGCCCGCCAATATCCGAAATCGCCGCTTCCCGTCGAGCGGTTTCGGCCCTCGTCTGCGTCAGATAAGCGGTCACCAGCAGCGGTGCGCGTCCGGGCGGCCAGATGATCGCGATGTCATTGGTCGAGCCGTGTGACCCGGTGCCGGTTTTATCGCCGACGCGCCAGTCCTTCGGCAGCTTCGCGCGAATCCGCTTCCCGCCGGTCTCGTTCGCGATCAGCCAATCCCGCAACTGGGCGCATGAACTCACCGATAACCGGTCGGTCAGCAACAGCGTGCGCATGTTGGCGAGCATGGCGTTGGGCGTGGTGGTATCGCGCGGATCGCCGGGCGTGCTTTCGTTCACCGTGGGTTCGTTGCGGTCGAGGCGCGTGAGCTTGTCGCCGAGGGTGCGCACGAACGCGGTGAGCGCGGGCGGTCCGCCGAAGCTTGCGAGCAGCAGGTTGCCCGCGGTGTTGTCGCTGAGCGTGATCGCGGCGTGGCATAGGTCGGCGACGCTCAGGCCCGTGGAGCCGGTGTGATGTTGCGTGACCGGCGAGTATTCGACGAGATCGCTCTTCGAATAAACGATCTTCCGCTTAAGGTCTTCCTGACCCTGGTCCACGCGCGCCAGGACGAAACCGGCGGCGAGGAACTTGAAGGTGCTGCACATGGGAAACGCTTCGTCGGCGCGCAGTCCGGCGCGCTTGCCTGATCCGGTGTCGAGCATCGATACCCCCAGCCGTCCGCCGGAGCGTGCTTCGATCCGCGCAAGCGCCTTGCCTGTCGTCTCGGCTGAAACGCCGGCGCCGTTTTCCGCCGCCATCGCCAGTTTGCCGAACGATGCCGCTATAACTCCAGCTAGGGACGCGCCTGCAAGCGTGCCCGTGAACATCCGCCGTGTGACCATTGATCCTCCATTCGTGACGTGAATTGAGCGCTCAATATCGACGGTTTGGATTTCATTGGCAAACGATGATAACTTTACGCGAACCCAAGAAAATCTAATGGATCGGCGTAAAAATGCGACCTTATCTCCCTCTGAATGCGCTTCGGGCGTTTGAATCCTCCGCGCGGCATTTGAGCTTTACGCGCGCCGCGCTCGAACTGAACGTCACCCAGGCGGCAGTCAGCCAGCAAGTGAGATCGCTGGAAGAACGGCTCGGCACGACGCTTTTCAAGCGCTTGCCGCGCGGCCTTGGCATGACCGACGAAGGCCTCGCGCTGCGTCCGGTCCTGACCGATGCGTTCGATCGTATCGAAGCCGTCCTCAAGCAATTCGATGGCGGTCATTTCCACGAGGTCCTGACAGTGGGCGCAGTCGGCACCTTCGCGGTCGGCTGGCTGATGCCGCGTCTCAAGTCGTTTCGCGCGGCGCATCCGTTTATCGAATTGCGGTTGCTCACGCATAACAATCTGGTCGATCTGGCGACAGAAGGGCTCGACTTCGCAATCCGTTTTGGCGACGGCACGTGGCCTGGATCGGTTGCGACCAAACTGTTCGATGCGCCGCTTGCCATCCTGTGCTCATCGGAAATCGGGCAGCGGCTCGACCGGCCCGAGGCGCTTGCCAACGAAACCTTGCTGCGCTCGTATCGGGTCGATGACTGGACGCGCTGGTTCGCCGCCGCGGGCATCGCGCCGCGAACGCTGCGTGGCCCGGTATTCGATTCGTCGCGATTGATGGTCGAAGCCGCCATGCAGGGCGCGGGCGTGGCGCTCGCGCCTGCGGTGATGTTCGAGCGCGAGCTGAACATGGGAAGTCTCGTCCGGCCGTTCGATGTCGAGGTGAACGCGGGCAGTTACTGGCTGACATCGATGAGAGGAAAAAGCATGACCCTCGCCATGCTTTCCTTCAGCAACTGGATAACCGGCGAGATCCCGGCAGCAAACTCATAAAAAGCCCATGCCCGATGCCTTGAGCGTGGCGGCGGCGCGCGTAGAACATTCGAGTTTGCGGAACACGCTTTCAACGTGCGTGCGTACCGTGCTTGGACTCAGTTCCAGTTCGCGCGCGGCTTCCTTGTTGCTCGCGCCCCGGCTGATGGAGCGCAGGACATCGATTTCACGCGCCGATAAACGCACGGCTTGCGGCCGGGTTCCGTATCGTTCGCTCGGCACTTGCGCGAGACCCGAGGCGAGGAGCGCGTCGGTGACGGCGGTATCGAATCGTCCTTGTGCTGTTTCGGCCCGCATCAATTCCGCAGCGGCGCTGCGGCTCATGGCTTCGCGCCATGGACGCGGCGAGCGCATCGCAACCCACGCCGCCGATGCCGCCAGCACGCGCGCCTCGACCGGCAGTGCCGCGTTGCCCGCGCTGCGAAAGTAGCCGGTGCCGTCAAGCCTTTCATACACGAACGACGCCAGCTCGGCCGCTTGTTCCAGCGTGCCCGTCTGCTTGCCGGCGCGCGCGGTCCAATAAGGCACGAGGCGCACTTTCTCCCAAGCCGATGCCGGCAGCCGACCCGGCATGTTCCAGAGCGCGTTCGGCACGGCCGCGCGCCCGATGCCGTGAATCAGCCCCGCCCGATAAACCCGCTCTTGCGTGGCGCGATCGAGCGAAAGACGCTCGCAGCACGCGGCGGCGATCGCAGCGACTTCGCGTGAAAACCCCGTCATCCAGGGCAGCTTGAGGTCGATCACGTCGGCGATGAGTTCCAGCGACGTAACCTGTTGCATTTGCGGCGTCAAAAGGGCGTCGTCGATTTCTCGGGGCTGCAATTCATCGAGCGCGGTCAGCCACGCCTGAGCACGCCCGGATAGAAGCGCCACGAGCCGCGCCGGATATCGGCTATCTGCTCTCTGCCCAATCAGTTCAAACGCACGTTCGATTCCATACACGCGGCTCAAAATTTCGATATCGCCCGCGAGCACCACGATAAACACCGCCGCCGGAACCTTCAGGCCCGCGATGCGCGCCGGCAATCCGTTGCCGTCCCACGTTTCGAAAATATGCCGCAGCGTGGTTTCGGTTTCATGCCCGAGGCCGAGCATGCGCGCCACTTCGCCAGAGACTTCGCAATGAATCTGCGCGAGCGGCTGGATCGCGGCGCCGGTGCCGCCCTGCGTTTGCCGCATTGGTTCGTCCCAGTCGGGACGCATTGCGAGCATGGCTTCGCGGCCGGCGATGTCGTCGCCGAGGGCATCGGCGAAACCGGATGCGTTGGCCGTGCAGCCTGACCATCGGAGCAAAGATGCTTCGCGTACCGTGTCGCAGCCGGTGGCGTCCATTCCATCGGCCTGTGCAAGTTGCAGCGCGAGCCACGCCGTGCGCGGCGAATGATCGGTCGGCTGTCCCATGCTGAGATCGCCGATAAAAGCGAGCGCCCTGACCGCGTCGAATGCGCGTATGTCTGATCGGGCGGAACGGTCGCTCTGCATGGGTTCGGTCTCTCGGGAAGGTTTCTGGCAAGCGCATCACTATACGCGACGCGTTTTTCCAGGGTCGGTCATTCGACCGATACCGCCCCCAGGTCCCGTCTGAGAAAGTAGGGGCTCAAACCAACCCACACGAGGAAAACCCATCATGAACACACTTCTCAGAAAAGTTTTAGCGTCCGCCATGTTGCTCGGCAGCCTTTTCGCGGTTCCCGCGGTTCACGCCGCGCCGGTCCAGGACCTGAAGGGAACGAACGTGGTGCTCGTGCACGGCGCGTTCGCCGATGGTTCCAGCTGGAACAAGGTCATCCCGTTGCTCGAAGCGCGCGGCCTGCATGTAGTCGCGGTCCAGAACCCGCTGAGCTCGCTCGCCGACGACGCCGCTGCAGCCAAGCGAGCCATCGACGCGCAAAACGGACCGGTTGTGCTGGTCGGTCATTCGTGGGGCGGCGTGGTGATCACCGAGGCCGGCAACGACGACAAGGTCAAGGCTCTGGTCTACGTCGCCGCATTCGCGCCCGATAACAACACGTCGATCAACGACATGCTGAAGGGCAAGCCGGCGCCTGCCTGGGCGAGCGAGTTGCAAAAGGACTCGGGCAATTACCTGACGCTTTCCACCGACGCCATCATCCATCAGTTCGCGCAGGATCTGCCGGTGCCGCAAGCCCGCCTGATCGCCGCGACCCAGGGTCCGTGGGCGGCGAGCGCGACGGACGACAAAGTGTCGACCGCTGCCTGGCACTCCAAGCCGTCGTGGTTTGTCATCGCCGATAAAGATCACATGATCGATCCGCGTCTGCAAACGGCAATGGCCGCGCAAATCGGCGCGACGACCACGCACGTGAACTCGAGTCACGTGGCAATGGTGAGTCAGCCGAATGCAGTGGCGGCAGCGATCATCGCGGCGGCAACAAAGGTGCATTGATGGACGTGGGATAGCCAGGGTTGCACGATCTGATCGGCGGCCCGGGTTGTCCCGGTTGTATTTGCATAGGCTGCAAGTTTCAAGTCCAGAAGCATTTTTCGGAAGGCCGGATGGAATTTTCGCCGGATTCAAGGCGTTATCCGAACGAACCGCAGCACAGCGGGAACCATCGGAGCCTTGAATGTTTGACTATCGGCGCATCCTCACGTGTTATGACGACACGGCAGAGATGAAGGCGGCGTTGCATCACGCAACATCGCTTGGAAAATCCTTGCGGGCGGAGCTGCACGTGCTGGTTGTCATCGATACAGCTTCGATGGTGTCCTCGACTCTCGGCATGCCTTCCGAAGGGGCTTATCTGAACATCGAGCACACCGCGCGCGAGACGTTGAAACGCGGGCTCGATCTAGCGGAAGAGCGTGGCGTGAGTGCGCATGGGCATGTTGCGATGGGCAATATCGTCGATAACGTGAGGCATTATGCCGAGGCGTTGCGGGCCGATTTTGTGGTGGTGGGGCATAGAAGGCGTTCTGGTTTTTCACGCCTGTGGCATGGGCCGGCGCCGCATCAGACGTTGATTGGAAGGTGCGGGGCGAGTGCTGTGATTACGGTGACGGTTTGAGGGGTTTCAGCGGCAAATAAAAAACGGCGCGCCATGTCTGGCGCGCCGTTCTTTCAAGCGTGTTTCCCTGCTAAATCAGAACCGGTGAATAATCCCCACGCCCGCCGCAAACTGGCTCGGCGATGAAGACGGCGCCGACTGGAAGCCATCGCCAATCGCCGATGTTGCGTTGATGATGCTCACGCCGTTCGTGCCGAGCGTCTTGCCGTTCGCGCGCTGATAAGCCTGCAATGCATAAAGGCCCGTACGCTTGGACAACGAGTAGTACTCGGACAAGTTGAACTGCTGATACTGCGCGGAACTCGTAATGCCGTTGGCCTTCGTCGCACGCGTATAGCTGTAGCCCGCAGCGAGGTCGACCAGCGTGACCGGTTTCCAGTGCAGCACGGCGCCGCCGGTGTTGAAGATCTCGGTCGTCTTGAAGCTCGAGTTGATGCCCGGGATGTACTGCACGTTCGAATACGAGAACGTGATGTCGAGGGCTTGCGTGAACGTATAACCGCCGGCCACCGCAATGCGCTGTTGCGCCTGAGCCGTCTGATAGCCGTTGGTCACCGCCGATACACCCGATTGTCCCGCCGAGTTCGTCGTCGAATCCGCGCCGAATGCGCCGCCACCCGGCGTCGAGTTGTTGATGCGCGTAATGCCCGCCGCAAGGCCGAACGGACCGTTCGCGTATTGAACCGCGCCGCTCCAGGTCGAACCCTGGTTCACGCTGCCGGGCACGCCCGCGAACGAATACGAACCGCTGATCGTGACGCCATAGAATTTCGGCGACGTGTAGACCAGCGAATTGTTCGCGCGATAGATCGTATCGAGTTCATCCAGGTCACCCGGATGCGCGCCGAATGCGCCGGTCAGCCACGTGGTCGGGCTATACGGCGCGAGCAACGTGTAATACGACGTGTACTGGCGGCCCGCGGTAAACGTACCGTAGGCGGGATTCGTCAAACCGACCCATGCCTGGCGGCCGAACATTGCGTTGGTGAACTGCTGGCCGCCCGTTGCCGAATTGAAGCCCGACTCCAGCTGGAAGATGGCCTTGTTGCCGCCGCCAAGGTCTTCAGCGCCCTTGAGGCCGAAACGGCTGCCGGCCCATACGCCCGGCAGCATCTTGACGTTCGAGCGTCCGCCCTTGTTTGAACCCAGCGACGTCTGGCTGCTCTGGTACGTGATCGAGTCATCGATAATGCCGTACAGCGTCACGCTGTTCTGAGCAAAAACCGGTGAAGCGAGGGTGGCAAGGCCCAGAAGGACCGCCTTTTTGGCGTGGCGTGACTGCATGGTATCTCCTCTTTTTTGTATCAATGATTGCGATGCGGCCAGCCGCGTCGCGGACAAAGTTTTACTACAAAGTGCCTGACAATTCCTGTCGATTGGCATGCAGTGTTTGCCCCTATAGCAAACCTCCATAACCGCATTCGGACACACCTCGAACGCCGGGCCGAACGGCAAGAAGATGCCCGTCGAGTTCGTTGGCGTTGGTGGCGGGGCGTATCGATGTAATGAAGAGCGTGTCCAGATCGCGACCGCCGAACGTGCACATCGAAGGCTTGCTGACGGGCAGTTCAAGCGTGCGGTCCAATGCGCCGTTGGGCGTGAAGCGCAAGAGGACGCCCGCGTCGTTGGCGCAGGTCCAGTAGCAGCCGTCGGCATCGATTGCAGCGCCGTCCGGGCGGCCGGTGAATCGGTTCAGGTCAGCAAAGACGCGCCGGTTGCGAGGCTCGCCGGAATCGATGTCGAAGTCGAACGCCCACACGAGACGACGCAATGGATGCGAATCCGAGAGGTACATCGTCGTGCCATCGGGCGACCATGCGAGGCCGTTCTGGGTGATCAGGTCACGCACGATGGGCGCTGAAAGTACGCCTTCACTGTCGTATCGATACAACCCGCCGGCCGGATTCGCCGCCGCCATGTCCTGCACCATCGTGCCGGCCCAGAAGCGGCCTTGCCGGTCGCAGCGGCCGTCGTTGAAGCGCATGCCAAGGAAGGGGAATTCGGGCGCGGCGACGCGTCTGAACGTTGCTTCGCTGGCACTCGATAACGTCACCGCAAAGAGTCCGCTCTCGCAGCCGGCCAGCACCGTACCGTTGCGATCGAACGCGATGCACGCAACCTGTTCCGGCAACGTCCAGTCCGTGCGCGTGCCTGTTTCAAGTTGCACGCGGGCGATCGTGCGCGCGGGAATATCGACCCAGTACAGCGCCTGTTCGGCTTCGCGCCATACCGGGCTTTCGCCCACTTGCGCCGGGATCTGACCAGACGCTTCGACGCGCTCCACGCGTGCTGTTTTCACGGATGCATCGCTACGCATTGGCGGGCCGCGCGATCGTTGCGTTCGTGCGCCGGTTGACGAGTGCGGGGCGCACGAGCGTCCACAGCAGTACCACGCCGATCAGGTCGCCGAAGCCCAGCGCCACGAAAAACGGCGCATACCCAATCGTTGATACAAGCGCGCCAATCACGAGCGTGAAGCTCAAGTTGCCGATCCCCGCCGATAACCCCGCGAACCCCGTCACCGTCGCCACTTCGCGGCGCGGGAACAGGTCGGCGGACATCGAGATCACGGTCACCGAGAGCGTCTGATGCGCGAACCCGCCGAGGCACAACAGGAAGATCGCGGTGCCCGGGTCTTTCACATAACCAACGCCGGCCATCGCGGTCATGACGAGCGCGCCGAATGTGAAGACCATCCGCTTGCCATTGATCACCGAAATGTTGAAGTGCTTGTTGAGGTACATCGAAATCGTTCCGCCCATCAGGCAGCCGATATCGGCCGCGACGAACGGCAGCCACGCGGTCATGGCGATGGCCTTCAAATCGAAACCGCGTGCCTGATGCAGGTAGAGCGGCATCCAGAACACGAGCGTGCCCCACACCGGATCGGCGAAAAAGCGCGGCAATGCGATGCCCCAGAAATTGCGTTGGCTGAAGATCTGGCGGAGGTTGGGTTTGGCGCCGTTATCGGAGAGTTCGGCGTGTTCGCCTTCCACGATATAAGCCGCTTCCTTTTGCGTGAGCGATTTGTGTTCGCTCGGATGCCGGTAGAACATGATCCACAGCGCGGCCCACACGAGACCCAGGCATCCGGCGATCACAAAAGCCATCTCCCAGCTGTACTTGAGGATCGACCATGCGATGAGCGGCGGTGCGGCGATGGCGCCTATGGATGTACCGATGTTGAAGATCCCCGCCGCAAGCGCGCGTTCGCGCGCCGGGAACCAGAACGCGGCCATGCGCATGCCGGCTGGAATAAACGAGGCTTCCGCGAGTCCCAGCAGGCCGCGCAATACAAAGAGACCGACCCAGCCGCTCGCGAACCCGTGACCTATACATACGATCGACCACATCACGCCGCACAGCAAAAAGCCGAAGCGCAGGCCGACGCGGTCCATCAGGTAACCGGTAGCCGGCGCGCCGATCGGGTACATCACGAGGAAGGCGCCGGTGATCCAGCCGTATTGCTGGGTTGTGATGTGGAGATCGGTCATGACCGTCGGGGCGGCGACGCTCAGCGAACTGCGCGCGAGGTAGTTCATGACGGTGCCGAGCGTGAGCAGGCCGATCATCCACCAGCGCAGGCCGCGTAGTTTCATTGCCATGTCGGTGTCTCCGATTTCGTTGTTTTACTCGGCCGATGGCATGCGCTTTATGTGCTGCGCGCGCGGCGCTTCATCGGCCGGACATCGAGTGAACGTAAGGTACGTTACGTAATGTCAACGCATCGTATGTCAGATGACTTGGCGGACGCAATAAGACAGCGCTCAGCGTTTACACCAGTAATTTTTCCTAGGAATTGGGCGCGAGGATGGCGGAAATGTTGGCAAACCGGCAATCAAGGGCCTTCGGACGGGATTGCGCTATCCAAGCACCAAATCCGCATAGTGGAAAGACGTCGTACAACTAAGGGTAAATTTTGAGATGCTGATTGCTTCGAAACAACGTACCGATGCGGCTTGGTGCACCGGACCCCGTCATTCGGCCCCTTTTGATGGGTGTTAATATGCGCGCAATCGATTTAATTCGATTGTATGAACGCGCGAACACCATGCGTTGATAATCAAATGTTTTCCGCAGCTATACATTGAATCCGGATGGTATTTGGTTACAGGAAGTATCGTTTCCTGCCGGATATAGCAAGTTATGATCAGAATATGACTTCAATCATCCCCTTGAGGGTGAAAATCGCCAGTCAAAAATGGACATAAGATGAAAAATGTATTTGTCAGAGGATTATCTCAACTGAAGAGCGTGCTCGTCCGTTTGTCATTAAAAGCTGACAACGTGGGTTATGAAGGCGCGCCAATCTTTTCCGGCAAATGGCCGAAAATCACGAACAAAGGGCGCATTTACATTGCGAAGAATTGTTCGTTTCGATCATTCCGCACGCGTCAGCACATAACAGTAACGAAAGACGCCATATTGGAAATCGGGCGCAATACGTTCATGAACGACGGGGCCAACCTGTGCGCGACGCTTTCCGTGAAGATCGGCCGGAACTGCAAGATCGGCGATATGACTTATATATACGACACCGATTTTCATCAGGTTTCTCCGCAACATCCGACCAAACGTGCGCCCATATCCATTGGCAATAACGTGTGGATTGGTGCTCGCTCAACCATATTGGCCGGCGCGGATATTGGTGATCATTCTGTCATTGCTGCGGGATCGACAGTTGTGGGAGAAATCCCCGCGAAGACCTTGGCAGGCGGCTCACCCGCGCGCGTAATAAGGACGCTGGATGTGCCGGATGATTGGATTCGGGATTGATAATCCGAAGCATCAATCCGGCTTTATCCAAGACAGGTAAGCGCGCTTCAAACAATAAACGGAAACTCCGCCTCCGGCAGCGCATCTCCATGCTTGAACTTCTTCATCAGTTCCGGATAAGGCGGTGACGTTTCACCTCCGCGATCCACGAAGTGCGCGCCGTCGCCAAGCCATCTGAACGACACGACCCGCCGCGATTGTTGCCCCGCGAGATTGCCGGGCGCGCCATGCACCGTATGAAAGTTGAACGCGATGGCGTCGCCCGGCTCCAGATCCCAACCCAGGATTTGGTAATCGCTGCGGTTTGCATCGATATCGGGTAACTCTTCGAGCCGTTCCGACTTGTGATCGTAGGCCACGCCGCTGAATTTGCGCGGCCGGAACAACTTGCCCCATTTATGCGAACCCGCTACGAACTCCACACACGTTTCGCGCGGAACCGGATCGAGCGGAATCCATAAACTCACGGCTTGATCCGCACTCACACAGTAATAGGGTTCATCGTGATGCCAGGGCGTGAGCTTGGCCGCGCCGGCTTCCTTCACAAGCACGTGCTCATGGAAGATGCGTGCGCGCTGCGAGCCCATCAACGCCTGCGCTACGGACGCCGCCGCGCTGTGTTCGACAAAATCCTTGAACGGCTCGATGCGCTGCCAGTTGCAGTAATCGCCGAAGAAACGGCCCGAGGTTTTCTCAGGCGTGTAGTTCCTGAACGAAGGACCTGGATGCGTCGCGTTGTACTCCACGCCTTCGCGCAAGGTCTCCATCCAGTCCTTGAACATGCCGCGCAATACGACTGCACCGTCACGTTCAAACGCTTCCCGTTCTGCAGCAAGCATGGCGTTCTCCTTTTATCGATTGATCGGGCGTTTTTGTGAGTCACGTGCCCGGCAGCGTTGCAGCGGCGCTGCGTCCGCGCAACCAGTTGATGCTGCTGAATAACGCAACGGCGAACAGGATCAGCATGGTCGCGACCGCGAGAATGGATGGATCGATGGAATCGCGAATCCCGCTCCACATCTGTCGCGGCACCGTCCGCTGATCCGGGCCGCCAATGAACAGGATCACAATGACTTCATCGAACGAAGTCGCGAACGCGAACACACTGCCCGTCGCCACGGCCGGCAGGATCAACGGCAGGGTCACGCGGCGAAACGCGGTCCATGGCGTGGCGCCGAGTCCGGACGCCGCGCGAATCAGGCTTTGATCGAAAGAGAGCAGCGACGCCGTGACGGTGATTACCACGAAGGGCGTGCCGAGCGCGGCATGCGCCAGCACCACGCCGACATACGAATTCACCAGCCCGAGCGGGGCGAACACGAGATAGAAACCGGCAGCCACGACGACGATGGGGATGATCATCGGCGAGATGAGCAGCGGCATGATGACCGCGCGAAACGGAAAGTTCGAGCGGCTGAGACCAAGCGCGGCGAGGGTGCCGAGACAGGTGGCAAGCAACGTCGATGCCGCGCCAATGCCGATGCTGTTCACAAACGCGCGTTGCCAGTCGCTGCTGCCGAGCGCCTTTGAATACCAGTGCAGCGAGAAGCCTTGCATGGGGTAGGAGAAGTACGCGCCGGAGTTGAACGACAGCGGCACGATCGCGAGAATCGGCGCGATCAGGAGGAACAGGATCACGGCGGAATGCACGCGCAACCACTTGGACGCAATGCGTTCCGATAGCACCAGGTGTCGCCGGTTTTGCATGATGTGTTCGTCCTTGCGTCTAGCCAAACCGCAACCGGTCGATACCCACAAGCCGGTTGAACACGAAATAGAACACTGCCGTGAAGATCACGAGATACGCCGACAACGCGCCGGCCAGCCCCCAGTTGAGTTGCTCGTTGGTCTGCGCTGCGATCAACTGGCTGATCATTTCATCGCCAGCGCCGCCGAGCAATGCAGGCGTGATGTAGTACCCGAGCGCAAGCACGAACACGAGAAAGCAACCGGCGCCCACGCCTGGCAGCGTCTGGGGCATATAGATGCGCACGAACGCTGTTACGGGATGCGCGCCGAGCGATTGCGCCGCGCGCATATAAACCGGCGACACGCCCTTCATGACCGAGTAGATCGCGAGGATCATGTAGGGCAGCAGGATATGTGTCATGCCAATCAACACACCCGTGCGGTTGAATAGCAGCGGCAGCGGATGGCTGACGATTCCCGAACTCACCAGCAGGCTGTTGATCACGCCGCTCGGTTGCAGCAGCACGTACCACGCCGTTGTTCGAACCAGCAGCGAGGTCCAGAACGGCACAATCACGAGCAGCATCAAGCGGTTGCTTTTCGCAGGCGGCAGCGTGGCGAGCAGATACGCGACGGGATACCCGAGAAGAAGGCATAACACCATCACGGACGCGCTTATCCACACCGTGCGCGCAAAGGCGTTCAGATAGACAGAGCTGTCTGCCGGAAGAGATTTGACGGCGCCATCGGCCGTGACTTCGGAATCGATAGCGGTCAACAAGTAATCCGGCGTAGGTGACACCGCCGAGCGTTTCAGGTAACGCCAGATGTCATGCGTGCCCCAGCGTGGATCGAGTTCGATCAACGCTTCTCTCCAAGCAGGCGGCGTGGTCTCGGGCAACTGACGCGCGGTCTTCATCAGCAAGCTGCGAAACTCGGGCAGGTAGAAGTTCATCCGCCGCGCGACGGTGCCGAGCTGACCTTCCTGAGACGCTCGCCGCATGTCGGCGGCGAGCAGGGCGAAGGTGTGTTCATCGGGTACGCCTTCGCCGTTCCATGCATTGAGCGCCTGCGAAAGCACCGGCAAGTTCACCGGCATTTCGCGATTGACGACGCTCCTGGAAAGCAGAATAGCGATGGGCGCAATGAAGGTGGCGAGCAGGAACAGCAGCAACGGCAAGGCGAGCAGAAGCGCTTGCGTGGATGCCCGCCGGCGCGTCTTGTCATACGCCGCGCGCCCGCCGGTT
The DNA here is from genome assembly GCF_018449635.1 of Caballeronia sp. dw_276. Taxonomy (GTDB): domain Bacteria; phylum Pseudomonadota; class Gammaproteobacteria; order Burkholderiales; family Burkholderiaceae; genus Caballeronia. Next base: position 117,301 of record NZ_JAAVUV010000002.1, on the reverse strand, counting down.
TGGGTTTCAGCCGGCTCTTGCACGTCGCTGGTCGCAGTCACTGTCACGGTCACAAATCACCTAGCGGGGTTCATTACTGAGTCAGCCAGACCTGGAAGCGCTTGTTGATCTGGTCGGCGTTATCCGCCCAGAAATTCGCATTGATCTGCACGGCGCGCTTGAAGTTGGCGGGCGCGGTCGGCAAGTCGTTGAGGCGTGTTTTATCGATGAGCGGAATCGAGTCCTTGCGCGGCGGCGCGTACGCAATGTACTTCGTCAGATCAGCGTAGCTTTTTGCCGTCGATGCCGATGCGATGAACTTGGCCGCTGCATCGGCGTTCTTCGCGCCCATGGGGATGCCCCACCACTCGAAGTCGTAGACCTGACCGTCCCACACCGATTCGAACGGCTTGTGATCCTTGTGCACGGCGTCATCGATGCGCCCGTTGTACGCCTGCGTCATCACCACAGCGCCGTCCGAAAGCAGTTGAGGCGGCTGCGCGCCGGCTTCCCACCAGACGATGCTCGGCTTGATGGTGTCGAGCTTCTTGAACGCGCGATCCACGCCGGCGGGCGTACCGAGCACCTTGTAGACGTCGGCGGGTTTGACGCCATCGGCGAGCAGCGCCCATTCGAGCGTCACCTTCGGCGACTTGCGCAGGCCGCGTTTGCCCGGATATTTTTTCAAGTCGAAGAAGTCGTTGATCGAGGTCGGCGCGGTCTTGAGCTTGGTCGTGTCGTATGCATAGACCGTGGACCAGACCATGGCGGCGACCGCGCAATCCATGATCGAACCGGGAATGAACGCGCTCGTGTTGCCGAGCGATTTTTTATCGATCTTCTTGAGCAGGCCTTCGTCGCAACCGGTGATCGCGTCGTTCGATTCAAGGTCAATCAGATCCCACGTGGGGTTCTTCGCCTGTTCCATCGCCGATAATTTGGCGAGACCGCCGTCATACGATTCCGTCGAAAAGCCGATGCCCGTTGCAGCCGTGAACGGCTCGAAGAACGCCTTCTTGGCCGCTGCTTCATACGCGCCGCCGAAGGTCACCACCGAGATCGTTTCGGCCGCGAGCGCGCTTGCGGAGAACAACGCGACGCCAGAAAAAACGAGTCCGGCGATGCCCGTCATACCGGTACGAATAAGTTTAGTTTTCATGTCAGTGGACTCCTGCGGTGAGGGACGGAGCGAGGCCGTGGCTTGCGGTTACGGCCGTTGCGAGAATCTTGCAGTCGTCGTGGCGCCATGCCACGGCGGTTGCACTGCCGAGTGACGGAAGGTCGTGGTGCTGCGTATTGGGTACTTTGACGATGAGGCTGTCGCCAGCGCCTTGTGCTCCAAGTTTCAAGTGAACGCGGTGATGGTCGCCGCAATACACGAGTTCTTCCACGCGGGCGGTCACCGTGTTGATATCTGCCGCGCTCTGAATGCCTTCTGCCGATGCAATGTGCGCGCGCTCCGGGCGCAGCGCCAGCATTGCTTCATCACCGTTGCGCAAGCCCCGTCCGCAACGTCCGCGTATGACCGCGCCATCAGGCAACACGAGCGTCGCCCAGTCTGAATCCTGGTCGAGTACCCGGCCCATCAAGCCATTGTTCTCGCCGACAAAATTCGCCACGAACGCGTTGTGCGCGTTCTCATAGAGTTCGGTTGGAGTCGCTGCCTGCTGAATGCGGCCATCGGAGAAAACGGCTACGCGATCCGACATGGTCAGCGCTTCGGCCTGATCGTGCGTCACGTAGACCACCGTCAAGCCAAGCTCGCGATGCAGCCGCATGATTTCGTACTGCATGGTCTCGCGCAGGCGCTTGTCGAGCGCGCCGAGCGGTTCATCCATCAGCACCACGCTCGGCTCGAACACGAGTGCGCGCGCAAGGGCCACGCGCTGCTGCTGCCCACCCGATAGTTGTGCTGGACGACGCGCTGCAAGATGCGGCAACTCCACCATGTCCAGTGCGCGCTTCACGCGCATCTTCTGCTCGGTCTTGCTCATGCGCCGCACCGACAGCGGAAACGCGACGTTCTGCTCGATGGTCAAATGCGGAAAGAGCGCGTAGTTCTGGAACACCATGCCGATGTCGCGCTGATGCGGCGGTTTATCGTCGAGACGTTTTCCGTTCAGGCGGATCTCGCCTTGGGTCGCCGATTCGAAACCCGCGAGCATCATCAGCGTGGTGGTCTTGCCCGATCCCGACGGTCCCAGCAATGAGACGAACTCGCCTTTGGCAACGTCGAGGTCGAGTCCTTCCACGACGTAATGAACGCCGTCATATGTCTTGCTCACGCCCGCGAAGGAGATGAAGGAGTGCGTTGACATCGTGTCGTGTTTAATGAGTGTTCAGGATTAGGCGAGTTGTTGCGCAAGGTAGCGCGCGAAGTCGTAGTTGGGCCTTTCCAGATGACTCAGGTGCCCCGGCTTCGCAAGCGGCGCGCTTACGCCACGGAATACCGCTTGCACGCCGCGCCGGTCTTCTTCGTTGACTGCATCGAGCAATGCTTTGAGTGTCGTCATGTATTCATTGGCTTTCGGATCGGCGATGAACTCGGGCGCCAGGCCGCCGCCAAAGCGGATATGAACACGGCCGGTTCCCACAGGCTGCAGCACGAGATACCAGAAGTAGCCGGGCGTGAGCGTCACGAGATGAGTCGGATAGATCGCGAGCAGCGCGGTCGTCTTGCGCCAGTGACCAACAAGGCGATGATTGTCCGGATGCGCCTGACCGATGGGTAACGACGCTTCCTTCGTGATCCAGTGATAGTTGAACGCATCGCTGCCGGGCGGGCATTCCATTTCTTCCAGGCGCGAATGCGGTCCAACGGTCGCGCGATGCAGCATAGGCAGGTGATAACTCTCCATGAAGTTTTCGGCGAGGATTTTCCAGTTGGTATCCCACACGTGTTCTTCGTAGAACGTTTCCTTGTAATCGGTCATGCCGTAGTTGGCGATCAACTCGGTGAGACCCGCGAGCTTTTCGGCAACAGGCGGGGCGTCGGCGTTGAGCGTCACGTAGATCCAGCCTTGCCAGACCTCGCATCGGACGGACGGCAAGCGGTAGTTCTCTTTGCAGAAGCCGCTTTGACGGTCCATCATCGGAGCGCCGCTGAGCGCACCGTCGAGCGTGTAGTTCCACGCGTGATATGGGCAGACGATTCGACGCGTATTGCCGCGCCCTTCGAGCAGAACCGACATGCGATGCAGGCACACGTTCGAGAACGCCTTCAATTCCAGCTTCTCGTCGCGCAAGACCACGATCGGTTGTCCGTCTATATCTGCCGTGAGGTAGTCGCCGGCTTCGGCAATCGCACTTGCCCGGCCGACGCAAAGCCATTCGCTGCGGAAAATATTCTGTTGTTCAAGCGCGAGAAATTCGGGCGAGGTGTAAACGGCGGGCGGCATGGAATGCGCGTCGCTGAAGGGACGCTCGCACCCGGCCTGCAACTGGCGGACTATGTCGAGCCCGGCGCCGGACGCTGCCGTTGAAGATCCCATCGCGCCTCCCTGTCGTATTCAGTGGATGCTGCAACCCGCCTGTGAGGCAAGCTGCTCGCTGCATGGACATCAATCTATCAAGTCAAATTACCAGCCAAAATATTGTTTTTGCATGTAGAACCAAGTTTTTTCCTATCCAGAAAACTGCCTGTCTCAACTTGAACGTTCAGGTCTGATTTGCGCTTCGCAGAAGGCGGCGAAGCGCTGCACGACCTGCCGCGGTTTCATGCTTCTCGACTGCGCAATGCCGAGTGTCGTCGCGTTGACCTCGTCCTTAAATTGCTTGATCACAAAGTCTTCGCCGTCCACGGTGCGGCTCGATTTCAGCGGGAAATTAAGAATGCTGTAGCCCAGGCCATTGGCAACCATTCCCCGGACCACTTCCGGTTGCGATGACCGGAACGCCGCGATGGGACGTCCGCCGACAGCATCGAAAAGACCGGCGAAATACTCGCGGCTATGGGGGAGATCGAGCATCACGTAGGGTTCGTCGCGCAGGTCGGCGAGCGCCACCGCGCGCTGCTTCGCCAGCCGATGATTCTTCGGCAGGATCACGTAGGGCGGCAACGAAAGCAACGGCGTGAATGCGATGTCATCGGTCAGATCGAGGTTGTATGTGAGGGCAATATCCAGCGAACCGTCGTGCAGACCACGCAGCAAATCGTCCTGATGCGCTTCCAGTGTGCGAAATGCGATGCCGACATGACCCGCTATGAACCGGCTCATCATTGCCGGCATGAGTGGCGGCGCCAGTGAAACCAGGCAGCCCAAAGTGATCGCGCCTGACATGCCGCCGTCCATTTCCTTGGCCGCTGTCTGAAGGTCTTCTGCGTTCTTCAACAGGTCCCGCGCGCGTCCGAGCATTTCGCGCCCGGCCTGCGTCAGGGATAACCCGCTGGCGTGATGCCGGATGAAGAGCTGGACGCCGAACGACACCTCGAGATCCGCGAGCGCCGTGGAAATGGAGGGCTGCGAGATGTGCAGCAGCTTTGCCGCAGCCGTGAACGACAACACTTCGGCCGTCACCACGAAGTACCTCAACTGCCTCAGCGAATAGCGTAATTGCGCAGGTTCCACGAGTCGCCCCCGGTCTTTTGTCGCGCCTATTGTGCTTGGACATAAATACGCTTGCATAGGCAAAACCGATGATTTGCATTTTTGAAATATGTTTTTCGGATGCGGAGCGTGAGCGTAGATTTTGCGCAAGGTCAGTGCAAACGCGAGGGGGCGGTATGCAAACAGAGCAACCAGACAACGCTTTGATGGAAGTCTCGCCGGAGGTGCAGCGCGACCTGCGTGCTGCCTTTCTGGATTCGATGGCGTCCAATTCCACATCGGTCCATGTGGTGACGACAGGCGCCGGCAGCGAGCGTTTCGGCGTGACCGTCAGCGCATGTAGCTCGGTTTGCGCGGACCCGCCCACGTTGCTCGTCTGCATCAATACGCGCAGCCCGGCGAACGCGGCGGTCGCGGCAAACGGCGTGTTCGCGGTGAATTTGCTGAACGTCGCGCAGCGCGGCATTGCCGATACCTTCGCCGGACGCTCGGCCACGGCCAAGCCCTTCGACTTTTCATGCTGCACGGTGACGGCGGGGACGCTGGACGTGCCGCTTATCGATGGCGCGGTTGCCGCAATCGAATGCCGGCTTGTCGCGCAGCAGACCATTGGCACGCATACGGTCTTTTTTGGCGAGGTGGCGGCTGTCAGGCGCGCGCCGGCCGCGCACATGCCACTGCTTTACTGCAAACGCGATTACGGCCAGTTCCTGGCTTTCTAGGCGACCAGAGCACACACAACGATATTCTCCAACGGATCGAGGCACAGCAATGATCAGAACAGGCGAGCAGTATCGCGAGTCCATTCGAGACGGACGACAGGTCTGGATCAATGGCGAACGCGTGAAGGACGTGACCACGCATCCCATGTTCAAGCCTATCGTGGATATCCGCGCGCGCATTTATGACATGGCGCACGAGAAGGCGACGCAGGACGTGATGAGCTACGCCGATGAAAAAACCGGCGAGCGCAACGCGGTCGGCCTGAAACTGCCGTACACGCAACAGGACTGGCACGACAAACGCCTCGCGGTGGATACGGTGCTGGATGACATCGGCGGAATCGCGACTCGCGTAGGCGATGAAACCATCGGCGAGATGTGGTCGCTCTACGACGGCAAGGATGTGCTCAACGAAGTCGATCCGCGTTTTGCGGCGAACATCGAGCGGCATATCAATCGTGCGCTGCATGAAGATCCGTTCCACGTTTCCGCCAATACCGATCCGAAGGGCGACCGTTCCAAACCGCCTCAGGAGCAGGACCCGGACATGCTTTTGCATGTGGTCAAGGAGACCGATGCTGGCATCGTGGTGCGAGGCGCCAAGTATGAAACGGCCGCGGCATATGCGAACCAGGCGTTCGTGAAGCCCACCATCGCAAATTGGGGCGATGCAAAGCTGTCCGATTATGCGGTTGGTTTCGTGGTCAACATGTCGGCGCCGGGGCTCAAATTCATCTGCCGCACGGGCTTTGCCGGACGCGCAAATCCGGAAGACTATCCGTTGTCGAATCGCTGCGATGAAGTCGATACCTTGCTGATCTTCGACAACGTCCTGATCCCTTGGGAAGACGTGCTGTTCTATCAGCATACGAAGGCGGCCACGTTCATTCGTTCGACCTTGCATCGATACAGCGCGTTCGCGTTTGTCCAGCGCAACCTGCGTCTCGCCGACCTGATGATCGGCGCGGCGCTGTTCAACGCGCGGCAAACCGGCCTGGAAAAACAGCAGGCCGTGCAGGAAAAACTGTCGACGCTCGCGGTGTATCGCGAGACCATCAATGCGCATTTGACGGCATCGATCGCATGCGGTGAACGCAGTCCCGCCGGCCTGATGATGCCCAATCAATCGCTGCTTTATACGGGCCGCGTGCAGGCATGTTCGCGTCTTCACGAGATGATGCATCTCGCGCGCGAACTTTGCGGCGGCCAGATTTGCGTGACGCCGGATTCGGCATCGTTTGCGAATCCCGAGATCAGCGGCTGGCTCGACAAGTTCTATACCGTCAACGAAAACTGGGTCTCGGACGACCGCCGCAAGCTGCTGGCGTTCGCACGGGATTTGCTGAATTCGGACTACGCAGGGCACAGGCTGACGTTTCAGTTGTTCGCCCAGTCGCCGCCGTTCGCGCATCTCGGCGCCGTGTTCCGCAACTTCGACTTCGACAGCACGCTCGGCTATGTCAAGAAGGCCGCAAACTTGTCGGACCGTGTTGTTCAATCCAGCGCAGAGCCGCGGCTCAAGCGCGTCGTGTGAGGTGTCCATGAGTCATACCCGCATCCGCAAGTTCAATACGCGCGAGACGTATCCCGAGCAGAAACTCGATAACGATCTGTGCCAGGCAGTCGTCGCGAACGGAACGGTTTATTTGCGCGGCCAGATCGGTCAGGATCTGGATACGCGGGAATCGGTTGGTATTGGTGACGTTGGCGCGCAAGCCGAGAAGGCGATGGCAAACATCGCGATGTTGCTCGGCGAAGCCGGAAGCAAGCTCGAAGATATTTGCAAGATCACCATCTATCTCGTCGATGTACGGTATCGCGAAGCGGTGTACACCGTCGTCGGGAAATGGCTGAAGGGCGTGTATCCGGTATCGACGGGTATTGTGATTTCAGCCCTTGCGCGACCCGAGTGGCTCGTGGAAATCGACGTGATCGCCGTCATTCCGAATAGCTAGAGGAGGTAGGCATGACGTTTTCACTGGCTGGCCGATGCGAACGTACAGGCATGGTCGGCGGCATTGTATGCAGTTCGAGCATCGCGGTTCCCAGCCGTTGTTTATGGGCAAGTCCGCACGGCGTGGTGCTCAGCCAGAACGTGACCGACCCGCGTCTTGGCGTGCTCGGCTTGCAATTGCTATCGCAAGGTTTCGGCGCTGAAAGCACCTTGCAACAATTGCAGCATGCACGCCCTTTCGCGGAATGGCGCCAGCTTGCGGTGCTCGATGCCGACGGTTCGCGCGGCGCCGCGACGGGCGAAAAAGGGCTGGGTATAATCGCGACGCAGCTGGGGCGTGACTGTGTTGCAGCGGGCAATCTGCTTGCGCACGACGGCATACCGTCCGCGATGATCGAAGCTTTCGAAGCGTCGCACGCAAGCTCGCTGGCCGATCGTTTGATCACCGCGCTTGAAGCCGGCGCGGCCGCGGGCGGCGAGGCGGGCCCCGTGCATTCAGCCGGATTCTGCGTGTATGGGCGGGAGGTCTGGCCGCTCGCGGAGTTGCGCGTGGACTGGTCCGATCAACCCATCGTTGACTTGCGTGCGCTCTGGCATCGCTACGAACCGCAAATGAACGACTACGCCACGCGCGCGAAGCGTCCCGAGCAGGCACCCTCATATGGAGTACCAGGAGATCTCTAGCTAATGACGCACGCTTTGCTCGATGACACGCTGGACCTGCTGAATAACCTGATCGCCTTCGATACCCGCAGCTCCGAATCGAACTTGATGCTGATCGAATACGTTCAGCAATATCTAAGCAAGCACGGCGTGGAATCGTCCCTCGTTTTCGATGAAACCGGCCGCAAGGCGAACCTCTACGCGACCATCGGCCCGAGGGACAGGGCGGGCTTGTGTTTGTCGGGCCATACCGACGTCGTGCCCGCAGCGGGTCAGCCGTGGACCGTGCCACCCTTCGAGATGACGCGCGGCAGCGATCGCGTGTTCGGGCGTGGGACCGCTGATATGAAGGGGTTTATCGCGGCGGTGCTTGCGAGCGTGCCGCACTTTGTTGCGACCTGCAAGGAAGTGCCAATTCACCTCGCGTTCAGCTACGACGAAGAAGTCGGTTGCCGTGGCGTGCGCGGGTTATTGCGCGAACTGGCGGCGGCGCCGGTGAAGCCGCTCGCTTGCATTATCGGCGAGCCGACAAGCATGCAGGTCGCGGTCGCGCACAAGGGCAAGAAGGCGTACAGATGCTGCGTGAAAGGCCTCGCTGGACATTCTGCGCTGACGCATCTCGGCGTCAATGCCGTGGACTTTGCGGCGGAACTCGTGACTTTCTTGCGGCGTACACAGCGCGACTTGCGCACCAAGGCAACGCTCGACCACGACTTCGATCCTCCGTACACGACCATTCATACAGGACGTTTGAATGGCGGCATCGCGTTGAACGTGATTCCGGATCACGCGCAAGTGGAGTTCGAAATCCGCAATCTGCCCGCCGATAACGCGGACGCCATCGTGCAAACCATCACGCAATATGCGGACACGGAACTTGTCGCGACCATGCGCGAGACGTGTGCGGAAAGCGGTATCGACTGGGAACAACTAGTCGACTATCCGGCTCTGTCGGATCAGGCCGCAGCCGGCTGGTTGCGCGAACTGGCATGCGCTGCGGCTGGACGCGACGACGTGCGCACGCTCGCGTTCGGAACCGAGGGAGGCCTCTTTCAATCGATAGGGATTCCCACGGTCGTATGCGGACCGGGTTCCATCGAACAAGGACATAAGGCCGATGAATACGTCGAGCTCGAGCAACTGTCCAAATGCCTGAGTTTTCTCGGCAAGCTCTCGGCGAGCTTGCCTGAGACCGTGACAACCCGCCGGTCTTAAGACGCTGTCAGTTATATCCGAGGATGGCGCAGGCCGTGATGTCGGCGCGGTCCGAGACGTTGCATGCCAGAACGGTCATGGGCGCCTGAAGCATCGACATATACGAGGAGTGTTGCTTTTCAACTTTGGAGCCTGCCTTCATTACCTTGTTACGACTTCCGGCAGTGTTCGAGGATGCAGCGTTGAGATGATTGAACGTATTCATGTTAAACACCACTTCAGTAGTTATTGGCAAAAACAATTTCTTATTCGCTCACTAGTCACTCGCCGGGCCAAGCTCGCGGCGGTGTTATTCCAGTAAGCGCCAACCGAAGGGTTCATGACATAGGTAGTGATACCAATGCGGCCGCGCAAAGCACCGCTGGCGTGGGCTCTGCAGTATCTACCGTATGTTTGCGGCAACACTATTTTGGTTATTTCGCTAATGCGGCTAACCGCCATTCATGAGATCAAGTTTTGAATGGTGTCTTGAATGAGTCAACCACGTAGGGAGCGATGCGTCAAAGCGCGCGATGCATACGTGGCCCACGAGTTAAATCGGTGCGTCCGTTAATGCTATTCCGCTAACGGGCGATTAAGCGATTCGTCCGGTTCCTCTCCAAACCCGGCGGTTTTGTCGTCAACTGTGCTTTCGGAATCACTTCCCGAAGACAATTGCTGGCGAGCCTTTTCCCAGTACTCGTCCGATCTTCCTTCCGGACTACCGTCTTGTTCCCAGAGATAGAACGCTAGCGTGCGAATTTGCTCTTCTGACAATTGAACATCCATGATTTGCCCCGTCGAGGTTGAACACGATCGCAAGACGCGACCGTTTCGGGCTCGTTTGAGCCTGCTCGACGAGGCAGCAATACTTAAGCCAGCCGTGCCGCAATCGCCTCGCCGACTTCTGTCGTACTTGCCTTGCCGCCAAGGTCGCCGGTGCGCGGACCTTCCTTGAGCGTCGCTTCAATAGCCGCAAGAATCGCGTCGTGTGCATCACGTTCCGGGCCTTTCGCGTCGCCGAGGAATTCGAGCATCATCGCAGCCGACCAGATCATCGCGACGGGATTGGCGATGTTCTTGCCCGCGATATCCGGCGCGGACCCATGCACGGGCTCGAACAACGACGGAAACTTGCGGTCGGGATTCAGGTTGCCCGAGGGCGCGAGACCAATCGTGCCGGTGCATGCGGGACCCAGGTCGGAGAGGATGTCGCCGAAAAGATTGGTGGCCACGACCACGTCGAAGCGATCCGGATTCAGCACGAAACGCGCACACAAGATGTCGATGTGCTGCTTGTCCCATTTGACGTCCGGATAAAGCGCGGCCACTTCCGCAGCGCGTTTGTCCCACCATGGCATGCTGATCGCGATGCCGTTGCTCTTGGTCGCGACCGTGATCTTTTTCTTCTCGCGACGCTGTGCGAGATCGAATGCGAACTTGAGCACGCGCTCGCTGCCGTGACGCGTAAAGACCGACTCCTGCAATACGAATTCGCGGTCCGTGCCTTCGAACATCACGCCACCGACCGACGAATATTCGCCTTCCGTATTCTCACGAACGATCCAGAAATCGATATCGCCAGCCTTGCGATTGGCGAGCGGCGAGGGCACGCCTTCGAACAGGCGCGCTGGGCGCAGGTTGATGTACTGATCGAACTCGCGGCGGAATTTCAGGAGCGAGCCCCACAGCGAAATGTGGTCCGGCACGGTATCGGGCCAGCCGACGGCGCCGAAGAGAATGGCGTCGGCGCCCTGCAGTTGGGCTTTCCAGTCGTCCGGCATCATCTGGCCGTGTTTCTCGTAATACGCGCAGCTCGCCCATTCTATGTGCTGATATTCGATCGCGATGCCGAAGCGCTTGGTGGCGGCGTCGAGCACGCGCAGGGCTTCCGGCATCACTTCCGTGCCGATTCCGTCGCCGGGTATGACTGCGATCTTGTAGGTTTTGGTCATGAGGGGTGTCTCCGGGTTGAGATGGATAGTCTATTCGATGTAACTATTCTATTGCGCTGCGTACCGCTTAGAATCGGGTTTTTGGTTAAGCCACTGTGCACGAAGCGTGAATAATGAACACACTGCCATCCCCGAATCTCGATGACCTGCGCGTGTTTTGCATGGTCGCCCGCAAGTCCAGTTTCAGCGGGGCAGCGGAGGCGCTGTCGGTATCGGCGGCGTATGTCAGCAAAAGAGTCGGCGTGCTGGAAACCGATCTCGGCACGCGCCTGCTGCATCGATCCACACGCCGCGTTGCGATTACGGAAGCCGGCGAACGCGTCTATGCCTGGGCCGAAAAGATCCTCGACGATGTCGATCAGCTCGTGGAAGACGTCTCCACCACGCGGCGTGTTCCACGCGGGACGCTGCGCATATCGAGCAGCTTCGGGTTCGGCCGGCATATCGTGGCGCCGGCGCTCGCGCGGCTCTCCGACAAACATCCGCAATTAAGCGTAAGGCTCGATCTGTTCGACCGTCTCGTCGATGTCGCCGGCGAAGGCTTCGATCTGGATATCCGCATCGGCGACGAAATTGCGGCGCATTTGATTGCGAAGCGGCTCGCTTCGAACCATCGGGTGTTATGTGCATCGCCTGAATATCTGAAGCGCCAGGGTGCGCCCAAACAGCTTGCCGACTTGACGAGCCACGCGTGCCTTGCGATCAAGGAACGCGATCATCCGTTTGGCCTGTGGCGTCTGAACGTGCGCGGCGAACCCGTATCGATCAAGGTCACGGGACCGCTTTCGACCAACCACGGAGAAGTCGCGGTGCAATGGGCGCTGGCCGGGCGGGGGATTGTGTTGCGGTCTTTGTGGGACGTGCGGCCGCTGCTGGAAAGCGGGCAGCTCGTGCAGGTCCTGCCGGAGGTCACGCAGCCGGCAAACGTCTGGGCGGTGTATCCGGCGCGGCTGGCGACATCGGCGAAGGTCAGAGTCTGCGTTGATTTTCTCGCCGATGAATTCGCGCAGTGGAGCGTTCAGCCACCCTGAACGATGCTCAACCTTGACCCGCAGAAAAGAGACTTTCCAGCGGGTAATCGCGCTTCATGATCGGCGACTTGATGATCACAAAACTGAAGTATTTCTCAATGCCGATATTGCGCTCGAGCAAGCCTTCGATAATGCCCTGATAGTGGCTCACACTGCGCGTGACGAACTTGAGCAGATAGTCATAACCACCACTCGCAAGGTGGCACTCCACGATTTCATCCACGTCCTTGATCGCTGCGACGAACTTGATGAAGTCCTCCCGCCGATGATCCGAAAGCGTCACTTCCGTAAACACGATCTGCACATCGCCGAGTTTTTCGAGCTGGATCTGCGCGCCATACCCGACGATATACCCCGCTTTTTCAAGCCGCTTCACGCGGATCAGGCACGGGCTGGGTGAGAGCCCGACCATGTCGGCAAGCTCGACATTCGTGATGCGGCCTTTCTTCTGCAACTGCGAAAGGATGCGCAGGTCTATGCGGTCGAGCTTGCCGTCGCTGCTCATCGTCGGGACGTGTTCCGGTGTTTGGGATCGTTGGGGCATGCGGGATTTGCCCGACGATCTTATCACGCGGCCACGCCGCTTTTTACACGCAGCGCCGCGCGGACTTCGGGTTCGGCGAGGACATCGTCGAGCGTTTTTTCAAGGCGCTCGAACAGCAGGTCGAACTCGGATGCGGTGTAGCTGAGCGCCGGCGCGAAGCCCAGGATGTTGTCGCCGAATGCACGAAATACGAGGCGGTTCTTGTAGGCCGCCGCCGCGATCCGGTCCGGCAATTTTAGCGATGCATCGAAGCCCTGTTTGGTGTTTTTGTCGGCGACGAGTTCGAGCGCGCCCAGCAAACCGCGATGGCGCGAATCGCCCACGAGCGGATGCGCGAGCAATGCATCGAGCCCCTGCGCAAAACGGGGCCCGTTCGCCAAACCGTTCGCGAGCAATCCGCCTTCGTGATACAGGCGCATGACTTCCAGTCCGATCGCCGCGCTTACCGGATGCGCCGAATACGTGTGGCCATGACCGACGCTTGCGACCGGATCGCCATCGGCGATGCCCTGGTATACGGCATCGGACATCAGGACGGCACCCATCGGCGCGTAACCGGACGTCAGCCCCTTCGCGACGGTCATCAGATCCGGTTCGACGTTTTCGGCTTCGCACGCGAACAGCGGGCCCGTGCGGCCGAAGCCGGTGATGACCTCATCGGCGACGAACAAAATGTCCAGCTTGCGGCACGTCTCGCGCATCGCCTTGAGCCAGCCGGCTGGCGGCACGATCACACCGCCCGATCCCTGGATCGGTTCGCAGAAAAATGCGGCGACGTTTTCCGCGCCCAAGGCGGCCACTTTCGCTTCGAGCGCAGCGACGGACGCGGCGATCAGCGCGGCGTCATCAGGGAACGTATTCCGGTACGCATAGGGCGATGGGATGTGATGCTGGTTCGGCAGCGGCACATCGAAGTTGCGATGGAAAACCGGCAGCGCGGTCAATCCCGATCCGACCGCCGACGACCCGTGATATCCGCGTTCCAGCGCGATGATGTGCTTTTTTGTCGGCCGTCCCGTGGCATTGAAGTAATGGGTGATAAAGCGCAGCGCGGAGTCGACCGCGTCCGAGCCGCCGAGCGTAAAGTACACGTGCTGCAGTGACGCGGGGGAGAGGGCCACGAGCTTCTCGGCAAGTTCGATTGCCGGCGCGCTGCCGAAGTGGAAATAGCCGGTGGCGTAGGGCAGGCGCGCCATCTGTTCGGCCGCGACCTTGACGATGCTCTGCTGTCCGTACCCCACGTTCACGCACCAAAGGCCTGAGAAGGCGTCGAGCAACTCGTTGCCGTTAGCGTCACGCAGGAAGGCGCCATCCGCCGATTCGAGCACGGTGACGCCACGCGCTTCATGCGCACGATAGTTGATGACCGGATGAATGAGATGCTTGCGGTCGGCTTCGATGAGCGATTGGATCGACATGGGATTTTCTCGTGGCGAATGTGGGATTGAGGTGCCTGTTCAATCTCCCATGGTATTGAAAACCCCAATTTTTTCGTCGCGCTAATTGTTCCTCAAAAAACGTAAATGCCTTGTTTTGCAGGGCCGCCACGGCATTTTCTGCTGCGCGCGCGGATCGGTTGCGCTGGTTGCGTCCTACGCACTCGAAATACAGTCAGGCAGCTACCGCATCGTCCTTGCGCACGAACGCTTCGAAACCTTCCACGCTCATCGGACGGGAAAAATAGAAGCCCTGATAGGCGTGACATTCAACGCTGGCGAGGAAATCGCGCTGCGCCGCCGTCTCCACGCCCTCGGCAATGACGCCAAGGCCGAGGCTTTGCGCCAGCGCCACGATGGTGCGCGCAATGGCGGCATCGTTCGGATCGACAAGCACGTCTCGCACGAATGATTCGTCGATCTTCAATTGATCGAGCGGCAAGCGTTTCAGGTAAGACAGCGACGAATAGCCGACACCGAAATCATCGAGCGAAAACACCACGCCTTTCGCCTTGAGCGTCCACATCTTCTGGACGATGTCCTGCATGTTGTCCACCAGCAGGCTTTCGGTGAGTTCGAGCTTCAGACGGCTCGGACTGGCGCCTGTCTTGAGAATGACCGCGAGCACCTTGTCCACGAAATCCGGCTGGCGGAACTGCTGTGCACTGACATTGACGGCCATTGTCAGATGCGCCATTTCAGGTTGCTCCATCCAACGCGCCAATTGCACGCATGCAGTCTCCAGCACCCAGTTTCCAAGCGCGAGAATCAAGCCGGTCTCCTCGGCGAGCGGAATGAATTCGGCCGGCGCCACGATACCGTTCTCGGGGTGCTGCCAGCGCACCAGCGCTTCGGCGCCGATGACGCGGTAGTTATCGACAGCGTTATCCATTACGTTATCGGTCACTTGCGCCTGGTAATGCAGCACGAACTGATTGTCCTCGATCGCGCGGCGCAAACCCGCTTCAAGCGCAACGCGCTCGACCACGGCCGTCTGCATGGCGGGATCGAAGAAACACATCGCGTTGCGGCCGCGTTCCTTCGATTTGTACATTGCGAGGTCGGCCTGCTTCAGCAGTTCGTCAATTACTGTCTGATGTCCCGTGAACACCGTCGCCCCGATGCTCGCCGTGCTGCGGTATTCGACATCGTCGAGATGGTACGGTTTGCCGAGAATGGCGAGAATGCGCTCGCCGACGATCTCCGTCTGATTCGCCGCTTCCTGCGGGTTGGCATGCAGGCTTCCGAGCACCACGACAAACTCGTCGCCGCCCACGCGCGCGACGGTATCGCTGCGGCCGACGCTCGCGGCAAGCCGTCCCGCCGCTTGCTGCAGGAGCACGTCGCCCTTGTCGTGGCCCAGGGTATCGTTAAGCGTCTTGAAGTGATCCAGGTCGATAAAAAGCAGCGCCCCGCAGGTCTTCTTTTGCGCGCTGAGCGCAATGGCTTGCGTCAGGCGATCGATCAGCAGCGTGCGGTTGGGCAGGCGTGTGAGGGCATCGAAGAAAGCGAGTTCGCGAATGCGTTCCTCCGCGATCTTGCGTTCGGTGATGTCGTGATGCGCGCCCACGTAATGGCTCACCACGCCGTCTGCGCCCGTCACGGCCGAGATGCTCAGCCATTTCGGATACACCTCGCCATTCTTGCGGCGATCCCAGATCTCGCCTTGCCATCCGCCCACGCGGTTGATCGATTCCCACATCGCGCGGAAAAAAGCAGCGTCGTGGCGGCCGGACTGAAGCATGCGCGGCGTCTTGCCGACGAGTTCCTCCGCGCTGTAACCCGTGCATTCGATAAACGCCGAATTCACCCTCAGGATCTTGGTGTTGGCGTCCGTGACGATCATGCCTTCCAGCGAATCGAATGCAACCGCGGCAATGCGCAATTCGGACTCGGCCTGCTTGCGCTCGGTGATATCGCGCCCGCTCGTGCGAAAGCCCGTGAAGACGCCTTTGGCGTCGGTGATCGGCACCCATGAAACCGAGAGCCACACAATCGACCCATCCTTTCTCACGCAGCGGAATTCCAGGTCATCGCCACGATGTCCTTGCAGCCCCTTCATGAATTCCGGCGCGACGCGCGGCATGTCTTCGGGATGAATCAGCGTGCCGGCGAAGTCGGGCATCGCCATGCATTCTTCGACGGTATAGCCGGTGTATTGCTTGACCGAAGGATTGATCCAGCGCGGCTTGCCGTCCGGACCCCACCAGACTTCCCAGTTGACGGTGCAATCGGCGATGGCGCGAAACTTCTCTTCGCTTTCCCGCAATTCGCGCGTCATGGTGGACGCGAGCCGCATCGCGCGGCCGTGGCCGGTTACCAGCAGCCACGCGAGCAAGGCCAGGGTGATGCTCAAGCCCGTGCCGGTGATCGCGATAATCCATTGCGCCTTACGCCCGAAGCCAGTCTTGAAGCCGTCCTGCGTGGCGAGCGAGAGAGTCCAGTTGTGGCCCGCGACCACCAGATATTCGCTGGCGGAGATCGTCTCCGCCGGACTTTTCCCGCCACCAACGTCTGCTGAACGGTAGAGCAGGGCCGCAGGCGAGGGTTCGACGCCGTCGTAAATGGCAAGCGACAAGCCGCGCGGCTGCTCGCCGTAGAGGCTTGCGATCACATCGTGCATTCGAAACGATGCATACACCCAGCCCGTCAGGTGCGCGCGGCGTTGGGTGACGTTATCCAGCGACTGGCCGCGCGTATAAACCGGCACATACATGACGAAACCGGGTTGCGCGTCGGGACCGTCGTCGACCGCCAACCTCAGCTTGCCCGACATCACTGCCATGCCGGAGTCGCGCGCCTTTTCCATGGCAAGGCGGCGCACCGGATCGGTCCAGCCGTCGAAGCCGAGGGGCGCGCGGCGGTTCGCACCAACATTCGGTTCGCGCTGGATGACCGGTGCGTAATGATCACGCGTGCCCGGGGGCTGGATACCGTAGTGGCTGAATCCTTCCATGATCATGGCCGCGACATGCGCGTCCTTCTGCGCCGCCGGTACCCACTTGATGATGCCTATTGCCTGAATGCCAGAGAAATTTGCATCGAGATTGAGCGCACTGACATAGTCCCGCACGTGGTCCCGGTCGGCATTTCCGACGGCGGCAAAGAGACCCTGCACGCCGTGCAGCATTTGCTCGTAAGTGGCCATGCGCTGTTCGACGCGGCTCACCGCGTCACCCAGCGAGAAGTCGAACTGGGACAGCAACTCGCGCCTTGAAGCCTGTTGTTCGTGATCCCACACGACCCAGGTGACGCTCAGGGCGGCGAAGAGCACGAGTAGCGGAATCAATAGCGGGATCAGCCGATATATCAACCGCGGCGTCAGGCCGGCACGAGCCCGGCGGCGCGTCCGGTTCATTGCGGCGCCTTGAAATCGACCATCGCCTGAGCCAGATCGGGTTTGAAATATTTACGGAAGATGCGCAGCACGGTGCCATCCGCGCGCATCTCGTTCACAAGTGCGCGCCACTTTGCCTGCTCCCCGGGCGAGAGCGCTTTCTTCGACATGATCAAACCATGCGGAACGGGGGGATCGTTGAATTCGATAACCGTGGTGACGTCGCGAATCCGCTTTTCTTCGAGCGCGGGATAATCGAAGGGCTCCATGATCATGCCCTGGATGCGGCGGTTGATCAGCGCTTCATATAGAGGTTCGAGGCCGCCGGCCTGACTGACACGATTCTGGGCGGCGAGTGTATCGACGAGTTTATTGGCGGAATCGCTATAGCGAAAGCTCCGGATCACGCCTAACTGGAATTGATCGCTGCGCTCGAAATCCGCCAGCCGGCGCATGCCGGAATCCTTTCGGACGAGGAGATAATATTTATCGGTGAAATACCACGCAAACGATGCAAACTGATTGCGCTCGGCATTCGTAATGCCTGACAAGCTGAAATCGAGTGCGCCCGATTCAATCAATTGCCAGATGCGCGCACGCGACATCAGGCTGACGGTAACCTTGCAGCCGCTGCGGCGAATGAGTTCGTCGGCGAAGTCTTTATCGATACCGGTGTCGGTATCGGCGGAATAGAGCAGGCCGTGATCGTGCAATGCGAGTGTAAATGGCCGCGAGCAGTCGGGACCCGCCGCGACTGCATGGCTCATTGGCGCGCTTAGCAATGTGACCAAGCAGCAAAGCATGAGCAGCAACCCGCCAAGACCATTTCTGATCACTGTGTCTCCGTGGTGGATGAGGTTAACTAGGAGCACGCCGGCTCAATGGGCCTGTACTTCTTTGTTTAGCGAATTGACTTAAGTGTTCGTTTAGTAGATTTGCCGACAGGATGACACATCGGGCACGCGAGAGTTTATTCGCAAATTGATGGCACTAACGTTTGACGCCACGCAGTTTAATTAATTATTTATTCTAAGCGGGCTTAATGAGCCAGTGTTGCCCGACTGGGGCTTTTGATCTGCGGTCGTATGAGAAGCCGCGCAAAAGGCGCGGGCATGAGCGCCCGCGCCGTATCAGCGTTATTCGCTGGTGGTCCATTCCACGTTCGCACCCACCGACCGCAGGTTTTCGACAAAACGCGGATGCGCGCGCCGTATCGGCAAGGCGTTGGTGATTTCCGAGCGTCCTTCGATACTTGCGGCAACCATCAGCAGCGCGATCGCCACGCGAATGATGTAAGGGCTTTCGACCTTGGCCGGCGTAAGCGTAAGGCCGCCAAACGTGATCAGACGATGCGGGTCCGACAAGAACACATGCGCGCCGAACTTCGACAGTTCGCCGGACCAGCCCATGGCGCCGTCGTAGACCTTGTTCCAGAACATGGCGCTGCCTTCCGCTTTCACGCCAAGCGCAATGAAAATTGGCAGCAGGTCGACCGGAAGATACGGCCACGGCGCTGCCTCGACCTTCGTCAGGATGTTCTGCGTGAACGGCCGGCGCACGCGCAATGGACCATCGCGAACGGTGCGCGACCAGCCGTTGCTGTGCTCCACGTGCACGCCGAACTTCGCGAAGGTCCGGTCGATCAGCGGAAACTGTTCCGGCGCCGTATTCTTCACCACGATGTCACCACCCGTGATCGCGCCCAGCGCGAGGAACGTCGCGATTTCATGGAAATCTTCGCTGAAGCGGAATTCGCCGCCGCCCAGTTTCTTGCCGCCGGTCACGGTGATGCGCGAGGTTCCGATTCCCTCGATCGCCACGCCGAGCATTGCGAGAAAACGGCAGAACTCCTGCACGTGCGGCTCCGACGCCGCGTTCACAAGCGACGACGTGCCATTCGCGGATGCTGCGCACAGCACGAAGTTTTCGGTCGTCGTCACCGACGCGTAGTCGAACCAGTGATGATTCGCGGTCATCTGCGACTCGGCGCGAACGATCAGCGAATCCGTCGTGCGCTCGATGCGGGCGCCGAAGCGCTCGAAGACTTCAACGTGCGGGTCGATCTCGCGCACGCCCAGCGTGCAGCCTTTTACGTCGTTTTCCAGCCGCGCCACGCCGAAGCGCGCGAGCAGCGGCGGCACCAGCATGATCGATGAACGCATCTCTTCCGGCAGCCGGTGTTCAACAGGATCAAACCGGGTGGCGTGATGGTGAAGTTGCAGAACGCCGGTCGCGAAATCCATGGATACGCTGCTGCCGAGCATGCGAAAAATATCGAGGATCTTCTTGACGTCGGTAATCTCAGGAACACCGACGAGCCGCAATGGCTGGTCGGTCAGAAGGGTGGCGCAAAGAATGGGCAGGACGGCGTTCTTGTTGGCGGAAGGGGTGATTTCACCGCGCAGTGGAAGGCCGCCGTGGACGATCAGATTGGACATGTATGGGTGCCGGGCGTTGGAGAGCAAGGCGCATATGATGCCACCGCGTGTAACGTTTGCCTTCACCGCACAGTCAATTTTGATGTCGATGTCTGCGCAACACGACATCAAAAGGGCACTTTTAGGAATCCGTACCCGGCCCCTATTTTTCCTCGGCCGCGGCTCGCGCTTTTTCGTCGAGCAGCGTGTCGATGCGTTCGCGGTTTGCATCGCCCCACGCGCATAGCGGCATGAGTGCACGGGCGAGCGTCATCCCGAATTCCGTCATCTGGTAATCGACCCTCGGCGGAATCTCGCCGTAGTCGCGCCGCATGATTACGCCGTCTTCCGCAAGTTCGCGCACTTGCTGGATCAACACCTTCTCGCTGATGCCCGCGACCAGGCGCTTGAGCTCGCCAAAGCGCCGTGGGCCGCCGTTCAGATGAAACAGCACGATTGGCTTCCACTTTCCACCAATGACCGATAACGCGACCTCGAGTCCACAACTGAACGAACGGGGTTCCATGGATTTTTCCTTAGCACATACCTTTAGGTAGGTACTAGCATAACAGAATGTACCCGCCCATAATGAATTCTCTAACTCGCTTAAGGAGATTCCAGATGGGCAAGCTCATAGGAAAAGTTGCGGTCATCACGGGTGCAAACAGCGGTATTGGCCTGGCTACCGCCAAGCGTTTCGCCGAGGAAGGCGCACGCGTGTTCATGAGCGGCCGGCGCCAGCAGGAACTCGACGCAGCGGTCGCGGAAGTGGGCGCAAACGCGCGCGGGGTTCAAGGCGATGTGTCGAAACTCAATGACATCGACCGGCTTTTTGAGGTTGTCAAAAACGAAGCGGGAAGTATCGACATTCTCTTCGCCAACGCAGGCGGCGGCGAATTTGCGGCGCTTGGCGAGATCACGGAAGAACACTTCGACAAGACCTTCGATACCAACGTCAAAGGAACGCTTTTTACCGTGCAAAAGGCGTTGCCGCTGCTGAAAGACGGCAGTTCGATCATCCTCACGGGATCGACGACCGAGGTGACCGGAGGGGCATCGTTCAGCGTTTATAGCGCGACCAAGGCTGCGATCCGCAACTTCGCGCGAAGCTGGATTCTGGACCTTGCGCCGCGCAAGATCCGCGTCAATGTGCTGGTTCCCGGCGCGACATCTACGCCCGGCTGGCATGGCCTTGCGACCACTCAGGAAGCCAGCGACGAGATGATCAAATACGTGCAGTCGGCCACGCCGCTCGGACGTCTGGCCAAGCCTGAAGAAACGGCAAACGCGGCGCTTTTCCTCGCCTCCGATGAAAGCAGCTTCGTGACGGGCAGCGAGCTTTTCGTCGATGGCGGCTCGGCGCAGATTTGACGCGAAACGATCGCAAAGGACCACGATGAAGGTATCATATTGCTGTATATGCATACAGTGATCATGAGCGATCCGACATCCTCTCAACAAGCGGATTTTCAGCGCCGGTTTTACTACTTGCTAAATTTCGAGCGCGCGCTTGAATGGCTCGCGGATCGTTACGACGATCTTTGGGCGGAAGACGAGCGCGTTTTCCTGCGCGAATTTCCGGTTCTGCCGTTGGCATCACGGGCGTTGCTGGTTCGCATGCTGATGCGCGTGGGCCCGTATTTCCGTGCAAGCAAACTGCTCTACGACGAAATCGGCTGTCCGCTCGAAGCACTGGCGCCGCTCAGCACGCTCGGCTGGGTGAACATGAATCCGCCACTCACCCTCGATGAAATCTTCAGCCTTCATACCAAGCCCGAGCTCAAGAAGATTTTCTCGCTGACCCCGTCTCTGGCGGCGGCACGAAAGTCC
This sequence comes from Caballeronia sp. dw_276, assembly GCF_018449635.1. Taxonomy (GTDB): domain Bacteria; phylum Pseudomonadota; class Gammaproteobacteria; order Burkholderiales; family Burkholderiaceae; genus Caballeronia. The sequence goes on along the minus strand of NZ_JAAVUV010000002.1, from coordinate 95,692 downwards.
GAACTGCATGATTCGCTGTTGCCGGCGTATCCCGAGGCGCGGGTTTATCGGGAATGGCATCCCGGCGCGTCTGACGTTGTCATGTGCTTGAACATAACCGCCCTGTGCGAGCGCTTGAGGCTCATGTTCTTCGGCAACTTGCGGCAAAGCTGGGCGGAGTTCGTGCTGGCGGACCTTGGAATCGTGCGGTATGAGCGCGTCTTGCTCGAACGGTCGTCGCGCGCGTTCCAAAGCCGCGCGGATATCGATGTATTTCTGGCAGTGCATGCGTATCGCGACATGCTTGATACCATCGACGATCTGACGTCCATCGAAACCATGATTCCCGAGATCGAAGCGTTGCCGTGCGATCACGGATGGCTCAATCAACGGCGGCAGAAGTTGCTGTATCGCGTGGGGCAGTATTGCGAGCGGTTGCGTCATTGGGATATGGCGCTTGCCGCGTACAGTGTCTGCGCGTTTCCGGGCGCGCGGCACAGGCGCATGCGGGCGCTGGAACAAGCCGGTCTTTACAACGATGCCTACGCTCTGGCGCTTCAGGCGCGCAGCAATCCTGAGAGCGAGGAGGAATCCCAACGCGTCGCGCGGATGTTGCCGCGCCTTAAACGCAAGCTCGGGCTTCCCGTCGAGGCCGTGGGCAGGACGCGCGCGGTTGAACGTATCGATGTCGTCCTGCCCATGCCGGCCGAACCGGCATCGGTCGAAATGATTGTTCGCGATGCGCTCAGTGAGCCCGGTGCGGGCGTGCATTACGTTGAGAACACGCTGATCAATTCGCTCTTCGGGCTGCTTTGCTGGGACGCGATTTTCATGCCGTTGCCGGGCGCGTTTTTTCATCCGTTCCAGCGCGGTCCCGCCGATCTCCATTCGCCTGGCTTCCATGCCGCCCGGCGCGATGCGTTCGACCAATGTCTGTCCCTGCTCGATAGCGCGCAGCACGAGCACGTGATTCGGTTGGCGTTTGTATCGAAGGCGGGAGTTCAATCACCATTCGTTCACTGGGGAATGCTGACGAGCGAACTGCTGGAACAGGCGCTCCTGTGCCTGCCCGCCGCGCATATGAAGTTATGGTTCCGCAGGCTTTTGCAGGACATTGGCGCGAACCGCTCGGGCTTTCCGGACCTGATCCGTTTCTGGCCGGAACAGAAGCGCTACGAAATGATCGAGGTGAAAGGTCCGGGCGACCGCCTGCAGGACAACCAGGCGCGCTGGCTTGCGTACTGCGCCGCGCATGACATGCCGGTGCGGGTCGTGCATGTGAAATGGGCGGAGACGCTGAGAAGTAAGGTCGTTTGACGGTTGTCAATTGACCCAGGAATGTATGTGGACTAATAGACATAGTCCACTGCCCTCGCATCCATTAAGGATTTCCCTAATGCAAGAGCAGGATTTCCCTAGTAGTTTTCGAGGGTTTCCCGATTTCGCCACGGTTAATCGCGCTCTACGATCATGACACCCATGACTTCGTTCTCCGCGTGATGATGAGTGCCGATCTATTCAACCATAGGACCGCGTCGGAACAGATCGAAGGCATTTGTCTGCGTTTGTTCGATACCTGGTGCGAAACCAGGAACCTGACCCCGCTGGCATTTCTCATGCATTGCTGGCCGCTGATTACCGTCGAGACATCGTCGCTCAAACATCTCTCCGATACCCTGGGCGAATTGCGCAGATCGCATGGCGCCGCTGTCGGAGATAATGAAGCCGGTCTGCTTCTGGAACTGGAAGAACGCATAGAAGAGATGCGGCTTCACGCAACGGGTGGTCGTGACGATCGAATTGAACGCATCTGGGCAAGCTCCAAAGTCGAGCAGCTATGCCGCTTGAATTGAAGCGTGCAGATTATAAATAATTAAGTACTCAGTACATTTTCGCTAGCCTTGAATCGCTTCGTTAGCGGCTTTTCCTCGCACTCCTCATGTTAGACCCGCGCTATTGGAGAGCGCAAAATACGCCAGTCGAGAACTCAGGCGGGCCGGGAAATATGACGCTCAATACGTTTGGCGGACTGTGGGATTCGGTCGATCGCCACCGCAGCAGTGTCGTGTTGCGGCTGCTCGCAACCGTTTTTCTCTTCAGTTGCATGGTGACGTTGACACTCACCGCGCTGCAGCTTTATCGCGACTATGACCGGGGCATGGCATTGATCGAAAGCAGGCTCGCGGAGATTAACGAGAGTTATCGCGGAAGCCTGGGCGAAGCGTTATGGCGCCTGGACCGTCCGCAACTCGAACTGCAACTGGACGGCATTCTTCACTTGCCCGATATCCGCATTGCCGAAGTCACCGAAATCATCGCGAGCGATACATCCATGGTTGTCGCCGCCGGCGAACGCACGCTGGGTCCGGTGATCGTGCGCAGCTTTCCCGTGGTGTATCGCATTCAAGGCCACGAGGAAATGATCGGCACCCTGAAAGTGGAGGCAACGCTCGCGAACCTGTATCGGGAATTGTATAAAACCGCGCTCGTCATCTTGTTGAGCCAGGCCGCGAACACGTTCCTTGTCTCGCTCTTCACGTTCTACATATTTTCGCGTCTCGTGACGCGGCATCTGGCGGCAGTGGCGCGCCGCGTCGAGCGCTATGACTTCCGGCAAGCGCCGCAAGCGTTCGCGCTGCAACGCAAACCCCCGCGTCATCCGGACGAACTCGAGCGCGTGGTGGCGTCGTTCGATGCCATGTCGGCGCGGCTTTATCGTGCGTATATCGATGAACGTGAAGCCGCCGAAGGCCGCGAAGCGCGGCACGCGGCGGAAGCGGCGAATCGCGCGAAGTCCGAGTTCATTGCCAACATGAGCCATGAATTACGCACGCCGCTCAACGGCATTCTGGGCTACGCGCAGGTGCTGAGCCGCGATCCTAGCCTGAACGAGCGCCAGCGCGACGGACTCGGCGTGATCCAGCGCAGCGGCGAACATTTACTGGCGTTGATCAATGACGTCCTGGACATCGCGAGGATCGAAGCGGGGAAGGTGCCGTTCGATATTGTCGCCGTGCCGCTTGCCGGTTTGCTGAACGACATCCGCGAGATCATCGGCGTGAAGGCCGAACAGAAAGACCTCGTGTTCGTCTGCAACGCCGCGCGGGATACACCCGAAGCCGTACGTGCCGATGAACGGCGCCTGCGCCAGGTGTTGCTCAATCTTCTCGCGAACGCAGTGAAGTTCACGGACCACGGCAGCGTGAGTTTGCGCGTGGCGACGCTCGTGGATGGCCGCGTGCGATTCACGGTCGAGGATACGGGCATTGGCATCGGCGAAGCGCAACGCGAACTGATCTTCGAGCCCTTCGAGCAAACTGGCGACGAACAAAGGCAACGCGGCGGCGCGGGGCTTGGCCTCGGCATCAGCCGGCAACTCATGCGCGCGATGGGCAGCGAGATTTTTGTCGAGAGCCGCAAAGGCGAGGGCAGCACGTTCTGGTTCGAACTCGATGCAGCCACGCCGGATTTGGCTGTTGCGCACCCGGTGACGGTGCCCGCGCAGTTGATCACGGGCTACGCGGGCGCACGCAGAACGGTGCTCGTGATCGACGATGCACCGACCAACCGCGCGGTGGCGGCCGCGATGCTGGCGCACATCGGCTTCGTGATGCACGAAGCCGAGAGCGGCGCGGAGGCGGTCGAGATCGCCCGGCGGACAACACCGGAGCTCGTTCTCACCGATGTCGTCATGGGCGGCATGGACGGACTCCAGACCATTCATCGACTGCGTCTCATGCCGGGATTGAGCGAGGTCCCGGTCATCGCGATGTCGGCCAGTCCATCCGGCGGCGACGAACAGCGCAGTCTTGCCGCGGGCGCGAATGCGTTTGTCGTCAAGCCGCTTCATCTCGATACGCTGCTGCAAAAGATTGCGTCGGTGATGCCGATTGAATGGATCTACGCGCCCGTGCCAATCATCGAGGCCGCCGAAACCATTAGTCCGCCAATGCCGTATCTGCCATTGCCGCTTGATGAGCTTGAAACGCTGCATCGGCTGGCGCGTCAGGGAAACATGCGTGAAATCGTGATGTGGGCCGAGCGCATCGCGCATCTCGATGCACGTTACGGCGCGTTCGCAGCGGAGTTGCGCGCGCTGGCGAAGGGTTATCGGACAAAGGCTATCGTGCAAATCGTGGAACAGCATCTTGAGGGGAGGCACGCGTCATGAGCGAGATTGCAACGGTTGCAGTCGAGGCGCCGGCGGTCCTGATCGTGGACGACATGCCCGCGAACCTGAGCGTCATGGTCGAGAGCCTGGAGGACCAGGGGTATCGCGTGCTGGTTGCGCTGGACGGGCTGGAAGCGCTGGAGCGCGCTGCATTCTCGCGGCCCGACCTGATCCTGCTCGACGTGAAAATGCCCGGTATCGATGGTTATGAAACCTGCCGGCGCCTCAAGGCGAACAGCGATACGAACGACATCCCCGTGATCTTCATGACATCCATGTCCGCCGCCGCCGACGTTGTCGAAGGGCTCGCCGCGGGCGGCGTGGATTACGTCACGAAACCCATTCGCGTGGATGAAGTGGTTGCACGCATTGGCACGCATCTGTCGCTGCGCACGCTGCAGCGGCAGCTCGTCACGCGCAACCTGCAATTGCAGCATGAGATAGCGGTGCGTGAGGAAACCGAGCGCAAGCTGTGCGAGGCACGCGATGAACTCGAGGCACGTGTCGCTCAACGCACCGACGAACTCGCGCGCGCCAATGCGAGCCTGAATCTCGAGATCATCGAGCGCAAAGGGGTCGAGGCGCGCCTCAAGGAGAGCGAGGCGCGCTTTCGCGCGATCGTTGAAACGAGTCCGGTGCCGCTGTGTATCACTTCCATGCCGGAAGGCAGGATTCTCTACATGAACCAGCCGCTGCGAGAACTCTTCGCGCTTGATGCCGAGCAGGCAACCGGCAACATCATCGACTTTTATGGGGCGCCAAACGAGCGTGATCCGGTCGTGTTCAAATTGCGCAGCGAAGGCAATCTGCATAACACCGAGCTGCGCTTCAGACGGCCCGACGGCACCTCGTTCTGGGCCGTGGCAAATGCACGCGTTGCGACCTACGACGACGTTCCCGCCATTTACGTGGGCCTTTACGACATCACCGCGCGCAAGGCTGCCGACGAGAAACTGCGCGCGAGCGAGGCGAGTCTTGCAAATGCGCAGCGCCTCGCGCGCCTTGGCGATTGGGCGTGGGACAGCGCGCGAGGTCTCACGCACTGGTCGTCGGAGATTTACCGAATCCTGGGCGTTGCCTGCTCGCAGGTGAAACCTCGTTACAGCGCTTATCTCGCAGCGGTTCATCGCGAGGACCATGCCGCTGTCAGACGCGCGGTGCGCGTGCTGGTATGCAAGAGGCAGCCGTTTGGTATCGATCACCGCATTGTCGGGCCCGACGGCTCGACACGGATCGTGCGGCTGCAGGCGGAACATGTGGAGGGGCGCGACGGCGGCCCGTGGGGTATCGTCGGGACGGTGCAGGATATTACCGAGCGCAAGCGGACCGAGGAAGAACTGCTCGCGTCACGCGAGCGCTTGCGTGAACTGTCGGCGTATCTGGAAGCGATTCGCGAGGAGGAAAGACGGCGCATTGCAATGGAGATCCATGACGAACTTGGGCAGGTGCTGACCGCGCTGAAAATGGATGTCGCGTTGCTGAAGATGCGCCTTGTCGGCGACGCAGGCACAAAGCCGAACACCGACCCGGAAGCCACGCGAAAGATCGACGATATTCGCGAACTGGTCGAGAAGACCATCTGGATGGTGCGCAATGTCGCGAGTCATCTGCGGCCTGCCGCGTTGAATTTCGGCGTTGTGTCCGCGCTCGAATGGCTCGCCGAGGACTTCGCGCGGCGCAATGGCATGCCGTGCCAGCTCGTCGTGCGCGGCGGCGAACCCGTGCTTGCCGATGCGTTCTCCACCGCCGTGTTTCGCATTGTCCAGGAATCGCTGACGAACGTATCACGGCATGCGGGCGCTTCCCGCGTGACCGTCACGCTGGTAAGCAGCGACGTCGCGCTCGATCTGCGCGTGAGCGACGACGGCAAGGGTTTCGACGCCGATTCCGCGCAAGGCGGTTATTCATACGGCCTGCTTGGCATGAGCGAGCGCGCGAGGCTGATTGGCGGGACGTTGCAAATAGACAGCGCTCCTGGCGCGGGAACCATGGTATCGATTCATCTACCGCTCGACGGCGGACGGGAACAATGATCAGTATTTTTATAGCCGATGACCACGCAATCGTACGAAGCGGACTCAAGCAGATCGTCGCGACCACGACCGATATCCAGGTGGTCGGCGAAGCGGCGCACGGCGCCGACGTGGTGGACAAGCTGCGTGCCTGTCACGTCGACCTGCTGATGCTCGACATGACCATGCCAGGCATCAGCGGTGTGGACCTGATCCGGCGCGTGCGCGCCGAACAGCCTGCACTGCCCATTCTCGTGCTGAGCATCCACAACGAAGGGCAGGTCGTTTCGCGCGCGTTGCGTGCGGGCGCAACGGGTTATGTCACGAAGGACAGCGACCTGGAGGTTTTGCTCGCGGCCATTCGCAAACTCGCGGCGGGCGGACGGTTTATCGATCCAAAGCTCGTGGATGCGATTGTCTTCGATGCCCCGTCCAACGATGGTCCGCCGCACGAAATCCTGTCGGATCGCGAATTCCAGGTGTTGCGGTTGCTCGCGGCAGGCAGCAGCATCAACGATATTGCCGATGCGTTGTCGCTTAGCGCCAAGACGATCAGCACACACAAGATGCGGCTCATGCAAAAGCTTGGCCTTAACAATAATTCGGAAATGATCCGATACGCGGTGAGGCACGGACTGGTAACAGAATAGCGATCGACTTGATCTGTCAGGAAATCCTGATAGCAGAATCAGGAATCGCCTAAGGGAAAATCCGCTTCCGCCGACTGGCAAATCGAGGCGCAGTGGTTAACATGAAGCTGTATGAAACGATGCGCGCGCATGATGCGCGTTTCAGCGATAAATCCCTGTTTCGTTCACAGCGTTCGCCCGGACGAGGTTGCGGAGATCTTATGGCCGACCAATCTGTAGTGGCTGAAGAGTTGATGCTCGTTGATCTGAAGGAGTGGATAAGCCTCTGGTACGAACGAGCGGTGGCGGCGAGTTTCATACGGCCGCCATTCCGGCTCGACGATCCGACCGCTGAGCGTTTGCAAGGATATTTTGAAGTGGGCCTGAGTCCCGACGATGCCGTCATGGCATTTTTCGGCGTCATGCATTGAGCGTGCGCGAGGCCTGCCGCTTGACCGTCTCTCAGTTCTAGCCCATCCCCTCGGAAGCTAGAATTTTAAGCGCCATGTTCGCATGGCGCTTTTTTTTTGCTCGTCTGCGTTGAATTTCTAAAGCGGCGAAAGCATTCAAAATACAATCAAATTCCTAACGTTGGCATAATTTTAAATTACTGAATCGTAATAAATATAATCGCGTGGCTCGCAGGATTTGCGAATGCTTGATTAAAGGCCCTAAGCGTTCTTAGGGTATGCGCGTTAGCCGTTTTATTGAAGCTATTATCCAGTCTTTCGAAATATGACAAGCCGAAATATATCGGCTTGAGCCGCGTTCGAGCCCTCTGCGCCTCACGCGGTCAAACAAAACCTCCTCCCCACATCGAATGCCGTTCCACGGCAGCCGTTGTCGTGTCTTCTCGAAACGCATGGTGTTCGTGGTAACTGCGGCTCGGCTGTTCCAGTTGCATTTGCGTCGCTTTATCGTCTTCAACCCTACGAACCTTTCCATGTCTATCAAGAAGAAAGCTTGCCGCGCGCTTGTCATTGCCACCTCGCTTGCCGGCACGCGCCCTTTGCTCGCGCAAGAAACGCCATCCGTGCCGCCGGCTCCCGCAGCCACGTTGCCCGCAATCAACATCAACGCACAAACGGATCGCACGACGTACGACACGAGCCGCTCCAGGACCGCCACCAAAACCAGCACGTCGCTCATGGATGTGCCGCAGACCGTTACCGTCGTGCCGCGTGCGCTTATCGAAGAACAGAACGCCACGTCGATCCAGGAGGCGTTGCGCAATGTGCCGGGGGTAGGCTTCTCAGTCGGCGACGGGCAGCGTGACCAGGTCACCATTCGTGGTTTCAACAGCATCACTGACCAGTATGTCGATGGCATTCGCGACGACTCGCTGTACTACCGCGACCTGTCCAACGTGCAGAGCGTTGAGGTATTGAAAGGACCCGCCGCGGTGCTGTACGGACGCGGATCGGCCGGCGGGCTGATCAACCGGACGTTGAAGAAGCCCGAGGCCGATCCACAGCAGGAAGTCGGCGTGTCGCTTGGAACGGAGGGTGAACGTCGCGGTGAGTTCGACATCGGATTGAATGCCAACGACGCAGCGCGTTTCCGCATCACGGGTGCCGACGAGAACTCCAACAGCTTTCGCGATCAGTTCCAGTTGAACCGCCAGGCCGTGGCGCCATCCGCTCAATTCAAGATCGATGCCGACACCACGCTGAATCTCGAAGCCGATTACCTGCATGACCGGCGCACGTCGGACCAGGGGTTGCCCGCCTACCTTGGGCGGCCGGTCGACGTGCCGCACAACACCTACTACGGCTCGGCGAACGCGGCCAACACGTCCTATAACGACATTACGGTGGAGAGCGCGACGGCGTCGCTGGATCATCGATTCAACGACTCGCTCTCGTTCCATGCAGCCGTGCGCGCGTATGACTTCTCGCTCGAGCGCAAGAATTACGTCAACTACGAACCGATCAAGACGGCCGCGAATCCGGTGGTGACGCTCGACGAGTCAACGCGGTTTCGCAACGATCATGGCGTCGACGGCATGTTCGAACTGACGCAAAAAGCGACGCTGTTCGGCATGAAGAACGAAGTCTTGTATGGCCTTGAATTATCGCAACAGCAAAAGTTCGACACCATCTATACGAACAAGAACGTCGCGACCTACAACCTCTTCAGCCCGCAACAAATCGATCTTCCCGGCATCAAACCCGGCACGCTCGCGACGACCAATGGCTCTACGGTGATCGGCATTGCCGGGCTTTATGCGCAGGACCTGATTTCGCTGACCGAACACTGGAAGGTGCTTGCAGGTTTGCGCTTTGACTATATCGACCAGACGCGTCGCGACTATACGGCGGCGGGCGTGAACCTCGCGCGCACGGATCGCGCATGGAGCCCGCGCGTTGGCCTCATGTACGAGCCGCTCGAATGGGTGACGTTGTACGGCACTTACAGTCAGTCGTTCTCGCCGCTGGCCGATACGCTCATCAGCAACGGCGTGGTCGCCAATGCATCCACGCTCGAGCCGCAGAAGACGACGAGCTTCGAAGTGGGCTCGAAGTTCGACATCGGCGGACACGCGAATGCGAGCATCGCCTTATTCGATATGAAGCAGACCAACCAGCAGATCGCCGATCCGACAAACCCGACGTTCTCGCTGCCTATCGGCACGCAGCATTCGCGTGGCGTGGAGTTGTCGTTTGCCGGCGAGGTCGCGCCGAAGTGGTCCGTGTTTGGCGGCTATACGTATTTGAACGGGAACGTGCAGGGATCGCCCCAGGCAACCGCGGCCGGCATCTCGCTGCACGACAGCACGCCAGGTCTCTCGCCGCGGCACAGCGCGAGCATCTGGATCAAGCGCGATCTGCCTTACGGCTTCTACGTAGCGGGCGGCAGCCAGTTCCAGTCGGCGCGGTTTACGTCGGCGAGCGATCTGGTCACGCTGCCGTCCTTCGTCACGTTCGATCTTGGCGCCGGTTATCACGGTAAGAAGGTCGACGTTACCTTGACGCTCGATAACCTGTTCAATCGCAACTACTTCATCTCCGCGCACGGCAACGCGGATATGAGCAACATGCCGGGCGATCCGCGTACCTTCACGGTGACGGCCCGCTGGCGCATGTAAGCGTTCGAAGCGGCGACTCGAAATAATGCGCCGCCGCTTTTGGCGTGATCGTTATCCGCGACCTACGAAAGGCATCTTCGCCGGCATGACCGTGTGGAACAGGATGTTTGCTTCCAGCGGCAGGCTCGCCATATAGCGCACCGACTGCCCGACGATGTTCACATCGAGCATGGGCTCGGCGGCGATTTCTCCATTCGCCTGCGGCACGCCCTTCGCCATGCGCGCCGCGAGATCGGTCTGCGCATTGCCGATATCGATCTGGCCTACTGCAATGTCATACTTGCGGCCATCGAGCGAGGCCGACTTCGTCATGCCCTCGACCGCATGCTTGGTCGCCGTGTACGCGATGGAATTCGGACGCGGCGATGTCGCCGATATCGAACCGTTGTTGATGATCCGCCCGCCCATGGGCGTCTGCGCGCGCATCACGCGGAACGCTTGCTGGATGCAATAGAACATGCCGCTGAGATTGATATCGATGACCGACTTCCACTGCTCGACGGTCCAGTCCTCGAACGGTCCTGGCGGATTCGATACCCCCGCGTTGTTGAACAGCAAGTCGATGCGGCCATATGTATTAACCGCAGTGGCGAACAGATTCTTCACGGCTTCGGGATCAGCCACGTCGCAGGGGCAGGGCAGCACGCGGCTGCCTTCGGGTGCGTCGGCGGCAAGTTGTTCGAGCGGTTCGAGGCGGCGTCCCGCGGCCACCACGGTCCAGCCGTCCTGCAATAACGCAAGCGATGCAGCGCGGCCAATGCCTGCTCCCGCTCCGGTGACAATGGCGATGCGCGCGCGACGGTCTGATTCTGAATTCACGGCAATGCTCTCCTGAAATGGGTCTCTGTTGTTGAATGGCGAAGGGAAAATCGTAAGGTATCGCACACATGCAGATGATCGCCTCATTTTCACATCGCTGCAGGGCCTGAACAAGCGGCCCACAAAAAAAACGGGGGAATCACGAACATGACGTTCGTGATTCCCCCGCTCAAAGCCCAGGTACTACGGTTGTTCTTACCAGCTGAACTTATATCCGACCTGACCAAACACGCCCCGGCGATAATCCCCGCCAATGTTCCGTGCGTACTTCACGTTGGCATACATCTCCGACGACTTGCCCATGCTGGTCGTCAGTCCCACGCCGAGTTCATACCACGTCTTCGAAAACGCGCCGTTGAAGGTCGATCCATCCACCGTCGTGTTGCCCGGGCTCAGGAAGTCGTGCAGCACGTCGGCCGTGAAGTAAGGCGTCAATGCACCCGTCTTCGTGTCGTTGCTCAGGTTCGCCTTGAAGATGCGGAACCCGGCGCGGCCGCGCAACGCGTTGCTCGATGTGCTTCCGACGGGCGAGATGCCATCGTTGAAACCATTCAGATGCAGATACTGGTACATCAACTGCGCCTGCGGTTCGATGGCAATCGTCGTAGAGCCGAGCAGCAACGGCTTGCCGACTTCGCCCGAAAGGCCCGTGCCGTAGCCGTTCTGCGAAGCACCGCCGCCGTACACATCGCCGTACTTGTTGCGATAGTGGGTCAGCTGCGCGACGGCATCGAAATAGCTGCCGTCCTTCAGGTACTTCGTCCAGTAGCCGCCGAGCGATTGTGCTTGCGTCTCCACTGAACCGGTACCGGTGCCGAGCGTCGGATTCAGGCTACGCGCGCTGTCTTCGAAGGTTGCCGAGGTCGAGCCGATCGTCAGCGTGACACCTGCGTGCGTGCTGCCGCCCGCCGGGTTCGACGTCAACGTCCAGTCCTTGCCGAACTGCGCGAAGAACGTGCGTTCATCGGCGGAGAAACGGTTGCCGGAATTCGCGTCGAGGTTCTGGCCGCCGATGCGTCCCCACACGCCGTTGTCGTGCGCGCCTTGCGCTTTCTCGAGACTGGCGATGTCGCCCACGCGTTCATGCAAGCGGCTCAGGATCGCGAAACCATAGTCGATGTTCAGCGACGGCGTCAGCGAATAACCCACCACGGCCGGACGATACGCAATCGGAGCCGGCGACGTAGGCGCCGTGGGCGGCGTGCCCGTACCGCCGATCACTGCGGTGTCGATGGGCGGAGTGGGCGTGGTCGTGACGGGCGGCGTCGTGGCCGGCGGTGTCTTCGGAGGCGTCACCGGAGGCGTCACAGGAGGCGTTACCGGTGGTGTCACAGGTGGCGTAACCGGCGGCGTAACCGGCGGATTCTCCAGCGATGAACGCAAGTAGAAGTCGCTCGGCCGTCCCGATCCACCCTGATACAGCAGATACTCGTACGCGCCCGCCTGAACCGGCGCTGCCATATGGAACGTGCCCGATGCAGCCGTGCCATTCACCTGCACGACCTTGATGCCATCGCCGACTGTCAGCGCGCCAAGTCCCGTCGGCTTCACGGTCACGGTCGTATCACCGCTTGCATTGCCGCCAATCACGAGCTTGTCCGTGAACTGGTTCGATGCAGCACCGCCTTCGTTCATCACCGTGTTGACGATCAGCTTCGCGTTGTTGCCCACGTAGTTGCCGCTGACGTTCAGCACATTGCCCGTCGTGCCTGATGCAGCCGCGAGGTTGATCGTGGCGTTGTTCGTGAGATTGCCCTGGATCAGGAACGACCCCGTCGAGCTTGCCGAGAACGCCGGCAACGCGTTCGCGACCGCGATGGTGCCCGAGTTGTTCACCGACCCCAGCACCGTGCCGAAGCCGCCGAGCGTCGCGCCATCTGCAACGGTCGTCGTGCCCGTGCCGATCGTGGCGTTCGCGTGTTGTGCATCGCCGACTGCGAGCGTGCCGGCAAGCACGTTCGTGTCGCCGTAGGTGCTTGCGCCGTTCATGGTGAGCTGGCCGCTGCCCAGCTTCGTCAACGCGCCCGAGCCGGTCACGGCCTGCGAGAGTGTGGAAGAAAACTGTTGCGTATCGATGGTGCCGCCATCCGTGCCAATCGTGATTGCTCGCGTGACCGCAAGGTCCAGGTTGTTGCCGAGTTGCAGCGTGCCGCCATTGAACGTCACGCCGCCGGTGGGCGCACCCAGGGCGTTATCGGCGCTGATGTTGATCGTGCCTTGCGTGATCAGCGTGCCGCCGGAATACGTGTTGCCGCCGACTGCGGCAGGCGCCAGCGTCAACGTGCCCGCACCGGTTTTTTCGATGGAACCCGTGCCGCTCAACAATCCCGCGTACGTGCCGTCGTCGGTTTGCGCGAAGCGCACAAGCCCGTTGTCCGTAATCGCCGATGGCAAACTCTGCGCGCGTGCTTCGAGCGTGCCGGGGGCATCGACCTTGAACTGTCCTGCATAAGCGCTGTTGTCGCCGGTCAGGATCAGCTTGCCGCCAGCAACTTCCGCCGTCTGCACGTCGGGCAGGATGCCGTTGAGCGTCCACGTGCCGGTGTCGTTCTTGATGAGTGTCTGGAAGCCAGTGATGTCGCCGCTGACCGAAGTGTCCAGCGTATCGGTACCGGTGCCGCTCAGGAACAACTGGTTGTTCCCCGCGCCGCCGATGATGCTGCCTTGCACCGTCGAGCCGGTGTAGATGCGCATGAAGTCATCTGCAGGGGAGAACACGATGTTGCCGATGACCTTGCCCTTGTTCGTGAAGTCGATCGCGCCGCTGCCGCTCGATCCAGTCACGTTTTCAGGCGCGGCAATCACGCCGGTCTCCGTGTTGATGACCGTGTTGCTGCCCGACATGTTCTGAAACCAGATTGCGGCGGCATGGCTCGACTGAATCAGGCCGCTGTTCCTGATCACACTGCCCGTGCCTTGCAGGTTCACGGCTTCGCCATTCGGCTCGGTCCCAGTGGACAGCACCTTGCCGCCGGCTTCCACCGTGAGCGTGCCGTTGTCGCGGAACTCGATCGTGTTGGCGCCGGTGTCATAGTTGCCCGGTGCGACAACGGCAGTGTTGCTGACCGTGCCGCCCGACTTGACCGTGATGTTGGCGCGGTCGCCAATGCTGATCGCCGACGCGTCCTTCGTGCGTACGGTAGCGCCGTTGTTGATCGTGACCGTGCGGTCGTCATTACCCGGTGCGTCGCCCGTGCCGATTGTCTTCGTCCATGGGTTCGGTGCGCCGGTACTGCAAGTCGTGGTTTGGCCGTTCACTGCGCATGCGGCTGCGGCAGCAATCGGGTTGAGAAGAAATGGAATCAGCAGCAACGACGGTGCAAGCGAGATCGCTCGCGAACGAACAGGACTGGACATGAGAATCACCCCGGTATTTGTTATTTGAATGCGAGCGGAATTTATCAACGGGGGTAATGCGATGAATGTTGCAAGCCGAACAAATGTGCCCTGAATCCAGGTCAACCGTGCGCCCTATGTGCCATGCCGCTTATTGCGAAACAAATAGATGCGCGTGAAGTGTCAGGCAGTGTCAAATCAAGTCTGCGAATGAAGGGATCTTCAACGAACGAGAACATCGATACGAACAACAAAAGGCCCGATGCCATGTGCGCATCTGGCCTAGCAGAATCCCTTCGTATTGTTTGCGTGCTGCCGAACACAAAGCCTGCATGGCGTCTTGTTGTGTGGTCTACCCTACGCTGCGCCTCACGTCGTACTGGACGATAGTCGCGGTCCCTGTACGATGCGTTTTTTAGCGTGGCCAGTGCTTAGGCCGGGCGTTTTTATCGGGGGATTGATGGGATCGAAGAGCACTGTAGCCAGCGTGCCGGCGAAGGTCCACGTTCATCTGTATTACGGCGTCGATCCGAGCCGTTATCGCAAAGATGACAACGTGGGTTGCCTGTACGGCTATCACTACGCCGAGTCTGAATCCATGGCGCTTTCGTACTCGCAGGATCATCATGAAGGGCGCGTGATGCGCTCCATCCGGCGCGGCCTGAAAGCGCTCCTCGGCTGCGATGTCATTCATACGTTTCGCAATCGACATGCGTTGCTCGAAGCTGATGTCATCTGGACGCATACCGAGCGCGAATATCTCTCCGCCGCTGCGCTGTTGATGCTCAAGCGTGGACGCAAGCCGTTGCTGCTTGCGCAAAGCGTCTGGTTGCTCGATCTCTGGAAGTCGCTCAGCGGTTTCAAGCGGTTCGTCTACAAGAAGCTGCTCAGCCGGGCGGACCTGCTGACAACCCATACCACCGACAACGCCGCGCTCGTCAGGCAATTCTGGAACCGCGAGGCAACCGTGGTGCTCTATGGAATCAGCACGGACGATTTCCCATTGCAGCCCGTGTCGCAATGGCGCCCGCATGAACCGTTGCGCGTGGCCGCGATCGGCAATGATCGCGATCGCGACTGGCAGACCTTCATGGAAGCCTTCGAGAACGACAAGCGTTTTTCCGCACGGCTTGCAACGCAGCGCAAGGTCTCGCGGCCGAGCGTGGCGGACAACGTCGTGGTCGGACCCGTGTCGGGTATCGATGAGCAACGCAAGCTCTATGAATGGGCCGATGTGATCGTGGTGCCGTTGCATCCCAATCATCATGCATCGGGGATCACGGTGATGCTGGAAGGCGTAATGGCGGGTAAGGCGGTGGTCGCGACCGACATTGGCGGGCTCACGGATTATTTCTCGCCTGATTCCGTCTCTTATGTTCCGGTCCACGATCCGCGCAGTCTTCGTGAAACCGTTGCCGCTTTAGGCGCGGACCCCGAGGCTACGACCGAACGCATCCGCCGCGCACAACGTGAGTTGACATCCAAGGATCTGACGACGCGCGGTTTCGCGCGTCAGCATGTCGTGTTGACGCAGCAAATGCTGCGCGATGCCGACATAAAAGAAGGCATCGCGCCGCTGGCAAGAGCCTGAGCTAAAAAAAGAGTTGATTCGGAACCCTACGCAATTGAGCCACCGCCATCCACGAGCACGGTCGAACCTGTTGCGTATGGCGTGCTCGCAAGATAGATCACGGCGTTGGCGATATCCTCTGGTTGCCCCACGCGGCGTGCCGGCAAACGGGCCGCGGCGTTTTCGAACATGCTCTGGCGGGCTTCGTCACTGAGCTTCGACCATAACGGCGTGGCGATCATTCCCGGTGACACCGTGTTCACCCGCACCGGCGACAACTCCAGCGCCAGGCCGCGCGCCAGCGCTTCCAGCGCGGCGTTGATGGCGCCTTGCAGCACTGAACTCTTGCTTGGCCGCACGCTCAGGAAACCTGAGACGAGCGTGAGCGAACCGCCGTCGTTGATCTTCACGGCACGCGCAATGCGATATGCGCCCCAAAACTTGCTGTCCATGGCGGCGTACGCATCGGCGAGTGCGAGCGTGCGTGCGGGGCCGCCTGGCGTTTGAGCCGCCGATACCACCACGTGGTCGAATGGTCCCGTCTGTGCGAAGAAACGTTCGACAGCGGCTTCGTCGCCCGTATCCAGCACGGCTGTCTGAACTGTTGATCCCACACTCGATTTGATCTCTGCCGCGCTTGCGTCCAGCTTTTCCTGATTACGCGATGCGATCGTCACGCGAGCGCCCAGTTCGGCGAAGGCTTTTGCCGTAGCAGCGCCAATTCCCGAACTTCCGCCGACGATCAATACGTTCTTCGATTCAAAAGTGTTCATTTCCAGACTCCTTTATGGATAGGTCTCAGCGCGCGACGACACCGAGCTGTTGCAGGAACGTCAAGTTGTCTTCAAGGTGCCAGTTCTCCACGATGCGGCCATCTGCCACGCGATAGATATCGGTCGCAATGAAGTCAACCGCTTGTCCGTTGCCCTTCACGCCCTTGAATCCGCCGGTGAAGTGCCCGGTGAAGTGCAGATGCGAAACGACACGGTCGCCTGCGACGATCATTTGCGTGACATCGCAATGGATGTCGGGAACAGCGGCGTGTACGACTTTCGATGCCGCTAGCGGTCCTGCAATCCCTTGCGGCCGGCGGGGCGGCAGCGTCCGGTCCATGAAGCCGGTGCTCAGCGCAGTGCGGGCGAGCGATTCGTCACCGTTGGTCCAGAACGTGTCGTAGCGGCGCGCGGCCAGTATCTGGGCGTCGGCCTGCGCGCGGGGCAAGCTGCGATCGATAATCAGCGTGGCCGGCTTGACGAGTGCGCCGCTTGCCGCGAACGCCGGCGTCACCGAGCCTAAACCCGCGCCAAAAGCGGCGGCCATCACGGCGGCCACGCCTTTCTTGAACAATTTCGACGAAAGCGGCATTTGGATTCTCCCTGAGATGCGTTCCTTGGGGCTCCGCGTTGTGCAAAAAGCCTTGCGTGAGCCAGTGAAACCTATGCTACCTTGCTGTTTCAAGATGTAATACGGGCTCTCATTCAATGCATTCTCTCCAAAACGCGAAGAATGATCGATAACTTGCCTAATCTCGTCGCTTTTGCGGGGGTGGTGTCGGCCGGCAGTCTCTCGGCTGCGGCGCGGGAAATGGATATGTCGCTGGCAGTGATCAGCAAGCGGCTCGCGCAACTCGAAGAAAGTCTCGGCGTGCGGCTCATTCAGCGCACCACGCGACGCCAGACCTTGACGGAGGAGGGCGCGCTGTTCCACCAACAAGTGCTGCGGATCCTCGCCGAGGTCGAGCAGGCAGAAACGCTGATGTCGGGCAGACGGGATGTCGTGAGTGGCGTGTTACGGGTGAGCGCGCCGGGAGCTATCGGGCGGCAGTGGATCGCGCCGATCATGGCGGACTTTCAGCGACTGCATCCTCAACTGACGGTGCAGCTGGAGCTGACGGACGTGGTGGTCGATCTGCTCGATTCGGGCCTCGATATGGCCGTGCGCTTTGGTAGCCTGGCAGATTCGTCGATGATCGCGCGCCCGCTCGCGCCGAATTATCGTGTGCTGGTCGCGGCTCCCGCGTACGTGAGCCAATACGGAATGCCGCAGCAACCCGCTGAGCTCACGCGCCACCGTTGCATCCTCATCGGCGACCAGCCGCGCGCCGAGTGGCGTTTCGAGGGCGAGGAATCCGTCACGGTACGCGTGACGGGCGCGCTCATCACCAACGACGGCGCCGCCGCCCACGCGTGGGCGCTGCATGGCGTTGGCATAGGCGTGAAGTCGATCTGGGATGTCGGCGACGACATTGCAGCAGGCCGGCTTGTGCGCATCCTCCCGGCTCATTCCATGCCCGCCGCGCCGCTGCATGCGCTTTATCCGCATAACCGGCATCTCGCGCCGCGCGTGCGCGGGTTTATCGATTATTTGCGGGAGCGGTTGCGCGATGCATACCGTTGGGGCCAAGCCTGAACAACATGTTCAAAACATGGACGTTGTCTTGCGCGATACCGAACAGAGCGGGCCTCAAATTGATAAGTATGCTTACGGTTATGCCTGCCTGGACAGGCGTCGAAAATAACCGGGGGATGAAATGCGCGACGACGAAAAGCTGGGCAGCCTGCTACTGGTCCTGACAATCGGGTTGATGTATCAGGCAATCGCCAGTTGCAAGGGGTTGTGTTCTTTCGGATTGTCGTCGGTGCCGACCATCAAGACCCGCTGGCCGGATTAAGGCAGGCGTCCTTACAGGCGTCCCTACAGGCGTCCTTACTCGACGTCCACGCCCGGCGATGTCGTTGCATCGCGCATGCTGTACGCCGACAAGATCCGGTACAGGGTCACGCGTGACACGCCGAGCTCTTTCGCGGCTTCGCCAAGACGCCCGCGATTCCTGAGCAAGGCCATTTCGATCGCCTGCCGTTCTCCGGCTTCGCGTGCTTGTGCAAGCGAGGTCGGGACCGGCTCGGCAAATTCGCCGAGTTCCAGGTCATGCGCGCCGATCAGCCGTCCTTCGGCCATGACGATCGCCCGCCGCACGCGGTTGATCAATTCGCGGACGTTGCCCGGCCACGAGTAGTTATGAAGCGCGGCGACGGCATCGGGCGCGAAGCCGCGCAGCGGCCGGTGCGCGTCCTTCTTGTAGCGGTCGAGCATGTGTTTCGCCAGCAATTCGATGTCCTTGCCACGCGCGCGAAGCGGCGGTTCGTCGATTTGGAGCACGCACAAACGGTGGTACAAGTCGGCGCGAAACCGGCCTTCGACCATGGCTGTCTGCATTTCCACGTGCGTGGCCGAGATGATCCGTACATCGACGGATGTCGAGGCATGTCCGCCCAGCCGTTCGACTTTGCGTTCCTGCAGAAAACGCAGCAGGCTTGCCTGGCTTTCGAGCGGCAGGTCGCCGATTTCATCGAGGAAAAGCGTGCCGCCATTCGCCGCCTCAACGCGTCCGATCTTGCGCTGGTTCGCGCCCGTGAACGCGCCGCGCTCGTAGCCGAACAACTCCGACTGGAGCAAATGCGTAGGAATCGCGCCGCAATTGATCGCGACGAACGGCTGGTCGCGCCGGGTGGAATGCCGGTGAATGGCAGCGGCCGTAAGTTCCTTTCCCGTACCCGATTCGCCGGAGATGAACACGGGCGCGTCGGTAATGGCGACTTTTCGGATTGCCCGGAACAGCGCAAGCATGGCGTCGCACGAGCCGATCATCTCGCCTTCGGCCTCGCTGCTGCCCATTGCGCTCACATTGCCATGCGTGGCGCCGACTACACCCGCGCGCGTGCCGCCGTCGTGCAATGCAGCAATCCCATAGGCGTGCCCGAGCGCGTTCAGGATACGTTCGCCGGAAGCAGGGAGCGTGACGTAATCGAAGCAGAAATCGCGCACGAGACGGCGGATTGTTTCGTTATCGAGCTGGACGGGAGTCAGCAAGGCAACCCAGCCGATGGTCTTGATCGACAGCATCGTTTCGGCCAGGCGCAAATTCATCTGGACGTTGCGGGACGAAAAATCGAGCAATCCGCCGCTAGCATTCGATGAAAAACTCTCCAGGTCGCGACCGAGTTCGGAATTTCTGACCGTCCAGCCGCGCGCATCCATCAGAGAGCGAACCTCGAGCGTCAAGGGGTCGCCTACGTAATAGAGATGTCTGGGACTCGACGAAAACGCTGCCATGAAAAGTTACACCGGTTGGTTACAACGAATAATGCCACCAAAACCTTCGGTGGCACGCGTTGTCTCGCTTGCGATTTTTTCCGTGTTGACACGGACGTTGGGGCGCATGCTCCTTTTATAACGACTTTTTGGTTAGAAACTTAAAAGATAAAGCGCGCATGGGGTTAAAACTGCGCCACCGGGAAAACCCTGCCGCATTCACGCGAGGGCGCATGCAGCGGTCTTGTATGAGGAATACGAGCGGTCGGGAAGTTTGTATGCGCCGTGCGAAATTTATTCGGAAGGCTCGGCAGGATCCGCGGACAAATCGCGAAACGATGCGCCCGCATGTTCCCGAGGCAAATGCGCGGCGCCGCCGAAAAGTTTCTCGCGCAGGGTGCCTTCGGCGTAGGAGGTTTTATAAATGCCCCTCGCCTGAAGCTCCGGAATCACGAGATCGATAAAGTCCTCGTAGCTCTCGGGCGTCACCGTGCGCGTCAGGTTGAAACCGTCCACGCCCGCTTCGTTCACCCAGGATTCCAGCGCGTCGGCCACTTCTACCGGGTCGCCGACGATCGTGGTATAGCGCCCGCCGAGTTTCAGCTGATCGAGAAGACGACGCACGGTCCAGCCGGATTGGCCATCGGTTACGCGCTGCACGGACGATTCGATCCCGCGGCTTTTAGGGGCGCCCGGTGCCTGGATTTCATCGTCGGGATCGAAGGTCGAATAATCGGTGCCCGTGCCCGCCGCGAAATGTGCGAGTCCGGCTTCGGGGCTGGCGTACTGCGCATACTCGGCGAACTTGGCTTCGGCCTCTGCGTGCGTGCGGCCAACCACGACGGTGATGCCCATGAAGACCTTCAGGTCCGCGGGGTTGCGGCCGGCATCGGCGGCTTGCTGGCGAAGTGCATCGACGAGCTTTTTCGTGCCCCCCTTGCTCTGGCTCGATACAAACACGCACTCCGCGTGACGCGTTGCGAACGCCTGTCCCCGGCCCGAGGAGCCGGCCTGGAAGAGCACCGGCGTGCGTTGCGGAGAAGGTTCGGCGAGGTGATAACCCTCGACATCGTAATAGCGCCCGTGGTGATTCACCTTGTGCACCTTCGCGGGATCGGCGAAGACGCGCCCTTCGCGATCGCGGACCACGGCGTCGTTCTGCCAGCTGCCTTCCCAGAGCTTGTAGAGCACGTCGAGGTATTCATCGGCGCGGTCGTATCGTTCGTCGTGCGCAATCTGTTCGGTCAGGCCCATCGCGCGCGCGGCGCTGTCCAGATAACCCGTGACGATATTCCAGCCAATACGTCCATCGCTTAGATGATCGAGTGTCGAGAAACGCCGCGCAAGAAGATAGGGCGCTTCGTACGTGAGGTTCACCGTGATGCCGAAGCCAAGGTTCTGCGTGACGGCGGCCATGGCCGAGACGAGCATCATGGGGTCGTTCACGGGAAGCTGGACGGACTCTTTCAAGGTCAGGTCGGCCGACTGCTGATACACGTCGTAGACCCCGACGATATCCGCGATGAAGAGGCCATCGAACAGGCCTTTCTCGAGCAGTTTTGCGAGGTCGGTCCAGTACGAAAGCTTGCGGTAATCGGTTGAGCGGTCACGCGGATGCGTCCATAAGCCATGGTTGATGTGGCCGACGCAGTTCATGTTGAACGCGTTCAAAAGGATCTTTTTCTTGCTCATGGGAGTCCACGCGGAAAACGATGGATGAAGGATGCGAAGGGCCAATAGCATCGCACGGTCAAACGGTGCGGCGAACCATCGAATCGATATTTGCTATTCATGAATGCGGATGCTGCGCGTCTATTCTCCCGCATAGGCTTCGATAAGTCCCGCGAAGCGGTCCGCGAGCGTCGCGCGCGCGCGCGCCGGCCAGACCACGCTCAGCTCGAACGGCGGCAACGCGGCGCCATCCACGATCTCGCATAAACGCACGCCGTTGAACTGCAGCGCGCGCACCGAACGCGGCAACAGGGACACGCCGCATCCTGCGGCCACGCACGCGAGAACCGTCAGCGAACGGTTGGCGTCCTGCACGATTTCCACTGCGCAACCAGCCTGCCGGAACGCACTCAAAATGCCCGCGCGAACGCCCGGCAACTGCCCGTGAGGAAACCACACGAGTCCATGCGGCGCGAGTTCGCTGAGCGATACCACGCCGCTCGCGCCGAGCGGAAAGTTCTCGGGCAACACCGCAATCAACTGCTCGCGCGCGATCAGCTTCTCGTGCATCTTCCCCGCGACGGGAACCGGCGTGTGCAGCAAGCCGATATCGATTTCTCCCTTTTCGAGCGCGCTTGCCTGTTCGGCGTTGCTCATCTCGCGCAGCACGAGATCGACGTCGGGAACCGATGCACGCAGCGCCGCAATCGCGCGCGGTAAAACGGCAAACAGCGCCGCCGATGCAAATCCCACCGTCAGCCGTCCCGCCCGTTGCGCGCCGATTTCGCGCGCGCGATGCGAGGCGGCGTCGATTCTCGCGACGCTCATGCGCACGTCCTCGACAATCGCCAGCCCCGCCGCAGTCAGGTCCGCGCCGCGCCTCGTGCGACTGAAAAGCTTGACGCCCAATTCCTTTTCCATGCGTGTGAGCGCCTGGCTCAATGCCGGCTGGGCGATGTTCAGGTGATCGGCGGCGCGCGTGACGCTGCCTGCATCGGCGACGGCGAGGAAGTACTTGAGATTGCGAGTGTCCATATTAAAACGATATGAAAGATGATCACTTGCATCATAGTTCTTTATCCCGCCGATCCCTAGAATGCGTTTCATGGGCCATTTCAAATGGCCCGGAAAAATACAGTCAGGAGACGACGATGAACTGGTATCGCGATATATCGACGACGGAAAAGCGCACGCTCTGGAGCTGCTTCGCGGGATGGGCGCTCGACGGCGTCGACACGCAGTTGTTCAGCCTCGTGATCCCGACCTTGCTGGTGACGTGGGGTATCGGCAAGGGGCAGGCGGGGTTGATCGGCGGCGCGACGCTCGTGGCCGGGGCGCTCGGCGGATTGCTGGCCGGGATGCTGTCGGACCGGTATGGGCGCGTGCGTGCGCTGCAAATCACCGTGATTTGGTTCTCGCTGTTCACCTTCCTCTGTGCGTTCGCACAAAATTTCGAACAATTGCTGGCCCTGAAGGCGTTGCAAGGGATCGGCTTCGGCGGCGAATGGACTGCGGGCGCCGTACTGTTGAGCGAAACCATGCGCGCGGAGCATCGCGGCAAGGCGATGGGCATTGTTCAGAGCGCCTGGGGTTTCGGCTGGGCGGGCGCGGTGCTGCTTTATACGGTGGTCTTTTCGTACGTGTCGCCGGAATGGGCGTGGCGGCTGCTGTTTGCCATCGGCGTGATTCCAGCGGCGCTCGTGCTGTATGTGCGCCGTAACGTGGTCGAACCGCCGCGCGTGGCCGTCCCGGCAAAAGCCGCGAGCGGGACGCTTCCCCCGGCTAAAAGCATCTTCGATAAATCCGTGATTCGCTCGACCATCGTGGGCGGATTGATCGGTGTGGGCGCGCACGGCGGATACCACGCGATCACCACGTGGCTGCCCACCTACCTCAAGACCGAACGGCATTTGTCCGTGCTCGGAACCGGCGGTTATCTCGCCGTGGTGATCACGGCGTTTATTTGCGGCTGTTTTGTCAGCGCGTGGTTGCAGGACCGCATTGGCCGCAAGCTCAACGTGATCCTGTTCGCGGTGTGCTGCGTGGCGACGGTCAACATCTACGTCTTCCTGCCGATGGGCGACACCGCCATGCTGTTGCTGAGCTTCCCGCTCGGGCTTTTTTCGGCCGGCATTCCGGCGACGCTCGGCGCACTTTTCAACGAACTTTATCCGCAGGGTATTCGCGGCACGGGCGTGGGCTTTTGCTACAACTTCGGGCGGATTGTCTCGGCGGGTTTTCCGGTGCTGGTCGGGCACATGGGCAATTCGATGCCGCTTGGCTCGGCGTTGGGTATCGATGCCGGGATTGCCTACGGTCTCGTGGTTGTCGCCGCGCTGATGTTGCCGGAGACGAAGAACCGCCGCATTGCGACCGTCGCGGTCAACGCCTGATCAACGGACTCAACTTATGCAAACGCAAGAGACTTGCATGGCCGACCGCTGGTACGAGACGGGCGGCGAGCAGATTACAGCTATCGACAGCCATGCTCACGTGTTCGTGCGCGGTTTGCCGCTCGCGCCGCAGCGCCGCCATGCGCCTGATTACGATGCAACGCTCGACGCCTACGCCGGCCATCTGCTTGCGAACGGCGTATCGCATGCGGTGCTGGTTCAGCCGAGTTTTCTCGGCACGGACAACAGCTTTTTCATCGATGTGATCAAGCGCTATCCGCGCCGGTTTCGCGGCGTGGCCGTGGTGGATTGCAGCTTTACCGATGCCGAGCTCGTATCGCTTGATCGATCAGGCGTGGTCGGAATGCGGCTGAACCTGATTGGTCTGGCGATTCCCGACCTTCGCACGCCCGCATGGCAGCGGCTGTTTGCACGGATCAACGCGCTTGGGTGGCATGTCGAGGTGCATCGTCAGGCGGCGGATCTGCATGACGTCGTGCGCCCGCTGCTGGAGCAGGGCTGCACGGTCGTGATCGATCATTTCGGCCGGCCCGATCCGCACGCCGGCGCCGATGATCCCGGCTTCAAGTACCTGCTTTCGATCGGCGGAACGGGGCGGGTCTGGGTGAAGTTATCGGCAGCGTACCGCAGCGCGGTGGACGATTCGGGTGTGACGGTCGGCACGGGCCTGGCAAGCGCATTGGTGGATGCATACACACCCGGACGCCTCGTCTGGGGCAGCGACTGGCCCCATACACAACATCAGCAATTGACCGATTACGACGCAACCCGTCGCGCGCTGGATCAGTGGATACCTGACGCTGCAGAACGCGAGGTCATTCTCGCGCGCTCGGCTCGCGAGTTGTATCGGTTCGAATAGCTTTTACCTGCGTTCGATGTCCCTCAGGAATTCAGACACGCGGCCAAGTCCTTGTTGCAGCACATCCAGTGGATTGGCGAAACCGATCCGCACGTAACCTTCCATTTCGAACGCGCTGCCCGGCGTGAACATGACGCCGGTCGCTTCGATCAAAGACGTACAGAATTCAGTGGATGACATGTCGACGTCGAACTTGAGCAGGCAAACGGTCGCGGCCTTTGGCTTGATGTATGAGACCAGCGGCTCCTGCTGAATCCAGGCATCGAGCGTCGCCAGATTGGTCCGCGTGATCGCGTGGCTGCGCGCGAGAATCCTGTCCTTTGCTTCCAGCGCGATCGACGCGAGGTAATCGTCGATCATTCCAACGCTGATGGTGTTGTAGTCGCGATGAATGCAGACAGCGCGAATCAGTTCGACCGGCCCGGCAATCCACCCCAGCCGCAGCCCTGCGAGCGACCACGTCTTCGACATGCTGCCCGTGCTGATGCCACGTTCATAAAGGTCGGCAACGGACGCCGTGAATCCCGAACCCTCCTGATCCGTTCCCCGATAAACCTCGTCGCACAGCAGATATGCGCCGCACGATTGCGCGATGGCGACGACCTCTTTGAGAAAGGCTTCGTCCATCAAGGAACCCGTTGGATTGTTCGGATTGTTGATGGCGATCAGCTTCGTTTTCTGGCTTGCGAGTTTGCGCAGTTCATCGAGGTCGGGAAGAAAGCCGTTCTCTTCCCGCAGCGTCATGGTGTGTAGATCGGCGCCATAACTTTCGGGAATCGAATAGTGCTGCTGGTAGGTTGGCAGCACCGCAATCACACGATCACCGGGTTCGATCAACGTCTCATAGACCAGCGCATTGCCGCCAATCGCGCCGTGCGTCACCAATATGTTCTTTGGCGTCTGCCGGTCGTATAGCGCGGCAATGTTCGCGCGCAACCGGTCTGATCCTTCGATCGCGCCGTAGGTCAGCTTCATGGGGCGCAACTCGTCCATGATGCTGTCCTGCTTGCCGGTCAGTGTCAGCAATTGATCGACGGTCAGCGATTCGACGCAAGTCTCAGCGAGGTTGTAACGCGCCTCGTGCTCGTAGCGGTCCATCCAGCGCTCGACCAGAAAGTCCTTGATCTTCATTCAAATCTCCGCGAGTCCAATTCATCTTGACGATAGCCTGATTCCACGTCGAAAAATATTACGCGGCTCCGGCACTCAGAACCGTTTTATTTTCGTCGTTTGACCGATTGTATTTTACAGTCTATCTTAGACTAAAAAGTACATTCTGGGCAATGACGTGACTTATTGACCGATCACCGCACGACTCGACATCGAATAATGACTAAAGCACGTATGGCGGAAGCCTCAGTTGAAACGAATTCAAGATCCGCAGACAGGACCAAGGTCAGGCGCAGCGCGCGAAAGCCTTCTACAGAACTGCTCGTCCGTTATCGCTCGATCGCGGACGGTATCGTCCTGCTTTTTCCGCCTTATACGGAAGTCGTGATCCATGACCTCAGTACGCAGACGGTGGTCCACGTCGCGAACAATCAATCGAAACGGGAACTGGGCGACGACTCGGCGCTGGACGACATCGAGTTCGATCCGGACGAAAGCGTGATCGGTCCGTATGAGAAGCTTGGCTGGGACGGTCGCAAGATCCGCTCGGTGAGCATTGTCGTGCGTAACGACGAAGGCGGACCTATCGGCGTCATGTGCATCAATTTTCATCTCGCGGCGCTCGAGCAGGCAAGGCAGGCGCTCGAACTGCTGGTTTCGAGCGCCGCGCTGCAAGCTCAGCCCGAGAAGCTCTTTCAGGACGACTGGCAGGAACGCGTCAACATCTTTCTCAATCACTGGCTGCAGGAACGCAAGCTTGTTTTGTCGATGCTGACGCGGGATCACAAACGCGCGCTCATTGAAGCGCTGCACGAAGAGGGCGCATTCAAGGGAAAGAGTGCGGCCAACTATGTTGCGAAGGTGCTGTCTATCGGCCGCGCCACGGTGTTCAACTATCTGAAGGAACTGAGGGGCAACGAGTAACGACTGATTTGTTCGAGCGCATTGAAGAGGCACACCGCGCGATACGTCCGCAAGTGGCTGTTACGCCGTTGATGCTGAGCCCGTTGTTATCGAAGGCGAGGGGTTGCGGTGTGTATTTGAAATGCGAGCATTTGCAGCACGCGGGGTCGTTCAAGTTTCGCGGCGCAACCAACAAGCTGCGTTTGCTCGATGCCAACGCACGGCGCCATGGCGTCCTGACCGCAACTGCAGGAACGCCCGTTGCGTGATGTTTCTCACGGCATTAAAACTCTCGACAGGAGGTATCGTGAACAAAGACAAAGTGGACGGCGTGAAGGAACAGATCAAAGGTGTGGTAAATCTCGGCATCGGGAAACTTACCGGCAATGAAGACCGAGCGCTCAAAGGCGAGGTGGAAATTACCAATGGCTCGAATAAAAAGGATAAAGCGGACTTCGAGGACAATGTCGAAAAGGGCGCCGTGGATCCGGACAACCCGTCGAACGTATAGGAAACGCAGACTTCCGACACTCAATCTCTTATGACACACTCGCGGTCTGCTTAACGCCTACCGCGACGTCAGGAGATTTTTGTGAACCCGAACTTGTTGATCAGTAACGTTCGCCTGGCGGACGGCACGCCTGTCGAAATCGCCATCGCCGCTGGACGTATCGATGCAATCGGTGCAAATCTTCCGCGCGATGCAAACACGGTAATCAAAGACGGTGCGAACGCACTCGTGCTTCCCGGATTCGTTGAGGGCCACACGCATCTGGATAAGACGAACTGGGGTTTGCCTTGGTATCGAAACAATGTCGGTCCTAAGCTTGTCAACCGCATCGAGAACGAACGCTCGTGGCGCGCGAGTTCGGGACATGACGCGGGCGCACAATCTCTCGCGCTCGCCCGCGCATTCATCGCAGCAGGAACGACGCGCATCAGGACGCATGTCGACATAGACACCGACGCCGGTCTTAAGCACTTGAAGGGCGTGCTCGCGACCCGTGAAACACTTGCCGATATCGTGGACATCCAGATCGTGGCGTTCCCGCAGTCGGGCATGCTGCGTCGCGCCGGAACCAGTTCGCTTCTAAGCGATGCGCTTGAATCAGGCGCCGATGTGCTCGGCGCGCTGGACCCCGCGCTGATCGACCAGGACCCGGTCGAGTCGCTCGATACCACATTCGAGATTGCGAACCGGCATCAGAAGCCCATCGATATCCATCTCCACGAGCCCGGCGAAATAGGCGCATTCACAATCAAGCTTCTGCTCGATCGCGTCGAAGCGCTGGGCATGCAGGGTCGCGTTGTGATCAGTCATGCCTTTTGCCTCGGCATGCTGCCCGACCGTGAACGTGATGCGTTGCTTGGAAGAATCGCCGACCTCGACGTGGCGCTTCTGACAACCGCTCCGCCTTCGGTGCCGGTGCCGTCACTGCGTGCTTGCATCGAAGCCGGCGTCACGCTCTTTGCCGGCAATGACGGCATTCGCGATACATGGACGCCTTTTGGCTCGCCGGACATGCTGGAGCGCGCGATGTTCCTCGCCATGCGCCACGACCTGCGCCGCGACGACGACCTCGCGCTCGCTTTCGATTGCGTCAGCACGCTTGGCGCACAAGCCTGCGGTTTCGCAGACTACGGATTGCATCCAGGCGCACGCGCGGATCTTGTTCTTGTGGATGCCGCCACCATCGCCCATGCCGTCGTGGCGCGGCCGGTGCGCAAGCTGGTTGTATCGAAGGGCAAGGTCGTTGCACGCAATGGTGCAATGCTTGCCTGAAACATCGGGCCGGACGTTTCCCATACGAGCTAAGATATCGGCGAGCGCCGGTCCACGCGGACCGGTTTCCTGCGTGATCTCTTCGATGGGAGAACAAGATGGCAGCCAAGAAGATTCTGTTTCTGACCGGCGATTTTGCGGAAGACTACGAAACCATGGTGCCTTTCCAGGCGCTGCAGATGGTCGGTCACACCGTGCATGCAGTCTGCCCCGGCAAGAAGAGCGGGGATACGATCAAGACCGCAATTCATGACTTCGAAGGCGATCAGACCTATACGGAGAAACCCGGACATCTGTTCACGCTGAACGCGAGTTTCGATGACGCCGATCCCGCCAGTTATGACGCGTTGATGATCGCCGGCGGCCGCGCGCCCGAATACTTGCGCTTGAACGACCGCGTGATCGAAATTGTCCGGCATTTCGCCGATGCGAAAAAACCCATTGCCGCGGTCTGCCATGGAGCGCAATTGCTGGCCGCTGCGGACGTGATTCGCGGCAAACGCATATCGGCATATCCGGCGTGCGCGCCGGAAGTACGGCTTGCCGGGGGCGAGTACGCGGACATCCAGGTGGACAGCGCGGTCACCGATGGCAATTTCATCACCGCGCCCGCGTGGCCTGCACATCCGCAATGGCTTGCGCAATTCCTGGCGCGCCTTGGGACGGAGATCAAGCTTTAAGCAGCATGTTCGAAGAGCGCTGACGAGCGGTCAGATTCGTCGGCGCTTTCAATGCCATGCTTCATGCGCAATCTTCTTCTGTTGGGTGTACTGAGTGTTCGGAGTTTCGCCCGGGACGACGATCATCCACGATACCCCGAAGCGATCCGCCACCATGCCGAAGCTGGGCGAAAAAAAACGTCTGCGTCAATGGCATGTGAACCTGTCCGCCATCGGCAAGTGCGTTGAAAAGACAGCTGGCCTCTTTGGGCTCAGACGGGCTCAGCGATAACGCAAACCCCTGGAACGAAGGCTTGCCGCTGTTCATGCCGTCGGACCCCATGAGCGTGGTCTCTCCAATTCGAAACGCCGCGTGCATGACCAGACCGGCACGCTCAATGCCGCTCGCAGGCCCGGCGCGGAATACCTGGCGTGGTCCGCCGTGCACGGCCTCGCGATGCTGATGATCGAAGGCCCGCTGCAGGGCCTGGATGACGCGCATGTCGAGAAGCTGGGGGGCGCGGGTCATCGAGATGGTGGTGAAGGGGGTTATGGAACTGGACACAATCGCAGCGTGATACGCTGACTCATTCCTTACTTTAAGGTAAGGAGCCGTCAATTTAAAGGGGAAAAGTGATGACCTCTGCAACCGTCACCTCAAAGGGTCAGATTACCATCCCAGTCGATGTTCGGACCGTCTTGGGACTTTCTGCTGGAGACCGGATCGAGTTTGTGTTGAACGAGGCGACAGGACGGTACGAACTCGTACCCGCGGTCCAATCGGTCAAAGCGTTGAAAGGCATTATTGGCAAGCCCAGGAAACCGGTCTCTATCGAACACATGAATGCTGCGATAGCGGGGCAGGGAGTGTGGAAGCGATGATTGGTCTTGATACCAACGTGTTGGTGCGGTATTTCGCTTAGGACGATCCCGTCCAGTCGCCCAAAGCGACAGCTCTGATTGAATCGCTGACAGCGGATCGGCCTGGATATGTGACGCAGGTTGCCCTGGTCGAAGTGGTTTGGGTTCTTGCAAGAGCGTATGACGCGAAGCGCGACGAAATCGCGGAGGTCATAGAGGCGTCGTTGCGCACTAAGGAACTGGTCATTGAGGGGGCGGAGACGGTATCGAAGGCGTTAAGGGTTTTCTCCTCTTCCGCCGCGGACTTTCCGGATTGTCTTATTGAACGTGCTTGCCACGACGCAAGCTGCGAGTACACGGCGACGTTCGATACAAAGGCCGCGAAAACGGCTGGCTTGAGGCTGATCGAGTAGCCAAAATTCTTTGGGGTAGAGGAACCGAACTTCTCGCAATCTCATCGCGCGGTCCGCGAACATCCCCGGCCGCGCGCCGTCATTTCCTCACCCCAGCTTCGCCTGCAACTCCGCGGCTCCGCCGCGCTTGTAGAGTGCCAACGTCGCAAAGAATCCGCACACCGCGGCAAAAATAAGCCAGTAGGCGGGCGCGGCTTTGTCTCCGGTTGCCTGGATCAGGTACGTCGATACCGCCGGCGTGAAGCCGCCGAAAATCGCCGTCGCCAGACTGAACGCCAGCGAGAAGCCTGCCACGCGAACATTGACCGGCATTACTTCGGTGAGCGCTGCGACCATCGCGCCGTTGTATGCGCCGAAGAAGAACGAGAAGTACAGCAGCACGCCGAGCATGCGCAGGAAACTCGGATCGTGCGCGAGCCACGAGAGCGCTGGGTAGGCCGTGATGATCGCCAGCGCCGATACAAACAACAGCACGGGTTTGCGTCCGATGCGATCCGAGATCGCCCCGCCGATCGGCAGCCAGATAAAGTTCGATACGCCCACGAACAGCGTCACAATCAAACTGTCCGACGTGCTCAAGTGCAGCACGGCGCGCCCGAATGTCGGCGTATAGACAGTGATCAGATAGAACGTGGTGGTGGTCATCGCGACCATCAGCATGCCCGCAATGACGGTCTTCCAGTTCGTGAGCATCGAGCGGAAGACTTCGGAGGTTGCCGGATGATGGCGGCGCGCCTGGAACTCGGCGGTCTCCTGCAGCGAGCGGCGCAGAATGTACAGAAACGGCACGATCATGCAGCCGATGAAAAACGGCACGCGCCATCCCCAACCGGCAATCTGCGTTGGCGAGAGCCAGCTGTTCAGCGCGTAACCAAGCGCCGCCGCGACCACGATTGCGACCTGCTGGCTGGCCGATTGCCACGACGTATAAAAGCCTTTCTTGCCGGGCGTCGCCATTTCCGCAAGATAAACCGATACGCCACCAAGTTCAGCGCCCGCCGAGAATCCCTGCAGCAAGCGCCCGATCAGCACCAGCGCCGGCGCCAGCAAGCCAATGGTCGCAAATCCCGGAACGCAAGCAATGAGAATGGTGCCGCTCGCCATGATCGAAAGCGTGACGATCAGCCCGCGCCGCCGTCCGACTTTATCTATGTACGCGCCGAGCACGATCGCGCCCAACGGCCGCATCAGGAAACCGGCGCCGAACACGGCGAACGTCTGCATCAGCGATGCAAATTCGCTGGCGGCAGGAAAGAACGTCTTGGCAATGTAAGTTGCGTAGAAACCGAACAGGAAGAAATCGAACTGCTCGAGAAAGTTGCCGCTGGTGACGCGCAGAACCGCGCCCAGCTTCGAGACGCTCGGCGCGGTTGCGCCCAACGCCTGCGGTTGAAATTCGTTACCGGTTGCCATGTCGTCTCCTGGATTTTTTTATTGCCACGCCGGCCATGATAGGCTCGACGGGCCCCGTTTTGCATCAATCATCGACCAGCAGTTTACTCGGCTGGCGTTTTTCCACCGCCCACTTCAGCAGTGCTGCGCTGCGATAAATTCCGTGCGCGAATTTTCCGTACGGCAGCGTCAGGAACAACGCCATCACAATGCCAAGATGAACGGCCAACAATAACGCCATCATGGATGTATCGCGCAGGATCAACAGTGCGAGACCGCTTGCGCTGGTCAACAGCAGCAACGCGATGAAACCACGGTCCATCGGTTTTTGCGCGGCGTCGCCATGTTGCGGATGACGCCGCAGATTCAGCCACAACAAGCCCGCAGGTCCCGCGAGCAAACCAAGACCGCCAATCGATCCGAGCACCACAGGCAAGCTGGTGAGTGCGTAAGGCGCTTCGAGCTTCAGCAGATAGTGATACAGCGTCGCCACGCACGTCGATGCAAAACACAACATGAAGCCGTAGAACGTCAGATGGTGAAAACGCCGGCGCGCAAGGGAAAACGCATCATCGGCATTATTGCAGCCTTCTCCGTGGCCGCCGCCCAGATAACGCAGACTGAGTACATCGTGCGTTGCTTCACCGATCGCCTCGGCCGACATCGCCCCCGGATCTTCATTGCGCCAGAAGCGCCGCACACCGACCCCGAGCGCGATCATCGCGAACACGAATACGATGCCGAACAACAGCGCTAGCGTGTTGTGCGGGAATACCGCGTAGAAATTTCCCGCCAGTGGCGGCAAAAGCAGCGCGCCTTTCAGCGCCATCGTCATGATCAGGAAAAGCGCGAGACCACCGGCGAGCGCGAGCGCCAACGTAAGGCCATTGCGTTTGTACAGCGCGCCAAAACCCGCTGGCCACGCGTAATCCACGTAGGTCTGCAAACGCACTTCGGCCATCGCCTTGGGAACGTTCACGCCGAACTCGTGCGGCGGCGCGTACTGGCATGCGTGCAAACACGCGCCGCAGTTGTGGCAAAGATTCGAAAGGAAGTGCACGTCGGCGCGGCCGAATTCGAGGCGGCGAGTCATGGCGGGGAAGACGGCGCAAAAGCCCTCGCAATAGCGGCACGCATTGCAGATTTGCATGATGCGGCTGACTTCGCCTTCGGCAGCGGACATCGGCTTTGCAAACGTGATGGGAACTTCGTTCAGTGCAAGCGCGCTGGCTTCGCGCGTCAGGTTTTCAAGCGACTGCATGACTGGCTTCCTTCGATTTCAAAGCCGCCTGCGCAGCCTGGGTTCCGGCAATCCGTCCGAACGCCGTGCCGATCGCCATGCCGACGCCGGCGGTATAACCCTTGCCGAGCACGTTGCCCGCCATCATCTCGCCTGCAACATATAGGTTCGGACTCGGCTTGCCGCCGAAATGCACGGCGGATTTATCGTTTACCTTGAGCCCGAGGTATGTGAACGTGATACCCGGACGAAGCGCGAAGGCGTAGAAGGGCGGTTTATCGATAGGCTGCGCCCAATGCGTTTTCGCAGGCGTCAGGCCTTCGGTATGGCAATCATCGAGAACGGCGTGATTGAAGGTTCCGACACGGCATGCGGCGTTATAGGTCTGGATCGTATCTGTAAACTTCGCTTCATCGAGGTCCATGGCGCGCGCAAGTTCGCCGAGCGTATTTGCTTTTGTGCCCGGAAACACGGGCGGCATGAAGCGGCCGATTGCTTTTGAATCGATGATCGAATAGCCGATTTGTCCCGGCTGGTGCGCGACAAGCCGGCCCCAGATTGCATAACGCTTGGGCCAGAAGTCCTCGCCTTCATCGTAGAAACGCTCGGCGTTGCGGTTCAGCATCACGCCCAGCGATACACAATCCACGCGCGTGCAAATACCGCCGTCGTAGAGTGGCGCGCGGGCATCGATGGCGACGCAATGCGATTGCGACGGATCGCCGATGGAATCCGCGCCTGCGTCGATCATGTACTTGAGCAGCACGCCCATGTTGAAACGCGTGCCGCGAATCAGGAAGTTGTCGGCCACCCATTCGCCGTTGATTTGGCCCCACGCTTCGCGCAGCCATTCGCGGTTCGATTCAAAGCCACCCGCCGCGAGCACGCACGCGCGGGCTTCGATGCGTTCATTACCAATACGCGCCGCGACGAAACGGTCTCCATCGAGTTCGATGGAATCGACCGGCGCGTTGTATCGAACCTGTACGCCGAGTGCTTCCGCGCTGCGGAAATACGCGTTGACGAGCGCCTTGCCTCCGCCCATGAAAAACGCGTTGGTGCGCGCAACGTGCAGCGCGCCGGATAACGGCGGCTGGAAATGCACGCCGTGCTTGCGCATCCAGTCGCGGCAAGTCGATGATTCGCGGATCGCGAGGCGTGCAAGCGGTTCGTTCGTGATGCCGCCCGTGACCTTGAGCAGGTCCTGCCAGTATTCTTCTTCGGGGTAAGCATCGATCAGCACGTCCTGCGGCGCGTCGTGCATGCAGCGCAAATTGCGTGTGTGCTGCGAATTCCCGCCGCGCCATTCACGCGGCGCTGCTTCCAGCAGCATTACGGACCCGCCCGCTTCGCGCGCCATCAATGCAGCGCACAAAGCCGCGTTG
Organism: Caballeronia sp. dw_276; assembly: GCF_018449635.1. GTDB lineage: Bacteria > Pseudomonadota > Gammaproteobacteria > Burkholderiales > Burkholderiaceae > Caballeronia. The sequence goes on along the minus strand of NZ_JAAVUV010000002.1, from coordinate 61,306 downwards.
CCGCCGCCGATCACCAATACGTCCACCATTGTGATGTCTCCTCCAATCACGCGAGTGTAGGACGTGTGGTGTTCGGCCGCCAGCAGGCGGCGAGCAACAGGTCTTCACGAATCGTGAAGAGGCGGCAAGGTCGCGCCCGTCCACTTGCCGTCGGTGACGAGCGTGCGCGCGACGTCGGCGAGAACCACGCGGGCCGCGAGACCGGCGGGCGAGAGTTCATCGTCGGAAAGACTCACGAGCTGGTTGGGACGCACCATGTGACGCTCGCTCACGGGCAGCGCGCGAAACAATGTCAGGTCGCGGCGGGCGAGCGCTGCGCCCGGCTGGATCGTCACGCCCAGGCCGCCGCCGACTGCATCCATGAGCATCGCGAGGCCATCGATTTCAGCCACGATATTCGGCTCGATATTCGCGCGCGCGAACGCCGTATCGAGCAGCGAGCGCAAACCGTGCGGTCCGCTCGGAAGGATCATCGGCAACTTCGCGATGTGTGCGAGCTTCGTGGTTTTCGTCCTCGGCATCGGCTCGAAACCGGCCGATGCGATCACGAACAGACGTTCATCAAGCAAAGGCGTCGCGCTGAAGCGCTTGATGTTGTCGCTCTGGAACAGGATCGCAAGGTCGATCTGGCGCGCGTTCAACATGCCCGACAAATGACCCGACAGACTTTCGACCATGCGCAGTCGGACATCGGGATAACGCTCACGCATTGCCCGCATGAACGCGAGACCAAGCACGCCCGTGGTGCTCGGCGCCATGCCGACGCTGACGTGATCGGAAAGGCGCGCGTGTTGCGCGGCGTGAGCGGCGTCGTCGACATGACGAAGCGCGAGTTGCGCCTGACGCCAGAACGCAAGGCCCGCGTCCGTGGGAACCACGCCGTTGGCGGTGCGCTGCAAAAGTCGCGTGGACAGCTCGCTTTCCAGCCGGCTGATCTGCTGGCTGAGGGTCGATGTCACCACGCCGAGTTCCATGGCCGCGCGGCCCATGCTGCCATGTTCGATGACACGGACGAAGTAGCGAAGCTGGCGAAGTTCCAAAGGGTCTCCTTGCAGATCCGTTTTGACGTCCGCGCATTATCGCCGGTCTCGGCTATATCAACTCGTGCGAAACGGCCTGGGCCGAAGCTCCGTCGTGCCCGCGTGCAGCCGTTCATACTCCGCGATCATCTGGGCGCCGAACAGCAGCAATGTTGCAAGGGCTTCGAGGCTGAACAGCACCACGATCGACGTCGTCAGCGATCCATACACCACGCTCACTTGCGAGAGCGTGGCGAAATACCAGACGAGCACATGGCGCGTGACTTCCCACAACATCGCGGCGGCAACCGCGCCGAAGAGCGCGTGCCTGAAACGCGGGCGGCCGACCGGAATCACCATATAAATGGAGGTCAGCACAAAGACTTCCCCTCCGAATCCGAAAAGATAAAGCAGTACGCGCGATGTACCGCTAAGCGACACCTCGATGCCGAATATATCGACGCTATGCGCGCCCACCGCCTGCAATCCCGTCGATACAAGCGTAACGAGCAACACGCCCGCGCCCAACGACAAGCTATAGCAATACGGCAGCAGCGCGGAAATCAGAAAGTGTCGCCGGCGTATTGCCACCCTATGCACGAAGATTACGGACATCGCATTTTCGAGCACCGTGAAGGCGAGCGAGCTGAAGAAGATCATCGTGCAAAGCAGCACCCAGCCAATCACCGTTCGATGCGCGAGAAAGTTGGCAAGCTCCCTGACGATCGCTTTCGCCTGTCCCGGCACGAGCCATTCGAGCAGGTGGGAAAGGGTATCGAGCAGCACGTGCCGGTCGAACACATGCGAGAGCGCGATCACGACCAGGATCAGCAAAGGAACGATGGAAAGCAGCGCGTAATACGCTACCGCGCCCGCGAGCAACATGCCCTGGTTCGCGCGAAATGCCTTGAGTACCTGCAGGGCGAATGCGCCGGGGTGATCGGCGATGATTCGCAGCGTTCGGTAGCGGATGAGTTGCATGTGCCCTCCGGAATGCCGCCGGCCGCGCGATCCGATCTGCGGATACGTAATACGCGGCGTCTGGGGACGGCTGCGCAAGTCCTGGGCCTTGAAGAGGCGGTTGGCGAAGAGACGAACCTAAATCTGTTGCGTGTATCGATGGCTGATCGTTAAAATAAACAAGAATCATTCCCATTCGGTCGCGTTCATCTGCTGCGGCGAGTTTTTCCCTGAGCCGTTTTCGAAAACCGCACTGAAACACCGCGTTTAAAACTGTAAGCCTGAATTCGGAACAGGGCTTTGAACCAACGGTAAGACTATTTATGACCGCCGGAACCGGGCAGGGACTGCAGGTATCGCAATGACGCGTCGAATTCTGTTTCAAGTGCACTGGCTGCTCGGCATCTCAGTGGGACTGGTGCTGGCGCTCATGGGGCTGACGGGCGCCACTATGAGCTTCGAGGACGAGATAACCGGGTTGCTCAACAGCCGCACCATCCACGTCGAGAAGGGCGCAAATAGCGCCGGTCTCATGACGCCGGACGCGCTCCTCGCGAGCATCCGCGTGCAGTTGCCGGGTGAAGAGGTCAGGCCGCTGGTGTTATCGGCCGATCCGGCGCGAGCCGCGCAGTTCCGGGTGCGCCAGCCCTCCGGCGCGGCCACGTTCTACGCCAATCCCTACAATGGACACGTGCTCGGCAAAGCGGCTGGCAGCGACTTTTTCTCGTTCATCGAGGACTTGCATCGTTTCCTCGCACTGCCTTTGACGGAAGGACGCAGAGACAGTGAGATCGGCAAACAGATCACCGGCGTTGCGGCTTTCTCGCTGATATTTTTCGCGCTTTCAGGCCTTTACCTCCGATGGCCACGCAAGCCGCTCGACTGGCGGTCGTGGTTCGTGCTCGATCTGAAACGCACGGGCCGCAATCTGTACCGGTCGTTGCATGCGGTGATCGGCGGATGGATGGTCTTGTGTTATCTGATGAGCGCGTTGACCGGGCTGTGGTGGTCGTACGGCTGGTACCACGACCTCGCGAGCAAGGCGCTGGGAATCGAAGAGACGCGCCGCGCGCCCGCCCCGGATCGTAAGCCGAAGGAAGCGCTCGCTGACGCGAAGGCCGATGCCCCTCGTGCAGCCGGTCCGCGTAAGAAGCGTGGCGCGGAAGGCGCGGCCAAAGCTTCGGATTCGAGCCGCGCAATAAGCTTCGACCCCGCCTGGCAAACCTTCGTCCAACGCGTCGGCCCGGATTTCGGGCGCGCTTCGTTGACGGTTTCGCGGGATGGCAAATCGGTATCGATTGAACGCTTCGACGGGCCGTTGCGCGGCGGTCTCATGGATCGATACACCTTCGATTCAACCACAGGCGCGCTCAAAGTCACCGACCTTTACGCGAATCGTCCGATCAACAAGGTGATCGGCACAAGCATGTTGTCGATGCACAGCGGAAGCGTGTTTGGCGTTGCGGGCCGCGTAGTGGTCATGCTTTGCAGTCTGACCATGCCGCTCTTCGCCGTGACGGGCTGGCTGCTATATCTCGGCCGGCGTCGCAAGCGTCGCGAGGCAGGGGCAGTGGTTCCTTTGACGCGCGCAGCCGCGAACGACATGAACAGCGATCTGCTGATCGTTCATGCAAGCCAGACCGGCACCGCCGAGCGCATCGCGAGCATGAGCGCGGCCGCGTTTGCATCGGCAGGGAAGGCGGCGCGCTGTTTGCCCATCTCCGCGCTCGATTCCGTGTCGCTGGCCGCCGCCCGTTGCGTGCTTTTCGTGGTGAGCACCTATGGCGACGGACAAGCGCCCGACCGCGCCCGTTCGTTCGTGCGGCAGATGATGGGGCGCCCCGCGCCGAGCGGCGGTTTCAGCTACGCAGTGCTCGCGCTGGGCGACCGCGAATATCCGGATTTCTGCCACTTCGGCCGTCAGATCGATGAATGGCTGACGAAAGCCGGCGCCCGGAAGTTGTTCGAGCGTATCGAAATGAACGGGCGCGACGACGAAAGCGAGCAGCGCTGGCGCCGGCAGTTATCGAAGCTTGGCGCGGCGGCCGTGGCTGGCTGGGAAGAAGCGCCGGTAGAGGCGTGGAAGCTTGCGCGGCGCGAGCTTCTGAATCCCGGCAGTCAGGGCGGCGGTGTTCATTATTTGCGGCTCAAGGCGAACGCCGCATCTTCGCCTCACTGGACCGCGGGGGATATTGTCGAGATCTATCCGCAAAATGATCCGGCTGCGGCGGCGCGCGTTGTATTGGCGGCCGGCTTGAAGGCCGGCACACGAATACGCGGTCAGCGTCTCGATGCACATTTGTCCGGCGCGATTCTTCCATCGCCTGATTCCGTGCGCGAAATGAGCGCCGCGGAACTCGTCGATACCCTCAAGCCTTTGCCGCATCGCGACTATTCGATCGCCTCCATTCCCGCCGATGGTTCCCTCGACCTCGTGGTCCGGCAACTGGTCACGGCATCGGGCGAACTTGGGGTGGGTTCGGGATGGCTGACGGCCCATGCCGCGGAAGGCGCTCCAGTGCAGGCGCGCATCCGGGCGAACGCGGGATTTCATCGGCCGGAAGGCGAACGCGCGCTGATCCTGATTGGAAACGGTACGGGCTTCGCGGGATTGCGCGCGCATTTGCGTGAACGAAGCGCGGCCGGGTCGAAGGGCCACTGGCTGTTGTTCGGCGAGCGCAACGCCCGTTACGACGCGTTCTTCAAGCATGAACTCGATGCGTGGCGCGGCGATGGCACATTGGCGCGAATCGACCTCGCGTATTCCCGCGACGAAGATTGCGGACGCTACGTGCAGGATCTCGTCAGGCATTCGGCCAGCGATATCTTCACGTGGGTGGCCGGGGGCGCCGCGATCATGGTGTGCGGCAGTCTTGCCGGAATGGCGCCGGCAGTCGATACGGAACTACGTACCGCTCTCGGCGATGAACGCGTGAGCATGATGGTCGCCAACGGGTTGTATCGTCGGGATGTTTATTGATGCTTGATTCAAGGCCCGTCCGGGCCTTGAATTGCTTGGCAGTATTACGTTAAGCGCGCGCTTCGGCGTAGCGGCGCGCAACTTCCGGCCAATTGATCACGTTGTAAAACGCGGATATGTACTCTGGACGGCGGTTCTCGTACTTCAGGTAATAGGCGTGTTCCCACACGTCGAGTCCGAGGATCGGCGTGTTGCCGGACGCCAGTTTCGTCATCAGCGGATTGTCCTGATTCGCCGAGCTTTCCACGACCAGCTTGCCTTGTTTATCGACCGCAAGCCACGCCCAGCCGCTGCCAAAACGCGTCAAGGCCGCCTTGGTGAAGGCTTCCTTAAAAGCTTCGAAGCCACCCAGATCGGCTGTGATTGCCTGACCGAGTTTGCCGTCGGGCGTGCCGCCGCCTTCGGGCGACATGACCGTCCAGAACAAGCTGTGATTCGCGTGGCCGCCACCGTTGTTGCGCACGGGCGCCTGCAGTGCCTCAGGCAGCGACGTTACCTGTGCGACGAGCGTTTCTATCGGCAATTCTGCGTACTCGGTGTCCTTCAGCGCGGCGTTCAGGTTATTGACGTAGGTCTGATGATGCTTCGTGTGATGAACTTCCATCGTGCGGGCATCGATATGCGGCTCGAGTGCATCGAACGCATAGGGCAAAGGGGGAAGGGTATAGGGCATTTTGGGTTCCTTTTGGAGTCAGTGCATCAGTGCGGATAGAGGGCGCCGGCGTTCATCGCGCGTTCGCCCAGTTCGAGCGTGCGCGCAATAAGCGGATGAGGACCCTGTGTAGCGATATGACTGAGCAACGCCACGCGCGTCTCGCGGCTATGGCGCAACGCGGCTTGCTGCAGGGTGGGGTTGCGGGATGTATCGACGAAAAGCTTCAGCAGGGGGTTTCGTGCGCGGCGCAAAGATGCGCGACCGCGTGATCCATACGGCCACGTTCGAGTTCGAGGTCCGCCAGATTGTGATGCGCGACGACGAACGCCGCGACACAGTCGCCGGCACGGCCTTCGGGAGGTTCCTCGATCAAACGACGTGCGATGTCGAGCGCTTGCTCATAACCATCCAATGCGGCAAGTGGCTGGGCGGCACGTGACGCGGCAAGGGCCGCGCGCATGACGCGCTCCCATGAACTCAGACTGGCATCATGGGATGTCGTGACAGCTTCGGCAAACGGCGCAACGCGTGGCTGGTGCATGAAAGGGGCTCCTGTTCTGCACCCTTTTCGTTGACCGGACGCCTGCGTACTTGGGATAGTTAATAATAATCATTCTCGATAACCCTGTCCAGCAAAGGCCTTTTACTGCTAGATAGTGGTTACCAGCGAGGAGTCTACTTCGATCCCGCCGCGCCGGAGGCGCCAGGCTGCTGGCCTTTCCCGGCTTGTTGCCGCGCCGTTTCCTCTTTCTTCAGGGTCGCGGGGTCTGTGCCGTATTCACCGGCCGCCCCGGCGCCGCCCTTAATACCGGCTGATCGCCCGCTCCCGGCATCGCTGCTGCTCGAGTGTGTGGCGGGCGGCGCTCCACCGGTGCTGGTTCCCTGTGCGAATGCGCTATCTGCCAAGCAGGCGGTGAGCGCCAGTATGCAAGCCGTTTTGCCTATATGTCTCAAAGTAAGTCTCCAGTTATCTGATCGAGGTTTGAACAAGGTCCGCAAAGATCAAACCCGGAACGGTCAATGCTGCCTTTCGTAAGTCATCCAGATTTTTTTACAAAACGGCAGATAAATCATGTCGGCCAGACGGATCGGGTGGATTGGATCAGCCCTGTTGGCGCTTGCGTGCGTGGCATGTTCGAAGAGCGGCGATTCAGGTATTTCTACTCTTGCTCCCGGAGGCGGTGCGGCTGCATCGGTTCCAGGAGCAGGTTCGTGAACGTCGTGGTAAACATGACTACGCCATGAGCGGATTTATCGATACGTGTTTCGGTGTATCAATAAACCTCCAGTCGTTCAACTACTTGAAAGGCGCTTTTTCTGCACACGCGAGCTATCGGTCTGAGCGCCGCTATTGCAAATTGACACCGGGATTTTTTACTATTAAATTTCCCGCAACATGCCGATAACAAGTAATCGAAGACAGTCTTTCCCGGCTCAATCCGGCATCAAATACAGAACCAGGCTAATCCAGGTCAACGCGGTCCTTTTTCACGCCAGATGATGTACGCGCTTGGAAATCGCATGGAACCTGGCTCGTCCGTATATCAAAGACTTTGTTGTTTGCATGGTTTGAGAGGATTACAAAAAGCAAACCCGCTGATTTGCTTTGCGTGCCGTTTTTCATTGCGTCGCTCTGTGTCCCTAGGGCGGAATTCAGCGCCAGCTTAACTTTTTATATGCGGGCTTTCACAATCCGAACATCTAAATGTGCTGCAGTAGTGTTTTTGATTCCGGGCTTTCGCAGAACGGAGATTAACCAATGCAAGAGCATTGGTAGCTTTAAGGCGGCTTGCATAAAAAGTCACAAAAACTCACGATGCTTATTTGTATGAAGAATTGCGTGACGAGCCGAATTAGTTTTTAAGTTGTCGTTATATGCAAGTGTCGGTATTCGCGGAAAAGACGTCTATTTGAAAACACCGGGCTCCGCGACTTTCTGCGGGGGATTTTCATCGTTTCCGCAACATAACAATTAATGATTAAATTCAACCGGGTACTGTTGGTTTCCATGGTCAGCGGCGTGATCCTCGGCGTCAGCGCATGTGGAGGCGGTGGCGGCAGTTCGGATTCAACGGCCATCGCGGGCCTTACCAACTCGTCAGGGTCTGGCGGCAGTGCTGCGGGCGCGTCGGGTTCGAACGCTATTACGCCCGATGGCGCGAGCGGCGCTGCGACATCTCCGGCATCGTCGGCCGGAGTGACTTCCCCGGCGAGCGGCTCGAACGTTGTAGGTAGTGCTCCGCCGGCAACGATCCCGGTGCTGGCGCCGCCGTCCAATGCCGGCACCACCGCGTCCGGCGCGGTAATTATGCCGCTGGAAGTAATGAGCGCGGGAAGCGGAAAGATCATTGCTGCAACGCTATCGGTTCCGGCCGGCGCATCGGCCAGGACGCTGAGCATGCGCGTGAACAACCTGTCCTACGACGCCAAGGGTTCGGTTCAGGTCAACGGTGGCAACTGGATCGACCTCACGAACGCAAACGTTACCGTGCTGGGTAATGCAAAACTGTACGGCGGCATTGGCGGCGGCTACGACACCATCAGCCTGAATGTCCCCATATCCGGCGCAATCAACGGCAGTAACGTCGTCAACTTCCGCTTCAACTCGACCGATGGCGTGAGTTCCGGGTATCGGGTTTTATCGTTTAATTTTCTCGATGCATCAGGCAATGCGCTGATTGCCGACAGCAGCTTCGCGCAAGACGATCCGACCAAATGGACAGCGCCGCTTTCGAGCAATGCGGATATCAGTGCAGGCGCAACCTTGTGGCAAAGCGCAACGCTGATCGATTCACCCGTCAACGCCGGGCAGCAAATCAAGGCGCATTGCATGGATTGCCATAGCGCGAGCGGAAGCGACCTGTTCAAGTTCAACTATTCGAACAACTCGATTGTCGTCCGAAGCGAATATCACGGCCTGAGCGAAAACCAGGGCTTGCAGATCGCCAGCTATATCAGAAGTCTTGCGAGCCGTTATCCGGCACCGGGCCCGAAATGCCGTCCCTGGAATCCGCCATATCAGCCAGGTCCTGGTCTGGATAGCGCGCCGGTAAGCGACTGGACGTGTGGCGCGGGTATCGACGCGGTATTGGAGAATGACCTGGATACGCTCGCCACGGTATTTCCGGGCGGAGTGAACAAGGCTGCGATTGCAACCAAAGGCCAGATCAATCTTCGGGAAATCCCAGTCGGTTTCCAGTTGCCGGACTGGAATCACTGGGTCCCTCGCATTCATCCGAAAGACGCATGGGGCGACTATTTTACGAATGGCAATTTGAATAAGGAATACGCGGGCGAGGGTACCGGCTCGGCGACCTACAACATGCGCAGTCAACTCGCCAATGGCGGCACCAGTTACGCCCAGGGCACAACCGGGGATATCTTCGGCAACCTCTATTACTGGGGCGTTGAATTCGGCGAACGGTTTGCGCCGCCGAACGAAGGCGTGAGCGGCAGCTACACGATCGCGCAACAGAAGAACCTGTACGGCACGGCGCAATGGCAGCTAATGAAATCGTGGGAACTCGCCCAGGACTTTTCGTTGGAAACCAATTGTCCCGTGGCGTGGGTCAATGTGGAAAATGCGCCCAAGGCGGAAAAACGCGGCTGGTGTGGATACTGGCGCTTCATCTTCAATGTATCGCCGCATATCCAGGGCTTCCCTGCCGCCAACAGCATGTTTGGAAGCCCCGTGGCGCATTACGTAAAGGCCAACCAGTGGTATTACCTGCAGATCCTGTTGAATCCGGGTTCGGGCGCGCACAACGTGCACTTGCCGACCGACTGGCAATACGCGTATGGCCTGCTCAACAACCTGTACCAAAGCAGCGGCCGGCCCGAGCCGGTCCGCAACTTCCTGTACGTGCTTAAAGGCGCGCAGGAAATGGATAACGGCGTCGGCGTAACCGACGTTCAGCGCGGCTGGACCATCCGGGACAGCAGTCCGCTGGATGTCTGGAACGGCGGCCAGACCGGTGTATGGAAGGGCACGAACCCCGCAACGGAGCAGGCAGTCGTCAACGCGTTCTTGTCGAACTGGATGGACACCACGACCAGCTTCGACATTAACACGTGGCAGCGCGAAGGCCAGGCCAATGCTGTCTCCGGCGAGACGACCTGCGGCTGGAGCATGCGAAGCCTGTGCGAGATTGGTTATGTTCACGGGACGGTGTCGGGTGGGACGGTTGAAAACTTCCCGACGTGGACGTGGAACCAGATTCCGCTGATGCAAGGCGAGGGAATCGACAGGACGCAGGTGAATCGGTTATCGACGTGGTTGAACACCGCTTATCCAAGCGGCAATTACTTGAGTCTGATCAGGTAGACGGTTTGGCGTAATGTGGGCGCATGTCAGAACGCGGGGCTTCCGATTTGTCGGGCCTCGCGTTTTTTTGCTGAGTAGCCGAAATGACTGCCATTGCACGAGGCGAGAGTACGGCGGCGCTCAGCTCAACCCGGTGGATCTTGGCGCGCTCGGCGTGCATGCTGTGATGCTGAGCGTCAACGTGGCGATCGCGCAGCTCGATCCCGTGACGCAGCAGAATGCGGCGCTGGCGGAGGCGGCGGCAGCAAGCGCATCGCTGAAAGCGCAGGCGCTGCAATTGGAAGGCGTTGTTGCCGCGTTCGACTCCGCTTAGATCTGTCAGTGACCGATCACGCCTGTATTCGGCTGTGAACGCCGCTCCCAAAATATTGCGAGCAGAAATGCCATTGCACACACGAGCAGCACGACGATCAACGCAGCGGGCGCGATCGCATGCATCAACGCGCCTGTGATGATTGGACCGCCGAAACTGGCAACACTCCACGATGCACCGACAAGCGCGCTCGCCGAGACGAGCGCCGCGCCACGAAAGCGCTCGCCGCAAGCCACGAGCGATAGCGTATAAATGCTTCCCGCCGCCGCACCAATGACAAACAAAAGCGGCCAGCACAGCCAAGCAATCGATACCGCCCACGGCAGCAACGGCAACAGGCCGATGACAACCAGCGCCGCGCCGATATGCACACGCACGCGTCCCACGCGATCGGCGAGCCAGCCAATTGGGAACTGCATCAGCGTATCGCCCAGCAGGACTGCCGAGCCGAATAGCAGCGCCAGATTTTCCGGGACACCCTTCGACATCGCGAACAACGGCATGAGAGACAGTGCGAGGGTATCGAAGAGCGCGAAGAACGCTGTGCCAATCAAAATGGCTGGCATCAGCGGCACGACATTGCGCCATGCTCCGCGGTTGCTTTCAGCAGCATGAAATCCGCCGCCCGATGCGTGCGCGGGCGGTCCCGCACGTACGAGCGCGAGGGCCGGCAGCGCAAATAAAAACACCGCACCGCATACGATGAATCGCGTCGCGTGCCACTCGCCAATCACGCTCACCATGACCGGACCTGCCATCTGGAAGGCAGTGAAATTGGTCGCGTAGACCGCGACGAGACGGCCGCGATTGGTGTCGTCGGCGAGTTCGTTTACCCACGCTTCGCCGATGGTGAAGAGCAACATGAGCACCGCGCCGCTCACCACGCGCAGGACCGCCCAAAGCCACAAATGCGCGGTGAACTGCATGAGTACGGTGGCTGCAGCGACGCTCAATGCGGCGCCCATGATGATCTGGCGCGCGCTGAACCGGCCCGTGATGCGGCCGACCACGGGTATCACGAGCAAGCCGCCGCCTGCTTGCATGGCCGTCATCAGTCCGACGACGTCGGTGCCGTAGCCGGCATTCGTCAGCGCAAGTGCCGTAAGAGGCAAGGTTGCGCCAAGGCCCAGACCGACCACGGCGACGCTTAATATGAGCCCGAGGAAATCGCGCGAGAGAATTATTTTCATCGACCGTCGTGCAGCGGTTGTGAAGCAAGTGGCCAGCGGAAGCCGAGCATTTTACCAAAGGGGTATGCGGGTTCTTCAGATAGTCTCTCGCGCCTTGCAATCGGCGCAGAACACGATCCGCTATACGATTAACACGCGATACCAGCCCAGGTGTGGCGAAGTTGTTAAGATCGTCTGTCAGTTCCTGTTGCGCGACCACTAACGACCTCGAAGAACCATCAGGAGAGTTGAATGGAAAAGACCGAACTCACCGACATCTACCGGGCCTACATTGCATGTTTGAACAACCAGGACTGGCCGCATCTCGGACAGTTCGTTCATGAAGATGCGTCCCATAACGGCAAGCGCTTGGGCGTGAGCGGATATCGCGAGATGCTCGAAAAAGATTTCGATGAAATCCCCGACCTTCATTTCAACATTCAATTACTGACCGCCGACCCGCCTTTCATCGCGAGCCGCCTTGCCTTCGCGTGTACACCGAAGGGAACGTTTCTTGGTCTTCCGGTGAACGGCGAGGCGGTAACGTTCGCGGAGAACGTCTTCTATCAGTTTCGGGAAGGGAAAATCGTGGAGGTCTGGTCGGTGATCGACAAGGCGGCTATTGAGGCGCAACTACAGCGCAAGACCTCTTAAGCCGCGAGATAACCCCCATCCACAGGCACGATCGCTGCGGTCATGAACGACGCAGCGGGTGTGCATAAAAACGCGACGACTTGCGCAACTTCCTCAGGGGCGCCCCAGCGTTTCATTGGCGTGCGCTCCAGAATTGCCTGTGAGCGGCCCGTATCTTCCTGTAGCGCCTGCGTCAAAGGCGTGGCGATCCAGCCCGGCGCCACCGCGTTCACGCGAATGCCGTCGGCAGCGTAGGCAATCGCGAGCGACTTCGTCAATTGCGAAATCGCGCCCTTGCTTGCGCTATAGGCGGGTACGAGTCCGCCACCGAAGAAGCTCAACATGGAAGCGGTATTCACAATGCATCCCGACGACGCCTTGAGCAATTCACGCGCGCCGGAACAAACACGCATGGTGCCGTTCAGGTTGATATCGACGACATCTTCGAACACATCGACTTCGTGTTCGGCGCCACGCCGAATCACGCCCGCGCAATTCACGACAATATCGAGCCGGTCGAATTCCTTCAGCGCAGCATTGACGTTTGCGGTCGAGCGCACGTCGAGCGTAAGCTTGCGCACCGCGGCGTCCAATACGTCAGGCGTTTCCGTTGCAAGCGGCAAGCCGGCCGCTACAACATGCGCGCCCAGCTGCGAAAGATGATTCGCGATCGCCGCGCCAATGCCGGTCAGGCCGCCGGTGACGAGCGCCACCTTGCCTTCGAGCAAGTTATTCTTGAAAGTCATGTTCGGTCCTGAAAATTAAAATCACGACGGCTGTGTTTCGATCGCAGCGGGCAGCGTTTCAGGCGTAACCTCTTTCACCACGAACAAGTACACCAGCGCGGCGGCGAAGGCGACTGCTGCGCTGATCAGCAGCGCGTTGACGAACGAATGCGTCTGGTCGACCACGATACCGGTGATGATCGGCGCGAACGAGCCGCCGAGATATCCGCCAAAGTTTTGCATGCTGCCCAGTGAGGCGACCAGATGACGAGGTGCGGCGACGCTGACGAGCGCCCATGCCGTGCCGCTCGACATGTTGACGAAGAACATGGCGAACGAGATATAGACAATGGCAAGCGTGGTGCTCGGCGTATAAGCTGCGGGCACCGTGAAGGCGGCGGCGCCCACGAGCCCGATGCACAGCGGCCACTTGCGGCTGCGAATGGGCGCCATGCCGCGCTTGAGCAGATGGTCCGCAATATAGCCGCTCGATACCATGCCGATAGTCCCGAAAACATAAGGTATCGATACAAGCCAGCCTGTATGCGCAATGCTGAGATGACGTTCGTTTTCGAGGTAACCCGGCAGCCATGTGAGATACAGCCACACCATATAAATCACGCCCATGAAGCCGAAGACCATGCCCCACGTATTGCGCAACTTGAACAGGTTGCCCCACTCGGCGAGGCTCACGCCCTTGGCGCGCGGCTCGACCTTATGGTCCGATTCCAGATAAGCAATCTCCGATTCGTCGAGCGCCACTTCATCGCGGTTCCGATATTGAACGTACCAGCCAATCGACACCAAAATGCCGAGCGCGCCCATGATGATGAACATGGTTCGCCATCCGAAGGAAAGCATCAGCACGGTTAGCAGCGGTGGTGCGATCATCGGCGCAATGGTCGATGAAGCAACGAAAGTGCCGGTTGGCCGCCCGCGCTCATGCACGGCGAACCATTCGTTGACGACCTTCGCGCCGGCCGGGAACAAGGGCGCTTCCGAGACCCCCAGGACAATCCGCGCTACGAGAAAATGATTGAGTGTCTGGATGAAGCCGCCTGCAAGTTGCGCGACAGACCAAACCAGCATGCCGAGTCCCAGCATTGCCCGCGAACCGAATCGGTCAAGCAGGGCACCTACTGGAAGCTGCGCGAACGCGTACGCGAGCGAAAATGCGGACAACAGCAAACCCATTTGCGAAGCCGAGAGATGCAACTCCTGGCTCACTGAGTGATTCGCTATGGAAAGGGTGGAACGGTCCAGATAATTGACGATACCCGCAATGGTCAGGAAGGTGACGGCGATGACCTGCGTGCGCTTGAGGCGCGAAGATTTTTGTAGCATGTGCTTGTCTCCTGCATGGAATTGTCGTGAGCAATGACTGCTTTCTTATTGGCGCATGATGCGCGTTCGCCCCACGGTCAGTAGGTCGCGCGTCCTCCGGAAAGATCGAAGGTCGCGCCTGTGTTGAAGGTGCATGAATCCGAACATAACCAGAGCGCGAGGGCGGCTACTTCCTGAGTTGTACCGAGCCGGCCCATCGGGCTTTTATCGATCATGGTTTGAACGTGGGACGCGGCCATCTGCTTGAGCAAGGGCGTTTCCACTGCGGCCGGTGCGATGCCGTTCACCAGAATGCCGGTCTGCGCCAGTTCCTTGCCGAGGGACTTCGTCATTGCAATGACTCCCGCTTTTGCCGCGCTATAAGCCGATGCGTTCGCCGTGCCTTCCTTGCCCGCCAGCGACGCAATGTTGACGATACGCCCACTCTGCGCTCGGCGCATGGCCGGCAGCACGATGCGGCAGATATGATAAGTGCCGAGCAGGTTGACTTCGATCACGCGTTGCCATTCTTCGGGATCGCATTCATCGAGAGGCTGTGTGGAACCTGCAAAGCCCGCGTTGTTCACGAGATAGTCGATGCGGCCGTACTCGTGGATGGTCGCGGCAAGCGCGGCTTCAATGGAAGCAGGGTCCGTGACATCGACTGGAAAATGCACGGGTGCGTCCGGAGTATCCATGTCTCCTGCTATCCGGTCCCAGTTCACCGCCGATGCACCGTTCTTGCTGAACGCATCGCAGATCGCCCGGCCGATCCCTCCGGCCGCGCCTGTCACGACTGCCACGCGTTCGGTAAAGTCGTAGCGCGCAGATGAAGAACGCGGGTTCATCGAATGAACTGGTCCACGTAATCTTCGCCCAGGCCCACGGATGCATAGTGTTTGCGGCACATCTCGATCTTGGTGAAGACGTCTTCGTAGCCCGTGTAGTTACCGTATGGATCACAATAGAACATCACACCGTTCACCTGAAAATACGTGATCATTTCCTCGACGTCTTCAGGCACATACAAGGTATGGGTCTCGCCGGGCGGTTCGTAGACGTAGCTTCCTTCTGTCGCGGTCCATTCATGCTCGAGGTATTTCCATCGTCCCTTCAATACGAATCCATGAACGCCTTGCGGATGACGATGCCGGCTCAGGACGCCCGACTTTCGCACGCGCAGCAGGTTCATCCAGTAACCTTGCGAGGCGTTGAGGCAAAGCGGCCGGAACGACACATTCTCGGCTTGCGGGACCCACACGCGCTCATCGGTTGGAATGGCGAACGGCACGACCACTTCCTTCTGTGCGTCCTTGGGGAAGGGCAACTGATAAGGCATGGTGGCGGGATATGTATTGGCAGTATCTGGCATGAGCGACCTTTTATCTTTATCCATAATATGGACGTACGTCCACAATGTGATTAATTATCAAAGATTTTGAGATATCCAGTCAATCCTGGGTAATCACTTAGATTTCTTGACAATAGTCTTATATGCCCATAATAATAAGATCCATGTCCTTCGCTTTGATCACACTGCACCGTGTCCAACTTTCCAATAAACCCCGGCATTTGCAATAACACCGCACTGCGCAAAGCCGCGCGTCGGCTGACGCGGTTTTACGATGCGTGCATGGCGGAAACCGGCTTGCGAGCCACGCAGTACACCATTCTCAGCTTTCTCGCCGCAAAAGGTCCGATCACCATGGCCGCGCTCGCCGACTTATTGTCGATGGACCGCGCAACCATGGGTCATAACTTGCGTCCGCTTGAACGCGACGGACTCGTGACCATTGAAGTCGGGCGCGAAGACCGGCGTGAGCGCGAGGTAGCGTTATCGCGGCTCGGGGTGAAGACAGAGGCGCAAAGCAAACCGTTGTGGCTGAAGGCGCAAGCTCACTTCGAGCAGGAATTCGGCAAGGAAGACGCATTGGCAATGCGGCGCGTGATGGCTCGAATCGCCGTGCTGGAGTTGACCGCCGATCAGGAAATCAGTTGATTTAAAGTCTCGGGCAAACGTATCAAGCTCGGGAAACACGCAATTCCACGCACCATGCGGCGAGAGCGTCCCCGTGTTCTCGCCGCAAAAAAATCCCTTATACGGGCATATGAGACCATCGTGATGAAAACCGAATTTCGCCGTTTGCGTCGTATTCTTGTGGCTGCACTTTCGTTTTCGATGCTGACTGCCATCGGGTTTGCGAATCCCGCGGCGGCCTCGGTCACCGCGAGCGATATACAGGCAGTCCGCGACTTGTTCCTGCGCCAGTCTGCGGCCGAAACAGCCCATGACATCGACGCGCTCGAAGGCATGTTCGCGAAGGCTGCGCCGGGAGAGGCGGACCCGGTATCGTTCGTGGCGCGGGCATACCGGTTCTGGGGCAGAGACGCGGTCACCGATCACTTCCGCAAGACCTTTGACGGCACTTGGCGCCTCGAGCCCGATGAGAGCGCCATCCGCATCATTCCGCTCAATAACGACACCGTACAAGTCTACGCGCCCACGCGCGTCACGCTTGGTGCTGCGGGCCAGCCGCCCAAGACAGCAACCTTCCTGATCAACGAGTTCGCGATCCGGACGCCGGCTGGCTGGAAAATATCGGCGGTCATTCCCGTACCGGCGGAGTGAGAGGAGAAGCATATGAGACTCCATAACCTGCTCGTCACGCTGTTTTTTGCCGCTGCTGCCGTGACCGGCTGCGCTACCGTGCCATCGCACACGTTCGACGATAACGACAGGCAAGCAGTGAAGGACGTTTTCCTCCGGCAGGCAGCGGCTGCGACCGCGCATGACATCGTCGCATTCGAGGGTGTGTTTGCTTCGCCGCCGACGGGGCAGCCTGATCCCATAGTATTCGTCGCACGTGCCTATCAGTTCTGGGGCAAGCCGGCGCTTATCGATCACTTCAAGGAGACGTTCAAAGGCGTGTGGAAGTTCGAGCCGGACGTCGCGAGCATCAGGATCGTGCCGCTGACCAGCGATGTGGCGCAGCTTTACGCCAATACGCAGATCACGTTAGGCGCCTCGGAAGACAAGGCGAAGACCGTACCGTTCCTGGTCTATGAAGTCGTGGTGAGGACGCCGGAAGGCTGGCGCATCGCATCGATAGTGCCAATCGTGGCGCAGTAGGTCCACCCGTGAACCAAAACGTGACTAGATAGCCTGATCATGTTCGTCGAGCATGCGTCCGAAGCCGGTCGGCACGATCACGAGGGGGCGCGCTGCCGTGTCGTGGTTGTCGGCCAGTGCGAACGCCTCCGAAATGATGGCGTCGACGTCCTGACGCATCATGGTGACATCGAAGGGGAGGTGTGCGGCGAACGGGTCCCAGTCGAAGCATCCGAATACCGACGACTGCCATGCATCACGAGGTAACTGCGATGCAAACTGAACCAGCCCTTCGAACGCGGTGATCGAGTTCATCAGCAAACCCGCAGGAAGGCGGCCGAGCCGCTCGACGCGGCGAGCGAGCGTACGCCGGGTATCGGATGCGCTATAGCCGCAGCACTCCACGGCGTCGGCCGCTGGCGTCAGATTGCGTGCCGCGAACGCCTCGCGAAATCCGTCTATGCGCTTTTCTGTCGCGTACTCATTCGCGATACCCCCGAGAAACACCAACTCATCGGCTGGGGCTCCGCGTGCCTGCATCTTGTTAATAAGGGCATCGGTAAGGGCGCGAGCGCCGCCGTGGTTATCGGAGACAACGGACGGCGCGTCCGCACCCGGCAAGTCCACATTGATGCACGGAACACCAGCTGCCGCGCACAGCGCATTGAGCGGCGAAGGGTCTTGCACGCCCGTTATGAAAAGGACTTCGACGCGCTGCGAAAGCAGCGTTTCCGTGACGCTGGATTCCACTGCCGGATCGCGCTGGGTGCTCACGACGATAGGGCACAAGCCGCGGCTTCTCGCCTGATCTTCGAAAGTCTCGGCCAGCCCCGCGAAAAAGCGGTTCCGGTAATGCGGAAGGATCATGCCGGCCAGCCCTGAGCGGGACAGCCGCAGACCACGCGCGGCCATGTTCACGGCGTAGCCGAGTTGCTGCGCGCTTTCGAGAATGCGGTTCGCCGTCTCTTCCTTGATTCGATACCGCGCCCAGGTTCCGTTGAGGACCATGCTCACCGCCGCCACCGACGTACCGGTTGCCTTGGATATGTCGTAGATGGTGGATTTGCGTGCGGTGACAGTGCGGGCCATCGGAGTTTCCATGTCGATTTGATCCGTTTGCAGCAGAAGGCTGACGCGCTTCGCCCGCCAGCCATATTAGGGTATCCGAGAATTGCTCCGTTCGCTGAATGGATTCAGCATCGTTTCAATAGGTTGCTAAATGGATTCAGCAAATTTCGAGATTAATGGCGAAACCACCCGGTCCGTTCACTGCGCGACCGCTACCCGAGGAGTTGAGCAATGAACAAGTTAGGCGTTCACGCATTGGTCTGGGCCGGCGATCTCACGCCGGAATCGACCCGCAAGGTCATCAGCCAGACCAAGGCGGCCGGGTTCGATCTCGTCGAACTATCGCTTCATGGACCCAAGGTCATGGACTTGTCGCTCACGCGTGACTTGCTGCAGGAGCACGGCCTGGAGATCGGCTGTTCCCGAGGTCTCACTTTCGACGCAGATGTATCGAGCGACGACCCGGCAGCGGTTGCGCGCGGCCTTGCGTTGCTGGAAGAAGGCGTGAGCATCACCGCTGAACTCGGCGGCAACTATTTCGGCGGCATTCTGTATGGTGCAATGGCGAAATACTCCGCGCCGATCACGCCGCAAGGCCGGCGCCACGCAGTGGACTCGCTCAAGCGCATCGCCGATTTCGCATTGAAGAAAGGCGTGACGCTCGGCCTCGAAGTCGTGAACCGCTATGAAAGCAATCTGCTTAACACGGCTTCGCAAGCGCTCGACATGCTCGACGAGGTCGACGCCCCCAACGTTGTGGTGCACCTCGATACCTATCACATGAACATCGAGGAATCGGATTTCATGCAGCCGGTGCTGGCGTGCGGCAAGCGGCTGGGCTATGTTCATATCGGCGAAAGCAATCGTGGTTATCTCGGCTCGGGTACTATCGACTTCGCGCAGTTTTTCCACGCGCTTGCCATGATCGACTACAAGGGCGTCGTGACGTTCGAAAGCTTTTCATCGACCGTTGTGAACGAGCAGTTGTCGAACGCGCTGGCGATCTGGCGCAACCTGTGGGAAGACAGCATGGATCTCGCTACGCACGCGCGGGCGTTCATGGCCGGCGGCATCAATGCAGCCGCGAAAGCGAAGGCGCATCACTAAACAAGGCGTTTTACTGCGACTATTCCTGGATGGAGTCGATGATCGAAGACCGCTTTATGGAACGGCTGCAGCAACTTGTTGCGAGCGGCCAGCGCAGCATACTCGGTCTGGCGGGTGCGCCGGGCGCGGGTAAATCGACGCTGGCGCAAGCCATTCTCGATGCTTTCCCGGGCCGCGCCGTAGTAGTGCCAATGGACGGGTTCCACCTGGCGAACGTTGAACTCGAACGACTCGGCCGCGCTTCGCGCAAGGGCGCGGAAGATACCTTCGACAGCGCCGGTTTTGTCGCGTTGCTAAGCCGGATTCGCGCGCAGCGTGAAGGCGAGATCATTTACGCTCCCGCGTTTCGCCGCGAGATCGAGGAGCCTATCGCCGGCGCAATTCCCGTCCTGGCCGATGTGCCGCTCGTGATTACAGAAGGTAATTACTTGCTTTTGCAACGTGGTCACTGGAACTCCGTTCGATCGTTGCTCGATGAAGCCTGGTACGTGGACGTCGATCCGCAGTTGCGTGTTCAGCGGCTGGTCGCGCGTCACATTCACTTTGGCCGCAGTGAAGATGCTGCAAGAACCTGGGTGCAGCAAACCGATGAGGTCAACGCGGCGCTCATCGAATTGACACGCGCGCGCGCCGATCTCGTTTTTGAGTGGCCTGTGTAAAAGGCGCGCAGCATCAGACGGCTTGGAGCTTTTCCAAAAGCTTCAAGCCTTCGGCCCACTCGCCCAGACCGCTTAGCGCGTTGAGATGCCCGCGCGCGCCGGCGTCGATCCATTCGCTGCCCCACGCGGCGGCGCATGCTTGCGCATGATCCTCGCTGCCATAAGGGTCGTTGCTGCTCGACACCACAACGGAAGGAAATGCCAGCCTCGTCAAAGGCAAAGGCGCAAACACCTCCAACTTGGGAAAGGCCGATGTTTCAGGGTCGGGCACGGCGACGAACAGCGCGCCACGCACCCGGGCGCCCGTGCGTGCCGCCCAATGCGCAACCGCGAGGCATCCCAGACTATGCGTCACGACCACGGTGTCGGTTGGACGCGGGCCGATCTGCTGGTCTATCGCGGAGACCCAGTCGTCGCATTCAACACGATCCCAATCATCGACGACCAGACGCCGCCATTGCGGATGCGCGTCATGCCACAAGCTTTGCCAATGTTCCGGACCCGAATTGCCGATTCCGGGCACGATAAAAACAGCTTCCGTCATAGCCAATTTTCTCTTGAGTTGGGCTGCGGGTAATGCGGGTACGTGATTGCGTTCCCCGCATGGACGATTTGAACATCTTTCGAGGAATAAATGCTTCCCCCTGGAAGTTACTTAACGAAACCACCGGCGCCAAACACTCCACTCACGGATAAATGACATGACCACGACGCGATCTGGCAGGGTGCTGATCACCACGGCTGTTAAGTCGAAGGGCTTCAACGTCCGCGGCCGCGCCGCAGCTCGTCGTTCAGTCGGCTGATTTCAACGTCCAGTCCGACATGAATATCGACAAGCTGCAGTACGACATTCCGGGCATGAACTGAGCGCGTCTCTTGATGCCCGTTTCAGATCGACTTGACCTCTCCGCCGTCCATCCTCAACGTCGAGCCAGTCATCCAGTGCGCTCCGGGCGACACGATAAATTGGTCGTCGGTCATATCGAAGAGATCGATTTGCGGCACGGCGCCCGCGATGTTGAGCAACGCGTCGATCTGGCCGAACGCCGAAAGTGTCCTGTCGACGACGTCCTGCGCCGCTTCGGGGTGAGACAAATCAACGTCGATGACCAGCGATTCTGCGTTCGCGTTTTTAACGTCGGCCGCTGTCTGGTCGAGTTTTTCGCGGTTACGCGCGACCAGCACGATCGATGAAAAATCCCGCGCCAATCTGATGGCCGTCGCGCGGCCGATACCCTGGCTCGCGCCCGTGACGATGGCTACTTTCCTGGACATGTCGTGTCTCCTCAAGCTTTGGTATTCAGGAATCCGGCGATGGCCGAGGCAATTTCCGAGGCATGTGTTTCGAGCGCGAAATGCCCGGTATCGAAGAAACGCACGACTGCATCCGGGATGTCGCGCTTGAACGCCTCGGCGCCCGGCGGCAAAAAGAACGGATCGTTCCTTCCCCAAACGGCAAGAAAACGTGGGCGATGCGTGCGGAAATATTCCTGGAACGCGGGGTACAACGCGACATTGTTCTTATAGTCGCCGAACAGATCGAGCTGGATTTCATCGGCGCCGGGACGGCTCAAATAGAAATCGTCGAGCGAATAACCATCGGGCGATACGAGCGTCGTGTCCTGTACTCCGTGCGTGTATTGCCAGTAGGTTGTATCGTGCGTGAGCATTGCGCGCAGCGCTTCACGATTCGCACTCGAAGAATCCTGCCAATAGGCGCGAATCGGATTCCAGCCTACACTCAAGCCTTCTTCATAAGCGTTGCCGTTCTGCGAGATGATCGCGGTGATTCGTTCAGGATGACTGAGCGCCAGACGGAAACCCGTTGGCGCGCCATAGTCGAACACGTACATTGCAAAGCGATCGAAGCCGACGACTTCGGTAAACCTTCCAATGACCTTGGCGATATTCTCGAACGTGTACGTGAAGGCATCGCGGCCCGGCATGTCGGATTGCCCGAAGCCCGGCAGATCCGGCGCGATGATATGAAACTGTTCGGCGAGTTTTGGAATCAGGTCACGGAACATGTGGCCTGAGCTCGGGAAACCATGGAGGAGCAGCAGCTTCGGCGCGCCTGAAAGACCCGCTTCGCGATAGAACACCTTGAAGCCGTCTACGTCGGCGGAACGGTAGGTAATGGCGGACATGAGTTTTCTTCCTTATTAAGTTAGTGAGCGGCAACTGCGCGAGCCGCTTCGATGATCACGCTGGTCACGGCATCCGGCGATGTCACATGGCGTCGCCGGAGGCATGTTTTTGGTAACCTCCTTGTTGCTTATTTAAAGGTTACTAATTTAGTATGTAACTTGTCAAGATGAGTTTTAGAGGTTACGATTTCATCATCGTCAATTTGGAAGCGCATGAAAGATGGATTACCGTCAAATACCACCGATGTTTGTGGCCGACGCACCAGGCCTCGATTTTCTGAACTCGGTCGCAACGCCGGTGGATGAACAGGTCGACTGGATTATCGATGGCGAAGGCTTCTTGTCCTGGTTGCAACAGGCCGGGTTTGCGCCGCCGGAAGCAATCGCAGCGATCCGCAATCGCGCCACGGTTGCCGAACTCGACAGCCTTGCGGCGAAGGCACGCGATCTGAGGGAATGGTTCAGGGCATTTGCGCAGAAGAGGAGGGGTCGACCGCTGGCCGCGAAGGATCTTCGCGAACTCGAACCGCTGAATAAATTGCTCGAACGCGATCAGCAGCATCAGCTAATCGTCAAGCATTCATCCGATGGCGTCACGCGCTTCGAACTTCACGCGGTTCGACGTTGGGATTCACCGGAATCGCTCTTGATGCCAATAGCCGAAGCACTGGCGAAGCTCGTATGCGAAGAAGACTTCAACTACGTTAAGGCGTGCGAAGGCCCGACGTGCACGCTGATGTTCGCGGACCACACGCGCGGTCACGCTCGCCGATGGTGCAGCATGGCGGCTTGCGGCAACCGCGCAAAGGTGGCAGCGCACCGCAAGCGCGTCAAGGATCTTGAGGCTGGAGGACGTTGAGGTTTTAAGCGTGTATCGGCGTACGATTCATTCAGGAGCGTGAGATGAAACATATCAAGGCGATCGCATTCGATCTTTACGGCACCCTGTTCGACGTTCATTCGGTCATCGATCAGTGTGAGAAGCGGTTTCCGGGCCGGGGCCGCGAAGTCAGTACGCTATGGCGGCAAAAGCAACTGGAATACACGTGGCTGCGAAGCCTGATGAACCGATACGTGACTTTCGAACAAGCGACCGAAGATGCGTTGCGCTATACGTGCAGGCATCTGGGACTTGCGCTCGATGAGCCGGGCAGCACCGTTCTTTGCGATGCCTACTTGCGTCTGCAATCGTTCCCGGAAGTGCCCGCCGCGCTGCGCGAACTCAGGAATCGCGGACTGAAGCTGGCGGTGCTGTCGAACGGTTCGCCGCATTCGATTGGTTCGGTAGTGGGTAACGCCGGCCTTCGCGATGAATTCAATCATCTGATCAGCGTCGATCCGGTACGGGTCTTTAAACCGCATGATCGTGCGTACGGGTTGGCCGAGGAGGCCTTTGGGTTGGCGCGGACGTCGATTCTGTTCGTGTCGTCGAACGGGTGGGATGCAACGGGCGCGCGTTATTTCGGATTCCCGACGTGCTGGATCAATCGCGGCGGCAACGTGTTTGAGGAAATGGGGCAGACGCCGGATTGGGAGTTGCGTGGGGTTGATGAAATCGTGCGGTTGTTCGATTCTGCCGAAGGGAACGCGCCTTCAGCTTGAGAAGAGGCAGGCCGGCTTCTGCTTGATTCCACGAGCAAGAACCGGCCATCCCCTTCATTGCTTCCCAAGGCTGTGATAGTACGCTGCAAGATTTGCAATGTCCGTATCGGACAGCGGTTTGGCCATCATCGTCATCATCTCGTTCTGGCGCGCGCCGGATTTGAAATCGTTCAGCGCCTTGACCAGATATTCCTCCGTTTGTCCGGCGAGATTAGGCGCGTCGGGTATCTTCGCAAGGCCGTCGATGCCATGACACGCCTGGCATTGCACGGCCTTCGCGCGGCCGGCCTGGACGTCGCCGGCGAATGACGTCTCTGGCAGCCAGACCGCGGCCAATACCAACGCCGCGATGATCGTCGTCGATGATTTCTTCATTTTCCGCCCGTGTATGAGATTCGATAGATCGCGCCGGCGAAGTCATCGGAGACGAGCAGCGAGCCGTCCTGCAACTGCTGCACGTCTACCGGACGGCCCATGTATTCGCCGGACGGCGTGAGCCAGCCTTCGGCAAACACTTCCGTCTCGCCCGCCGTTCCGTCGTCCTTGACCGGTGTGAACATGATGCGCGCGCCGATGGGCTTCGTGCGGTTCCACGAGCCGTGCTGGGCATCGAATATGCCGCCCTGATACTTCGCCGGGAACATCTTGCCGGTGTAGAACGACATGCCGAGGTCCGCTGCGTGCGCCGCCATCTCCACCTGCGGGAACACGACGCCCGCAGGGGGTGTCGCGTCCTTGTATTCAACCGTGCGGACCTTGCCACCGCCGTACCACGGAAAGCCGAAGTTTTCGCCTGCTTTCGTCGCGCGATTGAGTTCGCCGGGTGGAATATCGTCGCCCATTCCGTCGACCTGATTGTCCGTGAACCACAGCGTCTTGTCTTTCGGATTGAAGTCGAGGCCAACGGAGTTACGTACGCCATGCGCATAGTTCTCACGGTTCTTGCCATCCTGATCCATGCGGATGATGCCTGCAAGACCGTTCTTGTCGAGCTCGGCGAGCTTGTCTTTCGCGGGTACGTTCCACGGCTGGCCGAGCGTGATGTACAACTTCTTGTCCGGCCCGATACGGCAGGTGCGCGCGCCGTGGTTGAAGCTTTCGAACTGCGTCGGGATCAGCTTGCCTTGCGGCACGACGACGGCCGCCGCGACATCGCTGCCGCCTTCACCGAAAAACTGCGCCGCGGGGAACGCAAGCACGCGATTCTGTTCGATGACATACAGCACGCCATCGGGAGAAAAGCACACGCCGTTGGGCACCTTGAAGGTCACTGAACTCGCGAAGGCGACGACATCGTCCGCAACCCGGCGCTTGGTGCGGTCCGTCACTTGCCAGACGCGCGCCTTGCGCGTTCCAACGAAGACGACGCCCGTAGAAGGCTCGATTGCCATGTGACGCGCTTCGGGCACTACTGCGTACAACTCGATCTTGAAGCCCGGTGGCAACTTGATCGCCTTCAGATTGTCGCGCAGCGCATCGGCTCGCTGGCCCGTCTGCGCCACGGTTTCGGCAGGTATGGTATTGCCCGTTTGCTGGAAGTTCGAAAGCGTGTTGACGTTGTCCTGCGCCGCCTGGGCGCACGGCAAGCCGGCGAGCATTGCACCAACGGCAACAGGCAAAAGCTTGAGCGCTGCGTTCATCTGTTTGTCTCCTGAGATGTTGCTTCGTTTTTAGTGACTGCAACTGCGGAAAAACCGTGATGCGCGATGCTGCCTCAATGGGCAATGCTCGCGCTAAGCGACGCCCGGCGCGCGCAAGCGTGATCCTGTGGATTGCATTGGAGAATTTGGCGCACGCGGAACCGGTCCGCTTTTCTTATGGTGCGGAGATGCGTCCGCTAGCTTAGGCGGTTGCCGGAGAGAAGCGCTGCATAAACGGGAGGTCTTGTTCATTGCTTCCTCGCAGTGCATTCGATTCCAGACAGTGGGCGACATGGAGCGCCACTAAAAGGCTGGCGGCCACCTGCCTTTAACGGAACGGCTTGAGTGTCTTGTATAGACCGTCGGCGAATGCAGGTCAAGAATGAGTTCTCCGGTCGCGTAATGCACCCAAACGTCGCTCTTAGTGTTTTCCCTGCTCGTCGTAATACAAATGTAATTCATATGGGAATTTATCTCAATGCTTTCCTTGTCGGCTATTTTCCGGATTCGAATGGCAACCGGTTGACGCCATCCGCGACGTTTTGCGGACTCCGAAGCACGTGCTCGGGTTAGCTCATAGGCAATGCTCAGCTAGGTCATGTGCAGTGAAAACGTCGTTGAATTCAATCGAATGCAGGTAATACGGATTCCAAACTATCGACGAGAATCTCAAGATGATTAATTTCCGCAAGCCGCCACGAGGCGCGCTTCTCGACGAAAAAACCATCCTTGCTTGGCGCGATTCGAAAATGGCAAAACTGCCAGCTTCGCAATGATCTGACTATGTACACTCC
Organism: Caballeronia sp. dw_276; assembly: GCF_018449635.1. Classification (GTDB taxonomy): domain Bacteria; phylum Pseudomonadota; class Gammaproteobacteria; order Burkholderiales; family Burkholderiaceae; genus Caballeronia. Next base: position 35,079 of record NZ_JAAVUV010000002.1, on the reverse strand, counting down.
GCCAGTCAGTATTTTCATCGATGGGAGTGCGGACGGTCGCTGCAGATTTGTTTTCGTTTGTGTACATTCCCGCATTCGTCCATGTTGCTGAAGTAGACGCCTTTGACGGTGCTTTGATTTCAGTTTGCCTTTCTCGCTAAAACTTTCGAAAGGCATACGAAAACCACAATTTCCGCTCGACTGACATTTATGGTGCTCGAGATTTCCGCTAGGTCGAATCCAAGACCAATATGGTTCGCTTGTAGCTGTGCCGTCTGCCGTCATGACGAAAACCATCCCACCCGGCGTACTTTCCGGGCCATGCGAATGAATGCGGCCGCATGTCGCCGATCGCCGCGCGCGGCGGCTTCACGGCGCGCGCCGGCGCAACCTCAAGTCCTGGAATTCCCATGCTTGCCCTAGTACGTATCGCTCTGCGGCGGCCATACACGTTTGTCGTCCTGGCGATCCTGATCCTGATCATTGGTCCGCTTTCGGCGCTGCGCACGCCGACCGATATCTTTCCCGATATCCGCATTCCCGTGATCAGCGTCGTATGGCAGTACACGGGCTTGCCGCCCGATCAAATGGTTGGACGAATCACGTCGCCGTTCGAGCGGTCCTTGACTACGACGGTGAACGACATCCAGCATATCGAAGCTGAATCGGTGAATGGCTTTGGGATCATCAAGATCTTCTTCCAGCCGGGCGTCAACATCAGCAATGCGAACGCGCAGGTTACCGCCGTTTCGCAGACGCAGTTGCGCCAGTTGCCACCGGGAACCACGCCGCCGCTGATCCTGAACTACAACGCATCGACGGTGCCGATCATCCAGCTCGCGCTATCAGGCAACGGACTGTCGGAGCAGAACCTTGCCGATCTTGGGCTGAACCAATTGCGTCCGGCGCTCGTTACGGTTGCCGGTGCGTCGATTCCTTTCCCGTTCGGCGGCAAGACGCGTCAGGTCCAGATCGACATCAATCCGGCGGCCTTGCAAGCGCGCGGGCTGTCCGCGCAAGACGTCTCGAATGCGCTCGCGAGCCAGAACTTGCTGACGCCTATTGGTACGGAGAAGATCGGCGATCACGAATACACGCTGCAGCTGAACAACGCGCCGTCCGCAATCAAGGCGCTCGGCGACCTGCCGATCAAGGCGGTCAACGGCACGACCGTTTATATCCACGATGTCGCCAATGTCCGCGACGGCAGTCCGCCGCAGACTAACATCGTGCACGTGGACGGCAAGCGCTCGGTGCTGATGTCGATACTCAAGAACGGTTCGGTCTCCACGCTCGGGATCATCGACGGCATCAAGCAGCATGTGATCGATGCGAAACCTTCATTGCCCAACGCGCTGCAGATTGCGCCTATTGGCGACCAGTCGCTGTTCGTGCGCGCGGCCATAAGCGGCGTGGCGCGTGAAGGCGTGATCGCGGCGGCGCTGACCAGCCTGATGATCCTGCTGTTCCTAGGAAGCTGGCGCTCGACGGTGATCATCGCGACCTCGATTCCGCTCGCCATTCTGGGTTCGATCGCGGCGCTCTCCGCGCTCGGCGAGACGCTCAACATCATGACGCTCGGCGGCCTGGCGCTCGCGGTGGGGATTCTCGTCGATGACGCGACGGTGACCATCGAAAATATCAACTGGCATCTGGAGCAGGGCAAGCAGGTTGAAGAGGCCATTCTCGATGGCGCCGCGCAGATCGTCACGCCGGCGTTCGTGGCGCTGTTGTGCATCTGCATTGTGTTCGTACCGATGTTCTTTCTGAACGGCGTTGCGCGATTCCTGTTCGTGCCCATGGCCGAAGCCGTGATCTTCGCGATGATCTCGTCGTTTATCTTGTCGCGTACGCTCGTGCCGACAATGGCGAAGTACTTGCTGCATCCGCATGACCTCAGCGAAGATGCGCACGATAAGAAACGTCCGGGACCACTCGGACGCTTCCAGCAAGGCTTCGAGCGGCGTTTTGAAAAGGTGCGGGCGGGATATCACGGCTTGCTCGAACTTGCGCTGAATCATCGCGCGCCATTCGTGAGTTGCTTCCTTGGGTTCGTGCTGATCTCGTTCGCGCTCGTGCCTTTGCTTGGCCGCAACTTTTTCCCGTCGGTGGACGCGGGGCAAATCTTGTTGCACGTGCGCGCGCCGGTTGGAGTGCGGGTCGAGAAGACAGCGCAGATCTTCGCTGACGTTGAAGCGTCGATCCGGCAGATCATTCCGCCCAATGAACTCAGCACCGTGGTCGATAACATCGGCTTGCCGGTAAGCGGTATCAACCTTGCATACAACAACACGGGGACCATCGGCTCGCAAGACGGCGATATCCAGATCGCGCTGAACGAAGACCATCATCCGACGGATGACTACGTGCGGCAGATGCGCGAGAAACTGCCGCGTCTTTATCCGGGCGTGACGTTCTCGTTTCCGCCCGCGGACATCATCAGCCAGATCCTGAATTTCGGTTCGCCCGCGCCGGTCGACCTGCAGGTTCGTGGCAACAATCTCCCTGCGAACTTCGCCTATGCAAACCGCCTGTTGCGCGACATCCGCCGAATCCCCGGCGTGGTAGATGCACGTATCCAGCAAGCGCAAAACTCACCGACTTTCAACGTGGATGTGGACCGAACGCGCGCGCAATTGCTCGGCATCAACGAACGCGATGTGACGAACAGCCTCGTGGTGAATCTTGCCGGATCGAGCCAGGTTGCGCCGACGTTCTGGCTGAACAATGCGAACGGTGTTTCGTACCCGATCGTGATGCAGACGCCGCAATACAGCCTCGACTCGCTTGCGTCACTGCAGAACTTGCCGATCACATCGAATCTGCAAAGCAGCGGGCAGATTCTCGGCGGCCTGGCGACCGTCCAGCGCACCAACACCAACGCTGTCGTGAGCCAGTACAACATCCAGCCAATGGTCGAGATATTCGCTACGACACAAGATCGCGATCTTGGCGCGGTTGCATCGGACATTCAGCGCGTCGTGCAAAACAATGCGGGTACCTTGCCGAAGGGGTCGTCAGTTGCTCTGCTTGGTCAGGTGCAGACCATGAACAGCGCGTTCGCCGGCATGCTGTTCGGGTTACTCGGCGCGGTCGTGCTGATTTATCTGATCGTGGTGGTCAACTTCCAGTCGTGGGCTGATCCGTTCGTGATCGTCACCGCATTGCCCGCGGCGCTCGCGGGCATCATCTGGATGCTGTTTGCCACGCACACCACGCTGTCGGTGCCGGCGCTGACGGGCGCGATCATGTGCATGGGCGTGGCGACAGCGAACTCCATTCTCGTGGTCAGTTTCTGCCGCGAGCGCCTAGCCGTTCATGGCGACCCGTTCAAGGCTGCACTCGAAGCCGGCTTCACCCGTTTCCGGCCGGTGCTGATGACCGCGCTCTCCATGATCATCGGCATGGCGCCGATGGCACTCGCGCTGGGCGAGGGCGGCGAACAGAATGCACCGCTTGGCCGCGCCGTGATCGGCGGCCTGATTTTCGCAACCACCGCGTCATTGCTTCTTGTCCCGGTGATCTTCTGCATCATTCACTCGCGCCCTGGCCGCGCGATTGCCCCGACACCCGTTACGGGAGGTCCTGCTCATGTCGTCTGAACCCGCTGTCCCCAACGTCAACAACGCGCCCGTGCCGCGTCGGCGACTCGTCGTAATCGGCGTGGTGGGCGTTGCCGTTGCGTTGATCGTCGTTGCGGCGGGCGTTGCGCTGCGCGTGGTCGATGCCCGCAATCTCAAGACCTGGACGGCCGCGCAAACCGTCCCGACGGTGACGGTGATCCATCCGGTCAGCGCGGCGAACGGGCCGACGCTCGACTTGCCGTCGCACCTCGAAGCGTATTCGCGTGCGCCGCTTTTCGCGCGTGTCAGCGGTTATCTGAAGTCGTGGAGCGTGGACATCGGCACGCCCGTGAAAGCCGGTCAACTGCTTGCGGTGATCGAATCGCCCGAGCTTGACCAGCAGTTGCTGCAGGCGCGTGCGGACCTTGCGAGCGCCCAGGCAAATGCCGCGCTCGCGGGTACGACTGCGAAACGCTGGCAGGCCCTGCTCGGCTCGGACTCGGTCGCGCAACAGGAAGTCGATGAACGCACCGGCGACTATACCGCGAAGAAAGCCACGGTCGCGGCCGCGCAGGCCAATGTGGACCGCTTGCTGGCGACCAAGGGATTCGAGCGCATCATCGCGCCGTTCGACGGCGTCGTCACCGCGCGCGATACGGACGTAGGGGCGCTGATCAACGCGGGCAGCGGCGGTACTGGACAGGAGCTGTTCGTGGTCTCCGACGTCAAGAAGCTGCGTGTGTATGTGCAAGTGCCGCAGAGCTACGCGCCCGATGTCCGCAGCGGCACGACGGCAACGCTCACCGTGCCGGAATATCCGGGCCAGCATTTCACGGCGCGCGTGATTGCATCGGCGGATTCGGTGAATGTGGCGTCCGGCACTACGCTGGTTCAATTACTGGTCGATAACACCGACGGCAAGCTCTTGCCCGGCGGCTTCGCGAGTCTCCAATTCAAGCTGCCGGTGCAACAAAACGCGGTGCGCGTACCCGCCAGTTCGCTCGTGTTCGACGCACGCGGCCTGATGGTCGCGACGCTCGGCGCGAACGGCGAGGTCGTGTTCAAGAAGGTGACGATCAATCGCGATTTCGGCGACTCGGTGGAAGTCGGTTCGGGACTCGTCGCCTCAGACCGGGTAATCGATACACCGCCTGACGGTCTTGTCGATGGTGATCGCGTACAGGTCGCAAGCGCCGCCAAGAAGGTGCCCGCAAATGGCTAGGATGGCTAAGTTTCGCGTTCCCGCGCTGATGACGGCCATAAGCGTCCTGGCCGGTTGCTCGCTGGCGCCGGACTACCACGTGCCGCCCACGCCTGTCGTCGCGCAATACAAAACGACGGGGCCCTGGATCAGCGCGCAACCGGCCGATCAACTGAGCCGCACCGGCTGGTGGAAAAGCTACAACGACGCCGGCCTCGACGATCTCGAGCAACGGCTGCTTGCGAACAACACGGATCTTGCCGCGGCGCTCGCGCATTACAGGCAGGCGCAGGCATTCGTGGATCAGGTCTCGGCGGGGCTGTTTCCGAAAGTCACCGCGAGCGCGGTTCCGCAACGCGATAGGCAGTCGAGGACGCGGCCGTTGCGCGCTGGCGGTCCCGACGACTACAACTCCGCGACGCTTAGCGGTGAAGTCGATTACGACCTCGATTTATGGGGCCGCGTGCGTGATTCGGTAGCGGCGGGGAAGGATGAAGCGCAAGCGTCGAAAGCCGATCTTGCATCGGTGCAGTTGAGTTTGCAGATCCAGCTCGCCGATAGCTACATCCGCCTGCGTGGGCTCGATCAGCAGACGCAATTGCTGACCGACACCGTCAAGGCTTTCGCGCGCGCGTTGCAGCTTACGCAAACGCTGCATGGCGGCGGAATTGTGTCAGGACTCGATGTGTCGCGCGCACAGACGCAGTTGTCGTCGGCGAAATCGCAGTTATCGCAGAACCTGGCGCAACGCGCGTTGATCGAGCATGCGATCGCGGAATTGATTGGCGCTTCGGCATCCGAGTTCAGTTTGCCGCAACAGACGGCGTCTATCACGTTGCCGGTGATTCCGGCCGGCTTGCCGTCGACCTTGTTGCAGCGCCGGCCGGATATTGCCGCAGCCGAGCGCCGGGTGGCCGAAGCGAACGCGAAGATCGGCGTGGCGCGCGCGGCTTATTTCCCGTCGATCACGCTGAGCGTGCAAGGTGGGTTTCAGAGTTCCGCTTATGCCGGATTGCTCAGCGCGCCCAACCTGTTCTGGGCCATCGGTCCGCAACTCGTGCAGTACGTCTTTGATGGCGGTTTGCGCCGCGCACAGCTCGATACCGCGAAAGCGGCAACCGATGAAGCGGGCGCGCGGTATCGTGGCGTGGTGTTGTCGGCGTTCCAGCAGATCGAAGACAATCTTTCGCTGCTCCAGGATCTCGGCACGGCGCTCGAGCAGCAACGCGATGCCGGCAATTCTGCGCAACATTCCGTCGATCTCGCGTTGAACCGGTACAGGCAAGGTGCAGTAGGTTATCTCGACGTGGTGCAGGCACAGACCGCCGCGCTCGATGCGCAACGTGCTGTCCTCGACATACAGACGCGGCAACTGAGCGCGAACGTGCAACTGGTGAAGGCGCTGGGCGGTGGCTGGTCCAGCGACGAACTGGCGAGCACGGCGCAGGCTCCGGCGCTCGTGGCTGAGACCGGGCCAAAAGGCTAGGGAAGAAGGCGCACCGGACGGTGCGCCTTTTTTCAACGCATTGCGTGAGCGTCAAACCACGTTGATCACGACATCGATATTCCCGCGTGTCGCCTTCGAATACGGACACGTCTCGTGCGCCGCATTCGCCAACGCGCTCGCAACTTCCCGGTCCAGCCCGGGCAGGCTGATGTTCAGACGCGCTTGCAGGAAATAGGCGCCATCGGTCGTGCCGAGATCGATTTCGGCATCGACCGCCGTCTCGGCCGGAAGCCTGACTTTGAGCTTTGCCGCGGCAATTCCCATCGCGCCGATAAAACACGCCGACCAGCCCGCCGCCAGCAATTGCTCGGGATTCGTCCCCGCGAAGGTCGAGCCGGGAGCGGCGAGCTTGATATCGAGCCGCGCGTCCGAACTCTGCGAAGCGCCGTCGCGGCCGCCGGTCGTGTGTGTCTTGCCTGTGTACAGTACTTTTTCGATTCGGGTCATGATGGATTCCTTAGCTGGAGTTGTTTGACTACTTGAATGGTCGCCGTCCTAATTCTGCGCGAGAAGGGCCGTGAGCGCCGCCTCGGTTTGCGCATAATGGCCTTCGCCGAAATGCGTGTAGGCCACCTGACCGTTTTTATCGATGAGATAAATCGCTGGCCAGTATTGGTTGTTGTATGCGCTCCACGTTGCGTACTGGTTGTCTTGTGCAACCGGGTAGGTGATGTCGAAGCGCTTGAGCGCGGTCCTGACGTTGTCCGTGCTGCGCTCGAACGGATACTCGGGCGTATGCACGCCGATCACCACGAGTCCCTGATCCTTGTACTTCTGGTTCCAGCTCTTGACGTGGGGCAGCGTGTTGATGCAATTGCTGCACGTGTAGGTCCAGAAGTCGACCAGCACGACCTTGCCGCGCAATTGCTGCAAGGTTAGTGGATCGCTGTTGAGCCATTTATCGATGCCTGTGAATTCCGGCGCGATGGCGTCGGGCTGGCTGGTCTTGTGCGACCCCGCGATTGCCCCGCGGCTGCTTTCGGCGACGGCGGCGACTGTGGCAACGCCGGCAACTGCTGCAAAGAGGGCGACGGTCCTGAGTGAGGAGCGCATTTCAAAGTCCTTTGAGTGCGGGAAGAAACGACGCAATCCAGGAGTAGGCAAGGATGTCGTATTGGAGATAGATGGCGAGTGCGGTCAGCACGACGAGCACACCAAACACTTGTTGGAGCCGGTGCGCATGGCGCGCCACGATCCGCACGCGCTGCGTGACAAATTGGCCGCCATAGATGATTGCGAGCATCGGAATGGCCGCGCCGATGGCATAGAGCGCGAGCAGCAAGGCCGACCACTGGAAGTCCTGCGCCTTGACGACCAGCAGCAGGATCGATGCAAGCACCGGTCCGGCGCACGGCGTCCACACCGCACCAAGTGACATACCCAGCACAAAACCACCCGCATTGCCGTTGCGCGGCCCGACGCCCGGCGATGAAGGACACATGCGCTGCAACTGCGGTTGCACGCGCGCCACGAGCCAGTCATAGGGCGCCGGCCACACGCGCAGCAATCCGGACAGCGCGAGCAGCGCAATGCCGGTGTTGCGCAGCGCCTGTTGGGCAATGTGCACGGAGCTTGAAACGGCGCCGAGCAGCATTGCGAACGAGGCAAAGGTCAGGATGAATCCGGCGATGATAAAAAGCGGCCGCACGCGGCTCGGCCGATCCACCGAGCTGCCGAGCAGGATCGGCATCACGGGCAGGATGCAGGGCGACGCTATGGTCAAGAGACCTGCCAGAAGGGCGAGCGGTGTTTCGATCAGGTTGTGCACGATGAGCTTCCGTCGGTTGGCGTGATTGCATTTGAACGCCTGCACGTATCTGGCTTGTGTCGTGATAACCCCGTCTGTGAAAGGTTTTGTATCGTGTACGGACCCAGATACATTGCGACATAAAACTTTTCGGATGCGGCGCTATAAAGCAGACATCGATAAAACGGAGAGCTTTATGAACGCCGATCTGCTGCGAGGATCCTGTCATTGCGGGACCGTCAAATTCGAAGTCCGCACGGCGGTCGTGCCGGCATCGCGCTGCAATTGCAGCCTGTGCCGCCGCAAGGGCGCGCTGATGACGCCGCCTTTCGCCGCGAGTGATCTAAAGATACTGAGCGGTGAGGGCGCGCTGACGCTCTACCAGTTCAATAGCCGCGTGGCGAAGCACTTTTTCTGCAGGCACTGCGGTATCTATCCGTTTCATCAGACGCGCAAAGACCCGCTGCTGTGGCGGGTCAACATCGGTTGCCTTGAAGGTGTCGATCCGTATACGCTTGAAGCCGGCGTCGCCGATGGCGCCAGCCTGTCTGTCGTGGAAGTCGCGGAGGACGCATGAGACGGTTTCTCGCAATCGTCGCCTTCCTCGCGGGCGGGATCGCGACAGAAATGGCGCATCCGGTGCAATGCGAGTTGATCAACGCGAGCCGGATGCTGGTGAAACGCAGGAAGGGATGATCCCAAGATGGAAACCACCGACCACGTGCTGATCGTCGACGACGACCGCGGTATCCGCGAACTCCTCGCCACGTATCTGGAGAAGAACGGCATGCGGGTGTCGCTTGCCGCCAACGGCCGCCAGATGCGCGCTGTGCTGGAGCAGGGCGCGCCCGACCTGATCGTGCTCGACCTGATGATGCCGGGCGAAGACGGACTCGTGCTGTGCCGTGAGTTGCGGGCGAGCAAATTCCGAGCGGTGCCGGTATTGATGCTGACCGCGCGCAGCGAGGAGGCGGACAGGATCGTCGGCCTGGAAATGGGCGCAGACGACTACCTCGCCAAACCGTTTGCGGTGCGTGAACTCCTCGCGCGGATCCGGGCGGTGCTGCGGCGCGTGCGCATGCTGCCCCCTGGAATGGAGGTGACGGAATCAGCGCAAATCCTGAGCTTTGGCGACTGGCGGCTCGACACCACCGCGCGGCATCTGCTCGATGCGGACGGCACCATGGTCGCGCTGAGCGGCGCGGAGTATCGCCTGTTGCGCGTTTTTCTCGACAACCCGCAACGCGTCCTCACGCGCGATCAATTGCTCAACCTCACCCAGGGCCGCCAGGCCGATCAGTTCGACCGGTCGATCGATCTGATGGTGAGCCGCTTGCGGCAGCGCCTTCAGGATGTTGCGCGCGAACCGCGTTACATCAAGACGCTCCGCAGTGAAGGTTATGTATTTTCGGCGGCGGTGATCCCGCTCGAAGGACCACAATGAGCCCGCAATCGCCATTGCGCTGGCCGCGAACGCTGTTCGCCAGGCTCGCGCTGATTCTTCTGGTCGGTCTCGCGCTGGCTCAGACCATGTCGTTCTGGCTCACCATGACCGAGCGCGACCAGTCGATGACCAACGTCATGACGGGTTATATCGAACGCGAGGTGACGAGTTCGGTGGCGCTGCTGGATCTTCTGCCGGCGGACCAGCGTGCCGCATGGCTGCCGCGGCTGGAACGACGCAGCTACGCCTTCATTCTCGGGCCGGGCGTGAGCGGCGAGGCGCCTGATGAGAAGTTGTCGGCGCGCGTGGCGGCGTCGATAGAAGAGGGTATTGGCAAGCGCTATCCATTGACGGTGAACGCCGTTCCCGGTGGCATGGAACGCCTGCAGGTCCATCTGCGCCTGAGCGACGGCTCGCCGCTGACCATCGATCTGCGTCCCATGTCGGGCACGCCGTTGTCGCCGTGGCTGCCGCTCGTGCTCGTGATGCAACTGCTTGTCCTCGCTGCGTGTTGCTGGTTCGCAGTGCGCCTGGCAACGCGCCCGCTCAAGCAGTTGGCAATCGCCGCCGATACACTCGGACCCGACCTCAAGGCAAGCCGGCTGCCCGAGGACGGCCCGGACGAAGTGGCGCGCGCGGCGAGGGCATTCAACGCCATGCAGGATCGCGTCGCCATGTACATGACCGAACGCATGCAGATCCTCGCATCGATTTCGCACGATCTGCAGACGCCGATCACGCGCATGCGTTTGCGTGTCGACGTGATGGAGGAGAGCGCGCAAAGCGGCAAGCTCCAACAGGATTTGCAGGAGATGGAGACGCTCGTGAAGGAGGGTGTGACGTACGCGCGGACCTTGCATGGCGCAACCGAGGTGCCTTGCCGTATCGATCCTGACGCGTTGTTCGACAGCCTGGTGTGCGATTACGTCGATGCCGGGAAGCAGGTCTCGATGCAAGGCATCATCAGGCGTTCGCTGGTGACGCGTCCTCAGGCGTTGCGGCGCATCGTGTGCAATCTGGTCGATAACGCGCTGAAGTTCGGCGGCGAGGCAAAGATCGACGTAGGGGCAGCGCCAGACGGAAAGGTGACGATCTCGGTGCTCGATCGCGGTCCGGGCATACCGCTCGAATCAATGCAAGCGGTGTTCGAACCGTTCTTCCGCGTGGAGAGCTCGCGTAACCGCAATACCGGGGGCACGGGACTCGGACTTGCGATCGCGCGGCAACTCGCATTGGCCATGGACGCAACGCTCACGTTGCACAACCGCAGCGGTGGCGGCCTTGAGGCGCGGCTCGTACTGAAGAATATCGGGTGACCACATGCCTTCATTTCGGGGCGATATCGCGTTCCACGCGCTTGATATGCTGCTCGACGTAGAACGCCGCGGCATCGGCGTCGCCTTGAATGACCGCCTCGTAGATCAGCCGATGCTCCGCCACATACAGCCGGATGCGGCCGGCGTCGTAAATGCCTTCGTCTTTCAGGCGCTTCCACAAAGGCTGGTCCATTGAACTCGCGACTTCATCGGCGATCTTGACCATCAAGGCATCGCCCGTCATCACGGCGAGTTGCCGGTGAAACAAGCGGTCGCTGCTGTTCCAAAGCGCGCGCTGCGCCGGGTCGTCTATGTCATGCACGCTTTCCATCTGATTCAGATACTGCTCCGCCATGCTGTCCCGCTGGCCGCGAATCGCGGCGCGCCGCGCGATGGCCGGTTCGAGCACCATGCGTACATCGAGCGTGGAACTCGGGCTGAAGTCCGCAGTTTCTGTGCTGTTCGTATTCGGCCGTGAAAGACGGTCGAATGCGTCACCGCACACGAAGGTTCCGGAGTTCCGCTTTGTGACGACCAAACCTTCGTTTTGCAGTGCGCCGATTGCTTCGCGAACGGCCGGCCGTCCCACGCCGAACAATGCGGCAAGATCGCGCTCCGACGGCAAACGCGACTCCGGCATGAAGCGGCCGGCCGCGATTTCATCGCGGATTTTCTGCGATACCTGTTCATAGATTTGCCTGGGCCGGAACGACCCGTCGAGTTCGGCGTGCACCGCTGACATTCGTAAATCTCGCTCGTGTAATCAAACCGCGTGGTCAAAAGCAAAACCAGAATTGGTCCGAGTTATTTTGAAATGGTTGCGACCTTGACCCGTTGTGGCATACATTAACTGGTCTGCAATAAAGACCAGTATAGTCCCACACGGAGCGAAATAAATGAATAAGGCTGTCGCAGGTTTTATGGTCGCCGCCGCGACCCTCGCAAGCATGGGCGCCCACTCGCAAGAGGTGGTGACGATAGGTCATTCGGCGCCGCTGACAGGGCCGCAAGCGGTCAACGGCAAGGACAACGAGAACGGCGCACGCCTTGCGGTGGAAGATCTGAACAAAAAAGGCGTCACGGTTGCGGGGAAGAAGGTGACGTTTAAACTGGATTCGGAAGACGACCAGGCTGATCCGAAAATTGGCGTTCAAATCGCCCAGAAGCTGGCCGATGGCGGCGTAGTCGCCGTGCTCGGACCGTACAACTCCGGCGTTGCGATTCCGGCGTCGCGTGTCTTCAACACGGCCGGCATTCCGATGCTGCCGGTTGCATCGAATCCTGCGTTGACCACGCAAGGCTTCAAGAATATTTTCCGCATAGGGGCAAGCGACGAACAACTGGGCGGCGCCATGGCCGTGTTCGCGAAGAAGACGCTCAAGGCGAAGACGGCGGCGGTTATCGACGATCGTACGGCTTACGGTCAGGGCGTGGCCGAACAGTTCGTGAACGTGGCGAAGGCGCAAGGCATCCAGATTGTCGATAGCCAATACACCAACTCCAGCGCGACCGATTTTCTGGGCATCCTGACCACGATCAAGGCGAAGAACCCCGACGTCATCTTCTTCGGCGGATACGCGGCACAAGGCGCGCCGATGGCCAAGCAAATGCGTCAACGCGGATTGCGCGCCAAGCTGCTCGGCGGCGACGGCATCTGTTCCGCCGACATGGGCAAGGTCGCGGGCGACGCGGCGTCGATCGTGTATTGCGCGCAAGGCGGCACCTCGCTCGAGAAAACCGCGGCGGGACGTGACTTCGTCAAGCGCTACAAGGACACGTATCACACCGACACGCAGGTCTACGCCGTGAGCTATTACGACGGCATGATGCTGCTTGCCGACGCAATGGTGAAAGCCGGCACGACCACGGACAAGGCCAAGCTGACTGCGCAACTCGCGAAGACGGACTACAAGGGCATTGCGGGAACCTATTCCTTCGATGCAAAAGGCGACCTGAAAGGCGCCCCCACGACCGTCTACGAGATCAAGGACGGCCTGCCGGTCGCTTATGGGCAATGAAGCGAACCATGAAGCATGGCTATGAAGCGTGAAGTAAGCGGACCAGACAAGAAATGAAAATCACGAATGCAATCAGCGCGGTCGAAGTTCATACCGGAGGGGAGGCGTTTCGCATCGTGACGAGCGGCTTGCCGAAGATGCAAGGCAAGACGATCGTCGCGCGCCGTGCGTGGCTCAAGGAACATGCGGATCATATTCGCCGCGCGCTGATGTTCGAACCGCGCGGCCACGCCGACATGTACGGTGGCTACCTCACCGAACCTGTCAGCGAAGGCGCCGACTTTGGCATCATCTTCGTTCACAACGAGGGTTACAGCGATCATTGCGGCCATGGCGTGATCGGGCTTGCAACGGCGGCGGTCGAGCTTGGCTGGATCGAGCGGACGATGCCGGAAACCCGCGTGGGTATCGATGCACCTTGTGGTTTCATCGAAGCATTCGTGCAGTGGGACGGCAACCATGCGGGCAATGTGCGCTTCGTCAACGTGCCGTCGTTCATCTGGCAACGCGATGTGACTGTCGAGACGCCATCGTTTGGCAGCGTGACCGGTGACATCGCATTTGGCGGCGCGTTTTATTTCTATACCGATGGCGCGCCGTTCGACTTGCCGATCCGCGAATCTTCGGTCGACAAGCTGATCCAGTTCGGCGCCGAAGTGAAGGCCGCAGCCAACGCGGCGGTGAAGGTCGTGCATCCGGAGATTCCGGAGTTGAACCATATCTACGGCACGATCATCGCAAACGAGGCGCGCCATGCGGGTTCATCGCAGGCGAATTGTTGTGTGTTCGCCGACCGCGAAGTCGATCGCTCGCCTACCGGCTCGGGCACGGCGGGCCGTGTCGCGCAACTGTACTTGCGCGGCTTGTTGAAGAAGGACGAAACGCTCGTCAACGAATCGGTGATCGGCACCATCTTCAAGGGCCGCGTGCTGAGCGAAACAAAACTCGGTTCCTTCGATGCCGTCATCCCCGAGATCGAAGGCAACGCGTATATCTGCGGTTTTGCGAACTGGATCATCGACGATCGCGACCCGCTCACCTACGGCTTCCTGGTGCGATGAACATGATCGAGTCCTTCGATGAACAACAGACGGCAGCGCTGCTTCCCTATCCTGAACTCGTCGATGCCTTGAGTGTTGCGGTCACTGAATATGGCGCGCAAAAGATCGTCAGTCCGGAACGGCTCGTCGTGCCGTTGCAGGCAAACGGCGTCATGTTGTCGATGCCGGCCAGCGCCACCGATCTCGCGATCCACAAGCTCGTGAACGTCTGTCCGGGAAATGGGGCAAAGGGTTTTCCGACCATTCACGGACAAGTGACGGCATACGATTCGATCACCGGACAAGCGTTTTTTACGCTCGATGGCCCGACGGTCACGGGCAGGCGAACGGCCGGGATATCGGCGCTTGGCATCAGGCGTCTTGCACGCAGCGTGAAGTCGATCCTGCTGATTGGCACCGGCAAACAGGCAAGCAATCATGCCGAAGCGTTTGCGGCGCTTTTTCCGGACGCCGTGCTTTACGTCAAGGGTTCGTCGTTGCAATCGGCGCAGCGGTTTGCTTCAACACGCCAGGGGATCGTCGCACTCGACAAGGACGTCGTGCCAGATGATATTGACGTGGTCGTCACGCTCACCACAAGCAGGACGCCGGTCTATCACGACGCGGCGCGTGCGACGCGGCTGGTTGTGGGTGTCGGCGCATTCACGCCGGATGGCGCGGAAATCGCGGCGTCCATCGTGCATGGAAGCGATGTGGTGGTGGACGATCCCGCGGGCGCGAAACACGAAGCGGGCGATCTGATTCAGGCGGGGATCGACTGGATGAAGGTCGGTGCGCTGGCTGATGTCATAGCCGGGTCGTGGAGCGCGTCGGCAGATCGGCCGGTGGTGTTCAAGACCGTCGGATGCGCCGCGTGGGATCTGGCTGCAGCGCGGCTCGCGCGCGAGCGGTTATCGAAAAAGTAGCTCCACAAGGACCGCTGAGCGAAAAACGCCAGGCCAGCACGCGGCCCGTCGGCCATTTGAAGGCTGGCGGTAACACCGCGTGGGGATTGCACGGATTGATGACTGGGAAGGGCCGGTCAGCCTGGCAGCAATGTAATGCCGAAGCGAGGCGCGGCATCGATCATCCGCCTGATGTCTTCAGGGCCCGGCGCCGTGGGCGTGACCGGACCGGTCTCTGCATGCGCGCAGGTATCGACAAAATCATCGAAGCCGGCGGGCGTGCAGACGAGCATGTATCGCGATGGCTGATCCGTATTATTCGCCAGCCGATGCGGCACGTTTCGCGGCAGGAGCGCGGTCTCGCCGGCACGCACGCTGACCTGTTCTCCGTCGATGGTGATATCCACAACACCTTCCAGCACAGTGATGGTCTCTTCCTCGCGATCGTGAACATGCAGCGGCGTAGCCCGATGCGGAGGGCCGAAGATCTCCATCATGCAGAAAACGCCTGCGGTGTCCTTTCCGGAAATCAGCAGGCGGATGCGCGTGCCTGCGAAGTTGTATTCGGGTGCTTGGGTGTTCAACACGAACATGGCGTTCCTCTCGATGTAGTCGGGTTTGGCTGCTCACTATAGGCCTCACACCGTTCAAGAAATATAGTCCCGCCTGCCGTAACATTCACGGCAACTTAGCGTGAATGATCGATGAAAAACCTCAGACAATTCATGAGCTTCGCGGCGGTCGCACGAAACAGCAGCTTCGCCGCGGCGGCGCGCGAACTGGGTCTTGCGCCGTCGTCTGTGGCTAAAAGCGTCGCGCGCCTGGAGAGCGAGCTTGGCGTGCGCCTGTTTCACAGGACGACCCGCGCGGTACGGTTGACGGCGGAGGGCGATGCGCTGTTCGCACGTTGCGCTCGCGTGCTGGAAGAGATCGATTCGCTGGAGTTATCAGCTGCGCGATTACCCGAAGCACCCTCAGGAACATTGCGAGTCGGCGCGCCGATTGGTTATGGAACCCGCAAGATCGTGCCCGTGATCAACCGCTTGCTCAGCGCGTATCCGCAACTTAACGTCGATATTCGACTGACCGACGAGCGTGTGAATCTGGTCACCGAAGGGCTGGATGCCGTGGTGCGGATCGGCGCGCTGGACGACTCGGGTCTGGTCGCGCGCCGCATCGACCAACAGCATCTGGTGCTGTGCGCAAGTCCGGGATATCTGAGCGCGAACGGCACACCGAAATCTGTTGCCGAGGTTGAACAGCGACCGGTCATATTGTTCAGGATGCCTACCAATGGTCGCGAGCGCCCGCTTGAGTTCGTGGTTGACGGTCGGGCTATCCAGTTGCGCCCACGTTCGCGGTTCGCTCTAAGTCATGGTGATGCCATGGTCGAAGCGGTGCTTGACGGCGCGGGAATTGCACAAGTGCCCGAGCACATGGCCGAGCGTCATCTCAGGAACGGGACGCTGGTCGAACTATTGCCCGAATGCCGGCCTGCGCCGCTGCCGGTGAACGTCATAACACCCGGCGCTCGGATGATGCCGCCGAGGGTTCGCGTGTTTATCGACGCGCTGATATCGCGAGGTCTGGGAAGCGGGTAAACCCGCTTCAAGATTTCGTTGACATCGGACGGGCCGGTTACTAGAGTGAATGTACTTTGGATGCATAGGACGTTTTTGATCAAAATGTTCAACTCATCCGATCCCACGTGGCAAGCCGGCAAAAGAGCGGACGCCATCATTCTGGAGACGTTCATGACGCAGCAGCGGCCTCGTTGGGTACTCATCACTTTGTTATTCGTGGGCGGGATGATCAGCTACCTCGACCGGGCGGCTTTATCGATCACTGCGCCGTTGATCTCCAAAGATCTGCATCTCGATCCCGCGCAACTCGGGATTGTGTTCAGCAGTTTTTTTGTCGGCTATGCGCTGTTCTGCTTTGTGGGCGGTTACGCGTCTGACCGCTTTGGCCCGAAAGCGGTGCTGAGCGTCTCGATGCTGGTCTGGTCGCTCTTCTGCGGCCTCACGGCGGGCGTCTTCAGCATTGCGAGCCTTCTGGTCGTGCGTGTGATCTTCGGCATGGGAGAGGGGCCGTACTGCGCGAACATCAACAAGCTTGTATCGAACTGGTTTGCCCGCAAGGATCAGGCGACGGCAATCGGCGTGGCCAATTCAGGGCAGTCGTTCGGCGCCGCGCTTGCCGGGCCGATCGTCGGGCTTATTGCAGTGAGCGCCGGATGGCGGACGTCGTTTGTGGTGATCGCGTCGGTTGGCGTACTGTGGGTCATTGCATGGATGTTATGGGCGAAAGACAAGCCCGATGTCGCACCCGAATCCGGTCTTGACGCGCGTCAGGAACGAGCCGAAATTCAGCACGCGCCGGCCGGAGAAACGGGCCCGCTGCTTACCTATATATTGCGTCCCGGCATCCTCGCGACAGCGTTTGCGTTCTTCGGCTACGCATACATTCTGTACTTCTTCCTCTCGTGGTTCCCCAGTTACCTGACGATGGCCCATCACCTCAGCATCCAGAAGATGTCGGTGGTGAGCGTGATCCCGTGGCTGGTCGGAACGACGGGCCTGGTGGCGGGCGGCTTCGTGTGCGACTGGATTTACCGCAAGACGGGCCGGGCGATATTCGCGCGCAAGCTGGTGCTGATCACGAGCCTCGCTGCGGGCGCGGTGTGCATCGCCGCGACGGGCGCCGTGACCGACCTGACGTTCGCCGTCACGTTGATGGCTGTCGCAGTCTTCTTCATGTATGCATCGTTCAACACGTACTTCGCGATCATCCTCGATACCGTCGAGAAAAATCGCGTCGGCGCAGTGAGCGGGTTCGTGCATCTGATCGCGAATCTGGCGGGCATCGTGGCGCCGGCCGCAACAGGGTTTTTGGTGCAATGGTCGGGCAACTTCAAGAGCGCGTTCCTTTTGACAGGTTTGATTGCGGCGCTCGGAGCCATATCCGTTGCGATTTTCGTGCGCTCGCCCAAGGAGCAATTGTCCTTTGAAGCCGAACCGGCCCGAAGCTGAAGCAAACTGCCACTTTCACGGACACTCAAGATGACCTACTTCGCGACTGTCGAAGAACTGCGGATCGAGGCGAGAAGGCGTGTGCCGAAGATGTTCTACGAATATGTCGATGCCGGTTCGTGGACCGAATCCACATATCGTGCGAACTCGGACGACTTCGCCAAGCTGCATTTCCGCCAGCGCGTGGCAGTGGATTTCAGCGTCCGCAACCTCGCCACGACCATGGCGGGAATACCCGTCACCATGCCCGTGGCGCTCGCGCCGACGGGACTCACCGGCATGCAGCACGCCGACGGCGAGATTCTCGCGGCGCGCGCGGCGGAGCGATTTGGTGTGCCGTTCACCTTGTCGACCATGAGCATTTGCTCGATCGAAGACGTTGCCGGCGCGACCACGCGGCCGTTCTGGTTCCAGCTCTACATGATGCGGGACCGCGGGTTTATCGCGAGCCTGATCAAGCGTGCGGAAGAGGCGGGATGTTCCGCGCTCGTGTTGACCCTTGATTTGCAGATTCAGGGACAACGTCACAAGGACCGCAAGAACGGCTTGTCGGCGCCGCCGAAACTGACGCCGCGCAATCTCGTGAACATGATGAGCCGCCCGCGCTGGTGCGCCGGCATGCTGGGTACGACGCGGCGAACATTCGGCAATATCGTCGGGCATGCGCCCGGCGTGACCGGCATTGCTTCCATGGCTGACTGGGCCACGGATCAGTTCGATGCCACCCTCACATGGAAGGATGTGGAATGGGTGCGTCGACTGTGGAAGGGCAAGCTGATCGTGAAGGGCATTCTCGATCCGGAAGATGCGTTGATGGCCGCCCGATGCGGCGCCGATGCGCTGGTTGTATCGAATCATGGAGGGCGTCAGCTTGACGGCGCGTTATCGACTATTTGCGCGTTGCCTCATATTGCCGATGCCGTTCGTGGCGAGATGGAAGTGCATATGGATGGCGGCATTCGTTCCGGTCAGGACGTGCTGAAGGCGCTCGCGTGCGGTGCGAGCGCGGTGTATATAGGCCGCGCTTTTTTATACGGACTCGGCGCGGGTGGAGAGGCAGGCGTGACGCGTTGCCTCGAAATCATTCGCAGCGAATTGGACCTGACCATGGCGCTGTGCGGCATTACAGATGTGCGCGGGGTCGACTGCCGCGCGCTGACATCGGGCGGCCATTTGCGCGCGCCGGCGATTGCCGCCGAACCTCACACGGAACACCTTGCAGCCGTTCAGGCGGCGTGAGCACACAAGCTTTAACCGGAGACGATACATGTTGAAAACACTTACCGCGGAGCAGGTCCGGCACTTCAAGGAGTTTGGCTACGTTGCGCCGATTCGCGTCATGCCCGTGGCTCAGGCGCTGGAACTGCGCGAACGTCTGGAAGATTTCGAGCATGGCAACGACAAGCTGCGCAAGAAAGCGCTGAACGTGAAGAGCCATTTGCTGTTTGCGTGGCTGAACGAATTGGTGAGAAGGCGAGAGATCGTCGATGCCATCGATGATCTTTACGGTGAAAACCTGTTGTGCTGGGCGAGCAGTTTTTTCATCAAGGACGCGCGCGATCCCGCCTTCGTTTCATGGCATCAGGACTCGACCTATTGGGGGCTGTCGCAGCCCGACGTGGTGACGGCGTGGGTGGCGTTGTCGGAGAGCAATAAATCGAATGGCGCGATGCAGGTCATTCCCAAGACGCATCTGCTGGACCAGATTCCTCACCGCGATACGTTCTCCGAACACAACCTGCTCACGCGCGGGCAAGAGGTCGCGGTGGACGTGGATCAGTCGCAAGCGGTATCGATCGAGCTTGAGCCTGGCGAGATGTCGCTGCATCACGTGCGCATCGTGCATGGCTCGCCGCCGAACGCGTCGGACAAACGCCGCATCGGTTACGCGATTCGCTACATTCCGACCTACGTCCGCCAGCTCGAAGGCGATGACAGCGCGACGCTCGTGCGCGGTGTCGACACCTTCAATACCTTCGAGCACGAACCGCGGCCGACGGTTGATCTCGAACCGGAGTTCGTCGCGCTGCATCAGCAGATCGGCGAGCGAAACCAGCAGATCCTTTATAAGGGCGCGGCGCAGCGCCGCTGAACCTTCGAGCCTATGAACTTTGCTGCAGCGGTATTGACTGAAACGCGCCAGCCTTTGAGCGTTGAACGCCTGACGCTCGGCGCGCTTGCCGACAACGATGTCGTGGTCAACGTCCGTGCAACGAGCCTTTGCCACACGGACCTTGAAGCGGTGCGCGGCGATCTGGGCGTGCCGGCGCCGTTCGTGCCCGGCCACGAAGCGGCGGGCGTCGTGCAGTGGGTCGGAAAGGCCGTGACGCATGTTGCGGTTGGCGACCACGTGATTACATCGTGGAATCCGCATTGCAACGGCTGCTTCTTTTGCATGAGGCAACAATCCATTCTATGCCAGCAATATCGTGACCGTTCGCAAACGGCATGGCATTTCGATGGCCGGCCGCGCCTCTTTCTCGGCGACCAACCCGTGCATCAGCTGATGTATTCGGGGAGTTTTGCGGAACTGTGCGTGGTGACGGCGGACTGCGCGGTGCCGATCTCGAAAGAGATGCCGTTCGATCGCGCATGCTTGATTGGATGTGGCGTGATGACGGGCGTGGGCGCCGTGCTCAACGTAGCGAAGGTCGAAGCCGGGAGTTCAGTCTGCGTGATCGGCTGCGGGTCGGTGGGGTTATCGGCCATACAGGGCGCGCGGCTTGCGGGCGCTGAGCGCATCATTGCGGTGGATAGCGATCCGAAGAAGTTGCAATTGGCAACCACATTCGGCGCAACGCATACCTTGCTTGCCGATGAACATCTAAACAGCGCGCTCGCGGAACTGACATCGGGTCGAGGCGCTGATTATGTATTTGAAGCTGCCGGAAATCCCGCGGCGTTCCAGGCGAGTCTCGAGCTCGTGCGCGTGGGCGGCAATGTGGTCTGGCTCGGCAAATTGCCGGCGCAGGAGAACCTCGCATTGCGGTGGGGATCGCTGATGGGCGAAAAGCGTATCGTGCGAGCAAGTTACGGCGGCGCGGTGCCCGAACGCGATTTTCCGATGCTGGTCGATGCCTATTTCAAGGGGACTTTGCTTCTCGACGAATACATCACGGACCGCATCAAGCTCGCTGATATCAACACGGGACTGGACCGGCTCGCGCGCGGTATCGACATTCGTTCCGTCATCGAGTTCTGATCATGTCTCATCCGCCGATGCAACCCGGATGGATCGAATCCGCACATCACGAATGCGCGCTGGGCAACTTCCGGCTGGAGTCGGGCGAGTGTATTGAAGCGTTGAAGCTCTCGTACGTGGTGCACGGCGATCTCGCCGATCCGACGCGACCCGTCGTGCTTGGTCTGTGCGCGATCGGCAGTACGCATCATCGGCTTGATTTTCTGATTGGCCGCGAGCTTGCATTCGATCCCGCGCGGGTTACGATCATTGTCATCGATGCAATTGGCAATGGTTTGTCGAGCTCTCCATCAAACTCGGCGAAACAACCCGGCCGGCGGTTCCCGCGCTTCACCATTCGCGATATGGTCCGCAGCCAGATGGCGTTGCTCGATCAGCTTGGCGTATGCGGCCTTGAATGCGTGGTCGGCGCATCGATGGGCGGCATGCAGGCGCTGCAGTGGGGTGTTTCTTATCCGCAGTTCATGCGCAGCATCGTGGCGCTGACGCCGATGGCGAAGACCGCGCCATGGGCCGCCGCGATGAACCACGCCGCACGCCTGTGCCTCGAGTCGGGCAGCATGGAGGCGTGGACCGCGATCATGCATGTTTTCGCCATGCGCACGCCTGAGCGATTTGCCCGGGACGTGTCCGACGCCACGGCCGTTTCCGGCTGGATCGCGCAACGTGCAGCCTGGTGGGGCGCGCAGCAAAGCGATCCGCTGGACTGGATCTATCAGTCGTGGGCGTACGACGCGCACGATGTCGGCGCGACCGCGAGCTTCGACAACGATACAGAACGCGCGCTTCGATCGATCCGAGCGCGAACCTTGATCGGCGCACCCGAACTGGATCTGTATAACCCGGTCGAAGCAGCTGAATTTGCGGCGCGCCTGATTCCAGATTGCGCGTTCCTGCGTCTGCCATCGACGAGCGGTCACCTCGCGGCCACCGACGCCGACTCGCGATCCGCTGAATTTCTCAACCGTGAGATTGGCGGCTTCCGCGCCCGGTAACAACACGTCCCGCGCTGCTCCAGCCGATGCGCGATGCGCCGGGCGCCGATGCGCTAGAGTAACGCTTGATCGATCTTCCGGAACCGCGCGTCACGACCCAACATGAGCTCATTAATCGTCACACCAGAGGCTGAGCCGTCCGCCGAAGCCAGCGCTTCGATTCACCGGCGCGTCTATCTTCTGTTGAGAGAGATGATCGAATCCGGGCGCATCCTGCCAGGCGAAAAGTTGCTCGAAGCGCAAGTCGCAAAGTCCTTCAGTATCAGCCGGTCTCCCGCGCGCTCCGCGCTGGCCGCGCTTTGCGCCGACAAACTCGTGATAGAGAGTGAAGGGCGGGGGTATCTCGTCGCGGGCGGATCGGAGGGTTGTCCCGATGGCCGCTCCGCCACGCTCGATAAACTTGAATTGACGAGCACGCCGCAATGGGAACGCATGTACGCGGCTGTCGAGCGCGAGCTGTGCACGCGCGTGTTATTCGGTTCGGTGCGTATTACGGAAGAGCGCCTTGCGCAACATTTCAACGTCAGCCGTACCGTCGCGCGCGATGTCATGGCGCGCATGCACAGCGTGGGCGCATTATCGAAGGATCGCATCGGGCACTGGGTTGCAGAGCGCGTCACGGCGGAGCGCATCGGCCACTTGTTTGAAATGCGCAGGCTCCTCGAACCCACCGCGCTGATGCACGCGGCGCCGTTCGTCGGCCGGGAAAAGCTGGAAATCATGCGCGAGCGCCTGGCGGCGGAAATTGCGCGCGGCGGTTCGGATATGGATACGGCGGAAACGGATCTGCATATCGATTTGCTTTCGCATTGTCCGAATCGCGAAATCGTTCAGGCGCTTGCGCGCACGCACGTGCTGTTTGTGCCGACGCGTTATCTTGCCGACCCGTATCTGCGCATTCCTGGCGAATTGATCGATAACGCCTTTGCAGAGCACCTGCGCGTAATCGATGCACTCCTCGCCGGCAAGCCGACGCATGCGGCAAAGGAATTGCAGAAGCACCTCGACGAGGCCGATACACGCTGGATGCTGCGCTTCGATCTGGTAAGCCGCCTTGAGCAACCGGAACTGCCGCCTTATCTGAGCGCGATCGCTTCCTGACAAAATAGCAGGACCGCCTGTTGTTCCAGCAATTTTGCCCCCATATGGGTAAGCTCTTGCGATGTCGTCCACGCGTGTGACCGGGCCCCAAATTCCAAAACTCACCGTAGCCGATAAACCGCCGCGCCCGATCATTTGTCGTGGCAGGATATTGGATGAGTTCTTCCGCCGTCAGGCGTTCATTGTAAAAAGTGCCAAGTATGGAAACAGGTGATATGAGCCTCCTTCCCGAGGCGCACGCTGAATTACTGTGTTTTGTCGTCGCCACGGCTGCGGCGACGTACGCGCTCACGAGCGACTGGCGTGTCGATCACGTAGTGATCGCCTGCCGTTCATGGCTTTCGGGCAACCGCCTGCATATGCCTTGGCTCGACCGTGTTCGTCTCGGGCAACTGGCGTTGAAAATTGCACAGCGCGACTTGATTGGCGTTGGCATTGCTTTGAAACGTGCCGATGTCCAAGGCCTTTTCACTGGCGAAATGAAACTGAATCCGGCGAGTACCGTGGTTCAGCGGATGCTGCAGGTATGCCGCCACGCGCTGGAGGATCACCGGTTCGCGTGATCACGACAGCCGGATGCGCCAGCCGTGATCACGCATGAAGCTGGTTAGCTGACCGCGTAACGCTCGAGCCAATGTGCATACGGTGCGGGCAGCGTCCAGGCCGGACGGTCGATACCCAGCTTCTTCGCCGCATAGTACGGCCAGTGCGGATTCGCCAGATGCGCGCGGCCTACCATCACGAGGTCGAGCTGGTTGTCGCGAACGGTGCCGTCGGCGAGTTCGGGGGTGTCGATTCCCCACGCCGACGCAACCGGAAGCTGCGCTTCACGGCGTACGCGCTCGGCGATCGGCGCAAGGAACGCCGGCGCCCACGGAATGTTCGCGGTCGGCGTGGAAAACCCCACGCTGACGCTCAACAAGTCCAGACCGCCACGCTTGAAATTGCGGGCCAGCTCGATGGATTCCGCGAGTGTTTGTTCGTCGCGTCCATCGTATTCAATCACGCCGAAGCGCGCCGTCAGCGGCAGATGCTCGGGCCATACTTCGCGCACCGCGGCGAGCGTTTCCAGCAGAAAGCGGCTGCGGTTTTCGAGGCTGCCGCCGTAAGCGTCATCGCGCTGGTTCGAGTGCGTCGAGAAAAAGCTTTGGCCAAGATAGCCGTGCGCGAAGTGCAGTTCCAGCCATTCGAAGCCTGCGTCGCGAGCGCGCTTTGCAGCGGCCACGAAGTCCTGGCGCACGCGCGCGATATCGTCGAGCGTCATGGCTTTCGGCACCTTGGGCAGGCCGCCGCCGAACGCAATGGCCGATGGTGCGATGGTCGCCCAGCCACGCGGATCGCTTTCGGCAATATGGTCGTCGCCTTCCCACGGCCGGTTGGCGCTCGCCTTGCGGCCCGCGTGACCGATCTGGATTCCGGGAACTGCGCCAGCCGCCTTGATCGATGCAACAACCGGAACAAAAGCCTGCGCCTGTTCGTCGTTCCAAAGTCCGGTGCAGCCCGGCGTGATGCGGCCTTCCGGCGACACGGCCGTTGCTTCCACGATCACGAGTCCCGCGCCGCCACGCGCAAGCGCCGCCAGATGCACCCGATGCCAATCATTGATCAGCCCGTCGTCGGCCATGTACTGGCACATTGGCGGAATGGCGATGCGGTTGCGAAGGGAAACGTCTTTCAACTTGAAGGGTTCAAACAATGTCGGCATCTGCGAGGCTCCAAAAAACGCGCTGTTTCGATAGTTCGATAAAAATCGAATAACCGGAGTATCGCAGAATCCTTTACCATTTGCTTTATGCGCAACTATAACCATCCCGATCCAAAGGATTTCGCCCTCGAGCGGATCTTCAACGCCTTGAGCGACCCGGTGCGCCTGGACATCGTGCGGCATCTGGCGCGGGTGACGGAGGCCACGTGTGGCGAACTCGACGGCGGCAGGCCAAAGTCGAGCATGTCGCATCACTTCCGGATCTTGCGGGATGCGGGGCTCGTGCAGACGCGCGTGGCCGGCACGGTTCATCAGAACACGTTGCGACTCGATGAACTGGAAAGCCGGTTCCCCGGCCTCATGGAAGCCATTCTGAAACACGTGCTGTTGGAGGAAATGGCCTGAGGGCCATGCGTGCTTCAAATCAGGCTGCGCCCTGACGCGCGGCCTCGGTTGAAACGATCAGTCGTTGTTGTCGCGCTGGAATGCCTTTTCGATTTCGGCCTTGTGCGCACGATAAAACGCCATGTTTGCGGCGCTGGGAATCTTCGCTTTATCGACGTACTTGGCCTGCTTGGGATCGGCGAGCATCTGGTCCGTCATCTGCACGCGCATCAGAACGATTGCACCGACGGCGGCCTGACGTGGAGTCAAGCCGTGCCGGTCGAGCGCGGCCTTGCTCGCAGGCGTCTTCGCGATCGACGCGCTCATTGCGTCGATCGATGACAACATCGCCGCCGCCTTCTTCGGGTCATTTTCTTCGGGCCGCGCGCCACCTTCGGCGGCCGCGGCTTCGAAGCGCTTGAGGAAGTCGTCGGTGAGCGTGAAGTTTTGAACTTCCTTCTGGTCCGCCGCCGTGAGCGCGCGGGCGGGAAGGGAGGTTGCGAGCGCCATTGCAGGCAACACAATGACGCTCGCGAACTTCAACAACCGTTTGACACGGCTTTTCATCGCAACGCTCCTCTCAGGCATGCCGGCACGGCAGTCTCCGGCAATTCAGTTGATCTTCAATTGACCTTCAGTTGACCGCCTCGGCCAAGGCCGCCTTGAACGTCCTGCGCCTTGTAGCTGCGCAGCGCGACGACCATCTTGTTGTACGCATCTATAAAGGCCGCCACCGTGGCCTTGCCTTCCGGCGTCTTCGAGAAGCCGCCCAGACCGCCGCCAGCGCCGCCGCCGAGGCCCGACAAAGCCGCGCCGTAGTTGGTCGCCGTGGCGTTACCCTCGGCCGCTGAAATCTGGACTGCCGAGCGCACATCGAAAAGCGTGAGGGTCACGACCGATGCGCGGCTCTGCATGCCGCCGGCAAGTTTCGCGATTGCGGCATTTCCCACGAGCCCGCCGAGTACGCCGGTGACGCCGCCAATGGCCGAGTCGTTGATGACGATCTGCGGTTCCATGTAGTAATCGGCGGCGACGCGCTGTCCTTTCTGCTGTTTCGAACCCGCCCTGTATTCCCCGGAGTTGCGCTGCAAGGACGTGATGCGCGAGAGGCGTGCATCGGATTTCTGATTGCCGATCGACGTAATCACAAAGCAGTTCGATTGCTGGACCGCGAGCCGCAGCAACGGATCGATCGATGTCACCTGCGTCGCACTGCCGAATGCGCCGAACCAGTCCGCATTGCGGCCGTCGTCGACTGCAATCGTGCCGAGCGGCGCGGTGCAGCGTTCGAGGGTTTCATCGGCGCCGGCGCTCGTCGCGCCGCCCGCTGCGCCCGAGACGCCCGCGCTTTGTCCGCCCGTGGATACCATGCCGCCGCACGCGCTCAGCGATGCAGTCAGGAGGACCGCAAGCACTTTCTTCACGCCGGGAAATTGTGAACTGAGAGTCATGTTATTAGTTGCGTTGTGAGTGATTGGCACGCGACCCGCCGGCCTCGCACGAAGCCGGCGCACGTCGTTTAAAAGGGGGGCTTAATATCCGTACCAGCTACGTTGCTGCCAATGACCGTAGTACGGATAGCCAGACGACCAGTAGCCGTAATAGACCGCTCGCCATTCGGTTTGCCATTTGTAGTAGGTCTCCTCTGACTTCTTCGCAGCCCGTGCTTGCTCAAGAAGTTTGCGCGACTCGGCGTCGCCTCGCCCCGATGCAACCAGCAGCCATTTCTCGGCCTCGCGGGGATCGGATCCCATCTCTTCGAGGCCGAACAAATAGAAATTTCCCAGCGCTTTTTGCGCTTCGAGATCGCCGCCTTCGGCGGCTTTTCTCATCCACACGAGTGCCTGATAGCTATCCTGCCGTACGCCATCGCCGCGGAAATATCTGAGGCCGAGGTCATAGGCCGCGCGCGGTTCTTTTTGCGCCGCCGATTTCAATGCTGTGATACGGCCATCGTTATCGGCGGTATCGCCATTTCCCGATGCTTCGAACGACACCTGACTTTTGGGGCGGTTGCTGCATCCCTGGTCGTCGCAGATCCGGACTTGATCGCTGTGCGACGGGTTTTGGGCGCACGCTGCCAGCGCCAGGGCGGCGCACAGCGCCAGCCAGCGAGACTTCATCTTGATCCCCGATGCGCTTTGATTATCGATTGCTGTTCGTTGCGTCTAACGCCTGATGAATAAGGCGAGAAAATGGTAACAGTGACGCGTCAATCCAATTTGCCTCACTGTCTCCAAAACCTGCCTGAGCGTCTCAAATGCAACGAATCAATCAAGCTTTCCAAGTACCTCTTTTAATGAGCCGGCATATTGAGCGTTACTGGCGGCAGTTGAACCGGGTTTTTCCAATGACGACCCGCGATCGCGTGCTTCGCGTGGCGAATAACCGAAAGCATTGCGAAAGGTTCGGCTAAAGTGTGATTCGCTTTTAAAGCCGTATTCGAAGGCAAGCGTGGATATGCGGTAACTCGCGCCCGCAGGGCTTTCGAGTATCTGGCGTATTTTGTCGAGGCGGCGTTGTTGAATGTACGAAACAACGCCCGATTCGCGACTAAACAATCTGTAAAGCTGCGCACGGGATATACCGACATCACGGCAAATAAGCGACGGTGTCAGATCGGCGGATTGCAGGTTTGCATCAATAAACCGCCGCACCCGGGTAAAGACCGTTTGATTGATTTCATTTTCGGCGTCCGCCAGCGTAGCAATACACGGGGCGAGGGCAGCTGAAACCATCGCGAGTGTCGCCTGCTCGACATACGGCATTTCCGCCGGTGACAAGTTTGGCAACTGCCGGCGCAGCGCATGCATGTGATCGCCCAGCAGCGCGCTGAGCGGGCCTTCCAGCACGGTTCCGTGCAGATTTGCTGACTTGATGCGCGGATCGAGAAGATCACGCGCGATGGTTAATATGATCGTATCGCCGGCAATGATTTCCGAATCCAGCTCGCGCGCGAGATCGAGGATATAAATCTTCGACGGCTCTGTATTGATCGTCGCCCGGGCGGCATACCCGGATATCGAATGTGTAATGCCGAGGCAGAGATAAAAATGATCGAGTCCGTCCCGGCGTATCATTTGGGACGGGCGTTTGACGCTATATGCAACAGGATCATCTTCGCCAGCCCACGTGCCGCATCCCATTAACAGAGATCCGATGTATCCAGTCGACAATTTGTAGTTAAACCGCTGAGAAGCGGGTTTTTCGATGCCTACGTCGAATATCGCGTTGACTTCATCTCGCCATACGTCGAATCGCTGGTCCTCAGAATAGGCGTCGGTCGAGAAATGGAAAAGATAAGGATTCAAATTAGAACTCCGGAGTCGTGCCCGCACGATGGGAAGTGATGAAAACCAGGTGAAATGAAGATGAATAGCGGACTACGAAACGTATTATCTGGTTCTAGCTCAGTTTGCGCACAATGCGCAACAGCAACGTGACATCGAGACCAATTCAAAGTGGATTTATAGGGGTAAACCCTTGGTTATTCAGCGTGTTTTTTGGGCTCGTCTATAAAATAAACAGGCAGCGGATAATTCAACACGTGCCGTAGCGCATTGCTGTTTCAAATTAGGAGAAAGGTATGAAAACGCTGACCGAGCAGCTTGCTCAATACGCGGATTATCATCGCGACCGCCGAAACGTCGCCACCCACCTGGCGGGCATTCCGATGATCGTCCTCGCACTTGCCGTGCTATTGAGCCGCCCCGCATGGTTCGCCGGGACGTGGCCGTTTGCGCTTTCGCCGGGATGCGTTTTGTTCGTCGCGGCGACAATCTATTATCTTGTCCTCGACGTGCCGCTCGGCCTGATGATGGGGGTCGTTTCAGTGTTGTGTCTGGGCGTGGGACAGTGGCTTGCGGCGCAATCCACTTTCATCTGGCTGGTCACGGGAGCAGGGCTGTTCCTGATCGGATGGACGCTGCAGTTCGTGGGGCATATAGCCTATGAGCATCGCAAGCCTGCTTTCGTCGATGATGTCATCGGACTCGTGATCGGCCCGCTATTTGTTCTGGCGGAGGCGTTGTTCCGCTTCGGCTGGCGTCCAGGCCTGCATCGGACGATCAGGACAGGCAGGCGCGACTGACAAATTTACTGCGTCGGCCTTGATTCGATATCGGGCGAGCCCGTGCTTGCCAGCGCTGGATCGGGCGCAACATCATGGACATTGGGCGCAGCCTGTTTTTCAGCGCGCCAGCGTTGTTTCGAGCGGTACATGGTGCGCAGCGCCAGCCGCGCCATCTTCGGCCATCCGGAAGGCCGCGGGTCCGCAAGCATACTGAGCGCGCGGGCGTAATCCAGCGTCAGTCCCGGCGTCCATGCCATGGTCGCCGCGCGCTTTCTCACTTGCGCCGCGACCCACAATTCAGGCGTTGTCAGGATGCGCAAAAACGGTTTCCAGCCGCCGCCCTTGCCCCAGGCACGTACGGACGCGCCTTCAATAGCTGCTTCCAGCGCTCTCGCGACCGTACTCGAACAATTCCGGTAGGTGAGGTTGTAGGTTGTATCGCGCCGGTATTCCCGCCAAAAGCGCTCGAGGCGCACGGGATCGTAGTTGCGGATACGCACTTGCCGGGTCGACGGACACCACGCGGCGGATTCGGTCGCGTAGTCGGGCTGGAAGATGCCTGGGACATCGTTGTCGCGCGTCGCCCGGACGATGCGCGCAAACTCCTCCGGCGAGCGCTCGATCTCGGCCGCAGGGTACAAGCTGATGTACACACCTTCGGCCGACTCCAGCGCGGCGTGGCCCGTCGAAATCGCACCGTTCTTGTCGATGGCTGCAATGTATCTGTCGACAATGATTTGCCGCCGGGCCTGCGTCTTCGATGACCCCACCGGCGTCCAGACGTGCACGGTGAGCGCGGCTTCGTGGGGCGCGGGTGGCCCGTCCCATCGTTCGGCGGCAGCGATGGGCGCGCCTGCTGCTGCGCCGGTTCGTTCGGCAACCACAGCCGGATTGGTCGCCATGCGCCGGACGCGCACGGCGAGCAAGATCATGTTCCAGCCGCTGAAAAACAGACCAAAGGCCACACAGTAGGCGACGGTTCCTGTGTAGAAATCCGGATAGGGCTGATAGAAGAAGATCGCAATGCCAATTTCGAGCACGCCGCCAGCAATCGCGAGCCGCCACGTCCTGTAGCGCACCAGTCGAGCCGAGATGACTTGCAGGGCGCCATCGATGAAAAAGAGCGTTCCGAAGATGAGCGCAAGCGCGAAGTTACCGTGTTCGCCGCCGATCAGCACGAGGGCAGCCGAGAGGCAGAACGTCGTGCCTTTGACGTACCGCAACGAACGTTGGCCGCCCATGCCGGTCCACGCCACCGCGAGCGTGGCAAGTCCTTCGATCAACAGCAAGAGGGCGAATGGCGTGATCGGGAAGTAGAGAGAACCGTCGAGCGCGTCGATGAAAATCACCGTGCCGAGCGCGATACTAAAAAACCCTGCCGCCAACAGCCCGCGCCAGCGAGTCCGCAAATAGTCGACACCGAGAAGTATCATTACGAGACGCACCATTGCCTGCCTCCTGCCGGTTCGAACACCGGGCATGTACGCAATATAGTGCAGCTCTACTTTTTTTCGGACTAGCCTGGTTCGGAATGCGGCTGGCACTGAGCGCCGGTAACAATCCGGTTGCAAGGGCGGGCGCCACGACGGCCGGCGATCCGCGTCAGGCGTTCGTGCAGGGGTTCACTACAAATGCTGCGATAGCGACCTTCTAGTTCGCTGCTTCCACGTCCGGCAATTTCCACGTCTTGTCGAAGAACGGTTTCTCCGGCCCATAAAGCCGGAAGAGCACTTCGAAGCGTCCCTTCGGATCAGTCGGCACCCAATTGCTCTCTTTGCCGGCAGGCGCTTCCGGGGCGAAGTAGATATCGACGGAACCGTCCGGGTTCTTCTGCAGGCCCGGTGTATTGGAAGAACGGCTGGACCAGCGTGTCTCGCGTATCAGCGCGTGCGTTGCGCCGTCGTAGACGGTTGCTGACCAATACAGTCTCACTGGGGCGTTCGCCGGAACGTTGAGCCGGTAGCGCTTGCTTCCGTCGAGCCTGTTGCCGTCCTTATCCTTGATGGTCATCAAATAAAACTGGCCGACGCCAATCGTCTTCGCGCTGAAATAGGCCATTGAATAGGTGATGGCGCGGTCATCGACTGGGTACGCCTGCGGATTTGCAAAGAAATTCGGCATGCCTTCGGCAACGTCTTTCGATGCCGGCAACGCCCAGTGGCTCCCTTCGTTAAAGGGTGGAACGAATACTTTTTCGTATTGCACGTCGATGGACGCATGCGCTTCCCGCGCGGCCGCGTCGAACAAGGCACGCGTTCCGGCATCGGGCGAGAATGGCGCGCCCTGGCGAATACCGAGCGACTTCAGCATGTCGATCATGACCTTGTCGCGGGTCAGCCACGGCTCGCTCTGCACGAAACGATCGAGGGCATCGAAGAACCGCGCATCGTAGGGAATGTTGGCGTCGAACATCTTGCCGAAGGCGTCCACGAACACGGTTTGCGCGCCGTCCTTGCGGCCGGCTTCGCTCAGCGGATAGAACCTGATTCGCTTGCCATACGCCACCGCGTGCCCGATGTCCGCGTCGCTGCCGCTCTTCAGGTTCGAGCGCAGGATCGCATAGCCCTGGTTCGTATCCGAGCGCACGGGCATGTAGCCGGCAGGGATCTTGTCCTTGTAGCCGGGCGGCAAAATCAGGTACTTGCCTCCCTTGCCCTTGTCCAGACCCGCCGGGCCGACGTCTTCGAGCGCGTTTTGCCATGCATCGTCGATGCTTCCTGTGATGGAGCCATCGCCCGCTGGCGGTATTTCCAGCACGACCGGACCATTTCGGGTGTCGTAGAACGGCATCAGGTAGATCGTGTCCGGGTTCGGCGTCAGCGTCTGGTTCTTCCAGTCAAGAGGGCGCGACCAGTAAGCGACCTGGTTGGGCGCTCCCTGAACCGCCTGGAACGCTTGCAGCATCAATTGGAAGTTGACCGCCGGCATGCCCCAGATGACGGCTTCGACGGCGCGCCGCTCGACCGTTCTGCGGGCCAGATCGTCGGCGCTCCACGTCTGCGCGAATGCAGGGATCGATGCAGCCATGCAGAGCGCGACCGTGACTTTCGCGATGCCCGAAAAAATGAAATCTCTGCTGAGTTGGTTTCGCATGGTGCTTGTCCGAAGATCCTCGAAGCAACACGCCGGCGATCCGGCAATAAAGCCGACCAATAACAGATTTATCGAGCAATAACATCATTTGTTGAATGGGCATGCTGGCGTGGTGATGCTGGTCTTAATCCACACAATCAGCAGGGGATGGTTTCTGCGAGACCTTTAATGCGATGGTATGTTGCCGCAACCCTTCGTTTTGCCGCGTTCGCGCCACGTTGCTCAAGGCGAACGCCGTTCGACGAACCTCTCTTCTGCAAGCACTTCCAAGCCCAACCATGTTGACGGAAAACACTCCCTCTGCCGGCGAAACATTGCCGGAAAACGACGACACCGCTTCTTCGCTACGCCAGTGGTTATCGGTGGCGGCCGTGGCAGTCGGCGCATTCGCTTTCGTCACCACCGAGTTCCTGCCTGTGGGACTCTTACCCTATGTATCGCGCGAACTCGACGTCTTGCCGGGAACCGCGGGCCTGATGGTGACGACGCCCGGGATCATTGCGGCGATATCCGCGCCGGGCTTGATGCTTGGAGCAGGGCGAATGGATCGCCGGCATGTATTCCTGCTGCTGACCGCAATGTTGCTGGCATCGAACTTGTTGTCCGCATTCGCTCCCAATTTCGCCGTGATGCTTCTGGGGCGTGCGTTGCTCGGCGCCGCGTTGGGCGGCTTCTGGACCTTGGCGACTTCCGCTGCGAGGCGGCTCGTGCAACCGCGGGATGCAGCGAAAGCAATGGCCACGATATTGACTGGCGTGACCTGCGCGACCGTGATCGGCGTGCCGCTGGGGACGTTCATCGCGGGGCTGGCTTCGTGGCGGGTTTCGTTCATGGCGACCGGTGGGCTTGTCGCCGTTGCGCTCATTGCTCAGTTGGTGATGGTGCCGTCGCTGCCATCGTCTACGGCATTGCGCTTTTCCGACCTGACGTCGCTGCTGAAGCAGTCCCATTCGAGAAAAAGCCTGTTGATGGTGGCCCTTGTTTTCGGCGGTCACTTTGCGTCCTACACATACGTCACGCCGTTTTTGCTCGGCGATGTGCATCTCGACATTTCGACGATCACCTGGTTGCTGCTCGGCTTCGGCGTGATCGGCTTCGTGTCGAACTTCGCCGCCTCCGCGACCGTGGTCAAGAATCTGAAGATGTCGACTGCAACCATGATCTTCATCCTGACATGCGCCTTGTTGCTGATGCCTGCCTTGCAGCATTGGCAACTGGGCGTGAGCGCGATCGTGCTCGCATGGGGTATCGCGTTCGGCGCGTTGCCGCTGTGCTTCAGTGTCTGGATCCAGCGTGCGGCGCCTGATCAGCCGGAAGCCGGGTCGGCGCTTTTTGTCAGCATCATTCAGGTCGCGATCGCGGCGGGGTCGCTGGTCGGCGGAACGATCGTCGATCGCGCGGGCATTCCCGCCGACTTCTTGCTGGGCGGTTCGCTCGCGCTGCTGGGGCTTGTGGCACTGTTGAGTATCGGCGCTCGCGAAGAAAACGTGTCGGCGGTGCCAGTTACTTGCAACGCGACGCCGGAGTGAGGGAGGGGCGTGTTCTCACCGCGAGTGCGACTTGAACGCCTCGCCGCCCATTCCCGCATGATCTACCGCGGCAATGCGGTTACGGCCATTGTCCTTCGCTTGATACAACTGCGCATCGACGAGATTGATGAACGCCGTTGCATCCATTCGTCCGGTCGGCACGATCGTTCCGACACCAAAACTCGCCGTCACGCGTTGGTTATGCGGTGAACGTACGTGCGCGATCCCTTCATCTGATATCAGCATGCGGCAACGTTCGGCAATCTTCACGGCGTTTTCAGCAGGCGTATTGGCGAGAACCAGAATGAACTCCTCGCCGCCAAAACGCGCGAGGAAACCGTCCGGGCCGGCTGCTTCGCCCAGCACGCGGGCGATGTGCTTGAGGCATTCGTCGCCCTGTAGATGGCCGTAGTAGTCGTTGTACGACTTGAAGAAATCGATATCGACCATGATCAGCGAAAGCGGCGTTCCCGAAGCTTTCGATGCCGCCCATTCGCGTTCCATGACGCTGTCGAACATGCGGCGGTTGCCTGCGTTCGTGAGGCTGTCGTGGAATGACAGTCGTTCCAGTTCCTTCTGAAGCTGCGCGAGCTTTTCTTCGTTGCGTTTGCGTTCGCTGATATCGAACATGAAACCGACCAGTGAATCGACTTCGCCGTGCGCGTTGCGCACTACGTGCACCACATCGCGCAGCCAGACATAACCGCCATCGCGCGTGAGCGCGCGGTAATCGGCCTCGTGATCGGTGCCGGCCTTCGACTGCGCGACACAAAAATCGACGACCGATGCGCGATCGTCCGGATGCATGCGCTCGGCCCAGTCGTTGACGTTTTTCCAGCTCGAAGGCGGCCAGCCAAGCAGCGCTTCGATCTGTGGACCGATATACGCGAATTCCATCGTCGCCCAGTCGATTTTCCACGGGATCGCTTTGGTGGATTCGAGCAGGGTCCGGTAGATGGCGCTGTCGTCATCGATGAAGACGCGGGCGGGAGCGGCAGGGGTGGCGTCGTGCGGCAGGAAGGCTGCCCGAAGGTTACCTTCGTTGGTT
This sequence comes from Caballeronia sp. dw_276, assembly GCF_018449635.1. Lineage (GTDB taxonomy): Bacteria > Pseudomonadota > Gammaproteobacteria > Burkholderiales > Burkholderiaceae > Caballeronia. Next base: position 198 of record NZ_JAAVUV010000002.1, on the reverse strand, counting down.
TGGGTGTTGTCTGGATTGTCTGGGCTGGTCATGGGGCGGAGACTTCTGTATTCGTGGTTGCTGGAATCGTATGACGTTGTTAACGGCATCCCACGGTCGTTATTAAAAACGCGAGTGTGACGATGCATGTGCGCACGCCCAGGGGTATATCGGGTGATCAATAGATGACTTTACATAAGATAAATTATCAATTTTTAA
>NZ_JAAVUV010000019.1 GCF_018449635.1 Caballeronia sp. dw_276 | reverse complement strand
TCCATGATCCAACCGCCGCCCGCAGCCCCGCCAGATAAGGACGCACCCCTCGATCCGGCAACCGCGTTTATCGTCCTGCAGCTAGACGCTGCAATTTCCGCGTACCGGGCAGGGGAGGGGACAGGCTTGCAGGCGTTGGATTCCGCCCGCGGACTTACGGCCCCTCTTACTGATGAGGAGGTCATGAGCGAGGCGGAGCGCCGAGCAGGACTTGAACCCATCGTACGGCGGCCGGATCGGGTCGAGCTGGCGATCCTCACGGCGCTCGCCGATACGTACGGCAACGAGATTCTGACCAACGCGTCGCTCGGCTACGCGCTGCGCCTGGTCGCGCGGTATGGTGGTGTGGCGTTAGTTCAGCGTGTCTTGTGGGGCGAGTCCGCGTCCGATGTGCAACTGGCCACAATGCTGGGCGCCACGCGGGCCGCGTTCACCCAGATCACGCTCGCCTTCAGCGACGATCTGATGGCCGACGCGAAAGATGCGCTAGACGTGTATCAGGCAAATCCGCGACCGCGACCTCCAGGCGGACCGAAGTCGAAGTCGAACCCGAAGCGGGGCAAGCTTGGCTGAAAATCTCACGCTCACCTACGGCTACACCGCGAAGGATCTCGCGGCGGTGCGCGCATATGTGCAGCGTGTGCCGCCTGCGATCATCACGCGGACCTATTACGACGGCGGCGAGGACAGTTTCGCGGCAACCCCTTCAGCGATGGACCGGCACCTTTGCACGATGCTCGATGGCCTGGTGAAGGTGGCCATCGAGCACGGGTCGGCCGCGCTTGCGGAACACTTGCGCTCGTCGATCAAGAAACACGGGCAGCCGAAGCTCACTACGGTGACGTTTCGGATGGTCACTTAAGCAGCGGCACTCAGCTAGACGCGGATCTAGCCCTTTGATGTTAGCCACGCTTTCAGGTTCGATTGAGGATAGCCAACAGCTTCGGATAATCGACGGGTTTCGTAAGGTGCAGATCAAAACCCGCAGCTTCCGCGTTGATCTTGTCTTGCGGCTGGCCCCAGCCCGTCAGCGCGATCAACAGGACCTCACGCCCTTCGGGACGTTGGCGGATCTGCTCCGCCAGTTCATACCCGTTGAGATCTGGTAAGCCGATGTCCAACAGAACGGCGTCTGCGGGCGACTCAAGCAGCAGCTTTAATCCGGTCGCCCCATCGTGTGCTGTTCGGACTTCGTGGCCGTCGGTATCGAGCAGCATCGCAAGACTCTGCGCTGCATCCTCACTATCATCAATGATCAGCACCCGCCTGTTTTTGCTGCGAGGGGGATCGGAAGTTGCGTCCGGATGCGACGCATCACGCCGAGAGCCCGATATCGGCAGGCGAACGACGAATTCACTTCCTTGCCCAATTCCCTTGCTCGAAGCGGTGACCGTACCGCCATGTCGCTGGATGAGGGACTCGACCAATGACAATCCGATACCCAAACCACCTTGAGAGCGCGAGAGCCCGGGTTCCAGTTGTGCAAATATTCCGAAGATCGTCGGCAGATGCTCAGGCGACATGCCTATTCCGTTATCGCGTACTGTCACTATCGCTATGTCACCGTCTCGGGCGACGCTTACTTCGATAGCGCCACCAGTTGGGGTGTACTTTGCTGCGTTGTTCACCAGGTTCTGAAACACCTGGATCAGCCGCACAGGATCTGCGTCAAGCATGATGGGGTCGGCTGGCAGCGTCAACTTCAAGGTATGTGCCGACGCATCGATGAGAACGCGCGAGCCCTCGATCGACTGCCGTATAACGTCGCCCAGATCCATTCTCTGCCGCCGCAGTTCGAGCTTGCCTTCAGCCACCCTCGACACTTCCATCAGGTCATCGACGAGTCGTGCGATCTGAGCGACTTGTCGTTCAAGCACGCCACGCGACCACAGCACTTGAGGATCGACTAAATCCTTATTCCGGAGCAGCTCTACGACTGCTTGGATCGGCGCCAACGGATTGCGTAACTCGTGGGCGAGCGTCGCGAGAAATTCATCCTTGCGGCGATTGATCAATTGCAGCGCCTTTTCAGCCTGCTTTTTAGCCTCAAGTGCCTCTTCCGCCCTCGAACGCGTGGATAATAGTTCCTGCTCGTATTTATCTCGATCGGTAACGATCACAAAAGCGAAGTCGTCATACTGCACATCGCCGTCGCCTCGGCGCAAAGCATTAATCAGCATGGGCACCTTGTGGCCGGCGCTGTGGCGAATATCAAGCTTAACTTCGGCCACTGAACGCTGCATCAATAGCAATGGCGCCCAATGCGTTTGATGGAAGACCCTACCGCCGATGGTCAGTAAATCCTGGATACGACGCCGACCTACCAGCTCAGACGCTGCAAATCCGCACCAACTGCAAAACGTCGCATTCACACGGACAATGGTGCCGTCGATCCGGGTCGTAACGAGACCACAGGGTGCGTGTTCGTACGCTTGCTCGAACGAATTAAGCGTCTGCATGGAGCCGCCTGTTCACAAGCCGAGGCCTGCCAGAAAAGCTTCAGTAGCATCTTTGCTTGGGCCCGGCGCACTTAGATGTGGGCAGTGGCCGACGTTCTGAACCACGCTCAGGCTGCTGCCGACGATCCGCTCGTGCATATATTGCCCAACGCCCACAGGCGCCAGCAGATCGTCGTCCGACTGGACGATCAGCGTTGGCGTAGTCACTTTGGATAACTCCGCACGGTGATCGGCGAGAAACGTCACGCGCGCGAAATGCTTGGCGATCTCAGGGTCTGTACGACAAAAGCTGTTGGTCAGTTCCGCGGCCATTTCTGGGCCGTTCGAGGCCCCCATGATGGCCGGTGCCATCGTGCTCGACCAACCCAGATAGTTGCTTTCCAGTGTTTGCAGCAATTCGTCGATGTCACCTCGTGTGAACCCGCCGACGTACTCGCCGTCATTAATAAACGAAGGCGAAGGCCCGATCATGACGTTAGCTGCAAACCGACCCGGCATCTCGATCGCAGCGAGCATGCCAATCATTGCGCTGACCGAGTGTCCAACATAAATCACTGGGCCAGTTGCGAATTCCTCGACGATCTCCAGCACGTCTGACGCGTAACCGTGAAGGGACCCGTACTTGGCACGGTCGTAGGCCATAAGGTCGGAATCGCCGCCACCCACTAGGTCGAACAAAATGACCTGATATCGGGCCGCGAAGCTCGGCGAGAAAAAGCGCCACATATTTTGGTCGCAGCCAAATCCATGCGCGAAAACGATCGTTGAAGGTCCGTCGCCCTTGACGTGTACGTTGTTGCGAAATTGGATATTCATCTGTTTGGACCTCAAGAAACTGCTGTGTTCCATTGTTTCACATTAACGGGCCAGTGATTTTTACCGGGCCGGAATTTGATGTAACTGTTGAAAAGCAGCTGCCAAAGTTCTCGTCGTTTGTCTTCGTATTCGCAGCCGGCCTCGAGTGGATATCCTCACGGGCGTTCCTGGGTCTCCAAATTGCTGAAACTACGAATGAAACGTAACGTCTGCTGGAGAGGTTGTATGAACTGGGACATCGCACGGAACCGCATATGGACCGAGCGCCGAGTAAGCGCTGCAGGCACGCGCCTTCGCGTGCTAGTGGTAGACGACAACCAAAACGCGGCGGATGCATTGGCGATGTATTTGCAACTGGAGGACCTCGATATCCGGACCGCCTACGGAGGACGGCAGGCGGTTGATGTAGCCATAACATGGACGCCGCATCTCATCGTGATGGATATTTCGATGCCGGGATGCACGGGTTTCGAAGCGGCTTTGGTGATTCGCCGAGATACAAAAACGAGTCATATTGCGATCGTTGCCTTTACCGCGTTGGACGAGACCGAAGTGCGACGTCACCTCATGGACCACGAGTTTGATGCTTATTGCCAAAAAGGTCAGCCGCCCAGCGAACTCGTTGCATTGCTAAAACAGTTGACAGTAGATTCCACCTGACGCTGCTAGCGAAATGTTTGGTCGAGTTGCGCCACGGCGCGACGTTGCTGCCGCGCATGTCGATTCGAGGGATCCCTTCACGGGCTCACCGTAGCGATGCGCTATGCCATCGGCATGCAACATTAGTGCGATTGCTTACGCCCTTTACTGAGCAATTGCGCGCTGCTACTGGCGCTGCGCAATAGCGTCCGCGCAGATGGCCAAGACGCGCTGAACCATGGTGCTCGATAGATTCAACGCCATTTCACCCGTGAATAGAGCTTGAACGTGCGCCTGCCGGATCACGACCTTGGCTTTGAACAGGTCGCGTCTCGCGAGTCGAAGTGCAAGCTGCCCCAGGTTGACTCGCTCAAGCCACGGCATCTTTACAGCGTTTCGTCTGAGCCAGAGCCGGCAACTCTCGACCACGTGGTCAACCCGCCATTCACTGGTCAAGCCATGCGACGCTGCAGCAGTCACGACCAGGAAGCACAGCAATTCTGTGCGCCGTTCATTCTCTACAAACATGCAACTCCTCGTCTAGCGTTTCTGTTGGGCTTGCATCGTTTGGGTCATGCGCTGACTGCACCTGATCGGGGTGCCAATGCAACTTCCGTCACACCCGTCGCAATAGTGACGATCGCGAACGTCCTCGGACGCCTTCCATGCGTTGTGATGGTCTGCTGGCGGCGTACCGACGGTGCGCCCATTCTCACGGGCGTAAAACGTCGGCTCACCGTTCTTTCCTCGAGTCACCGCTTCGTCGACCGAGTCGCCAAAGGCCGCTCGCAGCTCCGCAACGAAGGCCGCCATCTCCGGCATCGGATGCTTTCGTCGAACAAGCATATCCATAACAGCCTCCGCAATCGACTAAATAGGGGCAATTCAGCGTTTCAAAACCCGAGATAGAATACTGTACATCCATACAGTGTTGTCTGTCCATGAGCCGCCCGATCCCGATTACCGCCGACGCCGCAGGCTCATTTCTCATCGAAGTGCTGGCAAAGGTGCCGGCAGGGTTTCCCAGTCCGGCGCAGGATCACACGCAAAAGCGCATCGATCTTAATGACGTGCTGGTGCTCAACCCGATCGCGACGTTTCTGTTTCAGGTAGAAGGGGACTCAATGATTGACGCCAGGATCTTTGACGGCGACCGTCTGATCGTTGATCGCTCGATCGAGCCGGTGCATGGTCGAGTGGTCCTTGCCTGCGTCGACGACGAGTTCACGGTCAAGCGCTTGTACAAACGCTCGGGCGTCGTCCGTCTGCACGCGGCGAACCCGCTTTATCCCCCGATCACGTTCGTCGAAGGGCAGGAGATGAGCGTGTGGGGCGTGGTCACGTGGAATTTGCGTCAGCTGCTGCATCCGCAGAAACGTCGATGACCACCTTTGCGCTCATCGACGGTAACAACTTCTACGTTTCGTGCGAACGATGTTTCAGGCCGTCGCTCATCGGAAAACCTGTCGTCGTACTCAGCAACAATGATGGGTGTGCAGTCGCGAGATCGCAAGAAGCGAAAAATTTGAAAGTGGGAATGGGGCAGCCGTATTTTCAGATTCGCGACCTCGAGCGCACCAGCGGCCTTATCGCGCTCAGCTCTAACTACGCCCTGTATGCTGATCTCAGCGACCGCATGATGTCATTAATCGGCCAGTATTCGCCCGTCCAGGAGATCTACTCGATCGATGAATGCTTTCTCGACCTGGGCGGATTTCGCTGTGACCTGACAACCTATGGCCTTCAGATACGCGCTCAGGTGCTGCAATGGATTGGCATTCCCACGTGCATCGGCATCGGTCCCACGAAGACGCTCGCGAAAATGGCGAACCACATTGCCAAGAAGAACGTGGGCCGCCTCTGGCATGGTGTATGTGACATCGGCGTGCTGACGCCCGAGGAGCGCGACAACATCTTTGCGAGCGTGGACGTCGGTGAAGTCTGGGGCGTCGGCCGGAAGATTGGCGCGCGTCTTCATGAGATGGGTGTCGAAACGGTGCTGCAATTCAAACGCGTGAGCCCTTCGTTCATTCGCAAGCAGTTTTCCGTGGTTCTCGAGCGGACTTTGCTCGAGCTCAACGGCATCGCGTGCTACGGCTTTGAAGATGCGGGGCAACCGCAGAAGCAAGTGCTTTGCTCGCGCAGCTTCGGTCATGTCGTGTACACCCTCGATGAACTGACACAGGCCGTCACGCAATTTGTCGCGACAGCGGCCGAGCGATTGCGTCGGCAAGCGTTGCACGCCAATCAGGTCCAGGTCTTTATCCGAACAAGCCCGTTTAAACGCGACGACCCGCAATACAGCCGTGCCATCAATGTTCCGCTCGTTTCACCGACGTCGGACACCTTGACGCTGGTCGACTCGGCGTTGTTCGGGCTGCGTCAGATCTATCGGGAGGGTTTTCGGTATGCGAAGGCCGCGGTGCTGCTTCACGAGTTGCAATCGATCTCAATTGAGCAAGGCGAGCTCTTTGGTCGCGATGCTAGCCGGCAGGCGAAGATGATGGTTGCGCTCGATGCGATCAACGACAAATACGGACGTGGAACGTTGAAGGTCGGCGCAGTTGGGCAGCGCAGAACATGGCACATGAATCAGGACAGGCGCAGTCCCGCGTACACGTCTGATTGGGCAGCACTTCCCATCGTGCGATAGGACTGGTCGTTGGAAAGTGATCACCTCTTCGACCAGCGCTGGTCACGCGGGTATCATGGTTCACGAACAGGAGATGGAGAGCATTCGTCATGTGTTACTCGGCTCAGATCACCGCGGACTATCGCAAATACGTGCACGTCTATGGCGCGGACATCGATATCGATGAATTTTTTCGACTGTTTTGGGACCGCCGCAGCGGCAGCAAATCGAAAATCCCGAAGGCCATGGAAGCGCCGTTCCTGCTGCCGCAAAACGATGCAGAGGCGCGCATCAAAGAAGCGATCGTCGAGTTTTCGGCTGGCCAAACGGCGAAGCTTGAAGAGGACCTGTTCAAACAGCGCACGCGCTTGGCCGACGCCGAGCGAACGCTACTGACGAAGACCACCAAAGCGGCGACCGACAGCCAGCGGATTGCGACCGACAAGATCGCTTGGATCCGCGGCAAGCTGGAAGACTTCAACCGGACCGAGCTGAAGGACCGTGACTCACGGATATTTCCCGGCCAATACGCGCCGGTGATGGTTTTCGAAAATGGTCAGCTTGTGGTGAAGCCGATGCGTTATCAATGTCGTCCCGCCGGCAAGCCGGCGTTCTACGACACCAAGTATCCCGGAACGTACAATGCGCGAAAAGACAGCCTTGAAGGGTTCTGGAAGGGGCTCTTTGGATATACACACGGCGTGATGTTGGTGAGCGCGTTTTATGAAAACGTACCACGTCACCGTGTTGAGGCGCGTGAGTTGGCTGAAGGCGAGAAAGAAGAAAACCTCGTCCTCGAGTTCAAGCCGAACCCGCCGCAGGACATGTTGATCGCGTGCCTGTGGTCGACGTGGACAGGCAAGGGTGAGCCGGACCTGTTGTCGTTTGCTGCCGTCACCGACGATCCCCCTGCGGAAATCGCGCTCGCCGGTCACGACCGCTGTATCGTGCCGATCAAGCCCGAGAACATTAACGCCTGGCTCAATCCAGACCCTGCCGATCTGGCGGCTCAATACGCCATTCTCGACGATCGTCATCAGCCGTATTACGAGTATCGCCTCGCCGCTTGAGCCGAGGAGAACCGCGAATACGTTCGGCGAGTGAAGCAACCAGCAGCGTGGCCGCGGGACGCATTCAAGAGCGAGCGCGTCTGATTGCTTCCACTGCGGTCGCGCCGGCGAGGTCCGCGTAGAGTTCGGCCCACTTGCCAAGGAGCGATGAATCGTCAGTCAGGAACAGGGGGTGTTCAGCCCATACACTGACCATTGGTCCCTTCCAACCCAGTTCGAAAATACGAAGATCTTCGTCATCGCTCACACCCGAATCGACCAGGTCGCCGAAGGACGCGAGGTTGTACAAATAGACTTCGGGCGGCTCGATGTCAAAGAGCGCCGCAAGTACAGATGTTGCCCGCCTGGACGCAGCTTCTCGGCTGCCGGCCATCAGGAAGACGATGCGTTCCTCGTTGCCGTTGGGCTTACCGAATATCATACGGTATAGGGATGTCCTGCACCGATTGCTTAGTTGCGTGCTCATTTTAATTTTTGTCCTGACCTAATGTCGAATCGTCCAAGGGTCGATTGCGCTTCGCCGTCACACGGCCTGGGCAACGTACAATCGGCACAGAGCGGCGCACGTAACTGCTTTGCCGTATCTTCGTTTTTGGAACGGCCGGAGCCATGATCGGTCGAACTCACATCACTAATCATAGAAGAAAACACGACCCAAATGACGGACACTGGATACCGCGCCCTGCTTGCGCAACGTGAAGCACTGGAAAAGCAGATTGAAGAACTAAGAAACGCCGAGCGCGGTGACGCGATCGAATGGATCCGCGAGCAAATGGCCCTATACGAAGTCAAGCCCGAAGACCTTGAGCCACGCAGTAGCCGCGGCCCGCGGAAGCAATCGGCGCCTGTCGCTGCGAAATACCGTGATCCCGCATCAGGCGCGACCTGGAGCGGTCGCGGCAAGCCCCCTCGCTGGATCGCGAACCAGGATCGCGACAAGTTCGCTATCACTGACTGATCCTCGCCACGATACCGAGCCCACGATGTTGTCCACACAATTTGTGGACAGCGTTGTGGACAACATCACTTGAAAGCCCATAAGTCGTTGTAGTTCCAACATTTATCGAACCCGCCTCGATGTGCGACATGGCCCCCGTCAGTCGACCAATGCAGGTTCGGGCTCCGGTGGCTCAGATGGCTTCGTTCCCTTGGGCGCCGGCTTGATCTCGGCGAGGACGGTCTGGCGCAGGTGCTGCTTGACCAACAAAAGCCGCAATTTTTCGATCGCGATTAATTCACCCAAATTTTCCTGTCGCCATGTGCGATGAATGATCTTGAAGTAGTCGGCGACTTCGTTGATTACACCCCGGCTGAACTGAACTTCCAACACGAGCCGCTCGATATCTTCGTTGCCTCGGTACTTCTTCCAAAGCGAACGCAGTTCCTTCAGGCTTAGTGGCGCGAACTCAGGGAGGGTTTTGGGCATGGCATCGATCCCCATCGCGTCATTCAGTGACCGCGGCGTGCTCGATCGCAGGCACGGGCAGTTCGACCGTGCGCCGTTGGACGCGACGATGCTCGCTGATCAAGTTGGGCGACGGAGAGAGTTTGACCATAATCGGCGCCGGCGCAGCGGGGCCTTTCCGCTTAATCAGTTCGACGGCGACGCCCTCAGCGACGCCCCGAACAGCAAGTCTAAGGGGCGCCGGCGACGAGTCCTGGGCACGCGCCAGCGGTCGCATGACGAAAAACAGCATCTCGGAACTTTGTGCCGCCAGCAGCAGGCGCCTGAGCGACTCGGCGCGAATATGTTGCTGCCAGAGCACGAGTGCACCGCAGCTGCCTGCTCTCAGGATCTGCTCCGCGCTCCACAGCGCATCGGATGATTTAGCTGCCTTCAGCCACATCAGCTTGCCTGGATCAATGCCCATAAAGGCGTAACCGTGCGCATTGGGGACCTGCTGCGGGGCCATCAGTGCAATCGAGCGCTTATCCGATACCGCCGCCATGGCAGGACCCAGCAGGCGCATTTCGCCGATGCCCGGCTGCTGTAAAAGCAGCTCGGTCATGGTTCCCAACGGCCAGCCGCCGCCAGGCAGCTCGGCTGATAGCGCTGCGTAACCCGTGTCCACGGTCCGCCCATGGGCACGCGCCAATTGCGTCCCTCGCCAAAGACTTGGGTGTAGCGATTCGATGTCTTTCGGTAGGGCGTTCATAGCGAGCACTGTATATCCATACAGTATCGTACACCGGATCGCGGATGCCAGAACGCGGAATTTGAAAACGCAAAAAATTAGGCTGACGCGGGACCGACCCAGTTACAAACCAATCGCTTTCCGCTCACCCACCCTTGAACAGTGGCGCGATGCGCCAAGTGTGCGAGAGCCTGGCGGCTCCCGCACGTGAGGTTGCATGTGTGGGAACCACGTCGCCGCGCTCCATCCTTTGCCTGTTGTTCAAAGCGCGTTCCATCTGCTCTTCAAAGCCGCCTCTTAATCGACGCATAGCACGAAGCGGATTCGGCACAAGGGTTCGCTGCGCCATGTCCTCACCCGTTCGATGCTCGCCTGCGGCTGCGCTTCGCTGCGGCCTCCGGGCATGCCCTTGTGCCGAATCCGCCCCGTGCAAAACATGCGTCGAGGCGGCTCCGAAGAGCAGATGAAACAGAACGACAGGCAAAGGACGGATTTATGAGCGCAACGACCACCCACACAAGCAACCTCACCAACGAAGCGGGATTTCCTCCCGCGCCCTCCGAGGCCCACCAAAAAGCATATGCCAAAGGCGATGTCCAAGAGGTCCATTTTAAATGGCACGCGCATTCGCATGGTGTTCGACGGCGCACCGTGGTGGAACGTCAGCGTCACACGGATCTAGGTTTTCAACTCAATATTAAGGACAACTACGATGACTAAATATTTTACTTGTGCCGACACCGCCAAGCTTATTCGCCAATCGCTGAAGGAAGCTTTTCCGGGGGTTAAGTTTTCCGTGCGTAGCAGCACCTACAGCGGTGGCGCATCGATAGATGTGAGCTGGACCGATGGCCCGAACGCGGCGCAAGTCGAATCGATCACGAAGGGATTCAAAGCAGCCTATTTCGATGGCTCGATCGACTACCAAGGCTCGATCCACCACATGATGGACGGCGAGCAAGTCCGGTTCGGCGCCGACTACATCACGTCAAGCCGCCGCTATTCGGACGCTGCGGTGGAGCGCGCCATTGCAAGCGTGAGCCGCCGCTACGCCGGCAACTTCAGAAAGGCCGGAGTCACACGTCTCACCGTTCAACAGTTCCGTTCCGGGGACCTGTACCGCATCCAATTGCCTGGGCTTCATTGGGACGGCGCGAGCAGCGTTCAAACCATGATTCACCAGGCACTGGCAAAACACGCGGACCGCCTCAAGGTGAATCCGAGCAAGACGGCCGCGAGCAAGTTCATCACCCACGACGACGGCTACAGCCGCAGTGTTGGAGCGGGTTTTTCGGCGGTATGCGTCGAGGGAGATTAAGTCTATATCCAGGAATAAGCGTGACGAAAACGCGTCGCGCTTATTCCCCTTCGATCCAGATCATGCCAAGTCCTGCCGCGTGACACAGCAACGCCCAGGCAGCATAGGGGATGTCGCTTTCTTCTGAAGTCCACTTACGTACCCGGCGCGACCCTCCGGCCGACTGGGCAGATACGCCCACGAGCTTGGCTACCTTGCTGTCCGTGAGGTTGGCTTTTCGCATCATCTCGCGTATCTCTGCGCCTGTCGGTCGCTCCCACCCATCGTCCGCGCGGCGCAAGCATTCTGGTCTCACCGTAACAACGTCGCTCATGTCTGTTGACTTCCTGAACTGTCTATTACTTTTAAATCGGCGGCAGGCTGAGTTGCCTCAGGCATCCGGCCCCCGCTGAAGCGAGGGATACACCGTGGCCTTCGGCCACTGGACGACCCCGTACCGTTGAACACTCAGGGCCCAGCTGTCGCGCCCCTGCGCTTCGCTTCGGGTCCGCGGCTCTCCCCACGCATTGCGCGGGTCCCCGTGCCGCTCGCTCCAGGCGCGACGGCGCGCGCAATGGCTCGGTGGTCAACTGCGGCCCTTAACCCCTAGTTTGCAATAAAGGGGCGAGTTCCGCGCCGAAGCGAGCGGATACCCCAGCCTTTCGGCTGGGGTACCAGTTATTAATCGATCGCGCCCATGATCAACCGCGATTCAGCATGTTCAATCGCAAAGTCCCGTAGCCAATGATACTGGTTGATCATTTTATCCTCACCCGCGCGATTGGCCAAATCGCACAGAGCAAATAAAGACGCCACAATACCCGCAGCGTCCGCGCTCATCTCGCCCGAAAAACCGTTAGTCGGTACATCGATTTTAAATGGCTTTTTATCTATTGGAGCCATATAAAACCCACCGTTTGACAGAGAATAAAAATCCCACATACCTCCATTATAGTCAATGCAAAGACGGTCAAGCCAACCGAAGACTAACGCTTCACCGATGATCGTATGCCGACCTAAGTGAGAAGGGAGAAACGCAGACCGTTGGTGGCTGGGAACAACGGACGCAACGACAGCAGCATCAGTATTTGATGACATGTTCATACTCCAGAGTGGCCTTAGCACGGTGCTCGGCCTAATAAGAATTATAAACATACTGCTAAATCGATTGAAGACTTTAAATGATATTTGTGTAACTTAACGTTTACAATTTGTCTTATAAAGATAATCAAAGTTATAAATGAGCTCGATTATAATAATAACTCGGGCCAAGCAAGACCGCTAAGGCCCGGACACTGGAGATTCAAAATGGATGATCGTTCAATTCATGTTGCCGTAGCCGATGATGCACAGGTTTCTAATGCAGTCGAATCTTTATTGGAGACGAACTATGTTGAAACGTCGATAGCGTCTGTTCCCTTGTCCCGCTTAAGCGTCTCGCCGCTCAACGTGCGCCGTAAAGCGTTATCAGGCATTGAGGGGCTGGCCGACAGCATTTTGGCCAAAGGCCTATTACAGAACTTGGTGGCCCACCCGGCGAAAGGCTCACGCGGCAAGAGCCCGAAGCTGTGCGTTTGCGCCGGTCAGCGTCGCCTCGCCGCGCTTCAGTTACTAGCGGAGCAGGGCAAGATCAGTCCCGACATGGATATCCCGATCAAGGTCCTGACTGAAGCCGAAGCCGTGGCCGCTTCACTGATCGAGAACGAGTCCCGCGAACCCATGCACGCGGCAGACCAGGCGATTGCTTTTCGTTTGTTGCTCGAAGAAGGGCGCAGCATCGACTATGTTGCGGCTTTGTTCTCCATCCCGGTGCTTTCCGTTCAACGCCGCCTGAAGATCGCCAACGTATCGCCCAAGATACTGGACGTGTATCGAGACGATGGCATGACCACCGAGCAGATTCAAGCGCTTGCCTTGTGCGATGACCACGACAAGCAAGAACGCCTCTGGTTCGAAGCGGCGCAATCGTGGTTACGCGATCCGTATCACCTGCGTGAGGCCATTGTTGAAGAAGAAATCGACGTCAGCGAAAATCCATTGGTCGCGTTCGTGACGCTCGACGCATACATCGCCGCTGGCGGATATGTGCGCCGCGACCTGTTCAGCGAGTCCTCAAACGCCGGATACATCACGGATATGGCGTTGCTCCAACAACTGGCCACTGAGCGCCTTCTGGTCATCGCGCAAGACGTTTCAGCCGAAGGATGGAGCTTTGTTGAGACGCGAGTGAAACGCGACTTCAGCGAGCTTTCCGCGTACACCCACATCACGCCGCAAGCGCGCGATATGACCAAGAAGGAAGCCGTGCAGTATGCCAAGCTTGAAAAGGCTCGGGACAAGGCGAGCAGCGCCCTCGACGCCTACTACAGCGATGAAACCATCGACGAGGACGACGACACGCGCGATGCGCTTGAGGACGCCGCACGCGGCGCGCAGAACACGTGTGAGCAGTTCGTGGAAGCACTCGAAGCGTGGACGCCCGAGCAACTCGCGAGCGCCGGAGCGTTTGTCTTGCTGAACCACGCCGGTAAGGTTGTGATCGAGCGCGGATATGTGAAGCGAGGCACAGCGACGAGCCCGGCCCATGAAGGCGATGGACAAGATCAACCGAAGAAGGCCAAGCCCGTGCACAGCGACAAGCTTTGCCGTCGCTTGACGGCTCACCGCACTGTCGCCGTTCAGGTTGAACTTGCAGCCAAACCCACTATCGCGTTAGCCGTCCTCATGCAACGGTTGATCCCTACGGTGTTTTCAAGTCTCTACTACTACGGCGAGGAAACCGGCGTACATGTATCGGCCACGTGTTCACACGACAAGCTGCTGCGCGAGGCTGACGACATGGAAGCGAGCGCCGCATGGCAGGAGATCGATGCCGAGCGTAGCAAGTGGGCTGCGATGTTGCCCAAACAGCGCTCGAATCTGCTGCCTTGGTTGGTTGAACAAAGCGACGACGTGATGGCAAACCTGTTTGCATTCTGCGTGGCTTCGACCCTCGACAGCGTCACCGGCACCGAAGCCGCGCACCCGGTCAACGCACTTGCTGACTTGCTCGAAGTCGATATGACCAAGTACTGGACGCCGACGCAGAGTAGCTATCTGAACCACGTATCGAAGGCGCGAATTGCGGAAGTCGTATCGACAGCAGTTTCCCCCGAAGCCGCTGCGCCGCTCGCTGCGATGAAGAAGGGCGATGCCGCAGCGACCGCCGAGCTTCACCTTGCCGGTACGGGCTGGCTTCCGGAAGTGCTGGCGAAGCGGAATACGTTGGACGGTGCTGCCGACGATCACCAGAACGATGAAGTGGCTGACATAGAGAGCAACGACATCCCGTACTGATCGACGATGAAAGCATGACCAATGATGGCGCACCCAGAGGAATCGGGTGCGTTTTTGTTGGGTCACCTACTCACCATTTGCGCAAAAGTAGTTTATAAACTACAATTACGGACATGACATTCGAGATCAAACAGACTGAGACCTTTCGCCTTTGGGAATCGAAGCTGAAAGATCGGAGAGCGCGCACCATCATTGCAACACGCCTTGCTCGTTTGGCGGCTGGACTGCCCGGCGACATCAAGCCGGTCGGTAGCGGCGTAAGCGAGCTTCGAATTGATCATGGTCCCGGTTATCGGGTCTATCTTCAGCAGCGCGGCGTAATCTTGGTTGTCCTGTTGTGTGGAGGAGACAAGAGCACGCAGGCGCGCGATATTGCGATGGCGAAAAAACTGGCTCAGGAATGGGATGAAAGATGACCGAAAAACTCACGACCTATGATCCAGCCGCCGCGCTGGAAAACAGTGAAGAAATTGCCTTTTTTATGGCGGACGCTCTAGAGACCGGCGACGCCGCCTATATTGCAAAAGCACTTGGAATCGTTGCGCGCGCGAAAGGAATGGCGCAAATCGCAAACGATACGGGACTTTCAAGGGAGCAGCTCTATCGTTCGTTTAGCGAGACGGGCAATCCAACATTGAAAACGACGCTGGCAGTGATGAAGGCTTTGGGCATCGACTTAACGGCGAAAGTCCACGCATGAATTTAACTTTGAATCGAAGCGTCTGCGTTTGGTGTCGGAAAAATTAAGCGCTTTTCGCCATCGAACCGAGACTGCAGAACCGCCTTCTTGCAAAACTTTTTTGCTTTTGCCTTTTTCCAATTTTTAACCTACGGCTTAACAGATTCTGGTTTGAACCGATTAGGAAAAAATTGCGCTGCTTGGGCGTCCGTGCGCGCTCTCCGCTGTGCTGGCGTGAGTAATCGATTTTGCGCAGGCGTCAATTTCGCCTGCATCCAGTCATGGGGTAGTGACACTGGTTCTGAGTGCCGGATGCCTACGTCCGATGACTTTGGAACGTATTGCTCCTGCCTCGCGGGAACATTCATGTGTGCCGATCCAACCGCTCGCAGCGATGCCGCGTTTTCCTTTCTAATACGTTGAAGCGCCGATTTAAAGCTGGCGAGCGTCATTTCAAAACCATCGCGATTCAATTCCTCAAGTACCTGAGCACGTGAGACGCCAGCGTCAAGCGCGGCCTCGACCTGTTCAAACACATCTCGCAGTCGAGCAGTTTTCGACCGACTATCTGCGCTTCGGGCAAGGGCTTCGAGCCGCGATACAAGATTGGATTGAGACATAAGACCGAAAAGAATTGACATGCATTCATTGTGCGTCCGAACCGAGTCGAACTCAAGCCTAAACGATCCTTAACGATTCGAATTGCGCCATTATGGGTCTGGCATGGTCCAAATCGCATCCATGTTGATTCCTTAAGCGAGATTCGGTAAATGCGGAGGCACGTTGCATGTGTAAACAAAAAATGCTCCGCACTTTTTCTTTACACATGGTGCCCAAAGGGGTGCTCCCTTTGGAATCCCCGACGGCTACGCCGTCAGGATCGCCCACTGGGCGCTGCTTTCAAGAAAACGGTGAACAAAGACCTTTAAACTACTAACGTAAAGCCGTCTGCAACGATGTCGCCAGTGATGTTTCCAGCAGCATCGCGAAGACGCGATAGCGTCAGAGTTTGTCGCGGTCTCGCGCAAGATATGCCGTCGTCGGCGTGTCAGTAGCGCTAGTTGCACGAAAGCGTCGCAAAAACAATCGACGTTTGGTCGATCACCCTATCCTTGGATAACGCGAATGAACCGACTCGGATCGTCGTCCACCATTTGAGGCGGTGCCGTGCCTATCTGAGAATAAGCTGCTGTTCGAATAGCCTCGGCCAAGTGACCTAATGTCCAAGACTGGACGGACATCGAAAAACGGCGATTGACTCTCATCGACCCTCAACAGTCGGTCATCACCGCGCGCTTGCAATGGCCGCTTGCGAAGTACAACGGTCGTTCCTTTTCTGATTCGGCGGGCGGGTTGTCGGCCGAAGCGGTCGTTGAGCCGGTGTGATTGCTACGTCAGCAATTTAGTCCACTGCCGCCGGCGGTTTGAGTCGGCCGCCGCGTAACAGCCTTCTCGGTCGGCAAACTCACTCCTAGGCTCCGTTGCTGCCAGTCAAGCCGTTACAGTTCCAAGGTTGGTATGTGCATCGGCCCTTGGCCGGCGAACTAGACGAACGTGACTCCCGTAACTAGGGTTTGGCTAAATCTGTTAAAGGTGTTATCGCGATGCAGCGTTCGCACCTGCCAGAGATAGAACGAGCGCACCGGTTCACTCGTTGATAAAGTCCCTTCGCGGTAGCTCTTGCCTCGCGAAACGAGCGCTGTACCGCAGTTCCCACCGAACTGCTTCGGACTAGCAGGTCCCCAGCCTGCATTCCAGTAACAAAGGTCTGCGACAACCTGCTCGTCTGCTTTGATCTCCAATTGCCCACCACGGGGGGTAACTTCGGCCTCGACAGAACCAGGTAGCGTTGGAAGGAACAGCCGACCAGGATACAGGTCGTGCTGAAGGTAGCCCAAGCGGTCAAGGCTGAGTAGTGCGGCAAGCGGCCAAGCCTTGCAATCGCCGTCCATCAGGTGGTCTAGACGAGGTGGAACTAAGAAGGTCGTCGTGCTCAGTGGTTCTGACGCCGCACTGCGAAGCATCCTCCCGTCGCCCCAGAAGGCTTCCAGATGTTTAGCCAAGCTTGCATCAGCGATCTTGCAGCCTTCGGCTTGCGCCCATCGAACAATCGAGACTTCGATGCACCGTTTCATCGACATCACGATTGGCGAACTGAACGCTATCAGTTCGTCATCCGGCCGCGTTGCCTGCATGCGGACAATCAGGTCTTTGAGGGATGCTTCGACCGCTTCTGTATTGCCGTCAAAGTCCGTTTTCTTCGGGAACCAAGTCGGGCGTCGAACCTTGAGAAAAGCCAGCGTCGGATGGAGGGGCAACGCAAGGAGTGCTTCCCTGCCTGCCCGATCCGGTGGCATGGCCCAGAACCCCTCTGCAACTGCGAGCGTGCGAAGATATGCGGAGATCGAACGAAGGGCAATTCGCGAGGAAAGCTGTCCGACAAAACCGTCGCCCAAAGGGCGCAAGAAGTACCCGGAATCTCCTTGAAAAGGGGCGTCTGGATAGGCCGCCCTATTTGCCTTCCATTCGAAGGCCATCTGCCGTAGAAAGGGCAACCCGGAATGCTGCTCGAGCTCGCTCATAGAAGTCCGGAAAATTCGGGGCAGGTCGGAGCCTTGTACGCCATCAAAGTCTTGGGGAATTTCAAATGCCTCGGGTACCTCCTCTAGTCCTTCGTCGCCCCCTACCGGCATCACGCCAAGGTTTTCTAGTAACAAGTCCGAGAGGATGGACGACCTCGGAATACTCTCCGCCAACTGGAGGGCGGGCGAGTATCCGTATGCACGCGCTGCGATCCAGAAAATGTACAGAACCTCGACTACTTCAGCTTCCAGCTTGCGCGAGCTCAGCAACTGGAGCAATCCAGACTCACACTCGGTGCTCGAAACCGGGTCTCCTAGTCGAGCCGCCAGCTCCTGGATGGTCCACCACCTTGCAGACATCGATGGCCAACCAAGACGGGCAATGAGGATGCGAAGCACGTCCATCAAGCCTCCAACCTACGAGAGGAGACCAGTTCGTCCGCCCAGCGCGGCGGCTCGAGCGGAAGTGTGCGGGTGTCTTCAATGATGCAGTTGACCATCGTCTCGGCAAACCTCACAGCTTCCGCCATCCGCTTCTGTCGTGCATAGAAATAGACCATTAGATCCGTGGGCGCCACGCGCGGTGGTTCGGGGTCACCGAACATGCCGTAAGTCGTAACCGCGACGAATTGGTCACAGCGTAGCGGATAGTGTTTGACGACCAAGTCGAGCCTGCTGCAGGTCGCCTCTTCGTTCTCCATAAATCCGAGCCAGGCACCGTTACGGATGTGAGCATTGACAAGGTACTTCCACGCCGCATTCACGCCACTCAACTTGCGTCTCGTCTGAAATGCAAGGTCTGACAACACCAGAACGCCGATGCGGCGACCCTCGTCCGATTGAAGCAAGTTGTCGAGCGTGGCCAGCAATCGCTTTCCTTGCTTGGCTTCGTCCCAATGCTGATACCAGGCGCGAAGAAGCCGGTTTTTCTCCCTATAGCTTGTCGACAGACTTTTAAGCAAGTCGCCGAGTTGCTCCGGCGCAAAGGTTGTCACATCGCCGATGTAAGGTTTGCTATCTTCGTTGCTGCCGGAACGCGCCGATTGCTGCAGCAGCCCAATGTCCCATCCTGCATGCTCCTGAAGGACGCGCAGCCGTTCCGCAGCGCTTTGGTCGCCTTCTTCTGCAAGTCGCACTAATACGTCATATATCTCGGGATGCAAGCCGGTCCGCATTAATGCGTCCAGAGGCCAACCATCCTCGACACCGCGCTGAATATACGCCCGCAGACTGTCTTCTGCTTCTGCCCAGTCGCCTGCGTGCGTGTGTTCCTCGTACTTGATCACCAAGGCTGACGGTTTCAATTTTGCAAGTAGCCGATCGGCGGAAGCCAGAACATGTCGGGTGCCTTTTCCGTCGGTGTAGTCCAGTACGTGATGAACCTGCGCCGCGATCATGCCGAGCAGGCGGCGAGCATCGTCCGGTGCATCGTCAACCAGGTACCGGATGGCGTCGACCGTGTTGTTCAGCGCAGGGTCCTTGCGATGCGCGTAGCCAGTTGTCAACTCCCACGTCTGCTTGCAGAGATCACGAGCGCAGGCCGTCAGCCCGTGAGCTAGCGCAATGTCACAGAGCTGGAGAGGTGTCTGAAGATGCACGCTGGTTTCGTGGCGGATCTCTGCGTCGAGCAGGACTCGCTGAGACTGGACGAACGCCGCCGCCGCTTCATTGCTCATGCTCGTCAGCAACCCGGCCGCGTACTGCATGCGAAAGGACGCGCTGTCAAACCATTCGCACTGCCTTGCCGCCTCTATGGTTTCTTCTGTCAGCCCCACATCGTCAAAGTGGTCAAGCAGCACGCTGCCCAGCCTGATGTCGCAGGCGATTCGATGTAACGCACTTCGGAAGTTCTCGGCTGCGGTACTCGCGTCATGGCTTTCCCGGAATCCTCTGAACTCGACTGTTTCGAGCAACTCGAACAGTCCATGAAAGTCCACGTACTTTCCCTGCCACCAATTCCGCGCAACCTCTGCGCCGACCGCAGATAGCGCGTCGAGAAAGCGTGTGATGTTTCTCCTGCCCTCATAGGCGGGCGCTCGCATGAACTCGAAGGCGGTCTGACCTTCGGCAATCATGCAAAGACTCAGATGAACGGCGCTAAAGAACCAGTGATGCGCGAGCGTTGCCAGATCCTCTTTGTGTTCGTAATAGTCGCCCTTTAGCCAATCAATCGGAATCGGCTCATTCAAAGGTGAGGAGGCCCGTCTATGAGCTGCCTCTATAGCCGCAACAAAGGGAGTCCTGGCCAGTTCGTTGAAGTCATCGCGCTCGACGATGCTGACCCCTGCGTTTGCCGCCGCTCGGATGCACGCATCGCTGATAAGACTCTTGCCCTTGCCAGGAGTGAGCACAGCGGCAGCCAACATCAAGTCATCCAAATTGCCTTCCCTAACTAGCATCCGGACTCGCGGCAGCCACACGGCCGAGCCGTTGTTGGAAACCAGTTTGACCAGCGCCGTTGGGGTGGCACCGATGGCACCGAGTTGCGCAAATGCGTCAACGAGGAAGTTGAAATCATCCGCGCCGGCGATTGACCAATACCGACCGGAGAAACGGCTTAGGCCTCTGAATCGGCGAAACGCCTCTTCACCGCAAGTTTCGGCCAGGACCTGCTCGCCCCGATTGCGCAAGGCCAGGCCAAGCGCGACAACACGCAGGATATCCGCCTCATGCCTGGAGGCCACAGCCTCGCGCACGACGCCATCATCTGCAGTCAGCGAAAACGTGAAGGAGATCAGTCTCGCCATGTCGTTGTCCTGCATCTGGTAATGGCTGCCACCGACCATTCGCGCCTTGAGGTGCTCCAGCCGATAGGCCTGAGCGAAATCGTTGGTATCCAGCGCTGCGACCAGAGCATCGGAGAGCAGCGTGTCAAAAAGCGACTCTGGATATCCCTCCTCAAGCCGCAGCATGATCCAGTCTCGGGTGAGGCCAGCGATGAGATTGTCGGCATCTCCTAACTTGGCCTGAACGGTCCAAAGCCAGTTCACGCGCAATGATGTTGGGGCAGTAGTCTCCAGCCAGCTTGCCACTGCAGACATCAGCTCATTGATTCGGTCGGCATAGCCAGAGGTCGCTCGCACGAAAACGGCCAGACTCTCGTGGAAAACCTTCAGTCCGGCAGCCGATGAGTGGAGCAAATGCTCCACGTTCGCGACGTTAGGCTCTGCCACGCCGACTTTCGCAGCGATTTCCCCAAATGCCGCTTTTGGCCAAAAGAAGGGGAACGCACAGATGAGTCGCAGCGTATCCTTGAGGCTTGGAGGAAGGCTCTCCCATAGCGATGCGTAATAAAACTGTGCATCATTGCTCAAGTCTCCCTTCAGCCGCTCGACATCCCACTTCGACAGGTTGCGTCCGGTGTGCCCAAGCTCAGCGGTGGCATAGATGACGTGCAGAGGATGGCCGTTGGTTTTCGCGCGCAGCGCGGTGGCAGCCTCCTGCAGCTGTCTCTCGGCCTCGTGCTCGCCTCCGAAATTTGTTGTAAGCCGGCCCTCCTGAACAGCCTTGCGAAGGTAGGACAGGACTGCGTTCCCGGACATTGCCGGTAGCGTGCGCCACACGGCTTTGGGCGCAATGGCAAGCAAGTCCGTTGGCAACTGCGCGTCGTCTACAGGTTGAGTGCCTACGAGTAACACCATGTTTTCCGGACATGGGATCAATTGAGAGAACACGTCATCTAGCGGTCGCTTATCCGCCGCGTTTGTGCGCCAGACGTGATCCAGCCCGTCCAGAACAAGTATGAACGGCTTTCCCAGCGCCTTGTAGTGTGAAGCGCAAGTTTCCAGTAGCGTGCGCAGGTTCCCAGATGGTGCGCAGGCATCGGGGTGAAACCGCTTGACCTGCGCCTCGATGGATTGCTCGACCGCATAACTATGGACCCGATCACGCCCTCGTTCCGTGGTGGAAAGAAAGTAGTGGTGGCGAACCGTCGGAATGTCCATATCGGCCAGCGTGTCGCAAAGTGCACTCAGGTAGGTGCTTTTTCCACGGCCAGGCGGTCCGGTGAGCACGATGGCCCCCCCGGTGGCGGCCATCGCGTCCTGGACGAACTCCCGATGGAAAGTCTCGTCGGGGACCTCGTAGCCCAAGGGGACCACGAAGTCCTCGGGCAAGGGCGCTGGCGGCATCGACCGCAGGATAGTGCGGATCTGTTCCAGCGCGATCCAACCGTCCGGGGGCGGGAAGTCCTTCCGTGTTGCCCAGTTCAACGCTGCGTTCTTGAGAGTGGCAATGCCTTCAAGAGTGCCGTGCCTGCGAAGTCGCGCGTCGACCTCGTGCTCGAGAGTTTCGAATCCTTTGTCGCTGTGAAGAATTTGCAACTGGCTGAAAAACGCCTCACAGTCTTGCTCGCTGCCAAGTTCGGCGATGACCTCAGAACGCTTTGGCGCCGGGATTTTGGCTAACGAAATCTTGCCCGCCTCCAGGCAAGCTTCGATATCGACATCTGGCCGGCGGTTGGTCGTCAAAGTGAGCTCACCAATCTGGGCCGGGTCCAGTGCCTTGAAGGCGTCGAACCATTTGCGCAGCATCGACCGCGCTCGCGCCGTCTTACCAGTTTTCTCGAGCATCCAATCCCAGCAGAGCAGATGGGCGTCGGGGGCGGGCGTGAACTTGACCTGATGAAGGTCGAGCAGCCCGTCTGCACGCTCGGCTACGATGTCATCTAGCCCCGTCGGCGCAACTGTCTCGTCGTCACATTCAAACCTCACTCGGATGTAGCGAGACGGCGCCTCAAGCCAGTCGCACAGGACCCTGAGGCCTTGCCGGTTTTGATAGATGTAGCCAGCAGCAGTGATCGCGGTTTTCTTAATATTTTCGGACATGAATCAGCTCGCCTTCAGACCCTCCATGATACTGGCCCTTGAAAGAAGCACCGAGTGGCTATCGAATGATCGAAGGTGAACTACCTGTGGATCTTTGTCGAGGACCACCGCAAACCAACATCGAGAGCCAAAGCTCGAACGATGTGACCGTGTGGCTGCGCGAAGCCGCTAACGTCGGCAATACGCCATGTTGCTGACGTCATAGTTCGCTCAATTGAACTTCTGTTAAGGCCAAGGACTTGCCGGATCGAACCTGTATCTCAATGGCCGGTACCTAACCGTAGCCGACGTTCGAATGTCCACCTGAGAGCGCCGGCGAGTGGCCGCAGCTGGCCGACTGCGGGCAAACACTGAACCGACGATGCGGCCTGCAGCTTATTGCTTTGTGACCGGCGCAGGCCGACCCGTTTGAATCATTCAGTCAGGATCTGCACTGGTCCGCTGTCTCGCCAGCATGAGACATTCATTGGCAGCGATGCAATTGCTTCAAAAGAGCGGCAGAATCCCGGAGGGTGAACGTTCACGTTTTCGTGTCCGTATACATTGGTCAAATACCAATCCGTTACACCGCCCTGTCGGCTCGGATGGACCCGGGGTCGCACGGATTCAACTTATTTCTTCTGAATAAATCCAGCGACACCCCGCTTGTCCTGTAATAACGGCGTCAATCAACGAAGCAGCAATGGCATCGGCCGGATTGACGCGGAATCTCCTCGGAAGAACCGGAGCCAAGACTCGAAGCAAGGTCAGCGCGGCATGTTCCGCGCCCCTTTTCTCATTTCGTTCGCCGTCGATAAGACTAGGCCTGCAGATCGAAAGGGACGGAAAGCCGATTGTCTGAATGTCCCTCTCGACCTCTCCTTTGGTCCTGTAGTAGAAACTCATGGACCCCGTGGATGCCCCCATGGCCGTTACAATCGCGTATCTCGCCACACCGGCGGCGTGCGCGACCTTACCAATGGCGACGGGCAGTTCGTAGTCGACGTAACGAAACGCTTCCTTCGAGCCCGCTTTTGCCTGAGTCGTTCCCAATGCGCAAATGATCGCATCGGGCCGATACGACATCAGATTCGGAACCAGCTTCTCCAAAGACTCCCCGACCGGATTCACGAGTCTGTCGTTTGGCGCCAACGGTTGACGCGTTGGCGCAATCACCTCGGAAAGGACGTCGTTGGAGAGCGCGAGCTTCAATGTCTCGCGTCCCACCAATCCTGTCGCGCCCAACAGCAGCAGTTTCATCTTGGTCTTATTCCATCTAGGTGTTCGAACCAACGCAGGTCGGTAAATATCCGTTACGTGCAAACAAAGACCGAAGGTTTATTGCTTGATGCCTTCAAAATTAATCGTCACATGAACCTTGTCGCCAACATAGGGGACATAGGCTTTCATGCCGAACTCGGAGCGTTTGATCGTCGTCGTGGCGGTGAAGCCTGCTTTGTACACGTTGGTACCGGTCGTGTCCTGGGCCTGCCGGTTGAACGTGGTTTTCAGAGTCAGCGGCTTCGTGACGCCAAGCAAGGTGAAGTCGCCTCGGATGTTCGCGGTTTTGGCGCTCGTCATCTCGATGCTTGTACTCTTGAATGTCATGGTCGGGAACTGTGCAACATTAAAGAACATGGGCCCCTGCAAAGCTTTGTCGCGAGCGGCGAAGCCCGTGTCGACGCTGTCCGCGGACATGGTCACCGTGACCGTACTGTCTTGCGGCTTCGCCGTGTCCAGGAGCAAGGTGCCGGTAAGATCGCGAACAGAGCCAGTAATCATTGAAAAGCCGAGATGGTCGATCGTGAAGATCGCCTGGGTATGGGCCGGGTCCAGCGCGTACGTGTCGGCCGCAAACGCGGTAGCAAACGGCGCGGCGCTGAGCATAGTGGCAGCAAAAAATGTCTTTGGTGAGAGGCGCATGAATAACGTCTGTGTTGGTTTGAGCCCGGATAAGGCTTTCATTTCAAGGTTTTGATTGACTCTAAAACTCTGTTTTAAGCCTGCTGCACGCCCTGAGCCGCGTTCGATACGGCTTCCCATTTGTCCCAGTTGCTCAACCGCGCCTCGTAGACTGCCCTGAACTTCGGGATCGTCGTCGAACCGAGCACCAGGCGAAGCGGCGGTTCATCCGACTCCACAGCTTCGAAGATCGCCGTGGCAGTCGCGGCTGGATCACCAAAATCTCCAGGTTGGAACGACGAGCGAATGGCCTGGCGGATGGGATCATAGGCAGCGATAGCCGGCGGGGATTGCACTGCCGAGCGAAACCCGGTGGTGAAGTGACCCGGCTCCAAGACGGTAACTTTGATACCGAATGAGGCCACTTCGGCCGCTAATGCTTCCGACATGGCCTCAACGGCAAATTTGGTTGCCGTATAAGTCCCTCCAGTCGGAAAAGCGATGACGCCTCCGATGCTCGATACGGTAAAAATATGGCCGCTGCCTTGTGCCCTCATGATCGGCAGCGCAGCCTGAATCGCCCAGAGCGTTCCGAATACATTGGTGTCGAAGCTCGCTTTCGCTTGCTCGGGTTCCAACTCCTCCATCGCTCCCATGTAACCGTAGCCGGCGTTGCTCACGATCACATCCAGTCGTCCGAAATGCCGGTGTGCGTGGGCGACCGCGCCGAACACAGCCTCGCGGTCCGTCACGTCGAGCGGCAGGACCAGAATCGCACCCCCATAAGCCTTTACGAGCTCGTCAAGCCCGCCCACGTTACGTGCCGTGGCCACCACCTTATCGCCGCGCTTCAGGGCGGCTTCTGTCCAGGCACGACCAAATCCACTCGATGTACCAGTGATGAACCAGACCTTTGACGACTTCATGTTCTAGACTCCAAAAATAAATTACACTGAGTGCAATTTATAGCACTTAGTGCAATTCAGTCAAGAATTAAGATGCCTCCAAATGAAAGATGTCCGGGCGCGACGGTGAGAGTCC
Source organism: Caballeronia sp. dw_276 (assembly GCF_018449635.1). Taxonomy (GTDB): domain Bacteria; phylum Pseudomonadota; class Gammaproteobacteria; order Burkholderiales; family Burkholderiaceae; genus Caballeronia. Next base: position 64,357 of record NZ_JAAVUV010000019.1, on the reverse strand, counting down.
AGGAGCAATGGCATCCGTTAGTTTGGCAACCCGCCATCGAGGGTTTTACTTTTACTTCGCCTCGATGCGGGCGAGCACGAGAGGCGACCGATGGCTACGGCATAATCTCGAGACGGGAGTTGCCGGCCGCCGTGCCTCCCTTGGACCAGCACCGCGTCCCGATAGAGATGGAGCGGCCCCTGGCGTATATCATCGGCAAGAGTAGACCTCTTCCCGAGCGGAAAAAATCGAATCTCAGCGGCCATCAAAATAACCACGATGATTGAAACAGAGAACGCCACGAGTGATCTGCGCGAACGCAAACGCCAGTTGACGCTCGACCTGATCGCCAAAACCGGCCTGAAGCTTTTTATAGAGAATGGCTACGAGGCAACAACGCTCGACGCAATTGCTGCGGCATCGGGGATATCGCGACGTACTTTTTTTTACTATCTGAAGTCGAAAGAAGACGTCCTGTTGGCACACGAGAGCGGCAATATCCCGCGACTTCTGCGCCCTACCTTTCTGCAGCAATCGCCCAAACAATCGCCGCTCAATGCCGCCCGGAAGACTTTCTTGATCCTGGCCTCCATGTACGAGACCACAGAATCAGTGATGGCTGACCGGATCCTGAGATCGATTGAAACACTACGATTACGCAAGGAAGCGCTGCATGTTCAGCTGGAGGATGTGCTAGCCGAGGCAATGTACGAACTATGGCCGGATCCGGCTCGGCGAGCCGTTTTACGTCTGACCGCCATGATGGCGATGGGTGCGCTTCGGTTTGCCAAGGAAAACTGGCGACAGGAGAACGCCGCACATCCGTTGACGCGCTATATCGATGAGGCTTTCGATCTTCTCGCTCACTCAGCGAAGCGGTGATTCCGAATAGATCCGACGGCCCGCACCAGCCCGATGTTAAGGACCGGTGGTCGCGCTGACGTTTGGCACAGGATCCTGTTTTTATCACCCGTACTACCGTAACTCAGGAGATTTGAGATGAGCATTGGTCCTATTCTTCCTGTAGCTGTCGGAACCCTTTCCGGTAACCTGCCGACGGGCGCTGGTGAATAGACTCTCGGTGCGCCGGCGCTGGCGCCGGGTGCTTCCTTCAACCCGGTTGGTCTCGATGAGAGCAAGGCGCTCACTGGTGTTGTGCTTAATCGTTATGCAACGCCGGTCGTCAGCGCAGATACACCGGCCTCGTTCGCAGAACAACTACTGTCGAGTCAACAGACAAGCCAAGCTTAATTTACTTGCGACGCGTCGGGGTTCGTGTAGGGCGACACGCTGCCCCGCGTCAAAGCGGGAAAGGGCGCTTACGTGCCGATCAAGCGATCAAGCAACTATCAACTTCGCAAATCGAATGGCCGTTTGATGGTACCGATCCGACGTCCCAACGTCCGCTCGGCGGCCCGGGCGAATGACGCTTCATGGCCGGACCCGGTCCGACACCGACAAGCGGAGTGTGCCTCCGTTGATCGGTCCGCGTCGGGCCGAAGTCGACCCTGAGCAGCCAATCGAGTTGTTGCAGTCTCAAGGACTGGTATCAGAGTGGAGCAGCCATACGCCCCGTCACCTCGAGGCCCGGCTTCGGTCCCACCGGTCATCAATGAGTGCAGGAGTTGGGCGAAGGCCCGGCTCCGAGCGAATGAACTCTCCCCACTAACACTAGGTTGGCGAAGTTTAAGGCCGAGTCAGGAATACACCGGCAGTCCTGTATCTTCCCGCAACGGCCTTTGTTAGAGAGGTTTGCCTCTCGGTGACGAGCAGGAGCCTTGAAGTGGCTCGTCACCCCTCTCTTTATCGAAACCACTCGTTCCGATGCATATCGCAACGAGTCTATTGCGGCGAAAAGCTCGCTAGCATCGCCTCGAACGTGTGACGATCACCGTGATCCTGCGTCAGCCGAACGCGTCCCTCAACGTCCGCAAGGTGTTCATCCATCAAGTGAAGCGCTCGTTTGAGATCCTTTTCACGCACTGCGTCGAGAATGGCCCTGTGATGGTCAGTCCCACAGTCGTCGTGATGCTCATGCTCATACAGCGTCATCACCAGCGCGAGTCTCGCCACGACCTTTTCCAGCAGTTCCGTCAAAACCCCATTTCCGCTGATACGCGCCAGCTCAATGTGGAATTCGCCAGATAGCTCGGCCTTGGCCTTCTCGTCCGTTCCGTGATGAATGGCATCTTCCCGGTCGATGATGGCGTTCAGCCGATCGCAGTCGGCATCTGAAGCGCGGCCTAACGCGAGTTCGAGGATCAGCCGCTCCATCGTTCTCCTTGCCTCGAAAAGCTCTTTGGCCTGCTCGATCGACGGAGCAGCCACAAACGACCCCCGATTTCGTTTTCGCTCGAGCAAATGGTCGTGCTCCAGGATGCCGAGCGCGCCTCTGACAACCGTCCGGCTCACGCCGAAATGGTCGGCAATCGCATCCTCAAGGATTTTCGAGCCGGGCTTGAGTGCTCCCTCGCTGATCGCCTTGGCCAACGTCGCGCGAATCCGGTCGCTGACGTCTTCTGCAACATCCGCCGTCTCTGGCTGAACGTCCTGCTGTGTTTTGGTGCGTCGCTTTACGCTGGCTCGCATTCCGATCTCCGTGCATGAGTGACACCAAATGGTGCGATGACACGCACTATACATGCGCACAAACTTAATTCAAAGTTGGCGCATGAAGTTTCGAAAGTTTGTTCGAATATCAAAGAGTCTTTACAATTCATATAGATAGATTGTTTTTACCGTCATCGATATGTGTCGGCACGGTACCTGCTTTATAACCCACGTGAAGACGAGAGCCTGCATATGACGACCAATACTACTTCTGCAAAGTCTAACCTGTCCCCCGAGTTGGACACCACCGTGTCCGCACCGGTCGCATCGATCGTGCCGGCCCACGCCCGTGCCCTGTCGGTGCGCGCATTGACACACGCCTATAACAGCGGCGCGCCAGCTATCGAAGATGTCAGCTTCGATGTCCCTGCCGGCGAAATTACCGCGCTGCTCGGTCCGAGCGGCTGTGGCAAATCCACGGTCCTGCGCGCGATCGCCGGTCTGATCCGGCCCAGTCGGGGCACTGTCTCACTGGGCACAACAGATCTGACAGTTCTGTCCGCTCGTGCTCGCGGAATCGGCATGGTGTTCCAGAGCTATGCACTGTTTCCTCATTTGACGATTGCCGAGAACATCGCTTATCCGCTCGCCTGTCAACGGGTCGCGCGTCCCGACCGGCGCAAAAGGGTTGAGGAGTTGCTTGCGCTGATCCGCCTCGATGGATTCGGCGACCGGTTACCGCGTGAATTGTCCGGCGGTCAGCAGCAACGTGTGGCTGTCGCCCGCGCGCTTGCATCGCGTCCGTCATTACTGTTGCTGGACGAACCCTTTGGAGCGCTTGACCGGGCACTGCGCTTCGATCTCCAGGTTGAGATGTTGCGCTTGCAGAAGTCGCTTGGCATTACGACGCTGATCGTCACACACGATCAGGAAGAGGCGCAAAGCCTTGCGACAAGCCTTGTACTGATGAACCGGGGACGTGTCGAACAGATCGATAGCCCGGCCATCGTCTACGATCAACCGAAGACGCTTTTCGTCAACAGTTTCATCGGTCAAGCAAGCCAGCTTGTGGGGATAGTCGAATCCAGTGGCGACGATGACGCTGCTATCCGACTTACTTCAGGCGAAGTTCTCGTTCTGAAGCGCAGACTCAATTTTGTCCGGGGTGCATCAGTGGTCGTCACCTGCCGGCCCGAGCATGTACGGCTGCACGCCACTTCCGGTCCATCGACGATCGAGGCGCGTCTCGTCGTTTCCGTGCCGCTCGGACCGACGCTCGTCCACGACCTCGAACTGGCTAACGGGGCGCAGATTCGCGCAACTGAAATGCGCGGCGCAGCAGGTACTCCCCCAGATCTACCTGGCCAGCGGGTTTTCATTCAGATCGATACCGACCGGTGTCACGTTTTCCCACGCGACATTAACCGTTAAACCAATAGGCGATTGAGCAACCATGACGCAAATGACGCTGAGCAGACGTAATTTCGGATTCCTTATGGTAGGCGCGGCTGCGGCGGCGATGTTGCCCGCGAGACCTGCACGCGCCGCAAGCGGACTCGTAGCTGCCACGTTTCCCGGCAGTTGGGAAGACGCCTACCGGCGAGTACTGACGCCACTTGTGTCGGCTGCCCACTACGACCTCACCATTGCACCTGCAATGGCACAGGACCAACTGGCGAAGGTTCAGGCCAATCCGGATAACCCGGCTTACGACACGCTGCTGATGTCGCCGGGACAGGGCGCGGTCGCGATCGAAGGCGGCCTGGTTCGCAAGATCGATCCAACCAGGCTGTCGAACTGGAGCATGCTCGATCCAGCCTTCCAGGGTGAATACGGTCCGACTGTGACTGTTGAGGTCAACGGCATTGCCTACAACCCGGACATGGTGCCCCGGCCGACCGGCTATCGCGACCTGTTCGAAAACCCTGCTTACGCCGGCAAGGTGTCCTGGACAGGTTTCGAGTCGAACACGGCAGTCATGGCCTACACCCAGTTGGCAAAAATCTACGGCACGGGTCCCGGAGACATGGACGCTGTCTTCAGACTCTTCCAGGCGCATCCCGAGCATCTCAGAAGCGTGGTCGATAGCACCAATCACCAGATGACGCTCTTTCAGCAGGGAGAGATAGCCGTGTTCATGTGTTCGACGAACAACGTCGCGCATCTGAAGGCGCTGGGTCTTAAGGCTGAGTTTGTCCATCCCAAGACGGGCTCCCCCGCTGCACCCGTCAACCTTTATCTTGCCAAAGGTTCGAAGCATGTCGATGCAGCCTACGACTACATGAACGCGGCCATCTCCAAGGCCGCGCAGGACGTGCTGAAACTGCCCCCGACCGAGATGTTCCCGACCAACCGCCAGGTCGCGCTGCCGCCGGGCATCTCCGCCTATGTGACGCGCGAGCAGATCGCTTCGCTGACGTATCCGGACTGGACATTGATCAACAAACACCGTGCCGAGTGGATGCGCACGTTTGACGCGCTCGTCGCAAGGGGTTGATGGAAATGAGGTCGAGCAACGTCCCGCTTCTCCTGCCAATGCTTCTGCTCTCGCTGGCGTTCTTCGCGACGCCCCTCGCATTGCTCGTGGCCTACAGCTTTGCAGGAAAGAGCGGCTTCTCGCTCGAGCACTATGCGGCGTTTCTCGGCGATCCGTTCAACCTGCGCGTGCTGATCAATACACTGCGCCTCGGCGTGCTGACCGTGATCGGAACGACACTAACCGGGATTCCAATCGCCCTGCTTTACTGGCACAGCGGAGCACGGTTGCGGCAGGCCATCGTGTTTCTGACCCTGATGCCGATGCTCACGAGCAACGTGGTCCGCACCTTTGCGTGGATCGTCATTCTCGGTCGCCACGGGCCGATCAGCGAGCTTCTCCTTAGCCTTGGGATCACTGGGCAGCCCATCAGTCTGATGTTCACGGAAACCGGGCTGATCCTGACCATGTGCCAGATCGATCTGCCGCTGATCATCCTACCGGTGATCGCCTCGCTGTCGCGAGTCGACAAACAACTGACGGATGCCGCCGAAGTCTCTGGCGCAGGGCCGTGGCGGACCTTCCTGACCGTGCTGCTGCCGCTCGCGCTGCCCGGTCTGCTGGCGGGCTGGATTCTGGTGTTCGCCAGCACGAGCGCGTCGTTTGTTACACAGGCGGTGATTGGCGGCGCCCGAAATGTCTATGTGCCGCAACTGATCTACCGCGAAGTTGGCGTGCTGTTCGACTGGCCGCTCGCGTCGGCGATCGCGGTGGTTCTGCTCATGTCCACTGGTGCTTTACTTCTGTCGCTCTCGACAATCGCCCGTCATCGGAGACTCGTCGGCCATGCGTGAATCAGTTTCGATCTTTCTTTATCGCATCTTCGTGTACGGCATCGGGGGGCTGGCACTGCTCTATCTCATCGCGCCGATCGTCATCGCGTTGACGATGTCGTTCACAGCCGGTCAGACCTTGCAGTTTCCCCCGCAGGGGTTTTCGCTGCGCTGGTATCAGGCTCTGTTCGATCCGCTCGCTTCTTCGACAGAACATATCGCTGCGTTCAACTCACTGAAGATTGCCGGTCTCGCGGTCATCGGGTCGTTGTTGTTCGCGGTACCTGCCGCTGTCGGCGCAGCGCGTGTCCAGCGTCGCGTGGCTAACCTCGTGGAACCGCTGCTGCTCGCGCCGCTGGTGCTGCCCAGTCTCGTCTATGGACTTGCAGCGCTGGTGGTATCGGAGCACGTTGGTGTTCAACCGTCGCTGGCGCTTAACGTGATGGGCCACATCGTCGTGTTCGGACCTCTGATGTACCGCGCAACGGCAGTACTCGCGCAAGGCATGGATCCCTCTCTCGCGGAAGCCTCGACCACGTTGGGCGCAGGGCCTATGACCACCATGCGGCGCGTTACGTTGCCGCTGCTGGTGCCGGGGATTCTGGCCGGTGCATTTCTGGTATTCATCGAGTCGCTCGACAACGTTTCGGTCTCGCTGTTTCTCGCCGATGCCAGCACAACCGTTCTCCCCCTGCGGATGTTCGCGATGATCGAAGAATCACTAGATGTCCGTGTGGCCGCCATGTCGGGCGTGCTGATCGCCTTGACGCTTGTGGTCGTCATTGCCGGCCGCAAGCTTTTCAACCCAACCCGCTAACTAATACCAATCACGCCGGTCATCGGCGTCTGTAGTCAGAAAAGAGGAATAACACATCGTGAACATGCATAAGTCTCACCGTTCCGTCCGATCGATCGAGTCACTGCTCGCGGACTTCGAGCCCGATTTCCAGTTCGCCGCTCCGTTGCCACTCCCGCCTGAAGAGTTCGCGGAACGAGTGCGCCGTATCCGGCGTGAGGCTGTACAAGGCGGGCACGACGCGTTGATCGTCCATACCGGGACAGTGGGCTGGTTTCATACGTCGAACGCATATCTTCGCTACATCTGCGACTGGATGCGAGAAGGCTTGCTGATCATTCCCGCAGATAGCGACAAGGAAATGATCCTGCTGTCCTTCTTTACCCAATCGGTCATTCTTCCGCCTGGCGGTGAGCCGGTCGGTGTTGAGCGGATCTGGCAGATCGGCGCAATTGGCCGGGAATATGCAGACCGTCCGGGTTCGTCGATCGACAAAACGGCCGAAGCGGCGGCAAAAATCCTGTCGGAGATCGGGTTGTCGGCCAGCCAGATCGTCCGTCTCGGCGATCGCACCAGCGTATCGCTCTTCGGCTCGCTTAAAGAGCTCATGCCCAAGGCGAAATTCGTCGACGACAATGGGATTATCGATCGCATGCAGCGAGTGCGCTCTCCGCGCGAGATCGACATGTTCCGGGGCGCCGCACAGCTAATTTCCATCGGCACCCAGGCTGCTTATCACGTCACGCGCCCCGGCGTGACGGACGCGGAGATTTACGCTGCGTTCACCTTCGCCCAGCTTGCCCGCGGCGGAGAAACCGGCGACGGTTATCAGATCGGTATCAACCAGTACGGTACGCATTGCGGCAAGCCATACGGCCACGTCGTACGCCCGGGCGACCTTATCAACCTGTACATATCGAACGTGACGTATCAGGGATATACGGCACAGACCGCACGGATGATCGCAGTGGGCGAGATCACCGAACGGCAGGAGAAGGTCCTGGATGCCTGTACCGAAGGCGTCAAGCGTGCAGAAAAGCTGATTCGCCCCGGCGTGCTCATCAGTGAAGTCAACAACGCGGCGTTCAGTTCCTACATCGAACACGGTCTGCTTACGTCGCCACATGCCCGCACCATGCCCTACAACTGGGAGCCGGCTGAGGACGGCGGTCCGCGACTCGTGCCGATGCAGTATGTGCCGGATGCCGATTGGGAAGCGCTCGGGCGCAAGCTGATGCACGTCTATCCTGCCACTTATGGACCTCACAATCCGAATCTCGGGCATTCGGTTGGAATGGCGGGCGGCCAGAATAGCTTTAATGTGTCTTCGCATAATTACGACCGGCTGGAAGAAGGCATGGTGTTCGTGCTCCACACGCAATGGCTGGAAGCACAATCGGCTGGTTGCAACATCGGCGACTGCTATGTCGTAACGGCGGACGGCTTCGAAAATCTTAGTCGCCACACGCCGTTGGAGACATATCGTGTGCCGGGGGAGCAGTGAGCATGCGGGAAAAGTCCGGACATACGTATTTCGACTGCTCGAAGCTAACCGCGCGTGAGCGTTACAAGTTGCTGATCGGAACCGTGATCCCGAGACCGGTCGCGTTGGTTACCACGCTCAGCCGTGACGGGCGTCCCAACGCCGGGCCGTTCAGTTTCTTCAACGTTCTGACCCACGATCCCGCGATTGTTGCTATCGGCGTCGAAAACCATGACGACATGAGTTTCAAGGACACCGCTCGCAACATTCGCGAAACGGGCGAGTTCACGGTGCATATCTGCGACACGGCGCTCACCGATCAGATGGAGATATGCGCGATCAAGTTCGGGTCCGACATCGACGAGCTAGCTGAAGCTCGCCTCGCGACTGTGCCGGGAATGATGGTACGTAGCCCACGGATCGTGGCCGCACCGGCGGCTCTGGAGTGCCGCCGATACATGACGCTCCAGGTTAGCTCGGCACGGGAAATCATCCTCGGTGAGGTGGTGGGGGCATTCGTGCGCAGCGATACGATCGACCCGGAGACTCTCCACATCGATCAGCAAAGGATGGACGCCGTCGGACGATTAGGCGGGCGCAGCTACACCCGCACGCAGGATCAGTTCGAGGTCAGAACATTGACTCCGGATGAGTTTTTCCGGAGCCGGAAGTAACGCGCGTTGGCCGGCCACTGGCCGGCCATGAGAAGGAACATTGAACCATCGGAGCGGGAAGGTTCGATGTTTGTCTTATGGAAGATCAACAGGTTTTTGGGGCATTAACCGATAGCCATTGTTTTTTGGAAATTAGTCCAACTTTTACTTAGGTATCCATATTTACGCCATGACCATGAAGATCACCAGAATGACCTCAATTGCGTCAATCTCGTTCGCGTTTGCTGCGTCCGCTCATGCCCAGAGTTCCGTTACCCTTTACGGAACCCTGGACGACGGCATCGCTTACATTCATAACAGCGGCGGACAAAGCTCGCAATGGAAAATGAATCCAGGAGGCATGTCTGGGAACTCATGGGGAATGACTGGCAGGGAGGATCTCGCGGGCAGCGTCGCCGCGATCTTTAAGCTTGAGAGCAACGACAACCCGAACAACGGCACACTGGGAAACAACGGTCGCATGTTTGGAGCGAAAGCATACGTCGGTCTGACGTCGCCGACGTTGGGCGCGGTGATGCTTGGGCGACAGAATGACCCGCTGTCGATGCTCGTGTCGAACGTTACGGCCGATTCATACTTTGGTACGTTTGCAACACCGGGCGATGTCGACAACTACGACGGCAGCATGAATTTTGACAATGCAGTGGAGTGGGCAAGTCCAAACTGGGGCGGCGTAACGATGCAGTTGATGTACTGTCTGGGCGGCGTCGCTGGAGCAACTGGTTCAGGACAAAGTTACGCTGCAGCAGCCAGATATTCCAATGAGCATTTGAATCTTGCGACCGGATTCATGCACGTGGACAACGGAAACGCGGTGTACTCCGAGCGGGGTACGACCACGGCGGATTCAGTCTTCAACAGCGCGGTCAATTCGGCCTACGAGTCCGCGAGATCGATCAACATTGCTCGCGTAGCCGGCAATTATCTGTTTGGTTCGTTGACGTTGGGTGCCGCATTCAGCTACTCGCAGTATGTACCGGACGCATCGTCGACGTTCTCGGATACTGAGAAATATGCTAATGGTTCGGTATTTGCATCATGGCAGGTAAAGCCTGACTTTTACACCATCGTTGGATACAACTATACGAAATCGAGTGGCGACTCGTCAGCAAAGTACTCGCAGGTCAATGTCGGCATCGACTATCTGTTGAGCAAACGCACGGACGTCTACGCAACCAGCGGCTATCAGCACGCAAGTGGGCAGAATGGCCTGGGGCAAGCGCAGGCCGTAGTTGGCTCGTACGCAGTGAACTCCGGCGCAAGCTCGCAGATTGTGGCGATCGTCGGAATGCGGCACCACTTCTGATACGCTGGTCCGGAGGTGATGAGCGCTTCTCCGATGTAGAGGTCGCGGGAGAAGCGCTAATGATCTCTGCAGGGGGTAATTCGCCACGTGGGTGAAGGTTGACGTTGTTGCGCAATGGACAGGGAATCGTGCAATGTCGACCTTCCAAGAGCGATGAGCAAATGCGCCCGAGGCGTAAAGTTCAATTCGACCGCTCGACGCGACACCTTATAGTGGCCAGAAACGGCGAGAAGCGTTGCATTGAAACCTCGATTGTGTACCCCGAATAGTCGTGGATGCACAGACCGTGCAATGCGCAAGGGTTAGCGATAATGTGTGAACTTGTCAGGTATCGGCCTGCTACCTTCACTAACGGCCTCCTGATAAACGCCGAAGCAGCCAGACAGGTCACCGAGCAACGTTCCCAGTGATCTGCCTGACTGCCTCGATCCTCGTACCGATCTCCCGCAAAAGACCCGCCCGGTCAAATCTACTGCGCTGCGGCTCAGAAGCGTCGCTTGTGCCCGGGCTCGCTAGGCAAACCTGGCCTCTACAGCAGACGGTACGAGCGCAATCCCCCGTGCCTTGCAAATGCTCTCGACGTGGCGAGCAGAGTCCTTGATAAACGACACTGCCTCCGGATATCCGAAAGACTGCTGCTCGTATGTAGGATACCCATACTGGCTCCGTTCATATTCTTCCCAATCCCGGATGCTTCCAGTCGCGACGCGCGCTTCATAGGCGTCGATCATCGCAAAATAGGCGTCCAGTTCAGTGGCCGTCAGATCCGGGTGTCCGGCGCGCCAGACTGGATCGTCGATCTGAATGCACTGGCGCGGGTGGGGCTGGCGCCGGTTATCATGCGTCGACTGGGCGACTTCGAGCGACAGATTCAATGCAGGGTTCGCGGCGGCAAGGATCGGAATGATCGTCTCGAAGTCAACGATCCCTTCGCCGCAGCGACGGGTCTGAAAGTCGAGGCCGCCCGGCGCGCGAGCTACGTAGGCATCCTTAATATGAGTCTGACGAACATAGGGTGCCAGGCGTCGGGCAGCAAAGACCGGGTGCTCTCCACGTTGCAGCACGTTTGCGGTATCGAACACGACGCCAATGCAATCCGCGCCAACTTTCTCGATCAGCCGGACAATTTCGAAAGACGTAATTTCGTCATGAGTCTCGATGTTCAGATGCGTACCGTGTGCGCGAGCGGCGGGGGCCAGCTTGTGCAAGACCTTTTCGATTGCAATTAACTGGTCTTCCCAGGTGACGTCCGTACGAAAGCGGTCAACCGCCAGCCGGCCTCGATAGGCAGGCTTGAAGTTGCCCGGCGAGATCCACAGTTCAAAGCAGCCAATTGCGGCGCTTGCCTCGATCATCCGGATGCATCCCGCGATGATGTCGCCATCGCCGATGCTTCGCAGTTCCGGCGCCTCGGCACTGCAATAGGGATTGATCTTGCCGATGCCAGCTTCAAGATAAAGATCGAGTGCATCCGCCTTCAACCGGATGTCTCTCAGCAGGCCAAGGTCGAGGTTTGGGCTCATATCGAGAATCGTGCTGAAAAATATGCCGCTCAGGTTAAGCTCCTTGACATGATCAAGGCTTCCCAACGGGCCGCGCTTTTTGGCTTCAGGGAGTTTCAATCCGTCGATTCCGAGTTTCATAAAGGATCCTGTTCTGATCAAAGCGCTTCGGTCGCGCTCTGACAATGGTGATTCCACGGGCGCCGTTTTAGGGCTACCGCAGAGGCTAGCGATACTTGGCAAGGAAAGTCTCGGTCCGCTCATGGACCGGAGAAGTCAAAAGCTGGTCCGGTGGCCCGGTTTCGACCACCTTCCCGTTGTCCATGAAAACAAGCGTGTCCGCGACATCGCGGGCAAAGGCAATTTCATGGGTCACGATGATCATCGTGCGCCCCTCCGATGCCAGGTCGTGCATGACTGACAAGACCTCGCCGGTCAGCTCGGGATCCAGAGCCGAGGTGGGCTCGTCAAACAGTAGAAGCTTCGGTTGCATCGCGAGGGTGCGTGCAATAGCGACCCGCTGTTGCTGGCCACCTGATAATTCCGATGGAAATGCATTGGCCTTGTGTCGCAAGCCCACTGTCTCGAGTAGTGAATAGGCGAGTTCATTGGCCTCGGATTTGCTGCATCGTCGATGCAGTAGAGGCGCGGCCGTGATGTTCTTTAGCACGCTAAGGTGCGGAAAAAGGTTGAAGCGCTGGAAGACCATGCCGATATGCTCGCGCTGGGCGGCGAGCGCTTTTGGCTTCAACGCGTACAGCTTGCTGTTCCGTTCAGCGTAACCGACGTAGTGATTATCGACCAGTAGCCGGCCACCATCGATGGTTTCCAGGTGATTGATGCACCTTAAGAAGGTCGACTTGCCCGAGCCCGACGTTCCGATTAGGCAAAACACTTTCCCCTGTGGAACAGTCAGATCGATCCCTCGCAGAACGGAGGTCTTCCCAAAGCTTTTTGTCACCGATTGCGCGACCAGCATAGGGATATTGTCCCGAGACACGCTCATTCTCCACTCCGCTCGACAGATTTGTTGGAGGAGCGGGCATGCCGTACGAGGCGCCGCTCAATGAAGTATTGACCAAGGGATGCCAGTGTCGTGACGGCGAGATACCAGATCGAGGCAACGATCAGCAATTCGATGACGAGGAAATTTTGTGCGTAGATGTGCTGTGCCTGCGTCAGCAGATCCTCCATGCCTATCACCGAGACGATCGCGCTTGCTTTCAGCATGCCGATGGCCTGATTTCCAGTCGGCGGAATAATGACCCGGGCGGCCTGGGGCAATACGATTACGCGTAGCGTTTGACTTCCTGTGAATCCGAGTGAGCGGCCAGCGTCTTGTTGACCTTGATCGACTGAGAGCAGTCCGCCCCGAATGATCTCCGCCATATTCGCCGCTTCATGAAGCGCAAGCGCCAGAAAACCAGCTAGTGAAGGCGTGATGATTTCGTTGATGGAGATCGTGGCGGTGCCAAACCTCAACTGCGGAATGAAAAGCGCAATGTTGAACCAGAAAAAGATCTGGACGATGAGAGGCACGCCACGGAATAACCAGACGAAAGCGGCCGACAGAACTTTGAGAACGAGGTTCCTGCTGATCGCCATGATTGCAACGGCACATCCGACGGCGATTCCGAATAGCATCGCAGCGGCAGTCAATTCGAGCGTCAACAGGACGCCACGGAGAATGGTTGGGTGGAAGAGATAGCGGCCGATTTGTGGCCACTGAATGCTCTGACTTCTGCCCACAACCAGAGCAACGGAAAAGAGAATGAGAATTGCCGCGGCGCCAATGGCTGTTTGTCCCCATTGGATCGGCTTGGCGATGATTGGCGTCGATGTTGCGCCGGCGGTTTGAAAAATGGCTCGTGACATGGCTCAGTTCACCGAAATGTTCTGCGCGCCATTCAGTTTGACGGTGTTCACTGCAAGCGGTGCAAGGCCCCATTTCCTTAATATGGCATCGTACGCCCCGCTTTTCAGCATCTGTTGTAAGGCAGCGATGACTGTGTCGCGGAGCTGCGTATTGTCTTTGGCAATCAGGATGCCGAGATAGCCGACGGCGAGGCGAACGTCCGGTAGCGCCTGAAGTCCTTTGCCATTACCCGTCTGGTGCTGCGTCGTGTAGACGCTCGTCGCATAACCATTGACAGTCGCATTCGCGCGGCCGGTGCGTACCGCCTGAAGGACATCCGGCATTTTGGGAATTGCCATGATGCTGATCGGGGTGGAGCATCGTTTCGACGCCCCTTCGACCAGCCGCTCCTGGAATGTCCCGACGGGGACAGCGACCACTTTCCCGCAGAGGTTGTCCATACTCGTGATACCGAGTGGATTGCCGCTAATCGTCATGATGGTCGTCGCGTCGTACATATAGTCGACCACGTCGAGATGCTTTTCCAACTCCGGATCGTCGTTAATACCAGAGAGCGTCATGTCAAAGCGACGGGAAAGAATGGAAGGCACGATGGCAGCGCCTGCGCCGACATCCGTCATCTGCACATTGACTTGAAGGATGATGCCTAGTGCAGCAGCTATATCCGCATCAATGCCGATCAGTTTGCCTTCTTCGGAATGGAAACTGATGGGCGGTGTGAGATCAGTCGCTACTCGCAAGACTCCTGAAGCCTTGATCGCCGCCGGTAGCGCGTTCGCCAGCCCGGGTGTGGGGACAACACCCGGAAGTTTTGTGATGTCGATTTCAGATGTGGCGGGTCCCGTTTCATTTGCAGAAACGGATGTCGAACCGGCCAGCGCCGCGAGGGAGAAAAACGCACCCACGACGAGTGCTCTCGCCGTTGCCATTGGACAGCTCATCGAAATTTCCTCTTCCAGTTGCCATCGAATTGATTTCGCGAGAGCAGTGCAAGAGGTATGCCATGCGGGGGTGAATATTAACGTAGGCATCTGATTTTTATAGCTATAAAAATTAAGCGCCGATCTAAATCGCTATGTTTCGCATAAAGTTTCGTATAAATATTCGAAAGTAACGACGAAAATATCCGCATGTGGTGCTATTCCGAGCAAATTGGTGCAATTGCGGGTGATTTGCACTTCTTTGGCGCGGCCCGTTACAGTTGCAATCTCACCAATTCAAATCGGACGATCAGAACGCCTGCCGAATAGCAGGCAGTGCTTGGTAGGCCGTCTTTACGGGAGATGCAGGATGTTCGGGTCCCGCTCCTAATTGGCGCTCGTCACATCCTGTTGGCCCAGAGGAATTGGTAGACCAGCGACCAGCTAACGTGTGAGCAACAGATTGACCGCAACCGATATTGCACATGCCTCGTCGCGGTCGAACCTTAGGCCACTGCGCAACTCGTTGCTTGAGCTTCCTTGGCGAAGGGATCGGTTACTCGCCGTGACGGAGCCAGGGTTAATCACCAAGCTTGAGACGACACCTTGTTTGCCGCTTGCGGGATATCTCACTGCCTGGATGGGCTTGGCGACCTGTTCGCAACCGAAGCGACTTCAAGTGCGGTCCAATCGCGTCGCCCCAAATAAGGTTTGGGTTAGCGATGCCAGCAGTAAGGTGATTCGACTGACCTGGCTTGCAGAAGTCGCCAGACGGGCGAGTTCGCCTCAACGTTGGATGAATATATTGCGATAAAGCGAGGGAGTGGTTGGGGTTAAAGCGTGAGCACCGACGCAGCAAGCCCTTCGAAAAACTGTCAAGAGTGCCACGGTCAGCAATTCGCTGTATAGGGGACGCTCGGATGTCTGCATCAAACGCAGGTTCAAGGTCCGGAAATGGCCGGTCAGCGTCCAATTGCCGACCGGCCTCCCGTCGTTAAACGTCGGTCTGCTCGGCCATCTCGAGCGCGTCGTCAACCTCGATGCCGAGATATCGGACGGTACTTTCCAGCTTCGTATGACCAAGCAGCAGCTGAACGGCCCTCAGATTTTTCGTACGTCGGTAAATCAACGACGCTTTTGTGCGACGCATCGTGTGCGTCCCGTAGGCCGTGTCGTCAAGCCCGATCGATTTGATCCATCGATGGACGATGCGCGCGTACTGACGAGTCGAAAGATGCGGCGAAGCATGGATGCGGCCCGGAAACAGAAAATCGGATGGGCACAGGGCTGCCGTTTTGATCCAACTTTCCACGCTGTCGCGGGTCTGCTCGGTGATTTCAAATTGCACCGGTCGCTGAGTTTTTTGCTGCATGACTGTAGCCCGTGGCGCCACCCGGTTGCCCAAGCAGACATCACGCACGCGCAACTTGGTCAGATCGCATGCCCGCAACTTGCTGTCGATTGCGAGATTGAACATCGCAAGATCACGGGTCTTCGCTCCCAGTTGCAGCCGAATCCGAATGGCCCAAATTTCCTTCAGCTTCAGCGGCGCCTTCTGCCCAGTAAGCTTGTCCTTATTCCACGGGACGCGCGTCGGGGCGTTGCTGGCATTTGCTTCCATGACGACTCTCCTTTCAGGTGAAGGGAGAGTTAGTGTGCGCCGACTGTCTTAGGGCGAGACCCGACCCATAAGCGACGGCCGATTTTCCACGGAGCAGCCATTCGGTCCGCAGCGCGCGCTCGCGCGAGGAGCGCACTGACACCACGGAGATCATCCGACGCTATTCAACTGGGGTATGGCCGAGCGACCTCAAGCATCGCGAAGCCTCAGCGAGTGTCACGATCCGAAGCCCCCTAACGCCCGTTATCCAAGGGGCATGAGTGCGCCTGTTGAGGGCGAGACTGCCCTATGATAGGCAGATGGAAACAAATAACCTGCCATATGTCGTTGCAATAGGCGCCTCCGGTTCGGAGGGGCTGAACGACATCGTCGACCTTCTCGGCGCGTGGCCCGATAACCTCCAGGCGATCGTCATGGTCGTCCTGCATCGCTCTAGTGATGCAGTTAGCCATTTGCAGGAGATCCTGAGTCGCGGTGCAGCGCTGCCAGTGATCGTGGCAGTTAATGGGCAGTTACTTTTGCAGGATGTGTGTTACATCGGGGAGCCGGATCAGGCACTTACACTGTCCGCCGACGGTCGAGCGTTGCTCGTTGAGGGTATTGACAATCGCCTGAGGAATCGAACAGTGGACACGCTGTTCGAATCGATTGCTCTTCATGCCGGAAGGCGGTCCGTCGGGATTGTTCTTTCTGGAGCACTCGATGACGGGTCGCGCGGGTTGGCCGCCATTCATGCAGTCGGGGGTCTGACGATGGTGCTCGATCCTGCCCACAAACCAATTGGAATGCAGCAAAATGCCATCGACTTTGATGGCTCGATCGACTTCATTGGAAACGGCTTAGCGATCGCCGCAGCGCTCGAGCACGCCATCGCGCGTATCGGGTCCAGGCCACAAATTGCAGATGTATCGGCCAACGGGATCGCCCGGGAAATCAATGCGAAAGTGATGTGACCGTGAAGCGTCGCCTTGGAACGCTAGCTGACGCTGACGGCAAAGACCGACAAATGTCATGTATTTCGCGGCAGACTCCGCCCGATCGCGTCCAGCAAAGCGTTTAGTGTCACCGGCTTGCCAATGTGTGCGTTAAACCCCGCGTCCATGGCACGAGCAATGTCCTGCTCGCGCCCGAAACCAGTGAGCGCAACAGCTGGCAACCGCGCCGTGCGAGGAGCTTTGCGCAACTCCGCAATCAGTTCGTATCCGTTCATGGTCGGCATCCCAATGTCAGATAGGACAAGATCGAAATCACTTGTTGAGGCGGCCGCCAAGGCCAACTCGGCACTGTCGACCGCATGAACCTGCGCGCCCTCAAGCTCGAGAAGTGTCTGAAATGCTTCCAGCCCATCCAACGCATCATCAACGAGGAGTATCCGCAGTCCGTTCAATATGCGTGGATCGATCGGTTCACTGGAGCGTCTTTCGTAAAACGAGTAAAAATGCTCGGGTAGCCACAGCCGAAATTGCGCGCCCAGCCCGAGTCCAGCCGATTCGGCCTCGATACGGCCACCGTGCATTTCCGCCAATTGCTTGACCAGGGACAGTCCAATCCCAAGTCCGCCCCGGTCACGTCGTCCCCCGCCTTCGGCCTGGCTGAACATATCGAATACCTTTGGCAGAAATTCCGGAGCGATGCCGCGACCGGTGTCAGCGACTTCGACGCAGGCAAACCCATCTTCGCGTGAAAGCGAGACATCCACGCGCCCGCCGCGTGGCGTAAATTTCAGCGCGTTACGCACTACGTTCCACAG
This sequence comes from Caballeronia sp. dw_276, assembly GCF_018449635.1. Lineage (GTDB taxonomy): Bacteria > Pseudomonadota > Gammaproteobacteria > Burkholderiales > Burkholderiaceae > Caballeronia. The sequence goes on along the minus strand of NZ_JAAVUV010000019.1, from coordinate 46,591 downwards.
CATCTGTTCAAAACGCACTGCATCAGCCTGAACAACCAGCGAGGCGTCGATGCCAGATACCGACAGACTAATACCGTTTGACGTCGCATCTTCGAGACTTGCATCGACCACCGCGCGAAGTACGGCTGCGAGATCAACCGGTTCGAACTGCAGGGCTAGCTTGCCCGTACGCACGCGCGAAAGATCAAGTAGATCATCAATAATTTTCGCCTGCGAAATTACAGATCGCTGAATCGCCTCGGCCGCTTCCTGTACCGGAACGATCTCCTTCGCTATGGGCAGCCGTGTCAAGAGTTCAGCTTTGACGTGAATTAGGTTGAGAGGATTCTTGAGTTCGTGCGATAACACCGCAAAGAACTCATCTTTAAGCCGGTTGGACTCTTCCGCCTGTGTACGAATCGCGCGCTCCAGCGTCAGTTGCAACTGCTGCTGATTCTCTGCTCCCTTTTTGTCGGTATCGTCACGCGCGATCTTCGCGTAGCCTTTAAAGCTGTCGGTATCAATTGGCGTGACCACGCCCCTGCAATAAATTTGCATGCCGTCCTTACGCATGTGCCAGCGATCATCGTCCGCTCGCCCCGCAGCAGTGGCCTGCTGCCGCTCCATCAGTGGAATGCCCGCAGCCCGCTCGTCCGGAATAAAAATGAGATCGATCGGCTGACCGACGGCCTCACTCGCCGAGTACCCAAAAACACGCTCGGCACCTTGGTTCCACGTAACGATCACCCCTTCCGGGTCTTGGACAATAATCGCGTAATCGTTAGTGGCTTGGGCCGCCAACTTCAAGCGGTCCTCGCTTGCGCGTGCCTCGTTTTGGGCCTGCCGAAGGGCGGTAATATCGATGAGAGTCAGCACTGCGCCATCAATGCGGTCGTCAGCGGTCCTGTATGGCAACAGTCGAGCCAATAGCCAACGGCCCTCATTTGTTTGCACCTCCCGCTCAATGAGTTTCAGGTCCTCGAAGGAGCTTGTCGCGTCAGCGGTGAGTTGCGGATATTTGAGGTGGTGAGTCAGGTCTGAAAGCGGCCGCCCGATGTCTGAATCGATGATATTGAACAGCGAAACGACGGATGGCGAGTAGCGCTTGATGCGCATGTCGCGATCGAGAAATATGGTCGCGATCCCAGTGCCCGCAAGCAGATTTTCGAGATCGTCGTTCGCCTTGGTCGTCTCTTCCACTTTTGACAACAACTCACCGTTGACTGTCGTGAGCTCCTCGTTGACGGACTGAAGCTCTTCCTTGCCGGTCTCAAGTTCTTCGCTGGCCGAGCGCATCTCCTCGACGATCGCCTGCAACTCTTCATTGGACGCTTTAAGCTCCTCGTTCGACATACTCGACTGTTCGATGCTGGCCTGGAGTTGTTCCTTGGTCAGGTGTAACTCACCCTCTAGTCGCGTAACCAGAGGATCAAGCGAATCTACGCCGCCATCGGCCGAAGCGAGCGCAGCCGGCTGTTGCGATTCGGTGAGTGTAATGAGCACAACATCCATGTCGTCAGCATTGTTTTGGTAGGGGCGCACTGCAATGTCGACATAGGAATGGGTTTCGCCGCGAGAAAAACGTACGTGTCGGACGTCAACGTTCTGCCCCTGTCGAAGCGCTTGAAACATTGCGGCACGCAACTCGACGCGTAAATCCGGGTTGATTAGCGTAAGTAGGTGTTGCGTCGGTTCACCGCCAACATATCTGAGGAAACGACCCGCCTGATCGGACATGTGAACGATCTGCGCATCCCGATCGACGATTACATATGGCGGGGCGTGATGTTCCAGCACGCGTTGATGAAGCCCTGTTGTCGGTGACCGCGTACGCATGGGGGTAGGCGGTCCGACGCTTAATTGAGCAGTCGAACCAAACTGCGTGACGACGGGAGGCAAGGCCCGCATCGACTGCCTTGTTGTGAGTACCCTCGCTCGGTAGATGCGGTTTTTCTTGTCCACGGATGCAAACAAGTCATCGGCAATCTCAGCCGACTCCGCGCTGCCCAAGAACAGGTAGCCGCCAGGTCGTAGGGAAAAGTGAAACGTCTGCAAAATTTGGCGCTGCACAGTTCGATCGAGATAGATCAGAAGGTTTCGGCACGAGATCAGATCAAGCTGCGAGAACGGCGGATCGCGCAAAATATTGTGGGATGCAAAAAGCACTTTATCTCGCAACGCCTTGGCGATCACATACCGCCCGCGCGTTTTCGCGAAAAACCGATGAAGTCGTGTCGGCGGCACGTCTGTCAGTATCGCCTCCGGGTAAGCCGCTGATCGAGCAAACTGAATCGCTCTTTCATCGATGTCGGTCGCGAAAAGTTGTAGGCCTGGCGTGAACTGAGGGTCGGTAACGCCTTCGCTAAGTATCATGCCCAGGGAATAGACTTCTTCACCCGTTGAGCAGCCCACCACCCAGGCGCGAACTTTTTCTTCGACAGACCGGCTGGTTAGTAGCTTCGGCACGACTTCGCGCTCAAGCGCTTCAAATGCTTCGCGATCCCGAAAGAAATTGGTGACCCCAATCAAAAGATCTTTGAGCAACGCGGTGCTTTCGTCGCGTTGCGTGTCGAGAAAACGCAGATACGTTGGCAGGTCAGCGATTGCGTTGACCTGCAAACGCCGCTCGATACGTCGCAGAATGGTAGCGCGCTTGTAGTGGTGAAAATCGTGTCCGGTGCGGGCCTGCAGTGTTTTGAGAATGCCTGAAAGTGCTTTCTCTGCAGCTTCACTGTGCGCTTGTGCGACGCCAGAAGGTTGTCCATCCCGGGCCTTTGGAATCGCAATGACACTGGCGTTGCGCCAGAGTTCTATCAACTTTTGCGGCATATCAACTACCGGCAAGACGATATCCACCATGCCGGTCGCCAGTGCGCTTCGTGGCATCTCGTCGTATTCGGCGTCCTCCGGGCTTTGCGCGATGGTCACGCCCGCGCATTCCTTAATACGGCTGATCCCAACTGCTCCGTCGCTACCGGTACCCGAGAGAACGATGCTAATCGCTCGCATCCCGTGAGCTTCCGCCAAACTGCGAAAAAACAAGTCGATCGCTTCCGGGCGGCCGTGCGGGCGCTCTGCGTGCGTGACATGAAGCGAGCCGTCGATCATTGATAGATTACTCACGGGCGAAATCAGGTAGACGCAGTTTTTCTCGATTGCCGTGGGTGCGGTGACCTGCATGACGCGCATTTTTGTTACGCGTTGAAGAATCTCATCAGCGCGGCTCTCGAACTTCGGGGATAAATGCAGCACGATTACGAACGCCATACCCACGTCGCACGGCATATTTTCAAACAAGCGAAGTAAAGCCTGTATGCCGCCCGACGATGCGCCAATTCCGACCACCGGAAATCCTAAGGTGGAGGCGCTTTCAGGCGCGGCGCTTCGTAGGTTGGGAAGCCCTTCTGTCGGGCGAGGATCTGTCATAGGGGAGCGCGCGCTCCAGATCGCGCAGACTAGCGGGAACGTCCTAGCTTTTATTGAACTGTTGTTGAGCTTAAGGTCGTCACAGTATCTACTGACCTCACCGCGTAATCTGCTATCGACAATCGGGGTTCCAAAAATTGCACGGCACACCCTATTGTCCCGAGAAAGGATGGCGCAATTTTTATGCCGGGCCCGCCCACCGCTGCAAACAGCAATTCAACTGGTGAACTTAAAGGTCTATAGGGCCAGAAACCTGCCATCGCGCATGCTTGCCCAGAACCGCGGGTGAGATTCGGGCATCGCGGCGAAAGAGAACGCCGATAACTTTCGCGCCCCTGAATTCGGTTGGTTGCGATCTAAGCATGAGCCGCGAAAGGCCGAAAATGGCTGACAGGGACAGCAGTGCGGTAGACCGGCCGATGCAGCATTCATTGGGCGCACGGATGACAAAAAGCCCAAACCCCTGCTGAAACTTCTGCTACAGCAAAACGAAGGATGCCCGATCCAGAGTCGATCTCAAAGATCCGCGCCGGATGCCGTTGCTTTGGATACTGCGAAGGGGCAAGTCAATTGTCGGTTCGGACCAGCTCCTCCAATGGAAACTCCATGGATTAAGCCCGGGACGCTTATTTGCTGCCGGCGACAACACCTATGGCTTCCCAAGACTCCATCTTCGCGATTTGTTGACGGTGAAACCGCATTGCCGACGGTGTTAGCTAAGACTACGATGTCCTATCATGGCCGCATACGGCCCAAGGAGTTTGTCTCCTACAACAGCGCTTAGCGATTGGCGTTCTGCCATCCCGGCGCGTCATCGACGCGATCGCTCGGACCGTTCTCAATGAAATCATCCTCGAAGCTCTGTCCGACTAACCGATCATAGTCCGCCGACTGGCTATCGACGATGGCTCGGAACATTTGAATCAATGCATTGCCGTCCTGTAAATGCGCGACAACAACGCGAGCAGTGCGCAGGGAAACAGATTCACGCACGGGTGGCGCAGCACTTCCGTCGTGAAGTTCGAAAGCAAATCGATGAACCTCTTCATGCCCTTCGGGCAACTGGGAATGGCCCCAAATTGTTGCTTTCATCTTTGTGCATCCAGGATTGTTTGTGAGAAGTGTGCAATGTAGGTGCCGCAAGGCGCTACCGCACGTCGGCGCGCAGTCGCATCGACACGCGGGGGACGTGACGGTCCGATCGTGCAAACCATTTCCGAAGCAACTTTACTGCCACGGTTAAAAATAACCTGATAGTCAGTCCTCGACCCAATGCGGACTTACCGATGGTCATCATGCGAATGATGGCTTCTGGAGGGCGAGCCGCCATTGATGCGAAGGGCCATTGCCAGCTCCCCACCATTGCCGCATCCGGGGATTGCAGGAACCAGCGCTCGGTCGGCCGTGGCTTGGTGACCGGTGATCACTGAAGCCCTTTTGCGATCAATACCCGAACATCGCGGCTTTGCCGCAGCCGTAATTCGAATCGCTTCGGAGCGTCTACGCGGGGAACGTACCGCCGTTATCGTTGCCGAGAACCGTGGCAGGTAACGAACGGCACGCGGCCGCCAAGGGAAGCGTCGGTCGTCAGTGGCGTTCGAATGTGCTGAAAACCGCGATCGGGCTCCGTCAGGAACGGCCTACCGACAGCAATATGGGTAGGGCGCTGGCATTTCCGAGATGAGCGGACACATCACAGGTTTCGCGATTAGATGCCGGTGTAAAAAAACGTCGAGGGGGCCGGTTGCTTGCCCGGCGAGCTGCTAATCTTTGACATCTGAGCGACGGCTACCAAGGGATGGAAGCGTCGGTCATTGGCGATGAAACGTGGATACAGATCGAGGCTTTGCCGCCGCAACGAAACCACGGCGCAAGAAGAATCTACGGCGCCTTCTCGTATCGGATTGGGCGGCGCCAGCCGCAACCAGTTGAAAGGGGAATCGAATGCCGAACAAACGAGGATTCCACACGCGGGCCATCCACGTCGGTTACGAGCCTGATGAAGCGCTCGGCGCATTGACCCCGCCGATTCATATGTCATCGACATTCACTTTTGGCTCCGCAGAGGATGCCTCAGCCACCTTCGCCGGCGATCGAAAGCAGTATGTGTATGGTCGCGTTCACAATCCGACCCAGGCCCTGCTGGAGGCGCGGCTGGCGGACTTGGAGGGCGGCACCTCGGCGCTTGCGACGGCATCAGGCATGGGGGCGATCGGCTGCGTGATATGGTCGATCCTCAAACCCAACGACCGCGTAGTGGTTCATCGCCGCTTGTATGGGAACACTTTTACGCTGTTCCGCCATGAGCTACCTTCGTGGAACGTAGATGTGACGTTCGCCGACCTGAGCGACCCGGCGCAGACCGAGGCGGCGATCCGCCCCGGGACACAGCTCGTTTTTTTCGAAACGCCGGCCAACCCATCTCTCGAGTTGATCGACATCGCGGCAGTGAGTGCAATCGCGCGGCAAGCTGGTGCGCTGACGGTCGTGGACAATACCTTTTGTACGCCTTACCTTCAAAGGCCGCTCGAGCTGGGGGCGGACTTGGTCGTGCACAGCATGACGAAATACCTGTGCGGGCACGGCGACGTAGTGGCCGGCGCGGTGATCGGCGCAGAAGAAATCATCAAAACGGTGCGGATGAATGGACTACGCTTTATTACAGGCGCCACAATCTCGCCGATTGCGGCTTTCCTGGTTCTCCGCGGCCTGAAGACCCTTGGGCTCCGCATGGAGCGCCATTCGCACAGTGCCTTGCGTATCTCACGTCTGCTTGAACGCCACCCAAAGGTCGCGCGCGTCTTTTACCCGGGCCTGCAGTCGCATCCGCAGTTCCAGCTTGCTAAGTCGTCTCTGCCAATGTTCGGCGGTTTGATCTCGCTGGAGTTGAAAGGGGGGGCTGTCAGTGCCAGGCGAATGATGAATAATGTTCGACTGACGCGCATTGCCGTAAGCTTGGGCGATGCGGAGACCCTGATTCAACATCCGGTCAGTATGACCCATTCCGCCTATGGCGCCGAGGATCTGGCTCGGTTCGGCATCTCCTCAGGCCTGGTTCGCATTTCCGTCGGGCTGGAGGACGTCGAAGACATTGAGCAGGACTTGCTGTCTGCTCTGGACGCCGCGTAACGCTCACGAGCCAGGCACGACGCCTACTCTGAGATTTAACTGCCAACTGATGCGCATCCGGTCACCCGAGGTAAGCCAAAGCTTTTGTAGCTCGCTCGCGATCAGGTCCAGCGGCGAATGACCGTGTCTTCTCTGGTAAGAAGCACAAGCGGACCAGCTACCTAAATAGCCCATGAAGCTGACGAGGGGCCACTCTGCGACAATGACGAAATCGGGCGTGATTGTGTCGACAAGCGGAAGTTCGTGAGCAAAAACATCATCGTGCAGCGCCGCCGCTGCCCAATGGCCAGCGAGGACTTCGTCGTGAAACGCATCGATGATGCCGTCGAGCGCCGGCGTTATCCGGCACCTACGATAGTTCCAGACCGCCAGCTTGCCACTCGGCCGCAGCACGCGCGCCACCTCTCGCCCAAACCGGCCCAGATCAAACCAGTGCAGCGCCTCTCCCACAGTGACAAGGTCCACCGACGACGCGGGCAAGAAGCAGCTTTCGGCCGCGCCCACGTGATAGCCGATCTTCGGGTTCGCAAACGCTAACCTGATCTGCTCGGCGCTGATGTCGGTGGCGACCACTTGCTGAAAGTGATCGGCCAGGCCAACCGCAGCCTGCCCGTTTCCCGCGCCGCAATCCCAAGCGCGTTCGTGCGCCGGCGCGACGGATGCCAGATAAGCGAACAACCCTGCCGGATAATGAGGGCGAAATTGTCGATACTGTTGCGCAATCGGCGAAAACCAATCTTGGCTTGGTGTTGTCATTGCTGGTGTCTGCCGTTCGAGCCAGCTACTTCGAGATCGCCGTATCCGCATGCACAGGTTGCAGCAGAATGGTCCGGCGCTTGCACGCGGGGTCGAGAGTTCCCCCGATTGATTTGTGGAAGTAGATATACATGATCTCTTCGTGCAACTCTTCGCCCTTCCACGTCGGGGCGAACGACCTGCCGTCCGGCGATCTTGACATCAGGTCCCGTTTAACGAGCTCGGCGAATACGTTGGCGTAAGGCTCGTCGTTCAACAAGTCGACCCCGAACAGCTCCCTGTATTCATCCAGAATGATCGGCTGGTTTGCCTTGAACGCGAAACTCAATCGCGTGCCGATCGCGACGTTTCCTTCGAGGATGCGCCCGTAGGCTAGTGGCGGCACTGTGGGATTGCCTTCCATGTGCGCAACGTACTTGTTTATGTCGGTGATGTTGTGTGTCTGTAGGAACGAGGGTTGGTTTCCCGACAACCAGCCGTATGCGCCCGGGCCGAAGGCAAGCATCGAATTATATTTCTCCCATTTGTCCTTCGAGACACGCGGAATATTCCCGTCGGGGTAAGTTGTAGCCTTATTCCACCATCCGCACGGGCTGGGGTGGTAGCCGTTGGCGCGCAGTATCCCAGTGGCCGCATCGCGCATCTGATACGTCGCGGAAATCGAAGGAAACATTCCGCTTTCGGTTAAGCGATGCTTGTGTTTTTCCGAGTTCCACACAGATGCGTTACCAATCCCCATTTTCTCGCGCTCGACGTTGCGGAGCCTGTATAGGGTAAGACAAGGGACCCCGAACTCCACAAGCGTGCGGATGTCCCGCTCAAAGCTTTCTGCGGTCTGGTAGGGCAAGCCGAACATCATATCGACACTGAACGGCCTTCCGGTCTTCAACAACACTTGGATTGCACGCAGGGCTTCCTCGGGGGAGTGGCCGCGGTTGGAAAAGGCGTTGACTTCCTGCTGCAGGCTCTGTACGCCGACGCTGAACCGATTGAAGCCGAGCTCGAGCGCAAGCTCGATACTCTCCTCGGTGAAGTTTTCCGGGTTCCCTTCCAGGCTGCGCTCGCAGTCCTCAGTGACATTGAAATTCCCATTGAGATGTGTAATCAACCTGCGAAATGCCAGTTCGTTGTTGAGCAAGAGAGCGCCGGTGCCCCCGCCGATATAGAACGAGCGAATCAGCGCATCGCGGAGCCAAGGCACCTGATCGAGGTAGAGCTGAGTTTCTCGAATGAGTAGGTCGGCCCAATGCATGAGCTCTTCCGCCTTGTTGTTGGCCCGTATTTTACGTTTGACGTAATTGCAGAAATGGCAAATGTAATCGCACAAGGGCAGGTGAAAGTAAAAGTGAGCGTCGCGGCCTGCACCATCGAAGACCCTGTATGCCGCAAACAACTGCTCGGCATCGATGATCGCTCCTTGGTTGGCGGTGACGTTGATGTTGTAGTCGTTGACAGGAATGTTCAGCTCGGGATTTGCTTCGAGCAGTTCGTCCAGCACGGCTTTTCGCGGTGAAGTCATTTTTGCCCCTTTTCATCGGAATCGGCGAACGACCATCGGTTCCTTTCCAGCGTTGGTTAGTAGTAGTTGCGCATGACTTCATGGGTCCAATCCGGCTGCAATACCTCTCCGCGCGGACCGAATTCGGCGAAGTATGGCTTGATGTCAATTAGCGGGGAGTCGTCGATCGCATCCAGTCCTTCTACGGTCAGGATCATTCCCTCGCGGGAAAGAAGCCGGCAGCGCGACAGCCCGATCCGGTTGGGGCGCGCTTTCGGCCGCTGTGCAAAGATGCCGACTTTCGGCAGGAAAGTCAGGTTGCGTGGGTGCCGGGCGCCAACGGGGAGGCTGGAAGGGTCTACCCGGTTCATCACGTAGATCACCTCCAAGTGCGAGAATTCTTCAATTCCCTGCAAGGATTCGGGTAAGTACTGCTCCGAATCGATCACCAGTTGCGAAACTACACCGCGCCAGTGGTCGTCCTGAGGGGACGCGATGGCGTTGTGTACGGTCCCGATTGGCATGAGAATCAATGGCTCCATTTGTCCTCACTCCCATAGCGTACCGCGCACGAACAGTCTGCCTTTAAGGACCGGGTCCACGACAATGTAAATTGAATCGACAGGCACCTCGAGGTGTCCGGCCATCGTTTCCGCCAAACCCTGAATCAGCGAGCGGACTTGGATATCGCTGTAATCGGACTTGCAGCGCACCTTGACGATCGGACCGGCGCGGGCCGGATCGCCTGACCAGTTCGGGCGAAAATGGTGGCTCTGCGCGATGGGATGCCACAGCAACCAGACGCGATCGTCGGGTAACCCGAGGATTTCCCGCACCTGGATTGCAAGCGACGGCAGCAGTCGCGGCGGTGGATCTTTCAGCGGAGAGAAGATGTCGATGATTGGCATGCTGGCGACCATGAAGGCAGACTAAGCGAAACCAGCGACGGGCAGCAGAAAAGATACGAGCGCATTGAGCGGATCGTCGCACCCCGGGTCGACACGGCTCAACGTGTGTCCGCAGCCTTTCAGGATGTGACAGCTCACATGCTGCGAACGACGGACTACCAATCTCTCCCGTGACCGCTGCCCGTACACTACCGGGCGCTGAAATCGGACATATTCGGACTGCGGTTCAAGGTATCCGACGCAATCGTTTTCTCCGTACACGAGGTGAATCTTGCGCACGCTGTCAACAACTATCACAGGCGCTTCCACCACAGTGCCGATCAAGACAACAGTGCCAGGGGCGGGCCGGCCCTCGGGGCCGGCCAATTGCCGCAACATGACCTGACCGCCGAGCGAGAGTGCGACGACCGAATAATCGTAGTGGAATGGCAGGAAGGCGGGCTCGTCCAGCAGGCAGCGAAGGCGCAATAGGCGGTCTTCAACTGCCTTTTCTGTCGAATCGGGTTCACTACGATCTCGCTCGGGCAAATCAATCTCGAACGTTGTGATTCCGCGCTCGCACAAGGCATAGTGCAACGCCTGGTACAGCTTGGATTCATCCTCGTCTTCGTCGAAGCGAGCCACCCGTCCCGAGTTGATCAGGACGCAGGCCGATCCGCGCGAGTTAGCTGGGCGGTAGATACGCAGCCGCGCCTGCTCATCGTTGTGCGCGGCAAGGAAGCAGATTTCTTCGGTCATGGTGACGTCGAGTTCTCGGAACTAGAAGGGGCTCCCGTGCTGGACGAGAGCCCCTTGCCGTCTTACTGCGCGGCCGAAGCGGCCCCTACCATGGCGAGCGACACGCCGTCCGCCGTCGGCTTGAGCACGAGCGAGTGCCGACTATCGGGCTGCTTGAGCGCTGAGGCGGCGCCCACCATGGCCAAGGTCACGCCGTCGCTCGCCAGGTCGAGGTGGATGCGAGTGAACTTGTTCCCCGGCGAGGCCGCCACCTCCAAGCCTTCCAGCGGTATGCTTCCCTTCGAGATGTTGGTTACCATAGCTTCTCCTGTTAAAGTTGAAGAAATCAAAGCACAGCGGCAAATTGACGCTGCTCCGGATTAACGAGCAGTCCTAGCCATTAGCTGCAGCTTGAACCCCTGAGTTTTCCTTGTAGACCAATACTCGTTCGCCCGGAGCATGAAGATCCTCAAATATTCCGTCGCGCCACACTCGTGGGCAGCGCCAGTGACGTTCATCGACAAGGGTGGGCACTTGAACTGGCACCAGATATCGTTCTGGTGCACGGCGCAGGTTTTGCAGCGGTCAAAGTCATCGAAGACAATGTTGCGGAAGTCGGTGAAACCTTCTTCCCATACTTCCTTGAACGAGCGCTCAACGATATTGCCGGCCTTGTAGGCGTTGTTGCTCATGCAGTTGCTGCAAGGGTAGACGTCGCCGCTGCTGTTCACGTATGCCACCGAGCGCCCGCATTTTTCCTGCCCGGTTGCTCGTTCCAGTTGCTGGCAAAATTTGATCGTTTCAACTCCGGCGATAGCCGGGCGGGGGCGGTCGGGCGACTGTGACGCATCGGACCGCTCGTCAACGTCGTTCATACTCTGCTGGTAGCGGTCCATGCAGCGCGTATAGACGGCAAAAACTTCGTCGATTTGGTCGGGCGTCAGCAGGATGTGCGGGTGCAGTAGAGCCCGACCGATCGGGTGCGTTTCGAGCCATTGGGGACGGGGATAGTTGTTATCAATGCACCATCCGAAGATTTCCTCGACGTCGCCGATGTTGTAGCGATGGACCGATACCGCAGTCCGCACGACGTGACCGTGTTGCTTGATCAATTCAAAGCATTTTCTCAGCTTGGGGAAGTCCATCCGGCCGCGGATCGTCCGCTCCGGCACCGCTGTGTCAAAGCTGACGAAAAACGACTGACCGGGCGGGATGCGGCGCAGCTTTTCCTCGGTGATCAGGAGGCCGTTGCTGAATATCTGGGTACTGAAGGGTTTCGTGCGGGCGTACCTAATAATGTCCACGGCATCGTGGTGTGCGAAGAGCTCACCGCCGGTGAGGAAAACCTGTAAAACTCCCATTTCGGCGAACTCGTCCAGGAGCCGCAGGATGCAATTCGTCGACATTTCCGAGTCGCGCCGCTCGCCTGATGATGCATAGCAGTGCGTGCACCTAAGATTGCAGAGATTTGTGGTTTCGATGAAGGCGATCGCTGGGGCCGAGAGGTGGAATTGCCTTAGGTCAACCAGCGGCGAGTCGATTATGAAATCTTCCAGATCGAGCCCTTCAGCCTGGGACAACCTCTGGTTGTATGCATCGATGGCAGGTTTTGCGGCGGGGTGCAGGAAGCGAACGCGACCATCGGGGAGCAGGGCGACCAGGCCGGTGGCGTTTTCCTGATAAGGTACAGCGCGTGACATCATGCGTTCCCTTCATAAGGTGAACTACAAAATGCTGCGACCAGAAACCAGGAACGACTGAACCAGGGCGCGGAAAAATCGGCAGCTCGTCATCTGTTCTATCGACAGGGGCCTTGGCTGCACGTTTGTCACTGCATAGCTACTTTCAGCTAGTCAACTTGCCGTCTTAACAGTGAGGCCGCGGAACCGTACTATGAGCGTTGTCCTAGCGTCACGCCGTAAGGGCACGCAGGAGTTGGGCAGCGTGCATTTGGGTTGGTGTCGGGCCAGTCAAACTAGCTGCAAGGGTTAGAGTAGAAATCGTTAAGCGAAAATTCAAGGAAAGAATGAAAACTTTTTTAAGCGATCGCTCGAAAGCCGATAATAGCATCGCCCCGATACACGACAATCGTCTTCATCATCTCATCAACTTCCCTCGCTCTCCACTGCGACTACGTTCGCGCAGATGGCCGATGCGCGCTGGCGTGAATCACGTCGCAGCGGTAGCGTTCGCTGTTACAGCGAATCAACCGTCGAAATCAGATAATCATCTTACCGTTCGCAACTGGCTTACTCGCAGCCGTCGCGCGACCGACTGCAATGTGTCCGGAGCCTGGGGCGAAGCCGACGTTCAAACGCTCGTGTGAAAGGATGGGCGAACGTCCGTAGGTGGCCGGTCTCTGCCTGACGGCGAATGGCGCTACCCGACCCAAAGCAGACCGTCGCGGTTTCCGATAGCGGCCACTCTACGGCATTCAGCAGAGACAAAACCCAGATTCCGGATGGGCGAAAAGTTGTTCGTCCGAGTTTGCGTGGAGGGTCCTCTGGCATGGTTATACTCGGTGCGCTACGGGCCCGCTGAGCGGTTCACCCATATCCATTCTCCACCCGTGCCACCGAGGAACCACAAAAGCATGCAAGAGACGTCTCTCTCTTTCGTTGGGCGTGTCAGGGGTAGTCTCGCAGACCTTCCGGCCAAAGAGCGCCGTCTCGCCGATTTCGTACTCGACTTTCCGGGCGATCTCGCCAGTTACACGGCCAGTGAACTGGCCGCGCTTGCAGACGTCTCGAATGCAACGGTCAGCCGGTTTATCCGTCGCCTGGGTTATGAGAGCTATGACGAGGCGCGCCGGCACGTGCGTGATGAGAAAGAGGCGGGCTCACCGCTCTTCTTGTCGGCGGCCAACCCGGTCGCTGAAACTACCTCGCTGGACAATCACCTGCGGCAGAGTCAGGCCAATCTGAGCGCGACTTTCGCTGCGATTTCAGGCGAGCAGGTCGCTGAAATTGCTGAAGGCATCGCGGGCGCCCGTCGAGTACTGGTCTTGGGGTATCGAAGCAACCACGCTTTTGCCGCTTACTTTCGCTGGCAGATTATCCAGGTAGCAGAAAACACGCTTGCGATCCCTGGCGCTGGCGAAACCATCGGCGAGTATCTGGCCGGCATCGAGGCAGACGATTTTATCGTTGCATTTGGCGTGCGGCGCCGCGTTCGTCAACTCGCCGACGTCATTTCCTTTGGCGGCAGGACCGGTGCGAAAGTGCTTTATATAACCGACCGCAACTCGCCGGCCCATCCTGATGCTACGTGGACGATTCAATGCGAGACGGCCGGCCCTGGCCCTCTCGACAACCACGTGGCGGTCATGGCGCTGTGCGACGTGCTGGCGTCCCAGGTGATGCATCTGAAGGGACTGGCGGGCCGAAAACGGCTCGCGGCTATCGAGGTTGCACACGACGCGATCGACGAAATGGCCCAACGTCATCGGTGAGCAGTCAGTGAAATATGAAAATCGGTTTTCATTTCTAAACTCGGCGACTCGCAAAAATGCGTAGCGTGTTCGATGCGCTGAAAAGGTGCGTGTAGTTTCACTAACCCGTTGTTTGTGCGACTTTTTCGGGAAATTCAGCACCAGCAGACAGAACGCAGGCACCGCCGGAAGGCATTTTGAAAAAGAAAAAGATTTTTCTTTTCCTTTGAAAAATGAAAAGTTACATTCGTCTCCACTGACGGCGATCCACGGTGGCCCGCCCAGTCTTCCGGGAGCAACGCAATGGCCGGCCCGCACTTTGTCCCAGCATCAAAAAGCCCCCCCCAAACCGCACAGCTAGACGACGCGCTGAACACGATCGGTTTTACCCCGGCGCATCGGACAATCCTGCTGTTGATCATCCTCGGCGGTCTGTTCGATGCCTTCGAACAGAATTCAATCGGCATTGTCGGGCCGATCCTGCGCCAAAGCTGGGGGCTGACTGCAACCCAGATCGGCCTGCTCAACACAGCGACGTTTTCGCTCGCGGCACTCGGCCGGTTGCTGTCGGGACTGATCGGCGACCGGTACGGGCGTCGCGTGATGCTCGTGACCGACCTGATGCTGTTCACGCTTGGCGCGATCATCTGCGCGCTGGCGCCGAACTTCACGGTGTTGATGATCGGCCGGGCAATCGTCGGCTTTGGACTTGGCGGCGAAATCTCGATTGCAGTCACGATGCTGGCGGAGTTCTGCTCCGCACGCTCGCGAGGCACGGTGGTCGGCTTGCTGAATGTCGGCGCAGGCGGGCTGGGTAATTTCCTTGCACCTGCGTTCGGCCTGCTTGTGTTTTCCATCTTCTCAGGCCCGGACAGATGGCGCTGGCTGTTTGCCTGCCTGGTGTTGCCGGCGCTGCTGGGTGTCTTTTATCGGCGCATCGTGCCCGAAACGCCACGCTTCCTGCTCTCGCGCGGCGACGTTGCGCAGACCAATCTGGTCCTCACCAAACTCGCGGCAGGCAAGCTGAGTGGCACGCCCGATGTGATTCATTCCTATGTGTCACCGACCGAGACGCGCGCGCCGCTTCGAAGCCCGTTTCAGTTTGCCGAGATTTTCAGCGCCGCTCTTGTCAAACGCACGACCGTGGCAGCTTTTGCTGTGTGGATGACCTACGGGGCGCAGATCTCGGTGCTGACACTCATGCCGACTATATTGGTCGCACAGGGCTACACGATCACAAAGAGCCTGGCGTTCACGATGGTCATGCAGGGTGGAAGTCTGCTCGGAGCGATCACGGCTTCGATATTTGGCTACAAGCTCCCGCGCAAGACCGTGCTTTTCTTCGGCTCGATCCTCGCATGTGTGGCAGCACTCTCGTTTGGCTTCCTTGCTCACACGGTCTTTTTGATCATGCTGTGCGGTGCCGCGTTCCAGTTCTTCGTGCTGCTGCTCAACACCACCATCTGGATCTACGCTCCGGAACTCTATCCGACGCGGGTCCGGGCTTTTGGTACCGCCTTCATCCTCGCGACCGGAACACTGGCAGGCGCCATCATGCCGCTCGTTTCAGGTCGGCTATTCGATATCTACGGCATTGTCGGCGTGTTTGGCCTGATTGCGGTGATGTACACGATCTTCGCCGTGTGCTCGCTGCTCGGGCCAGAAACCTTCGGCAAGTCGCTCGAGAACGTGAGCACAACCGTAGATGAAGGCCTTCATGCCGGCAGTGCAGCCACGCCGCTGTCCTGACGGGACGCCTGACCTGATCTCCGCTCAACTCATACCGCCGATCCGACATGACCCACATTCTCTTGTTGAACCCAAACACATCGGTCGATACCACCGCGATGATGGTGGATATCGCCCGGTCGTATGTGCCGGAGTACATGGTCGTGATCGGGGTCACCGCTGAGTCCGGCGTCCCGATGATCACGACCGAGGCGGAACTGGACGCTGCGGCGCAGGAGGTCGTCGCGTGCTGGCAGCGTCAGCGCGAGCAGCCGGCGGGGATGATCGTGAGTGCGTTCGGCGACCCTGGGCTCGGCCAGTTGCGAGCGATGACGGACGTGCCCATCGTCGGCCTGTGCGAAGCGGCCATGCTCGAAGCATCGGAGGAAGGACGTCGTTTTGGCGTGGCGACCGTGACACCGGACCTCGTTACGCCTATTGACCAACGTGCATTCAGTCTTCAACTAAGCGATCAGTACACCGGCATTCGACTGACGCTGGGAAACCCGCGAGAACTGGCGAACGATCCACAGAAACTGATCGAAGCGCTGGCCGTCGCGATCGAGCAGTCAATCGCTATTGATGGCGCAGAGGCGGTGATCATTGGCGGCGGCCCGTTGGGTCAGGCGGCATCGGCGCTGACTGGCCGTTTTTCCGTACCCATCATCGCGCCTGTGCCCGCTGCCACCCGGCAGTTGATGCGCCTGCTGTAGATATCTAGCAACCAGCGGTACGACCCGAGGCGGAAATGCATCGCCGGTGGTTTGGCGCGTGCCTTCCAGCTGGACTGGCGAACACCTGTTAGTTCGGCATACGTAGTAATGACCACTCAATTTAATTCTTCATAAACCCGTTCAGGAACGAATAGCCCTCGTTAAACGGATAGCTGACCGGGTTCGATCGCACATCGTCAAATAAAAGGTGAATCATGAAAAAGGCTATTTATGCACTTGCTGTCAGCGTCTTCATTCCCGGTGTCAGCTTTGCGCAGAGCAGCGTAACGTTGTACGGAGCGATCGATAACGGATTTACTTTCGTCAACAACGCGGGCGGAAAATCACTCCTAAAGGCAGCTAGCGGTGCAGATATCGGAAGCCGATGGGGTTTGCTGGGCACTGAAGACCTCGGCGGTGGGCTTAAATCCATATTCCGCCTTGAAAACGGCTTCAACTCGTTCAATGGTGCGCTGGGGCAAGGTGGACTGCTATTTGGGCGCCAGGCTTACGTGGGCCTCTCGTCACCGGATACATGGGGTACCGTCACAGCTGGTCGTCAGTACGATCTGATTGTCGACTATATTGGGCCGGCGACGCTTAACTTGCAAAACTGGGGCGCCTATGCATCGCATGCCAACGATATCGACAATACCAACGACGCATTTCGCGTCAACAACTCGGTCAAGTACAAAAGCCCGACGTATGCCGGCCTGACCTTCAGTGCGATGTATGCGTTCGGCGGAGTCGCTGGTTCTTTCGGGCGCAACAGCACGACCGCTGCGGGTGCGAGTTACATCAACGGCAATCTATATATCGCTGCGGCGTACTTTTTGGCGAAAAATCCTGGCACGCAGTTCACCGATGGCAATTTTGTAGCAAACCATTCGACAAATGCCGGTGTGTTTGGGTACGTCGGCCAGCCCGCGAGCGAGCAGATCGCAGGCGTAGGCGGGACGTACAAGCTGGGCGCGGCGACTCTTGGCCTGAACTTCACAAATACCCGCTTTGATCAGGCAAACGGAACGACCAGTTCAGTCTGGTTCGACAGCTACGAAGCCTGGATGCAATACAACATCACGCCTGCGTTACTGGTGGGCGGAGGCTACAACTTCGTCAATGGGAAGGTGAACTACAGCGGGCAGGAACCGAAATATCACCAGGTCGACGTCGTTGCAAGCTATGCGTTGTCCAAGCGCACGGATATCGCGGCGCAGGCAACGTATCAGCGGGCGGCGGGCGGTGCCTATGCAGACATCGACAGCGCAGTGGTCGGCGCGCAATCAAGCAATCATGGACAGTTGGCGCTGCACGCTGGCCTTCGCGTTAAATTCTAAGGCCGGTGCTGGCGGCAAGCACATCTTCGGACCTGCTTTAGCTTCGGTGGTGCTTCCGTTTATGCGGCGAGAGTATCGATGGTCGCGGCGACGGGAACATCATCGTTTCGTCGCCGCAAAACTGGCGCGCAAACACAATTGACGACAATCTGTCCGGTAGCCTCGAATGACCGCTTGTGGCCGAAAAGAGCCGGTGGCAAGCGGCGCAAAATAGGCCGTATACGTCCACGTAGACGCGCACCACGCCAAAAAGAAACGAATCTCCGGTCGAACGGCGCATGGCTCGACTATCTCGGTAGACCCAAAAAAGCCCCGCTTGCGCGAGGCCTAAAGATCCTGGCCGAGGGGCGCAGAACCTGAGCGAAGCTCAGGCTAGCATTGATTGCCCACTCGAATGGAGCTGGAATCCGACACTTCTCGATCTAAAACCGTCCAATGTCGTTCAACGACCTACGCTCAACTCATCGCCCACGCAGTCAAATAGTAGGTGCGGACGGATCCGGAAGCTCTCGGTCGGATTCCAAAATGGGCGCGGGCCCGGACAGAGGACGAACCGCAGGGATTGGCTTGCCAGGCGTCGGTCGAGGCGGAGTAGCGCGCAAGCGTGAACAATCTTGGGCTCGTGTCTCGACCGCTGTCGCACGATCGGCTATCAGCTCGACCCGTCGGGCTTGCATAATGTCGTTAAGAGATCTCTCCGAGAACTCGACGTACAAGCCCGCTTCAGCCGCGACAATTGCGGCTTCCCGTTGCATGCGCGCCGGGCCTTGCAGCCTAAGCACGGGGCCAAATTTGGCTTGCGCGAGGCGCAGCGCTGCTTCAATCGCGGTACGATCCGTTTGGAGCACACGTACCGCGCGACCGTGATCGCGGACAACGCTGCGTCCATCGTGCCGGTAGGTCACATTCCCATCTCGATGCACTTCATAGCTCAGCTGCGGTACCCGATAGATGATCTGGTTGCCGAAGCCCGATTTGCTCGAATCCGCTTCGCCGACTTCGCGGGGTTTGTCGTCTGCTGCATCCGCATTTCGTCTCAAGTTCAATGGCTCGGAGTCAGCCGGCATGATCCAGTTCTCTTCGGGTTTCGGCTCGTCCGGTGTCGTCGGCCGCATCCTGCGCAACTCAACCAGGGCGCGGGCGTCGCCGGCTTGCGCGCGTGCCTGCAAGAATTCGCCGAACGACGCGCCGTGCCCCTGACCGTATTTGGCTTTCAATGCATGGCGCTCGAGGAGGATTTGAGCACGAAGGGTCTGCTCCGCGTCGGCTTTCGTCATTCGCGCGATCGACACCAAGGCGCGCTGGCCTGACGGGCGCAGCCCGGGATGAGCGCGTGCCATGTCGCGAGCGACAATGAACGTTTGCTTGATGTCAGCGCGTCGCGATCGTTCGCTTATCTGCTGCGTTGCCACTGCGTCCTGGCGCGTGCTCCTTAGAGCGTCACGCTCGGTCGTGTACTCACGCCAGAGTTCGGCGCGGGGAAGCTCGCGGGACACGGGGAGGGCAGCGCCCGAGATCTGGCGCTGATACGAACTACGGAGGATTGCGGATGCGTCGCGCCAAGGTAGATGCAGTTCCTTGGTCAAAAAATCAGAGACATTTAAGTGCCGTGCGCCGGCGCGGATCCGGCTCGCGCCATCGCGGCCAATCGCGATCGCGTATTTCTCTGGCTGCACGCCATGGGAGTGCGAGAGCTCGGCGAGCAATCGACACGGATCCAGGTGCGCACGAATCACCGAATACTCGTCGCCGAAGGAACGCTGCTCGCGGCGTTCGCGCTCGTCGTGCATGCGCTGCGAAAGTACGCTGTCGGCACGACGGCCGGTCGCACTTATGCCTGCTCGCTCGCGATGGCGATTCCGTCGCACGCTATCCGGTGATACGGCGCGTTCGTGCTCCAGCTCGTGAAGTGCATGATTCGGCACCAGCACTGCACGTCGTGGGGCGAAGCGGTCCACAGGGACGCCGGACATACCTCGCATACTGTTGCCGGCCGGGGACGGCGCTCTTTGGGAATCTGGGAGAGCGCCATGCTGCCGGCGTTCGGAAGCAGCGCCGCCGGGTCCGCTTGGGATGTCGCGCCCGGCATCGGGCGGGAGGCCGCCTTGGCTTCCTTGCCCGGGTCCGCGTGGGTATCGGGGTTCGAGCCCGGGATGGAACCCGGGTTGGAATCGGCTACCGAACCGGGGATCGAGCCAAGCATCGACTCGTGACCCAACTCCGGCTCGATTGTCGAATTCATGTAGTCGTCCATCGCCGCGAACACGTCCGTCTCTGGCGCCGGCCTCTCCGAGCCCTCTCGCGTTGTCTGGTGTGTCTCCTCTAGATGCCCCGTTTCGCGAGGTGCCTGAGTGTCCGATTGATGGTCGTGCTGATCCTGACTCATGATGGTTCTCTAAGTGTTTTAAATAGAAAGCGTCGCGTCGTGCATGAAGCTCGGCTATACGTTCGTTGAGGGATGCGGCTTGGTACGCGGGGAAGCTTTTGGTGTTGCCGTTATTCAGGTACTTCACTTCGAGCGCCCGGGTTTGCTCCCATTGCGCCAAAGCGTCGAGATAGCGTGCGTGCGTCTCGCGAGGCTTGCCGACCGCGTCATAGGTCACGGAAACGTCGGCCGAGAGCTGGAGCAGTTTTTCCCGCGTGGGCAGTTCGACGAACGCGCGCGAAAATACCTGCTCCTTGAGGTTTACGCCCTTGGGCGCATCGTGCGGCTTTAAGTTTGCGTATTCGTTGTCACGCCCTCCGTTACGAAGCCGTGCCTCGCCATGCTCGGCCAGCAGCGCCAAAAAAGCGTCATAGCGCTCGATCTTCCGATCAAGCAGGGCATTCAGCACTGTCTCTTTGATATCGCGACTTGCTGGCTTAAAAAGATCGCCCTTGTACCGACTGATCATTTCAGACTCACTGGTGAACCCCGCACGCCGATGGTCCTTGGGACTAGCTAAACCGTACTTTGCGTTCACGTGTTCCTGAAACGCCTCGATAAACTGGATGTTCGATTTGTAGAAGCCAAGCGGCTCAAGGTGGCCGCCCGAGATCAAATTAAGCTTTGGAATCACGATATGAATGTGCGGCTTGCGTTCGACCAACTTGCCGGCATCATCGAGGTAGCTCTTAACCTTTGGAAGGTGCGCTTCCGCGTAGAAATTGAATTCTTCGGGAAGATACGCGACGCCAACAAACTTCCGAAAATCCTCCGTGATCGCCTCGAGCGGTTCGCGGCTCACTGAATCTTCCTTAAAACTCATCGTGATCGACAAATACCGATCGACGTGGGGCGCGACGTCGATGGACTGGATGATCGAATTCGTGAGTTCCAGGTCGCCCGCAAGGATCACACGCTCGTCCAGCTCGTCGCGCTCCAGATCGCGCCCGAGCTTGCGGCCTTTCTCGAGGTATTCCTTTACACCGTCGTGCCGTCCTTTCGCTCTAAGCAACATTTTGGAGGTGTGCCTTCAAGAGCAATTCGATACTTTCCAACGCGTCCAACGCGGCGAGATAGGTGCTTTCTGTCGCACTGTTATCCAAACGGGCTGCATTCAAGACGTGTGCGATCTGATTAAGGTTGTTGCCCGCTTTGTTTACGACAAACGTCACGCGCTTACGGTCGACGTTCGTCGTCTGGCGAGCGACGACACGGGTCCTGTTGGTCAACACACATTCGCGGAAGAATGCGGCCTGCGTAAGGCCCGATTGGCGGACCTTCTCAAGGAATGCTTCGCGGTCAGCGCGCGCTAACCTAAAGGCGATCGGCTTATCGAACTTCGATTCCTTGGCCGGTCGGCCACGTCTGGAAGCAGAAAGTTTTTCTTCTGGCATCAGACCCTCCCCATATTCACTTCGCGAATTCCCTTGGCATCGCGCCGCGCGATTGCAGCGAGGTTCATCCATTCGCGCAGTGCCTCCACATCCGGTATGCCGCGCAATGTCCATCGCGGATGATTCACATCACTGCTTTCGACAATGAGCGTGCCGAAACCCAGCAGCCGCTCCCACCAACGGCTCAGGCACTCGACGTTCTGTACCCGGTACAACTCAACGCTCGCCACACGCCGACTTACAATGCCGTACCGCATGGTCATGCGAACGGTATCAATCACGATCTGTGTTTGCGCTGTGCTGGCCGCACGCATCCCAACAGCGATCGCTATTCCAACAGTTCCCGCGATCATCGTAAAAAGCGGAACGAGCGTGGACCACGCTGCGAACCTCCATACGATTCCCAAACCCACGATCAGGGCCAATGTGCACTTCAAATAGAATGGCAGATTAATGGCCCAGCTTGGCGAGCCATGAAACTGGACCACGACGGGCTGATCTGTAGATGAAGGGTTCGCAACGGCGCGAACCTTTGAGGCAGCAACCTTTTCGGTTCTATCGATCATCTGTCAGGTTCTAATTTTTTAATCGGCGTTTTCGATGCCTGACAATCCGCGCCTGGATTCCAGTGGTTTAGTCAGTAATCAAGGGATTGCGTCGAGAGCGCAAGGCGATCCCAGACGCAGCTTGAAACACCTTGCGCGAGCGCAGTGATCGGGATTGCTACACATGCGGCCACTGCACCAACGCTATGATGTCGATTTTTCATTTTGATGGCACTTGCGAGGCCTCCGCTTCATCGTATGCACGCATCCACTCATCATCACCGGCTTGCGGCGGAGCGCCGGCATCAGGGTTGCCTTCGGGTTGTGCGTAGCCGCGAGGCGCGCCGATCATCTCAAGCGCTTCGACCACGACTTCTGTTGTATAGCGATCCAAGCCATTGCTCGTCCACTTGCGGGTGCGAAGACGACCATCTATATAGATGCGCGAACCTTTGGCGAGAAAGTCCCGCGCGATCTCTGCATGTCGCCCAAAGAAAACGAGACGATGCCACTCTGTCGCCTCTTTGAGGTTGCCGGTCGCCCGGTCTTTGTAATAATCAGTTGTCGCAAGCCGACAGTTGGCCACGACACCTGCGCTCAAATCCTTCACGTCCGGGTCGGCGCCCAGGTGGCCAGTTAGCGTCACTCGATTCACCATGATTTACTCCTTGTTGAACAGGTATGTAAAACTACTTTTGTGTGAGGGAAATGTCTTTTTCACGCGGTACTACGGAATCCGGATTGGCCCACTGTGGTAATGGATCGTGGGACGTCCAGGGCTTCGATTTGGCATATGCGCTGAACTGCTTGCGATTTAAGGGAAACGTCCAGAAATCAAGGTCCGGGCGCAATTGCCGTATGTAGAGGTACGTCAGGAACCATCCGTCTCCCGCTCGCGCCATGTCCGCCCAGCGGCTCGCATGGATATCCGATGAGTACGCTTCCCAGGCCACGCCCACCGCATCTGCGGGCCACGTCTCAATTTCTCTGTAAAACGCCTGGAGCGTTGCGATTGTGGCGCGCTGTGCGATTGACCACGCGTGACCGGAGAGCGCCTGCTCGTCGAACTCGAATCCCTCCCGTGTCGCGTCAAATTTGAATGTCATTGCCGTTTGGTCTTAATGGATCAACGCCCAGACGCCTGCGAGGGTCGCCGCCCCGGCAAGCGCCGCACTTGCGAGTGCGACCGCAAATAGCTCGATGAGCCGGCGAGTAGTGCTTTCGCGCACAGTCCCGCCAATCGAGGCGAGCGTGAGGTCCACTTTGGCGAGCGTCCCCCCGAGTGAGTCCGCAATACGCCGTTGGGTAGCGATGCTTGCTTGGGCAGACAGCTCGGCGATTGCGCCCTCGCGCGCATTAGCGAACTCACGTGACGCCTTAAGAAGCTCAGCGATACGGCCGCTCAAGCGTTCGTCGGATGTCTGGATGATTGCCGCAAGATCGCTCACCGACTTGTGCAGCGTATGAACGTCACCTAATATCTCCGCCATAACTTCATCGCGAACGTGCGGCGATAGCGGATCTCGACGTACGCGAGCGTTCGGCTCGCCGGTCTCACTCATCGCGCGCATCAGCAACCACCGCCACGGCCGGACGAACGATTGCCTCAAATACCGCGTCGAGCTCGGCGTTCACACGTGAGGCCAAGCGACGAAGACCTAACAGCGCAACAAGCCGGTTTTTCTCGGTGCCGGCCGGTGTCTTTGCAATTGCAGATTTGTAGTCAGTCGGATCCGTTAGCACGTCGTGCATGCTGCGGCCAGCGTCAGCGGCGTATTTGTAGACGTCGCTCTGATAGAGAACTGCGTCGCGATCTAGGCGGAACGAACGGTACCGATCATAGAAGCCAAAAATCGAACCAAATTGGTTTTCCTGAAATCCGAGCACCCGATCGACTTGATTAAAAATTACAACTATGCGTTCCGGGCTGATACCCATATCCGCAAGATTCAGGAGGGTAGCGACAGTGTCGCGTTGCTGTTTTTCCGCGCTGACAACGGGCACCACGAACAAATCGAAATCGTCATGTGAGCCGTCGAATTCACTCATCAAGGCGACGAAGGACTCGACATTGGAAGCGCCGACGTCGATTACCACGTTATCGCCCGACAATAAACGCGATTGCAGCTCTGAGAACTGCCGGCCGCGCAGCTTTTCGTCAGTCTCCTGTGCGCCATCGTCAGCATTGATTGATTCGATGGCGATAAGCTTGGCATCGCGAATGCGCGGTGCGAGGAGATGCCGCGCGATCGTGCTCTTGCCAACGTTGCCCGAAAAATTGATGACAGCGATATTCATAAAGGTTCCTTATATTAAGTTCGACACAGGCACCATGGGTAGGCCTCGTAAGCGCGCGCTATGAGTGCATGCCCGCAAACGGCTTGGTGTGGCGCGGCACGACATGGCTTAGCGCGCGACGCTCGGTGCGCTCTGTTTGGCAACTTCGCGCTCGGGGTTGCGCTGTGATTTCGGCGCTTGCGCGATGGCTTGCCGGGCTTCGCGGTCAATATCGACTTGCGCCAAGCGCGTAACGATCGCCGGCTTCAGATCCTGTGCGCGCGAAGCTACCTTTTGATGCTCCGTCTGCACTGCAATTCCGGCCTGAAGACGCTCGGCCAAGCGATCCATCACCTCACGCACGACGTTATCGGGCTGCCCGGCGAGTGCCTTCTCAACCTGCTCACGTATTCCCGCAACACTCATCGCAGCAGAAGTCGAATCCTGAGCGCCTGGAGCTTGCTTTTCCTGCTTGTGGATCTCCCAGACGTTCAAGCGGGTGTCGATTTGCTCGACTCCGACCACCTTGCCTTCAGCATCTTTGATGGATCGATTGACGGTGACCGGGCGAGAGCCGAGGTTTTCAAGCGTGAGTGCGTCGCCCGGCTGCACGCCCGAATCCCGGATCGCGCGTTCCAGATCTTTGCCCCATACCGTTTTGGTGGCGCCGTCGGATTCCCTGTACGAGACGAAGTAGCTATCGGCGTTGTCCTTGTTGTTTTTGTACGGCGCGGCGCCATGCTCCAAGAGTATGTTTTGCGTGAGCTCCGCCGGTGCAGGATGGGGTTTAGAAATAACCTGCTCGCCCGACGCTGAAACACCCTGCGACGTAGCCGGCGTGGCAGACGCAATCGGAACTGCTCGCACAACTGCAGCAGTGGGTGTGCGTACGCCGGGCGCGGCCATATCGGAGCTCGCTGAGCGCTCATGCACCTGCTTGGATGCCTGCGCAGGCGTGGAAGCGGAGAGTGGCCGCGAGGCCTCAGGGGAGTGTCTACCCGCGGTGATGGTCAAGGAGTCGCGCTCGCGACGTGCCGCTTCGAGCAACGCGCGGTCTACCTCTTTCGGCTCATATCCTTGTGTTTTGATTCCCGCAAGCTGAGTTTCCACCCAAGCGTTGCGGCGAAAAGCTTCGCTGCCCTTGAGCGTGACCTGTTGCCAGCCCTTCGCTTGCGCAACGGTAACCATGTCTGCTGCCGTGCCGCGATCGTCTTCACGTGTTGCCAGGCGCGGGCCTTTGTCGGTGAACTTCGGCTCATGCTTATCGGCGTTGCCTGGATCCTTCTCATCAAAGCGCCAGAAATCGCCATCGCGCACGACGTAGCGGGACGCGATGGCCTCAGGCACGGCGTAGCCGTCCTTTGTCATGACCGCCGGTGACGAAATTTCGTTTTCGCTGCCCCCGCGCTCACGGCCGACAAGAGATCGAGTGAAAGCGTCCAGCAGACGCGCACCGGCATTGCGGCGTGGGACCTTCTCTTCGGCTTCGCGGCGCTTCTCGGCATCCGTGACCTGATCCGTTGGCACCTCGCGCTTGGGTGTCTGTATCGCTTCAATCGCATTCTCTTCCGCCGGTGTAACGGGAGCTACCCGCTCATCAAGCGTTGGGGTTTCACTGGTGGGCTCATCCGTCAAGGGTGACTCTGCCGCGTCGTTTATCGCCGGTGTCGGTCCATCGACCCGAGCTTCGCCGCGTGCGTTCAGCGCCCGCAGCGCTTCTCGCTCGAGACCATAATCGACGAGCGATAGTGCCTCGCGGTACTCCGGCATCCGGATGTTGTCGACAATCGTTTCGAACGCGGTGTCGCGCGCCTGAGGATCAGTGATTGCCTTTAAATCCTCCGAGTCCGCTGTGGCCCAGACGCGATAGGCTCGCTCGCCTCCCAGGTCCGACAGCACCCCGACTGCCAACAAGCCCTCGCCGCTATGGCGAGACGCGATCCGATCGGCAGGGGAGGTGACGGCCAATGAGATATCGCCTGAAGTTCCGCCGGCGCTTTCACGATTCGGTCCCGCCGGACGCGATGGCGCAGCCGCAGCCGCTTCTGCAGCGACATACGGCGCTTCCATCGAAGCAGCATCCGGCGCCGCATGACCGTCCCGAGCACGCGCAAAGAACGCCTCGCGAGCAATCCTGACTGCGGCCATCTCGGGCGTCTCGGGCGTTGTGGGAACGTCCTTAAAGGCGCCGTTACCTTGACTCGACGAATCAACGGGATCGACGGGATCGTTTTTGGGGGTTTCAGCCATGGGTCATTTCCTCTTGAATAGGCGAACGGATGTCATCAGGCGCGTCGGCCTGGCTCGGGGTGTTCGCAAAGTTGAATCGCTTGCCGGTCAGTTCCAGCAAGTCGGCATACACGCCTTCAGCGAGCGCGGCCGCGAGCGCGACCGACACATCAGCATCCCGCATCGCAACGAGATCCGTCGCCCGCGCGACGCGCGTTCCGTCCTCACGCCGTACTGCGGTCGCGGCCCGACGCTTTGCCTGCCATTTGATCGGATCAATAACTGGCACATCGCTCGTGCAGAGCTCGTTTGCGCCAGCGGCTTGCTTGAGCTGCGCCTCAGTCGGCAGTTCCTCGCCCAACGCACTTAACGACGGGCTCATTTCCTTGAGTCGGTCCACAAACACCGGATCGTTGTAATAGAACGCTTTCTTGCAGCGAATCGGTTTGCCAAAGCCGAGCAGGATTTCTTCGTCCTGTCCCATCTCTTCAAGCTCTTGCGGCATCATCAGCGCGCGCTTCTGATCCGAATGGTTCTCACCGCGCGGCTTTCCGGGCGTCCTGCTTTTCGAGACCGACGTCTCGGTGAAATAGCCCAGTGCGTCAGACAGATCCTTCGCTTCCTGGTGATCCTTAGGCGGATAAACCACCTTGGCCCCGTGGTTCACGACGAGCGTGCGCGTGCCTTCCTTGCCATACAAGGACGGCCGTTCCATCTGGGACACTGCCTGGATAATGGTCAGCAAGCGCAGGTCATAGCCCGCAATGAAGGCATTCGACGTATCGATGATGTTCACTCGGCCAATGGCCGTGAACTCGTCAAGGACTAGCGTGCATTGATATTTGAGCGACGCGTCGTGCTCGGGCAGCACCGATGTGTTCAGATCGATCAACTGCGAGAAGAACAGGTTCACGAGGAGCGCTGCGTCCTCGAGCCGATTCGGCTGAATACCGATGTAAATCGTCATGCGCTGACAGCGCACCTCGTTGATATCGAACGACGAATGGCTGGTCGCGGCGTCGACGATCGGGTTATCAAAAATCAGCAGCGGCGCATTGAAGGTTGACAGGATCGAAGACAGCACCTCGTCGCCGGACGCCAGGAAACGGTTCAATGCACCGGTGCACGCCTCAGACAAACCTTTGGTGGCCCGCAGCTGCGTGATGTGCTCCTTGATCGGCTTTCCCATGCCGGACGACTGACGGAAGATCTCGCCAAGCGTGCAATAGCGCTCTTTGGTTGCGGTCTCCATGAGATAGAGGCTCAGACCGACGAACAGATTGCGCGCCAGGTCATTCCAGAACTTGGTCTTGGCCTCGACGTTGGTTGGATAGAACTTAAGGCCAATCGCCTGTACGTCGCCAATGCGAAGATGCTCTGGCCGATCAGCAATCGAGTCGAACACGTTCCACCCGTGCGACTTGCCGTCTTCCGCAAAGGGCGCCCACAGGAACACCTTCTGCCCGTACTTTTGCCGGTAGGCGGACGTGTACTTATAGTTCTCCAGCTTCAAGTCAAGGACGACCATCGAATCCGGATAGGTGAGGAGATTCGGGATCGCTACGGCCACGCCTTTTCCCGATCGCGTAGGCGCGGCGAGCATGACAAATTGCTGGCCCGGAAAAGTCAGATATTTGCCTCGATACTTGCCGACGATCAGCGCGGGCTTGCCGTCTTCGCCATCGAGTAATCCGGTCTTGCGGATTTCATGCGCCTTCGCGAACCGCGCACTGCCATGAAGCTCGCGTTTGGCCGTACCGAACGCAGCAAAGCAAGCAGCCGTGATTGCACCAACGGGAATGGCCATCGACACAAACGTACATGCGGCCAGCGCTTTCTTGACGGCAGGTACATCGCCATAGGCATGCCAGTAGTCGCGCAACGTAAAGATGCCAACCACCGACGACGGCAAGTGCTGCATTTTCGCGAAGAGCGCAGCGCCCGCGTACTGCCCGCCCACAGCAACGGCCGCAAGGCCTGCGGCTGCAAGTGCGCTCACGAGGATTTTTGATTGAATCGTCATGTCCGTGACCTAAACGCAGCTGACAGCATCGCCGGGACTAAACATCCGAGTGGTCCAGTCACCGGCTGCGACCAACCCGGACGCAGCGTCAATTGGAAACAAGGGCCTATCGCATCGGTCATTTATGCGAGCCCCCGCAAAAGCTTCCACTTCTCAACCGGGTCGTAATGGATCTGGGTCAGGCGCTTCTTTTCCATGAAGAGCACCAGGTCGATCGTGGTCTTCACCTCGTGCAGGATGTAGCTCCAGTCCAGCGTCTGGCCAACCTGGCTTGCCTTGACCAGTGTCGCGATCCGCGAGAAGGCAGACGCACAATCGTTCGCATGCACGGAAGTCATTCCGCCATCGGTACCGGTATTGAGCAGCGTAAGGTAATCCCACGTTTCATCGCCGCGCAGCTCGGTCAAGAACACGCGGTCGAATTTCATGCGCAGCGTCGAGCGGACGATTTCTTTCGCCGGCAAGCTGTCGCTAAAGAACATGTGGACGTGGTTGGGATGGTTCGGCAACGACAGTTCGTGCGTGTCTTCGATCGTGCCAATGCGCGTGGTGGGTGGCACGAGATCGGCCAACATTTTCATGAGGGTCGTCTTGCCGGACCCGACACCACCGACCGTCACGATGTTGAGCTTGTGCTTGATCGCAAGCTCGAATAGCCGCGGAACGTTGCGCGTTGCTTTCGCCGCAAGCATCTCCAGCTCGAAGGGCGCAAGCGTGACGCCGGCCGGCACGAATTCGATGGGTGCAGCATCCCGAACACCGTCATCCAACAAGCCAGGCATACGCCGTACCGCGGCCGATGCCGCCAGCACCGACGGAGATACATCCACAAACCCTGTTAGCGTGCCCGCCCGAACATAATCGTCTTTGGAAAAGCGAACCGTGCTCGGAACCCGGATGGTCATCGAGACGGTTCCCGGCTCGCACGCGGGCGCAGTCATGACCTGGCCGCGTTCGCCGTCGGGCAAGCGCACCGGCTTGATCGGCGCGAGGGCTGACAGAGGCGGGGTCGCCTTGTTGTAGATCGTCACCGCGTCCGCCAGCTTCTTACAAAGATCGAACGACAGCGCGGGCGCTGCATGTTGCTGCCATCCGTCGACCGTCTCGGTCCAGATCTCGTGAGGGCGGTTGATCGTCACTTCGGTGACACCGGGTGTCACCATTTTTTCGGCAATGCCCGTTGACCCGAGATAGCTGCGGACCGTTTTGCTCGAATCAAAATGGGTCGACCCCACATGACTACTGGTGTTCGAGGTCATAGACGCTCCTGAAGTCCACATCGCGTGCCACGAAAATGTTCAACGCGGAACCCTGATTCGAGTACGCGGTCGGCGGGATATCGACGGTGTTTTTGAGGGTGTCGTCGGCCAGACTCTGGCCCGCAGACGAGGTATTAGAAAATTGGATTTGATTGTTGCCACTGCCGAGCGACCGATTGCTCGCGGCCTGTCCGAAGTCGCCAATGAGGCTCACCATGATGGCGCCGCCGAAACGGTCCCAGAAATGATTGTCGACATAGGCTTCGAGGCCGCTTGCGCCAAGGGAGTCGGAACCAGGCGAGTCGAGCGGGATCGTGACGCCGTTGGGCATATCGATGCGCGACCACAGGACGAAGATCCGCGCCTGGCCCTGCATGAGGGCGGTGCGCTGCTCGCCAGTGGCCTCACTGCCACGCTCGACCAAGAGTGTCCGACCGTCAGCGGAATACACGTCCTGAGTGACGATGCACGAGGTCATGCCTGAATAGGTCGTGACGATCTTGGTTTTCTGGGCACAAGAAATGATGATGCCGCGCTTGAGGAGATAGTCCAGATCAGGCAGGAAGCTCGCCTTGACGCTGGGCAAGGCCGAAGGGGTGAGACGGTCATCCAGTCCGCCGGCGACACCGCGCGCGACGACAGGGACAAGTCTTGCGCTCTTTCCATCGCTATTTCTGGTGCCATTCGTAGCGCCACTACCGCCTTTGTCGTCGCCGTTGTTCAGCAACACGTCTCCATCGAGACGGCGCTCCGCAACGGTCTCGATGTGTGGCGCGCTTTGGGCGGCCGCCTCCGCATGACCGCCGACGCTTGTCACGGCGGCAGCGCTTGCCGGTGCACCGCTTGGCACGGGCATTGACGCGCCTGACTGGGCGGCTGAGATCGATGCCTGTTCGGCGGCCGCTGCCTTCTCGCGCTTCAAGCGGTCTGCATCTACCGAAAAATCATGCCCCGTGTCGGCGCCCATTTCTTTCGGCGCCGTTCGCGCATCGGCCTTGGCCTGGTTGTGCTGGTCCTGCAAGCGCTTGGCGAACATCGCACCGCCTAGTGTCACCGTAGCAAGCGCGATTACGGCGATCGCGACGGCCGTCAATTTGTTGACATTCGCTTTCTTGCGCGTTTGCTTGAGGTTCGGCATTCCGCGGTCGCCGGCCATGTTCGCTGCGCCGGCCGCACCCGCCTCATTAGATATCGACGACATGCCCGATGCATTGCCTTCGCCATCGTTGCCGTGGCCATCATGCCCCGCGCTAGATTCGATTCCGTTCATTACTCATGCTCCTTCGTGATCCGCACGGTGCCGGGAACCGCGGTGCCGGTCGTATTGAACTGACCATCAGGCGTATAGCCGTTGTTGCGAACCCCCAGCACCGACTTCCCCAGCCGCAACATGAATTTGGCCGCCGTTTGGTGCACCACGACCGTGTCACCATCGACATGCGAATTAACCAACGCTTCCGATCCGTCCGGCAGCACACGGTTGATGTCGGGCAGGTCGCGGGTGGTGGCATATCGGAAATACGTGAAACGACCGTCATCCCACATCAAGGTGGGCGCGAGCACTGTGTCGCCCTGCATGTCGTAGTTTTCGTTCGCGTGAAGGGAGGTCGCCGCGCTGCTGCGTGCACGATCAGCAGCCAGCGCCTGTTTCCTGGCTGCTGCTTGTGCCTCGCGCGAGCGCGTGTCCGGATACGTGAAGTTCAACGACCACACGGCGGCTTCGCCTCGATCAGCACTCACGAGCTCGATTGCATAGCGCCGGCGGTCTGTGACCACAATCAGATTGGTATCCGCATGCGCCTCAGTAGGCTTGAACAAGATCCAGTTGCTCTTTGCGCCCACCTTCCAGGCTTTCGAATCGCCCATGCCCATTCCGGACGCGGGACCGTCGATCACTTCGCCCGGCTCCAGCTGTATAAGCGTTGCGGTACCGGCCCGAAATGGCACCCGGTAGACTTCGCTCGAATCAAACACGGCGCATCGGATATGAGCGTCGGCGCCGCAGGGCCCAGGCGTCGTCAACGCATGGGCGGGGAGGGCGCACAGGGCGGCCGCAATGACCGAGGATGCGGCCAGCGCGTTCGCGCGAAAGCGGCATTTCGATTCGCGCGATTGCAATCTGCTGGTCATTGCGCAGTACCTCGCAGACCATTGGCCGCCGCGGTGCCGGCGGCTACCGGGGACACAGGATGCAGGCCGGTTGGAGCGGGTAGCACAGGGGCAGGGGCGTCAGACGCTCGCGTCCAGTCGCGGTCGACTACGTAGCTGGTTACACGAAAACCTGTCGGATCCATTTCAAGCTCACTCGCCTTTTCCGGAAGATGGTCGTGCCGGTACGCAATGGTCGCAACCCAGTACTCCGTCTTGGGCGGCATGGTGCCGCTCAGCGACATCAGCTTGCGCGAGAAGAACACCTGAGCGGTGCTCCCGACGAACGTGATTGCACCCACGCGCGCGATGACGCGGTACTGGTCTTTGAGCACTTTCTGCGGGGCGTTAGCCAACGCGTACATGGAGATGAACTGGTCACGCTCCTTGTCGGCCGACATGAGCTTGACGGCATCGAACATGTCCTGAATCGTTTCCCAGTCGTAGCTTTCGCGCATCTCGACATAGCGGCGCAAATCAGCTCGATCGTTCTTCTCGGTGAAGATCTCCCGGGTGTTCGGTGTCACGTTCAACACGTCGACAACACCCGTCGTATCGTTCATGCGCAACACGGCAGGTGGATTAGGCCTCTTTAGTTGTACTAAAGCTACCGAGCCAATAATAGATACGACAGCGATTGCACCCATGCCGATCGCAACACGCCACGCAAGTTTGGTTTGCTTGGCTTGTTGCTCCTGCTTAGACGTTTCGAACTTCAACGCCTGCTGCAAGTACCAACGCCCGGTTGCGATCGCAGGTCCGTTCTTGTCGCTCGTCGGAGCTTCCCCGGCGTCGGGTGCGGCAACGGCAGCGCTGCTCATCACAAGCTCGGAACCAGGCGAGTGCTTGCGTTTTGAAAACATGGTCATACTCCCTTGGGCGCGGTCGACAATGGCACTGAGGATGACGGCGGCGACGACGGCGGATGATTGACGGGCACCCATGCACCCGACGGTTGAGGTGGCTGGGGCGGAGAGCACCCTGCTAGGAACGCGACGACGAGTGCGCTGATCGATAAGGCTTTCATAGGTCCAAAACTCCATGGGTGAGCGGAACGAATTTACGGCGACCGGCGGGGGCTAACGAAGTCATCCCCGCCGACCAAGCGCTTATTTCGACGTGTGCTCCAGCTCCTCGCCAGGGCGAATCAGATGACCATTGGTCTTATCGATAATGAATCGCTCAGTGCTATAGCCCCGGTTTGCAACCAGTACATCGCCGTCCATCTCACCCGCATACGTCGGGTATTCACCGGTCAGCGCCTGCACAGATTCCTTAATGACAAAGACGTTGTCGTGCTTGAGGATCGACAGATCCGGGCCATTTCCCGACACCTTTGTCCAGGTTCCAACGTACTGATCACCGGATTGCTTACAGCCGGCGAGCACCAGAGGCAGGGCGACGACAAGTGAAAGAAGAATTTTTGTTTTCATGGTGATTGAGTCCAATGTATTAAATATTGAGCACGCGAGCCATCGCTGCTTATGGGGTAGGCGCGGCGTCGCCCATCATTTGCGATCGAAACGTTTCGGCGGCCTGCTTTTGCGCAAGCGTGGTCTCAACGTCCTGAAGGTGCGATGCGAGGTTTAGCCGGGTTTGCTCGTTCTGAATCATCGCGTTTTCGGATTGCAGCCGATTTTGTAGATCCGCTTTTGCCGCTGGGTCTTGCGTTAGATCGGACTGCTGCATCAGGTTTTGGATGTTCTGTAAGCGGTCTGCCGACGACTGATATGCCTGCATCGTGATCGCCTTGTTCGTGGCCAATACGTCGTTGTAGCGTTGCTGAGTCGGAGAACTCGCCGTCATTCCTTCCTGATTTTCGACCTGCTGCGCGGCACTGGTTAACCCCTGCAATTGCCCTGACTTAACCTGCGTATAGACCGATTGCCATTGCGACGGTAGGTAGCTGGTCAGCGACGGATTGTTGAGGATCTGACCCAGACCGCGATTTCCCACGAGCGAGGTGTACTGGCTTTGCATCGTGACAAGCTGTGACTGGAGGCTCTTCGCCATCACGAGGTCCTGCGCTAACTCGCTCACGCTAATAACAGGGATGCCTTGCGCAAATGACGGTGCGCCGTGGAGTGCGACCACACACCCCGTCAAAAGCGCGATTTGACGAGCATGTCTAACGCTTTTCCAAAGGTTTCGCTTCATATCCATTTCCTCTGTCGTTCAGTACTTGATTCGGTTAGCCATCGATTGAACCGCCGCTCCCGCGGCCGGCTCGCATCTTTGCGGCTTGAAATGCCTTCCCGATGCCTTTACCCGCGAGCTTCGCAAACGGCCCAGAATGCTGCGCCATTGCGGATATACCGACACCGCCCGCGAGTGCGGATGCAAGTGCGGGCAGATTCATCGAAACGATCCAGAAGACGATGCCCATCATCGCCATCTTGGCCGTGGTGAGAAGGTCACTGAACGACCCAACGGGCAGGTTGTTGAGCGCAAAATTCACCTCGATCGCGCCGGCCGCAGCGAAGAGCGCAGTCAGGATTGCGTAGTTCAGACACTGCGCTGTCCACGCCTCGAAGAACTTACGCGTGCCAGGAAATAGCGCCGAGGCGATGAACATGGGCCCGATCGCGAGAAGAAGCCCCAAGGCAAATTTCGCAAGGATGATGTACGCCGCAGCAATGGCAAGGAATGGCATACCCACCAGCAAAATCACGAGTGCCATAATGGTGGCGGTGATGTACCCGCCGATATCACTCCAGGTCAACGCGCCGAACATGGTCTTGATCGCGGTGAGGTATGCGTTCAGCACCGTATCCAACGCCGTGCCCGACGTAGGACTGTTCGTAATCGCTTGCGCGACGTCGTCGCCAAGGCCATTGAAAAACGGTACGACATACTCGGTGTAGTACTGGATGTTCAAGCCGGCGGTGATGATGAGTCCCCACGCGGCAAAGCGCATGAAAAAATCCAACACCGGCTGGTCGGTTGCACCCCGCCAATATGACGTCATGATCAGCAACATATAGACCCCGAGCCCTGCCGCGACTAAGGGGCTGATCAGCGAGATCAGGTTTGCAGATCCCGTCACGATGGTTTGATTTACCGTGTTGTCGAACATGGTGATCAACGGCTGAAAGACAACGACATTGGTCGGAATGACACTCATGATGTCGCGCCTTCCTCGATGCCGACAGCGTGCGCAGGTACCTGCGAATCAGCCATCGCGTGCCGATCGAACTTGGCCGCGTTCTTCTTGCCCTTGCGCCGCGTCTGAAAAACCGCCATGCACTTGTCGATGTCAGGGCCGTATTCGGTCCACACCTCGTCCCAGATCGGAATGTTGTCGGTCGTCCCTGAGAGAACCGCGAGAGCGTCCGACATTCCAAACAGATCGAGCGTCGCAAACACCGACTGGTTGCTCTGCTTGATAAGAAACGTACGAGATTCCTTGTCGAGGCTCTTGAGCACGTCGAACTCTTTGCGGTTCATGTTGCACGCTTCGTATGCTTCGAATCGCGCGTCAGGGTTCGGCAGGTAGATTTTTGTGGCCGTCTGCTGTTGGATCGCGGCAAAGATCGGGCAATTAATAGCGTCTTCAGGCGACTGCGACACAAGCAGCACAAACTCTTCAATCTTTCGACCGGTCTTGAGTGATTTCAAAATCAGGTCTTGCGTCACGGGGTACTGCGCCGGTAGCCAGAATTCCTCGACGATCGTCACCAGCAAGCCGCCGTTCTCCTGCATGAGCTTCTTGAGATAGAACAAGTAGGCAAGGACCGGCTCGGTCGGCTGATAGTTTTTTTGCAAGAAGTCGGTCACATCGAAACCGATGCGATGCTGCTTCGTGACGTCGATCATCGCGTTCGGAACGTTGTCGAGCGCCCAAGCGAATTCACCGTCGGCTGCATGGCACCACTTCGATAGCCGCGTCCAAAGGGAATTGGTTGTGCCGTCATCCGCGATGTTTTCGAGAAGGCGCGAGAATACGCGATCTTCAACGCGCTCGATCGCATAGATCGCGTCGACCGCGTTCTTCACCTTGATCGCGTCGGCGTCCGCAATCTGGCCCGCAGAGTCGCGGCCGCACGAGCGCACGAGGCTGTACAGAAATTGCAAATTTGCTTCTGTTGGCGGCAGTTCGAACGGCGCGAGCCCGGTATCGACGCCGGCCCTAAGTGGCAGGTACACACCGCCCAGGTTTCGGATGAAAATTTCCATCCCGCGGTCAAGATCAAGGGCGAAGATCTTGGGGTCAAAACGCTCCAGAAAGCCAACGAGCGATAGCTGCAGCGTGGTCTTTCCTGTACCGGTCGCGCCAAGGATCAGGGTATGTCCTGCGAACTTCTCGCCGGTGTTGTCCTGGTCGGGCAGCGAGGCGTGAAAGTTAAAGTCAAAGCGCCCTTTGCCGACGGTCGACAGTGGCATGACCGCGGTGCCGTCGCCGATTGGATTGCCCCTCGCTTTGCCAGTCGAGTAGTTGTGCATGGAGGACGTCGACGCCAGCGTGCGGGTGGACCGAGGACTCGGGCGCGGCTTCTTTGTCGCGCCTGGCACCTGACTGAAATAGGTCACTGGCGCCGACAAGGTCGCAGGCATCCAGCTCACACCGCATTCATTGAGCGACTGCGCAGCAACGTAAGTCCCGTTTTCGATTGCCTTCTGCGCACTCGATCCGTATACCACGAGCGCACCGTGGTAATCACCGAACGCAAGCTCACGCGCAGCGAGTAGGGCCTGCGCGTGACTCAGGTCATCAATTTGATGAACGGCCTTGTCTTGCACCGACGTAAGCTTGCCAATCTGTGTTTCGATCTTCGCGTTCGCCTGATGCGTGCCCAGAAATCCGAACGATTGCGTCAAGGTGAACTCGACTGGCACGGTCAGCAGCGAATTCATCTGGCCCCAGCCGCTCTTCGGCAAATCCTTCAAGTCATAGCAAACTGCGTATTTGGTGTTGTTGTCGGAGCGCACTTCCAAAACGTCGTAGCCGAAGTGCATCCACGCGTTCGGTATCGCCTGGTAGCCTGGCATCTCGGTCACCGGCACCCGACGCTCGACGCCATTGATCAGCTCCCCGATGAATTCAAAGGTTTCGGAAAACATCACGCCATTGCGCTCGTAAGCGCACAAGATCTCCGGGTCGTACGCGTTCAGGGCCTTTACGATGGTCTGCAAGAGCTCTTCCATCTCGGCCACGCCTTCCGCGAGATCGTCGTGCTTAAGCACCACGCTCAAAAAGTAAGTGTTTTCGAAATAGTCGGTTTTTTTGAAACGCGCGAGATACTGTTCGCTGAAGTCCTTCATAAACGACGAGCGAAACCCGTACGTCTGGTCGTGTGCCATACGCCGGCGCTTGAGCGTCGTGGTGATCGACAGTCGATTGCCTTTGGTTGCGCCGAGAGACGACAAGAAGCGATTGAAGGAGTCGAAGCGGCTTTCCAGAATGGAGTCCGTCGCCGACTCAAACGGGATGCCCGGCAGACGAATGACGCCCAAAGTTCGATCGTTTCCGCAGCTCGTTACGTGCTCAGACACCGCATGGCCGACCTTGGGCATCGTGTCTTCGACTGCCGGTTGACGTTTCATTTTTTCGTAAATGGACATCAGTTTTCCTTGCGCTGTGAGAACGCGACGCGAAACTGCTCATGGGCCACCAGCGAAGGCGTGCGCTCAAATACCGCTCTGAACGTGTCGAGCCGATAGCCGTACTTCATCGGGCTGAGCGTGAAGGTATTGCCAAACATCCGGGCATTTGTGCGTCCAAGAAAGCAACGCACTTCAAGCAACAAGATGTTCAGCGCCTGGTCGTCGGTTGCACACACCTGCTTGATGAACATCACCGGTGCAAGGCAGGGGACGAACAGGAGAAAGCCCGCCGGGCCGAAGGCGAGGCCGCCCACCATGGCAATCGCGACGCTGATCCCGAAGAGCACCAAGCCCGCCATGAGGGGAACGCCCTTAATCATGGCAACGCGGCCAAGGCCCGCATACGACGAATACAGGGCTTTTTCGCTCATGATCCGAAAACGGTCCAGGCCCATGCTGCAAGAACCGGAACGGAGCCTACGGCCGCAACCTTGGCAATGGCGCCACCAAAATCATGCACCCAGTCGGCCTTGTTGCTCCAGCACTGAATCCCGACCCAGAGCAGGTAGCAAATCGCGAGAATTCCGCAAATCGTAAAGAACCAAACTTCAAAATTGGTGATCGCGCTGGTCCCGGCTGTCAGGCCGCCTGCATGCGCGCTTGCGCTTACCAGGGATACTGCAAAGCCAAGCAACGGCGGTACAAGCAGGGATAATAGTTTGGTACGTTTCATAGTTGTCCTGATAACAAGTTAGTGATTTGGTTGCGAAGAAAGAGAGTGCTGGATCAAAGGTTCAAAAATCTCCGAATGTGTCCCAGGA
This sequence comes from Caballeronia sp. dw_276, assembly GCF_018449635.1. Lineage (GTDB taxonomy): Bacteria > Pseudomonadota > Gammaproteobacteria > Burkholderiales > Burkholderiaceae > Caballeronia. The sequence continues at coordinate 8,305 of NZ_JAAVUV010000019.1, read as the reverse complement.
TGGGTGGGTATGTTCGGGCTGCGCACGCCGGGATGTCGAAGGCGTTCCAATCGCTGCCGGTGCCCCTGTATCAGGGTCGAGTCGCGGCACGGTTTGCCGCACGGTCTCGGGCGTAGCGACTGGCACGACAGCAATGGGCCGAACGTCTCCCTTAGCCGTTTCCGGGTCTGTCGACGCTACGAAGGAAACAATGCGCTGGACGTAGCTCGATGTTCCCAAATCGCGAACAAATCCACGCTTAAAATTCCCGCTGTAGTAGCAGCTGAACGCCGCGCGCAATGCGTCCTGGCCAGCACCCATACGGGCTGACGCCCGGCTATAACAGTCCGACAAGATCGCCGCGCCAGCGCGCAGGTTCGTGCAAGGATCAAATGCAGCATTCGCATCCATGCCATATCTCGAGAGGTTGTAGCGATTGACCTGGCTTAAGCCCATGCTGTAGTTCCAGCCGGCCGCGTCGAGCGCCTTAACTGTCGCCACCGCTTCATCGCGATTCTGCGGCTGACGCACCAGGCGACCTCCTACGACACCGATCGCAAATGGGTTGAAACCCGACTCTGTGCGAACAACCGCCTGCAAAGTCGTCGGATGTACTGCAGGCGCGCATTGCTGCGCGAGCGTGTTGAAATCGACGGGCGTCATTGCGCGGGTTCGCACTCAGCGTCCGGATCCGTTTCCGACTGAGCTGCTTCTGGACTCAGAAACGCTTTCAAAAATGTCGTTTTCCCGCAGCTGGTCGCGCCCAAGATCAACGTATGTCCAGTTGCTTGCTTATCATCATCTAACGGCAAGTACGCTTCTGTCGCAAAATCCCATATCCGGTCTTGTTTGGGTTGTTTGGACATCACATCGCCCCCACTTTCTTGAATCCAAGGCCCTTACTCTTGGGCTTTAGTTTCGGTGTGAAATCCGGTGCACCGTCACGGTCCGGATAGGACGCGGAGCACTTGGGTTCCGCCTTGAAATGCGAACAACCCCAAAAATGGCCGTCATTGCCAGTGATGCGACGCAAGCGGCCTGATGCGCACTTCGGACACGTCGGCGCGGGCGCCATGGGCAAATTCATCGCCGAGCCTCGCAAGCCGGCGATCACCTTGGTGACGAAGGCGACGTTGCGTTCGATGAACTGGTCGTACGTGACTTGCCCGCTTGCCACCGCGTCGAGCGCGATTTTGAACATGCCGGCCATCGTCGGATCCTTGACTGGACCAGGAAGCGCGTTGAGCAACCCACGGCCGCTCGCACTACACGTCAGCCTGTTTTTTGTGCCCTTTGCGATCACGAGGAATTCACGCTCGCGCAGATCCTTGATGATTCCGGCGCGCGTGGCGCTGGTGCCGATGCCTTTGCCCTCTTTCAGACGCGCCTTGGCGGCCGGGTCGGTCGTGAATTTATGAAGGTCGATCATCGCCGTGAGCAACGAGGCTTCATCAAAGCGGGCAGGGGGCTTCGTCGATCGGCTCGTGGTGTCACACGCTACGCACTTTGCGGGGTCGCCCTGCGCCACGTCCGGGAGTGTCTGTTTGCCGTCATCCGTTTCGCCGTCGACTGGCGTTTGCGGGGCTGCGTCCTCGTGCGGCGCATAGACCTCACGCCAGCCGGCCGACACCGGCGTCTTGCCGGTTGCGGTGAGGCGCTCGCCCGCACATGAAACCTCAATGCGGGTTTGCATGAAGACGGCGTGCTCGAAGAACTGGGCAAGGTAGCTGCGCACGACCAGGTCGTACACGTTGCGCTCGATCTCCGTCAGTGCGGACAAGTCCGTAACGCATACGGTCGGCACAATGCCATGGTGCGCCTGGCCGTCCATCTTCTTATCGTCAAATGCGGCCGACCTGTGCGTCGTGTCGGCGCGGCCGATCAACGAGCCGAGTCCGGGAACGTTCTGGCTAACCGACTCCAGCACCGACTGCGCTTCATCGTGCTGCGCCTCCGACAGATAACGGTTCTCAGTGCGCGGGTAGCTCGTGACTTTGTAACGCTCATACAGTACTTGCGCCGCAGCCAACACTTCGTCACCGGTGTGGCCGAACTTGCCGCACGCGGCCACCGTCAATTCGTTGAGCGACAAAGGCAACGGCGGCGCTTCACGCTTGGACGACTTGTCGTATGCGGAAATCTCGGCTGGTTGGTTATGCAAACGGGTGACAAGGGCACGCGCAAGGGGTTCGTCGATCAAGCGGCCGGCATCGTCCAAACTGGCTTGGTCCTCGCCTGCCTTCCAGTTGGCGACAAACAGTCCGTTCTCATGCTGCACCTTCGCCGCGATGGTGAAATAGGCGGTCGGCTTGAACATCTCGATAGCGCGGTCGCGTCCGTACACGATCATGAGAGTAGGGGTTTGGACGCTCCCGACGGTCAACACGCCGTCGAATCCGAGCTCACAAGCGCGTAACGTCGCAGCACGCGTCAAGTTCAGACCTAAGAGCCAGTCATAGCGCGATCGCGCGAGTGCCCACGAGAACCATGCGCGAAACTGCGGCTCTTCATTGCTGTGCATCGAGTCAAGTGCCTGACGGACTTTGGCCGGGTTGTAATCGTTGACCAGCAGCCGTAGCACGGGCTTGGTGTTGCCGAGATAGATCAGAACCTCATCCACCAGAAGCTGGCCTTCTTCATCAGGGTCGCCCAGATGCACGACCTGATCGACCTCCGACAATAGTTTTTCAACCGCGCGGACGTTGCGCTCCAAATCACCACGTGGCGCCATTAACCAGTCAGTCGGCACGATCGGGAGATCCTCATACCGCCAAATCTTGGAACCGTTTTTGGTACGCGGTACGTCGTCAGCAAGATATTCATCTGGCATCGCCTGTTCGAGTGCGTGACCGGCGAGCGGCACGAACGCATCGTCACCGATATAGGTCACCACACCGTCACGACGGGACGTGCCTGGCAAGACTGCCACCACGGCTTGAACAAGACTTGACTTCTCGCCAACGAACAATCGCCGCATCTTTTTATCCTATTAGCAGTACTAATGGAGTATGGAAAAACGTGAAAATGAATAATGTAATGCTGAGGTTCATCAACCCTGACGACCTGATTCAAGTGCCGTTGACGGCTTTGTTCAGTGATTACCGCCTCCGCCATCACCATGTGTTCCTGCATCGGTTTGCGGGATATCGGATTGGCCTTGAGAAAGGAACTGCTGGGCGGACGTAGCCGGGTCGTAAGGAGTCGTCGTTGAGCCCTGACCATAAAATTCTGTGGTTGATGTTCTTCCGTTGACGCCCCACCAAACCCTTGTGAACAAAGTGTTATCGATGGTGACGTTGATGGCGCCCCGTGCACTGCAAGTCAAGGTGCTTTGATCCGGCGGCCCCCAATAGAGTAAATTTGGGCTGCAATAGTTTAAGCCGGCGCCGACGTTTTGGGCATCGGTCCCCTGCCCAGCCGAAAGCGCACTAGCCGGAAGCTGCGACTTTACGTCGGGAGGCAAATCAGCGGCGCTGCTGTTGAGATCGCAAGTAGGAAAAGGCTTTCCGTGTTCAAGCGCGTCCCACAGCTTTTCGATGGGAGGCTTGCATGCGGCCTCTGCTTCTGGGCCTCGTGGGTCTGCTAGGCATAACAGAACTTGGCAGCCCCAGGCGTCTGCGAACGCATGGGAGGGCGTCGTGAGAGCAGGAATGACGCCGCAGATGAAGATGAGAGGTTGGTATCGGCCGTTTTTCAAGGGACGAGCTTTCCCACCTATAATGGAGTTAGCCATTTGGGTCTCGACAATTCCGGTCATGGTTAGGTTGATGCCGGTGTTAGTAGCACCGGCATCAACCGCTTTAGCTTTTGTGGACTTCTTTCGTGGTCTCTTTGTGAAGGAGGACGTGCACTTGGCTGACCCGCGGGCAAGTCTCCTTGATGAACTCGACGGCAATATCAAGGCGCTTCCAGAGCTTCGTGCGTCCCAGCGCGGTTTGGACGACGTAGATCTTTGACTCGCTAGGTATCTTCACATTCATCAGCCACCATCCATCACGCTCGTCATCCTCTAATTTTTCGGCTGTCTCAACCAAGAACACTTCGTATTCCGGTTGGGCTCCGTCAAGGACAGCGAGATCTCTCTTGGTCAAAGTCAACATTTCATTCCTTGCTGTCGTTCGAACAGCAAGGAGTAATGCCACGAGAGTTCTCAGTTTTCCACCTTTCGGTCCTACATTCTCATGAATAACATGAATCATTTAACGTTTGATACGATTCATGAGACATGAGAACACGATTGTTAGGTTGATTCAACTGATTTAATCTTCACGCGTGTATCAATCTGTAACATGCCGGGGGCTGTGGTGAAAGACGCGAGGACGTCGCTGCGTCCGTACGCCATGGAGCCCCAGGCGTTCGAATCGGGGCAGCGTAACGCGCTTCAAATGCTAAAGTGGTCCCGGCATGCGTTGGATACATGGTAGCTCGACTGCCGTTAGTAACGGTGCGGGTCCGTTTAGTATTGACTTAATTACGTTGCTATGGTGATGGGATCAACTATGTATGACCTGGAGACATTGAAGACTTTCGACTTGATCATCGACGCCCGAAGCCCGCGGGAGTTTAAGGAGGATCACGTACCGGGAGCGATCAATCTTCCTGTGGTGTTCGACGACGAATATGCAGAGGTTGGAACGACCCATCGAACCGATCCAATGCGCGCGTACCAAATCGGGGTCGCTTATTCACTCAGGAATATAGCTAGGCATTTGGAGCTTCCGTTTTTCCGAACTAGCAAGCGTGCCACGATCCTTGTCTATTGCTTTCGCGGCGGCAAGCGCAGCAAGCTGTGGACAGACGCTCTGGAGACAATTGGCTACAAGGTCCAACGACTGCCGACAGGGTGGAAGGGGTACCGGAATTGGGTAAGAGCGACACTCGAAGATGTTCCGACCAAGTTGCGCTTCAATGTTCTTTCGGGGCCGACGGGATGCGGAAAGACGCGATTGCTTCATGCGCTGCGTCAAGCTGGGGCGCAAATACTCGATCTCGAGGCGCTAGCCTCGCACCGTGGCTCTATCATCGGCGGCATCCCTGGGCATCCTCAACCCAGTCAAAAGTATTTCGACACACTTTTGTTGGAAGAGATAAGCCGACTCGATTCTGCCAAACCTGTTTGGATCGAAAGCGAAAGCAAGAAAATCGGCCAAGTGCAACTTCCTACTTCATTGTTCGAGGCGATGCATCATTCACGTCTATTCTCGGTGCACACATCAATGGCAGAGCGCGTCTCGATGTGGCATCGAGAATATCCGCACTTCGGAAAAGATCCGGTCGCCCTGGTTGAAAAGCTGAGCTATCTCAAACCACTGGTCGGTGGTACTACGGTAACAACTTGGAAGGAGCTGGCTGAACGCGGCAATATCGACGCGCTTTTCGAGAGCATTATGGTTGACCATTACGATCCTGCGTACGCCCGATCCACCAACAAGAACTACGGCAAGTTGGGAGAGGTCACTGACATTTACCTGGATACCCTGGAATCAACTTACCTCGCCGGGGTAGCGGCGAAGCTGATCTTGGAGACCGACATGCTGCCTGCGCCGTCGCTTGGATAGCACTCGGACGCGTCTGTCCATCACTGAGAACCATAGTGGAGGCACGAGACTTAGCCAGAGCATGTGAAAGTAGCCACCAGGTAGCGTGGCAATTGTTGGAGCGAGCTGCGAGTAGGGCGTATTTCCGTCGTCGTGGTGGATCCCGTGGTATCCGTTGTTGATGAGCAGGCAATTTGATAACCAGAAATCAACGTCCCAGGAATGAATGGCGTCGCTTTGACTCTGGTCAGCAAACCCGTAGTGCTGCATATATCCGACGGTCTCAACGATAAAGGCGCTGATTAACGCGTATCCGAGCATGAATATCGCCACCTGCCACGCACCCAGAACGAGCGGGGCCATCAAAAGCAGCAGCATGACAAAGAAATGCATCAACAAACGGCGAGGGACAGTCCGACTTTTGTAGGAAGAGGGATCGAGTGATGCCTTCAGCGCAAGGATGTAGGACCTCCCCGCGTGATACCAAGACGACGTGCCAATAGATGCGGTCGAACCAAAGCGAGGGTTGCCAAGGTGACTGTGGTGCAGCTCGTGTGCATAGCGGTAATGGGGATAGCCAGCTACTGTGAACGCCAGATCGCTAAACGCGCGCCAAGGCACCGCAGACCGATGCGCTAGCTCGTGCAGATGCGCCATCGCGGTTGCACTCAGCACGCCGCAAGCAATCACCAATCCGATGAATTGTAGCGGCGGGGCTGTGATTGATTTGTAAGCGGCGATGCCGAGCGCAGCCGCCCAAGATAGGGCGAACCAGCAAGGGATTTGTCGGTCAGTCGAACGTTCAAGTTGCGCGCCAAGCATAGGTGAACCGCGTCCTGCAAAAGCGTCGAGCACAGGGATGACGAGCAGTGTAGTTGCAACGAATGTCCAGGCGTGCCCCGTGGCGGAGAGTAGGGCGCAGGTCAAAGGAAGGCTTAGCGACAGCCAGAAGCTTTTCCCAGACCTATACAAGCAAACCATTGACTTCCGCAAACTTCACCACCTCTGAAATATGGGACACGCCTACTTTGTCCTTAATCTTTTTATAGATGCCGTAAACCGTTTGTACCGACACGTCCATCTCTTTTGCGATATCTTCGGCGGTGAAACCATTTTTTAAGAGGGTAACGATTCGAACGTCTTTGGTCGTTATCGAATGCGAAAGCAGGACCTCATTCTTTGCTGCATTGATCGACCAGTCTAGTAATTCCATTGCAAGTGATCGGAAGTACATCCGATTTGCGGTGAATATCCGCTCTCCTTCGGCCTCGGACTTTTCCGATCCAAGGTAGAGCACCCCGATGCGTTCTTTGTCACTGGTATGAACCGGAACGACAAACCCGCTGCGAAACCCGTTTTCGTGAGCCGAGACCAGCATATCTTTTTGCCCTGGTGTACTCGCTTCAATCTGAGAGCCGCAAACGGGTTCAGTGTTGTTCATCGAATAGTCCAAAAACGGGTCCGTCATGAACCATTTGTTGGCGTTGTAAAGCTGGCACCATTCCGGCCGGCATCCAATGAGGAAGCGGTGTGACGAACGACTCGCCGGAGATTCGGCAGGATTCATCGAAACAAAAACGTACGATTCAGCGCCAAGCGCAGAAACGATTGCCCGAACATAATGAGCTACGTCTGATTCGTCTTCCGCAGTGAGCAAATGATCGAAGAGTTCATGAACTGCAAGCGCTGTTTTCGCTGATTCCATAAGGCAAATATCTCCTTCGATAGTGGATCAATCCGCAAAACCTCCATTGATCAGCCGATGGCGTATCTCGCTATATAACGACGCCATCTGGCTCTGGTAGGGGTCCGCGTTTTCGAATCGATTCAAGTCCTCGAGACTACTTATGAGCAAAATCTGTACTGATGCCGCATCGTCGACTTCGACTATGCGGCGTTCAAGCGCATATCCGCGCGATGCCTTGAAAAGCTTCAACGCTACGTATTCGCCGCCGACATCTAGCGTGCGTTCATAAAAAAGCGTCTTCGCCATCACCGCCCCCGTCGCGGTAGTTTGAATGTCCACACTTCGAGCAGATCACGTTCTTGGGATCAAGATCGGTCAAGCTAGTGACGAACTCATCGGACGCACACGCTTCACATTCAACGATCAGGGCATTGAAATTGACGTGACACGCCTGGCACTTGATGCGGTGGATCTCTCCCTCGGCCAGGAGTTCCCAGCCGTCCTCCATCGGAATGCTGCATCTAGGGCATACAAATTCGGCGAGTTTGGTGTCGGTCATAATTGAAAGCTAATGTTCATATTCAGTGGGCGCTGATTCAGTGTCTTGTCTGGGGAATATGTTAGCGCGAGAATGGTTTGCGCGTCGGAGGGACTATTTTGAACGGGATCGGCGGCGTGGGATCCCCATGGATCTCGGCCGCAACGCAGCGTATTGGGAGCAGACGGTCGTTGCACATTCGCCGAGGATCGATCGGTTACGTATCTACCTGTGACCGGCACATCTCGCAGCATCGACGTCGAAATTTACTAGATCACCTTTACAGGTGTAAGTCTGCGCGTTGTGCTTGCCGACCATCGCGCAAGTAAGGCGATGCGACCACGCGGGGCCGTCAAATTAAAAAAGATGCCGGGGGGCAAAACGTACACCTGGGCCTCAGGATCGACACCGATATTTAGGATCCCTTATTAAAACTCGCTAATTCTTTTTATGTTAAATTAAGTAATGTTGAAACGGTGACGTGAAGTGCTTGCTGCCTGTGACAAACAACTGTGCAACCGCGCGTGGCCAAAGATGAAGATGAAGCAAGTGATTGTGATAAGA
>NZ_JAAVUV010000018.1 GCF_018449635.1 Caballeronia sp. dw_276 | reverse complement strand
CGCATCGTGACAAACTTCAAATCACGACCACCTTGACCTCAATTCCCTGCGAGGGCCGTCCTACATGGCTCTCAAGCTGCTGGAATCGAACTGCGAATCCCCTACTTCCTGCTTCTCTTCGCCTCACCCAGAAGCGAAGAGGCCGAATTCTAGTGCGCCCTCGCGAGTTGCGCAAGGGGTTTGCGAAAAGAATATCAAGCTACAGGAATTACTTGAAGAACGCCTTGTGTACGAGGTCGTACTCCTTGCCGCCGGACACATAAGAAAAAACCCCGCGGACCGTTGCCGGGCGCGGGGTTCAACAACATCTCGCTAATTCGAAAAACTAATCTGGTGCCGGCTGCAGGACTCGAACCCGCCACCTTCTGATTACAAATCAACTGCTCTACCTGATGAGCTAAGCCGGCGAAGTCAGCGATATTACTTCATTTGACGACCTTGAGGTGAGCCCGGCCGGTGGATTTTGATCCATCGTCGTCGGGAGGCAACTCGTCGTCATCTCGTGTTGACGCGGCCGGCTCCCGGCGTTCTATCCGCTCGGATCCGCTCTCGTCCGGACCCAGTTCCGATGAACGCGGTCCATCCGAACCCGACACATCGGGCGCGGAGCCAAGTGCTGCGGGATCGACGGGAAACGCCATGCCCTGGCCATTCTCGCGTGCATAGATAGCAAGCACGTTGGCGACCTGCACCTCGATCTTGTGCGACTTGCCGGAGAAACGCGCGCTGAACTCGATCCACTCATTGCCCATCTGCAACTGGCTCGTGGCCTCGAAGCTGATGTTCAGTACGATCTCGTCGTTACGCACGAATTGCCGCGGCACGCGTGTGCCGTTGTCGACACGAACCGCTATGTGCGGCGTAAAGCCGTTATCCGTGCACCACTCGTAGAGCGCGCGCAATAGATACGGCTTGGTGGAAATTTCTTGCATCGGCTTGTCCTCTATCGATGCGAAGCGCCGCCCGCTTGGCCGGCACACTCCGCAATCGAATACGTTAGCGACGCATCACTTTTTCCGAAGGCGTCAGCGCTTCGATGTAAGCCGGACGGCTAAAGATCCGCTCGGCGTACTTCATCAACGGTGCGGCGTTCTTCGAGAGCTCGATGCCATAGTGATCCAGGCGCCACAGGAGCGGCGCGATGGCGACGTCGAGCATGGAGAATTCTTCGCCGAGCATGTACTTGTTCTTCAAGAAGATTGGCGCGAGTTGCGTCAGACGATCGCGGATGGCATTGCGCGCCTTCTCGTGGTTCTTTTCCGCGGCCTTGCCCTTTTCGTTTTCGAGCGTGCCCACATGCACGAACAACTCTTTCTCGAAATTCAGCAAGAACAGGCGGGCGCGCGCACGCTGGACCGGATCGGCGGGCATCAGTTGCGGATGCGGGAAACGCTCGTCGATGTATTCGTTGATGATGTTCGATTCGTACAGGATCAGGTCGCGCTCGACCAGAATCGGCACCTGGCCGTACGGGTTCATCACTGCGATGTCTTCGGGCTTGTTGAACAGGTCAACGTCGCGGATTTCGAAGTCCATGCCCTTTTCGAACAACACCAGCCGGCAGCGCTGGGAGAACGGGCAAGTAGTGCCGGAGTACAAAACCATCATGATTAAAAGTCCCTTCAGAAAACATAAGGGCCAGCGTGCGAAAAGCGCCTTCTGCGAGGCGCTTTATCGACGCTGACCCACACCGATCGCGGCGTGTTATTTAATCTGCTTCCAGTATGCCGCGTTGAGGCGCCAAGCCAGAAAGCTCAAAATTCCCAAGAACATCAGGACCCAGACGCCCAGCTGTTTTCGCGTCTGCTGGGCCGGTTCCGCCATCCACGAAAGGTACGAAACCAGATCGGCCATAGCCGAATCATAATCTACTGGCGACATCGTCCCCGGAGTGACTTGGGTATAACCCGCGAAATGTTTCACTTTTTCGCCAGTTTTCTCGTCGACTTCGGTCTCGAATTTCGCCGTCCGCGTGCCCTGCAACTCCCACAGCACATGCGGCATTGCGACATTTTCATACACACGATTGTTCCAGCCGGTCGGCCGGGTATCGTCGCGATAAAAACTGCGCAAATACGTATAGATCCAATCCTTGCCGCGCGCCCTCGCCTCCACCGACAGATCCGGCGGCGCCGACCCGAACCACGTTTTGGCATCGTCTGGACGCATTGCGACGGTCATTGTGTTGCCGATCTTGTCCGTGGTGAAAAGCAAATTCGCCTGGATCTCCTTTGGATCGATGCCAATATCCGTCAGCCGGTTGTAACGCATCAAATTCGCGCTATGGCAATTCAGACAGTAGTTTACAAACAATTTTGCGCCATGTTGAAGGGAAGCAAAATTTTCAGAACTGTCGGGCGCGGCATCGAGCGGCACGTTTTCTTCTGCGTGCGCCGGCGGGAGGCCGAATGCAACCAGCGACGCGCCGATCAGCGCGAGGGTGGAGAGCCATTTTTTCATCGTCGTGTCTCCCAGGGTCAATGCGGTTTGAACTGTACGCGGTCGGGCGGCTGCTTGAAGCGGCCACGCGTCGTCCAGAAGGGCATGCCGAGGAAAAAGCCGAAATAGATCAACGCACAAATCTGCGCGATCAACGTCCCGGCCGGCGATGGCGGTTTCGTGCCGAGATAGCCGAGAACAAGGAACGCGAACACGAAGACGCCGTAGAAGATCTTGTGGAAAAGCGGTCGGTATCGGATGGATTTGACAGGGCTTCGGTCGAGCCACGGCAGGAAGAAGAGCGAAACAACCGCCGTTCCCATCACCACTACGCCCCAGAACTTCGATTCGGTCAGCGCCATGAATACGATGACCAGCAGCGCCAGCACCGGCAAACCGAAGCGCCATTTGCCCCGCCCTCGCAGCAACGCCAGCACGCCAAGCAGGGCGATGATCACCATCAGCACGATCTTGAACGGGTCGGTGGTCGCACGCAGCATCGCGTAGAAGGCCGTGAAGTACCAGACCGGCGCGATTTCATTCGGCGTTTGCAGTGCGTTCGCCGGCACGAAATTGTTGGCTTCCAGGAAGTAGCCGCCCATTTCCGGCGCGAAGAAAACGATGGCGGCGAAGATGAACAGGAACACGCAGACGCCCATGAAATCGTGGACCGAATAGTACGGATGGAACGGGATGCCGTCGAGCGGGATGCCCTTTTCGTCCTTCTTTGCCTTGATTTCAATACCGTCCGGATTGTTCGATCCCACTTCGTGCAGCGCGACCAGATGCGCAACGACCAGCCCGATCAGGACCAGCGGAATAGCGACCACGTGGAATGCGAAGAACCGGTTCAGCGTGACGTCGGACACGACGTAATCGCCGCGAATCCAGAGCGACAGATCCGGGCCGATAAACGGAATCGCCGAGAACAGGTTCACGATCACCTGCGCACCCCAGAACGACATTTGTCCCCACGGCAGCAGATAACCGAAGAACGCTTCGGCCATCAGGCACAGGAAAATCGCGCAGCCGAAGATCCAGACGAGTTCACGCGGCTTTCTGTAGGACCCGTACATCAGGCCACGGAACATGTGCAGGTAGACCACGACGAAAAACATCGATGCGCCCGTGGAGTGCATGTAGCGGATGAGCCAGCCCCACGGCACCTCGCGCATGATGTACTCGACCGATGCGAACGCCAGCGTCGCGTCGGGCTTGTAGTTCATCACGAGGAAAATGCCAGTGACGATCTGGATCACGAGCACAAGCAACGCAAGCGAGCCGAAGAAGTACCAGAAGTTGAAGTTTTTCGGCGCGTAGTACTCGGAAACATGCGCTTTCCACGTCGATGTCAGCGGAAATCGCCTGTCGATCCAGCCCAGGAAACCGCTTGTCTCCACGTCTTTATCGGTCGTCGCCATTACGCTTCTCCCTTTTCGTCCTTGCCAATCACGAGTGACGTCGCCGATGTGAACATGTACGGCGGGATGTCGAGGTTCTGCGGCGCTGGCTTGTTCTTGAAGACGCGGCCGGCCATGTCGTAGGTCGAACCGTGGCATGGGCAGAGAAAGCCGCCGGGCCAGTCATCGGGGAGATTGGGTTGCGCGCCTTCCTGAAAGCGCGGCGTGGGCGTGCAGCCAAGATGCGTGCAAACGGCAACGGCAACGAACAGATTCTTGTGTTCCGTGCGTGACCGGAATTCGTTGTTGCAGTATTCCGGCAGCGGCATCGTGAATTCTTTCTTCGAATGCGGATCGGCGAGTTCGGGATCGGCTTTCTTCACGTCGGCGAGCATTTCTTCGGTGCGGTTCACAATCCACACAGGTTTGCCGCGCCAGGCGACGGTCATCATGTCGCCGGGTTTGAGACCAGATATGTCTACTTCGACCGGCGCGCCTGCCGCCTTGGCTTTTTCCGACGGTGCAAACGAACCGACAAACGGGATTACTGTGGCAACGCCACCGAGTCCGCCCGCTACGGTTGTCGCAATCAGCCAGGTTCTGCGGCCGCCGTCGACGCGTTGATCTTCGTTGTCTCGCATCACACGCCCCACTTCTGAGTTGGATTTATACCGTCAGTCCGTTCTACCGACGCTAGTGTGCGCGAATGGAGTCGTCATTTACAAGAGTTGAATAGCAAAAAACGCTCGAAGTCCTTCATTCTTAAGGGTTTCCCCGCACTTTTAAGGCGCTTTCAAATGAAGGGGTTATTTACGGAGTGTGATTAATTATTGCAGCGCAAGATAATCAAACGGGATTATCGATATCGATAAACACATGCTCGATATCGAAATGCTCGGCCACATGAGCGCCGAGCGCCTGCACGCCGTAACGTTCGGTCGCATGATGCCCTGCCGCAACGTAAGCCACGCCGCTTTCCGCCGCGATGTGCATTGTCTGTTCCGACACTTCGCCGCTGATATAGACATCGGCGCCAGCGGCGATGGCTTCATCGAAGAAACCTTGCGCGCCGCCCGTGCACCACGCCACGCGACGCAATTCCATATCCGGGTTGCCGAAGACGAGGGGCTTGCGGCCCAGTTCGTTTTCAATCGTCGCGGTGAAATGCTCGAGCGACAACGACATGGGCAACGATGCAATCCAGCCGAGATCCTGATCGCCGAAACGATTGTCCGCGATCAACCCGAGCCGCGCGCCAAGCTGCGCGTTGTTGCCGAACTCGGGGTGCGAGTCGAGCGGCAAGTGATACGCGAACAGGTTGAGATCGTTCGCGAGCAGCGTCTTCAGCCGCTGGAACTTGCGCCCCGTGACCTGCGGCGCCTCGTTCTTCCAGAAATACCCGTGATGCACGAGCACGGCGTCCGCGCCCCACTCGATCGCGGCTTCGAGGAACGCCAGCGATGCCGTCACGCCCGTCGCCAGTTTCCCGACGCGGCGCGAGCCTTCAACCTGCAATCCGTTCGGGCAATAGTCCTTGAACCGTCCTATTTCCAGCAGATTGTTCAGATACAATTCGAGTTCGATCCGATCCATGAATTCCTCTATTCCATCAAATGCTTAGACGCTTCTGGCTGTTTTTTGCCCAAGCGGTGACCGTGCTGTTGGCGCTGATGTTCATCGTCGCGACCTTGAAACCGCAGTGGCTTCAACGCCAGGGAACGTTCGGCAAGCAGCTCGCCGAACCGATCGTAGCGTTGCAGGAAGTTGCGCCAAGCATTGGTTCCCGGCCCACTCAGTCGTCGTACGCGGATGGCGCACAGAAAGCCATGCCCGCCGTGGTCAACGTGTTTTCCAGCAAGGACGGCTCTTTGCCGCCCGACCCGCGCGCGAAAGATCCGCTGTTCCGCTATTTCTTCGGCGATAAAAACAAGCGCAAAGGCGACGAAACGCCTGCATCGAATCTCGGTTCAGGCGTGATCGTCAGCTCCGAAGGCTACATTCTAACGAACCAGCATGTCGTCGATGGGGCGGATCAAATTGAAGTTGCATTGGCCGATGGCCGGACGTCATCGGCGAAGGTGATCGGTGTCGATCCCGAAACCGACCTCGCCGTGCTCAAGATCAACATGACGAACCTGCCGACCATCACGCTCGGCCGCATGGACCAGACGCGCGTGGGCGACGTGGTGCTGGCAATCGGCAATCCCTTCGGCGTCGGCCAGACGGTGACCATGGGGATTGTCAGCGCGCTCGGGCGTAACCACCTTGGCATCAATACGTTCGAGAATTTCATCCAGACGGACGCCGCGATCAACCCGGGCAATTCGGGCGGCGCCCTCGTGGACGTGAACGGCAACCTGCTCGGCATCAATACGGCGATTTATTCGCGCAGCGGCGGGTCGCTTGGGATTGGCTTCGCGATTCCTGTATCGACGGCGCGCAGCGTGCTCGAAAGCATCATCACGACGGGCACCGTGACGCGCGGCTGGATTGGCGTGGAGCCGCAGGACGTGACGCCGGAGATCGCGGAATCGTTCGGCCTCGACCAGAAATCCGGCGCGATCGTGGCGGGCGTGCTGCAAGGCGGCCCCGCCGATAAAGCCGGCATCAAGCCAGGCGATATCCTGATCAGCATCAACGACGACGCCATAACCGATACCACCCGTCTGCTGAACGTCGTTGCGCAGATCAAGCCGGGGACATCGGTGAAGGTCCACTTGATGCGAAAGAGCAAGGAACTGGACCTGAACGTGGTGATCGGCAAGCGGCCGATGCAGCCTAAGGCGCCTCAATCCCCGGACGATGAAGGCGGCGACCAGGGTGGGGATCAGGGCGACGAATAAGGCTCTCATCTGGCATTGCAAATCAAAAGGCCGTTCCAACTCACGTTGGAACGGCCTTTTTGCTTTCAGGTCACGTCTGGGCTATTCAGCATCCCTTTTCGCGTCCTCGGTGGCTTCCGCCTCCTGCACCTTGATCTTGTCCTTACCCACTATGATGCGTGCCGCGATGATTCCGACCTCGTAAAGAATGACCAACGGTACCGCTAGAATCAGCTGGGAAAACACGTCCGGCGGCGTCACCACCGCAGAGATCACAAACGCGCCAACGATCACATACGGCCGGATTTGCTTGAGCTTGGCAATCGTCACGAATCCCATGCGAGCCAGGATAACCACGATGATCGGCACCTCGAAGGTCACGCCGAACGCGAGGAACATGGTGAGCACGAAGCTCACGTAATTATCGATATCCGTGGTCATTTCCGCGCCGAGCGGCGCGTTGTAATGCGCCATCACGCGGAAAATGGTCGGGAAAACGACGAAATACGCGAACGCCATGCCGCACAGGAACAGGAAGTAGCTGCTGCCGACAAGCGGCACAACCAGCTTCTTCTCGTGCTGATACAAGCCCGGCGCAATAAAAGCCCAGATTTGATAGAGCACGATCGGCAACGCAATCAAGAGCGCGACCATCATGGTCACTTTCATCGGCACGAAGAACGAGCCGGTGACGTCCGTGACGATCATCTTGCCGTCCTTCGGCAAGTTCTGCATGAGCGGGCGTGCGAGCAACTTGAAGATATCGGGCGCCCAATAAACGAGCCCGATAAACACGACGATGACTGAAGCGCCTGCGCGGATGATGCGGTCGCGCAGTTCGACGAGGTGCGAGATAAACGTCTCTTCGACGGGCTCGTCTTTAATCTGTTGCGGGTCGCTCACGCCGGCCCTCTGCTGGGATTCATCGATGGAAGGAAAGTTGGTGTTCGCGGATTGAAAGCGGCAACACGATCAGAAAAACCGAGTCGGACGGCGCAGCGTTTCGGGCGTATGCCGCGCCACACGCGCGGCGCCCGACTGAACGCGCGTCTTGCGCAACGACGTACGCTTATACCAGTTAGGAATGGCACTCTGCTTGACGCGCCAGTTCTTGCGCTTTCCGGACGACGTGCCGTTGCTGTCCGACGAAGAACGCCATGTGTCGCCGGAAACATGCGTCAGGTTCGGGTCGCCGCCGCCCGCGACGCTGTCTGACACTGACGTGCCCTGCTTCCAGGCATCGTTGAGTTCGTTTTCGTGCTGACGTAGATTGTCGTGAATCGTGTTTTCCACGTTCGACGCGGCCGTCTCGAACTCGGTGCGCATTTTCTTCAGCTCGTCGAGTTCCATCTCACGCGAGACTTCAGCCTTGACGTCGTTGATGTACCGCTGCGCGCGCCCGAAAAGCGCGCCGGCCGTCCGCGCCACGCCGGGCAAACGCTCCGGCCCGAGCACTACCAGCGCGACGACGCCGATCAGCGCCATTTTGGTCAGACCAAGGTCGAGCATGGAATCGAAAATCCTGAAGGTGACGAATGGATACGGCCGGCACTACGCTCCGAGCCGAACCGAGGCTTCTTACCGGTAGTCGCTCGAGCGCGTCTTGTCTTTCGCTTCCACGTCGACTGCACCGTTGCGCGGCAGTTCGCGCTGCTCGGCCGGCGTTTCGCCTTCCTTCATGCCTTCCTTGAATCCCTTCACCGCGCCGCCCAGATCGCCACCAATGTTACGAAGCTTTTTCGTGCCGAAAACCAGCGCCACGATCAACAACACGATCAACCAATGCCAAATGCTCAACGAACCCATGACTGAAAACTCTCCTTGGCCTCGCTGGGATTGCTGCCCGCAGCGAAGAGTGTGGACCTTGCGGCCCGAGGCGGAGCGCTGACGCTCCGCTGATTAAACCGACATTTTGCGCGCGCAATATTGCGATGAAAAGACGCTTTCGATTTCATTACACGGAATAAGGCTTCAGCCCATCCGGCGCCACGGCCGTTCGCCGGCCAGAATATGCGCATGGATGTGATAAACCTCCTGCCCTCCACCCGGCCCCGTATTGATGACCGTGCGGAATCCAGTATCGCCACCGGTGTACGAAACGCCCAGTTCCTTGGCCAGCCGCGCCGTCAGGCTCAGCATTCTACCAAGCAGTGGCGCATCGGCTTCGGTACAGCTCGACAGTGTCTCAATATGTTTACGCGGGATCACGAGCACATGGACCGGAGCAGCCGGATTGATATCGTGAAAAGCAACAAATTCATCGTCTTCGTGGACTTTCTTGCTCGGAATTTCTCCCGCAGCGATCTTGCAGAAAATACAGTTCTCTTGGCTCATGTGTCTCGCGGGAGATCCCGGCAATTAATACGCGTTGGAATTCTGGATCAAACCCAGGCGCGTGGTTGCAACGGCTTGTTTTCGTACAAAAACAGCCAGCCTTTTATAACCCGATACAACGTCCAGATCCCGACCACGGCCAGAATCGGGAAACCGATCAGCAC
Source organism: Caballeronia sp. dw_276 (assembly GCF_018449635.1). Taxonomy (GTDB): domain Bacteria; phylum Pseudomonadota; class Gammaproteobacteria; order Burkholderiales; family Burkholderiaceae; genus Caballeronia. Next base: position 98,623 of record NZ_JAAVUV010000018.1, on the reverse strand, counting down.
CCAGATCAGCGCAACGCCGATCACATGGCCCAGCAGCGCCCACCAGAAAGTGCGAATCTGCCATTCGAAATGCGCCTCGTATGGCGTGCCGGCAACGTCGTCACGCTTGAGATAGTTGATGATGATCGCGATCAGCACCGTTAGCCCGCCGGTCAGCCAGTACGCCGCGTAAAGCGCGTAAAGCACGTGGGTCAAGGTGCGCAGCCCGCGCATGCGCTCGGAATCGGGCGAATTTTCGTAGACGGGCGGCGGATAAGGTTCGTAAGGCTGATTCATTTCATCCTCCAGATGCCCGTCGATGCGAACCGGCGGCGCTATTCAGCGGCCGTTTTCGTCCTGCTCGCGGTCGCGGGACTTGCGCAACGCTTTCTCTTCGATCCCCGACGTACCTTCTCGCCGCTCGAGTTCCGCGATGACTTCCGCCGGACCGAGATCGAAATGAGACAGCATCACGAGACAATGGAACCACAAGTCGGCCACTTCGCCGACGAGCGCCTTCGGCGCGCCACCGTGCCGTGCGTCCTTGGCGGCCAGCACGACTTCGGTGGCTTCTTCGCCGATCTTCTTCAGAACGGCGTCGTCACCCTTATGAAAGAGTCGGGAAACGTAGGATTGTTCCGGATCGCCGCCCTTGCGGCTGTCGATAATCGCCGCAAGGCGCAGCAGCGTGTCTTGCGTGGAAGTGGTGGATTTGCTCATTACTTGTAAATATGTTCGGGGTCCATCAAGACCGGCTCAACTGCGACCCAGTCGCCTGCTTCCACCGATCCCTCGAATTTCTGGAAAAAGCACGAATGCCGGCCGGTGTGGCAGGCAATACCCGACACCTGTTCGACCTTCAGCAACACGACATCTTCATCGCAATCGAGCCGGACATCGTGAACGTGCTGGACGTGTCCCGACTCCTCGCCCTTGAACCACAGGCGCTTGCGCGAACGCGAGTAGTACACGGCGCGCTTCAACTCGATAGTCTTCGCCAATGCCTCGCGGTTCATCCACGCGAACATCAGCACGTCACCCGTGGCGGATTCCTGAGCGATCACCGGCACCAGGCCGTTGTCGTCCCACTTGACCCTGTCGAGCCAGCCCGCTGCTTCAGTTTGTACAGTCACCGCTTAAATCCTCACCGATATGCCCTGGTCCGCCATGAAGCGTTTCGCTTCGCCGACCGTGTGTTCGCCATAGTGGAAGATGCTGGCGGCAAGCACCGCATCGGCGTGACCTTCGGTGATGCCGTCGGCGAGATGCACGAGCGAACCCACGCCGCCGGATGCAATCACGGGAATCGAAATAGCGTCCGATACCGCCCGCGTCAATGCCAGATCGAAGCCGCTCTTGGTTCCGTCGCGGTCCATGCTGGTCAGCAGGATTTCGCCGGCGCCCAATTCGGCCATCTTGCGCGCCCATTCGATCACGTCGAGCCCGGTGTTCTTGCGGCCGCCGTGTGTGAAAACTTCCCAGCGCGGGTTTTCGTCGGCGGCGCTGACGCGCTTGGCGTCGATGGCCACCACAATGCACTGCGAGCCGTGTTTGTCCGACGCATCACGGACGAGTTGCGGATTCGATACCGCCGATGAATTCATGCTGATCTTGTCAGCGCCCGCGTTAAGCAAACGCCGAACGTCTTCCACGGCCCGCACGCCGCCGCCCACGGTCAACGGAATGAAAACCTGCGACGCTACCTTTTCGATGATCGGCAGGATCAGATCGCGTTGATCGGACGTTGCGGTAATGTCGAGAAAAGTGAGCTCGTCGGCGCCTTGATCATCGTATCGACGGGCAATTTCCACGGGGTCGCCCGCGTCGCGCAATTCGAGGAAGTTGACGCCTTTGACCACGCGGCCAGCGGTGACGTCGAGACACGGGATGATGCGTTTAGCGAGAGCCATAGTCTTGCGAATGCCGTTTTGCTGCGAGTGAATGCTGACGGAGGCGCGGCGGTTTCGAAGTGGAAACCGCCATCGGAAAAGATGCTGCGTCGGCGCAATTGCGCATTCAGCGGCTTTCAAAGACACGCAGGGCTTGAATGAAGCCCCGCGCGCTGCAGCGCTGTATCAGGCGTCGTCCGCTTCGCGCAGCTTGTCGGCACGTGCTTGCGCGGCGGCGAAATCCAGGTCGCCCGAATAAATCGCGCGCCCGCAGATCACGCCTTCAATGCCTTCGTCTTCGACTTCGCAGAGCGAATCGATGTCGCCAATGTTCGACAATCCGCCGCTCGCGATCACCGGAATCTTGACGGCTTGCGCCAGGCGCACCGTCGCCTCGATGTTGATGCCTTGCAGCATGCCGTCGCGGCCGATGTCCGTATAGATGATCGATTCGCAGCCGTAGTCTTCGAACTTGCGCCCGAGGTCGATGACTTCATGCCCCGTCAGCTTGCTCCAGCCGTCCGTTGCGACCTTGCCGTCTTTCGCATCCAGCCCGACGATGATATGACCCGCAAAAGCGGTGCATGCATCTTGGAGAAAGCCAGGATTCTTGACGGCCGCCGTGCCGATGATCACGTACTCCAGACCGTCGTCCAGGTAGCGCTCGATCGTATTCAAATCGCGAATGCCGCCGCCGAGTTGTACAGGAATGTCGCTGCCGACTTCCTTGATGATCGCCCGGATGGCTTCCTCGTTTTTTGGCTTGCCGGCAAATGCGCCGTTCAGGTCGACGAGATGCAGACGCCGCGCGCCCCGTTCGAGCCAGAGCCGGGCCATTGCCGCCGGATCTTCGGAAAAAATGGTCGCCTGGTCCATATCGCCTTGTTTGAGGCGTACGCACTGACCGTCTTTGAGATCGATGGCCGGAATGAGCAACATAGAAATAGCGTTAAAGGAAAGGGTTGATCGAACGATTGCGAAACTGGGCGCAGCGCCTCTTTTCGCCTACCGTCTCGCTAGTGTAGTACAAGTAATGCAAGCGTCACGGCTGCAAACGGCATAAGCCAAAACGTCAAATCTGACCGAGCCGGTGTCACGGATTCCAGTGGACGAAATTCCGGTACAGCCGCAAACCGGCGTCGGCACTTTTCTCCGGATGGAATTGCGTGGCGAAAAGATTATCCCGGGCGATAGCCGACGTGAACGGCGCGCCGTACAGGGTTTCGCCGGATGTGTGCGCTGGATTGTCAGGCACACCGTAATAGCTGTGCACGAAATAGAAGAACGAATCGTCGGGCACGCCTTCCCAGATCGGGTGGTTCTGCGCCTGACGCACGCGGTTCCAGCCCATCTGTGGCACTTTGAAGCGCGAACCGTCGTCCTGCAACTGGCCTTCCAGATCGAAGCGCACGACCTTGCCCGGCACGAGGCCCAGACCATTCGTGCCGTCAGCGCCGCCTTCCTCGCTCCAGTCGAACAGCATTTGCTCGCCCACGCACACGCCCAGCATAGGCTTGTTGCGGGCCGCTTCCATGACAGCGTCCTGCAGGCCTGACGCGTGAAAGTGCGCCATGCAGTCGCGCATGGCGCCCTGCCCCGGCAACACGATCCGGTCCGCTGCGCGAATGGCTTCCGGCTGCTCGACGATCGCCACGTCCGCCTCCGGCGCGGCATGGCGCAGCGCCTGATAGACGGAGCGCAGGTTGCCCATGCCGTAATCCACGATTGCTATCGAAGTTTTCATCGAAGTTATTAAAACAACGCTATTTCAGGGAGGGAATCAACGCCTTCAATCCATTGACGATAAATTCAACCGCCAGTGCCGACAACATCAGACCCATCAGCCGCGTACCAATGTTGATACCCGTTCTGCCGACCCAGGCTGCGATCGGTTCGGCCAGACTCATTGCGCCGTAGCAGAGCAACGCCAGCACGCCGCCAATCATGACAAGACCAATGCGGTCGTACCAGTGCGCCACGCTTGCAGAATAGATGATTACCGTGCTGATGGAGCCCGGCCCCGTCAGCAGTGGAATGGCCAGCGGCACGACCGCGATGCTGTTCTTGATCTCGGCTTCGTGCCGTTCTTCCGGCGTCGAACGCGCGTTGCCGGTCTGCGCGTTCAACATGTTGATCGCCATCAATAACATGATGATGCCGCCGCCCACTTCAAGTGAACCGACGGAAATGCCGAAGAACGCAATGATTTGCTGCCCGAGCAGCGCCGTCACCGCGATCACGCAGAAGACCGAAATGGATGCAATCCGGATCGTGCCCGCTTTTTCCGAGCGCGACATTTCGGTCGTGAGGCTCAGGAAAAACGGAATCGCGCCGACCGGATTGATCAGCGCGAGCAGCGATATAAACGATTTGAGTAGGTTCATCGGGGGCCGTCACGGCGTTGCATTGATGCAAGCCGTAGCGTTTTTCCGGCTTTAGAGGCTGCCCTTGGTCGATGGAATCTGCCCGGCCGCGCGCTCGTCCAGTTCCACGGCCATGCGCAGCGCGCGCCCGAACGCCTTGAACACCGTTTCCACCTGGTGATGCGCGTTGATGCCGCGCAAATTATCGATATGAAGCGTCACGCCGGCGTGATTCACGAAGCCGCGAAAAAATTCGATGGTGAGGTCCACGTCGAACGTACCAATGCGCGCGCGCGTGAACGGCACGTTGAATTCCAGGCCTGGACGGCCCGAAAAGTCGATCACCACGCGCGACAACGCTTCGTCGAGCGGAACGTACGAATGGCCGTATCGGCGGATTCCCTTGCGGTCGCCAATTGCCTTCGCCACCGCCTGACCCAGCGTGATGCCCGTGTCTTCGACCGTGTGGTGGTCGTCGATATGAAGGTCGCCATGCGCTTCGACGTCGAGGTCGATCAGGCCGTGACGCGCGATCTGGTCCAGCATGTGGTCGAGAAACGGCACGCCGGTCGCAAGTTTTTGCTTGCCGGTGCCATCCAGATCGAGCTTCACACGGATCTGCGTTTCGCTGGTGTTGCGAACGACTTCCGCAATGCGCATGGTATTTCCTTCGAGACTTTTAAGAGATTTCAGTGCAGCGCGAGCTTCAGAGCGGCGATCATCTGCGCATTCTCCTCTGCCGATCCAACCGTCAAACGCACGCAATTTGCCAATAACGGATGCATTTTACTCACGTTTTTGATCAAAACCCGCGATGTCAGCAGGGTTTCGAAGACGGCTGCGGCATCGGGGACACGAACGAGCAGGAAGTTGCCTGCGCTTGGATAAACGGTCGCGCCGGGCAGCGCCGCGACCGCTTCTTCCAGGCGCGTACGTTCTGCACGAAGTTCGGCCGCCTGGTCATCCAGCACGTCGAGGTGGTCGAGCATGAAATCCGCCGCCGCCTGCGTCAGCACGTTGATGTTGTACGGAGGCCGAACCTTGTCGAATTCAGTGATCCACGACGCCTTGCCGGCCAGATAGCCAAGGCGAATCCCCGCCAAACCGAGCTTGGAAAACGTGCGCATGACGACCACGTTGTCGAACTCGGCGGCGCGCGGCAGCCAGCTTTGCTGCGCGAACGGCTGATAGGCTTCATCGATCACGACAAGGCTGTCCGATGCCGCCGCAATGATGCGTTCGATATCGGCGTCGTCGTAAAGCGTGCCCGTGGGATTGTTCGGATACGCGAGATAAACCAGCGCCGGACGATGCATTTCGATGGCGGCGATCAGCGTGTTGGCATCGAGCGTGAAATCGTCTTTCAAAGGCACGCCGACGAACTCGAGCCCCGCGAACTTCGCCGAAATCGCGTACATCACAAAACCCGGAACGGGCGCGATGACTTTTGCGCCGGGCCTGGCACACGCGACCGACATCATGCTGATGAGCTCGTCCGAGCCGTTGCCGAGCAAGACCTCGCACGCGGCGGGCACGCGCATCACGCGCTTGATCTTTTCGATCAACGCCGTCGGACGCGGCTCGGGATAGCGGTTCAACGCGACATCGGCGAGACGTTGGCCGAGTTCGGAGGCGAGCTTCGCCGGCAGCCGGTACGGATTTTCCATTGCGTCGAGCTTCACGAGGCCGGTGGAATCCGGCACGGGATAGCACGTCATCGCGAGGACGTCGGGACGGAGGATGTCTTGTGGTCGTGTCATGGTCTTCGAACTTCCGGGCAGCTTTTGAGCCGCCTCCTATATATGTGGTGTTACTGCGTGGTGTTTTTCATCCGGTACTCGGCGCTGCGGGCATGCGCCTGCAAGCCCTCGCCGTACGCCAGCTCCGCCGCGATTTCCCCGAGCGTCTGCGCGCCTTCCGCGCTGACTTCGATCACGCTCGAACGCTTGATGAAGTCGTACACGCCAAGCGGCGACGAAAAACGCGCCGTACGCGATGTCGGCAGAACATGGTTCGGTCCCGCGCAATAATCGCCGAGACTTTCGCTCGTATAGCGGCCAAGGAAGATCGCGCCCGCATGACGAATCAGCGCGCCCCATTGATGCGGATCGAGCGCCGAAATTTCGAGGTGTTCCGGCGCGATGTCATTGGCGATCGCGCACGCTTCGTTCATGTCGGCGACCTTGATCAGCGCGCCGCGATCTTCCAGCGAGCGCTGGATCACGTCGCGACGTGGCAAGGTTGGCAGCAATTCGTTGATCGCGTCTTCCACGCGCTGAATGAACGCCGCGTCCGGGCACAGCAAAATAGATTGCGCGAGTTCGTCGTGTTCGGCTTGCGAGAAAAGGTCCATCGCGACCCAGCGCGGGTCCGTGGTGCCGTCGCAGATGATCAGAATTTCCGACGGTCCCGCAATCATGTCGATGCCAACCGTGCCGAACACCCGTCGTTTCGCCGAGGCCACGTACGCGTTGCCCGGGCCGCAGATTTTATCGACGGCGGGAATGGATTGCGTGCCGTACGCGAGCGCGCCCACCGCCTGCGCGCCGCCGATGGTGAACACGCGGTCAACGCCGCCCAGCAACGCGGCCGCAAGCACGAGCGGGTTCTTCACGCCGTCCGGCGTGGGCACGACCATCACGATTTCCTTCACGCCCGCAACGCGCGCGGGAATCGCGTTCATCAAAACCGACGACGGATACGCCGCCTTGCCGCCCGGCACGTAGATTCCGGCACGATCCAGCGGCGTGACTTTCTGGCCGAGCACGGTGCCATCGGCTTCCGTGTATTGCCAGCTATGGCTGCCGCATTCGATTCGCTGCTTCTCGTGATAACCGCGCACGCGCGCCGCCGCCGCTTCCAGCGCGGCCCGGCGTTTCGGCTCCAGCCCGTCGAGCGCCGCTTCGAGCTCGGACTGCGGCAATTCCAGCGATGCCACGCTCTCCGCCTTCAGCCGGTCGAACTTGTTCGTGTAGTCGAGGACGGCTTCGTCTCCGCGCTTTTTGACGTCGGCGAGAATCTGCGCGACGGAGCGCTCGATGGCTTCATCCTCGCTCGCTTCGAACGCGAGCACCGCGTGCAGCGCCGTGTGAAACCCGTTGGCGCTGGAATCGAGTTTGCGAATCTTGATAGACATGATGCTGGTATCCGTTTGTTTGCCCGGCTTCAGGCGCTCGCCGACGCGCGTTCGAACGCATCGAGGTAAGGCTTCAACGCGGCGCGCTTCAACTTGAGCGCGGCCTGGTTGACGACCAGACGCGACGATATTTCCATGATCTCTTCCACTTCGACCAGATCGTTCGCGCGCAATGTATTGCCCGAACTGACCAGGTCGACGATGGCATCGGCGAGACCGACCAGCGGCGCGAGTTCCATCGATCCATACAGCTTGATCAGATCGACGTGAACGCCCTTCGCCGCAAAATGCTCTCGCGCCACTTCAACATATTTCGTGGCGATGCGCAGCCGCGCACCTTGCCGCACGGCGGTTTCGTAGTCGAAACCGTTCTTGACCGCGACCGACATTCGGCAGCGCGCAATGTTCAGATCGACCGGTTGATACAACCCGCCGCCGCCATGCTCGATCAGCACGTCCTTGCCCGCCACGCCAAAATCCGCCGCGCCGTATTCCACGTAGGTGGGAACATCGGTTGCACGCACGATGATCACGCGCAAATTCGGGTTCGTGGTCGGCAAAATCAGTTTGCGCGACGTTTCCGGATCCTCGGTCACTTCAACGCCGGCGGCTGCAAGCAGCGGCAACGTTTCTTCGAAAATGCGTCCCTTCGACAACGCCAGCGTCAACATCGCGCCCGGCGGCACCGAAGCAGAAGTTTGCAGTGAACTCATTGCGTAACCCCGCTGCCCTTGATGCGCCGCACATTCGCGCCGACGGCCGTCAGCTTGCTTTCCATGCGGTCGTAGCCGCGATCGAGATGATAAATCCGGTCGATGAGCGTCTCGCCTTCCGCGCACATCGCCGCAATCACGAGACTCGCCGACGCCCGCAGATCCGTCGCCATGACTTTCGCGCCCGAGAGTTTTTCGACGCCGGTCACGAGCGCCGTGTTTCCATCGACTGTAATGCTCGCGCCCAGACGGTTCAGTTCCTGCACGTGCATGAAACGGTTTTCGAAGATGGTTTCGACCGCTTGCGACGTGCCCGTCGCCATGGTGTTGAGCGCCATGAATTGCGCCTGCATGTCGGTCGGAAACGCCGGATATTCCGACGTCCGGAAACTCACGGCATTCGGCCGTTTGTTCATGCGCACGCGAATCCAGTTCTCGCCTTCTTCAACCGATACACCCGCCTCGTGCAGTTTCTCGATCACCGCTTCAAGCAGCGACGGATTTACGTTACGCAACGTGACGTCGCCACCGGTTGCCGCAACGGCGCACAGGAACGTGCCTGCTTCAATACGATCCGGCACGACCGAATGACGCGCGCCGTGCAACCTGTCCACGCCCTGAATCACGAGCCGATCCGAACCGATTCCATCGATCTTCGCGCCCATCGCAACAAGCAGGTTCGCGAGATCGCTGACTTCGGGCTCACGCGCCGCGTTTTCGATCACCGTTTCGCCGTCCGCGAGCACCGCCGCCATCAGCAGGTTTTCCGTGCCGGTGACGGTGATCATGTCGGTGACAATGCGCGCGCCCTTCAAACGCTTCGCCCGCGCCTCAATGAAACCATGCTCGATGGTGATCTCGGCGCCCATCGCCTGAAGGCCCTTGATGTGTTGATCGACCGGACGCGCGCCGATTGCGCAACCGCCCGGTAGCGACACCTTCGCTTCGCCGAAGCGCGCGACCAAAGGCCCGAGCACGAGAATGGACGCACGCATGGTCTTGACCATTTCGTACGGCGCGACGAGGTTGTCCAGCTTCGATGCATTAAGCAAAACGCGACCATCCGCCGACTCCGAGCGCACGCCCATCTGGTTGAGCAATGTGAGCATCGTGCGCACGTCTTGCAAGTTGGGCACGTTTTCCAGATGCACGTCGTCAGCGGTCAGCAAGCTGGCGCACAGAATCGGCAGCGCCGCGTTCTTCGCACCCGATACAACGATTTCGCCCGAGAGCTTCGCGCCCCCGACAATCACGAGTTTGTCCATGCCTGGCGTTCCTTCTACTGAGCTTCCTGCAGCGGCGCCGTTATCGGCGTCGCGGTTGTCTTGTGTGAATCGCACTAAATTTCCAGCTAATCGGTTGACGGGTGATGCATCGAATTCACGAACAACACGATGACGCTCAGGCGGGTTTCCACTCGGCGGGCGTCAGCGTCTTCATGCTCAGCGCGTGAATTTCAGCGCGCATGCGGTCGCCGAGCGCCGCGTACACGAGCTGATGGCGCGCGATCGGCCGCTTGCCTTCGAACGCATCGCTCACGATGGTCGCGAAGAAATGCTGGCCGTCGCCTTCGACTTCGACGTGCTGGCAAGCCAAACCGCCAGCGATGTATTCCTTCACTTGCTCGGGAGTCGGCAACATGGATGTCTCCTGAAATTTGAGCGAATCAGTTAGTGAGCTAGTGACGCAGCTTGTAGCCGCGTTCAAGCAAGCGCATGGCGATCACCGCCAGCACGATAAAAAAGCCGCCGACAATGCCAAGGCTCGCGAGCGGGCTTACATCGGACATGCCGAAAAAGCCGTAGCGGAAACCGTCGATCATGTAGAAGAACGGATTCAACCTCGAGACTTCGCGCCAGACGGGCGGCAGCGTATGCGTGGAGTAGAACACGCCCGACAGGAATGTCAGCGGCATGATCAGGAAATTCTGGAACGCGGCGAGCTGGTCGAATTTATCGGCCCAGACGCCGGCGATCAATCCGAGCGTTCCAAGAATCGCCGAGCCGAGAATTGCGAACGCGACAATATAGAGCGGCGCGGAAAAGCTCATCGGAATGAACCATACGGTCACGATGAACACGCCCAAACCAACCGTCAATCCACGCACAACCGACGCCAGCACGTACGCGAAAAACATTTCCCAGTGCGAAAGCGGTGTAAGCAGGACAAACACGAGATTGCCGGTGATCTTCGACTGGATCAGAGACGAGGAACTGTTCGCGAATGCGTTCTGAAGCACGCTCATCATGACCAGGCCAGGCACGAGAAAGCTCGTATAGGCCACGCCCGGATATACCTCGACATGACTTGTCAGCGCATGGCCGAAGATCATCAGGTACAGCAAGGCCGTGATCACGGGCGCGAGCACCGTCTGGAACGCAACCTTGTAAAAGCGCAGAATTTCCTTGTAGAACAGAGTGCGAAAGCCGTTCATGACAGGCCCTCGACCACTTCCGGCCCGTTCATCACCTGCACGAACACATCCTCCAGATCCGCCTTGCGGACATCGATTTCATCGAACGTGCAGCCGGCCGCGCGGCATTTCGCGAGGATCGGCTCTACGTCGTCGTAGCTTGAAAGACGCAGCAAATGATTCGTGCCCGACGCGGCGCGCGGATCGATTTCCAGCGAGCGCAACTCGACGGGCAATACACCTTGCGAGAAACGCAGCGAAAGCTGCATGCCGGCAAAGCGCTGCAACAGCGTGCTGGTCCGCTCGAGCGCGACCACTTCGCCGCGACGCAGCATCGCCAAGCGGTCACACAGCGCTTCGGCCTCTTCAAGATAATGCGTGGTCAGCACGATGGTGTGACCTTCGCGATTCAGGCGCGAGATGAATTTCCAGAGCGTCTGGCGCAACTCAACGTCGACGCCCGCGGTCGGTTCGTCGAGCACGATCACCGGCGGCTTGTGCACCAGCGCCTGCGCCACCAGCACGCGGCGCTTCATGCCGCCAGAAAGTGCGCGCGTATTGACGTCGGCTTTCTCGGTGAGATCGAGATTGGCCATGATTTCATCGATCCAGTCGTCGTTCTTGCGCAAGCCGAAATAGCCGGATTGAATGCGCAGCGACTCCCGAACGGTGAAAAACGGATCAAAAACGAGTTCCTGCGGTACGACGCCGAGCGAACGGCGTGCATCGCGGAAATCCGTGACAACGTCGTGGCCGCGTACGGAAATCGTGCCGCTGTCCGCGCGCGCGAGGCCCGCGAGGATACTGATCAGGGTCGTTTTTCCTGCGCCGTTCGGGCCGAGCAGACCGAAAAACTCGCCTTCTTCGACGACAAGATTCACGCCTTTGAGCGCTTGCAGCTCTTTGTAGCGCTTTTTGACGTTGCGGATTTCTATGGCTGACATTGACAGTGCGCGCGCGTGTTGGGGGCTGCGCCTTTAGGTGTGCGGATCGGAACGAGAACCAGCTTTCATTACGATGAAAGCCAGGATACGGGCCGAAAAAACGGTTGATTATAGGCTATCTGCGGCTGATGACTGCCGCGAGCGAGTCCGTGACAACCCTGTTTGGCGCGTCTCGTTTGCATCGAAACGCGCCGTTTGCGTTACGCAGACAGGATCAATGTCGGAAGGTGAGAAGCGTATCGACGCCATAGGCTTGCGCGAGACTGGCAAGCCCGGAAGGGAGATTGACAACGGCGAGCGCCGCGCCGCGCGCGTTGGCAGCACGCTGCCAGGCGATCAGGACGGCCAACGCCGATGAATCGAATTGCTTGAGCGGCGCGCAATCCACTTCGGTTGCGCCCGCTGCAATCCGCGACAAACCCGCGTCGAGCGCGCTCTTGGCGCTGTCGTGCGTGAGGGTCGGGGCGGTTTCGAAGCGACTCACGATGCCTTGCCGTTCGCGAGTTGCTGGTTACGCTGAGTCAGGAACTGCAGCAGGCCGGACACGCCATGTTGCTGGATCTGCTCGTTGAATTGCTGCTGGTAAGCCTGGATCAGCCACGCGCCGAGCACGTTGATGTCGTAGACCTTCCAGCCTTGCGGCGTCTTGTACAGACGGTAGTCGAGCTGGATCGGCGAGCCGTTGTTCAGCACGACCGAGCGGACGACAACGTCGGTATCGCTAGGATCAGCACGGAACGGCTTGTACTGGACCTGCTGGTCGCGAACCTGGGCCAACGCACCCGAATACGTGCGGATCAGCAGCATCTTGAACTGCTCGACGATCTGCTTTTGCTGCTCCGGCGTCGCCGTATTCCAGTTCCGGCCCATCACCAGGCGCGTAGTACGCGTGAAGTCGGTGTACGGCAAGATCTTTTCGTTCACCAGCTGCGTGATGCGCGTGATGTTGCCCGACTGGATCTGCTTGTCTGCCTTGATCTGGTCGAGGACCTGGGTCGTTACCGTCTTCACCAGTCCGTCCGGAGTCGACATATCGTCGGCTTGGGCGAACGCGCCCGTGCAAAAAGCCATCAGCACAGCAAACAGGGGAAGCAAAAATAGTTTTTTCATTAAGGACTCTGCAAATAAAGTGGCCTGGGTTTGAGCGCGGCGTGCTCTACGAGTTCATCACCGCGCTGTTACCAGCCGTCAAAACGCTTTCGATATATTACTGGCGCGCGGCATTTCGCGCTTTTTCCATCCCGGACTCAACGCAGCCTGAAGGAAGGGAACGACGGAATCCGCGGCGGCACCATGCGATCAGCCGGGACACCGGTTGCACCCGGAGCGCTCGCGCCCGCTGCGCCAGAGGCCGCTTGCGGCGCCGAGGCCGATCCCGCCGGCGGCGACGCCAATACGCCTGAAGCAGCCCCCGCGCCTGCCGGCGCGTTCACGTCGTCGTACTTGGGCAGCGGCTCGTTGCCGGTATCGCCGTAATCCGGAACCGCCCCGTTGTCCTCTTTGCCAAGCAGATATTGCCGGCGTTGCAGGTACGCATTTCGGACGAAAGAATATTTGTCGAGCGCGGCGTCAGCCAGCACATCGCTTGCGCCCAGCAGGTTCGCACGCGTGTTCACCAGTTCGACGCCAAACAGCGTCGTACGGAACCAGGTCGGATCGACATAGCTCGTCACGTTGCCGAAATAGTCGACCACCGTACCGGCCGTGTCCCGCACCGTACTCGGTCCGAGCAGCGGCAACACAACGTACGGACCCGACGGCACGCCATAGTGGCCGAGCGTCAAGCCGAAATCCTGCGTGTGCTTGGGCAACCCCGCGACGCTTGCCACGTCGAAGAGACCCGCTACGCCGAAGATCGAGTTCATCACCACGCGCATGATGTCCGACACGCCGTCGGCAATCTTCAACTGCACGAGATTATTCGCAGCCGTGTAGATATCGCCGATATTGCCAAAGAAGTTCGTGACGCTGTCGCGCACCGGTTGCGGCGTGATGAACACGTAACCCTTCGCAATCGGCTTCAACGCGACCTGATCGATCTTGTCGTTGATCGTGAACATCGTCCGGTTGTAGCTCTCGAACGGATCGCCCTTCGTAGGCGTGGTCACGGTCGCGCACCCGGCAAGCACCGCCACCGCGAGCATCACGGCCGCGTTTTTTACGCGCATTGCCTGCATTTGTTCTTCTCCTTATTGTCGCTGACCCGAAGGCTGGCCCGTACCGCGAAATATCCCAGCCTTCGGCTGCCTGAATTGTGCCGGATCAATATGTCCGGATCATTGACCTGCTGCGCTTGCGCCCATCGCGCTTGCGGCGCCAGGGAACGCCGGGGCTCCGGGCGTACCGGCTGCGGGCGTACCGCCTGCGGGTGCCGCCGGCTTGGATGCACCCGAATCCGCCGCCTTGTTGTAAAGGAACTGCCCGATCAGGTTTTCCAGGACCACGGCCGATTGCGTCATCGAAATCGTGTCGCCGCTTTTGAGCATCTGGTCGTCACCACCCGGCTCAAGGCCGATGTACTGTTCGCCGAGCAAACCGGACGTCAGGATCTTGGCCGACGAATCCTTCGGAAACTCGTATTGCTTGTCGATATCGATCGTGACTTGCGCCTGATACGTATTCTGGTCGAAGCCAATATTCGCAACGCGGCCCACCGTCACGCCCGCGCTTTTCACTGGCGCACGCGGCTTCAATCCGCCGATGTTGTCGAACTTCAGCTTGACCGGATACGTTGGCTGAAACGACATCGCGTTCATGTTGCCGGCCTTGAGTGCAAGGAATAACAGCGCCACGAAACCCAGCACCACGAAGAGGCCGACCCAAAAGTCGAGAGCAGCAGTCTTTTTCATCGTCTTCCCAAAGAATCTTGTCGCAGTTTTTTGCGTGAAGGTCTGTGCCCTTCACAACGTCCGCAACCCGGTAACAGGTCGCAGGCCGAAACATCAGTTGAACATCAGCGCGGTCAGCAAAAAGTCGAGTCCAAGCACGGAGAGCGATCCGTACACGACCGTTTTCGTGGTCGCGCGCGACACGCCTTCCGGCGTGGGCTGGGCTTCATAACCCTGGAACAGCGCGATAAACGTGACCGCGAAGCCGAACACGATGCTCTTGATCACGCCGTTGCCGACGTCGCTCCAGACATCCACGCCGCCCTGCATTTGCGACCAGAACGCGCCCGAATCCACGCCAATCATCAGCACGCCGACCACATAGCCGCCGAAAATGCCCACCGCGCTGAAAATGGCGGCCAGCACCGGCATGGCGATGATCCCCGCCCAGAAGCGCGGCGCCACGACCACTTTGAGCGGATCGACGGCCATCATTTCCATGGCGGTGAGTTGCTCGCCCGCCTTCATCAGCCCGATTTCAGCCGTGAGCGATGTACCCGCACGGCCCGCGAACAGCAAGGCCGTGACCACAGGCCCAAGTTCGCGTACGAGCGAAAGCGCGACCAGAAGCCCGAGTGCTTGCTCGGAGCCGTATCGGTTAAGGGTGAGATAGCCCTGCAAGCCGAGCACGAAGCCGACAAACAGGCCCGACACGCCGATGATCAGCAGCGAATAATTGCCAACGAAGTGGATCTGTTTCGTGACAAGGCGCGGGCGCCGCAGCAACGGAAAGAATTCGACGACCAGGCGCAGGAACATGCGCGTCGCATATCCGATCGTGCCGAAGCTGCCGAGCACCGAACGTCCGATGGCGCTGATCATGCCTTTGCTCCGATACCAAAGTCCGCCGCCAGCGGCGTCGTGCTTGGATAGTGAAATTTGAAGGGACCGTCTGGCGCGCCGTCGATGAACTGGCGAACCGACGGTTCCTGCGATGCCCGCAATTCCGCCGGCGTGCCTTCGGCCAGAATCCCGCCGTTTGCGATGAAATACACGTAATCGGCGATGGCGAACGATTCCGGCACGTCGTGCGTGACGAGAATGGACGTGGCGCCCAGCGCGCTGTTCAACGTGCGGATCAGGTTGGCCGTGATGCCGAGCGAAATGGGATCGAGGCCGGCGAACGGCTCGTCGTACATCATCAGTTCGGGATCGAGCGCAATTGCGCGGGCAAGCGCCACGCGCCGCGCCATGCCGCCCGATATCTCCGAAGGCGACAAATCCCGCGCGCCACGAAGCCCAACCGCGTTGAGCTTCATTAGCACGAGGTCACGCAGGAGTTCGTCAGGGAGGTCGGTGTGTTCCCGTAACGGGAACGCGACGTTATCGAAAACGGTCTGGTCGGTGAAAAGCGCGCCGAACTGAAACAGCATGCCCATCTTGCGGCGAAGTTCGTAAAGGCCGTCGCGCGTTTGCGCGCCCACGTCCTTGCCGCCGAACAGCACCTGGCCCTTCTGTGCTTTCACCAGGCCGCCGATCAGCCGCAGGACGGTCGTCTTGCCACAGCCGGAGCCGCCCATGACGGCCACGACCTGACCGCGCTTGAAGCGCATGTTCAGGTTGGACAGGATGAGCCGGTCGCCGTAGCCGAAGTCGACGTCGCGAAGCTCTAGCAAAGTCTCGGGAGAAGCTGACACAGGGGCTGACAATCCTTTTACGCAAGAGGCCGAATTATAGGGCCTGTGCGCTCGGAGCGACGTGACGGTCCCTTTCGACTGATTAAAACATATGAAGTTTTTTCCGATTCGGCTGCATTATCGCGCGAATTCCTGTTGCAACGCAGAAATGGCGGTAGCAAGCTCCGGCGCCTCTGTAATGGCCCGCACGACTGCTGCGCTTCCCACACCGGTCGACAAGACTTGCTGCAACACGGAACCATTCACGCCGCCGATTGCAACCAGCGGAACAATCCCGTCGAGCAAACGCACATAACGTGCCAGGCGCGAGATACCTTGGGGCGCCGTGGGCATCACCTTGGTCGTGGTCGGAAAAACCGCGCCGAGCGCAAGATAGCTCGGTTTGAAATGCAGCGCCTTGAGCATTTCGTAGTAACCGTGCGTTGACAGGCCAAGACGCAAACCGGCTTCTGCGATGGCATTGAGGTCGGCGGTATCGACGTCTTCTTGCCCGAGATGCACGCCATAGGCACCAGCGGCGATAGCCGCCTGCCAATGATCGTTGATAAAAAGCTGCGCTTGATGCTTTACGCCGGCTGCGACGGAACGTTCGATTTCCTGTTTCAAATCGCCCGAATCAGAAGATTTTCGGCGCAATTGCACGGTTTTCACGCCTTGGTCCAACACCTGTTCGACCCATTCGGCGCTTGGCAGCACGGCATACAAACCCAGCCGGTCTGGACAATGCGCAAAGGGTTTCAACGGTGGCGCCGGAAGATTGGCGACCTTTGGGAAGGTATAAAAATCCACAGGCCATGCGTCGAGTTCGTCCAGATTCGTAGGACGCCAGGCGAGCGCGAGAACGAGCGCATCGTGCGGCTCGAAACCGCAATCAAGGAACGCAGCCATCGCCGCCAGCCAGTCATCCGACCAATCGCCTTCGAGCGCGTATTCCACGCCATCGAGTTGCAACGTCGCGTGGCCTGCGCCGGCATCGAGCAATCCCACACCGTTCGGCGGCGGCTCTTTCAAACCGCTGCCGACAATCAGATCGCCTTTCAATGGACGATCCGGCGCGCTCAAACAAATCCTCCATTGCTTCGATGCCGCCGGCCACTCGCCAAGGCGCCGACGGATTCTCTCAGCGGCTTCCAGCAGTTCGTCAGCGGGCGGCCAGAATATTTCCCTATCCTGCGTCAGCAAGCTCATGCAGCACTCCCGTCTTGATGCCAGAACGGCATGCCGACAACCGGCGTGCTCGCCTGCGCGCTATCGCGCTCGGCCATTGGACCCGCCAGATAAGCCATCCGCCCCGCTTCGACGCCCAGCGCAAACGCGCGGGCCATCTGCGGCGGAAACGTGGCCTGCGAGACGGCCGTGTTCAGCAACACGCCGTCGAAACCCCATTCCATCACCTGACACGCATGCGACGGCACGCCCAGACCGGCATCGACGATAAGCGGCACGTCCGGCAGCCGTTCACGCAAGGTGCGCAATCCGTACGGGTTCGTCACGCCCTTCCCCGTACCGATAGGCGCGCCCCATGGCATCAGCGCCTCGCAGCCGACATCGAGCAGACGCCGGCCGATCACCAGGTCTTCCGTGCAGTACGGCAGCACCTTGAAGCCTTCGCGGATCAGGATTCCAGCCGCTTCCACGAGACCGATGGGGTCGGGTTGCAACGTGTAGTCATCGCCGATGAGTTCGAGCTTGAGCCACGGGGTATCGAAGAGTTCACGCGCCATGCGCGCCGTGGTCAGCACTTCGTCCACCGTCTGGCAGCCCGCCGTGTTCGGCAGCAACGCGACGCCGTGGCGCTTCAGGACATCGAAAAAACCGGCTTCGCCCGTGTTCGACTGGCGCCGCAACGCGACGGTGACCATGCCGGGACGGGCGGCATCGATGGAATCCGACAGCGATTGCAACGACGGATAGCGCGATGTCCCCAGCAACACCCGGCTTGGGAACGACGTGCCGTAGAGCGTGAGGGTATCGGCGGTGGTGATCGTGGAGGTCATGATCGATCCTTTTGTAATTGCTCAGCCGCCAGCGACCGGCGAAACGATATCGAGCTTGTCGCCAGCGTTGAGCGCCTTCGATGCATGCTCGCCGCGCGCGACGAACTGCCCATTCAGCGCCACTGCAAACGGCGGTTTGGCGCCGAAAGCCGCGAGCGCGTCGGTGACGGTGGCGGCATCGGGTACGGAAAACGGCTTTTGGTTGATGTGAATGTTCATGATGAATTTCAAAGCACGGGCGCCGCGTGTTCGCAGCGCAGCAAGGCGGACCAGCGGGCGTTCTGACGCCAGTCATCGAAGGAATCGGGGTTGCTGATCGCCCCGCCGATCAGCGCTTCGGCGAGCTCGCGGGCGGTTTCGGCGACTTCGGGCGCGATCATGTAGCCGTGCCTGTACAAACCATTCACGCGCAAGGTTCGTGCTCCGTCCCAGACTATCGCCGGCCGATGGTCAGGCAAGGTCGGACGGCATTGCGAATTCAGCTCGAGAATGCGCGCCTCGCCGAAACCCGGATGCACCGCGAACGCCGCGCTCAGCAACTCGAGCGCCGAACGCACGGTCACGGGCGACATGTCTTCGCCTTCAACTTCGGTCGCGCCGATCACGTACAGATCGTTTTCCTTCGGCGCGATGTAAAGCGGGTATCGCGGATGCAGCAAACGCACTGGCCGCGTCAGGCCGATACCCGGCGCATGCACGCGCGCCACTTCGCCTCGAATGCCGCGCAGCGCCGGCCACGAGGGTTTGCCGCCCAAGCCACGGCAATCGATGACGAAACGCGCCTCGGGCATCGCATCGATTGTCGTGTTCCAGTGGAGATCGACGTTGCGTTCGGCGAGACCGGCCGCGAGCGCAGTAAGGACTTGCCGGTTATCGAGCTGGCCTTCATTGGGAAGCAGCCAGCCCTGCGGAAAGCGCGTTCCGAGCGAGGGTTCGGCCACTGCGACCTGCTCGCCGGACAATTTGACGAAACCATCGCGAAACAGCGCCGGCGGCGCATTCGCGCGCAAGCGGCGCTCGAACAGCGGCGCCTCGGCGCGATCGCCGGCATGCCAAACGACCAGCGTGCCATTGCGCTGAAAGAACACGGGCAAAGGCAATTTGGCGATCAACTGAGGCCATCGTTCGAGCGACGCCGCCCCGAGTTCCGTAATCAGCAATTCGGCGCTGGCCGCCTCGGCGAGCGGCGCGAGCATGGCCGCCGCGACCCATGCGGCCGACTGGGTGCCGGCGGCATCGCCTCGTTCGTACAACGCCACGCGATGCCCCTCGCCCGCCAGCAGCCACGCGATCAGCCGCCCGCACAACCCGCCGCCGACGACAGCAAAGTCGGGCTGGCCAGGCACAAGCGGATTGGAACGCACAACGGTATTCACGGTGACGATGCCTCCTCAGCAGACGCGTAAGAACGTACGGGCGCCCAAGCGCAAAGGAAGTCGATGACGGGAGGAACGCCCGTTTCGAGCCCT
Source organism: Caballeronia sp. dw_276 (assembly GCF_018449635.1). GTDB lineage: Bacteria > Pseudomonadota > Gammaproteobacteria > Burkholderiales > Burkholderiaceae > Caballeronia. The sequence goes on along the minus strand of NZ_JAAVUV010000018.1, from coordinate 79,195 downwards.
GACTGCGCGCGCAGCGCACAAACATGTTCAGGGACGAAACCACGGCGAGATTGCGGCACCGATACGCACGAAATGCGGATCGCGGGCCTGCCAATACTGGAAGAAACTGGAAATCCACGCGGGTTTCCGGAAACTTCCCTCGCCGGTATTACCCGGATCGGGTGCAAAGGGACTCTCTCAGCCTCGCCACGCCGTTCTCCGTTCCTTCAAGCTGGGAGACGCGTGCCGAAGCACCCCTGTTTCGTCAACAATCATTAAAACATAAAAACGAAACGGGCCGCAAACATGGGGGTTCATAAGATGCCTGCTTAGGGAAAAGCCCGAGCGAACCGCTGCTTCCTTCCCTTTCGTTCGACCCCGGCGCACTCTGGCACAATGCCGCGATCGCCGGTGCATCTCGTAATTGCACGAATACGTCGAGAATTAAGGAGCAGTTAAGGCGCGCCCGAAACAATCATCCGGCGCGCCGTCTTTAATGACCTCGTACGATTCCGGGCGACCCCCAAGTTACAAACCTGCCGCCGAGCCGGCACGTCTTCAGGAAGCTCATGACCATCACACCTCCCGGCAACACGGAACAAAACGCCGACAAAGTGTCGGCGTGGAGTCTGATCAAGCCTTATTGGGTATCGGAAGAACGCGGCATTGCGTGGCTTTTGCTGATCGCGATCATCGCGATCAACATGACGGTCGTGTATATCAACGTCCGCCTGAACAAGTGGAACGCGGACTTCTACAACGCGCTGCAGACCAAGAACGTCCACGACTTTCCGCATCTGTTGATGATCTTCACCGGGCTCGCGTTCGCGTACATCCTGCTCGCGGTGTACGGCCGGTATTTGCGGCAGATGCTCGGCTTCAAATGGCGCCAGTGGCTCACGCATCGTTACCTCGAACAATGGCTCGGCGACAAAGCCTTCTACCGCATAGAACGCGATCGTCTCGCCGATAACCCCGACCAGCGGATCAGCGACGACCTTCAGTCGTTCGCCACGACGACGCTGGCGTTATCGCTGGATCTGTTGTCGACGCTCGTCACGCTCGCCACGTTCATCACCATCTTGTGGTCGCTGGCCGGCGCGTTGAGCTTCTCCGTGTTCGGCACGGCGATAACGATCCCCGGCTATATGGTCTGGGCCGCCGCGGGGTACGCCGTGGTCGGGTCGCTTCTGATGCAGCGCTTCGGGCATCCGCTGGTATCGATCAATTATCAGGCGCAGAAGGTGGAAGCCAACTTCCGCTTCGGCCTGATCCGCATTCGCGAAAACGCCGAACAGATCGCGTTCTACGATGGCGTCGCGACCGAAACCACGACCGCCAAGGGCATCTTCCAGACGATCCGCCAGAACTACTGGCAGATCATGAAATACACCAAGCGGCTGACCTTCGTGCTGGCGTTTTATAGCCAGGTGGCGAACATCTTCCCGATCATGGTTGCCGCGCCCCGCTACTTCGCCGGGTTTTATTCGCTCGGCGTTCTGATGCAGATCAGCTCGGCATTCGGCACGGTCAGCGACTCGTTTTCATGGTTCATCAATAGTTATTCGACCTTGGTCGAATGGCGCGCGACCGTGAACCGGTTGCGCGAATTCAAGCGCGTGATGCGTTCGACGCACATCAAGGAAGCCATTTCGCCGGCGACCGCGCACGGCGGCATCAACCTGCATTACGCGAGCACGGACGCTTTGGTGACAAACGGATTGAAGCTGGCGTTGCCCAACGGCAAACCGCTCGCCACCGTCGCCGATGTCACTGTAAAGCCCGGTTCGCGCTGGCTCGTGCAAGGGCCGTCGGGTTCGGGAAAGAGCACCTTGATGCGCGCTTTGGCCGGATTGTGGCCGTTCGGCGATGGCACCATCGACGCACCCGTCGATGCAAAACTGATGTTCATCCCGCAGCAAAGCTACTTGCCGATCGGCACGTTGAAGGCGGCACTGAGCTATCCGTCGGAAGCCTCCGTTTTCACCGATGAGGCCTGTCGCGAAGCCCTGCGCGTCTGCAATCTGGCCGCATATGGCTCGCGTCTGGATGAGTCCGGCCATTGGGCGAAGATGATGTCACCGGGTGAACAGCAACGGCTTGCCGCGGCCCGCGTGCTGCTGCACAAACCGGATTTCATCTTCCTCGATGAAGCCACCAGCGCCCTCGATGCCGAGAACGAGATGCTGATCTATACGGCGTTTATCGATGCGTTGCCGAACGCCGCGATCGTCAGCGTAGCGCACCGCGAATCGGTCTCCGGGTTCCATGAAAACCGGATCGATATCGAGCGCGCGGCGGTGGAAAGCCTGCCGGCGTAGCACTCCGGTTGCCGCGTGTTTGAGGAAGCGGGTCCTTCGTGACCCGCTTTTTGCATTTTTGGACGCCGTAGAATGTTCCGCCGCCCTCGAAGAAGCGGGCATTGAACAGGAGACGGGATGCGAGCGTTCGAGTGGTTCACCGAGTTGACGACGCGCGAGCGCCGCACGCTTTACGCCGGTTTCGGCGGCTACGCAGTCGATGCCTTCGACTTCATGATTTACTCGTTCCTCATTCCCACGCTGATCGCCACGTGGGGCATGAGTAAAAGCGAAGCAGGGATGATCGCGACGAGTTCGCTGATTTCATCGGCGATTGGTGGATGGCTTGCCGGCATCCTCTCCGATCGATACGGCCGTGTGCGCGTGTTGCAATGGACCATCGGCTGCTTTGCGTTCTTCACGTTCCTTTCCGGCTTCACGCATTCATTCGGGCAGTTGCTCGTCACGCGCACGCTGCAAGGCGTGGGGTTTGGCGGCGAATGGTCCGTCGTCACCGTGATGATGGCCGAGACCATCCGCTCGCCGCAGCATCGGGCGAAAGCGGTTGGAACCGTGCAAAGCAGCTGGTCGTTCGGCTGGGGCGCGGCGGCCATTCTCTATTGGGCGTTCTTCGCGTTGCTGCCGGAAGATACCGCGTGGCGCGCGTGCTTCTGGATCGGCATCGTGCCGGCGCTGTGGATTCTGTATATCCGCCGCAATGTCAGCGATCCCGAGATCTATCTCGCCACGCGCCGCGCCCGCGATGCCGGCACGGAAACGGCCAGCTTCGCCGATATCTTCAAAGGCGCGCACCTCAAGACAACGATACTCGGCAGCGCGTTATGCACCGGCATGCTCGGCGGTTATTACGCAATCACCACGTGGCTGCCGACGTATCTCAAGACCGAGCGGCATCTGTCCGTATTCAACACGAGCGGTTATCTCGTGGTGCTGATCGTCGGCTCGTTCCTCGGGTACGTGTTTGGCGCGATTCTTTGCGACAAGATCGGGCGACGGGCATCGTTTGTGTTGTTTGCGATCGGCTCGTTTCTGCTCGGCATGATCTACACGATGATCCCCATCACCGATCACGCCATGTTGCTTCTCGGCTTTCCGCTTGGCATTGTCGTGCAGGGGATTTTTGCGGGCGTGGGGGCGTACTTGTCGGAGCTTTATCCGAATGCGATTCGCGGATCGGGGCAAGGCTTTTGCTACAACCTCGGGCGCGGACTTGGATCGTTTTTCCCGATACTTGTCGGCGTGTTTTCGCAAGGCATGTCGCTCGTCAAGGCGATAGGCATGGTCGCCGGAACCGGATATTTGCTGGTGATCGTCGCGGCGTTGCTGTTGCCGGAGACACGAGGAAAAGCGTTGGGATGAGGCCGTCTTTGTGGAGCTTGACGGCCTCGTTCATCTTGGCTGCTTAATCTACTTCAAATATCTCGCGTCCATTCAATGCTTGTACCGGACGTTGATTACCCCGATAAAAATGTTGCATGGCATCGAGTTGCTGTTTCGTGATGCTGACCGGTTCCTTGAACTCGATCCACGTCACGCCTTCCGTACACGGCGGCGTTGTGAGCGAACCGCTGTACGTGTAGTAACCGGTGTTCTTCGGCAGCAAGTCGAGCGGGTTCACCGTCACGGCGATCACTTTCATCTCCGCGCCCTTCTCGCTTGGAACGCGATCGAGCATCGCCTGAATGACGGGGTTCGCATGCGCGCCGAGCTTGAATTGCACGGCCAATACGAGGAGTTTGCCGTCAGCCGTGCTGTGCACGAGGTGGTCGTCCATCACGCTTTCCTTGCCCGCGAAACGCTCTTCGCCCGGCGAATGAAAGTGGAATTGCACGAGTTGATAGGCTTTATCGCCGAGGGCGATGCTGTCGGTGCCGGGCGTTGCGTTGAACTGAATGGCGTGACCGGTGTTGACGATATCGATGGGAAGCGGCGCGTAGTTGATCTTGAGGCGCGGCATGTCGGCAGGAGCCTTTTTGGCGCCTTCGATGTTGATCGGCGATTCGGCGCGGCCGCCTTCGCATGCGTGGAAGGCTTCGCTCAAGGCGCCCCAGTGGGCCGGGCCGTGCTCGCCGGTGTAGGTCCAGCCGTGGTTTGTTTCAGCCGCGGTTGCCGCGAGTGAAACGAAGGCTGAAATTAGGATCGCGCCGCTGGACTTCCATTTGATCTTGGTCATACCGTGCCCCTGAAAATGTGAGGGCGTCAGCATGCGCTTCTGGCGGTGAGGGGGATATCGGAGAAGTCGTAATAGCGGGTGTGGCGGAGTGAAACAGTGGTGAGGGTGTGCGTCCTCCTCCCTTGGGCGGAGGACGCGAGTCTCCCGCAACGATCACGCAGCCAACCCGCTCACCACACCCCGTGCCTCTGCAAACAGGTTCTCGAAATGCCGTTCACGGTCGACGATATCTTCTTCAACGCCAATGGTGTTGTAGAGGAAAGTGACCTCGGTTTTCTCGATACCCAGATAGCCGCCAATACCATTGAAGAAATCCGTCATGTTGGCAAGCCAGCCGCGTCTTGCAAACCGTTCCTCCGAGCCGCCGACCAGCCCTACCCAATGAATCTTCCTGGCCGGCAAACGATGCCCTTCGCCATATGCCAGGCCGTGATTCCACACCCTGTCCATATAGCCTTTGATGATGGCCGGAAAGCTATACCACCACACCGGAAACACGACCACGAGGGTGTCCTTCCCCTCCAGCTCGCCGAATAGCCGATGCACTTCTGGCGAGAGCCGTTTCGTCGAATCATTCCAGTCCGGTTCGTCTTCCGTACCGAGCACCGGATCAAATCCGCTGCGATAAAGATCCAAAGTGGTCGTGCTCATACCGTCACGCGCCGCCTGACCCTGCATTTCTTCCACGATATGCGCGGTCAACGAATCAGCCCGCGGATGAGCCCAAATAAAGTAAATGCTCTCAGTTTTCATGCTGTTATCTCAATTGTTGCGATGCAAGACCTCACTTTACGGTCGGCGGATAGTTCTGTAAAAGTGATGCTTTGAGATGGCTTACTGAGAAATTTTCACTAATGCGGACGCACTTTTCTGATTTCGCAACGTTCATCGCGGTGGCTCGTCGTAGGAGCTTCCGTGCTGCGGGCGACGAACTCGGGTTGTCGCCATCGGCGATCAGCCATGCGATCAAGCAACTGGAACAACGGCTCAAGCTGCGTCTTTTCAACCGCACCACGCGAAGCGTCTCGCTGACCGAGGCTGGCCGGAATTTGTACGAACGGCTGCGCCCGGCATTCGATGAAATCAAGACCATGCTCGATGAAGTGAACTCCTTCCGGGATTCACCCATGGGCACGTTAAAAATCAACGCGGCGCGGCTGGCAGCCCGATTGTTCCTGATGCCGCTCGTCACCGGTTTCACGCGCCAATACCCGGATCTGAAGGTGGAAGTCACCACGGACGATTTTCTCGTCGATATCGTCGAAGGACAATTCGATGCCGGCATCCGGCTCGGCGCGATTGTCGAGAAGGACATGATTGCCATGCCTATCGGGCCGCCGGCCAAGTTGACAGTCGTGGCGACACCTGCTTATTTCGCGGGGCGCGCGGTGCCCGAACATCCGCGCGATCTGGTCGATCACCAATGCGTGGTGTTCCGTTTTCCAAGCGGGCGGCCATACAACTGGGAGTTCGAAGGACCGGAAGGCAAGCTGGAAATTGCGGCGCCAGGCAACATCGTGGTGGATGATATGGATGCCGAACTGGAGGCCGTGCTCGCAGGCGCTGGAGTCGGTTTCCTGTATTACGAACAGGTCAAAGCGTACCTTGAAAACGGCCAACTGATATCCGTGCTCGAAGATTGGCTACCGGAAAGGCCGGGATTCCACGTTTACTACCCGAACCGCCAGTACATGTCCTGCGGATTGCGCGCTTTTTTGGACTACATCAAGGCGCCGCATGCCGAACATCAATAAAAAAACCGGGCTCACCATCGAGCCCGGTTTCAATGAATCGCAACGATAAAACCTTACCGCGGCAACTCGCTAGACCCCATCAAAAATGCATCGACTGAACGGGCGCACTGGCGGCCTTCGCGAATCGCCCACACAACCAGCGACTGGCCGCGACGCATATCGCCTGCAGTGAACACCTTCGGCACCGACGTGAAGTAAGCCTTCTCGCCTTCGGTCGAAGCCTTCACGTTTCCACGCGCGTCTTTATCGACACCGAATGCTTCCAGAACCGGCGAAGTCGGTTGCGTAAAGCCCATTGCGAGGAGCACCAGATCGGCCTTCATTTCGAACTCCGATCCCGCCACTTCCTGCATCTTCCCGTCCTTCCATTCCACACGCACGGCGATCAGTTTTTCAACCTTGCCGTTCTTGCCTTCGAAGCGCTTCGTGGCCACCGACCAGTCGCGCTCGCATCCTTCTTCGTGCGATGACGACGTACGCAACTTGATCGGCCAGTACGGCCAGACGAGCGGCTTGTTTTCGGTTTCAGGCGGCTGCGAAAGCAACTCGAACTGCGTGACGCTCTTCGCGCCATGCCGGTTCGACGTCCCCACGCAATCCGAACCCGTATCGCCACCGCCAATCACCACGACATGCTTGCCCTTCGCGATCAACTGGTCGACAACCGTATCGCCGGCGTTGACCTTGTTCTGCAGCGGCAGGAATTCCATCGCGTAATGGATGCCTTGCATCTCGCGACCCGGCACCGGCAAATCGCGCGGCGTTTCCGAACCACCGGCGATGACGACGGCATCGAATTGTTCGCGCAGTTCGTCCGGCGTGATGGTTTCACGCGCCGTATTCGCGATATGCCCCGGCAACGGATCCTTGCCGATAAACACATTCGTCCGGAACGCCACGCCTTCGGCTTCCATCTGCCGCATACGTCGGTCGATGAGCCATTTTTCAAGCTTGAAATCAGGGATGCCATAGCGCAGCAATCCGCCTATGCGATCGTTCTTCTCGAACACGGTCACTTCGTGACCGGCGCGCGCCAGTTGCTGCGCAGCGGCCAATCCTGCAGGACCCGATCCAACCACGGCCACCTTCTTGCCGGTCTTGTGCTTCGCCGGCAGCGGCGCGACCCAGCCCTCGGTCCAGGCTTTATCGATGATCGCGTGTTCGATCGACTTGATGCCCACTGCGTCGTCATTGATGCCGAGCGTGCACGCCGATTCGCACGGCGCCGGGCAAATGCGGCCCGTAAACTCGGGGAAATTGTTCGTGGAATGCAGCACTTCAATGGCCGACTTCCAGTCCTGGCGGAACACCAGATCGTTGAAATCCGGGATGATGTTGTTCACCGGACAGCCGTTGTTGCAAAACGGAATGCCGCAGTCCATGCAACGCGCGCTCTGCACCTTCGCGTCTTCGTCCGACAGCGCGTGAACGAATTCCTTGTAGTGCTTGACGCGGGCGAGCGGCGCTTCGTACGTCTCATGCTGGCGCTCGAACTCGAGAAAACCGGTTGCCTTGCCCATGTGGTTCTCTTTTCTCTGTATTTGGGGTTGATCCACCCTCCGGCGTCTGACGCCGAAGGGCCGTGCTAAAGGTTAAGAAGGCTCAGGCCGCGATCGCGTCTTTCGCTTTCTTCGCGCCCAGCTCGCCGAGCGCCCGCTTGTATTCCGTCGGGAAGACCTTCACGAACTGACGACGCGATGCATCCCAGTTCTCGAGCAACGCTTTCGCGCGCGGCGATCCGGTAGTCTGGAAGTGCCGCTCGATCAGGCCCTTGAGCAAGGCTTCATCGGTCTGGCCGGTATGCCACAACGCGCGGTCGACCGTGCGTTCCTGTTCGGCTTGTTGCAGAACCGGATCGAGCGCGACCATCGCCTTGTTGGCCTTACCGCCGAAGGTACCGTCCGGATCATAGACAAACGCCACGCCGCCCGACATGCCCGCCGCGAAGTTGCGCCCGGTTTCGCCGAGCACGACCACCGTGCCGCCGGTCATGTACTCGCAACCGTGATCGCCCGTGCCTTCCACGACTGCCGTCGCGCCCGAGTTACGCACGGCGAAACGCTCGCCCGCAACGCCGCGGAAATACGCTTCGCCTTCAATCGCGCCATACAAGACCGTGTTGCCGCAGATGATGTTCTCTTCCGACTTGCCCCGGAAATCGTTCGTCGGGCGAATGATGATGCGACCGCCCGAAAGACCCTTGCCGACATAGTCGTTGCCGTCGCCGACGAGATCCAGCGTGATGCCCTTCGCCAGGAACGCGCCGAAGCTTTGCCCCGCCGTGCCCTTCAACTGAATGTGGATGGCGTCATCGGCGAGACCGTCATGGCCGTGCTTGCGTGCGACGAGACCCGACAACATTGCGCCGACCGTGCGGTTCACGTTGCGCACCGGCTGGATGAACGAAACGTGCTCGCCCTTCTCGATGGCCGCCTTCGACTTCTCGATCAACACGTGATCGAGCGCTTTCTCGAGGCCGTGATCCTGCGTCTCGACGTGCTTCGTCGCGATGCTGCCGTCGTTCGGCACTTGATAAAACACCTTCGAGAAGTCGAGACCCTTAGCCTTCCAGTGCTCGACGCCCTTCTTCGTGTCGAGCAATTCGGCGTGGCCGATGAGGTCATCGAACTTGCGGATGCCAAGCTGAGCCATGATTTCCCGCACTTCTTCCGCGATGAAGAAGAAGAAGTTCACGACGTGTTCCGGCTGCCCCGTGAACTTGGCGCGCAGCACCGGATCTTGCGTCGCGACGCCGACCGGGCAGGTGTTCAGGTGACATTTGCGCATCATGATGCAACCTTGCACGACGAGCGGCGCGGTCGCAAAACCAAATTCGTCGGCGCCGAGCAGCGCACCAATCACCACGTCGCGGCCGGTCTTCATCTGACCGTCGGCCTGCACGCGGATACGGCCGCGCAGACGGTTGAGCACGAGCGTCTGCTGCGTTTCGGCAAGACCCAGTTCCCACGGCGTGCCCGCATGCTTCAACGACGACAACGGCGAAGCGCCCGTGCCGCCATCGTGGCCGGCGATCACGACGTGATCGGCCTTCGCCTTGGCAACGCCGGCAGCAACCGTTCCAACGCCCACTTCCGACACGAGCTTCACCGACACGCTCGACGACGAGTTCACGTTCTTCAAGTCGTGAATCAATTGCGCCAAGTCTTCGATGGAATAAATATCGTGATGCGGCGGCGGCGAAATCAGGCCCACGCCCGGCACCGAATAACGCAACTTGCCGATGTAGTCGCTGACCTTGTGACCCGGCAGTTGTCCGCCTTCGCCCGGCTTCGCGCCCTGCGCCATCTTGATCTGGATCTGATCCGCCGACGACAGGTACTCGGCCGTCACGCCAAAGCGCCCGGATGCAACTTGCTTGATACGCGAACGCAGCGAATCGCCTTCTTTCAACGGGATATCGGTGACGACTTCATCGCCGATAACCGAGCGCATGGTGTCGCCGTTCTTGATCGGAATGCCGCGCAACTCATTGCGATACCGGTTCGCGTCCTCGCCGCCTTCACCCGTGTTCGACTTCCCGCCGATACGGTTCATGGCCACAGCCAGCGTAGCGTGCGCTTCGGTGCTGATCGAACCGAGCGACATGGCGCCCGTCGCAAAGCGCTTGACGATTTCCTTCGCCGGCTCCACTTCATCGAGCGGAATCGCTTTCGTGGGATCGACCTTGAACTCGAACAAACCACGGAACGTCATGTGACGCTTCGTCTGGTCGTTGATCAGGTGCGCGTATTCCTTGTATGTCTGATACGAGTTGCTGCGCGTGGAATGCTGCAGCTTGGCGATGGCGTCCGGCGTCCACATGTGCTCTTCACCGCGCACGCGATACGCATATTCACCGCCGGCATCGAGCATGGTCGCGAGGATCGGGTTCTCACCAAACGCCTCACGATGCAAACGGATCGCTTCCTCGGCCACTTCGAAAATGCCGATCCCACCAACCTTCGACGCAGTGCCCTTGAAGTACTTCTCGACCAGATCGCTCGCGAGACCAACCGCTTCGAAAATCTGCGCACCGGTGTACGACATGTACGTGGAAATGCCCATCTTCGACATGACCTTGTACAAGCCCTTGCCGACCGCCTTCGTGTAGTTGTAGATGGCTTTGTCGGCGGAAAGATCGCCTTTCAGGCCTTCGGCCATTTGCGCGAGCGTTTCCAGCGCGAGGTACGGATGCACGGCTTCCGCGCCATATGCAGCCAGCAACGCGAAGTGATGCGTCTCGCGCGCCGATCCCGTTTCCACGACCAGGCCCGTGCTAGTGCGCAAACCGTGCTGCACGAGATGCGTGTGGATGGCGGACGTGGCGAGCAGCGCCGGAATGGCCAGGTTGTCGCGGTCCATCTTGCGGTCGGACACGATCAACATGTTGTAGCCGGACTTCACCGCGTCCACGGCTTCCGCGCACAACGAAGCCAGGCGCGCTTCCACGCCTTCGTTGCCCCACACGACCGGATAGCAGATGCTCAGCTCGTAGGAACTGAACTTGCCGCCGGTGTATTTATCGATGGCGCGAATCTTCGCGATGTCCTTGAAGTCGAGCACCGGCTGCGAGACTTCGAGGCGCATCGTGGGGTTGATGTTGGTGGTATCGAGCAGGTTCGGCTTCGGCCCGACGAACGACACCAGCGACATCACCATGTTCTCGCGGATCGGGTCGATCGGCGGGTTCGTGACCTGCGCGAAAAGCTGCTTGAAGTAGTGATACAACGTCTTGTTCTTGTTGGACATGACCGCCAGCGGCGAGTCGTTGCCCATGGAACCGACGGCTTCCTCACCGAGTTGCGCCATCGGCGCCATCAGGAACTTGACGTCTTCCTGCGTGTAGCCGAACGCCTGCTGACGATCCAGCAACGCTGCGGCTTCGCGGCGTTGTGTATCGACTTCTTCGGCCTTTGGTTCGATCTCGTCGAGCTTGATGCGCACGGCGTCAATCCAGCTCTTGTACGGCTTGCCGTTCGCGAGGTTGTCCTTGAGTTCCTTGTCGTCGATGATCCGGCCTTGCTCCATGTCGATCAGGAACATCTTGCCCGGCTGCAGACGCCACTTCTTCACGATCTTCGATTCCGGCACGGGCAACACGCCCGCTTCCGATGCCAGGATCACGAGGTCGTCGTCGGTGATGACATAGCGCGCCGGACGCAGGCCGTTGCGGTCCAGCGTGGCGCCGATCTGGCGGCCATCGGTGAACGCGATCGCGGCGGGACCATCCCACGGCTCCATCATGGCCGCGTGATATTCGTAGAACGCGCGGCGGTTGTCGTCCATCAACGTGTGCTGTTCCCAGGCTTCCGGGATCATCATCATCATTGCGTGGACGAGCGGGTAACCCGCCATCACAAGCAATTCGAGGCAGTTATCGAACGATGCCGTGTCGGACTGGCCCGGATAGATCAGCGGCCAGAGTTTCGGCAGATCGTCGCCCAGCACGTAGCTGGCGATCGCGCCGGTGCGCGCGTTCAGCCAGTTGACGTTGCCCTTCACGGTGTTGATTTCACCGTTGTGCGCAATCATCCGGTACGGGTGCGCGAGTTCCCACGCGGGGAACGTGTTCGTGGAGAAGCGCTGGTGCACGAGCGCGAGCGCCGACACGGTGCGTTCGTCCTGCAGGTCGCGGTAATACACGCCCACCTGACCGGCCAGCAGCAGGCCCTTGTAGACGACGGTACGCGCCGACATCGAAGGTACGAAATATTCCTTGCCGTGCTTGAGTTTGAGCGCCTGGATCCGATGGCTCGCCGTCTTTCGGATTACGTACAGCTTGCGCTCGAGCGCGTCGGTCACAACGATGTCTTTCCCGCGGCCGATGAAGATTTGCCGGATCAGCGGTTCGCTCGCCTTCACGGTCGGGGAAATCGGCATGGTGGCGTCGACGGGGACATCGCGCCAACCCAGCACGACCTGGCCCTCGGCTTTCACCGTGCGTTCCAGTTCCTGCTCGCAAGCCAGACGCGACGCGTGCTCTTTCGGCAGAAAGATCATGCCGACGCCGTACTCGCCTTCCGGCGGCAACGTCACGCCCTGCTTCGCCATTTCCTCACGATAAAACCCGTCCGGGATCTGGATCAGGATGCCCGCGCCGTCGCCCATCAGCTTGTCGGCGCCAACTGCGCCGCGATGGTCGAGGTTTTCGAGGATCTTCAGACCCTGCTGGATAATTTCATGGCGCTTCTTGCCCTTGATATGAGCGACAAACCCGACGCCACACGAGTCGTGTTCGTTCTCGGGATCGTACATGCCCTGCGCGGCGGGAGCGGAACCGAGAGTCGGCGGCAATTGTTCGTTCATGGGTCACCGTGTTCTGTGGGGAGGCCGCGGGCGGCCGTTGAACATGTTTTATGCGTTGCTCGCATCACTGGCAGGCCAAGACCCTGAACCTGCCAATGATCACGAAGTCGGGCAAGCAGCGGACGCAAAGCGTCCCCAACCGCCGGAAAACGAAATATACGCGATCAATCAAACAGTTGGCAATCAAAACGCTATGATATGGCACCAATTATCGACTTGGTGCATGAATGCCCCATTTAATTAGTTCCATATCAAACGAGGAAAAAATAAAACGGCGTGTCGATTTTTGTCGTCACGCCGTTGGTTCATTCTTCAGTTCTTGCACAAAAGTCCGTTATTGAGTCTGTGGCGTTTCGCGTACCTTGCGGGGCCGGCCGCGCGGCAATGGCGAGACTCGGCGGTTGGCGGCACGCGCCGCCCACTCGCGGTACGAATCGCTGCCAAGAACCCAGCCTTTGAGCGTGGCCTGAAGGAGACGGTTGGCTTCGCGTTCGTCGAGCGGTTGTTCGCACAGTTCCAGATAGGCGCGCTGACGCTCGAACGGCGTGTTGCCGAGTTTCCAGTAGAGCGGATGGTCGGTGATCAGGCTGTCGAGTGTCAGGCCGATGTGATGGCGATAGCTCGACCACTTGTAGTCCTGTGGCGTGGCCGCAAGACCCACCTGCACCGGCGCCATTTCGACCACGCGGCTCGCGAGCAGGAAGTAGGTCTCACCTTCGATCACCGTTGCTCGATAGCGGCCTTCCCATAACGTGCCGCGACGTGCGTACCGGCGATTGAAGTGCGCGACGTAGCGCCTGCCGACCGCCTGCATGGCTTTGGGCAGGCTCGCTTCGTCGCGGGGCGTGACGAGCAAATGCACCGCGCCGGGCATCAGTGCGTAGGCGTGGATGGCGAGATTGTGGTCGCGCGATGCAGTCCGCAAACATTCGATAAAAAGCTCGTAGTCCGGAGCATCGATGAAAGCGGGCTGCTGGTCGAGACCGCGCAAGATGACGTGTTGCGGCTGTTCGGGAACGTAGAGTCGTGCAAGCCGTGCCATTCTGGATTTTCCGTTGGTCGGGCGTTGATCGGGTTCAGGGAATTCTTGCGACAAGGATTCGGGCGGCCGGCGCTCCCGGGGGTCTGTCTAAACGATATTCTGGGCCACCTTGAAAATTTTCGTCGAGATGCCGGCAGTTCACATCGACGAGAGAAGTCAGGTGTACGAGACAGTTTTATGCATCGCGCTAACCCAATTGGAGCCAGCATTCCTCTTAGGGAAAACGCTTTGCGGCGAAACATGGTTTGTTTCAAATGTTCTGTTCATAATTAGCGTGCTTTCTCGGAGGAGCACTCAATGAAAATAAAACAGGTAGTCACGGGGGTTGCAGCATTTACCTGCATCACTGGCGCGGCACATGCGCAATCGGCAAATACGTTCTACTTCACTACAGGCTGGTTCCACTTTGCGCCGCTCTCCAGCAGCGGTCCGCTCAAGGAGACTAGTGTAGGTGGATCGCCGGTCGGCATCGAAGTGCCCAATACGGGCGCCAGTCTCTCGAATGCCGACACTGCAGGCTTTACCGCGGGCTACTTCGTCACAGACCACATCGCCGGCGAATTCGTGATTGGCATTCCGCCAAAATTCGACCTTAAAGGTGACAAGAGCTACTCGGGCTACGGCACGGTCGGAACGGCCAAGCAATGGAGCCCGACGTTTCTTCTGAAGTATTACTTCATGCAGCCGCAGGCGAAGCTGCGTCCCTACGTTGGTATTGGCGTGACGCGCGTATGGTTCAGCGACGCCAAGATCACCAATACCGGCTTTGAAGCGAACGTGCTGCATGGTCCGACCGACGTATCCACAGATCGTTCCTGGGCTCCGGTGTTTAATGCAGGTCTTACTTATGCATTCTCGGAACACTGGTTTGCAGGCTTTTCTCTCTCCTTCGTGCCGCTGCATGCAACCGCCAAGCTGACGACGCAGGCTCAGACGCCGGTCGGACCGCTTACGGTGAAGTCCGAGGCGAAGCTCAGGCTGAACCCGATCGTGACGTATTTGAACGTCGGATACCGGTTCTGACCGTCTCGTTCACGCTTGGCAACAGACGAACGCTTCCGCGTCAAAAACGTGGCGGCGTTTTGTTTCACTGGCTTGTAAAAATGACCCGGAATCGAGTCATTTAGGTAAACGCCTCCGCAGTTTCTACTTGATCAACCTCGTTTCGATTCATCAGACGCCTTGCGCCGCAAGGCTTCAGCGCGCAATCTTGAGAATTGCGCGTGAACCGGCATTCAACTTGCTCACCTTCAGCGTTTCCGCGAACTTCAATCGGTTCGCGGCCCATCCACGATTCATCCATCGACGGAGCGATCCTATGAACGCATTTCCCAATACGCGAGACGCCATCGGAGATTCATGGAACTCCACCAGCCGCCGTGCTCGCCGGATTTCGAGGCACAGCAGCGACGCGGCGCAGGACATCGGCGGCGAACTTCGCACGCTGATTTCGGAGATTGAAGAGACGTTGTCAGAAGGGACGTCAGCGGACGTCGCCGCATTGCGCGCTCAGTTGAGCAAAAGCGTGGATTCTGCGCGTGCCCGTTTGAACGACACGCAAGATGCAGTGCGCGCCCGCGCCAATGCAGCGCTGGCCGATGCGGACACCTACATTCACGAAAAGCCCTGGCAGACCATTGCCCTGGTCGGCGGCCTTGCGCTCGTCGCGGGTGTGCTGCTGGCCCGCGCCCGCTAAGTCTTATCGTTCGGTTGCGCGAAAAGCGCGCGTCGGGATCACTCCTGGCGCGCGCTTTTTATTTAACGTTCATTCGAGAAAATCAGCGCCGATTGCATCGATACGATCCGTACAGATCGCATCCACCCCCCACTGAGCAAGTTCACGAGCGCGGGCGGGCTCGTTCACTGTGTACGCCAAGATCCGCAAGCCCGAATCCTTGATCTCGCGGACCAGCGCTTCGTCGAGCTTCGAGTGGTCAGCGTGCAGCGACACGCACGACAGCGCCGCCGTCTGCGCACGCCAATCGGCGGGAATGTCCTCGTAGAGCATCCCGCGCGGCAAATCGGGCGCGGCCTCAGCGGCAGCTTCGAGCGCCGCGTATGAAAACGATGACAACAGCGGCACAGGTTCGGCATCGGCCCATAAGCGCGCCGCCTCTTGCGCGACCAGAACGCCCGTTTCCACGTCCCGCCCGTCGCACGGCTTGATTTCGATGTTCGCCGCAAGCCCGTGCAGGAAGCACCGCTCGGCGACCTGCGCGAGCGTCGGCATGCGAGCACCCTTGAAACGCGGGTCGAACCACGTGCCGGCATCGAGCTTGTCGATTTCGTCGTAGCGCATGGCTTTCGCCGGGCCGCGACCATCGGATGTGCGATCGACCAGGTCATCGTGTAGCAAAAACACGACGTTGTCGGCGGATAATTTCGCGTCGAACTCGATCATTTTCAGGCCGAGCCGTGCGCCGGTATCGATACCGTCCAGCGTGTTTTCCGGCGCGACCTTGCCGCCGCCGCGATGCGCGACGATGCGCGGATAGGGCCAGGTTTTCATCGTTATTCGTCCTTTCAGTTCACTCGCCGGCCAGTCTGCGGATCAAAGATATGCAGCCGATGCGCCGGCAGCGCCACTTCCAGCGCTTCACCGCGCGCCGGCCGATGCTCATGCGGCAAACGCACCGCGACGTCGTGATTGCCCCAGCGGCCGTGCGCCAGATTGTCCGCGCCCAGCAGTTCGCAGGAATCGACGGTGAGCGACACGTGCGCGCCCGACTGTCCTGGCAGCATATGTTCCGGCCGAATGCCCAGCGTCCATTCACGCCCCTTCAGATCCTGCGACAGCGCGTGCATGCCTGCGAGCGGCAAACGCGGACCGTTGCCGGCGACATCGAAGGTGGAGCCGTCGTCCGAAACACGCCCTTCCATCAGGTTCATGGCCGGCGAGCCGATAAAACTCGCCACAAAAACCGTCGCCGGACGCTCATAGACTTCAGTCGGCGGCCCGATCTGTTCCGCGTAACCGCGATTCATCACGATCACGCGCTGCGCGAGCGTCATGGCTTCGATCTGATCGTGCGTGACATACAGGCTCGTGGTCCCGAGCCGCGCGTGCAGCCGCTGGATCTCCAATCGCATTTGCACGCGCAGTTTGGCGTCGAGATTGGACAGCGGTTCGTCGAAGAGAAACACGGCCGGTTCGCGCACGATCGCCCGGCCCATTGCCACGCGCTGACGCTGCCCGCCCGACAACTCGCGCGGCTTTCTCTGCAGTAACGGTTCGAGTTCCAGTATCTTCGCCGCGTTCTGCACGCGCCGGTCGATATCAGCCTTGCTCACGCCGCTGATCTTCAGCGCGTACGCCATGTTCTGCGCGACGCTCATGTGCGGATACAGCGCGTAGTTCTGGAACACCATCGCAATGTCGCGATCCTTCGGCTCGAGCTGGTTCACCACTTTCTCGCCGATGGAGATCGTCCCCTCCGACACGCTCTCGAGTCCCGCGACCATCCGCAGCAACGTGGATTTTCCGCAGCCCGACGGTCCGACCATGACGACGAATTCGCCATCGGCGACTTGCACGTCGATGCCATGCAGCACGAACTGCTTGCCGTCGTACGTTTTCTTGACGCCTTGAAGGCTTAGTGCAGCCATCGACCCGCCTTATTTCAGTGCGCCCGCGACCGTCGCAAAATGCGCGACCGCGACACCCGGTTCATAGAATGTGTGCAGCAATTCGCGCCACTTCTGGTAATCGGCGGAATTGCGAAAGCCGTCCTGATGGGCCGCGACGCTTTCCCATCGCACGAGCAAAACGTATTGCGAGCCATTGTTCGCGTCGGCGCCACGCACGAGCTCGTGCGAGAGATATCCCGGCTGCGCCGAGATGATCTTCGCGGCCTGGGCGAACGCCGTTTCGAACGCAGATTCTTCGCCGGCCTTCACCGGCAATTGAGCGACTTCAAGGATCATTGGAGAGCCTCCATTATTTTTCCGAATCGACAAGACCACGCACGAACCAGCGCTGCATGCTCAGCACGACGGCGAGCGGCGGCAACATGGCGAGCAAGGTCGCGGTCATCACGAGATGCCACTCGGTGGCCGTATCGCCCGAAGCGATCATGCTCTTGATGCCGACGACCGCGGTTTGCATCGACTGGTCGCTGCTGATCAGGATGGGCCACAAGTACTGGTTCCAGCCATAGATGAACGTGATCACGAAGAGCGCCGCAATGTTCGTCTTCGAGAGCGGCAGCACCACGTCCCACAGGAAACGCAACGCGCCGGCGCCGTCGATGCGCGCCGCCTCCATGAGTTCATCGGGCAGCGTCATGAAGAACTGGCGGAACAGAAACGTCGCTGTCGCCGACGCAATCAGCGGCAACGTCAAACCTGCGTACGTATTGCTCATATGCATCGATGAAACCACTTGCACCGTCGGAAAAATCCGCACTTCGACGGGCAGCATCAGCGTGATGAAAATGAGCCAGAACGCGAGGTTCTTGAACGGAAAGCGGAAGAACACGATGGCATACGCGGACAGCATCGAAATGACGATTTTGCCGATGGAAATCACCAGCGCCATGACAAGGCTGTTCATCAGCATGCGGCCGAACGGACTTGCCGCGCTGCCGCTGCCATGCGTCCAGATGTGCGCGACGTTCTCGAATAAATGCGTGCTCGGCACGAGCGAGAGCGGCACGTTGAAGACTTCAGCTTCGCTCATGGTGGCCGCACAAAATGCGATGTACACCGGAAACACGACCAGCACCACGCCCACGATCAGCACCGCGTGGCAAAAGAGGTCGAAACCGCGACGGTTCTCGATCATGAGTACTGCACCCGACGTTCAATGAAGCGGAATTGCACGATGGTCAGCGCCACCACGATCACCATCAGCACGACGGACTGCGCGCCGGAACTGCCGATATCGAGGCCCTGGAAACCTTCGGCGAAGATCTTGTAGATGAGCGTCTTCGTGGACTGCGCCGGGCCGCCGCCGGTTGCGGCATCGATAACCGGGAAGGTATCGAAGAAGGCGTAGACCACGTTCACGGTCAGCAGGAAAAAACTGGTTGGCGACAACAACGGCAACGCGATCCCGAAGAAGCGGCGCACGGGACCGGCGCCATCGATGGCTGCAGCTTCGATCAGCGAGCGCGGAATAGCCTGCAGCCCGGCGTAGAAAAACAGGAAGTTGTAGCTCACCTGTTTCCACACAGAAGCCAGCACTACGAGAAACATGGCCTGCGAACCGTTCAGCGCGTGATTCCAGACGATGCCGTATTTCGCGAGCGCATAAGTCACGAGGCCGATACTCGGATTGAACAAAAACGACCACAACACGGCGGCAATCGCAGGCGCCACTGCGTACGGCCAGATCAACAGCGTCTGATACGTCTTTGCGCCGCGCGTCACGCGATCGGCGCACGCCGCAAGCAGCAGGGAGATGACAAGGCCGGACACGGTGACGAGCGTGCAGAAGATGATCGTCGTGTTAAACGAAGAAAGGTAGAGCGGATCAGTGAAGATCTGCTTGAAGTTCGCCAGCCCGACAAACTCACTCGATGTCCCAAACGCGTCCTGCGTCTGCGTGGCCTGCCACAGCGCCTCGCCCGCCGGCCACAGAAAAAAGAGCGCGGTGATCGCGAGCTGCGGCGCGACCAGCAGGTAAGGCAGCAGGCTCGTATTGAACCGCGATCGTTTTTCCATGGTGCGCTCTTAGCTTCCAGCTTTTTCAAATCGGCGCAGCAGATCGTCGCCACGCGATGCGGCTGAATCCAGTGCTTCCTTTGGCGTCTTCTTTTGCGCCCAGACCTGTTCGAGTTCTTCGTCGACGATCGTACGGATCTGCGGCATGTTGCCCAGACGCAAGCCCTTCGTGAACGGCAACGGTGGCTTGTTCAGCATCTGCTTGATGGCGGTATCGGCGCCGGGATTCTTGTCATAGAAGCCCTGCTTTTGCGTCAGTTCGTACGCGGCCGTCGTGACCGGCAGATAACCCGTGTCCTGATGCCATTTCGCCGCAACCGCCGGCGACGTCAGATACGCGAGGAACTTCGCGACGCCCTTGTACGTTGCCGCGTCCTTGCCCGACAACACCCAAAGACTCGCGCCGCCGATAATCGCGTTCTGCGGCGCGCCCTTCACGCTTTCGTCGTACGGCATCATGCCCGTGCCGAAGCTGAACTTCGCATATTTCTTGATGTTGGCAAGCGAGCCCGACGAATTGGTCACGATGCCGCAATCGCCGCTATAAAACTTCGATACCGCCTCGTCCTTCCGGCCAACGTAGGTGAACGTGCCGTCCTTCGCCATGTTCTGCAGGAACTGGATGTGCGCGACCTGCAGCGGCTTGTTGAATTCGAGGACGGCGTCGGTGCCATCGAAACCATTGTTCTTCGACGCAAACGCCGCGCCGTGCCATGCGCTGTAGTTTTCGAGCTGAATCCAGCTCTGCCAGCCCGACGAATACCCGCACATGCCGGCCGCTTTCAACTTCTTCGAATCGGCTTCGAGTTCGCCCCAGGTCTTCGGCGGATGCGTCGGATCGATGCCCGCCTTCTTGAACGCGTCCTTGTTGTAGTACAGCACGGGCGTGGAGCTGTTGAACGGCATCGAAATCAGATGGCCGGTTTTCGAGTCGCTGTAATAGCTCGAGATGGTCGGCACGAACGCCTTTTCGTCGAGCGGAACGCCGGCTTGCTTGAAGACGTCGGAGACGGGAATCACGGCTTTCTTGGCCTGGATCATCGTGGCCGTGCCGACTTCGTAGACTTGCAGGATGGCCGGAGCGTTGCCACTGCGATACGCTGCAATGCCCGCCGCCAGCGTCTGGTCGTAGCTGCCCTTGAAGACCGGCACGATCTTGTAGTCGCTCTGCGACTTGTTGAAGTCGTTCGCGATGTCGTTCACGCGCTCACCGAGCGCGGATTCCATTGCATGCCAGAACTGGATTTCGGTTGCGGCCTGCGCCTGGCTTGCGCCAAACGCGAGAGCGGCGGCGAGGGAAATGGAGCTGACCAGCAGCTTACGACTACTCATGAGTAACGTCTCCTTGAACCCGGGTGAAGTTTGCGTGTTTATCGCGAAGGAGGATTTGAAAATTCCTCGAACGCGCGATTCTAGTTGTCATCGATGACGAACAGACGTCCGTATTCTTTTAGCGCGTACCGGTCCGTCATTCCCGCAATGTAATGCGCGATCAGCCTTGCCTGCGTGGTGTTACCCGCCTCCGCGGAAGCATGATTATCGTTCGCCGACTCTTCCGCGGCCGGCGCGCGCGCCTGGTAGTCCGGCGGCAGCAAGCGCGGGTCGTCGATGAACGCCTTGAACAGGCCGGTTATCACGCGCTGCGCCTTGTTCGCCATACGCATCACGCGGTAATGGCGATAGAGGTTCTTGTACAGGAAGCGCTTGAGCTCGGCGGCCTGGGCCGCGACGGCCGGCCCGTGCGCGACAAGAGCGGGGGCGTTGCGCACATCGTCCACGGATTGCGGGTTGACCCGCGCCAGGTTCGCGTTCGTCGACTCGATCAGATCCACGATCAGCGTATTGATGATCCGCCGAATGGTCTCGTGAATCAGCCTGCGTCCTTCGATGTTCGGGTATTCCTCCCGCGCGGCTTCGTAATGCGTCTGCCAGAGCGCGACGTTAGCAAGCTGGTCGAGCGTGATGAGGCCAGAACGCAGGCCATCGTCGACATCGTGATTGTTGTAGGCGATTTCGTCGGCCACGTTCGCAATCTGCGCTTCGATGGACGGTTGCTTGCGGTTCAAAAAGCGCTCGCCCAGTTCACCGAGTTTCAGCGCGTTTTCACGCGAACAATGTTTGAGAATGCCTTCGCGCGTCTCGAAGCAGAGGTTGAGGCCATCGAATGCGCCATAGTGTTCCTCGAGTTCATCGACAACCACAAGGCTCTGCAAGTTGTGTTCGAAGCCGCCGTGCTCGCTCATACATTCGTTCAGCGCATCCTGCCCGGCATGGCCGAACGGCGTATGGCCGAGATCGTGCGCAAGGGAGATGGCTTCGACCAGATCCTCGTTCACGCGCAAATTGCGTGCGACAGAACGGGCGATCTGCGCGACCTCCAGGCTATGAGTCAGGCGTGTGCGGAACAGGTCGCCTTCGTGATTCACGAAAACCTGCGTCTTGTACTCCAGCCGCCGAAATGCAGTCGAGTGAACAATGCGATCGCGGTCGCGCTGGAATTCGGTGCGCGCGACCGGCGCTTTTTCTTCGAAACGGCGACCGCGAGATTGCGCGGAATGCGCCGCAAACGGCGCGAGATGCGCCTCGAGTGCGAATGGCGTCGGTGTGATGCTGGAAACCTGCAATGTCTTGTCGCTCACCGGCTGCTCCGAATCATCGTCCTGTTCTGCCCGGCAAAAGCTGCGCTTGAACGCAGCGTCAACCGCGTCCGGTCAGCGGCCATTGTCCGAGTCGACCTCTTGCCCTTTTTGTTCGTTGGATCTTTGTTCTTTTTTAAAGCCGCGTTTTCAAACGCTCGCGCGGCGCCGGGAAGCCGGTGCAGCTTCACCCGGAAATGATTGTTGAACGCAGCCGCTCAGATGCTGGCCGCGAGCGTTGCGCGAACGGCTTCATCCGGCGCGCCCGCGATTTCGGTCTCGCCGAACCTTTTGAGCAAGATGAACTTGATCTCGCCTGCTTCGGCCTTCTTGTCGACTTTCATCAAGTCGATATAACGATCCGCGCCCAGAGCCGGCGCTTTCACCGGAAGCCTGGCGTCTGCAATCACGCGAATCAGACGCGCACGCGATTTTTCATCCAGCCGGCCGAGCCGCACCGAAAGATCCGCAGCCATGACCATGCCCGTTCCCACCGCCTCGCCATGCAGCCATTCGCCATAGCCGAGTCCCGCTTCGATTGCGTGACCGAAGGTGTGTCCGAAGTTGAGAATCGCGCGCAGGCCGCCTTCGCGTTCGTCGGCGGCAACCACCGATGCCTTCACCTCGCACGAGCGCTTTACCGCATGCGCGAGCGCGGTGGCATCGCAGTCGTTCAGTGCGGGCGTGTTCGCCTCGATCCAGTCGAAGAACTCGCTATCGGCAATCGCGCCAGTCTTGATCACTTCCGCAATACCGGCGGCAAGCTCACGCGGCGGCAGCGTGCGCAACACGCCAATATCAGCGATCACCGCCTGCGGCTGATAAAACGCGCCGATCATGTTCTTGCCAAGCGGATGATTGATGCCAGTCTTGCCGCCCACCGACGAATCCACTTGCGAAAGCAGCGTGGTCGGCACCTGGATAAACGGGATCCCGCGCATATAGCTCGCTGCGGCGAACCCGGTCATGTCGCCGATCACCCCGCCGCCCAGCGCAATCAGCGTGGTCTTGCGGTCGGCGCGCTCAGTCAGGAGCGCGGTGAAAATCTGGTTGAGCGTGTCGAGATTCTTGTGCGCTTCGCCATCGGGGAGAATGACGGTCGTGACCTTCTTGCCGAGCGGCGTGAGCGCGGCGCGCAGCGCATCGCCGTAAAGCGGATCGACCGTGGTGTTGGTGACAATGGCAACCGACGACCCCGCAATATGCGGCGCGTAGAGCTCCGTGCGGCCAATCAGTCCTGCTCCAATATGGATGGGATAGGCGCGATCGCCCAGTTCGACATTTACGGTAATCATGGCCGACATTATGACGTAGCCGGCTTGGCGATGCCGGCCATCTCCAGTTGCATCAACACCATGTTGACGAGGTTATTCACCGTCGGCCGCCCCGTTTCCACGATGAAATGCGCGCACTCCTGATACAACGGATCGCGCGTTTTGTAGAGCGCTTCCAGCTTGCCGCGCGGGTCGTCGGTCTGCAGCAGCGGCCGGTTTTTATCGCGGCGGGTGCGCTGCCAAAGCTCGTGCGGCGTGGCGCGCAGATAGATCACTAGGCCGCGACTCTTCAGATGATTGCGGTTTTCGGGGCGAAGGATCGCGCCGCCGCCCGTCGCGAGAACGATATTCTCGCGGCGCGACAACTCCTCGATCACGTCCGCCTCCCGCTGCCGGAAGCCTTCTTCACCCTCGACTTCCCAGATCACGGGAATGCGCGCGCCCGTGCGCGCCTCGATTTCGAGGTCGGAATCGATGAACGAACGCTGCAAGCGGCGCGCAACCGCCCGCCCCACGGTGGTCTTGCCTGCCCCCATGAGTCCGACGAAAAATACGTTCGAGTTCGTTTGCCCGGCTTCCAACTCGCTTACCTTTGCGTTGATTCCGGTCCCGATTCTGGTCCCGTTCGTGCGGGAGCTTAAAGGCAAAAGGACCGCTTTGTCGAGCCGAAGGGGCTTGCCGAACGCTCGCCACAGGCTTGCCGGCGGCCTTCACAAGCGCGCCGGGACGATGTGTGGGGTGATGAAAATGACCAGTTCGCTGCGCGAATTCCGGCGCGCAGTGTGACGAAAAAGCCAGCCCAATCCCGGGATTTTACCGAGCAACGGGACGCGGGTGACGTCTACGCGCTCGTCGCTCGAATATATCCCGCCGATTGCCACCGTGCCGCCGTCCTCCACTTCCACGCGCGTCTGGACGTGTTTCGTGTTGATCGCCGGACCCGCCGCGGTCTGCTCGCCAACACTATCCTTCGATACATCCAGGTCCAGGATCACATGTCCATGCGGGGTAATTTGCGGCTCCACCTCCAGCTTCAGCGCAGCGCGGCGGAACTGCACGCCCGAAACGCCGTTTCCGACTTTGGCCTGATACGGCAATTCCGTGCCCTGCTCGACGATCGCCTTCACGCGATCGGCCGTGACCACGCGCGGACTCGATACGATTTCGCCGCGCCCTTCTGCTTCGAGCGCGCTCAGCTCGACATTCAGCAGCCGCGTTGCCTGCGCGGCGAAGAGCGTGAGGCCCGCCGTGGCTGCATCGAATCCTCCGATGGGCCGCGCCGACAGATCGAGCACCGCGCCGTCCGTGCCCGCCACCAAGCCGCGTGCGGTGCCCTCGCCCGTGGGTGTCATGGACAGCTTCACGCCAAGATTGCGCGAAAAACCGGTATCGCCTTCCACGATGCGCGCCTCGATCATCACTTGCGGCGTGGGCTGGTCGATCCGCGCGATCAACTCGCCGATCTGCGCAACGCGCGCTTCAAGGTCGGTGACGAAGAGCAGGTTCGTGCGGGCGTCAGCCATGACGGAACCGCGCTTCGACAACACACGCTGGCTGCCCGACCCGGTGAGCAACTTTCTGACGTCGTCGGCACGCGGGTAGCGCAGGACGAACGTGCGGCTGCCGAGCGGCTCCAGGTCCGCGGCACGCGCATGGGCCTCGTAGCGCAGACGCTCGCGCGCCGCCAGCTCGGTCATCGGGGCGACCCAGATCACGTCGCCGTGGCGTTCCATGGCGAGGCCGTGGACGTCGAGAAGCGTGTCGAACGCGCGCCGCCACGGGACGTCGACGAGATTGATCGATACCTGCCCGCGAATCTTGTCGCTCGCCACGATGTTCACGCCTGAAAACTTCGCGAATGTTTGAAGCACGGCGCTCAGGTCTGCGTTTTTCAAGTTCAGCGAGATCGGCTTGCCGTCGTCGCTCGCGACGTTTGACCGATCAGGCGCGCTGCGGCTCATGCGCTCCACAGGCGGCAACGGCGTGGGCGGACCTTCGAGCGGCGGGGCGGCGTCGATGGTTGCAGCCGGCGCGGCGGGTGCCGGGGCGTTGGCCGGCGCGAGCCACGCGCCATCGTCCTGGGACGGTTCGGCCGCAGCTTGCGCTGGAACCTCTGCCGGCGAGTCTTCCGCAAACTGATCGGTAGGCAGCGTCAGCGGAAGGTTCGCCGGCAGAGGTGGCAAGGGCGGAAGGGGCGCAATAGCGGCGCCAACGTCGAACGCCTGCAGCATCAAGATGGCGGCGACGCCCCGGACCGTCGCAGTCCGCCAGTGCGCCGCTCCATGCCGTCGAAACATGAAACGAACGAAGCTCATGGCCGATCCTCGGCAATACCGATTGTCCGCACAGCACCATCGCCACGACGCAATTCGATCGAACGCGCGCGCACGCGGCCAAGCCGCTCGTCGCCGACCGTTTGACCCGGTGCGAATCCATCGACGCCTGCAGCGGTTTCCAGCAGCGCCATCGAACGGCTTTGGCTGCGCAAGGTGCCTACTAGAAGCATCGCGCTTGCATCGCCGGGGCCGGGACTGTTTTTCACGCCGAATGGATCGATGGCGAATGCGTCCCGCCGCGATGGCTCAGGACGCGATACAGCCGGCAACGCCTCGAATACCCGCAGGGTTGCATCGAGCCCGAGCGAATTACTGACCAAAGCATCTCGCTTCATCTGCACGTCGGCCGGAACGACCAGACGCGGCAATCCCTCGAGCGCCTCCATGAAGCGCCGGATCTCACCGAACGAACCTTCCGCGCGAAACCGCAGCGGCCGCTCGATCTCGATGCCCTCGCCCTTCTGCGCCGATGGTTCCACTGTCCCGATCCGCAATCCGCTTTGAGCGGCAAGCGCGGTGATTTCATGAAGCGCGTCGGCGATCGTCCAGCGCGAAGGGCTCGCGTCACCGCCAAGCCGCGTGCGCATTGCGGGCAACTCGCCGGCCACGGCGCGTGCGCGATCAAGTCGTTGCTGCGCTTCGTCCAGCGCCGAGCGGCTTGCTTGCGTGCCGCTCAGATCGGCCGAACGCCATAGAGCAGCACCCGATGCAAACACCAGAGCGCCCACGACGACACCCGTCACTGCAATCCTGCAGTTGCTCCAGGCATCAACAGGCTCGGCCAGCAGTCCGAAAAGATTCGCGCGTTGGAGTGCGTGTGGCGTTTTCATCGCGTGTCTCTCCGGGCGGCAGATTTCGACGACGAAAGCCCGCGCTTGCCGACCTTGAGCTCCTTCGCATTCTTCGCGCTGCTCAAACCGTCGGCCCATCGCACAATCGCGATGAAATCGTACCCGCCAGACCTGTCCTGCATGCCCGCCGAAGCTGCCCGCACGTCTTTTACTGACGGTGACCGCATGGAAGTCACTCGCCGCCGCATTTCGATAATCTCGACAGCCCGCACGCCCGGTACAACTTCAAGCGCCTTCAGCCATGCAGCAGCAGCCTGGGAATCCGGCGCACTTGCAGCAAGCTCCACTTCGCTCACGCGTTGCGTCACGCGCTGCAAACCCACGTTTCCCTGCGATGCGCCCTGCGCCAATGCATCGAGCAAGCCGAGGAACCGCGCGCGCGGCTCGGCAATCGGCACGGCCGTACTCTCCGCGCGCCGCCGCAAGGCTTCCTGCTCGGCCAGCCGCGCGTGCTCTACCAAAGGCCCGCTCAACTTTGCCAACGCGTGATCCAGCACCACACGTTGCTCGTCAAGACGAGCGCGCGTCAGCGCATCCCACCCGGCAACCGCGCCGACCGCGCTGCATCCCGCGACGCTTGCTCCGGCGAGCAGCGCCAACGCGCGATTGCGCGCACGACGCCGTGCACCCGGCCGATACGGCAGCAAATTAAAAGCATGCAATCCGACCGCGCTCATGGCATCACCTCGCGCAGCGCAAGTCCCAGCGCAACGGCAAACAAGGGCGAATGCGCGAGGCGCTCGTCCACGCGTTGCGCGCCATTGCAAAACGGCGCGCATTCGAACGGCATGACAGGACATCCGAACGCGACGGCAAGCATTTGCGTCGATACACCCGCCCGCTGCAGCAGCTCGATGTCCCCGCCGATGTAGAACCAGTGCACGCGCGGCCCGCTGCCGACCAGATCCGTCAACGCCTCGATCGCGCTCGAGTATTCCGGCGACGGATAACGCATCTCGTTCTCCACGCCATCTTCGCCGACAACCCACGCATGCAGTCCCGAACCCTCGACCCAGCACGCGACAAAGCGCTCCTCCCGATCGATTTCCATAGCGGCGGAATAACACAACGCGCGCAACGCAGCGCCGGGTTCGCCGTCGATGGCGCTCAGCGCGATATCGGCGCCCGCTGCCGCCTCCACGCGCGACTCCACGTATTGGCGGGCGGTGGCGGCGATGGACACCTCCGTACAGCCGTCATTACGTTCATAGATCGACCAATCCACCGACAGCGCGCCACGTTCAATACCCGCCACACGCTCGGCCTCGGCTAGCACCGCCGGTTCGAGCACGCCCCGCGGATCGCGACCGGGCTTCTGGCGCTCGTTCGACAGCTTTTCAAGCAATACGCGTGTGGTGAGTGTCGCCGACGCAGGCAATGCCATTGCGCACCGAAGCGAGCGCAGGGCGCCACGCGCCGGCAGCCGCGAAAACGCCTCGCGCAACGCCGCTGAAATTGTGGACCGATCGATGAAATCGCCGCTGACCACCGCGCCCTTCGGCAACAAGACTTCCTCGAGCCGCTCGACGCAGACCGGCCGGTTTGCCTGCAGCCGCTTGCTCACAACCGCCAATCGAACTGCCCGCTCGCTTACGTCGATACCCGCCGCGAAACGCCGGGTTACCGTCAAAACCGATCCACGCAATGCCGCTTGCGTACCCATGCTCTACCTCTCTTGTCCGGCCGCGCGCCGACCCGTTCGGGCGCTGGCAATGAAAGAATTGTGGGCAGCAAGCGTGGTTGTCACCATTCAGCCAAATGGCTAACGTAATGGCGCCAAGTGGCTCCAAACGGCGGCATTACGGCTCGGATAGGCGTGCCGCAAACGTTAGACTTGGTCATTCAGTCAACGCTTATTCCAACAAAAATCAACGCTTCCGAGACCTCCGCGCAACAGCCGAGTAAGCCGGGCGAAAGCCGCAAAGTGGGGCGGCTATAATCGCGGGACCGTTTTTTGGTGGTGCCATGCAATCTCAGTCTCCGTCGTCCCCGCCGTCCCGTCAGTCCGAACCAGGCAAGCGTCGTCCGCTCTGGATCAGGCTCCTGCTCGGGCTGATGATCTGTATTTTCGGATTGATCGCCAGCGCCGTACTCGTGCTGGGTTATGCGCTTGTTGTCGCGCAGCCCAACCTGCCGTCGCTCGACGCGCTCACCGACTATCGTCCGAAAGTGCCGCTGCGTGTGTACACCGCGGATCACGTGCTGATCGGGGAATTCGGCGAGGAACGGCGCAGCGTCGTGCGCATCCAGGATGTGCCGGATTATCTTAAAAAAGCAGTGCTCGCCATCGAGGACGCCCGTTTCTACGATCACGGCGGCGTTGACCTGACCGGCATCCTGCGTGCCGGCACCGTGGCGTTGACAAACGGCCATGCATCGCAAGGCGCGAGCACGATCACCATGCAGGTCGCGCGCAATTTCTTCCTGTCGAGCGAAAAGACCTACACCCGCAAGATTTACGAGATGCTGCTCGCGTACAAGATCGAGCGCGCACTGACCAAAGACCAGATTCTCGAGGTCTATATGAACCAGATCTACCTGGGACAGCGCGCGTACGGTTTCGCGAGCGCCGCCCGGGTTTATTTCGGGAAAGACATCAAGGACATCACGCTTGCAGAAGCCGCAATGCTCGCCGGCTTGCCCAAGGCGCCGTCGGCATACAACCCCGTCGTCAATCCGAAGCGCGCGAAGGTTCGCCAGCAGTACATCCTCGAGCGCATGTACGAGTTGCGCTACATCACGCGTGAACAGTACGAGCAAGCCGCGAAGCAGCCGCTGGTCGTGAAAGGCGCGGGGCGCGAATTCAGCGTGCACGCCGAGTACGTGGCCGAAATGGTCCGCCAGATGATGTACGCGCAATATCGTGAAGAGGCTTATACGCTGGGCCTGAACGTGGTGACGACCATCGATTCCGCCGATCAGGACGCGGCCTACCGCGCGCTGCGAAAAGGGCTGATGGATTATGAACACCGGCATGGGTATCGCGGGCCGGAAGGTTTCATCGATTTGCCGGCCGATCCCGACGATCGAGAGCAAGCCATTGACGACGCCCTCGTCGATCATCCGGACAACGGCGAGATTGTTGCTGCGGTCGTCACATCGGCGAACGTGAAGCAGGTCAAGGCGAGTTTTATCGATGGCAACGTGGCCACCGTTCAAGGCAACGACCTGCGGTTTGTCGCAAGTGCACTGAGCACGCGCGCGCAGCCGAGCCAGCGCCTGCGCCCGGGCGCAATCGTGCGCCTGATGAAGAACGAAGACGGCAACTGGGTCATCACGCAGCTTCCGCAGGTGGAAGGCGCGTTCGTTTCAATCGTGCCGCAGGACGGCGCGATTCGCGCGCTCGTCGGCGGCTTCGATTTCAACAAGAACAAGTTCAACCACGTCACGCAGGCGTGGCGCCAGCCGGGTTCCAGCTTCAAGCCGTTCATCTATTCGGCATCGCTGGAAAAAGGCTTGTCGCCGGCAACCATCGTCAACGACGCGCCGCTTTATTTCAGTGCCTCCGAGACCGGCGGCCAGGCGTGGGAACCGAAGAACTACGGCGGCGGTTTCGACGGCCCCATGCCCATGCGCACCGCGTTGATGAAGTCGAAGAACCTCGTGTCCATCCGCATCCTGAACAACATCGGGACGAAGTACGCGCAAGGTTACGTGACGAAGTTCGGGTTCGATGCCGCCCGCCAGCCCGCCTACTTGCCCATGGCGCTCGGCGCCGGTCAGGTCACGCCTCTGCAAATGGCGACGGGGTATTCGGTATTTGCTAACGGCGGGTATCGCGTGAATCCGTATCTGATTGCCGATATCACCGATCCGCGCGGCGCCGTGGTCTCGCATCCGCAGCCGCTGGTTGCCGGAGAAAGCGCACCGCTCGCGATTACCCCGCGTAACGCGTACGTGATGAACAGCCTGCTGCAAAGCGTGGCGCAACGCGGTACGGGCGCTCGCACGAACCAGTTGAAGCGCTCGGATCTCGCGGGAAAAACGGGGACGACCAACGACTCGCACGACGCGTGGTTCGCCGGTTATCAGCATTCGCTGGTGGCGATTTCGTGGATTGGCTACGACTCGCCGCGCAGTCTCGGCGACAAGGAAACGGGCGGCGGTCTCGCATTACCCGTCTGGATGGACTACATGAGCCGGGCATTGCGCGACGTGCCGGAATACAAGTCGAGCATGCCGCCCGATGTGGTGTCGCTGGGTGGCGAACTGTACTTCGATGACCTCACGCCGGGACATGGGTTTATTGCAACCATCGGCGTGAGTCAGGCGCCGCCGGAAAGCGCAAGCGGCGCATCGCCTGGAATTCCTGCAGCGCCCGCGCCGCAGGTCGGCGATCAGGAAAAGCAGGACATCATGAATCTGTTCAAAGGCGGCAATTGAAGACGCACCGGCCTGAGCTTTTTAGACGAAGCTCAGGCTGAAAAGCGAACCGGCTCGCCGGCCTGTTCCGTTGCGTACTGGCTGAGCGCCTCGAAGAACTCACTGCCATCGCGCGTATTGCGCCACGCGCCATCCACGTACTTGTAGTGGAATCCGCCCGACTTCGCCGCGAGCCACAACTCGTGCATGGGCGGCTGCAAATTCACGATCAGCTTCGTGCGATTTTCGAATTCCAGCGTCAGGACATTGCCGCTGCGCTCGAATTCCACGTCGGCATCCAGCCCGTCCACATCCCGTTCTATAGCCACCAGCGCGGCCTCGGCGAGCGTCAGGTATTCGTTGTCGGTCATGCTAAACTCCGTCGATTAATTATTCAGGGACAGTGATGCAAGTCGTCTTCAGGATGAGCGCGATTGTAGCGGCTTTGGCCATTTCCGCCGGGACGCTGCTCACCGCGTGTGGTCAGCGCGGACCGCTTTATTTGCCCGTCGCCCCGCCCATTCCACCGCGTCCCGCCAGCATGCAACCGTTGCCCGCAACCAATACGGTTGCGCCAGTCGCGGCGTCATCAGCATTCGATTCCAGCGACGTCCCGGACACTTCCGGCGAGGCGCTGTCGCTTTCCCCTGACGACAACCTGAAACCGTCCGCTTCAGTACCCAAAGCCGCTTCAGCCGGCTACTAAAATTTCGCCACGCCGCGCCTGGGGCTTTCCATCTAGCGTCAAGCGCGTCAGCCGGACCAGAAAAGTCATGACTCAATCCGTATTCTCGCGCGCCGACGGCGTGCTGCAAGTCGAAGGCGTTTCGGCGGCGTCGCTTGCCGAACAGTTCGGCACGCCACTTTACGTTTATTCGCGCAGCGCGCTGACCGACGCGTATCAAGCTTACGCCGATGCCGCAAAAGGCCACCGCGCCACGATCCACGTCGCGGTCAAAGCGAACAGCAACCTTGCCGTGTTGAACGTGTTCGCGCGATTGGGCGCGGGCTTCGACATCGTTTCCTCCGGGGAACTGGCACGCGTTCTCGCTGCGGGCGGCAAGGCGGAGAACACGGTGTTTTCGGGCGTCGGCAAGTCGGCGCCGGAAATGCGCGAGGCGCTCGATGCCGGCGTGAAATGCTTCAACGTCGAGTCGATTCCCGAGCTGCATGCGCTTAACGAAGTGGCCAAAGCGGCCGGCAAAAAGGCGCCGGTTTCGCTGCGCGTCAATCCCGATGTCGATGCCAAGACGCACCCGTACATTTCCACGGGCCTGAAGTCGAACAAGTTCGGCGTCGCGTTCAGCGACGCGCGCGCGACCTATGCGCAAGCCGCGGCCATGTCGAATTTGAATGTGATCGGCATCGACTGCCATATTGGTTCGCAGATCACGGAAGTGAGCCCGTATCTCGACGCCGTGGACAAACTGCTCGATCTCGTCGAGCAAATCGAAGCGGACGGCACGAAGATTCATCACGTCGATGTCGGCGGCGGTCTCGGCATCACCTACGACGACGAAACGCCGCCGGCTATCGGCGAGTTCGTGAAAGCGGTGCTCGCGCATATTAAAAAACGCGGACACGGCGAGCGTGAAGTGTATTTCGAGCCGGGCCGTTCGCTGGTCGGCAACGCGGGCTTATTGCTCACGCGCGTGGAATATCTGAAGCCGGGCGCAGAGAAGAACTTCGCTATCGTCGATGCCGCCATGAACGATCTGGCACGTCCCGCGATGTACCAGGCGTTTCACCGCATTGAAGCAGTGGCAACGAACGCGGCGAAGGCCGAACTCTACGATGTCGTCGGTCCCGTTTGTGAAAGCGGCGACTGGTTGGGGAAGGATCGCTCGCTTGCCATCGAACAAGGAGATCTGCTCGCAATTTTTTCGGCCGGCGCGTATGGATTCACGATGAGCTCGAACTACAACACGCGTCCACGCGCCGCCGAAGTGATGGTCGATCACGAACGCGCGCGGCTGGTGCGTGAACGTGAAGAAGTGAAGGCTTTGTTTGCTGGGGAATCCATCTTTCCGGATTGACTCTTCGGCTCCATAAAAAAGGGCGGCGCCTGCAAGGCGCCGCCCTTTTTTCATCCGCAGCTTCAGGCCGCGCGAGGCTTCGTCATTCGTCCACGCAGCCAGACAATCACTCGCCACGCCAACAACACGACCACAATAGCGCCGTAGATCTTCGGCAAGATCAGATCGTGCTTGCCTGCTTTCATCCACCAAAAATGCAGGATGGCGAGCGCGGCGATCGGATAAATCAGCTTGTGCAGCATCTGCCAGCGGCGCCCGAGTTTCCTGACCATCGCTTTCGGCGATGTAATCGCGAGCGGGATCAACAGCACGAACGCCGCGAACCCGACCATGATGAACGGCCGCTTGGCGATGTCTTTCAGGATCGCGAAGACATCGAACCATTTGTCGAACCAGATGTAGGTCGTGAAGTGCAGAACGACGTAGAAAAATGCGAAGAGCCCGAGCATTCTCCTGAATCGCAGCAGCGCGTTGAACCCTGTCAGACGGCGAACCGGCGTCACGGCAAGCGTAATGCACAGGAAAACGAGGGTCCAGAGACCCGTCGATCGCGTGATGAACTCAATCGGATTCGCGCCCAGTCCGCCCGTAAATCCCAGCAGAACAATACGCGCGAGCGGATACAAGCCGCCCAGAAACACGGCAATCTTCGCCGGCTTGATCCAGTTCGTCTTCGCGCCCGTCGCGGCGACGCGCGCCGCCGGCCGGGGTTTTACATCGGAAGCCGAAGCCATCCGTTGCTCCTTAGAAATTGGCCTTCAGGTTCATGCCCTGATACAGCGACGCAACCTGATCACCGTAACCGTTGAACATCAGCGTCTTGCGCTTCGGCGTGAAAAATCCGTCTTCGCCGATACGCCGCTCGGTTGCCTGGCTCCATCGCGGATGATCGACGTTCGGATTCACGTTGGAATAAAAACCGTACTCGGCGGGCGCATATTCATTCCAGCTCGTCTTCGGTTGCTTCTCGACAAACCGGATCTTCACCAACGACTTCGCGCTCTTGAAGCCGTACTTCCAGGGCACGACGATCCGCACCGGCGCGCCGTTCTGATTCGGCAGCACCTCGCCATACAAGCCAACCGTCAGCAGCGTCAACGGATTCATCGCTTCGTCCATGCGCAAGCCTTCGGAATACGGCCAGTCGAGAATCGGCGTGGACAAGCCCGGCATTTGCGACGGATCGGCGAGCGTGATGAATTGCACGTACTTGGCGTTGCCCGTCGGCTGTGCGCGCTTGACGATCTCGGCAAGCGGAATGCCGATCCACGGAATCACCATCGACCAGCCTTCCACGCATCGCAGCCTGTAGATACGCTCTTCGAGCGGCGCGAGCTTCAGGATTTCATCGATGTCATACACCTTCGCGTTCTTGACCTCGCCTTCCACCGATATCTTCCACGGGCGCGGCCGCAGCGAATGCGCGTTCTGAACGGGATCGCCTTTATCCGTGCCAAATTCGTAGAAGTTGTTGTAGCTCGTAATGTCCTTGAGCGGCGTGACCTTGTCCATGGCGACGAACTTCGTATTCGTGGTCGCGGCGAGCTTCTGACCCTTTGCATCGGGCGATGTCATTGCCGCGAGCGCTTCTCCGTTCACGCCCACCAGCCCGGTCGCGGCGAGCGCGCCTGCGGCTTTCAACACACGACGACGATTCTCGAAAAACGCACGCGGTGTAATTTCGCTGCGTGGAATCTCGTCGCCAAAAAGCCGGTCTTTGTTCTTGATTAACATCTCGATGCTCCTGAATGCGTGCGCCCAGCATGAGCGCGGCCGCTGTACATCTATATTCGTGGCAAACACCTGTTTGGTTTCACGTATTCCGCCGGCGCAATAAAAAAACCGCCAGCAAATCATGCATGGCGGTCTTTAACCGGTACTTAAGGGCAAATTTACAGCTTGCCGTAACTATGCAGACCGGAAAGGAACATGTTGACGCCAAGGAAAGCAAAAGTCGTGACCAACAAACCAGTCAGCGCCCACCACGCTGCAACCGAGCCGCGCAGGCCTTTCATCAGCCGCATGTGGAGCCACGCGGCGTAATTCAACCACACGATCAGCGCCCAGGTTTCCTTCGGGTCCCAGCTCCAGTAACCGCCCCACGCTTCGGCGGCCCAAAGCGCGCCGAGAATGGTTGCAATGGTAAAGAACGCAAAACCGACGGCGA
Organism: Caballeronia sp. dw_276; assembly: GCF_018449635.1. Classification (GTDB taxonomy): domain Bacteria; phylum Pseudomonadota; class Gammaproteobacteria; order Burkholderiales; family Burkholderiaceae; genus Caballeronia. The sequence continues at coordinate 44,294 of NZ_JAAVUV010000018.1, read as the reverse complement.
TCGACTTGTACATGACGTCGTCGAGCACTTCGAGCGACGGCAACCGGTCCGCCAGAATGCCGCGTTCCTTGACCAGATAAGCCACGCCGACCATTGCTGCCAGCGCAAAACTGCCATATCCGATGAAGTTCGCCGGTACATGGATCTTCATCCACCAGCTTTGCAGCGCGGGCACGAGTGGCTGGATTTGCTGTGCGTCACGCGCGATCGAGTACCACATCAGGAAGCCGACGGCCGCGCTGATCACGAGCAGGACAAATGCGCCCATTGCGCGCGTGCTGTAATGCTCTTCGTAATACAAATAGAACAGCGACGTAATCAGGCAGAACAGCACGAAGACTTCGTACAGATTCGAAATGGGAATATGCCCGACGTCCGAGCCGATCAAATACGACTCGTACCAGCGCACCATCAGGCCCGTAAAGCCCATCAGCACCGCAACCCAGGTCATCTTCGAGCCGATCGCACCGCCAGTCGCCGAGCGCGTGACCAAGCCGATCCAGTAGAACACGGTGGCGATCACGAGCAGCGCGCTCATCCAGAGAATCGCGGATTGGCTCGACAGGAAATATTTGAGGAAGAAGTTCGTATCGGCGCGAGCGAGATCCGAGTGATAAAGCTGCAGCGACGACAGCGACAGCAGCGCAATGCATGCAATCAGCAACCGCACCGGTTTCCAGCGCCACCCGAGCACCACGAACGTCGGCACGGCGGCGCAGAGCACCAGCTTGTCGTAGTAGTTCATGAACGGGTAGTACCGATACAGCGCGAAACCCGCGCCGGCTACCATCGCGAGCGCGAATAGCCAGTCGGTCAAACCGAGACGCTTGAGAAACGGCCGTTCGTCGAACAGGTCGGAATCGACAGGCACCTTGCCCGCGCGCTGTTGCGCCTGTTTTGACTGCGAAGAGGCTTGTGTGAGGTCCATGTTCTTACCGAGTTGAATCTTGCGAGCCGGTGGACTTGGTGTCCGCAGGCGGTTCCGACGCTGACGATGACGCCGCCGGTTGCGATTTGACGCCCAGGGCAGCGCCTATCGCGTCGCGCGTTTGCGCGAATTCTTTCTCGAAATCGAGCGTCCGGCGCGCGGTGGACATTGCCATCAAAACGCTGGTGCCGCCCGTTGCTGAATCCTTGAGCCAGAACCAGAGACGCCGTTCCCGTACGTAAAACATCGAGAAAATGCCGAGTACGAGCAAGGCGCTGCCAAGATACACCACTTTTTTACCCGGTGCGCGCGTCAACTGGAACACCGACGCCTGGATTTGTTTGAACGAATCCAGTTGCAGGAAAACAGGCGCGCCATACAAGAAGCTGTCGGAAAGCGCATTGATCGATGACTGCACGAATTGGGTGTTCTTCGCGTCCGCTTGCGCTTCCGGCATGCCGTTCTGGGCGCGCGAGATTTGCCACAAGTCCCACGTAGCGCCTTCCAGCATACGCAGCAATAACCCGGCCGCCTTTTCCTGCTCGCCTTTCGGCACCGATTTATCGATGAAAGCCGCGATCGCCTGGAATCCGCCAACCGTTGCGCCGGGTTGTGCTGTCGCGCCCGTCTCGTCAGCACCAGCGAACAGATTCAGCACGCGCAACGCGCTTTCATCCAGATGCGCCTGCAGATCCGCGTTGGCTTCCGGCACCGAGCGCTTCGCAAACCGATGCGCGGCTTCAACCCGCATTGCCGGCGTTTCCAGCGCGGCCCGCAGGTTCATCCATTGTTTGATCGAACTTTGTTCGTCGGCGGGAATGCGCAGATAGCGGAACGGATCGTTCGGGCTCAGGCGCATGCCGGCGAGGAACATCGGCTGGCCTTGCACGTCGACGGGCAGCATGTAGTTGTTGAACTCGCGCGCCTGGCCGTCCGTGCCACGCACCTTGTATTGCACCGAAGGCCCCACGTTGCGCAGATCCGTCGGCCGCGATGTCTTCGCGCCCGAGCCGAGGCGTTCATCGAATGCCTGACGCAGCGTTTGCGTCTTGCCGACGCCGCGTGCGTCGATGGCGCCGTTGCCATCGGTAATGTTTTCGACGTTGATCGCGCGGAAATCGGTGAACTCGACGCTCTCGCCCTTCCCGCCAATGATTTGCGGGCTCATCGGCGCCGTTCCGCCGATCGCGCCCTCGAACGGCACCGTTTTCGTGCTGCCGCCGGACATGGGCCAGGCGGTCATCGAAAGTTTGGAGCCGCCGTCCTGGAAGCTCGATTGATAGATGGAAATGTTGTCGTAGGTAAACGGCTTGTTCACTTCGACGCGCGCCGGAATGCGCTTGCCGGTCGCATGATCGATCACGACGATATCGCTCGCGAACAGCTTCGGCATGCCCGTCGAGTAGTAGTCGACGATGAATTTGTCGAGCTGAATGGAAAACGGCAGGTCCTGGATCAGCGAGCCGTCCTGCTGGTTCAGGATGGCGGTCGCGACGTGCTGCCCTTCCGGCACCCAGGCATATCCACGGAACGTAGGATTGGACGTCGATAACCGATGCGACGCCGGGATGTCGTTGATGATTTCGTTCGATGCAATCGGCGTCTTGTTGAAGAGCCACATCTGCAGCTTGATGGGCAGGTTGCTGTCGAGCAAGCCGCCAATACAGATCACCACGATCGCCAGATGCGCCGAGATATAGCCAAGTTTCGTCATCGCGCCGCGCTTCGCCGCGATCAGCGTTGCGCCGCTTTCGGTCTCGAGCGTCTTGAACTTGTAGCCCATCTTGCCGGAAAGCCGCTGCAGCTTGGCGGCCGTTTCGGCGCGCGAACCCGTCACCGGCGGATATTCGCCCTTGTGATGGAACGCACGAAGACTCCCTTCCCGCACGCGATCCTTCCAGCTCTTCATGTCCGCGATCATCTTCGGGCCATTGCGGATCACGCACAGCGACACCGAGATCACCAGGAAAATCAGGATCAGCATGAACCACCACGCGCTGTACACGTTGTAGAGGCTCAGGCCGCGGAAGATATCGGCCCAGAACGGACCGAACTGATTGACGTAATTCGGGTAGGGATCTTCCTGCGTAAGCACGGTCCCGATGATGCTTGCTATCGCAAGAATCACGAGCAGCGCGATGGCAAAGCGCATCGAACTGATCGTTTCGATGGCATAACGTACGCTGCTACGGCTCGACTTCGACTGCAATCCCGAGGTGGTGACGCTCATTCAAACTCCGGCTGAACAGCAAAAAAGGGTGGAGACGCACCGGTACATGACCGGCGTCCCACCCTTTTTTCTTATTTGCACCGGTCTCGTTGGACCGGCTTCGTGATGCTTTTTTATACTGGGTTCGAACTATGCCGGACGCTTGTGACGTCCGGACAACGCTGCGCGCATCTTAAAGCAGACCTTCGCGCAACGCAGACTACCGCATCAATGCAATCCCGCGATGTAGTCCGCAACCGCCTTCACTTCCGCTTCATTCAAACGCAACGCGATGGTATGCATGGGCTCGCTGTTGTTGCGCGTACCTTGCGCAAACGCGGTGAGCTGCGCTGCCGTGTAATCAGCCCACTGCCCCGACAACCGCGGATATTGCACCGGCACACCCAGCCCTGTTGCGCCGTGACACGCGGCGCAGGCGGGAACGCCTCTATCCGTCACGCCGCCACGATAAATCTTCATCCCGAGCGGCACCGTGTTCTTGTCGCGCGCAAAACCCGGCTTGGCCTTCTGTGTCTCAAAATATGCAGCCACGTTGACCATGTCTTGTTCGTTCAACGCGCCCGCAATACCGGCCATGATTGCGTTCTTGCGCGCCGGTTCTTTCGCGCCCGGCTGCGTCTTGTAATCCTTCAACTGCTTGACGATGTACTCGGCATGCTGACCCGCGAGTTTCGGAAACGCGCCCCCGGCGCTATTGCCGTCTGCTCCGTGACACGCCGCGCAGACCTGGGTGGCAATCGCCTGGCCCCGCGCGACATCAGGTTTGGCTGGCGCGGCGGCCGCCGCGGGTTCCGCTGCCATTGCCGTCTGCGCCGTGAGTGTCCAGCCTACCAACCCCGCTCCGAATGCTGCTGCTAATTCCAAGGCCATCAGAGTCTTGTACAGTCGGTTCATTCGCGTACCCTGTTATTCGTCTTGTGAGAATTGTGAGGTTCTGCAAAACGACGGTTACCGATGCACTGCAAGACACCCGACAGAGGACGCGATACGAGTTCGGTACGGGCTAAAATTTCACCCGCCGCGCGCCCCGAAATCTGCCTTCAAACCTGTCTCACTCCTTATCCCGCTTGGGTCTTGCGTGCCCTGGCTGGTCTTCGTACGACCGTCGTATTGTACAATAACTCGCTAAACGCAAAGACGCCAGTCGGGGCAAGCCCAGTATTCAGTGGCTCCTTACAGCTCGAGTTCCCACAGAATTTCACTTTCGGTCTTCCCATGTCGTCATTCCTGCTCCATCAAGCCCGTTTCTTCACGACGGTCAATCACTTACGCGATCTGCCTCCTACGGCGCAGCCGGAGATCGCGTTCGCTGGACGCTCGAACGCCGGCAAGTCGACGGCCATCAACCTGTTGTGCAACCAGAAGCGGCTCGCGTTCGCGAGCAAGACGCCTGGGCGCACGCAACACATCAACTACTTCGCCATTGGCCCGGCCGATCAGCCCAAGGCCCATGTGGTGGACTTGCCGGGCTATGGTTACGCCGAGGTGTCGGGCAACGCCAAGTTGCATTGGCAGGCATTGTTGTCCACATACTTGCAGAGTCGCGCCCAGTTGGTCGGCATGATCCTCATGATGGATTCGCGCCGTCCTCTGACCGAACTCGACAAGATCATGCTCGAGTGGTTTGCGCCGACCGGCAAGCCGATTCACGCCTTATTGACGAAATGCGACAAATTGACGCGGCAGGAAAGCATCAATACGTTGCGTGCGACCAAGAAAGCCTTCGAGGAATACACCGCATCCGGATATCGCGGCGAACTGACGGTCCAGCTTTTTTCGGCGTTGAAGCGCGTTGGCCTCGATGAAGCGCACGAGAAGATCGAAAGCTGGCTGATTCCAAAGGCAATTGAGGAAAGCGATCCAGCGGATGAAGCACAGTAAGCAGGCCTCGGGCGCTCCACGCTCCCGGCATAAAAAAACCCGCCGCATGACGGCGGGTCAAACAGCCTGATCGAATCCTTTACGAATCACCACAGGCACCCGCTCAGGGAGGAGAAGCGGGGAGGTCGGCGTCAAGCGCCTTGCTCGATCGGTATGATATACCATTGTCTCGAAATGGTTCTGGAGCCGCCTTCCGCCTGGCATCCGGGCACGGCCGACGCACGCGCCGGCTGGCTTCCCGCCTGTTTCCGATCATTCCTCGCATTCCAACATCCGAGCAAATTTCATGAGCTTCTATCCGCATCATCGTCCGCGCCGCATGCGCCGTGACGACTTTTCGCGCCGCCTGATGCGTGAAAATCTCTTGTCCACCAACGACTTGATCTATCCGGTTTTCATCACCGAAGGGACGAACCTGCGTCAAGCCGTTCCTTCCATGCCCGGCGTCGAGCGCACTTCAGTCGACCTGCTGATGAAAGTCGCGGAGCAGTGCGTGGAGCTGGGCGTGCCGGTCATCTCGCTGTTTCCGGCCATTGAGCCATCGCTGAAAACGCCCGACGGCCGGGAGGCAACGAATCCCGAAGGCCTGATTCCGCGTGCCGTGCGCGAGTTGAAGAAAAACTTCCCCGAACTCGGCGTGCTGACCGATGTTGCGCTGGACCCTTACACCAGCCACGGCCAAGATGGCGTTCTGGACGAACACGGCTACGTCATCAACGACGAAACCAGCGAGATTCTTGTCGACCAGGCGCGTGCACAGGCCGAAGCGGGTGTGGATATCGTCGCGCCTTCGGACATGATGGACGGCCGTATCGGCGCGATTCGCGAAATGCTCGAAAGCGATGGCCACGTGCACACGCGGATCATGGCGTACGCGGCAAAGTTTGCATCGGCGTTCTACGGTCCGTTCCGCGATGCCGTAGGGTCTGCCACAAATCTTGGTAAGAGCAACAAGATGACCTATCAGATGGACCCGGCCAATTCCGATGAAGCCATGCGCGAAGTGCGCATGGACATTGAAGAAGGCGCGGACATGGTGATGGTCAAGCCAGGCATGCCGTACTTGGACATTGTGTATCGCGTGAAGGAGGAGTTTCGTTTTCCGACTTACGCTTATCAGGTCAGCGGCGAGTACGCCATGATCAAGGCCGCCGCTCAAAACGGCTGGCTCGATCACGACAAGACCATGATGGAATCGCTGCTGGCGTTCAAACGTGCGGGCGCGGATGGCGTGCTGACGTACTTCGCACTGGATGCCGCGCGAATTCTGCGGGCTTCGAAGTAATAGCTGCGGTTTGAATGAGAAGGCGACGCATGCGTCGCCTTTTTGCTTTCTACAGGGCGTCAGGCTTTACGTCGTCGGTGCGGCAAGCTTGTCGAGACTTTGCAAGAACTTGTCGGCCGATTCGTAGCCTACGACGCGTGCGACCTCGTTCCCCTCGGCATCGAAGAAAATGATGCCCGGCGGCCCGAAGAGCTTGAAACGCTTCAGCAACGCCTGATCATCGGCATTGTTCGCAGTCACGTCCGCACGCAATAGGTTGAGTTGCGCCAAACGCGCGCGCACTCTGGGATCGCTGAACGTGAGGTGCTCCATTTCTTTGCACGACACGCACCAGTCGGCGTAGAAGTCGAGCATTGCCGGCCGCCCAGCGGCTTTCAATGCGAGATCCAGTTGTGTCGATGACTTGACCGGCGCGAAGGTTTCGCCTGGTACCGATGCTTGGGTCGCCACCGCCGTGCCGGCTCCGGCGCGTGCGGTGAAGACAGCGAGCGGGCGCAGCGGGTCGGTTGAACCGGCAGCAAGGCCCACCAGCAACGCAGCGCCCCAGATCGCCAGCAGCGCGCCGATTCCACGGCCGAGCCGTTTCCAGATCGACATCCCTGTCGCGCCCGACGAAAACAGCCCTAGCGCGGCCGCTGCGAACAACAGCCACGACGCAGCCAACGCCATCTGCACGACGGCGCCCAGCACCGGCCAGACAATCCACAGCGCGGCTGCAAGCAAGATAACGCCAAAGAAAACCTTGACGCCGTCCATCCAGTTGCCAGCCCGCGGCAGCAACGTTCCGGCGCCAAGCCCGATGATCAGCAGCGGTACACCCAGCCCCACGCCCATCGAAAAGAGCGCAGCGCCGCCAAGCAGCGCATTACCCGTATGCGCGATGAACGCCAGCACTGCAAAAAGCGGCGCAGTCATGCACGCGCCAACCACGAGCGCTGAAAGCGCGCCCATGACGATCACGGCTGCAAGCTTCCCGCCCGAACGTTTCTGCGACGCCGCGTTGACGCTGTTTTGCCACCGCGCGGGCAAGGCGATATCTACACCGGCGATCAGCGTAAGCGCAAAGACCGCTAGCAATACCCCGAACGCGCCGAGCACCCACGGATTTTGCAGCCAGCCCCCGAGGCTCTGTCCGATCATCGCCGCGAGTACGCCGAGCGCGGTGTACACAAGCGCCATGCCGAACACGTACGCGACCGACAACCCGAACCCACGCGACCGCGTGACCTTGGCGCCCTCGCCGATGATGATGGCCGAGAGAATGGGAATCATCGGATACGAGCAAGGCAACAAGCTCAACACGACGCCCGCGACAAAGTACAACCCGACGATCGCGAAAAAACCTCCGCTTTCAAGCAACGATTGCGCGTAGTCCGCGTTCGTTGCGCGGTCGTACCAGGGAACATCGCTGACGTTCGCGGTAGGCACCCGTGTGCTTGCCGCACCGGCCGCCTGCAACGCGGCCCCTGTCACGTGATAGACGTGCTCAGCGGGCGGATAGCAAATGCCCTGATCGGCGCACCCCTGCGACGTCACCACAATGTCAAACGGCCCCGACGCCTGTTTTACCGGTATCCGGATAACCAGTTCTCCGCGATACGTCTCCACGTCCTTGTTGAAGGTCTGGTCGAAATGAACCTTTCCGGCCGGCAATTGCGCCTCGCCCAACGTCGCAGTGCCACTTTTCACGGCAAACGCGAAACGCTCCCGATACATGTAATAGCCGTCTGCGACCTTATATCGCACATCGATTTCGCCCGGTTTTTCGCTTGCGCTGAATTTGAAGGCGACGGCTGGATCCAGGAAATCGTCGGCGGCATGCGCGATCGAGATCGAACCGAGCATCAGGACGAAGCACGACAACAATATGAGAGCAACGTCGGCGAAACGACGTGCGCAGAAAACGAAGGGCTTAAACATTAAGAGGACGTTGAGTTTCCGCGATGATCCACTGCCCGTAGGCCGCCGACGCATCGGCCTGCCACAAGACAACTTCGGGTGTTTCGTAAGGATGATTCGACTCTATGAACCGTGCGAGTTCATCGCCGCGCGCGAGACTCGTTTTGAACAGGAGTTGGAGCTCATTAGCCACCTCGACCTTTCCCTCCCACCAATACCGCGACTTCACCACGCCCAGCTCGGTCACACAGGCAGCCAGCCGCGCATCGATCACCTGCTGCGCTAGCGTCGACGCGGCGTCGCTATCAGGTAGCGTCGTAAGAACCAGGACGACGGGCGTCGTATTCACGGAAAGCTCCGATGCAATTGATATGAACGCAATCGTAGCATCCGGAGCCAACGGCCAACATTCAGCCGATCGGCCTAGAGGTGTAGCGCCCTTCGCCCACCGACCGACGTAAAAAAAGCCAAGCAAGGCTTGGCTTTTTTATTCGACAAACGCTCTGAAACTTATTCAGCTTCTTGCACGTCGTCAGCTTCAGCGAGTTCCGGACGATCCATCAGCATGACCAGCGCCATCGGCGCATTGTCGCCTTGACGGAAGCCGAACTTCAGGATGCTCAGGTAGCCACCCGGACGCGTTTCGTAACGCGGACCGAGCACGTCGAACAGCTTTGCGACAGAATCACGGTCGCGCAGGCGGTTGAACGCCAGACGACGATTTGCCAGCGACGGCTTCTTGCCGAGCGTGATCAGCGGCTCGACGACTTTACGGAGTTCTTTGGCTTTCGGCAGCGTCGTCTTGATGACTTCGTGCTCGATCAGCGAGTTCGACATATTACGGAGCATAGCCAGACGGTGGCTGCTCGTGCGGTTCAGTTTCCGCAAACCATGTTTATGGCGCATTTTGAATTTCCAGATTAATCAAGTTTAGATCCAGCTCTTCTATTACGTCTCTTGAGCGCCTTATAAGACAACTCACGAGCGCACGGGCCGGTCGTAGAAAAAGCAAGATGCGGATTTTAAAGGAAAATCCGCATCTTTGCCAGTCAAGCCTACAGCCTGAACATTACTTGTCGAGACCAGCCGGCGGCCAGTTTTCGAGCTTCATACCCAGCGTCAAACCACGCGATGCCAAAACTTCCTTGATCTCGTTCAGCGACTTGCGACCGAGGTTAGGCGTCTTCAGCAATTCGTTTTCCGTGCGCTGGATCAAATCGCCGATGTAATAGATGTTCTCGGCCTTCAGGCAGTTCGCGGAGCGAACCGTGAGTTCGAGATCATCAACCGGACGCAGAAGGATCGGATCGATCTGCGGCGCGCGCGACGGTGCTTCTGCCGCTGCTTCCGTGCCTTCCAGAGCCGCGAACACCGACAACTGGTCAACCAGAATACGTGCTGACTGACGAATTGCTTCCTCGGGCGAAATCACACCGTTGGTTTCGATGTTCATCACGAGCTTGTCGAGGTCGGTACGCTGCTCAACGCGAGCGCTTTCAACGGCATAGCTCACACGCAGAACCGGCGAGAACGATGCGTCCAGCACGATACGGCCAATGATCTTCGCCGAATCTTCGCCGTAGCGACGCACATTGCCCGGCACATAGCCGCGGCCCTTTTCAATCTTGATCTGAACGTCGAGCTTGCCGCCCTTCGAAAGATGCGCAATCACGTGACCCGGATTGATGACTTCGCAATCGTGCGCGAGTTCAATATCCCCAGCCGTAACAACGCCTTCGCCTTCCTTGCGAAGCGTAACCGTGACTTCATCGCGGTTATGCAGCTTGAAAACGACGCCCTTCAAATTCAGCAGCAGGTTGACCACATCTTCTTGCACGCCGTCGAGCGTAGAATATTCATGCACGACGCCTGCAATCGTCACTTCGGTCGGCGCATAACCAATCATCGACGACAGCAGCACGCGCCGAAGCGCGTTACCCAAGGTGTGACCATAGCCCCGTTCGAACGGCTCCATGACCACTTTCGCGTGGCTGTCGCCAAGCGATTCGACTGCAATAATCTTGGGCTTCAACAAACTGGTTTGCATAGGTTTTCCTTTTCAATACCCTCGGCTCGTTACGCCGATAAGGCTGACCGGTGACAACCCGAAAATAAACAGCCGAGGCAACCCCTTGCCTTCCGCAATCAGGGTGCCCCGGCCGCTAATCCGATTAACGCGAATACAATTCGACGATCAGGCTTTCGTTGATATCGCCTGCAATGTCAGCGCGATCCGGCATGGCTTTGAACGTGCCTTCGAACTTCTTGGCATCGACCGTAACCCAGCTCGGCATTCCGCCTTGCTCAGCCAGGTTCAGCGCTTCCAGAATACGCACTTGCTTCTTCGACTGTTCGCGAACAGCAACCACGTCGCCTGCCTTAACTTGCATCGACGGGATGTTGTTCACTACACCGTTCACCGTGATCGACTTGTGGCCGACCAGCTGACGCGCTTCAGCGCGCGTCGAGCCGAAGCCCATGCGGTACACGACGTTGTCGAGACGCGATTCGAGCAATTGCAGCAGGTTTTCACCCGTCGGGCCCTTGCGGCGATCAGCCTCAGCGAAGTAACGGCGGAACTGACGTTCGAGCACCCCGTAAATACGCTTAACTTTTTGCTTTTCACGCAACTGCGTGCCGTAGTCAGACGTACGAGCGCCCGAGGTACGACCATGCTGACCCGGCTTGCTGTCGAGCTTGCACTTGTCGGCGAGCGAACGGCGTGCGCTCTTCAGGAAAAGATCAGTGCCTTCACGGCGGGCCAGCTTGGCTTTAGGACCGGTATAACGTGCCACTTTGCATCCTTAGTAATTGATCACGCGAAGTACATTCGCGCTAGTTCGAACTCGGTGGATCGAACGGTGGGCTTAGTCAGTATTCTTAACGCAGATTTCATAACGCAAGCAACCTGTCGACGCGCGAGCGTCAACAGGTCAAAGCGTTACGCGACGCCTTAGATACGACGACGCTTCGGCGGACGGCAACCGTTGTGCGGAACCGGTGTCACGTCGGAGATTGCGGTGATCTTGATGCCAAGACCATGCAGCGCACGCACCGCCGATTCACGGCCAGGGCCGGGGCCCTTGATCCGCACTTCGAGGTTCTTCACGCCGTATTCCATCGCCACGCGGCCAGCCGATTCAGCTGCGACCTGGGCTGCAAACGGGGTCGATTTACGCGAACCCTTGAAGCCCTGGCCACCCGACGTTGCCCAGGCGAGTGCATTGCCCTGGCGATCGGTGATCGTGATGATGGTGTTGTTGAACGACGCGTGAACGTGAACCACGCCCTCGGCGACGTTCTTCTTGACCTTCTTGCGAACGCGTTGCGCCGCGGAGTTGTTCGAAGCCTTAGCCATTACGTTTTCCTGTAACTATATTCCGCTTACTTCTTCAGCGATTGCGCTGCACGACGCGGACCCTTACGGGTACGGGCATTCGTACGCGTGCGCTGTCCACGCATGGGCAAGCCCTTGCGATGGCGAACGCCACGGTAGCAGCCCAAGTCCATCAGGCGCTTGATATTCATCGTCACTTCGCGACGCAGGTCGCCTTCTACGATGAACTTACCCACTTCTTCTCGCAGCTTTTCGAGGTCTGCGTCAGTGAGGTCTTTGACCTTCTTCGAAAACTCCACACCAGACGCCACGCAAATGTTGCGAGCGCGCGTGCGGCCTACACCGAAAATTGCCGTGAGGCCGATTTCAGTATGCTGGTGATTCGGGATGTTAACCCCTGCGATACGAGCCATTGTTTTTCCTCAAACAAAAAGCGCAAGCAAAAGCGCGGCGTTCAGCCTTGACGCTGTTTGTGGCGCGGATCAGAGCTGCAAATCACGCGCACAACGCCCTTGCGCTTGATGATCTTGCAATTGCGGCAAATGCGCTTAACCGATGCCATCACTTTCATGATATTACCCTTTTTTCAAATCACTTCGCCCGTAACACGATCCGTGTACGAGACAGATCGTAAGGGGTCAACTCAACCGTTACCTTGGCGCCGGGATATGTGACGGTGAACGGCAGAGCCACCTTCAACTCATGCCGTCTCCGACCATCGTCCTTGTTTAGCGCATCGGGACGTTGCTGCCTTTGAAGTTCGCCTTCTTGAGCAGCGATTCATACTGTTGCGACATAACGTAGGACTGCACCTGCGCCATGAAATCCATCGTGACCACCACAATGATCAGCAGCGACGTTCCACCGAAGTAAAACGGTACGTTCCAACGCAACACCAGGAATTCTGGCAGCAAGCAAACAAACACGATGTAGATCGCACCAGCCAGCGTCAAACGCGTGAGGATCCGATCGATATAACGTGCCGTCTGATCACCCGGACGAATCCCGGGAACGAACGCACCACTCTTCTTCAGGTTGTCGGCCGTTTCTCTGCTGTTGAACACCAACGCGGTGTAGAAGAAGCAGAAGAAAACGATCGCCATCGCGTACAGCAACACGTACACCGGTTGACCAGGCTTCAGCGCCTCAGCAACGTTGTGCAGCGTGTTCGCAAACCATCCGGTCCGCGTACCCGAACTGAACCAGTTCAGGATAGTTGCCGGGAAGAGGATGATCGACGACGCGAAGATCGGCGGAATCACACCCGACATGTTCAACTTCAGCGGCAAATGCGAAGACTGACCGCCGTAAATCTTGTTTCCGACCTGACGCTTGGCGTAGTTCACGAGGATCTTGCGCTGGCCGCGTTCGATGAAAACAACCAGGAACGTAACCGCCGCAATCAGCACGACAATGATGATCGCCGAGATGATGCTCATGGAGCCGGTGCGAACCAGTTCAAAGAGACCACCGATTGCGTTCGGGAAGCCCGCCGCAATACCGCCGAAAATGATGATCGAGATACCGTTGCCCAGTCCGCGTTCCGTGATCTGCTCACCCAGCCACATCAGGAACATGGTGCCCGTCACCAACGTCACTACCGTCGTCAACCGGAACACCATGCCAGGATCGATAACGAGCCCGGCTTGATTTTCCAGCGCTACCGCAATACCAAAGGCCTGGAACGTAGCCAGAACAACGGTGAAGTAACGCGTGTACTGCGTGATCTTCCGCTGCCCTGCCTGCCCTTCTTTCTTCAGCGCTTCCATTTGCGGCGAAACGATCGACAGCAACTGCATGATGATCGACGCCGATATGTACGGCATGATCCCAAGCGCGAAGATCGTGAACCTAGACAGCGCGCCACCCGAGAACATGTTGAACATGCCAAGAATGCCGCCTGACTGGCTCTGGAAAAGCTTCGCCAGCTGATCCGGGTCGATACCCGGCACCGGAATATGCGCACCGATACGGTAGACGATCAACGCCAGCAGCAAGAACATTGCACGCCGACGCAGATCGCCGAACTTCGCAGCGCTTCGACCGGATTTTGCGAGACTCGGGCTATTAGCCAAGAACCTTCTCCGATGCTTTCGCTAACAACAACACGCGCACGTTACTCAGCGAACGAGCCGCCGGCGGCTTCAATCGCAGCACGTGCACCCTTCGTAGCGGTGAGGCCCTTTACCGTGATCTTGCGCGTCAGTTCGCCCGTCTTGATGATCTTTGCGCTCGTAATGAGCACGCCGAGCAGACCGGCTTGCTTCAAAGCCAACAAATCGACTTCGTCGACCGGCAGCTTTTCGATATCCGACAGCCGCACTTCACCAACGAACTCACGCGTCAGCGAGCTAAAGCCGCGCTTCGGCAGACGACGTTGCAGAGGCATCTGACCGCCTTCGAAGCCGACTTTATGAAAGCCGCCCGAACGCGATTTCTGACCCTTGTGACCGCGACCTGCAGTCTTGCCGAGGCCGGAACCGATACCGCGGCCAACGCGACGCTTTGCGTGCTTCGCGCCTTCTGCCGGCTTGAGGTTATTCAAATCCATATTCAACTCCTTGATCCCTGGTCAGCCGCTTAGCTGAGGACTTTAACAAGGTACGAAACCTTGTTGATCATCCCGCGCACTGCTGGCGTGTCCTGCAGTTCGCTGACCGAGTTGAGTCGGCGCAGGCCCAGACCACGCACCGTTGCACGATGCGTTTCGCGGGTCCCAATCAGGCTCTTCACGAGCTGAACCTTGACAGTTTTTTCAGACATGGTGACCACCTGGCTTAGCCCAAAATATCTTCGACGGACTTGCCGCGCTTCGCCGCGATGTCACCCGGCGTGGACTGCTTGCGCAGACCGTCGAGCGTTGCACGAACGAGGTTGTACGGATTCGTCGAACCGTGGCTCTTCGCCACAACGTTTTGAACGCCCATCACGTCGAACACTGCGCGCATCGGGCCGCCGGCGATAACACCCGTACCGTCCTTGGCCGGAGCCAGAAGAACAGCGGATGCGCCATGCTTACCATGCACTTCGTGTTGCAGCGTACCGTTCTTCAACGGCACCTTGAACATGTTGCGGCGTGCTTGTTCCATTGCCTTTTGAACAGCAACCGGAACTTCCTTCGCTTTGCCCTTGCCCATGCCGATGCGGCCATCGCCATCGCCAACCACGGTCAGTGCGGCAAAACCGAGAATCCGGCCGCCCTTCACAACCTTGGTCACGCGATTGACCGCGATCATTTTTTCACGGAGGCCGTCGTCGCGTTCTTCAGCCTTCACATTCGCTTGCATCTTTGCCATGACGAATTCTTCCCTTAGAACTTGAGTCCGGCTTCGCGTGCCGCATCAGCCAGCGCTTTCACGCGGCCGTGGTAACGGAAACCTGAACGGTCGAAGGCGACGGATTCGACGCCGGCAGCCTTGGCTTTTTCAGCAATACGCTTACCGACAGCGATCGCAGCGTTGACGTTGCCGCCCTTACCGGTCTTGTCGGCCAGTTCGGCACGCACTTCAGCTTCGAGCGTCGACGCGCTTGCCAGCACCTTGGTGCCGCATGCCGAGAACACTTGCGCATAGATATGCGTGTTCGTGCGATGCACAGCCAGACGTGCGACCTGCAGCTCAGCGATCTTGACGCGCGTCTGTTTAGCGCGGCGCAGGCGAGATTGAGTCTTATCCATGATTGCGCACCCTTACTTCTTCTTCGTTTCTTTGAGGATGACGACTTCGCCGAAGTAGCGCACGCCCTTGCCCTTATAGGGCTCCGGCGGACGGTAACCGCGAACTTCCGCAGCGACCTGGCCAACTTTCTGCTTGTCGATCCCCTTGATCACGATTTCGGTTTGCGTCGGGGTTTCAACTTTGACACCTTCCGGCATCGCGTGCACCACGGGGTGCGAGAAACCCAGCGACAGATTCAGCTTGTCGCCCTGCGCCTGCGCGCGATAACCAACGCCAACCAGCGTCAGCTTGCGCTCGAAACCCTTCGTAACGCCATTCACCATGTTCGCCACGAGGGCGCGCATCGTGCCCGACATCGCATTCGCTTCACGGCTTTCATCAGCCGGTGCGAAGTTGAGCGTGCCGTTGTCGTTTGCTACCGTAACAAGCGGGTTGGCCGCTTGCGTAATCGTACCCAGCGGGCCCTTGACGGTGATTACTTCGCCGCTAAAGGCCACTTCCGCGCCTTGCGGCAGCGTAATCGGGCTTTTACCTACTCGAGACATGTTTCTTCTCCTTTTCGGCTTAAGCGACGTAGCAGAGGACTTCGCCGCCGACGCCAGTCTGGCGCGCCTTGCGGTCGGTCATCACACCCTGGGGCGTCGAAACGATTGCAACGCCAAGACCGTTCATCACAACCGGAATGTCGTTACGACCGCGATACACACGCAGACCAGGCTTCGAAACGCGTTCAATGCGCTCGATAACCGGACGGCCCGCGTAGTACTTCAACGCGATATTCAATTCCGACTTCGCACCTTCGGACTTCACTGCGAAATCGTCGATATAACCTTCGTCCTTCAAAACCTGCGCAATCGCAACCTTGACTTTCGACGAGGGCATTGTCACCGACACTTTCTCAACCATCTGCGCATTGCGGATGCGAGTCAGCATATCGGCGATAGGATCACTCATGCTCATTTACGTATCTCCTATTACCAGCTCGCCTTGGTCAGGCCAGGGATTTCGCCGCGGAAAGCGATTTCGCGAATCTTGCTGCGTGCCAATCCGAATTTGCGGAACGTGCCACGCGGACGACCCGTGATCGCGCAGCGGTTACGCTTGCGAGTGGGGTTCGAGTTGCGGGGCAGTTGTTGCAGTTCGAGACGAGCGGCATAACGCTCTTCGTCCGACTTGCTCGCGTCATCGATGACCGCCTTCAGCGCCGTACGCTTGGGAGCGTACTTTGCAGCGAGGCGTGCACGCTTCTTTTCACGTTCGATCAGTGCCAGTTTAGCCACGGTAACCTCAGTTTCTGAACGGGAACTTGAAGCTGGCGAGCAGTGCCTTCGCTTCATCGTCAGTCTTCGCGGTCGTCGTGATGCTGATGTTCAGCCCACGAAGCGCGTCGATCTTGTCGTAATCGATCTCGGGGAAAATGATCTGCTCTTTCACACCGATGTTGTAGTTGCCGCGACCATCGAACGCACGACCCGATACACCGCGGAAGTCACGAACCCGGGGGAGCGCAACCGTCACGAAACGATCGAGAAATTCGTACATGGCCTGGCCGCGCAGCGTAACCATCGCGCCGATCGGGTAGCCCTGACGAATCTTGAAGCCAGCGATAGCCTTGCGTGCCTTCGTGATAACCGGCTTCTGGCCAGCAATCTTCGTCAGGTCGCCAACGGCGTTTTCGATGATCTTCTTGTCGGCGACGGCTTCACCAAGACCCATGTTCAGGGTGATCTTGGTGATGCGCGGCACTTCCATGATGGACTTGTAGCCGAACTTCTCAACGAGGCCGGGTACAACCTTCTCTTTATAAAATTCTTGCAGACGTGCCATTTTTTACTCCGCGTCAGACGCTAAGCGTGGCACCGGTCGACTTCAAGAAGCGAACCTTCTTGTCGCCTTCGACCTTGATGCCCACACGTGACGCCTTGCCATTCGCGTCGACCAATGCGACGTTCGAAATATGCAGCGGCATCGTCTTGGCTTCTACGCCGCCCGTCGTACCCTTCATCGGGTTCGGCTTGACATGCTTCTTGACGAGGTTGATACCCTCGACCGTCACACGCTCTTCGCCAACGGACAGCACGACGCCGCGCTTGCCTTTATCTTTGCCAGCGGTAACGATAACTTCGTCACCTTTGCGAATCTTATTCATCGCGACTCCTTACAGCACTTCCGGCGCGAGCGAAACGATCTTCATAAATCGTTCACTACGCAATTCACGCGTAACCGGTCCGAAAATACGCGTACCGATAGGCTCGAGCTTGGCATTCAAAAGTACGGCGGCATTACCGTCGAACTTGATCAGCGAGCCGTCCTGGCGGCGCACGCCCTTGGCCGTACGAACGACCACAGCGTTGTAGATTTCGCCCTTCTTCACGCGTCCGCGCGGCGTTGCTTCCTTGACGGTCACCTTGATGATGTCGCCAATGCTAGCGTAACGACGCTTCGAGCCGCCGAGCACCTTGATGCACATCACTTCACGTGCACCCGTGTTGTCGGCAACTTCAAGCCGAGTTTCGGTCTGAATCATGGTTTATCTTTCCCAACTTAATCCAGTTACGCCACCATGGCGCACCCGGTCAGTCTTGGTCCCGTCAGCCTGGTGGCTGCTTGGGTTAGAACAGGCAGCGAGGGCAGACGAAACCCGCCATCGCAATCCGGTGAATCTGTCAGCACAAGCTTGGCGCCTGCACCGGCTTCCCCCACCTACTTCGCCCGCGATGGGGCTCCCACAAAGAGGGAAGACCGAAATTATAACGCATAATTTCGGCCTTGCAAGCGAAAGTTACTGCGACACTTCTTTGTTGCTTTTTACCGCTTAGATGACGCGCGCTGCTTCCAGCAATTTCGACACAACCCAGGCTTTCGTCTTCGAAATCGGACGGGTTTCCTGGATCTCGACGAGATCGCCTTCGTTATACGTATTCGCGTCGTCGTGAGCGTGATACTTCTTCGAACGTACGACGTACTTGCCGTAGATCGGGTGCTTTACGCGATGCTCGACCAGCACGGTGACCGTCTTTTCCATCTTGTTGCTGACGACCTTGCCGACCAGCGTCCGCTTGAGCGAGGTTTTTACGCTATCGTTCATTTCTGGTTCGCCTTCTCAGTCAGGACGGTCCGCACACGAGCGATATCGCGACGAACCTTCTTCAATTGACTGTTGTTGGTCAATTGCTGGGTCGCGAGTTGCATGCGCAGGCCGAATTGCGCCTTCAGCAGGTCCGTCAGCTCTTGATTGAGAGCGGCCTGGTCTTTCTGGTGAAGTTCGGAAGCCTTCATCATTGCTCCTTAGGCGCCGAGCTGGCGTGAAACGAAGTACGTCTTCAGCGGCAGCTTTGCTGCAGCCAGACGGAACGCTTCACGTGCCAACTCTTCAGTAACACCGTCCATTTCATACAACATCTTGCCCGGTTGAATCTCTGCGACGTAGTACTCAGGGTTACCTTTACCGTTACCCATCCGTACTTCAGCCGGCTTTTGCGAGATCGGCTTGTCCGGGAAAATGCGGATCCAGATACGGCCGCCACGTTTAATGTGACGCGTCATTGCACGACGCGCCGCTTCGATTTGGCGCGCGGTCAAACGGCCGCGACCGATAGCCTTCAGACCATATTCACCGAACGACACTGCGTTGCCGCGCGTCGCCTTGCCGGTGTTACGACCCTTCTGCTCTTTGCGATACTTTCTGCGTTTCGGTTGCAGCATCGTTATTCTCCAGTCTTCCCGTCGCCGCCGGCACCGCCAGCACGACGCGGAGCGCCACGGCGCGCACCTGCGTTTGCCGGGCCACCACCTTCACCGTCACGACGCGGACGGCGATCACCACCCGGACGTGCGTTGCGGCGCGGACGCTTGTCTTCGGCTACTTCTTCGACCACCGGTGCATCGTTGCGGCCCAGCGTGTCGCCCTTGTAGACCCACACCTTGACGCCGATGATGCCGTAGGTCGTCTTCGCTTCCGAGGTTGCGTAGTCAATATCGGCACGCAGCGTGTGAAGCGGAACGCGACCTTCGCGATACCACTCCGTACGAGCGATTTCGATACCGTTGAGACGGCCCGCGCTCATGATCTTGATGCCTTGAGCACCCAGACGCATGGCGTTTTGCATCGCACGCTTCATCGCGCGGCGGAACATGATCCGGCGCTCGAGTTGTTGCGTGATCGAATCAGCGATCAACTGTGCATCGGTTTCCGGCTTGCGGATTTCTTCGATGTTGACGTGGACCGGAACGCCCATGCGGCGTTGCAGTTCCGACTTCAACAGTTCGATATCCTCACCCTTCTTGCCGATCACAACGCCCGGACGCGAGCTGTAAATCGTGATACGTGCGTTCTTCGCCGGACGCTCGATGACCACCCGACCAACCGAAGCGTTCTTCAGCTTCTTCTTCAGGTACTCACGAACACCGATGTCTTCCTGCAGCATCGACGCGAAATTGGTGTTGTTCGCGTACCAACGCGACGCCCAATTTCGGCTGACAGCCAGACGGAAGCCTGTCGGATGAATTTTTTGTCCCATCGTATGGCTCCTTAATTCCCGACCGTCACAGTGATGTGACAGGATTGCTTCTCGATACGGTTACCGCGGCCTTTGGCGCGCGCGGTAAAACGCTTCAGGGAAGCGGCCTTGTCGACCATGATGCTCGTTACTTTGAGCTCGTCGATATCGGCGCCTTCGTTGTGTTCCGCATTCGCGATCGCAGACAACACGACCTTCTTGACAATACCCGCCGCCTTCTTCGGCGAGAACGTCAGAACGTTCAGCGCCTTGTCGACCGGCAAACCACGGATCTGGTCAGCCACAAGGCGCGTTTTCTGCGCCGAGATGCGGGCACCGCGATGAATAGCTTTTACTTCCATCTTGATAGCCCCTTATTTCTTGGCCTTCTTGTCGGCTGCATGACCCTTGAACGTACGGGTCAATGCGAACTCGCCAAGTTTGTGGCCGACCATGTTTTCCGAAACATAAACCGGGACGTGTTGACGGCCGTTATGCACGGCGATCGTCAGACCAATGAAGTCCGGGAGGATCGTCGAACGACGCGACCAGGTCTTGATTGGTTTCTTGTCACGCGCAGCTGCGGCAGCCTCAACCTTCTTCAGCAAATGAGCGTCGCAGAACGGACCTTTTTTAACAGAACGTGCCATTGCTTACTCCTTAGCGCTTGTGACGGCGCTGAACGATCATCGTCGTCGTGCGCTTATTGCTGCGGGTGCGATAGCCCTTGGCCGGGGTTCCCCACGGGCTGACCGGATCGCGACCTGCTGCCGTCTTACCTTCACCACCACCGTGCGGGTGATCAACCGGGTTCATTGCAACGCCACGCACCGTCGGGCGGATACCGCGCCAGCGGTTTGCGCCAGCCTTACCGATTTGACGGAGGCTATGCTCTTCGTTGCCAACTTCACCAATCGTCGCGCGGCACTCGATGTGCACACGGCGAATTTCACCCGAACGCAGGCGAACCTGAGCGTACGTGCCTTCACGAGCCAGCAGCATTGCCGAAGTGCCAGCCGAACGTGCGATTTGCGCACCCTTGCCCGGCAACATCTCGATGCAGTGAATCGTCGTACCGACCGGAATGTTGCGGATCGGCAGGGTGTTACCCGAGCGGATCGGCGCTTCCGAACCAGACATCAACGACTGACCCACCGTCGCACCCTTCGGAGCGATGATGTACTTGCGCTCGCCGTCTGCGTACAGAACCAGCGCGATGTTCGCGCTACGGTTCGGATCGTACTCAAGACGCTCGATCTTTGCCGGAATTCCGTCCTTGTTGCGACGGAAATCGACCATACGGTAGTGTTGCTTGTGACCGCCACCCTTGTGACGCGTCGTGATGCGACCGGAGTTGTTCCGGCCGGCGGTCACGGACTGTGAGTCGAGCAGCGCTGCATGCGGCTTGCCCTTGTACAGATCCTTGTTGACCACCTTGACCATCGCGCGGCGACCCGGCGAAGTCGGCTTAACTTTTACGATTGCCATGATTACTTGGCCTCCGCTTCAAAGTTGATTTCCTGGCCGGGCTTCAGGCAGACATACGCCTTCTTCACGTCCTTGCGCTTGCCCATGAAGCGGCCAAAGCGCTTGGCTTTACCCTTCGTGACCAGCACGTTGACGGAATTGACTTCTACCTTGAACAGCAGCTCGACAGCAGCCTTCACTTCCTGCTTCGTGGCATCGGGCGCGACTTCGAACACAACTTGCTCGTTCTTGTCGGCCACCAGCGTCGCCTTTTCGGAGATCACCGGCGCGAGCAGGACCTGCATCAAACGATGATCGTTCTTGCGAATCTCGCTCATGACAGCAACTCCTCGATCTGGGCGACCGCAGCCTTCGTAATCAGGATCTTCTTGAAGTAGATCAACGAGAGCGGGTCGGCGTAACGCGGCTCGACAACGGCCACGTGGGCCAGATTGCGCGACGCGAGGTACAGGTTTTCGTCGACCGTGTCAGTGATGACCAGGACCGATTCCAGACCCATTGCCTTGAATTTTTCGGCCAGCAGCTTGGTCTTCGGCGCTTCGAGCGTGAGCTCGTCAACTACCGAGATACGGCCTTCACGGGCCAGCTGCGAGAAGATCGAGCAGAGGCCTGCGCGATGCATCTTCTTGTTGACCTTGTGCGAAAAGTTTTCTTCCGGCGAATTCGGGAAGATACGGCCACCGCCGCGCCACAACGGGCTCGACGACATACCGGCACGAGCGCGGCCCGTACCCTTTTGGCGCCACGGCTTCTTGGTCGTGTGCTTGACTTGCTCACGATCCTTCTGCGCGCGGTTACCGCTACGTGCGTTGGCTTGATAGGCCGTGACGACCTGATGGATCAGCGCTTCGTTGTAATCGCGACCGAACACGACGTCCGATGCGTTCACACCCGTGCCTTCCTGACCATTGGCGCTCAGGAGCTTAAGTTCCATTATTTCGCTCCTTTCACAGCGCGTGCCTTGACAGCCGGCGTCACGAAGACCTTGCCGCCCTTAGCGCCAGGAACAGCGCCACGGACCAGCAACAGATGACGGTCAGTGTCGATACGAGCGATCACGAGGTTTTGCACCGTAACCGTTTCGTCGCCCATGTGACCCGTCATGCGCTTACCCGGGAAAACACGACCCGGATCCTGCGCCATACCGATCGAACCCGGAACGTTGTGCGAACGCGAGTTACCGTGCGATGCACGGCCGGAAGCGAAGTTGTGACGCTTGATGGTACCGGCGTAGCCCTTACCGATCGACACGCCTTGCACGTCGACCTTCTGGCCCACTTCGAAGATGTCCGTACCGATCACGGTACCGTTCGACAACTCGGCAGCCTTCGTGGAATCGATTTGGAATTCTTTGAGAACTTCACCAGCTTGAACGCCGGCTTTGGCAAGGTGACCTGCCAGCGGCTTCGTCACGCGCGATGCGCGGCGAGTACCGAATGCTACTTGAACGGCGATGTAACCATCCGTTTCTACAGACTTGATCTGCGTCACTCGGTTGTCCGACACGTCCAGTACGGTGACGGGAATCGAATCCCCTTCAGGCGTAAAGATACGGGTCATGCCAACCTTGCGACCTACGAGTCCAAGGCTCATCGTTTTCTCCATTCCCAACTGCGATTGGTCGGGGCTGATTTACAAAATGCCGGTCAATTCCTAAGAATCACACCGACTTTTTTGCGCAAATGCGCGAAAAGCCTTGGAGTATAACAAGGCTTTTCGTTTTCCGCAAGCAATCAAAGACTTAGCGCTGCTCCTCGCGAGAGCGGCGCGGTGAAACTCACTGCAACTTGATTTCGACGTCGACGCCAGCCGGCAGGTCGAGCTTCATCAACGCATCAACGGTCTTGTCCGTCGGGTCGACGATGTCCATCAAGCGCTGGTGCGTACGGATTTCAAGCTGATCGCGCGACGCCTTGTTGACGTGCGGCGAACGCAAAATGTCAAAACGTTGGATACGGGTCGGCAACGGCACCGGACCACGTACGATTGCGCCAGTCCGCTTGGCCGTATCGACGATTTCTGCTGCCGATTGATCGATCAGACGATAGTCGAAAGCCTTCAGGCGAATGCGGATTTTCTGGTTTGCCATGACAATTCCTTGAAAAGAGCGAGACGGTGTTGCACCGTCGATTTGGTAAAAGAGCAAGGAGCCGAGCACGCGTAAGGCACGTGCGCCCGGCTCCGGGCACGACTAAAAACTACAGCTTTTTAGAGCAAGCTTAGGATTTTACTCGAGAACCTTGGCCACGACACCGGCGCCGACGGTACGACCGCCTTCACGGATAGCGAAGCGCAGACCTTCTTCCATGGCGATCGGTGCAATCAGCTTCACCGTGATCGACACGTTGTCGCCCGGCATGACCATTTCCTTGTCCTTCGGCAACTCGATCGAACCCGTCACGTCCGTGGTACGGAAGTAGAACTGCGGACGATAGTTGTTGAAGAACGGCGTGTGACGACCGCCTTCGTCCTTGCTCAGCACATACACTTCAGCCGTGAAGTGCGTGTGCGGCGTGATCGAACCCGGCTTGGCCAACACTTGACCCCGCTCCACGTCTTCACGCTTCGTGCCGCGCAACAGAATACCCACGTTGTCGCCCGCTTGACCTTGGTCCAGCAGTTTGCGGAACATTTCCACGCCCGTGCACGTCGTCTTCACCGTCGGCTTGATACCGATGATTTCGATTTCTTCGCCGACCTTCACGATACCGCGCTCGATACGACCCGTCACCACCGTGCCGCGACCCGAGATCGAGAACACGTCTTCCACCGGCATCAGGAACGTGCCGTCCACTGCGCGCTCCGGCGTCGGGATGTACGTGTCCAGCGCATCGGCCAGGTTCAGAATCGCTACTTCGCCCAGCTCGCCCGTATCGCCTTCCAGCGCCAGCTTGGCCGAACCCTTGATGATCGGCGTGTCGTCGCCCGGGAAATCGTACTTCGACAGAAGCTCACGCACTTCCATTTCGACAAGTTCCAGCAACTCGGCGTCGTCCACCATGTCGCACTTGTTCAAGAACACGATGATGTACGGCACGCCAACCTGGCGAGCCAACAGGATGTGCTCACGCGTTTGCGGCATCGGACCGTCTGCAGCCGAACACACCAGGATTGCGCCGTCCATCTGCGCTGCACCCGTAATCATGTTCTTCACATAGTCGGCGTGACCCGGGCAGTCAACGTGCGCGTAGTGACGCGCTTGCGTTTCGTACTCGACGTGGGCCGTATTGATCGTGATACCACGTGCCTTTTCTTCCGGCGCCGCGTCGATCTGGTCATATGCCTTCGCTTCGCCGCCGAACTTCTTCGACAACACCGTTGCGATTGCTGCCGTCAGCGTGGTCTTGCCGTGGTCGACGTGACCAATCGTGCCTACGTTGACGTGCGGCTTGGTCCGTTCGAATTTACCTTTTGCCATGATTACCTTCTTTCAAATTTGTTAATCGGTTAAAGACTTTTGGCCTGCCGAATTACTTGGATTTCGCGTTGATGATCGCTTCAGACACGTTACGCGGCGCTTCCGAATAATGCTTGAATTCCATCGTGTACGTAGCGCGACCTTGCGTCGCCGAACGCAGCGACGTCGAGTAGCCGAACATTTCCGACAGCGGGACTTCAGCGCGCACGATCTTGCCGCCGCCGATCATGTCTTCCATACCCTGGACAATACCGCGACGGCTCGACAGGTCGCCCATCACGTTGCCCATGTAGTCTTCCGGCGTTTCGACTTCCACGGCCATCATCGGCTCGAGAATAACCGGGTTTGCACGGCGCATTGCTTCCTTGAACGCCATCGAACCTGCCATGCGGAACGCATTTTCGTTCGAGTCGACGTCGTGGTACGAACCGAAGGTCAGGTGCACCTTCACGTCGACCACCGGGAAGCCAGCCAGCACGCCTGCCTTCAGCGTTTCCTGGATACCCTTGTCCACAGCCGGGATGTACTCGCGCGGAATCACGCCGCCCTTGATCTCGTCCAGGAACTCGTAGCCCTTACCTTGCTCGTTCGGCTCAAGCGTAATGACAGCGTGGCCATACTGACCGCGACCGCCCGACTGCTTGACGAACTTGCCGTCAACGTCTTCCGCCTTGCCGCGGATCGTTTCGCGATACGCAACCTGCGGCTTGCCGACAGTTGCTTCAACGCCGAATTCGCGACGCATGCGGTCAACCAGAATTTCCAGGTGCAGCTCGCCCATACCCGAAATGATGGTCTGCCCCGACTCTTCGTCGGTTTGAACGCGGAACGACGGATCTTCCTGAGCCAGGCGGTTGAGCGCGAGGCCCATCTTTTCCTGGTCAGGCTTGGTCTTCGGTTCCACAGCCTGCGAAATCACCGGCTCCGGGAAAATCATGCGCTCGAGAACGATCGGATGCGCCGGATCGCAGAGCGTATCGCCAGTGGTCGCGTCTTTCAAGCCAACTGCAGCAGCGATGTCGCCTGCATGCACTTCCTTGATTTCTTCGCGCTGGTTCGCGTGCATCAACAGAATACGGCCGAGACGTTCCTTCTTGTCTTTGGTCGCGTTCAGCAGCGTGTCGCCCGACTTGGTCGTGCCCGAATACACGCGGAAGAAGATCAACTGGCCGACGAACGGGTCGGTCATGATCTTGAACGCGAGTGCGGAGAACTTTTCGTCGTCAGCAGCGCGACGTTCAGCACGCTCGCCATCTTCAAGCTCGCCCAAAACCGGCGGAATGTCGATTGGCGACGGCAGGAAGTCGAGCACAGCGTCCAGCATACGTTGCACGCCCTTGTTCTTGAACGCGGTGCCGCACAACATGGGCTGGATTTCGCAAGCGATCGTGCGGTCGCGAAGACCCTTCACGATTTCCTCTTCGGACAATTCGCCCGTTTCGAGGTACTTGTTCATCATTTCTTCGTTGGACTCAGCCGCAGCTTCAACCATCTTTTCACGCCATTCGTCGCACGTATCCTTGAGCGCTGCCGGGATTTCTTCGTACGCGAACTTGGTGCCTTGGGACGCTTCATCCCAAATGATCGCCTTCATCTTGATCAGGTCGACAACGCCCGTGAACGTGTCTTCCGCGCCGATAGGCACGACGACCGGAACCGGGTTTGCCTTCAAACGCAGCTTGAGCTGGTCGTAGACCTTGAAGAAGTTCGCGCCGGTACGGTCCATCTTATTGATGAACGCGAGACGGGGAACCTTGTACTTGTTGGCCTGGCGCCATACGGTTTCCGACTGGGGCTGAACACCGCCCACAGCGCAGTAGACCATGCACGCACCGTCGAGCACGCGCATGGAACGTTCAACTTCAATAGTGAAGTCGACGTGTCCCGGGGTGTCGATGATGTTGATGCGGTGCTCGGGGCGGTCGCCAGCCATGCCTTTCCAGAAGGCCGTCGTTGCTGCCGACGTAATGGTGATGCCGCGCTCCTGCTCCTGCTCCATCCAGTCCATCGTTGCTGCGCCGTCGTGAACTTCACCGATCTTGTGATTCACGCCTGTGTAAAACAGAATGCGTTCGGTCGTCGTCGTCTTGCCGGCATCGATGTGAGCGCTAATACCGATATTGCGGTAGCGCTCGATAGGTGTCTTGCGAGCCACTTTGAATCCTTAATTGGGTCGACGCAACCAGCACATGCCAGTCACGCCCTAACACAAACGGGCGAGGCGCTTTGTAAGCGCACCCGCCCGGAGGTTTTCCGTTCGTCCCAGGTCGGGAGGCCTAAATTCAGCCTTAGAAGCGGAAGTGCGAGAACGCCTTGTTGGCTTCTGCCATCCGGTGAACTTCGTCGCGCTTCTTCATCGCGCCGCCACGGCCTTCCGCGGCTTCCGAAAGCTCACCTGCG
The DNA here is from genome assembly GCF_018449635.1 of Caballeronia sp. dw_276. Taxonomy (GTDB): domain Bacteria; phylum Pseudomonadota; class Gammaproteobacteria; order Burkholderiales; family Burkholderiaceae; genus Caballeronia. The sequence goes on along the minus strand of NZ_JAAVUV010000018.1, from coordinate 17,252 downwards.
AGACGCAGAGCCATCGACTTCTCGCTGCGCTTTTTCGCAGCTTCGCGCAACCAACGCATCGCCAATGCCATACGACGCGACGGACGCACTTCCACTGGAACTTGATAGTTCGCACCACCAACGCGGCGGCTCTTCACTTCCACAACCGGCTTCACGTTGTTGAGCGCACCCGTGAACACTTCCAGCGGGTCCTTGCCACCCTTGGTCTGGATCTGTTCAAAAGCACCATAAACGATACGCTCGGCAACCGACTTCTTGCCCGACAGCATGATCACGTTCATGAACTTGGCTACATCTACGTTGCCGAATTTCGGATCCGGCAAAATGTCCCGTTTGGGGACTTCGCGACGACGCGGCATGATTCTTCCTTTGATTTTTCAGTTGGAGCGATTTCAGCTCCACGGTCACCAACTAACCCGATCTATCTATCGACTAACCAGCTTGGCCGGGTGACCACTTACTCGACAGCACCGGCATTTCCGGCACCACCGCTTGAACGCCCTGTTACGGGCAACCTGTACAACTCAACCAGCGAAAACTTACTTGCCGGCCTTGGCGCGCTTCGCACCGTACTTCGAGCGAGCTTGCTTACGATCCTTGACGCCCTGGGTATCCAGCGAGCCTCGAACCATGTGGTAGCGCACACCTGGCAAGTCTTTCACACGACCGCCGCGAATCAGCACAACCGAGTGTTCCTGCAGGTTGTGGCCTTCACCACCGATGTACGAAATAACTTCGAAACCGTTCGTCAGACGAACTTTTGCAACTTTACGAAGTGCCGAGTTCGGCTTCTTCGGCGTCGTCGTGTACACGCGAGTGCACACGCCGCGACGCTGCGGGCAGTCCTGCAAAGCCGGCGACTTGCTCTTCACTGTTTCGGAAGCGCGGCCTTTGCGAACCAATTGATTGATGGTTGGCATTGTCTATTCCTAAATTGATCAAAATCGACGCTTCCGTTTCGGGCAAAGCAAAACGGCCTGCGCATCGAACTTTCCCGCCGTGTTCATGCGTGCGAGGAGAACCCCGAGGGGACCCTGTAAGCAGATCCAAGAACGAGAACCTAGCATCATAATCCGAAATTCCCAATGCGGTCAATAGCTTGGGTGTAGACCGGAACGGCCGGCGCGGCGAAAGCTAGTCGGCGCCGACGACTTCCAGCAATTCGTCGCCGAAACGGTCCAGTTTGCGCGCACCAATTCCCGGGATGTGCCGCAAATCTTCGATGGAATCCGGTTCGTTGCGCGCGATTTCCGCCAGCGTCGCATCGTGGAAAATGACGTAGGCCGGCACGCCGTCGCTTTTCGCCATGCTTGCGCGCCACGTGCGCAACCGCTCCCAGCGGGCTTTGACCCGGGGCGACATGCCTGCGGTCGGATCGGCGCGTTCACCTGTCCGGCTGGAGGACTGGCGAGTCCGCGTCGGTTTTACATATTTGCGCAGCGTCACGTTCTGCTCGCCCTTGAGCACGGCCTTGCTTGCCTCGGTGAGAACCAGCGCGCCGAATCCGTCGTGGTCGACAGCAAGGTAACCGAACGCGACCAGTTGGCGAAACACAGCGCGCCATTCCTGCTCGGACAACGCGGCACCAAGTCCGAATGTGGAAAGTTTTTCGTGACCACGCTGGAGCAATTTCTCAGAGCGGCTGCCGCGCAGGATATCGATCAAATGCCCTGCGCCAAAGTGGAAACCACTGGCCTTGTACGCGCGATATACACAGGACAGCGCCATCTGCGCCTCGCGCGTTGCATCCCACGATTCAGGCGGCTCGAGGCACGTGTCGCAATTGCCGCACGGCTGGCTGGCTTCGCCGAAGTAGCCGAGCAAGCGCACGCGCCGGCATGACGCCGCTTCACACAGTCCAAGCAGCGCGTCGAGCTTGCCGCCCTGGACACGTTTGTGGGTATCGTCGGCGTCGGATTCGTCGATCATCTTGCGCTGCTGGACTACGTCGCCAAGGCCGTAAGCCATCCACGCGTTCGCCGGCATGCCGTCGCGGCCCGCGCGGCCGGTTTCCTGGTAATAGCCTTCAACGCTCTTTGGTAAATCAAGATGCGCGACGAAGCGCACATCCGGCTTGTCGATACCCATGCCGAAAGCAATCGTCGCGCACATCACGATGCCCTCTTCGCGCTTGAACATTTCCTGATGTCGTTGGCGCGTCTCATACTCCATGCCCGCGTGATAAGGCAACGCGCGCACGCCCTGGCTTTTCAGCCAATCCGCCGTTTCTTCCACCTTGCGCCGGGAGAGGCAATAGATCACGCCGGCGTCGGTGGTTTTATCGGTATTCGTGTGCTCGGCACGGATGAAATCGAGCAGCTGCGCGCGCGCGTTGTCCTTCTCCACGATCCGGTATCGAATGTTCGGCCGGTCGAAGCTCGAAACGAAAATCTGTGCGTCGTCCAGAGCGAGGCGATGCACGATTTCATCGCGTGTAATGGCGTCGGCGGTGGCCGTTAGTGCGATCCGCGGCACCGACGGAAACCGCTCATGCAGCACCGACAACTGGATATATTCCGGCCTGAAATCATGCCCCCATTGCGATACGCAATGCGCTTCGTCGATAGCAAACAAACCAATGCGCACGCTCTCGATCAACTCGAGAAAGCGCGGCGTCATCAAGCGCTCAGGCGCGACGTACAACAGATCGATCTCGCCGTTGCGCAATGCACGCTCGGTCGCCGCGGCTTCGGCACCGGTCAGCGTGGAATTGAGGCAAGCGGCGCGCACGCCGACTTCGCTAAGCGCTGCGACCTGATCCTGCATCAACGCAATCAGCGGCGACACGACAATTCCCGCGCCGAACCCCGCCTCGCGTCTTAACAAAGCAGGAATCTGATAACACAACGACTTGCCGCCGCCCGTTGGCATAAGCACGAGCGAATCGCCGCCGGCGGCTACATGTTCGACGATATCGCCCTGCTGCCCCCGGAACGCGGGATAGCCAAATACTTCCTTGAGAATTTCGAGCGAACGGGACATTGAGAAGACGGAGTGCGTCGGAAGCGTGAGTACTTCGATTTTACCAACGTCAAGCATGCTTAAACGGGCATCGGCTCGACGTTAGCCAATCGATAGAGCAAAAAAAAACCGCCCGGTATGACCCGGGCGGCTTCTGATGCTAGCGAATCAGTCAATCAAGCTCGGACCCGTAAGGAGGCCCGAACCAAAGGACTTACTCCGCCGGATGTTGCTGTTCTGCGGGTGCGACAGGTGCGGCTTCGGGCGTACCGAACTCGAACGATTCTTCCGCTGCAATCTGGTCGAAACGTTGACGATCCGACAACTCGCGGCTCTTGCGTGCCTTGTGGAACGCGAGACCCGTACCGGCCGGAATCAGGCGGCCGACGATCACGTTTTCCTTCAGACCGCGCAAATCGTCGCGCTTGCCCATGATTGCGGCTTCGGTCAGCACGCGCGTCGTTTCCTGGAACGATGCAGCCGAAATAAACGAATCGGTCGAGAGCGATGCCTTCGTAATACCCAGCAGCACGTTCTCGTAAGTCGCGGGGATCTTGCCTTCCGCGGCCATCCGGTCGTTTTCGTCCAGCATGTCCGAACGCTCAACCTGTTCGCCCATGATGAAACGCGTATCGCCGTTATCGGAGATCTGCACGCGACGCAACATCTGACGCACGATCACTTCGATGTGCTTGTCGTTGATCTTCACGCCCTGCAGACGATACACGTCCTGCACTTCGTCCACGATGTAACGCGCCAGCGCCTCGATACCCTGCAAACGCAAGATGTCGTGCGGATCAGCCGGGCCGTCAACGATCATTTCGCCCTTGTTGACGACCTGACCATCGTGCACCAGCACCTGCTTTTCCTTCGTGATCAGGAACTCATGCTGTTCCCCTTCCACGTCGGTAATAACCAGACGCTGCTTGCCCTTCGTGTCCTTACCGAACGACGTCGTACCCGTGACTTCCGCCAAGATGCCGGCGTCCTTCGGCGAGCGCGCTTCGAACAGCTCGGCCACGCGCGGCAGACCACCGGTAATGTCACGCGTCTTCTGCGCTTCAACCGGGATACGTGCCAGCACTTCACCAACCTGCACTTGCTGACCATCCTTCACGGTGATCAGTGCGCCAACCTGGAAGCCGATCTGCACCGAATGCTCGGTGTTCGGGATCTTGACTTCTTCGCCTTGTGCATCGAGCAGCTTCACCTGCGGACGAACGCTCTTCGACGCCTGCGAACCACGACGCTTCACGTCGATCACGACGAGCGTTGAAAGCCCCGTCACGTCGTCGATCTGCTTCGCCACCGTCACGCCTTCTTCGACGTTTTCGAACTTCACCGTACCGCCCCACTCGGTGATGATCGGACGGGTCAACGGATCCCATTGAGCCAGTTGCGCACCAGCCTTGATCTGGACACCGTCGAGTTGCAGCAACGTTGCGCCGTACGGGATTTTGTGACGTTCACGTTCACGACCGAGGTCGTCGGCAATGATCGCCTCGCCCGAACGCGAGATGACGATCTGCTCGCCCTTCGCATTCGTGACGTAACGCATGGTCGCCGTGAAACGCACCGTACCGTTCGACTTCGCTTCCACCGACGAAGCGATCGCCGCACGCGACGCCGCACCACCGATGTGGAACGTACGCATGGTCAGCTGCGTACCCGGCTCACCAATCGACTGAGCCGCGATCACACCAACCGCTTCGCCGACGTTCACGCGCGAACCACGACCCAGGTCGCGGCCATAGCACGAAGCGCACAGGCCGTAACGCGTTTCGCAGGTCAACGGCGTGCGCACGCGCACTTCGTCGATACCCAGGCGTTCGATTTCGTCGACCGCATCTTCGTCGAGCAGCGAACCCGATTCAAACAGCGTTTCCTGCGTTTCGGGGTTGACGACGTCAGCCACCGCCACGCGACCCAAAATCCGGTCACGCAAGGCTTCGACGACTTCACCACCTTCAACCAGCGCCTTCATGGCAACGCCGTTCGTCGTGCCGCAATCGTCTTCGACCACGACCAGATCCTGCGTCACGTCAACGAGACGACGCGTCAGGTAACCCGAGTTCGCCGTCTTCAACGCCGTATCGGCCAGACCTTTACGTGCACCGTGCGTCGAGATGAAGTACTGCAACACGTTCAGGCCTTCACGGAAGTTCGCCGTGATAGGCGTCTCGATGATCGAGCCGTCCGGCTTCGCCATCAGGCCACGCATACCGGCCAGCTGACGAATCTGAACTGCCGATCCACGTGCGCCCGAGTCGGCCATCATGTAGATCGAGTTGAACGATTCCTGCTTCGTCTGATTGCCGTCGCGGTCGACCACGGGTTCCGTAGCCAACTGCTCCATCATCGCCTTGCCGACCGCTTCCGACGTTGCCGACCAGATGTCGACCACGTTGTTGTAGCGCTCTTGCGAAGTGACGAGACCCGACATGTACTGACGGTCGTATTCCTTCACCTTCTTCGCAGCGTCGCCGACGATCTGTTCTTTTTGCGGCGGCACAAGCATGTCGTCGACGCAAATCGAAATACCGGCGCGCGTAGCCAGACGGAAACCCATCTGCATCAGTTGGTCGGCGAAGATCACCGTTTCGCGCAGACCACACTTGCGGAATGCCGTGTTGATCAGGCGCGAAATTTCCTTCTTCTTAAGCGGTCGGTTCAGCACCGAGAACGGCAGTCCTGGCGGGAGAATTTCCGACAGAATCGAACGGCCAACGGTGGTTGCGTACAGCGTGATCTTCGGCACGAACTTCGGTGCGCCTTCGCTTTGATCCGGGTTATGAATGTTTTCCGTAATCCGGACATTCACCCGCGACGCCAGCTCGACTTCCTTGTTTTCGTACGCGCGAATCGCTTCCGACACGCCCGTGAACGTCATGCCTTCGCCCTTGCCGTTCACCGCTTCACGCGATGCGTAGTAAAGACCCAGCACGATATCCTGCGACGGCACGATCGACGGATCGCCGTTAGCCGGGAACAAGACGTTGTTCGACGCCAGCATCAGCGTGCGCGCTTCCATCTGCGCTTCGAGCGACAGCGGCACGTGAACAGCCATCTGGTCACCGTCGAAGTCGGCGTTGAACGCCGCGCAAACGAGCGGATGCAGCTGGATAGCCTTACCTTCGATCAGCACCGGCTCGAAAGCCTGAATGCCAAGTCGGTGAAGCGTAGGCGCGCGGTTCAGCATGACCGGATGTTCGCGGATCACCTCTTCCAAGATGTCCCACACCACGGCCGTCTGGTTCTCGACTTCCTTCTTCGCGGCCTTGATGGTCGTAGCAACGCCCATCACTTCCAGCTTGTTGAAGATGAAAGGCTTGAACAGTTCGAGCGCCATCAGCTTCGGCAGACCGCACTGATGCAGCTTGAGCGTCGGGCCCACCACGATCACCGAACGGCCCGAATAGTCAACGCGCTTACCGAGCAAGTTCTGACGGAAACGACCGCCCTTACCCTTGATCATGTCAGCGAGCGACTTCAGCGGACGCTTGTTCGCGCCGGTCATTGCCTTACCGCGACGACCGTTGTCGAGCAGCGAATCGACGGCTTCCTGCAGCATCCGCTTTTCGTTGCGGACAATGATTTCAGGCGCCTTCAGTTCGAGCAGACGCTTCAACCGGTTGTTACGGTTGATCACCCGACGATACAAGTCGTTCAAATCCGACGTCGCGAAACGGCCGCCGTCGAGCGGCACGAGCGGACGCAGTTCCGGCGGCAGCACCGGCAGCACTTCCAGCACCATCCAGTCAGGCTTGATGCCCGAACGCTGGAATGCCTCGAGCACTTTCAGGCGCTTCGCGTACTTCTTGATCTTCGCTTCCGAACCCGTGTTCTTGAGTTCGGTGCGCAGCAACTCGACCTGTTCGTCGATGTTGATCGCGCGCAGCAGTTCACGCACGCCTTCCGCGCCCATTTCGGCACGGAATTCGTCGCCGTATTCCTCGACCTTATTGTAGTAATCCTCTTCCGTCATGATCTGCCGCGCTTTCAGCGGCGTCATGCCCGGTTCGATCACCACATATGCTTCGAAATACAGCACGCGTTCGATATCGCGCAGCGTCATGTCGAGCACCATGCCCAGACGCGACGGCAACGACTTCAAAAACCAGATGTGCGCAACCGGCGAGGCCAGTTCAATGTGGCCCATCCGTTCGCGACGCACCTTGGCAAGCGTCACTTCGACGCCGCACTTTTCGCAGATCACGCCGCGGTGCTTCAGGCGCTTGTACTTGCCGCACAGGCACTCGTAGTCCTTGATCGGGCCAAAAATCTTGGCGCAGAACAGGCCATCGCGTTCCGGCTTGAACGTCCGGTAGTTGATGGTTTCAGGCTTCTTCACTTCGCCGAAGGACCACGAACGGATCTTGTCTGGCGACGCCAGACCGATCTTGATCGCGTCAAAAACTTCAGGTTGTTGGACTTGCTTGAATAGATCGAGCAGAGCTTTCATTGCGTCTCTCCAGTAGTCCGATTAGTTCCGGTCCAGGTCGATGTCGATACCGAGCGACCGGATTTCCTTCACCAACACATTGAACGACTCAGGCATGCCGGCGTCGATCACGTGGTCACCCTTGACCAGGTTTTCATACACCTTGGTACGACCCGCCACGTCATCCGACTTAACAGTCAGCATTTCCTGCAGCACGTACGAAGCGCCATAAGCTTCGAGCGCCCACACTTCCATCTCACCGAAACGCTGGCCACCGAACTGCGCCTTACCACCCAGCGGCTGCTGCGTGACGAGCGAGTACGGTCCGGTCGAACGGGCGTGCATCTTGTCGTCGACCAAGTGATGCAGTTTCAGGTAATGCATGTAGCCCACCGTGACCGTCCGTTCGAACGGTTCACCCGTGCGGCCGTCGCTCAACTGCACCTGATTCTTCGACTTCGTCATGCCAAGCTGCTTCGCGATGTCGTCCGGGAACGCCAGATCCAGCGCACGTTCCATTTCGCCTTCCGTTGCGCCGTCGAACACCGGCGTTGCAAAAGGAACGCCTTCGCGCAGGTTCTTCGCCAGTTCGACGATTTCGTCGTCCGTGAAGTTTTCCAGCTCTTCCTGACGGCCCGACTCGTTGTAGATCTTCGTCAGGAATGCACGGAGCTCTTCAACCTTCGCCTGATGCTGCAGCATCTCGCCGATACGCCAGCCTAGGCCCTTCGCGGCCCAGCCCAGATGAACTTCGAGAATCTGACCCACGTTCATCCGTGAAGGCACGCCCAGCGGGTTCAGCACGACGTCGGCCGGACGGCCGTCGGCCATGTACGGCATGTCTTCGATCGGCACGATCTTCGACACAACACCCTTGTTACCGTGACGGCCGGCCATCTTGTCGCCCGGTTGCAGACGACGCTTCACAGCCAGGTAAACCTTGACCATCTTCAGCACGCCCGGCGGCAGTTCGTCGCCTTGCGTCAGCTTCTTGCGCTTTTCTTCGAACGCCAGGTCGAACTGGTGACGCTTTTGTTCGATGGAATCCTTGATGGCTTCCAGTTGCGCAGCGGCTTCTTCATCGGCCAGACGGATGTCGAACCAGTGGTAATGATCCAGATCTTCCAGGTACGGCAGATCGATCGCCGTGCCCTTCGCCAGCTTCTTTGGACCGCCGTTTGCGATCTTGCCGTTGAGCATACGGGCGAGACGCGAGAACGCGTCGCCTTCCACAATGCGCAGCTGATCGTTCAAGTCCAGGCGATAACGCTTCAGTTCGTCATCGATGATCTGCTGTGCACGCTTGTCGCGCGTAATGCCTTCGCGCGTGAACACTTGCACGTCGATCACCGTTCCGCTCATGCCCGACGGCACGCGCAGCGACGTATCCTTCACGTCAGATGCTTTCTCACCGAAGATCGCGCGCAGCAGCTTTTCTTCCGGCGTCAGCTGGGTTTCGCCCTTCGGCGTGACCTTGCCGACCAGCACGTCGCCCGCTTCAACTTCAGCGCCGATGTACACAATGCCCGACTCATCAAGACGGCCGAGTTGCACTTCAGCCAGGTTCGAGATGTCGCGCGTGATTTCTTCCGGCCCGAGCTTCGTGTCGCGCGCGACCACATTCAGTTCTTCGATGTGGATCGACGTGTAGCGATCTTCAGCAACGACCTTCTCCGAGATCAGGATCGAATCTTCGAAGTTGTAGCCGTTCCACGGCATGAACGCGACGAGCATGTTCTGGCCAAGCGCGAGCTCGCCCAGATCGGTCGATGCACCGTCGGCCACGACGTCGCCACGGCCAACCTTGTCGCCGACCTTCACGATCGGGCGCTGGTTGATGTTCGTGTTCTGGTTCGAACGCGTGTACTTGATCAGGTTGTAGATGTCGACACCGACTTCGCCGGCGACAGCTTCGTCGTCGTTCACGCGAATCACGATACGGCCGGCATCGACGTAATCCACGATACCGCCGCGGAATGCCTGAACCGTCGTACCCGAGTCGACCGCCACCGTACGTTCAATGCCCGTACCGACCACGGCCTTTTCAGGACGCAGGCAAGGCACGGCCTGACGCTGCATGTTCGAGCCCATCAATGCGCGGTTCGCGTCATCGTGTTCAAGGAACGGAATCAGCGAAGCAGCCACGGACACGATCTGCGACGGCGCCACGTCCATGTACTGGATGCGGTCCGGTGTGACCATCAGCGTTTCGCCAGCTTCACGCGACGAAACCAGTTCGTCGGTCAGCGTGCCGCCTTCGCCCAGCGACGCATTCGCCTGAGCGATCACGTAACGGCCTTCTTCAATCGCCGACAGGTAATCGATCTGATCGGTCACCTTGCCGTCCACCACTTTCCGATACGGCGTCTCTAGGAAACCGTATTCGTTCAAGTGCGCGTACAGCGCGAGCGAGTTGATCAGGCCGATGTTCGGACCTTCCGGCGTTTCAATCGGGCATACGCGACCATAATGAGTCGGGTGCACGTCGCGGACTTCGAAGCCAGCGCGTTCACGCGTCAAACCGCCCGGTCCAAGAGCCGATACACGGCGCTTGTGGGTAATTTCCGACAGCGGGTTTGTCTGGTCCATAAACTGCGACAACTGCGACGAACCGAAGAACTCACGAATGGCAGACGAAATCGGCTTCGAGTTGATCAGGTCGTGCGGCATCAGGTTCTCACTTTCAGCCTGACCCAGACGTTCCTTCACAGCCCGTTCCACGCGCACGAGGCCCGCACGGAACTGGTTCTCAGCCAATTCACCGACGCAACGCACACGGCGATTGCCCAGGTGATCGATGTCATCGACTTCGCCCTTTCCGTTGCGCAGCTCGACCAGGATCTTGATGGTCGCAAGGATGTCCTCGTCCTGCAGCGTCATCGGACCGATGATTTCGTCGCGGCCTACACGGCGGTTGAACTTCATACGACCCACCTTCGAGAGGTCGTACGCGTCTTCGCTATAGAACAGACGGTTGAACAGCGCCTCGACGGCTTCTTCAGTCGGCGGCTCGCCCGGGCGCATCATGCGGTAAATCGCAATACGCGCAGCCATGCGGTCGGCCGTTTCGTCAATGCGCAGCGTCGACGAGATGTACGGACCTTGATCCAGATCGTTCGTGTAGAGCGTCTGGATGTCCTTGACCTTCGACTCGCGCAGCTTATCGAGCACGGTTTCGGTGATCTCGTCATTCGCGTTTGCGATCACTTCGCCCGTCTCGCCGTCCACGACGTTCTTTGCCAGCACGCGGCCGAGCAAATAGTCTTCCGGCACCGAGATGAACTTCGTCTTCGCGGCTTCGAGGTCGCGAATGTGCTTTGCATTGATCCGCTTGTCCTTCTGGACAATGACGTTGCCTTCACGATCCTGAATGTCGAAACGCGCGACTTCACCGCGCAGGCGTTCCGGCACGAATTCCATTTGCGCGCCTTCGGCCATTAGACCGAAGTTATCGAATACGAAGAAGTTAGCGAGGATCTGTTCCGGCGTCAGGCCAATGGCCTTCAGCAGGATCGTCACCGGCATTTTCCGGCGACGGTCGACGCGGAAATACAGCACGTCCTTCGGGTCGAATTCGAAGTCGAGCCACGAACCACGGTAAGGGATGATACGAGCCGAGAAAAGCAGCTTGCCCGAGCTGTGCGTCTTGCCCTTGTCGTGTTCGAAAAACACGCCAGGCGAACGATGCAGCTGGGACACGATCACGCGTTCCGTGCCGTTGATGACGAACGAACCGGTCGGCGTCATGAGCGGCATTTCGCCCATGTAGACTTCCTGCTCCTTCACTTCCTTGACGACCGGCTTGCTCGGCGATTCCTTGTCGAGCAGCACCAGGCGCACCTTGGCGCGCAAGGCGGAGCAGTACGTCAAACCACGCTGCTGACATTCCTTGATGTTGAATGCCGGCGGCGAGAGCATGTAGCTCACGAATTCGAGACGCGCAAACCCGTTGTGCGAAACGATTGGGAACACCGATGAAAACGCTGCTTGCAACCCTTCCGCTTTACGCTGTGTTGCGCTGGTGGTCTCTTGCAGAAAGGTGCTGAATGATTCAAGCTGGGTAGCCAGCAGAAAGGGAACCTGGTGAACGATGGGGCGTTTCGCGAAACTCTTGCGAATACGCTTCTTCTCGGTGAAGGAATATTGCATACGATCTCCGAATCACGGCGGGCGTTGCCGAGGCGGGATACCTCGATGACACGACCCGGTGTTCACCGACTGAGACTCGCCATACGCCCGGGGAGGGACGAACGAGCCTAGAAGCTTGGTGGTTGGCCGCTACCAACCGCTGGCTGACGGCAGCGGATGCCTATGTTTCCCGCTACCCGACCAAACTTGCCTTCTGCAGTCGCTTCAGAAGACAAAGAAAAGAATCGGCAAAACTTCCCAACCGATGTTTTTCTTTGGCTTCTATGTGGTCATTGTTGCCAAAACCAACGACTCAAAACATAGTCCTCACAAAGCGGAAAAAGGCCGGCGGTCATAGACCGCCAGCCTTAGCAAAGCGCAGCCAAACTTACTTGATTTCAGCCTTGGCGCCTGCTTCTTCCAGCTTCTTCTTGGCTTCTTCAGCAGCAGCCTTCGGTACCGATTCCTTAACTGCCTTCGGTGCGCCGTCAACCAGGTCCTTCGCTTCCTTCAGGCCGAGACCCGTCAGTTCACGAACAGCCTTAATGACCGAAACCTTGTTCGCGCCCACCTCAACCAGGTTCACCGTGAATTCGGTTTGCTCTTCAGCAACTGCAGCGGCACCAGCGGGGCCAGCAACAGCTACGGCAGCAGCCGACACGCCAAACTTTTCTTCGAACGCCTTGACCAGCTCGTTCAATTCCAGAACCGACATCGAGCTTACTGCTTCGAGGATGTCTTCTTTTGCGATTGCCATTTGAGATACTCCTAAATTGAATTCGGATACAGCCAGCGATCTTGTAAGCCTAACCAGGCAACCAAGCGCGGTATGTTAAGCAGTAGCTTCCGGTTGCGCTTCAGCCGGAGCTTCTGCGCCGCCACCCTTCTTCTCGGCAAGCGCGGCCAAAGCGCGCGCGAAGCCAGAGACGGGAGCTTGCATGACGTACAACAGCTTGGAGAGCAGTTCTTCGCGGCTCGGGATGTTGGCGAGTGCTTGCACAGCCGCCTTGTCCATCACGTTGCCTTCGTAGGAACCAGCCTTGATGATCAACTTGTCATTGGTTTTGCCGAAGTCATTAACAACCTTGGCAGCAGCAATTGCATCTTCAGAGATGCCGTAGATCAGAGGACCAGTCATCTGCTCGGCCAGCGGAGCGAACGGCGTACCTTCCACGGCGCGACGCGCCAACGTGTTTTTCAACACGCGGAGATACACTTGTTGCTCGCGAGCCTTTGCGCGCAGCTTGGTCAGATCGCCAACCGCAATTCCACGATACTCAGCGAGCACCATCGTCTGAGCCTTCGCGACTTGCGCGGCGACTTCAGCGACAACTGCCTGCTTGTCTTCTTTGTTCAGTGGCACGGTTAAACCTCCAAATTCGATGCGCCAACTTAGCGCATCGCGTTCAACAACGGCGTCCGACCTGTCAGGAGTATTTCGACCGGCTAGTGCGCACCTCACGACACGCGACAACCGACTTCAACCACACCAAAACTGTTACGGGTTCGCCATCTGCGTTGGCTTGCATTAAGGTCACGCCCGACTGCTGCGCTCCCGCCAACGGTCTTTGACAACCGGTTGCCCGCCAAACTGCAGCTTGCAACCGCCCAAAGCCCTTAACACCGGTTCACGAATCGACGTGAACCAATGCATGATTCTTTACTGCGAGAGCGTTGCGTGGTCGACGCGCACACCAACACCCATGGTGCTCGACAATGCGATCTTGCGCAGATACACGCCCTTGCTGGTCGCCGGCTTAGCCTTTTGCAGGGCGTCCACCAGTGCCGACAAATTCTGACGCAACGACGCCGGCTCGAACGATGCACGGCCGATGGTTGCGTGGATGATCCCGCCTTTGTCAACGCGGAACTGGACCTGACCAGCCTTGGCGTTGCGAACTGCCTGAGCAACGTCGGCCGTCACGGTACCAACCTTCGGGTTCGGCATCAGGCCGCGCGGGCCAAGAATCTGACCGAGCGTACCGACAACGCGCATCGTGTCCGGCGAGGCAATCACGACGTCGAAGTTTAAGTTACCAGCCTTGACTTGTTCAGCCAGGTCTTCCATACCGACCACTTCTGCACCAGCTGCACGTGCTTGTTCAGCCTTTTCGCCTTGCGCAAACACAGCAACGCGAACCGACTTGCCGGTACCGGCAGGCAACACGACCGAGCCACGAACCACTTGGTCCGACTTCTTGGCGTCAATGCCGAGTTGCACAGCCACGTCGATGGATTCATCGAACTTAGCGCTTGCGCATTCCTTCACGATCGACAGAGCGTCGTCGATCGGATACAGCTTCATGCGGTCTACCTTGGTAGCGAGCGTTTGAAGACGCTTAGAAAGCTTAGCCATTTACACGCCCTCCACGGTGATGCCCATCGAACGGGCGCTGCCCGCGATCGTACGAACCGCTGCGTCCAGATCTGCTGCCGTAAGGTCAGGCATCTTGGTCTTCGCGATTTCTTCAGCTTGTGCGCGCGTGATATTGCCGACCTTGTCGACGTGAGGCTTCGGCGAACCCTTCTGGATGGCCGCGGCCTTCTTGATCAGAACGGTAGCCGGCGGCGTCTTCATGATGAACGTGAAGCTCTTGTCCGCGAATGCCGTAATAACCACCGGCACGGGCAGACCCGGCTCCATCGCTTGAGTCTGCGCGTTAAACGCCTTGCAGAACTCCATGATGTTCAGGCCGCGCTGGCCCAGTGCCGGACCAACCGGCGGTGACGGATTGGCTTTACCTGCAGGAATCTGCAGTTTGATAAAGCCGATGATTTTCTTTGCCATGTTGAAAACCTCTGCAGAACGCGATAGCGTTCGGTGAGTGATAACGCGCGCTCGCCAAAATGGCTACTGGCGCTCCTCAACAGTCATACGCGGACTGTAAGCGCGAACCGCGCTACGAAGTTCACACTTCGAGCGCGGCGAACAACGAATACTCGTTAAACCTTCTCTACTTGCCCGAATTCAAGCTCCACGGGCGTGGAACGTCCGAAAATCGTTACGGATACGCGAACCCGTGACTTTTCGTAATTCACTTCTTCGACGTTGCCGTTGAAGTCTGTGAACGGACCTTCCTTGACTCGCACCATCTCGCCTACTTCGAACAGGGTCTTCGGGCGCGGCTTCTCCACGCCTTCCTGCATCTGCGACATGATCTTTTCCACTTCACGCGGAGAGATTGGGCTCGGACGATTGCGCGCCCCGCCAACGAAACCTGTCACCTTGGCCGTGTTCTTTACCAAGTGCCACGTCTCGTCCGTCATTTCCATCTCAACGAGTACATAACCCGGAAAGAAACGACGCTCAGTTACGGATTTGTGACCGCCCTTCACTTCCACGACTTCTTCGGTCGGGACGAGAATTTGACCAAACTGATCCTGCATGCCGGCGCGGTCGATGCGCTCCTGAAGCGCACGTTGCACGCTCTTCTCCATGCCGGAGTAGGCGTGCACGACGTACCAACGTTTTCCGCTAGGTGATGCCGGTGCTTCGCTCATATCATCTCCAACCCAGAATTACCGAGAATATCACCCACTCGATCGACTTATCGCTAAGCCATAAGAAGATTGCCATGACAAGCACAAATGCAAAGACCACCAGCGTGGTTTGCGTGGCTTCCTTACGCGTCGGCCACACCACTTTGCGGACTTCTTTGTACGAATCTTTGGCAAAGGCGATAAAACCTTTTCCCGGTGCGGAGAGAAGACCGACCGCGACACCCGCGATCAAGCCGACAGCCAGCGCGGCGCCGCGAACGTACCACTCCTGGCCACTCAGCCAGAAGAAACCTACGAACCCGGCCAAGACCAACAATACGCCCGCGGTCAACATCAACTTGTCGCCGGAAGTATTTACAGTTTCGACGGAAGGATTCGCCATAACACCTTAAACAGCGCCCGGAGACGCAAGATTGTGGCAGGGGCAGAGGGAATCGAACCCCCAACCTTCGGTTTTGGAGACCGACGCTCTGCCAGTTGAGCTATACCCCTAAACCAGTTGGGGTCAGCAATTTCGCTAACCCCGAAAACTACAAACTATCGAGCAATTTCTGGCGTTGCTCGACTTACTCGAGAACCTTGGCCACGACACCGGCGCCGACGGTACGACCGCCTTCACGGATAGCGAAGCGCAGACCTTCTTCCATGGCGATCGGTGCAATCAGCTTCACCGTGATCGACACGTTGTCGCCCGGCATGACCATTTCCTTGTCCTTCGGCAACTCGATCGAACCCGTCACGTCCGTGGTACGGAAGTAGAACTGCGGACGATAGTTGTTGAAGAACGGCGTGTGACGACCGCCTTCGTCCTTGCTCAGCACATACACTTCAGCCGTGAAGTGCGTGTGCGGCGTGATCGAACCCGGCTTGGCCAACACTTGACCCCGCTCCACGTCTTCACGCTTCGTGCCGCGCAACAGAATACCCACGTTGTCGCCCGCTTGACCTTGGTCCAGCAGTTTGCGGAACATTTCCACGCCCGTGCACGTCGTCTTCACCGTCGGCTTGATACCGATGATTTCGATTTCTTCGCCGACCTTCACGATACCGCGCTCGATACGACCCGTCACCACCGTGCCGCGACCCGAGATCGAGAACACGTCTTCCACCGGCATCAGGAACGTGCCGTCCACTGCGCGCTCCGGCGTCGGGATGTACGTGTCCAGCGCATCGGCCAGGTTCAGAATCGCTACTTCGCCCAGCTCGCCCGTATCGCCTTCCAGCGCCAGCTTGGCCGAACCCTTGATGATCGGCGTGTCGTCGCCCGGGAAATCGTACTTCGACAGAAGCTCACGCACTTCCATTTCGACAAGTTCCAGCAACTCGGCGTCGTCCACCATGTCGCACTTGTTCAAGAACACGATGATGTACGGCACGCCAACCTGGCGAGCCAACAGGATGTGCTCACGCGTTTGCGGCATCGGACCGTCTGCAGCCGAACACACCAGGATTGCGCCGTCCATCTGCGCTGCACCCGTAATCATGTTCTTCACATAGTCGGCGTGACCCGGGCAGTCAACGTGCGCGTAGTGACGCGCTTGCGTTTCGTACTCGACGTGGGCCGTATTGATCGTGATACCACGTGCCTTTTCTTCCGGCGCCGCGTCGATCTGGTCATACGCCTTCGCTTCGCCGCCGAACTTCTTCGACAACACCGTCGCGATTGCTGCCGTCAGCGTGGTCTTGCCGTGGTCGACGTGACCAATCGTGCCTACGTTGACGTGCGGCTTGGTCCGTTCGAATTTACCTTTTGCCATTTTCGACTCCTAACAGGAATTTTTCCGTACCTTGCGCCGCGCGCAAACAGTGTGGACTATGTTGCTGGTGCCCATGAGCAGGATCGAACTGCTGACCTCTCCCTTACCAAGGGAGTGCTCTACCACTGAGCCACATGGGCGGACCTTGATGCTGGAGCGGGTGAAGGGAATCGAACCCTCGTCATAAGCTTGGAAGGCTTCTGCTCTACCATTGAGCTACACCCGCTTGGGTCTAACGATTCCCGACGCTTGCTACATGTTCTGGTGGAGGAGGTTGGATTCGAACCAACGTAGGCGTAAGCCAACAGATTTACAGTCTGCCCCCTTTAGCCACTCGGGCACCCCTCCGCAGAGAACTGACGATTATGAGGCAACTTGAGCGCTTTGTCAAGCCATCAGCGCATGCCACATTTCGATGTCTCTCACTTATACATGAGCCTGTAAACGCAAAAACCCCACTTTTG
>NZ_JAAVUV010000017.1 GCF_018449635.1 Caballeronia sp. dw_276 | reverse complement strand
TAAGACGAAACGCGCGAAAGCCTCAAAAGCAGCAACCCGGCATCAACCCCAACCCCCGCGCCACCGTCCTCCCCCTTCTAAGCATAGAAGTTTTATGTGGTTCCAGTATTTTCCCGTTTGTTTAACATCGTGTAGATAGCAGCTTGTTGCTGCTAGCAAAAGCTCGCCGATCACCCGGACAAAAGGAGTCTCCCACCGATGGCAGATGTATTCGCCCGCGGGTCATCCGTTCTCCAGCCCGCCGATGCCGGCACCCCCGCGGCGGCCGCGCGCAAAGGCAACCATGCCGCCCCTTTGGCGCCGTGGCTGCGCTACGTTTCATGGAGCATGCCGCTTTTGCTGCTGATCGTCTGGGAATTGTTCGCGCGTCTCGGCGCTCTGTCGCCAAACGTCTTGCCCGCGCCATCGAAGGTTGCACTTACCGCGTTCCAACTGGTGAAAGAAGGGCGTCTTATCGGCGATATGGCCGTCAGCCTGTTGCGCGCCGCAACAGGTTTCGTGATCGGCGGGTCGATCGGTTTCGCGCTGGGCACGGCCGTCGGCTTTTCAAAAGTCGCTGAGGCGTTTCTTGATCGGAACGTCCAGATGCTGCGCGCCATTCCGTTTCTTGCGGTGTTGCCGCTTGTGATCGTCTGGTTCGGCGTGGGCGAAGCGGGCAAGATTTTCCTCGTATCGCTGGGCGTGATGTTTCCCATCTATATCAACACGGTGCTGGGCATTCGTCAGGTCGATCCCAAGTTGATCGAACTGGGCCGCGTGCTCGGGCTGTCAAATCGAACGCTGATCCGTCGCATCGTCTTGCCGGGCGCATTGCCTTCCGTGCTCGCAGGCGTGCGTTATGCGCTCGCGACCGCATGGCTCGCTTTGGTGGTCGCCGAGACGATAGCGACGAGCACGGGCATCGGCTTTCTTGCGATGGACGCCCGTGAATTCCTGCGCACGGACGTGATCGTGTTGACCATCGTGATCTATGCCGTGATCGGTGTTCTGGCCGATGCGCTTGCGCGCTTTCTCGAACGCCGCTTGTTGTCATGGCACGTGAATTTCGCAAAGGTGCCGCGCTCATGAATTCATTGTCGAAGTCACCGGACGCCGCTGTTGTCGTTCGCAACTTGCGGCGCGTGTACGGCAAGCGTGTCGTCATCGACAGCCTGAACCTGCGGATCGAACGCGGCGAATTCGTCGCGCTGCTCGGCGAAAGCGGCTGCGGCAAGACCACGTTGTTGCGTGCGCTGTCGGGTCTCGATCCTATGGATGGCGGCTCTATCGACGGACCGCGTCTGCCTGCCATCGTGTTCCAGGAGCCGCGTCTTTTGCCGTGGGAAACGCTCGAGCAAAACGTTGCGTTGGGTCTTCCTCCCGGTCCGCAAAGCCGTGCGGCGGCGCAAGCGGCGCTGGAAGAAGTGGGTCTCGGTGAACGTCTCGAAGACTGGCCGCGCAATTTGTCCGGCGGCCAGGCGCAGCGCGTGGCGCTCGCGCGTGCGCTCGTGCAGGAACCTCAGTTGTTATTGCTCGATGAACCCTTTGCCGCGCTCGACGCGCTCACGCGAATCAAGATGCAGCGGCTGGTGAAGCATCTGATCGAGCGTCATCAACCGGGCGTACTGCTCGTGACGCATGACGTGGATGAAGCCATTGCGCTCGCCGACCGCGCGCTGATCATGCGCAACGGCGTGATCGCTGCTGAGTATCAGGTGACGGAGCAGACAAAGCCGGCTTTGCGCGACACGCTGCTCACGCAACTCGGTGTGGACGCCGATACCGCCGCGCACTAATCAGATTACC
This sequence comes from Caballeronia sp. dw_276, assembly GCF_018449635.1. GTDB lineage: Bacteria > Pseudomonadota > Gammaproteobacteria > Burkholderiales > Burkholderiaceae > Caballeronia. The sequence goes on along the minus strand of NZ_JAAVUV010000017.1, from coordinate 111,310 downwards.
TAACTAATTTTCATGTTTCCGCGCACCCGTCTGAACGACGGGCGCGATCCCGCTCACCTGTTCTTAACCAAACGCCATGTCAATCGCAAGCACGTCCCTGTGGTCTCGCCGCCGTTTTCTTCAAAGCACTGTTGCTGCATCGGCGTTAGCCACAGGACTTGCTGCGTGTGGCAGCCGCAAGACTGATACCGTTCGCCTCGGCTGGGGGCTCGGCGGCTTGCCGATGCTCGCCAAGGTCCGTGGCGAATTTGAAAAGTCACTGGCGAAAGACAATATCAAGGTGCAATGGATCGGACCGTTTCCGAACCACGCGCCATCGCTTGCGGCTGTCACCGGCGGCAGCGCCGACTTCAGTTTCGGCGGCAGCACGACGCCTGCGCTCGCAGCCATGATCGCAGGTTCGCCACTCGTGTTCACGCAATTTTGCGTGGTCGATCCGCGCAGCACGGCGATCATCGCGAAGGATGGATCGGGCATCGACAAGATCGAGGATCTGGTTGGCAAGACGGTCGCAGTTAACCGGTCGGGCCTCGGCGAGTTCCTGCTTGTTGCTGCGCTCGAAAAACACAAAGTGCCACGCGATGCCGTGAAGATGGTGTACCTGAATCCGCCGGATGCGGCGCCGGCCTTCTCGCAAGGCAAGATCGATGCATGGTCGATGTGGAGCCCTGGCGTCGATATCGCGCGTGCGAATTACAAAGGCCACAACATCTTTTTAGAAGGGCGCGATCTTGATTTCCAGATCGATTTCAATTCGTACGTGACTACGCGCAAGTTCTCCGAAGACAACGCCGATATCGTCAAAGCGGTAAATGCGGCGTATCAGCAGGAGGCAAAATGGGCATCGGACAATTCGCAGGAAGCCGAGACCATCGCGCAGCAACAAGGTCACTACAGCGACGAGGTTCGCAACACGCTTGCGAGCATGCAGCGCAAGTTCAACATGCACGGTGTCGCCGATAAAGCCTTCGTTGGTGAGCTGCAGAAGGCGGCGGACTGGCTCGCGGCACGCAGCGTCCTGCCGCAGAAGATCAACGTTTCGGACTATCTCGCGAAGGTTTGATGACGCGGTACACGGCATCGCATTGGGGCATATACGAGGTTCACGAAACTGGACCCTCGCTGCGCCCTTGGCGCGAGGATCGCGATCCGTCGCCGATCGGTTTGCATATGCTCGACGCTACGCGCAGCGATTTACGCGTCAAGCGTCCCGCTGTTCGGCTGGGATGGCTCGAAGGAAAGCGAACCCGGGCGCGCGGCAAGGAACCGTTCGTCCAAGTCGAGTGGGACGAAGCGCTCGACCTGGTTGCAAACGAGCTCCAGCGCGTACGCGATACCCACGGCAACGAAGCCATCTTCGGTGGTTCATATGGCTGGGCCAGCGCCGGCCGATTTCATCATTCCGTCGGGCAATTGCACCGGTTCCTGAACACGCTCGGCGGTTATGTGCGCAGCGTGGACAGTTATAGCCTTGGTGCGGGACGTGTGCTCTTGCCGCACATCGTGGCCCCGATGGACACCGTCCTCGCCGCTAGCGACGACTGGGACACGCTCGCCGAACACACGCGTCTTGTCGTGAGCTTCGGCGGCATGCCGCACAAAAGCGCGCAGATCGATCCGGGCGGCGCGGGGCGGCACCGGTTGCGCGGCGGGATGGAACAGCTTGGCAATCGCGGCGTACGCGTGATCAATATCGGCCCGTGCAGCGAGGATGTGGAGCAGGGCGGCAACGTGGAGTGGCTGCCCATTCGTCCCAATACCGATACCGCCATGATGCTCGCGCTCGCGCACGGCGTGATCGTCGATCGACGTCAAGACCGCGCGTTCCTGCGAACGCATTGTGTCGGCTATGAGAAGTTCGAAGCCTACGTGCTTGGTCGTATCGACGGCACGCCCAAGGACGCTTCGTGGGCGGCGCGGATCACGGGGGCATCGGCGGAGCGCATCCGGGCGTTGTCGAAGGAGATCGGCTCTGAGCGGACCTTGCTCACCGCAACGTGGTCGCTGCAACGCTCGCATCATGGCGAGCAGCCTTTCTGGTGCGTGATCGCACTGGCCGCGATGCTCGGGCAAATAGGCTTGCCCGGCGGCGGTTTCGGTCTTGGCTATGGCGCGACCAATTCAATCGGGTATCGTGGCGCACGTTTCGAAGGACCGACGCTGCCTCAAGGGCGCAATGCGGTAGGCGCATTCATTCCTGTTGCGCGGATTGCAGACATGTTGCTTGAACCGGGCGCTGCTTTCGACTACAACGGCGCGCGCCATCAATATCCATCGATCAAACTCGTGTATTGGGCGGGTGGCAATCCGTTTCATCATCATCAGGATTTGAACCGTCTGGTACACGCGTGGCAGCGGCCCGAAACCATCATTGCGCATGAACAGTTCTGGAACGCGCACGCGAAAATGGCTGACATCGTGTTGCCGGCGACCACCACGCTCGAGCGCGATGACATCGGTTTTTCATCGCGCGAGGCGCATATGGTCGCTATGCGTCGTGTGATCGAACCGGTTGGCGAAGCGCGCGATGACTTCGATATCTTCAACGCGCTCGCGCAACGGCTGGGTGTGTCGTCCGTATTCTCGGAGGATCGCGACACGAACGCATGGCTCAAAAAACTCTACGATGAAGCGCGCCCGCGTGCCGCGAAGGCGGGCATAGCGTTGCCTTCCTTCGATACTTTCTGGCAGCAGGGGCTGCTGGATTTCGCAGGCCGCGAGGCGCCACCGAGTTTTCTCCGGCGTTTTCGCGAGTCGCCCGAAGCGCATCCATTGCCGACGCCATCGGGGAAAATCGAGATCTTCTCGGAGCGCATGGCGAGTTTTGGCTACGAAGATTGTCCGGGATATCCGTGCTGGTTCGAACCGGCGGAATGGACGGGTTCGAAGTCTTCAGGCGAGGAACTGCATCTGCTGTCCGACCAGCCCGCCACGAAGCTTCACAGCCAGCTCGATCATTCCACGTTGAGCCGCGCAGCGCGGCCTCATGGACGTGAACCGCTGAGCATCCATCCATCGGATGCGGTCCGGCTTGGATTGAATGATCACGATCCCGTGCGGGTTTTCAACGCCCGTGGCGCGTGCATTGCGATCGCTCGCGTCACCGCGACCGTCATGCCCGGCGTAGTGAAGTTATCGACAGGTGCATGGTTCGATCCCGGCGATGACATCGAAAAACATGGCAATCCGAATGTGTTGACCGCGGACCGGCCGGCGTCGAAATTATCGCAAGGGTGCTCGGCGCAAACCTGTTTGGTAAGCGTCGAGCGGTGGCACGGACCCTTGCCCGATCTCACCGCTTTCACGTTGCCGGAGTTCGTTCAGGCCTGAGCCGGTTCGAGTTCCTTTGCCTCGCTCTTGCTATCTTCCTTCGCTACGGCCGCGTGCACGAGCGGCAGCAGGTCGCGTCCATAAGCGAGCGCGTCTTCAAGCGGATCGAAGCCGCGAATCAGGAACGTCGAGATGCCGAGACGGTAATACTCGATCAACGCTTCAGTCACCTGTTCGGGCGTCCCGACCAGAGATGTCGAGTTGCCGGCCGCCTTCGTCAGCGCGGCGATTCCCGTCCACAGACGTTTATCGACAACGGTGCCTTTCGCCGCCTCTGCGAGCAGACGTTGCGAGCCCACGTTCTTCGGGTCGCTCGGACGGCGCGTGAAGTTCGGGTTGCTCGTCACCACTTGCTTCGCACGTTCCAGGATTGATTCAGCCCGGGCCCACGCAGCGTCTTCTGTGGCAGCAATGATCGGCCGCAATGAAAGGCTGAACCGGATTGCGTGTTCGCGTCCGTAAGGCCGGGCCGCTGCACGCACGCGTTCGATCGTTTCCGCGACTTGCGCAAGTGACTCGCCCCAGAGCGCGAAGACATCGGCATGCTTGCCTGCAACCTGGATCGCCGCATCCGACGAGCCGCCGAAATACACCGGCAAATGCGGCTTCTGCACCGGGCGGATCAACGACCGATGTCCACGTACTTTGTAGAACTCGCCATCGTGATCGAACGGTTTTTCGCTTGTCCACGATTGTTTGACGACGTCGAGGTATTCATCGGTACGTTTGTACCGATCGTCGTGTTCGAGGAAGTCGCCATCGCGTTGTTGTTCCGTATTGTCGCCGCCCGAAATGATGTGGACCGCCGTGCGTCCCGCGCTGAAATGATCCAGCGTTGCAAGCTGGCGGGCGGCGAGTGTCGGTGCAACAAAACCCGGTCGATGTGCGAGCAGAATCCCCAGGCGCTTTGTCTGCTGTGCGACGAACGACGCAATCTGGAACCCATCCGGCGACGCACTGGAATGCGCGATCAGCACGCGATCGAAACCACCGTATTCATGCGCTTGCGCAACGGCCGCGATGTACGGCGGATTGACTGCGGGACCTTGCGGCAAGTGGATTTCGCTCGATTCCTGATGGCTGACATAGCCGATGAATTCAACGCTCATGATGTGTTCCCTTGAAGAGATTATTGAAGCGTGGCGAATGCGGCACGGCCGAGGGCGCCCAGCAGTGCATCGTTTTGTGGCGTATGGATCCGCGAGCACAGCACGTCGCGGTGATGCCGTTCAAGCGCGTTATTGCGGCTCAAGCCCGGATTGCCGCTTGCTTCCACGGCAATCTCGACCGCGTTGATGGCATTCTGCGTAACGAGAAACTTGATAGCCGGCGCTTCATCCAGCGGTATGCGACCGTATGCGCCGGCATCCAGCAACACGCGGTTGTTCAGCAGCAATGCATCTATACGTCCCAGTGTCTGCTGGAAACTGCCAAGACTCGACAAGGGCGCGCCAAGGTTCGCAGGTTTGCGATCCGCGGCCCAATGCGCAAACCAGTCGCGCGCGGAACGGGCGACGGCATCATAAATGGATGACAGCAATACGTTCATCCACAACGTGGTGAGCGGGTCCATGCCGGCGACATTCGCTTCGGGATGATTCAGATCGACAGCATGCGCAGCGGGGACGCGCACGTTCTCGAAGATCACTTCATGGCTGCCGGTTGCCCGCATGCCGAGGTGATTCCATGGTTCGCCGAAGCGGATGCCCGGCGTATCGCGATGCACGAGGAACGTGCCGACGCGCGGCGCGGCTTCGTCCGTTCGACCCCAGACGGCGAACCACGTCAGGCCGGGACTGCCGGTTGAATAGATCTTGCTGCCGTTGAGAATCCATGCATCGTCGGAATCGGTCAGGCGTCCTATCGTACCGGGCAGACCGCCGCGCGATGGCGAACCGAGTTCCGGTTCGACGCGCAACGAGTTGATGAGCGCGCCGTTTTCCACCGCGTCGCGCGCGACCTGTTCCTTCAACGCTTGCGGCCAGTTGGGATTGGCTTGCAAACGCAGATGGTAAAGCGATTGCATGACAAGGATCAGCGCCGTCGATGGTTCACCACGCGCGACCGCATGAATGACTTTGCGAACCTGCGGCAACGTGGCCTCGCGGCCGCCGAGCGCGCGCGGAACGGTCAACGCGAGCAACCCGGCGCTGCGAAGGCGCGCCAGATTGTCATGTGGAAAGATCGCGTCGCGATCGAGCGCGCCGGCCGTTGCCGCGAACGCTTGCGTGAGCGCGGCGAGCCATTCATCTGCGGCGGCGCTGTCAAGGTCGGCGAGTGCGTCGAGCGCGGCTGGATCTTGAAGGTCGGTGTCGGGATGCCGTACGGTCATGAGAAAAAATCCGTTAGTGCGCGGTGAATTGAGTATCGAAGCTTGGCGTGACGTCGAGCGTCGTTTTGATCACGCCCGCGCGAACGTACAGGTCGGCGGTGCGCTGCTGTTCTGCGATCACCGTTTTATCGATGACTATTGGTTTGAGCTGCGCCCGCTGATACACGACCTTGAGGACATCGACCGGCAAGTGCGTCACGCGTGACTGGATCGCCGCAACCTCATCCGGATGAGTCAACGCCCAGCGTTGACCTTCCGCCACGCGATGCACGAAGTCATCGATTTGGGCACGCTTGGTTGCAAGCGATGTATCAGTTGCAGCCTGGAAACTCAGGCCGGAGGACAAACCCACGCCATTCGCGACGCTGCGGTTTTTGTCGCGCAATTCGCCGAGTGCAACGTACGGGTCCCACGTGGACCATGCATCGACGTTGCCTGACTCGAGCGCCGACTTGGCGTCGGCGGGTTGCATGTATTGGAACGAAACTTCGGAGAGCTTGATGCCCGCGCGTTCGAGCGTAGCGACAGCAAGATAGTGACCGATGGAACCGCGCGTGGTGGCAATGCGTTTGCCTTTCAGATCGGCCGCGTTTTTTATCGATGAACCGTCCGGCACGAGAATCGCCAGGTCAACGGGTGTCGATCGCGTGGCGGCCACCGCGCGAACTCGCGCGCCTGCGGCGTACGCGAAGATCAACGGGGCATCGCCGAGACCGCCTACATCGATTGCGCCTGCGTTCAAAGCTTCGCCCAGCGGCTGCGCGGCGGGAAAATTGAACCACTCGATCTTGTACGGGACGTCTTTAAGCTGACCGGAGGCTTCCAGGATGCCGCGCGTTTGCAACTGCTGGTCGCCGACTTTCAGAACCGTTTCAGCGTTCGATGCAAGCGGGCAGAGCGCTGTGATTACTGTCAGCGCGGCGATCGACAGGAGACTGCGTCGTTTCATGAATCATCCATGCAAGAGAAAAGATTCACGATACGGACCGTCGTGACATTAGACAAACGCATTGTTCTGCTTTGCTAATCGTCGAAATTGGAATGACGCGCGCGCGGCCCGTGCGCGTCATTCGCGCTGCTTCAGATTACAAAAAAGCCGTGCGTACCGTCGCGTTCCAGTTGCGCGACCAGCCCGTATTCCCATTCGAGGTATGCGTTCATTGCTTCGCGCGGCGCGTCGGTGCCTTCATAGGGACGGCGGTATCTGTCGATACGCGGTGACGCCAGATGCGTCTCGCCTTTCTCGAGCGGCAAGCCGGCCGCGATCCACGAAGCCGTGCCGCCTTCGAGCAGCAACACGGGCTTACCCGTCAGCGCCGCGACGTCGGGTCCGGCGAACGCCGCGAGCGCGCTCGTTCCGCACGTAACAACGTATTGCTTTGCGTCGGGCAATGCGGGGAGGTCTTCGGGCAAACGCGAACGCACGGCCCACCACGCGCCTGGGATATGTCCCTTCACGTGATTGGCGCTCGCGGTGAAGTCGAGCACGATAGTCTTGCTCGACGGATCGTCGAGTAAAGCTGCGAGATCCTTCGCGGTGATCGCGGGGAGTGGCGACGGTTGCGCTTTTGCGCCTCGCCACGGGCCTTGTTCGGTCAACGCGGCATCGGCTGAATCATCGATTACGTAGACGTCGTTGTTCATCTGCGCGAGCCATGACGCCGTCATATTGGCGCGTACGCCATCGTCATCGAAGAGCACGATGCGCGCGCCGCGAACCGGCGCGAACATCTCCGTTTCCTGCACGAGCTGACCACCCGGCGCACCCTGGAAGCCCACGGCATGAGCGTGCTCGTATTCGGCTGGCGTGCGGACATCGAAGCGATATGTCGTGCGTGTCGAGTCTTCCGCCCAACGTTGCGTGTCCGCAAACGTCGTGCGCTTTACGCCCGCGCGATCCGCAACTGAACGGGCCGATGCACGCGCGGCTTCGTCGGTGCGGCCGTCATCGATTGCGAATTGTTTTGCGCTGCCGTGTGCGAGCGTCTGCCCTGCAAGCAGCCAGCCGATCGTGCCGTTGCGCAAAGCCGATACCGGATTCGGCAGTCCCGCATTCACAAGCGACTGCGTACCGATAATGCTGCGCGTGCGCCCCGCGCAATTCACGATCACGCGCGTCTTCGGATCGGGCGCGAGCGCGCGGGCGCGCAACACGAGTTCGGCGCCCGGCACGCTGATGCTGCCGGGAATGTTCATCGTCTGGTATTCGTCGTAGCGGCGCGCGTCGAGCACGACCACGTCCTCGCCGCTTTTCAGCAACGCATCGACCGCTTCCGCCGATAACGCCGGCGTATGCTGTTTCGCTTCCACGAATTCACCAAACGATTTGCTCGGCACGTTGACGTCGCGGAACACTTCACCGCCCGCACGTTCCCAGCCTTTCAGGCCGCCGTCGAAAACAGCGACATCGGTATAACCAAGCGCTTCAAAACGTTTTGCGGCGCGTTGCGCGAGGCCCTCGCCGTCATCGAGAAGAACGATCGGCACGCTCTTGCGCGGCAATTTCGTCAATGCATCGAGTTCGATTTTCGACAAAGGCAGGTTCGCGGCGAACAACGGATGACGCTGCGCGTGCGGATCTTCCTCGCGTACATCGAGGAAGGCGATTTCGCGCCTGGAAAGAAGGGCATCGCGTACGTCGTTGAAACTGCGCAGTGGGGTGGCGCTCATGAATGAAGTCGTTCCTTCGAGGGAGGAGTGGTGCAGTGAGACGCGACGACGCCTCAGGCGGCGTGCGCAACACGCGATGTCAGCTCGCGGGTAAGCGGGATCAATTCGCGGCCATAGTCGAGGGCGTCCTCGAGCGGATCGAAGCCGCGAATGAGGAACGTGGTGACGCCGAGCGCGTGATACTCGGCCAGTGTTTCTGCGACTTGCGAAGGCGTGCCTACGAGCGCGGTTGAATTCGAGCGGCCGCCAATCTCTTTGGCCACGCCGGTCCAGAGGCGGTCATCGGCGCGCACGCCATCGCCGGCGGCCGCGAGCAGGCGCCGCGCGCCTTCGCTTTGTTGCGGGGTGGCTTCGCTTAAGCCCTGTTCCGCGCGCAGGCGCCGGGTCTCGGCGAGGATATGTTCCGCGCGTTCCCATGCGGCCTTTTCGGTAGCCGCGAGGATCGGCCGGAACGATACCGAGAAGCGCACGTCACGCCCATGTTTTGCCGCTTCGGCGCGAACGCGGGTCACTTGTTCGTGAACCTGGTCCTTCGACTCGCCCCAAAGCGCATACACGTCCGCGTGCTTGCCAGCCACTTCGAGCGCCGGCGCCGATGCACCGCCAAAGTAGATCGGCACGTAAGGCGCCTGCTTTGGCTTGACTTCGGAGAATGCTTGTTCAAAGCGGTAGTAGCGGCCTTCGTGATCGAAAGGTTTCGATTCGGTCCATACGCGCCGCAGGATCTGCAGGTATTCATCGGTGCGGGCGTAGCGTTCATCGTGCGAAAGAAAATCGCCATCGCGACGTTGTTCGGTATCGCTGCCGCCCGAGATGAAGTGCACCGCGAGGCGTCCGCCGCTGAGTTGATCTAGCGTGGCGAGTTGGCGCGCCGCGAGTGTCGGCGCAACAAAACCCGGCCGATGCGCGAGCATGAAATGAATGCGCTCCGTGACGCCGGCCGCGTAGGCGACGGTCAGCATGGCGTCAGGACTAGTCGATTGATAGGGCACGAGAATGCGGTCGAAGCCGGCTTTTTCATGCGCCTGCGCGAACTCGCGCGTGTAGTCGATATCGATAGCGGGACCGCGCGCCAGATATGTTTCCGACACCTTCTGCTGCTGGATCATGCCGATGAATTCGACGCTCACGAACGCTGCTCCTCGTTGGACTGCACTGTGAGGCAGTGCGCGAAGAAACGCTTCATGACGCCTGCCGATTGCCTTGAAGGCTAACATCGGCATATGCAAATCTTAAATATCAATCCGAGCTAAACATATCGGAATGGTGGGGTTGAGCCAAGGCTTTCAATACTCCAACGCCGCGCTAAGCTCCTTTCCCTGACCCCGACCTGGCGCTCGCAGGCGACCGTGCTTTCCATCGAATGGTTGTCTCGTTGCCGACCACCTCGTCCATCGCCGATGCAATCAGTTCAACCCGTTCCTCGCGCGTAAAGCTGGAATAGGCGACGCCATCCACCACGCCATGTTTCTTGAGCAAATGAATTGCGGCCGACCGGTTCGCTTTTTCCAGTTCCAGGTCTTCCTGCGCCTGCATCAATGCCGCGGTCAGACTCGCAACCGCTGCTTTTTCCTGCGCGACATCGAATTGCATGAGGTCCATCTTGACCTGAAGCTCCGGCGCGCTTGCCGATACTCGAGTTTTCAATTGCGCCAATTCACGCCGTAATGCGCTTTCGCGTTCAAGTGTCCGTTCGAGTCTTTGCGTCACGGCGGGATTGGAACGTACGCCGCGAAAGAGGGTAGAAAAGGTGTTGTCCAGGATTCCCATGACCGTTGACCTCGGGCAGATGTTTGTCAGCTTCCGATATCAACGGCAAGCCAATAGAAAACTTTAGCTTTTCATCAGATGATTAAGAACGAAAAAACAAAACGCCCGATAATCAATCGCATCGCGATTATCGGGCGTTCCGTGAAACGAATTGACTAGCGGATTAAAATCCAGCCGGCAATATAAATTAAAATCAGGCAACCACTTCTTCAGCCGCAACTTCAACCTCTTCCGATACCGAATTGCGAATCAGATAATCAAAGGCGCTCAGCGATGCCTTTGCACCTTCTCCAACTGCAATCACGATCTGCTTGTACGGCACTGTGGTGACGTCGCCCGCGGCAAACACGCCCGGCACTGACGTTGCACCCTTGGCATCGACCACGATTTCACCGTGACGCGACAACTCAATCGTGCCCTTGAGCCATTCCGTATTCGGCACGAGACCGATCTGCACGAACACACCTTCCAGCTCGATGTGCTTCGCTTCACCCGAACGCAGGTCCTTGTACGAAAGTCCGTCGACCTTCTTGCCGTCGCCGGTAACCTCCGTGGTCTGCGCTTGCGTGATGATCGTTACGTTCTTCATGCTGCGAAGCTTGCGCTGCAAAACGGCATCGGCACGCAACTCGGCGCCGAATTCGATCAACGTCACCGCGCTGACAATACCCGCCAGATCGATCGCTGCTTCCACGCCGGAATTACCGCCACCGATCACGGCCACGCGCTTGCCCTTGAAGAGCGGACCATCGCAATGCGGGCAATACGCCACGCCATGATTGCGATACTCCTTCTCGCCCGGCACGTTGATTTCGCGCCACCGTGCGCCGGTTGCCAAAACGATCGTCTTCGCTTTCAGCACCGCGCCGTTGGCGAGACGCACTTCGTGAATCTTGCCCGGCACGAGCGCTTCGGCGCGTTGCACGTCCATGATGTCCACTTCGTAGCTCTTGACGTGCTGTTCCAGTGCCGTCGCGAATTGCGGTCCTTCCGTCTCTTTCACGGAAACAAAGTTTTCGATGGCAAGCGTATCCAGCACTTGTCCGCCGAATCGTTCTGCCGCCACGCCAGTCGAAATGCCCTTGCGCGCTGCGTAGATAGCCGCAGCCGCGCCGGCAGGTCCGCCGCCGACGATCAACACATCAAATGTGCCTTTGCCTTCGATTTCCTTTGCGGCCCGCGCGCCGGCATTGCTGTCGAGCTTGGCGAGGATTTCCTTCACGCCGGTACGGCCCTGGCCGAACACTTCGCCGTTCATATAGACGGTCGGTACGGCCATGATCTGGCGCTTCTCGACTTCGTCCTGGAACAACGCGCCGTCGATGGTGACCTGGCGGATACGCGGGTTGATGAGCGCCATCACGTTCAGCGCCTGCACGACTTCCGGGCAGTTCTGGCATGACAGCGAGATATACGTTTCAAACGAATAGTCGCCGTCGAGCGAGCGGATCTGTTCGATCACGGCGTCGTCGAGCTTGACCGGGTGGCCGCCGGTTTGCAGCAGCGCCAGCACGAGCGATGTGAATTCATGGCCCATCGGAATGCCTGCGAAGCGGATGCCCGTGGGCTTGCCCGGTTCGCCGATGGAAAACGACGGCTTGCGTTGGTCGTCGTCGCGCTTTTCGATCACCGCAATGCGGTCCGACAGCGTGGCGATTTCTTGAAGCAGGTCTTTCAGCTCGACCGATTTCGGCGAGTCATCGAGGGAAGCGACGATCTCGATCGGCCGGCTGACCTTTTCCAGATACGCTTTCAACTGAGTCTTGAGGTTGGCTTCCAGCATGGCGGTTTCGAGTCCGTTTAAAGATGGTTTTTGTTCGAGAGGCGTGCTGACAGACATCCGGGCCGCGAACGGCCCGGACAGTACAGCGCTTTACAACTATTTTTAAGCTTTTTTCGGCTACGAAGCAGCTTAGATCTTGCCGATCAGGTCGAGTGACGGGGTCAGCGTTTCAGCGCCCGGCGTCCACTTGGCAGGGCAAACTTCACCCGGATGTGCCGCGATGTATTGCGCTGCCTGAACCTTGCGCAGCAATTCGCCAGCGTCGCGGCCAATGCCGTTGTCATGGATTTCGCACAGCTTGATCTCGCCTTCCGGGTTGATCACGAACGTGCCGCGCAGCGCCATGCCTTCTTCTTCAATCAGCACGTCGAAGTTGCGCGAGATTGCCAGCGTCGGATCGGCAATCATCGGATACTCGATCTTGCCGATCGTGTCCGACGTGTCGTGCCATGCCTTGTGCGTGAAGTGGGTGTCGGTCGACACGCTGTAGATTTCCACGCCCAGCTTCTTGAATTCTGCATAGCGGTCGGCCAGATCGCCGAGTTCCGTCGGGCAAACGAACGTGAAGTCAGCCGGGTAGAAGACCACGACGGACCACTTGCCCTTCAGGCTTTCGTCGGTAACCGGCACGAATTCGCCATTGTGAAAAGCAGTTGCTTTGAACGGTTTGACCTGGCTGTTGATGATCGGCATTGCGTGAGTCCTTGTGTTGAAGTGTTGAAGTGGTTCAGGAATGAGATGAAGTATGCGGGTTTGCCCTTGATTAGGAAAATCGAATGATTCAATGAGGCCGATGCGAATTACCTATGGGTCACGCCGCGGCGGGCATTCTAGCGCGTCCGGCGATCTCAGGCATAGCCGTTGCGCGCCTTGTGCAACGGGCATCTAAACGAAAGGAGGGTGTATGAAGATTGGCATTATTGGTGCGGGAAACATTGGTCAGGTACTGGCGCTTCGATGGGTCGAGCATGGTCACGAAGTGTTGATCGGCAATTCGCGGGGGCCGAATACGCTGGCTGAAGTCGCGGCTGAAACGGGCGCGAAGGCCGCCGAACTTGCCGATGTCGTCCGCGGCGCCGACGTGATCGTGGTGACGATTCCTGAAAAGAAGGTGCTGAATCTGCCGGCGGAATTGTTCGCGGAAGTGCCGGAAACGACGGTGATTATCGATACGGGAAATTATTATCCGCGTGAGCGCGATGGACGTATTGATGGAATCGAGTCAGGCATGCTGGAAAGCGAGTGGGTCGCCCAGCAGATTGGGCGTCCGGTCATCAAGGCGTTTAACAATATCTACGCGGCGCATTTGCGCAATCACGGCAAGCCTGAAGGCGCAGAGGGACGCATTGCGCTGCCGGTATCGGGCGATAACGCCGACGCCAAGGCAGTGGTCCTGCAACTGGTCAACGAAATAGGCTTCGATGCCTTCGATAACGGCGGAATCGATAACTCCTGGCGCCAGCAGCCGGGAACGCCGGTCTACACGAAGGACTTCAATCTGGAAGGGCTGAAGGCGGGATTGCAGAAGGCCGACAAGACGCGCACGCCCCAATGGAGCGCGACGGACAAGAGCCCGGGAAGTTTCGAGCAACCGGCGTAGGGGTAAAGCGGCGGATCTGCGCGCCCGCCGCGCTTTCTGAAAACTCAGTCCAGCGATACCCCGTCGAACCGATGCCCGCCCAACGGGCTCAGTTCGTAGCCTTTCACGTTTTTCGTCATCAACTGGAACGCGTTGGCATGCGCAAGCGGCGTGTAAGGAACCTGATCCTTGAACACGACTTGCGCCTCTTCATAAAGCTTCGTGCGGGCGTTCTGATCGGTTATCAGGCGTGCCTTGCCGAGCAGATCGTCGAATTGCTTGTTGCACCACTTCGCCATGTTGCTGCCGTGAACAGCGTCGCAACCGAGCGTGGTGCCGAGCCAGTTGTCCGGGTCGCCGTTATCGCCCATCCAGCCGTAGAGGATGGCATCGTGCTCGCCGGCCTGTTTTGCGCGCTTGTTGTACTCGGCCCATTCATACGAGACGATGTTCGCCTTCACGCCAATCTTCGCCCAGTCCGACTGGATCAATTGCGCCATCAGCCGGGCGTTCGGGTTATAACCGCGCTGCACGGGCATGGCCCAGAGCGAGATGGCGAAGCCGTTCGGAAAACCCGCTTGCTTCAACAGATCGCGCGCCTTGGCGGGGTCGTACGGCGCGTCCTTCAGCGCCTTGTTGTAGGACCATTGCGAAGGCGGCATCGGGTTCGACGCGACGGTCGCCGCGCCTTCGTAGACGCTCTTCAGGATGGCTTGTTTATCGATGGACATATCCAGCGCGCGCCTGACCAGCACGTTGTCGAGCGGCTTGTGCGTGGTGTTGTAGCCGACATAAGCCACGTTGAATCCGACGCTCGAAAGCACCGCGAGCTTCGGGTTGTTGCGTGCGCTTTGAATGTCGGCCGGCCGGGCGTACGACGTCATCTGGCATTCGCCGCCCGTGAGTTTCTGCATGCGCACGGCGGCATCGGGCGTGATCGCAAAAACCAGCTTCGAGATATGCACGTCCTTCTTGTTCCAGAAGTCGGGATGCGCGTCATATCGAATGGTCGCGTCCTTCTGATAATCGCGGAACACGAACGGTCCCGTGCCAACGGGCTTCTGGTTCAATTCCTCGGCCTTGCCCGCCTTGAGCAACTGGTCGGCATATTGGGCCGAAACAATGGACGCAAATTCCATCGCGATATTGCGCACGAAAACCACGTCGGAGGTGCGCAACGTAAAGCGCACGGTGTAGTCATCGAGTTTTTCAACCGATGCAATATTCTTGTCGTAACCGAGATCGCTCAGGTACGGGAAGCTGACCGGGTGCGCCTTCTGGAACGGATTTTCCGGGTCGATCATGCGCTTGAACGTAAAAACGACGTCGTCGGCGTTGAAGTCGCGTGTGGGTTTGAACCAGTCGGTGGTCTGGAACTTGACGCCGTGCCGGAGATGGAACGTGAAAGTCTTGGCGTCGGGCGACTCTTCCCACTTCTCGGCGAGACCGGGAACGAGGTCGAGCGAACCGCGCTTGAATTCGACGAGCGTGTCGTAGACGGCGTGCGCGCCGGCATCGAAGTCCGTGCTGGTGGTGTATTGCGCCGAATCGAAGCCCGCCGGACTGCCTTCCGAGCAAAACACCAGCGTTTTGCCCGCCGCCTGAGCCGAGGTGGAGATGGCGCCGGACGCAGCAAGTGCGATCAATACGGAGCCCGCCGCGCGGGCCATGCGGGGAAGGGTGAAGGACGAGCGGCTTTTCTTGGGCATGGAGGATGGTCGGGTAGTTGTCTATGTAGCCATGTACTTTACCAACCGGGGAATTTTTATCGAAGCGAGACGTTCTTCTTTCGATATGCCAGATTCGTCTCGTATGCGTCGAATTTCATGCGGGAAGCGGCGGTTGCACGTCACAGGCTGCAAATATTTCGCGGGCGTTTTAACATGTCGGACCGGGCGGCACCGCATAACGATAAATTTACCGGTTCAGCCGGCGGGCAAAAGCCTTCCCGCACGCGGCCCGCGCCCTTAAATGCTGTACAAGAGAACATGAAAAACGTTTCCGATTCAACGGCATCGACTGCCGAAGCTGTCAACGACGAATGCGTCGAACTCGTGGCGAAGGCCACGATTCCCACGCGCTACGGTGTGTTTGAGTCCCATGTGTATCGCGTGAAAAGTACCGGCGCGGAACATTTGACGCTGATCATGGGCGATGTCGCCAACGGCGAATCCGTGCTTTGCCGCCTGCATTCCGAATGCGTCACCGGCGACGTATTCGGCTCGTACCGCTGCGATTGCGGCGAGCAGCTCGATCTGGCAATGCGGTATATCGCTGCGGAAAATCGCGGGATCTTGCTGTATTTGCGCGGCCATGAAGGCCGTGGGATTGGGCTTGCGAACAAGATTCGCGCGTATGCGCTGCAAGAACAGGGTTACGACACTGTCGATGCCAACCTGCATCTTGGTCTTCCCGACGACGCACGGGAATACGATTCGGCCGCGGCGATCTTGCGCGCGCTGGATGTGCGCTCGGTGCGCCTGATGAGCAACAACCCGTCGAAGTTCGATACGCTGCTCAAGCACGACATTCCGGTTTGCGAGCGCGTTGCCCTGGCTATTCCGATGCGCGAGGAGAATGAGCGATATATCAAGACGAAGCAGGTCAAGTTTGGGCATTATTTCGACGAGAACGAATAAGCGAACGTTCGCCTGACCTGCAGCGGGTCCCATGTTTTCTTACCCCGTGAAAATGGAGCGGGATTCGAATAACACGTTTCTCGTGACCTTCCCGGATATCCCCGAGGCGGTGTCCATGGGGCACGACGAAGACGAAGCGCTGCTCAATGCACTGGACGCGCTCGAGAGCGCCATCAAAATCTACTTCGATGAAAAACGCGAAGTTCCGCCACCTTCGAAACCAAAAAAGGACAAACGGTCGTCAAACTACCTGCACTCGTGGGTTCGAAGGTACTGCTTGCAAACGAGATGGTCCGTTAGGGGGGGGTGGAAGTCGGAATTGGCACGCCGTCTCGTTCCTCCAAGCTCGACGCCATTGAAGCGGCGTTCGCCAAGCTCGGCAAGCAACTGGAAGTTTCTATTTCATAATCCATTGAGGACACTCGGGGGCAGGCGTTGGCGATTCACGTTGCATCGTGGAAAATCACGCCAACCGTATGCCGGTGCCCCGAGCGCAGTCGGCTGACTCCGTGCCGCAGATTCACCCTATACACGCCGCGCGTCCCGTTCACCGGCCTGTGGTGCACGGCAAAGATCACGGCATCGCCTTGAGCCAAAGGCACGACTTCAGCCCGCGATTGCATGCGCGGCCGCTGTTCGGTCATCACAAATTCACCGCCTGTGAAGTCGCGCCCTGGAACGGACAGCAGGATTGCCAACTGAAGCGGAAACACGTGCTCGCCGTACAGGTCCTGGTGCAGGCAGTTGTAATCGCCTTCATCGTATTGAAGGATCAAGGGCGTTGGCCTGGTTTGCCCCGCAGCATGGCATTTATGAATGAAGTCGGCATGCGCCGCGGGATAACGCGTGTCGATACCCATTGACGCGTTCCACCGGTTCGCGACCGGCGCGAGATGGGGATAAACCGTTTCGCGTAACGTGCCGATAATCCCCGGCAACGGGTAAGCGTAGTACTTGTATTCGCCGCGCCCGAAGCCATGGCGGCCCATGACCACGCGGCTTCTATACAGGTCATCTTGCGCATAGAGCGCCGAGAGCGATTCGCATTCTGCGGCGGTCAGAAGTTTTTCGACGGTCGCGCAGCCGTATCGATTCAAATCGTCTTCTATCTCGTGCCAGTCGATTGTGTCGATGCGCGCGGCAATGTCTGTGTTCAAAAGGTCCATCGGCGATGTCTCCTTGCAGATTCAATCTACCGATTTTCCGCGAGTCCAGCTTTCCGGGCACGCCGGATGTTGCGCTTTCATTCCCGTTGACCTGCTAGTGGTCCATACGCGTCGACGCTGCCGCAGCGGCAGCGCCGTCCCGAGGCGCGGTCTGTCTCGAAGCCGCGTCGCGCAAACGGATGATCGTCTGGCGCGAGGTGCTGAGAATCCGTGCGACGGCAGTCACAGTGCTGCCCGAAGCCAGCGCGCTGAGCGCCTGCTGCCGCTGCGAGGCAGACAGTGACGCCGGACGTCCCTGCGGCGCGCCGACTTGCTTGGCGATGGCGGCGGCATCGAGTGCACGGGCGCGCTTGGCGTCGCGTTCGAGTTCTGCAGCGAGTTGAAGTATCCGCACGGGCGAGTTGTTGCCGTTGACGCAAAGATCGTTTTTGCCCGCTTCAAGGCAAATGGCGTGCGCCCGTCTGACAGCAATGGCGTTGAGCGTGGAAACGACGTCGCCAATGCCGTTGCCGAGATAACCCAAGCGAGAAACAACCAGCGTGTCGCCAGGCTTGATGCGGCGGATGGCTTGCTGAAGAGCCGGGCGCGACGTTGCCGCGGTCGCGTTGCTGCACTGATCGACCAGCACGGAACCCATGTCAACGAGAAAACCAGCAGCATCGATTTCAAACAGATCGCAGTCGCGAACCTGCTGGCGGCCGCCGGTGTTGATATAGACGAAAAGGGTCACAGGTTCCCTCCAGAGAAAGCCGCGTCCCTGACGCCGGACGCATGCAAGGGGCCAGAACGGGCCCGCGGTTTGTGCGCATGTTAGCAAAACTGCGGACCCGCTCAACGCGCCTGCTGAGTTTGGAGCTTTCAGCGCGTTCAGTGGGCGGTGGCGACTTCCGTGATTTTGTTTTGAAGCGCCTCACGGCGTTTTGCGATGCGCTCTCCCATTGCCACCAGATCGAGTTTGGTTTTTCGAAGCTCGGGGAACAATTCCGATTCTTCTTCCTCGACGTGATGATTCACGCTTTCGGTCAACACCTTGAATGTGGCGTCGAAGCCTTCGTCGCCGGCTTTCATGGTCGTGAATTTATCGATCAGCGTCTTGACCAGAAAGTGTTCCACGTACGCTTCGTTGACATCGTCCTTGTCGTCCTTGCCGAGCGCGGCCTTCGCCGCCGGGTACAGGATTTCTTCTTCCACGATCGCGTGCATGGTGAGCAGCTCGCATGCACGCTGAACCAGCGTCGCCTTGCGCTCGAGGTCGTCTTCCTCGGCGCGCTCGAATGCTTCGAACAGCTTTTCCACTGCGCGATGCTCTTCTTCCAGCATCGTCAACGCGTCCTGCTTTTTGGTGTCGGCCATGACGGCTCCTTGTGTGGGGGTGACACACTCAGAGCAATACGGGTGCCCGAGGCCTGCTCACATGGCGCACGATTTCCACTTCCCACCACGCCGGGAACAACCGGCGTACTTCGGGGCGGGCAAAGCGGTCGTCGATGAGATAAAGCACGCCACGATCCTGTTGTCCCCGGATCACCCGGCCGGCCGCCTGAACCACTTTTTGCAAGCCGGGAAACAGATACGTGTAGTCGTATCCTGCGCCGAAATCGCGGTCCATGTGCGCTTTCATGTGCTGGTTGACCGGATTGAGTTGCGGCAATCCGAGCGTAGCTATAAACGCACCAATCAAGCGTTTACCCGCGAGATCGATACCCTCTCCGAAAGAGCCGCCGAGCACGGCGAAACCGATGCCGCTGCTCGATTCAGTGAAGCGAGCGAGAAATGCGCGCTGATCGGCTTCGCTCATCGAACGCGTTTGCTGCCAGACCGGGATGTCAGGAAACTCGCAGCGCAACGCGTTTGCCACTTGATCCAGGTATTCGAAGCTGCTGAAAAAGCTGAGGTAGTTACCGGGCATACGCCGATACTGCGTCGCGATGAGCTCGACGAGCTGCGACACCGATTGCTCGCGATCGCGATAACGCGTGGACACGTTCGCCACCACGCGGACCTTTAGTTGTTCCGCGTGGAACGGCGAAGCGACATCGACGTCCATGCACGTCTCAGGCAGGCCGAGCATATCTCGATAAAAATGCGCAGGCGCGAGCGTGGCAGAGAATAGCGCGACCGAATGCGCCCGCGCGAAACGCGCCTTGAGGTGCGGCGCGGGCACGCGGTTGCGCAAGCAGAGCACGCTTTGCTGACGCGGGCGCGAAAGGGTGATATCGAAGACGGAATGCGTGTCGAAGCGTTCTGCGATGCGCACGAAATGCATGGCATCGAAGTAGAAACGCAGCGTGTCGCGATCAAGCGCGGCCGGCTGTTCGCCGATGAACTCCGTGACGATCGCAATCATGTTTTCCAGTGTTTCCAGCAACCGCGCGGGCAACGTTTCCTGCACGGCGTACTCGACGGTTTGCTGGCTTGCGAGCGTTCTCCACGCACGGCCGATCTTGTCGAAAGCGCGCTTGAGCGGTGCCGGGGCGGTGCGGCGAACGTTGCGAAAACGCGTTTCGTCGAGCGTGGCGGAATACATTGCGCGCGCGCGTTCCACCAGGTTGTGCGCTTCGTCGACGAGCACGCTCACGCGCCATTCCTTCGACTCGGCGAGCGCGAAGAGCATTGCGCTGGTATCGAAGTAATAGTTGTAGTCGCCGACGATCACATCGCTCCAGCGCGCAAGTTCCTGGCTCAGGTAATACGGGCACACCGCATGCCCGAGCGCGATCGTGCGCAATGCATGTCGATCGAGCTGTGCAACGTTCAACGCGGCAGCGCGCGCTGACGGAAGCCGATCGTAGAAGCCTCGCGCAAGCGGACAAGACTCACCGTGACAGGCTTTGTCGGGATGCTCGCAAGCTTTGTCTCGCGCAACCAGTTCGAGCACGCGCAGCGGGGTTTCGCGGCGCAACGTGTTGAGCGCATCGAGCGCGAGTTGGCGGCCGGAGCTCTTGGCGGTAAGGAAAAAGATCTTGTCGAGTTGCTTTGCGGGCCATGCCTTCAGCAAGGGAAACAGACTGCCAAGCGTCTTGCCTATACCCGTCGGTGCCTGCGCCGTTACGCAGCGCTCATGCATGGCGGCGCGATAAATCGAGGCCGCCAGCTCGCGTTGCCCGGTACGAAAGGATGCGTGCGGGAAACCCATTACGCCCAGCGCCGTGTTGCGCCGCGCGGCGTGTTCGAGTTCTTGATGTGCCCAAGTCAGAAAGCGCGAACACTGCAGTTCGAAATGCTCACGCAGCGCTTCTGCGGATTGCGTTTCTGTGAATACCGTTTCTTTCTCGCTGGCGATATCGAAGTAAACCAGCGCGATGCTGATCTCACGCAACGCCATTTTCTTGCAGCACAGCCATCCATAAATGCGCGCCTGCGCCCAGTGTAAATGGCGATGATTCTCTGGAATGGCATCCAGTTTCCCGCGATACGTCTTGATCTCCTCGACCTGGTTCAGGACAGGGTCGTAACCGTCCGCGCGACCGCGCACGTACAGCGCGCCGAAAGTGTCGGAGAGCGTGATTTCGGCTTGGTAACGGTCGTGGCGGCGGCCGGCGACGATCTTGTGCCCGGCCATGCCTTGCCGAGCAGTAGGCGATGGCGTAAAGCGCAGATCGAGATCGCCTTGCTTTGCAGTGAACTCGCAAAGCGCGCGGACCGCGACGTCGTAGCTGGGTTGCTCGGGCATTTTTACTGTATGGATGTACAGTAAATATTAGCACGCCCGAGTCGTTTGGGTACGAGGGTTGCTGTGGTCTCTATACGAAGTCAATCAATTTCGATCTACGGAGAACTGAATGAAGACCACGACTCTTTCCACATTGCTCGCCGCTTGCCTGATCACAAGCGCCCCGCTGGTACATGCACAGACGGAAGCCGCGTCCACGACGACGGCAAACCCGCTTTCCGATACCGACAAGGCCTTTGTGCAAGCGGCGTCGATGTCCTCGTCCACGGAGATCGACGCGGGCAAGATCGCGATGACCCATTCCAGTGACAAGGACGTGAAGTCGTTCGCGCGTCACATGATGATGGATCACACGAAGCTCACCGTGCAGCTGAAGATGGCGGCGCCCAAGGGCGTGACGGTACCGAAGGACAATTCCGACACATCGATTCTGGACTCGCTCAAGCCACTTAAAGGCAAGGACTTTGATACGGCCTATATCAGCAAGGTTGGTGTCGAAGGACACAAGCAAGCAGTCGATGCGTTCCAGAAGGAAATTTCCGATGGACAGAATGCTGACCTGAAGAAGGCTGCTCAAAAGGCGCTGCCGACGATCCAGGACCACTACAAGATGGCGCAGGACCTTGCGACGAAGAAGGGTGTGTCGGCGCAGTAAGGCATCTGCTGATTGGAGCTCAAGGAGTGAACCGATGAAAGATGGAAAGCGAATTTTACTGGCGGGATTGTTTGCGGTTGTATCGACGGTTGCGTTGGCACAAAGCGGCGGCGCAGGCGGCAGCTCGGGTGGCGGAAATGGTAACGGCGGTACGGGTGGCGGCAATGCGCACAGCGCAGCAACTGCCGGCATGACAAGCGGTGGCGACCCTGCATCCGGGACGATGTCAAAGAACGGCACCTCGCACAAGAAGATGGCCCGCAAGTCCGCGACGGATACCACCAACATGCCGGGCGCGAATGCAAGCAGCGATACGAAAGGGCAGTAACCCATTGAAAATGGTTGAGTGAAAAAAGCGCGGCCTTGCAGTCGCGCTTTTTCACATGAACGCAGACAACGTGCAGGAGAATGCAATGGCGCAGACAGTAAGCGACTTTATCGTGGGAAGGCTTCATGCCTGGGGCGTGCGCAAGATGTTCGGATATCCCGGAGACGGCATCAATGGCGTTTTCGGCGCGATGCGCCGCGCGCCTGACATGATCGACTTCATTCAGGCGCGACACGAGGAAATGGCCGCGTTCATGGCATGTGCGCATGCCAAGTTCACGGGCGAACTCGGCGTATGCATCGCGACATCGGGACCGGGTGCATCGCACCTGATCACGGGTCTCTACGATGCACGCATGGATCACATGCCCGTACTCGCCATCGTCGGGCAACAGGCTCGCACTGCACTTGGCGGGCATTATCAACAGGAACTGGATCTATCGTCGATGTTCAAGGACGTCGCCGGATCATTCGTGCAACAGGCCACGGTGCCTTCTCAGGTGCGCCATCTCGTCGACCGCGCGGTGCGGATTGCGTTATCCGAGCGGCGCGTGACGGCGATCATCTTGCCGAACGACTTGCAGGAAATGCCTTATGAGGAACCGGAGCGGGCGCATGGGACGTTGCACTCGGGCGTCGGCTGGAGCGCACCCAAGGTGGTTCCGTATGCGGCGGATTTAGAGCGCGCGGCGGCCGTGCTCAACGAAGGGCGGCGTGTCGCCATCCTCGTGGGGGCAGGCGCGCTGAACGCGAGAGACGAACTGATTGCGGTTGCCGACAAGCTCGGTGCGGGCGTTGCGAAAGCGCTGCTCGGCAAGGCCGTCTTGCCCGATGACTTGCCTTGGGTTACAGGTTCCATCGGCCTGCTTGGAACGGAGCCGAGCTACAAGCTGATGACCGAATGCGATACGTTGTTGATGGTTGGTTCAGGTTTTCCTTACGCCGAATTCTTGCCCAAGGAGGGCCAAGCGCGCGGCGTCCAGATCGACTTGAAGGGCGACATGCTGAGCTTGCGATATCCAATGGATGTGAACCTGCAAGGTGACGCGGCCGAAACCCTGCGAGCGCTGCTGCCATTGCTCGAGCAGAAGACAACCGGCAGTTGGCGTGACCGCATCGTGCGATGGAACCGGAGCTGGCACGAGACCCTCCACGACCGCGCGATGCAAAGCGCCACACCGGTCAATCCGCAACGTGTAGCTGTCGAGTTGTCATCGCGTTTGCCGGACAACGCCATCGTCACGAGCGACTCAGGGTCGTGCGCGAACTGGTATGCACGCGACGTTCAGGTTAAAAGCGGCATGATGTGTTCGCTGTCGGGCGGTCTTGCATCCATGGGCGCAGCGGTTCCGTACGCGATTGCCGCGCGCTTTGCCTATCGCGACAGGCCCGTGGTCGCATTGGTCGGCGACGGCGCCATGCAGATGAACAACATGGCCGAGCTGATCACGCTGATGAAGTATTGGAAGCCCTCCGACGCCGCGTGGGTCTGCGTCGTTTTCAATAACGAGGATCTGAACCAGGTGACGTGGGAGCAGCGGGTGATGGAGGGCGACCCCAAGTTCGAAGCATCGCAGCAGATTCCCGACGTGCCGTACCACAAGTTTGCGGAACTCATCGGCATGAGGGGCGTTTACGTGGACGACCCGGAGCGCTTGGGCGGAGTATTCGATGAGGCCTTTGCTTCGGACCGGCCGGTTCTTGTTGAAGTGAAGACGGACCCGAACGTGCCGCCGCTGCCGCCGCATATCACGGTGAAACAGGCGAAGGCGTTTGCATCGACTTTGCTGCAAGGCGATCCGGAGCAAGTAAGCGTGATCATCGATACAGCCAAGCAGGTGCTGTCGAGCGTATTGCCTTCGAGGAGCTAGGTAAGCAGGCATGGTGTGCCGATTACCCGGATGCAATAAAGTGAGCGATAAGACGTTTTTGAGGGGATATTGTCCGAAGATGCCTCTACGTCAGATCTCTGGGCATCGGGCAGACGAGGACGGCCAATAGCACTCGCGTTGCGCGCTACTCGTGCAGTGAGTACTGTTTCAATCCGCATCAGGGTTAAAATTACGGATTGATCCGAAAACGGAAAACCCCGGCCAGCCAAGCGACCGCTGCCGGGGAAGCGGCGTCTGTCGACCATTGAAGCGTTATCAACCGAGGCCCACGGAGTGAGTGAGACATCAACATCAACGGTGCCCCCACGCAGCGATGGCGCTGGCCGCGAGATTGCGACCGGTGACGGCCCTGGAGACGCGCATCGTTCGAGTTCGCTGGGTTTTCCGGTTGTCGGCATAGGTGCGTCTGCAGGGGGCGTTCAGGCGCTCTTGCGCTTCTTCGAAAACGCACCGGCTGATATGGGCATGGCATTCGTCGTCGTGTTGCATTTGTCGGCCAAGCATGTGAGCAGCGCGGACAAGGTCCTGCAAAACGTGACCCGCATGCGGGTGAAACAAGTCAGTGGCCCGACGCCCATTGAAGCAAATCACGTCTACGTCATCGCGCCCGGCAAGAGCCTGACAATGACCGACGGTTACCTGAATGCACGCGATGTCGAGCCCAATACGGGACGCCCCGTCAGTATCGACAAGATGTTTCGCAGCCTCGCCGAGGCGCACGGCCAGTACGTCATGTGCATTGTCATGTCGGGCACCGGCAGCGACGGCGCGGTAGGCATCGCCACCGTGAAGGAACGCGGCGGCGTCACCCTTGCACAGGAACCGAACGACGCCGAATATGCGGAGATGCCGCAAAACGCCATCCAGACGGATCAGGTCGATCTGGTTCTGCCAGTCGTGGAAATGCCGCAACGCTTGCTGGATATCTGGAACAACGCGAAACGTATTGCACTGCCGGAAGTCGATCCCCCCGCGGCAAGCCCGAATGATCGAGCCGACCGGCGTGGGGAGGCGGAGGTCGCGCTGCAGGACATTCTGTCGACGTTGCGCTCGCGCACTGGTCACGATTTTCGCTTCTACAAGCGCGCGACCATGCTGCGCCGTATCGAGCGGCGCCTGCAGGTGAACAGCGTGCCGGACCTGCTCGCGTACCGCGATCTGTTGCGGGAGAACCCGCGGGAAACGGGCGCGTTGCTCAAGGACATGTTGATCGGCGTGACGAGTTTTTTCCGCGATCGGGAAGCCTTCGAATCAATCGAACGCGATGTCTTGCCCATGCTGTTCCACGGCAAGAACAACGGCGATCAGGTGAGGGCGTGGGTTGCGGGATGTTCGTCGGGAGAAGAAGCGTACTCGCTCGCCATGCTGCTGACCGAGCAGCGGGAACTGCTGCGTTCCACTGCCAACATCCAGGTGTTCGCGACCGATATAGATGAAAGCGCGGTCGCCCGTGCGCGCGCCGGCGTGTACCCGGAGTCGATCATGTCGGACGTGCCGCCGTCTTCGTTGCGGCAGTTCTTCGTCAAGACGGGTTCGCATTACGAAGTCGTGAAGAGCATCCGCGAGAAGATCCTGTTCGCCATGCACAACGTGCTGCGCGATCCGCCGTTTTCGCGGCTCGATATGGTCTCGTGCCGCAACTTGCTGATCTATCTCGATCGCGGCGTGCAGCATCAGGTTCTCGAGATGTTCCACTACGCGCTTTATCCCAACGGGTATCTGTTCCTTGGTAGCTCCGAGTCGGCCGACTCGGTGGAAGACCTGTTTACGGTCGTGGATAAAAAGAGCCGGGTGTACCGGGCGAAGGCAGCCAAGCTGCCGAACCGGCCCGCGCTGACGTCGCCCGCCATGTCGAATCAAAGTAGCTACACGAGTATCGAAGAAGAAGGGTATGCACTGATCCCAGGACGCCGCAACTTTTCGTTCAGCGCGCTTCACCAGCGCGTGCTGGAGCAATACGCGCCGCCGAGTGTGATCGTGAACCGCGATTCGAAAATCGTGCATATGTCCGATAACGCCGGCCGTTTCCTGCGCTACGTCGGCGGCGAGCCTTCGAGCAACCTGATTGCGGTGGTGCTGCCCGAATTGCGGCTCGATCTGCGCACGGCGCTGTTCCAGGCGGTGCAGACGGGCAACAGCGTGGAAGCGCGACGCGTGAAACTACAGCGTGACGGGCATTCGTCATTTGTGAACATGACGGTGCGCCCGTTTCATGACGCCGCCGCCGATGCCGATTTCATCCTCGTGCTGTTCGACGAGGTGCAGGAGGCGATGACAGAAAGCGCAGTGGCAGCTGAGCATGGCACGGGTCACGATACCGTGATGCAGCAACTCGAACAGGAATTGCACCTGAGCAAGGAGCAACTGCAGACGACTATCGAGCAATATGAAACGTCGACAGAAGAGCTGAAGGCGTCGAACGAAGAATTGCAGGCCATCAACGAAGAGTTGAGATCCGCAACGGAAGAACTCGAGACCAGCAAGGAAGAGCTGCAGTCGGTCAACGAAGAACTCATCACGGTCAACGCGGAACTGCAGGCGAAGATCGAGGAAACCGGCAAGGCCAACGACGACCTGCAGAACCTGATTACGTCCACGGACATTGCAACGGTCTTCGTTGATCGCGGGATGTGCATCAAGCGCTATACGCCAAGTGCTACCACGGTGTTCAACCTGATCGGTGCGGACGTGGGGCGTTCGCTTTTTGACATCACGCACAAGCTGAACTATCCCGAACTCGCCAATGACGTCAGCGCAACGTTCCAGTCGTTGAGGCTGATCGAACGGGAAGTGGCGACCAACGACGGCCGCTGGTTCCTCGCGCGCCTGCTTCCGTACCGGACGGCGGACGACCGTATCGATGGCGCGGTGTTGAGTCTCGTTGAAACCACCGCGCGCCGCCGTGCCGAAGCAAGCGTGCGCGCCGGTGAAGAACGCCTGCGGCTCGCCGCACAGACGACCAACGACTTCGCGATCATCGTGCAGGATCCGGACGGCCGTATTGTGAGCTGGAACGCCGGGGCCGAGCGCGTGTTCGGTTATTCGGAGCACGAGGCGGTGGGCCAGAATATCGACGTGATCTACACCTCCTCGGATAACGAGGAAGGCGTTGCGGCCCGCGAGCGCGAGATCGCTCAGCACGACGGCCGCGCGGATGACGAACGCTGGCACGTTGCGAAGGGCGGCCGCAAGGTGTACTGCAGCGGTGTGGTGACGCCGCTGAACGATCCTAAATTCACGGGCTACGCGAAGATCGTGCGCGACCTGACCGACCGCAAGTCGCAGGAGGACGCGCGCCAGATTCAACTTGCGGAAGAGCGCTCGGTACGCGCGCAGGCCGAGGCCGCGAACCGGCTGAAGGACGATTTCCTGGCTGTGCTGTCGCACGAGTTGAAGCATCCGCTCAACCTGATTCATGTGAAGGCGGAGATGTTGCCGCGGATTCCGGAGGCGCGCGGCGTGCCCGCCATCCAGATCGCAGCAGATGCGATTCAACGGGCGGTTCTGGGCCAGGCGAAGATCATCGACGACTTGCTGGATTTGTCGCGCGTGCGCACCGGCAAGCTCGCGCTGAATCTCGCGACGAGTGACGTTGCGCAGATGCTCGCGACCATTGCGAATGCCATCGAGACCGACGCGGCGTCGCGTGGCATAACGCTGTCATTCGATGGACTCGCCGTGCCGTTGTGGACCAAGGTCGATCCTGTACGCTTCGACCAGATCGTATGGAACCTGCTCTCCAACGCGCTGAAGTTCACGCCGCACGGCGGCTCGGTTTCCGTGCGTCTGACGCAGGAAAGCGACGAGTTGCGTATCGATGTCACCGATACCGGCCTGGGCATCGACGCGCCTTTGTTGCCGCATGTCTTCGAGATGTTCTCGCAAGGCGTCGAAGCGCGGCGCAGGACGGGCGGCGGCATGGGTATCGGGCTTGCGCTCGTCAAGCAACTCGTGGAGATGCACGCGGGCCGCGTGCTCGCGCATTCCGAAGGTGCGGGGCGCGGGACGATGATGAGTGTCTGGTTGCCGCTGGTCGATGACCGTCCGGAAAATGGCATGGAGCAGGAGCGCAACGGGTCGCTCTCCGGCGTGCGCGTGCTTGTGGTCGACGACGATCCGGAAACCGCCAGTGCATTCGCTGCGTTGCTGCAGCTCGAAGGCGCGGTGGTCGCAACCGCGCACAGCGGCAGCGAAGCATTCACGTACCTTGAACATGAACTCGTGGACCTCATGCTTTGCGACATCAGCATGCCCGGCGTGGACGGTTATGAACTCATCGATCAGGTTCGTGCAAACCCGCGTCTCGCGAGCTTGCCCGCGATTGCGCTGACGGGCTACACGAGCATTGCGGACGAAAATCGCGCCCGCGTGAAGGGGTTCGATCTTTCATTGGCGAAACCCGTATCGCTCGATGCGTTGATCGCCGCCGCCGAGCAAGTGCTTTTGTGGCGCGGCGCGCACGGCGGTGGCACGCATTCCAGGGGATAAAGCGAGCGCTATTTGTGGATGTCGTTGCGCAGCTGGATGACATCGCGCGTGGTGACCGGCGAAGCGCTGTTACCCCAGGTCGTGCGGATGAAGGTCAGTACTTGCGCGATCTCCGTGTTCGTCAACGTGCCCGCATACGCGGGCATGTTTTTGCGCGGCGGTCCTCGCTGGGTGTCGGGCGAGTTGCCGCCTTCGATCATCAGGCGAATCAGCGAAGTGGTATCGGTGCTCAGTACGGACGGATTGCCCGCGAGCTTCGGATACTTTTGCGGCATGCCTTGTGCCTGATCGCCGTGGCATTCCGCGCAATACGAGAGATAGATTCCCGCGCCCGACCGTTCGATGTGACCTGTACGCGTGGCCGCCACCGTCTGCTTCGCGCCGAGCGATTGAGGCACGTACGTGCCCGATGGTTTCTCGGGCGGCAAGCTCTTCAGCTAATGCGCGATGGCTGCCAGGTCATTGTCGTTCTTGTACTGCGTGCTGTCTTCCACGACCTGCACCATGCTGCCGAACGTGACGAGGCCTCCGCAATGAGACGTGACATCAATTGCTCCGGCTCGGTCGACACTGAATCGATCAAGCCATGAGCAATCCACGTACCCTACTAAATACTTTCAGTCAGAAGCGTGCGGCAATGACGCGCGATCTGCCTTTCTTCCTGTGTCTCGATCACATCGAATGGGATATCGAGGAAATCGAGACCTTCGCAGATGCGTTCGCGAATGGCGCCGGCATGTTCGCCGATACCCCCTGTGAACACGACGCGGTCGAGGCCGCCCATCAAAGCCGCGTATGCGCCGATCGTCTTGCGCACTGCCGTGCAAAAGACATCGATTGCAAGTTCAGCGTCCGCGTCGCTGCGTTGCAAAAGCGACTGCATGTCGTCGTTCGAATCGGAAAGACCCTTGAGGCCGCTGTCCTTGTTGATCAGATGTTCCAGCGCATCGGCGTCCATGCCGCCCGTTCGCATCAGATAGACGAAGACGCCGGGATCGAGATCGCCGGTACGCGTTGCCATTGGAATACCGCCGGTTGGCGTGAGGCCCATGGTGGTATCGATTGAACGGCCATTGTGGATCGCGCAAAGGCTTGCGCCGCTCCCCAGATGCGCGACCACGAGGCGTTCGGGAAGGTCGTCGCCGAGACTCGCCACGATCGATTCATACGATAAGCCATGAAAACCGTAGCGCACCACGCCTTCATCGGCATAGTGCTTCGGCAAGGCAAGATGCGTGGCACGGGCGGGCATCGTCTGGTGGAATGCGGTATCGAGGCAGGCGTAATGCGGGACGTCCTTGAAGATGTCCTGTGCCTGTTCGAGCAACGCGAGTGACTGTGGCAGATGCAGCGGCGCAAATTGCACAGCTTCGCGAAGGGTTTGCGTGACTTTGTCCGTGATCAGCGCATGCGTTCTCAAATGCGGTCCGCCATGCACGATTCGATGACCAACCGCGGCCAGCGGCTCTTCAAGATGCTCGTGCAAGGCGTCGGCCATACGCTGAAGCGCGTCATGCTGCGACTCCATTACATGGCTTTGCTGAACGTCTATTGATCCTTCCGAAGAACGCATGCTCAGCGATCCATCTTCACGACCAATGCCTTTCGCGCTCCCCGTCAGCCACGCTTTTTCGTCGCCGCTGTCCGGCGTAAACACGCCAAACTTGAGCGACGAGGATCCGCTGTTCAACACCAGAATGTCGTGTGCCATGGCGTCAGTTTTTCCACGCCCAGTTGCGGATCTCATCACGATCGATGCCTTCCGCATGCGCGTAGCCAATGCTCTCGTTGATCTGGTCCTTCAACCAGTTCTTCGTATGCGCGCCTGTATCGCGCAGACGTGGCACGCGATCGATTACATCGATACACAACGAGAAGCGGTCCACCTGATTGATGATCGCGAGTTCGAACGGCGTGTTGATGTTGCCGCGCTCACGGTATCCATGCACGTGCATGTTCTCGTGATTCGTGCGGTTGTACGTGAGCTTGTGAACCAGCGTCGGATACGAGTGGAAGTTGAAGATAACCGGCTTTTCGCGCGAGAAAATCGAATCGAAATCACGATCCGACAAGCCGTGCGGATGATCGGTATCGGGCATCAGACGGAAGATGTCGACCACATTGACGAAGCGGATCTTGAGGTCGGGGAAACGCTCTTTCAGGATTTCGACAGCGGCCAACGACTCCATGGTCGCGATGTCACCGGCGCACGCCATTACCACGTCGGGCTCGCTGTTCTGATCCGTCGACGCCCAGTCCCAGATGCCAATGCCCTTCGCGCAATGCGCGAGCGCCGCTTCCATGTCGAGATACTGCAAATGCGGCTGCTTGTCCGCGACGATCACATTTACGTAGTCACGCGAACGCAGGCAATGATCCATCACGCTCAGCAGGCAGTTCGCGTCGGGCGGCAAGTAGATGCGCACGACTTCGGGACTCTTGTTCGTGACGACATCGAGAAAACCCGGGTCCTGATGCGTAAAACCATTGTGATCCTGACGCCATACAAGAGATGTGATCAGCAGATTCACCGAAGGCACGGGCGCGCGCCAGTCGAGTTCCAGTTTTGCTTTTTCGAGCCACTTCGCATGCTGGTTGAACATGGAATCGATCACGTGCACGAACGCTTCGTAGGTCGCGAAGAGGCCGTGCCGTCCTGTCAATACGTAACCCTCGAACCATCCTTCGAGCGTGTGTTCGCTGAGCATTTCCATGACGCGGCCATCGGTCGACAAAGCGCCGCCGTCGCTGTCTTCAGGCTTGAATTCCGCAATCCAGCGCTTGCCCGATGCTTCATACACGCCATCGAGTTTGTTGCTCGCGGTTTCATCGGGGCCGAAGAGCTTGAACGAGTTCATGTTGCGCTTGATGACGTCGCGCAGCCACGTCGCAAGCACCGCGGTTGGCGATTGATACGTGCCGCCGGCGTCCTTGACCTTGTACGCGTAGTCGCGAATGTCCGGCAGATCCAACGAGCGGCGCAGACGTCCGCCATTCGCATGCGGATTCGCGCTGATACGACGTTCGCCCTTCGGCGCCATCTCGCGCAGCTCTTCAATCAATGTGCCGTGTTCATCGAAGAGTTCTTCCGGCTTGTAGCTGCGCATCCATGTTTCCACCACCTTCAGGCTTTTCGCGTTGGTCGCCGGGTCGAGCACGGGCACCTGGTGGGCACGCCAGAAATCCTCGACCTTGTGACCATCGACTTCCTTCGGACCGGTCCAGCCTTTAGGGGAACGCAGGACGATCATCGGCCAGCGCGGACGCGTGGTGTCGCCCGTTGAACGCGCGTGCGCCTGAATCGCGCGGATCTCGGCGATGCACGTCTCGAGTGTCTGCGCCATCAATTCATGCATGGCTGCGGGGTCCGAGCCTGACACGAAGTGCGGCTTGTAGCCGTAACCCGTCATCAGCGCTTCCAGCTCTTCCTGCGGGATGCGCGCGAGGATGGTCGGGTTCGCGATCTTGTAGCCGTTCAAGTGAAGGATTGGCAGGACCGCGCCGTCCTCGACAGGATTGAGAAATTTGTTTGAATGCCACGACGTGGCAAGCGGCCCCGTTTCGGCTTCACCGTCGCCGACCATCACGGCCACGATCAGGTCGGGGTTATCGAAAGCCGCGCCGAAGCCGTGCGAAAGGCTATACCCCAGCTCGCCGCCTTCGTGGATCGATCCCGGCGTTTCAGGCGTGCAGTGCGACCCGATTCCCCCCGGCGACGAAAACAGCCTGAACAGGCGCAGCATGCCGGTTTCATCGGCGCTGCGATCGGGATAGACCTCGGAGTAATAGCCTTCGAGATACGAGTTCGACAACGTTGCCGGCGCGCCATGACCCGGGCCCGAGACGAACATCACGTTCAGGTCTTCCTTGATGATCAGCCGGTTCAGGTGGACCCAGGTGAAGGACTGGCCGGGATCGGAGCCCCAGTGCCCGAGAAGGCGTCGCTTGATGTGTTCTGCTTTAAGCGGTTCGCGCAGAAGCGGATTGGCGCGCAGATAGATCATGCCCACCGACAAATAATTGCAGGCGCGCCAATATGCATCGATCTTGCGTAATTCGTCGGGGGAAAGGCGCGGGGAAGTGGAGGTTGCCTGTGTGTCCATGTCGTGTCCGTTGATATCCGTTGAAAGATGTTGCGGTGTCACTCTGGTTCGGCCGTCTTGCTTTGGCCGGGTCACTCATGCGGGTCGCTCGCGATCAGGCACTTGCGTATTGTGCCGTGTGTAGAAGGATAACGTTGTAACTCCACCATGACATGAATCAAAGACAGCGCTATGACTTGGTGGCGCGGCCCGGCGGCGTGGCATGGAAGAGGGGATTGAAACCGGCGGAAGGCGCCGGTTTTTGTGCGGTTTTCGCAGTTTTTTTGGCGCCCGTGCTGCCTTTGCCGCCGGCGCCTGTAAGTTGGCTCATGAGTTCGTCGTCAGGTTCATCATCAGCGGGTTCTTCCGGGGCTTCCTGTTCCTCCTGCGCGGCAACCCGACGGCCGCCAACGTGCTCGACGACGTTGAAAAATTCCTTCGATGGATTGCGGAAGGCGCGCCCGGGCATCATGGTGATGGCGACGACTTCGTGCAGTGACTTGCCGTCCACGCTCTTGCGTTCAGGTGCTGAGTGCCAGTCGATCGCACTGTTTGCAAAGCCGGCGATCACGCGTTCGAGAACAGCGGGTGACAGCACGCCGCCATCATAAAGATTGATCAACGTGGCTTCGGCCACGGCAAACAATCCATTCGCCGATGCAGCGCGCCGTGCCATCAGTTCCCGGCCGTATGCTGCGCCGGCGTGACGCGCCAGACGGCGTTGCCGACGTCGTCGGCCACGAGCAATGCGCCCGCATGATCGAGCGTGACGCCAACTGGCCTCCCGCGCGCATCGCCGTCGGACGATAAAAACCCCGTGAGGATATCTTCGGGCGGTCCCGAAGGTTTCCCGCCGGAAAACGGCACGAAAATCACTTTGTAGCCGCTGCGCGGCTTGCGGTTCCACGATCCATGCTGACCGATGAATGCCCCATTGCGATACTTTTGCGGGAACAGGCTTGCATCGTAAAAAGTAAGTCCTAAAGACGCCGTATGCGACCCGAGCGCGTAATCCGGAGGAATGGCTTTCGCGACCATTTCCGGGTTCTGCGGCTTCACGCGCGTGTCGACATGCTGGCCATAATAGCTATACGGAAAGCCGTAGAAGGCCCTGTCTTTCACTGATGTCATGTAGTCGGGCACGAGATCATTACCCAGCTCATCGCGCTCGTTGACCACGGTCCAGAGCGCGCCGTTTTCCGGATTCCACGACATGCCGTTGGGGTTTCGCAAGCCGGATGCAAAGATGCGCGATTTCCCCGTTGCCCGGTCGATCTCCACGATCGACGCGCGTCCTTCTTCCGCTTCAATGCCGTTTTCGCCCGCATTGCTGTTGGAACCGACCGTGGCATAAAGCAGCTTGCCGTCGCGGCTTGCAATGAGGTTCTTGGTCCAATGATGATCGATAGGACCACCCGGCAAGTTTGTCAGCTTTTCACCCGGCCCGCTTATCGATGTGTCGCCGGTGTGGTACTTGAAGTGCACGATTGAATCCGTATTCGCTACGTACAGATCGTCGCCGACCAGCACCATACCGAACGGCGAATGCAAGTTGTCGATAAAAACACTACGTGTATCGGCTACGCCATCGCCCTTGGTGTCGCGCAAGAGGATGATGCGGTCGGGGCTGACCACGCCTGCGCCGGCGCGTTTTTGAAATTGCTTGGTGATCCAGCCTTTGATGCCGGCCTTCGCGTCGTGCTGAGCCGGCGCGTTGCTTTCGGCTACAAGCACGTCGCCGTTAGGCAATGTCGTGAGCCAGCGCGGATGGTCGAGTCCTTTTGCAAACGCGTTCACCGTAAAGCCCTGCGCGGCGGTCGGCATCGTGCCTTCGGGCCAGGGTTTGGCCGGCGCAACGTTGAGCGTAGGAACGAGGGTAGTGTGAGGCGGAGGCAGTGTAGGCGACGGGCCGAAACCGATCGACCCGTCGGACGCAGCGTTTGCGCAACCGGTCAGCACGCCTGCAATCATCGCGACCGTGGCAAGCGAGTAGAGCGGCGTGCGAAACGTGTGAACACGGATGTAATCACGGATGTAATCACGCACCGCCGATTCCTTCGATGACCTTGCCCGTGCCGTCGCACGTCGCACATGGCTGGCCGTCCTTCTTGCCCGAACCGTTGCAGGCCGGGCAGATGTTTTCGCCGGTGCCCGGGGTGCCGGGGGCGGCTTCATCGCCGGGATTAAGTTCGGTGTTCTCGGGCATGACGCCTCCTCAGGTACTCGCACAACGTGGCCGGCGGTTTGCGGCTGCCAGACAGGAGACGCAGCAAGTAACGTTCCTCAGGGCTTGCGGCCGAACGCTTCGCGTAGTCGCTTCTTCGCGTTATCGAGTACGGTGCGCCGCGATTTCGGCAAGTTACGCCCCGCACGGTTGATGTAGAAATTCAGCATCGACATGGCCGATTGGAACGGCGTGCCCTTGCGCCGGTTGCTGCGCGCCGACGATTTCTTCAGCGAGTCCGCGATCTTCTGCGCGTTGCCCTCCTTGAAGATGTCCCTTTGAACGTCCATTGCGTCGCTGGTTTCTATCACGTGATGCGACCAGCGTGTCGAACCGGATGCTTTCGTTGTCTTCGGTCCTCAACGCCTTCGCGGTCGCGCGGAATGCAGCATCGCGCGTCTTTGCATCAGGCGCCCGGAGCGCATTCGACGGATGAAAGGTCGCGGTGACCATACGTCCGTCCTGCTCGAATGGATCGCCTATTAGTTTCGTTGCCATTGGCCCATCAGCCTTCGTTGCCTGCGGCGCGGCGCGCTTCATCTAACGTCAGCGTTGAACGCATTGCTTCGGCGAGCCTGGCCGTTGGCGCTTCGCGATCGCACGCGACAACGGCCGCGACTTTGCCGTCCTTCATCAAATAAGCGATGAAAACCTGCGAGTCGAGATCGCCGTCGATCACTACATCGTCGTGCTCGATTGCATGGCCGAGGTATTCGAAGCGGTTGCTGAAATGATAGGTCCAGAAATAGGGCACGCCCGTGTAGTGTTCGGCGCCACCCGCCATGTTCAGCGCGGCGACGCGTGCGTGTTGCTGCGCGACGCGCCAATGTTCTACGCGCAAATGTGTTTCGGCGCGTGGCAGCGGGAACTGCGCGACGTCACCGGCCGCGTAGAGCGAAGGCGCCGCGCGCATGGCGGTATCGACGGGAATGCCGCCGTCATCAGCGAGCGTGACGCCTTGCAGGAACTCTGTCGCCGGCCTGATACCGGTTCCTATAAGCACCACGTCCGCTGGAATCTTCTCGCCGTTATCGAGTTCGACAAGGTGAACGGCATCATCGCCAATGAACGCCTTCACCTTCGATCTCATGCGAAACACGACGCCGTTCTTCTCGTGCAGCCGCTGGAACATCAGCCCGAGTTCATCGCCGAATTGCGCCGCGAGCGGGATCTTTCCCGGCGCGATCACCGTTACGTCCAGGCCGCGTTTCCTGAGCGATGACGCCACCTCCAGCCCGATAAAACTTGCGCCCACGATCACCGCGTTTTTCGCGCCTTCGAGCGAGGCGACGAGCACGGCAGCGTCATCGCGCGAACGCAGCAAATGCACGCGGCGTAAGTTCGCACCGGGGACGTCCATGGGTTTGGGGATACCGCCGGTGCAGATCAGCGCGGCGTCGTAATGCAATGTGAGGTCGTTGGGCAGGTCGATGCGTTTATCGGCGGAATCGAGTTTGATCACCTGGGCTTCGATGCGCTCTATACGCTGCTTCGTGGCATAACCTTCCGGCAGCAGCGACGGGACTCCGTCGGGCGGCATATCGCCTGCGGGCACGAATTTGCTCAGCGCGGTGCGGTCATATGGCTCGCCGGACTCCGGCCCGATCAGCACGATACGTCCGTCGAAGCCCGCTTCACGCAGCGCGGTACACGCTGCAGCTCCCGCCGCGCCCGCGCCGATGATCGCCATCGTGCGGGTATCGGCGGTATGGACGCGAGCGGGCGGTTCGTCAGCTTCGGGTGACACGAGCACGTTGCCGCTCTCGACAGATACCGGATACTGCTTCAAGCCGACAAGCGCCGGCGGTTCGATCACGCTGCCATCCGCGATCGCAAACGTGCCCTTGTGCCACGGACAGACGATACGACCGTTGCATACGGCGCCATCCTCGAGCGGCGCGCCTGCATGCGGGCAATCCGCCGAAAACGCGTGAACGCTGTCGCCTTGCCGCACGAGCAGGATGGGCGTATCGGACAACGTTACCCGTATGCCCCGGTCGGCGGGAATATCGTCCAGTTTCGCTGCATGCTGCATCAGTCCTGCCATGTCGCGCTCCCGTCTGTCGTTCACGACGGATTCAGCAAAAAGCGGGCCGTCGGGACGGGGCGTGGAAGCCGCTTAGGCCGCCATGCGTTCGAACGATGCCGATCCGCCGCGCACCGAGTCGAGAATGATCGATGCAAGCCGCTCGACAGGCGGCGCGGATTTCGCCGATGCACGCAGGAGCGACAGCGGCAACGACGGCAATGCCGGCAAGCCTGCGGCATGTTCATCGAGGGCGCACACCGACCTTGGCAAACCGTATCGCGTGCGCACTGTCAATCCGAGTCCCGCGGCGGCCGCGGCCCACAAGCCGGACAAGC
Organism: Caballeronia sp. dw_276; assembly: GCF_018449635.1. GTDB lineage: Bacteria > Pseudomonadota > Gammaproteobacteria > Burkholderiales > Burkholderiaceae > Caballeronia. Next base: position 74,336 of record NZ_JAAVUV010000017.1, on the reverse strand, counting down.
TCGGACTCGTGAACGCGACGCGCCAGCGGATGTTCGCGCGATCGAGTTCCGCAGTCGCTGCGCTGAAGAACAGGCACGCGCGATCAAACGCCACCAGTGGCAACGGTTCATCGGCGTCCGGATTCCAGGGCAGCGTGGACGAGCCGATCCAGCACATCCGTGGTTCGGCGATAAGTTCATGCTGCACGCCTGCCCGGACTTCCCGCGCCGCCGACGCCGGGTCGCCCCAGATCAGCGCGAGATCGAGTTCGTTCGAATCGATACGCTCGAACAACTCGGTATTGCGCGCTACACGCGCTTCGATGCGCACCTTCGGATGCGCTCGCGAAAACCGGCCGAGCACGTCGGGCAACATGATTTCGCCGAAATCCTCCTGCAGCCCGAGCCTGATCCAGCCTTCGAGATCGGGGCCACGCACGGCGACGGCGGTCTCGTCGTTGAGGTCGACGAGACGGCGCGCGAAGCGCAGCATGGTTTCGCCGGCATCCGTGAGCGCGAGGCTGCGACCGGCCTTTTTGAACAACGGCACGCCTGTCTGCTCTTCGAGTTTCTTGATCTGCGCGCTGACCGCGGAGGTCGAACGCCCGACCCGATCCGCCGCCTTCGCAAAACTTCCGAGTTCCATGCCGACCACGAACGTGCGCAGCGATGCAACATCGAAATTGGTGTGCGACATGACGGACCATCCTGTTTTATCGAAGTGTCGATGCAATATTACTTGATATTCAGGACCATCGTGATGGCCCACACTTGGGGTATCGAATCTGAACGGACGCCATAAAGCGATGCAAACTCAATGCGCAATCCCTCTGGCCCAAACGGCCAGACGTAATCTCGACGCATCTCACCGCTGGAAAGTCCTCGGCGTGGGCGTTGCGGCGAATGTCAGCTTTTCGGCGGCGATCGCGGGCATTCCGACCACGGCCGTCTGGCTGCGCGCGGATTACCACCTCGGCAACGCCGCGCTCGGGCTGGCGCTCGGCGCAATGGGACTGGGCGTCGCGATATCCGAATTGCCGTGGGGCGTGGCGACGGACCGATGGGGCGATCGCCCGATCCTGCTGACCGGCCTCGCGACCGTCGCTGTCGCGTTCCTGGCCATGATGCTGTTCGTGGTGCCATCGGCGGCGTCGGTGCCTTCGTTGTTGTGGCTGGTTTTATCAATGTGCGGCGTCGGCCTGCTCGGCGGCAGCGTCAACGGATCGAGCGGACGCGCGATCATGCGCTGGTTCCAGGAAGGCGAACGGGGCCTCGCGATGAGCATCCGCCAGACCGCCGTGCCGCTCGGCGGCGGCCTTGGCGCGCTGATCCTGCCGTGGCTCGCATCCACGGGTGGTTTCCGGCTCGTCTATGGCGTCCTGGCGGCGATGTGCGTGGCGGCAGGTTGTCTCGCGTGGCGATGGCTTCACGAGCCGCCGGAAACGCCCGTGCACGCAGCGACCGCGCCGCACGTTCCGGTCGCACCCGCCATCAGTCCCCTGCGTGACACGATGATCTGGCGCGTGGTGCTCGGCATCGGCATTCTCTGCATTCCGCAATTCGCGGTGCTCACGTTCGCCACCGTTTTCCTGCATGACTTCGCGCACGTCGGCTTGCCCGGCATCACTGCCACGATGGTCGCCGTCCAGCTTGGCGCCATGATCATGCGCGTCTGGAGCGGCCGTTTCACCGATAAACACGGCAACCGGCGCGCTTATACGAAGGTCTCGACGTTGATTGCGGTTGCGGCGTTCGTCGCGCTTTCGGCCGGGACGGGATATGGGTTATCCGAAGGCTGGCTGATCGGTTTTATTGTGTTCGCAGGGATTTGCGTGTCCGCGTGGCACGGCGTTGCTTATACCGAACTTGCCACGCTGAGCGGAAAGGATCGTGCAGGAACTGCGCTCGGAATGACGAACACGGCCGTGTATGTGGGTTTGTTCATCACGCCTTTGTCGATTCCGCATTTGCTCGCGGTCGGGTCGTGGGGCGTGGTCTGGCTGGTTGCGGCCGCGTGCGCATTGGCCGCTTATCCGTTGTTCCCAAAACCCGTCAAAACGTGAGGACGCGCATTCGTATGAACGCTAGAACCTCACGCCTATGCCCGCTTCAATCACATCGGCATCGCGGTCATAACGGGTGACGACGCGGTTCCATGTGAGCCGCGTCAGCCAGTATTTTCCGAGCCGGTAACTGGCTGACATGGAAACCAATCCAGATACGCGGCCATCGCCCGTACGATTTCCGGGAAGTGTGTCGTTCTGCGTGATCGCGATGTACGGACCGGCTCCCACCGCAAGCGTGAAGCGGTCGTTGAAAAACCCTCGCGTTGCCCAGAGTTGCAACGCCACGCCGTCGCGGCGACTTTGCGTGTTGCTGGCTTCGTGAATGTAGGACACGGTTCCATCGATATAACGGGTAATGCCTCGCCGATACTCCACGCTTTGCGCAAACGAAGTCTCTGAGTCGTAGCTGTTAAGGATTGATTTTCCGAGCAGGACTGTCAGCTCGTTGTCGGTGACCCGGGACGTTCTCGATGTCGGCGTTTGGCGCGGGCCGGGTTCGCCGCTTGCATCGAGTTGATAACCGACGCCGAACAAAAGTGAGCTTGTATCTGGACCGCCGAACGCCTGCACGTGGTTGAACTGCATTTGCGCGATCCAGCGGCGGTCGAAGTAATAGGCCGCGCGCGCGCTCCACACTGCGCCCCAGCCATGTGTATTCGAATACGTGCCGCCGGCGCCCGCAGCGGTGGTGTCGAAGTATCTGTACGGCCCCGCTCCCGCCGATAACTCGAACCGGTCACGCCAAAGCGGCAGCCGTGCCCAGAGTTGCACGGTCTGTCCATCACGATGATGGTCCGGAATATGTCCTTCGTTGATCCACGAGAAACTCCACGCAGCATATCTCCCGAGTCCTTCGCGATAACTCCCTTGCCATGAGTATGAGTTCTCCCCCCGGCTTATTAACGGTCCAGCCAGAATGTTCAATTCCTGGGCGTAAGCCGAACTTGAAAATATCAGCGCGCTAAATAAAGCGCCACTAAATAACGACGTGCAAAACGATGCACCGAGATTGTTTCGATGAGCGAGTCTGGACGCGGACACTGGTCAATTATTGAGTTGTATTTTTACGAAGGACTCTTTGCCATGGGCAAAAAGGCTCTGAAAAGAAAGGGCTGAAAACCGTTTATCTTCTGCAGTTAAAGCCAAGGCTATCGCAAAGAAAGGCGTCCGTGTTGCTCGGGCTTCTTGCTGGAAACGTACCGTTTCAAACATGCGAAAAGTGAAATTCCGCCGGCTCGCGTCCAAGCAAACAAACCGCATTGCCGTTACTATTTCGGCAATGAATACTCCCTACGCCAGCGCGCCTGCCGCGCTCTCCGATCCGCTTCAAGCGTTTGTCGAACGCTATCCGCGACTGTTTGTATTGACCGGTGCGGGAATTAGTACGGAATCCGGAATACCCTGCTACCGCGACAAGGAAGGGCAGCGAACGGGCCGAGCGCCCATTCTGCTCAAGGATTTCCTTGGGTCCGAATTCTCCCGTAAACGGTATTGGGCACGCAGCATGATTGGCTGGCCGATGCTCGCTGGCGCAGCTCCGAATGCGGCGCATCTGGCGGTGGCACGGCTGGAGCGCCTTGGCGTTTTTCATCGGCTGGTGACGCAGAACGTCGATGGCTTGCATACGAGCGCGGGCAATACGGACGTGATCGAACTGCATGGCAATATTGGCCGCGTGCGCTGTATGGATTGTGGCGACGAGACGCCACGTGCTGCACTCCAGCAACGGCTCATTGCCGATAACCCCGGCTTCGTCGGACTGGCTGCGTTGCCGGTTGCGGACGGTGATGCGCAACTCGAAGGCTTCGACTTCAACGCGGTCCATGTGCCGGCTTGCACGCGCTGCGGCGGAATGTTGAAGCCAGACGTGGTGTTTTTTGGTGAAGGCGTGCCGCGCACGCGCGTCGATGCGGCTGCAGCCGCGCTCGATCAGGCCGATGCAATGCTCGTGCTCGGCTCTTCACTGATGGTGTATTCGGGCTTTCGATTTTGCGAGTGGGCTACCCGTGCGGGCAAGCCCATCGCTGCGGTCAATCTGGGGCACACCCGGGCGGATGCGCTCCTGCAGTTCAAGGTGGAGGCGCAATGCGGGCCGGTGTTGTCAGGGCTCGCCGATGCGATCGAAGGCAATCGGTAGTCAGTCGCCAGCTTCCTGCTCGCGCCGGATGCGCGCTTCTTCTTCCAGCCGGATATCCTCGATCTCCTGCATCACGGCTTCGAGATCGACCGGGGTTGTATCGACTTCTACGTGGCCGGTGAGTTTTGTATCGACGGTGAGCAAACCCGCTTCATACAGCGCCCACATTTCCTTGCCGTAGTTCGCCTTCAACAGTTCCGGCGCGAACTGGCCGAAGTAAGTGGCGAGGTTATCCACGTCACGTTGCAACATGGCGGACGCTTCGTTGTTGCCGGCGGCATCCACGGCCTGCGGCAAGTCGATGATCACCGGTCCATCCGATGCAAGCAGGATGTTGTATTCCGACAAGTCACCGTGGATCATGCCCGCGCACAACATGCGCACGACTTCGCGCAGCAGCGCCTCGTGCAATTCGAGCGCGCGATCGTGGCTCATGTCGACATCGTTCAGACGCGGCGCAACGTCGCCTTGTGCGTCCACCACGAGTTCCATCAGCAGCACGCCGTCGGTGCAGATGTACGGCTGCGGTACGCGCACACCCGCGTTCGCGAGCCGGAACAGCGCATCGACCTCGGCGTTCTGCCACGCTTCTTCCTGCATCTGGCGGCCGTAGCGCGTGCCTTTATCCATTGCGCGTGCTTGCCGGCTGTTCTTCACCGTGCGTCCTTCGCGATACGACGCGGCCTGCCGAAAGCTGCGCTGCTTCGCGTCCTTATAGACCTTCGCGCAACGCGTTGAATCGCCGCTACGCACCACGTACACGGTCGCTTCCTTGCCGCTCATCAACTGACCGATGACCTCGTCGATCAGTCCTTCTTCCAGCAATGGCAGCAGTCTTTTTGGCGTTTTCATGAGGCCGCCGCACAGGAAAGGACTTCGTGGGAAGCACGAAGAGGGCGGGAGGCAGAGAGGCAGGAAATTGGAATCATGGCGGATTATAAAGGCAACGCGGACGAGCACGGGGAGAACGGAGACGTTGCCATGGGGTGTGTTTGTCGAGAGCGCGGTGATCCTGGCAAATAGGGCGGCTTGCTTCGATGCTGTTTTGGACGCTTCTTATAGATGAATTAGAAAAAGAGCATTCGGTCTTCGGATACTCACTGGATTATCAAATGAGAACGCGAAGCTCAAGTTCTCGAAAAGGCGTCCGTTATTCAGGTTGGCGGTACGTATGACTCTGTGTGGCGATTATCGATTGCTGTTCATATGTGCCGAGCCGTTTGGCAAATTAGCAAGTTGAGCCGAATCTTGCAGTGGGCAAGGATCGGTGCCCGTCGGGAGCGGTTCTCAGGGCGAGAAAAGGTTTCATTTCTGATCCGTGGATAAATTCATTTCATATGATAAATAAGCCGTGGGTCAGGGCGATGGATATAAGCACGCATTTAAACCTTTTAAATCAGGCGCTGTTAAATATGATGATTATATTTTTACCGATTATTGATTAGACGTTACATCTTGTTACGCGTTTTTTACTGGTTCAAAACGTTTCGTCTATGTAACATTCATTCGGACCTTAAGGCTTGGTTGCGTATTTATCGCGAGCTTTCTTTTCTGCGATACGCCATTTCTACCGGTCATTTTCCCCGATTCAAAACCTTCACCTAGTTCCTGTTCAGAGGCGCCTGGGGCACCGCTGTGTCTGAACCTGTTTTATCGCTACGACCGGGCGATCATCGAAAATGAAAACGAACGCGTTACTCAGCTTTTCAATATATTCAGTTCTGCTCGCGTTGGCCGCATGCGGCGGCGGTGGCGGTCCCGGCGACGTTGCGAGCGGTGGAGGCGCGGCCGCCGCTGCGAGCGGAAATAGCTCGAGCACCGCTTCGGGTACGTCTTCGACGGCGTCCGGCAGTCCTGCCAACAGCGCATCGGGAACAACCGGTAACGCGGGGGTATCGACCGGAGCGACCCCGGCATTGGTCTCCCCATCGGTCGTGACAAGCGCTGTCTTGAGCATGACGTGCGCGGCGCCGGTCACGAGCGCTGCGTCATTGGGCAGCGGACTGATCACGGTCGATACCCCCAGCGCCGACGGTACGCGCATGTTTGCATCGGGCTCGACCTTCCAACTGGCGATATCCGCTAATCCCCCTGCGGCCGACACACTTACATGGACCATTAACGATGCGCTCGGCAAGACGGTCGCGAGCGGCAGCTTTGCGGCGCCGTCGGGCGGCAGTGCGACGACGCTCAATTGCACATCGACCGTGGCGGGTTACTTTGCGGTGTCGGCGACGCTTGCGAAGGCGGGCGGAAGCGTCCCGACGGCGGGCACGCGCCCCATCGGTTTCGCAACCTTCGGCGTCTTGCCCGATGTCACCAGAATACTCCCGGCTCCCATCTATGCTCGTCAGGAGCAGCACCGATTTGGCATGCAGGGCTTCAACGGCTGGACCGCGATGCTCAATGCGCTTGGAATCAGCTCGACGATCGATGACAGGCAGCTATCCAGCACGCAGCCGAACGGCGCCAACAGTTTCGCCGCCACGGCCATGACTACGGATACTGGTTATGCAAGCGGTCAGATCATGCGGCTCGTGCGTCTCGACGGGATCCCCGGATGGGACAGCCCAACAGGCGCATTCAACGACAGTTCGTACTTGCCGAGCGACCAGCCGGGTTATCAGACGTACATGAGCCAAGTTGGTTCGGAAACCGAACTAATGCGCGAGAAGTATTTTCCGGCGATGTCGAGCAACTACTATCAGGTCACGTGGGAGCCGGACCAGACGTGGCTGGGATCGGATGCGGATTTCGTGGCGCTGTACAAGCTCGCCTACACGGGCCTGCATGCGACGGACCCCAACGCCGTCGTGATGGGACCGACGGGCGCGTTTCCGTCGCTGACCACCAAACGTTTGAAAATGATGGCGCCGCTTGGCCTTGCGCAGTACCTCGATGGCATTGCGACACATGGATACTACGACGCCGGCACATCGCCATCGCACCCGCCGGAGCGTCAGGCAACCGATCCAGATCCCGCCAACGCCGCGAACGCGTTGACGAACGAGATGCGCAACTTGCGGCAGGAGATGCAGGCGGATTACAGGCCGGGCATGAAGTTGTTCGTGACCGAAACCGGCATCAGCTACGACCTGGGCACATCGTACGGGCCTAACTATCCAACATCGAACGTGCTGTTTGCACAGGGCGCGATCGTGGCGCGCACGCACATCATCTTGCTTGGCGAGGGCGCGGACCAGACCTACGTGTTCTACGGCGCGGATTATCCGGGCGAGACGGGTTACGGCACGTTCTTTGATCTATCGAATGCGCAGGGATCGTTCGGCGCGAGCAATGTCAGCCCGAAGCCCGCGGCCTTGGCGGTCGCGGCGATGACGCGCGTGCTCGACGGCACGACCACGCTTGGACCTGTGAACGGCACGCCGTCGGGCGTCTACGCATATGCGTTCGAGCAGCGCGGGACGGGCAACGCGGTGACGGCCTTGTGGACGCACAACAATGCAGTGTGGAGCGCGAGCGGCGGCTTCAGCCAGACCTACAGTGTGGGCTACGCGCTCACGGTGGATGCCCCAGGAACGAACGGCACGGTCCAGGTCCTGGACTGGATGGGCAATGCATCGAGCGTTGCGTACAGCAACGGCGTAGTGTCGCTAAACCTGACGGAATCGCCGTTATATGTGGTATCGAAGAACGCCGGCGTGGCACATGCGAATTCGACGCGACCGGTAGGCTATGCGGGAACGTAAGAGAAAATCAAGCGCCTGGAACGTTTGAACTTGCCCGAGAGCACTGGTGGCGAAGCGTGTGGATGTAAGGGTGCGGAGGGGGAGGGGTTCAACTGTTGGTGGTTATGGCGTCGAGCGTTCTTTTGGGGTACCAAACAATTGTAATTGCACGCTTGGGACACTTATGAGCCGATTGTTGAAAGGCGTTTTCTTTGCTTCGTTTCTTTGTCGCCGTTGGACAAAGAAATGAAGTGCCGCCACGCACAGTGGCCAATAGTGCTAAACAAATCAGCCAAGACAGAACGCGCGAAGACCCAAAAAGCAGCAACCCGGCTTCCCCCAGATTGCTGCCAAACCCTAAAAGCCCGCGCAGCGCCTTCGGGCATCAAAGGCGTCAACCCCCCAGTGCAGGATCCGTCATGCTGCTCTTGCCCGTCTCCACATGCCCGGCAAAGCGCCGCACGAAAGCGCTATCCGTATCGATGGTAATCGTCACGTCATACCATCCAAACGATTCACGCAAGTCCAGATACACTGTCTCCGTCCCGCCGCCGCGAATCGGTTGCTTGATCGTGGCGCCGGTTTCGTAAGCGCTGGTGATCGTAAAGGTGCATTTTCCGGTGCCGAGATTCTTCAAGCGCAACTGAAGGTTGCCATTGGCGACGTCGTAGCCCTCGACAACTTCGGCAATCGCCTGATTGTCACTCCACCAGTGCTGCTCGACGGCCTTTCCGGCAAAGCGCCGAAGGAAACCGTTGGGGCCGTGAATCACGTAATCGTAGGCATTGGAAGCGCCCAACGGCAACTCGTCACGCAGACGGTTTCCGGCCCCGACCGTATAGCAATTCGGCGCTGTCGTGCTATTTGCGGTAAAGACCAGGAATGTCGCGCCGACGCTACCCGTGTTGATGAAATCGAACGTGACGCCGTTGGTGGTGCCTGCGTGTGCGTGAACGAACAACTCATAAGGCAGCGCACGTGCCTGCCGTACACCGGGTTCCTGTTTCGGAACCGCCTGGATAGCGGGCGGGATGGGAACATAATCGGGATGACGAATTTTCTGAACGGGGGCATAGCCGCTCGTATCGGGCAACGTCGGAACAGCTGCGTTCGGGTTCTTGAAGTTGAATGCCGACGTCAAGTCGCCACAAATCGCCCGGCGCCACGGCGTGATGTTCGACTCGATAACGTTGGGGCGCGAACCAAAACGCTTTTCGATGAATTGAATCACCGACGTATGATCGAAAACTTCCGAGCACACGAAACCGCCTTTCGACCATGGTGAAACAACCAGCATCGGCACCCGCGTCCCCAGGCCATACGCGCCGCTCTGATATGTCGAATTTCCCGGGAAAATCTCGTTGACAGTGCTGACCGAGGACTTGCCGTTGGCGTTGGACGTCGGCGGGAACGGCGGCACGACGTGATCGAAGAAACCATCGTTCTCGTCGTAGTTGATGAGCAGAACCGTCTTGCTCCAGACTTCCGGATTCGAGGTGAGGATCTGCAGCACCTGATCGACATACCATGCGCCGTAGTTCGCTGGCCAGTTCGGATGTTCCGAGAACGCTTCCGGCGCGACGATCCACGAGACCTGCGGCAGCGCGTTGTTTTGCACATCGCGTTTGAGGATATCGAAGTAGCCGTCGCCTCCTTGCGCATTCGTGCCTGTACGTGCCTTCTGATATAGCGCGCTACCCGGTTGTGCGTTGCGATACTGGTTCAGGTAAAGCAGCGCGTTGTCGCCGTAGTTGCCAATGTACGGATCGTTGGTCCAGCCCCAGGAACCATTGGCGTCGAGTCCCGTGCCCGCGTCCTGATAGATCTTCCACGAGATATTCGCTTTCTCGAGCACTTCCGGATACGACCCCCAGCTATAGCCGAGCTCCGCGTTGTCGATAACAGGTCCGCCGCCGTTGCCATCGTTGCCAATCCAGCCGGTCCACATGTAATAGCGATTCGGATCCGTCGATGAATTGATCGAGCAGTGGTACGCGTCGCAGATCGTGAAGGCATCGGCGAGCTGGTAGTGAAACGGAATGTCTTCACGCGTGAGGTACGCCATGGTCGTCGTGCCCTTGTACGGCACCCATTGGTCGTAACGGCCGTCGTCATAGGCGCCTTTGCCCGACTTCCAGTCATGCGGCAAATCCTGGATGAACTGGTTGCCGAGATCCGGCGCGCTGGGACGGAACGGCAGCACCTCGCCCAGGCCCGCGGCCAGCGGTTGATTGAAAACCGGCTTGCCATTGGGCAACGTGACGGCGCGGGTATCGCCAAAACCGCGCACGCCTTGCAGTGTGCCGAAGTAATGATCGAACGAACGGTTTTCCTGCATCAGTACCACGATGTGCTCGACGTCCTGAATGCTGCCGTGCACGTTGTTGGCGGGGATGGCGAGTGCGTTGCGAATGCCTGCGGGCACGACGCCCATTGCAGTGGCGGAACCGGCGGCCTGTACGGCGGCCCTGAGGAAGTCACGTCGGCTTTTTAAGGTCATGGGTTTTTGTCAGTCGGGGTGGGGGAAGAGAGTTGCGGGTCGTACATCGATATCACTCCGCCTCGTGAATCACGGGAGGCAGCAGGGGGTCGGACGCAGGCGAGGCGGGTGATTCTTTCGGTGGGGCAAGGCTTGATACAGCCGTGGCTGGCTGCGTCTGCTGCAATGCCCAGTTCTGGATATCCGACGAACTAGCCGGGAGAGGCGCGGCAGTATTGGTTTGCGGTAATGAAGACGGGGCGGACGTGGAAGGCGCATCGTGGTCGCCGCAGGCGGCGAGCATCGTGCAAAAAAGCACCGCACAAAGCATCCAGGCGATGGTGACGGATCTGTTGAACACAAGCGGCCTCTGGACGATAGGCAAACGTTGTCACGCGCGAACGCATGACGCCAAATGAACTAGCGAGAGGATAGAAATTACACGTGTAGGAATTATTAAATAAAGGAAATAACTCGCATGGCGTAATAATTAAGTAATAAACATGTTTGATGAAAGTAGGCTTTTGTGGATGTTGAGCAGTGGTTCGGGAACAGCGATTGCGCGAACAACTCGGTAACTGGCTTGTTAAGTTCATATAAATTCCCTGGAGTCCCCACCATGTCTGTGCCGTTAAGCATCCGCCCTTTGTTGTTCGATTCCACTTTCGAGCAGATCCCCGCCGACGAAACGGAGACCACGCAGGAACTGGTCAAAACGCTGCGAGGCATTCTCGAAACCACGTCGGCCGACTATGGTCATGCAGTACGTAGCGTTCACGCGAAAAGCCATGGCTTGCTGCAGGGTGAACTGACCGTGCCTGAGGGTTTGCCGGCCGAACTCGCACAAGGCGCATTTGCTAAGGCGGGGAGTTTTCCGGTCGTCATGCGTTTCTCGACGAACCCCGGCGATATCCTCGATGACAAAGTCTCAACGCCGCGCGGCCTCGCGTTGAAGATCATCGGCGTGGAAGGGGAGCGGTTACCTGGCGCTGAAGGACAGGTGACGCAGGACTTCGTGATGCAAAACGCGCTTGCGTTCACCGCTGCAACGCCGAAGGCTTTCCTTACCACGCTCAAGGCGCTGGCGAAGACAACGGATAAAGCGCCGGGAATGAAGCAGGCGTTATCGGCGGTTTTGCGGGGAACCGAGGCTGCGGTTGAAGCCTTGGGCGGGGAGAGCGGCACGTTGAAAAGCCTGGGCGGTCATCCGAAAACAAACCTGCTCGGCGAAACGTACACGACCGTGGTGCCGGTTCTGTATGGCTCGTACTACGGGAAAATTGCGATCGTGCCGGTATCGCCGGAACTCGCTGCGTTGAAAGACGCGCCCGTCGATCTGGACGATAAACCCAACGGCTTGCGCGAAGCGGTCAACGAATTCTTTGCAACCACGGGCGGCGAGTGGGAAGTGCGGGTGCAGCTCGCGACCGACATAGAGAAGATGCCGGTCGAGGATGCATCGAAGAAATGGTCGGAGGAAGACAGTCCTTTCGTGACGGTTGCTCGCATTCGCGTGGCGGCTCAGCCCGCGTGGACCGACGCCCGCTCTGCGGCAGTCGACGATGGCCTCGCCTTTAGCCCGTGGCATGGGCTGAGCGCGCATCGGCCCATAGGCGGAGTGCAGCGTTCACGCAAGCCGGCTTATGAAATGTCGTCGGGCTTTCGCGGCCAGTTCAATGGCTGTCCAATGCACGAACCAAAGTCGCTCGACCGCTTGCCCGACTGACGACAGAAAGGTTTCATTGAACGCCCGGTTTGTGTCATGCAAACCGGGCGTTTTTATTCGGCGCGCTCGCAAAAGCTGATGCGGTTGCCGAAAGGATCCGATACCGCAACCACGCGTCCCCAAGGCATGGTCTCGATACCCGGCCGCGCGTGCCGATAGTTCTTTTCCGTGAGTTCGGCGTGCAGTTCGTCGATACCTTCGACGGGAACGAACAACGCCGACCCCGGAGTGGCATCGCCATAATGCTCACTCAAATGCAGCGTCATTTCATCGCGCGAAACCTGCGCGTAGAGCGGAGCGTCTTCCGAAAACGGGTGTTCCCACTCCCATCTGAATCCAAGGAAATCAACGTAGAACTCCTTGGCTTTATCGACTGAAAAAATGCGGAAGATCGGGATGGCGGGCGAGAGTTTCAAAGCATTCTCCAACGCGTTTGAGAACGGCGAATCATGCCCCAGATCGGCTCGCTTGCCCACCCATTGAAGCCGTCAAACGTTTGCAGATCGCTCCCATTTGTCCCGCGCACGGATATATGAAAAATTCGTTAAAGCTTCTCCCTTGCATGCCGTAAAGGCGTTGTCAGCGGCAGCTTACGAGCGCCGCAACAAGTTCGCGCGGGGGGCCCGCATGTACGGGCAAGCGCGGACTGACCATAAAACAATATCGCAGTCCGGCCGCTTGGGACACGCGCTTTTGCAGCGTGTGCTTGCGGCCGGGCAGAGAGCACGGGAGAAGACGATGGCAACCGACACGGCGCAGCAAGTCCTGCAGCTCGGCGACTATGCAAAGCGGCTCGGCGCGGCACGCGATCGGAGCTACACGCTGGCACGTGAGGTGGAGCGATCACGAGGCATCCTCGATCTCATGGCGCATGATCCGGCGAGCGACCCGGCGCTGTGCGAGTGCGCAACGCAGGCGCTCGAGTTGTTGTGCGAGAACCTGGTGCGTTTATGTGCGCTGACCGACGAAGCGTCAGCGAATGCCGAAGCGCTCGCCAGCTTGCCTCTCAAATATTTCTCGAACGGGAGCGGCACCGCGGGCGAACTGGACGCGGCGGTTGCTTCGCTTGCCGAGGCGACGTCGACGGCAGAGACCGAACTCGTCGATCTTGCGCAGGTTGTTTCAGAAGCGTGCGAAGCCGTCGATGAAATGCGCCGGCCCGAACAAATCGGGTAAACCCCGAAGCACGGATTTTTGACGCGGTAGTATTCGGGTATACGCGAAACGCGAGACGTTTCGTGCGCGCTCATTGGCAAGACGTTCACCGGCGATCCCGGCTGAATTTTTTGCCCGACGCAAACAGGAGGGTTCGCTGCGATTGATCTAATCGATATGCATCGGACTCGTCGTATCGGAAACGGCCACAAGCCGTAGCCGGCACTTGCCCCGGGTATTACACATGTCCATTGCCTCCATCGCGCAGATTTTTCATCGCGCGCAACGTCATCGGTTCGCTGCCGGTGCGTCTCATGCATTCAGTACACCCGTTCCTTCATCCCGCCTGCTGTCTTCCCTCCTTGGATCCGATCCTGGCTCGTTGCGCCTGCATACCGCGTTGCGCAGTGCGCTTGCGTGCCTGCTGACCGGGTTCGTGACGATCGGCTGGACCGTCGCAACACACCAACCACCGACGCTCGCCGCATTTGCACTGTTGCTCGCGATGATCGCGCCGCTGTTTCTCCGCGATGCAAGATGGCGCGGCTGGTTGGCTTCTCTCGCTGCAATCTACGGCGCAGGCTGTGTGAGTTTCGTTGCCGCGAGTGCGCTTGCAGCGTGGCCGCTTGTCGCCGATGCCGCGTTTCTCGCAGTGCTCTTCACCGGCATGCTGGTACAGGCGTGTGGACCGCGTGCGCTTGGCAGTGCAATGACCGCCGTCGTCGCGTTTTACCTTGGGCTGTATCTGCATCCGAGCTTTTTGCATGTGTGCATGACGCTGGGGTTATCGATGGCAGGCGTCGGCATTGTGGTGCTCACCGGGCGCGTACTCGTACCCACGCGTGCGCGCGCCACCTTGGAGCGCGCGCTCGGTACGGTTGCGCAGCGCGCGGCGCTCGTACTCGCCGATCGCCGCGCAGACGAAGCGCAAGCCATCGCACATTTATCCTCCCTGAACGAAGCGGCGCTGGCGGTTGAAGAGCAACTCGATCTGCTCGACTTTTCCGGCGCACAGCGACTGCGCGCAAGGTTGATCGATGTGGAAGTCTCCGCGTCCGTGCACGCAAGAGAAGGCGCGCTTTCCGATCAGACCGGCGACCGTCTGCGGATCGCCTTGAGACGTCTTGCGCGCGCGGGTCGGGACGCAGCGAGTTCGACCATGCGCGCCACCGTGACAAAAACGTCCGTGGCGTCCTGGCGCGGGCTTCTATCGTGGCTGCCCGCAAGCCGGGCCACGACGGCCGCGCTGATCGCCATGTTGATCGGGCATTCGGTATCGCCGGAACGCTGGTTCTGGGCAGTCATCACCACGTTCGTGGTGTTCCTCGGTACACGTTCGCGCGGCGATACCATTCGCAAGACTGGCGAACGTGTTCTCGGCACGCTGGCCGGTGTTGCGGTCAGCGCGATGCTCGTGGCGACGCTTCACGGCATGCCGGCGTTCATCGTCGCCGCAATGATCGTGTGCGTTTTCGGATGGGCTTATTTCATCCTGACTTCTTACGGGCAAGGCGTATTTTTTATCACCGTGCTGGTCGGGCTTATCTATGGCGAACTGGGCTTCGCGATCGGACCTTTAGTCGAGATGCGCGTGGAAGAGGTTTTCGTAGGCTGCGCGGTATCGGTCGCGGTCGCCGTATTGATGATGCCGCTGCGCACATCGCATCATATTGAAGCGAAGGTGGAGGGCGTGCTCGCCGCACTCGACGAGATCAAGCGCATAAGCGAAACATCATTCGATGCGCACGCAAGCATGGCGTCCATGCGTATGCTCGACCGTCGCTGGCACGAGTTGCAGGTGGCGCTCCGGCCCTTGCGCACGCAGCGCGTGTTCGCGTGGAATACGCAGGTTGAACTTGCTATTGGACCGCTCTTTGCGTGCGTACAGACCGCAAGGGAGCTGACCGGTATGACAGCGCGCGGCGCCAATCAAACCACTGCCTTCAGTGAGACTCGCGCCCGTCTTGCAGGCGCCATGTCACTGTTCGCGTTGCGTTCGGGGCGTGCCGCTGCGCCTTCAATGAGTCACGAGACCGGTTCGAGCGAACTCGCGGCGGCACGATAAAACAAGGACCGGATCAACGCGACATCATGTTCATGCTGACGTTGTGCATGATCCATATCGATCCACCGATCAGGATCACCGCCGTCATCACGGTAAAGCCGAACGCCATGACGTTCCAGGATTGTTCCGACGATGCATTCAGATGGAGAAAATAAACCAGATGAACGACAACCTGGATCAACGCGAGCACGGCAATCAACAAGACCGCCGTGCTGGTTTGCACGCCATGCCCCATCACGATGAAAAACGACGCCGCCGTCAAGATCACCGACAACGCGAAGCCAATCAGGTAGGACCGCACGCTGCCGTGCGTCTCACCGTTGTGCACGTTTGAATTCGACATTCAGGCCACGCTCGCGAGATAGACAAATGTAAAGACGCAGATCCACACCACATCCAGGAAGTGCCAGAAAAGACTGAGGCAGGTGAGCCGGCGCAACATGGTTGCGCTCAGCTTGCCTTTGAAGATCACCTGGCCTGCGAGTACCACCATCCATATCAGACCAAGCGTCACGTGCAAACCGTGCGTGCCGACCAGCGTAAAGAACGACGACAAAAACGCGCTGCGATCAGGCCCGTTGCCTTCGGCTACGAGATTCGAGAACTCGCGAATCTCGAGCACGATGAACGAAACCCCCAGCAAGAACGTCACCGCGAGCCAGAACAGCAGCGCGCCACGGTTCTGCTTCTGCGCGCCGATCATGCCGAAACCGAACGTGATGCTGCTGACCAGCAGGATCGCCGTTTCTATCGCGACGCCCTTAATCTCGAAGAGATCCTTGGCGCTCGCGCCACCCGCGAACTGATGGCTCATCACCGCGAATACGGCAAACAGCGCAGCGAAGATCACGCAGTCGGTCATCAAGTACAGCCAGAAACCAAACACGCTATGCGACTCGGGGTGATGGTGCGCCGCAGGACCATCGTCGGCGAGATGCACGGTATTTACTTTTTGCAGCATTATTTGATCTCCTGCGCGAGCGCCGCATGGCCGCGGCCTTCTTCAATCCGGCGAACCGTTTCCGCCGGGATGAAATAACCACCGTCCTCGACGCTCGAATGCACGATCACGCTCACCACGATCCCGATCAAGCCAACGATCGCGAGCCACCATATATGCCAGACCCCGCCAAAGCCAAGCAGTAAGCTGAACGCACCGATAAACACGCCGGCGCCCGTGTTGGAAGGCATATGGATGTCGTGGAAATGAACCGGCTTTTCAAGCTCTCCGGTTTCCTTGCGATGGGTGAATTCATCGAGTCCGTGAACGTGCGGGATGACGGCGAAGTTGTATGGCGCCGGCGGTGAACTCGTGGCCCATTCGAGCGTGCGGCCATCCCACGGATCGCCGCTCAAGTCGCGGTTCTCTGGAAGATTGCGATCGCGAATGCTGACGTAGAGCTGAGCCAGTTGATGCGCAATGCCGATGGCGATCAGCACCGCGCCCACTTCGGCCAGCAGCAGCCACGGATGCCATTGCGGATTGTCATAGTGATTGAGGCGTCGCGTCATGCCCATGAAACCGAGCACGTAAAGCGGCAGGAACGCCACGTAGAAACCGACGAGCCAGAACCAGAACGCGCGCTTGCCGAGCTTCTCGTTGAGCTTGAAACCGAAGGCCTTCGGGAACCAGTAATTGAAACCCGCGAGATACCCGAACAACACCCCGCCGATGATCACGTTATGAAAATGCGCAATTAAAAAGAGGCTGTTGTGCAGCACGAAGTCAGCGCCCGGAATCGCCATCATCACGCCGGTCATGCCGCCTATGGTGAACGTGATCATGAAGCCGATGGTCCACAACACCGCCGGTTTGTATTCCAGCCGGCCCTTGTAGATGGTGAAGAGCCAGTTGAATACCTTCACGCCCGTCGGGATCGCGATGATCATGGTCATGATGCCGAAAAACGAATTGACGTTGGCGCCTGAACCCATCGTGAAGAAGTGGTGCAGCCAGACCACGAACGAAAGAAACATGATCGAGCAGGTCGCATAGACCATTGTCTTGTAGCCGAACAATGCTTTCTTCGCGTGCGTCGCGATGACTTCGGAGAAGATGCCGAACGCGGGCAGGATCAGGATGTATACCTCCGGATGTCCCCACGCCCAGATCAGGTTCAGGTACAGCATGGGATTGCCGCCGGCCGTGTTGGTGAAGAAGTGCATGCCGAGATAACGGTCGAGGCCCAGCAGCGCGAGCGTCACGGTCAAAATCGGGAACGACGCCATGATCAGCACGTTCGTGCAGAGCGCGGTCCAGGTGAAGACCGGAATCTTCATCCAGCTCATGCCCGGCGCGCGCATCTTCACAATGGTCACGAAGAAGTTGACGCCGGTAAGCAGGGTGCCGACGCCCGAAAGCTGCAGGCTCCACAGGTAATAATCGACACCAACCCCCGGGCTGAACTGCAATTCAGACAACGGCGGATAAGCGAGCCAGCCGGTCTGCGCGAATTCGCCGATCACGAGCGACATATTGATGAGCACCACGCTCACTGCGGTCATCCAGAAACTCAGTGAATTGATGAAAGGAAAAGCGACGTCGCGCGCGCCGATCTGCAGCGGCACCACGATATTCATCAGGCCGACCATGAAAGTCATCGCCATGAAGAAAATCATGATCACGCCGTGCGCGGTGAAAATCTGGTCGTAATGATGAGGCGGCAAATAACCGGGCGAGTGATAAGCGAGCGCGAGTTGGGTACGCATCATGATGGCGTCGGCGAAACCGCGCAAAAGCATGATGAACGCAATGACGATATACATCACGCCGATTTTCTTGTGATCGACGCTCGTCAGCCACTCGTTCCACAGATAACCCCATTTTTTGTAATAGGTCACGGGGACCAGCACGGCCAGCGCCGCGATAACCATCATGGCGCCTGCGCCCATGATGATGGGCTGGTCGAACGGAATCGCCGCCCATGTGAGTTTGCCGAACAGGATTCCCACGTCTTACCCCTTCGTGTCGCAACGCGGGTCGCTCATGCTGCGAACGTTCCCGTTGTTGTACTTTGCGATGATGTTGTTGAACAAGGCCGGACCGACATGCGAGTAGTAGGCGACCGGATTCTTTTCGCTTGGCGCGGCGAGGGCGCCATAAACGTCGGCATCGAGTTGCGCCGGTGCTGCCTTTACTTTCCGCACCCATGCTTCGAAATCGGCATTTGATGTCGCAATAGCGCGGAATTTCATATCTGAAAATCCCTTCCCGCTGAAGTTCGCAGATTCCCCTGCATAATCGCCAGCCTCATTCGCCAATAGATGTAATTGAGTCTGCATTCCGGCCATGGCATAAATCTGACCGCCTAATTGCGGAATGAAAAATGAATTCATCACCGAATCAGACGTGATCCGAAAATTAACCGGCGTTCCGGCTGGAAATTCGAGTTGATTGACTGAGGCAATGCCCAGATCTGGATAAATGAATAACCATTTCCAATCGAGCGCGACAACTTCTACGTTGATCGGCTTGATTTCCGATTGGAGAGGCTTATACGGGTCGAGCGCGTGCGTACTATTCCAGGTCAATATCGCGAGGTACGCAATGATCAGGCTCGGCACGGTCCAGACCACTATTTCGATCTTGGTGGAGTGCGCCCATTTCGGCAGATAGGCCGCCGCTTTGTTCGAAGCCCGATACCGCCACGCAAACCATGCCGTCAACGCTATTACCGGCACTACGACAACGAGCATTGCGATGGTCGAGTCCACGATCAGCGACTTCTCGGCCACGCCAACGCTCCCTTTCGGGTTCAGGACATCAAGATTGCAGCCTGAAACCAAAGACGAAGCGAACACCGGAAAATAATTACAATACCTTTTTAATCGCTTTACATTCATCTGTATAAATCCTGAAGGTCGGTTCTCCAGTCTCCGCCGTTATTTTTTTGGTTGCGGGCCGAAGGGTAACGTTTCAGAACGAATGTGATTAGTGGCGATTTACGCAAAAATTAATTGACTTTGGGACGCCGCGGCGTGGTGTCGCAGCATTGCTGACAGCGGAATTTTTATGAATTATTCCCTGATTTTTATTTACTAATTATTACCCGAGCGAAAATACGCATGTTGCGATGCGACATAGTGTCGCAATAAATAAAAAGACCGCCCGGACGGTTATCGAGTTGGTTTCAATTTCATTACTGATTCACTAGTGTAGCTATTTAGGGTTTTTACCTAGTACATCAAAGATTTAGTTGTAGAGCTTCAGGGGAAACGGGTGTCCGAGACTGCAGGATCAAGAGCAAATCAGAAGGTCTTTTGAAAGACTTTGCACTGATGCGCGCGATTTTTATGGTCTCTATGATTGCGCCGCCGATTGCAGCCCGTGCATGCCACGTGCGCAGCGGTTCTGCAATGTGTCCAGTTACCGCAGTTTCCCAAGGTCGATCAAGAAGATGCACTTCATACCGCTGCTCAGTCTCGCAATTTGGATTCCCATGGCCTTTGGCGTGGCGATCCTGGCGATCGGCTCAGACGCCAATCCCATGCCGGCCCGCTGGCTTGCACTTGCCGGCGCGGCGCTGAGCTTTGCCATTACCTTGCCGTTGATCGCCGCGTTCGATGCCCATTCATCGTCCATGCAATTCGTCGAGCGAATCAATTGGCTGCCTGATTTCGATATCTCCTACCACCTGGGCGTGGACGGAATCTCCATGTGGTTGACGGTGCTCACTGCATTCACGACGCTGATCGTGGTACTGGCATCGTGGTCCGCCATCAAGACGCGATGCAGCCAGTACCTCGCGTCGTTCATGTTCTTGTCTGGCCTGATGGTCGGTGTGTTCACGTCGCTCGATGGCATGCTGTTCTTCATCTTCTTCGAAGCCACGCTGATCCCCATGTACCTGTTGATTGGTTCGTGGGGCGGCAAAGATCGCGTGATGGCGGCGTTCCGCTTTTTCTTCTTTTCGCTCGGCGGCTCGCTCATGTTGCTAGTGGCGATGCTGTACCTGTTCCATCGTTCCCATACGTTCGACCTAGCTGCATGGCAGGCCTTGCACCTCGGCTTTACGGCGCAGGTGCTGCTGTTCATTGCGTTCTTTGCCGCGTTCGCCGTCAAGGTACCGATGTGGCCCATCCATACCTGGCTCCCACAAGTGCATCTGGAAGCGCCCACGGGTGCGTCCGTGGTGCTCGGCATGCTCAAGCTCGGCGCTTACGGGTTCATTCGATTTTCGTTGCCCGTTACGCCCGACGCCGCGCATTTCTTCGCGCCGACGATCATCGTGTTGTCGTTGATTGCCGTGATCTATGCAAGCCTCGTCGCGCTGGCGCAGACCGACATGAGCCGTTTGCTTGCCTATTCCGCGATCGCGCATATGGGCCTCGTCACGCTCGGCATTTTCCTGTTCAACCAGATTGGCATTGACGGCGCGATCGTGCAGATGATCTCGTACGGTTTCGTTTCGGGCGCGATGTTCCTGGGTATCGGCATGTTGTGGGAGCGCATGCATACGCGTTCCATTCATGCTTACGGGGGCATCGCGAATGTGATGCCGCGCTTCGCTGTATTCATGATGCTGTTTTCGATGGCGAATGTCGGTTTGCCAGGCACGTCCGGGTTTGTCGGCGAGTTCATGGTGATCATGGGCGCGATCAAGTTCAACTTCTGGATCGGGGCGCTGGCCTGCACTACGCTCGTGCTGAGCGCTTCCTACACGCTGTGGATGTACAAGCGGACAATTTACGGCCCGCTCGGGAATGATCGCGTTGCGAAGTTGCCGGATCTTGGTACGCGGGAGTTCGTCACGCTGGGCGCATTGGCGATACTTGTGCTTGCAGTTGGCGTATTTCCAAAACCGCTCACAGATGTGATCGAGCCGGCGGCAAATAACCTGCTGAAACAGGCGTCGGAGTCGAAGCAGCCGGTGGATGAGCAGGTACTGCCGGAGGCGCGGGTGGTCGCGGATAAGGGGCGGCAGCCAGGGTGAGAGAGGTTTGTGCGGTTCCAGTGGCCACGTTGCCGCGAGCGCACCAAGTCAACTCACCGCCTCGGCGATTCGCTTCCTCATTAGTTCATCCGGATAACTGCCGAAGCCGGCGCGTACGTTGTCGCGCATGTATTCGGGCCGGCCGGTCCCGGGAATGACGCATGTCACCGCCGGATTCGCAAGCACGAACTTGAGCAGCAGTTGCGCCCACGTCGTGCATTCAATCTCCTTGCTCCATTCAGGCACGGGCTTGTCCTTCAGCCGCCCAAGCAAGCCGCCGCCGCCAAACGGCTGGTTCACGATCACGCCAATACCCCGGTCCTTCGCCAACGGCAGCAGGGTCTCTTCGGCGGCGCGGTCGTCGGCGGCGTAGTTGATCTGCACGAAATCGATTTTCTCCGAACGCATCACGGCTTCCACTTCGCCAAATGCACTCGACGTGTAATGCGTCACGCCGATATACCGGACCCGTCCGCGCGCCTTCCAGTCGCGCAAGGTGGCAAGTTGCGTCTGCCAGTCCAGCAGATTGTGGATCTGCATCAGGTCGATGCGCGGCTGCTGCCAGAGACGCAGCGAATTTTCCATCTGCACAATGCCGGCATTGCGTCCATCGGTCCAGACCTTGGTTGCGACAAACGCGCGCTTGTGTGCGCCCATGCGCGTCAGCACCGAACCGGCGACCGCTTCCGAGGATCCATACATGGGCGATGAATCGATGACCGAGCCGCCGTTATCGAAGAGAATCTGCAGCACGTCGGCAAGACGTGCCTGCGCGGCGGGGTCGTTGCCAACGTCGAAGGTTCGCCATGTGCCGCAGCCGACGACAGGCAGCATTTCTCCCGTCGATGGAATCGCGCGCGTGTTCATAGAGCCTGTCTGCGCGAAGGCCGGGCGGGTAAAGAAGGGCAGCAATGTGCCGCTCGCGGCGAGCAACAATAGCTGTCGGCGAAGAGCATCGACTTGCATGCGCTCAAGGCTCCTGCGCCAGCACTTGCAGACGGGGCAGAAGCGTGGTGAGCAAGAGTTCTTCCAATGGCATGGGGCGGGCGAAGTAATAACCCTGCGCCTGCGCCGCGCCCATTTCGCACAACACGGCAAGCGTCGCGGCATCTTCCACGCCTTCGGCCACCACCGTCAGGTCGAGCGATTCCGCCATCCGCACGATAGCTCGCACGATCGCGCGGCTGCGCGGGCTCGTGGTCAGCTCGAAGATGAACGAGCGGTCGATCTTCAAGCCGCTAAACCGGTATTGATGCACATAACTCAGCGATGAAAATCCCGCGCCGAAGTCATCGAGCACGACCGACATGCCGTGATCGGCAAGACGCTGCATGGTTCGTCTTGCAAGATCGGGTTCGGCGACGAGCGCGCCTTCCGTGAGTTCCAGGCAGATGCGCGAGGGCGAGACGGCGTATCGCGAGAGCAGAGCGAGGACATCATCGGCGAATTCAGCGCGCGTCATGCTGTAGCTCGAACAGTTCACGTGGACTGGCGGCCAGTCTGCATGTTCGGGCTGCGCGAGGATGACCGCCACGCGCGTAAGCATGTAGAGGTCGAGCCGCCCGATCAGACGCAGTCCTTCGACTGCCGGCAGGAACTCGCCGGGCGGGATCACGCTGCCGTCGGGCTGGCGCCATCGGATCAATGCTTCGAGCGCGACCAGTTGCCCCGAGTTCGCGCAGACGATGGGCTGGAAATACGGCACGAGTTCGTCGTCGCGTTTGAGTGCATTGCGCAGCGCGCCTTCGCGTTCAACCTGATCCGATACCTCGCGCCGAAGCTCATGGTTGAACACCACGAAGCTGTCACGTCCGCCATTTTTCACGCGATACATGGCCGTATCGGCGTCGCGAAGAAGGTCGGCGGGCTCCTTATGAAACTGCTGGTCCGGACTCACAATGCCAATGCTGCACGATGAAAACACCACATGTTCATCGATATGGAACGGCAGGTCGAATGCGGCCAGGATCCTCTCGGCGATATCCACGGCGGTTTCAAGGGACGCACCCGGCGAGAGCACCGCGAACTCGTCGCCGCCCAGACGTGCAAGCAGGTCGGTGTCCCGCAGGCATCCGCGCAAACGACTCGCGGCCTGTACCAGCAGCATGTCGCCGAAATGATGGCCAAGGCTGTCGTTCACGACCTTGAACCGGTCCAGGTCGATGAACATCACCGCCAGTTGTTCGCCGTCGCAATGATGATCACGCCACGCTTGCTGCAGCCGATGCAACATGTGGCTGCGATTCGGGAGGCCGGTCAGCGCGTCGTGCGAATTTTCGTGTTGCAGGCGGGCGTTTGCGTCGTCGAGTTCGCGCGTGCGGTTCTGCACGCGTTCCTCGAGTTCGAGGTTCGCCGCGTGCAGCGCCTCGGCGGCGCTGCGCCGTGACAGCGCGGTATCGATATGACGCGATACGAAGGTCAGCAATTCCTGGTCGCGCTTCGAGTAACGCACGCGCGACGAATAGCTTTGCACGGCGAGCACGCCGCGCACTTCGTCGCCGTCGAACAGCGGAATCCCGAGCCAGGATCGCAACTTGATGCTCTCGCCTGCGCCTTCTATTTCGCCCGTTTCCACCAGCCGCGTTGCTTCAGCGAGATCGATCAGGCACGGACGGCGTTCACGAATCACATACTCGGTGAGGCCGCGCCGGCCGCGTCGTGGAACCGGGCACGTGTTCACCAGTTCGTCGACGTAATAGGGGAACGACACGTTCTCCGAAGCAATATCGACCAGCGCAACGTAGAAGTTTCGCGCGTACAGCAACTCGCCGACAATGCCGTGCAAGCTGCGGAAAAATTCCAGCATGTCGCCATGCCGGCTCGACAGTTCGGCGATCTGGAACAGCGCACCCTGCAAATGCTCGGCACGTTTTCGTTCCGCGATTTCAAGCCGCAGCGCGCGATTGACTTCCGATAACTCGGCAGTCCGGCGCGACACCGTTTCCTCGAGATCCGCCCGATGCAAGATGCGGTCGAGCGCCATCGCCACGTGCCGCGCGACCACCAGAAAGAGCGCGCGATCCTCCACGCTGTAGACCCGCGCAACGTCGTAGACCTGCATGGCGATCATGCCGAACACTTCGTCGGACGCGTTCTTGAGCGGCGCGCCCATCCAGAATTCGGGGCGGTCGCCCACGCAAAAGAAACGGCCTTCGGTTTCGGCGGCGGCGATTCCGGCGGCATCGATCAAAAGCGGCTGGCCGGTGGTCAGCACCTGGCCAGTAAGCGACAGACACGATAAATCCAGCGTGTCGTAAGCGGCCGGATCGAGCGCGCAGGTATCGATGACATCGACGTAATACGGATAGGTGATTTCGTTGTTCGAAGGATCGTAGAGCGCGAGATAGAAATTCTCTGCGTCGATGAGCGTGGCAAGTTGCCGATGCACGCCGAGCAGGAATTCGGAACGATCACGCACGGAACTCGCAAGATAAGCGATCTCGTAGAGCACGCGTTGCGTGGTCTGGGCGCGCGCGAGGGCATCTGTTTGCAGCGCTTCGCCGAGGCTTCGCGCGAAGTCGGCGAGCGAGCGGTTCGCAGCTTCGGCCGCCGGCGCGAGCAGCCAGCCGAGGATATTTTCGCCGCTGCCGGTCGGCCAGAGGCACAGCCGATGCGTCGTGCAGTAGGCGTGGAAATCGTCGACGGAGAGAACGGCGGGCCAGGCATCGTCAAGCGAACCCTGCGCCGCGAGATGCATGCCGGCGCCGGGCTGATACCACGCCCAACAGGTGGTATCGGCGAGGGTGGCGGCATTGCGCAACAGCGAATCGATGCACGTGTCCGCATTCGCATGCCTCGGCGCATCGGGCGCCGGGCGTGCGAAAGCCACGACGGATTCATCGTGGCTTTGATCCGCCACGAGCGTGGCCGGCTTTTCGGAATGGACGTTCATCGGCGCTCCGAGCCGACGGCGAATGCGGCTCTTGACTCACTTTTGTTCGATGTCGGCGTTCACAACAGGCGCGGCGGGTGTCTATCTCACGACCCTCTTGTTGGCCAGCCCTGATTGTAATAACGGCAAATGCGGCTTCCGGCTTGAGGGACTCCGTAAGGAATCGCCACCGATTATTTATTTGGCCAGCGTCAGAAGCCGCATTATGCGACGTGCAAAAGGAGTTGGATACGGCCCCGAGTTATTCGGCGTATGCGCCGGCCGTGCGTGGGCCGGGCAACAACGAGCGTCGCTCGACTGCAACGGAAACGCCGAGCAGCACAATGCCGCCACAGGCGAGGATGGCGCCCGTCCAGCCCGTTGCTTCGAGCCCGAAGCCGAGCGCGACCACCACGCCGCCAGCCCACGCACCCAGGGCGTTCGCAATATTGAAGGCCGAATGGTTGAGCGCGGCGGCCACGGTCTGGGCGTCGCCGGCCACGTCCATCAGGCGCGTCTGCACGGCAGGGACAACCGCGATGCCGAGTCCCATCGCGAAGAGATTGAGCGTCGCTGTCCATTCATTAGCCGATGAATACGCGAACGCCGCCAGCGCCGCCGCGTTCCAGATCAGCATGCCGAAGATGGTCCAGAGGCGGGATTTGTCGGCGAGAACACCGCCGATCAAGCTGCCCGCCGTCATGCCGACGCCCAGCGCGCCGAGCAGCAACGGCACTCGCCACGGCGCGACGTGGGTCACGTTCAGCAGCGTGGGTGTGATGTAGGTGTAGACCGCAAACAAGCCGCCAAAACCCACCGCAATCACCGAAAGCGTCAGCCAGACCTGCGCGCGGCGGAACACGCCGAGTTCACGCCGGGGCGTGGCGCCGCCCGCGTGAATAGGCGGCAGGAAGACGCGCACGCCGATCATGGTGAGGATGCCGAGCGTGCCGACGAGCAGGAAATCCGCGCGCCAGCCGAGCCATTGGCCGAGCCACGTTGCGAGCGGCACGCCAAAGATATTCGCGATGGTCAATCCCAGCATCACGCGTCCGACGGCCCGCGCACGCCGGTCGGGCGGTACCAGCGATGCCGCCGTCAACGCGGCCACACCAAAATACGCGCCGTGCGGCACACCTGAAATAAAGCGCGCGATCAGCAGCAGCGTGTAATTGGGTGCGAGCGCGCTCAGCAGGTTGCCGAACGCGAACATCAGCATCAGGCCGATCAGCATGGCGCGGCGCGGGATCTTGGCGAAGAAGATGGTGATCAGCGGCGCACCGATCACAACACCGAGCGCGTACGCGCTGATGATGTGGCCCATGGTGGGCAGCGACGTGTCCAGACCGTGCGCGATGATCGGCAGGATGGTCATGGAAGCAAATTCGCCTGTGCCGATCGCCAGTCCGCCTACGGCAAGCGCGACCTCTGCCGGACCAGCGCCATAGGGGGCGACGACGCGCCCGAGCGGATCATTGGGGATATCGATAATGGACATGGGGCGGGAAATGTGGACTGTGGCGTGCGCAATGCAGCATTATCCCGAAATTCCACGTTTTTGACATGGCGTAAGGCCTGAAATCTGAGGGCGGCCCGTTTGCTGCGCCGCCGCGTTGCGTCACGACCGCGTCCCCATATCCGAATCGCCGCCCAGCGCCGAAAATCGTTCGCGATACGCTTGCGGCGAGACGCCCGTCGAGCGCAAAAAGCTGCGCCGCATGGTTTCCTCCGATCCAAACCCGCAGCGCGCCGCGACGCGCTTGATCGGGAACGCGGTGTCGCCGAGAAGGCGCCTTGCCGCCTCCACCCGCAACCTGTCGATGGCGCGTGCGGGCGTGACGCCGGTCTGCGCGCGATAGTGCCGCACGAAACTGCGCTCGCTCATGCCGGCGCGTTCGGCGAGCATCGCGATGGATAAATCCGCTGCCATGTTCTCCGCGATCCACGCGTGCAATTCCGCAAACCGGTCGCCTGCTTTTTGCAGCGATAACGTCGCGCTGAATTGCGCTTGGCCGCCTGGCCGTTTCAGGAAAACCACGAGTTCGCGCGCGACATCGAGTGCGAGCTCGCGGCCCAGATCGTCCTCCACGAGCGCGAGCGCGAGGTCGATACCCGCCGTTACGCCCGCCGACGTCCACACCGCGCCATCGCGGATAAAGATCGGCGCGGGGTCCACCCGCACGTCCGGAAAGCGCTTGCCCAGCAGGTCGCAATGCGCCCAGTGCGTGACGGCGCGGCGTTTGTCGAGAAGGCCGGCGGCGGCTAGCAGAAAGGCGCCGGTACATACCGATGCCACCCGCCGCGCCCGCGGCGCGCGTTCCCGGACCCATGCGACCTGCGCCGCATCCTTCGATACCGCGTGCACACCCCGGCCTCCCGCGATGATCAGCGTATCGGTGGTTTCGCTCGCGGACGGCAAGGGATGCGCGAACAACCCGAGTCCGGCGGTGCTGTGGACTTCGCCGGAAGTCGCCGCAACGACGCGCGGCACGTAAGGCGCGTCGAGCCCCGCCGCAATCGACAATTCGTTAGCCGATGCAAACACCTGCAGCGGACCGGAAACATCGAGCAGTTGGACATCGGGAAACGCGAAAATATCGATACGGCGTGGCGTGCGGTTCATCTCAACTCGAAATAAGTTTGGCGTGAAACGAGGGTCAATTGACAATCTCGCCAAAGATTAACGAGGTATCTTCAAGCCGTCCAGTTCGGTTGTTCACTCTTCGTGAGGCGATTCACCATGACCCTGCATATCGGCTTTCTTGTTTTCTCCGGCGTCCAGCAACTGGATCTAACCGGTCCCCATGATGTCTTCGCGTCCGTCCCCGGCGCAAAAGTTCATCTTGTGAACAAGACGCTTGAACCCGTGAAGTCGAGCAGCGGGCTGTCGCTGATACCCTCCATCATCTATGGCGAGTGCCCACAGCTCGATGTGTTGTGCATTCCCGGCGGCGTGGGCGTCGGTGAATTGATGGAAGACGTTCTCGCGCTCGATTTCATCCGGAAGCAGGCGGCGAACGCGCGTTTCGTGACGTCGGTTTGCACGGGCGCGCTGGTGCTGGGGGCAGCAGGATTGCTGCGCGGCCGGCGGGCGACAACGCATTGGGCGGCTCATCATTGGCTGGATCAGTTCGGCGCGATTCCCGTCAAGGCGCGCGTGGTGCAGGACGGCAACCTCATGACCGGAGGGGGCGTGACGGCGGGCATCGATTTTGCGCTGACGCTGTTGACTGATTTGATTGGCGAAACCGAAGGGCAAGCCATCCAGCTTCAACTGGAATACGCACCCGCGCCGCCCTTCAATTCAGGCACGCCGGATACCGCGCCCAAGGCCGTAGTCGACCTCGTGTGGAATCGTGGCGAAGCAGGGCGCGCAGTTCGCACTGAGATCGTCAGACGCGCGGCTGCGCGACTGAATCCATAACGGTCAGTTGGGCCAGTAGGCCGGGCATGCGCGATGCGTTGCGATATTCATCGTGATAACTAAAGCCCGGAGGCCGCCATGTCGAAACTTCATCTTGTACGTACTGGTTTTGTAGCGATGACGATGGCAATTTCGTTTGCCGCGTCCGCTCAGGCTCAAACCGCGCAGCCGAATAATTCGCCGCCGACGCGGGCATCGGAGAAGGCGGATCTGAAGAATCTCGAAGCCCATGGTTATCAGCCGACGGCCAATGATCCCACTTACCCGAACGACATTCAGCGCGCCGAAAAGGCCACGTATGGCTCTGGCGCAACGGGCGCGACAACTCCGAAGAAGACGATGACGCCGTCAACGCCGCAATAGGGCGCAGAAGGTTTCTACAGAGGAAATAGACGTCGGGGAACGGAAGTTGCAACGGCAGCGGTTCGCCGGGCGGCATTGTGCTGCCCGCATTACCGTGGTCCAGCTGAATGCGAAGAAAAGCCCTTCTGTCCGCCATGTTGTGTGTCTGCATCACCGCCGGGGGCTGTTCCGCCATCGGTCCAAAACGGCTCAAGGCCGACCAGGTCGATTACGCGAGAGCGCTCGGTGAAGCCAAAAAGCGCGAAATACTCGCAGCGCTCGTCGGCATCCGCTTCGCCGATTCGCCTGCGTTCCTCAGCGTCAGCCAGATCATCGCGGCTTATACCTTCGATGCCACCGCCGGTTCCACCTTCAGCGCCGGCGACACCACGCAGAACTTCGCCGCCGCAACCGGCAGCGTGTCCTATTCGAACCATCCCACGTTCACCTTTACGCCAACGACGGGCCAGGCCTTTGCGACCGCCTACATCCGTCCGCTCGCGCCCGGGCTGGTGCTGCCGCTTGCCGAAAGCGCGATTCCAATCGACCTGTTGTTGCGCATCACCGCGCAATCGGTCGGCGGCTTACAAAATGCGAACGCAATGGGCGGACCGAATGCGAACGGCAGCGTGGGTTTCTTCGAATTGATCCAGGCGTTCCGCCGGCTTCAGCTTGCGGGCCAGCTGAACGTGGAAACACGCGATGAAGACCATGTGAGCCGGGTGTACATCACGCTCGGCGCGACCACCAGCGGGGAGAATGCAGAGACGTCGAAGGATCTGATGCTCGTGCGGCGTCTGTTGAAGCTGTCGCCGAAGACGAAAACCTACGAGGTCGTCTATGGGCAATCCGCCCAGCGCGGCGAACGCATCCCTATGGTCACGCGCTCCGTGCTCGGCATTCTCACCGACCTCGGCGCTCAGGTCGACGTGCCGGAAGAACTCGTGGCGCACGGGTCGACGAAACCGACCATCGGCTTGATCGGGGTGGAGACGCGGCCGACGATCGTGGTCCACGTCGGCCAGAAACCGCCGGAAGATGCGTATATCGATATCCAGTACGGGCCGTCGCAGTACTGGATCGACCGGCGTGATTTCGATTCGAAATATGCGTTCACCGTCGTGCAGATGCTGATGGCGCTTGCGGAGTCCAATCAGGACGCCAAGACGCCGATCGTGACGATTCCGGCGAATTAGCGTGCTTTTAAAGGCTCAATGTGCGTCGCCGCGGCCCGGTGGACGGATCGGTACGCCGCCGCCAAAGACGCGTGATTGCGACTCTTCCGGCTCGGGAGCCTTCACAGGCGGCGCAACGGTAATCGGTTCGCGCGTTTCGACGATAGGGCGTGTTTCCCGTGCGTCATGAATCACGTGTGATTCGTGCGTCGTACGCACGGGCGGCGTTGCGAACAAATGTGGCGCGCTGTTGCTGTTCGACGACGCCGGTGGCGCGGCGTACGTGTTCTGTTGCGGCGCGCCCGGCGTCACGGAACGCGAAACCGCGGACACCGCGACCGATTCGCGGATCGGCGCCGAATGCACTGGCGCATGCGCTGCATTGTTCGCAGCGCCGGCCTGGAGCGCGGCGGCATCGGCGGCTTTCTTCGCCTGCGCTGCCTTGAAATTCACCCGTTTGAGCAGGACGCGCGAGTCTGGATAGCTGGCGTCGATCGTTATCGCTTCTTTTGCGTAACGGCGTGCGCAGCGCCAGGACGAAGCGGCGTCGCAGGCGCGGGCGCGTTGCATGGCGGTATCGCGTGCGCTTTCACGTTGGGCAAGTTCTTCTCGGATGCGCTTTGCTTCGACATCGTCGACAAGCGACGACGGAACCTCTGCGAGATTTTTGCGCGCGGCGCTCAGGTCGTTCGTGAGCAGCGCCAGACGCGCGATATACAGCGTCTCGCCGGGACTGCCGGCAGGCGGACGCTCGGCGGTCATGGCAGGCGAGATGGGCGCCATAGACATGCGCGGCAGGCCGTTTTCAGTCAGCGCGGAGGGTTCCGGCGCGTGACTCGCGATCGGGACATCGGCGGTAGCGGTCGGGTTGGGCGCGGGCGGAGCCGGGCGGGGCGCGGCTGCCGCAGCTGTCGTCATAACCTGCACGGGCGGCGCGATAGCCGGCGCTGCTTGGGTTGTGACGGCGGTCTCTACCCGAGGCTTGGCTTCCTCGACGGCTGGTGCATGCACGATTGCCGTCGGGGTATTTGCGGTAATCGTACGCGCGGGAGCCGCCGCCTTCGCAATGGTAGCGGGTTTGCCTGCTGGAGGTGCCGAACTCGAGACGGCGGGCGGCGCCTCGGCCTGAGCAGAAACTTCCGCCGGCGCCGGATGGATCGTCGATACAGCCAATGCCAGCAGCGCGTTGTACGTGTTCGCAACGTTCTGGTTGAATGCGTGGGCCTGCGCTTCCGTCGCCGCGAGCGCGTTGCTTGCCATGGCGGAGACAGACGCGTAAGCCTCAGCGGTCTTTTCAGAACTGGTGCTCGTTTCCGGTGATGCAACCGCTACAACAGGCGGTGCAACGGGTTTTACCGCCACGACAGCAGGCGGAGTGACAGCCGCTGGTTTGTCAACGGCGGCTTGCTTCACGACATGCGAAGCAACCGGCTGGCTCGGCTGGTTTGACGCCACACTCGCGGGCGGGATCGTCTTTACAACCGCTCGAGGCGCAGGCACCACATCGCGCACGTTCGTCGAACTGGCAGCTGCAAGCACAGTCGCGCTTGACGCAATGGCAACGTCCGCGTTGTCCTCGGGCGCCACGGGAACGACCGGCGCGATTACCGCCCGGCGCATTGCGGGCTCGGGCAATGCCGCCAGCCGCTGCACCGCCGGCGAGCGCAGCGCCGGTGCATAGGCCAGCCCCAGCGCCATCGCGAGCATTCCGGCACTTGCCAGGTAGAACGCGGCGCGTTTCAGCACGCGTTTTCTTTCGCGCGCGATGTTCATCGCGGTATCGATTTCTTCCGGCACGCTTGGGTAAGGCACGAGCATGCGGCCGGGCATCAGCACGACATTGTTGCCGTAGTCGACCGTATTGGATGCGCCCATCACGCGCAGGGCGCGCGACTGGTTCGTGCCGCAATGCGGGCATTCGTCTTCGCCGTGGGTCAGCGCATTGCCGCAGCGATGACACGCCGCGTACAGGACGGGCGCGCGAAAAGATAACAGGCTCATGCCGAAGCCCCCTGGGCAGATGTCTTGCCAGCTCGGTAACGATCATGCGAGCCGGATTGTTCATATAAGAATAGTGCAATTAGTTCAGAAGTTAGTACCTCGGTATGTTTTCCAGGCCGCATTGATGCGCATCGGCGACACTTTCATGGGGCGGCATCACGGGCTATGTGGGCTGGCGCACATAACGTGGCCGATAGTGACGCCTCGCTGTCCGATAACAACGATGTACTTCGGCATCCGAATGTTTTGATTCAGGGACGTTGGAAATGCCAGCGTGCAAACGCGCTGTCCGGGACACGAAAGACTTCCGTGCCCCGGACAGATCCGGCTGTGATGCCAACCAAGGTTTAAAGCAATTTACTTGAACCGGTACGTCGCGCCGATCTGGAAGAAGCGGCCGACATCCGTGTACAGCGACTGGTCGTAACCCGTCAAATCTGCACCCGAGGTCCATTCGGCATCGAACGGCGGTTTTTTATCGAACAGGTTGTTGATGCCCGCATAGATGGTCCAGTTCTTGAAGCCGTGATAGCTCGTGAACAGGTTGAACTGGCTATACGACGCCACCGACAACGGCGTGTCCCCGTTGATATCCGCAATCGCGTTCGTGTACGGACCCGTGTATTGCCAGGTCAGCGTGGTCGTGAACTTGCGGTAATCCCAGGTCAGGTCCGTGTTGCCCTTCCAGCGCGGATTCGATGCACCGAACGGCTGGTTCAACGCCAGGTTGTTACCGGCGAAGTCCGCCGTCGCAGCGCCCGGGCTATGCAGCTTGAAGTGCCACACATAGGCCCAGTCACCCGACAGCGTGAACGAACCGACCGGCGTGCCGACCGTCTTGCGCCAGTTGAAGTCGAAGCCATCGGTATCGAGCGAGCCCAAGTTGATGAACTGCGAGTTGATGTAGCGCAGCGTGCCGTCCGGGTTGCGGATGACCTGGGTCGGATCGTTTGCGGCGAGTACTGCCACCGGATCCGGCGTGCCGATCACACCGTCAATGCGAACCTTGTAGAAGCCTGCGCCAATGTCGGTCGTTGCATCCGGCGACAACTGGAAGCCGATGTTGTAGTTCTTCGTGTGCTCAGGCTGAAGGTTCGGGTTGCCGTTCGTGAACTCGGTCGTGAAGGCCTTGGTCGGCCCACGGGGATCGAACGGGTCGGTCAGGTTCTGGTGACCCGTGTACGAAGCCTGCGAGTTTTCGACCAGCGTCGGTGCACGGAAACCGCGGCTGAACGATGCGTAGGTCGTGAACGCCTGCACCGGCTGATAGCGCAACGCGAAGCTCGGCGAGAACGCGCCGCCGAAGTCGCTGTAATGGTCATAGCGGCCCGACTGCGTAAACGTCAATGCACGGATGATCGGGATCTCGACCTGGTAGAACACGGCCGCCACGTTGCGCGAGCCGTCCACCGTCTGGATCTGCGCCGGCGACACGATACCCTGCGACGAATACGTGCGCGGGTTGATGATCGAGCTCTCATGACGGAACTCGGTACCGAGGCCGAGGCCCACGTTGCCTGTAGGCAGCGTGAACAAATTCGATGTCGAGGTCTTCGCGCTGACCGTATCGAGCTTCGTGATGGCTTGCTGGAAGTCGTCACGGAACACGCCGTCGAGACCGTTCGGCGTAGAGCCTGGATTCAGGAAGTTGTACGTGCCGTTTTGCAGCACGTTCTGCCAGCCGGCCACATCCAGCGAGTTGTAGAAGTGGCTGTCCACCGTGCTTTGCGAATGGCCTGCATCGACAGACCAGTCCCAGTCGCCCAGCTTCGGCGTGGTGAACGATCCCTTGATCCCCGTCGATGCCTTCCAGAACGTCGAGACGGTATCCACGCCTACGCCCGCTGTCGGGAAGGTGTAGTTGATCGGTGTATCGACGCCGAACGGGTTGAACGGATTGGTGCCCGGCACCGTACGGTTGAGCGGCGAAATGCTGTTGGTCTGCGGGTTGTACACGTTCGACAAGCTGCTCGCCGACTGCAGGCCGCCGTACTGCACGGTCTCGTCGCGGCTGCCCCAGAACTCGGCGTAAGCCTGCATGTCGTCGTTGATCTGGAACGTGCCGCGCACCTTGGCGTTCAGGCGTGTGGTCGACGGAACCAGCGAATAGTCATGCGCCGTGTTGTAGGTACACGTGCTGCCGCCGGTGCGTCCCGTCGTGGTGTTCGGCGGGCAGGGGTTGAGCGGGACGTTGGTGCCGTCCGGCTGGGTCCAGAAGGTCTGCTGGTTGTTGCCGGCCGGCAGGTTGTTGCCGCCAAAGCGCGTGAAGTCCTGGCTGCTGGTCATGTCGCGATCAGCGAGGGTCGAGCCCGAATCGCGGTACCAGCTTGCCGAACCCGTGACGTTGAAGCGGTCAGTCGCCAGGTTGCCGAAGCCGCCGAGCACGCTGAAGCTGCCTTGTGCGTCGCCCGGGTGTTGTGCCTTGCCGAGCTGGCTGTCGATCTGGAAGCCCTGGAAGTTCTTCTTCGTGATGATGTTCACCACGCCGGCAATGGCGTCCGAACCGTATTGTGATACGGCGCCCGTTTTCACGATTTCGATCCGGTCGATGGTGTTCAGCGGGATCGTGTTGATGTCGAAGAAGGTATCGGTGAAGTTCACCGCTTGCGCGTAGTTCGCGACGCGCTGGCCGTCGACGAGCACCAGCGTGTACTTCTCGGAGAGGCCGCGCAACGCAATGCCGGCGCCGCCCGGGGCGGTGCTGTTCATTGTCGATTGCGACCAGCTGCTGGCCGAGTTCGCCGATACGCCGCGCAGGAAATCGGCGACCGTGGTGTAGCCGCTTTGTTCGATCTCCTTGGCTGTCACAGTCTGGACTTCTGTGTTGCCTACCTTGTCCGAAGTGCGGATCAGCGAGCCCGTGACTTCCACTTTTTCAAGTTTGGTCGGAGCCGCGGACGTCGACGCGGCGGGTGTCGTGGCCGTTGTGGAAGTCGTGCCCGAAGCGCCGCCTGTGCCGCTCTGGTCTGCGGTTTGTGCATGCGCCATCGGAATGAATGCAGCGCTCAGCACGAGTTCGGCGCCAATGATGCCCTTGATCGCCGTTACCAATCTCTTCTGTTTCACGTGCTCTCCCTCTTGTCAGTGAGCATATTTGATCGAACCAACCGGCCGGCTCGTGCGAGTTGCACGGACCGGTCATGCGATGTTTGTCGACGCTTTTTATTGCGGGGCGCGCTAAACGCTGGTTGCGTCGTTTGAACATCGTCAGTCAAGGCGCAATCTCAATCGTGTTGAAAGGCGCCGTTGATAAGCGGCTGCACCAAGAGCACGAGTTATGCCAATTTGCGAAAAGGAATTAACAGAAAAGCCGAATACGGCTATTTATTTCTGCAGTAAGAATTTGAAATGAATGCGTTTTTATTTTTATTGGAAATTACTGTTTAGGAATTAACGTTAAACAGTATTCCAGAGTCGCAATAACACCCTTTATTTTGACGCGCTGTTGTTTGTAAGGGGAGTTAGAGGATTTAGTCTAATTAATATGGTGCAACCCCTGCACCTTGAAAGGGAGCGGGCTGCATCACAATGTGCATTACGGTTTGAAAGCCGCGATTGATAGTTATCACGACGTGTGTGCACAGTATAAACATAAGCAATGCGTTTATGTAATACCCCGTGCAAACTCTTTGCTATAGCGGTGTTGAGGCCGATCGGGAAGCTCAGGGTTTCGGAGCATGCGAAATCCTCGATAATCGAAAACATGACTGAGGCATATATATTACGTACAGCTTTCATAAGCACCATGATAATTATCTGGTGCACAAAGAATGGGTTTATTCCGCGAAGAAGATCGACATGCCGTAATTAAGCTTATTCCAGGCGAACGATATAGGCGCTACGGCGCCCGACAGAATCAGGGACAACAAACGATGTATTGGGTCAAAACCGGAAATTCGCCGTAATATCAACGGGTCGAACGCGTTTCAAGCGTAGTGGGCGGAACACGAGCGTATTGCTTGGCATAGCCGTTGCTTAGAGAGTCGCGCTTTTACGAGCGGCGTCGAAAACGAAGCCGCCCGCATAAAGAAATACCGTCATCCACAAAATGATTAGCGTCGTTTGTCCTAACCGGAGTCCGCAGTGCTGAATACCCTCATTAATTATTCGGTCCAGTCGATGGGCCTTATTCCCCTTCTCGGCGTCATCTTCCTGCTGGGCATGGCCGTGATCATCGAGCGTCTGGTGTTCTTTGCGAGAGCGGTGCGCGCTGGCAAGACCATCGAGCACGATCTGAAGCTCCTGAAGGCCAACCACCCCGAAGATGCCGCGAAGCTCGTCAAGCATTACGACTCGACCGTGCAGGCCGAACTCGTGAAGACCGCCATGAAGGTCAATGGCCGCGACGAAGCCGTTGTCGAGCGCGAAGTGGAAGAGGCGATCATGTTCCAGATGCCGCGCCTCGACCGTAACCTGTGGGTGCTCGATACCGCCGTCACGCTCGGGCCGCTGCTCGGCCTGCTCGGCACGATCATCGGCATGGTGGAGTCGTTCAATGTATTGGGCGCAAGCGGCACGGCGAATCCCAACGGCGTGACGGGCGGCATTGGACATGCGCTGACGGCCACGGCTTGCGGTCTTGTCATCGCCATCATCTGCGTGATCTTTCTCAACTACTTCAACAAACGCATCCGCATGACGGTCAATCAGTTCGACCTGATCAAGTCGCTGCTGGTCTCGCGCTTCTCCGCGCCGGTTCGCCGCAACGCCGAAGTGCGCCCTGAAATTGCTGCATGAGCTGCTGCATAAAAGGGCTCTCGAGCCGTATGCCGCGCATGCATCAATGCCGTTTGGAAACAGAAGAGGTAAGAGATGAGTAGAAATCACCGCAGTCATTATCTGGGCGCGGAAGAGAAGGCACGCATCGAGATCATCCCGATGATCGACATCATGATGTTCCTGCTGGTTTTCTTCATGCTCGCCACGCTCAAGATGATTCAGGGCGCGGGCATCAAGCTGGACTTGCCGCAATCGAGCACCGCTGAGGCGTTGCAGCAGACCATCAAGGTATCGATCGGCGTGACTAAGACCGACGAGCTTTACCTCGACGCGAAACCCATCACGCCCGACGAACTCACCACGCGCCTCAAAGGCCTTGTGAGCGATTCGAAGAAGGTCGACGTCGCCATCTCCGGCGACGAGGGCACAAGCTACAAGAACATCATCCACGTAATGGACCTGGTGCGCGCGGCCGGCATCAGCTCCGTGGCATTGGCGACGAATCCGACGACATGAACGCTCCTGTACATCTGGTCAGCACGCCTCGCGTGCCTCTGGACGGGGCGCTGTGGGCGTCGAAGGGAGCATCGAAGGACGGCAAGGTATCGATGAAAGTCGCGGTCGGCGCCGCGCTGCTGGTCGAGTTGTTGCTGATTGCCGGTCTCTCGCACGTGAACTTCACGCCCGATGCGCCGCCGCCTCCAAAGGAACTGCGGGTGCGAATGGCGCCTCCGCCGCCTCCGCCACCGCCGCCGCCCGAGGTGAAGAAGCTCGAGCCGCCGCCGGCGCCCACGCCGCAAAAGCCGGTGCCGAAGAAGGTCGAGCCCAAGCCGTTGCCTACGCCCAAACCGCCGCCGGCCAAACCATCGGCGGCGCCCAAGGAAGCGCAGATTCCGGCTGCGGCGAATCCGTCCGCCAATGCGCCGGCCGTGGCGACGACGCCGTCCGATTCGCCGCCGGGTCCGCCGGTCGCAGCCACGGGCGCAGCGCCTGTCGCACCGCCTGCATTGCATGGCGTGGTCGACGGCCGTGGACATTGTCAGTCCGTGCAGCCGCAGATTCCGCGCAAGGCGCTGCAGGACGGCATCTCGGCCGACGTGATCGCGCATCTGACGATCAACCCGGACGGCAGCGTGGGCGCGGTGAAAATCGTCAGGACAACACCACCGACTTCGGTTTTCAATGAAGCCGTCACGACCGCCGCGAAGGCCTACAAGTGCGAGAAGAACGCCGAACCGTATGTTGGCGAGGTGACCTTCTCGTTCAAGACGGCGCCGAGCAGCGACGACGAATGACGCGCCTCGAACGCGTTCGCCAGAGCTGATCGATCACAACCATGAACCAAACCTTCGGCGTGTGGCGCTCAACGCGTAACGCATGTCGAAGGCCGCTGTAACCGCGAACGGCCGTTGGCCATTTGCGGCAAGTAATGAATTCCGGGAGTTTCCTTGATGTATTTCGCTTCGTTCGCTTCCCCATCTGTTCGTTCATCGCGCCGGTCCTCCGCTTTATTGGCCGCGTGTCTCGTAAGCGCCGCAATCCTGCCTGATCTCGCCCGCGCAGCCATCATCCCGCCCGGAACGCAACTCGCCGCGAAGCAGGAACTGGTGCGCAACAACGGCAGCGAAGTCGAGACGCTCGATCCGAACGTCGCCGAGTCCGTGCCGGCGAACAACGTCACGCGTGATCTCTTCGAAGGCCTGACCGCCGTTCGCTCCGATGGCGAAACGGTACCCGGCGTCGCCGAAAAGTGGGAAATGAAAGACCCGACAACGTGGATCTTTCATCTGCGGAAGAACGCGAAGTGGTCCAACGGCGAACCGGTCACGGCAGCGGATTTTGTCTTCAGTTGCCAGCGGCTCGTCGATCCAAAAACGGCATCGCCGTACGCGAACACCTACGGCATGTTCCTCCTGAACGGCACGGAAATCGTCGCGGGCAAGAAGCCGGTTGCATCGCTTGGCGTGACGGCCATTGACGCTAATACCCTGCAAATAAAGACCCCGTATCCGGTGCCGTTCCTGCCCGACCTGATGACAAACACGAACTTCGGCCCTATCAATAAAGCTGCGATGGAGAAGAACGGCAAGGACTGGACCAAGCCCGGCAAGCTGGTCAGCAACGGCGCGTTCATGCTGAAAGACTGGCAAGTGAACAATCGGCTCGTGCTCGCGAAGAACCCAAATTATTGGAACGCGGGTTACGTGCAACTCAACCAGGTGACGTACCTGCCTATCGAAGATGAGAACACCGACGTAAAGCAGTACGAGTCGGGTGGCAACGACTGGGTTTATCAATTGCCGTCGGGCACGTTCGCGCGTTACAAGCAGGAGTATCCGAACGAGATGCGCGCCGCGCCCATGCTCGGCTTGCGCTATTACTCCTTCAACAACAAAGACCCGTTGCTGAAGGATGTACGCGTGCGCAAGGCTTTGTCGATGGCCATAGACCGCGACATTCTCGCCCAGCGCGTCACGGCAGATGGCCAGATTGCGGCGTATGGCGTGATCGTGAAAGGCGTGAAGGGCGCGGACGTGAACGCATATGACTGGGCCTCATGGCCCATGGCGAAGCGCGTGGAAGAGGCAAAGAAGCTGCTGGCGGAAGCGGGCGTGAAGCCGGGCACCAAGCTGCAATTCGCGATGAACACCAGCGAGTATCACAAGAAAATGGCGATCTTCGCGGCATCGGAATGGAAGAGCAAGCTCGGGCTCGACACCGACATTCAGGCGATGGAATTCAAGGTCTTGCTGAAAAAGCGCCATGACGGGGACTACCAGATTGCGCGCAACGGCTGGGTCGCCGACTACAACGACGCCAGTACGTTCCTCACGCTGGTTCAGTGCGGCTCGGAGCAGAACGACAACCAGGCCTGCAATCCGAAAGCCGATGCACTGATGCATGAAGCCTCGAATTCCACAGATCCGGCCACGCGCCTGAAGCTGCAAACAGAAGCCGGCAAGGTTGCAATGGAAGATTATCCAATGCTGCCGCTCCTGCAATACACGCTCGTGCGTCTCGTGAAAAGCTACGTGGGCGGTTATTCCACGAAGAATCCGATGGACCACTACCGCAGCGAAGACCTGTACATCATCAAGCACTGAGCCCAATCCCGTCATGAACGATTCGCATGAACCATTGAAGGGCGCACTATGGGCATCCGCGCACGCGCAACATCGGCATCAGCCGATGGGCGTGTTCGTCGCGGCGGCGGTCGTCGTGACGGTGCTGATGATTTACGGCCTCACGCACGTGAACTTTGCGCCGGTGCAAACGCCGCCCAAGGAGATGCGCGTGACCATGGCGCCGCCGCCCCCTCCGCCACCGCCGCCGCCCGAAGTGAAGAAGATCGAACCGCCGCCCGCACCCACGCCGGTGGAAAAACCGAAGCCGACACCGGTCAAGCCCAAGCCATTGCCGACCCCGAAACCGCCGCCCGCGAAACCTGCACCCGCGCCGAAGGAAGCGAACATTCCCGCCGCGGCCAATCCGACGCCGAACGCGCCCGCGCTCGCAACAGCGCCGGCGAACACGACGCCTGCTGCACCGGTTGCCGCGGCGGCCGCACCCACTCCCGCGCCGGCGCCGGGCTTGCATGGCGTGGTGGATGGCCGTGGTCATTGCCAGTCCGTGCAACCGCAGATCCCGCGCAAGGCGCTGCAGGACGGTATCTCGGCGACCGTGACAGCGCGCTTGTCGATCGGCACCGATGGCCAGGTCAGCGACGTCAAGATCATGCGCGTCTCGCCGCCGACATCCGTCTTCAACGAAGCGGTGATCGCAGCAGGCAAGGGTTATAAATGCGAGAAGAATCCGGAGCCATACGTTGGTGAAGTGCAGTTCTCGTTCAAGACAACCGCGAGCGACGATGAGTAATGCAGTAAAGCTGATGACGCTCGCGCTCGGCGTGGTGTTCGTGGCACAGGGGACGCTTGCCCGTCCATCGATTGCGCAATACGACGAGCCAAAATATCCGGCGAACTTCACGCATTTCGACTACGCGGACCCCGACGCGCCGAACGACGGCGACATGAACTTCCAGAACTACGACGAGCTGCAAAGCTACGATTCGATGAATCCGTTCCTGGTTCGCGGCGCGCCTGCGCCCGACCTGAAGAATCTCATGTTCGACACGCTGATGCAGCGCAGCTGGGACGAG
This sequence comes from Caballeronia sp. dw_276, assembly GCF_018449635.1. Lineage (GTDB taxonomy): Bacteria > Pseudomonadota > Gammaproteobacteria > Burkholderiales > Burkholderiaceae > Caballeronia. The sequence continues at coordinate 33,416 of NZ_JAAVUV010000017.1, read as the reverse complement.
TTGGCATCGGAGTATCCGTTGATAGCCGACGACGTAAAGGTCGCGTCCGACGGCAAGTCCGCGACTTTTCACATCAATCCGAAAGCGCGATTCTCGAATGGCGATCCGATCACCGCAGCCGATGTGAAGTATTCGTACGACACGCTTTCGAGCAATCAGGTCTCGCCCATCTACAACTCGCAGTTCGCCAACATCACAAAGGCGACGGTGATCGATCGCCTGACGGTGCGTTTCGATTTCAAGGAAGCGCGCCGCGATGCGCCGTTGACCGCCGGAGACCTGTGGGTGTTCTCCCCGAAGTGGGGCATGAAGCCGGACGGCACGCGTCCTTCATTCGACAAGATCGCCAGCGATCCGCCGCTTGCAAGCGGCGCTTATTTGATCGAACAGCGCAAGAACGACAAGCAGATCACCTACGTGCGCAATCCGGATTACTGGGCTGCTGATTTGCCTTCGCGGCGCGGCATGTACCGGTTCAAGCGCATCACGTTCCGTCTCTTCACCGATCACTACACATCGCTCGAGGACTTCAAGGCGGGGCATACGGACATGCGCGTGGAATATTCATCGGGTACGTGGGCGCGTAAGTACGTCGGCAAGAACATCGCGAACGGGTCGCTGAAAAAAGGTCTTTTCCCCGATGGCCCCGCGCAGATGCAGGGCATCTTCATGAATACGCGCAGGCCCCAATTCACCGATCCTCGCGTACGCCACGCGCTAACGCTTGCGTTCGATTACGAGTGGCTGAACCGGCTGACGTTCTACGGCCAGTACCGGCGTACGGGAAGTTATTTCCAGGACAGTCCGTTTGGTGCGACCGGCGTGCCGGACGCAAAGGCATTGGCGTTGCTGGAGCCGTATCGGTCAGAGCTTCCAGCGTCCGTATTCGGCCCCATGCTCAAGCAACCCGATACCACGCCGCCGCATTCCATACGCGCGAACTTGCGCGAAGCCCAGGCGCTGCTCAACGAGGCGGGATGGACCTATCGCGATGGTGCGTTGCGCGATGCAAACGGCACGGCCATGTCGATTGAAATCATGGACGATCAACCCGGCATGGATGGCGTGGTCATGCCGTTCGTGCAGCAGTTGCAAACGCTCGGCATCCAGGCGCATATGCGCGAACTCGACAGTGCGCTCTACGGCAAACGCATGGACGCATTCGATTTCGATATGACCACGTACATCTATTCGCCGGTGACCATTCCGGGCGGCGAGCTGACGCGGCGGTTCGGCAGCGCCGCCGCGTCGCAACCGGGGTCGGAAAACTTTCCTGGCGTGAGATCGAAAGCCGCTGACGCCATGATCGACGCCGCGCTCAAAGCCAATACGCTCGCCGATCTGCAGACCGCAACGCATGCGCTCGACCGCATTCTGATCAACGGCTTTTACATCGTGCCCGAGTACTATGCGCCGAATGTGCGCGTGGGGTACAAAGCGCGAATGGCCTATCCGAAGGTCCTGCCGAACTCTTATTACGCCGAGGACTGGCTGATCGATTACTGGTTCGTGAAGCCCACGTCCGCAGCAATCGCACCTACACATTGAGACCGCCGTGGCTGCTTATATACTGAGACGTCTGTTGCTGATGATTCCCACCCTGATCGGCGTGGTCACGCTCACTTTCGTGGTCACCCAATTCGTGCCGGGTGGCCCGGTCGAACAAATCATGAGCCAGTTGCGTCACGGTGTGAACCATGGCGGCGAGGCGGGCGGAGGCGGTGGTTATCACGGCGGGCAGGGCGTGGACCCGCAACAAGTCGAGCAACTGAAAAAACAATTCGGCTTCGACAAACCGCCGATCGAGCGTTACTTCATCATGTTGAAGCACTACGCGACGTTCGACCTCGGTCAGTCTTATTACCAGCATCAAAGTGTGTGGGCAGTGATTCGATCCAAACTGCCTGTCTCCATCACGCTTGGACTGTGGACTGTCTTGCTGACCTACCTGATCGCTGTGCCGCTCGGAATCTCGAAGGCCATACGCAACGGATCACGCTTCGATACCGCCACCAGCATCGTGGTGCTGGCCGGCTACGCGATCCCTGGCTTCGTGCTTGGCGTGTTGCTGCTGATGCTGTTCGGCGGCGGCTCCATGTGGCAGGTGTTCCCCATGCGCGGGCTGACATCGGATGATTTCGAGCAGCTCAGCGTCGCCGGGAAAGTGCTCGATTATCTGTGGCATATCGCTTTGCCGGTTACCGCGTCGGTCGTCGGCAATTTTGCGATCGTCACCATCCTCACGAAGAACACCTTCCTCGAGGAAATCGGGCGGCAATACGTGCTGACCGCGCGCGCGAAGGGCGCGCCGCAACGCGACGTGCTCTGGAAACACGTCTTGCGCAACGCGATGATCCCGCTCCTGACCGGTTTGCCTGCTGCCTTCGTGGGCGCGTTCCTCAACGGCAATCTGTTGATCGAAACGCTTTTCTCTCTCGATGGCATGGGCCAGCTTTCCTACGATTCAGTGATCCGCCGCGATTATCCGGTCGTGCTTGGATCATTGTTCCTGTTCACCCTGATTGGTCTTGTGACCAAGCTCATTGCAGACGTCTGTTATGTCCTCGTCGACCCCCGTATCCAGTTCGACCGGCTGGACCGGTGAGAGCGTGACCGCGCTGCCGGAACCCGTGCGTTCAGTCGCTCCCGGGCGGCGCGTATGGCTGCGTTTCAAATCCCAGCGGCTGGGCTACTGGAGCACCATCGTGTTCGTGATGTTGTTCGCAATCAGCTTGCTCGGCGAAGTGCTCGCAAACGACAGGCCGCTGATCGTGCGTTACGAAGGCCACTACTATTTTCCGGTGGTGAAGGATTATTCGGAGAAGATCTTCGGCGGCGATTTCCCCGCGCGTACGAATTACCTCGACCCGTATATCCGCGACCGGCTGGAATCGAAGGGTAACTTCGCAATCTATCCGCCGATTCATTTTCACTACGATACTGTCGACTACTTCGCAACACGACCCAATCCCGCGCCGCCGTCGGTGAAAAACTGGATCGGCACTGACCAGTTCGGGCGCGATGTGTTCTCGCGCCTGCTGTACGGTTTCCGGCTCTCCGTCCTCATGGCAATCGCGCTGACGATATCCGGCGTCGTGCTGGGCGTTCTGGCGGGCGCCGTGCAGGGTTTCTACGGCGGGCGAACCGATTTGATCGGCCAGCGCCTGATCGAAATCTGGAGTTCGATGCCGGACCTGTATCTCCTGATCATCTTTGCATCGATATTCGAGCCGACGCTGTGGCTGCTTTTTATTTTATTGTCGGCGTTCGGGTGGCTGACGTTGTCGGACTATGTGCGCGCCGAATTCCTCCGCAACCGTTCACTCGATTACGTACGCGCGGCTCGCACGATGGGCCTTTCCAATTGGCAGATCATGTGGCGCCATGTGCTGCCCAACAGCCTCACGCCCGTGATCACCTTCCTGCCATTCCGCATGAGCGCGGCCATTCTTGCGCTGACGAGTCTCGATTTTCTCGGGCTCGGCGTGCCCGCGCCCACACCGAGCCTTGGCGAACTGCTTGCCGAAGGCAAGAACAACCTCGATGCATGGTGGATCTCGGGCGCGGCTTTCGGCGCGCTGGTGATCACGTTGCTGCTCCTGACCTTCATGGGCGACGCATTGCGTAATGCTCTCGATACGCGCACGCGCGGCTCGGCTTTCGGAGGCGCGCAGAAATGAGCACGCCCTTGTTGCAACTCGATCATCTGTCCATTGGTTTCGGAGATAAAACCGTGGTCCAGGACCTGAGTCTTTCGATCGCACGCGGTGAACGTGTCGCGCTCGTTGGCGAGTCGGGGTCGGGCAAAAGCGTGACGGCGCTGTCGATACTCGGGCTCGTTGAAAACGCGCGTCAGACCGGACGTATCCTGCTGGACGGCGACGACCTCCTGCAAAAGACCGAGCAGCAGATGCGCGGCATTCGCGGCCGCGATGTCGCCATGGTTTTCCAGGAACCGATGACCGCGCTCAATCCGCTTTTCACCATCGGCAAGCAGATCGCGGAGAGCTTGCGTCTCCACGAGGGCTTGCGGCCGAATGCAGCGCGCGAACGCGGCATAGAATTGTTGAGGCGAACCGGAATTCCGGAGCCGGAACGCCGGATAGATAGTTATCCGCATCAATTATCCGGTGGTCAGCGGCAACGCGCGATGATAGCAATGGCGCTCGCATGCCGCCCAAGGCTCCTTCTCGCCGATGAACCCACCACGGCGCTCGACGTCACCGTGCGCCAGCAAATAGTGGATCTGCTCATCGATTTGCAGGAACAGGAAGCGGCCGATCGCGGCATGGCGGTGTTGCTCATCACGCATGACCTGAATCTGGTGAAGCGCTTCGCGCAGAGGGTCGCAGTGATGGAGAAAGGCGTGCTGGTCGAGACAAACACGACCGCCGCGCTGTTCGCGAATCCGCAGCACCCGTACACGCGCCGTTTGCTTGACAGCGAGCCGCAGCGCGCCATTGAACCGATTGCGCCGAATGCCAGGAGACTGCTCGAAGTGCAGGGTCTCGCAGTTGATTACCGCGCGCCGGCGAAGGGTTGGCGCTCGGCGTTCACGCAGTCATCGTTCAGGGCATTGCATGATATCGACATCACCTTGCGCCGCGGTGAAACGCTTGGCGTGGTCGGCGAATCGGGCTCGGGCAAGTCGACGTTGGCGGCGACCATCCTGGGTTTGCAGCGGCCGACGCTCGGCGGAATCCATATAGACGGACAGCCCATGTCCACGCTCAAGAGCGCGAACTCGCGACGAATGATTTCATCGCGGCTGCAAGTTGTGTTTCAGGACCCGTACGGTTCGCTCTCTCCGCGCATGACGATCGAGCAAATTGTGGGCGAGGGTATCGCGTTGCATCGGCCCGAGGTGGATGCGGCTGCGCGGCGTCGGCGGGTTGCGCAATTGCTGGAAGAGGTGGGCTTGCCGGCCGAGGTGCTGCCGCGCTATCCGCAGGAATTTTCCGGCGGACAGCGGCAACGTATTGCTATTGCAAGGGCGCTTGCGGTCGAGCCGGAACTCCTCGTGCTTGACGAGCCTACGAGCGCGCTTGACGTCTCGATACAGCAGCAAGTGCTCAGCCTTCTCACTCGCCTGCAGAAAAAGTACACGCTGAGTTATCTGTTCATCACGCACGATCTGGCCGTGATGCGCGCAATGGCGCACCGTGTCGTCGTGATGAAAGCGGGGAAGATCGTGGAGATAGGAGAAACGATGCAGGTTTTGCAAGCGCCCGTGCATCCATACACGCAGGCCTTGCTTGCGGCCTCGTTGGTGGCGAGCGCGGCGGCCTGAACAGGGCCGCCGCATTTGTGCGCCTGTCAGCCTTTCACTTTATGCAGCGCGCTGCCTTTGTGCACCGCGCGCTTGCCGCTTTTCTCGCTTTCGACTTCATAACTCGGGTCATCCGCCGAGCCGTTGACAACGTGTCCGTCCACTTTCGTATGTTCCTTGATCACGCGCGTGACATGTCCACTGGTTTCGCCTTGCGGGCTATTCCAGCTCACGTGATCCTTCACCTTGAATGTCTGACTCATCGGTATCTCCTCGCGTTGTTTGCTGCATCACATGTGCAACTCGTGTACCGCGCCTCGAAAATATTCAATGAATCAGTATGAAGTTTGACGTGGACCTAGACAATCACGAGACCGGCTCCTTGCTGCTTTCCTCTTCGCGCTGGGGAACGGCACGGGGCGTGAAGACGTCGACGGACGGTGCTGCAACATCCCCGGTGATGGGTGGCTGCTTGCTGCGGCTGATCATCTTGCGCAGCCGGGGCGCCACGGACGTTGCCTGAAAACAGAGCTTGATGCCAAAACGCGCGCGGTTCAACAAATGCGCCGTCGAAACGGCTCGCCAGAATCGGTCCGGGTTGAAATCCGCATGTCGCGACTCGCGCTCGATCAAAGACTTGCCGTCGGGCAAATGCACGAAGGCGCAATGCTGGAACCATCGAAGGTCGCGATGTGTATTGCCGGTCCAGTGCCTGCCTATGGCCTGATACGCGCCAAGTTCAACGATCTGCTGGCCTTCATCGGCGAGAGTATTGAGCGCCGCCGATACGAAGGATTCGTCGCCATGATGCTGGAGGCGCGCCATGTTATCGACGTATCGTTCGCAATGCGCGCGGGCGCGCGGTACCAGCGTCTTGAGAAACGCCGGCGTGCCGATCAGGAACTCGCCGCCGAACCAGCGTGGATTGAGCAAATGCCTGCCCGCGACGATCTCCAGATCCTTGATCACGCAGTCGCTGCCGTACGCGGGAAAAACTTGATCGGATATGTCGAACGCACCGACGCCTACGTCCGCGCAACGCTGAAGTAACTCCTGATCGAGCGGCCGCATTGCGACGATGTCCGAATCCAGCAACATGAGCAGCGTGTCCGGCCGAAGCATGTCTGCGACTTGTTCGAGAAGATCAAGCTTGAAGTGCGCGCCGTAAAACTCCGTGTTCCTCGGGACATTGAGGCTCGTGATCAGTTCGACCACATGTGGGCGCTGCGCTGCCGGCTCGGAAGAACAAAACGATTCAACGAGATCACGCGCGTTGGTGAACAGGGTGAGGCGGGGCATGCCCGCGCGCAGCAGACTCTTGTTCAGGCACAACGCCTGACGTGCATAGGAGAGTGGATCTTTACTTGTGCTATTGGGACTGGCCGTCGCTTCGACATCGACGAACACCAGCGTACAAGGAAAAATTTCCATTGTCTTGTCATCCAAATCGATAATCCGGGAATTTGTTGCTGATTTGAATTGAGCCGCATTATCTGGCCCGCGTTATAAGCATCGTGGGAGATACAAATACTATGTGTCCGCCAAAATGTCCGACAAGAGAGCCATCTGTCGATAAATTTGTAAGGTTTGTTTATTGCCGTGTGGCGGTTACGCATAATCGGCCACGCACGGCGAAAAAAGCGACGGGATTGCCGCAAGAGATACTGATCGGGCCGCGTACATCGTAAAGCTGACTGATTAATGCACTGGTATTGATCGTCGACGCATCTGCGTAATAAGGGTTGAACCACCGGCCTTACGGAACGGGCTTCGAACGCGTATTTAAATGCCTCTGCGGAACGTGGACTATTTGTGTTCGCCGTAACAGCCAGAAAACGCTACGTAACATCGCCAATCTTATAAAGGCCCGATTATTGGTGAGATAGACACCGAATCCTGTGAATAGCGAGGGCCGCGGGTTTAATGCGCGGGTTTTGGCGGTTTAAACGCCAGTTATCCGCACTAGATAATGCGTTGGCACGGCATGTGCATAGATGGCCGCGTCTGCGGATTTTGCTGCCTTTGGAGTCACTCTCAAGGCAGACCAGACATGGCGTGCAGGACGCCGCTGCTTATTGCGCAGCTGACGGGAGACCACCATGAAAACTATAGAAAAAGACCAGTTGTGTCAGCGAGTTCGAAGAGGGTTGCGTGCCGGAGAATTCGCTCTGGCATTTCAGGGCGTTTATAACGTCAAGACAGGTGCGTTATCGAGCGCCGAAGCGCTGATTCGATGGCTTCATCCGGAATACGGCACCTTGCTGCCCGATGCGTTTATCTGCACGATCGAGGATCCTGCGGTCGCGCGCGACATGACGTATTTCGTCATCAAGAGCGTGAGCCGCCAGCTCGGGCAGTGGCAGCACGAGGGGCGGCCCGTTTTCCCGATTGCGGTCAACGTGCCACCGTCGGTCGCCATGAGCGAGCACTTCACTCAGCACGTAGAGCGTATTGCGCGTTCCAACGGAATTACGCCGGGATTGCTGCAGATCGAGTTGTCCGAAGCGGAAGACGCCACGCGCGTGCTGGCGTCGAAGGGATTGATGGCCGGTTTGCGTGAGCTCGGCGTGCAGATCGCTATAGACGATTTCGGCACCGGCTACTCGTCGCTCGCCATGTTGAGCGCGATGAACATAGACATCGTGAAACTCGCAAAGGAATTGCTTGTGGAGGTGCCGGTGTGTCCGCGTGCGTGCGCGGTGGTATCTGCAACGCTGAATCTGCTTCAGACCTTGCGCCTTACGGTCGTGGTCGAAGGCGTTGAAACCGAGTCGCAGGCGAAGTGGCTCGCGCAATGGCCGCATGTGCTGACGCAAGGTTTTTATTTCGGCCGTCCAACGTTCGGGCTTGCGAATCTGCCCGGTTGCAAGCGCGCACCCGTGCGGCATCTGGAACTCGTCAGCGCCTGAATCATGCCGCAGGGCGGCAACGTGCCCCCCGCGTGTATTTTTATCTTCCACTCAGCGCCCGGCACGTTCGGGCCGCTTGTGCTGCAATCGCGCATCGCGAGTAAGCTTTAGCCGGGCGTCCATTCCTGGGCACGGTTCTGGCGGCGCGACCGGTGCAACGAGCGCATTCACGCAGACACCTTTGCTTCGCCAGGCGGCTTGCCGTACGGTTCGCGGCGAAGCTCCCTTGCGAAATTCCCCGCATTGATTCAACCCACTTTCTGAAACATATACAGGAGCTTTCCATGATGAATCGCGACAACCCCGTATGGCTGATCACCGGCTGCTCGACAGGTTTTGGCCGTGAACTCGCGAAGCTCGTGCTCGAACGCGGCTGGCGCGCCGTGGTCACCGCGCGTGATCCGTCGACACTCAAGGAGCTGACAGAAGGCTATCCGGAACACGCGCTCGCGCTGCAACTCGACGTCACCAACCGCAAGCAGATCGCGGACGTCGTCGCTCAATCCAAGCAGAAGTTCGGCCGGATCGACGCGCTCGTGAACAACGCCGGCTACGGTTATCTCGCGGCGATCGAAGAGGGCGAAGACGATGCCGTGCGCGCAATGTTCGAGACCAACGTGTTCGGTCTGGTCGATATCACCAAGGCCGTGCTGCCCATCATGCGCGAACAGAAGAGCGGTCTTGTCGTGAACATTTCGTCGATCGGCGGAATCACCAGCTTCGCGGCCACCGGTTATTACCACGGCACCAAGTACGCGGTGGAGGGTATCTCCGAGTCGCTGGCGCTCGAAGTGAAACCGCTGGGTATCGACGTGCTGATTGTCGAGCCGGGACCGTTCCGCACCAACTGGGCGGGTCCGTCGATCAAACAATCGGCGACACGTATTGACGCATATGAGCAAACCGCCGGCGAGCGCCGCAAGCAGACCGAGGCGCGCAGCGGCAATCAGGCGGGCGATCCGGTTCGCGCGGCGCAGGCGATCATCGACGCCGCCTTGTCCGACACGCCGCCGTTGCGTTTGCTGCTCGGCAAGGCGGCGCTGGAACTTGCGCGCAAGAAAGTCGATTTGCTCAAGCATGACTTCGACACGTGGGAGAAGACAACCATCGGCGCCGATTTCCCGGAAAGCTCGAAGTAATCCGGACCGCCACGGCACACCCGGCCGTGGCGCCTTATCTCCCTTCACATGGAAAGGAATCAACGGAAATGGAATATCGCTTGTTAGGTGAATCAGGATTCAAGGTACCCGTACTAAGCCTCGGCACGGGTACGTTCGGCGGCAGCAACGATTTTTTCAAGGCATGGGGCAGCACGGATGCCGATGGTGCGCGACGTCTTGTCGACATTGCATTGGATGCCGGCGTTTCGATGTTCGACAGCGCCGACATCTATTCCGATGGCATGGCTGAAGAGATCCTCGGCAAGGCGATCGCGGGCCGTCGCTCCGAGGTGATCGTATCCACCAAGGGCACGTTCCGTTTCGGCGCAGGCGTAAACGACGTGGGCTCGACGCGGCATCATCTGACCGAGGCCATCAACGGCAGTTTGAAGCGACTGAACACCGATTACATCGACGTCTATCAGCTGCACGGTTTCGACGCGATGACGCGCGTGGAAGAAACGCTGCGCACGCTCGACGACTTCGTGCGCGCGGGCAAGATCCGCGTGATCGGCTGCTCGAATTTTTCGGGCTGGCATTTGATGAAATCGCTGTCGGCATCAGACCGCGAAGGACTCGCGCGGCATTCGGCGCATCAGGCTTACTACTCGCTGATTGGCCGCGATTTCGAGCAGGAGTTGATGCCGCTCGGAATCGATCAGAAGGTTTCCACGATCGTTTGGAGTCCGTTGGGATGGGGACGCCTGACCGGCAAGATCCGTCGCGGCACGCCGTTACATGCGAACAGCCGTCTGCACGTGACAGCGGACAAGGCGCCGCCGGTTGCAGACGAATACCTGTACAACGTAGTCGATGCAATCGATGCCATTGCAAAGGAAACCGGCAAGAGCGTGCCGCAGATTGCGCTGAACTGGCTGCTTCAGCGTCCGACCGTGGCCAACGTGATTGTGGGCGCGCGAGATGAAGCGCAGTTCCGCGAAAATCTGGGGAGTATTGGATGGTCGTTGAGCGCAGAACAAATCGCCGCCCTCGATAAAGCCAGCGCAACGACGCTGCCTTATCCGTACTGGCACCAAAGCGGGTTCGCCGAACGCAATCCGGCGCCGGTTTAACGCAGAGCGGTCAGACAGCTAGTCCTCGACCGCTTCGCCACGCTCGGCAACCATCCGCCCGAGTTCCCGCGTCGACAGCACACGTCGACGCGGATTCGTCGAACCGAGTTCATCTTCGGCCAGGTTTTCGATCACGGCGAGCAACACCTTGCGCGCCGTTTTAATATCGCGTTCGCTCATACCCGCTACGCTGATCTCGTTGACTTCCTCGGCGAGCGGCACAAGCTTGTCCTTCAGCGCGCGCCCTTGATCGGTCAGGAAGACATGCACATTCTTCTTGTTATCGGGCATCTGCTGGCGCTCGACAAACCCCATTGCCTCCATTGCCCGCACGGCAGCGAACGTGGTCGGTTCCATCACGCCCGCCTGCGCGCTCAGTTCGCGCTGTGTCAGGCCGTCGGTTTCCCAGAGTATTCGCAAGAAGGTCCAGTGTCCGTACGACACGGCATGTTCGGCCAGACGCAGTTGCATTGCCCGCACCATTGCGCGCGTTGCGTCCTTGACGAGATGAGCCAGGCGGTCGTTCGGCACGGTGTCGTGCCAATGGCGCAGCATCGCCGCGGTCTCACGCGGCGCCGCGTCTGGTGATTTCTTGTCTGTCATGAAAGTGTCCAAATGCTGGAGGTGTCGCCTGGATCGACATGATAGCCGGTAAAACGCCGGGCATTCCGTCAGGCCTTGGTGCCCGACTCCGGCATCATGCGTGCAAACGATACCGCCATCGACGCCAGTTCCTGCGCAACCGGCGTGAGCGGAACACCGGCTCGCCTCAGGAGGCAAACGCGCGTGCTCGGCACACGTTCCCTGATCGGCACCACGGATACATGCTCGCGAAAGAACGGATGTTGCGCGAGACGCACCGGTTCAAGCGATAAATAATCGCTGTTAGCAACGCAATGCAGCGTATCGAATACGGCTTCGGTCGTGGCTGCAATGCGCGGCGGGTCGAACCCCGCATCCTCGAACAAGGTGGACAGGCGATTGGCCACGTCGCTTGCATGGCGCGGCCGCGTGCTCACCCAGTCGCAATGCCGCAACGCCCGCAAGGACTTCGATTTCACCAGCGGATGATCACGCCGCGCGATCACCGCGACCGTTGATTCGAACAGCGTGCTTGCATCGAGATCGTGGATGTCGGCTTCTTCCGAGACCAGCGCGAGCGCGAAGTCCAGGCTGCCGTCGCGCACCCACGCGGTCAGCACGCGTGACGTCGCGCTAGTCAGATGCACATCGATGCGCGGACATCGTTCGCGAAAACTCGCGAGCAGCGCGGGGAAGAGACGCATCATGGCTTCGGCCGCGACGCCGAGCGAGACCTGTCCGGTCAGTTCGCCGCGCAACTGGCGCATCTCTTCTTCAGTCCTCGCACACTCGCCCAGAATGACGTCGGCGCGAATCCTGAGCCGCTCTCCGGTCGATGTCAGCCGCGCCCCGCGATGACCGCGCTCGAACAATGGGCCGCCCGCGGTAATTTCGAGTTTCCTCAGTTGCTGCGTCACGCCGCTTTGTGCAATGCCAAGGCGGCGGGCGGCGGCACGCAGACTACCGGCCTGAGCGACCGCGACAAATACGCGGAGTTGAGTCAATGTCAGTTCCACACGCGCCGCCCGGGTGATATGTAAAAGTGATCATGATAAGTAAATCGGCCCTGTTTGAGGGCATTTTGCACTCTTACTATTCGAAAGAGCCCGTACAAACTGACAACCACTTTGAGTGAGCGCCGATGAAACCCTTCCTTTCCGCACGTGCAGCCGCCGCGATCGCCATCGCCGCCGCAATGATTTTCGCTGCGCCGGCCATGGCGAAAGATGCAAACGTGTTACGGCTCGGCATCGACCCGACTTATCCGCCAATGGACGTGAAATTGCCCGACGGCAAGGTTGCTGGTTTCGACGTCGATCTCGCCGATGAAATCTGCCGCCGGATCGCGATGCATTGCGAATGGGTCGAGATGGAATTCTCCGGCATGATTCCGGCGCTGCAGGCACGCAAGATCGACGCGATCATTTCGTCGATGGCCATCACCGAAAAGCGCATGCAGCAGATCGCGTTCTCGACCAAGCTGTTCCAGTTCAAGTCGCGCCTGATCGCGAAGTCCGGCGCGCCCATGACGGTCAGCGCCGACGGTTTGCGCGGCAAGCGCATTGGCGTGCAGACCGGCACGCAGTTCGAGACGTACGCGCAGAAAAACTGGCAGCCGGGCGGCGCGGAGATCGTCGCGTACCAGAGTCAGGAGGGCGTGTTCAACGACCTGACATCAGGTCGTCTCGATGCTGCGCTGCTGGGATCGGTTGAAGCCGAGCATGGTTTTCTGAAGACGCCGCGCGGCAAGGGCTTTGATTTCGTCGGCGGGCCGCTGGAGATGGGCGATCACGGTACGGGTATCGGCATGCGCAAGGACGACGCGGCGCTCAAGACGAAGATCGATCAGGCAATCACCAGCATGCGTGCGGACGGCACGTATCAGAAGATCTCGCGCAAGTATTTCGATTTCGACGTGTACGGAAATTAAGCCGTATTTCACCGATTCTGCAGGAGCATTCAATGCACATTCAACACACGCCGCTGGTTTCGACTTCCATCGGCACTCATCGCGAGTTCGTCAGCTTTCACTTCGGCACGCCCGGTGCGGGAGAGAAGGTCTATATGCAAGCGTCGCTGCATGCCGACGAAACGCCCGCCATGCTCACCGCGTGGCGTCTGAAGCATCGTTTGAAAGAACTGGAGAGTGCAGGGCGCATCAAGGGAGAAGTGATCCTCGTGCCGGTCGCGAATCCAATCGGACTCTCGCAACACGTGCTCGGACAATTCCTCGGACGTTTCGAGCTGAACAGCGGCCACAATTTCAATCGCAGTTTTCCGCTGCCGTCCGCGGCTGCGTTGATGGAGCGTATCGGCACGCAATGGACGCAGGACGCCGAGAGCAACACGCGTTTGCTGCGCCGCGCCGTATGCGAAATGCTCGCCGAAGTGAAGCCGAAAAACGAATTCGAATCGCTGCGCCGCGAGATGATGATCTTGGCCGCCGACGCGGATCTCATCATCGACCTGCATTGTTCGCTCGAAGCCACCATGCACTTGTACACGAGTCCGGCGAGCTGGCCATCGGTCGAACCGCTCGCGCGTTATCTCGGCGCAAGTGGCGTGTTGCTGGCGGCAGATTCAGGCGGGCAGTCATTCGATGAAGTCCACACGCAGTTGTGGAACGAGGTACGTGATCTTCTTGGCGATACCGCGCCGCTCGCCGCGCCCAACGTGGCGTTGACGGTCGAGCATCGTGGACAGCGCGACGTGACATATGAATTCGCGGAGCAGGACGCGGAGGGGATCATCGATTACCTAACGCATCGCGGCGTGATAGAAGGCGAGGCGCGCGCGCTGCCACCGCTCAATCATCCCGCCACACCGCTTGCCGGCAGCGAGCAATTCATCGCGCCGGTGAGCGGCGTGCTGGTGCATCGTGCGGCGGTTGGCGCGTATCTGAAAGCGGGCGATCCGGTCTTCGATATCGTCGATCCGATCACCGACGAAGTCACCACGCTCTGCACGAAGAACGACGGCATCTTCTATATGCGCCGTGCGATTCGCTTCGTGATTGCCGGCGCGCCGCTCGGACGCGTGACCGGGGCGATTCCGTTCAGGACAGGCGTGCTGATCGGCGCATGATGAGTTGCGTTATTTCATCTCTGCCGCTGCGCCGCGTCCACGTCCGCGCGCAGCAGAGATGCCTTCGCCTGCTTCGGGCGGCATGCGTGCGAACATCGGATAAGAAGCGAGCACCACCATCGCCGTCACGATGAACGCCGCCGCCAGTTGCCAGCGTTGCGCGTGAGCTCCCGGCGACAGGATCAGCGTGACCTGGATGGTCCCGGCGGCAACCGTCACGCCCACCGCTTTCATCAACTGCTGCGCGGTTCCTTGAAACGATGTCGCCGATGCAAGCTTGCTTTTGGGGACATCGGCGAAAGCCAGCGCGCCCATGGTTGCGAAGCCAAGCGAGCGTGAGAGGCCGCCAAAAAGCAGCAACATGAATATGGCGGCCGCGGGCCAGCTTTGCGACATGAAAGAGCACGCAACGAGCATCGCGGCAAACGAAACGCTGCCCGCGCACAAGACCGTGCGCACAGAAAAATGCCGCAATGCGGTCGATGTCATCGGCCGCATGCAAAACGACCCCAACGCACTCGCGAACGTGACGAGTCCGCTAGCGGACGCGCTATAACCGAATCCGGTTTGCAACGTCAGCGGCACGAGAAACGGCAAGGCTCCGGCGCCGGCGCGGAAAAGACTTCCCGCCACCGTGGCGGCATGAAACGTCGGAATGGCGAGCAGCGAAAAATCGACAGCGGGATCGGGTACACGACGGCAATGTTTCACGGCCAGCCAGAAAACCAGCACGCCCGCAACAATGCAGGCAGGCGCCACGAAGGGCGGAAGCACGTTGCGTCCCGCGCATTCAATGCCGATCATGAAGAGCGTCAGCGAGCCGCCGATCATGGTCATGCCGCGCAAGTCCGGCGGCACCGGACGTTCCGCAGGCGACGCCGGCAGCAACTTCCACGTCAGCAAGATTCCCACGATCCCAACCGGCACGTTGACCCAGAAGATGCTGCGCCACGACAGCGCATCGGTGAGAAATCCGCCTAGCGGAGGCCCCATCAATGGTCCGATGAGCGCGGGCATGGTGAGCCATGTGGTCGCTTGCAAAAGCTCCTCGCGCTTGACGCCACGAAACAGGATCAGCCGGCCGACCGGGACCATCATTGCGCCGCCGAGCCCTTGCACGATGCGCGCGCCGATCAGTTCCGGCAGGTTCGCCGCCGCCGCGCACGCGACGGAAGAAATAGTGAACAACGCGATTGCCCACATGAATACGCGTTTTGCGCCAAAGCGGTCAGCGACCCATCCGCTCGCGGGAATGAAGACGGTCAGCGCAACGAGATAGGCCGTGATCGCGCTGCTCAAATGGACCGGATCGACGCCCAGGTCGCGCGCCATGGAAGGCAACGCCGTGGCAACGATGGTGCCATCCATGTTCTGCATAAAGAGCGCGCTCGCGACGATTGCGGCGGTGAGGCGGAAGTTGACAGGTTTCACAAGGGCAGAGCGTCTTGGGTTCAATCGAATACGTGGGACCAAAGTCTACTTGAAGCGCGCCCTTGTCCGCTTCATTACAAATGGCGTACGACTTCGTAGAAATAAGTCCTAAGGGTAATCACTATCGACATGAGCGTCGCGCCGTTTGCATGAAAGGGACTACGATGGCGTATGAAACTCAATTTCCCCAATCCCAGCCGTTCCTACGATACCTCCCGGCACTGTGTGTGCTTCTGGGGGTATGACGGCTCGCGCGAGATCTCGTTCCAGATTGGCGACGCCGCGCTCTCCAGCTTCAATCCGCAAATGGGATCGGACGAGACCGCCGTGCTTGCGGCATTCGATCTTTATCGTGAACGCATTCTGCTGAAAGCCGAAAGCCTCTACGTTCGCGGTGCGCAAAACATCTTCAAGATTTCCTGATCGCGCTTTAATTCTTCGCCTGCAGCGCATTCTTGCCGCGTATAAAATCGTGGCATGTCGAAGCCTATTTCCTCCCAGAGCCAGCACGCGGTCGAGCACGAATTGCCGTTGCATACGCCCAGCACGGCGTCCCTGCTTCTGGCAGCCTCGATTGCGACCATCGCGTGGCTCGCGCTCGCGGCGCAAACCGATATCACCGTTCACCGCATGCTTGCGCGTGGCTTGAGCGTATTCGATGGCATCGAACGTTTGAGCAGTTATCTGACCAACCTGACAATCTTCGCGGTTGCCATCTGCTTTTCGTGTGTGGCGGCGCGCGCGGGTTCGCCCGTCGGACGATTTTTCCGCAAGCCGCCGGTGGTTACCGCGGTCGTGGTTTATATCGTGTTCGTGGGACTCGCGTACAACCTGTTGCTGCGATATCTATGGACACCTTCAGGATATCGGGCAGTGCTCAACGAATGTTTGCATACCTTGGTACCGGTCTTGTCGGCGGTTTACTGGGTGCTGTTCGTACCGCGCTTTCACCTGACCGTGCACAAGACGCTGCTCTGGCTGATCTATCCGCTAGGTTACTTGTGCATCACGTTATGGCGCGGCAGCACATCGGACTTTTATCCGTACCCGTTTATTGATGTGGGCGAGCTTGGTTATCCGCATGTGCTGCTCAACGCCAGCCTGCTGGTGGTTGCGTTTCTAATACTGATGGCGGTGTTCATCGCGCTGAATCACCGGCGTCCGCATTAAAGCGCGCCATAACGCTACGGTCCCGACGTCTTAGCGTCACCAAGCTTGATCATCTGTCCGTGATGCAACACCACGAACGCATCTTCCGGCAAGCCCGCTTCTTTCACGGCTTGTTTCAACAGACGCGGCGGTTCGTCGAGCGGGTCATCTGCGAGTTCGAACGTGCCCCAGTGAATGCCTATCGATTTCTTCGAACGAACGTCTTCGTGAATTTGCACGGCTTCGAACGGGTTCACGTGTTGCGGGCGCATGAACCACTCGGGCGCATAAGCGCCAATTGGAATCAGCGATAAATCAAAGCTGCCAAAACGTTCGCCGATATCTTTGAAGTCAGGCGAATAGCCGGTGTCGCCGGCAAAATAAAACGAAAACGGATGCGCGTTACCTTGAGGCGTCTTTACGACCCAGCCGCCCCAAAGCGTTTTTTGCCGATCGCCGATACCGCGCGCCGACCAGTGCCGGCTAGGGACGAAATACATGTCGAGGCCGGAAGCGTGCGTCTCGTTCCACCAGTCGAGTTCCTGCACGTTGTCGATGCCCTTGTCATGCATCCACGCCTTGATACCCATAGGAACCAAGAAAAGCGGTGGCCCGCCGGGCTGCTTGTTCAACTGCTCGACGCTGGCGGTATCGAGGTGATCGTAATGATTGTGCGAGATCAGGACGATATCGATATGCGGCAGATCAGCGAGCGCCAGCCCGGGCGGAACCTTGCGTTCCGGACCAATGAACTGGAACGGCGATGCGCGCCGCGAGAACATGGGATCGGTAATGATGTTGACGCCGTTCGTCTGCAACAGCGCGGTCGCGTGGCCGACCCATGTAAGCGTTGTCTCGGTCCGGTTGGCTTTGATCCACGCAACATCCGGATGATCGATCGGGAAGTGATAGCCGTTCGCCGGCGGTTTTGGCAAGCCATTGACCAGGCGTTCCCATTGCCATTTCAGAAGCGATGCACGCGGCAGCGGCGAATAGTTGTTTTCGTAACCGTCAGCCGTGTGATGAGTCATGCTAGAGCCTTGAGGTTCGGCGGACTGGGTCTTCGTCGCGCAGCCCGCGACTGACAAAACTGCCAAGAACGTAAGTAATGCCCGTCTTGAGCGGGCAGACGTGGGCCATGTGAAGGCGGTCGGCATGAGGCGGGTGATGGCTTAAGGTTTGACGAAACGCAGCGTCATGCGATCCGATTCGCCGATAGCCGCAAAGCGCGCGCGATCCACATCGCCGCCGCGGTAAGTGGGTGGCAACGACCAGACGCCGTTCGGATAATCCTTTGTATCGCGGGGATTGTCATTGATCGCGCTGCTCGCAACGAGCTTGAAACCGGCGGCTTGCGCATGCTGGATCACGTAGGCTTCGGTGAGGTAACCCGTATCTATCATCTGTTGCAGCGGCGTTCCCGGCTTGGCGCGATGTTCTTCAACGCCCAGTACGCCACCGCGTTTCAGCACGGAATAGAACGCGCGCAAGTTGGCATCGATCTGGCCGTCTTCAATCCAGTTGTGGATATTGCGGAAGGTCAGCACACGATCGACCTGGAGCCCCGCAGGCAAGCCGACGAACTGTCCCGACTGCAACGTGCCGAACGGAACCTTGCCGTATATGGACGGATTCGATGCGAGTTTTTGTTCGAAAGCGGCGTTGCTCCGGGCTTCGGCTGCCGGCAGCGAACCTGCCACGCCGACGTATTCGGCCTCGTACAAGGTGCCGCGATCCTTCAGGTAAGGCCCGAGGATGTCCGTGTACCAGCCGCCGCCCGGAGCGATCTCCAGCACGCTCTGCGTGGGCGCGACGCCGAAGAATTCCAGTGTTTCCTTAGGGTGCCGGTAGACATCGCGGGCCTGCGCTTTCTGCCCGCGGTAAGGCGCGGCGATGGCGGCATCGAGCGAAGTCGATTCCGGTGCGGCAGGCATTGCGCAGGACGCTAGCAGCAACGCTGCGGGCAGCGCGAGCAACAGGCGCCGGACGGTGGAGGGCGGTGGGAGTGTTTTCATGCGGGTCATTATCGGGGAAAGTCGGGCAACGCGCTGCGCGTGCTGGAACCGCAAGTTGCCGCACGATAAACCGAAGAGCCGCTAGAGCAAGGTCCTAACGTGCCAAAGCTCGGGAAACAGCACAACGTCGAGCATCTTTCGTAAATATGGCGCACCGCTCGTACCGCCGGTGCCCTGTTTGAATCCGATGATCCGCTCGACTGTAGTCACATGCCGGAAGCGCCATTGCCGGAATGAATCTTCGAGATCGACCAGTTCTTCCGCCATCTCGTACAGTTCCCAATGCTCGCCCGGATTCCGATAAATCTCGAGCCACGCGGCTTCCACGCTTGCATCGTGCGTAGTCGGCTGGGTCCAGTCGCGTTCAAGTCTTTCCGGCGCAATCGGAAAGCCGCGCCGCGCGAGCAAGCGGATGACTTCATCGTAGAAAGAGGGTGCCTCCAGCGTCGCCTTTACTTCAGAAAAAATCTCCGGCCTGTGAGCATGGGCTTTGAGCATTTGCGCATTCTTGTTGCCCAACGTGAACTCGATCTGCCGGTATTGATGCGACTGGAATCCGGACGATGCACCCAGATAAGGCCGCATTGCAGTGTATTCCGATGGCGTCATGGTCGCGAGCACGCTCCACGCCTGCACAAGCTGATCGAGGATTCGCGAAACCCGCGCGAGCATCTTGAAGGCGGGCGGAAGTTCATCGCGGCGAACAGCGGCGAGTGCCGCGTGCAATTCGTAAAGCGCGAGTTTCATCCACAACTCGCTCGTCTGATGCTGCACGATGAACAACATCTCGTTGTGATCCGGCGACAACGGATGCTGCGCCGAGAGCAACGTGCCGAGCGACAGATAATCGCCGTAGCTCATTGAATCCGTAAAGTCGAGCTGCGCGTCGTGCCAGCCTTCCGCCTTTTCGGCAGACGCGCCATAACCCATTGGGCAAGTGCCGGCGCTTTCATTCTGGTCTTGTCGTGTCATCGCGCGTTCTCCTTGCAAATCAGGTTACAGCGCCACGTTCGGCGTATTCGGGCTCGCGCCATGCTTGCGTGTCGAGCACGTCGCGCAAGGTTTCTACCGCGTCCCACACATCGACGTACCGCGTATAGAGCGGCGTGAAGCCAAAACGCAGGATGCGCGGCTCGCGGTAATCGCCAATCACGTTTCGCGCGATCAGCGCCTGCATGACTTCATAACCGTGCGGATGCTCGAAGCTCGCCTGCGACCCGCGCTCGGCGTGCGTTCGAGGCGTCACGAGTTGCAAAGGGAATTCGGCGCATCGCGTCTCGACCAGTTCGATAAAAAGATCGCTCAGAGCGAGCGACTTGCGCCGCAGCGCCGCCATGTCGGTTTGCGCGAAGACGTCGAGGCCGCATTCAACGAGGCCCATCGAGATGATGGGTTGCGTACCGCACAAGAAACGGCCAATGCCGTCATCCGGACGATATTCCGGAACCATATCGAAGGGTTTCTTGTGACCCCACCAGCCGGACAGGGGTTGCGAGAACGCATCCTGAAGACGCTTGGGCACCCAAATGAAACCAGGCGAGCCGGGACCGCCATTGAGATATTTATACGTGCAGCCCACGGCATAATCCGCGTTCGCGCCGTGCAAGTCGACTGGAACGGCGCCGGCTGAATGCGCGAGATCCCAGACGGCGAGCGCGCCTTTATCGTGAATGATGCGCGTCAGCGGGGACATGTCGTGCATCGCGCCCGTGCGATAGTTCACGTGCGTGATCATGGCGAGCGCCGTGTTTTCATCGATAGCGCCGGGCAGGTCCGACGCATGATCGACCAGGCGCAATTCATACCCGCGATCCAGTTGTTCGATCAAACCCTGCGCTATGTAGAGGTCCGTTGGGAAATTCGAGCGTTCCGAAACGATCACGCGACGCCTGGGATCGCGCTCGTTTGCAACGCGCAACGCAGCGGATAGCACTTTGAACAGATTGCTGGAAATGGTGTCGGTAACGACCACTTCGTCTTGCGCAGCGCCTATCAACGGCGCAAGTTTATTGCCCAGGCGCTTGGGCAAAGCGAACCATCCTGCGGTATTCCACGAGCGGATGAGGCCGTCGCCCCATTCATTCGCAATGATTTGCGCCGCGCGCAAAGCTGCGGCTTTGGGTGGCACGCCGAGCGAATTGCCGTCGAGGTAAATCACGTCGTCGTGCAGCGCGAACTGTTCGCGCAAAGGGCGCAGCGGGTCGTTGCGGTCGAGGGTTGCGGCGTCGTCTCGGTTGTTCATTGAAGTGCTCATTGAATCTTGGTGAAGGTGCATAAAGCTTAGCTGAGAACCGTCGTCAAATGATTGCAAAAGTAACGCGGCCTTGGCCACCCTTAGCAACAATGTTCGATCAAATCATCGCCGAATGGATAGATATTTAACGCGATCCGTTATGCACGGAATTCGGCTGCGCTTAGCAAGCCGGGTCTCGCGTCCGCTAAGCTGGCGGTTATCTGCCGTGAGTTCGCTTAACTCAGGCGTTCGCCGTTACCATGCCCTCGTATCGACCTTAGACCCACGCCCATGACCCAGCCCGCCCTTGCCGCAACCTTGATGGCCCGAGTCGACAGCCAGTTCGACGATGAACTCGCGTTCCTTTCCGCGCTTGTACAAAAGCCATCGGACAATCCGCCGGGCGATTGCGCGGACCATGCCGAGATGGCCGCGAAATGGCTTGAACAAGCAGGCTTCAAGGTCGAGCGCCACGCAGTTCCTGCCGACGATGTCCGCCGCGCCGGCATGATCAGCGCGACAAATCTGGTGATTCGTCATCGCTTCGGGGCCGGGCCGGTCATTGCGCTGAACGCGCATGGCGACGTGGTCCCACCGGGCGATGGCTGGACTGCCGACCCCTACGGCGCCGAAATCCGCGATGGTTTCATGTACGGGCGTGGTGCGGCGGTGTCGAAGTCGGATTTTGCGACCTATGCGTTTGCGTTGAAAGCCCTGATCGGCAGTGGTGCGGCGCTGGCCGGAACCGTCGAGTTGCATCTCACCTATGACGAGGAAACCGGCGGGTTGATCGGACCGGGCTGGTTGCTTAAGGAGGGCATTGTGAAGCCGGATTACGCTATCTGCGCCGGCTTTTCTTACGCAGTCACGACCGCGCACAACGGTGCGATTCACCTCGAAGTCACAGTGCGCGGCAAGTCCGCGCATGCCGCACGTCCCGATACCGGACATGATGCGCTGGAAGCCGCGACGGCGGTGCTCAACGCGTTGTATGCGCATCGGGCGGCATTGCGTGATATTCGATCGAATACACCGGGCATCGAACATCCGACGCTGGTCGTCGGCTTGATCAAGGGCGGCATCAATACCAATGTCGTGCCCGACAAGGTCACTTTGCGGCTCGACCGGCGGGTCGTGCCTGAAGAAAATCCTGAGGACGTGTTGCGTACGCTCAAAGCGCTGATCGTGGGCGCGGTCAGGGATTTGCAGGGTATTGATGTCGATATCGAGGAGATCCTTGTCACTTCTCCACTGCGTTCGCTCGACGGTGCCGAGCGCCTGTCGCAGGCGTTGCAACGCGCGGCCACGATTACGTTGCATCGCGACATTCCAACCGAAGGCGTTCCTCTCTACACCGACGCCCGGCTGTACTGCGAAGCTGGCGTTCCGACTGTCATTTATGGCGCCGGCCCGCGTACCTTGCTTGAGGCGAACGGACATCGCGCGGATGAACGGGTGGCGCTCGAAGACCTGAAAGTCGCAACGAAAACCATTGCGATTGCGCTCGCCGATCTGCTAAGTCCGGAGTGATTTGCGTTTTCAGCTAGCCACGCTTTCTCTGACCTCTTGATTACATCTTTGTCATCAAGCATTTATCGCCTTCCGGGCGCGCTAACATAAGGCGAAAGGGGTTCATGCGCAGCTTGT
Source organism: Caballeronia sp. dw_276 (assembly GCF_018449635.1). Classification (GTDB taxonomy): domain Bacteria; phylum Pseudomonadota; class Gammaproteobacteria; order Burkholderiales; family Burkholderiaceae; genus Caballeronia. The sequence goes on along the minus strand of NZ_JAAVUV010000017.1, from coordinate 10,864 downwards.
GCAGCGAATGAACGTCCCGAAACCCGGAGGCTCATCCATGAATTTCCCGAACCAAAAAACGTTGTACGCCATGCGCTCGCGTGGTGCCGGCTTGCTTAGCGCAATCAGCCTGGGCGCGACTGTCCTGTTCTTGTCGATGCACGTCGCGCATTCTTCCGAAGCAGCGGTCGTGCTGGCGCCGCCCACAGTCGATGAACCCGTGGGCGCCACGCGTCAGGAAACGGCGGTGCTGGCAGGCGGCTGTTTCTGGGGCGTGCAGGGTGTCTTCCAGCACGTCAATGGTGTGACGAAAGTCGTCTCCGGATATGCAGGCGGCCAAGCCGATACTGCGCAATACGAGACCGTGAGCGGCGGTCAAACGGGTCACGCGGAGTCGGTGCAGATCACCTACGATCCGACCAAAGTAACCTACGGCCAACTGCTGCAGATCTACTTCTCGGTCGCCCACGATCCGACCGAACTCAACCGGCAAGGTCCGGATAGCGGCACGCAATATCGTTCGGCAATTTTTCCGGCCAACGACATGCAAAAGCAGGTGGCGCAAAGCTATATTGCGCAGTTGAACAAAGCGCACGTGTTTCCGGCGCCGATCGTGACCAAAACGGACGCGCTGAAGGGTTTCTATCCGGCTGAGTCTTATCACCAGAACTACCTGACGCTGCATCCGGATGCGCCTTACATCGCAATCAACGATTTGCCCAAGGTGGAAAACCTCAAACGGTTATATCCGGCGTTTTATCGGGATCAGCCGGTGTTGTTGAAAGTGGCATCGGAATAAGAAAATGGCGGCGGATTTCAAGTCCGCCGCCATTTTTCATTGCGCTGCTTGTGTCGACTTCCTCAGCTTCGCAACATCACCCGCGGCAACGGCCGGCGCGCCGTTGTTCCAGCCCGCACGAATGAATGTAAGCACGTCGGCGATTTGCTGGTCGCTTAGCACCGGTGCGTATTTCGGCATCGGGTACGCGGCCGGAATGCCCTGGATCACGAGATCCTGCGTGCCGTTCAGCGTCACGTTGATCAGCGACGAAGCATCCTTCTCCAGCAAGTTCGGATTACCCGCAAGCGGTGCAAGCAGCGGGGCGAACGCCTTGCCGTCCACGCCGTGGCAGTGCATGCAGTACGCGGTGTAGACCTTCGCGCCAGCGTCGTTGGCGGGATGCGCGAGCAATGCCGTCGTAGCCTTCGGATCGTATGCATAGGCCGGCGCGTTCGTGCCGCCCGCCGGCTGCAACGACTTCAGGTACGTGGACATGGCAGCCAGATCCTGATCGTTCATGCCCTGCGTGCTGTGGTTGATCACGTCAGTCATGGACCCGAACGCCGTTGCGTGCGCGTTCGCGCCGGTTTTCAGGAACTGCGTCAAATCCGCGTCTGACCAGCGCCCCAGTCCGACGTTCTGCTCGCCGGTCAGGTTCGACGCAAACCAGCCGTCGAGCACGCCGCCCGTGAGCCATGCGCCGCCGCTTTCATCGAGCGCCTTCTCCTGGAACGCGATACCGCGCGGTGTATGGCACGAGCCGCAATGGCCGAGGCCCTGGATCAGGTACGCACCGCGATTCCATGCAACGTCCTTACCGTCCTTGTCGCGATAAACGCCTTTGTCGAGGAACACCATGTTCCAGAATTTAAGCGGCCAGCGCATGTTCAAGGGGAACGGAATATCCGGTGCACGATTTGCCTGGTTGACCGGCGCCACGCCCTTCATGAAGTATGCATAAAGCGCCTTCACGTCGTCGTCGCGAACCTTGGTATAGGAAGGATAGGGCATGGCTGGATAAAGATTGTGCCCATCCTTCGATACCCCCTGACGTAACGCCTTTTCGAAATCCTCCTCGGTCCATTTGCCGATGCCCGTCTCCGGGTCCGGCGTGATATTGGTCGTGTAGATCTTCCCCATGGGCGTATTCATCGGCAGGCCGCCGGCAAACGGTTTGCCCTTGGGTGCGGAATGGCAGGCCACGCAATCGCCGGCTTTCGCGAGATATGCGCCACGGGTCACGAGCGGGTCGTCGGCCGGAACGGCAGCTTGTGAAAGCATCGGCAGGCTGAACGTGAGGGCGATTGCGGAAACAAGTTGTTTGATCATTGTGTGTTCCCTCACGCGCTCAGCAGTTGACGGCCCACGGGCAACTGCCGCAGACGCTTGCCGGTAGCGGCGTAGATCGCGTTGGTCAGTGCGGGCGCAAGCGCCGCCGTACCGGGTTCGCCGATCCCTCCAGGCGCTTCGCTGCTCTTGACTATGTGCACCTCGATGGGCGGTGTCTGGTCGATCCGCAACATGCGGTAGTCGGTGAAATTCGCTTGTTCTACGCGGCCGTCCTTGATCGTGATCTCGCTATAAAGCGCGGCTGTGATGCCAAAGATAATGCCGCCCTGAATCTGCGCCTCGACGGTATTCGGATTCACGACCATGCCGCAATCGACCGCGCATACCACGCGGTTGACCGCAACTTCACCGTCGCTGTTCACGGTCACGTCGACGACCATGCCAAAGAAGCTGCCGAACGCGTGCATGACCGATACACCGCGCCCCTGACCCTTCGGTGGCGTACCACCCCAGCCGGCTTTCTGGGCGGCGACGTCGAGCACGTTTTGCGCGCGCGGCGTTTTGCCGAGCAGGTCGTGGCGGTACTTCACCGGATCGATCTTGGCCTGCGCCGCCAGTTCATCCATGAAACTTTCGACCACGAAAGTGCCGCGCGTCGGACCTACGCCGCGCCAGAATGCGGTAGGAATGTCCATCGGTTCCTGACGTACGTAGTCGATGAACTGATTCGGCAAGTCGTATGGCAAATCGGCGGAGACTTCAACCGCGTCGGGATCGAGTCCGTTCTTGAAGGCCGGCGGCGCGAAGCGCGCCATGACCGAGGACCCGACAATCCTGTGCTGCCATGCAATCGGTTTGCCGTTGGCATCGAGGCCGGCCGAAATCACGTCGTAGTAATACGGGCGATACATGTCGTGCTGGACGTCCTCCTCGCGCGTGTACGTGACCTTTACGGGCGTGCCGACCTGCTTGCCGATCTTCAATGCCTGCTCGATGAAATCCGTCTCCAGTCGCCGGCCAAAACCACCGCCGAGCAAATGGTTATGGACGGAGATCTTGTCGGCGGGAAGGCCGGTGATCTTCATGGCTGTATCGACGGCGCGCGTCGGGACTTGCGTGCCGACCCAGATGTCGCAGCCGTCGGCACGTACCGACACTGTGCAGTTCACCGGCTCCATGGTCGCGTGCGCAAGGAAGGGTTGCTGGTACACGGCATCGACGCGCGTCTTGGCGTCGTCGAAACCCTTTTTCGTGTCGCCGTCCTTGCGGGCGACGGCTCCATCTTTCTTCGACGCATCCGCGAGTTGCTGCACGACTTTCGCCGTCGAAAAGTCCGCGCCGCGGCCTTCGTTCCATTTGAGATCGAGCGCCGCCGCGCCGCGTTTGGCGGCCCACGTATGGTCGCCGATCACCGCCACGCCGTTGTCGAAACGAATCACCTGGCGTACGCCGGGGATCTTTTTCGCGTTGGTGTCGTCGACTGAAACCAGCTTGCCGCCGAACACCGGACTGTTCACGATTGCCGCGTACACCATGCCGGGCAAGCGCACGTCCAGACCGAACACAGCTGTCCCGTCAACTTTCTCCGGTGAATCCAGGCGCTTATGCGCGGTGCCGATCAGTTTGAAATCCTTAGGATCCTTGAGCGTCACGTTTTGCGGTGCGGGAAGTTTCGATGCGGCATCCACCAGTTGTCCGTAACCGATACGCCGGCTCGTCGCCATATGCACCACTTCGCCGCGTTCGGCGTGACACGTTGCCGGTTCAACCTGCCATTGCTGTGCCGCAGCAGAGATCAACAGCGTGCGTGCAGTTGCGCCCGCCTTACGCATGGGCTCCCATGCATAGCGAATGGACGTCGAGCCGCCCGTGAGCTGACCGCCAAGCAAAGGATCCTTGAAGAGTTTTTCGTTTGGCGGCGCGTGATCGATCACAACGCTATCAAGCGGCACTTCAAGTTCTTCAGCGATCAACATGGGGATGGACGTGTAGATGCCCTGGCCCATCTCGACCTTGGGGATCACCAGCGTCACCTTGCCGGTTGCATCGATCTGGATAAATGCGTTCGGTTCGAATACGCCGCTTTGCGGCGTTTCGTTGGCGTCGCCGCCGATCACCGATTTGCCCTTGGGCGCCTCGCCCTGGCTTGCAGCCGGGAGGCTGAAACCAAGCATCAGGCCGCCGCCCACGGCCGCGCCAACCGATACTCCAACCTTCAAAAACGTGCGCCGGTTCACGCCGGTGGGCGCGCGGCGATTTTGTGCTTCCAGCAGTCCTCGCGACATGTCACGCCCCCTTGGCGGCGTGCTTGACCGCGGCGCGAATGCGGTTGTAGGTGCCGCAGCGGCAGATGTTGCCGGCCATGGCGGCGTCTATCTCGGCGTCAGATGGATCGGGGTTGGCGGCGATGAGCGACGCCGCCGACATCACTTGACCCGATTGACAGTAGCCGCACTGCACAACGTCCAGCGCCACCCACGCGTCCTGCACTTTCTTGCCGGCGGGCGTGGCACTGACCGCTTCGATAGTCGTCACCTTGCGACTGCCGACTGCTGCAATCGGAAGTACGCAGGAGCGAACGGCAACGCCGTCCAGGTGCACGGTGCAAGCACCGCATTGGGCGATGCCGCAGCCGAATTTTGTACCTGTGAGACCTACGAGATCGCGGAGCACCCAGAGCAGGGGCATGTCAGGTGGGGCATCGACCGTGTGAGATTCGCCGTTTATGGAAAGGGTCGTCATCTGCAACTCCAGTTGTCGTGAGGATATTTTTGGTCTGTCTTACCGCAAGTCCTTATACAAGATTACGACGATTCGTGCTGAATTCACATAAGTCCATAAATCGCATTCGCGCGCGAGTAACTCCAAATCGGAATAAACCACCCGATGGCATAGCTTCCAATTGCCTTACCGATTTCGCATGAGGCGGCCGGCTCCGGATGAAGAACACGCGTATTCCGAGCGTCTTCGAACACAACAATGCAGCGCAAATAAATTATGGATATCGCAGGAATAAAAGCGGCGATTGATGGGTTAGCCCTTGTACCAACCGCAACACGTTGCGTTGGTTACCCTCAATCTACCGGAGTTGAAAATGAAAAAGCTTGCCCTGCTTACCTTGTCCGTTGCTGCCATTGTTTCGGCCAGCGCTTTCGCGCCGAGTGCATTCGCAGAAGGACTTACCCGTGCGGAAGTTCGCCAGCAACTGGTGGAAGCACAACAAAATGGTTCGGAGTACGTGACTGATGCATCGTATCCGGATATCAGCCCGGCATTTCAAAGCCGGTTTGCTAATCGTCAGGAAAGTTCTGCGTCGTATGGCGGGGTTGCCTCGGGTTCCAGCGTGAGCGCACCGCGCATGGCAATGCCGGGTACGCAAGGTCATGACACTTGTGTAGGTCCCGTCAGCTTCTGCAATATCTATGCAGGTTCGTAATTACCAAAGTTCTTCAAGGCCGGGGCAATAAAGCAGGGCACTCCGCTTAAGCGAATGCAGATACGCCAAACAATCAATCGCATTCGCCTAAGCGGGAGTCTACGAGCATTAAGTTGCTAATGAACGCAAGACATCTTTGCTGCATGCAAGCATCTTTATTCAAGCGCAGCTGCCGGACCAAAAAATTCATGGCGAGTTTGCGCTTCAGGCACGCCAAGCGTCTTCAGGGTCCGCTTCATCGCTTTCATGAACGGTAGCGGTCCAAGAAAATAAGCGTCTACATCGCGTGTTTCGGGCAGCCACTTTGCAAGCCGTGCCTCATCGAGGTAACCGGTGCCATGAGCCGGCGCATCGCCTGGTCGCGATTCAGAATAGCAGTAGAAGCGTTTCAGGCGCGGATGCTTTTCAGCTTGTGCATCGACGAAGTCGCGGAATGCATGAACACCGCTGTTTCGGGCGGCATGAATGAAATACACCGGACGTTCGCTTCGCAGCGCTGTTTCGAGCATGGCGAGCGCCGGCGTGATGCCGACACCGCCCGTAATCAGCACGAGTGGTTTGTCGCTATGTTCGAGTTTGAAGTTGCCCGCGGGCGCCAACAGTTCGATGGTGTCATTCTCCTTGAGATTCGCATGCAGATGCTTTGATACCCGGCCGTCAGGCTCGCGCTTCACGCTGATGCGATACTCGCGGCCGTTCGCCGCCGCCGATAACGAATAGTTGCGGCGGACTTCCTCGCCATCCAGAACCAGCCGCACGCCAATGTATTGCCCCGGTTGAAAGGAGAGGAGTTCACCGCCATCATCCGGTCGCAGATAGAACGACGTTATTTCATCGCTTTCCACGACCCGGCGCGCAACGCGGAACAAGCGCGTGCCGCGCCAGCCGCCCGGCGCGTTTTCACGTTCGGCGTACATTGTTTCCTCGAGACCGATCAGCAAATCCGCGAGTTGCCCGTACGCGGCAGCCCATGCTTCGATCACGGCATCGGTCGCGATCTCTGCGCCCAGCACTTCACGAATGGACCGAAGCAGGCATGAGCCGACGAGCGGATAGTGCTCGGGCAGGATGTCGAGCGCCACATGCTTGTTCACGATCTGCGAAACCAGGTCTCCGAGTTGTTCGAGCTGATCTATGTGCTTTGCGTACATCAACACGCCATTTGCGAGTGCGCGCGGTTGTGCGCCGCTCGCCTGGTGCGCCTGGTTGAAATACGGACGCACCTCCGGGTGTTCACTCATCAACAGCCCGTAAAAGTGCGTGGTCAGCGCCTCGCCGCCGCTTTCAAGAAGTGGGACGGTCGCTTTGACGATGGCACGGTGTTCTGCGGATAGCATGGTGGAATTCCTTATGTTCGATGTTGAGCGGAGCGGAAACAAGCAGTCGCTGAACCATTTAATCCAAGTTTCGTGCCACACTTGCATCCTATTGAAATCAATGGTTTGCGAATTTAGATGGTTAAAAAGACTCTGGTCGAAAAGACTCACAATGAAGTCAAAATGACCTCACGATTTTTGCTCGATGCGCTTGTGCCACTCATGCAGGATCTGTCGCGCGACCTCGCCGATTCCGAGCGTTACCGGCGGCTGTTACACACCATGCGCACGCTGTTTCCCGCCGACGCCGCCGCGTTATTACGGCTGGAAGGCGATACGCTGGTGCCGCTGGCTATCGAGGGTTTGAGCATGGACACGCTCGGGCGGCGTTTTCGCGTGGCTGACCATCCGCGTTTCGAGCGACTGCTTGCCAACTCGGGGCCGACGCGGTTTGCTTCGGATTCCGATCTTCCTGATCCATACGATGGCCTCGTGCAGGCGGTGTCCGGCGACCTCGAGGTGCACGATTGTCTCGGATCACCGCTCGTCATCAACGGCCGGCCTTGGGGTTTGCTTACGCTGGACGCGCTCGACCCGGCGCGTTTCGACAGTATCGATATGTCGTCGCTCAGCGCTTTCCTGAGCCTTGCCGCCGCGACCGTCAGCGTGGTGGAACGCATCGATACGCTGGCTCGAACGGGCGAGGAAGAACGGCGCCGTGCCGACGCATACCGGCAAGCGCACGGCCAAGGTCATCGCACGATGATCGGCAACAGCAAGGCCCACAAGCGCATGATTCAGGAGATCGGGATCGTTGCTGGCAGCGACCTGACCGTGCTGATCACCGGCGAGACAGGCGTTGGCAAGGAGCTCGTTGCAAATGCAATTCATGCGGCGTCGCCGCGCGCAAACAAGCCGCTGATCAGCCTGAATTGCGCGGCGCTACCCGACACGCTGGTCGAGAGCGAATTGTTCGGTCATGTACGTGGCGCGTTTTCCGGCGCGTCTTCGGACCGGCGTGGCAAGTTCGAACTCGCCGACGGCGGCACGCTGTTTCTCGATGAAGTCGGCGAACTTTCTCTCGGCGTGCAGGCAAAGCTGTTGCGCGTCCTGCAGAACGGCCAGCTGCAACGCATAGGTTCGGACCGCGACCATACCGTCGATGTCCGCGTGATCGCCGCAACCAATCGCGACCTGGTGGAAGAGGTAAGGGCGGGGCGGCTAAGGGCGGATTTTTATCATCGGCTGAGCGTTTATCCGCTACGGGTTCCGCCGTTGCGCGAGCGTGGCCGTGACGTATTGATGCTGGCAGGGAGCTTCCTTGAGGAAAACCGCTCGCGGCTGGGCTTGGCGAGCTTGCGTCTTTCCAGCGATGCCCAAGCCGCGCTGCTCGACTACGCATGGCCCGGCAATGTGCGCGAACTCGAACACCTGATTGGCCGCAGTGCTTTAAAAGCGCTCGCGTCTCAAGCTGAGCATCCGCGCATTCTGAGCCTGACCGCCGCGCATCTTGGACTGGACGATACACAGCAGGAAAGCGTGAACCTGGATGCTTCCACACCGGAAACGGCGGCCCAGGATTTTCGCACCGCTGTCACATCGTTTGAGCGAACGGTCCTGCAGAATGCTTTGGCGCGCAATAACGAGAACTGGGCATCGACAGCGCGTGAGTTGCAAATCGACCGCGCCAACCTCAACCGGCTCGCCAAGCGCCTGGGCCTTAAGTAACGCTTTGGTCATACACGAAGGTCGCTTGAGCAGCTAAGCTCAAGCGATCGCTTCAATTTCGCCTTAGCGTTATTTCGCTAAGGAATTACTTTAGGAAATTATCTGCGCCGAGCGAAATTCCGCGCCTTTATTGATCTTGATCATTGAACGTCGAAGCTCTTTATTTCGCGCTTTTGAATCATCACTTAAATGATTAATAATCCACGAGGTCGTGTGAATCTTGGCTCTCGGCAAAATCCTTTAAGTGCTTTAAGCTTCGCTCATGCCGCACTCAATGCATTTTCCAAAGTCCAAAGCCAACACAATAGCGTCGTATAACAATTCGCTGTAGCGCACGACTACAGATACAAAAACCCGATCGAGGACACAACGGTGGGCATTCGCAGCGTCGTCATTTCATTAGTGCTCCTCGCGCTATCGAGCGCGGGCGCATTCGCCGCCGGCGCTGCGCCCGCTGAAAAGGCGCCCGACACCATGCAGGCGCGCGTTCTGGCATGTGCCGCATGTCACGGTGCGCAAGGCGAAGGTACGAGCAACGATTATTATCCGCGGCTCTCCGGCAAGCCCGCGGGTTATCTCTACAACCAGTTGCTTGCTTTTAGGGACGGGCGTCGGCAATACCCGCCAATGAATTATTTATTGGCTTATCTCCCGGACGCTTATCTGCAGCAGATTGCGGAACATTTCGCTGGCGAGCGGCCGCCGTTTCCGGTGCTTGCACCGGTTACCGCTGATGCAACAACACTCGCGCTCGGCAAATCGCTCGTAAATAACGGCGCGCCCTCACGCAAGATCCCCGCATGTGCCGCCTGTCACGGTGCGGCGCTTACCGGTATGGAGCCTGCCATCCCGGGCCTGCTGGGTTTGCATGCCGACTACATCAGCGCGCAGTTGGGCGCGTGGCGTTACGGCACGCGCAAGACGCTCGCGCCCGATTGCATGCATGAAATAAGCACCAGGCTGGCCGAGCGCGACATCACGGCTATAGCGGCTTATCTGGCGTCGTTGCCCGCTCCAGCCGATCCCGTTCCGGTCGCTGCCGGCTCTCTCAAGATGCCGCTTGCTTGCGGCACCGTACCTAACCCTTAAGGCGAGGAAATCGACGTGTTCAGTTTCCGGACCCTGATGCTTCTTTGCATGTTTGTTGTGATGTCGAATGCGCAAGCAGCCGATCCGTCGGTCGTTTCCCGTGGCGAGTATCTCGCGCGTGCCGGCGATTGCATCGCATGTCATACCGTTCCCGCCGGCAAGCTCTTTGGAGGTGGCCGGCCCATGGAAACGCCATTTGGCACGCTCTATACGCCGAACATTTCGTCGGATAAGGAAAACGGTATCGGCAAATGGACCGCAGCAGAATTCTACAACATGATGCATACGGGCAAATCGCGAACCGGCGAGCTGCTTTATCCCGCCATGCCGTTTGCGTCGTACACCAAAGTCACGCGCGCCGACTCCGATGCGATCTTTGCGTATCTGTTGTCGACGCCGCCTATCCCGCAGCCCAACCGTGCTCACGAACTGCGCTTTCCGTTCAACCAGCGCTCACTGTTGTATGGCTGGCGCGCTTTGTACTTCCGCGCGGGCGAATACCAGCCTGATCCCACGCAGTCGGTCGAATGGAACCGCGGCGCCTATCTGGTCGAAGGGCTCGGCCATTGCACGATGTGTCATACCGCAATCAATGCGCTGGGCGGCAACTCTGCGTCCAAGCGTTTCGAGGGCGGTTTGATCCCGATCCAGAACTGGTACGCACCGTCGCTGACATCGAACAAGGAAGCGGGGCTCGGCGACTGGAGTATCGAAGACATTGCCGATCTGTTGCAAGCGGGGGTATCGAATCGTGGCGCTGTTTACGGCCCGATGGCGGAAGTCGTGTACGACAGCTTCCAGTATCTCTCCGATGAAGACATCCGTTCCGTAGCTGTATATCTGAAGACGCTGCCTTCGCGCGCTGGCGAGAAAATCACCCCGCCTACGCCAGCGCTTGCTGAAGAAAAGAACACTATGTCGCCGCTCGGCAAGAAGATCTACGACGCGCAGTGCGCCGTCTGTCACGCCGCGCAGGGTCAGGGCAAGCTGCCGCATTTCCCGCCGCTTGCCGCAAACCAGTCCATTCAGATGACGTCGTCGGTGAACCCGATCCGCATGGTGCTCAACGGTGGTTATGCGCCGGGCACGAAGAAAAACCCCATGCCTTACGGTATGCCGCCTTTCGCGCAATCGCTTTCGGATGTCGAGGTCGCGGCCGTGGTCACGTATATCCGTACCGCGTGGGGTAATCACGGCACGCCGGTGAGTGCGAAAGATGTCAACGTGTTGCGCTCCGCGCCACTT
>NZ_JAAVUV010000016.1 GCF_018449635.1 Caballeronia sp. dw_276 | reverse complement strand
CTGAACTTAGCCTCGACATGTATTGTTAGGGCTTTTTAGAAATGTCCGGTTTTAGCCAGATTTAAGTGTACCGGCGTCGATTTCCGCGCCAGCCGATTCAATCCATAGTCTATGGGCAGCACAATCACCATCATCTGAACGACCAGGCACAACATGCGCTGATGCACGGTAACGCGAAACCTTTGCATCTCCACAATTTCACGGGAATTCAATGCCAAATCTCGGCCGATTGCATCCGTCAGCCCTGATCAAACGAGCTTTCGACGGCTGGAGCGCGCGCCGTTCCGATTCATTGCGTATCGCCCTGCAGTCACTCGTCGCCAGCCTTCTGAGCTACGCGGTCCTCGCGGCCATTGACCCTTCGAACGCCACATGGGCCATCTTCTCCAGCCTTTTCACCTTGCAGAAGAATTTCGACCGAAGCATGAGATATGGCCTCGGGCAAATGGCCGGTGCAGTATTCGGCACCGCCGTCGGGCTGGCAGCCATCCATGCATTTCCTGGCAGCGAACAGTCGATGTTGCGACTTGGGCTGACTACGCTCATAACATGCGGTGTCACCGCGATCTGGCCGGCGACAAGCTACGGGGTCGTGGCGGCCGCTGTGATCGCGCTCGCGCCGTTTGCCGGCGTCTCAGATGCGGTCAACCGGGCTGGAGCGATCATCCTCGGTTCCGGCATCGGCATCGCGGTGTCCATGTCCGTATGGCCGCAGCTCGCTCGCCAACGCGTGTTCGATTTCATAGCTTCGGCACTCGACGATTGCAGCGAACTGCTTGACCATTTTTCCTTATTCGACCAACAACAAAACCGCGTCGCGCTCGACGCTCTACACGAACGATTCCTGCAACATCTCGAACTGGCTCGATCCGTATCAATCGACGCGCGTGTACGGGCACACTTTCAATCGGGCGTGACGCTATGGTCTGCTCTCTCGGCGACCGAACGGCTTTGGCATGGACTCGTTCTCATGGATCGAATTGGCGCTGCCCATGGCGGCAATTTCACGGACAAGGACCGGGAAGTGTTGATGGATGTCGGCGGGACCGTTCGATCGTGTGGGTCACTTTACCTATCAGAGCTGGCCGCATACGTGCGCGGAGGTCAAGCAGCTCCGAATCCCGACGCGTGCAGGCGAGCGCTCAATGAAGCCCACGAACTATTGCGCGAAGAAATCAGCGACCTGGCTGCACACGACAGCTACGACCGCTATCGTGCTCTGCATTCGGTTCTCTTCGGATTTGAGCAAGTCAGTGCAAATCTGATCGATCTGCACGAACTGTTGCTTCGCGGCGCACGTTAGCTACGCCAGCGAAGGACAAGATGTGAACGCGAAATCAAGACGGTCACGCGCCGGCGTTGCTCTCGATATGCGCAAAAATCTGCTTCCAGATCGACACTTCGTCCGTCACGAAAAACTCTGCCATCACCTTGTTGTTCGTGAGGTTCGCGTGCGACATGCCCATGACGTAGACGGGCGCGCCAGTCGGTTCGCCAAAATGTCCGAAGCCGCAATGGGAGCGATGCGGCAGGCCGGCACCAGGCGATTGCGTTCCTCTTGCTTAACTTGCGTTATCACTCGGGTCGCTGGACCCATTGACTCCGCCAACCTGGCGCTTCAAACGGATCCGAGAAATATTGTGTCTCGTGAACGACCTTGCCGTTTAGGAACTCCATGATGCTCACCGTATAAGCCAGTCGCCCGTTGTAGTCGATGGAGTATTCCGTGATCCATAAATGACCTTCGCCCTGGATCCGCCTGACATCAAAACCTGCTGGCTTGCCCGGATGATGGCTCCGCAGTGCCTGCAAATTTATTCGACCAAGGATTCGCTCACCCGACTGGGGATAGTCACAGATGACATCGTCATCGTAGATATCATGTTCGGCGTCGAGATCACCCGCCGCCGATGCTTGCCAGTGCAAATTCAGGGCCGCTCGTGTTATCTCTTCCTGCATAAGAGCCTCCAGATGCCATGTAGGTGCAACTGTTGCATGGGTCAAGGCATACCAGCGACGCTGCCTGCCTCGACGACCGAGACTCACGAAACCGATCAAGATGAACGTAGTGGCAAGACATTCGGATTCACGGACTGGAAACCCTCACCAACCGCTCACGCACATACCGCGCGAACTCCTGGGCAATCAGCGGCGCCACCGACGGCAATCGCAGACTGATTGCGAAACTTGGCAACGGCGGCAGATCGTCGTCGCTGCGAAGGATCGAGAGATCGCCGGGAATCGTGGATGCAAGCCACGCTGTGATGGCCATGTCGCTGCGCACGGTGGCAGTCGTTGCCTCGATGTTGCCGCTCTCGAACACAGTGCGCCATTCAATGCTTCGCTCCCGCAGCGCCGACAGCACGACGGGCCGGAAACAACATGAATCGGCGACCATCGATATAGGCAGCGGTCGCCTGTGATGCGCGTTTCCGCCACGCGCCCCGACCCACAGGAGCTGCTCGATGCGCAGGCATTCGCCGCTTGCAGTATCGGCAGTTTCCTCGACCACGGCAAGATCGAGCGACCCCGCGCCAATTGCATCGATCAACTCCGGCGAACTCGCGCACATGAGCGATACCTCCACGTTCGGATAAGCCTCGCCAAACGCCTTGAACACCGGTGGCATGTGCGTTCCAACCAGGTCGTACGGAATTCCCACTTTCAGCTTGCCGTGAAGCGGGCGCGCCGTCATGTCGCTCCAGATTTCGTCGTTCATGCCCAGCAGCTGCTTTGCCTTGCCGAGAAAACGCTCGCCGACGGGCGATAGTCCAAGCCGCCGCCCATCCCGCTCGAACAGGATGCAATCGAAGGTTTCTTCAAGCCGCTTGATCTGCTGGCTGATCGCGCCCTGCGTGAGGTGAAGGGCGTTCGCGGCAACTGTCATGCTGCCGGTATTGGCCACCGCCACAAAGGTGCGGACCAGAGTAATGTCGAGATTCCTGTTCATGCGTGCATTATGTATCGTAATGGGCGTCATCAAAATTCGTCGTTTCACTAATGGGCGCGCGGTGATTACACTCCGGTCTCCTGCAAGGACCGTCATGTCTGCTCAATCCCTCGCCCCGCTTGCGCTTTTTGTCACCGTCGCCACCCTATCGCCCGGTGGCGCGACCACACTTGCGACCGCATCGGGTGCACGGTTTGGATTCATCCGTTCAATGCCGATGATCGTTGGTATTGCCGTCGGCCTCGGTACGCTGGCTGCTGCCGCGGCGGCTGGCTTGGCGGCCATTCTGCTCGCAGCGCCCTCCTTGCAGACCGGTATGAAAATCATCGGCTCCGCATACCTACTCTGGCTGGCCATGAAAATCGCGCGCAGTGGGCCGCCTGCAGCGGGCGAAGGCAGTGCGGCGCCCGCCACGTTTATCGGCGGTGCGTGCTTGCTTTGGCTCAACCCGAAAGGCTGGGCAATGGCGCTCGGCGCGGCCGCGTCCTTCGCCATGCTGTCGGACGGTCCGCTTCATCTGGCAGCGCTGCTTGGTGGTGCGTTCGCGCTGGCTGCGGGCGTGTCCTTGTGTATCTGGTGCGCCGCGGGCGTGATGTTCGCGCGCTTATTGAAGACGCCGCGCCAATGGCGGATTTTGAACGGCTCGATGGCGATCTTGCTCGCAGTATCGATCATTCCAATGTGGAGATGAAAAATGAACACAATGTTGTTTGCAGAATCATTCGATCTGATGTCCGCCTTCGACGCGATCACCGACTTCTGGTCGCCGAAGGTCGTGGCGCAGGTCAACGATCAATACGTCAAGGTGGCGAAGGTGCGTGGGGAGCTTGCATGGCATAGCCACGCCGGCGAGGACGAATTGTTTTACATCGTGCGCGGCAATCTGCGCATGGAGTACGAGAGCGGGCGCGTGGTGCCGCTCGCGCAAGGCAGCATGCACGTGGTGCCGCGTGGCGTGCTGCACAACCCGGTGGCGGAAGAGGAATGCTGGATCGTCCTGATCGAACCGGTCACGACGCTGCATACGGGCGACGTCGATACGCCGCTTACAAAGACGCTCGCGCAGCAGCTTGCCTGACCAGAACCATATTCATTTGTCCCAAGACGATCGCCGCGCTTCCCGCGCGGCCCATCGCCGCCCGCTTCCCTGCTTCAATTCAATCCCTTGCGCGCAATGAACTTTTCCATTAATTATTTGGGATAACGCCTCGCCATCGCTCGTGTTAAATCAACCATATAAATATGCATTTTCGATTCGATAATCGATACGCGAATATAAAACAATAAAAGATTTATTTTATTTACTCTTTTGATCCTTAGCCATTGAATATCGTTATTGATGCGAGACACCGATTCTCGACATGCCAAAGTAATTCCACGTCTCCTGCCCGCGCCAGCACCAAGCCCGTCCCGGCGTCATAGCGAGTTGCAAATTTACCTGTTATCGTTTTGTCAGGAAATATTTGTCCATTTCTATCCGCTTTAAAATCTGTTCAATTTTCGTCGATCAGCGCAGTTACTATCAATTACATCGATTACCATATCTTACGAATTATTTAAGCTGGAGCTTCATTCAAATTAAACAATTCTTTTAGACTTTCCATTCGAAAACGACAACCCTCAGTTCAATGGCGTTGAAAAAGGTATTGTCTATATTCGGGACGCGTCCCGAAGCCATCAAAATGGCACCGCTGGTGAAGTGGATCGAAGCGGACCCGGACCTGCAGTCCATCGTGTGCGTAACGGGGCAGCATGAAACCATGCTGCAACAGGTCCTGGACCAGTTCGACATCACACCCGATCATCGCCTCGCCGTGATGACGGAAAACCAGACGCTCAACGGGCTCGCCGCGCGCGTGCTGGATTCACTCAACAGCGTCTTCGATATCGCAAAGCCCGATCGCGTGCTGGTTCACGGCGACACTACGACGGCTTCGTTTGCCGCGCTTGCGGCGTTCCATCGGCGGATTCCGGTTGCGCACGTCGAAGCCGGATTGCGCACGGGTGATCTGTCGCAACCCTGGCCTGAAGAGATGAACCGGCGCGTGGCGGATATTGTGTGCGACCTGCTGTTCGCGCCAACCGTCGGAGCGAAAGCGAATCTTCAGGCGGAGAATTTACAAGGCCGCGTGGTGGTCACCGGCAACACGGTGATCGATGCACTCATGATGACGGCCGCGCGCATTGACGCCGACGCACATCTGCGCAAGCGCCTGGACGCCGCACTGCCCTTCGCCGGCGACGGCAAGCCCATCCTGCTGGTCACGGGGCATCGGCGAGAAAGTTTTGGCGATGGTTTCCATCAGATCTGTCTCGCTCTGCGGGACATCGCGCGACGCGATGCGGTGCAGATCGTCTATCCGGTTCACCTCAATCCGAACGTGCGCGAACCCGTGCTTGCCATGTTGCAAGGCGAGCCGAATGTGCATCTGATCGAGCCGCTCGATTACCTTGGTTTCGTGCGGCTGATGCAGCGCGCGGCCGTTGTGCTCACCGACTCGGGCGGCGTGCAAGAAGAAGCGCCGGCGCTCGGCAAGCCGGTGCTCGTCATGCGCACTATCACCGAGCGGCCGGAAGCAGTCGAAGCGGGCACGGTGCGGCTGGTCGGCACGAGCCGCGCGGCAATCGGGGCGGCGGTCTCGGCGTTACTGGGGTCATCGACCTCTTTGTCCAAACGCCCTGCGCGGATTCCGCCGCGCGCCGCCAATCCTTACGGCGACGGCCGAGCGTCGGAACGGATCGTCGCCGCGCTTGCAGGCCGCCAATTCACGGAGTTCGGCGCTTCGCCGCCGGTGATCGATGCGCCTGCTCTCCCCCGCGCCCAGCGAGTGTCAGGCGGCTGATCAACGCGCCATCGGGCCGGGCTCGATCCTTCTTGCGGCATCCAATCGCAGCGACGCGCTTTATTGACGCGGGCTGCATCGGATCGTCGTTGCTCACATAAAACCAAATCCGCTACCGACCGTGACCCGAGCTAACCCATCGCATCATCGTCACCGCTTTTCTGCTGGCCTGCCGGCGTTTGTTCGTGTGATTCCGTGTATTGCCCTGGCCGCAGGGTCATTGAACTCGGTGGCCGCTCAAGCCCTGGATTTCGCCGGCGCATTCGATACCGCCAGCCACGCCCCTATCACGCGCACTGTCGAGTTGAAACGCCTCGGCGTGCGCGACGCGGTGGCGCTCGGCGCGCCTGACTCCCGCCGCGAATACTACTTCCCGGTGCCAGCGGGCGTGCCGATCAGCGACGCCGCCTTGCAAGTCGATGCCACTTACCTGCGCGGCGACGGCGGCCGCACGACGATGCTGGTGTCCCTCGACGGCTCGCCGGTACTCGCGCGCGCGCTCACCCAGCCACAAGGCACCGCGGCGGCGACAATCGGCGTGGATGGATCGCCGCGCGCCAATGGATACGTGCGCGTCGGTTTCGAATATGCGTCGGTGATCAATGACGCCGTGTGCGCCGACCAGACGGCAATCGGCAACGTGCTGCGCCTGGCACCTGGCACTCGCCTGAACTATCGCTACAACAGCGGCGACATTCGCGACCTGCGGACCGCGTGGAGTGCGCTGCCGCAAACGCCGGCGATAACCGTATCGTCCAAACGCCTGGGCACGCTCGCTTACGATACCGCCTGGCGCGCCGCCGCAATCATGCAGCGCGATGGCCGCGAACCGTCGGTGAACGGCTGGCCGGCCGTGGGCGACACGGTGAGTCTCGGCACGCCCGATGTGCCCGCCGCCTTGCGCGCCATGCCCGCGTTCGCGGCGCTTGCAGCCGGTGGTGAGCACAAGCTGGCGAACGCGGCCGAGGCCGGCGCGCTGCTGGCCATCCCGGCGCCCGCTGCGCTGCCGGCGGATCTCATCGTCGCCGACGACACCTTGCGCACGAACGTCAACGCCTCGCTCGACGCGCTGCGTCTGCAAGCGGCGGCGATATCGCCGGAAGCCGCGAGTGCGTTCGATGACTGGCGTGCGCGCGTCGCCGCTCCGCTTGTCACGCCGCTCGCGCCCGGCGAAGCACGTCTTGTGCACGTGGCGGGTCAGGCGGCGATCGTGGTCGGCGACACGCGTTCGGTCGGCGCGCTCGCACAGGTCTGGCGCGCCGTGGATGGATCGAATCAGCTGGTCGTGCATCACATAGACAGCGCCGCGAACGGGCGCCATGACGTCGTGCCGCTTGCAGCGCTCGGTGGTGAACCGCGCACGGTGAATGTGTTGCGCCAGGCATCGTGGACCGCGGATTTCGATCTCGGCGCGGTGGCGGGCGCGGGACGATTGCCGGACGACGTGGTGCTCGATCTTGCCGGCTCGCCCAACGGCCACAACGCGGGCGTGGTCGCCTCGGTATTTTTCAACGACACGCTGATCGGCTCGAAATTGCTCGATGCCGATGGCCGCGCCCAGCGTGTCACGTCGCATATTCCGCGTACATCGCTTAGTTCGCGCAACCTCTTGCGCGTCACCTTCACCCGCCAGTCCGACTCCGGTTGCGCAAGCGACGAAGGCTATCCGGCAGCGGTCCTGCCGACGAGCCATCTCACGCTCGTCAAGGCCGACGCCGACGACAACTTCACCGGCATGGTCGCGCGCTTTGCAACGAGCGCAAGCGTCATGGTGCCGAACGCTTATCTCGCCGACGCCACGACCACCCTTCCCCGCGTTGCACGCCTTGCCGACGCCACCGGCGTCGATCCGCAGCGTGCGTCCCTGACGGTGACGTCGGGCGCCGCCGCGGTCATGCCGCCGGGACCATTCCTCGCGTTCGACGTCGCACTTGCTGACCAGAAGTCGCACGTGCGGGTCGCGGACACGCGCCTCGCCATCACCGGCAATGACGACCAGCCACTTTACGATGTCAGCCAGCAAGGCGTGGGCGTGCTGGATGTCGCGCATGCAGGCGATACGCGGGGCGTGATCTGGCGCAGCGTCGGCGCACGCGCGCCGCTCGTGCCCGTGAGCCTTCAATTGGCGCAAGCCGACGTTGCGGTTATCGACGGTACGGGTGTCCTGAAAGAAATCGATACCCGAGACCCGGCCAACATGATCCGTATCGATACCGGCAATCAGGCAGGCGCGCCATGGTCGGAGAAATGGCTGGCGTGGACGGTGCCGGCGTTGCTTGTCGGCATGTTCATCCTGTTGCTGATGTTCGCCGCGCTGGTGCGCAGCCGCAGGAAGCACGCTGAAATGCAGGCAGAAAATTCGCCGCCGAAATGAGGACCTGTCATGGACCTGTACCCCGGTTATTACGCGCAACAGTATTACTACGGGCTGCAATATTGCGCGGGCGTGATCGCCGTGATCATCCTGATCTCGAGCGCGGATGATCTGTTTATCGACCTGTATTACTGGGTCCGGCGGACATTCCGCGCGCTTACGGTCAAGCGCGAATACGCGTCGCTGAAAGCAGCACAGTTGCAGGAGCGCGCGGAGCAGCCCATCGCCATCATGATCCCCGCCTGGCACGAATATGGCGTGATCGCGGCGATGCTGGAAGACGCCGTGCGCGTGCTCGATTACCGGAACTACGCGATCTTCGTGGGAACGTATGTGAACGATGCCGCGACCATCGCTGAAGTCGAACGCATGCGGATGCGCTACAAGCAGCTGCATCGCGTGGAGGTGCCTCACGAGGGTCCGACCTGCAAGGCAGATTGCCTGAACTGGGTGGTGCAGGCAGCGCTTCAGCATGAACGCAATGCGGATCTGGAATTCGCAGGCTTCGTGTTGCATGACAGCGAAGATGTCCTGCATTCGCTGGAACTGAAGTTTTTCAACTTTCTCCTGCCGCGCAAGGACATGATCCAGTTGCCGGTGGCATCGCTCGAGCGGCACTGGTACGAGTTGGTCGCGGGCACTTATATGGATGAATTCGCCGAGTGGCACGCAAAGGATCTCGTGGTCCGCGAGAGCATGACGGGCAGCGTGCCGTCCGCGGGCGTGGGCACATGCTTCTCACGGCGGGCGATGCTCGCGCTTATCGAAACAACGAAGAACCAGCCGTTCAATACCGATTCCCTGACCGAAGACTACGACGTCGGCGCGCGCTTGCTGAAGCTCGGCATGGAATCGATTTTCGCGGTGTTTCCAGTGCAGTACCTCACGCGCCGCAAGAGCGTATTCGGCTTGGGCGAAGATCGCGAAGTGACCGTGACGGTGCCGCTTTCCGTGCGCGAATTTTTCCCCGATACGGTTCGCACCGCGTACCGGCAACGTGCGCGCTGGGTGCTCGGAATCGGCATGCAGGGCTGGCAGCAGACCGGCTGGAGCGGCTCGCTCGCCAACCGCTATTTGCTGTTTCGCGACCGCAAGGGTGTGGTGACATCGTTTGTCGGCATGCTGGCTTATGTGCTCGTGCTGCAGTTCATCGCGTTCATGTGCGCGGCCTCGCTCGGGCTGACGAGCAACTTGCTGCCATCACCGTTCGTGGATTCGGCGTGGATGAACACGGTGCTCGCGCTGAACGCGATCGCCGTATTGCTGCGGGTCGTGCAACGGGTGTATTTCGTCACTCGCCTCTACGGCTGGGAACAAGGCATTGTCTCCATTCCACGCATGGTCGTCGCCAACTTCATCAACTTCCTGGCGGTATCGCGGGCATGGCGGCTATTTGCGTCGCATCTGGTTACAGGTAAGCGGCTCGCATGGGACAAGACCATGCACGACTTTCCATCGGCGGCGGGTCTCTCCGAAAAGCGGCGTCAGCGGCTCGGCGAACTGCTCGTCTCCTGGCAGGCAATCAACGAGGACCAGCTCAAGACAGCAATGGAAGACGAGCTCGCGAGCGAAGCGCCGCTTGGCCGCGTGTTGATCGCGCGCGGCTGGCTCGATGAAGAGACGCTGGCCGAAGCGCTGTCGTTTCAATCGGAGCTGCAACGCGCGGCGCTGGACCCTGCTCTGCTCGACGAAGGCCAGGTACACGTGCCGCTCGAACACGCCATTCGATACCGCGTGCTGCCGCAAGGCACGGACCATGCGGGCCGACGGATCGTGCTGGCGGCGAGCCCGCTCGAAGACGATGCCCTCAAGGAAATCGAACGCGTCGCCGGAACGCCTGTCACGCAGCGGATCGTACGTGAAAGCGAAATCGCGACCGGCTTCCGGTTCTTGCGCGGCGCTGACAACGCCCTCGAGCCGAACGAGACGAACGTGCCGCTTCTCGGCGATTTGCTGATCCAGATGGGCTACATCACGCGCGAGAGTTTCAATGAAGCGCTGAAGGTGTACAGACCGGAACGCGATGGCCGGATCGGTGAATTCATGGTGGCGTATGGCGCGATCTCGGCACGGGCGCTGAGCGATGCCGTGCAGACGCAGATCCGCACGCGTGAAGCGGGGCAGCACACGTGAGCGGCGGCTGCGCCTTGACGCTGAGCCGCCGTGCTTTTCTGCGCGGCAGCGCCGCCGGAATGCTGGCGCTCGGACTCGCGGGCTGCCAGTCCACGCCGCTCGTCCAGGGTGTTGCATGGCAACTCGACAACACGCATGCCGACGCACATGGCGACTGGAATCGCCTGGGCGTGAGCGACCTGCTGCTGCAATGGACCGCCGTCGATAACACCGCGTATGTAGCCGGAACGCGGATTCCCGTTGCGGCGCGCTTGCCGGACTGGAACCGCATCGCGCAAGAACCCTGGGCGCGGCACGTGCTCGTCGGACTGGCCGGCCGCTTCGACGAAAACGCCGCGCGCGCCAATGTCGCGCTGCTTGTCGATCAGTCTCTCGAACTCGTGCGCGCGGCGCCGCGGCTGAACATCGAAGGTTGGTATTTCCCCGTTGAAGTCGATCCGAGCTGGCAGGACGCGCATTCGCTTGCGCCGTTGCTCGCACGGTTGCCGCGGCCCTTGTGGATCAGCGTCTACGACCGCGGCAACATCGGCGGCGCGGCGCTGGCGGACTGGCTTTCGGCCTGGCTGCCGAACGATGTCGGCGTGTTGTTGCAGGACGGCGTGGGCGTGTATGCGCGCGAACCGCGTATTGCCCGGACCTATGCCGATGCCCTCAGCGCGAAGTTCGGCCTTGAGCGCGTGCGGGTCATCGCGGAAGCGTTCCGTCTTGCGCCGGGATCGTCATTTCGATCGGCCACGGCACAAGAACTCCGGTTGCAGCTGGATGCCTACCGCGGTTATCGAACGTATCTTTTCGATGGACCCCACTACGTGCCGCCTCAACTCGTGGACAGTCTTCTGCAGTGAATATCAATCCGCTTCGTGGTCAACTTCCCAAACGTGTGCAAGCGTCAGTCGTCGGCGTCGCGCTCTTCTGGTCGCTTCCCGCAATATCGCAGGCCGATCAAAACCTTCCACTGCCGCTGACCGGCAGCGCCTACAGGGTCGCGCGGCAAGCGTACGGCAGCTACGACAGCCATCGTTATCAGGCGAGCGCCGGGTATGCACGCGAAGCGATCCGGCAACGCCCTGATGTGGTATCACTGCGCCTGTTGCTTGCCAGCGCGCTCGAAGCACAAGGCGACAGGCGCGCAGCGGTACGCGCAATCGATGCCGCCATCAAGGACCTCGGCCCCGAAGCCGCGTTGCGCGCCCGGCGCAGTGCCTTGCTTGCGATCATCGCGAGCGGCGGGAATGGTCCGGCCGATCCGAACGCGCTGACGGGCAAGTTGGCGAAGACGGCGCAGCGCGCTTATCGGGCGTATGCGAAGCATGATTATGAAAACGCGATCGCAGCAGCGAACGAGGTCTTGGCCGTACGGCCCGATGTCATGCCGCTGCATCTTCTCGTGATCGATGCACTGACAGCCGAAGGACGCGACCTGGATGCGTACAACGCGGTCATCGCGGAAACGCAACGCGGCGCAGACAACGAGGGGCTGCGTGCGCGGCGCGGGTTTATCGGTGCGCGGCTTGGACCGGTGGCGGCATCGGAAGCCTATGACGCGCTCAAGCGCGGCGATACGGATGCTGCAATCGAACGCGCCCGCGCTGCGATCGGTTTTGCGCCGGACGTACCCGGTGCACGCGATTTGCTGATCGACGCCTTGATGCAAGGCAATCGTTTCGATGAAGCCGATCAGGCTGCAACCGACGCAATATCCGCCAATCCATCCGCCCTCGCGCCGTGGCTGTTACGCGGCGCGATTCGCGAACGGCTCGGCAGGCATGACGCATCGCTTGCGGATTTCGCAGACGCGCTGCGGCTTCAGGACGGCACTCGACAAGAACGCCGCAACGGCCGGATCGTGATCGCGGATATGGCGTTGGCAACCGGCGATCCGCAACGCGCGCTCGATGCGCTGAGCGGTCTCGATGCCGATGGCGACGCCACCGATCTGATGATCGCCGTACGCCGTCAAAAGGCGCGGCGCGCGTTATCGTCGTCTGTCGCGGCCAATCCGGCCGATCTGCCGCTGCCGTTGCTCGATTGCGCGCGCATCGACTCGGGCATCCTCTGCACGCTTCATCCGTACGATCCCGCCTATGCGCAGTACGCTGCGGCTTCGCGCGCCTACGACCAGCAGGACTACGCGCTTGCCGTGGCGCAGGCGCGCGAGGCCGTTCGCATCGCGCCCGACGATCCGGTGCATAGGCTGTTGCTGATCCAGGCGCTGGCATCGAACGGCCATGCGGCCGAGTCCAGACAGGAAGCGTCGAACCTGATCCAAAGCGGCATGATCGATGTTTTGCCGAACGTGAACGCCGCGTATTTCGCATCGAATGCGGGACAGCCGGAGCTTGCCGCACGCTATTACAACGAGGCCGATCGCAACCAGGAATTGCCTCCTTCGAGCTTGCTCGATGCAGGTTATGCCAACCTGAACGCAGGCGCGGCGCCCGTGGCGGGCGGATATTTCAGGCGCGGCATCGACGCCGGCAACAAGGGCGATATTTCGCTGCCGCCGCAACAGGCCTACGAAACCCGCCGCACGATGTCCGAGCTCGACCGGACCTGGGGCGTGAATGCATCGCTGGGATACCGGCCTACAGGCGACCAGACCACCTTTGTGGCCAGTCCTGGAAGTACCGCCGACAAGAATGTGCAAGCCGGCGCGGAAGCCTACTGGCGTCCCTTCGGTTACCTCGATGGACACATTGTCGAGCTCTACGCGCGCGCCTACGAGACGCTCTATTCGAAAGCGGGCAACACCACGGGCACGCCGAGTCTGGAAGGCGCGCTGGGTGTGCGCGCGAAGCCGTTCGCGAGCCAGAACCTGGTGTTCGCGTTCGAGCGCATTGTGCCGCTTGGCAGCGCGGTGCAGCCGGACTGGCTTGGACGTATCGCGTATTCGAACGGTTTCGGCACGGATCTGCGTGTGGACACGCCAAGCTGGTGGACCGGGCAGCTTTACGCGGAAGGCGGCCATTACGTGACGCATCCGGACAGCTATGCAACCTTCAGCGGCGAGCTGGGCCGAAGCTACCGGCTCGATGCCATCGATCCGCATCTGGTCGCGTTTCCCTACGCGGTGCTTGGCGGCGACTACAACACGCAGATCAACAACCGCGCGTCGATGGGCGCGGGCGTCGGCTTGAATTTGCGCTACTGGTTCCGCGAGGACACGTATCACGCGCCGCGCTCGTTCGTGGATTTCTCGCTGCAGTACCGGCTGAAAATTGTTGGCGATGACCGCGCGAAGGGTGTGTTCTTCAACGCCAGCTTCAACTATTAGGTGTGTCCGAACCGGACACCATCGCCGGTTCGATACACTCGATCGCGAAGGTTTATCTAACGCGAACATGGAATTTATCTGGATTGCCCGCCGGCCACGTGCTCGATATCCTTCCTCGGCGCATCATGGGAATCCCTTTGAAACGAACCATCCTCAGGACGGCGTCATGCTGAAAAACATCGTAACCGGCTTGCTTGATATCGCCTACGACGAACAAGGCGATCCGAACGGATGGCCGGTCGTCTTGCTGCACGGCTTCCCATACGATATCCACACATACGACGACGTCACGCCCCGCCTGACCGCCCAAGGCGCACGGGTCTTGACGCCCTATCTCCGGGGCTACGGGTCCACGCGCTTTCTTGACCCGGCGACACTTCGATCGGGCCAGCAGGCAGCGCTCGGGGCCGACCTGCTGGCGCTGCTCGACGCGCTTCAGATCGAACAAGCCGTGCTGGGCGGATACGACTGGGGCGGCCGCGCGGCCTGCATCGTGGCGGCGCTCTACCCCTCGCGAGCGCGCGGTCTGGTATCGGTGAACGGGTACAACATCCAGAACCTGTCCATTGCCGGGCAACCGGAAAGTCCGGAGAAGGAGTATCGGCTCTGGTATCAGTATTATTTTCATGGCGAGCGCGGCCGTGCCGGGCTGACCGAGAACCGTCGGGAGTTCTGCCGGCTCTTATGGTCGTTGTGGTCGCCAACCTGGCATTTCGACGACGATACCTACGCGCGCTCGGCCGCCGCGTTCGACAACGCGGATTTCGTCGATGTCGTCATCCACTCGTACCGGCATCGCTATGGACTGGTCGATGGCGATCCACAGTTCGATGACATCGAGCGCCGCCTGGCGGCCCTGCCACCGATCACTGTCCCGGCGATCACCCTTCAAGGAGACGCTGATGGCGTCAGTCCCCCAGGAGGCAGCCAGGCCGGCTTGAAGCGCTTCACGGGCCGTCACGAGAACCGCGTAGTGCCGAACGCCGGTCATAACCTTCCACAGGAAGCGCCGGACGTGTTCGCCACTGCGATTCTCGAAGTCCGTTCATGGTGACCTGGAGGTTATCCGCAGCGCGAATGCGAAGCCGGTGAACGCAAATCCCACGGCACAGACGCCAGTCCAGCCGGCCATTGCCCAGGCAGCGCCGGAAAGCGCTGCCCCTACCGCACCGCCGACAAAAAACGTCCCGACGAACAGGCCATTCAGTCTTCCGCGCGCAGCCGGGTCCATCAGGTTGATCGCGCGGCGGCCCAGGGTCTGGTCGGTTACCACGCCGGCATCGAGCGCTGCTGCGCCTAGAACGAGCGTCGCGATAGCCATAACCGGATGAGCCTGCGCCGAAAAGCCTGCCCAACCGGCGCCCGCCACGCCGATCACCGCGAGCGCGACAAGCATCGTCAGGTGGCCGGCGGACAACATCTTGCGGCTCCATCCACGGTCGCCAGCGCGGCCGGCAAGCGGCGTGACGATCGCACCGGCTGCCCCGGCGAGCGCAAACAGTGCAATGCCGTCCATGCCGAAGCTGAATGGCGGCTGGACAAGCCGGAGCCCGATCGCTGTCCAGAACGCGCTGAACGCGCCCATGACCAGCGCCGCCGATGCCGCATTGCGTTGCAGCACGCGCTCGGTGCGCACCAACGTCCAGAGCGAATATAAAAGTGCGGAGTAAGACGTCTGGTTGCCCGGCGTGCGCATGGGAAGCTTCAGATACAGGACGACAGCGACCAGCGCGTCGGTCAATGCAGCCAGGCCATAGAAAGCACGCCAACCGACTGTACCTGCTATCAGGCTTGCGGCAGGACGCGACAACAGGATCCCGAGCATCAAGCCACTCATGACATTGCCAACCGCGCGGCCACGGTGGCTTTCCGGCGCCATTGAAGCGGCCATCGGCACCAGCATCTGGATTGCGCTGGAAGCAACGCCGGCGAGCAAAACGGCGACGAGAAACAAGACGCGCGACTCGGCGAGCATCGCGATTGCGAGAAACGCGGCACCGCACGCCAGCGTGTAGACGATAAGACGGCGATTTTCCAGCAGGTCGCATAGCGGCACGAGCAGCACCAGTCCGATCGCATATCCGAGTTGCGGCAGCATGGCTGCCAGGCCGGCATACTGCGGCGCGAGATGCAGGCTGAGGCCAATTGCTCCCGTCAGCGTTTGCGCGGCAAACAGGTTCATCACCATCACACCGACCGCTGTTGCAAAGAACACGGTCATCGGAACGGTAAGCGTATGAGCGCCGTCCGGCTCGGGCGCCGGCGCCACGCGAGCGGTCGTTTCTGCTGTTGGAATCATCGAAGGGAAGTCTCTGGACTGGATCAGAGAAACATCCTATCGGCGAGATCATTATGCGACAATTGAAAAATGTTGATAATGATTATGCGGATATATTTGTGAACACGCGAGATTTGCAGGCGTTTGTTGCCGTGGTCGACAGTGGTTCGATGGTTCGCGCCGCGGAAAAGCTGCATCTCACGCAACCGGGTTTGACGCGGCGCGTGCAAAACCTCGAATCCATGCTAGGCGTGGAATTACTCGAACGGCAAAGCAAGCCGCTCAAGCCATCGGCGGCGGGCAACGAGGTCTATGCGCTGGCGCGGACCGTATTGCGTGCGGTGGACGACCTGCTGTCGGTGGCGTCGCTCGACAGCGAACCTTCCGGCGAACTGCGGATCGGCATGCCGCCTTTTCTGGGCGAGGTCGCGCTCGAAAAACCCGTTGATCAACTGCGCTCCGTCTTTCCGCGACTGACGCTACGTGTCACAGCGGGCTGGTCTCCGGCACTCGTGCAAAGCGTTGAACGCGCGTCCCTCGATGCAGCAGTCGTGCTGATGCCACCTGGCTTCTCGCCGCCCGAGACGTTGCACGCAACACGCCTCGCGTTCGTGCCCACGGTGATTGTCGCGGCGCGCTCCCTCGGTCTGTCCGAAGCGCCGGTGACGCTGGCCGAGCTGAGCCGCTATGAATGGGTGCTCAATCAGGACGGCTGCGGAATGCGCTCGGTATTGAGTCGCACGCTGCAGGCTGCGGGGCTGCCGTTGAATGTTGCAGTCGAAGCGTTCGGCTCCGAGCTGCAACTGTCCCTTGTCGCACGCGGGCTGGGTATCGGGCTTGTCACGCCGGACATGCTGGAACGAAGTTCGCATCGGCTGTCGCTGCAGATCATCGATACCACTGACTTTCGCACCGGCGTCGATGTCTGGTTCGTGCATGGCTCCCTTCCCGGCCGGCTGATGCGCGCTATCGAAGTCTTGCGTGCCTCGCTGGACGAGGTGCTGGCCGAACGCGGGATTTCCACGCTTGCCGAAGACATCGAAACGGTGGACAGATAGCCCGAAGGTATAGGTATTGCTGAATTGTCGTGCCGGGCGTGAACCCATGGACGGTGTTCACGGAACCTGGCCCACGATTATTCAGGAGTTACAAATGAGAGCGCTGCGCTGGCATGGAAAACACGATATTCGATGTGACACGGTTCCCGACCCCGTCATAGAAGAAGGGCGCGACGCGATCATCAAGATGTCGACCTGCGCAATCTGCGGCTCCGACCTGCATCTTTTCGACGGCTTCATGCCGACCATGGAAAGCGGCGACATCATGGGTCATGAGTTCATGGGCGAAGTCGTTGAAGTGGGCAAGGACAACAAGGCGCTCAAGGTTGGCGATCGGGTGGTAGTCCCCTTCACGATCTTCTGCGGCGATTGCGATCAGTGCAAACGCGGCAACTTCTCCGTTTGCGAACGCAGTAATCGCAACAAGGACAAGGCCGACAAGGTGTTCGGCCATACGACCGCCGGGCTTTTCGGTTACTCGCATCTGACCGGCGGTTATGCGGGCGGCCAGGCCGAATACGTGCGCGTGCCCATGGCGGACACCACGCACGTCAAAATTCCCGACGGCCTGACCGACGAACAGGTTCTTTTTCTCGGCGACATCTTCCCGACCGGCTGGCAAGCGGCGGTCAACTGCGATATTCAGCCCGACGACACGGTCGCAATCTGGGGCGCGGGGCCGGTCGGTCAGATGGCGATCCGCAGCGCCGTGCTGCTGGGCGCAAAGCATGTTGTCGTGATCGATCGGGTTCCCGAACGGCTGGCCATGGCAAAAGCCGGCGGCGCGATCGTCATCAACTTCGACGAAGAAAGCGTGCTTGACCGGCTGAAGGACCTGACCAACGGCAAGGGCCCTGAAAAGTGCATCGATGCCGTCGGCATGGAATCCCACGCAACCCGCTCTGTCGATGCCATGTACGACCGCGTCAAGCAGGCGGTCATGCTGGAGTCGGATCGTCCTCACGTGCTGCGCGAAATGATCTATGTTTGCCGTCCTGCTGGAATCCTGTCCGTGCCGGGCGTCTACGGCGGCCTGATCGACAAGATCCCCTTCGGTGCGTCGATGAACAAGGGACTGACATGGAAGATGGGCCAGACCCATGTAAAGCGCTGGACTGATGATCTGCTCAATCGAATTCAGGAAGGCCAGATCGACCCATCCTTCGTGATCACCCATACGGTCTCGATGGAAGACGGTCCCGCGATGTACAAGACCTTCCGCGACAAGGAAGACGGGTGCATCAAGGTAGTCATCAAACCCTGACGGCATTTCAATCCCGCCGGCGGGTTTGCGCCGGTGTGGATTCGAGCAGCTGTTCGTATGACAATGTGGACTTTGTTTAATAATGCGCGCCGGCCAAACTCGGCGTACGCGCACGATCAACCATGTTGCATGGGAGACAGCTGAATGAAATGCACGATCGTGGGATCGCGGTATTTCGGCGCGTCGGTGCTGGAAGCGTTCCGGGCCGACGGAATCGAGATTGCCGGCGTAGTCGCACCCGCCGCCGATGACCGCCTTGCTGTCGCAGCCCGCGCGGCAGGCTTGCCGACGGTGATCCACGAAAATCCAAAATATATCGATGGCAGCGCCATTCCCGAAGACACCGGTCTGATCATCGCCGCGCACACGCATGCGCGCGTGAGCGACGAGGCGCTGGCGCGCTCGCGCCTGGGTGGCGTGGGTTATCACCCTTCGCTGCTGCCGCGTCATCGAGGCATCGCAGCGGTCGAGTGGACCATTCTGGAAGGCGACCCCATTGCGGGTGGCTCGATCTATCACCTCTCGCACGGCTGGGACGCCGGGGCGATCGCCGCGCAGGACTGGTGCTTCGTGAGGAAGGGCGAGAACGCGCGAGAACTTTGGGAGCGCGCGCTGGCGCCAATGGGACTTGCGCTGCTACTGCGCGTGGCGCACCACGCACGCGAACACGGCGAGCTGCCGGCAAGCGTTCAGGACGAACAATTTGCCACGCGCGCGCCGATCATCCGCCGGCGCATCGATCTTGTCGAGGAACCGACTGGGCCGCTTGCAACGCTCGTTGTCACGGCGATTGGCGCGGATCGTCCGGGAATAGTCAATCTGCTTTCCGAACGCGCGCGAGCGTTCGGCGCGAACTGGACCGGCAGCCGCATGGCGAGTATTGGCAGCCAGTTTGCCGGGATGGTGCAATTCGATGTCGCGCAACGTCACGCCGACGCGCTTACCACCGCACTGCGCGATCTGGAGAGCGCGGGATTGCGCGTCGTAATTGCGCGCAGCGACCTGCCGCCGCTCGGTCAAGGCCGGCGCCGCATATCGCTAGAGTTAAGCGCTCCCGACCGGCCCGGGATCGTGCAGGATCTCTCGGCCAGCCTCTCGGCGCACGATATCAGCATCGAAGAACTGGGCACGGATCTCACGCACGAGGCCGAGCGGCCACGTCAGTTCAACGTCAAGGCGATGCTCGCCGTACCCGGGACAATGTCGATCGATGCGCTGCGCGTGCTGCTCGAATCGCTCGCCGCCGACATGCTGGCCGACATGGCGCTCGGGGAAGGCAGCGCCTGATCCTGTTGCCCTGGCCTCCTCGGCCAGGCTCCTGCAGCGGAAATCCCGGATCGCCGAAACACGCGGCACGGCGTTTGCTCCATGATGGGGCACGCCATCGCGTGCAAATACCAACACGATCTCTAACGGCTCCGGCTTCCGTTCAATCAGGAAAACTTATGAAACTGCTCACTACTCAAGACGGTCTGCCGCGCCTTTCATGGGGTTCCGTGATCGCTGGCGTGATTCTCTCGTCCATCGTCTATCTCATCATGAGTGTGCTCGGCGCCGCCATAGGCGCCTCGCTTCTGTCTCCATTGTCCCAGCCCAATCCCATGCACGGTTTCGGTTTTGGCTCCGGCGTCTGGGTGATCGTCACAACGGTGCTGGCGGTGTTCATCGGCTCGTATTTCGCTGGCCGATGCGCGCCCGTGCTCGGCTGGCTGCATGGCCTGCTCTCATGGGCGGTCATGACGCTCTTGATTGTCTTCGGCATGACGTCGATGATAGGAAGCGCCGTAAGCACGGTTGGCAGCGTTGCCGCCACGAGCGCACAAGTCGGGGCAACGGCCGCGAACCAGGCGAACGCGGATCCGTCCATGATGAATTCGGCCAAGCAACAGCTCCAGGCCGCGGTTGCATCGGCGGCATCCGCTGCGTCGAGCCCCGACGCTGAACAGGACGCACGGCAGGCAGCCGATACCGCTGCACGCGGTGTCGCTCGTGCAAGCTGGTTCTCGTTTGCCGCGCTGATCGTGGGCGCGATCATCGCCATCGTTTCCGGCGGCGCTGGGTTCCGTCATCAGCCGCCCTACGAGGACGTAGGCGGCTCGGCAGTAGGCAACGATGCGATCTCCGCACGCAGCCGCGTGGTGCGTCCAGGCACTGGACCGCTGTAATCCCCCCGCAGTCCGATGCTGGCCGAAGCAAATGCTTCGGCCTTTTTTGTATGGAACGGGCATTGCTGTTCCTTTGGCTGACGACTATTCGTTCATCAATTCGCCAAGGAGCGCGCATGAGCACCGAAAATCAATACGCAATGCAGGACCCGACCAAGCAGTATCCACAACCCGAATTCGATAAACAGCCGCAGTCCGCCCCCGGACTTGCTGCAGACATGAACCCCAGGCCCGATCACGGTGAAACCAGCTACAAGGGCTTCGGCAGACTCGCCGGGCGGCGCGCGCTCATTACCGGCGCGGACAGCGGCATTGGCCGCGCCGTTGCAATCGCGTTTGCCCGAGAAGGCGCTGATGTCGTGCTCAACTATCTCCCGAGCGAAGAGGAAGATGCGCGCGATGTCGTGGGTTTTGTCGAGCAGGCCGGACGCAAGGCGGTCGCGCTTCCGGGCGATATTGGCGACGAGGCGTTCTGCAAGTCGCTGGTATCGCAAACAATCGAGCGGTTGGGCGGGATCGATATTCTCGTGAACGTCGCGGGCAAGCAAACAGCGGTCGAAGACATTGCCGACCTGAGCACCGAGCAGTTCGAAGCCACGCTGCGCACCAACGTTCTGGCGATGTTCTGGCTGTGCAAGGCAGCGCTGCCCCACATGCCGCCGGGCGCGACGATCATCAACACGACATCCATTCAAAGCTACCAGCCAAGCCCGAGCCTGCTCGACTATGCGCCATCCAAAGCCGCCATTACCGCGTTCACCCATGCGCTGGCGAAACAAGTCATCGGCAAGGGCATTCGCGTGAACGCCGTTGCGCCGGGACCGGTGTGGACACCGCTGCAACCCAGCGGCGGACAGCCTCAAGAAAAGATCGTCTCATTCGGTTCCGAAGTACCAATGAAGCGGCCCGGCCAACCGGCAGAACTGGCGCCGGTTTATGTGCTGCTGGCATCGCAGGAGTCGAGCTTTACGACGGGCGAAGTCTATGGCGTGACGGGCGGCAATCACTTGCCTTGAGCGTTGTTACGAATGCTGCATGCGGCAATAATCAAAAACAAAAAGATTGAATCCGCTGTAACCGGATCTCGACAGTCGGCGAAATAGATTACGTACCCGCCACGGGTACCGTCTACCTCAACCACTGGAGAGATTCAAATGTCCGCAAAGACCACTGTTAGCGCCACCCTTCTCGCTGGCGTTGTCGCGAGCCTGCTTGCATCGGTGGCTCACGCCGCGCCGCTTACGAAGGGCGAAGAAAGCGCCGCCATCGCGGCTCATAAAGAGAAGTGCTATGGCGTTGCACTGAAGGGGCAAAACGACTGCGCCGCCGGTCCCGGCACGACGTGTCAAGGTACGTCAACGATGGATTTCCAGCACAACTCCTGGAAGTTCGTACAAGGCGGAACGTGCGCAAGCATCCAGGTTCCTGGTGGCGAACACGGCTCGCTGACGCCGATGAAGTCCTGATCCCGCGAACGATCAAGAATGGAAGCGGTCATGGACAATTCCACGAAGACAAGCGCGGTGATTGATGCAGGCCGCTTCCGTCGCGCGCTATCTGATACGCCGAAGCTGACCGGCACTAGTTTCAAGCACGAACACCTCGCTGCGATTCTCTCGGATGGATTGAACGAAGCGTTCTTCGAGGTCCACGCCGAAAACTACATGGGTGCGGGCGGGCCGCCGCATCGGATGCTTGCGTCGATTCGCGAAAACTATCTTGTTTCCATTCATGGCGTGTGCATGTCCATTGGCGGCCCGGGCGCGCTGGACGATGTTCATCTCGCACGATTCCGCGATGTGGTGAGCCGATACCAACCCGCGCTGGTATCCGAGCATCTGGCGTGGTCGTCGCACGGCGGGTCGTTCTTCAACGATCTCCTGCCCTTGCCGTACACAAGGCAGACTCTCGACAAGGTGTGCTCGCACATCGATCAGGTTCAGGAAGCGATCAAACGGCCGATCCTGCTCGAGAATCCATCAACGTATGTGGCCTTTGCTTCATCGACCATGAGCGAGACGGGATTCCTCCGCGCGGTCGCGCAGCGCACCGGCTGCGCCCTCCTGCTCGATATCAACAACGTTTTTGTATCGGCGAACAATCACGGCTTTTCGGCGTCGGCGTATCTGGCTGAGTTTCCGCTTGAACGCGTCGGCGAAATACATCTCGCGGGACACAGCGAGCAAGAAGACGACGAGAACGAACTGCTTCTGATCGATAGCCACGACCGCGCCGTCTCCGATCCGGTCTGGAAGCTGTATGCAGATGTCGTATCGAAAATTGGGCCGGTGCCCACGTTGATCGAATGGGACAGCAAGCTTCCCGACTGGCCCGTGTTGCGCGAAGAGGCACAGATGGCGCGGCGAGTCATGGAAAGAAGCGCCATGCCGATCTCCCGGGAGATCAATCATGCGTTCTGAGAATTTCGTGAGCGAGTACGCCTTTACGTTTGCGCCAGGACTGACGGACCCGGCGACGGTCGCGCCGCAAGACGTGGTTGCGCGACATGGCAAGGGCGTGATCAAACGCTACAACGTGTATCGCAACAACGTCACGGTCAGTCTGATCGATGCGCTCGCCGCGATCTATCCAGCGGTCCAGCGCATTACCGGCGCCGATTTCTTCAAGGCAATGGCGCGCTTCCACGTGCGCGAAACGCCTCCCACATCGGCGTTGCTGTTCGAGTACGGTCGGCATTTTCCGGCGTTCATCGAATCGTACGAGTACGCGCGGGAAATGCCGTGGCTCGCGGATACGGCGCGCATCGAGCGGGCATGGCTAGACGCGTATCACGCTGCCGACCGCGTCACGCTTTCGGCTGAAGCGCTGGCGTGCATCGATCCGGCATTGCTGGCCGACGTGCGTTTCGAAGCGCATCCCGCCACGCGGATCGTGCGCTCGGCTTACCCCGCCGTTGCCATCTTCGCGATGAACCGTACCGATGGTCCCGTGTCCCCGCTCTGTGCGAGCGATCCCGAAGATGCACTCGTCACGCGCCCGGATCAGGATGTGATCGTCTCGCGCCTTCCGGCGGGCGGCGCGGCCTTCCTCAGCCGTCTTCTCGATGGCGCGTCACTCGGCGACGCGATCGCCGCCGCATTCGAAGAAGCCCCTGCCTTCGATATCCACGCCAATCTGGCAGGAATGATCTCGGCCGGCGTGTTCACCGCCGTTCAACCTGGAGACAAACAAGATGTCTGACCGACAAGATGTAGCACTTCCCTTCCCGGGCGCGGTGGTATCGGTGATTGGCGCCGCGAGGCGGCTGGTCGAGCGGCTCGCGCAGCCGTGGCTCGTTCAACTCGTGCTGCGGCTTGCGCTCGCCGTGCCGTTCTACAAGTCCGGCATTCTCAAATGGCACGGCTTCCTTCAACTCAACGATACCGCTATCGACCTGTTCACCGAGGAGTTCAAGCTGCACCTCCCGGGCGGTCCATACGCGTTCCCCCATCCTGCCGTTTTTGCGTTCCTGTCAGGTTGCGGTGAAGTGATGTTTCCGGTTCTGCTCGTGCTTGGATTCGGCACGCGCTTCGCCGCGCTCGGTTTGATATTGATGACCTGCATCATCGAGTTGACGGTGCCGGAAGGCTGGCCAATTCACCTGACCTGGCTCGCCATGGCGCTCGCGATCGCCGCCTGGGGACCGGGACGGATTTCCGTCGACTATCTGCTGGGTGACAGGTCGTTCAGGTCATGACCCGCGCGCGGCTTCCGGATAATCCGTATAGCCGCGAGCGTCGCCCTGATAGTAGGTCTCGGGCGCCGATTCGCGCAGCGGCAGGTCTTCGCGCAAACGCTTGACCAGATCAGGATTGCCGATGAAAGCCTTCCCGAAGGACACGAGATCCGCATGTCCGCTTTCTATCGCACGACTGGCCGATGCCTTGTCGAAACCGAAGTTGGCGATCAACGCACCCTCGAAGCGCTGCCGGAAGTATCGGATGGTGTCCTGCAAGGCCGCCACCGGCGTGCCGGCAAGGTCGTTCAGCGCCTGGACCACTTGAAGATGCGATAGCGGCAGGTCGTTGAGACGCGCGACGAGGTAGTCGTAGGTCGCGATGGTCTTGCCGGTTGGCGCAAAGCCGCCCATCGCCATAGTGGGGCTGATCTTGACGCCCACACGGCCGGGGCTCCAGTCGCCTACCAAAGCTTCCATGATTTCAAGCACGATTCGCGCGCGATTTTCGACGCTGCCGCCATACGCATCATCGCGTATGTTGAGCACGCTGTTGAGAAACTGCGGCAATAGATAGAAGGTGCCGGCATGCACTTCAACTCCGTCGAACCCTGCTGAACGGGCGTTCCTGGCAGCAGCGCGGTAAGCATCGATTGTTCTCGTGATGTCATCCTTCGACATGGCTCGCGGCGTGACCGTCGCCTTGAATCCTTCCGCCGTGAAGGACCTGAGGCGCGGGTTGATCGCGGACGGCGCGAGGGGTTGCTCGCCACTGAAGAAATCCGGGTGCGAGACCGATCCCGAATGAGCCAGCTGCGCGAAGATTGTGCCGCCCGCCGCATGGACCGCGTCGGTAACGGCGCGCCATCCAGCGACCTGTTCGGGCGTGAACAAGCCCGGCACATTGATGAACCCGATGCCCTCCGGGCTGACCCACGTCGCCTCGGTCAGGATCAATCCCGCCGATGCCCGCTGACGGTAATACTCGACATGCAAATCCGTCGGGACGAGTCCGGCGTTCCGGGCCCGTCCGCGGGTCATCGGCGCCATGACGATCCGGTTGGTCAGCATGCGCCCGCCGAGGTCGAAGGACGAAAAAAGCGGATTTGCCGCAGTCTGGGACATCAAAACTCCTGATTCCGATGAGGCCTCCGGAAATGGAAGCCTCGATCCGACGGAGCCTAACTCATGCGAAAAAGTCGTAGTAGCATCAGAAACTAGCTAACTTAAATTTGATTTCTGAATGAACGACCGCTTCTATTCGCTGATGTTGTTCGCCCGCGTGGCGCGGACCGGCAGCTTTTCTCTTGCCGGCCGGGAGCTTGGCATTTCGCAGCCGACTGCATCGCGGATCGTCGCCGCGCTTGAAAAACAGGTCGGCGCAGCATTGCTTACCCGGACGACCCGCGCCGTCACGCTGACCGAGGCAGGCGCGGACTACCTGGCGCGAGTCGAAGCGATCCTTGCCGCTCTGGACGAGGCCGATCACGCGGCGCGCGGCACGGGCGAGCTTCGCGGCGTGCTGCGGATCGCAATGTCGACATCCACGGCCGTACGAAGCGTGCTCCCGCGCATGCCCCGCTTCACCGATAAACATCCCAAACTTCGCATCGAATTCGTTCTCAACGATGAAAAGCAGGATCTCGTGGGCGATGCCGTCGATGTCGCGCTGCGCATCGGCAGCCTTGCGGATTCGTCGGCGGTGGCGCGGAAGATCGGCGTCGTGCACAGGACGCTCGCAGCGTCGCCCGGCTATCTGGCGAAAGCGGGCACGCCGCAAACGCCTTCGGAGCTGACCGGATTTTCGATCATCGTCGGGCCGGCAGGCCGTGGAATGGAGGGATGGATATTCACCAAGAACGGCAAGACCGTCTCGGTCCGTGTCGATGGCCGTTTCATCCTGAACGGCGCCGAGGGCGCGACGGCCGCGGCGGTTGCCG
The DNA here is from genome assembly GCF_018449635.1 of Caballeronia sp. dw_276. Classification (GTDB taxonomy): domain Bacteria; phylum Pseudomonadota; class Gammaproteobacteria; order Burkholderiales; family Burkholderiaceae; genus Caballeronia. The sequence goes on along the minus strand of NZ_JAAVUV010000016.1, from coordinate 154,337 downwards.
GCCTCGGCATCGTTTCGTCCGGCGCCCTTGGCATGCTCGAGGAGTTGCAGAGCGGCCAGCTGGTCCGCGTGCTCCCGGACTGGGAGATGGGATCGGCCGATGTTCATGTAGTGCTCCCCGCCGGACGCGCCGCCAAACCTTCTGCACGGGCATTCGCGGATTTCATTGGCGCCGAGTTGCGGGAGCTGGAGACGGTTTGGGCGTCATTGGCAGGTGCGTGACGTCACGTCCTGAGCTGACAGATCTCGCGTCGATTGCAGGAATTCGTTAATCTTGGTGAGACACAAAATTTGACCAATTCCTGAAACCCCGAGCTTTCCGGCGGTGACGATCCACAACCTCGCCGGAATCCTCGAAGCGCAGAGATCCCCATCCGATGCCCACCGACACTCCAGAACCACAGGCCGTCTGTAATCCCGTCACTCGCAGCGCGATTTTTATCGTCGCCACGCTTAAAGCCGGCGCTGAAAACGCCGGCACCGTGCGCTCCTTGTGCGGCGACGTCGCGGCGCTGGTCCGTGCAGTTGGCACGCGCGCGCCCACGGGCGAACTGTCGTGCGTGTTCGGCTTCGGAGCCGAAGTCTGGGATACGCTTTTCGGCGCGCCGCGCCCGGCGAATCTTCATCCATTTCGTGAGTTCGGCGACGGCAACCGCCGCGCTGTCGGCACGCAGGGCGACCTGCTCTTGCATATCCGCGCGGACCACATGGACCTGTGCTTCGAGCTCGCCGCCCAATTGATGGCGCGTTTGAGCGATGCCGTTTCAGTCGTCGACGAAGTGCACGGTTTCCGCTATTTCGACTTGCGCGACATGGTGGGTTTCGTCGATGGCACCGAGAACCCGCGAGGCCGCGAGGCTTTCGACTTTGTAGTGATCCGCGATCAGGATCGCGATTTCGCCGGTGGCAGCTACGTGATGGTGCAGAAATACCTGCATGACATGACGGCGTGGGAATCACTTCCGGTCGAGGCACAGGAGAGGATCATCGGCCGAAAGAAGCTGTCCGATGTCGAACTCGACGAGTCCGTCAAACCCTCGTCGTCGCACAGCTCGTTGACGACGATCGAAAAGGACGGCCAGGAAGTGAAGATCCTGCGTCACAACATGGCGTTCGGGCGTCCCGGCGCGGGCGAGTTCGGAACGTATTTCATCGGCTATGCGAGTTCACCCGAGCCTATCGAGCAAATGCTCCAGAACATGTTTGTCGGGCGTCCGCCCGGCAACTACGACCGGCTTCTCGACTATAGCCGCGCGGTCACGGGCGGCTTGTTCTTCGTTCCATCGGCTGAGTTGCTCGAGGAGCTCGCTGACCGCAAGCCTTGACTCGCGGTCAGTGAGAAATCACGCCGCCCGGCTCTACCATTGGGCGAGCAACGCGGGCAAGCCGGCCATGTCCTTGAAGACGTGAGCCACGCCCGCCTCGCGAAGCGCTTTCGGCTCGCTATGTCCTTCCTCGCGCGGGCTGTAGCCAAACACCGTGGCGCCCGCGGCCACGCCGGCCGTCGCGCCCGTGACCGTGTCCTCCACGATCGCGCAACGCGCCGGATCGACGCCCAGCGCCTTGGCTGCCGCCAGATAAACGTCCGGGTAGGGTTTGGTGTGCGCCATTTCGTGGCCGCTAAAAACGCGGCCGTTGAAGTACTCCATCATGCCGACCTTCGTCAGTTGCATCTCGACCTTGAACCGGTCGGCGCCGGAGGCCACGGCAATGCGTCCATCGAACGTCCGGTGCAGCGTTTGAACAGCCGAAAGCGCGCCGTCGATAGCGACCAGCCCACGTTCGAGCGCCACATTGCGTCGTTCGCGGAACTGCACGAGCCACTCTTCTGTAAGAGGCACGCCGGTGCGCGCTTCAATCAGCGGCGCCTCATCCTTCACCGCCTTGCCGATAAAGATCCGCATGGTTTCCTCGACACTCACGTGCCAACCCAGTTCGCCCAGCATCTCGCTGAGGACGCGGTTGGTGATGAGTTCGGAATCGACGAGCACGCCGTCGCAGTCAAACAGTACGGCATCGAAAGGAAGCTTGGACATGGAGGATAAGAGTGTTGGTCCGCAGAACGGGCAAGGATACCGCACGACGCGCACGGCTTAGTGAAGGCACGTGTGACCTGCCCCAGCGCTTGCAGACCGAGGGACTGCTACAATTCCTGTTCTTTTTGCCCGGACGGACGTAATGGGATTCGAACAGCTAGCAAAACTCAGGGATCAGCTTTCAAAATCGGCTAAGACGAAGGCTCCCGCGCGCGCAGACCGCAACCGGACGCCCGCTGCCGTTTCGAAAGGGAAGCCGGCTGCCGACGCCAGGCCTGATAACAGAGCCAACGTCAGACCCAATGCGAAGTCCGCAAATCCGGTATCGAAGGCAGCGCCCAGGCCAAAACCGCCGGCCAACGCCAAACCGGTCGATCCGGTCGTGGTGCATATCGGGCGGCTGCAAAAGCGCTTCCCGGAGGCGTTTCCCAAGAATCCGGCGCCAAAGGTTCCGCTCAAGATCGGCATTTTCGAGGATCTGATTCCGCATATCGCGGAGTTGAAGCTGACCCAGCCTGAACTGCGCGATGCCATCAAGGTGTGGTGCCGCGGAAGCCGCTACTGGAGCGCCATGAGCGCCGACGCCATCCGCATCGATCTTTCAGGCGCGGAGGCCGGCCGGGTGTCGCCGGAAGATGCGGTTCGCGCGCAGAAGCTCGAGGAAGCGCGCCTCGCCCGCGTCGCAGCCAAAGCGCAGACGGCAGCCCCGGCGGCGCCCGCGGAACCCGCAGCGGCTTCCGAGCCCAGCGAGTCTTAAACGCCCGGCGCGTACTGCATTTCGCCGTTCCCGAACGACCAGTTCTCGCGCTGGACGTCGATCAGACTGATCCACACGTCCTCGATCCGCACCCCCGCCTTTTGATGAACGCCTTCTGCAACCGCTTTGTAGAAGGCCTTCTTCACATCGACTGAACGTCCTGCGTTCCACGTCACCTGAATGAAAACAATACCCGGCGAATAATCAATGCCCAGATATCCCTCCGTGGGATAGACGAGTTCGCCTGGCGCGTGGCGGGTGATGATCTGGAACTTGTCGTTCGCCGGAACGTTCGCGACGGCAAGCATGGATTCGTAAATGACGTCGCTGATGGCTTGAACGCTTTCAGCGGAGGCCTCTTTCGAGACGTTGATTCTGACCAAAGGCATATCGGATCCTTACATTGTCGAGTGCGTGGCAAAGGCTGTTGCTCGCTTGGATTATGCGGCAACTCCAAATTTTCGACAGAACCGGAGAGCCTTTGAGAAGCGGTCTTGCCGTGCACTCAATATCCGATCAAACCCGGTGTCTCCGATAAACAATTGGAGACACCGGAGACGGAGACACCGAAGACTTAATGCCTAAGCTCCCGCCTTCGTCACGCGCCAGACGGTATTGCCGGCATCGTCTGCGATGATCAGCGCGCCGTCGTGATCCTGCGTCATCCCGACCGGCGCACCATACAGTTCCTTCTCATCGGCGGACACAAAACCCGTGACAACAGGCTTCGGCGTGCCAACAGGTTTGCCATTCTCGAACGCGACGTACGTCACCGCATAGCCGCTCAGCGGCGAGCGATCCCAACTGCCATGTTCGCCAATGAAAGCCCCGCCTTTGAACTGCGCCGGGAGGTTGTTGCCCGTGTAGAACAGCAAGCCGAGCGGCGCGACATGTGAGCCGATCGCGTAATCCGGCGGGATTGCTTTCGCGACCAGGTCCGGGCGCTGCGGCTGGACACGACGGTCCACGTGCTGCCCGTAGTAGCTATACGGCCAGCCATAGAAAGCACCGTCCTTCACCGAGGTCAGGTAGTCCGGAACAAGGTCGGCGCCGATTTCATCGCGTTCATTCGCGACGGTCCAGAGCTGCCCTGTTTTCGGCTCCCACTGCAGCCCGGTCGGATTGCGTATCCCCGCTGCAAAGATGCGGCTGGCGCCTGTGGTGATATCGACTTCAAGCACGTTTGCACGGCGGTACTCCACGTCGAGCCCGTTTTCGCTGACATTGCTGTTCGAACCCACGCCAACGTAGAGCTTCTTGCCGTCGGGGCTCGCGAGCAGCGCCTTGGTCCAGTGATGGTTGACGCGATCCGGCAGGTCGGTGAGTTCCACGCCGGGCGTGGCAATGGCCGTGTCACCGGGCTTGTACGGAAACTTGAGGATGGCATCGGTATCGGCCACATAAAGCGTGTCGCCGACCAGTTGCATGCCGAACGGCGAATGCAGATGGTCGATGAACACATGCTTGTCCCATTCGCCGCTGCCATCGGTGCGTTTTCTCAGCAAGGTGATGCGGTTGCCGCCCTTCGCTTCCTTGCCCGAACGGCTCTGGACCATGCCGGCAATAAGCTGCTTCGGCGTGGTCACGGGTTCGGCATCGGGACTGCTCGATTCCGCTACCAGGATGTCGCCGTTGGGAAGCCCATACACCTGCCGCGGATGTTCGAGCCCTGAGGCGATCTTCTCGATCTTCAGTCCGTCCGCGACTTTCGGTGTTTCGTTGTTTTGCCAGCCGACGTGCTTGGGTACTTGCATCGGCGGGGTGAAGAAATTCTGTACGCTCGGCAATGGCGGGTTGGCGCCGGCCTGATGTTCCGAATCGTATTGGGCTTTCTCGTTGCATCCGCTGAACAAAGCCGCAATGGACACCGCGATAACGCTGGTCAAGATGGATCTATTCACGAGTCGTCTCCTTGAAACCGAACTTGTCGAATGCAAGCACGACTTGTCCAAAGCTCAGCAACGCAACTGTAATGACTGAAAGAATGACGCTGAGCGGTACTTGAGCATAAGCATCGCGGCTATGAACGAATGCATTCAAAATCGCCGCGATAATGCCGAGCAGGTTTAGCCAGAAGGCGAGTCTCTCGCGGTTTTTACCCACATAGCGATATCCAAACCACACGTGGCCGAGATTGATGAAGCGCGGAATGATCGCGAAAAGGAGTCCGACGGTTACCAGCCATGCAGCGCCTTTTGCCCAGAAAATATTTTCTGTTATGGCGTAGATAATGTCGAAAATCAGGGTGCCGACGAACATTCCGTACGGGATGGGATTTAAAAGATCGAAGAGTGATGTCGCCAGTCTTGACCGATATCTCGGGCTGGTCGGAGTCATGGATTAAGTCCCTTACTGAAGGTAAAGATGCGATAAACGGTGCACCGGTGATAGACGTTCGAATCCACGGTGCATCGTTTTCCCGGCTCGTACCGCTCGGGCATCGCGTCACGCAACTGAATCTCGAATGGCGTGCGGCCGTCGAAGATCAGGCACGCCTTCATCGAAAGGGTTTTGCAAGCGTTGGGATCCAGAACGATCCGAAGCTTGGGCGCGTGTCGTGCGGGCAGCGTTTTCCAGTTGGACGAGCCCCTTGCGTGACGCACATCACGTGCCCGACGCTTTAGGTTTTTATTTATAGGCGTTCGGGAAAGGCAAAATACAGCTTCATGACTGTATTGAGGAATAACAGTCTATCGGCTGTATTTCTGGGAATACTACGCATGCAGGCATTCTGAAGGCTTAACCCTTCATCCCTTCTCGCAACGCCTCTAGAAACCTTGAATACGCGGTAGCGCCCGGATCTGCATGCCCGATACTGCGCTCCTGCACCCACGCCGCGCGTCCCTTTTGCGATTGCAATCCCGCCGTCGCTTTCACCCGTTCCTGCGATGTCGCGATCATCGCGGCAAGCAATGCATCGGTATCGCCGTCTGTGTTTTCCAGCATATCGAGACTTGGAACGAGCGCGTCCAGCACGGTTTTATCGCCTACCTGGCTCTTGCCACGCTCGATAATGCGCCCCGCAACCGCACGTCCGATAGCCAACGCCTCCTCTTTGCCGACCGCGTCCTTACCCGCCATCGTCTTCGATGCCGCCAGCAATCCGCCGCCGATCAACGCCGCGAACGTCGATGGATTTGCGGTCGAAAACGCCTTGCCCGCGGCAAGCAGCACTTCAGCAACGCTCGCCCCTTCAGGCAAAGCGGCAAGCGCCTTCACGACCGCCGCCGACCCCGCTTGCACGGTAATGCCAAGATCGCCGTCGCCGAGGGCGGCATCGAGCTCACGCAGCTCCTCGGCATGCGCGGGCAGCACGGCGAGCGTACGCGCAAGCAAGCCGCGCAGTTCAGTGGAAGAAATACTCATGTCATCCTCCGTTCAGGCTTGCGACCATTCGCGAAAGAAAGGCGAGCGCGCCGGCGCTGCGAGCAGCGCTTCGAGTTCGTCATCGACGAGCATGATCGTGATCGACGCACCCGCCATTTCGAGGCTCGTCACGTACTCGCCCACGTACGAGCGCGCGATCGTCAGCCCTTGTCCGCCAATGATCGCCGCCGCGCGCCGATACAACAAATACAGCTCTTCCAGCGGCGTCGCGCCGAGCCCGTTGATCAGCACGGCGACACGCGAACCTTTGGGCGCATTGAGGTCTGCGAGAATCTCGCCAGTCAGGCGCGTTGCGATCTGATCGGCGGTTTCGAGCGGACCGCGATGCGTGCCCGGTTCGCCATGAATGCCGATACCAATTTCCATCTCGCCTTCAGGCAGCGTGAATGTCGGTTTGCCCGCAGCTGGAAGAATGGTCGGCGAGAGCCCCACGCCCATGGTGCGGCACTGGTTGTTGGCCTTCGCCGTGATGCGCGCGACTTCATCCAGCGAATCGCCGCGTTCCGCCGATGCCCCCGCGCACTTGAACGCAAACACCATCCCCGCCACGCCGCGGCGGTCGGCGCTGCGTGCACTCGGTGCCGACGCTACATCGTCGGTCAGCAGCACGGTCTTGATATCGATACCTTCCGGTTCCGCAAGATCCGCTGCGAGGTCGAAGTTGAAGACATCGCCGCCATAGTTGCCGTATACGTACAGCACGCCGGCGCCGCCATCGACGGCTTTCGTCGCTTCGAAAATCTGTTCCGACGACGGCGATGAAAACACGTTGCCCACCGCCACGCCGCTGCACAGACCCTCGCCTACGTAACCCAGGAAGCCAGGCATATGCCCTGATCCGCCGCCGGTCACAATGCCCACGCGTCCTTGCTTCGGCGCGTCGGCGCGCACGAGCGCACGGTTATCGGCGGTCGCGGATTTGATCCATCCTGGATGCGCGAGCAAGAGCGCATCGATGACTTCGTCCACGAATTGATCCGGCTGGTTGATGATCTTTTTCACGTGATGCTCCTTGAAAGGAAACTGCGATGGCTCACACCTTGCGGCGCTGGCTGAGCGCGTCGAGCATGACAGCGGCGAAGATGACGCCGCCCTGAATGAATTGTGTCCAGAATGGATTGACGCCGAGCAGCGACAGCCCGACGTTGATCACGCCGATCAACACCACGCCAATGAACGTGCCGATGATCGAACCGCGCCCGCCGGCAAGCGACGTGCCGCCGATCACTACGCCGGCAATGACCTGAAGCTCGAGTCCGTTCGCCGCCGAAGGCAACGCGGAATTCAGGCGCCCCGCGAGCACGATGCCCGCAATCGCCGCCGTCACGCCGGCCAGCGTGTACGTCAGGAAGATCACGCGCCGCACGGGAATACCGGCAAGTCGCGCGGCTTCCTTGTTGCCGCCGACCGCGAAGACCTGATGCCCGAAAGTCGTCTTGCGCAACAGCACATGCCCGACAATAAACACGACCAGCATCACGATCATCGGTGCCGGAAGACCGGCCACGGTTTTCGCGCCGAATGCGGTGAACGCGTTCGGGAAGTCGAACTTGGTACGGCCATCGGAGATAGCGAGCGTGAGGCCGCGCGCCATCGCCATCATGGCCAGCGTGACAATGAACGGCACGAGCCTGAACCACGCCACCGAGAGCCCGTTCAACGCGCCAACGCATGCGCCAACCGCAAGCGCGACCGCCAACCCGCCGATTCCCAGTCCGATGTTCCCCGGCACCGATCCCGCCATGACCGTCGCTGCGACCATGCCGCTCAGCGCGACCAGCGAACCGACCGACAGGTCGATCCCCGAAGTGATGATCACGAACGTGCCGCCGACCGCCGCGATGCCCACCACGGAGACCTGCACCATGATGTTGGTAAGCGTGCTCGTCGTCAAAAACTCAGGCGATGCAATCGACAGCACCACGCAGATGAGAATGAGCGCCGCGAACAAAGGTCCGATACCGCTGCGTAATTGCCGGACGAAACGGCGCGAGAGCGCCTCCTGATCGGCCTGCTTTGCTGCTGTCGACGTCATGCGCCTACTCCTGTCGTAGCCCATTGAATCACCGTCTCGGAGTCCGCTTTATCCCGCGCGATCTCCGTGACGATGCTGCCTCTGTACATCACCAGCACGCGGTCGGACATGCCGAGCAACTCCGGCAATTCCGAGCTGACCATGATGACGGCCGCACCGGCGCGCGCCATCGACACCATGTGCGCATAGATCTCGGTCTTCGCGCCTACGTCGATACCGCGCGTGGGTTCGTCGAGCATGATCACGGCCGGTTCGGTTGCGGTGGCGCGCCCGAGGATGACCTTCTGCTGATTGCCGCCCGACAGATTGCCCGTGATCTGCATGACCGATGGCGAGCGCACCGCGAAGCGCGTACTTGCTTCCTGCGCGAGCTTGCGTTTCCGTGCGTTGCTGGTGAAGCCGCCAGTCGCGAGCGCCTTCAGGCTCGAAAGCGCGACGTTCTCTTCGATACTCGCTTCAAGCACGAGGCCTTCGAGCTTGCGGTCCTCGGCGGTGTACACGAGTCCATGCCGGATGCCATCGGTTGGCGATTTGATGTTGACCTTTTTGCCGCGTATCAATACCTCGCCCTTCGTCACGGGCAACGCGCCGAAGATCGCTTTCAGCAACTCAGTGCGCCCCGCGCCCGCAATCCCCGCGATGCCCACGATCTCGCCGGCCCTCACGCTGAGGCTCGCGTGCCGCACGATCGGCGGACTCGCCAGATCGCGCACCTCGAGCACGACCGGCCCATAGTCGCGCGCCTCCCACGGATAAAACGAATCGAGGTTGCGCGCGACCATGGCCTGCACGAGTTCCTGCTCCGTCCACTGGTTCATCGGCCGCGAGCTGACGGTGGCGCCGTCGCGCATGACCACGGCCGAGTCGGCCAGCTCGAACACCTCTTCCAGATGATGCGAGATGAAAATGATCCCCATGCCGGCCGCGCGAAGCCGTCGGACCACCGCGTACAGATTTGCGATATCGCCACGTTGCAGCGCGGCCGTGGGTTCATCCATGACGAGAATGCGGGCGTCGCGCGCCACCGCTTTTGCGACTTCCACGAGTTGCCGCTTGTTCAACGGCAAGTCGCCCAACCGCATGGACGGCGAGACGTTATCTAGTCCAACTTGCGCAAGCGCCTGACGCGCATGTTCGTTGGCTTCGCCGCGCTTCACGAAACCGCCGCGCGACGGCATGCGCCCGAGGAACAGATTCTCCGCGACCGTCATGTCGTTGATCAGGGACAGCTCCTGATAAATCACGGCCACACCCGCGTCAATGGCTGCATTCGTTCCACGTGCAAGCGGCACGCCGTTGATCTCGATGCGGCCCTCGTCGGGTTCATACGCGCCCGACAAGGTCTTGATCAGCGACGACTTGCCAGCGCCGTTCTCGCCGACGATGGCCATGACATGACCCGCCTGCAGCGACAGGCTGACGCCCCGCAACGCCTTCACGCCGGGAAAGCTCTTGACGATGCCCTCCATGCGCAACAGCGGCGCGTTGCTGCTGCCCGCCGCCTGTTGCACGCCGCCGGCAAGATCGGGCGAACTCGTTTCGGCACTCATGATCGACTCTCTCTTGCGAAGGCATGCGCTGCGTCGAAAATGCAACGCAACGCATGCGCTCAGTCAATGACGACGATTACTGGCTGACCTGCAGCGACCAGAGACCATACTTCTTGGTCGTATCGGAATCGATATTCGACTTGTCGATCAACAAGGTCGGCCACGCATAGTTCGCGGGCACGTCCTTTTTCGCGGTGTAGTCCTTGATAAAACTCAGCGCCTTGGCCGCCATCTCGATCGGGTTCTGCGAGATCGTCGCGTCCTGCTTGCCCGCACGGATCGCGGACAACGCTTGCGCCGTACCGTCGGCGCCGATCACCATGATGTGTTCCTTGTCGCCGAGCGGCTTGTACCGGTTGGCGTTGTCGATGGCCTTTTCCGCGCCGACGGTGTTGTCGTCGTTTGCACCGAAAACTGCATCGATCTGCGGGTACTTTTGCAGGATGTTGGTCATGGCGTTGAGCGACTTCTCCTGGTCGAACGCGCCTTCCTGACGAGCCACGACCTTGATGTCGGGGTACTTGGCGATTTCATCGGAGAAACCTTTCTCGCGATCGGTCGCGGCAGTCGTGCCGACCAAGCCGATCAGGTCGACCACGTTGCCCTTGGGCGAGCCGTACCGCGTCTTCAGTTGATCCGCGATCCACTTCGCGGCGGTCGTGCCGAGCGCCACGTTGTCCGACGCCACGAACGACGTCACCTTGCCGCCATCCGAGCCGCGATCCAGCGTGAACACGGGAATGCCCATGCTGTTTGCCTTCTCGACCGCCGGGATGATCGCCTTCGAGTCGATAGGATTGAGCACCAGCGCGGTCACGCCCTGGCTCAACAAGTTGATGGCGTCGTTGACCTGCTGCTGCGCGTCGCCGTTTGCGTTTGTCTGGACCAGATCGAAGCCCTGATCCTTCGCACCTTTTTCAACGCCGAGCTTCAAACCGACAAAGAATGCGTTGTTGAGCGTGGAAACCGAAAAGCCGACCTTGGTCTTTCCACCCGATGCCGCCGGCGCAGCGCTTGCGACCGCGGCAGGGCTTGCGCTTGCATCGCTCGCGGCGGTGGTCGTTGATGGCGATTCGCTCTTCGAACAGCCGGAAAGCGCGGCTGCCGCGCATAAGACCGCTGTTCCAGTACGTGCGCCCAGCTTGCTCCATGCGTCAAATCTTCCTGAATTCCAGGCCATGACTGTCTCCATTTTTCAAGTTATAAAGGCGGTTGCGTTGCGCGCTGCGGGTACGACATCTGAATCAGATTAATGTTCAGTGATCCTCTGTTCTTCGTGGTCCGTAGTTTTTGAATTTCTCCACGACCTCCTCCATCTGTTCATCCGATAAAACCGGCGGCGTTCCCAACTGGCATGCAAGCAGATACTGCTTCGCCAGGACTTCCACCTCATGCGCGAGCCATAGCGCACGCGTCAGATCCCTTCCTAATGCAATCACGCCGTGATGCGCGAGCAGACATGCCGTGCGATCTTCAAGCGCATGCATCGCGAGATCGGATAGTTCCTTGCTGCCGAAAGCTGCGTAAGGCGCGCATCGGATGGAATTGCCGCCTGCGGCCGCCACCATGTAGTGATGCGCGGGGATATCGCGCGAATGAATGGCGAGCGCCGTGGCTGCGCTCGAATGCGTGTGAACGACCGCACCGATCTCGGGCCGCGCCTGCAGGATATCGCGATGAATCCGCCATTCCGACGACGGTCGCAACTGCGCGAACAATGGCGACGCCGCGTCTATGTTCATCGGCAGGAAGACGATCGAGGCCGGCTCCAGCCGCGCGGCAGGAATGCCGCTTGGCGTGACCAGGAAACCGTCGTCGAAGCGCGCGCTCACATTGCCCGACGTACCCTGGTTGATGCCGAGACGCTCCATCTCGCGCGCTGTTTCCACTATGCCTGTGCGCAGCGCCGCTTCGGTCATGCTGCGTCCCCTTCCATTGCGAACAGCGCGGCGAGATTGATATCGAAGGGCTTTTGCACGATGCCTCGCTCCGTGATGAAACCGGTCACGAGGTGGTTCGGGGTGACATCGAAGGCGGGATTGCGGACCTTCATGTTCGCCGGTGCCACACGCTCGCCGTACAGATGCGTGATTTCATCGTCGTGACGTTCTTCAATGACGATGTCGCGGCCGGTCGCCGTGTGAAGATCGAGCGTGGACGACGGACAGGCAACATAGAACGGAATGTTGAAATGACGCGCGACGATCGCAAGGCCAAGCGTGCCAATCTTGTTCGCGAAGTCGCCATTTGCCGCTACGCGATCGGTGCCGACGATCACCACATCGACTAATTTTTGCGCCATGATCGACGCAGCCATGCTGTCGGTGATCAGCGTGACATCGACGCCCGCCTGCTGCAGCTCGTAAGCAGTCAGACGCGCGCCTTGCAGAAGCGGACGGGTTTCATCGGCGTAGACGCGAAATTGCAGTCCTTCGCCATGCGCCTTGTAGATGGGCGCGGTCGCCGTGCCAAGACCGGTGGTGGCGAGCGCGCCCGCATTGCAATGCGTTAGCACGCCGCAGCCCTCCGTGATGAGCGGCAATCCATGTTCGCCAATGCCATTGCACAACGCCTGATCTTCGGCGTGGATCGCGACGGCTTCTACAATCAATGCGTTCAAAAGCGCCGCAGATTCGCTTGCATCCGATGCGTGCGCGGCCTGCAGCATGCGCTTCAGACTCCAGCTCAGGTTGACCGCGGTTGGACGCGCACTATCAATATAGGCGGCCTGTCGCGCCAGTTCGGTCCGGAATTCGTGTATGGGCAGATGAAGGGACGCGCGCATTGCAACGCATAAACCGTAGGCCGCGGCCACGCCGATTGCAGGCGCGCCGCGAACCCGCAGTTCATGGATTGCACGCCAGACCTGCTCGGCCGTCGTCACGTTTTCGATGACGGTTTCGCGAGGCAAACGGGTCTGGTCGAGGATCGACAGGCTGTCGTTTTCCCACGTGATGGTCGCTGGAAGACTCGAAAACAGCGGCGCCGAAATCATGCGTGCTCCGGGTGATTATTGATTGTTGGAATGGTTGGCGCTCTGGAGCGCTTGTGCCAGACGAACGACTTGGCTGATATCGCTCAGGGATTGCCTCTCGACCAGCAGCGTCTCCGCGCATTGCAGACAACGGACTTCGATAGCCGCGCGCGCCGCGTCGTCGGGAATGTGCGTGATTTCCGCGACCTTCGCCATGCCCACAATCCGGCGGATCATCTTGCATCCGGCGAAGCCAAGGGTATCGGCGAAAAGGCGCTGCATGAAGCGCGTCTTGAAGGCATCGGCGCATGCGCGATCAGGATCGTCGCCAATAAACGCCTTTTTGCTGCGGCCTTCATGTTCGCGCCATAGTTTCTGGAACTTGGCGGCGAACTCCGTCCAGATGGTGCTGAGCTGTTCCAGCAGCCATGCCTGGTACGGTTCAGGTCGTCCGTCGTCAAGCCGCCCATGCCAGTCCCGCGAGAAATAGGCCAGCAGCAGATTGGCGAGCACCGCGCCAATATCGAAGGCCACGGGACCGTAGAACGAGAACTCGGGATCGATCACATAGGTCTCGTCCGCGTTGACCATGATGGACCCGGTATGCAGGTCGCCATGCAGCAAGGTCTCGGCGTGATTCATGAACGCCCATTTCATCTCGGCTGCGGCCACGCGCAATGCGGGGGTCTGTCTGAGACGTTCGAGAGCAGCCCTCGGCAACTTCGGGCTGTAGACGTTCGATGAATGGTCCTCGAACGGATAGGTAAAAACCAAATCTTCGGTGATGCCGCACAACTCGCTGTTTACGGCCGCGCTCATCGCCTGTTTCTTGATGTCCGCTGCAAGAAACAGGTCCGAGCCGAAGAAGAGCGTGTTTGCCAGATACGTGGACAGATGATCCGCGAGTTTCGGATACACGACGCCATCCATCAGCCCTTGCCGCAAGATCCGGTGACTCGCAAGCCGCTGCATCACCATCAGGAAGAGCTGGCTGTCCGCGTGATAAACCGTCGGCACATGCTGCGGACACAGCGACCCAAAGCGCCTGAGTGCGGCCACCTCACGTTCCATGCGCTCGCGTCCGAGCGGCCAGGTCTTGCCTACCAGCCGAAGAAACGGCGGCGCCTGTTTCACCACCACGCTTTTTTCCGCCGCCCGCGCATTGCTTGCAAAGTAGACATAGTTCAGGTTGCCGTCGCCCACTTCCGCAATGTCGAGCTCGGCCGGCTCGCCCAACAACGCATACACCGCAGGAATGCCCTGAAGGTAAGCGGTCAATTCGGAAGCATTCAATGCCTCGAATTCCATGATGTCTCCTCCGTGTCTCCTGGTTTCACGCGAGCGTCTCAATGACGTTTGCGGACCAGGTCGAACTTGAAGATGCTCGTGTTGTAGTAGTCGTTGCTATAGCAAAGCGGGTCGCCGCTCTGGTCAAAATCGACCTCGTCCAGCAGCAGGAACAGACCGAAACCATCGCCGAGTTCAGGCAGGTCGCGCGGCGTGAGGATGGTCGGCTGGACGGACGTATGGGTATGCGACAGCCTGCGTCCGGTGCGCCCCAGCATGGCGAACAGCGACTCGCCGAGATCGTTGCCGACGGCATCGAAAACTTCCCTTGGCACGATATCGATGCAATACGCCGCGATCGCGTCGTCGGCGCGCCGCACGCGTTCAATGCGTACGCATGGATCACCCACTTTTAACGCCAGTTTTTCCGCCAGGCTTTCCGATGCCGGGATGTTCTCGATCTGCAACCTGCTCGTGGACGGCACGGCGCCAACGCTCTTGATCATGTCGGTCACGGACATCAGATCATCCAGACCGCCCTTCAGTTTCAGCGAAATTTGTCTGATGAAGGTCCCGCGACCCTGCACACGCGACAGCAATCCATGGGAAATCATTTGCGCCACGGCCTCACGCAAGCTTGACCGCCCGACGCCCAGCAACTCGCACAACTCGATCTCGGTCGGGATCTGATCCCCTGGTTTAAGGCCTTTTTCGCGAATCATGGCCAGCAGTGATTCCTGGATCTTGTCGCTCATCGATTGTTCGACGCTCAAGCGCATGGGAGCCTTTCTCTCAAACTTTTTTGCAATATACATCAGACGTCTGATGTTTTTTCTGGGATTTACCCTGATTTAGGTTGGCGGATTCCGGAGCGCGCGAAACGGATTCGCGTGCCGCAACAACCGGCCTGGAAAGCGGGCATACGGCGTTTCAGGGCTGCCGCAAACATGAAAACGCGGCCGTTTTTGTGCGACGCAGTGCATCGCCGTGCGCTTTCGCACATTACGAATTTTTTGCCGATGACACACTTCGCCGGCCCATTGCAGATACCGGACCGAACCTCCCGACCGCCGACGCCACGGATAGATAAATGAAGAAAAACCTGCCAGAGATCAGACCGCTCACGGGGATTCGGGGAATTGCCGCATTGACGGTCGTCCTGTACCACTATTTCGGAAATTCGAAAGTGCCCGGGCAACCGTATTTCTTTCTGACAAAGGGCTATCTTTCGGTCGACCTGTTTTTCATGCTCAGCGGGATAGTGCTTGCAATGAACTACTCAAAATCGGTCACGCTTCAAGCTACGTTCCCGATGTATCGGACCTTTATCCTGAAACGGCTGGCGCGAATCTATCCGCTTTACATCAGCGCGACAGTGTTCCTTTTGATGATCGCGGCGGCCCGTTACTATTTGAAAGGCGTCCCGTTCACACCGGAACAGAGCTTGCCGTCCATCATCGCGAATGTGTTTCTGATTCAGACCTGGGGTTTCGGTGAGAGCATTGTTGGCCCGGCGTGGTCAATCAGCGTTGAATTCTGTGCTTATATTCTCTTCCCCATTCTGGTTGCGCTCGCCATTACTTCGCGTGCAATCGTTGCATCGGCGTTCGCGGCAATCTTGATCTCTCTTTTGTACTTCGCGATGCCTCACGCGAGCCCTTTTCCCGGCCTGGATCTGTGGGAGGGCGACACTGTGTTTCCCCTTCTCCGATGCATCGCCGGGTTCTCCTTCGGGCTGATTGCGTTCAGGTTGAGCCAGAACCTTGCATTACAACGCATGTTCGCCAGCAACTACTTCTTTGTTTTCGCAATACTCGCCTGCGGTCTATTCGTGGCATTCAATGAAAACGACCTCGCGATATATTTTTCGCTTTTCATGCTGATTATTTCTTGCCACAGCGCGTCGAAAATCGCGAATATGACGTTCGGCAATCCGGTGGCTCATTATCTTGGGCAGATCTCCTATTCGATCTACCTTGGCCACGTCGTGCTATGGTCTTATCTGACGAAACTGTCGGCTTTTTCGGATCATTATCTCGGACGGGCCGGTGCACTTGGAAAGTACCTCTTGCCGGTGTTGATCCTCGTCATAATCGGAACCGCGCTTCATTTCGTCGTGGAACGTGGCGGCAAAAAGATCTTTTTTGCACTGTTTAATCTCAATAATCGCGTGCGGCTCACAGATCCGACCAAAACAATGATGTGAGCAAAAAGATCCCACAATGTATGTGACCAATCGCGCAGAGCTTGAATACCGAAATGGCTGAGAATCGAGCCAACATAAAATCGCCCGCACCCGCTCAATGCTGGTCCCATAACTGGCCATCGGTGACAACATCATGAGAAACACCAAGGTATCCATCTGCGTACCTACATACAACAGACCCGAGTTGTTGATCGAATCGCTCGAATCATGCCTCGCACAAACGTATGAAAACATTGAAGTCGTGATTGGCGACGATTCATCCGATCGCCGCACGCAGGAATTGATCGAAACGAGGTACGCCAATGAGCCGCGGATCAAGTACCTCAGGCACGTGCCGTCGCTGAAACAAGCCGATAACATCGCGAACCTTTTCAATCGCGCCACCGGCGACAAAATCCTTCTGATTCATGACGACGACAAGCTGACGAACAACTGCGTCGAACGTCTGCTGTCTGCGTGGAAAATCCATCCGGACCTGGATATCGCGTTCGGCGACCAATACGAAATGGACGATCTCGGCCACGTGAACCATGAGGCGAGCCGGCAGCTCAATATCGACTTTCTGCGCACGGAAAGCGCGGTTGGATTACAAGCCAATCCGGGTCGCATTGGCCTGATCCAGATGATCCCGAACAACGGCTGGATGGCGAATGCCGATCTAGCGCGAAAAATCAGCTACAAGAAACAATACGGCGACGGTTGCGAATTCGTGTTCGGCGTAGAGATCTGCATGGCGGCAAAAAAGATCTATTACCTCAAGGAATACGTTTCGTATTACCGGAAGACCGAGGTATCGATGTCAAAGGACACCGCCCGTTCCATGACCACCGCGCCCGTCATGGCCTATGGCTTTCTCCAGACGCTGAAGGTGGACGCGAGCCTCAAGCCGGCGCGCGCAGTAGCGCTCAAGCGGATTGTGCCAATTGTTGTATCGGTTTTTGCGCGCAACCACCAGCCGGTGCAGGCGCTTGGCATCGCACTTTCGCATCTGAATTCGTATGACTACGGTCTCAGCAAGCGGCTTTACTTCCATTTGCTGCTGATCCTCAAGGGACTGACGTCGGCGGCGAGTTACAGAAGCAGCACCCAAGCCGGCTAAAGATCAAACGTCCATCGAATTTTCGGCCTTCACAAATTCAATAAACACGCGCAGCGGCGCAGGCAAATGCCTGCGCCCCGGGTAGTACAAGAACGGCCCGGAAAACTGCTGCCACCACGGCTCCAGAATCGGCTCCAGCGCGCCGCTTTCCAGATGCGGGCGCAGCATTCCCTCGAAGAGATGGATGACGCCCACGCCTGCCACGGCGCTGCTGATCGCAAGGTCCATGGCCGCGCCCGGCCTCACCAGCAGCGGCCCCGGCGGGTCGAGCCGCACCACTTCGCCGTCACGCTCGAAGTTCCACGTCGGCATGGCGCCGCCCGCAAACTGGCCGCGCAAACACGCATGCGTGAGCAGCTCGCGCGGATGCGACGGGCGGCCGTGTGCATCGAGATAGTCCGGCGCCGCGGCGGTCGCAAAACGCTGCACGCGCGGCCCGATCGGAATGGCGATCATGTCCTGCTCCAGGCGCTCGTCGTAGCGAATGCCCGCATCGCAGCCGATCGACAGCACATCGACGAAACCATCCTCGACCACCACTTCCACGCGGATGTCCGGATACGCCTTCAAAAATGCCGCGATGACCGTCGGCAGCACGATCCGCGCGGCGCTCGACGGCACGTTCAGCTTGAGCGTGCCCGTGGGTTTGTCGCGGAAACCGTTCAGCACGTCCAGCGCCGCTTCCATTTCGCTGAACAACGGCGAGAGCTTCTCGATAAGCCGTTCCCCCGCCTCGGTCGGGGCCACGCTGCGCGTGGTCCGGTTGAGCAGGCGCAAGCCCAGCTTGGACTCGAGCCGCCGGACGGCGATACTCAGGCTCGACGCCGAAACCCCGCTGATACGCGCGGCGTCCCGAAAACCGCCGGCGCGCGCTACTGATACAAACGCGGCGAGATCATTGAATTCCATGGGTATTGTTCAAAATAGTGCACGAGCTGTGCAATCTAGACCCGATTATCGAACAACGCAATCCGTCCCATACTGGCGTCCAACCCTTTAAGGAGAAACGTCATGTCGAACTTCAATACCTCCGAGACCTTTTCGCTTGCTGGCCACACGGTGCGCCGCGTGGGCTACGGCGCCATGCAGCTTGCGGGACCCGGCGTGTTCGGGCCGCCGAAAGATCGCGAAGCGGCGGTAGCCGTGCTGCGCGAGGCGTTGGCGTCGGGCGTCAATCACATCGATACAAGCGATTTTTACGGACCGCACGTCACCAACCAGATTATTCGCGAGGCGCTGCATCCGTATGCGGATGGCCTCGTGATCGTGACGAAGGTCGGCGCCGAACGTGGCGCGGACGGTTCATGGAATGCGGCGCTCGAGCCTGAAGATATCAAGCGCGGCGTCCACGACAACCTTCGCAACCTCGGGCTCGATGCAATCGAAATCGTGAACATGCGCAACATGGGCGACATCCACGCGCCGGCCGAAGGTTCGATCGCAAAACAGGTCGAGGCGCTCGCCGAACTTCAACGGCAGGGGCTCGTGCGTCAAATCGGGCTGAGCAACGTGACGGCGACGCAGATCAAGGAAGCGCAGGGCATTGCGGAGATTGTCTGCGTGCAGAACCATTACAACCTGATCCAGCGAACCGACGACGCACTGGTTGACGATCTGGCGGCTCAGGGCATTGCGTACGTACCCTTCTTTCCGCTGGGCGGCTTCACGCCGATTCAATCGTCGGCGCTTTCCACGATTGCGCAGGGCCTGAAAGCAACGCCCATGCAGGTCGCGCTTGCGTGGCTTTTGCATCGTGCGCCGAACATCTTGCTGATCCCGGGCACGTCGTCTGTTACGCATCTACGCGAAAACCTGCAGGCATCGCAGTTGAAATTGCCCGACAACGTGCTTGCCGAACTCGATACGCTCGCCGGGGCGCATCCCGGTCATTGAAGGCAGCAATGACGCCGGCAATGAACGAACCGGCGCGGTGATAGAGTGACCGCTCCCAACGGTCATCAAGGAGACGCGCCATGCCCGAGAAGTTCGTGTTCCATGCAGGAGAAGCAACTGTCTTTGCAGCGCCCGGACAAGCCACCGACGCCATGCCCGAAATCCTCATCGGACGCGTTGATGGCCCTGTGGGGCAAGCCTTCGCAAACATGATGGCGCAGAGCAAGGGGCACACGGCCATGTTCGCGATCCGCGCGTGCAATCAGCTCGTGCGCCCAGTGACCATGCTGGTGCCGAAGGTCACGCTCAAGGACATGGCGACGATCGAATTGTTCGGCGGCGTGGTGCAATCGGCGACTGCGGACGCAGTCATCGATTGTGTCATTGAAGGCTTGATTCCGAAGGAACTCGCGAACGAACTTTGCATCATCAGCCTTGTCCGGATCGATCCGCGTTGCGCAACGGACGCGAATCTGGACAAGAAGGACATGTACCGGACGAATTACGAGGCGACCAAGCTGGCGCTGCACCGGGCGCTCAATGGTGGGCCGACTATCGATGAACTGATCGCCAACCGGCACGCGATCAAGCACGACATGGATGACTGGAGCTGAACGGCGGCTTGTTTCGACCCCCATGAAAAAAAGGCGCCGGAAGGCGCCTTTTGTCTTACTCGTCGATTCTGTCTGCTCTAGTTCGAAAACGTGCGCACTCCCCGACCGCGCCACGATATCCAAATCATGGCAATCACGGTGAAAAGTCACGCAACGGTGTCCTTGCAATGCATATCGGCGGGAATGGCGCTTTCTTTAGGGCGATAGATTTTCTTTTGTCTCGGATAACTTATCGTCGATAGTCGCTTGATCGAAAAAAACGGATACTCCTGCCTCAGCAGTTTGGCCCAACCCAAACCCGCCAAGGATCAGGCAAATGAAACAAAGCGCAGTTCGTCTTGTTGCAGCAATCGTTTTTTCGTGCACGATTTCAAGCGTTGTCCACGCCACCGGTAAAAATATTCAGGCGGAAGTGGACGGCACAATACAACCGTTGATGAAGCAATACGCGATCGCCGGCATGGCGGTCGGGGTCATCGCTGACGGCAAGCCGTATGTGTTCAACTACGGTCTTGCATCGCTGAAACCCAGAGCGCCAGTTACGCGCAATACCTTATTCGAGCTTGGTTCGATCAGCAAGACATTCACCGCAACGCTTGCCGCGAAGGCGCAGATCGACGGTTATTTGTCGTTGTCGGATCGCACGAGCAAGTACCTTCCTGTGCTGCAAAACACCCCCTTCGGCGATGTAACCCTGCTCAATCTCGGAACGCACACGCCCGGCGGCCTGCCGTTGCAGGTGCCGGACAACGTCAACAGCATCGACGAACTGATGCAGTACTTCAGGCAGTGGAAGCCCACATACGCGGCGGGGACGTATCGGACGTATGCGAATCCCGGTATTGGCACGCTCGGCCTCATCACGGCGAAAAGCATGGGTCAGGACTTCGATACGCTGATGGAGCGGCGCCTCTTCCCCGCGCTTGGCCTGCAGAGCAGTTACATCAACGTGCCCCCGGCAAGAATGAAGGATTACGCGGAGGGCTACACCAAGGCCGGTGCGCCGATCAGGATGAACCCCGGCGTACTCTCTTCCGAGGCTTACGGTATCCGGAGCACGGCGGCCGATATGTTGCGCTTTCTTCAAGCCAACATGAGCCTGGTCGATCTTGACCCGAACCTTCAGCGTGCAATAACCGATACGCACACGGGCTACTTCAACGCCGGGCCCATGACGCAAGACCTGATATGGGAACAGTATCCGTACCCGGTCGCGCTGGAAAAACTGCTGGAAGGCAATGCGCCTGCGATGATTCTGAATGCAATGCCGGTCACCGAACTAAAGCCGCCGCAACCGCCGCGCAACGATGTCTCGATCAACAAGACCGGCTCGACCAACGGCTTCGGCGCATACGTGGCGTTCATTCCGCAAAAGCGCCTGGGGATCGTGATGCTGGCGAACAAGAACATCCCCAACGATGCGCGTGTGACAGCGGCATACCGGATTCTCGAATCGCTGGCCAAGGAGGCACGGACACAATGACCGTTCACCGATTCATAGTGATCACGATGGCCGCCATCATCAGCATGCAGTCGTTCGCAGCCAGCAAAGCGCCCGCCGCGAAAGATACGATTGTCTTGCAAAGGGTTCGTGTTGCCGGCACTGATCGGGAGCTGGGCATGGGTTCCGGGGAAGCCGTTCAACGTTCCGGTTTCGGATTGAAACTGGTCCCCGGCACGAGGCTCAGGACATGAACATCCCACCGTCCACGTTGACCGTTTGCCCGGTGATATAAGACGCATCGTCCGACGCGAGGAACGCGACCAGGCCGGCAACGTCCGCACCCGTGCCGGCACGTCCCATCGGAATGTTCTTGACCCACTCCGCCATTAATTCGCCCGGCTTGTAGTCGCCGAGTAGTTTGCCCCAGGCTTCATCGTTGTAGGACCACATGTCGGTCGTGATGATGCCCGGGCAAAACGCGTTGACCGTGATGCCCGTCGGCGCGAGTTCCTTCGCCAGGCTTTGCGTGATGCCGAGCACGCCAAACTTGCTTGCGGCGTAATGCGGCGTGTACACAAATCCCTGCCGGGCCTGACCCGAGGCCGTGTTGATCAGCCGCCCGGATTTTCCCGCGCGCAACATCCGTCCCGCCGCTTCCTGACAACACAGGAAAACGCCCTTCGTGTTGACCGCAAGCACCTTGTCCCAATCGGCCTCGGTCAGGTCGGCCAGCTTGGCGATGGTGATGACGCCCGCGTTTTGTATTGATACATCGACTTCCCCCAGCTTTGCCGCGACCTCTTCGTACAGCGCTTTTACCTGGGTTTTATCAGTGACGTCAGTTTCCACGCCGATGGCATCGTGTCCTGCTTCGCGCAGTTTCGCGGCGGCATCGACGACGCTTTTTTCATTCGCCGACAGACATATTTTCGCTCCTTCCTGCGCGAATCGCTCCGCAATCCCCAAGCCAATTCCGCGGCTGCCGCCGGTCACCACGACGACTTTGTTCTCAAAACGCTTCAAATTCTGGCCCACGTCTGCTCCTTGCTAAAAAGGGTTGTTCAAAGCCGCTCGATCCAGCGCAGCCATTGCGAATGATTGGCCGCCGCGTGATCCACGCCCGCGCCGGGCTCGACGCGCCGCAATACGGGACGCTCGGCGTGAATTGCATCGAGGTTCGTAATCAGACCCAGTTGCAATGACGCAAGCGCCGCCGCTCCTGCCGCCGAGATCTCGCTCATCGCAAGCGTACTCACGGGACGGTTGAGGGTATCCGCAAGATACTGCAAAAGGAACGGTCGCTGGACGAGACCGCCGTCAAGGAACAACTCGACCAGCGGAACGCGCGCCGCTTGCTCCATCACGGTAATGACGTCCTTGATCTGATAGACGATGGACTCATACGCCGCACGCGCCACGTGTTGCCACGACGTAGAAAAGTTGAGCCCGACGATTTGCGCGCCACCCGGGTATTTCCAGTGCGGACAGCCTATGCCCGAGAACGCGGGGATCAGGAAAACGCCGCCATTGTCGTAGTCGGTGAACGCTTGCTCGGCAGCGGCAAAATCGTCGAATAAACCGAGTTTGTCCTTTAGCCAGGCAGGCGTCGAACCCGCGCTGATGATGATGCCTTCCATTGCATAGTCGGTGCGCTGCGGCGTTGCGAAGCACAATGTCGACACCAGTCCGTGCGCTGGCGCTTGCGGTTCTGCGCCTACGTTCATCATGAGCGACGAGCCGGTTCCCATGGTCGCCTTCGCCAACCCCGGCTTGAGACATCCTTCCCCGACAGCGGCCGCATGCGAGTCACCGATCATCGATACGACCGGCACCGGCTTCGCAAGCAGGCCTTCGAAATCGGTCGCACCAAAGTCGGACGCGGACGGGCGCAGTTCAGGCAGGCGCAAGCCATCAAGACCGAATCGCGTTATCAGTTCGCGATCCCATTCGAGCGTATGCAGGTTCATCAGCATGGTGCGCGACGCGTTTGTGTAATCCGTCAGGTACGCAGCGCCATGAGTGAGCCGATACAGCAACCAGCTGTCGACCGTGCCGAACAACGCGGTGCCCGCAGCAATATACCCGCTGACGCGTTGATCGTTTTCGTTCAGCCAGATAAGTTTTGTCCCTGAAAAATAAGGGTCGATGAGGAGCCCGGTTTTGTCGGCGATCTCTTCAGCCAAGCCTTCTTCGCGCAGACGCTCGCAGATGCCAAGCGACCGCTGGCACTGCCACGATACCGCCGGCACGACAGGCTGACCATCGCTGCTCCAGAGCACAACGGTCTCGCGCTGGCTGGAAATGGCCACGCCCGCAATGGCATTCTTGTCGCCATCGAAACGAGCGAGACATTGCGCCACTGCGTCCAGCACCGAGCGGTACAACGCGTTTGCATCCTGTTCGACTAATCCTGCGCGCGGATGCGTGCACGGCACGCCGATAAAACCGCGCGCGTGCACTTCGCCGTGTGCATCGAAGAGGAGTGCCTTCGTGCCGCTCGTGCCCTGGTCGATCGCCAATATGTATTGCATAGCTATTCCGTGTCCTGAGTTCACGCCGTCAGCGAAACCATGCGTGACTGAAGCCGTTGCTGCAATTGGTCGATAACCACCGCAAAGATGATCACCAGTCCCTTGATGACCATCTGCCAAAAGTCGCTGATGCCGCACATCACCATGCCGTCGCCAAGAATACTGATCACGCAGGCGCCGACAACCGAGCCGAACACCGTGCCGCGGCCGCCCATTAGTGCAGTGCCTCCGAGCACTACCGCGGCGATCGCGTTCAGTTCGAATGTTTGTCCAGTCAGCGGATGCGCGGTCTGCAGTTGCGCGGTAATCACGAGGCCGACGATCGCTGCGCAAAACCCGGAGAACATGTACACGAACAACTTCACGCGATTCGTCCTGATGCCCGAGAAACGCGCCGCTTGCTCGTTGCCCCCGATCGCATAGATGCGCCGGCCAAGTGGCGTTTTACGCGCAACGAAAATGGTGATCGCGGCCAGCACGACGAGAATCCAGACCGGCATGGACAGGCCGAGAATGGTGCCGTTCCCTATGAACTCAAAGCCCGTATTGCCAAGCGCGGCATTGCCTTCGAGATCGGCATACGTGCTGCCGTTGTTGACGAGCAGCGCCGCGCCGCGAACCACGTACAACATGCCGAGCGTCGCAATGAACGGCGCAACGTTCAGCATGGTGATCAGGTATCCGTTGATGGCGCCAATCAGCGCGCCGAGCAGGCATGCAATCAACGCAACACCAAGTGGCGTAAAGAACACAACGTGATGTCCGATCTTCACGCCTTCCAGCAGCAGGTAACCTGCTGCCATGCCGCTGATCCCGACTATCGATCCAACCGACAGGTCGATGCCGCCCGTCAGAATCACGAGCGTCATGCCTATCGACAAGATCGCGACGACCGTCACGTGCTTTGCCATGATCAGCATGTTGCCGGTCGACAGGAAGTTGTCGGTGGCAAGCGAAAACACGATCACGATTGCAAACAGCGCAATAAAAATGCGCAACTTCAATATTCCGACGGTGATGCGCGACGCCCAATAGGCCGCTTCGCGATTCGGTTTGGCGGGCAATGATTGCACGGGGGAATTGGCGCTGTTAGGTGTATTCATGGGTTCAACCTCAGTCACATCAGACGACGGCCGTCGCGGGCGTCGACGCGCGCACGATCCGTTCGCTATCGAATTCGGCCCGTTCCATGACCGCCGTGAGCTTGCCACTCGCCATCACGAAAACACGGTTTGAAACGGCCATCGCTTCGTCGAGTTCCGACGTTGCGTAGACCACTGCTATGCCCGACTGCGCGAGCAGGCTGATGGTCTTGTAGACGTCCTCTTTCGCGCCGACATCGATGCCGCGCGTGGGCTCGTCCATCAGCAGGACTTTCGGCGATGTCAGCAAGGCCTTGCCGATCACCACCTTCTGCATGTTGCCGCCGGACAAGGACGTAATGGGTGCATCGACTGAACTGGTCTTGATGGCAAGCCGTTTGATGACGTCGTTCGCCGCGTCGACCTGTTTGGTCCGGCCGAGCGCGCCGAAGGCAAACCGGCGCGTGAATTTGCCCAGGCTCGATAGCGTCATGTTCTCCAGGATGGTCATGAGCTGCACCATGCCCTGCTTCTGGCGATCCTCCGGCACGAGCGCGATGCCCGCTTCAATGCGCTGCGGAATATTGCGACGCTCGATGCGTTGTCCCGCCAGTTCGATCGCGCCTATCGCTAGCGGTTGCGCGCCGAGCAGCGCTTCAAGCAATTCCGTACGTCCCGCGCCCATCAAACCGTAGATGCCGACCACTTCGCCCGCGCGCACGCTGAATGACACGTGATCGAGCGCATAGATGCCGTTGGAGCGCTTGAGCGCAAGGTCAGTCACCTTCAGCACTTCCTCGCCGAGTGCGTGCTGCGCGAAGGCGAAGCGTTTCTTCGACGAACCGACCATCGCTTCGATGATCCAGGGGATGTCCACATTCGCAATCTCATCTTCGGCGACAAGCCGGCCGTTGCGCAGCACCGTGATGCAGTCGCCGATCGCCATGATCTCCTCCAGCCGATGCGAGATGTAGATCACCGTCACGCCCTGCTCTTTCAACTGGCGGATGATCTTGAAGAGGATCTCCACTTCGGTCTTGGACAACGCCGACGTTGGCTCATCCATGATCAGCACCTTGATGTGCTTCGAAAGCGACTTTGCAATCTCGACCAGTTGTTGCTGACCCACATAGAGGTCGCCGAGCCGCGTGCGTGGATCGATTGGAATCTGCAGGCGTTCGAGCAGGATCTTTGCGTGATGGTTCTCGGACTTGCTGCGGATTACGCCGCCGCTCGTGATCTCGTTGCCCGCATAGATATTCTCGGCAACGGTCATCTCGGGAAAGAGGTTCAGTTCCTGGAAAATGATGCCAACGCCGTGATGCTCGGCGCTGCGCACGTCGGTGATATGCGCGAGTTTTTCATCGATCCAGATTTCACCCGCGCTTGCCGTCTCGGCGCCCGCGAGCAATTTCATCAGCGTTGATTTACCTGCACCGTTCTCGCCAATCAGCACGTTGACCTTGCCGCGCTGCACCGTGTAATTCACATCGACGAGCGCAGCGGTGCCCGGATAAGTCTTCGAGAGACCTTTCGTCTCGATCACATTGCGAGTATTGACGCTCATTTCCATGCCACCGGAATGGCGCGGATCTCACCCGCCGGTTCGCTCCAGCTGCTGTAAACGGCAGCGACGTCTACTTGATCGCCGACCTTGAGTTTCAGCGAACTTTGCACGCGGGTAACGACCAGCTTGTTGATTTCCTGACCAAACGCGGCGAAGCGCGTCTGGTCGTCGAAGTCGCTATATTTGATGCCCGGGAACCCGTCGCGTACACCCGTACCCACGATTACCGGTCCCATCTGCAACACGATATCTACCGGCTCGCCGCCCGCCGCTTGCGTCAGTTCCACATACGCCTTGCCGACCCGCGACGAGGTATCGATGCGCGTCACCTTGCCTTGCACACGAATCCAGAAATTGCACGGGAATGCCGTGCTCTGGCGGAAGCCATATTCCTTGCATGCGGTATCGAAGTTTTGTGTCAACGCACCCACGACCTGCGCCGCCGGCTTTGCATTCTTGTCGGCGTACGGGAGCAGTTGGGTATTGAGCACTTGCGCCGCGTCGGGTCCGTGGTGCTGGCCCTGGCTGCGGATCGCAGCCAGTTCCGTATCCGTCACCACATGACAGCCCGCAAGCGCCAGCGTGACAACGGTCGTGAGCTGCATCGCGCGCGCGGAGTTGATTCGATAAAACATGGCGTCCTCACTTCAAACCAGCTGCGTGCGGGCGCGCCGTCACGGCGCCACTCGCACGTTCGCAACCAACCGCTTTACTTGGTGTAGTAGAAGTCCTTGACCTTCGACGCGTTGTCCTTGGTGATCAGGATGCCGCGGAACAACTGGCGTTCCTGTTCGCCGGTCTTGCCCGACGCGATGTACTTGTCGAGCAGATCGACGCCGTGAATGGCGATGCCCTGCGCCTGAAGCATGACAGTCGCCTTGAGCTTGCCGGCAAGGATGGAATCGCGCTCGTCGTTGCTGCCGTCGATGCCCATTACGACTACGTCCTTATGCCCCGCCGACTCCAGCGACGCAATCGCGCCCAGAGCCACCGGCCCGTTGCCTGCGATCACACCTTTTACGTTCGGATGTTCCTGCAAGATGGAGTCCATCGCCTGCTTGCCCGGCAGCAATGCGCCCTTCGCGTCCTGACGCGCGACCATTTTCAGGTCGGGGTATTGATCGAGCACTTGATGGAACGCTTGCGACCGCGTGACGCAATTTTTGTCCGCAAGATTACAGGTCAGCTCGACGTATTCGCCTTTCTCGCCGATGGTCTCGACAAAGCGTTGCGCAACTTCGGTACCGGCCTGCAAGTTGTTATGGCTTAACTGTGCAATCGCGAGATCATCTTTCGGAATCTCACGGTTGATCAGCACCACTGGAACCTTTTTCTCTTTTGCCCCGCGCACCGTTGCGACGCTGCTGTTCGAGTCGGCGTTGTCGAGGACAATACCTTTTACGCCCTTGCCGATGACCAGGTTGACCAGTTCATTCTGCTTGTTCACGTCTTCGCCATGCGAAAGCACGATGGTGTCGTAGCCGAGTTTCTTGGCTTCATTCTCAGCGCCCTTCGCTTCGGCCGCGTAATACGGATTGTCGAGTGCGTTGACCAGGATCGCGATAGTGCCCTTGCTCGCGGCGTGCGCGCCCAGTGGCAAGACGGCCAGACCAAACGATGCAGCGACGGCTGCGGACAGTGCAAGTTTCTTCCACATTTTGTTGTCTCCTGATTTGACTTCAACTAGGGATGCGGTCTTTAGCCGCTTGCTTCCTTCTTGATTCTCTTTTGATTCCGCCACGCACGATCAACGCTTGCACGTCAACAAATCGTGTAGCCGCCATCGATCATGATGTCCGCGCCCGTGATCATGTCCGACCCATTTGAAAGCAAAAACAGGATGGCTGCGGCGATTTCATCGGTGTATGCAAAGCGGCCGACGGGTATGGTCTTTTTCATCGCCTCGCCTTTTTCGCCTTCCCAAGCCGCGGCGCCCATTGGCGTAAGGACGACAGTCGGCGATACGGTATTGACCGTGATCCCACGGCCGGCCCATTCTTTCGCCAGCACTTTGGTCATGCCGATCAAACCTGCCTTCGCCGATGTATAAGCGCAATGCTGGTCGATTGCCACCGTCGCCGCTTGCGAAGCGATGTTCACGATCTTGCCGCCGTGACCACTTGCCAGCACTTTCCTCGCGAAGTGCTTGGCACAAAGAAATGGTCCCGTCAGGTTGACCGCGATCTGGCGCTGCCATTCTTCGAAGCCTATTTCTTCTGCACGCGTAAGCGTGATGCACCCGGCCGCGTTCACGAGCAGATGAAGGTCACCGAAATGTTCGTGCGCAGCAGCGATCGCGGCCTCGACTTCAGCTTCCTGCGTGACGTCGCAAGCGAAAGCCACCGCGTTCGACTGACCCAGTTCTTCAATAGCCGCAGGCACGCGCGCTTCCTCGAATTTCGGATATAGGATTGCCACGCGTGCGCCCTTGCCGATCAGCGCGGCGTTGGTCGCCATTGCAATGCCGCCGAGGCCGCCCGTCACCACCGCGACCTTGCCGTCGAGCCGGAAATCGAAATCCACGCCATGGCGCAGCGACATATCGTATTGAATGCTCATGCTTTGTCTCCGTCTTGTCTTTGGCGCTAGCGTGCGTAAATGGATCGCACGGTCTGCGCAATGCCCGCTGCATCGATCCGATAATGTTTTCGAATGCCTTTGCGCGTGCCGTAGTGCGCAAATTCGCCCTCGCTGATCCCAAGCATGGTGAGCGACTTCGACAGACGCCGGCGAGCCAGCAACACCGCCACCGTCGCGCCAATACCGCCGTGCAGCGAATGCTCTTCCACGGTCACCACCGCGTCGTGCCGTTCAATGATCGCCGCGAGCGAGTCGTGATCAAGCGGCCTGAGCGATGACAAATTGACGAGTGTCGGCTCGATCCCATCCTCGCTTTTGAGCGCCTCGCACGCATCGAGCGCTTCGCCGACGACCGAACCCAATGCAATGACCACGACGTCCTTCCCATCAATCAAAACGTCCGGCCGGCCAGCCTTGAACTGGTAATGCGCGTCATGAACGATCGGGAACTGCGCATTGTCGAGCCGGATATAGACCGGCCCGTCAATGGACGCTGCGTATTCGATTACCTGCCCCGTCTCCACGGCATCGCAGGGCGCGAAAATCTGCACGTTGCCAAAGCCGCTCATGACAGAGATATCGTCTATTGCGTGGTGCGTCGACGCCAGCGGCCCATAAGCCACGCCTGCGTTCAAGCCGAGCATCTTGACGTTGGTCGCGCTATAGCAGATATCGTTTTTGACCTGCTCGTTCGCGCGCCCCACGAGAAACGGCGCGGCGTTAGCCGTGAAAACCGTATGACCGCCCAGCGCCAGTCCCGCCGCCATGCCGACCATGTTCTGCTCCGCGATCCCCACATTCACCACGCGATCCGGATATGACTTCATGAACGCCCCGATCTTCGAAGTCGAAGTCGAGTCGGCCACCATTACGATGATGTCCTGCCCCGCGTCCGTCAGGCGACCGATCGCACCTACCGCGCCGTCGCGCAGATCACCGTACTCACGCATCTTCGAGCTCCCGCAACGCCTGCTTCAATTGATCTTCATCCGGAAACTTGTGATGCCAGGCCGGAACGTTTTCCATGAACGACACGCCGCGTCCTTTGATCGTGTTCGCGATGATTGCCTTTGGCTTTCCATTTTTCGTATCAAGACTTTCTATTAGTTTCCAAATTTGATCGGCTTCGTTGCCGTTGACATCGTGCACTTCAAAACCGAAAGCCTTGAACTTATCGTCCAGCGGTTCGAGATCCATGATGTTGTGCGTAAAGTCGGCAAGCTGAAGGCGGTTCCGGTCAACGATCACCACAAGGTTCGACAACTCGAAATGCGCGGCCGACATGGCCGCTTCCCAATTGGAACCTTCCTCGAGTTCTCCGTCGCCAGTCAGCACGAAAACACGCCCGGTCGTGTTCCCGCTCCCAGCGGCATGACGCTGCTTCGCCATCGCAAGCCCGGCGGCGATAGGCAGTCCGTGACCAAGCCCACCCGTGTTGACCGTGACCCAGTTCGGCAGCTTCTGACGCACAGGGTGGCCTGGAAGACGAGAATCGTCTTTGAGGTAGGTGAGCAACTCGCGGTCTTCGAGCCAGCCAAGTTCCGCGAAACACGCATACAATCCGCCAACGCCATGACCTTTGCTGAGGATGAACTGATCGAGCCATTCAACCGATTGATCTGCTTTTACTTCGTAACGCATCACGTGGAAATAGAGCGCCGCAAGGATGTCCGCCTCGGACATGTCGCCACCCGTGTGGCCACTCTTTGCGGCGGAGTTCATGACGCAAATCTTCTTGCGAATTTCCTGCGCTCTCCTGTGCAGCGTCTGCCCGGTCTGCTTGTACGGGTTTTCCATTTCCTACTCCTTGACCTTCTTTTTCACTTGGCTTTTAGTTTCTTTTACTTTCTATCGAAAGTCAAACAAAAAGACTTAGACGCGGGAAAACACCAACTCCGGCATTTCCTTTAAAGGGATGAGGCACAATATGGAGTCGACGCGGCACGCGTCTAGCCAAGGCTTTGCAGGGAAAGCGGAATGGATCAGAGGACCAGAACAGAAAAGATCTTTGAAATGGTGCAGGCCATGAAGCTCGTGAAACTTTCCGAGCTTTCCACCGAATTCGGTGTGTCCATGCCGACCATTCGCAAGGACGTCGATGAACTGCAGAAAGGCGGACGGGTGGAACGCGTCCACGGGAATGTGCGGCTCGCAATGCGTCAGCCCAAGGCGCAACTGGAGGCTTACGACGCAGGCATTCTTCCCACCAGCGAAGAGAAGGCGCGCATCGGACGCAAGGCGGCAGGCTTCATAACGAACGGGGACTCGGTCATCCTCGATTGCGGCGCAACCACGACTGAACTGGCACGGGCGTTATCGGAGCGGCAGAATCTGCGCATCGTCACCAACGCGCTGAACATCGCCATAGTCCTCGGAAGCGAGCCGACAAACCGCGTGATGCTGACGGGCGGGATTTTCAAGGCGGAGACCATCGCGGTATCGGGCGAAAAAGCATCGGCGTTCTTCGAAGGAATGTTCGTCGATAAACTTTTTCTCGCAGCCGGCGGGGTGTCGATGGAAGCGGGGATTTCGTATCCGGACTTCATCGATCTGCATGTGAAGCACGCCATGATTGGTGCGGCGCGTTCGGTCTATCTGCTCGCGGACTCGAAGAAATTCGGCAAGCGCGAATTTGCGACGTTCGGGGCAATGGACAAGATCGATTACCTCATCACGGATACCGGACTCGACAAGCAGCATGCCGAATGGATCACCGGCAATGGCATCGAGATCATTTACGCCTGACCAGTCTTGTCTCCGTCTCGTCTTCGTCTTGTCTGGTCAGCGACCAGCCGGAATCTCCGATCAACTCGGCTGGTCCGTCAGATATCCGTTTAATCGCCCAGCGGATCCAGCGCACGAACATGATGTCTCCGCCGTGGCGAAAGCGTTACAGGTCGAGCACGAGCTCCCCGCTCGTCGCCCTCGATACACACGCGGTCAGGTATTCGCGCTTTTCGTCGTCGCCGAGAATGCAGTCGTTGTGCGCGACCTCACCCGACAGATACCGCACCTTGCACGTGCCGCACAGGCCCGCACGGCAGGATGTTTCTATCGGCACGCCGGCTTCATCCAGCGCGTCCGCAATGCTTTGGTCCGCGGTCACCGGGATCATCTGCCCGGTGCTCGCAATCTTCACGATGAACTCGCCCACCGCGCCCGCGACCTCCTGACTCAAGTCGCGTTCCGGCGCCTTGAAATGCTCGAAGTGGACGGTGCCTGATGGCCAGTGTTGCGCCGCGGCCGCGCACGCCTTCATGAAACCCGCCGGGCCGCAGTAGTAAACGTGGGTGTCGTCGGCGGGTTCGCGCAGCAGTTCGCCAATGTTCAGCCCCGCCGATGGATCGCCGTTGTCGAAATGAAAATGCAGGCGCCCGGCCGACTCGATGCCTGCCAGTTCGTCGGTGAATGCCGTGCAGCGCGCGTCCCTCGCGCAATAGTGCATCTCGTACTCGATGCCCGCTTCCTCCAGCCGGTGCGCCATCGCCTTCAACGGTGTCACGCCGATACCACCCGCCAGCAACACGACCTTCTTTGCATCGGCGGCGAGTTCGAAGTTGTTACGCGGCGCGCTGACCTTCACGCGATCCTGTACGCGTAACGTATCGTGTACGGTTTTCGATCCACCGCGCCCCGCTTCATCGCGTAACACGGCGATCACGTAGCGATGCCGCTCACTCGGCGCATTGCTGAGCGAATATTGCCGGATGGTACCGCCCTTCAGATGGATATCGATATGCGCGCCGGCCGTAAACGGCGGCAACATCTCGCCCTCCGGATCGACAAGCTCGTACGAGTTGATGCCTTTTCCTTCGAAGCGGATCTGTCGCACCATCAAATCAAGCGTGCGTCCGTCCCCTGTATTGTCTGGACTTGCCATGGACTTCCCTGTTGGTTCTTTCAAGCGGCGGCGCGTCCGGCATGACCGGCACGCGCCGCCGTCAACCTTCACGCCTTCATCGATGCCTCAAGCGATTCGAATTTCTCGCGCACGAACTGCGCGCGCTCCTCGCCCTTGAACTCGTCGCTTTCCGTCAGGATCGCGACCAGTTTTTTCGTCAGCGCCCGACGATTGGCAACTTCCTGTTCGACGCTTTCCGCTTCTGGCAGATCGAACACGTTGCCCGAGCAATAGCTGTTGGGCGAGCCTGCGTTTGCCCTGAACCATTCCGCGAAATTTTCCGCCGACGCCGCCGGGTTCGTCCCGCGAACCGCATCGCGCAGCATCTTGCGAAAGAGGAAAAGACCGGCATCGAATTTCGTCGGATTCTCGAGCGAATGCACGGCGATCGGGCGTTGGCTGATGATGGCTTCGTAATCGCCGGGCGCGTACTGCGCGTCCTTGTAGTTCTCACGTTCGCGATGATTCGTCGGAATCGGCGGCAGTTCTTCGAGCTTGTATTTGCCGAAGCGCTCAGGCCGGCGCATCGCGACCTGGCCCTCGAGGAAGTCGATCGACTCGTAGCCGACGAGCGATTTATCGCCGATACCGCGTGTATCGATTCCCGGACCCATTACGCGCCAGCCGATCATCTTCGAGTTTTCATCATCGACGGGAACGGTCCAGCGAATGATGTGAAAGCGGCTGAAAAGCTTCTTCTTCGCGCCGTCTTCCGATGTGTACGCATGCAGGCTCAAGTTCGGCAAGACCTGATGCTGGACGCGCACGAACATGCGATCGCGGTCCACACGGCGAGCGCCTGCGCATGCGAGGCTGCGGCCCTGCTGGACCGGCACGAAATGCATGTCGGGCGCCACTTCCATGGACTTGGCGCCGACTTCGTCGAAGGTCGTGCCTTGGTACTTGCCGTTGACCACGTTCTTGCCGGCGTGCAGCGCGGTCGGGTGATAGTTGTCGGCGGCGTTGTCCTGAACCTGCAACCAGTTGCAATGCTGGAAGTTGCTGTAGGGCACGAGTTCATCGGTCGGCGCAACGGTGAAATCGCCTTCCCATTCAGGGAACGGCGGTTCCTTGTCGGGCGGTCCCATGTAGGCGAACACGAGGCCGTGACGTTCGACGGCCTTGTACGCGCCTTGCTGGATCGAACAAGCGTATTTCTCCGCCTCCTTTTCTTCGCCATTCGGGAACGGCACGTGAAGGCAGGTGCCGTCCACGTCGAAGACCATGCCGTGATAACAGCACTTGATGCCGTGCTCCTGGATCGCGCCATATTCAAGCGATGCACCGCGATGCACGCAATGCGCATGCAACACGCCGACAGCGCCGCTTCCATCGCGAAACGCAACCAGTTCCTCGCCGAGGATCTTCAGGAAGCGCGGGGTATCGGTGAGCTCGACTGCCATGCATACCGGATGCCAGAACGCGCGCATGTATTCCCCCATCGGCGTTCCGGGGCCGGTTTCGGTGAGCTCGGGATCGTGGCCCGGTACCTTGTTCGAGTAGTAGCCACCGAAGGGCACCAGCTTCTTCTGTACCACGCCGCCGCCGCTGCTTTTCTGCCCTTCTGCCTTTTCCGACTTGATGTTCATGTGTGCCTCTGCTGAGTGTATCGATAAGGGGAACTGCGATTTATCGTTCTTTTAAATTGGCTTCTGAACTCCGAACTCTGTATACAAAGATTAGTTTCGCAATGCTGCCGTGTCTCTACAGGTAAACACTTGGGTGCGAGATTGCCGCCCGGTTTCCCTTTTCGTTTGCAGCCGCCGCACACTGGCTGTACGCTCTTGAACTCTGTATCCAGAAAACTTCGAGAGCAATCATGGCCGCCAAACTTCTGAAACTTCAGGCTCGCACCGACTATGTCGATGAGGTCTACAAAGTGCTGCTCGACGCCATCAGCGAAGGTTCCCTCGCGCCCGGCGCACGCATCACGCAGGAAGAGATTGCGGAGCAGCTCGCGGTATCGCGTTCACCCGTACTGCAGGCGCTGCGTCTGCTGAAAAAGGATGGCCTCGTGCAGGACGCGCCCGGTCGCGGTTTACTCGTCGCGCCGCTCGATGCCACTTGGATCGGGCATCTCTACGAAATTCGCGGCGCGCTCGATTCGCTGGCAGCGAGCCTTGCCGCGGCCAGAGGCGCAACGCTCGACAAGACGCTGATATCGAAGGGCCGGCGTGCATCGAAAGGTGACGATGTCAAAGCGATGATCGATGCTGACTGGGCCTTCCATTCCGCCATCTATCGTGCATCGGGCAATCCGCTGATCGAGCAAACCGCGCACCTGCACTGGGTGCATTTGCGCCGCGTGATGGGCGCGGTGCTGCAGTCGTCGGCGCAACGCAAGTCCATCTGGGACGAACACGCGGCGATCTTCGATGCCATCACCGCCGGCGACGCGGCCGCTGCCGTTGAACTGACCAACCTGCACACGCACCGCGCCCGGGAAAACCTCGTTAAACGCCTGGGCGAAGTGCTGGCCGACGACACCAGCAACGCCTCGGCTCATGTACGCGTTTGAGGACTGGCATCGAGCACCGGGCGAGTGCTTGACGGCGCTTCCCGTCGGCGAATATTCACGAGTTTCGCCGGCACCGTGAACACCAGTGCGCTGCCGATCACCAGACTCACCGCGAGCCCGAGCACCCCGTTGCCGGTCGATCCCGTCGCCGTCTGGATCAGCCCGATCACGTAGGGACTGACGACGCCTGAAATGCTGCCCACCGAATTTGCGACGGCGAGTCCCGCAGCCGCCGCTGCACCGCCGAGGATGGCCGGCGGCAAGACCCAGAATTGCGAGATCGTGGTCATGACACCCATGGTGCCGATGGTCAGCGCGACCATCGCGATTGGCGTTGAATGCGCGTAGGACACGCTGAAATACAAACCCGCCGCACCGATGATCCCAGGCAACGCAAGATGCCAGCGCCGCTCGCCGCGCAGATCGGATGAATGGCTGACGAGCACCATCGCGACCGCCGCCGCTGCATAAGGAATCGCGCTCAGCAAACCGATGTCGAGCGTGTCCTGCACGCCGCTCGCCTTGATCAAAGTGGGCAGCCAGAAGCTAACGCCGTAGAGGCCCATCGTGAAGAAGAAATAGATCAGGCTCAACAGCAGGATCTTCGGATGCATCAGGCCGTCCTTGACCGAATGCAGCAGATCCGGCGAACGTTCTTCGTCGAGCGCGCGCTGCAGGAAAGCGCGTTGCGGCGCGCTGAGCCAGCGGGCGTCGCTGACTTTATCGTTGAGATAAAAGAGCGCGATAAGACCAAGCATGGCCGTGGGGATGCCTTCGAGCACGAACAGCCATTGCCATCCTGCCAGGCCATGGATGCCGCCCATGTGACTCATGATCCAGCCTGAGAGCGGACCACCGACGACGCCGGACATTGGAATGCCGGTCATGAAAAGCGCGGTCACCTTGCTGCGCCGCGATGCCGGAAACCAGTAGGTCAGGTAGAACAGGATGGCCGGGATAAACCCCGCTTCGGCAACGCCTAGCAAAAAGCGCATGATGTAGAAGCTCATGGGCGTGGTCACGAACATCATGCCCGCCGAAATGATGCCCCACGTGATCATGATCCGCGCTATCCATCGCCGTGCGCCGACGCGCAGCAGCAGCAGGTTGCTCGGCACCTCGAACAGAAGATAACCCACGAAGAACACGCCCGCGCCGGCGCCGTAGACGGCATCGCTGAAATTCAAGTCCTTGAGCATCTGCAGTTTCGCAAACGCCACGTTGATCCGATCGAGATACGCGCAGAGATAACAAAGAAACAGGAATGGCAGTAGTCGCCACGTGATCTTCGCAAACGTGGCGGCTTCGTCGCGTTTGCTGAGTGCAGCCGGACTGGCGGGATTCATGCGTGTCTCCTGGGGACGGATTGGGGCGGGACGCCGGCCGTTCTGAGTGACCGTGTCGTCCTGCGCTTTTTTGTGCTGATGCGTTGAAGCGGTTCAGTCGAACATGTCCGGCTGCGTAGCCACAAGGTCGTTCCAGATGGTCTGAAAGTGCAGCCAGCCAATGTACTCGCTGCCCACGTGTTCGCGGCTATAGCGCGCCCGGTCCGGCGTGACGAGCTTCGGCGTGATGCCGGTTGCATCGATAAGAAGCTGTTGCTGGCAGCAACGTTCCAGCGCGATGAACCAGAACGCCGCCGACTCGATGCTGTGCCGGCTCGCCGTCAGCAAGCCATGGTTCTGATGGATCGCCGCCTTCACGCCCTTGAACGCATTCGCCACCTTGTGACCGGCCTTCTTTTCGACCGCGACTTGTCCGGCTTCATCGCCGATCACGACGTGGTCTTCGAAGAACGCAGCCGCGTCCTGCGTGATCGGTTCTAGCTTTTTGCCGAGCGCAGCGTAGGCCGTGCCATAAACCGTGTGCGCATGGCACATGGCCACGATGTCCTGATGCATCTCATGCACCGCCGCGTGCAGCACGAAACCAGCACGGTTGATCGCGTGATTGCCCTCAACCACGCGGCCTTCGTGATCCGCGCAAATCAGGTTCGACATCTTCACTTGCGAGAAATGGATGGCCATCGGATTGGTCCAGTACAAGCCTGGATTTTCCGGATCGCGCACCGTCAGATGCCCGGCGAATCCGTAATCGAAGCCTTGCAGCGCGAACGCCCTGCACGCGCCGACAAGACGCTCCTTCAGATGCTGCCGATGCGCCGCCGGGTCCGAAAACACGGGCAAGTCCGGGAAGATCAGACCCTCTTGCTCCGGCTGATAGATCGATACCTTGCCGTCCTTCACGATCTTTTCCGCGACTTCCGAACCCGCTTCCATGACTGCCGCCATTTGCTTATCTCCTGTTGAATCGTTGAGTTGCTTTGCAGGGTTGTACTGTCGGCTTTGCAGCGCCTGTTGACAAACGATGACTGTTCATACAAAGATGAACTCCATTCATGTATCGATGAAAACCATTAGAAAACAGGAGACTGCAGCACATGCGGCGCATCCCGAACTTCGTGCTATTGCGCGCTTTTGAAGCGGCGGCGCGGCTTGAAAGTTTCACGCTTGCGGCTGAAGAATTGCATTTGACGCAGTCGGCCATCAGTCATCAGGTGAAGGAACTCGAGGCTTATTTCGGCGTGCCGCTGTTTCATCGGCGTAATCGCCGGGTCGAGACAACGGCGGAAGGAAGACGTCTCTTCGACAGTCTCGGCCGGGTGTTCGATGTCATCGAAAACGCCTGCAGCGAAGTCACGCTCGCACCGCAGGCGCAAGTGCTCGCCGTGCATTGCGCGCCGAGTCTTGCTGTAAAGTGGCTGGGTCCGCGCCTGCCCAAGTTCATGCAGGCGCATACGGACATTACGATCAGGCTGTCATCGGGCGCGGAGCCGGTGGACCTCACGCGTTTGCATGAAGTCGATGTCGCGATCTCCTACGGCGCGGCTATCGAGCGCCCGGGTCTGCAGGTCGATGCACTCGGTGCCGAACGAATCGTTCCGATGTGTTCGCCGGCCATGTTGCGCGACGACGTTTCGCTCGAAGAGCAGGTCAAGGGCTTCACGCTGATCGATTCGCAACTGAGCCGCGTCACGTGGCGCGACTGGTTCGTGCTCAATGGGATCGAGTTTCCCAACAAGCCGCGGCCCTCATTTGACCGCGGCGCATTGGCGATCTCGGCTGCGGTCGATGGCATGGGCATCGCGCTTGAGACCACGCGCCTCGCAGAGCGTGAATTCGCGCGGGGCGAACTGGTCGAATTCGGCGCCGGGCATTTCAAGCCGTTCATGCGCGAGACGCATTTTGTATCGTTCAGGACGAGCGACAGGAACGCCGAGAAGGTCAGGACGTTCCGGGCGTGGCTCGCGGAGATAGCGGGCATGGGTGGGCAGTGGTGATGCCCCTTCGCTCAAACGTGCTTGTAATAGAAAGTCGTGCCACAAAACGCGCCATCCGGCATCAGCGCATACTTGGGCACCACGCCAACGCGTTGCCAGCCAGCGCGCTCGTAAAGCCGCTCGGCATCGCCGCCGGTGACCGTGTCTAGTACGAGCACCGACTTGCCTTCATCACGCGCGGTTTGCTCGGCGGCTGTCATCAACTGGTGCGCAATGCCTTTTCGGCGTCCCCTGCGATGCACCAGCATCTTCGCAACATCGGCACGATGCGGCTGGTTCTCAGGCTGAGCCAGAATCAATTGCACGGTGCCGAGAACGCGCTCCTCGCGGTCTTCTGCGACAAGCAGCGCACGCTCGCCGCGCACCACACCTTCGCCGACGCCGCGCCAAAACGCGAGCGCTTTCTCGCGCGACAGCGGCAGCATGAAACTCACCGAGGCGCCACCTTCCACGCAATCGATCAGCACGTCGGTCAATGCTTCAACGTAGGACATGACTTCATTGGCGCCAATGCGTCGTACGCTTACCTCGTCGGACATGCGGTTCTCCGGATATTGACCAAGGCGGAATATTGCCAGCACCAAAAATTCATTGGTGCTGTTTTCATTGGATACGCTTGACGCAGCCACTGCTGTGCGCTCAATTGCGGCAAAATGATACCGTGGCGAGCGCGGCTCGAACCATGGACGGCGCTTGAATCACATCACATACGATAGGAGACAGCACGTGCAATCAGGCAGACTGGCTTGGAGGGTTCTCAGCGGGGCGGTATTTGCGGGGATCGCAATTTCGTCGGCATCACCGGCGTCGGCGCAAGTGGCAACCGGCGATACATCCGCGCAAAAAATCGCGTTATCGAACAACTATGCGGGCAACAGCTGGCGGCAGATGATGCTGAAGAGCTGGTCCAACGTCGCGGATGCAGCGGTCAAGCAGAAGGTCGTCGCGGCCGCCCCCACCTTCACCACCGCCGAAAGTCAGGCGACCGAACAAGTCCAGCAGATCCAGAACCTGATCCTACAGGGCTTCAAGGCCATCGCGGTCGACGCGGTTTCACCCACCGCGCTCAACGGTGTGATCAAGCAGGCGTGCGCGGCGGGCGTGACGGTCGTGTCATTCGATGGCATCGCAACCGAGCCGTGTGCTTACCGGATCGCCGTGGACTTCCAGGGCATGGGCAAGATGCAGGTGGACTATCTGGCCAAGCGCCTCAACGGCAAGGGCAACCTGCTCGAAATTCGCGGGCTCGCCGGCGTCTCGGTCGATGACGAGATTCATCGCGGCATGGTGGACGAGCTGAAGAAATATCCGAACCTGAAAGTGGTCGGCTCGGTGCATGGCGACTGGACGCAAACCGTCGCGCAGAAACAGGTGGCGGGCATCCTGCCAACGCTGCCGCAAATCGATGGCGTGCTCACCCAAGGTGGCGATGGTTTCGGCACGGCGCAGGCGCTGAAGGCCGCGGGCAGGCCAACGCCGATCATCATCCTCGGCAACCGTCAGGAGGAACTTGCATGGTGGGCCGATCAGAAGAAGAGCGGTTACGAGACCATGTCGGTGACCATTCCGCCGGGTGCATCGACGTTTGCGTTCTGGGTGACGCAGCAGTTGCTGGCCGGCAAGAAGATGCCGCATGACATCCGCATGCCGGTGCTCGAAGTGAAGCCCGGAGAGCTCGAAGCCGTGCTGGCGAAAACGCCGCCCGGGTCGCTCGCAAACAAGGAATACACGCGCGAAGAAGTGGTCGCGGTCGTGGACGGGAAGTAGTGAATTGGCAGCGCCGGTTTGAAAGGCCGGCGCTGCCTGATAGCCATTGTTCAGCGTGCAGCGCCCCGAACGCCGACATGCAGCGCATACACGGAGGAAGTCGCCGTAATGAACAAGCGGTTTTTGTGCAAACCACCGAACGTGAGATTGGCCACCACCTCGGGAATCAGGATCTTGCCAAGCAACACGCCATCCGGCGCATAACAATGCACGCCGTCGTCCGCGCTGGTCCAGACGTTGCCATGTTCGTCCGTTCTCAGTCCATCGGGCACACCGGTTTCCATCGATATGAAGACGCGTCCGTTGCGCAATGCGCTGTCGCTCGCGACATCGAAGACACGGATATGGCGCGGGCCGTTCTCATCGTGCGACGCGCCCGAGTCGGCAATGTACAGACGCGATTCATCCGGCGAAAACGCCAGCCCGTTGGGCTTGACGAAGTCATCGGTGACCAGTCGAACATGGCCGTCGTCCGGGGAGATGCAATACACGTTGCATCGGCCGATATCGCTCGGCGCGCGGAAGCCTTCGTAGTCGCTCATGATCCCGTAGTCGGGATCGGTGAACCAGATCGCGCCGCGCGAATCCACGACAACGTCGTTCGGCGAATTGAGGCGCTTGCCTTCGAAATGCGATGCAAGCACGACCACGCTGCCGTCATGTTCCGTGCGGCTGACCCGACGGCCGCCGTGTTCGCACGTGACGAGCCGCCCTTCCCGGTCGCGCGTATTGCCGTTGCTGTAATTCGAGTTGGATCGATAGACGCCCACGCCCATGCCCGGCGCCCATCGCATCATGCGGTTGTTCGGGATGTCGCTCCAGATCAGTAAATCGCTTGCCGGAAAATACACGGGACCTTCGGCCCATAAGCACTCGCTGGTCAGCTTTTGCAGCGGTGCGTTGAGCTGGACCAGCGTGCGAAAGCGCGGGTCGTGTACTTCAAGCTCATCGGATTTCATCTGCTTGTCCTTGTTTAAATTTTCTCTTAGCGCAATGCCTTGCCGCCAGCCGCTACCGTGACGACGATGATCAGCACTCCGTACACGATCGACCGGACACCGGCATCGGCGCCGACCGCGTTGAGTACGGCATTTGTGAGGAACAGGAACATCGACGCGCCCCACACGCCGGTAATGGTCGGCTTCCCACCTGTCACGAGCGTGCCGCCGATCACGACCACCGCAATCGA
Source organism: Caballeronia sp. dw_276 (assembly GCF_018449635.1). Taxonomy (GTDB): domain Bacteria; phylum Pseudomonadota; class Gammaproteobacteria; order Burkholderiales; family Burkholderiaceae; genus Caballeronia. The sequence goes on along the minus strand of NZ_JAAVUV010000016.1, from coordinate 112,581 downwards.
TATCAGCATGTACTCCACGCCCATGTCGAGCGACGCGCCGCCGGACACCGCCGCGAGCAGCAACGCCGTGAACGCCGCGATCACCGATGACAGCACATACGCAATGCATCGGGTCCAGTGCACATCTACACCGGCAAGCCAGGCCGCGCGCGAATTTTGTCCGATGGCGGACAAGCGCCGTCCATAGATGGAACGATGCAGCAGTACGCCGAGCAACAGCGACAACACCAGCGCCGCCAGCGCAATGTACGGAATATGCAGAAAGCGTCCCGTCGCAAACGCGCCGAGCGCGGGAGGCGGCGGCGGAAGCTGACGGCCCTGTGTGATCGCGAGCGACTGGATGATGAAGCTCGACGACAACGTCGCGATGATCGGCGGAATCCGTAGCAGCCGGATCAGCGCATAGTTCGCCAGCCCGACCGCGATACCCACGCCGACCACGGCCGCCAGACCGAGCGCGATCTGGCCGTTCGATCCGTTCATCACGTGCATGCTGATCACGCCCGCGAGCGCGATCGTGGACGGCACCGACAAGTCGATGTTGCCCACGCCCGATGTAATGACCAGCATCTGCCCGAGGCCGACCAGCACCATGAACACGCCGTAGACCAGCGCCGTCTGCGCGACGTTGCTTGCAATCGAGAAGCCGAAGATCGTGACGATGGCGAACCAGACCAGGACCGCGCCCACGAACGACCACGCCCACGGCGCCTGAATGCTTTTGAGCTTTGCCAGAAGGCCGGCATTTGCCGCTGAAGCCGACTGCGTTTCGCTAGGTGTTTGCAGGCTCATTGACGGTCTCCGCGTTGCAACAGCACGCGCAGTGACAGCACGACGATCAGGATCGCGCCTTGCATGCCGACCTGCCAGTCCGACGAGATGTTCAGGAACGCGAGGAACGAGGCCGCAAGTGTCAGCGTGATCGCGCCCAGCACGGCGCCGACCACCGAGACACGTCCGCCAACGAACTCCCCGCCGCCGAGGATCACGGCCGCGATCGACAACAAGGTGTATCGCAGGGCGAGATTGGCGTCGGCCGATGTGGTCAGGCCCAGCAACGACAAACCCGACATCACGCCGAACAGCCCTGCAATGCCGTAAAGCGTCGCCTTGCTGCGCACGAGCGACCAGCCAAAGCGCCGCATTGCGCGCGGATTGCCGCCTGCGCCACGAATGCGCACACCCGCCGACGAACGCATCAACAACAGATGTCCAATCAACGCAATCAACGCCGACCAGACGATGGGCGCCGCAATCCACGGCGTCTGATAATTCATCGCTGTGCCAAGCCATTCAGGGCTTGTGCCGCCCGGCGACGGCAGCAACACGATCGCAAGTCCGCTCCACACGAACGCCAGTCCGAGCGTAACGACAATCGATGGAATCTGCCTCAATTCGATCAACGCGCCGACGGCCGCATAGGCCAGCACGCAGCCTGCCAGCGCCAGCGCGCCGAGCCAGGGCTGCTTGACCAGCAGCGTCGCGCCGATGCACGCCACTAGGCTGACGAACGGGCCTATCGATAAATCCAGGTCGTTGACCGTGATGATCGCGAGTTGCGCGAGCGTCGCAAGGACGATCGGCACTGCGAGATTGAGCAACAGGCTCGAGCCAAAGTAACTCAGCGTGGCCGGCTGCAGGAACAGGATAGGCACGAGCACGGCGACGAGCGATATGGCCGGCAGCATCGCGCGCAATCGCGCCTGGGTAATCGCAAACGTCATGCGGCTTGCTCCTCGAAACTCGCGGCCAAGAGCGCTTCTTCCGTGCATTCGTCGGCGTGAAGCACGCGCGTGACGGATGCCGAACGAAACACATAGGTCCGGTCGCAATGCGACAGTTCTTCATTCTCGGTCGTGTACCAGATGAAGGTACGGCCCTTGGCGGCTTCGTCACGTACGAGTTGATAGATATCGCGCTTCGTGCCGACATCGACACCGCGCGTGGGATCGTCCATCAGGACCAGATCGGCGTCCGACGCCAGCGCCCGTGCGAACAGCACCTTCTGCTGGTTGCCGCCGGAGAGCGAAAGAATGCCAGCGTTCATCGATGCACCCCGGATCCCGATCTTCGCGCGCCATGCTTCCACGACTGCTCGAGCCGCTGCGAAGTCAACGAGCCCGAAGCCCGGCCGGCGTTTCTCTGCGGGCGACCCGCCGCTCAGCCAGCGCAAATCGAGATTCTGCGCGATCGACCATACGGGAAATACGCCGTCGCGGCCGCGGTCGCCGGCAACGAACGCGACCTTCGCGCGCCCGGCTCCGCGGCCTGTTGCGGCCTCGTAAATGGCAAGCAGCGCTTCGGTCTGCCCTTGCCCTGCGAGCCCGGCAAAGCCGATCACCTCGCCGCGCGATGCCTCGATCTTGGTGCGCCGCCCTGCACCCAGCGTCCAGTGATACTGCGGCCCTGCCGCGCGTTCGACACGCTCACGCACGGCGCCCGTCGTCTTGTCGGCTTCGAGGTGCTGGCCCATCGCGGTGATGATGGCTTCGCGGCTGAGATTGTCGCGCCCGAGCACGCCCACGATACCGCCGTCGCGCATCACCATCACGCGGTCGGCCACCCGCTGTATCTCGCCGAGCATATGGGTGATCAGCAGGCAGGTGATGCCGCTCTCGGCCGCCTTGCGCACGAAGGCAAGCAACTGTTCGGCGGTGTGGGCATCGAGAGAAGACGTGGGTTCGTCGAGGATCACGAGACGCACAGGGGTGTCGGTGACCGTGAAAGCACGGGCAATCTCGACCATCTGCCGTTGCGTCAAGGTGAGATCAGACACGAGTTCGGTGCCGTTCAAACGGTTGCCGGGAAAGATCTCTTCGAGCTTTTTGCGCATGAGCGCGGTCACCTGCCGCCGCCATCCGCGTCCGCGCAATTGCGGATGCACGATGCACATGTTCTCCGCAATGCTCAGGTTCGCGCAGAGCGACAACTCCTGGAACACGCAACGCACGCCCGCGTGGCGCGCGGCATTGGCGTCGTAACGCGGCGACGGTGTGCCATCGACTTCGATCTCGCCTTGCGTTGGCTCGAACACGCCCGCAAGCACGGCCATCAGCGTGGATTTTCCTGCGCCGTTATGCCCCGCGATACCCACACATTCGCCCTGCAAGAAGCTGAAGTCGATGTCAGTCAGCGCACGCACGCGGCCAAACGTCTTGCTGATTCCCTGAAACCGGATCAGCGCTTGACCGCTTGTCTCTTTCATTTTTATTTCGCCCATTCACATGCTCCGCGTGTCTGGTTACGACGTGACGCGCCCGCCCGTGGCGAGCGCGTTCAGCTTACTTCTTGTCGAGCAGCGCGACGGTTTGCGGCAACGTGTATGTCACGTCGCTGATACCGCCTTGAGGCGTCGCCGAGAGCTTCGCCTGCAACTGCTCCTGCGAGATCTCCAGAAGCGGCACGTTGATGGTCACGTCCTTCGGGATCTTCTTGCCGGCGAGCACTTGCTGCGCGACCCAGAATGCAAACGAGACAGCGCCCGGCGGATTGGACAGCGAACGCGACTGGTAGCCATTCTTCGACTGTTCGTTCCACCAGTTGAGCTCTGCATACGTGCTGCCGATGATCATTGCGGGGACCGGACGGTTCGCAGCCTTGAAGGCCTGCGCAATGCCGAAGGACATCTCGCCCTCGGTCGCCACGCCATCGACTTGCGGCAACGTCGGCAGGATACCGGCCACTGCTTTTTGCGCCACCGACTGGGTCCAGTCGCCGTTCACAGAACCAACGAGCTTCAGTCCCGGATACTTCTTCAGACCGGCAAGTACGCCTTCGTGCATGAGGTTATCGACGGAAATACCCGCCACGCCGCGCACTTCGAGAATATTGCCTTTGCCGTTCAGACGCTTGGCGAGAAAGTCGACGCCCGCTTCGCCCCAGCCCTTGAAATCGAAGTTGACGCGGTAGGCACAGGGTTCATCGACAATGCCGTCGAAGGACACCACGACCACGCCGGCCGCGCACGCTTTCTTGATCGTGCCATTGAGCGCGGTGGGCGACACGGCGTCGATCACGATCGCGTTGTAGCCCTGAAGAATCAGGTTCTGGACCTGCTGCGCCTGCTCCGTGACCTGGTTTTCAGCAGTAGTGAAGGCCGGTGCGGCGGCGACTTTCTTGTCCTGAACAGCCGCCGTCGATACCGCGCCCCAGCTCTTGAGCATCGACTGACGCCAGGCGTTGCCCGCGAAGCTGTTGGACAGCGCAATCTTCTTCTGCGACGTGTCGCCGGTCGCCACCTGGGCGTGCGCCGCCGAGCCGAAGCATGACGCCACTGCCAGCGCAAGCGCGCCGAACCGCTGTTTTCCTGAACCGATCATCGATGTTGTCTCCTGTTATCACAGCGTTTTTGATTTTGATGCTGCGTGCGTTTGCGTGTGCATTCGCGTCTTCGCTACGCCACTTCCTTTGCCTTACGGATACCTTCCCAAAGTCCGTTCAGGTAAACCGCGCCAAGCGCGCGATCGTAAAGACCGTAACCGGGCTTGCCCGTCTCGCCCCAGATCATACGACCGTGGTCCGGGCGGATGTAACCGGTGTAACCGGCATCACTATAAGCCTGCATGATCGCCGCCATGTCGAGCGAACCATCTGCCGAACGATGCGCCGTCTCGTGAAAGTCGCCCTTGTCGTTCACCTTGACATTGCGCATGTGCGCAAACGGAATGCGTCCGCGCGCGGCGAACTCGCGCACCATCGCGGCGACGTCGTTGGCGGTATCGGCGCCGAGCGAGCCTGAACATAACGTAAGCCCGTTCGCAGGACTATCGACGATAGCCAGCACGCGCTCCAGGTCCTCGCGATTCTTGACGATGCGCGGCAAACCGAAAATGGGCCGCGGCGGATCATCAGGATGAATCGCCATGCGAATCCCCGCCTCTTGCGCCACGGGAATGATGCGCTGCAAAAAGTACTCGAGGTTTTCCCACAGCCGGGCTTCGTCGCATGAGGCGTATTCGGCCAGCAGCGCGCGCAACTGGCCTGCGTCGTAGCTCGTGTCCCAGCCGGGCAACTGGATGCCATCGTCAGGATTGATGTTCGCGACCGTGTCGACATCGAATGCAAGCGTGGTCGAACCGTCGGGAAGGCGCTTTTCCAGCGTGGTGCGGGTCCAGTCGAACACAGGCATGAAGTTGTAGCAGACGACCTTGATGCCGGCCGCGCCGAGGTTGCGAAGCGTCTCGCCGTAGTTCGCGATCAACGCGTCGCGCGAAGGCTTGCCGAGCTTGATGTCCTCGTGCACCGGCACGCTTTCGATCACGTCCAGCGCCAGACCCGCCGCGTGAACGGTGTCCCGCAACTCGACAATTTTCTGCAGCGGCCAGACATCGCCGACGGGCACGTCGTAGATCGCCGAAACGATCCCGTACATGCCCGGGATCTGGCGAATGTAGGCGAGCGTGACCGGATCGTCCTGGCCAAACCACCGGAAGGTCATCTTCATGTCTGTACCTTGCTGGAATGCAACGTGAACGCTCGAAATGCTATGCTCGCGAACGGCGCGCTGGTCAGGTGGTCAGGCCACTCGACCGCCGAGGCAGTATAGCGACTCGCTTTTGGGCGCGCAATTAATTGATGGAGTGAAGTGATGGACCTGCCGAATCTCAAAGCAGAGCGCTTGTATCAGAAGATTTCGACGCTGCTTATCGGCCTGATCAAGGACGGCACGTTTGGCCAGGGAGTGGCCTTACCAGCCGAGCGCGAGCTGGCAAAACAACTGGGCGTTGGCCGGTCGTCGGTGCGTGAGGCGCTGATTGCACTGGAGATAGCGGGCTGGGTCGAGATCCGCACGGGCACGGGCGTGTTCGTCCGTCAGCCCGATGAAACCCGCGCACAAACCACGGCGGCCGAGGCTGCGGCCGACGCGGAGTTCAGCGCCGCCGACTTGCTGGCGGCGCGCGCGGTGATCGAAGGCGAGATTGCCGCGCTCGCGGCAAAGAACGGCACCGATGCGCAGCGTGAGGCGCTGGCACGCAACATCGGCATGCTGGAAGCGCAGTCGGTCAACAACGCGGCGTTCCTCGACGAAGACAAACGCTTTCATTTGCTCATCAGCGAGATGACCGGCAACGCGGTGCTGACTGAAGTAATGACTGTTCTCTGGAACAAGCGCTACAGCCCCATGTTCACGCACCTCGAAACCTTTTACGCCGACAAGCACATTCCCGCTGCAATGAACGCGGACCACCGGCGGATCGGCGAGGCGATTCTCAATCGTGATGCACGCGCCGCGAAGAATGCAATGCGCGCGCATCTTCGCCACGTGCATCACAAGCTGTTCGCGGATACGCCGGATGAAGACGCGTGTAAGGACGCCGGTTAAAAACGAGCTACATCGATGATCGCGTCAGCGAACGCTTTCGGCGCTTCCTGCGGCAGGTTATGCCCTATCCCGCCGCTAATATTCCGGTGCGCATACTTGCCCGTGAACCTCTTTGCGTATGCCGCCGGATCCGGATGCGCCGCGCCGTTGGCATCGCCTTCCATGGTAATGGTCGGAACGGAAATGAGCGGCGCCATCGCCAGACGCTTTTCGAGCTCGTCGTATTGCGCCTCACCTTTGACCAGCCCCAGACGCCAGCGGTAGTTGTGAATCACCACGGCAACGTGATCCGGGTTGTTGAACGACTCGGCGGAACGCTCGAAGGTGGCATCGTCGAAATTCCATTTTGGTGACGCCGTATGCCAGATCAGCTTGTTGAAGTCGTGGCGGTTCGCTTCGTAACCCGCATAACCACGGTCGGTCGCGAAATAAAACTGATACCACCACGTGAGCTCGGCCTTCGGCGGCAGCGGCGCTTTGTTCGCCTCCTGGCTGCCGATCAGATAGCCACTGACGGATACCATCGCCTTGCATCGTTCAGGCCACAGGGCCGCGATGATGTTCACTGTGCGCGCACCCCAGTCGAAGCCGCCAAAGATCGCCTGGTCGATTTTCAAGGCGTCCATCAACGCGATGATATCGACGGCTACCACCGCCTGCTGGCCATTGCGCGGCGTATCTGCCGACAGGAACCGCGTCGATCCATACCCGCGCAGATACGGCACGATCACCCGATAACCCGCCGATGCCAGCAACGGCGCGACTTCCTTAAAGCTGTAGATGTCGTAGGGCCAGCCGTGCAGCAGGATGACAACAGGTCCGTCCTGCGGACCCGCTTGCGCATAACCGATGTTCAGCGCGCCTGCGTTGACCTGGCGAATGGTATCGAATGAAGCAAGCTGCGTTGACGCCTTCGCACCCGACGCCGTGCTGCTGGATTGTGCGTGGACCAGTCCGCTCAGACCCAGATCCATCAAACCGATGCCGGCGATGGTCGTTCCTAGCAGACGGCGGCGTCGCGTATTGATCTGATCCGACATAGCTGATTCTCCTTAAAAGATGAGTCGTGATGAGCGCTTGGCAACAAGCGAAAACAGCGCGCCTTCGAGATTCACGGATTCGAATAAATCGGGCCGAGACCGATGACGTCTGTGCCCGTCGCGCGCGAACCGGATACCGACGTGCCGGAAGCCGACGGGCCATACGACGACGCCGTAATGCCGTGTTCGGCATTCACGCGGGCCTGCGCCGCTTCGATATTCTTCGGATATTGCGTGTGATCGCTCGACGGGTTGTAACCCGCCTGTTGCAGTTCGACGAGTTGCGCACGGACATCGGCGCGGGTCAGCGGCTGGTTCGATTGCGCGAACGACAACGCGGGGATGGCGACAACAGCAGCAACGATCATCGATTGAACGAGTTTCATGATTTCCACCTTGAGAGAATGTTTCCTTGACGCAAGCGTCCGCTTGCGTATCCAGTTCGGCGAAGCCAGGTCGTCTGGCTTGGAATCATTAGAACCGGTGGACGTATCTGGCTTGTGTCGTGAAAGGCGGCTTGTGAAACGCTGTGTAACTCCCGGCGCGCCAGATACATTGGGATACAAACCGATGGATTTACAATGCCCGGATGAACCACTTCACCCAACAAGACCGGCTCACTTCATGGTTCTGGAGCGACGACGTCATCCGCAGCCGCTGCGTAAGCGGCATCGTGCTGACAGGCACGGTCGACATACCCGCGCCTCCCTTACGCCTTCTTGCAGATTGGGACAGGGAGATATCGTCGCGCCTGGATCTGGAACCCGGCGACGTGGAAGAAATGCCCTTGGCGCGAGCCCGCGCACGCTGGCCGGATTACAAGCATTGCGTGCAGGCAGTCGCCGGCTGGAGCGGCACGCTCGGACTGCCCGGGCTGCTTGCTACAAGCGATGTGGCGCTCATGGTCTGCCGCGGCGCGCGATATCACCACGACGGCGAGCAATACGGCAGCGCGGTCTTCTGCAATCTTTTCGTGAGCGACGACAAGGGGCTGGATCTGCATTTCCCATCGATGGATCTGCGTATCCCCTTGACCCGCGGCACCGTCGTCATCTTCGATACCTGTCAGCCTCACGGCGTCATCCGGCGCCACGGCGACGGTTTCAGTCCCACCGACTTCCCCGCGGAGCAGGACTTTACGCAACTGTTCCTGACGTGGGAGCTTCCAGTTGAAGACGAACACGTCACCGAGGCGCTCGACATCGTCTTCGACACAGCGCCTTCGACTTCGCCGCAACCGGAGGAAGAACAAGTATGGCTGAACGGAGCACATGTCACGCTTTGCCCCGATTCCGGCCGATGGATCGAAGTCGACTAATCGCCCGGCAACCGGCAATTTGCTGCGTTCAACCAAATCGGTCAAGATTTCAAGATTTTCGGCCCTTGCAAAATCGTCAGCCTGCTTTCGTTTACTCTTCGCGAGGGCTACAGATCAACATCACGCAAGCCGTGACACTTCGATCATCCACGCCGATTCAGCGGGCACCGTGAATTACCGGCGCCTGCGCGCCACAGCCGCTTTCAACAGCAATGTTTGCAGCAAACCACCAGATCGTTCTCCAGGTTTCAAGCCCGGGGAAAGAGCACGTCTGCGTGTTTGAAAAGTCGAATAAGCCACGCGTCCCGGGTTGGGCCAGCGTGTTCCCGGCACTCTAATCGGAGACGTCATGGCGCGTCTTATCTCGTTGAAACTGGTATCTGCTCCCGGGCGCTTGCGGCCTATCCCGTTGACGTTGTGTGCATGCGTGGGAATAAGCGTCATGCTGATTCCCGCGGCATACGCGGCCGGCCCGCTGCCCAGCGGCGGACACTTCGTGGCGGGGGCCGGCTCGATTGGCGGCAACGCAAATGCGGTGACGATCACTCAGGCCGCGGGAGCGCGCACGGTCATCGAATGGAACAGCTTTTCGATCGGCAACGGCAACAAGGTCAAATTTGATAACGCCAACGGCGCGACGCTGAACCGGGTGACCGGCGGCAATCAGTCGGTCATCCTCGGCACGCTCAGCGCGAGCGGCAGCGTGTATCTCATCAACCCGCAAGGCATTCTTGTCGGCCAGAATGGCGTGATCAGCACGGGTGGGCGTTTTGTCGGCTCGACGCTGGACACCACCAACACTGCGTTCATGCAGGGCGGCCCATTGACGTTCTCGGGCACATCGAACGCCAGCGTGATCAACCTTGGCAGGATTGCATCGAGCGGTGGCGATGTCTTCCTGATCGCACGAAGCGACGTAACCAACCGGGGTACGATAAGCGCGCCGGACGGCACGGCTGAACTCGCGGCCGGTGCGCAGGTGCTGCTGCAGGATTCATCGAGTGGCAAGCAAACGTTCGTGCAAGCGGGCAGCGGCGGCACGGTCATTAATAGCGGCACGCTGCGCGCGGCCCAGGTCAATCTCGAAGCGGCGGACGGCAACGTCTACGCGCTTGCGGGCAATCACAGCGTGATCCGCGCCACCGGCACTGCGACGCGCGATGGCCACGTGTGGCTTGTCGCCGATACCGGAACCGTACGCCAGACCGGTACCGTTCGAGCCGTCAATGCGGACGGCACGGGCGGCATTGTCGACACAAACGCGCAAACGTTGTCGTTCGGTAACGACCAGTCGAGCAGCCCGGCCGTCGTGGCGGGCCAGTGGAACGTGACAACGCCGGCCTTTACCGCCGGCGATGCCGCCGCCGGCGCGCTTTCGCGTAGCCTGAATAAGGGCACATCGGTCAACGTGGGATCGGCCGGCGATATCACGGTGAACGCCGATATCCGATGGCAAGGCCCGGCGTCGCTGACACTCGCCGCTTATCGGACGTTGACCGTCGGGCAGAACGCCACGGTAAAAAACAAGGGCAGCGCAAACCTGACGCTGCGCAGCGATGCATCGTCTATCGACAACGGCGGCAGTGTGATCAACCGCGGGGTGATCGACTGGTCGGGGAGCACCGGCATTGTCAGCGCGCTCTACGACATGAACGGCAGCTTCACGCCCGGCACGCTGCGCAGCAATACCGCGTGGAAGGCGCCGCAATACAGCGGCCTGCTCACCCAGATCACGGCGTACAAACTCGTCAACTCGATGGCCGATCTGCAAAGCGTGTCGCTTGATCTTGCGGGCATTTATGCGCTCGGCAAGGATATCGATGCAGGCGGTGTCATTTCCGCGCCGATAGGCAATCGCAACACGCCATTCACCGGCCAGTTCGATGGCATGTGGCACACCATTGCCAATCTGGCGCCGCAGATCATGGACTTTTCGAATGACCTGAACGCGGGGCTGTTTGGTGTTATCGGCCCGGCGGGCGTGGTGCGTGATGTTGGCGTCATCACGAGCAAGGTCGGAATATCGTATGGCGGCAGCGGACTGCTCGCCGGCGACAATCAAGGCACGATCGTCAACGCGTACTCGACCGGAAGTGTCTTCGACCCCTCCCAGGACGGCAACACGTTCGGCGGACTGGTTGGTAAAAACGAAGGCTTGATCGCGCGGTCATGGAGCAGCGCCAGCGTCTCCGGCGACGACATCAACGGCGGCCTTGTTGGCTACAACACCGGGACGATCACCCAGTCGTACGCAACCGGCGACGTCACGCCGCAATATTCGACCGGTTCCGGCGGCGGATTCGTCGGCTTCAATGAAGGGACGATCAGCCAGTCGTTCGCAACCGGCAAAGTCGGATTCGGCTCGCAAGGATCCGCCGGCTTTGCGTTTCTCAACAACGGAACGATTGCGCCCGATTCGTACTGGAACACGGAGACGACAACGCAAACGCAAGGCGTTCGTGCCGGCACGCAACTGTCGGTATCGAACGGGCTCACCACCGCGCAGATGAGCACGGAGGCGTCGTTCGTGTCGTACGACTTCAGCCCTACCGGCGTATGGGCATTGCCGGCGGGCGCAACCCACCCGGTGTTGCGCTGGCAGGTAGCCAACTAAGCAGAGCTGGACCTAGCTTGCGGCCAGCTTGTCCTGCGTCCTGGTATCGAAGTCGCTGGCGTCGTGGCGCTCGTGCAGTTGGCTCGATGGCTCACCGGAAACCCGGTTGACCATCCGGCCGCGCTGCACGGTCGGGCGTTCGCCTATTGCGTTTGCCCATCGCTGGACATGCGTGTATTCCTGCACCGATAAAAACTCGCCCGCTCCATATTGCCAGCCCTTGACCAAGCCGCCATACCACGGCCAGATGGCGATATCGGCGATCGTGTATTCGCTGCCCGCTATGTACTCGTGGTCCGCCAGACGTCTGTCGAGGACGTCGAGTTGGCGCTTGGTTTCCATTGCGAAACGGTTGATCGCGTACTCGATCTTCGTGGGCGCGTAGGCATAGAAATGACCGAAACCGCCGCCCAGATATGGCGCGCTTCCCATCTGCCAGAAGAGCCATGACAGACATTCGGCGCGCGCGGCCGGCTCTGTCGGGAGGAAAGCCTTGAATTTTTCCGCGAGATAAAGAAGGATCGCGCCCGACTCGAAAACCCGAATTGGTTCGGCGCCACTGCGGTCCACCAGCGCGGGGATTTTCGAATTGGGGTTCGCTCCCACGAAGCCGCTGCCGAACTGGTCGCCATCGCCAATCCTGATCAGCCACGCGTCATACTCCGCGCCGCTGTGACCCAGCGCCAGCAGTTCTTCCAGCATGACGGTGACCTTCACGCCGTTTGGCGTGCCCAGCGAATAAAGCTGGAGCGGGTGCTTGCCGACCGGCAGTTCCTTGTCATGCGTCGGCCCGGCAATCGGGCGGTTGATGTTCGCGAAGTGGCCACCATTCTCTTTATTCCACGTCCAGACTTTGGGCGGCACGTAATCCGAAGAATCGCTCATGCTCAAGGCTCCTTGCAGCTATTGGGGTGTTTGTCTCGAAATATCGAAGCGAGAATAGCAAACCAACGCAGATGTTGCCGGGAGCGCTCAAGCGGCGTTTTCGCTTACAAACCCATTCCCTCACGCTCGAGCCATGAGCGAAACAGCAAGACTAGATCATCGGTGGCTTTGCCGTCGGGGACATAACTGCAATAACTCCGCGATGGCAGACGAGGTTCCGCAAACGGCGCAACGAGCCGGCCGGCGGCAAGATCGTCCGCCACCAGCGCCGTTGGTCCCATTGCAATGCCAATGCCGTCGATGGCCGCCTGCAGCGTCAGATAAAAGTGATCGAAGGTCATGACCGCCGCAGGCCGCAGCGCGGGAATGTGCGCCTTTGCCAGCCAGTCCGGCCAGAGCCGCGGAAGGCTCGCCGTGTGCAGCAGGGTATGCCGGCTCAATTCCTCCGGCGCCCCGAGCGGCACGCGCTGCAACAGCGCCGGGCTGCAGACGGGTAGCCGTTCCTCGACCAGGAAAGCTTGCATCGAATAACCGTAGAACGTGTCCGGACCACCCCGGATCACGATGTCGTGGATATCCTTGAGACTCTCCACCGACTCGTTCGATGTCACCACCCTCACGTCCACATCCTGATGTCCGGCGTGAAATTTCGCCAGCCTCGGCACCAGCCAGCGCAGCGTGAACGTGGCGGGCGCATTTACCGACAGCGTCCGGGATACCGTTCCGGGAGAGCCATACCGCGTGGTCGCCTGCGAGAGCTGCTCGAACAACGGGCCGATCTCCTCCAGGTAGACGGCCGCCGCCTGTGTGAGCACCACGCGCCGGTTGTGTCGTTCGAACAGCGGCGCGCCCAGCCATTCTTCCAGCAGACGCACGTGCTGGCTCACCGCGCCGTGAGTCACGTGTAATTCGGCCGCGGCTTCCTTGAAGCTGCCGAGCCGGCCTGCGGCCTCGAAAGCACGCAACGCATTGAGCGGAGGCAAAGTCCGTTTCATTCGAAATAGTTTATCTAACGCGATTGTAGAATTTATCTGGTTTGTTCGCGCACGACAAGATAGTTATCCTGCTTACTAAACCCTTTCCGGCACCAAACTCGCAATGCTCACTTACACCGGTGGTCTCGTCCTCGTTGCCGCCCTGCTCCATGCGACCTGGAACGCGATGCTTCACGGCAACCACGACCGGTTCCTGTCCATGACTTGGATGAGCATCGCGATCTCGGCGGTGTCGACGGTCGTCGTGCTGTTCGCGCCGTGGCCGACGCGCTCGGCGTGGCCGTATATCGTGGCGTCGGGGCTGACGCACATTGTCTACAACATGAGTCTCGTGCGGGCGTACCGGCGCAGCGATCTGGGCGAGGCGTATCCGATCGCGCGAGGTTCGTCGCCCTTGCTCGTCACGCTCGGCGCGGCGCTTTTTGCGCATGAGGCGATAGGACCATTGCATGCGCTCGGGATCGTGATGATCTCGGGCGGCATCATTGCGCTCGCGCTGGAAGGCGGGAATGTGTCGCGCGCGGGGGCGCTGGCCGCGCTGACGACGGGCGCGACGATCGCGCTTTATACGGTGATCGATGGCATCGGCGTGCGCTTGTCCAGCGGCGAGGCGCTCACCTACACGGCGTGGATGTTCCTGTTCTACTGGCTCATGCCGGTGTTGTTCATCGCTACGCGCGGAGCTGCGGCCCTGTGGACGCCAGTGCGCAACGCACCCGTTGCGGTTGGGTCGTCGCTTGCGGGCGGGCTCGTGTCGATCGGGGCGTATGGCATCGTGATCTGGGCAATGCAGTCGGGCGCGATGGGAGCGGTATCGGCCTTACGTGAGACGAGCGTGGTCTTCGCGGTGCTGATCGGACGGGTGTTCCTGCGAGAAGCGGTCAGCGCAAGGCGATGGATGGCGTGCCTGATCGTTGCGGCCGGTGCGGTTTGCCTGGGGCTTTGATCAGCGATCCTTGATGTGATACAGGATGCTCGGCGCCGATCCTGGAACGTCATCGAGCAAGCGATTGCAAGCCATCCTATCTTTTTTACCCGATGCGTCTTCGATTCATACCCTTGACCGATGCGGCATCGCCGGACGTTCTCACGCGTCAACGCGCGCTTCGAGCAGCGCTCCGTCGGTGCGCATGCCGCGAGGGTCAAGCCGAGCAGCGCGGCGGGAACGGTAAGCATCTTCATGTGATTACGCACAAGGCAAGTCGTGGCTTGCAGATTCAACAAGCGTCAGCGACCACGACTAGACGATAGAATCCGCAAACACCCATGAGCCGGATTCATCAATGCCACGCGAAAATTTCAGCGACTTGCTCGCCTTCATCACCGTTGCCCGCATGCAGAGTTTCACCCAGGCGGCGGCGCAAATAGGCGTATCGCAGTCGGCGCTCAGTCACACAATTAGAGCGCTGGAAACGAGGCTCGGCGTTCGGCTGCTTACCCGGACCACACGCAGCGTTTCGCCAACCGAAGCAGGAGAACGGCTTCTCAAGACGGTCGCGCCCAGGTTCGACGAGATCGAGACCGAATTGAAAGCGGTCACGGAACTGAGGGACAAGCCGGCAGGAACCATCCGGATCACGGCAACCGATCACACGACACGCACGGTGCTCTGGCCGAAGCTATCGAAGGTCCTCAAGAAGTACCCGGATATCAAGGTCGAGATCATTACCGACTATGGTCTCTCCGATATCGTCGCGGATCGATACGATATTGGCATCCGTCAAGGCGATCAGGTCGCGAAAGACATGATCGCGGTGCGCATTGCGCCGGACATGCGCATGGGAATCGCGGGTTCTCCGGCGTACCTCAAGAACCACAATCCGCCTAAAAAACCGCAGGACCTGACCGCCCACGACTGCATCAACCTGCGTTTGCCGACATATGGCGCGTTCTACGCGTGGGAGCTTAAAAAAGGAGCCCGGGAAGTTCAGGTTCGTGTTGAAGGTCAACTGGCGTTCAACGGAACGTATCAAATGCTCGATGCAGCCCTGGCCGGTTATGGCCTTGCCTACCTTCCTGCCGATATCGTGCAACCACACGTCGCGGCCGGCCGTCTTCAATGGGTGCTGGAAGATTGGAGTCCCACGTTCCCCGGCTTGCACGCTTATTACGCAAGCCGCCGACAGTCGTCGCGTGCGTTGAAAGTGATTATCGATGCATTGCGGTATAGCGGATGAACAGCAACGCATTTATGAAACCTGTTCATGAGGGCATGCCATTTATTGGCGTTTATCGATAAACGGTCTCTCTCTATTATCTGGAATGGGCCACTCATTCGGAGAGATTCATGGACTATCGTTATTTGGGGCGAAGTGCCCTCAAAGTTTCACCGCTATGCCTTGGAGCAATGATGTTCGGCGGCGAGACGGACGAAACAGCGTCGAAGCGCATCATCAGCAAAGCGTTCGATCAGGGAATCAATTTCATCGATACAGCCGACGTCTACCATGCCGGCCGCTCCGAAGAAATCGTCGGGCGCGCACTGGCCGGCAAGCGGGATAGCTGGGTTGTAGTGACCAAGTTCGGCTACCCGACATCGCAAGGTCCCAACGAACAAGGCCAGTCGCGCAAGTGGATCATCCAGTCTGTCGATGCGAGCCTGAAACGTCTTGGCACCGACTACATCGACATCCTGTATTTTCATCGCGCGTTGATCGATGCCCCGTTGGAAGAAAGTGTGCGCGCTATCGGCGATCTGATCCGACAGGGCAAGATCAGGTATTTCGGTGTGTCGAATTTCAAGGGCTGGCGGATCGCCGAGATTGTTCGTCTCGCGGACCAACTCGGGATTGATCGGCCGGTTGCAAGCGAGCCGCTCTACAACATGGTGGATCGCACGGCGGAGGTCGAGCAATTTCCTGCGGCGGCGCGTTACGGCATTGGCGTCGTCCCATACAGCCCGCTCGCGCGCGGCGTGCTGACCGGCAAGTACCAAGCCGATACCGCGCCGCCGGACGATTCGCGTGCAGGCCGCGGCGACAAACGTATCCACCAGACGGAATTCCGACCCGAGTCGCTTGAGGTTGCACAAAAGCTCGCCTCTCATGCGGCTGCGCGTGGAACAAACCCGATCGCTTTCGCACTCGCCTGGGTGCTCAACAACAAGCTCGTCAGTTCGACGATCGCGGGACCGCGCACCGAAGCGCACTGGGATAGTTACATGGATGCGCTCACGCTGAAACTCGATGCCCAGGATGAGGCGTTCGTGGACAGCCTTGTGCAGCCTGGACACACGTCGACGCCCGGGTACACCGATCCGGGTTATCCGGTCGAAGGGCGGCGCGTGGCTTGAGCCGCCCTCGGTTGTTGGCTCCGGGCTCCGGGCTCCGGCTGCTTAGCGCGCCGGAGCCCGGGCAAACCTTACTTGCGCTTCAGTTGCGAAATATCGCGCACGGCGCCGCGATCAGCGGATGTAGCCAACGCCGCATACGCCTGCAACGCCAGCGACACCACCCGCTCGCGATTCACCGGCATCCACGCCTTGTCGCCACGCGCTTCCATGGCGTCGCGACGGCGCGCCAGTTCCGCGTCCGATACCGCCAGGTGCATCTTGCGATTCGGGATATCGATCTCGATCACATCGCCCTCTTCCACCAGCCCGATCGTGCCGCCTTCGGCCGCTTCCGGCGATGCATGCCCGATCACGAGCCCCGACGAACCGCCGGAGAAACGGCCATCGGTGAAAAGCGCGCAGCTTTTGCCGAGACCCTTCGATTTCAGATACGACGTGGGGTAGAGCATTTCCTGCATGCCCGGGCCCCCCTTCGGCCCTTCGTAACGGATCACCACGACATCGCCCGCCACCACCTTGTCGCCCAGAATGGCTTCGACGGCGTCATCCTGGCTCTCGAACACGCGCGCGCGGCCGGAAAACAGCCACTGCGATTCATCGACACCCGCCGTCTTGACGATACAACCCTTCTCCGCAAGATTGCCGTACAGCACGGCGAGGCCGCCGTCCTTCGAGTACGCGTCCTGCTTGCGGCGAATACAGCCGGTCTTGCGGTCGGTATCGAGTGAAGCGAAAGTCGCTTCCTGGCTGAATGCGACGGTTGTCGGAATGCCGCCCGGCGCCGCGCGGAAGAACTTCTGCGCTTCTTCGCCTGCGTCCCCCGCGACGTCCCACTTCGCGATTGCATCGCCCAGCGTGCCGCTATGCACGTTGCCGCAAGACAGGTCGAGCAGGTCCGCACGCGCCAGCTCGCCCAGAATCCCGAGAATGCCGCCCGCGCGATGCACGTCTTCAATATGGTATTTGTCCGTTGCGGGCGCCGCCTTGCACAGGCACGGCACGTTGCGCGAGATGCGGTCGATATCGGACATTGTGAAATCGACGCCCGCTTCCTGCGCCGCCGCCAACAGATGCAGCACCGTGTTGGTCGAACCGCCCATGGCGACGTCGAGCGCCATGGCGTTCTGGAAGGCCTGCTTGGTGGCGATGCTGCGCGGCAAGACCGACGCGTCTTCTTCCTGGTAATAACGGCGGCACAGGTCCACCACCAGACGCCCGGCCTGCTCGAACAAACCCTTGCGCCATGCGTGCGTGGCGACGATCGTGCCGTTGCCCGGCAACGCGAGGCCGATTGCTTCGGTCAGGCAGTTCATGGAGTTCGCGGTGAACATGCCGGAGCACGAACCGCACGTCGGGCACGCGTTGCGCTCGATCTCCGCCACTTCGGCGTCGCTCACGCTGGAGTCTGCGGCCTTGATCATTGCGTCGATCAAGTCGATCTTGGCGATCACCTGACCGTCCGTCGGCGACTTGACCTTGCCGGCTTCCATCGGACCGCCCGAGACGAACACAACCGGGATGTTCAGGCGCATGGCGGCCATCAGCATGCCTGGGGTGATCTTGTCGCAATTGGAGATGCAGACCATGGCGTCCGCGCAATGCGCATTGACCATGTATTCCACGGAGTCGGCGATCAGTTCGCGCGACGGCAGCGAGTACAGCATGCCGCCGTGACCCATGGCGATGCCGTCGTCTACCGCGATGGTGTTGAATTCCTTCGCGACGCCGCCGGCCGCTTCGATTTCCTTCGCGACCAGCGCGCCGAGATCGCGCAGATGCACATGGCCCGGCACGAACTGCGTGAACGAGTTCACGACCGCAATGATGGGCTTGCCGAAATCGCCGTCCTTCATGCCGGTGGCGCGCCACAAGGCGCGTGCGCCGGCCATGTTGCGGCCATGAGTCGATGTGCGTGATCGATAGTGGGGCATCTGTACCTCTGTATTGTGGTTATCGAATCTGTATTACGCCCGGGCCGGACGATCGGCCGCGAGGAACCAGAATTTTGCGAGACCACCGGTAAGACGTCCAATATCTTTTTTCGGTCCAACTAAGTCGTAAAAAGTATCAATTCGTCCTAGAGGCCGAAACTAGCTCGATACTTTTCGTCAGCGTCCGAACGCGTATTGATTTCGACCAACACCCCGCCCGGCACTTCGCAGAAAAAGCGCGAGCCGCGTTCGTGCTTGAAGACACCGGATTTCATTACGACGCCGGCCGCGATCATGCGGTCATGAAGCGCGCGGACGTCGTCGAGCGTCGCCAGTTCAAAACCAATGTGGAAGTTATGCGGCCATTCGACGGGATGGTCGCCGGCATCCTCGATCACGATGTCGAACCCCGGGCGTTTCAGAATCCAGCTCGCCCCGCGTCCGGCGACCGTACAGCCCAAATGCGTTTCGAAGAAGGTTGCCGTGGCGCTGACATTGGTCGACGGGAAGCTCGCGTGATTGAGCTTCATTGCGGTGGTGTTGATGGCTTGGGTAGTGATTGTGCTCATGTCGATCTCCGTTGTTGCGGAGCGCGCTTTCGCGTTCCGTACGGAAATGTTACGAGTAAAAGCTCGCGTTTTATACTCGCGTCGCGGCGTGGGGTTCGGGAATCGCGGAGGCCTGTGCTACGGGCGTTTCAGGCCGCGCGGCAGGATTTTGCGCGCAGGTTGCTCGCGTTTTTCAGCGGATTCCAACGCCTTTTGGGACGGCGTGCCCTCCCACATCATCGTCAGATAGCCCTGCACGGCCGCCGTGACGCGGCGAGTAAGTCCGGCCGTATCCGTCTCGCCGCGCTCGCCGGCGGCATCCACGAGACCGCGGATCATCGCGAATACGTCGCGTGCGGCGACCTCTGTGTCTGCTTGCGGCGGCGAATCCTCCCGAGCAAGGATTTCCAGCAGCAAGGTGCGCATGGATCCGGTATTCGGCAGCGCGCTGCGCAACTGCGGCCGGCTCTCTTCCACGTCGAGCAAACGTGCGAGCGTGGGCCGCGCGAACTGCTGCCACACCGCCACGCGAATCAGATGATCGAGCGCGGCCGGCCCGCTCGCGTGATCGAGAGCCGCGAGCGCCTCCCTATAGAAGCGTTCGTTCTCGCGCTCCATCAACCCGACGGTCAGCGCATCCTTGCTCGGGAAATACTGATACAGCGATCCAATACTGACGCCCGCGCGCTCGGCGACCGCGTTCGTATTGAACCCTTCGAGCCCTTTCGTTTCGAGCACCTGCGCGGCGGCTTCGAGCAGGGTCTCGACCATGCGCGCCGAGCGCGGCTGGCTGGGCGCCCTGCGCGGTTTGAGCGGCGACGGAGTGGGCTGTCGAGGCATTGCGTATGAACTGGCTCTACAGGAAGAGTTATGGCCGGACTGCCGATGCCGCAACAGGCGGAACCTGCGCCAGGTGCCGCAGCAGCTTGGTCACCATCGCGACAACGCCGAACGCGAGGATCACGAAGAACACCGCGAGCGGCGCCAGGATCTGCACCGAAAGAAAGCCGACCAGACCCATCGTCGCCGATGAAACCAGCAGCAGTGCGCAACCAAGGATCGCGCTCGTGAGCCCAGCGATATGCGGAAACAGCGAATTGCCCTTGGCCATTAACGTGGGGTACATGGCGCCTGCGCAGAACCCCATCACGAGCACGGGCGTTGCCAGCGTCCACACGCGCAGCCCGACGGTCAACGCAAGCAGGAGCATCACAACCGATGTTCCCGCCATCACGCGCGCGCCGAGCTGCAACCGCTGTTCTGCACTTGGCAGACGCGGGCCGTGAATGCGGTTCGACAGGCCGCCGAGGAAATACATCATGCCGATACCAAGCGCCAGATAGCCGAAATACGTCGGCGGTTTAAGCAGCGTGTTCTGCACCATGAACGGCCCGACGATGTTGAACACGAGCAAGATGCTGTAGCAGAGGCCTTGCGCAAGAAAACAGCTTTGGAACACCGGGCTTGCGAGCACCTTGCCCGCGTTGCTTATCAGCGTGCGCGGTTCCAGACGCACCGGCCGCCGCAAGGTTTCACGATACCGCCACCACAACGCCCACATCACGAGCGAATAGACGAGCAGGAAGACGAGGCAGGACTTCCAGCCGAACCAGGTCTGCAGATGCGCGCCGATCACGGGCGCCACGATCGGCGCGAGTCCCCACGCTATCGACATATAGGTGAACGCGTGCAACAGCGCCTGGCCCGAGAACGAATCAGTGATGATCGCCTTCGCGAGGAGATTGGTCGTGGCGATGCCGAAGCCCTGCAGGCATCGGGCGAGAAGGAAGGTTTCCAGGTTTGGCGCCGCGAGCGACAGCAGG
Source organism: Caballeronia sp. dw_276 (assembly GCF_018449635.1). Taxonomy (GTDB): domain Bacteria; phylum Pseudomonadota; class Gammaproteobacteria; order Burkholderiales; family Burkholderiaceae; genus Caballeronia. The sequence continues at coordinate 91,813 of NZ_JAAVUV010000016.1, read as the reverse complement.
CAGCCGATGGTGAAAATCACCAGGCCAAACGCCAGGACAGGCTTGCGGCCGTAGGCATCGGCGACGGGTCCAAAGACCAGTTGTCCCAACGCGTAGGCCACCATGTAGCCTGACACGCTCGACTGGATCGCCTGTGGCGATGTTGCGAAGAACTGCGCCATAGCCGGCAGCGCGGGCACGTAGATGTCGATTGCAAGTTGCCCTGCCGATGCGAACAGGCAGATCAAGAACAGCAAAAAACGCGGCGAATTCTGTATGGGCGCGGGCAGAACGGAGGGATTGGGGATCGTGTGGGTCATGAAGGCATCGAAGAGGGCTGCGGCAGCATCGCCGCGTATTGTGCCTGTCGTCGCGAAAATCGACACGATGCCCATTGCGAGTGCATGGTCTGACCGCCCGCGCCGCGCGCGCTTGACACGTATATTCCTTATCAGGTATATAAGCATTATGGAATCGACATTTGCTGTTATCGCGGAGCCGAGCCGCCGCGCCATTCTGAGTCTGCTGGCATTGTCCGAGCAGACCGTTGGGGATATCGAGGAGAAGTTAAGCCTCTCGCAGCCCTCGGTCTCGAAGCATCTAAAGGTTTTGCGGGAGGCCGGTTTCGTCGAGGCGCGGGTCGACGCACAGCGGCGCGTGTACCGGATCAGGCCGGAACCGCTCGCCGAAATAGACGCGTGGCTCGAGCCGTTCCGCCGGTTCTGGTCGGGCCACGTCGATGCGCTCGAACGCCATCTCGACCAGATTGATCCTGCGCCACCCAACAAGGAGACAAAACGATGAGCAATCGCGACAAATACATGCCGGGACCGGCTGCTGGCGCTGAAATCCAGAAGGATGGCGAGAAGTGGACGCTCGTTCTCACGCGAGAGTTACGCCACGCGCCCGAGAAAGTGTGGACCGCGTTGACCGACCCGGCCAGCCTGCGCGAGTGGGCGCCCTTCGATGCCGACCGAAGCCTTGCGTCTGTTGGTCCGGTCAGACTTTCGACGGTCGGCATGCCGACGCCGATCATCTCGGAGACGAGAGTGACGCGTGCCGAACCGCCCACTTTGCTGGAATATCGCTGGGGCGAAAACGACCTTCGATGGCAACTCGAGCCGCTTGGCGACGGCACGCGTCTCACGCTTTGGCACAACATCGACCGCAATTTCATATCGATGGGCGCGGCCGGCTGGCATATCTGCCTCGATGTGCTCGAGCGGTTCGTGGCCGGCGATCCGCTAGGGCGAATCGTAGGCGGTGAAGCAATGAACTTTGATTGGCCGCGCCTGAAGACCGAGTACGAGAAGCTATTTGGTATTTGAAGGCTGAACGTTTCAGGGGGAAAACATGACAAAGTCGAGTCCGGTGGACGACGCGCTGGCGCCTGAACTCATCGATAAAAGAATCGCCGATCTCGGCGACTGGCGTGGCCAAACTTTAAGCAGGGTGCGCACTCTGATCAAGGACGCGGACCCGGAGGTCGTCGAGCAATGGAAGTGGATGGGTACGCCCGTCTGGGCTCACGACGGAATCATTTGCACGGGCGAGTCGTATAAGTCGGTGGTGAAACTGACGTTTGCGAAAGGCGCTTCGCTCAAGGATCCGTCGAAGCTCTTCAACTCAAGCCTCGACGGAAACACAAGGCGCGCAATCGATATCCATGAGGGTGAGGAAATCGATTCGGCTGCATTCAAGGCGCTTATTAGTGAAGCTATCGCTCTCAATGTAACGGGCGTGAAGGACAAGAAGAAAGCGAAGCTTTGATCAGTTTTCCCGACTATCGCCTTCCTGCGCCGCAGCGTCGAGATTCGCATTCACTCTCAGCAGCAGCATCTCCAGTTGTTCTTTTTCTTCTTTACTGAAGCCCGTCAACGCCTGACGGCTTGCGGCATCCATGACGGATTTGCCCCGCGGCAATTGCTGGATTGCGGTGTGCGTTAGAGAGATCAATCGGCTGCGCCGATCATTCGGGTCGGCAATGCGTTCGACCAGTCCATCGCGTTCCATGCGGTTGAGCAACTGCGCCATGCTGGACTGCTCGACTTCGAGGAGTCGCGCCAGTTCAGCCTGAGACAGCGCACCCGCCTTCTTCAGCGTTACCAGCACCGGTACCTGACTCATAGCAAACCCGAGTTCGCGCAGAGGACCATCAACCACCCGCCCAAATGCGCGAGTGGCACGGCCAATGAGTTTCAAAGGATTGCCCAAGCCGACTCCAATCGCGTTGACATTAAATAGGTGACTATGTTTATATATAGGCACCTATTTTACCTATCGATGTGGCCGGTGACTACCAATTTGCGCATTGCCATTGTGGGCGGCGGCCCCGGCGGCCTGACACTCGCACGTCTGCTCCATCTCAACGGCCTCGAATGCACGGTCTTCGAGCGTGACTCGAACCAGCTTGAACGGCCCCAAGGCGGCACCCTCGATTTGCACGAAGGCTCAGGGCTTCTGGCGCTCGAACAAGCCGTATTGATTCCCGAGTTCGAAGCTATCGCTCGTTACGACGATCAAGGCAGCCGTGTGCTCAGCAAGGACGGCCGCCTCCTGTTCGAAGACGCCCCCGAAAGCGGCGACCGCCCGGAGGTGGATCGTACGGCGCTGCGTGCGATGCTTCTGGCGGCTTTGCCGGATGGCGCGGTGCGCTGGGGCTGCACGCTGCGCGAAGTACTCGCTCAGAACGACGGCACTTGGGCGCTAAGCCTCAACCATGGCACTGAAGGGCCGTTCGATCTTGTAGTCGGCGCCGACGGAACGTGGTCGCGAATCAGGCCGCTGCTCTCCCCCTACAAACCGCAATACAGCGGACTCACGTTTATCGAATTTGGCATTGACGATGTCGACCGTTCGCACCCGGCAATATCAAAGCTGATTGGTCGCGGCAAGATGGGCGTGGAAGGTGACGGCAAGGCAATCATCGCGCAACGTAACGGCAATGCCCATGTCCGGGGTTATGCGATTTTCCGCGTTCCCGCCGACTGGATCAGCAAGCGCTTCGACTTGAACTCGCCCGCTTCGATGCGCGAATCGTTGAAACGTGAATTCGACGGCTTCGCAAAGACGTTCATCGATTTATTCGATGCAAGCAACGAACACTTCGCCGCCCGCCCGATTCACGCACTTCCGGTCGGCCATTGCTGGACCAACCGTCGCGGACTCACATTGCTGGGAGACGCCGCACATGTGATGTCGCCTTTCGGTGGCGACGGCGTGAACAACGCAATGTTCGACGCGGCCGAACTTGCGCGTCTGCTCACCGAGCGTCAGGACTGGACTGATGCGGTGAACGAGTTTGAAACGATGATGTTTGCGCGAGTCATCGACTCGGCAGACGGCGCGGCCGAAGCCGCGGCAACTCTACTCTCGCACGTCGGTCAGGCGCTGACCGTTGAAATGCATCGAGCGCATGCCGCCTCAACTTGAGATGCAGCAGTAGCCGCAAATCAACGCGCCACGACCCTGCCCCGCTCGCTGACAATCTCGCCTCGCTGGAAAACGTAGTCGATCCGTTCGCCCTGTCCGGTCAGCACGCCGATATCCGCGAGCGGGTTGCCGTCCACGACCAGCACGTCGGCTATCGCGCCCGCCTTGATCACGCCGAGCCTGTCCGTCAACTCGACAATGTCCGCCGCAATCGTCGTCGCCGAGCGCAACGCTTCCAGATTGCCGAGAACGTCGGCGCGAATGCGCAATTCATCGCTTTGGAACGTGTGCATTTCGCCGAGCAGGTCCGAACCGAAGCCCATGGGGACCCCGGCGTTCGCGTAGATGGCGAGCGAGTCGCGCCCCGCGCGCCGCACGGTTTCGATCTTCGCGATCGAATCCGCGCCTAGACCATAGTCCGCGCCATGTAAGGCAAGCGCGTCGTAAGTGACCAGCGTAGGTACGACAAACGCGCCATGCTCGTGCATCAGCGCGGCGGCGGCTGCATCGACCAGGTTGCCGTGCTCGATGGTGCGCACGCCGCAGCGGACGGCCCGCGATATCGCGCGACCCGTGTACGCGTGCGCCATCACATACGTGTTTGCTGCATGCGCCTCCGCGACAATGGCTCGAATCTCATCCTCGGAATACTGCGTGTTGCCGATCGGATCGGTCGGGGACGCCACGCCGCCGGAAGCCATGATCTTGATCTGTGTCGCGCCCTTCTGAATCTCTTCGCGCACGGCCAGTCGCACGGCATCCACGCCGTCCACAACCCGTGCAATCGCCCCGGCTCGAAAGCAACAGGAACACGGCTCCAGCGTATCGCCGCGCGCACGGAAGTCACCGTGACCACCCGTTTGCGAGAGCGCTTTTCCCGATGGAAAAATTCGCGGCCCCGGAATCAACCCGCCTTCGAGCGCTTGCGTCAGGCCCCAATCGGCGCCGCCTGCGTCGCGCACGCTGGTGAAGCCTCGCGCCAGCATCGCCTTGAGGATTGGCAGCGCGCGGATAGCGGTGAGTATGTTCGGCTGCGCCGCGTTGGCGCCGAGATTTGCGCGTGACGCAAGTACGTGCACGTGACAGTCGATCAGCCCCGGCATGACCGTCTTGCCGCGTGCATCGATAGTGCGAGCGTTAGGCAGATCGACCGGACGATCGGTTACTTCGACAATATGGCCATTCTCGATCACCACGTGATGATGTTCGAGCAACATGCCTCGCGCCAGATCGAGTACGTTCCCGCCACTGATTACTGTAATGCTCATTGATTTTGTCCTGACTTGAAGAAGGATCGGCTTGCTTGACCGTGTCAACGAAGGGGTCGCTGTGGATCGCGTACGAACCGTGTGCCGGTCAGGCTGATTGCGGCCGCGATCATCACGTAGATGGCCGGCGCCATATTGCTGCCGGTCGATGCAATCAGCCAGGTAATGAAGAACGGCGCAAAACCGCCGAAGATGGTCACGGCGAAGTTGTATGCCACGGACAATCCTGTCGACAGCACCTTGGTCGGAAACAGCTCGGCGAAGGCGGCGAGAATCGGGCCGGTGTAGGTGGCGATCAGCACACCGAATACGCCCTGAAATACCATCAGCGAAGCGAGGCCCGGCGCGCGGTTGATGTACGCGAACATCGGCCATGCGAGAACGAGGATCAGCGCGGCGGCACCCGACAGAAAACGCCGGCGGCCAAAACGGTCGGCAAGCGCGCCGACGACTGGCGACAAACACATGATCATCAGGCCGCCGAACATGCCCGCGAGAAAACCGGTCGATTGCGGCAGATGCAACGTGCGCACCGAGTACGTCGGCATATAGAACAGCAGCACGTAAGTGCATACGGTCCAGAGCACGACCATCGAAAAGCTGGCGAAGGTCTCGCGCGGATAAGTGCGAAACACTTCCGCGAGCGGCGAATCGGGCTTCTCTTCCACGGCGACTGCGCTGAACGCGGGCGTCTCATCCATCTTGCTGCGAATGAAGTACCCCACTGGCCCGATCAGAATGCCGATGAGAAACGGCAATCTCCAGCCCCACGAATGCAGTGCGTCGGCGCTCAGGTTCGCCGTGACAAACGTGCCGACTGCCGCGCCCAGAAGCACCGCGAATCCGATGCTCGACTGAATCCAGCTGGAATAGAACGTCCGCTTCTCAGGGGGCGCGTACTCGGTCAGAAAAGCCGTGGCGCTACCCATCTCGCCGCCGGCTGAAAAGCCTTGCAACAGACGCGCAACCACAATCAGTGCCGGCGCCCACAAGCCGATCTGATCGTACGTGGGTGCAAGGCCAATCAGCGCAGTGCCGGCCGCCATCAGCAGGATGGTCAGCGAGAGCGCGGCCTTGCGGCCGACTTTATCAGCGTACACACCGATCACCATGCCGCCGACCGGCCGCATGAAAAAGCCCACGCCGAACGTGGCGACCGCCAGGAGCAGCGAGGTCAGTTCGCTCCCGGTCGGAAAGAACAGCTTGGCGATGATCACCGCGAAGAAGCTGTAGACAGTGAAGTCGAACCACTCGAGCCCGTTGCCCAGCACGGTGGCGATGATTGCCCGGCGCCGCTGCCTTTGCGGCGTAAGCGTGTCGACGGATATCGCGACGTCGGATGAAAGCGTTCCCTGCATGGTCTCTTCCTCATCTGGCGGCCCGTTGGCCGGCGCTGTCCAAAATGCGCCGGCCCGGAATTGAGCGGCGCTTTCGCTGTACACAAGCGATCGTAGAAGAGACCCGATTTGTTTTCGAAACGAAAGATTCGCATGCATGCATGCGTGGTGCGCATGCGAAAACATTTGCACTCAGACAGGCGATGCCAATGCGTTCTGTTCTTCCGCCTGTTCAAATAGCCAGCGTGTGAAGACCCGTGCGGCCTGATTCTGCGAGCGGTCGTTGGGTGAGAGCACGTAGTAACCGCCGCCATGACTCGCCGATGCATGCGTTGCGCGCACCAACAGTCCTTGTGCAAGGCAGGCATCGATCATGTGACGCCAGCCGAGCACGATGCCCTGGCCGAGAATCGCCATTTGCACGAGTTGCGGATAGTGATTCACCACGACCGATTGCGGCGCAGCCGGCATGGCCACATGATTTAGACGGAACCACTCCGGCCACGACATCCATTGCCGCTGGCCGTCTTCCTGCATCAACAAGGTTTCGTGCGTGAGGTCGGCGGGTTGCAATAGACGGCCGGCAAGGTAGCTGGGCGAGCACACCGGGTAGACGTCTTCGTCGAAGAGACGCCGCGCGGTGAAATGCGGTTCGGCGCGCTGGCGGATGTAATAGAGGCCGACATCGAACTCGGCTGGCGACAATGACGCGAGTCCGTCGCGCACGATCATCCTGATGCGCACATTTGGATGCGCCGCGCGAAACCCGCCGAGCCGCGGCGTGAGCCATAGAACCGCGACGCCCGATGAACAGGCGATCGTCAATTCCTGATCGCCGTAGCGCTTCATCACGTCGAGGGTCGCTTCCGAACAGTTGGCGAGCAGCCACTGCACGTGCTTTGCGTACCGGTCGCCAGCGATGGTCAGGCGCAAGGCGCGATGCTCGCGCACGAAGAGCGACCGGCCGAGAAAGTCTTCAAGTTGCGCAATCTGCCGGCTTATCGCGCTCTGTGTCAGATGCAGCTCGGCGGCGGCCTTGGTGAAGCTGGCATGCCGTACGGCCGCTTCGAACGCGATCAGGTATTGGAGCGGAGGTAAAGGAGCGATGCGCATGGGCGAGAAAACCGAGTGGCGTTGCCGCCATGATAGCGGGCGGCTTCCCTTTACAGCACCACGCTTAAGCGTCTGGGTTCGCCAACACAAAGTTGCGCAACGCGCTGTACTCCGGGTCGATGATCTTGCCGTCTATCAGAACGCCCCATGACGTATTTCCGCTATCCAGGCAGTAATACATCACCGACTCGATATTGTCCGTTTTGCGTGCGGCGTAAAAACGGGTAAGCCGCTCGGTGATATACGACGCACGGAACGCCTGACTATCTTCAGGGTTGGCATTCCACTCGGTGATCATGAACGGCACGCCGTAGCGTTTCTTGCAGTAAGCGGGAAGGTCGAAATTTGGGCCGCCGCCATTCACCCCGATGTTGAAGATATCCCCGTAGACCTCGTAGTTGTGCCAGGTCGTCAGGTCCCAGCGCAGTTGCGCATGACCCGTGGAGCCGTCGGGTTGCGTGCCGTCCCAAAGCGCGTCGGATGCGCCAATGTCCGCGACGCAAAAGTTGATGCCGCATTTGGCGCCCGGCTGCACCGACTTCACGCCATCGATCATGCCGCGCATGACACCTCGCATGACGGGCCAGTTCGTGTTGTTGAAGTCCGTGACCCTGTTGCCTGCCGACGACGAGTCAATCACCGTCTGCGACCTGCGTGTGAGTTCATTGCCGCATTCATACATGGTGACGCCGTAGGGCATGAGTGCGGCGGCTATGGTCGAGCCTGACTGGAAACCCTGGTTGTAGGCGGCGGCCTCGCTGCCCCAGACGACGCCGGATGCATCGGTCAGGCTTTCATCGATACAAACAAAGAGGTTGATGCCTGTTCCAACAAAAGCCTTGGCCATGTTCACAAGCGCGTTAAGCGAACGTGTGTCGAAGCACGTCAACCGATACATCGTGCATCCCAGCCCTTGAAGTATCGCAACCGTTTGCGCCGGCGTGTAGAGGTAATCGTAGTGCCCGTTCATCCCGTAAAACATACCCGACGCAAAGTCGATAGAAGAGTCCGTTGCAACGTTCGACTCTCCGGGCGCCACAACCTCGGATGCGGCGCCGCTGGCAGCAGCAGGGGCAACAGCCACGGGTGGATCGGCGGTCACCACGCTGGCGCCGGCCGGCGACGCCGCGACACTGACGCCTTTCGAACCGGCTGCGCCATCCGATCCGCCGCCACCGCCTCCGCATGCGGAAAGCACATAGCTGCCGCCGACAGCGCAAACACGGGTCAAAAAAGAACGGCGACTGAGCATGACGAGTTTCCCCGACGTCCGAGCATTGGACGAAGTTATTTTGTATGAAGAAATGATGTGCCGCGTGCGAGTAGGGTTCGCAGACGGTCAATGAGGAAAGCAACGGCAATCCGCGCGCACTTTCATCCGCATTAACGGCATATGCGTTCGAATGTTTAGCGTTTGCTGCAGATTTTTATGGGCTGGGCGATTAGCGAGGGAATGTCGTGGCGACGCGCTAGTGGGGCCAAGGTTTGAGTGTTGCGTGCGATTCCCGTCGAGCGGGATATATTCCAAGAGGGAAACCCGCCGATCAGACTTTTACCTTCAAGAATATAGCGTAGTGATCCTGATCAATTTGCAGCTGCCCTAAGATTCGGGCAAAGCGGTCTCTCCTTTTATTTTACGAACTTACGCCATTTCGTTCAGCAATCTCAACCCTCTCGGGAAGGCCTCAGCCGCTCCCATTTCAGGTCCGAAAAACAAGGGCCTTGGGTCGCCTCGCTGAACTTGACGTCATTGTGTTCAGCGTTCCATTCCATGACCTGCACGTTACCGCCAACATCAACGGTCAGATCCCAGCCGACACATCGCGCGAACGGAATTTTTTTGTGAAGATCGAGCACCGTGCCGACGCATTTTGAAAAGGCCGGTACGCTCAGGCCGTGGAACTTGATTTTGGAATCCGGATGCTCATCGAGTGCCATCCAGTTCGCCAGATATCCTTGTGCGTACAGCTTGCCGCTCTCGAGATCAACAGGTACACAGATCTCGCTGTCCGGTTGTATGTGAGTGTCCGTTGTCCTGCCGAGGCGTAAGAAGCAGGCCCGGATGGAAATCGCACCTGCGTCGTCCACAACTGATGTAAGCCGCAGCGTCGCAACGGCATTGGACGCAAAGTCATTGAACATCTTGTGCTGGACAATGAACCGCTGAATTACACCGTTCCCCAGTGCCTTTATTGCATCGACGTTGAAGTTTTCCCGATTGAAAAAGAAAACGCCCCTGCCTTGGAGAGAATTGTCGAGCTTGAAGACGATGTTCTCGGCACGTCCGAAGACGAACTCCTCGACTTCGGCTTGCGGAATTGCGATATGGTCTGCGGTAAAGAAAAGGTCGTTAACGAAGTAAGCGATATCCGGAAAAGTGTCGCTGCTGAAAATAATGCGGGACAAGGGCTTGAGGCTCGAGATCTTTCCGTACGGACCTTTCATTCTGGGTACGACAACGCTCCCGTAATAATTATCGGGAATCCAGCCTTCCTTGAAGGTGCCGGTGAACGCTGCATAGACTCGCAGCCAGGGTGCATAGCGACTGTTGCCGAGCACTTCTTGCGCGTACGTTTCGGCCAGCCTCAGGTTGACCGGATCGGTCTTGCCGTGTCTCTTCTCAAGCGCCTTGAATATGGTCCTGGCTTGCGACTCGTGGTCTCTGTCAAACTTGTGGCGGGCAGCTTTTTTGATGGACTTTCTGACCAATGTTTCAACATCAACGCGCATCGTGCATGTTCCGTTTTCTGTACGAGTTTATTTAGGAGGCCAAGGGCATCGCTTGATCAGAGATCTTTCGAGCAAGATGGATGCCTTTCGTTGGCCCGTCGCACAGTAAGTCACGGACACCATGTATTGGTCAATAGCGATAATAGAACCGTAAGCTTGCGCAATATAAATGTTAAGAATTGCTGATCATATCGAACTATCAGAATTACGTTACAAGCATATGGCGAAAACAGGTAACGATAGGCACACCACATAGCCTCTCCTATTTCCTCAGCTTAATCGGCCATTAGCTCCAGACTTTGCGCCGCTCCCTGCGTCATACGATTTGACCGGTTTATGCTTCACTGCAGCATAAACGCTATCATGCAGACCGGGCAATGAAGCCCGACTGTTCATCGATCATGTTCTTTCCCAGTTAACGGTTTGACGGCGCCGGCTTCTCATTTGAGGGAGCGCGCCGCCGCGCGCCGCTCCGACCGCGACTCTTGAGGGACTGGGTGGTGGCATCGCGGGTCCTGTTTCCAATCACGCCCTTCAATCACCCTGCACTTTCGAGACTTTCTGGAAACTGAAATCGTTCGGGCTGAGTTTCGAACACGCTTTGCAGTTTCCCTCGATTGCGGCACGGAATCTCCAGTCAGCACTGAGGCATTATGGAACCCGTTACGATCGTCATCTGCAACTACAACTATGAGCGCTTCCTTTCGCAAGCAATCGAGTCGGCACTTGCCCAGGACTATCCAGCCACGCGTGTCGTGGTCGTCGACGACGGTTCGACCGACGGTTCGCGCGCACTCATCGATAGTTATGGATCACGCATCTCGGCTGTCTACAAGGAAAACGGCGGCCAGGTCTCTGCCTACAATCGCGCTGTCGATCTCATCAACACGGACTATGCGATCCTGCTGGATTCAGACGACGTGCTCTATGCCAGCGCGGTGTCGGACGTGATGCAGGTGTTCAATAGCGGCGACTACGCAAAGGTTCAGTTTCGCCTTGACGTGATCGATTCTGCGGGCGGCATGATGGGCGTTCACGTGCCGCACTCGGAGCCGCCATCAGATTGCGGCAGCTTGCTCAGGCGCGGCTGGTTGTACCCGTCGCCACCGGCATCGGGCAATGCGTATCGCGTCAGCGCGCTGAAGCAAATTTTTCCTGTGCCTGAATCGAACATCAACCGCTATGGCGCCGATTTCTACGCAATCTATGGCGTCGTGCTGCTGGGTTCGGTTGCAACGATTCCCAAGTCACTCGGTGGATATCGGGTGCATCATACGAGTGCGCCGAGTGTGTCGTTTGCCAATGCGGAAAGCATGGTCAAGGGTTCAAGCGCGCTTAGCATGCGTTGGGCGACCTTGCAGGACATTGCGCGTTCGCGCTTGAAAGTCGATTTGCCAGTATCGTTTCATGATTTCTCTCACGAGAAAGCGCATTTTTGCTCGCGCGTTTATCGGGCACCACTTGCGACGCGCTGGCACTGGATGACGCGAGAGTCGCGAAGCTATCTGCATTCGATCATTGCAAACCCGTTCTGGAGCCTTAAAAAGAAAGTGGGTACGCTCGTGTTATCGAGCATGTGCCTTGTGCCTTATTCGCCCTTGTCGGATTTCGCGGTCCGTTATATTGCCAATCCGCTAGGCCGCCGTCGCGCTCCAGCGCGCCAGGCGAGCTAGGGCAGAAAACACGCCGCTTGGCGGGCTTGATCAAAGAAGTATGGATAAAAAAGAAAACGCCAAGATTCTAGTGTTCGTGTACGGCGGGTATGTGATGAGGTACCTTTACCTCATCATAGTGATCCCATTCTACGGGCGTGTGCTCGGCGTGACGGAATATGGACGCGTGCTTGCGGCCATGTCGCTCATGAATGTGATCTGGATGCTTGCAAGCTATGGGTTCACTTTCGTCGGCATGCGCGACGTTGCGAAGTCGCCCGAGCGCAGCCACCATAACGATGTGTTCTCGCTACATTCCAGCGCGCGGATCTTTACGGGCGCCGTTGGTCTGGCTGTAGGCGTCATCGCCACATTGTGCTCACCCACGCTCTCGGAACGGCCCCTCATGGGGCTTTTGGCTACCATGCTCGGCCTGGTGTCGGCGTTGAACCTGGGCTGGTTGTTTCAGGGACGTCAGCGTTTTCGCACGCCGATCATTATCGAAGTCATCGGCTTTGCGATCAGCCTGGTGCTGATTCTGTCGATAGTCAGAGGGCCGCAAGACTCGGTTTGGGTGGTCGCGAGCCTGCTGATAGCGGGCGTAATTTCGTCGGTGATCTCGTACGGGCTGACGTTTGCGCATGTGGGCTTGCCCCGGTTCCGCATGAGCGGCGTAATGGCGCTCATGCGCGGTTCCACCATGCTGTTCGCTTATTCAACAGGTTCGGCGGTGCTCACTGCATCGTCGACTTACTTGCTTACGCTGTTGTCGACACCCGACCAGGTGGGATATTTCGGCGCGGCCGAACGCTTCGCAACCATCGGCCTGAGCCTGATGGGTCCCGCTGCGCAGGTTTTTATCCCGACCATTTCACGGCAACTCGCGCAAGGCGACACGGACGGCGCACGTGCAAGCAGCCGGCGTGGCGCGACCCTGTTGATGGGTTACGGAGTGCTTGCGTTGCTGGCCGCGTTGAGCCTGTCGCCGTTCCTGATGCCATTGATTCTCGGCAAGGCGTTCACCCCGAGCGCACATGTGCTGCAGTGTCTTGCCGTGATGTTCCCGTTCGCCGCTTTCAACGAGTTCGTTGCGTTCTATGTGTTCGTGCCGCGCCAGAAAGATCGTCTGCTGGCGATAGCCGGGATCACGTCGGGTCTCGCCAATCTCGCTGCGGCGCTTTTTCTAGCACCTCTGTACGGCGCAATGGGCATGGCCGTCGCGCGCGTAATTGGCGAAGCGGCGCTTACCATCATGCTGATCGGCCTGATGATTCGGTCAGACATGATTGGATTGATTCCGGGCGTCGGGCGCGCGGCTGCAATGGCGCGTGGCGTCTTTCAGCATGCAGGACGCGGCAAGGATTTGTAAACCGTTCATGCAATCCGGAACAACAGCTGGCCCTCGTCTTCGACAACTTTCACGCCAAGAAAGTCATGGAGATAACCGGAGGGTCCGAGCGCATCGATCTGCGTCACATCCAGCGTGGAAGTCAACGCAATGACTCGTGATGATGCTGCTAATCCTGATTTGATCCCTGCTGCCGAATCCTCTAACACGAGGGCCTGCTCTGGTTCTGCGCCCAACGCTTTGGCGCCCGCAATGAAACCATCCGGCGCAGGCTTGCCCCGCACAATGTCGTCGGATGTGAACAAAAAGCGGGGAATCGGCAGTCCGGCTGCCTGCATGCGCCGTATCGCGAGGGGCCGTTCAGCGGAAGTCACAACAGCCCAGCGATCGTCGGAAAGCGATTCCAGCAAGGCCCGCGCGCCCGGTATTTCGACAATGCCGTCTACATCGTCAAGTTCGCGCTGCTTGAGCGCCGCCGTATCGGCTTCGATATCCGTTCCCGGCGGCGCCAAAGCACGAACGGTATCGATCACGCGCCGCCCCTGGCATTCGCGCAAGACCATGGCGGGGTCGAGTCCGTGATGGGCCGCCCAATCCGTGTAGGCACGAATCACAGGCGCGTGCGAGTTGATCAACGTCCCATCCATGTCGAAGAGAAGGCAGGAGGTGCGGAATTCGACTTGAGTAAGCAGCATGAGGAAGATGAATGATGTGCAGCGGACAAGCGCTAACGATGTCACTCAATGTCGCCAGTGACTGCTTCGAGCACACTGAGCGTGGTCGATTCGCGCGGTTGCAAAACGACCAGCGGCCCGTGCGACTCGATCTCGAAGTAAGGCAGTCTCGGCGCGTTGAAGACTTCAAGCGGCGAGCCATGAGCATACCTTGCATCGGGAAATACCGGGAAGCGTCTGCTTAACGTGTGCTTGCCTTCGGGCAGATCGAACACTACGTGTACGACGCCCGGCGAATGATTGATGCCCAGTTTGAACTCGACCGCTTCGGTGCATACCGTCGTCACATGCTTGTCCGAACCCGTCACGAAACCGGAATTGCGCACATCGCCCAGCGGACCTTTGGCGACAAACGGCATCACTGATTCGCGCCAGTCTCGCGGCGCATTTTCGATGGCTACGTCAACCCGCCCCGGCCGCCGCAACATCAGCACATCCCAGATCGCGCATGGACGCGCCGACTCTGCGCAGTTGATGAGTTCGTGCGACGTTGTCCAGGAGCCGTCGCGTGCGGACAAGACAATACGGCGCCTGATCTGCATGCCGCTTTGTCTGCATACGGAGCTGAGCAATTCGATGCCCATCGACCGGCTGTCGAACCACGTGCTCGCAACTTCGTAGGGACCGCTGTCCAGGTCGCGCTGCGGCGCGCCTTCGGGCCAGTCGGATTCGGGCGCGACCCAGGTCTTGCCGCCGCCCCACAACGGGAAGTCCCACTCACCGCAAAGCGTACGCCATTGTTCTGCGCTCCAGTCCGGGACATGGCCGGCAAGGGCATCGTTCACGTATGCCAGTTCGATGCCTTCATGCCGGATGCTCATCAGCCTCCCGCCAATGGCCGGCACGACAATGAGTTCGACCGTGCCCTCGCGCATCGATAACGCACTCCACCCGCGGTACGCGGTCCATTTCAATTCGCGGCGTGTGTCGGCGATTCCTGCAAAGTGCGATATGCGGTTCAGCATCGGTCAGCTCTTTGCCACCGGCTTGCTGCGCATCAGGCCGACCGTTTCAGGCTGCGCGATCTTGCACATCACCGGAGGCAAACCGCGTGCAATCAACTCGATATCCGCCAGCGCGCGGCGGCCGATTTCGCGCAACACAGCACTCAGTGCACCGGCTTGATGCGGAGAGAGCAACAGGTTGTCGATGGAACGCGCCCGGTGACCTGCAGCCAGCGGCTCCTCGGGAAACACATCCGTCGCCACGCGGATATGGCCTGACGCGGCTGCGTCGAGCATTGCATCGAAGTCCACCACGCCGGCACGGCTCACGAGCACAAACGCGGCGCCTGGTTTCATCGATGCGAATTCATCGCGCGTGAGAAAGCCCTGGTTCTGCGATGTCACGCCTGCCACCACGAACACGATCTGCGACTCGCGCAAGACCGTTTCCAGCGACGCCGGTTCGCAACCGAGCGACTCTATGTAGGCTGGAGGCAGCCATGGATCGAACGCCCTGACAACGCCACGAAACGGCGTGATGAGCGGCAGGATCGCACGCCCGAGGTCGCCCATGCCGATAAATCCCACAGACGCACCGTAAAGAGAAAACGCATCCCTGTTGGCATCAAGTCCATATTGCTCGGTGCCATTGCGAAAGCGCCGGTCCGCGTGACTGATTCCACGAGCCAGATCAATCGCCATTCCAAGTGCCGCTTCGGCTACCGGTTCCGCGAACACCGGACTCACGTTCAGCACACGCACGCCTTGCCTGAAGCACTGCGCGTAGTCCACGTTCGGCAGGAAATTTCCTTCCACATTCACGATTGCGCGTAGATTCGCGGCGCGTGCCAGACGTTCGGCAGGCATGTCGAACTGTCCGACGATGATGTGCGCATCGGCTGCACGCTGGTTGAAGATCTCGTCGGTGACGGGTCCTTCTTCGTGAATGAACACGTCGCCAAGCGCATGAAGGCGCTCCAGATCGGCGGGACTGAAAATGTCTTCGACGCTACGCGGCGAGGGCGCAACGAACAGACGGATTTTCTCTGCGATTTGAATCGAGGACACGGGGATGCTCCAGGAGAGGAATTGCTGAAACGGGGATACGTACCACGCTCGCACGCGTCCCTCGCAAATCGAATCAACGCGACTTTCGCGTGAACAGCTTGTCCGCTGTGACCGCTGCGATGATCAGCGCGCCCATCACGATCTGCTGATAATAGGTCTCGACGTTCATGATGTTATTGATCACGCCGATGATCAGTCCGCCAATGACCACGCCCGTAACCTGCCCGCGTCCGCCAAAGAAGCTCGTTCCGCCGATGATCGCCGATGCGATGGCGAAGGTCTCGAACCCGACTCCGGCATTCGGCTCGGCGGCCGCCGTGCGCGCCGTCGTGACAATCCCCGCGATCCCCGCGCACGTCCCCGCAATAATGAACACGACCATGGTGTGCAGCTTCACGCTGATGCCCGAATAAAACGCGGCCTGCGCGTTGCCGCCGAGCGCGTAGATATTGCGGCCGAGCTTCGTGAACTTGGTCAGGAACAGCAGGAAGCCGGCCACCACGACCGCGATGATGATGGGCACGGGCACGCCGAAGATCCGACCCGCAACAACGTCGGTAAATGATCGATCAAAGCCGAAGACCGATCGCGAGTCCGAAACGATGAGCGTCACGCCGCGATAAATCGCCGCCGTTCCCAGCGTGATGATGAACGGATGCAACTGCGTGAGATTGACAAGCGCGCCGTTAATCGCACCAAGCAAGGCGCCCGTGCCCACTCCGCCAATCAGCACTGCGAGCCAGACGGGCATGCCGGCCATCATCAGCTTTGCCATCACCATGCCGGAAAGCGCCAGCACGGAACCAATCGACAAATCGATGCCGGCAATCAGGATGGTGAAGAACACCCCGCACGCCAGCAAGACCATAACGGAGCTTTGCAGCAGAACCTGCACGAGGTTGTCGCGCGTGAGGAAGTATTGCGGCGACGCGATGCTGCACAAGATCAACAACAGCACAAGAATGCCGAACGTGCCATACGTCTGCCATATTGTGGCGAAATCGCGCCGTGGCGCTGCCGGCAACGGCGCGCCTGATGTGTTCGACTGATTCATCCTGCCTCCTTCGTGGTCGCTCATGACGTGGCGACTTGCATGATCGATTCTTCCGTGGCGTCGGCGTTGAAAAGCGTGCTTGCGACCGTGCCGTCCTTGTACACCGCAATGCGATCACACACGGCTATGAGCTCCGGCAATTCCGATGAAACCATCAGGATCGCCTTCCCCTCGTTCGCGAGGCCGCGCATGATCGAATAGATTTCCGCCTTCGCGCCTATGTCGATGCCGCGCGTGGGTTCATCGAAGATAAAGAGGTCGCTTTGCGCCGCGAGCCACTTTGCAATGATCGCTTTCTGCTGATTGCCGCCCGAAAGCTCGGTGATGTTCTGCGTCGATGAAGCGCACCGGATTCGCAGCCGCTCCTTGTAGCGCAGTCCGAATTCACGCTGACGCGCGCGATCGATCAGTCCCAGCGACAACGCACGTCTGGTGCTGCGCAAAGCAGGCGCCACGAAGATATTTTCTTCAATATTCAGGTTATGGAAGAAGCCCGTTGCGCGCCGGTCTTCCGTCACGAACGCAAGCCCTTGCTTCACGGCCTGGTATGGCGAATCGATCGTGATCTCGTGTCCATTCAGCGTCATGCGGCCGGCCGATTTGCGGCGCACGCCGAAGATGGTTTCCATCAGCTCGCTGCGGCCCGAACCCATCAAACCCGCAAAACCGAAGATCTCGCCGCGATGCAGGTTGAACGAGACATCGCGCACCCAGCCATCGCGTGACGAAAGATGATCGACGGAAAACACCACCTCGCCGTGCGTCGCGTCCTCGCCTTTCGGCCGGCCATGAACGATCTCGCGGCCGACCATCAGCGCGACGAGTCGATCCGTGGAGGTCGATTTGGCGTCGTACGTACCCACGTATTTGCCGTCCTTGAGTACCGTGACCCGGTCGCCGATCACGGGGATTTCCTTGAGCTTGTGCGAGATATAAGCGACACCAACACCTTCACGCTTCAGATCGCCGATCACGTTGAACAGCTTCGTAACCTCGGTATCCGTCAACGACGAAGTCGGTTCGTCCATGATGATCAGCCGCGCTTCGCTTGCGAGCGCCTTGGCAATTTCGACTTGCTGTTTCTCCGAGATGCCGAGGTCGCCAACCAGTGTTCGCGGATCGCGCGCGATACCGACACGCGCGAGCACCTCACGCGCCTTTGCGTTCATCTTCCGGCGATCGACCACGGGCACACCAAAGCGCCTGATGGTCGGAATGCGCCCAACGAACAGGTTCTCTTCAATGCTCAAATAGTCGATAACACTCAGCTCCTGATAGATCAGGCAGATGCCGAGCTGAGCAGACAACGAGGGCGAGAGCTTCGAATACTCGTTACCGCCCGCGATGATTGCGCCCGAAGTAGGCTCGTAAATGCCGCTCAGGATTTTCATCAGCGTCGATTTCCCGGCGCCGTTCTCGCCAAGTAGCACATGCACTTCGCCTGCGCGAACGTCGAAGCTCACATCGCTTAGTGCGGTCGTGCCCGGAAACAGCTTCGTGATGCCGCGCACGGCCACCAGTACGTCGTTCATCTGATCCTCGCTTGGTACCTGCGACCGGCTTACTTCGTGATCAGATGCGACTCGATCGGCGTGAATTCCGGCGTCTTGTTCGGATCGATGGCCGGCTTGTTCTTCAACGCATCCACCAACAGGTCCACGGCCTTTGCGCCCATTGCGGCCGAGTCCTGCGCAACCGTTGCGGTGAGTTCGCCGCGCTTGATCGAATCGAGGGCTTCAGGAACACCGTCGGTGCCGACCACGACAATCTTGCCGAGCTTGTCCGCGTTCTTCACGGCTTGCGCCGCGCCGAGCGCCATGGTGTCGTTCGCCGCGTAGATAGCCTTCAGATCAGGATTGCGTTGCAGGATATTGGTGGTGACGTCGAGCGCTTTCGAACGGTCCCAGTCGCCCGGCTGGCTCGCCACGAGCTTGATGGAAGGCACTTTCGCGAAGGCCTGCTTCGCGCCATCGCGACGTGCATCGCCTGAGACGTTGCCCGCTTTTCCTTCGATGATCGCGACCTTGCCGCCCGCGCTGCCAAGCTTCTGGACGATGAAATCGCCCGCTTTATTCCCAAGCGCCACGTTGTCGCTGGAGATGAATCCGATCACCGCACCGCCCGCCGCTTTCAGCTGACCCTGGTCGATTTTTTCATCGATATTGACTACGTAGATACCCTTCTTCGTCGCCGCGCTAACCGCCTGGATCAGGCTCACGGGTGAGATCGGCGCAACGCCGATTGCCTTGTAATTCTTGTTCAACACGTCTTCGACCAGACGCTGCTGCCCCTGAATATCTTCTTCGCTGTTGCCCGCGAGAATGTCGACCGTGACGCCCTTCGCCTTCGCTTCTTTCTGGATGCCATCGCGCATCGCAACCCAATACGGGTTGGCGAGCGTCTTTAATACGATTGCAATGTCAGCCGCTTGCGCCGGCGTCCACGCTGCCAGCGTTACAACCGCTGCTGCAACGCCCGTTGTCGATTTAAGCCACTTTTGTACGTTCATGCTTCGTCTCCTGTTGTTCCGCGTAAGCGGATTTTTATGTGTTGAACAAGCTGCCAACTAAATCTGCTTCCACGCACCTGCTTTCGATGAACCCAGCACCGCATCGATGATCTGCGCCGAGCGATAACCATCGTCGAACGTCGGCAGGCCGTCGCGCGTTTCGCCGCGAATGACTGAGTAGGTATCGGCAACGAAGGCTTCAAAGCATTGCGCATAGCCTTGCGCGTGACCCGCCGGCAACGTCGCGAGACGCCGCTGCTCGGCGCTGCCACGCGATGGATCGCGCACGAACAAGCGCGTCGAGTCGCGTTCGCCGAGCCACAGCTTTTCGGGTTCTTCCTGATCGAATACGAGGCTTGCGTTGGCGCCGTCGATTTCGAACCATAAGCGGTTCTTGCGTCCCGCCGACACCTGGCTTACGGTCAGCGTTGTCAGCACGCCCGTAACCGTGCGGAACAACGCGCCGGCGATGTCCTCGGTCGTCACGGCTTTGCGCGGCGCCGATGCATCGGCCGTCACCGCTGAAAACGTCGCGACCGATCCCGCCGGACGATCCTTCATCGTGGTCTGGAGCGTCGCGACAACGGATTCGAAGCGCTCGCCGCTTATCCATTCGATCAGGTCACACCAATGCGAGCCGATGTCGGCAAATGCACGCGACGGACCGCCCAAGGTTGCGTCGACGCGCCAGTTCGTATCGTCGCGGCCGAGCAGCCAGTCCTGAAGATAACTTCCGTGCATCAGTTGCAGCGCGCCAACGGTGCCGTCCTGCACGAGCGCGCGCGCTTCCCGCACCATCGGGTGATATCGATAAACAAATGGAATAGCCGCCACGCGCTGCGCCGACCGAGCAGCGTCCGCCAATGCTTTTGCATCGGCGAGACCGGTCGCAAGCGGCTTTTCGCAGATCACGTGCTTGCCGGCAGCGAGCGCCGCCATGGCAAGCGGGTAATGCGTTGAATTGGGCGTGCAGATATGAATGACGTCGACAGACGGATCGCCGATGGCTTCATCCACGCTTGAATAAGCGCGTTCAATACCAAGTTGAGCGGCGGCCTCCTTGGCGCGTTCGGGGCTCGACGTCGCGATGCCCTTGATCTGAGCGCCTGCCAGACGGCTTGCTCTTGAATGAACCGCACCCATCATGCCGGCGCCGACGATTGCCACGCCCAGCGCTCCAGCCAGTTTTGTCTCAGCCATTTTTTTAAACTCCATTGGGTTGACTGGACAATACCGACGCCCGACATGGCCGGACATTTTGTATTATTTAATTCGATTCCCGACATAAATACTTTGCCTATCGAGCTGAGAAACGCGCTTGTGGCCAATGCTCGGATTAAAGTAAGCTCGGTTTCCCAAGGCCCCCGCCGCTATGCACACTCAAAGCAATCAGCCCGCTCTCTCTCGCCTCGCCACTTTCGACCGCGCTTTCCGGCTCGAAGAGTTCGAGGTGCATAGCAAGCTTGCGAAGCTGATCGCTTCGTCGCAGGGCGTGAGCCGCGCGG
Organism: Caballeronia sp. dw_276; assembly: GCF_018449635.1. Taxonomy (GTDB): domain Bacteria; phylum Pseudomonadota; class Gammaproteobacteria; order Burkholderiales; family Burkholderiaceae; genus Caballeronia. The sequence goes on along the minus strand of NZ_JAAVUV010000016.1, from coordinate 71,140 downwards.
ACCTTGCGCGCAACACCGGCTTCGCGCGCTCGACCGTGTCGCAGTTGATCCAGCCGCTGATCGAATGCGATCTCGTGAAGGAACAAGCGCAAAGCGCGTCGGCGAGAGGACGTCCCGGCACCATGCTCGTACTCAACCCGCGCGCCGGCGTCATCCTGGTCGCGGATATGGGAGCAACGCACGGGCGTCTCGTGATCTCCGATCTCGCGCAGCGGCGGCTCGCCGAACGCGTGTTTGGCATCGATGTTTCGCTGGGTCCCGAACCGGTCCTCGAATCGATCATCGAGCAATTCCATCAATTGCTGCAGGAGCACCGGCTCCTCGATCAAACCGTGCGCAGCGTCGTGGTCGGCTTGCCGAGTCCGGTGGACTTCAGCCGCGGCGTTTGCGTGAGGCCGCCGATCATGCCGGGATGGGACGGCTTTCCCGTATCGGAATATTTGCAGGCGCGGCTCAAGACGCCGGTTCTCGTCGATAACGACGTGAACCTCATGGCCCTTGGCGAAGCGCGGACGCGGCCCGCCAATCAGTCGCCGCTATTGTTCGCGAAGGTATCGACGGGGATAGGCTGCGGCATCATCACGTCCGACGGCATGCTGCATCGCGGCGCCGACGGTTCTGCGGGCGACGTCGGCCATATCCGTGTGCCGGGTCGCGACGACGTGGTTTGCCGCTGCGGCAACATCGGCTGTGTGGAAGCGGTTGCGTCGACTAACGCGGTGCTCGCCAACCTGCAGGCGCTTCCCGAGTCCGACGCGCAAACCGTGGATGACCTGGTGCGTCTCGTTCGCTCCGGCGATCCACAAGCGGTGCGGCTGATACGCGCGGCGGCCGAGGAAATTGGCGAGATCATCGCGATGCTCGTGCATATGTATAACCCGGCGGCAATCGTGCTTGGAGGCCGCATGGCGAGGATCAGCGATGATCTTCTCGCGGGCGTACGCGCAGTGGTTTATAGACGAGCCCTGCCGCTTGCAACGCGCAGCCTGCTGATCCAGAACACAGCGCTGAATCAATATGCCGGAGCGATCGGCGGGACGGTGCTTGGAATTGAAAGCGCGCTTTCATCGAAGGGCATTGCTTCCATATTGCATCCGCTGCACGGCTGAGCAGAAGTGAAAAATACAGTAACCGCACCTGTCTTTTTGCTCGCGCATCTGCAAACATGGCGGCCCCAACTTCCAAGCAGCAACGTTCCAATGGCATCAAGCAAGGCACATCACGCCACCGGCTTCGCGGCCGGCGTCGTGGCGGCGAGTATCGTTGCTCATAGCGGCGCTGTCGGGCCGTTTCACGTCTGGGTCCTTCTGAGTTTCATGGCCGCGATCGCGGGCGCCACCGCGCCGGACTGGCTGGAAGTGGCGTGGTGGTCACGCAAGCGCCGGCTGTGGGTCACGCACCGTACCGTTACCCATTGGGGCATTGGCTGGATTGCGCTGCTGGTGGTTTCGTACCGGTGGCTCGGACACGACCGCCTCGCCGCGCCGGCATTTGGTTTCGCATGTGGCGGCCTGATGCATCTGCTCGCCGACTGGCCCAACCCGCTCGGCGTTCCGTGGATCGCCACGCGTCATTCGCTCAACTGGTGGAACAGCGGGCGCTGCGACCTGCTGGTTGTCGGAGCCTCGTGGACCGCGGCGTGGTTCGTCGCCGGCCATGCCGGGCTGCACGACATCCATGGGCTTGCGAACTTGACGCATTGGCTGGCGCGCTAAGCCCCGCTTCCTTTTACGAAACCTCCTTCAAAAGCCGCCACATGGTCGTGCGGCTGATCCCAAGTTGCTTTGCTGCGGCACTGCGATTGCCACCACACGCACTAAGCGTGCGATGCACTACGTCGGGCGTGAGGGGTTCATCGGGCGGAGGCTTTGACACGGCGCTCTGCTGCACACCCGCCTCCGCCAGCTCCGGAAACACCGCAAGCAAATCCTCTTGCGAACCGCGCTGCAATTCATCGAAGTGAATGGCCGCGCGCGTCAACAAGTTGGCAAGCTCACGGACGTTCCCGGGCCATGCGTAGTTTGCAAAAAGCGGCGCGAGCATACGCATGACTTCCGGCATGATGTCCGCGCGCAACCGGTACTCCGTTACGATTGCCTTGAGCACATGACGCGCGATCTCCTGCACGTCGCCGCGCCGCTCTTGCAACGACGGCAACTCGATATGCAGCACATTGAGCCTGAAATACAGGTCCGCGCGAAACCGGCCGTTCTCGACCAGCGCCTTGAGATCGCGATGCGTCGCCGCAATCACGCGGACATCGACAGGCGTCAACTGGCCAGAACCGAGCTTCATGACCGCGCGCTCCTGCAGCACTCGCAACAACCTGCTTTGCAATGCGGCCGGCATTTCGCCGATTTCATCGAGGAAGATGGTGCCCGTATGCGCCATTTCGAAAAGCCCTTGCTTGCCGCCGCGCCGGGCCCCTGTGAATGCGCCCTCTTCGTGACCGAACAATTCGCTTTCGACGAGTCCTTCCGGCAGCGCTGCACAATTGAATGCGACGAACGGATTGCCGCGCCGCCGGCTTGCCATATGAATACCCTGGGCGACCAGCTCCTTCCCCGTGCCGCTTGCGCCGGTCAGCAGCACGGTCGCTTCGTGCGCGGCGCCGGTCTGCGCGAGCCGGCGCACTTTTTCGAGCGCGGGTGAACTGCCTACAAGATCGCTCAGCCTATGCCGTGCCGTCAAATACCTGGGCCGTTGGCTCGTGCGCAGCGAGCGGTCGATACGTTGCGCGACCACAGCGTCCTGCATGGTCACGACCATCCCGGTCCGCGTGCCGTGCTCGGTCATGGGAACGCAATTCACGCTGAGCGCGCGGCCATCGATATGCTCGATCCGGTCTTCGATTGGCGTATCCCGTCCCGCCGCCTCACGCAGCAACGCGCCAACCTTCGACGCAATCTGCGCGCTGATGTCGTTCACGGCGCCGTCGCGATCCAGGCCGAGCAGTTCGAGCATCGCGGGGTTGACGGCTTCGAGTTGGCCGAGGTCATCGAAGGCCGCTACGCCATCACGAAGATGCCCGACGATCGTGTTCAACCGCAAGCGCTTCGACTCCTTTTCCCGGCTGACCTTTGCGAGTTCCACGGAGCGCTCGAACGCCTCTTCCACCGCGCCCAGCGAGTAGAGAAAGACGCTTTCGACCCCCGCGCTTTCGGCGAAATCGCAGGCCATGCCCGGCCCGATGATCGTGGCGCAACCCTGCGCGACCAACTCGTCGACGGCACGGCGCACTTCATCGATTGAACGATACGACCGCTGGATCACTTCGATGTTGAGCCACGAGCGCAACGCGGCAAGCTCCGTTGAAACAGAATCGTGAAGCACGACGCCGATACGCCCCCCCGGGCGCTTTGATGTCGCTTCCGCTATGCCGCGCAGCACGTCGAAACCGTTCACTTTCACGATCACCACGGGCACGGGCAAATGCTCTCGCAAGTAAGCCCCGTTCGAGCCTGCGGCCAGCACCACATCGACTTTTCCAGCATCGATCAGCGTGCGCAGCGTCTCGACTGCCGCGCCGTACCCTTCGCGTATGGGGAAGATCCGGGCGTGATCGAGGTAACGCGGCGCGAGCGCTTCGCACGGCCGCTGCAAGCGGCTGATGCTGACAACGGCGATGCCCGGCCTGCCATGGTGAGCGGTGGATATGGAAGCGTAATTTCCTGCGGCCACGACGCGACTCCTATGTTTCACAAGTGTTTCAAACTATTTCGATGAAACATGATGATGAAACATCGAAACAATGTCAACGCGTTCATCAATCAGCGCAAGTGCTTGTCTTGCAAGGAACTTCGGCTCGAATCAACAACTGGCATGGATGCTGCGAACAGCGTGACATACCCTTCACGAGGAACAGCCATGTCGCAATCTTCCGCCGCACGCCGCGCCGCCTTTCGCGCCGCCATACAACAACGCCAGGCCTTGCTCATGCCGGGCGCCTTCAACGCAATGAGCGCCCGCGTGGTCGCGGACGCCGGCTTCAAGGCGCTGTACATCACGGGCGCGGGCGTGACGAACATGTCGCTTGGCTTGCCCGATCTCGGTTTCGTGGGTTTGAGCGAAATCGCGGAGCACACGTCGCGCATACGCGATGCCGTGGACCTGCCGCTGCTAGTCGATGCCGACACCGGTTTTGGCAACGCGCTCAACGTTCGCCACACCGTCCGCACGCTGGAGCGCGCAGGCGCCGATGCAATCCAGCTTGAAGATCAGGTGAGTCCGAAGAAATGCGGCCATTTTTCGGGCAAGGCCGTCATCTCCACCAGCGAAATGGTCGGCAAGCTTCACGCAGCCGTCGATGCACGCGAAGACGCCAATTTCCAGATCGTCGCCCGCACCGATGCGTGCGCCGTGCATGGCTTCGAAGCGGCGATAGAACGCGCACACCGTTTTGCCGAGGCAGGCGCCGACGTCCTGTTTATCGAAGCAGTCGAAACGTTCGATGAAATCAAGCAGTTGCCGTCGCTTTTCGACACGCCTCAGCTGATCAACATCGTGGTGGGCGGCAAGACGCCGGTCGTCCCGCAAAGCGAGCTGGCAGCGCTGGGATTCGGCATCGTCCTGTATGCGAACGCTGCACTGCAGGGCGCCGTGCTGGGCATGCAAAAGGCGCTCGGCGCGCTGCGCGATGCCGGCAAGCTCGATGAAGACCCGACGCTCCTCGCGCCGTTCAACGAACGCCAGCGGCTTGTCGACAAGCCGCTCTTCGACCGTCTCGACAAACAATACGCAGCGGGCAGCGATTAACCCAGGCACGCCAGAACAAAGAGAACTCAGGAGACTTCAGCGTGACAAAAATCAGTACAGTGCCCTTCCCCGACGTCGAACCGCAGGCCCGCGTGAATCCGGTGCGGCTGCGATCGATCATCGGCGGGTTGATGGGCAATGTGATCGAGTGGTACGACTTCCTCGCATACAGCATCTTCTCGATCTACTTCGCGAAAGCTTTTTTCCCCGCCGATAACCCCACTGTCCAGCTGATGAACGCGGCGGCCATTGCGGCTGTCGGGTATATTGCGCGACCTGTCGGCAGCTGGCTGATCGGGCTTTATGCGGACAAGCGCGGCCGCAAGGCGGCGCTCATGTGGTCGGTCATGGGCATGTGCGTTGGATCCCTGATGATCGCGGTTACGCCGGGATACGCCACGATCGGTGCGCTCGCACCGGTCATCCTGATCGTCGCGCGTTTGTTGCAAGGCCTGTGCATGGGCGGCGAATACGGCACGAGTGCCACGTATCTCAGCGAGATCGCGCCCGAAAACCGGCGCGGCTTTTATCTCGGCTTTCTTCAGGTGAGCGTTGTCGCGGGCCAGTTGCTGGCGCTCGGTCTTCTGCTTGTCATGCAGCACGTACTGCTTACATCGGAGCAGATCGACCGTTGGGGCTGGCGCATTCCGTTTGTGATCGGAGGGCTGCTTGCGCTCTTCGCGCTGTATATGCGCCGCAACGTAATGGAATCAGAAGCGTTCGCCGAGAGCGCCAAAAAGCATGGCCCGCCGATCAGCCGTGAAATGCTGGCGCACTGGCGTCAGCTCGTGCTTGCAGTCGGCATAACCGTGGGTGGCACCGTCGGCTTTTATACGTACACGGTCTACATGCAGAAGTATTTGGTCAATTCAGTCGGACTCAGCAAGGAGTCGTCGACATTCATCTCCTCGCTCGCCTTGCTGCTTTACATGCCGCTGCAGCCGCTGTTCGGCCTGGCCTCGGACATGTTCGGCCGCCGTCCGGTTCTGATCTGCTTCGGCGTGTGCTGTACGCTGTTTTCGGTCCCGTTGTTCACGGCGCTGAGCCACACGAAAGATCCGCTTGTTGCGTTCCTGCTGTCGTTTGCAGGCCTCGCAATGTTGAGCGGCTTTACGTCGGTTCACATGCTTGCGAAGACCGAACTCTTTCCGGCGCGAATCCGTGCGCTCGCGGTCGGCCTGCCGTACGCGCTGACGACTGCGATCCTCGGCGGAACTACAGAGTTCGTTGCCTTGCGCTTCAAGGCGAGTGGACACGAGCAGTATTTCTACTGGTACGTCAGCGCGTGGGCGGCGGTGTCTCTTATTGTTTATATACGGATGCCCGAGACCCGTTTTCGAACCGCCACGAGTACCGGGCCTGGAGCCTGAGTGTTCAGATGCAGCGGCGCTCGCCGCTGCTTGCGTTGATTGCGTATCAGAACCGGTGGATCATTGCGACGCGATAAACCATCTGATTCTCTCCCGACGATACCCCCGCGGACGCAGGCGTTTGTGCAAAATCGAAGCCCGTACCCGTATTCGCGCTCACCACATGCTGATAAACACCTTGCGCATAAACCGATGTCCGCTTGCTCAAGTCATAGTCGAGCATGAGCGAGAGTTGATGCCACCTGGGCAAGAAATCGCCAACCGTGGAATGGACATGCGCTTCGGTGAATGTGTAGGCGCCGCCTAGCCAAAAGCTCGGCGTGAACAGATATTTGCTGTTGATTTCGAAGTTATCGAATTTCCATGAGGTCCATTTGCCGCCCGCAGGCTGAGTGGCAGCCGCGGCGAAATAGCCGTTGCTGGTGGGGTTATATACATCGACATGCGAATACGAAAAACCGATCTTCGTATTTTCGAACTTGTATGCAAGGCCCGCCACAATGTTCTGCTGCGATGAACCCGCGAAAACCGTATCGGTCGCAACGGCGCCGGTGGCGGTTCCCGCATTGTTGAGCTTGAGATAACCAACAGCCGCGGTCAGTCCGCCGTTCTGATACTGGCCCGCCGCGCTGTACATGCGATTGTTGGCGAAACCCGTGTCATTGCTGAAGCCATACATTGCTTCGCCCTTGAAGCCACGATATGACGGACTCGTGTATTTCACCGAGTTGTTGATGCGGTAATCGAAGTCGGCATTGTCGTTATCGAACGGATGAGACGAGACGTCCCCCGTCATGGAACCAGCGCTTGTGAGGCCGCTCCATAAATCAAGCGTCGGGTCGTACTGGCGTCCCAAGGTCAGCGATCCGTAAGTGTCGGATTGAACACCCACGTACGCTTGCCTGCCGAATTCCCGGCCGCCTTGTTTCAGCGTCCCATTGCTTGCGTCGAAGCCGTTCTCCAACTGGAAAATAGCGCGATAACCGCCGCCAAGATCTTCACTTCCTTTCAATCCCCAACGGCTGCCGTAGGTATCACCGCTTTTCATCTGGACCGTGCCGTGGTCTTTTGCGTTGCTGGTGAAGTTCAGTCCTTCGTCGATCACGCCATAAAGCGTCACGCTGCTCTGCGCATGCGCTGAGACCGCGACGCCGGCTATTGCCGCCGCAACGGCCATAGAAGCTACTTTCGTCATTTATCTTCCCGTGGTTTGGATTTGTCGAATAACCTTTTTATTTCGTATGACTAACCGTATGCCAAGCCGTGGTGACCGTCATGCCGCGCTGCTTATATCGACGTGTTGTCACGAAAGGATGCTAACGACGCACAAAAGTCACGTCTTCCGCCGCTTCAGCGGATGAACCTTTTATTTTTCACTGCGATTTGTCGTATGCGCGTAAACGCTTAGCTTCAAAACGGCCACGCCTTCCTTGACTTCTTCCAATCAACGCTTAAACTTAACTCCATGGTTAAGTATTCGGAAGCGGCCTTGAACCGCACATTCACCGCCCTGGCCGACCCGACGCGACGCGCCCTGCTTGCACGTCTGTCCGCCGGCGCGGACTTGTCCGTCAGCGAACTCGCGCAGCCGTTTGCCATGTCGCTGCCCGCCGTGATGAAGCACCTCGATGTGTTGTCGGATGCCGGGCTCATCACGCGGACCAAGACGGGCCGCACCGTCGTGTGCCGGCTCGCCGCCGGACCGATGGAGGAAGCCATGCAATGGCTCGCCCATTACGAGCGCTTCTGGACCGATACCCTCGATCGCCTTGCCGCCTTTGTGGAGGAAGACCCATGTCCGACAAACCCAGCCTCACGCTCCAGCGCCGAATCAACGCAAGTCCCGCCAAAATCTTTGCAGCGTGGACGGAACCGTCGCAACTCGTGAAGTGGATGCATCCTGCCAATAACAACGTGGTCCACGCGGAAATGGACGTGCGCGTCGGCGGGCGGTTCCGGATCGTCATGCGCACGCCGGCCGGCGAGACGCACGACGTGAGCGGCGTGTTCAAGGAGGTCGTGCAGGACGAAAAACTCGTCTACACCTGGGCATGGCGCAGCACGCCCGAACGCGAATCACTCGTCACGTTCACGCTGAGGCGCGACGGCGAACTCACTTTGCTTACGCTCAAGCACGAGCAGTTCTTCGATGAAACCGCACGCGATAACCATGAGTCCGGCTGGAACGAAATCCTCGACGGACTTGTACGGGAATTCGCCTGATCACTGGAGGAGGACGCAAGATGGAACAGCATCTGATAGTTTCGCAAGAGGAGTGGCTTGCCGCGCAAAAGGCGCACCTGGCCGAGGAGAAGGCGTTGACACATGCACGCGATGCGCTTGCCGAAAAACGCCGCGCGTTGCCGTGGGTGAAAGTCGAGAAGAGCTATACGTTCGAAACGCCGGATGGTCGAAAGACGCTCGCTGAGCTCTTCAACGGACGCAGCCAGTTGATCGTGTATCACTTCATGCTGGGGCCGGACTGGGAAGCGGGATGCACAGGCTGCTCGTTCGTATCGGATCACATGGACGGTGCGTTGATGCATGTGGAGCAACGCGACGTTGCTTATGTCGCGGTATCGCGTGCGCCTCTTCCAAAAATCGAAGCCTTCAAGAAACGCATGGGCTGGCACTTCAATTGGATGTCGTCATTTTGCAGCGATTTCAATTTCGATCATCACGTATCGTTTACGCCCGAGCAGCGCGCCACGGGCAAGATCGACTACAACTTCCAGACCCACGAGACCAGGGAGCCTGGCTTCGACAGCGACGAAATGCCTGGCGTCAGCGTCTTCTACAAGGACGAGGCGGACAATGTGTTCCGCACGTTCTCGGCCTATGGACGTGGCGTTGAGCCGCTTATCGGCGCTTACGACTTGCTCGACATGACGCCGAAGGGACGCGATGAGGAACATGGGATGACGGACTGGATGCGGCATCACGATCGTTACGACAACGTGCAGCAGGAAGCAGGAGGATGTTGTCATTGACATCGGTTGATGATGCGGGACAGGTCGGTCTGAATGTTTTGCCTGCTGCTTTCGGGGCATCCGCCCATATAATCAGCGGCTTCTGCCCGGACCATCCCGCCATGACTCAAAACGTTCGCGCCGCGCTGCTCAACGATCGCCTCGACTGGAATCTCCTGCGAACCTTCCTTGTCATCGCGCGCGAGCAAAGCATCAGCCGCGCCGCAGCGCACCTGCACATCACGCAGCCGGCCGTCAGCCATGCGCTGAAACGGCTCGAGGAACAACTCGGACGCAAGCTCGTTCAGCGCAACGGCCCACGTATCGACATTACGCGCGCGGGCGACGAAGTCCGCGAACTCGCCGAGGAAATCTACGGCAGCATCTCGCGCCTGAGCCGCGAGAACGGTGCGGCCGAACGCGACGTCTCGGGCTATGTCCGCCTCGCGACCGTAAGCGGCGTGCAATATCCGGCCTACGACGACTTCCTTGCACAGTTTCATCGCGACTATCCGGACATCGACATCGAGGTGCAGGTGATGCGCAGCGCCGACGTTCCCAGCGCGCTTTTGCAGCACACCGCAACGGCCGCGCTGAGTCTGAACCGGCACATGGGCAAGAAGATCGGGCACAAGCTATTTATGCCGCAACGCTATGCACTTTTTTGCGGCATGCACCATCCGTTGTTCGGGCGTCCTGACCTCACGACCGACGACTTGCTCAACGAAAACTTCGTCTCGTTCGCGGGCGACCAGATCGGCGCGTCGCTTTCGCCGCTGAGCTATTTCCGCGACCAGCACGGTTTCACCGGACGCGTGGTTGCGAGTTCGGCGAGCGTGGCTGAAGTGAAGCGTCTGATGGTAGCCGGATTCGGCATCGGCAGCTTGCCCGAGCATGTGGGACAAGCCGAAGTGCTCGCGGGACGCATGATGCGGCTACCGCCCGACGGAGGAGTGGCCGACCTCGATGTCGTTTTGCTATGGCCCGCAGACCTCAAGCCGCGACCTGCGGAGCGGGTGTTCCTTGAACGTATCCAGGCATTCGCCGACACGCATTCGCCGCAAACGGCCGGGTCAATATCCCTTGATTAAGTCCACCTGATTCGCAAGCGGTTCTCCACGTTCCAAACGGAGAATATTCGCTGCGATCTGCTCGCCGATGCACACCGCACTCGCAACCGACGCCATATGCGGCGTCACGATCAGATTCGGCGCACGCCATAACGGATGACCCTGTACGAGCGGCTCCTGCTCGAACACATCGATCACCGCGCCGCCAAGCTGACCACCCTCGAGTGCCGCGATTGCATCGTCAGTCACGAGATGAGCGCCACGACCAACATGAATCAGCTTGGCGCCTCGCGGCAGCATCGCGAAGAGCTCGCGGTCCAGAATACCGGTCGTCTCTGCGGTCAGCGGAAGAAGGCAGACGAGGATATCGACCTCGGCCAGGAATGGCGCGAGCTGTGTTGCATTGAATGTCTCGATACCGGGCAGCGACTTGCGCTCGCGTGACCATCCGCGAACCTTGAATCCCGCGCGATGAAGATCCCCGGCAACCTTCAACCCTAATGCACCAAGACCCATCACGCCAATGGTCCTGTCGCGCGCGGCAACCTGTTCAGGACGGTCCCAGATCTCATGCCGCTGGTTCGCCATCACATGATCGATGCGCCGATGAAAATGCAGCACGCCCCACATCACGAACTCGGTCATCCCTTGTGCGTGCAACGGATCCACTACACGGCAGAGCGGCACATCGGGCAACGCCGGGTCCTGCAGGATATGGTCCGCGCCCGCCGCAATGCTGTGAATCAGCTTGAGGCCGGCAACCCGCGCCAGTGCTCCAGCGGGTGGCTGCCAGCAGACGGCGACATCGGCTTCCTTTGAATTGGACGCGACTATCCGTGCATCGGGTAACGCGTCCAGCAAGGGTGCCGCGAACGGCATCATGTCGATGCTTTCGCTAAGGAGAATAATGCGCGTCATCAACTGGCGTAGTCCGTGTTGGCATTGGCGATGAGTCTTAGCGCTGCCTGCCATTGCAATGCGATGATTGCATCGGCTTCATCGCGGTCGAACTGACTTGCGGTAAGCCGGCACACTTGCGGTGATGGTATGCACAGCTCCGCATTGCCGGACAATGCACGAACCTGAATCTCGCAGGCGCGCTCGAGAAAATAGATGTCCTGGAAGGCTGCGGGAATCGTGCGTCCCCCCACGAGCAAGCCGTGATTGCGCAGGATCATCGCACGGTGCATCCCAAGATCATTCACCAGTCGATCACGTTCGCCAAGGTCGAGCGCAATGCCCTCGTATTCGTGATAACCAATGCGCTCGTAAAACTTGAGCGCATGCTGACTGATGGGCAGCAAACCATGTTTCTGCGCCGATACCGCCGATCCCGCCGCCGTATGCGTGTGGATCACACAGGCCAGATCGGGACGTGCCGTGTGAATTGCAGAATGAATAGTGAAGCCCGCCGCATTCACGCGATACCGCTTTGCATCATCATCTGCACCTTGCTCGACCACACGCCCCGCGCTGTCAATCCGCACCAGGTCCGAAGCACGCATTTCATGAAACAGGACGCCGTACCGATTGATCAGGAAATGATGATCGCGACCGGGCACACGCGCGGTGATGTGAGTATCGATCATGTCGGTCATCTTGAAGTGCGCGACCAGCCTATACAACGCGGCGAGCTCGGAGCGCACTTTCCATTCGTCATCGGGATAACGATTTGCTTCATGATTCATGATGTAGTCCGTCGATTTCTGAGTGAATTTCTATAAAGCTTGAGGCGCGCCGTCGGTTGGGGCATCGGCCTGATCGGCCCGCGCCTGATATCGCGCGAGGCCCACGATGCCAATGAGCGAAACCACGGACAACGCGGAGAAGAACATCGCAAGCGGCAGCCATTGCCCTTGATAGCGCTGCGCGAGCATGGTGCCGATCAACGGCGTGGTGCCCCCGGCGACGGTCGCACACAGCTGATAGGCAATCGAGATGCCGGAGTAACGGAGGTGCGTAGGAAACGCTGCGCTCATGAAACCCGCGATCACCGCATACACGGCTGACAAGACCACGACAGCCACCGCAATGCCGATCACAATCAACACCGGATTCTGCGTGTTGACCAGTACGAACATGGGATACGGGGTGAGGATGGAAATCAGCGCGGCCCATGTCAGGAAGCGTGCTTCGCCGAAGCGCTCGGAGAGCATGGCCGAGAACGGTTGCGACACGAGCTGGATGATCGTGATAATGAACAGGCAATCGAGTATCACCGACTTCGGCATCTTCAGATAAGTCGTAACGTACGAGATCATGAAAGTGTTCGTGAAGAAGAATCCGGCGGACCCGATGGTCGTTGCAGCAGCCGCAAACAGGATCGGCACCCAATGCGACCTGATGACTTCGCTCACCGGCGCCTTGACCCGCCCGTTTACTTCTTTCATGCGCTCGAACTCAGGCGACTCGTTCACACCCGACCGGATCACCATGCCGATGATCAACAACACGAAGCTCGCCAGGAACGGCAACCGCCATCCCCACGCAATGAAATCCTCGTGACTAAGCGACGTAACCAGGCGAAACGATATCAGCGACAACAACAAGCCGGTCGGACTGCCCATCTGCGGAAACGATGCAAACAGCGTCTTGCGTCCTTTAGGTGCGTGCTCGCTCGACATCAAAACCGCGCCGCCCCACTCGCCGCCCACGGCAATGCCCTGCACGATGCGCAATATGATCAACATGACCGGCGCCATCACCCCGACTGACGCGTACGAAGGCAGCAGGCCGATCCCCGTGGTTGCCACGCCCATCAGGAACATGGTGAGGATCAGCATCTTCTTGCGGCCGAGCTTGTCGCCCCAGTGACCGAATACTGCGCCGCTCAACGGGCGCGCTATGAAGCCAACAGCAAAAGTTGCAAACGACGCAAGCGTGCTGACAAAATGATTGGTGCTCGGAAAAAATATCTCGCCGAGCACAAGTGCTGCGGCGGTGGCGTAGGTATAGAAGTCATAAAACTCGACTGTCGTGCCGATGTACGCCGCGAGCGCTGCGCGAACGGGCTGGCGAGTATGAACCTGGAGACTCATGAAGTGCCTTGTGCGGTTCGGCCGGCGAGAATTCGCGCGGCGGTTTGTTGGGAGGACCGCCGATTTATCCCGCACCAATAATGCTCAGTAAAATGCCGGTTTTTAATTTTCATTATTATTGGCGTTCATAGTCGAACGGTCCGTGAACGCCCCCCGCATTTACCCGCGCCGCCGTAAACCCTGATCCCCGAGATCTTGTAGCCGCTCCATTCATCGCCTATTCTCTGAAACGTTTCAGTCGATGGCGAATGGGTGATCCATGAGCGTGCCTGACAGAACTCTTCCAACGCTGCGCGATGTCGCGAATGCGGCGAAGGTGTCTGTTGGCACAGCGTCGAAGGTGCTGTCCGGCGCTTCAGGCGTAAGCGCCGAGCGCGCCCGGCGCGTCTGGGATGCAGCGCGTCTTATCGGATACCGGCGCAACGGCATCGCCGCGGATTTGCGCCGCGGCCGTCCAACTTCCATTGGCCTGGTCCTTCCCGATCTTACAAACCAGTTTTTCGTCGACGTTGCACGCGCTCTCGAAAATCATGCATTGCAGCATGGTTATCAACTGATTCTTGCCCACGCCAACGAAGACCCCGAGCGTGAAACCGAACGCATCCGTTTTGTCATGTCACGTCAGGTGGCGGGCATGATCATCATTCCGTGCAGCGGTTATGACCACGCAATAGCCGAGGCGCGCGAATGCAACGTGCCGCTCGTGATGGCGGATCGCGTGGACGACACCTTTCCCGCGAACACGGTGACGACCAACAGCCGCAGCGCATCTGCCGACGGCACGGCGCACCTGATTGCGCTCGGCCACCAGCGCATCACCTTCCTCGTCAACACGCTGGAGCTGGTGAACTCGCGAGAACGGGCAGAAGCTTATGTCGAGGCAATGCGTGACGCGCATCTCGCCAAACACATTGCAGTGGTCGAGTGCGGAATGACGGCCACGCAAAGCCACGCGACCACGCTCAAAATATTGAGTGGTTCAATGCGCCCGACCGCCCTCTTCACAGGCTGCAACGTCACGACGCTGGGCGCGCTGCGCGCCATCCGCGATGCCGACCTGCGAATCCCATCAGACGTGTCGCTGCTTTCCTTCGATGACGCCCCGTGGATGTCCGTGCTGCGCCCGTACCTGACATCGATACGTCAGCCTGTGGAGGCCATCGGTCACGCCATCTGGCAGTTGATGCTCAAGCTCTTGAACGGTGAGCAGCACGAATTCGTTCACTTGAGTTTCAGGGCTGAATTGCTGGTGCGTGAAAGCACAACGTATGTATCCGCCGAAACAGCCGTACCTGGATGAAACGTTTCAGACGAAATCACAACTTGAAAACTGGAGACATGGCAAATGGACCTTGAGAAAAGCACACTGGCGCGCGTGACGAAGCGGCTAGTCCCCTTCCTGATGCTTTGCTATTTCATCGCATATCTAGACCGTGTGAACGTTGGTTTTGCCGCGTTACAGATGAACAAGGATCTCGGCTTCTCGCCGAGCGCATTCGGCTTTGGCGCGGGGATTTTCTTTATTGCGTATTTCTTCTTCGAGGTGCCGTCCAATCTGCTGCTCGAGAAATTCGGCGCACGAAAATGGATCGCACGGATCATGTTCACTTGGGGGATCCTGGCGGCCGCCATGGCTTTCATCCCGCATATCGCGCAATACACGGGGATGTCCTCCGCGCATGTTTTTTACACGCTGCGCGTGCTGCTCGGGATTGCAGAAGCGGGATTCTTCCCCGGCATCATCTTCTTGCTGACGCTGTGGTTTCCGGCGGCTTATCGCGGGCGTGTGGTTGGCTATTTCATGGTCGCGATCCCGTTGTCGACAGTCATCGGTGCGCCCATCTCCGGTGCGCTGCTGAACCTGGACAAACTCGGCGGTCTGGCTGGCTGGCAGTGGGTCTATCTGATCGAAGCATTGCCGGCTCTTTTCCTTGCGTTCGTGGTGTTCTTCTACCTCACCGATAAACCCGCCGATGCAAAATGGCTCACCGACGACCAACGCAACTGGCTCGTCAACCGTCAAGCTGAGGAACGCAGGCAACGCGAAGCCGTACGCAGCTTCAGCGTCAAGGAAGCCTTGTTCAATCCGCGTGTGCTCGCCGTCGCGCTGATCTATTTCGGCGCAAACGCAACGAATTACGGCTTGAGCTTTTTCCTGCCGCAAATCGTCAAAGGCTTCGGCCTGACGAATGTGCAAACGGGGCTGGTGACGTCCTTGCCTTACATCGTAGGCGCAATCAGCATGGTGTACTGGGGACGTCACTCGGACCGCAAGCTCGAGCGCAAATGGCATGTGGCGATCGCGTTGCTGGTCGCGGCAGGCGGGATCGCGGCATCGACGGCACTGGACAACCCGGTGCTGAAGATGATTGCGCTTTCTATCGCCGGGTTTGGCATCTTTGGTTGTCTGCCGGTGATCTGGACCTTGCCAGCAGCGTTTCTATCTGGCGCTGCCGCGGCCGGCGGTATTGCCGCGGTGAACTCGCTCGGCAATCTCGCCGGTTTCTTCGGACCCTATGCGATGGGCTGGATCAAGGACAGTACCGGCAGTTTTGCCGCTGGTTTGCTGTGTCTGTCGGGCGCGGGGCTGGTCGGTGTTGCTGCCGTGCTTTTACTCAAACACGATACCGCGCTGGAGAACGCGCCGCGCACGACGTTTGCCGAGGAACGCCATACGTAAGCGGTGCGACCTCGTTTTTCGCTCGCGGTCGCTTCCGATCGTGGGCGAAAAACTCATCTCTAAACCGATGCTCTGAAAGCGCGCTTGCGTTTCTCCAGATGATCGAGAAGCGCCTTTCCCGCGGGCTCGGAGAACCATCTTGCATGGCCGAGCAAATAACCATCGTAAGCAACGTCCGCAGTTTGCCGCGACCGGAGCGTGGCGTGAAAATACGCGACCTCGGAAAGCGCAAACTCGGTATGCACGATCGGCAATAACGCCACGAGCGCTGCATATTCGTCATCGCTCAAGGGCGTAAGCGATTCATACCCGTTCAGCAACGCGTCAATATGGTCCAGGTGCACACGACGAGCGTCTTGCGCCGATAGCCACTCGATAGCATTGCGCTCGATCGCGACCGCGAGATCGTAGACGGCGCAAGTCCGGTCCGATAAACCAAAGTCGAGAATGGTGCTGACTTGCGCGCCGGGCGTGTCGCCGGTCCAGAGAAGGTTGGAGGCGTGCCAGTCGCCATGCGTCCAGAGCGGGCGCAATGCGGGCAGGAAAGGCGCGAGCCGTGCATGCCAGGGCAGAATGACCCGGGTCACGTCCGAGCGCCAGTCACGCTCTTCAAGCGCGCTGACCAGCAAGGGTTGCGCGCTGATCCACCGGTCGAGCGCGCCGATGAGATCAGTTTCATTGAGCGCCCGGAAACTCGAAAGCAGCGGACGAATATGCCGCGCCGGCGCGGCGTAATCCCGCGCTGCGACATGCAGGCGCGCGAGCATGTGCCCGGCTGCGAACGCATGGGAGGTATCGGCGAAAGGCGTCCATGACATCGCCCTTCGATACACATCCAAGCCATCCGCCGCGCTATGCACCTCGTACGTCCATTCGCCGCGGGTCACCGCCGTTTCGCCCTCGGGTGTGGCGAGAACCTCCACAACCGGTAGTCCGTGCGACGCGAGATGCGCGATAAAGGCATGCTCTTCCGCGAGCCCTTGCACGTCGCGGATGCTTGCATGATGCCGCTTCATGAAGAGCGTCTCGCCGCTCGACGTGGAGATCAGCACCGCCGCGGAAAACGGCCGGGGACTATGCCACGTGAGTCCGGTCAAGGCACCAATCGAAGGGAACCGGTCAAACACGGCCTGCGCTTCTTCACGCGTGATCAGCGGCCAGTCACGCTCGGCCTGCTCGCCATCGACGCCGAATTGCAAAGGCGCAACCTCGGCAGACGATGCAATTGGCAAAAGCGGTTTCGCCTTGGACATGTTGGTCCTCAGGCCGCATGTGGCGTTTGCGCCGGCTCGGCACGCGCAGCGGCACGGCTCCAGTCCCGCAAGCCAATCAGCGCCAGTACGACAAACAACGCATACAGCCCCGACGTTGGATAAAGACCCTTGAATACAAACATCCCGACATACACAACGTCCACCACGATCCAGAGCCACCACGACGCAATAAAACGCCGCGCCGTCCAGTATTGGGCAACGAGGCTGAAAGCTGTCAACGACGCATCCACGTACGGCAACGCAGCGTCCGTCAGCCGCGCCATCAACGTCCCGAGCACCACGCTTCCAATCACTGCGAGCAGCAAGCCAGGCATGAGCGCCTTTGGCGTTACAGCTTGCACACTCACCTCGCCGGACTCCGCCGTTATGTTCCGCGTTTTTTGCCCGAGCCAGACCCACCATCCGTAAATCTGCAATACGGCAAACGCGCCCTGCAAAAGCATGTCCGAGTAAAGCTTCGCATCGAAAAAGATCCAGCCGTACAGCGCCACGGATACTAACCCTACGGGCCAGCAAAGCATTTTGCGTCGCGCGGTCAGCCAGATAGCGAATGCGCTCACGACCACACCGATGATTTCCAGAACGGACATTACATTAGCCTCGACTCAGGGATGCGTGGAAGCGCTGCATTAAAAAAACCTAGAAATCATAAGTCAACGATAAACGTGCAATACGCGGCGCGCCAAGGAACAGATACGCGTCGCCCTGAAGCTCGCCGCTATCCTGCCAGTAGTACTTGTTGAAGAGGTTATCGACGGAGAGCCGCACGACTGTCTTGTGGCCGCCGAGCTTGGTCGTATAACGCGCGCCGAGATTGAAGACGAAATAGGAAGGCACGCTCGCCGTGCCCTCTTCGTTTGCCGCTTTGCTGCCGCTGTAGTTGACGCCGCCCAGCAAATCAAGTCCCACGACATGCGGAACCGCATAGTCTGCATAAAGCGCCGCGCTCAGCCTCGGCACGTTGATCACTTGATGCCCTTCGTAAGCAGTCGTGCCCGAGTCGTACGCACGCGCCCTGATCGCGGCAATGCTGGCCGTCAGCGTGAGCCGGTCCGTCGCCCGTCCCGCTGCGCTCAACTCAATACCCTGGTGACGCTCTGTTCCCTGTTGCGCGAACGTATAGCCTGCATCGGTGGAATCGGGCTTTGCGTATTCGAACGGCTTGTTGATTGCAAACACCGCGGCCGTGAGATTCAATCGATCGAGCCAGTCATACTTGGCGCCCACTTCGACCTGATTGGACACGACCGGCGGAAGAAACGCATACGCATTGCTCGCCCGCACGGGTGCCTGATCGCCGAGCGAAAGAGCCTTGCTATAAGACGCATAAAGCGAAAGAGGGGCCACCGGTTTATACACAACGGCTACTTGCGGCAGGAAGATGGAACGGTCGGTATCAATAGCCGGGCCATCCATTTCGGTCCAGCTTCGTTGACGCAACAACACGCCGCGCCCTCCGGCGAGAATTTGCCAATGATCGTTGAATGTAATCCGGTCCGTGCCAAAGACCGAATACTGGCGCGAATCGAGTTGCGGAAAGGAAGCGCTCGGCGAATTCGGCGATGGATCGAATATAAGGTTCGGTCCGTAAATGTTCTCGCTGCCAACGTAGTCGTACACCGCGTTCGAGAGATCGACCACGCGCCGCTGCACGCTAACGCCGAATGTTACGTCATGCTTGAGCGACCCGGTCGAGAACTTGCCAGTGAGCACGGCACGAACTTCATCGTTACGCCGATACTCCCCTGGACTGCGATAGTCGTACACATCGAAATCGCCGTTCGATGCAAAGAAGAACGGTGACGTTCCGCCCGCCCCGCAACTCGCGACGTAGCCGCAGCCATAGGCAAACGCAACGTTGTCGTCGATCATCGTATGGCTGCGGCTGGCGGCTATGTAGCCCTGCCAGTCATCGTTGAAGCTGTAGTCGAAGCGCGTGTTGAGATTGAGCGCGTCGGTGGTCACGGGCTTCGTCCACGGTTGCAATCCAAGCAGCTTCGATGCTGACGCAGCGGACGGCACCACGGTCCCGCCCAACAACTGGTACCCCGACGCCGAACGCTGGATCAGTTGCTGGAACTCAGCATCGAATTGCAGGCTCGCGCGCGGGCTGATGATCCAGTCGGCCGCAATCGAACCGAACGTGCGTCGGCCATTTGCGCCATCGACATACGAGTGGATATTCTCCTTTGCCGCATTGATTCGTAGCCCGAACTGATTCTGGTCCCCGAAGCGCCGTCCAAGATCGACGGCTGCGGAAGTCGATCCTCGGCTGTCGACATCGGTCGTGATGCTCGCGACATTCTGCGGGCGCTTGGTCACGAAATTGATAATGCCGCCAGGCGCGACCACCCCGCTTTCTATACCTGCGAGCCCTTTCAGGATCTCGACCCGGTCCTTGTTTTCCAGCGCGACGTTCTGCTCGCCGGAAATGGTCAAACCGTTGATCTTAATGGCGCTGGCAAGGTCGACCGGGAAACCGCGAATGGTAAAGCCCTGGTAGTAGCCGACAGGCGCGTAATCATTGTTCACCGATGCGTCGTTGCGGACCACGTCGCTGAGCAACTTCGCCTGCTGGTCATCGAGTTGCGCGCGCGTGACGACCGATACGGAAGCTGGAGTGTCGCGCAACGGGGTATCATCGAAGCCGGCGACAGAAGCGCTGCGTGCTCTATAGTCGTAGTCATGGGTGGCCGTTACGCTAACCGCCGGAAGCTCGGCAACATTATTGGGCGCTAATGGTGAATCCACCTGCGCAAACGCTGCCTGCGTGCCGAACAAGGCAGTGACGGCGACCATGACAACGGATTTTCGATGCGCAACGACTTGCCATTGATGCGAGGACCGCGCCTGTATGAGTCTTTTGTTCTTCATTGTTCTTGGATAATGCTGACAGGCGTCCGCCGGCTCTATGCGGCATAAATAAAGGAAAGCGGATTTCTTTGAGCAACAAAAATGATTGGAATGCGCCTAGGCGTCAAGGGCTGGGCTGTTTTCAGAACCCGCCTGTTCCGCTTCAGGCGACATATTACAGATAAACTTTCCGGTCCAAATCAATAAGTCGATGCCTTGACGATCTCGGCCACGCCCGCGCGTTTCAAGCCTTGCGGGGCTAACCAGCGCTCGACGGCATCGAGCATGGCGGGATCGGCAAGCAGATCCCAATGACCGAGCGAACCCATGCTGCGAACTTCCGCGTGTGGTGCCACTATTTTGAACGCCGCGGGATACAGCGATGTATCGAAACACTCGTCATTGTCACCCGACAAGAC
The DNA here is from genome assembly GCF_018449635.1 of Caballeronia sp. dw_276. Lineage (GTDB taxonomy): Bacteria > Pseudomonadota > Gammaproteobacteria > Burkholderiales > Burkholderiaceae > Caballeronia. The sequence continues at coordinate 50,712 of NZ_JAAVUV010000016.1, read as the reverse complement.
CAGCACTGGTATATCCGGACCTATAGGTTCCTTGTTCGTAACCCAGAGTCCCGGGCCGAATGCGAGTGTTGTATTGAACGACCAGCTCGCGATGTAACGCTCGTCGAGCGCGCGCGCCGCTGGAGCAAATTCAACTACCGTATTTCCGTTGAAATGCGTAATGCCCAGCGCACTTAGTAAGCTCAATAAGCGCAAGCGCACACCACGAAGACGGACCCATCCGCCAAAATAAGGACGATTGACAGGCGACCCGAGTCCAAGAAAAGGAGCCAGAAACAGGTAAGCCGATACCAGCCGATGGAGCGGACTGCGCGAGATGGCCAGAATGAGACCGCCACCCGCTGAATGACCTCCCAGCACGATCGCGCAACCGCTGTGCCGGCGCGCGGCGAACGTAATGAAGTCGGCGACATCCGAGATCATCTGGCGGGGTTCTTCGACTGCATGACCGGGGCGCCCCGGCGAAAGGCCGTGGCCGCGCATATCGAGCGTATAGACGTCGGCGATATCACGCAGCGACAGGTGCTGCGCCAGCACGTTCATCTGGTCGCCAAAGCATCCCGCACCATGCACGAGAATCACCACGCGGCGGGTGCTGCGCGAGACGTAATGGCGATAAGCCACGGGGTAGTTATCGGAAGTCGCAAACGCTTCGTGCGGCGGCAGAGCGGCTTGCTTTGCGTCGGGCGCAACAGCGCCTCCCGCCGACGCAAGCCGCTCGAAACTTGCCCGCGTCAGGTCGGGGAGGACAGACTTGCTGAAGGCGCTTACGGCACGCGCATAGCCGTGCAGAGTACGCCAGCTGAGTTGAGTATCACGCATCTTGGTTGCCGTTCGCGAGACTCAGTCTTGCTTGACGCCGCTCACGATCATCACGGGCAAACCCGCGACAAAACGCCCGGTCCTGCCGCGTTCTTCGAACTCCGTAATCCATCGCGTCACTTCATCGTCGGTGAACAGCTTGCGTGCGTGCATGCCGGCAAGCACGCTTTTGAAGTCTAGGATCTTGTTGACCGATTGTGGATCGAACGCGCTCACGCTGCGCATGCTGAACGTGACGTCCCGCAGGCCTGCGTCGTGGAACATGGCGTACAGATCGCGAGCGAGGTAAGGATTGACGCACGACTCCGCGATCGACTGCATGATGCGTCCGGTCAGCACATAGTCGCTGCTTGCGACCCAGCATCCCGGCATGTCGGGTTCGCTCACGACAATGCGCCCGCCCGGCCGCGTCACGCGAATCATCTCCTTGAGTGCCTCTTCAGGCCTTGGAACGTGGATCAGCACGCGATCTGCGCGCACTGCATCGAAACTATGCGCCGGGACGCCAAGCTCATTGGCCGGCGCATTCCTGAAGCTGAGCGATGGCACGTCCGCATGACGACGGCGCGCTTCTTCCAGCATGGCCTCGCTCAGATCGAACCCCACTGCGGTGCCGCCAGGCACGACCTGCAAGGCCAGCTTGCCCAGATCGTCGCCGGGTCCGCAGCCTATGTCGGCGATATTCATGCCGGGCTTGAGCCCCATTAATTCGAACGTCTCCTGCTTGTAGACGCGAAACGAATCAAGCGCCTGCATGACGTCGAGCCGTGCGACAAAAGTGTCCGCATCCACAGAATCGACACGCGAGAAATCACCAAGCTGGGAAGAAGATTGTGAGCTGGTCATCGGGTGGCCTGGTGGTCGAAATGTGGTTGAACGAACTGCGCTGCCTTTAATTCTTGTATGTGCCCGAAATAGGTATCCACGTCATGTCTCCAGCTGATCAACACGTTAACGGGTAATTGGTGGCCAAAGTTGAGCGCACTCAACAGGAACTATAACGCGACGATTCGCCGTTGCTAAGCGAACACTTTATCGACCTCGGATGGTTCGCTTTGCAACGTTAATTCAGCGCGTTTTTTGAGTGGTTTTATGCGCTCCATAAATGCTTTGCGTGAGTGTGGGCTGCCCCTCGTATACCCCCGCCGATACGAAATTCTGTGCTTTACCCTCTCATGGCTTTACCCAAGTTCAACCCTTTTTAATTTGGATCATCGCCATGAACCTCAAAAACAACCCTGCTTGCCGTCCCTTTCTCGAAGCCGGCGACCTCTCACAAATTTCCGCCTATTACGAGGAAGAACGCCACACGATGTGGATGATGCTTCGTTCGCGTCCGCGCCCTTGTTTCACGCAAGATCTCGTCAATGACATCATTGACCTCGCGCGTGCGGCAAGAGAGTCCGGCCTGCGTTTTGACTTCTGGGTCACGGGTTCTCTCGTGCCGGATATCTTCAACGTAGGCGGCGACCTGGACTTCTTTGTCGATGCCATTCGATCAGGCCGGCGTGAATTGCTGATGGCCTATGCGCGTTCGTGCATAGACGGGCTCCACGAAATTTATAGCGGATTTGGTACCGGTGCCATTTCGATTGCAATGGTCGAAGGCACCGCGCTCGGAGGCGGATTCGAGTCGGCCCTGGCGCATCACTTTCTTCTCGCGCAGAACGACGCAAAAATGGGTTTCCCAGAAATCGCCTTTAACCTGTTTCCGGGCATGGGCGGTTATTCACTGGTCGAACGCAAGGCGGGTATGCGGCTCGCCGAAGAGTTGATCAGTACCGGAGAAGCACATACCGGCGACTGGTACGCGGAGAAGGGAATTGTCGATCAGACTTTCCAGCCTGGCGATGCATTCCTTGCGACGCGAACCTTCATAGATGGCATTCGTCCCAAGCTCAACGGCATCCGCGCGATGATCAAGGCGCGGCAACGTGTATTGGCGTTGCCGCGCGCTGAACTGATCGAGATTACCGAGGACTGGGTCCGGGCTGCCTTTACGATCGAAGAGAAGGATCTGGCTTTCATGGAGCGGCTGGTCATGTTGCAGAACCGCCGTGTTTCCAAGCTGAAGATGGCAAGCCTCGACCATCACTAAGCGGCCTTGATTTCTACTAACTCTCTTTAACCAAGGAGAAGCTCAGGCGATAAGCCTGAGCTTTCTTTTCTCGGCAAGCCAGGCTTCAAAGGCTCGTGCAGGCATGGGCCGCGCATACAAGAATCCTTGCACGAGATCCACGCCCAGGCCGCGCAGGAAATCCGCTTCAGCTTCGCTTTCCACGCCTTCAGCGACCACCGACAAACGCAGCTCATGGGCGATCGCGACCATTGCGCGCACAAGCGCCTGCGGTTTGCTGTTTACATCGATTCCCTTGATGAAGCTCCGGTCAAGCTTGATGGCGTCGAGCGGAATGCGCGACAACTGCGACAACGACGAATATCCCGTACCGAAGTCATCGAGATGTACACGCACGCCCATCTTGCGGAACTGCGTGATCAGCACGAGCGCCGCCGCTTCGTCTTCGATAAAACAGCTTTCGGTCAGTTCCACATCGAGCATGCAAGAACGCGAGCGCGTATCTGCAAGCACTTCCGTGAAATGCTTGACGATATCCGTATCGCGTAACTGACGCGCGGATACGTTGATGGAGATGCGCAAGTCCAGTCCCTGCTTCTGCCAGTTCGACGCCTGCGTGGCGGCCGCTTGCATGACCCACCGTCCGAGCGGGCCAATCAGCCCTGACTCTTCCGCATAAGGAATGAAATCGAGCGGCGATACTACGCCGCGCTCCGGCGAGTTCCAGCGCACCAACGCTTCGACGCTGTCGACATCGCCGTTCCTGAGATTCACCTTCGGCTGATAATAAAGCTCGAGCTGGTTCTCCTCTAGCGCGCGGCGCAGGTTCGTGTCGAGCCACACATATTCCGCAACCTTGCGGTTCATTTCCGGCGTAAACACGCGATACGTATGCTTGCCGCCGTCTTTAGCGACATACATGGCCGTGTCCGCGCTGCGAATCAGGCTTTCGAGCCGGTCGCCATGCTCGGGGTACACCGCAATGCCGATCGAACAACCGGTATAGAGCTTGATCAGCCCGAAATCGAACGGCTGATGCAAACTGCCCAGGATGGTTTCCGATGTCTTGGTCAGCAACGGAATGGTCGACTTCCTGATGACCACGACGAACTCGTCGCCGCCAAGCCGCGCGAGCGTATCGCCGGGAGCGAGGCAGCTCTTGATCTTCGCCGATACCTCGCGGATCAGCCGGTCGCCAACTACGTGTCCGTAGTGGTCATTCACCTTCTTGAAGTTGTCGAGGTCGAGAAACAGAATGCCAAGATGTTCTTCGCCGATGCTATCCCCGGCCTCCCTTTCTGCGGCAATTGCGTTCTCGATCTCTTCCTGAATGGCCTTGCGGTTCAGCAGCCCGGTTAGTTCGTCGGTCGTCGCCTGCTTGACGAGCAGCTTCTGCGCCTTGCGCTCTTCGGTGATATCCGTACCCGAGCAAATCAGAAAGCGCTCGTCCACGCCGCTGCCGCTCTGGACGAATTTATTGCGGAAGAGAAAGAGGCGTGGTCCCGTGACGGTATTGATATATCGCTCGACCTGATAAGGCTTGCCGCTCGCGAAGAAACCGTTGATGTTGGTTCTCGATGCCGCACCTTCGTCGTCCGACATGAACAGGACATAGGCGCTCTTGCCAATGACATCTTCCTCGCGCATGCCGGTCACTTCTTCGCACATGCGGTTGAAGCGCTGAATCAGGCCATGCCCGTCAAGAATCACGACGAGCGAATTAACTTCGGAAACAACCTGCTCGGCGAATGCGAGACCATGCACGAGGTCACGGGCGACCGACGAGGTGTCCGTGTAATCCGATGCCGTTCCGGCCCATTCGCGGATGTTGATCTTTTTGCCGACCAGATGAAGCCGGTACGGATAACCGAAAATCTTGAGATCCAGCGCGAGGTGCGACGTTACGCCCGTGAGTGCGCGGATCTGTCCGGCCTGAGACGCGTCGAGCGGAACGCTGACGTTCGCGGGACCGCGCACAGTCGCGAGCTCGAGCGCATTACTGTCGCTCGACAGCCGCCAGCACGGGCTGGTCGTGCCAAACCACGTATACAGGTCTAGGCCGTCTTCTTCACCTATCATCAGCAACTCCAGAAAAAATTCTCTGACTGCCGCCCCGTCAGCGCGTCTCGTCAGATTTACCCAGTGCCGGCGTCTTGCGCCTTGCTGGAGATAATCTCAAACCTGCGAGTCCGCTTCACGGCACCACGAAATTCCAATCCTCCGTGTGCCGGCCCAAACAGTAAGTCGCCTATATTCTATTATTTGATCATATCTTACGCGGACTGCAGACTCAGCGCCCAGATTCGAAACAAATTAGCGACGCAATGCTGCAAAACCCCAACATGATAAATCCGACAGAAATGCACTGGAACCGACAAACTTTTGTCTAATCAATGTAAAAGCACAACCGTATTTTTATATAACGTTTTATGCATCTAAAACAGGATAATTGACCACCTCAGGGCGTTCTTGTTTCGTCTCACGGTGTAAACACCATAACGGCGTCCCGGCAGGAAACCTTAACGAAGGATTTCGCCTTTCCGCGCATCGACGTTACTTTCCGGTCAGAGAACTGCGTCGGCATCATCAGGCGTGACCAAAAAGTCGTCGGGTTCTCTGCGCCGGACGACGCCCATCGTGGCACGGCTGCGCTGCGCATCGGGCAGGTCCTGATACCGCAAATACGAGCAGTTTGCATCGGATTTCGCGGCGTACATGGCGGCGTCGGCATTGAGCAAAAGCGCTCCGGCCGAGGCGCCGTCCTCTGGATACTGGCTGATGCCAATGCTCGCCCCCACCGTCATGCGGCGCTCGTTGACAAGCAGCACGTCGTCGAGCGTTTGCTTGATACGCGATGCAATTTCCCGCGCGGGCCCGGCCGAACGCGGGCCGTTGATCAATACCACGAACTCGTCGCCGCCGAGCCGCGCGACCATGTCGGCGCTCGTCAGCAGATCTTGCAGACGGCGCGCGACTTCGACGAGCACATCGTCGCCGGCCGAGTGTCCGAACTGATCGTTGATCTGCTTGAAGCGGTCGAGATCGACGAACAACACGGCAAGCGCCTCCCCGCTCGATTCTGCGCCGCGGATCGCTTCCTCCAGCCGTTCCATGAAGAGCATCCGGTTCGGGAGCCCGGTGAGCACATCATGCCGCGCGAGGTGCGCAAGTTCATGGTGCCTGCTGTGCAGTCCATCGATCTGCGAGCGGATCTCGCGGCGCATGCGGTCGAAGCAGCGCGCCAGCACGCCGATTTCATCGGTGCGCCGGACAGGCAGCGCCTCCATGGTGTGATCGGCGAAAAAGTGCGTCGCGGCGTGCGCGAGCGTTTGCAGCGGCTGGACCAGCGCGCGGGCAAACATGACCGCCAGAATGATCGCGAGCAGGCTCGATATCAGCACCATTCGCACGATACTGTCGCCCAGCATGCTGGCGCCGTTCAAGGCATCGGAAAGCGGGCGGGCCAAACCGAGCACCACAAAACGGTTCCCTTCGGATGCGCCGAACGGCCGGCGTATGAAAGTGAGGATCCGCGACGGCGCTTCATCGGGTTGCGCGAGTCCGTTGAGCATCACGGCGGATCGCCCGTCTTCGAACAGCGGCCGCGTCGCGGGAAAGGTTTCCTGCATGAAGATCCGCCGGCCTTTGTCGAAACCGAATGTCTGCGATACATCCGGATGCACCAGGAAATCGCCCCATTCGTTTGCAAGGTAGACCTCGTAATTGCCGGGCAGGTCGACCTGCAAGCGTTCGAGCAGGCGGGCAAGATCGACATCGATCACAACCACGCCGACTACCACGCCCCGTTCATCCACGACCGGCGTTCCCAGGCGCAGCGTCGGGCGCCCTTGGGCGGAGTGCGCGCCCTGCTCGTGATTGACCGTGATAGGCGATACATAAATATGGCCGCGCCCGAGCGCCAGCGTCTCGAACACATACGCGAACTGGCCTTTCTCCTGCAGCCCGCCCTCCTCGACCCGCACCGCCTGGCTCGCATCGCGGTCAAAGCGGATCAGTTCGAGCCCGTGGTGTTCGCGCGTGATCAGCCGTACCTGCAGGTATTCCCGGTGATGCGTCATGAAACTGAAAAAGACCTGGGCCAGCCTTTCGCGTGCGGCATTCTTGCCGGCACCGTCATCGGCTTGGGCGATCGCCGCCGATGACGGCAGCGAAGCGAGCACCTGAGCATCGGCGGCAATGTCCTCGATGGCAACCGACGAGCGCTGCGCGAGCAGTTCCGTCGATGTCATCAGGCTGCGCTCGGCTTCCTTCACAAGCAACGTACGATTCGCACGATATGCGTAATACCCGGTCGCGCCCGACGCAAGCACGCCGATGCATGCCAGCAAGACCGACAACTTGAATGTCAGTCCGGGACGCAGCATCAAAAACGCTCCGGCCGGTCGCCCGAGACGATCCGGCTCCACAACGCTTCGCGCCGCCGGCTGTCTTCCACCGGTTTGATCCACACGATATGCGCGTGCTCGCTGCTGTCCGGCTCAGCGTCCAGGGTGTTGGCAAGGCCTTGGCGCTGCGTCAGTTGTTCGCTCACACGCGGCTCCAGCATGTAGTTGATCCACGCGAGCGCAAGCGGCCGATTGCCTGCGGATTTCGTCATGGCCCAGCAATCCAGCCAGGCGAGCGCGCCTTCGTCGGGGATCACGTAACCCACGTCCGCACCCGCGCGGCGCAACAACGCGACCTGTTGCGTACCATAGTTGCCGAGCATCAATGCCGCTTTATGTTCGATAAAAAACGCAGCCGCCTCTTCCGGCAACGTGTAATACGTGAGCAGGTTGCGGCGCAAATCGATCAACCGGCGCGTGATGGCCCGCAATTGCAATGCACTGAGCTGGAAGGGATCGGCATAACCCAGCGCCAGTGCCGTGAAAGAATAATTGTGCTGGCCGCTGTTGAAATCGAGAACCTTGCCGCGATAACGCGGATTCCAAAGCTCATTCATGGAGCGCGGCGCGACGGCGATCTGCTTGCGGTCGTAGATCAGTCCCATCGATGAATACGTGAACGGGATCGCGTACACATTGCCATCACGTATCAAGCCGCCGATGGACTGTAGATCGCGAAAGCGCGGCAACTGCCGCGTCGTGTTGGGAATGCTTGCGAGATCGAGCGGCGCGAGGAGATTTTCGCGCGAGTAGCGCTCGATCTCCGCGGTGTTGGCGGCGAAGACATCGAATGCAGGCGCCGCTCCCGCGCGTATTCTGTCGTGCAGCGACTCGTCCGAATCGATTAGCGTGACTTCGACCCGGGCGTTGTAACGCGACTCGAAGTCCTTGACGATGTCGCTGTCCGCATAGCCGGGCCACGCCAGTACCCGCAGGACTTTTTCGGAAGCCATTGCCGGTTGCGTCAACATCGAGCAGACGCTCAATATTAACGCGCACGCCATGCGCCGGAAGATCGCAGAGGTCCCGGAAGTCGCGTCGACGCACACGAGCGGCAGTTGCCGGACGGATCCCTGGGCCCCACGCATTGAACTGTCCTTGTTTATTTGACGTGCGCAAACCTTAAGACTGATCGCTTTATCAAGGCTCGGCCCATACCGGGTTATCGGCAGGCTGCTTCGAAGCTTTAAGCTTGGGCCGGAACGCACGCGGATGCGATCAATTCATACCCGGGCTTCCCGAAGCGCGGGGCCGCCGAAAACGCGACGCGCAACATATACTCTCTGATGGCTCATTTTGGAAGTGATCATTAAGCCGGTCTAAAACCTTACTCAAAATTTCAGCGGTATCGCTGCGCAGGGCTTCCCTACAACAAGTAATTGAATGCACGTTTTATCGTTTGCGCAGCGTTTGCAGGTCGAAAAAACCGGGCTATGGAGAATGCGATCGGCCCTCGCCTATAATGCCGGCTCTGATTTGAATTCACGGTGGAGAGCCTTACCTAATGAGTCAAGCGCATGGCCGAAACTCGGGATCTCGAGAAAACGGTCCACGTCAACCGCGCCGCCCTTCGAAAACGACGTCCCGCCGCGATAACAAACCGTTCGCGAAAGCTCAACCTGCCCGCGATCCCGCAAACGCGCAAGCCACCGCATCCATCTTCAAGACGCGTTCATTCAAGTTGCTGGTCGATGCCGTCGGCGCCGAGAATATCGCGTTGGGTCTCGACTCGAATCTCACGCGCGTGACTGAGTTGATCAATGGCCTCAGGTTCACGCCCGAGACCGCTTTTCATATTGAAACGACGCTTGGTTTGCCCGACGGATTTTTCGACCAGCCGAATCCGGTGCTTAGTCCGGAGATGGTCACGCGCTTGAAGTCGCCGCTGGATTTCATGCAGGCAAACGCGGAAAACACACCGGGCGAGCATTTGCCCAAGGAAGCGGAAATGCGGAAGAAGAACAATGTTCAAGCGCAGGCCGGCAAGCTTGCTGAGAAACCCGCAATAAAACCATCGCCGAAGAAACCGCAAGCACCTTCGAAGCCGGGCCTTCAGCAATCGCTGCCGCTGACCGACGACGCCTCGGTCGAAAAAATCCGCCGCGCCAATCTTCACGTGCTGACATCGCGCAATGGATCAAAAGCGCGGCTGAGCGCGCTGATGGAGTTGAGCGGATCGAACATGGCGCATCGGCTGCACGGCCAGAAACGCCTGGACGACGCCGAGGCGAACCGCTTCACCGAACGCCTCGGCCTGCCCGTCGGCTGGCTCGATAGCGCCCGCACGGCAGCGGATATTCCCGCTTCGGTGACGGCGTTGCTGCTGCCATCACGCCGCGCGGCTGGTGTTCAGGACGACGCGAAGGCGCGCGTGCAGCCTGTAATACCCGAGGCCGCAGACGAAGCACCGGCGCAAGCCCAGTTGAGCATGGACGCTCCCATGCAGCCGGTATCGACCGCCACGCGGCTCGATCATCTGGAGGGCATTCAGCCAATCGCCGAAGCGTTGCTCAAGACGCTTGCGGGCAAGGCACGGGCGGGTCTTCTGGATGAAGCCAAGGCGCTGGAAATGCTGCAACAGGCCGTGCTTCTCTAAGCTTCCGATCTGCCCAGGGTCGCGACGGCACGGCGCGCAATGCGCTGTGCCGGCCGTCCTTTCTCATCTCTTAAGCATAAAAACCCTAAAGTAATTGTGGGTACATGCCGTTACCTACGGGTAGCGCAAATACAGAGAACTGCGCGTACGTTCCAGCAGAGAGAAAGGACACTGAATGCGAAACAACCAGCCTGTCACGCAACACGAATACGAATTTTCATCGAGCGAAATGCTGGTCTCCGCGACCGACCTCTCCGGCAACATCAAGTACTGCAATCCGGCTTTTATCGATGTGTCCGGGTATTCGCGCGATGAACTCATCGGCCAGCCGCACAATCTGATTCGCCATCCCGACATGCCACGCGACGCGTTCGCCGATATGTGGACCACCATCCGCAGCGGCCGGCCGTGGACGGCGCTTGTCAAGAACCGCCGCAAGAACGGCGACTTTTACTGGGTTCGCGCGAACGTGACCCCGGTGATCGAACATGGCAAGGCGGTAGGTTTTCTGAGCGTGCGCGTGAAACCCGGCCGCAATGAAGTCGCGAGCGCCGAAGCGCTGTATGCGCGCATGCGTGCCGGCGCGATGGGCTCGCTGCGTCTCGAACACGGAGTGCTCGTGCGCAGCGGGATCGCAGGCAGAATCGGCGCGATGATGCGCATGCCGGTGACAACGCGCGTGGCGCTCGGTTATGCCAGTACACCCCTCGCGTTGCTCGCGACCGGGCTGATTGCTTACAAGGGCGCGCCGCCATTGCCGTTGTGGATTGCGTTTGGCGTAAGCGCGCTCGTTGGCGCGTTCGGCTGGGCAAGCGTGGCGCGCCAGATCGGCACACGCGTGGGCGCCATGTCCGGTTATGCAACACGCATGGCGGCGGGCGATTTGACGGTATCGATGGAAGCCGGCAAGCGCGACGATCTCGGCGAAGTCCAGCACGCGCTCAATCAACTGAAGGCGAACCTCTCGGCCATCGTGCTCGATGTGCGCGGACAGATCGGCGGCATGATGGACGCCGCGCGCGAGATCTCGAGCGGCAATATGGACTTGTCGAGACGCACCGAGTTGCAGGCGGCATCGCTGGAACAAACGGCCGCGACCATGGACCAGTTGACCAGCACCGTGACCGGTAATGCCGATGCCAGCGTGCGCGCGCTCGAACTCGTGAAAGAAGCGCAAACGGCGGCAAGCGATGGCGGCAAGATCGCTGTGCGCGTCGAGGAAACCATGGCCGGGATCAACACGGCGTCGCAGCGCATTGCGGACATCACGGGCGTGATCGATGGCATCGCATTCCAGACCAATATTCTCGCTTTGAACGCGGCGGTCGAAGCGGCGCGCGCGGGCGAGGCCGGCCGCTCGTTTGCGGTCGTCGCGACCGAGGTGCGCAACCTGGCGCAGCGATGCGCGGCGTCGGCGAGGGAGATCAAGGTGGTGGTCGAGACGAGCGTCGCGCAGATCGCCGAAGGTACGGATCTCGTGTCGCGCACGACCAGCCAGATGCGGGCAATCGATGCGGCCGTGCATCGGGTATCGGCGATCATTTCGGAAGTGGCGAACGCAAGCAGCGAGCAGGCCGAGGGCATCCGCCAGGTGAATCAGGCCGTCGCGCATCTGGATGGATCGACTCAGGAAAACGCGGCCTTGGTGGAGCAGGCGGCGGCGACCGCGCTGCGGCTCGCCGAGCGCGCGGATGTGCTCGATGAGGCAGTGAGGTTGTTTACCGTGGAGGGGGCAGCGAAGGTAGCGGTGTAAAACGCGATCCGAAGGCTTGAGTCAACTTTCTGCGCAGCGGGTGGTATCCGCCGCTGCGCCAGCTCCAGGCACGCCGGACCAAAACATTTACGGGTTGGCCATTTGGCTGACTCGTTTCTGCAGCGCAATTTCCATATTCTCGATAACCCGTCGACGAGCCGGTACCTGGTAAGTCGCGGAATCCGACGACCGTCTACCTCAAGTAAAGGCGGGAGACGCGATGTGATGTTCAAGCCCGAGAAAGGCAAAAGGCCGCACATGGCGGCCTTTTGTTTCTTTGGCGACTTGGGATCCTGAGGTCTGTCGGAGAACCGAGAGCGCAACAAGACTTGTTCCCAGCGCGTACGTGAGGAATATACCGCGATGAGCAGTTTGAAGCAAATCCATATAGTGAATGCACTGAAAGCGTTGTCGCGTGCACGCCTTAAAAACTACCGCACATTCTTCGCCGCCGTCGACGATCGGGCCGCGTATGGGCTGTATTGCTGGAACGATGCAATCTCGGCTGCATTGTCGAGAGCACTTGGATTTACTGAGATCGCGCTTCGAAATCAGTTCCATACCGCGTTGAGCGCACGATATGGCGTTGGCACATCCATGTCGCGCGACTGGTACGCGCATCTGTGTCTCAATCCTAAATCGACCGGCCTGATTCAAAAGATTACGCATGAACGACGGCGTGCAAGTGGCGCCTATCAACTGGTGCCGCGTTTGCCCGCGCCGTCGCCGGACGACGTGGTATCGAAGTTGAGTTTTGGCTTCTGGCCACACGTTCTTGACATCAGCTTTGACAATGCAAATCGTCCGCTCGAATGGGCTGCGATGCTCGTGGAAATCATGCCCGGGCACAGACACAACTCTATTGCCTTCTGGAATCGGCTGAAAAACCGCGACGTCCTGTTTTCGCGAATCGATTTTTGCAAAGACCTGAGAAACCGGATCGCGCATCTGGAACCAGTCTGGAAAGCGGGACCATTGATGACGGAAGGCCGCGCGCGGGCTGAGCGGAATATCCGGCTGGAGCGCTTCGCCCCATCGACCCCGGCGGAGGCATTGGCGCGCCTTCAAATCGCTTATGACCGTGTGCTTGAGTTGTTGAAATGGCTCTCGCCCGATCTTCACGAAGTTTATATGGACGGCGAGACTCATCATTGTTTCGAGTCGCTTAACCGGCTTGCCGCGCTCGACGCATACAAACGGCACGGCGGACATCGACGAATGGCATCCGTGAATCTGAATGCGTATCGATCGTTGCGACGTTTGAAGAAGGAACTTAGAGGCATCGGCCGCCACCACGGCGCAGCAGAAGTCCGCAATGACGGACGTCCACTCGCCCGGTGGATTCCAGTGGTCTAGCAACCCCTACAAAACCTTCCCCGGATTAAGCAGCCCGTCCGGGTCCAGCGCGGCCTTGATTGCGCGCATCGACTCGATGTCGTTCTCCGAGCGCGAGAAGTGCAGGAAGTGTTTCTTCTTCGTGCCGATCCCGTGTTCCGCCGATATCGACCCGTGGAAATCGCGCGTGACGTCATAGATGATATCGTCGATTTCATCGTGGTCGTGCTTGCCCATGCCCGGCACGTCGACCACCACGTGAATATTGCCGTCGCCGAGATGGCCGTAGATCATCACGGTCGCGTCCGGCCAGCGTTCGCGCAAACGCACGTCGCAGCGCTGCGCCGCCTCGCCCACTTGCGCGATCGAAAAGCTGACATCGTAGGCAGCGTGGTTCGGAATGAAGCGCTGATACTCGCCGGGTGCGTCGCGGATCGCCCAGAACGCAAGCGCTTGCGAATCCGACGACGCCAGCGCTGCGTCGCTCACGACACCCTCTTCCAGCATCTCGCCCAGGAACTCTTCGAACGCATCGGCGTGACGCACCGGATCGGTTCCGACGCTCTCCAGCAAGACATAAAACGGATGCGCTTCATCGAGCGGCGCGCGCAGCGTGTCGAGGTTGGCGAGCACAGCGTCGTAGTACCCTTTCCACATGACCTCGAACGCCGATACCCCGGGCGCCAGCCGCGATTGTGCGCGCGAAAGCAACGTGGTCACGGCATCGTAGGAAGGCAATCCACACCACGCAGTGGCAGTTGCGGTGGGCTTCGGACGCAACCTCAAGACAGCGCGCGTAATGATGGCAAGCGTGCCTTCACTGCCAATCAACAGATGCCGCAAGTCGTAGCCGCTGTTGTCCTTGATCATCTTGTTGAGGCCGCCGATCACCTTGCCGCTTGCGAGCACCGCTTCAAGACCTAAAACCTGGTCGCGCATCATGCCGTACTTGATCACGCGGTTTCCGCCGGCGTTGGTCGCCAGATTCCCGCCGATAGAACAACTTCCCCTTGCGCCCAGATCCAGCGGAAAGTAGAAACCCGCCGCCGTCGCGGCTTCCTGCACGACCTGCAGCGGCGTGCCGGCTTCGACGGTCATCGTGCTGGAAACCGGATCGATCTCGATGATCTTGTTCATGCGGTCGAGGCTGATTGCGACCTCTTGACCGTGCACGTTCGCGCCGCCAACTAGTCCGGTCAGTCCGCCTTGCGTCACTACCGGTTGCCCGTGCGCCGAGCAGATACGCAAGGCGTCCGCAAGCTCGGCGGTATCGCGCGGACGGACTATCGCAAGCGGCACGCCGCCGGCCAACCCACTCCAGTCCACCACGCGCCGATCCCCGAACTCTTCCGGCAACGACACGACTTGCGAACCCAAAGCCTCGCGCAGCGCGTGAACCGCTTCCTGTGCCGCCATTTTTTTGTCTCCAATAATCCTGATTCTTCGCCTACCAGATCGTATATCCGCCATCCATGACCAGATCGGATCCCGTCATGAAAGCACTCGCATTCGACGCCAGAAAGATCACGCCCGGCGCAATCTCTTCGGGCTTCGCAAGCCGCGCAAGCGGCGTGCCATCGATCCACGCATCGCGCCACGCTTCGTTTTCGAATCCGCGCTTGGTCAACTCCGTCGCCACATAGCCGGGCGAAATGGAATTGACGCGCACGCCAAACGGCGCCCATTCGGCAGCAAGTGAACGCGTAAGATGGATCACGCCAGCCTTCGATGCGTTATACGACGCCTGCGGTTGCGGCTTGTTCGCGATCGACCCGCTCATGCTCGCAATGTTCACGATACTCCCAGCGCCCTTTTCCGTCATGAACCGCGCGGCGCTGCGGCAACAATAGAATACGCCGTCCAGGTTGACCGCCATAACCGTGCGCCACGCGTGGTCATCGGTATCGAGCGCAGCCGTGTTACGTACGATGCCCGCATTGTTCACGAGCACATCGAGCGCGCCGTACTGCGCGACGACCTTGTTGAACGCGTCGTCGACGGAAGCCGAGTTCGTCACGTCCATCTGCACGAACAGGCCGCCGACTTTATCTGCCGATGCCTGTCCGCGCTGCGCGTCCAGATCCGCGATCACGAGTTGCGCGCCGGCATCGCGCAGACCATTGGCGATCGCAAAACCGATGCCTTGCGCACCGCCTGTCACCACGCAGACCTTGCCGTCGAGCTTGAAAGCGTCGAGCGTGTTTCCATTGGCCGCTGTCATGATCACGACCGGATTACGACGATGTCGGCGCTGCCATCCGCATGGCCGACGATCATCTCGCTTGCAATGCCCACGAACAAGCCGTTTTCCACCACGCCGGGAATCGCGTTGAAACGCGGGGCGAGCGAGAGCGGATCGGCGATGGCTTCGAGGTGGCAATCGAGGATGAAATTGCCGCTGTCGGTCAGCAAACGTTCACCATTTTTCATGCGCGTGGTGATGCGCACGCTTTTATCGAAACCGGCGTTGACGAACAATTCGCGCAGCAGCCGTTCCGTGCTTTGCCATCCGAATGGAATCACTTCAACGGGCAACGGGAAGCGGCCGAGACGCTCGAATACTTTTTTATCGTCGACAACGGCGACCATTTTCTTAGATGCAGCGGCCACGATCTTTTCCCACAGCAGACACGCTCCGCCGCCTTTGATCATGCTGCCTTGATGATCGATTTCATCGGCGCCGTCGATGGTGACATCGAGCTGATCGATCGTGCCGAGATCGGTCAAAGGTACGCCAAGTTCGAGCGCCAGTTCGCGCGTTGCGTTGGACGTAGGTACGCCCACGACCTCGAAGCCCTTTTCAACACGCGCCGCCAGCGCCCGCACGAACCAGTGCGATGTCGTGCCCGAGCCGAGCCCGACCTTCATGCCCGGACGCAGATAATGATCAATTGCCTTGATGCCCGAAGCCAGTTTCGCTTCGTCCTGTGCCGATGCCGGTTTCATCGTGGCGTAACCCGGTTCGATATGCGTGCCCATGTATGTCTCCTTTCAATCAATCCATGAATTTGTCGGTGAACCACGGGTCGAGTGCCGCGAGGTTATCGGGGAGTTTGCGGCCTTGCCGAAGCCCGAGCATTGCTACGAGCATATTGACCACCAGCAGATGGTTGATGCGCGCGGTGAGCGGCGTGTAAAGCTCGGTGTTCTCGTAAGCCGGCACGCCGATGGCGAGGTCACACGTTTGCGCGAGACGCGATCCCGGCGCGCAAATGGCGATGGTCACCGCACCATTGCGCCGCGCCATGCCCGCGGCCATCACGAGCGCCTTGGTCGAACCGGAATGCGAGAAGAACACGGCGACTTCATCGTCGCGCAAGGTCGGCGCAAGTAACAATTGCTTCTGCGAATCAAGGACGACACGGCAATGCAGCCCTAAGCGGAAGAATTTATGTTCGGCATCGAATGCGATGGTCTCCGAGATGCCGAGACCGAAGAGGAAGATCCCCTTTGCATCGATAAGACGGCTCGCCGCCTCATCAATGGCTGCCGCCTGAACATCCGAATTAAAGCGCTGAATTGCGTGCAATGAGTTCGTGATGATCTTGCCGCAAACGCTTTCAGGCGTGTCGGCATCGGTGATCGATTCATATTCGAACGGCGCTTGCGGAATCAGGCCTTGGCCGAGTTGCACCTTGAAGTCCTGATAATCGGCGCAATCAAGCCGGCGGAAGAAACGCACGACCGTCGGATCGCTCGTTTGCGCGGCTAGCGACAACTCCGCCATGCTCATCTTGAGCACAGCTTCAGGTGAGTTCAGCAAGACGTCGGCTATGCGCGAACTCGCGCCCGTCAGCTCGGGACGTTCGAGCGCAATCCGGCGCAAGAGGTCATTTCTCATTGGGCTCCCGAAGAATCGCGTCGGCGGGCGCGGCACTGATGGCAAGCAGATCGACAAAAGCCGCAAGCCTTGATGAAGAAGGCACGTCCACCGCCGGCCCCGTTCCCCAATTGACGATGAAACACCGCACGTTGGCATCGCGCGCGCATTGCGCATCGATGCTCGTATCGCCGATGTAAAGCGCCTGATCCGGCCTCACGTTCATGCGTTCCAATGTGACCAGCAAATGCCGCGGATGAGGCTTGCGTTCGGGCAAGGTATCGCCGCCGACTATCGACGTGAAGTACCGTTCCAGATCGAAATGATTCAGCACGGCTTCGGCCAGGAATTGCGCCTTGTTCGTGCACACGCCAAGCGCAATACCCGCAGCTTGTAGCGCCGGAATGGCATGCAGCGCGTCCTGGTACACCGTCGAATGTTCGACCGGATGCTGCTTGTAAAGCGTGAGATAAGTTTCGACATCAGCGGCGACACGCGCTTGATCGAGCGTGAGTCCAAGCCCTTTATAAAGCTTGTCGATCAGGCCATACGATCCTTCGCCAATGAACTGTTCGACGAAGCGGACCTCTTGCGGCGGCAGGCCGCGCGTCGCGAGCATGCGATTGACGGCGCTCGTGATGTCCGGTGCGGTATCGACTAGCGTGCCGTCGAGATCGAAGACGATGCCGGCGACCCGCGTGCCGGCAGAAAGGGCGGCGTCAGTTGTTGTCATGTTGCCTCGATCGAAGAAGTCGGTTGCAAGGGGACATTTGTATTCGTTTGAGCGGTCTCCGCCGCGATCTGCGCAACGACGGGTTGCAGGGCGTCGTAGAGGCCGCGGAACGTGTTGAAGCGCGCCGCATAGAGCGAATCGAGCGCGCGATCGGGCGCGGTGCGGCTCGTCACTTCGAGCGTGGCGACGGCTTCATCGAGAGTCGACCACCAGCCGCTGCCCACGCCCGCCGCAAGCACCGCACCATACGCGCCGCCCTCGGCTGCGCCCGTGACGGTCGTGACTTCGCGCTGCAGCACGTCGGCGAGAAGTTGCGACCAGAACGGCTCGCTCATCGCGCCGCCGGATGCGCGGATCTCATCGCAAGCCAGTCCCGACGATACACACAGCGCCGCGATTGTACGGATATTCAGCAGTACGCCTTCCATGACGCTGCGCACGAGATGCGGGGCGCCGTGCATGGATGTCAGGCCGATCCACGCGGCGCGACCGTCGGCGGCAACGTGCGGGCAGCGCTCGCCCAGCAGGTAAGGCAGGAATAAAAGGCCACCGGAACCGGCGGGCGCTTCGCGCGCCATCGATATCATGCGTTCGAAGCTCAGCGTGGCCGTTGCCGGCGATACGCCTGCCAAAGCCTGTTTCAACCACTCGAATGCGCCGCCTGCGGTGAGCGTCACGCCCATCACATGCCAGCGTCCGGGTGCGTTGCCGCACGAGATCTGCAACTGACCGGTCGGGACCGGACACGAACGCATCCCGCCCGCAACGATCCCCGCCGTTCCAAGCGTCACACCGAGCGGTCCGCTGTCGATTACTCCCATCGATGTAGTCTGGATCACCGAATCGCCACCGCCACCAAAAACCGGCGTGGCGGGCTGCAAGCCCCATCGCGTGGCGAGTTCAGGCAACAGAACGCCCGCCCTGTCCGATGACTCCACGACCCCGGGCAAGATGCTTTCCGGCAGGTCAAGCAAACGCATCAGCGGTTTCGACCACCGGCGGTTGCGGACATCGAAAAGTCCCGTGCCCGATGCATCCGATACATCCGTCACGTGCTCGCCCGTCAGCCGCAGGCGCAAGTAATCCTTCGGGTTGAGCATGCGATGCAAGCGCGCGAACAGCTCGGGTTCGTGCTCGCGCATCCACAGCAGCTTGCCCGCCGTGAAACCCGGCAGCATGCGATTCTGTACAAGTTCGAGCAAGCCCTGCAAACCGCCTGCCTTCGCGGTGATTTCATCGCAATAGGGCGCTGCGCGCTGGTCGCACCAGAGGATCGCGGGACGCAGGACGTTGTCGTTTTTATCGAGCGCGATCAGACCGTGCATCTGACCGCTCAGGCCAATACCCTGCACCGCGCGCCGGTCGGGCAAACGTGCAAGCACGTCTGTCACGGCCTTGTCCGCCGCACGCCACCAGTACTCGGGGTCCTGCTCGGCCCAGCCTGGACGCAAGCTCATGACCGGATAATCGCCCGTGGCTTTCGCGGCCACCTGGCCGCGGCTGTCGACGGCAATCACCTTGCAAGCGGAGGTGCCAATATCGATGCCGAGAAGATAACGTTCCATCGACGTCCCCGTCATGCGCCGTGCCGAAGCCGCACGTGCTTGAGATGCAGGTAGCCTTCCATGCCTTCGTGCCCGTGCTCATAGCCCGAGCCACTTTGCTTGCGGCCGCCGTAAGGCGCGTTCATGATGCCGGCATCGACGTGATTGATCGATACGTTGCCGAAGTCGAGCCGCTTGCTCAGCGTGAAGCTCTCCTTGATGTTTTCCGTGTACGCGTAGGCCGCAAGGCCCGAAGGCGTGCCGTTTGCTTCGGCGATGGCGTCATCGAGCGAACGATACGGCGCCACGCCAATCACCGGCCCGAAGGTCTCTTCGTGCATTACCAGCATATCGGGCCTGCAATCGGCGATAACCGTCGGCGCGTAAAAGAGACCACGCGTTGCGCCATCCGGACGTCCGCCGCCGCACAGGATCTGCGCGCCGCGTTCGCGTGCATCGGCGACGTGACGCTCGACTTTTGCCACGCCCGCGCGGGTTGTCATAGGGCCGACATCGGCGTCTTCGCGTTGAAGACCGTCCGCGACAACGAGGCCGCGCGCGCCCGCCGCCAGTTGCTCGATGAAGCGCCCATAGACCGACTCGTGCACATAAGCGCGATTGATCGATATACAAATTTGCCCGGCATTGCGAAACGCGCGGCGCAACGTGCCTGCGACCGCACGTTCTATATCCGCGTGCCCCGTCACGATCAACGGACAGCTTCCGCCAAGCTCCAGCGAAAGCGGCGTGATACCGCGCACCGTCCGGTAGATATCCTCGCCGGCCGCTTGCGATCCGGTGAACGCGACTTTATCGATGTCGGGATGACCGACCAGCAGACGCCCCGTTTCGCGCGCGCCCATGACAAGATTCGCAACGCCCGGCGGCAATCCGGCTTCGTCCAGGCATCGAAACAATTCCTGCGCGCTCGATGGCGTGTATTCCGATGGCTTCACAACAATCGTGCAGCCCGCCGCCAGCGCCGCCGCGAGTTTCCATCCAATCAGTTCGACCGGATAATTCCACGGCGCAATTGCCCCGACCACGCCCACAGGTTCCTTCTCGACAATGCTGATGAACCCTTCGTCCTCATTCGGGATGGTGCTGCCGAACACACGTACCGCTTCTTCCGCGTAGTAGTGGAACGCCTTCGCGAGTTTCTTCGCTTCGCCGCGCGCTTCGCCGAGCGGCTTGCCCATCTCTTCGGTGATCGCCGTGGCGATGCGGCGTTCGGCTTGCGCGACTTTATCGCCGATCGCATGCAGGATTTGCGAGCGCTCGAACGGGTTGGTCCATCGCCATGTTTGCCAGGCTTTTTTGGCGGCGGCCACGGCGGCATCGACAACTTCAGCACGTGCATCCGGCGCGCGCGCGATGACCTTTTCCGTGCCCGGGTTCATCACGTCGAGCCATTCGGTCGCGCCGCTGTTGCTGAAGCGGCCGTCAATGTACATCTCGCACTGTCTTGGATCGGTCATGTCGTTGAATGCCTGGAAAGTACGTTGAGCCGGCTCATTGCGCGACGAAGTTCACGCGAATGGCATCGACCGCCACGGCGATAAAGATGAGCACGCCGCCGATCATCTGCACGTAGAAAGATGGCACCGACGTAATCGCAAGCCCCACGTGAATCACCGTCAGCAACAGGACGCCGCCGAGGATCCCCGCCGCGCCGCCGCGTCCGCCGAACACGCTGACCCCGCCGATGATCGGCGCGGCAATCGCGTAAAGCAAAAATCCTTCGCCTTGGTCCGACGTGATCGCCATTTGCCACGCGGCAAGCAAATAACCCGCGACGCCGGAAAGAAAGCCTGACAACGTGAACGCGATGACCTTCACGCGGTTCACGCGAATACCGGCTGAATTCGCTGCGAGCGCGTTGCCGCCGGTCGCGTAAAGGCTTCGGCCGAGCACCGTCTTGCGCAACATGAAACCCATGCCGATCAGCGCAACCAGGAACACGACCGGCATGACCGGCCAGTTGCCGATGGTGTATTGCCCGATCCAGATGAAGCTGTTGGGCATGTCCGAGATGGTGTTGCCTTGCGTGACCGCGAGCAGCGAGCCTTGCAATACGATCATCACGGCGAGCGTCTGGATCAGCGAGACCATCCGCAAGCGCGTGACACACAGGCCGTTGAAGAAACCGATAGCCGTCGCCGCAGCAATTCCAAGCGGCACGCCGATCGCTGGCGACATGCCAAGGCGCGTGCTGATGATCGCGCCGATTGCCGCCGAAAATCCCATGTTGCTCGCTATCGACAAATCGATCTCCGCGACCATCAACGGCAACGATACCGCCAGCGCAAGCAGCCCGAGCACGGTCGCCTGCACAAGCACGTTCTGCAGGTTGGAGACCGTGAAGAAGAACGGATTGAGCACGCCGAATACGATCACGAGGGCGGCAAGCCACAGCCACACCACATTCTGGAACAGCCATTGCACGCTGTTTTTCGCGGGCCGCTTGGCCGCTGTGACCGGCGCCGATGGCGGGACGCTTGCGGAGATGTTGCTCCTCTGTTGCATGATCCGTCTCCTGGGTTTTAGTGTGTAAGTGCGCTGCTGGCGGCGCCGAATGCCGACTGCAGGATAGTGTCTTTATCGATGTCCGCGCCGGTGTATTCGTGACTCACCTGGCCATCCACGAACACGCAGACGCGATCCACCATCCGCACCATCTCGTCGAGGTCGCTCGTGATCACGATCACGCTCAAGCCTTCGCGCGTAAGGGCATCGATGATGCGGTGGACCTCCTCTTTCACGCCTACGTCGATACCGCGCGTGGGTTCATCGAGGATCAGGAGCTTGGGGTCCGTGGCGAGCACGCGACCAAGACACACCTTCTGCTGGTTGCCGCCGCTCAACGTGCCGAGCAGCACTTTCGGCGTCGCCGCCTTGACCCGAAGATGTTCGAAGTAGCGCTTGACTACGGAACGCTCGGCGGGTGCATCGATCACGCCCGCCTTCGATACCTTCGCCAGGCTCGACATGGTGATGTTCTGCGCAATGCTTTGCAGGCCGACGAGTCCATCGCGATGCCGGTCATCGGATAAATACGCGATGCCGTTCGCAAACGCCGTCTGCGGATGATCGGGAAAATCCATCTCACGACCGTCATGTTTGATGCGGCCACGGATTGCACGATTAAGCCCAAACAACGCGAGGCCGAACTCCTTCGCGCCGGAGCCCGGCAAGCCCGCAAAGCCGACAATCTCGCCGGGCTTGATGCTGAATGAATCGATATTGATGTTGCGTGCTTCGAGTCCGCTGACCTGCCAGGATGCATCACTCGAAGTCTCACGCTCACCACGCGTCCGGTGAAACAACGGCACGTCGCGCCCGATCACAAGCTCCGACAACGCATCCGAATCGATACCGTCGAGATTGTCCATCTCCCCCGCGAGCCGCCCGTTACGCAGCACGGTCACGCCGTCGCAGATGCTCAGGATCTCTTCGTTGTAGTGCGAGATGAACACGAAACTCACGCCTTGTGCCTTCAGGCTTTGCATGAAGCTGAAGAGGTGATCGCGGTCCGCAAGCGTGAGCGCAGCGGTAGGTTCATCGAGGATCAGCAGCTTGCCGCCGCTATACAGCGCACGAAGAATGTTCAGCTTGCGCTTGGCGACCGCCGAGAGTTCGCGCGCGGACATGCGCGGGTCGAGCCCGGTGCCTTCCAGCGCTTTTACCGCGTTCGCCATCAGTGCACGCTGATCGACCGTCTTGGTGAAGCCGCGCTTCACGGGCCAATGTCCGAGCATCAGGTTGTCGGCGACCGACATGGACTCGACGATCATCGGCTCTTGCGTGACGAGGAACACGCCCCGCGCTTCCATCTGCTTGACGTCGAAGCCCTGGACCTCTTCGCCCGCGAATTCAATAGTGCCTTCCGTCGGCGATATCAAGCCCGAAATCAGCCCGACAAGCGTGGATTTGCCCGCACCGTTTTCCCCGAGCAGGCCGTGAATCGTGCCGCGGCGGATGTTGACCGACACGCGATCGAGCGCGACGACCGCCTTGTATCGCTTCACGATGTCGCGGGTCCTGAGAATGTATTCCGTGCTGCTGGTATCTGCCATGTCCGACCATCCGGTTGCTGTTACCGGTCCACGCCGTGACGCGGACCGGAAGACTCAAACATGCGCCAGGCCGGTGGCTCAGCTGTAGCGCAGACCCCATTCGTTGTAAGCGATGTTGCCCCACTGGCGCTTGTCCTTGACCGAGCTTCCATCGACGACAAAAGGCTGGATCACGAGACTCGGACCCGTCACGGACTTCGTGATCTCGGCCTTCTCCCAGAAGTACTGGCTGTTCTGATACGGCCCAAGCGGCACGGGCTGGCCTTTTAGCGAGTATTTGTCGAGCATCTCGACCGTGATCTGCGCGTAAGCAATCGGGTCCTGCGATACGACCGCGTCCATGTAACCGTCGCCGATCCACTGCAGCGCGGCCGGTTCACCATCGATATTGACGAAAATCACATGGCCCTGCTCGCCAACTTTCTTCCACTTACCTTTTTGCTGCAACGCGGTGACAATGCCGCGCGCCGGTGAATCGCTGGGTGCATGGACCGCGTCGAGATCGGGATATTCCGAGAGCGTGGCGAGCGTTACCGACAGCATGTTCTTGAGCAGCCCTTCAGTCGGTCGGCTGATCAGCTTGATGTCGGGATACTTCTTGAACGTCGCCTCGAGCCCTTCCTTGCGCAAGCGCCACGCGACCGATTGCAGCGCGCCGTAGCAGTTCAGCACCGTGCCCTTGGCCGAACCATTCTTTTTCTTGAGCGCCGCAATGATGGCTTCGGCCGCCATCACGCCGCCAGCGTAATTGTCGAAGTCGACGGTGATCGAGACATCGCCGGCAAGCGCGGGTGTATCGATGATGCCGACCGGAATCTTCTTCATGTTGTACTTCTTGATCACGCTTGCGATAGCCTGACTATCGATCGGATCGGCGATGATCGCAGCCGGATTCTTGAGCAGCAGGCTTTGCCATTGCTCGAGCTGGGTCGTGGTGCTGAAGTTCGCGTTGACCGCCTGGAAGGTCCAGCCCTTTGCCTCGACCGCCCGTTTCACGGCTTCCTGTTGCGTCGCAAAGAAGTAGTAATCGAGGCTCTTGTTACTGAAGGGCACGAGCGGTTTTTGCTGCGCGAGCGCTAGTTGCGAAAGTGAAAGCGCACCTGCTGTAGCGGCCATATCGACCAGAAACTTGCGACGGGAAACAGGCTTTGAAGCTGACTTTGAAGCGACGGCCTTTGAATCATCATCCATGGTTTGTCTCCTCTCATGGCAGTACAGGCGATTTCTGCTTTTCGACTGCTCGCGTCGGTCGCCGAAGTCGTAGTGAACAGTTATTCGAGTCGTAGTATTACGACGCAATGTAGAGTAGTCGACGGTCAACCACAATCTAGGGTTTACGTGGCTTAAATGCTTGTATTGTCGCAATAAATTTGCTGCAGTGCGTTTACAACGACCCTAATACCGTAAAAATTACGATGTTGCGCGGTGCGCGTCAGCTCAATACGCGCATCTTTCCGTAGTAACACTACTTTTTGATACGGCTTTGGCAGGAACGCGGTAGAACCGCTTAACCCAGATAGACATGCAAGAGCGCATCGGCTAATAGGCGAAAACCGATGTGCTCTTGAAGAAAGGAAGATTTTCGAAGTTGTTCAGGAGATCAGCGCTGCATGGTTCCGGTTTCGGCGAAGCGCGTATGAAACCCGAACGCGGCATGCAAATCGTGCGGCGTATGCCCTCCGAACTTCGATGCATCGCGGAAATAATCTCGTAGCAAATCGCGATACTGCGGATGAGCGCAGTGCTCGATGATTTGCAATGCCCGTTCCCTCGGCGCGAGCCCCGTCAGATTGGCGAGACCCGTTTCGGTCACGATCACATCGACATCATGTTCGTTGTGGTCGCAATGCGGGACCATCGGCACGATGCTCGATATGGCGCCGTTCTTCGCCACGGACTTGGTCGCAAAAATTGCGTAAGACGCGTTGCGCGCAAAATCGCCCGAGCCACCGATGCCATTCATCATGTGCGTGCCGCCCACATGCGTGGAGTTCACGTTGCCATAAATATCCGCTTCGAGTGCTGTGTTGATGGCAATCAATCCGAGCCGGCGAATCACTTCGGGGTGATTGCTTACTTCCTGAGGGCGCAACACAAGCTTGTCTCGATAGCGCGATAGATGCTCGAACACGCGCCGCTGGCAATCGGCGGACAAGGTAATGGACGCGCCCGATGCGAAGCTCACCTTGCCTTCATCCATGAGCTCGAACGTGGAATCCTGAAGCACTTCGGAATAGATGGTCAGCGCTTCGAAGGGCGAACGGGCGAAGCCCGACAACACCGCATTCGCAATCGTGCCGATACCCGCCTGCAGCGGCGGCAACGCTTTCGGCAAGCGTCCGCGCGACACTTCATGCTGGAAAAATTCGATCAAATGCCCGGCGATACGCGCCGTATCGGTATCGGGTTTCTCGACGGTCGACGGACTGTCCGGCATATCCGTTATCACGATTGCCGCGATCTTTTCGAGCGGCACGTGAATGGTTTGTTCGCCGATGCGGTCATTGCAGTGAACGATCGGCAACGGCTGGCGTGAAGGACGTTCTGCCGGCGACCAGATGTCGTGAAGACCTTCGAGCGCGGCAGGCTGTGCGAGATTCAATTCGATGATCACCTTCTGCGCGCATGCAGCGAACGTCGCGGAATTTCCGATCGATGTGGTCGGCACAATGCCGCCGCTTTCGGTGATCGCGGCGGCCTCGATGATCGCGAGGTCCATCGAACCAAGGCGGTTCGTGCGCAAGTGTTCCACCGTCTCCGACAAATGTTGGTCGATGTACATCACCTCGCCGGCGTTGATCGCGCGGCGCAATGTGCTGTCCACCTGGAACGGCATCCTGCGTGCAAGGACGCCTGCCTGAGTAAGCTTCCTGTCCGTATCGTGTCCTAACGATGCACCCGTGATCAGCGTGATGGCGAGCGGCTTGCCTTCACGCTGCGCCCGCTGCGCGAGCGCGGCGGGCACGGCCTTGGCGTCGCCGGCGCGCGTGAAACCGCTTGCGCCGACGATCATGCCGTCGTGGATCAACTGCGCTGCTTCGTCACTTGACATGATCTTGCCAAGCAGTGATTTGCATCGAATGCGTTCTTGAAACATGGTCGTCCTTGCGTGTTCCGCGAGCCCGCCACGTATTGACGGGACTGCGTTCTGGTTGCGGTGGCGTCAGCATGCCGCGCCACCTTCTCCACGCCTATAAGGTTCTGCCGAAAAATCAGTGCAACAGCGTGCTGCGAAATGCGACTCCGCGCCGCATCGATCCAGCCAAACTACAATGCGTCCTTGTACCTCCAGTGCACGACAACCCGCCATCACAAGGACCCACGCATGACACAGCTTTTCGATCTGAGCGGACGCACGGCGCTTGTCACCGGTTCGGCGCGTGGCATTGGCTTCGCGCTCGCTGAAGGACTCGCGAACGCGGGCGCCAGCGTGATCATCAATGGAACGCGCGCCGATACCGTGAACGAAGCGGTCTCGCGTCTCGCGAACAAAGGCTTGAACGCTCAAGGCCGAGCGTTCGATGTCACCAACGAACGAGCCGTCCACGATGCCTTCACCCACTGGGACGAACAAGGCGTGCAGATCGATATCGTCATCAACAACGCCGGCATACAGTTTCGAAAGCCACTGATCGAGCTCGAGCTAAGCGACTGGCAACGCGTGATCGATACCAATCTCACGAGCGCGTTTATCGTGTCGAAGCAAGCAGCAAGGCGCATGATCGCGCGCGGCAATGGCGGCAAGATCGTCAACATCGGCTCGCTCACGAGCGAAGGTGCGCGTGCGACCGTGGGCGCGTACACCGCCGCGAAGGGCGGCATCAAGATGCTGACGCGCGCGATGAGCGCGGAATGGGCGGCCGAGAATATCCAGGCGAACGCGATCGGCCCGGGGTATATCCTCACCGACATGAACAAGCCGCTGGTCGAGAATCCCACCTTCGACGCGTGGGTGAAAAGCAGCAACCCGTCGCAACGATGGGGCACGCCGGAGGAACTTGTCGGCACGGCGGTGTTTTTGTCATCGGCGGCCTCGAGTTATGTGAACGGGCAAATCATCTATGTAGATGGCGGATGGCTTGCCGTGCTTTGACGCCTGACTGCGCATTAAAAAAACCTTTCGTTCGTTCGTTTAAGTAGCGCACGCGGATACACCGATAAAGAATCCGTTTGCCACAACGAACACAAGCTACGTATTCTTCAAGAGACCGCTTCAAAAAAGACCAAAAGACCGCCATTCGATCAAGCAGGCCTGCAACACGGAGATGCCATGAGGTTTCTGGTGGCCGATGACCACGAACTGATCCGCCAAGGTGTGAAGGCGTTGCTGCGCGGACTCGACCCCGACGCCCAGTTCGACGAAGCTGATAGCTGGGAAACGCTCGCCGCGGCGGCCCGGCCGGACGCGAACCACGACCTCGCCATCGTCGATCTGCACATGTCCGGCATGGAAGGCGCGGCGTCGCTGCAAACGCTGCTGAAGGCAAATCCGGCATTGCCGCTGGTGGTGTTGTCGGCGGAAGAATCTGCAGACGAAATGCGTGCGGTGCTGGCAGCCGGTGCACTCGGTTTCGTGCCGAAGCGCGAACCTGCGAGCGTCATGCTCAAGGCGATCGAACTCGTGCTTCTCGGCGGCGCCTACGTTCCTATTGAAGCACTTAGTCTGCTCGGACCTGGACAGGTCACAGCCCCTGCCGCAGAGCGTTCGGGGGCGGCGGTCGTAGAGGCGATACCGGTAGGCATCCAGCCGCATCATCGGCATCTGATGGAGAACCTGTCACCCCGGCAGCAAGAAATCATGCGGCTCGTGTACCGCGGCTGGACCAACAAGATGATCGCGCGTGAACTCGGGGTCGCAGAGGGAACGGTCAAGGTGCATCTGTCCGTCATGTTCCGGGCGCTCTGCGTACACAACCGGTCGGCGGCGATCGCGTTGATCAGCGGCTGGCTGGAAACGGGCCGCACGCTTTAATTACGATGCCGGCGGACGACGCTCCAGGGCGGCATTGCGTTCGCCTTGCTGCCAGAGGGCATCGAGCGTGCGGCGCAAGCGGGCCGGCGTCACGGGTTTGTGCAGCACGGGAATGCCTTGCGCGGCGAGCGTGCTGAGTTCGGAGGACGCCATATCGCCCGTGATCATCAGCGTGACGATGTCGCCATCGCCCCGTTCCCAGAGCGCCTGGCGCACTGCGCGCACGGCTTGCGCGCCGGTACGGTGATTGCCGAGCTGGTAGTCGCACAGGAGCGCATCGGGAACAAAATCGTCTTCAACGGCCTGCACCGCCGCCCGCTCGTCCCGCACGCTTCGCACAATGCATCCCCAGCGGCCAAGCAAACGTTCGAGCGCGGCGAGAATGGCGGGGTCGTCGTCGATGCAAAGGATCCGCCGCCCCGCCGCCGTTGGTCCGACCGATGCCGGATCGCTGAGCCTTGCGGTGATGGTGATCAGATCCGGGTCGCCGCGCTTGACGGGCACGCCGACCGTCGTGCCGCGCCCCGCGGCTGAACGCAGCGTAACGTCGCCGCCGAGCAGATTCACCAATCGTCTGACAGTCGGCAAACCGAGTCCATGTCCTTGCCGTGGTTTGTTATCCGGCAGCCTTGCTTGGTAGAACTCTTCGAATACGAGTTCGTGTTCCTCCGGTGCAATGCCGATTCCCGAGTCGCGTACCTCGATCCGGCCACTTCGATAGCCCATCCATATTGCGCCGCGCTCGGTGTATCGAATGGCATTTGATATAAGGTTTCCAAGCACGCGTTCGAGCAGGACGGGATCAGAAAAGGCGACTGCATCGGTCGGCGCGATGCGCAACGCGAGACCCTTGGCGGCGGCGAGCGGACGGTATTGGGTATCGATGCGGCCGAAAATCTCCGAGAGCCGGAAATGCAGCGGTATCACTTGCGTAACGCCGCTCTCGAGGCGCGCGAGGTCGAGTACCTGATTGAAAAGCCCGTTCAGTGCTTCGACATTTGCAATGATGCTGTCCGCTGTTTCGCTGCGCTGAGCAGCGGACGCCAGCGTGTCCTTCAAAGATTCCGCCAGCAGGCCGATTGCGTGCAGCGGCTGGCGCAAATCGTGACTTGCCGCCGCGAAAAAACGCGTTCTCGCGCGACTGGCTTCCTCTGTCACGCGCTGCTGTATGGCAAGCGATTCAGCAAGGCGCTGTTGATTTACCCGCGCCTCGACGACACGCCGAAACAGCGTCCGATAGCGCGCGGCGTACACGTTCATCGCGACAAAAAACACCACGAGCACCACGCCGACCACAATCCGGTCGCGCGTGGGCGAACTGAAGTTCAGCACCATTGCTGGCACCAGGAGCAACGGTATCGCGCTGGAAAAATTGCACAGGTCGAACCCGCTCGACATGAAGACGCCCGCCGCCAGCGTCACCAGCAGCACCGTATGCAGAACAGGAAGATCGGCCTGCTGGCTGTGGAACGCGAACCAGATCGAAAGCCCGGGCGCGCTGTACAGCACGATACTGCGAAGCGCGTGAAGGTTGATCCATCTGCGTGGCGTGAACGTTTCCGGCCAATAGCGGTTCCAGGCCCATAGTGCAATTCCGCCAAAATTAGCAATGCTATAGAAGACAATCCAGGCCGTGAAAAGCCCGTGCTGCGCAATGGAGCCAAAATAAACGGCGCTTAACGCCGCAATGGATAACCAGTGTGTAAAGAATGCAATGGGGTCCTGAGCATAGAGAACCTTGGCGAGGTCTTTATCTATTTCGCGCCGCATTGGATCGTTCTGCATCTTGTCAGCCCCTTTTTTTGCCGGATGCGCGCCTGGCTGACGCACGTGGGAACGACTTGCTGAAACGACGCTGGCTATAACGGTGGGGGCGTCGAGCGCCTTGAGACCTTACACAAGTTTACCCGACGGCTATTACTTTAGCCATATGGCGCAACCCGCGTCCGGTAACCATACTTCGCTCGACATCCAATAAAACATACGAGGGAGAACAACATGGACACCATGACAATGCACGCGCGTGCGGCGAGCCCCGACACCGCGATACTTCCGGATCTCTGGCGCCGCCGCACACATCTGTCGCACGACGAAATGGTGTCGATGTACCATCTGGTGCGCGGCGCGTTGCGCGCGTACCACCCGCTCGAACTCCAGTCCCTTCGCGAAGACAAGGAAGAACTCGTCGCGCAGTTTATCTACGCCAAGGTGCTGCGTCTCGAGCCGGGTCATACCACGGCCAAATCCAGCGCCGAAAGCGCGCCATCGAATAACTACGCCATTTGCGCTTATTTCAGGCGCTATCTGATCGATTGCCTGCGCAGCGCGAGCCATCAGCGCAATGTATCGATGGAAGTGAGCGGCATCGACCAGCAAGTCGATGAACATGCCCAGGCTATCGAAGACCCCGTCAGTTCGGTGCTCCTGCAATATGGTCTCGATGAAGCACGCGTGCGGCGAATGGCGCGTTCCTTTATACGCACGCTCGACCGGCATGAGCGCGTGGTGCTTGCAGGAACGCTCGGCCGCGATTCCGGCCGCAAGGGCGGACTCTCGCGTATCGCGGCGGACCATAAGGTGCCTTCTTATCATTATCGTGCTGTCAAACTGGGCGTCGCGCTAAGGAAAACGGTGCGTCCGGCGGATTTTGCCGCGACAAAGATCGGCTGCTGGTTGACGGATATAGTCGGCATCGCGATCAGCGTGGAGCATCAGCCGGTCATGCTGGTCGTGCTCGACCTGCTTGCGGCGGAGTCCGTCAACGGGGTAAATGGCTACCCGTTTGAACACGCGGGCGAATACCCGGCTACGCCGGCAGCCGCGTAAATCCGTCGTCGCTCCATTGTTCCGAATTCACGCCGTGATGCACGAAGAACAAACCGTCGGGATCGTATTGCTTCTTGATTGCCAGCAGTCTCGGATAGTGCGCGCCCCAGAACGCGTCCTGCCAGTCGCGCTCGAAAAAATTGCTCTCCGATACATACGATCCCGCGCGCGGCACCACGGTGCGAAGCGCCACCGACGCCGCTGCGATCCGGTTGGCCGCGGATCGGGCAGCGCGGATATCGGGTTCGTGCCCCGCGATACCTGGAAATGCAGGCGGCCCTTCGCCCGCGATGATCGCGAGCGCGAAGGCATCGAGTACGGCAGGGTTCATGGCAGTATCGCGCGTGGCCGTCCGCGCATCGTTCGATGCACCCGCGAGTCCCTTGTTGAAATGCAGCGTCACGCCCCACTCGCGCGTGCTGGCAAATAACGCGTCGACGAGACGCGCCCGTTCGCCCTCGTTCAACAGCGACGCAGGCAGCCACGTCGAGTGGTAGCCGTACAGGAACTGCCCCGCCTCCGCTGCATCGTTGCTCCAGAAGACGTTGTCGGCA
This sequence comes from Caballeronia sp. dw_276, assembly GCF_018449635.1. Classification (GTDB taxonomy): domain Bacteria; phylum Pseudomonadota; class Gammaproteobacteria; order Burkholderiales; family Burkholderiaceae; genus Caballeronia. The sequence goes on along the minus strand of NZ_JAAVUV010000016.1, from coordinate 19,198 downwards.
GGCGCGCCCGGACGGTTGTCTGCGGTCATCACGCCTGGCGCATGGGCCTGAATGAAGGCCGGGTCCCAGAAGCGCTGCGCGGGTACTGCGATGACCTTTCCGGCCTTAGGCATTTGAAAGTCGCCCGGCGATTTCGCGACCCAGTCAAAGAACGGTTGCCAGACATGCGCGGCCTGATCGTCATCCAACCCTTGGAAGAGCATCGAAATATTGAGGGTGTTGTTACCGCGAAAGCTCACGGTCTCGCCCCAATGCGGATTGAAAAGACTGCTTGCATAAAATCGCATGAACTCGCCGGCGAGGCGCTTGAACGCGGTATCGGAAAATGCCCTGACCGTGCCGAAAACCGCGCCGAATTGCGCCGGGAGCTCGTGCGTCTTGAGCGTCAGGCGCGTCACGACCCCAAGGCTCCCGCCTCCGCCGCCCTTCAGCGCCCAGAAGAGGTCCGCATTCGAGCACGCGTTTGCGATCCGCACGGCGCCGTCGGCGGTGACGACTTCGGCTTGCAGCAGAGACGCCGCCGCCGTGCCGAACTGCTTGGAGAAGTTGCCGAAGCCGCCGCCCTGAACGAGTCCCGCAACGCCTACGGTCATGCATCCGCCGCCTTGGACATAGCGGCCGGCGCGTGTGGTGACGGCATCGTAGACGTGGCTCCAGAGCGCGCCTGCGTCTACCGTCACGGCCGGTTGTGCTGCTTGCCGCCCTTCACAACCCTCTGGAATGAACGCATCGTGGAGCGTGACTTCGTGCATGGCATGCGTCCAGATCAACAGCGAGTCCGCCGCGTTCGATGTCCCCTGATAACTGTGCCCACCGCCCTTCACCACGAGCCTCAAGCGATGTCTGCGGGCGAAGTCCACCGTTCGCGCCACGTCGCGTGCGCTGGTTGCATTGAGCGCGTAGACGCTTGGCGCCGATGTCCATGCATCAAGGTACCCGGACGTTTGGGTGAGCGCGGGTGTATCGCTGATGAGATACGGGTTCTTGATCTGCTCGAAGAGATCCGTGCATGCGTTGCTCGACGGCGATTGCGCGCACGCGGCAAGCGGCGATTCGACCTTGAGCAGATGGCCGCCGACTGCATCGTTCAAGGCGCTCCATTCCCGCGCCGACGGCCACCCGGGTTCGCCCGGGCGCACGCGCCGCATGGTAGGCCCGTCAGATGAAGCCGCGAGCGCGGGCAGTACCGGCACGCCGCCAACGAGCGGCGCGGCCAGCGCTCCCTTGAGCAAAGTCCGCCTGTCCAAAGCGCACATGGTGTCGCGTCACCTCATTATTATCGACGTATCTACCTGACCGTCTGAATCACCTCGAATCCTTCGAACTCCGGATGCCCGAGATAAAGCGAGCGCGTTTCATTGCCGGCATTGCGATGTGCCGCGCGGAAAGCGTCGCTTTTGGTCCAGCCTTCGAAAGCATCGTAATTCGACCAGATCGTATGGCTGGAATAGAGTACGTGATCTTCCTTTTGAGGACCTTTCAGCAGGTGGAACTCCACAAAACCCGGGACTTCCTTGAGATGCGTATCCCTGCTTGTCCAGAGGTCTTCGAATGCGGTCTCGGATCCGAGGGCCACTTTGAAACGGTTCATGGCGATATACATGAGGTCAGCTCCTTTGCTCGATAAAGTGCGACGGCGCACCAGTTTATCGCCATCGTCCGGGGCTTGTGCGAGTTGGCCTGGAACGTCCGCTGCGGCTTGCGTAAGGCCGGTGGCCGCAAGCAAGCTCGTGCTGCTGGTGGTATCGTGCCGCATCCGGATGTGCTCGCCATATGTTTTCCGGCGGGCATTTCAGCTGGCGTGCGCCGCCGCGCAGGCTTAGTCAGCGTTCCCGGCATTCGCAAGAATCTCGCATTCGACCCGCAGTCCGCATCAAAAACGGCATTCCATCATTCAACCTGTGGAGCATGCATGTCCCCGAATTCCCCGTCGGCCGCCACGGGTCCAGCCCAGGTCAAGATGACCAGCGGCCTGATCGCGCTGTTCGCTTTCTGCTGCGGCGCCATAGTCGCCAATCTGTATTACGCGCAGCCGATCATCGAAATGATCGGGCCGGATATTCACTTGTCGAGCGGCGCGGCAAGCCTGATTGTCTCGCTCACGCAGATTGGCTACGCGCTCGGGTTGTTCTTTCTCGTGCCGCTCGGCGACCTTCTGGAAAACCGCAAGCTGATGATCGCGACGGCGCTCGTTTCCATCGCCAGCCTCGCGGCCGCCGCGCTCGTGCATCAGCCGCACGCATTCCTCGCCATCTCGCTTCTGGTCGGGTTCAGCTCGGTCGCGGTGCAGATCCTGATCCCGCTCGCGGCGCACCTCGCGCCGGATGAAACCCGCGGACGTGTCGTAGGCACGATCATGGGCGGCTTGCTGCTCGGCATCCTGTTGTCGCGGCCCATATCGAGTTTTGTCGCGGGGTATTTCGGATGGCGCGTGGTATTCGGTTCGGCCGCCGTCCTGATGGCGATCGTGACAGCGGTGCTCGCGTTCACCATTCCATCGCGTCAGCCCGATCACAAAGCCACCTATGTACAACTGATCCGCTCGCTCGGGACGCTCGTTGCGACCATGCCGGTCCTTCGTCATCGGGCGCTGTATCAGGGACTGATGTTCGCCACGTTCAGCTTGTTCTGGACTGCCGTGCCTGTGGAACTGATTTGCCATCATGGGTTGACGCAGAACGGCGTGGCGCTCTTTGCGCTGGTCGGTGCAATGGGCGCAACGTCGGCACCACTTGCAGGACGGCTCGCCGATGCCGGTCATTCCAGGCTTGGGACACTGATCGCGTTGATCCTCGGCGCGTTGTCGTTCATGCCAATGCTGATTCATCCCGCCTGGGGCGTGGCCGGCCTTGTAGTCACCGGGGTGGTGCTCGACTTCGCCGTGCAGATGAACATGGTCATCGGCCAGCGCGAGATCTATGCGCTTCATGCCGCGAGCCGTAATCGTCTGAACGCGCTTTACATGACGAGCATTTTCATTGGCGGCGCGTGCGGGTCGGCGGTCGCGAGCACGTTGTTCGAGCATGGTGGCTGGACCATGATTGCAAGCGTCGCCAGCGTGTTTCCGGTTCTCGCGTTATTGCATTATTGGTTTGTCGGGCGCCCGGCTACGCGGCTCGCTTGAACCGCTTCAAAGCGGCACGACCTCGTTGAACTTCGAGTAGTCGATATGCGTTTCGCCGTTCTCCACCGAGAGCAGATCGACGTATCGATACCCCATGAGGATCGCCTCGGGCGGCCAGCTGCGGCGCGCCTGCATGGGCTGCATGGTGGTTTCGTCGAGGCCTTCCACCATCAGCATCAATTCGGCGTTGGAGGCTTCGAGCGACTCGAGCGTCTGCCCGTGGAGCGGACTGTTTTCATCGATCACATGCATCAGGCTCCAGCTCAGCAGAAACGCCGGATGCTGATCGCGTATGAGCGGCAAGTCATGCACCTTGCGCGAGAAAAACCCTTCGGGCGTGGTCTCTGAACGTATCACGCGCATCCGGGCCTTCGCTTCGACAATAACGTTCTGCCGCGCGTTCGCGGCGCGCACCATCAGCGTCAGACGGCCATCGATAGGACGAACCACAGCATTGTTCGCAAATAGAATGCGCGCGCGAGGCCGCGAGAACCGCGCGAAGATCATGCCGGTCGTGAGCGCAATGCCCGACATGCCGACAAAGATCTCGCTTGTTGCAATCGCGTGACCGTAGAGGGTCGCGGGATGCATGTCGCCGTAGCCGACCGTCGCAAGCGTTTCGACACTGAAGAAGAACGCGCCGAGCAAACCGGCGGGCGCCTGGTTTGCAATCGCGTGTTCGCCCATCTGGAACAAAAGCGCGAACCCCAGGTTGAGCAGAAGGAACAATAGCGCGACAACGGCGAAAAAGACCGGCCACCGGGCAGTCAGCGCGATGTGATAGATGTCATGCCAGAAGTAAGTCTTGAGACCGTGCGTAGTCACGTGATGCCGGTCATCGAGAATGATGCGCCGATGCGGCGGCGCCGCATGAGGTTCTGCCGGCTCGCGGCGCGCTGACTGTGGTGTTTCGTGTGGCATGTTGGGTCGTTCTCGTAGGGACGGCCGAACATTTTGTGGCTGGCCGCCGAAAGGCGCCATATTAATCGCGAAGTTGTACTCAGGACACATCAATCCGTCTGATGATTGATATCGCGCGTTGAACGAATCGTGGCGTGGGAAAGACTGAAGTTCATTCGAACCCGGTTGCCGTTTATTTGCCGGGGTCCAAGGACCGGATCGGAAAAACGAACATGGCGGCGGCCAGACCCAGCAATCCGCCAAGGAGCGTTTCCCAGCCGCGGGCGGCAAGCAAGGGAATCGAGTGCACGCCACTTGCTGCAAGCGTGACGATCAACGTGAAAGCAAACGCCGCGCAGGCGATGTCGTAGCGCTCGGGCAATGCCATTGCGTAAATGACCATCGCGAACGCGGCCGCAGCCCAGATCAACAAAGGCGCATGCTCTGCAACCGGCAGACAGGCAAGGCCTAATGGAACGCCGATCAGCGTACCGGCAATTCGCCGGCGCACACGCTCTATGGTGCCGGTCGCCGAGGCTGCGACGACATAAGTGCACGCGGTAATTGCCCATGCGGACTCGGCCATGCCAATCAGGCCGTTCAACACAACGATGACCAGTGCGCCAAGGGACGCCTGCAGACCCATGAAAAACTCGGGCGACCACTTCCTGCGCGAGGATTCCGGGCTGCCTGCCAGAGCCGCCGTCAAGACCGGGCGCTCGGCAGGCCCGCTCAGCATTCGCGGCACGACGGACGCCAGCGCCGCGATGAGTGCCGCGATCCCGATAGCGCGCAAATCATTCGCCGTCAAACGGGCGCCATATGCGAGCAACTGGCCAATATAGATTTGCGATCCGACGCCGGCGCCTAAAATGCCGAACTGTTTGAGATATCCGACCAGAAACGCGCCAGTGACGAGGATCAACTCCGGTGCCGCCCTGCCGGCGACTCGCAGTGGCTCGGCGAAAACCGCAAACACAGCAGCGCCCAACGCGGCGGAAAGGCATAACAACACGAGGTCGCGGCTCGACTCCGGCCGCGTCGTTTTTCCTTCGGATACGCTCGCCCAGAGTGCGAAGCTTCCAGCGAGATAACCCAGAGGGATGCTGCTGGAAACAACATGCGCAATATCCTGCAACGTCCCGAGCGCGACCGCGATGCCATACGCGGTCACCAGTCGCAATCCCTTCACCCGGCGATGTGTGCCCGGGTCGACGCGCGCAAGGAAACGGCCAATCGTTGAGATTGGCCGCAGGGCGCCCCAAAGACATTTGGCGCCTTGACCCGGCGATCGTTGCGGGTTGTCATGCATGGGGTTGTCCGTGAAATTTCTTCTGAAACGAACTAGCGGAAACTCACAGATCCATTCCGCATATAGAGCCGCCTAATAAAGCGTTGTAGACGGTTTTATCCCAGGTCGCTGAAAAAATTTTCGCCACGGACGGCGGCGGACACTACCAAAGAAGTAAGCCCGTAGTGACCCGCGCCACGAAACCCTAGAACGCGTGCTTCATGCCCAAGATGCATTGATAACGCCATACAGCGTTACGGTGCTTTGTGCATGCGCTGAAACCACATAACCAGCGGATAGGGCAACCGCCAGAAAAGACGTGTTAAGGGACTTCTTCATATCAACATCGCTCTGGTATTACGGCGCTGACAGCGCTCTAAAAACGGATTCTGTTTGATGGAAAAGAGGCAGGTCGTGCGTTCAGGCCATGATCGCAAGCTGGCGGGAACACGCGTCGAGCGCGATGCGCAGTTGCTGTTTGAGCGCGGCCGACGCTTCAATGACCGGCAAGCGGGTTTCACTTTGGATCAAGCCTTCGAGGGCGAGCGCCGCCTTCACGCCGGATGGATTCGGTGCGCCGAACAGGAGCTTGATGACGGGCTTGAGCGCGTCGAAGAACACGGCGGCATCGTCCAATCTCGCCGTTAAAACCCGTTCGTGGATCTCGGCCAGGACATCGGCGAAAAGATGGGCGCTCGTCAAAATGCCACCGGATCCACCCGCCTTCAGGCAGTCGAGATACGCGTCGTCGTTGCCGCAGAGAACGCTGATCGGAAGCTGGCAAAGCCGCTCGAAAGTCGCCGGCACGCAAGCCTTGATCGCCACAATATTGGCGCGCTCCACGAGGCGTTCGACCGTATTGGTTTCAATGGCCACACCCGTTCGATGCGGCACGTCGTACAGGATGACAGGGCGTTCCGTGGCGCGCGAGACTTCATCGAAGTGCCAGCGAATGCCGTTTTGATCGGGACAGATATAAGCCGGCGCGGACACCAGATATCCACCGATATCCCAGCGGTCCAGCTCGCGGATTTCCTGCACCATGTCACGTGTATTCATGCCGCCGATACCGACCACTACCGTCAGGCGCGTGCCGACCACCTCGAACAGTGAACGCAGCACCTTGAGCCGTTCGTAGTGATCGAGCAGCGCCGCTTCGCCGGTCGTTCCAAGCGCAACAAACCCGCTGATCTCCTGGCTCAGGTAACGCTCCGCGAGACGCTGGAGCGCATCAGTATCGACTTGTCCGTCCTTAAAGGGCGTGACGATAGGCAACCATATTCCGGACACCACGTTCAGCTCCGCATTCTTTTGATTGGATCAAACGAAGCGTATCGGATCGCGTGTAAACGGCGTGTCAAAAAACGGCAGGATCGCGTATAGAACGCGGGTGCGCGATCAGCGCGGTGGCAGCGGCAATGCCAACAGTTTGCTGGTCATCTCGTCGGATAAACGCAGGGCCGACATGGGGCCGCCGAAGCCCCAGATGTTCGGCTCGACCAGCGACACACGCCCTACCCGCTTTGCAGGAACGAAGCGCCAGACGGGAGATGTCAGTTGGGTATCGATGGGGACGTCCGCGGTCGACGCGGTCACGAACAATACAGCGAGATCGGGCTTCTTGAGCAGATCGGCCGACGTTACATAGATGGTGCCCTCGCGCGTAGGCTCGGATGGCCATAGCGATAAACCCAGCGCCCGCGCCACGCCCGCGGCCGTGCTGTTGCCCGTATATGCCCAATAACGATCCGGCAAGCCGAGTTCCTGCAGTAGCGCAACGTGCTCGCCGCTGCGGCCTGCACGCGCCAGACGTTGCGCATTACGAGCAAGGCCGGCATCGAGTTTTGCTTCTACGGCTTGCGTCTTTGCCTCGCGCCCGGTCAGGCAGCCTATCGTGCGAAAAATCGTGCGGGTCCAGTCGAGTTGCGTCTGCGGCTCGCCACCACGTTGCTGCATGTCCGGGCTGAACTGGAACAACACCGTGGGCGCGATCCGGTCCAGCGCCGCGAAAATCGGCGCATGCCGATACCCCACACCAATGATCAGATCTGGACGCACCGATGCAATCGCTTCGAGGCTCGGCTCCTGCCGCGTGCCGACTTCCGGCACGCCATCGAAACGCTTGCTTTCGTAACCGATCCAGCCGGCGTAATAGGCGTTATCGACGAGACCGACGGGCGTTATGTCGAGCGCAGCCAGATCTTCCGCGAACATGAATTCGAGGACGACAACGCGCTTCGGCTTTTCCGGCATTGTCTTGCTGAATTGCGAAACCGTCTGGTTGTCCGCAAGCGGTCCGCACACAGGCGCGCCCGGCTCCGCCGCCAATGCCAACGACGTCATGACCACGCAAACGAGCCCCAGAAACAGTCTCTTCACGCGATAGCCTCCTGCAGCGCGAGCGCTTCGTCGGGCATCGTCAGCAACAAGGGACAGCTCGAACAGAGTTGCGTCTCTCCGGGAATTTCGTAACGCACACAGCACACGCGGCGTGCGCGAAACGGGTTGGGCAGCAGCACCGAGCGCGGCTTCATCTGGCGAATGGGCGTGCGCAGCGGATTAGGTTCTCCATTCGCGCTTGACGTCGATCCGAAGAGCCATGCAGCATCGCCATGATCGTCTGCTTCGCCCGGCAGCAATGCGCATTGCTCCATCAGATAGTCGAGCAGATTGCCAACGTTGCTCCACAAGACGCGCGGTGCGATGCGCGTCATTGCAGCAAGCATTGCGATTACCGCGTCGAGATGTTCGAGCAGGCCGGCGTAGTTGAGCGCGGTGTTGTCAGTGCGAGGCTTGAGTGCATCGGCGGTGAAATGCAAAGCGACTGGCATGCCTTCGCGCAGGACCAGCCGCGTTCGCGCCGGCGACATGTCGAGCGGACGTCGGAGCAAACGCGCCGCGAGAATTCCGGCTGGCGCTGCGAGCCCGAAATAATACTTGCTCCATTGCGATAACAGCGCACGCGCTTGAAGCTCGGCATCGCCGCCATAGTGACGGACCATGGCATCGAGCAACGTGTTCCGATGCGCCCCTAAAGACGACAGCAGGATGCTGACGTCGTTCGTTTCCAAAGCATGATCGGGCGCACCGAGCCACACGTTCTGCAGATACGGCGCGATCGATGCCGGAGCGAACGCAGCAAGACATTGCGAAGCGCTTGATGCCAAGTCCTGGCTCATCGGCCGCTCCGCTTTTCGCGCCTTGCCTGCATCACGAGAAGCGCAAGCAAATAAGGCGCTCCAATCAACGCCGTTAGCACGCCGGCCGGAATCTCCCGCGGCGCGAGCAACGTGCGTGCGGCGATATCCGCCGCGGCGAGCACCATGGCGCCGATCGCAGCCGCGAGCCAAAGCCGCGTCCGATGTGCCCGTGCGCCCAGCATGTTCGCCAGATGCGGCGCCATCAATCCGATAAACCCCACGGGCCCCACCGCCGCGACCGCTGCGCACGCAGCCAGCGTGGCGACGGTGAGCACGAGCGGCCTCAGCACGCTGATCGGCACGCCGAGCGCGACCGCCTGATCATCGCCGAGTGCAAGCAAATCGAGCGGCCGCGCAAGCAGCGCGAGTACCGGCACCGCGAGCACGCACCATGGCAGCAGCGTCGCGACTTCGCCCCAACTGCGCCCGTATGTCCCGCCGACCAGCCATACCACGAAGCGCGCGGGCTGCACGCTTTGCTGCGTGATCAGCCACTGCGACAACGTGGTCCACAACGTACCGATGACAATCCCGGTCAACGCCACCGCGAGCGGCGCGTAATGATGCCGCCGGTTGAGCAACAAGGTAAGCAGGAGTGTCACGCCGCCGCCGATCAACGCGGCGCCCGAAAGAATTGCATGGCCGGCGAGCGGCCAGATCATCAGCGCGACCAGCGTCGTCAGCCCGGCTCCCTGCGTCACGCCGAGCACTTCGGGACCGGCCAGCGTATTCCTCACGATGCTTTGCATCAACACGCCGCTCGATGCCAGGAGCGCGCCCGCGAGCAATGCGCAAAGGAGTCGCGGCAGGCGCAGATCGAGCAGCATGCGTGCAATATCGTCACGATGTTCGAGCACACCCAGCCAGCGCTCGGGACCGAGCCACGTCGGGCCAAAAGATGCACCAATCGTCAATATCACCACGCCAGTTGCGAGCAAGATCGCTGCGACGGCGGGCCACGGCAAAACGCTCATCGCGCGGACAAAACGCGTACTGCGAGCTTCCACAGAACGCTCCTGGCCTGCATGCAGGACACCAGCCCACGCGGTGCCGCTGCGGATCATCGCGAGCATCAGCGGCGTGCCGACAAACGCGATGGCGACACCAGTCGAAAGCGTTGAATCGAGATCGAGGGAGAGCACGGCGGTATCGGTGACGAGCACGAGTGCGCCGCCCACGAGCGCGGACAGCGGCACGAGCGCGCCGAGCTTCGACGCCTTCGCTCCGCGAATCTGCCGCAGCACATTCGGCGCGATCAATCCGACGTAAGACAGCGGACCCGCAATGGACACGGCGACACTCGCAAAACCAACCGCGACGACGAGCGCCGCGAGCCGCGTGGCATCGATACGAACGCCGACGGCAGCGGCTGCATCGTCGCCCAGAGACAGCGGGTTAAGCGGACGCATGACAAACGGCAGCGCGACGAGCGGCACGACGAGCCACGCAAGCGCGGACTTCAACCCTGCCGCGCCCGGCTGATACAAGCTGCCGCTCGCCCAAAGCGACGCACCCACCACGGTTTGCTCGAAAAACGCCAGCAAAAGTGTCGATACCGCCGAGAACAGCAGCATGCAAACGCTGCCTGCCAGCACGAGCCTGAGCGGCGTCGCGCGCCATCCGCCCGCTGCCGCCGCAACGCACGCGGCCGCCGCGAGACCGCAGACAAACAGCAAGGGCACGGACGCCGCGCCGAATATGGACGGCAGGATCATCGCGGCGAGCAAGCCGAGTTGCGCGCCGCCCGTGATGCCGAGAAGATCAGGCGATGCCAGCGGATTGCGCGTCAGCGCCTGGAAGAGCGAGCCTGCAACTGCCAGACAGCCGCCCGCGACGAGCGCCGCCGCAATGCGCGGCGCGTTCAGATCGAAAAGGAACACACCGGCGAGTTGCGCGGCGTCGCTGCCGGGCGCGGCAGCGAGCCACGCATTTACATCGGGCGCAAGACGCAAGAGCGCGACCGCGACGATCAAAAACACGAGCAAGGTGATCAGCAAACCGACGCGGCTTTTGACGGGCGCTCGCCAGCGCTCGGAAGATGAGGCAAGCGTCGTCATGCCACCAGATCCCTAGCCACGTTGCCTGAGAATTCCGCCTCATAAGCCGGCACACACATCGGTGCGCCTGTTTGCGGATGCGCGATCTTCAGCATCCGTACGCCGAACGTATCGTTGAGATGTTGCGGATCGAGCATGGCATCTGGCGCGCCCTGGGCGACGATCCGGCCCGCGCGCATCAACACGATTTCATCGCTGAACGCGGCGGCCTGATTGAGGTCGTGAAGCACCCATACGATGGTCAGTCCGCGCTCGCGGTTCAAGCGCCGCAATTCGCGCAGGATATCAAGTTGATGATGGATGTCGAGATAGGTGGTGGGCTCGTCGAGCAAGACTATAGGCGCCTGTTGCGCGAGCGCCATCGCAATCCAGACACGCTGGCGTTCGCCTCCCGAAAGCGCGGCGACATCGCGTGATGAATCGGCGGCGAGACCGCTTGCTTCGAGCGCTTCATCGATAGCCGCGTGATCCGCACGCGTCAGTCCACGCAGCCAACCGCCATATGCGTATCGCCCGTATGCGACCAGTTCGCGCACGGTCAGCCCGGCCGGAATCTGGTTGAACTGCGCGAGCATGGTCAGTGTCCGGGCAAGCTCGCGCCGCCGCAATGTACCAATTGGTACACCGTTCACTTCGACATGTCCGTCGAGCGCGGGCTGCAATCCCGCAAGCGTTCGGAGCAACGTGCTTTTTCCGCAACCGTTCGGGCCGCAAAGTGCGGTGACCCGCCCCGCTTCAATACTGACGTCAAGCCGATCAAGCACTACATGTTCCCCGTATCCGACCGTCAGCGAGCGCGCGGCCAAAGCGGGTCCTGCGGGTAATGTCATCGTGCGTCCGTCCGCTCGCTGTAACTCTGCGCCATCGCGACCACGACTTTGCGCGGCCCTTCGAACGGATCGCGTGCGTGCGCGGTCAGCATGTTGTCGAGCATCAGCACGTCGCCTGTCATCCATGGAAACACGATGCGCTGCTCGTCCAGCACGCCGCGGATTTCCGCAAGCGCTTCGGCTTCGATGGGTTCACCGTCGCCGTAATAGACGTTGCGCGGCACGTTCTCCAGGCCGACGGCGTCGACGAGTGCTTCCTGCATGTCTTCATCGAGCGCCGAGAGATGAAAGAGGTTCGCCTGGTTGAACCACACCATGTCGCCGGTGCGCGGATGGCGCGCGACTGCCTGACAGCGTTCACGGGTACGCAAGAGCAGTTCGTCGTCGTCACCATCGCGCCATTCGTAGTCGATTCCGCGCGCCGCGCAAATCTGTTCCACTACCGCGGGGTTATCGGAGCCGAATGCGTTTTGCCAGGGAAGATCGAGCCCTTGCCCAAAGTTGCGCACGTAAAGCAGCTCACGTTTGGCAAACCGTTCGACCAGCGCGGGATCGAGCGCACGGTAAATCGCGCGGCTATCCGCTATCGGCGTCGCGCCGCCCGATCGTGCCGCGAGCGCGCAATGGAACCAGATGCGCAGCGGCCATTCGCGCGTGTACGACTGCTCGTTGTGCAGCGGTATGGAGCGATGCGGCGGATATTCCGTCGATGTGTACACGGCGCCTTCTACCTGGCTGCGCGGCGTGGATGCAAACTCATAGCCGATAAGCGGATCTCCGCACGACGCGGCGAAGCGCTGGAATACCTCTATGGATGCAACCTCGAAGCCCGTAAAGCGCAACGCGCCGCACCGTTCGAGCGTACTGTCGATGATCGTGCGCAGCGGCACGACGGCTTCTTCAAGCGAAATGCTGACGCCGGATTTAGGCGACACCACGGTCGGCAATCCTGGTTCGATGCTCAGATCGTCCAGCGTCGGAAGTGCCTCTGGGAGCGAGTTCATGCGAATTTCTCCTGCCGCAAATAGCATGGCCCGGGCTACACACAACGCGCCGGGCATGCATGTTCAGGACGCGGCGCCATCCATATGACGGCGCAGGCTGGCGGGACGCATGTCGGTCCAGACGGTTTCGATGTGAGCGAGACACGTATCCTTGGAACCCGTCACACCGACGGCACGCCAGCCTGCAGGGACCGCGCGAAAGGTCGGCCAGAGTGAATACTGCTCTTCGTCGTTGATGACAACCGTGTATTCGAGTTCGGTCGCTTCGCGTGCGAAAGCGGTCGGGGTGTGTTGGGCTTGCGTCATGATCGGCGGCCTGGTCAGAAAAACTGGAAAGGTCGGCGGCCGCAAACCTTAAGCTCACGGCGCCATCTGTATTGAATAGACGCTTCGCGAATCCGAATTTTTACCGGCGACGCGCGCAACCGTCGAAATAACGCGGATGAGCGTCGCCGCGATTGCAGGCATCGAGGCTATCGGCACAATGCTTCTCGGCGTCGCGCACCATGAAATGAACCAGCGTTTGCGAAACGTTGAGCGCGCTCGCCGTGCTTTTCAGCGTCTCTTCGCGCAGTCGAACCATCTCGAAGGCCACGCGGCTTCGGGTGGGCAATTGTTCGAGCGCGGCCAGGACCTGACGCAGCGTATCGCGGGTCTCGGCCATGACTTCGGGCGTGCATTGCGGGGATGGCACGTCGAGGCCATCGTCTTCATCGGCGTGATAGGTGTTTTCGAGCGTCTGCGAACGGCATGCATCTATCGATGCGTTGCGCACCATCCGCGCTACGTACGCAGCCGGCTGGCGCACGGCGTCCTGATTCGGAAAGTCGATGAGCTTGATGAAGACATCGTGGACCACGTCTTCCGCCCGGCTGCCGCAGCCGACAAAACTGCGCGCCATGTTCACCAGCATCGGCCGGTTGGAGATGGCGACGTCGAGCAACGTGCGATCGCGTTGCGTGGTCGTTTGAACGACTGGTTGGGCGTCCGGTACGGGCCGCCATCCGGTCTCGGAGGTGAAAAGCGAAGGAGGTGTTAGCGGTATGGCGGGCGATTGTGTCGGCCGATCGAGCACTTCCGTCATAAAGATGCCCCTCATTTCTAGGTTGGGCCTCAATATAACCTAAACGAGAAGCATTCTCAAATACACCTTACATTTAAGGTCTTTCTTGCTTTCAGTCTTAAATCTGGGTAGGACATGACGCTCTGAACCAGCCGGGCAGCGGATCAGAGCGAAGCTCGCCCCAAGCCTACGCGGCGGCGCCGACGCCCGAATTCGGGCCAGTCCGGGACCGACGGTAGCGTCCGGCCGATTCCCTTTCTTCGTCCCGACGCAGGTCGTCGATATAAGCTCGGGCAGCGGCTTCGGCGCGGTGCCGCGCGGTTGCCGGTTGCGGAAACGATGCCGCATCGAGACCTGGTACAGGCAAGCGGTAATCCATCACCGCTGCTGCCGTCCCGGCCACCACAGCACGCGCAACAAAGCTGGTTGGCGTGGTGGTATCGGTAAGATTCAGTGCGCTTTGCGCCCAAGCCGTAATCCGATATCCACGATAAATACTTTCGCTAAAGCTGAACATGGTCTTCTCTCCAGAATCCGTTTAGGGATTGCTAGAGCAGTCGGCGTGCCTAAGCGCTTACCTAAGAGCTTTTAAGGCCGTACATCAAGCGATGGCATTCACGCGCGCGCCGTAAACCTCCAAAGCGGCATCGTGCAGTGCACGCAGCACGACAGTCGCCGCCGGCGACAACAACCGCGTCTGCCGGGTGATGATCCCGAACGCATCCATGCGGCACGGCAAGTCAATGGCGAGCCGCTTCAGCGTGCCGAACTCCTCGTATTGCCGCGCGACCTCTTCCGGCATCACGGCGAGCATGTCGCTTTGCAGCAAGATGCCGGAGATCGCGACAATGTTATTCGTGTTCACCACGTTGTCCGGCGCAGCGAGACCGATCTGCGAAAACACCATATCGAACCGATGCCGCAGCACACTGCCCGGCGGATGCAGCACCCAGCCCTCGCCCACAATGTCGGCCATGGTCAGCCCACTTGCATCTGCCAGCGGATGCCCGGGACGCACGACCACGCAAAGCGGTTCCTCGGCAATAGGCTCGTAACGCACCGCGTCCTTGAACTGGCCCTGTCGTTCGAGCACCCGGCCGACCATGATGTCGAGATGGCCCTGGGCCACCAGCGGCAGCATCACATCCGATGTCTCCACCTGAAGCCAGATCTGCAACTGCGGATAGCTCGCCTTCACGCGTGCAATGGCAAGCGGCACCATCGTTGCGGCTGCGGCGGCGATCGCGCCCAGTTGCACCTGACCCACGAGCCCCGCGCGTAATGCGGCGATTTCATCGTGCGCCTGGCTCAGATTCGACAACACCATGCGCGCGTGCCGGATCATGACCTCGCCGTAGAGCGTGGGATGCATGCCATGGGGCGTGCGGTCGAAGAGCCGCACTTCCAGCACATCCTCCAGTTCCTTCAATAACCGCGATGCCGCCGGCTGCGTCATGCCCAGCACATCAGCGGCGCGGCGCACGTTGCCCTCTTCCTCCATTGCCGCAAGAAGGAGTAGTTGCCGCGTCTTGAGGCGCGTGCGCACGGATATGTTCGAGTAGTTTTGAGCCATGCAATGCGCCTGCTTCCAGATTATTACGATGGCCAATCGTAGCTGATCCTGACCGGCAGACGCCAGATTGCATACGGTTCCATCCCAAATCGTAGGAGCGCCGCAGACATACCCGATTTGATATCGGTATCGTCAAAAAACTGATTGGAAAGGAATCGGCTGCTTCCTTAAGATGCAGTCAAACTTTAGAACCTGAGACTCCGCCTTTTGCGCTCGCGACGAGCTTTCAAGGCGTAAGCGGTTATCGAAAAACCGCGATTTGCATCACGCAATCAATAAACACGCGACAACCCAATCCCGTTGTCAGCGCGAATCGATTGACCCGCAGGACCGCAAGAAGAAGCGAACGGGCTGCAAGCCTGCGCTTCGCTGCATGTCACCCACGCGTGCAGCCTTAATTCAACCAGGAGACAACACCATGAACCACAAGCTTCGTCGTCTGACCTTGTCCGCCATTGCCGCAGCCACCCTCGGCATCACGTTCGCCCCGCAAATGTCCGCTCATGCCGACGAACCGCTCAAGGTCGGGTTCCTCGTGAAGATGCCCGAACAGGCGTGGTTCATCAACGAACAAAAAGCAGCGTCCGCCCTTGGTCAGAAGGAAAAATTCTCGGTGGTGAACATCGGCACGCCCGATGGCGAAAAGGTTTTGTCGGCAATCGATAACCTCGGTGCGCAAGGCGCGCAGGGCTTCGTGATCTGCGCACCCGACGTGCGTCTCGGACCGGCCATCCAGGCCCGCGCCAAACGCTACAACATGAAGTTCGTCACGGTCGATGACCAGCTCGTCGATTCAGCCGGCAAGCCCCTGCCGAACGTGCCACACCTCGGCATGTCCGCCTTCAAGATCGGCAACCAGGTCGGCACCGCCATCTCCGATGAAATGAAAAAGCGCGGCTGGAAACCCGAGGAAGTCGGCGCGCTGCGCATCACGGATTACGAACTGCCGACCGCGAAGCAACGCACGGACGGCGCCACGCAGACGCTTCTGGCGAGCGGCTTCAAGAAAGAAAATATCTTCGATGCCCCGCAAAAAACCACCGACGACGAAGGCGGTTTCAACGCGGCATCGCCTGTCTTGTCGCAGCATCCGAACATCAAGAAATGGGTGGTCTACGCGATCAACGAAGAGACCGTGCTCGGCGCCGTGCGCGCAACCGAACAATTGCATATTCCATCGGCAGATGTGATCGGCGTGGGTATCAACGGCGCGGGTGAAGCGTTCGCCGAATTCCAGAAGAAGGAACAAACAGGCTTCTACGGGACCATCGCCGTGAGTTCGACGAACCATGGCAAGGACAGCACGCAGAACCTCGTCGACTGGATCAAGAACGGCAAGCAGCCGCCCGCCGATACACAAACCACCGGCAAGCTGATGGTCCGCAGCAACTGGCAGGACGTGCGGAAAGAACTGGGTATCTGAGCGATTGGCTACGGGCGTTGTGCATGTCATGCGTGTCATGACGCCCGCTTCAGTTTTCAACCAAGGAACGCTCAATGATGGATACCGCAGTCGCCACGGCCGCGCCTTATCTTTTACTCGATAACATCACCGTGCGTTTTCCCGGCGTGCTTGCGCTCGACTCGGTGTCGCTCGGTGTGCGCACGGGCGAAGTCCACGGGCTGATGGGCGAGAACGGCGCGGGAAAATCGACCTTGCTCAAAGTGCTTTCCGGCGTGAATTCGACAAGCGGAGGGAGCCTTTCGCTCGACGGCGTCGAGCAGCAATTCACGACCACGAAGGCCGCAATCGAAGCGGGCATCGCGATCATTTATCAGGAGCTGCATCTCGTGCCCGAGCTTACCGTGGCCGAGAACCTGATGCTTGGCGCAATGCCGAACCGCTTCGGCATGCTCGATGAAAAAGCGCTGGTCAAACGCGCGATATCCGAGCTGGATCGATTGGGTGAAAAGATCGATCCGAACATGCCCGTCAAGCACTTGTCAATCGGGCAGCGCCAGATGATCGAGATCGGCAAGGCGCTGATGCGCAACGCGCGCGTGATCGCCTTCGATGAACCCACGAGTTCGCTGTCATCGCGCGAGACGGAACAACTCTTCAAGATCATCCGCGCGCTTAAAAGCGAGGGTCGCGCGATCATCTACGTGACGCACCGCATGGACGAGGTCTATGCACTTTGCGATCGTGTGACGGTGTTTCGCGATGGCCGGCGTATCGAAACCTTTGAAGAAGTCGATGGACTCGAACGCGATCGCCTGATCAGCTGCATGGTTGGGCGCTCCATTCACGATGTGTACGGATATCGTTCGCGCGACATCGGCGACGTACAACTCGATGTGCAAGCGCTGATGGGTCCGGGGTTGGCGGAACCGGCATCGTTTAGCGTGCGCAAGGGCGAGATAGTCGGGTTCTTCGGGCTTGTGGGCGCTGGCCGGTCGGAATTGATGAAGCTGATCTACGGCGCGGTGAAACCCGTGTCGGGCCAGATCGTGCTCAAGGGATCGAAGCGCAAATTCAGGTCGCCGCGCGACGCGGTGCGCGCGGGCGTGGCGTTGTGTCCGGAAGATCGCAAGCAGGAGGGCATCGTTTCGATCGCCTCGGTTTCCGACAACATGAACATGAGTTGCCGCCGGCATTTCAGTCCGTTCAATATCCTCAACAGCCGCAAGGAATCCGCGACGACGACCGACTACATTGCGAAACTCGCCATCAAGACGCGCAACGGCAATACGCCTATCGGCACGCTTTCCGGCGGCAATCAGCAGAAGGTCATCCTGTCGCGCTGGCTTGCCGAAGAAATCGATGTGTTCCTGATGGACGAGCCTACGCGCGGTATCGATGTGGGCGCACGCAGCGAGATTTACGGCCTCTTGTATGGGCTCGCGGAAGCGGGACGCACCGTCATCGTGGTATCGAGCGATCTGGCCGAAGTGATCGGCGTGGCGGATCGCGTGATGGTGATGCGCGAAGGAAAGATCGTCGGCAACTTGCCCAAGGCGCAGGCCACACCCGATCAACTCATCAAGCTCGCCCTGCCCGGCTGATTTCACAGATAACACCGCAGCGCCCAACGCGCTGCGAACGATAGAGACATCATGCAAATAACCCCTGTCACCAATCAGTCGAATCCCGCTCAAAGCACGGGCGCGCGTGCTCGCGCCGCGCGGACCTGGGACCTCATCAACAAGTCGGGCATCGTCATGGTGTTCGTGATCCTGTTCGTGACTTTGGCCTTCACCGTGCCGGGGTTTGTGAGCTCTCGCAACATTCAAGGCCTGTTGCTGTCGGTCACTTTGATCGGTTCGATCTCCGTCACCATGATGTTCGTGCTTGCGCTCGGCGAGGTGGATTTGTCGGTGGCGTCCATCGTAGCGTTTGCGGGCGTGGTGGCGTCCACGTTGATCACGGCCACGCATAGCGTCACGTTGGGAATAGCTGGCGGCGTGCTCGCCGGCGGCGCGGTTGGACTCGTGAACGGCGTACTGATCGCGCGCTGGAAAATCAACTCGCTGATCGTCACGCTCGCGATGATGGAAGTGGTTCGCGGTTTGGCTTACATCACTTCGAACGGCGACGCGGTGATGATTTCAGAAGAGCGTTTCTTCGATCTTGGCGGCGGCTCGTTCCTCGGAATTTCGTTTCCGATCTGGTCGAATATCATCGGATTTTTGGTCTTTGGTTTCTTGCTGAAGAAGACCGTGTTTGGCAAGAATGTGCTGGCGGTGGGCGGTAATAGCGAAGCGGCATTGCTGGCGGGTTTGCCCGTCATGCGCATCAAGATCACGGTGTTTGTCCTGCAAGGGCTTGTGACAGGGTTTGCCGGGGTGATGCTGGCATCGCGGATGAGTCTTGGCGATCCCAAGACGTCGGTCGGTCTGGAGCTTGGGGTTATTTCCGCTTGCGTGCTGGGTGGGGTCTCGTTGACCGGTGGCGTGGCTACGATTTCTGGCGTGCTGGTTGGGGTGCTGATCATGGGGTCCGTGCAGGACGCAATGAGCCTTATGAATGTGCCGACGTTTTATCAGTATCTGATTCGAGGCGGCATTCTGTTGCTGGCCGTGTTGTTCGATCAGTATCGGAGGAGTAAGCGGGTCGCTTGAGGTGGACGCTGGCGCTTGGATGGGGGGCGTGGTGGCCGGGTTGCTGCTTTTTAAGGTGTCGCGCGTTTCGTTCTGGCTGATTTCTTTAGCACTT
>NZ_JAAVUV010000015.1 GCF_018449635.1 Caballeronia sp. dw_276 | reverse complement strand
GCCGTTGGACAAAGAAATGAAGTGCCGCCACGCACAGTGGCTAACAGTGCTAAAGAAATCAGATAACAGTGAACGCGCGAAGACCTAAAAAGCAGCAACCCAGCATCAACCCCGACCACAAGAACTGCCCCCGAGCGCCAGCGAAAATCACCCTCCGATTAAATTCACCACCTTAATCCCCCGAGTATCGGGCACTTCCGCATACGACAACACCTTCAACTGCGGCAAACTCCTGCGCAGGAACCTCGCGAGCATCGCCCGCAATGAATGCTGCACAAGCAAAACCGGCGGAAGCCCAATATTCTGCTGGCGCATGATCGCGTTCTGCGTCGAATTCAAAAGCGTCTGCGCCAACCCCGGCTCGAGCCCGGGATTCGCCCCCGTCGACAAAGCCTGCGACAACACCCGCTCAAGCGATGGATCCAGCCCCATCACCTGCAATTCGCCGCCGCCCGGATACCACTGCTGCGTAATCGCGCGGCCAAGCGCGAGGCGAACAGCGGCGGTCAGATCGTGAGCATCGGAGATCTTGGGGGCATGCTCCTGAAGCGCATCGATGATCGTGCGCATGTCGCGAATAGGCACGCCTTCTTCCAGCAAATTCTGCAGCACCTTTTGCAGCGTGGTCAGCGCCATGACCTTCGGCACGAGATCATCGATCAACGTCGGCGTGTCCTTGCCAACGCGCTCCAGCAACGCCTGAACTTCCTGACGTCCGAGCAATTCGGCGGCGTGCGTGACGACCAGATGATTCAAATGCGTCGCGACGACCGTGCTGGCATCGACGACCGTATAGCCGTAGACCTGCGCCTGCTCGCGCAAACTCGTATCGATCCACACCGCCGGCAAACCGAACGCCGGATCTTGCGTCGGACTGCCCGGCAAGGTCGCGGTGACTTGCCCCGGATTGATCGCGAGCCATTGGCCGGGGAACGCCTCGCCCACGCCGACTTCCACGCCTTTCAACGCAATCCGATACCCGTTCGGCCGCAATTCGAGGTTGTCGCGAATATGAATCACCGGCGGCAGGAAGCCGATTTCCTGCGCGAATTTTTTCCGGATGCCCTTGATGCGCTTGAGCAATTCGCCATCGGTATTGCGATCGACAAGCGGAATCAACCGATACCCCACTTCAAGCCCGAGCGGATCGATCATCGCGACATCGTCCCAGCTTGCTTCGCTGTTTTCGACAGGCGCGGCCGCCGGCGCGACGAGATCCGTCACTGCCGCCGCTTTCTTCTTCGCCTGGGCGCGCTGGTTCATCGTGCGTGCGGCGTAGATGAGACCGCCGCCAAGCAGCAAGAACGCGAAGTGCGGCATGCCCGGAATCAAACCCATGATGCCGATGATCACGCCCGTGATCATCAACACGCGCGGGTTGCTGAACAACTGCCCGGTCAACTGGGTGCCGATGTCCTCTTCGGTGGCCACGCGCGACACGATCACGCCGGCCGCCGTCGAAATGATCAGCGACGGAATCTGCGCGACCAGGCCATCGCCGATGGTCAACAACGTGTAGTTCGTGGCCGCGTGCGCGAAGTCCATGTCGTGCTGCAACATCCCGACGATCAACCCGCCCACGATGTTGATCACCATGATCAGCAAACCGGCGATCGCATCGCCGCGCACGAATTTGCTTGCGCCGTCCATCGACCCGTAGAACTCGGCTTCCTGCGCGACCTGCACGCGGCGCTTGCGCGCCTGGTCTTCGTTGATGAGGCCGGCGTTCAGGTCGGCATCGATAGCCATCTGCTTGCCCGGCATCGCATCGAGCGTGAAGCGCGCGCCGACTTCCGCGATCCGCCCTGCGCCCTTCGTGATCACCATGAAGTTGATGATCATCAAGATCACGAACACCACGATCCCGACCGCGAAGTTGCCGCCCACGAGGAAGTGGCCGAACGATTCGATGACCTGGCCGGCGGCATCGGGACCGGTATGGCCTTCGAGCAAGACGATTCGCGTCGATGCCACGTTCAGCGACAAACGCAGCAACGTGGAGAACAGCAGCACGGCCGGGAACGCGGCGAAATCGAGCGGTTTTTGCGTGTACATGCTGACGAGCAGCACCATCACGGAAAGCGCGATGTTGAACGTGAACAACAGGTCGAGCAGGAATGCCGGCAACGGCAAGATCATCATGCCGAGAATCATGCAGATCAGCACCGGCCCGGCCAGTGCTCTCAAGTTCTGCGATCCCAACGCCTCAGGGCGCTTCGAGAAAAATCCGGCGCGCGCGTTCATGCTTTGCTTCCTTTTGCTGATTCGTTTTTAGCGGCTTCGTCGGCCAGCGCTTCGGCGGCTTCCTGATCGGCTTCGGATTCGGGGACGCTGCCTTTATCGAGTTCCGGCGGAACGTCGAGGTTGTCCGGTTCTTCGGGTTTTTCGCCGCCGTCTTCCTTGAATTTGCGCAGCTGATAAACCCAAGCCAGCACTTGCGCGACCGCGCCGTACAGCGCGCCTGGAATCTCGCGATTGATCTCGACGTTGTGATAAAGCGCCCGTGCGAGCGGCGGCGCTTCGAGCAGCGGAATGTTGTGCTCGCGCCCGAGTTCGCGAATGCGCGCCGCGACCAGGTTCACGCCCTTTGCGACGACCTTTGGCGCGCGCATTTCGCCATCGGCATATTTGAGCGCGACGGCAAAGTGCGTCGGGTTCGTGACGATGACATCGGCGGTTGGAATCGAGGTCATCATCCGGCGACGGGCGGCTGCACGTTGTTGCGCGCGGATGCGGCCCTTGACGTGCGGATCGCCATCGCTTTCACGATGTTCGCGCTTCACTTCCTCTTTGCTCATGCGCAGCTTTTTGGCGTGCGTCCAGAGTTGATAGGGAACATCGAGCGCGGCGACCAGGAACAAGCCGGCGATCGCCATGCCGCAGCACACCACGATCAGATGCATGGCATCGGCGAGCGCGAGACTCAGCGGCTTCGTCACGAGACCGAGCACTTCTTCCTTGCGATGCCATATTGCCCAGCCGGCCAGCCCGCCGACCACGAGCGTCTTCAGGACCGACATGCCAAGCGCGATAGGACCTTGCGACGAAAAGATCTTGCCCAGGCCGCTGATGGGATTGAGCCGGCCGAAATTCGGCGCGAGCGGTTTGGTGGTGAGCAGCCAGCCGCCGAGCGCCATGGGCGCGGTGACGGCGGCGAGCGCGGTCAGCGCGAGCACCGGAAACAAGGCGAAGAAACCTTCCTTGCCCGCGGCTGCGGCGCCGATCAGCATCTGGTTTGTATCGAGAACCGTGTTGTGGTTGAACGTGAGCGCGCCGCGCAGGATGGATTGCAGATGCTGGCTGATGGGCCCGGACATGCCCCAGATGCCAAAAAATCCCGCCGACAACAACGCAAACGACGCCAACTCCCGCGAGCGCGCGACCTGACCTTCCTCCCGCGCCTTTTCGAGGCGCTTGGGAGTGGCTGATTCGGTCTTTTCGAGGTCGCTTTCTTCTGCCACGTCGCTGCACTCCGGTTCAGCCGGCCTTCGATGAAGACCTGACGTTCTGATCCAGTGAAGCGATTATTGCGAAAAGCGGCGAGTGACCATCGGCTGATCAAGGTGGGGAAAGGGGGGTAATTCGGGGAATGACGACGCTGACGCAGCGCAGGTTTCCGTGTTAATGGATTCCCACACTGGTGGCGAAGCGTGTGGGTATCTATTGACGGAGAGGGAGGGTTTCAACTGTTCGTTGTTATTCGCCGCGCGTGCTTTTGGGGTCCCAAGCAGTCCGGAACTGCACGCTCGGGACACTTATGAGCCAATTGTTGGAAGGCGTTTTCTTTGCTTCGTTTCTTTGTCGCCGTTGGACAAAGAAATGAAGTCCCGCCACGGACAGTGGCTAATAGTGCTAAAGAAATCAGCCAGAACAGAACGCGCGAAGACTAAAAAACAGCAACCCGGCATCAACCCCGACCGCCCAAGCGCCAGCGCCCTACAGGCCCAAAACCCCCGGCACCCGTCCATCCGGCCCATAAAACGCCGACTTCACCGGCGCAATGGTCAGCGCCGCCAGCGCTGTCCGGTTGTACTCCATGCGCGTGCGGATCAGCACACCATTGTTGTTGTTGCTGCGCTTGGCGCGCCCCGCCACATCCAGCAATTCCTGCCAGTGGACAGTCAGCTTTTCATCGCCGATAACAACCTGTTCCATACCCGCGAACCCCGCAGGCAGGCCAAGCGCCCCGAGCTGCTCATCGCGCGTGCGTTCCAGCACGGCGATCTGCTCGGTCAAGACGACCTTCTGTTCGATGATCGAAGGCAGCGTCTCAAGCGGCGAAGCAGCCGTGAGCGCTTTCTCTTCGTAGGCAAGCAGCGATTCAAACGCCTCGACAGCGGCGATTTCTTCTATGACGGTGGCAAGCAAAGCGTCTTTCATGGGCGACTCGCTAAAAACTCCGGCCCGCGCTCAATGGCGGTGCCAAGGTCTGAAAAAGCCGCCCGGCGCTGCATCGGCGCCTGTAAAAGGACGTCGTGCTCAGCCGGCCGGCGGGGTTTGCGTCTTCAACAACTCGCTGGCGCTCGACAAAATGCCGTCGGCGACCTTGCCTGCATCGACCTTGTAGCTGCCGTCCGCGATCGATGCCTTGATCGCCGCGACTTTCGCCGTGTCGATATCGGCGCTGCTCGACGTACGCAGATCCGTCGATAACGCCGACAAACTCACCGTGGAATTCGAGCCACTGGTGCTGCTGGTGGCCGTAGTTCCGTTAGTGGTGCCCGGCGTTTGCGAATCGGCTTGCGCCGCACGTTGTTGCGCAGCTTCCTGCAATGCTGCGATCTGGCTGGTGTTGCTGGAATCGATTTTCACGATGGTCTTCCCTGACGATGTGATCCTTTTATCGGCGAAGCGGTGTAAAAACTTAACCCCTTGCGCTTCTGGAACCACCCGCTGCCGGGTTACATCGGCTGGAAATCCTTACACAGCAAGGCTTCCGGCTAATTGAAACAAAGTGCAACAAGTGAGGGTTAGCCCACATAAGGCGCTCAAGCCCGGCTTTTACAACTGGACTTCAACCGTCGAACTGTCCTTCACAATGCCCGTAATGATCTGGCCCCCAGCCGTTTTCACGCGAACCTGCTGTCCGGGCGTGGCGTTGTTCATGGCGCTGCCTTCCGCCGATATCGAAAAACCGGCGCCGCTCGTCACCACATGCACTGACGATCCAATCACAACCGAACTGGCGCCGCGCAGCATGTCGGTGCGCAGCGGCAAGCCGGCAACGATCCGCGACAGCGTCGTCGCGCCGACCGCTTGGGACGGATCGGTGACGATGGCTTGCGGCATCGACGTAATGTCGCCATCGCGGGCGGTCAGGTCGGCGGCGGTCAGCACTTCGCCGGGCGCCATGGCGCGGGCCGCGAGGTAATACGTTGCTTGCAGCGAGACGCGCGCCTGCAGGTAAAGCGTCCACGGCCGGTCGCCCGTGCAGCGCACGCCAACCGTGGTACGGCCCCAGATGCGCGCGCCCGGCGGCATGAAAGGTTCGAGCGTCGCGCAGGGCGCGAGGCCGCGCGGGAACACGGGCGTGACGGTGATATCGGCTTTACCGGGCAATCCGGCGGCTTGTTGCTGGAGGAACGCGAGCGCGGCGGCGCGGATGGAATCGCCGTCCTGCGAGGGCTGCCCGTTCCGGGGCGTCGCGGCGGCAGGGGCGAGCGGGGCGCGAATGGCGGCGGCCTGCAAAGGTGCGGCCTGCACTGGCGCGGCCGGGCGCATCGATACCGCCATCATCCCGCCCGTCACCGGCATGGCAGGCGCGGCGGCAATAGGCCGGGCCTGAAAACCGCGCGTGGCGATGCGATTCGGCACCACGGCGTCAGTCGCCTCGACTACAACCGGCGTCACATCTCTCGCCGATGCCCCCACGCGCTGAACCGGCCGCGCCGCAGTCGCACTATTACTAATAGCAGCGTGCGCGGAAGGTTCGCCGTTGCCGGGAATCTCGATCATGCCGCTGGCCGGCGCGCTTTGGGCCGCGCTTTGGCTCTGGCTCGGCGCCATCGCCAATTTGGGTTGCGCCGGTTTCGCTTCGCCATTCCCCGGGATCACGATCATGCCGCTGTTATCGGCGGAAGAAGATGAGGCATCGGCGGCGTCGGCGCGGGCTTCTAACGCGAGCGCTGCGGCGCGCATCGCGGCATTGGCGCCATTCACGGCGCGCGCGTAACCACGCGGGCTGGGCCCGCCCATCGATTGGACGTTCGGCTGCGGTTGAGCCGCGGGCGTCGCGCCGTTCACGGTCATTCCGGCGTTCCTGGCCATCGCGACGACGGCAGCGGGATTCGTCTCGCCCGGGCCCGAGATCATGATGGCGCCGCCATTTTCCTGCGCGAGAGCCGGCATTGCGGCAACTGCCAGCGCCAGCGCGCACCCAAACGCCAGCGCATTCAGCCGCCACGCGATAGTGCTCGTCGAGCCAACCGTCCCCTGACGGCGCGTGGCCGTTCGACGGTCAGGCGCAGCGAAGCTGTGCATTGCGTTTCTCCCAGGCAAAACCAGATAAATCTCATCGATAACAACCTACGAGACGAATTCTAGATATTGGCGGGGAAAGGCAACCGTCGAATAGAGGCCGCCTTTCCCTGTTATTCGTCTGATTGCATCTTGCGGTCCGCTCCTAAGATTCGTCTCATGCCAAAAAGTCTTCCGTGCCGCGCAGCGCCGGAACCGAAGACCCGAAAAGCCGAAGGAGAACCGTGATGCTGGACAAGCTCGACAAGGAATTTGCGTTTGGCCGCGAAGCGCTCGATGTACGGGCGTATCGGCAGGAACTGCTGTCGTCGAATATTGCGAACGCCGATACCCCCGGCTACAAGGCGCGCGACGTCGATTTTTCAAGCGCCCTCGCCGGCGCGCTGAAGAAGACCGGTGACGCGTCGGGTACGTCGGCTACGTCCGGAACGGGGTCGCTGCAGATGGCGCAGCCCGTGAGCGTATCGACGAGTGCGGGGTTGGCGGTGACATCGCCGGGACATATGGCGGGTGCATCGAAGCTGACGGCAAGCGGCGGCAGCACCGACGACTACGGCAAGCTCGCCTATCGGATTCCGAGCCAGCCGTCGCTGGATGGAAACACGGTGGACATGGATTCGGAGCGCGTGCAATTCGCCGATAACGCCTTGCACTTCGAAGCCGGCATGACGGTGATCTCGTCGCAGATCAAGGGAATGATTTCGGCGATCACGTCTAACTGAGCGTCGAATCAAGCACAGAAAAGGACAGGCCATGCCTTCTTTAATGAACATTTTCAACGTAGCCGGATCGGCGATGTCAGCTCAGGCGCAGCGCCTGAACGTGACGGCGTCGAACCTGGCGAACGCGGACAGCACGACCGGTCCCGACGGCCAGCCGTACAAGGCGAAGCAAGTCGTGTTCGCCGTCGATCCGCTCGGCGGCGCGCGCACCGCGTCCGGCCAGCAAGTGGGCGGCGTGCAGGTGACGGGCGTGATCGACGACCCGACGCCCATGAAAACCAGCTACGACCCGACCAATCCCGCGGCGAATCCGGACGGCTACGTGACCATGCCGAACGTCGACCCGGTGCAGGAAATGGTCAACATGATTTCCGCGTCGCGTTCGTACCAGGCGAACGTCGAGACGCTCAATACCGCCAAGCAGCTGATGCTTAAAACCCTGACGATCGGAACCTGAGGACAACCCCGTGACAACCAACACCACGATCGGCAACAACGGGACGACCGTATCCCAGACGCTGCTGGACACCATGAACGGCGCGTCGAGCGCGTCGTCGTCGAGTTCGGCTTCCAGCGCGACGGGCGGCCAGTCGGCGTCCGACTTGCAGAACACTTTCCTGACGCTGCTCGTGACGCAGTTGAAGAACCAGGACCCGACGAACCCGACCGACAGCTCGCAGATGACCTCGCAACTCGCGCAGATCAGCACGGTTTCGGGTATCGGCCAGTTGAACACGTCGCTGACATCGCTCGCAGGACAGTTGTCCGCTGGACAGTCGACGCAAGCCGCGTTGCTGATCGGCTCGACGGTCCTTGCGCCGGGCAACAGCGTGACGGTGGCAAGCGGCAAGTCGACCAGCTTCGGCGTGCAGACGGCGAATGCGCTCGACGACCTCACGATCAATGTCAAGAACTCGTCCGGCCAGATCGTCAACACGCTCGATCTCGGCGCGCAGCCGGCGGGCGTGGTGCCGCTCTCGGGCTGGACGCCGGTCGACAAGAACGGCGCAACCCTGCCCGACGGCACGTACACCATCTCGGCGGCCGGCACGATCAGCGGCAAGGCGGCGACGGCCACGGTGCTGTCGGCGTCGCAGGTTCAAAGCGTGGTGCAACAAGCCGATGGAACCGCCGGACTCCGGCTCGCGAACGGCACGACGGTCGGCCTGACCAGCGTCGCCTCGATTCTCTAATCAAATTCAAAAGCGGAGACCGTCATGGGTTACCAACAAGGTTTATCGGGTTTGTCGGGCGCGTCGAGCGACCTGGATGTGATCGGCAACAACATCGCCAACGCGAACACGGTTGGCTTCAAGCAAAGCCAGGCGCAATTCGCCGATATGTACGCGAACTCGGTCGCGACCGCGGTGAACAACCAGGTGGGTATTGGTACGAAGCTGGCTGAAGTTCAACAGCAATTCGGCCAGGGCACGATCACGACGACCAATCAGGCGCTCGATGTCGCCATCAACGGCAACGGCTTTTTCCAGCTCTCGGACAATGGCGCCTCGGTGTATTCGCGTAACGGCGTGTTCCACCTGAACGCGGACGGCACGATCGGCAACTCGGCGGGTCTGCTGCTGATGGGTTATGCCGCCGACAAGTCGGGCATTGTGAACAGTGCGGCGACGGTGCCGCTGACGGTATCGACGGCCAATCTTCCGCCGGTCGCGACCAAGAACGTCAAGTTCGGCTTCAACCTGAATTCGCAATCCGCCGACATCCCTGCCACGACGGCTTTCAGCGCCACGGATTCGAGCACGTACAGCGCGACCAGCTCCATCAACGTCAACGATTCGCTTGGCGGCACGCATCAGGTTGCGGTGTATTTCGTGAAGAACTCGACCGGCTCGTGGACCGCTTACGGCACGACCGGCACGCCCCCGGCGCCCGTGGGACCAAATGCGGACGGCAAGCTCGGCACGGTCGCCTTCGATGCATCCGGCAACATGACCGGCTCGAGCAAGTTCAATTTCACGATCCCCGACGGCGCGGTTGCCGGCAAGACGCAAGCCCTGACGATGGACTTCGCCGGCACGACCCAGTTCGGCGCCACAAGCGGCGTCCAGAGCAGCTCGCAGGACGGCGCGGCATCGGCGAGCCTGACGGGTTTCTCGGTCGGCACGGACGGCACGCTGACCGGCAACTACTCGAACGGCAACACGCAGGCGCTCGGCCAGATCGCGCTTGCCAACTTCGCCAACCAGAACGGCCTGCAGGATCTCGGCGGCAACGTGTACGCGCAGACCGGCGCGTCGGGCGCGGCGCAAGTCTCGGTGCCGGGCGCGACCAACCACGGCACGCTGCAAGGCGGCGCGGTGGAGAACTCGAACGTGGACCTGACGAGCGAACTCGTGAACCTGATCACGGCGCAGCGCAACTATCAGGCGAACGCGCAGACCATCAAGACGCAGCAAACAGTCGATCAGACGTTGATCAACCTGTAAGCACGGCCTAAGCACCATTAGCGACACATAAGCGAGAGAGAGCCAGCATGGACCGTCTGATTTATACCGCGATGACCGGCGCCGCCCAGTCGCTCGAACAGCAGAGCACGGTGGCGAACAACCTCGCCAACGCGTCGACGACGGGCTTCAAGGCGCAGCTCTCCGCGTTCCGTCAGGTGCCGATGAACTTCGAAGGCAACGCGAACGGCGATCCGAGTTCGCGCACCTTCGTGCTGGCCTCGACCCCGACGGCCGACTACACGCCGGGTCCGGTCCAGCAGACCGGCAATCCGCTCGATGTCGCCATCCAGGGACCGGGCTGGCTTTCGGTCCAGGCCGCCGACGGCACGGAAGCCTACACGCGCGCCGGCAACCTGCATGTGGACGCGAACGGGCAGATCGTGACGGCGAACAACCTGCCGGTGATCGGCACCGGCGGCCCGATTTCGGTGCCGCCGGGCGCGGAAATCACCATCGGCAAGGACGGCACGGTGAGCGCCATCGGTCCGGGCGACCGGGCGACGGCGATTGCCGCCGTCGATCAGCTGAAACTCGTCAACCCGGACCCGGCGACGATCTCGCGCGGCGACGACGGTCTGTTTCACACCGCCGACGGTAATCCCGCCGACGCCGATCCGGCCGTGACGGTCGCGCCGGCATCGCTTGAAGGCAGCAACGTGAATGCGGTATCGGCGATGGTGGACATGATCACCAACGCGCGCCAGTTCCAGATGCAAACCAAGATGCTCGATTCCGCGAACCAGATGGACCAATCGGCCAACAAGCTGCTCGATTTCAGCTGATCCGCCGCCGCCGATTTATCTCGCTTATTTTGTTTAGCCACAAGGCCAGAAAAACATGAACCGCTCTCTTTACATCGCTGCAACCGGCATGAACGCGCAGCAATCGCAGATGGACGTGATTTCGAACAACCTCGCCAACGTCAGCACGAACGGCTTCAAGGGTTCGCGCGCGGTGTTCGAAGACTTGCTGTATCAAACCGTCCGCCAGCCGGGCGCGAATTCCACGCAAACCACGGAACTCGCATCGGGTAGCCAGCTGGGTACCGGCGTGCAACAGGTCGCAACGGAGCGCCTCTACACGCAGGGCGCGCTGTCGCAGACCGGCAACTCGAAGGACGTGGCCATCAACGGCAACGGCTTTTTCCAGGTGACCATGCCCGACGGCACCACCGCCTACACGCGCGACGGTTCGTTCCAGGCGAGCCCGACGGGCCAGCTGGTGACATCGAGCGGATATCCAGTTACGCCGGCCATCACGTTGCCGACGAACTACACGAGCCTGACCATCGGCTCGGACGGCACGGTCACGGTCACGCAACAAGGCAGCTCGGCCAACACCACGGTCGGGCAGTTGCAGATCGCCACGTTCGCGAATCCCGCGGGCCTCGACGCGAAGGGCGAAAACCTGCTCGCCGAAACCAATGGATCAGGCGTGCCGAACGTCACGACGCCGGGCTTGAACGGCAGCGGCACATTGCAACAGGGCTACGTGGAAGCATCGAATGTGAACGTGGTGCAGGAACTCGTGAACATGATCCAGACGCAGCGCGCCTACGAAATCAACAGCAAGGCCGTGACCACGTCGGACCAGATGTTGCAAACGCTCAGCCAGATGCAGGTTTAACAGGCCCAACCGGCTTGATGCCTGCTACGTATTTCCGAAGGATCACGAAGATGTCGCCCATTTCTTTCTCGTTTCGCCGCCTTACGACCGTCGTGCTGGCGGGCGTTCTCGCCGCCACGCTCGGCGCGTGCGGGCTCGTGCCGAAAGAACCGATCACCCAGCAGCCGATGACGGCCCGGCCGCCCATGCCGCCCGTGAACGCGCAGTCGCCGGGCGCGATCTACAACGCAGGCTACGCTGGACGGCCGCTGTTCGAAGACCAGCGGCCGCGCAATACGGGTGACATCGTGACGATCGTGATCGCGGAAAACGTCAACGCGACGAAATCATCGGCGGCGAATGCGGCGCGCGGCAGCGCAGCGGCGTTTGCCGTGCCGACAACGCCAGGCATCTTCGGCGGCCTTTTCAACAACACCAACCTTTCGGCCAGCGGTTCGCAGAAGTTCAACGGTTCGGGCGGCGCGAGCGCGGCCAACACGTTCAACGGCACGCTCACCGTGACCGTCACCGGCGTGCTGCCGAACGGCAATCTGGTCGTGAGCGGCGAAAAGCAGATGCTCATCAACCAGGGCAACGAATTCGTGCGCTTCTCCGGCGTGGTCAATCCCACGACCATCTCCGGCGCCAACACCGTCTTTTCGACGCAAGTTGCCGACGCGAAGATCGAGTATTCGGCGAAGGGTTATATCGATGAATCGCAGAACATGGGCTGGCTGCAGCGATTCTTCCTCAACGTGGCGCCCTTCTGATCATGAAACTCGCTCTCCGTTTTTGTTTTGGCGCGCTTGCCCTGGCTTTGGCCGCTGTGCTGCCGCAAGCGGCGCAAGCCGAACGCCTGAAAGACCTGGTTTCGTTCCAGGGCGTGCGTGACAACCAGCTGATCGGCTATGGCCTCGTTGTCGGACTCGATGGAACCGGCGACCAGACATCGCAAACGCCGTTCACCACGCAAAGCTTGACCAACATGCTGGGCAATCTCGGCATCACGCTGAACGCCGCGACCACGCAGAACATGCAGTTGAAGAACGTCGCGGCCGTGATGGTTACCGCCGTCTTGCCGCCGTTCGCACGGCCGGGCGAGGCAATCGATGTCACGGTTTCATCGCTGGGGAATGCCAAGAGCTTGCGTGGCGGCACGTTGCTGATGGCGCCGCTCAAAGGCGCCGACGGCCAGGTCTACGCGATGGCCCAGGGCAACGTGGTGATCGGCGGCGCGGGTGCGAGCGCCAACGGCAGCAAGGTCCAGGTCAACTCGCTTGGCGCAGGCCGGATTTCGGGCGGCGCGCTGGTCGAACGCGCGGTGCCGAGCAGCTTCACCCAACCGGGCGGCACGATGCAGATGGAACTGCGCGACATGGACTTCGACAACGCGCAAAAGATCGTCGCCGCCGTGAACAACCAGTTCGGCATGGGCACGGCAGTCGCGCTCGATGGCCGCACGATCCAGCTGCGCGCCCCGACCGACCCGACGAGCCAGGTGTCGTTCATGGCGCAGCTCGAGAATATCGATGTCCATCCGTCGCAGGCCGCCGCCAAGGTGATCCTGAATGCGCGCACGGGTTCTATCGTGATGAACCAGATGGTGACGCTGCAGAATTGCGCCGTCGCGCACGGCAATCTGTCCGTGGTGATCAACACGCAAACCGCCGTGAGCCAGCCGGGCGCGTTCTCGAACGGCCAGACGGTGGCCGCGCGGCAATCGAATATTCAGTTGAAGCAGGACTCGGGCGCGCTCAAGACGGTCGCGGCAAGCGCCACGCTCGCCGAAGTAGTGAAGGCGCTCAACGCGCTGGGCGCGACGCCGGCGGATCTGATCTCGATCCTCCAGTCGATGAAAGCAGCAGGCGCCTTGCGCGCCGACCTGGAAATCATATAAAAGGACCAAGCGCACATGAACGCGAACGGGACGGCAAACAGCACGCTGGCATCACTGAGTGGCTCGGACACGAGCAGCGGCCTGAATTCTTTATCGAACCGGTTCGCGCTCGACGTGCAAGGTTTCGACGCCATGCGCGCCCAGGCCAACGCCTCGCCGCAGGCAGGTTTGAAGGCGGCCGCCAAGCAATTCGACACGGTCTTCACGCAGATGATGCTCAAAAGCATGCGTGAAGCGACGCCGTCGGACAGCCCGTTCGATTCCCACGACACCGCCACCTTCACATCCATGCTCGACCAGCAGATGGCGCAGAACATGGGCTCGAAGGGCATCGGCGTGGCCGACATGATGCTCAAGCAACTGATGCGCAACGCGGGCGCCGGATCGGCTTCGAGCCTCGACCCGAGCGGCGCGGGCGCGGGCGCGGGTGCGGGTGGCGACAGCAGTGCGAACGCCGGCAACATCGCCGCGATGAACGCCATGGCTAAGGCTTACGCGAACGCGGCGGCATCGGGGACATCGAAGGACGCATTGCAGGGCAAGGGCTACAGCGCCAACAGCGCGCTGGAACCGCCGGCACGCGGCGTAGGATCGGACAAGGTCGCGGGGTTCGTCGACCGGCTTGCAGCGCCCGCGCAGGCCGCCAGCGCGGCGACGGGGATTCCGGCACGGTTCATCATCGGACAGGCGGCGCTGGAGTCCGGCTGGGGCAAGCGCGAAATCAAGAATGCCAATGGCAGCACCAGCCACAACGTGTTCGGCATCAAGGCGACGAGCGACTGGACCGGCAAGACCACGAACGCCGTGACGACCGAGTACGTGAACGGCAAGCCACAAAAAGTAGTGGAGAAGTTCCGCGCGTACGACTCGTACGAGGACGCGCTCACCGACTACGCCAGCGTACTCAAGAGCAACCCGCGATACGCGCCGGTGGTCGAAGCATCGCGCGATGCCGCCGGTTTCGCGCACGGCATGCAGAAGGCCGGATACGCGACCGATCCGCAATACGCGAAGAAACTGATTTCGATCATGAAGCACATTGCATGAAGAAGCGTGCACTGGCGCGCGTTTTGCTGCAATTTGTCGGGTGGAACATTAGTAATACGAGTAATGTGTCATAAGCGACGGGGCCAATGTCGCAATAGAAGACGAAGCCGGCCGGCGTCCGGTTCCCGCAATTTGCGTTGCGCGGGACGGACCGCCGGCCGAGCCGCATAGAAATGGGGCTGAGAGCGGGTTTGTTTCTTTTCGTGCGCTTTGGACGTTTTCGGTTGCGAAATCCAGGTAAATCAGGGGTAAAGCGGGGTTTTTAGGAAATTTTTGCAGCTAGCCCTAAATAATCCTGCCCTGTTGCCGCTAAATGGAACACCGAAGTGCCGGATCCAAAGGTCCGGTTGGACGCCTACCGGCCTTGATAGCCGGGGCGGCACGAGCAAACGAACACGGCAAGCCCATGAATATGAACGAGTCGAACGGTTCCGACATCGCTGACGACGAGTCCGACCATCCCGATTTTGGCAGGCGTAATCCTCTGGAAATCGGTGTATCACTACGCAACCTCGTCAATCGAGGCGATTTCCTGACCGTCGAGCACGGCAACGGGCAGATCGTGACGCGTCTGCTCGACGTGAATCCTGCCGCGCATACATTCGTGTTCGACTGGGGCGCGGTCGCCGGCGAGAACGCGGCTGTCCTCGCGACCGAAAATCTGATGTTCAGCGCGAGCCCGGATGGCGTGCGCGTGGAATTCGCCACCGGCACGCCGCGTGAAATCGTTTTCGAAGGACATCCGGCGTTCGAAGCGGACTTTCCTCCGGTGCTCTTCTACATGCAGCGGCGCGAGTATTTCCGCGTGGAAGCGCCGGTGCTCGATCCGTATATCTGCAGCGGTACGTTGCCAAGCGGCGAGCGTTTCCGGTTCGAAGTCAACGATCTGTCGCTGGGCGGCGTGGCGCTGCGGACCATGGATGAGCGCGTTGCCGCGCTGGAAGTCGGTGTGATCCTGAAAGATGTAGAACTTCATTTCAGCAACCCGGGCAAGGTCGTGCTCGACGTACAACTGATGTCGAACCGGCAAATCGTGAACGCGAAGGGCGACCGGCGCTATACGCTGGGCTTCAAGTTCATGAGCTTGCCGGGTTCGGCGGAGAACACGCTGCAGCGCCTGATCACCCAGCTCGAGATGAAACGGCGGTCACTCGCGCGGTGAATCTGCCGCTAATTGCCGATACAAGCCCGCGGTTTTATCGCGGGCTTTTTTATCGGCGCGATGTTTGTTCCCGTCGTGTCACTTCATTGCGTTACATCGTTCCCGTAACGTCGCGGATCCTTCCGGGTCCATCCCCCGAATTAGCCCCCAATGTCCCTGCTGCTTCACGGATTGCATCCGGCCACGCCGGTGAATAATCCGGACAAGGCGCAGTGCGCTTGCGGCGCGGTACATCGGCGGATAAAAAAGCCGTGCGCCGCTCAACTTTTTTCCATTTCGGCCGATATACATCAGTGTCGCCACTTGGCGAGCCGGGGCTCATGCCTTTACCAGGATTCCTTGCATGTCCAGCAACCTATTCGATATTGGCGTGAGCGGTCTCAATGCAGCCCAGTGGGGACTGACGACGACCGGCCAGAACATCAGCAACGCGGCGACTCCGGGCTATACGCTCGAGCGCCCGGTTTACCAGGAATCGTCCGGGCAATACACGGCATCGGGCTTTGCCGGACAAGGCGTGACGACGGCCACGGTCACGCGTTCCTACAGCGATTTCCTGACCAAGCAACTCAACAGCAGCCAGTCGAACAGCAGCTCGCTGAACACGTACTACTCGATGCTTTCGCAGCTGAACAACCTCGTCGGCGATCCGACCACGGGTATCGGCGCGGGCATCACCAGCTATTTCACCGGCTTGCAATCGGTCGCGAACAGCCCGGGAACCACGGCCACGCGGCAAACGCTGATGAGCAGCGCGCAATCGCTCTCCGACCAGATGAACGCCGCCGCCACCACGTACAACCAGTTGCGCGATGGCGTCAACCAGTCGTTGAGCAGCGCGGTCGCGCAGGTCAACACCTACGCCAAGCAGATCGCCGACCTGAACGTGCAGATCGCCACCGCCAGTTCGGCCGGCCAGCCGCCGAACCAGTTGCTCGACCAGCGGGATCTCGCGGTATCGAACCTGAGCCAGCTCGTGAGCGTCCAGGTCACCACGAACAACAGTGGCTACAACGTATCGTTTGGCAACGGCCAGCCGCTTGTCGCCGGCAGCAGTTCGTACCAGTTGACGACGGCGCCGTCGCCATCGGATCCGAGCGAATTGTCGATTGCGTACGCTTCGCCCGATGGTTCCACGCAAACCGCCAAACAGACCCAATACTTGCCGGATTCGATGTTCAGCGGCGGCGGCACCATTGGCGGCTTGCTCGACTTTCGCAGCCAGTCGCTCGATCCGGCGCAGGCCAAGCTCGGCGCCATCGCGACCAGCTTTGCCACGCAGCTGAACGACCAGAACGAACTCGGCATCGACTTGAACGGCAAAGCGGGCGGCGCGTTGTTCTCGACCGGCAGCCCGACCGTCTACGCAAACTCGCGCAACAGCGGCAACGCAACGCTCAACGTTTCCATCAACGATGGCACGCAACCGCCGACCGGCGACTATTCGCTCGGCTTCGACGGCGCAAACTACACGCTCACCGACCGCTCGTCGGGCGCGGTAGTCGGCCAGTTCGCAAGCCCCGCGACGAGCGGCACGATCGCGGGCATGACCATATCGATTGCAAGCGGGTCGATGACGAAAGGCGATTCGTTCACCGTCCTGCCCACGCGCGGTTCCCTCGACAATTTTTCGCTCAGCAACTCGAATCCGTCGGCGATTGCCGCGGCTTCGCCGGCAGTGGCGTCGGCGGCGACGGGCAACACGGGCACGGGAAAGATCTCGGCGGCCACCGTCACAGCGGGATACTCGATCCCCAGCCCCGGCATCACGCTGACCTACAACTCCGACAACACCCTGACGTCGAACGTGGACATCACGCTGCCGGACAACACCAAGGTTACGGCCGGCACCAAATTCCCTTACGACCCTACCAAGGGCCTCACCATATCCAACGGCTCCAAGGTAAGCGCGACCATCAGTGGCACGCCGTCGACCGGCGATAGCTTCACGATCGCGCCGAACAAAGGCGGCACGAGCGACGGCAGCAACGCGCTTGCCATGGCCAACCTCGGCACCGCCAAGTCGATGAACGGCGGCACGGACACCTTGACGAGTTCATACGCGAACTTCGTCAACCAGATCGGCAACCAGACGAACGCGCTGAAGGCATCGAGCACGTCGGCGACCGCGGTACTGAATCAGGCTACGTCGGCGCAGCAGGCGGTATCGGGCGTGAACCTGAACGAGGAAGCCGCCAACCTGATCCAGTACCAGCAGCTGTACCAGGCCAACAGCAAGGTCATCCAGACGGCTTCGTCGCTGTTCCAGACACTGCTCGGCATCTTCAACTGAGGCTTTCACGATGCGTATTTCCAGCTCGCAGTACTTCACGATGAACGTCCAGACGATGAGCGACCAGCAGGCGTCGCTCGCCGCGCAGTACGCGCAGATTTCGTCGGGCAAGAGAATCCAGAGCGCGTCCGACGATCCCCTCGGCGCCGCGCAAGCCGTGCAGTTGAGCAGCCAGTCCGCCACGCTCTCGCAATACAGCACCAACCAGTCGGCCGCGCTGACCTCGCTGCAGCAGGAAGATTCGACGCTGACCAGCATCGGCAACGTGATGCAAAGCATCCAGACGCTCGTGGGGCGCGCGGGCAATGCATCGTTCAACGATACCGACCGCGCGTCGATGGCGACCCAGTTGCAGGGTTACCGCGACAACCTGATGACGCTCAGCAATTCCACCGACGCCAACGGCAACTACATTTTTTCGGGCTTCAAGGGCACCACGCAACCGTTCACCGACAACGCATCGGGCACGGGCGCGACCTACGCGGGCGACAACGGCCAGCGCCAGGTGCAGATTTCCGATGGCCGTTCCATCAACGTCGCCGACAACGGCGCAACCGTGTTCCAGAGCGTGTCGCCGAACGAGAGCTTGCCGGTTTCATCGTCGTCGGCGGCCAATACGGGCTCGGGCACGATCGGCCCGGTCAATGTCAGCAACCGGGGTGATCCGGGCAATGCATCGACTTACACGATCGCGTTCGCAACCACCGGCACGGGTTCGACGGCCACCACGACTTACACGGTCACGGACCAGAACGGCGCTGTGGTCACGCCGGCAACGCCGTATGTAGCGAAGCAGGACATCGCGCTGGGCGGCGGGCAGAAAGTGGCGATCGACGGTGCGCCGGCCAACGGCGACAAGTTCACGGTCGCGCCGGCGAACACCGGCAATGCCTCCGATACCGACATCTTCTCGACGCTCGACTCGCTGATCAGCGCGCTGAAGCAGCCGACCACGGGCAACCCGGCTGCGCAGGCGACGCTGCAGAACGCGCTGACCACGGGCGGCACGAAGGTCAACAACATGTACAACAACGTGCTGACGACGCAGGCATCGGTCGGCGGCCGCGAGCAGGAAGTCACCGCGACGCAGACGGCGATGCAAACGACATCGACGCAAACGGCCAGCACGCTGCAGGATCTGACCAGCATCAATCTGGTCAGCTCGATCAGCCAGTACGAATTGACGCAAAACGCGTTGCAAGGCGCGCAGCAGGCGTTTGCGCAGATTCAGAAGATGTCGCTGTTCCAGTACATCAGCAGCTGACCGAGGCTCGATTTACGGGGAATGATGTGGGTAGTTAGGAAGTGTTTTGGGCCGCCTTTCGAGGCGGCCCTTTTTATTTGTTCAAGGTCGTGCGGCGATCAGAGAGCTTATTCACCGCAAATTATGCGGAGAATAAGCAAGCTATTCACCGCATAATCTTCGGCGAATACGTCCGCTTTGTGAGAGGTCCGTCCGGATCCAAGCGGCTAAAGCGCCGCCGCCACCCGACCCATCTGATCGATGCCGTTCTCAAAAATGCGTTGAAAGAACGGAATCAGGTTGGGGATCATCAACTGGATGAGCAGAAATCCCACCAGCATGGTGACGGGGAAACCCACCTGGAAAATCCCGATCTGCGGCGCCGCGCGATTCAGGATCCCGAGCGCCAGATTGGCGATCAACAACGCCGCCACCACCGGCAGCGACAACAACAGGCCCGTCGAAAACACGCTCATGCCGTAGCCTGCGACCGTCTGCCATCCGCGCGCGTGGGTCACCGCGCCGAGCACGTTCGCGCTCACCGGCACGTTTTGAAATGTCTGCACGAGGGCGCTGATCATTTGCAGATGGCCATCGAAGACGAGAAAAGCGAGGAACGCGATGGTATTCAAATACCGCGATATCACCACCGAATTGCCGCCTTGACGCGGATCGTAGAGCATCGCGAAACCCAGGCCCATCTGCTGGCCGATGAATTCGCCAGC
Organism: Caballeronia sp. dw_276; assembly: GCF_018449635.1. Taxonomy (GTDB): domain Bacteria; phylum Pseudomonadota; class Gammaproteobacteria; order Burkholderiales; family Burkholderiaceae; genus Caballeronia. The sequence continues at coordinate 179,295 of NZ_JAAVUV010000015.1, read as the reverse complement.
GGCATCGATGGTCGCAAAAGCAATCTGCATGGTCATGCCGAGCGCCGCGCCGACCATGAACTGGTTGATGAGGATCAATACGCCATCGGCGGAAAAAACGGTGACCTGAGGAACCGCGCCAATGGTGGGCGCCACGATCAGCGAGATGAAGGCGGCAAGCCCGACTTTGACCCGAATCGGGATCGCCATATGGCTCAATAACGGCGCGGTCGCGATCAACGCGAGAATCCGCGTGAACGGCCAGAGGAACGATGTCAGCCAGACATTGAGCTGCGCATACGTGACCGAAAACATCGACGACGTCAGCCGGTAATGGCGGGCGTGATCGTGAACACGTGGCGCATGTAGTCGAGCAGCGTTTCCATCATCCACGGACCGGCAATCACGAGCGTGACGGCGACCGCGAGCAGCTTCGGAATGAACGAGAGCGTGCTTTCGTTGATCTGCGTGGCGGCCTGGAACAGACTCACTACAAGGCCTACGACCAGCGCGACGAGCAACAAGGGAGCCGCGAGCAACAGCGCCACGTACATGGCCTGATGCGCGATCGACATGACGGATTCGGGGGTCATCGTGTGTATCTCTGTGCTTTGAAGGCTTACGAAACGAAGCTCTGCGCGAGCGAACCGATCAGCAATTGCCAGCCGTCGACCAGCACGAACAGCATCAGCTTGAACGGCAGCGAAATGGTCGATGGCGACACCATCATCATCCCCATGGACATCAGCACGCTCGCCACGACCATATCGATGATCAAAAACGGAATGAAAATGGTGAAGCCGATCTGGAAGCCAGTCTTGAGCTCGCTCGTCACAAACGATGGCACCAGCAGAGAAAGCGGTACGTCCTCGGGACCGTTCATCGGCGGGGCCTTGGAGATCTTGGCGAAGAGCGCGAGATCCGCTTCGCGCGTCTGGCGGATCATGAACTGCTTGAACGGCGTGACGCCGCGCGTGACCGCCTGGTCCATCGTGATCGTGCCGTCGGAGAAGGGCTTGTACGCGTCGTTATAAGCGCGGTCGAGCACCGGCGACATCACGAACAACGATAAAAACAACGCCAGCCCGACCAATACCTGATTTGGCGGCGTGCTGGTCGTGCCGAGCGCCTGGCGCAACAGCGACAACACAATGATGATGCGCGTGAAGCTCGTCATCATCAGCACCATTGCCGGCAGGAACGACAGCATGGTGAGCAGCAGCATCGTCTGGACGCTGAGCGAATACGTCGTTCCGCCGTTCGGGCCCGGGCTGGTGTTGAACGCGGGCAGACCCGCCGTGCTTTGTGCGAAGGCCGCGTAGGGAAGGGCGGCGATGATGACCGGCAGCGCCAGCTTCGCGCATCGTGTTGCTGAAAACCGAACCTGCATTACTTGCTCCCGCCCGCGAATTTTTGCAGACGTTTGGTCGCTTCACCGGCGAGGGCATCGCGAAAACGTTGACCGAAATTGCCTTGCAGTCCGCTCGACTCAGGCGCTGTTCCCACTTCCACGCCGTTGGGTTCCACCGATCCCGCCGGCATGGTGTGCAGCAAGCGCACGTTGCCGGGCGCGGCGCCGAGCACGAGCCACGTATCGCCGATTTCCACCACCGATACTCGTTCCTTGTTGCCAAGCGACGCACCGCCGATCACCTTCACCAGGCCCGTGCGCTTCGTTCCCGCCACGCCGAACTTGCGTGCAAGCCACGCGCAACCGAACACGAACGCGATAACGATCGCCAGCCCGAGCAGCGTCTGCAACACAGCGCCGAAACCGAGCGACGGCACCGCCGTTCCCGCGCCCACGCCCGACGCAATTTGCGCGGCATGATTGACGGCGTTCATATCGGCGGCGTGCGCTGAAAATGCTGAGACGAGCGCCGGGAAGGCAACGGCAAAGCGTTTCATCGATTCAACTTCCTGATGCGTTCCGACGGCGTGATGATGTCGGTCAGACGGATACCGAACTTGTCGTTCACGACCACCACTTCGCCCTGCGCGATGAGGCAGCCGTTGACGAGGACGTCCATTGGTTCGCCGGCGAGGCCGTCGAGTTCCACCACCGACCCTTGCGCCAGTTGCAGCAAGTTGCGGATCGCGATCTTCGTGCGCCCGAGTTCCACCGTCATCTGCACGGGGATATCGAGAATCATGTCGATGTCATTGCGCGTTGTCGGCGCCGCGACTTTCGACAAAGGCTGGAACACCCCCGCCGACGATGCCGCCGCCGGCGTCTCGTTGCCGTTCTGCTCGGCCAGGGCGCTGGCCCAGTCGTCCATGCCGAAATCCTCGCTTTTCAGCGGGTCGGACGGCAGCGTGCCCGGTTCGGTTACGTCACTCATATCCACCTTCCTTCATCGTGTCGGTTGCGCTGATCATCTTCTGGACGCGCAACGCGTATTGACCATTGAAAACGCCGTATCCGCATTCCATCACCGGCACGCCATCCACTTTTGCCGTGACATGTTCGGGTACGTTGAGCGGCAGGACGTCGCCGGCGCGCATGTTGAGAATCTGTTCGAACGTCGTGCCCACCTGCGCGAGATCGACCGTGAGTTCCACCTCGGCGGACTGCACTTGCTGTGACAAGACGCGGATCCAGCGCCGATCCACTTCGAGCGCTTCGCCTTGTATGGGCGATGACAGCACGTCGCGGATCGGCTCGATCATCGAATACGGCATGCAGATGTGGAGCGTGCCGCCCGTCGAGCCGAACTCGATGGAAAACTGCGTCACGATCACGATCTCGTTCGGCGTGGCGACGTTTGCGAATTGCGTGTGCATTTCCGAGCGCACGAATTCGAAGTTGAGCGAGCGCACGCTTTTCCAGGACGCCGCGTACTGTTCGAACACGAGGTTGAGCAGCTTGCTGATGATCCGATGCTCGGTCTGCGTGAATTCGCGGCCTTCCACGCGCGTGTGGAAACGGCCGTCGCCGCCGAAGAGGTTGTCGACGACGAAAAACACCAGGTTCGGATCGAACACGAACAGCGACGTGCCGCGCAAGGGCTTCACGTGGACGAGGTTCAGGTTCGTCGGGATCGGCAGATTGCGGGTGAATTCGCTGTACTTCTGCACCTTCACCGGACCGACGGAAATCTCCGCCGAACGCCGCATGAAGTTGAAGATGCCCACGCGCAAGAGACGCGCGAAGCGGTCGTTGATAATTTCCAGGCCCGGCATCCGGCCCCGGACGATACGTTCCTGCGTCGCGAGGTTGTAGGGGCGCACGCCTTGATAGCGTGTTTCGTCGGCAATGGTGTCGACTTCCCCGGTGACGCCCTTGAGCAGGGCATCGACCTCCTCCTGCGACATGAACTCTTCGTGGCCCATGAGTGTTCCTTGGTTCCTGTCCTGCGCTTATCTGGTTCGGCTTCGTTTTTGCGCTTACTCGCCACGCATTACTGGACGACGATTTCCGTGAACAGCACTTCCTGCACATGCGCCGGTTCTTCCGGCGTGCCGCCGAACGTGTTGACCGTGGTCAGGAGTTCTTTCGCCAATGCGCGTTTTCCATCGATACCCGCAAGGTCGTCCGGATGTTTCGCCGACAGCAGCATCAATATGTGGCTGCGCACTTCCGGCATGCGTTCGGCGAGCGCGGCTTGCGCCTTGTCGTTCGGCAGCTTCAGCGTGAGGCCGATGCGCAGGTAATGCATGCCGTCGTCGGATTGCAGATTGACGGTCATGGAATCGAGCGGATAAAACACCGGCGGCACGGCGGGCGCGGGTTTCGCGGGTTCGTGCGAGGCGGTTTTATGCAGCCAGAAATACGCGCCAGCGCCGCCTGCGCCGAGCAGGACGATTGCGCCCACCGCGATCAGGAGGATGCGTTTGAGCTTGCCGGTTTTAGCCGGGGCGACGGGTTGTTGTGCTGTTGCTGTGGTTGCCATGTTTGCGGGCCTCTTTCTGTAGCCTGAATTGTTGGCGAAAGTAGGCTTGCGCGATGGGTCGAACAGAAGGGGTTATTAGTGCTAACTCGGGAGTTTGCGCAAAGAGGAGGGTTTTACGTTTGCGACGCGCACAGCGCGGCAGACGTGAAAAAGCCGCGCGGCGGTGAGGCTCGCGCGGCTTGTTTGCTACGTCTGACGCGGCTCAGGCGAACGTATCCACCAACCCGACCTGACGGCGCAGCGGCATGCTGACGGTGCTTGCCGTATCGCCCACGGCACCAATTCCGCCGCCCTGACCCGATCCGCCCCACGGCGACGACCTTCCGCCGCCATCCTGCTGCCCCGAACTCGCCTGCTTTCCGGCGAAGCCATCGCTGACACTCGTGCTACCCAAACCGATGCCGCTTGCCTGCATCGCTTCACGCAAGGTCGGCAATGCAGCTTCAACGGCCGCACGAACCTGCGCATGGTCCGATACAAACAGCGCATGCGCGTGATTCCCCGCGACCTGCAGCACCACTTGCAGCGGCCCGAGATCCTTCGGGTTCAACGTCAGCTCGGCGCTTTGCTGATGCGCATTCGATAAAAACACGACCTTCTGGCTGAAGGCATCGTCCCAGCCGCTCGATCCGACGTGCGGCGCAATCGCCGCGCTATCGGCTGCGGTCGCCGCGCCTTGCAGGGTCGCTCCGCTCGTCGCCGCCGATGCCGCCTGTTGCACGCCCGCGTGCGCGGTGGCGTCGGCGGTTGCCGCGCTTGCCTTGTATGCGGCGCTGCCGTCGTCGGGCGGGGTCAGCGCGGCGAGGGCGGCTGCATCGGCTTGTTGCGTGGCGGCCGCGCCGCCTTGTTGCGTCAGCGCCGCGTTGCCCTGGGTTTTGGCATCGGTCGTTACGCCAAGCGGCGTGTCGCGGCCGGCTTTCGTGCCTGTCGTTGTGCCGTTGTTCATATTGCCGGCGTGCGCTGCGCCCATGGCTGCCGCGGCCGCTGCATTGAGCGGCGTGGCCGGGGTTTGCACATTCGCCGCCGCCGTCAGCGATGCCTGCAACGCGTCGGCTGCGGCTTTTGCATCGGCGGCTTTGGCGGGCGCGGGGATGCTGCTTGCGTCGGTGGCATCGGTGGATGCCGTGTCCGTTGCCGCCGATGCCGCCGCGTCAGCCAGATCCGCCGGGGTCTTGGCCGTACCGTTGGCAGCGCGTGCCTTCAAGAGCGCGGCCTTTTGCGCGGCAGCCGTTGCGATGGCCTCGGCGGTCTCCGGCGCAGCCTTTGTCACGTCGGTGGTTTTATCGGTCGCGGCAGGCTTGTCGGCGGTCGAAGCCGTCGTCTGATCCGCCGCCGCGCTTTGATCCGCATCGCTTACTGATTTATCCTGATCGGTTGAATCCGTCGCATCGGCTTTTGAGGCGTCGTGCACGCTGCCACGCGCTGCAGCGGCCTTCGCAGCGGCTTTATCGGCTTGAGCGCGTTCCTGCACTTTAGCCTGAGCGGCTTCGCGCTCATTGGCCTTGGCGGTGATGTTATGGAGCGTCGATCCAAACGATGCCGCCGCTTCATCGCGAGCGGACGCCGCCGCTGCGCTGCGTGAAACAGCCGATACGCTCGATAAACCCAGCAACGCGCTGGCCGAATTAACTGACGACATGGTGACCTCTTGTATCTTGTGCGAGATAAAACCGCGATAAGACTTAAGCCCGTTCGGCCCGCATCCGCAGAACCTTCGCGGAGTGCTCATCCGAATCGCGCTGTTCGATCCGGGCGTCCTGTTTGGCCTGCACGGCGTCCGCGCGCGCGGCCAGAACCTGGTACGAACCCAGCTTCTGCTTTTTCTGCTGCCATTCAGGCTTCGCCGCCTCGAGACGCGCGGTCGCGGCCACGAGCAAATTGCGTTGCTGGTTGATTGCCGAATCGAGCGTATCTACGAATGCCTGGAAATTGCGCAAGGTCTGTGCGGTCGTGCCTTCTTGCGCCGATGCCGTGAAGCGCGCGTGATATTCATCGCGATACGTCACGAGCGAATTCAACTGCGTCTCCACTTCGTTGCGTTCCTGCTGCAGCTTGCCGAGCTTTTTAGTCGCGGCTTCGAGTTCTTCTTCTGCGAGGTTGATCAGGGTATTGATCGGCAGATGCTTTGACATGGAGGTCTAATTCCTGATTATCTTTATCGTGTTGTTACGCGAACAGCTCGTCGAGTTTGGCCAGACTCGGCTCGAACATCGCTTGCTCGCGAAATCCTTGCTGCAAAAACGCTTCTATGCGCGGATACAACGCAATCGCCCGGTCCAGCAGCGCATCGCGTCCGCTGGAATACGCGCCCACGTTGATCAGGTCCCGGTTGCGCTGATAACGCGACAACATTTGCTTGAACAGACGTACTCGGTCCAGATGTTTGTCGTCGATAAGCGCCGTCATTGCGCGGCTGATCGATGCCTCGATATCGATGGCCGGATAATGCCCCGCTTCGGCCAGCGACCGCGACAACACAATATGTCCATCAAGAATCGCGCGCGCGGAATCGGCGATAGGATCTTGCTGATCGTCCCCTTCCGTCAAGACCGTATAAAACGCCGTAATCGATCCACCGCCTTCCGGCCCGTTCCCCGTGCGCTCCACGAGTGCAGGCAACTTGGCGAACACCGACGGCGGATAGCCTTTGGTGGCGGGCGGTTCGCCGATGGCCAGGGCGATTTCGCGCTGGGCCATGGCATAGCGCGTGAGCGAGTCCATGAGCAGCAGTACGTGTTTGCCCTGATCGCGAAAATATTCGGCGAGCGAGGTTGCATATGTTGCGCCCTGCATACGGAGGATCGGCGAAACGTCGGCGGGCGCGGCGACCACGACCGAACGTGCGAGTCCGTCCTCGCCAAGAATCTGTTCGATGAACTCCTTCACTTCGCGGCCACGTTCGCCGATCAACCCGATCACGATGACTTCGGCGCTGGTGTAGCGCGCCATCGTGCCGAGCAGCACGGATTTACCCACGCCCGAACCCGCGAACAGGCCCATGCGCTGGCCGCGTCCCACGGTCAGCAGCGCGTTGATGGCGCGCACGCCGACGTCGAGGACCTTGTGGATCGGTTCGCGATTCAACGGGTTGATGGTCGGCGCGGACAACGGCGCGTCGCGCTTGGCGCCAAGCGGACCGAGGCCATCGAGCGGACGGCCGGAGGCATCGACTACGCGGCCGAGCATTTCCCAGCCGACCGGCAGGCGCTTGGCGCCGGCCATCGGATCATTGATGGGCGCGCTTTCCAGCGGATAAACGCGTGCGCCGGGCAGCAAGCCGGAGACTTCGGTGGTCGGCATGAGGAACAGCTTGTCGCCCGAGAAGCCGACGACTTCGGCTTCGGCCATCGGAATAGAACTGCCTGCGGGCAACTCGATCATGCATTCGGATCCCACGCCGAGCTTCAAGCCCACGGCTTCGAGCACGAGGCCGGCCGCGCGGGTCAACCGGCCACACGCGCGCAATGGCTTCGAAATCTGGCTGCGCGCCTTGCTGGCTTCGAGCTGGGTGCGCCATCCATCGAGATGCGGGTTGTTGACCATCTCCGCCAATTCCACGATGGTCTGTGCCGCCATGTCTTCCAGAGTCGGCTCGGGCGTCACGTCGGGATCGGCGAGCGGTCCGAACGACGCCCGCGCGAGTTCCTGTTCGAGTTCGCTCAAGCCTTCCTGCGTCACGCGGCGCGCTGCGCTCGCGGCGTTATGAGTTTGCATTACCACGGTTGCGACCTCCCGAGCGCCGCTGCGACGCGCTCCCAGCGCGTTGCATTGGTTGCATCGATTTCACCGCTTGCCGCGTGGGCCTTGCAGCCGCCGCGTTCAATGTCCGGATCGGTGCGGAAGGTCCATCCGGCTGCCTGCAATTCTTCCAGCAAATAGGCTTCGACAATCGGCAGATCCGCCGGGTTCACGATCAGGTACGGCGCGCCGGAGAGCGCCGGTTCGGCCGCGATCACCGAGCGCGCAACGGCCAGCACGGCGGTCGGGTCGAGCGTCAAATGCTGCGATACGACTTGCTGCGCAATATCCAGCGCCAACGCGGTCAGCGCCTCGGCGACAACGGCGTCGGCGGCTTGCAGGGCGGTCTTGAAGGCATCGGCCATCGATGCCAGCCGCGCCGCTTCAGAACGGGCATCGAGGCGGCCTTCTTCTTCGCCCTTCGCGTAACCCTGGTCGTAGCCGGCCTGATATCCCATCGCCTGGCCGGCAACGTGGCCTTGCGCCAGACCTTGGGCATGCGCTTCATCGCGGACACGGCGAAGATGCTTTTCGAGCGCGGCCTGATCGGCAGCGGATCGATCCACCGGAACCGGATCGAACGACGCCATTTCCCAGCGCTGATACGCGGTCATGCGCGCCTTCTTTTCGGCGTCTGTCGCGTGAGCCTGCTTCGCGGCTTCTGCTGCGTCAGACATATGCGTCCTCGGCCTTGCCGCCTAACTGGATCTGGCCGCTTTCGGCAAGATTGCGCACGACTTGCAGGATCTTGCGCTGCTGCGTTTCCACTTCCGACAAACGCACCGGACCGCGCGAATCGAGGTCTTCCGCGAGCAGTTCGGCGGCACGCTGCGACATGTTCGCGAGGAACTTCTGGCGCAACGGCGGTTGTGCGCCTTTCAGCGAAACAATCAGCGTTTCCGACTCCACTTCCTTCAGCAACATCTGGATGGCGCGGTCTTCGAGGTCCATCAGGTTTTCGAACACGAACATCTGGTCGATGATCTTCTGCGCCAGTTCCGCATCGAATTCCTTGACGTTTTCGATCACGGATTCTTCGTGCGCCGTCGACATGAAGTTAAGGATTTCCGCCGCCGTGCGAATGCCGCCCATCGGCGCGCGCTTGAGGTTGTCGCTGCCGGAAAGCAAGGTGGTGAGCACGTCGTCGAGTTCGCGCAGCGCGGCGGGCTGAATGCCGTCGAGCGTGGCAATGCGCAACAGCACGTCGTTGCGCAGGCGTTCGGTCAGGAGCGCCACGATTTCCGATGCCTGATCGCGGTCCAGATGCACGAGAATCGTCGCGATGATCTGCGGATGTTCGTTCTTGATCAGCTCGGCGACCGCGGCGGAATCCATCCACTTCAGGCCTTCGATACCGCTCGTATCGCTGCCCTGCAAGATCCGGTCGATCAGCGCGCCGGCCTTGTTCTCGCCGAGCGCCTTGGTCAGCACCGTGCGGATGTATTCGCTCGAGTCGAGCGACAGCGCCGTGTGCTGTTCGGCTTCGTGCACGAACTCGGTCATGACGTTATCGAGCTGCTCGCGCGTGACGTTCTTCAACTGCGCCATGGTCGCGCCGATCTTCTGGACTTCACGCGGTCCCAAGTATTTGAAGACTTCCGCTGCTTCGGATTCACCAATCGACATCAGCAGGAGCGCGGCTTTGTTGAGGCCTTCAGCGTTCATCGGACACCCAGTTCTTGACGACCGTCGCAACGATTCTCGGGTCCTGGCGCGCGATCATCCGCGCGTAGTCGAGATTGCGTTCGAACTTGGCCTTGTTGCTTTCGTTGCCGAGCAAGCTGACTTCGGCATCCTTGTCTTCATCGATCGCGCTCTTCGGCATGGACGGACCGTCGAGCAGCGACAGTTCATCCGGTGCGCCGAGTGCGGGCGGCGGGGGCGGCGGCGGGAAAGCGCGGCGCAGCGCCGGCTTCACCATCGTGAAATACAGGAACATCGCCACCAGGCCAATACCCGAGTACTTCGCCAGCTGGATGCCGCGCGCGATCATGTCCGGCGTGCGCCACCAGGGCACATCGGGGATCACGTTCGTATCCACCAGGAAAGTGCTGTTCACCACGTTGACCGAGTCGCCGCGCTTTTCGTCGTAGCCCATCGCGTCTTTCACGAGTTGCTGGACTTGCGCGAGCTTGTCGGCGGGAAGCGGTTGCATCGTGACGATGCCTTTCGCGTCCACTTGCTTCTGGTAATTCACGACCACCGCGACAGAGAGGCGCTTGATGCCGCCCATCGGCTGCTCGTAGTGGCGCACGGTCCGGTCGACTTCGTAGTTGGTCGTGGTGTCCTTGCGCACGTTGACCGGCAGCGTCTTTGCGCCGTCGGCGCCGCTCGCCGCTGCATCGATAGGCGCCGATGCCGCTGCCGGCGGCTGGTTCGACAACGCGCCCGGCACGCCGCCCACGCTTGCCCCGCCACCGTCCTTCGATTCACTCGATTGCTGGCTGCGGATCGCGGTGTTTTGCGGATTCGCGTTCGGGCCGTAGCTTTCGGCGGTCTGTTCGAGCTTCGAAAAGTCGATGTCCGCGCTCACCTGCGAGTGGGCGTTGCCCGCGCCGAACAACGGCGCCAGGATTGCATCGATACGCGATTGCGTATTGCGTTCGATCTGCTGCACGTATTTGAGCTGCGAGGCGTCGAGGCCGTTCGGCCCGCTGCCTTGCTGCGTCAGAAGGTTGCCGTCCTGGTCGACGATGGTCACGTTCTTCACCGGCATGTCCGCCACGCCCGAGCTGACCATGTGCTGGATTGCGAGCGTCTGCGCTTCGTCGAGCGCGCGGCCGGGATAGAGATTCAGCATGACCGACGCTGTCGGCAATTCCTTTTCGCGCACGAACACTGTCGGCTTCGGAATGGCGAGATGGACGCGGGCTTCGCGAACCGAGGATATCGACGCGATGGTCTTTTCCAGCTCGCCCTCAAGCGCGCGCTGATAGTTGACCTGTTCGGCGAACTGGCTGATGCCGAATTTCTGGTTGTCCATCAGTTCGAAGCCGACCGAGCCGTTCTTGGGCAATCCTTGCGATGCCAGCCGCAAGCGCGTTTCGTGCACGGCTTCGCTCGGAACCAGGATCGCGCCGCCGGATTCGGCGATCTTGTAGGGAATGTTCCCTTGCTGCAGCGCGGCGACAATCGCGCCGCCGTCACGATCGGACAGATTGCTGAACAGCACCCGGTAATCCGGCTGACGCGACCACATCACGAGTCCGGCGACGACCATGGCCAGCACCGCCACGGCGATGATCAGCGGCATGCGCGGGTTGTTGCGGAACTGGTTGAGCATCGGCATGCGGCCGCCGAGATTGCCGCTGAAGTCGGAACTGCCGGCAAAACCGGCGCCGCCCGAACCTGCCGCGATCGATCCGGCCGCCGGCTGCGCGCCGGCCAGACCCATGCGGGCGTCCGGGTTGATCAGGTTATTGGTGGAATCCATGCGTCGAAGCTCTCCGAATCTTGCGTTTTCCGCGAGGGGTCCGGTTGAAGCCGGGCGCATTCGCAGACTCTTTCATGAGAGGAATTATCCGTAAGGACGGGTAAGTCGATTGGGCGAACAGAAGCCGGTTTTGGCGCTCTTTCCGGGCTTTGCGAAACAACGCCGCTGCTAGACTTTTTCGTAATCGGTCAGGCCGTATGGCGAACCGCCCAGGCTCCGGTGCAGACGCCAGCCTTAGGCCCGGGACAGGCCCCGGTTCGAAATGTCCCAGAAACACCGCCCACCATACGTTGCCGCCGGTTACTCATTGTTTTGGAAAGTTTGTTTACCGCTTGATCCTTCTGGAGTCACCATGAATGCATCCATCAGCCCGCTGAGTTCGGCGCTCCAGCAACTTCAGTCCATGGCCACGCAGGCCGCCGGCGGCGCGGGCAATGTCGCGGGCGGCGCCGTCGTGCCGGAATCGGGGGCGGCGAGCGCGGGCAGTTTCGCGGATGCGCTGAAATCGTCCATCGACAACATCAGCGGCGCCCAGAAAAGCGCCATGAGCGAAGCGCACGCGTTTGAAATCGGTGCGCCGAATGTGTCGCTGAACGACGTCATGGTGGACATGCAGAAAGCCAACGTTGGCCTGCAATTCGGGCTGCAGGTGCGCAACAAGCTCGTCTCCGCGTACAACGACATCATGAATATTTCGGTCTGAGCCGGGTTGCGCAGACCGCTTGATGGATACCGCACCACCGGCATCTGAACGCCGCCTGGCGACCGTTGCACTTTCCGGAACCCGCTGTGACGCAAACCCTTCCTAAAGCTTTCGCCGCTTTCTCCGATAACCCTAAGTAACAGCACGGCAAACAGTCAGACAAATCAACAGGTCTTGATCGCAATGCCGGCATCGGTTCATCACGATTTCCGCAATCGGCACGCGCGGACATCGAAATTGGAGAAAGTCGGATGTTTTCCCAGGGACATGCGGGAGCCAACGCGTACGCACGCGTCGGCGTGCAAACCGGAGTGATGGGCGCCAGTCCGCACAGACTCGTCGTCATGCTGTATCAGGGCGCGCGCCAGGCTATCGCCCAGGCGCGGATGCACTTGCAGCAGGGCAACATCGCGGCGCGCGGAGAGGCGATCACGAAGGCGATCGGCATTATCGAAAGCGGTTTGCAGCAGGCCCTGAACAAGGAAGCCGGCGGAGAAATCGCAGCGCGGCTGGACGCGCTCTATACGTATATGTCGCACCGCCTTCTGCAAGCGAACGTGCAGCAAAGCGAACCGATGCTGGTGGAAGTCGATGGCTTGTTGGCGACTCTGGAAGACGCCTGGATCGCAATTGCACCCGACGCAGCAAGAATGGCTGCGGCGTGACAATGCGAAATTTGTCCGCACATAATGAAAACGACACAAGAATATTTCTCTCATTACGAAGCGATTGCTGAACTTTCTGCGCGCATGCTGGCCGCGGCGCGCACGGGGGAATGGAGTGAGTTGAAGATCATGCAGGGGGCGTATCGCGAGTTGATCGACGGCTTGAGAGAAGTCGATGCCGCCTCCCAGCTCGACGACACCGCGCGCGCCCGCAAGTTTGAGCTGGTGCGCCGGATTCTCGCCGACGACGCCGCCATTCGCGACCTGAGTGCGCCCAGCCTTGCGCGTTTATCGGCGCTGTTCACGGTGAACAGGCCTGCGCGAGTTTTGAAAAAGATGATCGGGCTGCGATAAACACGTTTCTTGTGGTTCACGTGTTTGCAGCCCGCCGAAAACCGGTGACGGGCAGATCCGATTGTTGATCGCTTGACCGGTGACCCGAGGAAACCGGCATGCCTGGTCTGGACTCCGCGATCGCTGCGCTCATCGCCAGCCGCACTGACATGCTGTTATCGGCGCTCCTTCCGCAGGGCGGATCGACCTCGGGCGCGACGGCGCAAACCAGCACGTCGCAACTTCTCGTCGATACCCCGCCGTTTACCGTCCCCGTTCCAGCAAACGCGGCGAACACGCCGCCCTCCGCTTCCGCGCAAACCGCGCTCAGCAATGTCGCGCGCACGCTCGACGCCATTTCCCGTTTCGGCGGCCAAAACACGCCGCCAATGACAAGCGATACCCCGTTGTGGCCAACCGCGCCACGGCCGCTGCTTGCCGCGAGCGCGTTCGCAACGTTATCGGGGTCGTTGTTCGATACGCAGGCGGCTTCCGCGTATTCCACGGCGCCTTCGACCGCTTCCGCGGGGTCCATTGCTGCCACCGCCTCCACCGCCGCTGTCAATCAAGCCGCGCAGGTTTTGCCTGCCGATGCGCTGGCGTCTGTGCTGGCGAAAACCGTGAGCGAAAGCGGGCTTTTCTACGAAAGCCATATCGCGCAATGGCTCGCCGGGCAACGCACGCTCGCGTCGCTGAACGATGAGCCGCAAGCGCGTGCGGATAACCTGACGGCCGCCCTTCCGTTCGACACGCCGCAACCGCAGCCTGATCTTCCGGCAGATATGTGGATCGATGAATCCCTGCTGCCGCCGACGTTCTCCGCCGATCCGCCCGATCCGATGAACCCCGTGCGCCTCGTCCCCATGCCGCTCACGCCGCAGCAGGCGGCGGCGCTGGCGGCGTCGGTGCGCGCGGTGCCGCCGAACGTGTTCTCTCCTCCCGGCACGCGGGCGGGCGCTGGATCCGCATCCGCCGCATCCGATGGAAACACGCATGATCCGGCCGTACAGGCATCGATCAGCGCGGGCATTCATCCATCGACTATTCCGCTGGTGCGCCAGCAGCTCGATCTGCTCGCCACCAACCAGTTCCGCTGGTCCGGCGAAGCGTGGCCCGGTGCGAAATTCGAGTGGGAGATCCAGCCGCGAGAGCGCCGCGCGCGGGATGGTGCGGAAAACCTGCCGCTCGGCGATGAACGCGCCTGGCACACACGCGTGACCTTGGCGCTGCCGACGCTTGGCAACGTCGACGCGAACCTCGTGCTCACCGGGCAGCAGTTGCTGGTGAAGCTCAACGCGAGCGCGGACGGCGCGATCCTGCTTGCCCGCGATGGCGCCCATTTCCAGCAGCAACTCGAAGCCGCCGGCCTGCGGCTCGCCGGCATCACCATCCGCGCGATGGACCCGCTGGCCGAATCGACCGGCGATATATCACCGGATACGGGTTCACCGCCGGCCGGCGCGGAGAGTGCGGCATGACGCAGCAAAACGATGCGCGCAAGCAAGCCACCGCGCTCACCTACGACACGAAGAAACCCGACGCCGCGCCCCGCGTGGTTGCAAAAGGTTACGGCCTGGTCGCCGAGATGATCGTGCAGCGCGCGAAGGACGCCGGGTTGTACGTGCACGAATCGCCGGATATGGTGTCGTTGCTGATGCAGGTCGATCTCGATGCCCGCATCCCGCCCGCGTTGTATCAGGCGGTGGCGGAATTGCTGGCGTGGTTCTACAGACTGGAAAACGGGCTGGAAGAGGGGCCGGCGCCGGAAGTCGCGCCGGTCGCCGGAATGCCCAAAAGATAGGCCGTCCTTCCCAAGTACTAGGCGGCAAACGCCCGCGCGATGATCGCCGCAAAATCAAACCGCGCCGGCAACGTGCCATATACGCGATTCGCGGTGCCGCGTGCATCGCCGAGACGGGTTTCGATGAACGCCGCCGACACTTCCGCCGGCGCGTGCTGCGCCAGCAACACCCCTTGCGCGGTCAGCACGAGCTGCTGCGCGATCCGCCGCGCCGATGCCTCGCGCGAAACCGCATCGTCCTGAAGCATCCCGAGCAGCGTGTTCAACGCGTCGCGCAACGCCGGATGCTCCTGCGCGACCGCACGCCACGAATCGAGCAACGCGCGCGCGGCTTCGGGTTCACGCTCGATCGCCCGCAACACGTCGAGGCACATCACATTGCCCGAGCCTTCCCAGATCGAATTCACCGGCGCTTCCCGATAAAACCGCGCCATCGGCCCCGTCTCGACGTAACCATTGCCGCCCCAGACTTCCATTGCTTCGCCGGTGAATTCGAGCGCGCGCTTGCAGACCCAGAACTTCGCGGCCGGCGTCACGATCCGCCGCCACGCGCGCTCCTCAGGCGCCGATGAATCCTCAAACGCGCCCGCGAGCCGCATGAACAACGTGGTCGCCGCTTCGGACTCCAGCGCGAGGTCGGCGAGCACGTTGCGCATCAGCGGTTGATCGACGAGCTTCGCCCCAAACGCACTTCGATGCCGCGCGTGGTGGATCGCGTGGATCAGCGCGGCGCGCATCAACGCCGCGCTGCCGATCACGCAATCGAGCCGCGTGAAGTTCGCCATTTCGATGATCGTCGGCACGCCGCGTCCCTCGTCGCCGATCATGATGCCGTAGGCATCGAGAAACTCGATTTCGCTGCTGACGTTCGAGCGGTTGCCGAGCTTGTCCTTCAGTTGCTGAATCTGAACCGCGTTTTTGGAACCATCGGGGGCGAAGCGCGGCACGTAGAAGCACGAGATCGGGCCTTTCTCATCGGCGCTTTCGCCGGTCCTCGCGAGTACGAGATGCGCGTCGCATTGCGGCGCGGAGAAGAACCATTTATGCCCGATCAGCCGATACTCTCCACCCCGTCCGCCCGCGCCCAACGCCATCGCGCGGGTCCGGTTGCTGCGCACATCCGAGCCGCCTTGTTTCTCGGTCATGCCCATGCCGATCATCATGGATTCCTTGCCGGCGTCGAGCGGGATATCGCGAGGATCGTGCTTGCGCGAAAGCAATTGCGCCTGCAGGCGCGCGTATAGCGCGGGTTCCTTCTGCAGGACCGGGATGCTCGCGAACGTCATGGTCAGCGGACACAACGATCCGCTTTCCAGTTGCGCGTGGAGAAAATATCCGGCGGCGCGCGCGGCCATGGCGCCGGGCCGCGGCTTGCCGGACGAACCGGATTCGAACGGCAACGCGTGCAAGCCTTGTTCACGCAACATTGAAAGCAGCGTATGCCACGCGGGATGAAACTCGATGGCATCCACACGCTCCCCGCGCGCGCTGAACGGATGATGTTCGGGCGCATGCCGGTTGGCGAGGTCGGCGAGCGCGAGGACGCCCGGTTGCGTCAGCGCACGGCCGTCGCGCACGAGCGTTTCGAGATGCCAGTCCGCGCCTTCGCGCCCGAGCGCGGCGATTAGCGCCGGGTCCCCGGTCATCGCGTCATAGCGCTCGAGCGGCGGCGCCTGGTTCGTGATTTCGTGGGTCTGGCCGTAGGTGGATGGGGTCATCGGTTACCTCCGTCGGAGTGAATATTTTGCTCCTAAAAGCCGCGCTTCGGATCGACCCGCCTAAACCGGGAGCCGTTGAGAACCGTCTTAATTATTCCGCCTTGAGGTATTTCCGATTTTTAGTCGGAAGTCCTTATCTCTTTAAACCCGAACCTATAATCGCCAATCCCATTCTGGGCGTTTGGCGACATCACGCAAGTAAGGAAAGGCAAATCAAATGAGCATCAATGTTATTCAGCTAGTACAGGGCGCTTTAACCGAAAGCGTGTTGCAGCAACTCGCCACTAAACTCGGCGTTGCGCCGGAAGCGGCAAAGCGCGTGGTCGGCATGATCGCGCCGGCAATGGTCGGTTCACTCATGAACAAGGCGTCGTCGCCGGAAGGCGCACGCGGCTTGTTCGCATCCATCATGTCACCGGATTCGAACGCGAACATTGTCGAGATGCTGCCGCAACTCGTGCACGGCGACGGCTTGCAATCGCTGCTCGCAGCGGGAACGCGACTCGCTTCGGGCGTCGCTTCCGAAGATCGCATCAACGGACTGAGCAGCGCAGTTGCCGCGAAAACCGGCGTGTCGGTAGGCGCTACGCACGCGCTTGGCGGCATTGTCACGACCGCATTGTTCGGCGTGCTGAAACACTACTTCTCGAAGTCCGGCGGCAACGTCGGTCAGTTGCCAACGCTCCTCGGCCATCAATTGCCAATGGTGAAGGCGAGCATGTCGGAAGACATCTCCAGCGCGCTGGGTCTTGGCGGCGCGGGCAGTTTCCTGACGGGCGTGGCGGCGCAATTGAAAGCGGTGTCGTCGCATCTGGAACATCCTTCTACGGCCGGCGGTTCGTCATCGGCTGCGAATTCATCGCTCGACAAGATCGTGATGGAAGAGAAGGCAGGATCGAAGAAATGGTGGTGGCTCGCAGTTGCCGCCGCGCTCGCATTGCTGGCCCTGCTGTTCGGCCGTAGCTGCACCAACCAGCAGCCCGTGACAGCCGCACCGGCTGAAGCGCCTGTGGTGAATTCGACCCCGGCAGTCGCAGCCTTGCCGGCATCGGAACCTGCTTCGGCGCCTGCTGCCGTCGCGGCTCCCGCTCCGACCAAGGACGCATTGCTGACGTTCACCGTCGACAAGCTCGGTGCACCGTCGATTCACGCCACCGTTGGCAGCGAAGAAGAAAAGGCCAAGCTGCTTGCCGCATTGACGGCGAAGTTTGGCGCGGATCATCTGAACGCGACCATCACGGTTGATCCGGACACGAAGCCCGCAAGCTGGCTCGACAAGCTCGACGGCCTGTTGCCGCTGATGCAATTGCCGGGCGCGGAAGCAAAGTTGTCGGGCGAAAAGATTGAACTGAGCGGTACGGCTGCGGACGTTCGCAACGGCTGGATGGACAAGCTCAAGTCGCTGTTCGGCGCAGGCTTCACCATTGGTACCTTCGACGTCAAGCAAGCAGTCGAAAACGCGAAGGACTCGTTCATGAGCGCGTTCTCGTCGCTGAATGATGACTGCGCCGCGGCAGATGTCGCCAAGGTGCTGAACCTGCAAGTCATCAACTTCCGCACCGGTTCGGACGTGCCGCCGCAAGACGCGCAACTGGCGCTGGCTAAATCGGCTCAGCTGTTGAAGTCGTGCCAGGACGCCGGCAAGACGGTCAAGCTGAACATTGGCGGTTACTCGGACAACGTTGGTCTGGCCAGCTCGAACCTGACTTTGTCGAAGAAGCGTGCTGAAGCAGTGCGCGCCTTCCTGGTCAAGCACGGTGTTTCCGCCGACGGTCTGACGGCACAAGGTTATGGCGACCAACACCCGATCGCCGATAACTCGACGGCCAGCGGACGTTTCGCTAACCGCCGTATCGACTTTGCGGTTCAAGAGTAATTGTGTGACCGGGCGTGTTTAAGTCCGGGTAGCAAAGCAGCAAAAAAACACCCGGTCGCGCGTGACGCGTGACCGGGTGTTTTTCGTTGTGTTTTGATCGGGCCGTTATCTCGATGAAGCGTCGCGCACCTGTGCAGGAAACCGGGCCGCCGCGCCTTGCAGGAAGTCATCGCCGAGATTGGCCGGCAATGCCTTTCGAGCGACTTCCAGCCACGCGCGCGCGGCGTTCGATAAATACCCGTTGCGCCGCCAGCCAACGGCCATGTCCCAGTGAATCTCCGGATCGACGACCGGCCGGCACGTAAACGCATTGATATCCAGCCGGCGGCAATACGGCGCCGGCAGCAATGCAATGCCAACACCGGCCTGCACCAGCGCCGCCATGAAATCCCAATGTCCACTGCGGCTAACAATAGTCGGTGAGAAACCCGCTTCGCGGCACGCGTTCAGAACCAGATCCGACAACGCAAGACTTTCGCCGTAGAAAACAAACGATTCCAACGCCAGATCGCCGAGCGGCACGTCAGTCATTGCGTCCCAGCGCGAACCCTTCTGCGCCACGAGCCACAGCAACTGCCGGCTGACAGGCATGACGTCGAACGTAGCAAGATCGACGGGTTCAAGCACACCGCCGAGTTCCAGTTCGCCGTCGATCAAAGCGGCTTCGATCGCTTTCGAACCACGCTCGAACAGTTTCAGCTCCACTTTGGGATAACGTTTCTTGAATGCGGCGATGGCCGGCGTGAACAGCGATCCGCCCATCGGCGGAATGCCGATTGTGAGCGTGCCGCGTCCGAGTTTGCCGAGATCGTTGAGTTCGGCTTCGAGTTGCGCGTGCGCCGCGAGTACTTCGAGTCCGCGCTGGTAGACGATCTGCCCGGCATCGGTCAGCACCATCTGGCGGCTTTCGCGCAGCAGCAGCGGCGAGCCGATTTCGTCCTCGAGCGATTTCACCATCTTGCTGATGGTCGGCTGCGTGACGAACATTTTCTCCGCCGCCGCAGTGAAGCTTTTTTGCTTCACCACCTCTACGAAGTACCGCAACGATCGCAACTCCATACACGCCCCTTTGATTCCACCTTGGAATGCGGTCGATAAGTTTAAGTCATTTTAATTATGTTTAGACGCACGCTATATTCGACTACAGGTTAACCCTTATTTCACCGCATCCGTTTGCAGCAGGCCCGTCATGATCGTTCTCGCCGCCATTTTGCCTTTTTCAAAATTTGTAACGCGCAGTCGGGCGCCCGCCAGCCGGTTCATGCGAATCGCGTTACAGAGCGCGGCGCTGGCGGGAATCTGGTTACTCGCCGACCTGGCCGCGCGCACGTTCCATTTGCCGGTTCCAGGCGGCGTGATCGGCTTGCTGGCGCTCCTCGCGCTGTTGTTTAGCGGCGGCATCGCACCGCGCTGGGTCAAGGCCGGCGCGGATTGGCTGTTGACCGACATGCTGTTGTTTTTCATCCCGGCCGCGGTCGCCGCGGTCCAATACGGCGGCCTGTTCCGCGAAGATGGCTGGCGGCTCGCGCTGGTCGTCGTGTTCGGCACGCTGATGGTCATGATCGCGGTGGCGTTTGCCGTGGAACAAGCCTCGAAGTTCGAGCGCCGGCTGGAACTGCGCCGCATCACGAGCGCTCGCCGGGCTGCCCGCGCCTGAGCCGAACAAGACAATGCTGCCCGCAATGCCGTACCTCCCCGAACCTCTTTTCTCCGATGCCGCCGGCAGCCTCATCGCGGCGGGTTGCTTCGTGTTGACGGTGGCGCTGTACTTTGCGCTCAAGCGCCTGTACGCCAGATTCCGCCGGCCTTTGCTCACACCCATGCTGACTGTTCCGGCCGTGCTCGTGATCATCGTCATGGCTGCACGGATTCCGTACACCGTTTATTTCGCCGATACCCGCTGGCTGATGTGGCTGCTAGGCCCGGCCACCGTGGCTTTTGCCGTGCCCATCTTTGAATACCGGCATCTTTTGAAAAAGCACTGGCTGTCGTTATCGGTTGGTGTGACGGTCGGGATTCTGGTGGGCGTAGGCGGGTCGCTCGCGCTCGCCAAATTGCTGCATTTGTCGCCGGAATTGCAGCGCAGCCTTTCCACACGGTCGGTTTCCACGCCTTTCGCGCTCGCCGTTTCCGACAAACTCCACGCGCCCAAGGATCTCACCGCGTTGTTCGTGATAGCCACGGGCGTGGTGGGCATGCTTTTCGGCGAAGTCGTGCTGGCGCTTGTGCCATTGCGCGCCCGGCTCGCTCGCGGCGCACTGTTTGGAGCCGCCGCGCACGGCGTAGGCACGGCGAAAGCGCGCGAACTCGGCAGTGAAGAAGGCGTGGTCGCCAGCCTGACAATGATGATTTCCGGCGTTGTCATGGTTTTGCTCGCGCCGTTACTCACCTTTTTGCCTTTCTGATCTCGCCGATAGCACTCACCGCGCGCCATCCCGATTTGCTACAATCCGATTTCGCTTCGAGGAGCGTTGCGACGGTTTGTATTACCACCCGGAAAACTTTCCGGAAAACCGCCAGGCTCGAAGCATTCAATCGGACGGAGCGACCAGCGCTGGTCATTAATCAAGCGCTTGTTGAACCACCGCATCGAACGGCGCTCACGTCAAATTTCTATGTTTCTTTTTAGAAAGGAGGGCGTGATGAACGCCGCAGTTCTCGATTCAAAAACCAACCAAGATTTCCTCGTCGCCGATATGTCTCTTGCCGCCTGGGGCCGCAAGGAACTGAACATTGCTGAAACGGAAATGCCCGGCCTCATGCAAACGCGCGAGGAATACAAGACGCAACAGCCGCTGAAAGGCGCGCGTATTGCCGGGTCGCTGCACATGACCATTCAGACCGGCGTGCTGATCGAAACGTTGACGGCTCTCGGCGCGGACGTGCGCTGGGCATCGTGCAACATCTTTTCGACGCAGGATCACGCTGCGGCCGCCATCGCTCAAGGCGGCGTGCCGGTGTTCGCGTTCAAGGGCGAATCGCTCGACGAATACTGGGAATTCTCCCACCGCATCTTCGAATGGCCGAACGGCGAATTCGCCAACATGATCCTCGACGACGGCGGCGACGCCACGTTGCTGCTGATCCTCGGCTCGAAGGCTGAAAAGGACCGCTCGGTCATCTCCAAGCCGGAAAACGAAGAAGAAGTCGCGCTGTACAAGTCGATCGCCGCTCATCTCGATATCGATCCGACGTGGTATTCCAAGCGCCTCGTGCACATTCAGGGCGTGACGGAAGAAACGACCACGGGCGTGCATCGTCTGTATCAGATGGAAAAGGAAGGGCGTCTGCCGTTCCCGGCCATCAACGTGAACGACTCGGTCACGAAGTCGAAGTTCGACAACCTGTATGGCTGCCGTGAATCGCTGGTCGACGGCATCAAGCGCGCGACCGACGTGATGATCGCGGGCAAGATCGCGGTCGTCGCAGGTTATGGCGACGTGGGCAAGGGTTGCGCGCAATCGCTGCGTGGTCTGGGTGCAACGGTGTGGGTCACGGAAATCGACCCGATCTGCGCGTTGCAGGCAGCAATGGAAGGGTATCGCGTAGTCACCATGGAATATGCCGCCGACAAGGCCGACATCTTCGTGACGGCGACGGGCAACTTCCACGTGATCGGCCACGATCACATGAAGGCGATGCGCAACAACGCGATCGTTTGCAATATTGGTCACTTCGACTCGGAAATCGACGTTGCATCCACGCGCCAGTACACGTGGGAAAACATCAAGCCGCAAGTCGACCACATCATTTTCCCCGATGGCAAGCGCGTGATCCTGCTGGCCGAGGGGCGCCTGGTGAACCTGGGTTGTGCAACGGGCCACCCGTCGTTCGTGATGTCGGCATCGTTCACGAACCAGACGATCGCTCAGATCGAACTGTTCGTGCACGGCGACAAGTACGAAAACAAGGTCTATGTTTTGCCGAAGCACCTTGATGAAAAGGTCGCGCGTCTGCATCTGGGGCGTATCGGCGCTGAACTGACCGTGCTGTCCGACTTCCAGGCGAAGTACATCAGCGTGGACAAGATGGGGCCGTTCAAGCCGAATCATTACCGCTATTAATCGTTAGGCTGCGCATGGGTTTTTTTGCAAGCCCATGCGCTCTGACTTCAAGTTCCAGGAGACCATCGATGTCCGTGTTGCTGACCTGGCTGATCAACGCGCTCGCGTTGTTGATCATCACTTACCTCGTGCCATCGATCCACATTCGCAGTTTCGGCACCGCGCTGATCGTGGCGATCGTGCTTGGGCTGATCAATACCTTCCTGCGTCCGCTGCTGGTGCTGCTCACGCTGCCGGTGACCATCCTCACGCTCGGGCTTTTTATCCTGGTCGTGAATGCGTTGTGCTTCTGGCTGTGTGCTTCCTTGCTCAAGGGCTTCGAGGTATCGGGTTTCTGGTCGGCGTTCATTGGTTCGATTCTTTACAGCATCGTGTCCTGGCTGCTGTCCGCGCTGATTCTTGGTCAGCGCACCTTCGGGTAATGCGTCAAACGCACGCGCCCGGTTAAAGATCATCATGAAACCGATCGAACTCTCATTCGAGTTCTTCCCGCCGAAAACGGCGGAAGGAATCGAGAAATTGCGCGCTACCGGCGCGCAGCTCAAGACGCTCAATCCGAAGTTCGTCTCCGTGACGTTCGGCGCGGGCGGTTCCACGCAGCAAGGCACGCTCGATACCGTGCTCGAGATGATGAAGCAGGGACTCGAGGCGGCGCCGCATTTGTCGTGCATCGGGTCATCGAAAGAAAGTTTGCGCGGGATTCTTGGCGCGTATCGCGAACATGGCATTCGGCATATCGTCGCGTTGCGCGGCGACTTGCCTTCGGGCATGGGCGAGGTTGGCGAGTTGCGCTATGCGTCGGAACTGGTGAGCTTCATTCGCGCCGAGCATGGCGACTGGTTCAACATCGAAGTCGCGGCGTATCCGGAATATCACCCGCAGGCGCGCTCGCCGAAGTCCGATTTGGATAACTTCGTGCGCAAGGTGCAGGCGGGTGCGAATTCGGCGATCACGCAGTACTTCTTCAATGCGGACGCGTATTTTCGTTTCGTCGATGACGCCCGCAAACTCGGCGTGGATGTTCCCATCGTGCCGGGCATCATGCCGATCACGAATTTCTCGCAACTGATGCGCTTCTCCGAGATGTGCGGCGCGGAAGTGCCGAAGTGGATTGCGCGCCGCCTGGAAAGTTTTGGCGATGATAAAGAAGCGATCCGCGCTTTCGGGCTGGATGTGGTGACCGGTTTGTGCGAACGGCTTGTTGCGGAAGGCGCGCCCGGGCTGCATTTTTATACGCTGAACGGCGCGGCCGCGAGCAAGACGATTTGCGAGCGGCTGAAGCTGCAGGGGAAGTAAAAGTCTGGTTTTACCCGCGCGGCGTTCGTCGCGCGGTTCTTGATTTTCCGGGTCACTCCGCCTTAGTTATATTCCATAGTGAACGTCGCGTTCGAATCTGCTGTGCCCGGCGTTCTGTGCGGCGCGATCGGCACGTAGCGAGCGCTGAAGTTGAACTTGTTGATACCATCCGGCGCGGCAGCGGCCAGCGGCATCATTTTTCCGAACGTGATTGGTCTGGGCGACGAGTCAAGAATCTGCAATCCGATACCGGTCGCCACACCCGGTTCGTCTCGGAGCTGCAAGACTGTGTCGTTGCCGATCACCGTTGTGCCGTCGAACTGGATCGATATGTTGGGACTCGCGGAGCATGTCATCTCAATCGTGAACGCTTTCGACGCAGCGGGCGATGAAAACACCACATCGGGCAATTTGACGGTGCCCAGATCCACAACAAGACGAGACGTGGTCACGCTGCAGGTTTTGAGCGCGGAAGTACCTTTGACGGTCAGTGTCGTTATGGTCAACGGGCTCGATTGGCCAGATTGGTCGCTGACTACAAGGAGCGGAGTGGTCAGCTGCAACACACCGCCTTCAAGGCCCGGCGCTGTGCGGACGAAATCGAGCTGGATGTAGTTGTATCCGGCACCGAACACCCCGCTGGCCAGGTTTTGGACGGGTAGCTGATACGGAACGACCTTTGGCGTGGTGGGCATTCCGTAATATCCGCCGCCAACTCCAATTGTGATTTGGCCCTGTGTCCAGACGTAGATGCGTATGCCTATGCCCTGGAGATTCGTGTCGTACACGTCTGTAAAACCCGCGGATAGCGCGCCCGGCGCGGGGTAAGTAAGCAACGTTTGGCTTCCGCAAGCACCGGTCGAATTCGAGCCATATGCAGTCCATTTCCCCTGCATCGTTTTAATGACCGAACCGACCGCAACAACACTTCCCGTTCCGATGTTGATCGTCCCAACGTCTATCGTCAGCGTTGCGGGATTGGAAATGCATGCCGCAGCTGCGCCCGTATGCCAGCTTGAAACAATACAGAGTACCGCTAGCCACTTCCCGGAAAGATGCCACATGATTTCTCCGATTTGAATCCAGATTGTTATTAATGTGTTTTCGAAAACGAGCGATCGAAGAAGATCGAGATAGTCGACTATATGCATATTTGGAAGTTAGAAAGCGGCTTTCCCACTTCATGGACACGAGTTAATCAGTCAACGATATAAACAAATGAACCACCGCAGAAAACGAGTCAATGCGGGTAAATAAAAAATTCGACCGAGTCGAATTTCGGTTCAATCGATTGTTCTATACCAATAGGCGACGAAGCGCCGATAGCACGAAGATGCAACGCCACGAATCCATTCCCACCGCCGTTTGCGCGCCCCAACGCCTTCGTCCCCTATCACCCCTGGTAATATGCTATTACCAGACACATTCCCTCCGATAATTTCGTCGCCTTGTTCCTCCCGGCAAAGCTCAGTAATATCGCGCTACGCCGGTTTTAGCCGGCACAAGACCTGGAGGAAACATGAAGAAAATTGGCCTGTTGCGAGCTGCCCATCTGTCGATGGCCGTCAGCGCCGCCATCGCGGCATCGCTCGTAACCGCGAGCGTCGCCCACGCGGCACCCATCCCCAACAAAACGCTCGTCTACTGCTCAGAAGGCAGTCCGGCCGGTTTCGACCCCGCCCAGTACACAACGGGCACGGATTTCACCGCGAACACGTTCACGGTCTTCAACCGCCTCGTTGAATTCGAACGCGGCAGCACAAAGGTAGAGCCGGGCCTCGCTGAAAAGTGGGATGTGTCGGCCGATGGCCTGACCTACACGTTCCATCTGCGCCACGGCGTGAAGTTCCAGACCACGTCGTTCTTCAAGCCGACGCGCGAATTCAATGCGGACGACGTGCTTTTCACGTTCAACCGCATGCTCGATCCGAACCAGCCGTTCCGCAAGGCGTACCCGGCATCGTTCCCGTATTTCACTGACATGGGTCTCGACAAGCTGATCACGAAGATCGAAAAGGTCGATCCGTACACGGTCAAATTCACGCTGAAAGAAGTAAATGCGCCATTCATCCAGAACATGGCGATGGAATATGCATCGATTCAATCCGATGAATATGGCCAGCAATTGCTGAAGGCCGGCAAGGCGTCGGACATTAATCAGCAACCAGTCGGCACGGGTCCGTTTATTTTCCGCAGCTATACGAAAGACGCGACCATTCGTTTCGACGGTAATCCTGATTATTGGAAAGCGGGCGCCGTCAAAATCTCCAAGCTGATTTTCTCGATCACGCCGGATGCCGCCGTTCGCGTGCAAAAGCTGAAGAGCAACGAATGCCAGGTGATGAGCTATCCGCGTCCGGCTGACATTGCGCCGCTGAAGGCCGATGCCAATCTCGACACACCGTCGTCGGCCGGCTTCAATGAAGGCTACGTGGCGTACAACGTGACGAAGAAGAACGTCGACAACGTCGATGTCCGCCGCGCGCTCGACATGGCGATCAACAAGAAGGCGATCATCGAATCGGTGTATCAAGGCGCAGGACAACCCGCGAACGCGCCGATGCCGCCGACGCAATGGTCCTACGACAAGAACCTGAAGCTCCCCGCCTACGACACCGCCAAAGCCAAGGCGCTGCTTGCAAAGGCCGGCTTCCCGAATGGTTTCGAGATCACGTTGTGGGCCATGCCGGTCCAACGTCCGTACAACCCGAACGCGCGTTTGATGGCCGAGATGATCCAGGCCGACTGGGCGAAGATCGGCGTGAAGGCGAACATCACGTCGTACGAGTGGGGCGAATACATCAAGCGCGCCCACGCCGGCGAACATGACGCCATGCTGATTGGCTGGACGGGCGACAACGGCGATCCGGATAACTGGCTCGGCACGCTGCTCGGCTGCGAAGCGGTGAATGGCAGCAACTTCTCGCACTGGTGCTACAAGCCGTTCAACGACCTGGTGATCAAGGGCCGCAACACGCCCGATCAGGCGCAGCGCACGCAGGCCTATACGCAAGCGCAGCAGATTTTCGCTGAGCAACTGCCGTTCTCGCCGATCGCTCACTCGACGGTTTATCAGCCCACCAGCAAGAAGGTCACGGGCATGAAGATCGAACCGTTGGGCTATTTGCGCTTTGACGGCGTGGGCGTGCAGTAAGCTTCGCGCGGTACGCTTCTTGCACGAAAAATATAACTAGTCGAAAAGGTCCGGCGACAAGGGTCACAAGCCCGCGTCGCCGGTCGCATTTTTCCTCCCCAAAGAGACGAACCATGTTCCGATTCGTTCTGCGACGCATAGGCATGGTGATTCCGACGTTTATCGGCATCACGATCCTGGCCTTCGCACTCATCCACCTGATCCCGGGCGATCCTATCGAAGTCATGATGGGCGAGCGCGGCGTGGACCCGGCAATGCATGCCGAAGCCATGAAGCGGCTCGGGCTCGACCTGCCGCTGCCTGTTCAGTATTTCCACTATGTCGGACACGCGCTGAAAGGCGACCTCGGCATGTCGATCATCACCAATACCAGCGTGATGGGCGAATTCCTCGGCCGCTTCCCGGCCACCTTGGAACTTGCTTTCTGCGCGATGATCTTCGCCCTCGTCGTGGGGTTGCCCGCAGGCGTGGCCGCTGCGCTCAAGCGCGGCACGGTTGTCGATCATGGCGTGATGGGCACGGCGCTCACCGGCTATTCCATGCCGATCTTCTGGTGGGGCTTGATCCTCATCATGTTCTTTTCGGCGAAGCTGGGCTGGACGCCGGTTTCCGGGCGTATCGCGGTGGAATACGACATTCCGCACCGCACGGGCTTCATGTTGTGGGACGCACTTTTCTCCGAAGATGAAGGTGCGTTCAAGTCCGCCGTCAGCCATCTGATCTTGCCGACCATCGTGCTGGGCACCATTCCGCTGGCGGTGATCGCACGGATGACGCGTTCATCGATGCTCGAAGTCTTGCGCGAGGACTACATCCGCACGGCGCGCGCCAAGGGTCTTGCGCCCGGACGCGTGGTGATCGTGCATGCGTTGCGCAACGCGCTGATTCCCGTGGTCACCGTGATCGGCTTGCAGGTCGGCACGCTGCTCGCGGGCGCGGTGCTGACCGAGACCTTGTTCTCGTGGCCGGGCGTGGGCAAATGGCTGATCGATGCCATCAGCCGACGCGATTATCCCGTCGTGCAGGGCGGTATCCTGATGATCGCGACGCTCGTCATTCTCGTGAATCTAATCGTCGACTTGTTGTACGGCGTGCTGAATCCGCGCATTCGCCATACGAGGTAAGCCGATGGCCGACATTCAAAACAACCCCGGCGCTTTGGCGCCCATCCCAGGCGGCCGCTTTCTGGCGGGCCGCGAATTCTGGGCAAACTTCTCACGCAATCGTGGCGCGGTCGTGGCCGGCGCGATCGTGCTGATCCTTGTGTTTATCGCGATATTCGCGCCGTTGATCGCGCCGCATAGTCCGATCGAGCAATATCGGGATAACGTCAAGATTCCGCCTGCGTGGCTCGCCGGCGGCAATTGGCGATTCGTTCTCGGCACCGATGAAGCCGGCCGCGACATCCTCTCGCGCCTGATGTACGGCGCGCGGCTGTCGTTCTGGATCGGCTTTGTGTCGGTGGTGCTGGCGCTGATTCCGGGCGTCGTGCTCGGGTTGATCGCGGCGTTTTTCCAGAAATGGCTCGATACCCCCATCATGCGCATCATGGATGTGCTGCTTGCATTGCCTTCGCTGTTGCTGGCGGTTGCGGTGGTCGCGATCATCGGACCGGGGCTGGTCAATACGATGCTCGCCATCGCGATCGTCGCGTTGCCGGGATACGTGCGTCTGACGCGCGCTGCGGCGCTTGGCGAATTGCAACGCGAATACGTGACGGCGTCGCGCGTGGCCGGTGCCGGCACCGTGCGGCTGATGTTCTCGCAAGTGTTGCCGAACTGCGCTGCGCCGTTGATCGTGCAGGCGACGCTGGGCTTTTCATCGGCGATTCTGGATGCCGCCGCGCTCGGCTTTCTCGGTCTCGGCGTTCAGCCGCCGGCCGCGGAGTGGGGCGCGATGCTGGCGTCGGCACGGGATTACATCGAAAGCGCGTGGTGGATCGTGACCATGCCCGGGTTGTCCATCCTGATTTCGGTGCTGGTCATCAATCTGCTCGGCGACGGTCTGCGCGACGCGCTCGACCCCAAACTCAAGCGGATGGCATGACCATGGAAGATCTCCTCACTATCCGCAATCTTGCCGTGAGTTTTAACGGCCTGCCCGCAGTCGACCGCATCGATATCTCCGTGAAACCCGGCGAAGTGGTTGGCGTTGTCGGCGAATCGGGTTCCGGCAAAAGCGTCACGATGATGGCCTTGATGGGTCTGATCGACGCGCCCGGAATCGTCACCGCCGATCAGGTCACGTTCAACGGCATCGACTTGTTGAAGGCGTCGGCGCGGCAACGCAGGAAGATCATTGGCAAGGACATTGCGATGGTTTTCCAGGACGCGTTGTCGAGCCTGAATCCGAGCTATACGGTCGGGTATCAGATCAAGGAAGTTTTGAAGCTCCACGAAGGCTTGCGTGGATCGAAGCTGCATCAACGCGCCTTGGAACTGCTCGACCAGGTCGGCATTCCCGATGCAAAAAGCCGTATCGATGCCTTCCCGCATCAGATGTCGGGCGGCATGAACCAGCGCGTGATGATTGCAATGGCCGTTGCATGCAACCCGAAGCTCCTGATCGCCGATGAACCCACGACCGCGCTCGACGTCACCATCCAGGCGCAGATCATGGAGTTGCTGGTGAAGCTGCAGAAGGAGCGCGGAATGGCGCTCGTGCTGATTTCGCATGATCTCGCTGTCGTGTCGGAGGTCGCGCAGCGCGTGGCCGTGATGTACGCGGGCGAGATCATCGAAACGAATCACGTGCCGACGATCTTCAGCGAGCCGCATCATCCGTACACGGAAGCGTTGCTTGCCGCGATCCCCGAGCATAGCCGCGGCGCCGAGCGTCTCGCGGCGTTGCCGGGCATGGTGCCAGGCCGTGATGATCGGCCGGTCGGATGCCTCTTCGCGCCACGCTGCAAATATGCCGTCGAAGATTGCCGTAAGGCCCGTCCGGCGCTCTTTCAACTCGCCCCAAACGATCCCGCTGTCCGCGCGCGCTGCATCAAGCCGCTGAACATGGAACTCGTGGCAGAACACGGAGGCGCGCAATGAACGCAGTTCCTCAAGTAGCGGCTCAAGATACCGTCCTCGTCGCCGATAAACTCACCAGGCACTACAGCGTCAAGCGCAGCATGTTTGCGCAAGGCACGGTGAAGGCGCTGAACGGCGTGTCGTTCTCGCTTCAGCGCGGCAAGACGCTTGCCGTCGTCGGCGAATCGGGCTGCGGCAAATCGACGCTGGCGCGCCAGTTGACGATGATCGAAGCGCCTACATCGGGCCGATTGTTGATCGATGGCGAAGATGTGGCGGACGCGAACCGCGCGAAGATCGCGGATTTGCGCCAACGCGTGCAGATGGTGTTTCAGAATCCGTTTGCTTCGCTAAATCCGCGCAAGACGGTCGAGCAAACGCTCGGCGAGCCGCTCGCGATCAACACGAAGTTGACCGCGAGCGAGCGCGCCGAGCGCATCGCGCACATGATGCGCACGGTCGGGCTTCGGCCGGAACATGCGGCGCGGTATCCGCACATGTTCTCGGGCGGGCAGCGCCAGCGTGTGGCGATCGCGCGTGCGATGATTCTCGACCCGCAGATTCTCGTCGCCGATGAACCCGTCTCCGCGCTGGATGTATCGATCCAGGCGCAGATCCTGAATTTGTTCATGGATCTGCAACAGCAGTTCGGAACGAGTTATGTGTTCATCTCGCACAACTTGTCGGTGGTGGAACATATCGCCGACGACGTCATGGTGATGTATTTTGGCGGTGTTGCCGAACTCGGGGACAAAGCAACCATCTACGCACGGCCGCGGCATCCGTACACGCGCGCGCTGATGTCGGCGACACCTGCTTTGTTCGAAGAAGACCGGCGCATCAAGATCCGGCTGCAAGGCGAAATGCCGTCGCCGCTGAACCCTCCATCAGGTTGCACATTTCATCAGCGCTGCCCGTATGCAATCGATAAATGCCGCGTGGAAGAACCGGCGCTGCGTTTCGTTGATGGGCGGCACGTTTCGTGTCACCGCGCCGAGGAGGTCGGGGAGATCGATGCCTGACACGACGGCGGCGCGGCACATCGCGCGCCGCTTTGCTGGTTTTATCGTTGTAATGGCTTCGTGTTGTTCGGCGCCGGCTTTCGCCTTGACGGGCGTGGCGGCGCCGCCCACGCCCTCCGCGGCGCCTTCTGCATCATTGCCCGGTTTGCGTGTGCCATCGCCGCGCCCCGCGGCACCGGATATCACCGACCGTTCCGACGGCACTACCGCGAGCGGCCCGGTCCGGGCGCAACCGGCGCATATGCCGTTCTACGTCGCCACGCGCGGCCAGACCACCATCTATGTGCTCGGCACGCTGCATGTGGGATATCCGGACGACTATCCGGCCAGCATGCCGTTTCGAAAGCCGATACTCGGCGCGCTGGATGCATCGCCCACTCTGGCGCTCGAAATCTCGCCCGATGACCTGCTTGTATCGCAAGATGAAGTCAGCAAGTACGGCACGTGCCGCGTGCCTTGCCTGCAGCGCGCATTGCCCGATGCGCTGTGGAAACGCCTGGAAGCGCGCTTGCGCAACAACCCAGCCATGTTCGCGGATATCAGCCGGTCGCGT
Organism: Caballeronia sp. dw_276; assembly: GCF_018449635.1. Taxonomy (GTDB): domain Bacteria; phylum Pseudomonadota; class Gammaproteobacteria; order Burkholderiales; family Burkholderiaceae; genus Caballeronia. The sequence continues at coordinate 148,044 of NZ_JAAVUV010000015.1, read as the reverse complement.
CCGTGGCTTGCATCGATGCTGGTTGAAACCGTCGATACGATCAAGGCCGGTTTCCAGACCGAATACGGTTCCGAGACGCAATTGCAGAACGTGTATTTGCGGCCACGCGGACGTGTGGTTGGGCTTGAGACGATCAGCGAGCAGATATCGGCATTCACGCGGCTGACGCAGGCGCAGCAGCGCGAAATGCTCGCGCAGGATCTCGCGCAGACGCCGGCGGAAAATGTCGCCGATGTGAAGGAGCTGCACCGTTTATGGCGCATTGGCGATGCCGATGCGCTCAAGGCCTGGGACGATGCCAAGACGGAAAAGATCGCCCGGTCGAAGGCGCTTGCGGCGCAGATCGATAACCGCGTGGTTTATGACCGGAATTATCGGTTTGTCGCGCGGACGGTGCTGCTGGCGGCGCCGAACAAGCCGATTTTTGTGGCTATCGGAGCGTTGCATCTGGGGGGGAAACGGGGGGTGCTGGAGTTGTTGCGTCGGCGGGGGTTTGTGGTCGAGCCAGCGTAGGGGTTTAGAGTGCGCCATCAGATCATGATGCTTTTCCGTGCGGTTTTTGAGATGGGCGCGTGGAAAAGTGCGTTAGCGTAACGAGCGTTACAACAACGAAATAATCAGGATGACGACCGAATTAACGCGTTACAACGGCTACCGCTACGTGATGCGCAAGGCGCAACGTTTCAGCTTTAGCGATGACGCCGATAAAACGAAGGCGGGGCGCGCCATGCTGATGGGCGCGGACATGCACATATGGGAATCGAACGCGGCGCTTGTGGAGCGCGTCGAGTCGTTCTTGAGGGGCGGCTTTTCGTGGTATTCGCAATCGGACAAAAGCGCGCGGGACACGCTGCGAACGTTGCTTCCCTACGTGCGCGATGGCGCGGTCGATATCCTGCAGGAAGACGGCGCGACAACGAACGCGTTCGAGAACGGCGGCTTTACGCTTGATCCGCCAGCGCGACAAGATAGACCGGATACGCCGCCGTTCGATTACAACGCGCTCTTGGATGCGGATCGTGAATCGCTGCGTAGATACAACGCGGCAATCGACGAGCGTATCGAGCGGGAAGCGCGGTTGAGTCCGTCGCATTTCGAAACCGTGGAAGAGTCGGAAATGCCGTTCCTTCTATCGGTCGTGGGTATGGTCGCGCGTAGCGCGAATCTCGAACGTGAAGCGATGCAAAAGGCCGCGTCCGTCTTTAACGAGATTGCAGACAAGGTGAGCACACCGCTAGGCGATGCCGTACCGTTTGAGTACGCGAAAAGCGCGACGGGCAATGATGTATTGTCTATTGCGGCGCGCGGCGTGAGTGAATCGCATGAAGCACAATGCTTTGCAGATTACGAAAACGACTTAGAAATATGCAATTTTGCGGGTGCGTTGTATAAAGACCCGCGTACTTTTGCACTGTGCAAACAGAGAGCGTTCTCTAATTACCAGACCTGTCGAGGTTACTAGATGAATTTACGATACTTGCTTACCGGCTACGATCCAGCTACAAAAACACTTCGCCAATTTTTTGTATCGGAAAACGCGATCAATGGTATTGATGACGCACAGAAACGGGCACTTATCGAAGTTCCTGCGGACGATGAGAATGTGCTCGATGACGAAGCAGCGCGAAGAATCGGCGGAATGGTTTTAATGTCTTTAGTTTCGCAATATCCCGAACTGCGCCCACTCGCGTTGATAACCGACGGCAACGGAAAAACGTTAATGGAGCGAACGGACGGGGGCCGAAAGTCGCCGTTTGAGCCGTAGACGCGCCGCCAAGCATTTAGCGCATCGGCCCGCATACGTGCGAGCCTGTTTGTATTGGCGGCGGCGCGGCGTCGTCACTCGCCGCCCGGTTCTCATGGAAAACGGAATGCATGAAGCCCGGAAAAGCAATTCGGCGCCGACTCCGAGCACATCCTCACAAACCACAATCCCCGCCGCGCCCCGTCCTCAAATAAACATCAGCCAGTTCAACAAGAAGATATTCACGACCAGCAATGAGAGAGCCGTCGGCACCTGCACCTTGATCACCGCATTCTTATCGGGTAACTCGAGCAACGCCGCCGGCACCATATTGAAGTTAGCGGCCATCGGCGTCATGAGCGTTCCGCAATAACCGCAGAACATGCCGATAGCGACCATCGTCGCGGGATTGCCGTGGAACACGCCGACCAGAATCGGCACGCCCACGCCCCCGGTCATCACAGGAAACGCCGCGAAGCCGTTGCCCATGACCATCGTGAAGAGCGCCATGCCGACGCAATACACCGCGACCGCGACCAAGCGATAGTCCAGGTTCACATAAGCCGTCGTCACGTGCGCGACCGCCTTGCCCACGCCCGCATCCGAGAACACCAGCCCAAGCATGCCGAGCATTTGCGGCAACACAGCCGCCCATGAAAGGGCATCGACGAGACGGCGCGTTTCCTTCATCGACTGACCGACGGTATCGCGTGTCATTACGCAAGCCACAGCCAGCGCGACGATACAACCAATCCCAAAGCCCATCAGCGTGACGTTCTTCGGGTCGAGCAGCGGCTTGCCGCCGAACACCAGATGGCTTGCGGCCAGCGTCAATACAACGGTCACCACCGGAATGGTCAGCGCCGGCACAAAGAGCTTGTTGCCGAGACGAATTGCGGTTTTGCGACGTGTTTCTTCCGAGAGCATTTTGGGCTTGGCGGCCGTGACGCCTCCCAAACCGGCAATCAGCGCCATCGCTACAACCAGCCCGCCAACGACATTCGCCGGCAACCAGTCGCCGATCAGAAAAATCAGCGCATAAACCAGCCAGAACGTGCCGGCGGTGAGACGGCGCGGATGGGTTTTATCGACGTAGATCATGCCCGCGACAATCACGAGCACCACGCCGAGCAAATAGAACAGGTAGTTGATCGTGAGCGTCATGCTGTTTCTCCGCGAACGTTCTTGGTGAGCGCGCCGAGTTCGCGAGTCAGTCGCCGATCGAGCAGCCAGAGCCGGAAACCGTGGATCAGGAACGCGCAGATCGCGGTCGGAATACCCCAGACGGCGACATGCAATGGTTCGACCACGATGCCCGCTTCACGCAAAAAGGTAGTCATCAGCACGATGGCGCCGAACGCCACGAAAATGTCCTCGCCGAAGAACAGGCCGACGTTGTCCGTCGCGGCGGAATACGCGCGCAGTTTGTAACGGGTTTCATCGGAGATCTTGCCGTAGCGGGCTTCGGCCGCGCCTTCGGCCATGGGCGCGAGCAGCGGTCGCACCATCTGCGGATGGCCGCCCAGGCCGGTCAGGCCAACGGCGGCGGTGAGTTCGCGTATCAGCAAATAGACGATCAACAGACGCCCGACCGTCGCGGCCTTGATGCCCGAGATCCAGATCTGCGCGCGCTCACGCAGCCCGTGTCGTTCGAGCAAGCCGATCACGGCGAGCGGCAGCAAGATGATCAGCGGGATATTGCGCGTCTTCAAAAACCCCGTGCCGATGGCAGTAAGAATGCGATCGATCGGAAAATGCGCCGCCAGCCCGGTGACGATGGCGGCGGCGGCCACGATCAGCATCGGATTGAAGCGCAGGATGAATCCCACGATGATGACGGCCACTCCGATCAGCGGCCATAGATTGACTGCGGTTCCCATTCAGATCTCCAAAGCTCGGGTGATTGACTTGCCGCCGCTGGACGGGCCGCTTGCTTTGAGTGGCCCATTCCATCGGCTCGACGAAAAGCGGTTCTATGGCCGCTTGCTAAAACGCCTCGTGTTGACCCGAGGCGTTTAATTTGTTGTGACGTGGTTACTTTCGGTTCAAGCGGCTTGCGCGTGAGCCGCGCGCACTTCGATACCCGCCGTTTCCAGCGCGCCGCGAATCCGCTTGGCGAAGGCCAGTGCGTGCGCGCCATCGCCGTGAAGGCAGACGGTTTGCGCGTTGATCGGCACCCATTCCCCGCTGATCGCCTGCACGCGCCGTTCGGTTGCCATGGCGAGCGTGCGCGCGAGAACCGCTTCTTCGTCGTCGAGCAGCGCGCCCGGGTCCTTGCGCGGCACGAGCGATCCGTCCGCGCGATATCCGCGATCCGCAAACACCTCTTCGATGGCCGCCATGTTCGCCTTGCGGGTGGCATCGACGAGATTGCTGTTTGCGAGGCCAAACACGAGCAGCGAAGGATCGAAGTCGTGGATGGCGGAGACAATCGCCTCGGCGATCCCGGGGTTTTTCGCGGCCTGGTTGTAGAGCGCGCCGTGCGGCTTCACGTGCGCGATCTTGCCGCCTTCTGCCTTGGCAATTGCGGCCAACGCGCCGAGCTGGTACAACACGCCGGCATAAATCTCGGATGCCGGAATATCCATTTCCTTGCGCCCGAAATTTTCGGGATCGTTGAAACTCGGATGCGCGCCGATCGCTACGCCCTTCGCGACTGCCCACCGCACGCAATCGCGCATGGCCGTGGCGCCGCCTGCATGCCAGCCGCACGCGATATTCGCCGAGCTCACCAGATCGAGCAGCGCTTCGTCAGAGCCACACCCTTCGCCGAGATCGGCATTCAGATCGATTTCCATGGTCGTTCCTTTCACGTTTATCTACCGGTCGTAGCGTTCGGCGTGCATCGCGATAGCCGCTTCGACCTGTTTCACATACATGCGCTCTTCGGCCAGCGCATGGCGCGCGGCCTCCACCGTTGTTTCGATAAATCGCACGCCGCCATTCAACCGCGCTTGCGCGAGCTTCCACAAATCCGCCCGGATCACCGATCCGATCTTCGGATAACCGCCCGTGGTCTGGGCGTCGCCCATCAGCACGATGGGCTGGCCGTTCGGCGGGACCTGGATCGTGCCGGGCAGCACCGCGTGCGAGAGCAAATCGGCTTTATCGGTACGTTCCAGCACCGTTCCGGCAAGCCGGAAACCCATGCGATTGCTGTTCGGCGTAATGGTCCATTCTTCGTCCCAGAAATCGTGCTGCGCCGTTTTCGTGAAGGTCTCATATTCAGGACCGCGCAAGACCCTGACCGGCAATGACCACGCGTTGCCCGGCGTATGTTTGCCGCGCCGCAAGGGTTCTTCCACATATACGAACTTGCACCATGCGGGCGCTTTCACGCCGAACGCCACGCCCGTTGGCGAAAACGCGCCGTTCTTGTGTGGCTGCGGCACGCCGGTCGCAAGACGATCGCCGTCGCGCAACGCCCGGCCACCAAGGCCGCCGAAACACGCGCCGAGATCCGTGCTGCGCGAACCGAGCATGGGCAGGACATCGATACCCCCCGCCACACAAACATACCCGCGCATGCCGTGCCTCGCGCCGCGCAGCGTCAGTTCCTGGCCGGCCTCGACCGGCAGGCTCCACCACGAGTAGACGGGTTTATCGTCGAGAGTTGCGCCGAAATCCGTACCCGTGATCGCGATGCGCGTCGCGCGCGTGAATTTCAACGTAGCCGGTCCGAGCGTCAATTCGATACCCGCCGCGTCTGGCCGGTTGCCCACGATCCTGTTGCCAATTTCCAGCGATAAAGCGTCGAGCGCCCCGCCCGAACTCACGCCCAGGTGCCTGTACCCTTGACGCCCGAGGTCCTGCACTGAAGACAGCATGCCGGCGCGAATCACGTCGATCATGCGAGCACCTCCAGCGCGGTGAAACGCACGTGATCGCCCGGCTGCATAAGCGTGGGCGGGTTGCGCGCGGGATCGAAAAGCTTGACGTCCGTGCGCCCGAGCAACTGCCAGCCGCCCGGCGACACCGCCGGATAGATCCCCGTCTGCTCCCCGCCGATACCCACCGATCCCGCCGGCACTTCCAGCCGCGGTTTCGGGTGCCGCGGCGCGTTGAGCGTCGGATCGAGCCCGCCGAGATACGCAAATCCCGGCTGAAAACCCAGGAAGAACACGATGTAATCGGCTTGCGTGTGGCGCTTCACGAGTTCATCGATGCTCAATTTCAGGTGCTTCGCCAGCGCTGCCAGATCAGGCCCGTCCGTCCCGCCGTAACGCACGGGAATTTCGATTTCCGCGGTCCCGACGTCCGCCTCGAGCCCCTCGTCCCAGGCGTTTTTCAATTGCTGCGCGAGATTGGTTTGCTCCAGTTGCAACGGATCGAAGACGAGCGTCAGGTTGTTCATGCCCGGCACCACCTCCAGAACATGCGGCCAGAGCCGCGCTGCATCGGCGAGCGCCCACATTCGGCGCTGGCATTCGAGCGTTGCCGGGGCCGGCGCTTCGCAGACCAGCGCGGTATCGCCGAGCGGATGAATTTTGGGTGATGTCATGCTGACCTTGCCGGTATTCGAGGTCGCGCCTCGATTCGATCATCGGAATGTACATTGTCAATAAATTATCGACAAATTATCAATAAGAATGTGTACTAGTTATTGAAATTTCGGTCGATACGCTACACTCGTTGGCACATTGTTCCGTTAAACGCCATGCCCCGCCACCCGACCAAGATTGTTTCCTCCGAGCATCTCGTATCCGAAACCAGCGCGGAATTATCCGAGTTCGAGTACGGGTTGATCATGGCTGGCAACGCGTTCAACCGATGGATGGTGCGCTGCATGTCGGCGGCGGGCGCCAAGGACATGACGGCGGTGGAAGTATCGCTGTTGCATCATGTCAGCCACCGCGATCGCAAGAAAAAGATCGCCGATATTTGCTTTGTACTCAATATAGAGGACACGCACGTTGCGAGCTACGCCTTGAAGAAGCTGATGGCGCGGGGGTATGTGGCGAGCGAAAAGGTGGGGAAGGAAGTGTTCTTTTCCGCAACGCCGGCGGGCCGCGAGTTGTGCGGGAAGTATCGGGAAGTGCGGGAGAGTTGCCTGATCAGCGCGCTGAAGGAGAGCGGGCTTTCGAATGAGCAGATTGGAGAGGCGGCGCAGTTGCTGCGCAATGCTTCGGGGTTGTATGACACGGCGGCGAGGGCCGCAGCATCGCTATAGGTTTTTCGTTCGCACTCTGGGGTTGGGGGTTGGGGTTGACGCCGGGTTGCTGCTTTTTAGGCTACCGCGCGTTCGTTTCTAGCTGTTCTCTCTAGCACTATTAGCCACTGTCCGTGGCGGGACTTCATTTCTTTGTCCAACGGCGACAAAGAAACGAAGCAAAGAAAACGCCTTCCAAACGAGGGCACATAAGTGTCCCCAGCGTGCACTGATAACTATTTGGTACCCCAAAAGCACGCTCAGCGCATAACCCCGGACAGTTGAAACCCTCCCCCTCCGAACACAGATACCCACACGCTTCGCCACCAGTGTAGGAATCCGTTAACACGGAAACCTGGCCTACGCATAACAACGGAATAGCCCACAACGGGTTCAAGCATCTTGAACCCATGGCCTCGCCACCGGCGCGGCCGACCCTTCGTTTTGGGCGCCAGCGCGCGCAGCGCGGAAGCCTGGTTGATGGATTCCCACACTGGTGGCGAAGCGTGTGGGTTGCCGTTGACGGAGGGGGAGGGTTTCAACGGGACGAGGTTATTCGCCGAGCGTGCTTTTGGGGTGCCAAAACGTTGTCACTGCACGCTTTGGACACTTAAGAATTAGCGGTTGAAAGGCGTTTTCTTTGCTTCGTTTCTTTGTCGCCGTTGGACAAAGAAATGAAGTCCCGCCACGGACAGTGGCTAACAGTGCTAAAGAAATCAGATAACAAGAAACGCGCGAAGACCTAAAAAGCAGCAACCCGGCATCAACCCCGACCGCCCTCCAACCGAGTGCGAACGAAAACCTATCGCTAATAAATAGCGGATTCAGTCACAATCGCGCCCAACGGCAAATCGAACTCCCCGCGCGGTAGCGCATCACACTTCGCAGATTCAAACGCCACCCCGACCGTCGCGGGTTTCTTCTCCGCGGGCCAGAACGCCAGCGTCCGGTCGTAATATCCGCCGCCATATCCCAGCCGATACCGACCGGCATCGAAACCCACGCAGGGAATCAGCAGTAGATCCGGAACCACCACGCGTTCCTCCTGCGGCACGGCAATGCCATAACGCCCTTTCTTCATCGCGGAATCGCACCGCCACGCGTGAAAAACGAGCGGTTGCCTCGGAGCAACGACCACCGGCAACGCCGCCGTCCTCGACGCCGACAACGCCAGCCAAACGGCCAACGCATTGCGTGCATCGAACTCCCCGGCAACGGGCCAGTAAAACCCGATGCTCGATACATCCGGATACCGCGCCACGACCTCCATCAAACGCCGCACAAGCGCTTCGCCACGCGCCTCGTGATCGGCCTCGCCGCCTTGTGTTTCGCGGGTTGCAAGCAAGCTCGCGCGCAGCGCGCTTTTGGCTTCCATCAGAGGGTTGCATGCTATGCTTTGGATCACTTCGCGCTCCGCAAAAAACGATGTCAAAACGTCTCAAACGAGTATATCTCGCAGCCGCCACGGCGCTCGCCACGATCACGCTGATCGGGTGCAGCACGGCTTCGGCAGTTCGTCCTTCAGTCGATTATTCGCTGTCGCAAGACGACCGGACTTTCATTCAGCTGCGCGAAGCCGCGCGCGCGAATGACGCCGGCCGCGCCATGCAGCTCGCCGCGCAAATTCCGAACTATCCGGCGCCGGGTTACGTCGAATATTTCACGCTCAAGCCGCAACTTTTCGACTCGCAAGGCCACGCGCGCATCGACGCGCCGGACGAGCCGGTGCTGTCGTTCCTGCAGCGCTACGACGGTCAGGCCATCGCCGATCGCATGCGCAACGACTATCTGGTCGTGCTGGGCGCGCGCCACGACTGGCGCAATTTCCTCGATCAATACCAGCGCTTCGTGCTGAACGACGACACCCAGGTGAAATGCTACGCGCTCGAAGCGCGGGCATCGCGCGGAGAAAACGTGTCGGATGCCGCGCGGGCATTGCTCGTGGATCCTAAGTGGTATGGCGACGGTTGCGTGGACCTGATCAACGGGCTCGCCGTATCGCAGCAATTTACCTCCGACGACGTTTGGCAACAGATTCGTCTCGCGTACGAGCAGAACTACACGAACACCGGCAGCAAGATTGCCGACGCACTCGGCCAACAGCGCCCAAGCCAAAACTCGTTCGACAGCGCAGCGAACACGCCGCCGCTGTATCTCGCGCGTGGCGTAGGTCGTGACACGTCGTCGCATCAACTCGCGTTGCTCGCCATCACGCGCATGGCGCGCAACGATCCGGCCATGGCGGCGGCATCGTTCAGTTCGGTGGCGCCTGCCTTGACGCCGCTCGAGCGCGCGACCGGCTGGGGCACGATTGCGTATCAGGCTGCGTCGAAACGCATGCCGAGCGCGGTGGACTGGTACAGGTTGTCGGTGAATGCGCAGTTGTCGAATCCCGCTTACGAATGGCGTACGCGCATGGCATTGCTCGCCGGCGACTGGACCATGGTGCGCTGGTCGATCGAGCAAATGCCACCCGCGCTGCGCAACCAGCCATCGTGGATTTATTGGCACGGACGCGCATTGAAGCAAGCCGGAGACACCGCCACGGCCGCGCAGGAATTTACGAGCATCGCGGATCAGTTCAATTTCTACGGGCAACTGGCATCGGAAGAATTGGGGCAGAAGATCACCGTGCCGCCGCGCACGACCGTGACCGACGCTGAAATCGCCCAAGCCGGGACGGTGCCGGGTTTCGCGTTGTCGCAGAAGTTCTACAACATGAACCTGCGCCTCGAAGGCAACCGCGAATGGAACTGGCCGCTGCGGACCATGACGGACCGTCAGTTGCTGGCGACGGCGCAGTACGCACGTCGTATCGAATTGTTCGACCGCACCGTGAATACCGCCGATAAAACCAAGACCGAGCACGATTTCTCGCTGCGTTATCTCGCGCCGTACAAGGACGTGGTCGACCGGGAATCGAAGAATACCGGGCTCGATATTGAATGGGCGTACGGCCTGATCCGCCAGGAATCGCGTTTCATCATCAACGCGAAGTCCGAGGTTGGCGCGGGCGGCCTGATGCAGTTGATGCCTGGCACCGCGCAACTCGTGGCGAAGAAGATTGGCATGGGCCCGGTTTCGCGTGAGCAGATGAATGACATCGATACAAACATTCTGCTCGGCACGAACTATCTGGCCATGGTCTATAACCAGTTCGACGACTCCGCCGTGCTGGCAACGGCCGGCTACAACGCGGGTCCGGGACGGCCGAAACAATGGCGCTCCACGTTGAACGGTCCGGTAGAGGGCGCGATTTTTGCTGAAACCATTCCATTCACCGAAACCCGCGATTACGTCAAGAACGTGCTGTCGAACACCGTGTATTACGCGGCGTTGTTCGAGGGTCGTCCGCAATCGCTGAAGGCGCGGCTCGGCTACATCGCGCCGTAAGCGTATTGCATCAGGCTCGCCGCGCGTTTCGCTTATCCGGCAACGCGGCGCGCGGGGAGCCACCTTCCGCGCGCCGCCGCTGTCACTCACAGAGGCGAATATGCGACATCAAACCATTGCGTTGATCGGCGGGTCGGGGTTTATCGGCAGTCATCTGGTCAACGCGCTTGTCGAAGTCGGCAAGAACGTGCGCATCGCCACCCGGCGGCGCGAGAATGCAGCGCACCTCACCCTTCTGCCCGTGGATGTGATCGAAACCAACGTCTACGATCCCGTTCAACTCGCTGCGTTCGTGTCTCAAGCCGATGCCGTGATCAACCTCGTCGGCGTGTTGCAAGGCAAACGCGGCGTGCCCTACGGTCCGCAATTCGCGAAGGCGCATGTCGAGTTGCCGAACAAGATCGTGGCCGCGTGTCAGGCGAAAGGCGTGCGGCGCCTGCTTCACATGAGCGCGCTCGGCGCGGATTCCAACGGCCCGAGCATGTACCTGCGCTCGAAAGGCGATGGCGAAAAAGCCGTGCGCGATTCGAATCTCGCCGCGACCATCTTTCGTCCGTCCGTGGTTTTCGGCCCCGAAGACAATTTCCTGAATCAGTTTGCGTTCCTCGAACGGATCTTTCCCGTGATTCCTCTCGCGTGTTCGCAGGCGCAGTTCCAGCCCGTTTTTGTCGGCGATGTCGCCAAGGCCTTCGTCAACGCGCTCGACCTCGATGCCGCCAGCGGCCGTGCTTACGAACTCACCGGCCCAACAGTCTATACGCTCGAAGAACTCGTGCGCTTCAGCGGCGCGGCGATCGGCAAGAATGCTCGCATCATCCGCTTGCCCGAGTCTCTCGGCCGCCTTCAGGCCATGTCGCTCGAGCTCGCGCCCGGCGAACCCATGATGTCGCGCGATAATCTGGATTCCATGAAAGCGCCGAACATTGCGAGCGGTCCGATTGCGCCGGAACTGGGTATCGATCCGGCGAGCATTGAAGCGATTGCGCCCATGTATCTCACGGGCGCATCCACGCGTTCGCGCTTCAATACGTTCCGTGCGTCGGCGGGGCGTTGATTCACGTTTTTAACTTCAAATATTGCGATGAAACTCGTTATCGGTGACAAGAATCAATCGTCGTGGTCCATGCGGCCGTGGCTCGTGCTCAAGCACTTCGGCATTGCGTTCGAAGAGGTCTTGATCCGCCTTGGCCAGCCGGATTCGACCGCGAACATCTTGGCGCATTCGCCGTCCGGCAAAGTGCCGTGTCTTGTGACCGATGCCGGCGACGCCGTCTGGGAATCCCTCGCGATCATGGAAACGCTGGCCGAGCTTTACCCGCAACACGCCATGTGGCCGCGCGATGCCGCTTCGCGCGCGCACGCCCGCAGCATCAGCGCTGAAATGCACGCGGGTTTCGGCGATCTGCGCGAACAAATGTCGATGAACATCCAGCGTCAGGCGTTCGGCCAGCCGTTGACGGCGGGTGCGTTGTCGAACGTGAAGCGCATCGACAAGATCTGGAGTTCGTGTCTGAGCGTCCACGGCGGACCGTTCTTGTTCGGCAAGGAATTCGGTATTGCCGACGCGATGTTCGCGCCCGTTGTCATGCGCTTCAATTCGTACGCGCCGAAGATCAGCGACACGGCACGCGACTATTGCAAGCACATCACGACCATGCCGGAAGTCGCCGAATGGATTGAAGGCGCGCGGAAAGAGCAATGAACATCTACGCCGTGGGCGGTGCAATCCGCGATGAAATGCTCGGTTTGCCGGTGCAGGACCGCGATTACGTCGTGGTTGGCGCCACGCCCGAGCAAATGACCGCGCAGGGTTTCAGGCCGGTCGGCAAGGATTTCCCCGTCTTCCTGCATCCGCAAACGCACGAGGAATATGCGTTGGCGCGGACTGAGCGCAAGACATCGGCGGGATATCACGGGTTTCAGTTTTTCTACGCCCCAGACGTCACCCTGGAAGAGGATCTCGCCCGGCGCGATCTGACCGTCAACGCAATGGCGCGCGAAGTGCGGCCGGATGGCGAACTGACCGGGCCGGTGATCGACCCGTTCAATGGCCGTGCGGATATCGAAGCACGTATTTTCCGGCATGTCGGCGATGCGTTCATCGAAGATCCGGTGCGGATTCTGCGGATCGCGCGGTTTGCGGCGCGCTTTGCGGATTTCACCATCGCCGATGAAACTCTCGCACTGATGAAACGCATGGTCGCCGATGGCGAAGTCGATGCGCTCGTGCCCGAGCGCGTCTGGCAGGAAGTATCGCGTGGGTTGATGGAGAAGATGCCGTCCCGCATGTTCGAGGTGCTGCGCGCGTGCGGCGCGCTCGTGCGGATATTGCCGGAGGTGGATTCGTTATGGGGCGTCGCGCAACGGGCCGACTATCACCCCGAAGTCGATACCGGCATTCACGTGATGATGGTCGTCGATTACGCGGCGGCGCATGGTTTTACGTTGCCAGTCCGGTTTGCCGCGCTCACGCACGATCTCGGCAAGGCGACCACGCCGGAAGATATCTTGCCGCGTCATGTCGGACATGAAATGCGCAGCGTCGATCTGCTGAAGCCGCTTTGCGAGCGGTTGCGCGTACCAAACGATTGCCGCGACCTCGCAATGCTGGTCGCGCGTGAGCACGGAAATATCCATCGTGTGATGGAGTTTGGCGCGGCCGCGCTGGTGCGTTTATTCGAGCGATGCGATGCGTTGCGCAAACCCGCGCGGTTCGCCGAGGCGCTGCAAGCTTGCGTCTCCGATGCCCGGGGCCGTCTCGGTTTGAGCCAGCAGCCGTATCCGCAGGCCGAGCGTTTGCGCGAGGCGCTGGTGGCGGCGCGCGCGGTCGATGCCGGCGCCGTCGCGCAGCAATACGCGAACGAGCCGGCGAAGATCAAGGACGCGGTTCACGCCGCGCGGGTCGCGGCTGTGGAAGCTGCTCTTCAAAGCGCTTAAAGCGCCCGCGCGATCAGCGAAAGAATGATCGAAAGCAGGATTGTTGACATGAACGGGAACGAATACTCGCGCCCGAACAACCGCAATGTGAAGTCGCCAGGTAATTTGCCGATGCCGAGTTTCTTCATCCACGGCAAAGAAGCCGAGAGAATCGTCAACGCAATAAACGTGGTGAGAACCCAGCGGATCATGGCGTCATAGCGTGTGCGAGCGGTCGCCGGACGAGAACGCGGCGATCGTGTCATCGATACCCCGCGAGAACGCGATCACCTTGAACAACTCGCCCATTTCCGCCTCCGATAACAACTTTTGCACCGCGTTAGCCGCGGGCAGGAAACGGCGGACATCGGTTGGATCGATGTCGGAAAGCGCGTCTGTAATGCCCGCGTTCATCAGAAACCGCGCCTGGGACGTGAAGCCGAGCAGCTCCGCGCCGGCATCGGTTCCAGCTTCCGCGATGCCCGAAAACTCCACGTGCGCCGTGATGTCCTGCAAGCCCGGATACAAGAACGGATCGCCGTGCGCGCGATGCCGGTAATGGCACATCAGCGTGCCCTGAGCGCGCTGAGCGTGATAAAACTCGCGCCGCGGAAACCCGTAATCAATAAAGAACGCCGCGCCGCGCGTGAGCATCGTGCAAATGGTGCGCGTAAAGGCCAAAGCGGCTTCGTGCGTCTCGCTCACATATTCGATGAACGGCTCGTCGTTGACTTCGTCGATGGTCGTATCGATTTCGGCGAGCAAGGGGTTATCGAGCGCGGCCAATAAAGGTTTGTCGTTGAAGGCGAAATGATCTTGCGCCCAGATAACGCCGCGTTCCTGCCATTCGCCAAGTTTGCGCACGACCAGCCGCACGGGCATGGCGTCCAGAACTTCGTTGCCGATCACCACGCCTTCGAATTGCTCGGGCAGCGCGCTCAACCACCGGACTTTCGATGCCAGATCGGGCGTCTCGGATTCTATCGTCGCGCGTTGGCGTTCCTGCAATTCGCCCGACAAATCCACGATGGCATAACTGTCGAAAGGAACGTCGAGGGCCTTGAGCGCGTTCAGCAAACCCGCCGCGAGCTTGCCCGTGCCGGCGCCGAACTCCATCAGGTTACGCGTGCTGCTGTCGCGCAACGCCTGCGCGACAGGCCGGGCAAGCGTCGCCGAGAACAATGGCGACATTTCGGGCGCGGTGACGAAATCGCTGCCATCGTCGCCGCGTTTGCCGAATTTCATCGCGCCACCGCTGTAATAGCCGAGGCCGGGCGCGTAGAGCGCGAGGTCCATATATCGGCTAAAAGGCATCCAGCCGCCTGCGGCCGCGATTTCTTCGCGGATGCGCGCGGTCAGCCGTTCGGACTGCGCGAGCGCGTCGGGGCCGGGAGCGGGTAAACTGTCGGATTCGTGAGCTTTTGGATTCATTCCGGCATTGTAAATGAGCGTTTCTTCGTCCACTTCTCCTGATTCTTCCGTCCCCAAAACCCGAGTCGTGCTAGTCACGGGCGCGGCGAAACGCATCGGCCGCGGCCTGGCGCTCGGTTTCGCGGCGCGCGGCTGGGACGTCGCCGTGCATTTCGGCGGCTCGGAAACCCACGCGCAGGAAGTCGTGCAATCGATCCGCGCGCTCGGCCGTAATGCGGTTGCGCTCGGCGCGGACTTGGGGCGGGAAGACGATGTGGCGAAGCTGGTTCCGGCGTGTATTGAAGGGTTGGGCGGCTTGCATTGCGTGGTGAACAACGCGTCGCGGTTCACGGAAGATACCGCGCGGGATTTCGGTTACGCGCATTTGCTCGAAATGATGGCCGTCAACGTAGGCGCGCCGCTGGCTCTGGCGCGCGCCTTGTACGAAGCCACGTCCGACGCCGCCATCGACGATGAATCCCAGCGCGCGTGCGTCATCAACGTGCTGGACCAGAAGCTGTACAACATGAATCCGGATTATTTGTCGTACACGCTGAGCAAGGCGGCGCTCGAAAACGCGACCGTCGCGCTGGCTCAGGCGCTCGCGCCGAAGTTGCGCGTGGTCGGGCTCGCGCCGGGCCTAACGTTGCCATCGGCGGATATGACGGACGCCGAGTTTGACGCCGCGCATCGTGTGACGCCGCTCGGCCGTGCTTCGCGCGTGGAGGACGTGGTTGCGGCCGCGTGTTATCTCGCCGAGGCATCGGGCGTGACCGGCACGACGCTGGTTGTCGATGGTGGTCAGCATCTCGTGCCATCGCCGCGCGACATCATGTTTCTGATGTCCAACCGTTCCCAGTAAGTTAATCAGTTTCACCAGGATACGACCATGCTCGCCGTACTTTCGCATCCCCGGCTCGCCGATTGCCGGCGGCTTTTTCTGCGCAATTACGAAGTGCGCATCAACATTGGCGTGCACGATTTCGAGAAGCAGGGCGAACAACGCGTGGTGATCAACGTGGAATTGTTCGTGCCGCTGGCTTTATCGACGCCGGTCGAGGATAAATTGCGCGAAGTCGTCGATTACGATTTCATGCGCTCGACCATCGCCAAGCGTGTGGGCAAAGGGCATATCCACTTGCAGGAAACGCTTTGCGACGACGTCGCCGCTGCGCTGCTTGAACATCCGAATGTGCGGGCGGTGGTGGTATCGACGGAAAAGCCTGACGTGTATCCCGATTGCGATGCCGTGGGCGTCGAAGTCTTTCGCATCAAAGAGGTGGCAGCATGAGTTCGATTATCGAGCCAGTTTCGGTTCCTAAAATCCGTGAGCCGATGACGCGCCACGAGCAAAAACAGGCATACGAGAACAACAAGTTGTTCAAGCGTCTCGCGCGTCAGGTTGGCGAAGCGGTGGTCGATTACAAGATGATCGAGGACGGCGACAAGGTGATGGTGTGCCTGTCGGGCGGCAAGGATTCGTACGCGATGCTCGAATTGCTGATGCGTTTGCGCGAGCGCGCGCCGATCAACTTTGACATCGTGGCGGTCAATCTCGATCAGAAGCAGCCCGGTTTTCCCGACCACGTGCTGCCCGAGTATTTGAGCAAACTCGATATCCCGTTTCACATTGAAAATCAGGACACGTACAGCATCGTCAAGCGGCTCGTGCCGGAAGGCAAGACCACGTGTTCGTTGTGTTCGAGATTGCGTCGCGGGATTTTGTATCGCGTGGCGGGTGAATTGGGCGCGACGAAAATTGCGCTCGGCCATCATCGCGATGACATTCTGCAAACGCTGTTTCTCAATATGTTTTATGGCGGCAAGTTGAAGGGCATGCCGCCGAAACTTCAATCCGATGACGGCAAGAACGTAGTGATTCGACCGCTGGCCTACATCAAGGAAAAGGATCTGGAGAAGTTCGCGGAATTGCGCGAATTCCCGATCATTCCGTGCAATTTGTGCGGCAGTCAGCCGAATTTGAAGCGCGCCGAAATGAAAGCGCTGATCCGCGATTGGGAAAAGCGTTTTCCGGGGCGGGTGGAGAACATGTTCAATGCGCTATCGAATGTAGTGCCATCGCATTTGATGGATCACAAGCTTTTCCCGTTCGGCGGTTTGCGTGCAACGGGCGTGGCTGATCCGGCTGGGGATATCGCGTTCGATGAAGATCCTTGTTCTACGGAATCGGCATCGCAAACTATTTCGATCGTCCAGTTTGACGATATTTGAGTGGCGACACGCCGCGCTTGACCAAGGCGCGGCGTAAAAGCACCCAATAAGCTCGCGCCTCGGCCCGGTCTTTCACCCCGCCAAAGTCTGCGCAAATCGTTGCTCAGCAAGGCGCGCCGCAATTTCCCGCACCCGCCCGCGTGCTATATTGACGCCTCCAACACTTCCAAAAAAGCTGACGCCATGAATATCGTTATTTTGGCGGCAGGCACCGGTAAGCGCATGCGTTCCGCCTTGCCGAAAGTCCTTCATCCCCTGGCTGGCCAGCCGCTCTTGTCCCATGTGCTCGATGTCGCGCGCACGCTCAATCCCACGCGGCTTGTCGTGGTGGTCGGGCACGGCGCCGATCTGGTTCAGAAAGCCGTCAGCGCGCCCGACGTTCAGTTCGCAATCCAGGAGCAGCAACTCGGCACCGGCCACGCGGTCATGCAGGCGCTGCCACTGCTCGATCCCACCGTTCCCACGCTGATTCTCTACGGCGACGTGCCGCTCACGCGTGCAAGCACGCTAAAACGCCTCGCCGATACCGCCGGCCAGCAGTACGGCGTCCTGACCGTGACGCTCGACGACCCCACGGGTTACGGCCGTATCGTGCGTGACGCAATGGGCAAGGTTCAGCGCATTGTCGAGCAGAAGGATGCCAACGCCGATCAGCAGAGGATCACCGAGATCAATACCGGCATCGTCATTACGCCGACGGCGCAGCTTGGTGAATGGCTGGCATCGCTGAAAAATGACAACGTGCAGGGCGAGTTTTATCTTACCGATGTCGTCGAGCGTGCGCTCGAAGCGGGTATCGACGTGGTGACGTCCCAGCCCGACGAAGAATGGGAAACGCTCGGCGTGAACAGCAAGCAGCAACTCGCCGAACTCGAGCGGATTCATCAGGGCAACGTGGCGGACGCACTGCTGGTCGCGGGCGTGACGCTGATGGACCCGGCGCGTATCGATGTGCGCGGCACGCTGACGTGTGGACGCGATGTTTCCATCGATGTGAATTGCGTCTTCGAAGGCAACGTGACGCTGGCGGATAACGTGACCATCGGCCCGAATTGCGTGATCCGCGACGCCACTATTGGCGCCGGTACGCGCGTTGATGCGTTCACGCATATCGAAGGCGGCACGACTGGCGCGAACGTCGTGCTTGGACCGTACGCGCGTTTGCGGCCGGGCGCGGTGCTCGGCGACGAAGCGCATGTCGGCAACTTCGTGGAAGTGAAAAACGCGGTGTTCGGGCGTGGCTCGAAAGCGAATCATTTGAGTTATATCGGCGATTCGGACATTGGCGCGCGCGTGAATATCGGCGCGGGCACGATCACCTGTAATTACGATGGCGCGAACAAATTCCGCACGGTGATCGAGGACGATGTGTTCGTCGGATCGGATACGCAGCTCGTTGCGCCGGTGCGCGTGGCGCGCGGTACGTCGATCGCGGCGGGGACGACGATCTGGAAGGATATCGTCGAGGAAAACCAGCTCGTGATGAACGAGAAGACGCAAATCAGCAAAAGCGGTTACGTGCGGCCGGTAAAGAAGAAAGCCTGAAGCATCACGATGCTCGCGCTCCGGCGAGCGCCCTTGCGGCGAACGCGGTGCGATTCAAAAACAACTTGAAGGAAAGATCATGTGCGGAATTGTCGGCGCGGTTGCGCAACGTAACATCGTCCCGGTGCTCGTCGAAGGTTTGCGGCGGCTCGAATACCGCGGCTACGATTCGTGCGGCGTTGCCGTCATCGCCGATGGCGAAACCAAGCGCGCGCGCAGCGTCGCGCGCGTCGCCGATCTCGCCGAGCAGGTCCGCGCAAGTCATCTGGATGGCGTGACCGGCATTTCGCACACACGATGGGCCACGCACGGCGCGCCCGTCACCGACAACGCGCATCCCATCTTCTCGCGCAACGAATTGGCGCTGGTGCATAACGGCATCATCGAGAACTACGAAAGCCTGCGGGCCACGTTGCGGGAAAAGGGCTACGAGTTTGTATCGCAGACCGATACCGAGGTCATCGCGCATCTGATCCACAGCATGTATCGCGGTGACCTGTTCCAGACCGTGCGCGAGGCCGTGAAGCTGTTGCACGGCGCATACGCGATTGCCGTGATTCACAAGGATCAGCCGAACACAGTGGTTGGCGCGCGCGCGGGTTCGCCGCTGGTGGTCGGTGTGGGCGATGGCGAGAACTTTTTGGCGTCGGATGCGCTCGCGCTCGCGGGCAGCACGGATCGCTTTGCGTATCTGGATGAAGGCGATGTGGTCGAGATTACGCTCGATGGCGTGAAGATCGTCGATCGCGACGGCCTGCCGGCAGAACGCGAAGTGCGCGTGGTCGCGGCGTACGGCGGCGCGGTTGAACTTGGGCCGTACCGGCATTTCATGCAGAAGGAAATCTTCGAGCAGCCGCGTGCCATCACCGACACCATTCCACAAGCCGAGCGTTTCACGCCCGAATTGTTCGGCGCGAACGCGGCGGAGGCGTTCGCGGATATCGACAGCGTCCTGATCCTCGCGTGCGGCACGAGTTCGTATGCCGGCATGACGGCCAAGTACTGGCTTGAGTCCATCGCCAAGATTCCCACGCAGGTGGAAGTGGCGAGTGAGTATCGGTATCGCGAGTCGGTGCCGAATCCGAAGGCGCTGGTCGTGGTGATATCGCAATCGGGCGAAACCGCCGATACGCTCGCGGCGTTGAAGCACGCGCAATCGCTTGGGCACAAACACACGCTGGCGGTGTGCAACGTGGGTTCGAGCGCGATGGTGCGCCTGACCGAGCTGACGTTCCTCACGCACGCGGGCACCGAGATTGGCGTGGCATCCACGAAGGCATTTACGACGCAACTGGTCGGCATGTTCGTGCTGGCGGTGACGCTCGGCGCGATGCGCGGGCATGTGAGCGCGAAGCAGGAAACTGCGTACCTCGCGCAACTGCGGCATTTGCCGGCGGCGCTCAATAGCGTGCTCGCGCTGGAGCCGCAGATCATCGCTTGGGCGGAGGAATTTTCGCGCAAGGAAAACGCGTTGTTCCTCGGGCGCGGGTTGCATTATCCGATTGCGCTTGAAGGCGCGTTGAAGCTGAAGGAAATCTCGTATATCCACGCTGAGGCGTATCCGGCGGGCGAGTTGAAGCATGGGCCGCTGGCGTTGGTCACGGAGGCGATGCCGGTGGTGACGATCGCTCCCAATGACGCGTTGCTGGAGAAGCTCAAGTCGAATATGCAGGAGGTGAAGGCGCGCGGCGGCGAGCTATACGTTTTCGCCGATGCGGATACGCGCATTGTCAGCGAAGCCGGCATTCATGTGATCCGGATGCCGGAGCACTATGGTTTGCTGTCGCCGATTTTGCATACAGTGCCGCTGCAATTGCTGGCTTATCACACGGCTTGTGCAAGAGGCACGGATGTGGATAAGCCCAGGAATCTGGCTAAGAGTGTGACGGTGGAGTGAGGGGGTGGGCTTTTTTGGTCAGCCATTAAAGCCACGGAGTCCGCACTGGATCGTAAAGCGCCGCGTTGATGCTTGTCATCTACGCGGCGCTTTTGTTTCGTCAGCCGCAAACATCGCAAGCGGGCGTTAGGCGCCCCAAACGGTCTTTGCCTGTCAATGGACCCCAAGGACGCTACGAATGTGAAGAGCGGGCTGCGAACGGCCACGATGACGCCATACCCAACGCGGAATCATCACGAGGTCCCGAGCCATGCGAGTCAAAACCATCGGCTTCACGCAAAAATCGGCTGAACGCTTCTTCACGCTGTTGAAGGCAGCAGAAATCAAAACCGTCCTCGATGTCCGGCTGAACAACACTTCGCAACTCGCGGGCTTCTCAAAAAAACCAGACCTTGAGTTCTTCCTGTCCAAGCTACTCGATATCAACTACGTCGACCTTCGCGAGCTCACGCCTGAGCGCGATCATCTCAAGCGATATCAATCCGGCGACCTGTCGTGGGACGACTACGCGTCGGCATACATCGAGGTACTGGCGAAGCGCCGGGTGGAGAGCAACCTCGACGTCATCCTGTTCGATGGCGCCTGCCTACTCTGCAGCGAACACACGCCCGACAGATGCCATAGAAGGCTTGCCGTCGAATACCTGAACTCGCGATGGTCCAACCGCTTGACCATCCAACATTTGCTGTAACGCAGACCCGTGCTCACTTTATAAGCGCCGCCAACAACACCCACTCCTCGCGCCTTAATGTTTTTATCGTGAGTGATATGTATACATAGTAATAGTTAACAAGCATCGCTCGTTTCTGTGGACAAGCACTGAAAGCTTCATCGGATCAACGCTCTACAGAACAGATAACCGCAAGCACGCTTGCGGGACAACGCGCGCAACCGAAGGATAACTTCCGCTTCACCACGCACGCGTCCGTGGTTATCAAGAATCAGCACACACCAATCCGTGTTGTTATGCCGAAGTTATCCAGAGGTGGCGGCGAATAACTTGCATCGGTATCAGCCGATGTTCATCAGCGTCATCTGGCTCACGAGCAACGCGCGAAGCTCGCTCAAGTCCGGCCGCGTTCCCCAGTTGCGCGCGCCCGCAACGGACGCGATCGCCATCCATGAGTTGGGCGGAAACCATTCACGCAGTGCGACTTCGTCCTGGAGGATCCGAAGCCGGCCGGTTTCCTCGCAGTAATCGGCGCACATCTGCGTGCCGGCCGCTTGCGTTGTCACTCGAAGACTCCGGGGTCGCAGCATGCGTGCTCCTCCTGTTCGATATACCCGCTCAGGACGGCGTCGCGGCGGCGTGCTGGTTTGCTTCTATCGCGCGTTCTTTCGCTTTTTCCTTCGCCATGTGATGCCCGACAATGCAGCCGCCTACAGCGCCGACAATCGCATGGTGTCCCGCGACATGGCCGGCAACGCCGCCGACGACAGCGCCTTTGAGACATCCCGCCGCGTTGGCCGTGCCGGCTGCTGCGAAGAGAGCCAGCAACGATAAAGCTGCAATCGAAATCCGTTTGTTCATTCCTGATCCTTGAAGGCGTCCGGTGACATCGATATGAATGTCATCCGGTGAACGAAGTCTATGTGCAGTCTTCGCTCGCAAGTGAAACCGGTTTGCGAGTTTGGTAACGCGCAGTTACCGCGCGTCAGATGCACGCGTGCGTTCGCCGACCACGAGGCCGCGCTCGGGTTGCGCATTGGGCTTTAGCCCGCTGAGCGGATCGGCGATGTGTGTATCGATGAAAGGCGGGACATTCGTAACAACGGGCACCGCTTTCGATGCCGGCACGGCGCCCGTCAACGTCATGACGCCGATACCGCTCACCACGATCACTGCAATGCCTGTGGCGGCGATCAAAGAATGGATACGGCGACGTTGCTGCTCTTGGAGATTCGAGCTGACGCTCATGACAAACCTCGCGGATGGGTGCGTCTTGCTACAACGCGCTCGCCGCGATGCCCGTGCACCGTCCGCGCTTCAGATTTGTAAGTAGATGTGCGACTTACGATCAAATTGCATTGCGCAAACAAAAACCCCGTGCGAGGCACGGGGTTTTCAGGTCGCACAAGGCTTTAAACAGTTGGCCCGGCGCGTCCACGGCTGAAGAGCCGCACGATGATCAACAGTATTACCGCGCCAATCACCGCCGTGATCAGCGACCCGATAATGCCGCTTCCGAGATGAATCCCGAGCGCTCCGCCCAGCCATCCGCCTATAAATGCGCCGACGATCCCCACGATGATGTCCACCACAATCCCAAAGCCGCCGCCATCGACAATCCGGCCGGCGAGCGCGCCGGCAATCGCGCCGATGATGAGCCAGAAGATGATTCCGTGCGAAACAGGTTCCATAGCGTTCTCCGTTGGGTGGTTCCGCGTGCGGTAAACGTAAGGTGGACGCGGTGTCTCGACTGGTGCAAACCACGTGCCCGGTCCGCGCGAAGACAGTCGGTTACAACTGGCGATCTTTTTCATTCATGGATACGCAAACTAACTTTTCGTTTCACCTGACGCGAGTTTGCATCGATAGGATGGGTCACCCGGAAAGTTGCGTCCGTCGCGACTGGCCAAGCTGTTCCATTCAGGCGTAAAGAAAGGCTTACCAGAGAATCTCTTACAACCATGGACCGCGTGCATCGGACGCTTGTTTATATAGGCGACAAGCCTGACGAAAAACTTCTAAAAAATCTCAGCGATGCCGGCTGGAAAGTGGTGCACGCAATCAGCGCAAACGCTTCAACCGACTTACCCGACACACCCATGCCTGCCCTGCTCGATCTCACGGCCGGTGTCAACAAAGTGCATATTGAACGGGTCGAACAGCTTTCGCGCTCAGCGCTGTTGGCGTGGGTTGCGCTGGTATCGCGTGAATCGCGGGACCTGCAGGAAGTGCGCGATGCCATCGCCACGCATTGCTTCGACTTCGTCACGGTGCCCACGCCGCATGAGCGCATCCTGAACGTGTTGTCGCAGGCGGTCGGCATGGAGGCGTTGCGTTTCGACGAAGACGCAATGCCCGTAGACGACGTCCTGGCGAGCAGCATGATCGGGTCGTCGGAAGTAATGCGGACGCTTCATCGCGCGATTGGGAAAGTGGCTTCGACGGATGCCACCGTTTTCATATCAGGCGAATCGGGGACCGGAAAAGAATTGACCGCGCAAATGATTCACGCGCGGTCGGCGCGGCGCGACATGCCGTTTATTGCGGTGAACTGCGGCGCGGTTCCGCATGAGCTTTTGCATTCGGAATTGTTTGGTTACGAGCGCGGCGCGTTTACCGGCGCCACGCAACGCAAGACCGGGCGCGTGGAGGAGGCCAGTGGCGGAACATTGTTCCTCGATGAAATTGGCGACCTGCCATCGGAGAGTCAGGCCGCTTTATTGCGCTTTATCCAGGAACGGAAAATTGAACGACTGGGCGGTATTGAAAGCATAGACGTGGATGTGCGCGTGATAACGGCGACGCATGTCGATATGCAGGCCGCTGTAGACGAAGGACGCTTCCGGGCCGACCTGTTTTTCCGCCTTTGCGTACTGGAAATCAGGGAGCCGCCGCTTCGGGTTCGCGGGAAAGATATTACCGAGCTGGCGTTCTACGCGCTCGAACGTTTCAAGGACGAGCGCGCACGCCGCATTCATGGTTTTGCGCCGGATGCCATTGCCGCGTTGCATAACTACGGCTGGCCCGGCAACGTGCGCGAACTTATTAATCGCGTGCGTCGCGCAATAATTTTATCCGAGGGAAAATACATCACTGCTGAGGATCTCGAACTATCCGAGCACGCCGCGAATGCACCAGATTCGCTCCGTGAGGCCCGCGCGGCCGCGGATCGGCGTGCGATAGAAATGGCGCTCTTCATACATAAGGGCCGTATCGTAGATGCGGCCCGAGGCCTTGGAATTTCCAGGGTTCACTTACATCGGCTGATGCAGGATTTGGGCATGCCCACACGCGCCTCGAGCGAGGAAATGCACGAGAACGGCGACCCGGCCCAAGCCCTGTGATTTCACCGGTACCCACTTAACCATGGAGACTTTTATGCGCATGCTGGAGTCTATCGGTCACGCAGCGTGGACGACATGCGACGAGTGCGGAAATGACTTTCCTGCAGGTACTTACAGATGCGGGCGGTGCGGTCACACGCCGAATTTCCTGCGTCGTATTGCGAGTTTTGCTGCCGCTGCATTTCAGACAAATGGCATCAGGCGACCCCAGCGTTCGAAAGGCGCATATCCGGGGCTTGCCGAAGGTGCGCTCAAGTTTTATCAGGCGCGCAGGAGACGCGCGGAGCGTTTCTTATGGATAGGGTTGATTGCCGGCGGCGTGTTGATAGTGTGGGCTTTGAGCGGCTCGCATTCTTCCGACATGGATTTGAAACCGCAACCCGTTTCTTCTCATACGTTTGCGAGCGGAGCGGTCGTTCGGAATCAGGCGGCAAGCCCAAGCTCGGTCCCAACGCCAACGCCAACGCCAACGCCAACGCCAGCGCCTGCCCCAAGCGCCGCTCCGGTTCAACCGCCCGTAGCCGCATCGACGATTCCCGGCGCCGCCGAGTTTTATCGTGCGATGCAAAGCCGGAACCTGTTTGTGGCGCATCGGCGTCTGGCTGCCATGCCGGATACGGGCGATGCAAATGGTCCGTTGCAACAAATGCGTGCGCAGCTGGAAACGCAGGAGCATTTGCGCGATGGCCTTTTGAGTCGCGCGCGGCAATGCCGTGCAGCGGGCGACTGGCAATGTGTAGTATTGAATGCCGGGCAGGCTTCAGGCGTGGATGCGTCGAGCGTATCTGCGCGACGTCTTGTTTCGCAGGCCGCTCAGGCAGGCGGCAAATGATGGATCAAGCTATCCACGAAGGCATTCCGCCGCCGATCTTCGAGTGAGCCGCGTCGTTGGTCGCCGACACGCAAAGCAGCACCTTGACGCGCTTTGCCTGCTCGGCGACTAGATCGAAATGTTCCTGCACGAAGGTAAGTCGGGCCGTCCAATACGCACCGTTCAAATGCGGAACGGGCCCTTGCGCGCGCGACAAACGCAGCATTTTTTCCAGATGGTCGATTTCTCGCTCTGCGAGTACTGATCGGAATTTTGCCGGTGCGGAAATCGTCGATGCCATGTTTTGCCCTCGTGCATTTTGTCGAATCGAGGGACACAGCAAGTGATGTGCCCAAAACGAAATCGTTCGGCATACCCTTGCCCACTTTTTTATTGGCAACATTTTTGAACGAGTAACTTACGGTTTGAAGCTCATCGGCTTTCGCGCCGCAAGCAAGTTTCCCGCTTGGGCGCAATGCTTGTTTCCAGGAGTGGGCTTTTGTTTCCTTCGATTCCATCCGCGAGCGTGATCCGGCCGTAGCCGCATGACGCCATCACGAGGTGCCGCCGATGAAAGCCCCGTTCCATACCAAGCACGGCCGTTTGATTCCGGCGGCAATACTTTCCGCCACGTTCTTCTCAGCCGATGTTCTCGCGGATGACGCTTGCCCGCAGCTCGTGGAATCGCGCGCGGGCAGCGTGTTCAATATGTCTGCTTTTATAAAGGACAACGGTTCGCCTGAAGCTGCACTGAATACGGCTCGCGAAGCAGTGACCAAAGTCAATCGCGGGGGCGGATGCCGGGTGCTGAGCGACGTTCCCGCATGCGAAGAAACGCTCAAGCTGGCAAGCGTCGCAATCGAGGCGCTGCAGACGTGCGCTGCATCGCGGGTGCATCGGCAGATGAGCAATAACAGCGGGGCAAGCGGTTAGAAGTATTGCCGCAAACTAGTCGAGAAATGCCTTCGCGCGCTTTTGCAGCATGGTCCTGAAATCATCGAGCCAGCCGATGGACAGTCGCCAGCTTTGCCAATAAAGATCGACGTCCATGCGCGCGCCCGGCACGACGCGCACGAGTTCGCCCGATTCGATCAGCGGCCGGATCATGCGCTCGGGACACATGCCCCAGCCCATTCCGGACGCGCAGCCGCGCACGAAACCCGCCACGTGCGGGATCAGATGCCGCGGCGGATCGAGATCCGCGCGCGTGATGCGGCGGATGAAGCGCCGCTGCATCTGGTCCTTCGAGTTGAACTCGACGCGCGGCGCATGGCGCAGCGCGTCGCGCGTGAGACCTGCCGCGAAGTATCGATGAAAAAACGCCGGCGAACACACCGCCAGATATCGCATGCGCCCGAGCTTGGTCGACCGGCAACCCTGCACCGCTTCGGATTGCGTGGTTACGGCGCCTTGCACGCTGCCATCGCGTAGTTGCTGGGCGGTGTGATCCTGGTCGTCGATCACGAGGTCCAGCAGCATTTCCCGCTCGACGCAAAAGTCCGATACCGCGTCGACAAACCATGTCCCCACGCTGTCGTCGTTGACGGCTACGCGGAACGTCGGCCACGCTTCGGCAAGCATGCCGGGCAGCGTCGGCATCTGGCTGCCGAGTTCGGTTTCGAGCCGCCGCACGCGTTCAATATGACGGCACAGCAACGCGCCTGGCGGTGTAGCGATGCACGGCTGGCCGCGCTTCACCAGCACGCTTCCCACGCGCTCTTCCAAGAGCTTCACGCGTTGCGATACCGCCGATGGCGTCACGTTGAGTTCGCGCGCGGCGCGATCAAACGAACCATGGCGCACGACGGCGCCGAGTGCATCGAGGAGGGCGTAATCGAGCATTAGCGTTTCTTAAGTGGCATTAGGAGAGTTAGCTTCTTTTATGGGCTTACGAGCGGCAGACTACGCTTATCGATAACGCCCGTCACGCTTATTCCCCCTGGACCGCCATGCAACCCACGCCATTTGCGCTCGAACGGTACTTCGCCGTTCACGAATTCACCGCACGCTACCTGATGTGCAGCTCCGACCCGGAGTCCATGTCGATAGCCGATCTCCTCGCGCTCGAACCCGGTTCCGCCGATGCCTTCAACAACACGTGGCTGGGTTACACCGAATACCCGGGCGCGCCCGAACTTCGCCGCGAACTTTCGACCTTGTACGAATCGATAGGAACGGACGAACTGATCGTGCACACGGGCGCTCAGGAAGCGATCTTCTCGTTCATGAACACCATGCTCAAGGCCGGCGATCATATGATCGTGCACATGCCCGGCTATCAGTCGCATTACTCGGTGGCGCAGGCGCTGGGCGTAAACGTTTCGCCGTGGATGGCGCGTGAATCCGATGGCTGGTCGCTCGATCCGGACGAACTGGAAAAGTTGCTGCGTCCCGAGACGAAGGCCTTGCTCATCTGCGCCCCGCACAATCCGACGGGTTATTTGCCGGATCGGGAACGCTTCGATGCAATCGTCGACTTCGCGCGCAAACACGGGCTATGGCTTTTCAGCGATGAGGTCTATCGGGGACTCGAACACGATCCCGCGCACAGGTTGCCTGCCGCGTGCGATGTCTACGAGAAGGCGATCTCGCTCGGGGCTTTATCGAAGTCGCATGGTCTCGCGGGCTTGCGCGTTGGCTGGGTCGCGTCCCGCGATCGCGACGTGCTTGCCGCCATGAACACGTTCAAGGATTACCTGACCATCTGCAATAGCGCGCCGAGCGAGTTTCTGGCGGCCATCGCGGTGCGCAACACCGACGCGTTGATTGAGCGGAATACGGCAATCGTGCGAAGCAATCTGGCTTTGCTCGATCCGTTCTTTGCGCGTCATCGCGAGATACTGGAATGGCATCGGCCATTGGCGGGGACGGTTGCTTTTCCGCAATTGAAGCAGGGCGGGGCGGAGCGCTTCTGCGCAGAAGTGCTCGAACGTACCGGCGTGCTGCTGCTTCCCGGCACGTTGCTGGATCATGGCGATACACATGTTCGTATTGGTCTGGGACGACGCAATCTGCCCGACGTCCTCACTATCCTCGATAACTATTTGCGTGAGCACTACCGGTAGTTGAACCTCGTCCGGGGTATTCCATCGAACGGGATGCGTATCTTTTGCGCATAACGTCACGAGGAACGCACATGAAAAGCTTGTTGGTATTGCTGGCGGTAGGCGCGTCGTTCGCGGCGCAGGCACAGAACGTTCCGAACGCCGATCCAAAACCTGCCTTAAAGCCCGCTTCAAAGCCCGCTCCTCGCGCGAGCTTTTCGAGGTTCACGCGCGAGACCACCGAGGACATCAATCTACATCTGGAAACCGATCACGAGACCGGTTGCCGATATCTCATCGCGGAAGGACAGGGCATCACGCCGCTGCTCAAAAGCAACGGCACGCCCGATTGCAGCGCGCCGAAACTCGGCGAGTAGGGCGAATAGGGCGAATAGGGCGCGCGGGTTTTACCATTTCCACCGGACGCCGGCGTTGCCGCCTATCGTCCGTTGATGCGAGCCGCCTAGATTGGTGAGGTAGCTCGCCGTCACGAACGCGCTGCCCGATCGCGTCACCTGGGCGACAAGTCCCACGTTCACTTGCCCCGATGTCTGCCCGACACCGCCCGGTATTACCGTGGTTCCCGCGAATGTCGTGCTGTCGCCCTCGCCGAACGCGCGCAGCACGCTCACGCGCGCGTAGGGTTGCCATGTCACGCCGGCGCCGCTGAAGGTCTGCTGGAGCCGCACGCCGAGGCGCCCGATGTACGTGTTGCCGTTGTTGAACGACACGGACGAGACGCCGTCATTGAAGTCGTTGAGCGACAGGTTCTGCCACACGATCTGCGCCTGCGGTTCGACCACAAACGCGTTGCCGAGCGCTATCGGAAAGCCGCCTTCCACGGAGCCGGTCACCGCCGTGCCGTGTGTGCCCGCGCCGGTTCCCTGATTCGACAACGGGTCCACGGTTATCGATGAACCCATCAGCACGGCGTCCGTGTACCAGCCTGTCGGGCCGACGTGCGTCCAGTAGCCGCCGAGGCTGTAGGCGTTCATCGATAAATGGCCGACGTTGACGTTCGGGAAGCCGAGCGCGAAACCATCGACGTCGCCGGTCGCGCGCGCGAAGCCGAGGAACAGGCCGTAGTGGTTCTTGTGGCCGCTTGGGGTTGAGTCGGCGTAGATGTCGTGGCCGACTTGCGCGCCGAAAACGGAGCCATCGAATTCCGGATTGGCCGCACCGTCCTGACTCTGCACGGAATGCGCGCCCCAGACGCGGCCCCACGCGGCGGGTAACGCGCCGGTTTCGGTGAGCAGGGACTGATCGCCCTGGCGGTCGTGGAAGTTATCGATCTGCTGGAAGCCGAGTTCGCGCGCGACCATCGGGATGGCCGCATAAAGCGCCACTTCGGGCCGGTACAACGGGATAGGCGCGGAGCCGGCGGCCGGCGCTGCGGGAAGCGGCGGCGTGCCGGGCGCGGCTATCGGGCCGGGGCTTGGTGCGGGTTCTGAAGGCGGCGTGGTGCCGGGCGTTCCCGGTGCGGTTGGCTCAGACGGCGTTCCTGGCGAGGTCGGCGTGGTCGGTGTCGTCGGCGTGGTCGGCGTTCCCGGTGTCCCCGGCGTTGTCGGTGGTGTAACCGGCGGCGCAGCGGCGGCCACCGTATTTCGCAGATACCAGCTTTCGCTCGTCCCGGCCGTAACGCCGCCTTTCGCGAGGTAGTAGGTATAAGCGCCCGCCTTGATGGACGCCGGCAAGGAGAACGCGCCAGCAGCCGATGTCGCGCCATTTGCGGCCTGAACCACCTGTATGCCGTCGGCGGTGGTCGCGGCGCCCGTGCCGCCAATGTTGTTGATCAGCAACGTGCTGGAGCCGCTCGCGCTGCCGCCGCTGACGATCAGCTTGTCCGATGCCGAGTTGTCCGGCCCGACCACGGTATTGAGCGCGATCCGGGCGTTCTGCCCGACATAATTCCCTGTCACCACGAGCTGATTGCCGACGCCCGGCCCGGCAATCTGCGCAAGGCCGTTGTTCGTGAGCTGTCCGCGCACCTTCAAAGCCCCCGTTCCCGCCGATGCAAACGCCGGCAGCGCATTGGCCGCGAAGATCGTGCCGTTGTTCGTGACATCGCCGACGACGCTCCCGTAGCCGCCCAGATTCGTCCCCGCCGCGATGGAAACCGCTCCGCCTCCGCCAAGCGCCGCGCCCGGGTGCGCGCTATCGCCCACGGCGAGCGTCCCGGCGCTGAGCGTGGTGCCGCCCGTGAACGTGGTCGGCGCCTGCAGCAGAAGCTGCCCGGCGCCGAGCTTTGTCAGCGACCCCGCGCCCGAGATGTTCTGCTCGATGGTGGTATCGAAATTTTGGGTATCGATGACCCCGCCCGCCGCGCCAAGCACGATTGGACGCGTCGCCGCCAGATCCAGCGTGTTGTTCAGCCGCAGCGTGCCGCCGTCGAGCGTCAGGCCGCCGGTCGCGGCGCCCAGTGCGTTATCGGCGCCGATGGCGAGCGTGCCGCCCAGAACCGCCGTACCGCCGGAATATGTGTTGCCGCCGGCCGCTACCGGGGCCAGCGTCAATGTGCTCGCACCGGTCTTGTCGACCGCCCCCGTGCCCGAGATCGTGCCGCTGTACGTGCCGTCGCTGTCCTGCGCGAAGCGCACGAGGCCGTTGTCGGTGACACTGACCGGCAAGTTTTGCGCGGTGGCTTGCAACGTGCCGGGGGCATCGACCAAAGCGACGGTCGCCGGCGCGAACGAACCAGTCAGATTGAGCGTGCCGGTCTGCACTTCGGCGAGGTTGAAGTCGCCCGTGCCGCTGAAAGTCCAGGCGTCGCCGGCCATTCGCAAGGTTTGAAAGCGCGTGAACGCATTCGATGCCTCACCGCTTCCCTGAAGGATGACGGTGCTCGCGCCCGGGCCGCCCCCGCCATCCGCCCCGCCGATGATCTGCGAGCCCGTCTGCAGGATCAGCGTGTTGACGCCGTTGCCCATTGCAACTGCCAATGGACCGCCGGATTGAAGCAGACCGGCATTGGTGACCGTGGACGCGCCGTTCAGCGTTCTGACCGCGGCCGCACTCTGGCTGAAAATTTTACCGCCCGCCCGGTTTTCGATCGTCGCCGAGAAACTCGAGCCTGCGGTATTGGAAAACACGGCGTCAGAGTCGGTGCCCGTCGCGGTGATCGTGCCGGTGTTGACGAGCGAATCGTTGTTGCCCTGAAGATACGCTGTGGGACTGTTGGCGCCTGAAGTCGAAAGCGTTCCGCTGTTGTTGATCGTCCCGCTGCCACCCACGATCGATGCCGCGCGCGCATTGCTGCCGCTCGTCGATACCGTGCCCGTGTTCGTCAGGGCGTTGGTCGCCTGACCAACATTTGTCTGCCCCCAGGCGGCCGACATGCCGTATGCGTTCGGTCCGGCGGTCGAGATGGAACCGTTGTTCACAAGCGAATTGCTGCTGCCGTTGGCGGCCATGCCGTCGTTGTAAGCGCCGGTTGTGACGATCCTCCCTGCGGACGCATTCGTAAGCCGGTTGTTATCGCCCGTTCCCAGCAAAACCGCCCCACGATTGGTCCCGGAACCGCCGCCGCCGGTCAGGGTAAGTGCGCCGCTGCTGGTGATCGTGCTCGATCGCGCGACGCTGAACGATACCGGCGATCCCGTGCGCGTGAGCGCTGCGGCCACGGTTGAATCGATAGTGACGTTGACGCCCGTCGACCCGGTCAGCGCAGCCACTGGAGCGACGCCGGTTCCGCTGCAGACCACGCTCGTACCGGTTGGCGGTGCAGTTGAAGTGCATGCGGCATTCGCCGTCCCGCCAAGTGCTCCCAAAAAAACAACAGCGCTGCAAATGCCCAAATCGACTGCTTTCTTCATTGTCTCGGTCTCTTAGAACGGCCAATGATTGATAAAAATAGACTTATTTCTTTGCCTTACCAAATGTTTTAATTATTATTCGCATGTCCGCTCGGATGAACGGCAAGCGTCTCCGCACTATGTACACGCGCTTTTTGGACATAATTTCCGGGAACATCGGGGAGAATCCAATTGCAGAGTGACATTTTCGCGTGGTAAAAGGAGGCAGCAACGCTTTGCCGTTTGACGGCGGGTGGCGCTACCAAACGGAATTACGTCTCTTCTAGGAAAATCAGCAAATGGCAACAGGTATTGTGAAGTGGTTTAACGATGCGAAGGGTTTTGGCTTCATCACGCCGGACGGCGGCGGTGACGACCTGTTCGCACACTTCTCGGAAATCCGCACGGAAGGCTTCAAGACCCTCCAGGAAAACCAGAAAGTGAGCTACGAAGCGAAGCAAGGCCCGAAGGGTCTGCAAGCATCGAACATCCAGCCGCTGTAATTCGACGGTTCAAATCGATACAGCTAGCTTGATCGCATGAATGAATGGCCCGCTTCGGCGGGCCATTTTTTATGGCGCAGCGCTACCGCATCAAGGCGCGGCGTCGATGGCGAGCGGCGCAGGCGCAATCGCCGTGACCTTTTCCGGGAAGAGCCGCGGATACAGCGCCCCCGCTATAAACGCCCCGATGATCGGCGCGACCCAGAAGAGCCAGAGCTGGCCTAGCGCCGCACCGCCCGCGAACAGCGCGGGCCCGGTCGAGCGTGCCGGGTTGACCGACGTGTTCGTCACCGGTATCGATATCAGGTGGATCAGCGTCAGGCACAGGCCGATGGCAAGCGGCGCGAACCCGGAGATGGCGCGTCCATCGGTTGTTCCGAGAATGACCAGCACGAAGAAGAACGTCATCACGACTTCGCACACGAGGGCCGCGGTCATCGAATAGCCGCCGGGCGAGCGCGCCCCGTAGCCGTTGCTGGCGAAGCCGCTGGCGGCGGCATCGAACCCGGGTACGCCCGATGCAATCAGGTACAGCACGAACGCGCCGAGCGTTGCGCCGGCCACCTGCACGACAATGTATGGCGCGAGTTCTTTCGCCGGAAAGCGGCCGGCGACGGCCAGGCCGACGCTGACCGCCGGATTTAAATGCGCGCCCGATATATGGCCGAGCGCATAAGCCATGGTCAGGACGGTTAATCCGAATGCCAGCGATACCCCCACGAAACCAATTCCCGCACCTGGAAACTTGGCGGCGAGGACTGCACTTCCGCATCCGCCAATTACTAGCCAAAACGTGCCAAACAATTCCGCAATGAGACGCTGTTGTAATCGCATGATGTGCCATCCATTAGGTCTAACGGGTTGCGATATGAATCGTCGAGACTGCTGTAAATGGTTTTAGTGATCCTGACTATTTGTCTGCTGAGTGACGCGACGCGTGAATGCGCAATACCGGCCACGCAATTAGTGTAGGTCAGGGATTTTAAAAATCGACCCTATCGATGTGTCTTTCAAACGTGAAAGTCCGCGGCCATATCTTCGTCGGTGCGGGCGAGCAGGCGGCCGCTTCTGCAAGCCTGGGTGAACAGATCGAAGTCGCGTTCGACCTGGTCCGCGTAGTCCTTCGAATACGCAACCAGCGCTTCGGCCATCTGGCTGCCTTGTCCGAGATAGGCACTGATCTCGATTGCCTTGCCGCTCGCTTTCGCGTGAGCGCGCGCGAGAATCCAGCCGCATAGACGCGCGTAGCCTTCGAGTACATCGACATCGAACAATTCGATGTTCGCCGACAGCTTCATGTCACGCAGCTGACGAAAATAGAAGTGACGTCCGGAGGGTCCCGTACCCCAGCCGAGGAAGATATCGCTGGCGGCCTGCGTCACGCGTTGGCCGCGCACCACTCGTTCGCCGGCGTGTTCCAGCGTCTCGGCTTCAAAATGCTGTTCGATGACCGAGCGGCGTGCTTCCTTGATCTGCAGGAACATCGGCTTGCCGAGTTCGTCCATCATCAGCAGCACGAGGCAACGGGTTCCGACACTGCCCACGCCTACTACCTTGAACGCCAGGTCCTGCGCGGTGAAGTGACGCAGCAAGGCGCGGCGATCGTGTGTGAGCGTCTTCAGGTATTGCGGAAACATGCCCTTGATCACCGCTTGCCAGCTGCCGAGTGCGACCCAGTCGTCGTCTGCATCGAACAAGGTGTTCGTGCCGTGGATATGGAACATGCCCGGCGGCATGTCGCGCAGCGTCCAGTTGTCGCCGTCGGATTGCGCGACTTTCTCGAGCATGCTGTCGTGCGTGCGGCTAGCAGCTTTTTCCATGCCCTTGCGCAAGAGGCGCCTGCGTTCCGGGCTGACGGCCGTCTCCAGCATCCGGTCGAACGTGATGCGCTCGTACCAGAGCTCGAGCGCGCTGAAATCCGCGTATTCACGCATTCGGGTCTGATATTGCGAGACCACCGTTTCCACCAGTTTCTCGGCGGTCAGGCGGCTCAGGCGCATGTGGCGTGCCGCGACCATGAAGCTCGCGGCGAGGCGCTTCAGGTCCCATTCCCATGGGCCGAGGGCGACTTCATCGAAATCGTTCAGATCGAAGATGAGCTGGCGCTCGGGCGTGGCGAAACCGCCGAAGTTCATCAGATGCGCGTCGCCGCAAATGGGCATGACCAGGCCCGTGTTGGCGGTCTGGGCAAGGTCGTTTGCCTGCAGGATCGCGCTGCCCCTGAAGAACGAAAATGGCGACGCCATCATGCGGCCGTATCGAAGTGGAACAAGACGGTTCACGCGGCCTTCGCTGCTTCGTTCAAGCAATTCGACAGGGTCGCGATCGATCTTGCCGAGCTTCGCATGCGCGGAGCGGGCCATGTTTTCCCGATACGCCTTGCCCTCGGCAACGCGCGACGCCGTCTTGCTTTCACCCGCCATGGAAGCCCCTCTATTAACGCCCGCTGGCCGTTTATTTGATTGGAGCACCGTCACGTGTCACGAGTACGGCAGTCGCTTCGACAAATTCCGCGCGCACGCTGTCGCCCGTCTTGATGTCTTTCAGCGATACATCGGGACCCACGTGCAGCGTGTCCGTTTTGTACGGACCGCGAATGGTAATGGTCCGGTGCTTCTGATCGACCTTCTGGACCGTGGCGATCACCTGCACGCGCCGGGCCGTTGCGGTCGATCCGTTGGCTTCGGGAACGGCGGCGGTTTCATCGATTCGTTCGCGAATGCCGTTTGATTTCACCTTCGTTGCGCGCACGAGCAACGCGTTTTCGTAGCGAATGTTGACCGTGTCGCCGAGCTTTAGCTTGCCGACATCGGCGACATCCGGATTGACCGCGACGTTCACGATCTTGCCGCTTTCGCCTTGCAGCGCGACGCTGTTCGACGCGGTATCGATACCCACGACCTGCGCTTTTGTCTCCGCGGTTGCCGCCGCGCCGACGCCGTCCGGCCCCACGCTCGATGCCGCCGTTTGCGCCATGACAGGCGCCGCGACCAGCGCCGATATAACGATGACAGTTCGTACAACATGCATGCTGAGTTTCGATGAAGCGCGGTGACGGGTCATGTGCAATTCCTATGCAGAGTGGAAAGGGTTGTGTTGCTTACCGGCGGGACTTCGACAACAGGTGACCGAGGCCGAGATTGGTGGCGATTTGCCAGACATAGACGCGCGAATAACGCACGCCGAACTGCGTTTCGATGATCGAGCGCAGCCGCGCGTTGGTCCACGCGTCGCTGTCGAAACCGTGCGTCCGGGCCGAACCCTGCAACGCCGCCGATATCCATTCGAGCGCGCGCTGATCGAGCACCGAGGTTCGGCCGCCCACGCCCAGTTGCCGCAATGCGTCTAGGCCGCCTGCGTCGACGAGCGCCTTGTAGCGCCTGACCGTCGCGAGCGACAGGTGCAGCTCTTCGGCCACCTGGTCAACCGAGGCGCCGTCGAGCAGCATTTGCCCCGCTGTCATCCGGCGCATGACGCTAGGCAGGTTTTCGGGCTGAGAAAGCATCTGTGCACTTGTCCTTGTCTTCAGGAATGCACGGCAGTCCGTCGCCGCTCGTTTGCCGTCCCGGTTTGCCGCAGCGTCCGGATCTCGTACCGAAACAGTCCAGCCATTCGTTTCGATTTAAAACAAAATCAACGCGAGGGACGCCTCTTGATTTAATAATTCAGAAAATAATTAATAAGCTTTTCCTCAACCATTGAATACGATCCAATGGAAGTCACTGTTTGAACCAATATCCGTTTTTTGCCGATTTGGGGTGATCTCGCTGAATTTTTTTTGCTTGATCTATGGTCGGAAATTGTCTATCGCGCGATACAGGTAAAGGTTGTCTCAGATGTTTGCTAACGTTTATGAAACGCATTGATCGTTTGAATTTGACCTTTGAATCGTTACAAAATAAGTTTGGCAAACCAGAAAACGTTTGCTAGCATCCGCTACAAATGTAAGGCACATAACGCGCCGCTTAAGGCCCGAAACCGCTGGACACATTCACGTCTGTCTTGGCTCTGAGAGGATTCACCATGGCCACTGCCCGCATCAGGCGCATCGCCTGAAATCAACGTGCCGCCCATTGCCGGGCGGCAAAGATTTATCGAAACATTTCTATCCCTCTTTAGAGCCGGAGGGGCTTATTCGTGCGGCAACATCGCAAGCGTTCTCCAATAACGCTACGGCAGAACTGCGCGTTTGAAAAACCGAAACACCGAGAAAATCCATGCGAATTCTTGCGACGCAATTTGTCCGATTATTCTGTGCCAGCTTAATCATTGCGATATTTTCGCGACAAGCACTTGCACAGAGCGCGGCAGATGAGGCCAATAAAAGCAATAACCCGCTGAATTTGGCTGCGTCATTAAATATTCAAAATTACTACACGCCGAGCGTATTTGGCGGGAGTGCGCATACAAACGATTTCCTTCTGCGGCCGACTATTCCCATTGGGCCCAACGGTTTGATCGGCGTGCCGCAGATATTCCGCGCGACACTGCCCATCAGTACCCGGCCGGATCCCACGGGCGGCTACAACACCGGCCTGGGCGATATCAATCTTTTCGACATTTTTCTGCTCTCGCAGGAAGGTATCCAGGTGGGTATTGGACCGTTGCTCACCATGCCGACCGCGACGGACCCGAGCCTTGGCAGCGGCAAATGGCAGGCCGGTCTTGCTGCGGTCGCGGTCAGTGCGACCAAGGCGCGTTTGCTCGGCGCGCTCGTGCAGTGGCAGCACTCTTTTGCGGGGCAGGACAGCCGGCCGACGGTGCAATCGCTGACCGCCCAGCCCTTCGGCATCTTCAACTTGCCGGGCGGATGGTACGTGCGCTCGACCGGCACCTGGACGTTCGACCTTCAGCACGGCACGTATTACATCCCGGTGGGCCTGGGCGGCGGCAAGGCGTGGAAGTCGGGTACGACGATCTATAACGCGTTTATCGAACCGCAATATTCGGTCGCGCACTCGGGGCGCGGCGTTCCGCAATTCACCCTCTTTGCCGGGCTGAACATGACATTTGGAAAGTAGGAATCCGAAACATTGTGATGCTCGTTGCGTCTGGGAAGGCTTGGAGCTTCATTTGCACTCGTCGATTTTTTGAGGTTGTCATGAAAGCATCTTATCTAGCAGCAGTTGCCGCGCTTGCCGTGGCCAGTCATACGGCGCTCGCCCAGAAACCGGCCGTCTATCCGGCGCACGGGCAAAGCGCCACCAAGCAGTCGCAGGACGACGGCGCGTGCTACGCGTGGGCAAAGCAGAACACCGGTATCGATCCAGCCGTGGTCGCGGGAGCGCCGCCACCGCCGCAAGGACCGACCGGGGAACGCGCACGCGGCGCTGCGCGAGGCGCGGCGGCTGGCGCGCTTGTAGGCGACGTGAATCACAACGATGCCGGCCACGGCGCCGCAGTCGGCGCGACCGCAGGCGCGGTGGCAGGAGGCGTACGCAGCCGCCGTCAGCATGCGGCGCAAGCGCAGAACGCACAGGCCAATGAGCAAGCGGAAATGAACACTTACTGGCGTGCCTATTCGGCATGCATGCAGGGGCGTGGCTACACGGTTCAGTAGTCCCGGGAGATGCAGACAGATGCAGGGAGATGCAATCAGGCGAGCACGACAACCCATCATCGAGGAGGCGGTATGGAGACGTCGATCAGGCAGGCACGCGAACGCAGCAGCCTGCGCAAGGACATTACTGCAGTCGTGTGCGCAACCATAAGCTTATGTATTCCCGTGGCAGGCAGGGCGACCGAAGGAGGCATCGGCCGGCCGCTCACTGCTTTGCAGGTCATGCCTTATGCGGGCATTGTGCCGCCCACCTCGGACTGGATCTTTTCCATTACGTCGATTTATTACGAGGGTTCGCTCGGCAAAAGCAGGACCATCCCGGTTGCCGGAACCGTGACCGCAGGCCTGAACTATCACGTCTCGTACAACATGATCAATGCGGTGAAGACGTGGGGAGTGACGCTTGGCGGATGGAACTTCGCCACGCAGTTCGGCGTGCCGTTCCAGTGGACGTCGGCGTCGTCGTTCAATGGCCGCTTGCCCAACGACAAAGCCACGCAATTCGCCGACATCCTGTTCACGCCGGTCGTGGCGGGCTATCACCTGACGAAGACCGACCATGTTGCGTTGAGCGTCCAGATGTACGCGCCCACCGGAGCCTATAGCACCAGCCGGCTCGCCAACGCCGGACAGAACACCTGGACGTTCATTCCAACCGTGGCTTATACGAAGCTTTTGCCGGAGCACAACATCGAGCTCTCGGCGAATTACGGCGTCAACTTCTACACGCCCAACGACAAGACCCACTACCACAACGCGCCGCTCAGCGTGCTCGACCTGCTTGCGCTCAAGCGCTTTACAAGCGGTTGGGGCGTGGGCGTGGTCGGCGGATGGATCCAGCAGATTGGCAGCGACAACGGCGGTGCCGCCGATCTCACCGCCGGCGGGAACGGACATGCGATTGGCATCGGCCCGATTGTCACGTATGCGGGAAAAGTGAGCGGCACGCCGGTATCGGCTTCGCTCAGATGGGTCAATGAATTCGAAGTGCTCAACCGGCCGAAGGGAAACGCCGTCGAGCTCTCCGTCAGCGCTACTTTCCAGTAAGGAGGACGATGTGCCAAGCCGCAAGTTTCACCCCGCGCGCGTTGCGCTTGCCGTTGCGTGCATTACGTGCGGCATGAGCGTGACAAACGCGATCGCGCAATCCAGTCCGGAGCCGGCCAGCGGCACGGCAACGACCGTGCAGCCCGAGCGTCAGCCAAAAGCGCTCGATGCATTGGGCGCGATGTCGCAATATCTGCGCTCGCTGAGCCGCTTCGAAGTTTCGGCATCGACCGCAACCGATGCCGTGCTCGACAGCGGCCAGACCGTCGCATTTCTTCATGAAACCGACGTCAAGGTGCAGCGCCCGAACCGCATGAGGGCGGACATCACGGGAAGCCGAGGAACGAAAGGCCTTGTCTACGACGGCCGCCATTTCACGATCTTCGATACCTCCAATGGCTATTACTCGACCAACCCCGCGCCTCCATCGAACGATGAACTCGTGCGCGAACTGGCGTCGACCTACAACATCGATACCCCGCTCGCCGACTTGTTCTACTGGGGCGACGGCAAGGTCGATGACGCCACGCTGAACTCGGCGTTGTTCATCGGGCTGGAACGGGTCGATACACGCTGGTGCAATCACTACGCGTACCAGCAAAGCGGCGCCGACTGGGAGATCTGGATTCAGAGCGGCTCGCGGCCGTTGCCGTGCCGCATGGCGATCGTCGATACATCGCAGAGTGCGCATCCCCGGCACGTCGTGACTTATCACTGGAAGATCAACCCGGAATTCCCGGCATCGACCTTTACTTTCCGGCCGGCGGCAAACGCGAAGGCTATTGAACTCAAGCCTGCTGTACGCACGCCGTTTGAGGGGAGTGAATGATGTTTCGCACCAGACAAATTGCGGTTGCCGGCATTGCCGGCGTTTTCCTCGCGACATCGATGAGCGTTCACGCCTTCGGCTTCCGTGGCGGCGCGCGCACGAGCATTCATGCGCCGCCGGGCGGTTTCAATGGCGGCGGCGGGTTTCATGGCGGCGGCGCGCCACGGGGCGGGATGCCACAAGGCGGCATGTCCCAGGGCGGACATCCGGGCGGCGCGGGACATGGCCTGGGTGACAGCCACAGCGGCGGTGGTGGCGGTAGCCATAACAACGGCGGTGGCAACAGTGGTGGCGGCGGCCACAACAACGGCGGCGGAGGTGACCACAATAACGGTGGCGGTCACAACAATGGCGGCAACGACGGCCACCACGACGACGGCCACCATGACGACGACCATCATCACGACGACGATCATCACGACGACCATCATCACGACGACGATCACCACGACGACGATCACCACGACGATGACCACCACCATCACGATGATGATCATTACCACGACGGCTGGTATGTCGACCCGGTCGCCGTCGGCGTGGCGGTGGGCGTGACAACGGCGGTCGTCGTCGGCGCAACGGTGGCCACGCTGCCGCCGAGCTGCTCCAGCGTGATCGTCAACGGGCTCGCGTATCAGCATTGCGGACCGAACTGGTATCAGCCGCAGTACTACGGGACGCAAGTCCAGTACGTCGTGGTCACGGCTCCCCGATAACCCGTTTTATCGCACGGCTGGTTTTTGCTTTTTGAAGCCAGCCGGATTTTCCTGCGTCACGCTGCGTCATGTACGCGTGACGATGAACATCGATCAACCGGAGATGGGTATGGACTCGAATCCGCTGGCTCTTGTCATCCGGGCTCTAGAAAGGGCCGCGTTGCAAAGTACGGTATTGCCGTACAAGCGCTTTCATGTGCTGTTTCCACGCACGGTTCCCTTGACGCGTCGCTATGAAGTACTCGATGCCGCCTTGCGTTCTCTCAACGACGCGCCGGACGTCGACTATGGCGTCCTGCTCGCGTGCGATAACGGCTTGCCGGGCCCGGAGTTTTTCCGCCGATACCAAAAGCACAGATGGGACACCTATGTTGCAACCATGGGCGACCCGCGCTTCAAGAGCGCAACGCTCAAGGGCAAGCGCGAGCTGGTGGCGGCAGAACGGCAGCGCGTGCATCAGCATGCGCTGCGGGCGCGTGAGCGTGAGCATGAACGTGAACGTGAGCAGCAGTGCGCGTGAACGCGCTGCCTCGAGGGGCTGCCTGCGTGGGTCGCCCCTTAACTACCGCTTCCCACGAACCATCGATAATACGGATTGTCCGCATCGTCGTGCATGACGCTGCGAATATTCGCTTGCCAGGCGTCGCGATTCCCTCGATACGCGTCAAGCCCTGCATCGTAGAAAGTGTGCAGCGTGCGGTACTGCGCTTGCACTTCATTCGCGATGGCATCATCCGCGCCCTTCAACGGCGGGTCGGCGCGCAGCGCGAGCAAGTGCGTCAGCGTATTGGGAAAATCCGCCGAACGCACCCACGCCGCATATTCGATGGCAGGACGGTCATCGGTAACGGGCGCGACATCGGCGGCGTAGTACTCGAGGCCCGCGCGATCCGTGATCCATGTGGCAAGCAATGCCGCCGGCGAAGCAATGCCGACTTCACGCAATGCGGCTGCAACTGTCGGTTGCTCGAAGCGTAACGTGATGCGCGGGACATCGAGCTCGATAGGTTGCATAGAACCGATCAGCATCATCTCGTGCAGCTCGGTGGTCCAAAGCGTTGCGTACGGAAATACATCCACGAAGCTCTTGATCAGCGCGCGCGTGTCCTCTTCGTTTTGCGTCGGCAACGGCAGCCATTGCGCAACGAGACCGCCATCCTGCAAACGCGATGCCGCGAGCTTATAAAAATCGGACGAGTACAAATTGACCACGCCGGCCGCGGAGGGCGGCGGCGGTTCCAGCGTAATTACGTCGTAGCGCTGCGTGTTGCGCAGGAGTTCGCGGCGGCCATCGTGAAGACGGATATCGATGCGCGGATCCGTGCTCATGCCGTAGTTGCCCTTGAATTGCGGCGCGGCTTTCACAACCGCCGGCAACAGTTCGGCCACGACACGTTGTTCGAGTCTCGGGTAGGGGAGCAATGCACCGCCCGTGATGCCCGTACCTAATCCGATCACCAGCGCCGAACGCGGTTCGCCTCGATGAATGAGCAGCGGCAGCATCGCCTGTAGGCGCATGTAGCGCAGCGACGTCATGGCGTCGCCGGAATTCGATACACCTTGTATGTAGAGGCGTTTGAAGCGGTTATCGGCGGACTTCTGCGTGACGACCGCAACCGTTCCGCCCTTGCTTTCTGCATAGAACGTGAGATCGCCGCCACGCGCTTTGGCGAGCATGGACGCGAGACGGTCGGACGGCGTGAAGAGCGCGGCGCCCAGCGCGGCGACGGCGAGCGCGAGCACGCCCCAGCGGATTTTCGAGCGCGCGCCCGATCCGCATGCCACAGCGATCACCCCGACCACGCTCGCGGCAATGGCGAGCGCGGCGAGCGCGTGAACCAGGCCGACCAAAGGCACGAGCACGAAACCCGCAAGCAAGGTCCCTGCAATGCCACCCGCCGTGTTCATCGCGATGATCATGCCGACGCCGCGACCGACCTTGCGGCTATCGACGGAAAGACGCAACGCGAACGGAAACGCGGCGCCGAGCAGCAACGTTGGGACGAACACGATACAAAAGCCCGCAAGCGCGAAGCGCGCACACATTGCCGCGAGCATGCTGCCGGTCGCACCAAATACGATGCTCGATACACGCGCCTGGCCCTGCAAAAGCCATTCGCCGAGGAACGCGATTTCGAGCATCGCGACAAGGCCTGCCGCGACGATCAACAACGCGAACACGCTCCACGGATCGCGCGCCCGATCGGCATGACGCGACACGATCGCGCTGCCGGCCACAAGTCCGCAAAGATAGGTTGCGAGCACGATGGAAAACGCGAAGCTTCGGGTGCTGATGAACTGGACGATGGCCTGCGACCAGATCACTTCGTAGCCGAGCGCAATGCCGCCGGCGATGGCGTACAAGACGAGCGCGAGCTGGGCGCGGTTTCGATCTTCGCCGGTTTCCGCTATTTTCGCAGGCGTCGAAGCGGGTACGCGCCGGCTAAGCGCCAACGAAAATAACGATGCCACGGCGTTCAGTACAGCAGCAGCAATGGCGCTGCGTTGCACGCCAAGCGCCGGAATAAGGATGAACGGCGCCGCAAGCGTTCCTGCAATGGCGCCCGCAGTGTTTGCGGCATACAAACGTCCGCCTGCACGTCCGACGTTATCGGCCAATGGCGCGACGGCGCGCATCAGTACGGGCAGCGTGCCGCCCATCAAGATCGCAGGAACGCCGACCAACGCGAACGGAAGCGCCCACGCAAGCACGCCGATGTGAGCTTGCATCGTGGCGAACGGGCGCGCGGAATGTGCCAGCGCGAACGTCGCGCCGACAGCCAGAACCATGGCCGATAACTCGATCCACGCGTACAGGCGCAACGGTTTTTCCAGACGATCGGCGAGGCGTCCGAACATCCATCCGCCTAACGCGAGACCCGCGAAAAATGCACTGACGCCCGTTGTCACCGCCTGCACTTCGGCGCCGACAACGAGCGTCAACTGCTTGATCCATAGCACCTGATAAACCAGCGACGCCGCGCCCGATGCAAACAACAACAACGCCGGCCACGCGATATTCAGCGTAGAGCCGGCTGGCCTGATCGCCTCAACGGAGGTTTTTTGACGACGTGGCGTACGCTCGGGTTTATCGCGATGTTGCGCCTTGGCACGCGTGGCAAGCGTCTGTGTCATGAGTGTTCAGCAAATGAGCCGCGTCCACCGGTTTTAAAAAACCGGTGGACGCGGCGGGTTGTGTTGCTCAACGCGTTGCCTGAAGGTTTATTCCAGGCCGCGCTTCTTGAACGACTCGTCGATCTTCTTGTCGACCTGTCTGCGAACGCCGTCGACGCTGAAGCTTGCCGGCCGCTGGCTAGGCGGATAAGCCACGAACGTCTGCAGGAACGTGGACGCCTTCAAAGTTGCAATGCCGGTCAGATAGGCGTTTTTCACGACCCAGTCGTTGTACTGATCCGACGTAACATCCGCGCGCTCGTACGGGTCCATTCGCAGGTTGAAAATCTTCGGCAAACGCAGGCAGACGAGTGGATCCTGCCAGATGTTCAGATTGCCCTTCGCCCGCTGCTCGCAGAACACAGCCTTCCACGCCATGCCCTCCGAGTCCCAGCGCATTGCCACAAGCTGCCCGTCGTCATCGAAGTAATAGAACTCGGTGCGCGCGCCTTTAGGCGACTTTCCAGTGATATAGGGCAACTGGTTGTA
Source organism: Caballeronia sp. dw_276 (assembly GCF_018449635.1). GTDB lineage: Bacteria > Pseudomonadota > Gammaproteobacteria > Burkholderiales > Burkholderiaceae > Caballeronia. The sequence continues at coordinate 103,783 of NZ_JAAVUV010000015.1, read as the reverse complement.
GCCATCGAGGTGGTTCTTGAAACTGGCGCCGCCGGACTTCGGAGACCATCCCTTCAGGAGCCGGTCCTTCACACCGCCGTCGCCTGCTGCAGCGAGCAAGGTCGGAAACCAGTCGAGCCCGGAGAACATGTCGTTTGCCACTTCTCCCGGCTTGATGACGCCCGGCCATCGAACCATTGCCGGAACACGGAACGCACCTTCCCAGTTGGAATCTTTCTCGCTACGGAACGGCGTGGTCGCCGCGTCCGGCCAGGAGAACTGGTTCGGCCCGTTGTCCGTTGTATAGATCACGATGGTGTTCTTCGCGATCTTGAGATCGTCCAGCAGCTTGAGCAGTTTGCCGACGTCCTGATCATGCTCCCACATGCCGTCCGCGTACTCGTTTCCGCGCATGCCGCTCTTGCCCTTGAATTCCGGGCGCACATGGGTGAACACGTGCATGCGCGTGAAGTTCATCCACACGAAGAACGGCGTGCCGGCTTTGGCTTGTTTCGTGATGAAGTCGGCAGCTTTCTGGCCGGTTTCATCGTCGATGGTTTCCATCCGCTTTTCGTTGAGCGGACCGGTATCTTCGACCTTTCCGTCAGCCGTGCTGTGAATCACCCCACGGGGAGAAAAGTTTTTTACGTAGGGATCGTTCTTGTCCGTTGGCCAGTAGTCGCGGTCCGGTTCTTCCTCGGCGTTCAAGTGATAAAGATTGCCGTAGAACTCGTCGAAGCCGTGGTTGGTCGGCAAGTATTCGTTCTTGTCGCCAAGATGGTTCTTGCCGAACTGGCCTGTCGCGTAACCCAGCGGCTTGAGCGCCTGCGCGATCGTCATGTCGCCTTTTTGCAGGCCGACGGGCGCGCCCGGTGCGCCGACTTTCGATAAGCCCGTGCGCAATGGACTCTGTCCGGTAATGAACGATGAACGCCCGGCAGTACAACTGTTCTCGGCGTAGTAATCCGTGAACATCATGCCTTCGGCCGCAATCCGGTCAATGTTCGGCGTCTTGTATCCAACCACACCATGCGAGTAAGCGCTGATGTTCGTTTGGCCGACGTCGTCGCCGAAGATCACGAGAATATTTGGTTTGGACGATGAACCCTGGTTAGCCGGTTTGGCTGTGCTCGTTGCAGCGGGCGCGGCGGGCTTGACGGCCCCTTGCGTCTGCGCGGTGAGTTTGGTGGGCGGTACCACCAGCGCGACAATTGCAGCAAGGGCGACAAACGACACCCCCAAGGCATAGCGCCCTTTTCGAAAGAACGGTCTCATCGTGTTGCTCCATGACGTCATTATTGCTATTGCTATGTCTATTGCTTGGTGCCGGGATAAATCGTCTGCCAGTCGTCTTTCATGCTCACCACCGTCCAGCCGTCGGTGACGGCTTCGTCCCAGGCTTTATCGAGCTTGCCTATTTTCGATTGACGGTCGTATGCGAACTCGCGTGTGGCGTCGTCGTGATGCACCAGCAGCGCGAGATGCGGACCGGTGCCTGCCGCCGTGTACTGCAGCATCTGAAGATCGCCGTCCGAATTGCCGAACGCGAGAATCGGCTTGCGCCCGATGTTCCGATAAATCCCGACCGGCTTGCCCGGACCGTCATCCACAAAATCAAGCTTCGGCATGCGCACGAGCGTGGGCTTGCCGTTGAGCAATTCGTACTTCACGACCTGACTCGATCCAATCACCTGTTCCGGCGGAATGCCATAAACCTTCTCGGCCCAGGGACGCATGAACTCGATCGTCCCGCCCGACACAATGAAGGTCTTGAATCCGTTCGCGCGCAGGTAAGCCAGTAGTTCCAGTTGCGGCTGATACACGAGCTCCGTATAGGGGCGCTTGAATTTCGGATGCTGCGCGGTTGCGAGCCAGTCTCGGATGGTCTTGTCGTAGTCATCCACGCTCATGCCGCTGTTCGCAACCGCGATCAGTTGCATCAGCTCTTTTTGTTGACTCGCGAGCGCACCGTAGTCCTTCGCGACCAGCGCCTTGAGCGCAGGATTGTTCTTCCATTCGGGATGACTCGGCGCCGCTGCCTTGACGCGGTCCAGCATGAACACGAACTGGAAGTACAACGGCTGCTCGCTCCACAAGGTGCCGTCGTTATCGAATACAGCGATCCGTTCGTCAGGCGGAACGAAACTCGGCGAACCCTCCTGCGTGACGTCCGCTACGAACTTGCGGATGGTCTGCTTGGCCGCGCCATCTCTCCACGAAGGCAATGAGTCGGTCGTACTCGCAGCCGCTGCGGCGCCCGGCGCAGCGGCGGTGCTCGATGCGCTCGGCCCCGCGCAGCCGGCAAAGCAAAGGGAGACAAGTACTGCGCCGGCGCTTGTCGATAAACGGGTCAGCCATTTGCGTCGGGTGTGAAGCTGCATCAGGTTGTCCATCCGAAATAACACGATTAATTGACCGGGACGTCCGCGCGCGCCAACTGTTGGCGCTTGTGCAGATCGGCCCATGTGCTCTCATCCATGACCAGCCGGAAGCCGAGGTGCGACATGCTGTTGTAGGGGTCGGTGCCACGCCGCGCGCTTGGCCGGTAACTCAGGCAATAGTCTTCGTTGCAGAGGAACGATCCACCGCGCGTCACGCGCTTGGGCGCTTCAACGGGAACGCCTGCATCGGCGGGATCCCAGGAATTCGACGGACCCACGGGGTTCTCGATAACGCTCGCGGTTGTCGCCTCGCGCCTGAACTGATCCGCCCGATACCAATCGGCAACCCATTGCCAGGCGTTGCCGGTCATGTCGGAGAGGCCATAACCGTTGGCCGGGAAAGTGCCTACCGGACTGGTTCCCACGGCGCCGCCGGCCTTGGGATTGACGACCGGGAACGACTGCGGCTGCTGCCCTTGCCACACGTTGGCCATTTGCTTGCCGCTGGGCGCGAACTGATTGCCCCAGGCGTAGGTGGCCTGTTCGAGACCGCCCCGCGCGGCGAACTCCCATTCCGCTTCGGTGGGTAGCCGTTTGCCGGCCCACGTTGCGTAGGCCTGGGCGTCTTCATACGAGACCTGCACGACCGGGTGATCGTCTTTCCCTGCGATGCTGCTGTCCGGTCCCGTCGGATGACGCCAGTCCGCACCGGGCACATAGCGCCACCAGCGCGAATAATCTTCCAGCGGGACGGGCTGACCCGTGCCGACAAACACCATTGCGCCTGCCACCATCGCGCTGTCGGGCGGTCGCGGTGTACCCGGCGGAAGCTGGACTTTCAACGATTCCCAGTCGGGCTTTTTTTCTGCTGTCGTGACGTAACCGGTCGCTTTCACGAACGCCGCGAACTGGGCATTGGTCACGTGATGACGATCCATCCAGAAGCCGTGCACGCGTACTTTGTGCGCCGGCCGTTCATTCGGCTGTGCCTGCTTCGAGTCGCTTCCCATCTCGAACTGGCCGCCCGGAACCCACGCCATTTCTTGCGGCCCGCGCGATCCATCGCCGAAAACGATTTGCGGATGGGGTGTCTCGTGCGACTTCACGGCCAGACTGACGGCTGCGCCCACGACCGCCGGCGCCAGGACAAGCAAGAGGCCCCAAAGCACCAGCTTGCGGTACGACTTTGCAACGCGGGCCGATTCCTTGGCGCCGCTTGCAGTCGCTGATCCTGATTTCGCCGATACCGGTTTGCGTACGCTCATGATTTTTTCTCTCACGCAGTTCCGACGTGTCGAGCCGACAGACACACGACTTCCGCAGAATTCCGAAGGTTTGCACAGACGAAATATCTGTTTCGCATCGTGATTGATTAAATTAGTATTTCTAACCGTCAGAATTTATATTGACGAAATTCATAAACGATTCTTGGCTGGAGTTACCCGCGGCCAGGTTTCTTCCAAAAAATAAAAGCGGCACGACCAGGGTGAGCGCGAGCTTCATCACACACGCTTGAAGGGCCGCTCCAAGCGATGCCAATGCCATTTTTAACCTACTGACGTCACCGTCATCTGTAGCCACCAATCTCATATTTGCTAGAAGCAGGCAACAACTTTTCCGCGGCATTTAGCGGATTTTTTAGCGGTCGCTGAATCTTTGACGAACCGGGCCGCGTGCATTAACTTCCGTGAAGACAAGCGGTATTCGGCCCGGTATCCGGGATTGAAACGGTCAGGGGATTCAGAGCCATGCGTGAAACGATCCTTCGCTTCGAAGCGAGTGTCTGCGAGGCGATAGTCGGCCAGGAAGCGGTGGTCCGTCAGGTCTTGATCGCGCTCCTGGCCGATGGTCATGTCCTGCTCGAAAGCCTTCCCGGTCTCGCGAAGACCCGCACGGTCAAGGCAATTGCAACGCGGCTCGCGGCGAGCATGAGCCGCATCCAGTTCACGCCCGACTTGTTGCCATCCGACATCACCGGTGCGGAGACCTTGCTGCAATCCGGCACCGAACGAACCTTGCGCTTCCAGCCCGGCCCCATATTCGGCAACCTGATTCTCGCCGATGAAATCAATCGCGCGCCCGCCAAGGTCCAGTCCGCGCTGCTCGAAGCAATGGAGGAGCGGCAGATATCGGTCGCGGGACAAACGCACGCAATGCCCGACCTGTTCCTCGTCATGGCAACGCAGAATCCGATCGAACAGGAGGGGACGTATCCGCTGCCCGAAGCGCAGATGGACCGGTTCCTTTTCAAGGTGCTGATCACGTATCCATCGCCGGAAAGCGAGCGTGAGATGTTGCGGATGCTTCGGCGCGAGAGCAACGACGCGCCCAAGGTCACCGAGACGCTCGCGCAGGATGTCATCTTCGAGGTGCGCCGGGCCGTTCGGCAAATCGCGGTAGCACCGGCTATCGATGAATACATTGTCTCGCTCGTGAACGCGACGCGGCATGGAAGCGAACTCGATTCCGATCTTGGCAAATGGATCGAGATCGGCGCAAGTCCACGCGGCGCGATCGGGCTTGATCGTGCGAGCCGCGTGCATGCGTGGCTCGAAGATCGCACTTACGTCACGCCCGACGACGTACGCGCGGTCATTCATCCCGTGCTGCGCCACAGGCTAATTCTTTCCTACGATGCCAACGCCGACAACATCAGCGCCGACAGCGTGATCGATCGTCTAATCGAAAAAGTTGCCGTGCCGGCGTAAGGCGCGGGAGGACCATCATGGTCGTGCCATCAGGGTCTGATATTGGCCGCGTGTATGTGGACGCGGCGCATCTCGCCAAGCTCGAGTTCCATGCGCGTGGCTTGAGTTTCATCGCGCCCCCGCCGGTATCGAGCATCTTGTCGGGCAGCCATGCATCGCGTTTGCGCGGACGCGGTTTGAACTTCGAGGAGATCCGCGCTTATCTTCCCGGCGACGATATTCGTCACATCGACTGGAAGGTGTCGTTGCGTCTGGGCAAGCCGCAAATTCGCGCCTATACCGAGGAGCGCGACCGGCCGCTGCTGGTTGTGGTCGATCAGCGCATGAGCATGTTTTTTGGATCAAGCCGCGCGTTCAAATCGGTCGTGGCCGCAGAGGTCGCGGCGCTTGCCGTTTGGATGGGATTTAAATCGGGCGATCGCGTAGGCGGCGTGATCTTCGATGACAGCAACGTCGTTCGCATCCGTCCATTGCGCAGCCGCAGCCGCATCAAGGTTTTATTCGGCGCCATCGCGCGGATGAATCAGGCGCTGCATGCCGAAAGCGCCGCGAGAACTAACTACGATCAACTCGATGCCGCACTTCAAGGCGTGTTGCAACTTACGGGACACGATTATCTGATTTGCATCGTGAGTGATTTTGCGGGCGCAACAGAAACTACGCGCAAGCTCTTGCGCCAGCTTTCCAGACATAACGATGTCATCGCCGCAATGGTCTTTGATCCGCTTTGGCAGCGTATGCCGGAGCATCGCGCGCTGGTTGTCAGTGAAGGGCGGCTGCAGGTGGAATTGCGTATCGAACAGGAGAAAGTACGCGCGCCACTTGCCGAGTTGTTCACGGATCGCACCGCCGAAGTTGCCGCGTTGTTGCGGTCGAGCGGGGTGCCGCTAATGGCGTTATCGACGGATGAACCCGCAGTGGATCAGGTGCGCCGTCTGTTCGGCGAACGCGTACGGCCAGCACTTGCGAGCGGCCTATGAGCGACCCGAAAAACGCTTCCCTAAGTCCCGCCGATACACCGTCCGCGCTCACCGCATTGCAGGAATTGCCGCTGCCCGAAGCGGTCTCGTGGTCGCCGCAAACGGTTGGTTGGCTGGCGGTCGCAGCGGCGTTGCTATTGGCGGCGCTCTGGGCTGCTTGGGCGGGATGGCGCCGTCACAAGAGGGCGCTTTATCGAAAGCTTGCATTGGCGGAACTTCGCCGAATTGAAACGGCCTTGCACGACGCATCGCAACGGTCGATTGCCCTTGCCGCCATCCCTGCGCTCATCAAGCGGACGTCCCTTGCGGCACATCCGAAAGAACACGTCGCCGCACTTAGCGGCGACGAATGGCTCGCGTTTCTCAAACGCACGAATGGTCACTTCGATGAACGCAGCGGCGCACTCCTGACTCTGATCAGTTACGCGCCCGCCGAACACATTGCGGCACTTCCAAAGAACGAGGTCGACACATTGCTCGGCGCCACACGCGACTGGATCCAGCACCATCATGTGGAAATTTGACTTCCCGTGGATGTTCTTGTTGCTGCCCGTGCCGTTGCTCGTATGGTGGTTCGTGCCGGCGTGGCGCACGACGACATCGGCCATACGCATGCCGTTTTTTCACGAGATGGCGCAGGCGGCGGGAGAGGAACCCGCGCCCGGCGGCGTGCGTTTGCGACGCAACATCCTGCAGCGTTTGATGACGCCGCTGCTCTGGGCGCTCGTCGTCACCGCAGCCGCGAAGCCTGTATTCGTAGAGCCGCCTGTTACCCACGACGAACCCGCGCGGGACCTGATGCTCGCAATCGACCTGTCCCAATCGATGAGCACGCGCGATTTCATCGATCCGGCGACGGGCGAACGCATGGACCGGCTGACGGCGGTCAAGGGCGTCGTGAAGGATTTCGTGGCGAAGCGCAAGGGGGATCGTATTGGCGTGGTGGTGTTCGGCGAGGCGGCTTATCCACAAGCACCTTTGACGCTCGATCACGACAGCGTGCTGTTGCTGCTCGACCAGATGCAGATCGGCATGGCGGGTCCGCGCACAGCGATAGGCGATGCCATCGGCCTGACGGTCAAGCTGATGGACAAGTCGCAGGCGCAGGAGAAAGTGCTGATCCTGCTCACCGATGGCAACGATACAAGCAGCGCCATCCCTCCCGAACGTGCGGCCGATATCGCGAAGAATCACAAGCTGGTCATTCATACCATCGGCATTGGCGACCCGAGCGCAACGGGCGAAGACAAAGTCGATCTTGATGCGTTGAAGCAGATCTCGACCATCACGGGAGGCGAGTCTTTTCACGCGCTGGGAAATCCGCAAGAACTCGCGGACGTGTACACCACGCTCGACAAGATGACGCCCGAGAAAGTGACGCGCGAGACGTATCGGCCGCAGCGCGATTTCTTCTGGATACCGCTTGCACTCGGGCTTTTGATTCTCACGCTGTATCACTCGCTGGCGTTGCTGATTGCCGTACTTCGTGCGCCGGGCCAAGAACAAGTCAAAGGTGCGGCGCATGGAAATTGATCTCACCGCATTTCATTTTTTGCGGCCTTACTGGTTATGGCTGCTTGTTCCCGCCGTGCTGTTGCCGGTCGCATGGCATCGGAGAAACAGCGTGCATGCGCGCTGGCGCGCCATCATTTCCCCTTTATTGCTTAAACATCTGATTGTTGGCGACGCAACGCATAGAAGGATCAAACCGGTTCATACGTTGGGTATGTTTATCGGCGTGGCTGCTATAGCGGTTGCCGGTCCGACGTGGCAGCAAGAACGTCCGCCGTTCAATCAGGACAAGGCTCCGTTGGTAATCGTGCTTGAACTCGCACATTCAATGGACGCAACCGATATTGCGCCGACGCGTCTTGAGCGCGCGAAGCAAAAAGTGCTCGACCTGGCGAGCGCGCGCAAAGGCGCACGTACGGGACTGGTGGTGTTCGCATCGACTGCGCATCTCGTCATGCCGCCCACCGAAGACCCGGCCATGCTGGAGTTGTATTTGCCGGCGCTCACGCCGGCCATCATGCCTCGCGATGGCAAGAACGCTACTGCGGGACTCGACATCGCTGAGCAGCTTTTGGCAAAGGACCCGGTGGCAGGAACGATCGTCTTTATCAGCGATGGTTTCGATTCCGATCACGCCGATGCGTTTGTCGCGAAGGCCAAACAATCGCATCATCAGCTTCTGTGGCTCGCGGTCGGGACGCAGGATGGCGGTGCCATTCGCGGCCCGAACGGCGCGCTTACCCTGGGTGCCGACGGCCTTCCGATCATGGGCACGTTCGATGCCGAGGGCATCCGCAAAGTGGCGCATGATGCCGGCATTCCACTCGCAAGCGTGCGTGCCGACGGCGATGATGTCGCGTGGGTAGAACGTCGCGCGCAGACGTGGCTGGCCGAAGTCGATGAATCGAAGCGCACGCCGCGCTGGAAAGAGTCGGGATATTGGCTCGTGCTGCCATTACTGCTGCTTGGGGCTTTGGGTTTTCGCCGCGGCTGGACGGTCAAATGGCTGCCAGTCGTGTTGCTCGCGTTGGCTTTCAGCGCAACGCCGCGCGATGCACAAGCGGCATCGTGGAACTGGGTGGACTTGTTCGCCACGCACGATCAGCAAGGCCGCTGGTATTTTGAACACGCGGATTTTAAAGCGGCCGCGCAACATTTCGATGACCCGTTGTGGAAGGGACGCTCTTCATATCTCGCGGGCGACTACACCGGTGCGCTCGAGTCTTTTTCGAGACTGAAAACCGCGCAGTCGTATTTCTATATCGGCAATACGCTCGCGCATCTGGACGACTATCCGTCCGCAATCAAGGCCTTCGATAAAGCATTGACGCTTAAACCCGACATGCGCCAAGCAGCGTTCAATCGTGACTTGTTGAAGAAGCTTTTGGAGAAGCCCAAACAGGACCCGCAGAAAGACGAAGAGGACGAAGAATCCGACGATATAAAAATAGAAAAGAAGAAGGGCAAGGTCGAGCAGAGCACACTCATCGCCGTTCCCTCCGAGGACGTTTGGATGCGCAACCTGAATACATCGCCGGCGGCATTCTTGCATCGAAGATTCGAGCAGGAATCCGATGCCACCCGAACGAGCGCGCCATGATTTCGCAATGGATCTTGCGGATAAGCCTGGTCATGACGCTGCTGGTTTCTGCATCGGCCTTCGCGCAAGATACGCCTCAGCTCAAGGTCCGCGTCCATCTGGAACCATCGGGGACGGTGGTCGCGGGGTCCGAGGTCAAGCTGGTTGTCGATTGCCTGACTACGACATTCTTTACCGAGGCACCCGACTGGCCGGTCTTCAACGTGCCGGGCGCGTTCGTCGTTCTCCCCGATGAACAAGCGGAGAACCTTCACGAGACCATCGATGGTCTCGCCTGGTACGGGGTCAGCCGCGCTTACCGGATCGTGCCTCAGGCGGCCGGCGTGCTCAGCATCCCCGCGTTTTCGATACCCGTTCATCCCGGTGGCGTGACTAGGCCCGCCATATTGACGACGCCTGCATTGAAGCTCGTCGCGTCGGTCCCCGCAGGCGCCGAAGGCATGCGCGTGTTTTTCCCAACGAAAAACCTGAGCGCGACGCAAACCATCACGCCGTCGTTGCATGATCTGAAGGCCGGCGGATCGGTGACTCGAAGCGTTACACAAGTCGCCGCCGGAACCGAATCGATGCTGATCCCACCGGTCAATTTCAGCGAAGTAGAAGGACTCAAGCGATATGCAAGACCTTCGTCGACCAAGAACGTTATTCAGGATCGTGCAGGGCTGGTCGCAGGTGAGCGCACAGATTCCGTAACCTATGTCATCGATCACAGCGGCAGATTCAAGCTGCCGCCGGTAACTATCGAATGGTGGAATACCGCGACGCAAAAAAAGGAATCGATTGTGTTGCCGGCGGTCACTTTCTCGGCGTCGGCCGCCAGGGAACGGCCGCTTTTCGACATCCCCGCCGACGCATTATCTAAAGGCGGCGCGCATCGAATTCTTGTCATCGATCGTTGGCAAGCTGTCTTGGCGGCTACGCTTGTGCTATTGGCGCTGGGTTTGATCTGGGCGTATCCAAGGCTTGCGGCTAAATTCAAGCGTTTAATACAGGCACTGCGTGATGCACAAAAACGCTATGCAAACGGTGACGCGCGGGCTTGGCGCGCCTTGCGTCTTGCCTCACGCAAGGGACCTTTGGCGTCCACGATTCCCTTGCTTTATCGATGGATGGATCGAAGCCCCGATGTAAAGCACCCAGCGCGAGTAGACGAATTGAACTTACAAGGCGAATCACAGCTTAAGGAATTGGTTAGCGCTGTACATGGACTTTATTCCGGTCAGCCTCAAGCCAGGACCCACTGGCGCGAATCAACAAAAGCACTTAGCCGGGCTGTTAAGCACGCGCGTAAATTACGCAAGGCTAAATCGCCGCTTCCGCCGCTCAATCAATACTAAGGCTTAAGAAAAATGCTTAAGCGTCGAAACACGGAAATTTTCGCTGAGCTATACTTCCCGTCGTGAAAATCCTGCGTACATTGTTCGTCTTGTGGCTTTGCGCGGTGCTGCCCTTAACCGGGCTGGCAGCCAGCGGCTCGGCCGGACCGTGTCCCATGCAGAGCATGACAATGGATTCTTCAAGCGCCATGAATGAGTCCATGCCGGGTTGTGATTCCATGGCTTCGATGTCGGATTCTTCATCCGGGCACGACAGCAAATCCAAAAGTCCGCTGTGCAAGATGGACGTGCAATGCCAGATCGGCTGCATGACTATTCCGGCCTCTGCGCCAAGCATTGCGCGGACCCTGCGGGCTTATCGGCCGGTATTCTTCCATCCCAAGCAATCGCTGTTTGTCCGCGAGCCTGACGGCTTGTGGAAACCTCCCCGTTCGCTCTAATTCCCTTCGCTAAACGTTCGCCGTTTTTTCGGTGAGGTCGTCCTGCATTCAGGACGTGAATCCCTATGGGATTCGACCGTCGGGGTTGAGACATGTATTCATCTATTACCGTGCCGGTATTCCGGCATGGGCGAAAGCGCGCGCTCGCTTTTACTTTATTACTCGGCGGCGTTAATGCCGTCGCTCAGGAAACGCCTTTAACACTAGACGCGGCGCTGCAGTCGGCGACCGATCGGTCCGCTTCCATGCAGGCCGCACAGTCATCGGTGCGTGCAAGTTCGCAAGGCGTCATTCGAGCAGGCCAGTTGCCTGATCCGACGCTGAAGGCCGGTATCGACAATCTGCCGGTCAATGGTCCGCAGGGCTTCACCATCGGACAGGACTTCATGACGATGCGGCGCGTCGGCATCGAACAGGAATGGGTGTCGCCTGAGAAAAGGCGCTTGCGTACGGCGCTCGCCAGTCAGGAAGTTGATCGCGAACGTTCCGGCTATCTCGCGCAACTGGTGAACGTGCGGGAGCAGACCGCGACCGCTTGGCTCAACGCGGCTTATGCAAAGAAGGCGTTGTCTTTGCAGCAGGAAGTTGTCGATCACATGGTTCACGAGTTGGCCGCGACTCAGGCGTCGTATCGGGGCGCTAAAGCGAGCGCTGCCGATGTCACTCAAGCGCAGGTCATGCTCGCGCAAACGCGCGATCAATTGCTGAAGGCGCAGCAAGTGTTGCAGACGGCGCTGATCAGTTTGTCGCGATGGACGGCTGCGCCCGTCACCGACATTGCCGGCGATCCACCCGCGCCGCAGTCCGTGGTGGCGGCGCTGCCGCCCGAAGAGTTGAAGCGTGTCGAGCCTGCGTTGATCGGCGCGTCCTCGGAGATTGCCGTGGCCGACGCGGAAACGGCGGTTGCGCAAAGCAATCGCAACCCGAACTGGACGTGGGGAGTTGCATACCAGCAGCGCGGCGGGCAGTACTCGAACATGGTGTCGGTTGGCGTCAGCATTCCGATTCCGCTGAACCGGCGCGATCGGCAGGACCGCGATACCGCTGAAAAATCCGAGCTCGGCACCAAGGCGCGTCTGATGTATGAAGACGCGCAACGGCAAGTCGATGCCGATATCCGCAACCTCTCCGCCACGCTCGCGAGCGGACGCGAGCGCATGACCAACCTGAGTACATCCCTGCTGCCGGCCGCGGATCAGCGGCTGCAGTTATCGACGGCAGCATATCGCGCCGGAACCGGATCGCTTGCCGATACCTTCGCCGCGAAGCGCGCCGTCCTCGATGCACGCCTGCAAGTGCTCGATCTCCAACGCGATGTATCGCTTACCTGGGCGCAGCTCGAGTATCGGATCGTGCCGCCATCGATGACCTACGGACAGTGAGACCACGATGAACAATAAACACATCACGCGTGCTGTCCTCGCCGTGTTCGCGGCGGCCGCGTTGCTTGCGGCGGGATATGTTGCCGGCACGCATCGCGCGAAAGCCGACGAACCTGCATCGGCGGCGGCGAGCGGACGCAAGGTGCTCTATTGGCATGACCCGATGTCGCCCAACCAGCACTTCGACAAACCCGGCAAATCGCCCTTCATGGACATGCAGCTCGAACCTGTTTTCGCAGACGAAGGCAACGCTTCGACGGGTATCAGGATCGACTCGACGCTTCAGCAGAACCTCGGCATTCGATACGCCACGGCCCGGCGCGTCAACGTGGCGACGAGCTTCGATGCGGTAGGGACAACACAGTTCGATGAATCTCTCGCCGATGTCGTTCAATCGCGCGTGACGGGTTACATCGACCGGTTGTATGCGAACGCGCCGATGCAGCGCATCAAGAAGGGCGCGCCGGTTGCTTCGCTGTTCGTGCCGGACTGGCTCGCGCCGCAAGAGGAATATCTCGCGCTCAAACGCAGCGGCATGGACGACGCCATGCTCGCGGCATCGCGTGCTCGGATGAGGGCGTTATCGATTCCCGAAGGCGTCGTCTCCGCCCTCGATCGCACGGGCGAGGCGCAGACGCATGTCACGTTGACGGCGCCATCGAATGGCGTGGTGAGCGAACTCAACGTGCGGGATGGCGCGATGGTCGCGCCCGGCCAGACGCTTGCCAAGATCGCGGGTCTGAATCCGCTGTGGCTCGTGGTCGAAGTGCCCGAGGCAATGGCGCTGCAAGTCAAACCCGGCATGAGCGTGGATGCGGTGTTTGCAGGCGATTCAACGCAGCATTTCACTGGCCATATCCGCGAAGTTCTTCCCGGGATAACTACGGGCAGCCGCACGTTGCAAGCGCGTCTTTCCATCGATAACAAAGACCTCAAGCTCACGCCCGGCATGTTGATGCGCGCGCACATTGGTGGCGCGACGTCAGCGTCACGGCTGGTCGTGCCTTCAGAAGCGGTGATTACTACGGGCAAGCGTTCGGTCGTGATCGTCAAGCAATCCGATGGCCGGCTGCAACCCGTCGCGATCACAACAGGCATCGATACAGGCGGCGATACCGAAGTGCTCAGCGGCTTGAACGATGGAGAAGAAGTTGTCGCTTCCGGCCAATTCCTGATCGATTCGGAAGCGAGCCTGAAGTCGGTTTTGCCAAGGCTTGCACCCGCGGTTCAAACCTACGAGACCACCGGTAAGGTCGACGCCGTGAGCGCGCACGACATCACGTTTTCGCATCAACCTGTCGCCGCATTGGGATGGGGCGCGATGACCATGTCCTTCGGAAAACCGTCGGCCACCGCGTTCGCCGACGTCAAACCCGGCGAGACCGTGCACTTTGCGTTCAAGCAATCCGACGATGGCTACGAACTCACGAAGGTCGATCGCATGGAGGCCGCCAAATGATCGAACGACTGATTCGATGGTCGATCACCAACCGTTTTCTGGTCTTGCTGGCGACGCTTTTGATCACGGGCTGGGGCGTGTTTTCGGTCACGCAAACGCCGCTCGATGCGTTGCCCGATCTCTCCGACACCCAGGTGATCATCAAGGCGTCGTATCCGGGCAAGGCGCCGCAAGTGGTTGAGGACCAGGTGACGTATCCGCTCACCACCACGCTTCTCGGCGTGCCCGGCGCAAAGACGATTCGCGCGTATTCATCGTTTGGTGATGCGTTCGTGTACGTCCTCTTCGACGACAAGACGGATCAGTATTGGGCCCGTTCACGCGTGCTCGAATATCTGAATCAGGTTCAAAGCCGGCTTCCGCAAGGCGCAACGGTTTCGTTAGGACCCGACGCAACGGGCGTGGGCTGGGTCTACGAATACGCCCTCGTCGATAAAACCGGCAAGCACGATCTCGGTCAGCTTCGCGCGCTCAACGACTGGTTCCTCAAGTTCGAACTGAAGGCGGTGCCCGACGTGTCGGAAGTTGCGTCCATCGGCGGGATGGTGCGTCAGTATCAAGTCGTACTCGATCCCGACAAACTTCGCGCGTATGGCATCACGCAAGAGACCGTGACGGATGCGCTGAAAAAAGCCAATCAGGAATCGGGCGGTTCCGTGATCGAGCTGGCCGAATCCGATTACATGGTGCGTTCGTCAGGCTATCTTCATTCGCTCGATGACTTTCGCAACGTCGTTCTTCGCACCAACGATTTGGGCACGCCCGTATTACTCGGCGATGTTGCGCGTATCCAGATCGGACCGGAAATGCGCCGCGGCATCGCGGAGTTGAACGGCGTAGGCGAGGTCGCGGGCGGCGTGATCGTGATGCGTTCCGGCAAGAATGCATTGACGACCATCGAAGCGGTCAAGGCGAAACTCGACACGCTGAAAAAGTCGTTGCCCGCAGGCGTGGAAGTGGTCACGACCTACGACAGATCGAAGCTGATCGAACGCGCCGTCGATAATCTGCGCGACAAGCTGATCGAAGAATTCGTGATCGTCGGACTGGTTTGCGCGCTTTTCCTGTTCCATCTGCGCAGCGCGTTTGTCGCGATTCTTTCGTTGCCGCTGGGCGTGCTTGCCGCGTTTATCGTGATGCGTTATCAGGGTGTCAATGCAAACCTGATGTCGCTGGGCGGCATTGCGATCGCGATCGGCGCGATGATCGATGCGGCTATCGTGATGATCGAAAACGCGCACAAGCATTTGGAGGCGCATGAACACGCGCATCCGGATCAACCCATTACCGCGCCGCAGCGATGGGAGTTGATCGCGGCATCGGCGGCGGAAGTCGGGCCTGCGTTGTTCTTCTCGCTGCTCATCATCACGATGTCGTTCATTCCCGTGTTCTCGCTCGAAGGCCAGGAGGGGAAGCTGTTTTCGCCACTTGCGTTTACGAAGACGTACACCATCGCGGCGGCGGCGTTGTTGTCGGTCACGCTGGTTCCGGTGCTGATGGGATATCTCGTACGCGGCCGCATTCCGCACGAGAACGCGAATCCGATCAATCGTGTGCTGGTCCGGTTGTATCGTCCGTTGCTTGAGGCAACGTTGCGCCGTCCGTGGGCCGCGATTGCAATTGCGGTCGTGGCGCTTGGGCTGACGGCAATTCCAATCTCGCGATTGGGCGGCGAGTTTTTGCCGCCGCTCGACGAAGGCGATCTGCTTTACATGCCGACGGCTTTGCCGGGGATATCGGCGGAGAAAGCTTCCGAGTTGTTGCAGCAGACGGATCGTCTGATCAAGACCGTGCCCGAGGTCGCAACAGTGTTCGGCAAGTCGGGCCGCGCCGATACCGCCACCGATCCCGCACCGCTCGAAATGTTCGAGACCACGATCCAGTTCAAGCCGCGCGATCAATGGCGCGCGGGCATGACGCCGCAAAAGCTCGTCGATGAACTCGACAGGACGGTGAAGGTGCCGGGTTTATCGAACGTATGGGTGCCGCCGATTCGCAATCGCCTGGACATGTTGTCGACAGGGATCAAGACGCCGGTCGGCGTGAAGATATCGGGCAGTGATCTCGGCGTGATCGACCAGATCGCAACGCAAGTCGAAGCAACCGTGAAGACGGTGCCGGGCGTTTCGTCCGCGCTCGCCGAGCGTTTGAACGGCGGGCGGTATATCGATGTCGATATCGACCGCCTGAGGGCTGCGCGATACGGTCTCGCGATCGCGGATATCCAGTCGGTGGTTTCATCGGCGGTGGGCGGGGAGAACGTGGGCGAGGTGATCGACGGGCGGCAGCGCTTTCCCATCAACGTCCGCTATCCGCGCGAGGTTCGCGACTCGCTGGAGAACTTGCGACAGCTTCCCATAGTCACGGAGCGCGGCGCGCAGATCATGCTCGGCGATGTCGCCACGCTGAAGATTGCCGACGGACCGCCCATGATCCGCAGCGAGAATGCGCGGCTTGCGGGCTACGTGTATGTGGATATCCGCGATACCGATCTGCAATCGGCCGTGACGGCAATGCAGCGCGCGGTCGCCGCGAAGGTCGTGTTGCCGCCGGGCTATTCGATCGCGTGGTCGGGGCAGTTCGAATATCTTGAGCGTGCGTCGGCCAAACTTCGCACCGTGATTCCCGTCACGCTGGTGATCATCTTCGTGCTGCTGTTCCTGACCTTTAGCTCCGCCGCCGATGCCTTGCTGCTGATGTCGACCGTGCCGTTCGCGCTCGTCGGCGGCTTTTGGCTGATCTGGATTCTGGGTCACGCGGTATCGGTTGCGACGGCCGTTGGCTTTATTGCGCTCGCAGGAGTCGCCGCGGAATTCGGCGTAGTGATGCTGTTGTACCTCAAGCGCGCGCTCGAGCATCGGCTCCAAGGCGGCCACGCGATGACCGAGGCGCTTCTGATCGATGCCATCCGCGAAGGCGCCGTGTTGCGCGTACGTCCCAAGGCAATGACGGTCGCCGTGGTCCTCGCCGGCCTGATCCCCATCATGCTCGGCCACGGCGCAGGCTCGGAAGTCATGCAGCGCATTGCTGCGCCCATGGTCGGCGGCATGGTCACCGCGCCGCTTTTATCGATGTTCGTTATTCCCGCAGCATGGTTGCTCGTGAAACGCCGACAGTTGCGGCGTTCCTTTAGCACGTTGGTGCCTTCTACTTACTCTGGAGAAATCAAATGAAGAAGCTTATTTGTGTATCGATGGCCTTCGGTGCCGCGTTTGCCGTTTCACAATCGGCCGTGGCCGACGATATGGCCGGCATGAAGATGAACGGAACAATGACGACGAGTTCCGCGTCATCGTCCAAAACCGCGTTGACCGACGCGGAAGTCAAAAAAATCGATACTGCGTCCGGCATGGTGACACTCAAGCACGGCGCGCTGCAAAACGTAGGCATGCCGGCCATGACGATGGCGTTCAAAGCGAAAGACGCCGCAATGCTGAAGCAGGCGCATGAAGGCGATAAAGTAAAAGTGCGCGTTGAAGACGTGGCCGGCACGATGACGATCGTGACGATGCAAAAGCAGTAAAGCGCAGGTGGACAATAGATCGCGGTTTCTGGCGCGATCTATTTTTCACGTTCTCGGTGCCTCTTAAACCAAATCCAAAACTGGCTCGAATGTCCTCTTTGCATCCAGCGTCTTGCAAGCCACGTATATAGCTCTGACGCGGCGCAATTTCGCACTCGCGCCTTAAGGAGAACATCCATGAAAAAGGCAATGCTGAAAGTTGTGGTGGCGGGCGTTTCGGTTGCTTCGCTGTGTGCGTCGGCTGTTGTTTTTGCGCAAGGCGGCGGCAACGGGCAGGGCGGCACCGGTGGCGGAAATGCGCATAGCGCAGCGACTTCAGGTATGACGCATTGGGGCGATCCGGTATCGGGTTCGAATAGCGTCACGTCCAGCACCACCCAAAATCCGGGCATGGACAAAACCACGAGCATGGATGCCATGGCGCCCAATACCGCAATGAGCGCGTCCAAGACAGTGCAGTGATAAAAAAGCCACTTGGTAATCGTCAATAGCAGGCTGGCATCGTAATCCAAGGACACAATTGCGCTTGAACTAAGCAACGCTATTCGGTTCCTACTTAAGAAGCACGGGAGACGATCAAATGCTCAAGTCAATTGTATTAGCGTTAAGTCTGGCTTTGCTGGGCGGATGCGTAGCCGTGCCAGGGTACGGCTATGGGTATGGCCAGCCTTATGACCCTGGTTACGCAGCGCCGGGTTACTACGGTTATGCGCCTGCGTACAGCAGCGTTTATATCGGCGGTGGCTGGGGCGGCGGCGGCCGATACTACGATCATGGTCGCGGCGGGTACTGGAATGGCCACGGGCAAGGCGGTGGATATGGCCATGGTGGCGGTCACGGCGGCCAGTGGTCCGGTGGCGGACATGGCGGCGGTGGCGGTGGCCATGGCGGCGGCGGACATCGTTAGGAATGTGAGTTAGCTTGAGCGGCGTTCAGATATTGACGAGGCCGCCGCTCCGGTGCGCGCGAGAAACGCTGTCAAGGCATTAAACCGCCAGTAAGTCTGCAGAACCATTAGCGGACGTCTTAGCAACCGCATTGCCAGTTTTTATGGCCGATGATTTCCGCACAATCTTCTTGGCCGTTGCACGCTTGGCTTTAGCGTTCTTAGCGCCTGCATTGACAGATTTCAAAGAAGAGGTTTTGCGCGACGCATTCGTTGTGATGTCGGTTGCGGCGCTGCCATCGATCAGAAATTTCGAGCGATCTTTGACGCCCTTGATCCAGAGTGGCGGGCGGGCCCATCCGCTCCACGTAGCGCCCGTCTTCGGATCACGATACTTTGCAGGCAGCTTGCCGTTGCTCGCCGTTTTCGCTTTAACCGGCTGTCCAGCTTTGGATTTCGCCAACGATCCTGCAGGACGTCCGCGGCGTTTTGCAGGCGTTGAGCCATGCGCTTCTATATCAGCGGTCGTCAAACCGTGCGTTGCCATCAGCTTGCGAATCTGGTTGAGAATCGATTGATTGCGCTTCGCAATCAGAAGCTCTTCCTGCGCCTGAAGCTTCTTTAGCTTCGCCTGAATTTGTTCGAGTGTCGGCATTTTGGGTTCCTTAAGAAGTAATTTTCCGCACTATGCCACGCACTAGGTCATTGCGGAAGCCACCCAAACTGTCTTAATAATAAATGCCGTTTTATCCGCTTATTTGTTTCAATTATTTGCAGATGCAGGATGCTTTGCATAGGCGTATCGACCGCCCAGGAGCTGCTGAAACCGGGGGAATATATCTCTGGATTCGAAGATGGCGAGACGGCAGCGACCCTCTGCGCGAGGACCGCTGCAAACTGCTTAATACCGATGTGCCGGCGGGCGATGACGCGGCGGTGGCCGATGATGGTGATGTCGCGGCGGCGGAATCGGGCGGCAACGCCGCACATAATGACCATGAACCCAAACGCGGCGGCATTCCTGGCGAGGCCGTGCGCTGGCCTCGGTCGGCACGATCGCGCTTGCAGCCGCGACCAATAAAATTGCAGTTAAAACCCTACGCATGATTGCTCCAAAAGCTCGCTGAAATTTGCCGATAAACATCCCGGCTTAAGTGTTGTTGTTTATTTCTTGGGCGCTTTGGACGCGACCTTCGCTGGCTTGGACGCCGTTTTCGATGCCGTGTCGGAGGACTTTGCATCAGCATCGGCTTTGGTTTTCGCCGCGCTTTTCTTTGCCGGTTTAGCCGGCGTTTCAGCTAACGCTTTCGGCTTCTTTTCTGCCGTACCTGCAGCCTTGGGCTTGGCTGCTTTCTTGGCGGCCGGTTTGCTTGCTGCCTTAGGTTTGGCCTTCGGAGCCTCTGCCTCGACCGCGCTGGCTGGCGCTGCTTTCGATTTGGATCGCGTGGTCTTTTTGGCTGGCGCTTTGCTGGAACTACCCGCAGATGTCTCGCGTTCCACAAGCTCAAGGGCTTTTTGCCAATATTCGTCGGAGCGTCCGTGCGGACGGCCATCTGCTTCCCACAGATGATAAGCGTGCAGACGAAGCCGTTCTTCCAAAGATTTGTTTTCCATTCAATTAACCGTGACGGGTTATTCGTGCGTTTATGTTACAGGAGCGGCATTTCGCTTGCGTGATGTTTCTCTTGAGCAAAGGCCATTCCATGCAAAGACATTTTTGCTGGATATCGGCGCAGCACGGTTTATTTAATGTCAGAGTTACCGCGTGGCGGTTGTCGGATCGATACACAACGCTTGCTACGCTCAACAGCCGTAGAATCCGACAAAAGCGCGGGGTCCGGAGACGTAGATGGAGCATGCCTATTTCAAGTTGCTGCATGTCCTTGCCGGCCATCCGGGCTGGGCGCTGACTGTTGTCGTGCTTGCATCGTTTTTTGAATCCATAGCGTTCATTGGAACCTTCATACCCGGTAGCACGGCAATGTTCGTTGCCGGTGCGCTGGTCGGCACGGGCGTGCTCAACCTGGGCTGGGTTTTCGCGTGTGCCATCGCGGGCGCGGTCGCGGGCGACGCTGCCAGCTACTGGTTCGGATGCCGCTATAAGGACAGCATCGCGCAGTTGCGGCCGTTTCGAACGCACCCGGGCATGCTTGCGGCCGGCCAGCGATACTTCGAAAAACACGGCGCAAAAAGCGTGATCTTCGCGAGGTTCATCGCGCCATTGCGAGCGGTCGTGCCCGTGGTTGCCGGGATGCTCGGCATGCCGTCAACACGCTTTCTCGCGATCAACATTCTCTCGGCGCTGATCTGGGCACCTTTGCATATTCTGCCGGGCGTTGTCTTTGGGGCATCAATAGAACTCGCCGGCGCCGTGTCGTTCCGGCTCGTCGTCTTGCTCGCGATCGCAGTCGCGGTGACGTGGCTCACCCTCAAGCTCACCACGCTGCTCGTGTTTCACGCGCGCGCCTGGACGGACGCGTCGCGCCGGAACGTGCTGGACTGGGCGCGTCGGCATGACCGTGGTTTCGCAGGGCGCGTGGTCCTCGGCGTGCTGGATCCGAAGCATCAGGCGGCAGCGCTTATTGCTGTGATTTCCGTGTTGTTGCTGGTGTCGGCGAGCGTGTTTTTTTCGACGTTGCATGACGTATCGCACGGCGATCCGCTGGTCCAGGTCGATGTATCGGTGTACCGGTTTTTGCAGGCATTCCGGTCTTCATGGGGCGACGCCGTGCTTGCCGTGTTCGCAACACTGGGCAGCGTCCCGACGCTCGGCGCGCTTACCGTCCTGGTAGTCGTGTGGATGGCGATCGAACACCGGTGGCGCACGGTGGCGTACTGGCTGACCGCCGTCGCGTTCTCACAGTTGCTGATCCTCGCCATTCAGATCACGACCGCGCGCCCGCTGCCAGGCGAAGTCGCGTCCGGGTTGCGCGCGTTTCCGAGTAATCACGTTGCGGCGAGCGTGGTCATCTATGGATTCCTTGCGTTCCTGATCGCGCGTCGCGTCGGGATGGTGGCCAGAATCCTGACCGCGATGACAACGCTCGCGATCCTGTTTTCGGTTGCGTTCGCCGGCGTGTATTTCGGCCACTTCACGTTTTCCGATGCGGTGGGCGGTGCCGCGCTCGCCGCGACGTGGGTCTTCCTGATCGCGCTGACCGCCGTCTGGCGATACCCCGCGAAACCTCCCGCTCGCCCGGCGATGCCAATCGTTGTCCTGGCGCTGGTCGGCGCGAGCGTCGTGCTGCAATCCGGTGCAAGCATTCAGGCAACAGCGCACGAATCCAGTCCTGCGCCTACGGTGGTCACCTCGCTGCAATGGACCGATACCGTGTGGCGGACCTTTTCTTGCTATCGATCCAGCATGGATGGCGACCGTCGTGAACCGATCACCATTCAATGGAGCGCAACGGCCGCGCAGATCAGCGCGCAATTGAAAGGTCGCGGGTGGACGGAAGGCACGCATTTATCGGCGCGAAGTGTGTTGTCGCTGGTGTCTCCAAACGCAACGGCCACCGAGTTGCCCGTACTGCCGCGCTTGAACAACGGCGAACCGTCGGCGCTCGTCTTCACGCGTGCGCACATGAGTGCCGACGAACGCGATGTCCTGCGTTTCTGGCCGACGAACTTTGTGGTCGAGCATCGCGGAGGACAGGCGCCCACGCCGATCTGGCTCGGTGCGCTGGTTCACGAGCGGCTCGTGCGTCCGACCTGGCCGTTCAACGTTTTGCGGCCAGACAAGGGGCTTGCATCGATGATCTCAACGCACGGCGACGGATCTCCTTGGCAGGACCTCGAAGTCGCGAGAAGCGCCGGTTGCGGGGGCATTCCGGTGACGCTGGTTGCATCGGAAGGACAATGAACGCGCCGTTGACGGGCGCGCCGTGTAATGAAGGGATTGGGAGGCGGCCACTTGATTCAGATTCCACCGTCGGCAATAACCACCTGGGGCAGTGCGGTCGTCTTCGTCAACGTGCTCGTGACGCGACTAGGCGTGCCCCTGCCGATCATCCCTGTGCTGCTGTTCGCGGGCTCGGCGATCGCGGCCGGCCTCCTGGCGTTCTCGCATGTGTTGTTCGCGGCCGTGGTGGCAGCGCTGATCGGCGACTTTGCGTGGTTCTCTGCGGGGCGAATCTATGGCGCGCGCCTCACGGACTTTTTCTCGCGACGCTCGCTTTCCGCCGATGCCAGCATTCGCACGACGCGCAATCTGTTCGAACGCTTCGGCATTGGTATCGTAGCCGTGGCGAAGTTCGTTCCGGGCCTCGCGCTCATCACGCCGCCGTTGATGGGCACCACGATGATTTCGCCGGTCAAGTTCGTTGCCTGGGACGCGGCCGGTACGGTCGCGTGGGCGTCGTTCTGGCTGCTGGGCGGCGCGCTCTTCGAGCAGCAACTGGCCATGCTGTTGATGATTTTGCGGCCATACGGGGCGTCCATTCTGGACGTGCTGGCGGCGGCTGCTCTTGTCTACCTGATCTATCGATACCTGTTGCGCTGGCGCATCAGACGATGGCTGCGCCGCCGGGTCGTCACGGCGCGCAAGCTCAACGTCATGATGAGATCGGGCTCGCCGCCGTTGATTATCGATGCACGCAAGCACGCCGATCGCGACGAGCAAGGCGTGCGGATTCCAGGCGCTAAATTGCTCGATCCTGATTCGCCGGGAAGTATCGATACTTCGCTTCGGTCGAGCGTGATCGTGGTTTATTGCTCCCGTTCCAACGATGCCACCGCGCGAAGGGTGTGCCGCCGGCTGCGAGGGAAAGGCTTCGTGAACGTCCGGGCGCTGTACGGCGGCCTCGACGAGTGGGTCCGACGCGGCTATGCCGTCGAACCCTTGCCACCCGATTTCGACGCGATGGATCTGTCGATGGTGCGGCCTTGATCACTCGCGTGGCTCGGGAAACGGTAGCTCGGTTTGTCCCTCCGCGCGCATGTTGAAGGTGTTCAACGTCATTGCGACCAGCGCGTAGTAGCCGAGCAAGCCGACCAGATTGATCACTGTTACGTGCCCGAAGCGCGCCACCGCTTGATTGAAGGTTGCGTCGGTGATGCGCTTAGTCTCGTAAAGCTGCGTGGCGAAATCGAAGATCAGGGCGTCGTCGGGGCCATCGAAAACGGGTGGTCGATTATCGTGGATGGCGTCCGCGATTGCGGCGGGAAGACCCGCTTCGAGCGCGATCGGATAATGGATGAACCACTCCGCCTGCGATTGCCAGCGTGCCGCGGTAACCAGGATGGCAAGTTCGGAAAGCCGAAGCGGCAAGCCTGTCTTGTATCGGCAGAAGGCGCCGAGGCGTTGGGCGTGCTGCGCCAGTTCCGGACTATGAATCCAGCCTGGAAACGGGCCGTTGAGATTGCCGCGCGGGCCTGAGAGGATTTCATCGAGCACGGCTTTTTGTTCGCCGGTCGCGGTGGCGGCATCGAACTCGGGAAGTCGGATAGTCATGAGTGGATCTCGGTGAGAAAACAAAACGCAGCGCCCTCGACCACCGCCATCCCTATCCATACATATGTGGGGATGCGTCGAAAGCTCTCCCATGGCTAAATACCCTCAACGATGCCACGGGGACAAACCGACCTCAGCTCGGTAAAGCGTCGGAGTATCGGGGAGCAGCAAGTCCGAGGGGAGAGGTGGCGTGTGCCGGCGGCTGGACGTGGCGAGACGTCCGGTCGTCGGCGGCGCTGCAAGCATATTCAATCTCGTGATGGCGCTTCCTCAATAAGTCATGGAAATCAACTGCCGCTCGCGCCCGGTTCCCAGTACACATTCAAGCCCATCAATTCGGTCAGCGTCTGCGCTGCGGCTTTCATCCGTTCCCCGACCTCGTTCATGGCGGGCACGGGCGCGTTATCGATGCGTTCTATAAACGGCGTCGTCAACGTGGCAATCGCGTGGCCGGTGCGTCCGAACACCGGATAAGCGAGATTCTTCACGCCCCTGACCTGGCGGCTCGGCATGCGCGCATGGCCACGTTCGCGGATTCGCGCGAGATCGGCGGCGAGCTGCTTTGCATCGACGGGAAGTTCGCCATCTACCGGAACGTGGAGCTTCAACATGCGCTTGCGTTCGAGTTCTTCCTGGAACGCCATCAACACCTGACCTGACGCGGTATCGGTCATGCCGATCAACGTGCCCACCTTCAACGAAAATCCAAAACGCTCCGGGCTCTCCACGCCCGCGACAATCAACACGCGGCCGTCCTGATACACGCACAAATGAAACGACTGCCGCACGTCGTTGGCAAGTTGCGTCATCAAGGGCAGCGCCGTGGTCACCAGCGATCGAACCGGCTGATGCCTGTGCGCAAGTTGAAAGAGCAATAACGACAAGACGTATCGATCGCCTATCGCGAGAAGATATCCGCGTGCTTCCAGCGTCACGACCATGCGGAAGATTTCCGCCGTCGTGCGCCCAAGTGTCTTGCCGAGATCGGCGAGCGACAAACCCTCCGGATGACCCGCCAGCAATTCGATGATGTCCAGCCCCTTCTCGAGCGCCGGTGCCGAATATCGCGTGTTATCCAAGATTCCTCCAGTGTTTTGCTTACTAGCGTGGCGTGATTGTAGACCTCCCGAAGCGGCATCTTCGGCTGGAAAAGCGCGCATTCGATCCTCGGGAAAACACCAACGTAAATTCATATATGAAAGGCCGTTTTATCTTTAAAATGATTTGCATCGGTGGAAAACGGTCCGCGAGATGCGCGGGATGTGCCTATCCCGATCCACAAACGAGGTAACGCTGATGGCTGAAGTGGCATTCAAGCAGGTGCAGAAATCGTTCGGCGCCGTGCAGGTGTTGAAGCAGATCGACCTGACCGTTGCGGACGGCGAATTCCTCGTGCTCGTGGGACCGAGCGGATGCGGCAAGTCGACGTTGTTGCGCGCGCTTGCCGGACTGGAAGGCGTGACGCAGGGCCGGATCTTGATCGACGGACGCGTGGTCAATGACCTGCCGCCCAAGGATCGCGACATCGCGATGGTGTTTCAGAACTACGCGCTCTATCCGCACATGAGCGTGCTGGAGAACCTGACGTTCGCGCTGAAGTTGCGTGACCTGAAGCCCGATGAAATCGCGGCGCGTGCCAATCAGGCCGCGACCATTCTCGGGCTTCAGGATTTACTTGGACGTTATCCGCGGCATTTGTCAGGCGGTCAGCGGCAACGCGTGGCAATGGGACGTGCGATCGTGCGCGACCCGAAGGTATTTCTCTTCGATGAACCCCTGTCCAATCTCGACGCCAAGCTGCGCGTGCAGATGCGCGCCGAGATCAAGGCGCTGCACCAACGTCTTCGCGCAACGACGGTGTACGTGACGCACGACCAGATTGAAGCCATGACGATGGCGGATCGCATCGTCGTGCTGAATGGCGGCGCGATCGAGCAGATCGGCGCGCCGCTCGAACTCTACGACGACCCGGACAACTTGTTCGTGGCGAGTTTTATCGGCTCGCCTTCCATGAATTTCTTCAAAGGCAAATACGAATTGCAAGGCGATGGAGCGCGCGTGCGTATCGGCGATTTCGCCTTGCAAGTGCCGGTTGTCAACGCTCGCGAAGGACAGGACGTCACGGTCGGCGTGCGTCCCGAACATCTTCTGGTCGCCCAGAGCGGCGGCCTTCCGTTCAACGTTGACGTTGTGGAACCGACGGGTGCATCGACTGAACTATTCGGCACGGTCGCGGGGCAGCGTTGCTGCGTGATCGTGAACGGACGCTTGCCGCTTCAGCCCGCACAAAACGTCCGGCTCGCCGCGGAACTCGACAACACCCTGATCTTCGATACCGACACCAGCCGCAGGCTGTGTTGAGACCAAGCGAAGACATATAACAAAGGAGATGCATCATGCGCCACGATTCGATAAAAACCGCAGTGAAGGTCGCGGTATCCATGCTTGCCCTGGCAGGTTTGGTCGCGACAACCGGAGCACGCGCCGATAACGAATACAAAGGCTACACGTTGCGCGTGAAGCTGATTGGCGGCGTGCAATACGAAGCGCTTTATACGCGCATTCCGCTTTGGGAAAAAGAGACTGGCGCCAAGGTGGAGATCATCTCGCGCAAGAGTCACTTCGAGCTGGATCGTGAGCTTAAGCAGGACATTGCTTCGCAGCATATCGACTATTGCGTGTCGTCGAATCATACGAATTTTTCCGCGCAATATCCGATCTTCCGTGACCTCAAGGGTTTGTTCCCGGCGACATATCTTTCGGCATTCGCGCCTGCGTTGCTGAAGCAATCGGAGGTCAAAGGCCAGCTCGTGCAGATTCCGCGATCGACGGATATTGAAGCGCTCTATTACAACAAGACCGCCTACGCCGATCCCGCGAATCGCGATGCCTATAAGAAGAAGTTTGGTCAGGATCTCGCGCCGCCGAAAAACTTCGCCGAGTTCACGCAGCAGGCCACGTTCTTTACCAAGGCGCCAAATTTTTATGGCACGCAATTCCCTGGCAAGGACGAAGCGCTGACGGGCACGTTCTATTCGCTGCTGGTGGCAAACGGCGGCCAGTTACTCGATGCAAAAATGAAGCCGACGTTCAACTCGCCGGCCGGCGTGAAGACGCTCGACTGGTTCGTGAATCTCTACAAAACAGGCGTGGTTCCGAAGGGCGTTCCGAGCTACGTCTGGGACGATCTCGGCAACAACTTCGCGTCGGGCAAGGTCGCGCTAGATCTAGACTGGCCGGGGTTTGCATCGTTTTATAACGACCCTAAGACATCGAAGCTTGCCGGAAACGTAGGCGTGGTTCGCGCACCGCTCGGCGCTGCAAACAAGCGTCCGGGCTGGTCGGGATCGCATAGCTTCTCGATCACCAAGGTGTGCGCGCGTCCTGAAGTTGCCGCGAGCTTCATCCAGTTCCTGACGAGCAAGGATTCTCAGCTCGTCGAAGCGCGGCTCGGCTCCATTCCTTCGCGCGTGGACGCACAGCAGGCCATCGTGCAGGAGTTCAAGACCAAGGACGATCACTTCATGGCGGACGCCGTTGCAACGTTCAGTCAGGCCGCGAAGGAGGATTCGTTCACGCCGCCGCGCATCGCCCAATGGAACGAAATCTCCAATGCGTTGTGGCCGGAACTGCAGAAGGCGATCATTGGTGACGAAACCTCGCAGCAGGCGCTCGACAAGGCCGCGAAGAAAGTCGCAGACATCATGCAGGACGCAGCCGACCAGTAACGCTCGACCAAACATCATCAGGCTTTCGATGCAATCCAACACGCCTTATTCGATCGGCGGCGAGCCCGCTCTCGCAACACCGCGCTGGCGTATCCCGCTGCCGATCAAACTGCTCTTGCCCGCGTTCCTCGCGGTTGGTCTGGTGGTCGTGTTGCCGCTGTTATTCTCGTTTTACACGAGCTTCACGGCTTATCGTTTGACCGATCCCGACACGCTTTCGCACTGGATCGGCTGGCGCAACTACGAACGCGCGTTTGCGAACGGAGACTTCTGGGCCGCGTTCGGCCGCACCATTCTGTTCCTCACGGTCGCGCTGAATCTCGAACTGTTGCTCGGGCTTGGCGTTGCGTTGTTGCTCAACCAGGTAACAAAAGGGCAACGCGCGTTGCGCACGGTGATGATGTTTCCGATGATGTTCTCGCCCGTCCTTGTCGGCTTTCAGTTCAAGTTCATGCTCAACGACAGCACGGGCATTGTGAACAACCTGATGCAGACGTTGTTCGGCGCGAAGTCCGCGTTCCCGTTTCTTGTCGATGCAAACTCGGCGCTTGCGTCGCTGATCGCAGCGGAGGTCTGGAACTCCACGCCGATCTTCGCGGTGATTCTGCTCGCCGGGTTGATGGCCTTGCCGAAAGATCCAATAGAAGCATCGAAGGTAGACGGCTGCACGTCATGGCAGACCTTTCGCTACGTCACGCTGCCGTACCTGATGCCGTTCATTTATATATCGATGACGATTCGTTCACTCGATGTCGGGCGCGCCTATGACATCGTGCGCATCATGACGAACGGCGGACCGGGCGGACGCACTGAATTGCTCTGGACGATGGTCGGCCGCATCGCGTACGACGATTCACGCATGGGTTATGCAAATGCGATTGCGTATGTCTCGGTGCTCGTGTCGATCCTCTTCACGCTGTACTTCTTCCGCAAGCTGAGCGGCGCACGCAAACACATGGGACCTGCCTGACATCATGAGCGATATGGCAATCAAGGGCGCATTCATGCGCAAGTCGGCGATGTGGTTCGGCGTGTTCATCGTCATGGCGATCATTTGCCTGCCGGGGCTTTGGGTCGTGCTCAACGCGTTCAGGTCGAACGTCGCGATCCTCTCGAATCAATCGCCGCTGGTGGGTTCGAGCTACACGCTCGATAACTTCAAAAGCATGTTCGGCTATGGGCAAATGGCTTCTTTGCCAATCAGCCAGTACTTCGTCAATTCCGTGATCATCTCGTGCGTCAGCACGGTCGCCGCGCTCGCCGTCGGCGTGCTTGGCGGCTACGCGTTCGCGCGTTTCGACTTCAAGCACAAGAAGGTCATGTTCGTCACGCTGATGCTGACGCGCGCCATTCCGGGCATTGCGTTGTCGTTGCCCATCTTCATGCTCTGGGCGTGGACCGGTCTGCTCGATACACGTATTGGCGTGATCCTGGTTTATCTGGCAATGAACGTGCCGTTCACCGTCTGGTTGATCGATGGCTTCTTCCGCGAAGTGCCGATCGAATTGTCGCAAGCCGCGCAAATCGATGGATGCAACCGCTGGCAAGCTTTTTGGCGCATCGAGTTGCCGCTCGCGAAAAGCGGGATTGCATCGGCGGGCATCTTCGCGTTTTTGACAAGCTGGAACGAATTCGCGCTCGCCACGCAATTGTGCCGAAGCCCCGATACAAAAACGCTGCCGGTCGGCCTGATGGATTTCACCGCGCAGTTTTCCGTCGACTGGGCCGGCATGTGCGCGATGGCCGTGATCATCATCATTCCCGCGATCGTGCTGACGTTCATCGTGCAGAAACACTTGATCGCGGGCCTGACGCTCGGCGGCGTGAAGGGCTGAACGAATCGGTTGAATCAAGCTTTAAAGGAAACAGGAAATGGCAACTATCGATACCGTCGACATCCGTCAGGTCGATCTTCAACCCAAGGTCAAACGCACGGACGCGATCCAGTCGTTTGTCGTGCAAGAGACGGTGCTCGTCACGATTCATTGCAGCGATGGCAGCACGGGCACGGGTTACACGTACACCATCGGCACGGGCGGCTCGTCGATTGTCGCGTTGCTGAACGATCATCTCGCGCCGCGTTTGATTGGCCGCAATCCAGCCGAGTACGAAGCCATTTGGCGCGACCTGTTTTTCCACACGCACGCAACGGCCGTTGGCGCGATCACGAGCCTGGCGCTCGCCGCAATCGACACCGCTTTGTGGGACCGCAACACGCGCGTGGCGAACCTGCCGCTGTGGATTGCCGCGGGCGGCGCGAAACCGCGCACGCGCACGTATTCCACCGAGGGCGGCTGGCTGCATTTATCGGCGAAAGAACTCGTCGATCAAACCATCCAGGCGCGCGATGCCGGTTTTCACGGCGCCAAGATCAAGGTCGGCCGGCCGCATCTGGCGGAAGACATGCGCCGGCTCACGGCCGTGCGCGAAGCCATGGGCGACGATTTCGAGATCATGGTCGATGCCAACCAGGGCTTCACCTTGTCCGAAGCCATCCGTCGTGCAAACGCATATGAACCGCTGCGGCTCGCGTGGCTTGAAGAACCCATGCCCGCCGAGAACATCGCCGCGCATCGGCGTCTCAACGCGGCAAGTTCGACGCCCATCGCGGTCGGCGAATCGATGTATCACCCGGGGCAGTTCGGCGACTATCTGAAAGCCGATGCGTGTTCGATCGTGCAGGCGGACGTAGCGCGTATTGGTGGCATTACGCCGTGGCTCAAGGTTGCGCATCTCGCGGAAACCATGAATGTCTCCATCTGCCCGCACTTTTTGATGGAGCTGCACGTGAGTCTGTGCGCGGCCGTTCCGAACGCGACGTGGCTCGAATACATTCCGCAACTCGACACGTTGACCGGCAAGCAGGTTCAGATCGAACAAGGCTACGCCGTTGCGCCGATGGAACCAGGCATTGGTATCGACTGGGATTGGGACGCGATCCAGGGAACGCAGCGCACGCACGTTCGTGTGGATGCGCGCGCGGCGGCTTGAAAATGAACGCTCATATTGCGCGCCATTGTCTGATGCTCGATCTGCGCGATGACCCCTCGGTCATTGAGCAATACGATGCTTATCACGAAGCCGTCTGGCCTGAAGTGCTGGAAGCGTTGAGGGCATCGGGCATTATCGACATGACGATCTGGCGGCGCGAAACGCGGCTTGTGATGCTGATTGAAACGAAGCCTGATTTCAGCTTCGACAAACTCGTCGCCGGTCCTGACGCGCATCCACGCGTAACGGAGTGGAACGCGGTGATGGCAAGTTTTCAGCAGCCGCTGCCGAACGCTTCAACCAAAGAATGGCAACCGGCGAAACTGGCGTTCAACATGCAGGCGCAGCTGAAGAGCGCCTGACGTTCAAGCGATGTGCAGGATCAACGAGAATACTGCGACCGCGAGTCCGACGCCGCCAATCAGACAACCCGCAACCACGCACAATCGCCAGAGCGTTTTCATTTTTTGCGGACTCAAAAAAGAAGGCCGCTAGGCGGCCTAAGAGGGGTAATACAGGGGGGTCAAGACTCCACCATAAGTCGCGATCCTTAAGGCAACATTAAGCCGCGACTATTGGGCGTGCCGATTCCTTACCCAGTCTTTTCGCACAATAAAAAAGCCGATGCCGGATGAACGGGTAGTTCATCCGGCATCGGCTGTACCGCTTCCTACGTTTTGCGTGAGTCGCGGATGTGGGTCAGTCTGACGATCGCGAACTGACGCAAATCATCGAACTTAGTTATGCGAGTACAGGGACTGCGTGGTGTTCGCACGGACGCGGCTGCCAGATTGCGATTGCGTGTCTTGCACGCCGCCGTAGGACTTTGCATCGCTTTGAGCTTGTGCGTTTTCAGCGGCAACAGTTTGCGCGCTTTGGCCGCGCTGCGAAGCCGGTGCGCCGACTGCCGGGTTGTACGACGGTGCCGGGCCGTAACCGCTGCTTGCGAATGCGGGAGCAGCCAAGGCTGCGGAAGTGGCGATCAACAACGTGGCGATAAGGTTCTTTTTCATGATGCGCTCCGATATTCAGTTGTAAGGGGCGCAGTGGCTGATGTGTTCTGCTCACTGCGTCGATGAAATGCAGTGTATACCCTTACTATCGGTTTATTGTATTCGATAGGCGCAAATGTGTTTTCGGGATAGACGAATAATGAGATGTGCATCGGAACGGCAAAACTAGCCGTGAAGCGTCTCGATAATCGCCGCCGTAATCCCGCTTCTTCCATACGAAGCTCTCTCGATCATCCCGACCGTCCGCAAAATCGGTGGCTGGGCGATCGAAATCAACCGCAGCGACGGATCAGCCTGCCACCCCGCGCGATGCAACTCTGGCAACACCGTCACGCCCACGTTCTTCCTGACCAGCGCCACGATCGTTTCGATGGAATTCAGCTCCAGATACTCCTTCACCTCCAGGCCGAGCGCCGTCAGCGCCTGATCCACGACCACGCCGGTGCGCACGCGCCGGTCAAACCGCAAGAATCCGTTCGACGCCAATACGCGATGCGCATCGTTATCCGTGATTTCGCGGCTCACGACCAGCATCAGCGGCTCTGTATAGAGCGGCGTCCATTTCAGCGTATCGGGCAGCGTCTGATCAGGCCGCGCGACGACCGCCGCGATATCCACTTCTCCTTGCTCGACCATTGCGGTGAGTTCGTCCGAACGCGCCGATAACAACCTCACGTCCAGCCCCGGATGCGCGGTTTTCAACTGGGCCACGCCCAATGACAAGGCCCCGATCACCGATACCACCGCGCCAATCACGACCGGCCCATGCATGGAATCGGCGGGCGTGGCTTCGAGTTCATCGAGTAAATCAAGAATCTGCTCGACCTTCGACCTGATCTCGTGCCCCTGGCGGCTCAGCACGACCTGCCTCGCGCTGCGATCGAAAAGCTGACGGCCAAGCGCTTGCTCCAGGCCGCGCATCTGCAAGCTCACGGCCGCTTGCGTGAGCGCGACCTTGTCGGCGGCGGCAGCAAAAGAACCCGTCCGCGCGACGGCGCGAAACGTCTTCAGCATCCGGATGGTTGGCATCGGCGTTACTCAAGAAAAATTTAAGTGTCAAAAAGAAAGTTTAATATTTCCTGATGCATTGCGCCGGACATAATGACTGTGAAAGATTCATGTCTGTGCTTCACGTTTTGTTACGCAGCGGAGTGTTGAAATTTGTCGACGTCGAATAAGCCGCTTCAGGATCAGCCCACGAAAACTCCCGTACTCGAAGTTAGCGGTTTCTCGCTGAAATTCTCGCGCGCCGCGAATGTGCCGAATCTCGTTGAAGACGTGTCGTTTTCGGTGAATGCGGGCGAGACGCTGTGCATCGTGGGGGAATCGGGTTGCGGGAAAAGCGTGACGTCGCTCGCAATGATGGGTTTGCTGCCGAGCCCGCCGGCGAATATCGTCGCGGGAAAAGCGCTGTTCGACGGCCGCGATCTCTTCAAGCTCAGCGAGCGCGAACTCGCCGATATCCGCGGCAACCGCATGTCGATGATCTTCCAGGAGCCGATGACATCGCTTAATCCGGCGTTCACCATCGGCCATCAGATTGCGGAATGCGTGCAGCGGCATCGTGGCTTGAAGGGCGCGGCCGCGAGGAAGGAAGCGCTGGAAATGCTGCGCCTCGTGCGCATCCCCGCACCGGAAAAACGGCTCGACGCGTATCCGCATGAACTCTCGGGCGGCATGCGCCAGCGCGTGATGATCGCGATGGCGCTCGCCAATCGCCCGCAGTTGCTTATCGCCGATGAACCCACGACCGCGCTCGACGTCACCATCCAGGCGCAGGTTCTCTTGCTCGTGCGCAATCTGCAGGCCGAAACCGGCACGGCGATGGTCCTGATCACGCACGACCTCGGCGTGGTCGCGGAGGTCGCGGACCACGTCGCCGTGATGTACGCGGGGCGAATTGTGGAATATGGATCGGTGGATGAAATCTTCGATGACCCGCAGCATCCGTACACCATCGGCTTGATGGGCGCGATTCCCTCGGTGGGAAAACGCGAAGGCGCGTTGGCGACGATTCGCGGGTCGGTGCCATCGCCGGAACAGATGCCGAAGGGGTGCCGGTTTGCGCCGCGTTGCCCGTTTGTGGAGCAGCGGTGTATCGACCAGGCGCCGCCCGACAAGATGATCGATGGCTCGCATCGGGTTGCGTGCTGGGTCGCGCCGGTCGAGACCGTGGCCTTGTATAACGAGGCGGCCGCATGAACCCGCCAATCATCGAAGCGCAGGAACTCACCAAACACTTTGGCGGCACGCGCAGCATGTTCACGCGCGCGCCGACCGTCTATGCCGTGAACGGCGTGTCGTTCTCCGTGCAGCAGGGCGAGACGTTTGCCATTGTCGGGGAATCGGGCTGCGGGAAGTCGACGCTCGGGCGCCTGTTGCTGCGCTTGATCGATAGCACCGATGGCCGCGTGATGTATCAGGGCAAGGACATCACGCATCTCGGCACCGAGCCAATGCGCCGTCTTCGCCGCGAGATGCAGATCATCTTTCAGGACCCGTTTGCGTCGCTGAATCCGGGGATGACGGTGGGGCAGATCATCGGCGAGCCGATTGCGTTGCATGGGCTCGCGAAGGGCACGGCGCTGCAGGAACGCGTCGCCGATCTGCTGCGCACGGTCGGCTTGCAACCGGGTTATGCCGAGCGTTATCCGCACGAGTTTTCGGGCGGCCAGCGGCAACGGATTGGCATCGCGCGCGCGTTGGCGGGCGAGCCGAAGATGATTGTCGGCGATGAACCCGTGTCCGCGCTCGATGTTTCCGTGCAGGCGCAAGTCATCAACCTGCTTGAATCGCTGAAACAGAAACTCGGCCTCACGCTGATCATGATCGCGCACGATCTCGCGGTGATCCGCCATATGAGCGATCGCGTGGCGGTGATGTACCTCGGCGAAATCGTGGAGATGGCCGACGTAGACGATCTCTTCGATCAACCCTTGCACCCGTACACGCAAGCGCTGTTGCAGGCGATTCCGGCGAGCAGTCCGCGTCAGCGGCGCAGCAAGGCGTCGCTGACCGGCGACTTGCCGAGCCCGACATCGCCGCCTTCGGGATGCCGTTTTCATCCGCGATGCCCGCATGCAAAAGCGCGTTGCGCCGATGAACAGCCGGTCAACGAAACCTTGCCGAACGGACATCGCGTGGCCTGCCATTTCTGGCGCGAGATTCAGAACGCGGGTGGCGGCGCGCCGCTTGTTTCCATCGTGAGCCCGAAGTTGACCGAGCGGCTCGCGGTGTATCGGCAGCGTCAGACGGCGATCGACGGCGCGCTCAAAGAACATTCGAATACACGATAAAACGGGGAAATTCCAGATGCGAAAAATTCTTTTGGCGGCAGCACTCGCCGCCAGCACGAGCGCTGCGATGGCTCAAACGAGTTCCACGATTCGTATCGGCTTGCAGGACGATATCGGCACGCTCGACCCGGCGCGCAGCAGTCAGGTTGTCGACCGGATCGTGTTCAGTTCGCTGTGCAATTCGCTGGTGGATATCGGCCCGGATTTGAAGATCGTGCCAATGCTGGCGACGTCCTGGAGCATGAGCGCCGACAACAAGACGCTGACGTTCAAGCTGCGTCAGGGCGTCAAATTCCAAAACGACGAACCGTTCGATGCCGCCGCCGTGAAAGCCAACCTCGACCGTTCGCGCTCCATGCCGGCGAGCAATCGCAAGAGCGAACTGGCATCGATCGATCATGTGGACGTGGTTGATCCGAGCACCGTCGCCATCGTTTTGAAAGCGCCGGATGCCGCGCTGCTCGCCACGCTCACCGATCGCGCCGGCATGATGCTCGCGCCGAAAACGCTCACCGACGACGCCGGCGTTTCGACGCATCCTGTTTGCTCGGGTCCGTACAAATTCGTGCAGCGCGTGCAGAACGACCGCGTCGTGCTCGAGAAATTCGCGAGCTATTGGGACGCCGATAAATACCCGATCCAGAAGGTCATCTTCCAGCCGATCCCGGACAGCACCGTGCGCCTCGCGAACCTGCGTTCGGGTTCGCTCGACATGCTGGAACGCCTCGCGCCTTCCGACGTGGCATCGGTGAAAAGCGACAAGAACCTCAACTTCATTTCGATGAGCGGTTTAGGTTTCTATGACCTCACGTTCAACGTATCGAACGGCGCGCGCGCGCCAAAAGCCTTCAAGGACAAGCGCGTGCGCGAAGCGTTCGAACTGGCAATCGACCGCGATGCGATCAATCAGGTCATTGGCGGCGGCATCTTCGCGCCGATCAACCAGGCGATCCCGAAGAACAGCCCGTACTTCGATGCATCCCTGAAAACCACCAAGCGCGACATTCCGAAGGCTAAAGCGTTACTCAAGGCGGCGGGTTTCGAGAAGCTCGATATTGAATTGACGTTCGGCAATAACACCGTATCGAACCAGATGGCGCAGATGCTGCAAGCCATGTTGTCCGAGGCCGGCATCAACCTGAAATTGCGTCCGACCGATTACGCCGCGGCGCTCAATGCCTCGACCAAAGGCGACTTCGAACTGCTCTATCTCGGCTGGTCGGGCCGCACGGATCCGGATGGCAACCTGCATCAGTTCGTGACGTGCAAGGGCAATCTGAACTACGGGCGTTATTGCAATCCTGACGTGGACAAATTGCTTGACGATGCCCGCGTGAAATCGTCGGTCGCCGATCGCAAGACGGCCTACGATGCCGCACAAAAAATCCTCGCCGACGAAGACCCGATCATCTATCTCTACGCGCAGCCGTGGCCGTACGCCATGTCGAAGAAAGTGCAGGGTTTCACGCCTTATCCCGACGGCTTGATTCGTCTGCGCGGCGTGAGCATCAAGGGATAAACGTTCATGTTGCGAATCATCGCCAACCGCGCGCTCGTCGCGATCCCGACACTGATCCTCGTGTCGATGATGATCTTCGGCCTGCAAAAAATGCTCCCCGGCGATCCGGTCCTGGCGATGGCCGGTGAAGATCAGAATCCGCAAGTCATTGCAACGTTGCGTCTGAAGTATCACCTCGATGAACCCGTGCCCGTGCAATACGCGCTGTGGGTTCGCGACATTTTTCATGGTGACCTGGGCGCGTCGTTGCGTACCGACGTACCCGTAACCAAGCTCATTGCGCAGAAGTTGCCGGTGACGCTTCAGCTTGCCGTGATGGCGATGATCATCGCCGTGGGGATTGGCATTCCGCTCGGGGTTTTATCGGCGGCGAACAAGGGGAAAGCGCTCGACTACGGCGCGAATATTCTCGCGCTCACCGGCATGTCGATACCGAATTTCTGGCTCGGGATCATTTTGATCTTTGTGGTGTCGGTGAAATGGCAGTTGTTGCCATCGTCGGGATATGTGTCGCCAGCGGAGGATTTCTGGCTGAGCATCAAGACGATGTTGATGCCCGCGTTCGTGCTGGGCGCGGCGCTCGGCGCGCAATTGATGCGGCATACACGCAGCGCGATGCTGAGCGTTTTGCGCAGCGATTACATTCGGACGGCGCGTGCCAAGGGCCTGTTGAAAGGCACGGTTGTCGTTAAACACGGCTTTCGCAATGCGCTGATTCCCATCGTCACGGTGCTTGCCTTGCTGTTCGGCGAATTGCTCGCGGGCGCCGTGCTGACCGAGCAAGTCTTCACTATTCCAGGCTTCGGCAAACTGGTTGTCGACGCCGTTTTCAATCGCGATTACGCCGTGGTTCAAGGCGTGGTGCTGGTGACGGCGGTTGGGTTTATCGTGGTGAATCTGTTTGCGGATGTTCTGTACATTCTTCTCAACCCGCGCTTGAGGAGAAGCTGATGGCGACTATCGTGGAAACTGCCTTGCCGCGAAAGCGCAACCGCGCGCTGGGCCGCTTCATGCGCAATCGCGCGGCGGTTGCGGGCGCGGCGATCGTATTGCTCGTGATTCTGGTAGCGGTGTTCGCGCCGTGGCTTTCACCCTACGATCCCGTTCAGGCGAGCTTCATGACGGTCCGAAAGGCGCCGTCGGCGAGCCACTGGTTCGGAACCGATGAACTCGGCCGCGACGTCCTCACGCGCTTGCTCTGGGGCGCGCGAGCTTCGTTGCTGGCGGGCGTTGTGTCGGTGGGAATTGCCGTGGTGATCGGCGTGCCGCTTGGTTTGCTCGCAGGCTACTTCGGCCGGTTCGTCGATGGCGTCATCTCCCGTTTCACCGATGCCCTGCTCTCCATCCCGTTCCTGATTCTCGCCATCGCGCTCGCGGCGTTTCTCGGCCCGAGCCTCACGAACGCGATGATCGCCATCGGCGTCTCGGCCATGCCGCGCTTCGTGCGCCTCACGCGTGGCCAGGCGATCAGCGTCAAAGCGGAGGACTATGTGGAGGGCGCGCGTGCGATCGGGCTCGGCCATTTCCGCATCATCGTCAGGTACATCCTGCCGAACGTCCTCCCGCCGATCATCGTTCAGGCGAGTCTGACGGTCGCCATGGCGATCATCGCGGAGGCCAGCTTGTCGTTCCTCGGGCTCGGGCAATTGCCGCCGGCGCCATCGTGGGGATCGATGTTGAACACCGCCAAGGACTTCGTGAGCCAGGCGCCGTGGATGTCCGTGTTTCCGGGCATCGCGATTTTTCTTGCGGTCCTCGGCTTCAATCTTCTAGGCGATGGACTGCGCGACGCGCTCGATCCGCGCGAACTTTGAACTCCGCTGAACCGCAACATTTTCACTAATCATAGAGACGAGTTTTCCATGACCCGCTTTAACTGGCAGAACCCTTATCCGACGCCGCGCTTGCCGGTGTTCGCGCGAAATATCGTGTCGACCTCGCATCCGCTTGCAGCGCAAGCCGGCCTGCGCATGTTGTGGAAGGGCGGCAATGCGGTCGATGCCGCCATCGCCGCCGCCGCTGCAATCACGCTGGTCGAGCCGGTATCGTGCGGGCTTGGTGGCGACGCGTTCGCGCTCGTCTGGGATGGCAAGAAGCTGCACGGGCTGAACGCGTCGGGTGTTTCGCCGGCGGCGTGGAACGTCGATTACTTCAAGAACAAATACGGCGAGCAAAACGGCCTTGCCAACAACCCGAAGCGCGGTTGGGACGCAGCGACGGTGCCCGGCGTGATCGCGGGATGGGAAGCGCTGCACGCGAAATTCGGCACGTTGCCGTTCGCCGACCTGATGGAACCGGCTATTGAAATCGCCGAGCGCGGTCACGCGGTGGCGAGCATCGTTGCTTATAAATGGGCTGCCGCCGTTCCTGAGTTGAAGGACTATCCCGGTTTCGCCGAGACCTTCATGCCGCGCGGGCGTGCGCCGGAAATCAGCGAACTGATGCGTTACCCGGGTCACGCGAAGACGCTGCGCACCATCGCTGAAAAAGGTCCGCGCGCATTTTACGAAGGCGAGATCGCCGACAAGATCGCGGCGTTCGCGAAGCAGGGTGGCGGCGCGATGACCGCCGACGATCTGCGCAATTACAAGGCGGATTGGGTCGAGCCGATATCGAAGGATTATCGCGGTTATACCGTGCACGAGATTCCGCCGAACGGGCAGGGCATCGCGGCGCTGATCGCGCTCGGCATCCTGGACAAGTTCGATGTAAAGGCGCTGACCGTCGATAAAATCGAGTCGCAGCATTTGCAGATCGAAGCCATGAAACTCGCTTTCGCCGATGTCTACCAGTACGTCGGCGATCCGCGTTCCATGGATGTCACGCCCGAGCAAATGCTCGATGACGCGTATCTCACCGAGCGCGCCAAGCTCATCGATCCGAACAAGGCGAAGCACTTCGACTTCGGCATGCCGCCGGCGGGTGGGACTATTTATATGTCCGTGGCCGACGAGCGCGGCATGATGGTGAGTTTCATCCAGTCGAACTACATGGGCTTTGGTTCGGGCGTGGTCGTGCCGGATACGGGCATCGCTATGCAGAACCGTGGCTTCGGTTTCTCGATGGACCCAAAATCCGCGAACGTGGTGGAAGGTGGCAAGCGCCCATTCCACACGATCATTCCGGCGTTCCTCACGCAGAAGGTCAACGGCACGGAGGAGGCGGTGATGAGCTTTGGCGTGATGGGCGGCGACATGCAGCCCCAAGGTCATTTGCAATCCATCGTGCGCATGCTCGATTACGGCCAGCAACCGCAAGCCGCTTGCGATGCCCCGCGCTGGAAGGTCAATCGCGATTTCACGGTGGACGTTGAAGCGACGCTCGATATCGAAACTGTGAAGGCGCTGCAAGGCTACGGCCACACGATCAAATCCGTCGATGATCCTTATATGGACTTCGGTTCAGGGCAGTACATCTGGAAGCTGGATCGCAATGATCCTGAACGCGGATATGTGGCAGCGAGCGATAGCCGCAGGGATGGGTTGGCAGCCGGCTTCTAATTTCAAGATACGCTCGGTTACTTTTATCGCAATCCGGTAGCACCTGTATCAACACGTCGCTCCTACACTTGCTTGCGTAAACAAGAGCACGACAAGTGCGCGGAGAGACTAGATGAACAAGAAGATACTGGGTGCGGTACTGGGGCTGGGCGTTTTAATGGCATCGGCGGCAGCTTCGGCGCATGTCAACGTGGATGTGGGCATCGGCGTACCGGGGTACTACGCGCCGCAAGCGCCGGTATACGTTGCTCCGCCGCCGCCCGTTGTGGTGGGATATGGCGGTTACGGCGGTTATCGTGACGATGGCTGGCGTGAACGCGAATGGCGTCGCCGTGAATGGCGGCACCATGAGTGGCGCGAGCATCACTGGCGCGAACGTCATGGGTATGGGTACTGATCTCCATGAACGAAGGGCCGCTCTTTAGAGAGCAGCCCTTTTTGTTGTGACGCTACAGAGCCGGCGTCAGCGCGTATCGACGGCAATGTTCCAGATAACCCGCCTCGTGGCTGCTTACCAGCGCCACGATGCTGTTCCAAAGCCATGAAGGGGCATCGAGCGATTTGCTACGCGCCCGGCGTAACTCCGATAACCACGCGCGCCGCGCCGACTTGTCCATCTGTCGCGCATGGGCTTTGCCGACGACCATCGCGAGAAAACGCGCGGCTTTCATGGCTTCCTCCTGCGTCAGTTGCTCGACCGTCAGCTTCATGTCTTGCGGCAACAATTCACGAATCACCACCGAACGATCATTCAGCCGCGCCGAGCGCATGCGGTCCCCGAGCGCCGGCGTCAAATGCCTGGCGCCCTCCACAATACGTTCGCCGTTGTCGCGCGGCATGTCCTGATTCGGGTAGCGCGGCGCGGCGGCCTTCAGGCCTTCCTTGATATCGATAAGACAAAGATCGTCGCCTTCCACCGCGCCACCATCCACGTCCAGCAATACCGCATAGCGCAAACGTCCTAGCGAACTGCAGCCTTTGACCCAATAGGCGGCATCGATGACGGAGACGTTTTCCTCGTCGGCGTTCTTGCGTAGCGCCGTGGCTATGTCAGCAATTTCGCGACGCTCGAACAGCGCCTTGATCTCGGCGCGCTCATTTTTATCGAGTGGCCAAAACCGCTTGCCGAGTGGAATGCTCGGTTCGATATCGTCGATGCGTTCCACCGCCAGTTGCTTCCACGTGCGCTGAACGGCTTCCTTCATCATCACGCGCACCGCTTCGGGCTTCGTATTCTTGATCGGACGATCCTTGGCGGTGGCATCGAACGCGTGTTCGTAGCCTTCCGCGAGCGCTTCGATCATGCGCGCAGTCGTGACGCCGGGCAGGTCGGAACCGCGCGCAGCAGTAGCCAGCGACAACCCCAGCCGCACGATGTCATGCGCCGGATTGCCGATCACGGTCTGATCAAGGTCGCGGATCTGGATTTCGACTTCGCCGTCGGTATTGGCGACCGGGCCGAGGTTGCCGGTGTGGCAGTCGCCGCAGATCCAGATCGCCGGGCCTTCGGGAAGCTTGTGACCTTCTATGCCGTCGAGCCATTCATAGAATTTGCCTGTATTGCCGCGCACGTACGCGTGCGCGGATTCGGCCATCTTCATGTTGCGACGCGCGATGAGCAACGCCTGACGATCATCGGTGCCGGGAAGGGCGGGGGATTTTTTCTTGGGCATGGGACCGTCCTGTTAGTACTTGCTTCAAGCAAGCCGCATGCCGTTGATTCGTAATGGTTTTGTATGGTTGGATCAACCGAGGTCTTCGAGATCGGTGCTTGCTTCGCGCTCCTCGGGCGGTTTCTTGATCCATTGTCGATGCAACGCTTTTTCCACTCTCCGTCCGATCACCAGCAACGCGATCAGCAGCACCGTCGCAATAACCGCGACGCTCCATACGCCCAGTCCACAGACGATTCCAACTGCCGCCGTTACCCAGATCGATGCCGCCGTGGTCAGGCCGCGAATTCGGTATCGCCCAGGCGTCTGCACGATCACGCCCGCACCCAGAAAGCCGATGCCCGTCACGATGCCCTGAATCGCCCGCGAGACATCCGTGCTCATGGTCGCGCTTTGCGTGGCAAAGCCCATCGCGGCCATGGTCGTCAGGCACGCGCCGAGCGATACCAGCCCGAGCGTCTTCATGCCCGTAGGTTTGCCGTGCAGATCGCGATCCACGCCGATGATGCAGCCTATCGCGAGCGCCCAGAACATGCGGATGACGACATCGATGAGAACGGGGAGGGGAAGCATCAAGAGCCTTCAAATAAATGGTCACGCCTGCATTGTGACGCGTGTTGCGAAGCCATCGGATTTTTGATCCGTTACGGTAACGAACTGTGCTTTTTCAAGGAGACACAATGACATTACCCACTTTCACGATGGTCGATGCCGCCCCCACGCCGGTCGCGCCTTTTTCCCACGCGGCCGAAGCCGATGGCTGGGTGTTCCTCACCGGCCAGATGCCAACCGATCCCGACGACGATTCCAAGCCCTTGCCCGAAGGCGTTCAGGCGCAGACGCGCCGGGTGATGGATAACCTGAATCTGGTGCTGGAGGGCGTGGGTTTATCGCTGGATAACGTGGTCAGCGTGCGGATTTTCCTGACCGAATTCAAACGCGATTACCCCGCCATGAACGAGGTCTACAAAAGCTACTTCGAGCCGAAGCCGTTGCCGGCGAGGACGTGCATCGGCGTGACGGGTCTGGCGCGCGACGCACTGGTGGAGATTGATTTCGTGGCGAAGCGCTAGCTTACTTGCGCGGGTTTGCCGTCGCGCCGACGTAGCGGAAGGTGAGATTGATGCGTTCGCCGCGCGCCTCGGGTTCCTTCGGCACACGATGCGCCCAGTCCAGTTGCGTGCGCCCGCGCATCACCAGCAAGCTGCCGTGCGTAAGTTGCAGCGGATGGATCTGGCGCGTCTTCGTGTGACGGAACTCGAAGGTTCGCGTGGTGCCAAGACTCACCGATGCAATCACCGGTTCCAGCCCGAGTTCGCGTTCTTTGTCGGCGTGCCAGCCCATGCTGTCCTGACCGGTCCGGTAGCGGTTGATCAGCACGCTGTTGAACGCGGTTTTCGCGGCGGTTTCGGCTTTCGTTTTCAACGATAAAACCGTCGGTGTCCAAGGCTTCGGCACGTTCCGAATGCCAGAGTAGACATAGATCGCGCCAGGATCCCCCTGCCACGCGGTGAGACGCGGAAACGGCACCTTTCCGCCGGGCGTGTTCATGATGTCCTGCTGCCAGGTGACTTCATCGATCAATGCGGCCATGGTGTCCCATGCGGTCGCCGCGTCCAGCCAGTCAGGCAGCCAGTCGATGTCCGGCTTGGGAATGTCGTCGAAAAGGTCGAACATGGCGGTGCTTTCGGCTTTGAAATGCAG
Source organism: Caballeronia sp. dw_276 (assembly GCF_018449635.1). Taxonomy (GTDB): domain Bacteria; phylum Pseudomonadota; class Gammaproteobacteria; order Burkholderiales; family Burkholderiaceae; genus Caballeronia. Next base: position 60,720 of record NZ_JAAVUV010000015.1, on the reverse strand, counting down.
GGTCGTTTCGATAACTTAGCAGATTATGCAATACCGTTTTGAACCTGCTCTGCAACCTGCGGCGGGTGCACTCGCCATCGCTCTAAAGACGCAACGCAACCGGCTCCAACACGAGCGATCGGAAAACGCGTTATTTCGCCCTTAAAGAATGCCGCTACAAATCTTGACGATTCCTCTCTAGATAAATACGTTAGATATCCTTGATACTTGATAAAGAGGTTTAGACGAGTTACCAATTCGATCTGCGCCCAAGCTTTTTCATCCACACTACGAGAACGCGCAAATTCAGATGAAAACAAGAATTCTTATTGCAGCGTGCACGCTGTTTACTCCTGTTCTCGCCAACGCTGCATGCGAGAAATTTCTCGAAAGTTGGACGCAGAAACTCCACCCCAATCGCACATTAGACAGTGAATACGCCACCTGCAAACCATGGCCGGCAAATCCTGCGCTAACACTTGCTGTATTGCCTTTGCCAGTCAAGGGCTCGGATCCCGAAACAGGCACTTACGATCTCGAAGTCCTGGTCGCGGACAGTGATTCCGGTTCGATCGTTGCGCATTCCTACCAACCGTCCGCGATTACCTACGATGCGATGCGTTTGTCTGGAATCTCGCTCGACACTGCGCGCTATCAGTTGATGCCCGAGAATCGGGCCTTTGGTGTTCGTATCAGCCATTCTGGATCGTCGCGTGTCAACCCATACAACACAACATCGCTGAGCTTGTACGTCATTGACGGGCAGAGGCTCAGGCCGGTGCTTGGCCGCCTGATGGTCGAGAAAAGCAGCGGCGAGTGGGATGGTCGGTGCTCCGGCGAATTCAACAGCACGAGCCGCGCGATTGACGTCGGCGCTGCAGGCGCGGACGGCTACGCGGCACTCAAAATCCTTGAGAAGTCGAAGAAAAGCACCAATGTTTTCAAGAACGGCAACTGCACAAGCAAAGACTCACCAGGCCGCGGAACGAGCGTCGTGCTTCAGCATCGCGACGGACGGTATGTCGTTCCAAAAAGTATGCAGTCCGATTAAATAAAGCGGCCGTGTTCCGGCCTTGGTTTTAAACGAGGAAATAATGAATTTAACGCACGGATCGACACGCGAGAACAGGCGCAGGCGTGGTTAAAGCTCGCAGGATACAAGCCATCGGAAATGAAAATCGGCGCGTTCAAGCGGCTTGGTGGCCGCATGTTCAAGGCAAACGTTGCCTTCGACGATCACCCCTCCGAATTGCGTTATTCCGACCGGATTCAGACGGTAACGGTCGAGTCGATCATGCAATTCCTGTCGCAACGTGACGAGGGCTGGAAGATTTTGCAGATCCCATCGCAGGATCGATAACTCAACGATTGCGGGAGCGTTAAAACTGGCTCGGTGTCCACGGACGGGGTGACAGCGAATCGGTCGAAAAACTCATGCAGCTATATGCAAGGGATGTGGAAACATCCCTGGAATCACCGCAACCCTCTCAATGCGCAAGCTTCGTCACCGCCACGCGTTTCTTCAGCACCCTTGCCTGTAGCACGATGACCAGCAGCAGGAACACGCCGCGAATCACCGATTGCCAATACGCCGACAAGCTAATAAAGCCCAACCCATTCTCGAAGTTCAGCAGATTGAACACGAGCCCGAGCAAGGCCACGCCAGCGATGGTCATCGCGATCGATCCCTGTCCGCCGGTAAGCAAGGTCCCGCCCAGCACCACCGCCGATATCGCGAACAATTCCCAGCCGATGCCTTCATTCGGCTGCCCCGCACCGAATTGCGCGGCCAAAATCGCGCCGGCCAGTCCCGCGAGCAATCCGCTCAGCGCATAGACCGCGACCAGCGTCCGGTCGACGTTCAAGCCCATCAACCGCGAAGCTTCTTCGCTGCCGCCAATCGCCAATGCGTGTCGTCCGAAGCGCGTGCTTCGCAGCGCGAGCCAACCTAAAACCGCGGCCACGGCAGCCACAATCCCCGGAATCGGCAAGCCGAACAAATCGCCTTGGCCGAAGTTGGCGAAACTGGAATCGGCGGCCGCAGCAATCGATACCGCATCGTTATGCCCAAGCAACAGCGCCATGCCATGCGCGCCGAGGCTCGTCGCAAGCGTCACGATAAACGGCAAGATCCGCATATGCGTAATCACGAGGCCGTTCAACACGCCGACCGCCAGCCCCGCGCCCGCGCCGGCCAGCACGGCAACCACGCCGCCGTGCGAACTCGCCAGCGCCGCGACCACGCTCGCCAGCGCGGCCACTGCGCCCACCGACAAATCGATGCCCCCCGTGATGATCACGAACGCCATGCCCACGGATATCAACGCGAACATCGAGTTGTATCGCCAGAAGGAGGTGATGTTGTACGCGGATGCAAAGTGGTCGTATCGCGTCACGCCGAAGACCAGAAGCGCCGCGAGTGCCAACAGGATGGGAAGGTTCTTTTTCATATCGATCGATGCCTCTTAGCGCTGGCGCCGCTGCACATAAACCGCCGCGATGATGATGCCCGCCTTCACGACCAGCGCGGCCGCGTCGGGGATGCCGTGGGCGAGCAGGGTGTATCTGAGCAACTGGATGATCAGCGCGCCAATCAGCGTCCCGACGATATACGCCTTCCCGCCCGTCAGCGCCGTGCCGCCGACGGCGACCGCGGCGATGGCATCGAGTTCGGAACCGAGGCCGATCACGTTCGCATCGGACGATGAATTCACCGAGATCGAGATCAAACCCGCAAGGCCGGCCAGCGCCGCGCACAACGTATAGGCGATCATCTTCACGCGCGTCGTGGGAATGCCGCTCAGATACGCGGCCTGTTCGTTGCCGCCGGTCACGAGCAAGTATTGGCCGAACAAGGTCTTGCGCACGATCCACGCGAAGATCGCGACGAGCAAAAGCATCAGGAACACTTGGGCGGGCACGCCGGCAACGCGGCCCAACGCGATCCATTGGAACGCGGGATTGTTGAAGGCTTGCAGGCTGCCATCGGTGAAAACCTGCGCAATGCCGCGCCCCGCGATAAACAGCACCAGCGTCGCGACAATCGGCTGCACGGAGAGCCTCGTCACGAGGAAGCCGTTGAACACGCCGCACAGCGCGGCGGCCAGAACCGGCAGCACGAACGCCAATGCAATGCCGAACGGCCCGGCGACGTTCATGAAGATCATCGGCGCGAGCGATCCGGCGATTGCCATCGAAGCGCCCACCGATAAATCGATGCCGCCCGTCGCCACGACCAGCGTCATCCCGATGCCGACAATTACGATCGTCACGACTTGCGTCAAGTTCACGTTGAAGGTTTGCAGCGACCAGAAGTGCTGCGTGAAAAACAGGTTGAACACGACCATCGCGAGGAGAACGGCGATCTCGCGCTGGATCGTGATGCGGTATTTCTTCTTCGCCGCGCTCGGCACGTTCTGTCCCACAGGCGCCGCCGCCGTTGCCGGTTGAGTTTTCTGGTTCATGGCTGACCTTCTTTGGCATCGACGGCTTCTGCAAGCGCCGATTCTTCACCTGATCCGTACGCGATCGCGTCCATGATCGACGCTTCGCTCATGCGCGCGCCGTCGAGTTCGGCGACCGTCTTGCCATCGCGGATCACGACCGCGCGATCGGCCACCGCCGTCAGTTCCTCCAGTTCGGACGCCGACAACAACACCGCCATTCCCGAGTCGCGCAACTCGCGGATGATCTTCGCGACATCCGCTTTTGCGCCTACGTCGATACCGCGCGTGGGTTCATCGAGCAGCAACAACGACGGGTTCGTCGCCAGCCATCGCGCGAGCAAAACCTTTTGCTGATTGCCGCCCGACAATTCGCGGATCGGCTGGTCCGGCGAACGCAATTTGATCCCTAATGATTCGATGAACCTGTCCACGATTGCGCGTTGCTTCGCGACATCGACCACGCCGTGTTTGGTCAACGTGCGCAGACAGACGAGCGTGAGGTTGTCGCGCACGGACAGTTCCGGCACGATGCCATCGCCTTTGCGATCCTCCGTCAAATACGCGATACCGCGCGCAATCGCGTCCTGCGGCGACTTGAAGTTCACCGCTTTTCCATCGATGGAAAGCGACCCGCGCTCGGCCGAATCCGCGCCGAACATCAAGCGCATGGTTTCCGTGCGCCCCGAGCCGAGCAAGCCGGCGAGACCCACGGCTTCGCCCGCGTGGACATCGAGCGAAACATCCGTCACCTTCGCGCCCGCGCCAATGTTCTTCGCGCTGATCGCGGTCGTGCCGCGTTTCGCGAGATTCGCTTCTTTCACGGCGCTGTCTTCCTGCACCACGGCGGCGAGCGTGCGGCCGAGCATCGTGGTCACGAGTTGCAGTTTGTCGAGCGCGGCCATGGGGCTTTCGGCGACGGTTTGTCCATCGCGCATGACGGTCACGCGATCGCACAGCGCATACAACTCGTCCAGCCGATGGGAAACAAAAATCACCGCGCGGCCGTCGTCACGCAAACGCCGCACGACGCTGAATAAAAGCTCGACTTCGCGTTCATCGAGGGACGACGTGGATTCGTCCATGATGACCATCTTCGCTTCCGACGATACCGCCCGCGCCAACGCCACCATCTGCTGGATCGCGGTGGAAAATTCGCGCACGGGTTTGCTGACATCGATCTGCAAGCCGAACGAATCGAGCAGTTCCTGCGCGCGCCGGTGGACCGTCTTCCAGTCGATCAAACCAAACCGGCGCGGCTCGCGGCCAAGAAAAATGTTCTCGGCAATCGAGCGGAACGGGACCAGGTTGATCTCCTGATAAATCGTGCTGATACCGGCTTCGCGCGCCTCCTTGGGCGTGCGGAAATCGGCTTCGCGGCCATCGAAACGAATCGTGCCGCCCGTGCGCCGGTACGCGCCGGTCAGGATCTTGATGAGCGTCGATTTCCCCGCGCCGTTCTGCCCGATCAGCGCATGCACTTCTCCCGCGCGTACCGACAGCCGCGCGTGCCGCAGCGCGGCCACGCCGCCGAAGCTGATATCGATGTCCTGCATCTCCAGCAGCGGCGATTGAGTTGGCGTGTTCATGGAATGCGTCTCCTCGGGCGAACTGAAATGGTTCGCCGGATACAAAAGAAGCGACGGCCGGCGAAAGACCGGGCGCGCCGCTTCGAACACCTTCGTTGCTCTTTACAGCGGGCTTCTTAGCCGATCAGTAGCCGTACTGCATGCTCTGCGCGACGTTGCTCTTGTCGTAGAAACGGTCGGAGACTTTCACCCACGGCGGGATGGTTTCGCCCTTCGCGAATTTCTGCGCAACGTCACATGCGAGCGGGCCGAAGAACGGGCTCGACTGCACGCTCGCGCCGAGTTCGCCGGCCGCGATGGCGTCCATGCCGCCCTTCGTTCCGTCGATGGTCACAATCGTGATGTCCTTGCCCGGTTGCTTGCCGGCAGCCTTGATGGCCGCGATCGCGCCGAGCGCCATTTCGTCGTTATGTGCATAGACGGCGGTCACATCCGGATGCGCCTGAAGCAGCGTTTCCATGACTTGCCGGCCCTTGTCGCGCGCAAAATCGCCGCTTTGTGACGCGATGATCTGCAGGCCCGGATTCTTCGCGATCACGTCATCGAAACCTTTCTTGCGATCGTTCGCGGCGGACGCGCCCGTCGATCCTTCCAGTTCGATGATCTTGCCCTTGCCGCCCGTCGCCTTCACGAGCCAGTCGGCGGCGCGTTGCCCCTGGTTGATGAAGTCCGAGCCAATGAACGTGATGTAGTCGCGGCCGGCCTTCGCCACCGACTGATCCACGTCGCGGTCAACCAGGATCACAGGAATGCCCGCTTTCTTGGCTTGCAAGACGATAGGCGCAAGCGGCTTTTCTTCACGCGGCGGGAACACGATCAAATCGACGTGCTGCGCGATCATGCTTTGAATGTCGGCGACTTGTTTCGATGCCGAGCTGTTGGCATCGGTCATGACCATCTGCCAGCCGCACTTCGCCGCCACGTCCTTGAAGCTCTTGGTTTCGGCGAGACGCCACGGGTTGTTGCTTTCGGTCTGCGCAAAACCGACGCGCAGCGGTTTCTTGGTCGCCAGCTTCGGCAGGGGAGAGTCGTCGGCGTGAGCGACGCCGAATGCCGCCGCCATCGACAGCGCGAGCACGGACGTGGCGAGCACGCGGAACGGGGTCTTGCATGTTTTCAAGTTTTCAAGCGACAGCATGTCTTCCTCCGGTATGGATGGTCTTGCTTTTTTAAGTGCTTCGGTCCTGCTGTGTCGTGTTCTTTCTTGCGCCTTGCTCGCTCCGTCTCAAAAAGTCGGAGTGCGACGATTATTCCACCGCATTTTATTATTGGTCAATCGCTAATATTATTAATTGCGGGTTGTTTTGCTTCGGTGAATACCCTTACCGATGCGCGCTCAACCAACGGTCCATCGAGCTTTACTACACGTCTTCGGACCGGTGCGCCGGCGGCGCGGTTGTGTTCTTCCTGCAGCAGCGTTTCGACCGCCCATCGGCCGAGTTCGTAGTTGGGCAACACGACCGTGGAAAGCGGCGGATGCGTGTGGCGCGCGATTTCCTGATCGTCGTAGCCGAGCACGGAAACGTCTTCTGGAATGCGCAATCCGAGTTGTTTGAGCGCCTCGATTGCACCGAGCGCCATCAGGTCGTTCGCGCAGAAAATGGCCGTGGGCGGGTTCGGTTCACGCATGAGCGAAAGCGTTTGTTCGAAGCCCGAACCGGAGCTCCAGTCGCCTTCGCGGACGAGTTCCGGCGCGAACGGCAAGTCCGCCGTGGACAGCGCCATCCTGTACCCCTTGAGCCGGTCACGCGCCGCGTCCTGCCACGGCTCGCCGTTCACATATCCGATCCTTCTGTGCCCCGCGTTGAGCAAATAATCGGTCGCGACATGGCCGCCCGCCACCTCGGCCGGGACGACCGATGAAAGCTCCGTATCGCTTGTGTAGCAGTTCAGGAGCACGGTCGGGACCTTCGATAACGCCGCCGGCAAGGACACTTTTCGCGTGTACACCGTTGCGTAGATCACGCCGAGCACGTTCGGGTTTGTCAGCGTCGCGTCGAGGACTTGCTGCTCGATTTCCGCGTTGCCGTGCGTTGAATAAACCGCGAGCATCCGGCCGTTTGCGAACGCCGTATCGCGCGCGCCGTCGATGTTCACGACTGGGTGCGGACTCGTCGAGATTTCATCGGCGAGATAAACAATCAGGTTCTTTTCTTCCGCCGAAACCGTCGCGTCCAGCGGCTCGCGCGTCGTCATTCGGTAGCCGAGATCCTGCGCCGCCTTCAGCACCTTGTTGCGCGTGGCGTCGGAAAACTTCGCGCTGGTCGCGTTGTTGAGCACGAGCGAGACGGTCGATTGCGAGACGCCTGTCAGCTTCGCGATGTCCGTCATCGTCGGGCGGCGTTGCGTGGATTTTTTCATTTTTCGGGCCGCGAACAAGCGGCGTGTTCGATGCAATAAGACTCGATAAAGCCGGTCTTTGGATGTCGCAGACGGTAGCATTAATATTTCCCGCGAGCAACGCTCCGAAACCATTGATCCGCTTGGTTTTCAGGCGAAATAACGCCGGTCTAAGTGTTATTACTAATAATATTGACTGCGGCACGCCGATCATGCGATTCTCGGGGCGTGCGACGGTGGCCGAAAGGCGAGCCGTGCGCGCTGACCACGCCGTACGACGTGGCGCAATTAAAGGAGACGATGATGCCCCGTTACGACGAGCGCGCGCGCAACGCGCTTGCGGAAGATTTCGAGCGCGACGGTTTCGTGCTGTTACCCGATCACTTTTCACGCGCCACGCTTGAAGCATGGCGCGCGGCATTCGAGCCGCTTTTCACGCCGCATGTCGACGAGGCGCGCGAAAAAGGCGGCAGCGGCAATCGGGGACCGGGCCGGTATTACGTGACATTGCCGTTCGAAGGCGAATTCGCCGATCCCGCTATTTTTTGCGATGACGACGTGCTCGGCATTGTCGAACGTATTGCCGGGCCGGACCCGGTGATGTGCCAGCTCGCCACCGATACCCCCGTGCGCGGCTCCGACTTTCAGGACTGGCATCGCGACACGCCGCCGCTGTTCGATAACTTCCCCGAGACGCCGTCTTTTCAGTTGGCGATAAATTTCCCGCTCGTCGATGTCGATGACCAGAACGGTTCGCTGGAAACCACACGCGGGACGCACCGGATATCGCGGGAAGATGCGCTCGCCGGTCTCGCCGATGGCAAATTTCCATCCGAGCGCGTGCCCATGAAACTCGGCGATGTGATGATCCGCGACGTGCGCGGTTTGCATCGCGGGACGCCGAATTTCACCGATACCCCACGCCCCATGGTCGTTATCGGCTATAGCCGATCGTGGTATTTCCGCCCGGAGGTTCAGGTTCAAGTGCCGCGTTCGACGTTCGACGCGCTGCCGCCGCGCGCAAAACGATTGCTCCGATACAACCCGCAAGTCGACCGGACGCCGCGCAGCTTCGACGAAAGCTATCAGCGGTTCGCATATTGAGCGCCGCCCGTAGCGTGGACGATCCTGCGCTGATTGAACTCCGCGCGGGAAATCGGCGAGCGGTGATTGCGCCGCATATCGGCGGGGCGATTGCGGCGTTTTTTGACCTGACCGATCAAGGCGAGCCGCTGCACTGGCTAAGGTCCGCGTCGCCGGAAGCGCTCGCTGCGCGCAATCCGCTTGGCATGGCGAGCTTTCCGCTGCTTCCCTATTGCAACCGTCTGCGCGACGCGCGTTTTGTCTTCAATGGCGAAGCGGTGGATTTATCGCAGGATGGCAACGCGTTCGATCACGCGCTGCACGGCCATGCGTGGCGTCGGCCCTGGAAAGTGCTTACGGCTTCTGCAAACGCTGTCGAGCTGAGTCTGACGCATGAGCCGAGCGGTGAAACGGCGCATCACTGGCCGTATAGGTATGAAGCGACGCAGCGCATCGAACTTACCGGAGCCGGCGATTTGCAGGTCACGCTCGCAATCCACAATCTCTCCGATAAACCCATGCCCTTCGGCATGGGCCATCACCCGTACTATCCGCGCACGCCGTCAACGCGCATCCACACCCACGTCCGCGCAATGTGGCACGCGACGCCTGACCTCCTGCCCACGAGGCTTGACGCGCACGAAAGCGTGGGAATGCTGGCATCGAAGGAGGGGATGTCGGCCAATGCCTTCGATCTCGACAACAATTTCGCCGGCTGGTCGAGATCGGCAACAATCGAATGGCCCGATGAAAACCGTAGCGTGACCCTGACGGCCGAGGCGCCTTTCAATCACATGGTCCTGTACGCGCCCGCCGCGCATCCGGATTTGCTGTGCGTGGAACCGGTATCGAATACGGTGGATTTCCTGAATCTGGACGTGCCGCAGGAAGATAGGGGCGGTGGGGTTCTGCGACCCGGAGAACGCGTTCAGGCAAGCTTTGGATGGCGACCGTACTCCGGTCCAAACGGGCGCTGAGCCACTTTCCCGGTATCATCTCGAAATTATCCGCACGTTCGATTCTTTCAGCGTGCTAGAACATTCGAGAATCTTAAAATGAGGGGAAAGGCATCATGAACACCACCGACGGGGCACTGGGCGACTCTGGACTTCCCCGCCGGGTGTTGCTCGTCGACGACAGCGTCGATGCAGCCGAAGCCATGTCCATGCTGCTCGAAACGCTGGGCCACGACGTACGCGTGATGCACGACGGCCCGAGCGCCCTCGCGATGGTCGATGAATTCGCGCCCGAGGTCGTGATCCTGGATATCGGCTTGCCCGGCATGAACGGTTTCGAGGTAGCGCGTGACCTGCGCACGCGCGCCGTCACAAAGTCAGCGTTGCTGATTGCGCTGACGGGTTACGGCGCTGACAGCGACCGTCAAAAGGCACATGACGCCGGCTTCGACCATCATCTGGTCAAACCCGTGTCGTTCACGGCGATAGAAACCGTGATCATCGATAAATTTTCGCAGGCTTAAAAAAGCTTCACTCCACCCGCAGCTTCGCCATATACGGCAGATGATCGGAGAGCCACGCGGTATCTTGCGTCGGCGTGATCCATTCGACCGGTTTCATGCCGCGCACGAACATCTTGTCGAGCGCGAGCGCCGGTGAAAACGCCGGATAGGTCCGCCCCGATTCCCCAAGCATGGTCGCCACTTCGTTCATGCCGAGTTCGGCAAAAAGCGGCACGGAATCGTTGCGCCAATCGTTGAAATCGCCGGCCAGCACCAACGGCCCTTCAGGCGCTTCTTTCTGTATCCACAAGGCGATCCAGTTCATCTGCCGCAAACGCGCCGCGCGCGTCAGCGCGAGATGCGCGCACAACAACGTAACCGATCGCCCCGCAAACGTGGCGCGCGCAACCAGCAAACCACGCCGCTCGAAGCGATGCGCCGAGATATCCCATCGGCCGCCGAGATCCAGCGGATGTGGCGAAAGTATCGCGTTGCCGTGTCGCCACGATGGCTTGAAAACGTTCTGCCCAAGCGCGATCTGCAAATCGAGCGACGTCGCGATTTCGGTGGCCTGGCAATGCCAGATGTCGTCGGTGGGGGCATCGAGCGGATTGCCGAAACTCGCCGCTAGCACGGGTTGCGGCATCCGGCGCGCCATGGCTTCCTGAAGGAAATAGGCATCGGCGCGGGTGGATTGCACCCAGCGCTGCATCGCGCTCCATGCCTGAAGCCCGAGCGGCGAGCGGCCTTTGTGCAAATTCCAGCTCACGGCCACGAAGTCGGGCACTTCGCGAGCGGAGGGAATGCCGGAGTTGAGATGTTCTGGATTTCGCATGCGATCGGTGTGTTGCCCTTACTGCGCAGCCGTTGCGAGCGTTGCGCGGACTTTGTAGGTGAGCGTCGGGTTTTTATCGACGATTTGCCACGTCGACCATTCGCCCGGCTTCAGCACCAGTCCAGGATGCGCGGCGTTGACCTGGCGCGGCTGCGGCGGCAGCTTGCAACCGGCGGCGGTGACCGGCGCCGAGCCATCTTGCAAGGTTTCCTGGGCGTCGATCTGAAGCGTGATGTCGTCGGCGTTGGCGTGGACGGGCGAGAGCGTCAAGGTGCGCTGCAGGTCGATATCGCCAGCGGGTTTGTCCGCGCAACCTACGTTGTTCTTGACGACGTGATGATGGGTGTCGGTGCGGGCCTGCCCGACGGCGGTCGTGCCCGTGAAGCTGTCGATCTGCTGACCGTCTTGCAAAACCTGCAATTCCCACTTCACCGATTGCGGCGGCGCGCTTTGCGCAAAAGCGCTGAATGGTGCTGCAACTGCGGCGCAAAAAAACAACGCGGCCGTTTGGTGTTTCAACATATGAGCTTTTCTCCTGATCCCTTTCTGGGTCCGGGCGTCTCGCCCGTTCGTTCGATCCGGGTAGCTGTTTTCTGACATGCATCCTGCCTGAGCGTTCAGCCCGCAAAGCTACGTGCGGCCATTGACGCCAATTACAAACTGAAACGCCGCGCCGCCTTCCAGCGGCCGCCGGCGGCCTTCGTAGCCGCACATTTCACACCCGCTCAGCCCAACGATCATACAAGCGGATCGGCTCGTCTGCTTGGGCCGTGTCGCAATATTCACGATTGGCAGCAAACCCCCGCGAGTGCTCGCTTGCGTGCATCTTTATGGCCGATAAACTGGATTTGCCGACCATCAAAACGGGGAAAAGCAATGAGCACCGCCGTAGTCAGACAAGAACTCGCCGTGGCATCGTTCAGCAAGGTCTACGACCTGGACGAAGTCGAAACCGCATTGAACGACCTGAGCGAAGGCGGCAGCGAGGCGCTGCGCTCAACCTACGAAAAGATGCTCAAAGCCGGCAATCTGCGCTTTTGCGTGAAGCCGAACCGGATGCCGTCAATCGACGATCTGGTGGCCGATCTGCCGAATTTTGCTGAACCGCTCAACGATATCCGCAAGCAGATCGCGCTGTGCCTCGAAACCGAGGACAGGCTCGAATTGATGCCGATGCTCTTGCTCGGAGACCCCGGCATTGGCAAGACGCATTTTGCGAAGCAACTCGCGCGCTTGCTCGGCACGTCGTGCCATTACCTCGCGATGAGTTCGCTCACCGCCGGCTGGATTCTGTCGGGCGCGTCGTCGCAATGGCGCAACGCCAAGCCCGGCAAGGTGTTCGACGCCCTGGTCAACGGCAGTTACGCGAATCCGGTCATGACGGTCGACGAAATCGATAAAGCCACCGGCGACGCCCAATACGATCCGCTCGGCGCGCTGTATGCGCTGCTGGAACACGATACGGCGAAGAGTTTTATCGATGAATTCGCCGAGATTCCGATCAACGCCGGCAACGTCGTGTGGATTGCGACGGCGAATCAGGCCAATACGATCCCCGAACCGCTGCTCAACCGCATGAACGTGTACGAGATCGCGCCGCCCGATCGAGACGGCGCGCGCCGGATTGCCCAGGCGATTTATCACGAGATTCGCAGCGCGCACGCCTGGGGCGCGCGTTTTCCGGAAACGCTCGGCGACGCGCCGCTCGATGCCTTGACCAAAGCTTCGCCGCGAGAAATGCGGCGCGCGATGCTGAACGCTTTTGGCAATGCCCGGATCGATAACCGGCATGAAGTTCAGGCGAAAGACATCGAGCTGGCTAATGGCAGCCGCAAGAAAGCGATTGGATTTTGAACGGATGGATTTATCGAAATCTGCGAAAAGTGCCCAAAAAATGGCCTCAAACTGACTTTTTCCTGGCAAAACGGCCATATTTCCCATTTCGACCCCGATTATTTCGGAAAGTAGTACGAGTTTCGTGCTGTTTCCTATCGGTAATTGTGTTTCGCGCAACAAACGCATCATTGCCGGGCTCGCCTAGAATGAAGAGATGGACAGGATCGAATGTGTGGTGATTGGTGCGGGTGTGGTCGGCCTTGCGGTTGCAAGGGCTATGGCCGCGCGCGGACGTGAAGTGATCGTGCTCGAAGCGGGCGAAGCGGTCGGGATTGGCACGAGTTCGCGCAATAGCGAAGTGATCCACGCGGGGCTGTATTACCCGCGGGGTTCACTGAAGGCCGAGTTGTGCGTGCGCGGCCGCGCAATGCTCTACGAGTACTGCGATGCGCACGGCGTGCCGTACAACCGCTGCGGCAAGTTGCTGGTCGCGACCGCGCGCAACCAGTTGCCGCAACTCGCCGCGATCCAGCAAAAAGCGCTCGAAAACGGTGTCACGGATCTGGTTCGCATAAGTGGCGCCGATGCGACGGCGCTCGAGCCGCATCTTCAATGCGTGGAAGCGATGCTTTCGCCGCAGACGGGGATTATCGATAGCCATCAGTTCATGCTCGCGCTTCAAGGCGACGCCGAACGCGATGGCGCGAACATCGCGTTCCACACGCCGGTGACGCAGGTCGATGCGCGCGACCGGTGTTTTATCGTGGAGACGGGCGGCGAAGCGCCTTTGCGTTTCCAGGCCGATTGCGTGATCAACAGCGCCGGGCTGTTTGCAAATGACATCGCGCGGCGGATTCGCGGACTCGATCCGCGCCACGTGCCGCCGCTTTACTTTGCGAAAGGGAATTACTTCAGCGTGAGCGGCCGCACGCCTTTTGATCGCCTGATCTACCCGATGCCCAATGAAGCCGGCTTGGGCGTCCATCTCACCATCGATATGGGCGGACAGGCCAAGTTTGGGCCGGACGTGGAGTGGATCCAGAAGATCGATTATTCCGTCGATGCCCAGCGCGCCACCGGTTTTTACGCGGCGATTCGCGCCTATTGGCCCGATCTCCCCGATGACGCATTGCAACCCGCCTATGCCGGGATCCGGCCGAAGCTCTCCGGGCCCGGCCAGCCTGCCGCCGACTTCGTGATCCAGGGACGCGCGGCGCATGGCGTGGCAGGACTGGTGAATCTGTTCGGTATCGAATCGCCGGGGCTGACGGCTTCGTTGGCGATTGCGGAGAAGGTCGCGAGGATGTTGAGCGTTTAATAATGCCTTTGGCGATTTCTTATCTCCGTCATTTGAGTCATTCCGTACCATCGTGCGTTGATATGCTCTTGGACATCGTCGTCGACAAGAACGGCGTCCCCCAATACAACAGAACAACGGAGCACATCAATGCAATCTTCACGGCGTACTTTCCTGATATCGAGCATTGGCATGGCGTCGGCGCTGGCGGTATCGCGCACGGCCTTCGCCGATCCGGTGAAGCTCCCCGAAACTGATCCCATGGCGAAGAGCCTTGGCTACAAAGAAAACGCCGCCACCGTCGATAAAGCCAAATTCCCGCGCTACGCCGCCGGTCAGGACTGCGGCAACTGCTCGTTCTACCAAGCCAAGGCGACCGAGCCGTACGCGGCATGCCCGATGTTTGCCGGCAAGCAAGTGGCATCGAAGGGATGGTGCAACGCTTATAACAAGCGAGCCTAGTCCGGCCGAGCCTGATCCGGCCGAGCCTGATCCGGCCGCATTCCATGAATGCAATACGCGCCCCGCCATATCGGCCGGGCGCGTTTTTTATCGCCGCTTGAAAACGATGTCACCGATCTTTACACTCGCAAGGCATTCGATCTGAGCCGTGGGCGAGCATTGTTGTCGCTCGCGACACTAACAGGCGCAACCAGCGATACGAACGCCCTCGCGGGCGGAGGTGACATGGCATCGGTGAGACCAGAAAGCACGATCCGCAAGACACCGAACACGCGCGCGGTGGTCGCCGCCGTAATCGGCAACGCGCTCGAGTGGTACGACTTCACGGTCTTCAGTTTCATGACGGTGGTGATCTCCAAGCTGTTTTTTCCCACCGATAGCGACTATTCCTCCATCCTCCTGACCACCGCGACCTTCGGCGTGGCATTTGTCATGCGCCCTGTCGGCGGAATCGTGCTGGGTCTCTATGCCGATCGCGCCGGGCGCAAGGCGGCGCTGAGCATGGTGATCGCGTTGATGACGTTCGGCATCTTGTTGCTCGCCATTGCGCCGCCTTATGCCGCGATCGGCCTGGGCGCGCCGTTGATCATCGTGTTCGCGCGGCTGTTGCAAGGCTTCTCGGCCGGCGGCGAGTTCGGCAGCGCGACGGCGTTGTTGATTGAAGCGGCGCCTTTCTCGCGGCGCGGTTTCTATGGCAGCTTCCAGATGGCGAGCCAGGCGGCGTCGCTGCTGCTGGGCGCGGTCGTCGGGTCGATCATCACGCGCAACATGTCGCCCGAGGCACTGATGTCCTGGGGATGGCGCGTGCCGTTCATCTTCGGGCTGATCATTGGGCCGGTTGGCTTTTATCTGCGCCGGAACATGCTCGAAACCGAGGCGTTCATCCATGCAAAAAAGACGGCGCGGCGTGCGACGCTCGGCGAAGTGTTCCGCGAACATGGCCGCGAAGTGATCTGCGGACTGGGCGCGGTGATCGCGCTGACGGTGACTGTGTATGTGCTGATCGGCTATTTGCCGACCTTCGCCGTCAAGCAGTTGAAGCTGCCGTATGGTCAGTCGTTCACGGCGTTGATCGTGGGGAATCTGCTGTTGACCGTGTTGTCGCCGGTTGCGGGCGCGTGGTCGGACAAGATCGGCCGCAAGGGTTTGTCGATGTGGTCGCTCGCCATCACGCTCGTGCTCATTTATCCGCTGTTCGTCTGGCTTTCCGCGGAGCCGAGCGTGACGCGGTTGATCATCGTCCAGGCCATCTTGTCGATCACGCTTTCCGGCTACTACGGACCGTTCGGCGCGCTGCTCGCCGAGTTGTTCCCGGCGCATATCCGTTCGACGGGGTTATCGGTTGCGTACAACATGGCGGTGATGCTGTTCGGCGGCTTCGGGCAGTTCGTGGTGACTTGGCTGATCAAGGCCACGGGTTCGCCGCTCGCGCCGACGTTCTATGTGATGGTGGGCATCGTGCTGTCGCTCGTCGCGATAGCGTTCATCCCGTCCGCGCCTCACGCCGATGTCGACGAAGCGCGTGTCCTACCTTGATGGAACGTTCATGAAAGTCGTGAGAAGCGGCGAATTTACGGCAGAGCGCGCGTGGGGCGCGCTCGACATTGCGAACCTGAACGGCACGACATGCCGCCTTCACTGGACCGATGCGCCTTACAAATGGCACATAAACGACGGCGAGGAAGTATTCGCGGTGATGCAGGGACAAGTGCGAATGCGCGTGCGGCGCGAGGGCGTGGAAGAAGTTTTCATGCTCGAAGCCGGCGACATCTTCCATGCGCAATCCGGCGATGAACATGTTGCGGAGCCCGTGGGCGTCGCGCGAATTCTGGTGATCGAAAAAGAAGGAAGCGTGTGAACGCTCAATAAAAAGCCGTTCCTCGATGCATCGGGAACGGCTTTTATTCTGCAGACAAGATGGGCTTAGCTTGTCGTCTTGCGCTCGAGCCCGGCCTTCACCAGCAGATCGGCGAGCGCTTCGCTCATGCCGCCTTCATGCTTGGTCGCGTGTTCCTGAAGCTGTTTCACGAGATGGCTGTCCAGCTTGCAAGCAAACGGTACAAGCCCCTTTTCTTGATCCAGACGACGCTGTTCGCGCTTGTCGAGTTTCGGCTCGGCCGGGTTCGCGCCGAAGCGCGCCGCGTTGCCTTGCTTCAGTTCGTTGGCGAGCTTGAGCGCCTTGTTTTTTTCGAGGTCGAATTTTTTCACGCGGTTTTCCTGAAGCAATGGAGACACAAAGGCCGAGGCGCGTATTGTACGCAGGTCACGGGTTTGCCCGGTTTCCCCTCAGTTGTCCCTTCAGCCGGAAGCCGGAACGGGCGGCGCGCCGCTTTCCTCATCCATCAGATCTTCGATACGCGCCCGCATGCGCTTCCAGTGCGAGCCTTCCCAGAACACGCGCCTGCAGACATCGCAGGTGACAAAGCGCGTGTGGCGCTCGAGCACGCCATCGGGCACGCGATCGCTGACTTCAATGGCGCTGGCGCGGCGCAGCGGCGCGTTGCACATCAGGCAAAGCCGGAAAGGGCGCACATATTGCGCAAGACCCAGCCGCGCGGCGACTTCGCGCCATTGCGCATCGGGCTGAAGCGCGCGCACATAACAGCCGTGGACGAGCGTGCGGCGCTTGAGCAATTCGCGATCGCGCGTGAGCACGACACGGTGTTCATCGAGCGCGAGTTGCTCGATTTCATCGTCGGGGAAATGGTTGTCATAGCGTGTGTCGAAACCCGCGAGGCGAAGCCGCTGGGCGAGCGCGCCGAGATGGGCATCGGCGATAAAACGCAGCGTCTCCAGCCGCAACGGCGCGCGCAGAAGGTGCGCGGTATCGAGCGAACGGGACACGGCGCCGGCCGGATGGACATCGATGAAATCGCCTTCCACGATAGCCTCGTCGAAGCGCACCGGCACGCCATTCCGTAGAATCAGGCCGACTTCAGTGTGCGGCACGCCGAGTGCTTCGATCATGTGCTTGGTGGTCGACGCCGCCGGACACCCGCACGCAAACGCCTGGTCGCGCTGCGCTCGCGCCAGGAACTCATTCAACTCCCGATGAAAACGGAACGTGGCGCTTGTCATGGTTTCGAGTATCGCATCGGTTCGACGCGTTTGCTTTGGCGCACAACATAAAGGAGCAGGACATGGACATCGGCTTTATTGGAATTGGCGGAATGGGCAGCGCGATGGCGTTGAACGCGCTGAAGGGAGGCCACACGGTACGCGTCTGGAACCGTTCGCCCGAGGCAACCAAACCGCTCGCCGAAGCAGGCGCGACGGTGGTGGCGTCGGCGGAAGAAGCGTTTGCGGGCGACGCCGTGTTCTCCATGCTCGCCGACGACGCCGCGTTGCGCGCGGTGCTGATCGACAGCGGCGTGCTCGAGCGCGCGCCGAAGGGCATCGTCCACGCGAACATGGCGACGATCTCGGTCGCGCTTAGCGAGGAACTCGCGGCCCTGCACGCGCATCTCGGCGTGGCGTATGTCGCGGCGCCTGTGCTCGGACGCCCGGACGTGGCGGCGGCCGGAAAGCTGAATATCATCGCGGCCGGCGCCGAAGACGCGATCGACCGTTTGCAGCCGGTATTCGATGTCATCGGACAAAAGACCTGGCGCGTCGGCGCGACGCCGCAGCACGCGAACGTGTTCAAGCTGGCGGCGAACTTCATGCTGGCATCGGCGATAGAAACTACATCCGAAGCGGCGTCGCTGATGACGGGACATGGCATCGACCCGCACGCTTTTCTCGATGTCATCAGCAACACGCTGTTCCCGGGGCCGGTGTACCAGGGCTACGGCCGCATGATCGCCGATAACCGCTATGAACCCGCGTTGTTCAAGGCGCGGCTTGGTTTGAAAGATGTGCGTCTCGCGCTTGCAGCTGGCGACGCGGTGAACGTGGCGCTGCCTGTCGGAAGCCTCGTGCGTGACAACCTGATCGAAGCGCTCGCGCAAGGCGACGGCGACAAGGACTTCGCTGTGCTTGGCAAAGTCGCGGCACGTCGGGCTGGCAGGAAGGTTTGATTCTTGCTCTTCAGCAGAGGAGAGAAGGCGTCGTATCGATAATAAATAACGGCAATGCGCGGCAACGTTCCGTATACTTGGCGCGCCGTTTGGCTCACGTTCCATCAGGTAATGGAAACGCGCAGCATTCGGTGGCGCACAGACACACGGATACGCCGCGCGCAGGCTGCGACAAGCTCTTGCGAGCTCATAAAAAGATGATGCGGAGACAGGACAGCGACCATATGAAAAGCACTCTTCGGGGTCTCATGTTCATGGTGGCATCGGCGGGCATTGGCGTGCTTTGCCTGAACTTGCCCACACTCGCCCTCGCCGACGATACCCCCGCGCCCTGCAGCGCGCTCAAGCGCATTGTGGCGGCCGCCCCGGGCGGTTTTTCTTCCGTGCAACCCGGCGACGCCACGACAGTCGCCCAGCCTTACGGCCAGGATGCGCAATGCGCGGCGAAAGGCAGCACGCTCACGTGTACATGGACGAAGGCGACGGATTCCGGCTCGACGAAGGACGCGCTGCAAGCAGTCGCGGCGGACATTGCGTCATGCCTGCCGGAAGCCACGCACGACCAGAATTCAGCGGCGCGCCAGCATTTCTACATCGGCGAGCGCGGACAACGCACGCAAATCACGGCAACGACGGCCGGCGCCGGCAAGTTGTCGCTCGCGGTATCGGGCAAATAAGGGCAAACAGGGGACTGTCATGACCAAGCGTGTTCTCATAGCCGATGACGACGATGACGCCCTTAGTTGTCTCGCCAATTTGCTGACTGCCCTGGGCCATCAGGTCGCGCAGGCGGGTTCCGGCAAGCAGGCGCTGGTTGTTGCGCGGCAATTCGGTCCGGAAGTGGTGATCCTCGATCTCGGCATGTCGCCGATGGACGGCCTTTCCGCCGCCCGGGCTTTGCGCGCTTTGCCCGAAGGCCCATCCATGCTGCTGGTCGCGCTAACCGGTTGGGGCCAGCCGCAGCATCACGAAATGACCCAGGAAGCCGGTTTCGATATCCATCTGGTCAAACCGGTTTCAATCGATCAGTTGGGTTTTATCTTGTCGATGACGCAGCCTTGACGTTGTTGTATTGAAGAGACACATCGCGAGGAGGATGTTGCGCTGCACCAATGGTTCGGGTACAGTGAACTTGTCTCCTCCATGTCTCCACTGATATGGATTCAGCCCGCCAATCATGCGCGGGCTTTTTTTTGCCTGCGTTTTTGGGCGGACATGCCGCAATGCCATCGCGCTGACGCGCAAGCGCATTAAAATGGCGTTTTTATCGCGCATCGGCCGGGACGAATTCAACGCCCGCCGCGCGACCGAACCAGCGAGATCAAGATGACCACGAAAGTATTTGTCGACGGACAGGAAGGCACCACCGGCCTGAAGATTTTTGAATATCTGTCGGCGCGCCGTGACGTCGAGATCCTGCGTATCGATGACGCCCGCCGCAAGGACGTGGAAGAGCGCCGCCGGCTGATCAACGCGTCGGACGTGACGTTCCTGTGCTTGCCGGACGTGGCGTCGCGCGAATCGGTTTCGCTTGTGGATGCGGATAACCATCGCACGGTAATGATCGATGCCAGCACGGCTTTCCGCACGCAAGACGACTGGGCGTACGGCTTGCCGGAACTGATGCCCGCGCAACGTGAACGCCTGCGCACGGCGAAGCGCATTGCCGTGCCGGGATGCCATGCATCGGCTTTCCTTCTGGCCATGAAACCGCTGGTTTCAAGCGGCCTCGTTTCCGCCGATTTCGCCGCGCACGCTTATTCCATCACGGGTTACAGCGGCGGCGGCAAGAAGATGATTGCCGATTTCGAGGTAGGCGGAAATCCGAAGCTGATGAGCCCGCGTCCTTACGCGCTGGGCCTCACGCACAAGCATTTGCCGGAAATGGCCGTGCGATCGGGGTTGAAGCGCGCGCCGGTTTTCACGCCTATCGTGGGTAACTTCCTGAAGGGCCTGGCCGTCACGACATATTTCTCGCCGGAGCAACTGACGCGTACGGCGAAGCCGCAGGACGTTCAATCGCTTTTTGCCGAGTACTACGCCAACGAGCCGTTCGTGCGCGTGTTGCCCTTCAACGCGGACAGCAATCTCGACGACGGTTTCTTCGATGTCCAGGCCAACAACGATACGAACCGTGTCGACCTGTTTGTCTTTGGCAACGACGAGCGTTTCGTCACGGTTGCGCGCCTGGATAACCTGGGCAAGGGCGCATCGGGCGCGGCGATCCAGTGCATGAATCTCGCGATCGGCGCTGATGAGGACGCGGGTCTTATCGCGTGATTGATTACGGGTGAACGCCGCGCGCGTTCATCTCTGAAAGCCGGTTTCCGCCTTCTGGCGAAACCGGCTTTTTTACGTCCGTGCGATCCCCACGATATCTCCATAGGGAATCTCCCAATTTATTTACGAACGTTCGTTCGTCAATGATTACGCGTTTTCGCGATCAAACCTTCTTCGTTTTGATTTTTGGCTAAACAAAAATTCTCTGGTCGATGATATTGGCGAATTTTTGTTTCAAAACATCGCGCATGGCTTGCCAGTCAAGGCGCTCCGGAAAAGCGGCTGTTTGAATCGGCGCTGCGGATGCTTTTTAGCCCATTGCCAAACGAAGAGCGAACGCGAAATTACTGCGCAAAACTACATGAGGGAGACAGCGGTATGCCGTATGCCATTTCGAAAGGACTCGCGCTCGCACTTGCGGCCGCGCCGTTGTTCATCGCGTGCGGCGGAGGCAAGGCCGACGATCCGGGTCCGATCAACACGCCGCAATGTTCCGGCGCGAGTTGTGGCACGCAGGGCGCTCCGGGCGTCGGCGCGGGGGCCGCGCCCTTGTGTCCGGCCAACGCGGATATTGTCGCGAACACGTATCTGGGCGGCGCGGGCAGCGGCGAGATTGTGAGCCTGAACATCGATGCCGTGAACATGAAATACACGCTCAAATGGCTCGAATCGCCAATACCGCTCGTCACCGGCACGGTCAATCCCACGCGCAAGGGCACGACCATCGCGGGCGCGGTGGTTCACCCGCCCGCAGGAACGTTGCCGACCGCCGAGCAGACGCGCTGCGCGTTCGTGTTGACGCCGGGCGGCGGCAAGGCATCGGATGGATCGACTTACACGACGGCCGCCGCGTTCAACCAGGCGAATCCGCCGACCATCTTCATTGGTCAGGGCGTCGCCGGAGGCGGCATTCCGGGCGCGACCGTGCAGTACAACGGCGCGACGCTCACCGCCGATGGCGTCCACGCCATCCCCGGTTTCCCGCAATTGTTCCCCGTGCCGAACCGGCATTTCGACTTCTATCCGTTCATCGGGTTTGCGTCGGTGAGCACGAATGTCGGGGACCTCAAGGGCACGTATAACGCGTTGCTTTACCACCTGGTTCCATCGAATAACTACGCGACCACGACCACCCAGGCGCAGGAATCCTTCGATACCGCCGGCAATTGCACCGTGCCCGTGCCGGCTTCGAATACGTCCTGCCAGACCACCGGCGGCGCGTGGACGGCGAATGCAGGCGGTTCGTACTTCACCAGCGCCGTAGCGCCGCAAGTTCAGGGCAAGCGCGCGACGCCCACGTTGCCGCTGGTCGGCGCGCTCACGTTCCCGGCCGTGGCGAACGCGAACATGGTGATCGGCAAGATCAACGGCGTGATTGTCCCGATCGTCGTGCGCACGGGTCAGGTCTTCGTGCCGTCGCCGCTCACGCCGCTGAACACGAACGCCGCGCAAGTCGACGATGAATCCGGCATCGCCATGCTCGCGCCGAACACGGCGCTGAAATCGGGTGCGTTCGATGGCGGTTACGTCGGCGCGGATTCGAACTTCAAGTACACGGCGGCGCTGTTGCAAGGGCCGGTCGGCTCGTTCATCAATCCATCGACGCAAAGCACCGAGACCGGTTTCGGCATGAGCTACGCGCAGCAATTGCCCGGCTTGATCGGCGTGCAGGACCAGAACGGCGGCAAGGGCGCGCTGATATCAGCGGGCGGCTTGTATGGCGTCTTCATAGCGGGAAGCACGGTGAATGGCGGGCCGACATCGACGTCCGTCAACGCCGATACCCCCGCGAGCCCGTACTTCGGCATTGGCGCGTTGCTGAGCAAATAAGTGAAAACACGGCGGCTGGCATGCGCCGGCCGCCAACGAACGAACACATGTGGATGGAGACAGCAGCATGAAATGGAGAACTTTGGGCGGAGTTGTGCTGATTGCGGGCGGTACGCCGTTCCTGATGAGCGCGTGCGGCGGCGGCAGCGACGCGCCACAGGCGCCGGTCGTCCGTTTGTGCCCGGCATCGCTTGATTACACGACGAACTTCACGGGCGGCGGTGGCGACGGCGAACTCGTCAAGCTGCAACTCGATACCACCAAGCTCACATGGCAAGTGACGTACATTGAATCGCCGATACCCGCCGCGACCGGCACCGTCTCCCCCACGCGCGCCGGCACCACGCAAAGCGGCACGCTCACGATGGAAACCGGCCTGCCCACGCAAAAGCTCAATCAATGCGCGTATCAGTTGAATGGCGCGACGCTCGACCCGACGCGCCCCGCGCGCATTTTCGTGGGCGAGGGCGTGGCGGGCGGCACGATTCCGGGCAAGCGCCTGCAGTTCAACGGCATTTTGGGGCAAGGCGTCGTGCCGGATCGCACGTTCCCGTATTACCCGTTCATTGGTTTCTCGACGCTGGAAACGAATCTCGCCAATGTCGCCGGATCGTATAACCAGCTTGGATATCACGAGATTCCATCGCAGAGTTACGCGCGTATTGCCGTCGATTCGAAGATCACCATCAACGCCGACGGCACCTGGCAAGAATGTGACAACACGGGCGTGAACGCCGGCAAGTGCCAGCAGGCGGGATCGAACTTCACGCCATCGCCCGATGGCAGCGGCGCGTTCGTCACCAGCAACTTCCTCGGACAAGGCAAGCCGACGCTCGCCGCCGGTCCGCTCGGCAAGGGCTACATGATCGTCGGCAAATTGCGCGGCGCGAACGTGCCCATCCTGGTTCGCACGGGGACGGCGAACGCCACGATCACGACCGGCATTCCGCCTTTCGCCGACGACGAATCCGGCATCTCGATGCTTTCGCCACAAACCAATGTTGCGTCGGGATCGGTGAATGGCGAATACGTTGGCGTGGACAACCAGTTCAACTACCGCACAACGGCGCTCGCCGGCGCGCAGGCCACGCTCATCGATCCATTCCAGCCGTCACAAGTTGCGTTGTCGCGTGCGTTGAACCTCGACTACACGCAGACCATTCAGGGTCTCGTGACGTCCACGGTCGTCAACGCATCGACCGGCGCGGCGCCAACCGGCAAGTTCATCTTCTCCGGCGGCGTGTTCGGTTATCTCGATCAAAGCGATCCGACAACGCCCTATTTCACCATCGGCTCATTCGTCGAGTGACCGTCCGGCAGCCCATTAAAAAGGGCTGCGCGCGCTCACGCCTGCTTTCATCAGAAGCGGCGTGACGCGTGACGGCCTGTAACCGAAGAGAGATGAAATGAGAAAAATTCTGGCAGCGGTGATCGGGTGTGCCGGGGCTTGCGCATCAATGACGGCGCACGCGCAAAGCGCCGGCGACAACGTCGTGGGTCTCGGCTGGTTTCATGTGATGCCGCAGGATTCGAGCAGCGAACTCACCACGCACGTGGCGCCCGTGCCGATCAACACGCCGCTGCGCTTGCCGTCGCAATTTACGTCGGCGGGAACGAGCCTTTCGACGAAAAGCGCCGATACTTTCGGCCTCGTCTTCACGCACTTTTTTACCGATCACATTGCGACGACGTTCGTAGGCGGCGTGCCGCCCGAATTCGAACTCGATGGCCACGGCACGATCCGTCCGCCGGGACCTGCCGGCGCGCTGGGCAATCAGAATCTCGATCAAACGAACCCGATCGTGAAAAGCGTGCGTCAGTGGAGCCCGGCGCTGATTTTCCAGTACTACTTCAATTCGCCGACATCGGCGTTCCGGCCGTTTGCGGGTATCGGCGTGTCGTACAACTTCTTCACGAACATCAAGCTCACCAACGGCTTCGTCAATTCGACGCAGAACAACCTTGGCTCGGTTCTGGCTGCGGCCGCAGGCAAGCCGGGGCAGACATCGGTGGACGCGAAGGCCTCGTCGTCGTGGCAACCGGTGTTCAACGTCGGTGCGACCTACAACTTCGATAAACACTGGGGTTTGATCGCGTCATTGACGTACATTCCGCTGAAGACGACGTCGTCGCTGATCATCAAGGCTGCCGATGGCACCGAACTGGCCACGACCAAAGGCAAGCTGAACGCCGATCCGCTGATCACGTTCCTGGCGGTGTCGTACCGTTTCTGATTGCGCTGACGGTCCCGCGAATCGAACGATGCCATTTAGACGCGATTCGGCGGGACGATTTTCCTTTGCTTTGGGAAACGGGTGGATGGGCCTACTTTCCAGCCCAGCGGGCCGTGACGGCCGCGATTCTCGCACCGAAGGCTTTGGCTGTTTCGAGATCGCCGGGCGGGGGCGCTTCGTCGGGAGATGCATCGGCTGGAGACTGGGTGAGCAAGCCCGAAAACCCGCCGACAAAGTTCAGGTCGTTGCGCGTGGCCGCCTTCGTGTTCGACGGCATCATGCCCGTGCCCGCCCAGATCATGCTGTGCTGCATGGCGAGCGTCATGAAATACGCGATGGTCGAGTGCTTGTCGCCGTTCATGGTCGCCGAGTTGGTGAAGCCGGCGGCGACTTTGTCCTTCCACGATTGCGCGAACCAGGGTTTGGAACTGGCATCGGCGAATTTCTTGAAGTCGGCGGACGGGCCGCCCATGTACGTGGGCGCGCCGAAGATGATGCCGTCGGCGGCGTCGAGTTCGGCCCAGCCGGCGTCGTCCAGCTCGCCTACAGTCAGGAGTTTGGCGTCGGCGCCTGCATCGGTGGCGCCGGCCAGAACCGCTTCGGCGGCCTTTTTCGTGTGACCGTAGCCACTGTGATAAACGATGACGATTTTTGGCATTTCATTCCTTCTCTGCGACGCTGCGTCGCGGGTTGAGCGGAAAGACCCAGTCTATCAAGCCAAATTGACGCTGATTGCGTGCGATGGCGGCGCAGTTGATCATCGTCCGTACGTGACCACGAGTTGCGCGCTGGACAAGGCTGTCGTGCGTATCTCGTGTTCGAACATCAGCGCGGGGCTGCTCTGGCGCAGCCGCAAGTCGGCGCTGTTGAGCGCATAAACGGTGACGATGTACCGGTGCGGCTTGCCTTGCGGTGGGCATGGCCCTGCATAGCCGTCGATGTCAAAATCGTTGCGCGATTCGACCGCGCCGATCTTGCGCAGGAAGCCCGAGGCGCTGGCATTGGACGGCAGCTTTGCGACACTTGCAGGAATTCCGGCGACCGCCCAGTGCCACCAGCCGCGGCCGGGTGCATCGGGATCGAAGATGGTCACTGCAAAACTTTGCGTGTTGGCGGGCGCGTTATGCCAGGAAAGTTGCGGAGATCGATTGCCGCCCTTGCAGTCGTTTTGATTGAAAACGAGGGAAAGCGATGCGTGTTGGTCTGCAACGATGTCGGTGCTTGTCAACGTAAATGGGACGGATGCAACAACTTCGGCGACTGCGCGCGGCGCATTTGATACCATCGCGGCGCAGAAAAACGGAACCAGCAGTGAGCGGCGGGACATTCGGAAACGAAAAACGCGGCAACCAACAACGCGGTACACAGCACAAACCACAAGCCCGGTCCCCAAGCGCATGGTGCGAGTTCTCCTGTCTCGGGCGCAGCCAGAACTGGCGTTTCACCCTTTGTAACGATGTATTTTGTCTCAGAAATAGGCTTAATGCTGGATTCAAGTTTAACATTGCGCGAAAGGACAAAATTTTTCAAATGTTCGGCACACAACTCAGCAAGGGGCAACCAGTAGACTCGGGTTTCGCTGGGATTTCGATCTCCGGGCTGAAGGGGCCATGTAATGAACAAGAGCACATTGCCTATAATGCGCAAGGGATTTATCCATTTACGAGCGAGGGGTAAATAATGGGTCAACGGATAAAAGTCATTATCGCCGATGACCATCCTGTCATTCTGTTTGGCGCTGCGCAGGCATTACTGAAATTTCCTGAAATCGAGGTGATCGGACAAGCGCGTCAATCGACGGAATTGATTCAGCTATTGCAAAAATCACCTTGCGATGTGGTTGTATCGGATCTTGCAATGCCTGGCGGACAATATGGCGACGGCATGCCGCTCCTGGGTTATATCGGGCGGCAGTTTCCGGCCGTGCGCATTGTCGTGCTGACCATGCTGGAAAATCCCGCATTGCTGAAACGGCTGCGCGAAGTGGGCGTGACGGCGGTGATCAACAAGTCCGATGACCTGAGCCACATCGGCCTTGCGATCGTTCACGTCATGCGCGGGCAGGAGTACATCGGGCCTTCTGTGAAGGTTGCGCTCGACAGCATGGGTTTGTCGGCGAGCGGGCAGCAACGTGACGTGGTGCTGTCCAAGCGTGAACTTGAAGTGGTGCGTTTGTTTGTTTCCGGCATGACGATTACCGAAATTGCCGCGCAATTGAAACGCAGCATCAAAACAATCAGCACGCAGAAAAATACCGCCATGCGCAAGCTCGGCATTGAGCGTGATTCGGAATTGTTCCAATACGCACAAAGTAATGGATTGTTAAATCTATCGGCGTATGTGGGCGATGGAAGTCTTGACGACGCATTGCCGGCAGACAGTGAATAATTGTTAGCTCAATTGAAATAAAAATCCGTTCGTCGATAAAAACGAGCGGATTTTTTTATTGCATCAACGATATAAAAATCACGAATTATTTCGGCGATGCCGTCACGCCGCCATGTGCCGCCGACCATTCTGCGGGCGAATGCAAAAACTGTTCGACCTCATCCAGCGTCTTTGTCTCGAAATAACCCGCTTCCTTGGCAACGCGCAATACATCCCACCAGGTTGCGAGCGCGTGCAGTTCCACATCGATATCTTTCAAAACCGAAACGCTTTCTTTAAAGATGTTGTAATGAAACAGCACAAAACAGTGGTTCACCTTCGCACCCGCCGTGCGTAGCGCGTTGATAAAGTTGATCTTGCTGCGGCTGTCCGTGGTCAGGTCCTCGACCAGCAGCACGCGCTGACCTTCAGTCAGCACGCCTTCAATCTGCGCGTTCCTGCCGAAGCCTTTCGGCTTTTTGCGCACGTATTGCATTGGCACCATCAACCGGTCCGATAACCACGCGGCAAACGGAATGCCGGCGGTCTCGCCACCCGCGATGGCATCGATCTGTTCGTAACCGATGTCGCGCAGGATGGTGGCCTCGGCCATCTCCATCAGGCCACGGCGCACGCGTGGATACGAGATCAGTTTCCGGCAGTCGATATAAACCGGACTTGCCCATCCCGACGTGAAGATGTACGGCTTGTCCGCGTTGAAATGCACGGCCTCGACTTCGAGCAGCATCTTTGCCGTTGTGTCCGAGATCGTCTGACGGTCGATGCCTGTCATGGGCAAGTCCTTGTTTTTGCTGGTGGGAGGAGAGACCCTCCCTTCGATACTACCCGGCCGATAAGTCGCGGATGGTGACAATACACCGCACCCACCTCGCAATCGATGCGATGCGTTTAGTAGGTTCGGCGCGCTTTCTTTCGAAAATGGTGCTCCGCGTCAAAATTATCGCGCGGTGTACACTATTTATCCCCGAAAAATGCTAACGCGCGGTCCGGGCACAAAGTGGGTTTTCCTGTGCGCTGCGGACTCCGCGCTACTTCATCGAATCCTTTTTCAGCCCACACGAAATCAGTGACCCGCAGCAACGCGCCCGAACCCGGCGCCGACGCCGCCATGCAGAACGCAGAACGAATTCAAGCTTTTTCAACTTTCCTAACGTCTCAGGCCAATCATGGACGAACAACTGAAGCTCAGCGCCCTCGCATATCACCAGTATCCGAAGCCCGGCAAGATCTCGGTCACGCCGACCAAACCCTTGTCGAACCAGCTCGATTTGTCGCTGGCGTATTCGCCGGGCGTGGCCGCTGCCTGCATGGCCATCTTCGACGAACCGCTCGACGCCCAGAAGTACACATCGCGCGGCAATCTGGTCGGCGTCGTGACCAACGGCACGGCGGTACTGGGTTTGGGCAATATCGGGCCGCTCGCCGCCAAGCCCGTGATGGAAGGCAAGGGCTGCCTCTTCAAGAAATTCGCGGGTATCGACGTGTTCGATATCGAGCTTGCCGAAACCGATCCGGACAAACTCGTCGATGCAATCGCCATGCTCGAGCCCACGCTCGGCGGCATCAACCTGGAAGACATCAAGGCGCCGGAGTGCTTCTACATTGAGAAGAAGCTGCGCGAGCGCATGAAGATTCCCGTTTTTCACGACGACCAGCACGGCACGGCGATCATTGCATCGGCGGCGATTCTCAACGGCCTGAAAGTGGTCGGCAAGAAGCTCGACGAAGTGAAGCTCGTGTGTTCGGGCGCGGGCGCCGCGGCAATTGCCTGTCTCGATTTGCTCGTGCATCTCGGGTTGAAGAAGTCGAACATCCTGGTCTGCGACTCGAAAGGCGTGATCTACGAAGGGCGCGGCAACCTGGATCCATCGAAGGAACGCTATGCCGCGAACACCGCGGACCGCACGCTCGCGGATGCCATCGACAAAGCCGACGTCTTCCTTGGCTGCTCGAGCGCCGGTGTGCTCAAGCCGGAAATGGTCAAGGTCATGGGCACGCAGCCGCTGATCCTCGCGCTCGCCAATCCCGAGCCGGAAATCCGTCCGGAAGAGGCCAAGAAAGTACGCCCGGACGCGATCATCGCGACTGGCCGTTCGGACTATCCGAACCAGGTCAACAACGTGCTGTGCTTCCCGTTCATTTTCCGCGGCGCACTTGACGTGGGCGCGACCACGATCACCGAAGAGATGAAACTCGCGTGCGTGCGCGCGATCGCGGAACTCGCCGAAGAGACCGATCAAGGCGATGAAGTCGCCAAAGCGTACGAGGGCCATTCGCTCGAATTCGGCCCGGATTACCTGATTCCGAAGCCATTCGATCCGCGTCTGATCATCAAGATCGCGCCCGCCGTGGCGCAAGCCGCGATGGATTCGGGCGTGGCCACCCGTCCGATTCACGATATGGACGCGTATCGCGAGGAATTGGGGACGACGGTGTACCGGACGGGCATGGTCATGCGGCCGGTGTTCGCGGCGGCCAAGGCAGCGCCGGCGCGCATTGTGTTCGCCGAGGGCGAGGACGAGCGCGTGCTGCGCGCCGCGCAGTTCGTGCTGCTGGAGAAGATTGCGAAGCCGATCATTATCGGCCGGCCTGCGGTGGTCGAAATGCGGCTGCAGAAGATGGGCTCGAAGCTCAAGCCCGGCACTGATTTCGAGATCGTGAATCCGGAAGACGATCCGCGTTATCAGAAGTGCTGGCAGGAATACCACAACATCGCCGCACGCGAAGGCGTGACGCCGGACAACGCGAAGGCCGCGTTGCGCAAGTTCAATACGCTGATCGGCGCAATCCTGGTTCGTCTCGGCGATGCCGACGGCATGATCTGCGGGATGATCGATACCTATCACGACCATCTCAAATTCATCGAACAGGTTTTGGGCAAGGCCGACGGCGTACAGAACTTCGCTGCGATGAACCTGTTGATGCTTCAGGGGCGCAACCTCTTCATCAGCGATACGTACGTGAACGAGATCCCGACGCCCGCGCAACTCGCCGACATGACCATCCTGGCGGCGCGCGAAATCGAGAAGTTCGGAATCGCGCCGAAGGTTGCGTTGTTGTCGAACTCGAACTTTGGCAGCGTGCCGACGGCTTCATCGAAGCGCATGGCCGAGGCTCGCAAGCTGATCGCCGAACGCGCGCCGGATCTCGAAGTCGATGGCGAAATGCACGGCGACGCGGCGTTGTCGGAAGTGGTGCGCAAGGCCGCGATGCCGGCATCGACGCTCACGGGCGAGGCCAATCTGTTGATCATGCCGAACGTGGAAGCGGCGAACATCACGTACAACCTGCTCAAGATGGTGAGCGGCGAAGGCGTGACCGTCGGGCCGTTCCTGCTCGGCGCGGATAAGCCGGTGCACATTCTCACGCCGGCTGCGACCGTGCGGCGGATCATCAACATGACCGCAGTGGCTTCGGCGAATGCGCGGGTGAAGGCTGGAGGCAACGACGCATAATTGCGAGGCTGCTCGCAGTCTGTGCCATCGGATGACGAGCGAACAAGAAGCGGCGATCGAGCATATCGGTCGCCGCTTTTTTTGTGCGTGCCGGAAACATCTAACGCAAATTCGATAAGGATGCTTAAGGAATTTTTTTAAGAGATGGGAAAGGTGTGGTGCATACAACGTCGATTTCCTGATTCGGACAAATCTGATTTGGTTGTCAAGTTGTGCTGAGTAGAGTCCCGGGACGTTTCATTTACCTGATCGCAAAGCCGAATTGTTTCTAGGGTTCGTTTCGCGTCAGACACTTTCCGCACAACTCTTTGCAGGTATCAGCATGAACAAGGTCTTTAAATCGGTTTGGAGCGAAGCTCTGGGTGCTTGGGTCGCAGCTTCGGAATTGTGTCGCGGGCGCGGGAAGGGTGGCGGGAAGGCGGCGCGGGCAGTGGCGCTGGTGATTGGGATGGGTTTGGCGGGCGGGGCGTTTGCAGGCGTGACGTTAAGCGACACCGCTAGCGCGACTAACTCAACCGATATCGCGATAGGTCCAAACTCGCTTGCCCAAAGCAATACAAAGGATGCACTCGCCATTGGCGAT
This sequence comes from Caballeronia sp. dw_276, assembly GCF_018449635.1. GTDB lineage: Bacteria > Pseudomonadota > Gammaproteobacteria > Burkholderiales > Burkholderiaceae > Caballeronia. The sequence goes on along the minus strand of NZ_JAAVUV010000015.1, from coordinate 29,608 downwards.
ACAGCGCGAAGCACTGCTGATGGTGCTATTGCAATTGGCGGTGGGGTGCAAAACAAGGCGACCAACTCCATCATCATGGGGAACGGCGGGGGATCGCTTCCAGCGGCCTCGCTGGATGCAAACTCATCGAATTCGGTGTTCTTCGCACCAGCCGGCGGCTCGGTAGCAAGCTCGGCAAACTCGTTTTCGTTCAACCCATACGGTACAAACGCAACTAGTGCTTCCGCTGACGCGATCAATATCTCCGGCACCGTAAGAACGTCCCAAGGCGCCGTTGCCATTGGTACTAAATCCAGCGTCGTTGGGAACGCTGGTGGAGTGGCGATAGGATCCAATGCGTCCGTTCAGAACGCAAACTCAGTCGCGATTGGGGCTAATTCAGTAACAGACCGCGACAACTCCGTTTCAGTGGGTGGCGGCAATGGCCTCGTGACAACGCGAGTCATCACGCAGGTTTCAAACGGAGTGCAGCCGACCGACGCGGCAACGGTCGCTCAAGTTCAGGGGGTGCTCACCGCCCTGGGTGGAACTGCCACTTTTAAGGCAGACGGAACGGTCTCCGGCCCGGTTTATAAAGTAAATGGTGAAGACCAATATGGCGTGGCAAAGGCTATCAGCGCCTTGGATGCCAGCGTTCAGAACGCTGTCCTCTATGACGGAGTTAAAGACTCGGTCACCTTGGGTGGTGATAACGGCACTAAGATCCAGAACCTCAGTGCGGGTTCGGCTCCAATGGATGCAGTCAACTTCAAGCAGTTGACTGACGCCGGACTCACAGTTGATTCAACCGGTACGGTCACAAACGCGTTCGTTGCATACAAAGACAAGACCATGACCAAGGTGGATCTGGGCGGCGCGAACGGTACCGAAATCAGCAATGTCGCTGCCGGCTCAAAGGACATGGACGCCGTCAATCTGAAGCAGCTCAAGGACGCGGGGATCACAGTCGACCCGAGCGGCAACCCGACCAATGCGTTTGTCGCGTATGACGACAACGCAAAGAAGGATTCCGTAACGCTCAAAGGAGCAGCGGGCACGCAAATTCACAAGGTTGCAGCAGGTACGGCAGACCAAGACGCGGTCAACGTGAAGCAATTGACCGACGCGGGCGCGGTGGTGGACTCCACTGGTTCTGTAACGAACGCATTCGTAGCTTATGACGGCAGCGCAAAAGACTCCGTGACGCTAAGAGGCACGAGCGGCACGCAGATTCACAAGGTAGCAGCAGGTACGGCAGACCAAGACGCGGTCAACGTGAAGCAATTGAAGGACGCGGGCGCAATTGTTGATTCAAGTGGCACCGTAACGAACGGATTTGTAGCGTACGACGGCTCCGCGAAGGATTCGGTGACGCTCAAGGGCACGAACGGCACGAAAATTCACAACGTCGCGGCCGGTACCGCTGACAAAGATGCCGTGAACGTGAAGCAGTTGACCGAGGCGGGCGCGATCGTCGATTCGAGTGGCACGGTGACGAATGGCTTTGTCGCATACGACGGCTCTGCAAAAGATTCGGTGACGCTCAAAGGCACGAACGGCACTCAGATTCACAACGTTGCTGCAGCGACGGCCGACAAAGACGCGGTGAACCTGAAGCAGTTGAAGGATGCTGGCGTAATCGTCGACTCGACCGGAGCGGTGACAAACGCGTTTGTTGCGTACGACACCACGGCGAAGGATTCAGTGACGCTGAAAGGTTCGAACGGAACTCAGATTCACAAGGTCGCAGCGGGTACCGCAGCGCAAGATGCTGTGAACGTGAAGCAGTTGACGGACGCGGGCGCGATCGTCGATTCGAGCGGCACAGTGACGAATGGCTTTGTCGCGTATGACGGTTCCGCGAAGGATTCGGTGACGCTGAAGGGCACGAACGGCACGCAAATTCACAAGGTTGCAGCGGGTACGGCAGACCAAGACGCGGTCAACGTGAAGCAGTTGACGGATGCAGGCGCAATCGTCGATTCAACCGGCGCGGTAACCAACGCGTTTGTAGCATACGACGGCTCCACGAAAGACTCGGTCACGTTGAAGGGAACGGATGGAACGCAGATTCACAATGTTGCAGCTGGCACCGCTGATAAAGATGCCGTGAACGTGAAGCAATTGACGGACGCGGGCGCGATTGTCGATTCAACTGGCGCCGTGACAAACGCGTTTGTGGCGTACGACGACTCTGCAAAAGACTCGGTCACGCTGAAGGGCACTGACGGCACGCAGATCCACAATGTCGCCGCTGGCGCAGCGGATAAAGATGCTGTGAACGTGAAGCAGTTGACGGACGCAGGCTTGAACATCGACACGAGCGGCGTGGTCACGAACGCGTTCGTTGCATACGACAACAACACATCGAAGGATTCGGTCACGCTGGCCGGCGCCAATGGCACGCAAATCCACAACGTGGCAAACGGTGAGGTTTCGGCCACGAGCAAGGACGCGGTCAACGGTTCGCAACTCTTCGCAATAACCCAGAATATTTCTGCGGATAGTGTGAATTATTCGTCCCCGGCGCATGACAAGGTGGCGTTAGCGAGCACGGCCGGTGGCCTGGTGACCATCTCGGGCGTCGCGCGCGGTGCGATGACGGCTGACAGCAATGAAGCGGTCAATGGTGCGCAGCTTTTCGAAGTTGACGCCAAGACCAATCAAAACGCTGCTGATATCAACAACATCAACAAAACCATCAATAACATCGTGAATGGCGGTGATGCGTATGTGACCCAGGACGCGGCCACCGGAACGATTTCAATCGGTGGAAGCACTGGCGGCAATGAGATCAGCGTGGCAGGCACGGCGGGCCCTCGCAAAATCTCTGGTGTTGCGGCGGGTAGCGTGGGACCCGGAAGCACGGACGCGGTGAATGGCGACCAAATGTATAACGTCGCAGCAAGTACAGCAGCGGCGCTGGGCGGCGGTGCGGGCGTGGATGCAAACGGCAACATCACGGCGCCTACATATACGGTCGGCGGTACGGACGTCCATGACGTTGGCACGGCAATCAGCAACCTCGACGCACGCACGGCGCAGAACACGACTGACATTACGAACATTAGTAATGCGACCAAGAATGCGGTCACCTACGATTCCGATGCGCACAACAAGGTGACGTTGGGCGGCACCGCGGCCGCGGATGGCACAGACGCAAACGCCGTCCAGTTGACCAATGTGAAGGCAGGGGAACTGTCCGCGACCAGCACGGATGCTGTGAACGGGGCGCAGTTGAACGCTACGAACGCACGTGTCGATTCATTCGAAAACGTCGTGAACAATATTTCCGGTACAGGAAGTCCATTTATTGCGATCAACTCGTCGGTGGGGGCATCGCCGGCACCTACCGCAACGGGCACGGATGCGGTAGCGCTCGGTGCCAACGCCCACGCTTCTGGCAACAACTCAATCGCGCTTGGTGCAAATTCAGTTGCCGATGAAGACAACACAGCGTCGGTTGGTTCCGCTGACAACGAACGTCGCGTGACGAACGTGGCGCCTGGGCAAGGCGGCACGGACGCAGCCAACATGAACCAGGTCAACGATTTGCGCAACGAAGTTGGCCAGAACATGACGGCGTTGCAACGCAGCGCGTTCGGCGGTGTGGCGTCGGCCATGGCCATGCCGAATCTTTCGCCGCGTGAAGCGGGCAAGACGGTAGTTGCAGTCGGTGTGGCCAACTACAAGGGATATGGCGCGGTTGGTGCGGGCGCAACGTATCGGTCGCGTGATGGCGCTTGGCTGATCAACGGCGCAATGTCCATCACACCTCATGGCGACACCGGCGCACGTGCGCAGGTGGGCTACGAGTTCTAAGTTTGCATAGGTCCTAAACAGTAAGTCAAGGCGATCCGGATGTTCGGATCGCCTTTTTTTATTGTGCGTTTTATTTCCATATACCCGAGCTAAAAACTGCATCGGCATCATTCAAATTCAGGCAAACGCGTCGTCGATTTGCCGTCGGGTACGGCGAGTGAGATTCGCTCGTAAGCTGCCCCGAAACCTCTGCGGTTCCCAACTATCCCCAGCGCTTCAGTCTCACGCCGACGATTGTCGGTCTTGTCCCGTATTCCCACGTTTGTGGCGAAGACAACAAAGTATCTCGATTTTGGCAACGTTTTGTAGGACTGTGCCTATCTGGCTCCTCGCTTCGTCCTAATAAAGTAGGTTCTGACGCGAGTGACGAGCCATCGATTCCCTTCCAATTCGTAAGTCATCGTCCGCCGCCACTTGATAGCTGCTTGAGCTTTGCCGTACGCGATAACCCCGTATGGCTGGCCAACTGATCGTATTGAACCGCTGATTCGGGCAATGCCTCGAATTGATTGCCCGTGTGGAAGCACAGGATACATTTAGGAATCCATAGTTATTATGAACAAGTCATATAAATCCATTCTGAATCGCTCCACAGGTACGTACGTGGCCGCTAGTGAAAACGTGAAGAGCGCAGGAAAGTCCGCCAAGAGCAAGCTGGCCAAGAAAGTGGCATCGGCTTCTTTGGCTTTTGGCGCATCGGTTGCCTTGTTGTCGACAGGCGATGCGTTTGCCGACGAGGGCGTCGATGTCGGTGCTTCTTCGGTGCAGGCTCAAGATGAGTCCGGCGTTCTCCGGGGCGTGCAGGCAACGGACGACTCCGCGTCGGACGACAGCGCCCCGGCATCGAATCCGTCCGGTCCAAAATTGTTAGGAAGGCAACTACTTGGCGCAACGCAGACCGGTGCATCGGTTCTCTATGATGACTCGACTGGTGACAGCATTTCGTTCGCGGGTGCTGCGGGGACAAGGCTCTCGAACGTTGCGGCGGGCACAGTGAGCACTGACGCGACTAACTTCGGCCAGTTGCTTGGCACGGCGCAAAGCGTCGCCACGGCATTGGGCGGCGGCGCCGCTGTGGACGCGAACGGCCGGGTGACCGCTCCCACCTATACCCTTGGCGGCACAGCTTATAACGACGTCGGCAGCGCACTGACTGGTCTGGATGAACGGACTACCAGCAACGAAACGGCGATCTCCAACCTTGCCGCTAGCGGCAACAAATATATCGGCGTAGGCAGTGCGGGCAATGCGGCGTACGCATTGGCGACTGCGGTCGCGATAGGCCCTGGCGCAACGGCGACTGGGAATACGTCGCTTGCTCTCGGCTCGGGTACGGTAGCGGCCACAAATGGGTCAATGGCAATTGGTTCGACTGCCAAGGCAACGGGCGTCAACGCCCAGGCGATCGGTTCAGCGGCAAGTGTCAGCGGCCAAAACTCCATTGCAGCAGGTTCTTATGCCAGTGCTAGTGCAAACCAGGCTGCCGCATACGGTTATATGGCGTCCATTGGGACCAGCGGCGCCAGTTCTGTCGCATTGGGCTATTACGCCAGTGCGAATGTGTCGAACGCCGTCGCCCTGGGCGCAGGTTCTGTCGCGAATCGTGCCAACACGGTTTCCGTCGGCAAGGCTGGATCAGAGCGGCAGGTCGCGAACGTGGCCGCGGGTACGGAAGGCACCGACGCGGTGAACTATGGTCAACTGATGGCAGCGGGTCTCAAGACCGACACGAATGGCGTCGCCACAAACAGCTTCGTCGCTTATGACAGCAACACCGCGAGCACGGTCACACTCAATCCGGCCGGCACGAAGATCAAGAACGTAGCGGCGGGCGATGTTTCATCGGCGGCGAGCACGGACGCGGTGAACGGCGGCCAGCTTTTCACAACCAATCAAAGCGTGGCTGAGAATGCCGCGGCTATTGCTGCGAATACGGGCGATATTGCTACCAACGCGGCTGCCATCGCAGTGAACACGAGCGGGATTGCGCAAAACACGAGCGATATTGCAACGAATACAAGCGACATCGCTGAACACACGACGGCCATCGCGGCCAACACGGCTGACATTGCGGCGAACACGAGCGGAATCGCGCAAAACACGAGCGATATCAGCACGATCAACACGCAGGTCGGCACGCTGAACACGCAACTCGCCGATACCGTCAAATACGACAGCGCAGCGCACGACACGATGACCTTGAGCGGCGCATCGGGCACGAAGATCACGAATGTTGCGGCAGGCACGTTATCGTCGTCGAGCACGGACGCGGTGAATGGCGCGCAGTTGTACGCGACGAACACCAATGTTTCGAACCTGGAAGCGACCGTCAGCAGCCTCAGCGCCGGTGGCGCGCAGGACTCGCGTATTGCTTTTGGCACCAAGTCGGGTCGAGTCAACGCCAGTCAGAATAGCTCCAATCCCGCTGCAGCAAGTGGTGCGGACAGCGTTGCTATTGGTGGTGGATCTCTCGCTGGCGTTTCAGGGGTCGCAGTGGGCGCTTTGGCAGGTGCTGGTTCCGTTTCGGCGGCGTTCGGTTTCGCAGCTCAGGCTTCCGGGGACTACGCAGCAGCATTCGGCCGTCAAAGCATCGCTTCGGGTTCAAGCTCGGTAGCCGTTGGCTCCATATCAAGCGCGTTGGGAACAGGATCGGTTGCATTGGGCAATCAGGCGACCGCTTCGGCGACAGGCGCTGTGGCTTTGGGCAGTGGGTCAGTCGCAGACCAGGAGGATACGATTTCCGTGGGCTACAACCAAGTACAACGCCGGATCGTGAACGTGGCGGCGGGTACGCAGGGTAACGATGCGGTGAACCTCAGCCAGATGCAAACCGCATTGAACAACACCTCCCGCTATCTGAAGGCAGGCGGCCTGAGGGATGGCTCGGATGACGCGACGATTGGAACATGGGCAGCAGATAACATCGCTATCGGCTCGAAGGCGATAGCCGACACGGGTGATCTGCGAGACGATAGCTATAGAATTGGACAAGGTGCAATTGCCATTGGCACCAACGCCAATGCCAAGGCAGCAGTCGCTACAAGTAGCGGATACGAAATGGCTATCGGCGACAACGCGGTGGCTAATATTCGGGGAGCAGTAGCTGTCGGTGGAAACGCCAGCTCAACCGGCGATATGAGTTTGAGCACTGGTTTCAATGCTCAAAGTAGCGGCGCCAGAGCCGTGGCTTTAGGTACTATGGCCAGCGCTTCGGGCGCCTCCTCCGTAGCCCTTGGCGCCAACTCCGTGGCAACGCTGGCGAACACCGTCTCCGTGGGCAGCGGCTCACTGAAGCGCCAGATCGTGAACGTAGCGGCGGGCGGGGTGTCGGCGACGAGTACGGACGCGTTGAACGGCTCGCAGTTGTATGCGAGCGCCGCGAGCACGGCTACGGCGCTGGGCGGCGGTTCAAGCGTCAACGCGGACGGCACGATCTCGTCGCCGGCCTACAGCGTGAACGGCGCGACCGTGAACAGCGTGGGTGCAGCAATCTCGGATATCGATGGCCGTGTGACGACGAACACATCCGACATCGCACGGAACACCAGCGACATCGGCACCCTCAACACCCAGGTCGGGACGATCAACACGCAACTCGCCGATGCCGTGAAGTACGACAGCGCAGCCCACGACACGATGACCTTGGGTGGCGCGTCGGGCACGAAGATCACGAACGTGGCGGCTGGCGATATTTCATCGGCTGACAGCACGGACGCGGTGAATGGTTCGCAGCTCTACGCGACGAACCAGAATGTGGCTGCGAACACGACGGCCATCGCGGCGAACACCGATGACATCGCAAACAACACAAGCGCGATTTCCGCGAATACCGGCGCTATCGCGGCAAACACCAGCGATATCGCCGAACACGCGACGGCCATTGCGGCCAACACGGCTGACATTGCGGCCAACACCAGCGGGATTGCACAAAACACGAGCGATATCAGCACGATCAACACGCAAGTTGGCACGCTGAACACGCAAATGGCCGTTGCCGTCAAATACGACAGCGCGGCGCACGATACGCTGACCTTGAGCGGCGCATCGGGCACGAAGATCACGAACGTAGCGGCTGGCGATGTTTCATCGGCTAATAGCACGGATGCAGTGAACGGCGGGCAGCTCTACGCGACGAATCAAAACGTGGCGCAAAACACGGCGGCCATCGCCGAGCACGCCGGAGTGATCGCAGACAACACCAGCGCAATTTCCGCGAACACCAGCGCGATTGCAGCGAATACAAGTGACATTGCTGCTAACGCAGCCGAGATCGCAACCAACGCAAGCGGAATCGCGCAAAACGCGAGCGATATCAGCACGATCAACACCCAGGTTGGCACGATCAACACGCAACTCGCCGATGCCGTGAAGTACGACAGCGCAGCGCACGACACGATGACTTTGAGCGGTGCATCAGGCACAAAGATCACGAACGTGGCGGCCGGCGATATTTCATCGGCTGACAGCACGGATGCAGTGAATGGTTCGCAGCTCTACGCGACGAACCAGAACGTGGCGCAAAACACGGCAGCCATTGCTGAACACGCCGGAGAGATCGCCAACAACACAAGTGCAATTTCCGCGAACACCAGCGCGATTGCAGCGAATACAAGTGACATTGCCGCCAACACAAGCGGAATCGCACAAAACACGAGTGATATCGCCGAGCACGCAACGGCGATTGCTGCGAATACGGCTGACATTGCTGCAAACACAAGCGGGATTGCGCAAAACACGAGTGATATCGCCGCACATGCGACGGCTATCGCAGCCAACACGGCCGACATCGCAACCAACACCAGCGGAATCGCGCAAAACACGAGCGACATCAGCGCGATCAACACCCAGGTTGGCACGATCAACACGCAACTCGCCGATGCCGTGATGTACGACAGTGCCGCCCACGACACGATGACTTTGAGCGGTGTATCAGGCACGAAGATCACGAATGTGGCGGCGGGTGATGTCTCATCGGCTGACAGCACGGATGCAGTGAATGGGTCGCAACTCTACGCGACGAACCAGAACGTGTCGGCGAACGCAACAGCGATTGCAGCGAACACGGCTGACATTGCTGCGAACACAAGCGGGATTGCACAAAACACGAGCGATATCGCTGAGCACGCAACGGCTATTGCCGCGAACACGGCTGACATTGCTGCGAACACAAGCGGTATTGCACAAAACACGAGCGATATCGCTGAGCACGCAACGGCTATTGCCGCGAACACGGCTGACATTGCGGCGAACACTAGTGGAATCGCACAAAATACGAGCGATATCAGCACGATCAACACGCAACTCGCCGATGCCGTGAAGTACGACAGCACAACCCACGACACGATGACTTTGAGCGGCGCATCGGGCACGAAGATCACGAACGTGGCGGCTGGCGATATTTCATCGGCGGACAGCACGGACGCAGTGAACGGCTCGCAGCTCTACGCAACCAACCAGAACGTGGCTGACAACGCGACAGCCATCGCGGCGAACACCAGCGGAATCGCGCAAAACACGAGCGACATCAGCTCGATCAACACGCAGCTCGCCGATGCTGTGAAGTACGACAGCGCCGCACACGACACGATGACTTTGAGCGGCGTATCAGGCACGAAGATCACGAACGTTGCAGCGGGTGATATCTCATCGGCGGACAGCACGGACGCGGTGAACGGTTCGCAGCTTTACGCGACGAATCAGAACGTGGCTGCGAACGCGACAGCCATCGCGGCGAACACCGATGACATCGCGAGCAACACAAGCGCGATTTCTGCGAACACCAGCGCTATTGCAGCCAACACGAGTGATATCGCGGAACATGCAACGGCTATTGCCGCGAACACGGCAGACATCGCTGCGAACACCAGCGGGATTGCACAAAACACGAGCGATATCGCGGAACATGCAACGGCTATCGCCGCGAACACAGCAGACATCGCTGCCAACACCAGCGGCATCGCACAAAACACAAGCGATATCAGCGCGATCAACACGCAAGTTGGAACGATCAACACGCAACTCGCCGATGCCGTGAAGTACGACAGCACAACCCACGACACGATGACCTTGAGTGGCGCATCGGGCACGAAGATCACGAACGTGGCGGCTGGCGATATCTCATCGGCGGACAGCACGGACGCAGTGAACGGCTCGCAGCTCTACGCAACCAACCAGAACGTGGCTGACAACGCGACGGCCATCGCGGCGAACACGAGCGACATCGCCCTAAACACTGCTGACATAGCGACGAACACAAGCGGCATTGCGCAGAACACCGCTGATATCGGCACGCTGAACACCCAAATGGCCGACGCCGTCAAATACGATGCTGGCTCTGATCACGCATCGATGACATTGGGCGGCGCAGCAGGCACGGTGATCAAGAACGTAGCCGCGGGCCAGGTGAGCGCGGACAGCATGGAAGCCGTGAACGGCTCGCAATTGTTCTCCGTGCAGCAAAGCGTCGGCGAGCAAGGTGCGATTCTCGCCGATGCCGTTCGCTACGATTCGAGCAGCCATGACACGATCACGCTGGGCGATCCGACTGCGGGCCCCGTCGCGCTTACTAACGTCAAGGCAGGCGATGTATCGGAAACAAGCACGGACGCAGTGAACGGTTCGCAGTTGTACACAGTCTCGCAGGACGTCGTGAAAAACACGGCTGACATTGCCAGCTTGAATACATCGATGAACGACTTGAGCAACGGCACCGCCGGTCTCGTGCGTCAGGACCCGGTGACGCAAGCGCTCAGTATCGGCGCAAACACGAACGGCGACACGATCAGCTTCGCAGGCCTGCAAGGCGCCCGCGTCCTGACCGGCGTGGCGAACGGCATGGTGAGCAGCGCCAGTCAGGACGCAGTCAACGGCTCGCAATTGTTCAATACATCGACGAGCGTAGCCGCGGCATTGGGCGGCGGAGCGAGCGTCGACGCGAACGGCGGTGTTACGGCGCCGTCATACACGGTCGGCGGCAAGCAGGTGAACGATGTCGGTTCAGCTGTCAGCAACCTCGATGGTCGCGTCACGCAAAACAGCGCGGATATCGCGGGCTTGAAGGGCGATCTCGCGGATGTATCGAAGACGGCTGCGAACGCAGTGGCCTACGATTCCGCCGATCACAGCAAGGTCACGCTTGGCGGAACGGATGCAAGCGCCGGAGTGAAGTTGACCAACGTGGCGGACGGCGACCTTTCGGCCACCAGCACGGACGCGGTAAACGGCAGCCAGCTCAATGCGACCAACGCCCGGGTCTCGGCAACGGAATCTGCAATTGAACAATTCCAGGCCTCGGGTGTTTCGGGATCGACAGCCACAGGCGACGGCGCAGCGGCAATCGGATCGAACGCAGACGCTTCCGGCACCAATTCGACAGCAGCCGGCGCGAATGCCGCAGCGTCGGGCGACCAGTCGACAGCAGCTGGCGCGAACTCAATCGCATCGGGTGGTCAGTCGACGGCAACAGGCGCCAACGCGATGGCCTCTGGCAGCAATTCGACGGCAGCAGGCGCGAATTCGATGGCCTCTGGCGATTCGTCGGTGGCATTCGGCGGAAACGCTGCTGCGTCCGGAAGCAATGCCGTTTCGATCGGCGGAAACTCGCAGGCTTCGGGAAGCGGTTCCGTGGCGTTTGGTGGAAACAGCAGCGCAACCGCTGATAACTCGGTCGCGCTGGGCGCAAACTCGGTTGCCGATGAGGCGAATACCGTATCGGTCGGCTCGGCTGGCAACGAACGCCGCGTAACGAATGTGGCGCCGGGGGTGAACGGTACGGACGCGACGAACGTGAACCAGTTGAACGCGTTGCGCAACGACGTGAATTCAAGCATGACGACGTTGCGGCGAGCCGCGCTGGGTGGCGTTGCTGCAGCCATGGCAATGCCGAACCTGATGCCCAGTGCACCAGGCAAGACGGTGGTCGGCGCGGGCGTGGCCAACTACAAGGGCTACAACGCCTTTGCGGCTGGCGCAACATACCGGTCGGAAAACAGCCGGTGGTTGGTGAACGGTGCGGTATCGGTCACGCAGAACGGCGATGCGGGCGTGCGCGCACAAGCCGGCTACGAGTTCTAAGCCCTGCGGCTTTCTTGAAGTGGGAAGGGGTGATCTAAATGTCAGATCGCCCCTTATTACCGAGCATCGTGTAAGCCACATTCTTTAGGAGCAGGCCTATCAGCATTCTCATTCAGTCCCAATAGAATAGGTTTTGAAGCAAGATTGTGACAATTCCAGGCGTTTCCAAGCGAATGGCATGCTTGCTTCTCCGCTATCGGTCAGATGTTGGTTATCCACGTAATTTGGATCCGCATTTCCCAACTGCCACACACGTGCGATAGCCCTTCAGGTGCGGTTTCCAAAATATGTTGAATCCGCTGCAACTCACAAGACTGATAAATATATTAGGAATACGTATCAATCATGAAAAGGCAATATAAAACGGTATTAAACGAAGTCGCTGTTAAACGTGGCATCGTCGGTGAAAAACCGTCCTCAGGTTACAAGCTGTTTGAGAGAAAGCACAGCATTCCGTTAGCCCCACCGTCGAAGACGTCGCATTCAACGGCATTGAGATTCTGGTCGTTATCATGAGACACACTGAAATAACCACCATTCCTTCTTATGCTGTCCGGCAGGGCGCCACGGAAGTACGCGCAGGCATGTCGCAACGGAAAACCAGATCTGCCCGGCTAGTGGCTACGGCGTTCAGCAGCTTGATATTGGCAACCGCATCTGGCGCTGCGTCGGCATCGACGACCGGATTGGCGAGTTTGCTCACTCAGGTAACTGCGCTGGATATGGCGGATAGCAAGCATGCTGCAGGGGGAATTATCCAGGTCGGGAATCCGGTTTCGCTGGATGGCGACGCGTTGCTTTATGACCCTGCCAGATACCAGGACTCGCCTTCTCAGGAGCAGGTCGTTGCCGAAGATATGCCGAGCGCCCGGCTTTCGGATGTTCTGGAAAAGGCCGAGACAATGATTGGCGTCCCTTATTCATGGGGCGGCAATACGCCGGAGCAGGGACTCGATTGCAGCGGGTTTGTGCGTTACGTTTATCAAAAGGCCGCGGGAATTTTATTGCCGCGCGTATCGTCGCAAATCAGCCGTAAGGGTGTAGCCATCGCGCAGACGGATTTGCACCCGGGCGATCTCGTGTTCTTTAACACGACTCGTGGGACAGCAACGCACGTGGGCATTTACGTGGGCGAGAATCAGTTTATTCATGCTCCGAAGAAAGGCGCCTATGTTCGAATTGAATCGATGAAAAGCGCCTATTGGACCCGGCGATATTACGGTGCGCGTCGTGTTGCCTGATTGCCGAATGTATTGCCTTCAATGACAAAACGCCCGATGAACTTCATCGGGCGTTTTGTTTTCATGCGTTGCGTGAAAAACTTTAAGCCACTTGCCGGCTTTCACCTCCGGCCGGCGCGCGCCAACGCGCCAGTAGCGCATTCCATTTGATACGCGCTGCATTCACGTTATTGTCTTTCACGTGACCATAACCGCGCATGGAATCCGGCAGACTTGCCAGTTCAATCGCCAGTGGCAACTTATCGAGCGTCAATCCACCGATCAGTTCTTTCACCAATGCTTCGTAATCCCCGATCAACGCCCGCTCCATCTTCCGTTCCTCGGTCTTGCCGAAAACATCCATCGACGTACCCCGCAAGAACTTCATCTTCGCCAGAACTTTCATCGCCGATAAAACCCACGGCCCGTATTGCTTCTTAATGAGATGACCGTGCGCGTCCTTCTTTGAGAACATTGGCGGCGCGAGATGGAAGTTGATTTTCCAGTCGCCCTCAAAGCTGCCCTTCAAGCGCTCGACAAACGCCGGATCGGCATAAAGACGCGCGACTTCGTATTCGTCCTTGTACGCCATCAACTTGTGCAGGTTTTTCGCGACGGCTTCGGTCAACGCGTATTGACCATCGAGCACACCGAGCGACGCCTCCGCGACCCGCACTTCAGCCACAAGCCGGCCATAACGCGCGGCATACGCCTCGTTCTGATAATCGGCGAGATAGGCAATGCGCTTTTCGATCAACGCATCGAGCGCCTTCGGCGTATGCAGCGCGATGATCTTGCTGTTGCCCTGAACCTCCGATGAAACCCCGCGATTGCGTCCCTTCACCAATCGTTCGAGACCATCGAGATCATGCGCCGCGTGACGGCCCCATTCGAACGCCGCCAGGTTCTTTTCGACTTGCACGGCGTTCAGTTCGATCGCGCGAACCAGCGACTCATGCCGCAACGGCACCCAGCCGCGTTGCCACGCAAAACCCAGCACGAACGGGTTGGTGTAGATGGCATCGCCGAGAAGCGCGACGGCGAAACGGTTTGCATCGACGAGTGCAACATGTTCGCCCGCGGCCGTGCGGATATCGGCTTCCGCGCTCGCGCCCGGGAAACGCCAGTTCGGGTTCTTGATGAACTCGGCGGTCGGCGTTTCGGCGCTGTTCACGACCACGCGCGTGTGGCCGGGCTGCATGCGTGAACCGCATTCATCGCTGGCTGTGACGATCGGATCGCAACCGATGACCAGATCCGCTTCGCCCATCGCGATGCGCGTGGCGTGGATATCGCCGGGCTGCGTGGCGATCTGCACGTGGCTCATCACAGCGCCGCCTTTTTGCGCAAGGCCGGTGACATCGAGGACGGTCACGCCTTTTTGCTCGAGATGCGACGCCATGCCGAGCAATGCGCCGATTGTCACAACACCCGTTCCGCCAACGCCCGTGACCAGCACGCCATAAGGCCGGCCAATTTCAGGCAGCGATGGCATGGGCACGGGCGGCATGGCATCGCCGGAAATGCTCGATACCTTCGGTTTCTTCAACTGTCCGCCTTCGACCGTGACGAAGCTCGGGCAGAACCCGTTCACGCACGAGTAGTCCTTGTTGCAGGTCGACTGGTTGATCTGGCGTTTCGTGCCGTATTCGGTATCGAGCGGTTCAACCGATAAACAATTCGACTTGACCGAGCAATCGCCACAACCTTCGCACACGGCTTCGTTGATGACGACGCGCTTTGCCGGATCAGGGTAAGCGCCGCGTTTCCTTCTGCGCCGCTTTTCTGTCGCGCACGTCTGGTCGTAGATCAGGATCGTGGTGCCGCCGATTTCGCGTAGCTCCCGCTGAACTTCATCGAGCTTCTCGCGGTGATAAACCTGGATGCCGGGCGCGAGGCCGACGTTCGGGTCGTACTTTTCGGGTTCATCGGTGACGATGACGATTTTCTTCGCGCCTTCTGCCGCGAGCTGATGCGTGATTTGCGGCACGGTGAGCACGCCGTCGACGGGCTGGCCGCCGGTCATTGCGACGGCGTCGTTGTAGAGAATCTTGTACGTGATGTTGGTCTTCGACGCGATCGCCGCGCGGATCGCCAACAGGCCGGAATGGAAGTACGTGCCATCGCCGAGATTGGCGAATACGTGTTTGTCGTTCGTGAACGGCGCTTGCCCGATCCACGCCACGCCTTCGCCGCCCATCTGGCTGAACGTGCTCGTGCTGCGGTCCATCCAGACGGTCATGTAATGGCAACCGATGCCCGCCAAGGCGCGCGATCCTTCGGGCACGTTAGTGGATGTATTGTGCGGACAGCCCGAACAAAACCACGGCTTGCGCTCGGCTTCAACGCGCGGCCTTGCGAGCGCGCGTTCCTTCGCTTCGATCACCGCAATCCGCGTCGCGATGCGCGCGCGCACTTCGGCAGGCAGATCGAACTTGTCGAGCCGCGTAGCAATCGCCTTTGCGATGATCGCCGGCGACAACTCGTAATGCGCCGGCAGCAGCCAGTTACCCATCGGTACGGACCATTCGCCGCCAGCGCCGTCTTTCTCGTCGAACTTGCCGAAGACGCGCGGGCGTTGTGCATCCGGCCAATTGTAGAGCTCTTCCTTGATCGCGTATTCCAGGATCTGGCGCTTTTCTTCCACGACCAGAATCTCTTCCAGCCCGTGCGCGAACGCGTGCGCGCCCTGCGCTTCGAGCGGCCACACGCAGCCGACCTTGTACAAACGAACACCGATGCGCGCGCAGGTTTCATCGTCGAGACCGAGGTCCGATAACGCCTGACGCACATCCAGATACGCCTTGCCCGCCGTCATGATCCCGAAACGCGCGTTCGGCGATTCGATCTCGATGCGGTCCAGCTTGTTCGCGCGCACGTAGGCGAGCGCCGCGTACCACTTGTAGTCGAGCAGCCGCGCTTCCTGCACGAGCGGCGGATCAGGCCAGCGGATGTTCAGGCCGCCATCGGGCATCGCGAAATCGGTCGGCAACACGATTTCGACGCGATTCGGATCGATATCCACCGAAGCCGACGATTCCACCACGTCAGTCACGCATTTCATCGCGACCCAGAGGCCGGAATAACGGCTCATTGCCCAGCCGTGCAACCCGAAGTCCAGATATTCCTGCACATTCGATGGAAACAGCACCGGCAATCCGCACGCTTTGAAAATGTGTTCCGACTGATGCGCGAGCGTGGAGGATTTGGCGGCGTGATCGTCGCCGGCGAGCACAAGCACGCCGCCTTTCGCCGATGAACCCGCCGAATTGCCGTGCTTGAACACGTCGCCGGTTCTATCGACGCCCGGCCCTTTGCCGTACCACATCGAGAACACGCCGTCGTATTTGGCGCTCGGGTAGAGATTGACCTGCTGCGAACCCCAGACCGCGGTCGCTGCCAGGTCCTCGTTCACGCCAGGCTGAAACACGATTTCGTGTGACGCCAGATGTTTCTTCGCTTTCCACAAATGTTGATCGAGCGCGCCGAGCGGCGATCCGCGATAACCCGAAATAAACCCGGCGGTGTTCAAACCGGCGGCGTGATCGCGTTGTTGTTGCAGCATCGGCAACCGGACGAGCGCCTGAATCCCGCTCATGTAAGCGCGGCCGCGTTCGAGGGTGTATTTATCGTCGAGGGTGACGGTGGTGAGCGCGGCCTCAAGCTTGGCTTGTTGTTCCGCGTCTAGTGGGGCATTCATTATGGGGTCTCTCCGCCAACGTTTGGGATCGCCAAAACTCTTGGGCTTTAGCGTCTTGTGAACGCGGCAGCCGGGATTTTGAGTGTGCCTGTTTTGTATTTCTGACAGCACTGGTAAAAACCCGCTGAAAAGAAATTTCACGATCGTTCGCGTGTTACGAGGTGTAAAAACGCCCGAGTTTTATTTCACGAAGGAACCGCTCGCGGTGAGCGCATTCAAATACCGCGATGCACATGTTGATGCACGCAGTTGAAGGAGGACGCAGTGAAACAACGATATATCCAGAATTTCTTGATGGTTTCGGCCGCATTTTTTGCGATGAACGCGCCCGTTCGCGTCGGCGCGGCGGCGGGATCTGAAAGCGTGATGACCGGCGCGCCGCGGATGATCCAGGTTCGCGTCGAACAGATTTCGAACGATCAGGCTGCGGAAAAGAAAGACGAAGCCTGAAATTCTCACGCCGAATAAAAAAGCCGGTGATCGTTGAGATCACCGGCTTTATTTTTAGCCTGGCGTGGTGTCCTTCACCACGCCGCGTCGAATCTGATCAAGTTCAATCGATTCGAACAGCGCCTTGAAGTTGCCCTCGCCAAATCCCTGATTGCCCTTGCGTTGAATGATCTCGAAGAAGATCGGGCCAATCTGGTTCTCCGTGAAAATCTGCAGCAGGATTTCATCGCGCACGCCGTCGATCAGGATCTTGCGCCTCTTCAGTTCCGCCACCGATTCGCCGTGGTTCGGCACGCGCCGGTCGACCAGTTCGTAGTAGGTATCAATGGTGTCCAGCAACGCGATCTCCGCGCCGCGCAAGCCATCCACGGTGTCGTAGATGTTGTTCGTTCCGAGCGCGATGTGCTGAATCCCCTCGCCACGATACGCATCGAGATATTCCTGAATCTGCCCCGACGTCTCCGACCCTTCCTCATTGATTGGAATGCGGATCTTGCCGCATGGCGAACTCATCGCTTTCGACTTTACTGCCGTGACTTTGCCTTCGATATCGAAATAACGCGCCTCGCGAAAATTGAACAGGCGCTCGTAGAACTCGGCCCATTCGACCATTCGCCCGCGATGCACGTTGTGCGTCAAGTGATCGATGTACGTTAAACCGTGGCCTGCCGGATTTTGATCGGCGCCGGGAATCGGCTCGAAATCGACGTCGTAAATGCTGATATCGCCGATAGCGCCGGGCTGCGCGCCATTCTTGCCGCGCCACCGATCCACGAAGTAGATCAGCGAATCGCCTACGCCCTTGATCGCGGGAATGTTGAGTTCCATGGGGCCGGTTTTGTTGTCGAAGCCCCAGGCGCCGAGGTCGAGCGCGCGTTTATAGGCTTGACCGGCATCGGCGACGCGAAACGCAATTGCGCAAATCGACGGGCCATGCAAGCGCGTAAAGCGCTGCGCGAAGGAATCAGGCTCGGCGTTCACAAGAAAGTTGATCTCGCCTTGCCGGTACAACGTCACGTCCTTATGCCGATGCCGCGCGATCGCCGTGAATCCCATCTGCTCGAAAAGCTTGCCGAGTGCAATCGGGTCCGGCGCCGTGTATTCGATGAACTCAAAACCATCGGTGCCGACGGGATTGTCCCAGGTCGTTGGCTGCATGCTTTGTCTCCGTAATTCGCGGTTAATGAGACAAAGTCTATCGAGATGCGGGTGGCGGATACTTGCGAAGAAAAATGTGCATGGCTACGATGGCGCACGTTTATAGCGTCTATTCAGATACAAGAGGCAGAATATGGCTCGATTCGAACTCGATGCGATTGACCGGAAAATTCTCGCAATCCTTCAGGTCAACGGGCGGCTGTCGAATCAGGACATCGCCGACCAGGTGAGTTTGTCGCCGAGTCCTTGTCTGCGGCGCATCCGGCAGCTGGAGGAGGCGGGGGTGATTCGCGGGTACGTTGCGTTGTTGGAGCCGCGCCTGCTGGGCCTTGGGCTGCTTGCGTACGTCAACGTGCGGCTGGAAAAGCGCGGGGGAACGGCGCCATCGGCCGGAATGAAAAATCCGCCGACGCACTCCGACCAGTTCCGAGAAGCCTTGCTTACCTGGCCAGAGGTCGTGGCCTGCGACGCCATGACCGGCGATACGGACTATCTGTTGCGTGTCCAGGTGGAGGACATGGAGCACTTCTCGCGTTTCGTGCAGGACCAGTTGCTGCACCATCCATCGGTTATCGATGTAAAGAGCAGCTTTTCGCTCGAGCGCATCAAGGAAACCACGGCTTTGCCCATCAGATAAAGCAGACGCAAAAAAGGCGGCTTTCGCCGCCTTTCGTGCTTTTGCGCATGCTTGCTGAGATGGCCGAAACTTAGGCCGCGTCGGCAGTAGGCATGAACGCCTGAAACATTTGCGATGCCCGGCGCGCCTGGCGCTTGATCGCGTAATCGAAGACTGCCGCTTGTTCCTGCAGCATCTCCGCGAGAATGCTGCTCTGGTCAGCGGGCGTCAGGGACAAGTAGGCATCGGCTTCGCCGTATGCGTATTCGATCTTCATTCCCGACTTCTTCGCTATGTGCATCATGGTCGAGTTACGTGACAGACAATGCATGTAGAGCATTGAAACGTGCGTGTTGCGGCTGCGAATGGCGGCGCGCTCGAACAAGCGGCTTCCAACACCACGACCCCGCGCACTTTCCAGCACGGAAACGCCGAATTCAGCCGTGCGCTTGTCGCCTTCGGCCGGCAAATAGGCCAGATGGCCGACGCCAACCAGGTTCAACGCTTCGTCGAAAACGCCGAAAACCGTATCGCGCGAAAAGTCGATATTCGTTACGTAATTGTCGATAACCCGATCCGGCACGATCTGACCGAAGCGCAGAAGGCGATCATCTTCGTCCAGCGCAAGGAAATGGGTCATCAGACGCTCGCGATCGGCAGAGGACAGCTCACGTACGAGAACGGGCGAACGACCGGCAGCCGGTTGCGAGCGATCAGCTGATGCAAAGATCGATGCGGCGGGGCGGTTGAAAGATAAGTTCACGATGGTGGCTCCTTGAATCGTCGAGCGACGTGGTGCGCCGCAAAACGAATTTTAGCCGAACCATCGTTGGAGTACTAGGGAAAACCCGTAATACAGTGTGGAGTGTTACGTCTAACCGTCACGGAATACGGATATAAAACGTTTAAATACAGTGACTTGGTACATGTTGTGAAAATCGGACGGACGTGCGCCAAAACCTTCATGTCGCGGCGCAGCATTTCACGTGTCGCCGTTCAGCCCGTGTTCGATCACATTTACAACCTGTTCCGCGAATTCACGATAGCCCAGCTTGCCATCCGGCTTTAGCCACGTGAACGTCCAGTTGATCATGCCGAATACCATCATTGTTAGGGCGGTCTGATTTTCCTTGGTCGCCCGCTTCGGATACGCGCGCGCAAGTTGCCGCGCAAACGCCGCTACGATTCCGCGCTGGCGTTCGAGCACGATTTCGCGCTGCGTATCTTCGAGATATTTCACGTCATTGAGCAACGCGACGTGCCGGCTGTGCGACGTCTCGTATTCCGCAAGAAACGCGCGAATGAGTTCGGCAAACGCCTCGCGTTCGGTCAGTCCGCGCCGCTGGCTTGCCCCCTCCACCTCGGCAATGATCAACATCAGCCGTTTTGTGTAACGGTCGAGGAGGTCGAAGAGGATGGCTTCCTTGCTCGCGTAATAGTGGTAAAGGCGCGCCTTGGACGTGCCGCTGGCGGCGGCGAGATCGGCCATCGATGTGCTTGGGTAGCTCGTCTGCGCGAATTTGGCGGCGGCGAGTTCGAGAATCTGCTCGCGTTGTGTGTCGTGGTCGGGCGCTCTGGTACGGGCCATTGAGTCTCGGAGAAGTGCTGGGTCGAACGGAATTCTAATGCTTGGGCGAGACTTGAACCCTTCCAGCAGTTAATGCGCGGCGCGGCGCAGCTTTGCTTCCGTTATTTTTGCGGGATCGCCGCGGATTTCCAGTTTGCCTGCGGCGACCAGTTCGCGGCATCGCCACAGCGCGATCGAATCGCTCACCAGAAAGCCGAAACCACCGCCCATCACCTGCCCGGCAAGCCGAGGCGACTCGATCCAGCCTTCGCTCGCTATTTGAAGGATGGTTTCATCGATGTCGGAAAACGTGCCGGAGATAAATGTGTTGTCGCGCCAGCGTCGTGTTTCGCTGTTGATCTGCTTTACTTCCTGCCACTCGAGTGCGAGCCGGCTGATGCGCAACACGGATATGGGCGCGGCCGTCGGCAACTTGGCGCCGAGTTCGGCCGCCGTGAACATGCCAACCGCGGTTATGCCATCGCCGCGGCCACTACGGCGCTGCGTGCCGTCATCGGCGGGGATGAGCGGCAGGTCGTCGGCGGTGAGTTTGGCTTCATTCAGGCGTTGCGGGACATTGCGCAAAAAATAGGCGACCCGTCGCAGCATCAATTGATCGCCGGCGCTCTGGCCGTGCCAGACCACGACCTGGCCTGTGCCTTGGGCGAGTTCGCGCAACAGCGCGTCCTGTTCCTTGAGCTTGGAAATGAAATCGACTTTGTGCTCGTCGAGCACCTGTTGCCAGAAGAGGGCCCGCGTTTCCGGGTTATCGTCGATACCCCTCAGATGGCCGACCGCGAGATCGTCCTTCAGGGGAATGACGCGCTCGTCGCGTGAAACTGCATTCAGCGCTTCGCGAAGTATCTCGGCGGCGTAGTCGCCGTTGGTAACGTGAATGGTGCTCATCAGTAACGGTGACCGCAAACGTAAGAAGGCCGACTGTTGCGTGATCGACGAGGCGACAACTAAACAACAGGCGACCCCTAGTGTAAGCGAATTGAATCAGTGCAATCCGCCAACTGCTTGCTCAACGTTCGTCATAGCTCACAACTACGTGATCCGAGACCGGATGGCACTGGCATGTCAGCACGAAACCGGCATCGATTTCATGTTGTTCCAGCGTGAAGTTCTTCTCCATTCGCACTTCGCCTTCCAGCACTTTTGCGCGGCACGTGCAGCAAACACCGCCTTTGCACGCGTAGGGCAACGCGAGCCCCGCCTTCAGTCCGACGTCCAGCACGCTTACGCCTTGATAGGGGAGGCGCAACTTGCGTTTTTTCCCATCGATGATCAGTTCCAGATCCGCCGCCGGCGTATTGTCCGTGATCTCGATTTGCGGCACGCCGGCTTGCGGCAAAGGCGTGCCGAAGCGCTCCACGTGAACCTGCTTGGGCGGCACGCCCGCGCTTTTCAGCGCGGCTTCGGCGGCGTCCATCATCGGACCGGGGCCGCAGATGAAGGCTTCATCGATTTCATCGGTGGGAACGAGCGCTTTCAGGAACGCCGCGCATTTTTCCTGGTTCAGCACGCCGTTGAACAGTTCGACGTCCTGCAAATCGTCCGATAACACGTGGTACAGCGAGAACCGGCTCATGAAGCGGTTCTTCAGGTCTTCCAGTTCCTCGGCGAACATGATGGCGTCGACGCTGCGGTTGCCGTAGATCAGCGTGAAGCGGCTGGTCGGCTCGGTTTCAAGCGTCGTCTTGACGATGGCAAGCACCGGCGTAATGCCGGAACCGCCCGAAAACGCCACGTAGTGCTTGACGTGATCCGCGTTCAGATGCGTGAAGAAGCGGCCATCGGGCGTCATGACTTCGATTTCGTGACCCGGCTTGAGCGTGTCGAAGGCGAAGTTCGAAAAGCGGCCGCCGCGCACGCGCTTGATGCCAATGCGCAGTTCGCCGTCGCGATCGTAATCGGTCACGCCCACGCAAATGGAGTACGAACGCCGCGTTTCTTCTCCGTCGATATGCGTCTTCAAGGTAACGAACTGGCCCTGCGTGAAGCGGAACGCACTGCGCAGATTTTCGGGGACATCGAAGGAAACGGTGACGGCGTCCGACGTTTCGGGACGGACGTCGCGGATGCGCAGCGAATGGAATTGCGGAGTCGCCATGGTCGGATTCAGTACGGTTTGAAGTAGTCGAACGGTTCGCGGCAGTCCATGCAGCGATACAGCGCCTTGCACGCCGTCGAGCCGAATTGCGCAAGACGTTCCGTGTGCAATGAACCGCAGCGCGGGCAGGCGGGTTTATCGACGATGCGCGGCACGAAGCGCAATGGCCGTTCTTGCGGCGCGTGTTCGGTCGAGCCGCAATTGCCCATCGGCGGGGCGATGCCGTATTGCTTAAGTTTTTCGCGGGCGGCGTCGGTCATCCAGTCGGTCGTCCACGCAGGCGCCAGAACGGTCTCGATCCGATGTCTAGGAAAGCCAGCGTTGGTCAACGCAGCGCCGATGTCCTCCGCAATCTGGTACATCGCCGGACAGCCGGAATACGTCGGCGTGATGACGATTTCCAGCGTGTCGTCGGCGGCGCGGCGGACGTCGCGGAGAATGCCCAGTTCGCGGATGGACACCACCGGGATCTCCGGATCCGGCACGGTTTCAAGTACCTGCCAGACTTGATCCAGCGCAACTTCCTCGAAAGCAGTCATGGTGTTCACCACGTCGCGCCCGGATGTTGACGCGCGATACTCTGCAACTCAGCGAGCAGGTAGCCCATGTGCTCGGAATGTTCGCCCAGTTTGCCGGTTGTCACGTGCTTAGCCTCGGCGGGCTTTTGCAACGTCGCTTCGGCGAGGGTTGCGTCGACGTCTTCGCGCCACGCTGTTTCCAGATCGGCGGTCAACGGACCGATACCCGCATCGGCGATGCTCGTTTCCACGTCATCCACGCTGAAAAACTCCCGCGTGTACGGCATCAGATAATCCACCGCGGCCTGCGCCCGGCGATGCGATTCCTCGGTGCCATCGCCAAAACGCAGCAGCCAGTCGCTCGCGTGATTCAGGTGGTAGCGCGTTTCCTTGATCGACTTGGACGCGATCGCGGCAAGCTGCGCGTCGCTCGATTGCGTGAGCGAGGTCCAGAGATGCGCCATCAACGTCGAATAGAGGAAGTTGCGCACGACAGTTACCGCGTAATCACGATCCGAACGCGCCGTGCCCGACAACGGCCCGGCATGCGGCAACTCAGTCAGCGTGAAGTTGCGGAAATCGCGCTCGTTGCGGAAATACGCGTAGTCGTCTTCAGTTTTCGTCGAGCCGTGAAGCTCGGCTTCGAGCGTGGCCGCGTGCGAGTAAAGCAAGCGCGCCTGACCGATCAGATCGAGGCTGATGTTGGCGAGCGCGATATCTTCCTCGAGCACCGGACCGTGGCCGCACCACTCGCCGTTACGCTGGCCGAGGATCAGCGCGTTGTCGGCAAGGCGCAGCACGTAGGAAAGATGTTGTGGCGTCGTCATGGGCTTGACCCTTCGATCACATATGGTTGATTTCGTCGGGCAGCACGAAGAACGTCGGGTGACGATAAATCTTGTCGCCAGCGGGTTCGAAGAACTCGGCTTTGTCGGCGGGATCGGAAGCCGTGATCGCCGCCGATGGCACCACCCAGATGCTCACGCCTTCCTGGCGCCGCGTGTAGACATCGCGCGCCATGCGCAGCGCCGCCGGTGCGTCGGGCGCATGCAGGCTCCCGCAGTGCTTGTGATCGAGGCCCTGTTTGCTGCGCACGAACACTTCCCAGATCGGCCATTCCTTGTTCATTTCTCGCTCCTTATGCGGCTTGCTTTTGGGCACGCGCTGCCTGTTTCGCGGAATAGGCAAGAGCCGCTTCGCGAACCCACTCGCCGTCTTCATGCGCCTTTACGCGCGTCGCCAGCCGTTCCTTGTTGCACGGGCCGTCGCCATTCACGACGCGCCAGAATTCGTCCCAATCGATCGCGCCGTAGTCATGCGCCTGACGTTCCTCGTTCCATTTCAGGTCGGGATCAGGCAGCGTGACGCCAAGGATTTTTGCCTGCTCGACGGTGGCATCGACGAATTTCTGCCGCAGATCGTCATTCGATATCCGCTTGATGCCCCACTTGAACGACTGCCCGCTATGGATGGAATCCTTGTCGCTCGGGCCGAACATCATCAGCACCGGCCACCACCAGCGATCCACCGCTTGCTGGACCATCTCCTTTTGCGCCTGCGTGCCTTTCATCATGGAGAGGAGTGCATCGAACCCCTGCCGCTGATGGAACGACTCTTCCTTGCAGATGCGAATCATGGCGCGCGCATACGGGCCGTATGTGCAACGGCACAGCGGGATCTGGTTCATGATCGCGGCGCCGTCGACCAGCCAGCCGATCACGCCGACGTCCGCCCAGGTTGGAGTTGGGTAATTGAAGATGCTCGAATATTTGGCTTTTCCGGCGTGCAGGGCGTCGACGAGCTGATCGCGCGATACCCCCATGGTTTCCGCCGCACTATAAAGATAGAGGCCGTGGCCGCCTTCGTCCTGCACTTTGGCAAGCAGGATCGCCTTGCGCTTCAGGCTCGGCGCGCGCGAAATCCAGTTGCCTTCCGGCAGCATTCCGACGATTTCCGAATGTGCGTGCTGTGAAATCTGGCGGACGAGCGTCTTGCGATACGCGTCGGGCATCCAGTCCTGCGGTTCGATCTTGCCGTCGGCGGCCATCACGGCGTCGAAACGGCTCAATTCCGGCGATGTGGACGCCGGATCGATGGACTGCACGTTGCCGGGGATATCGAGGGATTGCGTGTACATGACGATCGCTCGCTGTATGAAGTCACTGTGCCGCAATTATAAACCGACCGGACGGTCGGTTTATAGATATTTTTTTGGGATAGGCGCGCGAACAGAGCTGCGATCCAGGCGAATGCGACAATACAGGCTCGTTTCCATCAACTTTGCCCTGCATGCCGTCATCCATCGAAATTCGTATTCCGCGCGTGGCAGTTGTCGGCGGCGGCCCGGCTGGCTTGATGGCGGCGGAGGTTCTGGCAGCGGGCGGCGTAGAAGTGGATCTTTACGACGCCATGCCCTCGGTCGGCCGCAAGTTTTTGATGGCAGGCAAGGGCGGCATGAATCTCACGCATTCAGAACCGGCTGAGGCTTTTTTGTCTCGGTATGGCGATCGGCGGGCGCATTTAGAACCGTTGCTTCATCGTTTCGACTCTTCTGCCTTGCGCGCGTGGGTTCACGATTTAGGCGTAGAGACGTTCATCGGCAGTTCCGGCCGCGTTTTTCCCACCGACATGAAAGCGGCGCCAATGCTGCGCGCGTGGCTGCATCGGCTACGCGGGTCGGGCGTGCGCTTTCATATGCGGCATAAGTGGATTGGCTGGGCAAACGGTGCATTGCGATTTTCCACGCCGGAAGGCGAGGTCGATGTTCAAGCCGATGCCATCGTCTTCGCGCTGGGCGGCGCGAGCTGGCCGCGTCTCGGATCGGACGCCGCGTGGACCGGCCATTTGGATGCGTATGCCGAGATAGCGCCGTTCAAACCGTCCAATTGCGGCTTCGATATCGCCTGGAGCGAGCACTTCAGCAGCCGCTTTGCCGGCGAGCCGCTGAAATCGGTTGCAATTGGTTTGCCGCGTGAAGACGGCGGCGTGGACTGGCGGACGGGGGAATGTTTGCTGACATCGACGGGCATCGAGGGCAGTCTGATCTATGCCAAGTCCGCGCGCATTCGGGATCGTCTCGCCGATGGCCACGCCACTTTCCTTCTGGATCTCGCGCCGGCTTTGACGCCCGAGCGCGTCCACGATGAAGTCACGCATCCGCGCGGCGCCCGTTCAATGTCGAGCCATTTGCAGAGCCGGTTAAAGCTGACGGGCGCAAAAGCGGGCTTGCTGCGCGAATGCTTGAGCCGCGAAGATTTCGCCGATACCACCCGTCTCGCGCAACGCATCAAGGCGTTACCGCTGACGGTGACGCGGCCCAGGCCCATCGCCGAAGCGATCAGCAGCGCCGGCGGCGTGAGGTTCGAATCACTAGATTCGCAGTTGATGCTCGCAGCATTGCCCGGCGTGTTCTGCGCGGGTGAGATGCTGGATTGGGAAGCGCCGACTGGCGGTTATTTACTGACGGCGTGTTTCGCGAGCGGCGTGGTCGCGGGGGAAGGGGCGCTGGCTTATCTGGATCAAAACCGCGCCCCAACGCTCTAATCAGGCAGGAACAAGGCGCCACAACGAAGTAATTTCGGCCGACCGGGCTTGGTACAGCGGGTCGGTTTTATCGGCGGCGCGGGGGTGATGTGGACGAACGTCCATCCGGCCATCGGTTTTCAACCCGGCGCGATCGACCCATTCCTGGAATTGCGCGCGCGTACGTAAGCCGAGATGCTCGGCGAGGTCCGACAAAATCAGCCAGCCTTCGCCGCCGGGCGTCAAATGCGCGGCGAGACCGTCGAGGAAACCGCGCAACATCCGGCTTTCCGGGTCATAGATCGCGTGTTCGATAGCCGAACTCGGTCGCGCCGGCAGCCAGGGCGGATTACACACGATCAAAGGCGCGCGGCCTTCAGGAAACAGGTCGGCCTCGATCACTTTGACTTGCTGCGAAAACCCGAGCAAATCGATGTTTTCATGCGCACACGCCAGCGCGCGGGGATCGATTTCCGTCGCTATCACGCGCTTCACGCCGCGCTGGGCCAGCAATGCGGCCAGCACGCCAGTGCCCGTACCAATATCGAATGCAAGTTCCTTCGATGGCAACGGCTGATCCGCCACCAGCTTGACGTACTCGCCACGCACCGGCGAAAACACGCCGTAATACGGATGAATCCGCGCGCCGAGCGCCTCCACGTCCACGCCTTTCTTGCGCCACTCGTGCGCGCCGACCAGTCCGAGCACTTCGCGCAGCGACACGACCGAATCCCCTGCCGATGGGCCGTACGCTTCCTCGCACGCTTCTTTCACGACCGGCGCGCGACGCAATGTAATGGCGTACTCGGCGTCGAGCGGCAGCAAGAACATGCCGAGCGTCCGGGCCCGCTGCGACTGGGCCAGCCGGTGCAAATTGAACGCCTCGGCAGGCGCGGCCGCTTCAACCGGCGCATCAGGCGTGGCGCTGCGTTGCTTCGCTTTCGCCTTCGCGGACTTCTTCGGTCGTGTTTCGATGCGTCGCGCCACAGCCTGCAACAATTGCCGCGCGTTCTGGAAATCGCCGCGCCACAGAATCGCGGTTCCTTCGCAAGCCAGGCGATAAGCCGAATCGGCAGTCATCTGGTCATCGCCGATCACGACGCGTTTGGGCGGCGCAATCCCGCTTTCCGAGCGCCAGAGCGCCGAACGGCTCTCGCCTTTTTCCTCCCATTCAATGAGGTCGGATGCGGCGCTGGTGCTGGAAGAGGTTTTGGAATGCATGCTGAATAAGTACCGGACAAAGTGAGAACCGCGAGGCGGAATGCCGACATTCTGAGGGCTTTTCACAAAACGGTCCGATTTTCCGTCCATTGGCAGGGGCGCTGAGACCCGGCCGCCACTGTAAGCGTGCGGTCTGCTGCCGGTTGTTGCATAAGGCACAATCGGTTTTCCCCAAAAATTCCCGCTCTCCGATGAACCTTCGCGTCCTCTCCGCCGTTGCTGCCGCGACACTTTCCGCCTTCCTGCTTTCGTCCGCCCCGGCTTTTGCCGACGATGCCCCGTCCGGACGTTGGGTCAGCGCGTGGAGCACGGCGCTCCAGCAGATTCCGCAGCGCGCGGAATTGCCCGCGCTGTATCGCGCGCCGGAAATCGGCGGGCGGACGGTCAGACAGATCGTCTATCCGGCTATAGATGGAAAACAGCTTCGCCTGCGGTTCAGCAACGTGTATGGCACGGAGCCGCTCGTTATCGATGGCGCGCAGGTCGCGCGCGCCGTATCGGGCAACGCGGCGGGGACGCGTGCCGGAACGAGCCGTCCTGTGACCTTCGGCGGCAAAGCGAGCGTGACAATCGCGCCGGGCGGCCAGATCGACAGCGATCCTGTCGCGTTCAACGTCGCTGCTTACCAGCCGCTGGCTGTGAGCACCTATATGGCTGCGGAGCAGAAACTGGCCGCATGGCATCGCGTGGCGAGTCAGGTCAATTACATCTCGACTCCCGGCAACCATTCCGCCGATACCGACGTCTCCGCCTTCCGCACGCGCTTCACGCAATTTGTGTGGCTGACAAGCGTCGCTGTCGACACCGCCCCTGCGCAGACCCTGGTTGCCATCGGTGACTCGATCACCGACGGCATGCGCTCGACGCCGAACGCCAATCGCCGATGGACCGACGCGCTCGCCCGCCGGCTCACGCAAAAAGGCATCGAGGGGACGTCGGTCGTGAACGCCGGAATCAGCGGCAATCGATTGCTGAGCCCATCGCCCTGTTACGGTGATGCAGTGCTGAGCCGGTTCGATCGCGATGCCTTGCGCCAGCCCGGCGTTCGCTCGGTGATCGTGCTGATTGGCATCAACGACATCAATTTCCCTTCGATGCCACCACACGCCGGCCTCGATTGCGACGATCCCCATACGCCCGTCACCGCCGACTCGCTGCTTCGCGGATACCAGCGGCTGATCGCTCAGGCGCACCAGCGCGGCATCAAGATATACGGTGCAACACTCACGCCGGCCGCCTTGCCGCCCGAACGCGAGGCGATCCGTACCGCCGTCAACAATTCTATCCGGTCGAGCCATGCGTTCGATGGCGTCGTCGACTTCGATCGCGCGCTGCGGGACCCCGATCATCCGGACAAACTGCAACGCCGCTACGACAGCGGTGACCACATCCATCCGAGCGACGCGGGCTATGCGGCAATGTCTGAAGCTGTTCCCATCGATGAAATGGGCTTGAGGGGACGCTCTGCGGGGACGAAATAAAGGTTTCGCCAAAATAATTCCAAGATGTCCTTGCCAGATGCGCTGCTGTCACCTATTATTCGCCTCCTCGTTTCGCAACGAGGACCGCCAACGAAACGGGCGGGCTCCAAAGTCGGTAAGTTTGATAGCAAATCGCTCACAAACTTGTTGACAAGGAGAAAAAGA
>NZ_JAAVUV010000014.1 GCF_018449635.1 Caballeronia sp. dw_276 | reverse complement strand
CAAATTGTTGATAATTTATGTTATGTCAAATCAATAAAGCCAGCGCGACGTAATTACTAGCCGTCCGGCAAACCGTGAAATCTTCGAGTCAACCGCGAACTACACGGCCCTGGCACGGACGGCGCGCCAGACTGGTTACATGGAGCGTTCGAGCATGTCCCGATAATCCTCCGCCGATGCTTCGCGTGGATTTGTCTTGTGGCTGTGATCCTTCAACGCCCCGCTGATGATTCGCTCGAACATGTCGTGCGTGACGCCGAGTTCTGCAAGTCCCGAAGGCATGCCGAGCGTACGGCTCATCTCGCGGATCGACGGACCGACCTGATCGCCCGATTCAAGTTGCATCGCCTGCGCCAGACGGCCGAGCTTGGTTTCCTCCTTCACGCTCGCGGACTCGCTATTGAACGCGATCACAGCAGGCAGGAAAATGGCGTTGAGCGTGCCGTGATGCAGCCGCGGGTTGATGCCACCAAGCGAATGGCTCAGGCTGTGCACGCAGCCAAGTCCCTTCTGAAATGCAAGCGCGCCTTGCATCGATGCACTCATCATGTTCAGGCGTGCAACGCGATCATCGGGCTGACGCGTCGCACGTTCGATATGACGCCACGCACGCCACAACCCGTCGAGCGCGATACCGTCAGCAGGCGGATTGAACGCCGGTGCAAGGAAGGTTTCGATGCAATGCGCGATGGCGTCCATGCCGGTCGCCGCCGTCAACGCGGCGGGCAGCTTCATCGTCAATTCGGGATCGCAGATTGCGGATCTCGGCACGACATAGGGCGAGATCACGCCGACCTTGCGGCCATCGTCGAGAATCAGGATTGCGCCGCGCCCTACTTCGCTGCCGGTGCCGGCCGTGGTCGGGATCGCGATCAACGGCGCGGTTGCCGACGTAATGCGCGCGGCGCCCCCTTCAATGACCGCAAAGCTTTGCAGCGGCCCTTCGTGTGTGGCGCAAACCGCCACGCCCTTCGCGAGATCGATTGATGAACCACCGCCAATCGCGATGATCCCGTCGCATTCCGACTGCTTGAACAACGCGACGGCATCGCGTACCGCGCCTTCGTTCGGGTTTGGCGGCGTGCGGTCATAGAGGGGCACGGACGTACCCTGACCGAGCGCATCGAGCACTGTATCGACTATGCCAGCAGCCTTCACGCCTTGGTCAGTCACGATCAACGGACGACGAATGCCGATGCGCTCGCACTCGCTTTTGATGAGCTTGACGGCGCCGAAGTCGAACTGGATTTGCGTGATGTAATTGATGAGCGACATGGCAGTGAGCGAGCGTTATCCAAAGGGTTAACCAGAAAGACAGCAGAAAGACAGCGGTTGGATCAATCACCGTTCTGGTCACGCAGTATAGGCGTGGCACCCTGCACTGGATATTGACAAGATTTCATGTCGCTATCGCTTTTGCTCAAGTCTGCTCACCACGCCTTCAACCTGCGAATCGCGGCTCAGGCAAGCCTTTCACCCCAAGCCCGGTGATTGCAAACAAGCCGCCCTTGTCGCGCTCTTTTTGCGGAATGCCCCACATCGGGCGGCCCATGGTCGTGACGAAAAGGATGTCGAGATCCGGGCCGCCGAACATCACGCTCGTCAGGTTGCGAACGGGGAAAGGAACCACGCGGTCAAGCGTCCCGTCTGGCGCAAAACGCAGGATGCGGCCGCCGAACACGAGCGCCGACCAGACATAACCTTCGGCGTCGACGGTGGCGCCATCGAATGTGCCCGCCATGTCTCTCGCCGATGCAAACACGCGCCGGTTCGCAACCGCGCCCGTCTCGATGTCGTAGTCGTATGCATACATCTGGCGGTCGTAGGTGTCGGTGAAATAGAAAGTGCGGTTGTCCGGGCTCCAGCATGGACCGTTCGAGCAACTGATACCGCCGTCAAGCCGAGTGACCTGACCGTTGGTATCAAGCCGGTACAAGGCCCCGCTGCGGCTCGACCGCTGGCCGCGATCGGCGTCGTAACGGTCGAAGTCGTAAGCCATGGTCCCCGCAATAAACCTTCCACGCCGGTCGACCTTGCCATCGTTGAAACGCGTTTCGGTGTCGTCGCTTTCCGGATCGGCGATCAGCTTGACCGTCTGCGCATCGAAGTCGTAGAAATGCAGGCCGTTGGCAAGCGCGACCACGGCGCCACCCTGCTCGCGCAACGCCATCGATCCAATGTGACGCGGCACGAAATAACGCTTGATGTCGCTGCCGTCGGCGCGGCAACTGCTGAGCTCGGCGGCCGTGCTGTCGATCCAGTACAAGCGCTGTTCCTTCACATCCCACAGCGGCCCTTCACCAAGATGATTGTTCGCATCGACAATCAGGCGCGTTTCGATCATGGTTGTCTCCTGTTTATTTATCGGACTACTTGGCGGACTTGGCTATCGCCCGGCGATGCGCAAGCAACGCCATCAGCCGCCGGTCACGCCATCGGCTACGGCTTTCTATTTCGTCACGCGGAAGGACATCGCGACGTTCAGCATCGAGCCGCGCGACGCTTTCGGGCGACCAGTCGAACGGCACGCTGTCCTTCGAAAACGATTGGTACATCGCGCCGTAGCGTGTCGCGTAATCCGTTACGCCACCGGGTGCATTCAGGTCGATAGTCTCGAACGGACCCATGAACGACCAGCGCAATCCGAGGCCGTCGCGCATCACGGTATCAAGGTCCGCGGCGCTCGCGTAGCCACGCGCGTAGAGGCTCAAGGCTTCATCGAGCAGGACACCTTGGAGCCGGTTCAACAGGAAACCGGGTATCTCGCGCGTCACGGTGACGGGTTGCTGACCGGCTTCTTCATAGATCGCGCGAGCGCGGGCAATCGTCTCGGGCGTGGTCCAGGGCGCGCCGCACAACTCCACGAGCGGCACGAGCGACGGCGGATTCACGGGATGCGCCACGAGACATCGCGCGCGACCGGGAAGGTCCTCGGTGAATGTTGAAGCGGGCAAGCCCGAAGTCGAACTTGCGAGCAGCGTGTCGGGACGCGTCAGCTTGTCGAGCTCGGCGAACAACGTGCGTTTCACATCCACGATTTCCGCGATGTTCTCCTGCACGAGATCGACGTCCTGCACTGCATCGGCAAGCTTTCCGCATGCACTGACACGAGTGACGATCTGCTCCACGGATTCATCGATCAGACCATATTCCTGGAGATCTGAGATGCTCTCGCGTATCGATGGAATCGCGCCATCGAGCATTGCGCCGTCGGCATCGTGAAGACGAACCTCAAACCCCGCGCGCGCAAACACGATGGCCCACGCGCGTCCAATGCGCCCCGATCCAATCACCGCAACGCGTTTGCTGCTCATAGTCGACTCCATTGAGTTCTCAAGCTTTCTTGTCGCGCAACGTGATCACCGCAGCCAGTACAACAAGCCCGTTGATGATGTCGCGCACAGCCGGCGGCACGGTCGTTCCCGCGAGCAACGTGCCGAGCGCGGTCAGCAACAACGCTCCGCCGAACACGCCGAGATAGTGGCCGCGTCCACCGGTAATCAAGGCGCCCCCAACCACCACCACCGCGATCGATGGCAACAGGTACGGGTCGCCCATGCCAAGGAACGCCTGGCTGCTGAAGCCGGCAAGCAACAGGCCTACCGCGGCAGAACACAAGCCCGAGAGGCAATACACGGCGATGAGCGTCGCGCCCACTCGCACGCCGGAGAGCTTGGCTGCAATGGACGAATTGCCGACCGCATAGACCCGCCGCCCAAAGGCCGTGCGATGCAGCAGCAACAACGCAAACGCGAGGAACAGCGGCACGCACCACGCGGCCAACGATAGCGGCCCGAAGCGGCCATTCGTGAAATTGCTCACTGCCGATGGCGCCCAGCCTTGCGGCGAGCCATTGCAATAGATCAGCGTGATGCCCTGCAGCAAGCCGTTGGCGGCAAGCGTCACGACGATCGGCGGCAAGCCGAGCACAACCACGCCAACGCCATTGAAGATGCCCACGAGCAAGCCTGCTCCGAGCACGAGCGGTACGGCCCAGATGGCGGCATCGTTGAGTCCATGTGTAAGCCCGGTGAGCAATACGCCTGACAAGGTGATGAGCCACGGCACGGAGAGATCGAGACCGCCAGTGAGAATTACGGCGCCCTGGCCCAGACCCAATATCGCGAGGAAGAGCGTGAGCGTCAGCAAGCTCGTGTAGAAGTTGGCGCTGGCAAGCACGCCTGGTCCATACACCACGCCGGT
Source organism: Caballeronia sp. dw_276 (assembly GCF_018449635.1). GTDB lineage: Bacteria > Pseudomonadota > Gammaproteobacteria > Burkholderiales > Burkholderiaceae > Caballeronia. The sequence goes on along the minus strand of NZ_JAAVUV010000014.1, from coordinate 209,261 downwards.
AATCGCGATGACGGCGAAAAAAAGCAAATACGCGGGCACTACGTATTTCACCCACTCGCGATTGCGTTCTATCCAGTCCGATACAGCATGGCCTTTGAGTTCGGTGTTTTCTATCGGACGGAAATGCTCGACTTCGAATTTCACCCGTCGCGCACCCGGATCATCCTTGGCGCGGGTTCCGGTCCGCCAGGCCGTGAGCCATCGGCTCGCGTACTGCGCGCAGTGATGCGCGGCCGATTGTTTGCCGATAGACGATCCCAGCACGGCCAGGATCAGGATCACCGCTTCGGCAATGGTCGTGAAAAACGCGGAGACGTTCAGCACGAGCAGGATGTTCACCGTGATCATCAGCGTCATGGCCGCGAACACCGTGCCGACACAACCACCGCGTCCGCCGCCCAGCCACGTTCCGCCGAGCACGACGGCGGTGAACATGGAAAGCAGCAACGGCCGGCCGACGAGCGGATCGGCAGAACCCGTCTGTGCCGATACATACAGGCCCGCCGCCGCGTAGAACATGCCGGCGAGCGCGTAGGTCGCGATCCGGTAACCGCGCACAGGCATGCCGTTCGAATACGCGCCGTCGGGATCGCTGCCGAGTGCGTAAAGACCCACACCAAAACGCGTGCGCTTGACGAAAGTCCACACCAGCAGCGCGATCACCAGCACGGCTGCTGACATGGGCACCTTGTCCTGAATCAGGTCAGATGTGATCAAGCCGCCAAACTGCTCGCCGATACTCCCTCCAGGCTTGTTCTGGATCAGCAGCGTGAGTCCCTGCACCATGAACATGGTTGCGAGCGTGACCACGATCGACTGCAGCCGGAACCAGGCGATCAACGCGCCGTTGATCAAGCCGATACCGCCGCCTATCGCGAGAATCAGTGCAACACCGCCCCATTGCTGAAGCGGCGTGCCTTGCACGAAATGCACGGCGAGCACGTTGGACAACGACACCACCGCCGACGCCGACAGATCGAACCCGCCGCTCAGCACGACGATGGTCTGTCCTATTGCAGCAAGCGCGAGCGTCGTGCTGCTGGAGATCACGGAGCCGACGTCGTACATGCCGACCGGCGTGGCCGACAACGACACCCACGCGATCAGCATCGCGAGGAGCGCGCCAATGGCGATGATCAGCCCGCGATAATGATCGATGCGCGCCCGCAAACCGACGTGCGCGCCTGGCCGCACGATCTCGCTATCGGGTGACGCAATTGCAATTTTCATGATCGACCTCTGGTTGCTTGATCCGACTCGCTGCGCGTTAGCTCGAAAGCATCTTGCGCATCACGTTCTCTTCGGTGAGCGCTTCACCCTCGAGCTCGGCCACATTGCGGCCGCGATACACCACGGTCACGCGATCGCACACGTTCACAAGCTCGGGTACATCGGTGGAATAGAACAGCACGGCGCCGCCGGCGGCCGCAAACGCGCGCATCAGCACGAAGATCTGATGCTTCGTCCCGACATCGATGCCGCGCGTCGGATCGAACATCAGCCACACGCGGCTCTGCGTAAGCAACCATTTCGCCATCGCGATCTTTTGCTGATTGCCGCCGGAGAACGAAAGGCACGGTTTGTACACCGCGCGCGGGTTCACTTCCATTTGCGCGAGCGCACGCTTGATGGCCGCCTGTTCGCGCTTGCGGTCGATCAAACCGAAACGCGTAAAGCGCTTGATGACCGGCAACGAGACGTTCTCTCCGCCGGGAAGCCTCAGGAACAGGCCCTCGGTCTTGCGGTCTTCGGGCAGGAAACTCGTGGATATCCCTGCCTTCAACGAGTCCGCCGTCGAGGTCAGCGTGACCGGTTTTCCATCGACGAGAATCTGGCCCGCATCGATAAACTCCGCACCGAACAGCGCCTCGAAAATTTCGCGCTGCCCCATGCCCTGGAGCGCCGCGATGCCATGCACTTCGCCTGCCTTCAACGAAAGGTCGAAGTCGTTCACCACGGCGTCCACCTTGATGCCGCGCGCTTCCATCGCGGGTGTTTCGAGCACGGCGGGAGACGCGACCTTGGGCGGATATTTGGCTTCCATCGAGCGTCCGATGACAAGGCGGATGACCTCGTCGTCGGAGATGGCGGACGTTTCGAATGCGCCTACGTCGTGGCCATTCCTGTACACCGTCAGGCTGTCGCAGAACTCGCGCACTTCCTGCATGCGGTGCGTGATGAACACGAACGTCACGCCCCGCGCCTTCATCTCTTCGATACGGCGTGCAAGCCACGACACATCGCGGCCCGACAACGCCGAGGTGGGTTCGTCGAGCAACAGGACGTCCGGCTTGCGCACCAGCGCCTTCGCAATCTCGATCTTCTGGCGCACGGGCAAAGCCAGATCACGGATATACGCACCCGGACGTACATCGCCCAGTTCGAGCTTTTCGAGCCACTCTGCCGCCTGCCGTTGTGCTTCGCGCTGACGGATGCGGCCGAACCATCCAGTCGGTTCGTAGGACATCAGCAAGTTCTGCGCGACCGTCAGATCGCGCACAAGCGTCATCTCCTGGAACGCGGTCTGCACACCCGCACGATGCGCGTCTTTCGGACCGCGCATGTTCACGCTCTGCCCCAGGATCGAAATGCTGCCTTCGTCCGGCTGCATCAATCCCGAGAGCAGCTTGACGGTCGTCGACTTGCCCGCGCCATTCTCGCCAAGCAGCGCGTGAACGGCGCCGCGCCTGACGCGAAAAGACGCGTTGTCCAGCGCGACGGTCGCGCCGAAGCGCTTGGTCACGTTCGACAGATCGATCGCCCAGCCGCCGTCCAATGCCTGTGAGTGGCTCTGCATGAAACGCTCCTTAGTCCGGCTTGCCGGTCAGCGCCGCGTTGAAACCAACCTCGCTCGTCTCCGACGAATAGATGTCGGCGAACCAGCCGGGCGGCACCTTGTCCGGCATGAACGCAGTACAGCCTGCTTTCAGTTCATCGATGGAACCTGTCTTGCACAGCTTGGATTCGGCCGTCAAAACCAGTGGCAGCTTGAGCGTCACGTGCGGCGGGAATTCCTTGCCTTCGAGCTTGCCAACCGCCATCTTCAGCGCCAGCGCGCCCGAGTACGGCGGCGACCCGTAAGAGATCGACCGATACCCGATCGAGCGATACGTGCCATCGCCCTTCACGGTTCCCGGCGGCAACATCTGCACGCGATGCCCGTTCGACGATTCACCCGCGCACGGTTTCACCTTGTCGTCGGCGATGCCGGCTTCGAGTTGCATGGACGCGGCCGTGAAACAGCCCACTTGCATCCACAAGCCGTCGATCTTGTCCCAGCTATTCGTCGCGAGGATCTTCGACAACTCCGTCTTCGCCGTCGCCTGGCTCCACATGCCCGTGCCTTCCGCGACGATCTTGATGCCCGGATACTTCGCGAACACCGCCTTTGCCGCTTCGGTACGCGCGCGATCCACCGACGTGCCCGGCACGCCATTGATCAGCACGATGTTGCCCTTGCCATTGATCGTCTTCGCGAGCCATTCCGCCGTGACGGTCCCGGCCTGCTTCTGGTCGATGGTCACGTTATGCGCGCACGGCTCGGTTACTTCGCCGTCGTACGCGGCCACGATCACGCCTTTCGAACATGCGTTCTTGATCGCGCGGTTCAACGCGGTCGGCGAGATTGGATAGATCACGATAGCCTTGGCGCCCGCCTGAACCATCGAATTGATCTGCTGGATCTGTTTTTGCGCGTCGGTGCCGGCAACCTGCACTTCGAGATCGACCTTGTCCTTCAGGCCCGGTGTTGCGGCCATGGCCTTGACCATGTTCGCAGCTTCGGTTTGCCAGTCGTTGCCGACATAGCTCATCGATAGAAATACCTTGTATTTCTCCGCGGCCGAGGCCTGTTGCGATACCGCCAGCGTCGCGAGCAACGCGGCCCCGAGCGCAAGGCGTGCCGCCCGACGGATGGTGTTCGTCAGCGTGTTCATGTCTTCCTCCGATCCTACGTATGGTTATTTATGCCTGTACTACTAACTTTCTACGTGCTTCAGACGTGCGCTTGCGGGTAGTTCAAGGCCTGCAGATCCCGCCACGACATTCGGGTCGTGACCGGGGATGACGAAGTCCGCGATTTGCCTGATTCGCCTGAGCGATGCGAGTTCGGCCGCGGTCTCATGAACGATCCCGACCGGCACGAGATCGACAATGTTTTCCATGCAACTGGCGCAATCGCCTGCGATCAGCACGACCCCGTCGGCGGTATCGACGGCAACCGACTGATGCCCCGGCGTGTGTCCAGGCGTCGGGATAACGCGTACACCCGGCGCAATATCGGTGATGCCATGCACGAACTGCCATTTGAAGTAAGCGAGTGGTTCGCGGCCTATCAGGAACTCCTGATAGAACGTGGCTTGCGTGGGCAACGGACGGCCTGCGTATTCCCACTCGCTCGCCTGCACAATAAAACGGGCGTTCTTGAAGAGCGTGTTACCGCCGGAATGGTCGTAATGCAAATGCGTGTTGATGACGATATCGACGTCGTCCGCGCTCCAGCCCACATACTCTTTCAACGCACGTTCGAGCCGTTCTTCCGGCGCCTGCTCGCACGGACACACGAAGCTCGATACCCAGCCCGGATCGTGGATGCCGGTATCGACGACGATCTTTTTATCGCCGCCGACAATCGCCGTCGACCAGACCGGCACCTTGATCTGCTGGCCGTAATACCGTCCATAGATCTGCGATGAACGATCGACGGTCAGCCAGCCTGTCGGCATGGCGACTACTTTGAGTTTCGGCACAGTCACAGTGATCTCCGCCGTCAAAGGTTGAAGGGATGCTTCAGAAGTTCGTGTTGTCCGCGCCCTTGAGTCCGAGCATGGCGCGCGCTTCGTCGGGCGTTGCAATGTCGAGCGAAAGGCCCTCTATCACCTGGCGGATTTTCACGACCTGCGCGGCGCTCGATTCGGCCAGCTTCCCTGCTTCAAGCCAAAGCGAATCCTCGAGCCCGACGCGCACGTTCGACCCTTGTGCAACGCCAAGTGTCGCAAGCGGAATCTGATGACGGCCCGCGCCGAGAATCGACCACACATAGTCGCTGCCAAACAGGCGGTCAGCGGTGCGGCGCATGTGCATCAGGTCTTCCGGATGCGGCCCGATACCGCCCAGCAGGCCGAACACGCTCTGCACGAAGAACGGCGGTTTCGCGAGACCTCGATCAACGAAATGCGCAAGGTTGTAGAGGTGCGAAATGTCGTAGCACTCGTATTCGAAGCGGGTGCCGTTCGCGCCGCAAGACGTCAGGATGTATTCGATATCCTTGAACGTGTTCTTGAAGATCAGGTCGCGACTGTTGGCCAGATGCTGGCGCTCCCAGTCGTGCTTGAATTCCTTGAAGCGATCGAGCATCGGGTAAAGACCGAAGTTCATCGAACCCATGTTCAGCGATGCCACTTCCGGCTTGAAGTGATGTGCCGGCTTCAGGCGTTCCTCCACCGTCATGTGCGGACTGCCGCCGCTCGTGATGTTGATCACCGCGTCTGTTTCGGCCTTGATGCGCGGCAGGAATTGCTGAAATACAGCGGGGTCCTGCGTCGGCCGTCCGTCGACGGGGTCGCGTGCATGAAGGTGCAGGATGGCCGCACCTTCTTTTGCTGCGGCCAGCGCGGCATCGCCGATTTCCTGCGGCGTGACGGGCAGGTAGGGTGACATCGACGGAGTATGGATCGCGCCCGTGGGCGCGCACGTGATGATGACCTTGCGCTTGGTAGCCATTGCTTTCAGACCTCTTGACGATTGAGAGACGTGTTCAAAGCACTTCGACGTTGCCGCACACCGAGATGGCCTGCCCCGAAATACCGCTGCCGCCCGGCGAGCACAGGAACAATGCGGTTGCGGCGACCTCCTCCGGCGTGGTCATGCGGCGCAGCGAGATTTTTGCAAGGTAGTCCTTCTCCATGTCCTCGTAGGAGAGGCCGAGTTGCTGGGCGCGCGCGGCGATCACACGTTCGATGCGCGGCCCTTTCACAATGCCCGGCTGGATGGCGTTGACGCGAATGTTGTCTGGTCCGAGTTCGATGGCAAGGCTCTTGGTCAACCCGACCACCGCCCACTTCGTCGCTGAATACGGCGTGCGGAACGCATAACCGAGCCGCCCCGCCACCGACGACAACGCGATGATCGACCCGCCATCGCGCGCAGCTTTCAGCAACGGCACGGCGCGCCGCGCGAAATAGAATTGCGCGTTGAGATTGACACCGATGGTCTGCTCCCACTCGCCCACATCCATCTCGTCGATACCACCCGTCGGCCCCGCGATGCCCGCGTTGTTGATCAGCACGTCGAGGCCGCCAAGCTGGGTTGCGACGTCATCGAAAACACGGTCGACCGCCGCGAGATCCGCAACATCTGCAAGCGTCGCGGTGATCGCGTTCAGCTCGGCTTTTTCTTCAGCTTTGAGAAGCGTGGTGATGGCGTCCTGGCTGGCGTCGCAGACATGGACGCGCGATCCGGCATCGACGAAAGCACGCGCAATTACAAGCCCGATACCCGATGCGCCGCCCGTGACCAGCACGCGCAATCCCGCGTGCGGTTTCAACATTTGCAGAACCGTCATGCTTGTCTCCGTTGATGTTTTTTTCTAAAACTCGTCTGCTACGCGCGTCTATTACACGCGTCTGCTACGCGCGTGCCGCCTCCCTGCTTTGCAGGCGCTCCTGCAAGTCCGCCGCGGCGCCGCCAATGTCTTCTTCGATACCTGCCCGCGCGCCCTCGCCATCGCCCTTCCAGAGCGCATCGACAATCTTCTTGTGCGCCGCCATCGATAACCTCATGTGCGGAATATCCGGCGCCACCAGGTTCAAAAACGGTCCAATGCGCATCCACAAGTTCTGGATCGTCGCGAGCGTCAGGTCGCTCGCGCCGTGTGTGTAAATGGCGATGTGAAACTCGAAGTTGCTGCGTAAATACGCCGGGACATCGCCGGCTTCTACATGCGCGTGCATTGCATCGAAGACGGCTTGCAGCGCACTTAAATGTTCCTCTGTCATCCGCGATGCCGCGCGTTTCGCGACGCACCCCTCAAGCGATACCCGTACATCCCGCAATTCGTCGAGCAAGTCGAGCGTCATGGGCGGGACCATGAGCGCGCGGCCGGGTCCATCGATCAACGCGCCTTCGGCCTGCAGCCGGGTCAGCGCGGCGCGCACCGGCATGGTCGATGAACCCACCGCCTCCGCGACCCCGCGCAGGCTCAACGCCTGGCCCGGGGCGAAACGCCCGGTCATGATTGCTTCGCGCAGCTGGGCGTAGACCCGCCCCGCCATGGTTTCGCGCGCCACGAGTTCGAGCGGCAATGGGTCGCTTGCTTCGCGGGCGGCGGCTCGTGTTGTGCCTTGTGCCATGAATTAAACAACTCCTTACGCGATCTGTGACCTGTGATCACACCTTGATATGGAGTGTGGTGCCGGTTCGGTTTTGAGTCAACAAGCAAGACATAGGGGAAAACGCGGGTCACGCTGTCTTGTCATGGGCGCCCTGCAAATTTGAACGTCGTTGAACCAACTTCCCGCTTGGGCATGAGACGTGCAACACCGTGCGCTGGTGACAAGACTTTTCCCGCCAATTTCAGCAACCCTGGAGCATTCATGGCTACAACGACCAAGAAACCGAGCGCCGCATCCGCCGCTCTAACCACACCAACCGACTTGGGAAACGACGCGCGCAAGCAAGTCGCCGAAGGCCTGACCAAGTTGCTGGCCGACGTGTTTTCCCTTTTCGTCAAAACGAAGAACTTTCATTGGCACGTGAGCGGACCGCATTTTCGCGATTACCACTTGTTGCTCGATGACCAGGCGCAATTCGTCTACGACATGATCGACCCGATTGCCGAACGCGCGCGCAAGCTTGGCGGCACGACGTTGCGATCGGTCGGACAAATCACCACGTTGAAGCGCCTCGCTGACAACGACGCGGATTTCGTTGCGCCTATCGACATGCTCAACGAACTGCGCAGCGACAACGAGTCGCTCGTGAAGTACATGCGCGAATTGCACGACGTCTGCGACGAGAAGGAAGATGTTGCGACGGCGAGTCTTATCGAAAACTGGATCGACCAGACCGAGGAACGTGTCTGGTTTCTGTTCGAGGCAACGCGTTCGTAAGGCAGTAGATGTAGTTGAAGAAAAGGCGCCGAGGGCGCCTTTTTTACGCGTTGCCAATTCTGCCTGGAGCCGATGGAATAAACCCTTCGGCACAGGCGTTTCCCAAAGCAACTGACGACGCAACACGTATTATCGAAACCACTCGGCCGGGATCAACGGACAGCCCTTGTCGAGCAACGTCGTGAAGTTCCATTGGTCCATAAAAAACAGGAAAAACGCTCATGAAACTCAATCGTATGCTGACCGCTGCCGCCCTCTCGCTGACGCTGGCCGTCCCGGCACTCGCCTTCGCCGATACCGTCAACCTCAAGGCAGACCTGAAGGCGTCATCCGAAGTGCCGCCAAAGGATAGCCAAGGCCACGGCAACCTGGATGGCACATACGACACGTCGTCCAAACTGCTGAGCTGGAAGGTCACTTATGCCGACCTGACGGGCCCGGCCAGCATGGCGCATTTCCACGGCCCGGCGCCGGCCGGCAAGAATGCCGGCGTGGTGATCCCTATCGATGCAAGCAAGCTGCCGAGCCCGATTGAAGGCAGCGCCACGCTAACCGACGCACAAGCAAAAGACCTGCTCGCCGGCAACTGGTATTTCAACGTCCATACGGCGAAGAATCCCGGCGGCGAGATCCGCGGCCAGGTGGAAGCGGCCAAGTAGCACTAAGCCTGTAAAGCGGCGAGCTACGGATTCTCACATCGAAAGCTCGCCGCGCTGTTGATGCTGCCTTTCCCAATGTATCGCGGATATCCGGGATAGCGGCAAAGCGGCCGGCTGCGTCCGTTCGTGGCGCTCGCTATGTCGAAGCCGATCAGCGTCTCCGGCGGGATGTTGCCCGTCACCCATCTGTCGAGCGCGCCTAGCTCGTCCCAAGCCGGAATGAACACGCCGTTGCCGTGCTGAAACCCCGGCACCATATAAAGCCGCATGAACGAATCGACGATGGCCTGCCCGTACTTCGCAACGAGAGATTGATAAAAAGCGATGGTCTGGTTCGGGCTGATGACTTCATCGGCGAGACCGTGCATGGTGATCAGCTTGCCGCCGTGGGCAACGAACGCCGACATGTCCGGGTTCATGGCGCCGACTGTGGAAGATAAATCGACGAGACGGCCTTTGTAATCGCCCGGATGATCCACGTCGAAGTCGAGCGTGTTGAAGCGCAGGTCATGCGTGACGAAGTACTTCATATAACTGTCGCCCTGCGTGAACAGATAACCGTTGGCATCGAATCGTGGCGGCTGCACGAGCACGCCCGAATTGCCGAGTCCCAGTCCACTTGAAAAATCGACGCCCTGGAACACGTTGTATCCGTAATAACGTGTCACGCCATGCGCGAGTTCGTAGGGAAGCGTGAAGCCGTCGCGCAAGGTTTCGAGCGTCGCCAGTTGCGCCTCCGACAAACAACTGTCCCGCTGCGAAGGCCGTTGTCCGCCTGCGCAACGCAACTGCGCGATGATCTTCGGCTCGCGCTCACGGCACGCCTCGACGTTTGCGACGATCCCGTCGAGCGCGCCATCGAGTCCATCGCATTCGTGCAGTACCGTCTCGACCACGCGCTTTTGCTGCGCGGGGCCGACAAAGCCGCCCGGCGTCCCGTACGATGCACGCCCGACTTTCACCCCGATCAGCCGCACACCCGAAAAATTGATGGCCGGCGCGTTCGCGATCACGCCGTCGTAGTCGTCGGGATATCGTTCGATTACGGTGAATGCTTCGCGCCCGCCCGTTGAGCCGCCGGCGAAATAGGTCTGCTCGGGCTTGCGCCCATAACCCATGATGATCAATGCGAGCGCGACGTCATGGGTTTTCTTGAGGTGCCCGTAGCCGAAGTTGATCACGGCTTCGTCGTTCATCGCGAAATCGGCGCGGCCCGAATTGCCGACGTGACCGGAGTCCGAGCCGAACGTTGCATACCCGATCGATAACGGCGATGCAGCCGGCGCAAACGCCGTTGGTTCCGTGCCGCTCACGATCACGCCGTTATAACCGCCACCGCCCATTTGAAGCGCGCGGCCGTTCCAGCGCGCCGGGAGGTTCACCTCGAAGCGGATGTCGGGCGTGGTATCGAGTTGCGCCTTGATCACGCCGACCAGCCGGCAGTAATCGCCGTTGCGATTGCGCGGAGCCGCCGCGGCCACGAATGAAGCATCGGTGATGATCGCTCCGCGCGTGGGCAATCCGATCACCGATGCCGGCACGTCCTTGCCTTCCAGCTCGGCGCAGTGCTTGACCACGTATGACGCCGCGCTCGCGTGCGCGCAGCACGCAAACAAGGCGATCATCGAGAGGGAACGCAGGAGACGGAGTGTGGCTTGGGGCATCGATAAGAGGTTGATTACCGCGGACGGTATGGGACTGTCGCCTGAAGCCTGAGGCCAGTTTTAGGCCGACGCCGCACAATATATAAGAAGCTTCTTATTGGAAGGAATCCAATCCGCCGCGCGTTGTGTTTGCACAACCTTGTGCTTACAAGCCGATTAATCCCACAGATAAGCCGCAGATAACGAGCGCAAGCCGCGCCAGCGCTTTCGCACGCCGCATGCCTGACGTTGACCTGCGCTTATTCACCGGCCCATTCGCCACGCAGATCGCTGTCTTGCAGAAGTTCCAGCAGCGTTTGAGCCGGCCTGCTCAGATGCTTCGCCGCCAGTGCGATGAACTCGACTTCCGGCAATTCCGGCAATTCCTCACGGTTCGCCGGCGGCGCTAGTCCCCTGCCCGACAGAAAATTCGAGCGCACCGTAAGCCCCAGCCCGCCGCGCGCCGCTGCAATGCACCCTGCATACGAACTGCTCGTGCAGACCATTTGCCATTGAGCGCCGACGGCCGCGAGCGCATCGAGCACGACGGCGCGTGTCACGCTCGGCTCGGCGACAAGAATCAACGGCAGCGGCTGCGTGAGATCCACTTCGGTCCCGGTCCGCGCGAGCCATTCGAGTTTTCCGGAAAAAAGCGGAATGCCGCGCCGGTCGCCGAGCCGCCTCTTGCCGATCAACAAATCGATCGCGCCAGCGTCCAGACGTTCGTAAAGCCGCCCCGTCATGCCGATGGTGATTTCCAGCTCGACGTCGGGATGCGTGCGCCGGAACGCGGCGAGCACGCTCGGCAGCGGCCCGAGCGCCATATCGTCCGATGAACCCAGGCGCACGCGGCCACGCAATCGCGGTGAACGAAATTGCGATTCGGCGTGGGACATGGCTTCGAGGATCACCCGGGCGTGGACGAGCATGGCTTCGCCGTCGGCGGTGAGTGCGAGCGAGTGGGTATCGCGGACAAGCAGGCGACGCCCCACATGCTCCTCCAGACGCCGGATGTGCTCGCTGACGCTCGATTGCGTCAGGCTGAGCTGACGGCCGGCGTCGGTAAAACTATGCGACGCGGCCACCGTCGCGAACGTGTTCAGCCAGACAGGATTGAGCATTTGCCATTGTTATCGAATATTCCGATCGCAGTCAATGTTGCCAGCGGGGTTCCCGATAACCACGCATGGTCTTAAAATCTTCACATTGCACGGAATTCCGCGCTACAACGCATCATCAGCAAAAGAATGACCCCAAAAAACTCACACACGGCGCTCCTCTGGATCGTGGCCGTCGGCTTCTTTATGCAGGCGCTTGACACGACCATCGTCAATACCGCCCTGCCTTCCATTGCGCGGAGCCTTCACGCACAGCCGCTCGCCATGCAGCCAATCGTGGTCGCATACACGCTGACCATGGCGCTTCTTACGCCCGCCTCGGGCTGGCTCGCGGACCGCTTCGGCACGCGGCGCGTCTACTTTGTCGCGATCCTGTTATTCGTGATCGGATCGCTTTGCTGCGCGAACGCACAAACGCTCAATCAACTGATCGTCGCGCGCGTGATCCAGGGTATCGGCGGTTCGATGCTGCTGCCTATCGGACGGCTCGCCGTGCTTCGCAGCGTGACCGGCGAGGCTTATGTATCCGCGCTCGCGGTCATCTCCATTGCAGGGCAGGTCGGTCCCATTCTCGGCCCGACGCTCGGCGGCTGGTTCGTCGAATCGTTTTCATGGCACTGGATCTTCCTGATCAACGTGCCGATCGGCGCGGTCGGTTTGCTCGCCGTGCAGCGTTTTCTTCCCGATGACGCCATCGCCGATGCACCCCCTTTCGACTTCATTGGTGGCGCGCTGTTGTCGCTCTGCATGGTTGCGTTTTCCATGGCGCTCGACAGCCCCGCGCAGACCCACAAGGTGCTGGTGTCGGGCGGGTTGTTCGCGGTGTCCGCCGTCGCCGCGCTCTCCTACATTCCGTACGCAAGGCGCCGCGCCAATCCGTTGTTCAAGCTGTCCTTGTTCAGCGAGCCGAACTTCAGCGTCGGGCTGATCGGCAATTTGCTGTGCCGGGTGGGATCGAGCGCCGTGCCGTTTCTCTTGCCGCTCCTGATGCAATTGCAGCTCGGCTACACACCGCTGCATTCGGGCCTGATGATGCTGCCCGCAGCGTTTGCAGGCACGGTTGCGAAGGGATGGATCACGCCGCTCGTCAAGCGCTACGGCTACGACAATTTCCTGCTGTGGAACACGATTCTTGTCGGGGCATCGATAGTCGGCTTCGCTTCGTTCTCGTTGAGCACGCCGCTTGTCATCGAGATTGCGATTCTCGCCGTGTTCGGTGCGTGCAATTCCATGCAGTTCGCCGCGATGAACAGCGTCACGCTCAAAGGCCTGTCGATCAAGGATGCAGGCAGCGGCAACAGCCTCTTCTCGATGGTGCAGATGCTCGCGATCGGCCTGGGTGTTTCGATTGGCGGCGGCCTCGTGTCTGTCTTTTCCACGAGCCTCGGCTCCGCGGCGCTGGCCTTTCGCATTGCGTTCGTGTGCGTGGGCGTGGTCACCTTGGCGTCCGCCATCGTATTCCGGTTCCTCGATACCGTCCCGCGTGGCACGGCTCAACCTGCAACCTCATAAGTCCTTCGTCTGCAAGCATCGGCCGTAGCGTTTAAGCTTGTTCAATCTTTAACCTGGTCAATCGCTCGAGGAGTTCGCCTTGGAATATCGTAAGTTTGGGAAGACTGGCCTGACCGTTTCGCGCCTGTGCCTCGGCACCATGACATTCGGCTTGCAGACCGAAGAAAACGTGTCGCGCAGCATCATGGATCGCGCCGCGGAAGCGGGCGTGAATTTCATCGATACCGCCGATGTCTATCCGCTCGGCGCCGACGAAACGCATTCGGGCCGCACTGAGGAAATCGTCGGCCGATGGCTGAAGGACACGCCCTCGCGCCGCAGCGAATTCATCCTCGCGACGAAAGCCGTCGGCAAGATGGGCCCGATGGCATGGGACCAGGGTGCATCGCGCAAGCACTTGCTGGACGCCATCGACGCATCGCTGAAACGGCTGAACACCGACTACGTCGACTTGTACCAGCTGCATAGCGACGATCGTGAAACGCCGCTCGATGAAACCCTCGAGGCGCTCGACACTATCGTGCGTCATGGCAAGGCGCGTTATATCGGCGTGTCGAATTTCCTGGCCTATCGGCTTGCAACCGCGCTCGGACGCTCGGACTTCCTGCGCGTTGCGCGCTTCATCTCCGTCCAGCCGCGATACAACCTGCTCTTCCGTCAGATCGAACGCGAACTGCTGCCGCTCGCCGCCGACGAAAACATCGCCGTGATTCCGTATAACCCGCTCGCTGGCGGTTTGTTGACCGGCAAGCACAAGCACGATGCCAAACCCGCCGACGGCCGTTTCACCGGGACAGTCGGCAAGGCTGGCGAGATGTATTCGCAACGCTACTGGCACGAGCGCGAGTTCGAGACCATCGCGAACCTGCAGAAAATCGTGGATGAAACCGGCGAGTCGCTGACAAAAACGTCGGTAGCGTGGGTCCTGGCGAATCCGGCGATCACATCGGCCATCATCGGTGCGAGCAAGCCCGAGCAACTGACCGATAGCCTGGCCGCCGTCGACCTCAAGCTGGACGGCGGGTTGAAAGCGAAACTCGACGACGCGACGAAGGAATATCGCTGGGGCGATGCCGCGCGTTGATCCGGGAAAGTGCCGGCCCGGCCGGCACGAGCGAATCTAGTACTTCGTGATATCGCGCGGCTCGAATGTTCTCGACGGCCCACGCTCTTTCGCCGTGACGACCATCGCGCGGCCGAGTTGCTGCGTGGTGGTAATTGCGTTCGGAAACGAGCGCCTCAGCAGTGGAAACAATGGGCGCATGATCGATATGGCGACCTGATACATCGGCGTCTTCGAACGGATGCCGTCAATCGGCTGGATTGCTCCCGGGCGGAACATATAGGCCGCCTTGAACGGCATGCGCAACAGCGCATTTTCGGTGCGCCCCTTCACCCTCGCCCACATGGACTTCCCGCGCTCGGTCGAATCCGTGCCTGAACCCGAGACATACGAGAACGTCATTGCGGGATTGAGCCGCGACAAAACCCGCGCGATGCCGAACGTCAGGTCGTAGGTCAGATGCGCATAGTCGGCCTCTTTCATTCTGAACGACGACACGCCGAGGCAAAAAAAACAGGCATCGAAACCGGTCAGCTGGTCCTCGATCGCGGAGAGATCGAACAGATCGCCGTGCACGATCTCCGCGAACTTCGGATCCAGTTGCCGCGTGGTACTGCGCCCGACAGCGACAACGCGCTCGACGTCTGCGTCGAGCAGACATTCCCGCAATACGCCCTGCCCGACCATGCCTGTCGCGCCAAAAACGATGACTTTCATACTTTCTCCGGCGTTTGAACACCACGCTTTTCACCCGGCTTCTCACCCCACTCGACACCCGTGAGTTTCACCGATACATCCCAGAGCTTCGCGCCGATCTCGGCGTTGGTGGCCTGCGGGGAAATGCGCGCTTCCGATGGCGCGCCGGTCAGTTCCTGAAAACCCTTCGGCCCATAGTACGCGGCGCCGCGTGCTTCCGGCGCCGTCGCGGCGAGGAGCGTGGGCAACGCGCCCTCGGCCGCGCTGTGGCTCACGAACCGCGACATCAGGCGGCTGGCGACGGCCAGCACGCCCGATGTCCCGGGTCCGTTCGCGATCAGGTCTGTCCGCGCGAATCCCGGATGCGCGGCGTTGCTCATAATGCCCCAGCCGTTTGCGTCGCTGCGCCGCTGCAGTTCCAGCGCGAACATCAGCATGGCGAGCTTCGATTGCTCGTAAGCAGGCCACGCTTTGTACACGCGCTCGCCCTGAAGGTTATCGAAGGAGACCTTCCCCCGCCTGTGCGCGATGCTGCTCAAATTCACCACGCGCGGCGCGGCGCTTTTTTGCAGCAGCGGCAGCAACTGCGCGGTCAGCGCGAAGTGACCCAGATAGTTGGTGCCGAACTGGCGTTCAAAGCCATCAGTGGTTTTCTCGTGTTGCGGCAGCATCATCACGCCGGCATTGTTCACGAGGATATCGATAGGTCTGCCCTCGGCGAGCAGATGTTCCGAGGCGCGCGAAATCGACTTCAGACTTGCCAGATCGATCATCTGGAAGCTGATCCGAGCGTCCGGAACTTCGCGGCGGATACGGTCGAGCGCTGTACGGCCTTTCGCTTCGTTGCGACCCGTGAGAATCACCTCGGCGCCCGCACGCGCCAGTTCGAGCGATGTCTCATATCCCAATCCGCCGGTCGCACCCGTGACGACAACACGCTTGCCGGTCTGCGGCGGAATATCTGCAGTAGTCCATGTGCTCATTTGCATACCCTTTCGAATTTAATTGCGTGAGTAATCAGTCATTAAATCAGCGACAAAAAAGCCTTGTTTCCACGAAACTGCATCCGATCAATCCGCCTTGCGCGCGACGCCTCGCCAGAACACATCGAAGCCAATCTTGCGATACAGCCCTGACTCAGCGGGATAAGCGTTCATGAATCCCATGGTGGTCTCGGCCAGCGCCTTCATGCTCGCCGCAATGAATTCGCATGGATAAGCCTGCAATATCTCAGTCCGGATGCTGTGCTGCGCGAGCGCTTCAATTTCGGCAAACGGCTCGTAGCCGACCGCCTTGGATTCATCCGTGACGATATCCGCGACCGACAACTGGTCGAGCACATTCAGGCGCTGCGGGTTCGCGACGCCCCAATCGACAAACGCGTTCCACAGGTACTCGAGCCGGTCCCGCACCGGGCCTTGCCGAGGAAAATGCGCCATCAGGGCATCGGCGAGTTCGAGTTTGATGGACCGGTACAACGCGTTGACCAAGTCGTCCTTCGTGCGGAAATACGTGAACAACGTCCCCTCGGCGACGCCCGCCTGCCTGGAAATGGCCGAAGTAGGCGCCGCAGCCAATCCGCGCTCGGCAAACACCTGCTCCGCGGCGAGAAGTAGCGCATTGCGTTTGTCGTCGCTTTTGGGTCGGGCCATCGAAGTTATCTTGCGGATTAAATGAGTGAACACTCAATTATAACCATTTTTGAGATGGCTGCAGACATTGCACCGGACGAGCTAAAACTCGCGCGTGCTAGCATCGGGCCATCTTCTTGCTAAGGGGCGCCGGCATGGAAGCTTGCCGCACCCACTTCACGTTTCCCAGCTTCCCTCAGGGCACTTATGAATAACCACTCGGTTCACCAGAAGTTCTTCCACATCCTGCTGTTCGTTGTCACGGTTGCGCTTTGCTGGATCCTGACGCCGTTCTTCGGCGCGATCTTCTGGGGCACGATTCTCGCCATACTGTTCCAGCCGATGCAGCGCTACCTTGCCGCCAAGTTCGGCAAGCGCCGCAATCTGGCTGCGTTTGCAACGCTTGGCCTGACAATCGTGATCGTGATCTTGCCGCTCAGCTTCGTTGCGGCCACGCTGGTCCAGGAAATCGGCCTCGCCTATACGCAAATCAAGTCAGGACAGCCCAACTTCACGATGTACTTCCAGGAAGCCATTCACGCGCTGCCGAAGTCCGTGCAAACGCTGCTTGGCCGCTTCGGATTGACCGATATTCCGAGCATCCAGAAACGGCTCACCGACGGCGCCGCGGCGATCAGCCAGTTCGTTGCCACGCAGGCCTTCAGCATCGGTCAGAACACGTTCCAGTTCGTGATCAGCTTCGGCGTGATGCTGTATCTGGTGTTTTTCCTGCTGCGAGACGGCGGTGAAATCGGCCGGCGCATCCGCCGCGCGCTGCCGCTCGATGAAGCGCCCAAACAGCATCTGATCGCCAAGTTCACGACCGTGGTACGCGCAACCGTGAAGGGCAATATCGCCGTTGCCGCCGCCCAGGGTTTTCTCGGCGGAATGATCTTCATGTTTCTCGGCATCCAGGGCTCGTTGCTTTGGGGCGTGCTGATGGCGTTCCTGTCGCTGCTTCCGGCCATCGGCGCCGCGCTCGTCTGGGCGCCGGCGGCGGCTTATTTCCTGCTCACCGGCGACATCTGGCGAGGTGTGATCCTGATCGCGTTCTGCGTGGTCATCATCGGTCTGGTCGATAACATCTTGCGCCCCATTCTCGTTGGCAAGGACACGAAAATGCCGGACTGGGTCGTCCTGATTTCGACTTTGGGCGGAATGGGCCTGTTCGGTATCAACGGGTTCGTGATCGGACCATTGATCGCCGCGTTGTTCATGGCGGCATGGGACTTGTTCACGCAAAACGAAGAAGGACAGGCTGAAGGGACGCGTACCATCGATAAGGTCTGAGTGCACGGCCAATAAAAAACGGCTCGCTGAATGATTCAGCGAGCCGTTTTGTTCAAGCGTTCAACGAGACTCAACGCCGTTCCGCGCCCGTATATTTGCAGTCGAAGCGTTTCCTGACCGTGCCGTTTTCATCGACGCTTTCAAGGTAGACGTCGAACTGCCACAGCCGGGCCATGTGCTTCAGGACTTCCTCGCTGTCATTGGTGAGATGGCGGTTATCGGTCATGAAATGGCGCAGCGTGAGGCTTCGATCACCCCGCGTGTTCACTGAATACACCTGGATATTCGGCTCCCGGTGATGCATATCGTATTGACGCGATAACGCCTGCCGCACGTATCGATACCCGCTTTCGTCGTGAATTGCCGATACTTCCAGCGAGTCGCGCATGTCGTCATCGAGAATCGAGAACAGACGCATTTCCCGGATCAAATGCGGCGACAAATACTGCGCGATAAAACTCTCGTCCTTGAAATTGCGCATGGCGTAGTGCAGCGCTTCCAGCCAGTCGCTGCCGGCAAGCTCAGGAAACCATTCGCGGTCTTCGTCCGTCGGGTTTTCGCAGATTCGGCGTATATCGCTCATCATCGAAAAACCGAGCGCATACGGATTGATGCCGCTGTAATACTGCTTGGTCACCGGCGGCTGATACACCACGTTGCTGTGCGAATGGAGGAACTCCATCATGAAGCCGTCCTCAAGCCGGCCTTCCGCATACAGCGTATTGAGCAGCGTGTAATGCCAGAACGTGGCCCAGCCTTCGTTCATGACCTGCGTTTGCCGCTGCGGATAAAAATACTGCCCGACCTTGCGCACGATACGAATCACCTCACGCTCCCAGGGTTCGAGCAAGGGCGCATTTTTCTCCGCGAAGTACAGCAGGTTTTCCTGCGGTTCGGGCGGATATCGGCTTTCGATTTCTTCGGTGGTCGTCGCCTTCTTGTTCGGCAACGTGCGCCAGAGTTCATTCACTTGCGATTGCAGATACGCTTCACGTTCACGCCGCGCCGCAGCTTCCTTGGCCAGCGACAATTTCTGCGGCCGCTTGTACCGGTCAACGCCGTAGTTCATCAGCGCGTGGCATGAATCGAGCAACTCCTCCACTCGATCAATCCCGTGCCGCTCCTCGCATTCCGCGATGTAATTCTTCGCATAAACCAGGTAATCGATGATCGCGTGCGCATCCGTCCACAACTTGAACAGATAGTTGCCCTTGAAGAACGAGTTATGCCCGTAAGCCGCATGCGCGATGACGAGCGCTTGCATCGTCATCGTGTTCTCTTCCATCAGGTACGCAATACACGGGTTCGAGTTGATGACGATCTCGTACGCAAGACCCATCTGCCCGCGTCTGTAACTCTTCTCCGTAGACAGAAAATGCTTGCCGAAGGACCAGTGCCGATAATTCACCGGCATGCCCACCGACGCATACGCGTCCATCATCTGCTCGGCGCTGATGAGCTCGAGTTGGATGGGATAGACGTCGAGCCCATAGCGCTGCGCGACACGCGCGATCTCGGTGTCGTACTCCTCGATGAGTTCGAAGGTCCAGTCCGACGGACACGGCAACGGCCTCTTTTCCGCCACGTTCATGGTGTCTCCTTCCGGCGTCGCGCTCGCGCGCGGCTTCCTGGCCTTTTGCGGCGCGCTGTCTTGTGCTTTCAGTTCTTCGCCAGGTTTCAGATGATATCCACGTGCTTCGTTGTTCAAATGCCTTGTCGTCATGCAGCCGCCTGTTGTTTTTCGAACAGTTCGCGAAAGACCGGATAGATATCCGCAGCCGATTCGACCTTTTTCATCGCGAGTTCCGGCGCGCTTTGAGCCAGATGAGCGTATTCGACCCAGAGGTTCTGCTCTTCGGGCGCGACCTGGATATACGCGAAATACCGCACCTTATGCAGGATGTCTTCCGAGAGAAGTTTGCGGCACTTGGGTGAATCGTCGGTCCAGTTGTCGCCGTCAGATGCCTGGGCGCCGTAGATGTTCCATTCCGAAGGCGAATAACGCTCGTCCATGATCTTCTTCATCAACTCCAGCGCGCTCGATACCACCGTGCCGCCACTTTCCGTCGAATGAAAAAACGTTTCTTCGTCTACTTCTTCCGCACGCGTGTGATGCCGGATGAAGACCACTTCGATCTTCTCGTAATTGCGGTTCAGGAACAGGTACAGAAGAATGAAGAAGCGCTTGGACAGGTCCTTGCGTTGTTCGTCCATGGAGCCGGACACATCCATCAGGCAGAACATCACGGCCTTGCTGGACGGCGTTGGCTGCTTGGTCCGGTTCACGTAGCGCAAATCGAACGGATCGATAAACGGAATCCGCGTAATGCGCCCCTTCATGATCACGATCTCGGCTTCGAGCCGCGCGATCTCTTCGGGGTCACCCTTCTCGTCCAGGAGCACTTCGAGCTGGCGCTCCATCTCGTGCAACTGACGTGACAAAGGCGAGCCCAGCGCAATCCTGCGTCCAAGCGCACTGCGTAGCGACCGGACGACGTCGATATTGTTCGGCGTGCCTTCCGCCGAAAACCCCGCGCGCACGTTCTTCCACGTCGGCACTGCGGCCAACTGGGTTTTCACGAGACGCGGCAGCTCGAGGTCATCGAAGAAATACTGCATGAATTCTTCGCGCGAAAGCTCGAACACGAAGTCGTCCTGCCCTTCGCCTTCGTTGCTTGCGCTCTTACCGCCGCCGCCTCCGCCGCCATTCGGACGCGCGATCTTGTCGCCGCGAATGTATTCGGCGTTGCCCGGATGCACGAGCTCACGCTTTCCGCCAGGCCCATGCCGGAACGACGGTTCGGCGATGTCCTTCTTCGGAATCGTGATGCTTTGCGTACTTTGGATGTCCTTGATGCTACGGTCTCGAACGGCGTCCGACACCGCGCGGCGGATGTAGTTTTTGACACGACGCAAAAAGCGTTCGCGGTTGGCAATGCTCTTGTTCTTACCGGCTAACCTGCGGTCGATGATTTGATGCAGCACATCCAGTCTCCCGCGTAATTGGCGAGGAAGCGACGCGTCCGTAGTTCATTATGAACCCATCAGCACTCGCCAAGGTGCTCGCGTTTCACCGGCTGGATGCCGGCGTCACGCGAACATATGACTATAGAACTAGCAACACACTACTGATTCAATCACGTTTTGCCTGGTTTCGCTTGGGAACAGATTGCCTCCTTGGCTCAAGACTGAACGCACTGCCATGCATTACGATGACTTGCGAACCCGCAGATACCAGTCGCACAGGAGACGAACCTGCTTCGGCGTGTAACCCTTCGCGACCATGCGGTTGACGAAATCCTCATGCTTGCGCTGTTCTTCAGCCGATCCCTTGGCGTTGAACGAGATCACCGGCAGGAGCTCTTCGGTGTTCGAGAACATCTTCTTCTCGATCACCACCCGCAGCTTCTCGTAGCTGATCCACGCCGGATTCTTGCCGCCGTTTGCCGCCCGCGCCCGCAGTACGAAATTCACGATCTCGTTGCGGAAATCCTTCGGGTTGCTGATGCCGGCAGGTTTCTCGATCTTTTCCAGTTCCGCATTCAGCGACGCACGGTCGAAACTTTCGCCGGTATCGTGATCGCGGAATTCCTGGTCCTGAATCCAGAAATCGGCATAAGTCACATATCGATCAAAGATGTTCTGGCCATACTCGGAATACGACTCCAGGTACGCCGTCTGAATCTCCTTGCCGATGAATTCGGCATAGCGCGATGCCAGCACGTCCTTGATGAACGACAGGTATTTCTGTTCGGTCTCCGGCGGGAACTGCTCGCGTTCAATTTGCTGTTCGAGCACGTACATGAGATGCACCGGATTGGCTGCAACTTCGGTGGAATCGAAGTTGAATACCCGCGAGAGAATCTTGAACGCAAAACGAGTCGATACCCCGTTCATGCCTTCATCGACACCGGCAAAATCGCGATACTCCTGGAACGATTTCGCCTTCGGATCAGTGTCCTTGAGATTCTCGCCGTCATAGACCTGCATCTTCGAAAAGAGGCTGGAATTCTCCGGCTCATGAAGGCGCGTCAGCACCGCCATCTGCGCCATCATCTTCAACGTGCCCGGCGCGCACACGGCGTTTGTCAGCGAAGAATTACGCAGCAGCTTCTCGTAGATCTTCATCTCTTCGCCATAGCGCAGGCAATACGGCACCTTCACCACGAAGATACGATCGAGCAGTGCTTCGTTATTCTTGTTGTTGCGGAACGTCTTCCATTCGGACTCGTTCGAGTGAGCCAGCACCACGCCGTCAAACGGGATTGCACCAAAGCCTTCCGTGCCCTTGAAGTTGCCTTCCTGGGTCGCGGTGAGCAACGGATGCAAGACCTTGATTGGCGCCTTGAACATTTCGACGAACTCGAGCAAACCCTGATTCGCAAGACACAAGCCGCCGGAATAGCTGTAGGCGTCGGCGTCGTCCTGTGAATAGGTTTCGAGCTTGCGAATGTCGACCTTGCCGACGAGCGACGAGATGTCCTGATTGTTTTCATCGCCCGGTTCGGTCTTGGCGATACCGATCTGACGAAGGATGGAAGGATAGCGGCGAACGATGCGGAACTTGCGGATGTCGCCGTTGAATTCGTGTAGGCGTTTCACAGCCCACGGACTCAGGATGTTTTTGAGGTAACGACGTGGAATGCCGTATTGCTCTTCGAGGATGGGACCGTCTTCGTCGTAGTCGAACAAGCCAAGAGGCGACTCGTTGACAGGTGAACCCTTGATTGCATAGAAAGGAACACGCTCGGCCAGTTGCTTCAGACGTTCGGCAATGGATGACTTGCCGCCGCCGACAGGACCCAGCAAATACAGGATCTGCTTCTTCTCTTCCAGCCCTTGAGCCGCATGCCGGAAGTACGACACCACCTGCTCGATCACTTCCTCCATTCCGTAGAACTCACGGAATGCCGGATACACCTTGATCACCTTGTTTGCAAACACACGCGATAAACGCGGGTCCGTGCGCGTGTCGACTGACTCCGGTTCCCCGATAGCCGCCAACATCCGTTCGCCCGCTGTTGCATACGTTGCAGGATCGTCTTTGCAGAGCGCGAGATACTCTTCGAGCGAGAATTCCTCCTCGCGGGTTTTTTCGAAGCGGGTCGCGAAACTGCTGTAGATATCCATGCTACCTCCTCGCCGAAGTCAGAAAGCAATGTGTGCGCGGCGCGCCTAATCAGAACAACATCGCTTCAGTTCATCCTAAACCTATTCGAATTTTTTTTCATGCAAATGCGTTGCTGATTTGCTTCGAAGTATTCCTAGCTTGGTGGAATATTTTCGTTCACCTACAATCATCATCCCGACTCGCGAAACGTCTTCGGCAATAGCTGCACAGCCTTGCTGTACAAGCCCTGGACCCATGCGACACGTTAGCAGCCCAAGTGCCCGGCTGCTGCTGCCGCAGACGAGTTGCGCGCCGCGTTTGTGCTTCTTGCTTATCGTCCGGTTATCCTCCGCTTATCTACCGCTCATCCACAGACTCATCCACATGTTATCCACCGGTATAAAGGATCTGTATCGGCGGGTCGGTTACCTGGCTGCATGCGTATATACGCGCATCAGAGCCTAAACGATGCAGACCCTATGCCCTTTTTACCAACATGGTGCGCGCCGCCATTCAGTAACCCTTCTCATCGATACAACACTACGCAGATCTCTTTCTTACACAACGACTCGCAATCTCATTGGTTGACCGCCGTAACCCCAGCTTTTGTGCGCTCACATACGTCATTCATGGATGCAATACCCGAGATGCGCAAAGGGATTTAAACAATAAAAAAAGGCACTCATCGAGTGCCTTCGTGTGGTGTGGTTTCGACATTGCATTAGCTAAAGCATGCAGCGTTACAAATCTGTTAAAGCTTCGTTCATGCGCGCTTGAGGCACGCAATGCTTACTCCAGCGTCAATTCGATATCGCCAATGCGATCAATGCGCCCGCTGACCACCCCCGGCCCTTCAATGCGGCGCGCCCCAGTGTAAGAACCGGTGGTGATCGTCCAGAACGGCTGCACGGTATGGCCGTACGTGCTGCAATGATTGACGAACCACACCAGCAGTTCGCGCGGGTCTCCAGCCGGATTTCCCGCGCTCGGCGGCACGATGGAGACGCCATCAACGCTCAGTTCGAGTTGCGGCGACAAGAAATCGAAGCCCGGCGCAATCACCTCATACGGCTCCATTTTGCCTACGATCAGTGCGCCGTTGTTTTGTGAATCGGCCAGTTGCGCGAGCGGCGCGAGATTCGGCCACTGCGCAAAACGGCTATCGACGACTTCGAGCGCGACCGCCATGCCGCCAAGCGCCGCAAATACCTCGCTGCGACTGTAAGCTTCGGCGCGCGGAGGCAGTGCATAAGAAAAACGAAACGCGATTTCCATCTCGATCAGCACGCGAAAAAACGACGCGTGCGCGATACGCGCGGGCGACGTGTGAACGAGTTCTGCATCGATAGGCGCCGTGTTCGCCTGCGCACCGGGCGACCGGGCGCCAACTTTCCACGCGCCGATCCGGGCGCCCGTCAGCGACAGGACTTCATGCTGGATGGCGTAGGCTGCGTTGGCATCGGCCGGAATATCTGCCGACTCGAGGTCCTCGATCAGCGTTCGCTGCCGGCGGGCCTGCACGAGTTGCGCAGCAAGAGTGGATTCGGTCATGGCATGTCCTGAAATGGTTATCGGATGCAGCGCACAGTGTACGGGGAAGTTGGCAATGGCCGCGAATCGGATGCGCGCCCTCATTACACCGTCGATATCCCATTTCACACGATCGTTTAAAACTTCCCCTGGAGGCTTTACGGCGACTACGCCGCGCACCAAACGCGCCGCAAACGAAAACGCGCCGCAAAAAATCGCGGCGCGTCGACAGGCCTGCATTTAGACCAGATTTAGAACGTTTCCCAGTCCCCACCGGCCGCTGCCAACGGCCGCCCCGCTGCAGCCACGGGTTTGGCCGGCGTTGCACGCTTGGCCTTGAGCGCCACGGACGGCCGGAATTTCGCCGCGCCCGGCGACGACACATTGCGCGGCGCCGTACGGGCGGCGCCGACGACCACCGAACCGTCATCGTTGAGGTGGAACACGGCCACGGCTTCGCGCAGCTTCGCCGCCTGATCTTCCAGCGATTGCGCCGCTGCAGCAGCTTCTTCCACGAGCGCCGCGTTCTGCTGCGTGACTTCGTCCATTTGCGTGACGGCGCGCGCAACCTGTTCAATACCACTGCTTTGCTCTTCCGATGCCGCTGCAATCTCGCCCATGATGTCCGTCACGCGCTGCACGGCGCCGATGATCTCGGCCATCGTGCGGCCGGCTTCATCGACCAGGGACGTGCCTGATTGCACACGCTCCACCGATGTATCGATAAGACCCTTGATCTCCTTCGCCGCCGCCGATGAGCGCTGCGCCAGGCTGCGCACTTCGCCCGCCACGACAGCAAAACCGCGTCCTTCCTCGCCGGCGCGCGCCGCTTCGACTGCCGCGTTGAGCGCAAGAATGTTCGTCTGGAACGCGATTCCTTCGATGATCGTAATGATGTCCGCGATCTTCGCCGAGCTTTGGTTGATATCGCCCATCGTGCCGACGACTTGCGCAACCACGCGGCTGCCCTTGTTCGCAATCTCCGACGCGTTTGCCGCGAGCGAGCTGGCCTGGCGAGCGTTATCGGCGTTCTGCTTCACGGTGCCGGTCAATTCGTCCATGCTCGACGCCGTTTCTTGCAGCGCCGACGCCTGCTCCTCGGTACGCGACGACAAATCGATATTGCCCGCTGCGATCTGCTTGGTCGCCGACGCGATGGATTCGCTGCCCGAGCGCACACTACGCACCGTCGCAACGAGGCTCGTCTGCATGCGCGCAAGGCCCTGCATCAGGAGACCCATTTCGTCGCGGGACGTGACGTTGACATGACGGCGCAGGTCGCCGGCGGCGATCGCATCGAAATGTTCGATCGCTTCGTCGAGCGGCCGGCCGATTGCACGGCGCAGCGCGAACCACGAGAACGCGGCGGCGGCGAGCCCGATCACGATTGCGGTCAGGCTCAGCGTTTCGAACGTCGATGCAGCGCCCTGGGCCGCGTCATAGCCCTGGCGCGCGGCATCGAACTGGAACTTGCGCAGCGCGTCGTTGGCGCCCGAGAGTTCGTTGTAGGTCGCCTGCATGGCCTTGGCCGATTCGACGATGCGCGCCTGATCGTTGGCTCTCACCGCCTCATACCCGCCATCGATCAGTTTCTGCAGCGCGAGGCGCTTTGCGTTCGATGCATCCGCAAGCTGTTTCTCGTGAGCGTCGACCGCCGGAAGCTCGGAATATTTTTTCCAGAAGCCGTCGGCCTTGGAGCGCATCAACGTGCCCCGTTCGATGGTCGATGCAACCTCAGGCGTGCCGGCCAGAAAGGCTGCGCGATCAAATACCAGGCGCTCGCGCGCGGAATAGAGTTCCGCGTTGCTCACGGCGTTCGCGCTGGGCATCTGGTTTTCGAACGTGTCGCGATAGGCCCGGTTCGCCTGCGTCATGCCATAAAGGCCCAGGCCGCCGATTGCTACAAGCAGCAGGCCGAGGAAGGCCATCGTAAGACCGAGACGGGCCTTGATCGTGAGACTCATGTTCATGATTTTCCTTGAAGCCGCGTGTTTGAATGATCGGCGGCGGTGGTCGGTCCATCTCGTTTCCACGATGACCCAAACGCGCCTGCTTGCTCAGGTTTTACGGCGTGTAAGCCACGCACTTTAGGAAAATTTTGAAATGATGTTTCATCAGATGAATCGATCGTGCAGTTTTGGAGCTCGATTGACACGAATGTGATCCAGATATTCGAATGTAGTAGGTGTTTATCTGGATAGGGTGAACGCCATCATGCTTTCAATCAGCTGCCGCCGATTCCGAAGCGGCCTTTTCTGCAAAGGCCCAAAAAGCAACGGGCCGGCATGAAGCCGGCCCGTTTTCGCCCAACGTGTTTCGATCAATGCCCGCGCGCGGTCTCGCTCACCTCGCCCTGCGGCACGACTCCAGTCGATTCCCGCAAGATCATATGCGGCGTCACGACGCGCCTGCGTGTGCTCGCCGGCACCTTTCCGGCAATCCGGTCAATCAGCGTTTGCGCCGCGAGCTCACCCAGTTCCCGCACGGACTGCCCTACGGTCGACAAGGCCGGATAGGTGTATCGGCTCAGTTCGATGTCGTCGAATCCGATGATCGAGCAATCCTTCGGCACGTTGATCCCGCGCTCCGCCGCCGCCCGCAATGCGCCGACGCCCATCATGTCGTTGCACGCGAAAATCCCGGTCGGCCTCAACGTATCGAAGAGTTGCGACGCGGCTTCATAACCGCCCGTTGCCGAAAATGCGCTCTGCTGAATCGCATTCGGCTCGATCTCGATACCGCGCTCGGCCATCGCGCGAATAAAGCCGTGCACGCGCATTGCGCTGACCGCCGTGGCGATCGGCCCGGTAATGCAGGCAACGCGCGAATGCCCGAGTTGCAGCAAATGACGCGTGGCGAGATATCCGCCTTTCTCATGATCGATCTGCACCAGATCCGCCGATACCCCCTCGATGTTCCTGTCCAGGATCACCAGGGGTTCACGTGCACCCGCCAGGCTTTGAGCGAGCACCGCATCTTCTCCCGCCGATGCGATCACCAGCCCGTCGATGCGCTTTTCCTGCAACACGCGAAGGTAGCTGCGCTGTTTGGCGGGGTCGTCGTCGGAATTGCAGAAGAACATGCAATAGCCGTTCTTCGCACATCCATCTTCCACGCCGCGCGCCAGTTCCGCGAAATACGGGTTGGTCGCGTTCGGCACCAGCAAGCCGATGGTGAGCGTGTTGCGCGCCTTGAGGGAACGCGCTACCGCCGAAGGCACGTAGTCCAGCTCCCGGATTGCACGCTCGACTTTGACCCGGACTTCAGCCGATACAGGCCGCGAGTTGTTCACCACATGAGACACGGTTGTGAACGAAACGCCCGCAATGGCCGCTACATCTTTGATCGTCGCCATACTTGGTCCTTCTCTCTGACTTTTGGTCTTGCTTTTGCTCTTTTAGTTGGTACCCGCAACGCGCATGGGCCTTGACAGCCCACCGCCCGATGGCACCCGTTCCCTTCTGGTTTCGCGACCCTCCTGGGCCGTCCGCCGGCGTGAATCCCCGTGCCGGCTTTTTATGTTGCTACGTCCGCAGCCTGCGGCTGAGTGTTCTCTTTGTTACCCGCTACGCCCGCAGACAAGCAAATGCGTAACGTAACGTCCGACATGCATCCGCTCGTTCGGAGCACTGAGCGGTCCCAACTCCGCCCGAGGCATCTCTGTCAAGCACCCGCTATGCCAAGCAAGGCGGGACCCGGTTCACCGTTCGACTTCACCCGTCTCGGCAGGCGGCGCTTTCGCGTCCGGCACGATGGGCTCCTGAAGAATCTCATCGCGTTTTGCGTAGCCCGCAAATGCCGCGGCGAGCAGCATGTCCTGCGTCCAGTCATCGCGATCGAAGATTCCGGTCATCCGCCCCGCCGACATCACGCCAATCCGGTCGCAGATCAGCATCAGCTCGCGCAGGTCACTCGATACCACCACCAGCGCGCGTCCTTCCAGCGCCAACGCGCCCATCAACGCATAGATGTCGAACTTCGCGCCGACGTCGATGCCGCGCGTGGGTTCATCGAAGAGCAACACTGTGGAGTCGCGTGCAAGCCAACGCCCGATCACAACCTTCTGCTGATTGCCGCCCGACAACTCCGACACCGGCTGCGACGGGCCCGCCGCGCGTATATGCATGGCGTCGATCTGCGTCTGGGCAAGCGCGGCTTCGCGCCGTCCATCGACAAAACCCTTGCTCGATACCGCGCCGATGTTCCCGAGCGAAATGTTCGCGGCGATCGGCTGCGGCAAAAGCAGTCCTTCGCCCTTGCGATCCTCCGTGATCAGCGCAATGCCGTTCTTCACGGCGTCGGCGGGCGATGCGATCTTCACCGGTGCGAGCGCCGCGCCTTTATGCGCCACCGATACCACGCCGCCATCGGCCTTGTCCGCGCCGTAGATCAGCCGCATCAGCTCGGTACGGCCCGCGCCAATCAGGCCGCTGATGCCGAAAATCTCGCCGGCTTTCACTTCGAACGATACGTCGCGGACCACATCGGCGCGGCGCATGCCATCGACCTTCAGCGCAACGTCCCGGATCTTCCGTTCGCCCAGATCGATCCGTTCGCCAATGTCACGTCCCACCATCAGCGTGACGAGCCGGTCGCTCGTCAGGTTCGCCATGTCGTCGATGTGAACCAGTTTGCCGTCGCGCAACACGGCTGCGCGCCCCGCAATCCGCCGCAATTCTTCCAGCCGGTGCGAGATGTACACCAGCGCCACGCCCCGCTCCTTCAGACGCTCGACCTGTTCGAACAGCAGATCGACTTCGCGCGCCGTCAGCATGGCAGTGGGTTCGTCGAGGATCAGCACGCGGCAATCGCCAATCAAATTGCGCGCGATCTCCACCATCTGCTGATGCCCGATCCCCAGTTCGCCGACCAAGGTGCCGGGATCGATTGCATCCAGTCCGACCTGCTGCATGGCGTGGTGTGCGTCCTCGCGCAACGCAGCACGGTCGATCCAGCCGAACTTCAGACCCTTGCGCTGGGGCAAACGGTTGAGGAACAGGTTCTCCGCAACCGATAGCGTCGGCAGGAGATTGAGCTCCTGCATCACCATGCGCACGCCGAGCGCCTCGGCTTCCTTGCGGCTCGCCGGTGCGTACGGCGCGCCGCCGAGCGTCATCGAACCGGTGGTTGGATCGACCAGTCCACCGATAATCTTGGACAACGTGCTCTTGCCCGCGCCGTTTTCGCCGGTCAATGCCAGCACTTCGCCCGCGCGCAGATCCAGCGTGACGCCCGTCAGCACTGGCTCCACATAGGTCTTGCCAACACCGCTCACGGTCAAGACCGGGGCAGTTCCCACAATAGTGTCCATCGCCTTCCCGCTGCTGCTGACCGGCGCCTTGTTGGGCGGAGCATGCCGCAATCGTTTGCAGGCAAGCCACTCCAGCTAGCGTCTCCCGGTCTTTCGCGCCAGTAAAAACCATGCTGAGCATCGCCTGAGCGTTCGATGAAAGCTGCCTTGCCAACCTGGCTATGCCTTCAATTATCGGCAGCGATGCCCAGTTCTTGAGATTTTAGACAGAATTCGACAGACGAATCCTGTTTTTCACGTAGATGCTTACTACTTTTTGGTAACGAGGTCCACCGGCGTTTCAACCACGCCCGAGAGTTCCGATTGCTTCTTGTGGTCGGCAATGGCCTTCAACGCGGTATCGATGCCAAAAACGGCCTGCTTCGCAGCGTATTGATCGGCGGTGGCGAGCACGCGGCCATCGGCGAGCATCGGCTTGATGGCGTTGATGTTGTCGTAACCCACGACCTGAACCTTGCCGGCCTTGCCCGCCGCACGCACCGCGGACACGGCGCCGATCGCCATGTTGTCGTTGCCGCAAAGCAGTGCCTTCACGTTCGGGTTAGCGTTTAAGATCTGCGATGCAACCGCGTTGCCCTTGTCGATTTCCCAATCGCCCGATTGCAATGCGACCACCTTCACGCCTGCAGTCTGCATGGCTTGCTTGAAACCCGCCGTGCGCTGCTGCGCATTCGTAGTCGTTGAAACGCCTTCGATGATGCCGACCTCATCGCCGGATTTGAGCTTCTGCTTGGCCAGATACTCACCCACCTGACGCGCGCCCTTGGCATTGTCCGGACCGACGAACGGCACGTTCAGATCCTTCGATTTGAGCACGTCGGTATCGAGCTTGTTGTCGATGTTCACCACAATGATCCCGGCGTCCACCGCCTTCTTGATCACCGGAACCAGTGCCTTCGAATCAGCCGGGGCGATCACGAGTGCATCGACCTTGGAGACGATCATCTGCTCCACGATGCGAATCTGGTTGGCGGTATCCGTCTCGTCCTTGATGCCGTTCGTGATCAAGTCGAACTGGTTCGGATTGTGTTTCTGGTAGTCCTTGGCGCCGGTTTCCATGGTCAGGAAAAACTCGTTCGCGAGGGATTTCATCACGAGCGCGACCTTCGGCTTGTGCGCGGCTTGCGCGGCGGCGGCGCTCGAGTAAATGGATAACGGCAGCGCGGCACATGCGCCAATCGACAGCGCAACGCCAAGAAAGCGGCGGCGCAGCGCGGGTTTCAAGTTCTTGTCATGTGAGTTCATGCAACGAATCTCCTGGATTGTTCGAGTTGTTGGATAAAACGGCATAGAACGTCTAGAACGCGCCGGCCAGCCGTTTGGCCGACAGCAATTGCCCGAAGCGTGGACGTTTCCCCGGTACGCCGCAATTGCTGATGCCCCTGATTTCAGCGAGCCAAGGCACAAAAAACACTCACATGACGCGGCCTTCAGAGTTCGTCGACGGACTGGCCTTCCACCTGCTTGTCGATGATCTTGCGCGCGTAGTCGATCCCGGCCCGTGTTGCATCGATAGGACTTTCGAACGGTTCCTGGTCAGGCACGCCGAACATTTCCGATCTGCCGCTCTCGCCGGCTGAACTTCGCGAAATGGTCACGACAATATCAAAATGGCGCGGACCGTCGTCGGGCTCGTCGCGTTCTTTCGCGCGGCGCAACGCCTGGACGCTGATCTCAAAACCTTTGTAGTGATCTGACAAGGGACTGGACATACTCGACTCCTTGGAACGGTTTGAACAAGCGGATCGGCGACGGGTGGAGCATCGCACGGCCTCAGGCTAAAGCGCAGATGCGACGATTTGAATCACCACACCACACGCCCGAGGCACGATGTGGCGACGCTGCAACGCAGCTTCGTCTGCGCACAGCGGGGCGTGTGCATCGGAAAATTGTAAGCCTGAGGCAGTCAATTGCCGTCATCGTGAAGCACAAGCTTACAACCTTGGTGGCGTCAAGACCGCGACATTGGTCAAGCGCCGCCGGACCGACGCGCGAGCGCAGGTTTTCATGCTGTATCGGTACGAAACCGTACGGCATTTGTAGGGCTTTTTGCCATAATGAGGCGCCGAAACACGGAAAGCCGTCCGGCATACGCCAGTTTTGATCCACGACCGGCGTCACCTCGCAGCACGTCATCCATCTAAAAAGGGAGCATCGCCATGAAGATCCGGGCAACCATGACAGCGTTGGCACTGGGAGCCGCCTTAAGCGTGAGCTTCGCCGCAACGCCGGCATTCGCGCAGAACAGCCAGCAATCGAAAATGAGCACTTGCAACACGCAAGCCGCGGGCAAGAAAGGCGACGAACGCAAGGCGTATATGAAGGACTGCCTTTCATCGGCGCCAGTTGCTGCAGCTGCACCCATGACCCAGCAGCAGAAAATGACGGCCTGCAACAAGACGGCTACGGGCAAGAAAGGCGATGAACGCAAGGCGTTCATGAAAGACTGTCTGAGCAACAAGGGTTAGTCGCGCCGAGGTGACGCAAGTCGATGCAGCAAGAGCCGCGGGCCTTCGGGCACGCGGCTTTTTTATTGAGCCACCGATAAAAACACGGCCGAGCCAATAGCCCAAAAAACGGGAAAACCCTCGGCCCATCATATTGCAGTGCACCTACGCTGCTGCTACGCGCCACGCGTTTTATCTCATAAGATGACGCGGAGGCGGCCCGCCCTACAACACAAATACGACACTCAAGCGCCATCGGTCCGCCAGTCTTGCCGGTTTGCAGCATTGCAACGGACGGAGGCCCGAGGATGGTGTGGCGATATAAAAACCGCTGGTTCAGGCGGTGGCTGGTCCTGATTGTTTTCTGGGCGGTCCCGGTAATGATCGTGGCCGCCAATGAAATCCGCGAGCAACTCGCCTACGATTCTGCGGACCTGTCACATACGCTCTCCACGTGGACGTTCACCGACGCCCAGCGCGCCCTGCCCGCCATTCAGCGCTGCCACGGTTCGGTCGATGAAGCGCGCACCGCTGGATGTCCACAAGACGTCCTGGCCTCGAAGACTGCGCTGGACCAGCAAGCCAACGCGCAATATGCAACCCGCAAACACGTTCTGTTCGGCTACCTCTGGACGGCTTTCGTCGGGTATTGGGTCGTGCCGGCCATCACGCTCTTCGTGCTAGGCGCGATCATCGGTGTGATTCGCCGTTCGCTGCGGCATCCCTTGAAGAAAACGGATGCCAAAACCGCGCACGATCCGGCACACAAGCCTGCGGGCATAGCCAAACAATGACACTACGCATTTGCGCTGCGACAACACATCAGCATCTTTTCGAGGAAATCAGCGGAGCTATCAAACTTATTTTCATGGGTAAGTTTGACCGTACTTCGGTGCTTTTCCCGGAGGTGGCGCGGATTTTGCGCAGTAGGGAATTGCCTGACGAGAACGACAAATGTTTCGCACAAACAAGCGGGTTCTCGCTCGGCCAAGGTGCAGGCCGGTCCAGGTCAAAATTACCTCACCGAATCGTGCTATCGTGCTGAAGCCCAAGCGGGGCAAGGGTTTGCGCGATCCACCGAGGTGTTGCTAAACGACCTGCTGTGTTATAAATCGCCCTGCTGGAACACTCGTAGATGGGGTTTCCCAAAAAACCACGATGGAGAAAACGATGCAAAGACGAAACTTCATGATCAAATCGACCGCCGCACTTGCAATGGGCGGCCTCGCGCTGGCCGGTTGCACGACGACGTCGAACCAGGGCGCACAAAAGACGGCCGGCGACTCGGACGCACGCCGTTCTATCGACGCGGATATCGATGCGACCATGCAGCGCCTGTATGTCACGGCGAAGGGCTCACGCGAACTCGTGGGCAAGGCGCGTGGCGTGCTCGTGTTCCCGTCGGTGATCCAGGCAGGCTTTATCGTGGGCGCGCAATACGGCAAGGGCGCGCTGCGAGTGGGCGGCAGCTCGGTCGGCTACTACAGCACGACCTCGGGTTCCATCGGTCTGCAGGCTGGTGCGCAATCGAAGTCGATCATCTTCCTGTTCATGACGCAGGACGCACTCGACAAATTCCGCAATACCGACGGCTGGTCGGTCGGCGGCGATGCATCGGTGGCGCTGGTCAAGATGGGCGCAAACGGCAATATCGATTCCACGACGGCAACCGCGCCGGTCGAAGTGTTCGTGCTTACGAACGCCGGCCTGATGGCCAACCTGTCGCTGGAAGGCACGAAGGTCTCGCGTCTGGCCATCTAAGTTTTCAGGCTGGCTTGCAGGACCAACGCAGCAAAAAACCGCCGCGCAGCACGACCCGAAAAGTCGTGTGCGCGGCGGTTTTCTTTATGACTTCTTTTTAGCTCGTGGCGCTGTCGATGAGCTTGAAACGCGAACGCTTTTGCGCCCTTACAACGGCCTGGTACGCATCCACATATTGCTGTGCCATCCTGTGCGACGTGAAGCGCTCCTCGAAGCATTTGCGCACGCCCGCACGCGAAATAGTGTGCAGCCGGTTCACGGCGGCAACCGCGCCGATCTCGTCCTCGACAATGAACCCCGACACGCCCTCGTCCACCACTTCCGGCACCGCTCCGCGGTTGAATGCGATGACCGGCGTGCCGCACGCCATGGATTCGATCATCACAAGGCCAAACGGCTCGGGCCAGTCGATCGGGAACAACAGCGCATGGGCGCCCGAGAGGAAGTCGGCTTTCTGGTGATCGTCAATTTCACCGATGAACTCCACGTATGGCAATTCCATCAACGGCGCGATTTCGCGTTCAAAATATTCGCGATCGGCTGAGTCGACCTTTGCCGCGATCTTGATCTTCATGCCGCAACGTCCCGCAATGCGGATGGCGGTATCGACGCGTTTTTCCGGCGATATCCGCCCGAGAAACGCCAGATAGGTTTGCTCGACCGGCTGCGGCATGTAGCGCTTTTCCGGCAGCCCGTGATAAACCGTCGTGAGCCATTTGGCCTGCGGCAACGGGTGGCGCTGCGAATCCGAAATCGAAATCACTGGCGCCGTATTGAATGTGTTGAATATCGGTTGCTGCTCAGGCAGATCTAGCCGCCCATGCAGCGTGGTCACGAACGGCGTGTCCTGGCGCTTGAAAAGCGAGAACGAGTAGTAATCCATGTGGAAGTGCAGCACGTCGAAGTCATCGGCGCGGCGGCGGACCATTTCCATCAGCAGCATGTGCGGCGCGATCCGGTCGCGGATAGCCGGGTCCAGGCGCAGCGCGCGCGGCCAGACAGCTTCCAGCTTTGCTTTGGTCTGGGAGTCGCCTGAAGCGAACAGCGTGACGTCGTGCCCGAGTTCCACCAGCGCCTCGGTGATGTACGACACGACCCGCTCCGTTCCCCCGTAAAGCTTTGGCGGCACCGACTCGGTCAGGGGTGCTATTTGTGCAATTCTCATTGTTCTCGTCTCCACTCGGTCTTACGTCGCCGTGATCTTTAACCGGTGCAATGCCGGATAAGGACGGTCGCCGGTCGTCGCGCGCGAAAATTCCACGCGCAGTGACGACACCCGCATTATTGGCCGCGAATGCACCGATGTTGGCAAAACTTTCACTTTCATGACGCTGTTACAGTCACGAAACACTCGTTTTGCAACGTTACTTGGGCGCGGGCAGCCTGTAGTCGAGACGCGTTGTTATTTTTTCCTGGAAGCCGGTTTGGTTTGATCGACGCCTCGCAAATCGGCTAGAAACGAGTCGCGCCACACGCCGAGATCGTACTTGCGGAGCATTTTCATGTTGGTTTCGTAGCGCTCGCGGCGCTCAGCAAGCGGCATCGATAACGCTCGGCCGATCGCTTCGCTCATCCCAACAATATCGTGGGGATTCACCATCACCGCGCCGGTCATTTCGTCGGCGGCGCCGGCGAACTGGGACAGGACGAGGACGCCCGGATCGTCGGGATTCTGCGCCGCGACGTACTCCTTCGCGACGAGGTTCATGCCGTCGCGCAACGGCGTGACCAGACCAATCTGCGATTCGCGGAAGAGCGACATCAGCTTCCACCGGTCATAACGCTGGTTCATGTAGCGAATCGGCGTGTAGTCGAGACCCGAGTACCGCCCGTTGATACGCCCTGCTTCGTATTCGAGGTTGTGACGGATCTGCTGGTAAGTATCGACATCTGAGCGCGTTGGCGGCGCGATCTGCACGAGCGTGACGTTGCCGCGCCATTCCGGAGACTTTTCCAGAAAATGCTCGAAAGCCTTGAATCGCTCGACCAGTCCTTTCGAGTAATCCAGCCGGTCCACGCTCATGATCAGCTTGCGCCCTTCAAGGCTCTGCTTCAGGTCCATCACGTCCTGACGCGCTTCGCCACGCTTGGCTTGTTCGGCGATTTCATCGGGGAAAATGCCGATCCGATACACGCCCGTTTTCAGCTTGCGGCCGAACGCTTCAACCTGGCCGTCGGCCGTTGCAGTGCCGTGTGCGTGGCGCACGATGTAATCATGAAACGCAGCCTGGTCGCCCGGCGTCTGGAAACCCACGACGTCGTAGCAGCACAGTGACTTGACCAGTTCCTCGTGCGGCGGAATGTTGAGCAGGATTTGCGGCGATGGAAACGGGATATGCAGGAAAAAACCCATTCGGTTCGTCACGCCTTCGGAGCGCAGCGCCTCGCCAAACGGGATCAGATGGTAATCGTGAACCCAGATGACATCGTCCGGCTGTAGCAGCTTGATTGCGCGATGCGCGAGCCACGAGTTCACCCTTCTGTATCCGGCGTACTCCTCGCGATCGTAAACAGCCAGATCATTTCGATAGTGAAAAACCGGCCAAAGCGTCGCGTTCGAAAAACCGCGGTAATACTGGTCGTAGTCTTTTTTGGGCAAGCCAACGGTCGCGAAGGTGACCGCGCCGTCCTGTTCGAGCTTCGGACCCTGGTTTGCGACGGTGTCGCTGACCACGTCGCCGCTCCAGCCGAACCACACGCCCCCGCTGTCCTTCAGCGCGCCGAACACCCCAACGGCGAGGCCGCCGGCGGAGCCTTTGGTTTCGGTGGGTGACGCAACTCGGTTCGATACAACCACTAGACGGCTCATGCTTGACAGTCCCTTTTATTGATTCGTGACGTCCGGATGTTCAGGATCTATCTCGAAATAGTAGTGAGTTTGGCCTTGGGCGGCGGCGTCAGTTCAAACTTTGTCCGCGTTTCCGGGAGGGCAAATGAAGGTCAGCGCCGCTCGCCGCTGCCGACGGGCTCGGCAGGTTCGGGCGCCGGTTTAGCGGTCGATGCCGCCGAATGCGCCGACGGATCCGGGCCGTGCCGTTCTCCCCGGCTTGCCACCGGGTCGGCTTCCGTGTTGGCTGTCCCGCGAACCGGCGGCCGGATCGCGCTGCTCGCCTGCGTCCGGTCCAGCGGCGCAACGAAATCGACGTGCTCGCCTTCCGGCGCCACGTCCGCCCGGGTACGCGGCAGGAATTGTGGAAACTCGGCCTGCGCGAAGTTCAGCAAACCTTCGCGCACGCGGCATCGAAGGTCGAAGTTCAGGCCGGAATCGAAGGAACTGACAAGAACGCGAATCTGCATCGACTTTTCAGTGGCGTCGGTGACTTGAAGCACTTGTACGCGGCCGTCCCATTCCGGCGCGTGTTCCAATATGCGTTCGAGTTCTTCGCGCAATGGCGCCATCGGCATGCGGTAATCGACGTAGAGAAACACCGTTCCAATGATCTGCGAACTATTGCGCGTCCAGTTGGTAAACGGATTTTCGATAAACCATTGCAACGGCACGATCATGCGCCGCTGGTCCCAGATCCGGACGGATACGTACGTTCCCGTGATCTCCTCGACGCGTCCCCATTCGCCCTGGATCACGACGACGTCATCGAGCCGGATGGGTTGCGACAATGCGATCTGCAAGCCGGCGATCAGGTTACCCAACACGGGCCTTGCGGCAATACCGGCAACCAGTCCCGCCACCCCCGCCGACGCCAGCAAACTCGCCCCGATCTGCCGCACGGCCGGAAACGTCATCAACGCGCCGCCAAACCCGATGATTACGATCACCACCATCACGGATCGCGCCAGCACGCGCGCCTGCGTATGGATACGGCGCGCCTGGAGATTGTCTTTGGAGTCGAGCGGATGCGCTTGAACCAGTGCTTCGGCGACAGCGCCGACCGAACGCACGGCGAGCCATGTCAGCCCAACGATCAACGCAAGGGTCAGCAGATCGCGCAGCGCCGTGGCAAAAGGCAGCGAATCCGGCGCTTCGACCAGCACGAAGCCGAGCGCGAGGATGATGAGAAGCGCGAGCGCGGGTTTATCGATGAAACGCAGCACCACGCTCATCAACGGATACGGCCGCGCAATACGCACGAGAATCCGCGCGCCCACCCGGTGAACGCCGATGGCAAACAGCACGGCAAGTGCAGCGACGACAATTGCGCCGGGCCAGGTGTTGAGCGGCGCCGAAGCAATGCGCTCGAAGGAGTCGAAATTGATCATCGTCGTCGTGGAATCAGCCTTGAAAAGGTGGATACGACGGGATTTTGCGGGAAGCCGGCTACGTTACCGGTGTATTGCGGTGCAGCAAATGCCGTGCCCGCCGGTCGACCGGCGGACATTCAAATGACGTGAAACTGAAGACGCTTACTTCTCCGCCTTGCACGGAAAGGCTTTGCCAAGCCCGAGCGAAACCATGGTGGTCGCGTTGAAGTTGCCCTGAGCCGGGTTGTCGGCGATGAATTTGCGCACCGCGTCAGTCAACTCTTGCGGTTTTACATCGACGGGAAGGCAAAAATACTGTCCAACCTGCGGGCCGGACGTTCCGCCAATTGCTTCAATTGTGTTGTAGATGCCGTCAGCGGCGCCTTCTATGTAAGCCGCGCATGCGCTGCGCGAAGCGGTGTCCGTCTTGGTGCAAAGCATGTTCAGATCGTTGCCGGTGAACGCGGCCGCACTGAGCGGAAACGCAAGCACCCCGGCCATGACTAAAACCCGCAGCATGATGATCCTTTCTTATGTTTGGCGGTTGCCGGGTGTGGCCCTCCCCGCGCTTTGCAGCGCCTTCGGCTTGGTCCCGGCTTGTTTAAGCTGTTCCTCGTATTGCAGGAGACGACCGGTTTGAATTTCCGGCCGTCATCCCGCGAGTGCGTCATTTTGCACTGTTTGTACCGGTTTGCGGGGCTCCGGATGCGCCCGCAGCGCCTGTTGCCTGCATCGACGCCAGACGCGCCGCCAAGCCTTCCGCCACATCCTTCTCGTGATATTGCTTCGCGAAGTCCACTGCGGTCATGCCGATCTGATTCTTCACGCGCAAGTCGGCGCCTTCGTCGAGCAGCAGCTTGACCGTGGACAGATGGCCGCCGCGCGCCGCCATCATCAATGGCGTGGTGCCATTGGGCGAACCCGAATCGATGTACGCCGAATGGTCGAGCAGAACCTTGACCACGTCGTCATGGCCGTTGGTCGCGGCGTAATGCAGCGGCGTCCAGCCCTTCTTGTTCACTTCCGCATCCTTCGAAATCAGCATGTTCACGAAGTCGAGGTCGTCGTTGAGCGCAGCGAGCATCATCGCGTTTTCGCCGGCGGGGTCGAGCTTTTCGAGGTCGGTCTTCGGATTTTCCGCAAGCAGCTTGCCGACCTTGTCCGACTTCTCACGCGCCGCGATCACGAGCAGCGGTGCGCCGGTGTTATCGACGAGATTCGGATCCACGCCCTGCGCCAGCAGCTTTTTGACGGCAGACACGTCGTCGAATTTCACTGCCTTGATCATGGAATCGGCGGGCGCTGCAAAAACCGGTTGCGCGATGGCAGCGGCCGTCAGAACCACGCCGGAAACCAGCGTGCGCCACGTCCGGCCGCGCGCGGATGTATGGCGATTGAAAGATGTCGAAGATGAAACCGTCGAAAGTTTAAGCATGTGTTCCTTGGGGATTACTGATTGAATCTAATAATTGGTGCAACGGAGGCGTCCGGCCGGCTTAGTTTTCTACAGGCTCGGGGATCTTGAAGAGCTTGAAGAAATTGCGGGTCGTGGCCGCTGCCAGCGCGTCTTCCGGCATTTCTCGCAATTGCGCGATGAAACGTCCGACATAACTTACGTACGCAGGTTCATTCGACTTTCCACGATACGGCACTGGCGCGAGGTAAGGCGAGTCGGTCTCGATCAGCAAACGCTCGAGCGGCACGCGCTGCGCGACATCCTGTACGTCCTTCGCGCTCTTGAACGTGACGATACCTGACAGCGAAATGTAAAAATCTTGTTCAAGCGCGGCTTGCGCGACGTGCCATGACTCGGTAAAGCAATGCATCACGCCGCCTGGCACGCTCGCGCGCTCCTCGGCCATGATCCTAAGCGTGTCCTCCCACGACGAACGCGTGTGAATGATGAGCGGTTTGCCCGTCTCGTGCGCAGCGCGGATATGCGTGCGAAATCGTTCGCGCTGCCATTCCATATCGGCGATGCTGCGCCCTTCCAGCCGGTAATAATCCAGCCCCGTTTCGCCGATCGCGACCACTTTCGGATGGCGCGCCAGTTCGACGAGATCCTGCACGCTCGGTTCCTGCGCGTCCTCGTGGTCGGGATGCACGCCCACCGATGCATAGATATGCTCGTTTTCTTCCGCGATCTTGAGCACGGAAGGCAGCGTTTCCAGATCCACCGATACACACAGCGCATGCGTGACCTTCAGCTCCCGCATCTTGCTGAGCACTTCGGGCAGGCGGTCGGCGAGACCCTCGAAATTGATGTGGCAATGTGAATCGACGAACATGGTGGTTCCGTGGTGGTTCCAATAAAGCTCTGATTTAGCTGGCGGACGGCGCGCTTAGCCGGCGGCCGAGGATCACGAGGTCGCGCTCGATGCCATCCAGCACCGCGACGCGCGGCAGCGTGCCCCAGACATCGAACTGGAAGCGGCGGAAGAGGCGCAAGCTCGGGTCGTTATGGCCGAACACAAAACCCAGTAACGTATCGATACCCAGCTCTGGCGCGCGCTGCAAGGCAGCTTCCAGCAGTTGGGTACCCAAACCCCGTCCGCGCGTGTTCTCATGAAGATAGATGCTGACTTCGGCGGTCCGCAGATAGGCCGGACGGCCATAGAAATCGGAAAAGCTCAGCCACGCGACAACCGCGCCGTTTTCTTCCACGACCCATAACGGGCGGGCCTTCGGTCCATGAGCGTGGAACCAGGCGAGACGGCTTTCGACCGTCACCGGTTCAAGGTCAGCTGTCACGAGACGCGAAGGCACCGTGGAGTTATAGATAGCCACGATGCCCGGAAGATCATCGAGAACGGCGTCGCGGAAATTGAGAGTCATGGTGCGTTTTACGAATGTTGAGGGGTTGGTCAGGCAACGTTGAACACGTCGCGATAGCCCAGGAACAGCTCTTCGAAGACGAGCCGTGCGTTGAGCGGGTGATTTTCGACCGCGCGCTGACGCGTCACCAACTTTTGATAGCGGGAGAAGCGGTCCGCATCGACCTGCGCGGCGCAGCGTTCCAGTGCCTTCGACGCCGCCGGGAAATAGCGCGGCCGGCCGGCGGTCTTCTGCACCAGCAAATCGTACAGCCAGCGCTGCAGCCAGCCGAGAACCATCGGAACGGGCAGTTTCTGCAGGTTCTCGCCGCACGCAAATGCGTCGCAGGCGGGACCCGCTGCCAGTTGCGCCAGCGCGAAATCACGGAGGGCACGGTTTTCGTCGTTGGCGAGCGCCAGCGCCGTCAGCGGCGCACCGCCTGCTTCTGCGAGCAGCGCCGCAGGTTGCTGCACGCCTTGCTGCGCGAGCCATGCCACGGAAGCTTCGGTAGCCGGGAGGGTCATCGGCCATTGGCGGCATCGGCTGATGATGGTCGGTAACAACCGGTCGATACGCGCCGTCGCCAGAATGAACACCACGCCCGCGGGCGGTTCTTCCAGCGTTTTGAGCAAGGCATTGGCAGCGAACACGTTGATGGATTCGGCCGGATAGATCAACACGACCCGCGCGCCGCCTCGGTGCGATCCGAGGCTGAAAAAGTTCATCAGGCCAAGGACCTGGTCGATCTTGATTTCCTTGCTCGGGACCTTGGTTTTCTTGCCTTCATCGGCGTCCGGCTTGTCGTCGCTGATCAGTTCGCCGGCAAGTGCCTCAGGGAGCACCGCGCGATAGTCCGGGTGATTTCCCTGGCTGAACCAAAGGCAAGCGACGCAGTGACCGCACGGTTCGCGCGTTGCGGTCGGCGCCTCGCACAAAAGGCTTTGCGCCAGATGCTGCGCGAACTGCAATTTGCCGATACCCGCCCGCCCATGTAGCAACAACGCGTGTGGCCAGCTTGCGCGGAGTTGATCGAGATGCGCCCAGTCATCGGCTTGCCACGGATAGATCATGAAGTTTTTTAAATCAGGAGCTTATGACACGAAGTTAAGAGTTTGAATTAACTTGAGGAATTTCATAAAAATCTTTCAAATCAAATATTTGACACGACTTCTTCAAGTTTTTTCTGAATATCCAAAACCGTCTGCGTTGCATCGATCACTGCAAATCGTTCCGGGGATTCCGCCGCTCGCCGCAAGTATTCCGCTCTCGTGCGGCCGAAGAAGGAATCAGACTCGCTCTCGAACTTGTCCGGCGCCCGCGCTGCGCCCCGGCGCTCGCTGGCGACACTCGTAGGAACATCGAAAAGCACGGTCAGATCCGGTTGAAACCCGCCTTGGACCCATCGCTCGAGTGCTTCCAGTTTGTCGCGCGGCAAACCACGGCCGCCGCCTTGGTATGCGAACGTGGCATCGGAAAAACGATCCGACAACACCCAGTCGCCCCGCGCGAGCGCCGGTTCGATCACCTGCGCGAGATGTTCGCAGCGTGCCGCAAACATCAGCAGCGCCTCGGTTTCGAGGTCCATCGGCTGGTTGAGCAGCAATTCGCGCAGGCTCTCGCCGAGCGCCGTGCCGCCGGGTTCGCGCGTCATCACGACCGAATGGCCAGTCGATGCGATCTTCGCTTCCAGACGCTCGCGGAACCACCCGAGGTGCGTTGTCTTACCCGCCCCGTCGATGCCTTCAAACGTGATGAATTTGCCGCGCACCATCATTGTCCCCGGATGTACTTGTCGACGGCCTTGTTGTGGTCGCCGAGATTGTCTGAAAAGAAGCTGCTGCCGTCGCCGCGCGACACGAAATAAAGCGCGCTGCTCGATGCAGGATTGACCGTTGCCGCCAGCGCCGCGACGCCGGGCAACGCGATCGGACCGGGAGGCAGGCCCATGCGCGTGTAGGTATTGTACGGAGTGTCGGTTTGTAAATCTTTCTTCTTGAGCCGGCCGCCGTAAGCCGAACCCAAACCGTAGATCACCGACGGATCAGTCTGCAACGGCATGCCGATGCGCAGCCGGTTAGCGAAAACGGCCGCAACCAAAGGCCGGTCGGCGGCGCGCCCCGTCTCTTTCTCCACGATCGACGCCATGATCAGCGCGTCATAAGGCGTCTTGTACGGCAGGTTCTGCGCACGCGTGTTCCAGGCTTCGGTCAGGCGCATCTGCATCAGCTTGTACGCGCGCTTGTAGACGGCGATATCGCTCGTGCCTTTATCGAAGAGATAGGTGTCGGGGAAGAACAGGCCCTCCGCGCTTGCCTTCGCGATCAGGTCGTCCGGCGCGCCGACGGCTTTCAGCAAATCGGTATCTGTCATGCCTGCGGTGTCGTGCTGGAGCGCCGGATTGCCGTCCAGTTCGTTGCGCATTTTCTGGAAGGTCCATCCTTCGATGATCGTCGCCACGTATTCGTTCACGTCGCCGCGCGCGATCTTCTGCAGCATCTCGTAGGGCGTGATGCCCTCCTTGAACGCGTAATTGCCGGACTTCAGCTGCGACGACAGACCCAGCACGCGCGTCATCAGCACGAACAGCTCGGGCCGCATGTGGGCGCCGCCGCGATCGAGCTGGATGCTCACGCTTTTCAGCGTACTGTGGGACTTGATGGTGATATCGAGTTCGGGCGAGGCCAGGTCGACCGGGCTGTTCGCCCACCTGAACATGCCCGCGACGAGCGCACCTGCAACCACGACCGCGACGACCGCCGCGACCAGACATTTCTTCAAAAGGGACATG
This sequence comes from Caballeronia sp. dw_276, assembly GCF_018449635.1. GTDB lineage: Bacteria > Pseudomonadota > Gammaproteobacteria > Burkholderiales > Burkholderiaceae > Caballeronia. The sequence goes on along the minus strand of NZ_JAAVUV010000014.1, from coordinate 165,580 downwards.
CGAAACACGCTCTAAGTAAGACCCATATAATACTTGTTCGCCCACGCCCAAGTCAGGTCCATGAATTCCTCGACCGGTTCTCCTTTTCAAGCTGTGCTTACCGGCGGCATTTTCGCGCCGCTCACGCAGTTCGGTTTCATCGACACAACCGGCGACGACGCCGCCGCTTTTCTTCACACGCAACTGACGAACGACGTCCAGCATCTGGATGCGTCGACGGCGCGTCTGGCCGGGTTTTGCTCGCCGAAAGGCCGTTTGATGGCGTCGTTCCTGATGTGGCGTGCGGGGGACGCGGTGCGCCTGATGATCGCCGCCGACTTGCAGGCCACGGTACAGAAGCGCCTGTCCATGTTCGTGATGCGCGCAAAAGCCAAGCTGGTGGACGCCACGCCGTCGCTCACCGCCGTGGGTTTTGCCGGCGATGTACGCCACGCGCTGTCACATCTCTTCGATGCCATGCCCGACGGTGTGCATGTCAAAGTGGATGGTCCGCTCGGTTCGCTGATCCGTGTTCCCGACGCCGCCGGCCGCCCGCGTTTCCTGTGGGTTGGTCCGAAAGCCGAAGTCGATGCGCATCTCGCCGAGCTGGAGAAGAAGCTGACGCGCGCAAACGCGGAGGTATGGGACTGGCTCGACATCCACGCCGGCGAACCGCGTATCACGCTGCCGGTTTCCGAGCAATTCGTCCCGCAAATGGTCAATTTCGACGTACTCGGCGGCGTGAACTTCAAGAAAGGCTGCTATCCGGGGCAGGAAGTGGTTGCCCGTAGCCAGTATCGCGGCACCATCAAGCGGCGGACATCGCTCGCGCACGTGGAATCGGCCAAACCCGGCGACGAACTTTTCCACTCCGATGACCCCGGCCAGCCTTGCGGCCTCGTGGTCAACGTAGCCGCCGCGCCTGAAGGCGGCGTGGATGCGCTGGTGGAAATCAAGCTCGTGGCGCTGGAAAACGGATCGGTGCATGTCGGCGCGGCTGATGGCCCGGCGCTGCAGTTCTCGGCGCTGCCGTACGCCTTGCCGACCGAAGTCTGAGGCGCGTTCATGTGTCTGATCGTCTTCGACTGGCAGCCGGACGCGGGTTCGTCGAAGCTGAATCGTCCGATGCTCACGCTCGCCGCCAATCGCGATGAGTTCTACAGCCGCGAAACCGTGCCGATGCACTGGTGGAAGGATGCGCCGGACATGCTTGCCGGGCGCGATCTCACAGGTGGCGGAACGTGGCTGGGCGTGACGCGCGACGGTCGCTTCGCCGCGTTGACAAACTACCGGGCGCCGTCCGAAGTGCGCCCCGGCGCGCCGACCCGCGGCACGCTGGTGAGCGATTTCCTTTCGGGCGAGCGTTTAAAGCCACTCGATTATCTTTCGCAAGTCGCCCGCAACGGGCATCTGTATAACGGCTTCAATTTGATCGTCGGGGATTTCACGCGGCGCGAACTGGCGTGGTACGGCAATCGCGCCGATGCGCCGCCTGCGCTGCTCGACGCCGGCATTCACGGGTTATCGAATAGCTTGCTCAATACGCCGTGGCCGAAGCTCGTTGCGCAACGCGACGCGCTGCGCGATCTGGTCCACGCTGAAGATCAGGTTCAGCCATCGCTGGATATGCTGATCGAGACAATGCGCAACCCGCATATCGCCGATGACGCCCTGCTGCCCTCCACCGGTGTTTCGATTGAACGTGAGCGTGTGTTGTCGGCGGCGTTTATCGAGTCGGACGGGTATGGGACGCGGAGCACGACTGCGTTGCGTGTTGCATCCGCTGGCGAGCAGCTCACGCTGCAGATCAAGGAACTCAGCGACGACGACGGCTCGCACAAGATCGTCCGCCCGGGAAACTTCGTGCGAGACGACGGGTTCGTTATTACGCCCTAATCTTCGATGCCCAGATACCGGCGTAACGCACTCGCCGCGTCCGCGTGCGCTTTCGCGACGTCCGGCACCAAGCCGCCCATCTTGAAGAACTCGTGCGTCATGCCTTCGTAGCGCACTAGCTCGACAGCCACGTGCTCACGTTCGAGTTTCGCTGCGTAGGCGATGTTTTCATCGAAGAGCGGGTCGTGATCGGCGGCGGCGATCCACGCGGGCGCGATTCCTTCAAACGATGGCATTTCCCCGCGCGCGTCGAGCGGCGCGAAACGCCAGTCGTCGCGATCGTTTTCATCGCGCAGATAGTGTTCGAAGAACCATTGAACTGTTTTCGCCGTCAGCACATGGCCTTCCGCGAATTGCGCGTACGAGCGCGTGTCCTGGCGCGCGCTCACGCCCGGGTAGATCAGCAATTGCAGACGCAAGGCGATACCCGCATCGCGGGCGAGCACCGCGCAGACCGTGGCAAGCGTGCCGCCCGCGCTGTCGCCGCCAACGGCAAAACGCGCGCTGTCGAGACCCAAGGATGACGCTTGCGCGTGGAGCCACGTAAGGGCGTCGAAGGCATCGTGGACGGCGGTCGGGAATTTGTGCTCGGGCGCGAGCCGGTAATCCACCGATACCACCGCGCATCCCGAATCCGCCGCGAGGCGCCGGCACAGCGCGGCATGGGTATCGATACTGCCCACTACGAAACCGCCGCCATGAAAGTACACGAGCGTCGGCGCCGGGGCCGTCCACGACGGTTCTACTGGATGGAAAATCCGCGCCCGGATGGATGCGCCGTCGCGCACGGGAATGTCGAGATCCTGGATATCGAACATGGGCGCCGGCGCGATGTCGATGATCGGCGCGCTGCGTTCGTACGATGCGCGCGCGGCGGCGGCAGTCAGCGTATGAAACGGCGGCCGCTTTGCCTTCGCGATGAGTTCGAGGACCTGGGCAATGGCAGGATTCAGCGGCATGGAAAATGGATCACGTTGAAAGCTCGCGATGATGACACACCAGCGCTCAAGCCCGCCCCCGCACCTCGGGCTTCAATGAAAGCGGATCGGTCGGATTACGCATCTGGGCGACGTCATCGAACCGCAGTTGTACCGACGCGAGGATCTTCGGATGCGTCAGCACGTAAAACCGGCGTTCGCGGACCGCGTCGAAGGTGATTTCCGCCACGTCTTTCGCGCTCAGCTTGCCGCCTTCCACTGCTTTTGTAAGTTGCTTGACCGCCATCCGTTGCGATGTGGTCATGGGTTCTTCGTTACGCAGTTCCTCGGGCCGCGCGCGCTCCGCCTGAGCAATGCCCGTGGGAACGAATGCCGGGCACAACAACGAACAATCCACGGGGCCGCCGACGATCTTCAGGTCGTGATAAAGCGTCTCGGTCAGCGCGACGACCGCGTGCTTCGATGCGTTGTACACGCCCATTGCAGGCGCGGACAGCAATCCCGCAACAGACGCCGTATTGACGATATGCGCCGGTTCGTTCTGCGTGAGCATCAACGGCGTGAACGCGCGCACGCCGTTCGCCACGCCCATCACGTTGACGCCGAACACCCACGCCCAGTCGTTCGCGCTGTTCTCCCACACGAAGCCGCCCGCGCCCACCCCTGCGTTATTGAAAAGCAGATGCACGGCGCCATAAGTGTCGGTTGTCGTGCGTGCCAGGGCATCGACTTGATTTGCATCGGAGACGTCGGTCGGAACGCCCAGCGCTGCTGCGCCCAAGGCGCGCGCCATGTCGACGGTCTCCGCGAGTCCTTTTACATCGATGTCGGCAAGCACGAGCTTCATGCCCAGCGCCGCGCCTTTTTTTGCAAACTCACGGCCAAAGCCGCTGCCCGCGCCCGTAATCACCGCCACTTTGCCGTCGAATTGATTCACTGCGTCTCCTCTTCGATGCAATCCGGATTCAGATCAGCTTGACCAGCTGCTTGCCGAAGTTCTTGCCCTTGAGCAAGCCGAGAAACGCTTCGGGCGCGTGTTCGAGTCCTTGCGCGATGCTTTCGCGATACTGCAGCTTTTTCTGCGCCACGAGACCGCCGAGCTGGGCGAGCGCTTCGGGCCACACTTCCGGCGATTCACTGACAATGAACCCCTGAACCTTCAATCGCTGTGTGAGCAAAAGCGAGGGTTTCTTAAGCGGCATCGGCGAGCCGTCGTAGGTGGCGATCATTCCGCACAACGCGATGCGGCCAAAGGCGTTCATGCGTGGCAACACGGCATCGAGCACTTCGCCGCCGACGTTTTCGAAATAGCCATCCACACCATTGGGCAGCGCCGCTTTCAGGTCCTCGTACAGATTGCCCGCTTTATAGTCGATGCACGCATCGAAGCCGAGCGTTTCCGTAACATAACGACACTTGTCCGCACCACCCGCGATGCCCACTGCGCGGCATCCCGCGGTCTTGGCCAACTGGCCGACCACGCTTCCCACCGCGCCGCTCGCTGCGCTGACGAGCACCGTCTCCCCCGCCTTCGGTTCGATGATCTTGTTCAAGCCAAGCCATGCCGTCACCCCAGGCATGCCAACCGAACCGAGAAAAGCTGAAAGCGGGATGTGGCTATCGTCGACCTTGCGCAAACCCTTGCCATCCGAGGTACCAAATTCCTGCCAGCCGTAGGTGCCGACCACCTTGTCACTGACCGTAAATTTCGGGTTTTTCGATTCCACGACCTCGCCCACCGTCCCGCCGACCATCACCTCGTTGAGTGCTTGCGCCGCAGCGTACGACTTTGCGTCGTCCATACGGCCGCGCATGTAGGGATCAAGTGAGAGATAGTGGTTTCGCACGCGCAGTTGACCATCGGCGAGCGGCGCAAGGGGCGTCTCGACGAGCTTGAAGTTATCGACGCTCGCCGCGCCCTCTGGACGTGAGACAAGGAGGATCTGACGATTGATTGAAGCGTTTTCGGACATCGTGATGCTCCTGTGCGGTCTTTGTGACGCCCGTGAAGTTCAGGCGTCACTCGGACCAGGTTTCGCCGACGGATCGGTTCGAAGGCGTTGTTGCGCAATATCGCGGCCGACGGCAAGACGACGCATGTATTTGAACGTACCAAGGGCTTTCGCGACGAAATGTCCTTCGCTGTCGCGGATCTCGCCTTCGCAATACGCCATGGTCGTTGACCGATGCAGCACACGCGCGAATGCGCGAAGCTCGCCGCGGCCCGGTTCCATGAAGTTGACTTTCATTTCGACCGTCACAACGCCGATGCCCGTGCCCGCCAGACTGCGCGCAGCCATTGCAAGAGCGACGTCAGCAAGCGTCATGGTGACGCCGCCGTGTGCAATGCCCCATGTGTTCATGTGCGTGGGAGTCAGCGCCAGCAGCACTTCGCTCGCGCCGTCTTCGGCTGAGATGAGTTGAACCCCAAGTGAATCGATGAACGGGCTTTCGGGAAGCATGGAGGAATCGGTCATGGGCTCAGACTTCGTAATCGATGCATTGACGCGATTCACGCACCGCCGCCACGAAGTCCTTGATTGCCACGTGTTTCGGATGGACCTGATACGCGTGGAGCGCTTCCTTGTTATCGAAATCGGAGACAAGGATCACGTCGCACGTGGCTTCGTAGCCGTCCTGCGCCACGCCGACTTCGAAGTGTCCCTGGCCTGCAACGATGCTGCGACAGCTTTCGAGTTTCGCCTTCAGCTTGACGATGTTCTCAGCGCGCGTGCCACCCTCGGCGCTTTCCTTCAATTTCCACATGACGATGTGTCGTAACAACGTGCTCACCTTGGTTTGTTAGTTTCGCGGGTTTATGCTCAATGCATAAAATTAACAGATTCCAGAGCTTCTTACTCAGAGGTAAAACCCACGGCGGGCGCAACAATAAAAAAGCCACCCATGGGTGGCTTGTCTGAAGTCCCTGACCAATTCACGCGACTCACGACTTTTCGCCAACGCCCTGCAGCACAAGTCGGTACTCGCTTCATCCAGATACCGGGCCTCCGTTGGTGAGAGCGGATCGTCTTGCGGGTGGCTGTGTATAACCTTTAGCTTGCGGTGCGAATCAAGTGCTGCCTCTCGTGTTGCGGGAGAAAACCCCGCGCTATCCCGCTCTCCAGAACGCTGCCCGATCACCTCGCCCGTGAACATATCAAAGGCGATTACATATTCGAGCCCCGTGTAGCGCGATGTCGCTATACACAACGCCCTGGCGCTGGCGTCGTCTACGATCATGCGCACGTTTGCACTCTGGACGCCGCGAGAAAATGCTTTGGACAACGTAAAGCCATGAGATTGAGAACGTTTTCTGGCTATGTGCGGACCGCTTGCGCGGTGTTCGGCCGGATTCATTGTTTGCATCCGGTTGCGCCAGTTGCCTCTACTCAATCACGTTGCAACCACCCGATGAATCCGATGGCTTGTTGTCGGGCGGAGGCTCGCGCCCGGCAATATGCCGAACGGCCAAGGTTAAAAACCCCAGCCGCCCGCCCTATCACACCACTTCAAACAACCCTGCCGCGCCCTGCCCGCCGCCGATGCACATCGTGACCACAACAAACTTCGCGCCGCGCCTTTTTCCTTCGATCAACGCGTGTCCCGTCAACCTTGCGCCCGACACGCCATAGGGGTGCCCCACAGCAATCGCGCCGCCGTTCACGTTCAAGCGGTCTGCCGGAATGCCCAGCGTATCGCGGCAATACAGCACTTGCACAGCAAACGCCTCATTCAACTCCCACAAGTCGATATCGCTGACTTTCAGGCCAGCCTTCTTCAACAATTTGGGCACGGCGAACACCGGTCCGATACCCATCTCATCCGGCTCGCAACCGGCGACCGCGAAGCCCCGGAAAATCCCGAGCGGCTGCAACCCCTCCTTCTCCGCCACCGACGCATTCATCACCACGCAAGCCGATGCGCCATCGGAAAACTGGCTCGCATTGCCCGCCGTGATCACGCCGCCAGGCATCGCGGTGCGTATCTTCGATACCCCCTCGAGCGTCGTATCGGCGCGAATGCCTTCATCGGAGGAAAGCGTCACTTCTTTTGTGAAGACGCGCCCCGTGGCTTTGTCCGCGATGCCGGCGAGCACGGTGATCGGCACGATCTCGTCGTTGAATTTTCCCGCAGCCTGGGCAGCCGCCGCGCGCAATTGCGATTGCACGCCATATTCGTCCTGACGTTCCTTCGAGATTTCGTAGCGCTTTGCGACGTTCTCGGCGGTCTGCAACATCGACCAGTAGATGCTCGGTTTGTGTTCCTTCAACCAGCCATCGAAAAGCATGTGCTGGTTCATCTTGTTCTGCACGCACGAGATGGATTCCACGCCGCCTGCCACGTACACATCGCCTTCGCCGGCAATCACGCGCTGCGCGGCGAGCGCGATGGTTTGCAGCCCCGATGAGCAAAAGCGGTTCACGGTCATGCCCGGCGTGCTCACCGGCAAACCGGCGCGCAATGCGATCTGCCGCGCGATGTTCATCCCCGTCGCGCCTTCCGGATTTGCGCAACCCATGATCACGTCTTCCACACGCGCCGGATCGATGCCCGCGCGCGCGACAGCCGCCTGCGTCACGTGGCCGCCGAGCGTCGCACCGTGCGTCATGTTGAATGCGCCGCGCCAGGATTTGGCAAGGCCCGTGCGTGCCGTCGATACGATTACCGCGTCAGTCATTCCTGTCTCCACTTCGAATACGAATAATGTTGATGGTGTTCAGCGCGTCAGTTCGGCCGAATTGATCCGCGACACACTCGCCGCCGCCATCTGCGCCCACGCGCGTTCGAGCGATCCATTGAGATCGATCGCGCGGCAGGCGTCGTCGATGACAACGGCCTCAAACCCCGCGCTGCGAGCATCGAGCGCGGACCACGCGACGCAATAATCCGTTGCCAATCCGCAGCAATACACGCGCTTCGCGCCAATGTCGCGCAGATATCCCGTGAGGCCCGTCGGCGTGACGCGATCGGCTTCCATGAACGCCGAGTAGCTGTCCACGTCCACGTGATGCCCTTTGCGGATCACAAGCCGTGCGTGTGGCACGTGAAGGTCGCGATGCAACGCCGCGCCGTCTGTGTCCTGTACGCAATGCGTCGGCCACAGAACCTGCTCGCCGTAGTCAAGCGTGGTCATGTCGAAAGGCGCGCGCCCGGCGTGATGCTCGGCGAACGAAACGTGCTTCGCCGGATGCCAGTCCTGCGTCACGACAACATGCGAAAAATTGCCGGCAAGCCGATTGATCACGGGCACGACTTCATCGCCATGAGCCACGGCCAGCGCGCCTCCCGGCATGAAATCGTTCTGTACATCGATCACGAGCAGGACTTCGTCTGCGCCTTTCATTGATGCCTCGCTTTGCGGTTCTCAGTTATTGAAACCACTGCCTTGCGCTGCCAGTTCGGTCACGCGGGCGGCGGGCTTCCATGCATCGCCATTGGGCTGCGCCGCGTATTTGCGCATCGCGCGCTCGACGTTGTAGAGGCCGATCGTATCCGCGTACAACATCGGGCCGCCGCGGTGCAGCGGAAAACCGTAACCGGTCAGATAGACCATGTCGATATCCGATGCCTTCGATGCAATCCCTTCTTCCAGAATCAGCGCGCCTTCGTTGACGAGCGCGAGCACGAGGCGCTCGACGATCTCGTCATCGGAGATCTTGCGGCGCTCGACGCCCAGTTCCTTCGAATACGCGACGATCATCTCGTCCACGATTTTCGATGGATGCGCCGTCCGGTCACCGGCCTTGTAGTCGTACCAGCCCGCGCCGGTCTTCTGCCCGAAGCGTCCGATCTCGCATAAACGATCCGCGATCTTCGAATACTTCAGGTCCGGCTTCTCCTGATACCGGCGCTTGCGAATCGCCCAACCGATGTCATTGCCCGCCAGGTCGCTCATGCGGAACGGTCCCATCGCAAAGCCGAATTTTTCGATGGCGCGATCAACCTGCGCCGGCAGCGCGCCTTCTTCGAGCATGAACAGCGCCTGACGCAGATACTGCTCGATCATCCGGTTGCCGATAAACCCGTCGCAGACGCCCGAAACCACGGCCGTCTTCTTGATTTTCTTGGCAAGCTGCATGACGGTGGCGAGCACGTCCTTCGACGTTTTCGCGCCGCGCACCACTTCGAGCAGCTTCATCACGTTGGCCGGGCTGAAGAAATGCATGCCGACGACGTCTTCGGGACGCTTCGTGAATGCAGCGATCTTGTCGACATCGAGCGTGGATGTATTCGATGCCAGAATCGCGCCCTTCTTCGCCACCTGATCGAGCTTCGAGAACACTTGCTCCTTCACGCCGAGTTCCTCGAACACAGCTTCGACTATGAGATCAGCTTCCTTCAGATCGTCATATGCCAAAGTCGGCGTGATCAGCGCAAGCCTTTCTTCGAGCTTTTCGGCCGTCAAACGGCCTTTCTTCACCGCGCTTTCGTAATTCTTGCGAATCGTCGCGAGGCCGCGATCGAGCGCTTCCTGTTTCGTTTCAAGCAGCGTCACCGGCAAGCCGGCGTTGATGAAATTCATCGCGATACCGCCGCCCATCGTCCCCGCGCCGATCACGCCAACGCGTTCGATCTTGCGCACCGGCGTGTTCGATGGCACGTCAGGGATCTTGCTCGCCGCGCGTTCGCCGAAGAACGCGTGACGCAATGCGCGGCTTTCTGGCGTCTGCACGAGCGCCACGAAACATTCGCGTTCGGCGGCCAGGCCTTTATCGAAACCGAGCTTGACGCCGGCCGCGACTGCATCGATACATTTGAGCGGCGCCGGGAAATTCTTTGCCATCGGCGTGACCATGTTGCGCGCGAACTGAATGAAACCTTCCGCGTTCGGATGCTCGATCTTGCGCTCACGCACCTTCGGATGCGGTCCGCTCCGCGCGCCAACTTTCTGTGCGAACTTGATCGCGTCGTCCAGCAGATCGCCTTCGGCCATCTCGTCAAACAAGCCAGACGCAGCCAGTTTCTCCGACATCACCGGCGCGCCCGACACGATCATGTTCAACGCCGTTTCCAGACCAACCGCGCGCGGCAAACGCTGCGTGCCGCCCGCGCCCGGCAGAAGGCCGAGCTTGACTTCGGGCAGCGCGATCTGCGCCCCCGCCGACGCAATCCGATAATGCGCGCCAAGCGCAAGCTCGAGGCCGCCACCCATCGCGACGCTGTGGATTGCTGCGACAACAGGCTTGGCGCTGCCTTCCACGACCTTGATGACCGTATGCAGCGTGGGTTCTTGAGTCGCTTTCGGCGTATTGAATTCGGTGATATCGGCGCCGCCGGAAAACGCCTTGCCGGCGCCCGTCAGAACGATCGCCTTGACCGACGCATCGGCCTGCGCTTTCTCGATGCCTTCAACGATGCCAAGCCGCGTGGAAAACCCGAGACCATTTACCGGCGGGTTATTCAGCGTGATGACGGCAATGCCGTCGCGGGTCGTGTAATCCACTGCCATTTCGTCTTCCTCCATTCGGTGCGCCATCTATCTTCCGGCAAAAAGCCGGAAGGCGCTGATTCATGCGTTGCTGTGATTGTGATGCGTTAAACGAGACGCTTTGATTCGAGCGATCCGGCAAGAATACACAAAAACGAACGCTCGTTCAATTTTGTTGCTGCGGGATGAGGAGGCGGGAAGGAAAAAGGGCTGCACGACGGCAGCCCGATAAATCAAAACTTAATCGACGCTTTCACCAACCGTCGGCAGCACATGTTCACGATACAACTCGCGCAACCTCAGCTTCTGCAGCTTGCCGGTTGCCGTATGGGGGAGTTCATCGGCGAAAACAACGTCATCCGGGCACCACCACTTCGCCACCTTGCCGTCGTAGTACGCGAGCAATTCTTCGCGCGTGACGGTCGCGTCCGGCCGCAGCACGACCACGATCAACGGCCGCTCCGTCCACTTTGGATGCGAGCACGCAATGCACGCCGCCTCCGCGACCTGCGGATGCGACATCATGATGTTTTCCAGGTCGATCGAACTGATCCACTCGCCACCCGACTTGATCACGTCCTTGCTGCGATCGGTGATGTGCATGAAACCATCGGCGTCGATGGTCGCGACATCGCCCGTTGGAAACCAGCCATCGACGAGCGGCGAATCGTCCTTCCGGAAATACCGGTCGATGACCCACGGCCCGCGCACGTACAAGTCGCCGAACGCTTTGCCGTCCCACGGGAGTTCAGCGCCGTCATCGCCGACGACTTTCATGTCCACGCCGAACATCACGTGGCCTTGCTTTTCGCGCAGATGCCGCTGTTCTTCCGGTGAACGCTGGCGCTGTTTCCAGTTGAGCTTGGCGAGCGTGCCAAGCGGCGACATTTCTGTCATGCCCCAGGCGTGGATGACCTCGACGCCATAATCGTCTTCGAAGGTACGCAGCATTGCGGGCGGGCACGCCGAGCCGCCAATGACCGTGCGCTGCAACGTATTGAAGCGCACGCCCGCCTGTTTCACGTAATTCAGCAAACCGAACCAGACGGTCGGCACGCCGGCTGAATACGTCACGCCTTCGGCTTCCATCAACTCGTAGAGCGACTTGCCATCGAGACAATTGCCGGGCAGTACGAGCTTTGCGCCAACCAGCGGCGCCGCGTGCGGAATGCCCCAAGCGTTGACGTGGAACATGGGTACGACGGGCAAGATTGCGTCGCGCGAGGAACAGGCCATGGCGTCCGGAAGCGCCGCGCCGAACGCGTGCAGCACAGTCGAGCGATGCGTGTAGAGCGCGCCCTTCGGATTGCCCGTCGTGCCCGATGTGTAGCAAAGAAACGATGCCGAGCGTTCATCGAGTACGGGCCATTCGTAATCGCCATCGTGTTTCGCGAGCATCGTTTCGTAGCTCGTGACGGGCGTGGCCATATCGGCGAGATGGGTGCTGATGCAAGCTTCATCGCCGAGGGCGATCCAGCCTTTCACGTTCGGGCATTGCGGCGCGATGATGTCCACGAGCGCAGTGAAGGTCATGTCGAAGGCGACGTATTCGTCGTCGGCATGATTGATGATGAACGCGATCTGATCCGGAAACAGCCGCGGGTTGATCGTGTGGCAGACAGCGCCCATGCCGGTCACGCCGTAATAGCACTCCAGATGCCGATACCCGTTCCAGGCCAGCGTGCCAATGCGTTCGCCCGGCTGCACATTCAGCCCGATCAGCGCCTGCGCAAGCTGCTTTGCGCGCTTTTCGCAATCTCGCCAGGTGTATCGATGAATGTCGCCTTCAATGCGGCGGGAAACGATCTCGGTATCGCCGAAATGGCGCGAAGCGTGTGAAATCAGCGATGAAGCGAGCAGCGGTACATCCATCATCTGGCCGAAAAGCGGCGACGTCATGGGCTAGTTCCTCACAAGTCCGGATGCACGGGGTTTGATGCTGGGTCTTTCTTGCTGAGTCTTTCTTAAATCAGCAATATCTGATTTCTGTCTCAAAGCCAATGCGCATAAGGCTAAGAGCGCGCTCCTGCAGCGGCGCGGGCGCGGATTTACAATATCGGTTAACCATGAGGTGCTCAATATGTCGTTTTCCCCAAGCGGTACGGCTGTCGGTGCCGCTGCAGAAGCCGAACTGGCTGGCTCCGCCGCTGTGAACGAACTGATTGAATCCATCGAGACTGACCGGCGCGACTCGTTTGTGGCGATCGGTTCCGCGTTCCTCACCCGCCTGCCCGCCTCGCCTTTGCCCGCACCATATCTGGTCGGCATTTCCGCCGATACCGCAGCCCAACTCGGCTTCGATGCGGCAAACGCCCAGGATCCGGCGTTTATCGAATATTTCACGGGGAATACCTCGCGCGATCTTCCGGCGGATGAATTGCCGTATGCATCGGTTTATTCAGGGCACCAGTTCGGCGTCTGGGCCGGCCAGCTGGGCGACGGCCGCGCGATGGGCCTCGGCGAGATCGAACACGACGGCAAACGGCTCGAACTGCAGCTTAAAGGCGCGGGACGCACGCCCTATTCGCGCATGGGCGATGGCCGCGCGGTACTGCGTTCATCCATACGCGAATATTTGTGCTCGGAGGCCATGCACCATCTTGGGATTCCGACCACGCGCGCGTTGTGCGTGACGGGCTCGGACCAGCCGATACGCCGCGAGACCATGGAAACGGCGGCCGTCGTGACGCGCGTGGCGCCAAGTTTCGTGCGCTTTGGCCACTTCGAGCATTTCTACACGAACGATCGCGTGGACGAATTGCGCAAGCTCGCCGATCACGTGATCGACCGGTTTTATCCGCAAAGCCGCGAAGCCGAAGACCCGTACCTCGCGCTTCTCGGCGAAGTCACCTTGCGCACCGCCGACCTCATGGCGGACTGGCAAGCCGTCGGTTTCTGCCACGGCGTGATGAATACCGACAACATGTCGATCCTGGGGCTGACCATCGACTACGGTCCGTTTGGGTTTATCGATGGATTCAACGCAAACCATATTTGCAATCACTCGGATTCGCAAGGCCGGTACGCGTACAAGATGCAGCCGCAGATCGGTTATTGGAACCTGTTTTGTCTGGCGCAGGCGCTGGTGCCGCTGCTCGGTCCGCAATACGACGAAACCGTTCGCAACGACAAGATCATCGAAGACGCGCAGCGCGTTCTCGAAGGCTTTCGCGACCGGTTTGCGCCAGCGCTCGAACAGCGTATGCGCGCAAAACTCGGCCTAGCCGAGATCCGCGATGGCGACGATGAACTCGCCAACCGCCTCTTCGAAGTGATGAACGCGAATCGCGCGGATTTCACGCTGACGTTCCGCAACCTTGCAAAACTGCGCAAAGCGGATGCATCCGGCGACGCACCCGCACGCGATCTGTTCCTCGACCGCGCCGCTTTCGATGTCTGGGCGAACGACTACCGCCAGCGTTTGTCGGAGGAAACACGCACGGACGAAGATCGCGCTGCGGCTATGAACGCCGTGAATCCAAAATTCGTCCTGCGCAATCATCTGGCCGAAAACGCCATCCGCCTCGCGAAAGAAAAGGATTTTTCGGAAGTCGAACGGCTGGCACGCGTGCTGCGCCATCCCTTCAGTGAACAACCCGAATTCGAAGCCTATGCCGGCCTGCCGCCTGACTGGGCGAGCGATCTGGAAGTCAGTTGTTCTTCCTGAAACCGCCCCCAAATACTTGAGCCGGATATCAAAGCCGCTCTACCGCTCTGGAGATAAACGATGAACCGAGACGACCTCACGAAGGAACCCGCTGCTCCGCTGCAAAAAGACGACGCCACGTACAAAAAGGAACTGACCGATATCCAATATCAGGTCACGCGCCACGCCGCCACTGAGCGGCCGTTTACGGGCGAATACTGGGATCACACGGAACGCGGCATTTATGACTGCGTGTGCTGCGGCACACCGCTGTTCGAATCGGACACGAAATTCGATGCCGGTTGCGGCTGGCCGAGCTACTTCAAGCCGATCAACGGCGAAGTCGTCAAGGAAAAAACGGACCGCACGCACGGCATGTTGCGCATCGAAGTCCAGTGCAACAATTGCGGCGCGCATCTGGGCCACGTTTTCGAGGATGGTCCTGCGCCAACCGGCCTGCGCTACTGCATCAACTCGGCTGCGCTACAATTCGAACCCAAGTAAGTACAACGCGGCTTACTCCGGTAAGCCGCTTTTTTCTGTGCCCTCGCCTTACGGTCAGATCAGCGGTTATTTAGCGGTCACTTACTAACGGTCACCTAAACCGCGCGCGTCTTCCCGGGCCGGCTCCGAACACGATTCGATCCCGGTCACGTCCGGCGCACGTGCGCTTTCACATCGATGCCCCTCCCCGTCCCAACGACATGAAATTTCTGTTCGATCTGTTTCCGATCCTCCTCTTCTTCGTCGCATTCAAGATCTGGGGCATCTACACCGCCACCGCGGTCGCGATTGTCGCCACGCTCGTGCAGATTGCGTGGGTTGCGTTCCGGCATCGCAAGGTCGATCCCATGTTGTGGGTGAGCCTGGGCGTGGTGGTTGTATTTGGCGGCGCAACGCTCGTGCTGCACAACGATACGTTCATCAAGTGGAAACCCACCGCGCTCTACTGGCTCTTCGCAGGAGCGCTGATCGTGTCGCAGGGCATCTTCAACAAGAATCTCATCGAAGCGATGATGGGCAAGCAGATCGTGTTGCCTCATCGCGTTTGGGGTCAGCTGAACCTCGCGTGGGCCGTGTTTTTCGCGATCCTAGGCGTAGTGAATTTGTTCGTGGCCTACAACTACACCACCGATCAATGGGTCAACTTCAAGTTGTTCGGCGCGACCGGATGCTTGCTGGTGTTTATCGTCGCGCAGAGTTTGTGGCTCGCGAAGTACATGAAAGAGGACGAAGGCAAATGAGCGATCCGGGTTCCACCGATAACTTCGTCAACGCGTCCGCCGAAGGCAAGATTGCGCATCTCGAAGCGCGGCTGAACGCGGCGTTCAATGCACAATCCGTTCATATCGATGACGACAGCGCGGCGCACGCCGGGCACGCCGGGGCATCGGCGGGAAGTCACTATACGGTGACTATCGTGGCCGCCGGATTCGCCGGGAAGCCACGCGTGGCGCGGCATCGGCTGGTGTATGATGCGCTGGCCGACGAGATGCGGCGAGGCATTCATGCCCTTGCCATCAAGGCTTATACGCCTGAAGAATTTGCAGACCAGTTCGAGTAAGCCTGCGCGCTACTACGGACTCACGTTTCGAGACACCGTCAATTCATTCCAGAAACTCCAGCCCTCGTCCTGATCAGGAACCCTCGATGATTCTAAAAAACCCCCGTATTTGGGTATTGCTGGCCGCGTTCGCGGCAGCACCTGCTTTCGCTCAGAACATTGCCGTGGTCAACGGCACGCCGATTCCGAAGTCCCGCGTCGACGCCCTCGTCGCGCAACTCGTTCAGCAAGGCCAGCAGGACACGCCGCAATTGCAGGCCGCCGTGCGCCAGGAACTGGTCAATCGCGAGATCCTGATGCAGGAAGCGGCGCGACGCGGTATCGCCACGCGTCCTGACGTGAAGGCGCAGATCGCAGTGGCCCAGCAGACGGTGGTGTTGCGGGCGTTGATCGAGGACTACGTGAAGGCGAATGCGCCGACCGATGCCGAGATCAAGGCGCGTTACGACGAGATGGTCAAGCAAGCTGGCGGCGGCAAGGAATATCACTTGCATCACATCCTGGTCGAGGATGAAGCGCAGGCCAAGGACCTGATCGCGAAGATCAAGGCTGGCGCAAGCTTTGAAGATCTGGCGAAGCAGTATTCGAAGGACCCGGGATCCGGCAAGAACGGTGGTGATCTTGATTGGTCCAGCCCGCAGGCTTACGTGCCGGAGTTTGGCGCGGCGGCTGAAAAACTAAAGAAGGGCGAAATGACGGATACACCGGTGAAGACGCAATTCGGCTGGCACATCATCCGGTTGGACGACGTTCGTGATGTCGCTCCGCCGCCGCTGGAGCAGGTTAAAGCGCAGATTGCGCAGCAGATTCAGCAAGAGAAGCTGGCCAAGTTCGAAGAGGATTTGCGCAAGAAGGCCACGATCAAATGATCTTGCTCTAGTGCAGAAGTGAAAAAGCCGCTCGATATTTCGAGCGGCTTTTTTTGTGCGCTTAACCCACCCAGCGCCGCGCGTTCTGGAACACGCGCAACCACGGGCTGGCATCGGCGGTCCAGTCGTTCGGCGTCCAGCTCATCTGCACATTTCTGTGGACACGTTCCATGTGCGGCATCAGCACCGTAAAGCGTCCATCGGGCGTGGTCACAGACGTAATCCCCTCCGGCGATCCGTTCGGATTGAACGGATAACGCTCGGTCGCGGCGCCTTGGTTATCGACAAAACGCATCGCGACCAAAGCGTTCGACTTGTCGCCCTGCTGCGAGAAATCCGCAAAGCCTTCACCATGTGCAACAGCGACCGGCAGTCGCGAACCTTCCATGCCGGCGAAGAAAATCGACGGCGAACTCTGCACTTCAACCGATGAAAACCGCGCCTCGAACTGCTCCGATTTGTTGCGCGTGAACTTGGGCCATGCATCGGCGCCAGGGATCATCGATGCAAGGCTGCTCATCATCTGGCAACCATTGCAGATACCCAGCGCAAACGTGTCGGTCCGGCCGAAGAATTCGGCAAACATATCTGCAAGACGCGGATTGAAGCGGATCGTCTTGGCCCAGCCTTCGCCTGCGCCCAGCACGTCGCCGTAGGAGAAACCGCCGCAGGCAACCGCGCCCGCGAAGTCGGCCAGCGTCACGCGGCCTTCCAGCAAATCGCTCATGTGGACGTCGTGGGTATCGAAGCCCGAACGATCGAACGCGTATGCCGTTTCCAGATGCGAGTTCACGCCCTGCTCGCGCAGGATCGCGACACGCGGACGCGCGCCCTTGCCGACGAACGGCGCCGATACATCCTGCGCCGGATCAAACGTCAGAACCGGCGAGATGCCCGGATCGTTGGCATCGAGCAACGCGTCGTATTCGGCATCGGCACACGCGGGGTTATCGCGTAACCGCGCAATGCGCCAGCTCACCTCGCTCCACGCGCGCTGCAATTCGTGGCGCGGCGCATCGTAGACCTTCTTCGCATCACGATAGATCTCGATGACATCGCGATCATTCGGCTTGCCGATGACTTCCGAACACGCCGACAGCCCATGCTCGCGCAACGCGGCAAGCACAGCATCGCGATCGGCCAGACGCACCTGGATCACGGCACCCAGTTCCTCGGAGAACAACGCGCGAATGGTGCGGTCCTCACGACGCCCACTGGTCTGCTTCGCCCAGTCCTTGGCATCGCCATAATCGGATTCGTGGTTGGGATCGAGGATCAGCATATCCACGTTCAGCGATACACCCACGTGCCCCGCAAACGCCATTTCGCAGACGGTCGCCCACAGGCCGCCATCGGAACGATCGTGATACGCGAGCAACTTGCCCGCAGCGTTCAGCGCTTGAATGGCGTTGAAGAAACGCTTGAGGTCCTCGGCGTCATCGACGTCAGGAACCGCGTCGCCAATCTGTTGCGTGACCTGCGCCAGGATGCTGCCGCCGAGACGGTTTTTGCCGCGACCCAGGTCGATGGATATCAGCACCGTGTCCGTGCCACGCTGCAATTGCGGCGTGAGCTGACGGCGTACGTCTTCGACCGGCGCGAACGCCGAGATGATCAGCGACACCGGCGACACGACTTCCTTCGCCGCGCCCGTCGCGTCCTGCCACTTGGTGCGCATCGACAGCGAATCCTTGCCCACCGGAATGCTGATTCCAAGCGCCGGGCACAATTCCATGCCGATCGCTTTGACGGTATCGAACAACGCTGCATCTTCGCCGGGGCTGCCGCATGCGGCCATCCAGTTAGCGGAGAGCTTCAGCTTGTTCAACGACTCGATAGGCGCCGAAGCAATGTTCGTCACGGCTTCGCCCACGGCCATGCGGCCCGATGCGGGCGCGTCGATCACGGCGAGCGGCGTGCGCTCGGCGATGGTCATTGCTTCGCCACGGAAACCGGCGTAATCCATGGTGGTGATCGCGCAATCAGCAACAGGCACTTGCCACGGGCCGACCATCTGGTCGCGCGCGGTCGTGCCGCCCACCGACCGGTCGCCGATGGTGATCAAGAACGATTTGCTGGCGACCGTGGGATGCTTCAGCACGCTCACCGCGATCTCCGACAACACGAGTCCGGTGACATCCACGGGTTCGAACGCCAGCACTTCGCGCTTTACATCGCGATGCATCTTGGGCGTCTTGCCGAGCAGGACTTCCATGGGCATATCGACGGGTTCGAGCGCTTGATCGGCGTTCTTTTCTTCATCGATAAGCTTCAGTTGACGCTCTTCAGTCGCAACGCCGACCACGGCCACCGGGCAACGTTCGCGCGTGCAAATGGCTTCGAAGGCGGGAAGGCTTTCCGGCGCGATTGCCAGGACGTATCGTTCCTGCGCTTCGTTCGACCAGATTTCACGCGGCGACAAACCGGATTCTTCCAGTTGTACACGACGCAATTCGAACCGCGCGCCTTTATCGGCGCCATCGACCAGTTCAGGGAACGCATTCGATAAACCACCCGCGCCCACATCGTGGATGCTCAGAATCGGGTTCTCGGCACCCAGTTGCCAGCACGCATTGATGACTTCCTGCGCACGCCGCTGGATTTCCGGATTGCCGCGCTGCACGGAATCGAAGTCGAGTTGCGCGGTGTTCGCGCCGGTCGCCATCGAGCTGGCCGCGCCCCCGCCCATGCCGATCCGCATGCCCGGACCACCAATCTGGATCAGCAACGATCCCGCCGGCAAATCCATCTTGTGCGTATGCTGGTCCGAGATATTGCCGATACCGCCCGCGATCATGATTGGCTTGTGATAACCGCGCACGCGCCCCGCTGCGTTCTGCTCATACGCGCGGAAATAACCGCCCAGATTGGGCCGGCCGAATTCGTTGTTGAACGCAGCCGCGCCGATGGGGCCATCGATCATGATCTGCAACGGCGATGCAATGCGCTCCGGCCGGCCATAGGGCTCATTCTTGTCCGACGGATTGCGCTGCGGCACCGGCACTGCGCTGTCGCGGGCGTTTTCCCACGGCTGGCGTGCATCGGGCAAATCGAGATTTGAAACCGTGAAACCCGCCAGGCCGGCTTTCGGACGCGCGCCGCGGCCGGTCGCGCCTTCATCGCGGATCTCGCCGCCCGAGCCCGTTGCAGCGCCCGCAAACGGCGAAATGGCGGTCGGATGATTATGCGTTTCGACCTTCATCAGCGTATGCGTGAGTTCGGTGTGGCGCCCGTATTGCTCGTTCGATCCGCGCGGGAACCAGCGCTCGGCCGTGCCGCCTTCCATGATCGCCGAATTGTCCGAATACGCGACGATCGTGCCGGCGTGATTCAGCTTCTCGGTGTTACGGATCATGTTGAAAAGCGAGATGTCCTGCGGCTCGCCGTCGATGGTCCACTGCCCGTTGAAAATCTTGTGACGGCAATGTTCGCTGTTGGCCTGCGCGAACATCATCAGTTCGACGTCAGTGGGATTGCGCTGCAACTGCTTGAACGAATCGACCAGGTAGTCGATTTCATCGTCGGCGAGTGCGAGACCCAGTTCCGCATTTGCCGTTTCCAGCGCGCTGCGGCCATGGCCGAGGATATCGACGGCTTGCAAGGGCTGGGCCGGGAGTTCATCGAACAGATGCAAAGCATGGTCACGCGATGGCGCCACGCTTTCGGTCATGCGGTCGTGCAGCGCGGCAGCCACTTCGGCGCGCGCCTGTTCGGACAACGCCTTCTTGCCGCCAATGCCCGTGCCGAGCAAGCCGCTTTTCAGCAGAACCGTGTATTCGATACCGCGCTCGATCCGGCGAACCTGCGCCAAGCCGCAATGATGCGCAATGTCGGTCGCTTTGCTCGCCCACGGCGATACCGTGCCAAAACGCGGCACGACCATGAAGCTTTCGTGCGCGCCGCGATCGCTGCCGGCATCGAACGGCGTGCCGTAATGCATCAGTGCGTGGATGCGGTTGCTGTCTTCATCGGAGAGCGGTTCGGCCGAGTTCACGAAATGCAAAAACTGGCCGCGCACGCCGACAATATTCGGGTCGATGCGCGTCAGTGTTTCGAGCAGGCGGGTTTGACGGAAATCGGAAAGGGCCGAAGCGCCGGGGAAACACGAGAAGTTTGCCATTGTCACGGTGCTGAGAAGACGTCGGGACGAAAGACGTCGGAGCCGCTTGCGGGATTGCCGCATTTGGCGATGGGAAGACCCCGATTATAACCCGGAAGTGTCTCGAAAACGGCCTCGCGGCCATGCGTGAAACGTTTGAACGACGAGCGGCAATCTCTCAATAAAGACGGGATAGTTTTTGACCAGTCCCGCCCGCCACGCCGCAAACCTCGCCAAGCCTGGACTCCCGCGCCCTTCACAGTCTCGTCGTGCCGTTTTGGGGCGCCCCACAGCGTCCCGGCCAGGAGCGTTTGGCGCTATCATGGCGCGCTTTCCCCAACCGGCGCACCGGTCCCTTGTGTACCAAAGCAGTATCAATGCGCCGGCTCGCCTCTTCCGCGAGAAATCCGGGCGGCCCGGACGATAACCCGGGCCAGATGGTCCCGTCGCCTGCACTTCTTGCGGGCACCGGCTCGCGAACCAGTCAAGGTCTTGCGCCTTCGGGCGAAAACGAATCATGGATGTCATTGTCATCGGCGGCGGAATTGGCGGCATCGCCACCGCGTATCAGTTGCGTGCGGCCGGGCACCGCGTCTGCGTGGTCGAGCGCCACGCCACGGTCGCCCAAGGCGCGACCTATGGTCACGGCGGCGCCGTCCTGCCCTCACCGCTCGACGTCTGGTTCGGGCCGACCTTCATGCAGACGCGCCGTGCTGCAAAAACCGGCGTTGTGTTCAAACCGGGCTTCGATTCGGAAACGCGTGATTTCGCCAAAAAGCTAACGGAATTTCACGATCCGCATCGGTTCGCCACCCAGTACGGCGCCTTGCGACCGCTCGTTGATGTTTCCCACGATGTCATCGCGGAGATCGAAGCCGAGTTCCCGCTCGACTTTGAACAGCGCACCGGCGTCTTGCACGTCTTCCGGAACGAGCGCGACCTGGAACTGGCGGATTCGGCAATCAAGTTGCTGCAGAGTTTCGAAACGCCGCACCGCATGCTCAGCGCCGAGGAGTGCGTTGCCGCGGAGCCGTCCATACCGGAAGATCCGCCGCTGGCTGGCGGCGTGCTGCTGCCCGACGCGCGCACGGCCAATTGCCCGTTGTTCACGAAGCTGCTCAAGCAAGTGCTTGAGGACGACGGCGTTCAGTTCCGGCTGGGCCGCGAAGTCACCGCCATTCGCGCCGAGTCGCAGCGCGCCGCTGTGGAACTGGCGCCGCTTTACAGCGCTCAGGATAAAGGCAGCAAGTCGCGCGAGGTTGAGTTGATCGGTGCGGATGCCATTGTCGTGGCCGCTGGCACCGGAACCCCGGCGCTGCTTGCCACGCTGGGAATGTCGCTGCCCTTGCATCCACTGCGCCTGCACACGCTGACCGCGCCGATCGCTTACGAAGAACGCGCACCTCACCTGACAATCGTCGATTCCGTGAAACGCATCGCGATGACGCGGATCAATCAGCGCATGCGCGTAACCGGCGGCGCAGTGTTGCAGAGTATCGCCAAAGCCAGCAAGCCGATGAGCGAGAGCCTCACGCATCGGGCGCTCGCCCTGCTTGGGCAAGCAACGCACGACTGGATTCCGGGCGCAGCGAAGGTGTCGGCGGCACGTGCCTGGGACGGAGTCCGGCTGGTGTCGCCGGATGGACTGCCTGTTGTGAGCGCAACCTCGAACGGGCGGGTATTCATCAACACGGGGCATGGCCCGGCAGGCTGGGGTATCGCTTGCGGAGCCGCGAAAGTGATCGCCGCACTCATCTCCCACGAAGAACCCGACGTGCCCGAACGAACGCTCAGGGCGTTGAGATTCGACCGGTTCTAGCAGCGGGCGTCGAGGTGGAACAGAAGACATAAGCCCCCGACGGCCCATTTGGGCGCAATAATTGCGGCGGGTCCGAGCACTTATCCAACGCTGCCGCCATGACTGACTCCGCTTTCAATTCACCTTCTTCGCCGTACTTTGAACCGTGCGGTCGCGCGATCGCCCTCCTGACGCTCGACGAACTCCGCGCGCTCGAACATCGTGCGGCGGCATCGTTGCTCGCTAACACGCTGATGGCGCGCGCCGGCGCGGCAGCGGCGCAGTTCGTCGTTGACAGCGGCTCGCAGCGGCCGGTGTGGATCGCGGCGGGCCCCGGCAACAACGGCGGTGATGCACTGGTGATGGCGGCGCGCCTGAAACAATCGGGCATTGATGTCGAAGTGTGCATGCCCGTCGAGGTCAAGCCCGACGACGCCCGCTGGGCGCTCGACGAAGCCCGTCAGGCCGGCGTGAAAATCACAACAGACATTCCCCCTTCATTCGATGACTTCGGCTGGCTTGTCGACGGCATGTTCGGCATCGGGCTCGGACGGCCGCTCGAAGGCGTATTCGCGGACATTGCGGCGCGTTTATCGAAACGTTCGAGGGCATCCGGCAACGTGCTCGCGCTCGATATCGCGAGCGGCCTGTCGAGCGACACCGGCGAGCCCGTGAGCCGCAGCAACGACGGCCGGGCGCAAGCCGTTCGCGCGACACACACGATCACGTTCATCGGCGGGAAACCGGGGCATTTCACCGGCGACGGGCGCGATTTGTCGGGCAAGGTTTATATCGCGGATCTTGATGTCGATGCGCCCGCGCAACCCTCGGTCGTGCTGAACGCACCGTCATTGTTCGGCCCGCATCTTCCGCCGCGCGACTTCGCGACCAACAAAGGCACGTTCGGCACGCTGGCTGTCATTGGCGGAGATACTGGAATGTGCGGCGCGCCCATCCTCGCCGCACGCATGGCGCTCTACGGCGGCGCCGGCAAAGTCAACGTGGCGTTCATCGGCACGGATTCGCCGCCCTACGATCCGCCGCATCCGGAACTGATGCTGCATCACATCGACCAGTTTTCGCTCGACAAGATGGACGCGCTGGCGGTGGGTTGCGGCATGGGCCAAAGCGAGCGCGCGAAAAAGGTGCTGGCCGACGTCCTTGCGCTCGATGTCCCCAAACTCTTCGATGCCGACGCGCTGAACCTGATTTCATCCGATGAAAAACTGGCGGCCAAGGTCGCCGAACGCGGCACGCGCGGCGATCCGTGCGTACTGACGCCTCATCCGCTGGAGGCGGCGCGGCTTTTGGGCTCCGATGTGAAGAAGGTCCAGGCCGACCGGATCGCGGCGGCGCGCCAGTTGGCCGCGCGTTTTGCGGCGGTCGCCGTACTGAAGGGAACGGGGACGATCGTGGCGTCGCCGGACGGGCGCGTATCGGTTAATCCGACGGGCAACGCCGCGCTGGCAACTGGCGGCACTGGCGACGTGCTGGGTGGATTGATCGGCGCATTCCTCGCGCAGCGCTTGCCTGCGTATGAGGCAGCGCTCGCAGGCGTTTATTTGCATGGACTGGCCGCCGAGACACTCACGGGCGAAGGGCAAGGACCCGCGGGCCTGACGGCGGGCGAACTCGCGCCAAAGGTTCGTAGCCTCCTTAATCGCCTGTTCTACCCTTCGTGACTAAACATGGCAGGCCGATAGCACGCCGTGACGCTCAAGCAAGCATTCGTTCATCCATCGTGGCTATACTTGTTGTTTCGCGTGAGGCGACCGACGTGAACCCGATCCGGCCGCGCGCGATGATCAACACTTTCCGCCACCCACTGACAAACGGACCGTTATGACGCTCAATTCGCTTCCTGCCTGGCCGGCGCTCCAGGCGCATTACGATGCCATCCGTGACGAGCGCCTGCGCGACTGGTTCGCGCCGCAAAACGACACCAAGCCATCACGTGCCGAGCGCCTGACCTTCGATGGCGGCGGCATTTCCGTCGACTTCTCGAAGAACCGCATCACTGAAGCCACGCTCAAGTTGCTGGTCGAACTGGCGCAGCAAGCCAATGTCGCCGCGAAGCGCGACGCGGTGTTCGCCGGCGATATCGTCAACGTGACGGAACATCGCGCGGTGCTGCACACGGCGCTGCGTTCCACCGACGACAACTCGCCATTCCAGAAGGAAATCCGCGCCGAAAAAGCGAAGATGGCCGCGTTCGCGAACAAGGTTCGCGACGGCGCGTGGACCGGCTACACCGGCAAGCGCATCCGCCATGTGGTGAACATCGGCATTGGCGGATCGGATCTCGGCCCGAAGATGGTCGTGCATGCGTTGCAGCACCTCGCGCTGCCGGAGATCAAGACGCATTTTGTCTCCAACGTCGATGGCGCCGACATCTACAACGTGCTCAAGGACATCAACGCCGAAGAGACGCTGGCCATCGTTGTATCGAAGACGTTCACCACGCTCGAAACCATGACGAACGCGCGTTCCATGCGCGAATGGTTCGTGAAGAGCGGCTGCCCGGAAGACGCGTTGTCTAAGCACTTCGTGGGTGTATCGGCGAATCCGGAGGAAGTGGTCAAGTTCGGCATCGCGAAAGAAAACGTCTTCGAGATGTGGGATTGGGTCGGCGGCCGTTATTCGCTCTGGTCGACTGTCGGCTTGTCGATCGTGATCTCGGTCGGTCCGGAAAACTTCGAGAAACTGCTGGCGGGCGCGCATGCGATGGACGAGCATTTCCGCACCGCGCCGTTCGAGCGCAACCTGCCCGTGCTGATGGGCATGATTGGCATCTGGTACCGCGATTTCTTCGAGTCGCAAAGCGTGATGGTTGCGCCGTATTCGCAAGCCATGCGGTATCTCTCGTCGTATCTCCAGCAACTCGAGATGGAAAGCAACGGCAAGTCGGCGCGGCTCGACGGCACCATGGTCGATTACCCGACCGCCGCCGTGATCTGGGGCGAACCGGGCACGAACGGTCAGCACGCGTTTTATCAGATGCTGCATCAGGGCCCGACGCTGATTCCCGTCGACTTCATCGCGGTGCTGAAGCCAGAGCATCCGCTCATCGATCATCACGCAAAGCTGCTCGCGAACTGCTTCGCGCAGAGTGAAGCGCTGATGCTCGGACGCACGCTTGAAGAAGCGAAGAAGGTTGCAGGACCGGGCAAGGAAGAACTCGCGACCCATCTGAGCTTCCCGGGCAACCGTCCGACCACCACGATCATCCTAGATGCGCTCACGCCGGAAACGCTCGGCGCTGTCATCGCGCTGTACGAACACAAGGTGCTGGTCCAGGGCGCGGTCTGGGACATCAACTCGTTCGATCAGTGGGGCGTGGAACTGGGCAAGATTCTCGGCAAGGTCGTTGAAGCCGATATCACCAGTTCGAAGGCCGATCCCGCGAAGCACGACTCGTCGACATCGGCGTTGATCGCGCGGGCGCAGGCTGCATTGAAGGGCATCTAAGCCGTATGAGGCGTCTCGTTCACACGAGACGCCTTTTGTTTTTATACGCTCAAACCGTTCACGATTCGCCCGGCTTCAATGGTCACCGTCGCATCGCAGCGCTCGGCAAGTTCGGTGTCGTGTGTGACGAGGATCAGCGTCGCGCCGTTGCGTCTGTTCATCTCGAACATCAGGTCGATGATCGCGTAACCCGTCGCAGCGTCCAGGCTGCCTGTGGGTTCATCGGCGAAAAGAATGGCCGGGTGCGTTACAAACGCACGCGCGAGCGCCACGCGTTGTTGCTCGCCGCCCGACAAAAGCTTCGGATAATGCGCGGTCCGCTGACCCAATCCAACCTGTTCGAGCAAATCGCGTGCGCGCGAAGTGATCTCTTTATGCGGTACGCCGCCTCGCAATTCCAACGGCAGCATCACGTTTTCCAGCGCGGTCAGATGCGGCATCAGCTGGAACGACTGGAACACGAATCCCACCGATCCACTGCGTAACGCCGCCCGCTCGTCTTCATTCAATGCTCCGAGGTCGCGCCCGAGCAAACGAACCGACCCGCTGCTCGCGCTGTCCAAACCCGCAAGCAGCCCGAGCAAAGTAGACTTGCCTGAGCCTGACGCGCCGACGATTGCGACGCTGCTGCCTTTTTCTATCGACAGGTCGATCTGATCGAGGATGATCAATTCACCTGTCGCGTCCTTCACCCGCTTGCTTAAACCCCGTACTTCAATGACTGGTTCGATATTGTTTGGCATGGAGAGACTTAAGGTGAACTGGACACCACGCGCCACATTGGCGCTGCTGGCGATGGTCGGATGCGCGGCCACGGCGCCGGCACGTGCGGCCGATGCCTTGGCTAATACTGCCATGGCCGCGCCCGCGGCTGCGCCAGCCATTGTGGTTCTCGGCGACAGCATCTCTGCGGAATACGGCCTGCCGCGCGACACTGGGTGGGTCAATCTGATGCGCAAGAAGCTCACGCAAGAGCGCTTCGATTATAGCGTTGCCAATTCAAGCATCAGCGGCGACACGACCAGCGGCGGTCTTGCCCGCCTGCCCGCCGCGCTCAACCGGATCAAGCCGAAGGTAGTGATCGTGGAACTGGGCGCCAACGACGCCTTGCGTGGCGTCCCGCTTGCCACCACCGAAGACAACTTGCGCTCGATCATCGAAAAGTCGCAGGCCGTGAACGCGAAGGTTTTACTCGTCGGCATGTACGTTCCGCCTAACTATGGCCCGGACTACTCGCAAAAATTCCATGGCGTGTACGAAAAATTATCGAAGGAAAAGCATGTGCCGCTCGTGCCGTTTCTGCTTGCAGGCATAGAGAACAAGCCCGAGATGTTCCAGGCCGATCAAATTCATCCGACCCCTCAGGCCCAGCCTTTGCTATTGAACAACGTCTGGCCAGTTTTGAGACCATTGCTGGGCACGCCATCGAAATGATGGGGATTTAGCCGTCTTGAAGCGATTCACGTTTAAACCCCGTCATGCGTCGTCCAGCCGGCTTTCAGCCATGCGCGAAGAAAGGCCACGATTGAAGCATCACATTTTCGCGTAACCCTGAAAAACCCCGGCTCCGCATGTGAGCGCATTGAAAGGAGGTAACGTGAAATATTTACCAATTCTCGCTATGACCGTCGCGATCTCGGCTTGCGCCGCTCAACCGCCCGCCAACGTCAGCCAGGTCGGCACGAGCCAGCAGCCGCCCAAGGTCGTCGCACAATGTATCGCGCAGAAATGGGCCGATAAATCACAGCAACAAGTAGTCTCGCAGGACACGCTCGCGAACGACATGGCAGCCGATGTCTACGTTCCGGGTCAGCAACCGCCGAACGGCGCCGCCGCCGTCGTGCGTCCGAACTATTCGGGCCCGGGTTCATGGGTCGGCTTCCGCGCTGCAGGCGCAGGTGGCAGCGACGCCACCGGCGACATCCAGGCTTGCCTGTAAATCGCATTTAGTCGCAAAAAAGCCCCGCTGGTTTTGGCCAGCGGGGCTTTTTTATTACTGCCTTCAGTTCAGCTTATTGCGGCTGCTCTGCCGGTGCGTTCGAGGTCGGCGCATTGATCTTTACCTTCGAGCGCGCCTTCAAAGCATCCAGATACGACTCCATCTCAGCCTGCGCATAAACCTGCGCGACTTGTTGCTGCGCGCCCGTCAGACGGTCTGCGGCAACCGGCTCCGGCTTCTCGATCCCGTTCACACGATAAATCGCGTAACCGTCGGCGCCGAGATCGACGCCCACGTAGGTTGGCAGCTTCGACGAGTCCGCCTTGAAGATTGCAGCGAGCGCCGCGGGCGGAACGCCCTGGGCGTCGTTACGCGAAACCTTCGCCACCGATGAAAAACCAGCCGTTGAGTTCGATTTCTGTACGTCGGCAAGCTTCGCCGCGCCGTCCTTGCGCGCCATTTCGGCTGCCTGCTCTGCGATGACCTTGGTGCGCACAGCGTCCTTGATCGTATCCAGCGCTGGTACAGCAGATGGCTTGTAGTCCGTCACACGTGCCGCGATCAGCGTGCTGTTGCCGATATCGATAGCCTGCGTGTTGTTGCGTTCCTTCACCGCGTCCGCTGCGAAGATGGCGTTCAGGACCTTCGGATTGTTCAGCGGGCTGTCAGCAGGCAACTTCGGATCGGGCTTCGGTCCTACCGTCGCGGTCTGGATCTGCAACTTGTATTTATCGGCGGCGGGTTGCAGCGTCTTCGATTTTTCGTAGACGATCGACGTGAAACCTTCGGCTTGCTCCGCCAGGTTTTTCGCCGCTTGCGTAGCAGTGACGTCACGCGTGATCTGATCCTTCACTTCGTCGAACGACTGAGTGGCGGAAGGCTTCACGTCCGTTGCCTGGATGATGTGATAACCGAAATCCGTCTGCACCACGCCGCTGATCTCGCCCTTCTTCAGGCCGAACGCAGCGTCGTCGAATGCCTTGCCACCCGCGATCATGCCGTGCGAGAAGTAACCCAGATCGCCGCCCTTCGATGCCGAACCCGGATCTTGCGATTCCTTCTGCGCAATCTGCGCGAACTGGTCCGGATGCGCCTTCACTTGCGCTAGCAACGCGTCGGCTTGCGCCTTCGCCTTGGCTTTGTCCGCCGCGCTTGCGTCCTTCGGTGCCGTGATCAGGATGTGGCTCGCGCGCACTTCGGCCTGCGTCTTGAAGCGCGCGATATTGTCGTCGTAGTACTTCTTGAGATCGGCGTCCGTGGGCTTGATAGCCGTTGCCAAAGTCGCCGGGGACATCACCAAATACTGGATGCTTGCCGATTCCGGCGTCTTCAATTCTGCGCTATGCGCGTCGTAATACGCCTTAAGTTGGGCGTCGGTCGGCTGGATCTTCGCGGTGTAATCGGCCGTGCGGAACGCGAGGCCCTGCACGTCGCGGCGCTGTTCGGCGATCTCGGTCAAACTCTGCGCGAGCGTCTTCGACGTGAACGCGGTCGACTGGATGCTCGAGGGAAGCTGATCGGTTGCAAGACCGTAACGTACGCGCTCGTCGTATTGCTCGGGCGTGATGCCCTGCATGGCGAGCAGTTGCTTATACTGATCCAGGTCGATGGAACCATCGGGCTTTCTCAACGATGCGATCGTCGGGTCGGCGAGCAGCGCGCGGCGCACTGCCTGATCCGATGCGGTCAAATGCAGGCGCTGGGTTTCGTCGGCGAGAACGCGCTGTTGAACGAGGCTGTCGATCAGCGACGCGCGCATTTGCGGCGATTCGAACATCTTCGGGTCGAACTGCGCGCCGAGCATCTGACGCGCGCGATCGACTTGCTGGCGCATTGCGCCGTCGTATTCGACACGCGTGATCTTGTGGCCGTTGACGCTGGCGACGTTTGCGTTTTCGTCGAAGAAACTGCTGAAACCCTGGACACCCACGATACCCAATCCCGGCACGACGATCAGGATCAAAAGGGCCATCATCAGGCGTTGGTGGTTACGGAAAAAGTCGAGCATGCGTGACGATTCTGCCTAATACGAAACGCCCGATGTTACAGCAGCGGGCAATAAAAAAGGCGAACCGGAGTTCGCCTTTCTCGTGAATTCGGCCGGTGTGGACGAGGTACGACCTCCTGCCGGTGAGCCTTATCAGTCAAGGCGTTGCACGATTCGATGAACCGCGTTGCACCTCGAAAGTACGCTCGGTCAACGAACGGGCACTCTGTAAAGCGCGCGAAGTATAACATCCGCGCCCTTCTGGCCCCCTGTTTGCCCGCGATAAACGCCCCGCCAAAACGGGATTCGCAACAATGGTTTGCGCCCGTTTTGCGCAATGAAATCAGTGCACGGCGTCGTCCAGCAAGGTCAGGTCGCGCCTGCGCGTTTCCGTCGATAAGGACACGCCGACCAGCGTGATCGCCGACAAAACCGCCATGTAGATGCCCATGACCCAGAACGCGCCATCGGAGAGCCCGATCAGGTAGATGCCGAGCAAGGGCGCGATTCCGCCCGACAGCACCGCGCCCAGTTCGCGCGCGAGCGCCACGCCCGAATACCGGTAGCGGTTGCCGAAGAGTTCGGAGAAGTGGGCGCATTGCGCGCCGAGCATGCTGTTTGCGCCAAGCGCGAGGCCGCCGAACATCGCGATGTCGACCCATAGCGGCTTGCCCGTGCTCACCATGTACCACGACGGCACCGACCACAGCAGCATGAAGATCGCGCCGCCCCGATACACCGCAATGCGCCCGATGCGATCCGACAACGCGCCGAACATCGGTGTGGTGATGACGCTGGCCATGCTCGCGATCAGCGCGCCCGTCGTGCCGATCGAACTCAGTTCGGACGGTTTCAGGCCCATCTTCGCCGCAACCGTTCCGCCCAGGAACGCGATGACCACCGTCGTGTAGATGGTCGATCCGCCCTGCTCGGCGAAGCGCATCAGTGTGGCGGCAAGCACGGGACGGCGCGCGTGCGTGATGACGGTTTTCATCGGCGACTTGATGACGGCGTGCGCGCCTTCGAGGCTCAGGAACGTTGGACTTTCACGCAAGCGCAACCGGATCCAGACCGCGACGCCGATCAGCACTACGCTCGATACAAACGGAATGCGCCACGCCCAGGCCAGGATGGCCTCTTCGCCCAGCACGTGCTGCATGATGCTGAACGTGCCCGTCGCGAGACCCAGCCCCGCGAAGATGCCGACGAAGGGCAGCGCCGCAAAGAAGCCGCGCTGTTTGACGGGCGCGACTTCGGCCATGAGAGTGGATGCCCCCGCCTGTTCCGCGCCGGCGCCGAACCCTTGCACGAGCCGGAGAACAACCAGCGATATCGCGCCGATCGTGCCGCTTGGCAGCAAGCCGATCAACATGGTCGATGCCCCCATGATCGCGATGGTCACGAGCAGAACGAACTTGCGCCCCTTCCTGTCGCCGATGGAACCAAAGAACAGGCCACCGAAAGGCCGCGCGAGAAAGCCGGCGCCGTATGTGCCAAAGCTCGCCAGAAGCCCTGCTTTTGCCCCCAGCGCCGGAAAGAAGATGTGACTGAAAACCAGCGCCGATGCAAGTCCGAAGATTGCAAAATCATAGTATTCGAGGGCGCTTCCAACCGCGCCTGTCAGGATCGCGCGGCGCAATTGCTGTGGAGAAACCGGCGCCTTGATGGCGGTATCGGCGAGCGGCGATGAAGGTATCGTGGGGTGCTGCAAATCCATTTGCGTCTCCTTTGCAAATCGGTTTGCCGGTTGGTTGAATCCCGGCTATTTATATATTTGTATTTCGTCCGTGTCGGAACGCGCGGACGTTTGGGATGAAGCGGTTTTATGCCGCGGTTTTAAGCTGCGTGCGCGCCGATGATCTTCACAATTCCACTGTGATCGATATCGCCGTGCTGTTCTATGAGAGACGTGAAAAGCTGTGCGCTGAGTTGCGTGTACGGCATTGATGCCCCAGCGTCCTGCGCCGCGCGCAACGCGTTGTGAAGATCCTTGAGTTGCGAGCTCGACCGGCCGCTGACCTCGAAATTCTCATCGACCATGCGGCGGCCGTGAATGCGCAGGATGGTGCTGTCGGCATAACCGCCTGCGAGCGCTTCGATCAGCATTGCAGGGTTCGCGCCGCCCTTCGCGACCAATGACAACGCCTCCGCCACCACGCCAATAGTCGTTCCCACGATCATCTGATTCGCGAGCTTGGCGAGTTGGCCCGTACCGTGCGCGCCCATCAGCACGGGCCGCCCCATGCAGCGCAACACATTCGATACCCGCTCGAAAACCTGTGCATCGCCGCCGCACATGATCGCGAGCGTCGCGTTTTCCGCGCCGCTCGTGCCGCCTGAAACGGGGGCATCGATATGTTGAACATCTCGTTGTGCAAGCAGGCGCGCGTGAGTGATCGCCTGGTCGGGGCGGATCGAACTCATGTCGATGACGACCGCGCAAGCGCTCAGCGCCTGCGCCACGCCTTGAGCGAACAGGACGTCGTGCACCGTCTCGCCGTTTGCAAGCATCGTAATCACGATGTCGGCATTGCGAACGGCATCGACCGGCGAGTCCGCAATGCGCGCCCCGTCCGCTTGCAAACGCTCCGCTTTGTCGCGGGTACGGTTCCACGCCGTCAGCCGGTAACCTGCCTTGAGCAGCACGCGGGCTTGCCGCTCCCCCATCAAGCCGATCCCGAGGAAGGCAATCCCCTCTGCTCGGTCCTTTGAATTCGCCATCGTCTCGCTACCTTGAAATGATCAACTGCTGGACACGCGTTTCATCGTGCGGTATGGTTACCGGTAACCATTAATCAAATCTAACATGGGGAGATGGCATGCACAAGACGGATTTACTGGTAGTCGTCCGGTATCCGGAGCGCGACATGGCCGAACTGGAGCGTCATTACACGCTGCATGTCTTGTCGGATTGCACGAATCGCGGCGCACTGCTCGCAGAAGTCGGCTCGAGAATTCGCGCGCTCGCGACCAACGGTGAAGCCGGTGCGAGCGCCGAGTTGATCGACGCGTTGCCAGCGCTCGAAATCATCGTGTCGTATGGCGTTGGCGTCGATGCAATCGATCTCGCGCATGCAGCCAAGCGAGGCATTCGCGTGACGAATACGCCCGATGTGCTGACCGGCGATGTCGCCGACATGGGCATCGGCCTGCTGCTTTCGATTGCGCGCCAGATCCCCGCAAACGATCGCATCGTGCGCGACGCTCAATGGGGCAAAGCCGCGATACCGCTCGCCACGCGCATGTTCGGCAAGCGGCTTGGTGTCCTCGGGCTCGGCCGTGTGGGACGGGCGCTTACCAGGCGCGCCGCCGCGTTCGACATGACAGTTGCCTATCACGATCGCGTTCGGTTCGATGACGTCGACTACACGTATTGCGACAGCGCCGTGGCCCTTGCGCGCGAGTCGGACTTTCTCGTGATCTGCGCCGCAGCGGACCGGGAAAGTCAGGGATTGGTAAGCCGCGACGTGTTCGACGCGCTCGGCCCCAATGGCATCCTGGTGAACATCGCGCGAGGAAGTATTGTCGATGAACCCGTATTGCTCGAATACTTAAGCGAATGCCGTATTCGCGGCGCCGCGCTGGATGTATTCTGGAACGAGCCGTCAATCGATCCGCGATTTTTCACGCTGGACAACGTCGTGCTGCAGCCACACCGCTCCAGCGCGACCGTCGAGACGCGCGGCGCGATGGCGCAACTGGTGCGTGAAAATTTAAAAGCGTTTTTCGATGGCGCGCCGCTCGTGACTGAGTTTCGCACGCGTTGAGCATCGATCGAATCACTGACTCCCCATACAATTAAAACGGACAGACAAGCATGTCGAATCAATCAAACACCCCACAAAACCGTCTTCGCAGCCGCCGCTGGTTCGACGACCCCTCTGACCCCGGCATGACCGCGCTTTATCTCGAGCGCTACATGAACTACGGCATCACGCGCGAAGAGTTGCAGTCGGGCAAGCCGATCATCGGCATTGCGCAGACGGGCTCCGATCTGGCGCCGTGCAATCGCCATCATCTCGATCTCGCCACACGTGTACGCGACGGCATCCGAGACGCCGGCGGCATTCCGCTCGAATTCCCCGTGCATCCGATCCAGGAAACCGGCAAACGGCCGACCGCCGCGCTCGATCGCAACCTGGCTTATCTCGGGCTCGTGGAGATTCTGCACGGCTACCCCATCGATGGCGTCGTGCTGACCACCGGCTGCGATAAAACCACGCCCGCATGTTTGATGGCGGCAGCGACGGTCAACATTCCGGCGATCGTCCTGTCCGGCGGCCCGATGCTCGACGGCTGGTATCACGGCAAGCTCGCCGGGTCCGGCACGGTAATCTGGGACGCGCGCAAACGGCTGTCGGCGGGCGAGATCGACTATCCGGGATTCATGGATATGGTGGCGTCGTCGGCGCCGTCGGTCGGACATTGCAACACCATGGGCACCGCGCTTTCGATGAACTCGCTCGCCGAAGCGCTCGGCATGTCGTTGCCTGGATGCGCGGCGATTCCCGGGCCGCATCGCGAACGTGGATGGATGGCTTACGCAACCGGCAAGCGCATTGTGGAGATGGTCGGCGAGAATCTTCGGCCATCGGACATCATGACCAAGGGCGCTTTCGAGAACGCGGTCGTCGCGGCGGCGGCGCTTGGCGCTTCATCGAATTGTCCGATCCACATGATCGCGATTGCGCGGCATATGGGTATCGACCATACGCTGGAAGACTGGCAACGGCTCGGGCCCGAGGTGCCGCTGCTGGTCGATTGCCAGCCGGCGGGACGGTTTCTCGGCGAAGCGTTTCATCGCGCAGGCGGCGTGCCGGCTGTGATGAAGGAACTCTTCAACGCCGGCCGCCTGGACGCAACCGTGCGCACCGTCACCGGCAAGACGCTGGCCGAAGATCTGGCCACGGTTCCCGCGCCGGATCGCGAAGTCATCCGCGCGTATGAAAACCCGCTGAGGGAATCGGCCGGTTACGTGGTGCTCTCGGGCAACTTGTTCGACAGCGCCGTGATGAAAGTCAGCGTGATCGACGAAGCCTTCCGCAAACGCTTTCTCGCGGACCCCGACCATCCCGACGTGTTCGAGGGCAAGGTCGTCGTGTTCGAAGGCCCGGAGGACTATCACGCGCGCATTGAAGACCCGGCAACGGGTGTCGATGAACGCTCGATCCTCGTCATCCGCAATTGTGGTCCGGTCGGGTTCCCGGGCGGCGCAGAAGTGGTGAACATGCAGCCGCCGGCGGCGTTGCTCAAGCGCGGTATCGATACGTTGCCTACGCTCGGCGATGGCCGGCAAAGCGGGACGTCGGCGAGCCCTTCGATTCTTAATGTGTCGCCGGAAGCGGCTGTTGGCGGCGGGCTTGCTTTGCTCGTTTCGGGCGACAAGATTCGCATCGATCTGAAGACGCGCAAGGTCGATCTGATGATTCCTGAAGCGGAACTCGCGCAACGGCGTGCGGCGTGGAAACCGCCGGTGCTCAAGAACATGACGCCGTGGGAAGAGATCTACCGGAGCATGGTGGGACAGCAAGGCAGCGGCGCGTGCCTGGAACCGGCGACGTTGTATCTCAACATTGTCGAAACGCGCGGCGAATCGCGGCACAACCACTAGCCGAACAGCAACCGCGCGAGCGCGCTACGTGCTCTCGCGCGGCACGACTTCGTAGTGAATCTCGACCACGGGCGGCGACGGTTTGCGCTTCGTCGCACGCGTCGTCTTTACGCCGCGCGTCTTGTCCCGCTTTTCATCGCCTTCTGCTTCGTCCAGGGCTGCGAGCAAGGACTCGCCGGTCGCCCGGCCAATACCGTATGCATCGACTGAAACGGTCGTGATGGTGGGATAGCAATGCCGCGAGACTTCGAAGTCGCCGAACCCCGCAATGGCGATATCCCGCGGAACCGATAAGCCCAGCCGATGACACGCCATCACCGCGCCGAACGCGTGGATGTCGCTGGCGCACATGACGGCATCGGTATCGGGCCAGCGTTCGAGTAACTGTTGCAACGCGGCCGCGCCGTGCGCCATTGCAACGCCGTGCGCCATGGTCGTGGTCCACGCGCTTTTGGTGATATCGCGCGGTTCGCAGCCGGAAGCCTTCACCTCCTTCAAATACCCGCGACGACGATCGATACCACGGCTATCCAGCTTCGACGCGCTGCTCACAAACGCGATGCGCTTATACCCGCGCTCGTAGAGATGACGCACCATCGCGCGCGACGCATCGACGTTAGAAAACCCCACGACGCGGTCGATAGGATTGACCGGCATATCCCATGTTTCGATAATCGGAATGCGTGCGCGGGCGAGCAACGAATGCGTTTCCACGGTGTGATGACTGCCCGTCAGCACGATGCAGCGCGGCTGATAACGCAGCATCGCGCGCACGAGTTCCTCCTCACGCGGCAATTCGTAGTCCGTGTTGGCGAGCAGCAACTGCATGCCGGCCGGTTCGATCACGTCGTTGATGCCGCGCACGGTATCGGAGAAATTCGAACTCGACAGCGACGGCACCAGTACCGCGACAAATGATGATTTCCCCGACGACAAAGCCCCCGCCGCCGCGTCCGCCACGTAACCCAGTTCGTTGACCACGCTCAGCACGCGTTCGCGCGTGGCGGCGCCCACCGGCCTGCCGGCGAGGACTCGCGATACGGTCATCTTGGAGACCCCGGCAATACGCGCTACATCGGCCATGCGAGGCGGCGCTGAAGCCGGGGGTTTGTGGTCGTCGGGCATCGTGCTGAAGTCATTAACCGGGTTCGTTAATGATACTGGATGACGAATCGCCGCCGTCCACGATCGAGGCTATTCAATGGACGCGCACAAAGCAAAAAGCCCGCTATGGGCGGGCTTTGAGAAATTGCTTTGATGCTGCTTGAAACAAGATGTTGGCGGAGCGGACGGGACTCGAACCCGCGACCCCCGGCGTGACAGGCCGGTATTCTAACCAACTGAACTACCACTCCATTTTGTGCTGCTTACCTCAATGATCCGAACCGGAAAGCGATCTGCCGAAAAGTTGGACAACCCCCTTGTCAGCCTTGCTCCGCAACCGTTTCAATCAATCGGGGACGAAGTATATAACGAAATTTCCGGCGGTGCGAAGATTTTTATATCGGGATGAAAAGATGCGTTTTCAGTGGCCGCCAATACCTTGCGATGCTGCCAAATCGTGCGATGGGTCATCGGGTAAATGCAGCGGCTCGACCTTCCCCACGATCACCAGGTAACTGAATGCGCCGAGCACGCAGAAACCGCCCGCGACAACCAGCGGCACGGTGAACGAGCCCTTCGTGAGTTGCACCATGAAACCGGTGAACGTCGTGATGACGATGCCCGCGAGATTCGAAGCAAAGTTCTGGATGCCGCCAATCGATGCAACGTGATCCGGCGTTGGCGCAACATCGCCGGGAAGCGACCAGATGCTGGCCGCCGCGAACGCCAGGCTCCCATATGCAATGCCGAAACACGCAAGCATCAAGGCCGTGCTCGTCGTGAATGCCGACACCGTGATCACCGACGACAACAGCATGCCGCCCACCATGCAGGTCTTGCGTGCCTTGGTGAGGCTCCAGCCGCGCTTGTATAGCGCATCGGAAACAATGCCGCCCAGCCAGCCGCCTGGGATGGAGATCAATGCGGGAATCATGCCGAGCGTGCCGAGCGACTTCAACGAGAAACCACGGGTCTGCACGAGATAACTCGGAAACCACGTGATAAAAAAGTAGATCACGAAGTTCAGGCAAAAGAAGCCGAGCATCATGCCCCACAGCGTGCGGTGCCTGAAGAGCGAAAGCCACGTGATTTTTTGGCCGGGTATTTTTTCGCGAATTACGGGCGCCGCATCTTCGGGACCCGTCAGGTCACCGCGCGACGGATTGCGATAGATGACGAACCAGCCCAGCACCCATACAAGGCCGAGCGCGCCTGTCGCGATGAACGATGCTTCCCAGCCGAAGCTGCTGATGATCAGCGCCACCACCGGAATGGAAAGCGCCGAGCCGACCCGCGAACCACTATCGAAGATGCTGGTTGCGAACGCGCGCTGCGCCGGCTTGAACCATTGCGCGACGAGTTTCACGCATGCGGGGTAAGCGCCCGCTTCGCCCACGCCCAGCATCAGCCGGCAGCCGAACATGCCGGCCACGCTCGTGGCCGCCGCGGTCAGCGCGGTGAACACGGACCACCATCCAACAGCGAGTGGCAATGCAATGCGCCCGCCGATCTTGTCGACGAACCAGCCGAACGGCATCTGCATGAACGCATAGGTCCAGAAAAAGCCGCTCAAGACGAGGCCCATTTGCGCGGGACCTATATTGAGCGCCTTCTCTATCTGCGGCGCTGCGACCGCGAGATTTGCACGATCGATGTAGTTGATCGCGATAGCAAGGAAGCAAAGAAATACGACCATCCAACGCATCTTGCGCATGCTTTTGTCTCCTCCTGTATGCCAGGTATTTTTTATCGGCGAGGCGCTACATGCTAACCGTTAAGCGCGGTTGTTTGCACGGATGGCCGTGGTCCTAAGGGTGTTCACCGATGCACACCTTACAGCGCGAAAGCCCGCAAATGGTTTTAGGCTTCATCTCGAACCGACCCTGGTTTCAGCGCCGCCACCAGTTCGATTTCGACCGGTATGTTGAACGGCAGAACATGCACTCCCAATGCGCAGCGAGTATGCAAGCCATTCTCACCGAAGAGTTCGATCAACAGGTCGGACGCGCCATCGACCACGCGATGCTGAAAATAAAAATCGGGGGCGCTGCTGACCCATCCCGTAAGCTTCACGATCCGCAGCACACGGTCCAATCCAATCTCGGCATGGAGCGCGGCAAGCGCGTTCATCGCTGATAAACGCGCCGCCTTGTAGCCGTCCTCCTGCGTGAGCGTTTCACCGATACGTCCCGTATAAACCGGCTGCGGCCCGACAAGCGGCCCTTGCCCCGAAACGAAGATCAGGTTCGACGCCTCGACAACAGTCACGTATGACGCGGCGGGCTTGGGCGCGGCGGGCAATTCCAGATTCAAATCCTTGAGTCGCTGATAGATGGTCATGTAGTGGCAATGAAAGAAATCAAACGTTAGGGGCTTGGAAAAAGTCGCCATTTTCATTGAACAATAATTTTTGGTTCGCTTCCTCACGGCGTTCGTCGGCGGTGACCCGTGAGCGTTTTCTCAATGGCGCTTATCATGTTGGTCCCGCTGCGATCAAAAACGTTTCGATACACGCAATCGAAGCGCCCTCTCAGCCCAACGACGAATTCAGGCATTCAGGCAGCGTGAACATTCCTACCAGCAAAACCCGATGGCTTTAACGCCTTCACGTGGCCTCCTGCCTTTTCGGCGCGTGGCATTCTCGATGTCGAATGCGATCGGCGATTCGCTCGTCTGCATGGTGATCGTGCAGAATCTGATCAGGCACGGCATCGATGTAACCGTGTTCGGTGCTCCGGCTCATGCACTTCGCGCGTGGTTTCCGCACGCGCGGATCTTGCCCCTTCCGCACTACAGCAAGATCAGGGAAACCTTCGCGCAATTCGAAGCCGTATTTCAAATGCAGCCGCAGCAACCGCTGCCAAGGCTCGCCGACCTGCACGATCGTGTCATTACGCTGCATGACGTTGAATACGGAAACAGACAAGGATCGATGGCAGAGCGCTTCATGCATTACTGCCGCGACGAGCTCGGCATGCGCGAAGCAACGTCGCATAACGGCATGACCGCGCTTGCGGGACTCGTGCACAGACGCCACGCGAACCGCGTCATCATCCATCCGGAAGCGAGCACAGGCGACAAGCGCTGGCTACCTGCCCGTTTCATGAAGGTCGCGATGCAACTGAAAGCGCGGGGACTGGAAGTCGTTTTCATTCTGGCGCCTCATGAGCGGGAGCGTTGGCGAGGCTTGCGGCAAAAGGGTATCGTCGCGCCGAGGATTCAGGACCTGAGCGAACTGGCGGGGTACGTGTATGAGTCCGGCTGGTTTATCGGCAATGATTCGGGCATCGGGCATCTTGCGTCGAATCTCGGCATTCCTTCGGTGAGCGTGTTCCGGCGCAGGAATGTATCAGAGAAATGGCGGCCTGCCTGGGGCAATGTCGAAGTAGTACTGCCGTGGCAATGGGTGCCGAGCGCGTTCCTGAAAAATAGGTGGTGGCGCGAGACACTTACTTGCGCGCGCGTGCTTGCGGCGTTTGAGAGGATCGTGCATCGGCAAACGCTGGCGGTTCATCACACGGACCAGACGCCACGGCACGAGCCTCGAGTGAACGTTCCACAGCTGGAAATCGAGACGCTTCGATAAGTCGTCGTGCAATCGCCGCGACATAATTTCAAAAGCGTGGTTATTTTCTACAGGCGTTCTCTTACGGTTTGGCGCGTCTCTCGCTGGGAACCCTTTAGCGGTACTGGTGTGTGCGCCCGAGTACATGTCGGCATTGATCATGCTTGAGTCGAACGTTCGCCGTCCGCCGCAAACCGTTAATATCTGTCTTAAGCGATTTGCTTTTGCCTCCTGATGCGACCCGACTGTGCCCATTATCGATCCGACTGATTACTGCCCGACGTGCGGCAACGCGCTGCACTCGCCCGATACCGCTTGCGTACGCTGCAACGCGCTGTCCGTAAGCAGCGCGGCACTCGAGCCGCATTCCGCCATTACGGCCGCCACAGCAACCGCCGTCGTACCTGCGTCAAGTGAAGGCGCGTTGCGTGACCGGTTCGCGCAGAAGCGCGCTTCGATGGACTCTGCTTACCCAAGCGTCGAAGAGCCCGCCCCCTACGAGACCGACGCTGCCGGCGCGGCGAGCAGCGAATCCGGCCGCACGCTTTGGCGTGCAGGGATTGGCGCGGCCCTCGTCGCGTTGCTTGCGGGCGGCTTGTACATTGCCTTCGGCCCAGTATCGGGACGTGGAGACTCGGAACTGGCAGCAGAGCCTGTCGCGCAGAACAGCATTCCGCGGCTCGCGCCCGATCCCCTGATCGACGTGCCTTTCGGCCCGAAAACCGCATCGCTCGATCTGACGGGCACGATCGATGCCGCCCGGCTCGCGATGTTACGCGGCGAGCTGCGCGACGCCCGCACGCGCCTCGCGATGTTGCCGGCAAGCGAAAGCAAACGCGGCGATGTCCGGCAAATCACAAACGAGTTGATTCAGCGCGAACTTGCCCGGGACGCGGCGATTGGACTTGCGCGCGCATGCGAGAAAGCCGGCGACACTCCATGCGTGCTGCGAGCCGCGGGCGATGCATTGGCAAGCGACGTCTCGGATTCCGAGGCGCGCGACATGCTGCTGCGCGCGGTGGCGCAGACCGGCACGCCTGCCAACGGACCCGCAATCATAGCCCCTGCGGCGGGGGTCAGCGTTACTGCGAGCCGGCGTGCGGATACCCAGAGATTCATTGCGCGCCGACGTGCGACCGAGCGGCTCACGTTCCGTCGTGAAACCCAGTCGTTCGCCAACATCAACGACATCTACGCCAAGCCTTGACGATAGATAGCGCGTTAGGGCTCTTTGTCTTCCGTGCGATTCCATATATCGCAAACGTTTGGCGGCGTTTTTTCTCTGCTTCTCGTGACGTCTAGCATGTACACGATTCCGGCCTCTTTAATGGAACCGCCAGTGGCCGGCGCGCTGCATACAATTCCTGATTCCGGAACATCCGGTCAACAGCGACTTTTCTAGAACCCCTCCCTGCGGTCCCAAGGAGGTTCATCGCCAAACGTCACGGCAAGATAATCGACAAACCGGCGTACCTTCAGCGGTATGCGCCGCGCGCTCGGATAGACCGCTTGAATCGCCAGATCAGCCGCGCGATAGGCCGGCAGCAGCGCCACGAGTTCGCCCCGCCTGAGGTGTTCGCCGAATACGAAGGTCGGGCCATACGCAATGCCGGCTCCGGCGAGCGCGGCGGCGAGCAGCATTTGTGTATTGTTGGCCGCCACCCGGCATGGTCCGTTAACGACATGCGCGTGGTTGTTCGCATCGAGCAAGGTCCAGTCATCAGCCGAGACAGCCTCGCTGAATGCAAGTCGCTGCGCGCTTCGCAGGTCCTCGGGCATGTGGGGCGTTGCATGACGCTCCAGATATGCGGGCGACGCACACATGACCATCCTGCATGGCGCAAGCCGGCGCGTCACGAGTCCCGAGTCCTGCAGCCGTCCGATCCGGATTGCAACGTCCACGCCTGCCTCGATCAGGTCGACGTAGCGATCGCCGAGTGTCACCTCCACGTTCACTTGCGGATGGTCCTCTAGATAACGCGCAACAATCCCGCCCAGGTGCATGGCGCCAAATGTGACCGGTGCCGCAACGCGCAGTAGCCCACGCGCCGTACCTTGCGAATCTCCCGCCTCGCGATTCGCTTCGTCGAACGCTTCGAGAATCCGCTTACAGCGCTCGTAGTAGGTCTGGCCGGCATCGGTCAGGCTCAAGCGCCGGGTGGTGCGCTGGAGCAGCCGCGCGTTCACGTCCGCCTCGATTGCACTTACATGCTTGCCGGCCATTGCTGCCGATAGCCCAAAACGGCGTGCCGCAGCAGCAAAGCTACCTTCCTCGACTGCGGCTACGAACACGCCGAGGCTAGTCATTCGATCCATGCTCATTTACCCCGCGCCCTGATTCGATAGCAGGATTATCGACTGAGTACACGATTCCGACAATTATCAAATGGTGGCCTTGAATCTACCATTCGGATGTCAGCTAAAGGAGAAGGTGCACGCAAATGAAAATCAGATCGAACGGCACGCGGATTCACGTCACGCAGCAAGGCAGCGGCGAATTGGCGCTGGTGTTTCTGCATTACTACGGAGGCTCGTCGCGGACATGGGACCGGGTGGCGAGCGAGTTGGCCGACCGGTATCGAATCGTCGCCATGGATTTTCGTGGCTGGGGTGCTTCCGATGCACCAGCCGATAGATATAGCATTGCCGATCTTGCCGCCGATGCCGAAGGCGTCATCGAGGCGCTGGGTCTGCAGCGCTACGTTCTGGTCGGCCATTCGATGGGCGGCAAGGTCGCTCAACTCATTGCATCGCGTCGGCCAAGCGGACTCGAAGGCCTCGTGCTCGTGGCCCCTTCGCCTCCGTCTCCAACACTCCTTCCGGATGAGCAACGCGCTACGTTGGCCGGCGCATATCAATCGCGCGAATCAGTCGAATTCGTCATTGATCATGTCCTGACCGCAAGACCGCTTGACGCCGCTCTCCGTGAGCAAGTCATCGAGGACAGCCTGAAGTCTGCACCGCAAGCCAAGGCGGCCTGGCCAAACATGGCGATGTGCGAAGACATTACCGCGGAGGTCACATCGATCAACGTGCCGACGATCGTCATTTCTGGTGAGTACGATCAGGTCGATTCTGTCGCAACGCTGCAGACGGAACTGCTGCCGCGTATTCCGCACGCGGCAATGCATATCTTGCCTGGAACGGGCCACCTGTCGCCGTTGGAAGCACCGGTCGAGGTGGCGCAGATCATCGGGAAATTTGTCAGCGCGATAGCGGTGGCTGGAGACCGCGTATCATCAAGCCCGCCTGGCTGAACTGAGCGGTACTGAAGCGATGCCGTGCATCGCTCTCGATTTTCGGAAAACAAAAAACCCACAGAGCCAAAAGCCATGTGGGTTTTTTAATGCACGTTGTGCCTGCAAAACGGTGGTGGGTGCTGAGAGGCTCGAACTCCCGACCTACGCCTTGTAAGGGCGCCGCTCTACCAACTGAGCTAAGCACCCCGCTTTGCAAACTTTGTGCGTTTCTGCCGGACTCGAAACTGTTTTAAAACCGTTCCGTACCCAGCGAGTCCGCTAGTTTAGCGCATCTTTTAGCGCTTTGCCAGCACGAAATTTGGGGACCTTCGCGGCCTTGATCTTGATCGCGTCGCCCGTGCGGGGGTTGCGGCCCGTGCGCGCGGTGCGCTTACCAACGGCGAAAGTTCCGAAGCCCACGAGCGTTACCGATCCGCCCTTTTTCAGCGTCGTCTTCACGCCGCCGATCACAGCTTCGAGCGCTC
This sequence comes from Caballeronia sp. dw_276, assembly GCF_018449635.1. Taxonomy (GTDB): domain Bacteria; phylum Pseudomonadota; class Gammaproteobacteria; order Burkholderiales; family Burkholderiaceae; genus Caballeronia. The sequence continues at coordinate 121,964 of NZ_JAAVUV010000014.1, read as the reverse complement.
GTCCGGCCGCTGCTTTCGAAATATCCGCCTGCTGCGCAATATGGTCGATCAGTTCTGTCTTGTTCATTGTGCTCCCCCGATGATGGTATGTGGTTGGGCGATGCTTCAAGAAGCCAATTGCTTTCGGCACAGGGCTTGAGCCCTATATGCGGCGGTCATTAGAAGTAGCCGAAACACGCGTGTCAACCGGGATTGAGCCTGATCCGCGTCGCATTATTCGCGTATCGAGCGCGCAATAAAAAACCCGCGGGGAGCACCCGCGGGTTTTTACTTTCTCAACCAGCAACCACCATTAATGCTTTACGAATTCGCCCGTTGCAGGGCCTTCCTTCTTCTCGGCAACCGCAGGTGTTGCGGGTTTCGCTTCTTCTTCGGGCAATGCGGCAGGAACACGTTCGAGCGCAAGCTCGAGTACCTTGTCGATCCAGCGAACCGGAACGATCTCGATCGCGTTCTTCACGTTGTCCGGAATCTCAGCGAGATCCTTCGTGTTTTCTTCAGGGATCAGCACGAGCTTGATGCCGCCGCGATGCGCCGCCAGCAACTTCTCCTTCAATCCGCCGATAGGCAACACTTCGCCACGCAACGTGATCTCGCCGGTCATCGCAACATCGGCGCGAACCGGGATACCGGTCAGCACGGACACGAGCGCCGTCGTCATCGCGATACCTGCAGACGGACCGTCCTTCGGCGTCGCACCTTCGGGCACGTGGATGTGGATGTCCTTCTTCTCGAACGCCTCATCCGATACCCCCAGACGACGCGAGCGTGAACGCACCACCGAGCGTGCAGCCTCGACCGATTCCTTCATCACGTCGCCGAGCGAGCCCGTACGGATGATGTTGCCCTTACCCGGCATCACCGCGGCTTCGATGGTCAGCAAATCGCCGCCCACTTCCGTCCACGCGAGACCCGTTACCTGACCGACCTGGTTCTCCTTCGCGGCCAGACCGAAGTCGGTCTTGCGCACGCCGAGGAACGTGTCGAGATTGCTGCCGTCGACCTTGACCGCGCCTTCCGCCTTCTTCAGCAGAAGCATCTTCACGACCTTGCGGCAGATCTTCGACATTTCGCGTTCGAGCGAACGAACGCCGGCTTCACGCGTGTAGTAACGGATGATGTCGCGGATCGCTTCTTCCGTGAGATCCATTTCACCGGCCTTGAGGCCGTTATTGCGCGTCTGTTTAGGCAACAGATACTTCTGCGCAATGTTGACCTTCTCGTCCTCGGTGTAACCCGACAGGCGAATCACTTCCATCCGGTCGAGCAACGGCGGCGGAATATTCAGCGAGTTCGACGTCGCTACGAACATCACGTCCGACAAGTCGAAGTCCACTTCAATGTAGTGATCGGCGAACGTATGGTTCTGTTCCGGATCGAGCACTTCAAGCAGAGCGGAGGCCGGGTCGCCGCGGAAATCCATGCCCATCTTGTCGACTTCGTCGAGCAGGAAAAGCGGATTGCGCACGCCGACTTTCGCGAGGCTTTGCAGGATCTTGCCTGGCATGGACCCAATGTACGTGCGACGGTGACCGCGAATCTCGGACTCGTCATGCACGCCGCCAAGCGCCATGCGCACGAACTTGCGGTTCGTTGCACGCGCGATCGACTGGCCCAGCGAGGTCTTGCCGACGCCCGGAGGCCCGACGAGACACAGGATAGGCGCCTTGACCTTCTCTACCCGTTGTTGAACCGCAAGATACTCGAGGATCCGTTCCTTGACCTTCTCGAGGCCAAAGTGATCTTCGTCGAGCACGCGTTCCGCATTCGAGAGGTCGTTGTTGACCTTGCTCTTCTTGCGCCACGGCAAACCAATCAACGTGTCGATGTAGTTACGCACGACGGTCGCTTCAGCCGACATCGGCGACATCAGCTTGAGCTTCTTCAACTCGGCGTCAGCCTTCTTCTTGGCTTCCTTCGGCATGCGCGCGTTGGTGATGCGCTTCTCGAGTTCCTCGAGATCGGCACCTTCCTCGCCTTCGCCCAATTCCTTCTGGATCGCCTTGACCTGTTCGTTCAGATAATACTCGCGCTGGCTCTTCTCCATCTGACGCTTCACGCGTCCACGGATACGCTTTTCGACCTGAAGAATGTCGATCTCGGCTTCGAGCTGCGCAAGCAGATGTTCGAGGCGCTCGACAACCGGAAGCATTTCCAGAATGTGCTGTTTCTGGTCGAGCTTCAACGGCAGATGCGCCGCGATGGTATCGGCCAGACGACCTGCTTCGTCGATGCCCGACAGCGACGTCAGGATCTCAGGAGGGATCTTCTTGTTGAGCTTCACGTATTGATCGAACTGCGACACGATTGCGCGGCGCAGCGCTTCAGTTTCGGCGCTGTCGGCATGGTCGGGTTCGAGCGGCATCACGTCGCAGGAAAATTGCGTTTCCTGTTCTTCGATCGTGAGCGTCTTGGCACGCTGCAAGCCTTCCACGAGCACCTTAACGGTACCGTCGGGAAGCTTGAGCATTTGCAGGATGTTTGCGATACATCCCACTTCGTACATGTCTTTTTCGGTCGGCTCGTCTTTCGCGGCGGTTTTCTGTGCAACAAGCATGATGTGCTTGCCACCTTCCATCGCAGCTTCGAGGGCCTTGATCGATTTGGGTCGTCCAACAAAGAGCGGAATCACCATGTGCGGGAAAACGACTACGTCACGCAGCGGGAGCAGCGGGAGAGTAATGCGTTCCTGCGGGAGGAGTTGGGTTCCTGACATTTTCATTTCCCCAGTAGTGGAATCAGTTCAGTCGTAAATAAGGCCGTCAAAATGGATTGCAAGCCTTAAGCGTGTGGGAAAAGATCAGTGAATCGAAAAAATTCGCCTCAGTAACGTGTCAGTAACGTCCACAAGATATCCGAAAAATAAACAAAAAGCCGTTCACGTTGCCATGAACGGCTTTTCGCCGACACACAGCCCAACCTCAGTTAGAACCTGCTACCTTCGGTGTATCTTCGTAAATCAACAGCGGCTTGCCGTCGCCGTCGATTGTGTTGTCGTCCACAATGACCTTGCTGACGCCCTTCATGGTCGGCAACTCGTACATCACGTCCAGCAACGCCTGTTCCAGAATGGAGCGCAAACCACGCGCGCCCGTCTTGCGGCGAATCGCTTTGAGGGCAATTGCCTGCAACGCGGCAGGACGGATCTCCAGATCCACCCGTTCCATGTTGAACAGCTTGTGATACTGCTTCACCAGCGCGTTCTTCGGCTCAGTCAGAATCTTGATCAGTGCGTCTTCGTCTAGCTTGCCGAGTGTAGCGACAACTGGCAGACGGCCGATCAGTTCAGGAATCAAACCAAACTTGATCAGATCTTCCGGCTCAACTTCGCGAAGCACTTCGCCTGCGTCGCGATCAATCTTGCTCTTGACGCTAGCACCAAAGCCGATTCCTGTCTTTTCCGTCCGGTCGATGATGACCTTTTCCAGGCCATCAAACGCGCCGCCGCAAATGAACAGGATGTTGGTGGTGTCGACCTGGATGAAATCCTGGTTCGGGTGCTTGCGCCCGCCTTGTGGCGGCACTGAAGCCATCGTACCTTCAACCAGCTTCAGCAGCGCTTGCTGAACGCCCTCGCCCGACACGTCGCGCGTGATGGAAGGGTTATCCGACTTGCGGCTGATCTTGTCGATTTCGTCGATATAAACAATGCCGCGCTGCGCCTTGTCGACTTCGTAGTTACAGTTTTGCAGCAGTTTCTGAATAATATTCTCGACGTCTTCGCCAACGTAACCCGCTTCAGTGAGCGTGGTTGCATCTGCAATAACGAAGGGAACGTTCAGCATGCGTGCGAGCGTCTGCGCGAGCAAGGTCTTGCCCGAACCCGTGGGTCCGATAAGCAAGATGTTGCTCTTCGATAGCTCGATATCGTCTTTCTTCTCGAGATGCTTGAGACGCTTGTAGTGGTTATAAACCGCCACGGCAAGAATGCGCTTGGCGCGGTCCTGACCAATCACATACTGATTCAGGATCTCGCTGATCTCCTGCGGACTCGGCAGATCCGACTTCGTCAGACCAGCCTCTTCCGCCGCGCCCGCCGCTTCGTCGCGAATGATTTCGTTGCACAGGTCGATGCATTCATCGCAGATGAACACAGAAGGACCGGCAATCAACTTCTTGACCTCGTGCTGGCTCTTGCCGCAGAACGAGCAATACAACAGCTTTTCGCTGTTTGAACCTTTTTTGTCCGCCATGGATGTGTGAGCCTCCGGACACTCGATTACATAATACGCCGCTCAATTCACCTACGCAGAAACGGCACGTGCAGTGGGTGAAAGCGTGTGTGGCGTGTGCTTTAACGCCATTTCGCGCGTCGGCTCCAGCATAGTGCGCCGGGCTACCTTGCTGCGTCCCCGCCGCGAACCAGACCGCTTCAGTCCCGATCCGCGACGCCTACCTTATCAAAACGATACGTCCGGACCGGTTATTCCCCGAGCCCGGCGCGGTAAAGCTCAAGGACGCTTGTGAAGGACCTGATCGACGAGGCCATAAGCCTGCGCGTCGTCGCCCGACATGAAGTTGTCGCGGTCGGTATCGCGTGCAAGACGCTCGACCGGCTGACCAGTATGGTGCGACAACAACTGATTCAGACGTTCCTTCAGGTACAGGATTTCGCGAGCCTGAATTTCGATATCCGATGCCTGACCACGTGCGCCACCCAGCGGCTGATGAATCATCACGCGAGCGTTCGGGAGCGCAACGCGCTTGCCCTTGGCGCCAGCCGCCAGCAAGAAAGCACCCATGCTGGCGGCGAGCCCCATGCACAGCGTGGCGACGTCCGGCTTCACGAATTGCATGGTGTCGTAGATCGCCATGCCGGCCGATACTGAACCGCCCGGGCTGTTGATATACAGGCTGATGTCCTTGTCCGGATTTTCGCTTTCGAGGAACAGCAACTGTGCGACCACCAGGTTTGCCGTCTGGTCGTTCACTTCGCCGACCAGAAACACGACACGTTCTTTCAGCAGACGCGAATAGATGTCATAGGCACGTTCGCCACGACCGCTTGTTTCAACAACCATCGGCACCAGACCCAGCGCCTTGGTTTCGAAATCATGCGGCGCGTTCGACGCGAGCGAGTCCAGTAATTGAGCGCGATAGGTCATGCAATTTCCTTGTTCGGAATAGGGATACTGAACGACAAGCAACATCCTTAGATAGGGCCAAACGCAGTGACTTGCAATGACTTGCAAACCGGCGCCGAAAACGTCAATCCTGCATAAACGCAAAAAAGGCGTGCCGGCCCGTCACCCCGACGGCCCTGCACGCCTTCCCGACGCTGCTTACGCTTGCGCCGTCGCGCTGGCCAATTCTTCGAAGCTTACTTCCTTGTCGCTCACTCGTGCCTTGCCGAGCACGAATTCGACGACGTTGCTTTCCACGACGTACGCTTCCATTTCGGCGAGGCGCTGCTGGTTCGAATAATACCAGCGGACGACTTCCTTCGGGTCCTCGTAGCTTTTCGCGAATTCGTCGACTTCAGCGCGGATCTGTTCCGGCTTCGCTTGCAGGTCGTTTGCCTTGACTAGTTCGGCCAGAACCAGGCCCAGCTTGACGCGGCGTTCGGCTTGTTCAGCGAACATTTCTGCGGGGATCGGAGCGTCGGCCGCGTTCGGCACGCCGCGCTGTTGCAGATCCTGGCGAGCCATTTCAACCAGACGCTCCTGATCCTGCTCGACCAGCGCCTTCGGCACATCGAGTTCGGAAATCTTCAGAAGCGCGTCCATGACCTGGTTCTTCACGATTTGCTGCGTGCGGCGCTTGGCTTCGCGCTCCAGGTTGTCCTTGATCTCGCCGCGCATCTTGGTGATGTCGCCGTCTTCCACGCCGAGCGACTTGGCAAAGTCAGCGTCGATTTCCGGCAGATGCGGCCATTCGATCTTCTTCATGGTGATGGTGAACTGAGCCGTCTTGCCGGCCACGTCCTTGCCGTGATAGTCGTCCGGGAACTTGAGATCAAATTCCTTCGATTCGCCGACCTTCAGGCCGAGCGCCGCGGTTTCGAATTCCGGCAACATGCGGCCTTCGCCCAGCACGAACGTGAAGTCTTCAGCGCTGCCGCCTTCGAACAGCACGCCGTCGAGCTTGCCGACGAAGTCCATGGTCACGCGGTCGCCGTCCTTGGCTGCCGTATCCGCACCGCCGTCGCCATGCTCGCCGCCTTCGCCGCGTGCGTGGAAATGCACGCGCTGCTTGCGCAGGATTTCCAGCGTGCGGTCGATCTCCGCTTCCGAGATGTTCGTGACCGTGCGCTCGATTTCAGCCGTTGCAACGTCGCCGATCTTCACTTCCGGATACACCTCGAACGTTGCGTCGAACGCGTAGTCTTGAGCGACTTCGCCTTCGGCAACCTTCGGTGCAAAGCTCGGCTGGCCAGCCACGCGCAGGTTTTCCGTACGCGTGACGTCGAAGAATTCCTTGCCGACCTTGTCGCTCAGCACTTCGGCTTCGACCTGGCCCTGGTACTGCTGCGTGACCATCTTGAGCGGTACCTTGCCCGGGCGGAAGCCCGGCATGCGCACGTTCTTCGCCAGCTGACGGATACGCGAATCCACTTCCTTTTGCACCGTATCTTTCGGCAGGGAAATCGTCACACGGCGTTCGAGCTTGCCGAGGTTTTCAACAACGTTAGCCATGGCTTCTATCGTCCTAGAGTAAATCGAGTATTCGGGTTCGTGTATCGGGTCAGTTCTTGTTCGATCTCGCGCCGCGCAAGGCGCTCAGCATCTGGCGGTTCCTGCACGGTTCCTGAAATGCCAGCGGCTCGCAGAGGCGTTCAGCAAGCCGGACAGGAAACCGCGCATGCATCCGCGCATACATCCGCTTAGGCCGGTTTGAGTCAACAGAGCCAAACATTTTACCAAACTATTTGCAAGCGCCACGCCGGTTGAGGGTAGACGCGTACAAATACCGTCGAAACGGACTCGTTTTTGCGCTTTTTCAGCGTGTTTTTCAGGTGTGGCACGGTGTGACGGGCAGGTTTTGATTCGATCGGCTTGGCGTGCCTTCCATTTCCCGCGCGCATCGAAAGCATGCGCAGGAGGCATAAGGTTTGATTAATCCGCCCCATGCCGATAGATTTCAAGCAAATTCCATAACACGAGACAATATGCCCCTCTCCCATTCCTCCACGTCCCCTGTCGTTGTCATTGCGCCCGATTCGTTTAAGGGATCGCTTAGCGCGGAACACGTCGCCGAAGCAATTGCGAGCGGCATTCGGCGCGCCCGTGCGGATGCTGTCATTCGGATCGTGCCGATGGCCGATGGCGGCGAAGGCACGCTCGACGCCATGCTTGCCGCCGGCGGCGAGCGCCGCGTGATCAACGTGCGCGGGGCGTCGTCGAAACGGCGCGATGCCGCGACCGGCCTGCTCGCCGACGGCAGCGCGATCGTGGAGACGGCGGAAGTCGTGGGCATCACAGACCCGGATGGCATGGCCGTGCCGGTCGCCGAGCGCAGCACGCTCGGGATGGGCGAAGCGATTCGCACCTTGCTGGATCTTGGCGTGCGCAAGTTCTACGTGGCGCTGGGTGGCAGCAGCACGAACGATGGCGGCGCAGGGTTGCTCGTAGGCCTCGGCCTGAAGCTCTTCGATGCAGACGGCAACGCGCTCGATCCTGTGCCGTCGCAACTTGCGCGAGTTGCGCGCATCGATACAACGGGGCTCGATGCGCGTGTGCATGAAGCTGATTTCACCGGGATGTCCGATGTGAACAATCCCCTCACCGGCGAACACGGCGCAACGGCGATTTTCGGGCCGCAAAAAGGCGTGACGCCCGATCAGATCCCGACTATCGATGCCGCCCTCGCCCATTTCGCCGACGTGCTGGAACCGGCGCTTCACATCGAGGCGCGCGATAAACCTGGCGCGGGCGCGGCTGGCGGTCTCGGCTTCGCGCTGCACATGCTGGGCGCGAGTTTCGAAGCGGGCGCCGAAGTGGTCGCGCGCGAAGTGGGTCTCGATGGCGCGCTCGACGGCGCCCATTGGCTGATCACCGGCGAAGGACGCTCGGATGTGCAAACGCTGCATGGCAAGGCGCCGTTCATAGCGTGCCAGCATGCGCGGGCGCATGGCGTCGAAGCGTCATTGCTGTCGGGCGCAATCGATCCGGCGGCGTTGCCGCGGTTATCGGAGCATTTCAGCGGCTGCTTTTCGCCTGCGCCCGGTCCGATCACGCTCGAAGTCGCCATTCGTGACGCCGCGACGTTGCTCGCCAACGAAGCCGAGCAACTGGCGCGTTTGAAGTTCGGATCGAAGGCGTCCTGAATCATCGCGTGCTGGCGATCCTTCCCGGACTGAACAGCACGCGATCCGATAACCACACGACCAGCATCGTCAGCCCCATCAGCGGGAAGACGATGCCGAGCGCCGTCAAGCCGATCACCCACGCGCGCATCGGCGGGTTCAAGACCGGCCGCGATGGCGCGCCTACCGCCCGGCCGGGCTTGCGTCTGCGCCACATCACGAAACCGCTGACGGTCATGGCGGCGAGCCCAAGCGATATTGCCGATGCAAGCAGCTGATTTGCGACGCCGAAATACCGTCCCATGTGCAGCGAAGTCCCGTATGAAATCCATTGCGCCACGCGTCCGTAATCGCGATACGCGATGTCCGAGAGGATCTGGCCGCTGTATCTGTCGATATGAAGCGTGCGTTCATCTTGAGGATCGGCTGGAAAGTAGGAGACCGTGTACACGCCTTGGGGCGTGGTCGGCAAGGCGATGTCGTAGCCGCTCTTGACGCCCGCTTGTGCCGCGATTCCGATTACCTGGTCGAGCGGGATAGTGGCAGCGGTTGCATCGGCGGCGCTGTCCGGCACGTGCGTGGCGCCGACCGCCCAGGGTGTTTGCGGCAGCGGCAGGTCATCCATCTTCATGCCGGCCATGGATGGATCGGCCATGTTCATCGCCGGCGCGGGGGTTGCGGAATGGACGTGCGCCTTACCCCACGCCCCTTGCGGATAACCCAGTTGCGCCGATGTCGCGAGCGCCTTGAATTGCTTGCCCCACGTGCTCGACCACGGCAAGCCGCTCAACACGAAAAACAACGCGCCGATCGCGAGCCAGGCGCCACCGACCGCGTGCAATTCCCGCCACCACGCGCGCCCCTTCAACGACGATAATCGCGGCACAAAACGGCCGCCTTTCTGCTGTGCTTTTGGCCACCATAAGGCCATGCCCGTTGCAATCATCACGAGCGTCCAGCAACCGGCCAGCTCCATCACGATCTCGCCGGTCTTGCCGAGCAACAAGCCGCGATGAATGTTGCGGACCTGCTTCATCAACCGGTTCTCGACGCTCAGCCGTCCGAGCACCAAGCCGCTATATGGATCGACATAAACGCTTTCGCTGCCGCCCGATTGCAGCCTGAACACGAACTCTGCGCTGCGGCGGGCGTCGCTGTTGATGACGACGGTCGTCGGGGTGGCATCGGCTGGCTCGGCGGCCTTCGCTTTCGCAAGCAGAACTTCCTGGCTCAAACGCGGCTCGGCGCGTGTATCGACGATCATTCGATCGTGATATAGCAACGGCTCGATCTGCGGCTGAAAGCAGTACAACGTGCCGGTGATCGCAAGCACGAGCAACAACGGCATGACAAACAAGCCGGCATAGAAGTGCCAGCGCCAGAGCGTTCGATGCCGCGCGAGCACGCGGGCGTCGGTAAAAGAAGCGGATTGCATGTGAGTTGTCCTTTTATAGAGGCTTAGATTCCGATACGCCCTTCGACATAAACCGTCCGTCCCGCATACGGATGGAACACGTAATAGCGATGATCGAAGAGGTTGTCGACGCCGATTCCAAGCTCGGTTCGCTTGGTCGGACGGAAAGTGAACTTGGCGTCGACGACTGTGTACGTACTCGTGCCGCCGTAGGTATTCGGGTTCGTGTCCGTGTTCGTGAGCGTGTTGTACTCGCGGCCCGAATATCGTGCGGCTACCGTCACGGCGCTCTGGCTCGTCGCACGCCACGTCGCGGCCACATTCGCGCGCCACAACGGAATCCGATAAAAATACTTGCCCACGGACGCCGGGTTGCCGCTGTTCGCGATGATCTTCGACTGGGTGTAGGCGACCCCCGCAGTCAGATCGAGGCCATGAATCAGCACGTCCTGACCTTCGTAACTCGTCTCGATACCGCGCGAGCGCACCTTGTCGATATTCTGGAAATTGGTGATGTTCGGAATCACCGTGGTGTTTGTCTGGCTGAACAAGGTGTTCTTCACATCGTCCTGAAACAGCGTGAACCGATACACCCCGTTTCCGTGCGTCCACTCGGCCGTCAACTCCTTCGAGAGATCGTCTTCAGGCTTGAGATTCGGGTTGTTATTGACGATCGACAAACCCGTGATCTGTCCTTGAAACAACTCGCCGACGGTGGGGAATCTGTAGGCGCGTCCTATCGATGCACGCAGCAAGAGGTCTTGCGTGGCATCGAAGGAAAGCGACGCCTTCGGCGACCAGTGGCTCTGGCTCACATCGCTGTAGTTGAGTGACGTGGCGCCGATCGCGCGCGAACCGTCGTACGCATTCCAGTTCTCGTAACGCGCCCCGTAGGTGAACTTCCAGCGCGGCAAGAAGCGCCATGCGTCTTGCGCGTAGACGGCTTGCGTCTGCGTGCGTCCGCCAAAAGCATTTGCAAACGATGTCCCGCCGCCGTCGCGCCACGCCGCCGTGTTGTAGGTTTCGTTGTCGAGGAAATAATCGTCGTAGTGGTAACCGAACGACAGCCAATGCGCGGCGAGTCCGGCCGTGGCAGATGCAGGCGTCCACGTCGTGCGCAAATCGAGCGTCTTCCAGCCGGCGCCATCGCCGAAAGCGATCGTGCCTGGACCGTCGCCCGGCACGCCCGAGTTCGCGGTCCGTGCGATGCTCTGCGTGATATCGAAATACGATGCCACCGCTTCGGCGTTCCATCCCGTGGCGTTGCGCGTTTTCAGCGATAACCCGTACAGGAAGTTTTCGCTTGAACCCTGGCTCGGCGCGAACGTCGCGGCCGGGACGTTGTATTCGTAGCCGCCGATGTTCACGAGGCCGCTATAAACGGTGTTGCCGGCGGCATCGCGAAGAAACGATTGCGTATCGCTGTTGTATTTCTGATGCCAGTAACCAACCGTAAAACCCGCTTGCAACGTCGGCGTGAAGTCATACGCGACCTTCAGCTTGAACTGGTCCTGAAACGTCCGTTCTATGCCCTCGGCCGTCACGCCCAGAACCGCGGTTCGCGCGTTGTTCTGGTCGTTGTAGAAAATGGCGCCGGTCACCGGCCGGTCGGTTGCACGGGCCGGCACATTCGATGCCGCCAGCGTCGCGAATTGCAGCGGCTGGCCCGTGTTTTCCAGATGGTTGACGCCGACGAGCCAGGAGAGCTTGCCGTTTTTATCGCCGATGGTCGCCGACGAATTCGTCCCGTTGAAGCTGCGGTTCACGCCGAACAAATCGAAATGCTGGCTGAACGCCTGGACGTGGGCATCGGCTTCAAATTTCTGCGGCATGCGCGTGCTGATCGCGACCGTCGCGCCGATCGAATTGCCGGGATACAGCGCCGAGTATGGGCCGTAGATCACATCGGTGCGTTCGATGTTGTCTGTAAAGACCATCGACCAGCGCGGCGCGAAGGTGAACGTGTTGCCGAGGAAATTGCTGAGCAGGAGGCCATCGGCGTAGACGAGACCGCGTGCCGTTTGCGAATTGCTCGTGCCGCGTACGGCGATGGGCGAATTCACATCGCCTATGAAACGCTTGCGCACAGCCATGTTCGGCACATATTTCAGTAAATCTTCCGCTGTCACCACGTTCCAGTATTGCGACTGTTCGGCGGTAACGGTGGCGGTTGTGGACGGCAAATCCGGGTCGAGCGGCGAGCGTGCGGAAGGGCTTGCCGAACTGGTAACGACCACGGGCACGAGTTGAACGGCATCCGCTTCGGTCCGATCGGATGACGGCGATTCCGGCACGGCCGCAGTTGGAGCGGCGAGCGCAAAGGCCGGCGCCATCAGCGAAATCGGCAAGCATGCATGGCGATGAAAACTGAACGTGCGCGCACGCACGGCGGCACGGCGGCCGGAAGGCTGCCGTGCTCGCTTGAGGAGCTTGAGCATCGAAGAAAATCCTGAATGAGTGGACGAGAGGCCGGCCGGACGCACGCACTCAAACGGCGCGCAAGGTCACGGCAAACGGGCTCTGACGACGGACTTCAGGAAACGACGGGAGGCGCGCGCGGCGAGGCGGCATTGAACGACTTGACATGAACGGCGTGTACGGCCGGTTCTGCGGCAAGCCGGGTGACGCGTTCGATGCGCAGAAGCGCTGCAGCAGGCGCGGAGGCCAGCGGTACGTTGTGCGCGAGCAGTCCGCAGTACGAGCAGGCATCGAGCGAGTCGGCGGACATGTGATGTCCGGCGTGCTCTTCTGCTTGTAGTTCTTTGGGAACCGGCGATGCGGTCTGGGTTTGACCGGGGGTATCGACGGAACACAGGGCCGCGATGAGATCGAAACGCGCTTCGCGGGAAGCCAGCGTCTGGCTGACCACCGGCGCGACAATGGCAAGCCACATGGCGGCAATGCCGAGCCATGCAACGAAGCGATTGCGCGAAGTGCGGTTCATCGATGTAAAAGGTGTCGAAGTGATACAAACGAGAATGAGTTGCGATTGTAGGCACGTCGTTCGTGGCACGCAATGCGGATCTCGCGACGCAGGGAGAGCACGAAACGCCGTCCTGCAGACATTGGCTATCAATTCGGTTAGAATGCCGGGCTCAGCGGCGTGCGCACTTGTAGCGCACGGCGCCGGAAAAGACACGCGTGAGTGGCGAAATTGGTAGACGCACCAGGTTTAGGTCCTGACGGCAGCAATGTCGTGTCGGTTCGAGTCCGACCTCACGCACCAGGTTGAAAACGAAGCCCCGCAGCGAAAGTTGCGGGGCTTCGTCGTTTCCGGCGCCGGATAGGCCGAAAACGCGTCTCAAACCCGCTGCTGCAACACCTCGTCGATCAAACCATAGTCCCGCGCCTGATCGGCTGACATGAAATTATCGCGGTCGGTATCGCGGGCGACTTCCTCCTCGGTTTTCCCCGTGCGCTCCGCCATGATCCCGTTCAGCCGTCGGCGCAGATGCAGCACCTCTTGCGCTTGAATGGCAATATCCGCCGCCGTTCCCTGCGAGCCGCCCGATGGCTGGTGGATCATGATGCGCGCGTTCGGCAGCGCGTAGCGTTTGCCCTTCGCGCCGGCGTTGAGCAAGAAGGTGCCCATGCTCGCAGCGAAACCCGTGCACAACGTCGATACATCCGGACGGATGAATTGCATGGTGTCGAAAATTGCCATGCCGTCATAGACCGAACCGCCCGGTGAATTGATGTACAGCGAAATGTCCTTTTCCGGATTTTCGGCTTCGAGAAACAGCAATTGCGCGACGACGAGACTCGCCGTCTGGTCCGTCACCGGTCCAACCATGAAGATGATGCGTTCGCGCAGCAGCCGCGAATAGACGTCATAGGCGCGTTCGCCACGCCCGGATTGTTCAATAACGGTCGGCACGAGGCCAAGGTTCAGCGGATTCATAGCTTTGCGGTTCCTGGGTGATTCCGGTTACGGGAAGATCCACCCGATATGACGCGCGCCGCCGATCGTGCGTGACATTCGCAGCCGGGATATATTTTTGCCGCAGACTGTCACGTTCGCCTCCCGCCGGCCGTCATAAACCGTCATGGACGACAAAGCGCAACAAGGAGAAACGCATGAGCGTTGATATCGGATCGCATGGGGACACAGCACAGCTGGCCATTTTCGAGGCGTCGCGTTCGCGGCTGTTTTCGCTGGCCTACCGGATTCTCGGCGTGCGCGCGGACGCCGAGGACGTCGTGCAGGACACGTTCGTGAAGTGGCATCTGCATCAGCGGGACGGGGGCACCGATACGCTCGAAACGCCCGCCGCGTGGCTCACGACGGTTGCCAAACGGACGGCCATCGACCGTTTGCGGCGTTCCGCGCAGGATTCGCGGCTGCTCGAGGCATTCGAAACGCATGAACAAATGCCCTCTGTGCAGGCCCTTGCCGAGCAGGCGTCCGATTTGTCGTACGGAATGCGCCTCGTGATTGAGCGCTTGTCGGCCGAAGAGAGCGTCGCATTTTTGCTGCGCGAGGCGTTTGAAAAGGACTACGCGAGCATTGCGAGGATTCTTGACCGCAGCCCGGTGCATTGCCGGCAGATCGTGCATCGGGCGAAGGATCGCGTGCGGGATGATCGACGGCGCAATCATCCGGATGCCACGCCGGGTGTCGAAAAGGGCGTCGAACCACTACTCGATGCCATCGCGCGACAAGACGTCCAGGCGCTCGTTGCGTTGACGCTGAGCGCCGCAACCGCCACGGCCACCGCGACCACCGCGACCACGACGGGCGCAAGCATGCACGCGGCTGTGCTGACCGGTGCACTGATCGCGCGCTTGCGCCTTGGTCGCATCGACTTGCCGCGCATTACCGATCCCGTTGCCGCATAAGACAGATTTGCCGGACTAACGCGCCTCCTCGCCGTAGCCCTCCTCCCGCGCACATTTAGCTGCACATCGGGTCACAAACGAATTCTTTCGCCAGAACTGTCTCGTGTATCCTGAATTCTGGCGACCGGAACGTCCGGCCGCTGCAATAAAGGGTCCACCATGGATTTCAACAAACAGGCTGCAAAAGCCGCGGTGTGGTTGCTCGGAAGCACCCTGCGGCCAGCGAGCGTGAACTTGGGAAGATTCGTCAGGTGAACGAGCCGCAACGTTTTACAGTCCGGCATACGAGTGTGTATCGATACTCCGAGCCGGTCGATTTCGGCGAGCATCGAATGATGTTCAGGCCAAGGTCCAGCCACGATCTGCGGCTGGTCACCACGCAGTTGAAGATCACGCCGGAACCCGCGCGACTGCGCTGGCTGCACGATGTCTTCGATAACTCGGTCGCCGTCGCCACGTTCGACACGCAGGCAACCGAGCTGACCTTCGAAAGCGAAGTGACGCTCGAACATTTCGAGTCGCCGCAGCCGGACTACGCGCTCGAACGTTATGCCCTCACGTTTCCGTTCGCGTACACGAACGAGGAGGCATCCGATCTGGTCAACGCGCGCAATCGGCCGGAACCGGACGGCGATGTCGACGCGTGGGCCCGGCGGTTTCTCGCGCCCGGCGAAAGTACCGGAACGATGGCGCTCTTGCGGGCAATGACGCAGGAGATCAACGACGATTTCAAGTACGTCCGGCGCACTGAAAAAGGCGTGAACCGTCCCGCCGATACCTTGCGCCTGCGCAGCGGCAGTTGCCGCGATTTCGCGGTGCTGATGATGGATGCGGTGCGATCGCTCGGTCTGGCGGCGCGCTTTGTCAGCGGCTACATCTTCGTGCCGGAACGCGACACCACGCGCGGCGGCGGCGCCACGCACGCGTGGTTGCAGATTTATCTTCCGGGCGCGGGCTGGGTGGATTTCGACCCGACAAACAGCATCATTGGCAATCGTCATCTGATCCGCGTCGCGGTCGCATGGGATCACCATCAGGCCCTGCCCCTATGGGGAACCTGGAATGGCGAGCCCGGATCGTTTCGCAGCCTCGATGTCGAGGTCAGTGTGACCGAGAACCAGTGACGTCTTCTTTCATAGTTCACAGCAAAAGGTAGCTCCCATGAAACTCCGCGTTGGCTACGAACTGGTCTATGAGTGTCCGCAACCGACACCAATGCTGCTCATGCTGAACACACATTTTTCCGTTGCGCCGCAGGTGTTGCTCGCAGACGTGCTGACGGTCAATCCGCCGGTGCCGATCTCGCAGTATCGCGATGGCTTTGGCAACCTGTGCAGCCGGCTGGTGGCGCCGACCGGACGGATATCGCTGTCGACTTCCGCGTTACTGGAAGTTTCCGGCGAATTCGAACAGCCGGGGCCGAATGGCGAGCAGCACCCGGTGGAAGAACTACCCAATGAATGCCTCGTGTTCCTGCTCGGCAGCCGTTATTGCGAAACCGATCTGCTTTCTGACGTCGCGTGGAAACAGTTCGGCAATACGCCGCCGGGACGCGCGCGCGTGCAGGCAATCTGCGACTTCGTCCACAACCATATTGTCTTCAATTACGCGCACGCGCGGCCGACGAAAACCGCGTTCGAGGCCCATCAGGAGCGCCAGGGTGTCTGCCGCGACTTCGCGCATCTGGCGGTGACATTGTGCCGGGCCATGAACATCCCCGCGCGCTATTGCACGGGATACATCAGCGACGTCGGTCTGCCGCCGCCCTACGCCACCATGGATTTCGCCGCGTGGTTCGAGGCGTATATAGGCGGAAGCTGGCAGACCTTCGATGCACGCAACAACGCGCCAAGGATCGGGCGCGTGCTGATGGCGCGCGGCCGTGATGCAGCCGATGTGGCGATCAGCAACACCTTCGGACCGACGACCCTGCTTAAATTCGATGTCATTTGCGAGCCCGAAGAAGCAAGGGTTTGATTCGGCATTCTAAGTATTTCTCGTGTGTGGCGCGGCCCTGACGCCGTCGCGCCCCGCTTGCCCCAGCGAGCCCGCGCGCCTTGCGGCACATTCCCATCCGGGCGATAATTCGCCCGAACACTTGCGCACGATCTGGTTCCGGCGCCGGTATAACAGACTAACCGTCCTCCCCTACACGTCCTTGCGCCAGAACAGCCAGAGCCATTGAATTTCAATGGCTTTTTTTCTGGGCGGGATTTTATCGGCTTCGCGCCGTTTTCACTTCATTGCCGTGAACTTCGACGACTACTGCCAGCAAAAAGCCGCACCCGATGGCTCCAGCACCTACTACGCGCTGCGCCGCGCACCCGCTTCGCGCCAGGCGCTCCTGACGGCGCTTCACGCGCTGCGTCGCGAACTCGAGGAAACGGCCAAGGAGACGAGCGATCCGACCATCGGCCGGACCAAACACGCCTGGTGGCAGAAGGAACTTGCGAGCCTCTTCGGCGGCGAGCCGGCACACCCGGTCACGAAGGCCATTGCCGCGCATGCGGCCGGTACGCCGGTTCTGGACGACGAAGGCCGCGGGTTTATCGGCAATATGGTCGACGGCTTCGAGCTGGATCTGGAACAAGCGCGGTATATCGACTGGGCGGGTCTTCGGCGTTACCTCGATAACGCGGGCGGCGCCTTTGCGGTGATCATCGCGCGGGCTACGGCGCGCCACCCCGAGAATGTTCCGAACTGGGCCATGGCACTCGGCTCGGCGTTGATGCTCGCCGAACGCGTGGAGAATATCGGCGACGACGCGCGTCACGGCCGGATTTATTTGCCCATCGACGAACTGCAACGCTTCGGCGTCACGGCGGCCGACGTGATCAACCGCAAATACAGCGACGCGTTCACCGAACTGATGCGCTTCCAGACGGGACGTGCCCGCGACGCGCTCAATCAGGCGCTGGCCGCCATTCCCGCCGACGAACGTCCGACTCAGCGCGTTGTGCGCTCGCATGCGGCGTTATCGCTGGCTTTGCTCGATGAAATCGAGCGTGAGGATTTCAAGGTATTGCATCAGCGCATTGCGCTCACGCCGATCCGCAAATTGTGGATTACCTGGCGAGTTCGCTAGGTCAGACGCGCAGCAGCGGCAAGGTCTCGAACCTGGCGCCGAGGATTGGGCCGGCATCCATGCCCCACCAACGTCCGAGAACAGTTGCATAGATTTGCCGGAAGTCCACGTTCATTGGCAGATTGCCGTTGGCGTCGAGTTCTTTCAGCAGAGGCGCGGCGCCGAGCAAACCGCCGTTCACGCGCCCGCCCATGACGAAATGTGGCGCGGCCGTGCCGTGATCGGTGCCCCTGCTTTCGTTTTCCCGCGCGCACCGGCCGAACTCGGCGCAGGTCATGACGAGCGCGTCGTTCCAGCGGCCGAGTTGGATCAGCGCGGCTCGTATTGCCACCAATCCCTCCGATAACTGCTTGAGCAATCGCGCGTGTTGTACCGGCTGGTTGTGATGGGTATCGAAGCCGCTGAGTGTGAAACGGATCACCGATACGGCTTGGCCGGCTGCAAGCGCTTGCATTACGGTCTTGACTGCGGCTGCAAACGGAAGAGCGCCGCCCGAAAACGACTCCGCTTGCGCACCGAACGCACGCGTGACCCAACTATCGCGAAGATATTGATCTGCATGCGACGCGGTGTCCCAGATTTCCATCGATCGAAAATGCGAGCGGTTGTGCCCGGGATAACCGACGCCCTGCACGATTGCGAGTTGGCCGTCGCGCCAGACAGGCAACAGCGGCTGCATGGAAGGATGAAGGCCGGTGCGCTCGTCCAGCTGCAAAACAAGATCCCGACGGATACCGATGCCCGGACGCAAGGCCAGATAATCCGGATCAGCAAATGGAATGACGGTATTCAAGCCGTCGTTGCCGCCGTTCAGCTCGACCAGAATCAGTAACTTGCCGTGATGTTCAAGATCAGATTGTCGAGCCATGGCAAGCGTCGGCGGCGCAAGAGCGCAGGCGCCGAGCGCGGTGGCAGCGGCAAGAAAATCGCGCCGGTTCACAGGCCGGTCCCTGCCTTATGAACGGCAGGCAGCAAACGGATGGCGCTCACCGCTTATATAGGTCCCGCACCGCCTCTTCGATGTGCTGGCGCAAGAGCCTGCGTTCATCGGCGGTCATTACGCCATGCCTCGGAGGACGTTCGGGCGGCTGCGGGTCGACAGGCGGCGGTTGCATGACAGGCATTTGCTGCGCGTGGGTATTCCCCGGCTGTTTTCCCATTCGATGCTGGGCGCGCATAAGCCGGCCATCGAAACTGCGATTTTTTTGAGCGCGCGTATTTGAACCGCCTGAACCGCTGGAATTCGGGTTCTCACCAACATCTGAATTCAAATAACTCGATGACGACGCCCACGACGAATCTGGCCGGTCAAAAGCCGACGCATTGCGATTAGAGGATTGGGATGGTTGTGCGAAAACACTGCGCACGGCAAACACGGCGTAAAACGCGCTAGCGATTAGCGTTAGTCGGATGATGCGCATGTTGCGCACAGGTTTGCGCCGCCGCGCTCCCTTCATGTTGTTCCCTTCATTGCTCGACAACCGGACAGTCTCAGGCTCTTTGGCGTGCTTGCGTGGCAGGCAAGGTGGACGGTCATGCCGCCATGATGCTGACGCGCAATCGTTGTACTAATGGAGTATCTACCGAATGACGGGCTTAGGTAAAGGAGTGTACGCATAGAACCTTTACGCCGTGCCACAGTCCCCGTAAATTTTGTAACTATCTGTTACCTTATAATTCACGCAAACTCGCTCCTCTTTCTAATCGCGCTAAGATGCCGACATGGAAACCAAAAATCCCTCAAAAATACTCGTAGTCGACGACGATCCCCGTTTGCGCGATCTTTTACGGCGTTATCTCGGCGAACAGGGCTTTAATGTCTATGTCGCTGAAAATGCGCCGTCGATGAATAAGCTCTGGGTTCGCGAACGTTTCGACCTGCTCGTGCTCGACCTGATGTTGCCGGGGGAAGACGGCCTGTCGATCTGCCGGCGTCTGCGCGGCAGCAACGACCGCACGCCGATCATCATGCTCACGGCGAAGGGTGAAGACGTGGATCGTATTGTCGGCCTCGAAATGGGCGCCGACGATTACCTTCCTAAGCCGTTCAATCCGCGTGAGCTTGTAGCGCGAATTCACGCCGTGCTGCGGCGCCAGTCGCCCTCGGAATTGCCGGGCGCACCGTCCGAAACCGCCGAAGTGTTTGAATTCGGTGAGTTTGCGCTGAATCTCGCGACGCGCACGCTGACCAAGAACGGTCAGGAAATCCCTTTGACCACGGGTGAGTTTTCCGTGTTGAAGGTTTTCGCGCGGCATCCGCGTGCGCCGCTGTCACGTGAAAAACTGATGGAACTGGCTCGCGGGCGCGAATACGAAGTGTTCGACCGCAGTCTCGATGTCCAGATTTCCCGTTTGCGCAAGCTGATCGAGCCGGATCCGAGCAGCCCGCGGTTTATCCAGACGGTGTGGGGTCTGGGCTACGTCTTCATCCCAGACGGCGCGGCTTGAGAATTGAGTACCAGTTGAGTTCTGATTGAGTCCTCGCAAACGCGCTTCATGCGCGCCACAAGCACGAGCATCAACGACCCATGCGGATTGACAGGCGGCTACTGACGCTCGCGTTCGGCGGCCTGTTCTGGCGGACGTTCGCCCTTATCGCGCTATTGATCGCGGTGAGCATTGCCGCGTGGTTCCAGAGCTTTCGGGTAATCGAGCGCGAGCCGCGCGCGCAGCGCGTGGCGTTGCAGCTCGTCGCCGTGGTCAAGCTCACACGCACCGCCCTCCTTTATTCCGATCCCGATCTGCGCCGCGCTCTGCTGCAGGATCTTGAGAGCAATGAAGGCGTGCGCGTGTATCCGCGCGAAACCACGGATAAATACCGCCTCCAGCCGGATGAATCACTGAACCGGCTGATCGAACGCGATGTACGGGGGCGCCTTGGCAACGACACGGTGATCGCGCAGTCGGTGAACGACATTCCGGGCGTGTGGATCAGCTTCAAGATCGACGACGACGATTATTGGGTCGCGCTCGACCGGGATCAGCTCGATACCGTCACAGGCCTGCAATGGGCCGGCTGGGGCATCTTTGCGCTGGCGTTGTCGCTGTTCGGCGCGGCGTTCATCACCAGTCTCGTCAACAGGCCGTTCGCGCGCCTCGCGCTCGCCGCCCGCAAGGTGGGCTCGGGGCAGTCGCCCGAGCCGTTGCCTGAGCGCGGCATGGGTGTTGCCGCCGAAACCAATCGAAGTTTCAATCAGATGGTGCAGGACCTCGAGCAACTCGACGCCGATCGCGCGCTGATGCTCGCCGGCATCTCGCACGACTTGCGCACGCCGCTCGCGCGTCTGCGCCTTGAAACCGAGATGAGCCCGTCCGACGAAGCGACGAAACTCGCGATGGTCGATGACATCGAACAGATGGACATGATCATCGGGCGTTTTCTCGACTACGCGCGGCCAATGCAGCGCATGGCCGAAGCCGTGGACCTTTCTATGATCGGCGGCGAGATGACCGCGCGCTTCCTGACCGAAGAAGGCGTGGTGATGAAAACCGAGCTTGCGCCGGGCGCGATCATCGAGGGCGATCCAACCGATGTGCGCCGCGTGATCGGCAACCTGCTGGAGAACGCGCGCAAATACGGCCGCAGCGCCGCCGACGACGTCGCGCGCATCACGCTGCAGACGCGGGTGAACCACGGGCGTGTGGAGTTATCAGTGACGGACGAGGGGCGCGGCATTCCTGAAGACCAGGTCGCGCTGATCACGCGGCCGTTTTATCGCGTCGATACAGCCCGCACGCAGGCCAACGGAACCGGATTGGGCATGGCGATCGTGCAGCGGTTGGTAACGCGCCAGCGCGGCACGCTGCGGCTGCGCAACCGCGCGCCATTTCCCGGTTTTGAAGTCACCATCGACTTCCCGGCTATGGAAAAGCGAACGCTGCGTTCCTGACGCGCCCCATTGTTTCAAATACCTATCGGTCCATTCGTTAAAAGCTATTTGGGGTGTTAGTCAAAATCTATTGATACCATTGCCCAATAGGGCTATAGTGGAATTCGTTCAACGCAGCGCTCTCGCCAGTTCATCGGCCTTGAGTTAATGCTGCGTCATGTGAGCGTTACAGCGATCAGGTAGTCTTGGTTTTTCTTCCAACGAGCACAGGAGTATTCATATGAAGACCGTGGGCGATAAAGTCGAAGCTTTCACCGTTACTGCTGCCAAGCCGGGTTTCAACAATCACGAAGAAAATGGCGTTTCGGCATTCGAAGAAATTACCGAACAGTCGTTTCCTGGCAAGTGGAAGATCCTGTATTTCTACCCGAAGGACTTCACGTTCGTTTGCCCGACGGAAATCGTCGAGTTCGGCAAGCTGAACAGCGACTTCGCTGACCGTGACGCAGTGCTGCTCGGCGGCAGCGTCGACAACGAATTCGTGAAACTGGCATGGCGCCGCGAACACAAAGACCTGAGCAAGCTGAACCACTACTCGTTCGGCGACGTAAAGGGCGAATTGATCGACCAGCTGGGCGTGCGCGACAAGGAAGCCGGCGTGGCGTTGCGCGCAACGTTCATCATCGATCCGGACAATGTGATTCAGCACGTTTCGGTGAACAACCTGAACGTCGGCCGCAATCCGGAAGAAGTCCTGCGGATTCTTGACGGACTGCAAACAGACGAACTCTGCCCGTGCAACCGCGCTGTCGGCGGTACGACGCTGTAAGTTGCATTCAAGGCGGCGAGGCCTTCATGCCTTAGCGCCCCAGCCCGCCTGACTGCGAGTAAGCTCGAGCCGGCGGGCTTTTTTATCGGTTACTGGATAGGAGAAATTTATGGAATTCCTCGCATCGATTAAAGAACTGATTCCCGATTATGCAAAGGACATCCGGCTGAATGTAGACGGAACGATCGCGCGGTCATCGTTGGAAGGCAATGACGCCGTGGGCGTGGCGCTCGCGGCCGCTTATGCCGCGAAAGCTACGAAGATCGTGGCCCTGATTCGCGAGTCGGGCGTGTTGTCTGCCGAAGAAGCGAACGGCGCGTTGACCGCAGCCGCGTTGATGGGCATGAACAACGTGTGGTACCCGTATCTGGAAATGGCCGATAACGCGGATCTGAAAACGCAGCCTGCCAACCTGCGGATGAACGCTTATGCAACGCACGGCGGCCTGGACAAGCGGCGCTTCGAGATGTTTGCGCTGGCGGCGTCGATTGTCGGGAAATGCCATTTCTGCGTGAAATCGCACTACGAAAATCTCGTCGGCGAAGGCATGAGCACGACGCAACTGCGCGATGTCGGGCGCATTGCCGCGGTGATCGTCGCAGCTCAATTGGCGATTACTGCTGAAGGAAAGTAGGTCAAAGAAGCGCGCTGGAGGAGTCTCCGGCGCGCCTATCAAAAACAGCGTTCAAGCATCAATTCCCGTACGCATCAACAGCACCGCCGCCTGCGCTTCAATGCCCTCTTTTCGTCCCAGATAGCCCAGCTTCTCATTGGTCTTGGCCTTGACGTTCACGCGACTCAAGGGCAATTCCAGATCCTCCGCGATATTCGCACGAATTGCCTCGATAAACGGCGCGAGCTTCGGCGCCTGGGCAATCACCGTCGAATCGACGTTCATGATCGCGAAGCCCGCCTCCGAAACCCGCGAAAACGCCTCGCGCAATAAAACGCGGCTATCGGCGCCCGAAAATTCGGCATCGGTATCGGGGAAATGGCGGCCTATGTCGCCCATTGCGGCCGCGCCGAACAAGGCATCCGTGATTGCGTGCAGCAGGACATCGGCGTCCGAATGCCCGAGCAAACCTCGCTCGTAGGGAATAGTCACCCCGCCAATAATCAGCGGCCGCCCTTCGACCAGCTGGTGAACGTCGTAGCCTTGTCCGATTCTGAAATCCATCGATAAATCCTAAAAGGTTAAGCGGGTGAGCAAATTGAAAATCAGGCAGCGCCCAGCATCGCGCTCGCAAGCGCAAAATCTTCAGGGTAGGTCACCTTGAAGTTGCGCAAACTTCCCTGAATCAAACGCGGCGCATGGCCGAGCCATTCGATGGCGCTGGCTTCATCGGTGAGATCGTGGCCGTCTTGCTGGGCACGCGTGATTGCATCGCGCAACATGCCGAGCCGGAACATTTGCGGCGTCTGCGCCTGCCACAAGCCATTGCGCGATTCGGTGCGGGCGATGCGCCCTTCGTCGTGCGCCGCGCCTTCAGCCTCGATGCGTTTCAACGTATCCGCCACCGGCAGCGCCAAAATCCCGCCAACGGGATCGTTCTTTAGTTCGCCCACGAGTTTGCGGACCATTTCGGGCGTGAGGCCCGGGCGTGCCGCGTCGTGCACGAGGACCCAGTCGTCGTCGCGCGCGCCAAAACCGGCAAGCGCGGCAAGCCCGTTGAACACCGACGCCTGCCGGCTCGCGCCGCCGCAGCGTTGCACGGCAAACCGCAGGCCGGCGAAACGGCGGTCATCGAAGTGGTGATCGTTCGGCGCCAGGACCACGAGCGTCTGGGCGAATTCCGAGCAGGCATCGAAGGCGGCGAGCGAATATCGCAGCATCGGATGGCGGCCGACGGTCTGATATTGCTTTGGCATGGGTGCGCCGGAACGGCTGCCGGTACCGGCGCAAGGGATGAGGGCGAACAGGCGGGAAGTCACGAGTTGAAAACGCCCAAGTCAAAAGTGAAGCCCGGATTTTATAATAGGTCTATCGCGACCATGCCGGTCCCGCATGCACTTTCGCACGCGAACGGTTCCCCGCACACTTTATGCCCTCAAAAGCCGTCAGTTTGCAGTCAACGTCTCCCATCGCACTCGTCAAGGCCGGTCAGCGCTTTGTTTTCGACGGCGCCACCGGTTCCTCGGACGCCCTTGCGCTCGCGCGTTATCACCTCGCGAACCGCGAAAACGTCCCATTGCTGGTCGTCATGTGCGCAAGCGCAGTGGATTCGCAGCGTCTTTCCGTCGAAATTCCGTTCTTCGCGCCGGACGCCCGCGTGCGGCTGCTGCCCGACTGGGAAACACTTCCGTACGACACGTTTTCGCCGCATCAAGATCTGGTTTCGGCGCGTCTCGCAACGCTGCACGATCTGGGCGAAGGCAGATGCGACATCCTGCTCGTGCCCGCCACCACGGCGTTGTACAGGATGCCGCCGGCGTCGTTTCTGGCAGCGTACACGTTTTCGTTCACGCAGGGCGAGCGGCTCAACGAGGCGAAACTCAAGAGCCAGTTGACGCTCGCCGGCTACGAGCACGTAAGTCAGGTCGTGCGTCCGGGCGAATATTGCGTGCGTGGATCGTTGCTGGATCTGTTCCCCATGGGCTCGCCTTTGCCCTACCGGATCGATCTGTTCGACGATCAGGTCGATTCCATCCGCGCCTTCGATCCCGATACGCAGCGCAGCCTGTATCCGGTTCGCGACGTTCGCCTGCTGCCGGGCCGCGAATTCCCCTTCGATGAACCCGCCCGCACTGCCTTCCGCAGTCGCTGGCGTGAGGTTTTCGAGGGCGATCCAAGCCGTTCGTCGATATACAAGGACATCGGCAACGGCGTGCCTGCGGCGGGTATCGAGTATTCCCTGCCTTTGTTCTTCGATGAAACCGCCACGCTTTTCCATTATTTGCCCGAGAACGCGCAACTGGCGTTTGTCGGCGACATGGACGCGGCCATCAAACGCTTCACCAACGACACGAAGCAGCGCTACAACTTCCTGTCGCATGACCGTGAACGGCCGTTACTGGAACCCAAGCGC
Organism: Caballeronia sp. dw_276; assembly: GCF_018449635.1. GTDB lineage: Bacteria > Pseudomonadota > Gammaproteobacteria > Burkholderiales > Burkholderiaceae > Caballeronia. The sequence continues at coordinate 96,696 of NZ_JAAVUV010000014.1, read as the reverse complement.
CTTTTTCTCTCCGACGACGATTTCTTTTCCTTCGCCAAACCGTTTGCGCAGATCAAGTTTCCGCCCTCGCCCGAAGGCGGCTGGGCGGTGCCGTTGCCGGGTCTTGCCGTCGACCGGCACGCTGAGGACCCGTTGCTCGCGTTGCGCCATTACCTGGAGCAAACGCCGAATCGCGTGTTGCTCGCCACGGAATCGGCCGGACGGCGCGAGACGATCCAGCAGCTTCTCGCCGACAACGGCTTGCGCGGCGCGATCGACGACACGTTCCAGCAATGGCTCACCGGCGACGCCAGGTTTTCTCTAGGCGTCGCGCCGCTCGCGAACGGCTTCGTCCTGCCCGGCGAAGGCATCTCGATCGTCACGGAGACCGAGCTTTACGGACAGCTCACGCGCCGCGCCGGACGACGCCGCCAGGAACAGGCAAGCAACGTCGATTCGATGGTGCGCGATCTTTCCGAGCTGAAGATCGGCGACCCTGTGGTGCATACGCAGCACGGGATCGGGCGCTACATGGGTCTCGTTTCGATGGATCTCGGCGAAGGTGAAACCGAGTTCCTGCATCTGCAGTATCAGAACGAAACCAAGCTGTACGTGCCGGTTGCGCAGCTTCACGTGATTTCGCGCTACAGCGGCGCGGACCCGGATACGGCGCCTTTGCATACGCTTGGCTCCGGCCAGTGGGACAAGGCGAAACGCAAGGCCGCGCAGCAGATCCGCGATACCGCCGCCGAATTGCTCAACCTTTACGCGCGCCGGGCGCTGCGCCAGGGTCACGCGTTCCCGCTCGAAGCGCGCGACTACGCGAAGTTCGCGGAGAGTTTCGGCTTCGAGGAGACGCCCGATCAGGCCGCGGCGATCGCGGCGGTTATCGGCGATATGACGAGTGGCAAGCCGATGGACCGTCTGGTGTGCGGCGACGTGGGTTTCGGCAAGACGGAAGTGGCGCTGCGGGCGGCGTTCATTGCGGTGCTTGGCGGCAAACAGGTCGCGATTCTCTCGCCGACCACCCTGCTCGCCGAACAGCACACGAACACCTTCACCGACCGCTTCGCCGACTGGCCCGTGAAGATCGCCGAGTTGTCCCGTTTCAAGAGCACGAAGGAAGTGGCGGGATCGATCCAGGCAATCAACGACGGCACCGTCGATATCGTCATCGGCACGCACAAGCTGCTTTCCGGCGATGTCGTGTTCAAGCGGCTGGGCCTCGTGATCATCGACGAGGAACATCGCTTTGGTGTGCGCCAGAAGGAAGCGCTGAAGGCGCTACGCGCGGAAGTCGATGTCCTCACGCTCACCGCGACGCCGATTCCCCGCACGCTCGGCATGGCGCTGGAGGGCTTGCGCGACTTCTCGATCATCGCAACCGCGCCGCAAAAACGGCTCGCAATCAAGACGTTCGTGCGCCGCGAGGAAGACGGTGTGATTCGCGAGGCGATGCTGCGCGAACTGAAACGCGGCGGCCAGGTTTATTTCCTGCACAACGAAGTCGAAACCATCGAGAACCGCCGTTCGATGCTCGAAAAACTCGTGCCCGAAGCACGCATTGCGGTTGCGCATGGACAAATGCACGAGCGCGAACTCGAACGCGTGATGCGCGATTTCGTCGGCCAGCGCGCGAACGTGCTGCTGTGCACGACGATTATCGAAACCGGGATCGACGTGCCGAGTGCGAACACAATCCTGATTCATCGCGCCGATAAATTCGGCCTCGCGCAATTGCATCAGTTGCGCGGCCGCGTCGGGCGCTCGCACCATCAGGCGTACGCATACTTGCTCGTGCACGATCCGGCCGCGCTCACCAAACAGGCACAGCGCCGGCTGGAAGCGATCCAGCAAATGGAAGAACTGGGTTCGGGCTTCTATCTCGCGATGCACGATCTGGAAATTCGCGGCACGGGCGAAGTGCTCGGCGACAAACAATCGGGCGAGATCCACGAGATCGGCTTCCAGCTCTACACCGACATGCTCAACGACGCCGTGCGCGCGCTGAAGGAAGGCCGCGAGCCGGACCTGAACGCGCCGCTCGCCGCCACGACCGAGATCAACCTGCACGCACCCGCGATCCTCCCCGCCGACTATTGCGGCGACGTGCAGGAACGTTTGTCGCTGTACAAGCGCATGGCCAATTGCGAATCGAGCGATGCCATCGACTCGATCCTGGAAGAGCTCATCGACCGTTTTGGGAAGCTGCCGCCGCAAGCGAACGCGCTGGTCGAAACCCACAAGTTGCGGCTTGCCGCGAAACCGCTTGGCATCATGAAGATCGATGCCGCCGAGCACGTGATCTCGCTGCAGTTCGTGCCGAACCCGCCTATCGATGCAATGAAGATCATCGAGATGGTGCAGAAGAACAAGCACATCAAGCTCGCGGGCCAGGACAAGCTGCGCATTGAAGTGCGTAGTCCGGATCTCGCCGTGCGTATTTCCACGGTCAAGGAAACGTTGCGCGCGCTCGGCGCGCCGGTACGGCAGCAGAAACCGGCCGCCGCCATCGCGCCTTCGCGTTAGTTTTTATTGTTCTTCGGTATCATCGAAAACTGAAAATCAAGGAGAGTGTCATGTCGCAGATCGCTGAATCGACGGCTTCCGTCGCCCAAACACCTTCCTCTGAACCGGCGTCGCTGCCCTGGATCAAGAAGCTCGTTTCCTTCGATACCGTCAGCCGCAACCCGAACATGGGCCTGATCGAAACCGTGCGCGACGAGCTGCGCGCGGCGGGCGTCGAAAGCACGCTCACCACCGACCCGACCGGCAAATGGGCCAATCTGTTCGCGACCGTTCCCGCGCATGACGGCGCGACGAACGGCGGCATCGTGCTGTCGGGACACACGGACGTGGTGCCGGTCGATGGCCAGAAATGGGACAGCGATCCGTTCAAGCCCGAGGTCCGCGACGGCCTGCTGTACGGTCGCGGCACGTGCGACATGAAGGGGTTTATCGGCGCGGCCCTGACGTTGCTGCCGAAGATGCAGGCGACAAAACTCGCGCGCCCGATTCACTTCGCTCTCTCCTTCGATGAAGAAATCGGCTGTGCCGGCGCACCGTTGATGATCACCGATTTGCAAAAGCGCGGCTTGAGTCCGGAAGGCTGCATTGTCGGCGAGCCGACGAGCATGCGGCCGATCATCGCGCACAAGGGGATCAACGCCTATAACTGCTGCGTGCGCGGGTTCGCGGCGCATTCATCGTTGACGCCGAAGGGGTTGAACGCGATCGAATATGCGGCGCGGTTGATCTGCTACATCCGCGATATCGCCGACGAATTCCGGGCCCAAGGTCCGTTCGACGAACAGTACGACGTGCCCTTCACCACCGCGCAAACGAGCACGATCAGCGGCGGCAACGCGATCAACACGGTGCCGGCGGAATGCAACTTCGCGTTCGAATTCCGCAACTTGCCGACGCTCGATCCGGAACCGATCTATCAGCGCATCGAAAAATACGCGCGCGAAGAACTGCTGCCGAAGATGCAAAAGGAACACGCCAACGCGGCGATCGAGTTCTCGAAGATTGCAGCGGCGCCGGGGCTGGATGCATCCGAGCAAGCGGCCATCTCGCAGCTCGTGCGCGCGCTGACGGAGAATCAGGAAAAGCGCAAGGTTGCGTACGGCACGGAAGCGGGGTTGTTTCAGCTGGCCGGCGTGCCGAGCATTGTGTGCGGGCCGGGCAACATCGAACAGGCGCACAAGGCGAACGAATATGTATCGCTGGAACAGCTCGTGGCTTGCGAGGCGTTTTTGGGCAAGTTCATTCACAGCATGTCGGTTGAGGCGCAGGCGCGTTGACACGATGAGACCCTCCGCCGCCCTTGATCCGAAACGCAATACTGTGCGCGAAGCGCTTGGCCGTTTTCACGCAGCTAACCCGCGTGTGTTCGGCTCCGTTCTGCATGGCACTGATCTGGATGGCAGCGATCTTGACTTGCTGGTCGACGCCCTCCCCGGTGCAACGCTGTTCGACCTGGGCGGCTTGCAAATGGAATTGGAGGAAGTGCTCGGCGTGGCCGTTGATCTGCTCACGCCGGGCGATCTCCCGGTTAAATTTCGAGAGCAAGTGTTAGCAGAAGCGGCGCCGGTATGAGCGAAAATATCCGTCTTCCCGACTACCTCGACCATATCAAGCAAGCGGCGATGGACGCATGCATTTTTGTCAATGGAATGGACAAGTCCAGCTTCCTGGAAGACAAAAACGCAGCTTCGAATCGTTCCTCCTCAACGCCGGAATAGAAACACGCATATCGCCATGTCCACAGCCCATCACCCCGACCAGACCATCGACGGCACGCCGATCCCAACCCTCGACGACATCGCCGGGCAGCACATGGCGCTCGCGCCGTGGGTCGCGCGCACGCCGACCTTCGAGCGTCACGACTTCCCCACCCTCGAAGGCACGCCGGTCAACTTCAAGTTCGAGCTGCTGCAGGTTGGCGGCACGTTCAAGACGCGCGGCGCGTTCTCGCATCTCCTGGCGTTGTCCGAGAGCGAACGCAACGCGGGCGTGACGTGTGTATCGGCGGGAAATCATGCTGTGGCCGTCGCGTATGCCGCAATGCGGCTGGAGATCGGCGCGAAGGTCGTGATGATCAAGACGGCGAGCCCGGCACGCATTGCGCTGTGCCGGCGTTTCGGCGCCGAAGTCGTGATGGCGGAAAACGGCGCGGAAGCGTTCGAGATCGTGCGGAAGATCGAAGCCGAGGAAGGACGCTATTTCGTGCATCCGTTCAACGGATACCGGACCGTCCTGGGGACGTCCACGCTGGGTTACGAATGGACTTCGCAGGCGCCCGATCTCGATGCGGTGATCTTGCCCATCGGCGGCGGCGGGCTGGCAGCGGGTGTATCGCTGGCATTCAGGCTCGCGAATCCGGCCATACATGTATTCGGCGTCGAGCCCGAAGGCGCCGATGCAATGGGCCAGAGCTTCGCGGCGAACCACACGGTGAAGATGGGCGCAATGCAGAGCATCGCGGATTCACTGATGGCACCGCATACCGAGGAATATAGCTACGAGCTGTGCCGGCGGCATATCGACCGGCTAGTGACGGTCACCGACAACGACCTGCGCCACGCCATGCTCCACCTGTTCAACGAGCTGAAGCTGGCCGTGGAGCCGGCATGCGCCGCCGCGACGGCAGCGCTCCTCGGGCCGTTGCGCGAAACACTGGAGGGGAAACGCGTCGGGGTCCTGCTGTGCGGCACGAACACCGACCCGGCGACGCTGAACAAACATCTTTCGATGGCCGATCAAAACCGCTAAAGCACGTTGGTCAGCCGCTTTCGCTCGTTCCTCTGCATGACGTAGTTGGCGCCAATCACGCCAACCGTCACAAACGCAATAAACAAGGTGGCAAGCGCGTTCATTTCGGGATTCAACCCGAGCCGGACGCGCGAAAACACCACCAGCGGCAACGTGGTCGAGCCCGGTCCGGACAAGAACGCGGACAACACGAGGTCATCGATAGAAAGCGTGAACGACAACAGCCACCCCGCTACCAATGCCTGCGATATCAACGGCAACGTGATCGAGAAAAACACTCTTAATGGCGTGGCGCCAAGATCGAGCGCTGCTTCTTCAATCGACGGATTCAATTCCCTGACCCGCGATTCTACGATAATCGCGACGTAGGAAATACACAGCATCACATGTCCAATCCAGATCGTGAATAATCCGCGCCCTGCAGGCCAGCCGAACACCTTCGCCATTTCCACAAACAGCAATAGCAGCGATATCCCCTGAATCACCTCGGGAATCACCAATGGCGCGTTGATCATTCCCGCATACAGGGTAAAGCCGCGAAACCGGCCCATGCGCGCGAGCACATAACCGGCCCATGTCCCAATCACAACCGACGCACACGCCGTAAAAACCGCAATTCGAATCGATAACCACGCCGCATTGATCAGTTCTTCATCATGGACCAGCGCGCGATACCACTTGAATGAAAACTCCGTCCACACCGTGACCAGTTGCGATTCGTTGAACGAATACACGACCAAGCTGATGATCGGAATATAGAGAAACAAGAATCCGATACCGAGAAACGTAAAGCGGAGCGAGCGGCTGGGCTGGATCATGGTTTCTCCTCCAGCTGCTTCGCCTGGTAGTACTGGAACACCGCCATGGGCACGAGCAACAGCAGGACCATCGCGCAAGTGACGGCAGACGCCATGGGCCAGTCGGCGTTATCGAAGAACTCATTCCACATCACGCGGCCAATCATCAAGGTATCCGCGCCGCCGAGCAATTCCGGAATCACGTATTCGCCCACTGCCGGAATGAATACCAGCAAACACCCGGCAATGATCCCGTTTTTCGAAAGCGGCAACGTGATCTGCAAGAACGCTTTCCAGGGCTTCGCGCCAAGATCGTAAGCAGCTTCCAGCAAGGTCAAATCCATTTTCACCAGATGCGCATAAAGCGGCATGACGAGAAACGGTAAATACGAATACACCATGCCGATATAAACCGCGATATTCGTGTGATACAACTCGATGGGGGAATGAATGATCCCCGTCCACATCAGGAAGTTATTCAACAAACCGTTGTTCTTGAGAATCCCGATCCACGCATAAACCCGTATCAGAAACGATGTCCAGAACGGCAGCATCACGGCCATCATCAGCAAATTCCGCGTCGCCGGATTCGATCGCGCGATGTAATACGCCATCGGATAGCCAATCAGCAAGCAAAGCAACGTCGATACCCCCGCGACCAGCAGCGAGTTCATGTACGTTGCGAAATACAGGCTGTCCGTCAGGAGAAACGCGTAATGCGAGAAATCCAGCGCGATACTCAGCACGCCCTCTTTCAACGCCGTCAGTTCCGTATAAGGCGGAATGCCGAGGCGTGAATCGGAGAAACTGATCTTGACGACCAGCAGGAACGGCACGAGAAACAGCAGCACGAGCCACAGATACGGCCCGGCAATCACTGCCGTCCGTCCGGAAAAGCCGAACCGTTGCCGTATTGAATGCAGCGCCTTCATGCTGTGAGCACCACGCCAGCCGACGCCGACCAGCGTACATAGACCTCGTCGTCCCAAGTGGGCGATTCGAGTTCGCCGATCGTCAGGCTCGACAGGTTCGCCACCACCACTTTGCCGCTGTCGAGCTTCACGTGATACAGCGTGTAGCCGCCCATATACGCAATATTCGCGATCGTGCCGCGTCCCCAGTTGTAAGCGCCTTCGGGCGGTTTGCGCGTCAGCGCGATGCGTTCGGGCCTGACCGAAATCGTGACCGGCATGCCGAGCGGCCCGGTGATCCCGTGGTTCACGTACAAGCGCGAAGGCAAGTCCTTCGACTCCACGAATACGTGATCGGGTTCGTCCTCGACCACGTTGCCATCGAAGAGATTGGTCGAGCCGATGAACTCCGCCGTGAAACGACTATTCGGATACTCGTAGACTTCGTGCGGCGTGCCCGTCTGGATGATCTCGCCCTCGCTCATCACCGCGATCCGGCCGGCCATCGTCATGGCTTCTTCCTGGTCGTGCGTGACCATGATGCACGTGACGCCGACTTTATCGAGGATATTCACGAGTTCGATCTGCGTGCGCTGGCGGATCTGTTTGTCGAGCGCGGACATGGGTTCGTCGAGCAGCAGCAGCTTTGGGCGCTTCACAAGACTGCGGGCGAGCGCCACGCGCTGCTGCTGTCCGCCGGACAACTGGTTCGGTTTGCGCTGAGCGTAGCGCGCCATTTGCACGAGTTCGAGCGTCGCATGCACGCGCTCCTTCAATTCCGCGCCACGCACGCCTTCCTGCTTCAGCCCGAACGCAACGTTCGCTTCCACCGACATATGTGGAAAGAGCGCGTACGACTGGAACATCATGTTCGTCGGCCGCCGATACGGCGGCATGGCCGCAAGATCTTCGCCATCGATCAATATCTGCCCCGATGTCACCGACTCGAGCCCTGCGAGCATGCGCAGCAAGGTGGACTTGCCGCAACCGGAACTGCCGAGGAGCGCGAACAGCTCGCCTTTCTTCACCGACAGATTCACGCCCTTCACCGCAACGGTTTCATCGAACTTCTTGACGACATCGACGATCCGTACAAAGTTCTCTTCGGCCCAGTCCGGGCTGCGCATGCCGGGTTCCGGCCGGCGGCCATTGGGAATTCCCGCACCGCTTTGACCACCTTGCCCGGAAGGCACCGCGCTCCACTGCTCACTCATGATCTGCTGCCCAACTCCTGCGCATTTGCGCGTTCGTGCTGCCTCGTTCCACTACGCCTGCTCCTGTACCGACATTCGATCCAGCGACGAACAAAGCCCCCGGATAACCGGGGGCCTCGCGTGAATCGTATGCCTTGCTGCTCCAATGACTTATCGGCCGGACTTCAGCTCCGTCCACAACCGCGTCTGCAAACGCTGGATTTCCGGCGGCAGAGGCTTGAGCAGGAACAGCGTCTTGATCACGTCTTGCGGCGGATAAACAGCGGGATCTTCCGCCACGTCCTTCGATACGAATTTGCGCGCTTCCTTGTTCGCACTCGGGTAATACACCTCGTTCGTGATCGCGGCGTGAACCTGCGGCGTCTCGATGTAATTGATCCATTCGAGCGCGGCTTCCTTGTTCTTTGCATCCTTCGGGATCGCCATGACGTCGAACCACACTGGCGCGCCGCCCTTCGGGATGTAGTACTCGATCTTGAACGCTTTCTTCGCGTCCACCGCCCGGTGCTTGGCGATCACCACGTCGCCGGACCAGCCGTAGGTAAAGCAGACATCGCCGCCCACCAGATCGTTGATATAACCCGACGAGTTGAACTGCGTGATGTACGGGCGGATCTTCTTGAGCATTGCGAGCGCGGCGCGATAGTCGGCCGGGTTCGTGCTCATCGGATCCTTGCCGATGTAATGCAGCGCCGCCGCGAACATCTGGTCGGGCGCATCGAGCACAGACACGCCGCACGCCTTCAGTTTCGAGATGTTCTCCGGCTTGAACAGGATGTCCCAGTTATCGAGCGGAACGTTCTTGCCCAGGATCTGCTGGACTTTGGTCACGTTGTAGCCGAGACCCGTCGTTCCGTACGCCCAGGGCACCGTGTACTGGTTGCCCGGATCGGCGCCGGCGACCAGCGCCATCAGATCCGGATCGAGATATTTGAGGTTGGGCAGCTTGGATTTATCGAGTGGAGAAAAAATGCCGGCGGCGATCTGCTTGCCTGCGTAATTGCTGGTCGGAACCACGATGTCATAGCCCGAATTGCCGGTGAGCAGTTTGGCCTGCAGCGTGTCGTCGCTGTCGTAGTTGTCGTACTTGACCTTCACGCCCGACTGCTTTTCGAAGTTCGGAATGGTGTCCTTGGCAATATAGTCCGACCAGTTGTAGACGTTGAGCTGCGTGTCTTTCGCCGATGCCACCACGGGCACCGTCAAGGCCACTGCACCGGCTGTCGCCAGAGTGGCCATCGCAAGCGCCGCTGCGCCCGCGCGCTTTGACAACTGGTCCGCCAATTTTTCTGCCATATCAGTTTCTCCGTCCTTTCGACTTGCCGACCATTGACCACCCTCGCCCCAATGAACCCTGTGTTGCGAGCTCAATCGAGACTCTGCAAAAAAACGAAAACTATCATCAAAATGCGTCGCACCAAAAAACAATTGGGAGCAATTGTCGCGCAAAGTTCACAGGCACGGCGTCACTACCGGCAAGCACTGGCGCAGGGTGATGCGTTGTGGCTGGAGACTGCGCGTCGCCCTGCACGAACTTCGTAAAGACCACAATGCCGCCATTGAATCTAAAAGCATGTTTGCTTGCGTAATGTCATTATTCGTAGGTTCTCTCGTTGTTATCGAATTGAAAGGCTTTTGTCGCGCCATCCAGGTCTATTTGAAGCGGAACGGTGGTTGCTGGACAGCTTGTCGCGGCGCGCGCTGCAGCAGGCCGCAATAACGTAAGCGCAGGACTCGCCATTTTTTCATCCGCTTCACTTTCCCGTACCGGAAAGAGGCCCCAGAACTGCATGAACACGAATTCGTCCGCTCTCGACCAGACCGGCTCTGCGGACCACCCGCCGTCTGAACCCATCCCCGAGCTCGATCATCGCGGCGGCCCGCCCGACGGTTCTCCGCGTGTCCGTGGGCGCTGGTTTTCCTTCGTCGGCGCGGGTGCGCTGGTCGCAGTCGGCTACATGGACCCGGGAAACTGGGCGACAGCGCTTGGAAGCGGCGCGAAGTACGGCTATCAATTGCTGAGCGTGGTGCTGGCCGCGAGTCTGATGGGGCTGCTGCTGCAATGGGTGGCATCGAAAGTCGGTGTTGTCACCGGACGGGACCTCGCCCAATTGTGCCGCGCGCGCTATAGCCGCCGCACCACCGTTTTTCTCTGGATCACCTGCGAGATCGCGATCATTGCGTGCGATGTCGCCGAAGTCGTCGGCAGCGCCGTGGCCTTGCAACTGCTTCTGGGGGTATCGCTGACGGTCGGGGTGCTGATGTCCGCCGTAGGCACCTTCGCCATGCTCGCGCTGCAAAGCCGCGGCCAACGCCCGTTGCAAATCGTGATCACCACGTTGATCTTTTTCGTGGGCTTTTGCTTCGTGGTCGAACTTGCGCTTGCCAATCCATCCTGGCGTGGCGCGCTGGCCGGCCTCGCGCCGCCAGCGGCGCTCTTGCGCGATGCCGGCATGATCTGGCTCGCGGCGGGTATCCTCGGCGCGACCGTGATGCCGCACAACCTCTACCTGCACTCGGCGCTGGTCAAGGATCACGCGAAAAACGGCGACGACGTAGCCATCTCCGACGCCATGAAAGGCGTGAACATCGATACGTTCGCATCGCTTAGCCTGGCTTTCACGGTGAACGCGTCGCTGTTGATCGTAGCGGCGGCCGTTTTTCACGCGAGTGGTCACTACGACGTGAGCGATCTCGCCGATGCACACCGCCTGATCGCCCCGCTCGTCGGCAGCCAATGGGCAAGCATCATTTTTGCGGCGGCGCTGCTGGCCTGTGGGCTGAACGCGACCGTCACCGGCACGCTCGCCGGCCAGGCGGTGATGGAAGGATTCCTGCAACTGAAAATTGCCCGTTGGGCGCGGGCACTCCTCACCCGCACGCTCGCAATCGGACCGGCGCTGCTGGCAGTCGGTGCATTCGGCGAACATGGTTCCAACCAGCTGCTGGTAGCAAGCCAGGTCGTGCTGAGCCTGCAGTTGCCGCTCGCGGTCATTCCCCTCGTGCGCTTCGCCTCCGATGCTGGCCTCATGGGCCGTTGGCGCGTCAAACGCATTCCGCTCGCACTCGCCTGGATGTGTGCCGGAATCATCGTGGTGCTGAACGTCGCTTTGCTGTGGCAGCTGGTCACCGACGTGTGAACCTGGAACGTCTGAAAACACGTCGAACCCGGCGATTGCCCGTTGCCAAATCACGCAATTTCTTCCGCCCAGGATCGCTTCTTGCTCTAGTTGGCCTTTTTGCACCGCACGTCGGGATAGACCCTCATCGCGTCTACAATTCTGCGTTCCACGACCATCGCCGGGTAAGAAATGCCCGGCGACGCGTGCAAGCAGCGACGTTTTGCGGATGTGAGCCGCGCTAAAAGACGGCAAGGAGAATCGTTTAGTCGTCCCTTGCCGCATCGCCGCGCCCGATGCCAATCTACGCAACAAGGACGATCGTTTCATGGCCCGAGGCCCATTGCAGTTCATCAACCGCTTGCCCGAGCGCGATATTGCCCGCGTTTTCCGTTTCACCCCGCTCGCCGCCGCTCTAGGCGCAGGCCTTTGCTGGGCAGCGACGGCGCATGCAACTGTCTCGGTGCTGCAACCCGTTCGGGAAGCCGCTGCCCAGCAACCGCTGGAACTCACGCTTCTCTACAGCGACGACGACAAGAAGTCTCTCACTGTCGATGTCCCTCGCAACCTGACCGTCACGCTGACAAACGGCGACCTGCCGCCCAAACCCCTGGCGCTCGAACGCGAAGCCAACGTACCCGACAAACTCACCCTGCGCCCCGGTCAGTACAGAAAGGTCCGATACTCGGCGCCCTGGCCTGAAACGGCCCGTGGCACGGTGAAGGTCGATCCAGTGGGTTTCGATTCATCGCCAATGCTGATCGTGCTCAATCGCGGCGAGAAGCAGGCTCAAGTAGTCGCCGCCGAAACCGCCGAGACTCAGGCGAAAACGCCTCAGCAACTGGCGAGCGCTGAAGCAGCGGCCAATACATCGGCCGTACCGACGCCCACCAGCGACCGCATGTTGAGCGGCCGGTTATCGACGTTCGAGCCCATGTATTTCGCCGATGGCCAGAACGGCGACAACCTCGCCAAATTCCAGTTCAGCTTCAAGTACCGGCTAATGCTGCCCGACGATCCGCGCTCGCGCAGTTTCCTTGACAACTTGTATCTGGCTTACACGCAGACATCGATCTGGGACTTGTCCGCGGAATCCGCGCCCTTTCGCGACACCAGCTATCAGCCGCAATTGTTCTACTACTTGCAGGACACGGGCTGGAAGAGTTCGCTCTGGTCGCGCATGGGCGTGACGGCGGGTATTGGCCATGAATCGAACGGCAAGAGCGGCGCCGATTCGCGCGCGATCAACATTGCGTTCGTACGTCCGAGCTGGGATTTCGGCGATGTCAATTCGAACCACTTGACCATATCGCCGAAGATTTACTACTACATCACGAAGAGCGGCAACGAAGATATCCAGGACTATCGCGGTTATGTGGACCTGCTTGTCAAATATGGCAGCCCGGAAAGCTGGCAACTCGCGGCGACCTTGCGCAAAGGGACCAAAGCAAAATACGGCAGCGTCGATGCCCAGTTCACGTACCCGCTCGCGAAGCTGATCAACAGCGCCTGGGGCGGTTATCTTTGGGTGGGATATTTCAACGGTTACGGCGAAGACATTCTCGACTACAACCAGCGGCAACACTGGATCGCGCGTATCGGATACAGCATTGCGCGGTAAAATCGGGTTCACTTTTCGCGCGAGCGCTGCCGTTTTGACATAGGCGGCGTCCGCTTTACAGGCGTCTTATGGCATCGAATCTTCACGATCTACCCGACAGCCCGTGTATTGGCGTGTGCTCGACTCTCTTCGACGACATCTGCAAGGGTTGCGGCCGCACCGCCTTCGAAGTCTCAAATTGGGTATTTCTCAGCGACGACGAGAAGCGCGCGATCTGGGAGCGCATCAACCGCGAAGGCTCGGCGATGCGCTTCACACGCGACAAGGCCTGATTCCGGGCTGTATAGGCGCCGTCAGGCAGGCAGCGCCGCAGGACGAATATCCGCGACCAGCAAGTCGAGCAATTCGCGCACGGTGCGAATCGCCGAACCGAACGGCAGCGCCTCGCGTCCGCGAAAGAACAACCCGGTCTGGCGATCGCCACGAAGGGCCGCGGACAGACGGGCATCGATGCAAAAATGCCCGAATTTCTCGATGCCGTCACGCCAGCCACAAGCAACCAGACAATTGAGTCCGGTCTCGCATACTTGCTGTGTCGTGCCGATTTTCTCGCGGATCTTTGTTTCCTGACGCATGTACTTCACGAGCCAGGGCGTCTTTACGGCGCGCGCCGGCAAACCGGTCACGCTCACGAATTCGGCAATGTCGTCAGGTTTTGCATCGGCGAGAATGCGCTTGAATTCCGGATGCGCATCACCTTCTTCCGTCACAGCGAACGCCGTTCCGAGTTGCACGCCGGACGCGCCGGCAGCAAGCCAGTGACGAACGGCGGCGTGACTGTCGATGCCCCCCGCCACGATCAGCGGAATCTGCGTGCGGCTGAGGCCGAGTGCATCGAAGGTCAGCATGGTTTCCTCGATCACGCGCGCGAAATCAAAACGCTCACTCGAGATGTCCTCCACGCTCGCCACGCCTAGATGGCCGCCCGCGTGCGCCGGATGTTCGATCACGATGGCGTCTGGCAGACGGTTTTTCTTCATCCACTTCTTGAGCACCAGCGCAATGCCGCGGCTATCCGAAAGAATGGGGATCAGCGCGATATCGACGCCTTGGGTCATGTCCGGCAGATCGAGCGGCAACCCCGCGCCCATGACGATGGCATCAGCGCCGCTTTCGCACGCCGTTTGCACCGCCGCGGCGTAGGAAGCGACCGCACGCATCACGTTCACGGCAACCATGCCACGGCCTTCGCTGAGTTCCTTGGCCGCAATGATTTCCCGGCGCAGCGCTGTCTGGTTCGCGGCTTCGAGCGTTGCGAGAACCGGGTCCTGCCGGCACTGCTCCATCAGGTCGGGATGATGATGACGCAAGTCGATGCTCGCGATCGTGCCCATTGCGCCCTCTCTCGCAACCGAACCGGCCAGCCGATGCGCGGACACGCCAACGCCCATGCCTCCCTGCACAACAGGAAGCAAGGTGCGGCCGCGGATGGTCAGGGGGGAAAGAGGCGTCATGTGGGGGTCAACTCCTGCGTCAAAAGTTTTGAGCTTGCAGGAGGTTAGACAAACGCACGTTGCGTTTTATCAACCAAGTTCAACTACGCCGTGTTTCGTTTAAGTGAACGTGTTTGCGGTTTGTTTTGTTGCGGATTTCGGGTTCACTTTCCACATACACAAACGGCCCGCTTCCTTACGAAGCGGGCCGTTTGCGGTGGCTACTCGACTACAGTTTTACTGAATGCCCTGGCTCGCCAGCAGCTCTTCATATGTGCCACCAAAATCACGAATCGTGCCGTCGTTTTTCACTTCGATCACGCGGTTTGCCAATCCGTTCACGAACTCGCGGTCATGCGACACGAAAATCAGCGTGCCTTCATACTTCTCGAGCGCGATCTGCAAGGACTCGATCGATTCCATGTCCATGTGGTTGGTCGGCTCATCCATCAACAAGACGTTCGGACGGCCGAGCATCAGCTTGCCCCAGATCATGCGGCCTTTTTCGCCACCCGAGAGCACCTTCACTGATTTCTTGATGTCGTCCGCGTTGAAAAGCAGACGGCCGAGCGTCCCGCGCACCATCTGGTCATCATCACCGTCCTGACGATACTGATCCACCCAGTCTGTCAGCGTCTCGTCCTTCGGGAACTCTTCGTACGTGTCCTGCGGCATGTAGCCAACCAGCGCGTTTTCCGCCCACTTGACCGTGCCGCCGTCCAGCTCGATCGCGCCCTTCAGCGCGCGCAGCAGCGTGGTCTTGCCCGCACCGTTCTCGCCAATGATTGCAATCCGCTCGCCCGGTTGCACGCTCAGGTTGAAGTGATTGAAGATGGTCCGGTCGTACTTCTTGGTGATGCCGTCGGCCACGACCGCGATGTTGTGCAGCTTCTTCTCGAATTCAAAACGAATGAACGGGTTTTGACGCGACGAAGGCTTGAACTCCTCAATCTTGATCTTTTCGATTTGTTTTGCACGGCTGGTTGCCTGGCGCGCCTTCGATTTGTTCGCAGAAAAGCGGCGCACGAAGTCCTGCAAATCGGCCACGCGATCCTTCGCCTTCTGATTCGCGCTGGCCTGACGTTCACGCGCCTGGGCCGAAGCCAGCATGTAGTCGTCGTAATTGCCCGGATACACTTTGAGCGTGCCGTAATCCATGTCCGCCATGTGCGTGCAGACCTGGTTCAAAAAGTGCCGATCGTGGGAAATGATCACCATGGTCGAGTTGTACTGATTCAGTACATCTTCCAGCCAGCGGATTGAGGTGATATCCAGGTTGTTGGTCGGTTCATCGAGCAGCAGCACGTCCGGCTTCGAAAACAGGGCCTGAGCCAACAGCACGCGCAACTTCCAGCCTGGCGCGACGTTGCTCATCGGTCCCATATGGTCTTCGATCGCAATGCCGATTCCCAAAAGCAGTTCGCCTGCCCGCGCTTCAGCCGTGTAGCCGTCGTATTCCGCGAACTTCGCTTCGAGTTCCGCGGCGTGCATGTAGTCGTCGTCGGTCGCGTCCGGGTTCGCATAAATGGCGTCGCGCTCGGACATGGCGTTCCACATCTCCGTGTGACCCATCATCACGACGTCGATCACACGCATGTCTTCATACGCGAACTGATCCTGCCGCAATTTACCCAGGCGCACGTTCGGCTCGAGCATTACGGTGCCCGAGCTCGGTTCCAGGTCGCCACCCAGGATTTTCATGAGCGTGGATTTGCCGCAGCCGTTCGCCCCAATCAGGCCGTAGCGATTTCCTTCCCCGAACTTGACCGAAATGTTCTCGAAGAGGGGCTTCGGCCCGAATTGCATGGTGATGTTGGCAGTAGACAGCACAGCGCGTCCTTTTGAATGGTGTACGGCGAAAAACCTGCAATTTTAGCAGTTTTTGCGACGATTTGCGGCGTTGCAGCGGAATCAGACGGCGGAGCCCTCCGGACCGCCCGCCGCCGCGTGTCCCGAGCCTATACGCGCTCAGCGATGTACGCCTTCACCACGCCCGCGTCGGCGCTCACGATATCGAATTTCTGTGGCAATTCTTCCATGCCAATAAAAGCTGCCGGACGTTCCGGCTCGCGCTGCAAGGCTTCCCGGATGGTCTCGCCGAATTTGATTGGCTGCGCGGTTTCCAGCACGATCATTGGAATACCCGGCTTCAGGTGTTCGCGCGCCACCTTCAGGCCGTCGGCCGTGTGGGTGTCGATCATGGTGTTGTATCGGTTGAATGCGTCGCGAATGGTTTCCACGCGATCCGCATGGCTGCTGCGGCCCGACACAAAACCGAACTCCTTTACGCGCGCATAGTCTCCGCTTGCTGCCAGATCAAAACCGCCTTTTTCCTCGACGTCGTGGAAAAGTTGCAACACGCGAGTGGGGTCGCGGCCGAGCAGATCGAACACGAAACGCTCGAAATTCGATGCCTTCGAGATATCCATGCTCGGGCTCGTAGTGTGATACGTCTCGGCGGCCGTACGCACACGATAAACACCCGTGCGGAAAAATTCGTCCAGCACGTCGTTTTCGTTCGTGGCGACGACGAGTTGCTCGATTGGCAAGCCCATCATCCGCGCAATATGCCCCGCGCAGACATTGCCGAAATTACCCGACGGCACCGTGAACGACACGCATTCGGCGTTCGACTTCGTCGCGGCGAAATAGCCCTTGAAGTAATAGACGACCTGCGCAACCACGCGCGCCCAGTTGATCGAATTGACCGTGCCGATCTTGTTGGCGGCCTTGAACGCGTGATCGTTCGATACAGCCTTGACGATGTCCTGGCAGTTATCGAAATTGCCGGCCACCGCCAGGTTGTAAATGTTCGGGTCCTGCAGCGAGAACATCTGTGCAGTCTGGAACGCGCTCATTTTCTGATGCGGCGAAAGCATGAACACACGCACGCCCTGTTTGCCGCGCATCGCATATTCAGCGGCGCTACCTGTGTCGCCGGAAGTCGCGCCGAGAATGTTGAGCGTCTCGCCATGCTTGGCCAACGTGTACTCGAACAGATTGCCGAGCAACTGCATGGCCATGTCCTTGAACGCGAGCGTCGGTCCGTTGGACAACTCCAGCAGTGATAGCGTCGTGCCGTTTTCCACGCCAAGCGTCTTGATCGGCGTGATCTGCGAAGCGCTTTCGTGATCGCGAACGTTGCTGTACGTACTAGCCGTATAAGTGCGCCGTGTGAGCGAACGCAGGTCTTCCTCGGGGATATCGTCGCTGAACTTGCGCAGGATCTCGTAAGCGAGATCGGCATAAGACAGCGAGCGCCATGCGTCCAGTTCCTGCGCCGTGACACGCGGATACTCCGCGGGCAAATAAAGGCCGCCGTCCTTGGCGAGGCCGCCAAGAAGGATGTCCGAGAAAGTGTGGCGCTCGCCTATTCCGGCGCCGCGGGTCGAGATGTAGTTCATTTTCGAAGCCTTATTTCATTCCTTCCATGCGCAGTTTCGTTACCTTCGAAACCACCGTGGAGAGCGCCTCGATCTGCATGATCGCTGCGTTGATTTCCTTTTCGACCGTTTCGTGCGTGAGCAGGATGATGTCGGTCTCGCCTTTGTCTTCGCCGTTGACGTGTTCGGATTCCTTCTGCAGCAAGGCATCGATCGAGATCACCTTGTCCGCGAGAATCCGCGTGATATTGGCGAGCACGCCGGTCACATCCGCCACGCGCAAGCGCAGGTAATAGCTGCTCGTGACTTCTTCGATTGGCAGGATCGGCGTATTCGCGAGGCTGTCCTGCTGAAAGGCCAGATGCGGCACGCGATGCTCAGGATCCGCAGTATGCAGGCGTGTCACGTCCACGAGATCCGCGACCACCGCCGACGCCGTTGGCTCAGCGCCTGCGCCCTTGCCGTAATAAAGCGTGGTGCCCACAGCGTCACCATGGACGACGACCGCGTTCATTGCGCCTTCCACGTTGGCGAGCAAGCGCTTTTCCGGAATCAGCGTGGGATGCGTGCGCAATTCGATACCTTTTTCCGTCCGGCGCGCGATACCCAGCAGCTTGATCCGGTAACCCAGATCTTCGGCATAGCGAATATCGATTGCATCGAGCTTGCTGATGCCTTCCACATACGCGCGGTCGAATTGCACGGGCACACCGAACGCGATCGCGCTCATGATCGTGACCTTGTGCGCCGCGTCCACGCCTTCAATGTCGAAGGTCGGGTCGGCTTCGGCGTAACCCAGTTCCTGTGCCGCTTTCAATGCGGTCGCGAAATCGAGCCCGCGATCGCGCATTTCCGAGAGAATGTAGTTCGTCGTACCGTTGATGATTCCCGCGATGTACTCGATCCGGTTGGCCGTCAGCCCTTCGCGCAGCGCCTTGATGATCGGGATGCCGCCAGCGACCGCTGCCTCGAACGCCACCATCACGCCTTTCTTGCTGGCGGCTTCGAAAATCTCGCTGCCGTGCACGGCGAGCAGCGCCTTGTTCGCCGTCACCACGTGCTTGCCGTTCGCAATCGCGCGCAGCACCAGGTCACGCGCCACACCCGTGCCGCCAATCATTTCGGCCACGATATCGATGGAAGGATCGTCCACCACTGAATTGAAGTCAGTCGTGATCTCGATACCCTCGGCGCCCGTCACCTTGGACGGCGTGCGCACGGCAATGCGCGAAATTTCAATGCCACGTCCGGCGCGCCGTTTGATTTCTTCCTGATTGCGGCGCAGCACCGTGAAGGTGCCGCTGCCGACCGTGCCGAAGCCCAGCAGGCCAACTTTGATCGGTTCCATTGCAGCGTAAGTCTTTTAAGAGAGGATTAGACAGAGTGACGCTTTCGATAACCATCGAGAAAGCGCGCGATACGGTTGATCGAATCAGCCAGATCGTCCACGTTCGGCAGGAACACCACGCGAAAATGATCGGGCGCCGGCCAGTTGAAACCCGTGCCCTGCACGAGCAGCGTACGTTCTTCAAGCAACAGATCCGTGATGAATTGCTGGTCGTCGACAATCGGGTACATCTTCGGGTCGAGCTTCGGGAACATATACAGCGCCGCTTGCGGCTTGACGCAGCTCACGCCGGGAATGGCCGTCAGCATGTCGTAGGCGAGCTCGCGCTGCTTGAACAGGCGCCCGCCCGGCAGGATCAGGTCGTTGATGCTCTGATACCCCCCCAGCGCCGTCTGGATGGCGTACTGTCCCGGCACGTTCGCGCACAGGCGCATGGACGCGAGAATCCCGAGCCCTTCCATATAGTCGTTGGCGACACGGCGGTTTTCGCCCGTCAGGCCGGAAATGAACATCCAGCCCGCACGATAACCGCACGCCCGGTAGCTCTTCGACAAGCTGTTGAACGTCACCGTCAGCACGTCCTCGGACAACGCCGCGACCGCTGTGTGCTTGCGGCCGTCGTAGACGATCTTGTCGTAGACCTCGTCGGCGAAGATGATCAGGCCGTGCTTGCGCGCGATCTCGATCATTTCGGTCAGCAACGCGTCGGAATACAGCGCACCGGTCGGGTTGTTCGGATTGATGATGACAAGCGCCTTCGTGTTCGGCGTGATCTTCGAGCGCAGGTCGTCGAGATCGGGCATCCAGTCGGCGGATTCGTCGCAGAGATAATGTACGGGCGTGCCTGACGACAGGCTTACCGCCGCCGTCCAGAGCGGATAGTCGGGCGCGGGCAGCAGCACTTCGTCGCCGTCGTTGAGCAAGCCCTGCATGGCCATCACGATCAATTCGGACGCGCCATTGCCAATGTAGATATCGTCCAGCTCCACGCCAAGCACGCCCTTTTGCTGCGTGTAATGCATGATCGCCTTGCGCGCGGCGAACACGCCCTTCGAGTCCGAATATCCCGACGACGTCGGCAGATTGCGGATCATGTCCTGAATGATCTCGTCCGGCGCGTCGAAACCAAACGAGGCCAGATTGCCGATATTGAGCTTGATGATCCGGTGGCCTTCGTCCTCGAGACGCTTCGCATGCTCGAGCACGGGGCCGCGAATGTCATAACAGACGTTCTGTAATTTATTGGACTTAAGAATCGGTTTCACGGCGGGAAGGCTCACTCGGTTACTTGAATCAGGCTCTGTTGGTTATTAGGTGCAGTCGGCGGCCAAGGTCGGCGAAGGACACAAACAAAGGGCATTGCAGCCTGCGCTGCGAAGCATTCCACCAAGGTCGCAATCGCGCCCACGCAAGAGATCCGGTCGGAAATGCGGCAACGACATGGGACCGGGTGGACGTCATGGCGCCAATGCCAGGCAGAAACTTCGAAATTCCGGAAGGCAGCGCAGAACAGGCAGTCTAGCGAAAATGCGCCGGATAAAGGCGGGTTTGGGCTCAAACGTGTGATTTTTGGCCATTCGGCCAAGGGAAAACGCCCTTTTTTCGGGTGTCGGCAAGCTGCTTGTGGCGGCACGCGAAGCACTGCGCCGTCGGGGCTCGCAACCCGCAAACGGCTGAAAAGTTATAATTTAGCGGATTAAGCGTGACTTTCGCAAATGTATGCAGTCGCTCCTTGCCATCAACCCGCTTGTCGGACAATCGATTTGAAATTACATCAGGAAGCCAGCGGCGCGCTCAACACCATCACGAGTTACGGCGCCGATTACGTCGCGATCAATCTTCAGCGCCACGAAGGCAGCATCATCGTGATGCCGGAAAGTCCTGTGATCCAGTGGCCCGTCACGTCATTCGAGGCGCTCACGCCCGAGAATTTCGATGCGTTGCTCGAACTCGCGCCTGAAGTCGTCGTGTTCGGCAGCGGCTCCCGGCTGCGTTTCCCCCATCCGCGCCTCACGGCCAGACTCACGCAGCAGCGCATTGGCGTTGAAACGATGGACTTCGGCGCCGCATGCCGCACTTACAACATTCTGATGTCCGAAGGCCGCCGGGTCGCGGCCGCGCTCTTGCTCGAAGCATAGTCCGCGCTTGCTGAACCGGTTCAACACCCCGTCCAAACGCCCAGGCGCGGGATTGGTGCCCCAGTACGATAAACTGCCGCCCGGCGGCTGTGTCGCAACGGCCTGGACCCTCGCTCTTCGACGAAAAGCCGAAACGCCGCGCGCTTCTTCACCTACCCGCCCATTCGGCCAGCTTGTGCACAGTGTCGAAGCAGCGGAACCTGCGTGTGTTCACCGAGCGTATGCATGCTGATATCTGGAGCCTGCCTAAGCCGCCCTTAAGTCTCGATGCGTCACACTCGAGCCCCTTTTTGAATTTGCTTTTCGCCGCACAAGTGGCACTGGACAGGTCGACTTCTATGAACGATACGCCTTACCGGCTACCGCTCACCCGCCTCTCGCTTCTATTGTTGATCGCCGCACTCGCCGTGATCTGGTTCGCGCCGCTCGGCCTGCGCCATCTCGTTCCGAGCGATGAAGGCCGTTACGCGGAAATGGCCCGCGAAATGTTCGTGACCGGCGACTGGATCACGCCTCGCTACAACGGCTACAAATATTTCGAAAAACCGCCGCTGCAAACCTGGGCAAACGCGCTGACGTTCGCATGGTTTGGGATCGGCGAATGGCAAGCGCGGCTCTATACAGCACTGACAGGCTTTGCCGGCGTGCTTTTGATCGGCTATACCGGTGCCCGGGTATTCAACGGCGTGACGGGGTTTTGCGCGGCCGTCGTGCTCGCAACCTCGCCGTACTGGAACCTGATGGCCCATTTCGACACGCTCGACATGGGTTTGTCCTTCTGGATGGAATTGACGCTTTGCGGCTTGCTGCTCGCCCAGTGCCCCAACCTGCCCGCCAGTCGGGTACGGCTCTGGATGTGGCTTTGCTGGGCCGGCATGGCGCTCGCGCTACTGTCAAAGGGATTGGTCGGGTTGATTCTGCCAGGGGCGGTTCTGGTGCTGTACACCTTGATCGCGCGCGACTGGGCCCTCTGGAAGCGCCTTTACATGGGTAGCGGCCTGATTCTGTTTGCGATCATCTCCGTGCCCTGGTTCGTCCTCGTACAGATGAAGAACCCGGAGTTTCTGAACTTCTTTTTCATCGTTCAGCAGTTCCAGCGCTATCTGACGCCTGAACAGAACCGGCCAGGCGCGTTCTACTATTTCGTACCCGTGCTGATTGTCGGATTCCTGCCCTGGCTGTCTGTCGCTTTCCAGAGCGCACGCCATGCAGTGAAAGTGCCGCGCCAGCCAAACGGTTTCGCGCCGGTCACGTTGCTGCTGGTCTGGACGGCCTTCATCTTCCTGTTCTTCAGCGCGTCGCATTCAAAACTTCTGTCATACACGCTGCCGATCGCTCCATCGATCGCGTTGCTGATTGCCATCTATTTGCCCTTGCTGACGCGCGTGCAATGGAGCCGGCACCTGATCGGCTACGCTGTGTTTTTGGTCGCCGCGGCATTCGGCGCGATCTTTCTGGGTCGAATGGGGAGCG
Organism: Caballeronia sp. dw_276; assembly: GCF_018449635.1. Classification (GTDB taxonomy): domain Bacteria; phylum Pseudomonadota; class Gammaproteobacteria; order Burkholderiales; family Burkholderiaceae; genus Caballeronia. The sequence continues at coordinate 74,003 of NZ_JAAVUV010000014.1, read as the reverse complement.
GTCATACACCCAACTACCTTTACCGTGAATTTCAGCTTTGGGTGTACGCCGCTCTCGCCGTTGCGTTCGTAGTCACGCTCGCCGCCATCTGGTACAACCGCCGCAGTTCGATCGGGGGCGTTGTATTGTTGGGCGCGGCCTGGCTGTTGATCGGGACGATTGCCGGAACCGGACACGATGTCTTCGGCCGCGAAAGTTCCGGCGTGAAGCTGGTGCCGGCCGTCAAGGCCGCCATGGCAAGACTCCCCGCCGACACGCCGTTCTACTCGGTCGCCAAGCTCGATCACACCATGCCGTTCTATCTTGGACACACCATGATCATGGTCCAGGAGCCCGACGAGCTGCAGTTCGGCGTGACGACGGAGCCGCAGAAGTGGCTGCCGACCGTCGATGCCTGGATTCAGCGCTGGAATGCCGACCGGTATGCTCTCGCACTAATGCCGCCCGGCCAGTATGACGACTTGCTCGCGAAAAACGTGCCGATGAAAGTGATTGCGCGCGACGACCGGCGGGTCATTGTGGAAAAGCCGCAGCCTTGAAACAATGGCGCGGCGTTTCGACAGGCCATTTCGTACAACGATGCTGCACCGCAATGCGCCGATAAAAACCACTATTACGGTCCACGATGAACCCTATATCCTTCATTTGCATCATCACCGGCGTCATGTTGAACGCCGGCGCGCAGTTGCTGCTCAAAGCCGGTGTGAACAACGTTGGGCATTTCGAGTTCACGCCGTCGAACATTGTGCCGATCGGCCTGAAGATCGCGACGCAATGGCCGATCATCGGTGGCCTCGCCTGCTATGTGTTCAGCGTCGTGGTGTGGATCGTAGGGTTATCGCGGGTCGACGTTTCTGTGGCTTATCCCATGCTTTCATTGGGTTACGTAGTGAACGCGTTCGCGGCGTGGTATTTGTTTGGTGAAATATTGTCGATGCAGCGTCTGGTCGGTATCGGCATCATCCTGATTGGCGTGGTGGTGTTGACTCGCAGCTAGCATCGGCTTCGCGATTGTCCGCACCTCGCTGTCCCACTTTTTACGCAGAGACTCCATGACCCAGAACGTGACCTCCAAAACGCTGCCTTTCCTGCCGTTCGTGCGCTCCGAGATTGACGAAGAGACGATCCAGGGCGTCGCCGAAGTACTCCGTTCCGGCTGGATCACGACCGGACCACAAAACACGCAATTCGAAGCCGAACTGTCCGATTACTGCGGTGGCCGTCCGGTGCGCACGTTCAACTCCGGCACCGCGACCATGGAAATCGGCTTGCGCATTGCGGGCGTGGGCGAAGGCGACGAGGTCATCACCACGCCAATGACCTGGGTGTCGACCAGCAATGTGATTATCGAAACGGGCGCGACGCCGGTTTTCGCGGACATCGATCCGGTCACGCGCAATATCGACTTGGATCTGCTGGAAAAAGCCATCACGCCGCGTACCAAGGCAATCCTGCCGGTGTATCTCTCGGGGTTGCCCGTGGACATGGACAGGCTCTACGGCATTGCGCGCGAGCACAAATTGCGGGTGATCGAAGACGCGGCGCAAGCCTTCGGTTCCACGTGGCGCGGCAAGAAAATCGGCTCGTTCGGCGACATTGTTTCGTTCAGTTTCCACGCGAACAAGAACGTCACGTCCATCGAGGGCGGCGCGCTTGTCCTGAACAACGAGGAAGAAGCGACTCTTGCGCAAAAGTACCGGCTGCAGGGCATCACCCGCACGGGCTTCGACGGTATGGATTGCGACCTGCTTGGTGGCAAATACAATCTCACCGACGTCGCCGCTCGCGTCGGTCTGGGGCAGTTGAAGCACGTCGAGCGTTTTACGGAGAAACGCCGTGAACTGGCGCGCGCATACTTCGAGAATTTCGCCAACGGCTCGGCCGTGCGCACGGGCGTGCAACTACCGGTGCAGAACTTCACCGACAGCAACTGGCATATGTTCCAGATTGCCCTACCGCTCGAACGGCTGTCGCTCACGCGCTCGGAGTTCATGGGGCAGATGAAGGAGCGCGGCATCGGCACGGGCGTGCATTACCCGGCGCTGCATTTGTTCACCTTGTACCGGGCGCGCGGGTTTCACGAAGGCATGTTCCCGCACGCCGAAAAGTACGGCGCATCGACGGTGACCTTGCCGCTTTTCACGCAGATGACCCAGGACGACGTCACGCGGGTCGTGCAAGCCGTAGATGAAATCTGCGCGGCGCACACCAAATAAGAAAAAGCCGCGCCGCGGCCGGCGCAGCATCAATTGATCACGGATATCTAGCGGAACCATCGCCAATATGAGTCAAACCGATTTTCTGCCGACCGGACCCGAACTGACGGTCGTGGTCCCGGTGTACAACGAGGAAGACGGCCTCGCCGCGCTCTTCTCGCGCCTGTATCCGGCGCTCGATGCGCTTGGTGCAACGTACGAGGTCATCTTCATCAACGACGGCAGCCGCGATAAATCCGCGGCGCTGCTCGCGCAGCAATTCCGCGCGCGTCCTGACACCACGCGCGTGATCCTGCTCAATGGCAATTACGGCCAGCACATGGCCATCCTCGCCGGTTTCGAGCAGTCGCGCGGAGAAAGCGTCATTACGCTCGACGCGGACTTGCAGAATCCGCCCGAGGAAATCGGCAAGCTGCTCGCCAAGATGCGCGATGGTTACGACTACGTTGGCACGATCCGCCAGCAGCGGCAGGACAGCTTCTGGCGCAAAAAAGCATCGCGGCTGATGAACCGCTTGCGCGAACGCATCACACGCATCCGCATGACTGACCAGGGCTGCATGCTGCGCGGCTATAGCCGCCATATCATCGATACCATCAACCGTTGCGGCGAAATCAACACCTTCATTCCGGCCCTCGCCTACACGTTTTCGCAAAATCCCATCGAAATCGATGTCGCGCACGAAGAGCGTTTTGCGGGCGAATCGAAGTATTCGCTGTACAGCCTGATCCGCCTGAACTTCGATCTCGTGACCGGCTTCTCGGTCGTGCCGCTGCAATGGTTGTCGTTTATAGGTGTGATTCTTTCCGTGGGATCTGCGGGTCTTTTCCTGCTGCTGTTGGTCCGGCGCTTCATGTTCGGTGCGGAAGTTGAAGGTGTGTTCACGCTGTTCGCCATCACGTTCTTCATGCTCGGCGTGATCATCTTCGCGCTGGGGCTGCTCGGCGAATATATCGGCCGGATTTATCAGCAGGTTCGGGCGCGGCCGCGTTACCTGGTGCAGACCATCCTGGAAGAACGCGACGGCCAGATTTCGCGCACCAAGCCGCGCCAGGAAGCCGTCGCCGCGATCACACGCGAGGTCGATCCGTCATGAGGTCGTCTCTATGAAACCGCGCGCGGTCGTATTCGCGTATCACAACGTCGGCGTGCGTTGCCTGCAGGTGTTGCTCGCGCGTGGCGTGGACGTGGCGCTGGTCGTCACACACGAAGACAATCCAGACGAAAACATCTGGTTTGGCAGCGTGAAATCGGTAGCCGCCGATCACGGTATCAACGTGATCACGCCCACCGATCCCAAATCGCCCGAGTTGTACGCCACCATCGCCGGGCTCGCGCCGGATTTCATCTTCTCGTTCTACTACCGGCATATGCTGCCGGTCAACGTGCTCGCGCTTGCCGCGCGCGGCGCGTACAACATGCATGGCTCGTTGCTGCCGAAATATCGCGGTCGCGTTCCCACCAACTGGGCCGTATTGAACGGTGAAACGGAAACCGGCGCGACGTTGCATGAAATGGCCGCTAAACCCGACGCCGGGGCGATTCTGGCCCAGACGCCCGTCCCCATTCTCCCGGACGACACTGCGAGCCAGGTCTTCGACAAAACCACGGTCGCCGCCGAGCAGACGCTTTGGCGCGTGTTGCCCGCGCTGATCGCGGGAGAAGCGCCGCATCTGCCGAACGACCTTAGCAAAGGCACCTATTTCGGTGGCAGAAAGCCGGAGGATGGGCGCATCGACTGGACGAAACCGGCGCAGCAGGTCTACAACCTGATCCGCGCGGTCGCGCCGCCGTATCCGGGCGCATTCACGGATATTGGCCATGCGCGCTTCATCGTTGCACGAGCCCGGCTCGTGCCCGAAAACGGCCTGCCCGGCATCGCAGCCGATACCGCGCAGGCACTCGGGAATTTGCCCCCCGGCCTGCACGTGAAGGATAATGCGCTGTTTGGCGTATGCGGCGATGGCCGCGTCGTCGCCATCCGTGAACTACGGCAACCATTCGTGGACGAAAGCCAGACACCAGCCGGCGGCGAACGCGTCGTCAGTCCCGCCGAATTCGGCCGACTCACTCAATCACTTCCTCATTCATGAAAAAAGTCCTGATCCTGGGTGTCAACGGCTTCATTGGCCACCACCTTTCCAAGCGCATTCTCGAGACGACCGACTGGGAAGTCTTCGGTATGGACATGCAGCGCGATCGCCTGGGCGACCTCGCGAATCACGAGCGCATGCATTTCTTCGAAGGCGACATCACGATCAACAAGGAGTGGGTCGAATATCACATCAAGAAGTGCGATGTGATCCTCCCACTGGTCGCGATTGCAACGCCCGCAACGTACGTCAAACAGCCGCTGCGCGTGTTCGAACTCGACTTCGAAGCAAATCTGCCGATCGTGCGTTCCGCTGTGAAATACGGCAAACACCTCGTGTTTCCGTCAACGTCCGAGGTGTACGGCATGTGCACGGACGAGCAGTTCGATCCGGAAGAGTCGCAACTGTCGTACGGCCCGATCAACAAGCCGCGCTGGATCTACGCGTGCTCGAAGCAACTGATGGACCGCGTGATCTGGGGTTATGGCATGGAAGGCCTGAACTTCACGCTCTTTCGCCCGTTCAACTGGATCGGCCCGGGCCTCGACTCCATCTACACGCCGAAGGAAGGCAGCTCGCGCGTCGTCACGCAATTCCTCGGTCATATCGTGCGCGGCGAGAACATCAGTCTGGTCGATGGCGGCGCGCAGAAACGTGCATTCACGGATATCGATGACGGCATCGGCGCGTTGATGAAGATCATCGAGAACAAGAACGGCGTGGCCACGGGCAAGATCTACAACATCGGCAATCCGAGCAACAATTTCTCGGTGCGCGAGCTCGCGAACAAGATGCTGAAGCTCGCAAACGAGATCAGCGAGTACGCGGAGAGCGCGAAGACCGTGCAACTGGTCGAGACTTCGTCGGGCGCTTATTACGGCGCGGGTTACCAAGACGTGCAGAATCGCGTGCCAAAGATCGACAACACGATTGAAGAGCTCGACTGGAAGCCGGTCGCGACCATGGACGACGCGCTGCGCAAGATTTTCGAAGCGTATCGCGGCGATGTGGCTACGGCCCGGCGCCTCGTTGAAGACCAGAGTTAAGGGCGGCGCGTGGCTCGCATCGTCCTGAAAATCGACGTCGACACATTGCGCGGCACGCGCGAAGGCGTGCCGAATCTGGCGCGTCTGCTCGACAAATATCACGCCCGTGCGACCTTCCTGTTCAGTCTCGGACCCGATCACACCGGCTGGGCGCTACGCCGTGTGTTTCGCCCGGGTTTTCTGAAGAAGGTCTCGCGAACGTCGGTAGTCGAGCATTACGGCGTGAAGACGCTTATGTACGGCGTGCTGCTGCCCGGGCCGGACATCGGGCGTCGCGCCGTTGCCGAAATGCGCGCCATCCACGAAGCCGGTTTCGAGTGCGGTATTCATACGTGGGATCACGTCTACTGGCAGGACAATGTCCGCGCCGGCAATCGCGAGTGGACTGCGGCGCAAATGCAGCGCAGCCACGCGCGTTTCAACGAGATTTTCGGTGCGCCGCCGGTCACGCATGGTGCAGCGGGCTGGCAAATGAACGGTTACGCGTTCGAGCAGATCGATGCCTGGGGCATGAAGTACGCGTCCGACGGACGTGGGCACACGCCCTACATTCCTGTTCTCGACGGCCGTGTCCTGGACCACGTCCAGATGCCGACCACGCTGCCCACGCTCGATGAGGTTCTGGGTGTCGACGGCGTAGACGTCAGCAACGTGGCCGCGCATCTGCTCGGGCTGACATCGAAGCAAAATCACGATCAGGTCTTTACGCTTCACGCCGAACTCGAGGGACAAAAGCTCGCGCCGGTTTTCGAGCAAATGCTGGCTGGCTGGAGCGCTCAAGGTCACACTTTCTGCACGATGGGCGACTATCATGCGGCGCTGGACCGCTCGGCGCTGCCCACGTACCCTGTTTCGTGGGGCGAAATTCCCGGCCGCGCGGGCGAACTGATCCTGCAGCCTGATTGATGCCTTGTGCGGCTCAGCGTGTTCGCCGGAAAAGCGGAACCGGCTTTCAGAAATGCGTCCCTCGTCCGCGCCACCCGCTACACGACCGCCGAACTACCGTTTCAACGTGCCCGCCCGCCAGAAACTGGCGTCCGGACACGCGCCATCGATAAAAAAGAGGAGAAGCTCCGTGCCGATCGCAGTCGATCAACCCGTTCCCGATTTCACCGCACCCGCAACCGGCGGCGACTTTTCGCTGTCCAGCCTGAAAGGCAAGAAAGTCGTGCTGTTTTTCTATCCGAAGGACAACACGCCGGGCTGCACGACCGAAAGCCTGCAATTTCGCGATCTCTACGACCGGTTCAAGGCGGCAGGCGCTGAAGTCATCGGCATATCGCGTGACAGCGTGAAATCGCACGACAACTTCAAGGCGAAGCTCGAACTGCCCTACACACTTGTATCCGACTCCGACGAAGCCATTTGTTCGCTTTTCGGCGTCATCAAAATGAAGAAGATGTATGGCAAGGAAGTGCGTGGAATCGAGCGTTCGACCTTCCTTCTCGACGCCCACGGCGTGCTTCGCCGGGAGTTCCGTGGCGTAAAGGTTCCAGGGCACGTCGAGCAGATTGTGGAAGCTGTACAAGCGCTTTGAGGCACGTTATATTGACTCGCAATGAGCGCATGCCCCTTCCTCCATTTCTCTTTACGTAGCGCCCGGTGTAGCGCGGTAATCCCCGCGGCCGGCACGGGTCTCCGCTACACGCAACCCTCGGGACTTATGTATTTCCCGGGCGGCGCGAAGGACGAAAGGAGTCAGGAAGCAGACGCTGTCGAGCCGCTGGTCCCAACGTCCGGGACGGCGGCTTTTTTGTTTGCGGACGCTCCTTCAGCCGCTGCGCGCCGCGCCGTCCGCGCGTTTCCACTCCCGTTTGATCTTCAGGACGCAACTTCCAAGGAGCCGATCGAAATCTAGGCGAACCGGCGTTTTCGAAACCGAAGCGCGTCACCGGGCGCAAACTGCATCAAAGTCAGGCCCTGTTTGTTACAGGCCTACCCAGCAGGATGCGACAGGCGACGCACGACATACGATCCGATCCTTTCGAGGGAAACCATGCCTTTGCCTACCGCACCCGTCAAGCTCGGCAACCTCCTGCCGTCTGAAGAATACAAAGCCAAAGCCCGGCCTGCCCGAACATCGAAGAAGCAGGCGAGCGACGGCGATCTGGCCACCGCCGAGACCGACACCGATTTCGCCGCTCCCGTAGGCGTTTCGCGCCCAGCTGCCGCAAACACAGCAAACACGTTGCGCGCAATCGCTAGCGAAACGCTCGCGAATGCCGCGAAAGGCTCGGCCGTCGAAGCTTCCGATACCGCGCCCGCCGCGCGCACGCGTCGCACCAAGCAGACCGCAGCCTTGCTGCAGCCGGCTTCAGCACCGGCCGAACAGGTCGAGACAACGCAGCCGGTCCAGGCCCGCGTGCATTCCGAGGCGCCCGCTACTCCGGTAGTAGCCGCCGCGCAACCGCGCGTGCAGCAAAAGCGCCGTCAGCGCGGCCAGCCGGAAAACGAGATCGGCAAGCTCTTCGTGCTCGACACAAACGTGCTGATGCATGATCCGTCATCGCTGTTCCGGTTCGAGGAGCACGACGTCTATCTGCCCATGATGACGCTCGAGGAACTCGACAACCATAAGAAAGGCATGTCGGAAGTGGCGCGCAATGCGCGCCAGGTCAGCCGCACGCTGGATGCACTGGTCGCTCACGTCGGCGAGATGTCGGCTGGATTGCCGCTTTCCGCCCTGGGTAACCGCGATGCAACCGGTCGTCTCTATTTCCAGACCACGCTGACGGATATCGAACCGGTTGAGGGTTTGCCTGTTGGAAAGGCCGATAACCAAATTCTCGGCGTGGTCCGCGCGCTGCAAAAGGAACGCACGGATCGCCAGGTCGTGCTGGTGTCGAAAGACATCAACATGCGTATCAAGGCCCACGCGCTTGGCCTGCCCGCAGAAGATTATTTCAACGATCAGGTCCTCGAAGACAAGGATCTGCTCTATTCCGGCGTGCGCGCACTGCCTTCGGACTTCTGGACGAAGCACGCGAAGGGCATGGAAAGCTGGCAAGACACGAAGACGGGCACGACGTATTACCGCGTGACCGGTCCGCAATGCGCGTCCATGCTGGTCAACGAGTTTGTGTACTTCGAGCCGCAGAACGGCGAGCCGTCGTTCTATGGCATCGTGCGTGAGCTCAACGGCAAGACAGCGCTGCTGCAAACGCTGCGTGACTACAGCCATCACAAGAACAACGTGTGGGGTATTACATCGCGCAACAGGGAGCAGAACTTCGCGCTGAACCTGCTGATGAACCCGGATGTGGATTTCGTCACGCTGCTGGGTCAGGCCGGTACGGGCAAGACTTTGATGGCGCTGGCCGCCGGCCTCGCGCAAGTGCTCGACGACAAACGCTACAACGAGATCATCGTGACCCGGGCAACAGTTCCGGTCGGCGAAGATATCGGCTTTTTGCCGGGCACCGAAGAGGAAAAAATGCAGCCGTGGATGGGCGCATTCGATGACAACCTCGAAGTCCTGCAGAAAACAGACGATGCCGCCGGCGAATGGGGTCGTGCCGCGACGCAAGAGCTGATCCGGTCACGCCTGAAGGTCAAGAGCATGAACTTCATGCGCGGACGGACGTTCGTGGACAAGTACGTGATCATCGATGAAGCGCAGAACCTGACGCCCAAGCAAATGAAAACGCTTGTCACCCGGGCAGGTCCGGGCACGAAGATCGTCTGCCTGGGCAATATTGCCCAGATCGATACGCCTTATCTGACCGAAGGCAGCTCGGGCTTGACGTACGTGGTCGACCGCTTCAAGGGCTGGACGCATAGCGGGCACGTCACGCTGGCGCGCGGCGAGCGTTCGCGTCTGGCTGATTACGCTTCCGATATCCTTTAATTCGTCAGTGCACTTGGAAAGCCCGGCAAGCATCGCTTGCCGGGCTTTTTTTGTGGTTTTTTGTCACCGTTGAAACCGCACTTACAGCGTAAACCTCAAGTGACTTATCAAGAAAACTTGCCGCAGGCCCGGCTGACGGGCTAGTATCGCGAGACCGTCATCACGGCGAGCAAGCTCGCTCGCCCTCTCCAATGCGCCGATTCTGGTCACTGTTGCTGCTCACTTTTCTCGTTGCCGCGTGTTCCAGCGCGCCGCAGCGGGTATCGCGTGCACCGGTCGAATCGGGCACGACGGCCGCCAACCGCACGTTCGCCAAGCCATCCGGCTTCCCGAATTTCGTCGATCACAGCGTGGGCCGCGAAGAAATCTCCATCCAGGCGATGTCGCTCGTCGGCGTGCCGTATCGTTGGGGTGGAAATACGCCGGAAGCTGGTTTTGATTGCAGCGGACTGGTTCGGTACGTGGTCGACCGCGCGGCTTCGGTCAATCTGCCGCGCACGACCGCCGACATGAGTTCGCGCGGCGAATCCATCGAACCGGACGAGGTCGCGCCCGGCGACCTGATTTTCTTTAACACCACGGGGCGCGCGCATTCGCATGTCGGAATTTACGTGGGCAAGCTGCGGTTCGTGAACGCGCCATCCACGGGCGGGACCGTCCGGCTTGATTACCTCACGAACCCCTATTGGGCAAAGCGTTTCGATGGCATTCGCCGCGTCGCAGCGCCGAAAGCGGCCCCAACGCCATTCGATTCGCCGACGTATCTGGCGTCACCGGCTCCTGCCGACGGCACGCCGAGCCGTTCGTCGCAAACGCAAGTTGCGGCGACTGGCAGCAGAACCGCCAGCGCCTCTGACCAATTCGAACCGCCGCCCCCGGCGTTATCGGCCGCTCGGCAACAAGCGCAATCAGCGGGCGCAGTGTCGCCGGTCACGGCGAGCGCGAATCCAGGCTCTGATCCGTTCGAACCACCGCCATCCGCGCTCTCCGCCGCTCGACGTCAGGCGCAAGCCGCCAACGCGATCTCGCCCGCTCGCCAGCCGCAACCAGAATCCAGTGCGATTGCAGCAGCATCGAACTCACCGGACCCTATCGCGGCCGCCGCCGACGCCTTCGAACCACCGCCGCCGACCGCCCGCCTCGCCGCCCAGCAAGTGCGCTCGGTGCAGGAACAACAGCCATCGTCTGCGACGCGTCTTCCTGCTTCGGACCCGGCCGTCCACGTGATGCGTGCATCGACCAATCCGCTCGCACCCACGCGTCCCGCTTCTTCCGATGACCCTATCGCGAAGTTCGCCAACGGCAGCTATTAAGCTCGAAGCATCACGCGCCTTTCAGCACATCCCCTACGCGCACGTCCGGGTGGCCTCTGCTATCGTGTGTTGCTAACCGATATCAGCCTCGATAAGGAGTGACCTCATGGACCTGGGACTTGCCGGCAAAGTCGTGCTCATCACCGGCGGCAGCAAGGGCATTGGCTTCGCGTGCGCCAAGGCGTTTGCAGCGGAAGGCGCACGAGTCGCGATTGTTTCGCGCGATGCAGCGAACCTCGCACGCGCCCGCGAACAACTGGCGCAAGACGGCCACCACGTGCACCTCGCGCGCGCCGACCTTCACGAACCCCATAGCGTGCAGGACGTGGTGGAAGAAGCCACGAGCGCGCTTGGCCCAATCGATATCCTCGTGAACTCCGCGGGCGCGGCGAAACGTTACGATCCAGATCTGCTCGACGCCGACGCCTACAAGGCCGCGATGGAAGCCAAGTACTTCCCGTGCATTTATCCGCAACAGGCCGTGCTCAAGAAGATGGCGGAACGCCTGAAAGCCGACCCGAAAAGTGCGCCAGGCGCGGTGGTCAATATCATCGGAATGGGCGGAAAGATTGCGAGCGATATTCATATCGCCGGCGGTGCGGCAAACGCGGCGCTCATGCTGGCCACGGTCGGTCTCGCGCATCATTACGCAAAGCTTGGGATTCGCATCAACGCGATCAACCCGGGCGCAACGTTGACAGAACGCGTGGAGGAGTCGCTTGCGCTCGAGGCAAAACGCCAAGGCATCACGCGCGACGAAGCGTTGGCCTTGAGTCAGGCGAAAGTGCCGCTCGGCCGATACGCAACCCCTGAAGAAATCGCCAACGTTGCTTTGTTCCTGGCGAGCCGTCAGGCGAGTTATGTGTCGGGCGCGATCATTCCCATGGACGGCGTTGGCGCACCGCTGATCTGAAAATGAAAACGGGCGATATCAATCGCCCGTTTTTCAAGCTTGACTGGCCGGTTGGCTCAGAAAAAGTGGCGGCCAAGCCACCACGCGCCGGCAGCCATTACGGCCGACGCTGGAATGGTCAAAATCCACGCCCAGACAATATTTCCTGCGACGCCCCAACGCACCGCGCTGAATTTCTGCGTCGCGCCGACACCGACAATCGCGCCGGTAATCGTATGCGTGGTCGAAACCGGAATCCCAAGAAACGACGCCACGAACAGCGTGATTGCCCCGCCCGATTCCGCACAAAACCCACCGACGGGTTTCAGCTTCGTGATCTTCTGCCCCATCGTGCGCACGATGCGCCAGCCGCCGAACAAGGTGCCGAGTCCCATCGAAAGATAGCATCCGCCGATCACCCAGATTGGCGGCGCGTCGGCCGTAGCCGATGCATAGCCGGCGGCAATCAGCAGCATCCAGATGATGCCGATGGTTTTCTGCGCGTCGTTGCCGCCGTGGCCCAAGCTATAAAGTCCCGCCGATACCAGTTGCCATCGCCTGAAACGCCGGTCCACTTTCGATGGAGGCGTTCGGAAATACATCCACGAGACGATCAGCATGAAGAGCGACCCGAGCACGAAACCGAGCAGCGGCGAGATAAAAATGAACGAAACGGTCTTGAGTAAGCCGTCCATATTGAGCGAACCCCAGCCGGACTTGGCCCAGGCCGAACCCACCAGACCGCCAATCAGCGCATGCGATGAACTCGACGGAATGCCGTAGTGCCACGTGATGATGTTCCAGCCGATGGCCCCGACCAGCGCTCCGAAGATCACATATTGATCGACGATAGCCGGGTCGATAGTCCCTTTGCCCACGGTCGCCGCCACCTTCAAATGGAAGATGAAATACGCGATGACGTTGAATGCGGCGGCAAAAGCCACGGCCTGCTGAGGTTTCAGCACGCCGGTTGATACGACGGTTGCAATGGAGTTGGCGGCGTCGTGGAAGCCGTTCATGAAGTCGAAAACCAGCGCGACCACGACGAGCGTAATGACAGCCCAGAGGGCGAGTTGAATCGAATGCATCGTTTATCGGGTGAGTGGCGCGGCTGAAATCAGGCGTTTTCCAACACGATGCCTTCGATGATGTTCGCAACATCCTCGCATTTGTCGGTGATCGTTTCCAGCAACTCGTAGATTGCCTTCAACTTGATCAGCGTCTTGACGTTGTCCTCTTCGCGGAAGAGTTTCGACATGGCCGAGCGCAGCACACGGTCCGCGTCTGACTCCAGACGGTCAATTTCTTCGCAAATCTTGAGGATTTCGCTAGCGCGCTTCATGTCGGCGAGAAGCTGCACGGCTTGCTGCACGCGCTCGGACGTCGCCGTGCAAATATGCGCCAACTGGCTCATTTCCGCGGTCGATTCGCGCACGTCGTAAAGCGAAATTGCGGTGGCGACGTCCTCCATCAGGTCCAGGATGTCGTCCATGGTCGTGATGAGCTTGTGGATTTCGTCGCGATCGAGCGGCGTGATAAAGGTCTTGTGCAGCAGGTCGATGGTTTCGTGCGTGAGTTTGTCAGCACGTTTTTCGTTCGTCTGGACGTTCTGCTTATGGACTTCCATCTGGTCCATGTTGTCGATCAGCAGTTCGAGTTCGTGGCTCGCGTCGACGATGCACTTCGCGTGCGCATTGAAGATTTCGAAAAATTTGCCCTCGGTGGGCATGAATCGACCGAACATGAAAATCCCGGAAAGTGGCTCAAAGTGGCGCTGACATAAAACCGCCACATTGTACCTTCGCGGGAACGCCACCGCACTCTGGATTGGTATCAATCCGAGTGCGGTTGCACAATTAGTTCCTTAGTCGCTGTAGAAATTCTGCGCGCCGGCAAAATTCTCGAACTTCGTGTATTGACCCTGGAACGTGAGCCGTACCGGGCCGATCGGACCATTACGCTGCTTGCCGATGATGATTTCCGCCGTGCCTTTGTCCGGACTGTCGGGGTTGTAAACCTCGTCGCGATAGATAAACAAAATGACGTCCGCATCCTGCTCGATAGCGCCGGATTCGCGCAAATCCGACATGATCGGGCGCTTGTTCGGCCTCTGCTCCAACCCGCGATTGAGCTGCGATAGCGCAACGACGGGGACATCGAGTTCTTTTGCGAGACTTTTGAGCGAACGCGAGATTTCGGAAATTTCCGTAGCGCGGTTTTCGCCACCCGATCCTGATCCGGACATCAGCTGCAAGTAGTCGACAATGATCAAACCCAGTTTGCCGCACTGCCGCGCGAGGCGACGTGAACGTGAACGCAATTCCATCGGGTTCAGGCCGCCGGTTTCATCGATAAAAATTTGCGCCTCACTCATTTTCTGCACCGCGTGCGTGAGCTTTGGCCAGTCTTCGTCGGTGAGACGGCCGGTGCGCATTCTGTGCTGATCAAGACGTCCGACCGAGCCCAGCATCCGCATGGTCAGCTGCGTACCCGGCATTTCCATTGAGAACACGGCGACCGGCAGGCCGTATTCGACTGCCACGTACTCGCCGATATTCATCGAAAACGCGGTTTTACCCATCGATGGACGCCCCGCCACGATGATCAACTCACCGCCGTGCATACCGGAAGTCATGCGGTCCAGATCGACAAAACCGGTCGGCGTACCGGTGACATCGCTGGGATTCGCAGTGTGATAAAGCGTATCGATACGCTCGACGACTTCCGTCAAAAGCGGGCCGATCTCCAGAAACCCTTGCGTGCCGCGCGCGCCGCTTTCCGCGATCGAAAATACTTTCGCTTCGGCTTCGTCCAGCAACTGGCGCACTTCCTTGCCTTGTGGATTGAAGGCGTCAGCGGAAATCTCGTCGGCGACGGAAACCAGCCGGCGCAAGACCGCCCGGTCGCGCACGATTTCCGCGTATCGGCGAATGTTGGCTGCGCTCGGCGTGTTCTGTGCCAGCGCGTTCAGGTAGGCAAGACCGCCAACTTCCTCCGCCTTGCCCGTATTCGTCAACGCCTCGTAGACGGTGATCACGTCAGCAGGACGCGTGGTCGCGATCAGCTTGCCGATCGCCTCGTAGATGATCCTGTGGTCGTAGCGGTAGAAATCACTGTGCGACATCAGGTCCGCAATGCGATCCCACGCGGCGTTGTCGAGCAACAAGCCGCCAATGACGGATTGTTCGGCTTCGATGGAATGCGGCGGGACCTTCAGCGCATCCATTTGCGGATCTTTCGAGGGTGCGTTCATGGGGAGCAATTATCGGCGAAATGAAGGGGCGGCGGGAGACGGAAAAAACAAAAAAGGCGGGAACCGTTGAGGGTTCCCGCCCTTCTTTTACTACTGTGCTTTTGCATCAGCGCCAGGAGAAAACCCGGCTGGCTGGAAGCTTAAGCGTGCTCGCCCAGCACCGACACCGTTACGTCAACCAACACGTCCGTGTGCAGCGCGATCTGGACAGCGTGATCGCCAACCAGCTTCAGCGGGCCGTCGGCCAGACGCACTTGCGACTTTTCGACTTCAGCCAGACCCTGCTTCTTCAGCGCGTCTGCGATGTCCGCATTCGTCACCGAACCGAACAAACGACCGTCGACGCCAGCCTTTTGCGAGATCTGAACGGTTGCGCCGCTCAGCTTTTCGCCTTGAGCCGTAGCAGCTGCCAGCTTTTCAGCCGCAACCTTTTCCAGTTCAGCGCGGCGCACTTCGAATTCCGCGATTGCGTCCTTCGTTGCACGGCGAGCCTTCTTGCCCGGGATCAGGAAGTTACGTGCGTAACCGTCCTTGACCTTCACGATGTCGCCGAGGTTGCCCAGGTTGACGACTTTTTCCAAAAGAATGATTTGCATTTGGCTTTTCCTTATTGCGTCGTCTGATTAGGCCTTGTGCAGGTCGGTGTACGGCAGGAGCGCGAGAAAACGAGCGCGCTTGATAGCCGTGTCGAGCTGACGTTGGTAGTGAGCCTTGGTTCCAGTCAAACGAGCCGGCGTGATCTTGCCGTTCTCACCAACGAAATCCTTCAGCGTTTCCGTGTCCTTGTAGTCGATGTACTCGACATTGGCCGCGGTGAAACGGCAGAACTTCTTGCGCTTGAAGAGCGGGTTTTGTTGCTGACGACGTTTGTCGAATTTCTTACCAGTCGGGCGGGGCATGTTCAGTCCTTTCCAATATCCTGCAATTCTGTGATGTGAAACACCAGGGTTCGCGCGTTGCGGTTTTTCTTGGCCATGAAGCCTGTGAAGAGCGTTTCGACGCCCATCGCAAGGCTTTCCAGCTTGCCGCTCGCAGCTCCGGCCGCTACCGCAGGAAGTGTCAGTTCGATCTGGCGAGGAATGCCCGCTTCGACGACTTCCGTACAGTGATGCAACGTGCAGCTTGCTATGGGGACGCCGGCGGGGGTGTACCGCACCGGTTCGCGTTCCACGACGCTTGCTGTCAGTTGCAGCCGGTTCACTTAAATCCTGGTGGCTTGACGCCTATGAATAGGTATAGGCGACTATTTAAGCCTGCGCTTCAGTCGACGGCTGGCTGGCCGCCTTCTTGGCTTCTTCGCGGTGCACTTCCTTCATCATCGGCGACGGGCCGGTTTCGGCCTTCTTCATCTTGACGATCAGGTGACGCAGCACTGCGTCGTTGAACTTGAATGCGTGTTCCAGCTCTTCCAGGGTTTCCTGGCTGCATTCGATGTTCATGCACACGTAGTGAGCCTTCGCGAGTTTCTCGATCATGTAAGCCAGCTGACGGCGGCCCCAGTCTTCGATGCGGTGGATCGAACCACCGTGCGACGTGATCGTGGTTTTGTACCGTTCGATCATGGCGGGCACTTGCTCGCTCTGATCCGGATGCACGATAAATACGATTTCGTAATGACGCATTGTTACTCCTTGAGGATATAAAGCCACCCGGGCGTCGGACCGGTGCGGCAAGAGAGAAGCCAGCGATTATAGCCGGATATGGATGCCCGTACAACTGATTTGGGCGATTCGCGCTTCAGTTCCGCTGTGTTTTCAATGGCTTAGGCGCGCCCCGGCGGTCCCGTGCGGTTGAAAGACGTTAGCGCTCGCGGCTCCAGTAATCCGGCTGCGCATAAATTTTCTTCAAATAATCAATGAAGTAGCGCACTTTTGCCGGAACATAGCGCTGTTGCGGATATACGGCGAGGATGTCGTAGTCCGGTAGCGCGAACTCGTCGAGTACCGTTTCCAGTTCGCCCGCCGCCAGTTGCCGCTGGATCTCCCACGTCGAGCGCCAGCCAAGGCCGTGGCCTTCGGAGACCCATCGGTGGAGCAATTCGCCGTCGTTGCAATCAAGGTTTCCGGAAACGCGCACCGTTGCCAGCTTGCCGTTGCGGCGGAAGTACCAGCCGCGGTTCTGACCGCCCTGCAGGTTGAAGGCAAGGCAATTGTGGCGCGGCAGGTCATCGAGCAATTTCGGTTTGCCGTGCTTCTTGAAATACGCGGGCGTGCCGCAGACCACGCGATGGTTTTCAGCGAGTTTCACCGCCACGAAATTCTGGTCCACCGCCCCGCCGATCCGTATCGACAGGTCGTAACCCTCGCGGATCAGGTCGGCCACGCGGTCATTCAGGTTGAACGACATCTGCAACGCGGGTTTATCGGCGAGAAAACCAGGGGCGTGCGGCGCCACGTGCATTCGCCCGAAAGCGGCGGGCGCCGAGACGATCAGATGGCCGTCGACGGTGCGCTGACCGTCGGCGAGTTCGTTTTCCGCCTGGTTCCAGTCGGCCAAAAGCCCACGGCAGCGTTCCAGAAAGGCCGCGCCTTCTTCGCTTACAACCAGACGGCGCGTCGAGCGATACATCAACTTCACGCCCAGACGCTTTTCCAGCGCATCGATACGCCGCCCCAGAATCACCGGCGACACGCCCTCTTCCAACGCGGCCGCGGCGAGGCTGCCGGCCTCGGCTACCTTCACGAACGTCTCTATTTGCCTGAAGCGATCCATTTTTCTGTCTCCGTTGCACAGCCGTTCCATACTTTTTGTATCGGATCAAACGACTCTGGCTGATCTTATCAACACTCCGGCACACGCATAAAGTCCGTTAAACGACGTTCTGCAATGGCGGGACGCAGCGAAACACAAAGTGGATGGAGACAGTCATGACAAAAATGCGAGCTGTAGACGCAGCCGTTCTGGTGCTGGAAAAAGAAGGCATCGAGATGGCGTTCGGCGTTCCGGGCGCTGCAATCAATCCGTTCTACTCCGCGCTGCAGCGGGCCGGCAGTATCGGCCACGTGCTGGCGCGGCACGTGGAAGGCGCGTCGCACATGGCTGAAGGTTATACGCGGGCGTCGCCGGGAAACATTGGCGTGTGTATCGGCACGTCGGGACCGGCCGGAACGGACATGATCACCGGTCTGTATTCCGCTCAGGCCGATTCGATTCCGATTCTCGCCATCACGGGTCAGGCGCCGCGCTCGCGTCTCTATAAAGAAGACTTCCAGGCCGTCGATATCGAATCGATCGCGAAGCCGGTGACCAAGTGGGCAGTCACGGTGCGCGAACCGGCGCTCGTGCCGCGCGTGTTCCAGCAGGCGTTCCACCTGATGCGCTCGGGCCGTCCGGGTCCGGTGCTGGTGGACTTGCCTATCGATGTGCAGCTCGCCGAAATTGAATTCGATATCGATACGTACGAACCCCTGCCCGTTTACAAGCCGAAAGCCACGCGCGCCCAGGTCGAAAAGGCGCTGACGATGCTGACGAGTTCAGAGCGCCCGTTGATCGTGTCCGGCGGCGGCGTATTGAATGCGGCTGCTGAAGATCTGCTGGTCGAGTTCGCCGAGCTCGTGAACGTGCCAGTGATCCCGACGCTGATGAGCTGGGGCGCGATTGCCGACGACCATCCGCTGATGGCCGGCATGTGCGGTTTGCAAACGGCCCACCGGTACGGCAACGCCAACATGTTGGCATCGGACTTCGTGCTGGGTATCGGCAATCGCTGGGCGAACCGGCATACCGGCAGCGTCGAGGTTTATACGAAGGGCCGCACGTTCGTGCACGTGGATATTGAACCGACGCAGATTGGCCGCGTCTTCGGACCGGATCTCGGAATCGTATCCGATGCCAAATTCGCGCTCGAACTCTTCGTTGAAGTGGCGCGTGAATGGAAGGCCGCGGGCAAGCTGAAGGATCTCGGCACGTGGGTTGGCGAGTGCCAGGAACGCAAGCGCACGATGCATCGCAAGACGCACTTCGACAACGTGCCGATGAAGCCGCAACGCGTCTACGAAGAGATGAACAAGGTGTTTGGCCGCGACACGTGCTACATCTCGACGATCGGCTTGTCGCAGATCGCCGGCGCGCAATTCCTGCACGTGTACAAGGCGCGCAACTGGATCAACTGCGGTCAGGCCGGCCCGCTCGGCTGGACGATTCCGGCAGCGCTCGGCGTGCGCGCTGCGGACCCGCAACGGTCGATCGTCGCGCTCTCCGGCGACTACGACTTCCAGTTCATGATCGAAGAGCTTGCCGTTGGCGCGCAATTCCGCCTGCCTTATATCCACGTAGTCGTGAACAACTCGTACCTCGGCCTTATTCGCCAGGCACAACGTGGTTTCGATATGGACTACTGCGTGCAGCTCGCGTTCGAGAACATCAACGCGCCTGATCTGAACGGTTATGGCGTGGATCACGTCGCGGTCGCCGAAGGTCTGGGCTGCAAGGCAATGCGCGTCTTCAAACCGGAAGATCTGGCGCCGGCCCTTCGCAAAGCGGAAGGCATGCTGGCGGAGTTCGGGGTGCCGATCATCGTGGAAGTGATCCTGGAGCGCGTGACGAACATCGCGATGGGCACGGAGATCGACAACATCAACGAGTTCGAGCCGCTCGCCGAAAACGAAGAGGACGCGCCGACAGCGATTGCGTCGACATCGAACGCCTGAAACAAAGCCTGAGAGAGTAGAACCCATGCCTAATTTTGCCGCAAACCTGACGATGCTTTTCAACGAAGTGCCCTTCCTCGATCGCTTTGCCGCGGCAGCGGAAGCGGGCTTCGAAGCGGTGGAGTTCCTGTTTCCTTACCCGTATTCCATCGCGGATTTGCGTCAGCGGCTGGACGACAACAATCTGCAGATCGTGTTGCATAACTTGCCCGCCGGAAACTGGGAAGGCGGCGAGCGCGGCATTGCGTGTTTGCCGGACCGGAAGGAAGAGTTTCGCGAAGGCGTGACGAAGGCGATCGAATACGCCAAAGCGTTGAACGTGCCGCAGCTCAATTGTCTGGTCGGAATTCCGCCGGCTTCGGTGAGTCGTGAAGAAGCGCGCGCGACGATCGTCGAAAACCTGAAGTTCGCGGCCGATGCGTTGAAGAAAGAAGGTATCAGGCTCTTGGTCGAGCCTTGCAACCACTTCGATATCCCCGGCTTCGCGTTGAATAAATCGCAAGAAGGACTCGACGTGATTCGCGATGTCGGTTCGGACAACCTGTTCCTGCAGTACGACATCTATCACATGCAGCGCATGGAAGGCGAACTGGCGGCGACGATCAAGCGCAACCTGCCTTCGATTGCGCATGTTCAACTCGCCGACAACCCTGGTCGCAACGAACCGGGCACGGGCGAGATCAACTATCCGTTCCTGTTCGCCCTGCTGGATTCGGTCGGCTACGAAGGCTGGATCGGTTGCGAATACAAACCGCGTACGACGACCGAAGCGGGCCTCGGATGGTTGAACGAACTTCGCGCGGTTGCATAAAGCCGCGACCCGATAATTGGAGGAGACACACGTAATGGCAACAATCGGTTTTATCGGACTTGGCATCATGGGCGCCCACATGGCGCGCAACCTGAAGAAAGCGGGCCACACGCTCGTCCTGAACGGCGCATATCCGGTGCCCGACGATCTGCGTTCGCTCGGCACGGTGGTCGGCAATTCGACCGAAGTCGCGCGCGGCAGCGAGATCATCGTGTTGATGGTTCCGGACACGCCCGATGTGGCGAACGTCCTCTTCGCCGACGACGGTGTAGCGAAGGGCCTCGAGAAAGGCCAGCTCGTGATCGACATGAGCTCGATCTCCCCGCTCGAAACGCAGGCGTTCGCCAAAAAGATCAACGCACTGGGCTGCGATTACCTCGATGCACCCGTCTCCGGCGGCGAAGTCGGCGCGCGTGAAGCGACGCTCACGATCATGGTCGGCGGCCCCGAAACCGCGTTCGAACGCGCAAAACCTTTGTTCGATGTGATGGGCAAGAACATCACGCTCATCGGCGATAACGGTGCGGGACAAACGTGCAAGGTCGCCAATCAGATCATCGTGGCGCTGAACATCGAGGCTGTCGGTGAAGCGCTGCTGTTTGCATCGAAGTCAGGCGCCGATCCCGAGCGCGTGCGCAAAGCGTTGATGGGCGGCTTCGCGGCGTCGCGGATTCTGGAAGTGCACGGCGAGCGCATGACCAAGCGCACGTTCAACCCGGGCTTTCGGATCGAGCTGCATCAGAAAGACTTGAACCTGGCATTGGAAAGCGCCAAGAAGCTCGGGCTCGCATTGCCGCACACGGCAAGCGCGCAACAATTGTTCAGCGTCTGCGTGGCCAATGGCGGACGCGAATGGGATCACTCGGGCATGGTTCGGGCGCTGGAACTGATGTCGAATCATCAGGTTACCGAAGGAAAGTGAATTGCTGAAAACCGGCTGATCTCCGGTGGGTTGCAAGAAGTGCAATAACGTTGGGTCCGTCTAGCGGCGCCCGGCAGTGACGTGGAAGCCTTGGTCGGTCAGACGTCATTGCCGGGTGTCCGCCTGCCGGATCTTTTTTTCGTTTCAAGAAGTGCTCATCGACACAGTATTACAACTCCTCCATTGAACGCCGCGAACTTGGCCTGACCTTAAGCGACTAAGAGGCTCGGCTTTATCGGGCCGTCTCAATGGTTTAATACAGGAGTTGGAACATGGGCATGTTCAGTTTCATCAAGGAAGCGGGCGAGAAGTTGTTCGGCGCGGTATCGACAACCGCTTCGGCCGCACCGGCAGCGCCGGACGTCGCGGCGTTGAACAAGACGGCGGGCGACGCCATTGCGGCGTATATCCGCAATCAGGGACTCACCGCGGACAACCTGCAAGTCGCCTACGATGGCGCTTCGCACACCGTCACGGTCAGCGGCCAGGCCGCCGATCAGGCGACCAAGGAAAAGATCCTGGTCGCGGCAGGCAACGTACAGCACGTGGACAAGGTTGACGATCACCTGACCGTGCTGAATCCCACGCCGGTCTCGCAGTTCCATACGGTGGCCGCAGGCGACAATCTCTGGAAAATCGCGGACAAGTATTACGGCAATGGCGCGAAACACGACGTGATCTTCGAAGCCAATAAGCCGATGCTCAAGAGCGCCGACAAGATTTACCCGGGCCAGGTTTTGCGCATTCCGCCGCTGGCCTGAAACAGTTGATGAGTTGACGAAAAACGCGAACCGAGGTTCGCGTTTTTTTGTTGTCAGTAGTTATCGAAAACGCTTTGCAGGTCTTTTGGCGCGATACCCGCGGCGAGTGCAAGCATCAACAACACGCGGGCCTTGTACGGGTTCAGGCTTCCCGCCGTGATTGAACCTAGAGCGTCGTCCGGCGCGGCGCCGTTGCGCATCACGTGTCCCGAACCGACCCGCGACGAACGCACGACTGCCACGCCCTGCTTTGCGGCATCGGCAACGGCCTGTTGCATCGTCGAATGGATCGAGCCGTTTCCCGTGCCGGCAATCACAAGCCCTTGTGCACCGGCCGCGACCAAAGCATCGATCGCCACGCGCGATGCCCCTGCGTAACTCGCCACGATCTCGACCACAGGCAACTCAGCCGCGATCCGGAACGGCGTATTTAATGTATGCGGCCTGACGACCGCGCGCTGATATTCGACCTGACCGTCCTGCACCCAGCCGAGCGCGCCGCCTTCTGGAGACCGGAAGGCATCGACGGCGTAGGTGCTGGTTTTTGTAATGTCGCGTCCGCTATGGATCTGGTTGTTGAACGCCACCAGCACGCCCTGCTTCCATGATCCCTTGTGTGCCGCCACTGTGACTGCGTTGAGCAGGTTGAGCGGACCGTCGGCGGATAGCGCAGTCGATGGCCGCATGGCCGCCGTAAGCACGACCGGCTTGTCGCTCTTGACCGTCAGATGCAGCAAATACGCGGTTTCTTCGAGCGTATCCGTGCCGTGAGTGATGACGACGCCGTCGATATCGTCCTGCCCGAGCAACGCATTCACGCGTGTGCACAACGTCGCCCAGAGCGCCGGCGTCATGTCCTTGCTGTCGATGCTCGCCACCTGCTCCGCGTGAATCCGCGCGATTTGCGACAAGGACGGCACGGCGTCGAGCAATTTTTCGACGCCGACAACACCAGCCTTGTAACCCGACGTTTTCGCGGCATCGCCCGCCTCGCCCGCGATGGTTCCACCGGTAGCAAGGACGGCGATCTGCGGCAATGAAGTGTGTAGAGAGTTCATGGCCGCAATTGTAGCGGAGCGTGCCCGGAGCGAGTTTTAAGCAGCCTCGCGCAACTGCGCCGCGATCTGCGCTTCGTCGAGTTGCGGTGCGAACATCTCGATCAGCTTGTATGCGTACGCCCGAAGGAACGCGCCTTTGCGCAAACCGACGCGCGTGGTGCTTGCTTCGAACAGATGCTGCGTGTCGAGCGCGACGAGTTCGGTATCGCGTTTCTCGTCAAAGGCCATCGCAGCCACGATGCCGATTCCCATGCCCAGTTCCACGTACGTCTTGATCACGTCGGCGTCGATGGCGGTCAGCACCACGTCCGGCATTGCGCCCACTTTGGCGAACGCCTGGTCGACGTGCGAACGGCCAGTGAAGTCGTTGTCGTACGTGACGATTGGATATTCGGCGATTTCATCGAGCGTGAGGTTTTCGCGGCCGACCAGCGGATGCCCCTTCGGCACGACCACCGTGTGATGCCACGAATAGCACGGGAACGTGACGATATCTGGATACCGGTCGAGCGCTTCCGTCGAAATACCGATATCCGCTTCGCCGTTGATGATCATCTGCGCGATCTGCTGCGGGCTGCCCTGGCGCAGCGCGAGATGGACCTTCGGGAACACCTCGGTGAACTGGCGAATGACTTTCGGCAACGCATAGCGCGCCTGCGTGTGCGTGGTCGCAACCACCAGATGGCCGTTGTCCTGATCGGCAAACTGGCGTGCGACGCGGCGCAGGTTTTCGGCATCGAGCAACATGCGCTCGATTACCTGATGCACTTCCTTGCCCGGCTCGGTCAGGCCCGTCAGACGCTTGCCGCGACGGATGAAGATATCGACGCCGAGTTCATCCTCGAGATCCTTGATCTGCTTCGATACACCCGACTGCGACGTGTACAGCACGTTCGCGACTTCGGTCAGGTTCATGTTCTGGCGCACGGCCTCGCGGACGAAACGCAGTTGCTGGAAGTTCATGTCAGCCTCTCTTCTTGGGTAGTCTTAATGTGCCGGGAACACGCGCAGCACGCGCGGGACGGCGGTCACGCCATCGCCTATGTTCAGGTTCAAACCACGCCACGTCTCGCGATCCAGCTCGGCTTCGAGCACGTTGCCTTCCGTGCCTTCCAGGTCCACGCGCACGGAACCGCCGAGTGTCACGACACGGCGGACGTCGACCACGATGCCATCGCGATGACCCGACGCCGTCGGGAACAGCGTGAGGTCGTGCGGCCGCACGTAGGCGACGGCGGGACCGGCGAAATTCGCTTCAGTGGCGATCGGTTGAGCGGCGCCTTGCGCCACGAAACCTTGTGCATCGACGGTGCCTTTCAGACGATTGGCCGCCCCCAGAAACTCGTACACGAACGACGTTTGCGGGTGATCGTAGACATCTTGCGGACTGCCGACCTGCTCCACATGTCCACGGTTGAGCACCACGATCCGGTCGGCGACTTCGAGCGCTTCTTCTTGGTCGTGCGTGACGAAAATGGTCGAGATATGCAGGTCGTCGTGCAAACGGCGCAGCCAGCTGCGCAGCTCCTTGCGAACCTTGGCATCGAGCGCGCCGAACGGTTCGTCGAGCAACAGCACTTTCGGTTCGACGGCGAGAGCACGCGCCAACGCGATCCGCTGCCGCTGTCCACCCGACAATTCCGATGGAAACCGTTGCGCCAGCCAGTCGAGCTGCACAAGTTTCAGCAACTCATGCACTTTCTCGCGGATCACCGCTTCGGACGGCCGTTCCTTGCGCGGCTTCACGCGCAGGCCAAACGCGACGTTTTCAAACACGGTCATATGGCGGAACAGCGCGTAATGCTGGAACACGAAGCCGACCTGACGCTCGCGCGCGCCGACCGCCGCGACGTCCTCGCCGTTCAGCACGACCGAGCCTGCATCGGCGTATTCGAGTCCCGCGATCACGCGCAATAGCGTGGTCTTGCCACAACCGGAAGGTCCAAGCAACGCAACCAGTTCACCCGCCGGGAAGTCGAGGGAGACGTTATCCAGCGCGACGAAATCGCCAAAGCGCTTCTGCAAATTGCGAACGATGATGCTCATGGTGATCCTCGCCTTCTAGTTCTGGAGTGAAGCCGCGGCCGGGACATCGGCGGGCTGGGCTTGCGCGGCTTCTATCGACTTCGCCATGCGGTTTTCGGCGATCAGTTTCAGGCCGAGCGTGACGAGCGCAAGCAGCGCCAGCAGCGAGGCCACGGCGAACGCCGCCGAGAAGTTATATTCGTTGTAGAGGATCTCTACGTGCAGCGGCATGGTGTCGGTCTGGCCGCGAATGTGGCCCGAGACCACGGACACGGCGCCGAACTCGCCCATCGCGCGGGCGTTACAGAGAATCACGCCGTACAGCAAACCCCACTTCACGTTGGGCAGCGTCACGCGCCGGAAAATCTGCCAGCCCGATGCGCCGAGTACGTGCGCCGCCTCTTCCTCGTCGTTGCCTTGCGCCTGCATCAGCGGGATCAGCTCCCGCGCAACGAACGGGAACGTGACGAAGATCGTTGCGAGCACGATGCCCGGCACGGCAAAGATAATCTGCACGTTATGGTCGATGAGCCAGGGCCCGAACCAGCCCTGCGCGCCGAACATCAGCACGTAGATGAGGCCCGAGACGACCGGCGAGACCGAAAACGGCAAGTCGATCAGCGTGGTGAGAAACGCCTTGCCGCGAAACTCGAACTTGGCGATCGCCCACGATGCAGACAGGCCGAACACCACGTTCAGCGGCACGGCTATGGCTGCGGTGATCAGCGTGAGCTTGATCGCGGACCACGCGTCCGGGTCCTTCAACGAATCGAAGTAATACGCCACGCCTTTGGCGAAGGCCTGCGCAAACACGGCGGCAAGCGGCACGACGAGAAACAGCGCCAGAAAAACCAGCGCGATCGTCGTCAAGATCCAGCGTACGACACGCGGTTCGGTGACCGGATCGAGCTTGTGTTCGATGGCGCGCAGCGCGGCAATATCCGCGGCTTTCTGGTTGACGCTGCTCATGCTTTGGCTCCATCGACATGGAGCGAACCCGCCACCGCAGGCGCCGGACCCGCGCCGCCGCGGCTCGTGCGCCGCTGGAGAAACCATTGCAGCGTGTTGATGAGAAGCAGCATCAGGAACGACACGCACAGCATGACCACGGCAATCGCCGTGGCACCCGCGTAGTCGTATTGTTCGAGCTTCGTGATGATCAAGAGCGAGGTGATCTCTGATTTCATCGGCACGTTGCCCGCGATAAAAATCACCGATCCGTACTCACCCAGCGCTCGCGCAAAGGCGAGCGCGAAGCCAGTCAGAAGCGCGGGGAAAAGCGACGGCAGGACCACGCGGCGGAAAGTCAGCCAGCGGGTCGCGCCAAGGCACGCGGCCGCCTCTTCCTGTTCGCGCTCGAAGTCTTCGAGCACCGGCTGCACGGTCCGCACAACGAACGGCAAGCCGATGAACGTCAGCGCCACCAGCACGCCCAGCGGCGTAAACGCCACTTTTAGCCCGAGCGGCGCAAGAAATTGTCCGATCCAGCCATTGGGCGCATACACGGCGGCCAGCGCAATGCCCGCGACGGAAGTAGGCAACGCAAACGGCAAATCGACCACGGCGTCCACGATACGTTTGAACGGGAACGTGTATCGCACGAGGACCCAGGCGACCAGAAAGCCGAACACGGCATTGATCAGCGCGCCGCCAAGCGCCGCGGAAAATGTCAGCCGGTACGACGCCAGCACACGCGGCGACGTGACCGCACGAACGAACGTCGCCCAGTCGAGCGTGGCCGTCTTGGCAAAAGTCGCGGCGAGCGGGATCAGCACCACGAGGCTCAGATACGCCACCGTGACGCCAAGTGTCAGGCCGAAGCCCGGCAGCGCGCTGGGCTTGCGGAAAGTGAAAGTTGTCATGCGTCCATCATCCAGTACCGTTGCGTCGCGGGGACGGCGCTTCGGGGTTCTGACCGTCTGTGCGGCCGTGGTGGTGTTTCTGGTTTCTTGCGGCTTTTTACGACTACAGCATCGCGAGCGGATGAACGCAGGCGATGCTGTATTTCATACCTTCACTGCCACCGCTATTACTGCGGCTGGTAGATCGAATCGAACACGCCGCCATCGGCGAAATGGGTCTTTTGCGCCTTCGTCCAGCCGCCGAACGAATCGTCGATGGTGTACAGCTTGATCTTCGGGAACTGCTTGGTGAGTGCGGCCGGAACGGCTGTCGAACGCGGGCGATAGAAGTTGCGCGCCGCGATCTCCTGACCTTCCTCGCTATATAAGTACTTGAGATACGCCTCGGCAAGCTTGCGCGTGCCATGACGATCGACGACCTTGTCGACAACCGAAACCGGCGGCTCGGCCAGGATGCTCACCGACGGCACCACGATCTCGAACTTGTCCGAACCGAATTCCTTCAACGACAGGAATGCCTCGTTTTCCCAGGCAATCAGCACGTCGCCCTGGCCGCGCTGCACAAAGCTCGTCGTGGCGCCACGCGCGCCCGAATCCAGCACGCCGGCGTTCTTGTATAGCTTCGTCACGAAATCCTTGGCGGTCGTTGCGTTGCCGCCTGGCAGATGTTCCGCATACGCCCACGCCGCGAGATAGTTCCAGCGCGCGCCGCCCGAGGTCTTGGGATTCGGCGTCACAATCGATACACCCGGCTTGAGCAGATCCGGCCAGTCCTTGATCTGCTTCGGATTGCCCTTGCGAACGAGAAACACGATCGTCGATGTGTACGGCGACGCGTTATCCGGCAAACGCTTTTGCCAGTCCTGCGCGACGAGACCCTTGGCCGACAATGCATCGATGTCGTAAGCCAGCGCCAAAGTCACCACGTCGGCTTGCAAGCCGTCGAGAACGGAGCGCGCCTGACCACCCGAGCCGCCGTGCGATTGCTTGAACGTAACGGTCTCGCCCGTCTCGGCTTTCCATTTCTTGCCGAAAGCCTGATTGAAGTCCTGATACAGCTCACGCGTCGGGTCGTACGACACATTGAGAAACGACGTATCGGCGTGCGCTTGCGCGATCATGCCTACCCCGGACGCAGCGCCAATCACGGCCGTTGCCAGCAGTTTTCTCGCGCGCGCGCCCCATCCCGTATTCCGACTCAGCATTCCCCGTTCTCCGTCTTATGGTGTTGGATGGGCCGAGTCTATCGACGGGCTTTCATTATTAAAAATAATTGTTCTTCATGCTTTTAGATCAAAAAGTGCTAATGAAGGCTGGAAGCGGCGTTGCGACCGGTAAACGGGTGTTGGAGCGTCGCGTTTCGGGCTCTTGTGTGGCGCCGGAGACGCCGAACTTAAAGTAAAGCTTGAAAAGCGCCGAATACTGTATAAAACTACAGGCATCTGTTCATCCATACAGTGGATGATCGATTAGACAAGAGGCTAAGACACGTGACCAAGATGAGCAAACTGACCGCGCGGCAACAAGAGGTGTTCGAACTGATCCAGCGCGCGATCGAGCGCACCGGCTTTCCGCCCACGCGCGCCGAGATCGCGGCAGAACTCGGCTTCAGTTCGGCCAACTCAGCAGAGGAGCATCTTCGTGCGTTGGCGCGTAAAGGGGTGATCGAGCTGGCGGCGGGCTCGTCACGCGGCATTCGGCTGTTAAACCTGCCAGGTCCTGATGACGGCCCTCATCAATTCACGCTGCCGCATGCGAGCATCATGCAATTGTCCTTGCCGCTGGTCGGGCGCGTGGCCGCGGGTAGTCCGATCCTCGCGCAAGAACATATCTCGCAGCATTTCGCCTGTGATCCGGCGCTGTTCTCCAGCAAACCCGACTATCTGCTGAAGGTTCGCGGGCTGTCCATGCGCGACGCAGGCATCTTCGACGGTGACCTGCTTGCGGTGCAAAAGAAGAACGAGGCCAAAGACGGTCAGATCGTTGTCGCGCGGCTTGGCGACGACGTGACGGTCAAGCGCTGGAAGCGTCGCCCGGATGGGGTCGAGTTGATTGCTGAGAATCCGGATTACGAAAACATTTTCGTGGCGTCGGGCAGCGATGAATTCGCACTGGAAGGTATTGCTGTCGGACTGATTCGATCCGGCGAGTTGTGATGTGTTTCGGGCGCCGCCGACTTGTTGGCCGCGTTCCGGTTCTTGCGTCTTGAATGCTGTTTTCTGATCCGCATTGCGGCGGCGGGTGCTCTCGCTTCCGGCCGCACTGCGGTTGAATTTCCGGCCTTATAAAGCGTGACGGACATTGCATCCGCGATGAGCCGGCGCGCGCCCTATTGTCCACGGAGAAACATCATGGAACGATTTGCCCGTCTGTTTTCTGCCTCGTTTTTATCGGCTGCGTCCGCTTCCTTTGCGCCCGTAGCGCGCTCGCCGCTTTCGTTCCGGCAATTTCGCGAATTTGGTCGCTTCCGCCATTTGCGTGCATTGATTTCTTGCAAGACGCGCAAGGACACGAACACGCCAGACATGTTCGATGAACCGCCCGTCCTGCCATCACGGCAACCGGCGTTCGCACGGGTGTCACTAAATTCGTCGGTGCACGCGCAAGCCGAGCGTCGTGCACCGGTGCGGGTTTATCGCAGTGAGTCGCGCGTAATTATGGTTGGGAATATTGATGCGGTGTCGCGCATGATCGACCGTTGTATCGACGAAGAACGTGCGGGTGTCGAGGGCGGTCTGCTCGCGTGACGTGCGGGTGATTCCCGTTGCTGGTGAGTTTGAGGGATAGATTTTGCGGCGGCACGGTCAATTGAGATTGTTAATGGGATTATTTGCAGTAACCCACCTCAATTGCACAAAGGCTCCATCGCGAATGTCTCGTACCAGCAAAGCGGTTTTCGCCGCAGTGATCGTGATTGCGCTCATCGCCGTGCTCGGGCTGCTTTATGCATCACCTTATATCGCGCTCGACAGGATGAAACGCGCCGCCGATGCACGTGACGCCGAAACAGTCAACACCTATGTCGATTTTCCGCTGCTGCGGGAGAGCCTGAAGGAACAGGTCGGGCAACTGCTCACGCGCAAGATCGATGTACAAAAAAGCGGCAATCCGCTAGCGCTGCTAGGCGCAATGATCGGCGCCGCGCTGATCGGGCCACTCGTGGATTCGTACGCCACGCCAGATGGCGTAGCAGCAATCCTGAACGGCATGCCACCGCGAGGCGATCCTGGTGAAAAACCGCCAGCCCCGCCTTCGGCGGATTCCGCAAACGCTGGAACAGCGCCAGGCTCTCCGCAAACGCCACCGCCCGTTGCCAGCGCGCCGGCTCAGCCCGCGCCAAAACAACCGCCTGCAACCACGGCAGGCTATAGAAGCTTCGACACGTTCGCGGTGAATTACCAGCACGGCGCTGGAGACGCGCGCTATTCAGCCGTCCTCAGGCGCTATGGCCTATTCTCGTGGAAGCTCGTGGGTATCGAGTTGAGCGGGACTTGAACCGACAAACCCGGCCGTGTCGTTTCACACGTTGACTTCGGCCTTCACAGGCACTGCGGCATGTGCTGCATCTTCCTGTTCGGCAGTAGATCCAGTCGGCGAAACCGCCACTAAAATACTGCACGACACGCGGTCCATCAGCGGCGTGTTGCCAGCGCCCATCCACCACCGGGCGAGGCCTGTGCGGCAACGATGTCCCACAACCACAAGATCGACCTGCAGGCTTTGCGCAAGTCCGGCAATTTCATCGATAGGATGGCCAAACGCAAAATGACCCTCGGCGTGTACTCCACGCTCGGTCAGCCACTCCACGCCTTCGCGCAGGATGTCGCGGGCCGCGTCTTCGAAGCGCCCGCAAGCCATATCGGTGAGAAGGCCCGCGCTTTGCGCAATGCTGGAGCGCATATCGACGACAGCCAGCAAGTGCGTTTCAGCTTTCAGCTCGAGCGCGAGGTTGGCGCCGTCGCGTAGCGCCTTTCGACCTTCGCGGGAGCCGTCGTAGCACAGCAGAATTTTTCGGTAGCTTGCCATGGTGGTTCTCCGCGCTGCTCGTGGCAGCAAAGGGCATCGAAAAAACAATCGTCAACGTGTTGCGGGTCGTGCCCCGTGCAAAGTAAGTGGCAAAACCCCGGTCGCGTTGCCGTCATCATGGTGCGTCGCCAAACCGCTTGCAACGATGGAAAACGCTAATGCATGTGCTTCGTTGGAAAATCCCGAAGCGCGCAGCGTGCCAGCACCCGCAATCCCTTGATGGGCATGCGATACAGACGATCACCACTATTTCTGGCAAGCCGTTTAGGGACCGCCAAATAGCCCGCATGCGCACACGCAGTGCACGTCGCGTCCAACGACGCGCCGCGCTGGTGCAATCGATTAAACTAGTCAGCTTGTTTCCTGACCCGACGCCGAGTTCTAACGCATGGCAGACGCAGCAGTTTTATCCCAGGACACGCTGGTAAGTCCGGCCATCGAATTTATCGATGTCCGGAAGCACTATGGCGACAAGACCGTAGTCGACGGACTGTCGTTTCATGTGCAGCCCGGCGAGTGCTTCGGCCTGCTCGGGCCCAACGGCGCGGGCAAGACAACCACGCTCAAGATGCTGCTCGGGCTTGCTGCGCCGGATGCCGGCACGATTCGCCTGGTCGATGAACCCATCCCGTCCCGAGCGCGCTACGCGCGGCGGCGCGTGGGCGTTGTTCCGCAATTCGACAATCTCGACCCCGATTTCACCGTGCGAGAAAACTTGCTGATCTTCGGCCGGTATTTCGGCATGAGCGGGGGCGAAATCGAGGACGTCGTTCCGTCACTGCTGGAATTTGCGCGCCTGGAAAGCAAGGCGAACGCGCGGGTCGGCGAGTTGTCGGGCGGGATGAAGCGGCGGCTGACGCTCGCGCGTGCGCTCGTGAACGACCCCGATGTCCTCGTCATGGACGAACCCACCACCGGTCTAGATCCTCAAGCGCGTCACCTTATCTGGGAGCGGTTGCGCTCGCTGCTTTCGCGCGGCAAGACCATTCTTCTCACTACGCACTTCATGGAAGAGGCCGAAAGGCTTTGCGACCGGCTATGTGTGATCGAGGAAGGGCGCAAGGTCGCGGAAGGCAAGCCGGACGAGCTGATCGAACGCGTGATCGGCTGCGACGTAATCGAGATCTACGGCCCCGATCCGCAAGCATTGCGCGATGAACTCACGCCTTTCGTGGGCCGGATGGAAATCAGCGGCGAAACGCTGTTTTGTTATGTCGATGACCCCGCGCCCGTGCATCAGCGGGTAAAGGGCCGTCCGGGCGTGCGCTATCTGCACAGGCCGGCGAATCTTGAAGACGTGTTTTTGCGCCTGACCGGGCGCGAGATGGTGGACTAGTCGATGTCGAGCAAACCGCAAACCAACGCCGCGAACGTTCCCTCGCGCACTGTACAAAAGCCAGTGCAGAAGCCCGACCACGAGCCGTTCCTGTCGTCCATGCCGGCGAACGCGACAAACTGGATTTCGGTCTGGCGGCGCAACTATCTTGTGTGGAGAAAGCTCGCGATCGCCTCGATGTTCGGCAATCTCGCCGACCCCATGATCTATCTGTTCGGACTCGGCCTCGGACTTGGACTGATGGTCGGACACGTGGACGGCGTGTCGTACATCGCGTTCCTGGCGGCGGGCACGGTGGCGTCGAGCGTAATGATGTCGGCGAGTTTCGAAGCCATGTATTCCGGCTTCTCCCGCATGCACGTCCAGCGCACGTGGGAGGCGATCATGCATACGCCTTTGACGCTCGGCGATATTGTGCTGGCCGAAGTTGTCTGGGCCGCGAGCAAATCGGTGCTTTCGGGTGTTGCGATCATGCTGGTCGCGGGCGTGCTGGGTTACGCGAGTTTCCCCTCGATGCTCTACGCATTGCCGGTAATCGTCCTGACCGGCCTGGCGTTTTCAAGCACGGCGATGATCGTGACCGCGCTCGCGCCGAGCTATGACTTTTTCATGTTTTACCAGACGCTCGCGCTCACGCCCATGTTGCTGCTTTCCGGCGTGTTTTTTCCGTTGACGCAGTTGCCGGCGCTTGCTCAGCACGTGTCGTTGTTGCTGCCGCTGTCGCACGCGGTTGCGTTGATCCGCCCTGCGATGCTGGATCGGCCGCCCGAGCAACTCATCCTGCATATTGCAGTGCTCGTGGCTTATGCAATCATCCCGTTTTTCATCTGCGCGTTTCTGTTCCGGCGACGCATGATGCGATGACCAAAAAAAGCCGCTCGGCTTACGCATGAGCGGCTTTTCAACTTCTACGTTAAGGTCACTTCAAACCCGGCGTGAACTCCTTGTGACCGCCGAAGCCGAATCGCATTGCCGATAACATCCGGTCGGCGAACGAGTTGCCATCGCGAGAACGGAAGCGCGTGTAAAGCGCCGCCGACAAGACCTGCGCCGGCACTGCTTCCTCGATCGCCGCCTCGATGGTCCAGCGCCCTTCGCCACTATCGGCGACTTCGCTCGAATACTTATCGAGCGTGACGTTCCCTGCCAGCGCGCCCGCCGTCAAATCCAGCAGCCACGACGACACCACGCTGCCACGCCGCCAGACTTCGGCCACATCGGCGAGATCGAGGTCGTAGCGCTGCGCTTCCGGCAGATCCGTCGACGACTTGTGCTTCAGGATGTCGAAGCCTTCGGCATACGCCTGCATCAGACCGTACTCGATGCCGTTGTGCACCATCTTCACGAAGTGCCCCGAGCCAACCGGGCCGACATACATGTAGCCGTTCTCAACGCGCGCATCGCGGCCTTCGCGGTTGGGCGTTTCGGGAATGTCGCCGCGTCCCGGTGCGAGCACGGAGAAGATCGGATCAAGGCGCTGCACCACGTCTTTCTCGCCGCCAATCATCATGCAATAGCCGCGTTCCAGTCCCCAGACGCCACCCGACGTACCCACATCGACGAAATGAATGCCCTTTTGCTTGAGCTTCGCCGCGTGAATGATGTCGTCTTTATAAAAGCTGTTGCCGCCGTCGATGATCGTGTCACCCGCTTCCAGAATCTCGTACAGGTCGTTCATGGAATCTTCGGTGATCTTGCCGGCCGGCAGCATCAGCCAGACCGTGCGCGGCGCGGCGAGTTTCTGTACGAGATCGCCCAGATTGCTCGAGCCCGTCGCGCCGTCGGCGACCACGGCCTGCGTTGCGTCCGGGTTATGGTCGTAGACCACGCAGGTCTGATTGCCTCGCATGAGACGACGCGCGATGTTCGCGCCCATCCTGCCCAGTCCAACGATTCCTATCTGCATGGCCGCTTACTCCTTATGGCTGGTTTTGACGCGTTCGATTTGCTTCTTGGCTTCTTCGTAGACATGGTCCGGTGTAAAGCCAAACTTCTTCTTCAAGTCGGCGAGCGGCGCTGATGCCCCGAACGTATGCATCACGATCTCCGAACCGAGACGCCCGACATATCGATCCCAGCCGAGCGACCCTGCTTGCTCCACGCACACACGCGCGTGCACGTCCGGCGGCAACACCGACTCCTTGTACGCCATGTCCTGCTTCTCGAACACATCCCACGACGGCATGGACACCACGCGCGCGGAAATACCTTCGGCCTTGAGCTTCTCGTATGTTTCGACACACACGCCAACTTCCGTACCCGTGCCCATCAGGATGACTTCGGGCTTCTTGCCGTTGTCGGCATCGGCGAGAATGTAGGCGCCCTTGTGCACGCCCTTCGCCGACGCATATTTCGAGCGGTCGAAGGTTGGCATCGGCTGACGCGACACCACGATACAAGCCGGCGTCTGCGGTTGCTTCAACGCGAAGCGCCACGCTTCGCCGACCTCGTTGGCATCGCCCGGACGGAACGTGCTCAAGCCTGGTACGCCGCGCAATGAGGCAAGTTGTTCGATCGGCTGGTGCGTCGGACCATCCTCGCCCACACCAATGGAATCGTGCGTGAACACATAAACCACGGGTACTTCCATGATCGCCGAGAGACGGATCGGCGGCTTCATGTAGTCGCTGAAAATCAGGAAAGTCGAGCCGTAAGGACGCAGGTTCGACAAAGCAAGTCCGTTGCAGATCGCGCCCATCACGTGTTCGCGAATGCCGAAATGCAGGTTCCGGCCGGCGTAGTTGTCGTACTCGAAGCTTCCCGCGCCCTCGAATTTCAGATCGGTTTTCGTCGATGGCGACAAGTCTGCCGAGCCGCCGATCATCCACGGAATACGTTTCGCGATCGCATTCAAGACCTTGCCTGACGATTCGCGCGAAGCAACCCCTTTGGCGTCGGCATCGAAAACCGGAATGTCCGCGTCCCAGCCTTCCGGCAACTCGTGCTCTTCGATCTGCGCAAACTCCTTCGCCAGTTCGGGATATTTCTTCGAGTATTCATCGAAGCTCTTCTGCCAAGCTTCGCGCGCTGCTTTCCCGCGTGCACCGAAGCCTTCATTGAAGTGCGCGTACACGCCGTCCGGCACCAGGAAGCTCGCGTCTTCCGGCCAGCCATAGAACTTCTTCGCGAGCTTGATTTCATCCACGCCGAGCGGCTCGCCATGCGCCGCCGACGTGTCCTGTTTATGCGGCGCGCCCCAGCCGATGATGCTCTTCACCACGATCAGCGTCGGCTTGTCGGTGCTGGCCTTCGCCTGGTTCAACGCGGCTTCGAGCGCGCCGGCGTCGTTGGCGTCGTCCACATGGAGCGTATTCCAGTGGTATCCCTTGAAACGTGTTTCCACGTCGTCGCTATACGCCAGATCCGTATGCCCTTCGATAGTCACGCGGTTGCTGTCGTAGATCCAGATCAGGTTGGACAACTTCAGGTGTCCGGCCATCGATGCCGCTTCGTGCGAGATGCCTTCCATCATGTCGCCATCGCCACAAAGCGTGTACACGTGATAGTCGAAAATCTTTGCGTCCGGCTTGTTGAAATGCGCCTCGTACCAGCGCGCGGCCATCGCCATCCCCACGCTATTACCGAGACCCTGCCCGAGCGGACCGGTGGTGGTTTCGACGCCCGTTGTCATCCGGTATTCCGGATGGCCCGGCGTCTTGCTGTCAAGTTGCCGGAAATGCTTGATGTCATCCAGCGATACCGCTGGAGCGCCCGTCGGATTGCCGGCATGGTCGACGGCCTTTACGCCGGTCAGATGCAGCAGCGAATAAAGCAGCATGGAGGCATGACCGACCGACAACACAAAACGGTCGCGATTGGGCCACAGCGGTTCAGCCGGGTCATATCGCAGATGGTTTTGCCATAGATGAAACCCGACCGGCGCGAGGGCCATGGGCGTTCCGGGGTGTCCCGAATTGGCTTTTTGCACCGCGTCCATGGACAGCGTGCGGATGGTGTTGATGGCGAGGGTGTCGAGATCGGACGAATTCGAGGGGGTTTGCGGCATGAGCGACGACTCCTTTTGCGTGGGGCGCGCTGAGGCACGAGAGGCGCCACAGCGGGCAACCGGGTCCTTCGAGCAAGTGTAGTGCCATGAGAACTGGCGCGTCACCAAAGAACAGCGAAGCGCGCGCCGCCAAAGGCTCGGCGCGGCTTATGACAGACGATTACGACACGGATTGAGACAACAACTCTACGCTTGAAACCATGCAAAAACGAACCCAAACAGTAATTTTTCGTAGTTGCTGAACAGCCGCTACCATCCAGCGTAACGGCCGCACGTGACACTTTTCGGTGAACCGATCAAGGCGCGGGATTGGGCTGACGCTCGTGAATGGCATCGATTTCCGCGAGGATCTCATCGGACAATTTGACATCCACACTGCCGATATTTTCCTGCAATTGCGCAAGCGAAGTCGCACCGATCAGCGTGCTGGTCGTGAACGGCCGGCTGTTGACGAACGCCAGCGAAAGCTGCGCCGGGCTCAGGCCGTGACGCCGGGCAAGTTCCACATAGGCGCTGACCGCCTTCACTGCATGCGGCTTGCTGTAGCGCTGAAAACGCTCGAACAGCGTGATGCGCGCGCCATCCGGGCGCGCGCCGCCTTCGTACTTGCCGGACAGCCAGCCAAAGGCCATCGGCGAATACGCGAGCAGGCCGACTCCTTCCTTGTGCGTGAATTCGGAGAGCCCTGCTTCGAATGTGCGGTTCACGAGGCTATACGGATTCTGGATGCTGACAATGCGCGGCAGCTTGAGTTTATCGGCAGCGTTGAGGAACTGCGAGACACCCCAAGGCGTCTCGTTCGATACCCCCACGTGCCGGATCTTGCCCGCCTTCACGAACTCGCCAAGCACGCTCAACGTCTCCTCGATAGGCACCGTGTATTCGTCTTCGATCCAAGGATAGTTCGCGCGTCCGAACGTCATCGTGCTGCGGTCCGGCCAGTGCAGCTGATACAAATCGATGTAATCCGTCTGCAGCCGGGCGAGGCTGGAATGGATGGCTTCCGTCAGGTTCTTTCGGTCGAACTGATTGCTCTCACCGCGAATATGACGCGGGTTGTGCGGCTGACGCGCCGGACCGGCGATTTTCGTGGCCAGCACGATCTTCTCGCGTTCGGCCGGATGCGCATGCAGCCAGGTGCCGATGTACTCTTCCGTGCGCCCTTGCGTTTCGGGGCGCGGCGGCACCGGATACATTTCGGCGGCGTCGATCAGGTTGATGCCGGCGCTGAGCGCGGCATCGATTTGCGCGTGCGCTTCGGCTTCCGTGTTCTGTTCGCCCCAGGTCATCGTGCCCAGTCCGATCAGGCTGACGTTGACATCCGTTCCACCGAGTTTCCGGTACTCCATCGCGCGCTTCCCCATGGTTGTGTTCAGGTTTTAAGGCATTGAGCCAGACGCCGAAGCTACCATAGCGCGGGCCTTGCTGCAGCGCCTCGCGCGTTCATCGCGCTTTCCTGACGGAAAACTTTCCGTTCATATTTTATTGGCTTACATTCGTGCCGCAGGAGAATGCCTTCAATGCAGGCCCCCAACCTCACCCGCGACGCATCGCAGCCGACAAACCCGCGCGGATCGTCCGTTATCGTGATGCTGGTCGCGGCCACGTTCTTCATGGAGAACCTGGACGGCACGATCATCGCGACTGCGCTGCCGCAGATGGCGCAGTCGTTCGGGCTGCATCCAGTGGACCTGAGCCTGGGCATCACGTCGTATTTGCTGACGCTCGCCGTGTTTATCCCCATTAGCGGCTGGGCCGCCGACCGCTTCGGTTTGCGCACCATATTCGGCAGCGCCATAGCCGTGTTCACGGTGGCGTCGGTGCTATGCGGCCTCACATCCACCTTGCCGATGTTCACCGCCGCGCGCGTGCTTCAGGGTATTGGCGGCGCGATGATGGTGCCCGTCGGCCGGCTCGCCGTGCTGCGCGCGACGCCCAAGGACGGTCTGATGCGCGCGATCTCGATCATCACGTGGCCCGGTCTCGTCGCGCCGGTGATCGGTCCGCCTCTGGGCGGTTTCATCACGACATACTCGTCCTGGCGATGGATCTTTTATCTGAATCTGCCGCTGGGAATCATTGGTCTCGCGCTTGCGCTTCGTTACCTGGACAACACCCGCGAACAGGCCGGCCGCCGTTTCGACTTCCTGGGCTTCGTTCTGTGCGGTCTGGCGTGCACGACCCTCCTTTACGCGATGGAACTCATCGGCCGAAACGGCACGCCGTGGGCCTTTGCAAGCGCGCTGATTGCTACCGGCGTGCTGGCGAGCGCAGGCGCGTGGTTGCATCTGCGGCGTACACCGGAACCTGTCGTCGATCTCAAGTCATTGAAGATCAAGACCTTCGCCGTCGCGATGGGCGGCGGGTCGCTCTTTCGCGTATCGATCAGCGCCGTGCCTTTCCTGCTGCCGCTGATGTTCCAGGTTGGTTTCGGGCTGAATGCGTTTCAATCTGGGCTGCTGACCTTGTCCGTCTTCGCCGGCAATTTATTGATGAAACTCGTCACCACGCCCATCGTCCGGCGTTACGGCTTTCGTTCCGTGCTGCTCGTGAATGGGGTGATCGCGGCGATATCGCTGGCGGTAATGAGCCTGATCGCGCCCACGACGCCGACGTGGATCATCGTCGTTGTCCTGTTCGCGAGCGGATTGTCGCGCTCGCTGCAATTCACTGCGCTCAACACGCTCAGCTTTGCCGATGTCCCCAAGGCGCAGATGAGCGGTGCATCGGCGTTATCGAGCACGCTGTTTCAACTGACGATGGGGGTGGGCGTCGCGTTGGGGGCGATCGCGCTGAGGCTGGCCGAATGGATGCATGGCCACGATTCGCAGACGGTGACTCCGGCGGATTTCAGCGTCGCGTTTCTGATCGTGGCGGCGGTGGGACTGCTGGGCGTGGCTGACTTGTTCAGCTTGCACCGGGATGCGGGGGCCGAGGTGAGTGGGCACAAGGGAAAAACCCGTGCCTCAAAATGAAAACGGGCACTGCGATTTCTCACAGTGCCCGCTTTTAAAACCTTTGGGGTGGCTGATGGGGCTCGAACCCACGACAACAGGAATCACAATCCTGGACTCTACCAACTGAGCTACAGCCACCACTGACTTACTTCCTCTCTGGCGCACCAAAAACAGGCTTGCTGAATCGAGAAACGAGATTATACGAACAAAGATTCGGTTTGCCTAGTCCCTTATTCGATCAATTCGGCAGATTCCCGTAGATGCGTGCGTGCTTCATCGAAGATGGCCAGATCGCCGGTTGCAAGCCGACGGCTGTCGGACAGCACCCGACGCCAGCCGCGCGCACCCGCCGCGCCACGATACAAACCCAGCGCGTGCCGCGTGATGCTACCAAGATACGTTCCGCGCGCCACTTCAGCACGTGCGTATTCGATCAGCCCCGCCTCGATCTCTTCACGGGAACGAATGGCCGTCGAAGCGCCATAGAACCGCGAATCCACACCGGCCAGCACATACGGATTGTGATACGCCTCGCGCCCAAGCATGACGCCATCGACGTGCTTGAGGTGCTCCTCGACTTCATCGAGCGTTTTGATGCCACCGTTGATCGAAATTTCCAGATGCGGAAAATCACGCTTCAACTGATAGGCGTATTCATACTTCAGCGGCGGAATCTCGCGGTTTTCCTTGGGGCTCAAGCCTTTGAGGATCGCGTTGCGCGCATGGACGATAAACACTTCACAACCCGCGTCGGCAACCGTACCCACGAAGTCGCGGACGAACGCGTAATCCTCGACCGCATCCACACCAATCCGGTGTTTGACGGTGACCGGAATCGATACCGCATCGCGCATCGCTTTCACGCAATCGGCAACGAGTTGCGGCTCGTTCATCAGGCACGCGCCGAACGCACCCCGCTGGACGCGCTCGGAAGGACAGCCGCAATTCAGGTTGATTTCGTCGTATCCCCATTGTTCGCCGAGCTTCGCGCTATGGGCGAGATCGGCCGGCTCGCTGCCGCCGAGCTGCAACGCGACAGGCGCTTCGCCGGGTGTGAACGCCAGATGGCGTGCAACGTCACCGTGCAGCAAGGCGCCAGTCGTAACCATCTCCGTGTAAAGCCACGTGTGGCGCGAGATCATGCGATGGAGCGAACGACAATGCCGGTCGGTCCAGTCCATCATCGGGGCCACGCTGACGCGGCGGGGGCTGATTTTTGATGCTATTGACATGAAAACTGCTGAGTTCGGGGCGTGGGGCGCAGTTTTTGCGCCAGATACCTAATTTTACAGTAACGCCTGGAATGGCACCGGGATCCGCGATCCTCGGTGCCGAAACGAATCTTCTGCGTTCCGCGCTGTCACAAAAGCAACCGGCAGCGCTCTCCACGCT
Source organism: Caballeronia sp. dw_276 (assembly GCF_018449635.1). Classification (GTDB taxonomy): domain Bacteria; phylum Pseudomonadota; class Gammaproteobacteria; order Burkholderiales; family Burkholderiaceae; genus Caballeronia. The sequence goes on along the minus strand of NZ_JAAVUV010000014.1, from coordinate 33,538 downwards.
CGATCAAAACACGCGCCGCCCTGGAGATACACATGAAATCCCGCGCCTTCATAACCTCGTTTGGCCTTACGCTCGCGGCAGCATTCTTCATGGCCGCCGCACAAGCACAGACCGCCAAGCCCGCCGACTCCGCTTCGATGGTCAAGCCGCCATCGGCATCTGATTCAGAAAGCGCTCGACCCAACAACCCCGACAACATGCCGACAAAACGACCGGCGTTGCCTGCCAACAGCAACAGGATGCTGCACAACAATCCGGCTAGCGACGCGATCGCCAAGTAGAGCGGCAAGGACTCCGTTGCATCCACCGCAAAGGCGCCCCCGATTGCACCATTAAGCGGCATGCCCGACCCTATAATGACGCCACTCTAAAAAATTGGCGCGGCCGCGGCTCGCGTCTCAAGCGGTGTTTTTTCAATGCAAAAAGTCATTCTGCCGTTCGTCGCGGGCTTTCTCGCCGCCCTGTTTTTCCGTGAATCGACAATTGCGATCTTGCACGCGGCCGGCGTTATCGATGCAGCCGGTTACTCCACCGCCCCGTTCCTGCCGCTGGGCATCCCCGAATTCATCGTGGCAGCTTTGTGGAGCGGATTCTTCGGCATTCTGATGGCGTGGCTGCTGCGTGTCGCGCCCGACCGCACCGCGCCATGGATCGGCGCCTTGGTGTTCGGGGGTATCGTGCTGACGGCCGCGAGCGTATTCGTGCTCGATCCGCTGCGCGGCGTCTGGCCTAGCGGCAACATGATGCCGAGACTGGCGCTCGGGTTTGCATCGAATGCGATGTGGGGCTGGGGCGCGCTCGTTTTCATGCGCGCCTTCACAGCCGGCAGCGACGCGGATTAATCCGCCAGGCCAGCAAGCGGATGATCGGCCGCGGCCCATGGACTTTCGTACATCCGCAGCACCGCTTCACGTGTCACGTCCTCCACGCGCGTCACTTTCCACACGGGCTGATTGTCCTTATCGACAATGCGCGCCCGGATACCTTCCATCACATCGCCATGGTCGAACGTCGCGCGCGTCAAGCCTAGGTCGCGCCGGAGCGTCTCGGCCATGGTCGAGGTTTTGGCGCGGTCGATCAGTTCCAGCGACATGTCGATGGACAACGGCGAACGCTCACGTAACTCGGCCGCCGTATGCGCCGCCCATTCGCGTTCGGCGCCGTTCGTGGCGTTCTCCAGCGATTTCAGGCACGCCGCACCATTCCCCGATGCAAAATGTGTGTCGATATACGCGCGATTCGCCTCAAGCTCGCTCGTCTTGCCCGCGTCCGCACGCCCTTCTCCTTCTATAAACTTCACCACCTCGGCGCCCGACGCAAAGCGCTTCTGCTTGAGCGTATCCACGAGGCTGGCGAGCGCGCCTTCGTCCATGTAGACATCGGCGAGATTGGCGTAGAGGGCATCGGCGGCATCGATGGTCGCGCCCGTGGCCGCCAGGTAACGCCCGATCGCGCCCGGCGTGCGCGCAAGAAACCAGCTCACGCCGACATCCGGAAACAAACCGATACGCGTCTCCGGCATCGCCATCCGCGTGGATTCGGTCACGACCAGCAAACCGCCCGTATGCCGCGCGCCCTGGGAAATCCCCATGCCGCCGCCCATTACCACGCCGTTGAGCAACGCGACATACGGCTTCGGATACGTGAAGATCGCGTGATTCAGCTGGTATTCATCGGTGAAAAATTCGTCGATGGCGGCTTGCTCACCCGCTTTTGCCGACTGATAGAGAAACCGGATGTCTCCACCCGCGCAAAACGCACGAGGATGCGGGCTGTAGACGACCACTGCATGCACGGAGTCATCGTTGCGCCAGGATTCGAGCGCGCGGCGGATGGCGTGGATCATCGGCGTGGACAGCGCGTTGAGCGCCTTCGGCCGGTTCAGCGCGATAAAACCAATGCCCTGCGCGCGTTCGATACGGATTTCTTCGATTGTCTCGGTCATATGGAATACAAGTTCGGTGGATCAGGAGAACTGGAAAGTATGGCGGCGATCGTCAGCCGGCGCGCGCGCCCGGTTGCCGGCGCACGGGTTTTTTCTTGACGCCGGACAAACAAAGATCGAGCGTTGAATCGATAAGGACGTCCGCCGGCGCGGAAAGATACTTCGAAGCGGTCAAGCTCAGCGACACGATGCCATGCAAGGCCGCCCATAAGGTTTCGGCGGAAAGCGGTGCGGGCCCAGGCGCGGGCCCAATAACATCCAGCGCGTGTGCAAAAACGGAAAGCGCGGTCTCGCCGGACGCCGACGCATCATTGAATATAGCCTCGGAATAAGCGGCGTTCTGCATATAAATCAGCCGATACACCTCCGGATGCGCCCTTCCGAACTCGACATACGCATGCGCCATCGATTTGACGCGTTCGACGGCATCCAAAGTCGAATCGTACGAATGCAGCGCAGCAAGCAACCCGGCATGGCCTTCGGCGCCCAGCGCGTGAGCGATTGCGTCGCGTCCCGAGAAATGCAGATAAAGCGACGCGGGCGAATAACCGACAACGTCCGCGAGCTTGCGCATGGAGAGCGCGTCGAACCCCTGACGCACGACGATTGAACGCGCGGCGTCGAGGATATGGCTGCGAAGCAGCGGCTGATCGGACAGATGGTGTTTGGAACTGGCCATCAACGCATTTTCCGCGAGATGACGGTCAAGTCAATTCAAACGTGAACGGTGTTCAGGAAGACACCGCGCCGGGAGGAAAATGTCCGCTTTTCAACAGCACTGGCGCGCCTCGAGTGATCGACAAATGCTCGCGCGCGACCGCTTCGATTTTCGGGCGGGCGGCGTCGAAGGCGCGAATCCAGCCGTTGCTGTCGTAGCTCTCCACGCCGAAATGATCTTCGAGTGCTTCCACGGAGATTGCGCACGGCACGCGCTCGCCGTCGACCAGCGCAGGAAACACCACGGTGAGATTGGTATCGCGATATGCGGGCGCGTCGGCCGGAAACTGGATGTTCATGATTGCCTCAGACGCAGGAACAGAAACGACATCGATAGTACTCGCAGCGCATGGAGGCGGTCTACCCCGGCGCTACGCCGCGCTCATGCACTCGCGGACCATCTCGGCCTCGACCTCCACGATCTTTAGCGAGAGGGCGTCCGGGTCGGCGTAATCGAATTTGAGGTGGCGGCTCATGTCCCTTACCTGTGCGCAAAACCGCTGCTGGGCAGGTTCGGGGGCAAGGTCGAAGAGGCTCAACGCCTCGGCTTCGAAACGGTAGTGAACGCCCCATGCAATATTGCCCGGCTGGCCGGCCGTACCGGTCGTGCGCCAGCTCACGAAAAGACAGGGCTTCGCGTCGGTGCCGATTTCGCTGATATCCGCGCCGCTCGGAAAAAGATCCAGCAGCGCCTCGGCCACGCAGCGCATTGCCGGGTGACGGATGTTGAGCGTGCGCATCAGGTGTTTTGCAACAACTTGTCAATGTACACGCGCGCTGCCTCCTCGACCCGGCCAAGCGCGTCGTCCTCAGTCGCAAAGCGCTGTGAGTCGCCGAGATCGACCATGGTCTCGAATCGGTGCACGTTGTCGGGGCCGCCCTGCGCAACGCTGACAGTACCCACGTAGATGGGCTCGTCAGCCTGCTCGGTGGTTGGCGTCAGACGTGCCGCAGCACTGATGTAATACCCGCGATACGGGCCTGTAACGCGTTCTGCCATGGTTGTCCTCTCGTAGTTTTTTAAACGTCTTTTCGATGTCCATGAATACCGTAAGGTCCGCTGCCCTGCAATTAGTTCTTGCTGGTTGCATCCGGTTGCATTTTCTTCCAGCGCTCGTGCGATGCCGAATGTAAAAAGATAAGGCTGCTTTGACTCCGCAAGGCCCGCGCCAGCCACGTTCGGAACGTTATTTGATGTACATCAAAGACAGCGCTTTTTCCTGAAGGTATCGGCGTGTGGGAAAATGCGCGCAGGAAACGACTTGGCCACTGGTCACAAAGGAACAGAATGACGCAATTCGCATGGCGCATGTCGCCTAACAAGATTTGGGCGCGCGCGCTGCCGGCAGGCCTCGCGCTTTGCGCCGCAGGCGTTTTCGGCCTTGGCGGCTGTGCATCGTCCAACGATGCATCCCTGATCCATCTTCCCGATGGTCAGTCCGGCTACGCCATCAACTGCAGCGGCGCGGATGCCAGCACGACGTGGGCAAGCTGCTACGTCATGGCCGGCGACAAGTGCGGTGCGACCGGGTACACGATCGTATCGAAGGACAACGAGGAAGGCGGGCCGACCGGCGGCGGCATTACGAACGTGATATCGGCAAATGTAAAAAATCGTTCGATGGTTGTTCGCTGCAATTAAAGCATCTCGGCCACCGCAGCGAACTGCTAGTGCGCGCTGACCTTCGAAAACACGTTCAACACGATCACGCCCGCCACGATCAGGCCCATACCGAGGACGGCGGGCAGATCGGGGATCTGCTTGAACAGAAGCGCGGCGACGAGCGTGATCAGCACAATGCCCGCTCCTGACCACACTGCATAGACGATGCCGACGGGCAATGACTTCAGTGTCAGCGAAAGCAGATAAAACGAGATGCCGTAGCCGATCACCACGATCACCGACGGCACGAGCCGCGAAAACCCGTCCGACGCCCGTAAAGCCGATGTCGCCACGACCTCGGCAACGATCGCGATCGCGAGCAGTGCATAAGCGGAAGTTCGCATCGCTTTACACCTTGTCCGATTGAAACGCGAGCGTGCTTGCGTCGTGACCAAGCACCGCGCACAGCGCCTCGACCACAAACTCGTGATCCTTGCGCTGCGGCAAGCCCGACACTGTCACCACGCCAATCACGCCCGCCCCCTTCACCGTCAGCGGAAACGCGCCGCCATGAGATGCAAACTCCGCCGCGGGGAGACTGTATTTATCGGCGAGCGTTGTGGATGCCTGTTGCAATCCAAGACCAACGGCGTACGAACTCACGCGGAAGTGCTCGACCGTGCGCGCCTTGCGTTGCGCCCAGCGAACGTTATCGGGCGTGGTGCCGTCGAGGGCGGCAAAAAAGAGCGGCTGGCCGAAGGTGCGGACGTCGATCACCATTGCAGCGCCCCGCGCCACTGCCATCTCGCGAAGCTGGGAGCCGATCTGCCACGCGCGATCAGAATCGAAATGGGGAAACACAAGGGTCTTCTCTTGGTGAGCGATCGTTTGCAGATCTTGAGCGATGTTCATAAGCGATATTTCCATTGCAAAGAATTCGATGGTCGAAGCGACCGCACAAATTGTGACATGACTTGGGAAAGGAAACTGTGTAGGCGCGTCATCGAAATGCTTCGTGACGACCATTGAGTTTCGTCTCTTTCTTGTTCGGGATTCGCCCAATAGCTCAACGATAGTTAACCTTTATTCACGGTCCACGTTCTATCTCATTAATTCGGGGCCCTGATTTTGTTGTTTATCTTTCACCGGATTACGATTTAGGAGCTTTCTCATTAGGGCATTCCATCTCACTAATTAGAGTTCAAACCTAGTCCACGCAGCCATCGGCGGGTCCGTTCGGATTCGACACCGGCTCTCGCTCGACACGCAGCTTCAGCCAGATCTCTCAGCGTGTTTGAGTCAAGGATCCGAATTAACTCTACGCAGGAATGCAAAATGAACAAGGTTTATAAGTCCGTCTGGAATGAATCGATCGGCGCTTGGGTCGCGGTGTCGGAGACCGCAGCTGCGCGCGGTAAAGGGACCGGCCGCTTGGCCAAGGCCGTGCTCGCGTCGGCAGTTACATTGGGAGCAGCAAGTGGCGTGTCCGCCTCTGTCACGCTTGACGGCGGGCAAGTCGACGATTCAGACGTCAACAACGGAATTGCGATTGGGGTTGGCACAGCTGCAAGCAATGATTTTGGTGTCGCTCTCGGCAGCCGCGCTAGAGCGACTGGTGTGAACGACATCAGTATTGGAGCCAATGCGGTAGCATCCAGCGGTGCTGTACATAACGACGGAGGAAGTCTCGGCAGTGTGGCGGTTGGATCAAATGCGACCGCGAATGCATCGAGCGCTTCCGGTTTTGGTGCGCTATCAAAAGCATCAGGACTCCAATCCACGGCCCTTGGCTCGCACGCTACCGCTTCGGCGACAGCATCGACCGCGATCGGCATGAGCGCTGTAGCTGATCGCGCGAATACGGTTTCAATTGGCAACTCGGCCACGCAGCGTCAACTCGTGCAAGTCGCACGCGGCACGCAAGCGAATGATGCGGTCAACGTCAGCCAGCTTACGCCGCTTGTCAACGCGCTGGGCGGCACAAGCTCGTTTAACGCAGATGGTTCCGTCACCGGCCCGACGTATTCCATCAAGGGAACGAATTACACCAATGTTGGAGACGCACTGACGGCACTCTCCGACAGCTCCGGCAAATACTTCCACGTCAAATCGAGCGGTGTTGATTCGATTGCATCCGGAACAAACGCCACCGCGATTGGCGCCGGATCTGTATCGAGCGGAATCAACACCACGGCAATCGGTTACCAGGCCGTATCCAGTGGTCCGAACGAGTCCATCGCCATCGGTTCCAAGAATCAAAGCACGGCAGACGATGCGATCTCAATTGGTTCACAAATCGTCAATGCGGGTATATCGTCTATTGCTATCGGCAGTAACGCGGTGTCGATCGACAGCGCATCGACTACGAGCGTCTTGCTTGCTCCAGACACCGGCGACATGGTGAATTCCGCGCACTCTTTCGCCTTTAACCCGTACGGCGGAGCGGGAACATCGGATTCGAACGACTCCGTCAACTTGTCCGGCACAGTTTCGAACGCAGCAGCAGGCGTGGCCATCGGCTCGAAGTCGTCTGTGACGGCCGCCAACGCGGTTGCACTGGGCGCATCGGCAACGGCGGCATTTGAGAACTCGGTGGCAGTGGGCGCCGGTTCAGCGACTGATCGCGCCAATACAGTGTCGGTCGGCTCGGCTGCAAGTCAGCGCCAAATCACGAACGTCGCCGCGGGCACGCAAGCCTACGACGCAGTCAACGTGACACAGCTTCAGAACGTGACTTCGCTCCTTGGCGGCGGAGCAAAGGTCAACGCAGACGGCACGGTTCAGGCACCGTCGTACACGGTTGCGGGCGCACAGTCGAGCACTGTCGGCGCCGCCATTTCCAAGATCGATTCCGAACTCAACAACAAGGTCGCCTACGACACAACCGACAAGTCGCACGTCACGCTCGGCGGCGTCGGCACATCGAAACTCGTGACGATTTCAAACGTTGCCGCGGGTGCTTTGAGCACGACCAGCACCGACGCTGTCAACGGCTCGCAGTTGAACGCAACGAACACGCGCGTCGGCTCGCTCGAAACCTTCGCCACCAATATCAACAACGGCGGCGGCATCAAGTACTTCCATTCGAACTCGACACTTGCCGATTCATCGGCGACGGGCGCGGATGCGGTTGCTATTGGCGGCGCAGCGGTTGCATCGGCGGACAATTCGATCGCGATCGGCGCCAACTCCGCTGCGACCCGCGCAAATACGGTCTCGGTCGGTGCGGCTGGCAAGGAACGCCAGATCACCAACGTGGCAGCAGGCATGGCGTTCACCGACGCAGTCAACGTTGCCCAGCTCAACACCGTCTCCGATTCGGCCGTCAAATACGACGCCAATGCTGATGGCTCGGTGAACTATCAAAGCGTGACGCTCGGCGGCGCCAGCGCGTCCAATCCGACCAAACTCACGAACCTGAAAATTGGTGACCTGAGCTCGACCAGCACGGACGCCATCAACGGCTCGCAGCTCTATTCGACCAATCAGCGCGTTGGCTCGCTCGAGACGTTCGCAGGCAACATCAACAACGGCGGCGGCATCAAGTACTTCCATACGAACTCGAAGCTCGCCGATTCATCGGCGACGGGCACGGATTCAGTGGCAGTCGGCGGCGCAGCGGTGGCATCGGCGAACAACGCGGTGGCGCTTGGCTCGAACTCGGTGGCTGATCGCGCCAATACGGTATCCGTTGGCGCGGCAGGTAAGGAACGCCAGGTGACCAACGTCGCGGCGGGTACAGCATCGACGGACGCAGTCAACGTTGGCCAGTTGACCGCTGTTTCCGATAACCTCGGCACGCTCGACAGCTTCGCAGTCAAGTACGACACAGACGAAAACGGCAAGCCGAACTACGAGCAGATCACGCTCGGCGGCACATCGGCGAAGGGGCCGACGTTGTTGACGAACGTCAAAGCCGGTGAATTGGCAGAAGACAGCACGGACGCCGTAAATGGCTCGCAGTTGTTCGCAACGAACAAGAACGTCTCCGCGCTGCAAGACTTCACGAACAACATCAGCAACGGCGGCGGCATCAAGTACTTCCACTCGAACTCGATGCTCGCCGATTCATCGGCGACCGGCGCGGATTCGGTGGCAATCGGCGGCGCGGCTGTATCGTCGGGCAAGAACTCGGTGGCACTCGGTTCGAACTCGGTCGCGGATCGCGACAACTCGGTATCGGTCGGTGCAGCAGGCAGCGAGCGTCAGATCACGAACGTCGCAGCAGGCACGGCAACGACCGATGCAGCCAACGTCGGGCAGCTCAACGCGGTATCGAATAGCGTGAGCACGCTGAGCGCAGCCGCGATCAAGTACGACACCAACGCGGACGGCACGCCGGATTACAGCAACGCAACGCTCGGTAACGGCAATGAATCAGGTACGGCCTTGCATAACGTGGCAGCAGGCACGAACACGATGGACGCGGTCAACCTTGGTCAGATCAACGACATGATCAGCCGCGTCACCAACCTCGCCAACGGCGCATACAACCCAATGTTCTCCGCCGATGGCAGCCGCGACACGGAAGCGGCAACGTCGAGCGGCACGCATTCGGTTGCATCGGGTGCGAACGCAGTGGCTTCCGGCACAAACGCAGTGGCTTCGGGCGCATCGTCGGTGGCGAGCGGCGCGAATGCGGTTGCGGTCGGCGCGAATGCATCGGCTACGGCGAAGAACTCGGTTGCGCTCGGCTCGGGTTCGGTCGCGGACCGTGCGAATTCGGTGTCCGTCGGTACATCAGCGGCGGGCGGTCAGCGTCAGATCACGAATGTCGCCGCCGGTACGGACGGCACCGATGCAGTCAACGTGAACCAGATGCAGCAGTCCGTGAACACGGGTGTGAAGTCGGCGAAGGGTTACACCGACGCACTTCGCGCCGACATGAACAGCAGCCTCTCGATTCAGAACAACCACATCAACAGCGTTGGCGCAATGAGCAGCGCGATGGCAATGATGGCGGGCAGTGCGGCAGCAATCTCCGACAAGGACAATCGCTTTGCGGCCGGCACGGGTGTTTATCGTGACAAGGCTGCTATCGCGGTCGGCTTCCAGAAGCGCTTCGGCACCAACATGGTTCTGACGATCGGCGGTTCGACGACCGGCGAAGAATCCACAGGCGGCGCAGGTTTCGCGTTCGGCTTCTAAGCAACGATCAAGCGTTCCTGACGCAAGCGACTTAAGCGCGGCGGCATGTCTCTGCAAGGAGGTATGCCGCCGCGTTTTTATTTGCTTGGCTTCATCGAGCAATCGAGCGTGACAAACATGTTGCACTGCGGCGCCCGTTCCCCTATAATCTTTTTCGCGGGGTGGAGCAGTCTGGCAGCTCGTCGGGCTCATAACCCGAAGGTCATAGGTTCAAATCCTATCCCCGCAACCAAGATTAAAAGTTGAAAGCCCGGTTCTCCGGGCTTTTTTCGTTTGAGGCCGCGCGACCGCAACAAGCCCTCGTCGAAGGCCTTGGCCGAGGTTTGTCCATGCCGCGTTTAGCCGCAGCGGACACAACGCAAGCGCACAAATTCCCTTTGACACGCGTGGCATAATCGACGGCTCATTCGCTTTGGAAGCCATCGTCAGACTCATGCGCCGTCGCCTCGTCCGCAAGTTCGGCAGCCTCATCGGATTGCTCGCCATTCTGATGACAACGCTCGCGCCGGCTGTGTCGCAAGCGCTTGTATCCAGTGCTCGCGCAAACGCGATCTTCAGCGCGCATTGTTCCGCGATAACGGAATTCCGGACGCAAGTTGCTAACCTGCCGTCCGAGCACCCGCCTGCGCATCGCTCGATCGCAGGTCATTGGGACGCGTGCGGTTACTGCAACTTCACAGCACACTCCCCTGCGGCCCCGCCTTCGATCAACACCCTGCCCGCGCATGTTGCTGCGGCAATCGTTCCAGTCAACGCTGCGCCTCAACCGGTTGCACCGTTTGCGCCCTTGTTCGCGGCGCAACCCAGGGCGCCGCCCTTCTTGGTCTGATTTTCCGCACTGCCGCCGGCCGATGGCCGGCGCTTTCTCTCGCGCAAACAGGATCAGCATGAACTCGTCTATTTCAAACGTCGCAAGGTTCGCCACGCGCGGCGCGCTTGCAGCAGCCCTTCTTGCCACGGCTCAATTCGCCATGGCCCACGCGCTTCCAAAGCAGCAAACCCCGGCGCCCGACGCCACCGTCGAAGCACCGCATGAAGTCGCAATCGATTTCTCCGAAGGCCTGGAACCGACATTCAGCACGCTGATTGTTGTCGATGCAGCAGGCAAGCAGGTCAACAGCGCAAAGTCAGCCGTCGATACCAGCAACAAGAAGCATATAAGCGTAGCGCTCGGCGACCTCAAGACCGGCGCGTACCAGGTGGAATGGACCGCGGTGGCCGAAGACGGGCATCGTACGCAAGGTCATTATCTTTTCAACGTGAAGTGAGCAGCACAACCATGAAAAAACAAACACTGATACGCGCTGGTTTGCTTGCAGTGAGCGCAGTGGCATTCTCGAATACGCAAGCCGCCACGCTCACCGCCCACGATTGCTGGGTCCGCCTGATGCCGGCGAGCCTGCCGTCGTCCGGATATTTCGTGGTATCGAATAATGGCGATAAACCCGCCACGCTCACCGGCGCCGAAACCCCTGCGTTCGGCATGGCGATGTTGCATAAGTCCAGCAGCAACGGCAGCACGTCGACCATGGCGATGGTCGATTCTGCCGATGTGCCCGCGCACGGCACGCTCGCGTTCGCGCCGAGCGGCTATCACCTGATGCTGGAGGACGCGCCCAAGCCGCTGAAGGTCGGCACCACGATTCCGCTCAAGCTGACGTTCGCGGATCAATCGACTATCGATACACAATGCGCAGTGAAGCCGGCATCGACAGTCGGCAAGTAAGCTCGCAACGCCATTAAAAAAACGCGCCGCAATCAGATTGCGGCGCGTTTTTTTTTAAGGGCTCAGAACTCGGTCAATGCCCCTTGAAGAGATTCATGATCTCCTGGCGCTCGGCCGGCGCAACGTCCGGCGGCGGTGGCGGCGGCGTCATGCCGCTTGGGCCGACACCACCCACGGCGTCGCTGGAACCTTCGGCCGGATTCGCCGTATCCATGCCGATACTCGCAACGAACCCATTGCCCGGGGTTTTATCGGCGAAGAAAAGTTCTCCGTCGACACTCGTCAGGCCATCGGGCATTTCCATCGGCTGCTGCGGGATCTTGGCGAGCGCGCGCTGCATGAACTCGACCCAGATCGGCAGTGCAAGCTGCGCGCCGAACTCGCGGCCGCCAAGCGACTTCGGCTGGTCGTAACCCATCCAGGCGACCGCAACGAGTTGATGCTGGTAACCGGCGAACCAGCCGTCCTTCGCGTCGTTGGTCGTACCTGTCTTGCCTTGCAGGTCATTGCGCTTGAGCACGTTCGTGCCCGAGCCCGTGCCGGCGGTTGCGACCGAATGCAGCAAGCTGTTCATTACGTAAGCATTGCGCGGTTCGAGCGTTTGCGGCGCGTTGTTGCCTGCGAGCAGCGGATTCGCACGCGATATCACCGTGCCGCGTGCATCGGCGATTTCACCGATCAGGTACGGATTGATCCGTGAGCCGCCATTGGCGAACACCGAATAACCGCCCGCGAGTTGCAACGGCGTGACTAGACCCGCGCCCAATGCAAGCGGCAGGTACGGCGGGGTTTTATCGGCATCGAAACCGAATTTTTGCGTGACGTAATCCTGCGCGTACTTCGTGCCGATGAACGAAAGAATCCGGATCGACACCAGGTTCTTCGACTTCTGCAGCGCCGTGCGCATGGACATGGGGCCGTCGGGCTGATCGTCGTCCTTCGGTTCCCACGCTTGCTGACCGGGCGACGTTGGCGGGAAATACAGCGGCGCGTCGTTGATGATCGTTGCCGGTCCAAGCCCCTTTTCCAGCGATGCCGAATAGATAAACGGCTTGAAGCTCGAGCCCGGTTGACGCCAGGCTTGCGTCACGTGATTGAACTTGTTCTTGTTGTAGTCGAAGCCGCCAATCAGCGCGCGGATCGCGCCGTCCTGCGGCACGAGCGAAACGAGCGCGCCCTCCACTTGCGGCAACTGCGTGATCGTCCAGTTTTCCTTTGCGTCCTTCATCACACGCACAATGGAACCCGGCTTGATCTTCACTGCTTGCGGCGCGTTGCTACGCAAACCGGTTGCGACAAATCGCAAGCCGTCGCCGGTGACCGTTGCCGGATCGGCATTGACGAATTCCACCACGACCTGCTTCGGATTCACCGACGTCACCACGCCCGCGATGATGTCGCCGTTGTCCGGGTGATCGGCGAGCGCGTCGTCGATGGCTTCATCGCGATCATCCGGATTTGCCGGCAAGTTGACGAAGCCTTCCGGCCCGCGATACCCATGGCGTCGCTCGTAATCCATCACGCCTTTACGGACCGCACGGTAGGCCGCGTCCTGATCGGCGGAATCGATGGTCGTCGTCACCGAGAAACCACGCGTATAGGTCTCGTCCTTGTACTGCGCGTACATCATCTGCCGCACCATTTCCGCGACGTATTCCGCGTGCACGCTGTACTCGGTGCCCGCCACGCGCGCATGAAGTTCCTCGGCGCTCGCCTGATCGAACTGCTCTTGCGTGATGAACTTCAGGTCGAGCATGCGCTTCAGGATGTATTGCTGACGAATCTTCGCGCGCTTCGGATTGACTACCGGGTTATACGCCGACGGCGCCTTCGGCAAGCCTGCGAGCATCGCGCATTCGGCAAGCGTGAGGTCCTTCAGGTCCTTGCCGAAATAGACCCGCGCCGCCGATGCAAATCCATACGAGCGCTCGCCCAGATAAATCTGGTTCATGTACAGCTCGAGGATCTGGTCCTTGGTGAGCGCGCGTTCGATCTTGTACGCAAGCAGCATCTCGTAGATCTTGCGCGTATAGGTCTTTTCGCTGGAGAGGAAGAAGTTGCGCGCGACCTGCATGGTGATCGTGCTCGCGCCCTGCGATGCGCCGCCGTGCAGGATATCGCTCACGCCCGCGCGCGCAATGCCGATGAAATCCACGCCGCCATGTTCATAGAAGCGGTAATCCTCGATCGCGAGCACGGCCTTTTTCATTTGATCCGGGATCTCATCGAAACGCGCGATGCGTCGCCGTTCCTCGCCGAACTCCCCAATCAGCACATGATCCGCGGTATAGATGCGCAACGGCACTTTCGGCCGGTAATCGGTGATTGCATCGAGCGACGGCAGGTTCGGCCCCATCACCACCAGCGCGTAGCCCACGATCAACGCGCCCACGACGGCCATCACGGCGATCAGCCCGACGAACCACAGCATCAGGCGCAAAACTATGGATGGCCTGGCGGGTTTGCGGTCGGAGGGTTGGCGGTATCGGTAGGGACCGTCTTGATCCCGGTCATCGCGTGGCGTGTTCGAGGAATTAGGTCGTTTGATGATTGGCATGACTGGATTTGAACGGTGCGCTTCTGGGGCGCCCGGTGCGCCACGCCAACCCGCCGCGTGACGATGAATGTTGAGGCTTTCAGAGAGCCATGGGCCCTTTGCGCCTTGAAGCCGAATGTGCAGCCGTCGTCATCATCGATGAGGCAGCGGTTCAGGTTTGCGTTGAACCGCTACGTTGCACGCCGATGTCCCCGGACGAGCCGCGCGTTCCTGTGGCGAGGTTGTTATGGCGTTGTAAGAAAAACTGCAACGGCTACAGCCCCGCACGGAATGACAGCGCATTTTAAAGAATTTGAGGGTCGAGCACCGGGCAAAGCCCGATTTTTTTGTAAGTAAATCCATTGTAAGAAGAAGGGTTCCCCAGACAAATCGGAAAGCGTTTCCGCTTTTTCGTGCACTGCGCGCGCTGCCGCACAGCGCTCCGAGCGCGGATTTAGCACTCTCATCTGCAGAATGCAAGTTGTTGATGCATCGCCTCTCTTGCACCTGTCTCGAAGACGCCGCGCTGGTACATGCATGCAAGCACGCGGTCGCGTCAAACCGATATGATGGAAGCATTGATTGCGCGATTTTGCCTGACTCCACGGCGGCGGCGCACATTTGCGTGCCGCTGTCGTGCTGCTGACGGATGTCGACCGGCCGTGCTTGCGTGGCCCCTGCATGTGAGGCGCTCATGACTACCAAACCCAGCGAACGTATCGTTGTATTCGTGACCCCGGCGCAGAAACTTGCGATCACCAGCACGGCTGATGGCCTGGGCATCAGCGTCAGCGAACTCATGCGGCGCGCTGTCCTCGGCTTCAATGCAACTAGTGAGCAGGTCAAAGTAGCGGGTCTCGTCGACAAGCTTCGCGCACCGAAAACGCCCGATCCGCTGAATGTCGCGCTTAGGCAGGTTGCCGAACGCGCCGCCGCGCGCGAAGCGCGGGACGCAGCACACGTCGCAAGAGAAGCAAGCAAACGCACGTTGGCGGCGGAAAAGGCAGAGGGTCTTGCGCCGACAGACGCTTCGAATGCATCGGACGTATCTGACGTATCTGACGCTTCGGACCCATCCGACGAAGACGCGTCCCTTTCGGGACGTTCCTGACCGCGAGCGTCTCAGGTAACAGCCGCAACCCGCGTGGTCACGGCTACGGCGGCGGCAGTTGCAACTGCGCTTGCAAAGGCGCCCCACGCAATATCGATGAAAACGAGCGTCGTGCTCCAGCCCTTGAGCGTCGCCAGGTTTGTCAGGTCGTATGTTGCGTATGCGACTACCCCGAACAGCGCGCCGCTGATCAATCCGCGCATGACGCTGTTTTCCGCTATGCCCGGCACGGCGCAGAAATAGACCATCCCTATTATGTAAATTACATAGAAAATCGCTGCCGCGCCGAAGTTCGGTTTCGGCAGCAGCAGCGCCCCTATTTCGCGCTGATAGATGTTTCGCGAGATCACGCCGAGCCAGATGGCGTCGAGAACCAGGAACACGACAGCGGTAACAGCGAACGCGACAATCAACGTCTTCGACATGAGCGATCCGATACGTGAAGTAAAGCGTGATGGAAGCGTGAATTTTCCGTACGGGCGCGCATGGTGTACCGTGATGATTGCCGAGCTTGTTAAGCCCGGTTTAAGCCGGTGCATGTTCTAATGCGCTGGCCAGGGTACACCGTCAAGTAACGCGCGCCATGGACCGGCGGAGAAGCTCGCAACAAAGTGTATCGGCGAGCTTGCAATTAGCGCGCCCGGCCCGACTTAACCGACGCGCGGCGCAATGCGTGCCGCGTTCGAGCAACTTTAAAGTATGCGTTCATCGAATGTTCATGAACGTTGCAGTACGGCTTGCCAAAGGGTTCTCTGAAAGACCCCAAGGCACCCGAATCATTTTTCAGGAGGAAACTCATGTCGCTTTTGGATTCCATCTCGCGCACCGTCAAGGGCCTGCTGAACGACGCCGCCGACACCGTGCAGGACCCGTCGCGAGACGCTCGTCAGATCGTGCGCGAACTTGACGACAGCATCGCGAAAGCGGAGAACTCGCTGATCGAAATCGAGGCACAGGTCGCCACGCAGCAAAGCAAGCGCGATGTTGCGGCCGAAAAAGCCAAGAAGTACGAGGAAGGCGCCAAACGTGCGCTGCAAGGCGGCGACGAAGCGCTGGCCCGCGAAGCGTTGAGCGCGCAAGCCAATGCCGAATCGGAGCGTGACGCCTTGGCCGGCGAACTGGCGACTTTGGTGCCGTCGACGGATCATCTCAAGCAGCAAATCGAGGATATGCGCCAGCGCCGCAACGAGCTCAATTCGCGCTCGAACATCCTGCAGGCGAAGCAGCAGATCGCGACCGCAAAAGACGTGGCGGCAACGGCGCTTGGCGGGATTGGCGGAAAGAACCTGTCGGAAGACTTTCAAAAGCTGGAAGACAAGGTGCAACTGTCTAATGCACGTTCCGATGCCCGGCTGAATTCGGCCGATCAAAAGAGCGGCAAAGCGCTCGAAGACAAACTCGCGGCGCTCACCCGCGGACCGTCTGTTGAAGACCGCCTTGAAGCGCTGAAGAAGCAGATCAATACGCCGGCGCAATAGCTGGTTCAATGTAGACGGCGCGAAACTTGCGCCGCCTGGTCGTATAGATAGTTAATACGTTCCACGACGCAACGGCCGATAAAACTCATCGAGCTGTTGCGGGCAACATCCGGATATTGCATCGACATGTCGCACGAAATGGAGACGGGTGCGAACGCCCCGGTCCGCTGATGAAAAAATATGTGATGGCAGTGGCTGCATCGCTGATGCTGGTTTCGGCTGCGGCGTTTGCCGTTCCGAGCGCCGGCCAGATCGAGCAGTCGATGACGCAAGGCAACTGGAGCCAGGCCGAGTCCCAGTTGAACGAAGTGATCCAGGCGCATCCTAACAACGCCAAGGCGCACTATTTGTACGCTCAGGTGCTCGATCGTGAAGGCCGCTCGGCCGACGCGCTCGCTCAGATTCAACAGGCGAAGACGCTCGACCCCGCAATCAAGTTCACCGATCCGTCGCGCTTTAATGCCACGGAAGCGCGGATTCGCTCCGATGCTGAACGCGTGAATTCATCGGCGAATGTGAGCCAGGAGCGCTCGGGCAATGCGGTGACATCGGTGACGCGCAATCCGTTCAACCAGGGCGCGGTAGCGGCGCCGGAAAAACATGGCCCGTCCATGGGCATGTGGGTGCTGCTCGCGTTCGTGATCGCCGGGATTGCGCTTGTGTTGCGCTGGGGTCTGAAACGCGCGCGTTCGAATGAAGACGGTCAGGCCGATACCGATCGCCGCACGCAACTCAAGCGCGCCACGGAATTGCTCAACGATGTCCGCTCGCTCAAGCTTGATGTGCGTTTATCGACGCAACCGGGTCACGAAGCGATGCTCAAGGAAGTCGAAGGCATCGAGACTCAGTTGCGGCAGATGGTAGAAGCGTTGTCGAATTCGAAAAATCCCGTGCCGCCCTACGCGATCGAGGATTTGTCGAATCAGATCGACAGCGTGCGGGCGCGTTCGGAAGGACGGCCCGATCCTCGTGCGGCGGCGCCGGCTGCAAACCCGAACGACAACCAGTCGGTCTACGCGCAGGAAGCCGAGCGTTTTGGGCGCACGCCGCCAGGACAGCCGCCTTATTCGCCTTATCCGCAGCAACAACCGCAGGTCATCGTGCAGCAAGGCGGCGGCGGTTTTGGTGGCGGCCTGGGCGGTTTGCTGGGCGGCGTTTTGCTCGGTGAAGCGCTTTCCGGCGGTGGTCGGGAACGCGTGATCGAACGCGATGTTCCGGTGGATGTCGATGACGAATTGCGTCGCCGCGGCGGCGGCAACAACAATGGCGGCGGCCTGGATTTCGGCAATGGCTCCAACGACTGGAGCGACGGTGGCGGTGGCGTCGATCTCGGCAGCAACGATTCAGGCAACTGGGATAACAACAGCTGAGCCGTTTGTGGTGCGCCAAACAAAAAACGCTGGACGATGCGAATCGCCCAGCGTTTTTTTTATTTATCCGCCGCCGAGAAACCTCAGCAGCGCCCACAGGAATTTGAAGAAGCCGACGACGAATTCCCAGATCCGCTCGAGTTGATCCCAATCGGCGACATGCAAAAGCGCCGCCAACATCATGTTCTACGGGCGCGATGATGGACACGCGGAATGATCGAAAGGAGCGAGCAGAAACGGGGCGGCAACGGCTGGATAAAGTTCATGACCCGCATGATAGCCGTTGCGCCCCGCCTCTCGCAGGAACGTGCCTGCCCCGCTCGTCAGATCGTGTTGCCGCCTTCCGGCTCGACCTCGTCCGTCAGCGCTTCTTCAAGGCGCTTGAAGATGCGCTTCGTTGCGCCGCGCGCGTGCAGCGCGAACAACAACAACGAACGTCCGGTCACCTGGTACACGCCGCCCGAATCGAAGTCTTCGAGTTCTTCGCGAATTGGGGCGTTGGTATCGATCAGGCAACTCCACTGGTCGCTCCCGGGAATTTCCGGCAGCGTGTAATCGACCACGTCGTGATGCGCGTTGACAACCAACAACAACGTCGCGTCCGATGCCGGGCGTCGAATGCCGGTTGCCTGGGCGCGGCCATCGATAACCAGGCCAAAGCAGCGCATCGCCGGATCGTCCCATTGCTCGGGCGTAAGTTCGTCGCCCGATGGGCTGAACCATTTGACGTCGGCGACCTGCAGGTCTTCGTGGAACTCGCCAGTCAGGAAACGGCCACGACGCAGCACTGGCAACGTATGGCGCAAGGTTGTGAGCTTGCGCGCGAAATCGTTGAGGGCGCGGCCGTCTTCATCGATATCCCAATTCACCCAACTGATGTCGTCGTCCTGGCAGTACGCATTGTTGTTGCCTTGCTGCGTACGGCCGAATTCGTCGCCGGCGAGGATCATCGGTGTGCCTTGCGAGAACAGCAACGTCGCCAGCATGTTGCGTTTCTGACGTTCGCGCAGCGCGCGGATTTCAGGATCGTCGGTCGGACCTTCCACGCCGCAATTCCACGAGCGGTTGTCGGAGCTTCCGTCGTTGTTGTCCTCGCCGTTCGCCTCGTTGTGCTTCTCGTTGTACGAGACGAGATCGTTCAACGTGAAGCCGTCGTGCGCGGTGATGAAGTTCACGCTCGCCCACGGGCGGCGTCCGCGGTGGTTGAACTTGTCACCCGAGCCCGTGATGCGCGTGGCGAGTTCTGCCGCCACGCCCTCCTCGCCCTTCCAGAACTCGCGCACGGTGTCGCGATATTTGTCGTTCCATTCGGCCCAGCCCGGCGGAAAACCGCCGACCTGATAACCGCCGGGGCCGCAATCCCACGGTTCGGCAATGAGTTTGACGCTGGAGAGGATCGGGTCCTGCCGGCAACTGTCGAGGAAACCGCCGCCTTCGTCGAAACCGTAGGGCTCACGGCCAAGGATGGTCGCGAGATCGAAACGGAATCCATCGACGTTCATCTCCGTGACCCAGTAACGCAGGCTGTCGGTGACCATCTGCAACACGCGCGGATGCGAGAGGTTGAGCGTGTTGCCCGTGCCGGTATCGTTGATGTAGTAGCGCTTGTCGTCAGGCAGACGATAGTATGAAGCGTTGTCGATACCCTTGAACGAGAGCGTCGGGCCGCGTTCGTTGCCTTCGGCCGTGTGGTTGTAGACCACGTCGAGGATGACTTCGAGGCCGGCTTCGTGGAAACGGTCGATCATCTGCTTCAATTCGGAGATCGCGCCCGGGCCCTGAGCGAAAAAGCGCGGATCGGCGGCGAAAAAGCCGATGGTGTTGTATCCCCAATAGTTGGTGAGACCTTTGTCGGTGAGATGGCTGTCGTTCACGAACGCATGAATGGGCAGCAGTTCGACCGAAGTCACGCCGAGGCTCTTGATGTGCTCGATCACTTCCTTCGTGCCGAGACCCTCGAACGTGCCGCGCAAATGTTCCGGCACGGCCGGATGACGCTTCGTATAACCGCGTACGTGGGTTTCGTAGAAGATGGTCTGTTCCCAGGGCACGCGAACGCGCGTCGGGTGAACCCACGAAAAGCTCTGGTCGACGACCTGGCACTTTTGCATGAACGGTGCGCTGTCACGTTCATCGAAACTCAGGTCTTCGCCGTCGTCATCGAGCGTATAGCCGAAGACCGCCGGATCCCATTTCAGCTCGCCAACATGCGCCTTCGCGTACGGATCGAGCAACAGCTTGTTTGGATTGAATCGATGCCCGTTTTCCGGTTCGTACGGACCATGCACGCGATATCCATAGACAGCGCCCGGTTTCAGTCCAAACAGGTAGACGTGGAAGACTTCATCGGTGTATTCCGGCAATTCGATGCGCTCGAGTTCCTTTTCGCCGGTTTGATCGAAGAGGCAGAGTTCGACTTTCGAGGCGTTCGCAGAGAACAATGCGAAATTGACGCCCTCGCCGTCCCAGGTTGCGCCCAGCGGAAACGGCGAACCTTCGGCAATGCGGATATCGTGAGCCATGTATGCGAGTGTCCAGGTATTAGAGGTGATGCATTCAGAAGTTCATGCGTGTAGCTTGAGTTCGGGTGTCCTCGGGAAACGTTTAGGCACCGGAATTAGTCGAGTTCCGGATTGCGTCGCCCGGCATCGCCCATGGGAAGTAATTCTTAGCAGGTTGCGTGCCCGTTATTCGCCGTAGTCCGACCGGGGATGGCGCGCATCGTGCTCAGAGCGTGGTTCATTTACGTCCATCACGAGGCCTTCCTTTGCCCACTCGCTCCGTCTCCGCGACGACTGCGCCGGCCAGTTCTTCGAACGGTACCGCCGACGAAAGCCGGGCGCTCGGCCGATCGTTGCGCGATACCATTCCCTTCGACGCCCATGCCGGACCGCAGGCCGAACGCGATCGTCCCGACCCGGTCGAGCGCGTGCTCGCGAACAACGCGGGCCGGCAGGAGCGGCTCGTACCGCTGCGCATGGCGCGCATGGCGGTTTCACCGTTTGCGTTCCTGCGCGGCGCGGCGAGCGTGATGGCCTGGGATCTGGCAAGAACGCCGTCCATTGGGCATCACGTGATGATCGACGGCGACGCGCATCTCAACAATTTCGGCCTCTTTCGCACGCCGCGGCAAGACGTGGTGTTCGATCTGAACGATTTCGATGAAACCATTGTTTCGCCGTGGGAATGGGACCTGAGGCGGCTGACGGCGAGCATCAACGTGGCGGCGCGGGAGAACAGCGTGGATGCGAGTGGCCGCGAACGCGCCGTGCGTTCTGCCTGCGCGGGTTATCGGACGACGATGGCGGCGTTATGGCAGATACCCGCGTACGACCTCTGGCAGATGCGTTCCTACGCGAGTGTCCTGCATATCGAAGCGCCCGTCACGCTCGATTCCGCCGAAAAAGCGACGATCGCGAAAGCCGTCGAGCGGGCGACGAAGCGCAGCCACGCGACCATGCTTGCGCGCGTCGCGGAACCGGACGGAAAGAGCTGGCGATTTCGCGACGATCCGCCAATTCTCACGCGGCTCGACAAAGCCGAGACGAACCATGTGATCGAAGGATTGCGCGGGTACACGCAAACAATCGCCGGCGAGTGGCGCACGATGCTCGAGCGCTACGACGTTGTCGATGTCGCGCATCGGGTGGTCGGCGTCGGCAGTGTGGGAACGCGGGCATATTTGCTGTTGCTGCTCGGGCGCGCGCACGGCGATCCGTTGTTCATGCAGGTGAAGGAAGGCATCGTGCCGGCCGCTGCGCCCTTCGTGCCCGCCATGCCCGAGCCGTTCAATCATCAGGGACGGCGCGTCGTGCACGGGCAGCGTCTTTTGCAAAGTTCGTCGGACCCGTTGCTTGGATGGACGACCATTTCGGGGCGCGACTTTTATGTCCGGCAGATGAAAAACATGCGCGGATCAATCCCCGTCGACTGGTTGCATGGCGCCACGTTCGATTTCTACGCGTGGTGTCTTGGCTTGTTGCTTGCACGCGCCCATGCCCGTACGGGCGATGCCGCGCTGATTGCCGGTTATTGCGGCAGCTCGGACCGGCTGGACGCCGCGTACGCGCGATGGGCCGAGAGTTACGGCACGCAGACCGTTGCCGATCACGCCGCGTTCGTACAGGCAATCGCCACCGGACGCGTAAAGGCGGCGCCCCCGGAGAAATCCTGAGGATCACGCAGAAACCCTGTCTGATCGGCCTATCGCTTAAAAAAACCGGGGACGGGCACGCAATCGATTCGCTATCATTGTCATTATCCGTTTCAATTAATGGTGTTCCGAACCGCGCCAGTCCGGTTGCAGCAGCGTTTCGGACGATCGTTTAGATCCGATTCAAATGGCACATCCCTTGCTGCCGATTCTTATGAACTTAAACGGAGGAAGCAACGCATGAGCATGATTCAGGAATTCAAGGCCTTCGCCCTCAAGGGCAACGTGATGGATCTGGCAGTCGGTGTGATTATCGGCGGCGCGTTTTCTACCATCGTCAATTCGATCGTGAAGGATCTGATCATGCCGGTCGTCGGGCTGGCAACCGGCGGGCTCGATTTTTCGAACCTGTTCGTCAAGCTGGGTGAGATACCGCCGACATTCAAGGGTAATCCCGGTTCGTACAAAGACTTGCAGACTGCGGGTGTCGCCGTGTTCGGCTACGGGTCGTTCATTACGGTGTTGATCAACTTCATCATCCTGGCGTTCATCATTTTCCTGATGGTCAAGTTCATCAACAGCTTGCGCAAGAACGAACCGGCTGCGCCGGCTCCCGCAACGCCGGAAGACGTGTTGTTGCTGCGTGAGATCCGCGACTCTCTGAAGGGTTCGCCGCGCGTCTGAAGCCGTTTTTTCAATTGGCGTCCTGGGTTGATTCAGGGCTGATACACAAAAGCCCGCGCTGATAGCCGCGGGTTTTTTGTTTTCTGTATGCACTGTTGCGGCGATGCCGGTTCGTGACATTCGCTTGAATTTTCCTTGCGATTTTTGGCGCAGCGGCGTTTCGTAGGTCTATTATTGAGACATGAATGCCATGCGAGCCGCAGCAGGGTTTTCGGCAAGATTCGTGCGGCGTTGCACGAGAGGTCGAGTGACCCGGGTGCGGCGCCCTTATCCTGAATCGCCGTGAATCCACCACTTCGATGTGCTATAAAAGATCGACGTGTCCAGACAAACGAGCGGCCCGCCAGACGGGAGTGGCCGCATGAGGACGCAGCGTTTTTTGCAATTCTTTTTCAGGCGAATTTTTATGTCCTTCCCGAAAAAGCGTAGACGCGCGAAGGTCGATGGCGACGAGTCTTTCCTCGCCGTGCTTAGGCATTTCAAGCCGTTCGGCCAACTCGATACGAAGATCGCACGTGCTCGCGCCCAGGATGAACCGGTGTTGTACGCGCACGTCCTGCCGGGGCTCGATGTGCTTTTGTGCAGCGTGCGGGGCGCGCAGCCGCCGTACCCGGCGGTAGAGGAATTGCACAGGCGGTGTATTGAGTGCATTACCAATGCGCTGGAGCAGCCGCTTGATGGACTTGAGAACGGCGGGTATTGGTATGAGGCTAACGGGTTTGGGTTTTTGGTTTTTGCCAGCCGGGCACGGACGCAGATTTTGAGCGAGTTCGGCGCAACGGCGAGTTCCCGCGCGAGGCGGGGGGCGCGGCGGCAGGATGCGGGAGATGCTGCATCAAGGTTAAGGTAGCGTTGGCACTTGGGACGGGGGTTCTGCTTTTAAGGTCTTCGCGCGTTCCGTCCTGGCTGACTTTTTTAGCACTATTAGCCACTGTCCGTGGCGGGACTTCATTTCTTTTTCCAACGGCGAAAAAGAAACGAAGCAAAGAAAACGCCTTCCAACAATTGGCACATAAGTGTCCTAAGCGTGCAGTGACAACGATTTGGGACCCCAAAAGCACGCTCAGCGCATAACCTCGTCCTGTTGAAACCCTCCCCCTCCGTCAAAGGCAACCCACACGCTTCGCCACCAGTGTGGGAATCCGTTAACCAGGCTTCCGCGCTGCGCGCGCTAGCGCCCAAAATAAAGGGTCGGCCGCGCCGGTAGCGAGGCTTTGGGTTCAAGGTGCTTGAACCTGTTGTGGGCTATTCAGTTGTTATGCGTAGGCTAGATTTTCGTATTAACGGATTCCCACACTGGTGGCGAAGCGTGTGGGTATCCGTGAACGGAGGGGGAGGGTTTCAAGTGTTCACGGTTATTCGCCAAGCGTGCTTTTGGGGTACCAAAACGTTGTCACTGCACGCTGGGGACACTTATGAGCCGATTGTGGAGAGGCGTTTTCTTTGCTTCGTTTCTTTGTCGCCGTTGGACAAAGAAATGAAGTGCCGCCACGCACAGTGGCTAATAGTGCTAAAGAGAACAACTAAGACAGAACGCGCGAAAGCCCAAGCAGCAGCAACCCAGCATCAACCCACCTGCCCCAGCGCCAGCTCCCCTCCCCTAGGCTCAAGACTTGCTGAAACACTTAAGCGCAACTCAAGCCCGCCCAGCGGAAAAGCCGAACAAAACCAGGAGAACCCATGACCGATCACGTCTACAAGCAAATCGAACTGACAGGCTCCTCCACCCAATCCAGCGACGATGCCGTGCGCGTCGCGCTGGAAAAAGCATCGAAAACACTCCGCAACCTGCATTGGTTCCAGGTCACCGAGACCCGTGGCCAGATCGAAGATGGCAAGGTAGCCTACTGGCAAGTAACCCTTAAAGTTGGACTGCGAATCGACGATTAAGATTAATCGCGACGCAGACAACAAAGGCCGCGCTCCATCCAGAGCGCGGCCTTTTCATGTGACGTGAATGTTGACACGCAACAAGTAACTCTTGCTAACAGTCGAGCGTCGGCTTACTTCGGCAACGCGCCGTCCACGCCTTCTACATACCAGTTGATGCGCTGCAATTCCGGATCGGTCAGATTCTTGCCGGCTTCGATCTTCACCGCGCCCGTCTGGTCCTTGACCGGCCCCATGAAGACATCCCATTTGCCGCCTTGCAGTTCCTCGCGCTTCGCCTGGACTGCCTGCATCGCTTTGGCGGGGACTACGGCCGTATTCATGTCTTCGATATCAACCGCCTTCTGCGGCATGCCCAGCCACACCGGATCGGTCTTGACCTTCCCCGCCAGAAGCTGCTCTACCATCGTGTTGTAGTAGACGCCCCAGTGCGACACCACCGAACCCAGATGCGCGCTCGGACCGAATTTCTTCATGTTCGAATCCCAGCCGAATGCGTACACCTTTTTCTCGGCGGCAGTCGCCAGCGTCGCGTTCGAATCGGTGTTCTGCAACAGGACATCGGCGCCCTGTCCAATCAGCGTTTCCGCCGCCTGCTTTTCCTTGCCCGGATCGAACCAGCTGTTAATCCAGATGACCTTCGTATGAATCTTGGGATTCACTGAGCGCGCGCCCAGGGTGTACGCGTTGATGTTGCGGATCACTTCAGGAATAGGCACCGATGCCACGAATCCCAGCGTATTCGTCTTCGTCACATAACCGGCCGCGACACCCGCGAGGTATGCGCCCTGATACATGCGGTTATCGTAGACGCCGAAGTTTTTCGCCTTCTTGTAACCCGTCGCGGTCAGAAAAGTGATGTCCGGATAATCGCGCGCCACTTTCAGTTCGAAGTCCTGGTACCCGAAGCTCGTTCCCAGAATCACCTTGTTGCCCTTGGCGGCGAGGTCGCGAAACACACGCTCGGAGTCCGCCGATTCCGGCACGTTTTCCACCCGCGTGATCTTGATCTTGTTGCCGTATTTGGCTTCGATCTCCTTCGTGCCGGCATCGTGGGCAAAGGTCCAGCCTGCATCGCCGGGATTGGAGAGATACACGAACGCAATGCCGGGTGCATCGGCGGCCCGCGCCGGGGCAGCAACCATCGTGGCCGAGAGCGCGAGCATTGTGCCCACAGCGCCCGCCGCGCCCAACGTGTTCAGCCAGCTTTTTTTCATCGTGATTCTCCTGTCGATGTGTCGATGTTGTTTATGAAAATCGTGGTGCAAGGAATCAAATAACCGGCGCTCAGCTCGCCGCGAAAAACGGCTTGCCAAGGGACGCCGGTGCGTTGAGCTTGATCGTGTTCGGATTGCGCGAGATCAGCACCAGCACGACGATGGTCGCAAGGTACGGCAGCATCGCGAGAAATTGGGTCGGAACCGGCACGCCAATGGCCTGGGCGTAAAACTGCAGCGCCATCACGGCGCCGAACAGCAACGCGCCGATAAGCAATCTGCCCGGCCGCCACGTCGCGAACACGACCAGCGCGAGCGCGATCCAGCCGCGACCGGAGGTCAACTGCTCTTGCCACAAGTGCAGGTAGACGATCGAGTAATAGCCGCCGGCGATGCCCGCCATGCCGCCGCCGAATAGCGTCGCGGCATAGCGCACGCCGACCACGGGAAAGCCGACCGAATGCGCCACCGATGGCGACTCGCCGACCGAACGCAGCACGAGCCCGGCGCGCGTCTTGTAGAGGAACCAGCCGATCACGCCGAACATGATGAACGCGAGATATCCCAATGGCGTCAACATGAAAAAAGCCGGCCCGATGACGGGAATGGAGGCGAGACCGGGTATCGGCAGAACGTCGATGGAAGCGCGCACCGCTGCCGACGTATAAGGCTTGCCGATATAAGCCGAAAATCCGATCCCGAATATTGTCAGCGATAAACCCGTCGCGACCTGATTGGCGAGCATGGTGATGGTGAGGAACGCGAACACGAGCGACATGAGTACGCCCGCGACGACCGCGCCCAAGATCCCCAGCCACGGGTTGCCGGTGATTGCGGTCACGGCGTATCCGGTGACGGCGCCCATCAGCATCATGCCTTCCACGCCGAGGTTCAACACGCCCGACTTCTCCGCGACGAGTTCGCCGGCGCCGGCGTACATCAATGGAATGGCCGCGACGACCGCACTGGATGCAAGCGAACTGGCTTGATTGATGTCCATGTATTTATCTAGGAATGCGCGTGCGCGACGACCCGCCGGCGCACCCGATAGTTGACGAACAAATCCGCGCCCAGAAGACAAAACAGCAGCAATCCCTGGAACACGCCGGCGAGCGCCTGCGGCAGCTGCAACGACGTCTGTACCGCTTCGCCGCCGAGATAAAGCAGCGCCATCAGAAGACTCGCCAGCACGATCCCGACCGGATGCAAGCGTCCGACAAACACGACGATGATCGCGGTGAAGCCATACCCCGGCGACCATCCGGCCTGCAATTGTCCGATCGGCCCCGCGACTTCGCCCATGCCGGCCAGCCCCGCCAGGCCGCCGCTCAAAAGCAGCGACGTCCAGATGGCTTTTTTATCGGAGAAACCGGCGTAGCGTGCGGCCAGCGGCGCGAGACCGCCGACGTTCATGCGATACCCCGCGAAGCTCTTGCGCATGAACAACCACACGAGCGGGATCGCGATCACCGTCAGAAACACCGATGCATTGATCCGCGTTCCCTTCAGCCACGCCCAGCCCCAGTCGCTGTAGAGACGCGGGAATTGGGCGGCATCGCTGAACATGGCGGAGATGGGGAAGTTCATGCCTTCCGGGTCGCGCCACGGACCGCTCACCAGATAGATCAGCAACTGCGTGGCGACGTACGTGAGCATCAGGCTCGTCAGGATTTCGTTGGTGTTGAAACGGCTTTTGAGCAACGCGGGAATCGCGGCCCACACCATGCCGCCGATCACGCCGCCGATCATCATCAGCGGGAGGATCCACCAGCCAGTGGCATCGGGGAGATGAATCGCGATGCCACCCGCGACGATCCCGCCAAGCAGCATCTGCCCTTCCGCGCCGATGTTCCACACGTTCGCCCGATACCCAACCGCCAAACCCAGCGCGATCAGACACAGCGGCGAAGCCTTCAAGACAAGCTCGGACCAACCATTCACGTTAGACAACGGTTCGATAAAAAACCCGTGCATCGCGCGCAAGGGGTCTTGCCCAACGAACGTAAAAATCAGGAAGCCGATAATCAGCGTCAGCACGGCGGCCACCACCGGCACGGCGAGTTGCATGGCGCGCGACGGCGTCGGCCGCGCTTCGAGTCGATACGGAAAATTCATGATGTCGGTGCCGTGGTGTCGAGGGCGACGGGGTCGGCGCGATTGCCATCGAAGAGACCGGCCATGAAGAGGCCGATTTCTTCTGCGTTGGTAAGACCGGTTTCACGGACCGGAGAAAGTTTGCCGCGAGCCAGAACAGCGAGGCGGTCGCAGATATCGAAGAGTTCTTCCAGTTCCTCCGATATCACCAGGATCGCCACGCCGCGCGCGGCCAGGTCGAGCAGTTGTTGCCGGATAAAACCGGCGGCGCCGACATCGACGCCCCATGTCGGTTGCGCGACGACGAGCACCTTGGGCTCCTGCAAGATCTCGCGGCCCACGATGAACTTCTGCAAGTTCCCGCCCGACAGGCTTTGCGCAAGCGCGCCATTGCCGCCGCAGCGGACATCGAAGGCGCTGATGCAGCGGTCGGCGAACGCGCGCATCGACTTCGTGCTGATCCAGCCTCCGCGCACCATGTGTTCGCGATGCCCGGTCAAGAGCGCGTTTTCTGCGAGCGACATGGCCGGCACCGCGCCGCGTCCGAGCCGTTCTTCAGGCACGAAGGCGAAGCCGAGCGCGCGCCGGCCGCCGGCGCGGTATCGCGCGGCGGGCTGGCCGACGATCGTGATGGCATCGGGCGCGATGTTTTTGTCGCGGATCTCGCCTGAGAGCGCGGCCAGCAACTCAGCCTGTCCGTTACCTGATACACCCGCAATGCCGAAGATCTCGCCTGCGTGCACCGCAAACGAAACATCCTTGAGCGACGTGCCGAACGGATCGGCGCTTTCCACCGACAGGTTCTTCACTGCGAGTTTCACTTCGCCCGGAGTGTGTGCGCGGCGCGTGTAATCGGGCAGCGAATGCCCGACCATCAGTTGCGCGAGCGATGCGTGCGTTTCCTTGCGTGGATCGACACTTCCCGTTACGCGGCCGCCGCGCATGACCGTCGCGGTCTGGCACAGCGCCTGGATTTCATCGAGTTTGTGACTGATGTAGAGAATGCTGCATCCCTCGGACGCCAGCCGGCGAAGCACCGTAAAGAGCTTTTTCACCGCTTGCGGCGTGAGCACGGATGTGGGTTCGTCCATGATCAACAGACGCGGGTTTTGCAGCAGGCATCGGACGATCTCTACGCGTTGCCGTTCGCCGACCGCAAGACTGTGCACGTGCCGTTGCGGATCGACATCGAGTCCGTAATCGGCCGACACCTCGCGAATACGCTTGCTCAAGCTCTTCAGGTCGAATTTATCGTCAAGCGCCAATGCGATGTTCTCGCCGACCGTCAGCGTATCGAACAGCGAGAAGTGCTGGAACACCATGCCGATACCCAGCTTCCTCGCCGCCGCCGGACTGCCGATCTCGACCGTCTCGCCGTTCCACTGGATCTCGCCCTCGTCCGGCCGCACCGCGCCGTAGATGATCTTCATCAGCGTCGATTTGCCGGCGCCGTTTTCGCCGAGCACCGCGTGGATTTCGCCCGGTTCGACGACGAGCGTTACGTCGTCATTGGCCTTGACGGCGGGATACTGCTTGCTGATGCCGCGTAACGCGAGGCGCGGAACACGTGCGTCGCCGGGCTGAATGGATGAGGAAATAGCGTCGCCCATATGGACTCAGAAAGTGCGGAAATTGCGCAAAACCGGGGTGACCGGTATGACAGCAACGGAAACATGCAGTCTGCGAGGAAAAGATACCCAAAACGGTGCGGGGCGTCGATTGCTCAAAATAGTGCGCGCGATAAGTTCACTCCGAAGTCACTTTCAAGCAACAACCCGCCATTGCAGCGCTTGCAACGAACGCGCTCGGGGTATGCCTGGCTTGACGCCATAAATGTGTCATATTAAAAACAATATGTCCCGCACCCTGGTCTATCAGCTAGACCGTATATTGGAGAAAACATGAGTCAGCAACGCGAAGCAATCGATACTTACTTGTTACGCGTCCTGCACACCCTCCTCATGGAACGCAGCGTCACGCGCGCGGCCGTGAAGTTGAATCAGTCGCAACCGGCCATCAGCGCGGCGCTCAGACGTCTGCGCGATATCACCGGCGATCCGCTGCTCGTGCGCGGCAAGGCCGGCATGGTCCCGACCGAATACGGTCTGCGCCTGCTCGAACCCACGCAAAACGCGCTGCGTGAAATTGAACGCATCAAGGTCCAGCAACATAATTTCGAACCATCCACGTCCGTGCGGTGTTACCGGATTGGTTGTCCGGATTACCTGAACGTGCTGTTCGTGCCTACCGTAGTCGAGCGGTTCCGGATCGCCGCGCCTAACGCCACGCTCGAATTCCATTCGCTTGGTCCCGCTTTCGACTACGAACTCGCGCTGGAAGAAGGCAAGCTGGATATCGTGGTGGGCAACTGGCCCGAGCCGCCGGAACAACTGCATCTCTCGAATCTTTTTGTCGACAAGATCGTGTGCCTTGTCAGTTCCAATCATCCGTTTGCAAGGCGCGGCGCGCTTACGCTCGATCAATATCTGAACGCGCCCCATCTCGCGCCGACGCCGTATTCAGTTGGTCAGCGCGGCGCAATCGATGTCCATCTCGCCCGCGAGCGCCTGAAGCGCCATGTAGTCGTCACGCTGCCCTACTTCAATCTCGCGCCGTACGTGCTGATCAAGTCGGATCTGGTGTTCACGACCACGCGGCTTTTCGCCGATCACTACGCGAAGTTCCTTCCGCTGACCGTAGTGCCCGCGCCGCTCGACTTTCCGCCGATGCAGTACTACCAGTTGTGGCACGAGCGCTGCCATTACTCCGACGAAGTGCGGTGGCTCCGTCACCTCGTCGCCGATGCGACGCGCTCGTTGATCGATGTGCCTTGATTGCTAGCGGGCCATTTCCATCAGCTTTCCCGCCAGCAGGTTATGACGCTCGACGATCGGACCCAGATCGACGGTCGTCAATTGACCGTGACGCACGACCACTTTCCCATCGATAACACTTGTAGATACCTGCGACGGCGCGCAAAAAACCAGCGCGGCAACAGGATCGTGCAATGCGCCCGCAAACGCGTGATGGCGTAAATCAAAGGACACAAAATCCGCTGCCATGCCGGGGGCCAACGCGCCTATGTCGTCGCGGCCCAGCACTTTGGCGCCACCTAGGGTCGCGATTTCCAGGGCTTCGCGCGCGCTCATGGCGTCCGGCCCGAAACCCACGCGTTGCAGCAACATCGCTTGCCGCACTTCGGCGATCATTTGCGCGCCATCATTCGATGCCGATCCATCCACGCCGATTCCCACGCTCACGCCCGCATCGCGCATCGAACGAATGGGGGCAATGCCCGATGCCAGCCGCATATTCGAACACGGACAATGCGCGACGCCCGTCCCCGTGCGCCCAAACAGTTCGATACCCGCGCGGTCCAGCTGCACACAATGGGCGTGCCATACGTCCGGCCCGACCCAGCCGAGATCCTCTGCATACTCGGCCGGCGACATGCCGAACTTCTCACGGCTGTAGCTCACGTCGTTCACGTTTTCGGCCAGATGCGTATGCATCGATACCCCATATTCACGAGCCAGCAGCGCCGAATCGCGCATCAGTTCGCGGCTCACCGAGAACGGCGAACACGGCGCCACGACCACGCGCAGCATGGCGTAACGGCCTTCGTCGTTATAGGTTTCGATCAGGCGTTGCGTGTCCGCAAGGATCGCGTCTTCCTTCTCGACGACCGAATCAGGCGGCAATCCGCCATCCTTCTGCCCGACGCTCATGCTGCCGCGCGCCGCGTGAAACCGCATGCCGATCTGCTGTGCCGACGCAATGCTGTCATCGAGCCGTGCGCCATTCGGATAAATGTAGAGATGATCGCTCGACGTGGTGCAGCCCGAAAGCAGCAACTCGGCCATGGCCGTCAGCGTCGATACTTCGATCATCTCGGGCGTCAGGTTCGCCCAGATCTCGTACAAACTGGTGAGCCAGCCGAACAGCTCGGCATTTTGCGCAGCCGGCACGGCGCGCGTCAGGCTCTGATACATATGGTGATGCGTGTTGACGAGACCCGGAATCACCAGGTGGCCCGACATGTCGAGCACTTCATCCGCTTCCTGCGGCAATTCACTCGTCGGACCGACGGCCACGATCCGGTTCCCTTCGATGAACAATGCGCCATCGCGAATCTCGCGGCGTGCGTCGTCCATGGTCACGAGCACCTGCGCATTCTTCACCAGCAAGGTTTTTTGCTTCTGTTGCATGTCGATCTCCGCTACTTCACTGTTTTCCGAGGGCGCGAAGATATCACTCAACCTCACGCATTTACCCGGTTACCCAGCGTCGATCGCCGTCTTCGGGATGCCAGCCAGCCGCGCTGTGCAAGGCACAACTGTCACCAGCCAAAAAACCGCTGACAATGCGAAGGCCGCCATAGTTGTCTTCACAGACTCAATATGATCGTGAATTTTGGCGCGGGTAGCATCGGCGGGAAGCGATGAAAAAGGGTTGGAACGACTGAACGCTGTAACGTCGGTTTCAGGGTTTTCGCTCATGTGCTGCGGATTATCTTGCTTATCGCGCGCGTCACGGTCACTGCAACTTTTTACAATGCTGAACACGGCGCGCATCCACTCACGCCGACGGGTATGTAGCCACGTTTGTGGAGCCTCGATCCGCCGCTCAAGTCTGTTCCAGACGGTTCGATGCGCAGCCGCTCCTCGCACACTACAAGGACAACGCGAATGGGCAAGCTAACAACCCACGTACTCGATACCGCGCACGGCCGTCCCGGCGCCGGCATCAAAGTCGAACTCTTCGTTCTCGCCGGCGATACCCGGCGCCCTCTTCTCACCACGCACACCAACTCTGACGGTCGCTGCGACGCACCGCTGCTTCAAGACGATGCGTTCGTCACCGGCGAATACGAACTCGTATTTCATGCCGGCGATTACTTTGCAGCCAATGGCGTGACGCTGCCCGAACCGCGTTTTGTGGATCGCGTGGTGCTGCGCTTCGGCATTGCGGATGCCTCGTCGCACTATCACGTGCCGCTGCTTGTATCGCCTTGGGCATACAGCACGTATCGCGGGAGCTGAGGTTCGTTGGAGTTTCGTTCAAGAGCTGGCCTTCGAGGCTTGATTAAAGAATTCGTGGTGGAGACGTTTCATGCAAGGTTTTATTGTTGACTGGCTGAATCTCGCGTTGCGCTGGCTGCACGTGATCGTGGCGATCGCGTGGATTGGCGAGTCCTTCTATTTCGTGGCGCTCGATAACAGCTTGAAACCCGCTAAAGATCCCGCCGCGACAAAGCGCGGCGTGTTCGGCGAGTTGTGGCACGTGCACGGCGGCGGCTTCTACAACATGCAGAAGTACACCGTCGCGCCGGAGAATATGCCCGAGGATCTGCACTGGTCGAAGTGGCCCTCTTACACCACGTGGATGTCCGGTTTCGGCCTGTTCATGGTGTTGTATCTGTTTTCGCCGAGCACATATCTCATCGATAAAAACGTGCTCGACATGGGGCCTGTCGTTGCAGTTTCGGCGGCGTTGGGGTTCTTGCTCGCCGGCTGGATTGTCTACGACTCGCTGTGCCGTTTGCTTGGGAATCGCGACCGGTTGCTCGGGATTTGCGTTGGCGCTTACGTGATCATCGCCGCGTGGTTGGCATGTCATGTTTTTGCCGGACGCGCTGCTTATTTGATTACGGGCGCGACGCTCGCAACCATCATGTCGGCCAACGTGTTTTTCGTGATCATCCCCGGCCAGCGCAAGATGGTCGCCGCGATGCTCAAGGGTGAAGTGCCCAACGCCATTTATGGCAAGCGTGGCAAGCAGCGTTCAGTGCACAACACATATTTCACGTTGCCGGTGGTGTTCGTGATGTTGTCGAATCACTACGCGATGACTTACACGCATCCGT
>NZ_JAAVUV010000013.1 GCF_018449635.1 Caballeronia sp. dw_276 | reverse complement strand
CAGCAGTCGCAACACCGCGTGAATTAAAGAGGACCAGCTTTGGCTTCCTGTTGTTCATCACCCGTCCTTCTAAACAGCAACGTCGGTACACGTGTGTTTCGCCGGCGGGTCGCCGACCCATGACACGCGCAATGCGCTACGTCGCATCATTTCGATGGTTCTGCAATGAAGTTGTCGATCAAACCAATCAATCTCGAGACGCTATTGCCTTTTTGACAGTATGCGTCGAAGCCCGCAGCGACGGCTCTGAGACTAATCTCGGCTTCCGACTGCGCGGTGAACGCAATCAGCACAACGTCACGTGTCGTTGCCAGACGACGTAAGACGCGTGCAGTCTGATATCCATCGTGTTCCGGCATGTTGATATCCAGAATGATCACGTCAGGGGTCCACTCGCTGAGTTGATTTACCGCTTCTACGCCACTCAACGCAAAACGGGTCGCTCGCTTGGGGTCCGACAGAGCAATCGCCAGCGCTTCTGCCGCGATGAGAAGATCATCCACGACCAAAACTTTGGTTGGAACACCATGATGCGATAGTGTTCGCGTGCTCCATATTCGGTAAAGTTGTAACCCTTTAACATCGTCCATATCAACACTCGGGAAGCAACCGCACGGGTACGCAAATTAGGAAGAAAATCAGACATGGAAGCAAAGCTTCCTCCCTTGTTGACAGCCAAGCCCTACACTCGTCCGGTGCCTAGAAACGGTTGTTCATATTGTTCAAGCGACAAAACCAACAATTATTGTCATAGCGTGGGCCGTTACCGTTACGTTCTGTGTGCTTGGCTTTCGCGCCCAGGCATTGGGCGATTAATCGACTCATCGTCTGCGACGAAATGGTCAGGATAGGCGTTTCCGACCAAGTCATCGTATTGGTCCGCGCTCGCCGCGACGATCGCGCGTAGCATTTTAATAAAAGCGTTGCCGTCTTCTAAGCTTTCGACGATCACCCGAGCGGTACGCAACGAGATGGTTTCGTCACAAGGAGGAAGATTTCCGTCATCGAGTTGGAATTTGAACCGGTGTATTTCCACCATCGAAGACTGGGGCACAGACTCATGAGCAAAGATTGTTGCTTTCACGATGCGCTCCGATGGTTTGTCGATGGACAAGCTTAGCAATTTTCACGCCGCATCCCGCGAGCCATGGTTTGGTGCGGTGCCTTCACCACTCGGAAACGCTCATCGGTGATGCCGACAATCCAACTATGCATTTTCTGATCTCATGCCGAGCAGATTCGCGTTCTGTTTCGAGCACGCGGCGAACCACCGCCGCCAATGTTGCTATCTTGTCGATGCCTGACCCACAGGGCGTTTCCAAACACCTGGTATTGCGCAAGCGCCGAGATGCGCGACCGTTTCAAAACCGTTGCCGTTGTCCATTTCGATAGATCTTTTCATTGGTCGGTTCGAAACCGCGTCCACTGCGCCCCGCTTCGTCCGAATGGTGACTGCAGAGATGCCATAAGATGCCGCAGGCGAATCTTTGATCAACGATTGGCTTGCCCGTTTGGCGGATCAAATGCTCCCGCGTTTTACGATGGCATCTTCGAGCACGTCGACAAGGGTTTGGAATTGGAAGGGCTTTTGTAGCACCATGACGCCGCCAGGCAGCTTCGCTTTCACTTCCGCAATATCCGATCTGCCCGTCATGAAAATCAAAGGCATTTGCGGGTCCGCCTCGCGCATGACAATCGTGAGTGACGCCGCGCTCAACCCTTGCATGGAGTAGTTAGCGATCACCGCATCCGGGACATGCTGCTCGACTGCATAGAGGGCTGCGGAGGCAGACCTTGCAGAGCGCACTGAGTAACCCGCATCCGACAGAAGATCAACTAGATAATGCTGGGTGTCGATGTTTTCGTCGACGATGAGCACGTGCGATTGCTTGAGCCCTTGAGCTGTACTCGCTAAGGCTTGAGGGTCGAATTCTGTCGAGCTCTCGGCGCCTGATGTGGGCTTTAGAAGCATGATAATCGCGGTGCCCTTGTCGATTGCCGTCTCTACACTTGCGGCGCCACCCGCCCTGACCGAGAACGCAAAAACCTGGGAGAGTCCCAGACCTGTTCCTTTGTCACCTTTAGTTGAATAGAAAGGCTCAAAAATCCGGCTCGCGACCGAGTATGGCATCCCGGCGCCGGTGTCAGCGATCCTCACCTCGAGATACGGTCCGTCTGAAACGTTCGGGTCGCACGTGACGCTTCGAATGCGTGTGGTGACGTAAATGTCGCCGCCATCTGGCATGGCATCGCGAGCGTTGATTACCACGTTAAGCACCGCCGCTTCGAGCTGAGTTCCGTCGCATATTACGATGACGCCTTCGTTTTCCAAATCAAAATTAAGACGCGCCGCAGTGCCCAGGACGCGAGAGAGCAGCTCCTTCATATCGCGGATACAGGCCGAGACATTGATAGGTCGAAGCACTGGCAACTCATCGCGTGAGAACGCCAACAATTGAGCGATAAGTTTGGCACCCCTCTCGACGGACTGAAGGCCACCCGCTGCGTATCGGCGTACTGCGACAGCATTCTCAGATTTGCGTTCGATGAGCTGCAGACTCACGCTCACTGATTGAAGAAGATTGTTGAAGTCGTGTGCTACCCCGCTCGTTAGCTGACCGATCAAAGCGACCCGTTGTTTTTGCCGCAATTTATCGTGCTCGCGCTCGTCGTCCGCAAGCGCATCCATGATCTTCTCGCGCAAGCTTTTTGTTTGCTCCGCCCGCTCAATGTCCATGAGACGCAGTTGAAGCAAAGATGCGGTCTGACGCGCCAGCGCCTTCAGCGCATTTTTCTGATCCGCTGACAAGGACCGTGGCACCGTATCAATTACGCAGACCGTGCCGAGTGCATGGCCCTCCCGCGTGACTATCGGCGCACCAGCGTAAAAGCGAATGCGCGGGCCGCCCACGACAAGTGGATTGTCGCAAAAGCGAGTGTCGCTTAATGCGTCCTCAACAATGAACAGGTCATCCGGCGTGCGGATAGCGTGCGCACAGAAGGCAACATCTCGGGACGTCTCTGTTACATCCAACCCGATGCAAGCCTTGAACCATTGACGCTCACGATCGATCAGCGATATCAAGGCAATCGGAACTTCGCAAATTCGAACGGCAAGCGCGACGATATCGTTATACGCATCTTCCGGTAGGGTATCTAGAACGCCTATACGTTCAAGCGCCTCAATCCGAAGCGGCTCGTTCGGTAATAGTGACGCGATTTGCATGGATTGATAGCGGACGAAAGAAGATTAACCGATGGCTGTAAAGCGACTGATTTCAGTTTAGCCGATTCGCAGACGCGTTGAGCGCAAAGGGCCAAATGCACCGCTAAAAAAGACGCCTTATTGGTTGCCACCTAAGCGTCGAACCGAGAAGCGCAGCCCCGAAATCAGCGCCTTGATCCTGAGATACCCCATTCAAGCGGCTTACCCAAGTTTGCGTCCAGCTCAAGTCCGTCAGTGCTGCCATTCCCGGCACAACAGACGTTTCCTTTCGGGAACGCGATGTGCTGAGGTCGTGCGGAACCGGACTGCGTCCCAAGAATGCGGCTGGCAACTGGACACCGCATGGCCCTCCTTGCGTAAAAATTCGCGCTACCGCGCATCAATCTCTAGCGGAGAACCTATGGTCCAGCCGGGAATCACGTTACATTCAAATCTGCATGTCCGTCAAAGGTCTGCATTGGCAGCCATCATTCCGATAGCTCTTGCTCTTTCTCTCGCGGCATGCAACAGCGCACCCGATAAGCCGTCGCCTATTGCCAATACCGTTTCAAAAGCAACTGCGACGGTGCGCGCCGACGATGACATGCTCGCCGTCCTCAACGCAATGGCGGCGATGGATCCCAAAGCGATTGAAAAGGTCGATGTCCCGACGGCACGGATGCAGCCAACAGTCGCCGATGCGGTCAATGCCGTGCTTAAGAGCCAAGGCCGCGATACGGCACCTACCTCGCTTGTTCCCGGCGTATCGAGTCGCGATATCACCGTCCAAGGCGCGACCGGCGGACTGCCAGCGACGTTATACAGGCCATCCGGGAAAGGGCCCTTCCCTGTGATTACGTACTTCCACGGCGGTGGATGGGTCATTGCTGACCGGAAGGTGTACGACGGAGGCGCGCGAGGCCTTGCAAAGGCCGCGAATGCGATCGTTGTTTCTGTAGATTATCGGCGCGCGCCGGAGGCGAAATTCCCGGCTGCGTGGGACGATGCGTTCGCTTCGTACAAATGGGTCGCCTCTCATGCCATTATGTTTGGAGGAGACCCGACCAAGCTCGCACTTGCCGGAGAGAGCGCGGGCGGGAACCTAGCGGTTGCAACCGCGATCGCTGCACGCGACGCCCATGGGCCCATCCCGCGGGCCGTGGTTGCGGTCTATCCTGTTGCGCAAACAGGAAGCATGAATACGCCTTCGTATATCGAAAACGCCGTTGCCAAGCCACTCAATAAAGCAATGATCTCGTGGTTCCTCGACAAGCTGTTGAGCACGCCTGCTGATAAACAGGACACGCGTCTCGATCTCGTGCATGCAAACTTGTCAGGCTTGCCGCCCGTTACGATCATCAACGCTAACCTCGATCCTCTTCGGGACGACGGTGAAATGTTGCAGAAGTCGCTCACTCAAGCCAACGGGCAGGTTGACCGCAAGGTGTATGACGGCGTGACCCATGAATTCTTTGGCACGGCTGCGGTTGTCCAGAAAGCCAAGGATGCACAAGCTTACGCGGGTCAACGTCTGCAGCAAGCGTTCGGAACAGGAATGTAAACAGGATAATGTTCGGGCCGCCCCGCACCGCCCGAACTCTTCATTTCACGCAAATCAACGAAGGTCAATCTATGGTTATGCCCGTCGTTCCCGCTTTACATCATGATGGGCGCCGTGATGCAGACGGGTTCCTGGCGCTCGATGCGTACGGCGCGCTGGGCGATGGTCGCTCAATCGCTCTAAGTGGTGCCGACGGCTCGATCGACTGGTGGTGCGTTCCAAACATCGACTCGCCTCCTTTATTCGATCGGTTACTAGACCCCGGGCACGGCGGTTTTTTCTCTATAACCCCACACGAGGACTTCACGGTTGAGCGACGGTATCGGGAAGACAGCAACGTCCTCGAGACCATTTTCAGCACCAACTCCGGAAGAGCCATGCTGACCGAATCGCATAACAGCGGAGCGGCTGGTCGGCTGCCGTGGGCAGAGCTTGCGCGCCGGGTTGAAGGTATCCAGGGCACTGTCCGTTTCGTGGTCAAGATCCGCTACAGTCGGCGAGCGGATACGATCAATCCCTACTGCACGACCGCCGGCGAGCATCTGGTCTTCCATGCCGACCGGGTGCTCGGTCTCTTCATTCACAGCGCGGCTGTGATTGTCAACGATGCATTTGACGATGGCCTCGTGGCACACTTCGATGTCGTCGCTGGGCAGCGTGAGACGCTGGCCATCATCGCCGGTGAAGACGAGCCACTGGTCGTTCCACCCATTGCCGAGATCGATCAGCGAATCGACGGATCCGACGACGAATGGAAACAGTGGTCTCGAAAATTAAAGTATGAAGGACCGCACCGTGCGCTGCTTGTGCGCAGTGCCTTGGCGTTAAAGCTACTGCTTTTCTCGCCGAGCGGCGCGATAGCGGCGGCCGGCACAACGTCCTTGCCAGAGAAGATTGGGTCGTCGAAAAACTACGACTATCGTTATGCATGGGTGCGCGATGCGGGTTACACGATTAAGGCATTCTTGCGCATCGATGCTCAGGCAGAAGCGAAGGCCGCATTCACCTGGCTGCTCAAGCGGCTAGAGACCAAAGATCCACAGGTGTTGTACTCACTTCGCGGCGATGTTGTCTCGGACGTTACGACAATCGATTTGCCTGGATACAGGCACTCGACACCAGTTTCAACGGGTAATGCTGCGACTAACCAGCACCAGCATGGCGTTTTCGGTGACATCCTTGAGACTGCATCGGTGTTCGTGGAACACGGCAACATTCTTGATGCACGCAGCGCACAAACACTGTCGCGGCTCGCTGACCAATGCGCGGAAAGCTGGCGCCGCAAGGACGCGGGCATGTGGGAGCTGGAAGAACCGCAGCATTACACCATGTCAAAGGTGAGCGCGTGGCAGGCCCTGGCGCGAGCCGTTGAGCTCGCCGATGCGGGTGAGTTGCCGACCACTTGTCGCGACAGATGGGCGCGGGAGCGCGATTCCGTTGCTTGTTGGATCGAAGAACATTGCTGGTCCGAAGAAAAGAACGCGTTCGTGATGTTTCCAGGTAGCGACCGTCTCGATGCATCCATGGCGCTCGCCGTTCGCTTTCGCTTCGACGGCGAGGAGCGGCTCCTGTCGACGCTCGATGCAATTCAGCGCGAACTTGGCACGGGCCCGTATCACTACAGATATACCGGCGTGGCGGACGAGGAAGGCTGCTTCCTTGCATGCACCTTCTGGCAAATCGAGGCGCGTCTATTACTAGGTCAACGGGAGCAAGCCAATGCCATGTTTGAGGCCATCGTCCGTGCCCTTAACCATGGTGTTGGCGTGTACTCAGAAATGGCTGATCCGAACACGGGTGAATTTCTCGGTAACTTGCCTCAAGGGCTTACTCATTTGACCATGGTCCATTCGATCATGACATTGGCCGGTGCGCCGTTCGGATCACGCTCTTAGCGTCACAGTCGGCCATCGCAAACCTCCTCGTCAATCGCTACGGGCCCGCCATTTGCTGAATGTGAACGCCAAGCACGGAGAGTTAAATCTTCCGCTATATGTTCAACCCTTTGGAGGATCCATGAGCAATGACACACCGAATCAGTATGCGATGCAAAACCCGCTTACTCAATATCCTCAGCCCGAGTTCCCGAAGCAGCCCCTAACGCCGCCCGGCTCGATCCACGACATGACGCCGGCGCCTGACCATGGCGAAAAAAGCTATAAGGGGTTCGGGCGGCTCGCAGGACGTAAAGCGCTGATCACGGGCGCGGATTCCGGAATCGGGCGCGCAGTCGCGATTGCATTTGCCCGCGAAGGCGCCGACATTGTGTTGAACTACCTACCTTCAGAGGAAGCGGATGCGAAGGAGGTTGTTGCTTTGATTGAGGCCGAGGGTCGTCGCGCCGTTGCGATTCCAGGCGATCTACAAAGCGAAGAATTCTGCAAAAATCTTGTGAGCCAAGCCAAAAACACACTTGCAGGTCTCGACATTCTTGTGAACGTTGCTGGCAAGCAAACCGCACAAGAGGACATCGCAGATCTGACGACCGAGCAATTTGAAGCGACCTTCCGCACGAATGTGTTTGCGCTTTTCTGGTTGTGTAAGGCGGCGTTGCCGCACATGCCGGCAGGCGCCACCGTTATTAATACGTCTTCAATTCAGGCATATCAGCCCTCGCCTTCATTGCTTGACTACGCCCCGACGAAATCAGCAATCGTCGCGTTCACGAAAGCACTGTCAAAGCAAGTTGTGTCGAAGGGAATCCGCGTAAATGCGGTAGCGCCAGGTCCTTTCTGGACGCCGTTGCAGCCCAGCGGCGGCCAGCCTCAGGACGCCATCCCCTCGTTTGGTTCGGAAGTGCCGATGAAGCGGCCCGGTCAACCAGCCGAATGTGCGCCCGTGTACGTTCTTCTTGCATCACAAGAATCAAGCTTCATCACTGGCGAGGTCTTCGGCATCGCTGGCGGCAACACGCTCCCTTAAGACGGTCCGCACGCGGTGACTGTACATCACCGCCGTGCGGATACCAGTTCCTTCGCCCTGCGTCAAAGCCAGTCAACGTACCTTTGCTGCCGCTCGGTTTCCTAGAAGTTGATCATCAAACTTGGTGGTCACGAGGACGCGTTCTTTACGGTGATCCAAACCGTGCAGAGGATGGTGCAATTGGCCCTGTAGCGAATGCGATTGTAAAAAACAGTCTTGTGGGACGCGTCGGTTCCAGGGATGTTGTTCTGCATCAATTGCACCGTGCTCATAAGCTGCCGCCGACTGACCCACGCGCGTTCGGTGCAGAATCTGATGACGGCAGGAGCCTCTTGGAATCAGGCGCCGACCGACAGAAACAATTATCTCTAGATGATTGGCATTCCGCAGTGGTCGGACAGCAATTAAGCGATCAAATGCCGCCCGCAAGTGAGACCGGCGGAATAACGGGTCAACGGGCTACTTATTCACCGCGTCCTTGAACGCCTTGCCAGCGGTAAATTTAACGGTCTTTGACGCCGCAATTTGCAGAGTCTCGCCGGTCTTCGGGTTGCGCCCGGCTCGTGCAGCGCGTGCGCCTGTGCCAAACGACCCAAAGCCGATCAGCTGAACCGCATCGCCCTTGACCACCGCTTTGGTCACGGTCTCAAGGAATGCGTTGATCGTTTCTTCTGCTGCCGACTTCGCGATGCCCGCTTGATTCGCCACTGCGTCGATCAGTTCCTGCTTGTTCATGTCTGTCTTCTCCATTTGATTTGGGTGAGCGCCGCAATGCGTGCCAAGCCTGAGGATACCTTACCCGGACAAGAGCGCTATGCGCAGCAGCGCCACTCTTGGAGTGCTGCGGCGCAATTGCTTCGGCACTGCATTCGCCGGAGCCGACTAGCCGCCGTCTTCCAAATAATATTTCGCCGCTTCATCAAGCATCCGCTGGCGCTCGGCCCGCACATAGATCGACGTTGTCTGCAATGACGCGTGTCCCAAAATCCGTTGCGCTACATCGATTGGCATACCTCGGGCAACCGTTTGAGTACCAAAGGTATGCCGGAACGCCTGTGCCGAGGTGCCCAGGAGCTTGATGTGCGCATCGTGTGACAGCGCACCTTCGCGCAACATTGCTTCTGCAATGCGTCGGATGGCTTCGCGCACGAGTCTCGCCAGTGCATCTGCCGCGTAGGGCACATGAAACTGGTGGACGGTCGCGCCCTGCCCCGCCGATGCGTCGCCATTTTTCGCCAGCGACGCGTCGATCCTGTTGATCACCACCGGTGCGATCAAGGGACCCTGGGCGTGCGCTGCATCAAAGTCCAGTCCCCGATCCGCCCGGTGCGCGCGCAACGCTGCGACCGTCGCCGCGCTCACGGGCACCGTACGTTGCTTGCGGTGTTTGCCGATGACGGCGAGCGCCCAGACGGAGGGTTGCTCGGTATCACAGTGGGCTGACGAGTCCGCCGTGGAATGTCCCATCTCGTCTGGCGAGAGTCCGACAAAAAACCTCTTTGCGCTTCAAAGCATCTAACGCGTGGGAACGCCTGATGTTTTCGCGCTCACGCGCTTCGTGAATTACCTGGCTACGAGGGTCGTTCCCATCCATTAAGTCCGCCCGCGTAAGCAACTTGATGATGTGACCTTCGGCGAGAATGTGCTCAAGGTGACCCGGGGCAGGTGCATCCAGCTTCAGTGATTTCTTGCCAGCCTTGAAGCTCCGCAGGTTATTTCGAAGCGACAGGTCAAGGAGCTTCCGCTGCCAGCGGGTCAGTCGGTCCTCTAGGCGTTCGACAGCCTTGTCGTCAGCAAAATTCTCCAGGTCTTCTGGCAACTCCGGAGAATCCTCAAGTCGGCGTTCCAGATTTGTTCCTTCCGTGCCGGCCGTCCCTCGCTCAACCACCTGCTCGCTGGCAAGCGGCTTGATGCGTTGCAGTCGAGCGCGGCGAATGTCAACAGCCAGGTGAAAACTGCGTTCGGCTTCCTCGGAGATCTGCTCGTCACCATTCCCGATGGCGAAGCTGAAAGCCGGGTAAGGTCGGTGCGTGAGCATCGTCGACTCGAATACGACCATTTCCTTCAGCTTCACACGTTTGCGTAATGCAGTCACATCATCGACAACAGAGGTCGAGAACTCTTCCGCTTTCAGCCAGACGCCCGGGAACGCGTGACCGTTAGTAAAGACAAGGACAGCGTTCTCTTATCGACCGCATGATCAAGCCGCCGGGTCACAAGGGGTAAATTCAGCCGGCGCTTAGTTTTCTACAAACGACGTGCGGGCTATAGCTTGAAAAGAGAGGCGGCGGCGACTTGATACTGCATCACTCGACGTTTTAGTAAGCGCTCTCTAGACGACAGAAAGAACAGCAGGATCGCCTGAGCGCCAAACGTTATCCACCGTGGTTCGTGTGATGACCCAGATGTCGCCCTCTCTTGCCAGCTCGACATCGTAGCGGTTCTTCATCAGATAATGATGAGTGTGATCGTTCCGAGGGACATGCTGGGCTTCCACGAGTGCGTCCAGTCGTGCCGTGTCACCGTCGATGGTGACACGCGGGTTTGTCACGGAATGCGTGGTGTCCAGCGTCGCGAGGGAGGTCGTAAGGGCTGCGACGATAACGTCTCTGCCCTCGATGACCGGATAGTCGAATCCCGCTTTGGCGGCAGCCAGGCGAAAGTCCGATACGGCATTCTCTGCGAGAGAGGACGACAGAAGGCTCTTGTCGCGAAGATCGATGCCGGCGGCAAAACGATAGAGGGCATCGACGACCGCAAGCGTGTCTGCGGTATCGTTGACAAATGACTGTGACGTGTTCATGAGAGTTGTCCTTGCTGTTCCGGAG
The DNA here is from genome assembly GCF_018449635.1 of Caballeronia sp. dw_276. Classification (GTDB taxonomy): domain Bacteria; phylum Pseudomonadota; class Gammaproteobacteria; order Burkholderiales; family Burkholderiaceae; genus Caballeronia. The sequence goes on along the minus strand of NZ_JAAVUV010000013.1, from coordinate 204,831 downwards.
GCTTGCGACGTGAAGCCGTTCCCGGCGTCGGCGTCCGTGCGGACGCCAATTGTCTTGCTCTTTGATGCTTATTCGAGATCTGCGTCAATGCGCTTGATAAGACCGTCGGAGTCGATCGTGAGCTTGAGAGTCCCTATTTCGTGGCCAAAGTCGCCCGTAAAATCGACGCGGACGGCAGCGTTGAAGTTATCAAGTTGCTCAAGCGACAAAAGCTTGCTAGCGGTTTTATAACCAACAAAGAACTGCTGTAGATAAAGCCGAACACCTTCGGTGCCGACAAAGGCATTGCCCACCGAGACGTCGTCGATGACTGCATCGGAGGCAAAGAGAGCCAACACGCCCTCGACGTCGAAGGCATTGGCGGCCTGGATGAATGTATCGACGAGTCTCTGCATGGACAGCTCCCTATACGTCGATGATCGTGGTGTCCGCGATGGTCTCGGCAAAGCCGTTGCCGAGAAGCATCGCAGGGGTCTGAAAACCCCCGCGCGCCTCCCCAGCCAGCACGCGCCGGCCCGCTTCGGCGGCAGCGATCGCAGTGAACGTGTAGCCGTTGACCGTATCGAGAACCGATCGGATGACCTCGCCGTCGGAATCGGTGACCTCGACGACGGCTTGATACCGATTAGCCAACCGTTCCTGCTCGCTCGGTCCGTCTGGAAGCGCCGAGAGATCACCTCGCGGAAATCCGTCGCCCGTCACATGGACGAAGGTTTCGATGTCTGGAACGTTCGTCGACCGCCAGATCGTGATGAGATCGGGAAGCGTCACCTGAAAGCAGTCAACGATGCCGCTGCCGAAGTCGAGTTGCCGGATGGCTCCGGCAGAACGCGCGACGAGCTTCCCGTTGGCGCGCGCCAGAGTTTCAGCGGTGACGCTTCCCATGGCGCTGACGGCCGAGCCTCGGGACAGACCGCCCGAAACATGCATGGCCACCCCGATGCTCGAGGGATTCTCCGTTCTCGCAACAGCGTGTCCAGCAAGGCAGCCGAGCATCGCGACACTTCCCCCGCTGCCGGGCAGAAGCATGACACCAGCAGCCTCGGCCTCGACGTGGAGCAATTCGGCCAGACGGTAGCCGTCAAGTTCCGCGGCGACGTCAAGATAGTGGACGCCGTTTCGGATGCAGGCTCTCATGAGCACATTGGCGGTCTTGGCGAAGGGACCCGCGCAGTTGAGGAGGACGCCGACATCACCCAGTGATCGATCAATCACAGCGGCGTCTTCGAGCGCGAAGACCCGATGCTCCACACCGAGGCTTGCCGCGAGCGTTATGAGCTTCGCCTCATTCCTTCCTGCGAGGATAAGGGGCATGCCTGCTGCCAAGGCGTGTTCCGCCACCATGCGGCCGGTGTATCCGGGCGCGCCGTAAATCATGAGCTTCTTCATATCAGTGCTGCCATTCCTTGTAGACGAATTCGACGCTGTAGCCGTCGGGATCACGAACCTGGGCCGCGTAGTAGCGGGGGTCATAGTGAAGCTGTGGCCCCGGCGGGTGGATTTCAGTGGCGCCTGCCAACATTGCTGCCTCGAAGGCCTCATTAACTTCACGCTTGCTGCGGGCGATGAAGCCGACGTGGGCGGCGCCGCCTTCGACCGATCCTTCGCGCAGCCAGAAGAACACGCGGCCATTCGCGCCGAAACCCTTGAGATCGGGATGGCCGGCGGAACCTTGCCTGCCGTCGTAGTCGACCGCGTGGGCAATGCCGAGCGGTGCGAGCGCGGCTTCGTAGAAAGCGATCGAACGATCGATATCACTGACGGATAGGAAGACGTGGTCGAGCATGGTGATCTCTCCCCGATTCAGATGACGTAGCCGCCCGCCACTTCGATGTTCTGGGCGTTGATCCAGCGGTTCTCTTCGGACAGCAGGCTGGCGATGACGCCACCGACCTCTTCCGGTTCACCGACCCGGCCGAGCGCTGTCTGCCCGCCAAGCATGGCCTCGAATTCAACGTTCAGTCCACCGCCCAACTCTGTGCGGATCGCGCCGGGCGCGATCGAGTTTGCCCTGATCCGGCGCTCGGCAAATTCCTTGGCCATGTAGCGCGTCAGAACCTGCAAGCCGCCCTTGAAGGCGGCGTACGGTGCGACGCCCGCGGTCGCGACGCGACTGGTTGCGCTGGTGACGTTGATGATATGGCCGCCGCTTTCGATGAGCGGCAGGAGCGCCTGAGTCAGGAAGAACGGCCCCTTGAGATGAACGTTGAACAGGCCGTCGAACTGCTCTTCGGTTACATCGGAGATTGGGGCATAGAGCCCATACCCGGCGTTGTTGACAAGGAAGTCGAATGTCTCCCTATCCCACAGAGCCTTGAGCTGAGCAGAAACCGCTTCTCGGAACTCGGAAAACGAGCGGCTGTTGCCAACGTCGAGCTTCAAAGCGACCGCTTTCCCGCCAATCCCGGCGATGGCCTTCACCACGTCGTCGGCCTTTTCCGGATTCCTGTTGTAGGTGACGACCACGCCTATGCCGCGCTTGGCGCACTCGAGGGCGGTGCTGGCTCCAAGGCCGCGACTGCTTCCGGTCACGATGACGATTTTCATGCGTTTCTCCTCGTGTCTGGTATGAGGAGAGACTACGACCGTTGACTACCTTGCACTCACCCGAACCTCCTCGAACCTTGCCTATTTGTGCTTTTCGCATGCACGGTGACATGACCTCTGTTAGGGTTGGTTCATGGAACAGCAACTGCAAGAACTGAGAGCACTGGCCTCCAGCGCCGAAAACAAGCGTACTGAAACGGGCATCCCACGTGTCGCCATGGTCCAGGGTGAGATCCCCGAGCACCGGCTCGCCGCCGTCTACGATCCAATGGTCAACCTGATCCTGACGGGTTCAAAAACCATGACGGTCGGCGACCGGACCTTTCACTATGACCCGGCAACCTATTTCGTCATGTCTGTGGATCTCCCGGCGGTCGGATCCGTCCATCCGGCCGCGACAGGCGAACCTTATCTTGCAGTCAGCCTGACTCTCGATACCGCAATCGTCGCGGCGCTTATCCGGGACCTGCCGGTGCAGGTTTGCAGCACGCTGTTCGGTTCGGGATTCTCGGTGGCGTCAGTCAATGGCGAGTTTCTCGACCCGTGGATTCGAATGCTCCGGCTGATGCGACGGCCAGACGAGATCGCGGTGCTCTCTCCCGTGTACGAGCGGGAGATTTTGTTTCGGGTGCTGCAGGGGCCGCTTGGCTGGATGTTGCGAGACATCGCAACGCCGGACACGGCGCTTTCGCGTATCGGCGTTGCGATCAATTGGATACGCCGCAACTTCACCGAACAGATCAGAGTGGAGGCGTTGGCCGAGATGGCAGCATTAAGCGTTTCGGCATTTCATCGCCATTTCAAGGCAGTGACGGCGTTGAGCCCGTTGCAGTATCAGAAGCGTATCCGGTTGTTGCACGCGCGCTCGCAGCTGATCTCTGGCCAAGGAAACGCGACGTCGATCGCATTCGACGTCGGCTACCAAAGCCCGAATCAATTCAGCCGGGAATATGCTCGCCTGTTCGGTCTGCCGCCCTCCAAAGACCTTGCGAAAGCCACGCAAGAACTCAGGGGCGCATAATAATCGCGCGAGAATGTGAGACAGGTGGTCGTCGCTCGGGCATCGAACATTCCACGCGCACTCTCGATAGTTATTGGTAATTGTCGACGGTTCACGAATGGTGTCGAATGTCCCTTCATGGCCGATTTCGGTCAAATCCCGATCCGACGGTGTGTCAGCCGAATCTTGATCCGCATCCGACCGGGAACAATCGAGAGCGGACGTGCACCGTAATCCACCACTCAAATAGAAAGGTGATCGTGCTTTAGACAGAAGCGCAACGCATACGCAGTCTAGTTCACTGCTCGACCACGATCAGTCAATTGTTTCTGTTTTGCAAAATAATTGCAGATGAAATCGACGAAAGCGCTCACCTTCGCGCTCGCCAAGCGTCACGACGCATGCAGTACCCACACTTTGACGGGCGGCCGCGTTGACGCGCCCCACTGCTCCAGACGACCGGCCACCACATCATCCTCGACGATTGCAAGCGGCACCATCGCAGCGCCAGCGCCAGCGCCAGCGCCGGCAAGGACGGCGTCGCGGATCGACAGCGGCGAGGACAGCCGCAGGACCGCACGCGGGTTATACCTATAAGTGCAGCCGTCTTGCGCATCAACTATGGTCCACGTATCGCCGTCGACCATCCCTGTGCGCATCACAGCGGGAAATGCCGGATCTTCATCGTTTGGACGCTGCAAATCGGGCGGTGCCACGAGCACCAGTGAGTTGCGCAAGAAACAGCGGCCCACCAGGTCGTCATCGGGGCGCGGGTTCGCACGGATGACGATATCCACGTTGCCATCCCGCAAGTCGACAAAACTGTCGCTGGTGGTCACTTCGAGAAGGACTTCGGGTTAGGCTGCAAGGAATGCGGCGGCCAACGGACCCAGCGGCAGGTTGGCAAACAACAGTGGCGCACTAATGCGCAGGCGGCCGCTAGGGCGGTTTAGTCCACCCTTGTTATCTTGCAAGGCATCGGTGATTGCGCCGAATGGTTCTTTGGTGTGCGCATGCAACATGGCACCTTCTTCGGTCAGACGCAAAGGTCGCGTAGCACGCTCAATGAGGCGGGCGCCAAGGCTGTCTTCCAGTTAGCGAACGCGTCGAGATAATGTTGCTTTGGATGTGGCACTGGCGCGACTGGCGGCGCCGAAGCCACCGTGTCTGATAACCAAATTAAAATCAGAGACTGCAGTAAGGTCCATCTTCGTTCCAGTTTTGAGACATGGTGTCGCGATATTAGCAACTGTGCGGGGGCTACCAGATTGGTTACGATCTAGGCCAGCATTCTCGTTCTGTGTTTCTCTGCGGCGCAATGCGCTCCTGCACTAATCTAATAATCGACGTACCAGAACGACCAAGGACGAAAGACATGAAGAACGCTGGCAATACCATTCTTGTTACGGGCGGTGGCTCAGGCATCGGACAAGCCTTGGCACATCGATGGCACGATGCAGGAAACCACGTCATCATCACTGGACGTCGTCAGCAGGTGTTGAATGAAACAATTGCCGGTCGGGAGCGAATGGCCGCCTACGTCCTTGACGTCACTGCAGCGAACGAAGTCGAAGCGTTCGTCCAGCAGGTCGTCGCGGAGCATCCCCAACTCAATATACTGGTCAATAATGCCGGTATTTTCAGTCCTGAGAAGGTCACCTCCCGTCGCGACATAGCCAGCGCAGAACGGATGATAGAGACCAACATCCTCGGTCCGATCCGCATGACGAACGCTTTTATCGACCATCTCAGTGCGCAGGCCGACGCCGCGATCATCAATGTGTCGTCCGGTCTTGCCTTTGTTCCCTATCCGGCCTCTCCCACTTATAGCGCGACCAAGGCAGCCATTCACTCCTTCACGGCTGCCATCCGCCCTCTCCTCAAAGGCAAAGTGGAGGTGATCGAGATCGTTCCGCCGCAGGTGCAGACGGAACTTTCGCCCGGTCAATCGGCGGACCCGAACAGCATGCCGCTAGATGCATTTGCCGATGAAGTCATGACGCTGCTGCACGCGGCGAACACGCCGGCCGAGGTGTGTGTGGAACGCGTTCGCTATTTTCGCGAGGCCGAGGCAAAGGGGCAATTCGATGAAGCATTGCAAATGCTCGTCCGGTACAGCTAATTACTCTCGAGTACGTCTGCTCGCCTTCGCCCAAAACAATCTTTCTTCGGGCGAGCAAACCGTACCATCGCAGCCAAGCTCCTATTGTCGTCCTGATGTCTAATTCTTTGGCTCACTACTGTTCTTGGTCAAAGCAGTCGAGTCTTCTGCCGTTTTATATCGACCTTCACATTGCTCGTTCTTTCTCGTGAAATATGGGCGCTATTGCCCACAGTCTTTCGAACGAGTGTCGAAGGTCTCCTACTGGCCGGGCACTGCCGGATGTGGTCAGCGCATGACGACCCCGAGCGGACTTCAGGTCTCTCTAAACAGTCAGTCATCATGAGCTTACTAGGTGAGATTCAACCCGCCGTCCGAGAGCAGGACCTCCCCCGTCAGATAATCTGATGCGACTCAAAAATGCGACAGCTTGGGCAATATCCTCCGGACTGGCGGCCCTGCGCATGGGTGCGCGTTCCTTCCAAAGTTGCTGAGCTTCCGTCCAGTCCGCCGTCAAAGGCGTATCGACCAAACCAGGAGCGACAGCATTCACGCGGATATCCGGGGCAAGTGAAACAGCGAGTAAACGGGTAACGTGGTTTAAGGCTGCTTTCGTCGCTGCATAAGGAATGGACGCGCCTTTTGGCCGGATGCCGGCATGTGAACTAACGTTCACGACGCAACCGCCCTTGCCTCTTGTGGCCGCTTCACGAAGTGCGGATTGCGCTTCAGTCACTAAGCGGAACGGCGCCACGACGTTGACTTCATACAACTCATGCCATACGTCCGGAGTCGCCCTTGTCAGATCCGCATGGGGGATAACGCGACTGATGCCTGCGTTATTAACCAGAACGTCAAGTCGGCCCCATACCGCAATCGCCTCGCGGATGAGCCTTACTCTGTCAGCATCGTCGGCCAGATCGGCTTGCACATAAGCTGCCGATCCAAGTTCCCGGGCCAACGCATGACCAGCAGCGGCCGAACTGCGCGAATGCAGGACGACTGAAAATCCGTCCTTCGAGAGTCGCCGCGCGATTGCAGCACCAACACCCGAAGTCGAGCCAGTGACAAGAGCAACAGGAGACGTAGTTTTCACGGAGACCAAAAAAATGTGTGAGCTTTCGGGATTTGAAGAGGCCGTATGCAAGCGCTTTGCAAGATGACCGGACATGTTAATCGATGATTTTGGCCTCTTTTAAATTTGGAGTTGGTGGATTTGGCGGGTCAAGGGCGGGCGTGAGCCCGGCGCAGCGAACCCTTGAGGCGCGCTCATCCAGTAAGATGAGTCATGGGTGATTGCGGCAGAATGCGGGATTCACCCATGTAAAGCCAATCTGGTATGACGAATCAATTATTCGAATCCGCCCTCGGTATTACGGCTCCTTGGTATGTCCGAAGTGTTGACTTCGATGCTGCTCAGCGGCAGCTCAACATCGCTGTTGACTTCGTTGCAGGCAGCCGATTTGGCTATGCGGGAGTTGCCGGCGAGCATCCCGTGCATGACACGCAAATCAAGCGCCTGCGGCATCTGAATTTCTTCCAGCACGAGTGCTTCCTCGAAGTGCGAGTGCCCAGAGTGCGCCTGCCCGATGGTTCAGTGCGTTTGGTTGAGCCAGGTTGGGTGGGCCAGCTCAGCGGCTTTACATTATTGTTCGAGGCGCTCGTGTTGATGCTCGCGCAGCAGATGCCGTTCGCCGCCGTTGCACGCGCGGTCAATCTGTCGTGGCATCGAGTACATGCCATCTGTTCGCGGTATGTGGAGTTGGCGCTCGCGACGGCCGACCTGTCGGGTGTGACGGCGGTGGCGATTGACGAAACCTCGTACCGTCGCGGTCATGAGTATCTGACGCTGGTCGCCGACATGCAGGCGCGGCGGGTCGTGTTCGTCACCACAGGCAAAGATGCCAGCACGATAGAGCGCTTGGCCACCTACCTAAGCGAACACGGCGGCTCGCCCGAGCAAGTGAGCTCGGTCAGCATCGACATGTCGCCGGCTTTCATCAAGGGCGTCAATGAACATCTCCCCGAAGCGCGAGTTACCTTTGACAAGTTCCACGTCGTCGCCCACGCGTCCAAGGCGCTCGACACGGTACGTCGGCAGCAGCAGAAACTGAACCCTCAGCTTAAAGGCATGCGTTGGACGTTGCTCAAGGACGCCGACAAACTGAACCTCGCGCAACTGACTGACCTTGAGGCGTTGGTCAGTCAGTACACAACCAATCGCACCGCGCGCGCCTGGCTTTACCGAGAACAATTGCGCGATATTCTCGAGCGCAAACAAATCAACGTCGTCTCCGAGATGCTGCACCAGTGGTGCACCAACGTCATGCGCTCCAAGGTCGAGCCCATGAAGGATGTCGTGCGTTTGGTTCGCAGACATTTCGATGGAATCGTTGCCTGGACCCAGACCCGTCAGACCAACGGTTTCATCGAGGCCATCAACGGCCTGTTTCAGGCAGCAAAGCGCAAGGCTCGTGGATATGCACGCTTTGAAACCATGGGCACGGTCTTGTTCCTCATTGCCGGAAGACTTAACTTCGCCGCGTTCAACGCGCATGCCCGCTGAGCCGCGTTACCCACTCAGTTTTCAAAAGAGCCTGATTTTGCTGTGCGGAGTAGCTCTCCATTGTCAACGATCCGGGCTGCCGTGTCGAACGTATCAAACTGGCGGTTGACCGCCTATCAGTTCCGCATTCCATTCTGAACCATTGAAAGCTGCAGCCAACGTTGAGACAACCTGCACCGCTTTTTCAAGCTAGCGACCGACAAATGGTAGCCAGCCGAGGGATCCGGACGTGCATCGCGCTGGTCGAAAATTTTGAGGCGGCGTCGATCGACACCCACCCACCATGTCGCCGATAATAACGGTCACACCGGCGCAATGGCGTACTGAACCCCGGTGCCCGCCTCCGACATTCAACTGTGAAGAACTCCATGCGTGACATTATCGACGGCTTTCTGCGATTTCAACGTGAGGTCTATCCGCAACGGATCGAACTTTTTCGGCAACTCGCGACGACGCAAAGCCCGAAAGCGCTGTTTGTCACCTGCTCAGATAGCCGTGTCGTGCCTGAGCTTCTGACCCAACGGGAACCGGGCGAACTATTCGTGATCCGCAATGCCGGCAACATCGTTCCGTCCTATGGTCCAGAACCCGGCGGCGTCTCGGCCACCGTTGAATATGCGGTCGCAGTGCTTGAGGTGCGAGACATCGTGATCTGCGGCCACTCGGACTGCGGTGCGATGGGTGCAATTTCAAGCTGTGCGTGTCTGGATCATCTGCCAGCTGTCGCTAATTGGCTTCGCCACTCGGACGCCGCAAAAGCAATCAACGCGGCACATCAATTCGACACGCCTCGCGCAAAGCTTGACGGCCTTGTACGTGAAAACGTGATCGCGCAACTGGCGAATCTGCGCACACATCCATCGGTGGCGCTCGCGCTTGAGCAAGGGCGCATGAATTTGCATGGCTGGGTCTACGATATCGAAATGGGTCGCATCGATGCGCTTGACGGCGAAACACGACGTTTCGTTCCACTTTCTGATTCGCCGACCACTGTTGCAGTCGCTGCACGAAAAGAGAAACAGATTTGACGGCGGCCGATGGGTTGAGAGCGGTGGATCACCTGCGGAATACCATCGCCTCCGCCAAAGTTAGCGAAACGGGCATTGTCTCTGTCGGGCAAGCTTTTGAGGGACAGGGCCGTCCTGCTGCCTGCGTTCCGAGCACCTGATACGCTGATAAGAAACTGGTGAGGTATGGTTTAACTTAGCGTTCATCATCGGCAACATCGCCAAAGAGATCGGATGTGCCTCTACCTGGATGTGACACTGGCATTCGGCCACTTCGCACTTGACCAAGCGTTTCGTGCGGCAACCAGGTTTCTTCGATGGCGTTGATACCGCGCTCGATCATCTGCTGCAGAAAAAACGACTGCTTACGCCCCGTCGTCTCGGCCAGCAAACGCAGTCGTTGCTCGATCTGCGGATCAATGAGCACTGCGACGACAGTCAATTTGTTTTCGGCGCTTCTTCTCACTGTGAACTCCGGTGGTGCATTCCCATTCGCGATCCCGATCGCAATTTCGCAGCATTTCTCCAGCATTCATCCTCGACGTCGGGGACGTCGAAGTAACACTGGTACGCTAGGCGCCATCTTCTAAATAATATTTCGCCGCTTCTTCGAGCATGCGCTGCCGCTCGGCCCGAACATAGATCGACGTCGTCTGCAGCGATGCGTGCCCCAGAATCCGTTGCGCTACATCGATCGGCATACCGCGGGCAACCGTCTGTGTTCCAAAGGTATGACGGAACGCGTGCGCCGAGGTGGCCAGCAGTTTAACGTGCGCATCGTGAGACAGCGCTCCCTCCCGAAATAGCCCATCGGCAATGCGTCTGACCGACTCGCGTACGAGGCGCGCTAGTGCATCGGCCGCATACGGTGCATGAGGCCAGTGGGACGCCCCTCCCTCCCCGCCCGACGCATCGCGATGTTTAGCCAGCGACGCATCGGTCCCGTTGATTACGACGGGCGCAATCAAAGGACCCTCCGCCCACGCCGCATCGAAGTCTAGTTCCCGATCCGCCCAGTGCGCACGTAGCGCGGCGACGGTCGCCACGTTCACCGGCACCGTGCGTTGCTTGCGGCGTTTGCCGATGACGCCAAGCGCCCACACCGGACGTTGTTCGGCCGCTGGGCTGGTTGACGAGTCAGCCGGCGATTTGGTTGGAGAGCCGGTCGCCGCGGCAACCGCGACACTCAAATTTTCACGACGAGCGTTGGCCGCTTCGTCACGCCGCACCCCCGAATTCCCCATCAACAAAATGGCCGCACGCGCTATACGCCACTGGCGCGCTTCTTCCTCGGTCGGCGTCAAGCCGCCCATATTCTCGCCGTTGCATCGGGCATCCAGTTCCGCGCGCACCCGGGTCCAGAGGTCGATCGATAACGCCCGCTCGACCTGCACCTCGACCTCACGCGTGAGAGTCGCCGGATCGGTCACCGCGCTCCACGGATTACCACCCAGGTAGCGGACCGACGTCAGCCATGCGAACGCGGCGCGGATCGCACGCACTGCATACGCCTGACTGTCGGGGGATAAACCCTCCGGCGTAAAAGGTCGCCACCGGCCGCTGGCGCGCGAACGTTTCGGACCGACGAAACTGGCGATCGGCGTCTTCAAGAAATCTTTATACGCTTCACAGTCTTCCACCGTCATCGACGATAGCGCAACGCCGCGCACGATCACGAGCCACAGGACCAGACGCTCGAGTTCGCGGGTGTACGCCCGCAGCGTCGGCAGCCGATCGCGGTAACGATTCAGATAGGCATGCACCGCCGCCAAGTCGTGGTCCGCGCGAATGAAAGCAAACTCGTGCGCACGGTTGGTACCGTGCTCACCCGACAAGGCGGTCGGAATAGCGAGGCGTTCGAACGGTGCCAGAAGTGGCGCGTCGATTGTGCCGCCGACCACGACGACGTTGCGGAGACCCACCGCCGGCACGAGCGGACCCGCATCGACATCCGCGTCAACGCGCACGCCTAGCGCCTCCTCATGCCGACGCAACCAGGCAACCAGGACCCGCGCGCGATGCGCGCCGATGCGGGGCACCGAGCGCCACCAACTGCCGCCGTGTGAATTGCAATACGCAACGAGTTCGCCGAGTGTCGTGATTCGCTCGGCCGTCAGTCGTTTGGTCACCAGCGGTCGTAGCCAGAGGCCAACGTGATGATCCGCCGCGGGAGCCGCGGCCGCGAGTACCGACGCCTGTTCGACCATCCGCAAGGTGACCGCGGTGAGCTTAGCGCTGCCGTGCTGCTTGATGGACGCTTTCAGGTGTGCGGCGAGCGCGGCCGAGCCGTTGCGCAGCGCGAGCTGCACCAGGTCATCGAGCATGGTGCGCAGAAACCGCTCCATCGCGTCGGCGGTTGCCGCTTGCGGCGAAACTTCACGATCGTCCGGATCGTAGTACCGGTGCGCGATGACCGAGGGCGTGATGTGCTGAACGAAGGCGCGCAGCGCCGCGAAGTCGGTGCGCGTGTAGGTGCGAGGCGTCGGTAGCGTGAGCTGTTGTGCCTGATTAGCCATGCGCCCTCCCCTTTTGCTCATTTGCCAACGTGTACGGGAAAACCCGCAAATTAAAGCAGATCATTAGCTCTAGGACAGGCGCAAAGTAGAATTACCCCAATTTTAGCCATTAAACGCTTGTCTGCTAATAACAATTAGCAGACTCTTCTAACTCTAAGTCGTTGTTAATTATAAATATTTTCACACGTTTGGCAGCCAGCGTTTTGATTAGATCGAACCATTCTGATGGTCGAAAATTCAAAGCATTTGGCGGAGACACGCATTCATTGAAATTGCGATGATCGACGGGTTTTTACCGTCTAGGGCGGCCGCTTACGCTCACGGAACCTCAAAAATCTTGCGTGAGCTACCCCAGTCGACTATGATAAAAGCAGCGGTTGTTGACGCACTGACTAAATGGGTTGCGACTACGCGGCCGGCGCTAGGCTCCAGGTACTACTGGGGCCTTTCGCTTTTCTAGGACACGATTTTCAACCCGTTTCCTTCGATCGCGCCGCTAGCTCCGCTGAAGAATTTTCCTCGAAGAACGGCAAATGCCCTATTGCCTTGCTCGGGCCGTAGCACCGAAAGACCGATTGGCCTGGCCATCAAATCGCAGATCTGCAACCCCTCAGTATTCGCCTTCTTGTCGTTAATCACGATTTCAAACGGATACGGCTTGCGGGTCCGGTTATCACCGTCGCAAACCCGCCGGAAAGCCAATTCAAGATCGTCATCTTCCTTAGCTCCGCGCGCTTCGCAAACTACATGGGTCTTCGTTTCGTGCTGCCCTTTCATTTTGAGAAATTCCCATACCCGTTCAAGGCCGTATTGGGTTCCAAGATGGTAAGGGTTGGACGGGGTGCTGTATTTCTCATTAAGCTTGCGCTTATCGATCACGACGGCAACGACCGTCATCGGAAGGTCCTCGATGATTGTGGTCAAGGTTTCCAGGAAAGCCTCTCGCGGCTCCTTGCTTAGCATTGAGAAGGCGCCACGCTTTCTGCGAATGTCCGCCTCGTGGAGTACCACGCAGTCGTGACCGAAGGTTTCGATTTTGAGAGTTTTGATCCGCGGAACGAGCGTATTTACGTAGTCACTTTTCTTGATGATGCAAAAGCACAGGACGAATAACGGATAAGCGTCGTCAATCGAGGTGAGACTGTGGTCTCCGCTCTCATCCACAAAAACTAGGTAGTCACTGTGCACTGCTGGTTTCCGGCGGGTTGATCAAGATGCTACCTTACCTGAGCCGACGTTTTTCACAGTCGCAAAATGCGCGTGTTAGACACTGACGGAAACGCAGAATCTGGTTCGTATCGGCCAAATGATCTTTTCTACTTCGGGATAGGACATCACTACCTGCTGCATGAGCTGCGTTCAGGTCGCGTGCAAACTGTTGGCGCACCGAATTAGCCCCCGTCCGGTGGAGGGTTTGCGGAGAGCTCGTTAGTTGCGAAAGGGCTAACAAAGGGAATACGTCTACGTCATAGGCGTTGCGCCGTTCTGCAGGATGTGCGGCGAAATTACGTTGTGCAAACTCATTTATGCGGGTGCCGGCTAGTCGAATCAAAACGAGTAGAACACTATTTTTAAGGAGGTGAGCTGCCAACGGAAGTGCTGATTGCCCGCGCGGCAACCGTATCGCCGAAAAACGTTTGACGTATCATTTTAAGAATTGCTGAACTGCGGGATCGCGCATTGTCAAAATGTTGCCGCTCCGATCGAATATCAAAACAGACGTAGATAAATGACTCAGGCAGTGTCCACGTTCCATCTTAGTCATGGACCCAAAAATCGACCGACCCTCGTGTTCTTGCCAGGCGCCCTTATTCCGCCAAACGCTATCGCGCCCGTCACAAGAATCGTAAAACTTCGCGCGATTGGCGTGGGCTGGCTCGAAGGTGCGGCCCACACGACCTTCACTCAGTTGCAGCGCGTGTAGCCAATCTACTAAGGGAGCTTGGACCAACCGTGTTGATAGGGCATTCGGTCGGTACACCGATCGCGGCGCTCGCCGCTTCGATTGATTTACGTTCGACGAAACCCAACGTGGTTGGTCTCGTGCTAAGCAATAGCGGAGCAAATACAAAGGGACATGGCGACGTCGAATCAGTCATTGAGCGTGTCCGTCAGACGTGGGGTTCACTGCTGTGGAAAGCCCTGGCCGAACGCTCGCTTGGAAGAGTATGTCCCGCCGAGCTTGTAGACTCGTTTATGACGTATCCACGCCGCATTACCGCTGAAGCGACTGTCCAGAGCCTGCGCAGTTTGCAACAAACGGATCTTACAAGCATGCTCAACGAACTATCAGCTATCCCCACCGCGGTGGTCCATGGAAACCGTGACCCCGCTCGCACCTTGTCCCATGCGAAAAGCCTGTGCAACGGCATTCTAGGCTCGAGGCTAGTGGTGCTCGAAACGGGCCATACGTCGTGTGTCGGAGCACCCGACGACTTCGCCAAAATAATACACGCCGTCGTTGAGGAAGGCCTAAGAGGCCGCACCGGAAGACCAGACTAACAGTTGCTCTTTTGAAGTTAGAGAATATGTGCGCGAGGCACTACAGATCTAGGTGAATGAGTGCCCTCCCCTATCGCTACGCCGCACTCGCTTAGCTTCCCAAACCGGTCTAACAGTTTCGCTTTGCAGGAAACCCGGAAGCGGCAGCTGTATAAGCTTGCGTCGGGACGCAAAGCCCAAATTATTTAATCGACCTTAAACGCTCAACGCGTGAACGAAGCAGTCCTACCAAACATTGAAGGAACAACTTTCAAGTTGAGACCTCGGCGACAATCGGTTGAAGCCAAGGCGGGTATTCTGACCATGACCTCGAGCGGCGGCTCATTCTGATCGTTTGGTCGTTGGGACATCTCTGAACTGGTCGCGCTTTAATGCGGGCAAGGCGCCGTGAATCTATCAACTCCGCCGTCTTGAAGAAGCAAGCCCTGCCGAGAGCTCCATCCTGTCTAAGACGGAGTGGCTCTGTATGTCGTTAGTGGTACTAATTTTTACCTATGACCCTAGCTATCCGAATCGGCTACTGACTTACTGCTGATTGCGGTAACGGCACATAAAGCAGGGTCTGTTTTCTGCTGTCGTTGGTACTCATTCCGTGATGGAATGCGTGAGTGTCGGGTGTTGACTTCGGACAGGGCCGCCGGGACCATCGCTTCTGCGCGCTTCCTCCCGAACGAGTCTCATGATCGTATGCTATCTACCAATTATTTTTCTTTACGAGTATCAAGAACCTACAGTATTGGGTTGCATGTCAATGGTCCAGGCTAGGGATCACAGATCTGCAGCATTAACTAGCGAAGTGCACGCCACGTCTTTTTCGTCCGACCTTCACGACTATTGGCAGCAGCTACGATCACGTGTCTCCTGCAGGCGCGGAGCGTTCGTGTTGGTGTTTGCTCGCTCCCCGCCTTCTCTGCCATCTCCTCAAGGCTGCGTACAAAGATCTACCGATTTGAAGACTGCCATTATGGCGAACAGGCGCAGCTAGCAGTTTCAGCGTAACTCCTCGAAGCCATGGTTCGGCCATCAGTTCGTGGAATTAGATTGGGGCCAAATCTTTTCGAATGCCAGCGCATGTGGCCCGGAGTAGCTGTTTCATATCCGCGAGACGAGCAGAAATAGCAGCAACGGGCGCCTGTTCAATGATTGCCCTTGCGCCCTCCTTCGGATCGCTTCCCGCTCGATTAGTGGCGCTGGCGACCGAAGGTACCGACTTGCATTTCTCAGCAAACGCAGCATCGTGAGACGGCAAAGCGCTTAAAAGGCGACCGGCTCTAATGGCCGAAGCAAAAGCCAGTTTCCACCCAGCCGTGGACACGCGAGCGCAGGGCTCACGATAATCGCGAATAGAGATCTCGCTACCGTCGGCAGAAATTTCAAAACGGCGGTTGATGGCGTCGTCGAAAAAGATTTTTCCGGCGTGTTGTGCTGCCAGATGGTCGATAGCTTTGATCTCATTCAATCGTGTGCGTCGTTCGTGAATCTTCGCGTGATGACAGCGAAGTTGGTGTCCAAAATCGACCGGCGAGCGGAGCAAAGACCGGAGATAGCTGATGGGGCGTTTTGCCGCCCTCAGGTGTTCCCAAGTTACCTCGACCACGTCCGTCAAAAGCTTGCCGTGCTGCTTTGCTTCTCGCATGAGTTTGAAAACCAAAAATTTATGAAAACCCAAACTCAGCAAGCGTTGAAGGTCCAGCGGAAGCGTACCTGGTTGTCTCTTTTGATTCTTAGGGAATAGATCCTTATATATACCTCCGTCTGCCACGGTGGCAGACGGAGGTACGAGCAAAGGATAATGTTGGGCGTCAGCTTCTGATTTCGTTGGCCTTGCACTTGCGGATTGCGATGTCTCTGCCAAAGCCGGCGGATTTTTTTGTTCCACGAATCCGAGTAGTTCGGCTGCTTTTTCCGTGAGATGGATATAGGCACGTCCGAAGAGTCCGGCATCACCATGACGCCTCTGGGGGGCTCGCACGATGAGGCCGACTTCAGCGAGATCATCAAGACTACGATAAAACGTGCGCATGGACTGCAATGCGCGACCGGTGAGTAGCTCTCGACGGGCGAAAATAGCGGCATACGGCTTTTGAGCGTCAACGGTACGGGCGAGCGCCGCGAGAAGGGCGCGCGAGCGTGAAGGGATGGCTGCAATGTGATTAGCACGATGCGCTGCCCGAAAGACTATCCAGGGCAAGTTGGAGCGATCACAAACGAAGTCCCCGCGTGCTTCATTGTCGAGGTTAAGAGGATCTATTTCGAGCAGGGAAGGGCGATCGGCACCCTCGCCAGCAACGAAACGTTGCGCGATAAGCATAGTCATGCATCCATTTGAAAAAATGGAGGGCAAACGCTTGACTGCCGATCGCTATCCGCTACACTTCGAGATGTGAGTCCTTACCCGATTTGCCGTCGGGGAAGTGAAGCAGCAGGGTGAGCAACAGCAAGCCCATATTCAGAAGCCTTCGGCGCCAACCGAAGGCTTTTGTTTTTCTAGGTTTGGTTAAATCATTTCGATCTCTTGTTCTAAACCGTAAGTGATTGAATTTAAATAAGTCTCACCGTGAGACTATCGCTTCGACCCTGAGAAATTCGCCAGCACAGCGTGAATTGCCTCTTCTGCTGCAACTCGCGCCTCTTCGGAATGAAAGTCGATTCGAATCGTCTCCTTCGCCCCAATTACTTTGCAATAAACTTTTGCACCCTGACGAAAGGTCATTGGCGCTGCTCGAGCCGGCTTGGCTGGCGTGGTCTTATTTTCCTTGGCAAGTCGAACCGCCGCTTCCTGAGTAATGTTCCCTGCAGCGAGGGCTTTTACCGCTTGTACGACCGCGTCGGATTTCCCTTCTCGCGAAAGGGAAGCTAGCGCCATCGCGGCCTTCCCCCCAATACACGACGGCTTTGTTTCGATGATTGCAATAGCGTCGGGCGGAAGGTCCCCAAATGACATCCACCGAGAGACCGAACCTTCGTCCGCTCCGGACTCACGAGCTAGTTCTTTCTGTTGCTTTCCGGTTTGTTCAAGCAACTTCTTAAACCCCAGATACTTTTCGTAGTCGGTGAGATCTGGTTGAAAAAGATTGGCGTACAGCGCGCTCGCTTCGGTTGCCGTGTCATCCGGTTCCTTGAAGAAGACAGCCGGAATGCGCTCTCTTCCCAACTCGCGGAAAATCGCGACTCGGTTATGACCAGAAACTATTTCATACCCGCCCGTGTCTCTTGCGCGAACGGTGATGGCTTGCACGAGCGCGTTTTGGCGGAGATTTTCTCGGAGTTCTGAATACTGCTCCATTGTCAGCCTGCGCCGGCGTCCCTGCACTTCGTGCAGATCCGAAATGGCTACTTCGCTAACACCCCCGCTCCGCAATTGTTCGCGCAGCTTTTCGTTCTCTTGAGACATTGCGCTCAGTTCACGCTCCTTCTCCGCGAGGAAGGGAATCGATGACATCAGTTGGCCGGGTGCCGTCTTTGGGCGGGCTGGTCCTTCATCAGATGTTTTGAGGACTTTTGGATTCGACCCAATCGTGGCAGATTTGGCTGCCAACCTATCCTTAATGCTCATGCGACCTCCGCATCTGCCAGCCACAACGCAACCAACTCCTGGTCAATCAGCTGAGCCAGACGGTCATACGCCTCCCGGGCACGCTGATACGTCTTCAGACTTCCTTCATATCTTGAGATGTCATAGACCGTGCCGAACTCAGCTGCTGCGCTTTGTGTAACCGTCGTGGTGGGAATTTCCACCGGCAGAACTAGCCCTTCATAGGTCTTGTTTATCCATTCCCTAACAATGTGGGTTGCAGCTTGGCTGTGATCCACTTTCGCGAGAAGGACATGAATGAAATCGAAGCTTTTATCCAAGTGAGGGGCAACCTGTTTCATGCTCTCGGATAGATCGGATAGCAAACTCCAAAACTGCGTTGAGGATGCGTAATCCAGCGCGCTTGGCGGCGTAGGCACAATCAAGCCGTCCGCAGCCATGAATGCATTTATAGTCATGTAGGACAAAGCTGGGGGCGTGTCGATGATGATTACATCGTAGGTATCCAACAAAGATTCCATTCCTTTATTAAGCACATCCCAAAACTGGAATGAAGAATCCTTCGATTGCTTAAATGGAAGGAAAAATTCTGCGCCAAACAAGGCCGCGCTTGCTGGAATTAGGTCAATACCGTCCCAGTAAGTCGACTGAACCGCGTACTCCAAATTACCTACGTCGCCGTAGATAAGTGGCAGGACCGTTTGTTCGTCGGACACTTCACTATCTGCAAGGATCCCGTTCAGTGCAGACAAAGAGGCCTGCGGATCCAAGTCGATAATTAGCACTCGACGCCCGAAAAGCGAAAGTCCCTGCGCAAGAGTCATAGCGGTAGTAGTCTTGCTCACGCCACCTTTGAAGTTTCCAATTGCAATCTTTTTCCCTTTGACTCCTGGCGGTCGTTTTGTGAACGGCGCAACCTTATCAATCCAGACGCGTGCCTCGGCTAGTGAAAACTCGCGGCTACGGCCGCTACCATGCAAAGTTCCTTGCGGAAGTTCGGATTCAGCGCGAAGAAAATAATTGGCTCGTTGACGGTCGATTCTGCAAAGAGTTCCAACTTGGGCAGTCGTGAAGACAGGCGGATTTTTTCGCGGGTGCGGCGCGAGCATGCTTTCGCGCACGTCGACCAACATGCCGCTGGCGTTGTCGGCGATGGCTTTTATCGCGGACAGCGGCATGCGCTTGGGCACGTGTCTTACTTGGTGATTAATCGATACAATCGGCTTCTCTGCACGTGCTCGAGCAGCAGTCGTCATCCTGGACTCCATGTGAAACTGGTCAGCCAAAAGTTCTTCGCTGGTTGATTTAGTGAACGCTCAACGAAAAAAAACACGCTGAGCGTTTAATTCCCGAAAGCGTACTCAGTAAACTGACCATTCGCAAGTTAACTTTGCAACCGTTGAAGGCTGCCGGAAGCGCGACACCACTGGCTCTCCGCGAAATACTTGAGGTAACAGGGGAAGTGTTCTCATAATGTTCAAAGCATGGTTGGCCAGCAAGAGGGCGACTGGCTCATCGGAAGTCCATCGTCGCCATTCGATGGGACATATATTGAAATTTGCTGAATAGGGCGGACCGTGTACTGAAACGGCGGCTAAACGAATCTTGCTCGAATACCGCGACGGCCTGCGTGCCAGATCATTCCGCAGGTCTGCAATTCGTGAAACAATCAACGTTAAATTGTCGGCACCCGGAAGTCATATCCAGCATGGGGCGGCGACATAAAATGCAAGAATGTTTCACGCTGCCGCAAGTCCCTTCCGGCTCAACGCGCTTTAAAAATGGTTTTTCGACTCGCAAACGGCGAAACGCGAGCGGTATTGAACGTTTGTAATAAATAAGATGTGAAGCGTATTAATTACTACGCCCTGAATAGCACTGTTGGCTAGACCTTCGGCAGATGACGTGCAGAAACACATTACGACTGCCAACAGGGATTTCCCGGGAGAGCAGGGCGGCAGCAGATGACACAGTCGGCGTCAGTTGCCGACTTTGCAGAACCGGCCGCGCCACGTCGAGTGGTGCCCCGACAAGATCGGCTTTGCCTCATAAACCAATGAGGTCTGTCTGTTGCGGTATTCTCCTGCCCCGACAGGTACAGGCTGTCTTTCGCTTACATTGGGGAACGCGAAGGTGAAAAAACGGGAACTAATCGATGCAGTAGCAAACGAGGTGGGCATCGCGAAATCCGTCGCAGCAGAAACTAACGACGTATTTTGGGGACCGTGATGAACGCGGTCGTCAAGGGCGACCCAGTTCAATTGATTGGGTTCTAATGTTTCAGCACAGGCGCGCGTACTGTACGAACGGGTCGCATCCGAAAACCGCCGCGGCGCTTCGAATTGCTGCATCGACGACCGTCAAGTTCACCGCCGGCAGCTTGTATAAGGACGCAATTAACCAGTAGGGCGCTGAACATCGTATCCGTCTGCGAGAGCCGCAGGCAAACGCAATAAGCTCGGCTTGATACCGGCTGGCTCACACTAGAACAATTGCTCGTCGAGCAACCGCAGATTGTCCACTTCATTGCACTGCTTCGCTCGACCCTATCGGCGTGCAGCGAACGGATCATGACGCGTCCGTCCCGCGCCTCGCAGCACCTCCGCAACTCGGTCGCGGTAACGCACTAGCGCCCCCCGCTTGAGACGTGCCTTTAGCAGGAGGCGGGTGCGGGAGCAGAAAAGTCTGGTGGGCGGCATGGCTGTAGTGAACGCGATCCTCGGAGGGGAGACCGGCTGTTAGTCCGATTTGAAGCGGACCAGTCGCGACGCGCAGGCGCTGGCCAAAAATTGGCTTGGTTGTTTTCCAGCCTCCACCACTCGGCGCATTGGCGCTTCACTCATTTGCTGGTCGTGCAGCGCCAGCAAGCGTTCGACCACGGGGGCAGATTTCTTTGGTTCTTGCAATGCACGTATCGAAGCAAAGCAGAAAAATTTGGGTCAGCCTGCTGTCGACGGCTGAGGTCGCTGTCGGCCTTGGTGCACGAGGTCGGAGTCGAACCGGCGCGCGTTAGTCGGCGGCGGATCTTCAGTCCATGGTATCTACCATTTTCGTCACTCGTACTGGACGGCCTTCTGTGAATCGCACATGATACCCGTGGATGATGAGCCCACCGCGTCTCTAACCACGTTTGGGCTGGAGGCTCTGTCGCAAGCCACATTTTCGCGCAACAGGGAACGAGACCACCTGACGCGGAAGGGCAGTGAGTGGCCACAAAGCGTCATTCACTTCGAAGAAGTAAAAGCCGTTTGAAAGGCCGCCGATGTTCGGGAAGCGGCTGCTCGGAGCTTCATCGTTGAGTTGATACAGCACCCTGTGGTAGCCATGTGCCGCGCACTGTCGGCCATACCGGAAAGCGGGGTGGTAGCGACCACGGACCGCCGCGCCGAGCAGCGATGCGTGCAGCACGTTCTTGGGCAGGTGCAGCAGACGACGAAGGCGCATGAGGTTGACGACTTCGCGCACTGCAGCCACGCCGACAGACGGGTCAATATCGGGTCTATCAGTTGAACGAGGAAATCTGCAGCGAGTGCGTTTGCACAGCCGAACTTCCACAGAATCGAGACTAGTGATTCTCCCGGCACTAGCCATTTGAGATTGAAGTCGCTCCCGAGCGCCAGACGGCATTCGCGCTCGTCATCTTCGCAGGGAAACGCTGTACCGATCTATCAACTTCAGATTCTATGAGGATAGCTAATGATCTCAGATCGACGAATGAACCCAGAAGTCAGCAAGACGACGCGATCCGTTGATCATCGCATAGCCTGGGGTTTTCGCAAAACGCGATCACTTTGGGATCCGTCTCAAGGAACAGCTATTGTACGAGCGGCGCACGACGATAAAACATGACGCGGCGTGCAAGCTTCGGGCTGAATGCTTCGAGCCGGTGGCCGCCGCGTGGACAGGCGAGCGCAACGGGCTCCGGAATATACAGAGAATATTCCATTAGTCCGGGCCTTACGGATGGGAATCGAGGTGTAGGAGGCGAGGTGATGAATTTAATACGGACTAGTGTGAATTGACACTCTTATTTCGTTCGGACCGTAAGCAAAAATGTCACCTCAACGGCGCATCGGCCCGAAATTTCGAGGCTCCGTTAGTGACACATATAATTTGGCCTACGGCGGAAAAGCATTTTGAACTTAAGGCCAATCGTCTTTGCGCACGAGAGCAGAGGACAGCCACACGTTATTTTAAGACTTAGCCGGCGGCGAAGTAATTGATGCGACCGTCGGTTGAGACACCGCGAATTGGATCGATGACATTATGCACCAAGCTGGGAAGCTGAGTAGGACTGCGATCTAATGTATGTCAGTGCGACCGCGAGGGGCAAACCGCGTGTCGTATTCTTATCGATTGCAGGCTTGATGCTGAAAGCGGTCCCGCAAGAAGTAGAAAGCGAGTTGGCTTCCGACGTGGGGCTAGGGTTTGTCGCCTGCCAATGCTTTCGCGCAATGAGAAGCAGAAAGCTGAGCGCGCCGATTAACTTGAGCGGTAATAGCGGTTGAGGGGAAGCTGGAGCACTATATCTGTCGACAGTCCTCGCCATTCCGCTAGTTGCAATGTGTACCAGCGTATGTGATCTTAGCAGCTGCATTTAAGTGACCCGCCGTCGCAGTCGTCGATGCCGCGCAACCTTTCGTAGTCCCAGTACGGATCGGGGACAGACGACACCGAGTTTTACGATGCTCGCATTTTGCGCTGCGCCCTGCAACCGATGTAACGCTGCAGACCTGGTGTCTGCAACTAGGCTGTCCCAAGATGCATGGAGAACAATCCACGGTCCAATATAGTTGCAACTCAGCGGTCGCAACGAAGTTTTACCTCGTGTCTGCGCAGATCGCGAGGCAGATCCCTTGAGCAGTTCGCCCAGCTGTGTGTATTCGGATGCCATCTTTTCGGCTCGCGCGCTGTAGTGGGTGGCTGGAATTCGACGCGAATGGCAATATATGCAAATAGATAAGCTCAAAGGTCTCTTCTAGTGCCGACCTAATTCTTGATGGTAAAGTTTGACCAACGAAACTTAATTATTGAGAAAATACTGATGAACAAACAAGAACTCGTCGATGCTGTCGCAGCACAAACCGGAGCAAGCAAGGCCATGACCGGCGAAATCATCGATGAGGTGCTGACAGCGATCACGCAAGCGGTGGTGTCTGGCGATACGGTTCAATTAGTTGGTTTTGGTTCGTTCGGTACGGGGGCACGTGCCGCTCGTGCGGGGCGCAATCCGAAAACCGGCGAAGCGCTCCAGATTGCCGCAGCTACAACGGTAAAGTTCACTGCAGGAAAAGCGTTCAAGGACAGTGTCAATCAGTAACGCTCTGTATTCGACTGTTCATCATTGCGGGACACTCCGTGTGTGCTCATTGGCAGTGTAGTGCTACACGGAGCTTGATACACTTGCACCTATAATTCGGTTGATTCGGGTTAGATCTGACAAGTGACGAAGAAATGAACGGCGCGCAACACTCACATGAACCATCCCTCGTGGAAAATGGCCAGGCCGTTATGTTCACGGTAGTGACCGCTGGTCGCGAGGTGAAGGCACTGATTACGAGGACGGCGCTAGAGCAGTACTTCTGGTTGGGTCCTGATGCAAGCGAAGGCCGCGTGCTGCGTATATTTGCTGAAGGCCGCCATCGCATAACGGCCGTCACGCAGCGCCTGGCTTTGCGCAGCGGCGCGACCGAAGTCCGCCTTGATGCAGAGGACTTTGCGTCGTAGGCGCTTACATTTCCAACCCGCCCAGATTTTTATAAGTTTGAGTCTTTAATCGTTGAGCTGTGATGCTTAGGCTCGGTAAATTTTTAGATTCGGTTGATTGCTGTAGCCATCTCTCGGTTACTTGGCAGCAGTCTGACTGCTTACTGGACTCTCGCTCTTGCCGCAATCGCGAGCGCAACATTCGGAGTTTATTTTATGAGTCGTACATTTGGACGCCAAGATTCGCGAGGCAGCGGTCCACGTCCAGCGCGCCAGCACCCGCCAACCAGCGCATCGCAGACGCAAAAGAAGCATTACGGGAAACCTGTTCAGTCAAAGGATCCCGCCCAGACGGCATCTATATTCAAGACTCGAGCGTTCAAAGTACTCGTCGACGCTGTTGGTGCCGAAAATGTAGCGTTGGGTCTCGACTCGAATCTGGCCCGCATCGCAGAATTGGTAAATGGTGAGCGTTTTACGCCCGAGACAGCGTTTCACATGGAAACGACGCTTGGTCTTCCCGATGGTTTCTTCGATCACCCAAACCCAACGTTACCACCAGACGTGATCGCACGACTGCGCTCTCCGCTGGAAAATAGGCCAACTGACGGCGTATTTGATGACCCAGTGGACCCGTCGCCAAGTCATAAGTCGGTCGATCATAAAAAGCACCCCGTTTTAAGCGAAGCTGTAACAGCCAAGGATGTCGATATGCCAAGAAAGACCAGCACTGCACCCGCGCCAGCCAGCAAGAAGGGCAATGTGATTGCGCCGAAAGGTGCCGGCGCAATCGCGAAGACCGATCAGTCGAAGGGCGTTTCGAGGGCGGCGAAGGCAGCGCAGCAACAGTCGCTTGAACTGGCGAGCACACCTTCTATTCCTGAAGTTCGACAGGCGAACCTTCATATCTTGACTGCCCGCAATGGATCGAAAGCGCTGCTAAGTCGAATGTTGAACCTAAGCCAGTCAAACATGGCGCATCGGTTGCACGGGAAAAAGCGTTTGGACGATGTCGAGGCGAAACGCTTTACCGATGTACTAGAGCTGCCGGCGGGGTGGCTCGACACGCCACGACAGACGGACGATGTGCCTGGCCACGTGAACGAGCTCCTCGCACCGACCTCAAGAAAACGCAAGACTGCGACGCCCACAGCAACAAGTTATAAACCGCAAGCGGCAGTAGCGAAACATCTTGTGGACGAAACTAGCACCGTGCTTCAACCGCAAACTGTCAGCGTTCCAGATCGAGACGTTACAAGTAACCCAAAGGAAAATGTCGCCACTGTAGTGAACGCTGCAAACTTATTTAACAAACCTGTTGATGCGGTTAATGGTGCCAACCAGAACATACAATCGTCGGACGCTGGGAAAGACCTGGCCGATGAAGCGCTTTCGCTTTCAGTGGCGAGCGACCTTGCGCATTTGCGTGGGATTCCACCCATCGCTGAAGCATTGCTGAAGACAATTGCTGCGAAGGCGCGCACTGGGCTTCTGAACGAAAACAAGGCGTTGGAGCTCTTGCAACAAATGATGCTGCTCTGATTGGATCTTTCGTCAAGGATCAACTGCTCAATTGATCATGACGACAGGTTCGTTTAGATGGTCTGAGATGCGGTGTGGGGCGGCACAAATAGGTTGATGCAGATTTGCGCCGGGTCAGCCGCCGTTATTGGTTGATGCGTCGCATCCAAGGCTAATCGAAGACGGGCAACGTTATAGTCGGCCTGCGGTATGGCATTCAAACCCAGCATTGCGCGACGAACGATGCGGAGCCGCAAGGTTACCTCCGCGCACGAACTATGAAGCGACGGGGCTCGCTGTTTGCAACATCTTTTGATTATTTTCACCGCAACGCTTGTACCACTTCTGGGCAATGGCGCGGTTAGGAACCGAGTCTCCTGACGCCGTGCATCCCCAGCGATTCTCCCAGTAGAGAGCAAGTGTCTGCGCAGCTTCGCGATGGCCAAAGCCGAATGCCGTCTCGTATCTTGCCTTCGCGAGCTCGACATCAAGTGCTTCGCCTCGCCCGAGCCGGGCACTATCGCCCAGCGCCGCTGCTGAAAGTCCCTTTAGCTTGTCTTGCGCGTTTTCATCTTTCAAAACGTCGACGAGGATGCGATTGGCCAATTCCGGATCGCTGTCGCCGCCCGTGCCTGCGAAGAGCGACAGAGCGAAAGTGACGCGCAACGCGGGATGCTTGTCGATGCCGATCTGCATGAGGAGCTTACGGCCTAAATACGGTGCGCCGGAAATTGAAGATAGGAGCAGGGCGTTGGCGGTCGTGGCAATTGACTCGAGCGGGGCAAAGCCCGATTTGTACGCGGATACAACATGTCGATAGAACTGTTCGATGTCGAGCGCAGCATCGTGAACCTTAAGCGCTTGCCACTCTCGATGGATCTGGTTAAACCAACTCAATTCGGCCATAGGAATTTCCTCGCGTAACAGATGCGCGATATATTACTCTCGATTAGGCAGTGCTTGAGTGAATGACGGTCTCTGTTACGACTTACCTGATTCACTGAATGACCCTTCTCAAAAACGTCTGCTCACACGGCGGCAAAAGCGCCAGGGCATGCCTCCTTTTGATTACTTTATCCGTAGGACTACGGCGAATGTGCGCATCCTCGATCCAGGATAGATGTAGGAAGAAGCCTTGAGTTTGCGCAACGCAGCTCGCGTCTACAAAGGAATGACCAACAAAGTCTCGGTGAGGCTCCAATTGTACAAAGGGCGCCGCTGTTCTTCGACCGACAATTGATATCAACTTCATGCTCGAGTATCCAAGTTTGGAAAATGAAGCGGTAAGTCTGCAATCGAAAGTAGTGCTGTACGCGGATGTAATGCTTTGAATCGACAAGTTTGTTTGCGTAAAGCAAGTGTCATGGCATAGTGCAAGCATTCACTATTGGAGGCCACTATGCCCACACTCGAAGTCATTCAAGAAAAGCTAAAGAAGTTGCAGGCGCAAGCCGATGTACTCATAGCAAAGAAAGCGCAGTCAGCAATAAATCAAATCCGTCGCCTGATGCTGGAGCATGGGTTGACCACCGAAGATATTGGAGAAGAAACGAAAGCAAGGCGGGAAGCAACAGGGGACAGTGGTTTGGCTATTGGGTCAAAGCGCAAAGCATCCAAAGCCCTTGGCACCAAAGTCGCGCCCAAGTTCCAGGACCCAAAGAGTGGTGCCACATGGACCGGCCGGGGAAGCGCACCGGCTTGGATCGCTAAAGCGAAAGACCGGACCCGGTTTTTGATCCAAGGTGATGCGGTGGCAGCGACCGCTGCGTCTCCAGAAGCCGAGGATGCAAATGCAACGGGTACAGCGAAACCCCGAGGCTACCGAACGGGACCACAGCCCGCCAAGTATCGCGACCGCAAGTCAGGTGCAACATGGAGTGGCAAAGGACGCGCGCCAGCATGGCTTGCGAACGTCAGAGATCGCACCAAATTCCTGATAGAGGAGGGTGCATCGCCCGTTGCTGAAGTCGCGACCAAAGCGGCGCGTAAAGCGTCTGCTGTAGCCAAGAAGGCGAATGCGGCAAAGAAGGCGACGCGGAACGTTGCAGCGAAGAAAATCACTGCGAAAAAGGCAGCTGCCACGAAAAATGAGGCGAAGGAAGCAACGCCGAGACAATCCGTCGGTGCTAGCAAAAAGGTTGCTGCGAAGAAAACAGGGCCAGTCGGTAAAAAGAGAGTTGCAAAGAAGTTGAGTGGTTCAGGCAATGCTGCGAAGGCAGCGACGGTAGCCGACGATAACGGCAGTACCCAGGCAGCCATTGAAGCGCCCGTAGTGTAAATTGGTCTAGTGCACGGAGGGCGGCCTCTTGGCCGCTCGCTCCAAATGCAGAGCGCAACGATGCCCGTAAAGCTCTCCGTCGACCAAGCGTCGTCAATAGTTGCCGTTCTTGCACTTCCGAGATCGGACGAGAGCACCACAGATCTGTGGATGGACGGAAACACACCCTGTGCAGCTGAACGCTCAATCTCTGTGATTTCTCTTTCTCTTTCTTCCCGGACAGCAAAGTTATATGTTCGATGCGTTGATGGAAGGGTTTAGAAGTCAGCCAGAACAGCCCACAAAAAATGGTTTCGAGTGACAAATTCCACTCCTGTAGGAGTAACAGCTTTAACTCTCGTCTACGGCGGCCGACACGTTTAGTGTTCGGTATGTCTGAATTCACAACACGTATAATGAAAGGGAAACCAGCCGCTATTTCGCGCTCGGGCGGACCAACGGCGAGGCGCTTTCGCCGGCCAGAAATCGACGCAGTTGTTTTTCGGCTGCCACCACCCGGTGCATCGGCGCCTCACTCAATTGCTGGTCGTGAAGCGCGAGCACGCGTTCGATGACGGGCGCGTCCTGCTCGCTAATTGTCCACTTGGCACTTTTTTCAGCTATAGCAAGTGCATTTTCGAACGCCGCTTCTGCGTGTTCATAGCACTCAAACGGCACCTCACCAAACCCCATGCGTTGAAGGCAGTAGGCCATATAGACCGAACGGACCAACTCGTTGATTTGATGCCGATTCGCATGCGCGCCGCGGCAGGCAACCAACGCAAGATGATGAGCGAGCGACAACTCCCCTGCTGATTGTGCCGGCATCGGCAAAAGCGCGGACTTACTCAGCGGTCTTCGGACGACGCCCGGGTGGGTGGATTTACGTTTTGTTCCGGCTATACATGGATCGACAAAGTTGGGAAAGATGCGGTCGCTGCGTTCGAGGGGCAAACCAGGACTGAACTTCTTCAACCTGGGAAGCGGGATTCGATGCGCACTGTCCTAAAGATAATAGACTCACGATCGTCAGCTGCGTTTGGGTTTCATCGCTCAAGCTACTGGGTCTACGATGAATTGGAGAGCACCCTTGCATGATGTGTTCGCTAGCACTGCTTCTTGTGTCGCACTTAGCGGGTTTTATAGGTGAGGGGTAAAATGGTTCTTCCAATACCCCTCGTTGCAGGTCTTGAATTCTTATGACCCAGCCGCCTGCGACCCCGCCGCCTGCGACCCCGCCTGACATGGGAGCTCCACTCGATCCCGCAACCGCCCGCATCGTCCTGCGGCTGGACGATGCAATTTCCGCATTCCGGGCGGGGGAAAGATCGGGCTTGCGAGCGCTCGATTCGGCGAGCGGTCTAATGCGGATGCTGACCGATGAGGAGGTCATGAGTGAAGCCGAGCGCGGGGCGGCTCGTCGGCGCATCCCCAGCAGACCGGATCGGGTGGAACTCGCGATCCTTACTGCGCTCGCCGACACTTATGGCTCTGAGATCCTGCACAATGCATCACTTGGCTATGCATTGCGCCTGATCGCCCGCAATGGTGGCGTGACACTGGTCCAGCGCGTCCTGTGGGGCGAGTCCGCGTCCGATTTACAGTTGGCCACGATGCTGGGCGCGACACGTGCAGCGTTCAGCCAACTCACGCTCGCTTTCAGCCGGGATCTCATGGCGGAAGCGGACGAGGTGCTTTCCGGATTCAGGCCACGGCCTTCTAGCGGCCCGAAGTCGCACAAGGGGTAAGCGCGGGTAACACCCTCACGCTTACTTGCGTTACACCGCTTTGTTACGCTTACCCTTCGCGATGTCGAGTTCATTGCTGCCAACTAACGCCTGTTAAGCACCGTTTTCAAGAATCTTCTTATCGCACCATATTTCCGCGAAATTCCGGGCGTGGCCTAACGCTTTAATTTCAGTCAGAGACGATATTAAATCTCCTGTTTCGTGTACGTCGCCGTCTCCACCGTTTGACGACATGTGCCAAATCGTGGCACGGCTCACGAAATCCGAAATGCCGAGTCGTTCGACGGAGCATTCAATATTGAAATCTCGGTAAACAAATCGCATAAGGCCTCCTTTGCGAGTTTGCAGTATGCAGCAAACAAGGCAAGGGAACTACCACAATGCAGAAAGGGCATGGTTCGTTAGTTTGGTGAAAACGAAGCTTTTGTATTTTCCGTCTGGCAAACCGCTTGGACACCAAACGACAGCAGAAAGTTGGTTCTTACGGATGAGCGTGCTGTGGCAAAACGCGACGCACTGCGCGTGAGCTTATCTAAGCACAGTTAATCCGTACCTCGGTGATGGTAGCCGCGTATGACACACCTAGTGACGCTGTGCAGACCGTTATTTGGCCACTCGCGCTGCTGACGGCGTCAGTTTTAATTCGTGGAGCATAAATCCGCCTCATGGATGCTGCACCGCTTTCTGTGGTGAAGAAACTCTTTTTGTTACCGGTTCGATGTCCGAAAAACCGACCTCCGTTGCAAATTTATTGACGGCTAGCTTGCTGTACCGCTCGTTTGCTGTTTCCGCAACACCGGCGGCAGATTTTCTGCGGCAACGATCTGAAGATTTGGTATGTTTTAGTTTCGAGCGCTAAACCAAGCTTAGGCGATGGCGGCGTAGCAATACCGAACGGGGGATTGGCAATGCTGAGATGGATCGCAAACTGGGCAGCCCGCTATGCGCCTACGGTGAAACAGCAAGCCCAAAAAGCAATGCCCGAATTGCGCATGGCGCTTTATCAGGCTGAGCAGCGCATTCTCGACGCGCAGGTCCAAGCTGAATACTATCGCTCGCGCTTGGCATTTTGTGAATCGGTATTGAAGAACGGGATCGAGCAGGTGAGTGACTTGCGCCGAGATCCGCCAAATCCAGCGCCTGCGCTGAAACTTGGGCCAACGCTCACGACTGCGAAGTCGGCTTGATGCTGTCATAAATTCAAGGCTAGTATGCTGGGACCCACCAATGACAGAACGGGAGCGTGAGCGGGTAGTATGTTCAAGGCAGCAAGCCGCTCGCAGGTCCCTTG
Source organism: Caballeronia sp. dw_276 (assembly GCF_018449635.1). GTDB lineage: Bacteria > Pseudomonadota > Gammaproteobacteria > Burkholderiales > Burkholderiaceae > Caballeronia. Next base: position 174,534 of record NZ_JAAVUV010000013.1, on the reverse strand, counting down.
AAGCTTAGGAGACCAGCAAAACAGAAGGCGCATTGCTATAAGACGATTGCGAGCCGATAAACCACGAGAAAAGAAATGGCACTGCGATATGGTCCAAAGCGGCCATTTTCTTCGACAGCGATCGAGGGGTAACGTAATCATCTACCTGGGCGTCCCGGCAATTACCCTTGCGTTACTTGGGATCTTGGGTGCTCTGATCTGGGCATGAGGGCAGCGTTAGCTCTCGTCCTCGCGCGTTGTGTATGGCAAATTGACGCCTCCATTGATTGTTGAGCCAGTTAAACACTGCGTCGCCGGAATCCGGTATGGGACGAGGCCTCGGCAGCGTGATCGGACCACACCTGATTAGAGCACGTGATGGTTTAGAAATAGCGGAAACTGAATGCGCCTCGCAACGATTACAAACTGGGCCTATGCCATTACCGTTACGTTGACAGTTGCGTCCGGTGCTGCGATGTTAATGGCCACATCGACGGAGAAAGAAGAGCGTCAGCTGGTGGCGCAGCGCTATTTGCTTGATCAGGCGACATCTAGGTTGGACGTTGCTGTGCTTGGGGCGACCGACCTAGCGAGACAGTATGTGATCAGTGGTCGACCTGCCGATCTAACGGCTTACAGACAGGAGCTCGCGTCTCTTGCGGACATGGAGGAGCGCACCCGCTCAATTCGCGATGCCGGCGCGAGCGCAGACGAAATAGGCGCGCTTCACGACCTCATCAGCTCAACAGACCGTCTCCGCGATGCCGAAAGGTTAGCATTTTCAGCGTTCGCAAGTGGTCAGCGCAACGCGTCAATCGAATCTTTGTTCTCACTAGATTTTGAGCGCGAGCTCGACGGATTACGCAAAAACGTGGAGCGGTTCCAAGATCGCCTCGATCACCGCACAGACGCCGCGGTGCAGCAGGCCGTAGTTGCGTCCAAGCTGTGGCGCACCATTGCTGAACTGACGCTTGCACTCACTGGACTTGTGTTCGCCTTCGTCCTTTATTTTGTGTTCCGTCGGCGGGTCTTACATCCCGTGGTGAAGTTAAGCGACGTCGTTAGCAGGCTGGCCGCACAAGATTTCGCGGTCGAACCGCCCACATATGATCGCATCGACGAGATCGGTGACATGGCGCAGGCGCTGAGGGTTTTCCGTGAGAACGGAATCGTGCGGCAACGGCTTGAGCACGAGCGCGAAATCGACCGCGCGATGCGAGACTCGCTTTCGCGCATGACTGAGCGTATGCACGGCTGCAGTAACGTTCAAGATCTCGTCCGGGTTGTCCAGCGCTTTGGTCCTGAGTTTGTTCCCCAAATGGGGGGGCGGCTATATTTGTTGGATGATGCGCGTGACATACTCACCGAGGCGTGCTCATGGAACGGACCGGTACACACGGAAAGCGAATTTATTGCTGATGAATGCTGGGGTCTTCGCCGCGGCAGTCTCCACCGGCCCGTCGGGGCCCACATTGACATTCCCTGCGCCCATCTCAACATCGATAGTCACATTCCGAATTCGTACTGTCTTCCGCTCATGGGCCAACATGGCGCACTGGGCATGCTGTACCTGGAAAGTGAGGACGATGCAAAAACAGAACACGTATCGGACGAGTATCTGCGTATGCTCGCTGAAAATGTGGGGTTGGCACTGGACAACCTTCGGCTGAGAGAGACACTACAGCAGCTCGCGATGGCTGACCCGCTCACGAAACTGCAGAACCGCCGTCAACTAGACATATGGCTTGGGACGCAAATGGAGGAAACGGAGCGATCGGGCGTGCCGTTGAGCTGCGCTATGATCGACATCGATTTCTTCAAACGTTTCAACGACGATCACGGGCATGAAGCGGGAGATGCAGTTTTACGCGCCGTTGGAGGTGCACTCAAAAGCTCTGCTGTAGATTCCGAGTCCGTGTTTCGATACGGCGGGGAAGAGTTTGTCGTCCTGATGATCGGACGTGATGCACAAGGCGCCATTGATCGCGCCGAAAAAATTCGCGCGGTCATCGCCGCCTTGGTTGTTGAATATGATGGTCATCGACTTCGAAATGTCACGGCCTCGATTGGTGTCGCCAGCGCGCCATCGCAATGTAGTCGAACAGCCCTCGTTCAGGTCGCCGATGCCGCGTTGCTGCGCGCCAAGCGAAAGGGACGCAACATGGTAGAGACCGCAGCGAAACTTGAGGAGCGGTAACAAAAATACTGACCATCGATTTCAACTTAACTGGCTTGGGCATTTCGCCGCGTAATACGCGTGATGTCAGACACAAACCCGATGCCCAGTTTCTATGGCTTTCACGCACGTCCGATCGGTACGCGCTGCTTCTCCACACGGCTCATTAGATTCGCTAGCACAGGACACCATGCATCTGCCTGATGGCTTGCTGTACCGACAATCGAAACGGCGTACTAGAGAGCGCTATACACAAAAGGCCGGTTCCACGAATGATGTCTTTGTACTGCGTTATGCTCTCAGAGCTCAGTTCGTTGCAGACATGGCACGTCTTTGCTGACATGAATCTGTATGTGCTGAGCAAGACGAGCGACTTGCCAATGCTGTCGTCGTTGGCTAGTAGTTTGATAACCGAAACGTGATCGAACAAAATTTGATGCCGTTTTTTGCCCAACTGCGTTCGACGAACTGTTAAAAACGCGGCATGGACCAGCCAATCGCCATTGAACGGAGCGGAAAAAATGAAGTTTCTTGTGCGTTTCTTTACGATTGTCCACGGGTTGATGGCTGTTCTTTTTACATGCGGAGCACTGGTCTTGATTGCGATCGCTGCTCGTGTCGGATCGACTGCATTTGCGGGTCATTGGGATGAGACAAGTGCACTATCGATTATTGAAGCTTTGGGGGTGCTGGCTGGGGCGGTTGTTGCCTTGCAAATTGCCGAGACCATCGTAGAGGAGGAAGTTATACGGGACGCCGACGTGAGCGCGCCGACACGGGTACGACGTTTCATGTCGCGATTCTTAGTCGTCGTCGTTGTCGCGCTCGCGATCGAAGGGCTCGTGGCAACTTTCAAAGCGCTGCATCAAGATCCGTCGCAGCTTCAGTATGCGGCCTGGCTAATTGGTTCGACAGCTTTGCTTCTTGCCTCTTGGGGCCTGTTTGTTCACCTGAATCGGTCCGCAGAAGAGTTGGAGCCGGAGGCTATGGCTGACGCAAAGCGCGAGGACAAGAAAGTGTAAGTCTATCGCCGAATACGAGACGTCGCCCCGCTGCGAAAGCCGATTTCCAGAAGCAATTTCTACTCAAGTGTTCAAACGGCGTCAGCTTCGACTAGTTTAGAAAGCTCTCTTCTGAAATCCTCCCGTTATGATAAGCCGTCGCAGCGGTGCCCTCTTGCCGACTGGATAACTTTCGCTACCTTCCGGGATCACTAGTCCGCTTTTATGCGCTTCGCCCGTCTCGACAACATATTTAAACCTCTCACCAGCGCCGAAAACGCCATCGCCGCATAGTTAGACTTTGACCATTGACGGCAGGTTCGTCCGGAGGCACCTCTGCCTGAGCCGGCAAGGCAGCACAACCCGGGTCGTCTGCCGAAAACCCCAGTCCATCTCCGTTGGCCGGGAAAAATGAGACTTTTGGGAAAAATGGGAAAATTTGTTATACTCCCATCATTCCGGCAAGTCCCCTCAGGGGCAATCCAATATGCTTAATTGGGAAGACGAGGTCGAACTCTCGGCGGTCGAACGCCGACGGATTAAACAGCTTGCCACTTCGGAGCTTGACCGTACGCTCGTGCAGCTCTCGCGCACCCGCGCGACTCTTGAGGCCTTGCCGTCGGGCGATCCTGAGCGTGTTGCGCTGCTTGCCCGCGTTGAGGCCGAGCAGAAGCGAACTGTGGCTTTGCGTCAAGAAAGACTCGAACGCATCTCGCAGGCATTGCGGGAACCGGCGGGGACTGTCCCCGTCGACATGCGGGCCGTCGAAGAGTCTCTAACCCTTGAAGACTATAAAGTAATTCGCCGCAACGGAACTGTTGTCTCATTCGATCCGAGTCGCATTGCATTTGCGGTGACGAACGTCTTCCGATTTTTTTCGAATGGAAGGACCAAAGCGGTTCTGAAATCGTTCTACTGCCGCCAGCGGGCAGAGCGGCGGATCAGGGGCCGGGTGAGGAAATTGGGGCAACTGGTGATCCGGCGCGTTCGTACGCGAAGCGTCGCCTCGCGCTCTCGAATGACTGCGCCGATTGTGGCGCCGCCGTCGATCTCCTAACAGGAGCTGACATGGAATTGGCAACTAAGCGGAACAAGGTCACGGCGCGTACCGATTTGGTCGCGCTCGCGACAGGGCATTATTCGGGAAACCCTGAGAAGTTGCTTGATCGGGTTGCAAAGGTCCTGCTGCAAGGCGCATCGGCGGAATTGCAGAGAATGTCCCCTGCGGAACAGGACGATCTGTTATCGCAGAGGACACGCGGCGCGCTAGCAGCTTCCCTGCGTAGGATCTTGCTATCCGATTGCCCTGATGCACCATTGACCGTTAAAAATTCGTTGCCGGTTTCCAGATTGAGTCCTGAAGAGGTACTTAAGCACACAGGCATGTCGAAAAGCACGCTTTACCGTGGTGATGGCACCCGGTTTTACAGCGTGATTCCGACAGGAATGCAGAATGGCCGCGGCTATCCGACATGGCAGTTCGTCGGCGACGTCCCTTCAACGATGCCGCGGGTGCTTGACCTCCTCAACAGGAAATCGCGAAAACAGGTCAATACCTTTTTCGTGTCCGAGCAGGATTCACTGAACGAGTTGTCCCCTGCGGAGGTGCTCGCAGGATTGCCATTCGAGGATCGTGCTGCGCTTGCGCCGGCACAATCCAGAATGCTGTCGCTGCCACAAGAGGCGCGGATGGACAAGGTGATGACGCTTGTGAGACTGGAGGTTGCTGACCCTGACTAAGAGCTGAAAAGTGTCCGGGGAAAACAACGAAGGAAGAGATTTACCGAGGCATCTGCAAGGCATGGTTCCGACAGCGGACCGGATCGTTCAGGCCTTGTCCAAACAGACCTACGCCTATGAGCTCGACCGGGTTTTCGTCAGAGCGGTTGACAATGAAAAGTACGTTGCGACCGCATCGCCGTATAAGCCTCATCGCTTCGGTCCGCCGCTTGAGCTTGTGGGTGCGAACGACCTACTCCCGTTCACGTGGGTCTACATTGCTTTGGATGAACGTGTAGCGGCATGGGAAAGCCAGCTCGTGAGGAACAACAGAGGTGCCGGCAACGGCTTTCACATCACTCCCGAAGCAACTGACCGGGGGCAAATAGCCCGGGTCCGCTTTTCGCGACAACTGCTTTTGTGGAATCTCGGTGAAGAGCACAGCAGCCGCCTTGGAATTCACGACATTATTTCGTCTTACGATCACGAAGCCTGTCAGTGGCTCGGTTGCCACCTTCGGGCTGCAATGCTATCGCTACCGCTAAACGAACGACCTGATGGATTTGTGTATCCGTCGCGACGTGTGCCTGGACACCCCGCGTTGGCGATTGCGGACTGGGCAGCGCCTTCGCTGTTTGCCGAAGCGGCTGTCGTGACAGAGCCTTTCTCTAAGTCAGTGATCCATACTACCTTGCGGGCTGACACGATGCTAACAGAACCACCTGAACGGGATGCGGCACCGCGACGCATCCGTTAAGTCGCAGCTTTTTCGGGTGAAACGCGAACGCGCGCCGTGAGGCAGGCGGCCAAGCGGTGCGTGTAATGCCCATCGAGGTGGCATATTCGTGGCGAAGCTGTGGGGACGGGATTCAGTGACGCGTGATGTTGTTGACATGATTGGACCGAAACCAATCAATGGCGAGTTGGAGGAGCCACCGCCTCTGTCCCGACGAGGTGCGTTGCCTGATCGCCCGGCGCCTTTCTTAGATTTAGGCTGCCGTTGCAACTCGGGAAACGAACGCAGCTCTAAAACGGGGCTTCCTGCAGGACATCTTTCCGTCTCCCGCTCCGCGGGGTGTCCTTGTACGGCAGCAAGCTTCGTAGCGCGTGCGTGCTATCGGCCTTTCTCCTTCATCGCGTCGAATCGTTGCGCATAACCCAGCTGCCGAAAATTCTCCATCACGAAGTCGATAAACACGCGCGTCTTTCCCGGTAGCAGCCGCCGGGAAGCGTAGTAAAGCGAAATCATGCCCGCATCAGCATGCCATTCGGCCAGCAGACGCACGAATTTGGCGTCGGCAAGATCCGGCAATACGTCGGGAAGTGCCAGCATCGCGACGCCTAGCCCAGGCCTTGCGGCGTCGCGCATGGAAGCGGGATCGTTCTTCACGATGTCTTCGTTGACTGCAGCTGTGGCTTCGTCGCCATTTGGCCGCTGCATCGTCCATTTCCGGATGCGGCCAGTGGCCGTGCCGCACATCACCACGCCGCGCAGATTCCTGAGATCGTCGGGATGCGCGGGCGGGGCGCTATAGCGCAAATAAGCGGGCGACGCCACCACGACGATATGCGCGGCCGCAAGCGCGCGCGCCACGATGCCCAGCGTGGGGTCGAAGCCGCCGCCTATTGCACGATCGTAGCCTTCGTGCACGAGATCGACCTGCCTGAGCTCGAAACGCAAGCAGCATACGAGTTTGTGAACGCATTGGAATGCAAACTGGAAGGGGTGTTACGGCAGGAACGGCGCGCTCCGGACGGTAGCTTGCGGAATACGCGATCTACTCAAAACTAACTTGAACCTCCGCTCGGGTTGGGCGACTGCCGGCCATCAGCGGTCGGTCGACGCCGTCGTCCAGTTTGGCACGCCGAAGTCTCGTTTGGCCTCGCTCAATGGCCGGTTTCCGGCGAGCAAAGTGAGGATGCCGCTGCCTCAACCCGGCCATCTACGGTCGTTCGCCAGCGGCTCTATACCGACGCCCGAACGTCTCATGCAGTTTGATTCGGGACATTGCGGCGTCGATCCTTCGTGCCAGCACAGCGCTCTTGCGCGCTGGTTCGATGCAATGTCCATTTTGGTCAGGCGCTTGCGGGGGATAGGTTTGGTGTTGTACGTCGCTTGCAAACTAGACACAAAATGACGTGCCGCGCTGCAAGCTACAATGCGGGCAGACGACGGAGTAGCGGGTGTGCGAGGTTGAACTGATCGTCAACATGTACAAATCGGCAACCGATGGTGCGAGTTGGCCGCATATAACAAGCAAATCTAGAGGGAACAAGAGAATGGGAAAACTTGGCGCACTCCTCTGCGGCGGGGACCAGCCTGAGGGATTAGCAAAGTCCGCTTTGGGCCAGTTGGCCCGGTCGATCAATCACTTCGCCGAAAAGTCCGTGAAGTTCTTTGACGAGGGCACGTCGGAGGATGCGGTAAGTTTCGGTCCATTCTGCGCTCGCGCGTTACTGGAAAACGCGTGCGCGGCCTTGGTTGGGCGACTTGATTCGTTTCGAATGCTTTACCTCGCAGAATTTCAGGCGCAACCGGAATATGAGGCCGGCAAACGGGCGAAGTCAGCCTTTTCCTGGTCTGGGGACGTCATACCCGACGAAAAAGCGCAGCAGGAAATGTGGAGCCTTGACTACGACGTACCAAAGATTAGCCGAGCGCTGTTCTCGCGATACGTGGCCCACGTTTTTTGGAAACCGGCTGTAGAGGGAATGATCGATTTCGTAAACGCTCAGCGTGTAGATGTAGACGTGCAAGACTTGCTGTCGTTGGACGCAGAAACTTACGTCAATGTGACAAAGGGTAAGAGCTTGCAGCTATATTCGGCACTTTCCAAAGGCGTTCACTGGGAATTTTTCACAAGTGCCTTGATGTTTGACGAGGCAACTGTGAAGAATATGATCCGCGAAACTTGCATTCTTGTGAGTCAGCTAGGGCTTATTTCTCACTTTATCCCTACCGCGCATGCCTCCCTTGCGCCAGACAAAGCACTGGCAATGTACTGCGAATTTAGAAAGGCGATTCCATGACTTTTCCTAACGACCAAGATAACGACTCGGGATTGATCCTGGCTGCCGAGGAATGTCCGCCCGAAAGCTTCGAAAAATATCACAGCTTCTCCGGGTACGATAATGTGATCATTCGTAAGTTGACTGCGCATGGCCCGGTGTTGATTAGAGGGGGGCGAGGTAGCGGAAAGAGCGCGCTGCTGCTGGAGGCCTACAGACGAATGCGCGCTGGCGACAGCGTCTTTCCCATCTACGTTAGCCTTCGCTATCTTCCGCTCCTTCAGTCGGACGGCGAGGAATATATCCATCACTTCTGCGCGCTTCTCTCTGAGCAGATTCAGAAGGAACTGTCAAAGTGCGGTCACCCCCATGAGTTTCCCATCGTGTCGGAACAGATGCGTTTGCAACTGGGCTTGACCCAGCTTGCACAAGCGTTGAGCCGACGAATCGTGCTGCTTTTTGACGATGCGGCACACATTGGACGGGAAAAGCCGCTCGAAGTGTTTTTCGATCTGTTCCGAACGCTTTCGAGCAATTTAACATCGTGCAAGGCATCTATATACCCGGGCGTTACAAAATTTGGCGTGCGGTTCGATGTCTTCAATGATTCAACGGTTGTAGACATTAGCCGTTCCGATGTTATGGCATACCCCGACTTCTTTCCGGAGGTAGTCCAAGCTCGCTATCCAAGACTGGCCGAACGCTCCACGTTTTCGGATCGGCTATCGCCGCGGCAATTTGCGAATCTGCTTGGCCGTGCCGTAGTGGGGAACCTTCGCGGATTTATCTTGGCATGCAATCGTTTTGACGATCAGGAAAGGATCGGCATTCCTGAGGTCAATAAGTGCTTCCTTGAGATGGCGCAGGATTACTACTGGCCGCTGATGGACGAAGTAGCTCCGAAGCTGGGCGTTTATGAGCCGTTGATCGAGCCTGCTCGAGATCTGATGGAAGCGATCGTTGAGCACTCTTCGAAGCCGGTCAAGGTCGGGGCGAAAAGCATCGCGCAGGACCGTGTGCTCATCCATAGGCAGTTGGTATCTCAGTACATCAAAATCTTCGAGATATTGGAGTATCTCGGATTCGTGGCGCGGCGCGAGGCTTCCCGAGCTATGAAATCCGGCGGTCGGGGGCCGGTGTTTGCAATAAACCTATGTAGCTTGCTTGACGGCACATCCACACGGCTGACAAGCGAAATGATTGACGAATGGCTTGCTAGCACGCAAGAGGCGGCGGAGATTCACGTATTGGGCCAAACTTTTAGCGAAATCAAGTTACCGACTCTCGCGGAGGAGCATGGCTTGGCCATTCTGGAGCGCGAAGTAGATGTTCTCGGGAAATCACCGGCATACCCATATGGTCTGGGTCCGAACGTTGTCGAACGACTTCGGGGTGCCGGTATCCAGACTGTCGGCGAGCTAGTGACAAAGTCTGACGATGAACTGGATAAGATCGACTATATCGGCGACGTTCGAATCCAGCAGATCCGAGACGTTTTGTATCAGGCAATTTGGATGTAACGCGCTGGAGAGGCACCCGTGCAGTGCAGAATATAACGGGCCCGAATGACCTCAAATGGCCGATCATTTGCCCGCTAGCAAAAGCGAATGAGTGGCCGCTTGAGCTGGAACCGGTCATTGATACGGCAGGTGTTGAAAAACCGCAAAGGGTCGTGCGCCGCCGATCGCTGGGAGGCCGGAGCCGGCCATCCACGGCCATTCCCGCGCTATCAGACTGACATTCGAACGTCGGCTCCGCCCTAGCTAATGGACCTTCCCCGACGATGATGTTCCTCACGTCAGCAGCCCCAGCCGAGATTCATCTGTCGGCTCCGATATATCGGCCCTCTGAAAGCGGCCATTCAGTTCGCTAATTGGAGGGAGCCTGTGACATGTATCGCCGTCCCATTGGCCGAGGCGCAGCGATTACGCGGCGATGCAAGCTTGAAGCGAGTCTCGTCGGTCCAGCCGCGGAAAATCTGAGTGTGTGGGCGTGGGCGAAACATGCGACGAACCTCCATCAAACGCTTAGACAAGTGGTATTTGGTGAAACAGGTGACTCGGCCCACACGCCGCCTGTTCAGCGATGCCCGTGCTGTTTGATGAACACCATAAGCGCCGAAAACGCTGGTGGAAGCGCAGCATCGGCGCATCGCAGTTCGATGTTTCCGTCTCCGGACGAGATGGTGATGCGGTACGTCCGTCCATCCGGCACGGCTTTCACCGTCGCCCCGGGCGCGGCGCCCGGCAGCGCGCGAATGGCGGACACGAGGCGCGAGAACTCGTCGCGCTCGTCGGGCGACAAATCACTTCCGTCCAGCGTGATAGGGCGGGCCAGTCCGGGGAAAAAGCCGACGCCTCCGTCGATTCTCAGTTCCGCGCGCATTGGCGGCTCCTCCTGCAGGGAGTCAGAAGCACGGCCAGACGTCAAAAGATAGGCGCATATGAACCCGGCAAGCAGACGGGCCATACGCCCGTCACCAGACTCACAATACACCAACCGTCTCCCAAGCATTGTCGACCGCGTTCGCTTCGGCGCTGCTCGAACCGTACAGGCGATTGGCGTTGGAGACCGTGAGTTTCGCAAAGGTCTTGAAGTTGCTATTGGGCTTGATGTGCGAGTCGTTCAGGGTTTCGTACCAGATGCGCCCCGCTTTCTGCCACGCATAGCCGCCAATGTTGAGCGCTGCCAGACAAAACGCCCGATTTGGTATGCCAGAATTGATGTGAACTCCCTGATTGTCTTGCATCGTGTGGACATAGTGAGTCATGTCTGCCGGCTGAGGGTCCTTGCCGAGCACCTGATCGTCGTAGGCGGTTCCGGGCTCTTTCATCGAGCGCAGAGCGACGCCCTTTACGCCGCTCGCAAGCAGTCCCGCCCCGATGAGCCAATCCGCCTTATCCGCCGTCTGTTTTAGGGCGTATTGCTTGATCAGCGAACCGAATACGTCTGACACGGATTCATTGAGCGCGCCTGGTTGCCCTGAGTAGGCGAGACCTGCTGCGTGCTCTGTGACACCATGCGTGAGCTCGTGTCCGATCACGTCGATCGCGATGGTGAAGCGGTTGAACAGCGTGCCGTCGCCATCGCCAAACACCATTTGTTGCGAGTTCCAAAAGGCGTTGTCATACTCCTTGCCAAAATGTACCGTCCCGATCAGGGGCGTGCCGGCATCGTCGATTGAATTGCGGTGGAATATCTCCAAGTAAAAGTCGAACGTCGCGCCAAGCCCCTCGTAGGCCTCGTCCACGCTTTCATCGTTAGACTTCGGCGCGCCCTCTGATCGTACTAAAGTGCCGGGCAGCGTCTCTGTGTGGTTGGCCGTGTAAATACTTCGGTGTGCAGAAGGGGTAGGCGCAACAGTCGGCACCGAGGCACGGCGGCTCGGCGCGAGCATCGCCGCCTGGACGGAGCGTATCTGCCGGAAGGTGTGGTCAGCCGCCAATGTGTCAATGGCGAGCGCGCGCTGCCGAGGCGTGCCATTTTTGGCGATTTCTTTCAGCATATGCGGAGGCAGAATGCAGTAGATCGAACGAACTCGGTCGTGCCGGGCGCGATTGCACATGATGTTCTCCCTTATAAGAGTGAGCAAAGCAGCGGGATTGACTCGCGTGGAAACACGCAGCGTCGTGCGAGCAATCGAGGTTGAGTTCCGATTTGCGTGCTGCTCACGAAAGGTCGATCATGACCGGTCGTTATCGATTGACTCGTGAAAATAATAATATGCGCTGCGAATAGCAACAATGCGTCATTCGTACGGGATAATCGGCTAGGAGAAGGTATTGTCGTGGTCGAGCCTTCTTGTAATACGTGAAAGCCGAGCTGATCAGCGATTTATATGTATGTTAACCAATGCAAGACGGTAATTTTCGGTGTCCCGGAGTTACCAAGACCTTGCTGCCGGAATTGCCGAATACGCCGCTCAGTTGCAATTGAGGGCGTTTGCGAACACCGCGCTCATTGGTAAAAAGCAATTTGATTCCGCATATCTCGCCTTTTGATTTCACGGAAAAATGCGTGCTTCTAGCGGACAGTTCACATTTGTCGGTGGATTGCGAGGGGTTTCCGATGCTCACGGTTCGAGATAGTGCGTCGTCGCGAGTCCGTTTCACCGAAGCGGCAGCGAGCGCGTTCGCCGAATCCACTGGTCCCGCTGACGGACGTTCTGATTTAGCAGCACAACTAATTATGAAGTGACCGTTTACTGTGTGATACCGAACATAAAAGCTGATCGGCCTTGGAGATATGACGACGACTCGACAATACTCGATGGGCGGCATCGGATATGAAGGGGCTACATCCTCGCGAGATTTGCGTGTTAGCTTTTAAATGTGCGGAGATAAAATGAAACTAATGGTGTCGTTTTCCGTTATTTTATTATCGGGATGTACGCTTTGGACTGACATCTTTCCTCCAAAGCCGCCCGCACAAATCACAGAGTTAGCGAAGAGAGAAACCGCGCGAATTATTCCAGCAGCCGTTTGCCCCGTAAGTGGCGTGGGCAGTGCTGCAGGAACAACAGCTGCTGTGCTCCCAGCGTTAGCCGCGGCTGCCATCCCGTTCCTTGTTACAGTAGTTCAACAGTCAGTTACAGCAAAGCTCGAGAAAGCTGAGCAAGACCTCTCGACCACTTGGGTGGCATACGGAACGCCGCCGATATCTCAGCCAGTCGGCTGCCTGATAATAGCCAGAGGCAAATTCGGCGTCGGCGTGCCGAGTCCACAGGGCAGGCTTACTACGCCAATCCTTGCAGGAATTGGAGCAGCAGAGCTACCGTCATTGTATGTAGAGATCGCAGTAGTCCAAGTATCAAATGACACTCGCACGTTTGAGCCGGTTTTCTACCAATACAATCGGACTGCTGCGAAAAATCCCGGCAATGGCGAAAAAACCGTAGGGATTATCGTGGGTTTTGCACAGAAACCTATCAATTCTCAAACACCGTCGAGTGACCAAGTGCAGAAGGCGGACATCGTTGTACCCTTCTCGCTCGGCCGACTGCGTGAAGGAACCTCGCTACTGGGCGGTGGGGGGCAGGCAAGAGACCCGTTTGTTGACCAGATCCGAAGCGTACCGACGAAAATCGGCGGGGTTGACCTGCCCTCAACGCTGAATGCCTACGCAGTTGTAAGCGAAAGCGAAGATCCATCCGCCTTTGATGCAGCGATCCAAAAGGCGGCAGCGGACAAATCGTTCAATGACATGCTGACTACCGCTTTGAAGGGTCTTTCCGGCAGTACTGCTGCGGCTGCAAAATGAAACAGTGGACCGCCCTGTTCGCGGTATTGGTTTGCGCAATGTCAAATGCACAGAGCGTCAGCAAGGCTCTCGATGAGCGCGGAGATCCTGACGAGTTAAGTTTTCTCAAAGGCCTTCAATTCCAGGCAAACTTAACTGCGTCGATCGTCTACGACATCCGGAATCTGCCGTCGGCAGATGCCCGGAGAAGTATCCTCAATCGAATGCGCGCGGATCAAGCATCGGTCGGCGCTCTTCCTGATAGCGTTCTCAACTATGTGCTGCATCCACCGGCATCGCTCGCAGACTCTCTGAAAGCGCTTCGAGAGCAAGCGCGGGCCCTAGCGCCCTTTCCTGATTCGCCCAAACTCCAGTTGGCGCTGCCGGACTCCGACGTCATCTCAGTAGAAAGGCTTCGACAGTTTCAATATATAGTGCGGGGCTACACACCTGTCTTGGGTGCCGCTGACGACGCGCCGGCTACTGCGCCACCGCAGGACTCAAGTATTCCTCCAGGGCTAACTATATCGGAGCGAACCACCCCACAAATTCTGCGCTCTTACACTGCCTCGTCCGCACTCGCCACGGCTCAGTGTTCCGTCAGTGCGTCAGAGGAGCGCGCGGCGCCATGCCCCCATCCCGGTGCGCCAACCTGCCCGTCTTTCGATCCCAAGAAATTCGGGGGGGTCGTTGAGATCAATTACGCTTCGGGTGCCGTCTGTACTGGGACCTTAGTGTCCAGTGAATGGGTGTTGACTGCAGCGCACTGCTTTTTGGGGCCGGGAACGGGTGGCCCGGCGCTTAGCACGGCGTCGGCGATCGCCATGCCTGGAGGGGTGGGATCTGACATTAATGGCTACCACTCTCTTAATCTGGATTATTTCGTGAATGGGCCGGACGTGTCGGTCAGGTTTGTAGCGTATCCGGGTGCAAGCTCAAGGAAAATCGTTGCCGTACTGACGCATCCTGATTATCGACCTGATGAGACTGGGTTGCCCGCTATGGGTCCGCTGAATGACCTTGCTCTCGTAAAGTTTGAGCGGGCCACGAAATTAGACGATCTTCTATCGAAGGATACGGTCAAGCCCGCATCTATCCCATCCGCGTCGTATTCGGGGGCCGTGACACTTCTCGGCTACGGTATCCATGACGAATCGGAGCGAGCAAGTCCGCGAGTTAATCTAACATGGCCTGAGGCAGACGTCGTCTCGCAGGACGGTCGACTACTGATAAAAAAAGCAGTGGTGCGAACGTTCTGTCTTGGGGATTCGGGCGGTCCAGCCTTCGCAGGACTACAGCGGGGATGCCCTGCCCCCCCTGAGGACAACCCTTTGCAATTGGTTGGAGTTATTAGCTATCACACAGGCATCGCTGACTCGGACAGTACTTGCGCAGCCTCCCTGGTAAGCGGATTTACTGACCTCGGCGCGCCTGCCAGCCGTTCCTTTCTCTGCGATGTCACAAACGGTTCTATCGTCGGCTGCAAATAATCGAGGTGGAACCTGAAACTCAGCGGGGCTGATATTCATCACCAGGTACTCGCACTAGCAGTTACCCAGGCATCCACACCTATAGCGTCCCGCACCGGCGTGAATTACAACGCTGCGCGAGTGGCCGTCGTACCCACGCGAGCGGCCGTCAAGGAGGTGCCGGGTTGAACGGCTCAAGTGGGTCGAGAGTCCGCGTTGACGACCGGCCGTTATCGGGCAGCCAAATACCAGTGGCCGCTTTACGGCGATGAGTTCGTAGCTGGGATTGGCTCACCCCGACCCTGACCAGCCCTTCGAGCCAAGCCGGTTCCGGCGTCCGCTATCGCAGAACAAAGGCCATTCTATGAACGCACCAAATGACAGTTAATCAGGCAAAGCCGCGCTGAGGCGTATCGGGACGTACCGCAGCAATCGGGCAGGCCGCTGGGGCTCGTAGTACGACGCGGCCGGATGGCGGTTTTTGTATTTCGACGGAGTTACACTTCCGACCCGTCCAGCGCACGAGCTACGCAAGCGCGGAGACTGCTCTTCAGAGCCATTCGGTCACATAGCGTAGCGCCCCCGCAATGATGGCAGCGTGCGTGAACATTGTTTTCTGCCTCCACTTGCGCTTCGACAACAAGACAATAAAATAACACTTCAAAGCCCTGACGAATTGACCCATCTATCAGAACGTGCATCGGAAGGTGTTGGCTGGCGATTTCGTTGTATTTTGCAGAGGTGCAAATTCTCTTTATGCGTTTACAGCGACGCTTGGCTTCAACCGGTGGCGCGTTTGGCACGCTCTACTATGGATCAGAAAGCTGAAAAACTGATCGCTCGCCACCATGCGCTGTCTGACGCATTAGGCGGGGTACCAGACTCAGTGGGATTCGTCCAACGCGCGGCTCGTTGCGTTTGTATAAAGCCAGGCAATTTCTGTAAGCTCGCCCTCACGTGTGCAGCGAGGATCAGAAGCAAGTGCCCCGATTGACTCCCGATTGACGCTCAGCCTCTTCGGTCGATTCAATGAAATGCGCCATCCATTCCTTGAACTGTTCACTCCAGATGCCGTTGTGGCCATCAAGGATCGATGCGTCCGTGCCGGCGACGAGGAACGGGTTGCCCCGTTGCACGTCGTCATCTTTGCGTGCGAGACAGATGTTTCCCCAGCAATAGTGGTCGTACCAAAATGTTCCTTTTGCTGTGTCGGGTGACGTCGGGCTATCGTGCTTCATTGTGTGCGTCTGATAGACATTGTAGTTACCGAGCGTCGTACGTTCGCGTTCATCCCAGCGGGTCCCGATGAACTGGCCGACCGGAAAAGCGAGTCGAGTGGCGTCGTCGTTGGAGGTCGAGATCGACAATAGAGACGGTGGCTGGTTCGGACTGAACGATTCCTGATATCTACGACTCGAATCCAATGCGGTGTAGCGGGACGCCTCGAAAGCGGGGTTCAGGAGAATGGTCAGGTCGACAGGAGGACCGAGCAGCCGGTAGGGTGCGAAGAGTTTGCCCGGGTGTTTCATTTGCAGGTCGTAAAGGATCATCGGTGAAATCGAGGAAAACAGGATCCGTGCACCGAAGCTGTGGCCGATCGCAACGATGACGTCATTCGGGTTCTTGCGTTGACAGCGGATGCTGTTGACCGCACCGATGATCTTGGAGAAGTTGCCCGACTCGCTCACGCGGTCCGCGGCGCCCTTGCGGGCCCAAAACGTCAGATTGTCGAGCCCGGGCACCGCGACGGATCGGCCTGGCCAGGCGACATAGATGCCTACGACATCCCGATTGCTGTGACGGTTTGTCTCGACCGCAGATAGATACTCGATCAGCTCTTTGAATTTGAGGCGGTCGGGATCACCCAGCGCGGCGTCGTGTTTCCATCCGTGTACATAGAACACGATCATCTTCGGATGAGACGCGATGGACGGGTCCTCGTTAAGACCCTTCACTTCGCCGTAGACATCGGACAATTGGCAGCGATCGGTCAACTCGCCGTTGTCGGTGAACTCGATGACTTTGACGATCGGCTTCGGCGACGGGCGTACGGCGGTCGCCGGGTCAAAAAGCTGACTCGTGCCTTCCACATGACCCGATTTCCCTTCGCATGTATGTCTCATATCTGCGGACGGATTGCGGGACACGCAACCTTGAAGACTCAGCGCGAGCGCGACCGCGACCAAAAGGACCGTTGCTGCGCAAGCAGAAAAGCCGGAGGTCGTTGTCTTCATTTTCGTCCCCGTGATGCATAAGTGTTCGATCAATTGAAGCACACGCAAACGCTAAACCAAGCATCGAATGGAGGCCAGTTCGGCCAACTTCCTTTCCAAATCCGACGCAGATATGCCGGCCATCACCGCTACGTGGCTCACGCCTCATCTTCAATTAGTACAAACACCAGCGAATAATAGAAGCGTAGGTATCCTATGCTTGTCTTGAAAGAAGAGCAGCGCATGTGTGGATCCGGACCGTCACCGGAGCGGGATACGCGTCGGATATAAGAATACAAATGGGCCTGTCATGCATCGCAACCGTAAACGAAGGTGCCTGCTCAAGTTCGCCGCAGGCGCTGCGCTCCTCACCGGTTCCCTCGCGCGAGAATCACAGGCGGGCGCTCTCGCCATGAGTCCCGACCAGACCATGCGGAAGCTCGGCTTCGACGCCTACACGTTCGATGACGATTCTTATCGGCATTTGGTATATGTCAAAGGCACAGGGCCGTCGGTCATCGTCATGCATGAGTTGCCCGGCTTCGACGAACACACGGTGCATTTTTTGGATCGACTGACCGCCGCGGGTTTTCGTGTGCATGCGCCGCATTTGTTCGGTGCACCCATGTGGTCCGACTCCACGCTGAACTACGCCAGGCTTTGCATCAGCAAGGAGTTCGCCTACTTGAAGTCGAACCGGTCCGCGCCCGTGTGCGACTGGCTGCGTGGACTGGCCCGTTCGGTCAGCGCCGATAATGCAGACGGGCGCGTCGGCGTCATCGGCATGTGTCTGACCGGCGCGTTCGTCATCCCGATGGTGATCGAGCCAGGCGTGCGAGCGGCCGTCATCTCGCAACCCGCGATCCCGACTTCGCCCGCCTATATCCTCACCGGTTCGGGCGAGGGCGAATGGATGCGCGACATGAACGTATCGGACGCCGACCTAGAGGCCGCCACGCGTCGGTGCGCGGCCGACAACGTCCCACTGATTGTGCAGCGTTTCAAGAATGACCGCGTCAGTCCGCATGCGCGCGTGGTCCGGATCGCAGAGGCTTTCGGCAACAACGCCACGCTCTACGAATACGACAATCCCGGACCGAAGCCGCACCCGCATGCGTTGCTCACCTATGAATACGATGCGGCAGAGGACGTAGCGACTAATCCGACGCGCGTCGCGCTGGAGCGGGTCACCGTTTTCCTGCGCGAGAATTTGTTGGCCCGCACGGCATGACATCCATCCCCTTTGACACTGCGGAGCCAGAAATGAACGACTGCCTCGGCGAAAGGCGCGCGGGCGCGAAGGCTTTGCGCCATGCCATCTCGTTCGCAGGAATCGGGGCATCGATGATGCTCGGCGCGTGTCACACCCTGACATCCATGCAGCAGGCCGAGAAAAACCTCGAAATCGACGGTCCGATCGAGCGTCAGTTTCATTCGGTCCTCTACTTCCCAAAAGGTGAGGCGCTGCACTACCCGGGCTACCTGCTTGCCATCGAAAAGAGCCCGCAGGACACCATCGGTGGCCCGAAGCAAGGGTTGACAGGGAAAGCGGGCTTCGTTCATTCCGATGCAGCGTATCTCGAAAAAGAGCCGCCGCCGGGATTCAGTGACGGCACGCAGCATCAGATCCACGAATTCCAGACGCGGGACCGGAAGGCGTTGTTCATCTCGCATATCGTTCGGTACGGGATCGACGCACCAGGGGCGGACCGGGCCAGTCAGATGGTCTACCAATGCTTTATTTACAACGCATACAAGGCCAGAGGCGTGGCGAAGGATGGCCAGAGCGATGTTGATTTCCTTCGGCAGTACAATTGGCGCGACTGCGTCGACAAGGATGCTGGCGCGGGATCGATGCCAGCCAGTGTTCCGGCACGCTCGATCAACTTGCTCTACGGCGATGGCCTTGATGCGCTGCGACCGCTGGAGACACAGCTCACCCAGGACGTCAATCTCCACGGCTACACTCATATTGTAGTAATTGTGATGGGCTGGAATACCTCGCAAGATGAGGCGATCAGAAACTTCAACGACATCACTGGAAACATCATCGATGCAGCTTATGAGGACGGTGATCCCGAAAGCGACGCCAAGAAGAAAAACATCTCCGTCAGCCCTGTGACCGCACCTTTTCGCCCGCTGATCATTGGCGTGACGTGGCCATCGTTCTGGACCAACGGCGTGGTCAACTTCTTCAGTTATCCAAACAAGGCGGATGATGCTGACGAGCTTGGCTTATCCTGGCTCAATGTACTGCTGAATCGGACGTTGCCTTGCGTTTTAAAAAGTACAGCCAGTGCGGATGGCAAGATATCTCTACGGACGGTGTTGATCGGGCATAGCTTCGGTGCGCGGGCCTCAACGCGGGCGCTGTTCAGTTCGCCGGTGCTGGAGACCGGGGCGGCGAGTGAGAAGCCGCCGACTTCGGTCGTCGATCTTGCAGTGGGACTCCAGGGAGCAGTGAGTATCAATCGATTCGTTACTCCTAGGAGCGAAGAAGGCGCGCCGTACCGGGACTTTTCGATGCTGATGGGTACGCGCATCGTGCTCACTGCCTCGGACAAGGATCAGGCCACGGCGTGGCCGTCGTGGTATCCGGCAGCGGGATCCATTCATTCGTATCGCAAGGCATGTGATGCGTCGAACCCCGAGTACGCAGATGTATTCTCTTGCTGGGCAGCGCACGATAACAGCGGATCCAATGATTCGAACGGTTTCAATCAACCGAGTCGGTCCAACCAACCGTTAAGCGTGTGTCCCGCTGGGAAACCCGATTGTGTGACATCCGCAAACGACGAAGTGGCAGTGGTCGGCAGAAAAGTGATGTATATCGACACATCGGTCGGCATTACGGAGTTCAACTCACCCGGTTCTAGCGGTGGCGCCCACAGCGATATTTACCGGCTTCCGATGGGCCGGCTCCTGTGGCATCTAATCTCCGTGCACGCTCCGACCGGGCCGCATTTGCCATCGACGCCGCTGATATGCGAAAAGCCAGACGCCGCGGCCATCAATGTATCGAAGTGAGCGGGGGGCCAAGATGCGGCGACTGCTTCCGCTCGCACTGGCCGGGTGTCTCGTAATATCCACGTGCGCCGAAGCCATCTCGCTCGCCGCGTTCGACGACGAAATGCTGCCTGCCCCCGTTCGAGTCGTCTACTCCTGCCAGAAAGGCGCTAGCGGCTCCGGTTCGACTGCACTCTACACATTGCCCGCAGGCCGCGGATTGAAGGATAGAATCGCCAGGGAATCACCACATCACGGAATGCCAGTTCAAGTCGCGCGCATCGCGTCATTCGGCCGTCGATCATGCGTCACTATTTTGCAAACGCTACCTGTCTGCCATCCGGTGGCAAAGCGATACTCGCCTACCCAGTGTCGCTGAGCAGGTCCCCGGTCGGCGCGGCCGCTATAACGTACACAGAGAGCAGGAACGACTTAAGGCGTTGCCGAGCCTGCTTTTAGGTCGTCTTGGCGGTCAACCATACGCGCGCCAGATCGCGGAGTGCCTCGTCATCGACGCCTGTCACTTATACGGCCGATCGGTAATTCGCGCGCGGCGTATGCGCTAGTTTGATGGCATCACGCCGGTCGGTCTTGAGGTCTTTACGCGCTCACCTCTGCCTTACGGAAAGGCATATCTTCCTAAACGTAAGTACGCGTTCGCGCAGGATGCGCGTCTCCCTTATGGAAACGTTCGGGCACACGGCCGGTTAGCGACGTGTAGCAGACCGACGAGAGTCGGTCGCGGAACGACCGCGATGGCCGAAGAGATGACACGATCGGCGACTCTCGAAAGACGGCTCTTTGAGTGGATCGGCCGCTGGAATGTCTGCGAAAAACGTCCAGCGAATGACTGTAGATGGCCGATCGGGTGAGTTCACCAGCGGCCGTTTCCTGGCGCTCCGGTTGGCTGGACATCGATTCCGCTAAGTGGCTGGTTTGGAGGAAGTTGTCTGACCGGGTTGGGTCGATGACGGTCAATCGAGTTTCCCGCTTTCACCCGTTGACGAGGGAAAATCAACTAACGGTCGATCAACTCTTTTCATCATCACGCGACTAAGGATTTGCCAGCAGGTCTGTTTCGTTATCAAAGAGCCGGCATCCGATCTGACTAACAAAGAGGAACAAGGGGGCTGCACCACTCGGATTGGAGGGCTGCCAACAAATCGATGAAGTTGATTATTTCGCACTACTCGGACAACAACTTAGCCGTGTATCGGGTTGCGTAAAAGCTTTGCGATAGGCCATGGGAGGCCATCGCGGAAAAACGCACACAATGTTTAGGATCGGCGAATTGCTTCGGAGTAGCCTTCAGTAATGCACGCGTCAGCGGACCGACGAACTAGGCAGCGTGCTTTCAAAGCCTCGAAAGAGATGCCGCGATCGAGAAATCCCATTCGGTAGGTGTATTCGTCGGCATGCCCGCTTAACAAAATTCGCCAGTTGTAGCGCAATCGTGGCGCAACGGAACGCGCGTGTCGAAGGATATTAGTCGTACAGTTATTAAACAATGTGTTGTAGTACTCAGGCTGTTTGTTGAGACCTTCGATTCGACCCAAGTAGCTAACAAATAGGTCGCGCAATGCGTCGGCCGGAAGCTGTACGGGATACAAGCGCACGCGCTCGCGCCTCACGTCGGAGCGTACGCCGAGCAAATCGCGCTCGTCCGCCACTACGTAAATTAAGCCGTAGTTACGCAAAAAACCATTGAATGCCGAATATTGCTGATCCTGGCGGCGACGTGTTTCAATCGACACAGCCAAATAGCGCCCATCTGCAAAACCGAAGCTCACGAACACGTGCGCGACCGATTCCCCGGCCCAGTGAGACACGACAAGATCAAGTGATGTAAGTGCATTAAGATCGTAGTCGGCGTCGTACCAGGCAGGTGTGAAATCGTCCCGGGTGCGATAAGTGAAGTTGCGAACATTGCTGATCCGAGCGACGCTTCCGCGCCATTGCACCGACGCAGTTTTTGCGTATTCAGTCGCCCAGTTGCTTGCCGCATCAGCGCCTTGCGGCCATTGCAGCCATTGCCCGATCATGCGTCGCTCCAGTAAGACTGGCCAATCAGGTAAATTTGCGCGGCCAAGTTCACCGCAACAAAACTGGCGTGAAAGACCTGGTTACGCGTGCGCATCGCGATGACGCAGCCGATTGCGACCACGGCCGTGTTGAGCCAGTAGATGTCACCTAGGTGCAGCAAGTGGACTTCACCTTTCATCACCGAGTCGCCGATATCAATCACGCTGTTGGCCAGCAGCAGCCCGAAAAACCAGACTCGGCGGGACATGAAATAGTGCTGATATCCGTCGTATTCCTTCATTGAATCTGGGAACAGCATCGAACACATGAGGTAGATGACGAACGCGTAAAAAAGCAAATAAAGATAGATGCCGAAGGTCCATCGCGGGATCTCTCGCAGCGAGAATTCCCACCACCAGAAATGCAGCACGTACAGCACCATCGACGCTACCCATGCCATATGAATGGGGTAGATCTGTACCTTTTTCGGATGCTGGATCGTCGAGGAGAGACCTTTAAGCATGTGCGTCAGCCCGAGACTGACGATCATGCCCATGACGATGCGTACGTGTGTGAACTTCTCCATCACCGGCTCAGATGCTTTCCGACTCGTGGGTGCGTCGAGCGCGGCGTGACTGACGCCATGCGAGCGCTGCGAGTGCAATCCATCCAATTGCGGGCGGTTGCGACACAACCCGCAATGCGCGTGCATAGTCGAGCACAAGACCGGGTGTCCACGCCATGGTTTGAGCGCGATGGCGCAGCTGCGCCGCGATCCACAGTTCAGGCAGCATGATCAGGCGAACCACGTCTCGCCAGTCGCCGGTCCGGTATTCCGTGCCTTCCAGCGCGGCGTCGATAGCTTCGGCCACCGTGCTGGAGCAGTTGCGGTTCGTCAGGTTGTAAATCTCTTTCGACTTGTATCGTTGCTCGAAATCCCGCAGGCGCATGGCGTTATAGCGCCGGAACGCAATTTTCATGGTCGACTCGCACCAGGCGGCCGCTTCTTCGGGGTAATTCGGCAAATATCGGCCGCGCACATCGTTTGACGAATCGGCACGCAACAGCCGCCCGAATTCATCTGGCGAACGGTCAATCTCGACCGCTGGGTATAGGCTCAGATAAAGGCTGCCCGCCTCAAGCGACGCGTGCCCGGTGGAAATCACGCCTTTGACGTCCACAGCGGCAATGTAGCGGTCGATCACGGGACGGCGCAGGGCCGCATTCTTCGAAGATCCTACAGGCGTCCATACATGCACGACCATTGGCTGCATGTCAGTGGCAACCTCACCAACGGTATCCCGGAGCGTATCCAAATTAGGCTCACGTCCATAACCGCTTTTACGTTGGCGCCGGTAAAGCCAGATCATGCGAACACCGCTGGTCGCGAGCCACATGCCAATACAATAGGGAACGGTACCGTGATAATGCGTCGGATATGGCTGAAAAAAGATCACCGCGAGCACAAGAGTGAACACACCAAGCGCAATGGTCGAGCGCCAGTGACGGTAGCGCACGACCCAGGCTGCGGCGATGAGCAACAATCCTTCGAGCGCGAACCCTGCGCCGAAAAGCATCGCCAGTGCGAAATCGCTATAGCTGTGGCGGGTGATGACGAGCACGCCGATCAGCACGCCAATGGCGCCTTTTACATACCTGAAACGTGTTTGCAACGACAAGCCGCTGTGTGCAAGGATGATCGCTACCACGCCTTCGATCAGCAACAATATGCCGAAACTATGAAGCGGAAACCAAAGCGCACCATCAAGCGCGTCGAACACGACGAACACGCCAATGGCGAGCCAAAGGAAGCCGAAAGCAAGCAGTTTGGACAGGTGCCGTGACGCAAATCGGGGGCCGAGCAGAAGCAGAAGGAGCTGGATCATTTGGGCAAATGGGCGAGGAATTTAGCGGGGTCATCCGACTCGTGCGGAGACAGGTTGTGGCGCAGGCAAAGTTGCAGCGCTTCGAGCGCCCGCGTATGCCGCAGCTTTGCGGCCTGGCGGCCGGGCTTCATTTGTCGGTCAGCGGAGGTGCCGTCGGCCGAATCGCGTTCCAGTTCTGCACGCGCGCGTTTCTCATCATCGAGCAACGCGGTGATTACGGTGTCGCCGCGCCGGCTTTCGTCGATCAGACGCACAAACGCTTCGACGTTTTCGCGTGAGATTGAGCGCTCTTTTTCGCCTATGGCAAGAGCGCGATTCCAGACCGAGACAATAATTGCTGCCGCCCAGACGATCACGTTGGCCGGGACGACCCATATTGGCAATGGCAAAGCCTGCTCGGCGTTGTGCACCCATGCAAGTTGTTGTGCGACCGGCAACTGCGCCATTGCGGTCGCGCCCAAGACGGCGTCTTCAAGCGCGTGATGGCGTGCCACTTCTATATCGACGCCTTTGGACGCGAGGAGCAAGGCGACGACGAACAACACAATTCCCGCTACGAAGATGTTCTGGCGATACTCGCCTTCATAGATGGAACCGATCGCCTCGCGTAGCGAGTCAAGCATCAGCACGGATGCGACGATGGGCAACTCCGCGCTTCCCAGAAAATTGACGATGCCATGGTTGCCGCCCACTTGCGCGTGCAGCATGGTCAGTACGACTGTGACGAATACGGTCAAAACCACTCCGCCGATTGCGTCCGCAAGCACCGCTTTCTTCATTGAAAGGTTGTCCAAAAAATCAGATGTGTTGTAGTAGCAAGGCTGCGTATATGCTCATTCGCGGCACACTGAATGCCGGTTATTGATAAAGAACTGCTCGGTATTACGGGTTTATTTTGAGAAACTTGAGGGGAATCCGGTTTTCCTTTGCATGTGGAGATTGCCGTTGGTTCGGGTCGGAGATCCACACGGACCTCATGGCTCGATAAACAATCAACACAACGACTAGATCAATTCCGACTGCGAGATTCACATCAAACGATGATGATTTCTTTGGTTTTTAAGTCCATCCCCCGGTCAAAAAGGCTTAGCAGCGCCTGCGCTCTGTGAAAGAAAATTAACAGCAAACAGCAAGCTTCATCTAAAGAAATCGAAAGTAGTGTCGTAAAAAGAGTCACCTCTTTTTGACACTGCGCCATGATTGATCGAATTCATTTGTTCTCGGCTGCTTTGATCGCGGCTACGGCATTGGTCGCCGGGTGCGGCGACAGCAACAGCTCTCCCGCCTCTTCGGTACCCACAACCAAGATAGGCTTCATGCTCGCCGCGAACGGCGACAACTCTGTCAGCTCGTGCGTCGCCGAAGCGTCAGGGCTGATTTCGAAGTGTCGCTTCATTGTTCCCGACGACGCGCTACAAAGCCTCGCAGGCATCTCACTGTCCGACGGGCGCGTGTATCTGCTTGACATTGCGAGGAAGGTTGTCGACGCGTGTGTCGTCGACGTGGACGGCGCGCCTGGCAATTGTGTGACGTCCGAGGCTGGTGGCTTGCTGACAATGCCGATGGGCATCGCGGTATCGGAATCGAATGCTTATATGGGCAATGGCAGCGGCAACGTGATCGGATGTGGCATTGGCAACAACGGGGCACTATCTAACTGTACTGCCCAGAATGGTGGTGGCACGTTTTCGTATCCGTCGTCGATCGCCTTGTGGAACAAGCAGGTCTACGTGCTCAATTCCGGCAATAGCACCGTTACTCGTTGTGATGCGGGCGCGAATGGCGCGCTCGGCAACTGCATGGCGAGCGCGGTCGGCAATCTCACAGGAAGTAGTGCGCTGTCGAGCCTGACCATTGCGAATGGACACGCGTACGTGACGAACGGCACGAAAGCTGAACTCTATGCATGTACGCTCACCGCCAGCGGTGCCTTGAGCAGCTGTCAGACAGTTTCGCTCGATCCCGGCATGGGGATGCTCGGCGGCCTTGTCACAAACGGCTCTAGCCTTTATCTCGCGAGCATTACCGGAGATGCAATTGGGGTGTGCGCGATCGCTGATGACGGCGCGATTTCCTCATGTCAAAGCGCGAGTGGCGACGCCATTCTCTCGCCTATTGCCGTCGCGTTCAAGCCGACTGCCTGACTAACTCAAACGACTTCCAAAATCATGAAACCGCTAAGGTCTATTCGACGCACAGCACTGGCCGTTTTGTCTGGACTGGCGATCGCTCCGGGGGCACACGCCGGCGTAGACGCCCTAGTAACGGTCAATAATCTTTCCCCTTACAAGGTTGATGTGTCGTTTCCGACAAGTTTCCAGCAATGTTGGAACGACACCGGCGCTGAGGGCGACAGCAATATCAGTGACTATTTTACAAGCTACGTTTCGAAGATAACTTCCGACAGCTCGTATCAGCCATATCTGAAGCTTTATCAGACCACCTATAACTTGCCGTTCCTGAATTCAATTCCATCAACGACGATGGCAGGAACGACTCAAAGTTTGCCGCCGGCCGCAGATGGTAAGGCGATCCAACACATTGCATTTCGTGGTGAAGCGTCGGCCAATCTATTCGACAAATGCAAATTAAGTACGTCCTCGCGCGGCTTTGTAGTGACACTCACCGACGAGAACGGCGTTGTAAAGAGCAATCGTCATTATGTGTTGACTGATCCACCGGACAGCGAATGGAAATTGACTCGCATGAAGCCTTTCGACGAAAAAGCGTCGGGCGCGCCAACGCTGACCAACACCGTTGCTGAGCAGACGATCTTGCTTGGCGGCGGCGGGCGCAGCAGCGCCACGGAAATTGCACTGACGGCAGGCATGGCAATTTTGACTGTCGCAAGTATTGGACAGGCTGGGTACGAGCTCGTTATTGCCTCCCGCGCAATTTCGTACCTTAACAGCTGGGCGTTAGTCCAAGAGAGCGGGCATTTTACGCTTGAGGTCGGTTCGTTTCTGTTCGGCGGCGGTATCAGGGGCGGTGCGCAACTCGGCTTCCGCTACGTGCAATACGGTATCAAGCCCATCGCGAGCTATGGTAATCGCGTGATCCTGAGTTCGGTGACACTAGGGATGTTGCATTTCTTTTCTGGTTCGCTCGATCAGTCAATCGCAAAGCCGGAAGATGTGCAGCATTTTCAGCCAGACTTTGACAAGGTAGTGGATTTCTCAAGCCCGGAAATGTACGTCAATGCAGGTCTGAAAGACGATCGCTCGATCTGCGCCTACCAAGGCAGCACGTTCGGCATCACCGAATGTCGACTTATCGGCATCGACCTGTCTGTACTCCCGGACGGATCATTATCTTTCATCCCGTTGCCGTCGGTTGGCGGGGGGATCTCGTCGCTTTGACCAGCAACGTCCAGTGGGCTTCGCGCATCGAGTTGGTGTGCGCGCCTTCACCGATCGACGGGGGCGGATTAATACGCCAGTCCCTTCAGACAACGCACGAACTGCGGATCTCGGTGATGTTGATCAGCTGTTTCGACGACCGTGATCAGTATGGAAGGTGGTGTTGCGCGAATACGTAATTGTAGCTGGAGCGATCACGTTGCTGGGTTGGCGTCGTGCTTTAGGTTCGTCTTTCGCATCGATTCGCCGTTGAGCGGAAAGGACGCGCGCCAGCATGACGTGCGAACGTCAGAGATTGCACCAAATTCCTGATTGAGGAGGAGGGTGCATCGCCCGTTGCTGAGGTCGCGACCAAAGCGGCGCGTAAAGCGTCTGCTGTAGCCAAGAAGGCGAATGCGGCAAAGAAGGCGACGCGGAAAGTTGCAGCGAAGAAAATCACCGCGAAAAGGGCAGCGGCTAAGAAAAGTGCGACGAAGAAATCAACTCCGATACCTTCTGCTGCTAGCAAGAAGGTTACTGCTAAGAAAGCAGGACCAGCTGCGAAAAAGAGAGTTGCGAAGAAGGTGAGTGGTTCAGGCAATGCTGCGAACGCAGCGACGGTAGCCGACGATAACGGCAGTACGCAGGCAGCTATTGAAGCGCCCGCGGTGTAAATCGGTCTAGAGCACGTGGGGCGGCCTCTTGGCCGCCCGCTTTCGATTCAGAGCGCAACGCTGCCCGTAAAAGGCGCCGTCGACCAAAGGTTGTCAGTTGTTTTCGTTCTTGCACCTGCGAGATCGGACTAGAGCACCACCAGTCTCTGGCTGGACGGAAACAAACCATGTTCAGTTGAAGGCTCAATCTCTACGATTTCTGTTTCTCTGTCTGCTCGGGCAGCAAAGCCATCCATTTGTTGCGTTGAATGGTAAGCGGTGATTTGAGCGCACATGGTGTCATGAGATCAGATAGCGCAGGATGTGTGCACTGAAAATCAATGGACACCTTCCATGACACAGAATGATTCAGATTCAGATTTTTTGCCGCTTAAGGTCATCAGCGTGGGTCGGGACGGCAAACGGCGTTTTGACAAACGGGACAGGCAGAGATTGATTGAGGCTTGCCTGCAGCCCGGAGTATCGGTGGCGGGCATGGCGCTGAGGGCTCGGGTGAACGCGAATTTACTGCACCGGTGGATCTGCGAGCACGAGAAGACGTACCGCGGCGAGGGCGCGACGCAGGGGTCAGGGGACGCGGCAGCTTTTGTTCCGGTCGTCGAGATTGCTTGCGCCGACCCACAACCACCACTTCCCCAGTTGCCGCCGCCGCACCGCGACGCCACGCGTGTCGCGCAGCGCCCGTTGGCACCATCGCGCATAACTGTGGAAATGCCCAATGGCATCACACTCAGACTCGAGTGCGGCGCCCACGACGCGACGCTGGTATCGGCGATGATCGAAACGTTGGGGCGCTGTGATGTTCCGACTGGACGCTGAACTGCGGGTCTATCTGCACCGCGACGCGGTCGATTTTAGGAACGGGATCAACGGTCTTGTTATCTTGGTCGAGCAGTCCATGCAGCTTGACCCGTTTGCCCGAGCGGTCTTCGCCTTCCGTAACAAGCGTGCCAACCGCATCAAGCTGCTGTTTTACGAGCGCTCGGGTTTCTGGCTGATGATGAAACGGTTAGAGGCGGACCGTTTCGCCTGGCCACGCCGACAGCAGGCGGTGATGGAACTGACGAGCGAGCAGCTTCACTGGTTACTCGAAGGCATCGACATCGACGCCGTGCGTCGTCACCCTTCGAGGCAGTACCGACACGTGAGCTGAAGGGTCAGTAGCAGCGCGCCGAGCGTCGCGCGCGCGACGCCCGGCGCGATTGTTACACTTTGACGTAAACCCATCCGGTGTGCGGCTTCGCTATCGTGGAGGACATGGATACCGACGCCAGTCATCCGTCCGCTGAGGACGATCTCAAACAGCTTTCGCCCGATGAGTTGATCGCGCGCATTCTCGAGCTTCAGTCCCACAACCAGCAACTTGCGCAACGCGTCGGACAACTCGAGGAGTTGTTCCGTCTGGCGCAGCTCAAGCGCTTCGCGCCGAGCAGCGAGAAACTCAAGGATCGCATATTCGACGAAGCCGAGCAGATCGCCGCGACTGAACCCGGTGACGATGATTCGGATGACGCATTCGCGCTGCCCGATACGGGATTGCCGAAGCTTGATGAGCCTGAGCGCGGCAAGCGTGGGCGCAAGCCGCTGCCGGCAGAGTTGCCGCGCCGGCGCATCGAGTACGATCTGCCCGATGAGCGGAAGATCTGTGCGTGCTGCCAGAACGCGCTGCACCGCATGGGCGAACAAACAAGCGAGCAGTTGCACATCGAGATCAAGGCGCTGGTGCTCCAACATGTGCGTTTCAAATATGCGTGCCGCCACTGTGAGCGCAATGCCGAACGCACGCCGATGGTGATCGCACCCATGCCTGTTCAGCCATTGCCGGGGAGCAGTGCGAGCGCGGCAATGATTGCGACGGTGACCACCGGCAAATATGTTGACGGCACGCCGCTGTACCGGATGGAACACGCGCTGGCGCGCGCAGGCATTGCGGTGAGCCGCGGCACGCTGGCGAACTGGATCATAAGGCCTGCCGAGCTGCACTACAGCCGGCTGTACGAAGCAATGCGCCAAACACTGTTGTCACAGCCGCTGATCCACGGCGACGAGACAACGGTGCAGGTACTCAAGGAAGAAGGCAAGACGCCGCAAAGCACCAGTTATATGTGGACGTACAGAAGCGCCGCAGACAGCGAGCAGCCGGTGGTGCTGTTTGACTACCAGCCAGGGCGCGGGCAACAATATCCGCAGGCGTTTCTCGCTGGCTACGAAGGCATGTTGATGACTGACGGGTACAGTGCATGGCGAACGCTCAAAGGTGCCACTCACTTCGGCTGTATCGCCCACGCAAGGCGCTTGTTCGTTGATGCGCATAAGGGACAGAAAAAGAAGACGGGTGGTCGTGCGCTGCAGGCACTTGAATACTTCAAGGCGCTCTACCACGTTGAGACGCTCGCTCGGACAAAACTGCCCGATGGCGAGACGCAACCCGACTACACCTACCGGCTGCGGCAACAACACAGCGCGCCGTTGCTAGAAGCGTTCAAGACATGGCTGGATACGCAGGCACCCCATGTCCTTCCTGAAAGCTTGCTGGGTAAGGCGATCAGCTACACGAGAAACCAATGGAAATATTTAAGCCGATACGTGATCGATGGACGTGCCCCCGCAGATAACAACATTCTCGAACGCGATATCAGGCCATTTGCAACAGCGAGAAATTCATGGCTCTTCGCTGACACAGTCGCGGGCGCAAAGGCGAGCGCCATGGTCTACAGTCTCGTGCTGACCTGCCGGGCATGCAAGGTCGAGCCCTATGCCTATCTGCATCATGTGCTCAACGAGCTGCCGCAACGAGCGCCGGGGGCCGACATCGGCGACTTATTGCCGTTTAACTTCGCCAAACGCACGCAGCTTGTGACAACCCACGTCTGAAGAGACTACGCTCTGGGGTCCAATCGGCGTTCGACACGCTGCCGGCATGAGTCGATCATCGATCGCGACGTGCACGTGCTCCGCTATAGCCGCGTGCGGAACCAACGCGGCTATAGCGACCTCCGTTAAAATAGTGGGTGCTCGCTCTCTAGCATCGACCAGCGGAAATCATCCTATGACCAGGACAAATCTCAGGGCCATCAGCATTGCTCCCGACCACAATAAGGCTCATCTGTCGAAGGGGCAAAAGGCATTCAACACGCTGATCAAGCAGATCGAAAAGCGGCGTGCCCGGCTGAGTGCCTGGGAGGCTGCAATGCCTGCCTTCCATCGGAAATACCTTAGCGAGTTCGCGCCCCTTGAGCAAACTTCCATCGACTTGCGTACCAAGCTCGTTTATCGCCTGGACCAAACATACGATATGAAGGGGCTGACCAAATCCGAGCGGCGCACGATCGCCGACCTGATCAGCGACTTGGCGGGGGAGTTGGTCGCCGAGAGCGATGATCCGGAGCTTAAGACGATTTACAACCGGTACAGTGGCTCTGACTTTGACAGTGAAGCTGCCGCCGAGTTTGACGATATGAAATTGGCGCTCGAGGCCATGCTCGGCGTTGAGTTAGGCGACGACGTTGACATGAGTTCGCCCGAGGATGTGCTGCAGCGCGCGCAGGCGCAAATGGAGCAGCTCCGAAAACAAGATGCCGTCGAAAACCAAGCTCGTGAAGAACGCCGCGCGAAACGAAAAAAGACCCCTAAACAACTCGCTGCAGAGGCACGAGAACAAGCGGAGCAGGCAGAGCTCAGCTTATCGATTCGCGAGGTCTACCGAAAGCTAGCCAGCGCTCTGCATCCTGATCGAGAAACTGATCCGCAGGAACGTGAGCGGAAGACCGCTCTCATGCAAAGGGCCAATCAGGCGTATAGCAAAAACAGCCTGTTGCAATTACTTGAGTTGCAGTTGGAGCTGGAACATATCGACCAAAGCGCCATCAACAACATCGGCGAAGACCGGTTGAAACACTACAACAAGATACTAAAGGAACAGGTCGGTGAACTCGACCACGAAATCCTGCATGTCGAGAACGGATTCAAGCACAGCTACGGAATTCCACCCTTCATTGAGGTGTCGCCCGCCACCATCATGCGCAATCTTGCCTCTGATATCTTCTCGCTGCAGGAGAGCCTCCACGCCCTTGAACATGACCTGCTCGTATTCGAAGACATGAAGCAACTGAAGGAATGGCTAAAGATTGTGAAGCGGTCATTGGCCGCGCCGCGTTACGACGATATGCCGTTTTAGCGGACCGCTGATCCTCACGCTTCCTTCGTAGTGTGGAGAAAACACCGCTTACTGTTTTTCGGCGTCCACCACCCGGTGCATCGGCGCCTCAATCAATTGCTGGTCGTGAAGCGCGAGCACGCGTTCGATGACGGGCGCGTCCTGCTCGCTAAATGTCCACTTGGCACTTTTCTCCGCTATTGCTAGTGCATTTTCGAACGCCGCTTCTGCGTGTTCATAGCACTCAAACGGCACCTCACCGAACCCCATGCGTTGAAGGTAGTAGGCCATATAGACCGAACGGACCAACTCGTTGATTTGATGCCGATTCGCACGCTCACCGCGACAAGCAGCTAGCGCAAGATGATGAGCGAGCGACAACTCCCGTGCCGATTGTGCCGACATCGGCAAAAGCGCGGACTTGCTCAGTGGCTTATGAATAACACTCGGGCGGGTGGATTTACGTTTTGTTCCGGCCATATGTGGATCGACAAGGTTTGGGAGAGATGCGGCAGCTTCAACCGCTGCGCAAATCACGAAATTTCGTCGAATTGCGGAACAGCGATTTGAGCTGCGTAACTGCAGTAGCGATTGTCTAAACTTCGTACCGTCGTGATCATGAGTATCTGATGCTGGTCGCCGACATGCAGGCGCGGCGGGTCGTGAGCGGGCCAATATATTCCGGCCTGTCGTTCGTTATGATCACTCGTACGTTAGCTTAAGACAGCGTCACGGTGCTGGCGTCGGCCAGTCAGAACCATCTCGGAGAGCCTTGGCACGACTGCCATGCGGTCGCGCCCCGACGCCAAGATAACGGCCGCAGCGGCATACTGGCGTATCGCGTTGGCCTCCATAAATGCTTGCAGCAGATAGAATAACCAAGAGTAGCATGTACCGTTATACATCGCTCTAACACCTGTCGAGCTGATCACGCAGGACAGCACCTGCTAGCCTCTTACACGTCTGAAGGTTGATAACCGGTGGCAAACGAGAGTTTCAATGAACGTGAAGCGGAGGCGCTCAAAAGGATGGCGGAAGCTGCACGTGAGGTACAGGCGGCCTCTGCTGCCATAGAAGCGCATTTCGCTAAACCGGGTGAACGACAAGCCTCCGCGCTTGAGCTTGCCCGGTTGACCGCTGCGGTTCAAGAGCTTGAAGACGCGCGAAGAACATTAGCGATTGTCATCGACGCAGCAAACGCGGCGCGACGTTAAAGCGAAGCTCAGCATTGTCGAGGGATATGACCGTCGGGATCGCGATCTTGAGCCGGAGAGCGAGACAAAAGTCGCTTTGAGGCGCAGGTTACGTTCCCGTCAGCTAACAGCCCAAGCGCGACTAAAGCGTGCGGCGTTGACCTTGCTTCACCTCTGCGATGGCCTCTCTCAAAGCTTCGATACCCGCTTCCGTAAATGCGTTTACCGTGTTCGATTCCTCGCGATCTGGACCGAGTCTATCGACGATCTATAGACACCCGTCTTCCGATTCCAGAATCATGAGCGCGATTTCCTCCAACCAGGCCTCCGGTTCGCCCAGCATCACGGCAACGCATGCAATCGTATAGACATATGCTGGAGCAGCCACTATGTGTTCCTCCTAAGCCGAGTGCCGCTAGGTTGCTAGGCGCTGCCGACGTCTGAGAAGTTTGCCTTATCAGTCGCCAGCGGTTTAAACGATTTGGAAGCTCGCTGTCCTGGTTCACACCGCTTGGCGATCCGTTGCCAACCGTTATGGGCGCGAGCGGCGCTAAGAAGGACATCGAGAGATTCGTCATGGTTCACTCGATCGTCGCTCGGCAACCCCCTATCGGCATGCTGCAAAATCAACGCCTCTCGTTCACCACAACAATGGGCGGCCGAACTGATCCGGCTCCATGCCTCGCAGGCGTATGCAAACGTCTCCCGCATACGATAGTCAATGTCGAGGACGTAATCGGTGCGAGCGCTTACGGCCAGCCCACAAGCCACGCGTCTGGAGTTGTGAAAGACGTGCGCAGCCTCGTGGACGACGAAATCGGCAAATGGGTCGGTCTCGTCAAAGTAATCCATCGACACGTAGCACCTCGTTTCTTGGCTCAAGCCGACTATATTGCAGGGCTGTCCAGATAGCGCCGGGGCCTTAACGCTCTCCAAAAATATGTTGGCCACATCCCAAGCTGTAGAGAGCCACCGTTCAGTCATTAAAATTTTTTCCAGGTTAGATCGGGTGACGAATACAACGTTATCTAAAAGCAGGCGAATGACGATCGCGCGTTCACGCGGGTCGAAGAGACCATCCACCATAGGTTTGAGTTTTTCACTGTTCCATGCGTGGAGGTCATTTGGGAGACGCGAGACAGACTCGAAGCCTTTTGAGCGCCGCATTGTCTCTGTTACAAGGGCGCTTCGAAGGCGCTGAGACGCACGTGTCGCTATATCAGCCAGATTAGAACCCGGCCATCCAACGAAAAAACCGTCGTATTCGCCTGTCCGCAAATATCGTTCAACCTCGCTGGCTGTCCACTGAGGCGTGCCGATCTGCTCTGGCTCTGCTGTCTTCGCTTCCAACATACCGTTTTGCCTCCCTGAATCGAGCATGCGATGTGCGAGTCCGTGCGTCGAAGCTGACCTCGTTGGCGAAAGCATGCCCTCCGGATTGATTCTCCGAAAACGCGGATCATCTGGCCGACGCGTGTCAACGCCTGAGACCGTAGGTGGACTTTAGATGTGGCACGGTTTGGAGAAGAGGCGAGAGCTGACCACAGCTGAGCGACTTACCTAACCAGAGTCGATGTATGTTCCGACATAACGCCTCTAATCGTTGCTTCGGATAGGAGCTTGTCCATGATGAACGAGCCTTTGCGAACTTGCGAGAACAATGCGTCAATCCCGGGTCACTCAAAAAGGGATGCGCCCAGCGCCGCAAGATTTCGCCACTTCACCGCGGTGATCCGCGTCGTCCCGTCCCCGTGCACGGATCTAATCATGACCCGATTGCCCCTGGCACCACCCAATACCTCAGCCACACGGTCGTCGTAACGAACCAGCGTACCTCGAGCGGGCTGGCGTTTCAAATAATAGGTGCGCTTTCGCATGAGCCCCATGCTGTGATCTTGTCTGGAACGGTATGATTTTGCATCGGAGGGACATTCGTCAAGCATCATTTTTCGGAGCAGGGCATGCGCAGGTTCTACGTACGACGGTCAGCTATTCACGGGCGCGGGGTATTCGCCTCGGCGGTCATGACGCGTGGCGACTATTTGCTTGAATACAAGGGTGAGGTACTGTCTGAACGCGAAGCAAATCGACGGTTTGCGCGATCAGAAGCGGAAGCGGGGCACACTTTCTTCTTCGGGATCGGCGATGGCCGCGTGATCGATGGTGCTGTCGCCGGCAACTCCGCGCGCTGGATAAATCACAGTTGCGCACCGAACTGCGAGGCCGAGCAGGACAAGGATCGCGTCTATATCCGTGCGATCATAAAGATCAAAGTTGGCGACGAAATTTTCATTGATTATCGTCTGGATGCTGGAAGCCGACCCAGCAAAGCACTGAAAGCGACCTAGGCATGCCGGTGCGGTGCGAAGAAGTGCCGTTCCACAATGCTGTATGTAAAGTAAATAGAGTTCGATGCGAGGGATTCCAGTTGCGCGCATCTGCTCCAGCTGTTTCCTCGATTGTTGTGAAACTGCTTGCGCAAGCTGGTGGAGAGAAATATTGGTGTCTTACGTCAGGTTTCCTGCACGCGTTTGCAGCTCGTCTGGGAAAAGCTTTGCAGCCTGTCGTGAGCACCGCTATCGGGTTATACCCATTTCACCGCCAGCAGTCACCCTCGTCATTTTGCATCAGCTGCTCATTTGCTTCTTACGGATTAGACATGAACGTTGCTGATGGCTCGCCCGCCTCGGGGCCCCAACTGTGCGCGGAAATCGAGCAACTGCGCGCGCAGTTTCCGCGCACGCAAGATCTGTATCGTGAGTTCTGCGTGCTGCTATTTTTTAGGCACCGCATTGCGCTCACCGCGAACCGGCTCTATCAGCTGGTGAAGAAGGGCAGCATAAATGCGCTGGCCGAGGCGCTGACGCGCTTCGGGGCCACCTTCAGTGAAAAGAGGCGTGTGCGCATCAGCATCCTAATCTGCCCGTGGAACTGCAGTCGGCGACCGGGAACTGGCGGTCGCGCTCTGGACGCGGGTGGTCGATATGGCCCCGGAGCAGCTGGCGACCGCGCAGCTCGAGACGCTACGCTCGGTCGCGGACGCACAGGCCCGGCAGGCTCAGGCCGAGGCCGAACGCGACCAGGCGCGTCGAGAACTCAAGAACTGATGGGCAGTGCGGCCGCGCTGGACGGCGCGCAGATCCGCATCACCGAACTGGACCAAGTGCTGGCTATCTCCGTGGCCACTGCATCCGCGTTGCAGGGCTAGCAGGGCCTTGCGCAACAGGGCGAGCAGCAGTTGCAGCGGGCGCTCGAAACCGCCCGACATGACTTCGCCTCTGAACTGGACAAGGTGCGTGGCGACGACACGCTGGCGCAGGAACGGGCTCAAAGCCGCCGAAACCCGGGCGCTACTGGAAGGCGACCGCGAGCGGCAGGCAGCTGCACGCCAGCAGTAGGACCTTGATGCGGCGACCCGTAAAGCGGCGCAGGCGCGCGAGCAGCGAGACCAACTGGCGTTGTCTCTGACGCAGGCCGGCGCAAAGCGGCAAGTGCCGACGGTAAAGCGGGCGGGCAGGAGGCGCACGCAAGAGTAGTGGATCGGTGCGCAAGTCGCCGCGATCACGACGATCTTGATTGCCTCGGGTCCATATTCAAGGTTGGTGTCTCATTCGCAATTCTTATTCGAGGCGTATGGTGGATAACCCGGAAAATGTAAACGCGGTGGGATGTTCAGAAGCGCCTCCAAATAAGCTAACCTGACAAAACCTGAGCGACCAGCTTTTCTGAACCTCCACCATGCAACTCGACATTTTCAGGGCTGCAGCAGTGACCCATTTTTGGACGGCCACTGTTTCGCCAAGGGCGGACGAGTTGCATTTTACGATCAGAAAATAAGCTGCGACGGCATGGTGCTGACTGCCAGCAAAAACCGTTCGTAACCGCCGCGGGCCAAAAGGATTATATTGGCCAAATTGTCGCCGCCTGTCTGCTGATTCCAAAGGTGAATCATGTAAGTCCAGCAAATCCTGGGCAAGGCGCAGAACATTACTGACTATATTCGTACCTTTTAGATTCGGGGACATATGAGTACGAAATTCAAGACGGGAAAAATCGTCGGTCGCTCCTTGTACGTCCATCGAGACGCAGTGACCGAGATCGATGAAGAAACTCAAAACCTGATCGTGAAGGCAAGTCACTATCTTCCTTCGGCCGCAGCTGAATGGAACATAGTCAGAGCTTCGTTGGAAGACTCAGAGATTTCTTTCCTATCTTATCCGGGGTTCGACTCAGAGCCGTTCCCGGTTCTAGTAGCCAGCTGGCGCGTAAGTACGGATTCCGCGGCGGCTATCGCGCATAGAAATTATAGTCGATCGTCAAATCCTCCGATTTTGCATCGAAAGGAGCTTTTTTTGGGCCGGCATGACCCACGTCGACAGGAGTTCTCTAAGGTCACTAATGAAGCGGAAGCCATTGGCCTCTTCGTCGATACGTCGCGAATCGGCTTCCAACGCGAATGGGAGCAGCTGATCGAGCGCAGTGGCTATCAACTCGTCGAGGGCTCCTTCGTTCCACTCGCAAACTCAACTGATGAGGGACGCGCTGAAGGGTCGGTCGCTGGCGATCGCAGCGTAGACAGACACCGCACAGCACTTAGTCGTTCAAATTTGTCTGCCCCTATGCAAGCCTTAGGCCGGTTTGGTTTTCTCACTGGGAAGTGGACCATCTTCGACTATGGCTGCGGAAAGGGCGATGACATTCGAAATCTTAGGCAGCAGGGAATCAGCGCGACTGGATGGGATCCGCATTTTGACCCCGACGCAGAGCAAATTAAAAGTGATGTCGTGAACCTCGGGTTTGTTCTGAACGTTATTGAGGATGTAGCAGAGCGAGCCGAAGCGTTGTCACGAGCCTTCGGCCTTGCTGGAAAAGTGCTGGCCGTCGCTGTCATGACTGACAAAGTGTCCTCGATAGCCGGGGCGCCCTATCGCGATGGCTACCTAACTACTCGTAATACGTTTCAAAAATACTTTTCTCGAGACGCATTTCAGGAACTTTTGGAATGCACCTTGAAGCGCCCTTCGGTTACAGTGGCGCCGGGTGTAGCGTTTGTGTTTACCACCGCCGAGGAACATGAGGCATTTCTTGTTGCCGGTCAGCGGTCGTCGCGTGTCTGGCGCAGAGCGAAATTATTTCGCCCTGAACGAGTACCCAATACGAGGACGCGCGCGCAAGCCAATCGGGTGCTGTTGGACGGCCGGGTCGAGGAGCTTCAGAAATTTTGGGCCGTCTTACTTACACTAGGCCGGTCGCCGATCATTGAGGAGGTTGTTGAGCACGCTTCACTAATTGGTAGCGTTGGTTCAATCACGAAAGTTGTCCACGCCTGTCTACAGGCGTACGACGCCGACGAATACGAAGCAGCGAGGAAGGAGCGATTGGGCGACACGACGGTCTATTTCGCGCTCCGCTGTCTCGAGAGGAAGGAGAGTGCACTACCTCTGAGTGCTTCACTTAAAGAAGATGTCAAATCTTTCTTTGGAACAATTGCCGCTGCGCTTTCGGCAGGTAGAGACTTGCTGCAACAGATCGCATCGAATGACGCTCTAAGGCTTGCATGTGAATCCGCGGCGAGCCAGGGTCTCGGCGCATATGCGGAGGGACATTCGCTGCAAGTACACACTTCACTTGTTGAGGCACTGCCTCCAATTCTGCGAGTCTATGTAGGTGCGGGCGCGGCACTGTATGGCGATGTTCGGAGCGCCGATCTAGTGAAAATTCATATCAGCTCCGGAAAGCTCACCTTGCTGGAATATGACGCGTTTGACGCGTCACCGATTCCCCTCTTAAAACGACGTATCAAGATCAACCTTAGACTGCAATCAATAGATTTATTTGAGTATGGTGAGCAGTACGAATCTACAATCTTGCTAGGGAAGTCGCGGTTTCTAAATGAGGAACACGCGGACTATGCTGAGCAGGTCGCATTTGATGACTGTGTATCGTCGATCGACTTTGATTTTCCCGAGCACGGAGCAACTGCGAGCGCATTCGCGAAGTTGCTGCGGACGAGGCGTCTGGAGATTCAAGGTTTTAAGCTTGTTCCTGCGACCGACATACCCTCACTCGACGACCCCTGCGGTGCTTCGTTTCGATACCGGGATTTCATCGAGTGCGGAGAAACCGTCTCGGTTGCTGGAATTGACAATCGCCCGAAGGTGCCGGAGACGTACAACGCGATCTATCAGTTGGCGACGCGCATCATAGATCCCGTGGTCGACTATTTCGGGGGCGTTCGATTGACCTTCGGCTTTTGCTCCGCTCGTCTTGCATCCGCTATCAAGCGCCTTGGCGTCGGGCGAATTGCACCGGCGCTTGACCAACATGCTTGTAGCGAGTACACAAACAAGGGGATGGCGATCTGCGATCGAGGAGGCGCCGCCGTCGATTTTCTGGTTGTCGACGAAGACATGTATGAGGTCGCTCAATGGATCGTGGACCACTTGCCTTTTGACCGCCTCTATGTCTACGGGCCGGATCGACCAATTCATGTCTCATGGGCGCCTGAGCAGTCCGGTCAAATCACGTTCGTCGATCGCAGTTCAGGGTCGGTGCGGCCCCGTCGCATAAAACGGCTCATCGACGCTCCGCGAAATTGAATCTCGAACGGAAAATCATTTGGATTTCAACGCGCTAGGGAACGCGGGGTGCGGAACTGGTGATATTCACCAGTTCAGAGCTTGCCGCTTGGCGAGTTGCTCCAGTATCATGGTGCAATGGAAAATCTAATTGAATCTGCCAACTATCTTCCGGCGTTTTCGGGGCATGAAACCTTCCCCCTTCGCCAAATGTGGTTAAAAAAGGCGTTTGATCAGCGCACAAAACAAAATACGGTAGATCGAAGCGTTTTTCTCAACGATGACTCGATTGCTCGGTTCGGCGTTGGAAAAAATATGGTCTCGTCGATCCGTCATTGGGCGCTTGCATGCCGTGTTTTAGAAGACCATCGAGATAGCCGCATTCCCTATGGGGTGACCTCGCTTGGGGAGGCCATTTTCAGCGACGACGGGCTTGATCCTTATTCCGAGCACCTCGCGACAGCTTGGTTCGTCCATTGGTGCCTTGCAGGGGAAGGGAGCCGAGCCACGACGTGGTTTTGGCTGTTTAACCGTGTTTCATCGCCTTCGTTCACACGTGAAGATGTGCATGTGCCGCTAACTCAGTTTGCAAAAAAGAGGGGGCAGAAACTTTCTGCCTCAACCCTAACCCGGGACATTGAGACTTGCGTTCGTAGCTACGTGCCTCGGGTCGGAGCCGGCTCACCCGAAGACTACGCCGAGCCGATGCTCGGCGAGCTCGGTCTGATTCAAGAAGAACAGAAGGGTGTATTCGCTTTCCGCCGCGGACCCAAAATAACGTTGCCCGATGGGCTTTTCGCCTTCGCGCTATCCAATTATTGGCGCCGAACTGCTGCTAGTGATACGGCGTTAGCATTTGAGGGAATTGTTTACGGAGACGGCTCCCCGGGAAGGGTTTTCAAGCTTGACGAAGATTCAGTCGCTGAGCGGCTCTTCACGCTTTCGACGATAACTAGAGGTCGTCTAATTTGGGACGACACGGCCGGCTTACGGCAAGTTATTCGTCGAACTGACAATTTGGAGTCTGTCGAGGTAGACATGTTAAGGGCGGCATATGTGTAAGAAAATTGAAACTGCGCTGTCGGAGCATGTTCGCATAGCGAATCACTATCAGCGTTCAATTCGACTCGATGCAGACTATGGACGGATGGACGCGCTGGATGGTTATCTATGTCACGGAACGGCACATGCCGTTTTGGACAATATGACTCGCCAACTAATTGAAACTAATCAGCGTGCTTTTACCTGGACGGGACCGTTCGGCGGCGGCAAGTCTTCGCTCGCGCTCGCGCTAGCGTCGGCGGTCGGTCGTGATCGGGCTCTTCGTGCGAAGGCGCGAAAATCATTGGGAGTCGAGGGAATAGCCTCATTCGACGCAGCCATGCCTATAAAAAGAGGCGGGTGGCTGATTCTCCCGATCGTAGGGAAGCGAGGTAGCGTTGTTCGAGAGATCGCTCGTACTGCAGCGAAGGCACTGGGTCAGGAAGATTCTGTCGACTTACGTAAAGTTAGTGGCGTATCTGTGATCGAATCGTTATGTCAGGCTGCCGACGACAAGCGATTTGATGGTGTCATGCTCATCATTGATGAAATGGGGAAATTTCTCGAAGCGTCGGCGACTGGTGGAGACGATGTTTATTTTTTTCAAGAACTCGCCGAAGCCGCCGCACGCGCGTCCGGCAGGTTCGTGGTCGTGGGCATCTTGCATCAGTCGTTTAGGCAGTATGCGACTCGCTTGGGCCTTGACAGTCGTGACGACTGGGCCAAGGTCCAAGGGCGATTTTCAGATATCTCCCTTGTGGCTGCAAACGACGAAGTGGTCCAGCTACTTGCGAAAGCTGTGGAAAGCGATTTCCCACATCCTTCTACTGCCAGCGTTGCTGCTGACATCGCTAGTGCCATTCAACGACGCCGTCCGATGCTTGGGGATGGATTTGGCAACACTTTAGATGAGTGCTGGCCTCTGCATCCCACAATGGCGGTACTTCTTGGCCCCGTTTCGAAACGCCAATTCGGGCAAAACGAGCGCAGCACTTTCGGATTTTTGGCTTCTGTTGAGCCGTATGGTTTCAGGGCTTTTCTCATTGAGCATACGGCCCGCGAGACTTCCTGGTATCAGCCCGACCACTATTGGGATTTTCTTCGGGCTAACCTCGAACCGGCGATACTGGCGTCTCCAGACGGCCATCGATGGGCGCAAGCGGTCGAGGCGGTGGAGCGCGCTCAATCGCGTGGGGGGGCGCTCCATATCTCTCTCATCAAAAACATTGCCATCATTGATCTCTTCCGAAGCGGGTCGGGCCTTGCAGCAGAGCCGGCTATTTTAAAGTCACTTCATCCGCTTGTGACTGGTGACGAAGTACAAGCAGCGTTAGCTGAACTCGATCGATGGCGGGTTGCTATCTTTCGGAAACACATAGGTGCATGGTCTGTTTTCGAAGGCAGCGACTTTGATATTGACGTTGCTGTTTCTGATGCAAGGGGATCGCTCCCGGCGTTAAATCTTGAGCTCCTGACTCAGCTTGCGAATTTGCATCCCGTAGTAGCAAAACGGCACTACAGTCTTAAG
This sequence comes from Caballeronia sp. dw_276, assembly GCF_018449635.1. Classification (GTDB taxonomy): domain Bacteria; phylum Pseudomonadota; class Gammaproteobacteria; order Burkholderiales; family Burkholderiaceae; genus Caballeronia. The sequence goes on along the minus strand of NZ_JAAVUV010000013.1, from coordinate 132,308 downwards.
GGCACGCTGAGGTGGATGAGCACGTCGATCTGCCATTTGGACGACGTCCTTAGGGTGATTGATCGCTACGAACCAGTGAGCGGCGAGTTTGGGCAGTTCCTCTTGGTATTACCACCTCGGGACATGACATTGCGCGGTGCAAAAAAGCATTGCCTTTCGTTTTTGGAGGCCGCCCCTAATAAGAAATTTTCGACAGTTCTTGGATTACCCAACAACTACGCGCGAATTCACGAGTTGGGCGTTGAATTACTGGCGCTTCAGTCCGTGCAGAGCAACCGTCCGGAGCTGGAGGGAGATCCCGTTGCGCGCCGCGAAATGTCCGCCAGAACTGCGGCAGTTAGGACGTCGCTTGAAGAGGCCCTTCGCGGCGGTCTAGCCGGAGCTTTTTGGCTAGGAAGCACGATCGAGGTGACCAAAGACATCCGCTTGTCTGCGCTCGCCTCGTCCATAGCTGATGAACTCTATAAGAAGGCCCCGTCTCTGCACAACGAACTAGTGAACAGAGACTCACTCTCTTCCAGCAGCGTGAAGGCTCGCCGAGATTTGCTGCATCGAATGCTGTTGAATGAAGGCGAAGAAGCGCTAGCGATTGAGGGTTATCCGGCAGAGAGGGGTCTCTACCAATCTCTTCTTGCCAGCACTGGTCTGCATGCGTATGACGAAGGCGAAAACCGTTGGCGTTTTGTCGCGCCTTCGTCAGGCAGCCCGTCGCGTCAGTTTGTGCCACTTTGGACCGCAACGAAGAAGATGTTTTCCGGACACGAGAGGCGCGTTGACCTATCTGAAATTTATAGCCGTTGGAGCGCCGTACCCTTCGGGCTTCGCTCTGGCGTGCATCCGATACTTTTCCTCGCGTTTATAAACTCGCATAAGGACAGCATCGCCGTCTACAAGGATGGAATGTTCGTACCTGGTTTAAGCGACGCTGATGTTGACGAGTGCTTGCAGGATCCTCGGCGTTTTTCGTTGCGATGGGTGACCGTCGATCAAGATCGGGCAGCGATTTTATCGGGCATAGCTTCAATTCTGGGTGCCGTGACGGGAAATCGTGTGATCGCCGATCCTTTAGAAGCTGCGCGCGCGATGGTGTCATTAGTCATCGAACTCCCGGCGTGGGTGAAACGCACGCAGACGTTGTCGGAAGAAGCAAGGGCAGTTCGCGATTTGCTTTATAAGGCAAACGATCCACACAAGATACTCTTCGTAGACTTGATGACGCTGCTCGGTGCACGCAATGCAAGCGAGTATGTCAAGAAGTTAAAACGTCCGCTTCAAGAGCTCACGGTCGCATACAAAAACATGCTTCAGGGGATGAGCGATCGAATGATTGAGGCGCTGGACGCCTCCGCCGACGATCTAGATGGTTTACGGAAACGCGCTGTCGGCCTAGTTGGAGTATCAGGGGATTTTCGATTGGACGCGTTCGCGACACGGATAGCATCATATCAAGGTACGAAAGAAAACCTTGAAGGCGTATTAAGCTTGGCGGCGAATAAACCACCACGAGATTGGAATGACCGAGATGTGGATACTGCCTTGCTCGCAATCGCCGAATGGGCATTACGCTTTAAACAAGTCGAAGTGCTGCTGTCAGTTCAACGGAGGGCGCCGACACGAGAAGCGTTCGCCATCGTGATTGGTGCCGGCAAAGACAGCAAAGCGTTCTCGCGAACGTTCGATATCGCAGCAAGAGACCTTCCGACAGTTAACATGATCGCTACATCACTACTAAGCCAAATGACGGGGAAGGGCCTGAAGACGGAGATATTATTGGCGGCGCTAGCTCAGGCCGGCATGTCACTCACCGAAAACAATAAGGAAGAATCTCATGGCTGAAAGACATGTTCTTGGACTCTCGGGTGGGAAGGACAGTGCCGCGCTAGCTGTATACATGCGGCAACACCGACCCGAGTTAGACATTGAATACTTCTTTACCGATACAGGCAAGGAGCTCCCCGAAGTATATGAGTTTTTAGGGCGACTAGAGGGGTTCTTGGGTAAGCCGATCTTGCGCCTAAATCCGCGTCGGGATTTTGATTTTTGGTTGAAGGAGTATGGGCATTTCCTACCTTCTCCTCAAACGCGGTGGTGTACTCGGCAACTTAAGCTGCTGCCGTTTGAGCAATGGGTGAAACCGATGCTCGCCGCTGGCGATACCGTTATTTCGTATGTCGCGATCCGGTCGGACGAAGAGTACCGCGAAGGTTATTCATCTAAACATGCTCGTTTGATCGTGAAGCTACCGTTCCGAGAAGACGGTATCGACAAACCCGGTGTCATGGATGTCCTGCAGGCATCGGGTGTAGGTGTACCAAAATACTACGATTGGCGTTCGAGAAGCGGATGCACCTTTTGTTTCTTCCAGCAGAAAATTGAGTGGGTGCGGCTGAAGCGTGAACATCCTGACGCTTTCGAAGAAGCGAAGACCTACGAGAAGTCGGCGCTTGAACACGGGTCACCCTTCACTTGGACAAAGGGCGAACCATTGACCGATCTGGAGAAGCCAGAAAGAGTAGCGCAGATCGAAACCGATTTCGAAGTCCGACGCCTGCGGGAGATCAGCCGGCGGCCGGTCAATCCGCTAAGGCCGGTGATATCGAACGAAGATTTGGACGAACTATATTTCGAAGACGAAGGCGGGGGTTCCTGCCTGGTGTGTCACAAATGAACGTTTATGGTCCGTGAACATGGAGATCTACTGAAGGAACTGAAGATCGGAGGTAAGCGCCCGGCGAGGCACGATCGCCGATCGCGCGGAAGTATATCGATTCCGTGTGCTGGATTGCGCGCTTACACAAGTAATGACTCGGGGCTGTTCGTCAGTTGTTAAAGCGCTGTGAGTTTCTGCTCACAGGGCGTTGCTAAACGAATGTTACGGTAAGAAGAGCTAGCGTGTCGCTTTGGCCGCTGCTCGTGACGTTTTAGTAGCGACATCCCGGACATACTTGCCTAAACAGCCGAACAAATCTAACGACCGGAACATCATCGTCGAAAGTTTTGTTTGGCCAACCAGACGAGCGCTGTGACGCCGTAAGCCGGTATTTTGCGCATATCCTTGAGATGCGTCCGTGTTTTGTGTGTTAGGCCATCTGTTGATCGATCCTGCGCAACTCTTGCAGAAGAAGATTGCGCTTCTCAGCAGGCATCGCATTGATGCGTGCTACAAGATCGGAGATGTCGAGCTGGTCTAGCCGTCGCTGTACACGTTTTTGCAGGTCTCCAAGCCGCTCGGCATCTGCCGGTAACACGTAGGACGGGCGGTTTTGCAGGGCGGTAAGGATGCCGGTGCATGCGCTTTCTGATAAAGTATTCACCCTATCAATTTGCGTTTCGAGCTCGGTCAGCCATACCGCTGACCTGCGTGCTCGTGAATCCTCGAGTGCCTGGTTTCGGGCTGCGTTAAGCGTCTGAATTTCTCTTGCTATTCGTGAACGGTCTGCTGCTGACAGTGATTCCGGAAGAGATGAGAATTTTGTTGGAACGCCCTCATTTTCGAGCTGTTCTAGTCTAGTGCTTAATGTTCTGAGTTCTTCAATTGCAGCGGCTGTCCACACACTCGAGCGTTGCTCCAGCAGCAATTCCCGGCCTGCGATATACGCCGTTACACAAGTTCCTATCCACTCGCGCTCTTCGTCAATTTCGTCTTCAAGCTCCGAAACTTCACTTTCGGATGGACAGTCTGCAGAAAGTTCATAGACTTTCTTCAAAATGGATCCTATATCGTCTGGTGCGCCAGAGACTTCGTCAAATTCACCCAGTAGGTCGACTAAAGCATTGCACGACGCAACCCGGCGCTGGATGTCAACAGCGTCTTTCGTGTTAAGAAACTGCTGACCGACCAGATTTAAGCTATATAAGACGTCACGCGCCTCTTGCGTAGTAGCCGGAGCTAGAGCAAAAAGTGCGGAATAGTGCCGTTGTCGCTCACTTCGAAAGTGGCGCCATGTTTGTTGCTTGGCGCGTAGCTGTTCGATGAGTTGTGCGATATCGCTTGCTTTGTTCAGATTCTGTAGCGCCGTGCTTAATATTCGAATCAGGGATTCCGCCTTCTCAATACGGTCATTGATTTCTCGCAGGGGCGTCGAAGCCAACTGATCCGACGTACGAACGAGGTTTGCTGTGTCGTTTAACGTTGTTTCATATTGGTAGCGCTCCTTGACGCGAGCGATCATCTCTCCGCTGTGCTTTTCGGCTAACCGTGCAAGGTCATTGATACCCAACCCTTCCAAAGTCTTCTGTGCACGGCTCATTCGAATGCGGAAGTCCGCGATCTGTTCGCTCGAATTGCATGCTTGCGCGTTGATCCATTGCGGTGCAGTCTCACGAACAAGGTCTGCGATTTGTCCGCATTCAGACTTAATGGCGTCTGTTTGCTCAGCAGTCCATTTTTCCGGACGAGCGCTCATGAATTTACGTCGTACTATGTAGCCGTCGGCGACCGCAAGAAATTCCTGAACGTTCTTTTGTTGCATCGCACGCTCGAGCCGTTGCTCCAATTCTCGAATAACTCGGTTATGGGCATCCAAATCATTCTGATCTTCAAGTGCCTTGTGTCGCAAAAACCGAAAATTCGCCTCGAGCTGTTCCGGCAAAGGATCGTGGGAACGTAAGCGGTCGGCTTCGCGCAACTGGTCGACGTTGCCTTTAAGTGTCGTTTCAGCCTCCCAAGCTGCAAAAAATATACTCCAGCGCGTCAATGCGTCCTCGGTGAGGAACAAGACGCTAGTCTTACTAAGCGCCGCATCACTTAAAAACTTTCCGTTTGACCCATAAGCTGCTTCCAACCACTCTTTCAGTGCGATTCCTTCTCTCTCATATCGAATAGCACGTGGTGGCTGAGATTTCCCAACAAATAATGCAATGAGCAATGACGCTGAGGCTAGGCTACAGCCAAACGGGGGGCGCGTTAGCAACGCGAGGTCGTCCCCCAACGTCCGGTCTGGTGCCGCTTTGTGAGCCGTCTCAAGCGACGCCAAGAGACCGGCGACTTGACTATTACCCGGAAGGAGTTTTACGCTACCGTCTCTAGACAAAGTCTCCCACGAGGCTCCGAGAACTGTCCGAACTCGGTTTTGTAGTTTGACTTGTTGTACCGCCAACCATGCCGAAGAGACTTCACGTCCGAACAGTGCGCGGGCAATGACGGCTACGTCCGCATTGCCGTTACCATTTCTCGTATTTAGACCATCGAAGGGAAAAGGCAGGACTTGCGAGTACACCTGTTTTAAAATGGTCGTGGCTTCAACGGTCAACCTTCCTGCAGGGACTACAGCACCCGCAACTACTGAGACGCGCTCTTTAATAGCGTCTCGCAAGGCCGCCTGTAGCCCTTGCTTTGCAGTATCTCGCTCTTCAGGAATGAATCGCGCGTAACGCTCCTGCTCAGACCTGTCAAATCGGTCATCCAACACGTATAGCGTCGCCAAGTACTTTCGGATACGCTCAGACCGATCCAACATCAAAACGGTCCAGATAGGCGCCGACGATACACCGGCTTGCAAAAGCTCCGCTTTATAGGTTTCTTTTATCTTCGATTCCAGTGCAACCACGTCCGTGTCTGACGCAACAAGACTATAAATGATCTGTCCCTTAGCTTGATCGGGCTTGACCGCTTGGCGCCAGTCGACAAAAGCGTTTCGCACGGCGCTCATTAAGCGTTGCTCATTCGTAAGTTGCGCCGTGAACGCCCACTCAAGCGTTGGGATGTCACGCTCTTGCCCAAACGTGGTCGAAACATCGTCGAACAGCATGTCGCTCCATGCCTTGGCGCGGCCAATGAAGATATCCTCAACGTCAATCGAAGTGATGTTTGCGAGCTTGCTGCGTAAATCCTTTTGATATTGGCCCCGCGTCGCCGCGTCAGTTACGATTTCGTATTGTTTGAGCTCTCGGCTCCATGCAATCACCCCGAGCTCTTGTTCGAGGCGAGACAAGTGAAAAACACACTCCTCAATTGGGCGGCCGACGAACTCTGCGAGGAGCCGATTGAACGCACTTTGCTCGCTAGAAACAACGCGCATCTTTTTCGCTGCTGCGATCGAGTTGAGCAGGGCACGATCGAGCTGTTCGAGCTGAGCATCGTATTTCGCGACCGCAGCCATCAGATTCTCGACGTTTACGCCGCCATGTGCTCGTTCTGCCGCAAGCATTTCGGTCAGCATGTCTCCAGCAAGTATATGACTCGCTGAAATCGTGATGAGGCCGTTCTGTTCGACAGCATCACGCGATAGGAATGCATCGACTGCTTTTTTTACAAAGGTAATCGCCGATCGGGATTGAACGATATCTTGTTGCCGGGTGAGGAACCATGTCGCTAACGGATGCAACGGCCAACATCCGCGGACGATAACTCGCTCGAACTCCTCCGCATTGTTCCATACAGGCAGTTGTCTCAGTCCTGGCAACATGTCACTCATCATTGCATGGAGTGATCGGTGGGATAGGCGTTCCTGAATTAAAGCCTTTTCCAGTGTAGCGTCGTCCTTTTTGTCAAGTAGATGCGCAATAATCGTTTCTAGATTCGACGAGACATGGTACTTCTTGGCGACGTCAAAGCGGGTAATGTACTTCTGAATGTGCATGGCATCGCGGTTGCCCAAGCGAGCAAGATAGGCTTTAAGCTCGTATTGGATAAAGCCCAAGAAATGTGCACGAGAAGCATTGTCTTGGATGCCTTGAAACATCTGTTGTAGGGCTGAGTCGCCTGCGAGCGCAGGACGCTCTGCAACGTACTCTAAAAATCGACCGAATTCGTCAAACACGATGACTAAGCGCGAAAATGGACCGTCTTTCGAACAATACGTGTCACAGAAAACACTAATTACGTCTTGGATCGATTCACGACCGGACACCGGGATATGGGCGCCGTTTGCTTCAAAATACAGCTCGTCTACGGTCGCGTATGTGTCTTCATCTCGCGATGCAAGTGACTCGACAATCACCCGCTGAGATTTGCCTGATAGCCGGGAGTTGAACTCTCGGGTTCGAAGCTCATAGTTGCGCTTGACAAAACTCACCGCATCATCAAACCGCGGTGACAATTCGCGCATGGCGCGGTCGTCAATCTTGCGCTCCTTGAGGATGCGAAATAACGAAGCGCTCAGCGCGTTTCCGAGATTGAAGTTGCCAGTACCGTCGAGTGCGATAACGAGCGCAGGCTTACCGATGGTGTCCAATGCCTCACGGGCTAATTCAGCTCCATGAGTATCAGCGAGACTCAAGTTTGAGACAATTTTCTTGCTAAGGTCCGACTGCGGATCTCTTAGTAGACGGGTCAACGCTAACGCAAAGTGGGATTTGCCAGAACCATACCCAGCAATGGCGAGCGAAAACGGATTAGTGTCCGTCGAGGCGCCATCAGCAATGCGAGCAAGTAACTCTGCGGCGAGCGTCGCGGTATCCGTTAGCCGATAGAGGTCGTCGCCGTGCCCTTCTCTACTGACTCCGTGATAACGTGGACCGTGGAAGACAAAGCTACGAGCCGCCTCATCAGCGCGATCAATCTGGTTGTCTGCCCAAGATAGCTGTACAGCGCCGTCAAAAAATAAATCCGACCTGAACGTGATCACGTCTGCTACTTTCATTGCTACTCCCCCGGGACTTTGTCATTATTGCTACAGTAAATCGCTGTAGATGCTCGTGCTCAGTTCTTCGCTGCGCTTTATCTTCATGATCAGTGGCGTTCCCGTTTGACGATCGACGCGCGTAATACCTTGCTCGACGGTCCACATCAAAAAGGTTTCAAATTGCTGCTCGCTCCATCCGCTTACTTCAACAAACCCGCAATGAGCTTCCAACTCGGCTAAGGACAGTTGCTGCTCCCCTGAAGCGGTCTGTTCCCAGTACGTGAGCCAGCAGTAAGCAAACGCCGAAAAATACTCTGGAAGCATTGGCAACCCCTTTCTTTCATAAGTCTCTTTCTCAATGTTGAGTACGCCGGTTCGCGCGAGGCTCGCGTCTTCTCGATAAGTAGAGAAAATCGGACCGGGCAGCGCTGAACTGTTCCCTAACTCATGTGCAAGGAACGCCGATGCGGAGTCTAGTGTTGCCGAAAAGCCAAGCGCTACACGAGAGCGTCCGAAAAAGACATGCCACGCGCTGGCCCCACCAATAGGTCGTGACAGCATCAAATGCATAATTAGCTGTGTTATCGGCTCGTGCAAAAGTGGATCTTCCGCATAAAAAAGGCGCCCCAACGTCGTTTGCTTGAGTGTGTAGAGGCGATCGGTTAGCGCAAGAGAGCCTATCATCCCCATCGCGTACGCATATTTGAGATGAGGAAGGACCTTTCCCGAACTCTTGCCGGTGGGAATTCCTGTTTCAGCCGATATTGACTCGGTTGTTCCTACGAAGGCTCGATTGGCTAGCTTCAGGACGGCAGCTAAGTGCCGTCGATCCGGGAAGAACGTCTCGTGAAAACTTGGCGGGTAGCCCTTAATGGTTCGTTGCATCATTCTACCTAGCGTGCCTCGAGAGGTGCAATTTTGATTTTGATAGGATCGCGTCGCATGGGTCGGCCTTCAACAATGCGGTGTGGGCCGATGGCCCAGCATTCGCCTTTACCAAGCTTGCCGAGTTCAATGATCCACTCATCGCGGCTGCGCGCTGGTGAAACATCGGCCAGAATTTGCGCAAAATCTTTGCGCTCAGTTTCAGCAGGCTTGAAAAATAACTTTTGAGCGCATTGAAAGAGCCGTCCACGCTCTTCTTTATCAAAATTGGAGATGGTTTGCGTTGCCAGGATCATGCCGACGCCAAATTTTCGACCTTCACGAAGTAATTTATCGATTGCGCGGTCGCTACGGTGGTCTAAGTTCTGGACTTCGTCAAGTACGACAGGTAATGGGATGTCTTTATCACCATTTCTGGTTGCGTAAGCAAAGAAGTCCCATAATGCAAATTCCGCGATCAAACGCTGCATATCTTTTGAGATATTCACAAGTTGTAAAATGTGCGCGAGTGATGATCCTTCAAAGATCTGCTTCCAGCCCGATCCTTCTTCAATAGAAAACGGCTTCTGCTTGACCAATTCTGATATCTTGAGCGCGAGTGTCTGCGGCGCATTTGGGTCTGCTTCTAAAGCTTGCTGCAACTCTTCTAAACCGAACTTAGTCCCACTCACTAAGCCTTGCTCGATTTGCCGCGCGAGAGCAGCCCGCTGTACGTCGCCGACGGTGTATACCGAGCAGAACACATCAGCGACGCGACTTGCAACATTGTGCGGCTGTTCTAACAATTTGCCGATCCCAGGTTCTTCCCTCGAAAGACGTTGAAACGGATTAATGGGGAAGGGTCGTTGCACCAACACATGTGTCTCAGGCATAACCCGCTCAACAAATGCATTGTCAAGTTTGCTGGGTAAGAAACCATCTGTGTAATCGATGATCGCCGCATGCTGGCGCTGCTTGATCATTTCGAGTAGCAAGCATTGAATTGCATAGGTCTTACCAGATCCAGAAGCTCCGAAAATCAGCATGTGACGATTTTCTAATTCCGGGTCGTCGTATTCCCAAAAAACATCTTGTCCTCGATTGTCAGTACCTATCAACAGCCGCCCCACGCGAGCAGGGAGTCCTATCGGCGTATTTGCTGAGAATCTTGCGATTACATCGTGCGTGGGAACAGTTTGCGTGGGCGGCGGCACCACGAGATTTTCCGGTTTTGTGATCGTCGCTGGAATGTAATGCTCAGCGTTAGTCGGCTTTTCTGAAGAAACTTGTTGGAAAGAAACCGTGGACGCGTCCGCCGTGTGTTGCTCGGTTTTGGACTTGGGCCTGGGGTGCTCCGCATAGTAGCGCGTTCCCGTAGCGTTTTCCGCGACACCAGTATTAAGCGATGCTACCGTCGACGCGATCGGTCGTACCACGGGCCTAGGCTGCCCCGCCGGGGCAAGAGTTAGCGCAGTTCCCGGAACGACGAACGGAACCTGATTGTCTTGCGTCAGGAGCTGGATGATTGTCTCGTTACCAAATTCGATGTTGTACACGCCAAAATCGTCAGGTAGCGGGCGATCTAATCCTACATCGACGGCGCCCATAAACCGCTGCGAGATATCGCTACTTGCTCGATTGGTCCAGAAGGTTGCGGCCACAGCCTGCCACGTGATAGTAAAATCACCTTCACTTAATCGGTCAAGCGCGGTGCACAAAGCTTGGTAGTCATCGCTCGCAAGCATTACGACCGCACGACTCGACAGCGCGCGATGTAATTGCGCCCACCAGTACTTGCGCTCGAAAACAGTAGCTTTCAACGACACATCTCGGGGCGCGAAGAGTTTAACGAGTTGCCGCAAACCAGCGCTCGCCTGCGCAAACGCTTTCTCCGCATGCCCCACGTTTTCGTGGGCAAACTTTGCTTCGATAACGGTTGCCTCAATGTTGAGTCGGCCATCAATGAGATGTGCTGCTATAAAAAGCAGATCGGGAATGTTCGCATCTTCGCGATCGCGGAACCAATGTGGGAAACTGTCGAGTGGGATGAGAGACTGCAGTACCGATGAGGGCCGACGGCCGAGCAGTCGGCTGACAAGCGAATAGCCGATGACATCGCGAATGTATTCGTCACGTCCAATCGCTTTTACCAACGACAAGCCCGGAATTTCACACGCAGACCTGATGATATTGTGTGCGCCCAACTCTGCTTGCTCTTTCGTCAAGTCCTGCAAGTGTTGGCGTAAGCGAGACGCAATCGATCTCGTTAGCGTGCCGAAATCACTTACTTCAGTGGAGATTGTCCGATTCAGTTCGCCATAGTTACCTAGACCACATGAGAATCCGACGATTCTGCGGTCCAAATTAATATTCTCACTCGACGCGGCGCTGATGAGGTTGCTATCGATGTGACGGTCAACGCACGAGACCCATACGGCTTTTTGATGCAACACTTCGATTGTTTGCTTCCACGGTGTGAAGTCAATTTGTGTAATAACCGTATGCTCTTGTGAAGAAGACGTGTGCGGATTCTTCAGCCGAGCTGCAATCTCGGTATGTTTGCTGGCCATTTGAATGCGACGATTGCTTATGGACATCTGCCGTTGGCTTTGCGCGGAAAGTTGTCGGATAGGTCGCGGGTATTCTGTTAGCGGGAACTGCCGTAAAACCGACCCATATACGGTATCGAACGCTTCAACAGGCTCCAGCTGGTCTCCCTCATGTTTGTCGTCGAGAAAATGAGCAATGATGCCCAAGTCGTACCGCAGGTGCTGCTCCATGCGCAGCATAGCCTCCAGTTCGCTGGGCGAGGTCGCATGTCGATGTCCGATGTGAATCGAGCACGTTCGTTGATTGCTAAAACTGCTTTCAGTCCAAGCGTTCTTCCAAGCGACGAGCATGTTGACGGCTGTCGTCGTCGCAACTCCCGTCGTGATGACTTTCAAGGTCAAGTAGAACGGCATCGGCTGGTCTAAAGTCTCTTTGAGATACGCCTTTAACCATCGGTCAACGCCCGAGAGCACGATGTCTATCTCTGCAATGTTTGTGAACAACAAACTGAGCTGATCGTGGGAATGGCTGTGTAGGCCTTGGTAGGTGCGTATCAGTTGTTCGTAAATTCGTGCCCGCCCTGACGGCTGCAGCATTTGTCCTAAGTCGTCCTCGTCAAAAGTCTCTTGTCGCATCAAGCTCTGTGAAGCGACAGGTAGAGCGCTTCGGTCGGCGTTGCCAATCAAATGCGTCAATCCGAACGCTTGAGAGGCACTGGTGAGCGAACGGTTAGCATCCGCAACTAGCGCGACGACAGGCCGGCGTAGTTCAGCAAGTTCGACGAGACGTTGCCAACGTTGTTCAGCCGCTGCGCTCCCGTTGTCGAACAACTCCGCCACGATTTCACTAAACCCGTCCCGCAAAAAAACGGCACGCGCGCTCGAAAGCTCAAGGACAAATGGTGAGATTGGTAGCGAGACTGCTGCGTTGAGGTAGGGTTGCGTGGGGTTATCGTTGTGCCTTACCGCCAAAAAGGCACGGTAGAGACAAGGTAATACGTACTCAGCGCCGGCTGCACGACTGATGACTTGCGTGACCACTTCGGAATAGGCTGTGATGACCCGATGCACGTTTGCGTTCGCTGCATAGAAACCGTTGCTGAGAATCCCCTCTAGGTGTTCCTTGTAGCGGCCAGTCAGTGCCGTACAGCTAGAGACGAGCTCGGCATAAAGAGGATGCTTGGCGACGTCGTTAAATACGTTGACAACGTCGAAGTCGTTCATTCCGAGCATTAATAATCGGTGTGCATCCTGCTCATCAATTGCGGAAAACAACTCATCGAATCCACCAATATGAAACGCCGGCAGCCGCGGTGCCGACAGCTTAGATAGCGAGCCTAAGGTTTGTTCAGCAAAGACCAGACGTAAGCGTTCAGGATGGGTAGTCGGCACGGGCCAGACATATTGTTGCTCGAAAGGCTCCGTGTCCATCTCTGAATTAATGGCCACAGTGAAGTAGATTTTTGCTGTGGCTCGGGTTAGCGCCGTTATAATGCCTTCGAAGCCTTCCAACTGTATCGGGATGTCCTGATCAACACCCGGGAGACTTAACCGATCTGGAATGACGGTTCCAACGATCCCATTTAAGAGTCGGTAGATATCTTGGGCAAGATCTGCACCGTCTGCTTCATAGCGAGTGAGCTGCAATTTGATATTGTAAAGCTCGTTTGCTGTCACTTTGTTGCCGTATTCTTCGAAAAATCGCTGAATCGTAAGCTTGATGGATTGCAAAAAGACGACGTCACTATATCCCCTAAGCACCATCGCTTTCGGGGTGGGACGAGGACCTAGTTCGCGCTTCTCGATGACTTTTAACAGCGGGGTAGCGTCCCACTGCTGCAAACGGGCGAGCGCACTTACGTCGTGGTCGCGCACGAATGAGCGCACATCATTCAAGTACTCCGCTGCTGTTTTGTAGGGAGTGACAGTCTCGGTAACCGGGGTTGGGAGTTTGAACGGTTCCGTTTCTTCGTCGCCAATCTCCGCCTTGTCGATTTTCTTCAAAACCTTGTCGCGATCGGTCTTTGAAGCAAACATTGCGTGAGTTGCAAAACGGTGGCCTTGCGTTATTAGGTGCTGTGCTCTGGTCACATTGCGCCCCATCGGGACATCAAGCAGGGGAAGGGCACCCCAACTCGAGAGATCGGCGTAGCACTCAGAGACAACTTCTCGTAGTGTGTCGGGTTTGCGCGCCAAAATCTGATCGAAGAAGCTCGCCACACGTACTAAACGACCCGCGCTAAACTTTTCGACTGTGCTGAGGAAGTTTTCAAGCACTTCAGTGGCTCGCTCGTCTTGGTCATTTAGCTGTTCGGCAATCTGAAGAACCCACTTACGGTAGCGCTGAACAAGAACACGACGCCACAATAGATCTTCGCTTACCAAATGGAAGTCTTTTAGACTTCCCTTGTCGGAAGCATGATCGAACCCGAAGAAGATGCAATGGCCCCTGTTGCGAAAAATGGTTAGCTGATCGTCCATGTCCACCCACTTTTCCATGATCCGCTCTTCATCTGGCAGAGCAGCTCTTTCATCAACACCCCAGCTTAGCCAGAGTCCTCTGGATATCTTAATTGCGCGCTCGATACCTGGAAACTTGGTAACGAAAAAATTGTCAACTCGCTCGAGCACGGTGATCGTTTCGACCAATGGCAAGCTCTGTACCACGAGCGTGATTTTGTTCTTGTCGTGTGTCCCAGCGCTCAATACACCCGCGCACTCATCGGTCAAATACTTTGTCAGCTCTTCAACAAACAGATTCACAATTATCCCTTGTAAGGATTGAGTACCAGTGCTACGGCGTCGGACAGGGGAATTAGGTAACCACCGCGACGCAATTCCTCTTCGAACCAAGACGAATCAATGCCGAATGCGTCAGCAGCATTCTGTGTACACGAACTAGCTAACGCCAAATGGATTGTTTCTTGATTAATTGCTAGACCGTAGTGCGCGAATATTCGTTCATGAAACTTATCGAGTCGAATTCTTGTGCCAGGGGGCACAAGTGCGGCGACCATCAGACGCACTATCTGAGCGGGCAGGGTGATGCGCATTCCTAACCCGTTGCGTGGCACGATCACGCCAATTTGTTTTCCTATTTTCCGGAACAAACTACGGACATTATCGTCGCCGCGATGTAACCACTCCTGCCGGCTTACAGTATCCAGCGGCTCGATACCTTCTTCGTAACGGTCGTACCTACGAAGTGAGTCGTAAAGTAGATTTTCGACGTCCACGTAGGCATTAATTGCGATCTTTTTGGTGTTGTTGCTATCTTGCTCACCGGGAGGACTGACTATCCATGCGTAATTTCCAATAAATCCCGAGGTAATTGCTGCACTAGTGACGCGCGCGCTTTGAAAACAAAGACTCCGCATAACATGTAATACGCAAAGATCTTTCAGCAATGAGATCTTTTGCAGGCCACTGCGCTGCGCTGCGCAAATATTATCGATTTCCCACGCGAACAACGATGCTTCTGTTGATGTTTCAGTGGGAACCCATCCGAGAGTAGCCGAACTTTTTTCGCCTTCACTGGAGACCCCTGCTGCATCGAACGCTTGGCTGACGAATTCGCCTAGCGGGCCTATTGCCTGATCACTCTCGCTTAGCATTTGCCGTAAGCGTTTTTGGAGACTTTCGCGTAGTTGACTCAGACTCCCTACGCTCTTCAGATGCGCGTAGTTATCAGCATAATTTCCATCAAAAAGAGAAGTTAAAGCGTCCTCTTTGTGATTGTTGAAGAGACTAGTCAACTGAAGATATAGGTGCTCACCACCACGCGCCAAAAAGCTATGCGCATTTACGTTGAAATAGTCTCTTGAGAGTGCGACGTCCCATGTCAATTCGGGATTTTTTGCTGCCCCCTTCGGCCCCTCATGCCTCCATATAACCTCCCGTGCCAGCAAACCTTCTGAAGCGGGCAAGAACGTATGAGCCGTCCAAGTGCGGTCGCCCGCTACGCCCACAAAACCAGAGAACACCCCCTGGATCAATCGCACTGCGTCGTCGTGATCGATCTTAGAGCCTGCGCTAATACGGCGCTCCAATTCCTTAATCCCATCTTTAAAAGAGTCAATGTGGCTGCGGTGACGTGTTTCGAGCTTAGATGCCGCTAGAAATGAGAACAGTTTCAGCGTAAGTTTGTAGGGTGGATGATAGTGCAGGACCGTAGGTGTCGAAGAATATAGAGGAAACGAATACGCATTCGTGACATTTTCGTCTTTATCGGAAGCGAACACGAGCAGGAATTCTGCGAGATATTCAACAGGAGTTTGGTCTTTGAAGAAACGACGGCCAAAGACTTGAATGGCCGCGTTCTTGTCCTCGTTCGCCGGCTGTTGTTCCGATAGGCTGAAGTTAGGGAATCGGGCCATCTCTAGTAAATCTCCATACTGGAATTGTCTATCGCTACTCGATAGACATGTTGCTCTCCAGTGACACTGATACTTAATAATCGGATATCTTCCACTGGCAAGCGTTTGCGGCTAACGAGTTGTGAGGTAAACAGATCGAGTTGGTTGACGTGGATAGGATCCAATTCCTGCCCGAAATCGCCAGTGCTTCTTCGGTTAACGAAATCCAAAAGTGGTAGTGGCAAACGCATGAAGACTTCACCGCCCGCCGGGGTATAGATGAGTTGCGGCATCTTTTCTGAACTATTGAATTCAAGTCGGAAGTCATTCTCATCGTATTCGCCAATTACGACTTGGACGGGTTGCGTGGTTTCCATGTCGTCGCGACGTAGCGTAATGTATAGCTTGTCCTTGAGGCTTGATGCGCGCATCGCTCCGATACAATGCTCGCTGAGCACGGATAAGATCTGTCGAACTAAGGCGCGTCGCTCCGCAGGGCTCACTTTCGCAAACCCGTGGATTCGCCACTGTTCCCAGTCGCTAAGGGTGGCAGATCCGGTGAAGTCGTCAATAAAACTGCTCCACCAAGGTACATCGACTCGTTTGCCAAACATGAACGCCAAGCGGCGTATGGCGCTGCGTGCAGTGCCGCCTAGCGCACCGTCCGTGAACTTGATTTGCCAGTGTTGTAGGACCGGCTCGAGGATCTCAGGGATGGGCGCGAAGGTCTGCAATGTCGCCTCTTGAAGTTTGAGTTCGACCGCTGGCCGCGTACGGCCAGACTCCACATGTGCCTGAAGTTGTTCGACGCAATACAGACTGGAGCTCTGCAAATTTGGCTTTCGATCTGAAAACCCGAAAAATAGCTCGCTAAATAGATGCTTTCGTAACGCCGCCTCAGCTCCGATTTGCTCAATGAGCTCGGGGACGTCGGAACAAGCTGCCCCACCGGTAACGCTGTATGCTAGATGAGCCGTCATTTGCCGCATGGTAAGACGGCGCTCGTAGGAAGTAAGAAGGCGGTATATTGATGACACACGCTCCTTAAGCTCAGGTGCGTTCTGGACGGCGCTAATATTTTGTTGAATGGGGCACTGCTCGCGCATTGCACATCCATTGCAAATATCCCAAGAGGGATGGGAAGAGATTTTACGCAGCACATTGACCGCGGTATCCACGTTATCGAGCTTGCTCAGGTTTGCAATAAAGATCTGCTTATGAAAGTCATTGATGCAATGCTTCTCATCGTCGAGCGTCTCGACGATCGGTTGGTCGAGCAAGCCCAATACCTTTTCATCGATATCACCCCGCATCTCGCTCAAAGTGTTGAGTAGCGGACCCGTGTTGCTGACAATGAGCCAACTGCCTGATCCTTCCTCAAGTGCTTGCTCAAACTTATTGCGGCGTTCGACTGCAGTATGTTCGCTCATATCTTTGAGTATGCAGATACGCAATCCATTAACGAACGCTTCTTCGAGTGGCTCGGGTGGCTGTAAAAGCGGTTGTTCTGGCGCTATGTTCCGCAGCTGTTTGAGCACTTCCAATGCGACAGTCGACTTACCGTCACCCGCATGACCGGAGAGTACGACCACCATTTCTTCTCCGCTTGTCAAGCGTCGATAGATATCCTGGGCC
Organism: Caballeronia sp. dw_276; assembly: GCF_018449635.1. Lineage (GTDB taxonomy): Bacteria > Pseudomonadota > Gammaproteobacteria > Burkholderiales > Burkholderiaceae > Caballeronia. The sequence goes on along the minus strand of NZ_JAAVUV010000013.1, from coordinate 115,340 downwards.
ATCCGCGTAGGCTCGTAGATACTCGCAAAATATTGATTGGTGGATTGATATTCGGCAAGCGCGTTGGCATTGCCCGCGCTCACATTGTGCAGGGTGTTGAGATAACGAACAAATGGATTAGAGGGCGTAGGAGCATCGCCCTGCAAATACAATCCATCTTGGTCTTGAAAAGATTGATTTGTGACTTCCAGCGATTCCGCGACTTCGTTGTCAATCTTCATGTCGACGGCGGAATCCGGGCCGTCGATGGTTGCCAGAGCTTTATCGAGCGCCGCGCGCATATCGCCAGCACTTGCGTATGCACAGCCGTCGACGTTCGTTGCGGCATCCAGCCAGGTGACGATGCGTGTCTGCTCAAAGTCGTGCGGAACCTCCGCAGAGATGCCCCCTTCGTCGGCGTTGTGGCTAGCGAATAGCCATTGCCCAAGTGTTTTACCTAACGCATACAGATCGTTCTGCGGGCACGCGTTCATGTCTCCACGCGAGACGAGCGCGGGATGCACATACCCGGGCGTTCCACGTAGACTAATGACACCCGGGGCCGACGCGCATCCAAAATCGATAATCCCGACAGCGTTCCTAGACGTATCCACTAAGATATTGTGGGGCGTGAGATCGTTATGAATAATTCCAAAAATGTCTGGTTCACGACCAGCATGCAAACGGGTCAGGGTGGATAGAATTACACGTGAAATATTGAGGAACTGCGCCATAGACGGTCGCGTTCCAGAGGCGATTAGCGCACCTAGCGATTCTCCGGGCACTAGATCAGTCGCCAAACACCAACGCTGCCCAATGACCTCAGAGAAATGCCGCACTCGCGGGAAGAGAACGGGCAGATCAAGCTGGTCGACCGCACGCAGGATGTCGCGCTCGTGCAAAGCCTGTTCGCGCGCGACGTCGGGTCTGAACACTTTATGAACAAATTGTTCGCCGTGGTTGTCAACCTTATACACTTGCGCTGTCGCACCTTCCGCCATTATTTCGATGCTCGTGTATGAGGGTGTTTCCACCATCTCGCGGACTGAGTTTGCTTCATTCTCCGAGGTTGCCTCGGTTAGCGCGGCGACTGATGCTGCGATCTCGCTTGCAGTAGGGCGTGGCGAAGGCCGTTGGGCAAGCATGCTGCCGATAAGAGCGCATAAGGCTGCACGTTTGGGCTCTTCGCACGAGCCTGCCAGCAGAGCCGAAGTCAGTTCGACAGCTATATTCGTTGTGTGAGAGGGGACTTTACCAACTAACGCACGAAAAAAAACTGCTCCAAGCGAGTACACATCGGATTTAAAATCGGCTTGTCCTAGATACAATTCGGGCGCCGTGTACCCCGGAGATAAATGGTCCTCATAGTTGTTTCCAAGCACCGTCATGGCTGCACCGGGATCGAACGTTAAATCGAAGTCCGTTAATTGCGCATTACCATCAGCGCCGATGAGAATGCTTCTGGGCTGCACATTACGGTGTACTAGGCTTGCGGCTGACTCGTGAACGAAATCTAACGCGAGAGCGATATGGCGTATGATCGACGCCGCACGACGCCACTCAAGACGGTTGTGCTCGGCGAGTAGGTCATCAAGCGAGCGCGTATCCGTCCAGTCTGAAACCTCAACGATAAGATTACGGTCGTTAGGGTGCGCACTTACCGAGCGAATTCCCGGATAGTAAGGCAAGGCCGCCGCAGTCCGTAGACTCCTAAGTTGAGTTTCTGAAACTGCTGGATCGTTGCTAAGCTCGCCGAAGACGCGCAGTCGATAAAGGCGGTGATCAATATTAGGGTTACGCTCGGCGATATAACTAATATAGGTGGGTGCCGAACCTCTGTCTTCATGAATCCGATATCCTGGGATTTGGTCTTCGTAGCTGACCGTGGCGGATTGCTTATCCTTGTTGAGTTGCTCGGCCAGCTTGCGGAAATGGTAATCACCCAAAACACGTTCGGATTTCTCATGATGATGGATTCTTCGCTTAAGATAATCCGCTAGCTCTTCCATCCCATCGAGAGTTATGAGACCGTCGGTAAGGTTCCCGTGACGGGCTGACGAGGCTCCCTCAACCTGGGCGTCCGCATTAGTGAGCGCGACCACAGATTGAACGAATGGCAATTTGTTCCCCGCGACGCCGCTTAGTGCGTGTTGCATATAACTTTTAAAAACTTTGCACTTTCTGTTGTTGACGATATGCGGACTATCGATCATGCCGTTGCCGCGCCGCCATTTCGGTTCTTTAACCGCAATGGCGCCAAACCAGTCTTTCAGTTCGATTACCGCGATAAAAGACTTGGTGAGCACAATTGCGTCGCACTCCACATATGACGCTTTCGAAGCATCGAACAGCTCGATATTGGGGTAAACGACAATATCGCTAGTGTCGGGCAGGGCTGCAGTAAGGAATTCAAAGACTTTCCGTTCGGTGTCGTGCAAACAATGGCTGAAATCTTGTATCACTGGGACAACTCCGTTACCGCAACCAACGTTTAAAGCGCAATTCGCTTCACACGCATTAGCGGGGCATAGCTTGTTGAGCATTTAATGCTGAGCAGAGAAACGCACCACCAATCGTCGTTTTAGGTGTGCTTGGGTTTCGCCGTTCAACGCAAGCTAAATTTGCTCGGCCGAACATATCCTCGGCCGTCGTTTCAGCCATGGTTCATAGCCGTGGGGGACATTCCGGGTACAGGTCCGAACAGCGAAATTAAGGCGGTAAAAGTCTGTTTTCAAATCAGATGTACCGTTGTTAGTATGGTCGTTGTCGACCGAGCACTTGTTGTTGAGGATCCCTATCGCTTCGGAAATGCCCTGTTTTCGGTAGCAATATTACGATAAGTTATCGAAAATTTAGCCGACGATCGAATAATTTTTGCGGCCGAAACGTTAGATTGCACCACGGCTCTCTCCTACAAGACTTCGTTCGAAGGGACGATTCGTTGCTTATCGTGCATCTTTCGTCGAGTTTTCGTGAATTTTCGAATCGTTTTACCCAGTACTTTTTGTATGTTGGCCTCGGTGTTCGGCAGTATCAAGTTAAATGCGTCAATCGGCTACAAGCGGCTATGGGAAAGATTCACTGTCGTCGCGCACGTCATCTGATCTGTGGAAAGTGTTTCCCAAATTTTCTCGGCGCAAAACCAAATTATTATTGCTTGCCGTCCGAACTGGGCCCACAACTCGCTTCGGAAAATCACACGCTAAAGTTGCGAACGAGCCAGTCGAAGCAGGTGATGACCCTCAGGCATCCTTGCTCCGATGAATCTTGCAGTGGTCAACGCAATCGACGACAACTACGGTTACCGGATCGCGTTTAAACGCATCTGAAGCTCTGCCATCTGGCTCAACGTCTCTTCGATCGCTCGCTCCCGGCTAAGGTCCTTACGACGCCGTAGAGTAACGAACGACTGCTCGTCGGTCATGGAGCGCTTTGTGCCATTGCTTCTGCGCATGTCTTCCGCGATCTCTATCAGCGCATCGCGGCGTTCGGCACGCACGTCGTTCAACTGGACGAACGTCGTGACCTTGAAGGTCTCCCCCGTCTGCCAAACGTTCACGCCAGCAGGGTAATACCAATGTGAGAATTGATCGTGATCGACGAGAGATGCCCATTGCTGTAGTGAAAATCCCGTGCGAACCCGCTTAGGGTCAACGAGCAAATCATCAAATCGCTCGCGCAGCGACGAGACGAACGGTGCGAACTGTACTTGTCGGATACAGTCCTCCCAAACTGCGGTCCGACGCCAGTACAACTGAAATAGACGCAGCATGGCCTTGCCTTCCAGCGTCGTCGCTTGCTCCATCAGGTCTGCAAGCACCTGCGCTCGTGTGCCCTTCGAGGAGTTATTTGACCACTCTGCCATAAAGGCGAAAGTCTCAGGGTGGCCCCCGGCCACTTCGGTCACCAACCGCCCATATGTGCTTTTACCCATGGAATCCTCAGCCTCATCCTCAATGACGCCCCTGAACTGCGCCAATGCGTCCCGGACGTGACGGGCGGTCGCTTCACGCTTATCTGCCTCCCGTAGAAAGTCTGAGAGCCAGTCATAGCCAACAGGAATCCATGACGGATCCGCTGGCTCAGCTTCGTTTGAGTCAAGAAAGATGTGAATGCCGAGAAAGTCTGGGAGCAGTTTTTCAAGCTGCTTCCGATAATGCGAAAGTTGTGCCGTCGATTGCGAGGCCCCGAACTTGTTCTCGATCGCGATGTAGCGACGGCGACTCGCGTCCAACACAAGGACGTCGAGAGAACGGCCGCCGACGTTGATTTCCGTGGTCACAACCGATGCGGAGAACCCCTCAGTGTGCACATTGGCAGGCGAGAGGAAGCGGCGGGTCGCAACGTCTATATCAACGCCGTCACTTTGCCACCACGCACGCACTAGTAGCGACTGTATGGCAAGGTCTCCCAAGCCATGTCCTTCGGACGGGTCAAGGAGCCATGCGATGAACCGGGAGACGTTCACCTCCTTCGGATAGCAGATACGCAATGGCTCCCAGGACGCCGTGGATGACACGAGGCGCTGGACATTTGCATCGCCGAAGAAATAGTCGATTAACTGGTCCGTCTTGCTGCTCATATTTCTCCGTAGTTTTATGGTTGGTACGCTGAAATTTAGTCAAAGACAACGGAAGGTCACGAGTAGCGCGGATTACATAACCAGTACCGCTTCGACATCCGAGTGCGCAGTTGAGTTTTGTTAGTGATCTTCAGTTTGATTGCATGACGGCACTTTTTGCAATTTCTTGAGGCTAACCGTCATTCACTTCTTGTTTGAGGATCATCTCGCCCGGCAGCCGGCTTAGTTCTTGCCAAACCCTGCTCCAGCATCAGGGGTTCAGTCCCAAAGTGGGTCGGTTTTCGGTGCAAATCAACAGTCGTCCTCAACCGACGCGTTGACGCCCAGTTCCGGGAGTAAATTCTCGTCATTTAAGAGACTTTCGGATGTTCGGGCGTGGTGGTCATCCGAAGGATAAGGTTGCGCGTTAGGGAGGTGTTGCTGACCGATACGAGCTACTTCAGTGCGGCCAACGGCGCCCTCTGCGCGGCGGCGGGTATCGAGCCGCTGATTGCGATCCAGCGCGACGCTCATCATCGACCGCTAATGGAACGCTTCGGCGATGATCCGGCGCCACCTGCTAGCACCGACCCGATCGTCAGAATGACACACCGACTCAAGACGGAGGCAGGTCGCGCGCTTTACGGGTTACGCAAGAACTCGGTTGAACCGGTGTTCGGCATCATCAATCATGTGATGAGATTCCGGCAGTTCTCGCTGCGCGGACTGTCCAACGTCACGACGGAATGGTCGCCGGTCGCGCTCGCGTGGAACATCAAGCGGATGAGCGTGTTACGGGGCGCGTAGTACGAGAAGGGGGACGTTGCGTGGCCCCATCGCCCCGATTGCCTTCCTCATCCACTTTCAAATGCCCTTCATCGCGTGTTGACGACTGAGGTGAGCCCGCAAACCGGCGCGAACCCACTCACAGCCTTATCTTTTGAATGACGCTTCACCTCAACTCCGACGAGCTCCTAGCGCGTCCGGGTCGACTTCGCCTACGCTTGCTGGCTGTATCAGCAAACCCTGCTTGTCCAAATCGATCAGCAGCGACCGAGCCTCCGGTAAGCGCCGCGGGCGATCTTGGCCTACGGCGTAGAGGCGCCCGAAGATCACCAGGTCCTCGCCATGGCGGGGATAGTGACAAAAACACGGTGAACCGCTTGCACTGGGGCTCGTCGCGTCCTGCAGATACTTCATGTTTCTGCCCGACGTATTGCATACGGTCGCCATTATGACGCCTGCGGTCGGTGATCCGGTATGTCCGGGGCCCGCGAGTCAGTACGACCGGCAAAACCTGCAGGCAGTGGCGGCACACTGACGCTATCCGGTGTGCTGTCCGGCGCAAGCGGATCGAGCCGGTCAGCGACAGTCAGCGCCCAGCATGCCCATGCGTCGCGCTCACCGTCAAAGGCCCGACGTTCAGCGGCATGCGGCGACGTGATGACTTCCTGCACATACGCACGGATCTGCTGCGCTTGCTGCCGGGCTGCCACTTGTGCAAAAAGCCGGCTTACTCGATCTGCTTCTGCCTGTTCGATCCTTTCACGCTCGCGCCGCTCTGCGTCTTCGCGCCGTTTGCGCACGACCTCACACGCTTCCTCGTAGGAAGACAGGGCCCATTCATAGCTGTGTTGCCGTGACTTTCGGTGTTGCCGCTCGCCGGTCAAGACGATCGCGATGGCTATTTCTCGTATCTTTGCTTCGAGTTTTCCCGCGTCGTCATCGCTCCAAAACAGCACCTCGTCCGCATCATTGTCCTCCCATCGACTTACTTTGATTTCGATCGCGAGCGGCTCAGCGAGCCGACCCGGTGCCTTGGATTGCTGCCGTCGCAGACGAAGTTTCGCGGTCGTATCGACCGTAAAGCGTACCCATTGATTCCCCACGTGCGCTTGGGTCTCCCGAGCGTCATTGCCGCGAATAGATGGCTGTGCTTCCATCTGAAACAGCAACCCGAACAGATTGCTGATGAGCAGCAGGCGACGTTGCTCTACGCGGCTTTCAAAACGAGGGGCGTCGTAGGTTGAGCGGGGGGAGCGATCGCGTGCCGTTTGACGTTCCTGGTCCTCACTCAGCAGTCGGGCGATGGCAGGATACGGCAAGTCCAGCGAGCGAGCAGGGCGCCAGCCTTTAGGCACCATCTTTTCGATGCGCGCGGCGATCTGATCTTCGGTTTCTTCGTAAGCAGGGGGCTCGGGCACTGTCGGTGGTTTCGAGTCGGCACCGCGGTGGTGAGGGTAGCGTCCTCCGCCCACGGTTACCTGATCGCTTTCACCGGGCGCGCGAAGCGGTAAGGGCGTTTTGCCGACGACCTGACCGGCATATAACCTGGCCCAATAGCCACGCGGTGGCAGCGGAATATTGCTTAAACGGCAGGTCTTGGCGAGCCAGACGTCGGACACCTGCAGGGTCTTAGCGAGTGCGCTGATCGGTTCAGCCCAGACCCGCTCGTAAAGTTCGCGACGTGTAAAGAGATGACCGGTACCCATATCCGCGCTCCGCATCGCAATATGACACCCTGCAATTTACACGCGAATCCGCTCAACTTCGTCGAGAGTAATGTCGTCGCGACGCCGGCCGTAGAGCTCGGTCGCGCGGGTCGATGCGTGATTGGCCATCGCCGCCGTGTTTTCGAGCGTACCGCCGTTTTTCAGGTAGGCGGTGATTCCGGTCGCGCGAAACGTGTGGTTGCCAATCTTGGTGTCGATGCCGGCCTCGAGCGCTCGGCATCGCACCATCGCATACGCATTGGCCTGGGGCAGGGCGGTGGTGCTCAGGAGTCCGGTGCCGCGTTAAATCGTGCGGAAGAGTGGCCCTTTCGGATCGCCAGCAATCCCGGTGCGACCCAGGTTCTCGTGCAGATACGCGTCAAGCGTGTGGTGACAGGGCATTTCGTGCTGCTTTCCGCCTTTCTCGCGCAGCCGCACCCACAGCCTCTTGTTCTGCACGTACACGTCCTCGACCCGCATTACTAGCGCAGCGCCCACCCGCGCAAACGAAAACACCATTAACCCAATCAACGCCCGATCCCTGACGGCAATGCTTCCGTTGCATCGAGCACGGGGGTCTTGCCCTTGCGGGTCGTGTGACTCGGCCCGCGCACGGACGCGGCTGGATTATGCGGTACGACCTGGCCAGTGACGAGCCAGTCAAAGAGGTGCAGGATGGCGGCCAGGTGCTGCTTGACTGTGGGTGTCGACAAGGTCTGCGTTTGCCACTCAATCCAGGTGCCAACGTGCAGCGGTTGCACGGCTGTGATGGATCCAACGCCCGCCTGCGCGCACCAGGCGAGAAACTTTCCCACCGCGTGCGCATACGCGCGGCGTGTGTTCGGGTTGCGAATGTTGGAGGCGAAGAACTCGAGGAAGCGGACACTGGCTTGCTCGCCAGCGGCGGCACCCACTGCTAGCGTCGTGATGCTATTGAACGTGGCGAGTTGGTTCATGCGGCTTGCCTCGCCGCAGCCCGTGCGTCGACGATGCCAAGTAGTTGACTCCCCAGCACGATCATTTCGACCGCTTCGCGCGGCGTATCGATCGGCACGTTGCGATGTGAGTGCGTATTTTTGTACGAGCCAATCGCCCCTGCAAAGAGGGCCGACAGTGCTTCCTGTTCGCCTGCATCCTTGGTTCCATCTGTCAGGGGGCCAGTATTCGTGGCAAAAGCTCTCCGGATCATCGGGATCCCGTGATCTGCTGCCGGAAAACCAGCAGCGTCCCTCACCGCAATCTCAACCGCCCGCATCGCTTCGAACACCTTGGTCGGATACGCGCCGCGCATGAAGGACAGCCAAGCCTCCGTGGCTATCACCGGATGCAGCAGGTCTTTCGGGAGCAGGCGCGCGGTCCGGTAGTCGATAAATGCAGCTTCATTTTCGAAGCGCCGCCCGCAGCGGCTCCGGTGACGGAATCCGTTCTGGCCGTTGAAACCTTCCGCCGGGACGATCAGCGCCTGCGCCTCAAGCCAGGCCAGCGCCTCCGCGATCGGCAGGTCCACTTCCTGACGGCGGTTTTGAGGATATTGCGGGCGACCGACCAACGCTGCGTGTTGGTCCCACAGCTCCCTGCGCAGCGCCCCGACGTTGAACGTCCAGTGTTCGTCCCGAGCGCGCAACAAAAGCAGCATCTTGCCGTCCAGTTCTTCGGGCTCGAGCGCGAGCAACACCTCGACATCAGGAATCTGAGTTGGTGGTTCGATCATCGGCTCGCCCCCTCTTCTATAAGTGATAAAGGACATTCTCACATATAGAAGCGTCGACGTATCCCGCTTGTCCTTGAGGCGGACATGTTCGTCTTTGTCAAAGAAGCATGACCAAGAAAGGCGTTCAATGCACAGCGAGGTAAAACTCGCATCACTCCGAACACGGCAGCGCGCCGTTCTTGTTGAGGTCGAGTTGCCGATCGTAATCGGGCCGCTGATCGAAGCGACGGCTTCCGCAGCAGCCAAATGCCCGCCGCGAAAGAATGACATAGCATGCGGTCAGATCGCCGGCCTTGACGAGCTTGGCGTCATTGCTTTCGTTCTCGGCGCTCCACGCATCGACCATCGGCGCGCCGTCCTTTGTTCTGCACAGGATGCTGAACCCAGTGAGACTAGTCGTCAGCGACGCTTCGCAGTGGTCTAGCTAGTCGTAAAGCGCAATCAGGCGATTCGGGGAGGCATCCGCCTTTGATGCCGCTATCCTTTGCGCAAGGACCTTACCGTACTCCGGTGTATCGAGGCAGTAGGTCGGCCCGCAGGCGACGGCTGCTGTGCGTTTCACTTCGGTCATCCAGTGCAACTGCAGACTGGCTGTCATGGCCGAAGCGATGCGATGTTTAAGAAAAATCGTTGATAGATCCCGTGAATGATTTCGTCTGGTCGCTACCAATCTAAAAATGAAACGACAAAGAATTAGACTGGATGATTAAAAATCTGTCGGCAAATTTTCGTAAACTTTACAGGTGCACAATAAATGTTATACAAGCTCAAACTTCATATTTACATATTAAGCAACAAATAATTTTTGGACCTTACTACCCTCTGCACAAATTCTGTTAAATATTTTTTTATTTAATAAATTTAATATTTTAAACTGGCTATCAGATATTTAAAACTTTGTGATCTAAAACGAGCAGCAAAGCAATCAAGGCGTTATCATTTCAAGATCAAATTCGAGAGCTACCGCCTGATAACCGGAAACGAGATTGCGTCTGAATGGTATGAACCCATCAACACACTAAGAAGCAGAATTGCGCATGACGGTTTCATCATAAAAAGCTTTCTCTCGGAAATTTCTTACTTTTTCAAGCCTACGACCGCGCCCTGGATGAGACAATACTCGACTAATCTGGATATCTGGCCCACGATAAGTCACTCGTATATGTAGATCTCTACACTACCTTTTATACGGCAAAGACTCGTCAGTATATACGTCAGTTTCGCGCATTGGTAATCAATAAATTGACTTGCGATGAATCAACTCGCCCAGACCTCAACATTGTTGAGCTTCAACTAAAAGAATCAACTAGCATACTAAACTATGAATAAGAAGAGATATTCGTTTCGACTGCGGAACAGCTCGGCAAAAGAGACTCAATCAATCGCGTTTGCTAAGCTGTACGACCGTCAAATGGCAAATTCTGCTTCTCTTGGAGGGGCTGTTTCGGGATTTGGTTTGGACACTCGAGATCCGCAAGCGACTGTCTATTGAGGGTTGATTTGATGCGCTCGCCGTCGGCCCGGGTTCGGCCAGAAGCGGACGTCTGATGATACGGGCTCAGCCATGCGCGAAGGCATGTTTGTAGTTTTCTGTTATGGCGTGCTAAAGTCGCACAAGTGTCTGATTTCAATAAAAAAGGCGTCTAAATTTCATGAACAATGACATCATTTGCATGATGGTTTTCCACCAATTAGGGTGTCTATTTATCTTCATACGAAAAACATCCGGGAGAGGACTGAGCAATGGATCTAAACAAAATTACCAATCCCGTCCTTTACTCGACGATGTCAGAGCTTGCTTTCAATATTAACGCACAATTTTATGGTGGCAGGCATTATCTATGGTGCACGCCATACTTTGGCTCTAACTATCAATCGCCGCATTTCACGGTTCCCCCAAGTTCATCTCCTCTTGAAATCTACAATACGTTGAAGAATGAGATTGTTGGCTCAGATCGTCACGCGAATAAGATTCCCCTCATTCGTCTAGGAGTAAAGAAAGGGGCTGAATCAATGAGAGCTAGAGGTCTCATCACGGACGAAGATTTGCAAGACATTATCCAAATTAGCGATCTTGCGCTGCCCCAGCAGTTTCGCCCACTGCTGTGCGTTATTCCACGACAAAATGCCATCGCGTCCTACAAGAAGGTGGAAGTCAAGGATAAAGCAAACCCAATGTCTTATGAATGCATAGTTAGTGATCTCCCTCAATCTGCGTTCGACATTATTAGGATTGACTAGCAATGAATATCATCGAAAATTATCTACTCGGTCTTTCTTCCACCAAAGCTAGATCGGTTTGCTATTACTTATCTCGAAAGTTAAAACAAGCAAAGATTTTCAAGGATTACTCTAAGAATCCTTTCATCGAAGCGGACTCAAGTCTTCCTGACGAGGTAGTTATGGCCAAAACGAAAGAACTATTCTTTGCCATAGAAGGTGCTGAGAGCATGACCGCAGACCGATTTGATGATGCAGCTTATTCAAAGTGGATGAGCGCCATCTTTGAATTCGAAAAAGGCCTTAGTGCTAATTCGACGCCAACAGCACGCGTCCAGGACTTCCTAAATCGTGACGTCTAACAGAATATTCAAGCCGACGCCGCAAAGCGGCTTGGCTTAGTTCACAAGTTAGTCCAAAGACATTTAAGCGTGATTTCGAAGTGCACTTTCGAAGTTTGTTTCAAGCTAGAACCAATCTTGGCACATGGGACTACGTGAAATACGAGCATTCCTCGGTCGGGAGTCACCATTCAGCGCGTGCGAAAAATTTTAACCGGCGTTCAAGCGGTGTTGCGCAAACTGCCGCGCAGCTTAGCTCCACGTTACCTCTAATGGTCTGCATAGGGGTCGTTCACGGCCAATCATAGAAACGGGTTGCACAAGCCGGGCTAAAAACTCTACTAACGGTCTCGTCGAATGGCATCTGCATCAGAGAACATTGGACGTGCCGGCAGCGGCGATTTGTCATCAAAGAGCTGGCAATGCGGTCGGGCTAAACAAGAGCCGGAGAAGGGCTCTCACGTCTCGGAGTGCTGAGCCCGAGAGCAAATCGAAAATTGTCTTTTCCCTTCGACGTTGCTTGCAAACAGCTCGATGAGCGCGAGTACGCCACTCCGAGCGAGCGGTTGGGGGATCACTCGTCGATGCGCACAATGGCGTCGTCTACACCGATGCGGCCCCGCGCAAGCACCTTTGCCGTTATACCCCCAAAACCTCGCGTGGCGTTATATCCTCCAACGCCAAGCGTTTCCTCAAGGCGCGAGCAGGGATGACACTCGCATGTCATCCCCAGCACCGCATCACCGATGCGGAACTTGCGGCCTTTCAACGCGAACAGATTAATGCCGCGCGTCACCAGATTGCGACGGAGCATTTCTGGCGCGACCGTCTCAAGCCCAAGGTGACTTGCGATGGCCACGAGACTCTCAGCCTGGATGAGCGTGACTTGCCGTTTTCCCGAATCGCGACTGTAGTGATCGCCTTCCAGCCCGACGTGCGTGTCCAAGACGGCTTCGTCGACCGGGCAAATGGCCAAACGCCGCTCGGGCCGCACGCCGATCCAAATGAGCACACCTGACTTGACGGGCGCATTAAAGAGCCGGACGAGTGAAGACTGTGGGTTGAGCGGCATAAATTGGGTAGGCGTCGAAGTGGAGTGAAGCGGACTAGGCCGCCTTAAATGCATCCCGAAACTGTCGAGCTCGTTCAACCTCGTCGCTGTGCAAATAGGTCGACGTCGTCGTTATCGACGCATGACGCAGATTATCCCGAACGGAGGTCAGTTGCGCGCCGCGTGTGAGCGCATGGGTCGCGTGCGTGTGTCGCATCCAGTGGGGGCCGGCCAGCCGCAGCTTCACCGCAAACGCTGGTTTCTCCGCCTCGATCAGGGTTGCTGTCTTCTCAAAAAACCGTTTCGTAATCGCCCACAGCCGCACGGTGCTCAGCCCTTGACGATCGCTTTCATTCAGACCAGCAATCAACGCAGTTCCAGGCGTCCAGCGCTCTGGCGAGACGGGCAAGCCGCGTTCCACCAAGTAGCGTTCGAGCGCCCTGCGAGCAAGGGGTGGCAGAGCGACTTTCCCCGCTTTCTGGCCCTTGCCGACGAGTTCGACCCAATGATCTCCCTGTGCATCGGTGCGGATGTCTTTTAGCGTCACGTTCACGAGCTCGCTTGCGCGCAACCCCGTGGCATATCCAAAATCCAGCACAAAGCGCAGTCGCTGGGCCGCTGCAGTTTTCCAGCCATACGACCATTCGAGCCCGTCGGCAATGGTCCGCAACAATTGCCATTCACCTTCGGTGAATGCGTGCGACGCATCGAGCGCGGCGCGCTCTGTACCCTTCACCTTGACGCCGGAAAACGGGTTCGCCAACACATACCGTTGCTCGATCAGCCATCGGTACAGCGCGCCCAGCACCATCAGCGAATAGGCCACCGAGCGCGGCGCGAGGTTGCCCGTGAAGGGCCGCCACTCTGATGACGTACGCGCGCGCGTTGGACCGACCCATCGATCACGAGGTGTGGGCCGGCGCAAGAATGCGCGATACGCAATCGCATCTTCGGTGGTCAGGGAAGAGAGCGCCCGGCCTCGTTCGACGATCGCCCAGAGGATGAGGCGCTCGGCTTCTTTCCGGTACGCTCGTTGCGTCGAGGGCGACTCGTGCAGCGACAACCACGTTTGCACCGCGTCGTAGTCGTTGTTCGCGTCGAGCGCGCAGCTTCCTCGCGGCGCTCTGAAGACGCCACATGATCCGTCGATTTCGTGCGGGAGTCGCACGTTCTCCCACGGAACCACGATGGGCGACGCCGTGGACTCGATTAATGCGCGGGCGCGATCGGTGAGCGCCGGGTGAGCGGCGAAGAATGCTTCAATCTGTTTGGCGCTGGCTTGCCCGAGCTTGGGGATGGCTGTCCACCATTGCTTGCGGCGTGGAATGCGAAGCGTGAGTTCGGCGAGCGTCGTGATGCCGTGAGCGTGAAGCGCGTGGACAGCGCGAGGCGGCAACCAGCGGGCAATGTCGTCAGTGATCGAAGGTGTCGCCACAGTTGCGACCCGGAGGGCCTCGATGCCCTTGGCAACAAGCCGTGCGTGTTTGACGCATTCGGCCGTGCGGTGATCGAAGAGTTTGACAAGGTCGTCGCGGTGGCGGGCGAGGGCACAGCGTACGAGCTGGCGCCGGATCTCACTGAGGACATCTCGTGCGGATGTGCCGTGGGTGAGCCGATGAGGAAGGTAACGAACGACGGCCTCACGTGTGGGCACACCTTCATACCAGCATCGCAAGGCGGCAAGTGCGTCGTCACCGGGCAAATCGATAATTTGTCCCGATAATTGGGGGCATATCAATGGTTCATTCGTTTCCATAAGCACGAGTTTAGCGCAAAGAAACGGCTATGAGGATAAGGATAGTTATCTTAATATCACTGAACTTGATCATTTTTCTTCGTATTTTTCGCCGTTCACACAACTAAAGTTGGTCCTAAATTTCAACTAAAGTTGGTTCTACTCGCTTGCAAACGGGCGGATCGCTTTATTCAGCGGTTCGTAGCGACCGCTCCATTATTTTTTTAAGCCCCCGAACCGATCTACTTGTCATTTTGCTCCTTTTCGTTGAGCTGCCAAGATGCTCTTTCACGCCGGAACTTTTGGGCCGCTTCAGCGAGGATTCTCGCTTGCGTCCAGAAGCCTTCGGTACACCCGGCGGCGCTTATCGAAAAGCGGTAGTGCGCGGTTGACCGCATCTCTATCGGCTCTGGCGAGACAATCGATACCTGTGAGGCAATTGGCAAGGTAATGTGACATATGCGTTGATAGTCGATTGCGCTACGCCGCAGAGCAGCGATTGCATCGCGCTGAGTGGCGCCGAGCGCCTGCAGCGGTGCACGGTCCCATTTGGCAACGAAGCGGTTATCGGTCGACTGATAAATCCAGAACCACGGGCGCCCATCTTTCCAACCTAGCAGACGTCGCCTACGTACATCAGCGTTCGCTGGCGCAATTGATTCCGTGACGTGCCAACCTTTACCATCTGACCAAGTCAGGCAAGCGCCACGATTGCCAGTGAGCATCGCAACACGTCGCGTCAGTTCATGAGCGGCATGCAAGGCCGTCCGCGTTGCTTTGCTGGCTCGTGGCGCCGCGGACCAAGTAGCAAAGTTTGGCGCTGCAAATCGCACGGTGAGAGGTGTGACGCGAGCGAGCCATACACTGTCAGACCATGACGTCTCGGGCGATCCGTTGCCCCATCTTGCAAGTCTTAAGTAGGCAGCAGCATTAGTACGCGCTTGAGCGTCGCGCCAGCGCGCAGCGAGGCTCACGTGCGCTGCATGACATGCCAACCAATACCGTGTCCTGTTGCCGACGTTGTCGGCGCCGTGGAGTTGACAATCGGTTGCCACCGTCTGAGCGAGCGAGATGGTCAATCCGGTTGAGGGAAGTCGGTACGGCCAGCGACGTCGTTCAACGCCCGGTTCAATCGAGCGAGCCCAAAGCATGGCGACAAATGCTTTCTGTGCGTCGCCACTATTGCAAATGAGTTCGCCGATCTCAATTGGGTCGCACGAGCGCATGAAGCGGGATACCCATAAATCGCCGTCGGGTGCGACGTGCCGTCGTATATGACGCGTGAGCGCGCGGTACACGTCAAAGGCAGGCTCCGTTTGCCGAAGTGACGATCTGCTGTTCGGTTCAACGTCAACTGGCGGTGGACGACCCCGGCGCGGTACCGCCTTAGACGGACCGCCATACACAACGGTCTCAGTATTAGCGGCCGTAGACAAGGTATGTCTCAGGCATGTGGGATATGCGACTCCAAGGGATTGCGCGGTGGTGACCAGCCACTCGAGACTGCCAGTAAGATGTTGGGACAGGGCTTCGTCCAGTCGCGACGGTCGGATAAGTCGCGATAAAGAGTGTAGCCATGCCACGATAGGAATGAGCGCCTGCGTCATATCAGCTGTTATCGTTGGTTGACGACAGGTCTCGTGCGTAAAAAAGTGTAACCGTCCACACTGACAACTTCCTGCCGTTCCGAAGTCTGCAACGGAGCGGAGCGTGGCGTTAAACGGCGCACCGCAGTGGCAGCGACCGACAAGCGGGATGTGATGAATCGGGCACGCGTCGAGCAGTGCGACGGAAAACAGCGCTGAATGGTAGCCTGACGCCATACAGGCAAGGCACACGCGTGGTTGCGGTACGGCGAGCGCTACCCGCAGCGCAGCCGGCAGTGCATCAAGTGTCGACCAGTCAAAGGCACTTGGCGGCTCGCCCAGTGCGCGAGCGAGCGCCGCGACATCGATCTTGCTGGCCTGGATATCGAGTAAATCCACCGTTCGAGTTGGACGCGCGCTGGTGGTTGGCAGGTCAGCAGGGTGGAGCGCGTTAAGCGCGCATGCTCGCAGAACTGTGTGCCACAACGATGCGTACGGCAAAATACTGCCACGATGCCAGGTAAGACGGCCTTCAGGCATGACTCGCCTCCCGGCGACTTGCGCCGCGAAGAGCCGCAGTCGCTGACACGAGGGCCATCAGTGTGCGGTGCCCACAGTTCTCAACGGCCAAGCGCCACGCTTCGGGGGAGGTCCCTATCTCGACATCTCCTCCACTGGCGACGTGAAGAAGAACATGGCGACACGCTTGCGCTACCGTCTTCATCGGAAAATCCATCGGACCGGCATAATGCGAAGGAAGTGTTTCGTTCATCGCGTGCATGAGCCTGTCGGCCTGATGCTCCATCCGAAATCCTCCGGCCCAAGGGCGCGGCGCCAAGCCTGCCGTGAATGAGCGGCCTGAGCCCGCAGGCCATTCACTACCGTCGTCATAGCCACGCATGACATAGGCAAGCTCGTCAGTACTTCGCACACCGTGAAAGCATTCCGATGCGAGCATGAAGCGTGCGGCCACGTGAGCGCCGCCTGCGAGTGCCATGCCAAGTGGTTCATCGAAGAATTGCAACGAAGCAATCGAAAATACACACAAACGCACACGCTGCTTCTCAAGAAGACTGTGAAGCTCGACGAGCCATAACCACTCGCGCTGACTCATACCCTGCGCTTCGTCGATGACGAGAACAAGAAAGCGGCCTCCGCCTTGCGCCGCAAGTTCAATCCAGCGTTCGACGAGCATGATTTGTCTTTCGAGCGGATTGCGTCGTGCCGAGGCGAGCCGGTGACCGCTCGCCTCGAGCAAGTGCGCGTAGAAGCGGCCAACGGCCTGACTGCTGCCCGAATCAGTGTGACTCCAGATAACCAATGGCACGTATCCGCCGTGGCGTTCTGATAGCAGACGCTGGAGCCAGTGATCAACAGCGCTTGATTTGCCGAACCTCGACGGCCCGAAGATGGTTGCGCCGTCGATCTGATCGTCTAGCCAACCCGCGATGCGATCGACCATGTCATTGATTGCGATTGTGAACAGCGAATAATCTCTCGTAACCACGGGGTGGTCACGGGGCACGTGAGCGGCTACGAGGGGCTCCGTAGCGCGTCTGGGCGACGTCACCATTGCTGCGCCCGGCGCATTGGCGGCGACGACGTGGGGCTGCTAGGTGTCGCGGCAGCGGCCGTCGATTTAGCGTTCGCCGCGGGCGGCTCAGCGTGTTTGACGATACTCACCATAGATTGACCGGCGAGCCGTTGCGCATGTTGCTCCAAAATCCGGCGCGCTTCAAGATAGGCCGGATGGAGAGGGAGTTTGCGCTCAGGAGAATCCTCTGCGTAACGTAGCAACGCTTCAACCGCGTCGCCGTGATTCGCCAGGTGCAGAAGACGACGCTTCTCGAGCGCGCGGATTGCTTGGCGCACATAGAGCGAATGTGGTGTCCGATGCCACGGAGGCGCGGCGCGCACCACGCCGATAAAAATTCCGTGTTGCGTGGAGACGGCGGCATAGCGGGCGTCGTCTTCGTCGTCCAGATGTAACCAGAAATTCTTCCCTAAGAGATCGGTGCGCAAGCACAACCACTCGGCTGAGTAGCGTGCGTTGGCGAAATTGAAATGCGGCCGACGTCCGTTGTTGACGCCGCCAAGCAGTGTGCAAAGCTTGCGTACGCCGACCATACGGCGAACTGCCTCCGGATCAACCGTGCGGATGGCTGATCGGTTCTCAGCCATCCATCGCTCAAGCTGTTCTAGCGGACTACGGTAGCCTAGCCCTGAGTGCGGCGTCGCGTTGTAATTGGCGATCAGCGTATCGAGGAGTTCGTGCGCATATTCGAGCTGGAATTGAGTGGCGAGCGCGGCCGCATCAGGATCGGCACCGCGTTTGGCCGTCGGTGAGCTGCCGGTGGTCGTCGACAGCCTGTGAAAGCCTCCGGCAGCCAAGTGTCCGAAGAATGATTCAACGAAGGGGCGATCGTCCTTGCTGCGCCGGCAACTGTAACTAGTCGGGTCCTGCGGTTTGATGATCGTTGCCCCGACGAGATCGTGCAATACGCCTTCGACGCGCGCGCAGACGTTCGCGAGTGCCCCATCAACGCTGAATTCATTCCAGCACGCCCCCGAAAGCTGTGGAAGGAGGTACGAGGGCAGGCCGGCGCCCGGCACATAGGCTTGGCTGCTGAACTGAAGGTCTCGCGGTTTCCACGGTGTTAGCGCACAGCGAACTGCGCGCAGGACATCCTCAGCAGAGCATTCGCGGCGCAAGCTTAAATGGTAGCCAAGCACTGCGCGCGATGCGACATCAATGACGACGACTACCCAAAGCCGATGGATCATTCGAGGTTCCGTGCCCCCATGAGGTGAGGGCACCAGGACCATCATGCGAGCGTCAAGCTTGTGCGCGTCGCATTCGACGCGCTCGAACGGGGCTATAGGCGGACGGAGAGTTCCGTCGCCACCACGAGCCTTGCGTGCTGCATCTAGGCCGCCGATCAGTTCGCGAGCGCGAACGGGGTGCTCGGCAAGTACGCGGTCGATGTAGCGGGCGAGGGTCACGTAGCCCCGTTTCTCCACGGTAAATGGCCATTCGCCGCGGCGCTCAAAGCCCCGTTCACGAAGCTCGGTAAGGAACCAGCGAAAGATGGACAGACGCGGCCGGCGCGAGGCCTCAAGCTCACCACGCTTGCCAAGGATCCGCTCCCGCAAACGATTTTCGACTCCACGTCCTGCGGGCGATTCAAACACCCACTGCAAAGCACCGACCGCGCCCCCGCTCCATGCATTAAGTTTCAGCGGCGTTGTTCGCTCGTACGTCTTGACACGGATGTGCGGCAGTAGACCGCGCCATCCGTACACGTATCCGTCCGGGTGTTGTTTGAGGCACCGTTTAGTCAACAGCCGATAGGTATGCGCACGGCATAGCCCACACGACGTTCTCAGCTGAACGTCCGTCGCGCCCTCAAGGTAGAGATGAATTGCGCGCTTGCGCTGATGAAACAGAGCGCGCCGCTCATCCGAAAGAGCGAGTTCGTCAACGGCTGGCCATGCCTGTAAATCGAAAACGCCCGGTAAATCGCCGTCGTTATTGAAGGGATTACTTGCCCGAAGGCGCGAACGTCGTGTCATCGAAGCCTCCGCGAGCGCGTCGACCATTACGAATCAAGATTAGTTGAAATCGCACAGAGAGCAACAACTTTAGTTAACGGCTTGGCGGCGATAGGACCAACTTTAGTTGAAATGAGAATCAGGCTTCGCGCCTTACGAATCGTGGCTTCTAGGCGATACTAGACATCGCGCCTTTGGGACCGACTTTAGTTGTGCAAGCGGCTCCTCCACGCACGCGGAGCCTTAGTAATTGCTGAAGATATCAACCCAGCGGTTAAAGACCTGACTCGCGAAGGAATGGTGCCTTTTGTAGCAGATATTACGCAAGATGGCGTTGCAGAAAGCGCAGTTGAATTGGCAATTTCCCGATTCGGCAAGCTGGACGTCCTAGTCAATAACGCCGGGCGCATCTTGTATAAGAACATCGTCGAGATGACCCGCAAGGACTGGGAGTGGCAGATGGAAACAAACGTAACGGGCGCCTTTTTGCATTCTCGGGAGGCCATGAAAGCGATGATGGTTAAGAAATCAGGTGCCATAGTCAATATCGCATCGTATGCTTCCTACTTCGCGTTCCCAGGTATTGCGGCTTACACCGCGTCAAAGGGAGCATTGGCCCAATTAACCCGAACACAAGCATTGGAAGCCATTGGTTATGGTATTCGAGTGAACGCCATTGGCGTTGGTGACGTCGTTACGAACTTGCTTAACCACTTTCGCGAAGATGGGCGTGAGTTCTTGGCCGAGCACGGCAAGACTGCACCGATAGGCCGAGCGGCGAAGCCAGAGGAGATTGCTGAAATTGTTGCGTTCTTGGCCTCGGACAGGGCAAGCTTCGTAGTAGGCTCAATCGTTATGGTGGACGGCGGTGCAAGCGTGCAGATTGGATGACTGCGATCTGTCATATCGCCGCTACCGTTCCTCGATCCTATCATCGGCCAAAATAGACCCGAGAAGCGGGAAAAGTAATCTCTAACGGCGCATTAGACGATGCGTCGGAATGAGCGTCGATGTTGCGAGGCGAAGGAGACCGCTTGAGTGGCTTTCAACAAGCGAATGGGGCCAAGAAAATTTAAGGCTTTCGACTCTTAGAGCAACCGGTCGCGATTCTTGTCAAACGTCGAGTTGTCGGAAAGGGCCCTAGTGTTCTGTCCCAGAAATAACTTTACATGAATATTTGTTGTTCTACGATAAAGCCCTAATCTTACTGTGTCATTAAATCAAAGCGTCTTCCCAGGTTCCGACAGCATGGACACACATCGAGTTCGGCGACCAGCCGGACCGTAAGTTCGTAGCGAATGGTAGCAATCGAGTCAGGGGTGTGGCGCTGTGCGCGCCGGACTTCCCCGCGCAATGTAATCGTCGGGAACTGCAGGTGTCTGGCGTGCTGCGAAGTTTTTTTTGGCGCTGACCGGGGTTCCGATGGCGAGGCGCTCTGAGAGCAGAAACCCGTAGGCCGCGATGGCCAGCGCTGCGTGGTGATGAAACCCACGCCATCCTCGACCTTCGTAGTGTCCAAGCCCCAACTCCTGCTTCAGATCTTGGTAATCACGCTCGATGCGCCAGCGCATGTGCGCGTGCGCCACGAGCTGCTCGAGCGCAGTATCGGCCGGCAGGTTGGAAAGATAGTATTTCAGTGGGTCAGCATCGCTGGCGGGCCACTCAATGAGCAGCCACTGCTCGGGCCGCAGCCGCGCCTTGCCGGTATTGCCGCCCGCGTGACGCACACGCACCGCAGCGAAACGCCCGCTGAGTGTTTCGTTCGAACCCTCCCGCCAGCTGAGCGTGGTGAAGGCAGTAGCAGGCAGTGAATGCGCCAGGTCCTTCACGTTCACCGGCTGTCGGGCGCGTGTACGGCGCGGTACCACAGGCGGGCGGCCCATGCCGCCATACGGTTTGGGCGGCAATGGTTTGACGCCCGGTGGCCAGACCACGAGAGCCGATGTGATGCCGACCACATAAGACAACCCCAGATCGTCCAGATGTTGCCGGAAGGCGTTATCTATTCCATAGCCTGCATCGGCCAGTACGCAATGCCGGGGCGCACCGGCAGCCAGCAGAGCCTCAATCTGTCGCAATGCAATCTGCACCTTCGTCTCAAACCCGATCTGTGCGGGAATGCCGGCTTTCTCGCGCCGCTCATCATCCTCTGCCCATTCACGCGGCACGTAGAGCTGCCACGCAACCGGAATGCTGGCCTGCTCACAAGCCAGTGACACACTGACCGCAATCTGGCAATTATCCTGCTTGCCCAGCACCCCGCAGTACTGACGCGCAACGCCTACCGAATGGCGGCCCTTCTTTGGAAATCCCGTGTCGTCAACGATCCAGAAGCCGCCGCCGGAAAAATCCATCCGGGGCACGACCCACTGGCTGACCCGGCGAAGTAACTCGTCGTCCGACCAGTCGGCCTTGGCAACAAAGTGGTGCAGTGCCTGATGCCGTGCGCTGGCGTGAAGCGGATCCACACTGGCGGCCATCGGCTCGACGCTCTTGCGGGTCAACGGCAGCATCAGGCCTGTGCAATAGGCCTTCAATCCAGAGTGACGATCCGCATGACCCAGGCCGCCAGCCAGATGCTCAATGTACTGCTCAAACCGCGTTCGTGCGTTCATTGCTTCTCGCCTGATGACTAGGTATCCTTATTATTGTCAGGCAAACGCAGCAATATCGCAATTTTTTAATTTATGACACAGTAAGACTAAGGAAACGCTGATCAATGCGTCTGCGGTCCGCATTAAGGACGACGCATGCTGCAATTGTTAATTGACGAACAAATTCGAAGGTAAGAAGAGAACTGCGCCCGTATTTGGGCCTTATTTCCTCCATTTTTCACACACTTGACGGATTGCTCCCGTGCGTCGACAGCAGCCGTTTTTTTGCGATCACCAAATTCGCGAGCGCAAACAGACTGAACAGTTGCGCGGTGTTCTTGGCCAGACCTTTGTAGCGGACCTTGCGATGACGAAACAGGTTCTTCACGACATGAAACGGATGCTCAACCCGCGCGCGGATCTGTGCCTTAGTTCGTTCGAGTGC
Source organism: Caballeronia sp. dw_276 (assembly GCF_018449635.1). GTDB lineage: Bacteria > Pseudomonadota > Gammaproteobacteria > Burkholderiales > Burkholderiaceae > Caballeronia. The sequence goes on along the minus strand of NZ_JAAVUV010000013.1, from coordinate 93,073 downwards.
GACCACCAGGTCCTTCAGCGGACCTTCTTGCATCGCTTTGATCTTTCCGCGTTTGGCCGCCACGTGCCACTTCACCGTCGCGCCCATCATCTCGTCGCGTTTGTCTACGCCAAGGTAGCCCGCGTCGCCGAACGCATCTTCTTCATGCCCGTGAAGCAGCGCGTGGGCCTGCGATACATCCGACACGTTCGCCGCTGTGCCCACTACGCTATGCACCAGTCCAGAATCGGCGTCGACTCCCAAATGCACCTTCATGCCAAAGTGCCATTCGTTTCCCTTCTTTGTCTGGTGCATCTCCGGGTCACGGCTCTTCTGAGCGTTCTTGGTCGACGGCGGCGCTTCGATGATCGTCGCGTCGACCAGCGTGCCTTCCTTCATCATCAGTGAGCGCTCACACAGCGAGATGCCGATCTCGTCGAACAACTTGCGCGTAAGCTCATGCGCGATCAGCAGACGCCGGAATTTCAGCAGCGTAGTCGCGTCGGGCGCGTTCTCGACAGCCAGATCAATGCCGGCGAACGCGCGCATTGCAATGCTGTCGTACAGCGCGTCTTCGAGAGCTTCGTCCGACAACCCGTACCACTGCTGAAGGAAATAGATTCGAAGCATCCGCTCAAGGCCAATTGGTGGGCGGCCTCGCTCGCCCTTCGGATAGTACGGCTCAATGACCGACAGCAGTCGCGACCACGGCACCACCTTTTCCATCTCGCCCAGAAAGCGTTGGCGCTTGGTCACGCGTTTCTTGCCCGCGCTTTCCGCTTCTGCAAAACCGATTTGCCGCTTCATCGTCGTGGGTCCATTCCGTGAAGTTCCTTCTACAACGTCCACGGCTATGCCGTCGATGACCACTCAGTGAAATTAATCAGTGCTTCCCTAAACTAACCGACAGGGAGGCGATCATGGGACGCAAGGGAATGGAGATTTCGGTGTCGACGCTGGAGCGGGAGCAATTGCTATCAATGAGTCGCTCGCGCTCTCTGCCTCATTCTTTGGTCCGTCGAGCAAAGATTATTGTGATGGCCGCTGACGGTCATACGAGCCAGGAAATCGCTTTGCGGTGCGAGGTGACCCCACCGGCGATCACGAATTGGAAGAAGCGATTTGTCGCACAGCGGCTTGCCGGTCTGCATGATGAAGCCCGCCCGGGTCGTCCGCGCACACATGACGACGAAGTGGTGGCAGAACTGTTGGCCAGGGTGCTGCACGAGAAGCCGGACGGGGCGACACACTGGAGCGTGCGCTCTGCCGCTACGCAGACAGGGATTTCTAAGAGTTCGGTGGCCCGGTATCTGTCGCTATTCGGCGTACAGCCCCATCGTTCAAAGTGCTTCAAGCTGTCTACCGATCCGTACTTTGTTGAGAAGGTGCGCGACATTGTCGGGCTATACCTAAGCCCTCCGACCCATGCACTCGTGCTGTGCGTCGATGAGAAGACCCAGTGTCAGGCACTGGAGCGTACGCAGCCCGTGCTGCCGATGGGGTTAGGCTATCTCGAAGGGGTAACGCATGACTACATCCGGCACGCGACGACGACCCTGTTCGCTGCGCTCGACACGGCAACGGACGAAGTCATCACCCAATGCAAGTCACGCCATAGGCATCAGGAGTTTCTGGCCTTTCTGAATCACGTCGACCAGGCTGTGCCGACTGATCTCGAGATTCATCTGGTGGTCGACAACTATGCGACGCACAAGCATCCGAAGGTCAAGGCCTGGTTAGCCAAACATCGGTACCACATGCATTTCACACCCACCTATTCGAGCTGGCTCAATCAGGTGGAGCGCTGGTTTGGACTGGTTACACAAAAGGCGATCCGGCGCGGGTCATTCAGAAACGTGCGCCAACTGATTATCAGTATCGAGCGCTATGTACAGCAGTACAACCAGCACAAGCGAGCGTTTGTGTGGACTGCAACAGCCGATTCCATTCTCACGAAAGTGGCGAAACTATCTAAAGTTATTTCTGGGACAGAACACTAGCGAGAAGACGAATGAGATATTCGCCACCCCTACGCATTCGATGCATCAGGTTCGGACCGACAGCCTAGATTCGGCCATTGGTCGCGACCTGCCGCACACGATGCATACGAGACCAGCACCTCGCAGGGCGCCGCAGTTGCCTCCGACCCGGTTCATCTGGTGGGGGTGGGGTGGCGGCGCTGTTGCTATCCACCCCAATCAATATGTGCGTGCGTTTTGGGGTCCATTTGGAACGGTTGCTAGTCCACTGCGTCAGAGTTGGCGCTGGACGAATGCGGCGCAAAGGGGCGTCATACTTCCACTTGATCGGCTTCGGGCGCCTAGCCCGGAGGAGTCGACGAATTCGACTTGAAGAGGTTACAGCTTGCAGAGGTCAAGTAACTCCTGCACCAGAAGACCGGGCTGTTCCTCTGCAACGAAATGCCCGCACTTAGGCAATGAACCGCCTCGCACGTTGTCTGAAACAGAGCTCAAACGGGCAACGATATGCGGTCCCCATCGGCGGTCGCCGCCCAGTGCGAGAACCGGAATCGACTGCGGAAGCTTTCCAGCGCTCCGGTTGTCGATGACGTCCTGAGGAAATTGCCGATACATCTCCATCGCGGCTCGAAAGGCGCCCGGGTGTGTATAGGCGCGAACATACTCGTCCATATCGTGCGCCGAAATCGCCGCTGGATTATCCGCGCGGTCGTTGATGAATGTGCTGATGTAAAGATGCTCTCGTCCGCCGCAAATTAAGGCCTCAGGAAGATGTGGCTTCTGATGAAAGGAAAAATGAAAAAGGAGCGGATTGGATGCAATCTGGTCCCAATCGCCGATGCCGGGAATCGACGCGTCGAGGACCGTCAGCGATCGGACAGGGAACTGCCACGCGTAAGCGAAAGCCACCATGGCGCCGATATCGTGCCCGACTACATGCGGCGGGCCGTTGGGGAAGCTGTCCACAAGGCCGAAGAGGTCGGCGGCAAGTTGTTTTTTCGTGTACCCGAACTCTGGCTTGTCCGAATGCCCCACGCCGCGTAGGTCCGGGACAATCAAGGTGAAGTGTTCACCGAGTGGACGGAGGACACGATTCCACTCCCACCAGTTCTGCGGAAAGCCGTGAATTAAAAGCATAAGTGGCGCGGTTCCGACCGGCCTGCCACCAGTTACATAATGCAGTCTTATATCTGCGACGAATGCTGAATCGTGTCTAAACCCTTCGGGCAAGAGATCCGGGGAAAAGGGGCCGTCCCATGACATTTGTGTTCTCCAAAATTCGGGTGAGAAATGATTGAGAATCCGTTGAATCGGGAATCGTTATCTAGCTTCTTGAATGATGATCTCCGCGAGATGGTCGGGATGTGAGAAGAAGGGCGAATGACCGCTTTCCAGGGTGACAATTTTTGCACCTGGCACGTCGGCCTGCATCTGCCGCTGCTGACTAAGGGGAAGTGCGCGGTCTTTCGTGCACTCGATATAGACCCTCGGAATCGCCCCGAACCTGCTTGGCGTTGTGACCGTCAGGGCGACATAGGGCGCTGTGGTGTTTGTAGGGATGACGTTGCGCGCGGCGACAGCGGCATCGTGCTCGCTGCAATCGCCATAAAACGAGGATCGTACTTTCGCGGCATCGTGGGTGTTCAGTGTGACTCCCTTTTTGTCCGGTGAACCAGCCACGATATCGAAGAGATCCTTTGCGTCTGGATCATTCTTGTAGCCGTCCGAGAAGAGGTAGTTGTTCACGGACTTTTCGCTCGGCGTCATGAACGCCGTCAGATAAATGAGCTTGCTGATCTTTTCCGGATACTTCTCGCCGAGATAGGTCAGCGCCACACCACCCATGCTGTGTCCCACGAGCACGACGGGTTCTGTCGCGTTCCCGAGCAGCGTCGCAATGGATGCGGTGTAGTCAGCGATGTCGGCGACCTGGTCGTAGGTCGCGGGATCGAAGCCGTGGGACTTGAGGTCCGGGAGCAAGGTGGGGTGGCCTTGCGCCGAAAGCAGGGTCGACACTTTTTGAAAGCAACCGCCCCAGTGCCAGGCACCGTGCACGAAGATGATGGTTGATTTTTGGGGTGACTTCATTGGTACATTCCTCCTTTTAATTTCACGCCCAGGCGAACTATCAAGGCTCATTAAAAGCGGTTGAGGTGCATGCCGGCGTCTAGTTCGAAGGCGCTTCCGGTAGAGAAGGAGAACGTCCCAACGGCGAGTGTGGCGACTGCGCAACCTATATCATCGGGTTCACCCCAACGGCAGATCGGCGTCAGGCCTTCGCGAATGCGCTCATCGAAGTTGGCTGCCGACACTGTCGTCATATCGGTCCGGATGATGCCGGGCCGAATCTCGTGAACGCCGATACTGTGCGCGCCGAGACGCGTCGCAAATAGCTTGACCATCATCGAGACGCCGGTTTTGGAAATGCAATACTCGCCGCGGTTGAGGCTAACCGTTTCGGCATTTACGGAGGACACGCAGATGATGGAGCGATAGTAGGAGGAGTCGCCCGCATCCAGCATGCGGCGTGCAATCCGTTGTGTAAGGAAGAACGGCCCGCGAAGGTTGATGTCCAAGTTTCGGTCGTAGCTTTCGACGGAAACGTCGAGCAGATCGCCACGCGACAATACCGACACACCAGCGTTGTTGACCAGGGTATCGATGCGCCCAAAAGCAGACCACGCTCTCTCAACAAGGTCGTCCTGCCCGTTCAGGTCAGCGATATCCCCCAAGGCGAGCGCCCATCTACGCCCTCGACGCTCGACCCCGCCGATGGTCTCCCGTAGATTGTCATCGTCGCTAAGGTCGTTGATGACGATGTCGAAGCCCTGGTCTGCAAGATGCCAGACGATTGCTCGCCCAATGCCACGCCGACCGCCTGTGACCATCGCAATTGGCGGGTTCGTATTCATAGCGTTTCCTTAGTTTCAAGATTAATAATTGTGGTATGCAGGGGATCCATACTTTCATCGGACAGAAAATGGCAGAAATTGACTTCAAACTGCTTGCGATATTTGCGGAGACCTATAGAACCAGCAGCGTCTCGCAAACTGCGGTGAATCTCGGGCTATCTCAGCCGACCATTTCCTTCAATCTAGCTAAATTGCGCGAGCATTACCGCGACCCGCTCTTCGTTCGATACTCCCATGGAATGGAACCCACTCCGTTTGCAGTAGACCTGTATGAACAGGTTTTAGATTTGCTCGCGTCCTTCGACGCCGTATCCAGATACCAGGCGCTTTTTAGCCCCGTCGATGCCGACCGCAATTTCAGAGTGGCGCTTACTGACATTGCTCAAAACGTGATGCTCCCCCGGTTGCTCAATCGATTACGGTCCGTCGCGCCCGGAGTTCGACTTGCGATCAGCCACATTGCCGATGAAACAGTCCGCATGCTGCAAACAGGAGCCGTTGAACTCGCGATCGGTTTCATGCCCCAGCTCCACGACGGCTTTTATCAACAGAAAATCATGGATGAAAACTACGTCGGCATCGTGGCGGTGGATCACCCGAGACTTAGCGATCAACCGAGTGTTCAGGATTTTCTTGCCGAAGGACATGTTTCCGTTACGCCGTCCGGAACGGGACACTCGAATCTCAATCGGGTATTGCGTGAAAAACAGCTCAACCGAAATGTTATGCTGGAAGTACCGAGTTATCTTGGTGTCGCCGAGATCGTCGCGCGCACGGATCTCATCGCCATGATTCCGTCGCGACTTGCGGCGCTCATGCTTGCGGAAAAGTCGATTCGTTCGTTCGCATTGCCCTTCGATCTGGCCGCGTATGCGGTAAAGCAACACTGGCACCCGCGGAATCATCACGACGCAGGGCATTGTTGGTTGCGCTCGGTCGTCACGGACGTCTTCGTGGAAACACCGCCGGCCCTTTAAACGCCATTGCGCGGCGAGTGCGCATTATTCGTTCCGGCTGGTTGAACAGTGAGCGGCTCCAACGATGTTTGCTCGCGGCGCAGTCGTTCGAGACCAAGCATGGACAGCGTGGCGATCACACCAGGAACGGCGAGCGAAAGAAGAAACGTTTCGAAAGTGACACCGTAACCGATCAGTGCGCCGCCGAGCATTGAGCCGAGCACAGCGCCCACGCGGCCCGCCGCATTTGCCCAAGCCACTCCGGTGGCTCGGCTGCTGGTCGGATAATAGCTTCCGGATAGCACGTAGCCGCCGATCGTGCCGCCACCGATGCAGAAGCCGATTCCGAGGATGGTCGTTACAATGATGGCCTTCGAGCTTACCGAGAACGCGCAGATAACGAACAGGCCCGTGGCCACCAGGAAAGCGAGCGCGAGCACGCGTTGCGGATTTGAACGATCCATGCGTCGACCCAACCAGACTCCACCGATCGTGGCACCGACCTGATACATCATCGTCATCAATGACGCCTGCTTGAGCGACACTCCCGCAGCCGCAAGTAGCAGGGGCATCCAGCTCGTCAGCAGGTACACGATCAGAAGAATCATAAAAAACGTTGTCCACAGAAGTAAGGTAATGGGCGCCATTCGAGGCGCAAACAAGGCTTGAGCAGAGGACTTTTGGCGAAGTCCTTTTTCTTCTGAGCGAAGTGACACGCGCGGTGCGCCTTTGGGCAAAATGCGCGTCGATATCGCCTCGGCGACCACGGTGTCTTGCGGCGTTCCGCGAAGGAGAAGAAACCCCAGCGACTCCGGCAACGCGAAGGCCAGCAGCGGGACCAACGCGAGCGGCGCGATGCCGCCTACGGCAAGTACGCCCCGCCAGCCAATCGTGCTCACAAATTGTGCGCTGACGAGACCGCCCAGCGCACCGCCGATGGTGAAGCCGCAAAACATCAGCGTTACGAGGCTAGAGCCACGTGAAGCTGGCGAATATTCCCGCGACAAGGTGATGGCGTTTGGCATTGCACCGCCGAGACCGACTCCGGTCAGGAAGCGCAACGCGATCAGTATCCCAAGGCTCGGCGAGGCGGCAGCTGCAAGACTCGCGAGTCCAAACACAGAAATGGCCGCGATCAGGATTTTTTTTCGGCCGTAGCGATCTGCCAACGGTCCGAACAACAGCGCGCCGGTGGTCAAGCCAAATAGCCCCGCGCCAAAGAGAGGCGCTAGCGCCGCGGCTGCTAGATGCCAATCGGCACGTATAGCGGGGGCGATGAAACCGATTCCCGAGGTGTCAAAGCCGTCGACAGCCACAATAAGAAAACAAAGAACCAGAATGCGCTTCTGAAACCTCGAAAGCGGTTGAGAATCGATGAACCTTTCGACGCTTACCGGTGAATCGGTCTGCACGATATGTCTCCCTCTTGTTTTTAGCCGGCTTGATATTCACCGGGTTATTTAAGTATTCGAGAATTTTCGAGCAACGTCCATGAAGTCCGATCGATGAGTGTTATCTATATTTTTGATAATAGGAGCGGCTGAGGTGCCGATGATGTGCGGCTTGTCAGTGCTGCGTTGGCGTCAACCTTCAACGCAGGCCCTTCGAAGGGGGGGAAATTGCTATTACTGGCCTTTTTAGTGCAGTGTTTGTCGTGCGCGCGACGCGCGCGTCTACTCAACATAAGAGGCCGTCGCAGCGCATCTGCAAGTGATGGTCCGTGTGGGTTCTCGGATGTGCGCCGCGTTACTTCGATTAGCACTAGCACCACGCAGGTTCAAATCCGCAGATTGCGGGAACATGAGGAGTGGCGCTTTGATCAGGCACAGTGTGACGTCGAAATCGCCGCCGTCTGTGGAATACGGCTTGACGTCGCAAGGACGGAATTGCTGCCAGCGATCACATCTATCGTGGAGGTCGGACCTCGCCCATGGCTCCGGGGCTTTCGTAGTGAGACATGACAGCGTCACCTCCAGAGGCGGAGCATTGGACGTTCCCCCCGCGCCTTAGGTGCAATTAGAGCGCTGTCCGGTGATCATTTCGCCCGCATCCAAATCTTCCGTTATCGGACTCGCATCAAGACATGGCCCTATCGTCTGACCGGGCTGGTTAGGAATGTTTCAGCCGAAATGGCAATCATAAAACCCGTCTTGACGGCTCAAGCGAACGCCTTGGGCGTATGGATTAGACGTACCCAAGCCGATATTCCGAATCGCGCGGTCCACCGGCTTAGGCTAGATCGGTAACAGACGTTACCGCCGCCGGGTGACGGCTTGGTTGCTAAGACGAGCACTGCGCTCATTTCAGGTTGTAAAGTCCAACCAGCGGTTCTTGTTCTCAACTAGCGGCTTCTTCCAGCAGTAGCGAGGCTAATTCCTGTGGACGGTCGAGCATGATGCTGTGCCCACACGCGATGTTATGCACTTTCCACTGCGGATGGTCTTTTAGTCGTGCATGAGTCGAGACGAACCAATCGCCCCCGTTCGCGCTCGCGAAGATGTATGTGCGGTTTGCCACGGAGTTCGATTCCACGCCGGTCCGCACGCCTTGAACAAAGGTCGCCAGTGGCTGTGCCACCGACATCGTGTCGACCCAGGCGGCATCATCCTCGTTCACGTTGAATATGGCGGCGGGAATAGGGGGAATCATGCCGTTGCTGCTTCTCGCTTGTTCCAGAAAAGCCAGGGCCGTCTCCCCCCCTGTGATATCCAGCAGCGACTGCCCGTCAGCGGGTGCATAAGCGTCGATATAGACGAGCGTACGAATGCGCTCGCCGATTTCGCCGGCGACGCCTGTGATGACCATACCTCCGTAGGAATGGCCGCAGAGGATGGCATCGGAGATATCTTCGTGCTTGAAGACACTTGCGATGTCCTGAATGTGCGTATCCAAATTGATCGCACGATCCTCCAGATGGGAGCGCTCACCGAGCCCAGTCAAAGTTGGCGTGTAGACCTCATGCCCTGCTTCGCGAAGCAAGCGCGCGACCCGAGCATAGACCCAGCCGCCCTGAAACGCCCCGTGTACTAAAACGAACTTTGCCATGATGTGTTGTCCTTTCTTTTAAAAGAATGCGCGGCATCAGCCGCGGATGTCTGTTTTGACGCATCAGTCGGCTAGAAACGCCAACACCGCCTCCGCCGTCTCCGTCGGACGTTCTTCGGGCAGCCAGTGGGCGCAATCGGCGATGCTTCCGCCGGAAACGTCTGTGGCGAACTCTTCAAGCATCCAGACCATTCTCGACCCGTAATTGTGTTCTCCTCCCAAAGCAAGGACTGGCATCGTCAAGGGTTGCCTTTTCCACGCGAGACCGTTTGCATGATCGGTTGGGAAAGCGCGATACCACTCGAGGCCGCCGCGGGTGTTCCCCGGCTGCGCAAGGGCTAGGGCGAACACCTCCGAATCCTCGACCGTGTGCGCGCCATGGTCGAAAGCCCTATCAAAGATAAAGGTGGAGACGTAGTCGTACTCGCGGCCGAAGAGCAGGCGCTCCGGCAGGTCTCGCTTCATGTGGAACCCGAAATGCCACACTCTCGGGTCGGCGAAGTTGGCTTCAAACTGACTCCAACCCGGCATAGACGCGTCCAAGATCGCGAGATGGGTGACAGCTTCGCGATGCGTACAGGCAAGCGCGAGGGCAGTCATAGCCCCAATGTCGTGACCGCAGACGGCATAGCGTTTGAAGCCGAGGGCTTCCATCACGCCGTGAACGTCCACGGCAAGGCTCGCCTTGTCATAACCACCTTGAGGGCTGTCCGAGTGACCAGCGCCACGCAGATCCACAGCGACCACGGTGTGCCGCTCGGCGAGTAATGGCATCATCTTCCGCCATTCCCACCAAGTCTGCGGAAATCCATGCAAGAGAACGAGCGGTAGGCCTTCGCCGCCGATTACCGCATGAATGTTGACATCACCCACGCGCACCATGCGGTGTCGAAATCCATCGAGATTTAAGTTCATAGTGTTCCCTTTCAATTTTTCCTTGATTGTTTTTTCCGCGCGTTATGCAGACGCTGCGGCGTCCGGCTTAGCGAGAAATTCTCGGATCGCGGTCACCAGTTCCGCCGGGCGTTCTTCGGCCGGATAATGTCCGCAGCGCTCAATCCGCACATCTTGGACATCGCTCGCCACGCGGCGAATTGTGTGCGCCGATGCCCCGTCGTATCCCCCCGCAGCGCCGACCGCGAGAACTGGCATGGCAAGCGGAGTTTGCCCCCATGCGTGGTTGTCATTTCGGTCGATCGGCAAGGTGCGGTAGTAGCTGAAAGAAGACCGCAACGCGCCAGGTCGTGCGAGCGAAGAGGCATAGTGTTCGATGTCGGCTGGACTCACCGAATTGGGATCGAAGAGACCGACCGTTTCGCGCCGCATGAAATGGTCAACGAAGAGGTATTCCCGGCCCCGCACCAGCGCTTCAGATATATCGCCGGCCATGTTGAAGCCAAAGTGCCAGCTTCCGCCCTTCGAGACGTCCATTGCTTCTTCCTGACCGAAACTGGGCAGACTGCTTTCGATGAAGACGAGGTGGCTGACTTCTTCGGGCCATTGGGCAGCATAGGCATAGGCTACGTGTCCACCCAGATCATGGCCGACGAGCGCAATGCGGGACAGGCCGAGCGCCTGCACGAAATCCCTGAGACGGCGGGCGATCGTCTTCTTGTCGAACCCTCCCTCTGGCTTCGACGAATAGCCGAAGCCCGGCAGGTCGGGGACAATGACATCGCACATCGGGCTGAGGAGCGGTGTCACGTGGCGCCAAGCCCATGATGTTTGTGGCCAGCCGTGCAGCAGGACAATTGGCACGCCCCCGTGGCCTGCGCGGTGATAAGCAAATCGCATATCGCCTATACGCAGCGACTCGTAAACAATCGTTTCTGGGTTCACAGGCATTCTCCTTGGATTGGCTCGACCGGTACGCGAGGTGCCGTCGGCGCGCTATGCCGGGCGAAAGATCGGCTTTGGGTGATGACTACACCAACGATGCAAATGACGGCTCCTGCAATGAGCGTTAGCGTCAGAGGTTCGTGCAGGAAGGCTACCCCGGCGGCGACTGCGAAGACGATTTGCAACAGCGCGAAGGGCGCCACCCGCGTCATCGAGCACCAGGCAATTAACCAGAACCACAGGCCCCAACCGGCGACCGCGCCGAACAAGACGGTGTAGGCGAAGGCCAACCAAGCCGACAGGCTGGCCGCATGGAGCGACGCAAGTTGACCGTGCTCGATAAAGTAGGAAGTCGCCATAACCTGCGGAACCGTAAATAGCGACATCCAGGCCATGAGTTTTAGCGGTTCGAACGGACCATATCGTTTAGTGAGGACGCTCCCAACCGCCAAGGCGAAGCCGGCGCCGATCACCAGCAGGGTCGGCACGATCTCCACCGAGGCACTTGGTTCCGCCACGGTCAGCGCCACGCCCGCGAATGCCAGAGCCACGCCAACGACCACGCACGTTGAAGGCCGTTCACCGAGAAATGGCCAAGCGAGGAGAATGGTAAAGGGTGTCGAAAGCTGGTTGGCGACAGACGATACGCTCGCGAGTCCTTGCCCGAGCCCGACGAAAAAGAGCGCGAAGTTCAGGCCGCCGAAAAAGACCGAGATGGCGATCATCGGTCCGATTTCGCGCCGGGTTGGCCGACCGACAAACGGCAGCAGAATCGCCGCGACCGCGGCGAAGCGCAGACCAACGAAGAACAGTGGGGGAAACGCCGTTAGGCCAATTTTGACGACGACGAACTGTAGCCCCCAAAATAGTGAGACGAGCACTGCGCAGGCGATTTGAAGCTGGGACATCAGAGTTCCTTTCGCGACCAAACAGTCCATAAATGGACGTTCTTGATTGATGGTCTGATCAACTTATGTTTTACTTGGCAATTCGGTCGATGAGGGTTTTGACCGCAGCTTGCGACACGGTGCGGTCAGGGGCCGTCTTGCCAACAACCCGCATGCCCTCAAGCAGGCAGAGCAACAAGCGGGCGCCGGTCGCGGGCACCACACCGTCGGCCAGCTCGCCGGCTGCCTGCGCACGCGTCAGCGCCTCGGTCAGGCGCGTCTCCATCGTCCTGAAGAACCGTCGGATGCGCTGCTCTACCTCGGTGTCGTGAGCGGCCAATTCCATGGCCGTCGCAGCCACCAAGCAGCCGCGCTTGCCTGCAACGCCGCTCGTGCGATCGACATAACCAGCCAAACAGGCTCGTAGACCAGCTAAGGCATTTTTTGTTGGATCGAGTTCGGTATCGAGCCGCGTAAGAGCATCGTCAATATAACGATCGAGCGCGCGCAGGAACAGCCCATGTTTGTCGCCAAAGGCTGCATAAAGGCTTCCGCGCGAGAGGTTCGTCGCCTCAAGCAGATCAGGAAGTGATGTACCGTGATAACCGGAGGACCAGAAGACGGCCATGGCGCGCTCGACAGCCGCCTCCGTATCGAACTCTCGGGGGCGGCCACGCGGCATCCGCAGTGAGGATTGCTGTTTCATGTCTAGAATATAGACCGAACAGTCGTTAAATACAAGCGAGCCCATCGAGATATGCCTGCAAGTAGACTGAGTTCGGCCGGGAGAAGTGGACGCCAGCTGTCACACCGCCGCGAGTTGGTCGGATGGTAACGGGTCGTCAGGAGAAAAATCGTAGAAGGCTTGTCGCAGTTTCCATGGGTGCCTCTTCAGGAACGAAATGCCCGCATTTGATGGCGTGGCCATCTACTACCTTCGCCCATCGGCGCCACTTTTCCAATGGTGAATTCGCCGCTGGCGTCTCTTGTCCCCAAAGAACGAGGACAGGCGCCTCAATGGTTCGAACGCCCAATTCTGATTCATCCACCTCGCGGTCAATGGTCCATGCTGCCCGATAGTCTTCGCACATGGCGTGAACCGCGGCAGGGTCGCTGATACTCATCAGATAGTCTGCCACGTTCGACGGGTCGAATTGAAAGCCTTTGGATGCATGTGCGCTCAACATGGTCTCGACGTAGTAAGCAGGATCGTTGCCGATCATGCGCTCCGGAAATGGCTCGTCGAGTGCCTGAAATGCCCAGTGCCAAAAGCGCAGTGCCGAATGTTGATCGAATGCGGCCATGGCATCGCTCGTCGGTACGATATCCAGCACCGCAAGCCGATCGATACGGTCTGGGTGGTCCAACGCGAGACGATAAGCGACCCGTCCTCCGCGATCGTGTCCGGCCACGCTTAAGCGCCCGAATCCAAGGGCGTCCATTGTCGCTATCTGGTCTAATGCCAACTCGCGCTTCGAGTAGGCCGAGTGATCGCCGCCGCCGCGCGGTTTGTCACTTCGGCCATATCCGCGAAGGTCGGGTACGACCACCGTGAAATGTTCCGCGAGCACCGGGGCGACCGCACTCCAGCAGACCCGTGTCTGTGGCGCGCCATGCAACAAAAGAAGTGGTGGACCTGAACCGCCAACGAGCGAATCGATCGTGACACCATGACCGGGACACCGGCGCGATTCGAATCCTTCGATATGACCTGTTTTCATATAGCCTCATCACACGCTAGTTGGCCTCGACCTTCATCCTAGGAACTCCAGGATGGCATGCGCCGTCTCGACCGGACGTTCCTCCGCCAGCCAGTGATTTGAATTGGCGACACTTCGCCCCGTCACGTCAGTTGCGAATTCTCTGGCAATCTCAGCCATTCCAAGTCCCCATCGATGCTGTCCGCCCAAAGCGAGTACGGGTACTTGAAGAGGCGTTTCCTTCCAGCGCAATGCATCGGCATGGTCCTTGGGGAAGGCTCTGTACCATTCGAGTGCAGCGCGCGTTCGTCCCGGCTGCGCAAAGGCCCTTGCATAAGTGTCTATGTCCTCGAACGAATGCGCCGAATGATCGTAGGTACGCTCGAAAAGAAAGGTGGAGACATAGTCATACTCACGTCCGTGAAGAAGCCTCTCCGGAAGGTTCTCTTTCATGTGAAACGAAAAGTGCCAGACGCGCGGATCCGAGAAGATGGCTTCCCACTTGCTCCAGCCCGCCATTGCCGAATCGAGGATGGCAAGATGCGTGACCGCCTGACGATAGTTGCAAGCAATCGCGAGCGCGACCATTGCACCGATATCGTGTCCGCATACCGCGTAACGCTCGAAACCCAGCACATGCATCAACTCGTGGATGTCGGCGGCCATGGTCGCCTTGTCGTAACCGCCTTGAGGACAGTCGGAAAGTCCCGCACCCCGCAGGTCAGGCACAATGACCGTGTAGCTTGATGCAAACAGGGGAAGGACCTTGTGCCACGCAAACCAGGTCTGAGGGAATCCATGCAGAAGCACAACGGGCGGACCATTTCCACCCACCACGACATGCAACTTGATGTCTTGTACTTGAACGACCTCGTGTCGAAATTGCGCGGTGTCCATATCTCATCCTTGCAGTGTTGATTAGGTAGCTTCGTTCGATATGAAATCGCTCACCGTTTTCGCGAATTCGACAGGCCGCTTTTCAGGAACGTAATGACCGCATTCGTCAATGATGATCTCCGACACGTTCACCACGACACGCGTAAGCGTTTTAGCGGATGCCGGTCCATAACCCCATTGTGCGCCGATACTCAACGCGGACATCGGAAGCGGCGTCTTGCCCCAGATAACGTTGTCTTGCCGGTTGAGCGGCAAAGCCCTGTAATAACTAGAGGACCAACGCAAGGCGCCGGGACGCGCGAGCGCCTGAGCATAGACGTTGACGTCGTCGCTGGTGATCGAATCGGGATCGAACGCGCCAACAGTCTCCCGGTGCACGAAGTGGTTTACGAAGAGAAACTCGCGACCTTCAACTAGCGATTCTGATATGTCGCCGGCCATGTTGAAGCCGAAGTGCCAGCTTCCGCCGCGGGATACGTCCATCGCTTCTTCCTGTCCGAACGCAGGAAGACTGCTTTCAACAAAGACGAAATGGCTGACCGCTTCTGGCCACTGAGCGGCGTACGCGTACGCAGCGTGACCGCCCAGATCGTGACCGACGAATGCTACCTTTGCTATACCCAGCGCTTCTACCAGCTCATGAAGCTTGCGCGCGATGGTCTTGTCGAAGCCGGACTCGGGCTTCGAGGAATCGCCGAAGCCGGGGAGATCGGGCTCGATTACATCGAACTGCTCACTTAGCAGAGGTATGACTCGCCGCCACGCCCAGGATGTCTGCGGCCAACCATGCAGGAGCAGCACGGTTTGTTTCGCGCCGGCCGCCATGCTGCAACGATAGGCCAATCGTCCTTCATGCAGACGATGAGAGCGAAACGAAATGTTTTCTCGAGTCATCTTCATTCCCTTGCGAAAGTGGCGACCTCTTCGAGACTCAACGTCGGCATGTCGGCAGACGCGACGTCGGGCGCGAAGATGCTCTTGATTAAAACGGCGACCATGCCGATCGCCATCGGCACGCAAAGCGCGCCAAATACGGCATTGAAGCTCCAACCCGTCGCAAGCAGTACACCACCCATAGCAGCACCGCTGATGGCGCCGAACCGGCCGATACCCTGTTCCCAGCTCGTACCCGTTGCGCGGACGGGGGTAGGATAAAAGCGCGCGGCCAAGGCAACATAACCCACGTTCAGGCTGTTCATGCAATAGCCCATCGCGCATACGAGTAGACTCGTGGTGATCAACGTGCGCTCGGTGGCCGCGATGCAAAGCGCGCAAAGTCCGGCGGCGACATGCGTCGCACAGAGCACCTTGTGAGGCGAATAACGGTCCATGCACCAGCCGACCGCCAGCGAACCCAGTGCTCCCCCAGCCTGGCTAAGCGTCGCAATCAACGACGCGTCGCTCAGGCTCATGCCTGCGTCTTTAATCATCAGTGGCAGCCAGCTGTTGATGAGGTAGAGTGTAAAGAGCGTCGCGAACACGCCGATCCAGAGACTCACGGTTCCGACGATATACCCGCGCCCGACGATGATCGCCACCTTGCCTCTACCGCTCCCCGCAATGTCGTCGTCCGAGGTGCAGATGACTGTGCCTGCATGCAGGAGACCAGGCGCCAGGTTCTGCATGATGCGTTGAACAGCCAGTCTTTTGTCGTGACGTGTCGCAAGAAATCGAATGGACTCCGGCAGCGCGAAAACCATCAGCAAGCCGACTGCGATTGGCAGGACGCCGCCAGCGAAGAGAACGGCGCGCCAACCGGATAGTTCGATGAGGACGTTGCTCGCAACGCCGCCGATTGCGCCGCCGATCGCGAAGCCTGCATACACGAGCGTGATCATGAGATTGCGATGCCTCGCCGGCGCGTACTCGGACACCAGCGTCGCGGTATTGGGCATGGAAGCCCCCAGACCGAGTCCCGTCAGAAACCGCAGCAGCGCCAGGGTCCACAGATCATTCGCGAAGGACGAGGTAAGACTGAAGAATCCGAACAAAAAAACGGACGAGACGATGACCGCTTTTCTACCGAGCCGGTCGCCGATCGGGCCTGCTGTGAGAGCCCCGACGGCGAGACCAAGAAGCCCGCTCATAAAGACCGGAGACAGCGCAACGCGCGCGAGCTTCCAGTCGGCGACGAGGGCCGGCGCAACGAACCCCATGGCAGTGGTATCCATTCCATCAAGGATCAGCACCAGCAAACCCAACAGAACGACGCGAATCTGGAAGGCACACAACGACCGTCCGTCCAGGAATGTCTTGATGTCGATTTTCGATTCGGCTTCCACGTTATGTCTCCTTTAATTTTTGTTTCCTCACCCGCAAAAGTGAAACATCGCGTCGATGAAGCGCCCGGGCTGCTCTTCGGCGACGAAATGACCGGCGTCTGGAATCGAGACGCTCGTCACGTTCGATGACACGGTGCCGAGGCGTTCGCCGACGCGGCCAGCCCAGCGCTTTTGGCCGCCAATGGTGAGCACCGGGGGGGGTCGGGAAGTCGTCCAGCACTGCGGTTGTCGATTGCATCCTGTGGGAACTGTCGGTACATCTCCATCGTCGAACGGAACGCACCCGAATGCCTGTACGCCTCGACATACTCGTCGATGTCCGAGGCAGAGATCGAGCCCCGGCGGAAAGTTTGCCGATTGATAAACGAGCTGATGTACACGTGCTCTCGGCCGCCTACGACCAAGGCTTCAGGAAGATCGCGCTTTTGGTGAAAGGCAAAATGCCAGACACGTGGATCCGCAATTACCTGATCCCAATCGCCGATGCCTGGAATCGTCACATCGACGATCGTGAGCGAGCGCGCCGGATAGCTGGTTGCGTAAGCGTCGGCAATCATCCCGCCGATATCGTGACCGACAATATGCGCGGGCGCACCACCCAGGCTCTCAACGAGAGCGTTTAGATCGTCGGCCATCTCGAGCTTCGTATAACCGCACGCGGGCTTGTCGGACAAACCGACGCCCTTGAGGTCCGGCGCGACGACGGTATATCGCTCTCCCAGCTCGGTGAGGACGCTGTTCCAGCTCCACCAGTTTTGCGGGAAGCCGTGGATGAGGAGCATCAGCGGCGCTGAACCCGGCGCCTTACCACCGATCACATAGTGCAGATTGACATCGTTCACGATTGCGGGCCGATGCTCGAACGACGAGGGCAATTGAGCAGCACATGAAGAAAAACGCATGGAAGGTCCTTCAATTCGGTTAATCGATCACGCTGCGCTTGAGCGCATTGGCAGAGGCGCTTAAGTCTTCCAATGCCGACGAAGAAATGATCTCGAGAATTGAGGTTCCGGAAAAACCAGTTTCCTTCATTGCGTCCAGGATTTCGTCGAAGCGCACAGTTCCAAGACCAATCCGGTCATGGCGCCACTGGCTGCGTGTACCGTCGGAAAGATGGAATTGCCCGATGCGATTGCCAGACCGCCTGATCGCGTCAGGCTGGTCTTCTCCGACGAATTCGGCGTTCGAGACGTCGTACGCAATCAGAATCCTGTCATGAGCAAGCCTGTCCAGAAAGGCAAGCATTGCGTCAGTGGTCGGAATAGGCGTCTGGGGATGAAGCTCGACGAAGATTTTCTGATCGAGGCGTTCGGCAACCCGCAGAAGTTGCTCCAGGCTGTCCAGAAGCAACAACTCCGTATCTTTGCGGGGCGGCGGGAATAGCGATGAAACCCTCCCGGGGACTACGACCGCTGCGCCCGCGCCGAGGTCGGAGGCGAGTTGCATGGTGCGAATGTACAGGTCGACGGAATAGCGCCGGAATTCTTCGACGCGACTGACAAGGTTGAGATCGAGCGCCGGGAGATTGAGTGACTCGATGCGAATGCCTTCGTTTCTCAAAGTGCCTGCCAACCCAGATCTCTCCGCTGCGGAAAGCTCATCGGGCCACAGATGCCCGGGGACGACCAGCACGTCGAAGTTGTTCAAATCCAGATTCTGCATCTTCCGCAACGCGGCGAGCGCTGTGTCTTGCCACATGAATGAGAAGGTACTGCCTCCGTAGCCTTGCGCGATTTTTTCCATGTGCTCCTCGCGTGTAAATGTTAGTTCATTGAAGAATAGCTAATAATCTAATTGTGAACGTGTTCTACTAAAGGAACAAGCGTTATCTGACGATTCCGTTCTATACCGGACTCGCTCGTCCGCAGCCCGGCCCGCTTGACATTTACCGGACGCGATATACCATGTTCCCCCATATGAACAAGGACCCGAAGATCATGCGCGCGAACGATGTCGAGACGGCGAGTACCGTGAAGTCGGCTGATCGTACCCTCGACCTGCTTGAGCTTCTGGCTCAGTGGGGTCGCGAAATGTCGCACGCGGAAATAGCCGAGGCACTCGATATCCCGAAGAGCAGTTTGACCAAGCTCATTCGCAATCTCACGGACCGTGGCTACTTGCGCTTCGTGGCCGAAACCAAAGGCTACCGGCTCGGCGATGCAATCCTTAAGCTTGCGCAGCAGTCAAATCAGAGGCGCAGCTTGATCGCCTGCGCGGAACCGGTTTTGCGCGACATCACGCAACAGACCGCGGAATCGTGCGCGCTGAATCAATTAAAGGGCGAGCAGGTCGAAGTCGTCGCCACGGTCATTAGTCAGCAGCGCCTGCAATCGCACATGCGGCTTGGCGATCTCGCACCGCTTTATGCCGTGTCCGGAGGCAAGGCGATTCTTGCATATCTTCCTGACGTGATGCGTGAGGAATATATGCGCGCGGTCACGTTCCAGCGCTTCACAAAGAATACGATTTCCTCGAAGAAAGCTTTGCTTGCGACGCTCGAGGACGTGCGCAAGAAAGGCTTTGCGCAGTCCTTGGAAGAGTACACGCCGGGCATCGTGGGGCTTGGCGCGCCCATCTTGTCGGAGAGCGGCTTTCCGCTTGGTTCTTTGAATCTTGCAATTCCGGCCGTGCGTTATTCGAAAGAGATTGGCGAGCGGGCAATCGCCATTCTCACGACTTCGGCCGCACGAATACAGCGTCAATACTTGACGGAGTGACGCGCCTCAGGCGAGAAAGCGCTGCATCCTTTCCATGATCGTTCGCGCTTGTTCATTGAACGGACGGCCACGTAATTCTCGCGTCGGCGCTTCGACAGCAAGCGTCAGGTTGGCCGGCAGCGTCGTCAATAGTTCGTACAATGGGAGCTCGCCTTCACCGGGCAGCAGGCGCGCGGTGCGCGCTTCCGTGCGCCGCTCGTCGACCGAAACAGGCGAAGCGCGCGGGCCGTCGCATATCTGAATGTATTCGATGAGGCGTGCTTCTACTTTACCGATGTCCTCCACGCTGGCACCGGACCGAAACACCTGCAGGGTGTCAATCAGGACACGCGCATTCGGCTGACGGCTTGCACGGATCAGCGAGAGCGCATCGTCTAACGTGCCGACAGGACAATAAGTGATCAGTTCGAGGCCGACGGTCATCTCGAAGCGTGCGGCGGCTTCGCACAGTGCGCTGAAGTTGTCGGTGAGGCGCGCACGGTCATCGTCGAAGCCTACGGCCAGCGCATGCTTCGCTCCCAGGCGATGCCCTGCCTCGAGAGCCGGAATTAAGTCTTCAATACTCGTCTTGGCCTGTAGCCAGATTGCTTCGATGTCGAGCAGACGCACGCCAGTCGCTTTCATTCGTGCCGACAGTTCCCGCATGAGAACGGGATCATGTGCCACGTCGATGATGGTATCGGCCGCGGTCGGCGCCACGACGCGTAATCCGTAGTAGTCGAATCCGCCGGCATGCGCGGCGTCGACGAGCTGCAGTGGGTGCGCGTCGAGCATAGTCAGGTGGTGCAAGGAAAGCTTATGCATTTGGGTCCTTCCGCTAGCTTATGGTTTTGTCTGGGAGCACGAACCGGTATGCGATCAACGACGTGCGCGATTCGACTTCGTGTCCACCGGGGCTCACACGTCCCTCTATCCTTGAGAGGTTCGTGATCAGGGCATCCTTCACGCCAAAGACGACATCCGAGTCCAGATACGGATCGCCATCGATGAAGACATGCGTCACGATGGTCTCGAACCCCGGCGCGCTTAGTTTGAAATGTACATGCGCGGGACGAAACGGGTGCCGCCCTTGAGCGTCCAGCATCGCGCCCACAGGACCATCGTTTGGGATAGGGTAGGCAGCAGGCACGACGGATCGATACCAGAAGCGTCCCTCTTGGTCGGTATGAAAGCGTGCGCGCATGTCGAGCGCGGATTTGCCGGTGTCGCGCTGAACATCGTAGAAGCCACGATCGTCGGCGTGCCAGGTTTCAATCAACGCACCCGCTATGGGGTTGCCCCGGGAGTCTTCGATCGTGCCTTCGACGATGAGTCCCGGCCCATCAGACTCGTGCGCGATATGCGCACCGAGCGGGAAATCGCGTGCTTCCTCTACATAGAACGGACCGAGCACGGTGGTTTGCGTGGCGCCTTCATCGAAACGATGATTGATTGCATCCACGAGCATGGAGACTCCAAGTGTATCCGACAGCAGGATGAACTCCTGCCGCGTATCCGAGCACATCTGCCCGGTCCTCGTGAGAAACGTAATGGCTCCCGCCCATTCTTCTTCGCTCGGTTCTATCTCTTTAACGAAAGCATGCAGATGGCGCACGAGCGCCTCGCTGATCCGGCGCATACGCGGGTCCGTGCAGCCGCTCAGCCGGTCTAGTACGGCCTGCGTGATGTTGTCTTCATCAAAGTTTCTCATGGGCATCCTCATTCCATCGGCTCGGGCGGCACGCCTCTCCATGCCTGCCGGAGCATGTGAAGAAGCGCGTCTGCATCAGGCGCACGGGGATTCGAGTAGAAGTTCTGCATGGTCAGTTCCACGGCGCGCTCGATGCCCGATTCAGGCATGCCGAGCGTCTCGAGCGAGCGCGGCGCATCGAGTTTGACCGCGAGCTCGTGTAACCCGGTCCACGCGTGCCGTGCATTTAGCGCGCGAGCAATGCGTAACATCGCATCTGAGGCGGCATGCGCGTTGTAAGCGACGACATGCGGAATCATGACCGCATGGGTTTGCGCGTGCGCGAGGTTAAACGTTCCGCCGAGCACGTGGCAAATCTTGTGATGCAGACCCATGCCGACCGTTCCAAGACACGTTCCGCACAGCCAGGCGCCGTATTGGGCGAGACGCCGCGCCTCGATCGAATCCGGTGACTGGACGATGTTCGGCAGCGACTCCGCAAGCGCCGCGATGCCATCCTCCGCCATCATCGAGGTCACCGGATTGGCGTCTGCTGCGTAGAGCGCTTCGACTCCGTGCGCAATCGCATTGAGGCCGCTCGCAACACTCAGCGAGACGGGCAAAGTCAGCGTGAACTCGATGTCGTAGATGACGACCTCGGGCAGCACCTCTAACGTGCGCTGCGTGTGCTTCTGTCCGTCGCGCGTCTCTCCTATAATGGGCGTCACCTCGGAGCCCGCGTACGTAGTTGGCAGCACGATCTGCGGCAGCTTCGTGCGCAACGCAATGGCTTTCGAGAGACCGATGGACGAGCCGCCACCGATTGCTATCACGCAATCCGCGCGCGCGCTTTGAGCGGCCTCGAGCGCCCGTTGGGTCACATCCCAGGGCGTATGCATGGCGGCAGCGGCGAAGAGGGTGGTCGATCCGACATCGAACTGTCGCGCGATGTCGTCGCCGAGCGCCGCCTGTTCGTGCGTCGTGACAATCAAAGGACATTTGCATCCGAGTCTTTCGACTTCCGCTGCGACGTCCTTGCGCTTTCCCGCACCCATGACGATGCGGGCTGGCAATGCGTCATAGGTGAAAGCGTCGACCTGTCCTCTCATCACAATGTTCCCGTGTCGAGCCACGCCGGGCCGCGTGCGTAGAGCGACTCGACGGCGGGGCCGGTGAGACCTGGCATGTCGCGTTTGACGGCATAACCGATCTTCGTCTGAATATACGCGAGATGACGATAACCCTCGGGGAAGCGACCGAGTATCTCGGGGTCGAGATCCAGCTTTACACCAGTTTCGACGGGATCAAGGCGGTCTTTCTCATAAATCGGCTGACGCAGGCGCAGCAGCCACTCGCCATCCAGTTTTTCATAGAAGTCATAGAAGCGCCCGGTACACACGACGTCGCATCGATGCCCCTCAACGTCGCCGCGTTGCGAGATGGTCATCTTGGTCTGTGCGATCGCACGCGTCCCCGCGAGATCGATTGACGTACCGCCGAGAAAATGCAGGATGCTGACGCCGCGTGCCCAACCCTCTCGTGTCACGCGAATGAATTCAGGTCCGCTGCCCTGAAACCATGTAGCCATCATCACGCCCTCGGGATGCCACAATTTCGCGAAGCGTTCCCAGTCTCCGGCATCCCGCCACACGGCCCAGTTGTCGATTGCTTCGCGAATGGCGTGGCGGTCAAGCATCACATCGTTCATGAATGTCCTTTAGTTCATATGGGTGAATACGTTCACATGGTGATTTCTATAGCGTGTGGAGTCAAGCATGTTTTGGCCATTTCGGGATAAACCCTCGTTTGTTTCTCTATGTGAACTCAAGTGGAAAATGCGTTGACATCCTGTTTATCTAGTTTCTACACTTGTAACATGCATGTACGAGAACACGTTCACATACAAGATATTATTTGGGAGGCATCAGGCAAATGTCGGAAATCAGCATCGCGGTAATCGGGGCGGGAGTCATCGGCAAGCGTCATATGCAGGAGATCGCGAATAGTGATCAATGCAAGCTTGTAGGAATCGCCGATCCGTCCCCGGAGGCCGAACACCAAGCCGCTACGCTGGGAGTGCCGCTTTACAAGGACTATCGCAAGCTTCTGGATACGCAGCATGTCGACGCGGTCATTGTGTGTACGCCAAACAGCACGCATGTGGAAGTCGGCATGGCGTGTATCGAGCGCGGAATTCCGGTGCTAGTCGAAAAGCCGATTTCCGATGATCTTGCATCCGCGCGAACACTTGCCGAAGCTTCACGCACCGCGCGTGTGCCGGTGCTTGTTGGGCACCATCGTAGGCACAACCCGATGGTGCGGGCTGCAAAGAATGCGATCGACGAGGGACGCATCGGCAAGCTGGTGGCCGTGAACATCATGTGTCTTGTGTACAAGCCGGATGCTTACTTCGCAGTGCCTTGGCGTCGGCATACCGGAGGTGGGCCGATTCTTATCAACATGATCCATGAGATCGATCTTATTCGGCACCTTTGTGGAGACATCGTTTCGGTTCAGGCGGTAGCGTCGAACAAGACCCGGGCGAATGAAGTCGAGGATTCGGCTGCTTGCACGCTTGAACTCGATAATGGAACGGTCGCGAACATCAGTCTGTCCGATACCGCGGCAACACCATGGAGTTGGGATACCGCGGCGGGAGAAGACCGCCAGCTCTTCGACTACCGTCCGGTGCCAACGCATTTTTTCGCGGGCACGGACGGCTCTCTTTCGTTGCCGGATCGAACCCTCTGGTCATACGACGGTGAGAAAGGCCGTCATCGCCCGATTCGTGACCAACTCATTCCAATGGAAGAAGAAAACGTCTATGCAAATCAATTGCGCCACTTCGTTGATGTCATAAGCGGAGCGGCTGAACCGCTCATCAGC
The DNA here is from genome assembly GCF_018449635.1 of Caballeronia sp. dw_276. Classification (GTDB taxonomy): domain Bacteria; phylum Pseudomonadota; class Gammaproteobacteria; order Burkholderiales; family Burkholderiaceae; genus Caballeronia. The sequence goes on along the minus strand of NZ_JAAVUV010000013.1, from coordinate 69,325 downwards.
GCGGACGATGCCGCCCGGACGCTTGCGACAACTCTCGCTGTTGTGGAGGCAGCACGGACGCGTCGAAAGGTCGATATCACCTTGGATGCCCGATTTAGGGCGTCCGACACCATTGCATGAAGCGTTGAAGACATAACGAAAACAAAAAGGAGACGCAGATGTGCGTGTGGGCCCTCGATGTTCGGGATTTCTTCAATGTGTGAGCTTTTCCACTGGACATCGCCGAATTCCAGTCTTCGTTGATCGCCGACGCGTTGAAGTCCCATAAAACCACATCGAATTCGTTGAGATTTAACTCGACCAATTCAATCGCATAATCTTATGAGCGGAGTTTCGATCAGATCTTTAAGTTGTCCGTGTTTTCGATCGGTGCTGCGATTTTTGAGGGATTTGTCTGCAGTTGCCGGCGCAATACGAGGCTAATAAATGCCACTTCTCACTGATTGGCTTGCGTCGGGTCGAGGGATCCGGAGCCAACATGGACAAGATAATGATGAAAGATGAAAGAAACTCGCGCGATTCACCCGTCGATACGCAGACGCGTCTCTTTTATATCCTGGGTTCGCCTATCGCGCATGTTCGCGCGCCGATCGTCTGGAGCGCGCTCTTCAAACGCTACGGCGTCAACACCTTGATGCTTCCAGCCGACGTCACTACTTCGAACTTTGATACCGCGATGAAGGGGCTGAAGGCGATTAAGAACTTCGATGGTGCATTTTTTACGATGCCGCACAAGTTCGCAGCAATGGATCACGCTGACTCGTTGACGCAACGTGCGCAGCGCATTGGATCCATCAATCTGCTGCGGCGACAGGCGGATGGGACATGGGAAGGCGACAACGTCGATGGCGCCGGCTTTATCGCAGGCTTACGTGCGGATGGCGTGAGCCTCGACGGTGCAAAAGTTTATCTGCATGGCTGCGGCGGCGTGGGGCGAAGCATAGGGTGGACGCTCGGAGTGGATAAGATCGCGAGCCTCACAGTCTATGACGTTGATGAAGGACGTGCACGTGAACCGGCGCGCTCGATTGCAAGCGTGTCAAGCGCGCGCTTGGCAACGGGCAGGCCTTCAATGAGGGACATTGACATTGCCATCAACGCATCACCGGTCGGACTGAACGCCAGCGACGACCTGCCATTTACCGTCGGTGAACTGCCGCTTCATGCCGTCGTGGCCGATGTCATCATGGGCCGCGCATGACCCCGCTGCTCGAATCGGCACACGCGCGCGGACTCAGGATTCATCATGGAAGGAACATGATGAACCACGCCATGCCTATAGCGGCGTCGTCTTTTGGCTTGCCCGATTCGTTCGACTGGAATGGCGAGGTCCTGTGAAGCATTCATAGCCTGCTGACTGATTATATCGGCCTTTCCTATAAGCAAGAGGTTGTAGGCAACGCCCTGATAAGCGTCGGACCGATCGAGAGATATTTGACGTGGACTTCGCCTGACTTCGCCTGGTGCGTACACCTGGTCTTTGACTAAGGTTTTTTAACTCTGCTGACGCTTACCTGCTGCGGTCACACGGTGCTCCTTGCACTGAAGCATTCCGCTTAGGATAACTATGTAAAGTAGAGCGTAATCCACATTGGAATTACGAAGGCCAACCTGTGAAACTCGCCATCGATTCGTACAGCTATCACCGCTACTTCGGCGAGGTCTATGCCGGATTGGAACAGGACCCGGGGACGCGCATCACCATGCGGGGTTTTCTCGACCGGGCGAAAGCACTCGGCGTTGCGGGCGTTTCTTTGGAGTCGTGCTTCATACCGTACCCGTCACCAGACGAAATCGCCACGTTGCGCGCTGAGCTCGAAGAGCGAAGTCTTGAGCCCGTGTGGGCGTGGGGCCATCCGGCCGGGCTCCGCTCGGGCTGCGCGCCCGGAGAAGTTGCCGACTTGAAGCGCCATGCCGAAATCGCCGCGGCCGTGGGCGCGAAGGTCACGGGGATCTGTTCCGGCGGTCGCCGCACGCGACCTGATAACTGGAGTTACCGCAAGGAAAAGCTCGTCCCACTGCTGACTAACGCCGCCGCGCATGCGAAACAGCACGGGGTCGTACTCACGATCGAGCACCACATCGATCTGCTCGCAGACGAACTGGTGGAGTTGGTCGATACGATCGATTCGCCGTGGCTTGGCGTCTGTTCGGATTCGCGAATAACCTGCGCATGCTCGAAGACCCGGCCGTTGCGATTGAAAAGCTAGCGCTTTACGCCGGGGCGACGCATGTCAAGGATATCTCTGCCAAGGGTGGCAATCCGCGCGATTTCGCGTTCTGGCCGAGCGTGCCGGGCGGGCGGGGAATCATCGATATGCCGCACGCATTCGCCGAACTGCGCAAGCACAGTTACACAGGTCTGCTCGCGCTGGAAATCGACTATCTGCATCCCGCTTACGAGAGCGATGAGCAAGCCATCGCCGAAAGCATCCACTACATGCGCAGCCGGCTCTGGGCACGGCACGTCGCTAGTCAGAATCCACAGGAGACAACCATGCCACTCAATAAACAACTCAACATCCAGGATTTCTTGGATTCCCGGCCCTTCGGGTCATTTCACTGGAGGATATTACTTCTCGGCCTCGTGGTCCTCATTCTCGACGGCTTCGACGTCGTAGTGATGGGCTTCGTCGCGCCCGCAGTCGTCGCCGACTGGAGGCTCACACGCGCCGCCATCGGGCCGGTGCTAAGCATGGGCCTATTCGGGCTCGCAATTGGTGCCTTGACCGGCGGCCCGCTGGCGGACCGATTCGGGCGGCGCAAGGTCATCATCGGTGCGATTCTCTTTTTCGGGCTCATGAGCCTCGCTTCCGCCTGGTCGCCGAACATCGCGGTGCTGTCGGTCATGCGCTTTCTGACGGGGCTAGGGCTCGGCGCCTCTCAGCCCAATGCCGCGACGCTCGCCTCGGAGTACGCGCCCAAGAGGTATCGTTCGCTGATGGTGACGGTGATCTATTGCGGATTTACATTGGGCGCAGCCGGTGGCGGCTTCCTCTCGAGCTATCTGATCCCGACTCACGGTTGGGCATCGATATTGGTCATCGGCGGCGTCGTACCGATCCTGTTTGCGTTCGCCCTGTGTTTCATTTTGCCGGAATCGGTGAAATTTCTCGCAGTCAAACATGGCGGCCGAAGTGCGCTCGAACGTATCGTCAATCAGATCGAGCCGAATTCGGCCGATGTCTCGACGGAGTTCCTCACTGCCGAACGGGAGCACTCCGGTAAAGCCGCGATCAGGCTTATCGTTGCCAAGCCGCACACGACTGTGACGCTGGCTCTTTGGGTCGGTCTTTTCATGAACCTGATGACGGTATACTTCCTAAATAGCTGGCTGCCGATCATCGTTAAGGACAACAGTTTTTCGCTGGCTGATGCCGCGCTGGTGGGTGCGATGCTTCAAGTGGGCGGAACGCTTGGCAACATCATCATCGGCTGGGAAATGGACCGCTTCAACCCGCAGAAGGTGATGATTGGTACGCCCCTCGCAGCAGGAATCTTCACCGTTGCGCTGGCAAAATTGAGTCCCGGCCTCTTCGGCCTCATGACCCTGGTTTTCCTGTTGGGCTATTGCATCAACTCGACGAACACCGGTTGGACCGCAATGGCAGCCGGCTACTATCCGACGGAGATGCGGGCCACCGGTACAAGCTGGATGACAGGCATCGGTCGCTTCGGCGCGATCTCTGGCGCATCGATTGGTGCGGTGCTAATCAGCTTCAAGTGGAATTTTGGGGAGTTGTTCCTTGCCTTGACCGTGCCGATCGCGATCGCCATCGTCGCTGCGTCCATCAAGGGCCGCTGCGGCGGCAGCACGGCTCCCGTGTTGCGTAACGTCACTACTCGCTAATTCTCGGAAACCCTTTCAGACAGCCGCGCTGCGCGAGGCGTTGCAGCTTGGCGTCGGATGAGAATCGAGTTTTCCGCGGACTTCGGTCGAGGAGTCATTAGTTTGCGCGGGAACGACGCGTCTTCCCCGTTGCAAACGTTGCGTTTTGCGTTATCCGGACGAGCGCAGCTTTTCAACAGCTGTTGGACGCATAAGTGCGCTTCGACCCGGCTAAGCCGTAAATGGAGTAAACCCGTCACTTGGGGTCGCGAGTTGGCGACTTTTGGTAGCTGGCTTCTTCCGAAGCGCTGGGATCGAAATGAAGGGGATGATGGTTAGAGCCTCTTTAACGTATTTGCTTTGAAAAATTACGTCCTCGCGGCGGGCTAAACGTCTGCTGCGTGGCGGCTGTTAATTTCCATCCGAAACTAGTCGCTGCGAACACAGTTCGCCGACCGGTCCAAACGCGAACATCACGCGAGCTAAAAGCTCGCCCGCTATTGGGCTCATAGGAAAATCTACACATCGATTTTCCCCAGTAGCCATTCCCTCAGCGCTTTTATCTTCGGCCATTGAGCGCGCTGAGCGGGATATATGAGGTAATACGACACGCCTCGTTCAAGGACAAAATCGAAGGGTGCGACAAGGACCCCATCTTGCAAGCTCTCGCGCACCATTTTCAAATCTCCCATCGCGACACCGTGCCCGCGAGTCGCCGCTGAAAGCGCCAACTCTAGTGTATCGAAGGTCTGGCCCCGGTGAGGTACGCCACTGCCAAGGCCAGCGGCCTCTAGCCAGCGTGCCCAGCCTTGCACCGGAAAGCAATGCAGCAGCGGTAGCTGCTTGACGTCGGCGGGTCCGGTAAGGCCTTTGGCCAAGTTAGGGGAGCACACGGGCGTTAGCTGCTCCGACATCAGATGTACCGCCTCCATGTCCTTCCAGTCCCCGCGGCCTTGGATTATTGCCGCATCGATATCGCTATCCTCAAAACGCGGCTCCCACGCATCATAAGTCGTCACGCGCACGTCGACTTCGGGCATGTCCAAGCGCAGCGATGGCAGCAGTGGCAAAAACCACCGCGTAGCGAAAGTCGGCGGCATTCTCAACGTCAATATCTGCCCTGCGTTGCGAAGACTTTCACAAACAGTGGCGAGACGCGCTAGCGCATTCTCAACCACGGGAAGTAATGCCTCTCCATCGGGCGTCAATCGCAGGCCGCGCTTGTGGCGAATGAAGAGAACGACACCGAGATGCTCCTCAAGCTGTTGGACCTGACGGCTGATCGCGCTTTGCGTCACGAAAAGTTCGGCGGCCGCGCGGCTGAATGTCCCACAGCGCGCGGCGCTTGCGAACACTTCGAGCGAATGTAGCGGCGGCAAATGCCGATGGAAACCAGCACCCCCAAACGCATGACTTGAATGCATGGATTCCATGAAAAAATACCTTAGTTCTTTTTATGCTCAAGCAGTTACATTGAGCATGTTGTCCAAGTGCTTCAGTAAAACGCATACAAGCGCCGCGACCTGCCGCGACCTGCCGCGAGCACGGCTATTCTAAGAGAAAAGGGGACGGAAGCGACGTTGAATTTATGTGCATGTCGTTCATGCAAGCGTCCGAAGCATCGATGACACTATGCGGATTGCCCCGCCCGCTGACGTCGAGATAGCATTTTCGGACCTGAACGGGCAGCCAAGGAACCGGTCGCTCTTTTAACTGCTCTGTGGCGCGATTCATAAGGAGACTTCATTCGCGCGCTTTTTTATTTGCTACCGATGGTTAGGCTGCGGGACGCATTCATACACTTTGTGGCAGCGATTGCATGTGCGCATCGGTCAAAGCCCGGCTTTTTTGTGCTCGACGGCACGCCGGTGGCAAATCTGGTCTTGGCATCCGGGGCGCGCAATGAGAAAGGACCGCTTACGGTGTCGAGGCGATAGCCGCTGAGTCTCGGCTTAACTGTTCGTCCCGATTATTACGTACAACGCAGATATCGCTCGTATGACGGAAACAAGATTGCCTAATGCGATTGCTATTAATCCGGCTGTTTGGGCCGTATTGGCTGAATTGTCCGGTTCGTATGCACATGCCAGCACGCGGCGGTCGACAATTGGTATTACAGCGGTGATGGAAATTTGGGCAACGCGAATTAACCGCGTGTTTACGGCGGCGATCAGTTGGCTCCATGAGTTCATTTTGCCGCTAGTACATCAGCGTTGCAAACGCAGAAACTTTTTGTATGGGGAAAACCGGAAGGTTCTCATTTTAAATAACCGAAGCCTTATTAGCGCGTTGCCGCACACCCGGAGTTGGTGCGCGCCGCCCCTCGATGAGCAACGCTCCACGCATAAAGTCGAAATGCGAGAAACCATTGAGCGAAAGGCGACGGACTAAAAGCGGCTCGGATTGCGCATGCTCATACTTAAGGCGGACAGCCACCGGGCCGCGCGTCGGATCTCACTTCGGATCGGATGTCAATAAGGATGGGCGAACGGCGCCTCTGAGTTACCGAGTTCTTGACTAATTCGAGTTATTCGATTTGCTACATCGCGTGTTCAATACTGGAACTACATTCAAACTAAGAAGGTTTTACCCGCTTCCTTGTCGATTGGCCCGGAGAAATGGTGGTGACGACCAGGGGACAGGTCCATAAAGAGGCCAAGGAAGTTGTCAAGCATGCTATCGACGTCGTACCGATTTTTGGAGGGCCACAAATGCACGAGACATCGGGCTCGATGACGACAACCCGCTGCAATTCTCGGCATCAGTACTGGCGAGGCTCTATCCTAAATTAGTCGAAAGGTCACGCGGGAGTTAAGGCGGGCACGCCGAAAACGCCGAAGCCACGCTCTCGCCGCTAATTCAGATGATGTGGTGAAGGTCGCCACGTCGCGCGACATTATTAAGGAAAGTCTCGGCTGAATTGAAGCCCTCGATCAAACAGCGCTGCGTGCTTCAAGAGCGACAGCGAGTCTATTCAGTTAGATCTGTCCGTAGTGGGTCCCATTTCCCGCTTATACATAGGTGTTAGAACCACACCGGTTCATGTGAGCACAGTAGCCGATGGTAGCTCTATCAACGGAACCGTTGCCACATTAAATTTAAGGCATTCGCGGTTGTGGTGATGCGGACCGCACTTTCAAGTGGGTAACTTTGCCAGCGAACCACTTTCTAATCTGTTGACTGAGGTCCCTTTTATGCCGCACATCAACTGGAGTCCGACAATGGCAAAGCGTGGTGGTGTGACATGTTGAATAACGTGCTGGATCTTTCACGTGCGCAGTTTGCCATGACTGCGATCTTCCATATTATGTGGCCGATACTGACTATTAGCTTGTCGGCCTTTCTTGTTTTGATCGAAGTGCTGTGGCTTCGTACCGCGAACGTGAGCTACTACCGACATGCGCGATTTTGGAGCAAGTTGCTGGCGCTGAACTTTGCAGTGGGAGTCGTCAGCGGCATTCCGATGGAGTTTCAGTTTGGCACCAATTGGGCAGGATTCTCACGATATAGTGGCCAGTTCTTCGGCAATATTCTTGGGTTCGAAGGCGCCATGGCGTTCATGCTTGAGGCAGGATTCATCGGCGTGATGCTTCTCGGATGGAGCCGGGTGCCGCGGGGCGTGCATTTATTTGCCACATCAATGGTTGCGCTCGGCTCGAGCATCTCAGCATTCTGGATCATGGTCGCGAATTCATGGATGCAGACGCCAGCAGGGGTCACAGTCACAGACGGAAAGATCATCGTCACTGACTATGTGGCGGCCATCTTCAATCCAGACATGGTCTGGGGTGTGACGCATATGTGGGTTGCGGCAATCGAGACCGGGATGTTTGTGATCGCTGGCATCTCAGCGTGGAATCTGTATAAACGGCGTCATCCGGAATTTTTCGCGCGGTCGTTCAAAATTGCGCTGATGGTGCTGGTGTTCGTCGCCCCGGTCCAAATTTGGCTTGGCGATTCAAGCGGCGGCAGCGTGTTCAAGATGCAACCAGCCAAGGGCGCTGCGATCGAAGGCCATTGGGTCACTAATGCACCGGGCACAGGTGCATCATGGTCGCTGCTTGCGTGGCCAAACAAGGAGACGCAGCGCAACGACTGGTCGATTGAAGTGCCCGGTATGTTGAGCGTTCTCGCCACGCATACGACGCATGGCCAGGTTAAGGGGTTGACCGATTTCCCGCCTGCCGACCAGCCGCCGATGATTCCTCTGCTTTATTATGCCTTCCGGGTGATGGCGGGTATCGGAGTCGCATTTATGGCGTTGGCGTTTTGGACTGCGTATGTTCTACGAAAGACGCGTGGCAACGTAGAGCGACTGCTTGAACAACGCAAGTTGCTGCTCGCTTGGGTTTTATGCATCCCGCTACCTTACGTCGCGGTTGAGGCCGGATGGATCGTGCGTGAAGTTGGTCGCCAGCCGTGGGTCGTCTACGGTCTGCTGCGAACAAAGGACGCTGTTTCGGCCGTACCGGCGTCGTCCGTCACGATGAGCATGGTGATGTTTCTTATTTTCTATGTAGTACTGCTAGTCACGTTCGCTGTCCTTGCGCGCATTTGGCTACGCGCCGGCCCGGACCTTACGCTGAATCCACCACCGCTCGTCAAGGCGCAAACAGCGTCAGCGAGCGAATACTAGTCCACTTACTTATCGATGAGAAATCCACATGGACAGCTCGACTCATACCATGCTTGCCATCACCTGGTTCGGTTTGATCGGGCTGATGCTGGTGTTCTATGTCATCACTGACGGCTTCGATCTTGGCGTCGGTATCTTAAGCTTGCTGCGCAAACGTCGCGAGGATCACGATGTGATGGTGCAAACCATCGGTCATGTCTGGGACGCAAACGAAACGTGGCTAGTGGTGCTCGGTGGTGCCTTATTCGGCGCTTTTCCTGAAGCGTATGCGCTGATTCTCCAAGACCTGTATCTGCCCGTGATGGTGCTCATTGCAGGCTTGATCATGCGAGGAGCCGCTATCGAATTCCGCCACAGCGTCGATCACGGTCCCCTTTGGGACAAGGTATTTGGGACTGGGAGCCTGGTTGCTGCAATTGCTCAAGGCGTGATCCTTGGCGAAGTCATCACGGGGTTGACCCCTGGCGCAGTCAGCACGGCGTTCGTTGTCGTGACAGCAATCGGTGTTGTAGCGGGCTATTCGCTACTTGGTGCAACTTTCCTTGTGAATAAAACCGTTGGCTCGCTTGAACAATGGTCTCGCCGGCTCGCTCTCCTGTCCGCGTTCGTTACGGTCGTGTGCGCAATGGTGCTAACCGCTGCAACGTGGTTTGCCAGTGACATTGGTCATGAGCGATGGAGCCAGGCAGGGATTTTTCACCTTCTTATCACATTGGCCGTTGGTGCCGCGTTTGCATTCGCAACCGTGATCGCGTCACTGTATCTGGGTAGTTCAAAAGCGCCGTTTCGCGCATCAGTTGCGCTGTTTATTTTGTCGTTTGCAGGCTTGGCAATCAGCCTTTTCCCGGACTTCATCCCGGGGAAACTTCCCATCGTTAATACCGCATCGGATCCGTCGACATTAGTATTCATGCTGATCGGAGTCGGACTGATTTTTCCCGTAATGATCGGGTACAACCTATACCAGTATTACATTTTCCGCGGCAAAGTTAGCGGCTCTTAGGCTTACGTTTTAGAGCCAGAGAAAGAAGGTTGTTTTCCCATTGGTTCATATCGTGCTTAGTGCACCGAAAGGAGAGTTATCATGAGCAAGAAGGTCGCTGAAATCATCGTAGAAACGCTTGCTGCGGCAGGGGTAAAACACTGTTATGGCATCGTCGGTGATACGCTGAATTTAATCGCCCAGCACATCAGCGAAAGCGAAATTGAGTGGGTGCACATGCGGCATGAAGAAGCCGGTGCGTTTGCCGCCGAAGCGGAGGCAATGCTGACCGGAAATTTAACCGCAGTTGCCGGCAGTTGCGGTCCGGGAAGTCTTCATTTCATAAACGGACTCGTAGACGCAAATCGGAATCGAGCTCCAGTCATTTTGATCGCAACACAGGTGGCCAGCGAGGAAATCGGATTCAACTTTCCGCAAGAGCTGGACTTCAAGGCAATCTACGGATCATGCACGGTTTTTTGCGACACCATCATCACGCCCGAGCAGGCTAGACGAAAGACGGTTATCGCTTGTCAAACCGCAATCACAAAAGGCGGCGTGGCGGTGCTTATTGTGCCGGTTGACATTGCCCACATGACCGCCAGTGACGATACCCCGTACACGGTCCATACGAACGCACCGATCGTCCGGCCGAGCGACGCGGATCTCGACCGCGCTGCAGAAATTCTTAATTCGGGCGAAAAGATTGTTATATATGGCGGTGCAGGGTGTCGTGGTGCGCACGCTGAAATTCTCGCGGCGGCCGAATTGCTGAAGGCTCCTATCGCACACACGTCGCGTGGTAAAGATGCCCTTGAGCACAACAACCCTTACAACGTCGGAATGACGGGAATCATCGGAGGCGTAGCTGGCTATCAGGCAGTCGCTGAATGTGAAACACTGCTCCTGTTGGGCGCGGACTTCGCATGGAAGCAGTTTTATCCCGCGAACGCAAAAATTGTTCAAATTGATATTGCGTCGGATCACATCGGACGACGTCACCCGGTTACCTTAGGGCTTGTTGGCGATATTCAGCCAACGATGGAGGCGTTGCTCCCGCGCCTTAAACGGAGGACTGCAACCGACTATCTTGACAAGCTTGTATCGCGACATGAGAAGGCCATACAGTCACATAGGGAGAAGGCTGTTCCATCTGCCAGTGGGACTATCCCGCCGACATATCTCACGGAATTGATCAATCGGCATGCTGCCAGCGACGCACTCTTTTGCGCGGACGATGGCACGCCTACAGTTTGGCTTTATCGACATGTCGAAACGAATGGAAAACGTCGGGTGTTTTCAAGCCTTCTTCATGGAACCATGGCGGCGGCGATGCCAATGGCGCTAGGACTTCAAAAATGCCAGCCGGGGAGGCAGGTGATTTCGATGTCGGGCGATGGCGGTATCGCCATGATGTTCGGCGAACTAATGACGGCAGTGCAAGAAAAACTGCCTATTAAGATAGTCGTTTTCGACAATGGCAAGCTAGGCTTTATCGATATTGAGCAGAAGTCTGAAGGGATGATCCCTTTGTTCACTGACCTGCAAAATCCTGACTTTGGGAAAGTCGCAGAGGCAATGGGGTTTTGGGGACGGACGGTAACAAAAGCGGATGGCCTGGAGCAGGCGGTCGTTCAATGGCTGAACGAGCCAGGTCCGGCGCTGTTGAATGTCAAAGTCGATCCGATGACGCTTGTTATGCCGCCGAAAATCGAATTGCGCCCCATGTACGGGATGGCTCTATATTCGGCTAAGGCCATATTAAACGGTCAGTCGGCGGACGTATTTGATATGATCAAGCAGAACATCTAGTCTTCCAACCCTGACGTAGAACATGGGATGCTCCCCACGTATCCGAGTGGGGGCGTTCCACCTGGTGTGCAATTAATAGTTATACAGAGAACTAGACCAGCAGCTAAGAGCTCACTCTTAACTGTGTATGACCAGTCAGCGAAAAACTACTGGTGTCGGCTCTATCCACAAGTCTCTTCTGTTTAGCTATGGTGCGCATTCTTGTCTCAACACTGGGCCTGATGATCGGCGCGTTCTCGACCGCCGACTGCATGTTTTTCTACGTGTTCTTCGAAGCCACGCTGATTCCGATGTACATCATTATCGGCGTGTGGGGTGGCGCGAACCGGCCTATGCTTTGTTCAAGGTTTTCTTGTACGCGCTGACGGGCTCGCTATTGATGCTGACCACATTGCTCATTCGGCGTGGCCCAGCTATAGACTTCGATCATCTCGTGCTTCTTGACGGCCTTGAACGGATTGGCGGAAAAAATAGGGTTCGCCGGGTGAGCTCTCGCCAGATATTTAACAATTACTTGCGGCTCGCACAGCGCCCCGTCTCGTCCTGGCCGAAATTCGCGCGCACCTCCTCGAATGGAATGCCGTGTTCGATCGGCACCACCGTCCAAGATAATGGCGGTGGTTGGTGTTGAGTGGCCAGAATTCACGTTCCCGCCTCGGCCGAGCGCAGCCCGAGTTTCGCATCCAAATGCAATAATGAAGGGGAAGGGTTGTTCCATTCACGCTTGAGCTTAGTTATCCGATGGCTTATGCCTCGGCCGTGGCACTGGTCACAGCAAAAAATGATTTCGATCTCAACGGCTCTTCGGCCGACACCTTGTGCGGCATGGCTGCCAGTTCTCTACGTCCCAAAGCAGGGAATAAACTTCCCGTTCAATTTCCACCGCGGCTGACCAAAACACCATGTTTGCTTGACGCCTTGCATGCGTGCCAACGGAGTCGAAGGGTGAATGGTCAACGCATTTGGCATGGGTAATCTCAGCTTCTGGCGAAAGGCTTGCGTGACCAAGGACCGCGCGGCGTCACGGCGGGAGAGAGGGGGTCCGATTCAATATTTGAGGTTATAGTCGCAAATAAGCGCTGGCACCGCCATAAGCAAAGATAAAATGCGATCGTCAGTGTTTTTTGGATTTAAGCAGCTCCGCGATCGATTAATCTCTTAGCGTCAAGCACCACGAGCAGCGATACTATTGAGAGGGAATTGATCATGCCCGCGTTGGCGATCTTGATCAGACTGAACGTGAGAGTTGGCTGCGTGCGGGGCTGTCGAGTTCAGTGAACGCGGGATAAAAAAATCAATGTGCGAGACACGACCCTTCTATGAGTCCTATTGGTATGGATGCTAACGTAATTGACCGGTTACCCGCTTTGGTATGGCAAGTTAACCAAAAGGGAGGAGGGTGTCACTTCAATAGCCGTTGGTTAGATTTTACAGGGCTATCGTGGACTGAATCCAGCGGTGATAGCTGGCAAGCGGCCATCCACCCGAACGACCTTGCAGGAGTTCTCTTGCTAAACACTCCAGCAAGGGTCTTTAGCGGTGCAAAGACGGAAGCTCGTATCAAGGGTCGACATGGGAACTATGCTTGGTACCTCATTAAAGCAGAGCCGATCGAGTCAGTAGATGCTGAGCAGAATTTTGTGCTGTTAGCCGTAGAGAGTCGCTCGACTAACGAAGACAGCGATGAGTATGGGCGACCGCGCATCGGGACGCTTGGACTTTGGGACCAGATTCCGATATGGAGCACGCGCGCCGATGGGTATCTCGACTATGCGAACGATTTGTGGCTCAAGTGTGCGGGTTTAAGCTTCCAGCAAGCAATGGGTTGGGGATGGGCCGATGGCGTACATCCTGACGATCGTGAGGGAATGACAGAAATTTGGCGGATGCTGGTCGAAAAACAAATCGAAGGGTACGCCGAGGCTCGTATGGGGTCAGACGATATTGGGTGGCGCTGGTATCTGTCTCGCGCCTTCCCGTCACGGGACGATAACGGAACGATCGTTCGATGGTATGGCGCGCTCTTCGATATCAGCGATCGGAAGCGTGCAGAAAACGCGTTACGAGTAAGTGAAGCGTATTTGGCAAACGCTCAGCGTGTAAGCCAGACGGGAAGCTTCGGCCTCAATTTCTCAAATGGCGCGCTTTATTGGTCCGATGAAACATACCGAATTTTCGAACAAGCTCGCTCGGAACATCCCTCGCTGGAAAAGGCGATGGCACGCGTGCATCGGGACGATATCGGTCTTGTCCAACGAGCACTCGATCACTCCGCTGTGCATGACGATGAAATTGATTTTAGCTGCCGACTCGTGACCCGTAATGGGGGCATTAAATTCGTCCGAGTTTTGGCGAAGCCGGTCAAGGGACGCGGTGAGACTCGCGAGCTTGTCGGCGCAGTTATTGACATAACCGCTGCCCGAGTTGCAGAAGACAAGCTGATGCAGACCCACTTGGAACTCGCTCACGTCAGTCGCGTCACAGCGATGGGGGAGATGTCTGCTTCAATCGTTCACGAAGTCAACCAACCCCTCTCGGCAATCGTGACTCACGGAGGTGCTTGCCTCCGTTGGCTCAATCGATCGGAACCAAATTTGCTGGAGGCGACCACTAGCATAGAGCACATGATGGCTGAAGCGAAACGTGCCGGTGAAGTGGTCCGGCGTCTTCACGCCTTCGCCAAGAAGGAATCTTCGGCGCGCGCATTAGTTAAGATCAACGACGTGATTATGGAAACGCTGCCCCTCGTTAATCTACAACGTCAAACCAAGCGCATTGATCAACGGCTCGATTTGGGTGACAATTTGCCGGAAATATTAGCCGACCGCGTGCAACTTCAGCAGGTCCTAATGAATCTCGTAGGCAACGCGGTGCAGGCCGTCGCGCAGAACACAGGAATCGAATCGGGGTCCATACATATCCAGTCGAGCCGATCTGCGGAAGGGGAACTAGCGGTGACTGTGCGTGACACAGGCCCAGGTTTGATCGGGGATACTCTAAATCGGATATTTGAACCGTTTTATACGACAAAGAAAGAAGGCATGGGAATGGGGCTTTCGATTTGCAGGTCGATTGTCGAGTCCCACGGAGGCCGAATCACGGCGGGCAATAACGCCGACAAAGGCGCCTATGTAAGGGTCGTACTTCCGGTGAACCCGTAAGCGGGAGCAAGATCGTCGTGACGTCAGGGTTCCGGTCAGAGCATGAGAGTACCGTTCTGCGGCGCTATTTGAATGTATCCGTTCGTTTTTGTCGATAGACGTTAGGCGAGCAACGACATGGAATATAAGCTCGTGACTTTGTGAGACGGTCGATCGAACATCTGCTTATTATTCGGATCCCCGTTCACCATCACGTTCGTGAAGGCATACACGTTGCGGGTAGTTGAGCGGCTTTATACAAAGCCCGATGACTGTCGCAAATGCAGCGCCATGTGCGGCCAAGCACCGAGGTCGCGGCCTGTTTGCATGCGCGGCACCTACAGTCGAACCGTCCGCGGAGTGAGACCCGCCATCTTTATTCCGACGAAGCGTCGATATGCTTGTTTTGGTGATCTACCGTTCTCGCATGTGATCCGCGCCTTCATGGTCAATCGATGTTCGCCAAAAATTACGGTTCCATAAGAATCATCCCGTTTAAGGCGGTCGATACTGTCCGAGCCTGGTTGCTGAGCTGAAAGCGATGTAAGCGGCTCGGCCCGACCGTTTCGCCATGCTGACTTTTCCAAAGCATGATGAGGGCGTTCAGATCAACGGAGCCAGTCAGCCATGTCGAACGCAGGGGGCGCAGCCCATCCCCGTCGCACGTACGCGCGAAAATTCAAGCAGCAGGTGATCAGAGAGACTACAAGGGCTTCCCCGTTAAGCGCAAGCTCAATCGAAGTCCGCGTTAATACATGCTGCAATGCCACGTCGGCGCGCGTGAGAAGGTGAAGGACTGCTGTACTACAACCGGTCATGTTGAGCCGTGGCCCGGACCCTGATGAAAGACGCGCGCAAGGACCTCATTCGTTGGACGGGATAGAAATCCCCGTCTCTCTGGCAGGTATGCCTTGCGCGGGTCCAACCCGCTTCACATCACCGCTGGCAGTGCAAAGTGATCGTTTATCCGCTCATGATGACTATCATTGATTGTCGGTGTTTGGTCAGGCCCGACGACTTCACGCTGCGGCCGGTTCGTGCTTGAAATCGTCGCCGTAACTTAGCATTGCCCAAGCCATTCTCGCATTCTTGGCCGCAATCGCAACTGCCGCACGCCAGTAGCCGCGGCGTTCCATAAGGCTGCGTACCCAGCGGCTGAACCGATCCTGCTTCTCGCCCAGACTGGCGATCACGGCGCGCGCCCCGAGCACTAGCAGGCTGCGCAGGTAGGCGTCACCGGCCTTTGTGATGCTACCCAGCCGCGCCTTGCCGCCGCTGCTGTGCTGGCCAGGCGTCAGTCCAAGCCATGCAGCCACCTGGCGACCGTTCCTGAAATCGTGTCCGGCACCGATGCTCGCAAGCAATGCGCTTGCGGTGGTCGGGCCGATGCCGCGCAGTAGCATGAGTCGCTTGCTGCGTTCGTCCTCACGCGCGATCTCCCTAATCGCGCGGTCGTATTCGGTCAGTCGGTCCTCGATGCTACCGGCGTGCTCGAGCAGATCGCTGATGCATCGTCTGGCCCAGCCGGGTAAGGCATCCAGATGGGTTGGGATCTCTCTTCGCAAGCGTTCCGGACTTTGCGGCAACACTACGCCGAATTCGGACAGCAGGCCACGTATCCGGTTGTATATCGCGGTCCGTTCCTCGATAAAACCCTGCCGCGTCCGATGCAGGCAGAGCGTGGCTTGCTGGTGTTCGTCCTTCAGTGGCACGAAACGCATGCTCGGGCGAGTCACCGCTTCGCAGATGGCTGCCGCATCGGCGGCGTCGTTCTTGCCACGCTTGCCTGACATCCGGTACGGCGCCACGAGTTTCGGCGCCATCAGCTTCACCGTGTGGCCGTACTGCTGGAACACCCGCGACCAGTGGTGCGCACCCGAGCAAGCTTCCATACCGATGAGACAGGGCTGCGTATTTCGCGGAAGCTGGACACGAGTTTCGCATGAAGCCGGACAGGTGTTTCGCGCGAAGCTGGACAGTCGGAGCGCAGCAACGCAGGGGTTTCTGTTTTTACTCTGACTGCTGGTTTTCGGTCAAACTAATTTTTAGTTTTCGCATCGATTCACCGTTCATGTTGATTCGATAAGTGTTGTGAACAAGCCGGTCCAGGATGGCGTCGGCAAGCGTTGGATCGCCGAGCGCACCGTGCCAGTTGTCGACCGGAATCTGGCTTGTTGCAATGGTTGAGCGACGGCCGTGGCGATCATCGAGTATTTCGAGCAGATCACGCCGAGCGCTGTCGGGCATTGGCGCCATTGCGAAGTCATCCATCAGCAGCACATCCGTCTTGGCCCACTGCGCGAGTGCTCGCGCATATCGACCGCTGCCGTGCGCGATAGCGAGCTCCTCGGCGAGCCTGGGCATCTTGAGATAGGCCACCGTGTAGCCCAGACGGCAGGCCTGATTGGCGAGCGCGCATCCAAGCCAGGTCTTACCCAGGCCGGTCGCGCCAATAATTAGCGTGTTGTGCTTCTCCCGGATCCAATCGCCAGTGAGCAAGCGGCTCATGAGTGCGCGATCAAGCCCGCGTGGGGTGCGGTAGTCGATGTCTTCGGCCACGGCTTCGGAGAACTTCAGTTTGGCACGGCGCAGGCGCGATGATGTCTGCCTGGATTCGCGTTCGCTTGCTTCGCGCTCAACAAGCAAGCCTAAACGCTCCTCGAAGCCCAGCGCTTCGATATCAGGATTGTTCTGCTGTTGCGTCAAGGCGGATGCCATGCCGCTCAGCCTCAGCGCGTGAAGCTTGTCGATCGTTGGATGTTTGAGCATATGGCCTCTTCAATGATAGTAGTCCGGTCCGCGCACATTGGGATGTGTGAGCGGTAAGCTGGCCTGATCCGTTTTTGTCTGAGGCGACTGGTCCAGGCCGTTCTTGAGCGTCGAGCTAATGAAGCGGTAGCTTGGCGCCTTCAGATCGATGGCACGGCAGCACGCGGCCTCCAGCCGTGCATTGCCGTGGTCTTTGCCCAGGCGAAGGACGCCAAGGCAAGCGCGATAGGCTTGTTGGGGATGCTGCCGGCCGCCAAGCAGGTGCTGGATCACGGCGGCGGTGTGCGGCCCGATGCGTATGGCCCAGTCGTACAGACGCTGCGGCCCCCACCCACTGACCTCTTGATGATGAGGCGGCATGTGCGCATTAACCGTACTATGGTGACCGCGCCGACTGCTTCGCACGTGAGCGGCGATACGCGTGCCTTGGTGGAAGATCTCGACTGTCCCGTTCGTATATCGAACGTCGACCTGTTGACGCGCGAAGCGGTGCGGTACAGAGTAGTAGTGAACGTCAATGTCGACGTGGTAATCAGGCCCCACGCGCGCTACCTTCCAATCAGCATATTGATAGCGCTGTGACGGAAGCGCTTTCAGCGATGAGCGCTCGAATTTATCGAAAGTGCTGCGGCGAGATCCCGGCAGCTTCTTGAAGGCTTTGTTGTTCAAGTCGACCAGGAGTGTCGCGATCGCGGAGTTTGCCTCGGTCAGGCTGAAGAAGCGGTGTTTGCGAAGTCGAGCGAGAATGTAGCGCTGGACAAGGAGCACGCCTTGCTCAACCTTAGCTTTATCACGGGGCTTTTTACTGCGGGCTGGGATGACTGCCACAGAATAATGCGAGGCCATTTCTCCGTATGTCCGATTGATAATGGGATCGTAGAAGCTCGGCTTGTGCACGCCCGATTTAAGGTTGTCGGGCGTGACGATCTCAGGACAACCGCCCATAAATTCGAAGGTTCGAATGTGAGAGCCGATCCAATCAGAACTCTGCTGGGTCCAAGTTGCTTCCGCATAGGTGTAGTTCGACGCCCCCAATACGGCCACGAACAACTCGGCCTCCCGGATCTCACCCGTTTCCGCATTGATGATCGCAACCTTGTCGCCCGAGTAGTCGACGAACAGCTTCTCGCCCGGAGCATGTGTTTGCCGCAAGGTTAGCGGGAGCGAATTCGCCCATTCGCTGTATCGCGTGCAAAACCAAGTGTACGCGTAACCGTCGGGGTGCTCGGCCTTGTACTCGTTCCAGAGCAGATCGAGCGTCACGCCTTTGCGGGCGAGCTCGCGCCTCACAGTCGGCCAGTGCGGCGCAGGACGCTCTCCTTCCACGCGCGGCGGTGGCGGAAACAGGCGTGCCTCGAGTTCGACGTCACCGAGCGCTGACGGCAGCGGGTAGCTTAAGCCGGCACGCTCCAGACGGCGAACATATTGCCCAACGGTCGTGGGCGAAGTGCCCAGCGCGCGAGCAACTTCCCGATGATTGAAGCCGCAATCGAAATGTAGGCGCAGCGCTTTTCGAATTTTACGCATGGTCAACTTTGGAAATGCCATGTAGACGCCCCGACGAAATCATCGAGGGTGCCACGGTTGACCTGCGTCGCTACTTTACGAACTTACTGTCCAGCTTGGCGCGAAATCGCTGTCCAGCTTGCCGTGAAATCCGTGTCCAGCTTCGTGTGAAAAGCCTGTCCAGCTTGCCGCGAAATCCTTGTCCAGCTTGGTGTGAAATACGCAACAGGGCGGTAGCTGGGCGATCAGCGCGACCAATTGATCGCGTGAGACACGCGGTTTGATCAATACCGCCTTGGCGGCTTCATCCACTCCGTGAACCGCGAAGACGTTCTTGGCAAGATCGATTCCGACAGTGACAATAGGCATGGATTTCCCCTCTTGTGGGTGTTGATGAACGTTCGAAACTTCATCATGGCACGTTGCTGCCGATTGCGGCTTCCGCGGCAGCCTCGGGACTGGGAAGTCCCTTTCATTCGTTGGTGCCCGGCATGTCGGTGTCGATTGTTGCGCGCCGGCACGACATCAACGCCAATGTAGTGTTCGGATGGCGCAAGCAATATCGTGAAGGCAAGCTGGCCGTCCCTGCACTCGACGTCGCGCCGAGCATGCCATGCACGGAACTGCTGAGCGTCGACGTGATCGACTCGGCATTGGTACTTCGGGCGCCGGAGCCGACAGTGATGTCAGAAGCGATGAGCAGCGTACCGATGCCGACGCCCGTGTGCGAGATCGAGGTGGAGATCGGCAAGCGGCGCGTGAAGATTCGCGGCCTGTCTGCCGAGCGCACCGAAGCATTCCTGCAGGAATGTCTGAAGTGATCGCGCTGCCGGCAGGTACGCGTATCTGGCTAGCGGCCGGCGTGACCGACATGCGCTGCGGGTTCCAGGGGCTGGCCGCGAAGGTGCAGACAGCACTCGAAGAGAATCCGCTGGGCGGCCACCTGTTCATCTTCCGCGGGCGTCGCGGCGATCTCGTGAAGCTGCTTTGGGCGACTGATGACGGACTCTGGTTGCTCGCAAAACGATTGGAGCAAGGCCGTTTTATCTGGCCCCAGGCCGATGGCGGAAAGATCCATCTGACGAGCGCCCAGCTGTCGATGCTGCTCGAGGGCATCGACTGGCGGCAGCCGCGACGCACTGCCGCGCTGTCGATGTTGTAAACCGCGAAGAAGACTCGTAAACTGCGACGCATGTCCCAACATGCGCCGCTTCCCGCCACCGTCGCTGAGCTCCAGGCTCTGGTGCTCGAGCAGCAAGCATCGCTCGCGAACATGGTGCGGGAGATCGCCGTCCGCGACGACGAGATCGACCGACTGAAGGCGCAGATCGACAAGCTCAGGCGGATGTACTTCGGGAGCAAGTCCGAGAAACTGGCCCGGCAGATCGATAAGCTCGAAGCGCAGTTGGAAGACCTGACGGCCGGCCAAGGGGCGGCAGAGGCGCGAGGACAACGAGACAAAGCATCGAAGGGACCATCCAATCGAGGGCCCACGCGAGAACCCCTGCCGCCGCACTTGCCGCGCGACGAGATCGAACTCACACCTGATTCGGCTTGCCCCATATGCGCGACTGCAATGCAGTGGCTCGGCGAGGATGTCTCCGAGCAACTCGCCCGCGTGGCGGCCGCGTTCAAAGTGATCCGCACGATCCGCCACAAGCTGTGTTGCCCCGATTGCGGCCACATCGAACAGCCCGCGATGCCTAGCCTGCCGATCGAGCACAGCATCGCGCATCCGAGCTTGCTGGCCGATATTGCGGTGTCGAAGTTCGCTGATCATCAGCCGCTGTATCGCC
Source organism: Caballeronia sp. dw_276 (assembly GCF_018449635.1). GTDB lineage: Bacteria > Pseudomonadota > Gammaproteobacteria > Burkholderiales > Burkholderiaceae > Caballeronia. The sequence goes on along the minus strand of NZ_JAAVUV010000013.1, from coordinate 48,855 downwards.
AATCGGAGATTACGGCACGCGATGGAGTGACGTTGGATCGCGGCAGCATGGGCCGCTGGCTCGGGCAGATTGCCCAGCTCTGTGTGCCGCTCGTTGAAGCGATCCAGCGCTACGTGTTGGTTTCCGAAAAGGTACACGTTGACGACACGCCGGTCGCGGTGCTCGCGCCAGGCAACGGTAAGACGGTGACCGGCCGATTCTGGGTCTACGTGCGCGACGATCGTCGCTCGGGTTCGGCTGAGCCTGCTGCGGTATGGTTCGACTTCTCCTCGGATCGCAAAGGCATCCACCCTCAAACCCGGCTCGCCGCATTCCACGGCATCGTGCAGGCCGATGCTTACTCGGGGTTCGATCAACTGTACGCAAGCGGCGAGATCCACGAAGCGGCATGCTGGGATCACGCAAGGAGGTACGTCTATGATGTTCACGCGCGCACGCCGACTGCGGATACCCAGCAGCTGCTCGAGATGATCGGCGAGCTCTACAGCATAGAAGCCGACATCCGTGGCAAGGAACCAGACGAGCGTCTGCGCGTGAGGCGAGAGAAGAGCAAGCCATTGCTCGTTAAGTTCGAAACGACGATCAGGGCAAAACTCACGACGCTGTCGACGAAGTCCGCGCTCGCCAAGGCGATCAACTACTCGCTGAACCACTGGGCAGCCCTCACGTTCTACTGTGAAGACGGTCGGGCCGAGATAAGCAATGTGCTTGCCGAAAACGCCTTGCGCTGTGTCGCGCTCGGACGCAATAATGCGCAGCCGCAAATTATGCGGAGTCCGTCACTTTCTAAGGGTGCCGGGCGAGTCGCCGAAGCGATCCGCAAGGATTCGCGGTCCGGCGAACTACGCATAATTACAGCGACTCCAGGAACTGCAGGATGCGGTCCGGTGGCCGATATCGACGATTCTTTACTTGAGGCGGTTGAATCCTGTTCAGTGCCCGCTCCTTCATTGTCAGATCAGCTTCCATGTAGCCGTGCGTTGTCGATGGGCTTTCGTGTCCTAGCCACAACGCGATGACTGACAGATCGACGCCTGATTGAAGTAGGTGCATGGCGGTCGCGTGTCGAACCAGATGAGGAGAAACACGTCGTTTGGCGAGCTGCGGACATTGGTCTTTCGCGCGGGTTACGGCAATTCTCAGCCGGTCGGCGACATTGGAGCGAGTCATGGCATTTCCCGACCGATTTGGAAAGAGCCTCTGACTTGATGCATCCTGGATCTGAGGCAACCACCCTTTGATGAGCCTGGCCGTAGATCGCCATAAAGGCACCGTCCGCTCCTTTCGTCCTTTACCGACAATATGGACACAGGGCGACGGGCCCAGGATTACATCGCCGACGCGCAGTGCAAGGATTTCCGAGACCCGTGCTCCGGTGTTATACATGGTTGCCAGGAGGACCCTGTCGCGTTGGCCCGACCAGGTGTCTGGGTCGGGCGCGATCAACAGGTGCTGAATCTCATCGCGAGACAGGAATCCAACCATAGGTTTATCGCAACGCTTCATCGGCACCGAGAGTGCACGCTGTATAACGGCCAACGACGCGACGTCACGGTGTGCCGCGTACTTCAGGAACGAGCGCAACGCTGCGAGTCGAACGTTACGGGTCCGCGTACTGTTATGCCGCTCAACCTCTAGATGCCGCAGAAAGGCCAGGATCAGCGGCGCATCCATGTCCGACAGCGTCAGATCAGTTGGGCACCTGCCAAGGCGATTCGATGCGAACTGGAGAAACAGACGAAACGCATCGCGATAGCTCGATATCGTCTCCGGACTCACCGCGCGTTGCTGCATCAACCGTTCGACGAAGAAGTCCTGCAGGAGCGTCGCGAAGGAAGGAACCAGGCGGCCTTTAGTCATGACCCACCCCTTCGGCAAAGCCCGCAAATTTCTGGCTCACGATTTCCATGAGATCGGGAACCGCAGTCAGATACCAGTAGGTATCGCTCGGCTTCACATGTCCCAGATATGTTGACAGCGCGATCATCCGGTTGTCGACGTTCTCGCCATCCTGATACCACTTCAGGATTCGCCAGCACACGAACGTGTGGCGAAGATCATGGATACGAGGCAATGCATGGTCGCCTCGCGCAATCCATCCGAGTTGCTCGCGAAGCCGACCAAACGCCCAGTGCACTGTACTGGGATGCAGCTTCTTGCCTTCAAGGTTCACAAAGAATGAGTTGCACGGCTCGGTAGCGACGACCAGCGTACGGCGGGCAGCGTAACGCTTCATGGCCCGAGTTACCGTAGGATGCAACGGAATAAGCCTCGACTTGTGGAACTTCGTCTCGCGGACAGTTAGCGTCCCAGCAGCAAGATTCACGTCATCTCTGGACAGATTGATGGCTTCCGAGATTCGCAGACCGGTTGCCGCAATCAAACCGAATAACGCTTCATAGGTGAGCGGTCTGATCGAACCCGCGGGTAGCATCGCCGCCGACGCAGCGAGAAGTTCGTTGAGTTCCTGCTTTGTGTAGATATGTGGTGTCAGACGACGATGAGCTCGCCCGCACAGGTCGCATCGTGGAACAACTGTGTCAGGATAGAACTGTTTGAGATGCTTCGCGAAGGGACGGATTACCTCGATTCGACGCGCCCAGGTAATGGGCCTTTGGCTCGGCGTCGAGTGTGCCCAGGCGAGCGCCAGATCTTCGGTGATCGAACCACGATGGTTTGCCGTATCCGCGAAGCGGGCGAAGTTCATCAGCACCTGCCCGGAGATCGCAAGGTCGAAGCCGAGACAGCGTCGCTCTGCAAGATACGTTTCCACTAGCGATACCATTGTGTGTGCCGATTTGACGGGAAGCTTCATGATTTGCACCCCGGCCAGGGAAGCGCCACGGCCTCCAGGCTTCGCAGGTCGATCTTCGTGTAGATCGCGGTGGTGTCGATGCTCTGATGGCGTAATACGTCAGCCACTTCCTTCAACGACGAGCCAGAACGAAGCAGCCGTCGGGCAATGCTGTGCCTCAGAAGATGGGTTCCAGATCGGTCGGTCCACCCGCAACGGACATATGCGTCATGCACAGCCTTGTGGACGCGGCCCGTTCCTAATGGAAGGTCAGCAGGAGCGTAATGCCGCACAAAGACGGCGCGGGAGGTCGTCGTTGCTCGTCGGCCTAACCGAATATAGTCGGCGAGCGCATGACCTGTCGGCTCCGGCAGCGGAATGATGTAGCCCCGTCGCGATTTGGTGCGACGGATTTGCAGCGTGCCTTCGCGCCAGTTTAAGTCGTCGAGTTGGATTTGCACGACTTCCGCAGCCCGCAACCCAAGATCAGCCAGACAGCGCGCCATTGCGTAATCACGCAAGCTGGACGCAGTCGCGCGATCGAAGGAGTTCAGGAACTGCCCGATCGCTGCATCCGAAAGCGTTTCAGGCAGCGCCGCCAATCTCCATCCAGCCACGTTCGGTACTGCCGCGATCAGCTCTTCGACCTCGTCGTTATATTGCATGGTCCTGAATCGCAGGTAACTGCGCAATGTCACGCCCGCTACGTGAGCGGCTCCAGCCTTGCACCCGTCGGGGTAGTGCGTAACGAAACGACGGATATCCCGAATCGTTAGCAGCTCCATGTCTATGTGTTTGCGACCAAAGCTCTGATGCAAGAAATCGCGAATGATTCGACCACGCTGATATCGCGTGCATTCGGCTAGGCCGCAAACGTCCTTGAGATGGTCAGTAAAGCGACACACCTCCTGTTGCACCGAGTCCGATTCCGCCCGCAGAAACCGAGGGACAGCGCACGCGCCCATGACGACCAGCAAATGCCGAAGTGCAGCATTCACGTCTGCCCGACCCCTCGGAATCGGATCGGGGCAGGTACATCGCCGCAAATGGTCGTTCACGAAGCTGCAGACAAGTCGATCTTCGACACTTGCTACGGCTATACGGTGCGTTGTAAGCCAATACGCAAAGTGCGCGACGCACCTCACGTAGATGTTGATGGTGCGAGCCGCGTAGCCGGTATCAACGAGATATTCGCAGTAGCGCTCTGCGAAAGGAGAAAGGACGCTGCGCCACAACCACGCCTGAGGCTGCGGTCGAAGAGGAATCAAGCCGATCATGATGATTCTCCTGAATGGGTAACAACCCAAACAGGAAAGCATCTTTTTTATGTGCAGTTTGCTGCAAGCCACAGATCCCTGCAAGGCGCGTCGCACTGGCGCTCGTGACGAGTCGTACGATGCAAACTCCGCATAATTTGCGGCTGCGCATTATTGCGTCAATGCACATATTTGCATTGACGCAAAAATTATCTGTTCGTCGGCTCCGACAGCGGAGGCGAGCGGGCCGCCGCGATGTATAGCTTGATCGGGACGTGCAAGCTCAACGGAATCAACCCGCGTGCCTACCTAGAATACGTCCTGACCCACATCGCTGATCACAAGATCTCTCGCATCGACGAATTGCTGCCTTGGAATGTGGCTGACAAACTAAAACCCCTCACCCCGCCACAATCTCAATCGGGTAGATCTGGATAGATTTGGATGGATCGTGCCCATGATCGCCGATCGTGGACACGATCTCCCTTGATCTATACGGACTCCAACACGCCATCACCATCATGCCTCACCCGCGCGCGCGTGAGGACACGGCCCAGCCGAGCCGCTTACAAAGCGATCGTGCCTCTGTCTTCATCTGTGGACAAAATCGTCGCCTAGAGGCAACGACGCCAACTTGCGACGAATCGAGATCTAATTAGATAAGCCGTTGCGAAGTAACAATTCGGCCTGGCCGGCTTCAGCGTTCATACGTATGTATTAGAGACATACCGGTTCATGTGATCTCGGGAGCCGATGGTAGGGCTAGTGGCGGGATAACCAATGAACTAAATTCAAGTCAATCGCGCTGGTGGTTGATGTTAACCACCATTCCGACCGTAGTCGATGCCTTCATCCTTGCTCTCCAATTTCTTGCCGCGCCATATAGCGGCAGAGAATCCGACCATCGCAACGTATTGCCGTATCACTTGCAGCCTCATCCAAAATTTGTTTGGCCAACTCGTCCTGGAATTCGTCATGTGGATCGTCAGACTGGCATTGCACCGGCCCTACACCTTCATCGTTCTTGCGATCCTGCTGTTCATTCTCGGACCGCTTGCGATCATGCGCACGCCCACCGATATTTTTCCGAACATCGATATTCCGGTGGTCAGCATCGTGTGGTCGTATAACGGTTTTTCAGCCGAAGACATGGCGCACCGGATCACGTCCAACTACGAACGGGCGTTGACATCAGACGTCGAAGACATTGAACATATTGAATCGCAATCGCTTAACGGCGTATCGGTAATCAAGGTGTTCTTTCATCCCGGCGCCGATATCAACCGTGCGATCGCAGAAGCCGCATCGAACTCCGCGTCCATCCTCCGCGTGTTGCCGCCGGGCACGCTGCCGCCGAACATCATTACCTACAACGCCTCGACGGTGCCGATCCTTCAGCTCGGCCTTTCCAGCACCACGCTGCCCGAGCAGACGCTCTACGACCTCGGCAACAGCTTCATCCGCACGCAACTCGCGACCATCCAGGGCGCGGCAGTGCCGCTGCCATTCGGCGGCAAGATCCGCCAGATCATGGTCGATATCAACCCGCGTGCATTGCAGGCAAAAGGGTTGGCACCCATCGACGTGGTCAACGCCGTGAACGCGCAGAACCTGATCCTGCCGGGCGGCACGGCCAAGATCGGCACGCGTGAATACAACGTGCAAATGAACGGCAGCACGGACAGTGTCGCGGCGCTGAACAACCTGCCGATCAAGACCGTCAAGGGCGGCGTGGTGTACGTGCGCGATGTCGCGCAAGTCCGCGACGGTTACGCGCCGCAGACCAACATCGTGCGCAGCGACGGCAAGCGCGCTGCGTTGCTCGAAGTGGAGAAGACCGGCAGCACGTCAACGCTGACCATCATCAGCCAGGTGAAGTCGATGCTGCCGAAGATCGCCGCAGGCTTGCCGAAGGCGCTCCAAATCACGCCGCTTGGCGATCAGTCTGTGTTCGTGAAGTCCGCGATCACAGGCGTGGTCCGCGAGGCGGTAATTGCCGCGTGCCTCACGGCGCTGATGATCCTGCTGTTCCTTGGAAGCTGGCGCGCGACATTGATCATTGCGGTGACTATTCCTCTTGCGGTGCTGACTTCGCTGATCGCGCTGTCCGTGCTCGGGCAGACCATCAACATCATGACGCTCGGCGGCCTCGCGCTCGCGGTCGGTATCCTGGTCGACGATGCAACGGTCGCCATCGAAAACATCACGCATCATCTGGAGAACGGCGAGCCGCTGCACGATGCCATTCTTAACGGCTCCGGCGAAATCGCAGTGCCGACGTTCGTCTCGACGCTTGCCATCTGCATCGTATTCCTCCCGATGTTCCTGCTCTCCGGCGTCGCGCGTTACCTCTTCGTGCCGATGGCCGAAGCCGTGGTATTCGCCATGATCGCTTCATACTTTTTCTCGCGCACGCTGATTCCCACGCTTGCAATGGTGTTGCTGCGCGCACGCGCCAAGGACGGCAAAGCGGCCGCCGGCCGATTCGCCGTGCTGATCCGTTTTCAGGCCGCGTTCGAACATCGCTTTGAAAAGCTGCGCACGCAATACAAGGGCATCCTCTTGCGTGCAATCGACAACCGCCGCAGGTTCCTGCCTGTCTTCATGCTCGCCTGTGTAGGTTCGCTCGCGCTGGTGCCGTTCGCGGGACGCGACTTCTTCCCCGCGGTCGATGCAGGCGAAATCCGCCTGCACATGCGCGCCCCGACGGGCACACGCATTGAACAAACGGCGCGTCTGACCGATCAAGTCGAAGCGAAGATCCGCAGCGTGATTCCGAAGAAAGATCAGGCTGCGGTGCTGGACAACATCGGCGTGCCGGTCAGCGGCATCAACCTGACCTACGATTCGTCCGATCCTATTGGCCCCGAAGACGCCGACATCATGATCACGCTCGCGCCCGGACACAAGCCGACCGCCTCGTACGTGGCCACACTGCGCAACGTGCTGAACCAGTCGTTTCCCGGCACGACGTTCGCGTTCCTGCCGGCGGATATCGTGAGCCAGATTCTCAACTTCGGCTTGCCCGCGCCTATCGATATCCAGATCGTCGGCAACAAGCTCGATGACAACCGCAAGGTCGCGAACGCGATGCTGGCGAAGCTGCGCAGCGTGCGTGGTCTCGTCGATGCGCGCATCCAGCAGCCGGGCGACGAACCCGCGCTGAACCTCGACGTGGACCGTACGAAGGCGATGCAGGCGCGCCTCACGCAAAAGGACGTTGCGCAGAACCTGCTGATCGCTTTGTCGGGCAGCTCACAGACCACGCCCAACTTCTGGCTCGATCCCAAGAACGGCGTCAGTTATCCGTTGATGGCCGAAGTGCCCCAATACGACATTCATTCGTTGCAGACACTCGCCAACCTGCCGCTTGCAACAAGCGCCGTGTCCACCAATCCGCAAAACCAGCTCGGCGCGCTCGCCACCGTGTCGCGCGGCTCACAACAGGCGGTGGTTTCGCACTACAACGTGCAACCGGTGCTGGACATCTTTGCATCGACGCAAGGACGCGATCTCGGCGGCGTCGCCACCGACGTGCAAAAACTCATCGATCAGGCAGAGGTCCAGTTGCCGCCAGGATCGTCCATTGTGATGCGCGGTCAGGTGCAATCGATGAACAGCTCCTTTATCGGCCTGGGCGAAGGTCTTGCGTTTGCAATCGTGCTGGTCTACCTGCTGATGGTCGTGAACTTCCAGTCGTGGCTCGACCCGCTCATCATTATCAGCGGCTTGCCGGCGTCGCTTGCGGGTATCGCGTGGATGTTGTTCGCGACGGACACCACGCTGAGCGTGCCCGCGCTGACGGGAACCATCTTGTGTATCGGCATTGCGACCGCGAACAGCATTCTCGTGATAAACACCGCGCGTGAGTCGCTGCAGGCTGGCACCGCGCCGCTCTGGGCCGGGCTCGAAGCGGGCTTCAACCGATTCCGCCCCGTAATCATGACCGCATTGGCAATGCTGATCGGCATGTTGCCGATGGCGCTCGGCTTGGGCGACGGTGGCGAACAGAACGCGCCGCTCGGCCGTGCGGTGATCGGCGGTCTTGCGCTCGGTACCGTCTCCACGCTGCTGTTCGTACCCGTTGTATTCGGCATGGTGCACGCCTGGCTTGCAAATCGCCGCGACACGAAGGCGCGAATCTCGACGCCTCTTCCCATCTAACGAACGCCGATGCCGAAGGACCCAAAATGAACCAGCCTGACAACGATCAACCCGTCGCCACCACGACGACACCTTCGAGCAAGCGCCGCTACCTGGGGCCGCTTGCCCTGGCTGCCGTTGCTGCCGCCTTGCTGAGCATGGGCATCGTGCCACGGCTGCACGCAGGCAGCGCGCTCACTCAACAAGTCGCCGCGCAACGTGCGCTCACGGTCTCGGTCGTCAAGCCCACGAGCGCGCCTGCTGTGCAAGAGTTGCTCCTGCCGGGTTCGGTCACGCCTTTCGCCGATGCCTCCATTTACGCGCGCACAAGCGGATATCTACAGCACTGGTACACCGACATCGGTACAAAGGTGAAGGCAGGTCAGATGCTTGCGGTCATCCAGACGCCGGAGCTCGATGCAGAGCTCGCACAGGCTCGCGCTGATGAAGCGACCGCTATCGCGAACTACAACTATGCGGCAGGCACCTCGCAACGTTGGCAAGACATGCTGAAGACGCAATCGGTCTCGCAACAGGACGCCGATACGAAGCAAAGCGACATGCAGGCGAAGCGCGCGATGTTGCAGTCCGCGCAGGCAAACGTGAAAAGGCTGGCGGAACTGGTCTCATATGAAAAGCTTACGGCGCCGTTCGATGGCGTGGTAACCGCACGGAACGTGGATGTCGGCGCGCTGGTGACAGCGGGCGGCACCCCGGGTCTCACGGCAAACCCAGGCGAACTGTTCCATGTCTCGCAGATCGACCGGCTGCGTGTGTTCGTCGATGTCCCGCAAACCGATGCGTCTCATATGAACGCGGGCACAGTGGCATATCTGAGCGTCCAGCAGTTTCCAGGGCGCAAGTTCGAGGCGGTGGTCGCGCGGAACTCGGGCGCAATTGATCCGGTGAGCCGCACGCTGCGCGTGGAGGTCGATGTCGATAACCACGACGGCGCGTTGTTGCCCGGCGCCTATGTGCAAGTCCATTTGGCGTTGCAGACTCCCGCGCCGGCGCTTGAACTGCCTGTCAGCGCGATGCTGTTCCGCCCCGGCGGCGTGACTATCGCCGTGGTGGACGGCAGCGGCAAGACGGCGCTCAAGACGGTCACGATTGGCCGCGATTTTGGCACGCGCATGGAGGTCACCACGGGGCTGGCTGCAGGCGATCGTGTGATCGACAATCCCGGCGACGCCATCAGCGCCGGAGAATCCGTGCAGATCGTAGCGGCGGCTTCGTGAGGACCATGATCATGCGAAACCGCTCATTTTTAAAGACGATCCTCACGCTGTGTGCAGCCAGCTTGCTCGCGGCATGCATGACCTTGCCTGCCTACACCAAGCCCGGTGTTGCCGTCCCAACGCATTACGCGGGTGCCGCGGCACCCGGCTGGGCCATGGCAAAACCCGCCGATACGCAAACGCGCGGCCCATGGTGGACCGTGTTCGATGACGTAAATCTGGACCAATTGGAAGCGCGTATCGATGTCTCGAACCAAACGGTAAAAAAGGCAGTCTCGCAGTTGCAGGCGGCGCGGTCTTTTGTCGATTACCGGCGCGGGGGATTCTTCCCGACCGTCACGGCGAACGCGTCGCAGCAGCGTTACAGGACCTCGCAAAACCTGGTCGGCAAGTCGCTGGCCGGCCAGACGATCCCGGACTATTCGGGGGGTCTTGCTGCGTCGTGGGAACCCGATCTGTTCGGCCGCCTGAAGGACGCAACGGTCAACGCGCAAGCAAGCGCGCAGGCAAGCGAAGCGGATCTGGAAGCCGTCCGGCTTTCGATGACGAGCGACCTCGCCGTTGATTATTTCGATCTGCGCTCGCTCGACACACAGAAGAAGCTGCTAGACGATACCGTCACTGCCTACGCTCGCGCGCTCTCGCTGCTGCAACAGCAACTGAAGGATGGCGCGATCGATGCCTCTGCCGTCGCGCAAGCGCAGACGCAATTGGAAAGCACGCGCACCCAGGACACTGACATCGATATCCAGCGCGCACAGTTGCAGCATGCCATCGCAACGTTGATCGGCGAGCCTGCTTCGACGTTTGTAATCACGCCCGCCGCGCTGGCCTATGCGGTGCCGCAGATCCCGGCAGGCCTCCCCTCGCTACTGCTCGAACGCCGCCCCGATATTGCTGCCGCCGAGCGGCGCGTGGCGGCGGCGAACGCGCAGATCGGCGAGGCGCACGCGGCCTTCTATCCTGACCTGACGTTGTCCGCAAGCGCAGGACTTGAAAGCACGTTCTTCGCGCCGTGGCTGAGCGCGCCGAGCCTCTTCTGGGCCTTGGGATCGCAAGTTGCGGGCACGATTTTCGATGGCGGCCGACGCGACGCCACGCTCAAGAACGCGACGGCGCAATATCAAGGATCGGTGGCGGACTATCGGCAGACGGTGCTGGTTTCGTTCCAGCAGGTCGAGGACAACTTGTCGGCACTGCATTCACTTGCCGATGAAGCCGCGAGCCAGGAACGCGCGACCTCGGCCGCCACGCTCGCGTTGACGCTGACCACCAACCGCTACCAGGCGGGCGCGGTCAGTTATCTCGACGTGGTGACTGCGCAGACCATCGCGCTGACCAACCAGCGCACGCAGGAACAGATCAATGCGCGCCGGATGAGCGCCAGCGTGTTACTGCTCAAGGCGCTCGGCGGCGGCTGGACGAATCTTGACGCCGGTGCGAAAGTTCAGAGTTGAATTGAGCTATTTTCCTCACTTTCTCGGCGGGAGCGATGCTAGGCAGCGCCAATATTCCAAGGGAAACGCCAGACTCTTAGCCGCTCCAATATCGCTGGTGCGCAATGAATTGAAGTGATGGTCTCCCAAAATGGAGCTGCGCAAGGTTGAGTCGAACGGTGCGCCTTCATTGCTGGTCTTGGGCGGATACGCTCGAAAACCAGCATCAGCCGAGGCATGAGCACACCGTTGCATAACGCGGATTAACCTGGATGGCAATTATGTTGCTAACGGCGTGGTGTAACTTTCAGCATTCACCGGACGTCTGCCATTGCCGTCCGGCGAAGGATGCTACTGCGATTTTGCTTTTTGCGAGACATCGGGACGAATCCCGAGGGCTTCAGCTTTTCGCACCAGATCGGCGACCGATCGTGATCCCATTTTCTTTGTGAGTTGTCCACGATGAATTTTGACGGTAATCTCGCTCAGATTCATTTCGGCGGCTATTTGTTTGTTCATCAACCCGGCGACCACGAGCGTCATGACCTGTTTTTCACGCGGAGTCAGCGAGGCATAGCTGCGCACAATATCCGCCGCGCCTTGCTCTCCCGCGAGCCGCTCGGCGTCCCTTGCAAGCGCGTGAGTCACGGCATCAAGCAGGTCCTGATCCCGGAACGGCTTCGTTAGGAAATCCAACGCGCCCGCTTTCATTGCGCGCACCGACATTTCGATATCGCCGTGGCCCGTCATGAATAAAATTGGAATGCGTACTCCGCCTCGCACCATGTCTTGCTGAAGGGCAAGGCCACTTTCCTGTCGCAGGCGTACATCAAGAATCAGGCAGCTTGGAAGGTGCGTTTTCCGGCAGTCAAGAAACTCCTGGGCTGACGCAAACGCCTCGACTCGCAGGTCAACCGACCGTAGAAGATTGCTCACGGCTGCGCGCATCGAGTCATCGTCGTCTACAACATAGACCGTTGACCCCGTTTGCCGGTCTTCAGACGCGCTGTTCAGCGCGCGCGGATCATGTGTCACATCACCTCCTGATTAGCGGCAGCAAGGGCTGCGTGTCATAGGCATCCCAAGGCTTTAGAAAAATAAAGACGTATTGCGATGTGTCGATATTCTAATCCTTGAAATCGTCGAGCAGGAACGCTTTGCAGTTTAGCGCATCGTTTGGTTATTCCTTACTTCTACGCCACTGCTCATACAAAGGTCTTGGATGTACATCGGTTCGTGTGATCTCCATAGCCGTTCGTAGGGCTGGTAGTGAGACTTCCGTTGACTTACATTGAACTCATTCGCGGAGAGAGAATGAATTCTATTTTTGTCGGTATCAACGCGGATATTTAGCCAAGTAAGGCGTATCCGCTCGCTATAAGTCAGCCGATGACGTCCCTTTTTATTACTTATTATCTGGAGAATTTATCATGAAGAAATTTCTTGTATGCATTGCTCTCGCAGCAGGTACGTTGACAGTTCCTGTTCTCAGCTTCGCGCAAACCAATGGCCCCGTAACTCGCGCTGAAGTACGTGCCGATCTGGTACGCGTCGAGCAAGCGGGTTACAACCCGTCGCTCGGCAACGACATTCATTACCCAGCCGACATCCAGGCCGCCGAGGCGAAGATTGCCGCAAGCAGCGATCATACACAGCCAAGTTACGGCGGTGTTGCGATGAATGGCACGTCATCTTCAGGCGCGCAGGTGCACACAGCCATGCGCGTGGCGTGCGTGGGTCCGGTCAGTTTCTGTAACCTCTTTTTCGGTAGCTGACTACGACGAAGCATGTTCGAGGAAGTCTGCATTTTCCCCGGAAGGTAGGTTCGTCATCTTTTCGATGCATCGCTGGTATCAATCGGAGTTAAGATACCGCGATGCCGTTTTGAGTTCGGCCGACACTGCGTGCCTTCTGCGTTTGGTGTTGATCAAATATGCTTAGTCCGTATCCGGAGGGAACGACACTTCTATGTACCGCCTGGATGGTCATTCCCTGACCACACTCGAGCGCAGATGTCATATCCGAATCAAATAATAATTCGATATTATTTAAAGCTGGTCACTTCGATTTCGCTGGGAAATTTGGCTTAGGGCAACGTCCCGCGCACACAAAAGCCGACCCGCTCAGTGGAGTTTCAGTCTCGGTGAAGCTCGGCGCCCGACGCGACCTCCAAGTATATGAAAAATCGCACGGACATGGCCATAGACGCAGATCTGATGCATCCGATAAAGGGCGGCATAAATCAGCTTTGCTAAACACCCGTGTACGAGGAAGCTTCCCGGAATATTGCCCTTTATAAGTCCGATCGCGCTAAACCTCGACAATGAAATGATTGAACCGAGGTCGCGATACTGGTATGTCAGCAAAGGTCGCCCTTCGACACGCGATGCGATCGACTTCGCTAGCATTTCAGCCTGTTGATGCGCGGCTTGCGCGCGTGGCGGCACCATTTTTTTCGTTGTCTTCGTTCATCGGACACGCAGCACAGTCCCCAAAAGCAAAGATATCCTCATCGTGCGTGGTCTGTAGCGTCGTCTTCACCCGTAACTGGCCGAGGTGATTAACTTCGAGACCATCGATTTTGCCAAGAAACCGCGGGGCTCGAATGCCGGCCGCCCAGACCTTCATACTTGCCTGGATGCAAATTCCTTCACGCGTCACAAGCCCTTCGGACGTTTTCTCATTGATCATGGTGGAAGTAAGGACTGTTACGCCGATCCGCGTGAGCGCAGCCTGAGCCGAGGCGCTGATCTTTGCGGAAAGGCCGGGAAGAACGCGCGGCCCTGCATCGATAAGCGCGATCCGCATGTCGTCGGGGGCGATACTGTCAAGCCCGTACTGGGCAAACTGTCCAGCCGCATGGCGTAGTTCCGCCGCAAGCTCTACACCAGTCGCTCCCGCTCCAACGATCGCAATATTCACGGCCTCATTGCGAATTTTGCTTTCACTGCGACGCGAATGAGCCGCTAAATAATGCTGCAACAATCGCTTGCGGAAACGCTCCGCATCGCGCGGTGTATCGAGAAACACGCAATGCTCCGCGACACCCGGTGTCTTGAAGTCGTTGGTTGTGCTTCCAACCGCCAGCACCAAAGTGTCGTAGTCGATTGTTCGTTGGGGTATGAGTTCGGCACCCCGATCGTCGATCACGGCCGCAAGGCGAATCCGTCGATTCGAACGATCCACGTTGCAGAGGGTTCCAAGAAACAGAAAATGATTCCATTTCGCCTGGGCGACAAAATCTAGTTCGTTTCCCGATGCATCGAGCGATCCAGCCGCCACCTCATGCAGAAGCGGTTTCCAGAGGTGGGTCATCTGGCTGTCGACCAGCGTCACCTCGGCACGTCGCGACTTACCCAATGAGCGTCCGAGCCGGGTGACCAATTCAAGGCCGCCAGCACCGCCTCCAACCACGACTATCATGTGCACATGATTTCTCCATGACCTGCAGCCGGAAGGTGTGGGCAGCAGTCAACTTGTACGGTAAGCCTGCGGATTAACGGGCGTGAATATAATGTCCGTCAACGTACGCCATGCGAGCGCTGACACCATGGCTTCGCTCTCATGCAAGGCCGGAACGGATGCGTCACTTCCGAGTCAGGCTGAGATCCGCTCTTCAATGGCCGGCTCTACACCTTTCGGGTACGGAGCTCGCATCAAAAGATTTGTTTCCGCGCCTTCACTTTGAAGCAGCACCGGCTTGGCGTGACTCAGGCTCCGGAATCCATATTCGCCATGGTAGTGGCCCATGCCCGAGGCACCGACGCCGCCGAACGGTAGTGCATCTACGAAGACGTGAGTCATTGCGTCGTTCACGACCATCGCCCCTGACGTGGTATGCGCTGCTACCTGTTCGCGTACGTCCTGCTTGTCGCTGAAAAGATAAAGCGCAAGCGGCCGGGGATGGGCGTTCACATAGGCGATCGCGTCCCCGAGTGTCTCGTAGGTCACCACCGGCAGCAATGGTCCGAATATCTCCTCCTGCATCACCCGCATGGAATCCGTCGCATCGACGATCAGGCTTGGTGCGACCTTGCGAATCGCCGGATCAGACAGATCTTCACCGGGCGGGGCGAGGTTTACAACGCGGGCGCCTTTATCAAGCGCATCGGCGATCAGCGCGTGCTGCCGCTCAAACCCGGCCACGTTGACCATCGAAGTGTAATCGGCATTGTCGCGCATGGTTGAATACATCCGGGCGACGGAAGCCCTGGCGTATTCAACAAACTCATCTTCGCGCCCCGCTTGGAGAAGCACGTAATCCGGAGAAAGGCAGATTTGTCCAGCGTTAAAGGTTTTCACCGTCAGCACACGTTCAGCGGCGCGGCGCAGGTCGGCATCTGGGGCAACGATGACGGGCGACTTGCCGCCCAGCTCGAGCGTGACCGGCACCAAGTTGTCCGATGCGGCGCGCATGATGTGGTGCGCTACTTGGGTACTGCCCGTAAAGATCAGATGGTCGAACGCTTGCGCGCTAAATGTGGCCCCTGTCTCCGGGCCACCCAGCACAGTCGTGAACTCATCCGCGTCGAAATAACGTGCAATCAGTTCGCAGATCAGTTCCGAGGTGCCGGGGGTCAGCTCCGACGGCTTGAGCATGGCGCGGTTGCCGGCGGCAAATGCACTTGCCAGTGGGCCAAAAGCGAGCACAATTGGGAAGTTCCAAGGACTGATGATCCCAACAACGCCGAGCGGCTGGTGTTCGACCCACGCCCGAGTTCCAGGGAAAGGCTCAAATGACGATTGGGCTCGCATCCATTCATCAAGATGATCGCGATTAAATCGCAGTCCTTCAATGGGAGTCAGAATGTCGGCGAGCAGAGTTTGCTGGCGGCTGCGGCTGCCATAGTCGGCGCGGACCGCATCAATCAGCGCGTCGCGATGCGTGTCCAGCAAATCGATTGCACGGTCGATTCGATCTTTTCGTAGTTCGAGCGACGGCGCGCCGGCACGAAGTTGCGCAATTTTCATCGTTTCGAGGCGAGCTCGGATCTGCTCTGCAGAGGGAGCGAAGGGAAGCTTCAGACTGGACATAATTTTTACCTTTATCTGGTTAAATTTTGATCGCACAGTGGTTAGGCTTGCAGCATTGGAGGACGCCGAAAACAAGGCTCCCCTGACCGACCCGCCGTAGCCTCAGGTTGTTGCGTTTATGTGGTGGTGCTTGATCGTGTGAAGCCGGGCCGCGATGAGTTCCCTTCGCGGTCTCGCTGCGTGCATAGTTGTGTTGAATGCTTATTCCAGGATTGCTTCGATCAGACGCGGGCCTCGTTGGGCCATCGCCGAGACAAAAGCTGCCTCGAACGCACGTTTTGAATTCGCTCGGACCGACGCTACGCCGAGACCCTGTCCGATCGACACCCAGTCCAACGATGGCGTATTTAGTTCGAGCATTGCCATGGCGCCGGCTCCGTCGGTTGGAGCGCCGACGCGTCGCAACTCGTTATTGAGGACTTTGTAACCTCGATTGGCATACACGACGGTGACGATGTCGAGATTCTCGCGTGCCTGGGTCCAGAGAGACTGGACGGTATACATCGCGCTGCCGTCTCCAATTAACGTCACGATCTTGCGCTCTGGGCATGCGATGCCGGCGCCTGTCGATACGGGCATCATGCTGCCGATAGCGCCGCCTGTGAGATTGAGAAAGTCATGCGGCGCGGCCGTACCTAGCAAGTCGTAGTAGGGGAGGGTCGAGGAGATGCCCTCATCGGCGACGATCGCGTTCAGAGGCAAGTGCATCGTCACAATCTGCGCAATGCTTTCTGCGTCCAAACCGCCATTGAGGGAGAAGGATGTCGTTTCACGCTTGATGACCGACTCCTCGGCGTGGTGTCCATCCACGGCGTCCAACAGGGCAGTTAGCGCCGCTACGCTGTCTTCGTGCGGATGCGTCAAGACGTTGACCTCGCAGCCATCAGGCGTGAGCCAGCTAGGCTTGTCAGGATAGGCAAAGAAGCTGACCGGCGGGCGCGCGCCAACCAAAATTAACATTTGAGTGCCGGCCAGGAACTCTGTGGCGACTTCGCCGAAATATGGGAGCCGATCGACATGGACACGGGATGCTCCGCGCTCAATTCGAGGCGCGAACGTGTCGCAGACTAGCCGCGCACCGGTCTTAGCCGCGATTTTCCCCGCCGCAATCAAGGCATCGCCAAGAAGCGCCTCGCCCCTGACAAGGAGCACTGTGCGCAGATCTGCACGCAGCTTGTCGGCAATACGGTCGATGGTCGAAGGAGCCGCTTGCGCACGCGGTGCCAGCGGCAGCGGAGCCGCTACGCTTTCGGCGGCGTCCCAAGCCGTATCGGCTGGAAGAATTAGTGTAGCGATCTGTCCAGGCGCTTCGCGCGCAGCGCGCACCGCCCGTGCCGCGTCCGCACCGACGGTGCGGGCGCTAGTGGACGAATGCACCCAGTCCGAAACCGGGCGCGCAAATCCGGCGATATCGGAAGCTAGTGGCGCGTCGTAGCGCGCATGCGACGACGCATGGTCCCCCACAATATTGACTATCGGACTGGAGGCACGGCGCGCATTGTGAAGATTGCTCAAACCGTTCGCTAGGCCCGGCCCTAGGTGCAATAAAGTGGCTGCGGGCTTGCCCGCCATCCGTGCGTAGCCGTCAGCCGCGCCGGTGACCACATTTTCCTGAAGGCCGAGTACCGGACGCATTTCCTTAACCGCGTCGAGGGCTGCCACAAAATGCATCTCGGACGTACCAGGATTACCAAAACACACGTCAACGTTACTGGCGACCAATGATTTCAACAGGCTTTCTGCACCATTCATGAGTTTTACTCCCAAGATCGAAAATGAGGACTACCGTCTCGTGACAACTTCGACGCAGCACCGGCTTGACGATCATTCTGGGCAATCGTATTGTGGGTAACAATCGGCTCAAATTGGAAAGTTAATTACGTCATGCGCAAAGATCTCGACTACGGACTTCTACACGCCATGACAGCGTTCGTCAGGGTCGTAGACTCGGGAACATTTACGGCCGCCGCCGAACAAATGGATCTAACTACCGCGCAAATATCGCGATTAGTCTCGGGGCTGGAAAAGAGGCTGAGTACCAAGTTGCTGCAACGAACTACCCGTAGGATCGCGTTGACCAGCACAGGTCTGACCTATGTCAGTCAATGTCGTGACATCTTGGAGCGGGTGGAAGTGGCCGAAGCGTTCGCATCTGGCGCAACCGTTGAGCCGGCGGGAAGGCTTCGAATTCAATGCATGAGCAGCTTTGGCCGCCATTATGTAGCGCCGCTTATTGCCGAATTTTGCGCGGCGTTTCCGAAGGTGAGCATCGAATACGGGACTTCGCAGTACATGCCAGCGCTACTTGCCGAGGGGATCGATGTAAGCATCTATTTGGCACAGCAGCTCGCCGATTCGGGAATGGTCGCGCTGCCACTCGGTACGGTATTCGGCATAATGTGTGCGGCGCCCGCATATTTGGCGCGCCGGGGAGCCCCAAAGCATCCGCGCGACCTGCAGGAACACACGTGCATCCGCCTGGTCAATTCGTCCGCTTCCGCGCAGTGGGAACTGAAATCGGCAAGGCGCTCTTTCCAAGTTGAGCCCAATGGACCAATTGTTTCGGACAACCCAGATGTGCTTCTGCACGCTGCAGAGCAAGCGAGCGGCATCATTTTGCTGCCTTGCTTTACCGTCAAGGAATCGATCCGGAGCGGGCGGCTGGTTCGCATTCTTCCGTCATGGCGCTCGCCTGAAGTAGGTGCGTATGCGCTCTATCCTTCCCGACACTTCCTCGATGCGAAGACCAAAGCTTGGCTCGATTTGCTTAAGGCCCGAGTTACACCTGCGCTGGCCGAAGATGCATTGATGTTTCTTTGAATCCAAGCGCTTCAGACCGCGATCCATTGCGACGATTCAGTTTGAAACAGGCCTCATTGGCCGAATAACGACAAGGTATATTGTTCTTTGGCCTCTGGAGGATCATTCAACGACGCAAGAGCGGGTACCTGTCCAAACGGACGCGTAATTTACTGCACGCGGTAGATCAGGCTCATCCTTCTAAAAGGAAATCAGTTTGGACAAGGGCGCATAGCGATGTATTGCTTTGTTTGCCATGCGATCGCGCCCAGCGTGAAAGTTGGATCAGCGCTAAGTCACGCAAAGACCCGCGGAGATAGTGCTTTGCTCCCTCTCGCGAAAACGCTGATGGCACACTTGCCGAAGGCGCCATGTTTTGTGCGTATATTGCGATAGACGAAACTTGGTTCCAACCTCTGCCGAGCCTGACGCAAAATCACCGTGCGCCAACGTCTGACTGATAGCCGCCGCCCAACGTCTTCGTGAGCGCAATGGACGTCTGGAGGCTCTGGCCCGTCAGTTTAAGCATCGCGAGTTGTTCCTGTATCGCCATTTCCTGCGCCTGCTCCACCTGTACCCTGTCGATGAGTCCCCGCCCATATCGAGCGGCTGCACTGTTAAGAATAAACTGCACGTCCTGAATTTTTCTCTGCTGCATCGCTGTCCGCACGTTTAAGTCCTTCAACGCGCTTCCGTTTTGCGCCACGTCACGAACTGCGTTTAATACGGCTTGGTTGTACTGCAGAATTGTGGCATTACTTGACGCGCGCTCCCCGCGGAGCGAAGCGTTGAGACGGCCGCTGTCAAATACAGGGAGGTAAAGGCCCGGTCCGATGTTGATTTGCTGGCTTGCATGAAGAAACAACTGAGACACATCCAATGCGTTGAATCCGAAAAACGCTTTGATATCAAAGTCGGGATAAAACGCTGCCTTTGCTGCGTCCACCTGCTTCAATGACGAAACAACATACCAATGCAGCGCTTGCAAATCAGGACGTCGTGCAAGCAGTTGAAAGCCGAGACTATCCGGGACGCCTGTCGTAACCGCGGGCAGGGGTTGTGGCGTCATGTTGCCAAGCCCGCGAGAATCGGCACCGATCAGCGCGCGAATCGACTCGCGTCCGTTCGTCACTTGCTCCGATGCCTGTGCGATCTGCTGATCTACGGTTAAAAGGTTCGCTTCGGCCTGTTTTGCCGCGGTATCGGGCTCAAGCCCACTTGTGAATCGCGAACGGTGCGCATCGGCCTGGATCAGGAGCGCATCTTTCTGCTGTTTCAGCAAATCAATTTCGGCATAGGCCGTTTGCACGGCATAGTATGTTCGCGCAATGTCTGTGGATAGTTCGAGCGCAGTTTCCGCTTCCTCCGCCTTTTTGGCATTGTCCACGCCCACGGCCGCTGCAATCTGTGCGCGGTGCCGGCCCCAAATGTCCAGGTCCCACGCGCCATCGAAACCAACTAGTCCCGTTGTGTACCACGGTCCGTTCGCGCCGATAGACGGGTCGGTCCCGGTGTACGCACTCAGGAACCCATTTGACGAGACACGCTCGCGGTCGATCGTTCCACTTGCGGAAAGCTGCGGCCCGGCTGAAGCTACCGTCAGTTCTGCCTGCGCACGAGCCTGTGCCACCCGTTGACGCGCGAGCGCCATCGTCGGAGATGCTGCCAAGCCCTGATCGATAAGAGCGGACAGTTGCGCGTCGTCGTACCGAAGCCACCACTGTTCGGACGGCCAGTCAGCAGCGGGCAAATCGAGTTTCGCTGAGACTTTGACACGATCTTCCGCGACCTGCACAACTGGAGCGGTATCGTTACGAATGAACGCGCAACCGCCGAGCAATACCGCACTCGCGATAGCGGCCGAGAACAAGGCACAACGACTACGCATTACGGTGAACATAGCATCATTCATGGCGTGTGTCGGCTGGAAGCGTTAATGGAAGGGAAGTATCTTTTGCCAACCACTCTGGCAAGCTGGATACAGCTAACAGGACCCGATTGATTTGGCCAATTAGCCTTGCATCGTGTCCAGCCAAACCGTCGAGCGTAACTTCACGCCCGACTAGGTCAGGCGTCCTGGCAGATGGCTGCAGTGTCGACAGTCCAGTCGAATATGCTTCGATAGCCGAGACAGCACCGGAGGCAAAAATCCGAATGTGTTCTTCGACATGTGCGGAAAGACGGGTTTCGGTAGCATCGAATGCGATCCGAAGTGAGTCGGCGGCGAGCAAAAGCTCCCGAGCAGCGACAAACACCGAGTTCGCGAAAAGCGTGACACGCTCTTCTTCGCCTTCGCGCCAAGTCGGCTCCAGTGCAACGCGCAAAAGCATCCCTTCGCAGTCGCTAAGTGCGGCCCAGGCAGCCATTCGTTGTTTGCCAATGACTGTTTGATTTTGCGTCGATTGTCCCATCGCGAGGAGCTTCGCTGTGGCCGCGAGACTGGCAGACAGCTTGCGCCTGAGTAGGGCGGCTTCGCCCTCCGGCCAGATGTTCATCTGCACGAAAGTCGCGACGGCAACACCGAGAAAGATGCCAACCATACGGTCCCGGATTCCGGTCAGATCATACGTCGGAGCAAACTGGTCGAGAAATGCCAGTGAAAATGTGAACATCAACTGCGCGCCTGCGTAGCTGATTCGTTCGGAGCCTGCGGCTATCCAGGCGCCAGCAAATAATATGGGCGCAACGACAATGAGCAAGGCGGCGATGCCGTCAATTCTAGGAAGAACGAAAACGACCACGAGAAGCGCCAGCAGGCTTCCGACCACGGCGCCCCAGAAACGAAGGATGGACCGACGACCGGACGCACCGAGACTGGGTTGCGCAACAATGAGACACGTTAGCATCACTGTATGAACACCCTGCCATCCGGCCGCGTTGTAGAAGACATAGCAGACAAGCACGGCCAGCAAGGTCTTGAGCGAGAACTGTACGTAAACGGGGTTGCTGAACGCGTCGGCGGCGAGGACAGGCTGATTTGGCGGCACATGCATTGCGTCGGCTTGCGCAACCGCAAACGCATCGAGCTCACGTAGCGAGCCTCGTATGGCGACCAACGGCCAGGGCATGTCGGCGACGGATGTTTCGCATGCGGCAGGCGAAAGCGAGAACGGCACGTCTTTTTCAATTGAATCGGCCAACGTCGCACAGCCGTCACCCAATGACTTCGCGTCCATCGCAATCTGCCCAGCTCTGTCCGATATCGGGTGCAGGTTCGATGCAGCCAAGTAAAGATTCGATACCGCCGTGACTGTCGCAAGATCTCGCGCTTCGGCGAGCGGGTTTTGCTTGCCGCGCATTGCGGTAAATCTCAGTAGCTTTTGCAGCGAAGTGACGGAGGCTTGCACGTCGAACATTCCCGCAGAGAAAACCTCGGATGCGCCTTCGTGTAGCGCGCTTAGCCTTTTCCGTACCGTAACGAGTTGAGAGACCATCATTCTCCGAAGTTGCTGACGAGGCTCCAATGGCAGCACTAGCGAATTGACTACCAGCGTCAGGGCAATTGGGTAACACACTGCGACCCAGACCCACAGCGTCGCGCGTACGATTCCCTCAGCGTTAGACGTCACATCGACGAAACTTTGAGCGTAGATGACGACGAGGGCTGCGATGAAGAAAACGACGCCAAACTGAAAAACACGCATCGCGTAAACACAACAAAAAAATATGATGCTGGCAAACACTATGCGCAGCAGCGGATAGTCAAACGTCCATTTGAGTAGCAACACCGTGCAACCGATCGCGAGCGTCGTACCCGCGAGAAACAGCATGCCGATCATTCGCGTTATCACAACATTCGACTGGGTTACGTAGAAAACCACAATCAGTGATACGGCGAGGTACGGAACTTGAAGCGTCATTGACGCAACGATAACGACGACGGCGCTGGCTATACAACGCAAAGCGACGTTTAACCGGCCAGGAAACGGGGTCAGCTCATCGCGAAGGAATAGGAGTAGTTGGTTCATCAGTCAATTCGCGTCTTTGGTGATGACGTTCGTCGCCGGATGAAACGTTGCGACCGCAGACGTTCCGAGCCGAAAGAGGTTGATGTCAGCGTCGGTGACGAGGATTTTCACGGGGAACCGTTGCGATACATGGACCCAATTAATACTGCGCTGCACCTGCGGCAGCCCTTGAGCAAGACCTCCCCCGTCTTCGGGTGATACACCAAAGCCGACCGAATCGACTTTCCCCTGGAAACGCTTTGAGGTGTTGCTCATTAGGTAAATGGTGGCATCCGTGCCGGGCTCGATATTTGCAAGTTCGGTCTCGCGCAGGTTCGCGACGACGTACCAATGAGCCGTGTCAATCAATGTGAATACGGGCGACGAGGCAGACGCGAATTGACCACGCGTGGTGCGAAGCGACACAACCACACCGTCGAATGGGGCTCGGACAGTTGCGTATTCGAGGTTTAACTCGGCAGAAGCGATTTCCGCCTGCACGACTGCACGCTGGGCTTGCAGAGCGTCGACTCCGCTGACGGCTGCGGTTGCCTCCCGCGCTTGCAAACCAGCATACGTGAGTTCGGCAGCGGTGCTTTGTGCCAACGTGTGAGCTCGGTCCACCTCATCGGCTGACACATACCCTTTGTCAACCAACGGCTCCATGCGTTGCAGAGTGTCCTTGGCCTGCTTGGCTGCGGATTGCGCCCGTTCGACACTTGCGCGCGCAGCCGATGCGTTTAGGACTTGTGCATTGACGGATCTTTGCGTCAGCATGATCTGTTGATCAAGTTGAATGAGCGACGCACGAGCCTTGTCGAGCGCATCTTGGAAGGGACGCTGATCCAGTTCGAAAAGAAGGTCACCTTTTTTAACCCGTTGATTGTCCCGTACGGCAAGCGTTACGATCCGCCCCGACACTTCTGGGACAACGTTGATCGTGTCGGCGTACACGTAAGCATCATCCGTTTGAGGTTCATTATCCGCTCGCCAAATCACTGCTATACACAATACGATCACAACGAGCAATAAGAGGCCCGTGGCAAGCTTTTTTCTCGGGCGTTGAGCGGTATCGGCCATGTGTTCTCACCTTCGAAAGACATTTAAAAAAACAGCAACCAACCAGCAAGGGCCAGCAGTGCAAATATCGCCGGGTAAGCTATTGCTGGCGGGTAGAGCCAATCGCTCAGCGACGCACGTGTCAACACCAAATGGAACAGGACTGTCCCGGTGGCTGCGGCGACGATACAGAGAAGCCAATCGGGGTAATACGCACCTAACACATTCACCGATGGTGACCACGTACAACCGGGCAAAAGGACTACCGACCAGATCAATTCAGCGAATAACAATATTCGGGCGGTGACGGTTCTCCAATGTCCCATGTCTTCGCGTTTAAAGGCCATTGTCAATACCCCTGAGTGTGAGAGCGATATGCGACTTCTTTTACGATAGGACAGTGTCTTTGCTTCCCGTGCGAGCCTTGAAGGACGATGTCGCTGCAAACCAACTCCGATTGCGAAGTTGTAGCCGGTCGACTTAAATCGGGAGCGCTTGTGTAGGGAAAAGCAACATCACCGGAAGTGATTCAAATTTAAAGCGCCGGAGGTTGTTCCACTAGCCCTACCAACGGGTAAAACAGTCACATGAACCGGTGGGCAGCTAATATCTAGGTATGAATTTCGATCTACGCCGACGCTTGGACTGGCATGCATTTCGGAGTGAGAGATTGCCGCTTTAGCGAGGCAAACCCCGGATCGATGCCGTGCCACGCCAGAACTAGCTATACCTTCGTATAAAGCGAACTGCCGAACGTATGATGAAACGCAACTGAGGTAGGTATTTGACGACCCCCCCCCTTGCGATATCGTTAGATCGCTGTTCGAAGTTTGAACCGCAGCAGCAGTTCCCGTCAATGTTTCAGCGGTGACCAGCGGGCGAGATGGCCTAGGTACTGAAAGACGAAAGCGCTTGTCAAGACAACGGGACGGAAATCCGAGCCAATCACGAATTGCTGATTTTGGTGTCATTCCAACGGAAGCATGTTTTCGTTTGGTATTCCGAGGCGTCGGGGAAAACGTAACGTCTTAACTTGGCGATGCGCCAGTTGTTGCGATGCAATGGGGTGCACGGCCGGATGATCGGCTGGCCCAATCTGCATCGAGCTAGGTTTAACAGATTATTCGGATACCAAATTTTGACAAGCGGAGCTTCATGTGCGGAAAAAGGTGGCGTCTATCCTTGGCAATCCGGAACAGCTTTGCACTCTAAACGGTAAGGCAACGGTTTAACACATAGAGTTCTTTTAAAGGGTGGTGTCATGGCTAAGAGAAAGGAAATTCGCATTTACAGCGATCCTGCTGGCGGTTGGGGTGCGTTGAAGGCAACAGGGGAAGCGCTTGCGCTTCAAGGTATCGCAGTCTCAGGTGCGAAGACTCTACTGCGAATGAACCAACCCGAAGGCTTCGACTGCCCAGGATGTGCGTGGCCAGATCCGAAACATACGTCATCTTTCGAGTTTTGCGAAAATGGCGCGAAGGCGGTGGCATGGGAAGCAACAGTCAATCGATGTACACCCGAATTTTTCGCTGCGCACAGCGTCTCAGAATTGGAAGCCTGGGACGACTACGATCTGGAAATGGCCGGACGCCTGACGCACCCGATGGTATATAACGAAGCATCCGATCGATACGAGGCAATCGAATGGGAGGAGGCGTTTCAGCTGATCGCAACGCACCTAAGAGGTCTCGATTCCCCCGATCAGGCTGACTTTTACACGTCCGGACGTGCATCTAATGAAGCCGCATTTCTTTATCAAATCTTCGTACGAGAGTTTGGAACAAACAACTTCCCTGATTGCTCGAATATGTGCCACGAGGCGACAAGCGTTGGGCTGCCGGAATCTATTGGGGTGGGGAAAGGCACGGTATTGCTTGAAGACTTCGAACATGCAGATGCAATCTTCATCTTTGGGCAAAACCCCGGCACTAACAGCCCGCGCATGATGAGCGACTTGCATGGCGCCGCGCGGCGGGGTGCGAAAATTGTGTCGTTCAACCCATTTCGCGAGCGTGCGCTAGAACGGTTCGCGTCGCCTCAGAATCCAGTGGAAATGGCGACGCTCGGTTCTACGCAGATCAGTTCCTTCCTCTATCAAGTTCGGGTCGGCGGTGATGTCGCAGTCCTCAAGGGCATAATGAAGGCAGTCGTTGCAGCCGATGACGCGGCGCTGTCCGCCAACACGCCGCGCGTTTTGGACATAGAATTTATTCGCGATCATACACATGGTATCGAGGCGCTATTAACGGATCTTCGTTCCACGAGTTGGGACGCGATCGAGCGTCAAGCTGGCCTTACACGTAGTGATATTGAGAACGCCGCTAGCGTCTACATAAAAGCGAAGAACGCAATCATCGTGTATGGGATGGGGCTTACGCAGCATCATCGCGGCACGCAGAACGTTCAACAGGTCGCGAATCTTGCGCTGCTGCGCGCCAATATCGGTCGGCCAGGTGCTGGCATCTGCCCTGTACGCGGTCATTCGAACGTGCAGGGCAATCGTACCGTTGGTATTACGGAAAAGCCGTCGCCGCAACTTATTGACGGCATTGAACGCGCTTTCGGCTTCCGGCCTCCGACATCACATGGACACGACGTCATTGCTGCAATCGAATCGATGATGCGAGGTGACGCGCGCGTCTTCGTAGCACTTGGTGGCAATTTCGCCGCCGCCGTCCCGGACTGGGTTCGCGTTCAGGCTGCCATGCGCAAGCTTGATCTGACCGTGCACATCGCAACGAAACTTAACCGAAGCCATCTAGTGCATGGCAAGGCCGCATTGATCTTGCCCTGCCTCGGTCGAACCGAGATCGATGTACAGAAAGATGGCCCTCAATCGATTACCGTTGAGGATTCCATGTCGATGGTTCATGCATCCGGCGGCCGCAATCCGCCAGCATCACCATATTTAAAAAGCGAGCCTGCCATCGTCGCCGGCATTGCACGTGCGACGCTTGGAACCTCCTCGCATGTGCACTGGGAGTATCTCATTGCAAGCTATGACAGAATTCGTGACGCCATCGAAATCGTTTATCCAATTTTTCAGGACTACAACAAACGCATCAGAGAACCGGGAGGTTTTCATTTAGCATCGAGCGCGCGCGAACGCATATGGGCCACGCGAACGGGCCGCGCAAATTTTCTCGTGTTCGATGGGCTGCACGAAAATCCCTATCATGACGATCCTGATGCCTTGTGGCTCACCACGATGCGCAGCCATGACCAATACAACACCACGCTTTACTCGCATTCGGACCGCTACCGCGGGGTGTTTGGCCAACGCGATGTTATTTTCATGAATCCAAGGGAATTGCAAAGGCGCAACCTACATCCCGGCGAACGCGTCGATGTCTTCGCATTGTCGACGGACGGCATTGAACGGGTGATCCGTAGCTACATGGTAATTGAATATTCGTTGCCCGATGGATGCTGTGGCGCTTACTATCCGGAAGCAAATCCGCTTGTTCCACTTTATGCGTTCGATCCGAAAAGCCGTACGCCTTCATATAAGTCGGTGCCGGTGAAGATATCGCGGACGGCAGCTGTCGGCCCGGCTTCCGCCCGAAGCGCATCAATGGTGGTAGGGCGTGCGAGTGCGACATATTGAATAACCTGCGGGATCTGTAAGATACGCTGTTCGTGACGACTGTGATCTCGAAATGACGTCACTGATTCGTAACACGGGCTTGTAACCTTGTGTGGCCCGATAAAACCGCCGCGATTACGTATCGCGAAACTGGAACATGCCTTCCTTAAAGCTGTGCTCGGCTGAATAACGGTGCAGAGCACAGCGATCGACCCGCACGCGAGGTTGAGTCACATGCGCGGATTTCATGATTCTAATCGAACGAAAATCTGCTCTCGTTTCGGCCCTGTTCGACAGAAGTCGCGCTCAAGTGACTTCTCCGCACGCTTGACGTTATCCCTTCAAACGACTCGCCGGCGCTTCGTTGTTCGACCCGATTCGACGAACTGCACGGATGCGACGATTGGGGAACCCTTCGCCGGCCGGCGCAGCCAGGCGTTACGAAAATTTTCATGCCGCCGATTGCTGCGCCCGTCCAATCCGTATCTCGCAAATCCATACAGCTTGACAATTGATGGCAAACGATCGCTGACGTCGATCTAAATATCGCGCGTGCGCTTCCTCCATCGCGTCAGGACAACGAGTTCGTCACGACTCGGGCTTGCCTTGGGGCTCTGAATAAGTGTCACGTTCGTCGTATTGCTGCTAGCAAGTTCCGATTAGAGTCAGTCAAATCGCTCTGTCCGCGAACCATTCCTACGGTCGCTGGTTTTCCGCGCACCCCTTGGCTCCAAGGACTTTTGGCCTTGTCAAGTGTGACAGCGGACCTCCCGTCGTCGCTATACCTTTGTATGAGGCTAGCCTACCTATCGGCGGTCAAACCAAACAAACGTAGGGATTGGTTGAGAACCTCTCATGCGATACCTTGGAGTCACTGCGACGCTCATCGACCTGAACAGCTTACGCTTCTCTATTGGACGACTAGATTATGGCCAACGTGGCAATCTCGCCTAGCGGACCCAGTTTGTTGCTAGCTGCGCCGCTTGATTCGGTGCCTTCCGATCGCATCATTTCGATAAACGTGGAACAGCAGTGGAGAGTTCCAAACGATATGATTGCGGATGTAGGGCACCGGGATACCATCGTTGTGTCCCGATGGACACGCAACATCACCGAACCGCTAGAGGCGGTCCATCAAGGCAGCGCTGCGAACCATTGCATAGCGATGACTCTAAGAGGGGCCTCACTGACTTTCGTGCATGGCGGCACAACGCTGGTTCGAGGGAGAGTGCCCGCGGGCACGGTCCAAATCACCGCACCTGCGGTGCCGTGCAGCGTTACGTTTCAATCTCCAGCAGACGTTTTGCACCTGTTCGTATCCCAGTCGGTGTTACGCGAGTGCTTCAAGGATCTGTTTGGCCGTCCGCAGGCAGGCGATATACGTATAAATGACCCAAAGCTCCTGCGTGATCCTGTGCTCGAGCGTCTCGGTCAGGCACTCGCCGTTTCGCAGTCCGAGGACGCTAATCTCTCCAAGGTCTTCACCGATAGCGTGGGCCTAGCAATCGTCTCACGCATCGTCTCGCGCCACTTTACGCTCGCCGACAGAAAAGTCCGAGGACCCTCGGCGCTGCCGAATTGGCGGCTCAGTCGGGCAATCGAATACGTCGACGGTCACTTGTCCGAGCCCATTTGCCTAGCAGACATGGCATCAAGCGCCGGTCTAACGCGGATGCATTTCGCATCTCAGTTTCGCCGTGCGACCGGCTTGCGTCCGCACGAATATCTGCTGCGCCGCCGTATCGAACATGCACAACAGCTACTAATTAGGTCAAGACATAGCGTGCTGGACGTGGCCCTAGGTTGCGGTTTTAAATCGCAGGCACACTTCACGACCGTGTTTAAGCGACTAGTTGGCGAGACGCCCTTCTGCTGGAAGGCAAGAGCGGTCGTTGGTTGATGAGCAAAACCTAACCTGATGGTCGCAGCGAACTCGATCTGGCAAAGCAGCTTCGACGATCCAATTGATGTTTCGACAGGAGTGTGATTATGCTAGCAAAAGCGATTTTCCCTGATCCTTGGATACAAACCCTTGGCCTTTTATCGGCACTATCTGGCGAAGCTGCAACCGGCGTTGCCGAACTAATTGCAACGCTCGCGAACAAGGGCGGCAAGGAGTGCGCACTTCTGACGTTGGGGCAGCCCTTTGCCGCACGAGTTCGCCTTCTTGACCGCCCGTCGCAGTCGACCGCGACCATTGCCTGGCATGATTCGACGGCCGGCTCGTATGGAGACCAGGTGTGGCACACGAGTCGCTCGCGTGTGAATGGCGTGTGCGCCATGAGCGGACGCGCGATCCAGCCGGGCGACTCGATCTACAAGCCGCGCTCAAGCAAGCCTACACCAGTGAATGCGAGCGCGATGATACTCGATGAAGTGCTCGTAACTGCATTGGCAGCCTTGTAGGTTTTTTTCTTATTTCTCAAACGCCAGTTGACTAAACGCGGCGTCACTTCGCTACCATGTTGTCCGACGGATTTCGCAGGTGGCGCTGACGAGACACGCAACCGCGCGCACGGATGGCTGCTGAGGATAAGCGTAGGACGCAAGATCTGTACGGTCTATTACGCGTGCCAGATGGCACGCGGAACCAAGCTTGGAACTGCTAGGATGATCGTACCGATGGTTGAGCGCGAGCGAACGAGCTGGTATGTGGACGTGCTCTATCTTTTATTACGCAGATCGAGTGGGTCACCTATCAACGGAGTATCGAGATTAGGCATTGGTTCCTGGACTAGCGCAGCGTTGTCTCCGGGGCGATAACAAATACTCTTGCTATACCGTCGATGAGGAAAGCGAAACAATCCGGAGCTTGACATCATCGAACGACACAATCCAAAACTGAACATTGGCGAAGGGCCGTCCAGCTGTTCACGATGTGCGCGGCGGATTGTGGCATTCGTTCAAACACGCCGTTCCAGTACGGGAATGGCGGAGAAGGTAAATCCAACGACAAGCAATACCATGGCTGACCGCGGCCCAGAGGGACGAGATTGCGAACGCTGGCGATCGGCGGGATCTGCCAGCGAGATTGCGTGAACGACGGCACGCTAGGCCGGCGAGGTTCATCGGATGCTTGCTAAGCGAGGCGGGATTGCACGGCTACCAGGAAATGCGCTCACCACGTTCATTGACGGCTGAAGAGCGCGAAGCGATCACGCGTAGAGTAAGTTCAAGCCGGCTGCCCCACCGCAAGGCAACAAGTCTCGGAACGCAGCGCAGACGCCACCGCAGTATAAGATCAACGTTAGATCGATGAAATATTGCGTACAACGTGACAAAGCAAATGCCAAGGAGCGTGCGCTGCCCAAATGCACCAATAGTCGTTTGAAAGAAAACAGTTGAGTATCGTATGGCAACGTGGCTAAAACAGCCCTCAATGAAGCAACACTACCCATATCTCTGGCGGCAGAATAGGCCGTCATTATGACTTGGCGATAATACAATTTCGTTCAGGTGCTGGAATAGCATACCGTTTTTTACACGGCGCGACGTTCCGGCTTAACATGTGATCTCAGCTATAAGAAATCATTGTTTTGCTTGTCTTTATCCACGAACAACAATTTTTCTATGGGCAATTGTGCATCCAAGGCGAGTTGCCTCATTGCGGTTTCAGAGCTGACGTGGCTAAAACTCCCAATAATAACGAGAGTCATGCAGGCAGCCGTCGCAATCGATATCAAAGTGAATCTAAAGACCAAAAACATATTCATCATCTGGCTCCATTGCCACGGATGCAAATTTATCTGCAATCGTTGTTAAGCTGCTGATATAGAAACGAGTAACTGATATCGTTCTCATTTTATTGACTGTTCTTACTTAGAGGCGGTTTCAAAAAGCCGAAATAGATCGCTGAAGAGTATTCCAGCAGATTAGGCAAGCAGCGAACTTCAAGAAGGCTTCATGGATCTTGGCCAGTCGCTCGTAGCGGATTCGTAGACGGTGAAAATTATGGAACCAGGCGTGAGTACGTTCGACTACCCATCGATACTTTCCAAGTCCGCTGCCATGTTCAGTGCGGCGCCTGGCGAGAACAGGCTTAATACCTCGATCGCGCAATTTCTGTCGATGTGCTTCGGAGTCGTATCCGCGATCTGCGAAGACCACTTGAGGCTTTTGCAAGGGGCGACCGCGTATGCCACGGATGGCTGGAATCGCATCGATGAGAGGCAACAATTGTGTGACGTCATGGCGATTCGCACCGGTCAAGATGATCGAAAGCGGCACCCCATTTGCGTCGGTCGCAACATGGTGCTTAGAGCCCGGTCGCGCACGGTCTACGGGGTTCGGCCCAGTTTTTGGCCCGCCCCGATAGCCCGCACGGAAGACGAATCGACAACCACGCGTGACAAGTCGATCTGGCCCGCTGCGCGTAACTCGGCGAGCAGTAGTTCCTGCAATCGATCCCACACGCCTGCTTCTTGCCAGTCGCGTAAGCGGCGCCAACATGTCACGCCAGAGCCGCAACCCATTTCGGCGGGTAGATCTCGCCACCGCAGCCCTGTGCGTAACACAAACACAATGCCGCTCAATGCTGCGCGATCCGGTACCGGCTTGCGACCGGGATACTTCTCGCGCCGAGCCTTCGGCTGTGGCAGTAAGCGTTCGATCCGTTTCCATAACTCATCGTCAATGATCGGCTTGTCCATTCCTTGGTCTCGTCGTCACGATGGCCTAGGTTAACAGGATGTTTATAAAGTTAACAGTCCTGAGAGGTCTTTTTGAAACCGCCTCTTATCTAGATTGTTTTCGCTCGATAACCCATGATTTGCTCTTGCGACCTCCGTGTCGTTCAATGATCGTTAGCATCGTTGATCAACATCTGCGTTTTTCTCCAAATCCACTTACATAACGCGTTATCACGATTCCGGCTGTAACCTTGCAAACTTGGGAGAGGCTTTTTTCAACGTAGAAAGGGTATGGGACTATGCTAAATGCAAAGCTTGAGATCGCACATAATACTTAGGTTTGGTTCGGGTTCGTGGTGAACAGTACGCCGCACGGCTAAGTAGCATAGAAGCGCGGTAATTCACATCACAGGAGCTCTTGCTGTTTGATGTGGGCGAATGTGCGCATACGACCTATACATATGTTTAGGTCGTATGCGCACATTCGCCTAACTGTAATGTTTGATCTGGACGTATTCGAGGCTTACACTCATTTGATAGTGCTGTGAAATATGTGACAACAATAACGAGGACTGCTCGTCTTTAGAATGAATGTCTAGGTTCGTGCTTTCAAAACAAATTTCGTGCAATGCTGAAAAATGGAGGATGCCAGCAAGCGCATAGTTATCTCGAACGCCACATACATTTAAAGAGGTTACTATGTCAGAAAAATCGTTAATTCAGAGGTTTTTAGGCTTGGACGATACCGAACATCCGGATATCGATAACGCGACGAGGCGATTAGCCTTACCCGTACTAGCTTTCGCCGTTACCGGGGTCTTCGCCTTGGCAATCTACTCCTTAGCCGACTTGGCGGCTCACATCGTCAGTTAGACCCGCTTGGACACCGCTTAAAAGTCGTTCTCGATGACAACGCGGGGCATTGTCGCAAGTCGCGGTACAGCCAACGTGCGCGGCATCGTGTCGACGGTTTGAGATCGTGGCGCTTATTTGCGCTTTTATTATGCCCTCGACACCACGCAGTATTTCGTACTCTGGCTGGCGTCCTTATTGAGAACGCCAGCGGCGATGTTCGCATGTAAGGGTCTTTGCACAAGGTTTCATCGGGTCCCGTCGTGCCTGACTCTCTCGCGGGAACGTCGCTTGTGACCGATTCCGATTCCGATTCGTTTTTGCCACCATGGCAATCTTCAATGCCTGCAGCATAGTCAGTCGCTACGCCTTGTCGCGTAGCCGACCATTGCGAGGGGATAAAATTTCGCGATGGCTTTCCTGGCAATGGGTTTCGACACTGCAGGCTGTCATTAGATAGCTGAAAAGGAAAACCGGCGTTTGGGAGATCGTGCGACCTAAAATCTCCATGGCGCTGCTAGCTGCGACGACAGTGGCGCACGCGCTGTTTGCACCATGGCCACACCCGGTACTTCGATTCGAAGCGTGACCGAATCGTGGGAGAAATCGCGTAAAAGCGGAAGAGGCCGTATGCGTGCGGTGGTCGGAATGTCATGCGGCTGGAATGCGAGGATCAGGTGGACCACGGAGGAGGTATTCTTTTCTTCGCCGAAATGGGCGGAATCGCTGCGCACGACTTTATGGAAGGTGCTTGGCCGATCCGGCCGTGCTCGCCGAGGTGACAACCTTGTGAATGGCTTTCGCTTTGACAGGGCGGATATCGACACGAAGGGCGACCTATTCGAAGATGTACTGCGAGAGAACGCCGGCTGGCGAACTAGGGCGGTTCGGCACGCCACAAGATGATATCCGACTGACAGTGATCGGACTAAGCCGCATGATAGGCGATCCCCGCCGACCCTATACACACAGATGATGGTGCGCCGTGGCCTTTCTAAATATGATGGAATCATACGGTGGTTCGCAGGATGCGGCGACTGCTAAAGCCGACGAACCGGCCAGAGGATTCACTGTTTTGCCAACCAACCTAATTGTTTCCATTATCGATGACGACGAATCCGTGAGGACCGCAACCTCCAGCCTGGTGCGTTCGCTTGGCTGGGAGGCGCGGCTCTACGAATCGGCAGAGTCGTTTCTCGGATCCGGTGTTGTCGGCGAGACTCGATGCATCATCTCCGACGTCCAGATGCCCGGCATGAGTGGGCTGGAACTGCAATCGAGGCTTACGGCGAAGGGCTACACGATTCCGTTCATATTCATCTCCGCGTTTCGCTCCGATGCCGCGAGCCGGCAAGCGCTGGCCGCAGGCGCCATGTGTTTCCTGAGCAAGCCGGTAGATGGCTCGGTGGTGGCGCATTGCCTCGACCAGCTTCGCAACAATGGTGCGAGCGCCCAACAGAACCAACAGAACACCCGCTAACGGGAAGCCAGTCAAGCATGAATGTTCGCGTCCCTGTCATTGGCTTGAAACGTCCCGACTCACGGCTGTTGTGGGGACTCGCGGCGCTGGTCGCGCTGAGCGTGTTCCTGATCGATACGTTCACGCCGCTCGATATCGCCATCGCGGTGCTGTATGCGGTCGTTGTGATGCTGGTCGCGGTCACCGGCAACAGAAGCGCTACCTTGATTGTCGCGTGGTGCTCCGTGCTGGCGACGCTCGGCGCGTTCCTGTCTTCCCACGATACAAACTACACGGACCCGTCCATCGCGCGCTGTGCGGTCAGCTTGCTGGCAATCGGAATTGTTTCGGTACTGGCGCTGCGCAACCTGGCGAGCACCGCGCGACTGGTCGAACAGGTGCAGTTGCTCGACATGACGCACGACGCAATCGTCGTGTACGACATGAACGACGTCATCAGTTTCTGGAATCACGGCGCGGAACAACTGTACGGATGGACATCGGCGGAAGCGGTCGGCAAGCGCGTGCATGAACTCACGCGCACGCAAATGGACGTTCCTCTCCCGCATATTCGCGAGCAACTATTGAGCACCGGACAGTGGGACGGCGAAGTTGAACGCACGCGTCAGGACGGCACGCACGTGGTGGTATCGAGTCGCTTGCGTTTATGGCGTGACCGTCTGGGCCGGCCGCGCGCCGTGCTCGCAACGAACAACGACATCACCGCGCAAAAGCGCATGGAAGCCGAACTGCAGCGCAAGCAGGACGAACTGCGCGCGGCTATCGATGCCATTCCGGGCATGGTCTGGACGTCGTCGCACGATGGCCGACTTGAATTCGTGAATCGCCGATGGCAGGAGGTCGGTGTCTTCGCGGCGGATCTCGGCGGCAGCAGCACCGACGCATCGCCACGCAGCGACATATGGTCGGAGATCGTTCATCCCAACGACCTGTCAGGCATGGAACGGGCGTGGAACAACGCGATTGCGTCGGGTACGTCGTTCGAATATTCGGCGCGCGTGCGCCGTAATAGCGGCGAATTCCGCTGGATGCACATTGGCGCGGAGCCCATGCGCGACGCGCAGGACAACGTGCTGCGCTGGTACGGCGTGAACACCGATGTTGAAGAGCGCAAGCGCGCGGAAGAGGCGCTCGAACGCAGCGAGGCGCTGCTGTCCGAGGCGCAGCGTCTAAGCAAAACTGGCAGCATCGCGATGCGGGTGGATCGCGGGGAAATGAGCTGGTCGGAGGAGGCGTACCGGATCTACGATTACCCGTTGGACTGCACGCCATCAGTGGGATTGATCGAAGCGCGGACGTTGCCGGAAGATCTGCCGATCATGCAGAGCGTCTCCCGGCTTGCGCTTGCCGGCGAGCCGAATATCGATGTGGAGCACAGGCTCTGCATGCCGGACGGCAGCATCAAGCACGTGCATTTTGTCGCGCATGCGCTCGCATGCAAAGCCGGCTCGCGCGAAGGACGGCCGGAGTACGTGGGCGCGCTGATCGACGTCACGGAAGCCAGGCGCACGCATGAAGCGCTGGCGCGTTCCATGTCCGAGCTTGCGCACGTGTCCCGCGTTACGACGCTCGGGGAACTGGCGTCATCTATTGCGCATGAGGTGACGCAGCCTATTGCCGCCATTGTCACGTGCGGCGACGCGGCGTTGCGCTGGCTCAACCGGCCGCAGCCGGATCTGGGAGAGGCGGCGCAGTCGATCAGGCAAATGATTCGAGACGCAAAACGCGCAGGCGACGTCGTCCGCCAGACGCGCGAAATGGCGAAAAAGCGCGGCCCGAGCCAGAGCGTGCTCGACCTCAATGCGTTGGTCGGCGAATCAATAGAGCTTGTGCGTCGCGAGCTACAGAACCATCGCGCAACGCTGGTGACGCAGTTCGACCCGGCAGCGCTGAAAGTGTGCGCGGACCGGGTGCAGATCCAACAAGTACTGATCAACCTGATAATGAATGGCGTTCAGGCGATGTCCAGCCAAAATTGCATCCCGAAGCAGCTTACGATCACTACGCGGCGGCTCGACGACGATCAGGTCATGACAATGGTGAAGGATCAGGGAACGGGCATCGCGGATAACCATTCAGCTCATTTGTTCAGTCCATTTTTTACTACGAAGACCGATGGAATGGGAATGGGTTTATCGATCTGTCGCTCAATAATCGAAAACCATGGCGGTCGCATCTCGGCGCATTCGCCGGAAGGGGGTGGGGCGGAGCTGCGCTTTGTGTTGCCGCTTTTTAAGCCGGAAATGCGGACCGCATGATGCTACGTTGTTTCGTTTCATGAACGACATCCGGGCGGATGTCCAGCGCCTCGGCTTTCCAGATTAGATCGGCAACGTATCGCCCTCATCTTGTTTGTAAGTTGACTGCTATGAGCTTCGATGGTGATTACGCTCAGGTTCATTTCAGTGGCAATCTGCTTGCTCATCAATTCAGCCACGACATGTCTCATGACCGCTTTCTCGCGGGGCTTAGCGACGTACACTGCGCGCCACGTCCGCTTTGAACAGCTCGTGCACGAGCTGTTCGCTGCCGCGTGCAAGCGCGCTGTTGACGGCATCGAACATGTCCCGATCGCGGACACACTTCGCCAGGTAATCCAATGGGCCCGCTATCATCGCTCGCACTGGCACTTCGATGTGGCCATGACCCGAGATGAACGAGACAGGGATGCGCAGGCCGTCTCGCGTCATCATCCTGGGGCGCGAGACCGATCTCTCACCGTCGGCGAACAATGAGAATCAGGCCGGTCGGTACGTTTGCCTTCGGGCATTCAAGAAACTTTTGGGCCGACGCAAACGTCCACCCGCAGACTGACGGAGCGCAAGTGATCTCTAGCGGCAAAGCGCATGGATTCATCATCATCGACGAAATACACCACGGATGCACCAGGTTGTGCCTCAACCGTGCGGATGAGCGCGTGCGGATCATGTATCAAGAGCACCTCCATGACAGAGCGGGGTTGCCGCAAGTGTGCCTGCCAGCTTGATACGAAGGTGTTAGAGGCCCACCGGTTTATGTGATCGATGCACCCTTTGGTAGGGCTAGCGTCACAGGAGGGCATGCCTTAAATTGAGGTCACTCGCTTGAACCCAACCGTTTCTTTTTTTGGTTCCGTTCAGCTTACACACCAAGGTCGTGATTACGCAGAGAACCAGATGTGCGGCGAATGACAGCGTTGCTATCGAAGTACGGGACCAACTTAAGGACCATATGCCCAAATTGTGCCGCTACTCACGCGTGCGGGTGAGAAACCATGACTTCGCCGATGACCTCGTGCAGGACTCGTTCCAACGCGCGCTACAACGCCTTCAACAGTTTGAGCGCGATACCGACTTACGCGCCTGGCTCTTCACGATTTTGCACAACCTATTCGCGAACCAGCGTCGACATGCATCCATGCACGCGGTCCATGTGAAATTGGATGGCGGAGACATGCCAGAGACCGAGTTGGCAGTTGGCGGCTTCAGGCTTAACGCCTTGAAGTGCGCGACCTCGATGTTGCGCTGCAGATGCTTCCCATTGAACAGCGGGAGGTCGTGCTGGTGATCGGGCTCGAAGAAATGGGCTACACCGATGCCGCGTTCGCGCTGGAAATTTCTGTTGGCACGGATGTCCCGTCTTTCGCGAGGACGCGAACGCCTGCGTGTCCTGACGATAGGAAAAACGATGGCCGCGAAGTTGTAAACGCCAACGCATAGTTGGGTAACGCGCTGCTTTTTTCGCGATCTTCTCGACGGGCGTTGATCAGTAGTATTAAACATATGCCAAGCATTTCTTTCTCTATTTCGAAAATCAAGGAGTCTCAAATGAAACTGTTGCCCTTCGTTACCTCGGCGTTGTCAGTATCCGCTTGCCTGTTCATGTCGACGAGCGCCTTTGCGGACGATGCAAAACAAAAAGATGTTCCAGTCAAGAATATCGTCCTTGTTCACGGCGCCTGGGTGGACGGCTCCGGCTGGAAGCCGGTGTACGACATTCTCACGAAGGACGGGTATCACGTGAGCATGGTGCAAGAACCGTTGAGTTCCCTCGACGATGACGTTGCCGCCGCCAAGCGTGTGCTTGATTTGCAGAACGGCCCCACCATCCTCGTGGCGCACAGCTATGGCGGCTCGATCATCACGGAAGCGGGCGTGCATCCGAACGTGGTGGGCCTGGTGTATGTCGCAGCGCATGCGCCTGCGGTCGGCGAGGACGAAAGCGATCTGGGCAAGGGCATGCCGAGCTACACGTCGAAGCAGTCGGGCGCCATCAAGAAGACAGGCGACGGCTACACTTACCTAAACCCTGCGGACTTTCCCAAGGACTTCGCCGCCGACCTGCTGCTCAGGCAAGCCCAATTCGAATCGCACTCGCAGATCCTGACGGCCGCCAAGGTATTCTCCGAGCCGATGAAAGTCGCCGCGTGGACCTCCAAGCCGAGCTGGGGCATTGTCGCGGGCGCAGACAAGATCATCAACCCGGACCTCGAACGCTGGTACTACGCGCGTGCGCATAGCCACACGACCGTGATTTCGGGCGCGAGCCACTCGGTCTACGAATCGCGTCCGAAACAGGTCGCGGCCGTTATAGAAGAAGCAGCTAAACATGCCCAAGACTAACGTCCGAACGTAGTGGATTTTGCGGGAGTTTCTACGCGGATTTGTATGTCGCTGCGACGTCGAAACTTTGAGCGAGTGATGGAAACGGGCGGGGCCACGCAAGTGCCCCGCATTTGCCCACTGAGCAACCGGTCCTCTATCAATCAATGTTTCCCTGCCGCTTGCCGCTGTGCCGGACCTCGTTACCGCTGTTGTCCGGTTGGTCATCGGTTCGTATCTTCTCGCACCCCGTTAATATGCGGCGGCCTTCACGTAACCCCCTAACTGTTGCTCCGTATTAATAGCTTGCGTAGAAGGCCTTCGTGGCATTGCGAGGCTGAAAGGGGTCCCTTTGATTTCGTTGCATTTTGCGGGGATAGCAGCGAGTAGGCGCCATGCGGCTTTGCGAAACGGCCCTATTAAAAAATCTCATTAAATCGAGTACTTCCTGTCTGGTCTGTTTCCGGCAGCGGGAACGCCTTAATGCGACGACTCGAAACTAGGGATATGGAGAGTAACGGAACACAAAATCCGTTCAAGCTTTTCAGCGCAGTTCACCTGGCAGCGAACGCTTCACGGAGCTGTTTGCACGTTTCACTTCGGCGTATCGTTGACGACTACGAGATGCACAATGTGTGTGTTCCACAGTTAAAGCAACTGCTGCTGTCACGCATCGCCGGTTAAACGCGGCCAGTCATCGGATATGGGCCTCCGATAAGCCACCCATTAGCGAATTGACGGTTTTACCTTTGCAACAGTGATAGTTTTAATTCGGACTACGGCCAGCGTCACGCAGAGCGAAGCTCATTTACACTCAGACCATCCACTAGGCTAGGCAGGACACGGTCGGCATAGCGGGCGATCGGAAAATCGAACGTGCCGCGCAAGTTAATGCCCTCCAAATAGGTGGGCGCGATTCGCCGCAGGTCCACAGCCCGAAGGACGTCCCCACTCAACGCCTCGATCTGACCAACGGCACGTTGCATATGCATCGTGTTCCAAGCCATTACGGCGTTGGTAAGCAACGCCAACGATGACGACACGGCCGCGAGTGATTCATGATGCTTCGTTAGTTCCGACGGAATCTTGCCGATGTGTATCGCCCGCTGCACAGTGTGTACGGCTTCACCACGATTGAGGACATGCTGAAGCTCGCTGCGGAATATCGGATTGGTGAAATAGTCGATCAGAAAAACCGTACGGAACAGTCGCCCGATATGAACGCCACCGTCGTACACGGACTGTCCACGCGCCGCTGCGCCGAACCGGGTCAACGCCTCGACCGCAGTGCAGCGACCACTTTGAATCGACGCTGCCACCCGAACGAATTCGTCCCAGATGCTTTCGATGAGGTCCAGGCGCACGTCACAGTCGGTCACGGCCACAAGCTCCGCTGGCACGGCGTGATGCCGTGGCACATGCAAACGGCGGTCGCGCAGATGAGCAAGTCGTGGGCACAGGTCGAAGCCAAGCGCCCGGGCAAGCCCCATTGCGAAATCCGTATACCCATGGGTGTCCACGGCGAGTTGTGCCACGTCCCTCGTGCCGCTTTGTCGAATGACGCCTTCGATCGCTGCGCCTGCTTGCCGCTCGTTGAGGATGATGGGTTGATCGTAGAATATCCCCCAGCGGTCCATCACGTGCGTGTACATGCCGATGGACGCCGTGCGCCGACGCGGGTCAGCCCGAGCTTGCCAGACGGTGCGCGTCGTCTCTAGCGACATCATGTCGGACGACGCCAGATCGGCACGACCCCAGTGCGCGGCGATTGGGTGGCGAAGCATGAATTCCAGCACTGCGTCGGCAGCTTGACGTAGTTTTCGTTCATCGGCGATTCGGTTCATCATTTGTCGGATCGCGACAGGCGACAATTCCGGCACCATCCGCGAGATGTCCGCTGCGGACAACGAAGTGCCATGGGCCAAGACCGCTGCATACACCAGCAGCAGCTCACTGCGTGAACGCGGTTCCCGTCCGAGCAGCAACCAGCTGAAGCGTGTCACGCTGTCGATCTCGAGAATGATTTCCGGGAGTTGGCCACCGGGATGGGAGGCGAAGATGGCTCGGCGCAAGGGCTCCACTGCGGCTTCCTTGCCTTGTGCCGATAAAGCATCGAGATGCACGGCGGTGTCGATTCGCACGTCGCCGCGCACAGTCGCGTCGCGCAGCACCGCAAGCCCATGATCGAGATGCCGGATTAGCGGTTCGAGGAATTCCTTCGCGTCTTGTGGCAGTTTCAGATGACCATAGTAGTGGTTGCGCTTCGCGCTCCAGTCGTCGTGCGGGATCAGCATCCGAGCTTGACTGCGAAATGCAAAGCTGTGGTCGACAAAGACGGA
The DNA here is from genome assembly GCF_018449635.1 of Caballeronia sp. dw_276. Lineage (GTDB taxonomy): Bacteria > Pseudomonadota > Gammaproteobacteria > Burkholderiales > Burkholderiaceae > Caballeronia. The sequence goes on along the minus strand of NZ_JAAVUV010000013.1, from coordinate 7,684 downwards.
CCCGTTACGCAACGCGACCCTCAGGGCAAACAGCGTCGCCCATTCGAATGCTGACAGGGCCTTGTGCCGGTCGTAACCGTCGATCGCTTCCCGCCATGCGCGCCCGAGTCGAATCGTTACGCGGTCCGGTAGCGTGTATGCCTTGCGAGCGTACAGGTTACGCAGTACCTGCAACGCTTCGGTCACCGGATGAGCGGTCTGCGCTTCAAAGGGCAGACGGACGATTTTGGCGAGCATCGCGCGCGCTTGTCCGCGCTTCGCCATGAGGTGCGCACGGACGAGGCTCCGGCGACTCGGCGGGCGCACATCGAGCGCTTGATCGGCAAGCGCACACACCTTGTTACTGAGTTCGTCGCGAGACAGCGTTGCGTCGAGTGCAACTGCCTTCACCGCAGCCGCGAAATCATGGATACGTGTCTTCAAATCCGGGCGCGCGCCGGCGATGTCTCGAGTAGCATCGTTGACCGCCTTCTGGATCCAGTGGCGCAACATTCCCAACAACTGGTCGGATGCGGCACACAACGCATAGCGCATGAAGCATGCGGCTTCCAGTCGGCGCGACTGCATTTCAATCCGGTTGCTTACCGACGGCGGCCGGTTCGCACAGCGTCTCGCGTAATGGCGCACCAACGCGTCATTGCAGTTCGCCGGCCAGCGGGAATGAACGCCGATTGAATACAGTCGATCGATCTTGGTGAAGATCTCGCTAATCTGATGAGTCGAGTTGCGTAGAGGAACGGCCCACAACCAGTGTTGCAGGCTCCCGTGCTCTCCTTCGAGCTGCGGAAGGAGGTGTCCCCAACCATCCAGCATCGACGCGCCAAAGGCGCGTGCCAGCGTATCGGTCAGCGCGACTTCGACGCCCTGGACGGCCTGTACGATCAACCGCTTGAGCAATCGATCATGAGCAATCAGAATGCGGTGCTCGTACAGCCACCGCTTCAACTCATGCAACAGTTGGCCGCGCTCAGGGCGCCCGGACAGACGCTCCTTGAGCCAGCGCACGACGTAGCGGCGTTGATGCTCGGCCATCGGACGGAAGCCAAGTACCTGGTAGGCCAGCATCTGATGGTCAACAAGTGTGTCGGTGCGCCCATCGTACAAGGAACGTAGCGTACCGAGCTCCGGCGGATCGACACCCAGTTGTTCGCCAAGGTGACTCCACAGGGCCTTCGGAATCTGTTTGTACGCGTCGAGCGTGCGGCCCGTCATGCGTACAAAGCCGATATGCAGCCCAACTCCGAGCCGATAAAGATCAGTGCGCCGGGCGTCGATCAACCCCCGCTCTTTGCGGGAGAACGTGAAGAACGTGGCAAGCTCGAACTCGTTGAGTTCATCCGGGATCTGCCGCATGCCGAGATACGCTAATTGCCAGTGCTCCATGGCGTTTTCTCCGCGAGCGTGAGATTGGCCGACTAGCGTAGCGGCACAAAATCGGCGCGGCAACCGACAATCGTCGGCGCGCAGCAAGGCAAACACCCAAACAGCAACTCTTTGATTTATTGAGATATTTAAATAGGGCCGCCACGCAAACCCGCGCCAACGTTGGAGGTCGCTAACCCGGTAAACTGCATCGAAATATAGGCGACCCCCAATCGCGAATACCAGCTTAGAAAGCCGTCTAAGTAGATCCACCCGAGACTTCTAGTACTGCGAATGCGGCGACCATGTTGACTGATACGTGCAGACATCGGCTCGAAAGTATGGCGTCGCGCGCTGCGTCGGACACACACGCAAAAGTTTGTCTCTTATATTTGACATAAGGTTATTTATCACTTTTTAGTACGCTCATGCTTTTCGTGCGGCAAATGTGGACCCAATCAAGTTTGAAATTTCAGCATGGGCTCTGCGTGAATACACTGTGCAGCATCAGATTTGTTTTTCCGGAAGTACCGCCTTCTCTAGCCGTTGCAGTGCAAAAACAACCTGGTTCAACGCAAGCAAGGAGCGCGCGATACAAAGTTCGTTTCGCAACAGCTCGTCGCTATCGGGCATTCTGGTAGCGTAATCAAGTACAGCGTTGAGCTTAATCTTCAACAAATGCACCTCGTTCGATCGAATCTGACCGAACCAGTTATAGAGCGCCTGAACCACTACGCGCACGTCATCTATCGAAGCACCGGCGCCTTGCATACGTCTCCCTAGCCGACTTCAAGTTCGAGTGTCTAAATTACCCCCGGAATGCGCTGCCAAAAAGCGTGAGGCATGCGATTTTTGGTTCAATGTTGCGTCGTCTGCCATTGCGATTGTCGTTTGGGAATGCTGTTGAGTCAATTTTAACCAGGCGATGAACAAGCGAACTATTGCGCCCAGCGATTACGCCTCCGTCCTGAAGACTATGAAAATAGTATTCAGGGTATTAATATGCACTTGCACAAAAGCGGATTTTTCGGCCCACGGGTGCGGCTGCGAAATTGCCCTGAATGGACTTAAGCGGTCAAATGCGCATAATGGATGCCTACAAACGCAATAACGTCCACGTTGTCGGAAACGGTCCGTCGACGGTAGTCTTTGCACACGGTTTTGGATTTGACCAGACCATCTGGCATTATGTCGCCAAAGAGCTTGTGTCTAAGTATCGACTAGTTGCACTGGACCTAGTCGGGAGCGGTCAATCCGATACTTTCAGCTATGACCCTGCCAAGTACGGCACGCTCTACGCACACGCGGATGACCTGCTCGAAATTATCGTCCAAGCTGGTAATGCGCCGGTAGTCTTGGTGGGTCACTCCGTGGGCGCGATAATTGGGATGCTGGCGACGATCAAGGCGCCCGAGCGTTTCAGCGGGCTGGTGATGATCGGACCGACGCCTTCACTTATTAACGAAGGTGATTATATCGGGGGTTTCGAGCAGGTCGATATCGACGAGCTGTTGGGATCGCTGGAGAGTAATTACCTTGGGTGGTCCAATTCAATCGCTCCGGCAGTCTTGGGCATGCAAGCGCAATCCGGGCTTGGCGCCGAATTCGCCAGCAGCTTTTGCCGCAATGACCCCGAGGTTGGAAAACATTTTGCGCGCGTCACCTTTCTGTCGGATCATCGCGCGGAACTGGCCCGCGTCACCACGCCAACCCTGATCGTACAGTCAAGCGACGATCCGTTTGTGCCGTTGGAAGTAAGCAATTATATGCATCGGATGATCCAGAAAAGCGTCCTTGCCATCGTCCAAAGCACCGGACACTGTCCTCATATCAGCGCGCCGCGTGCATGCATTGATGCAATCGAGGCTTTTATAAAAACCCTTTCAACGCTCGCAGATGGCCAATCAAAAGAGACTGTTGCCGACAATCAGCGAGACGCTTGATCGCTCGCCGTGCGGTCTGTTCACGACGACCAACGACGGGACCATAGTCCGCGCGAACGAAACGTTTTGCCGTTGGATTGGCTATCAGGAACAGGAACTCGTTGGACTGCGCCGTATTCAGGATCTGCTGACGGTCGGCGGCCGGCTTCTATTCGAGGCGCACGTGGCGCCCTTGCTGCAGTTTCGCAATTCGGTTGCCGAGGTCAAGGTGGACATCGTCAGCCGGGCCGGTCCTGTCGTGCCGATTCTCTTCAATGTGTCGCGCACGCAATTCGATGGCGAAGAGCTCGATGAGTTCGCGGTGCTTGTCGTTGCGGAGCGTCACCAATATGAGCTCGAATTGCTAAGCGCACGGCGCAACGCCGAGCAAGCGCTCGAGGCTCGCAGTGAGGCGGAAACTGCCCTTCGCGAGGTCAATCGGCGCAAGGACGAGTTTCTTGCCACGCTGGCGCACGAGCTTCGAAATCCGCTTGCTCCCATGCGTAACGTCCTGGAGATGCTCAGCCTGAAAGAACTCGTTGATCCACAGATCATCTGGGGTCGCGAAGTGTTCGAGCGCCAGGTCCGCCACATGACCCGCTTGGTCGACGATCTGCTGGAAATGTCCCGTATCACTCAGGGCAAGCTGGAGTTACGCAGGGAGAATATCGATCTGGTCACGGTGCTTACTGGAGCCATCGAGAATTCCAGACCTTCCGTGCTCGCTGCTTCGCATCAACTCATCATCGCGATTCCGGGCGAGCCCGTAATGCTGGATGCGGACCCGACGCGCCTTTCACAGATGATCCAGAACCTATTGGACAATGCCGCCAAATTCACTCCCCCCGGAGGAAAGATCTGGCTCAGCGCGAATCGGGAAGGGACTGACGTCGCTATAAGGATTCGCGACTCGGGCATCGGCATTCCGCAAGCCAGCCTGGATACGGTGTTCGAGATGTTCTCGCAACTCGAAAATGCAATTGACCGGACCCAAGGTGGTCTCGGCATTGGGCTGGCGTTGGTGCGAGCGCTCGCACGGCTTCATGGCGGCAGCGTGGAGGTGCGCAGCGACGGTATTGGAAAAGGCAGCGAGTTCGTGATCCGTTTGCCCGTCTCCGAGGAAGAAATGATCGTTGCGTTGAGGCCTCGACGCTTGCCTCCCGTCAGCGGCGAAGGGCGAAGCGTGTTGATAGTCGACGACAACGAAGACGCTGCGATCAGTCTTTCCATGGTTCTCGAAATGGAAGGACATCGAGTTCTGGTCGCATTTGATGGCACCTCAGGCTTCGAGGCGGCGCAGAACAACAAGCCCGAGGTCATCATTCTCGATATAGGGCTGCCTGATACCAACGGATACGAGGTCGCCCGACGCATTCGCAAAGAACCGTGGGGAGTGCAGGTGGGTCTGATCGCGCTGACGGGATGGGGGCAGGAAAAGGACCGCCGAGAAGCACAAGCCGCCGGCTTTGATCATCATTTCACAAAACCAGCCGATCTTGAACGACTTACCAAGTTACTTAATAGAGAACAAGGTGAAGACACGCATTGGCCAGCCTGAAGGCGGGTGCTGCGTCAGTCTGACGCCAAGGCAAAATGCACAGGTGACGCGGTGTCTATTAACCGCGAACTCATAACGAGACCCAACAGCTCATGACCCAGATACAGCGCTCGTAGATATACGCGAAGCAGCTCCCTTAAAAACTAAAATTGACAGCGCTAAAGCTTCGCAAGGTTGGCCTATAGCTCTCAAGATACGCGACCGATAACCAATGCCGCAATCGCTGCGAGAGGCAACACCATGCCAGCTACAACGAACTTAAGGGCTACCCATATATCATTGCTGCGGTTTGATTCACCGCTAAGGGCGAATCTCCGTCGTTGAAAGTCCGTCATTTTTAGCCTCCTTGGGTTGGTGACTGTGAGAGCTATTTTCATGCCCGTTTGACTAAAACATTCTCTCCGACGCCTTACAGTCGCACGCGTTCCATAATCTTCCCAAGCGCCCGTGCGAAGTAGACTCACGACGACATCTAGCGGTAACGGTGTCGCCAATAATCTCGCAGAGAGGTGGCCCCGTTCGGTCGGACAGTTTTTTAGATTTTTAAGTGGAACGCTGGGCGGTCACGCTGCCGTTTTCATCGCGGGCAGCATCGCGAAGTAAGCTTCATCCGGGGTCTTGTCCGACAGACTTGAATGAGGCCTTTGCTGGTTGTACCACGTCAGGTAGTTAGCGATCGACTGCCGCGCCTGGCCGACGGACTCATAGGCCTTCAAATACACTTCTTCGTACTTCACGCTACGCCACAGTCGTTCGATAAAAACGTTGTCGCGCCAGCTTCCCTTTCCGTCCATTGACAGAGCGACCCCGCGCGAGAGCACTGCGTCGGTAAAGACTGTGCTGGTAAATTGGCTGCCTTGATCTGTGTTGACGATTTCAGGCAATCCATATTTCGTGAATGCTTCTTCAAGTGCTGCCACCGCATGCTCGGCTTCCATCGTGATCGCAACCCGGTGCGCTAAAACACGACGGCTAGCCCAATCGATCACAGCAGTCAGATAGACGAAACCCTGTGCCATAGGCACGTAGGTCGTGTCCAGTGCGAACACCTGGTTGCTGCGCTCGATCTTCCGATCGCGCAGCAGGTACGGCCAGATCTTGTGCGCCAAATGTTTGCGGCTCAAGTTCGGCTTGCGATACAGCGCTTCGATGCCCATTTTGCGCATCAACGTGCCGATGTGCTTGCGTCCGACCACTATGCCCTCTCGCTTGAGCAGGCGCATCAACATGCGCGCGCCGGCAAATGGATGCTCCAGATGCAACTCGTCGATGCGGCGCATGAGCGCCAGATCCGCGGCACTGACCGGGCTCGGCGCGTAGTACGCACTGGATCGACTGATGCCGACCAGCTTGACCTGCCGGGAAACCGGTAGGGGGTGGGCACGATCAATCATTTTTTTGCGCTCAGCAGGCCTGCCTTGCCGAGCGCGCCGGACAAAAAATCATTCTCCAGCGCCAATTGGCCGATCTTTGCGTGAAGCGTCTTCAGATCCACCGGCGGCTCATTGACGGGCACGCCCGCCGCGCCAAACACATCGGCCGCTCGTTCTTGCAACTGCCGCTTCCATTCTGTGATCTGGTTCGGATGAACCTCAAACTGCTGCGCCAACTCTGCCAGCGTGCGCTCGCCGCGTACGGCTGCCAATGCCACCTTCGCCTTAAACGCCGCTGAGTGCGTGCGCCGGGTTCTCTTCGTCATCGTCTGATTTCCTTTATAGGCATTATGCCTATCTCAGAACCCAGCAATTCCACCTATCCGACTGTCCAGTTTCCCGGGGCCACCTCTCAGAGCCGGTTGCACCTCACGGAATCTACCGCTACTCATTAGCGTGCTACGCGTATGCGGGCACACCTAATTTTCCCAGGATCGATTCACGGTGCAACCTCTCCGCGCCGTAAGCGCTCCTCCAGCGTGCTCATGGGCATCAAGCCGCTTTTATAAGTGCATATGGGCTGCATTTCGGGAGTGAGAGCGCCGAGCATCGGCTTTCTGTTAGTTGGCTCAAGAACATCGGCCGCTTGGGCAAATGTCCGTGAAATCCTTGAAGCAAAGCTCAGAGACACTCAAGTTTTCGGAGCATCCGCCGAGATTAAGGATGCGAGACCTTCAAATAACTAACCGCCTCCGGCCGAGAGCGGCAAAACCAAATACAAGCATAAAAACCAGAGAGCGCGATGACCCATCACACCGAGGATCCATTCTCAGCCGACGACAATTTGTTCCTGGAAGCGCGTGCTTTGTAAGCACCCGGCAATCTCATCTGGTTTTCTATTCTTTGGCGTAAGAGCATACGTTTCCACGATCAGGAAGCGGACACGTGCACACTATTTCCCAAGACATTCCGACCGGGCGCACACGGCGCACCTACAGCCCCTTGTTCAAGTCAGAGCTTATCGAACAATGTCGCCAGGTTGGCGTCTCATGTTCCGCCGTGGCGATCTCGCATGGCCTGAACCCCAATGTGCTGCGGCGTTGGATTAAAGATGCTGCCATTTCCAGCGACGCTGCGCCGCCTGCACTCAAATCGGTTGTTGTCGACGTAAAGCCTGCCTTCGTCGCGTTGCCAATGACCGTGCCGACACCACAAGCGCCCGATGCGGCGCAAGCGAACGTGCGTATCGACATTCAGCGCAATGGCACAACCGTGTCAGTGCTGTGGCCGCTGCTTTGTTTGAGTGACAGCGCAGCTTGGGTTCGGGAGGTGCTTCGATGATCCGCATCGACGCCATTTGGCTTGCGACCGAACCCCTCGATATGCGTGCCGGCGCTGATACCATCCTTGCTCGCGTGGTGAAGGTATTTGGGTCCGCACGGCCACATCATGCATATCTGTTTGCCAAT
>NZ_JAAVUV010000012.1 GCF_018449635.1 Caballeronia sp. dw_276 | reverse complement strand
CACGTTCGACCGCGGTGATTTCGGCGTGGACTACGGCAAGGCGTACGGCTTCAAGATGAAGACGACGCTGCATATCCAGGCTGAAGGCGTGCGCCAGTAATTCGGCAGGGAGTTTCACGGTCCGGCGTGCTGGACCAAAAACCGCTTCAACGGCTCAGGCCGGAAGCGGTTTTTTTTTGTCCACAGGTTTTGCGAGCATTTCGATCTGGATTTCGGTGTGGCACAGTCGGCAGCGTTTGCGCCTTTGCGTACGAGCCGGTTGCTCTCGGCATCGAATATAAAAAAACCAGGAGAAATGCATGAGCAGTACGCCTGCAACAGTACCTGTTGTCCGCCCGGCCGCGTGGCGCGCCGTGGTGGCAGCGTCCATTGGCAACGCGCTCGAATGGTTCGACCTCGTGGTCTACGGGTTCTTCGCGGTCGTGATCTCGAAGTTGTTCTTTCCCGCGGGCAACGATTCCGTCTCGATTCTGCTGACGCTCGGCACGTTCGGCGTGTCGTTTTTCATGCGGCCGCTGGGCGCGATCGTGCTGGGCGCATACGCCGATAAAGCCGGCCGCAAGGCCGCGCTCACCCTTTCCATTTTGTTGATGATGGTCGGCACGCTGATCATTGCCGTGTTGCCGACTTACTCGACGATCGGGATCGCGGCGCCGTTGATCCTGGTCCTCGCGCGCTTGATGCAGGGCTTTTCGGCCGGCGGCGAGTTCGGCAGCGCGACAGCGTTTCTCGCCGAGCACGTCCCCGGGCGGCGCGGTTTCTTCGCGAGCTGGCAGGTTGCAAGCCAGGGATTGACGACGCTGCTCGCCGCCATCTTCGGCGTGGTGCTGACCGGGAATCTGTCGCCGGAACAGATGAATTCATGGGGCTGGCGCATGCCGTTTTTCTTCGGCCTGCTGATCGGACCGGTGGCGTACTACATCCGCACGCGACTCGATGAAACGCCCGAATTCCTCTCGGCCGTGACCACCGAGACGCCGTTGCGCGATACGTTTGCATCGAACAAGGAGCGCTTGCTGATTGCCATTGGCACCGTGGTGCTGGGAACTGTCGCGACCTATCTCGTGCTGTTCATGCCCACTTACTCCATTCGCCAGTTGGGCTTGGCGCCATCGGTAGCGTTCACGGCGATCCTGCTGACGGGCGCGATCCAGATGGTGTTGTCGCCGCTGGTAGGCCATCTCTCCGATACCCAAGGCCGCACGCGCATCATGCTGATTTCGGCCGTGCTGCTGCTCGTGCTGATCTATCCGCTTTTTTCGTGGCTCGTGGCGCATCCGACGTTCGGCAATCTGCTGATCGTGCAAGCGGTGCTCGGCGTGTTGATGACCGGGTACTTTGCCGCGTTGCCGGGTTTGCTCTCGGAGATGTTTCCGGTCGCGACGCGCACGACGGGGATGTCGCTGGCTTATAACATTGCGGTGACGGTGTTCGGCGGGTTCGGGCCGTTCATCATCACGTGGCTGATTGCATCGACGGGATCGAAGGCCGCACCCAGCTTCTACATGATTTTTGCGGCGGTGATCAGCCTTGTAGCGTTGATGGCCGCGCGGAAGAGGCTGGGGTTCAAGTGAGGGGTTGTGTTGCCGCTCTTACGAGTGGCGCTTTTGCTGCGCCTGCATGTAGGCGCGCAAAAGCTTGTTGATGCGCGTTTGATAACCCTCGCCTTGTTCCTTGAACCACGCAAGCACGTCGGCATCAAGACGCATGGTGACCGCCTGCTTTGGCGGCTTGTGCAGTTCGGCGTTCAGGAAGAAGTCGTCGCCAAGCTCTGGCATCTCGGTCGTATCGATGCTGGAATCCGGCATGGCTTCCAGGCGCTTCCAGTCGGTCTTCGTGGTTTTGCTCACGGTTGTATTCCTACCTTTGATGCCGCAGACGGCGACACAGCGATCATTGAGAAATGGCGTCCCCATAGCGTCTTATCTCGGGTCGCGTTGCCTTGCGTGCCGAAATCATCCGTATGGTGTCGCCGTCCCGTTCTACATATACGACCAGCGCCACGATCAGTTTCATCCATCCCAGCGCAATCCATCGATCTTCGCCAAAGTCTTCACGCCGATCCGCTGCAGTCAGCACCAGATGCTTGAAAATCTCGATTGCATCATTGAAGTCGATGCCGTGTTTCCGGATGTTGCTTCGGTTCTTCGCTTCATCCCACTCAAATTGCATTGGCATTTTCTGTATTTACGATTGTACATACACTGTGTGATATTAGAAACTACATTGGGCGGCTACAAACGATTTCCGGATCGGTTCCACCAAATGTTGCAATTCCCCGCCCAAAAGCAAAAAAGGCCGATTCTCTCGAATCGGCCTTTCGCACTTCGGTACTTCTAATCCCGGGAGATCAAACTTCCGCCCCCGCATTCGGATCGCCCGGATCGTACTTGGGCTTCTTGTCCTTCACCAGATCTTCGCGCTTCACGCCGAGCCACATGGCCAGCGCGGCGGCCACGAACACCGACGAATAGATACCGAACAAGATGCCCACCGTCAGCGCCAGCGCGAAATAGTGCAGCGTTGCGCCGCCGAACAGGAACATGGACAACACCATCATTTCCGTACAACCGTGGGTGATGATGGTTCGCGACATGGTGCTTGTGATCGCGTGGTTGATCACCTCGATCACCGTCATCTTGCGCTGCTTGCGGAATGTCTCGCGAATCCGGTCGAAGATAACCACCGACTCGTTCACCGAGTAACCCAGCACCGCGAGAATGGCCGCCAGCACGGAGAGCGAAAACTCCCACTGGAAGAACGCGAAGAACCCAAGAATGATCACCACGTCGTGCAAGTTGGCAATCACGCCGGCAACCGCGTATTTCCATTCAAACCGGAACGACAGATAGATCACGATACCAATCACCACGCACGCCAGCGCAAGCAGGCCGTTGGTCACGAGCTCCTTGCCAACCTGCGGACCGACGAACTCGACGCGTTGCAACTGCACCTGCGCGTCCTGGTTCTTCAACGCGCCCATCACCTGGTCGCTTTGTTGCGCCGACGTCAAACCTTGCTTCAGCGGCAAGCGGATCAGCACGTCGCGCGACGTACCGAAGTTCTGCACCTGAGCGTCGGGATAACCGAGCTTGCTCATGGTGTCGCGTACCGGTTCGAGCGGAACGGCTTGCGGATATTGCACTTCCACCACGGTCCCGCCGGTGAATTCCACCGAAAGATGCAATCCGCGATGCAGCAGGAAGAACACAGCGGCAAGAAACGTAATGAGCGAGATTGCGTTGAAAAGCAACGCTCGCTGCATCAACGGCAAGTCGCGGCGAATACGAAAGAATTCCATGATTTATTCTCCGGGACTCAGTTGGACGAGCCGGGTTTTTTCGGTTCGATACCCGGACCCGAGCGACGGCGCACAACCGGCTTGCCATTTCGGACCACGGGCGCTGCCTGCTTTTGTGCACGGGCAGGGACCGGTGCCTTGGCGCGTGCTGCGGGCTGGACGATTTCATCGACGGGGGAGTCGTCACCGCGCTGGTTCGCGAGGTACGCTGCCGTTGCTGCCGCGGAATCAGCGCCTTCCGGACGCCACACCTGACCAATCGCGAGCGATTGCAGCTTCTTCTTGCCGCCGTACCAAAGGTTCACAAGGCCGCGCGAGAAGAACACCGCCGAGAACATCGACGTCAGAATGCCGATACAGTGCACGACCGCGAAGCCGCGAACCGGGCCCGATCCAAACGCCAGCAGCGCCAGACCGGCAATCAACGTGGTCACGTTCGAGTCGAGAATGGTCGCCCATGCGTGCGAGAAACCGTTCTGGATCGCAAGCTGCGGCGGCGCGCCGTTACGCAGTTCCTCGCGAATACGCTCGTTGATCAGCACGTTTGCATCGATTGCCATACCGAGCGCGAGTGCAATAGCCGCAATACCCGGCAGCGTCAGCGTGGCCTGCAGCATCGAGAGAATGGCGACCAGCAGCAACAGGTTCACCGACAGCGACAACATGGAGATCAGGCCGAACAGCATGTAGTACGCGATCATGAAGATGGCGATTGCGGCGAAACCGTACTGCACCGAATCGAAACCCTTCCTGATGTTGTCGGCGCCCAGGCTCGGGCCGATCGTGCGTTCTTCGATGATGTCCATGGGCGCCGCGAGCGAACCGGCGCGCAAGAGCAGCGCGAGATCGGTTGCGGCCTGCGGCGAAGGTTGTCCCGTGATCTGGAAGCGGTCGCCGAGTTCCGACTGGATGGTCGCGACCGTCAGCACTTCGCCCTTGCCTTTCTCGAACAGGATCATGGCCATCGGCTTGCCGATGTTGTCACGCGACACGCTGCTCACTGACCGGCCACCGGCGGCATCCAGGCGAATGTTCACCGACGGACGCTGATGTTCGTCGAATCCCGCCGATGCGTCGATGATCCGGTCACCCGAGAAGATCACTTGCTTGCGCACGAGCGTCGGGCCGGTGTTGCCTTGCGTGAAGAGTTCGTCGCCCGGAGGAACCGGGTCGTTCGGACCGGGATGCGTATTGGTCGGATCGGCGAGACGGGCTTCGAGCGTTGCTGTGCGTCCGATGATGTCCTTCGCCTTCGCCGTATCCTGCACGCCCGGCAACTCGACCACGATACGGTCGGAGCCTTGCTGCTGGATCACCGGTTCGGCCACGCCGAGTTCGTTCACGCGGTTATGCAGCGTGATGATGTTCTGCTTGAGCGCGCTGTCTTCAACGGTCTTTTGCGCAGCCGGCGTGAACGTGCCGACCACCTGGTAGCCGTCGTTGCCCTGACGCGTCGCCCATTGCAACTCGTTCAGGCTCGTCGAGAGCACGGTGCGCGCGGAATCGGCGGCAGCCTGATCCGAGAAATTGACCACGACCGCCTGATTGACGCGATTCACACCGCCGTCGCGGATGTTTTTGTCGCGCAAGAGGGCGCGTGCGTCCGTGGCGTTCGAATCCAGTTTCTTGTTCAGCGCACCCGCCATGTCCACTTGCAAAAGAAAGTGAACACCGCCGCGCAAGTCGAGGCCGAGGTACATCGGCAATGCGTGCAGCGCGGTGAGCCAGCGCGGCGACGCCGCCTGCAGATTCAACGCGACAACGAATTGCGGATCGCTCGGATCACTGTTGAGCGTTTTCTGCAACAGATCCTTCACGCGCAATTGCGTGTCCGTGTCTTTCAGGCGCACGCGAATGTTTGCATTGGCCGACGAATTGTCGAACGTGACTTCGTCAGGCGTGATCTGGCTCGCCGACAGCGCGCTCTCGACATTGGCAAGCGTTGACGAATCAAGCTTGACCGTTGCCTTGCCGCTCGATACCTGCACCGCCGGCGCTTCGCCGAAAAAATTGGGCAGCGTATAGACGAGGCCGATGACGAGCGCCACCAGCATCACGGCATATTTCCAAAGTGGGTAGCGATTCATGGGGATGGCCGAACAGGAGAGTTGGCGAGGAGGGGATAAGCGATGCGTCCGGCAATGAGCGGGGTGCCGGTTTCAAAACCGTAACCGCGCGGGCCGCGCCGGACGCGAGAACAATTGGCCTTACAGCGACTTGATCGTGCCTTTCGGGAGGATGGTCGTGACAGACGCCTTCTGGATGGTGATTTCCGTGCCTTCTGCAATCTCGACGCCCACATACGCGTCCGTCACCTTCGTCACCTTGCCGACAATACCGCCGTTCGTTACGACTTCGTCACCTTTCGCCATTGCAGCCAGCATGTTGCGATGTTCCTTCTGACGCTTCATTTGCGGGCGAATCATGATGAAGTACAACACAGCGAACATCAAGATCAGAGGCAAGAAACTCATGATGCTCGACTGCGCACCGTCGGCGCCTTGTCCGAAGGCTCTTGAAATAAAATCCACGTCGGTCTCTCCGTTTATAACGATCAGAAAATTAGCCCGCTATTCTAACACCGGGCTACGCCGCAACAGCGCGGAATGCGCTTTGTGATCAAGCTGTTAAAGGGCGGCGTAAAGCAATTGTAATGTTTATTGCGCGGATTGGAGACCGAACGGCTGAACGTTAGCTATTCGGTCAGTCGATTCCGCGCGCCCGGTTCTCGTGAAACACTTTCACGAACGCATCGAACATGTGGTTTTCGATCGAATCGCGGATTTCCTGCATCAATTGCAAGTAGTAATGCAGGTTGTGAATCGTGTTCAATTGCGCGCCGAGAATTTCGCCCACGCGATGCAAGTGGTGCAGATAGCCGCGCGTGAAATTGCGGCACGTGTAGCAGCCGCAGCTTTCATCGAGTGGCTTGAGCGAGTTCTTGTGCGCGGCGTTGCGGATCTTCACGTCGCCAAAACGGGTGAAAAGCCAGCCATTGCGCGCATTGCGGGTCGGCATCACGCAGTCGAACATGTCCACGCCGGAGGCCACGCCCGCGACCAGGTCTTCCGGCGTGCCGACGCCCATCAGGTAATGAGGTTTATTGACGGGAAGCTTCGGGCCGATGTGTTCCAGCACGCGCATCATGTCTTCCTTTGGCTCGCCCACCGACAAACCGCCGATCGCAAAACCGTGGAATCCGATGTCCGCGAGTCCGGCGAGCGACTCGTCGCGCAAGTCCTCGAACATGCCGCCCTGGACAATGCCGAACAGCGCGTTCGGGTTGCCGCCCTTGGCGAATTCATCGACGGAACGTTTCGCCCAGCGCATCGACATGCGCATGGAATCCGCCGCATCCTGGTGCGGCGTGGGGACGCCATTGGTGGCGTAGGGCGTGCATTCATCGAACTGCATCACGATGTCCGAGTTCAGCACTTTCTGGATCTGCATCGAGATTTCCGGCGATAAAAACAACTTGTCGCCATTAATGGGTGACGCGAACGTGACGCCATCTTCGGTGATCTTGCGCAGATCGCCGAGAGAAAAGACCTGGAAGCCGCCGGAATCGGTGAGGATCGGCTTGTTCCAGTTCATGAACCTGTGCAAGCCGCCGTGCGCCGAGATAGTTTCGAGCCCAGGGCGCAGCCACAGGTGAAACGTGTTGCCGAGGATGATCTGCGCGTGCATTTCCTCGAGCTCGCGCGGCGCGACGGCTTTCACCGTGCCGTATGTGCCGACGGGCATGAAGATCGGCGTTTCGACCACGCCGTGATTCAGCGTCACGCGGCCACGGCGGGCCTGGCCGTCGGTGGTGATCAGGTCGAATTTCAGGCCGTTTTCGGGGCGGGTTGTGGTGTTGCTTGCTTCGGTCATGCAAAGTGCTCCTGTGCAACCAGACGGTGTCTTGCATGGGGCCGGAGTAAGCGCTGAAGCGCCACCTCCGGACCGGCAAGTCCGGCGCAGATTGGTGATTTATTGCCGCGTGAGCAGCATCGCGTCGCCGTAACTAAAAAACCGGTACCGCTCTCCAATCGCGTGCGCATACGCGGCACGAATTGGGTCCATGCCGGCGAACGCGGAGACGAGCATCATGAGCGTCGATTTCGGCAAATGGAAGTTCGTCACGAGCCGGTCCACCACTCGGAACTGATATCCCGGCGTGATGAAAATATCCGTCTCGGCGCTGGTTTCGGCAAGCGGCAGGCCCGCTTGATCCGCGTCGCGGGCGGCGGCTTCGAGGGCGCGCATCGACGTGGTTCCAACTGCAATCACGCGATTTCCCCGTGCCTTCGTAGCCGCGATCTTGTCCGCGAGCGCCTGCGGCAGCCTGTACCACTCGCTGTGCATCTTGTGCTCGGCGAGATTCTCCACGCGCACCGGCTGGAACGTGCCCGCGCCGACATGCAGCGTCAACGTCGCGCGTTCGATACCGCGCGCATCGAGCGCTTCGAGCAGCGTTGCATCGAAATGAAGGCCCGCCGTGGGCGCCGCGACCGCGCCGGGATTGGCCGCGTAGACCGTCTGGTAGCGGGTTTCGTCGTAGGCATCGGGATCATGTTCGATGTACGGCGGCAACGGCAAGCGCCCGTATTGCTCGATCAGCGTCAAACAATCCGCCGGGAAATGCAGCGTGTAGAACGGTTCCACGCGCTCGCCGACGGTGACTTCGAACGCATCGGCGAGAACGATCTTCGTGCCCGGTTGCGGACTTTTGCTCGCCCGGATCTGCGCAAGCGCGGTCGTCGCGCCCGTCAGACGCTCGACGAGCACCTCGATGCGCCCACCGCTGGCCTTTTGGCCGAGGAACCGTGCCTTCAGGACTTTGGTATCGTTGAATACCAGCAGGTCGCCGGGTTCCAGCAGGCCGGGCAGTTCGGTGAACTGGCGATCGGTGAACGCTGGCGGATTCGTGCTGTTGTCCACGTCGAGCAGACGGCTCGCGCTGCGCTCGGCGAGCGCCGTTTGCGCGATCAGCTCGGGCGGCAGATTAAAATCGAAGTCGGAAAGCGTGAACATTGGGGAAGCGTGTCGATGCGCGATGATTCGCGCGGTATTTGCAAAAATGCATGGCAAGGCGGCGCCGTGTTGAAGCGCGTGCGGCGGCAGCGTAATACCGGGCTGGCCGCGCCGAACGAAGCCAGTATTGTACTTTGAAGAGATTAGATGCCCTTGTCCGACCGCCGTTTGCTGGTTGATCCCGAAGCTGGAATTGCTCCTGAAGCTGCGGGTGAGCCGGACGCGCCTATACAAAAGCCCAAGCGCGGACGCGTGAAAAAGCTTGCCGATCTCGAAATCGCCGACAAGGTCCAGCCGCTCAAACCCGCCGCGCCGCCGCCCAAACCCGTCGATAAACTTGCGAAGCTCGGCTTGAAGTCGGATATCGACCTGGTGCTGCATCTGCCGATGCGCTACGAGGACGAAACGACGATTACGCCCATCGGCCATTTGATTCCGGGCGACAACACGCAGACCGAAGGCGTCGTGTTCGACAACGAGATTGCGTACCGGCCGCGCCGCCAGTTGCTCGTCAAGATGCACGACGACGCCGGCGACGAACTCACGCTGCGCTTCCTTAATTTCTACGGTTCGCAAGTCAAGCAGATGGCGATCGGCGTGCGTTTGCGCGTGCGTGGCGATGTCCGTGGCGGCTTTTTCGGCATGGAAATGGTCCATCCGCAAGTGCGTCCAGTCGATGAAGACACGCCGCTGCCGCAAGCGCTCACGCCGGTGTATCCGAGCACGGCGGGCGTGTCACAGGCGTATTTGCGCAAGGCCATCGACAGCGCGTTGTCGCGGGTTCATCTGCCGGAATTGCTGCCCGAAAAAATCGCGCGCGCGCATCTTCAGCCGCTGAACGTGCCCGGCCTGCTCGATGCCGTGAAGACGCTCCACCATCCCCACGCCGACTCCGATGAAAACGCGTTGATCGACGGCACGCATCCGGCATGGACGCGCATCAAGTTCGAGGAATTGCTCGCGCAGCAGTTGTCGTTGAAACGCGCGCACGAGGAGCGCCGCACGCGCGCCGCGCCCGTGATGCCGCGTTTGCACGACGCGCCCGAGTCGCTCGTCGCGCGGTTTCTGAAGACGCTGCCGTTCAAGCTGACCGGCGCGCAGGAACGGGTTTGCGCGGAGATTGCCGGCGAGCTGATGTTGCCGCATCCCATGCAGCGTCTGCTTCAAGGCGATGTGGGCAGCGGCAAGACCATCGTGGCGGCGCTGGCGGCGGCGCAAGCCATCGATGCCGGATATCAGGCCGCTTTGATGGCGCCGACCGAAATCCTCGCCGAGCAGCACGCGCGCAAACTTCGCGCGTGGCTTGAACCGTTGGGCGTGACGGTCGCGTGGCTCGCCGGCAGCCTGAAAGCAAAGGAAAAGCGCGCGGCGCTGGAAGCGGCGGCGTCCGGCGCGGCGCACCTCGTGATCGGCACGCACGCGATCATCCAGGACGCGGTGGAATTCGCGCGCCTGGGCTTCGCAATCATCGATGAACAACATCGCTTCGGCGTCGCCCAGCGGCTCGCCCTGCGCGCCAAGGCGCACAACGCCGGCGATGGCGTGCAGAACTTCCAGCCGCATCAGCTGATGATGTCGGCAACGCCGATTCCGCGCACGCTCGCGATGACGTATTACGCGGACCTGGATGTATCGACCATCGACGAATTGCCGCCGGGCCGCACGCCGATCCTGACCAAACTCGTCTCCGATAACCGCCGCGACGAGGTCATCGCCCGCGTCCGCGAGGCCGCGTTGACCGGCCGGCAAGTGTATTGGGTCTGTCCGCTGATCGAGGAAAGCGAGACGCTGCAATTGCAGACGGCCGTCGAAACCTACGAGACGCTGGCCGTGGCGTTGCCTGAATTGCGCATCGGGCTCGTGCACGGACGTTTGCCGCCCGCCGAAAAAGCCGCCGTCATGGACGCCTTCACGCGCGCCGAAGTCCAGTTGCTGGTTGCAACGACCGTGATCGAGGTTGGTGTGGACGTGCCGAATGCATCGCTGATGGTGATCGAACATGCCGAGCGGTTTGGGCTCGCGCAGCTTCATCAGTTGAGAGGCCGGGTCGGTCGGGGCAAGGCGGCGTCGGTATGCGTGCTGATGTACGCGGGACCTTTGTCACAAACGGCGCGCGCCCGTTTGCAGACCATGCGCGAAACCACCGATGGCTTCGAGATCGCCCGTCGCGACCTGGAGATTCGCGGTCCGGGCGAATTCCTCGGCGCACGACAATCGGGGGCCGCAATGCTGCGCTTCGCCAGCCTGGAGAATGACGGCTGGCTGATCGAACCGGCGCGTGCAGCGGCAGACCAGATGCTTGCCCAATTCCCCGAAGCCGTCACGAATCACCTTGCCCGCTGGCTCGGCGCACGCGAGCAATATCTAAAAGCGTGAACGCGGCGAGGTTCCACGAGTCTTAAGCGACTGCATGAAACGCGTCTTCGCGTTTTAAGCGCAAGTAATCTGCGCGGGTTGGCGAATCCCCTCGACGGGTGTATAAGTCAAATCCTATCGATTCATTGACTCTGATTGGCTCCTAATGACCCTGACCGAATTGAAGTACATCGTTGCTGTGGCGCGCGAGCGGCATTTTGGCCGTGCGGCCGAAGCATGTTTTGTGAGTCAGCCGACGTTGTCGGTGGCAATCAAAAAGCTCGAAGACGAGCTGAACGTACAGATTTTCGAGCGCGGCACCAGCGAAGTCAGCGTCACGCCCATCGGCGAACAGATCGTGACCCAGGCGCAGCGCGTCCTGGAACAAACGCTCGCCATCAAGGAGATTGCCAAGCAGGGTAAGGATCCGCTGGTCGGGCCGTTGCGGCTGGGCGTGATCTACACCATCGGGCCGTATCTGCTGCCCACGCTCGTCAAGCAGATGATCAAGCGTGTTCCGCAGATGCCGCTGATGCTGCAGGAAAACTACACGCTCAAGCTGATCGAGTTGCTCAAGCAGGGTGAAATCGATGTCGCCATCATGGCGCTGCCTTTCCCCGAAACCGGCTTGATGGTCCGGCCGTTGTTCGACGAACCGTTTGTGGTCGCCATGCCGGCCGGTCATCCATGGGAAAACCGCGAGAAGATCAACGCGGACGACCTGAAGCTCGAAACCATGCTGTTGCTTGGCAGCGGCCATTGTTTCCGCGATCACGTGCTCGGCGTATGTCCTGAGTTGATGCGGTTTTCGCAGAACGCGGACGGGATTCAGAAGACGTTCGAAGGGTCGTCGCTGGAAACCATCCGGCATATGGTCGCAAGCGGCGTGGGCATTACCGTGTTGCCGCGCATGTCGGTGATGGAAGTCAAGCCGCATGCGGCGGGCGTGGATGCCGGTCTGCTCAGCTACGTTCCCTTCGATGACCCCATCCCGGATCGCCGCGTGGTGCTCGCGTGGCGCAAGAGTTTTACGCGTATGCCCGCCATCGAGGCCATTTGCGATGCAATCGCCGCCTGTAATATCCCCGGCGTAACGCGGCTCGAACTTCCCGCCGCGGTCAATTAAGCGTTTTCTGCCGCGCCTTTTCTGGGGCGGCTTCGGAACCTGTCCCCTTTTTAATCGTTGAATCCGCCAAGGGATTCGTTTGACCTATCGGATAGATTAAATTAATTGAATGAGATAAATAGATAGTATTTGTTATGCTTCTATCCATGGGTCAACGCTGATCCAACCCAATAAAACCGGAGGAAGCCATGACCATGATCGCCCGCCAGGCCACGCAACTTACCGCGAGTTATCGCGAAGCACGCAGCGTCGTGGTGGATGTTCTAGCCAGCTTCGCCGGCACCTGCTGACAATTCCCGCAAGACCGCTATTCCCCGAATACATTCCCGGAGCACTCGATGACCAATCGCACCCTCACCACCGCAGCAGGCGCGCCAGTCGGCGACAACCAGAATTCCATGACGGCCGGTCCGCGCGGCCCGATCGCGTTGCAGGATTTCTGGCTGATCGAAAAGCTCGCGCATTTCGACCGCGAAGTCATTCCCGAGCGCCGTGTGCATGCCAAGGGATCGGGCGCGTTCGGCACGCTCACCGTCACGCACGACATTTCCCGTTTCACGAAGGCGAAGGTTTTCGCGGAAGTCGGCAAGCAGACACCGCTGTTCATGCGTTTCTCGACCGTCGCCGGCGAGCGCGGTGCGGCCGATGCCGAGCGCGATGTCCGCGGTTTCTCGATCAAGTTCTACACGGAAGAAGGCAACTGGGACGTGGTCGGCAACAACACGCCGGTTTTTTTCATCCGCGATCCGCTGAAGTTTCCTGATTTCATCCACACGCAAAAGCGCGATCCGTACACGAATATGCGCAGCAACGTGGCGGCGTGGGACTTCTGGTCGCGGCATCCGGAATCGTTGCATCAGGTCACCATCCTGATGAGCGATCGCGGGATTCCGAAGAATTACAGGCAGATGCACGGTTTCGGGTCGCACACGTATTCGTTCATCAACGCGAACAACGAGCGGTTTTATGTGAAGTTCCATTTCAAGTCGCAGCAGCCGCTCGAGAATTTCACCGATGCCGAGGCGTCAGCCGTAGTCGGTAGCGATCGTGAAAGCGCGCAACGTGATCTGGTGGACAACATCGATCGGGGCAATTTCCCGAAGTGGAATTTCCGTATCCAGGTGATGACGGAAGCGGAAGCAGCGACGTATCGCATGAATCCGTTCGATATCACCAAAGTGTGGCCGCACAAGGATTTCCCGTTGATCGACGTAGGCACGCTCGAGTTGAACCGCAACGCAGGCAACTATTTCGCCGATGTCGAGCAATCGGCCTTCACGCCGGCGAACGTGGTGCCGGGTATCGGCTTCTCGCCGGATCGCTTGTTGCAAGGACGCTTGTTCTCGTATGGCGATGCGCATCGGTATCGGCTTGGCATCAATCACCATCAGATTCCGGTGAATGCGCCGAAGGCCGCCGTGCAGAACTCGTTTCATCGCGATGGCGCAATGCGTGTCGATGGCAACAGCGGCGGCCGCGTGAATTACGAGCCGAACCGGTTTGGCGACTTTGCGCAGGACGCGAGCGTCAACGAGCCGGCGTTGGCGGCGGGTGCGGTCGAGCGTTACGACCATCGTGAAGACACGGATTACTACAGCCAGCCGGGCGACCTGTTCCGTCTTTTCGACGACGCGCAAAAGCAGCGCTTCTTCGGCAACATCGCGCGGCATATTCATGGCGTGCCGAACGAGATCGTCAAGGTGCAAATAGAGCACTTCCGGCGCGCCGATCCGGCATACGCGGCGGGCGTAGTCGCAGCGCTGGCGGCATTGGGCCAAGTGGTCGAGACCGCCGACGCGGATCTTGAAGCGGCAGTGAAATAAGCAGGCCGGGACGCTTGAGCAGAAGCGTCCCATCGATTGAAAACGCAGGACTCAAGGAGAAACGACGATGACACAAGCGATCATGAATATCGAACGGGCGGTAAGCGGCATTGAGGCCAAAAGCCTGAACGCGTCGCGCGGCGTGCGGCTCGCGATCGGTTTTGGCATCGTCGCGGCGAGTTACGCGGCGGTGGTTATCGAAGGATTGCATGGTGCCGGGCTGGTCTGACGGACCCGTGTGAACGCTTTGGTACGCGTCGTATTGACGCGCCCGATAACCCTTCGGACCCGCGCTGCACGGCGGGTCCGGCTGCGTTTCTAAGATAAACTCACGAACGCCCGGCGGAACCCGGTCCACGATCTGGATCAGTCATTCGCCTGCATTGTTCGTATCACTCTCACGGAGTCACTATGGCGAAGAAAATCGCATCACCGGCTGTGAACATCGGTATCAGCGACAAAGACCGCAAGAAGATCGCCGATGGCTTGTCGCATCTGCTAGCCGATACCTACACGCTGTATCTGAAGACGCACAATTTTCACTGGAACGTCACGGGGCCGATGTTCAACACGCTCCACCTGATGTTCGAAGGTCAATACACGGAACTGGCGCTGGCGGTCGATGCAATCGCCGAACGTATCCGCGCGCTGGGCGTGTACGCGCCGGGCAGCTATCGTGAGTTCGCGAAGCTTTCGTCCATTCCGGAAGCCGATGGCATTCCGGCCGCCGAAGAGATGATTCGTCAACTGGTGGAAGGGCAGGAAGCCGTGGTGCGCACGGCGCGCGCGATCTTCCCGCTGACCGATAACGCCAACGACGAACCGACGGCCGATCTGTTGACGCAGCGCATGCAGATCCATGAAAAGACAGCGTGGATGTTGCGCGCGATGCTTGCCGAGTAAGAAGCTCGCTGAAAGCGTGAATTGAGTTGGAAGAAGCCCCGTGCTGGTCAGAGCGCGGGGCTTTTTGCTATCGGCGGTCCGATTGCAGACCGCCGCGCGTACTGCCTTAAAATACCCGCACCGCTATCCGCCGCAGCCCAACCGCCATGCTCGCTCGCCTTCCGCTTTACCTCCGTCTCGTCCGCATGGACAAGCCCATCGGCAGCTTGCTGTTGTTGTGGCCGACGCTCAACGCGCTGTGGATTGCATCGAGCGGACGCCCGTCGCCCATGCTTTTGCTGATCTTCGTGCTCGGCACGTTGCTGATGCGCTCGGCCGGTTGTGCGATCAACGATTACGCCGATCGAGACTTCGACAAACACGTGAAGCGCACCGAAAACCGGCCGATCACGTCCGGGAAAATTGCCGCGTGGGAGGCGGTGGCGCTGGCGGTGGTTTTATCGGCGATTGCGTTCTTGCTGATCTTGCCGCTCAACACGCTTACCAAAGAACTGTCGGTTTTCGCGCTTTTCGTCGCTGGAAGTTATCCGTTCACGAAACGCTTTTTCGCGATTCCTCAAGCGTATCTCGGCATTGCTTTTGGGTTCGGCATTCCAATGGCCTTCGCCGCCGTGCAGGATCACGTCCCGCCGCTCGCCTGGATCATGCTGGCGGCGAATGTGTTCTGGTCGGTCGCCTACGATACGGAATACGCCATGGTCGATCGCGACGATGACATCAAGATCGGCATCCGTACTTCGGCGCTGACGTTCGGCCGCTTCGATGTCCTTGCGATCATGCTGTGCTACGCGGTGACGCTCGGGATCTACGTGTGGATCGGCGTGACGCTGGACTTCGGCTGGCTTTATTGGATCGGCTGGGCGGCGGCTGTCGCCTGCGCGATCTATCACTACACGCTAATCAAGAACCGCGAACGCATGCCGTGCTTCGCTGCGTTCAAACATAACAACTGGCTGGGTGGCGTGCTGTTCGCGGGCATCGCGGCGCATTACGCGTTTCTTCGATAAAGCCGGATTTACGTTTCCGCTGGACTTTCGGCGGCTTCTTGCGCCCCAAAGTATTTAGGATTGCTCCGATTTTTTGGTGCGACATGGTGCCGGAGAATTGTTTCGTTTTATGAATCGAAATTTCGCATTGAAACGAAATTCGATTTTGTTAAATGAGCGCGGCTCCGCTTTAGCGCATCCGCATGCAACTCCCAGCACAGAGGTTATAAAAATATGTCGCAAACTACATACAACAATCAAGCTCTTGTCGGTGCAATCGACGATCCCATTAGGCTAGTCGTCACCAACGTGGCGTTGCTACCGGCACCAGTGTTCCTCGGCTTGTCGGAGCTCACGCCTGACGGCATCGAAAACTTTGCCATCGGCGGCACAACGTCCTACTCGAATCCCAACCTGGTATTCACTTCTATCGTTGATGCTATCTATACGCTGTATGACAACGGTACGCTGGTCGGCACCATGACGGCTGTTCGAGGCGTGACGACCTGGACTCTGTCGGGTCTCGACAATGGCGTGCACAACCTCTCGCTGACGTATTCCACCGCTGACGGAACGACGAGCGCACCGCTGACAGCCAATTTCACCGTTGCCGCACCAGTCGAAGTGCCTCAGATCACCACCATTGTTGACGCGTACGGTCCTAACGCGGGATACATTCCGCCAACCGGCATTGCGACCGACACGCATCCGACGGTCAAGGGCACGGGCCACGCTGGCGACACGATCAATGTTTATGACAACACCACGCTGCTTGGCACAACCGTGGTCGGTGCTGACGGCAAGTGGCAATTCCAACCTGGCGCAGCGCTGCCCGATGGCGCGCACAACATTCACGCGACCAGCACCAATACCGCCGGCACGAGTGAAGGATCGAGCCCCTATGCGTTCAGCACCACGCAGATCATGGTGACCGGCGCAACCAGCAATGGCGTTGATGTTGCGCAGGGCGGCACCGCAACCGGTACGGTAACGATCACCGGATGGCTGGCAGACCCGAGTCTTGCGTCGAATGGAATGGGGCTTTATATCGTCGGTGGCAACCACGGAACGCTGACCTTATGGGACAACCTGGCGCAGGGAAGCATGACCGTGAGCGGCAACACGTTCACGGCCACCGTGGCTCAGACGTCGGCGTTTGCGACGGATTTTCCGTTGAGCGCCGGTACTTACCATATCGAAGTCAGGGCTAACGGCACGTCGGGACAGGTCTCGACAATTTCCAACCCTAATCTGGGCTGGACGTTCACCGACTCGTTCTCAACGGCCGCTCCGGCCGCCCCCGAAATCACCACCATTGTTGACGCGACCGGCCCTCATGCGGGATACATCCCGCAAGCTGGTATTGCGACCGACACGCATCCGACGGTCAAGGGCACGGGCCACGCTGGCGACACGATCAATGTTTATGACAACACCACGCTGCTTGGCACAACCGTGGTCGGTGCTGACGGCAAGTGGCAATTCCAGCCTGGCGCAGCGTTGCTCGATGGCGCGCACAGCATTCACGCGACCAGCACGAATGCCGCCGGCACGAGTGACGGATCGAGCCCCTATGCGTTCAGCACCACCCAGATCATGGTGACCGGCGTAACCAGCAATGGCGTTGATGTTGCGAACGGCGGCACGGCGAGCGGCACGGTGACGGTGACGGGATGGATTGCAGACCCGAGCCTTGCGTCGACGGGTATCGCGGTTTACCTGACTGGCGGCAATCAGGGAACGGGCCGCGTATGGGATAACAGCAGCATGGGAAAGATGACGATTGAAGGCAATACGTTTACCGCTGTTATCGCCAAGGACTCGCTTCTTCCCGGCAATTTCCCGCTCGTCGACGGTACCTATCACATCGATGTACAGGCGTTCGGCGCTTCGGGCAGGGTCGGGACGGTCTCCAACGCGGACCTTGGCTGGACCTTCACCGACAACTTCAGCGCCAGCACAGTCCAAAGCGTAGCCGCAACCCACAGCGATGCGTCTACGGCGGCCGCACAAGCCGCATCGGCTGACGTTCAAGCGACCGCGAGTTCGGCGGCTAGTGACCACGCGGTTCTTCAGAGCTCGAGCAACAATCACACGGTGGACATCGGCGGCGATCCGGCGTCCTATTTCAAGGATGCCTCGGCGCACATTCAAGGCGGCGCGAGCGGCGTCAGCACGCTGCATCTGAGTGGCGATCATCACGTTCTGGATCTCACGTCGCTCACCGGCAAGACGGCAGCAGCGAAAGTGTCGGGTATCGAATCAATTGATCTGGGCGGCGCGCACAACACGGTCAAACTGTCACTGACGGACGTCCTGAATCTGGCCGAGCCGGACCTGTTCCAGAAGGACGGGAAGCATCAGATGCTCGTGAGCGGTTCGAATGGCGATTCAGTCGACCTGTCGAATTCGCACGTGGCGGGCGTGACGGATGGGCACTGGGCCCAGGAAGGCGCAGCACAGGTTGGCGGCGTCACCTACAACGTGTACGAGCATTCGGGCGCTCATGTTGAACTGCTGGTGCAGCAGGGCGTGCAAATTGCGCTGCATGCATAAAACGGAACTGGCGAACTTCCGCTAAACGCGGGGGGATCGTCGGTGAGGCAACACGAAAAATGCCATCGCGAGACTGACTCGCGGTGGCTTTTTTTTCGTGTGTTCCAGGCGAGAGGCAATGCGGTTGAGCGTCACCAATTTGTGACGCTCAACCTTTCCAGCATACTTTTCAACAGTTTGAGCAGGATCAAGCATGCGGTTTGAGCCATGCAAACCCGTCCGATACAATTCGGCCGCCCCGCGCCGGCAAGACGCCAAGGCAGCGACGGTGGTCACATCGGAATCTCATGCTTGATAAATATTTCGCACTCACCGCAAATCGAACTACTGTGCGCACTGAGTGCCTCGCCGGGTTCACCACGTTCTTGACCATGTCCGCGATCCTGTTCGTGAATCCGAACATCCTGAAGGCTGCGGGCATGGATCACGGTGCGGCGTTTGTCGCCACTTGTCTTGCGGCGGCTATTGGCAGTCTGCTCATGGGATTGCTCGCAAATTACCCGATCGGACAGGCGCCGGGAATGGGCATCAACGCCTTCTTCACGTTTGGTCTGGTGAAGGGCATGGGGTTATCTTGGGAAGTGGCGCTGGGCGCGGTGTTTTTGTCCGGCGTGCTATTCGTCTTGTTTAGTCTGTTCAAAGTGCGCGAATGGTTTGTGAACGCCATTCCCGCCGGTCTCAAGCTGTCCATCTCCGCAGGCGTGGGTTTGTTCGTGGCGTTGGTCGCGCTACATGAGGCGGGAATCGTTACGGCGAATGCGGATACGCTGGTTTCCATCGGCAATATCAAATCGCCGCAAGCATTGCTCGCCATGGCTGGCTTTCTTTTGATGGTGGTGCTGGATAAGCGCGGTGTGCCGGGCGCGATTCTCATCGGCATATTGGCCATCACCGGTGTATCGATTGCATTGGGCATCACGCCGTATGGCGGGATTGCGTCGAGTCCGCCGTCCCTTGCACCCACGTTCATGCATGCCGACGTCAAGGGCGCGCTCGATGGGGCCGTGCTCGGCGTAGTGTTGTCCTTCTTCCTGATGAGCTTGTTCGAAACGTCGGGCACGCTTATCGCCATTGCAAGCCGAGGCGGCTTTCTGAACGCCAGCGGTAAATTGCCTCGTCTGAAGCGCGCGCTGCTGGCCGACTCGCTGGCGATCAGCGCCGGCGCACTGCTGGGCACGTCCAGCACCACGTCCTATATAGAAAGCACCACGGGCATAGCCGCTGGCGGACGTACTGGACTCACGGCCGTGGTCATCGCGCTTTTGTTTTTGGGCAGCCTGTTTTTTGCGCCGTTGGCGGCGATGATCCCGCCACATGCGACTGCGCCCGCTTTGCTGTTTGTGGCGATATTGATGCTGAAAAGTCTGGCCGATCTCGATTGGCAAGATCTCACGGAATCGGCACCCGCCGTGGTGTGCGTGACCGTCATGGCGTTCACCTTTTCAATTTCCGATGGCATAGCCTTTGGCACCATCGCGTACGTTCTCCTGAAGTTGTTCAGCGGCCAGCACCGTAATTTGAACGTGCCTATTGTGGTGGTGGCCGCGTTGTTCATGGGTCGCTATTTGTTTCTATGAGCGGTGTGGCCGGGCTGGCAACCAGATGAAAACGGGCAAAGCCAGGAGCAACAACAGCGGCAGTCCGGTCAGCGCCACCAAGACGCCGTTTCCCATCCAGCGGGCCGGCATCATCATCATCAATCCGCCCATCACGAACTGGCTGCCGTTGACCAATGCCGACGCAACGCCTGCCTTGTCCGGACCGGCCAGCATGCACGCGATGCTGAAACAGAGCATCGAGGCGCCAGCCGCCAGGCCGAAAATAAACAGCAACATGGCCAATGGCACCACGCCAATGTCGCCGCCTTCCAGTAACAAGACCAATATGGCCAGCTGAAGCAGCACGCCAATGAGCAGCGGCTTTTTAGGATTGCGACCGGCGCAGCGGGCAAACAATGGCGCTCCAAACGCCATTCCGAGCCAGCAACAGGCAGCGGCAATGCGCGCAGGTTGCTGTGCTATGCCATAGGCCTCGACCAGCCGGGGTGCCCAGACGACGCCAAGAGCCAACATGCTGCCAAAACTCACGGCGCCAATAAATAGATTGCTCAGCATGCCTGGAACACGCGCCACGCCAATCAGATCGATGACCATTTGCCGCAAGAAGAGCCGCGGCGCGTGCGGCCATCCGTGATTGCTGTTCCAGCCGGGCGGATCGCGCATCAACAACATCAGCAAGGTGAGGCCGACGGCGGCGGCTGCCAATGAATAGATCACGGTATGCCACGACCATGTGACCAGCGATTGCGTCAATGTGACCTGCGATAAAAAGGCGGCGATAGACGCAACGAATTGCACCCAGGCGAACATCACGCCATACCGTTCCGGTGCAAACCACACGCCGCCCACGAATCCCGCCCCGATGAACGCGAACGATGCGCCCAGACCGAGCGGCAACTGCGCCAGCAACAGCGTTGTCAGACTGTTCGCGCTGGCAACGAGAGTTGCGCCCAAGGAAAGCAACGCGCAGGCGAGCGGCAGCAAGCGCCGCGCGCCCACGCGATCGAGCAATGCACCAGAAACCAACTGGCTTACTGCAAAACACCAGGTATAGGCGAAGCCGACCAGACCGATATCCGCCATGTCAAGACCGAGACTGGAAGCGATATCTCCGTTGGTGATGGCATAACCCGTCTGGAAACCGAAGACGAGAATGACGAAAAAGACACTTAGCGCCCAGTTGAACCAGGGCTGGCAAGCAGTTAGAACACGGGTCTGCATGAGCATGCTCCCGACAGGATGAGAGCATGGCGAACCGATCACTATGCGGCCGCCATGCCTGGGTGCGCCAGCACAATGCTGACGCGGCTGTGACGGCTTAACGCTGACGCGCCGGATGAGATTCCCTGGCGATGAGTGACACCACAAAAGACACGACAAGCAACGCCGGCATACTCAGCATGGCATCCTGGAATGCAGGGAGATCGCCGGCTGTTCCTTCAAGGAATCTGCCCGGCAAGTTCATCAAGACGCCGCCCACGATAAACATGGCGCCGTTGACCACCGATGCAGATGTACCAATCAACCGCGGCGGTACGTTATCGCCGGCTATGGTGAATGCAAGCATGTGGCCCGCATTCGCAAAACCGACAACGAAGCACAAGCCCATTGCGAGAATTCCGGTCATCGGCAAGTAGATCAGTGCGAGCAGGGCGGCGAGCTGAACCAGGGTGGTAATGATCACGGGGCTCTTGCGCGCCCTGATTGCATCTGACCACTTGTTGATCAACGGGCTGCCCGCGGCAAGGCCGAGCCACAGACAGGCGTTTGCCATGTTTGCATCGGATTCGCTGACGCCGTGCGCCATGATCAGTTTTGGCATCCACACCACGCCCAGCGCCAGCATCACACCGAAGGTAATGGCGCCCGCCACGGAGATGAGAATCACCTGACGGTTCTTGAGCACTTCGGTCATGGAACCGAGAACGTCGGAGAGGAAACGGCCAGCGGTCAAACCGCGGGTATCCGGAGCGACGGGATTGCGCATGAAGATCAACGATGCCAGCAACAGGAGCACGCCGAAGCCACCGAAGCCGAACATCAACTCGCGCCAGGTCATCACGGACAAAGCGGAGTTGAATCCAGCGGCGCCGAAGGCGGAAGACAATGCGGCCACCAGTTGCACCAGGCCAAACATCACGCCGAACTTGGCCATGCCAAACCACACGCCGCCCACATAACCTGCGCCGACAAATCCGGCGCATGAACCCAGTGCCAGCACGACTTGCGAGAGCAACAGCATTTCGAAGCTGTGGGCCGTGGCAAACAGGAAGACGCCGAGGCCGACCAGCAGGATTGCCGGCAGCAATATCTTTCGGGATCCGAGGCGGTCCAGCAGCGCCCCGGAGAATAACTGGGCAATTGCAAAAACCCATGTATAGACGGCGGCGATCAAACCCACCTGATCGAGCCGCAGGCCAATATCGGCCTGAACGTGAGCATTGAGAATGGCGTAGCCGGTTTGAACGTTGAACAACCAGACTACGAAAAGGGTGGCCAGTGTCCATACCAGCCATGCGTAACCGCCGCCCTGCGCCGCAACCGGCGTGGGTGTTACGGTGCTCAGATCATTGTCGCGAGCACTCATGATTTTGATTCCAGAAAAGTGACTGCCGCTGCACGACGCAGCGGAACGGAAAGGCGTTTATGGGCGTTCGTAGATGGGATGCCCGGCGACGTAGGTCGCGGCAATGGCACGGTCATCGGCGAGCGTCATCTGAATGAACAACGACTCTTCAAAGCTTTCGCAATAGCGCATCCGATAGTCGATGATCGGAGTCGAGTGCAGGTCGATCACAGCCAGATCAGCCTCGAAGCCCGGCGCGATCGTGCCGATCTTGTCTGCAAGACCCAATGCGGTAGCTGTGCCACGACTTGCCTGATAAAACGCATGACCCGAAGAAAGCGCAGCGCAGTTCAATTGCGCTGCCTTATACGCTTCATTCAATGTCTGCAAAATGGAGAAGCTTGTGCCGGCGCCCAGATCGGTCGCAATTCCCACGTGCACTGGATTTTTACGGGTCCTCGCATTCTTCAAATCGAAATAGCCGGATCCGAGAAAGAAATTGGACGTAGGGCAATGGGCAATGGCGGCACCGGTTGCCGAGAATAGATCGAGTTCTTCGTCACTGAGATGAATGCCGTGACCATAGATAGCCCGTTCGCGAAGAAGACCGTATTTGTGATAGACGTCGGTATAACTGGCGCATTCCGGATAAAGCGATTTGACCCAGGCCACTTCATTGATGTTTTCCGATACATGTGACTGAATCAACGCCGTGGGCAGATCGGACGCGAGTTGCGACAGCATTTCAAATTGCTCGGGCGTGGACGTTGGTGCAAAGCGAGGCGTAATGACATATTCGTTGCGCCCGGTGCCGTGCCACTTTTTCGCCAGCGCGGCGGATTCGTCATATGCGCGTTGTGGCGAATCAAGTAAAGCGCTCGGCGCATTGCGATCCATACAGATCTTGCCGGCCTGTACACGCATGTTGAACTTGCTGGCTACTTCAAAGAACGCGTCGACCGATTGCGGATAAACCGTGCAGTAGACGGTGGAACTCGTCACGCCATTGCGTAGTTGCTCGCGTAAAAATACTTCGGCTACTTCTGTGGCGTGTTCTTTTTGAGCGAATTGCTGTTCGGCAATGAACGTATAGTTGTTCAGCCAGTCCAGCAGTTGCTCGCCATAAGCGCCAATTATCTGCGTTTGCGGATAATGCACATGACTGTCAATAAACCCGGGAACAATCAGGCTCTTTTCATACCTGCGAATGCGAGTATCAGCGGCGAGTGTGCCGATCAAATCCTTGGCCGGCCCAACCGCGCTGATCAAACCATTTTCCATGACGACAATCGCATCGGAATCGTAGACCATGCAATCCTGCATGTCCCGCCGGAACGGGTCGTCTTTAAATGTAAGCATTGCGCCGCGAATTGCTGTTTGCATCTTGACACTCCGTATCTACACCTTCACTCGGCAGCCATGTGTGAACGACCGCCGCCTCTGGCCGCGCGATGTTCGTTTAGGACTGCGCGCTGATCGCCTTTGGTGCAGATATTGTGCGCCGCACACTTTTCCTTCTCTTTGCTTTTCATCAAGTATCTTTGTATCAAGATATATTTCGCGAAGAAACTTGCGGCCAAACGTTATGCAGTCCTGCCAATCTGGTTAAATAGCGCCCCTAGCTCATTGGAATAGAGACTCTTTCATGCCAGACCGAACCGATGGCGTCGATCAGATCGTCGCCCGCTGGCGGCAAGTCCGCCCCGATCTGGATCCGTCCAGCACTGAAGTCATTGGCCGCATCGTGCGGCTGGAATATTTCATCACCCGGCGTGTGTTGCTTGATCTCGCGCGTTATCAGCTAAGCGTCGGAGAGTTCGATGTGATCGCCGCCTTGCGCCGGATGGGCGCGCCTTTTGAACTGCCGCCTTATCAATTGCAGAGCATGGTGCTGATTTCGTCGGGTGGGTTGACCAACCGGATAGACCGGCTGGAAAAGGCCGGTTTGGTGACACGCCATCCGGATCCTGCAGACCGGCGCGGTGTGATAGTGCGGCTTACCAACAAGGGAGTGGAGGTGGCGGACGACGCCACCGAGCATCATCTGGGCGCAGAGGCAGAACTGCTGAATCCTTTGGATACCGAGGAACGTCAGCAGCTGGCTGCCCTCTTGCGCAAGCTATTGAGCCGGCACGAGAGTTAAGTTTCCTGGCAGCTTGCCGTCGCGGGTTTATGTATGGAACGTCGAGGTGCGATTCCCGCGCCCGCCCGCCAACATGTCAAGCCTTGCCCAATTCCGCGCCCATTTCCTTCGCCCGCGCGTCGGCGGCCAAAGCGCCACGGACGATGGCGTCCTTTACGCCCTGGGCATCGAAGGAAGCCAGCGCTGCAGCGGTCGTTCCGCCCTTCGATGTCACGCGTTCACGCAACACGCTCGCCGGTTCGCCCGACTGCGCCGCCAGTTGCGCCGCGCCGGTGAATGTAGCGACCGCAAGCGCGCGGCCTTGTTCTTCGTCCATGCCGAGCTGGCGTGCGGCTTCCTGCATGGCTTCAATGAAATAAAACACGTACGCCGGGCCGCTGCCCGAGATGGCGGTGACGGCGTCGATCTTCGCTTCGTCGTCGAACCATACTGTCTCACCGACCGCTTCCAATACCTTCGATGCCAGCGCCCTCGCTGCGTCGTCCACGCCCGGCAGCGCGGCCAGACCCGTCACGCCCATGCCGATCAGCGCCGGCGTGTTCGGCATCGTACGCACGATTTGCGTGTAGCCGCCCAACCAGCGCGACAGATCGGCGGCGCGAATGCCGGCGGCAATGCTGATCACCAGTTGCTTCGACAACACCGGCTGCAGCGCGCCCGCTACGTCCTTCAAGACTTGCGGTTTGACGGCGAGCAGGATGGCGTCGTAGTCGCCCAGTTTTGAATCGATCGACGCACCCGTCGCAGCGCCAAACTCCTTCTGCACGCGAGCACGCGCTTCTTCGCCCGGGTCGACCACGTAGAGATCCGCTGCCGCAACGCCGCGCTTGATCAAACCGCCAATAAGCGCCGACGCCATGTTGCCGCCACCAATAAACGCAATTTTCATAGTGAGTTCAGATCAGGATTAGTTGGAGTAATCACGTGCGCCGAAGATCGCGGTGCCGATGCGAACCATCGTCGCACCTTCCAGAATCGCGGCCTCGATATCCGCCGACATACCCATGGAAAGCGTATCGAGTTGCAGGCCGTCCGCGCGCAGGGTGTCCATGAGTTCGCGCAAACGCTTGTGCGGCGCGCGTTGTTGATCGAGCGAAGCTGCCGGTTCGGGAATCGACATCAGGCCGCGCAACGTCAGGTTCGGCAGCGCCGCAATGGCATGCGCAACCGTCAGCGCTTCTTCAGGCGCCACGCCGCTTTTGGATTCTTCACCGCTGACATTCACTTGCAGGCAGACGTTTAGCGCTGGCATGCCTTCCGGGCGCTGTGCCGACAAACGTTCGGCGATCTTCAACCGATCCACCGAATGCACCCAGTCGAAATTCTCGGCGACAAGCTTCGTCTTGTTCGACTGCAACGGTCCGATGAAATGCCACTGGATCTCGCTGCGCAGACTGGCGAGATCGGTGATTTTCGCGACCGATTCCTGAACGTAGTTTTCGCCGAAAGCACGTTGCCCGGCGTCGAACGCGGCGCGGACATCACTGGCAGGAAATGTCTTCGATACCGCCAGCAACGCGACCGAAGACGGATCGCGGGACGCCTCGGCCGCCGCTTTCGCGATGTGCTGACGGACTTCGTCGAGATGACGAGCTATATGAGAGGAGGCCATGGACTCGGATGCCGCAAGGAAGCAGAGACCCGATTATACGGACGCGGCGCGGCTATGCAGCCCGCGCCGGTCAGCGTTAGCCATACAGCAGATGCTCCACGAGCTGAATCCAGTGGACAACGGGCGTCGACGTGCCGCTTTGCAAATGCGCGATACACCCCACGTTCGCGGACAGGATCATCTGCGGTTCGAGTTTCTCGAGCTTGTCGATTTTCTGGTCGCGCAACGCGTAGGAAAGTTTCGGCTGCAGCACCGAATACGTTCCGGCCGAGCCGCAGCACAAGTGGTTATCGGCGGGAAGGTGGACTTCCATACCGAGCGCCGTGAGCAGATTCTCCACGCGGCCGCGGATCTGCTGTCCATGCTGCAAGGTGCACGGCGGGTGAAACGCGACAGTATGGACGGCGCGCCGCCTGACCATGGCGCTCAGTTCTTCCTCGTATTGCGGCAGCACTTCTGCGAGATCGCGCGTCATGTCCACGATGCGCGCAGCCTTCTCGGCGTACGCCGGATCGTTGCGCAGCAAATGCGCATACTCCTTGACCGTCGCGCCGCAACCGGAAGCGTTCATCACGATCGCCTCGACGCCGCTTTCAACGTACGGCCACCATGCGTCGATGTTCTTGCGGACATCGTCGAGGGCGTCGTCGTTGTAGCCCAGATGCAGGCGAATCGCGCCGCAACATCCTGCGTCGGGCGCAATCAGGATCTGAATGCCGAGGGCATCGAAAACGCGCGCCGTGGCGGTGTTCACGTTCGGCATCATGGCCGGCTGTACGCAACCGGCAAGCATCAGCATTTTGCGTTCGTGGATGTTGGTCGGCATGGCGAGCGGGCGCTGCGCGACAGGAATCTTCGTGCGCAAGGTCTTCGGCAAGAGCGGCCGGAATTGCTGGCCGAGCCTCATTGCAGGCGTGAAAAGCTTGCTGTTCGGCAGGAAATTTGCGAGCAACTTGCGCTGCACCCGCTGGCCGAACGGCCGCTGGACTTTCTCCTCCACGATCTTCCTGCCGATCTCCACCAGCCGTCCATACTGAACACCCGACGGGCACGTCGTTTCGCAATTGCGGCAAGTGAGACAACGGTCCAGGTGAAGCTGCGTGCTGCGTGTGACCGGCGCGCCTTCCATCATCTGCTTCATCAGATAGATGCGGCCGCGCGGGCCATCGAGTTCATCGCCGAGAATCTGGTAGGTCGGGCACGTCGCCGTGCAGAATCCGCAATGCACGCACTTGCGCAGGATGGCCTCGGCTTCGTCGCCGTCGGCCGTATTGCGCATGAAATCGGCGAGGTTGGTTTGCATTGCGTAGGTCGGTCAGCTTAAAAGTCGGGGTAGAGACGGCCGCGATTGAAGATGCGCGCGGGATCGAATGCGGCCTTCAGGCCACGGTGGATTTTCATCATGGGCGCGGGCAGGGGCGTGAAGACGCCCGCATTGCGGTCGTACGACGAACCCGAACGGAAAATGGTCGCGTGGCCGCCCGCCTGCTTTGCGCTGATGCGCACGGTCTGCGCGTCGGCGTCCGTGATCCACCAGCGTTGCGCGCCGCCCCATTCCATCAGATGCGGCCCGGGAAGATGCATGGGTTCGGCAATCGAGGGCAACGACAAGCGCCATAAAGCCGATGTCGGCGGCAGCACCGCGAAAAAAGGATCGGACTGTTCGCGCAGGCCGCACCAGAACCGATCGGCTTCCACGGCATCGACCACTTCGCCGCCCAGCGCCGTACGGGCCGATTTCACCGCCGCCTCCGCGCCGCCGAGGCGCAACGCCAGCGTATGATCGCGCCACGCGCTGCCGGTGATCGGCAATGGATGGCCACCCCATTCGTTGAGCTTGCGCACGGCGTCGGTATCGTTCATTTCGAACTTGAGCGTGATCTCGGCGACAGGTTTCGGCAGCACTTTCACCGATACCTCGAGGATCATTCCCAGCGTTCCAAGCGATCCTGCAAGCAGGCGCGAGACATCGTAGCCCGCAACGTTTTTCACCACCTGGCCGCCGAAATGCAGCACGTGGCCCTGGCCGTTCATCACCACCGCGCCGAGCACGAAATCACGCGGCGCGCCGGCCGCGGCGCGCCGCGGGCCGGCGAGTCCCGCAGCAATACAGCCGCCGATGGTTGCATCGTGGCCGAAATGCGGCGGCTCGAACGGCAGCATCTGGTTGCACTCGTCCAGTCGCGCTTCGATTTCGCGCAGCGGCGTGCCCGCCTTCGCGGTGATCACGAGTTCGGCCGGGTCATGCTCGATAATGCCGCTGTGCGCGCGCGTTTCGATGACTTCACCTTGCAGCGTCTGCCCGTACCAGTCCTTCGTGCCGCCGCCGCGAATGCGCAAAGGCGTGTTGCTCGCCGTCGCGGCGCGCACGCGCTCGGACCAGCTCGCGACAATGTCTTCCTCGTTCATGGTGTCCTGCGTTTCATTGCTTGTTTTGGTGCTCAAGATCAGTGTATCGGCGCGTGTTGGTAAGGCCACTCGTATAAACGTGGATATGTTTCCCGCATTGAACCGCAGCCGGGGTCAATCGCGCGTTTTAGATGCGGCGCATAAACACGTGGCCTAAAAGCGCGGGATTTCCGGATGCGGCAACAAACCGCCGCGAATGTGCATTTTTCCGTACTCGGCGCAGCGCGCGCGCGAGGGAATGCCTTTGTCCGGGTTGAGCAGGCCGGGGGGATCGAAGGCGCGCTTGATTGCATGGAACGTGTCGCGCTCTTCAGGCGAGAACTGCACGCACATGGAATTGATCTTTTCGATACCCACGCCATGCTCGCCCGTCACCGTTCCACCGAGTTCCACGCACGCTTCGAGAATGTCCGAACCGAACGCTTCGGCGCGATGCCATTCGTCGAGATCGTTGCCGTTGAAGAGAATAAGCGGATGCATGTTGCCGTCGCCGGCGTGGAACACGTTCATGCATCGCAGCGCGTATTTGACTTCCATTTCTTCGATACGCGCGAGCAACGGCCCGATCTGGCGGCGCGGCACGGTGCCGTCCATGCAGTAATAATCCGGCGAGATCCGCCCGGCCGCCGGAAACGCGTTCTTGCGTCCCGACCAGAATTTCAGCCGTTCGGCCTCCGACCGCGAAATCTGGATGCGGTTCGCGCCAAACTCGCGCAGCACTGCCGTCATGCGCACGATTTCCTCGGACACTTCGTCTTGCGTGCCATCGGATTCGCACAGCAGGATGGCCTTGGCTTCGAGGTCGTAGCCTGCCTTGACGAACTCTTCAACCGCGCGGGTTGCGGGTTTGTCCATCATTTCGAGACCGGCCGGAATGATCCCTGCCGCGATGATCGCCGCGACCGCATTGCCGCCTTTCACCACGTCGTCGAAACTCGCCATGATGACTTGCGCCGTTTGCGGCTTCGGGATCAGCTTGACGGTGATTTCGGTGACGATCGCGAACATGCCTTCGCTGCCAATCAGCACCGCAAGCAGGTCGAGCCCGGGCGCGTCGAGCCCGAGTGAACCGAATTCGAGAATATCGCCGTCCATCGATACAGCCCGCACCCGCATCACGTTGTGACACGTCAGGCCGTATTTGAGGCAATGCACGCCGCCGGAGTTTTCGCTGACATTGCCGCCGATCGTGCATGCAATCTGCGACGAAGGATCGGGTGCGTAATACAGCCCGTAGGGCGCAGCGGCTTCGGAAATGGCGAGATTGCGCACGCCCGGCTGAACGGTCGCGGTGCGCGCATACGGGTCGACTTCCATGATCTTGCGAAAACGCGCAAGCGACACCACGATGCCATGGCGTATCGGCATTGCGCCGCCGGACAAGCCCGTGCCTGCGCCGCGCGGAACGATGGGCACGTCCAGCCGCGCGCAAATCTGCACGACGCGCTGAACCTGCGCTTCGGTTTCCGGCAATGCAACGGCGAGCGGCAAACGTCTATAAGCGGCTAATCCATCGCATTCATATGCGGCCGTGTCTTCCTCGCGATACAACAGGCAATGCGTCGGCAATACGGCCATCAACGCCTGGACCACTTCACGCTGACGTTGCGCGAGAATTTCCGGCGAAAGCTCGGCGGGTGCGTTCATGTCTCCTCCCGGCGGTTTGTGCGCTGGAGCATGTCCAACAGCAGATCGCCTGATCTTGCACCTGGGCGTCCCCGCCGTCGATTGGGCTAATTACGGGGACGGAGCGTGGTTTCCCTAAGGTTTGTTCCTGATCAAGCGTCGTACGCGAAGATCTTGCCCGGATTCATCAGGTTGTTCGGATCGAGCGCGTGTTTGATCGAGCGCATCACGCTGATGGCGTCTTCGCCGTGTTCTTCGATCATGAACTGCATCTTGTGCAGCCCCACGCCATGCTCGCCCGTGCACGTTCCGCCCATGCGCAACGCGCGCTGCACGATCCGGTGATTGATGCGCTCGGCTTCTTCGAGTTCTTCGGGTTTGGCGGGATCGAGCAGCATGGCGACGTGGAAATTACCATCGCCAACGTGGCCGACGATCGGGCAGGGCAGCGTGCTTGCCTTCAGGTCTTGCTCCGTTTCGATCACGCATTCGGCCAGGCGCGAGATCGGCACGCACACGTCCGTGGTCACCGCGCGGCAACCGGGTTTCAGTTGCAGCATCGCGAAATAGGCGTTGTGACGCGCATTCCACAGGCGGCTGCGATCTTCCGGCCGCGTGGCCCATTCGAAATCCGTGCCGTGGTTTTCCGCGATGATGGCCTGCACCGTTTCAGCCTGTTCCTTCACGCTGCTTTCCGTGCCGTGGAATTCGAAGAAGAGCATCGGTGATTCGCGGAAAGTCATGTTCGAGTGGCGGTTGATCGAACGCACGGCCAGCGAATCCAGGAATTCGACCCGCGCGACCGGCACGCCCATCTGGATTGTTTCGATGGTCGCGCGCACGGCATCGCCCATTGAAGGAAACGCGCATACCGCGGCCGATACCGCTTCCGGCTGCGGATAAAGCCGCACGGTGATCTCGACGATCACGCCCAGCGTGCCTTCCGAGCCGACGAACAATCGCGTCAAGTCGTATCCCGCCGAGGATTTCCGTGCGCGCGTGCCGGTCTTGATGACGCGGCCGTCGGCCAGCACGACGGTCAGGCCAAGCACGTTCTCGCGCATGGTTCCGTAGCGCACGGCGTTCGTGCCCGACGCGCGCGTGGCTGACATCCCGCCAATGCTGGCGTCGGCGCCCGGATCGATCGGGAAGAACAAGCCCGTGTCCTTCAGTGCTTCGTTCAACTGTTTGCGCGAAATGCCCGGCTGGACGGTGACCGTCAGGTCTTCGGCGTCTATCGATAAAACGCGGTTCAAACCCGACATGTCGATGGACACGCCGCCTTGCACCGCCAGCAAGTGACCTTCCAGCGACGAACCATTGCCGTATGGAATCACCGGCACGTTGTGTTCGGCGCAAAGTTTCACCACGGTCTGGACTTCTTCCGTGCTCGTCACGAACACGACGGCGTCGGGCAATTGCGGATCGAACGGCGATTCGTCGCGCCCGTGGTGCTCGCGCACGGCGGCCGTGGTCGAGACGCGATCACCGAAAGCGGTTTTCAGCGATTCGAGGAGGGCGGCCGGAAAGGTGCGACGAACGGCAATTGGAGGAACGGGGTGGTTCACGGCTGTCTCCGGACATCGATGTGATGGACGTTGGGATGCACGAAATCCGGCAATGGCATGCGGGATTCGTGCGTTTTATGCGTTCATTTTACGCCGATACCCCAAGTCCAGCCCGCGCCCGGTCTGTTCCCCCGCGATGCCTATAATGAACGCGAACGCTGACCGGCGTTGGCGTGCAACTTGGGAGACAACATGGGCAATCGCCTGAGCAAGATAGCGACGCGCACCGGCGACGACGGCTCGACCGGACTAGGCGACGGCAGCCGCGTGCAGAAAGGCGACGCGCGGATTGCGGCCATTGGGGACGTGGACGAGCTGAATTCGCAGATCGGCGTGCTGCTGTGCGAAAAGCTCCCGGACGATGTCCGCGCCGCGCTGGTCGCGATCCAGCACGATCTCTTCGATCTTGGCGGTGAGCTTTGCATTCCCGGCCATTCGATGATCGAAGAAGCGCATCTTGCGCGTATCGATGAATGGATTGGCGAGTACAACGCCAACCTGCCGCCGCTGAAGGAATTCATCCTGCCGGGCGGATCACGGGCGGCATCGCTCGCGCACGTTGGGCGAACGGTTTGCAGGCGCGCGGAACGATCGATTGTCGCGCTTGGCCGGGTGGACAAGATCAACGCCGAGCCGCGTAAGTATGTGAACCGGCTATCGGAT
Organism: Caballeronia sp. dw_276; assembly: GCF_018449635.1. Classification (GTDB taxonomy): domain Bacteria; phylum Pseudomonadota; class Gammaproteobacteria; order Burkholderiales; family Burkholderiaceae; genus Caballeronia. The sequence goes on along the minus strand of NZ_JAAVUV010000012.1, from coordinate 220,744 downwards.
CTGTTATTCGTTCTGGCGCGCGTGCTGAATCGCGCGGATGGCGGGTCGGACGTGTTGTGGAATCACGAGCGCAAGCTGTAAATTAAGAAGGCTGCGAAGCAATCTCCGCAGCCTTTGGCTTTTTAGTTGCCGTTGCCTCGCGCCACACGGCGCTGCTTGACGGCGGCGGCCAGCCCTTCCAGCACGCCCAGACTGTCTTCCCAGCTGATGCATGCATCGGTCACGCTTTGACCGTAGACCAGCTCGCAGCCTTCCTTCAGGTCCTGACGACCCGCGACCAGATTCGATTCCACCATCACGCCGACGATCCGCTCGTCGCCGCCGGCAATCTGCTTGCCGATATCGGCGCAAACCGGGATCTGGTTCTCTTGTTTCTTCGAGCTGTTTGCGTGGCTTGCATCGATCATCAAACGTGCTGCCAAACCTGCCTTGCCGATGTCGCTGCACGCCGCGTCCACGCTTTGCGCATCGTAGTTCGGCGCCTTGCCGCCGCGCAGGATGATGTGGCAATCCTCGTTGCCGGCTGTCGATACGATCGCTGAATGCCCACCCTTCGTCACCGACAGGAAATGGTGCGGCTGGGACGCGGCCTTGATCGCGTCCACGGCGATCTTCACGTTTCCGTCCGTGCCGTTCTTGAAGCCGACCGGGCACGACAACCCAGAAGCCAGTTCGCGATGCACTTGCGACTCCGTCGTCCGTGCGCCGATCGCGCCCCACGAAATCAAGTCCGCGATGTACTGCGGGCTGATCATGTCGAGGTATTCGGTGCCGGCCGGCAGGCCAAGCTCGTTAATGTGCAGCAGCAATTCGCGGGCGGTGCGCAGGCCGTCGTTGATCTTGAAGCTGTTGTCCATGTACGGGTCGTTGATCAGGCCCTTCCAGCCGACCGTGGTACGCGGCTTCTCGAAATACACTCGCATCACGATTTCAAGTTCGCCCGCGAAGCGCTTGCGCTGCTCGACCAGACGGCGGGCATATTCCATCGCCGCCTTGGTGTCGTGGATCGAGCACGGCCCGATGATCACGATCAGCCGGTCTTCCATGCCATGCAAAATGCGATGCATCGACTGGCGCGAGTTGTAGATCAGGCTTGAAACCGGCTCGGCGCACGCAAACTCCCGGATCAGGTGAGCGGGGGGCGTCAGTTCTTTCAATTCGCGGATTCGGACATCGTCGGTGTTGTGCGGGGGCATGCTGGTTCTCCAGGAACTCGTTTTGGTGCTGTATTCGAAGTGATGAAACAAAAAGGCATAAAAAAACCGCCAGGCTCGGCTGGCGGTTTTTCGGGAAACTTGGGTTCAACACAAACGACTCACCCCTCTCGATCCGCCAGCGGCTTGAGATGCCAAAAGAAATAAAAATAAAACTTGGCGGACATGAGGTTTTGGTCGTTTGGTAAAAATTGAACGTCTTGCTTTATAACCTCAAACCTGCGCGGCTGGCAAGTTGCAAGGTAACAAAATGCGGATAATCCGCGTCGCCGATGCTATTTTCGCGAGGAACACGCGGCTTTGATGCGGTTTTCCCGCATGCCACGCTCACTTCCAGGAAGTGGCGCGCGTGCGGAAGGTGCGAAAACCCGGTTAAACCGTGCCGCCCACCGTCATCTTTTCAATGCGTAACGTCGGCTGACCAACGCCCACCGGCACGCTCTGACCTTCCTTGCCGCACACGCCCACACCGCCGTCGAGCGCCATGTCGTTGCCGATCATGGTCACGTACTTGAGCGATTCCGGACCACTGCCAATCAGCGTTGCGCCCTTCACCGGGTACGTGATCTTGCCGTTTTCGATCATGTAGGCTTCCGACGCCGAAAACACGAACTTGCCGTTGGTGATGTCAACCTGGCCACCGCCGAAATTCACCGCATACAAGCCGTTTTTCACCGATGCCAGGATTTCGCCCGGATCTTTGTCACCGTTGAGCATGTACGTGTTGGTCATGCGCGGCATGGGCAGCGCCGCGTACGATTCGCGCCGCGCGTTGCCCGTCACCGGCATTTTCATCAGGCGCGCGTTCAGCGAATCCTGGATGTAACCCTTCAGAATGCCGTCCTCGATCAGCGTGGTGCACTGCGTGGGATTGCCTTCATCGTCAATGTTGAGCGAACCGCGCCGGTTTGGCAGCGTGCCGTCATCGACGACCGTGACGCCTTTCGCCGCCACGCGTTCGCCGATACGGCCCGCAAACGCCGACGATCCCTTGCGGTTGAAGTCGCCTTCCAGTCCGTGGCCGATGGCTTCATGCAGCAGCACGCCAGGCCAGCCCGGTCCGAGCACAACGGTCATGGCGCCGGCAGGGGCAGGGCGTGCGTCCAGGTTGACCAGCGCCGCGTGCACGGCCTGGTCGACATAGGTGGAGAGGATTTCGTCGGTGAAATAGGCGTAGTCGTAGCGTCCGCCGCCGCCGCCGCTGCCAATCTCGCGGCGTCCATCTTTCTCGGCGATCACGGTCACGGAAACACGCACTAGCGGCCGGATGTCGGCGGCCAGAGCACCGTCACTGCGTGCGACGAGCACGACGTCGTATTCGCCGGCCAGACCGGCCATCACCTGGACGATCCGCGGATCGCGCCCGCGCGCCATTTGCTCCACGCGTTCAAGCAATTTCACCTTGGCGGTGGCATCGAGCGATGAAAGCGGATCGGACGGCAAATAAAGGTCGCGCCCGAACACGCCGGTCAGCGAACTCGCCGATTTGATCTTGTGCTTGCCGCCACCGGCCTTCGCGATCGCCCGCGTGGCAATGGCCGCCTGGCGAATCGAATCGGGCGACAAATCGTCTGAATACGCGAACGCGGTCCGGTCACCCGACACGGCGCGCACGCCCACGCCCTGATCAATGCTGAAGCTGCCCGATTTGACGATGCCTTCCTCCAGGCTCCATGCCTCGCTGCGCGTGGACTGGAAATAGAGATCCGCGTAGTCAACGCGGTGCGTGAAAATCTCCGCCAGCGTGCGCGTAATCGTGGATTCGTCGAGGCCGTAAGGCGTCAGAAGAATCTCTTTCGCGGTGGCGAGATTTCGGATGCCGGGTTCGATGATGTTCATTCGGTGCCTGTGGCGAAGTCTGTAGGGATTAAAAGCATTCTAACGTCGGAGCATTTATGCCACACCCTGACCAAATGGAGGGGTACTCCGAAAAAAACAAGCCAACCAAACAAGCTAGCCTTGGAGCTAACCCCGAAGCTAACCAAGCACGCGATGACGAAAGGCCGGCAGGCTTTGCCGGACAGACGCGATGCGTGCCTTGTCGATATTTCCCGCCGCCACGCCCGGACCTTCTTCCACCACGGCCACGATCTCGCCCCACGGGTCGATCAACATGCTGTGGCCCCAGGTCCGGCGGCCGTTCTCGTGTTTCCCGCCTTGCGCGGCGGCGAGTACGTAGCACTGGTTTTCGACCGCGCGCGCCTTGAGAAGGGTTTCCCAGTGGGCCTCGCCGGTCGTGTAGGTGAACGCAGACGGCACGACCATCAATGCGCAATCGCCCATCTTTCTGTATAGCTCGGGGAAACGCAGGTCATAGCAGACCGACAAACCCACTCGTCCGAATGGCGCTTCAAACGTACGCACTTCGCTGCCCGGGCAGATGGTGCGGGCTTCATCGAAGGATTCCGTGCCTTTTTCAAAGTTGAACAAGTGAATCTTGTCGTAGCGGGCGACCTGCTTGCCGGTGGGATCGAAGACGAGCGTGGTGTTGAGCACGCGCGATGCTTCCGGCGACTCCAGAGGCAAGGTCCCGCCAATGATCCAGACCCGGTGCTCGCGCGCCGCATCCGATAAAAACTGCTGGATCGGCCCATGCCCGGGCGTTTCGCGGATCGCGAGCTTGTCCGTGTCCTTGAATCCCATGAAGCAGAAATATTCCGGCAGCAGCACGAGTTGTGCGCCGTCGCGCGCCGCCTCGGCAATCAGCCGCCCGGCTTCCGCGATATTACGGTCGCGATCCGGCGCGCTGACCATTTGCAGCGCGGCGACGCGGAAATTCTCGGAAGTGCTTTCGCTCATGTCAGCCTTTTAAAAAGGGCACGATAAACGATCGATTCGCCGTCAACAGCAGCAAAGAGCGCTGTAAAACCGCTCAATTCGCCACGGCCGCAGCGGGAGTTTCGATCTTACCCTGATCGCCTTTGACCCGCTGAATGACGGGTTTCGACCACGGGCCGGTAATGGAATAGTCGATGGTGAAAGCCTTGCCGATCGACTTCGACAGCACCAGATCGCCGGCCAGCGTGGCGAGTCCAAGCAGCGGATTGATCACGGCAGCGCCGATAGCGACGGCGCCCGCGCTGATGGTCGGGATGACCTTCGCGTGCATGTCCTGCGTTTGCTTCGGCAAATCGACGAGACCCGTCAGTTCGACGCGCGCCGGCGCGGTGATCATCTTGAAATCGTTCGTTCGTCCGATGCCGTCCTGAACCGTGGCGGTGCCGGTGATCTTCTCGAACGGCAACCCTTTGCCGACGACATCCTGGAAATTCAGCGTCAGAAAGTGCGCAAGGCTTTGCAGGCTGAACACGCCGAGCCATTTGGCGGCCGCTGCGTTTTTGACTTTCAGGATCTGGCCATGCTCGAAATCGACGGCGACCCGGCCGTTGAGCGTGGGCATGTCGATCGCGGCGGGGCTGCCGTCCCAACCGAGCTGGCCTGTGACCGTGCCCTTGCCGTTCTTCACAGTCTGCGGCAAACCCATGCGTTCGACGAGCGCGCCGGCATCGAGGATATCGAGCTTGAAATCAACGGCGGTGCGGCGTGGGGCGTCATCGTCGGAATCGGTTTCCGGGTGCGATCCACCCGCACCGGGAATCGTGCGCCAGTTGGCCGTGGCGGAGAGCTTTGCGTCCGGGTTCGAAAGGTCCAGCTTGTCCAGATGCCAGACCGGCACGCCGTCTTCCACGCCATTGCGCGCGTTGACTTCCAGCCGCCCGAGCGTGCGTTCGCGCACCACGAGTTCGTTCACGATCAAATCGATGGACGGCATGTTGCTCGGCGGCGGCTTGCGGATCATTTGCCCGACCATGTCGTTTTCCGTCTTGTTCGGAATCACGACCTTGGCGAAGCGCGCCTGCAATGCGCCCGGGCTTTCCTTGGTCGCGCCCGGCATCCATTCCACATATCCCGAAACCTGATTCGACGCGATGTTCGCCTGCCACTGCCGGTCATCGGCGCCACTACCGCGCGTGGCGCCTATGGCCACATTTTCCCAGCGCCGCGCCAGCAGCTTGAGCGTGGTGAAGTGCAACGCGACGCGATTGGGGATGAACTGTTTCGCGACGGCGGATGGAGTTTTACCGTCGGGGAGTTGAACGGGTTGCGGCGCAGGCATGGGACCCAGGTCCGAGATGGTCTTGCGCCAGGCATCGGCATCGAGTTCATCCAGGTCGACTGCTGCCGTCACGCCATCGGCGGGAAGGTCGGCAGGCTTGTTCACGCCGATCGCACCACGCTCCACGACCGGGGTTGCCTTGCCCTCGCGCTTGAGCAGGTAATGCGCGTTGACGGGCCCGAGCGTGAGCTTCGCGTCGTGCTCGACCTGCGATCCGGCGACGGGCGCAAAGGTGAACGTGAAAGGCATCGGTGTGCCCTGGGCCTTGTTGAACGGCGCCGGGAAGTCGAGGCCGAGCCCGGTCAAGTCGGAATTCGCTTCCACGCGCGGCAACGCGTTTTTCACGCCGCGCACGCGCAGGTCGTAGGGCGCGGTACCGCTGAGATGCTTGAGCAGCGCAACGGTCTGCGCCTGATTGCGCAAGTTCAGGCTTTGCGCCGCGTCCGCGCCGATACGACCGGTGACATTGAATGCATAGCTTCCATCCGGTTTCACGCCGCCCGTGCCGCGCACATCGCCGCCGAGGAACTTGCCCGTGATGCCATCGAGCGATGCCGTTTTTTCACCGAAACTCGCCCGCCCCTTCAGATTCGACAACGGCGGCAACGCCTCGTATTCGAGATCGTTCCCGGCGAAGGTCAGCGATCCCTTGTAACCCACGCGTTGCCGCTGACCGGGCGGCGGCGCGACCCGCGGAATCAGCAATTGCAGGGCGAGTGTGGCGTTGCCGGTCGCGTGGATTTTCGTCGCAACGTGCTGCGAGAGCGAGCCGAGCGAACTGTCTTCCACATAGCGCAGCATGTCCGTGATCGGACCGTGCGCGTCGGCGTCGATGATCAGTTTGGATTCGCGATTGCCCAGATCATCGATGCGTCCCGTGGTCTTGCTCACGCCCACGCCCAGGTAATGGCCGCGCGTGATATCGAAGCCGAGTTTGTTTTCGGCCAGATGAAACGTCCCGTCGATACCATCAAAAGCCGGCCATTGGTTCGGCGTACCGTTGGCCATGGTCTTGGGCGGATAGGGCGTTGGCTCGAACTTGCCGCCGCTGAACGGCGCGACGATGCGGAACTGGCCGGCATCGGGGAAACGGGAGTAGGGGAATTTCGTCAGGTCGCCATGAATCTCGATGGTCCCGTTGCGCGAGACGCCCGCCTGCAACGCGTGGTTGAGATAAACCCGCAACTTCTCGCTGATGCTGGTCGGCAAGTAGTTGGTGAGGCTCGTCACCTTCAGATAGTCGGCCGTCGCCTTCAGGTCGAGCGATCCGCGTCCTTCGCCCTCGTTCTTGTAATCGGCCGTGGCGTGCGCTTCGGCATCGGCGTTCTTCACGTGCAGGTTGTCGACGTGCGCCGTGATCGCCTTGTGCGGCTTGCCGGGCGCATTCGCGACGGTCCAGCTCACGCGGCCATCGATCTGATCGAGTACGAGGCGCGGGTTGTCGAAGACGCCGGGGAGCGTGATCGCGGTATTTTTCGTATCGATGACCGCGCTGCCGTGATCCTGATCCGCGTCGATCGTCCCCCACAGATTTTCCACGCCCGGAATCCCGGCGCGCGGATGGTTGTTCGCCGTGAGTCCGGGCGGCGGTTCCTGCGCCAGGACGCTCACGCCGCGCAGGTCGCCCTTGACGGTGTATCGCGTGGGTGGCTCCGTGCCTTTTTCGCGTTGCACCTGCGCCTCTGCGGCCGTGGTCGGCGGCGGACGTTCGGTTTCCAGCGTGTAGTTGGCAATCTGGCCGCGCGGATCGAAGCGAATCAAATCGTTCTGCACTTTCGCCGGCAAAGGCAGCGCGCGCATGAATTCGCCGAGAATGCCGAGATCCACGAAATCGCCTGACACGCCGAATTTCTGCCCGGCATTCACGGTCGCCGCGCGGTACTTGCCGGTAAGCGTGTGCATGGCGAGCAGGCGCGAGACCGGCGTGCCGTCGGACATGGGTTTCTGACCAAGTTCTGCCTGCAGATTGCCCATGTGCAGCGTGTATTCGTTGTCCTGAAACCCGAGATCCCAGTTGAATTTAGCGATCGGCATGTCGAGGCGCGGCTGCGTCGGGCGAACCCGCAACGCGATCTCGGAGCCGGTCAACTCGCCGCCCGCTGTCTTCAGTTTGCCGTCGGCGAAGTCGAGCCAGATGCGGTTGTCGAAGCGGCCGCTGTAGGTTGCGAACGGCAGCTTCACGTAGCGCGCGAGCGTGGGCAGATCGACCGGTCCCGTCGATAAATAGGCGTCGCCCGTCCAGTTCTCCGGACGGCCTGCAGTGCTGAAACGCGTATGGCTGAAATCGGCGCGGAAATCGAGCGGGCCATGCAGCACGTCGCCATCCGGCGGCGCCTGAAGCGCGAGGCGGTGATGGTTGCCTTCGGTGAGAATTGCGAGCTTGATGCGTTTCAACGCGAGTTCCGGCGCGCCGCGCTCCGCGTCGCGCCATCGCAAGGTCCCGTCGCGCAGCACGATGGCTTGCTGGCTCAGGAGCCAGGTCATGAACGTGTTGTTGCCGGTGCGTTTCGCGGGAATCGGCACGCCGGCCACGCTGATCGTGCCGTCCTTGTTGCGCGCGATGATGACGTCGGGTCCATCGACGGTCAGGTTCGAGAGCACCGGAATGGGCCCGAGCAGCGAGCGCCATGCGACTGTGGCGCTGGCGTGCGGGACGGCCAGGCCGGGCGAACCATCGGATGCGTCGATGCGCAGGTTGTCTATATCGAAGGAAGGTTGCAGCCCGGACCATCTCGCGGTGATCCGCCCGAGATGCAGTTGCGCATGAATCTTCGTCGATACCATCTGCTCGATGCGCGGCCTGAACGCATCGATCTGAGGCAGCACGGCATAACGCAGAACCAGGTAAATGCCGGCGACCGCGAAATACACCACGGCGACCAGCACCAGAAGGACTTTGAGCGCCCGCGTCAAAACGCGCTCGACTCGACCGCCAAGCTTCATTGGTACAGCTTCTGGCAGGTCGGCAAATTCCTTTTGGTCGGACATGCGGCGGCGGGTCGGCGATATGGTAGGTTTTCGAGATTTGACGTTGAAATGTAACACAGCGCGCAGTTCAAAAAACTGCGGGGAGACGCTACGATGCGGCCGCCAAGCCGCGCCAGATGGACCTTTCCCGTATTGCGCGCACTTTGTTACAAAAGCCCCGGCGACTGCCGGACAAGTTTGAAGAGCAATGACCGAGCCCGACTTTCCATGACCGAAGCTTCCTTGCTGAGTTCCAGCGCCTCCAACTACGCGGCGCGCCTGTACGCCGCGCGTCCCGAACTGCCGGTGCAAGTGGCGCAATGGTCGAAGGCGCCGGTGCGTCGCGCGTGGATCGAAGAGCGGCTGGATGCGTTGTGCGATGTGTGTGCAAGCGGCGCCCGCTTTGATGAAGCGAAGCTCAAGACCGCATTGCGCAAGTTGCGCGGCGAGGTTTTCTGCACGGTGATGGAGCGCGATCTGGCCGGTCTTGCCGATGTCGCCGAAGTCACCGGCGCCATGACCGACCTTGCCGAGCTGACCATTCAGCGGGCGTTGGCGGTGTTGTCGGCGGATCTGGAGACCACCTTCGGCGAGCCGCGCGGACAGGACGGGCAGCGCCTGACGCTCGGCGTGGTGGGCATGGGGAAACTCGGCGGGCGCGAGTTGAATGTGTCGTCGGATATCGACCTGATCTTCGTTTATGAGGACGATGGCGAGACGGCGGGCGGGGAACGGGCGGGTTTATCGACGCAGGAATACTTCACGCGGCTCGGGCGCAAGCTGATTGGCGCGCTGGCCGAGGTGACGGAAGACGGTTACGTTTTTCGCGTCGATATGCGCCTGCGGCCGAATGGTGACGCCGGTCCGCTGGCATGCGGACTCGGCATGCTCGAAGAGTATTTCTACGTGCAAGGCCGCGAGTGGGAACGCTATGCGTGGATCAAAGGGCGGTTGGTGTCCGAGGCCGCGAGCGAATCCGCGCAGCGGCTCGCGGCGCAACTCGATGCGCTTGCCATGCCGTTCATCTACCGGCGATACCTGGACTACGGCGTGATCGACGCCATCCGCGGGCTTCATGTGCAGATCCGTCAGGAAGCGCAACGGCGTGCATCCATGCGTCCCGATAAAGCCGATGACATCAAGCTCGGCCGCGGCGGCATCCGCGAGATCGAGTTCAGCGCGCAAGTATTCCAGTTGATGCGGGGAGGCCAGATTGCCGATCTGCGGGTCCGTCCGACCCTGTCCGTGCTGCAGAAGGCGGCATCTTATGGATTGATATCGCAGACGGTGCGCGCCGAACTCAGCGACGCGTACTTGTTTCTGCGCAAGCTCGAACACCGCCTGCAATATAGAAACGACGCGCAAACGCACGCCATGCCGGTCTCGCCGGAGGACCGCGCGGTGGTCGCCTGCGCCATGGGCTTCGCCGATTACGCCGCTCTCAAGGACGCGCTGGAAGCGCATCGGGCGCGTGTCGAGCATCAATTCGACCAGATTTTCGCCGACAAGGTGAACGGCGACGGCGGCTGCGGCGTGGCGGAGGATTCGGCGGCGTCGTGGGTCTGGAGCAGCGCGCTGGCCGACGAGAGCGCTGAAAAGCAACTGATCGAGCACGTCACTGAACTCGGTTTCACCGATGCCCCCGCCGTACTCGCGCGCTTGCGCTCCGTGTGGACATCGACGCGATACGAAGGTTTGCCGGCGCGCAGCCGCGAACGCTTCGACATCATTGCCCAGCGCGCGCTCGAGGCCGCGCAGAAAGCGCAACCGCCCGAGCGGCGCGGCGACACCATTGCGCGGCTGTTCGACCTGCTCGAAGCGGTCAGCCGGCGCGGCGCCTACCTTGCGCTCCTGACCGAATATCCGGCCGCGCTGGAACGCGTGCTGGCGGTGTTGGGTGCATCGCGCTGGGCTGCGGGCTACTTGATCCGTCACCCGCAGCTTCTTGACGAACTGCTCGACGACGAAGTCATTTCCAGCCCGTTCGACTGGCAGGAATTCCGCACGACCTTGCGCGCGCAAATGGCCGCCGCCGATGGCGCCGAACAGCAAATGGACCTGCTGCGGCACGCGCACCAGGCCGAGGTGTTTCGCATCTTGCTGATCGATCTGAGCGGCAAGATCACGGTCGAGCACGTGAGCGACCTGCTTTCGGCGCTGGCCGATGCCGTGCTCGATGTCACCATCGAAACCGTTTGGGCGCAGTTCCCGAAGCGTCATCGCGACGTGCCGCGTTTTTCGGTGATCGCTTACGGCAAGCTCGGCGGCAAGGAGCTGGGTTACGCGTCGGACCTCGACCTGATCTTCCTCCACGACGACCCCGATGATTCCGCCAGCGACATTTACGCCATGTTCGCGCGCCGCCTCGTTACATGGCTCACGACGGCGACTGGCGCGGGCACGTTATTCGATGTCGACTTGCGTCTGCGTCCGAACGGCGAATCTGGCTTGCTGGTGACGAGCCTGGAGTCGTTCCGGCGTTACCAGATACGTGAAGGCGATGCCGCGAATACGGCCTGGGTCTGGGAGCATCAGGCGTTATCGCGCGCGCGATTTTGCGCCGGCGATGCCGAGATCGGCGCGCACTTCGAGGAAATCCGATCCAAAGTCCTGACCATGCAACGCGACGCTGAGGCGCTTGCTCACGAGATCGTCGCGATGCGCGAGCGCGTGTACGCCGGCCATCCGAACAAAAGCAAGCTCTTCGACCTGAAGCACGATCGTGGTGGGATGGTGGATATCGAGTTCATCGTGCAGTTCTGGGTGTTGCTGCACTCGCGCGAGGACGGCGAGTTTGTGCGCAACCTCGGCAATATTTCGCTGCTTGGGCATGCCGCCCGGTTTGGTTTGATGAGCGCCGATGAGGCCGAAACCGTGGCTGCGGCTTATCGGCGATACCGGAAGTTGCAGCACACGCTACGGCTCGATGGAATGGAAAAGGCGCGGGTCGAGCCGAATGTGGTGGCGGCTGAGAGGGTGGCTGTTAGCGGACTTTGGGGGCGGGTGTTCGGGAAATAGCGGCTTTACTTGACCAGGCGAATCGGGCTCGCTGCGTACCTGGCGACGGTTTCGTCATTGGTCAGCAATGTGATCCCTTCGACCGTGGCTTGTGCAATCAGCAACCGGTCGAAAGGGTCTTTGTGATGGTCGGGCAGGTTGCCTACGGCCGCGGTGTGAGCGCTGCTGATAACCAGTTCGATATAGCCGTTGTCCAGCAGCGCTCGACGAAACAGGTGAGGATCGACTTTGAGGTCAGGTCTGCCGAGGCCGTTCTTGATCGCTACTTCCCAGACGCTGGCCGCACTGAACATTAGTTCGTTTTCCTCATCCTCGATAAGCCCGCGCGCTTCGTCTGATAGCGAGCCAATCGAGCGAACTTCTGCGCTTGCAACGGCAGTCCACAACAACAAATGCGTGTCGAGCAACAACTTCATTCGTCACCGCCAAACATCGCGGCGATTTCGTCGCTGGCCAGGTCGTTGAACGTCTGGGCATCAGGCACAGTGACTTGACCGGCCAGGAATCCGATCCGTTTCTTCCTCGCCGGGGGCTGAGCGTCTATGGCAACGATTCGCACCATCGGCTTGCCGGCTTTGGCGATTACAACGGATTCGCCTTGCACCGCCTTCTCGACCAGCCGCGAGAGGTTGGTTTTCGCCTCGTGCATGTTGACAGTGATGGTAGGCATGGTGGTTTTGGGTGGCTTAGCTAGGGTGACTTAGTCTATCACGAGACTTATAGAAAGAGACATGCGCCTACGAGGCAAAAGGAAGGCAAGGGTAATAGTAGATGTGGCCCGCAGCGCTTGAGACGACTGAAGTCTCGTCCTACGCCGCCAGCATTTCCTTCGCGTGCTTGCGTGTGGTTGCGGTGATTTCCAGGCCGCCCAGCATGCGCGCGACTTCTTCCACGCGTTTCGACTTATCCAATGGCGTAACCGTGCTGACCGTACCGCCGGCCGAATCGCCGGCTTTCGCCACCTGGAAGTGGTGATCGCCGCGCGCCGCAACTTGCGGCAGATGTGTCACGCACAGCACCTGACGGTCGCGGCCGAGCTGATGCAGCAAGCGTCCGACCACTTCCGCCACACCGCCGCCAATTCCCGTATCCACTTCGTCGAAGATCAAGGTAGGCGTAGGACTGGCCGTACTTGCAATCACGGCCAGCGCCAGGCTGATCCGCGCGAGTTCGCCGCCCGAAGCGACTTTCGCAAGCGGCCGCAACGTCACGCCGGCGTGACCGGCCACGCGGAATTCGATCTGTTCAAGCCCGTACGCGCCACCTTCGGCGAGCGGAACGAGCGCGACTTCGAAGCTCCCACCGACCATCGATAATTCCTGCATCCCTTGAGTGACGGCCTTGCCGAGCGATTTCGCGGCCTTCGCGCGCGCCTTCGACAACACCGTCGCTTCAGCCAGATACGCCTCTTTTGCTTTCGCCACGGCGGCGCGCAACGCATCGAGATCGGCGGCGGCATCGAGCGCGGCCAGCTGGCGGCGGCGCTCCGCATGCTCCTCGGGCAACGCTACCGGCTGCATGCGGAATTTGCGCGCGGCCGAATGCAACTGATCCATCCGATGCTCGACCTGCGCGAGACGGTTCGGATCAAGTTCAAGGCGTTGGGCGTAATGCGAAAGCGAGTACGACGCCTCCTGCAACTGGATCTCGGCGGGTTCGAGCGAAGCAAGTACATCGGAGAGCGCCGGATCGATATCGGCCAGGCTGCGCAGCTTCGACACGATCGCGGAAAGCTGCGTGATCATGGCTTCGTCGGATTCCGACAGCGCGTTCAGCGCACCCTGCACGCCATCGATCAAACTAGCCGAATGCGACAACCGATGATGCTCCGCGCTCACTTCTTCCCATTCGCCGGACTGCGGCGCGAGCTTGTCGAGTTCGCTCAATTGCCATGCAAGGCGCTCGCGTTCCAGTTGCAACTCGCGGTCGCGGTTTTGCGCCTGCTCCACGGCATGCGTTGCGTCGCGCCACACGCGATGTGTCCGGGCGACTTTCTGCGCGGTTTCGATAAGGCCTGCGTGCGTGTCGAAGAGTTCGCGTTGCGCGTCGGGGCGCATCAATAGTTGATGCGCATGCTGGCCGTGGATATCGACGAGCATCTCGCTCAGTTCGCGCAATTGCACGAGCGTTGCCGGCGTGCCGTTGATGAACGCCCGAGACCGGCCGCCGGAATCGACCACGCGCCGGAGCATGACCGTGTCGCCATCGCCGGTTGCGAGCGCATGTTCGTCGAGCCACTGCACGACCTGCGCGTGCGTTGAAAACTCGGCCGTGATGTCGGCGCGCGCTTCGCCCGTGCGCACGATGCTGGCGTCGGCGCGGGCACCGAGCGTGAGCGCGAGGGCATCGATAAGAATCGATTTACCCGCGCCGGTTTCGCCTGAAAACACGGTGAAGCCGCGTTCGAACTCAAGGTCGAGCGCGGAAACGATGACGAAGTCCCGAATCGATAAATGGCGGAGCATGAGGGTCTTAGTTTTTCGAAACGTCTTCGTGCGAGGGATATTCGTTCCAGTGCAGCTTCTTGCGCAGCGTGGCGTAGTGGCTATAACCCACCGGATGCAGCACCGGCACGGTATGACGCGAACGCCGCACTTCGATTGTGTCGTTCAGTTCCACGGCGGTGAACGACTGCATGTCGAAGTTCACGTTCACGTCACGCCCGCCGATGATCTGGATCTCCACCCGCGAATCGTCGGGCAGGACGATCGGCCGGTTGGAAAGGGAATGCGGCGCAATGGGCACGAGTACGAATCCGCCCAGTTGCGGATGGAGGATCGGTCCAGCCGATGAGAGCGCGTAAGCGGTCGACCCGGTCGGCGTAGCCACGATCAACCCGTCCGAGCGCTGGTTGTACATGAAGCGGCCGTCCACGGAGACACGCAATTCCGCCATGCCCGAAAAGCCGCTTCTGTTTACCACGACGTCATTGAACGCCAGCGCGTGATAGATCGGCAGGCCGTCCCGGACAATGCGCGCTTCGAGCAAGGTCCGCTCTTCGCGCTCGAAGCTGCCCGCCAGCATTTGCGGAACGAGTTCCTGCATTTCGCTGAGCGTGATGTCCGTGATGAAACCGAGCCGCCCGTGGTTCACGCCGATCAGCGGCGTGCGGTAGGGCGCCAGTTGCCGGCCGAGGCCGAGCATGGTGCCGTCGCCGCCCAGCACGACTGCCACGTCCGCGCGGGCGCCGATCTCGGGCGCGCTCAATGCCGGATAGTCGGTCACGCCGACTTCCTGCGCGGTATCCGCTTCGAACACGACCTCGAAGCCCCGCTTCGCAATGCAGGCGGCGAGCGCCGTCAACGGCTCCCTGATGCCGGGCGTATTGTTGCGCCCCACGAGCGCGACGGTCTTGAATTGGGTGCCAATATCCATGGCGGCATTACACCATAGGTGAGTGTCGAAAAGAACCGCGTGCCGCGTCGGGGTTGCCGTTGGGCCGTCCCCGGCCGCGCCGATGCGCTAAGCTCCGGTGCTTTACTGAATTCTCGTTAGAATGATGTGGAACATGAATTGATGACGGACGCATGAAAAAGAGCGGTTCGCTCCTGTTTCTCCAGTCATCGCGCTCGCTGCTCCAATAACGTTGAGCTAAAATTTCCCCATGCTAGACCCACGTGCCCAGACCCTCCTCAAAACGCTGATCGAGCGATACATCGCCGAAGGTCAGCCGGTCGGTTCTCGCACGCTGTCGCGTTACTCCGGCCTCGAGCTGAGTCCTGCCACCATCCGCAACGTGATGTCGGATCTGGAGGACCTTGGGCTGGTGGTGAGCCCCCACACGTCGGCGGGACGAATTCCCACGCCGCGCGGCTACCGGCTCTTCGTGGACACCATGCTCACAGTCGAAACCACCGACGACGAAGCCATGACGTCCGCCGTCAAGATCAAGCTGCAAGGCGGCGAGCCGGCGAAGATCGTGGCCGCCGCCGCGAGCGTCCTGTCGAACCTGTCGCAATTTGCGGGCGTCATTCTCACGCCGCGGCGCAGCCACATGTTCAAGCAGATCGAGTTCATGCGGCTGTCGGACAAACGCATTCTGCTGATCATCGTCACGCCGGAAGGCGACGTTCAGAACCGCATCATGGCAACCCAGCGTGACTATTCGCCGTCGCAACTCACCGAGGCGTCGAATTACATCAACGCGAATTTCGCCGGTTTGTCCTTCGACGAAGTACGCCGCCGACTTCGCGAGGAAATCGACGCGCTGCGCGGCGACATGACCACGCTGATGCAGGCAGCGGTGGCCGCGAGCGTGGACGAAACCGATCCCGGCGAAACCCTGCTCATTTCCGGCGAACGCAATCTGCTGGAAGTGGCGGATCTTTCCTCCGACATGGCGCGGCTGCGCAAATTGTTCGACGTGTTTGACCAAAAGACCAGTCTCCTGCAATTACTCGATGTGTCGAGCCACGCGCAAGGCGTGCAGATATTCATTGGCGGCGAGTCGAATCTCGTGCCAATCGAAGAAATGAGCGTGGTTACCGCTCCCTACGAGGTGAACGGGAAGATTGTCGGCACGCTTGGTGTGATCGGACCCACGCGAATGGCGTACAACCGCGTCATTCCAATAGTCGATATCACCGCGCGGCTTTTGTCCCTCTCGCTCAGTCAACAATAAGCCGGTCCGGCAGGCGCCGGTAAATCCCGCAAACCGCCGTCCGACAACCCATCTTGCCCCGCCCGGGGCCGCCGCGCCACTAGGCCGATTGGCCGATGTTGCGTTCCGGAACGCGCCGCTATAATGGGTTTTACTCAATCACGCTGGCTTGCCGAGCTTCTCTTCTATGCGCTACGACCTCGAGTTGCCCTCGCAGCCTTCCGCTTCGCACCGCGTTGCCGTGCTGTTGATCAACCTCGGCACGCCGGACGCGCCCACGCCCAAAGCGGTGCGCAAATATCTTGCACAGTTCCTGTCGGACCCCCGCGTGGTGGAGATTCCCGCCATCGCGTGGCAAGTCATCCTGCGCCTGGCAATCCTGCCGTTTCGCGGCCGTGCGTCGGCGAAGAAGTATGCCCAGGTCTGGCTGCCGGAAGGTTCGCCGTTGCGTGTGTACACGGAAAAGCAGGTAGAGGGATTGCGACGCCTGTTTGCGGTGAACGACTATAACGTGATCGTCGATTACGCCATGCGCTACGGTTCGCCGGGCATTCCTGCCATGCTGAACCAGCTCAAGCTGGAAGGCGCTGAGCGCGTGTTGCTCGTGCCCATGTACCCGCAGTATTCGTCGTCGACCACGGCAACCGCATTCGACGATGCCTTCAACGCGTTGCGGCGCGTGCGTAACCAGCCAGAATTGCGCACGATCCGGCATTACGCCGACCATCCGGCGTATATCGGTGCATTGATCGAGCAGGTTCGGGAATACTGGCGCCAGCACGGCCAGCCCGACTTTGCGTCAGGCGATCGGCTGGTGCTGAGTTTTCATGGCGTGCCCAAGCGAACCATGGACCTCGGCGATCCCTACCACGACCAGTGTCAGCAGACGGGATCGTTGCTGATGGCGGGCCTCGGGCTGTCGCCGGTCGAATGCCGGGTGACGTTCCAGTCGCGTTTTGGTCCTGCCGAATGGTTGCAACCGTACACGGCGCCTACGCTTGCCGAACTCGGCGCCGCTGGTGCGAAGCGTGTTGACGTGTTTTGCCCGGGATTCACGTCGGATTGCCTGGAAACCATCGAGGAAATCGGCATTGAAGTGCGGGATGAATTCCTCCAAGCCGGCGGCAAGGAGTTTCACCGCATTCCGTGCCTGAATGCGTCGCCGGCCTGGATCAAGGCGCTCGGGGAAATTGTCGCGCAGCATCTGCAGGGCTGGCCGGTTCAGGCGCCGCAGACCCTGAGCGCGGCTGCATAGGGTTCATTCGATGAATTACGCCATCTCAACCGATCCCAGCGCACGCCTTCGTATCGATAAATGGCTGTGGGCGGCGCGCTTTTTCAAGACGCGCTCACTGGCGAGCGACGCCGTGGAGAAGGGCCGCGTGCGGATTGGCGGCGCGAACGTGAAGCCGTCGAAGGACGTGCGGGTCGGCGATCTGGTGGAGATCGAGATCGAGCATGTGCTCTGGCAAGTGGACGTTCTGGGAATTTGTGAGGTGCGGGGTCCGGCGACGGTAGCCCAGACCCTTTACCGGGAAACCGATTCCGGGCGGGAAAAACGCATGGCGGAGAACGAGCGCAGAAAGACGTATCGTGAGCCGGCGGCCGCCCTGCAAGGCAGGCCCACCAAGCGGGACCGGCGAATCATCGACAAACTTTCAGGTGCTGACTGAACAGGCTTTCCATGGTGGCGGACACGCCGCCATACTCGACGTTGTGTTCGTTCACCGCGCCCGACATGCAAATGGTCGTTGTGCCGCCAACGAGTACCAATGCGACCACCGCAATAGCAAAGGTCAGTTTCATGGCACTCCTCATGGCAACGCAACTGCTCGAAAAATCGGGCGCTGACGTTGGCTCAACAGCTGACTTCAGCGATCAAAAAGACTTGGAATCTGGCTTTCGTAAGATTAGGGTTAACTAGTGCTTCCGAAGACATGTTCGAAGTGTAGGTGACGCAATCGTCGGGCTCAATCTGAATCTGATGACCGGCGGAAAATGGTTGTAACGGGCCGTTTCCGGACTGTAGAAACAACGCCGAATACCGCGTGCAACCCCTTGAAAACGCTGATGCCAGCCTCAAGTGTGTTCCCAGGGCAGGCACCGGCGTTCCTCGATTCATCGCATTACCTGCAGTTGCTTCAGTTGTGTTTTAACAACGTTGGCATGGCGGGTATCATCTGCAGCTTTCCGATGGGTCGAAACCGCAACGGTGCTTTCGATTTCATCCGTTTTCATCTTTAGCAAAATCTCAAGCGACATGGAAAACACGCAAGACAACTCCGCGAGCCAGAACCCCACGCCCGCCGACGAAACGGCGGCTCAGCACTACCAGCAGCCAGACGCGCTTGACGCAGCAGCGGGTCCCGTCGACGTCAACGAAACCGAGGCCTTGCTCGCTGAAGCGCAGGCCAAGGTCGCGGCGCTGCAGGAAGAGTTTCTGCGCGCGAAGGCCGAAACGGAAAATGTCCGTCGTCGGGCGCAGGAAGACGTGCAGAAGACGCACAAGTTCGCTATCGAAAACTTTGCGGAAAACCTGCTGCCGGTGCTCGACAGTCTGGAAGCCGCGCTTGCGCACTCGTCGACCGATCTTGCGAAAGTGCGCGAGGGCGTCGAGCTGACGCTGCGCCAGCTGACTGGCGCGCTGGAAAAAGGGCGCGTGGTCGAGGTCAATCCGGTAGGCGAGAAATTCGACCCGCATCGTCATCAGGCTATTTCGATGGTCCCGGCCGATCAGGAAGCGAACACCGTCGTCACGGTGCTGCAAAAAGGCTATGTAATCGCGGACCGCGTTCTGCGGCCGGCGCTTGTAACCGTCGCCGCGCCGAAGTAACCGGTCAGGCTGAAGCTGCCGATCTCATGGCCAATATCCCAGTCGACGCCACAGCATTTTCCGTTTTCGACATGCAGGAATTGAGCGCCGAGACGTTCGATTCCGGCCTGGAGTCGGCGGGCGGCGAATTGGCCGTCGTGTTTTTCTGGGGTTTCGAGTGCTTCAACTGCGAGATTGCGAAAAAAGCGATGCTCGCCAAGCCCGACGAAATCCGGGCGCTCGGCCTGAAGTGGTTTCACAGCAATGTTTACGAGCATCGGGATCTTGGGCGGCGTTTCATGCTGCATGGCGTCCCAACGTGGTTCTTCTTTTACCGGGGAAAGCGGCTTGGGCGCGCGACCGGCTGGCATGGATTCGGTCAGTTTGAAGCCGCCGTGGCAGCCGCCCGGGGAAAGATCCAGGTGCTCGACGCGAAGGCGTGAGCCGGTCACTCAAGAAAAGTTGCAGGCGGGCAGAAAAAAATCGAGGTTGCATCGGTTTTTGGTCTTGAAAACGATGCGAACGCTCTTATTTGGCGTACAGGGTTAAATTTTGGGCATCCGAGAGCGTTTTTGAACGATAAACACGTCGAAAACGCAAAACTGGATGCGCTGCGATCAAAGTCAGGAGAGTGATAAAAATGGGCAGAATCATTGGTATCGATCTGGGCACGACGAATTCGTGCGTGGCGATCATGGAAGGCAACACCGTCAAAGTGATCGAAAACGCGGAAGGTACGCGTACCACGCCGTCGATCATTGCTTATGTTGACGACAACGAAATCCTCGTTGGTGCGCCGGCGAAGCGCCAGTCGGTGACGAATCCGCGGAACACGCTGTACGCAGTCAAGCGGCTGATCGGCCGTCGTTTCGACGAAAAAGAAGTGCAGAAGGACATCGGGTTGATGCCCTACAAGATCGTGCGCGCCGACAACGGCGACGCCTGGGTCGAAGCCCGCGATCAAAAGCTGGCACCGCCGCAAATCTCGGCTGAAGTGCTGCGCAAGATGAAGAAGACCGCTGAAGACTACCTCGGCGAAGAAGTGACGGAAGCCGTCATCACGGTTCCGGCTTATTTCAACGACAGCCAGCGTCAGGCCACGAAAGATGCCGGCCGCATTGCTGGCCTGGAAGTGAAGCGGATCATCAACGAGCCGACCGCAGCCGCACTGGCATTCGGCCTGGACAAGAACGAAAAGGGCGATCGCAAGATTGC
Organism: Caballeronia sp. dw_276; assembly: GCF_018449635.1. Taxonomy (GTDB): domain Bacteria; phylum Pseudomonadota; class Gammaproteobacteria; order Burkholderiales; family Burkholderiaceae; genus Caballeronia. The sequence goes on along the minus strand of NZ_JAAVUV010000012.1, from coordinate 200,801 downwards.
CGTGTACGACTTGGGTGGTGGCACGTTCGACGTGTCGATCATCGAAATCGCCGACGTTGACGGTGAAAAGCAATTCGAAGTGCTCTCCACGAACGGCGACACGTTCCTGGGCGGTGAAGACTTCGACCAGCGCATCATCGACTACATCATTGGCGAGTTCAAGAAGGAACAGGGCGTCGACCTGTCGAAGGACGTGCTCGCGCTGCAACGCCTGAAGGAAGCGGCGGAAAAGGCGAAGATCGAGTTGTCGTCGGCGGCTCAAACCGAAATCAACTTGCCGTACATCACGGCTGACGCGTCGGGTCCGAAGCACTTGAACCTGAAAATTACGCGTGCGAAGCTGGAGTCGCTGGTCGAGGAACTGATCGAGCGCACCATGGAACCGTGCCGTGTCGCTATCAAGGACGCAGGCGTGAAGGTCGGCGATATCGACGACATCATCCTGGTCGGCGGCATGACGCGTATGCCGAAGGTGCAGGAAAAAGTGAAGGAATTCTTCGGCAAGGATCCGCGTCGCGACGTGAACCCGGACGAAGCCGTGGCTGTGGGCGCCGCGATTCAAGGCCAGGTTCTGTCGGGCGATCGCAAGGACGTGCTGCTGCTGGACGTGACGCCGTTGTCGCTGGGTATTGAAACGCTCGGCGGCGTGATGACGAAGATGATCAACAAGAACACGACCATCCCGACCAAGCACGCACAAGTCTATTCGACGGCCGACGACAACCAGAGCGCCGTGACCATCAAGGTGTTTCAGGGCGAACGCGAAATGGCGGCAGGCAACAAGCTGCTGGGCGAGTTCAACCTCGAAGGTATTCCGCCGGCAGCACGCGGCACGCCGCAGATTGAAGTGAGCTTCGACATCGACGCGAACGGCATTCTCCACGTCGGCGCGAAGGACAAGGCGACCGGCAAGGAAAACAAGATCGTCATCAAGGCGAACTCGGGCCTGTCTGACGCTGAGATCGACAAGATGGTGAAGGACGCTGAAGCAAATGCTGACGAAGATCATCGTTTGCGTGAACTTGCGGACTCGCGCAATCAGGGCGACGCGCTGGTGCACAGCACGAAGAAAGCCGTGGCTGAGTACGGCGACAAGATCGAAGCGGCTGAGAAGGAACAGATCGAAGCGGCGTTGAAGGATCTTGAAGAAGCGCTCAAGAGCACGGCGAGCGACAAGGCTGCGATCGACGCGAAAATTGAAACGCTGTCCACTGCGTCGCAGAAACTTGGTGAGAAGATGTATGCCGACATGGCTGCAGCGCAAGGTGCAGCGGGCGCGGCGGCAGGTGCGGCGGGCGCAGGCGGCCCGGGTGCGCAGGCAGCGCCGGAGCAGCACGACGATGTTGTCGATGCCGACTTCAAGGAAGTGAAGAAGGACTAAGTCGATTGAACCGCGCAAGCGTGTCATCGGCGAAGGTTGAACCGGTCCCGTGCGGCTTCGTGCGGGATCGCGATGAAAGATGGCTTGCGAGAACTTGAGCGCAAGTACAAAGAACGCGCCTGGCGAGCCAAATGGCTCCCCGGGCACGTTGTTTTTTAGAGGGCGCTGCGCTTTGTACGAGTAATACAAAGGCGGGGCGTCGACAAATCACATGAGTCGCAAGACTCCAGGCATCCAAGAGGGAGCTGTCGGCTTGATCGAAAAGATCGGGCACGGTGGCGCTGAACCGATATGGCGAAACGGGATTACTACGAGGTTATGGGCGTCGCGAAGAACGCGAGCGACGACGAAATCAAGAAGGCGTATCGCAAGCTTGCGATGAAGCATCACCCCGACCGCAATCCGGATAGCAAGGATGCGGAAGAGCGTTTCAAGGAGGTCAAAGAGGCCTACGAAATGCTCTCGGATCCGCAAAAGCGCGCGGCGTACGATCAGTACGGGCACGCAGGCGTCGATCCAAACATGGCCGGTGCAGGCCAGCAGGGATTCGGTGGATTTGCCGATGCTTTCGGCGATATCTTCGGCGACATCTTTGGCCAGGCGGCCGGCGGCGGAGCAGGTGCTGCACGCGGGCGCGCGGGACCGCAGGTTTATCGCGGCGCGGATCTGCGCTACAGCATGGAAATTTCGCTGGAGCAGGCGGCGCACGGCTACGACACGCAGATTCGCGTGCCGAGCTGGGTCAATTGCGAGATCTGCAAGGGCTCGGGCGCGAAAGCCGGCACGAAGCCGGAAACCTGTCCGACGTGTCACGGACAAGGCACTGTGCGGATGTCGCAGGGCTTTTTCAGCATCCAGCAGACGTGCCCGAAGTGTCACGGCACCGGCACCTTCATTCCTGAGCCGTGCGGTCATTGCCACGGCGCGGGCAAGGTGAAGGAAACGAAGACCCTGGAAGTGAAGATTCCGGCGGGTATTGACGACGGCATGCGGATTCGTTCGTCGGGTAATGGCGAGCCGGGCATCAACGGCGGTCCGAGCGGCGATTTGTACGTCGAGATTCATATCAAGCAGCACTCGGTGTTCGAGCGCGACGGCGACGACCTTCATTGCCAGATGCCGATTCCCTTCACCACGGCGGCGCTCGGCGGCGAGATCGAAGTGCCGACGCTGGCCGGTCGTGCGAGCTTTACCGTGCCGGAAGGAACTCAGTCGGGCAAGACGTTCCGGCTGCGCAGCAAGGGTATCAAGGGATTGCGTTCGAGTATCGCCGGGGACCTATATGTGCATGTGCAGGTCGAAACGCCGGTCAAGCTCACGGATCAGCAGCGCGACCTGCTCAAGCAGTTCGAACGTTCGTTGACCGAAGGCGGCTCGCGCCATAGTCCGCAAAGCAAGAGCTGGTTCGATCGGGTGAAGAGTTTCTTCGATTGAGGCACTGACCATGCAGCAACGCAGCGAGGTTTTTGCGCTGCTCGACGATTGCGACTCGACCGCCGAAAGGCGGTCGAGTCGCCTTTACGCCGGCTTCGTGCGCGAAAGGTCGTGCCACGACGCTGCGCAGCTGGACCACGTGTGTCTGAGCGTGCGGCAAGACCTGCGCGACGGCTTGCACGCGGTCGTGCTGGCGGATTATGAATTCGGCCGCAACCTTCAGTTGGCGCAGCCCGGCAATGCCGCGCTGCGCTTTTTGTTGTTTCGTGAGTGCACGATGTTGTCGCGGGAAGAGGCCGACCAGTGGCTCGCCGAAAACGACAACGGCTCGGCCGAGCGGCCATCGGTGGCGGGGGTGGCGAACATCGAGTCGAGCGTCACGCCCGATGCGTTCGGGCAGGCCATCGCCGGCGTGCAGGAAGCGTTGCAAGCCGGCGACTCGTATCAAATCAATTACACGTTCCGTCTCGCCTTCGATGTATTCGGCTCGGCGCTTGCGTTGTACCGAAGGCTGAGGGAGCGGCAGCCGGTGCGCTACGGTGCGTTGATCGCAATGCCCGATGGCCGTGACGTATTGTCATGCTCGCCGGAGTTGTTTATCGAGCGTGACGGCGATGCACTTCGCGCGCGGCCGATGAAAGGCACCGCGCCGCGCAGCGCGGACCCCGCATGGCTGCGCGACGATCCGAAAAATCGCGCGGAAAACGTGATGATCGTCGATTTGTTGCGCAACGACATGTCTCGCGTGGCGGTCACGGGAAGCGTCCGGGTGCCCCATCTTTTCTCGGTGGAGGCGTACAAGTCGGTGTGGCAGATGACATCGACGGTCGAGGCGCGCTTGCGTCCCTACATAACGTTCGCCGATATCCTGCGCGCCTTGTTGCCGTGCGGATCGATCACGGGCGCGCCGAAACACAAGACGATGCAGTTGATCGATGCGCTCGAAAGCACGCCGCGCGGCATTTACACGGGCGCTATCGGCTGGCTGGACGAGCGCGATGATTTTTGTTTATCGGTGCCGATTCGCACGCTCGAAATCGAGCTTGGCCGCGGGAAGATGGGTGTCGGCGCGGGGATCGTGCTGGACAGCGTCGCCACCGATGAATTCGAGGAGTGTCAATTGAAAGCGCGATTCCTGACAGGCTCCGATCCCGGTTTCCAGCTCTTCGAAACCACGTTCGCGACCAAAGAAGAAGGGATTCGCTACTGGGACCGGCATTTGGCCAGGTTGGCGTCGAGCGCCGAGTGGTGCGGGTTTCCGCTCGACCATAAGCTGCTGCAACTGCGTATCGATGAAACTTGCGCCGCGTTCGAAACCAACGTGCCGCACCGGCTGAGAATCGCGCTGGCGAAAAGCGGCGAAATCAATGTGACAAGCGCGCGGCTCATGCCGTTGCCTGAGCCGGTGGTGAGCGTGTTGCTGGCATCGGAACATGGCTTCTCGCCGCGGTCTTCCGATGATCCGTTGCTTTTGCACAAGACCACATCGCGCGAAGATTACGACCGCGCCTGGCACGAGGCCGAAGCGCAAGGCGCGTTCGACATGTTGTTCTTCAACGAGCGCGGAGAACTTACGGAAGGCGGCCGATCGAATGTGTTTTTGAAGCTCGATGGCCGCTGGAAAACGCCGCCGCTCAACACGGGATTGTTGCCGGGCGTGATGCGCGGTGTGTTGATCGAAGAACTCGAAGCCGAAGAACGCGTGTTGACCCTTGACGATTTGAACCGCGCGGAAGCGCTGATGATCTGCAACGCGCTACGCGGCGCGGTGGCCGCGCGCCTCGAGCGTAAGCGCTAAAACCCTTTAAAACGTGTGTTCCGGCCCGGGGAAACTCTTCTCCTTCACGGCCTGAACATACGCTTCCACAGCCGCGAAAATGCTCGGCTGCCCTTGCATGAAATCCTTGACGAAACGCGGCCGCTTGCCGGGGAAGATCCCGAGCATGTCGTGCAGCACGAGCACTTGCCCCGAGCAATCGATGCCCGCGCCAATGCCGATCGTTGGGATGACCAACTGTTCCGTCACCTCGCGCGCAAGCAGCGTAGGCACTGCCTCGATTACCAGCAATTGCGCGCCAGCTCCCTGAAATGCCAACGCATCGCGGCGCATTTGCTCGGCGCCGGCATCGGTTTTTCCTTGCACCTTGAAGCCGCCAAATGCATGCACGGATTGCGGCGTCAGCCCAACGTGGCCGCACACCGGAATCGATCGATCCACCAGAAATCGCACGATCTCCGCCGACCATTCCCCGCCTTCGATCTTGACCATCTGCGCGCCCGCACGCATCAGCTTCACGGCGTTCGCGTAAGTCTCTTCGCGTGAGCCAACTGTGCCGAACGGCATGTCCGCCACGACCAGCGCGTTCTTGTTCCCGCGCGCGACAGCCGCCGTGTGATACGCGATGTCATCGAGGGTCACGGGCAAAGTCGTGCCATGCCCCTGCAGCACGTTGCCGAGCGAATCGCCGATCAGCATCACGTCAACGCCCGCGCGATCGAGCAGCGCGGAAAAACTCGCGTCGTAACACGTGAGCATCGTGATCTTTTCGCCGGCTTCGCGCATTGTCCGGAGCTTCGGGACGGTGATCGCGGTGCGGCTGGTTTCCTGCAAATACGCCATGGCAATTTCCACATCGACAAGATAAGAGACGGCACGCTGGCGCGCCGCCCGGACGGACTTAGAGTGACGTGCCCTTGACAAAGAATTCCTTGCGCCCACGCATGGTTTCGATACGTTCGACCAGCAGCGCCAGATCGGCGTCCGAATCCAGCGGGTTCAAATGCTCGGCGTTCACCGTCAATAACGGCGTGGCGTCGTAGTGATAGAAGAAATCATTGTAGGCGTCGCAGAGGGCGCGCAGGTAGGCATCGGGGATTTGCAGTTCCATGGGCACCGCGCGTTTCTGGATGCGCGCGAACAGCACTTCGGGACTGGCCTGCAAATACACCACGAGATCGGGCGCGGGCGCCGGCGCGTTGAAGCGCGTGGATACCTCGCGAAACAGCTGGAATTCGTCGTCAGGCAGCGTAAGGCGCGCGAAGAGCGCGGTTTTTTCGGTGATGAAATCCGTGATGAGCGGCGCGCCCGCCGATTGCCCGAGATGCCCCGGGCCGCCCACGAGCGCCGCGCCAATTTCCTGCGCCTGTTGCGCGCGCTGCAACGCAAACTGCAATTGTGTGGCGAGCGCATGACGCGAGTTGTCGCGATAAAACCGCTCCAGAAACGGATTCTCGTGCTGGCGTTCGAAGAGCGTGCGCATGGACCAGCGTTCCGCGAGCAGTCGCGCGAGCGTGGTCTTGCCGACGCCGATCGGCCCTTCTATCGCAATGTATCTGTGCGGCGGGCGCAATTGCGGCGCGGTGACGGTAAGCGGCGTGCTCATGGGGTTTTCATGGGTGTGAGGCTTCGCGCCAGAAAGCGTTCAGGCTTCGCGACGGGAAGTGCAGCGGGAGGCGAAAAGCGGGCACTGATGCGTCGCCACTTTTTCGATGCGTTGATCTTCAACCGATGCCAGGAACGCGTCGGCGCGGCCGCGCTGGGCAATGATGACTTCGCCATCGAGTTCGATCAGCGGCACGAGCGCGAACGCGCGTTCGGTGAGACGTGGATGCGGAATCACGAGGTCGGCTTCTTCTATGCACGAATCGCCGAACAGCAGGATGTCGAGGTCGAGCGTGCGCGGCGCGTTGCGGTATGGCCGCTCGCGCCCGAAGTGCTCTTCAATGGAATGACACAGCCGCAGCAAATGTCGCGCGGGCAGGGTGGTATCGATCTTGACGACACAATTGAAGTAGTCGTCGCCACCGGCGTCGATGGGCGCGGTGCGATAGAGGCTCGATTTCGCGAGCACGGTGATCGTGTGTTGCTGAGCAAGACACACGACTGTGTCTTTCAGGGTCTGGCGCGCATCACCAAGGTTTGCGCCCAGGCCCAGATAAGCTACCGTCATGGCATAAATCCTACGACTGTCGTTCGGCGAAACACGACGCGAATGCGCTGTCTAGTACGCGCAAAGCACGATCACGGGCCGCGTCAATCGTCTCCGTGCCGCACGTCGCGCTCTTCGCGCACATCGCGTTCTTCACGAGCCGGTGCGTCCCCGCTGCTCGCGCCGCCCTCCATTCCGTCACCCGGCCTGCGGCTTTTGGCGTTGCTGCTACGCCGCCGTCGTTTCTTGGGTGCCCGGTCCTTCCCGCCTTGCGATAGCAATGATTCTCGCGCGGCAGCGTCCCCTTCGATGAAATCCGTCCACCACTGGCCAACCGATGCATCCAGTTCGCCCGATTCACACCGGAGCAGGAGGAAATCATAACCTGCCCTAAACCTTTGGTGTTCCAGCAGCTTCATCGCGCTGCGGCCGGAGCGTTTTTCAAGCCGATGTTGCAGGCCCCAGATCTCCCGCATATCCGATGAAAACCGCTTGTGGATAGCCAGTTTCTCGGTCTGCATGTCGAGCACGTCGTCCATCGCGCGATGCAGCGCCGGCACCGGGAATTCACCGGCGAGCGTGTATTGCTGCCAGCGCGACTGCATGTCGTTCCAGAGGAGCGTGGCAAACAAAAATCCCGGCGATACACCCTTGCCCGCGCGCACGCGTTCATCGGTATTGGTGAGCGCCAGCGTGATGAATTTCTCGCCGTGCGTCGACTCGAAAATCACATCGAGCAAAGGCAATACGCCGTGATGCAAACCTTCGGCGCGCAGTCGCGTCAGGCATGCGAGCGCGTGGCCTGAGAGCAGCAGCTTGAGCATTTCATCGAAGAGACGCGCGGCCGGGACATTGCTGATCAGGTCGGCCAGTTCCGCGATCGGCGCGCGCGTTGCCGGCTCGATTTCAAAGCCGAGCTTCGCGGCAAAGCGCACGACGCGCAGCATGCGCACCGGGTCTTCCCTGTAACGCGTCGCCGGGTCGCCGATCATGCGCAGCAAACGCGCGCGGACGTCGGCCATGCCGTCGTGATAATCCAGCACGGTTTGCGTGGCCGGATCGTAGTACATGGCGTTGATGGTGAAGTCGCGGCGCGTGGCGTCTTCGTGCTGTTCGCCCCAGACGTTGTCGCGCAGCACGCGGCCGCTGGCATCGACGGCGTGCGTGCGCGTGTCCATCTCGCCGCGCCGCAAACGTGGCGGAGGGGGCGACGGCGGCGCGTCGGCGGGGGTATCGACAAGCGCACGGAACGTCGATGTCTCGATGATGTCCTGCCCGAACTGCACATGCACGATCTGGAACCGCCGCCCGATGATGCGCGCCCGCCGAAACAGTTTCTGAACCTGGTCGGGCGTGGCGTCCGTTGCGACGTCAAAATCTTTTGGCGCGACGTTCAGCAACAGGTCGCGAACCGCGCCACCCACGATAAACGCCCGATGCCCGGCTTGCTGCAGCCCTTCGGTCACGCGAATCGCGTTCTTCGAGATCAGCGACGGATCGATGCCATGCACGTCCGCCGACAGGATCACCGGCACGTTGGGATCGCGCCGCGCCGCGACCGGCGCCGCCTTCTTGCGCGTGGTCTTGCGGGCAGGTTTTGCATCGTCGCCGGATTCAGCAACGAGCGGGGCGGTCGCCGGAGCGTCCTCTTTGGCGCTTTCCTGGCCGAACAGCTTGCGAATGAGTTTTTTAATCACGTGGGGAGAAGATTTCCAGGATGCGCCAGCCGCGGGCTTGCGCATGGGCGCGCAGGGTGTCGTCGGGATTGGTCGCGATCGGGTCGGTGACTTTCTCTAGCAGAGGAATGTCGTTGTGCGAGTCGCTGTAGAAGTAGCTGTGTTCGAAGTCGCTCAGGCTTTTTCCCATGGAAGCCAGCCACATTTCGGTACGCACGATCTTGCCTTCGCGAAAGCTCGGCGTGCCCGTCGGACGGCCGGTCAGCTCGCCGTTCGGGATATTGTCGACCGTTTCGACCTCGCACGCGATCAGCGCGTCGATACCGAACGCCTGGCCGATCGGCGCCGTGATGAATGCGTTCGTGGCGGTCACGAGGCAGCAAAGATCGCCCGCTTCCTGGTGTTTGCGCACCAGTTCCAGCGCGGCGGGCTGGATGGCCGGCGTGATGACCTCGCGCATGAATTGCGCGTGCCAGTCGTCCAGTTGCGCACGCGGATGCAGCGCCAGCGGGGAGAGCTGGGCGTTCAGGTACGCGTGGATATCGAGCGTGCCGTCCTTGTACTGCGCGTAGAACGCGTCGTTTTGCTTGGCGAACTTTTCGGCATCGACAATGCCGAGCTTCGTCATGAAGCGACCCCATTCGTGGTCGCTGTCTGTCGGGATGAGGGTGTGATCGAGATCAAATAGGGCTAGGTTCATGGGAGCGCATTTTACTTGAAGCGGATGGAAGCGTTCGGCGGCCGCTTACGACCACGCGGAGTTACGTTGCCGGGTCAAAAAAGCTCGGTTTGCGGGCGCGGCGTTTCGTCTTCTTTCTTGGCGAGCATTGTGCGCAGCAAGGGCAGGGTCACCGCACGCTTTTGTTCAAGCGAAAAACGGTCGAGTTCGTCGAGCAGTTTCATCAGGCTTGGCATGTCACGCCGGAAGTGCGTCAGGAGATATGCCGGCACGTCGTCCGCCAGATCGATACCGCGTTCGCGCGCCGCGTGTTTCAGCGCGGTGGCCTTGCTTTCGTCGGAAAGGGGGGTGAGCTGGAAAACCAGTCCCCAGCCGAGGCGCGTACGCAAATCTTCTCTCACCGATAACCCCAGCGGCGCCACATTTCCCGTTGCCACGAGCGCGCTGGCCGGATGGGCGCGCACCTCGTTGAACAGGTTGAAGAGCGCAATTTGTTGCGCGCCTGAAAGGCGTTCGCAGTCATCGACGGCGTAGATGTTCGCGGTTGGATCGAAGGTGAATGCGGCGAGCGGCGCCTGCGGGCTCAGGAACCGCGCGCGGCCGTTGGCTTCGTGCATCAGTGCCTGCAGCAAATGGCTGCGGCCGCTGCCCGCCTCGCCCCAGACGTAGAACGTCCGGTCGGCCACCGGGCCGGCCGCGAGCGCGCCTTCGAGTTCGCGCAGGCGCGTCACCAGCTCGTGGTTGCCGGCGGCGAAAAAATTGTCGAAGGTGGCGAGCGGCGGCGTGCCGAGATCGAGCGTCAGTTGGCGTTGCACGGGCAATCGGTTCCGTCAGGGCGTGTCTTGAAAACGGCGCGCTCAGTTTGGCCGATAACCGGCGTGAACCGGTGCAAAAGGCGTTGAGCGCAAGGTCGAGAAACGTGCTGGAAGGGCACGACTCTCAAAAAGGGGTGGATCGGTACTTTGAAGCCTGGGCCGCGAACTGCGAGAAATGCGGTCGGACGGCTGGCATCGGTTAAAATCTCATTTTACCGACCTTCTCGCCGATCCCCCATGAATCAACCGAAATCCGCCCCAGAGCGCACGGGCGCCCCCGCCCAAGGTTTGTCCTATCGCGACGCGGGCGTGGACATCGATGCCGGCGACGCGCTCGTCGACCGGATCAAGCCATTTGCCAAAAAAACCATGCGCGACGGCGTGTTGGGGGGGATCGGCGGATTCGGCGCGCTGTTCGAAGTGCCCAAACGCTATAAGGAGCCGGTGCTCGTGTCCGGCACGGACGGCGTGGGCACGAAGCTGCGCCTCGCGTTTCAGCTGAACAAACACGATACCGTCGGCCAGGATCTGGTCGCCATGAGCGTGAACGACATTCTCGTGCAAGGCGCCGAGCCGCTGTTTTTCCTCGATTACTTCGCTTGCGGCAAGCTCGATGTGGATACGGCCGCAACCGTGGTCCAGGGCATTGCGCAGGGTTGCGAGCTGGCCGGTTGCGCGTTGATTGGCGGCGAGACGGCTGAAATGCCGGGCATGTACCCCGATGGCGAATACGATCTGGCCGGATTTGCGGTTGGGGCGGTGGAAAAGAGCAAGATTATCGATGGCTCGACCATCAAGCCGGGCGATGTCGTTTTGGGGTTGGCATCGTCGGGGATTCATTCGAATGGTTACTCGCTGGTGCGCAAGATCATCGAGCGGGCGCAACCGGATCTGAATGCCGATTTCGATGGCCGTTCGCTTGCCGATGCGCTGATGGCGCCGACCCATATTTATGTGAAGCCGTTGTTGTCGTTGATGTCGCAGATGGCGGTCAAGGGCATGGCGCATATCACCGGCGGTGGACTGGTTGAGAATATTCCGCGTGTTCTACGCGATGGTTTGACCGTTGAGCTGGATCATCGGGCGTGGCCGCTGCCGCCGTTATTCTCGTGGCTGCAGAAGCATGGCGGCGTGGCGGATGCGGAGATGCATCGGGTGTTTAACTGCGGGATCGGGATGGTCGTTGTGGTCGATGCCGCCGATGCCGAAGCCGCGACAGGGTTGTTGTCGGCGGCCGGTGAGCAGGTGTGGTCGATCGGGCGGGTTCGGGAATCGAAGGCTGGTGAGGCGCAGACTGTGGTGGTTTGAGTTTGTTTTGCTGGCGGCGGCTGCGATAGCGGAGCGCCGCGGCCTGATTTTTGAACGTCCCTCGTCGAGCAATTTCAACCAGGTCACGGCGCATAAGTGAACTCCCACTGCTGGTAGCTTTGCGCCGCTGCAAAACTCGTTTGTTCTGTTCGAAATCCTGCCGCCGTCCGGCGCTGAGATTGGGACAAACGCTGCCCCCGTGATCGGGTCCGGATAGAGCCTGCGCAAACACCGCCGTATCACTGGATAGCGTGGGTCGCGCAGCAGATCAGCAAGTTTCTCCGGATATGGCTTTGCGCCAACGGTGCGTCCCGATACGTATCGCCGGTGTACTCAAGTCCTCTCCCAGGCGCTCCACTCTTCACGTCGATAATCGCTTTATCACCTTTGTTTTCCACGGTCCCTGTCACGGGCGGCCACTTCTGTTCATATCCTGTCCCTCCCTTTGTGCTCGTCTTTGTTTGTTTCGCGGTTTTTTCATCGGATCCTGATGCCATTTATCTTTTGGCCCTATTAAGGCCGAAGCGGACGACGCGCGAGCCTTGAAGTGTACGGCAAATTGCCGTATTCTACGAGAACACAGGAGGAATTTATTATGCCCACCGTCCTATCCACAGCCCGACTCGAAGCGCGAATCAGCACCGATTTGCACACGATGCTCAAGCGTGCGGCCGAGCTTCAAGGGCGCACGATGACCGACTTCGTGGTTGCAGCTGTGCAGGAGGCGGCACAGCGCGCGATCGAGCAGGCCGACGTGATGCGTCTGTCGTTGGCTGATCAGGCGTGCTTCGCGCAGGCGTTGCTGGCACCGCCGAAGCCCGCGCCCGCACTCAAGCGTGCGTTCGCGCGCCGGCGCAAGCTGCTAGGTCCTGATGAGTAACGCGCCCTTTCGAGTTATACCGCTTGAGGGCGTGCATGAGCGCACAACGTTTGTAAGCGATTCCGAGGCGCTGAATCGGTACTTCCAGTTGCAGGTTTCGCAGGACGTGCGGCGCCGGGTTGCCGCGTGTTTCGTGGCAATGGACGGTGAGCAACGCGTGGCTGGTTATTACACGCTGGCGGCTGCCAGCGTGCTACTGGCCGAGCTTCCCGGTGCGACGGCGAAGAAATTGCCGCGCTACCCAACTGTTCCGGCGATACGCATGGGGCGTTTGGCGGTCGATCAAGCGTTCAAGGGGCAAGGGCTTGGTGGCGCACTGTTGGCCGATGCGCTCGAGCGTGCTGCGCGTTCGGAGATTGCGGCGTTTGCGTTTGTAGTCGATGCGAAGGACAAGACGGCCGCGGCGTTTTACGCGCATCACGGTTTTATTGCTTTGCCTGATACGCCGTTGACACTGTTCCTGCCGTTGGCGACGGTGCGTGGATCAATCTAATGCAAGGCGCCCAATCCTGTTCAGGACTGAAGGCCTCGATAGGTTGAATGCCGAACCCTGGCGGAGCGTTCAGCCGCTTCGAGTTTTGATGCATACGCCAGACATCACCCCTGCGGCATAGGCGCCAGCAACGCCTCAATATCTTCCGCCGAGAATTTAGCCCCGGCCGCCGCGTCCTCACGCAAAATACTATCGGCAAGAGCGGCTTTACGATCCTGCATCGCCACGATGCGCTCTTCAATACTCCCCGCCACGATCAGCTTGTACACGAACACCGGCTTCAATTGCCCCAGCCGATGCGCACGGTCCGTCGCCTGATTCTCTGCCGCAGGGTTCCACCACGGATCGTAGTGGATCACGGTATCGGCGGCGGTCAGGTTCAGTCCAACACCACCCGCCTTCAAACTGATCAGGAACAGCGGCACTTCACCCGCCTGAAAACGCGTCACCGGCGTCACGCGATCACGCGTATCACCCGTCAGCGTCACATACGGCAAACCGGCTTTATCGAGCGCGGCGGCGATGATCGCGAGCATCCCCGTGAACTGCGAAAACAGCAGCACGCGACGTCCTTCTTCAAGCAACTCGGGCAGCATATCGAGCAGCAAATCGAGCTTCGCCGATTCCTCCACGCGCTTCGCCCGCGTGAGCTTCACCAGCGACGGATCGCAGCAAACCTGGCGCAGTTTCAGCAACGCCTCGAGCACGACAATATGACTGCGCGCCAAGCCCTGATCGGCGACTGCCATGCGCACTTTTTCCTGCATCGCAATCCGCACGGTCTCGTATAAATCACGCTGCGAGCCCTCAAGCGATACAGTCCGCACTATCGTCGTCTTCTGCGGCAATTCCTTCGCGACTTCGTCTTTCCGCCGGCGCAACATGAACGGTCGAATCCGCCGCACAAGCAGATCGCGACGCACGGGGTCCTCGTACTTTTCGATCGGCGTGCGCCAGCGTTTCGTAAAATCTTTCTGCGTGCCAAGAAAACCCGGCAGCAGAAAATCGAACTGCGCCCACAACTCGCCCAAGTGATTTTCCAGCGGCGTTCCCGTCAGGCAAAGCCGATGCCGCGAACTCAAATCACGAATCCCTTTCGCGGCCTTGGTCGCGACGTTTTTCACGGTTTGCGCTTCGTCGAGAATCAGCAAGTGATACTCGTGCATCGATAACATCGCCTGGTCGCGCCACAAGAGCGGATACGTGGTCAGCACGAGATCATGTTCGCTGATCTGATCGAAGCGATCCTTGCGTTGCGGACCATGCAGGTCGAGCACGCGAAGATCGGGCGCAAACTTCTTCGCTTCTTCTCGCCAGTTGTGAACGAGCGTTGTCGGCAGCACGACGAGTGCCGGACGGTCCAGCCGCCCCGATTCCTTTTCAACGAGAATATGCGCCAGCGTCTGCACAGTCTTGCCGAGGCCCATGTCATCGGCGAGAACGCCCGACAAATTGCGCTCGCGCAAAAACTGCATCCAGTTGAGGCCTTCGCGCTGATACACCCGAAGCTCCGCGTTCAGGCCGCGAGGGATAGCGACTTCACGCAGCCCGGGACCTTCCTGCAAACGCTGCGCGAGTTCGCGAATGGAGGTATCGCCGTGAAACTGCCAACGGCCCGTGTCACTCAGCGCTTCCAGCCGCCCGGCGTCTTTTTCGGATACACGCAGGGGTTGCGTGCCGAGGGTATCGAAGAGATCGATCAGCACGCGCACCACCGGCTTGATCCGCGACGCACGCAGCCGCAGCCGCTCGCCTTTATCGGTATTGAGTTCGATACCTTCGTCATCCGGGATCGAATCGATAGCGCCCGCGAGCCACCGCCGGTCCCGCTGAAACAGATCGGCGAGCAGCGGCTCCAGCCGCACGCTCCGCTCACCCACCGCAATGCCGAGTTCGAGATCGAACCAGCCATCGGTGCCATGGCGCGCGGTGCCCTGGATATCGTCGATCTCGATGAAATCGAAGCGGAATTCCGGCGACATGGAAATGCGCCAGCCGTCTTCGCGCAGCGTGGGCACGGTATCGCTTGCGAACAACGCCCAGGCGGCCGACGCCGGCAAGCCCAGCACGCCAGTCGGTATGGCCTTAGGCCCAAAACGCTGGTGCGCGGGAATCTTGCGAAAGCCAAGCTCGTACAACTGGTTCGAATAACGCGTTTCCACGTCGTGACGACGCTTCACCTGAACCATGTCGCCGGACTCCGAGCGCATGATCGTGGTCGCGCGCGTGGGGTCGATGCTGAAACCTTCGTAATCGAAACTCAGAAGCGCGAAATCCAGCACGCTCGCGCCCGTGCGTTCCTCGCGCGGCCGCCACGTGCCGCTGATGGGCTGCGTGTCGAGCACGAGAACGGGCACCGGATCTGTATCGATGATCTGTACGTTCAGCGCTTCGTGTCCCGGTGGCGGCGGCAGGTCGGACGCGACCTCTCGCAGCATGGCGCCGACAAGCGGCGCCTCGGCGAGCGAGATGGGCGGCATGGCGAGGTAATCGACGAGTTGCCGCGCGGGCTGCGGCATGTCGACAACGCCCGCTTCGCGCGTTTCGGCATCGGCGAACCAGAGGGGTTCTGTTGCGATGACCAAGGTCGATGCAGGCTCGGTTTGCAGCACGGGCCGCACGCGATCATCCGGGTCCGGCGTCCATTCGATGCGTCCCGGCCGTGCCTCGCCCTGACTCAACGGCCGGCGCGGTTCGCCCACATCCTGCGACGAAGGCGTCGCTGTGAAGAGACGCCCGGTTGCGAGCATTCGCTGCAGCAAATCCGCGCCTTCTTCGCCGTGCAGCACGAAACCGCCGAAGTCGTTGCGCGTGCGTCCGATGATCAGCGCCCGCAGAATGGTGAGGTCGTCGTCGCTGACGAACTTCGGCTGTTTGACAAGCGCTGCGTCGAGATTGGTCCAGGGCCGGTCGAGCGTCTGGAGCGAACCGTCCGGACTCAGGCGCACCTTGTGCAGCGCGACTTCGGGCATACGCATGACGCGCGACGCGCTGAGCACATAAGCAAGCGCAAGTGCGCCATTCGGTTCGCTGGTTTTCTTGGCCGCCGTGCTGCGTGTCGATGCAAACCGCGAGCGAAACCCTTCAAGCCAGCCCGCGACTTCGGCGCGTACGGCTTCGGGCTCTTCGGGTTTATCGCTGGCGGTCGCGAGCAAGACGGCTGCGGCATGCTTGCAGCCGTATCCGACCGGGCACGAGCATCGGCCTTGCGCGGAGATCGAGCCCCGGTCATCGCGAAACTTGATCTCGACGCGATACGGCTGGCGCTGAGTGCCTTTTACGTCGGCGCGCAGCACTTCGTCGTCCCAGTGCAGATGCCTGACTTCGTCGACGTACGCGCGCGCCTTGGCCACGGTCTGTGCGCCGAGCCATTTGATGATCTGACCCGTGTCATAGGAAAACGCCGGCATCAGCGCGTCCGCCCGTTTATAGCTATGCCGCTCGCAGTCTGTCTTGCAGCCATCCGCTTGCTCACCGTTCCCTTCGTTCTAATAGTTCGAGCAGGCCGCGCAACGCATGCGCGGCCGCCTGGGTGCGAATCTGTTCGCGATCGCCCTTGAACATCTGCGTTTCCACCGATGTATGCAGCCGGTTGCTCCACGCAAACGAGACCATGCCCACCGGCTTGGTTTCCGTACCGCCGCCCGGGCCTGCCACGCCCGTAATGGACAATGAAACTTGCGCGCGGCTGTTCCTCAAAGCACCTTCGGCCATGGCCTTGGCGACGGGTTCGCTCACCGCGCCGTGACGCTCGATCAGGTCGGCCGGCACGCCGATCATCTCGGTCTTCGCTGCATTGGAATACGTGACGAAACCGCGCTCGAACCACGCGCTGCTGCCCGAAATATCGGTCATGGCGGCGGCGACCATGCCGCCTGTGCACGATTCCGCCGTCGCGAGCATCAGCCGCTCGTCACGCAGTTTGTTGCCGGCACGAATGGCGAGCTGGTGGACGACTTTATCGGTGGCCATGACGGGACTCGCTAGGGGCTGATCGTGTGGATAAGGAAGAGTCGGTAACGCGCAGGATCAAATGGTCATGCGCCACAGCGCGATCACGAGCAGCGAGAAGAACGCCGCCGCGATGTCGTCGAACATGATGCCGAAGCCGCCCTTCAAATGACGGTCGAAATAGCGGATGGGCGGCGGTTTCACCATATCGAAGAAACGGAACACGAGGAACGCCCACAACTGTCCTGTGAACGTGGCCGGCGTGACAAGCAGCAACACGAGCCAGAACGCGATGATCTCGTCCCACACCACCGGTGACGGATCTTCAATGCCCATCTTCTTCGCCGTGAAGCCGCAGAACCAGCAGCCGGCCACGAACCCAACCGCAATCAGCACGGCCCATTCGGCGACCGTCAGATACGGATTGAACGCAACGAACGACACCCACGCGAACAAGGTGCCGACGGTGCCCGGCGCAACCGGCGACAGGCCGCTGCCAAAGCCCAGTGACAGGATATGCAGCGGATGCGACAGCATGAAGCGCGCGCTCGTCCGGCGCGACGGCTTGGGGCGCGGTTTGTCGTCGATAGTCTCGGTAATCGGGTCAGTCTGCATGAAAGTGGTCGTAGCCCGAGGCCGTAAAAGAAACGGGACCGGCGTGATTGCACCAGTCGATCGCGGGCGTGTCAGTGGGAAGCGCAAGACCCTCGATTGTACCGATGCGCGTCACGAGAACGCCCAGGCGTGTGCCCATGCGTTCGATTTTCGCGCGGGACTCGACGGGCGCGGTGAAGCAGAGTTCGTAGTCATCGCCGCCGGCGAGGACGCAGGGCAACTGGGCGGAGGCGGGCAACGCATCGATCACGCTCGAGCGCGGCACGAGATCCACATTGACGGTCGCGCGCATGCCCGAACGCTTCAATATATGCAGCAGATCGCCTGCAAGGCCATCGGACAGATCGAGCGCCGCGTGCGCCACGCCGCGCAACGCAATGCCCAGCGCCACGCGCGGTTCGGGCTGTTCCAACGCCTTGATCGCGACGGCTTCGCTGGAGGCGTCTCGTATCGACCATTCTTGCCGCCTGACACCGAGACCGGCGCGCGCATTGCCGAGTTGTCCCGAAACCCAGATGTCGTCGCCGGGGCGCGCGGCGTCGCGGCGCAATGCGCGCGCTGCAGGGACGTCGCCGAAAACCGTGATGCTGATGGTCACGTGTGGACCGCCGGTGGTATCGCCGCCGATCAGCTCGCATCCGTGCGCGTTGGCCATCTGGAAGAGGCCGTCGCTGAACGCCTGGAGCCAGCTTTCCTCGGCTTTCGGCATGGACAGCGCAAGCGTGAACGCGCGCGGCGCCGCGCCCATCGCGGCCAGGTCCGAGAGGTTCACGGCGAGCGCCTTGTGGCCGAGCGCGAACGGGGAAACATCGGGGAAAAAATGGCGGCCGGACACGAGCATGTCGGTGGAAATCGCCAGTTGCTGACCGCGCTTGGGCGCGAGCAGCGCGCAATCGTCGCCGATACCGAGCGTCGCGCCCGCTTCCCTACCCGAGTTTTGAGCTGCCGGTGTGCGGCGCGTAGTCGCGGGCTGGGAGAAATATCGTTCGATCAGGGAAAACTCTGAGAGCATCGGCGGTCCGGCAATGTCGAAAGAGAGTTGGGGACGATGCGCTCGCGTTGGCGCGCGTTTCATCTCAATAAAAGGATTTAGCGGCGTGAACCGCTGAGAGGCATGTGCTTTCTGCCGCCTTTCGAAGCCTTGTCCGAATGGGCCATGCGCCCGGAATTGCGGGTATCACCTTCTGGGACGGGCTTTGATTGGCGCTACAATGCGTTCGAACTTCTATTCTAATCTTGCCTAAAGCCCGCCGCCTCATGACCACGCCAGCAGATAACGCCAAAGCCAAACTCCGCGAAGCCGCGCTCGATTATCACGAGTTCCCGACCCCCGGCAAAATCGCGATCGCCCCGACCAAGCAGATGATCAACCAGCGCGATCTTGCGCTGGCGTATTCGCCGGGCGTCGCGTTCGCGTGCGAAGAGATCGTTGCGAACCCGCTGAACGCCGCGCGCTTCACCGCGCGCAGCAACCTGGTTGGCGTGGTGACGAACGGCACGGCGGTGCTTGGGCTCGGCAACATCGGGCCGCTGGCTTCGAAGCCCGTTATGGAAGGCAAGGCGGTGCTGTTCAAGAAGTTTGCGGGCATCGACGTGTTCGACATCGAGTTGAACGAGATGGACCCCATGAAGCTCGTCGATGTGATCTGCGCGCTCGAACCCACGTTCGGCGGCATCAACCTCGAAGACATCAAGGCGCCGGATTGTTTCATCGTGGAGCGCGAAGCCCGCAAGCGCATGAAGATCCCGGTGTTCCACGACGACCAGCACGGTACGGCCATCGTGGTTGCTGCGGCTATCACCAACGGCCTGGTCGTGGTCGGCAAGAAGATCGATGAAGTGAAGCTCGTGGCCTCGGGCGCGGGCGCGGCGTCGCTTGCGTGTCTCGACTTGCTGGTGGAACTCGGCATGAAACTCGAGAACATCTTCGTGACGGATCTGGCCGGCGTGGTTTACAAGGGCCGCGTCGAACTGATGGACCCGGACAAGGATCGTTTTGCGCGCGAAACGTCGGCACGTACGCTCGCCGATGTGATCGAAGGCGCCGACGTGTTCCTCGGCCTTTCGGCCGGTGGCGTGCTCAAGCAGGAAATGGTCAAGAACATGGCGCCGAAGCCGCTGATTCTGGCGCTCGCCAATCCCACGCCGGAAATCCTGCCGGAACTCGCGCTGGAAGTGCGCCCGGACGCGGTCCTGGCAACCGGCCGCACGGACTATCCGAACCAGGTCAACAACGTGCTGTGTTTCCCGTTCATCTTCCGCGGTGCGCTGGATGCGGGTGCGAGCACGATCACGCGCGAGATGGAAATCGCCGCCGTGAACGCAATCGCGGAATTGGCGCGTCAGGAACAAAGCGATATTGTCGCGACCGCTTATGGCATTCAGGATTTGTCGTTCGGTCCCGAGTACCTGATTCCGAAGCCTTTCGATCCGCGCCTGATCGTGAAGATCGCGCCGGCGGTTGCCAAGGCGGCCATGGATTCGGGCGTGGCGACGCGTCCTATCGAAGACATGGATGCTTATGAGCAGCATCTGCAGCAGTTCGTGTATCACAGCGGCACGACCATGAAGCCCGTGTTCCAGCTCGCGCGCAGCGTCGAGCCGGACAAGAAGCGCATCGTGTTTGCCGAGGGCGAGGAAGAGCGCGTGTTGCGCGCGGTGCAGATCGCGGTGGACGAGAAGATTGCCAAGCCCATCCTGATCGGGCGTCCGGCGGTGATCACGCAGCGCATCGCGAAATACGGTTTGCGTCTGACGCCGGGCGTGGATTTCACTGTCGTCGATACCGACCACGACTCGCGTTATCGCGATTTCTGGCAGACGTATCACACCATGATGGCGAGGAAGGGCATCAGCGCGCAGATGGCGAAGCTGGAAATGCGCCGCCGCACCACGCTGATCGGCTCCATGCTGGTGAAGAAGGGCGAGGCCGACGGCATGATCTGCGGCACGATCAGCACGACGCATCGCCATTTGCACTTTGTTGATCAGGTGATCGGCAAGAAGGCGGGCTGCAGCGTCTACGCCGCGATGAATGCGCTCGTGTTGCCGGGCCGCCAGATTTTCATTGTCGATACCCACGTGAACGTCGACCCGACGCCCGAACAGCTTTGCGAAATCACGATCATGGCGGCGGAGGAAGTGCGCCGCTTCGGAATCGTGCCGAAGATCGCGCTGCTTTCGCATTCCAATTTCGGTACGAGCAACGCGCCGTCCGCCATCAAGATGCGCGAAACGTTGGCATTGCTGAAAGAACGCGCGCCGGAGCTCGACGTGGACGGTGAAATGCACGGCGACGTGGCGCTGGATTCGCGTTTGCGCGCCGAAGTGCTGCCGGAATCGACCCTGGAAGGCGACGCGAACCTGCTCGTGCTGCCGAACATCGATGCCGCCAACATCTCGTACAACCTGCTGAAGACGGCGGCCGGCAACAACATTGCCATCGGCCCGATCCTTTTGGGTGCGGCTCAGCCGGTTCACGTGCTGACGGCGTCCGCAACGGTTCGGCGCATCGTCAACATGACGGCGTTGTTGGTGGCGGATACGACAGCGGTTGCGCGGTAAGAGTAGCGGGAGCCCGCGGGCTGCGTTGGTGAAAAAGGGATTGCGGAAATATCGCGATCCCTTTTTTTATTGGCGAGCATGAAGCCGGAAAAGAGATGGCCTCCGCAAACAAAAAAAGCGTGCCGGACGATCCGGCACGCTTGAGGCATGCAAGGGGATTTGCTTTCTCCTCCAAACAGCGGTGGTTCCGATCCTCCGACCGTGAGAGCTTCACCAGAGAGGCGACGCTAGCTCCACTCCCCAAGCCACGCTTGAGCCAATTATTATCCCATGCGCGATAAAAATACCTCAGTCAAATCCTAATTTTGATCGCGCCCTAAATTTTGTGCATATGCCGCAGACCGCTGCACCACTGAAGGAAAGCGGTTTATCCGGTCATGCAAGTTGATTAAAAAACGGGCATCGCCCGAACCAACATTGATTCCGGCTGTCATTAGCGATACCCTTACGTCTTTCATGGTCGTCAATTTTTGGGGTTTCAAGCGGGATGGGTTTGGTGAAGCGCGCATGGGTTTGTGGTTTCCTGACGGCGCTTTTGGTTGCGCTGAGCGGCTGCGGCAAGAGCGCGCCGGACTCGCAGAGCCCGGGCGGCAACAATACCGCAGCAGCGTCGCAGGCCCAGTCGCCGCTCGCGCTGCAAGACAAGAACAGGCCGCAAAGCGATCCGCGCGCAGATACCAGGCGCGATGCCGCATCAGCGGGTCTGGAAACGTCGCAAGCGACCGTCGACGCGTCGCAATTGCCGAAACAGGCCGTTGTGACGTTACGGCGGATCGAAGCCGGCGGACCGTTCCCGTTCGAGAAAGACGGCGTTGTGTTTGGCAATCGCGAGCGTATGTTGCCGCCGCATCCGCGCGGCTATTACCATGAGTACACCGTTCCTACGCCGCGCGCCCGTGATCGCGGCGCACGCCGGATCGTATGTGGCGGGCCCCGTCGGCAGATCGACAACTGCTTTTACACCGACGACCATTACGTGAGTTTTAAACGCATTGCGGGATTAACTTCGGGATGAACGGCATGAGCGACAACATCTACGCGCACGACAACGGTGTCGCGGGTGATCTTTTCGCCGGCGATGGCAACATGTTCCAGCGCGTTTTGCGACTCCGCACGACAGACGAAACCAGACCCGACGACGAACCGAGCACGGCGCTGTCATCATTGAACGAGGGGTCTATGAGTCTTTTCAAGACGGTACGATCGAATATCGTGCAGTCGATTCGCGCTTTTCGCGTTCAGGATCTCGCCGACGAAGCGAGCAAACTTGGCCAGCATTTCCTGTACGCATACTGTGGTCAGGCGCAGAGCAAGCAGGAAGTGCTCGAAACCATCGCGACGTCGTTTTTGTTTCCCAAGCACTTTGGCAAGAATTACGACGCGCTGTACGACAGCCTGACCGACCTGGTGCACAAGGCCGGTTCGCAGCCGGGATTCGTGATCGTTCTGGAAGCGCTGCCGGTGGCACAGAAATTCGATAAGGAAGGGCGCGAAACCCTTCTGGACGTGTTTCGTGAAGCTGCGGAATTCTGGGCGGAACGGCGCGTGGCGTTCAGGGTGTTCTACTCGTTCGCCTGAGCAACGCGGGTTTATCGCTTCAAAAGGAAGCCGGTTGGCGTCTGTTGAATACAGGCGCTGACCGGCTTTTTGCATTCCGAATCACCATCCGCCCCATCGCGCAGCAAGCGCCGCCAGAACGGCAATGCCGGCCGTTTCCGTGCGCAGCACACGAGGTCCGAGGCCGAGCGTGACAAATCCGGCATCGGCGATGGAAGTTTCTTCCGCCGGAGAAAACCCCGCTTCCGGGCCGATAGCAAACGTCACCGGCGCGGATGGCGGCGTCGCCGGAAGGGACGCAAAACCGAGCTCCGCCCTCGGCGACAACAACAAGCGCAACTCGCCGTCCCGAGCGGGCGGCAGACTATCCAGCCATTTTTCGAGATCCTGCGCGGGCGCAATTTCGGGTACCCGATTGCGCCCGCATTGCTCGCACGCCGCGCGCGCCAACGCTTGCCAATGGGTTTGCCGGCGCATCGCGCGTTCACCGGAAAGCCGCACGACGCCGCGTTCGGCCGTGAGAGGAATCACGGACGCAACGCCCAGTTCGACGGCCTTTTCGATCAGCCAGTCCATCTTGTCGCCACCCGCGACACCCTGCGCCAATGTGACGCGATACGGCGGTTCGGCATCATGATCGGAGAAGGCCTCGATGTGCGCGGTCGCCGCGCGTTTGCCGATTTCGAGCAGCCGGGCGTTGTACTCGCCGCCGGTGCCATCGAACAAGGTTATGGCGTCGCCGGTTTGCAGACGCAGGACATGGACGTGCCGGACGACATCGTCGGGAAGCGGCGTGATTTCGCCCGCAACGAGCGGGCCGGAGACGAAGAAGCGTGGCATCAAATGGTGCGCCCGGACGTGCGTGAGACGCCCGGGCTAAAGAGGAGGACGAAGGGCCGCGATCAGTTCAAATGCCGGGCGATGGCCCATCGATACCCATCCGGGTCTTCGAATTGCGCGAACCGGTCGCCCCAATACTGGTCTTGCGGTTCGATCAGCCCCTTGGCGCCGACGGCCATGGCGCGTGAATAAACGGCATCGACGTCATCGACGTACAAATAGAACGATTGTGGCGCCATCAGGCCCGTGCTTTTCGGGGTTTTTGCGTGCGACCCGTACGCGCCTTCCGGTGCGAACATCAGGATCAACTGTCCGCGATATGTCATCTCGACATGGATCACAGCGCCGTCGTCGTGGACGCTGTCGCGCACTGCAAATCCTAGCGCCTGCTCATAGAACCCCGTGCTCACGCGTGCGTCGCGAACCGTCAGATACGGCGTGAGCCAAGGGACATCGGCGGGGCGGGGGTCGGTCATTTCAAAATCTCCTCGGAGCGCGCTGGTTCGTGCATTGTGCCATGGCGGTTCCGGGATCAAGCCCGGCCCGATTGCCTTGCGCCCGGTTGCCGGATGCAGGGAGCGTGCCCGAGCAACGCGACCCGGCCCGTTTTCTCGCGCCCGGTTGCGGGCGTACGTCGCGCCTGAGGCTATAAGTCGTCTGCTAGAATAACCGGCTTCCGATCCTCTCCGTTTCTCGTCGCTCCGGTTGCTGAAAACGTGGTTTCGTCGTTCGCCCGGTGCGTCTCCAGAATCATCCCAGGATCTTTTCAGGACCTACCGGACTCGACATGACATCCCCGACTTCCAGCCAGACTACCCTGATGGCCGACGCAATCCGCGCGCTGGCAATGGACGCCGTGCAGCAGGCCAATTCAGGCCATCCGGGCATGCCAATGGGCATGGCGGAGATCGGCGTCGCGCTCTGGTCGCGTCACCTGAAGCACAACCCAAGTAACCCGCACTGGGCCGATCGCGACCGTTTCGTTTTGTCGAATGGTCATGGGTCCATGTTGCTGTACTCGTTGCTGCACCTGACCGGCTACGACCTGCCGATCAACGAACTCAAGAATTTCCGTCAACTGCATTCGAAGACGCCGGGCCATCCGGAATACGGCATCACGCCGGGCGTGGAAACGACCACCGGTCCGCTCGGACAAGGTCTGGCGAACGCTGTCGGCATGGCGCTGGCTGAAGCGCTCCTCGCCGCCGAGTTCAACAAGGACGGCGCGAAGATCGTCGATCACCACACCTACGTGTTCCTGGGCGACGGCTGCATGATGGAAGGCATCTCGCACGAAGCCTGTTCGTTCGCCGGCACGCTGAAGCTGAACAAGCTGATCGCGCTGTACGACGACAACGGCATTTCCATCGACGGCCATGTCGAACACTGGTTCCACGACGACACCCCGAAGCGCTTCGAGGCGTACGGCTGGAACGTGGTCCGCGCGGTCGACGGCCATAACGTCGACGCCGTGGACGCGGCCATCGCGCAAGCCAAGAATTCGGACAAGCCTACGCTGATCTGCTGCCGCACGACCATCGGCAAAGGCGCGCCGACCAAGCAGGGCAGCCACGATTCGCACGGCGCGCCGCTCGGTGCGAAGGAAATCGCCGACGCCCGCGCAGGAATGGGCTGGACATGGGACCCGTTCGTGATTCCGCAGGAAGTCTACGCAGCGTGGGACGCGAAGGAAGCGGGCGCGCGTGCCGAAGCCGAATGGAACAAGCAATTCGATGCCTACCGCGCAAAGCATTCGGCCGAAGCGGCCGAGTTCGTGCGCCGCATGAACGGCGAGTTGCCGGCGAAATGGGCGCAGGACGCGAAGGACATCATCGAAGCGGCGAATCAGAAGGGCGAGACCATTGCCACCCGCAAGGCATCGCAGCAGACGCTGGACGGCCTTGCCGCCGCGTTGCCGGAATTGCTCGGCGGTTCGGCAGATCTGACGGGTTCGAACTTGACGAACTGGAAGGCATCGAAGGCGGTGCGTGCCGGCGAGACCTCGAACCAGATCCAGTGGGGCAACCACATCAATTACGGCGTGCGCGAATTCGGCATGAGCGCGGCTATTAACGGCATCGTGCTGCACGGCGGGTATCGGCCGTTTGGCGGCACGTTCCTGACGTTCTCGGACTACAGCCGCAACGCGCTGCGCGTGGCCGCGCTGATGAAAGCGCCGTCCATCTTCGTGTTCACCCATGATTCCATCGGTCTGGGCGAAGACGGTCCGACGCACCAGTCGGTCGAACAAACGTCGAGCTTGCGGCTGATTCCGCACTTACACGTATGGCGTCCGGCGGATACCGTTGAGACCGCCGTGGCGTGGACGTCGGCGATTGACTACAAGGGACCGTCGGCGTTGATCTTCACGCGACAAAACCTGTTGTTCTCGGCACGTAACGACGTCCAGATCGCGAATATCGCGAAGGGCGGCTACGTGCTGCGCGACTGGAACGACGACATTCCGGCACGCAAGATCATCCTGATCGCCACAGGTTCGGAAGTCGAACTGGCGCTGAAGGCGGCCGAGAAGCTGGCCCAGGAAGGCATCGGCGCGCGGATCGTGTCCATGCCGTGTACCAACGTGTTCGATCAGCAGGACGCGGAATATCGCGAACGTGTGTTGCCGAGGGGCGTGGTGCGCGTGGCGATCGAAGCGGGCGTGACCGATTTCTGGCGCAAGTATGTGGGTCTCGAGGGCGGCGTGGTGGGCATCGATTCGTTTGGCGAATCCGCGCCCGCCGGCGAGCTTTTCAAGTATTTCGGCTTTACCGTCGAGCATGTCGTGGAGACGGCGAAAGCCGCGCTCGCGGGCTGAACGGACGCTTTGACGAGCGTGCCGGCAGCGGCGAACTGAACTTTTTTTCAGCCATCAGGAGATAGACCATGACGATTCGCGTTGCAATCAACGGCTACGGCCGGATCGGCCGCAATACGCTGCGCGCCTTGTACGAAAACGGCAAGAAGCATGACATCGAGATCGTTGCCATCAACGACCTGGGCGATGCCAAGACGAACGCTCACCTGACGCAATACGATACGGCGCACGGCAAGTTCCCGGGCGAAGTGTCGGTGGACGGCGACTACCTTGTGGTCAACGGCGACCGCATCCGCGTGCTGGCGAACCGCAACCCGGCCGAATTGCCGTGGGGCGAGCTGAAGGTGGACGTCGTGCTGGAATGCACGGGCTTTTTCACGACGAAAGAAAAGGCCAGCGCGCACATCAAGGGCGGCGCGAAGAAGGTGATCATCTCGGCGCCGGGCGGCAAGGACGTTGATGCGACCATCGTTTATGGCGTGAATCATCACGTGCTGAAGGCGTCGGACACGGTGATCTCGAATGCATCGTGCACCACGAACTGCCTCGCGCCGCTCGTCAAGCCGCTGAACGACAAGATCGGCCTGGTGAACGGCCTGATGACGACCATCCATGCGTACACGAACGACCAGGTTCTGACGGACGTGTATCACGAGGACCTGCGCCGCGCGCGCTCGGCCACGCACAGCCAGATCCCGACGAAGACGGGCGCGGCTTCTGCGGTCGGTCTGGTGCTGCCGGAACTGAACGGCAAGCTGGACGGTTACGCAATTCGGGTTCCGACCATCAATGTGTCGATCGTCGACCTGTCGTTCATCGCGGCACGCGACACGACGGTGGACGAGGTGAACTCGATCATGAAGGAAGCATCGGAAGGCGCGCTGAAGGGCATTCTGGGCTACAACACGGCGCCGCTGGTTTCGATCGACTTCAACCACAACCCGGCATCGTCGACGTTCGACGCTACGCTCACGAAGGTCTCGGGCCGTCTGGTGAAGGTGTCGAGCTGGTACGACAACGAATGGGGTTTCTCGAACCGCATGCTGGACACGGCCGTGGCATTGGCCAACGCGAAGTAAGCAAGGCAGTAGATTGAAAAAAACCGCCGGTTCGCAAGAACCGGCGGTTTTTTATTTCCTGGCATTACGGTGAATCAGTTTTTCCGATGCGGACAGTGTTCCTTCGTGCACGTGCCATACAGTGCCAGCGCGTGTTCGTGCAGCTTGAAACCGCGTTCTTTCGCGATATCCTGTTGGCGGCTTTCGATCTCGGCGTCGAAGAACTCTTCGACCAGTCCGCAGTCAAGACACACCAGGTGGTCGTGGTGTGAGCCTTCGTTGAGTTCGAACACGGCCTTGCCGGATTCGAAATTACTGCGTGATAGCAAACCTGCTTGCTCGAACTGCGTGAGCACGCGATACACGGTTGCAAGACCGATATCGAGTTCTTCGTGCAACAGGTTGCGATACACGTCTTCTGCAGTCAGGTGGCGCACCGGACTATGCTGGAAAATCTCGAGGATCTTGAGCCGGGGCAAGGTTGCCTTCAGCCCGATATTTTTGAGATCGGCGGGATTGGTCATGGCTAGGCATCCCTAGAGTACAATTCAAGGTTCTCATAGTAATGCGTTTTTACCGTTCTGGTCACCATCCGAACGAAATGGCGCGATCTCCGAAAGACTTCGAAACTTCCGGCGCCCGTTTGGGCAATGGGCCAGGCGAAGGGTGAAATGAAGGATGAAATGTTTCCAAAATCTTTATTGAATTGCCGGGAGAGCCGTCGTATGCGCGGAACTTTGATCGCTGCCGCCACCATGACCGTCCTGGCCGGGTTGTCCGCTTGTTCCACCTATGACAGCGTTACGCAAAGCATCGCGCAACACATCACGCCGTATCGGATCACGGTCGTGCAGGGGAATTTCGTTTCGGCAGAAGCTGCGGCGCAAATGCAGGTCGGCATGTCGCGTGATCAGGTGAAAACCCTGCTCGGCACGCCGCTGCTGGCCGACATGTTCCATGCGGATCGCTGGGACTACATTTTCTACTTCAAGCGCGGTTCGACTTCGGTTGTGCAGCAACGCGATTTCGTGGTGAATTTTGCCGGCGATCGTGTGGCGAACTGGACGGGCGGGGAAAACCTGCCGTCGAATCTCGAGTTGCTGGCTGAAATCGATGGCGACAAGGGCCGCAAGCTTCCCGTTGCGCCGTTGCCTGCCGCGGCGAGTGCTGCCGGTGCGAGTGGCGTTCCTGCCGCGCCCGCTACAGCGGCTGTTTCGGCGCCGGGCGGCGAGCCGAGCACGCAGCCGGATGCTTCGAATGCATTCGCTGGCGACGCCAACCAGCAAGCTGCTCAGGCAGCCAACCGCGCAACTGCAGCCGTGGAAGCGCCGACCGGACGCACCCGTTCATCGGCCATGCCGAACGTGCCAGGGAACCCGAGCCTCCCGCCGAACGTGAGCGCTGGCGGCAACTCGCAGATCCAGTTGCAGCGTCGTCCGCAGACGGTGACCATTCCGAACAGTGCAGCAGTCGGACCGGCTGGCACGTCGCCTACGCCGGCGAACACGGACGGTCAGGCAACGTTCTACGTGCCATCGACCAAAACCAACTAAGCCAATCAGGCAGCACGGCGGGCGACTTTCTGTCTTTCAGCGTCCCGCCGTACCTGCCTGGCTTGTGCTGTTACGCAAGCGGCCAGACGCGCCGCTTCGATCTTTTGCCTGACCGTTTTCGCAGCACTGTCATCACAACGCCAATCCGCCTCAACACGCGAGACACGCCATGAAAATCGCCATCGCCGGTGCATCGGGCCGCATGGGCCGCATGCTGATCGAAACCGTTCTCAACGACCCCGACGCCACGCTGTCCGGCGCGCTCGACCGCGCGGGATCGCCTCAGCTCGGCGAGGACGCGGGCTCGCTTCTCGGCAAAACTACGGGCGTGATTCTGACGGACGATATCGAACGGGTGTTTGCCGATAGCGACGTGCTGATCGACTTCACGCGTCCTGAAGGCACGCTTGTGCATCTTGAAGCGGCGTTGCGGCATAACGTGAAAATGGTGATCGGCACGACGGGTTTCAGCGACGATCAAAAAGCCCAACTGCGTGCGGCCGGAGAAAAGATCGGCATCGTATTTGCGGCGAACATGAGCGTGGGCGTGAACGTGACGCTCAAGCTGCTCGAATTCGCGGCAAAGCACTTCGATAAAGGCTACGACATCGAGATCATCGAAGCGCATCACCGTCACAAGGTCGATGCACCGTCAGGCACCGCGCTTGCAATGGGCGAAACAATCGCCAACGCGCTCGGCCGTGACCTCAAGGAATGCGCCGTCTATGGCCGTGAAGGCGTGACGGGGGAACGCGATCCGTCGACTATCGGCTTTGCCGCGATTCGCGGCGGCGACATTGTCGGCGACCACACGGTATTGTTTGCGGGAATCGGCGAGCGCGTCGAGATCACGCATAAGTCGTCCAATCGTTTGTCCTACGCTCAGGGTTCGTTGCGCGCGGCGCGGTTTCTCGCGAGCCGGGATCGCGGAATGTTCGACATGCAGGACGTGCTCGGCTTGCGTTGATTGCAGTCGCTGATTCCTCCGAGGTCATCGCTTAATGGCAACAACCGGCATCATCCATTACTTGCAAAGCAGCGACGGCATCACGCATGGCGTGGCGGGCGTGCTGCTGGCCATGTCGGTGGCGAGTTGGTGTTTCCTGATCGTGAAGGCGTGGGTTCTCGTGCGTGCGAAACGTCAAGGGCCACGCGCCGTGCAGCGGTTCTGGCAGGCGGCGACGCTTTCGGACGGCATCGGGGAGCTGAAAAAAGTCGATCGGGAACGGGTGTATTTGCCGCTGGCGGTCGCTGCGTGGCGTGCATCGGAAGCGGAAATGCCGGGCGCCTTGATCGCGCATGTTGAACCGGGCGAGCGGGTGTTGCGTGCGTTGAGGCATGCGCTGCTGGCATCGCAGAGACGGCTTGAGTTCGGACAGGTCTTGCTGGCATCGGTGGGAAGTACGGCGCCCTTCGTTGGTTTGCTCGGCACCGTGTGGGGCATTTATCACGCGCTCGGCAGCATTGCCGCGAGCGGGCAGGCCATGATCGAAAACGTGGCGGGCCCGGTTGGCGAGGCGCTGATCATGACGGCGTTCGGGCTGGTCGTCGCCATTCCGGCCGTGCTCGCGTACAACGTGCTCGGGCGGCTGGTGCGGCAAATATCGGAAGAACTCGATGGCTTCGCGCACGACCTGCACGCCTACACGAATGGCACGGCGCCGCGTCGGGTGAAGAGCGCGGCGGTCGAGGACCACGCGGTTTAAGCCAGCGCTTCGAAACACGCACCGGACGAACACACCATGGCATTCGGCGGACTGGACAAGAAATCGAACGGCGCTCCCATGGCGGAGATCAACATGACGCCGTTGATCGACGTGATGCTGGTCTTGCTCGTGATTTTCATCATTACCGCGCCGTTGTTCACGCATGCCATCCGGCTGGACTTGCCGAAAGTTGCATCGCAAGTCGCGCGCGAGACGCCGGACACCATCACGCTTTCCATCGATGACACCGGCAAGTTCTATTGGAACGACAAGCCGGTCGCGTTCGAGCAAATGCAGGCGCAATTCGCGGCGGAAGGCAAAAAGGCCACGCAGCCGGAGCTACATCTGCGGGCGTCGGCGGCGACGCACTACGACGTGATCGCCCGGGTGATGGGCGCGGCGCAGAACGCGGGACTAAGCAGGATCGGCTTTGTGACTGAGCCGGCCAAACCGGCGCGCTAACAGAATCCGGGGCCCATGAGGCGAGCCGGTCGCCCAAAGGCGCGCCACGCCAGAACCCTTCGCCTCAACGGTATAATCGCGCTTTGGCCGCGCGGGCGGCCTCCATGGCCTTGATTGCATCTACGGGACATGGAACCACGCTGAAGGAGCGGCCCGGGCGCGATGCCAGACGGCCTC
The DNA here is from genome assembly GCF_018449635.1 of Caballeronia sp. dw_276. Classification (GTDB taxonomy): domain Bacteria; phylum Pseudomonadota; class Gammaproteobacteria; order Burkholderiales; family Burkholderiaceae; genus Caballeronia. The sequence goes on along the minus strand of NZ_JAAVUV010000012.1, from coordinate 169,905 downwards.
ACCTCGACGAGACCCGCGAACCAACGCCCGCCGAGCATCGCCCTGAGTCTGGCCGTGAGGCTTTTCCGGGCAACACAGCCACATCGCCGCAAGGCAAAACCGCCAAGACCACACCATGCAAGATAAATACGTACCCGCCGACGTCGAATCCGCAGCGCAAAGCGACTGGCGCGCGAAAGATGTCTACCGGTCGACTGAAACCAGCGACAAGCCGAAGTTCTACTGCGTGTCCATGCTGCCGTATCCGTCGGGCAAGCTGCACATGGGCCACGTGCGCAACTACACCATCAACGACGTGATGTACCGGTTCCTGCGCATGAACGGCCACAACGTGCTGATGCCCATGGGCTGGGACGCGTTCGGCATGCCCGCGGAAAACGCGGCGATGGCGAACAACGTGCCGCCGGCGAAGTGGACGTACGACAACATCGACTATATGAAGAAGCAGATGCAGTCGATGGGGTTGGCTATCGACTGGTCGCGGGAAATTGCGTCGTGCAAACCCGAGTACTACAAATGGAACCAGTGGCTGTTCCTGAAGATGCTGGAAAAGGGCATCGCTTATAAGAAGACCGGGAAGGTGAACTGGGACCCGGTCGACCAGACCGTGCTCGCGAACGAACAGGTGATCGACGGGCGCGGCTGGCGCTCCGGCGCGCTCGTGGAAAAGCGCGAAATCCCGATGTACTACATGCGCATCACGGATTACGCGGATCAATTGCTCGGCGACCTCGACGGCCTCGGCTGGCCCGAGCGCGTGAAAGTGATGCAGCAGAACTGGATTGGCAAGAGCTTCGGCGTGAATTTCGGCTTTCCGTACGAGATCGACGGCGAAAGCAAATTGCTGCGCGTTTTCACCACGCGCGCCGACACCATCATGGGCGTGACGTTCGCAGCCGTCGCCGCGGAACATCCGCTCGCTACGCGTCTCGCTCGCGATAACCCGGCGTTGCAAACTTTCATCGAAGAATGCAAGCGCGGTGGCGTGGCCGAAGCCGACGTCGCGACCATGGAAAAGAAGGGCGCACCGACCGGCTTCTTCGTCACGCATCCGCTGACGCAGGAACAGGTCGAAGTGTGGATTGGCAACTACGTGCTGATGAGCTATGGCGAAGGCGCCGTGATGGGCGTGCCGTCGCACGATGAACGCGACTTCGCGTTCGCCAAGAAATACAACCTGCCGATCAAGCAGGTGGTCGCGGTCGAAGGCAAGACCTACAGCACGGACGCGTGGGAAGAGTGGTACGGCGAGAAAGGTACGGGCACGCTGATCAACAGCGGCAAGTACGACGGCCTTGGCTTCGAGGAAGCCGTCAACGCAATCGCGGCCGACCTGAAAGCCAGGAATTTCGGCGATAAACAAATCACCTGGCGTCTGCGCGACTGGGGTATTTCCCGTCAGCGTTACTGGGGCACGCCGATCCCGATCATCCACTGCGCAACCTGCGGCGACGTGCCGGTGCCGGAAGCGGATTTGCCGGTCGTGCTGCCGGAAGACCTCGTGCCGGACGGCACGGGCAATCCGCTCGCGAAGTCGGAAGCGTTCGTGAATTGCACGTGTCCGAAGTGCGGCGCGCCGGCAAAACGCGAAACCGACACCATGGACACGTTCGTGGATTCGTCGTGGTACTTCTCGCGCTACGCAGCGCCCGACGCCAAGTCGATGGTCGACGAACGCACCGATTATTGGATGCCGATGGACCAGTACATCGGCGGAATCGAGCATGCAATTCTTCACCTTTTGTATTCGCGCTTCTGGACGAAGGTGATGCGTGACCTCGGTCTCGTGAGCTTCGATGAACCCGCGAAGAACCTGCTCACGCAGGGCATGGTGCTGAACGAAACGTACTATCGCGAAGACGCAGCCGGCAAGAAGACGTGGATCAACCCGGCGGACGTGACCGTTTCGCACGACGACAAGGGCCGCCCGGTTGGCGCGGTGCTGAACGCGGACGGCCAGCCGGTCGTGATCGGCGGCGTGGAGAAGATGTCGAAGTCGAAGAACAACGGCGTTGATCCGCAATCGCTGATCGATGCCTACGGCGCGGACACGGCACGCCTCTTCGTGATGTTCGCTGCGCCCCCGGAGCAATCGCTCGAATGGTCGGGTACGGGCGTGGAAGGCGCGAGCCGCTTCTTGCGCCGCGTGTGGCAACTGGCGCACGGCCGCGCGGACGCGCTCAAGGCGCACGGCAAACTGAATACATCGAAGCTCAACGATTCCGACCGCACGCTGCGCCGCGAGATCTACACCATCCTGAAGCAAGCGGATTTCGACTATGGCCGCTTGCAGTACAACACGGTTGTGTCGGCGGCAATGAAGATGTTGAACGCCGTCGACAGCGCGAAGGACGCCACGCCAGCCGTGGTCAACGAGACCTTCGGCGTGTTGCTGCGCGTGCTGTATCCGGTCGTGCCGCACATCACGTTCCAGTTGTGGCAGGAACTCGGTTATGCCGACGTGTACGGCAGCTTGCTCGACGCGCCCTGGCCGAAAGTCGATGAAGCCGCGCTCGAGCAATCTGAAATCGAACTGGTGCTGCAGGTGAACGGCAAAGTGCGCGGTTCGATGACCATGGCGAAGGACGCGTCGCGCGAGGACATCGAAAAGGCGGCGGTGGCGCACGAGATGTTCGAGAAATTCTCGGAAGGGCGCACGCCGAAGAAGGTGATCGTCGTGCCGGGCCGACTGGTGAACGTGGTCGTATGAGCCGGGTTTCGCGCACCGTGAAAATTCTGGAGGACGTTGTGAGCAGCAAAGGCTTCAGTTCGACCAACAAAGTGATCAGCCGAAGGTCGATCCTCTCGCTGGCATGCGGCGCGTTGCTGCTGTCCGCGTGTGGGTTCCAGTTGCGCGGCCAGCAGGACTACGCGTTCAAGCGGCTCGCCATCAGCGGCGGCACGCCGGAGATGCTCGGACGCCTGCAGCGCGTGGTGGAGGGTGGCAGTGACACCGTGATCGTCAAGACGTCCGAAAAGCCCGACGCCGTTCTATCGCTTAGCAGCGGCACCGGCATGAAGACGTTGAGCCTGAACGCACAAGGCGTCGTGCAGGAATACGAGCTCGACTACAACCTGGGTTACACGCTGGTCGGCGCCGACGGCACGCTGCTGATTCCGCCAAGCACGATCGCACTTAACCGCGCGTTGACTTACAGCGACCAGTTCACGCTCGCGAAGGGTACGGAAGCGCAGACGCTGTTCCGCGACATGCAATTCGATGCCGTCGATCAACTGACCCGCCGCCTTGCCGTCGTGCGTTCGCTGCATCCGGCGCCGAGCGAAGCGTTGCCGGGCATCGCGCCGCGTGCGCCGCTGCCCGTGCCGCCGCTATAAGCGCGCGTCGCAGAAACCATGCAACTTCGACTCGACGCGCTCGATGCGCACCTCGCCAAAGGGCTGAAAGGCCTGTACGTCGTTTATGGCGACGAGCATCTGCTCGTGCAGGAAGCATCGGACAAGATTCGCGCGTCGGCCCGGGCGCAGGGATTCACGGACCGCTCGGTGTTCGTGGTCGATCGATATTTCGACTGGAGTTCGCTGCTCGGCGCCAGCCAGTCGATGTCGCTTTTCGGCGATCGCCAACTGGTCGAGTTGCGCATTCCGACCGGCAAGCCGGGCAAGGAAGGTGGCGAGGCGTTGAGAACCCTGGCCGCCGCCGATAACCCCGACGTCCTCACGCTCATCACCTTGCCGCGCCTCGACGCGGCCACGCAAAAGTCCGCGTGGTTCACGGCGTTGAGCGGGCCGGGCGTTGCGCTGAAGATCGATCCGGTCGAGCGCGCGCAGTTGCCCATGTGGATCGGGCAACGGCTCAGTGCGCAAAACCAGCGGGTCGCGCCGGGAGAAGACGGGCGGCGCGCGCTGGTGTTTATCGCCGAGCGAGTGGAGGGCAATCTGCTCGCCGCGCATCAGGAAATCCAGAAGCTCGGGCTTTTGTACCCCACAGGTATTCTCACGTTCGAACAGATCCACGACGCCGTGCTCAACGTCGCGCGCTACGACGTATTCAAGCTGAACGAAGCCATGCTCACCGGCGACGTAGGCCGTTTGACGCGCATGCTCGACGGGCTGAAGGGCGAGGGCGAAGCCGGCACGCTCGTGATCTGGGCGCTGGTCGAAGAAGTGCGCACATTGCTGCGCATGAAACGCGGCGTTGCGGCGGGCAAACCGCTTGCCACTTTGCTGCGCGAAAACCGCGTCTGGGGTCCGCGCGAACGGCTGATCGGGCCGGCCCTTTCACGCGTGAGCGAGGCGGCGCTTGAAAAGGCGTTGTCGCTGGCGGCGAAGCTGGATCGGCAGGTTAAAGGCTTGTCCGGCGGCAGCGGGCCGCGAGGCAGCGCCGGTCCAGGCGATCCGCCGCCCGATGTCTGGGACGGCATGTTCGAACTTGCGATGACCGTGGCGTCGTCGGGCAGTCCACTGCAAGGCAACGCGCCTAAAGCGCCGCCGTCAAAGCGTCCAGGCTGACATCGGCTTAGAATCGGGCTTATCTTTGCGCTTTTTAGCGCTCCAGCGCTCCAAGAGAATGACGATGACCAACATCGACGAATACATGATCGACCTCGGCCGCCGCGCGCGCCGCGCTTCGCGCGCCATGGCGCGGGCGTCAACGGCCGACAAGAACGCCGCGCTCGGCGCCATTGCCAACGCCATCGAACGCGAGCGCGCCGCACTGAAAGACGCGAATGCGCGGGATCTCGCCCGTGCCCGCGACAAAGGGCATGACGCGGCGTTCATCGACCGGTTGACGCTTTCCGATAAAGCACTGAACACCATGATCGAAGGTTTGCGGCAAGTTGCCGCGCTGGCTGATCCCATCGGTGAAATCAGTGGTTTGAAATTCCGGCCGACCGGAATTCAGGTCGGCCAGATGCGCGTACCGCTCGGCGTGATCGGCATCATTTATGAATCGCGGCCGAACGTGACTATCGATGCCGCCGCGCTCTGCCTGAAGTCCGGCAACGCCGCCATTTTGCGTGGTGGTTCGGAAGCGCTCGAATGCAATGCAGCGTTGGCGAAGTTGATCAGCGAAGGGCTGGAAGCGGCCGGCTTGCCGCAGGAAGCCGTGCAGGTTGTATCGACCGCGGATCGTGCGGCGGTGGGCAAGCTGATCACCATGACCGAATACGTCGATGTGATTGTCCCGCGCGGCGGCAAGAGCCTGATCGCACGCCTGATGGAAGAAGCACGCGTGCCGATGATCAAGCACCTCGACGGCATCTGCCACGTCTACGTGGACGACCGCGCGGACCTGACCAAGGCGCTCAACGTCTGCGACAACGCGAAGACGCATCGTTACGGAACCTGCAACACCATGGAAACGCTGCTCATCGCGCGCGGAATTGCGGCAGAAGCGCTGCCGTTGCTCGCGAACGCGTTCAGGGCGAAAGACGTGGAACTGCGCGTGGACGCGGCGAGCCGAGCCGTGCTCGATAACGCCCGCTACGAAGGCCCGCTCGTCAACGCCACGGAAGACGACTGGAGCACCGAATACCTCGCGCCCATCTTGTCCGTCAAGCTGGTCGACGGACTGGACGACGCCATCGATCACATCAACACCTACAGCTCGCGTCACACCGACGCCATCGTCACCGAAGACCACGACCGTGCCATGCGCTTCCTTCGCGAAGTGGATTCGGCGAGCGTGATGGTCAATGCATCGACGCGTTTCGCCGATGGCTTCGAGTTCGGCCTGGGCGCCGAGATCGGCATCTCGAACGACAAGCTGCACGCACGCGGCCCGGTCGGGCTGGACGGTTTGACATCGTTGAAGTATGTAGTTTTAGGTCACGGCGAAGTACGTCAATAACCTTCGCCGATAACAACGAGAAAATGTCTCAGATGCTCTGGATCAAAGCGCTGCATATAGTATTGGTGGCCTCGTGGTTCGCCGGCCTGTTTTATCTGCCGCGAATTTTCGTCAACCTCGCGATGGAAACCGAACCGGCCGCTATCTCCCGCCTGTTGATCATGGCGCGCAAGCTGTTTCGCTTCATGACGTTTATTGCGGTGCCGGCACTGGCTTGCGGCTTGTGGCTATTTCTGGTGGTGGGTATCGGACAAGGCCAGGGATGGATGCATGCAAAACTGACCATAGTGATCCTGATCATTATTTATCACGCGTATTGCGGCGTATTGCTGCGCACGTTCGCGCGTGGTGAGAACAAGCGCTCGGACAAGTGGTACAGGATGTTCAACGAACTGCCGGTTCTGGGTTTGCTCGGAGCGACTTTGTTGGTCGTGCTCAAACCGTTCTGAAACGCATCAGCATGTTGCATGAAAAGAAACGCCGGCCTCGAGTGCCGGCGTTTTTGCGTTCAGATGCCGTGTAGCCGCTTCCAGGCATCATTTCCCTCCGCCATGATCTGCTTCACCAGATCGGCCGAAGTCTCCACGATTGCGTATTCATCTTGCCCGGGCCCGCCCATCTTCACGCGCTCATTGCGATATCGCATGCCGCTGGGAAAGGGCGCACGACCCGAAGTGTGATATTCGATGCAGCCCGTTTCAGCAACCAGTTGCGCGATGTTGTTCAGCCGCACGCCGGCGCCGGGCATGACGACCAGCCGGTCGCCCGCCGCCTCGCGCAGTTGCGATATCAGTTCGCGCCCTTCGAACGCGCTTGCTTGCTGACCGGAAGTCAGCAGCCGGTTACAGCCGGCGAGGATGATGTCTTCCAGCGCCTTGAACGGGTCACGCGCGACGTCGAACGCGCGATGGAAGGTGACCGGCATGGGCACGGCCAGTTCGATCAGGCGCTTCGTGCGTGGCACATCGATGTCGCCGTCAGCGGTGAGCAACCCGATCACCACGCCATCCACTGCCAGGTCCTTGCACGCACGGACGTCCCGCTCCATGACTTCGAATTCGACATCTGAATAGAGAAAGTCGCCACCGCGCGGGCGGATGATCACGTTCAGCAAGATCCGCAACTTGTCCCGTGCGCTGGCTATCGCGCCATAAGAGGGCGTGGTGCCGCCTTCCAGGAGGTTGTCGCAAAATTCGACGCGGCCAGCGCCGCCTGCCTGTGCCGCCAAACAAGAGGTTACCGAACCGGCACAGATCTCAAGCAATAAGGGCGATGAAGACATAAATCGATATCCGGTAATGAGGTCTAGTCTGAGAGCTTAAGGCAGGTGAAACCAGATTTGCTGACAACGCGCTGATCGATCAATTCAGTTGCTTGAAGCGAAAAAATGAATAGCCGCACTTGATGATAATACTTCGCTTCCCTCGGAGTTACTTTGCACGTAAGCCCGTTTCGAATTGAATTAATACTCCTCATTACCGCTAAGCGAGTTTGAGAGGACGGACGGTTCGCGTCCTGCCCTACGCGCGGAAACGTCCGTCCCTGCTTGTTATCACCACATAAGTACCTGATTTAACCGAAAAAAGCAGCGTCGGATTCACGGTGCTCATCCGTTTAATTAGGACGTTTCTCATGGTTCTCCGACGTCTGGACGCCGAGAATCAACTCATCGCATTAAACCAGTGCGCAGAGTTGTAATTACGGATTCCTTTCCCTGTTTGTATTTAAGACGTTTCCGATTTTCCACGTCCGAGCCCGTGCAGATAATGCACCCGCTGAAAAAATGCATCCCGCGACGAATCTTTTCGCGTCGTCCATAGCGACGTATCCACCCCGGCCGGTCCGGAGCTTAGACCTCCCCATCGGACGCTCAACAGTCAAATGCCATGAAAAATGAAGTACCGGGCGCGATAACGCCCATTCAACCGGACGGCGGCGACGCATTGGCGCTATCGACGAAGGTTGACGATACCTTGCTGCAAAGCCTGGTCTGGATGGCGGCCTATCACGGCAAGCCGACCAGCGAGGCGGCGATGCTTTCGGGTTTGCCCGCGGGACGATTTATTTCGCCGAAACAGGCGCAACTTGCAATGGAGCAATCCGGCTTCTCGGTCGGCGTCATCGAACGCCAGCCGAACGAAGTCTCGCCGATGCTGTTGCCGGTCGTGCTGTTTCGCAAGGACCACGGCGGCTGCGTGCTGATCGGCCGTTCGCCGAACGACGTCAAGCTCATTAAGCCCGCTTCGGAAATAAAGGAAGGCGAGCAGCCACAAGACGAGATGGAAGCCGCGTACCTGGTGGTATTGCCGGAAGCCGGATCAAAGGTTGTCGCTATCGGTGTGAGCCAGTTGAAGGCGAATTACACCGGTTTTGCGATGCTCGTAAAACCGGTAGGCCGCGACGATAAGCGCGCCGGCAAGCCGGAAGCCAAGGAAAGCGGTCACTGGCTGTTAAGCACCTTGTGGCGCTATCGCCGTTATTACTGGAGCGCCGCGCTCGCCGCGCTGCTCATCAACGTGCTTGCGCTCGCCGGTACGTTCTTCACCATGAACGTGTACGACCGCGTCGTGCCGAACCAGGCGTTCACGACCTTGTGGTCGCTCGCTATCGGCGTGGCGATCGCCATGTTGTTCGAGTTCATCTCGCGAAACGTGCGGGCGCATGTGCTGGATACCGCCGGCAAAAAAGCCGACTTGATCATGGGCGCGATGCTCTTCAAGCAGGCGCTGTCCATCCGGATGGAACATAAGCCGGCATCGTCGGGATCGTTCGCGAATCAGTTGCGCGAATTTGAATCGGTGCGGGATTTCGTGGCGTCAGCCACGCTCGCGACAATCTCCGATCTGCCGTTCACGTTTCTGTATATCGCGGTGATCTTCATGATTGCCGGGCCGCTCGGTTTCATTCCGCTGGCGCTGATTCCAGTGATCGTGGGCGTGAGTCTCTTCATCCAGTGGCCGCTCAAGAAGACCATGAAGGAAAACCTGCGCGAATCATCGCTTAAGCAAGGTGTCCTGATTGAAACCGTTGAAGGCATCGAAACGCTCAAGGCAACGGGCGGTGAACGTTACATGCAGGAACGCTGGGAACTGTTTTCAGCGAAGGCCTCCGATACGTCGATGAAATCCAAGCATCTCTCGGCGCTGGCTACGAACTTTGTATCGTGGGTCACGCAGTTCGAGACGGTGATGATCGTGGTGACAGGCGTGTATCTCATCGCCGATGGCAAGCTCACTCAGGGTGCCTTGATCGGTTCGGTGATCCTGGCAAGCCGCGCGCTTGCGCCGCTCGCTCAAGTGACCGGCCTGGCTGTCCGCTTCCAGCAGTCGAAAGCAGCCCTCGATTCGCTCAGCAAGCTGATGCAAATGCCGGTCGAACGCGATCCCGAAGTGGATTATCTCGACGGCCCTGTTGTCACCGGTGCGGTGGAATTGAAGAGCGTTGGATTCCACTACCCGGCACCGAACGGCATGAAGCCGCCCGAGTTCCTCAAGGACATCAACATCAAGATCGAAGCGGGTGAACGCATCGCCATTCTGGGGCGCGTCGGCAGCGGCAAATCTACGCTGCTGCGCGTGATGTCGAATCTTTATCGTCCGACGAGCGGCCAGATTTTCAGCGATGGTATCGACCTTTCGCAAATCGATCCGTCCGACTGGCGCGCCTCGATTGGGTATGTCGCCCAGGACAGCCGCCTGTTTTATGGCTCGCTGCGTCAGAACGTGATGATCGGCCGTCCGGACGCTTCCATTCACGAATTACTGCGCGTAGCGAAGGTTACCGGGCTCGACGCTATAGCCGCTGGCAATCCGCACGGCTGGAACATGCAGATTGGCGAAAACGGCGATGGCCTGTCCGGTGGTCAACGTCAGCTCGTGGCGCTTGCCCGAACCCTGCTCGCCCGTCCCAAGTTGTTGCTGATGGACGAACCCACCAGCGCCATGGATACCCAGACCGAAGCCGCGTTTATTCGCGACCTGGCAGGGGCAACCGTCGGCACGACGCTGGTCGTGGTCACGCACCGGCCGTCGCTGCTGGCTCTGGTGGATCGCATCATCGTTGTCGATGGCGGGAAGGTCGTCACCGATGGCCCCAAGGAAGCCGTGCTTGCCGCGTTGCGTGCGCCGACGGCCACACAACCGACGCCGTCCGGCGATGAACCGGCCCGCATCACGAAGGAACAATGATGAACTCACTTACCAAACTGGGCCGCTGGATCCGCGGATTGACGCCGGCCGGCCGCCGCAAGAATGCCGCGCCACGCATCCATCCCGCCCATCTCGCTTACATGAACGACCTGCGCGAATCGTCGCTCGCGCAGACCATCCCTGGCACGCTGGCCGTGCTCTACCTCGTCGCCGCGATCCTGGTTGCCGGGCTCGTCTGGGCGAAGTTCGCCAAGGTCGAGGAAATCACGCAAGGGCAAGGGAAAGTGATCCCTGTCAGCCGTGAACAGATCATCCAGTCGCTCGAAGGCGGGATTCTCGCCGACATGCACGTTCGGGAAGGCGATGTGGTCGAGAAAGGGCAGTTGCTGCTCAACATCGATCCGAAGCGCGCCGATTCGAACTATGCAGAAGGACTGTCGAAGCTGATCGGCTTGCAAGGGAAGGTCGCACGGTTGAAAGCCGAGGCCTTCCACACCGCACTCGTATTTCCCCCGGAAGTCTTGGCCGATAAGTCGGTCGTGCAGAGTGAAACGATGGCGTACAACGCGCGTCGCCGGGCTTTGGAAGACAGCGTGGCGTCGCTTCAGCACAGCTATGGCCTCGCCATGGACGAGCTGAATATGACAGAGCCACTCGCCAAGCGCGGACTTATTTCGGAAACCGAAGTCATTCGCATGAGACGTAGCGCGAACGAGCTTCAGTCGCAGATCGTCGATCGCCGGAACAAATATCAGGCCGATGCCAACGACGAACTCTCGCGACTCGAACTCGAACTTTCCCAGACGAAGGAAAACCTCGTGGGCCGCGCGGACGTCTTGAAGCGGACAACGCTTCTAGCGCCGGTAAAGGGCACGGTCAAGGACATCAAGGTGACCACGGTTGGCGGCGTGATTCAGCCGGGCCAGCAAATCATGAGCATCGTTCCTTACGCTGATCAACTGATTGTGGAAGCGCACGTCAAGCCTTCGGATGTTGCCTTCCTGAAGCCGGGCCTTCCGGCCATGGTGAAGATCTCCGCGTACGACTTTGGTATTTACGGCGGTCTGAAGGGGCATGTCCTGACCATCAGCCCGGACACGCTCACCGATGAAAAAGCAGCGCCCGGCAAGCCGGATGCCATTTATTACCGCGTGGACGTCCTGACGGAAAAGAGCGAACTTGTCGCCGCCGGCAAACATCTGCCGATCATTCCTGGCATGACCGGCAACGTCGAGATTCGCACTGGCGAAAAGACCGTTCTGTCGTACTTGCTGAAACCGATTTTCAAGTCGCGTGAAGCGTTCCGCGAGAGATAAGCACAATGTCCAATTCAACATTTACCGCGCGAAAAGATCGTCGCGAAGAGCAACTCATCAAGGATGTATTCCGCCGCCGGCCGCTGTTTTCTGCGCTTAGCGTGCTGGTCGGTACAGGCGCTGTAGCGTTGTCTGCGCTGCCGTCGCAAGCGCAAGCCAGATCGGCGCTGGATGAAATGGCCTGGGCGCAGCAGCAACAGACACGCGTGGCGCAGCAACCTCCTATGCAGCCCGCCGTCAGGTCTGCGCTGAATGAAGCCGTCAGCATCTTGCAGGTTCCTGCTCAAGATGCGGCGCCGCAAGCAGCGGTAGTCAGCAACTCGGTCCCCGTCCCGGTTGCGGCGCCCGTTACTGCCCCGCGACTTGTTGAGCCCATCCCCGCACGTCGTTCGCGAGGTTTCGCCGATGCGGGTCTGATCCCGATGGATGCACCGGCGATGCCGACCGCAAATGTCGCCGATGTGCCTCGTGAAGCAGCGGTGGCCCGAAGCGCGGTCCCGGTTCGCACTGAGCCGGCGCGTCCGATCATTGTGTCCGCGCCGGTACAAGCCGCAGCGCCGGTGCCGTTGGGCGTCTCCGCGTCGCCCATCCGTCCCGCGCTTTCGATCAAGCGTGCGCCTGACATGCAAGCAGACATCATCGCGTTGCGCGGAAGCGTCGCCACAGGGACTGCAAATAAATTCGATGGCGTGTCGTCGTCGCCGTCCTTCCAGGCCGACGATATGCCTGTACGCCGTGGCGCGCTCGCCGATGGCGCCAATGCATCCACGAAAAAGGGCATGCGAAAAGGCCGTGGTGTAGAAGATAACTACGCCGAGTGGCTGGACGACACCCCCGGCTCGAAAGCGCTGGCCGACAAAACTGTCGTGCCTGAGCAGGCTGTACGCAGTGCGCTGAAAAATGCCGCCGATATCGCCGCCGAACGCAGTGCAGCCGTGCGCCAGGCCCGTACCGACTGGGACGCTGCGAAGTTCGACATCGACCAGGTGAAGGGCCAACGCTGGCCGCAGGTGCAGGTCGGAGCCAACTCGCCGGCCTTGAGAGGATCGGCCAATAGGTTCGACGATAGCAACCCGCCCACCGCAAGCGTCAGCGTCACGACCATGGTCTACGACTGGGGAAAGACGAGCAAGAACATCGACAGCAGGACCAAGACGGCCGAAGCCGCCGAGTTCTACTATCAGACCGTCTTGCAGCAAAACGCGTACGAAGTTTCATCGAACCTGGTGGAGCTGGCGAAGAACCGCGCGGTGTACGCAATCGGCGAAAGCTACGTGAAGCGAATGTCTGCCCTGGTGGAAATGCTGGAAGAGATCGTCAAGATTGATCCGGGCCGCTTGAGTGAACTGAGCCAGGCGAAGTCGCGCATGCTTCAGGCGCAGACTTCTCAGGCCGTAATTGCAGCGCAAGTCCGGTCGCTCGAACTCAGCGTGCGAAAACTCGTAGGCGACGAGCCGACGCCTCTCCCTTCGGGCACGCAATGGCAATTGCAACTGGATGGCCTCGACAGCGCCGTGGCTGCGGTCGCCCAAAATCCGGCAATCGAGCAGGCAGTGGCCGAGGCCGCCGCCGCCAAGGCGACTGCCAAATCGGTGCGAGCGGGATCGTTGCCGCAATTGAACTGGGTCGTCAACAAGACCACCGCGCACGATACGTTTGGCCAGCGCCAGCCCTGGACCACCATGCTGCAATTGTCATGGACGCCGTTTCAGGGCGGCAGCCAGCAGGCGGCCGAGCGGGCAGCGCTCGCCCGGGCTTCGTCAAGCGATGACAAGCGCGAGCAGCTGCAGCTCGATTCCGAGTTCAAGGTACGCGACGCTCACCGTGACGCCATTGCGCTGGCGACGCGCGCGAAGCTCTACGGCGAGCTATCCGTCGAGACCGATCTGATTCGCAAGCAGTTCTTCGAGCAGTGGTATCACCTGAACCGCCGCACCCTCGTAGACGTGTTGTCCGCCGAAAGCGACTTCTACAACAACCAGGTTAGTGCGGTAACAACCCAGTTCGACGCCTATCAGTCAGTTCTTAAAATCCATCTTAATAATGGAACGCTGAATGAGTGGCTGCAGGGCGCTTGACAGCCGAATGTTGAGCAGTTCTCTCGTAGCGCAGGTTTTATACCAAGTCCGCGCGTAGAAATTGATTGGTATCGAATGTTAAAAGCCATTGGCGTCAAGTGCGTCAATGGCTTTATTGTTTTCAATCAACCGAATCCGGTTAATTCAGTTTCTAAAAAATGCGTTGAAATATAAAGGCAAGCGAATTTTTGTAGTTATTTGTCCGTCTTGATTGGTTTCGCAGGTTGTTTGAATGCAACGGTTCTATTTTATAAGATTGTTCTTATTATCTCGATAATACCGGTTTTCACGCCCCAAAAAACTGCTAAAAGCCATAGCCAGCATAGGAATAGATGATCCTGGCCGGGTCGCGAAAGACCAGTCTGCACGGATTTTCGTCGTCGAAACTCCTGATTTTATTTGGCGCTATCCAAATTAGGAGTTTTCGCATTAAGCGGCTCCCCTTCAAAACCTATAGTTCGTTTGCGTTCACAAAACCGGGCCCTTGAGTTGTGATCCCGGTCTCAGTGCTTCAGTGCGAAATCTCTGAAAGGCAATGAACGCCGAGCGTAAGCGGAAGCCTTTAAACCAGATTGCATCTCAGAAAGAGATCGATCCATGTCTCTGCCGATCCGCAAGGCGATTTTCTTATTTTTGTAAAGGTACATAGCATGAACAAGTCATACAAATCCGTCTGGAATGAATCGACGGGGTCATGGGTCGCGGTGTCTGAGCTGGCAACTGGTCGCAGCAAGAGCAAGCGTGCGAAGACAGCAATCTCGAAGGCAATCCTGACGCAAGTCGCCGTCGGCGGCATGAGTTTGGCTGGTGTTGGCGTGGCAATGGCTGACGACACCGTCAAGCAGGGCACCAACGCAACCGTCAATATCGCTGACGGCGTGGCAATCGGCGTCAACTCGGAAGTCGATGCTGACACGCTGAACGCCGCCAAGATTGGCGGCATCGCCATTGGCGATTCGGCCTACGCAATCGGTTCCGGCGTTGCAGTCGGTCAAAACAGCCAGGCTGGCTCGGACAGCCTGGCTTTTGGTTCTGGCGCAGCGGCTCAGAACGGCGGCACGGCAATTGGTGCAAATTCGTACAGCATCAATAATGGTGGCGTCGCCATCGGCGAAGGCGCTACGGCAACGGGCGCTGGCGGCATGGCAATCGGCAAGAACGCCTCGGCATCGGCTTCAGGTGCTGTTGCAATCGGCCAGGATTCAGTCGCGACCGGCATCAACACGGTATCGGTCGGTAACGCAACCACGCAACGCCAGATCGCAAACCTGGCAGCCGGTACGCATGCAACCGACGCAGTGAACCTTGCCCAGTTGACCGCAGCAGGCCTGATCGTGAACACGAGCGGCGTGGCGCAGAACGCATTCGTGGCATACGACAGCACGGCCAAGACCGGTGTAACGCTGGGCACCGGCACGGTTGGCGCACAGATTCACCAGGTTGTAGCAGGTACGACGGCAACGGACGCAGTGAACGTTGGCCAATTGACGGCAGCAGGCCTGAACATCGACACGACTGGCAAGGCCACGAATTCGTTCGTCGCATACTCCAGCACGGCGAAGGATCTGGTCACGCTGGGTGGATCGGCTGGCACGAAGATCTCGAACCTGACGGCCGGTACGACCGCCATGGACGCAGTGAACGTTGGCCAGTTGACGGCAGCGGGCCTGATCGTGAACACGAGCGGCGTAGTTCAGAACTCGTTCGTGGCATACGACAGCACGGCCAAGACCGGCGTGACGCTGGGCACCGGCACGGTTGGCGCGCAGATTCACCAAGTGGTCGCAGGTACGACGGCAACAGACGCAGTGAACGTTGGCCAATTGACGGCAGCAGGCCTGACCATCGACACGACTGGCAAGGCCACGAATTCGTTCGTCGCATACTCCAGCACGGCGAAGGATCTGGTCACGTTGCTGGGTGCATCGGGAACGAAGATTTCGAACGTCGCAGCCGGCACGATCAACTCGACGAGCAAGGACGCAGTCAACGGTTCGCAACTGTACAACGCTGAAGCCAGCGTAGCAGCAGTGCTGGGCGGCTCGGCATCCGTCAACCCCGACGGCACGATCAAGGCGCCGACGTACAAGATCAACAACACCGACTACACCAGCCTCGACAGCGCGTTGACGGCTGCAGCAGCGTCGGGTTCGGGTGGTGGCGCGGATCCGCTGGCAGTGCAATACACCGACGCGAATAAGACCGCGGTCTCGTTGGGTAACGGCACAACGGCCGTGAAGGTTTCGAACGTCGCAGATGGTGTCGTTGCTACTGACGCGGTCAACAAGGGACAGCTTGACGCAGTCGCTCAATCGACCAGCAGCGTTGCAAACTCCTTGAAGTATTTGCGCTTTGGCGCGAGTTCCGCTCAGGTGGCGAACGCGATGGGTACCGACTCCCTGGCGATTGGCGGTAACGCATTCGCTTCGCAGACCGGTTCTGTGGCGATTGGCCTCTTTTCCAATTCGTCGGGCCTCAATTCAGCCGCGATCGGCACGAACGCGACCGCGGACGGCAAAAACTCGGTGGCACTGGGATCGAACTCGTCGGCAGACGACGACAACATAATTTCCGTCGGCAACATGTCGCAGCAGCGTCGTATTACCAACGTAGCCGCAGGTACGACGACAACCGACGCCGTCAACATGGGTCAGGTCGAAAGCATGATCACCGCCGCGACGACGCCGTCGCAGCAAATGGTCAAGAGCACGCGCTCGCTGTTGGGCGCATCGGTGCTGACCGCACAAGCCGCGCCGGTATTGTCGGATGTGGTCGCAGTTGGAACCACGGACAAACTCGGCCAAGCTGAAGCAATCGGTACGGATGCGGTTGCGATCGGCCTGAACGCTAAAGCGACTAACGACAACACGGTTGCTATCGGCACGAACGTTGCCGCAGGCGGCGTCGGTGGCGTTGCAATCGGCAACCTGACCACGTCGGGTGGTGTAAATGCCACGGCAATCGGTGTCAACGCACAATCGATGGGTGACTCCTCGTTGGCCATGGGTACCGGTGTCAAGTCGCAGGCCGCAAACAGTATCGCACTCGGCAACGGCAACAACGTACTGACGAGCGGCTCGAATTCGGTTGCAATCGGCTACAAAAACTCGGTGTCCGGCGCAAACACGATCGTCCTGGGTAACCAGGTCACGGGAACGGGCACCAACTCGGTAGTATTGGGTAACGCCAGCGATGGTTCGCAAAGCAATGTGGTTTCGGTTGGCGCCAAGGGTACCGAACGCAAGATCGTGAACGTGGCTGCAGGTACGACGGCAACGGACGCAGTCAACGTGGGTCAGTTGGCCGCAGCAGGCGTGATCGTGAACTCGAGCGGTGTAGTTCAGAACACGTTCGTTGCATATGACAGCACGGCCAAGACCGGCGTAACGCTGGGTAACGGCACGGTTGGCGCGCAGATCCATCAGGTTGTGGCAGGCACAGCTGATACGGATGCAACGAACGTTGCTCAGTTGAAGCAATTGGGCGCATTGATCGGCACAAGCGGCACGGTGACCAACGCGTTCGTTGCCTACGACAACGGCACGTCGATGGACACGATCTCGCTGAGGGGAACGAGCGGCACCACGAAGATCACGAAGTTGACAGCAGGCACGTTGAGCGCATCCAGCACCGACGCGGTGAACGGTTCGCAACTGTACAACGTCGGTTCAACCGCGGCTGCAGCACTGGGCGGCGGTGCGGCCATGGGTACAGACGGCAAGATCAAGGCACCGGCCTACACGATTGGTAGCTCGACGTACGCCGACGTCGGCACCGCGCTGACGGCAGTTGCAGCACTCGCCTCTGGCGGTTCGGCTGATGCAGTGGTGTATGACAGCACGACACACAACAAGGTCACGCTGGGCAAAGCCGGCACGCCGGTTACCGTGTCGAACGTGGCAGATGGCGCCGCCAACAACGACGCAGTGAACGTTGAGCAATTGAAGGCAGCTGGCCTGAACATCAGCACGAGCGGCGTAGTTCAGAACGCATTCGTGGCATACGACAGCACGGCCAAGACCGGCGTGACGCTGGGCACCGGCACGGTTGGCGCACAGATTCACCAGGTTGTAGCAGGTACGACGGCAACGGATGCAGTGAACGTTGGCCAATTGACGGCAGCGGGCCTGACCATCGACACGACTGGCAAGGCCACGAATTCGTTCGTCGCATACTCCAGCACGGCGAAGGATCTGGTCACGCTGGGTGGATCGGCTGGCACGAAGATCTCGAACCTGACGGCCGGTACGACCGCCATGGACGCAGTGAACGTTGGCCAGTTGACGGCAGCGGGCCTGATCGTGAACACGAGCGGCGTAGTTCAGAACTCGTTCGTGGCATACGACAGCACGGCCAAGACCGGCGTGACGCTGGGCACCGGCACGGTTGGCGCGCAGATTCACCAAGTGGTCGCAGGTACGACGGCAACAGACGCAGTGAACGTTGGCCAATTGACGGCAGCAGGCCTGACCATCGACACGACTGGCAAGGCCACGAATTCGTTCGTCGCGTACTCCAGCACGGCGAAGGATCTGGTCACGCTGGGTGGATCGGCTGGCACGAAGATCTCGAACGTCAAGGCCGGTACGACCGCCATGGACGCAGTGAACCTTGCCCAGTTGACCGCAGCAGGTTTGAATGTCAATACGAGCGGTGTAGTTCAGAACGCATTCGTGGCATACGACAGCACGGCCAAGACCGGTGTAACGCTGGGTAACGGCACGGTTGGCGCACAGATTCACCAGGTTGTGGCAGGCACGGCTGATACGGATGCAACGAACGTTGCTCAGTTGAAGCAATTGGGCGCATTGATCGGCACGAGCGGCACGGTGACGAACGCATTCGTAGCCTACGACAACGGCACGTCAATGGACACGATCTCGCTGAAGGGCACGGGCGGCACCACGAAGATCACGAAGTTGACGGCAGGCACGTTGAGCGCATCCAGCACGGACGCGGTGAACGGTACGCAGCTATACAACGTGGGTTCGAGCGCGGCAGCAGCGATCGGTGGCACCGCGACCATGGGTGCGGACGGCAAGATCAGCAAGCCGTCTATCGTGGTTGGCACCACGACATACGACAATTTGTCGGGTGCAATCACGGCAGCCGCAGCACTGGCAGGAACGGGCTCGGCTGACGCTGTGCGGTACGACTCCTCGGCGCATAGCAAGATCACGCTGGGCAGCACCAGCGCGCCAGTCACGGTGACCAACGTCGCAACAGGTGTCGATGCCACCGACGCGGTCAACAAGGCACAGCTTGACAGCGCGACGTCTGCGATCAGTAACTCGATTGGCAACCTCTCGCCGGCTTTGAAGTACCTGCGTTTCGGCTCGAGCACTGCTCAGACGGCGAACGCAATGGGTACCGACTCCCTGGCGCTTGGCGGTAACGCGTTTGCTTCGCAGACCGGTTCTGTGGCAATTGGCCTCTTCTCCAATTCGTCGGGCCTCAATTCAGTCGCAATCGGCGCGAGAGCGACCGCAGACGGCCAAAACTCGGTCGCTATTGGATCCGACTCCTCGGCAGACGGCGACAACACGGTTTCCGTGGGCAATATGTCGGTGCAACGTCGTATTACCAACGTAGCCGCAGGTACGACGACAACGGACGCCGTCAATCTGGGTCAGGTTGAAAGCTTGATCAGCGCGGCTAACTCGTCGTCGCAGCAGGTTGTCAAGAACACCCGTACGCTGTTGGGCGCATCGGTGCTGACCGCACAAGCCGCGCCGGTATTGTCGGATGTGGTCGCAGTTGGAACCACGGACAAACTCGGCCAAGCTGAAGCAATCGGTACGGATGCAGTAGCAGTTGGTCTGGGCGCCCATGCGACCAACGACAACACAGTTGCTATCGGCACGAACGTTGCCGCAGGCGGCGTTGGTGGTGTTGCAATCGGTAACCTGGCCACGTCGGGTGGTGCGAGCGCCACCGCAGTCGGTGTCAACGCCCAATCGATGGGTGACAACTCGTTGGCTATGGGTACTGGCGTGAAGTCGCAAGGCGCCAACAGTATTGCTCTCGGTAACGGCACCAACGTATTGGCGACCGGTTCGAATTCGATTGCAATCGGCTACAAGAACTCGGTGTCGGGCGCAAACTCGATCGTCCTGGGTAACCAGGTCGTCGGAACGGGCACCAACTCGGTGGTATTGGGTAACTCCAGCGATGGTTCGCAAAGCAACGTGGTTTCGGTTGGCGCCAAGGGTACCGAACGCAAGATCGTGAACGTGGCTGCTGGTACCACGACCACGGACGCGGTCAACCTGGGTCAGATGAATGCAGCAATCGCAACGGTAAGCGGTGGCGGCGGCTCGACCCTGATCACACAACCTACCGCTGGCACGGGTGATCTGCTGGTTGGTGCAGCAGTCGCTGGAACACACGTGAACTTCACGAACAGCGCGGGTGTTGCTCGTGAGTTGACGGGTGTGGCAGCAGGCACGAAGGCTACTTCGGCTGTGAATCTGAGCCAGTTGCAGCCGGTTGTAACTGCGTTGGGTGGCGGCGCGAAGGTCGATGCCACGACGGGTGCCGTGACTGGCCCGACGTACTCGATCCAGGGCGCGAACAAGTCGACAGTCGGCGATGCCTTGACGGCACTCGATGGCGGCTTGACCACGGTCAACACCAAGATCGACGCACTGGGCAATCCGCTGGTTACGCAAGCTTCGGCTGGCTCTGACCTTCTGGTTGGCTCGAAGACCGACGGTACGCACGTGAACTTTGCGGGCACGGCCGGTAATCGTGAACTGATCAACGTAGCAGCAGGCACGAAGGACACGTCTGCAGTGAACTTGAGCCAGTTGAAGCCAGTCGTCGCAGGTTTGGGCGGCGGTGCTGGGGTCGATGCAGCGGGTAACGTAACTGGCCCGTCGTACACAATCCAGGGCTCGACGGTGAACAACGCTGGCGACGCGTTCACGAAGATTGACGGCAACCTGACGGACCTGAAGACCACGGTCAGCGCGATCACGGCTGGCGGTGATGGCCTGGTTATTCAGGACCCGACCTCGGGCGACATCAAGGTTGGTTCGGTGAACGGCGGCACGGTGGTCGATATGACCGGTACGGCAGGTGCTCGCACGATCACCGGTGTAGCTGCCGGTAGCCTGGGTGCCTCGAGCTTTGATGCAATCAACGGTTCGCAGTTGAACGCAACGACGTCGAACATTGCTACGGCAATTGGCGGCGGCATGAACGTCGACAGCAAGACCGGTGCAATCACGATGCCTTCGTTCAGTGTTGGCGGTCAGACCATGTACAACGTCGGTGATGCAATCCTTGGCCTCGACGGTCGAATCGACAGCACCAACAACAGCTTGACGGAGTTGACGACGAAGGTGTCGAACATCTCTACGGGCGGCAGCGGTACTGCAACGCCGAACGCAGTGGCGTACGACACGGATGCACACGACACGTTGACGCTTGCATCAACGAGCGGTGGCACCACGAAGCTCAGCGGTTTGACGGACGGCAACGTGGCAGCAGGTAGCACGGACGCTGTAACGGGCAACCAGTTGAGCGAAGTCAAGGACTCGGTAACGACGCTGCAAACGACCGTGAATAACATCGCGGAAACGGGCACCACGGTCATCGGTGTCAAGGGTGCGGATGGTACGAACGGCATCAATGGTGCTAACGGCGTTGCCGGCAGCAACGGCACCGCAGCTTCGGCCAATGGTGCTGACGCAATCGCCATGGGTGACAACGCTTCTGCTTCCGGCGATCACGCAGTTGTGATTGGTGGCGGCGCGAGCGGTACGGCTGACGGCGTGATCGCAATTGGCGGCAACTCCAATGCGTCTGGCAAGGACTCGATCGCTATTGGTAACGGTGCTACGGCTCCGGATAACAATTCGGTAGCGTTGGGTGCGGGTTCCACGACGGATCGCGACAACAGCGTCTCGATCGGTTCGGAAGGCAAGGAACGTCAACTGACGAACGTTGCAGCAGGTACGGCCGGCACGGATGCGGTCAACCTGAACCAGATGAACCAGGCCGTGGGCGGTGTTGCTCGTAAGGCGTACAGCGGTATTGCGGCAGCCACTGCGCTGACGATGATCCCGGACGTCGATGCGAACAAGACGCTGTCGATCGGTATTGGTGGCGGTACGTTCCAGGGCTACGCAGCAACGGCCATTGGCGGTACGGCTCGTATCACGCAGAACATCAAGGTGCGCGTGGGCGCGGGTTGGTCGGCAGCTGGTACGACGGTTGGTGCTGGTGCTTCGTACCAGTGGTAATCGGGATCTGATCTGAGAGAAGTCCGGCTCGAAAGAGCCGGGTTTCTCGAAGGATTGGTTCTGTAACTTCTTTGTAGTAGATGAACTTGTTGTAGCTGTAGATGTACCTTGTAGTACCTTAGCTGTACCTGAAGCGGGCTCTTCTCCGGAAGCGCCCGCTTTTTTTATGCAGGCAGGCTTTTAATTCCCCACGCGCCGTCGATCCAGCACGCCTTTCGCCTCGGCCAGCCTTTCCGCAAATTCCGGCCCGCGCGCCAGCGCCACGCCCACAGCCAAAATATCGCCGATAGCCAGGTGCGATACACGCGATGTCATCGGTGAAAAGATGTCCGTGTCTTCATCCACGTTTGCGAACAATCCCACGCTTGCCATGCGCGCCAGCGGCGAGTTGCCGTGCGTGATCGCAATCACCTTCGCACCGCCATCGAGCGCGGATTTCACCGCGTCGAGAATGTCGCGCGTGCGACCCGTATTTGAAATGACCACGACCACGTCGCCTGCACCGAGCAACGCAGCAGACGTGGTGTACGTATGCGGGTCCGAATACGCAACGCTCGGCACGCCCAGCCGGAAGAACTTGTGCTGCACATCGAGCGCGGCGATGCCCGAACCGCCGGCACCGTAAAACTCGATACGCCGTGCGTCGGCGAGTAGAGCAATCGCCGCCGCCACGCTGTCCGACGACAAACTATTGCGCACCTGCAGCAACGCGCCGATAGTCCTATCCAGCACCTTCGCCGCGACGCCGGCAGCGGGTTCATCGGCGCGGACATCGCGATACACAGCCGCGGCCGGCACATCAGACGCAATGCTTTGCGCGAGCCGGATCTTGAATTCGCGAAAGCCGGAAAATCCGAGCGCCCGGCAGAAGCGGGCGATGGTCGGCTGGCTGACGCCCGCGCGGACGGCGAAGTCGGTCATCGCGAGATCGAGGACTTCGCGGGGCGCTTCCATGACGTAATCGGCGAGCTTGCGCTCGGAGGGTCGCAACTGCTCGCGCATTGCCTTAACCTGAGACAGCAACATCGGGAATCTCGCCTATGCTGGAAATGCGTGGACTATAGCCGATTGGCGAAAATGTACAAAAACTACAAGCTCAAGGCGTGTTCCGCTCCTATTCATTAAGCGTAATAGGTATCCAAAGAAAGGCATCACAGAAAGCGACGGCCCAAAATAAGGGTTTTCCAGATGGAACAAATGTAGTTTTTCTACTAAAATTCATGGTCATGGCGTGGATCATCTCAAAAACAAGACCCCACGGCCAATCAACCTGGCGCTTGGCGCCCGCTCGCCGCCCCAGGCGAAGGAGTTTCGATGGTGTCCCCGCATTCGCATCTGAACAAAGTCACCCAGCGCGTGATCGAGCGCAGCAAGCCGACACGCGCGGCATACCTGGCGCGTATCGATGCCGCCCAGGGTCATTTCCCGGCACGCGGCGCGTTGTCGTGCGCGAATCTGGCGCATGGTTTTGCCGGCCTCGAAGGCCAGGAGAAAATCTCCATCAAGGCGATTCGCGAGCCGAACATCGGCATTGTTTCGTCTTATAACGAGATGCTGTCGGCCCATGCGCCGTTCAAGAATTACCCTGACATCATCAAGCACGCCGCGCGCGAAGCCGGCGGCGTTGCGCAATTCGCGGGCGGCGTGCCGGCCATGTGCGACGGCGTCACGCAAGGCAATGCGGGCATGGAACTGTCGCTGTTTTCGCGCGAAGTCATTGCCATGAGCACGGCGGTCGCGCTCACGCACAACATGTTCGATGCCGCGTTGTGCCTCGGCATCTGCGACAAGATCGTGCCGGGCTTGTTGATCGGCGCACTGCAATTCGGGCATCTGCCGACCATTTTCGTGCCGGCCGGTCCCATGACGAGCGGCCTCACCAACGACGAGAAAGCCAAGGTCCGTCAGCAATTCGCGACCGGCGCGTGCGATCGCGACGCGCTGCTCGAAGCGGAAGCGGCCGCGTATCACGGCCACGGCACGTGCACGTTCTACGGCACGGCCAACAGTAACCAGATGCTGATGGAAGTGATGGGCCTGCATCTTCCAGGCTCGGCGTTCATTCATCCGCACACGCCGTTACGTGACGCGCTCACGGCTGAAGCCGCAAAGCGCGTGCTGGAACTCACGGTGGATCGTGGACATTACACGCCGGTGGGCCATGTCGTCGATGAAAAATCGATCGTCAACGGCATCGTTGCGTTGCTGGCAACGGGCGGTTCGACCAATCACACGCTCCACCTGGTGGCGATCGCGCGTGCGGCGGGCATCGTGATCGACTGGAACGACTTCGATGAACTCTCGCAAGCCGTGCCGCTCGTCGCGCGGATCTATCCGAACGGCAAGGCCGACGTGAACCATTTCCACGCGGCGGGCGGCATTGCGTATCTGGTGCGCGATCTGCTGGAAGCCGGTTTGCTGCACGAAGACGTGCAAACGGTCGCGGGCCGCGGCCTCGCGCATTACACGCGCGAACCGAAGCTTATCGATGGAAAACTGCAATGGGTCGATGGCACCGAAACCAGCCATGACACCAAAGTCCTGCGCAGCCACAAGGAACCGTTCGCACCTGACGGCGGTCTGCGCTTGATGCACGGCAAGATTGGCCGCGGCGTGATCAAGATCTCGGCGGTGGCCGAAGCGCACAGGCTTGTGAAGGCGCCGGCGATCGTGTTCGAGTCTCAAGAGGAAGTGCAGGCGGCGTTCGACAACGGCGAGCTGAAACGTGATTTCGTCGCGATCGTGCGCTTCCAGGGCGCGCGGGCGAACGGCATGCCGGAGTTGCACAGGCTGACGCCGCTTCTGGGCGTGTTGCAGGATCAGGGCTTCCATGTGGCGCTGGTGACGGACGGGCGCATGTCGGGCGCGTCGGGCAAGGTACCTGCCGTGATCCACATTTCGCCGGAAGCGCTGTTGCATGGTCCAATAGGCAAGGTGCGCACGGGCGACATGATTGTCATCGATGCAAACAAGGGCGTGCTCGACGTCGAAATCGACGAAAGTACTTGGGCTGCGCGAGAAGTCGAGCAACCGAAGCATCAGGCGGCGAACGAGGTCGGCTTCGGGCGCGAACTCTTCGGCGTTTTCCGTGCGGCGGCCATGCCGGCGGAACTGGGCGCATCGGTATTCGGTCCCATGGTGGGTGAAAACGCATTGTGCGACACCGTCGAGCACGCATCGCAAACAACAGGAGCTGCAGTCAAATGAAAACAGTAAGCGAAATCGTGCGTTTGGGCCCGGTGATTCCGGTCCTCGCATTCGACTCGGTCGAGCAGGGTGAAAACGTGTCGCGCGCGCTGCACGCGGGCGGCGTCAAGGTGCTCGAGATCACGCTGCGCACGGCGGCGGGGTTGGCGGCTATCGAACGGGCGAGCCATTTGGCTGACGATATTGTTGTGGGCGTAGGCACGATCACCAAACCCGAGCATTGCGCGCAGGCGAAGAAAGCGGGCGCGCAATTCGGCGTATCGCCGGGATTGACGAAGGAGATTCACCAGGCATCGCTCGATGCCGGCCTTCCCTTGCTGCCCGGTGTGATGACGCCGACCGACATCATCCAGGCGATGGAACTCGGCTATGAAATCGTCAAGCTGTTTCCTGCGCAGCAGGCGGGCGGTGTGCAGATGTTGCAGGCGCTCAACGGTCCTTTCCCAAGCCTGAAGTTTTGCCCGACCGGCGGCATCACCGCTGAAACCGCGCCGAACTTCCTGACGCTGCCCAATGTGGTCTGCGTGGGTGGATCGTGGCTCACACCGAAAGCGGCACTGGCCGCGCAAAACTGGGAAGAAGTGACGCGCCTTGCTCGCGCCGCCAGCCTTCTCGCGCCCGTCAAGGCATAAGTTTGCGCATCATCTGAAGTAAGAAGACCAGCAAAAGCCTTTGCCGTGCACGTGTCAAACGTGCCGCAAAGGCTTTTTGCATTCGGGAACGCTTACTGCGCAGGTTTCGGGCGCTGCAAGTAAAATCCGGTGTCATTCACTCGCCGACTGCCTGTACGCCTGGCCTTCCAGCCTGAATCATCCGGTAAAGCCAGACGCACACGCAGCCCAAAAGAACGCTAAAACAGAAGGAGGCGCTTATGGAGCCCGTTCACGGCAGCATGCTATTGGTGTATGCGGTTATCGCCATTGCTCTGCTGATCTTGCTCATCACGCGTTACAAGGTTTACCCGTTTCTTGTACTGATCATTGTTTCATTGTTGCTGGGTCTGGCCGTCGGCATGCCGATGGACAAGATCGTGAAGGCTTTCGAAACCGGCAATGGCAACACGCTCGGACACATAGCCATAGTCGTGGGTCTCGGCACCATGCTCGGCAAGATGATGGCCGAATCAGGCGGCGCCGAACGCATTGCAAATACCTTGATTGGCTGGTTCGGCGAAAAATACATTCACTGGGCCATGATGTGCGTGGCGATCATCGTTGGCTTGCCGGTGTTCTTTGAAGTGGGTTTCGTGCTGCTGATTCCGATTGCATTCAACGTCGCGAAACGCACGAAGAAATCATTGTTGCTGATTGGCTTGCCAATGGTCGCCGGACTCTCCGTAGTCCACGGACTGATTCCGCCGCATCCGGCCGCGTTGCTCGCGGTGCAGGCGTATCACGCGGATATTGGCCGCACGATCATGTACGGTTTGATCGTCGGTATTCCTACGGCAATTGTCGCGGGTCCGCTTTTCGCGCTGCTGATTCACAAGCACATCAAGTTGCCGGAGAACAATCCGCTCGCGTCGCAATTCGTCGATTCACGCAAGGAAGGCGAGACGCGCGAACTGCCAGGTTTCGGCATCACGCTATTCAGCATTTTGCTGCCGGTGATCCTGATGCTGATCGGGAGTTGGGCCGACCTGTTTTCCGCGCCGAAAACGTTCATCAATAACCTGCTGCACTTCGTTGGCAACTCCGACGTCGCATTGCTGATTGCCGTGTTGTTCAGCTTCTGGAGCTTTGGTGCATCGCGTGGATTCAATCGCGAGCAGATTCAGAAGTTTTGCGGCGAGTGTCTCGCGCCTATCGCGGGGATCACGTTGATCGTGGGCGCCGGCGGCGGCTTTGGCAACGTGCTGCGCGAGAGCGGCATTTCGCAGCAACTCGTGACCACGGCGTCGGCTGCGCATTTGTCGCCATTGCTGCTCGGCTGGTTCGTTGCAGCGCTGATTCGCCTCGCTACCGGTTCCGCGACCGTCGCCATGACGACCGCGTGCGGCATTGTTGCGCCGATTGCATCGGCTGCGGGGGCAAGCGTGAGTCCCGAATTGCTCGTGCTTGCCACGGGTTCGGGATCGTTGATTTTCTCGCATGTGAACGATGGCGGTTTCTGGCTCATCAAGGAGTATTTCGGCATGACGGTCGGCCAGACGTTCAAGACCTGGTCGTTGTGCGAAACGATTATTTCGGTGATGGGATTAGGCTTGACCTTCGCGCTCGCGTCGGTCGTGTAAGGAGATTCTGATGATATTGATAGCGATGGGTGTATCCGGTTGCGGCAAGACTACGATCGGCGAATTGCTGGCAGAGCGGCTAGGCTGCGATTTCGCCGATGCCGACAGTTTTCACAGCCAGGCGAACAAGGACAAGATGCACAAGGGCATTCCGCTCACGGACGACGACCGTTGGCCGTGGCTGAAAGCAATCCGTGCATCGATTGAAGAGAAGAAGGCCGACGGCACGACGCACGTCTACGCGTGTTCGGCGTTAAAACGCGTGTACCGCGATATTCTGCGCGATGGCGACAAGGACGTGACTTTCGTGTACCTGAAGGGCACGCCCGAATTGCTGAAAGAGCGGATCAAGACGCGCAAGGGCCATTTCTTCGATCCCGCTTTATTGCAAAGTCAGCTGGACACGCTGGAACCACCTACGGCGGATGAAGCAATCGAAGTGGATATTGCGTTGTCGCCGGAATTGATTGTCGATACGGTATTAAATGAAATAAAGCAGCGTTAAGTTTTATCTCAAGCGCGCGATGGTCTAGAGCGCGGAGAACAAGGCGGGTTCAGTGAAAAGCTGAGCCCGCTTTTTTCTTGTGCAGAAGAATTTCAACCGTCCTTTCTTAGCCTCTCCTTTTACTCTCCATGTTTCCGGCTGATCGCGCAACGCGACGGTCTTTTCAAGATTATGGATAGTTTCAATTTGGTAAAAACGCTTCCCATCGGGCAGGACTGTCAGGCGCAAGCGAGTTCACAGCGGAGTTCATGTCGTGCACGGAAACGTCATGAAATTGGTTATCCAAAGCATTCCTAATCTCGCAATCATGCCGCCAAAAGAAACACGTCTCAGTGAAATCCGTCATTTCAGGATGGCGCTTGAACGGTAACGGATCGTAATGTAACTTTGATCGCTCTAAAGATTTTGTTCTGCCAATTAAATCACCTGTTGAGTTTTTTCGGCCTGAAAAAAGTTGTTCTTTTGTCTGCTCGACTTCATGCGCCATGCATTTAGGACTTTTCCTGTAGGACGGCGTCGCCTTGCCGTTCAGAATCGGCGCTCACGCGTGGTAACTCATTGTTCCCCGGACCGTCTCAATATTCCGGGGGGCTGCCAGCACGATCTCTCTCAACGTATGGCTTGGCTTCGCGTCCTTTTGATCTCACTGTATTAAAGGTAATGACATGGCACTTCAAACAAAAGATCCGTCAACAGCGGTAATTTCATCCGTTGGCACCGCGGTAAGCGGTGGCACGACGAGCGACACCAAGCCGGTCATTACCGGCAAGGCAGACGCAGGCAATATTGTTGTAGTTTATGACGGCGTCAGGCCGATTGGTTCGGTGATCGCCGACGCGAACGGCAACTGGACGATTACGCCGACCGTCGACCTCAAGGCCGGCGCACATAACTTCGCAGCAATCGCTCACGACACCGCCGGTAACTTCGGTGCATCGTCGGCACTCGTGAACGTCACAATCACCTCGTCGGCGGTTACACCCCCCACGCCAATCATCACTGACGACCACGGCTTGCCAATCGTAGCTGGCGGCACGACAGCTGACGCGAAGCCGCAGATCAGCGGTTCAGGCCCGGCCGGAGACATCATCACGGTGTACGACGGTGCGACTCCGATCGGATCCACCAAAATTAATCCCGACGGCAAGTGGACATTTACGCCCACGACTGACCTGTCCAATGCAACGCACGCAATTACCGTTACGGACAAAGTCCCGGGCGGCACGGAAGGCCCGCATTCGGGCGCCGCTGGCTTCACGGTGGATACGACCGTGCCCTCTAGTCCAACCGTTACGTCGGCGACAAACTGGAACGGCGATGATCGGATTGGCGACGTTCCCGTGGGGGCTGTTGTGGCGTCGCCAGACGTGGTGATATTTGGCAAGGCTTTGGCCGGCGCCGTTGTGTATGTGTACGACGGAGCGACTCTGGTGGGATCTTCCGTCGCTGCAGCAAATGGCACTTGGAATTTCGAAAACAAAGCGTTTGCACAGGGTTCGCACGACATTACGGCGACAGTGAAGAACGCTGCCGGCACCGAGAGCGCGCATTCGAATCATTGGACCTTCTCGGTCGACACCAGTACGCCGGCAAAGCCTGCCGCGCCGACGGTGACGGACGACAGCGGCGCGACGATCGTACCTGGCGGTACCACGAACGACGCACAACCGCACATTGACGGCAAGGGCACGCCTGGCGACATCATCAAGGTGCTGGATAACGACAAGGTCATTGGCTCGACAACGGTCAAGCCTGATGGCAACTGGTCGTTCACGCCGACGACAGACCTGAATAACGGCCCGCACGACATTACCGTGATCGACACGAACCCGGCTGGCACGTCCAGCCCGGCCTCGGATCCGACGCACATCACCGTCGACACGTCGGTTCCGGACAAGCCTGCTACGCCAGTCCTGACCGACGCAAGCGATGCGGTGATTCCAGCGGGCTCGACCACGAACGACGGCCATCCGCATATCAGCGGCACGGGCAAGGCTGGCGACACCATCACAGTCTATGACGGCACGAAAGCGATTGGCTCCACTACGGTTCAGCCCGACGGCAAATGGACGTTCACGCCTGCGACCGATCTGTCCACTGGCGCGCACAGCATCTCGGTGACGGAGACGAACGCGGCCGGCACGCCCAGCCCGAAGTCCGACGCCGTTCCGTTCACCTACGCCGTGGTCGCGGGCGCGCCGGTGATCGAGAGCGTAGTTGACGCGGTTGGCACCATCACGGGTCCGATTGTGAACGGCGGTGTGACTGACGACTCGCATCCGACCATCAGCGGCACGGGCGTTGTAGGCTACACGGTTTATGTATTCCAGAACGGCACCGGCTGCGGTCAAGCCACCGTCGACTCAACGGGTCACTGGACCCTGAAACTGACGGGCGCACTGTCCGACGGCCAGCACGTGATGACGGCAACGCAGTTCACCGGCAGCGGTGCGCAGAGCGTTGCGTCGAACGCCTGGACCATCACGGTTGACACGTCGCCGGTGGCTGCACCCCCGGTTCCGGTCTTGACCGACGAAGGCGGCACGCTGATTCCTGCAGGCTCGACCACAGCCGACGCACACCCGTACATCAGCGGCAAGGGCACAGCCGGCGACATCATCACGGTGTATGACGGCGCGACCCCGCTTGGCTCGGTCAAGATTGGTACCGACGGCAATTGGACATTCAAGCCGACGACCGATCTGTCGAACACCGGGCACAGCATCACTGTCACTGACACCAATGCAGCAGGCACAACGAGCCCGCATTCGGGCGCCGTCGACTTCACGGTGAATACCACGCCCGGACCGTCGATCACGATTACAGGCGTGTACGACTACAACCATACCCTGATTCCGAACCACGGCTCGAATACGGGAACGTTCACCGTAGAGGGTACGGCAACCGGTTATGCCAACGGAGACACCGTTTCCCTCTGGTTTACAGGAGCGACCGCCGTAGGCGATACAAATTACATCCGTCCCCAGATTTTTGACATTCAGATCGTCAACGGCAAGTTTTCCGTGGTTCTCACCTTGGACACCAAAACCGGCGTAGGCGGTACAGGCTATGCGTTATTTTCCGGGAACCCAGGGGACATTGCCATCAATGGTTGGTTACAGGACAGTGCGCACAAGAACCGTGGGTCAAGCAACACATACACGATCACCGAGACGAACTGGACCACCGCGGGCGCTCCTGCCACGCCAGCCGTTCCAGTCCTGACCGACGACAACGGCTCGGTGATACCTGCTGGCTCAACGACAGCTGACGGCCACCCGAACATCAGCGGCAAGGGCACGGCGGGCGACGTCATCACGGTGTATGACAAGGGCGCGATAATTGGTTCGACCACGGTGGCGGCAAATGGCACATGGACGTTCAAGCCCGCGGCGGACTTGGCGACCGGCGCGCACAGCATCACGGTGGCGGAGTCGAACTCAGCCGGTATGAGCCCGCAGTCGGGCAGCGTTCCGTTTACATTCGCGCCGGTCACCATTCCGGCAACCCCCGCCACGCCGGTCCTGACGGACGATCACGGTTCAGTGATTCCGGCGGGATCGACGACAGCCGACGCCCAACCGCATATCAGCGGCTCGGGCACGGCAGGTGACATCATCAAGGTGTATGACAACGGTTCGATCATTGGCTCGACGACCATTGGTCCGGACGGCAAATGGTCGTTCACGCCGACGACGGACCTGTCGAAGGGCGGGCACGACATTACCGTGACCGACACGAACGCGGCGGGCACGTCCGGCGCTTCGAACCCGGCCCACATCAACGTCGACACGTCGGTTCCGGCCAAGCCTGCTACTCCAGTCCTGACCGACGAAAGCAATGCGGTAATCCCCGCAGGCTCGACCACCAGCGACGGCCATCCGCACATCAGCGGCACGGGAACGGCCGGCGATATCGTCACGGTGTATGACGGCGCGAACGTGATTGGTTCGGCCAAGATTGGCGGCGACGGCAAGTGGACGTTCACGCCATCAAGCGATGTATCCCAGGGCACGCACAACATTTCTGTGACGGATACGAACCCGGCCGGCACGACTGGTCCGAAGTCCGACTCCATTGCGTTCACTTTCGCGCTGGTCGCGGGTGCGCCGGTAATCACGAACGTCGCGGACGCGAACAGCGTTCATACGGGTACGGTTCCAGCAGGCGGCACGACGACTGACGCAAATCCGACGGTAAGTGGAACGGGCATCGCGGGCGATACGATTTACCTGTATCAGAACGGCGCGGGTTGCGGCGACACGACGGTGGGCTCTGACGGTAAGTGGTCAATTAAGCTCATTGGTGCTCTGTCCATCGGCGAGCATGACTTTACGGCAACGCAGTTTGGGGCCGGTCAGTCGGAAAGCGCTGCGTCCAACCACTGGTCCATTACGGTCAATAGCCCGATCAGCGTTCCAGCCACCCCCGCCACGCCCGTCCTGACCGACGAAAGCGGCGCGGCAATTCCGGCGGGCTCGACCACAACCGACGCTCACCCGCACATCGGCGGCACGGGCACGGCAGGTGACATCATCACGGTGTATGACGGCGCGAACGTAATTGGCTCCGTCAAGATTGGTCCCGATGGCAAGTGGACATTCACGCCGACGACCGATCTGTCGAACGCCGGCCACAGCATCACTGTCACTGACACCAATGCGGCAGGCACGAGTCCGCATTCGGGCGCTGTCGACTTCACGGTGAATACCACGCCTGGGCCGTCGGTCACGATTACCGGCGTGTACGATCACAACCACGCTCTGATTCCGGACCACGGCTCCAATACGGGTACCTTTACCGTAGAGGGCACGGCAACCGGTTATGCCAATGGAGACATCGTTTCGCTCTATTTTGGCGGGTCAGCATTGGGCGATATAAACTCTATGCGTCCTCAGATATACAACGTACAGATCGTCAACGGCAAATTTTCCGTGGTTCTCACCGCGGACACCAAAACCGGCGTAACCGGTACAGGCAATGCGTTGTTCTCCGGGAATGCAGGGGACATCACAATGACTGCTTTGTTACAAGACAGTGCGTATAGCAACAAAGCGACAGGCAACACATACACGATCAACGAGACCAGTTGGACCTCCGCGGACGCTCCTGCCACCCCCGCCGTTCCGGTCCTGACCGATGACAACGGCACGGTGATTCCTGCTGGCTCAACGACAACCGACGGCCACCCGTTCATCAGCGGCAAGGGCACGGCGGGCGACATTGTCACGGTGTATGACAAGGGCTCGGTAATTGGTTCAACCACGGTGGGGTCCGACGGCAACTGGAAGTTCAAGCCCGCGACGGACCTGGCGACCGGCGCGCACAGCATCACGGCGGCGGAGTCGAACTCCGCGGGTATGAGCGCGCAGTCGGGCAGCATCGGGTTCACTTACGGTAACGTTCCGGCCAAACCGGCCATCCCGGTTATGACCGACGACGGCGGCAGTGTAATCCCTGCGGGCTCGGCCACCATTGACGGCCATCCGCATGTCAGCGGTACGGGCACGGCTGGCGACATCATGAAGCTGTATGACCAAGCGAGCGGGAGCTTGCTTGGTTCTGCCGTGGTTGACGGCTCGGGTCACTGGACCATCACGCCTTCGTCCAATGTCTCTGCCGGAGGACACTACCTGTACGTCACGGATACGAACGCATTCGGCACGAGCCCGCACTCCGACACGTGGCTGCTTAACTACGTTCCGGCATCCCCTCTTTTGGCCCCGGTGATTTCGGGCCTGATCGATCATACCGCCGTGAACACCATGGTCGCCAACGGGGGAAGTACGTATGACTCGTCACCAACAATCAAGGGCACACTTTCAAACAGTTTGTCCAACGGACAAACTGTTGAAGTTTTCCGTGATGGGCACGCGGTTGGCGTTGCTACGGTATCGGGAACCGGGTGGAGTTATACCGACTCGGCCGTCAGCGTGGGACAGCACACTTATACGGCTCAGGTACAAAGCAGTGCAGGCAATAGTGCAATGTCGTCAACGTTCACTTTCACCGAGGTTTGGAACGAAATAATTAGCAACGGTATGGGGGCCGTATGGGTCCAACAAAACGTGCACTACACCAATAACCAAGTTGACGGTGTCGACATAGTACTTTGGCCCGAAGATGGTACCTCAAGCTTTTTGGTTTATGATACGTCTTTCCCGAAGGGATCAGATTATTATGTCTGGATGTATTTTTCCCTTCGCGCTTATACGGCGGCGGGAGTGCTTGTCAGCACGATATCAGATGGGGTTCGTTCAGTTACTGAAACTGGAACTTGGAAACCTACTTCTATCGCTACCTTCACAAAAGGGAGCATAAATCCCGATTTGGTTTATGTGCTAACGGCAAAATCCGGAGAGAATGGTAAAGAGTTCTTTGTTGATGCTCACACCGGGGCAGAGTATCTTAATCCGGCTTCTGTGCAGAACAAGGAACGCGGATGGGGCAACGAAGTGGATGAGGTTCCGGCAGGGTTGTACGGTACGGGTAATGTCAAGGCAACGCTTGTAAGTGCAACGCACGACGTAGCAGTAGCCGACGACTCAACCCAAGTTGTTGCAGCCACCGACCACTCCACAGTAGATGCAAATGGCGTGCATCACACCGCGGTAGACACGGACGGAACGTTCCATGGCACGGCTGCCAATGGCAACGAGACCGTCGACCTGAACGTGGATCCCACGGATTACTTCAAGCAAGCCACTGCGCATATTGAAGGTTCCAAGGGCGCTGCTATTGACACGCTGCATCTGACTGGCGATCACCAGGTTCTCGATTTGTCTTCGCTGACGGGTCAGACCGCAGCGGCGAAGGTATCGGGCATTGAAGTGGTTGATTTGGGCGGCGCGCACAACACGTTGAAGCTGTCACTGGTTGACGTGCTGAATCTGGGCGAAACCGACCTGTTCCAACAGGACGGCAAGCAACAGATGATGGTGAAGGGTGCAGAAGGCGATACGGTCGATCTGTCGAATTCGCACATTGCCGGTCTGGCTGAAGGCGAGTGGCAGCAGCACGGTACAACGCAAGTGGGCGGTGTCACGTACAACGTGTACGAACACTCAGGCGTGCATACCGAATTGCTGGTTCAGCAAGGCGTGCAGATCGTTGTGCATTAATGGTGTAGACATCCGCTTTCGCTAGGTTGGGAAAGCGGGTTGATTCAAGGTAGTACGGCAAGCCGTTCCAGAAGGTCTGGAACGGCTTTTTTTGTTTGCACTGCCGGTCTACTATCAATCCGGCTACGTGACGGTTTTCAGGTCAGCGGTATTAGTCGATTTGTCTGACACCTGCTTCGTCGCTTTAGTGACCTCTTTTGATCAATTGATTTCGCAACGGCTTCCAAGTTGGGAGGTCGCGCGAAAGCGAGTCAGATCACAGTCCGTTCCAAAAAAACCTCTGCATTACCACAGCCATTTCAACGCATGGGTTATGTGATCTTTGCGTTGATTAAACGGCGCTCGCCTGACGGTCTAGACGTGCTTTTAATCAGTCAACGGTGGGCGGCGGCGGGATTTGTTTTGTTATGCATATGAATATTAGATTGATCTTCTAAAAGAAGTTGTTCTTTGTCTACTCGACTTCATACGCCATGTATTTAGGACTTTTCCGGTAGGACAGCGTCGCCTTGCCGTTCAGAATCGGCGCTCACGCGTGGTAACTCACTGTTTCCCGGCTCGTCTCAATACTCCGGGGCACTGCCAGCACCATACCTCTGAACGTATGGCTCGGCTTCGCATCCTTTTGATCTCACTGTATTAAAGGTAATGACATGGCACTTCAAACAAAAGATCCGTCAACAGCGGTAATTTCATCCGTTGGCACCGCGGTAAGCGGTGGCACGACGAGCAGCACCAAGCCGGTCATTACCGGCAAGGCAGACGCAGGCAATATTGTTGTGGTTTATGACGGCGTCAGGCCGATTGGTTCGGTGACCGCCGACGCGAACGGCAACTGGACGATTACGCCGGCCGTCGACCTCAAGACCGGCGCACATAACTTCGCAGCAATCGCTCAAGACACCGCTGGCAACTTCGGTGCATCGTCTGCACTCGTGAACGTCACAATCACCTCGTCGGCGGTTACACCCCCCACGCCAATCATCACTGACGACCACGGCCTGCCAATCGTAGCTGGCGGCACGACAGCTGACGCGAAGCCGCAGATCAGCGGTACAGGCCCGGCCGGAGACATCATCACGGTGTACGACGGTGCGACTCCGATCGGATCCACCAAAATTAATCCCGACGGCAAGTGGACATTTACGCCCACGACTGACCTGTCCAATGCAACGCACGCAATTACCGTTACGGACAAAGTCCCGGGCGGCACGGAAGGCCCGCATTCGGGCGCCGCAGGCTTCACGGTGGATACGACAGTGCCCGCAGCGCCGGTTATCACCGCTGCGAGGGACCTCGACTCGGGCGGTAATGTGATCGCCCCCGTGCCGACGGGAAGCACCATTGCCTATCAGACAGTCGCGTTGACAGGCACGACCACGGCAAATGCTGTGGTGTACGTTTACGACGGCGCGACTCTGCTTGGCTCAAGCCGGGCGGACGGCAGTGGCGTATGGAGTTACCTCAAAACGAACTATTCGACTGGTACGCACGATTTGAGCGCGACGGTGAAGAGTGCCGCCGGTGTTGAGAGCGCACATTCGAACCACTGGACGTTCACTGTTGACACCAGCACGCCGGCCAAGCCTGCCGCGCCGACGGTGACGGATGATAACGGCGCTTCGATTCCCGCAGGCAGCACGACTGCTGACGCACTTCCGCACATTGACGGCAAGGGCACGCCTGGCGACACCATCACAGTGCTGGATAACGACAAGGTCATTGGCTCGACAACGGTCAAGCCTGATGGCAACTGGTCGTTCACGCCGACGACAGACCTGAATAACGGCCCGCACGACATTACCGTGATCGACACGAACCCGGCTGGCACGTCCAGCCCGGCTTCGGATCCGACGCACATCACCGTCGACACATCGGTTCCGGACAAGCCTGCTACGCCAGTCCTGACCGACGAAGGCGGCACTGTGATTCCGGCGGGCTCGACCACGAATGACGGCCATCCGCATATCAGCGGCACGGGCAAGGCGGGCGACATCATCAAGGTGTATGACGGCTCGAACTTGATGGGCTCCGTCAAGATTGGCAGCGACGGCAAATGGACGTTCACGCCCGCGACTGATCTGTCCACGGGTGCGCACAGCATCTCGGTGACGGAGACGAACGCGGCCGGCACGCCCAGCCCGAAGTCCGACGCCGTTCCGTTCACCTACTCACTGGTCTCGGGTGCGCCGGTAATCGAGAGCGTAGTTGACGCGGTTGGCACCATCACGGGTCCGATTGTGAACGGCGGCGTGACTGACGACTCACATCCGACCATCAGCGGCAAGGGCGTTGCAGGCTACACGGTTTATATATTCCAGAACGGCGTTGGCTGCGGTGACGTAAAGGTCGACGCAACGGGGAACTGGACCGTGACTCTGAAGGGAGCACTGTCCGACGGCTTGCACGTGATGACGGCAACGCAGTTCACCGGCAGCGGTGCGCAGAGCGTTGCGTCGAACGCCTGGACCATCAAGGTCGATACGTCGGTTCCGGCAAAGCCTGCCGCACCGACGCTGTCGGACGACAACGGCATGGCGATTCCCGCAGGCAGCACGACGGCCGACCCGCATCCGCACATCGACGGCACCGGCGGCAAGGCTGGCGACACCATCACGGTGTACGACGGCGGCAAGGCAATTGGCTCGACGACTGTCAACCCGGACGGCACGTGGTCGTTCAAGCCGTCGCCGGACCTGAATCCTGGCCCGCATGACTTTACTGTGACCGACACGAACCCGGCTGGCACGACCAGCCCGGCATCGGATCCGACGCATATCACCATCGACACGTCGGTTCCGGCTGCACCCCCGGTTCCGGTCTTGACCGACGAAGGCGGCAACCTGATTCCTGCGGGCTCGACCACAGCCGACGCACACCCGTACATCAGCGGCAAGGGCACAGCCGGCGACATCATCACGGTGTATGACGGCGCCACCCTGCTTGGCTCGGTCAAGATTGGTACCGACGGCAATTGGACATTCAAGCCGACGACCGATCTGTCGAACGCCGGACACAGCATCACTGTCACTGACACCAATGCAGCAGGCACAACGGGCCCGCATTCGGGCGCCGTCGACTTCACGGTGAATACCACGCCCGCACCGGCTATCACAATTACCGGCGTGTACGACCACAACCACGCTCTGATTCCGGACCACGGCTCGAATACGGGAACGTTTACCGTAGAGGGCACGGCAACCGGTTATGCCAACGGAGACACCGTTTCCCTCTATTTTGGCGGGTCAGCAGTGGGTGATGTAAACGTTATTCGCCCTCAGATATATAACGTACAGATCGTCAACGGCAAATTTTCCGTGGTTCTCACCGCAGACACCAAAACCGGCTTAACCGGTACAGGCGGTGCGTTGTTCTCCGGGAATGCAGGGGACATCACAATGACTGCGTTGTTACAAAACAGTGGGCATAGCAACAAAGCGACAGGCAACACATACACAATCACCGAGACGAGCTGGGGCGCCTCGGTCCCGGCAGCGCCGGTCATCACCGTCGTCATGGCCGATGATGCGGCTTGGACCAACCCGGACTATATGAACCAGTCGGGAGGCACGACTTCACATACGAGCGAGAAGTTCGCAGGCAACGGCGTCGCAGGTACCGTTGTGTACCTTTATGACGGCGCGACTCTGATAGGTTCAGCGGCAGTGGCCCAGAATGGTACATGGGCTTCCAATGTAATGACCTTTTCGAATGGTACGCACGACATCAGCGCGACGACCGTGAGCGGCGGTGTTGAAAGCGCACACTCAAACCATTGGACGTTCACGGTCAACACCACGCCTGTCGTCGTTGCGCCGACAGAAACCGTCACCATCTCCGGCTTGTACGACGACACGTCGGGAACTCAGGTGTTGGTGAGTAACGGTGGTTCGACCAGGGACACCACGCCGATTGTTAAGGGCGATGTGTCCCATGCGCTGCTGAGTGGCGAATCGTTGGCGGTTTACCGTGACGGTACCAAGGTCGGTACGGCAACTATGAACGGCACCAGTTGGTCATTCAACGATTCAGGCGTTAGCGTGGGCAGTCACACCTATACGGCACGCGTGGAAAACAGTGCGGGGAATAGTGCATTTTCGGGCGGGTATTCGTTCACTGAAGCATCATCGGTCGACACATACACTGTGTCCAGCGCCAGTTTCCGTATGACTGGCTCAACCACCAACTTTAATATTTCTGGGCTCACAAAGAACTTCGAAGCCTTTTGCACAGATACCGGTATCGTCAACAATCGCACGGGGCAGAAGTTGCTTACAGGTTCGATCAGGGTTGAAGCCTACGATCAAAGTGGGAACTATGTGGGCGTGGTTGCCTATGGTTCTTCTTGGTCCCCGGCCAACAATGGCTTCAACGTAAATTACACTTATGCGTTCGTTTACAGGCCCAGTGACGGTGGCGCGCCCATCTATCTTGATGTTCGTACCGCAGCCACCTACAACTATATGCAGATGGGTGGCACCTATGTTGGCGGCTACCAATACTACAATCCTACTACGAGCCTGGCCTCGACACTGCATTCTCCTGCCGGGCTCAAATCGACACTGTTAAGTGCAACTCATGAAGACGCAGGGAGCGAAGCGGCACTGGCCGTGCTTGCTGCCGCCGCTCCTGATACTGCGCCACATCACACGGTGGTCAACGAGCATGAAGTTTTCAAGGGTACGACGGGCCATGACACGGTGGACCTGAACGCCGACCCGGCGTCTTACTTCAAGGATGCGACCGCGCACATCGAAGGCAGCACGGCGCACCCTGTGCTCGCGGAAAGTGACGCAACCGGTACAGTGGCTGCGGGAGTTTCAGCTCCCGCGGTGAACACGCTGCATCTGACAGGCGATCATCAGATCCTCGATCTGACCTCACTGACTGGCAAAACTGCAGCGGCGAAGATCTCGGGTATTGAAGCAATCGATCTTGGCGGCCAGCACAACACGTTGAAGCTGTCGCTGGTAGACGTGCTGAATCTGGGCGAAACCGACCTGTTCATGAAGGACGGCAAGCAGCAGATGATGGTCAATGGCAAGGAAGGCGATGAAGTCGATTTGTCGAATTCGCACATTGCCGGTCTGGCTGAAGGCGAGTGGCAGGCGCATGGTACGACGCAAGTGGGTGGTGTCACGTACAACGTTTACGAACACTCGGGCGTGCATACCGAGCTGCTGGTTCAGCAAGGCGTGCAGATCGTCGTGCATTAATGGTGTAGACATTCGCTTTCGCTGGTTTGGGAAAGCGGGTTGATTTAAAACTCGCGTGTGAAGCCGTTCCAGGATGTTTCTGGAGCGGCTTTTTTGTTTGTGGGCGCTGAGATTGGACTGGCTCCCGCAGCCACGACAAACCCGCTCTTGCATCTCAGCAAAGCGGGTTGTTGTCCAGCACTCAAAACCTGCAACGCGTTATTTCACCGTTTGATTGGCCCTCCCTTCCATGAGCAGGTAACTTAGACGTTCTATCGCGAGCCACTTTTCTTTGGGCTTCGAATAAGGCGACACGAATTCCAACAACGCAGCAATCAAATGGATTATCAGTTAAAGCACCGCGTCGATTCTCTTTGAACGAGGAATTACACAATGGCTTCTGATGTTGATGTTCGCGTGCAGGCGGTTATTACCGACGTGGAGGGCGTCGCGAGCGGCGGTATCGTAACCAGCGAAAAACCGCTGATTGTTGGAACAGCCGAACCCTTTACGACCGTTGACGTGTACGACGGCACAACACTTCTGGGAGTGGTCGCGTCTAATGGACAAGGCGGCTGGTCGCTCCAACTTTCGAATCCACTCTTCGATGGCATTCATGATCTCTCCGCAGTTCAACTGAACGAATTTGGAGCCGGTCCCACCACGAGTTATTTCGCGATTACGGTTGATACATCGGCAAATGCACAGCCCGTCCACGATGACAACCACTTCCATGCGCCGCGACTGTTTGATAATCATATAGACGGCGATGTACCGTATTTCCCGCCGAACCTTTTTAAATCTCGTTCTGCTTCCGCGCATGCAGACTCCGCCGTTTCCGACAAAGCCGCGCACGGTCTCGTTGATACGGAAAGTGAGCCACTTTCGTATGTCAGGCATACATCCGCGCCAGCGGAAAATGGCAAGAGCTTCGATACGGTTTCGTTTGAGGGCGACCATCAGGTCGTCAATTTAAGCAGCTTTACGGACCATGGGCCTGCTGCGCACACTCAAAGCATTTTGGGCTTCGACCTTGGTGGCCATCACAACGCGCTGAAAGTGTCTCTCGCCGATGTGCTCAGCCTTGCCAAACAAGACCTGTTTATTGACGATGGCAAGTCGCAGCTCATGGTGAACGGCAAGGAGGGCGATTCCGTCAACCTGACCAACTCACACGTCGCGGGACTGGCGGAAGGCGCCTGGCACCATCACGGAACTACGGAAGTCGGTGGCGTTCTTTATAACGTGATCGAGCATTCGAGCGCCAACGCCGAGTTGCTTGTCGAACACACAGTGCGAATTGAAATGCATTGAATGCGCAGAGTGTCGGCACATAAAAAAAAGGCCGTTCAATATCTTGAACGGCCTTTGCAGTTACTGAAGCCCTAAGCGTATTACTTGATGCGTTGCGCCAGCTCGACAGCTTTCCCAACATACGATCCCGGCGTCATGTCGAGAAGCAGTTTCTTGGCGTCATCGGGAATGGCGAGACCATTGATGAACGTCTGCAGACCTTCGCGCGTGATGCCTTTTCCGCGCGTCAATTCCTTCAACTGCTCGTAGGGGTTTTCCACGCCGTATCGGCGCATGACGGTTTGAATCGGTTCGGCCAGCACTTCCCAGCAATTATCCAGGTCTTCATTCAAACGCGCGGCATTCACTTCCAGTTTGTCGAGACCACGAATCAACGAATCGTAGGACAACAGCGAATAGCCAAACGCCACACCGATATTGCGCAACACGGTCGAATCGGTGAGGTCGCGTTGCCAGCGTGAAATTGGAAGTTTATCGGCGAGATGGCGCAGCAATGCGTTTGCCAATCCAAGATTGCCTTCCGAATTCTCAAAGTCGATGGGATTGACCTTGTGCGGCATGGTCGATGAACCAATCTCGCCCGCCTTCGTCCGCTGCTTGAAATAGCCGACGGAGATGTAACCCCACACATCGCGATCCAGATCCAAAAGGATGGTATTTGCGCGCGAGATGGCATCGAAGAGTTCGGCCATGTAGTCGTGCGGTTCAATCTGGATGGTGTACGGATTGAACGTCAGTTTCAGACGGTCTTCAATCACGCCTTCCGAGAACGCTTCCCAATCGAACTCCGGATACGCCGAAAGATGCGCGTTGAAATTGCCGACGGCGCCGTTCATCTTGCCGAGAACCGGCACTTCCGCGATGCGTTCAATCGCGCTCTGCAAACGCGCGGCGACGTTCGCCATTTCCTTGCCGAGGGTGGTCGGGCTGGCGGGCTGGCCGTGCGTTCGCGAGAGCATGGGTTGCGCGGCGTTGTCGTGAGCAAGCTTGATCAGGCGGTCATGCACGGAGCGCAGCGCCGGCAGAAGCACGTGTTCGCGGGCGCCCGCGATCATCATGCCGTGCGACGTGTTGTTGATGTCTTCAGACGTGCACGCGAAGTGGATGAACTCACTCGCGCGCTCGAGTTCCGGCTGGCCTTTGACGGATTCCTTGAGCCAGTATTCGACAGCTTTCACGTCGTGATTCGTGACCTTTTCGATGTCCTTGATGCGCGCCGCATCGTGCGCAGTGAAGCGCTCGGCGAGTTGCAGCAGGAAGTTTTCGGACGCTTCGGAGAAGGGCGGGATTTCATCGAATCCTGCTTGCGAGAGCGCGATCAGCCAATGAATCTCGACCTTCACGCGATGTTTCATGAACGCGGATTCGGACAACCAGTCCCGCAGCGCTTCGGTTTTGGCGGCATAACGGCCGTCGAGCGGCGACAGCGCGGTGAGCGCGAAAAGGGTATCGGGACGGGTATCGGACATGGTGGGGGGCGCGAGTGAGACGAAAGGAGGCATGGATTTTAACATTGGCCGCAGATCTGCTTTTTCCATTTGGATGGGAGCCTAACCGCCACATTCATGCCGTTGTGCTATCGTGCGATAGTGCAGTTGTAAGCGGTCGGACGCGTGCGACTGCCCCTGTGAGAACAAATCAACTTGATCCATCAACGTTCTTAGGTACCCCATGAGAGCAACCCTGTCAGAACCTAAAACCAGCGTGAAGGTGGTCGGTGCGAGCGGACAGATTTCGCTTGGAAAGGAATACGCTGGCCGGCAAGTGCTTGTTGAAGAACGCGAGCCCGGTGTGTGGCTGGTCCGGACTGCGCTCGTGATTCCTGAGAATGAAGCATGGATGCATACGGCAACTGCTCAGCAAGACATGCAGGAAGCTTTGGCCTGGGCAGCAGCAAATCCGCCTCAAGAGTCCGATCCGGACGCGCTTTTCACAGAGTTGGGACATGCCGAAGAGAAACGATCCCGTAAAACTGGATCTAAATAATCCCGTCTTTCAGCGAAACTGGGTCGCATTGGATAAGCCGGAAGCCTCGCGTGTTCTTGCAACAGTTAAAAAACTGCTGCAGTTGACTTGGGATCAGGTCTATCTGGACCAGGGGCTGAAATGGGAAAAAATCACCAGCGTGCGCCCGCCGCGCGGCATCGAAGCGGTGTATTCGCTGCGAATCACACAAGCGCGTCGCGCGACGGCATTTCGCGATGGTGACTATCTGCGATTTCTGACCATCGAAGGTGATCACGATGCCATTTTCGGAAAAAAATAACTCGCGTCCTGAGCGCAAGGTAACTACGAATGCCGGAATTCGTGGCAAGTCGCATGGCGACCAACCTGAAGGCTTCGGCACCCGCGTGCATCAGCGCTTTGCCGCCCTTGATAGCAGCGAGCTGACGCTCCCTGAGCGGAGCGAACGGCCTCGGGCCGCTGACTTGTCGAAATAACGATTCGGAAGTCCCGTCTGCTCAGCTTTTTCGCATAGCCCGATCCAGCGCCTCCAACTGCGCCGCCGTTCCAACATTCTCCCACTGCCCTTCGAATAGCTCGCCGGTAGCGCGCCCGGCCGCGACGGTCGCCTGATAGTAGGGTGTCAACGCTCGCCGCGTGTTGGGAGCCAGATCGCGGAACATGCGCGTATCGTACAAACCGATATTGCCAAACGTGTAGCGCGCCGGGCCGTCGAGGGAAAGCGTGCCGTTGGGTTCAAGCGCGAAATCCCCGAGCATATGAAATG
Organism: Caballeronia sp. dw_276; assembly: GCF_018449635.1. Classification (GTDB taxonomy): domain Bacteria; phylum Pseudomonadota; class Gammaproteobacteria; order Burkholderiales; family Burkholderiaceae; genus Caballeronia. Next base: position 125,996 of record NZ_JAAVUV010000012.1, on the reverse strand, counting down.
GCGGATTTGGCACCATCACCAGATGCATCGCCGGCTCCACAGCAATCGCCATTGAAGGCGCGCGTGCTTTCAAGCTCGCATAATCGAAGTCGCAGAACACGTCACCGCTGACCGCCAGAAAAATCGCCGGCTCGCCGTGCGTTTCCAGCAGCGGCAAAGCCTGGGCGATCCCGCCAGCCGTCTCCAGCGCATGCATTTCGTGCGAGTAGCGAATCTCGACGCCCCAACGGGAACCATTGCCAAGATTCGATTGAAGCATCCGGCCAAGCCACGCGTGATTGATCACGATGACTTCAAACCCCGCCGCCGCCAGCCGTTCAATCTGCCACACAATCAACGCTTTACCGCCGACCTTCAAAAGCGGCTTGGGGCACGAATCCGTCAGCGGACGCATGCGCTCGCCGCGTCCGGCGGCAAAAATCATTGCAGTATTCAAGGCGCTCATCAGAACGTGTATCCCACATCCACGGCGCGGCCTTCGAGCGTATCGAGCAGGCGCGCAAACGGGCGCAACGGCCTGTAACGCTCGGACACCTTCCTCGCATAGCCGATAAACCTCGGCAAATCAGCCAGATACTGCGGCTTGCCATCGCGATGATAAATCCGCGCAAAAAGTCCCAGGACCTTGATGTGGCGCTGCAATCCCATCCACTCGACCTGCCGGTAGAACTCGCCGAAGTCGGCATCGACGGGAAGTCCCGCACGGCGCGCGCCTTCCCAGTAGTACACGAAGCAGTCGAGCTCGAACTCCTCTTCCCAACTGATGAACGCATCGCGCAACAGCGACGCAATGTCATAGCTCAACGGTCCATACACTGCGTCCTGAAAGTCGAGCACGCCGGGGTTAGGCTCGGCGACCATCAGATTGCGCGGCATGAAGTCGCGCAGCATGAAAACCTGCGGTTGCGCCAGCGCGCTTTGCACGAGCACGTTGAACGTGTCGTCGAGCACTTTGCGCTCGGCCGTCTCCAGCGTGTGGCCGAGATGCTTTGCCACGAACCACTCGGGCATCAGCTCCATTTCGCGGCGTAAAAACGCTTCATCGAAAGCGGGCAACACGCCTTCCCGCGATGTCACCTGGAACTTGATCAACGCATCGATCGCCGCGCGCATCAGCGGGCGCGCGTTTTTTTCATCGAGGACGGAGAGGTAGGTCGTGGTGCCAAGATCCGTGACCAGCATGAAGCCCGCGTCGAGATCGACCTCGAGAACCTGCGGCACATGGACGCCCGCATCGCGCAACAAACCGGCCACTTGCGCGAACTCGCGGCATTTCTCGGGCGGCGGGGCATCGACGGCGATCAGCGTGTTTCCAAAATCGCTTTGCGCGGCCAGCCGGAAATAGCGGCGGAAACTGGCGTCGGCGGAAGCGGGTGCAAGCGATGAAAGATCCAGTGCGTACCGTTCGGCCACGGTTTGCAGCCAGTCACGAAGCTGTGTAAGGCGAAAATCAGGGGTTTGGGGCGTCATAAATTCTAGGGGTGAAACGTCTTGCCATATAATACCCCACGACTTTTTTAAGCATTCCGTTTGCACCGCGTGTAACGCCCGGCGCCCCGGCCTGCAGCAAGCCTTAGCGGCTTTTTGCAGGACAGGAGTTACCGCCCGTACCATCCATCGATCGATTCATTTTCGTTCGCAGCGAACCGCACTCCGGTGGCGCGAGTTCCGGTGGCTGTGCCCGGGTGCTCACGCCAGAGGCGTCGAGCGCCGAGCGTGACGCGATTGAACAGCACTCAAACATGCCGCCACGACAGCTTTCCAAACAAGTTTTATCGCGCGAATCGCGTGATCAGCGGCCACGCAGGCGGCGGCTGTTCGCAGCGCTGATCGCAGTGCCCGGCCTCATGCCGGCGCTTGCCAACGCGCAGCTATCGGGCGCGGCGGCAGACACGCAGCCGCTTGGCGACCCGTGGAGCCTGCGTCTTGCTCCCCAGCTCGAAGAACGTCCGCTCAGGCAGGGCGACCAGCCGGCCACGTTCGTGCTGGGCGACCGCACCTTGGGCACGGCGGACCAGGACATGGCTGCGAAGGGTTCGGCCGAGCTGCGCCGCAACACCTCGGTGATCAAGTCGGATGCGCTGCATTACGACCAGGACACCGACATGGCCGATGCTTACGGCAATGTCAGGATCTTCAACAACGGCAATACGTTCATTGGCCCGGAAGCGCATTTGAAGGTGGAGGCGAACGAGGGTTACATGACGAACCCGAAGTACCGCTTCAACTTGTCGAACGGCTCGGGCAGCGCCGCGCGCGCGGATTTGATCGACAACGAGCAGACCCGCGTGGACCACGGCACCTACACGGCGTGTTCGTGCGAGACCGATCCGGCGTGGTACATCAAGGGCACGTCGTTTGATTTCGATACCGGCGCGAACGAAGGCGTAGCACACAACGGCGTGCTGTTCTTCCAGGGCGTGCCGGTATTCGCGAGCCCGTGGCTGTCGTTTCCGCTGACCGGCGAACGCCGCAGCGGCATCTTGCCGCCCACGGTGTCGCTGAATTCGACGACCGGTTTTGAAATCTCGCTGCCGTATTACTTCAACATCGCGCCGAACCGCGACTTGCTGGTGACACCGCGCCTGATGACACGGCGCGGCATTCAGTTGCAGTCGACCTTCCGGTATTTGTCGCCCACCTATTCGGGCACGATCACCGGCGAATTCCTGCCGAACGACATGCAGACGCATACGAACCGCTATGCGATCTACATTCAGCATCAGCAGAATTTCGGCGGCGGTTTCGCGGGCTACATCAACTACAACAAGGTCTCGGACAGCCAGTATCCGGAAGACCTGGGCAATGCCACGAATCAGTTCCTGAACGGTACGCAAGTGCTGTATCAACAGGAAGCGGGGTTGACCTACAACAACGGCCCGTGGTCCATCATCGCCCGCGAACAGCGCTGGCAGACCCTGCCGCCGGCGGTGGCGCCGTATGCGCGCGAGCCGCAGTTGAACGTGCTGTACAACAAGTACAACGTAGGCGGCTTCGACTACGGCGCGGAGATGGATTACACGCGCTTCACGACCACCGTCGACGATGCAACGAAGGGTCAGCGCGCCGTTTTCAATCCGTATTTGAGCTACAGCGTCACGGGCCCGGGTTATTTCGTCACGCCGAAGATTCAATACCATCTGGCGTCGTACAACCTGAGCCAGCTTGGCAGCGTTGCTTCCGGCACGCCCGCCAACCAGCCGAAGAGCCTGACGGAATCCATCCCGACAGTCAGTTTCGATACCGGCCTGGTCTTCGACCGTTCGGTCACCGTGTTCGGGCAGGATTACATCCAGACGCTGGAACCACGCCTGTACTACGTGTACACGCCGTACAGGAACCAGGAGTTCGCGCCTATCTTCGATACCGGCCAGGCCGACTTCAGCCTCGCCGAAATCTACACGCCGAACACGTACGCGGGTAACGACCGCATCGCGGACGCAAACCGGCTCACGGTCGGCCTGACCTCGCGTTTCATCAACCCGGCAACGGGCGACGAACGCGCGCGTTTTGTCATCGCGCAGCAGTATTATTTCCAGCCGCAGCGCGTGACGATCACGGAAGGCCAGCCGCTCGACCAGGCGAAGCATTCGGACCTGATCCTGGGCGCGTCCTTCAAGCTGGGCGCCGGTTTTTCGCAGGAAACGGCGTTCCAATATAATGCCGACAACAATCAGCTCGTGCGTTCGAGCATCGGTTTCGGATTCAGTCCGGAAGCGCGCAAGGTCATCAATATTGGCTACCGGTACACGCGGGCGAACGAAACCACGTTGTCCACCCAGCCGATCAACCAGGTTCTGCTCTCGGCACAATGGCCGATCACGCGACACATTTATAGCGTCGGCCGGGTGAACTACGATCTGGCAAGCCATCGTCTCGTCGACGGGCTGCTGGGCTTCCAGTACGATGCCGACTGCTGGACGCTCGGCCTCGGCGTGCAGCGTTACGCAAACGGTGTCAATAGCACGGGCAGTAACAGCGCCGGTACTCGCGTGCTGGCTCAAATGACGTTCAAGGGCTTGTCGAACGTCGATAACGGCCTGACCGCGGCATTCCGTGCCGGCGTTGCCGGTTACACGCCGCCACCGCCGCCGCCTGCGCCGCTTGCGCGTTACACCAATTACGAATGAACGCGTGAATAGAAACGGTCAGGGCAGAAAGTGCCTGTGGTACGCGCCGAGGCGTATATTTGCGGGTTTGGCGCGGCGTCATAGACACGCAGCAGCGCAAGGTAATAGGGCCGGTCACCGGCCGCAATCGATGGAGTATCTGTGTCAAACATGAACAAGTTTAAGTGGACAACGTTCGCGGCAAGCGCATGCGCAGCGGCTTTCCTGACCGGCCCGGTGGCGCACGCTCAGGCGTTGACCACGGCGGGCGGCGCGCAGATAGCGGATTCCGTCGTCGCGGTTGTGAACAACGACGTGATCACCGAGCGCGAGCTCAATGACCGCAGCAACCTGATCGTGCGTCGTCTGCAGCAGCAGAACGCGCCGGTTCCCCCAGCCGCTCAGCTGCAGCGGCAGGTGCTCGACCAGATGGTGCTGGAACGCATCCAGTTGCAGAAGGCGAAGGAAGACAACATCACCATCGACGACGCCACCGTTCAGCGCACGCTCGAGCGTCTCGCTCAGCAAAACCAGATGACGCTCGACGTGTACCGCGCGCGTATCGAGGCGCAAGGCGTTCCATGGACGACCTTTCAACGCGACGCCCGCACGGAGCTGACGCTCTCGAAGCTGCGTGAGAAAGAGGTGGACAGCAAGATCACGGTGTCGGACGCGGAAGTGGCGAACTACGTAGCCAGCCAGCGCGGACCGAACGCTCGCGGCGGCAACGACCTGCATCTGCAGCACATCATGTTCAAGGTGCCGGAAAACGCATCGCAGGCTGACATTGCCGCAATTCAGGCGAAGGCCGAGGCCGTACTGAAGGACGCGCAAAGCGGAACGGACTTCACGAAGCTCGCGAAGAACAACACGCAGGACACCGACGCGGCCAAGGGCGGCGATCTCGGTTTCCGTACGCAGTCCTCGTTGCCGGCATCGATTGTGACGGCGGTTTCGACGCTGCGTCCGAATCAGGTGAATCCGCAACTGATCCGCACCGACGGCGGTTTTGAGATCATCAAGCTGGTGGAACGGCGTACGGGTCAGGGCCAGGCCGCCGATGCACCCAAGCTCGTGCAAACGCACGTGCGCCACATTTTGTTGCGCGTGACCGACGGCACGTCGGAACCGGCAGCGCGTCAGAAGCTGCTTGAAATCAAGGCTGACGTTGCAAAGGGCGGCGATTTCGCCAACTATGCGCGGACCTACTCGTCGGACGGCTCGGCGTCGCAAGGCGGTGATCTCGGCTGGATCAGCCCGGGTGAAACCGTGCCGGAATTCGAGCGCGCCATGAACAACCTGAAAGACGGCGAAGTCAGCGATCCAGTTCGTTCCGAATACGGCTATCACTTGATCCAGGTGCTCGGACGTCGTGAAGCAGAAGGGTCGGTGCAGCAACAGCTCGATCTGGCGCGTCAGGCGATCGGTCAGCGCAAGGCTGAACAAGCGTATTCCGACTGGCTGCGCGAACTGCGCGATACCGCGTACGTCCAGTACAAGGGCACCGCTGCGCAGCAGGCCCTGAACCAGTAAGGGTTGTCCGAATGGAACCAGCAGGCCGCTCATTGTCGATAGCCATCACCACCGGGGAACCGGCCGGAGTTGGTCCTGAATTGACGGTGGCGGCGCTGGCTCAAGCGGCCACGCGCTGGCCCGGCGTCAGGTTCTCTGTGCTCGCCGACCGTGACCTCATGACCGAGCGCGCGGGGGCGTCTCCGTGGCTTTCCAGCGGTGCATCCGTTGAGATCGAACACCACGCGCTGAGCGTTCCGGCGCAAGCCGGCAAGCTCGACGCCGCGAACGGACGCTACGTGCTCGGTCTGCTCGATACAGCCATCGACGGCGCGCTCAGCGGACGCTTCGACGCCATCGTCACGGCGCCGCTGCAGAAAAGCACCATCAACGACGCCGGCGTTCCCTTCACCGGCCATACCGAATATCTCGCGGAACGCACGCATACGCCGCGTGTCGTGATGATGCTCGCGGGTTCGGGCGAGCGGCCGTTGCGGGTCGCGCTCGCCACCACGCATTTGCCGCTCAAGGACGTATCCGCGGCGCTGACGGTGGATGGCATTGTCGAAACGCTGAGCATCATTCATCGTGACCTGAAGGCCATGTTTGGCTTGGCTACGCCGCGCATTCTCGTCACCGGCCTGAATCCGCACGCGGGTGAAAACGGTTATCTCGGCCGCGAGGAAATCGATGTCATCACGCCGGCGCTGTTGCGTGCGCGCGAGCTGGGTATCGATGCGCCGGGTCCATATCCCGCAGACACGTTGTTCCAGCCGCGTTACCTGAAAGACGCCGATTGCGTGCTCGCCATGTTCCACGATCAGGGCCTGCCGGTCCTGAAGTACGCAACCTTCGGCGAAGGCATCAACGTGACGCTCGGCTTGCCGATCATCCGTACTTCCGTCGATCACGGCACCGCGCTCGATCTCGCCGGCACGGGCCGGGCGGACCCGGGCAGCCTGATTGTCGCCATCGATACCGCTGTTGCCATGGCGCGCCATCGTCGCGCGGCCTGATCCCCTTATTTGCAGTTCCTGACCGGTTTCTCCGATGTCCATCAAGCACCAGGGCCACTTCGCGCGCAAGCGCTTCGGGCAGAACTTCCTCGTTGACCAGGGCGTGATCGATTCGATCGTCGATACCATCGACCCCAAGCGCGGCGAACGCATGGTCGAGATCGGGCCAGGATTGGCCGCGCTGACCGCGCCGTTGATCGAGCGGCTTTCCACGCCGGAATCGCCGTTGCATGCGGTCGAGCTGGACCGCGATCTGATCGGCCGGCTGGAAAAGCGTTTTGGCAATCTGCTGGCGCTGCACGCCGGAGACGCGCTTGCGTTCGACTTCGGTTCGCTCGCGCTGGAAGGCGACAGGCCGTCGCTGCGGATTGTCGGGAATTTGCCGTACAACATTTCCAGCCCGCTGCTGTTTCATCTGACCACGTTCGCGCCAAAGGTCATCGACCAGCATTTCATGCTGCAGGACGAAGTGGTGGACAGGATGATCGCCGAGCCGGGCACCAAGGACTTTGGCCGGCTGACGGTGATGCTGCAATATCGCTATTCCATCGACAAACTGATCGATGTCCCGCCCGAGTCGTTCAATCCGCCGCCGAAGGTGAACTCGGCGATCGTCCGCATGATTCCGTACGCACCAAATGAACTGCCTGATGTGGATGACAAGGTGCTCGGCGAAGTCGTGCTGGCGGCTTTCTCGCAGCGGCGCAAGATGATGCGCAATACGTTGGGTGTGTATCGCGATCAGGTTGACTTCGATGCACTCGGCTTCGATCTTTCCCGGCGCGCCGAAGAAGTGCCTGTCGATGAATTCGTAAAGCTTGCACAGGTCGTGACGCAAGCGCGTAGTAATTAAGCGTCAATTTTATTTATTCGGCTCCCCGCTTCCTTTTCCAGGCTTTTCCCCTCTTGATCCCATGCGTTCCCTGCATTCTTTCGATGCAAGGAATGCACTGGAGTTAACCGTCTTCTTGCCCTCAAATTAGCGACGCGTTTCGCGCGGCCGGCTTTAAAGCCGCATGCGTGAACGCCGCCGATGCGTGCGGTTTTGATTCGCACTACGAGATGACAAAGAGACGGGAGACGCATGACAAGTTCAAGAATTTCGAGGAAAAAAAGTGGTATCGGCAACTGGTGCAAGTTGAGCTTTGCCGTTTTGCCCGCAGCGCTGAGTTGTGCATCGAGCCATGCACAGTCGAGTGTCACGCTTTATGGCGTCGCGGACGTCAGCTTGCGGTACCTCTCCAACGCCAACAAGCAAGGAGACGGGAACTTCGTCATGGGCCCGGGCGGCATGAGCGAAAGCCGCTGGGGCATCAAGGGCGTGGAAGACCTCGGCGGCGGCTGGTCGACCATGTTCAAGCTCGAAAACCGGTTCTTCCTGAACAACGGCCAAAGCGATCCGACCATGCCGTTCTTCAACGAAGCGCAGATCGGCATTCAATCCACATCGTATGGGCAGATCGTGATTGGCCGCCAATACAACGTGATGATCGAAGGCATCACCATGGGCGGTTACTCCAGCAATCCATGGATTCCATACGACTTCAGCTTCCAGCCTGAAGTCACCATGACTGGCGGTATCTGGAGCAGTAATCAGATCCAGTATCACGGCAAGTTCAAGGACTTGCGCATTTCCACCGCGTATTCATTCAGCGGCAACGCGGGCAGACTCTCGTATGGCAGTCAGTACGGCGTGGCTGCGGCGTTCGTGCCGGGCGGTGGACCCGTTTCGATTGGCGGGGCGTTCAAGGAAACCAAGGATTCCATCAACGGCAGCGACGCAAAGGCGTGGACCTTCGGCGGGTCGTACACATGGGACAAGACGCGCTTCGCGGTGGGTTATATCGTCAATCAGAACGACAAGGGGTTCACCACGTTCGCCAATGGTCCGTTCGCCGCGCCCGGTCTTGCCGCGCTGAAGTACTCGGACTTCAAGCGCCGCCGCATGATTCTCGGCGGCATTACGCAGCATGTCGGAAGCACATGGCATTTCGCCGCGAACGTCTGGCGCACGCTTCAGGATGGCAAGGCGCAATCGCAGGACGGCTCGGCGTGGCAGTACCAGCTGGTCGCGGATTACGACCTGTCAAAACGTACCGACGTGTATATCGAAACCGATTATTCGCGCTACAAGGGCGATCTGATCGGCGCGCAGTTGCAAGGCGTGAACGCCGTCGGTCTTGCGCAGAAAAGCACGCAGATCGGGGTGATGACCGGAATCCGGCATCGCTTCTGAATGTGCCTTGGGGCGTTCGGATGAATGCCTCGGGCATCGGCAAAAACGAGTGTGGATGATATAACCAGCCCGCATTGCATCAGGCAGAAAACATTTAGAGCTGCGTTACACATCATGCATGAGATCAATTCGCGTCGACTGGCGCACCTTGTCGCGCTCGCCGAAGAGGGCAGTTTTGCACGCGCGGCGGAGCGCGTGCATTTGAGCCAGCCCGCGTTGAGCCGCAGCATCCAGGCGCTCGAAGACGAATTCGATATCAAACTCTTCGACCGTGCTGCACGCGGCGTGGCTACGACTCCGGCGGGAAAGCTGCTCGTCGAGCGCGCGCGGCGCGTGCTGTTCGAAGCGCGTTGTCTTTTTCGCGATGTCGAGCTGATCCGTGCCGATGCACTCGGCGAAGTGCGGATCGGCCTGGGAGCGCATGCCGCCGATATCCTGTTTCCGGAAATGCTCGTCGAGTTCGCGCGGAAATATCCGGGTATCAAGATATCGCTGGAGATGGCTGAAGCGGGCACGTTGATGGAGCGGCTGCGTGCCGAGCGCGCGGATTTTGTCGTGGTGGATCGCCGGGAAACGGCCATTGCGCCCGATGTCACCATGCATCGGCTAACGGGTCACGACGGCGGCTGGTTCGTGCGGCAGGGCCATCCGCTGCTTGCGCGCGCACCCGTGCCGCTCGCGGCGCTGCGGGAGTATCCGCTGGTGTCGGTATCGTTGTCGGCGTTCATGGAAGACGCGTTGCGCCGGCTGCTGAAGTTTCGCGCGCACGAGGAGATTCCGCTGCACCTGGAATGCAACGATGTCGCCGTGTTGAAGAAAGTCGTCGCGCGCACGGATGCCGTCATGTTTTGCACGGCTTCGTCGGTGCAGCGCGATGTGCTCGATGAGCGGCTCGTGCGTGTGGCGATCGTGCATCCGCGCAAGCTGGGCTTGCAGTTCGCACTGGTTTGCCTTGCTGACCGCACGCAATCGGCGGCGGCTGATGGCGCACTTGCGCTCGCGGCGCAGATCATGAACGAGGCGACTCGTTCGGCGCGCTCAATGGGCCGCCTCAGATAATCAGGCGCGCGCCCGCGCAGCCGGTGAGTTCACCAGGCCGATGCCAATCACCACCAGCGCCGCCGCCATCACGAAGCGCGTGGTCAGCGTATCGCCGAGCAACAGCACGCCAAACGCCACGCCGAAGATCGGTGTCAAGAACGAGAACACGGAAAGCCGCGACGCCATGTAGCGCGTGAGCAGCCAGAACCACGTGAGGTAACTCAAAAACGCCACGATGATCGCCTGATACGCAAGGCTCGCAATCGCGGTCGGCGTGATCGTGCTGATGTGCGTCTGATCGAGCGCGCAGGCAAGCCCGAGCAAGACAATCGCCGATACACCCAGCTGATAGAACAGCGTCTTGCTTGCGCTGGCGCGCGCAAGCGGCGAGGCGCGGATCACGACGGTGGTCGCGGCCCAGAACACGCCGCCGAGCACGCCGAGCGCATCGCCCGCGGTGCCTTGCCATGTCGATGCCGTATCGGGGTTCGGATGCAGGAAGCCATCGGCGAAAGCAATGGCGATACCGCCGAACGCCAGCACAATCCCAGCCCATTGCACGCGCTTCAGCTTTTCGCCCGGCACGAAGAAGTGCAGGCCAAGCGCCATGAAACACGGCGCGGTGTAGAGGAACACGACCATGCGCGTTGCGCTGGTCAGCGTCAGGCCCAGGAAGATGCACACGAACTCGCCGCCGAACAGCACGCCCGCGAGCAGGCCGGACGGCAGCGTGTCGTCGCGGCGAAAGAGCGCCACGCCGCGCGAACGCGTCCACAACCACACCAGAATGGTCGCGATGGTCGAGCGGATGCCCGCCTGCAGCAGCGGTGGAAACGAGCCGTTCGCCCCTTTGATCGCGACTTGCTGGAAGCCCCATACCGCGCACAAGCCGATCATCAACAGAATGGCGGTGGCGTCGGGCGCGCGTCGAACGGGAAGGGCGGTGCTCATCGGAATGTCTTGTCTCTGCTTTTTATAGTGGTCTTGCTGGAGCTTTTAAAACGTTGAAGGCCCCGCAGGGCCTGTCGTTCAACTCACGAGTTCATCTCAAGAATGCTTCTCGATCAACTCGACCTTGTAGCCATCCGGGTCTTCCACGAACGCGATGACCGTCGTGCCGCCCTTCACCGGACCGGCTTCGCGCGACACCTTGCCGCCAGCTTCGCGGATGCGGTTGCACGCGGCGGCGGCGTCGTCCACTTCCAGCGCAATGTGGCCGTATGCCGAGCCCAGGTCGTACTTGTCGACGCCCCAGTTGTAGGTCAGTTCGAGCACGCTGTTTTCGCTTTCATCGCCGTAACCGACGAACGCCAGCGTGTACTTGTATTCGGTGTTCTCGCTTTGACGCAGCACTTTCATGCCGAGAATGCGCGTGTAGAAATCGATGGAACGCTGCAAGTCGCCAACGCGCAGCATGGTGTGAAGAAGTCGCATGATGGGGTCCTTTGGGGGTTGTCGTTTTAAGGCATCCTGAGCCGGCCGCTAGAGCAAAGGCAGCAGTTCAGGCGGGTGATGCTTGAGCGTATGCCGCGCTTCCCTGAAGTCAGGGTAGATCGATTCGACGGTATTCCAGAAACGCGCGCTGTGATTCATCTCGCGAAGGTGCGCGAGTTCGTGCGCGACCACGTAATCGATGATGTGAACCGGAAAGTGAATCAGCCGCCAGTTGAGCCGGATCTTGCCTTCGCTGGAACAGCTGCCCCAGCGCGTAGCCGCCGACGACAACGCGTACGCCTTGTATTCAACGCCAAGCTTTGCCGCATACACGGGCAGGCGTTGACCGAAAACTTCAAGCGCCTGTTTGTGCAGCCAGCGTTGCGCACGTTCGCGGATGACTTGCGGATCCGGCAACGCAGGAAGGCCGAGCCAGAGCACGTTGGCGGTGGTATCGAAATACGGTTGCGTCGCGCTCTTACCCGTCGTGCCGGGCGCAGCGGTCATCATCACGCTGATGTTCTGCCCGAGATACGGAAGCTGCGCGCCGTCCTTCCAGTCCATGCGCGGCACGACGCGTTGTTCAACGCGCGTTTGCCACTCTTCGAGCTTGTTGAAGATCCACTTCTCTTTCTCGGCGATCGCGCTTTCGATCGCACCAATCGTCACCCAGCGCGGCGCGGTTATCGCGAGGCCCGTGCCATCGATCATGAAACCGATGGTGCGTCGCGACGAACGCTTCAAGCGGTAATCGAGCTTCTTCGAGCCGAGCATCAGATGGCGGGTGCGTGTACCGTCTGGTGCGCGCAGAGGGGGAGCCGCGGGCGCGGTTGTGATGTCGCCGCGCAAGTTAGCGGGAATGGCGGGCGGCGTCGCCGATCCCGCGGGCGAGGGCGCTTGCTCCATCGGCGCATCGAGTGGCAGATGAAGAGGCAAATCAAGTTGCGGGTTGTCGAGCGCGGCAGCTTGATGCTGTCGCGTGGGGGTCTTCTGCATCGGCTCAGCTTGGCGCACGCGGCGCAGGAATGACGAAAAGAACGAAGCTAACGAAAACATGCGCCCGGAATTACAGCCCTGTTGTCGCGCCGTGGGATTGCGTGACAAAACGGTCGTCGGGACCATACGAATCCGGATCGATACGGCGCATTTCCGTTTCAATCCATTGCTCCACCCGCTGATTGACTTCGTCCGCGGTAAGGCCGGTCGTCTCGATCGGACGACCGATGGACATTGTGACTATACCCGCATATTTGAGAAACGATTTCCGCGGCCAGACGTGCCCCGCGTTATGCGCGACAGGCACGACTGGCGCGCCCGCCGCAACCGCGAAGCGCGCGCCGCCCGACTTGTATTTGCCCTGGCTGCCAACAGAGGTGCGCGTACCTTCCGGAAACATGATCACCCACGCGCCCTCGGCCATGCGCTCACGCCCTTGCCGCGCGACCGATGCAAACGCGTCCTTCCCCTGACGCCTGTCGATATGAACCATCTTCAGCATGCCCATGGTCCAGCCGAAGAACGGCACGAACAGCAACTCGCGCTTGAACACGTAGCAAAGCGGACGCGGCATCAACGCAGGGAACGCCAGCGTTTCCCAAGCGGATTGGTGTTTGGACAGGAGTACGGCGGGACCGTCGGGCAGGTTCTCCATGCCTTCGATCCTGTAGCGAATGCCGTTCAAATGCTGCATCACCACGATGCACGACTTGCACCAGAACGCCGCCATCCAGTAACGCTTTTCAGCACCGAGGAACGGAAAAGTGATGAAGCACACGCACGCGTACGGCACCGTGTACACAACAAAAAAAACCATCAACAACAACGAACGAATGAAGCGCATCGGCTTGAATGAGTTCTATGAATTCGACGAAATGCCGGCGCGTCAGTCGTGATCTTTAGCGAGGAAATCGAGCGCGAACCTGCGCAGGTCGTCGTGTACTTTTGTATTGGGCGGCAGATTACCCGCCGCCAGCGTTTTTCGTCCCTTGCCGGTCAGCACCAGATGCGACTTGAAGCCGAGCGCGGCGCCTGCCTGCAGATCGCGCAGCGAATCGCCGACCACCGGTGTGTCTTCCGGATCGATCTCGAAACGCTCCACGATTTGCTGCAACATGCCGGGCTTGGGCTTACGGCACTCGCACTGGTCTTCCTGCGTATGCGGGCAGAAAAACACCGCATCGATACGCCCACCCACCGCCGCCACCGCCCGGTTCATCTTCTCGTGCATGGCGTTGAGCGCGGCCATGTCGAAAAGACCCCGGCCAATGCCCGACTGGTTCGACGCAATCGCCACGCGATACCCAGCCTGATTCAGCCGCGCGATGGCTTCGAGACTGCCGGGAATGGCGACCCATTCATCCGGCGACTTGATGAACGCGTCCGAGTCGACGTTGATCACGCCGTCACGATCGAGAACCACCAGTTTCTTGTTTGCGTTGGTCGGCATGGTGTGTCGCATCAGGCGGCGAGCTTCGAGATATCCGCGACGCAATTCATCTGCTGATGCAACGCGCCGAGCAAGGCCAGGCGGTTGTTTCGCAGCGCGGGATCTTCGGCGTTCACCATGACGTCGTTGAAGAAGGTGTCCACGGCATCGCGCAACGCGGACAACGCCGAAAGCGCCTCCGTGTAGTTGCGCTCGGCGAGTTGCTTCTGCACGAGCGGTGCGACTTGCTCGAGTTGTGCATAGAGCGTTTTCTCGGCGGCTTCCTGCAAGAGCGCCGGTTGCACGCTTGCAGGCACGCCTTCGGCCGACTTCTTCAGGATGTTCGAAATACGTTTGTTCGCAGCCGCCAGCGATGCCGCTTCAGGCAGCGTCGCAAACTCACGCACGGCTTCGAGGCGAGCAACGATGTCGTCCAGGCGCGTGGGATTCAGGCTCAGCACGGCGTCGATTTCGACCGCGTTGAAACCGCGTTCACGCAACACGCCCCGCAACCGGTCGATGAAAAACGCGTAGATCGCGTCGGTCGAATCGGCGACTTGCGGCATATCGGCGAATTGCTTTTGCGCGGTGCGCAGCAAGTCGAACAAATCGATAGCCAGTTTCTTTTCCAGCAGAATCCGCAGCACGCCGAGCGCATGACGGCGCAGCGCGAACGGGTCTTTCTCGCCTGTTGGCTGCAAGCCGATACCCCAGATGCCCACGAGCGTTTCCAGCTTGTCGGCCAGAGCGACGGCGCTGCTCACGCCATTGGACGGGGTTTCATCGCCGGAAAAACGCGGCTGGTAATGTTCCGAACACGCGAGCGCGACTTCTTCCGGCTCGCCGTCTTGGCGCGCGTAGTACGTGCCCATCGTGCCTTGCAGCTCAGGGAATTCACCGACCATGTCGGTGAGCAAATCGGCCTTGGCGAGCAGCGCGGCGCGCTTCGTGACGGCGACGTCCACGCCGATCATCGGTGCGATCTCGCCTGCCAGCGCTTCCAGGCGCTGCACGCGCTGCAACTGCGAGCCCAGCTTGTTGTGATAAACCACGTTCGCAAGCTTCGGCACACGGTCGGCGAGGCGCGTCTTCTTGTCCTGCTCGAAGAAGAACTTGGCGTCGGCAAGACGCGGACGGATGACGCGCTCATTGCCTTCCACAATATCGGCAGGCGTCTCGGTTTCGATATTCGACACAATCAGGAAGCGCGAACGTAGCTTGCCGTGATCGTCGGTCAGCGCGAAATACTTCTGGTTCGTCTGCATGGTCAGGATCAGGCATTCCTGCGGCACTTGCAGGAACGATTCGTCAAAACGGCACTGATACACGACCGGCCATTCGACCAGCGCATTCACTTCGTCCAGCAACGTCTCGGGCATCACCACGCGATCTTCGCCCGCGAGCGCGAGCAACTGCGTACGGATGGATTCGCGGCGGTCATCGAAATTCGCGACAACACGGCCTTTCGAGCGCAGCGCTTCCGAGTAATCATCGGCGTGACTGATTGCCACGATGCCGCTCGACAAGAATCGATGACCCAGCGTGGTATCGCCGGAATCAATGCCAAGCGCGCTCACCGGCACGATGTCACGGCCATGCAGCGCAATCAGCCCATGGACCGGGCGCACGAACTGCACGCTGGCGCCGTCGGGCCGCTGATACGTCATGAGCTTCGGAATGGGCAGCTTGCCGAGCGTTTCGGTCAGCGCGGATTGCAAGCCTTCGGCGAGCGTTGCGCCTGGCGCGGCATAACGCAGGAAGAAGGCTTCGGCCTTGCCGTCTTGCGCGCGTTCGAGATCTTCGATCTTGGTGTCGGGGAAACCAAGCGCCGCGAGTTTTTTTGCGAGCGGCGGGGTGGGTTGTCCGTCTTTATCGAGCGCGACGGAAACCGGCAGCACTTTCTCGCGCACCTGGCGTTCGGGCGCAACCGCGCGAACGTTCTTGATGAGTACGGCGAGACGGCGCGGTGTGGCGAATTTCTCGAAACTTGCTTCGCCTTCGATCAGGTCGCGCGCAGCAAGGCGCTGCACGATGCCTTCGGCAAACGAGGTGCCAAGGCGCGCGAGCGCCTTCGGCGGCAGTTCTTCGGTCAGCAGCTCGACGAGCAGCGATGCTTGATTGATTTCGGTCATTGTTATGTCGTGCTCTGGTCAGGCCTGATCGATATTGCGCTCGACCTTCAGCGCCGGCGCCCAAGCGGGCTTGGCGGCGTCTTCCGCGTCGGTGATGAGTCCGGCGGCAGCGTGTACGGGGTTGCCCAGCATCGGGAAACCGAGCGCCTCGCGCGACTCGTAATAGCCCTTCGCAACAAGGCGCGAAAGATCACGAATCCGTCCGATATACGCCGCGCGCTCCGTCACCGAAATCGCGCCGCGTGCGTCGAGCAGGTTGAACGTGTGGCCGGCTTTCAGCACGAGTTCATACGCGGGCAGCGCCAGCTTTGCGTCGATCATCTTCTTGGCTTCGGCTTCGTAGCTCTTGAAGAACGTGAACAGCAAGTCGACGTTCGCGTGCTCGAAGTTGTAGGTGGACTGCTCCACCTCGTTCTGGTGATATACGTCGCCGTATGTGAGGCGCCGCATTTCGGGACCGTTCGGGCCGTTTTCTTCCCATTCGGTCCAGACGAGGTCATAGACGTTCTCGACCTTTTGCAAGTACATGGCGAGCCGTTCGAGACCGTAAGTGATTTCGCCCAGGACCGGCTTGCAATCGATACCGCCAACCTGCTGGAAGTACGTGAACTGCGTGACTTCCATGCCGTTGAGCCACACTTCCCAGCCGAGGCCCCACGCGCCGAGCGTCGGGTTTTCCCAGTCGTCTTCCACGAATCGCACATCGTTCTGCTTCAGATCGAAACCGAGCGCTTCGAGCGAACCGAGGTACAGATCGAGAATGTTTTCCGGCGCCGGCTTCAGCACCACTTGATACTGGTAGTAGTGCTGCAGGCGGTTCGGGTTGTCACCGTACCGGCCGTCCTTCGGGCGGCGCGACGGCTGCACATACGCTGCTCGCCACGGTTCCGGGCCGATCGCGCGCAAGAACGTGTGCACGTGCGACGTACCCGCGCCGACTTCCATGTCGATTGGCTGAAGAAGCGCGCAACCCTTGTTGTCCCAATAGGATTGCAGCGTCAGGATGATTTGCTGAAAAGTGAGCATGAATGCCTTTGAAGCGTGCCTTCGAGGTCGGGCCGGCGAATTAACGTGTCCGGGCGTCCTTCGAAGCGGACCGGAAATTCCGACGGCCGGAGGGCTAAAACCTTGAATTTTAGCGGGAATAAGGGGCTAGCGCGACTTTTCGGGGCCGAAGGGCACAGCCATAGGCCATTCGGCCGGGAAAAACGCGGGTTATGCGGCCAATCGTTTCACCATGGGCACGCAATTCATCGTCAGGCCGCGCGGCGAGCGGTATTGCGCGATTTCATCGCCTTCAAAACCGAGCGCGCGATAAAACGGCGCGGCGTTCAGCGTGGAATCGAGCCGTAGTTTCGTGCAACCCTGAGCACGTGCGAGTGTTTCGAGATGCGCCATCATTCCCGCGCCAATGCCGCGTTTCATGTACGCCGGGTCAACGAAGATCGCGTCGATCTTGCCGTTCGTGACATCGATCATGCCGGTGCCCACAACGCAATCGTCCACGGTTGCGACGAGAAACCGCTCTTCGACGGCAACGGCGAATGTTTTCGATGTCGCCCCGCCCGTCCATTCTTCCAGCTGATTCCGCGGATATGCGTTGATGCAATCGCTCATCACGGCGGCGCGGCGAATGCGCCACGCGGCGTCCGCGTCGGCGCGCGTGGCTTTGCGGATGATGAAAACGGGAGGGTGCATAGGCCGGTCTACTTCTTCTTGCGCCCCGGCGCGAACGCGAAGCCGAACGCCAGCAGCAACAGCGACACCAGGATCACCGTCATGTTGCCGCTCGTCACGTAAGGCGTGCGTCCGGACGTGCCTTGCACGGTGGCATCGAGGGAACCGGTCGTGTAGACCGGCAGCCTTGCCACCACCGCGCCGTTCGCCGCGATCACCGCTGTTGTGCCGGTGTTCGTGGAGCGCAACATGGGGCGGCCGGTTTCGATCGAGCGCATGCGCGCCATCTGCAAATGCTGGTCGAGCGCAATTGTGTCGCCGAACCACGCGAGGTTCGTCGAGTTCACGAGAATGCCTGCGGGCGCTTCCTGTTCGCGGATCGTCCGCGCGATTTCCTCGCCGAAAATATCCTCGTAGCAGATATCGACGGCGATCGGCTGGTTGTGCACGAAGAACGATTTCTGCACCGGCGGACCGCGTCCGAGGTCGCCGAGCGGAATGCCCATCAGCGCGACGAACCAGTGAAAACCGGTCGGCACGAATTCGCCGAAGGGCACGAGGTGATGTTTGTCGTAGCGGTAGACGTCCTTCTGATTCGGCGTGATGCCAAACAGGCTGTTCGTGTAGTCGGTCGCGCGGCCTTCTGGCGAAACCGTTACGCCGATAGCGCCGAACAAAATGGACGAGTTGGTGCTATCGGAAAATTGGCGCAATGCTAAAGCCAGATCTTGCGGCACTTGCGCGGCGAGAACGGGGAACGCGGTTTCGGGCGTCACGATCAGGTCAGCGGGCTTCTCGGTGATCAGTTTCCTGTAAAGCTGCAGCGACTGATTTACGCCTTCCTGCTCGAACTTCATCTCTTGCTTGACGTTGCCTTGCAGGAGCCGCACGGTCAGCGGCGAGTTCGCGGGAAGCGTCCATTCGACGAACGATAGCAACATGCCCGATACAACCAGACCGATCGCCACGATAAACGGCGCGAATTTCGCTAATGGCGCGGCGCCATGTCGAACCGTATAAAAGCCCTGCACGAGCAACGCCGCCACCAGCGCAAGCACCCAGCCGACGCCATACACGCCCGCGATAGCGCCAAAGCCGGCCAACGGGCCATCGACTTGGGCATAACCGCTTGAAAGCCACGGGAAGCCGGTGAACACCAGGCCGCGCAGCCATTCGCCAAGCGCCCAGGCGCTCGCAAATGCGAACGCACCATGCCATGTGGGGACGAAACGCGGTTCATCGGCGGCCGGGACTATGGAACCGTTGTCTTCATACCGCGCGCGTCCCGCACAAAACGACCAGACGACGCCAGCAAGCGCGGGATAGATCGCAATGTACATGGAGAACAAGACGACGGCCGCAGCCGCCAGAGGCGCCGCCATGCCGCCGTAATCGTGCATGCTGACGTAGAGCCACCACACGCCCGTGACGAAGTTGCCGAAGCCGAACGCCCAGCCGGTCAACGCCGCGCCTTTCCATCCGCTGGTCCGGGTGAGCCACGCGAAAAACAACGTGAATATGACAAGTTCGATCCAGCCGCCATGTGGCGTGGGCGCGAATGAAAGCGTATTCGCGGCGCCCAGGATTGCCGCAACGAGGTAATGCCAGAACGGCAGGGACTGGGCGTTATCAATCCGGGCGCTGCGCCGGAAGGCAAAACGGGATTCGGCCATGGATTACGAAGTCGGCTGGAAAGTTGAGGATGACGAGGCGTGACCGTCGCTCGTCATGGTGTGACCGTCAGCATGAACGCGTTGCGTGACAGCGCGCCCATGCTGGTTCTTAATCGTGGTCTTCGTCGCTGTCGCGTGAACGGCCATCGAGCGCGAGGGTATTGGGCGCGCGCCTCACGCGCAGCACGTGAATCTGGCGGGCGTCGCCGCGCAGGATCTCGAACACGAAGTCGTCGATCTTCACCTTCTCCCCGCGATGCGGCACGCGGCCAAAACGATGCGTCACCAGCCCGCCGATGGTGTCGACTTCATCGTCGGAATAATGCGTGCCGAATTCTTCGTTGAACTGTTCGATACCTGTCAGCGCACGCACACGATGCCGCCCGTCGGGCGTAGTAATGATGTTGCCGGCTTCTTCGTCGAAGTCGTATTCGTCTTCGATGTCGCCAACAATCTGTTCCAGCACGTCTTCAATGGTGATCAACCCCGCCACGCCGCCGTATTCGTCCACGACGATTGCGATGTGATTCCTGTTCACGCGAAAGTCGTGAAGCAGCACATTCAGGCGCTTTGATTCGGGAATGAAAACGGCGGGGCGCAGCATGCCGCGGACATCGAATTCTTCTTCGTGGTAATAGCGCAGCAGGTCTTTTGCAAGCAGCACGCCGATCACATTGTCGCGATTGCTTTCGAACACCGGATAGCGCGAGTGCGCTTTTTCCAGCATGAAAGGAATGAATTGCTCGGGCGTTTCAGCAATGTTGATTGCGTCCATCTGGGCACGCGGAATCATGATGTCGCGGGCGCAAAGTTCTGAAACCTGGAACACGCCTTCAATCATGGAGAGCGAATCCGCGTCGAGCAGATTGCGTTCGTGGGCGTCCTGGAGCACTTCCAGCAGTTCGTCGCGAGATTCCGGCTCGTGCGAGATGAAATCGGTCAGGCGCTCGAGCAGCGTGCGCTTTTCCGGTTTTTCAGCAGGTTTGTCGGTATATCGTCGACTGGGATAGGCGTCGTTCATAGTGGGGCGTGCGGAGTGTTCCGAACGCAAAATCACGGAGAGTTAAGAATACACCAAGGAAATTTCGCGCCAATTGATCCGGCGCGAACGCGTGCAACATCATGTGCAAACATCGTAACTGATAAATATGGGCGCAGTATGTCGGGCGTGCGACGATGGCCGATCGGTCTATCTGTCCCGAAAAACTTCATTCCTGCGATGAATCCGCGTCCTTGCAGCGCTGCAAAAGTGCTTCCAGCGCGCGGTCCGGCATGCCGCATTCGCGCAGCGCGGCCACGGTGCGGCTGACGTATTCGAGCGTGGTGCCGTATCGGCCGGTGGCGCAGCCGAACACGCGGCGCACGATCGGGTCGCCGAGCTTGCCGGTGTAAGTGGCCGCTTCACGGCGCATGACGAATGAGAGCGCCTCGACCTTCCGGCCATCTATCAGGGTGCACGGCAGCCACGCCACGCGATAAGAATTCATCGCCATTTCGCGCCGCCACAGAACTTCGAGATGTTCGTCCGCGCCTTCTGCGGCAAGGCGAAACGCCATGCCGGAACACGAACCGCCGCGATCCAGCGCGAGAACCAAGCCCGGCTGTTCGGGCGTGCCGCGATTCACGCGCGACCATAAATACAGTCCGCGGTGATAGCCGTGCACCTTGCTGCGTACCGTCTCCACGGCGGGCAGGCCCGGGTTCCAGATCAGCGAGCCATAGCCGAACAGCCACAAATCGGTCTTCCGATCCCAATGCGCCAAGGCTTTTTCACGCGATGCCAGCAGTTCTGCGTCGGTGAGCATGCGCGACTCGGCAAAGACCGGCGGGTAGTCGTAATCGGAAAGCGAAGAGGGAAGATCGGTCACGGCTTAATCGGCGGGCAACGGCAAGTAAGGATCGGTGAAACCGAGTTTCTGCATGATGCCGGTTTCGATCGATTCCATTTCATCCGCCTCGGCGGAATCTTCGTGATCGTAGCCTTGAGCATGCAGCGTGCCGTGCACGATCAAATGCGCGTAATGCGCGGCGAGCGGCTTGTTCTGCTCGCGCGCCTCGCGCTCCACAACGGGACAGCACAAAATGAGATCGCCGCTCACCGGATCGTCTTCCGATTCGGCGTACGCAAACGTCAGCACGTTCGTTGCGTAATCCTTGTTCCGATACGACCGGTTCAGCGTCCGGCCTTCATCGGTATCGACGAAACGCACGGTCAGTTCCGCGTCCGCGAAGAGCGACGCCTTGATCCAGTTCGCGACCGTCGCACGCGGCAACAGCGCCTTGTGCTCCGGAAACGCCTTCGCGG
Source organism: Caballeronia sp. dw_276 (assembly GCF_018449635.1). Taxonomy (GTDB): domain Bacteria; phylum Pseudomonadota; class Gammaproteobacteria; order Burkholderiales; family Burkholderiaceae; genus Caballeronia. The sequence goes on along the minus strand of NZ_JAAVUV010000012.1, from coordinate 104,436 downwards.
CGGGAAATTGCAGCGTCAATGCAAGTTTCGGCATGGCTTTGTTCGCAGCTTATTTTGCGGCGGCTGCGTCGGAATCGCGTTGTTGCTGCGCGTCATACGCTTCCACAATGCGCGCGACCAGCGGATGGCGCACTACGTCAACGCTGGTGAAACGCGTCATTGCGATACCGCGCACGTCCGCGAGCACGTGCTGCGCTTCGATCAGCCCGCTCTTGTGACCGCGCGGCAAGTCCACTTGCGTGGTGTCGCCGGTGACCACGGCCTTCGAGCCAAAACCGATCCGCGTCAGGAACATCTTCATCTGCTCGGGCGTGGTGTTCTGCGCCTCGTCCAGGATGATGAACGCGTGGTTCAGCGTGCGGCCGCGCATGTACGCGAGCGGCGCGATTTCGATCATCTGGCGCTCGAACATCTTCGCGGTTTTATCGAAGCCGAGGAGGTCGTAGAGCGCGTCGTACAACGGGCGCAGATACGGGTCCACTTTCTGCGCGAGATCGCCCGGCAGGAAGCCCAGGCGTTCGCCGGCTTCCACCGCCGGACGCGTCAGGACGATGCGCTTCACCTGGTCGCGTTCGAGCGCATCGACCGCGCACGCAACCGCAAGATACGTCTTGCCCGTACCCGCCGGGCCGATGCCGAACGTCACATCGTGCGCGATGATCTGCTTTAGATACTCACGCTGCATGGGCGTGCGGCCGCGCAGGTCCGCGCGCCGCGTGTAGAGCTTCGGGCCCGGATCTTCCTCTTCGCCGAGGTCGATGGTCACATTGGGTTCATCGAACGGATGATCGGGGTCGCCGCGGAAACGCGGATCGACGGGTTCCGAATTCAGGTTGTTCGACGGCTTCGCGGCATTCAACCCGCGCCGCGCCGCATTGCGCGTTTCGACCAACGCCAGCTGGATGTCGTCCACCGACAGCGAATCCTTCGCGCGGTTGTAGAAATTCTCGAGCGCCGCGAGCGCCACTTTCGCGCCGCGTCCACGAATGGTGATCTTGTGACCACGGCGCGTGAGCGTCACGTCGAGCGCCTGCTCGATCTGCCGCAGGTTTTCGTCGAGCGGGCCACACAGGTTGGCGAGCCGCGCGTTGTCTTCGCGCGGTGCGGTGAATTCCATATGCTGCTGAGCGGTCTTCAAGGCGAGAGTCGGGGTCCTGTCGAAGCTTCAGTTTAGTGAGTCGTGGCCGGCGTCAGAATCAGTTCGCCGCGCAACGAGTGAGGATAAGCCACGTTGATTTCCACGTCGACCATCTGGCCGATCAGCCGTTTGTGCGACGAAATCGGCGCCGGGAAATTCACCACGCGATTGTTTTCCGTGCGTCCGGCCAGTTCGCTCGGGTCCTTGCGCGACGGGCCTTCCACCAGAATACGCTGGACCGAGCCCAGCATGGAATTGCTGATCTTCGCCACATTTGCCTCAATGGTCGCCTGCAAGTGCTGCAAACGCTTGAGCTTCACTTCGCGCGGCGTGTCGTCGTGCAGGTTCGCGGCAGGCGTGCCGGGACGCGGGCTGTAGATGAACGAGAAACTCGTGTCGTAGCTCATTTCGTCGATGAGCTTCATCATCTTCTGGAAATCGTCTTCGGTCTCGCCGGGGAAACCGACGATCATGTCCGTCGACAATGACAGATCCGGGCGGATCGCGCGCAATTTGCGGATCACCGACTTGTATTCGAGCACTGTATAACCGCGCTTCATGGCCATCAAAATGCGGTCGGAGCCGTGCTGTACCGGCAAATGCAAGTGGCTCACGAGCTTGGGCACTTTCGCGTAGGTATCGATAAGCCGTTGCGTGAATTCCTTCGGATGCGACGTCGTGTAACGAATCCGTTCGATACCCGGAATCTCCGCCACGTATTCGATCAGCGTGGCGAAATCCGCGATGTCCGTGGAATGCTGTGTCACCGGCCCGCGATACGCATTCACGTTCTGCCCGAGCATGGTGACTTCGCGCACGCCCTGATCGGCGAGTCCGGCAATTTCGGTGAGCACGTCGTCGAGCGGCCGCGATACTTCCTCGCCGCGCGTGTAGGGCACGACGCAATAGCTGCAATACTTGCTGCATCCTTCCATGATCGATACAAACGCGCTCGGGCCGTCCACGCGCGCTGGCGGCAAGTGATCGAACTTTTCGATTTCCGGAAACGAGATATCGACTTGCGAGCGTCCACTGGAACGGCGTTTCGCGATCATCTCCGGCAGCCGATGCAAGGTCTGCGGCCCAAACACAAGATCTACGTAAGGCGCGCGCGAGACGATCGCCGCGCCTTCCTGACTCGCCACGCAACCGCCCACGCCAATGATCAGGTTCGGATTCGCTTCCTTCAATTCACGCACGCGGCCGAGGTCCGAAAAGACCTTTTCCTGCGCTTTTTCGCGCACGGAACACGTGTTGAAGAGGATTACGTCCGCGTCTTCGGGCGTATTGGTCTGGGTGAGGCCGTTCGCTGCGTTGAGTACGTCGACCATTTTGTCGGAGTCGTACTCGTTCATTTGGCAGCCGAAGGTCTTTACATACACTTTCTTGGTCATGAATTTCGCCGGTCGCAGTGATTAGTCTGGGGGCGCGGTTTTTGATGCGTTGAAGGGATTCTTTCGCGTGTTTTAGCGTTCATTTGGCCCTATCAGGCTCAAATCGGCGCGTCGCGTAGCCCAATATTATAGCGCCCGCTCGACTTCCCGCCCGGGCTGACCGGGAGGATAGGCAAGGTCGCCAAGCAATTCCTCCGTCGCGCGGGCGAAGCGTTCGGTGAGGAAATCCAGCAGCACGCGCACGCGCGGCGCCATGTACCGGTTCGCGTGGAAAAGCGCGTGGACCGCCGCCTCGTGCGAACACCAGTCGGCCAGCAGCATTTTCAGCGCGCCCGAGCGGACATCGGCGGCGATATCCCATATCGATTTATGCGCGATGCCTTGCCCGGCCAGCGCCCACGCGCGGGACAGGGCGCCGTCGTTGGTTTCCCAGGCGTCGGCGAGCGGGATGATGTGGGTGTATCGCTCGTCGCCGCGCACGAAGTTGATTTCGTTGAGCGTGGCCGTCGATGTCACCAGCACCGAGAACGAATGCCCGGCGAGATCGGCGGGCGTTTTCGGCTCGCCATGTTTTGCCAGATATTCCGGCGATGCGCACAGTACACGCCGGTTAGGCGCGAGGCGGCGCGCGACCAGGCTGGCATCCGGCGGAAGCCCAAAACGGATTGCGAGGTCGATGTCCTCGCGCAACAGATTCGATACCGAATCGGCCAACGTCAGCGCAAAACTCACGTCCGGATGAATCCGGCTGAATTCATCGAGCCAATGGCAGAGCAGATTGCGCCCGAAATCCGATGTCGCCGAAATGCGCACCTTGCCGCGCACGAGGTTCTGGCCGGCGTGCAGCGCGGCTTCGCCGTCTTCTATGGCCTGCAGCGCGATCCGGCAATGCCGGAGATAAAGCTGGCCTTCGTCGGTGAGGCGCAACTGGCGCGTGGTGCGCTCGAACAGCCGTGCGGTGAGCGATTTTTCCAGCTTGAGCAGGCGCGCGCTGGCGGCCGCCGGCGATAAACCCAGCTTCCTCCCCGCCGCCGACAAACTGCCGAGCGCCGCGGCTTCAACGAACAGGCGCATATCGCCGAGTCGATCCATCGTAATTCTCAAATGCGATTTGATAATGATTCAAATGCTACGCCAATTATCAAAATGTGTCTCATGGCGGAAAATTTGATGCATTGCAGTGTAGGAGGTCGATGTGAAGCTGGATCACGCCACGATTGTCACGCCCGATTGCGAGCCGATGCGCCGTTTTTTCACCAATGTTGCCGGCATGACGGTCGGCCCGCGTCCGCCGTTCGGTATTGGCGGATGCTGGCTTTATCTCGATGGCTCGCCGGTCGTGCACCTGATCGAAAGCGGCTCGGTGCTGGCCGCGCCGGCGGGTACAAGGGCGGCGACGCGGATCGATCACATCGCACTGCGCGTCACCGATGAAACCGAATGGCAGGCCCTGCTTGCACGCTTACGCACGCACGCCGTTCCCTTTTCCGAAGCCGACGTTCCGGTTTCCCGTGAACGGCAATTGTTCGTGCAGCTCGCCCCCGGCGTTGTCATCGAGTTCGTCATTCGGCATTTCTAATACGAGGACTTTTCCATGCCTATTCCACTTTTAGCGCTCGCCATCAGCGCATTCGCCATCGGCACGACGGAGTTCGTGATCATGGGCCTGCTGCCGGATGTGGCCCGCGATCTGGCTGTATCGATACCGTCTGCCGGGTTCCTCGTCACCGGTTATGCGCTCGGTGTGGCTGTCGGCGCGCCGCTGCTCGCCGTACTTACCGCGAAATTGCCGCGCAAACTCTCGCTGCAGTTGCTGATGGGCGTGTTCATTGTCGGCAACGTGATGTGCGCCGTCGCGCCCGGATATTCCATGTTGATGGTCGCGCGCGTGGTGACGTCGTTCGCGCATGGCTCGTTTTTCGGCATCGGCGCGGTGGTCGCGGCGTCGCTCGTTCCGGCTGAAAAGCGGGCGAGCGCGATTGCGTTGATGTTCACCGGGCTCACCTTGGCGAACGTGCTGGGCGTGCCGTTCGGGACGTTTATCGGGCAGCAGTTCGGGTGGCGCGCGACGTTCTGGGTCGTATCGGCGCTCGGGCTGTTGTCATTGATCGGCGTGGCCGCGCTCGTTCCCAACAAGCACGATTCGGGACCGTCGAACTTCGGTCACGAGCTGCGTGTGCTGAAAGAACCGCAAGTCTGGCTGGCGCTCGCCATGACGGTGCTCGGGTTTGGCGGCGTGTTCGTGGTGTTCACCTACATTGCGCCGATCCTTGAGCAGGTCAGCGGGTTCGGGCCGCATGGCGTGACGCTCGTGCTGGTGCTGTTCGGTATTGGATTGACGATCGGCAACACGATTGGCGGCAAACTCGCCGACCGCGCGCTGATGCCGTCGCTGATGGGCATTCTTGTCGCGCTCGCCATCATCATGGCCGTGTTCGCGAAGACCAGTCACAACCAGATCCTCGCCGCGATCACGATTTTCATCTGGGGCATCGCCGCGTTTGCGACCGTGCCGCCGCTGCAAACGCGCGTGGTGGAGAAGGCGAAACACGCGCCGAATCTGGCATCGACGTTGAACATCGGCGCGTTCAACCTGGGTAACGCCGGCGGCGCGTGGCTCGGCGGCGTGGTACTGCAGCAGGGTCATCCGCTGGATTCGCTGCCGTGGGTCGCGGCGGTGGTGGCGATCGTGGCGTTGGCCGTGACGTGGTACGCAGCCCGGCTCGATGGCCGCGGCGAAAGCGCCGGCGCCCGTGCGGCGGATGCGGTGTGAATCTCATCGGCCGGGCCGATTTCATTGACCCGGCGACCTCAACCGACTAGCGTGTCGTGCGCGCCGCAATCAGTCACACTCGCGGCTGATTGCTTCATCCCGCGCTTCAACACGCTTTTCGACCGAGGTTTTATGGAAGACATCACGCTGAGCCAATGCCTGAGAGGCGCATGGCGCGACGCCGCCCTCTCCATACGGCGCATGCCCACGCTTTTCGCATTGGCGTTCGTCCTGGTGCTCGCTACCGGCATCGCCGGATATCAGGAACAGCTTTCGGCGCCAGCCTCGGCCAGCCCTCTTTCTTCGATCACCGATGGCAGCGCCGCCCACGGCGCCGCGCTGGGTCATTCGCTGACATCGCTCGGACTCGCGTTTTTGCAGTCGCTCGTGATCGCGGTGCTGGCCGTCCAGGTGATCCGCTTTTCGATGGCGCTCAACGCCGAGGCCGGCGCGGCCGGCTCGGAGGCGCAACCGGCACGCCTCTGGGACGCGGGTTTTCGCCGCTACTTCGTGCTCTGCATCGCGCTCGTCGCGGCGTATGTCGGCGCGACGATTGTGGTTGTGATCGCGTGGATCCTGATGCGGCTGGCGGGGTTGTCGAGCGGGACATCGATGGCCGGCGCCGCGACGCTCGCCGTGCTCGCGCTTTGCGGCATGAGCTACGTGTCGGGGCGTCTCGCGCTGCTGTTTCCTCACACGGCGGCGGGCGGGCGTCTCGCATGGCGCGCCGCGTGGGAAGACTCGCGCGGGCATTTCTGGGCGATTGCATCCACGGCTGTGGTCGCCATCCTGCCTATCGTGGCGATCGCGACCGTGTTTACCGTAATTACGGAAATGCTCGCGACAGCGGGTTCCACCGATAGCCTGACCGTGGGATTGCTGGTCGTGCAAAGCATCGTCACGCTGCTTTACACGGCGACGACGGCTACGTGTTCCGTTTGGCTTTACAGGAAGTTTGGGGCGGGTTTGAAGGCGAAGCCTTGAGGTAGCCGCCTCGTGTCCGTGCGACGGCTAAGAAGTACTTCGCACGAAGACAACGAGCAGCCTGTAGTCGCCTTTGTCGGCCGCACGCAAGGCGGATAAATAATCCGACCGGGCGTTGTCCGCTTTAACCAACGTCCCTCCGCCTCCCCACGAAAACGGCTCTTGTTTCATGGTGCGCAAGAGCGCATCAGCCATCATTCGTGAGTGTCGACCATTGCCGTTTGGAAAGGGATGAATCCACACTAGATCGCGGTGAAATCGTGCGGCAATCTCATCGGGCGGGAATGTGCCGTTGTCGACCCACCACCGGGTGTCATCGAAAAGGTTTCTTAGTTTGACGCTGACCTGCGTCCAGTCACATCCGATGTTTTTGTCGGATCTGCGGAACGTGCCTGCCCACGACCAGGTCTGGTCGAACATTTTCTTATGAAGGTTGCGACAGAACTCTTCACCAAGGACATCGACCTTGCGTTGACGGCGAGCCCATTGCACGGCCCGCATGATGTTCGCCTGCTCCCAGTCATTCAGGTCGCCCTTGGTGGTCAGGTGAGTCGGTATCAGTCCTGCAAGCTCGTCAGGGTCGAGCGGCGTCTGGCCGTCCTGTTCGTCTAAATCTATCGCCATAGGTCTTTATCGCCATAGGTCGGACCAGCGGCCCCGGAGCAGTTCTGCCGTTCGCTGCTCAACCTGTTTGCGAAGTCGGTCGGTCGTCGGACGTTGGTCTTCCAGACTCATAGTGTGAGCCACGCCACTCACCTCCTGCAGGGCGATTGAGCGCGCCCGGTCTTCGACCACCTGAGTCAGTGGCTTTCTGGGCACCAGAGCATAGACCAGCTCGCAGTCCAGCCCATCAGCCAATTTGCGCAGTTGTCCAAGCGTGATTCGCTCGTCAGCTTCCGCCGACTCCGACTTGTGCAGGGTCGAACCAGTAATGCCTAATCTGTCGGCTTGCTGTCGCTCGGTAAGCCCTAACGACTCTCGGATGGCCTTCAACCATCCACGCGGTGGGGGCCGGCGTTTGGTCAAATCCGAGTACGTTGCGGCCGATGCCTGGACCTGCTCAAGCCGGAGCTGCCTCATTTCGGAATCCATTTTGCTGGCCTATAGGCTATCAAATATGAAGTAAATGATAGCTTATAGTGAAGTAGATATCTAGTTTTTGCTTCTCTTTGATGAAGCTATAGAATTTATATTGCGTCGCTATGGCGACGCAATTCTAAATTATTTGCTTCGCCATAGAGAAGCAAACAGGACGCTGGACCTGCAGCTCTTTTTGCGAGCTTCTACCTGCCATCTTCTGGAAATCTCTCCGGCAAAAAAAACCCGCAATCCCTTGTGGGATGCGGGTCTTAGTTTCAAGCAATTCAAAAATCAACACCCGTGGGGCGGGTGGCCCATTCGAGCCGTATTCTCTAAGCTTTAAACCGTTTCCTCAGCCGTTTGCGCTTCGCTAATGGTCTCGCGCGCTTCAGCCAGCGCAATCCGGAAATCCGCCAGTTCCGCGATGGTGAGCATCGGGATGTTCCGCTCCTTCACGAAAGCATCGATCTGCGCGCCGCAGGCCATCGTTCCGTCCGGGTTCATCAATTCGCACAGCACGCCGGCGGGCTTGAGACCCGCGAGAATCGCGAGATCCACGGTTCCTTCCGTATGTCCGCGACGCGTCAGCACGCCGCCCGGCTGCGCGCGCAACGGGAACACATGACCCGGACTGACAATGTCACCCGGCTTCGCGCCATCGGCGATCGCCGCACGGATGGTCGTCAGCCGATCCACCGCCGATACCCCCGTGGTCACGCCTTCGCGCGCTTCTATCGATACCGTGAAAGCCGTGCCGTACTTGCTGCCGTTGTCGGCGACCATGGGCGGGAGGTGGAGGGCGCGTACGGCGTCGTCCGGGAGGCAAAGGCACACGATACCGCTGCACTCGCGGATCATCAGCGCCATGCCTTCCACGCTGAGTTTTTCCGCCGCGTAGATCAGATCGGCTTCGTTTTCGCGGTCATTGTCGTCGAGCAACGCAACGGTGCGGCCTTCGCGCAAGGCTTGCAACGCGGCGGCGATTCGGGGAGGAATTTGGACGGAATTTTCGCCTGAACGCAATTGTTTCAAGTCGGCGAATGCGTCGGGAACAGGACGGTTAAGGCTGGAGGCTACGGACATGAATGAAACGCTCTCGCAAAAGGAATGGGCGAAAAACGTTTCAGGGCATTGCAAACAGACAGAACGGCACACGGGAAGGCGCGAACGTAAAAACGCCGCGGCAAACACGCGATACGGACATGACCATCTGCACATCTTCTCTCATCCGGACTATGACCGTCGGCTCTGGCATCGCACCAGATCTGCTGACCCCGTGGTTGGGTTCGTAAAAAAGCTACGATCCACGTTCACGGGCGCTCGCGGGCTCACGTACGGTTATGAAAACCGTTCGCATACCGCCGGTGGGGAATTACACCCCGCCCTGAAGACGTACTGATTTGTCGCTGAACACTTAAAAACCGCGACTGATTTGAGGATACAACAAGCCAGCCGATGTTGCAGCGCCCCTGAGTGGCGGCGCGTTGGCTGACGAACTTAACTCGGTTCTTCGACACGGCGCGAATCCGCCGGCACATGCCAGCGCGGCGGCGTTTCCGCATTCACCGTGACCTGATACGCGCGCGCTTCGGTGCTGCCGGGATTGCGCAGCGCATGGGGCTGATCGGCATCGAACACAATGGCGTCGCCGGTGCCGAGCAACTGCGTGCGATCGTGCACGCGAAGTTCGAGCGTGCCGTCGCTGACCACCAGATTGACCGTGGTCCCGGGTGGCTTCGGGCTGCCTGTTTCCGTGTGCAGCGGCGCGATGCGCAACTCATGGAATTCCGCCGATGCCGGCGCGCTCAACGGAAAAAGCGGCCGCGCCGAAAAGCGTCCATTCGATGTCACCAGCCGCGTCGCCTGATCGGCCGCGAGAAACTCGATGCCATTCGTTGCGTGACGCCGCAAAAACGCCGCGACCGACACCTTCAGCGCCCCGGCAATCTTGTGCAGCACCTTGATGGACGGCACGCTGCGTGCCGATTCGATCTGCGCGAGCATGGCCCGGGAAACGCCGGAAGCGCGGGCGAGGGCGTCGAGCGAAAGCTGACGCTCGGCGCGAAGCCTTGCCAGATTCACGCCAACGAGATATTCGAGCGCGTCGTTCGCTTCCTGTGCGCTCGTCTGAGGAATATGCTCCTCACGATGAATTTCCGCCGATGCCGCCCGCGTTGCGTCGGCGCGTTCGGCCGGCACGCGTGCATCGTACGATTCGCGCACGAGTTCCAGCGATGAATAAGCCGGTGCAACCATGATGAGCCTCCATTCGGACATGCCGCGCAGACCGGCGCGGCATCGGTTACGGAAAGACTAGCATCGGCAGAAGTTGCATCAAACGAAGATATCGTCACACCGTTATCAGGCGCGGCAGGATAGTTTTTTACACGACGGTCCGCGATGAAACCTGCGGCGTGGGTTGCGGTTGAGGCGTCTGTGCAAACCATCCGTCGATACGGCGCGTCACGTCGTCCAGCGACCCGCGTTCCATATGCAGGCCTAGTTTTGAGCGGCGCCACAGGACGTCGTCGGCGCAGGTCGCCCATTCGTTGTCGCGCAGATAGCGCAGTTCGGCTTCGTAAAGGCTGGGCGCTACGGCTTCGCCGAGATCGTCCAGCGACGCCGCGTTCCCAAGGAGCCGTTGAATACGCGTGCCGTAAGCGCGTGCGTATCGATGCGCGAGATCGGCGGGCAGCCAGGGCTTGTCTTGCTTCAACGCGGCAAGGAATGTGTCGAAGTTTGCATTTGCGATATCGCCACCCGGCAGCGGCGCGCCTTCCGTCCAAGTCTTGCTTTTGGCAGGGGACTGGAGCGCATCGCCGAGTTTATCGACGGCTTCTTCGGCCAGCTTTCTGAAAGTCGTGATCTTCCCGCCGAACACCGACAACAACGGCGCCTGGTTCGCGGGGGTATCGAGTTCGAGCAGATAGTCGCGCGTGACCGCCGACGCGTTCTCCGCGTTTTCGTCTTCGAGCAGGCCGCGCACGCCTGAATAGCTCCAGCAAACGTCTTCAGGGCCAATGTGCTTCTTGAAGTAGCGGTTGATGGACTCGCACAAGTACGTGGTCTCTTCCGGGCTGATGGTCACCTTCGACGTATCGCCGTGATACTCCAGATCCGTCGTGCCGATCAGCGTGTAATCGTGCTCGTACGGGATGGCGAAGATGATCCGCTTGTCCGGATTCTGGAAGATGTACGCGTGGTCGTGCTCGAACAGCCGCCGCGTGACGATATGACTGCCCTTGACGAGCCTCACGGTATGGCGCGTGTGCGTGCCGCTGCCAAGCGATCCTTTCAGCAGTTCGCTGACCCACGGGCCGGCCGCGTTCGCAATGGAACGCGCCTGGACGTCGAAGGTCGCGCCGTGATCATCGATGAGCGTGGCATGCCACAAACCGTCTTTGCGCTCCGCGCTGACGAGCCGCGTGCGCGTCCGGATCACCGCGCCGTGTTCCTGCGCATCGACCGCGTTCAGCACCACGAGCCGCGCGTCGTCCACCCAGCCGTCGGAGTACACGAACCCGCGCTTGATCGAATCGATGAGCGGTGCGCCAGCCGGATGCGTGCGCATATCGATACCCCTGGACCCCGGCAGCAACTGACGGCGCGCGAGATGGTCGTAGAGGAAAAGGCCAGCACGGATCATCCAGGCCGGACGCAGATTCGGCATATGCGGCATCACGAAACGCAGCGGCCACATGATGTGCGGCGCCGCGCGCAGCAAAACCTCACGCTCCTGCAGGGCCTTGCGCACGAGCGAATATTCGCCGTATTCCAGATAACGAAGCCCGCCGTGAATGAGCTTGGTACTCGATGACGACGTATGCGACGCCAGATCATCCTTCTCGCACAACAACACGCTCAAGCCCCGGCCTGACGCGTCGCGCGCGATGCCCGTGCCATTGACCCCGCCACCCACGACGAGCACATCGAAAAGATTACCTTGCATTGCTTATTCGCCCCATGGCCGCCACCCGCTCCGACAGAACATAAATGTTCGAATTCGAAATTTAACGAACAAAAACGAAAATGTAAAGTCGGCTGAATGGCTAACGCTGTGTTTTCGAGAAAAACTTCATGTCGGCGCGGGTTTTAAAGCTTTTTAAACCAATAGGCCGTTTGGCTGAGTGGCGCGAAGGCGTCAGCAGACCGATACTGTGGGCAGTGAATTTTTGCCGATGAACAAGGAGTGAAGACGATGCGAAAGCTGCTGGTGGCGGGCGCGCTTGGCGCGCTGGTGTTGGGCGGATGTGTTTCTACACCCGACATGTCGGGTTCAATGGGCGCGCCTTCACTGAGCGCTTTGCAGTCCATGTGCGGGACGGCCGCGGTGGACTACGGCGCGGACGGGCAAAACGTGTATTCGGCGTTATACGACGCCTATGTGGCGCAAAAGCGCGGCGGGTTATCGAAGGATCAGTTCTGCGCGTTCCAGGCGGGCATTGCGGGCCAGCATTCGGCGTTCGCGACCAACCGCACGACCGAAGCGCAAAGCGCGTGGGCGACGTTTTTCGCCAATCAGCGGGCGCAGGCGCTCAGCTGGCGCGCAGCCGTCGATCCGACGTTGCGCGCTGGCTGATATGCAAGAAAGGGCGGGTGGAGCGTGATGATGCTTACGAGTACCGCTTCATTGCCTTCATGGTGGAATCGCCCGAGGCCGTGAGGCTCCAGAGCTGGCGTCCCGAAGCAAGATTTTCGAGTTGCACGAGTTGACGCTCGAGGAGGGCGTCGAGCTCGTCGCGAACCATGTCCATCTGATTGGGCGCGTCTTGTAGCAGGAGCAGCGTGGCAAATTCATGCGGACTGAGCATCGTGTTCTCCATGACGATCGAACGGCACTGTGACCGGTCGGCGACCGGTGCTCGTACTTCGGAACGTTGCGCGAGGCAGGAACTTCGAGCCGGCAGACCTATGGCGAACCGCCGCTTCCGAGTCTCTGGAAGTCGGCGCTGCGTTGCCGGGATTTGATTGTATGCAAGCGCCGGTCGAGTGCCAAACGCTTGCGCAAAATATTGGGTTTGACTTTTGAGGGGCGCGAAAGCGGTTCGGCCGGAGCAGAGAAACGTAGAAATTACCTGAAGTTCGTGTCGCAGCGCACACAGGAATTTGCGTTTCGCTTTCTGAAGCGTTATTCAGCTATGTACACCTGTGTGTTCGCAGCAGTCAGCGTTTCAGCCATCTCGGGCGGCGTGGGGGCGTCGGTGAAAAGCGCGTCGATCTGATTCAGATGACCGAGGCGCACGAGTGCCGGGCGTCCGAATTTCGAATGATCCGCGGCGAGGAAAACGGTGCGCGCGTGGTTGATGATCGCTTCGGCGACGCGGACCTCGCGGGTATCGAAATCGCGCAGCGTGCCGTCCGGCTCAATGCTCGAAGCCCCGATGATCGCGAAATCCACCTTGAACTGGCGGATGAAATCTATAGCCAGCTCACCCACAATGCCTTTGTCCCAGGGACGGACAATGCCGCCGGTGATCAGCACTTCGCAATCCGGGTAGCCGCTCATCATGCCGGCCACGTTGAGGTTGTTGGTGATCACGTGCAGGCCGCGATGCCGGTTGAGCGCCCGCGCAACTTCCTCGGTCGTGGTGCCGAGGTTGATGAAGAGCGACGCCTGATCGGGAATGTGCGAGGCAACTAGTGTGGCGATACGGCGCTTCTCGTCGTGGAACATGCGCTGGCGCGCCGTGTACGAGACGTTCTCGGAACTCGTCGGAAGGCTCGCGCCGCCGTGATAGCGGCGCAGCAGGTTCATGTCGGAGAGCCAGTTGACGTCGCGGCGAATGGTCTGCGGCGTGACATCGAAATGCGTGGCCAGGTCCTCGACGGTCACGAAGCCATCGCGTTGCACCCAGTCGAGCAGCTCTTGCTGTCGTGCATTCAAGGTGATGCGGGGATCTCGAGTCATGGCGTCTGTGCGTGCGCTTCAATGTCGTGAGGTGGCGGTATTGTAAGGGAAGGGCGGGCTGACCGGACAACGCGGCATGCGCAGTCTAGACATCCGCATGACGAAACTCGTGAGGATGGCAAAGTTGATCGTTGGATGACGTATCCTTAGCCTTCCATCGAGCTACTTCGTTTTTACAACCGGCTGGTTTGCCGGCGCGCGGGTAACAGTGACTTTGCATAGCGGCGAAACCCGCTTGTAAGCAAGGTTGAAGCGCCGTGCTTGCGCCCGATCAACTTATGCCCAATGCTCGGTATGATTTGTGCTGAAATAAACAGTATCCGGAACTGACCTATGGGTTGAACGGTCTCTCTTCGTGCCTGCAGCATCGCTGTAACCCGGCTAATATGCAGGCTCTAAGAAGTCTTCAACCACATGAGAACGCCATGACTTCATTGTTCATGGCGTTGCCTGATTTTCGGCCGGTTTGGCTGACGGCGCGTTCAATACAGATTGGGAGCGCGATATTTATGCACACTGATAGTACCCATGTGATGCCTTGGCGGATCGAAGATATTGACCTGTCGCGGATCGATCGTCGGAAGGCGGCATCCAACGAACATTTGCTCTTGCTGCTGTGCGCGGCTTCGTTCATTGAGAGCGGCACGGATCTCTACACGAGCAACCTGAGCACCTATTTCAACGACGACCCCGAAGTCTCCACCTGGCTCAACACCGAGTGGGAACCGGAGGAAATGCAGCATGGCCGCGCGTTAAAGACGTACATCAATCACGTGTGGCCGGAATTCGATTGGGACACGGCGTTCAAGAACTTCTTTGCCGAATACTCGTTGACGTGTTCGGTCGAGGACTTCGAGAAAACGCGGGCCCTTGAAATGGTCGCGCGTTGTGTGGTCGAGACGGGCACGGCAACCTTGTACCGTGCCATCAATGAATGCTCGGACGAACCAGTGCTGAAGCAATTGACCGACAACATCCGCACCGACGAAGTCCGTCACTACAAGCACTTCTTCCGCTTCTTCAAGAAGTACAACAAGATTGAAGGCAACGGCCGCTTTGCCGTGCTGGGCGCGTTGCTGCGACGCGTGATGGAAATCAAGAACGAGGATTCCGAGATCGCGCTGCGCCACGTTTTCGCCATTCGTTATCCGGATCGCGCGAACGATACAGCGCACAACCGGGAGCTGGCGGCCCGCGTGAATGCACTGGTTCGCCGCAATTTATCGGCGGATATGTGCGTCAAGATGTTGCTCAAGCCGCTTGATCTGCCGGCGCGGATTCAGCCGAGCGTTCACTATCCGATCGCCAAGATTACGCAGCACGTTTTCTTTCGCTGAAGCCGCCGAAGCTTTCGGTGGCACGACCGGCATGATGCTTTGACCGATGGCCCGCTTTCGCGGGCCATCGTGCTTTCGAGGAGTTCCATATGAGTGATTCATCGGTATCGGGTCCGCGCAACATCGAACACGGCACGTTCGACGAATGGCCGTCACCGTTGCGTACGCTCTTCGATGGCACGTCGATCGAGACGAAAACGGGGTTCACGGCATCGCTTCTTGCCGCCGATGAAGGCCGCATCCGGACGTCGTTGCTAAGCGTTGGCGAACTGTTTGCGCCCGACCCGGGCAGCGTGTGTTTCTCGTTGTGGCCGCAATCGAGGGCTGCGCGGGTGATATCGAAGACAGGTTCGGCCACGCTGACTTTCGTCTTCGATGAAGCGTTTTTCCAGGTGCAGCTCCAGGCCAAGGTCGTGCCCATGGCGGACTCGCCGGTGACGTGTTTTATCGCGACGATTGAAAGCGGTGAATGGCAAAAAGTTGCTTATGCGCGACTCGTGCAGGAAATTGAATTTGCGTTTGCCGAGGGCCAGGAGAACGCGGTACTCGAACGATGGCGTCACCAGGTGGAAGGATTGAAGCGCGCCGCGAGCGCGGCCGCCTGAAACGAAAACAGCGGAGCCAAATAGCTCCGCTGCCTGAAACCTCACCGCAATTCAATCAACGCCCGCGCTGTCCCGTGCGCGGCGTGTCACGCCGGCCGGCGCCTCCGCCTTCAGTACGTGGCTTGCCGCCCAGCAGTGCCCCAGCTGGCCGTGCGCCTTCGGGCTTGCGCGGCGCGCTGCCATTGCCACCGGTCTTGGCCGCAACGGGCTTCGGCGAACGTGAACCGTTTCCACCGCCGCCGTTGCCATTCCCACCGCCATGTGCCGGCTTGGCCGGACCACGGCCGCCGCCATTCGCCTGCTTCGGCGCGCCCTGACGCGGCGAACCTTGACGCGCACCGCCGCCGCCCTGGCTGCGTCGCAGAATGGGTTCCGGCTTCTGCGTCAGATCAGGCTCGAATCCCGCAATCACTTCCTGCGGAATCGGGCGCTTGATCAGCCGTTCGATGTCCTTGAGCAACTGATGTTCATCGACGCAAACCAGCGATACCGCCTCGCCCGTCGCCCCGGCACGGCCCGTCCGGCCAATCCGGTGAACATAATCTTCCGGCACGTTGGGCAGGTCGAAATTGACCACGTGCGGCAGCTGATCAATATCGATACCGCGCGCCGCAATATCCGTTGCCACGAGCACCTGCAGCGTGTTGTCCTTGAACTCGGCCAACGCGCGCGTACGCGCCGACTGGCTCTTATTGCCGTGAATGGCGAGCGCGCTGATGCCGTCCTTTGTCAACTGTTCGGCCAGACGATTCGCGCCATGCTTCGTACGCGAGAACACCAGCACCTGGAACCAGTTGTTCTGCCGGATCAAATGCGTAAGCAACTCGCGCTTTTTATCGCGATCGACCGGATGGATCTTTTGCGCAATGGCTTCGACCGTCGAATTGCGGCGCGCCACTTCGATCAGTGCCGGCTTGTCGAGCAGGCTGTCGGCGAGGGTCTTGATTTCATCGGAGAAAGTGGCCGAGAACAGCAGGTTCTGGCGTTTCGGCGGCAGCTTGGCGAGCACGCGCTTGATGTCATGGATGAAACCCATGTCGAGCATGCGGTCGGCTTCGTCGAGGACGAGAATCTCGAGCTTCGACAAGTCGATGGTCTTCTGCTGCATGTGATCCAGCAGCCGTCCCGGCGTCGCCACGACAATATCCACGCCGCGCCGCAACGCATCGATTTGCGGATTGATGCCGACGCCACCGAACATTACCGTTGATTTGAGCTTCAGGTACTTGCCGTACGTACGCACGCTTTCTTCGACCTGCGCGGCGAGTTCGCGTGTAGGCGTAAGGATCAGCGCGCGAACCGGGCGCCGCGAGCCGGCCGCAGGGGCGGGCGCCTCTGACAAACGTTGCAGGATAGGCAACGTGAAACCGGCCGTCTTGCCGGTGCCCGTCTGCGCGCCTGCAAGCAGGTCGCCGCCGTTGAGCACGGCGGGTATTGCCTGCGACTGGATAGGCGTAGGAGTGGTGTAGCCCTGTTCGATGACTGCGCGGAGCAAGGGTTCGGACAAGCCGAGGGAATCAAAAGACATAAGTATTCGCAGATTCTGTATGCCGACCGGCGTTGCCGCATAAGCCTCAGTTGAGGAGTGCGCATACGACGATCGAGGAAATCGGGCGGCATGACAATCGGGGCGCTTGCCAAAGAAAAGCAGGAGCGCCGGGAAAGTTGCCGCGAAGATCAACGCGCTATCAAGACACGCTGACTGGCGTTAAGTTGCATTTGAAGCGCACGCGCTTCAAAACTTCAGGCATTGAGTGCCGATCAAGGCAGGCTCACGCAACATAGCGCGCAATGCTGACGAATTGACACAAGCTGCCGCCCAACACGAACAGGTGCCAGATGCCATGGCCGTGCCGGATGCGCTCGTCGTTGATGAAAAAGTAAATGCCGGCGCTGTAGATCAAGCCGCCTGCCAGCAGCCACGCCGTGCCGGCGGGCGGTAACGCTGTAACGAGAGGACGGATGGCTACGAGCGCGAGCCAGCCCATCAACACGTAAATCACCATCGATACACTGCGGGTTCGGCGCCCGAGCGTCAGTTCCTGGACGATGCCAAGAGCAGCGAGCCCCCAGCTTACCCCGAATAGCGACCAGCCCCACGGACCGCGCAACGTAACGAGCGTGAACGGCGTGTAGCTTCCCGCGATCAGCAAGTAGATGGCCGAATGATCGCATTTCTGCAATACAGCTTTGAGCCGCGGGCTGCGGACCCAGTGATAAAGCGTCGAGATTGCGTACAAGGCGAGCAACATTGCGCCATACACGGCAAAGCTCACGATCTTGTACGGATCGCGTTCCAGCGATGCCATGGTCACGAGCGTTGCAAGACCCGCCACCGACAGTACAGTGCCGACAAGATGGGTAACGCTGTTGAACCGCTCACCGACGTGCATCGAAGAACATCCTCACTGCCTTGTGTTGCCTTGTGTTGCCTTGTGTTGCCTTTACTGCGTGCAACGCCTTGCTTGCCCGCTACGAGAATCCGTGAATCCCGAGCATTTTACCGCGAGACGGGCCACTCATTTTTGCAGATCCCGACTCGCTTGATGACGCACAAAAGCCATCCGCAAAAAGAAGAAGGGCGCCGCCCCGACTGCGAGGCCTGCGCCCTTCACTGCATTTTACGCTACTACGTGGACTGGTCTCGTTCGATCAGTCCAGCGGCGCCGAACGCAGGTTGCTCACTTGTTGCGGCGACACCGGCGTACCGTGGTTGCCCCACGACATACGAATGTACGTCACGACCGCAGCCACTTCCGTATCCGACAAGGCTTGCGCAAACGGCGGCATGCCATACGGATGCGGATTGCCTTCCGTGCTCGGCGGATAACCACCGTTGAGCGTCATGCGGATCGGATTGACGGCCGATTGCATCTGGATGGACTGGTTGTTGGCGAGCGGCGGGTAGGCCGGCGGCTTGCCGAGACCGTTCTCCGCGTGGCACTTCGCGCAATTTTCCGTGTAGATCTTCTTGCCCTGGACCAGCAACTCGCCACCGAATTTCTCCGATGTCTCGAACTGCATGGTTTCCGGCGCTTCCTTCTTCTGCGGAATCGACTTGAGGTACGTGGTCATTGCATTGATGTCCGCGTCCGTCATGTATTGCAGGCTGTTGTGAACCACTTCGGCCATTGGGCCGAACACGGCGCCACGCTGCGATACACCCGTCTTCAACAAGTCGTTGATGTCCTTCACGTCCCAGTCGCCAAGACCGGCTTCCTTGTTCGACGTCAAAGACGGCGCATACCAGTTCTGCAGCGGAATCAGTCCGCCGCCGAAGGCTGCGGAACTGACCGGGCCGCCGAGCGGGTTGATCGATGTATGGCACATGCTGCAATGGCCAAGACCTTCGATCAGGTAAGCACCACGGTTCCACTCAACCGACTTCGTTGGGTCCGGCTTGAATTCGCCTTCGCGGAAGAACAGCACGCGCCAGCCAATCAGCATGTTGCGCTGGTTGAACGGGAAGCGCAGTTCGTGCGGACGGCTCGGTTCGTTCACCGGCGGGACCGAGCGCATATACGCGAACATGGCGTCCGAGTCGGCGCGCGTCACCTTGGTATAAGCCGTGAACGGCATGGCCGGATAAAGCAGGCTGCCGTCTTTGGAGCGGCCGTTATGGATAGACCGGTAGAAATCGTCCGATGTCCATTTGCCAATACCGTATTGATCGTCCGGCGTGATGTTCGGCGTGTACATGGTGCCGAACGGCGTCAACATGGGCAGGCCGCCCGCGAACGTCTTGCCGCCGCGAACCGTGTGGCAGGCAATACAGTCGCCGGCGCGCGCCAGATATTCGCCGCGCTTGATCAATTCGGTCTGGTCGGCGGGCACCGCGGCGACAGCGCCGCTCGAATGGAATGCGTCGCCACCCGACCAGAGGGCGGCAGCGGCTGCGGCGGCCGTAAGGACAACAACCGCCGAGAGTGCGAACAGGGACTTGCGTTTCATATTCTTATCGCTCCTCGCGCCTTATTGCGGTTCGCTGCCGCAAGCGAGCGGCATCTTGCGTGAGCCAGCGGGCGCGGGTACCGGATTGGCCGGTGCGGTTTGCGTGGAAAGCCAGGCGGCGACAGCGGTTACGTCGTCGTCGGTCAGGCGGGATGCAATCTGTTGCATGCAGTCAGGCGCTTTCGCGTGACGCGAGCCCGCACGCCAGGCGCCGAGCTGCGCGCTGATGTAGTCGGAGTGCAATCCCACGAGACCCGGAATGGCCGGTTCCATACCTGTAAGCGTTGCGCCGTGACAGGCCGCGCAAGCCGGGATGTTCCGGCTCGGATCGCCATTCAGCACGATCTGCTGGCCCTTCGTGACGGTCGATGCCGACACGGTCGGCTTGGCCGGCTGCGGATACGGCGGGCGCTGTTGCGAAAAATACGTGGCGATCTGGTGAAGGTAGTCGTCGGAGAGGTACGTGACGAGGTAATTCATGGGCGGATACTTCCGGCGGCCTTCACGGAAATTCTGCAACTGGTTGTACAGATAGTCGGCCGGTTTGCCGGCAAGACGCGGGAAATAGTCGTTGTCCGTGCCTTCACCGTGAACGCCGTGGCATGCCGTGCAACCCTGCACGCGTGCTGCCATGGTGTCCGGCGCGACAGGCTGGGCGGCTTGAGCTTCGGCGGCGCCAGCGGCAGCGCTTGCAGTGCCTAAGAGCGCCAGCGCCATTAGCGGGGCGAGCAACGGACGAAAGATGCGTCTTGAAGACACGCGACACTCCATGAATTTCGAGGACCTGCCGAGCTTCGTTCGGCCCGGTGCGAATATGTGGTGAACCATTGCCACATTGGCTCTGCGAGCCTCTGATGCGACGCGGCATTCTATCATCGTTGCCTGATGATGACTATTTGTGCCTTGGCCTGTTGCGTCTGGCTTTCAACCTCTACGCGACAATATGCCGCGCGACCGATCGACAGGGGATTTTGAAACTCTTTAACCATTGGCAGGGCATTGCGTTCGACAAACCATCGACTTGGTTTTAACGGTTCCTTGCAATTTGCTGCGACCGTCCTGCTCGTGCATTCCACGTGCCCGTTCCAGTAGACTCGCGTTCCTGATGCCTCTTCCACGACCATTCACCGAAACTTCAATGTATTCCTTGCTTGCTTTCAGCATGACTCAAATTTCGCAGGTGCGTACGTGAACGGCGATCCACTCTGGTTCGCTCAGGTCGTCATTGCGGCGATCGCCGATATCGCGTTTGCCTGCACGCTCGGCGCGGGATTGCTGAGCGTATGGTTATCGAAGGAGAAGGCGGTCGAGGGTAAATCGCCCGCGCACGCCGGGTGGCGAAAGGCGCGACGCTTGAGCATCGGCGGCGCGATCATGGTGGCGATTGCCGATATCGTGCTTGTTTGGCTGCAGGCGGCATCGATGAGCGGCGCGCCGTTGTTCGATGCGTTTTCAGCCGTGGGCGCCGTGGTGACGGGAACGCACGCGGGCATCGGCTGGGCAATTGCATTTGGCGGCGGCGTGCTGCTCGTGATCGCGATGTTGTCCGCAAACGCGAAGGGCGCTCCGCGGCTCGGGTTGTTCGCGTTGGGCGCGATCGTGGCTGCGGCGGGCAAGGCATCGGTTGGTCATGCTGCCGATGCCGGCGCGTTTTCTATGGCCGAAGGCGTGCAGACCGTGCATTTGCTGGCGACCGCATTGTGGGGCGGCGTGGTGTTCGCGGGGGCGTGGAGCGTGCTGTCGGCGCTGGGGACATCGCTTGCGCGGGCGTTTTTGATTCGCATTGCCGGGAAGATGTCGACCCTGTCCGTGATCGCGGTATCGCTCGTGGTGCTGACCGGGATCTACAACGCGTGGCGCGGACTGGGCGGGTCGGCCGAAGCGCTGCAAACGAGCGCTTGGGGTCAGGCGCTGGTCGTGAAAGCCGTGCTGGTCGCGACCGCGTTGCTGCTCGGCGCAATGAACCGATGGTCCGTGTTGCCGCGATTGCAGCGCACGGCATCCACTGTCGATGCACGCACGTTCACCGGCGTCATGCGCGTGGAAGCGGTTTTGATTGTGGCGGTGTTTGTCGCGGCCGCCGTGTTGTCGCACAGCGTGCCGGGGTTTGCATCGGCGGGATGAAGCGTTGGCGGACGCTTACTCGTAGCCGAGTTTATGACTCACGATGGGCGCGCAGAACAGCGCCAGCGCGCAGCCAATCGCCTTGCCCTGCAACTCGATGAACGCCTTGTGCGACATCGGCGACGAGAACAGAACATCGGCGAGTTGCGGCAGGCAAAACAGCACCGCAGCGCCAATAAAGCACTTCGTGACGACCGACAAACGCCAGTTGTGTTGCGCGCCCATCGCGGCGCAGATCACGCGGAGTACGCCGAACATGACAAGCGCGCCAACGGCCATTTGCGTGCGGATATATTCATCTGGAAGTGTGTACATGCTGGACTCTTTCGCTTTATCGTCGCGCTCTTCCCGGGCGCATGGGTTGGAACATCAGTACACGAGATAATGCAAGACGCGGGCCAGGCGCCGTTATGCATGCAAAGCCTTGCTGCAAAAGGGTTTTTGGACATTCCAATCACCCTTTCTAAACGACGTAACGCGCTGAAAGAGCATGGCTCGACAGCGCGTTACGTAACAACTCCGAAGCAACTTCGAGACGATCCGCTGTCTCGATTAACCGTATTCTACGATGCCTAAGGCAACCGTATCGTACGGTGCGCCGCAATTCTCAGATCACCATTCTGCAACGCTGCCGTCGGCGTGACGCCAGACCGGGTTGCGCCAGCGGTGACCGACCTTCGCCATCTCGCGCACTTTCTCCTCGTTCACCTCGATACCCAAGCCCGGCCCTTGCGGAATCATCACCATGCCGTCCTCGTATTTGAAGACTTCCGGATTCTTGATGTAGTCGAGCAGGTCGTTGCCTTTGTTGTAGTGGATCCCGAGACTTTGCTCCTGGATGAAGGCGTTGTAGCTGACGGCATCGATTTGCAGGCAGGTTGCAAGCGCAATCGGGCCAAGCGGGCAATGCAGGGCGAGAGCGACGTCGTAGGCTTCGGCCATCGATGCGATCTTGCGGCATTCCGTGATCCCGCCCGCGTGCGACGCGTCCGGCTGGATGATGTCCACGTAGCCGCCGGCAAGGATGTGCTTGAAGTCCCAGCGCGAATACAGGCGCTCGCCAAGCGCAATGGGCGTGCTCGTCTGGTTCACGATGTCCCGCAACGCCTCGACGTTCTCCGACAACACCGGCTCTTCGATAAACAGCAGCTTGAACGGATCGAGCTCCTTCGCGAGGACCTTCGCCATTGGCTTGTGCACGCGGCCGTGGAAGTCCACGCCGATGCCGATATTCGGTCCCACCGCTTCACGCACGGCCGCGACGTTGTTGATGACGGCCTGAACCTTGTCGAAGGTATCGATGATCTGAAGTTCTTCCGAACCGTTCATCTTCACGGCCTTGAAACCGCGATCCACGACCGCGCGCGCGTTGTTCGCGACATCGCTTGGACGATCGCCGCCGATCCACGAATACACCTTGATGCGGTCGCGAACCTGACCGCCGAGCAGCGCGTGAATCGGCACGCCATGATGCTTGCCCTTGATGTCCCACAGCGCCTGATCCACGCCCGCAATCGCGCTCATGCCGATCGGGCCGCCACGATAAAACCCCGCCCGATACATCACTTGCCAATGATCTTCGATCAACAGCGGGTCTTTGCCGATGAGGTAATCCGAGAGTTCATCGACCGCTGCGGCGACCGTATGCGCGCGGCCTTCGACCACCGGTTCACCCCAGCCGACGATGCCTTCATCGGTCGTGATCTTCAGAAAACACCAGCGCGGCGGAACGATAAAAGTTTCGAGTTTCGTGATTTTCATGCTGGCGTCTCCTGATTTTTCCGATGAGTGAGGAACGAGGATTCCAATGCTATCAAAATTTTGTTCGATGTGTATATTAATAGTACTATTGGCCGGAAACGCTTGCCAGGAAAGGGCCTGCTCGTGGGTCCGTATAATCGCGTCATTTTTCGACAGAAGGGGAAAGTCATTCAGCACGATCTGCACGGACGCGTCGCGTACGACCTCGGCACCCAAATCCTGCGCGGCGATTTCGCGCCCGCGACCACCTTGCCGCGCGAAGCCGAGCTCATGGAGCGCTTTGGCGTCAGTCGGACCGTGCTGCGCGAGGCGTTGCGGACGCTGACATCGAAAGGATTGATTGAATCGCGGCCCAAGATCGGCACGCGCGTGCGGCCGCGAGACGCGTGGAATCTGCTCGATGCCGACGTGCTCGAGTGGTACTCGCGCGTCGCCAAGCCCATGCAGTTCGCGCTCAAGCTGCAGGAAATGCGCGAGATGATCGAGCCTTATGCCGCCGCTTTGGCTGCCGCGAATCACGATGAACGCGCGATGGCGCGTTTAGCCGAAGCCCACCAGGCGATGCTCGATGCACGCAACATCGACGAATGGGTGCGCGCCGATCTGCGTTTTCATCTAAGCGTGCTGAACGCGTGCAGCAACGAGTTGCTCGTGCCGTTGGGGACATTGATCGAGCGCACGCTCGAGGCGCAATTGCAATTGAATGCGCGGCGGGCGGAAGTTTTCAATGCATCGATGGCCGAACACACGGCCGTTTTCGATGCCATCGCCACCAGGAATTCAGGCGCCGCCCGTGACGCGATGGCCGGTTTGCTCGGCGTGACGCGGGCGCGCATCGAAGGTTGATGAGCGCGCGTTAACGTTTTTGTAAGCCCAGCGATAGTTTCCAATTCGCGATAAAGTCGCGGGTCGGGGCGCGGTTTTGTTGATATCGGTCAAACAGTGAGTAATCAGGACGTGCGCCCTGCACCCATCGCGAGGAGCACGATCTTGCCGCACGTTCCAATCTCCCTTGTGTCGTCTTGGGGCGCCTGGGCCGTGTTCGTCAGCGTGCTCGCCACGCAGCTCGGCGTGCCCATTCCCGCAGCGCCCATGCTCGTCCTCGCCGGCACTTTGGTTGCGGCTGGCGTGGCTTCGTTCTGGCATATGTTGGCTGCTGCGGTGATCGCGGTGGTTATCGCCGATTCTCTTTGGTTCGCCGCTGGACGGCTGTATGGCCGGCGGTTTTTGAACTCGCTTGTGCGCTTCTCCCTTTCCCTCGATACCACCCTGCGTACCGCACGCCACTGGTTCGAGCGCTTCGGCGCGCCTTTGCTTGCGTTGTCCAAATTCGTGCCGGGGCTTGGGCTGGTTTCATCGCCGTTGCTGGGCACCACGCAGATCGATGTGCGCGTGTTCGTGTTCTGGGATCTGGTGGGCGCGACGCTTTGGGCATCGGCATGGATGTTGGGCGGCGCGATCCTGAAGGCTGAAGTCGCGGATTTGCTCGTGTTCGTGCGCACGTATGGGCTGACCGCGCTCGATGTGCTCGCGATGGCTGCGGGGATGTTTTTGGCGTATCGATGGGTTCGCCGCCTGCAGTTCCGCCGATGGCTCGCGAAGTACCGGATATCGCCCGAACAACTCGATGAAATGATGCGCTCCGACGCGCCCCCCGTCATTTTCGATGCCCGGCCGGAAGAGATTCGGCGCAAGGAGGCGCACAGGATCAAGGGCGCGTTGCCGCTGGATCTGCAGGCGTCGGGAAAAATCGATGCGATGTTTCGCGAGCGCGAGGTGGTTGTCTATTGCGTGTGTCCGAATGAGGCGACGGCCAAGCAGATCGTGCGGCGGTTGAAGGCCAAAGGGTTCTCGAATGTGCGGCCGCTGAAGGGCGGGCTCGATGCGTGGGAGAAGAAGGGGTTTCCGGTGGAGGCTATTCCTTCTGGCGGTGGTCGTGCTGCCGATGTGCAGGATGCCGCGTTCGATGATCACGACGCAATGGGCGATATGGTCACCGTTCGGGCTACGGCGCCGGAGTGAGTTTTTTGGCTAGTTAATCGGAGTTGCATCGGATGACGCTGTTGGATGGGGTGGATCCCTCGCAACTTTTTGGCTTGCCCATGCCCGATGTGGCAACGCTCGATCACGGCGTGCAAGTGCCTTTTGTACAGACCGGGCACGAGCACCAGGAAGTCATGCTGTTTATTCACGGCTCGCTTTGCGACTTTCGATACTGGAAGCCGCAGTTGGGGCCGCTCGGGAAGCAGTATCGATGTGTGGCGCCGAGTCTCTCGCATTATTGGCCATCGGGGCGGGTAGGGGCGCTTGGGGTGGCGGGGGATTTACGGCCGTTTAGCTGGGACGCGCACGTCGATGAAATGGGGCAGTTTATCGAGCGGCTGGGGGTGGGCGCGGTGAATGTCGTTGGGCATTCGAGGGGTGGGTGTGTGGCGTTTCATCTGGCCGGGCGGTATCCGGAGATGGTGAAGTCGTTGGTGCTGGCTGATCCGGGTGGGGCGGTGGCTAGGCCTGGTTCTGACTCGATGTCGCGGACGGTTCTCCCTGCGCCGGTGAATGCGCTAAGGGCGAAGGCTGCGGAGTTGATTGCTGCGGGTGAGGTCGATGCGGGGTTGGAGCTTTTCGTGGATTCGGTGAGCCGGCCAGGGTTCTGGGCGCGGAGTCCGAAAGAGTTTCGGGCCATGGCGATGGATAACGCGGATACGTTGGCGCTGCAGTTTCAGGATCCATTGCCGGCTTACGATGCGAGCGCTGCGGCGAGGGTGCGATGCCCTACGCTGCTTATCGATGGCGAAAAAAGTCCAAAGATGTTTCGCGATGCTGTTGGGGCGTTGGAGGGGTGGATCGATGGTGCCAGGCGCGTGACGATCGAAGGGGCGTCGCATGGGATGAATGTGACGCATGCGGGGGTGTTTAATCGGATGCTGAAGGGGCAACTTTGGGTCTAGTGCGGCTTGCACAGCGGTGCAAATAAGCCGTTTTCAAGAGAACGCGACCGGCGTTTCCAGCATCGAAGAGGTTTTCGATATTGGTCGTCCAGTGCACTCATTCGCGCTCAGGCCCTTGCGTATCGGCACCTAGCTACAGTGGAACAACGCCGACCCCGGATCAAATCGAATTTATCGATCTCATTGGTAACGAGTTAATCCAAAATGGCTCAAGGATGTATCGCGCGCAGAAGTGAGTTTCGCGTTGACTCAAGTGAACGAGCTAGTCACAGGTTTAGAACCTTTCTGTGTCAGGGCTGCGGCGTAACGTTGCAGAAGCTGCGGTAATCAATGTCGCTGCGCGCGGCCAGCGAGTGCGGGTTGAGTCGTCCCTTATGCATCCCCTTCACAAGTTGATTGTCTCGTCGCCTCAATCAACGTTTGGTCGTCCGCCCTTTAAGGCAATAGTGACCCAGTTCCGGGTTTTCATGAGATCCGTCCCTTTTCTCAGTTGCGCAAGTAGATACGCTGTATACACGTTCAATTAAAGTGCGCTATCATTGAATCGACGCAGCATCTACTGGACGCCGAAATTGGCATGAATGGTTGCGGAAATCGCTGATAAGGAGTCGACGTATGCCACTTCAACAGGTAAGGCGTTGGGGCAACAGCCTTGCTGTCAGGATTCCCGCAGGTCTCGCAGACATTCTGCGCCTGCAGGAGAACACCGACGTAGAGGTGAGCGCGGAGAATGGCGCTCTTATGATTAAACCAGCGGGCGTGAGGAAATTCTCGATGGCGCGCTTTCTTGAGGAAGGTCCGGCGCGCAAGCGAGAGCGACAGGTCGATCCGTTGCTGGACGACGAGCCAATGGGTTCAGAGGCCGGTGGTCCGAATGATCCCAGTCGCAATGATGTGTGGTGATAGATGGACTATGGCATTCCAGAGGCAGGTCAGGTGTGGTGGGTGCAGTTAGCTCCAACTATGGGAACCGAGCAGAGCGGCAAGCGGCCGTTTCTTGTGATTAGCCCGAAAGCCGTGAACGGCGTGATCCATGGGGTTATCGGGGTGACGATCTCGAGGACGAATCATGAGTGGCAAACCGAAATTCCGCTATCGACTCTGCCCGAATCTTGCGTCGCTCAGGCCGACCAGATTCGGTCGGTAGACATTGAGGCTAGAAAGGCGGAATTTCGCGGACACAAGGTTACAGAAGCGGAGCTGGAATCAGTTAGAGATGCGGTGCGAATGCTGATTGGTCTGTAGGTGACAGGGGCTCGGAAACGAGCCCTTTGCTATTGAATCAATCGAGGGATGGCGACGCGTTAGCGGATCGGAAATCTGGAGCGGAACGCATAAGGAACCAATGCCTCGGCGCTGAAGATTTGGTATCCGCCGGGGCCGATACCCAGTTCGTGTCTAGCGATCAACCAAACAAAAAGCCGCCACTTCTTTCGAAGCAGCGGCTTTCTTTACAACTTGGTGGCGAATCAGGGATTCGAACCCCGGACCTGCGGATTATGATTCCGTCGCTCTAACCGGCTGAGCTAATTCGCCAAGAGATCGAGATTATGAAGAGGGTTGCAAAACCTGTCAACCCCTTCCAAGCCGATTCTTATCGACAATTCAGACGATCACGGACGATCAATCCGAGTCATAAACCGCCGTCCCACGGGTCTCCTTCACGAACAGCATCCCGATCACGAACGCTGCCACAGCGATCACAATCGGATACCACAGCCCCGAGAAAATATTCCCCTTCGCTGCCACGATGGCAAACGCAGTAGCCGGCAAGAACCCGCCGAACCAGCCATTGCCAATGTGATACGGCAACGACATCGACGTGTACCGAATCCTCGCCGGGAACATCTCAACGAGCATCGCGGCAATCGGACCATAAACCATCGTCACGTAGATCATCATGATGGTCAGGATCACGATAGCCATCGGCCAGTTGATCAGCGCCGGATCGGCCTTCGCCGGATAACCCGCCGACTTCAGCGTACCGGCCAGCGTCTTGTCGAACGTAGCGCCCTGGACCTTGGCATCGGCGGCCTTGCCGTCATACGTGTTCACCACCGTGTCGCCCACCTTGATCTGCGCGAGCGTCCCGGCCGGCGCGGCCACGTTCTCGTAGTTCAAACCGGCCTTCGACAACGCGCTCTTGGCAATATCGCAGGAACTCGTGAACTTCGATGTACCCACCGGGTTGAACTGGAACGAGCACTCGTCGGGGTTGGCAATGACGGTGATCGGCGACTTGATGGTCGCGGCTTCGAGCGTCGGGTTCGTGTAGTGAGCGAGCGCGTGGAAGAGCGGGAAGTACGTCAGCGCCGCAATCAGGCAGCCCGCCATGATGATCGGCTTGCGGCCGATCTTGTCGGACAGCGACCCGAAGAACAGGAAGAACGGCGTGCCGATCAACAACGCCACCGCCACCATGATGTTGGCGCTGGTGCCATCGACCTTCAGCGTCTGCGTCAGGAAAAACAGCGTGTAGAACTGGCCCGTGTACCACACCACGGCTTGTCCCATCGTCAGGCCGAAGAGCGCGAGCAACACGATCTTCAGGTTTTTCCATTGACCGAACGCTTCGGTCAGCGGCGCCTTCGACGTCTTGCCTTCGGCCTTGATGCGCTCGAAAACCGGCGATTCGTGCAGCTTCAGGCGAATCCAGACGGATACGGCGAGCAGCAGTATCGAGACAAGGAACGGAATGCGCCAGGCCCACGCGCCGAACGTTTCCTCGCCCACCACGCTGCGTACCACGAGGATCACGATCAGCGAGATGAATAGGCCAAGCGTGGCCGTGGTCTGGATCCACGCCGTCCACGCGCCGCGCTTGTTGGAAGGCGCATGTTCCGCAACGTAGGTCGCGGCGCCGCCGTATTCGCCGCCGAGCGCGAGCCCTTGCAGCAGTCGCATCGCGATGAACAACACGGGGGCCGCTATGCCTATCGATGCGTATCCGGGCAGCAAGCCGACCACGAACGTCGACAAACCCATGATCACGATGGTCACAAGGAACGTGTATTTGCGGCCGACCATATCGCCGAGACGCCCGAACACGATCGCGCCGAACGGACGCACGGCGAAGCCCGCCGCGAAGCCGAGCAAGGTGAAGATGAAGGCGGCAGTCGGGTTGACGCCGGAGAAGAAGGTCTTGCTGATATAGATGGCGAGCGAGCCCGCCAAGTAGAAGTCATACCACTCGAACACCGTGCCCAGCGATGACGCGAAAATCACGCGCCGTTCTTCGCTGGTCATCGGCGCGTGGGAAATGCGCCCCTCGATCGTCGCCATGAATCGTCTCCAGATCTTGATCTTTAATGTGGTCCCGCGGATGGCGGCACCGTGCACCGATTATTGGAGTGAAAACTTACGGCGTTCTGACGTGATCAGAGGGTGTGGTTTTTTGAGTGCGGGTAGACGTGTTGTCTTAACGTCGCCTAATTAATGGTCTATTGCTGCGTTTACGCTGCTAAAACCTCCGAAATCCACGATTATTTATGTTCAGCCGAAACGCGCGCTCAGGGTTTGTCCCGGGCAGGATAAACCCGCTGTAACCCAACTCTGACAAGCGTTCCCGCTCGGCGGGGCGCTTCTCCGTACAGGTGATCCTCTATGTCGAGCGTGCCGCGGTGCATCGTCACGATCTCCCGTACGATCGCCAACCCCAATCCACTGCCTTCGCCTTCGCGGCCAAGAATCCGATAAAACCGCTCGATCACACGCGTCCTTTCAGCCGCCGGGATGCCCAATCCCGTGTCCTCGACTTCGAGAAAAACGCGGCGCGTGTCCGAATCCTCGGTGCGCACGCGGACCGTTATCCGCCCACCGGGCGGGGTATAGCGGATGGCGTTATCGATAAGATTCGACAGCATCTCGCGCAGCATCACCACGTTGCCCTCGACCTCGACCGGATGCGGCGGTTCTTCGTATCCGATATCCATCCGCTTCGCCAACGCCGCCTGCACCCAGTCGCGCACGGCGAGCCGCGCAAGATCGGTGAGTTCGACGCGCGAGAAGATCTGCCCGGTCATCCGGTTTTCAGCGCGAGCCAGCGCGAGCAGTTGCGTGACGAGTCGCGCCGCATGTTCGGAACTCGTCGCGATCTGCTCCAGCGAGCGCTGCACTTCGGCAGGTACGTCCTGCCGAAGCGCCAGTTCGGCTTGCGTGCGCAAACCGGCGAGCGGCGTTTTCATCTGATGGGCGGCATCGGCTATGAAGCGTTTTTGCAGCTCCATGTTCTGCTCGAGCCGGTTGAGCAAATCGTTAAACGATGCCACCAGCGGCGCGATTTCCGGCGGCGCGCGGCTGGCTTCGAGCGGTGAAAGATCGTCCGGACGACGCGCCCGGATATTCGATTGCAGCGCGTGCAGCGGCGCGAGTCCGCGCGAAAGCCCGAACCACACGAGCACGATCGCCAGCGGCAAGATCACGAACTGCGGCAGGATCACGCCCTTGATGATGTCGTTGGCCAACTGGCTGCGTTTATCGAGCGTCTCGGCCACCTGGACGAGCACCGGTTGCGGCAATGAAGGCAGCTCGACCGTTGTATAGGCGACGCGGATATCGTTGCCACGCAGCACGTCGTCACGAAATTCCACAATGCCCGGTTGCGGGCGGTCGTCGTCGTGGGGAAGGGGCATATCGGCGTCGCCGCCCACCAGTTCGCCTCGTGTGCCGAGTATCTGGAAGAAGACGCTATCGACGTTATCTGCCCTCAGGAAATCACGCGTGGCGTTCGGCAAACGCAATTCGGCTACGCCGTTTACCGGCTGGATTTGCCGGGCGAGCACGTAGGCATCCGTTTCAAGCGCGCGGTCGAACGGCCCGTTGGCAATCGACTTCGCGACCAGATACGTGACGGCGATGCTCATCGGCCAAAGCAAAAGCAACGGCGCGAGCATCCAGTCGAGAATCTCGCCGAACAGCGAACGCGGCGCCGGCTCGCCGTCGGGTTCGAGCTCATCGGGCGGCGCGAACGGGTTGGCGTAACGCGCGTCACGAGACACGTCGGGGTCTGCGATGGGTGCATCGAGCAGATCCGGCGACGGGTGCGGCGACTCGCGCAACGCCTGGGCGGCACGCTTGGAAGTAGCGGGCGAGCCCATGGCGTGGTTACTTATAGTGAGGGCTGGATGGCACGGCTGAGCCAGCGTCCGCAGGTCCTGACGCGACGGACGCGGCCACGGGTGCAACGGCTTTTTCAAGGCTATAGCCTAACCCGCGAACGGTTATGATCCGCGCCCCGCCGGGCTCGATTTTTTTTCTTAGCCGATGGACATAGACTTCGATCGCATTATTGCTGACTTCCTCGCCCCATTCGCAAAGGTGGTTGACGAGCTGTTCCTTCGATACCAGCCGACCAACCCGCTGCAGCAGGACTTCGAGCACGCCGAGTTCGCGCGCCGACAACTCTATGACCTGGTCGTTGATGAATGCAATGCGCCCGACCTGGTCGAACGCGAGCGCGCCGTGTTTGACAACCGTTGGGCCGCCTCCCGCGCCGCGGCGGGTGAGGGCGCGCACGCGGGCTTCGAGTTCGTTGAGCGCGAACGGCTTGGCCATGTAGTCGTCGGCGCCGAGGTCGAGGCCCTTGACGCGTTCGTCGACGCTGTCGGCGGCAGTCAGGATCAGCACGGGCATCTGCGAATTGCGGGCACGCAGACGCCGCAGGACTTCGAGCCCGGACATCATCGGCAGGCCCAGATCGAGGATCAGGAGGTCGAAAGTTTGTAGTGAAAGTGCAGTGTCCGCTTCCACGCCGTGCTTGACGTGATCCACTGCATACCCCGATTGGCGGAGTGATCGAACCAGACCGTCCGCGAGTATGCTGTCGTCTTCGGCAATGAGTATTCGCATCGTAGTGTGCGCAAAAGGCATTGCCGGCACCGCAATTCGCCCGGCGCGGCGGTCTCCAGGTGTTGTGGTGCGCTTGCATGGACGGCGTGGCGTTGAAACTACGCGCGCCGATCCCACTTGCAAAAACACCTGTTTTTTTATACAGTGTCTGAAGCAGTGCACCCAGTGGAGCAAAAGTCCGCGGGCATGCGCCAGATGCCGTTCATCATAGCAAAGGACGATTCATGGAAGATAGCAAGAAAGGCCCGGGCGGGATGTCTGCGGAAAAGAGCAAGGCGCTGGCCGCCGCGCTGTCGCAGATCGAAAAGCAATTCGGCAAGGGGTCGATCATGCGACTCGGCGCCGGCGAAGTCATTGAAGACATCCAGGTGGTGTCTACTGGTTCGCTCGGACTGGATATTGCACTGGGCGTTGGCGGCTTGCCGCGCGGACGCGTTGTTGAAGTCTACGGTCCGGAATCATCGGGCAAGACCACGCTGACGCTGCAAGTCATTGCTGAAATGCAAAAGCTGGGCGGCACGGCAGCGTTTATTGACGCGGAACACGCGCTCGACATTGGTTACGCGCAAAAGCTCGGCGTGAATCCGTCGGACTTGCTGATCTCGCAGCCGGATACGGGCGAACAGGCGCTGGAAATCGCGGATGCGCTGGTGCGCTCGGGTTCCATCGACATGATCGTGATCGACTCCGTCGCGGCGCTCGTGCCGAAGGCGGAAATCGAAGGCGAAATGGGCGATTCGTTGCCTGGTTTGCAAGCACGTTTGATGTCGCAGGCGCTGCGCAAGCTGACCGGCACGATCAAGCGTACGAACTGCTTGGTGATCTTCATCAACCAGATCCGCATGAAGATTGGCGTGATGTTCGGCAATCCGGAAACCACCACGGGTGGTAATGCGCTGAAGTTCTACGCTTCGGTGCGTCTGGATATTCGCCGTATCGGTTCGATCAAGAAGAACGACGAAGTGATCGGCAATGAAACGCGCGTGAAGGTGGTGAAGAACAAGGTTGCGCCGCCGTTCCGCGAAGCCATTTTCGACATTCTCTACGGCGAAGGCATCTCGCGTCAGGGCGAAATCATCGACTTGGGCGTGCAAGCCAAGCTGGTGGACAAAGCGGGCGCCTGGTACAGCTACAACGGCGAACGGATTGGTCAGGGCAAGGACAACGCACGGGAATTCCTGCGTGAGAATCCGGAAATGGCACGTGAGATCGAAAACAAGATCCGCGAGTCGCTGGGCGTCAATGCAATGGCCGAGTCATTGCCAGGCGTTGCCGAAGTGGCTGACGAAGAATGAGTGGTAGGCGGTAAAGAAGATGCTGCGCAAGAACCGGTTCGGATCAAAAGCCGGTCGCGACGCAAGTCGTGACTCGGAGCAAGACGCGAAGGACGATCCGGACGGTTCGAATTCTTCAAGCGATGACGCCGAAGGCGCCGGCGCTGAGGAGGTAGTCGATCGCTACGAACGAAGCAGCGATCGATACCGTGCAGCATCAAGCGAACGCGCTGGTGCGGAGGGATCTGCGCCGGCGCGTCGTTCGTTTGGGAATAGCTTTAGCAAGAGTAGTGGCGCTGCCGGCGATAAAACCAGCAGCGGATTCAAAGGCAGCAGCTTTTCGAGCAGCAAAGGCAGCGGCAGTAGTTTTGGCAGGAAAAGCAGCTTCGGCAAAAGCGGAAGTGGTTCGAGCCTTTCGACCGGAACGTCGAAAGCGGAGGCCATCGCGGCGAGCGCTGATGTCGATAAAAACGCCTTGCCTGAGGAAGCCGAGCCAGTCTACGAACGGTCGAGCGACCGCGCATTTCCGAAGAAACGCAGTTCTTTCGGCGGCGGAGGATTAGGGCGGTCTTCTGCCAAGGCATCGACTGCTGAGCCGGACGACGTCTACGAACGCTCCAGCGATAAGAAATTCGGACGCGGCAGTTCAAGCGGACGCAAATCCTCGTTCGGGGGAAAGGCGGCTGCAAAACCGGCAGACGGCGAAGACGTTTTCGAACGATCGACCGAACGCGCAACGGGTCGCAGAAGCGCGTTCGCCAAGAAGCCGACCGAGGACAAATTGGCCACCGGCTCCCCGGGTCTGGCCAAGCAGCAAACAGACGCAAACGCGGCAGACTTAAGCGATCGATTGAAGCTCGCGCGCGCCCTGCTTGAGCAAGCGATTGTTCAAACGCAAGCAGCGTCCGCAAAAACCGCTGCTACAGGTTCCAATTCTGCAGCCATTGCGGGAGAGTTCGAGCCAGCCGATCCCTACGAGCCGTTCGAACAATGCGTTCCTGCAACCAGCAACACACCAACCGCGCAAAACCAAAGCACAGAAAACGAATCCGTCTACTCCCGCGGAACAACGGGCCGGGGCAAACCCCCGACAGCGAGCGAATCCAAAAGCAAGCGCCCGCAACTCTCCCTACGAGGCCGGGCGCTTGGCTATCTATCCCGCCGCGAGCACAGCCGTGCGGAGCTGTCGCGCAAACTCACGCCGCACCTCACGGAAACCGATTCGCTCGAAACACTACTCGATGCCCTCGAACGCGAAGGCTGGTTATCGAACGAGCGTTTCGTCGACAGCGTGGTTCACCGACGTGGCGCCAAGCTAGGCACCAGCCGGATCGTGAATGAGTTGAAGCGCAATGGCATCGACGAAACGCTGATCCACGACGCAAACGCCGCGCTGAAGGACACGGAGCTCGCACGCGCCCGCGACGTCTGGAGCAAAAAATACGGCGAGTTGCCAATCACCCCCGCCGACCGAGCCAAACAGGCTCGTTTCCTCGCCACGCGCGGTTTCACCAGCGGTGTGATCGTGAAAGTCCTGAAGGCCAGCGACGACGATTTCAACATCGAATAACGTCCGAAAGCGGCAAAACCAGCACAAACCGGCCCTAAATCAGCAGTAATCGGCCTTCCGGCAACTCGGCCCGGCTCAAAATGCCCAGTATGGTAAAATCCGTATGTTTTCCCATTCCGGCCTTTCTCTGCACATGCCGCTTTCTCTGCCCGTTTCCCGTCAGTTGCGCCATCGCCGCGCGATTCGAATGGAAGCGTTTGAGCGTGATGATGGCTTGTGGGATATAGAGGCCTGCCTAACTGATGAAAAGCCGCGCGACGTCAAACTCGCGACGGGCGTCCGGCCTCAAGGCCTGCCGATCCATGAACTCTGGCTGCGCATCACTATCGACCGCACGTTCGCTATCGTCGGAGCCGAAGCCGCTTCCGATTGGGCGCCGTATGGCCAGTTGTGTTCAGCATCGAACCCGGCATATCGCGCGCTCATCGGTCTCAATCTCGTACAAAATTTCCGCCGCGAATCCAGCCGTTTGCTGGCCGGAACGACCGGTTGCACGCATCTCACCGAACTCTGCGCCGTATTGCCCACCGCCGCGATCCAGGCTTTCGCCGGCGAAGTGTGGAACACCGAAAAAGGCGGCGCGCCCGGAGAGTCACCGGACAATACAGCTGCAACCAACCAGGCAATCCAAACAGACAAACCCCCTTTCCAGCTCGGCCGTTGCAACGCATTGCGTTTCGATGGCGAGGCTGTCCGGCAACACTATCCACGCTGGTTCGGCCACGCGCCCAGAAGCGCCGGCGAACGTGTCGTGGAAAATGCCAGCCCGAAGGACAGTGGACAAGACCGGGAGTGCACTTGAGCCAGCTCAGCGAGTCCAGCATGAGCAGGTTCACCAGAACTGGCCGACCACGAAATACCAGCAAGATCAGCAGAATCAGCATGTCTTCGGCGACGTTTGTCACCGCCGCCGGATACATTGCTCGGCGTAAATCTTCGTATTCAACCATTCGAAGTTCAATCCAACTCTCAGACTGAAGGAATCACGCATGAAGATTCACGAGTACCAGGGAAAGGAAATCCTGCGGAAGTTCGGCGTCGCGGTCCCGCGCGGCAAGCCCGTGTTCTCGGTGGACGATGCGGTCAAGGCCGCTGAACAGCTGGGCGGCCCGGTATGGGTCGTCAAGGCTCAGATTCACGCTGGCGGTCGCGGTAAGGGCGGCGGCGTGAAGGTTGCAAAGACGCTGGACCAGGTTCGCGAATATTCGAACCAGATCCTCGGCATGCAACTCGTCACGCACCAGACCGGCCCTGAAGGCCAAAAGGTAAACCGCCTGCTGATCGAAGAAGGCGCGGACATCAAGAAGGAACTGTACGTGGGCCTCGTGCTCGACCGCATCACGCAAAAAGTCGTGGTGATGGCTTCGAGCGAAGGCGGCATGGACATCGAAGAAGTCGCGGAAAAGACGCCGGAACTGCTGCACAAGTTCGCCGTCGAGCCGTCGACGGGTCTGCAGGACAAGGACGCCGACGACCTCTCGCGCAAGATCGGCATCCCCGATGCATCGATTCCGCAAGCACGCGCCATCCTGCAAGGCCTGTACAAGGCATTCTGGGAAACGGACGCATCGCTGGCTGAAATCAACCCGCTGATCGTCACGGGCGACGGCAAGGTGATCGCACTCGACGCCAAGTTCAACTTCGACGCCAACGCGCTGTTCCGTCACCCGGACATCGTGGCGTATCGCGATATCGACGAAGAAGATCCGGCTGAAGTGGAAGCATCGAAGTTCGATCTGGCCTACATCTCGCTCGATGGCAACATCGGCTGCCTGGTGAACGGCGCGGGTCTGGCAATGGCGACCATGGACACGATCAAGCTGTTCGGCGGCGAGCCGGCCAACTTCCTCGACGTGGGCGGCGGCGCTACGACCGAAAAGGTCACGGAAGCCTTCAAGATCATGTTGAAGAATCCGGGCCTGAAGGCGATCCTCGTGAACATTTTCGGCGGCATCATGCGCTGCGACGTGATCGCGGAAGGGGTGATCGCGGCGTCGAAGGCTGTGTCGCTGAAGGTTCCTCTGGTCGTGCGCATGAAGGGCACGAACGAAGATCTCGGCAAGAAGATGCTGGCGGATTCGGGCTTGCCGATCATCGCGGCCGACAGCATGGAAGAAGCTGCGCAGAAGGTCGTCGCGGCAGCCGAGGGCAAGTAAGCGTCAGTTGATTCCGGCAATTACGAGCGTTCCACCAGACACGAAAGGCGGCGCTTTTTCGCCTCGCCGCGCCTTGAAACAAGGTGCGCAGGTGAAAAGCGGCGTCGACGAACAGAGGTCACACTATGTCGATTCTGATCAACAAAGACACCAAGGTTATTACCCAGGGCATCACCGGTAAGACTGGCCAGTTCCACACCCGCGCTTGCCGCGAGTATGCGAACGGCCGTGAGGCGTACGTTGCGGGCGTGAACCCCAAGCGCGCCGGCGAAGACTTCGAAGGCATCCCAATCTACGCAAGCGTCGCGGAAGCAAAGGCTGAAACGGGTGCAACCGTTTCGGTGATCTACGTGCCGCCGGCAGGCGCCGCTGCTGCAATCTGGGAAGCGGTCGAAGCCGATCTGGATCTCGCCATCTGCATCACGGAAGGCATTCCCGTGCGCGACATGCTCGAGATCAAGGACCGTATGCGTCGCGAAAATCGCAAGACGCTGTTGCTCGGACCGAACTGCCCGGGCACGATCACGCCGGACGAACTGAAGATCGGCATCATGCCGGGTCATATTCACCGCAAGGGCCGTATCGGCGTGGTGTCACGTTCGGGCACGCTCACGTACGAAGCGGTGGGCCAGTTGACGGCTATTGGCCTTGGCCAGTCGTCGGCGGTTGGTATTGGCGGCGACCCGATCAACGGTCTGAAGCACATCGACGTCATGAAGATGTTCAACGACGATCCCGACACGGACGCCGTGATCATGATTGGCGAGATCGGCGGCCCGGACGAAGCGAACGCGGCTTACTGGATCAAGGACAACATGAAGAAGCCGGTGGTTGGCTTCATCGCGGGCGTCACGGCTCCGGCCGGCAAGCGCATGGGTCACGCAGGCGCGCTGATTTCGGGCGGTGCGGATACGGCCGATGCCAAGCTGGAAATCATGGAAGCATGCGGTATCACCGTCACGAAGAACCCGTCGGAAATGGCGCGTTTGTTAAAGGCGATGCTGTAACAAAGGCTTCATCGACAGAAAACGCAACGTTTTGATATGCTTATGTAAGCCTTGCGTAACGCGTCGGTACTAAAAGCGGGGGAGCTGATGCTTCCCCGCTTTTTTATTGTGCGTGCTTCCTGTCGTCGTTCACCGGTTTTTCCATGCTCGAATTCTTCGCCACGCTCCATTGGGGCGCTGTTCTACAGATCATCGTCATCGATATTTTGCTCGGTGGCGATAACGCGGTCGTCATCGCGCTGGCCGTGCGCAATCTGCCCGACCAACAGCGTACGCGCGGCGTGCTGCTCGGCATGCTCGGGGCGATCATCCTCCGAGTCGTGCTGATCGCGTTCGCGGTGGTGCTGCTCGATATTCCATTCCTCAAGTTCGTCGGCGGCCTTTTGCTGTTGTGGATCGGCGTGAAACTCATGATGCCGGATCACAGCGATCCGAACGTGAAACCCGCCGATCAGCTCTGGGCCGCGATCAAGACCATCATCGTCGCCGATGCCGTCATGAGCCTCGACAACGTGATCGCGGTGGCGGGCGCGGCAGAGGCCGCCGATCCACAGCATCGGCTGGCCTTGGTGATCTTCGGTTTGCTTGTCAGCATTCCGTTGATCGTGTGGGGCAGCACGCTGGTGCTCAAGCTGATCGATAAATTCCCGATCGTCATCGCGCTTGGCGCCGGACTGCTCGGGTGGATTGCGGGCGGGTTGATCATTGGTGATCCGTTTATCGATCGCTGGCCGGCGCTGAATGTGCCGAGCGCCGAATACGCCGCGCATATCGCGGGCGCGGTACTGGTGCTGGCGGTTGGCTGGTTTTTCCGCAAGCGCGTGCAGGCCGCGGAGTCGAACGCCGCGCACTGATTTTGTGGGCAAGCGTTAGCCATTTGGCTGACTGCCGGAGCCTCGCCGGGCTCAATAAGATCGAAGCGTCTGAGTTGCATCACGCAACCAGGCGCTTCGTCTTTTTGGGAGTTCAGCGATGACAGTAGCGGTGTGCGGGTTCAAAAGCATCAAGGAAGGCAAGTCGTGGTTTCGACGAGCGTTGGCGCGTGGCAAGAAAAAGCGCTCAAGGCTGGGTTTTACGTTGATCGAGTTGATGATCGTGCTGGCAATTGTGGGCGTGGTCGCGGCGTATGCGATTCCTGCGTATCAGGACTATCTTGCGCGTAGCCGGGTGGGAGAGGGCTTGTCGCTGGCGTCGTCGGCGCGGTTGGCCGTGGCCGAAAACGCCGCAAGCGGATCGGATCTGGGTGGCGGATATTCCGCGCCGCCGGGAACGCGCAACGTGGAGTCGATACACGTCGATGACGACAACGGCCAGATCACCATCGCGTATTCCACGCGCGTGGCGCCCGCGGGCGAGAACACCATCGTGCTCGTACCATCCACCCCTGACAACGCCGATGCACCAACGGCGCGAACCGTGCTGACGAAGGGCTCGGTTCAGGCTGGATCGATTACGTGGGAATGTTTTGCGGCGACCAAATCGGCGTCATCGCTGCCGGCGCCGGGTGCAGGTCCGCTGCCGTCTGAAGCACCGACGTTGCCGCCGAATCTTGCACCGCCCGAGTGCCGCGCATAAGTTGGCCGCCCCGGTTTGATTACGCTTGAAAGGCTGACCGCAAGCAAACGTAATCGCTGCAGTGACGTACTGGCGAGCGCGCGGAGTGCGGTCAGCCTTTTTGTTTTGCCGAAAGCGCCACGGATTTCTAACGATTAGCGGCGATTTCGGCGCATTTCATGCATGGTGCCGCACAGCATGAGTAATTTTTTGTATAGTGCGCCGGTTGCCGACGTTCCCGACCCCTCATGCCTTCAAACATCGCGCGCTACCTTACTCTTGCCGTCCTCTGTCTGGCGCTGACGATTCCGTACGCGGTCGTCAACCATACGTACCCCATTCCAACGTTCTACGCTGAATACAGCGCGCTTGGGCTGTTCCTCGCGCTCGGTGCCGCCATGGCGCTGATCGTGCGTTTGTCGGAGCCACGTGTGGCGTTCGCGACGCCGCTCATCGCGTTGATGCCGCTCGTGCTCGGGCTGTTGCTCGTGGTGCAGACGGTTGTGCTGCCGGTCGCGCAGCCCTCGATGAACTGGCTGGGCGGCGGATATTTGCTGGCATCGTTTATTGCTGTGCATACCGGGTATGGATTCGTGCGCGCAGGAATGGCCGAGAGGGCGTTGCGCTGGGGAGCGGCGGCGTTGATCGTGGGCGGCCTGTTCGCGGTGTTTTGCCAGGTCGCACAACTCTTTCACATGGAATCGAAGTTCTCGCCGTTTGTGGTGGCGTACAACGTGACCGTCGAGCGCCGGCCGTTCGGCAACATGGCGCAGGCGAATCACCTTGCGACCTACATTGCGTTCGCGACGGCGGGCGCGCTTTATCTGGTGCAGACGCGCCGGTTGCCGGTGATCGCGTGGTTCGTACTTTCAGCGATATTTTCTGCGGGGCTTGCGCTCACCGTATCGCGTGGACCGTGGTTGCAGATGGGCGTGATCGTGGTCGCCGGATTGTGGATGGCGCTGATCCAGGGCCGCGCGACCGCGGCGAGTGATCCCGATGCGCCCGCGAGCGATGGCGCTCGAAGCAAGGCGCGCGCGTGGCTGATTCCCGTCGTGCTGCTCGTACTGTTCTTTGCGGTGAACGCCGCGATTCGATGGGCGAACGTGCGGTATCAGCTTGAGCTGGGCCAGTCGGCGGCGGAGCGTATGCAGGACGCGAACCAGATTGCACCGCGCCTCGCGCTGTGGAAATACGGCTGGACCATGTTCCTGACGCATCCGCTACTCGGCGTGGGTTGGGGCGAATTTCCGCTGCATCAGTTCGAGTTCGTGCGTGAACTCGGCGGCGTGGAGATCGCGAATAACTCGCACGATATCTTCATCGATTTGCTCGCGAAAACCGGCTTGCTCGGCTTGGCGATCGTGTTGTTCGGCGTGATCGGCTGGCTCGTGCGCGTACTTCGTTCGCCGCATACGCCCGCGCGGATTTTCGCGCTCGCGTTGCTGGGCGTTTTGACGATGCACGCGGTTGTCGAGTATCCGCAGCAGTACATGTTTTATCTGATGCCCGCGATGCTGATTTTCGGCTTGCTGGAAACGCGGTCTTTGCGATTGG
Source organism: Caballeronia sp. dw_276 (assembly GCF_018449635.1). Lineage (GTDB taxonomy): Bacteria > Pseudomonadota > Gammaproteobacteria > Burkholderiales > Burkholderiaceae > Caballeronia. Next base: position 63,468 of record NZ_JAAVUV010000012.1, on the reverse strand, counting down.
TGTCACGCTCGTTTTCTTATGGGCTTTACGCGGTGCTGGTGGTGCTCGGGCTGCTTTCGCTTTATCCAGTCCTGCGCGATTACAACCGTGCGGAAGTGCTTTATTACGGCGCTCGCCCTGCTGAACAATATGCGGCGGATCCATCGTTCCTGTTTCGCGCCTGGGGCGAATATGGCGCGGCGACGCTGTTGCCCATGAACGGCCAGGATCTTGCCAGCAAGCTCGATATGCATCGTCAAGCGATCGCATTGTTGCCGGGCGAAACCGTGTTGCGCCGATACGTGGTGCTGCAGGCGCTCGCCGGCCAGAATCAGGACGCGCTCGATACCATGGCGCGGCTGAAGATTTTTGCAACCGAGTTGCATGACTGGCCGACGCAACTGGCGTCAGTGCTCAAATCCGTCGATGAGCAAGGCAAGCCACTTGCGGCGTTCAAGGCGGAACTGGTCAAGTTGTATGGTCAGCCGGCGGCGCCGTCGGATACCGATGACAGCGATGATGATGGGGATGATTGAATTCCCTCACGCATAGAAAGCGAAGGCCGTTCCAGCGCAAGCTGGAACGGCCTTAGTCTTTTGCAACGTGTTGATCGAGGGTGTCAGCTACCCGCCACCCAATCCCCCGATTTCCCCCCGTGTTTCTCCATGACGCGAACATCGGTGATCGTCATCCCGCGATCCACAGCCTTGCACATGTCATAAACCGTCAACAAGGCGACCTGCACTGCAGTCAGCGCTTCCATCTCCACGCCGGTCCTTCCCACCGTCTCCACGCGCACCTCACAATGCACGCCGGGCAGTTTTTCATCGATGGAAAAATCCACCGCCACGCGCGTCAGCGCCAGCGGATGGCATAGCGGGATCAGGTCCGACGTGCGCTTCGCGCCCTGAATCGCCGCGATCCGCGCGACGCCCAGCACGTCGCCTTTCTTGGCCTTGCCGTCGCGAATCAGCGCGAGCGTGGCGGGCAGCATCGCGATGGAACCGCGTGCAACGGCGATCCGTCGGGTTTCGCTTTTGTCGCCGACATCGACCATGTGGGCTTCGCCAGAAGCATCGAAATGTGTAAGTCCGGACATGAAATCTCCTTGCATCGGGCGCTCATCATACCAGCGGCGTACGACGAGCCAAGCGGGTGGTCCGCGCGCGCTTACGCTGCTACGATAAGCCTTTCCAGCCGATCGTGACCGCCGCCCGGCCGATCGTATAGCGAAATTTGCCATGCGTTCAAACCGCCTGATCGCCGCCGTGTTGTGCCTGGCCGTGGGCCTGCCTCCCGGCGCGTTCGCGCAAACGGCAACGCAAACGACGGTACAAACGGCACCGGCATCCGGCGACTCGCTGACCACGCCGAGCGCGACCATCGACGCCAACGTCTTCGGTCTCTACGGCGGCGCGGCCGCGCGCTTTGCCAATCGTCCGGGAGAAAGAGCGGGCCTCCAGGCATCGATGAACGCGCTCCAGCTCCCCGATCTCGGCGATGGTTCCGGCGGCGCACTCACTCCGCAAGCCGAGCGCCGTCTTGGCGAGCGCCTGATGCGCGACTTGCGCCGCGACCCCGATTACCTTGACGACTGGCTCATCCGCGATTACCTCAATTCCATTGCGGCGCGTTTGTCGGCGGCTGCAGCGATGCAGTACATCGGCGGATATTTGCCGGACTTCGAGCTTTTTCCCGTGCGCGATCCACAGATCAACGCGTTCTCCATGCCCGGTGGATTTATCGGCGTGAATACGGGATTGATCGCGACGAGCCAGACGGAATCGGAATTGGCATCGGTGGTCGGGCACGAGATGGGGCACGTGCTGCAACGGCACATCGCGCGGATGATGGGTTCCAGCGAACGCAGCGGCTACGCGGCGCTCGCGGCCATGCTCTTTGGTGTGCTCGCCGGCGTGGTGGCGCGCAGCGGCGATCTCGGCATGGGCATCGCGATGGGCGGGCAAGCGTTCGCGCTCGACAACCAGCTGCGCTTTTCCCGCTCGGCGGAACACGAGGCGGACCGCGTCGGCTTCCAGATGCTGAGCGCCGCCGGCTACGATCCGTACGCGATGGTCTCGTTCTTCGCGCGCCTCGACCGCACTGCGATGGGCGATAACGGCGTGCCGCCGTATCTGCGCACGCATCCGCTGACGGGCGAGCGCATGGCCGACATGGAGGATCGCGCGCGACGGGTGCCGTATCGTCAGCCGCGGCAGGACCCCGAATACGGTTTCGTGCGGGCACGCGCTCGTGTGCTGCAGATGAATTCGACGAGCGAATATCGCGATGTCGCGAGCCGGCTGCGCGCGGAAATCGAGGATCAGACGGCGCTCAACGTCGCCGCGAACTGGTATGGGATCGCTCTCGCGCAGACCCTCCAGCGCGACTACGATGCGGCGAATAAATCGCTGGCCGAGGCGCGGAAGGTATTCGATGCCGAGCCGGCGCAAGAGGACCGCCCGGTTCCCGCGGAACAGAAGGCGCCGGTCGTTGCAAACAAACCGGTCGCGCCAAGCTTGTCAATCGATGTCGCCTCTCCCGCGAGCGCCGCGCTGGCATCGCTGAATGCTGTGCAAGCACCGAACGCGGTGGTGAATCTCGGCACCATCGCCGCGAAGCGTCCGCAATCGCGCAGCTCGCCGAGCCTCGATGTCCTCGCCGCAGACATCGCGCGTCTCGCCGGTCACGACAACGAAGCCATCCATCTCGCCGATACCGCCCAGGCGCGTTGGCCGGCATCGCACGCGGCTATCGAAACGCATTTGCAGGCGTTGTTGTCGGCGCGGCGTTTCACGGAAGCGCAGGCGCTCGCCCGCCGCGAGACGCGCGACGATCCCAACCAGCCCGACTGGTGGCGCTATCTGGCCCAGGCGAGCGCAGGCGCGAACGACGCGATGGCGCAGCATCGTGCGATGGCGGAGAAGCTGGCGCTCGATGGCGCGTGGCCATCGGCGATCCGGCAATTGCAGGCCGCACGCGACCTGAAAAGCGCGGGCTTCTATGATTTATCGACGATATCCGCGCGTTTGCGCGACTTCGAGACGCGCTACAAGGAAGAGCGCGAGATGGAGAAAGACGACAGTTAGACCGATGCCGCCTTGGCGGCCGGGCTCGTGACGAAGCCAAAGCGTTCGGCCACGTCGTCGCGCGCGATCCGCTGCAACTTCAAATCCACGCCCGGAGCAAAATGAAAAACCCCGCCATCATCGTCCAGTTCCGCATTCGATGAAAACAGGTCGAGGTCGTGATCGTGCAAGGCGGCGATTCGCGCAGCGTCCGAGAAAAGCACGTTCCCCTGATCATCGAGCCATGCTTCGGATGGCTTGAACGCACCGCCGGCATGATCGGTCAGCCTGAGCGTGCCATCGGTTTCGGCCAATCGCACGATCCACGGCGTGTACCCCAACTCCACATACACGCGCTGCGGTCCGTTCTGGAAGAACCACTGGCCGGTTTCATCGGCGGCGTAATTGCGGTTGATGAAACCCAGAAGCGCGTCGTGGCGGATGATATCGCCAGGCAAACCAGCGGCTTGCGTGGCGTCGTCGCGCATGCGCCACTGGCCACGACGATCGAGCAGCAGCCAGCCGGTGCAATGCGGAACGTTCGGCCATTTGGCCAGCGCCTGCTTGACGATCTCATCCATGCGTGGAATCCGTAGTGTGTGCGGCGTGCTGCACGTGCATTTGCAAGTAACCAAAAACCCGCTGCGACAACCAGTCGATACGACCCGGAAACGGCCCGGTCATGAAGCCGACGTGGCCGCCGTGCATCGGTTGGTCGAGCGTAACAGCGGCAGACACTTCCGTCGCCGATGGCAGCACGCGCCCGGGCAGAAACGGGTCGTTGCGGGCGTTCAGCACGAGCGTGGGCGCAGCGATGCGCGGCAAGAATGGCCGCGTGGTGGCGCGGGTCCAGTAGTCGTCGGTATCGCGGAAACCGTGCACGGGCGCGGTCACAGCGTTATCGAAGGCGTGCATGGTGCGAGCGGCGAGCATGGCGTCACGGTCGAAAAGTCCCGGATATTGATCGAGTTTCGCGAGCGCCTTGCGCTTGAGCGTCTTCAGGAAACTGCGTGTATAGACCATGCCGAATCCCTGCGAGATCGCATGGCCGCCGGCGTGGACATCGAGCGGTGCGGAGATCGCGGCGGCCGCGTCAAGAATGGCGGTCGCGTCCTGTTCCTGTTCGCAGAGCCATCGCAACAACACGTTGCCTCCCAGCGATACCCCCGCCGCGACCACCGGCCCGTTGTGCTGCGCCTTCAGGCGACGCAAAACCCAGTCGACTTCGGCGCTGTCGGCGAGGTGGTAGAAGCGCGGCAGGAGGTTTATCGAACCACTGCAACTGCGAAAGTGCGGCACGACGCCATGCCAGCCGCGCGCCTTCGCTTCGGCCATCAGCACGCGTGCGTAATGGGAATCGGAACTGCCTTCGAGGCCGTGGAAAAGGACGAAAAGCGGGGCTTTGACCCGTGATTGCGTGTCGTCGGTGGCGTTGTCGAGCCAGTCGAGATCGATGAAATCTCCATCCGGCGTGGTCCACCGTTCTCTTTTGTACTCGACCATCGGCCGACGCGCGAACAAAGCAGGGACGATGGTCTGGGCGTGCGCCGTGGGCAGCCATCGCGGCGCTTGATAGAGGAGGTCAACGAGCGGATCGACGATAGCGTCGAGGGTAGAAGAGGGCGCGTCATTCTCCTGCGCCGTCGCGCGTGCCGGGCCGGGAGCAATGAGGTGAGATGAATCGCGTTTCATGGCGCGCTATCAAAACGAGGTGCGGGCGAGTCCACTGATACTTCGGGCAGCAATCCCCAAGCGACTGATACGAGCGCACCGCGCCCGCAAATCCGCTTCAATGCAGCGGACCCTGCCCATGACGCATTTTGGCAGCAACCTGACCGGCGGCTTCGTCTGGCATCGCACTAGCGTGGATATGCGCTATGCGCCATTCCCCACGTTCGTGGACCATCACATAGGTGCTGAAAACCATGTCGGGCGTGCTGCCGGGTTCGGCCGACTGATGCGCTTCGGCGATTGCGTAGACGACGGTGCCAAGACTGTCGTACACGCGGATATCGAGCGGCTCGACCGTGATCGGCTGATTTTCGAGTTGTGTGGCGAGACCTGCACGAATGCTGTCCAGCCCGCTTAGGTGCGAGCCGTCCGCACAAATGAAGGTGGCGAATTCCTCGTCGATCCAGAGCGCCATCACGCTGTCGATATTGCCCTCCGCGACGGCCTGGTAATAGGCGTTGAGAGTATCGGCGGCGGCTTCGAATAGGCGGGCAAAACGTGGCATGGCTTGTGGGTCTCTAACGTTCGATGCACGGCGTCCAGTGCTTTACGGACAAAAAACGCCACGGTTCGGTCAAGTTTCAAAAGCATGCCCCCCCCGCTCGGGTGGCATTGGCATGTCGCATGCAGCGACTTTGACGGAGTTATGTGAATTGGGCTTTAAGGTCCGCTTCACGTTGCGTCAACTAAGTTGCGTCAACTCCGTTGCGTCAACTAAGTTGCGTCAACTCCGTTGCGTCAACTACGTTGCGTCATCAACATGCCACGCAGATCGCCGAAAACCTGATCCGCGCCGAGTTCGCGCAGGCAGTTCAGGTGACCCAGCGGACACTCGCGGGCAAAGCACGGACTGCATTCGAGGTGCAGCCATTGTACCTTTGCGAGATCGGAGAGGGGCGGCGTGTGGCGCGGGTCGGTCGAGCCGAACACCGCGACCAGCGGGCGGCGCAGGGCGGCAGCCACATGCATCAGGCCGGAATCGTTCGTGACCACGGCGCTCGCACGCGAGATCAGCGCGCACGCTTCGCCAAGCGAGGTCTGGCCGCACAAATTGCGCACGTTCGGCGCGCGGTCGGCGATTGCCTGCGCGAGCGGCGCGTCTTTCGGCGAGCCGAGCGCGACGATCCGGGCATACGGGAACGACTGCGCGATGAACTGCGCCAGCGACGCAAAATGCTCCGGCGGCCAGCGTTTGGCCGGACCGAACTCGGCGCCGGGGCAAAACACGACGAGCGGCGCACGCGTATCAAGGTTGAAGCGCGTGGACACGCGCGCGGCTTCGTTCAGGTCGAGATCGAGGCGCGGCACGGGCATGGGAACCGTGGCGTTTTCCTGCAGCCACGGCAGCCTGGCGCCTGGCGCGTAGGCAAGGGCGGAGTACTGGTTGACCATCGGCGGGCGCTGGTCTTTCGGCGGATTCGCGTGCCGCACGTTGAGCAGGCCGTAGCGGCTTTCGCCTTTATAGCCGATGCGCAGGTTGATCCCCGCCATGAACGGGATCAGCGCCGATTTGAACGAATTCGGCAGCACGTACGCGGCGTCGTAGCCCACGTCGCGCAGGTCGCTGGCGAGTTGCCATCGGCGCAGCATTTGCAGCTTGCCGTGCGCGAGATCGGTGGCGTAGACATCGTGGATCTCGGGCATGCGCTCCAGCACCGGCGCGACCCATGCGGGCGCGACGGCATCGATGACAATGCGCGGATGCAATTTCCTGAGCAGCGAAAACAACGGCTGCGCCATCAATGCGTCACCAATCCAGTTCGGGGCGATAACCAACGCGCGACGCATCTATTTAAATTCCAATCTCGAAAATGACGCAGCACACGCCGTCTGGGCGGAACTCGTCGATGTAAATGGGGTAATGGGCGCCCGGCGCGCAACGCGCCGGACGTCGGAGAGGAAAGCACGCGCGCGTGTGCGCCATGCAGCGCATGACCACGGATCGGGTCTGCCCGGGCGCCCGTGTATCCGGCCCGGGCGAGCTACGCGCTCAGTGACCCTTGACCGTTTCGCCGTCTTTCAGCTTGTAGCGCGTGCCGCAGTAGGGGCAGCGCGCTTCGCCGTGCGTGATGTCGAGAAACACGCGCGGGTGCGTGCTCCAGCGCGGCATGTTCGGATTCGGGCAGAACGCCGGCACGTCTTTGGCCGACAACTGCACCAGCGGCATTTCCTTCAGTTCGCTCATGAGGAATCTCGTTCGGGTTCGTTTCTACGTTCTATTCTGGGGACGCGGCGAACCGGCTTTTACGCCGGTCCGACGTGGCATTTACTTGACCGCCGACAGCCAGTCCGCGTATTTCTTGTTCTTGCCGCTCACGATATCGAAGAAAGCGCTTTGCAGCTTTTCCGTGATCGGGCCGCGACGGCCTTCGCCAATAGTCCGGTTGTCCAGCTCGCGGATCGGCGTGACTTCGGCGGCGGTGCCGGTGAAGAACGCTTCGTCGCAGGTGTAGACCTCGTCGCGGGTAATGCGCTTTTCGATCACCGGAATGCCGAAGTCGCGCGCGAGCGTGATGACCGTATCGCGCGTGATGCCGTCGAGGCACGACGCCAGGTCCGGCGTGTACAGCTTGCCGTTGTTCACCAGGAAGAAGTTTTCGCCGGAGCCTTCCGACACGTAGCCGTCCACGTCGAGCAGCAGCGCTTCGTCGTAACCGTCGGTGATGGCTTCCTGGTTTGCCAGGATAGAGTTCACATACCAGCCGGACGCCTTGGCGCGGACCATCGATACATTCACGTGGTGACGCGTAAACGATGACGTCTTCACGCGGATGCCCTTCGCAATGCCGTCGTCGCCGAGATAGGCGCCCCACGGCCATGCGGCGATCGCCACATGAATGGTGTTGCCCTTCGCCGATACCCCCAGCTTCTCCGATCCCACCCAGATGATCGGGCGGATATAGCAGGATTCGAGCTTGTTCACGCCGACCACTTCGAGCTGCGCCGCTTCAAGCGTGGCGTGGTCGAACGGGACTTCCATCTGGAAGATCTTGGCGGAATTGAGCAGGCGCTTGGTGTGATCCTTGAGGCGAAAGATCGACGTGCCGTTACCGGTCTTGTAGGCGCGCACGCCTTCAAAAACGCCCATGCCATAGTGCAGCGTGTGGGTCAGCACATGGATGTTGGCGTCGCGCCAGTCGATCAGCTTGCCATCCATCCAGATCTTGCCGTCGCGGTCGGCCATTGACATACGTTTCTCCTGGCGAAGGTTGTGCTCGTGTTTGAATGGGCCGCCGGCGCAGTTCCACGAATGCACGGAACCCGGTTTTCGATGCAAAACCGGCACGCGGCCGGGCGGCCAAAGACCGTCATTTTAGCGTCTTTTCGATTAAAAAATGGGCGGCGTCGGCCATTTGACGCCTTTCACGACGCTATAATTCGCCTTTCGCCGCTACGCGATGCGCCCAACGCGCGCGCAAATCGCACTCGGCCTTTCCTCCAGGGCGCTGTCCGGCCGCACCGACCCGCACTCATTTCCATGTTCGATCGGCTGTCCGATACCAATCGACGCGCATTCATAGATGGCGTCAAAACGCTCTCTCCGGCCGTTCCGGCCACGTTCTCGTGGGGTCTCGTCACCGGTATCGCGATGGCGAAATCGGTGCTTACCGTGCCGCAAGCGCTTGGCATGTCGCTCGCGGCGTACGCAGGTTCGTCGCAGCTTGCCGTGCTGCCGCTCTTCGCCGCCAAGCTGCCGCTCTGGACCATTCTGCTGACCGCGGCCATGGTCAACCTGCGCTTCGTCATTTTCAGCGCGGGCCTCGCGCCGCATTTCGCGTATCTGCCGCTGCGGCGCCGCCTGGTGCTCGGCTATTTCAACGGCGACATCATCTATTTGATGTTCTCGAAGCGCAATTTCCCCGTCGGCTATCAGCCGGGCAAGGAGGCGTTTTTCTGGGGAATGGCGGCGACGAGCTGGTCGTCGTGGCAGGTTTCATCGATTGCCGGGATTCTGCTCGCGAGCCTTTTCCCCGATAACTGGGGCCTCGAACTCGCCGGGACGCTCGCGCTGATTCCGTTGATCGTGTCCGCGATCGCCACGCGCTCGACGCTCGCGGCCGTTGGCGTGGCCAGCGTGATTGCGTTGATCACGCTGGATTTGCCTTATCGGTTGTCGTTGCCGCTGGCGGTTGTTTCAGCATTGCTGGCCGGAACCTTCGTGGATCTGATGGCAGAGAAGATGGGCGCACGCGCCAAGTCGAAAGCCGCGTCCGCCGCCAGTTCGAAAAATCCCCGGAGCGTCCGATGACCACCGCTCAGGTATGGCTCGCCATTGCGGGCATGGCGCTGATTACAGGCATCACGCGCGCGCTCTTCCTGATTGGCGGCGAACGCATGATCCTGCCCGACCGCGTGCAGCGCGCATTGCGATACGCGCCGGCGGCGGCGCTCGTTGCGGTTGTCGTGCCTGACTTGTTGTCGACGCCGGATGGACTTTCCATCGCGTTCTCGAACCACGCGCTCTATGCGTCGATATGCGGTCTCGCGTGGTTCTTGTGGCGGCGGAGCATGCTTGGGACGATTGTCGTCGGCATGATCGTGTTCACCCTATTGCGGTTGATCGCCTGAAATCGTGTTGCGACGCAACATGAAGCGTCGGGCATTGTGAGCTTTCCCGAATCCTGGGGATTTGCGTTTCCAGCCTTGGCGGGCGGTGGGTATCGGTTAAAATGGCGTTCTTGCTGTCGTATCGAATGAGGTCGAACGTGTATCCGGCAGTCACCGCTCAACAGCTTCACTCGCTTCGTTCTCCGCTGTCACGCTCAGCCGTCTTGACGCATCAGTCAGCGGCGCAAGCGGCCGCGCGATTCGCTTTATCCTCCCTGCCTGGCTCGTTTCATTCAACCGGCCGCCAGCACGCAACGTCAGCTTCCACATCAATTTCCCCGTAGCAGTTCCCGCGAGCAACAGGACTTGTTTGTCTCTGGTCCGCAAAATCAATTCGCCCGAACCGCTTTCCAATCACCCGCTCACACGCTGACTCCCATGACGAAAGTACTGCGTTTCACCGATCTGATCGCCGAAGGCAACGTGTCCGGCAAACGTGTTTTCATCCGTGCCGACCTCAACGTGCCGCAAGACGATCAGGGCAACATCACTGAAGACACGCGCGTGCGTGCGTCGGTGCCGGCCATCCAGCAGGCGCTCTCAGCGGGCGCGGCCGTGATGGTCACGTCGCACCTCGGCCGTCCGACGGAAGGCCAGTTCAAGCCCGAAGACTCGTTGGCGCCGGTGGCCAAGCGGCTTGGCGAACTGCTCGGCCGCGACGTGCCGCTCGTGGCCGATTGGGTCGATGGCGTAGAGGTTCAGCCCGGACAAGTCGTGCTGCTCGAAAACTGCCGCTGCAACAAAGGTGAGAAGAAGAACGACGACGCGCTGTCACAGAAGCTTGCCAAACTCTGCGATATCTACGTGAACGACGCGTTCGGCACGGCGCATCGGGCGGAAGCGACCACGCACGGCATCGCCAAATACGCGCCCGTTGCGTGCGCCGGTCCGCTGCTCGCGGCTGAACTCGATGCACTGGGCAAGGCGCTCGGCGAGCCGAAGCGCCCGCTGGTCGCGATCGTGGCGGGATCGAAGGTATCCACGAAGCTCACCATCCTCAAGTCGCTGGCCGAGAAAGTCGACCAGTTGATCGTGGGCGGCGGGATTGCGAACACGTTCATGTTGGCTTCCGGTTTGAAGATCGGCAAGTCGCTGGCGGAAAAGGATCTCGTCGATGAAGCCAAGACCATCATCAGCGAAGCGCGCGCGCGTGGGGCATCGGTGCCAATTCCGAGCGACGTCGTGACCGCAAAGGAATTCGCTGCCACCGCGAAGGCTGAAACGAAGGCCGTCGATCAGGTTCAGGACGACGACCTGATCCTCGATATCGGTCCGGACACCGCCAAGGCGCTCGCCGCGCAACTGGAAAAGGCCGGCACGATCGTATGGAACGGCCCGGTCGGCGTGTTCGAGTTCGACCAGTTCGGCAACGGCACGAAGACGCTGGCGGACGCCATCGCGAATTCGTCGGCGTTCTCGATTGCCGGCGGCGGCGACACGCTCGCGGCCATCCAGAAATACGGCATCCACGACAAGATTTCTTATATCTCCACGGGCGGCGGCGCGTTCCTTGAGTTCCTGGAAGGCAAGACGTTGCCGGCGGTAGAAGTGCTCGAATCGCGGGCCTGATCCGATGACAAAAGCCACGTCGGAGTCGGAAAGCGAACGGTCTGTATTGGCCGTGGAGGAGCTGGCGGAGAAGATGGTGGAGGACGTGGAAGGCAGCGTGGGCGAAGAGGCCCGCCACGCCCGGGCGGTTGAAGCGCTCGCCACATCCACGCCAGCGGACGACGAGTCCAGCACGGCTTCTGCCGCGGACGCGCTTTCACCCGCAGCAGAAAGCGATGAAAAGCCCAAGCGCTCAGCCCGGGCACCCGCCCGGCGTGGCGGAAAATTGAAGAAGGAAACGGCGGTCATGATCGGCGGCACGAATGCAGCGTCGTTGATTCCTGGCCCCGGGCAGTTATCGAATAGCCATCAAAAAGCGACGTCGGCACGATCCGGCGCGCGTTCGCAGGCGGAGACATCTGAATCCCCGTCGGCGCACCGTACTCGCAGCGCTGTTTCAGGCGATACCACCCAGACGAGGAATTCCATGCATCGCGCTACAAAGATTGTCGCCACCATCGGCCCGGCTTCCAGCTCCCCTGAGATCCTGTTGCAAATGATCCAGGCCGGTCTCGACGTGGTCCGTTTCAACTTCTCCCACGGCACCGCCGACGACCATCGCCAGCGCGCGCAGTATGTTCGCGACGCCGCCAAGCAATGTGGCCGCGAAGTCGCGCTGATGGCCGACCTGCAAGGCCCGAAGATTCGCGTAGGCAAATTCGAGAACGGCAAGGTCACGTTGATTGCGGGCAACCCGTTCATCCTCGATGCACGCTGCGAGCTCGGCAATGACGAGCGCGTCGGTCTCGACTATCCGGACCTGCCCCGCGACCTGCGCAGCGGCGACGTGCTGTTGCTCAACGACGGCCTGATCGTGCTCGACGTGGTGCGCGTGATTGGCGAAGAGATTCATACGACCGTGAAAGTGGGCGGCGATCTCTCGAACAACAAGGGCATCAACCGGCAGGGCGGCGGGCTGACGGCGCCGGCGCTGACCGAGAAAGACATGGAGGACATCAAGACGGCCATGTCGCTGGGTGCGGACTTTGTGGCGGTATCGTTTCCGAAGAACGCTACGGACATGGAAATGGCGCGGCAGCTGGCGAATATTGCCGGCGCGCCTTACGGCATCAAGCCGAAGATGATCGCGAAGATCGAGCGTGCGGAAGCCATTCCGGCGCTGCAGGGCATTCTCGACGCCTCCGACGGCATCATGGTCGCTCGTGGCGATCTGGCTGTGGAAGTGGGCAACGCGGCGGTGCCGGCATTGCAAAAACGCATGATCCGGATGGCGCGTGAATCGAACAAGTTCGTGATCACCGCCACGCAGATGATGGAATCGATGATCCACGCGCCGGTTCCGACGCGCGCGGAGGTATCGGACGTGGCGAATGCCGTGCTGGACGGAACGGATGCCGTGATGTTGTCGGCGGAAACTGCGGCGGGAAAATATCCGGTGACGACCATCGAGACGATGGCGGCGATTTGCCTGGAAGCCGAGAAGTCGGAGCAGAGCGAGCTGGACAAGGATTTCCTGGACCGGACGTTTACGCGCATCGATCAGTCGATTGCGATGGGCGCGTTGTTCACGGCGTATCACTTGGGTGCGAAGGCGATTGTTGCGCTGACCGAGTCGGGCGCGACGGCGCTGTGGATGTCGCGGCATTGGTCGCATGTGCCGATTTTTGCGTTGACGCCGAGGATTGGTAGTGAGCGCACTATGGCGCTTTATCGGAATGTTACTTCGTTGCACCTGGATACGAACACCGATCGCGATGTTGCGCTTCAGCAGGCGCTGGAGGTGGTGGTTTCGAAGGGTTATGCGGCGCGCGGCGATATGGTGGTTTTGACTGTCGGGGAGCCGATGGGGCAGGCCGGTGGGACCAACGCGATGAAGATTGTGCGGGTTGGAGATCCGTTCTAAAGGCGCTGGCGCTTGGGGAGGGGTTGATGCCGGGTTGCTGCTGTTTAGGCTTTCGCGCGGTTTGTGTTGGCTGTTCTCTTTAGCACTATTAGCCACTGTCCGTGGCGGGACTTCATTTCTTTGTCCAACGGCGACAAAGAAACGAAGCAAAGAAAACGCCTTCCAAACGAGGGCACATAAGTGTCCCCAGCGTGCAGTGACAACGTTTTGGTACCCCAAAAGCACGCTCAGCGAATAACCACGTCCTGCTGAAACCCTCCCGCTCCGTCAACAGATACCCACACGCTTCGCCACCAGTGTGGGAATCCGTTAATACGGAAACCTGGCCTACGCATAACAACGGAATAGCCCATAACGGATTCAAAGCATTTTGAATCCGAGACTTCTTGACCGGTACGGCCGACTCCTCGGTTTGTGCATCAGCGCGCGCAGCGCGGAGGCCTGGTTAACGGATTCCCACACTGGTGGCGAAGCGTGTGGGTTGCGGTTGACGGAGGGGGAGGGTTTCAACCGGACGAGGTTATACGCTGAGCGTGCTTTTGGGGTACCAAACCGTTGTCACTGCACGCTGTGGACACTTAAGAATTAGCGGTTGAGAGGCGTTTTCTTTGCTTCGTTTCTTTGTCGCCGTTGGACAAAGAAATGAAGTGCCGCCACGCACAGTGGCTAATAGTGCGAAAGAGAACAGCTAAGACAGAACGCGCGAAGACCCAAAAAGCAGCAACCCAGCACTAACCCCGTCCCACCAAATCCAACCCCCCCGCCTCATCAATCTCCCCGTAAAACCCAATCAAAACCCGCCGCAGGCAAAAAAACGCTCGCAGAAGAAAAGCCTGCCGCAGGCAAAAAATCAAGACAGAAAAATTCGTTTCATCTCAAGGAGTAAGACCTATGCCTCTCGTATCAATGCGACAACTGCTGGATCATGCAGCTGAAAACAGCTACGCGCTTCCCGCATTCAACGTCAACAACCTGGAGCAAGTCCAAGCCATCATGGCCGCCGCCGACGAAGTGAACGCGCCGGTCATCATGCAAGCATCGGCGGGTGCGCGGAAATACGCCGGCGAAGCGTTCCTGCGCCACTTGATCGAAGCGGCGGTCGAATCGTATCCGCACATCCCGGTCGTCATGCACCAGGACCACGGCCAGTCGCCGGCCGTCTGCATGGCCGCCATCCGCAGCGGTTTCACCAGCGTGATGATGGACGGCTCGCTCGAAGCCGACGGCAAAAGCGTCGCATCGTATGAATACAACGTCGATGTATCGCGCAAAGTGGTGGAAGCGGCGCACTCCATCGGCGTGACGGTGGAAGCCGAACTGGGCGTGCTCGGCTCGCTCGAAACCATGATGGGCGACAAGGAAGACGGCCACGGCGCCGAAGGCACCATGACGCGTGAGCAACTGCTCACCGACGTCGAACAAGCCGCCGACTTCGTCAAGAAAACGCAGTGCGATGCGCTGGCAATCGCCATCGGCACGTCGCATGGCGCGTACAAATTCACCAAGAAACCAACGGGCGATATTCTGGCCATCGAACGCATCAAGGATATCCATCAGCGCATCCCGAATACGCATCTGGTCATGCACGGTTCGTCGTCGGTGCCGCAGGATCTGCTGGCCGAAATCCGCGAATTCGGCGGCGACATGAAGGAAACCTACGGCGTGCCGGTCGAGGAAATCCAGGAAGGGATTCGTCATGGCGTGCGGAAAGTAAATATTGATACTGACCTGCGTCTCGCCATCACCGGCGCCATCCGCCGTTATTTCGGCGAAAATCCGTCGAAGTTCGATCCGCGCGACTACCTCAAGCCGGCGCGCGAAGCGGCGAAGAAGGTGTGTCTCGAACGCTACGTGCAGTTCGGCTGCGAAGGTCAGGCAGGCAAGATCAAGCCCATTCCGCTCGATAAAATCGCCGAAAAGTACAAGTCCGGCGAGCTGGCGCAGATCGTCAAGTAAGCGCGAAGTAAGCAAGTTTCTGGCTGTTCGTCCCGACTAAATTCGAGACAACCGCCGGACGCGTTTACAATGGCGCTGAATCGGCCACGAACACAATCAATACAACCCGCCGTTCCCGCATTCCCGGGGAACGGCGCGTTGGTTTTATCGTTTGTATCCTGATCATTTTTTCCTAGCCCGACGTTGCAGCACTTTTCCGGTAGATGACGATGTCCACCCAACATTCCCCGCTGTACGAATCCACGCTGAAATCGGTGCCGCTGCTCGGCCGCGGCAAGGTCCGCGACAATTACGCCGTCGGCACGGACAAACTCCTGATCGTGACGACCGACCGTCTTTCGGCGTTCGACGTGATCATGGGCGAGCCGATCCCGAACAAGGGCCGCGTGCTGAATCAAATGGCCGATTTCTGGTTCGAGAAGTTGAAGCACATCGTGCCGAACCACAATACGGGCATCGATCCGGCGACCGTCGTTTCCGCCGATGAAGCCGGCCAGGTCGCAGGCCGCGCCGTCGTGGTGAAGCGCCTCGAGCCAATCCTGGTCGAAGCGGTGGTGCGCGGTTATCTGGCCGGCAGCGGCTGGAAGGACTATCAGGCGACGGGTTCGGTGTGCGGCGTGGAATTGCCGCCCGGCCTGCAGAACGCCGAAAAGCTGCCCGAGCCGATTTTCACGCCGGCAGCGAAGGCCGAAATGGGCCATCACGACGAAAACATCACGTACGACGACATGGAACGCCGGATCGGCACGGAATTGTCGGCGACCATCCGCGATATTTCCATCAAGCTGTACAAGGAAGCGGCGGAGTACGCGGCGACGCGCGGCATCATTATCGCGGATACGAAGTTCGAATTCGGGCTCGACAATCGCGGCGAACTGTTTCTGATGGACGAAGTGCTGACGGCGGATTCGTCGCGGTTCTGGCCGGCGGACGGTTACAAGGTGGGCACGAACCCGCCATCGTTCGACAAACAATTTGTGCGCGACTGGCTCGAAACGCAATCGTGGGGCAAGACGCCGCCGGCGCCGAAACTGCCGGACGATGTCATCGCCAAGACTGCCGAGAAGTACGAAGAGGCGTTGCAGCGCCTGACCGGCCAGTCGCTGGCATAACGTCGCACGCAATCAAGCACAGACCCAAACCACAGGAATGCAGCACGATGAGCGAAGTCCAGGCCCACACGCATGACGCACCGTTGATCGGCGTGTTGATGGGTTCCAGTTCCGACTGGGACGTGATGAAAAATGCCGTCGCGATCCTGCAGGACTTCGGCGTGCCGTACGAGGCGAAGGTCGTGTCCGCGCATCGCATGCCCGACGAGATGTTCGCCTACGCCGAAAGCGCGCGCTCGCGCGGACTGGCGGCGATCATCGCGGGGGCGGGCGGCGCGGCGCATTTGCCGGGCATGCTCGCCGCCAAGACCACGGTGCCGGTGCTGGGCGTGCCAGTATCGAGCAAATATCTGAAGGGCGTCGATTCGTTGCATTCGATCGTGCAGATGCCCAAGGGCGTGCCGGTCGCGACGTTCGCCATCGGCGAGGCGGGTGCGGCGAATGCGGCGCTGTTCGCGGTATCGATTCTTGCCGTGACGCAAAGCGCCTATGCCGAAAAACTCGCCGCTTTCCGCGTCCGGCAGAACGACGCGGCGCACGCAATGGTCCTCCCGCCGCTTTAAATCCAGCAGCTCAAAAGGCTTCACTCCCGGCTGACCGACCCCACACGATGAACGCACACACCCAACCCAGTTCTCCCATCCAGCCGGGCGCATGGCTCGGCATGGTCGGCGGCGGCCAGCTCGGCCGCATGTTCTGTTTCGCCGCGCAATCCATGGGCTATCGCGTGGCGGTGCTCGATCCGGACGAGACGAGCCCCGCCGGTTCCGTCGCCGATAAACACATCCGCGCCGCCTACGACGACGAAACCGCGCTGACCGAACTCGCGCGCTTGTGCGCGGCGGTATCGACGGAATTCGAGAACGTGCCGTCCGCCAGCCTCGATTTTCTGGCGAAGACCACGTTCGTCAGCCCGGCCGGGCGGTGCGTGGCGATCGCGCAGGATCGCGTGGCGGAGAAGCGGTTTATCGCGAGCGCGGGCGTGCCCGTGGCGCCGCATGTGGTGATCGAGTCGCCGGAAGCGCTCGCCGCCTTGAGCGACGATGAGATCGCCGCCGTGCTGCCCGGGATCCTGAAAACAGCGCGCCTTGGTTATGACGGCAAGGGCCAGACGAGCGTGCGCAACGTCGATGAAGTCCGCACCGCCTACGGTTCGCTTGCGGGCGTGCCGTGCGTGCTCGAAAAACGCATGCCGCTGAAATTTGAAGTGTCGGTGCTGATCGCGCGTTCCGGCGATGGCAAATCGGCCGTGTTCCCGCTCGCGCAGAACCAGCACGTCGGCGGGATTCTCGCGAAAACCGTCGTGCCCGCGCCCGATGCAACCGATGCGCTCGTTGCCCAGGCACAGGACGCGGCGCTCACGATTGCCGCCAAGCTGGATTACGTCGGCGTGCTGTGCGTGGAATTTTTCATCCTCGAAGACGGTTCGCTGATCGCCAACGAAATGGCGCCGCGCCCGCACAATTCCGGCCATTACACGGTGGACGCCTGCGCCACCAGTCAGTTCGAGCAACAAGTGCGCGCGATGACCGGCATGCCGCTTGGCGATACACGCCAGCATTCGCCCGCCGCCATGCTCAACATTCTCGGCGACGTCTGGTTCGATGGCGCCAAAGCGCATATTCCGCCGTGGCACGAAGTCATTGCCATGTCGACCGCGCGCTTGCATCTGTACGGCAAGGAGGAAGCGCGCCCGGGCCGCAAGATGGGCCACGTGAATTTCACGGCGGCCACGCTGGAAGAGGTGCGCACGGCGGCGCGCGATTGCGCCC
Source organism: Caballeronia sp. dw_276 (assembly GCF_018449635.1). Classification (GTDB taxonomy): domain Bacteria; phylum Pseudomonadota; class Gammaproteobacteria; order Burkholderiales; family Burkholderiaceae; genus Caballeronia. Next base: position 45,770 of record NZ_JAAVUV010000012.1, on the reverse strand, counting down.
GTCTGCTGCATATCGCGCTGGATTGACACGATGACCTTCGAAGCGCCCAGCGTCGCGCAAATCACGGAAGCCGCCGCGTTGCTCGACGCCGGCCATCTGGTCGCGTTTCCGACCGAAACGGTCTACGGACTGGGCGGCGACGCGGAGAACCCCGAGGCGATCGCGCGGATTTACGCGGCGAAGGGACGGCCATCGAATCATCCGGTGATCGTGCATCTCGCGCCCGGCAGCGATCCCGCGTACTGGGTGGAGACGCTCACCCCGGATGCGCGAAAACTCATCGATGCCTTCTGGCCCGGGCCGCTCACGTTGATCCTGAAGCGCGCGTCGCACGTGCCCGCGGCGGTCAGCGGCGGGCAGGATTCGGTGGCGATCCGCTGCCCCTCGCATCCGGTCGCGCAGGCTTTGCTCACCGCATTCAGTACCTTACGCGACGGTCATGGCGGCGTGGCGGGGCCATCGGCGAACCGGTTCGGGCACGTCAGCCCGACCACGGCGCAGCATGTCCGCGATGAATTCGGCACGAGCGTCCATGTGCTCGATGGCGGCGCGGCGAAGGTGGGTATCGAATCGACGATCCTGGATTTATCGCGTGGCTTCCCGGCTTTGCTGCGGCCGGGGCATGTGAGTCCGGCTGAAATTGCGGACATTCTCGGCGTCATGCCGCGTCTGCCAGACGGCACCGATGCCAGCGCGCCACGCGCGTCGGGCACGCTGAAGGCGCATTACGCGCCGCGCACGCCGCTGCGTTTGCTGCCGTTCGATGCGCTGGAACCGATGCTCGAAGCGCATCCTCTCACCGCCGATAAAAAGCTGGCGCTGGTCGCGCGTGCATCGAGCGCGGGTAAATGGGCCGATGCGCCGAATGTGCGTTTCATCGCCGCGCCAGACGATCCGCAAAGCTACGCGCGCGAGTTGTACGGTTTGTTGCGCAAGCTGGATCGCGAGGATGTGGAGCGGATTTTGATCGAGACGCTGCCGGTATCGGCGGAATGGAGCGCCGTGAACGATCGGCTGGGAAGGGCGGCGGCGGCGTTTGAGGAGCAGGAATAGCGCCAAAATCAAAAACGCCCGGTCTCGAAAGAACCGGGCGTTTCGAATTTCTACCGCTTCAAACTTATTTCCCCAAGCCTGCCTTTGCGATCTGCTGTTCCACGAACGTCGAGAACAACGCGTGCAGATGCGTGGTCGGGTGCACGGTATCCGCGTACATGTAGGTCTGGTCGGCGTTAGCCACCGTATACGTCTGCGGCGAGCAGAACAGCGACGTGCCGAATGCCGTCGGGTTCGGCTGGCCGGCCTTGGTCGCGGCGGCGATCATCGCCTGGAGATTACAGGCCGTGCCCGTATTCGATACCGAAAAGCCGTTCGACTGATAGTTGGCTTGAACGCCATCGATCCACGAGTAGGCATCGACGTAAATCACCTTCGACAAAATCCCGGCCTTCTGCAGCGCGCCTTGCAGCGTGCCGTTGAAAAGCTGCGTGACTTGCGACAAGGTCGCGCCTTTATCCGCGCTGGCGAGCCCCTGCGGCGATCCGCCAATGTCCGGCACATTCGATACCAGCACGTGCGTCGCGCCCGCCTGAACCACACGGCCTACAACGGTTGCCAGATCGATAGCCGCCTGGCTGATCGCGGTCGTCGCGGCAGTCGTTGCTGCGGCGCCCGCTGTTGCGGCCTGTGCCGGCGTGATCGTTCCCGCTGCGACCTGTGCCTGGATTCCGGCAGCCGTGGCCTGTGCGACGGTCAGGTTATAGAAGATGTCGTTGGCCCCGCCGTTCACCACCACGAGTTGATTCGCGTTGAACGTCCCGTGCGACGCAATGTACTGCGAGACCTGATCGTTGACGGGAATCGTCGTGGCTTGCGAGAAGTCCGCGTTCGCCGTGCCCGGCGTCGCGTGGCCGACGCCCGGCTGCAACGTCACGCGTGACCCGCCTTGCGCGTAGCCCAATCCGCTTGCCGCCTGAAGCGGCACGCCGAAGCCGCCGGTGTTCGCGGCGGCGAGCGTGTCGCCGTAGTACTGGGCGACGTTTTGCGTCCAGACCTGACCCGGGTTTGTCGTGAAGCGGCCGCCGCCGAAATTGGCCGTGGCAACGGGCGCGTACGTGCCGACATCGGACAGGCTGTCGCCGAACGACACAACCTGCAGCTTCACGCCGCCCGCAGGCGTGTTGTTATTGTTGTCGTCGCCGCCGCCGCATGCGGCCAATGCGGCGATTGCCGCGCACGCCATCGCGGTCTGGACGGCGCGCAGCCAGTAAGCCTGGCGCGCGGCGGGAATGGTCTGGGCGGGTTTCATCGGCGTCATCTCCTCGTTCCTCGTTTATCTGGTCATGTGGTCTGCATGCCGCTTCGAGGGGGCTGTCGGCTTGCGTGGCGATAGCTTACCGAATCTTTTAAGATAATTTGAGATGTTTCCTACGAGGGTTTCCCTGTGCTTGCGGGCGTCGCCGGAGTGAGTTTTGCGTTTGCCCTTAATCCATCGATCCCGTGCGGCGTGCGCCTTCATAGACCCACTCGAGCAGCGCATCGTGCGCGGCGCGCGCAGCTTCCGCCCGTGGGTCGTTGATAAAGCTCACCACCACGTAGCTCTCGCCGTTCGCCGCGCCCACGTAACCCGCAATGGCGCGGACGTCGCGCAACGTGCCCGTCTTGATGTGCGCGTTGCCGAGCGCGCCCGCGTTCGTCAGGCGGTTGCGCATGGTGCCGTCCACGCCGGCAATCGGCAGCGATTCCGTGAAGACTTGCGCGACCGGGCTCGAGTTGGCGGCGGTCAGCATATCGGCGAGCGACTGCGCGGTAATGTGTTCTTCGCGCGACAGGCCCGAGCCGTTATCAAGGTAAAGCCCCGACATGGGCAGCGCGCTTCGATGCAGGAACGCGGTAATTGCAGCCGCCGATTTCTGCGTCGTCGCCGGCGGTTTGCCGGTTGCAGCGCCGATGGTCAGGAACAAATTACGCGCCATCACGTTGTTGCTGAACTTGTTGATATCGCGAACGATGTCCGAGAGCACCGGGCTGCGATGCGTCCCCACAAGCCGCGCGCTCGAAGGCGTCGGACCTTCGCGCGTGACGCCGGCAAACGTGCCGCCCGCCTGTTTCCACAACGCGAGGAAACCGCCCGCGAAGAACGTGGAGTGGTCGAGCGCGGCGACGTTGATCGTGCGCGAACCGCACCGCAGCGGATAGTCGCCAATGAACGATGCCTGCACGAACCCGCCCGAGGTTTGCGCCACACTGGGCGACGCCGCCGGGAGCGTCCCGGTGCACGCGCCGCGCGTCACGCGCAGTTCGTTATCGATTTGAAGTTGCGCGAGTTGCGGCAATACATCGATGGAAACGCCACCTTCCGGATTCGGCGTCAGCGTGAACGACAGCGACTTGAACGCGTAGAGCAACGGGTCGGGGCCGACGTTGTAGGGCGCGGTTTCGTCGGCATCGAAGGCGGGGAGGTCGCGCGTGGAAGGATCGAAATAACGCTTGTCCAGAACCAGCGCGCCGTCGATGCCCGAAATACCGTTGCGGCGGATCTGGTCCACGAGGTCGATCAGTTCTTCCGGCACGAGCTTCGGGTCGCCCGTTCCCTGGATGTAGAGATTGCCGTGGAGGATGCCGTTGGCATCGACTTCGCCGTCGGCGTAGGCCGTCGTTTTCCAGCGATAGTCGGGTCCGAGCAGCGACAAACCCGAGTAAGTCGTGACCAGCTTCATGGTGGACGCGGGCATCATCGGCACGTTGGCGTTGATCGCGACGAGCGGCACGCCGGCGCTGCCAATGCGCTCGACCACCACGCTCATCGATGAAAGCGGCACGTGCGCACGCGCGAGCGCGGCCATGACGGTGGGCGGCAGTGGACCGGCCGGAACCGCGACGCGCTGGAAGTTGTTCTTCCTGGCGGCCTTCTCGGCCTTGGTGGTTTTAACGGCCTTCGTGGTTTTGACAGCTTGCTTTTGCGATTCCGCTTTCGTGCCGCCGCCGCTGCGGGCCTCGGCTGGCAAGCTCAGGCTCGCGCCAAGCGCCGATACAACCACGGCCAACGCCGTGACAGTGCGCCAACGTTTGCTGAAAAAAGTTCTTGAGTTCTTCGATAGTGCTCTATACATGTGTTCGGATCGTGTGTTGGTGCGGTTGTGCACGCGTGTAACGGACGCGTGTAACGGACGCGTGTAACGAGGTGCCGGTATTGTAGTGGCGCTCGTGTTTACGATTGTTAATTCCGCGGCTTTCGGTTTATCGCGGCGCGAGCCGCTCGGGCAACGCGTAACGCTGCATCGTGCGCTCCATGCCATCCAGAAACGCCTGTTCCGCCGCGTTCATCTTGCGGCCGCTGTGCCAGAGCAAATCGATATCGACATCGGCCAGACCTTCATCCGGCGGCAGGCGCCAGAGACGTTGCTGCGCGAGGTCGTCGCGCACGATATGTTCGGGCAGGCAGCCGATGCCATATCCCGCGAAGATCAGCCGCCGCACTTCATCCAGGCTCGGCGACGCCGCCACGATGCGCCCCGTGAAGCCGCGCTGATCGCGAAACACGGTCAGCGGCGACAAGCTGTCGCCAATCTGGTCGCTGGTGAAGGACACGAAGTTTTCGGCGAGCAGATCGTTCATCGACAATCCATGCCGCCCAAATAACCGATGATGCCGCCCGCAAAAAATGGCGTATCGCTGACGCAGGAAACAGCGTTGTTCGAGTTTATCGACGGGCGTGCGGCAAAGCCCGAGTCCTGCCGTCGCGGTCTTTTGCAGCAGCGACGAAATGATGTCGGACGAGCGCATCACCTCGATATGCAAGTCGATACGCGGATACGTCCGGTGGAACTCGCCGAGAAACTCGTCGTAGACGCCTGAATCGATACGGCTCACCGTCAGAAGGCGAATGGAACCGGTGATGTCGTCGGTGCGGTCGTCGAGTTCGGTTTCCAGCCGCGACATTTGCCCGTAGATATCGCTCGCAATCCGGTACACCTCCTCGCCCGCGTGCGTGGGTTCGAAGTGTGGTCCGCGACGCTGGATCAGTGTGCGCTCAAGCGTGTCTTCCAGGCGCTTCAAAGCCTGACTGACCGCCGGTTGCGTCAGATGCAGCCGCGCCGCAGCCCGGCTCACGCTGCGCTCCTGCATGATCACGAGGAACGTGCGCAGCAGATTCCAGTCGAGCCGGTCATTGAGAAAGCGCGCGATATCGGCTCGACGCTGAGTCATGGAAACCCCTAAGTATTAGCCAGATTTATATCGCGAATAATAAATCGAAATTGGACTAATGTTTTATGGCTGGCGATAAAACGCTCATACAAAGCGCAAAACGCGTATCCAGGAGCCACCGTGACACCAGCATCCAGTTCCAGCCGTCAGCCCGTGCGCGCGGCGACCGCCGCTTTTATCGGCACGATGATCGAGTGGTATGACTTCTATATCTACGCCACGGCCGCAGCGCTCGTGTTTGGCGAGCTGTATTTTCCGTCGCACGATCCGTTTATCAGCACGATGGCGTCGTTCGCAACGTTCGCCGTCGGCTTCTTCGCGCGGCCTCTGGGCGGCGTGATCTTCGGGCATCTGGGCGACAAGATCGGCCGCAAGAAAGCGCTGATGACCACGCTGATGATGATGGGCGTGGCGACCGTGTGCGTTGGTTTGTTGCCGTCTTACGCGAAGGTTGGCGTGCTGGCGCCGGTGCTGCTCGTGCTGCTTCGCGTGGTGCAGGGTATTGCGGTGGGCGGCGAATGGGGCGGCGCGGTATTGATGGCGGCCGAACATGCGCCTAGCGGACGACGGACATTCTTTGCATCGTTCGCACAACTGGGCAGTCCGGCAGGTTTGATCCTGTCGCTGATTGCGTTTCGCACGGTGACTTCGATGCCGCATGAAGAGTTTATTGCGTGGGGCTGGCGTCTGCCGTTCCTGATCAGCGCGGTGCTGCTCGTGGTGGGCATTTTGATCCGGATGGGCGTGAACGAGTCGCCGGAATTCGAGCGCGAGAAGTTGCAGAAGCGCACCGTGGAGTTGCCGATTGCCGAGGTGTTTCGTTCGTCGGGGGCGCTGGTGGCGTTTTGTATCGGCGCGAATACGATTGGGATTGCGGGCGTCTATTTCACTAACACGTTCATGATTTCGTACACGACGCAGTATGTGGGCGTGACCAAGTCGCTGATACTCGATTGCCTGTTTGCCGTTGCGATCATTCAGTTTTTGATCCAGCCATTGGCCGCGTGGCTGGCTGAAAAGATTGGCGGGGCGCGTTTCCTCAAGTTGTCGGCGCTGTGCGCGATGGTTTCGCCGTATCCGATGTTTATTCTCGTGCAGAGCGGCAATATGGTTTCGATGATTATCGGGATTGCGATTGCGGTGGTTTGCATGGCGAGTTTTTATTCGGTGATTGCGGGATTTGTCAGTGGGGTGTTTCCGGTGCGGGTGCGGTATTCGGCGATTTCGCTTTCGTATCAAGTTTGTGGGGCAATTGCCGGGGGGCTGACTCCTTTGGTTGGGACTTGGCTGGCGCATAAATTTACCGGGCAGTGGTGGCCATTGGCGGTGTTTTATACGTGCCTGGCAGGGGTTTCTTTGATGTGCATCGTGGCGTTGGACGTGATGAAGGATCGGCGGGCCGATGCACCGGGGGGAGTTCCTGTGAGGTAGTGGAGGGATTGGGGGCGGGGGTCGGGGTTGATGCTGGGTTGCTGCTGTTTAGGCTTTCGCGCGGTTTGTGTTAGTCGTTTTCTTTAGCACTATTAGCCACTGTCCGTGGCGGGACTTCATTTCTTTGTCCAACGGCGACAAAGAAACGAAGCAAAGAAAACGCCTTCCAAACGAGGGCACATAAGTGTCCCCAGCGTGCACTGATAACTATTTGGTACCCCAAAAGCACGCTCAGCGAATAACCACGTCCTGCTGAAACCCTCCCCCTCCGTCAACAGATACCCACACGCTTCGCCACCAGTGTGGGAATCCGTTAATACGGAAACCTGGCCCACGCATAACAACGAAATAGCCCAACAGTCCAAAGCATCTCGAACCCAAAGCCTCGTCATTGGCACGGTCGCCCTCTCGGGTTGGGCGCCAGCGCGCGCAGCGCGGAAGCCTAGTTAACGGATTCCCACACTGGTGGCGAAGCGTGTGGGTTGCCGTTGCCGGAGGGGGAGGGTTTCAACTGTTCTGGGTTATACGCTGAGCGTGCTTTTGGGGTACCAAATAGTTCAAAACTGCACGCTTTGGACACTTATGTGCCCTCGTTTGAAAGGCGTTTTCTTTGCTTCGTTTCTTTTTCGCCGTTGGAAAAAGAAATGAAGTCCCGCCACGGACAGTGGCTAATAGTGCGAAAAAGATCAGATAAGACGGAACGCGCGAAGGCCTAAACAGCAGCAACCCGGCATCAACCCCGACCCCTGACCAAAAAACAATTGCAAACCTGGCGCAAGCCAAAAAACCCGGAGCGCAAGCATGACAACAACAACCAACGGCCCCCGCCTATGGGCAACCCTGACGGAAATGGCAAAAATCGGCGCCACACCCAAAGGCGGGGTACGCCGCCTGGCGCTCACAACCGAAGACATCCGCGCCCGCGACCTCTTCACCAAATGGTGCAAAGAAGCGGCCCTAACGATCCGTATCGATGAAATCGGCAACCTCTTCGCCCGCCGCGAAGGCATCCAGAAAAACGCAAAAGCCGTGCTGATCGGCAGTCACCTCGATACCCAACCCGAAGGCGGCCGCTTCGACGGGGTCTACGGCGTGCTCGCCGCGCTGGAAGTCGTGCGAACGCTGAACGACCACAACATCACAACCGAAAAGCCCATCGAAATCGTCTCCTGGACCAACGAAGAAGGCGCACGCTTCACGCCCGCAATGCTCGGCTCGGCTGTCTTCGTAGGCGCAACGCCCCTGAACGCCGCGTTGGAAACGAAGGATGCACAAGGCATCACGCTGCACGAAGCGCTGGAACAAAGCGGTTACGCCGGCACGCGCGGCAGCGGCCTGACAAACGTCGATGCTTATTTCGAAGCGCACATCGAACAAGGCCCGATCCTCGAAAGCCACGGCAACCCCATAGGCGTCGTCACCGGCGGCCAGGCGATCCGATGGCTCGACGTCGAAGTGACCGGCATTGCCGCGCACGCGGGCACGACACCCATGCCTTACAGAAAAGATGCACTCTTCGCGAGCGCCGAAATGGCGCTGGAACTCGAAGCCATCTCGCGGCGTTTCGCACCGCTGGGCCTGGTCACGATCGGGCAAGTGGACGTGCCGAACTCATCGCGTAACACGATCGCGGGGCGCGTCGTTTTCACCGTCGACCTGCGTCATCCCGACGACACCAGAATCGATGCAATGGAACGCGAAGTGCGTGAAGCGTTCGAGCAGATCGCCGAACATCGCGGCGTGCAAACAAAAATCTCGACGTATTGGAAAAGCCCCGCAACGCCCTTCGACAAAACCTGCGTGACCCTGGTCGAAAACGCCACGAAAGCGCTTGGCTACGCATACGAGCGCATCGTCAGCGGCGCGGGCCACGACGCCATTCACCTCGCACGCCACGTCCCCACGGCGATGGTTTTTATCCCATGCGTGGATGGCCTCTCGCACAACGAAGCCGAAGATGCGCTCCCCGAAGACGTCACGTGCGGCGCGAATGTCTTGATCAATGCGGTCCTGGCGCGCGCGGTCATCGGCGTGGCTGTGGACGCGTAAAAGGAACCCCGAAATGCTGACTTATTTCCATCCGTCGCAACTGAAACATCATCCGCGTACATATCTTTCGCGTGGCCAGATGCGCACGCCGCAAGAAATTCCTGAGCGCGCGCTGCGTCTGGTCGAAGCATCGAGGAAGCTCGGTTTCGATGTCCGCGAACCCGCCGATTTCGGTTCTGCGCCGCTCGCCGCCGTGCATGGCGAAAAGTATTTGCGTTTTCTTGAAGAGGCGCATCGCGAGTGGAAAAAGGTGCCCGCCGAATGGGGCGACGAGGTGATGTCGAACATCTACGTGCGCGAGAACAATCCGCTGCGTGGCGTGCTTGGACAAGCCGCGCGTTATCTCGCAGACGGCAGTTGCCCCATCGGCGCCGATACCTACGAATCCGCTTACTGGTCGGCGCAAAGTGCGCTGGCGGGAGCGAATGCGATCATCGATGGAGAACGTGAAGCCTACGCGCTCTGCCGGCCGCCAGGTCATCACGCACGCGCCGAAGCGGCGGGCGGGTTCTGCTATCTGAACAACGCGGCGATCGCGGCGCAGGCCTTGCGTGCGAAGTACGGCCGCGTTGCCGTCCTCGATACCGACATGCACCACGGCCAGGGCATCCAGGAAATTTTCTACGAACGCGGCGACGTGCTGTATGTATCGATTCATGGAGATCCGACGAACTTCTATCCGGTGGTCGCCGGTTTCGATGACGAACGCGGAACTGGGGAAGGCCAGGGCTGCAACCTCAATCTGCCGATGCCCCACGGTTCTCCGGAAGACGTATTCTTCGATCGCCTGAGCAAGGCCAAAGACGCGCTCGAACAATTCAAGCCCGACGCGCTTGTTTTGGCGCTGGGATTCGATATCTACAAGGACGATCCGCAAGCGATGGTCGCGGTCACGACCGAAGGCTTCGGCACGCTGGGTGCGTCAATAGGCGCACTGAAACTGCCGACGTTGATCGTGCAGGAAGGCGGATATCACATTGATACGCTCAAGGCGAATGCGCGAGCCTTCTTCGAGGGTTTCAGCAGCGGTCGCTGAAGCATGCGGTTGATTTTCAGAAGCGGTGCCCGGCAATCGGGCACCGCTTTTTTTGTATCAAAGCGTCTTCGCTTGCGGCATTTTCTCCTCGACGCCCTATCCCAAAATTAATACCACTTGAATACCAATTTGCGACCGGCTAGGCTTCTGCGTTTCAGATAAATCCATGCGGTGATCCAAACCGCCGTGACGGAGGAGACGTGGCAAGGCTTCGTTCAATATATTTTGCAATCCTAACAACAACGTGTGGTACTTCGGCAGCGGTTGAACCCGCGGCGTTCGAAGACGATGAACTGACGCGCGGGACCACGCAACCGTGGCGTTCCGAGGACATACCGAGTCTGTTTTCGAAATCCGAGACGACTATCAGCACGACGTTTTATTCGCGAAACCGGCACGCTACAGACCACGCCGGCGACATCCACGTCAATGCGCTCTCCCTGGGTATCGACTGGCGTTCGGGCTATGCGGCGGGACCGTGGGGTTTCGTCGGCGCGGATCTGTCCGGCTTTACCAACCTTCGGGTCACGCCCGGTACGGGTCATTCGGAAGTGCTTTACCACGACTATCGCGATGACGCCGACAAGACCTACGCAACGCTCGCCCAGGCTGCGCTGAAATGGCGCAGCACCGCGACGGGCGATGGATGGCAGGTTCGCGCGGGTTATACGCCGCTGAGCGTCGGGACGCTCGGTTCATCGGGCGGTTTGCATTCGCACGCGTATCGCGGCGCCGAGGTGAAGTATCGCGTGGCGGGCTGGGAATTCGGCTATGCACTCGCTGACCAGTTTCGGAACGAATGGGACAACCGCTTCCGGCCTATGACCAACGCCTGGCATCAGGATCGCGATCAATACGACGGCACGGCGAGCCGTATCGACTATGTGCATAGCGCGGGTATTCGCTACGAGGCGAGTCCCGATGCCTACATCGACGCCGGCGTGGGCGAGGGCAAACGCTTCAGGCGCAACGCGCAAGTTGCCGCCACGCGCGCCTGGCGCATTGCCGACCATGGCACGGTGACTACGACCGGCTACGCGTTGTGGGGTCGCTATCAGACGGCGCTCGGGCCGACCGCGACGCCCGCCAACGAATGGCACGCGAGCACGAGCGTCGGTTATGCGAGCGGCCCGTTCACCGTCAGCGTGGGCTTTGGCGTCACGCATGCGCCCGATTCCGGCGAGATGAATTTCCGCCTGACGCCGTGGGCCAACAGCGACAACCGCAATCAGATCCAGACCTGGGGCCAACTAGACGACTTCGTGTGGGACGGCACGCGCGTGATCAAGGCGTCGGCGACGTATCAGATCGGGCCGTATATCGGGGTGCCGGGTCTGGCGGTCGGTGTCAGCGGCATTCGCGGATGGGCGATCAAGAATCCGGGGCGCGGCGATACATCGGCGAACGAGATCGACTTGAGCCTGACCTACGACGTCAAGGAAGGCCCGCTCAAAGGTGCGGGAATCGGCGTCTATCCAGCGCGGCTGCGCACCAATGATTTCTACGGGAAATCGGATCGAAACGACGTGAAGATCATTGCGTCGTACAGCAAGACTTTTTGAAGGGAGACATCATGAAACGAATAAATCTTGCGACCGGATTGCTGGCTATGGCGGTCACAATGCCTGTGTTCGCGCTCACGCCTGCGTTGCCTCCAGACGCGACCCAGCCCGTCGCTGCCGCAGAATCCGCCGACACAGCGCGGGCCGCACTGATCGCAAACGACCTGATGCTGCGGGTATCGGTCGATAACAACGACGCCGCGAAAGCCGGCGTGCCATGCGCCGACTATGGCGCCGACTCGGCCGCTTGTGCGACCGGCCGTTTCATCCTCGTCAATACCGGACAGGCGCGCATCACGGGCGATGGCTGGAAGCTCTATCTGCACAGCATTCGCCGCATCCTGAGCATCGATCATCCGAATTTCTCGTTGTATCACCTGACGGGCGACCTGTACGAACTCACGCCGCGAGCGGGAGCGGTGACGCTTGGCCCAGGCGAGCGCATTGAAGTGCCGTTCGTCGCCGAATACTGGCTGCTTCGTTATAGCGACATATTGCCCCGGCCCTATGTTGTCGTTGCAAACGCGCCGCCCGCCGTTCTCAAGCAAGACGATACCGACGACGAAACCCGTTACGTCGATGCGCTGCCGGCCGCCAATACCAACGCGCCCCTCACGCCCGCGCAGAAATTCCGCCAGCAGGTCGAGCAGGGCGCACCGCTTCCCGCGCACCAGGTCGCGGCGCGCGCATTGCCGTCGCCGATAAGGCAAAACCCCGGCGAAGGCGATGTCGACGTGCGTGGCCTCGAGTTGTCCCTTCCGGATCTCCCCGCGGGGCAAGTCGAGGCGCTGCGTGAACACGCCGGTTCGCTGGGACTCGCAACACAGGGATTGCCGGTCACCGGCGCGGTCGCACCGCACGCGTTGCCCGCTGATATCGCGGTGCCTGGCGGTTATCGTGTGCGGATCGCGCGCACGGGCGTGTCCATCGATGGCTACGACGCAGCCGGTCTTTACTATGGCGTGCAGACGGTGTTGTCGCTGACGCCGGCTGGCGGCGGCGCGATTCCCGTCATGACTATCGAGGACGCGCCGCGCTTCGCGCATCGTGGAATGATGGTCGACGTGGCGCGCAATTTCCGCCAGCCCGCCACGCTGCGCCGCCTGATCGACCAGATGAGCGCGTACAAGCTCAACCGCCTGCACCTTCATCTGTCCGATGACGAAGGCTGGCGCATCGAAATTCCGGGACTGCCCGAGTTGACCGAAATTGGCGGCCAGCGTTGCCATGACCTCAGCGAAACGCGTTGCCTCATGCCCCAGCTCGCCTCCGGTCCGGACAACCGGTCGGGCGGCGGGTATCTGACGCGCGACGAATACATCGCGTTGCTGCGATACGCGAATGATCGATTCGTCGAGGTCATTCCCGAAATCGACATGCCCGGCCATTCCCGCGCGGCCGTGGTCTCCATGGAAGCCCGATACCGCCGGCTGCACGCGCTCGGCCAGGAGCAGGAAGCGAACGCGTTCCGGCTGATCGATCCCGATGACACGTCGAACACGCTGTCGGTGCAGTTCTACGATCGCCGCAGCAATCTGAATCCATGTTTGAGCGGCGCGTTGAATTTCGCGGGCAAGGTGATCGGCGAGATTGCCGCGATGCATCGTGAGGCAGAGGCGCCGTTGAACGTGTGGCATTTCGGCGGCGACGAAGCGAAGAACATCCTGCTTGGCGCCGGTTTCCAGCCGCGCGACGGGAAGGACGCGGACAAGGGCCGTATCGATATGGCTGCGCAAGACAAGCCTTGGGCGCGCTCGCCAATGTGCGCGGCGTTGCTGAAGCAGGAAAACATTGCGTCGGTCGACGAATTGCCGTCGCGGTTTGCGCGTCAGGTCAGCGCGCTCGTGAACGACAACGGCATCGAGACAATGGAAGCGTGGCAGGACGGTGTGAAACACGCCAGCGGCCCGCACGACTTCGCGACGAAGAACACGATGGTCACGTTGTGGGACACGCTTTACTGGGGTGGAGCGGACACGGTGCAGAGTTGGACCGCGAAGGGGTATCGCGGGATTCTGGCCTTGCCTGACTATTTGTACTTCGATTTCCCGTACACCCTCGATCCACATGAGCGCGGCTACTACTGGGGATCGCGTGCAACGGACAGTTTCAAGACGTTCTCGCTCGCGCCGGACAACCTGCCGCAGAACGCGGAAGTCATGCCCGATCGCGAGGGCAAACCCTTCGAGGTGACGAGCAAGGGGCCGGCGGCGCATGTCTATGGCATGCAGGGGCAGGCATGGGCCGAGGTGATTCGCAACGATCAGCAGTTCGAATACATGGTGTACCCGCGTCTGCTCGCGCTGGCCGAGCGCGCCTGGCACCGGGCGGACTGGGAGCGGCCGTATAAGGAAGGCGAGCGCTACAAGCTCGGTGAAACCGATCTCGTCGATAAACTCGCTCTCGCTCGCGATTGGCAAGGCTTTGCAAGCGTGGTGGAACAGCGCGAACTGCCGAAGCTGAAACGCGCGGGCATCGGTTACAGAGAGCCAGCGCAGGCCGTCGCGCAGCCTGGTATAGAAAAGGCCGACTGAAGCTGGCTTTGCTGGATACCCGGCGTCAGTTGACGCCGGGTATCGAGGCGAGGATCGCGCATCTTCGAGTCTTTCAACGCGCTTAAGCTCCGTTTAAGCCCCGCCCAGCGCGTCCCGGCTAGAATAAACGTCCGGGCCGCGAGGTCGCCAAGCTTAGAGCCGCAGAGCGAATCATGCGAATCCTGCTAGTTGAAGACGACAGAATGATTGCGGAAGGCGTCCGCAAGGCGCTGCGCAGCGATGGCTTCGCGGTCGACTGGGTGCAGGACGGCGAAGCGGCGCTGACGGCCGTTGGCGGCGAACCTTACGACCTGATGCTGCTTGATCTGGGCCTGCCAAAACGCGACGGCCTGGATGTCCTCAAAAGCCTGCGCGCCAAGGGCAACACACTCCCCGTATTGATTGTTACCGCGCGCGATTCCATCGCCGACCGGGTGAAGGGGCTGGACGCCGGCGCCGACGATTACCTCGTCAAACCCTTCGATCTCGATGAACTCGGCGCCCGCATGCGCGCGCTGATCCGCCGCCACGCGGGCCGCGGCGATTCGCTGATCCGCCACGGCGCGCTGACGCTCGATCCCGTAGGCCATCAGGTCACGCTGGAAGGCAATGCCGTCGCGTTATCGGCGCGTGAATTCGCGCTCCTCGAAGCCCTGATGGCGCGCCCCGGCGCCGTCCTGTCCAAAAGTCAGCTCGAAGAAAAAATCTACGGCTGGGGCGAGGAAATCGGCAGCAACACGGTCGAGGTCTACATCCATTCGCTGCGTAAAAAGCTCGGTCCCGATCTCATCCGCAACGTGCGCGGCCTCGGCTATATGGTGTCGAAGGAAGCCTGATGCATTCAATTCGACGCCAACTGCTGGTGTGGCTGCTGGCGTTGGTTATCGTCGGCGTGGGGTTCGCGGGCTGGCTGATCTACCGGCAGGCGCTCGCCGAAGCCAACGAGCTGTTCGACTACCAGCTTGAACAGATTGCGGCGGCGTTGCCATCGGAACCGTTTTCGTCGGTGCTGCAATCGCGCAGCGACAGCGACGAAGGCGTTGTGATCCAGATCTGGAACCGTAACGGCGTGCTGATGTACTACTCGCATCCGCGCGTGCCGCTTGCGCCACATGCCGAACTCGGCTTTTCAACCGAAGCCACCGCGCGTGGCGAATGGCGCGTGTATAGCGCCATCGTTGGCGACAACGTCGTGCAGCTTGCGCAGCCGCTATCCATCCGCAACCGGCTCGCCGCCGGCGTCGCGTGGCGTACCTTGTGGCCGCTCGTGTTGCTGCTGCCGCTGCTCGGCATGGCGATATGGATCATCGTGGGGCGCGGTTTGATGCCGTTGCAACGCGTGACGCGCGCACTCGATACGCGTCATCCCGAAGCGCTCGAACATCTGCCCGATAACCGCTTGCCCGAAGAAGTCGTGCCCGTTGTGCGCGCGCTGAACGCGCTGCTCGACCGTCTGGCGACCGCGCTCGACACACAAAAGGCCTTCGTCGCCGATGCCGCCCATGAACTTCGCACGCCGCTCGCCGCCGTGCAGATCCAGTCGCAACTCGTTGCGCGCGCGAAAGACGACGATTCGCGCAAGGAAGCGCTCGACGACCTGCAGGCCGGCATTACGCGCGCCACGCGTTTAGCTGAACAATTGCTTGCGCTCGCACGTTCGGAACCCGATGGCAAGAGCGCGACCACGCCCGTCGATCTGCATGCGCTGCTTGATGAGTGCGTCGGCGGATCGGTGCTGGTCGCGCAGCAGCGCGGCGTGGATCTTGGCATCGAGGCGAGCGAGGCGGCAACCGTCACGGGCGACCCGAACGCGTTGCGCGTGATGTTCAACAATCTCATCGATAACGCCACCAAATACACGCCCGATGGCGGCCGCGTGGATGTCTGCCTGCGCGTGAAAGAAGGCGCTCCGATCGTCGAAATCTCCGATAACGGCCCGGGTATTCCCGCCGAGGAACGCGTGCGTGTGTTCGACCGGTTTTATCGCGTGGGGGCGAGCGCCGACCGTGCGCGCACGGACGTGGCGGGCAGTGGTCTAGGGCTTGCCATCGTGCGCCGGATCGCCGAGCAGCATGGCGCGACGGTCTCGCTTGCGGAATCGAAAGGTGGTGGTTTGCTGGTATCGATTTGCTTCAACGCAGCCTGATTTCATTGCTTTAAGTAACCTTTAAGCGGCGCCCCGTACTCTTCGTTTCATCATGAAGCGCATCCCCGAGGAGCACACGATGAAAGCGAAGATCATTACCCGCAGCGCCGTTGCGGTAGCCGTTGCAGTCGCCTTGTCGGCGGGTTATGTGGCCGGTAACCACAACGTTGCCACGCCGCAGGTCATCACGCCGGCGCAAGCCGCAATGATGCCCGCCGAAGCCGCCGCCAAAACCGGCATTCCCGATTTCTCCGGTCTGGTCGAGACCTACGGCCCGGCCGTCGTCAACATCAGCGCAAAGCATGTCGTGAAGACAGCCGCGCGGCGTGGCATGAATGGCGGCGCGAACGGCGGCAATCCGCAATTGCCGATCGATCCGAGCGATCCGTTCTATCAGTTCTTCAAGCATTTCTACGGTAACGGCGTGCCCGGCATGGGCGGCGACGGCAACGGCAACGGCCCCAATGCCGCCGATACCCCCAGCGAAAGCCTGGGCTCGGGTTTTATCGTGAGTAGCGACGGGTACATTTTGACGAACGCGCACGTGGTCGATGGCGCGAACGTCGTCACCGTCAAAACCACCGATAAACGCGAGTACCGCGCGAAGGTCGTCGGTGCCGACAAGCAGTCGGACGTGGCGGTGCTGAAGATCGATGCGAAGAGCCTGCCGGTTGTGAAGATCGGCGACCCGAACGGCAGCAAGGTCGGCCAGTGGGTGGTCGCGATCGGCTCGCCTTATGGTTTCGATAACACCGTGACCTCCGGCATCATCAGCGCAAAATCGCGCTCGTTGCCCAACGAGAATTACACGCCGTTTATCCAGACCGACGTGCCGGTGAACCCCGGCAATTCGGGCGGCCCGCTCTTTAACCTGCAAGGCGAAGTGATCGGCATCAATTCGATGATCTATTCCCAGACCGGCGGTTTCCAGGGGCTTTCGTTCGCAATCCCGATCAACGAAGCGATCAAGGTGAAGGACGCACTGATCAAGACGGGACACGTGGATCGCGGGCGTCTTGGCGTGACGGTGCAGGGCATGAACCAGACGCTGGCGAAATCGTTCGGCATGCAAAGCGCGAACGGTGCGTTGGTGAGTTCGGTGGAACCTGGCGGCCCCGCGGCGAAGGCAGGTCTTGAACCGGGCGACGTGATTTTGTCGGTGAACGGACTTGCTGTCGCCGATTCAAACGCGCTGCCGGCGCAAGTCGCCGGTCTGCCGCCGGGAACCACCGCGAAGCTGCAGGTCTGGCGCGACAAGGGTACGAAGGACCTGACGGTGACCGTCGGCGCCTTGAGCGATGCAAAGACCGCAAGCACGGGCGGCGCGGACAAGAGCGAATCGGCATCGCAGGATGCGCGTCTGGGCGTGGCCGTGCGGCCGCTGACGCCTGAAGAGAAGCAGAGCGCGTCTTTATCGCGTGGTCTGCTGGTTCAACAAGCGGGCGGCGCGGCGGAAAGCGCAGGCATCCAGGCCGGCGACGTGATTCTCGCGGTCAACGGCCAGCCGGTCACGACCGTCCAGCAATTGAAGACGATGGTCAAGGCCGCGGGTGACAGCATCGCGTTGCTGATCCAGCGCGACGATGCCCAAATCTTTGTGCCGGTGGATCTCGGCTGAAGCGGGATTTCCGGGTCACGGCGTCTTCGTGACCCGGAAATAGGGCGGGATGCGGGCATGAACTGTGCTGATTCGTCTGTTCAGATGCTGCGCTGCCGGCAGCAATCAGAACCGCACGCCGATGAAGGCGTCTGAAGTCCACAAGGAGCTATACAAATGACCAGGACGACGAACGCAGCGACGATCCACCGAACACCGAAGCAGAATGGATTTAAAAAGGTATCGATCGCGCTCCTCGCGGCCGCCTTGACTTTTGGCGTGGCGGGCGGCGCGTTTGCACAGGCGTCGAGCGCCGAAACCAGCGACATGAGCAGCGCCGGCAACACGAACGGCGGCGGACTGCCGCAGGTTCAGACGCAAGGCAATGTGTCGTACACATCGGGTGGCGTGGGGCTCGACGAGTCGCACGCGCTGATTCGCGAACAGGCGCACTGGCCGCTTTCGTTGCGTTTTACGGGACCGACGGCCGACTATCTTTCAGACGTCCACGTTCGAATTGCGGATGAAAAGAACGGCGAAGTCCTCAAAACCGATGCAATGGGCCCGTACATGCTCGTGAAATTGCCGCCGGGCCGCTATACGGTCTACGCCAAGTACAAGGATTCGGAGAAGAAACAGGCGGTGACTGTGGCCGGAAACGGCAAGGCAAAGGCGGCATTCCACTGGTCGACCCAGTAAGCGGATGCAGTAATCGGAACAAACTGCCGGGACCGACACGAACGCGCGCACGATGTGTGGCGCCGGACATAAACCCGCGCACAACGCTTGCACAACTCCCTCGGAGTTGTCTCATAATGAAAGCCACGGGTCCCGGAAAGCCCGTGGTTTTTTTGTGCGTCGTGCGCAAGACGGCGCAGTTTAGTGTCTTACATCGAAACCGCTATTGATCCAGCATGAAACCGGGAGCGCACGATGAACACCGACACCCATCACATTGAAATTTCGCTGAACACGCGGCGGCATCGCGTGATTCATCAGGGCGTGACGTTTGCCGACACGCAGGCGGCGCTGACGCTCGCCGAAACCGGTCTCGATCCGGTGCATTATTTCCCGCGCGGCGACGTCAACATGGCGCGCCTCGCCAGGTCCACGCACACCTCGCATTGCCCGTACAAGGGCGACGCCACTTACTACCATCTGCTCACCGAAGAAGGTCCGATCGAAAACGCTGTCTGGAGCTACGAAGAACCGCTGGAAAGCGCCACGCAGATCAAGGGCTATCTCGCGTTTCACCCGACGCGCGTCGATCGTATCGATGAAACGTCGGGCGCCTGATTACTGAACCGCCGGATAGGATCAGGGGAGGTCGTGATGGAAGTTGCCGATGCTTTACGCATTCCGCTCGACCCCGCTCTGGTACGCGAGGCGCTGGGCGATCTGGCGCTGGTGCGAGCGAGCATCGACAATTGCGAATCGCTTCTGCGGCTGGCCGGCGGTGAATACATGCTCGCGATGACCGTGCCGCTCGGCGCGTTGCGGTCACGTTACGTGATCCGCGCGCACGTGGCCGAAGCGCGCCGTGTGCCGCGACATGATGGTCCCGAGGGCGAAGTCGACGCCCAGACATTGAGCTTCAAGGCGCGCGGCGAAGGCGTGGGATCGTTGCGCGGACAAATCGCGGTGGCAATGATTCCGGACGCGAACTGCGAATCGACGTGGATCGAATATACGGTCTGGGCCACGCTCACCGGGCCGCTAGCAAGCTTGCCGCCGCGTCAGATCGAAAACGCTCTGCGCGAAGTCGCCGATGATTTCTTCGCCGAATTCTGCGAAGTGGTGCGCGCAAAGCATGGTCATCCGGCGTCGCAGGCGCCGAATGCCGCAGTCTCGCGGCGGCATGTGTTCCTGAGACCCATTACCATGTCAGCGGCATTTGCGCGGCCGGCGAGCGCCGCGGCGCAGAAGTCGCGCGCGGCTGCGGCCGATGCCATTGGCGGCGTATTGCGGCATCGGCTGCATGGGCACACGCCACGGCATCATCCGCACAGCTTGCCCGCGTGGGCCTGGGCCGCAATGCTCGGCTGCGTCGCAATCTTCCTGTTTCTCGCGCAGCACTACGGCTTGCAATGAGGCACGCGATTCACGCGGCGGGACGCAACATTGACGGGCTGTAGCGCATTACATCGAAACACGAGTCGATCAGCCGTTCCGATTCATTCTTCAGGTCGATGCTCTCCGGCCACATCAGCGAGTCGTACAGAATCCCGGTAAACAGCGCATGCAGGATGGTCGTGGCATGGTGGGTGTCGAGTTGCGCCGGTAACTGGCCTTTGTCGACGGCATTCAACAATCCCCGTTCAATCTTCTCCTTGCCTTCGCGCATATTCGTCTGGTGGCGTTCGCGCACCGGACCCATGTCTTCGACGAACTCGCATTTCAAGAACAAGATATCGAATACGCGGCGCCGCTGTTCGTCCAGCGCGATATTGCGCATGCACCAGATGAAGATATCGCGCATCCGTCCGAGGGGATCGGGTTCTTTTGTGTCGAGCGTGGCTTCCACCAGTTCGTCGAGCGGTAACAGGCTGCGGTCGAACATGGCGGTGAAAAGATCGCCTTTGTTCGCAAAATGCCAATAAATGGCGCCGCGTGTCACGCCGGCTTCGAGTGCAATATCGGCCAGCGTCGTGCGCGACACGCCCTTCTCGAAGAACACGCGCTCGGCTGCATCCAGAATGCCGTTGCGCGTCTCCGCCGCCTCTTCCTTCGTTCGTCGGACCATTATTTCGTCAATTCCAGCTTGCCTGCTCAGCGCAACAATACGGCGCTTTCTTACATTATCCTGCAGCGACGTCACACATTTGTTTATCGTCCTTCGATGCTCCGAGACGATTCCTCTCGCGCTGCTCGTGTTCACGTACGATCGTCTCTTTTACGTTCGTCCGTGAATGTATATACAATACCATCCGTCCAACGATAGCCCAAGCCGCATTGACCGGTTAATATCCGACACAGCTTTCAGCCGCCGCCCGTCCGCGAGGCCCACCCCAGGCCCACACAAGCGGCAGTCGCACGACAGAGACGACGCCCGGCGCGGAACACGAATGATGGTCGGGGCACTGGTTTTTACGCCCACAGGCTACTGGTTTGCGTCTAAAGACGCTTGTTGCGGCCCGCCGGCAGGAGAGGCGGCCGCGCACTTATTTCAATCTCAGTCTTTGACAGAGGTCGCTCCATGCGCGTCGAACGGGTTCCATTCCGCTTAATCAGTGCCGCGACGGCTGCCCTAATCCTTGCAGCCTGCGGACAAAAACAATCACCACCGCCGCCCCAGACGCCTGAAGTCGGCGTCGTCACCATCCAGCCGACCATCGTTTCCGTCGTCAGCGAACTGCCGGGCCGCACGAGCGCGTATCTCGTCGCCCAGGTGCGCGCGCGGGTCGACGGCATCGTGCAGCGCCGCGAGTTCACCGAAGGTGCAGATGTGAAGGCAGGTCAGCGCCTTTACAAGATCGATCCGGCGCCGTACATCGCAGCACTGAATACGGCCAAGGCCACGCTTGCGAAGGCCCAGGCCAACGTCGCGACGCAAAATGCGCTCGCCGCGCGCTACAAGGTGCTCGTGGCCGCGAACGCAGTCAGCAAGCAGGACTACGACAACGCGGTGGCAACGCAAGGGCAGGCGGTTGCGGACGTGGCGTCGGGTAAGGCTGCCGTCGACACGGCCCAGATCAACCTGGGCTACACGGACGTCGTATCGCCTATTACGGGCCGTATCGGCCTGTCGCAGGTCACGCCGGGCGCGTATGTGCAGGCAAGCGCGGCCACGCTGCTCTCGACTGTCCAGCAACTGGATCCGGTTTATGTGGACCTGACGCAATCGAGCGTGGACGGCCTCAAGCTGCGCCGCGACATTCAGGAAGGGCGTCTGCAGACGGGTGGCCCGAACGCCGCCAAGGTCTCGCTGATCCTTGAAGACGGCCGCACGTACTCGGAACAGGGCAAGTTGCAGTTCTCGGACGTGAGCGTCGACCAGGGCACCGGTTCCGTGACCGTGCGCGCGATTTTCCCCAACAAGGATCGTGTGCTGTTGCCGGGCATGTTCGTGCGCGCTCGTATTGACGAAGGCGTGAACAACAAGGCGCTCGTCGTGCCGCAAGTCGGCGTGACGCATGACCAGAAGGGCCAGCCGACGGCGCTCGTGGTCGACGCGGACAACAAGGTGGTGCTGCGCCAATTGGTGACTTCCGGCACGTATGGCTCGGGCTGGGTGGTCGACAGCGGGCTGAACGCGGGCGACCGGGTGGTCGTGCAGGGCACGGACAAGGCGCGGCCGGGTTCGACCGTCAAGCCAGTCGATGCGCAATTGCCGCCGCCGGGTGCTCAAGGTGCTTCCGGCGCCGCCGCAGCTTCGGCTCCGGCTGCCGGCGCCAGCGGCGCAACGGCTTCGAGCGCTCCGGCGCCCGCTTCCGCGGCAGCCGCCTCCGCAGCATCAGGCGCGTAATCAGGCGCATTTGACGGAATAACAGGGAGCCTGTTTCATGGCAAAGTTCTTTATCGATCGCCCGATTTTTGCCTGGGTGATCGCGATTATTCTGATGCTGGCGGGGATCGCTTCGATCTTCACCTTGCCGATCGCGCAGTACCCGACGATCGCGCCGCCAGCCATTCAGATCAGTGCCACGTACCCGGGTGCTTCGGCCACGACGGTCGAAAATACGGTGACGCAGGTGATCGAGCAGCAGATGAGCGGCCTCGATCACTTGCTGTACCTGTCGTCGACCAGCGATGACTCCGGCACGGCCACCATCACGCTGACGTTCGCCGCCGGCACCAACCCTGACATTGCTCAGGTTCAGGTGCAAAACAAGTTGCAGCTGGCTACGCCGCTGTTGCCTCAAGCCGTGCAGCAGCTCGGCACGAAGGTGACGAAGTCGAGCAGCAGCTTCTTGGTGGTGATGGCGTTCGTCTCCACCGACGGCAGCATGGGCCGTTACGACCTCGCGAACTATGTTGCCTCGAAGATCCAGGATCCGGTCAGCCGTATCGACGGGGTGGGTACGGTCACGCTGTTCGGCTCGCAGTTCGCAATGCGAATATGGCTGGACGCGACCAAGCTCAATAACTTCTCGCTGACGGCAATCGACGTCAAGAACGCCGTGTCGAACCAGAACGTGCAGGTCGCGGGCGGCGGGCTCGGCGGGACGCCGGCGGTTCCGGGGCAGATGCTGCAGGCAACCATCACGGAAGCCACGCTGCTGCAAACGCCCGAGCAGTTCGGCAACATCCTGCTGAAGGTCAATCCTGATGGCTCGCAAGTGCGTATCAAGGATGTGGCGCGCATCGAGCTGGGCGGTGAAAACTACAACTTCGATACGAAGTACAACGGTCAGCCGACCGCCGGCTTCGGTATTCAGCTTGCCACGGGCGCCAACGCGCTGAACACGGCAAAGCTGGTGCGCGCGAAGATCGACGATCTGTCGAAGTATTTCCCGCCGGGCCTGGTCGTGAAGTATCCGTACGACACCACGCCGTTCGTGAAGCTGTCCATTGAAGAAGTGGTCAAGACGCTGATCGAAGGTATCGTGCTCGTGTTCCTGGTCATGTACCTGTTCCTGCAGAACCTGCGCGCCACGCTGATCCCGACGATCGCCGTGCCGGTGGTGTTGCTGGGCACGTTCGCGGTCATGGGACTGGTCGGATTCTCGATCAACACGCTGTCCATGTTCGGGTTGGTGCTCGCCATCGGCTTGCTGGTGGACGATGCAATCGTGGTGGTGGAAAACGTCGAGCGGGTCATGGCCGAGGAGGGGTTATCGCCGAAGGAGGCGACTCGGAAGGCCATGGACCAGATCACCGGCGCGCTGGTCGGCGTGGCACTCGTGCTGTCGGCGGTGTTCGTGCCGGTGGCATTCTCGGGCGGCTCGGTGGGCGCGATTTATCGTCAGTTTTCGCTGACCATTGTTGCGGCCATGATCTTGTCCGTGCTCACCGCGTTGATTTTGACGCCGGCGTTGTGCGCGACGATCCTGAAGCCTATCGACAAGGACCATCACGTCGAGAAGAAGGGTTTCTTCGGCTGGTTCAACCGTACGTTCACGAAGAGCCAGGACAAGTATCACAGTGGCGTTGAGCACGTGATCAAGCGTTCGGGCCGTTGGCTCATCATCTATCTGGTGGTGATCGTTGCGGTGGGTTTCCTGTTCGTGCGGCTGCCGAAGTCGTTCCTGCCCGACGAAGACCAAGGCACCATGTTCGTGATCGTTCAAGCGCCGGCAGGCTCGACGCAGGAACGCACGGCCAAGGTTCTCGCCGATATCACCGACTGGCTGCTGAAGGACCAGAAGGATATCGTCGACGCCGTCTTTACCGTGAACGGCTTCAGCTTTGCCGGCCGCGGCCAGAACTCGGGTCTCGTGTTCGTGCGAATGAAGGACTACGCGCAACGCCAGCACGCGGACCAGAAGGTGGGCGCGCTCGTTGGCCGGATGTTCGGGCACTTCTCCACGTACAAGGACGCGATGGTGATTCCGGTCAATCCGCCGTCGATTCCGGAACTCGGCACGGCTTCGGGCTTCGACTTCGAGTTGCAGGACCGCTCGGGTCTCGGGCACGACGCGCTGATCCAGGCGCGCAACATGTTGCTCGGCATGGCCGCGAAGGACCCGACGCTCGCGCAGGTTCGTCCGAACGGCTTGAACGATACGCCGCAGTTCAAGGTGAACATCGATCGTGAGAAGGCGAGCGCGCTGGGTGTGTCGCCGGCGGACATCGACAACATGTTCTCGATTGCGTGGGGTTCGTCGTATGTGAACAACTTCCTCGACGTTGATAACCGGATCAAGAAGGTCTACATCCAGGGCGATGCGCCATTCCGCATGAACCCCGAAGACCTGAACGACTGGTACGTGCGCAACAGTTCGGGTGGCATGGTGCCGTTCGGCGCGTTCGGCTCGGGCAAGTGGATCTACGGTTCGCCGAAGCTCGAACGCTACAACGGTATTTCGGCCGTGGAAATCCAGGGTGCGGCGGGTCCGGGCAAGTCGACGGGTCAGGCCATGGCCGCCATCGAAGCAATCGCGGCGAAGTTGCCGGCGGGTATTGGTTACGAATGGACGGGCTTGTCGCTGCAGGAACGCCAGTCGGGTTCGCAGGCGCCGATTCTGTACGGCATCTCGATTCTCGTTGTGTTCTTGTGTCTCGCGGCGCTGTATGAAAGCTGGTCGATTCCGTTCTCGGTGATCATGGTCGTGCCGCTCGGTATTTTGGGCGCACTGCTCGCGGCTACCTTGCGCGGACTGGAAAACGACGTGTTCTTCCAGGTCGGCTTGTTGACTACGGTGGGCTTGTCAGCGAAGAACGCAATTCTGATTGTGGAATTCGCCCGTGACTTGCGCTCGCAGGGACGCACGACGGTTGAAGCGGCCATGGAGGCGGCGCGTCTGCGGTTGCGCCCGATTCTGATGACGTCGCTGGCGTTCATTCTCGGCGTGTTGCCGCTCGCGATCAGTAACGGCGCGGGTTCGGCGAGCCAGCACGCCATTGGTACGGGCGTGATCGGCGGGATGTTGACGGCGACCTTCCTGGCGATTTTCATGATCCCGATGTTCTTTGTGGTGATCAGCAAGATCAGTCATGACAAGGGCACGCCGCATCACGACCACGGTGGTACGCCTGCTCCGGCCAAGGAAGGAAATTGAGATGCTAAAACACTCCTTGATAGCAGCAGCGGTCGCGTTTTTCGCGGCTGGCTGCACCATGGCGCCGAAGTACGTGCGCCCGGCGGCGCCGGTCGATCAGACGTTCCCGCAAGGCGGCGTCTACGACAAGCAGCCGAGCGCGACATCGGGCGACGCGAACGGCCGCAGCGCCGAAACGAAACCGGCGGTGGATATCGGCTGGCGTGATTTCTTCGCCGATGCCCGCTTGCAGCGGATCGTCGAAATCGCGTTGAAGAACAACCGCGATTTGCGTGTGTCCATGCTCAACGTCGCTTCGGCACGTGCGCAGTACCAGATCACGCGCGCGAGCTTGTTCCCGACGCTCGATGCAGTCGGCTCGCAAACGAAGCAGCGCACGCCAAAGGATCTGTCGTTCTTCGGCCAGACCATCTCGAATCAGTATTCGGTTGGTGCGAATGCATCGTGGGAAATCGACTTCTTCGGGCGGATTCAAAGCCTGAAGGATCAGGCTTTGGCGCAGTATTTCGCGCTGGCCGAGACGCGCAAGGCGGCGGAAATTTCGCTCGTCTCGCAAGTCGCCGATCAGTACCTCACCATGCTTTCCGACGACGACCAGCTCACCGTCACGCGCAACACGCTGAAGACGGCGGACGAGTCGTATCGGATCACGAAGCTGCAGTTCGATAACGGCGTGGGTACCGAGCTTGACGTGCGTCAGGCTCAGGGCGTTCAGCAACAGGCCGCGGCCAACCTGCAGTCGCAAATGCGTCTGCGGGCGCAGGCCGAGAACGCGCTGGTGCTGCTGGTCGGCGAGCCGTTGCCCGCCGATCTGCCGCCTGGCTTGCCGCTCGACAGCCAGAACCTGCTCGCCGATATCCCTGCTGACCTGCCGTCCGACCTGCTGACGCGGCGTCCGGACATTGCATCGGCAGAGCAGTCGTTGCTGGCGGCGAATGCGAACATCGGCGCGGCGCGCGCGGCGTTTTTCCCGAAGATTTCTCTCACGGGAAGTTTCGGGACGTTGTCGCCGTCGCTTGGCGGATTGTTCAAGCCGGGTTCGGCTGCATGGTCGTTTGCACCGCAAATTTCGATTCCAATCTTCGAGGGCGGCGCGAACATCGCCAATCTCGACGTGGCGCAGATCCAGAAGCGCATCGAAATCGCGAATTACGAGAAGGCGATTCAGACCGCGTTCCGCGAAGTGGCAGATGGCCTGGCCGCACGCGGGACCTACGATCAGCAGATCACCGCGCTCGAATTGTTCACGAAGTCGCAGTCGCGCAGGCTGGAATTGTCGGACCTGCGTTATCGCAACGGCGTGGACAGCTATCTCTCGGTGCTGACGGCGCAGGACGATTTGTACACCGCGCAGCAACTGCTGATCACGGCGCGGCTGAACCGGGCGACCAACCTCGTGGATTTGTATCGTCAGCTGGGTGGCGGCTGGATCGAGCATGCGGGCGATCAGCCGCGTCCGTCGGATCTGATCCCGGATTATCGGGATATCGGTACGCCGGCGACGGCGGCTCCGGCTGCTGCGGCTTCAGGCGCGACGGTGGGTTCGGTATCGACCGGGCCTTCGACGGGTTTCGCGAAGCTGGTGCCGGTGCAGCATTTGATGCCGGTGGCGAAACCACAGGTCGACGCTGAAGGGAAAGCGGTTGGGTCGGCGGGATAGTTTGGATAGTGGGATCGTTTGGAAAAAAACCGCAGCCATGGCTGCGGTTTTTTTGTCTGCGCACTCGTTGATACGGAGCTATATGAATAAATTCTATGCTGATCGACTGGTGACCCTGGATGAATTGCAGTTAGATCCTGAGGGCCTGATCGAACGCGCAGCTGGGCCAATCGCGTTGAAAATCGGCGTTAAATCGATTGCCTACCTGGTCCCCGCGCATGTATGGGATGCGGTGTGCGAACGACTCGATGACATTGATCTGGCGTGTATCGTCAGAACGCGAATCGGCGAGCAAGCCGTTGACGTTGACATTGCGGATCTTTGAGCTGAGCTGAACGCTTTTCACCGATCCGCCTTCACCGTCCCATCGAAATCATGACCGGCGCGCCGAATCGCGCACGTAGCATCCCGTTCCTTCTTCACGCCGTTGAACACAATATTGAGCAGCACCGCCGACACCGACGCCAGCAAGATCCCGCTGTGCAAAATCGGTTCGAGCGCGTGCGGCAATTGAGAGAAGAACTTCGGCGCGACCACCGGAACGAGTCCAAGTCCAATACTCACCGCCACGATAAACAAGTTGTGGTGGTTCTTCACGAAGTCGACCTTCGACAGCACCTTGATCCCGTTCGCCGCGACCATCCCGAACATCACGATGCCTGCGCCGCCCAGCACGAACGGCGGCACCGACGCCACCACTTGCGCCATTTTCGGGAAGAGCCCAAGCGCCACCAGAATCACGCCGCCGGTTGCGCACACAAAGCGGCTTTTCACGCCCGTCACGCCGATCAGCCCGACGTTCTGCGAAAACGATGTATGCGGAAACGAGTTGAACAGGCCACCAATCAACGTGCCGAGGCCATCGACTCTCAGACCGCGCACCAGCGCGTCCTGATCGACGGGACGCTCGACCATGTCGCCGACAGCGAGGAACATGCCCGTCGATTCAATGAAGGTGACGAACATGACGATGACCATCGTTGCAATGGAAAGCGGGTCGAAGTGCGGCAAGCCGAAGTGAAACGGCAGCACGATACCGACCCACGGCGCGCTCGTCACGCCGTTCAGGTCGACGCGTCCGAGTGACATCGCGATCGCAAAGCCCGCCACGATTCCCAGCAGCACGGAAATATTCGCGATGAACCCGCGCCCGAACTTGTTGATCAACAGGATCAGCACGAGCACAACGAGCGCAAGCAGCAGATAAACCGGGTTCCCATACTCGGGATTGCCGACACCGCCGGCCGCCCAGTTGATCCCCACGCCCATCAGCGACAAGCCGATGACCGCGATCACCGTTCCGACCACGACAGGCGGAAAAAACCGCAGCAACTTGCCGATCATCGGCGCGAGAAATATCCCGATGACGCCCGCCGCGATCGTCGCGCCGAATATATCCAGAATGCCGAGCCCGGGATTCGTGCCGATGGCGACCATCGGACCGACGGCGGCGAACGTGCAGCCCATGATGACAGGCAAGCGGATGCCGAAGATCCACAGGCCGAGCGTTTGAATCAGCGTCGCAACACCGCACGAAAACAGATCGGCGCTGATCAGGAACGCGATCTGGTCTTTCGGCAGCTTGAGCGCCGCGCCGAGAATCAGCGGCACGGCGACGGCGCCTGCGTACATAACGAGTACATGCTGGATGCCCAATGTGAGCAACTGGGCGGCGGGCAAGCGTTCGTCGCACGGGTGAACCTGGTTTGATGCCATATCTTGTCTCTCTCCATCAATTTGATCGCCGTGCAATCCGGGCGTCTTGTTTGAGCGATCCAAGGTAAGTGGCTTAAAAAGCAAGAACAAGTCGACGTTGGCGTATGGCCCCCTTAGCCGGGCTGATATGGCCCGAGTGGCTTAACATTGCGTGTGGCGCGGCGAAGCGTTGACTGGCGGGCGTTGAACGATTTACGTCGTGCGAACGCGGGTTCTCATATGCGAGGCGTGGTTATGATGGTTATCGGCCGCGACGCATAGTGCGTTTTGTGAAGACTGGGAGAGGGCACGGGGTTAACCCGTCGCAACCGGGTTTTCGAATGTTTTTTGGCGCTTTTGAAACGCGCTTTGCACCTGCGCTTAAACTAACGCCGCACGCGACCTTACAAGCAGCACGAAGACCTCATACAAATGCCCGATACCTCGAAGCCCCACACTCCCTTTCCCGATTTCCGCTCGCGCGAGTTTCTGCTGGATCACGCGCTACGCACGATGACGTTCTATCACCCGCATTGCATGGATCCGGCCGGCGGTTTCTATCATTTCTACAAGGACAACGGCACGGTCTACGATCGCAGGACGCGGCACCTTGTATCGAGTACGCGCTTCGTTTTCACCTATGCAATGGCGTACAAGCATTTCGGCCTCGATGAATATCGTGGCGGCGTGCGGCATGGCATCGAATATTTGCGCGAGTTTCATCGGAATCCGGAAACGGGCGGTTATGCATGGACGCTCGATGGCCGCGATGTCACCGACGGCACGAATCATTGCTACGGCCTCGCGTTTGTCGTACTCGCGTACGCGAAGGCGCTCGAAGCCGGTTTCGAAGAAGCGCGTGCGTATCTGGAAGAGACGTGGGACCTGATGGAAACGCGCTTCTGGGACGCCGAGCACGGTTTATACAAGGACGAAGCAAGCGCGGACTGGGTGGTGTCGGACTATCGCGGGCAGAACGCCAACATGCACGCCTGCGAAGCGATGCTGGCCGCATTCGAGGCATCGAAGGACGTGCGTTATCTCGATCGCGCCGCGCTCCTCGCCGACAACATGGTGAACCGTCAGGCCGCGCTTGCTGGCGGGCTTGTATGGGAACACTACAAGCCGGACTGGTCGGTGGACTGGGAATACAACAAGGGCGACAAGACCAATATCTTCCGCCCGTGGGGATTCCAGCCGGGCCATCAGACGGAATGGGCGAAACTGCTGCTGATCCTGGACCGGCATCGTCCGGAAGCTTGGCATGTGAAGCGCGCCCGCGAACTCTTCGATAAAGCCATGGAACTCTCGTGGGACCACGAGCACGGCGGCATGGTTTATGGCTTCGACGTCGAAGGCAAGTTCTACGACGAAGACAAGTATTTCTGGGTCCAGGCCGAATCGCTGGCAACAGCCGCGTTGCTCGCCGATCGCGCCGCGCGTGACGGCGCCGCCGCCGCGACCCGCTACTGGAACGATTACGACCGCTTGTGGGCCTATAGCTGGGAACACTTTGTCGACCATAAGTGGGGCGCGTGGTACAGAATTCTCGCGCGCGACAACAGCAAATACAGCGACGAGAAAAGCCCGGCCGGCAAGGTCGACTATCACACAATGGGCGCATGCTACGAAGTACTGAACGTAATCGAGCGCGACCTCAAAAACCCCTGAATCTACGATCAACGAAAGGAGTTGGACACATGAAGACGAAAGCCGCCATTGCATGGGAAGCCGGAAAGCCGCTGACCATCGAGGAAGTGGATCTTGAAGGGCCGCGCGCCGGCGAAGTGTTGATTGAAGTAAAAGCCACGGGCATCTGCCACACCGATTACTACACGCTCTCGGGCGCGGACCCGGAAGGCATTTTTCCGGCGATTCTCGGGCATGAAGGCGCGGGAATCGTCGTCGATGTCGGTCCGGGCGTCGGCACATTGAGGAAAGGCGATCACGTCATTCCGCTCTACACGCCCGAATGCCGCCAGTGCAAATTTTGCCTCTCGCGCAAGACCAACCTGTGCCAGGCCATCCGTTCCACGCAAGGCCGTGGTCTGATGCCGGACGCAACGTCGCGTTTTTCCATCGACGGAAAGCCGCTGTTCCATTACATGGGGACATCGACGTTTTCGAACTACATCGTCGTGCCGGAAATCGCGGTGGCGAAGGTGCGTGAAGACGCGCCGTTCGACAAGATCTGCTACATCGGTTGCGGCGTGACGACGGGCGTGGGCGCTGTCGTGTATTCGGCAAAAGTCGAGGCGGGCGCGAACGTGGTCGTGTTCGGGCTGGGCGGTATCGGCTTGAACGTGATCCAGGGCGCGAAGATGGTGGGCGCGGACAAGATCATCGGCGTCGATCTGAATCCGGGGCGCGTGGAACTCGCGAAGAAGTTCGGCATGACGCACTTCATCAACCCGAACGAAGTGCCCAACGTCGTCGATCACATCGTGCAGTTGACCGATGGCGGCGCGGATTATTCGTTCGAATGTATCGGCAACACGAAGGTGATGCGCCAGGCGCTCGAATGCACGCACAAGGGTTGGGGACAATCGTTCATCATCGGCGTGGCGGCGGCGGGCGAGGAAATCTCGACGCGGCCGTTCCAGCTCGTGACCGGCCGCGAGTGGAAAGGCTCGGCGTTCGGCGGCGCGCGTGGACGCACGGATGTGCCGAAGATTGTCGACTGGTATATGGAAGGCAAGATCAATATCGACGACCTGATCACGCACACGTTGCCGCTCGAGCGCATCAACGAAGGCTTCGATCTGATGAAAAAGGGCGAGTCGATCCGCTCGGTGGTTCTTTACTGAGGATGACGACGATGCTGGAACTCGTGGAAGAACATCGCTGCTTTGGCGGCGTGCAGCGCACTTACAAGCACGACTCGCAAACCATCGGCCTGCCGATGCGCTTCTCGGTGTTCCTGCCGCCGCAATCCGCACACGGCAAGGTGCCCGCGTTGTTTTATCTCGCGGGCCTTACATGTACCGAGGAGACGTTCGCGATCAAGGCCGGCGCGCAGCGTTATGCAACGGAGCACGGCATTGCGCTGATCGCGCCGGATACGAGTCCGCGCGGCGCCGGCGTGCCGAATGAAAGTGCGGCATGGGACTTCGGCGTGGGCGCGGGTTTTTACGTCGATGCCACGCAGGACCCGTGGGCGCAAAACTACCGGATGTATTCGTACGTGACGCAGGAATTGCGCACGACGGTGCTGGCAGAATTGCCAGTGCGTGAAGACCGGCTGGGCATCTTCGGCCATTCGATGGGCGGTCACGGCGCGCTGGTTCTGGCGCTGAAAAATCCGGATATTTACAAGTCGGTGTCGGCGTTCGCGCCGATTGCCGCGCCTTCGCAATGCCCTTGGGGCGAGAAGGCGTTTTCAGGTTATCTGGGTGACGACCGGGAAGCGTGGAAGCAGTACGACGCGAGCGAACTGGTGAAACACGCGAAGGCGAAGTTCGATGCAGGGATTTTGATCGACCAGGGTCTCGCCGATAACTTCCTCGCCACGCAATTGCATCCGGAGATCTTCGAGGCGGCCGCGAAGGCGGCGGGGCAGGCAGTGACGCTGCGCCGGCATGAAGGATATGACCACGGGTATTACTTCATCTCGACGTTTATCGGCGAGCACGTGGCGTTTCATGCGCGGACGTTGTGCGGGTGAGGTGGCCTCAGGCGGAAGCGCGCAACTCGCTTCCCAAAAACTGCTGCCTATCTCCGCCCGAACAAACTCACCCCATAAACCCCTGCCGACAGCATCGTGATCCAGAAGCTTGTTGGCCAATCGGTGTAATACGCCAGCGTCAAACCCACCCACGCTTGCCCCAGCGCGAAAACCGCCGCGAGCAATACGCCGGTCGACAAGCGCGTCGCCACGTTTTGCGCCGCCGCGGCCGGTCCGACCATCAGCGCGAACACGAGCAATACGCCGACAATTTGCGTCGATGCCGCCACCGCCAGCGCCGTGATCGCGAGAAAGAGCACGGACACGAGCCGCAGCGATACCCCCTTGGCCTCGGCCAGCTCAGGCTGTAGCGATGCAAACAACAACGGCCGCATGATCACGGCCAGCGCGCCGAGACTGACCACGGCGAGCCCAACCAGCACAACTAAAGTCTCATGACTCACGCCCAGCACGTTGCCGAAAAGCAGCGCGGTCGCCTGGCTTGCATAGGCGGTAAAGAAGTGCAGGAACAACAACCCAAATCCCAGCGATAAAGACAGGATCACGCCGATGGCGACATCTCGTCCGGTCAGCTTTTCGCCCAGCGCGCCCATGCCGACGCCCGCAACGAGCGTAAAACCGATCATGCCCCAGAGCGGCGATACGCCGACGAGCACCGCGCCGGTCGCGCCGGTAAAGCCAACGTGGGACAACGCATGACCTGCGAACGTCTGCCCGCGCAGCACCAGAAAGTACCCGACAATGCCCGCCAGCACCGCGACAATCCCCGACGCCGCGAAGGCGTTGCGCATGAATTCGTATTCAAACATCGTGGGAATGCGTTCCGGAATGGTGATGACCGTGATCGTGTCCATGATCGTGGTCGTGAGAATGCGAATGGCCGTCCGGACCGTCTTCGTGCGCGTGATCGAGCTTGTCGACTTCCACATCGCCGGCCATGACAAAGATGCGGCCGTTCACGCGCATCACGTCGATGGGCGAACCATAAAGCTGCGAGAGCACCGGCTTTGTAATGACTTCATCGATAGTGCCAAGCGCCGCCCGGCCATTGCCGAGGTACAGCACCCGATCGATGGAGTTGAGCAGCGGATTAAGCTCGTGCGCCGAAAACAAGACGGTAATGCCGAGCTCGCGTTGCACGCGCCGCACGAGATCGACAACGCCGGTTTGATGACGCGGGTCGAGGCTGATCAGGGGTTCATCGAGGAGAAGGAGTTTTGGGTCGCCCAGCAGGCATTGCGCGAGCAGCAGACGCTGTCGTTCGCCGCCCGACAACTCCGACAAAGGCCGTGCGGCGAGCGCGCGGCCATCGACGAGATCGAGCACCCGATCCACATCCGCCTTTGCCGCAGCACTCGTGCGCGGCAAACCCCAGCGATGACCATCGGCGGCCATCGCGACAAAATCGCGGCCACGCACGCGCCGGCCGGCAAGACCGCTGCGAATCTGCGGCATATAACCAATCGACGCATTGCCGCGTACAACCGCCACGCCGTTCACGCGGATCGTGCCTTTGGACAAGGGCAGAAGCCCAAGCATTGCGCGCATGAGCGTGGTCTTGCCGGCGCCATTGGGCCCCAGCACGCCGATAAACTCACCCGCCGCGACATTGAAGCTCGCATCCTTCAGGATCGGCCGGCCGCCGAGTTCAAGCGTGACGTGCTCGACGTCCAGCGCGCCCGCTTTGATCGATGCGTTCATCGAGACGCATCCCCGAACATCCAAACACTCATCTCGTCTTTCCCTGCAACGCAGCCGACAACGCGTCGAGCTGCGAGGTCATCCATGTCTGGAAGGTCTTGCCGGCGGGCAGCGTCTCGGTGACGCTGATGCTCGGCACGTGTGAATCGTGCGCTACTTTCAGCATGCGCTTGGTCAGTGCTTCCGTTGCCTGACTGTTATAGATCAGCACGTGCACCTGACGCTCGCGCAAATCCTTTTCGAATGCGGCGATATCCGACGCGCTCGGTTCCGTATCGTTCATGGCGGCAAGCTGGAAGCGGGCATTGCGCATATCGAGGCCAATCGCGTCCGACATATAACCGAACACCGGTTCCGTCGCCGTCACGGGCACGCCCTTGAACTGGCTTTTGAGCGCGGCGACCCGCGTATCGATGGGTTTCACCGATGCCAAAAAGGTGCTCAGGCGTGCATCGTAGTCGGCTTTGTGCGCCGGGTCCGCCTGGACCAGATACGCGCTGACCGCTTTCGCGACCGTGGGCATGGTGGCCGGGTCGTACCAAAGGTGAGGATTATCGCCGGATTTCTTGCCCATCAGTTGGGCCGCGACGATCGTCGTGCGCCCTTTTCCCTTCGATGCCGCCAGCAGCTTGTCCATCCACGGATCGTAGTCGGCGCCGTTATACACGACAAGCGCCGCGTTCTGCAACGCGCGCGCGGTCTTCGGGCTGGCTTCGAAGAGATGCGGATCTTCGTCCGGGTTGCTCAGGATGCTCGTCACCGCGACGTGATCGCCGCCGAGTTGCCGCACGACGTCGCCATAGAAATTCTCGGCCGCGACCACCGCGACCGTACCGCTGGACGCTGTTTGCGCCATGGCCGTGCCGCCAAAGCTCGCGGACAAAAGGGCGGTGCAGGTCAATAAGGCGGCGACAAGTTTGCTCATGGCATTTCCTGGAAGATTGGAGGAGAGGCGGGTCAGTCGAATCGTCGGCGATGATATAACGTATCACTGTGTTTTGCATCAGCGGACGTGTTCCAAAGCGATGGCCTGGACGCTTCCAGGCGTGCGCACGCTTCGTGCAAAGCCGCGCCGGTTGGGGTTTTCCCGCAGTTTTGAGGGGCTTTGCGCGTCGCAGCATCGAAACATGGCAACGCGCCTTGACACCGCCTCACTCGTCGCCGATCATTCGACCACGCAGAGAGCAATTGATCACGCAAAGAGCGTTCGCTCACTGTCCAAGTGGATAAAGCGGCCAAAGACGAACCGGAGACAACCGTGAAATTGCAGGACAAGGTAGCTATCGTGACGGGTGCGGCCAGCGGGATTGGCGAAGCGGTCACCAAACGATTTCTGGACGAAGGCGCAAAAGTTGTCGTCGTCGATCTGAAAGACGAAGCCGAACTGGCGCAACGTTTTTCGGACTACGCGGGCAACGTGCTCGCCGTCAAAGCCGATGTCACCAAGCGTGAAGATCTCGAGCGCATCGTCTCGTCCACCGTCGATAAATTCGGCGGCATCGACATCCTGTACAACAACGCGGCGCTGTTCGACATGCGCCCGATCCTCGATGAATCCTGGGATATCTTCGATCGCCTCTTTGCGGTGAACGTGAAGGGCATGTTCTTCCTGATGCAGCTCGTCGCGCAGCAAATGGTCAAGCAAGGGCGTGGCGGCAAGATCGTCAATATGTCGTCGCAAGCCGGCCGTCGCGGCGAGGCGCTAGTTTCCCACTATTGCGCAACCAAGGCCGCCGTGATCAGCTACACGCAATCGGCGGCGCTGGGTCTTGCGCAACATGGCATCAACGTGAACAGCATCGCGCCGGGCGTGGTCGATACCCCCATGTGGGAAACCGTCGATGCGCTTTTCGCGAAGTATGAAAACCGTCCGCTCGGCGAAAAGAAGCGTCTGGTTGGCGAAGCCGTACCGCTTGGACGCATGGGCCTGCCGAACGATCTGACGGGCGCGGCCTTGTTCCTGGTATCGGCGGATTCGGATTACATCACCGCGCAGACGCTGAATGTCGATGGCGGCAACTGGATGAGCTGAGTGCTTGGTGCGGTCATGAAACCGCCCGCTACGAATTCAAGTTTCACGAGTACCAGAAAGTATGTAGTAGCCCGTATCAATCCGATCAGCCGATGATCGACGCGTCATGCAAGCCCGCAGCACGAGCGCCGTGCTAACGATAAAGGAGACGAAACAACATGAAACGCGCCACATTCACTCTTAAAAACCTGCCGATGCGCTCGTTCGCGTGCGCCGCATTTGCCGCGGCCGCGCTTGTGCCGGTTGCTTCGAAGGCCGCGACCGTGACCATCGCGACACTCAACAACCCGGACATGATCGAGTTGAAGAAGCTGTCGCCGGCGTTTGAAAAAGCCAATCCGGATATCCAGCTCAAGTGGGTCATCCTGGAAGAGAACGTGCTTCGTCAGCGCGCCACCACCGACATCACCACGAACAGCGGTCAGTTCGACGTGATGGCGATCGGCACGTATGAAGCGCCGCAATGGGGCAAGCGCGGCTGGCTCGTGCCAATGACGAATCTCCCGGCTGACTACGATCTCGACGACGTGGTGAAGACCGCGCGCGACGGTCTCTCGTATAACGGCCAGTTGTACGCGCTGCCGTTCTACGTCGAAAGCTCGATGACGTATTACCGCAAGGATTTGTTCGAAGCCGCTGGCCTGAAGATGCCGGATCAACCGACTTACGACCAGATCAAGCAATTCGCCGACAAGCTCACCGACAAAGCCAAAGGCCAGTACGGCATCTGCTTGCGCGGTAAAGCGGGTTGGGGCGAGAACATGGCGTTCGTGTCGACGCTCGTGAACACGTACGGCGGCCGCTGGTTCGACGAGAACTGGAAGGCGCAACTCGATACGCCGGAATGGCACAAGGCCATCACGTTCTACTCCGACCTGCTGAAAAACGATGGCCCTCCGGGAGCCAGCTCGAACGGCTTCAATGAAAACCTGACACTGATGTCATCGGGCAAGTGCGCGATGTGGATCGATGCAACGGTTGCAGCCGGCATGCTCTACAACAAGTCGCAATCGCAAGTCGCGGACAAGATTGGTTTTGCCGCAGCGCCGGTTGCCGTGACGCCGAAGGGCTCGCACTGGTTGTGGTCGTGGTCGCTGGCGATTCCGAAGACGTCGAAGTCGCAAGACGCTGCGAAGAAGTTCGCGACGTGGGCGACATCGAAGGAATACATCCAGCTGGCCGCGAAGGATGAAGGCTGGGCATCGGTTCCTCCGGGCACGCGCAAGTCGACGTACGCCAATGCCGACTACAAGAAGGCCGCGCCGTTTGGCGACTTCGTGTTGAACGCAATTGAATCGGCTAACCCGAATGATTCTTCGATGAAGAAGATCCCGTACACCGGCGTCCAGTTCGTCGGCATTCCGGAATTCCAGTCGTTCGGCACGGTAGTTGGCCAGTCGATTGCCGGCGTGGTTGCAGGACAAACGACTGTGGACGCAGCGCTGAAAGCGGGTAACGCAGCCGCGGACCGTGCGGTGAAGCAAGCCGGCTATCAGAAGTAATCAAGCACGCTCTAGCAGTCGAGGCCCACACTCCTGGCGCCTAATGTAGTACAGCAGGCCGCGCCGCTCTTCGTTGGAAGGGCCACGCGCGCGGCCTGCGCTTCATCGAGAGGTGACACGACCATGAGTCAACTTAATCCCCCCATATCGAATACGTACGCGGAGTCCGCGGCCGAGCGCGACAAGAAACGCGCGAAGTCGGTGCGCTGGCTGATCACGCCATCGACCGCCGTATTGTTCCTGTGGATGGCCATCCCGCTTGCGATGACCATCTGGTATTCGTTCTCGAAATACAACTTGCTGAACCCGGACGTAAAGGGTTTTGCGGGTATCGATAACTACGAGTTTCTTGCGACCGATCCAGCGTTTGGGCCATCGATCGTTCATACGCTGGTGCTGATCGGCTCCGTGCTAGCGATCACCGTGATCGGCGGCGTGCTGCTCGCGGTGTTGTTCGACCGGAAGTTCATTGGGCAGGGCATTGCGCGCTTGCTGGTGATCGCGCCGTTCTTCGTCATGCCCACGGTCAGCGCGCTGATCTGGAAGAACATGATCCTGCATCCGGTGTACGGACTGGTCGCTTCAGCAATGCGATCGATGGGCATGCAGCCGATCGACTGGTTCGGCGAGTATCCGCTCTTTGCCGTGATCATGATTGTCGCGTGGCAATGGCTGCCGTTCGCGTTCCTGATTCTCTTCACGGCGATCCAGTCGCTGGATCAAGAGCAGAAGGAAGCGGCGCGGATTGACGGTGCAGGCGCTTTCTCGATGTTCTTTTACATCACGCTGCCGCACTTGAAGCGCGCGATTGCCGTGGTCGTGATGATGGAAACCATTTTCCTGCTGTCGATCTTCGCGGAAATCTATACGACAACCGGCGGCGGTCCCGGCACCGCGACGACCAACCTGTCGTACCTGATCTACTCGCTCGGCTTGCAACAATTCGACGTCGGCCTGGCATCGGCGGGCGGCATTCTGGCGGTCGTGCTGGCGAACATCGTGGCGTTCTTCCTCGTGCGGATGCTCTCGAAGAACCTGAAAGGGGAGTACGAATCATGAGCCATCCCGTGACTGCAACAACATCGGCGCCATTTATCGATACGTTGAAGCGCAGCGTGCTGGGCGTGATTGCGTGGCTGTTCGCCCTGCTGCTGTTTTTCCCGATCTTCTGGATGACCATCACGGCATTCAAGACGGAACAGCAGGCGTATTCGTCGTCGCTCTTTTTCACGCCGACGCTCGACAGCTTCCGCGAGGTCTTCGCGCGCAGTAATTACTTTGCGTTCGCGTGGAATTCCATCCTGATCTCGGTGGGCGTCACGGTGATCTGCTTGTTGCTTGCCGTGCCGTGCGCCTATGCAATGGCGTTCTTCCCGACCAAGAAAACGCAGAAAGTTTTGCTGTGGATGCTGTCGACGAAGATGATGCCGTCGGTGGGCGTGCTCGTGCCGATCTACTTGCTGTGGAAGAACACCGGCATGCTCGACACGGTGTGGGGTTTGATCATCGTTTATACGCTCATCAATCTGCCGATCGCCGTGTGGATGTCGTACACGTACTTCAACGAAATCCCGCGCGACATTCTGGAAGCAGGGCGTATAGATGGCGCGGCGACGTGGCAGGAAATCGTCTACTTGCTCATGCCCATGTCCTTGCCGGGACTGGCTTCAACGGGCCTGCTGCTCGTGATCCTGTCATGGAACGAGGCCTTCTGGAGCATCAACTTGTCGAGCTCGAACGCAGCGCCGCTGACTGTTTTTATTGCGTCGTATTCGAGTCCTGAAGGTTTGTTCTGGGCCAAGCTCTCGGCGGCGTCGTTGCTGGCGGTGGCGCCAATCCTGATCGTCGGCTGGCTGTCGCAGAAACAACTCGTGCGCGGCCTGACCTTCGGCGCAGTGAAGTAGCACTCGTAGCACTTTAGAGGCCGATCCAGTGAACTTGAACTTGTCCCAAGCCGGCGCAGCGGATGCATCCAGTGCAGCCGCTGCCCATGACGATCACCTGTTGATCTGCGATTGCGATGGCGTGCTGATCGACAGCGAAGCCATTGCGGGCCGCATGCTCGTGCAGCAGATCGAGGCGCTCTGGCCCGGCGTGGACGCTGAACCCATCGTCACGCCGCTGCTCGGGCTGCGCATTGAAACGGTGTTGAGGCGCTCGGCTGAAACGCTCGGAAAAACGCTCGATGCCGCGCAGATCGATGCAATCCGTGCGGTCGTCGAAGCGTCGGCGGTGGAAGCGCCGGCGGTCGATGGTATCGATGCAGCGCTTGGCCGCATCGCGTTGAGGAAGGCTTGCGCGAGCAACAGTTTTACGTCGTATGTAGAAGCGGTGCTGAGCCGCACGGGCCTCGTGCGCTATTTCGGCGAACGTCTTTTTTGCGCCGATACCGTGGCAAATCCAAAACCCGCGCCCGACGTGTATCTCTCGGCGGCGCGCACGTTGCGGGTCGCGCCGGCGCGTTGCGTGGTGGTGGAAGACAGCGTGACCGGCGTGACGGCGGCCGCGGCGGCGGGCATGACCGTGCTGGGTTTTGTGGGCGGCGGTCATGCAAGTGAAGGACAAATCGATGCGCTGAAACGTGCTGGCGCAAGTGTCGTGTTCGACGAAATGGGGCAGCTCCCCGCGCTTGTCGAACAGTGGCTGCAAAACGCAAGCTTTGAACTGCCCTGAGCCTCGTGCTCGCAGAAAACAAAGCGAAGTTAAAGACGGAGACTCCATCATGGCAAGCCTGAATCTGCGCAACATCAACAAGCGCTACGAAGAAACCGAAGTGATTCGCAGCGTGAACCTCGATATCGCCGACGGTGAGTTCGTCGTGTTCGTGGGGCCGAGCGGTTGCGGCAAGTCCACCCTGATGCGGATGATCGCCGGCCTGGAAGACATCAGCGGCGGCGACCTGACCATCGACGGCGTGCGCGTGAACGATGTGCCACCCGCCAAGCGCGGCATTGCGATGGTGTTCCAGTCGTACGCGCTGTACCCGCACATGACGCTGTACGACAACATGGCATTTGGTCTGAAGCTCGCGGGCACGAAGAAGCCGGAAATCGATGCAGCCGTGAAGCAGGCCGCGAAGATTTTGCACATCGATCATTTGCTCGATAGAAAGCCCAAGCAATTGTCCGGCGGTCAGCGTCAGCGTGTTGCTATCGGCCGGGCGATCACGCGCAAGCCGAAAGTGTTCCTCTTCGATGAACCGCTTTCCAACCTCGACGCCGCGTTGCGCGTGAAGATGCGCCTCGAGTTCGCGCGCCTGCACGACGAGCTGAAGACCACGATGATCTACGTGACGCACGATCAGGTCGAAGCCATGACGCTCGCGGACAAGATCGTGGTGTTGTCGGCGGGGAATGTTGAGCAGGTCGGCACGCCGAACCAGCTTTATCACGCGCCGCAGAACAAGTTCGTGGCGGGTTTTATCGGCTCGCCGAAGATGAATTTCTTCAATGGCGAAGTCACGCAAGTTCTCAGCGATGGCGTGCTGGTGAAGTATGAAACGGGCGAGACGCAACGCGCCGCAGTTGAGCCGGGCAACGTCAAGGTCGGCGATTCGGTGACGGTCGGGATTCGTGCGGAGCATCTCCATGCGGGGACGGCGGCGACCGTTGAGCATGGGGTATCGGCGAAGACGATGGCCGTCGAATCGCTCGGCGATGCCGCGTATTTGTACGCAGAGTCATCGGTGGCGCCGGAGGGGATCATCGCCCGGATTCCGCCGCTCGAACGCCATTCGCGCGGCGAGGTGCTGAAGCTCGGTGCAATGCCCGAGCATTGCCACCTGTTCAATGCCGAAGGGATCGCGTATCAACGGAAGATCGTCGAGGTGTTGTCGGCGGCTTGATTGTCTGAGCGCGCATAAACGAACGCCCGGCATGCCCGGGCGTTTGTTCGTTCACGGCGCGTAAATCAGGCTTCTAAAGCAGCCTGCGCGCACAACTCATCCGTCACCAACCCCGACAGCCATTTCCCTTTCAACGCCGCAATCACCGCAGCGCGTTTTCTCACTCCACCGGCAAAGCCGATGGTCGGACGCATCGGCGGCGCGTCGAGCCGCAAGCTCGTTACGCGCTCGCCGGTTGTCGATTTAACCCGGACGCCTTCTGCATCGATAGGCAAACCGAGCAGTTCGGCCACGGCGCCGCCTTCCATCATCTCTTCGACT
Organism: Caballeronia sp. dw_276; assembly: GCF_018449635.1. GTDB lineage: Bacteria > Pseudomonadota > Gammaproteobacteria > Burkholderiales > Burkholderiaceae > Caballeronia. Next base: position 4,109 of record NZ_JAAVUV010000012.1, on the reverse strand, counting down.
TCCGCTGTCGTGATGAACCCGTCCTCGTGCAACGGGCAGTTGATCCCCATGTTGCCGATCCCCACAAACGCCACATCGGCATTCTCGGACAACGCATCAACGATCCTGTACAAGCGGTGATTTACCCATTGCGCGCGCTCGTCACGGCTGTCGGCCATCAACGGCGCGGGCAGCATGAAGTGCTTGCCGCCGGTCTTTTCTGATAGATGCTGCGCGACGTCGTATCGGTTCGAGGAGCCGTCCTGGGCGATTGCCCCGACCATCGAGACCAATCTGTGTTGCGGGCGCTCCAGTTGCCCGATTTGCGCGACTACGGCCTTGAGCGTGCGGCCGCTGCTGATCGAGATGACCAGCGGTTTTTCATCGGTGAGATAACGCTCCATGACTTGCGCGCCCGCGACCGCCAGCTTGCGATCCACTTGCTCGGGCGAGTCGCCGTCGATGGGCACGACTTCGCACATCGACAAGCCGTATCGCTTCGATAACTGCGCCGCCAGCGACAGACAATCCGCCACGCGATGATCCACGCGCACGCGAATCAGGTTCTTTTCCACGGCGAAAGCGACAAGCCGTTGCGCGACGGGACGCGAGATCTGCAGCTTCTCTGCGATTTCGTTCTGGGTGTTTCCCGCGACGTAATAGAGCCACGCGGCGCGGGTGGCGAGATCGAGTTTTTCGTTGGACTTGGGCACGGGAGCTCGATGTCAGGTCGTTTATATCGAATGCAAATGTAGATCGCGCGCCGGGGAGGGCGCGCGGATTTATCGATATTGTGCACGCTCGGTGCGGAGGGTTTTGTTGAAAACCTTCCGCGCCGAATTTTCAGGCGAGCCGCGGACGCGCCGGATCGAACAAGGGCTTCACGTGCTGGTACAACTCGCGGAAACCCTTCAGCCGTTGCCGCAGGATCGCGTGACGTTCCGCGTTTGGAATGAATTCGTCCTTCACCGGCGGTTTCGCCAGAACGACAGCGGGATCGCCGCCTGCTGCAAGCCAGCCGAGACGTGCAGCGCCCAATGCCGCGCCGGTCTCGCCGCCGCCGTGCGTGCGTGTGCGGGTGTTGAGGGCATCGGCCAATAACTGGCCCCAGTATTTGCTGCGCGCACCGCCGCCCAACAATGACAACGCGTGCACTTCCGTGCCGGCCGCCTGCAATGCATCGAGGCCATCGGTCAGCGCCAGCGTCACGCCTTCGAGCACCGCATAACCGAGCAACGCGCGATCGGTGGCGTGCGTCATGCCGAAGAACACGCCTTGTGCGTACGGGTCGTTGTGCGGCGTGCGTTCACCGCTGAGATACGGCAGGAACAGCGGCGCGATTTCAAGCGCGGCGGGATCGAGTGCTTCGATTTCGGCGAGCAGGGTGGGTTCGTCGGTGGAGGTCAGTTTGCAGACCCAGCGCAAACAACTCGCCGCCGATAACACCACGCTCATCTGATGCCATCTGTCGGGAATCGCGTGGCAAAACGCGTGGACCGCCGATGCCGGATTCGGCCGGAAGCGATCGCCCACCACGCACAACACGCCCGATGTCCCGAGCGACAGGAATCCATCGCCCGGTTCCGTTGCACCGATACCCACCGCGCTCGCCGCGTTGTCGCCACCACCGGCCGCGACGATCACGCCATCGCGCAAACCGAGTTCGCGTGCGAGTTCCGGCAACAACGTGCCGGACGGTTCGCTGCCTTCGGCGAGCGCCGGCATTTGCGCGCGCGTCATGCTGCACGCGGCGAGCAGTTCGTCGGACCAGTCACGGCGGGCGACATCGAGCCATAACGTACCCGCTGCATCGGATGGATCGGACACTTTCGTGCCCGTCAGATGCAGGCGCAGATAATCCTTCGGCAACAGCACGCATGCCGTCCGGTTGAAAATATCCGGCTCGTTGTGCTTCACCCAAAGCAGTTTGGGCGCGGTGAAACCGGGCATCGCGAGGTTACCGGCGATGCGATGCAACTCCGTCGCGGTTTGCGTCAGCTCGTCGCATTCCTTGTCGCTGCGCATGTCGTTCCACAGAATCGCCGGACGCAGCACGCGATCTTCGGAATCGAGCAGCACGGCGCCGTGCATCTGTCCCGACAATCCGATACCGCGAATCTGCGCGAATTCTTCCGGGAATTTATCGCGCAAGGCGAAGAGGGCGGCGCGCGTGCCGTCCCACCAGTCGAGTGGATTTTGTTCCGACCAGCGCGGTTTCGGACGCGATACGGTGAACGGCGTACCCGCTGTGCCGATGACGCTGCCGTCGCCGGCGAGCAGCAGGACTTTTACTTCGGAGGTGCCGAGATCGATGCCTAAATACATGGACGAACCCTTGATGAAGGCTTGAAGCGGAGAAAACCGGAGGCGCTAATGTAGCGCCGCTGCCGGTGTTACGCCATTGGCATAACACCGGACGACGGTTGTGGAATGGGAGGGGCTAGCCGCGGCCGGCTCAGGCGCGCTTCGCGAGCCATGCATCGACACGGCCAAGCGCGGCGCGCAGCACTCGCTCGAGATCGGCGCTTTGCGCGAGGCTGCCCCAAAGCAATTTATCCGCGACGAAAGCCTTCACCGGATCGGCCGCTTCGAAGAACGCGTGCGCGGTCGCTGCGTCCATCACGCCGTCCTGATACGCGTACGGCAACTTGCCTTCGTGCCAGCGTTCGAGGAAACGGAAGAACAGTGCGGGCAGCATGGCGGTCGCGTCGGGATCGGCCTTGCGTGCGAAGCATTCACGCAACGTCGGCGCGATAAACCCCGGGATCTTTGAGAAGCCATCGGCGGCGACGCGCTGGTTCGTGTCCTGGATATACGGATTGACGAAGCGATCGAGCACGACATCGCGGTATTTCGCCAAATCGATGGGGCTCGGCGTGAGGCACGGAATCACGTCTTGCGTGACGTAGTCATCGGCGAGAGCGCGGATTTCCTTGTCTTGCGTCCCTTCGTGAATGTATTGGTAACCGACCAGCGTCCCCGCCCACGCGATGCAGCTATGCGTGGCATTCAGGATGCGGATTTTGGCTTCCTCGTAGGGATGAACCGATTCAACCAATTCGGCGCCGACCTTTTCCCAAGCGGGGCGTCCGGCGATGAATTCGTCCTCGATCACCCATTGGATGAACGCTTCGCCCATGACCGGAGCTTTGTCGTCGAAACCGGTGGCGGCCAGCACGCGTTCGCGGACGTCGGGCGTGGGACGTGGCGTGATGCGATCGACCATTGCGTTGGGGCACGACGTATTCGCGATCATCCAGTCGCGCAGCGCGGTTTCGCCGCGCAGCTGCAGGAATTCGAGCATGCCGGCCTTGAACCGGTCGCCGTTGCTGCGCAGGTTGTCGCAGTTTTGCAGCGTCACTTTGCCCGCGTTCTGCTTCATGCGGGCATCGAGGATCGCGGCGAGCGCGCCGTAGATGGTCGTGCGCGCGCCTTTCAGGTCGGCGGCGAGATCGGGATTGGCGGTATCGAGTTTGTGGTGTTCATCGAGGTAATAACCGCCTTCGGTCACCGTGAACGATACGATCTTACACTCCGGCGCCGCGCCCGCAGCGACCAGCGCGTTCAGGTCTGCGGCCCACGGCACGACCTTTTTGATCGAACGGATGGTTTCGTATTTGCGTTCGCCCTGCGGCGTGACGGTTTCGAGTGTGTAGGCGCCGTTTTGCGCGGCAAGCGCTTCGAGCACCGCGTTCATGTCGCCGCGAATATTGCCGACGGTCAGTGACCATTGGGTATCGCCGGATTCGATCAGTTTGTGCAGGTACCACGCCTGATGCGCGCGATGAAAAGAACCCGCGCCGATGTGCAGGATCACATCGGCGGTTGTTTGGTTTCCGGACGTCATGGTGTCTTCCTCTGATCTGGATGCACCGCGGGTGGTGGCGGGCGCGGTGCTGTGCTGTGTCTCATGCCGCGGCGGGGTTGGGCGGATGGCTACCGCCGGTTTTGCATCGCCACGATCATTTGCTCGTTGTGTGAGCGAATGATCGTATTCGATTCGATGAAAGTCAAGGCGCTATGCAGCAAAAGTGGGTGCTGGCGCTGGGGCGGTCGGGGGGTGGGGGTGATGCTGGGTTGCTGCTTTCTAGGTCTTCGCGCGTTCCGTCTTGGCTGTTCTCTTTAGCACC
>NZ_JAAVUV010000011.1 GCF_018449635.1 Caballeronia sp. dw_276 | reverse complement strand
CATGATTACTTGACCACTACAGTGCCGCCACGCACAGTGGCTAACAGTGCTAAAGAAATCAGCTAAGACGGAACGCGCGAAAACCTAAAAAGCAGCAACCCGGCACCACCCCCCAACCACCACTCCAAACCCCAGCTCCCAGCCTTTAGCTGAACAAAGGCAAACCCCTACCGCGAAGCCGTCTGCGTCTGCGCCGCACTGCGCTCATCCCACACCACGGCATTATTAACCGCATAAAGCCTGCACGGCTCCGTGCTCTGCTTCTGGCAACCATCCAGCGCGACGGCCATCGGATCGTCACCGCCCTCCGCCCACGACCACGCGCCCGAATCCGACACCGCAAACGCACGGCTCGAATACTGATGCAGGAAATTCTCGTAACCCTCGCGGCCGTGCTCATCGAGGAAAGGAACTGCCGCCACCGCATCCACATTCGCATAACCCGTCGGCGAAGGCGCCTGCGGATACGAAACCTGATACTGCAAATCCGCCGGCATGCCGATATCCGCCAAGAACGCCTTCACGCGCGGCCACCAGATCGGCACGCCATCGCGATCTCCAACCAGCCGATGCGCATCGTTTTTGTACGCGCCGAAATCCACCATGTCGGCGCGCGCGCCGTGCGCGGTGTACGACGCGAACATGTCATCGGGAAGCGAACCCTGCCACACCGAATCATTGCTGCCGTACATCCACAGCGACGGCAACTTCACGTGCTCGCCATATTCGCCGAACGCGCTCGTCAAATTCTTCTGCCAGTTCGGGCATTCATCCTGGCGAAGACCGCCGGAGAAATTGATCAGGCCACGAACGCCCGCGTCCGAGCGTGCATCGCGCGCGCCGTAGGCCATCGTGACCAGACCGCCATGCGACGCGCCCGCAACAACCACATGCTTGCTGTCGACAAACGGTTGCTTGTCCATATAAGCCACGGTCGCCGCAACGTCATTGGCCTGCGTGAAGCCGTTGGCTTCGACATTGCAGCCGTTGCCGGTGTACTCGCCGCCGGATTCGGCAAAGCCGCGGCGATTCGGCACAACGACCACGTAGCCATGACGCACGAACTCGCGTGCCAGCGCCAGAGGACGCGCACGCGGTTGGTCATGTGCATTGCCAGGAAGTTTGCCGTGATTGAAAACGACCATCGGGAACGGGCCCGTGCCGTTGGGTTTGAAGATGGTGGTTTGGAGCGTGACATCGCCCGACGGAATTTCGATGACCGACTCGTTGAGGCTGGGGTCGACTAACGGCAGCGAAGGATCGAACGCCGGCTTCACCGTGCCGAACGCGGGTGCATCGAGCGATGCATATTGCTGCGCACCGGGAAATGGCTCTGCGGACGCGCGAGTGGACATGGCCACCAACGTTGCCGCCACCGCGCATACAGCGAAACAACCCGACATCACTTGCCTGAACGCCATCCCCGAAACTCCGCCTGCTTTCGACCCCGCTGCTGGTTAGCTAGACGCGGGCCGGCTTATTGTCACGATCCATCAGTTCCGCGCGTTTGTACTGTTTACACAGTATCGCCTGGCGGTCCGTGAAGTCATGTCCCGAATAGACATGACAATGGGCTTCAATATGCAACGTCAGTCCGTGGACCGGTAATTAGCTTATGAAACAATAGCTTGCTACCGATTCGCCAACGGCTGGCTAAAAGACAGAGTACCCGGACAAAATCATTTGGCGCAATTAGAAAGTACCCGTGCACTGCACAATTTTTTTAACGAAAGCACTCGTTAAGGAAATATTTGCCGTGCATATTTATTCGCGGACATCGCCGTCTATATAGCGCCAGTGACCGGCGTTATCGCGTTCGAAACGGCTGGTTTCATGCAAACGATGCGCACGTCCGGCGACCTTGTAGCGGGCCACGAACTCGACTTCGGCGTGGGTTGCATCGATTGATACGTGGCGTTTGATCTGCAAGCCAAGCCAGCGCGTGGCGGGATCGGCCGATGCGTCAAGGTCGCGCGGACAAGTGGCTTCGCTCCACGTCGCGCACAAATACGCGGTGTTGCCGATCACATACGCGGTGTAGCGCGAACGCATCAGTTCCATTGCGGTAGCCGGTGCTTCGCCGACCTCTATGAAGCGTCCGCAACATTGCGCGTACTTAGGCGGACGCTTAAGGTTTGCTTCCGGCGACGCGCCACCGCAAGGACATTCGACGGGCGTTGTCATGCGTCGACACCCGGCATCTCGATGTGACCCGGCTGCGCCTTCACGCGCGCCAGCCACGCGCGGACTGCGGGATATTGGCCGAGATCGAGATTGGCTTCATCGGCGACATGGGTGTACGCGTAGAGCGCAATGTCCGCGATGCTGTATTGCTCATCGACGAAATACGTACGCGAGGCGAGATGCGTTTCCATCACGTCGAGCGCCCGATACGAACCGGCGGTTTTCTCGGGCAAGCGTGGATCGTCCGGCTTTTTCGCGAACTGCAGGATGAAGCGCGCGACCGCGCCGTTCGGCTCGTGGCTGTATTGCTCGAAGAACATCCACTGCAAAACGCGCGCCCTTGCGAGCCGATCCGTGGGCAAGAGCGCTGTGCCTTCGGCCAGGTAATACAGAATGGCATCGGATTCGAACAGGCACGTGTTCTCGTCGATCTGAAGCACCGGCACCTTGCCGTTCGGGTTCATCCGACGAAACAAATCCGTGCGCGTGGCGCCGTTCATCATGTCCACTTCGTGCCAGACATACGGCAAGTTGAGTTGTTCGAGCGCGAGCCGGACCTTGTAGCAATTTCCCGATGACGCCACGCCATGCACTTGATACGTCACTTCATGTCCTCTTGTTCAGTCGAAACGCCTGCGCCGGGACGCAAGATCACCACTTGATCGGCGTGCCGTCGTACTGGATGAAACTGCCGTTGAACTTCGTGTGATCCGCCGCGGCTGCGGCGATCACTGCGCGCATGCCGGTCACGCTATGCGCGGGATCGATCGCGGCCGACGATCCGCCCATGTCGGTCCGAACCCAGCCCGGATGCAACGAAACGCAGGTCGCGCCGCGCGCTTGCAGCGACGCTGCCTTGAGCGCTGCGTTCAACGCGGCCTTGCTCGCCCGATACAACCAGCCCGTCGTCGCATTCATTTCCGCGATGCTGCCCATCTTGCTCGACACGACCGCGAGCACGCCGTGGGCGGCGTCGGTTAGCGGCAGAATAATCGGCAGCAGTTGCATGGGACCACGGACGTTCGTGTGCATGACTTCATCGAAATCTTCGGCGAGGATGGTTTCGACGTCCTCCGTTCTCGGCCCATAAACGCCCGACACGATGATCGCCGCGTCCAGCTTTTCGCCATCGAGTTGCAAGCCGAGCGCGGCAATCTGGTCGGGTTTAGTTGTATCGAGCGAGAAGGTCTTGGCGCCCATCGCTTCGAGTGCGCTGATGGATGCCGCGTCGCGCGCCGTGGCGAGCACCCGCCAGCCATCGCGACAATATTCGCGCGCGAACTCATGCCCGAGTCCGCGCGATGCACCCACGATCAATACCGTTTTCATGCCGTCACCTTCAGATGAGTTCAATGCCCATCGCGGTCGCTTCGCCGCCGCCGATGCACAAGCTCGCCACGCCGCGCTTCAGGCCGCGCTGACGCAATGCGCCGATCAGCGTGACGAGAATCCGCGCGCCCGATGCGCCAATAGGATGTCCCAGCGCGCACGCGCCGCCGTGGACGTTGACCTTGTCGTGGGGAAGATCGTGTTCGCGCATGGCGGCCATGGCGACGACGGCAAACGCCTCGTTGATCTCGTACAGGTCGACATCATTCGCGCGCCAGCCGTTCTTCTCGAACAGCTTGCGGATTGCGCCGACGGGCGCCGTGGTGAACAACGCCGGTTCTTGCGCGAACGTGCTGTGGCCGACCACGCGCGCGAGCGGCGTGAGACCGAGCCGTTTGGCCGTGGATTCGCGCATCATCACGAGCGCGGCGGCGCCATCGGAAATGGACGATGCATTCGCCGCCGTCACCGTGCCGTCCTTGGCGAAGGCGGGCTTGAGCGTCGAAATCTTTTCGATGTTCGCCTTTGCCGGCTGTTCATCGTGATCGATCACCGTATCGCCCTTGCGCCCCGACACCGTCACCGGCGCGATCTCCCAGCCGAACGAACCGTCTTCGTTCGCACGCTTGGCGCGCTTCAGCGATTCGATGGCAAACGCATCCTGCGCTTCGCGCGTGAACTTGTACGAACCCGCGCATTGCTCGGCGAACGTGCCCATCAGGCGGCCTTTTTCGTACGCGTCTTCAAGGCCGTCGAGAAACATGTGATCGAGCACCTGACCGTGACCCATGCGCATGCCGCCGCGCGCTTTCGGCAACAGGTAGGGCGCGTTGGTCATGCTTTCCATGCCGCCCGCGACGATCACATCGGCGGACCCGGCGAGCAGCATGTCGTGCGCGAACATGGCGGCGCGCATGCCCGAGCCGCACATCTTGTTGACGGTCGTGCTTCCGGTCGATAACGGCAAACCCGCGCCGAGCGCGGCCTGGCGCGCGGGCGCTTGTCCGAGACCTGCGGGCAGCACGCAACCCATCACGGCTTCTTCGATTTGTTCGGGTTTGAGCCCGGCCCGTTCAACCGCCGCACGGATCGCGACCGAGCCGAGTTGCGGCGCCGTGACGCTCGCGAAATCGCCCTGGAAAGCGGCCATCGGCGTGCGTGCAGCCGAGACGATCACCACAGGATCAGCTACGAAATCATTCATGCTTTAGCTCCTTGATCACACCTTTCACAATAGCCGGGACATCGCCGAGACGGGCAGCGTCGCCTGCAAGCACATCGTTCTCGGCTGAATGCGCGCCACCGCGCGCGAGCGCCGCGATGCATTTCTGATAAGTCGGTTCAACCTCTTCCGGCCCGCTGATCATCATGCCCATGTTGCGCACGCGGCCGTCGTGAACGCCGTAGGTCCAGCCGTGCACGGTGATTTCCTGACCACGCGCCCAGGCGTCGCGCAGGATGGTCGTGTGGCAGACATTCACCGTCTGTTCAATCGTATTCAGTTCCACCAGCCGGCGATTGCGCGCGACGCCCATCGGCCATTCTTCGAGCAGCGCTGCGTGTTTGTCGCGCACATCTTCCACGTGACGCAGCCAGTTATCGGCCAGACCGACGCGCGTTCCAACCAGCGCCGCGCCCACGCCGGAACATCCATAGTGGCCGACGACCATGATGTGCTTCACCTTCAGCAGATCGACCGCAAACTGGATCACCGACAAACAATTCAGATCCGAGTGCACCACCACGTTCGCGATGTTCCTGTGCACGAACACCTCACCCGGCGGCAAGCCGATGATCTGGTTCGCCGGCACGCGCGAATCGGAACAGCCGATCCACAAATATTCCGGTGCTTGCTGGTGAGCCAGGCGGGAGAAATACTCGGCATCTTCGGAAAGCTTGCGCTCGACCCATTGCAGGTTGTTGTTGAACAGGTGCGAAAGCGGGTTGGTGTCGGGACTTGCTGGGTTGTCGATGTTGGACATGGCATTGATTGCTAGTGGGTCACGCGGGTTTCATGCGGCGGCGCGTGCAGCCGGTGCGCCGTCGAGAAAACGCTCGGGGTATCGAACGCTGAAACGGATGCTGCGTTCGTAGGGAAAAAAATCGGCAAGTTCGCCGTTGAGAATCTGTTCCTTGTGCTTTTGCCACAGCGCCGGATCGAAGAAATCGGCGTGGTGTTTCATGAAGACATCGCGCACGCGTGGATCGCCGAGCAGGAACGTGCCGTACGTTTCCGGAAAGATGTCGTGCGGGCCGACGGTGTACCACGGCTCGCCCGACATCTCGTCTTCTTCCGTGCGCGCTTGCGGCACGTGGCGCACGTTGCAGTCGGTCAGGTATTCGATTTCATCGTAATCGTAGAACACGACGCGACCATGGCGCGTCACGCCAAAATTTTTGTACAACATGTCGCCGGGGAAGATGTTCGCCTGCATCAATTGCTTGATGGCGTCGCCGTATTCCCTGATGCCGTGCTCGATCTCATGCGGCGAGCCGTTCTGCAAATACAGGTTGAGCGGCGTCATGCGGCGTTCGATATACAAATGACGGATCACCAGCTTGTCGCCTTCGTATTCGATCATCGACGGGACTTCTTTCTTGAGCTCCTTGAGTAATGCATCGTCGAGACGCGACAGCGGCAACGCGACGCTCGAATATTCGAGCGTATCGGCCATGCGTCCGAGGCGATCGTGCCGCTTCACCAACCGGTATCTATCCTCGACCTTTTCGCGCGTGGTTTCCTTCGGCGGCGGAAAATTATCCTTGATCAGCTTGAACACGTACGGGAACGACGGCAGCGTGAACACGAGCATGACCATGCCCTTGATGCCGGGCGCGATGGCGAATTTATCGCTGGAATGCGAGAGATGATGCAGCAAGTCACGATAAAACAGATTCTTGCCCTGCTTCTGCAATCCAACCGACGTATAGATCTCCGCCTTCGGCTTGCCCGGCATGATGGTCCGCAGAAACCGCACGTACGCCGACGGCACTTCCATATCGACGAGAAAGTACGAATGCGAGAAGCTGAAGATGATCAGCAGTTGTTCGCGTTGCAGCAAGACGGTATCGAGCGCGAGCAGACCCGGCTGTGCGTGACGCACGGGCATGGCGAACGGTACGGTCAGATCGCCGTTGATGATGCGCCCAACTATGTACGCCGCCTTGTTGCGAAAAAACAATGACGACAATACGTGAATCTGAAAATTCGGCGCGGCCTTGAACTCGCCGAAGGCGTCGCGAATGGCCTGCATCACGCATTGGATATCGCGTTCGAGGTCTTCGAAAGCAGGTTCGAGCTGGAAGTTCGTGACAATGCGCTCGAGCGTCGCGGCAAGTCCGTCCTTGCTTGGGTAATACGCGCGATACGTCGGCTTGGCCGCGGGTTCATCGTTTTCTATGTATTCCGTCGATATGGCCGGCCGTACGAAAATGAAGTCGTTCTTGAAGTACGACCTGTGCAGGATCTTGCAGCACACGGAATTGAAGAACGTCTCCGCGCATTCGGGCTGCTGGTGCGCCGTCAACAATCCGATGTAATGCAGCTTGATCTGCTGCCAGACTTCATTGTCTATGTTTTCGGCGTCGTATTCGTCCTGCAGACGCATCACGCATTCTTCCACGCGATCGTCATATGACGTGATGCGTTCCCGCGCCAGACGTTGCAGCGCGTGCCAGTCGCCTTCCTCGAACATATGCCTCGCCGCGATCGCGGCATCGCGAAAAACGCGATAGTGACGATCGAACCCTTCGAGCAGCGTTTGCGCGACATCGAAGCCAATCTGCGACGACAGCAATTTGGGAAAGTGATTCATATCGACCCTGCACTTCGTGTGGTGTCGCGTTTGTGCTTTAAAACCGGGCGATATTGTATCGCCATGGCTGTTCCCGGCCGCCGCGTCAAAGGGCCTTCGCGGTTTTCTGCACCGCCAGAGCCGCTGAAGCAACCTTCCGCACGCGCTTTTCAGCGTTCGCCGAAAGCAGCGCACGGCCTTGCTTTTCATACGCGGCAAGCTCCGCGAGCGTCGCGTTCAGGTCCTCCAGTTGTCGCTCCAGCACCGCGCGATGTTCAGCGATGGTGTCTAGGAACGCGTGCAACTGCGCAACCGTACCCGTGGGTGAATCGTAGAGATCGAGCAGCCGGCTGATCTCCGAGAGCGTGAACCCCAGTCGCTTTCCCCGCAGCGTCAGCCTCAAACGCGTGCGGTCGCGCGCCGAATAAACGCGCCGCACGCCGTTCGTGCCTTCACGCGCCGGCGCAAGCAAACCCTGATTCTCGTAGAAGCGGATCGCGCGCGGCGTGATGTCGAATTCGCGAGCCAGTTCAGTGATGGTGTAACGCGTATCTGTCATATGTACGTAAGGGAGCGCTGAACGGCTTTTTACATCCGCTGTAAAATGCAGGTTAACGTTAGCGTCAACTTGGCGGCATTGCAAGAATCGACAACCCGGAGACCCACCCGCATGAATCCGCTCGAACAACAACTGGATTACGTTTTCGCCGACCGGCTTCCCGAACCCGGTCACGCCATGGAAGTCTCGCCCGGCGTGTTCTGGGTGCGCATGCCGCTGCCGTTCGCGCTCGATCACATCAACGTCTGGGTCATGCACGATGAAATCGATGGCATCAAGGGCTGGACCATCATCGATTGCGGGATTTCAGACGAAACCATCCGCGCCAATTGGGAAAGTGTCTTCGATTCCTTGCTCGACGGTCTGCCGGTGTTGCGCGTGATCGTCACGCATTGCCACCCGGATCACCTGGGTCTCGCCGACTGGATCTGCAACGGCGGCGAGCAAAAACGCTGGGGTCCGCTCAGGCTCTGGATGTCGCATGGCGAATACGCGATGGGCCGCGTGATGTCGAGCGGCGACGGCTCGGACGCCGGCGGCGAGCGCGCCGCGCAACACTTCGCGCGGCATGGCATGACGGACACTGCATCGCTTGAAGCGTTGCGCAAGCGCGATACGTATTACCCGAAACTGGTTCCATCGATACCCCCGCATTTCCGCCGTTTGCGCGATGGCGACAAGGTCAAAATCGGCGGCCGCGACTGGGAAGTGATCACGGGCTTCGGCCATTCGCCCGAACATTGCGCGTTTTATTGCGCGGAAACCAACGTGCTGATTTCCGGCGATATGGTGCTGCCGCGCATCTCCACTAACGTGTCGGTGTTTGCGATCGAACCTGAAAGCAATCCGGTGGCGTTGTTCCTGGAATCCCTCGGCCGCTACGAAACCTTACCCGCCGATGCCCTGGTCCTGCCTTCGCATGGCAAGCCGTTTCGCGGCATGCATACGCGCATCGGGCAGCTTCGCGATCATCACGCCGCGCGTTTGGCGGAAGTGCGCGAGGCCTGCGCGATCAAGCCGCACAGCGCGGCGGACATCGTGCCGATCATGTTCAAGCGTCCCCTCGATGTCCACCAGATGACCTTCGCGCTGGGCGAGGCATTGGCGCATTTGCATTTGCTCTGGCTGGAGGGCAGCCTGGTGCGCCGTACGCAGGAAGAGGATGGCGTGATCCGCTTCGCGCCGGCATAAAAAAGCCGGGCGCTTTTTCCAAGGCGCCCGGCTTTTCATGAGAACAGCAATTACTGCACGGACACGTTCGCGAAGTTCTGCCGTCCAAACGGACTCACGCGATACCCGCTCACATTGCCCTGCGTAAGCGCGGACGCGGTCGGATACCCGAGCGGAATCCACAACGCCTGATCGTGGATGATTTGCTGCGCTTCCGTGTAAGCCTTCGTCCGCTTGCCAATATCCGCCGATGCCTTGCCTTCATCGATCAAACGATCCAGCGTCGGGTCGCAAAAACGCGCGAAGTTGATGCCCGAACGCACCGCAGCGCAACTGAAGAGCGGCGACAGATAGTTGTCCGGATCGCCGTTGTCGCCGGCCCAGCCCATGAACAAAATGTCGTGCTGGCCTTGCTTGGCTTCCTTGATCAGTTCGCCCCATTCGATCACCTTGACCTGCGCCTTCACGCCGATCTTCGCCAGATCCGCCTGCAGCAATTCCGCGCCGGCCTTCGGGTTCGGGTTCAGCACGCTGCCGTTCGGACGTACCCAGATGGTGGTATCGAAGCCCTTGGGATAGCCTGCATCGGCGAGGAGTTTTTTCGCGCGATCGACCGAATACGCGTAGGGCGTGACCTGCTTGTCATAGCTCCACGTGTTGGGCGGGAACGGATTGACAGCGGCCGTCGCCGTGTTTTCGAAGACCGTTTTCAGGTACGTCGTGCGATCGAATGCTTCGTTCAGCGCTTGCCGCACCTTGGGGTTATCGAGCGGCTTTTTCTGCGTGTTCAGTGCTACGAACGCCGTCATGAAGGCCGGCGTCTCGACCACTTTGATGGATCCGCCTTTCTTTGCATCGATCACATCCTGCGGCTTCGGCGACAACGCGATCTGACATTCACCCGCCTTGATTTTCTGCGCGCGCACGGAGGCGTCCGGCGTGATGGCGTAGATCAACCGATCAACCTTGGGCTTCGCGCCCCAGAAAGTCGGATTCACGTCGTAGCGGATCACGGCGTCTTTGGTGTAGCTCCTCAACACGAACGGACCCGTTCCGATGGGCTTTGCGTTGAGGTCAGTTTCCTTGCCGGCCTTGAGCAATTGATCGGCATATTCGGCGGAATAGATCGATGCAAAACCCATCGTCAGAATAGGCACGAAGGTCGCGTTCGGCGTGTTCAGCACGAACGTCACGGTGTTGTCATCGACTTTGGAGACCGACTTGATCAGCTTCACCAAGCCCATTGATTGCGCGTGCGGGAAGCCGCTTGCGCCCGCAATCTTGTGCCACGGGTTGCTGTCGGAAAGCATGCGGTCGAACGAGAACACGACGTCATCGGCCGTCAATTTCCTCGATGGCTTGAAGTAGTCCGTGCTCTGGAACGCCACGTTCGGGCGCAGATGGAACGTGTAGGTCAGGCCGTCGGCGCTGACGTCCCACTTCTCGGCGAGCGCGGGCGTGACTTTCTTCGCGACTTCATCGTAGGAAACGAGCGTGTTGAAGATCACATCCGCCGACGCGTTGGTCGTCACGAGCGAGTTGAACTGCACGACGTCGAAGCCGTCCGGGCTCGATTCCGTGCATACCGTGAGCGGTTTTGCTATCGCAAGCATTGGCGATAAAGCCAGGACTGCGGCTGCGAGCATTCTGAAGCGCATGGAATCTCCCGTTTTGATGCTGTTTTCGGTTAGTCGGTTAATTTGGTCATTTTTGATGCAGGCTGCGTTGCGACTTATTGTACGGCGCGCCCGGGTGCGCGGTTCTGCGCAACAAACCCGCGTCGGCGTAGCTTACTGAATCGTTATTTCCGCTACAACGACCGATTGGGGATATCGATATGTGGACGCTCCCGCCTGGCCTCGCCGCCTTGCCTAATCCACGGCCTCACGCTAAACTCATGCCCGTCTTTGGGGAGTAGCCTTCCTTCCGCAATGGGAGGAGGACGCGTCAACATACTCGGCTGGTGCCGTGGCGCGTTCGACCGGTCCGGTTTGGCGAGACCATGGGTGCATCTTGTCGTTCACGGTCGGACGGCGCGGGATAGCACCCTGGTTCGCTGACGTCCGACCGTGAAATCATCGTGTCTCCAAAACAAAAATACCCCACTCCGGTCACAAGCTTCTCCTTGCGTTGCATTCGCCAGTGCGCCTCATTGCGAGGTGCGGCATGACCATGCTTTTCCTGCAACTTGCAATCATGCTCGTGATGATTCTGGCGGCATCGGAATTGTTCACGAACGCACTCGAACATCTCGGCGAAAAACTCGGTATCTCCGAAGGCGTCACGGGCTCGCTGTTTGCGGCCATTGGCACGGCCTTGCCCGAAACCACGGTGCCGATCATCGCCTTGCTGGGCGCCACGGCCAATCGTTCGGTGAACGAGGAAATTGGCGTGGGCGCCATCCTTGGCGCACCGCTGATGCTCGCGACGCTCTCCACCTGCCTGATGGCCATCGCCGTTCTCAAGATGCGCGGCCTTAAAGGTCTCGTCACGCCCGAACACACTGGCTTTACCCGCGATCTCAATTTCTTCCTCTGCGCGTTTGTGATTGCCGCCGGCGCGATGTTCGTCCCGCATCACGCGTGGCCGGTCCGCGCACTGTTCGCGGCCGGGCTGGTCGGCGTGTATGTGGTGTATGTGATCACGACGTTTCGTGCATCGGCCAGTCTGGTCGAGAAGGGTCACGGCACCGAGGCGCCGGAGCGTCTTCTCGTCGCCCGTTTGGGCTTGCCGACGACGCTTGCGACCATCATCTTGCAGATGGTGATTGGGACTGCGCTGCTGGTTGGCGGGGCGAAGGGGTTTATCGCAGGCGTGGAAGGCGTGTCGCACGTGCTGGGGATATCGGCGCTGCTGCTTTCGCTGATCATCATCCCGATCGCGACCGAACTGCCCGAAAAGGTCAACAGCATCATCTGGGCGCGCCGCGGCAAGGACACGCTCGCGTTCGGCAACATCACCGGCGCGATGGTTTTTCAAGGCACGTTGCTGCCGGGTATCGGCATCATGCTGACGCCGTGGGAGCCGCGGGTCGAAGTGCTGACCGGCGTTTTTATCACGCTTGCCGCCGCTGCGTGGCTGCGTTTCAACGCGAGGAAGGGCGGAATCGTGTTGTGGGCCCTGCTTGTGAACGGCGGGTTGTACGCGCTTTATCTCGGACTGACGCTCGGGCGATAAAGACTTCGTACGCGCATAAAAAAAGCCCGCCGAAGCGGGCATCAATAACATCGCGCGTCGTGCCTACCGCGCATCTGTTGTTGTTCTGTGTTGTCTCTTTATTGCCGCTTCAGAATTGCGCTGCCTGCTGATATCGGCCGGCGGCGCTTGCCTGATTCAGCGCTTGCCGGTGACTCTTCATCAACGCTGTTTCCGCCGATGTCGCCACGTTCATCATCGCGGCAATGCTCGCCTGAATCCGGCGGATCGTAACCATGGAATCGGCGGGCTGGTCGGCTTGCAAGCCCATCAACAGCGGCGAGCGCGCGAGCGAAAGTTCCGCGGCGCGCGGCCAGTCATTATTTGCGGCCGCGCTTTCTATGGCTTCCGTCAAGGCCCACGCCTGGGCGATCAGTTCTTGCTGGTTCATCGCATGGCCCCTTACTTGTTGGTCGCGAGCGCGCCAGCGCTGTTGGTGCCGCCGAAGAGCGCCGTCAGATAATTGGCGTTGCTCGTCGATTGCGACATCAGCGTGTTCAACGCGGTGAATTGGTCGTTGTATGACGTGGTCAATTGAGCCGTGTAGGCGGTCAGCTGCGTTTGCTGGTCCTTGAGGCTGGAAAGATCGCTATTAAGCGCCGTCGTGCGCGAATCCACGATACCTCCAACCGACAGGAACGCCGTCAGGTTGTTGTTCATCGTGGCGCCTACGCCGTTGGTTTGGTTGAACAGGTTCGAGACCATACCCGGATTACTGGTCAGAGCGGCGGTCAGTGCGTCGGAGTCGGTCTTCAGCGTGCCGTCGGGCTGCAGCGTAATGCCGATAGAACCAAGATTAACCGCCGACGAACCTGTGCCCACGCCGCCGCTGATCGCGCTGGCGAGCGTGTTGCGAATGGTGTTGAGCATGGAGTCGCCGAGCAGCACGCCACCCTGCGAGCCCTTTGCCTGGGTTGCATCGAATGACGATAGCGTGGTGGCTGTCGTGACAAAGTTGTTGTAGGCAGTGACGAACGCCGTGATCGCCGTGGTCTGGCCGGTCGTGTCCGGCGCCACCGTCAGCGTTTGCGTGGTGCCAACAGACGTGGAGTCCAGAGTCATGGACACACCGCTGAGCGCTGTGGTGATGGTGTTGCTCGCGCTCGTGCCGGGCGTTCCCGCAATCGAGAAATTGGCGTCTTGTCCTGCCACGCTCTGAGTCCACGCGCCCGACGTCACGCTGGTTGTAGAGCCGGTGTAGTTGCCTGCTGTTTCCGTGCTGCTCGCGGGCGCCGGGACCGTTCCGGAAGTGACAGCAAGATTGTTCAGCGCGTCCGACGAACCGGAGCCGGAAATCGATACGTTGATACCATTCGACACGCCCGTTGCCGCCGAACGCAATACCAGATGCGCGCCGTCCGTGCCATTCACAATTGCGGCGGTCACGCCCGGATTGCCTGTGCCGGAGTTGATGGCGGCTGCGATTCCCGCGAGCGTGTTGTTGGTCGAGTCGACGTTCACCGCCATGCTCTTGCCGCCGACCGATATTGTCATCGTGCCGGTGCCAAGCGTCTGGCCAGTGGTGAATGCGCCGGAGGTGATCGACTGCGAAGTCGCAATATTCGATACCTTCACGGAATACGATCCCGCGACTGCGCCTGTCGTGCCCTTCGCGGTAATGCCCTTGCCATCGCCCGTGGCCGTGAAGGCCGACATGGCCGTGCCGTCGGACAGCGACGTGAGGGAGCTTTGCAGGAGAGACATGACCGACTTCAACTGACCGATCGCGGTCAATTGCGTGTTGTCGGATGTTGTTTTGTTGTTGATGGCGTCGGTTTGAGGCGCGACCTTCGCGTTGACGATCGCCGTGACGAGAGAGTTCACGTCCATCGTCGAGCCGGTTGAGCCGCTGATGATCGACTGTGCAGCCTGCTGGATGGCGCTGTTCGGGTCAACGGTCGAACCGGTTGATGTGGGTATCGTGCTCATGCATTACTCCGCTCGTGCGTAGGTCTTAACCGATGGATAAAAATGCGGAAACGCGAACTGGGAGGCAAGCCTCCCAGCGGTTTTTTGCTTCTCCGATGCTGCAAGTACCGCTGTGCTGCCAGGTGTTCCAACCGGCGCGCGCTTTAGACGCCGCGCGCCGGCTACGTGTTCGGCGAGGATGCTTAGCCGAGGAGCTTCAGAACTTGCTGCGGCAGCGAGTTGGCCTGTGCCAGCACCGAGATACCAGCTTGTTGCAACACTTGCGCCTTGCTCAAGTTCGCCGTTTCCTGCGCGAAGTTTGCGTCGGTGATTTGCGACTGAGCAGACGACAGGTTGGTCGACTGTTGCGTTTGCGTCGAAGCGATCGACGTGAAGCGGTTTTGCGCAGCGCCGAGGTTAGCTTGAATCGAGTTCACCGCTTGAAGCGCGTTGTCGATCGATTCAATTGCACCATTCGCGCCGTTTGCCGTACTGATGTCGATAGCCGACACAAGCGGCGGCGTGTTATTCGAATTCAGGGACGCCAACGAGCTCGTTTGTGAGGTCGAAGCGGACGATGCGAAGGTCGCCTGGAATGCCAGCGAACCAGCCGTCGTGCCCGATGCAGCCGTTGCCGAGAACACCGAGCTCGTTGCGACGGTCGCAGAGATGCTTTGGTTGTTCTGGTCGGTGTACGTGAAACCGCCCTTGCCGTCTGCCAGCACGTTGATGGTCGTGATGGCGGCCGTGCCGGTCGTCGATGCACCCGACGCGTTCAGGCTCAGGCCGGAAACCGAGCCGATCGCCGTGCCGGATTGTGCAAAGCCACCGCCAAGCTTCGCGGCCGAAACGCCTTGGCTCAAGTCGACCGAAATGGTCTGGCCGACGTTCGCACCAACCTGGAAGCTGACGTTGCCTGCCGAGCCATCCAGCACGTTCGTGCCGTTGTACGTCGTTTGCGAGGCAATACGGTTCACTTCCGAAATACGTTGTGCAACTTCCTTCTGCAGAGCGGCCTGGTCGCTTGCCGACAGGGAACCGGTCGACGCTTGCACGGCGAGTTGACGAATACGTTGCAGGTTGTCCGTGATCTGGTTCAAACCGCTCGAAGCCGTTTGGGTCATCGACACGCCGTCATTGGCGTTCGAAACACCTTGGTTCAAGCCGTTGATCTGAGACGTCATGCGCGAGGCAATTGCCTGGCCTGCTGCATCATCAGCTGCGCTGTTAATGCGCTTGCCCGACGAGAGGCGGGTGATTGCCGACGATAATGCGCTTTGCGTGCCGTTCAGGTTTTGCTGGGCGACCAGCGAGTTGATATTGCTATTGATACCGATCATTTCATTCTCCGTGGGCCTGGCGGTTGTGTCAGTAACAACGCCGTATCTGGTTGAAGCGGCTAGTTGTTTGGCCGCTTGTTTAGGTTTTCGGCGGGGTTGGAGGAAACTTTAGGCAGTCAATCTATGAATCAGAAAGATTGTTCATAGGATTGAGGTTCAAGCTTTACTCAGTTTCAAAGACTTATGCACTATTTATGTGCATGGCACGCGTCAGGCTCTTGCGCCGGAATGAGGTCGAACTCAACCACGCTTTGCCGGATCGTGTTCTCGTCGATAAACATGAACAGGTCGAGGATCGAAAGCCACGGCACAAATGGCGCGCCAAATTGCCGGTATTCCAGCGCTCTTGGCTTGATGAAGCGCAACGCCATGCCGCGCCGCTCGAAAGCTTCGGCCGAATACAACTCGGTCCCGCCGATTGCGTTGATATAAGTCGTTGCGCCCAGCGCCTCGCAAATCGCCAGCACCTTGTCCTGCGCGCGCAACGAATGATCGATCGGAATGGACGACGAAACGACCACGCGCGTATCGATCTGCAAGCGCGCGGCGGTCGTGAGAATCGCGTGATGGATAAAGCGGAAGAGATTGCTTTCTTCATACTCCACGCATTCGCGCAGCAATTCGAAGCCGTTCGCAAAATGCGGGGCTTTTTTGTACGCCGCGCTCAGCTGGTTCAGCAGCTTGCGTTTATCGAAAGCTGGGTCGAGCTTGCGCTCGATCACGTCCAGCGAGTCCGAATCACTTTGCAACGGCAGGCTGAACCATGCATCGCTGCCGTTTTGCAGGAAGCGATTGCGGTTGAACCAGCCTTTCTTGGTGTACTTGATGTTGTCGTAGACCACGAATACGTCGGCCGATTTCATCAGCTGGAAATAGCCGATGTACGGCAAGAAGTAAGGCTGCATGATCGCGACCTTCACGAGCGCCTCCGCATCGCGAAGTCGATCAGCATCTCGAACAACGTCGCGATCAGGATCATTGCGCGCGCGAGCAGATCAGGAAAATGCTGGCACACATAGCGGGATAGATCATGCCGAGGTTGTAGATTCCCTCGAGGTATTTCTCGTCGATTATCCCGGCCGCGAGCGCGCGGTCGAACTGAAAATTTGCCAGCGCCTTGAACATCAAGCCGCCGCGTTGTTCGATTTTCATTCCGGCCGCGCGGACATCGGCTTCCAGGGTGTCGAACGAATAAGTCCGTCTATGTCCGTGAGCCCACTCGCCCGACGTAACCGCATTGTTCGATTCAATCAGCCGCATCTGCACGGCAATCTGGCGGGACGGCGCATCCGCATTCGGCACCAGCACATAGAACTGGCCGTCGGGCGCCAGCCATTCGCTAATATTGCGCAGCACCGGACCGGTTTCTTCCAGGTGTTCAAGCGTGTTGATCAGGAAGATCGAGCGAAACGTTTTGTCAAACTTTGCTTCTTCGAAGGTCGAGTTGATAAACGTGACGGTCTCCGGAGCGTTGCGCTTCGCGACTGCAAGCGCGTCCGAAGACGCTTCGACCACGGTGAGATCAGGGAAGTGCTGCGACAATAGTTGCGTGGACCGGCCTTCGTGGCAGCCCAGTTCGAGCGCCGGCCCGCTTTGAAAATGCGGCGCGAAGCGCTTCATCATGTAGCCGCGAACGATTTCGTCGAAGTTGTAGTCGTACCTTTTTTCCGGCCTCGACTGGGCCTCTGAGTTGTAATCGCGCATCGCTTGCCTTTGGTGTTGGGTTGGAACTAGCCCTGATCGGGCAAATACAATCTGTCGGGCCGTGGCCGATACCACTCGGCCAGACTGACCGGCACGCGCGAATTGAAGCCGAGCACTTGGCGCGTCAGCGGTGAAAGCGCCGCGCCCCGGTCTTCGCCAATCAGCCGCGCGTAGTCCATCTGCGGCTTGACGAATGCCGGACCGTAGCTGAGCGTCAACGCCACACGATTGCGTGACGTCGTATTCAGCGTGCCCTTGTGCCACAAATATGAGTTGAACAAGATCACGGAACCGGCGCGGCCTGTCAACGGCTCGCTGCGTGCGTTGAATTCGTCATCGGCGGGTTGAACGGGCTGCCAATGCGAACCGCTCAATACACGAGTTGCGCCGTTTTCAAGCGTGAAATCGTCGAGCATCACGAGCATGTTGATGCGCAGCCGGTAGTCGGGAATGAACGTCGCAACGTCCCTGTGCACGCGGTGCACATAGTTCTGCACACGCGGAAATCCGCCCACGGGATTGCAGGCGTGCAGGATGTACGGTTTGCTGTCGAAGTAATGCTGCAGCCACGCATGAAAAAGATGCAGCCGGATGAATTCGTCAATGCTGTCTTCTGCGCCCACGCTGTGATGCGCGGTGCCGTCGCCTTGTGCGTTGATACCGCTGGCGACCTGATATTGCGTGCAGATATCGATCCATTTGAGGCAGTCGCTACGCAGCCGGTCGACCAGACCGGGTTCGAGTGCATCACGAAGAATGACCCAGCCTTTGGCATCCATTTCCTGATCGAAGGTTGTGATGTCCATGTCGTCAGCCCTCTCGACGGTCCTGGCGAGCAGCCGGCGCGTCGAATTCGTGGTCGAGGATGGCCATGAGGAGCAAGTCTATATAGCGGCCCGACTTGAACGCCGCCTCGCGCAAGACGCCTTCGTGACGAAAGCCGGTCTTCTCATATAGCTTGATGGCGCGTCCGTTGGTTGCCAGAACAGACAGATAAACACGGCGCAGGTTGAGATCGCCGAACGCATGACGGAGCGCGAGTTGCGTCGCCGCGTCGCCTATGCCTTGTCCCTGCGCGGCTGTATCGCCGATCTGGATGCCGAATTCCGCGCTGCGATTGATCCAGTCAATCTTGAGCAGATACACGACGCCCACGCATTCTCCGCTTTCGCGGTGGCAAATCGCGAGGCGGAC
Source organism: Caballeronia sp. dw_276 (assembly GCF_018449635.1). Classification (GTDB taxonomy): domain Bacteria; phylum Pseudomonadota; class Gammaproteobacteria; order Burkholderiales; family Burkholderiaceae; genus Caballeronia. The sequence goes on along the minus strand of NZ_JAAVUV010000011.1, from coordinate 263,060 downwards.
GTTGCTCGCGCGGCTGGCGAGATACGACTCGTACCAGCGCCGGTCAATATCGGCGTTCACATGGCGAAAACTGCCCACCAGCGCATCGACGACTTCCCGTTTTGCACGCCACGCGTTGATTGCAGGCAGATCTTCCGCCGTGATCTCGCGAAGCACAATGGCTTGGTCGTTCATATCAGTGCGCGCCGCCGAGCGGATGTGCGACCAGATCCACGATACGTTCAATATCGTGATCGGCGAGCGCCGGGTAAATCGGCAGACATAAAACGCGCCGGGCGGCATCGGCTGCAACAGGCAGATTGGAGCTTTGTGCGGACGGCAAGCCGCGATACATCGGGAAATCGGAAATCAGCGGATAGAAATACCGGCGCGCAAAGATGTTGTGCTCGCGCATTAAGTTGAAAAGCGTATCGCGCTCGACCGGATATTCGTCGGACAGCAAAATCGGGAAATACGCGTGATTCGCCACGTATCCCGACGGCCCTTCCAGCGCTGAAATACAGCGCACTCCCTTGACGTCCGCAAGCAGCCGCCGATAAGTCGCGTCAATCGCCGCGCGGCGTTCGAGTGCTTCGTCAATATGCTTCAACTGCAACATGCCGAACGCGGCGTTGATCTCGCTCATCTTGCCGTTGATGCCGGGCGCGACCACGGTCACTTCATCCACGAAACCAAAGTTCTTCAGATGATCAATGCGCTGCTTGGTCTTTGCATCGGGGCAGACAACGGCGCCGCCCTCGAACGTGTTGAACACCTTGGTGGCATGGAAACTGAGCACTGAAAGATCGCCGTGGGCAAGCACGCTGCCTACATCGGTTTTTACGCCGAACGCATGCGCGGCGTCGTAGATCACCTTCAGGTTGTAGTTATCGGCAATCTTCTGGATTGCGTCGAGATTGCACGGGCGGCCATAGCAATGCACCGGCAAGATGGCTGTGGTCTGCGGCGTGATCGCGGCTTCGATCTTTTCAGGATCGAGGTTCAGCGTGTCCGGATCGACGTCCACGAAAACTGGCTTGATGCCGTTCCACAACAGTGAATGCGCCGTCGCGACGAACGAGTAAGGCGTGGTGATGACCTCGCCAGTGATCCGATGGGCCTGCAACGCGGTGACGAGCGCCAGCGTACCGTTTGTGAACAGCGCCAGATGCTCGACGCCGAGATATTCGCAAAGCGCCTGCTCAAGTTGCTGATGGAAAGGGCCGCCATTGGTCAACACCTTGCTGCTCCAGATTTTCTCGAGATACGGCAAGAACTCGGCAAGCGGTGCAAGGTGCGGCTGGGTGACGAAAATACGATCGTCGATAACCGGCTCTACAAGGCGAACAGGAAGGCTGCTCATCGTTTTTCCAGGATCAGGCTAAGGGTTGGAACTTATGCGGCGGAACGCGCCGGCGCTTCAATTGGCGTGGGCTCGTCGCCTGCGCACCAGCGGCGCCACATCTCGCGCAACGCGTTCGAAAGTCCTGTGGCAATGATTTCAGGCTGGAACATCGGCGAGGTCGCGCAGCGTTCGCGCATGCCTGCGCGCAAAGCGGCCAGCGCCGGCAGATCGGCGGCCCAGGCGCGGCCTTTTTCCACGAAGTCGTCGCTATCTGCGGCAATAAATCCGTCGAGTCCCGCCATGACGAGCGCCGCGGTGCTGCCACGGCTTGGCATCGCGCGGCCAGGGAGCGTCAGCGTGGGAACGCCCATCCACATGGCGTGCAGGGTGGTGGTGCCGCCTGCGTACGGGAAGGTATCGAGACAAATATCGACGTGATGATGTTGCTGCAGATACACGGGAATGCTCGATCGAGTGCGGAAATCGAGGCGGTCCCTCGAAATGCCTTCGTTGGCGAACCATTCAATCAAGGTGTCGACGCTGGCATCCCGCGGCATTGCTCCCAACACCATGCGCGAATCCGGCAACGCACGCAGCAACCGGGACCACAACACGATCGCGCTCGGGCGCAGCTTGCTCACGCGGTTGAAACTGCCAAACGTGATAAAGCCGTTATGCAGCGCGGGGAGGCCGTTGATCGGCGGAGCAAGCGTAGCAGGCTGGAATGGCGCATTGGCAGGCAAGTGCGCAATCTTCTCGATGAACTGTCCGTTCGCGAACTCCATCGGCACATGCCACGCGTCGGCGAAGTAGTAATCCATTGCGCGCAGGCCGGTGGTTCCCGGATAGCCCATCCAGCTAGCCTGGATAGGCGCAGGTTTGCGCGCGAACGTAAGCAAGCGGTTGCGTCCGGTATGCCCGGACAGATCGATCAGGACATCGATTCCATCGGCGCGGATCTTGTCGGCGAGTTGCGCGTCCGTCATGCCCGGAACACTGTTCCAGTGCCCGACGTGGCTGCGCAGCCGTGCGTTGACTTCATCGGTTATCGAATGGTTGTAGTAGACATGGATTGCGATGCTTGGGTCGCGCGCCAGATACGCCAGCACCGGTTCCACGAAGGTGGCAACTGCGTGCTGATAAAGGTCGCCTGAGACGAAGCCAACGCGCAATTGTTTGTCAGGCTTTCGGGAATTCTGGTGCCTTTTCCACAGCTTGCGCAGCGGAGTCTCGCACTGCTGGCCGAATTGCAGATGTTGCGCGAGCAAGGCTTCCGGCGTGACTTCGTCGTTGTGGCTAAGACAAAACAGGATGTTTTCGTGCGAGATCGGTGCGTCCGGCTTGATCTCGAGCGACCGCCGGAACTGTGCCTCGGCATCCGCGAGCTTGCCCTGATCAAGCAGCATCACACCCAGCGTGCTGTAAGCAACGTCCGAGTTCGGCATCAGTTCCACGGCTTTTCGGCAATACGCTTCCGCCTCCGAAATCTGCCCCATGGCGAGCCGCGTGACGCCGAGAATCCGGTGCGCTTCTCCATGCGCGGGCGCTTGCGAGATGATCGTCCGGCACTCGGCTTCCGCTTCCGCGTATTCCCCGACAATACGCAAGCAGTCTGCCAGCACTTTGCGCGCGTCCAAATCCTGCGGCGCGAGTTCAACAGCCCGTCGAAGCGGCGCAAGCGATTCTGGGATCTTGCCTTGGCTGTGCAACGCCGTACCGATTGCTTTCCACCCAAGCGGGTAGGTTGGAAAACGTACGGTCATGGCGCGGGCCAGTTCCAGCGCCTCGGCTGTGCGTCCCTGGTTATATAGGGCAGTCAACCGGTTGATTTGCTGCGGCGGCGGAACGGGACTCAGTTCCTTGCGAGCGCGTGCAGACGAGACATCAGCGGCGGTAGTCGAGGCAGCGTCCAGCGCAGCCATCTGATTCCCGGTCGCTTGCTCGGTGGCGTCAGGCTTGGCTGGCGCCGCTACGCCTTGCACCATTTGCTGGATCAGCGTATCCACAGCGGGACCGTTCATTCCGCGCTGCTGCGCCAGTTCCAACGCAACCCAAGCGGCAGACGTCTGGCCACTTTGGTTCAGCGCATTGATATAACTTGCCCAATACTGATTCTGCTCGGGATTCGCGCCGATCGCCACCTCGAAACAGCCGACGGCACGCTCGAACTCGCCGCGTTGCAATGCGATGACACCCAGGTTGTGATTGGCGTCGGGCTGCGTCGGCTGGGCTTCGACGATAATCTTATAAAGCGCCTCCGCTTCATTGATTTCGTTTGCGTGATGGTGCCCGATCGCAGCCGCGAGCACTTCGGCGAGCGCCTGCTCGAACTCGGGATCGGCGCCGTTGCCGGTGCTGGATACCTGTGTATCGGAGAGAACGGTCGAAGGGGTCATGTGTGTACGCGGACGGAATTTGTTAAGAGAATTATCCGGCCGCGAAAGGCAATCGAATTCGGGGAACTAGGCAGGAAAAGTCACTCTGTTCACACGATCCAGACACGGCACGCGACGCTTTTCCTGTCATCCGTGCGCCGGCGGGCATTGCGGTTAACGCGTATGCTTTTTCGTCTCAATGCCACCGACAGGAGAAACCCATGCAACATCGCACCATCGGTACGTCGGACCTCAAGGTCGCGCCGCTCGTCTTTGGCGGCAACGTGTTCGGCTGGACCGCCGACGAGCGCACGTCCTTCTCGCTGCTTGACGCTTTCGTGGACCATGGCCTCAATTTCATCGATACCGCCGACGTCTATTCCGCCTGGGTCGAGGGCCACCAGGGCGGCGAATCCGAGACGATCATCGGCAAGTGGCTGAAGGAAAGCGGCAAGCGCGACAAAGTCGTGCTCGCCACGAAGGTCGGCATGCTGAGCACGCGGCCGGGGTTGACGGCGGCGAACATCGAGGCGGCCGTGAACGACTCGCTCAAGCGGCTGAAGACGGATTACATCGACGTCTATTTTTCCCATCGCGACGACGATAAAACGCCGCTCATCGACACTCTCGGCGCATACCAGAAGCTGATCGCGGCCGGCAAGGTGCGGGTGATCGGGGCATCGAACTACACGGGCGAACGGCTGGAAGAGGCGCTGAAAATCTCCGCAAAGGAGGGAATTCCGGGCTATCAGGTGCTGCAACCGGAATACAACCTCTACGATCGCGCGGGTTACGAAGGCGACCAGGAACCGGTCGCGACGGCGCATAAAGTCTCGGTTGTGACGTACTACAGCCTGGCGAGCGGCTTTCTGAGCGGGAAATATCGCTCCAAAGCCGATACCGAGAACGCCGCGCGCGGCTCGAAAGTGTCGGGTTATCTAAACGATCGCGGCCTGGCGATCATCGATGCGCTCGTCAAAGTCGCCGACCGGCACGGCGTGGCCCCCGCTACAATCGCGCTCGCCTGGCTGATCGCGCGTCCTAGCGTGACGGCGCCGATTGCCAGCGCGACATCGGTCAAACAGATCGAAAGTCTTGCGCAAGCCACGCGTATCACGCTTACGCCGGAAGACATCGCGTTGCTGAACGAGGTCAGCAATCCGGCATGAGTTTTTGCATAAAAGCCTGAAAAACCGCGGATTTTCATAGAGTTGCACCCCGCAGACCGGGTTTGCGGGGTTGGCGATACGTCGACGATCTGATAACATCTCGCCCGAATCGAGATTTTTGCCCGATGACGCCGCATTTTTTCGCGACGTCTGGCGGCCCGAAGTGCGCTGTTCCGGATTCCAGGGAATGCGCATGCCGTGATCGGCGGTGAAATCCCACCTCTCTCTTTTCCGGCCTCCGTGGCCGCTTTGCTCGTGTTCGCCGCGTTGGGTGGACGATCGGAGTGCCGGCGCGCGGCGTAAGCCCGCTTGGTTACGCTTCGCCGCGCAGTCAGAAAAACGTATTAGCGATTTAGGACTTCCATGACCACTATTGTTTTGAAAGAAAACGAGCCGTTCGACGTTGCGATCCGTCGCTTTCGCCGGACCATCGAAAAGAACGGCCTGATCGCCGAACTTCGCGAACGCCAGTCGTACGAGAAGCCGACGACAGCACGCAAGCGCAAGAAAGCGGCTGCAGTTAGCCGCCTGCGCAAGCGTCTGCGCAGCCAGATGCTGCCCAAGAAGCTTCACTAAGTCTTGGCATGTCGCGGCCTTGTTTGTTGAGGTCGTGACAAAGCAAAACGGCGATGCCGCCCGGAAGGGTTGCATCGCCGTTTTGCTTTGTGCTCAGGTTTCAAACGAGGTTTAGACGAGGCTTCAGACGAATGCGTGGCGCTCCGCCAGGCGTGCCAGCAACTGCGGCCATTCGTCCACGCTGAAATCGTCGTGGACTTCTTCCAGCTCGATCAACAACTCGGCAATCTCGGGATCGTAAGCATTCACTTCCGACGCATACAGCGCGCGCAACAGCGACCCATCTCGCGCGTTCCGGTAGTAGGAAATGCCAACGCCTTCAATATCCGGCCGGTACACATCGTCTGCGATCAGCGACCCGATAGCGCACTTGCGGCCATCGCTGCTGCGTAGCCGGCACGAACCGTTGTCATCCTCCGACACGGCCCGCTGCGTGAGCAGATGCGCGCTCACGCGTTCGTAGATGTCTCTTGCCGTTAACATTGCGTTACTCGTTGTTCTAAATAAAGCGTTGCCCGAAAACTCGAAGGAATCAGGCAATGTCCTTTCGGCTCAAGCCGCCGACTTCAAGCGGTCTGCCGACAGGTTGAACTGGCGCGCAATCGATGCAAACCGCTCGCGCCATTCCCATTTGCCAAACACGTCATGCACGTTCTGCAGGCAACTGAGCAGTTCGACTGTGGTCGGATCGTAGACATTGATATTCGAGCGCAACAACGCGCGCTTCAGCGCCGTTACGCCGACATCCATATACGACGGCACGGACTCGGGACCCTTGTCGATGTAGCGGATAGGCACGCCTTCCATTGCCGTCATGTAGTCGCGCGGCTTGATGAAGCTGCCGACAGGACATCCGCCGCAGTACCCGCGATACGCACCGCCGCCCCGCGGCAGTAGCGCAGCTTGACCTTGGCCAAAGAGGTGATGCACGGCGCGATCGAAGATTTCCTGATGCGTCAAAAAGTTGAGGTTTTTCATTCTGCTTTCCCCTGCACCGACATCGCGGCGCTTCGTGGGTGTCATCAAACAGCGTTATTAGTATCGGCCGCGAATCCGATCGTCTTAGCGCGGTTAACCACACAATCCGCGTTTTTCGATTCGTCATTCGCTTCCTGCAATACCGCCCGCCAGGACTCAAGCACGCTTCGGCCAAGTCGTGCGCCCTAACCGCCGGCGCTTGGCCGGCGACTCGCCGCAAGGCCGGCTCGCACTTGATTTATAGCGGTTCTTTCCGGTAAAAAGTGGGTGCTGGCGCGCAGTAGGTCGCAATATTGACATGGTGCTCGCATTTCTGCACGGACCGTGACCGGCCTTGAAGTCTTTGTAGTAAAGGCTTCAGAGCGTTATTCACCCGCCAAAAAGCCTTGTGGTCGGGATTTTCCCTGAGGATGCGTAAAACAGCGAAAATTGTTGCGAAAACGCAATATTCGCGTGGCAAGGCCGTGCCAATGAATTTCCTAATCCGATGATTTTTTGGCGGATGGGCGCTTCGCTGCTCCAGTATCCCGATGTACGCGGCAGAAACAGGCCGATTCGTGGTCGTTCACCATGCCTGTTGCCTGCATGAAGGCGTAGCACGTGGTCGACCCCACGAACCTGCAGCCGAATTTCTTGAGCGCACGGCTCAGCGCGTCTGATATATCGGTGGACGCAGGAGCCTGCGAATACGACGCGTGTGGATTGTCTATAGTCGTGCCGCCAACAAACGACCACACGAATGCAGCCAGGGAGCCGTGCTCAGCCTGGATTCGCTGAACCGCGCGCGCGTTGGCGACGGCGGACGCAATCTTCGCGCGGTTCCGGATGATGCGTGCATCGAGCAGGAGTTTTGCGGCGTCCTCTTCAGTGAAGGCGGCGACCTTGTCGATATCGAAGTTGTGAAACAGCGTCTTGTAGCCTTCGCGCTTGTTGAGGATCGTGGCCCAGGACAGGCCAGCCTGTGCGCCTTCGAGCACGAGCATTTCGAAAAGGTGACGATCGTCGTGTGAGGGAACGCCCCATTCCGTGTCGTGGTAATGGGCAAGTGCCGGTGTACTCACCCAACCGCAGCGGTGCGGCTCGGGATTTTTTCGGGGCTTGGATGCGTTCTTTTTGCTGGTCATGGCTGATTCGGGAGAGCATGTGGGCGTTCAATCAGCATAGGGGCAAGGCCGCTTGCGGAATAGTCGGCCGATTGGCCTGGCCGGTGATTGCAGCCGCGCACTCAAGTGTTGCCCCATTCGGCTGAGTGGCGGTGCGCCCGCCGTGCCGTTAAGCTTCCGGCATGACTACTTCAAACCCTTCCTACACTTATCTCGTTGGCGTCGACGGCGGCGGCAGCGGCACGCGCGTCGTCCTGGCCGATGCAAACGGCATGGAACTCGCTCGCGCATCAGGCGGACCATCGGGCCTCGGGCTTGGTGTCGAGCGCGCCTGGAAAGCAATCGATGCGACGATTTCTCGCGCCTTCGGTTCGGCCGGCTTGCAGTTCGAATGGAGTGCGTGCGCGCTCGGTTGCGGTCTGGCTGGCGTGAACCACCCAGGTTGGCTGGCGCAGTTCCACGAGACCGCCCCCCACGGATGCGCGCTTGCCGTAGAAAGCGACGCGTTGACTACGCTTTTGGGCGCCCACGGCGGCGAGCCCGGTGTGATCGTGGCGCTGGGCACGGGCAGTATCGCGGCGTCGCTCGACGCAGAGGGCCGGGTCCGGATCGCGGGCGGCTACGGTTTTCCTAGCGGCGACGAAGCCAGTGGCGCATGGCTCGGTATGCGCGCAGCGGTGCACTTGCAGCAGGTCCTGGACGGCCGCGCGCCCGCCGATGACTGGTCTCGCGCGCTGCTCGAATGCACCAAGGCCGCTGACCGCGATGGCCTGGTGGTCTGGCTAAGCGCCGCCAACCAGACTTCCTATGCCACGCTCGCGCCGACCATCTTTGAGCACCAGAGTCATCCGTTTGCTGAGCGCCTGCTTCAAGAGGCCGGCCGCGAGATCGAGAAAATGGTACGGGCACTCGACCCGGGGCAGGTCATGCCGGCCGCGTTGTGCGGTGGCCTTGCAATCCCGCTTGAGCCGTTTGTGCCCGAGGCACTTCGCGCCCGGTTGCGCCCCCCGATCGCCGACTCCGCCATGGGCGCGCTGCAACTCGCTCACCGCGCCGCCACCGGAAAACCTCGCCCAGCGCGCTAGAATGCCAGGTTCCTAACGGCTTAAAGGATGCGGCTTCCCATGTATTCGATCATCGCAACCGATCTCGACGGCACCTTGCTCAACAACGACCATCAGGTCGATCCGTTCACAGTCGAAACGGTCCGCGAACTGGAAGCACAAGGCGTGCGCTTCATCATCGCTACGGGGCGGCATTACAGGGACGTGGTAGGGATTCGCATGGTACTGGGTATCAACGCTTACCTGATCACTTCGAACGGCGCGCGTATTCATGCGCCTGACAACGAGCGTATCTATGCCCGCGACATTACGCCGTCAGCCGTGCGCCGGCTCGTCCAGCCGGATCTGGCAGGCAGCGAGCGCGTGATCGTCAATCTTTTTGCCGACGACGCCTGGTTGATCGACCGGCACGCGCCAAACTTGCTCGAATTCCATCAGGACTCCGGTTTCAACTACGACGTGATGGACCTGCGCCAGCACGACGGCGAGAACATTGCGAAAGTGCTGTATATCGGGGAGCCAGATGATCTGAAGGTGACCGCGGCGAATCTCGAGCGTGAGTTTGGCGATTCCATCTACGTCACCTTCTCAATGCCGGATTGTCTGGAAGTGATGACGTCGGATGTATCGAAGGGAAGGGCGTTGAAATTTGTGCTGAACCGGCTCGATATCGATACCGCGCATTGCGTGGCATTCGGCGACAACATGAATGACATCGACTTGCTTGAAACGGCCGGCCGGCCGTTCATGATGAAAAATGCCAATCCCGATCTGGCCAGGCTATTACCGAATATTCCGCGAACCGGTAATAACTTTGAAGCGGGTGTTGCGCATCAATTACGTAGTTTGTTCAGCATGAACGACAAACTCACCGCAGGCGATCAACGCAAGTAACAATAAAGGGAGCGCCGGTAATGGCCGCTCCCTTTATTTTTAAGCTGTGTACCGTACCTTACCGAACGGGCATTTTTATCCGCGATGATTCCATCCGCCGCGATTATCACCGCGATAATTGTCCCGATGGTCCCAGCCCGTACGATCCCAACGTCCCCGATCCGGCCCTCCCCAACGGGGTTCGTCGTGGTGACGCCATGCCGGCGGTGCAGCGCGATAATACGGAGCCGGTTGTACATAAACCGGAGCCGGCCGCGAATAAACCGGTGCGCCCAGCGACAAGCCGATATTCAGATCCGTATGCGCTTGCGCGGCTCCGACTGCGCCCATCGCAAGACCGGCTGCAACGAGCAAGTGAGTAACGATGCGTTTCATGGTGTTCTCCGTTTTGGGCGACGCGTGTCGCATGAATCCAATGTACGCAACCGTAGTCTTACGAGTATCGACGAGTTGTTACCGGGTGAAAGTATCGCGAAAGGGAATCTGCTGCATCAAAACGCCGGGCGAAGGTACGCGAAAGCATTGATGAGTAAAGCTTTGCGGGTCAATGGCTAAGATACGGCGGTTGCATTCCGCGTTTCCGGATTCGAAAACCAGTAATCACACATTACATTTGTCGCAGCCAATTCATAATGGCCAACTGGATATATAACGAATAGGCCCGGAAGCAACAAAAAAACGGGCGCCAGGCGCCCGTTTTTCTATGCAGCTTGAGTGGCTTTAAGTCAGGCCGATGCAAGCGCCCGGTTCTTTGCGCCGGTCAGCAGAGGATAAACCACGCCAGCGATGATTGCGCCGATGATCGGAGCAACCCAGAACAACCAGAGTTGTTCCACAGCCGCGCCGCCCACGAACAACGCCGGGCCGGTCGAGCGAGCCGGGTTGACCGACGTATTCGTAACCGGGATCGAGATCAGGTGGATCAGCGTCAGGCACAGGCCGATGGCGATCGGTGCAAAGCCGGCAGGCGCGCGGCTATCCGTCGCGCCAAGGATGACGAACAAGAAGAAGAACGTCATGACCACTTCGCAGACGAGTGCAGCCATCATCGAGTAGTGACCCGGCGACTGATCACCGAAGCCGTTGGTCGCGAAACCGCTTGCAACCAGGTCGAAGCCCGGCGCGCCGCTTGCGATAACCGACAACACGTAGGCGCCGAGAATGCCGCCGATCACTTGCGCGACAATGTACGGAGCCAGTTCGCGCACCGGGAAGCGGCCCGCGACGGTCAAGCCAACGCTCACGGCCGGGTTCAGGTGGCAACCCGAAATATGACCGATGGCATACGCCATGGTCAGCACGGTCAAACCAAACGCGAGCGAGACGCCCACAAAACCGATACCAAGTTGAGGAAATCCCGCGGCGAGCACTGCGCTTCCGCAGCCGCCCAGCACGAGCCAGAACGTACCAAACATTTCTGCGCCGAGGCGCTGTCCTAATCGCATGATTCGAAGTCCTAAAAATATATAAAAAACTGAAACACTCCCGTTGCTTATGATCGCCGTTAATTTGTTCGACCAGAGCAGCGGGTAGGCAGTGTAATCCGAGTATCAGGAGTAGTTGTCAACAATTGTTAAATAAGCCATAACTAAGGGAACTCCTATTAAGATTGATCTATAGTTTCAGGAATTTTCTTATTTGGTTTCAGACTTTCTGCAATTGCATTAGCGACCGTTGCATCTTTTATTCAATGCCGTTAGGCTTCTCAATAATCGCTGCCTATTAGAAAGGAACGGAAATGTCGCAATACATTGAGTTGAAGGCGCAGATCGCCAAACTTCAGGAGCAGGCTGAAGAAGCGCGGCGCGCGGAGCTGGAAGCGGTACTCGCCGATATCCGGCGGAAGATCGTTGAATATGGTCTTACGGCGCAGGATCTTGGATTGACGGTTGTACGTCGTGGTCGGCCGCCGAAGAAGGAGCCATTGCCGCCCGTCTATCAAGATCCCAAGTCAGGTAATACGTGGAGCGGCCGTGGTAAACCGCCGAAATGGATCGTAGGTAAAAGCCGCGAGCGATTCTTGATTAACCAGGACCATTCTTGACATGGCCGGGTATTGAGACAGGCAGCGAAAAGATTGCGACCGGCGTGTCCGATGGCAAAAAAAAGTCCACCCATGCGGGTGGACTTTTTTGCGCTGCAATAAATCAATGCATTTCTGGTGGATACATTAAATCCGGTCGGATGTCGCGTTGAAGCATGTAAGCGACATCGGCCTGATCAAAGCCTTTCCGATTCAACCTACTGCGACTTGACGCAGCATCGGACGCTTTGCCGCTTGAAGGAGCGCCGTATAACTATCCACGTAATTCTGTGCCATCGTGCTTGCACAGAAGCGGCGTTCAAATTGCGCGCGGATTTCTGTGCGCGACAATTCGTCCAGTCGTTGCAGCGCGCCAACCGCACCCTGCACGTCTTCACAAATGAAACCCGTCACGCCGTGATCGATCACCTCCGGCACCGAACCGCGATTGAACGCGATCACCGGCGTACCACACGCCATGGCTTCGATCATCACCAGGCCAAACGGCTCTGACCAGTCGATCGGGAACAGCAAGGCCTTCGCGCCAGACAGAAACTCGGGCTTTTGTTGCTCGTTGATTTCGCCGACGAATTCCACATTCGCGCTCGACAACAACGGTTCGATCGTGCTCTTGAAGTATTCCTGGTCGACCTTGTCTACCTTGGCCGCGATCTTCAGCGGCAGACCCGTTTGCGCTGCAATCTGGATGGCCAGATCGGCACGCTTTTCCGGGCAAATACGGCCGAGGAACGCGAGATATTCAGGCTTCTTGTGCGTCTGCGGCGTCAAAAGATTCTGCGGCAGCCCGTGATAAATCGTGTTGAGCCAAGCGGCCTGCGGCAACGGCTGGCGCTGCGAATCCGAGATCGAGATGACCGGCGCTTCTGGGAATGCATCGAAAACCGGTTGTAGTTCGGGCAAATCGAGGCGGCCGTGCAGCGTGGTCACGAAGGGCGTGTCCATTTGCGAGAACGTCGAGAACGGCATGTAGTCGAGGTGGAAGTGCAGCACGTCGAACTCATGCGCGCGGCGGCGCACTTTTTCCAGCAGGAGCGCATGCGGCGCGTTCCAGTCGCGAATGGTCGGGTCGAGGCGCAACGCACGCGGCCACGCCGCGTCCAGCGTCGCCTTGGTTTCCGAATCCCCGCTTGCGAAGAGCGTCACGTCGTGACCGAGATCAACCAGGGCATCGCTCAAATACGAGACAACGCGCTCGGTACCGCCGTAAAACTTCGGAGGAACTGCTTCGTGCAAGGGTGCAATTTGTGCGATACGCATAACGTGACTCTCCTGTTCGTTACGGCTTCCAAAAACGGATTTCCGATAGAAAACCGCTGAAGCCTTGCGGACGGGCCAGCCTCTATGCTGCCGCCCCCGTTGGAAATCGGACCCGGGTGAATCGGGTTATCCCTTACGACCCATTATCGAGATGACTCCGGCGATCACCGAGTCATTTTTCAAACGCTTAACCTTGTTACAGGGCGAAACACCGCCGGTTACGAAACAGAAACAGCGGCTAAAGTCCTTGCCTGGCGGGCGATTGCGCTCATATCATCGTTTTGCAATGAATACGATGCGATGCCCCAGGACGCAAGAGAGAGCAATGCCTGTGCCAAGTGTGAGGAGGCGCGGACGCCCGGCTCGTATGGGATTCACTCAGAAAAACCGAGCGGTCTTGCGCGATTTGGTGAAGTAACCCCGCGTCGTGCCGTTAAACCGTCACAGCAACCGTCTTGTAAGAAAAGTCCGACTTCATAGGTAATTTGATTGCGGGTCTCGTCAGGATCACGCGATGAATCGGCAGCTTTGCCCGATTTTTTCCTGAAATCCGCCTTGCCCCAATTCACCTTACACGGGTAAACGCCCCGCCAATAAAGCCGCGGCCGAATTCGCGCCTCCCATTTCCCTTCAAAGTTTTCCAGCCTCCTGCCGTAAACCACTTAACGGCGGTTTCGCCGATGCAACCATGAGGATTCGATTGTGCTGATTTTCATCGGAACACTAGTGACGCTTTTGTCGGTTTTCGGCGGTTATGCGCTGGAAGGCGGGCATCTGGGCGCGCTGGTCCAGCCCGTTGAAATCCTGATGATCGCCGGCGCGGGCGTTGGCGCTTTCATCCTGGGCAACGGCATGAAGACGATCAAGGCCACGCTGCGCGTGATTCCGACGCTCTTCAAGGGCTCCAAGTACAACAAGGATGTGTACATGGAGTTGATGGCGCTTCTTTACGTGCTGCTTGCCAAGGCGCGCAAGGAAGGCACGTTGACGCTGGAATCGGATATCGATGATCCGGCTAAGAGCCCGATCTTTGCCCAGTATCCCAAGATCCTGGCCGATCACCACATTGTCGAATTCCTGACCGATTATTTGCGCCTGATGGTGGGCGGCAACATGAACGCGTTCGAGATCGAAAGCCTGATGGACGAGGAAATCGAGACGCATCACGCCGAAGGCGAAGGCCCGGCGCAAGCGCTGCACAAAGTCGGCGACGCAATGCCGGCGTTCGGCATTGTCGCGGCCGTGATGGGCGTGGTCCACACGATGGCATCGGCCGATCAGCCGCCGGCCATTCTCGGCGAAATGATCGCGCAGGCCTTGGTGGGTACGTTCCTCGGCATCTTGTTGTCATACGGACTGATTGGACCGCTGGCGAGCGTCGCGGAACAGCGCGTGGCCGAGTCCACGAAGATGTTCCAGTGCATCAAGGTCACGATTCTCGCGAGCCTGAATGGCTATGCCCCGGCTATTGCGGTCGAGTTTGGCCGCAAGGTGCTTTTCTCCACCGAGCGTCCGTCGTTTTCCGAACTGGAAGAACACGTGCGCCGCGTGAAGGCGAAGTAACGCTTTCAAGCGAACACGCGCTCCCGGAGAAACCGCCATGTCCACCAAGAACGACCGCCCGATCTTCATCAAACGGATCATATCGAGCAAGAAAGCGCATCACGGCGGCGCGTGGAAGCTCGCTTACGCCGACTTCATGACAGCGATGATGGCGTTCTTCCTGCTGATGTGGCTGCTGAGCGCGGTGTCGCCGGTGCAGCGCCAGGGCATCGCGGAATATTTCAACATGCCGCTCAAGAACGCGATCATGGGCGGGCAGAGCTCGGGCATGGATTCGAGCATCCTAAACGGCGGCGGACGCGATATCTCCAGCCCCGAGCAAGGCACGACACGCATGAGCGACGGCACGCGGCGCTCGAATCGAATCGATGAACAAACGCTGAAAGACGCGCAAGGCGAACTCGAACGCCGTGACCAGGCGCGTTTGCACGACCTCCAGGTCAAGCTGATGTCGGCGATCGAAGCGAATCCGGTGTTGCGCCAGTTCCGCCAGCAAATTCGCATTGATTCGACGCAGCAAGGTCTGCGCATCGAAATTGTAGATACACAAAAGCGCCCGATGTTCGCCCTCGCAAGCAACTCCGTGCAGCCGTACATGCGCGACATCCTGCGCGAAATCGGCAAGGCGCTCAACGACGTGCCGAATCGCATCGTCGTGCAGGGACACACCGACGCCACGCAATACGCGGGCGGCGAGAAGGGTTACAGCAACTGGGAATTGTCGGCGGATCGGGCAAACGCATCGCGCCGCGAATTGATTTCGGGCGGCATGGATGAAGCGAAGGTGTTGCGCGTGATCGGACTGGCATCGACGCAAAACCTGAACAAGAAGGACGCCTTCGATCCGGAAAACCGCCGCATCAGCATTCTCGTCCTGAATCACAAATCGGAAGAGTCGATGACGCGCGACGACTCGCAAGCGACCACGATCACCAGCAATCCCCTCAACGCTGGCAACGCCACGCTCGGACTCGGCGCGCTCGTGCCGGGCAGACCGGCGGCGAAATAACCAGCTTCAGGACACGCATCAAGACATCGGACAGGTACGACAAAACCATGATCAAGAACATTCTGACAATCGACGATTCCGCTTCCATGCGCAAGGTTTTATCGGCGACGTTTGTGGCGGCGGGGTATCGCGTGGAAGTTGCCGCGGATGGCGCCGAAGGCTACGAAGCTGCGCTCGCCGAGCAATTCGATCTCATCGTGACCGACCAGAACATGCCGGCCATGAGCGGACTCGATCTGATCGTGAAATTGCGCGGACATCGTGCGTACGCGAACACGCCGATCCTCGTGCTCACGACCGAATCCAGCGAGCAGTTCAAGGTGGCGGCGCGCGAAGCGGGCGCGACGGGCTGGATTGAAAAGCCGATCGATCCCGACATGCTGACCGAGCTGGTCGCGACCTTGTCGGACGCCGAACAATCGCACTGAAGCACCTGAAACACAGAAGCACCGAAGCACGCAGCACAAGACAAAGCACAAGCAGTTACGACGCGCACAGCGACGACAGACAAGGCATCCGGTGGTGACCCAGGCATGACACTCGACATTACGCAGTTCTATCAAACTTTCTTCGATGAAGCCGACGAGCTGCTCGCCGACATGGAGCAGTTGCTGCTCGCGCTGGATCTGGCGAACCCCGATCCCGAGGACCTCGGCGCGATCTTCCGCGCGGCACACTCCATCAAGGGCGGAGCGGCGACGTTTGGTTTCTCGGCGCTGACCGAGACCACGCACATCCTCGAATCGCTGCTCGACCGGGCGCGTAACAACGAGCTGGTCTTGCGCCGCGACATGATCGACACGTTCCTTGAAACCAAGGACGTGTTGTCGGATCAGCTGGGTGCGTATCGTGCGAGTGCCGAGCCGGATGCGGCGGCCGCGAAGGCGATCTGCGCGAAGCTCGAGTTCCTGCGTGACAACGATTCAGGCGACGCGCGTAAGGACGTGGGCCATGCGCCCGAAGCCGCTGCGGAACCGGCACCATCTTTCGCCGATCGAGCCGCTATCGCCCAGGATCTTGCGCAAGTCGCGATGGCGCTAGGACCGAACGAGCCGCCCGCGCATGTGGTCGAGCAGGCCAATGAAGCCGTGGAAGAAGAGGGTGACTGGACGGAGTTTCCAGGCGCGCCGGAAGGTACGGACGCAAGTGCTGAAGACGGCCCGCATCTGAAGATTACGTTACGTGGGGTAGGGGAGAAGGACCAGGCTCTGTTGACCGAGGAGCTTGGAAACCTGGGGACTGTCGTCGGGGAAAAGAAGTCGGGCGGCGACCTGACGTTGTGGCTGGACTCGGATGTATCGGCGGATGACATTGTTGCCGTGTGCTGTTTTGTTATCGATGAATCGCAGATTGCGATTGGCCGTGGCAATGCAGCAAACGCATCAGTGGTTGAAACGCCGGTTGCAGCCGTAGAAGAAACCAAAGAGGTGGCGCAAAAAGCACCTGAAGTAGAGAAGACGGAACCGGCGGCGGCCTCGACCGCTGCCGCCGAGTCCCGCGTGAACACTGCGGCGGCAGCGGCTCCGGCCGAAGCGCCCAAGGTACGTGCGGCAGCGGCGCCGGCTGCATCGGAAGGAAGTTCGATTCGCGTGGGCGTGGAGAAGGTCGATCAGCTGATCAACCTCGTTGGCGAACTCGTGATCACGCAAGCCATGCTCGCCGAAACCACCAGCACGTTCGATCCCGCCTTGCACGATCGCCTGTTCAACGGCATGGCGCAGCTCGAACGCAATGCGCGCGACTTGCAGGAAGCCGTGATGTCCATCCGCATGATGCCGATGGATTACGTCTTCAGCCGTTTCCCGCGTCTCGTGCGCGATCTCGCCGCGAAGCTCGGCAAGGAAGTCGAACTCGTCACGTTCGGTCAGGCGACCGAACTGGACAAGAGCTTGATTGAACGCATCATCGATCCGTTGACGCACCTCGTGCGCAACTCGCTCGATCACGGCATCGAAACCGTTGAAGCGCGCCGTGCGGCCGGTAAAGCTGCGGCTGGGCAACTGGTGCTGTCGGCGGCGCATCACGGCGGCAACATCGTGATTGAAGTCAGCGACGACGGCGCGGGCCTGCGCCGCGACAAGATTCTCGCGAAGGCCGTGAAGCAGGGCATGCAGGTCAGCGAATCGATGTCCGACGACGAAGTCTGGCAACTCATCTTCATGCCGGGGTTTTCGACCGCCGATCAGGTCACGGATATCTCCGGCCGCGGCGTGGGCATGGACGTGGTGAAACGCAACATACAGGCAATGGGCGGTCACGTCGAAATCCAGTCGCGCGAAGGCCGTGGCACGACCACCAAGATTGTATTGCCGCTGACGCTGGCGATTCTCGACGGCATGTCGGTGAAGGTCGGCAGCGAGATTTTCATCTTGCCGCTGAACTTCGTGATGGAGTCGCTGCAACCCGTTGCCGACGATATCTACACCGTCGCCGGCGGCGAGCGCGTGGTGCGGGTGCGTGGCGAATATCTGCCGCTGGTCGCGCTGCACCAGGTCTTCGAAGTCAGCGATGCCCGCACCGAACCCACGCAGGGAATCATCACGATCATCCAGTCCGAGGGACGGCGCTTTGCGATGTTGATCGATGAACTCGTCGGCCAGCAGCAAGTAGTGGTGAAGAACCTCGAAACGAATTACCGCAAGGTGCACGGCATTTCGGCCGCAACCATTCTCGGCGACGGCAGCGTTGCGTTGATCGTGGACGTGGCGGCGCTGAACCGCGAAAACCGCACCGCGCATGGCGCTGTGGCGTCGCTTACTCATTAAGCATTAACCAGACAACGGACGGGAGCTAAAAATGGCAGCAGACATCCAATCGATCACCTCCGCGGCGCAGCGCCGCGATGTTCAACGCGTTTCGACTCAGGCTGAAGCGGCCGGCCAGGAATTCCTCGTCTTCACGCTGGGCGCGGAAGAGTACGGCATCGACATCCTGAAGGTGCAGGAAATTCGCGGCTACGACAACGTCACGCGCATCGCGAATGCGCCGGCGTTCATCAAGGGCGTGATCAACCTGCGCGGCATCATCGTGCCGATCGTCGATATGCGCATCAAGTTCAACCTCGGCCGCGTCGAGTACGACAACCAGACGGTCGTGATCATCCTGAACGTGGCGCATCGCGTGGTGGGCATGGTGGTCGACGGCGTATCCGACGTCCTCACGCTGCAAGCTGATCAGGTCATGCCCGCGCCGGAATTCGGCGCCACGCTCACGACCGAATATCTGACGGGACTCGGCACGGTCGATGGCCGCATGCTGATCCTGATGGACATCGAAAAGTTGATGACAAGCAAGGAGATGGAGTTGATCGACTCCGTCGCGGCTTGATCCCACGTTTGAACTGTTTGAACCGTCTGGAAGAAAGACATGCTTAAGAACTGGTCGATTCGTACCACGCTGACGCTCGTGGGCTTGCTGTTCGTCGGCTTTGCCGCTGTCGTGGCCGCGCTTTCGCTGAATGGCTTGCGCTCGGCGGGCAATTCGCTGTCCATGCTGGCGGACAGCGACATGGTCTCGGTGCGCGCGCTGAACGATGCGTCGTCGTACTTGCTGCGCGCCCGTGTGACGCTCGACCGCGTGCGTTCACTCGATGAAGCCGGCAAGACCGACGAAGCCAAGAAGGCGATCGATCGCGGCCAGTTCCTGCTCGATAAATCCAACGAGAACTGGAAGCTTTTCCTGTCCACGCCGAAGCCCACTTTGCCGCAAGCCATGCTGGACGAAGTCGTGGCCAAGCGCGACACGCTGATGCGCGAGGGCGTGGATCCTGAGTTCGTCGCGATCCGTGCGAACGACCTGCCGGCATATCACGCCATCGCCGACACAAAAATCAGCCCGATGTTCGTTGCGCTGGACACGGCGGCATCCGCGGTCGTGGACTTCACGCAAAAGCACGCCGATACCTTGCGCGCGGATACGCAGGCGAATATCACGTTGCTGATCGAGGTGATCACCGGCGTGATGGTGCTGGCCGTGCTGACGCTGATCGGCACGCGCTTCGCCATGGGCGGCATGATCGTGCAGCCGATCAACGACGCGGTCGATCACTTCGAACGCATTGCGCGCGGCGACCTGACGCGCTCCGCCCATACCGATAAAACCAACGAGATCGGCCGCTTGTTTGCGGGGATCGAACGGATGCGCGTGAATCTGACCGCGATGGTGGGGTCGGTGCATCACGGCGCGGAATCCATCGATGTCGGCGCGCGTGAGATCGCGAGCGGCAACACGGATTTGTCGCAACGTACCGAGGAACAGGCGGCGTCGCTGCAGGAAACGGCGTCGAGCATGGAGCAGTTGACGAGCACGGTTAAGCAGAACGCCGAGAACGCACGTCAGGCGTCGCAACTCGCCGTCAACGCATCCGATATTGCATCGCGCGGCGGTGAAGTCGTCGAGCAGGTCGTGGATACCATGAACGCGATTTCATCGAGTTCGAGCAAGGTGGTGGACATCATCGGCGTGATCGAGGGGATCGCTTTCCAGACGAATATTCTCGCGCTGAATGCGGCGGTCGAAGCGGCGCGTGCCGGCGAAGAAGGGCGCGGATTCGCGGTCGTGGCCGGCGAAGTGCGCAGCCTCGCGCAACGCAGCGCGGCGGCGGCAAAAGAGATCAAATCGCTGATCGGCGACTCGACGGCGAAGGTGGAAAGCGGCTCGCAACTCGTGGCGCGCGCCGGCACGACCATGGATGAAATCGTCCAGGCGGTACGTCGCGTGACGGACATCATGGGCGAGATCAGCGCGGCATCGGACGAACAATCGCAGGGCATCGAACAGGTCAGCCGCGCCGTCGGGCAGATGGACGAAGTCACGCAGCAGAACGCCGCGCTGGTTGAAGAAGCGGCGGCTGCGGCGGCATCGCTTGAAGAACAGACGCGCAAGCTCAAGGACGTGGTCGGGCATTGGCAAGTCAGCGGCGACACGGCCCAGCCGGGACGCGTTGAACCGTCGGTTGCGACGAGCTCGAACGCAAACCGCGCCATCGCCCCGATAAAAGTTGTTTCGCGGCCTAACGTCGCGGCCAATCGCGCCGTTAATAAGGTAGATGCGAAGGTAGATGCGAAGGTCATGGCCGAGGCTACCGCGGCTGAAAAAGCCCAACCGTCGGCCAAGGCGCCAAAGCTCGCTGCAGCTGGCGACTGGGAAACCTTCTAAGGCAGTGGCAGAAAATCATGCAGGTTCACCGCACGTTCCAGCAGAACGAAGGCTAGAAAATGGCAACGCGCTCACCCGTCGATACACCCCGCGACCGGACCCGCAACGGTTCGGAAGTGGAACGCGACTTCGAATTCACCAGCGCCGATTTCGGCCGCATTCGCGACCTGATTCATCGTCGCGCGGGGATTTCGCTGTCCGAGCATAAACGTGACATGGCGTACAGCCGTCTCGCGCGACGCCTGCGCGCGTGCAATATCGATACCTTTCGCCTTTATCTCGATCGTCTCGAAGCGCAGCCGGACAGCGCCGAATGGGAGGCGTTCACCAACGCGCTGACCACGAACCTGACCGCGTTCTTCCGCGAATCGCATCACTTTCCGATTCTCGCCACGTTCGCGAAAAGCCGGCCGCAGCCGTTCTCGGTGTGGTGCTCGGCGGCATCGACAGGCGAGGAACCGTATTCCATCGCCATGACGTTGATGGAAACGCTTGGCGATTCGGCCGCGCGTCAATGCACGGTGATCGCAACGGATATCGACAGCCAGGTATTGCAGAAGGCCGACGCAGGCGTGTATTCGCTCGATTCGGTGAAGACGCTTGGCAACGATCGCCTGAAGCGCTTCTTCCTGAAGGGCACGGGCGCACACGCGGGCATGGTGAAGATCCGTCCCGAAGTGCGCGCGATGGTGAAGTTCGAGCAACTGAACCTGACAGATTCCAAGTACGCGCTGCCCGGCCAGTTCGACGCGATTTTCTGTCGCAACGTGATGATCTACTTCGATAAACCCACGCAAGCGCAAGTTCTCGCGCGCTTCGAACCGCTGATGAAAAGCGGCGGTTTGCTGTTCGCCGGGCATTCGGAAAACTTCACGTACGTGACGCAGGCGTTCAAGTTGCGCGGCCAGACGGTGTACGCGCTGTCGCGTGATTCCGTTGCTGGACCCGCGAAGAAGAAGGCGCTCGCCGGAGAGCTGGCATGAGCGCATTGCCGATCGCGACGAACCTTTATTTCGACAACCACTTCAAGCTCCCGGGCGTGAAGTTGTTGCCGAACGAGTTCTACATGACGGGCGAGAACATGGTCCTCGTCACGGTGCTCGGTTCGTGCGTGGCGGCGTGCATTACGGACCGGACGGCCGGCATTGGCGGCATGAACCATTTCATGCTGCCCGACGACGGCGCGGACGCATCGCAATCGAGTTCGGATTCCATGCGCTACGGCGCGTACGCCATGGAAGTGCTGATCAACGAGATGATCAAGCGCGGCGGCCGGCGCGAACGCTTCGAAGCCAAGGTATTCGGCGGCGGCGCGGTGCTGGCCGGCATGACGACGATCAATATCGGCGACAGGAATTCCGAGTTCGTGCGCCGGTATCTCGCGCTGGAAAAGATTCGTATCGTGGCTGAGGATTTGCAGGGCATGTATCCGCGCAAGGTCGCGTTCATGCCGCGAACCGGCCAGGCAATGGTCAAGAAACTGATCACGCATCAAGACCCGAGCGTGGTCGAACGCGAACAGGCGCTGGTGCGCCAAACGCCCGAAGCACGCAGCGAACGGCTGGCGAAGGCGCGTGCGCGCGTCGAACTGTTCAGCCAGCCAAAAGCGAAAACAACCGATAAACCCCGCATCGAACTATTCGGTGCCGCAGCCGGCCTGCAGCGAACCGTCCGCATGAAGACGGCGGAGGAAGCATGACAACGGCCCGGAGCACGGAACCGAAGATCAGCGTGTTGTGCGTCGATGACTCGGCGCTGGTGCGCAGCCTGATGACCGAGATCATCAATTCGCAGCCCGACATGCACGTGTGCGCCACCGCGCCTGATCCGCTGGTCGCGCGCGACTTGATCAAGCAGCACAACCCGGACGTGCTCACGCTCGACGTGGAAATGCCGCGCATGGATGGCCTCGATTTCCTCGAAAAGCTGATGCGGCTTCGGCCCATGCCGGTGGTGATGGTGTCGTCGCTGACGGAACGCGGTTCGGAAATCACGCTGCGCGCGCTCGAACTCGGTGCGGTGGATTTCGTGACGAAACCGCGCGTGGGCATTCGCGACGGCATGCTCGAATACTCGGAAAAGCTCGCCGATAAAATCCGCGCCGCCGCACGCGCCCGGGTTCGGCAAACGCCTCACGTCGTGCACGCTGCGGCGGGTTCGAGCGGTGCATCCGTGGCGCAGAAACCCACGCCGAACCTGAACAATCCGCTGGTGAGTACGGAGAAGCTGATCATCGTCGGGGCATCGACGGGCGGCACCGAAGCGATCCGCGAACTCCTGCTTCCCCTTCCGCCCGATGCACCCGGCGTGATGATCGCGCAGCACATGCCGCCGGGCTTCACGAAGTCGTTCGCGCAACGTCTGAACGGCCTGTGCCGCATCGCGGTGAAAGAAGCGGAGCACGGCGAGCGCGTGCTGCCGGGCCACGCGTATATCGCGCCGGGCGACGCGCACCTCGTGCTTGCCCGCAGCGGCGCCAACTACGTCGCGCATCTCTCGGATGCCCCGCCGGTCAACCGGCATCGGCCGTCGGTGGATGTGTTGTTCCGTTCCGCCGCGCAGCACGCCGGCAAGAACGCGCTCGGCGTGATCCTGACCGGCATGGGCCGCGACGGCGCGCAGGGCATGCTGGAAATGCAGCAGGCGGGCGCCTATACGTTCGCGCAGGACGAAGCCAGCTGCGTGGTCTACGGCATGCCGCGCGAAGCCGTTGCAACTGGCGGCGTCAGCGAGATCGCGCCGTTATCGGAAATGACCCGGCGCGTGATGGCGCGCCTCAATTCCATGGGCGAGCGCGCGCAGCGCGTCTGAACCGCCTCACCAATTCGAATACCCACGCGGCGTGCGCGCCGCCTGAAGAAACAACGGGAATACAAGGAGCAGTGAAGATGGACAAGAACATGAAGATTTTGGTCGTCGATGACTTCCCGACGATGCGCCGTATCGTGCGAAACCTGCTGAAGGAACTGGGTTTTTCAAACGTCGATGAAGCCGAGGACGGCGCAGCCGGTCTCGCGCGCCTGCGTGGCGGCGGTTTCGAGTTCGTCATTTCCGACTGGAACATGCCGAACCTCGATGGCCTGGAAATGCTCAAGCAGATTCGCGCCGATGCCGCCCTTTCGCACTTGCCGGTGCTGATGGTGACGGCGGAATCGAAGAAGGAAAACATCATTGCCGCAGCGCAGGCTGGCGCGAGCGGATACGTGGTCAAGCCGTTCACGGCCGCGACCCTCGACGAGAAGCTCACGAAGATTCTCGAAAAGATGGCCAAGGCCGGGAGCTGAATCGTGAACGAAATGACAACCCAGGAAGCGCTGACGGCGATCGAGCAGGACGGGGATGCATCGAGCGACCGGATTTTGGCGCGCATTGGCCAACTGACGCGCACGCTGCGCGATTCCATGCGCGAACTCGGCCTCGACAAACAAGTCGAAGCCGCCGCCGAAATGGTTCCGGACGCACGCGACCGCCTGAAATACGTCGCGACGATGACCGAACAGGCTGCAGATCGCGCGCTGAACGCCATCGAACTCGCCAAGCCGATGCAGGAAACCATGCAGCGCGACGCAGAAGCGCTCGATGCCCGCTGGGAGCAGTGGTATGGCGCGCCGCTGGACAACGCGAACGTAAAAACCCTGCTCGCCGATACCCGCGGGTTCCTGCAGCAAGTGCCGGTACACACGGTCGCGACCAACGCGCAATTGCTCGAAATCATGCTCGCGCAGGATTTCCAGGATCTGACCGGTCAGGTGATCAAAAAGATCACCGACGTGGTGTATGTGATCGAGCAGCAATTGCTCGGCGTGCTGCTGGAAAACATTGCGCCCGAGCGGCGTGAACAGTTCGCGGCGCAGGCGGCGGCGTTGGCGGCATCGACGGTTTCGGGTACGCCGGAAACGCTGCTGAACGGCCCGCAGATCAACCCCGAAGGCCGCACCGACGTCGTTCAGGACCAGACGCAAGTCGACGACCTTCTGGCCAGCCTGGGTTTCTGACGCAGCGCTTACCCACGTGCGCGCCAGGCAACGCCGACGCGCACGCTACCCGCGCGGGTCAAAACAACACCCATTTCGGCTGATTTCGCGTTGCAACATATGTTCACTTTCCCGAGATCGACGCATTCGACTGGCATACTTACGTCTCGGCGAACGCCTCGCACGCTCGCGGGGTTTCAGCAGACGAAACAGTGCATCGCTTGAAATAATCGAAACGGAGAATTGAAGTGGACACTTCGATCATTTCATTCGGCTTTCGGCGCGCTCGCGCGCTCGCAAGTCTGGCAGCAGGATTGACGTTCAGCGTATTGGCCGTAGCACCTGCCTACGCAGTGCTCGGCGGCGCGCCCATGACGGCGCCCGCGGGCGCTACTGTCAGCAATTCGGTGTCGCATGCGGCATCGGTGCCGGCGGGTTCCGCGGCTGCGGCGTCCACGAGCGCTTTCACCGTACGCACCACGACGCTCGCAGTCGGCACCGTCGTCAATGAGTATGTGGGCGCGGACGGAACGGTCTTCGGCATTGCGTGGCAAGGCCCGCGAATCCCCGATTTGCCGACGCTGCTCGGCAGCTACTTTCCGCAATACGTCCAGGGTATCCAGAACCAGCGCGCCAATGGCGGCGGTCGCGGGCCGGTGAGCGTTGCCGGCAGTGCGCTGGTCGTCCGTTCCGGTGGCCACATGGGCGCGTTTGTCGGCCAGGCTTATCTTCCACAAGCCTTGCCCGCCGGCGTCAGCGCCAGCGACATCCAATAACGGACGGAGACTTTCATGATGCGTCCGACGTTTTCATCGTCTTTTTTCTCTTTGAAGTCCGGCTTGTTCCGATGCCTCGCCGTGCTCAGCCTGTCCGTGTTTCTCGCTGCCTGCGGCGGCGGAGGCGGCGACTCCGGCAAC
Source organism: Caballeronia sp. dw_276 (assembly GCF_018449635.1). Taxonomy (GTDB): domain Bacteria; phylum Pseudomonadota; class Gammaproteobacteria; order Burkholderiales; family Burkholderiaceae; genus Caballeronia. The sequence continues at coordinate 237,656 of NZ_JAAVUV010000011.1, read as the reverse complement.
AGTTCAGTCAGCAGTGGCGGCAGCTCCGGCAGCGGTAGCGGCAGCGGCGGAAGTGGCAGTGGCGGGAACGTGGGCGGCGCGCCGAACGCGCAGCCGATTGCATCGACGGCTGCGAACACGGTGCCAATCACCGTTGGCCCCGGCGCGCAGAACTTCGTCAATATTCCGAACGTGACCGTGACCGTTTGCGCGCCTGGAACCAGCGTGTGCCAGACCATCGACAACATTCAGGTTGATACCGGCTCGTACGGCCTGCGTCTTGCCAGCGACGCCGCCGCGCAAATCATCACGAACCTGCCGATCAACCAGTCGACGAGCGGCGGCCAGCTCGCGCAGTGCACGCAATTCGCCGATGGCTTCACGTGGGGCACCGTGCGTACCGCCGACGTGAAGATCGGCGGCGAAACGGCGAGCGCCATTCCGATTCAGATCGTAGGCGATCTGGCGAATTCGACGGTTCCGGCATCGGGCTGTATCAATGGCAGCAACGAGAGCACGTCGCGGCAACTCGGCGCGAACGGGATCCTGGGCGTGGGTGTATCGGCGACGGACTGCGGGGCCGCTTGCGCCAACGCCGCGACCAGCAACTACTACTCGTGTCCGTCGGGGACGAATTGCTCGCAAACCGCGGTGGCAGTCGCGAACCAGGTTGTGAATCCCGTGACGAAGTTCGCCGTGGACAACAACGGCGTGATCGTGCAATTGCCGCCGGTGGCGAGCGCGGCTGCGTCGGTGACGGGCACGCTGGTGTTTGGTATCGGGACGCAGAGCAACAACACGCTGACCGGCGCGACGTCCTTCAAATCCTCGGCGTTCGGTAATTTGAGCGGTTCGTACAAAGGCGCGTCGGTGACGACGATCGTCGATTCCGGTTCGAACGGCTTGTTTTTCAACGACACGTCCTTGCCAAATTGCACGACGAGCTTCACGGACTTTTACTGTCCGGCGAGTTCGACGGCGTTGTCCTCGACGGTGATCGGCCAGGACGGCACGTCGGCCACGGTGAACTTCACGGTCGCCAACGCCAAGACGCTGGCCGGCAGCGGCACGAACTACGCGTTGAACGGGCTGGCTGGGAACATCGGTTCGTTCCCGACGCTGTTCGACTTCGGTCTGCCGTTCTTCTTCGGACGTCATGTGTACTTCGGGTTCGGCAACAACGGCAATGCGCCTTTCGTGGCGTTCTGAACTCGCGACGTAAATAAAAAAAGCCCGGCGGATTTTTAGTCTGCCGGGCTTTCTGAGATAGTCACTCCCACCCTGCACGCGGGCTACGCTGTGGGGTGTTTTTGTTTTTAGAGACCGTTGCGCTGGACGTAACACGGGTCGGCATCGATCTCGCAAATTTCGCTACATTCCGCACCCGCAGGCTCGCTGAGCCTGCATACATCGCATGGCCTGAAAATGGAATATTTTTGGGGCATCTTCTCAGTGCAACTGCTCGAAACCACACCTTTCTTCACCCTCATTTCAGATTTTACTGATGGAGGCGAATAGAAGAATAGGGCAGTCTGCAGCCCTCGCACGGGCGATCGTCAATTTACACGTAGCTTGCTTTCCCGCTTTCTACAATTTCCACGATAGGTTGTCCTTGGTCGTTTCAGCGTAACTGTTTAGATCCTCGTTACCTGAACACCTGGGCGCAAATCCATGACCATGACCGTTTCTTATCCTTGGCTCCAGGGAAGCATCCCGCCGGACAACCTCTTCAACAATGTCATGCTGTTCGATGCATCCGGGTTCTCCGACGTCGGCCACGCCGAGCAACTCCCTGCCCGGGTTTGTGAACCCGTGAACTGGGGGCTTCTTGCAAAGACCGCGCTGCCGCGCGTTCTGGAATTGAGCCGCTGCGCTGCCGATGAGTTGGAATGGCTTGAGTACGCCCTGGCAGAACAGAACGCGTTTTCCCAGAGCATGCCGCTCGCGCATGTCGGATTCTGTGCGTGGCTGGATACCGATCAAGATGCAAGCAACACGGCCGATCACCTGCGATATCTGCTGAAAGTGCTGCCGGTTGATCGAGCGAGCGGCCTGCAAGGTTCCGCATCGTTCTGGCGTTTTTACGATCCTCGCATTTTTCCGCATGTGTGCCGCTTGTTGTCGCCGGATCAGTTGGCCTCGCTCATGGGCCCAATTAGCCGCTGGCAGTTTCAGTGGCTGGGGAACTGGTACGAATGCCAGCGAGATGCGCTGATTGAAAGCCCGTTTCCCAAGGCTTTTCCTAAAGCAGAGCGCGACAACACCCTCAATGAAATAAGCCTTGTGCTCTGGACCGAGCTTGAGCGCGCCCCTCAGATCAACCAGATTCTGACGCGACTGGCGTTGCCCGAATCCGTATCGGGCAGCCAGCGTCTTGTCTTGGCCGACCAGGCGCAAAAGGCGCTTGCGATTGCAGACCAGTCGTACTGGCTGGCGGGCGAAGACGCCATCGAGTACGGGTTTTATGCCGTCCGATATGGCCGGGCCTTCACCGGCTTGCCCCAGTTGACCCCTTTGCCGGACCGGAGCATCTGGGATCAAACCCGGTACAGCTTTGATCGGCTCCTGGATGCTGTCCCGGCTAAACAACGGGAACAGCTGGAACACATGCCAGCGCCATACCTCGTTGATGTGCCTGTTCCGTATGGATGACACAGACGGCTGGGTAATCTCCCCTGAGCAATCTCATATCTGAACGCCCTTTCATGTCCACAGAAAAGTCCTGCAATCTTTGCAAAAAAGAAGGCTTGGCCATCATGCCGGTCCGTTACGCTGTCGTCCCCGGCGAGGCTCCGGCCCCGAAGATGTCAGCGCCATTCAGGATTGAAGATGCTCCGAGCGGATTCGGAACAGCCGCGCCCCGCAAGCAGCTGGCGAGCCTGGGTTCCGGGGAAAGCGCCAGCTACACATTGCGGCGCATGCGTGCAGGTTACCTCTACGTTTATAACGAAAAATCCGCCCTCAAACTCCAGGGTTATAGCGTCAGTTCCGGCGGCTATTTCCTGCCTCTGCCGCGGTACACGCTCGCGCCCATGCCGCAAGCGGGTAAAGAGGTCATTCCGTGTAGCGAGACGGGGCACCTGGAGGCTGCGAGTTGCATCACCATTGAACATCCGCAGGAAGCCGTGGAAGTCTGGCTGGCGTTTTCCGATGTGCAGTGGACCGATGCCGTGATCAAGCTGCACATCGAGCGCGCCGACGTACGCAAGCTGCACATGCGCAAGTTCAATGTGGCGGCTTGGGCCAAGGCTCACCCGCTGGGCAAGGGCGCCAAAGGAAGCGACGCCACCGCCGACCACGCCGCACCCATAAATAAACTGGCAGATCATGTGCTGGAATACGCCGATACCAAGGTTCCAGCTCACATACTGAACGGTGTCGCCAAACACGATGCCAAGGCTCAGGAAGCGTTCTGCATGCGTCAGGACAACACCATCCAGAGCGTGGTGATTGCTTTGGATGATCCGGTTGGCATTGCGCAAGACTTGGCAAAACTGCTCGCGGCACGTCGAGAGAAATTTCTCGATACCCAGGTGCCTGAAGGCAAATACCGTCCAAAGGCTGGCGGCTACGCTACCAATTACCGTCACCTGATCGGGCTGGACGGCATGATTGCCACGCTGCACGGCGCGAGCGACAACGCGGCCAAACAGGACGTAAAACAATCGGCGCAATTCAAAACGGACGTATCGCAGGCCTATGCTAACCAAGGGGCCTATTCGAACCCGTTTCCTTCCAAGGCCAGCCTCGATCAGGCGGCCAAGATCAGTCAGAAATTAGACGATTGTTACTTGCCCACCCTGGCTCGGATCAAGGTTGCGCAAGACAAAAAATGGAATGAGTACTTGGCGCGAATCGCCGGACCGTTGCCGGTTGCTTCCTCGTCTTCCGATCAGCAACGCCTCAAAGAAGAACAGACATGGGTGCGGCATCTGGAGATGACTCACTTCGATTCCGCACTGGATCGCTTGAGAGCCATCGAGCAGCATAAAGTCGAGATGCAGCGCAAATATTCTGGCGCAGTGGCGAAGACGGCCATTTCAGCGCGGATTTGGGATCAATGGCACAAAGACCGCGACGCTGCTGCCAACGCGTACGACGCCAAATACACCACAGCGGTGGCGCAGGCTCACGCAGAGTGGATGCAAAGCAACCAGCTCGCCAACAAGCTGGAATGCACGCACGACGCGAACGACCCGAAGAGTGGCGATGTCTACACCGCCATTCTGGCGCGCTGTATCGCGGGCACGGCAGAGGTTCCGGGCTGCGCCGAGGTTTATTTGAACTGGCTCAAAGGCGACATTACCAATAAGAACAACTTGGCCTTGCGTGCCATGGCCTGTAATCAGAAGGCGTTGATAGACGCGTTGACCAGTTCGCCGTTGGCCCCGGCCGAGGTGCCATGGTCGGCGCTGAACAGCACTTATGCCAGCCACTTCAAAGCCTTGCTGGAGCTCACTGCCGACGAAAAATTCCACGCCAGAAAACAGGCTAATACGAAAGTGGCGAATGCGCAGGCAGCTTACGACAAGGCTCAGAAAGACTATCTGAAGATGGTCAGCCTGCAGGCTGCTGTACCGGCTACGGCAGAGCAGCTTGCTCCGGTTGCCGCGGCGCGCGACAAGGTGGATGCGGCCAAAGCCTCTGGCGTGAACGCAACCGCTGCCAGGGCCATGCCGGATAGTGTGTCTTATCTTGTTGCCATGCTAAGCCATTCGCTGACTGGCCTGGCCAACGCTTCACTTGCCGGCATGGCCGCTGCGGCCGGGAACGCCAAACTCAGTCAAGGATTGGTCTTGATGGGCGTGCTCACCCGTGCTCCGGTCGGCGTTCTTGAACTCAAAGGCACGGCCGGAGAAATGTGCCGCACCCTGGCTAGATTCTATGCAGGCATGGTGGCGAGCGCCGCCGAAGCAAACGGCACCAAACTCAGCAAAGGACAACTGGCGCGGCTGGAAGCACAAGCCATGCGTGAAGCCAGAATCAACTACGCCAATGGCAATCTGGCCGGCTTTGGAGCCAACCAAGGCCAGCACATCACCACCCGGATTCTGATCCAGGGCAGCCGGGACCCGGCGCTCGCCACTGCGCTTCAAGTCAGCCAGGATCCGGTGGAACAGATCACCGCCTTGAGCAAAACCACTCGCAGCTTCCGGAGCGTGCAGGATTGGAACGCTTTCAAGCTCGGGCAGGTCAGCCCCAGCATCAGCGCCACGAGTGGTGCAGTCATTGCCCTGTTCGACACCATCATCAAGGGTGCATCGTGGCAACGCCTGCTGAGCGATGAAGCCAAGGCCATGAGCTTTAACCGTGGCGGGACTACGGATATTCGCGTCACCGTCGGGTTGATGGCGTTCGCCGCTGGAGTTGGCAACAACGTGGCGACCGTTGCCGATGCCGCCGCCAAATGGCGCAACCTTTATGCCGTTGGCATGGTGGAGATGCAGAGTGCGCAAAGGCTGTTGGGATTCACCGATAAATTGGTGAAGGGTTTTAGTGTGGTGGGCGCGGTGATTGGGGCGGTGCAGGCGTTGATGGATGCTGTGGATTCTAGGGAAAGCGCAAAACAACAAAAATGGGCCCTCAGAAGGTTACAACTTGCTAGCGGTGTACTGGGAGGGGTGGCGGCTGCTCTGGCGATCTGGGCCGCATTCGCCGAAGCCGCGTTAGCACTTACTCTTACCGGATGGGGTTTGGTTCTCGCTGTAGCATTATTTGCAATTGGCAAAGTGATTGATGCCATCAAAGGCGATGAAATTGCGCAATGGCTGGAGCATTGCTACTGGGGAGCGCTGCCTGATGGGACGCGAACTGAAAATTCAAAGACAGAGCAGGAAGACTTTGAAAAGTTAACCCTGATATCTGCGGAGGTTAATCATGGGTTTATACAGTAAAAGAAAAGAGCGTTTCATTACCGAAGAAGAAGTTAGAAATCGGCTCAGCGTGAAGCAAATTAGTTCCGGAAAACCGCACGCTTCGATGACGGCGATTAGGATGAGTTCAACATACCTAGAGGTTGTAGACGGAAATTTTGATATTAGAGGATATGCCAGCATTTTTTGCTTCTTCTTTCTGAGTCTAGGATTTTATTCGTTTTTTTACGATATTACTCATCTAAATGATTATATCGGTTATGACCCGATTCTTGACCCCATCTTTTCGATCCTTTACTCCGGAGCATTAATAGCGATTGCTATTTTCCTTTCAAGAAAAACGGACGAATGGTTCGGCTACACGCACTACCCGATCCGCCTCGATCGCAAGAACCGCATGGTGTATGTCTATCGTGACAAAGGCACTTATCTCGAAGTCCCGTGGGACAGCACTTTCTTTACCGTTCGCACAATCAAGCAAATAGGCCCGCTTCCCTTTTACGGCATCGCCGGGCTGGTGCTTAAAGATCCTAAAACCGTGCAGGACTGGTTCATCTTTGGCTACAGCTCCGGTACTAAAGAGTATGTCTATCGGTATTGGGAGTTTGTACGTCGGTACATGGAAGATGGCCCACAAGCCGTGGCGGACGCCGATGGCATGCGCTTTTACCTGCCCATCGCCGACAAGCGCGAACCGATTCTGCAAGCCTGGACCGGCATTCGTGCGAGTGACGGCTGGAATCCGCTGTACAAATGGATCATGACGCCGTTCCACATCCTGCAGTTCATTGGCCGCATGTTTAACCGGCTGGTTACTAAAGTCCCACTTTGGCCTGCAGAAGTCGAAGCCGCTTGCAAGATTGAACCGAGTGACCCGTGGGAGCGGGATTCACGGTGCAATCCGGAGGGGTATCGGTGAGCTGTGCGCCACGCAATCCAGCGGGCTTCGGAGTGAGCCGCTCCGAGATACACAAAGGCTCCTTGCTCTAAGTTAATGCGGGTTCAACCGCAAATGTAACAACACCGACGCCGGAAAGGTTTCGGCAAGCGAATTACAACGGCAAGATCGGTACTGTGAAACGGGTTGACCATAGCTTTCTTTGGCCGCGCCATATCTCACTCACCCGCGCGAGGTTTCCTCGGCGCTTTTTCCATCGCCCGGTCGTAGAGCCATCGCGGCACGACGTGCAGTAACGCGCCGGCCACGCGCATCTGCCATGGAAACGTGGCGAAGCGCGTCTTCTTCCCGATGGCATCGGCCGTCTTCCTCGCGAATACATCGGCGTCCATGAGAAAGGGCATCGGATAGGGATTGCGGCGCGTCATTTCTGTGCGGATATATCCCGGCGCGATCGTCACCACCGATACCCCCATTGGCCGCATCTCCACCCGCAGCGCTTCGAGATACTTCAACGCCGCCGACTTCGATGCGCTGTACGCGCCCGATCCCGGCAGCCCACGCACACCCGCCACGCTCGCAATCCCCACAAGCGTCCCACGCCGCCCGGCAACCATCCGCGCGACGAACGGCTCGAACGTCGCGACCATGCCGAAGTAGTTGACGTCCATCACTTCGCGAAACGCATCCAGATCGCCATGACCGGTCAGCGCGCCGCGGCTGATTCCCGCGTTTGCGATGACGACATCGGCGCCGCCATGCAATGCGCAGAAGTCCACGGCTGCGGCAGCGAGGGCTGCGGCATCGCGGACATCCGCAGGATAAATGGAGATCGATGCAGAAGGAAAGCGCGCGGCGAAAGCCGCGAGCGTGTCGCCGCGACGGGCAACGAGGCCAAGCACCGCGCCGCGCCTCAGATATTCTTCGGCGAGCGCGAGTCCAATGCCGCTCGACGCGCCGGTGATGAAAACCCTCAGCCGGGCCGGCGTGTCGTTCGTGGCGGCGTTCACGTCTTTACATCTTCTTCGCGCGAACCTGATTCACGATGAAATCCATCACCTGGATGGTGCCCGGCAGACTGTTCGTGGTCGCCGGACCCGTTTCGTACTTGCCCTGAATCGCGATGGTCGGCACGCCGTCGATCTTGTAGGCATCGAGCAGCTTCTTGTCGCGCTGCAGATTGCTTTGCGTCGAGAACGAGTTGTACGCGTCCATGTATTTCTTCTTGTCCACGCCTTGCGTGGCGAGGAACGTAGCCTGCGCTTCAGGCGTCAGCAGATAGTCCTTCTTCACGTGGATTTCGTTGAACACGGCGGGCGTGAGCTTGTCAGCCAGGCCGAGTGCATCGAGCGCGTGGAACATCTTCGAATGCGGGATGAAGTCGTCGCGGAAGGCAACCGGCACGCGCTTGAACACCACGTCAGGACCTTGCTTCTTGATCCATGCTTCCAGGTACGGGTCGAATTCGTTGCAGTGCGGGCAGCCGTACCACATGAATTCGATCACCTCGATCTTGCCCTGCGCTTCAACCGGCTGCGCTGCCTGCAACACAGTGTAGTCGGTGCCCGCGACAGGCGCGGCCGGCGATGCATGAGCTGCGCTCATGAAGCTCATGGAGCCGGCAGCAAGGCCGAGGGAAAGAGCGAGGGCGCTGAAGAGTTTTTTCATGGTGACCGAGAATGTGCGTGAGAGGCAAAAGGGGAACACACGACGCTTAAGGGAAGCTTAAGGGCCCATGATGACCGGCTGGCCGGTCGCGAACCGCACGCGCCCCGATCGTTCTCAGGGCGCGTGTGGTTCATCGAACTCACTGCTTCGAGAAGCGGATCACGGCGGTATCGACGCCTGCATCGGAGAGCCGTTGGCGCACGTTGTTCATGTCCTCGAACTTCGTGAACGGTCCGATCCGCACGCGGTAATACGTGACGTTGCCGGCATCGCGCTGCGTGACCTTCGACTCGAACCCCTGGAAGCCGAGACGGGCGCGCTGCTGTTCGGCATCGGCCTGGGTCTTGTAGGCGCCGACTTGCAGGAAGTAGCCGGTGTTCACGTCGCCGGGAGCGGGCGGCGTGACCTTCGCCGTCGATGAAGGCTGTGCATCCGCCGGCTTCTTCGCCGTTGCGGCGGTCGATGAACCGTTCGGCGCCGTGGCCGGTGAGGCCGGCTTCGGTGCGGCGGGCTTGGGCGCTACGACCGCGCCGCCTTCACCCGGCGGAACTTCAACGATCTGCGGCTCGTCCTGCACGCCCGACGATTGCGTCTGGTTGTTCGTCTGACCCGGAGCGGTATTCGGCGGCGCGGGCTGTGCGGCTTGCGGCACGGCCTGCCCCGGTGTCTTGCCTTGCAGCGGGCGGTTCGGATCGTAGGGCTGGCCGGTTGCCTGCGCGGAACCCGACTCGCTCGGAGCGGGCGCCACTTTCGCGACGAACGGGGTGGGCGCGCGCGTGATGTACAACGCCACGATCACTGCAATTGCGAGGCCGACAATCAAGCCCAGCACGATACCGAGAAAGGTGCCCCCGGTTTGCTTCGACTGCTTCGACGTGCTGCGTGGTTTTGCCATCGTATGAATCACCTGCAAAAAGTCTTCTGAATGGGCGTCGATTATAACGGCGGCCTCAGGCGCGCCATGGCTCGAACGGTCGCACAACAGGCCGGTTATATCCGGCCCTGTGCCGTAATCACATCTTGACGGGAGCCGATACGCCGATCAGCGCAAGGCCGTTTTCGAGTACTTGCCGCGTGGCGGCCAGCAACGCGATACGCGCGTTACGCACGCCGTCTTCGTCCACCAGCACGCGCTCCGCATTGTAGAACGAGTGGAATTCGCCCGCGAGGTCACGCAAGTAGAAGGCGACGGCGTGCGGCGCGAGTTCGTCGGCGGCGTGCGACAGCATGTCCGGATATTCCGCGAGCTTGTTGAGCAGGGCCATGGCGTGTTCGCTCGAAAGCGGCGTGAGATCGACGCTCGCCAAAGTGGCGAGATCGCCCGCGTAGCGCGTTTTCCAGTCGCCGAGGATCGTGCAAATGCGCGCGTGCGCGTACTGCACGTAATACACCGGGTTCTCGTCGCTTTGCTTGAGCGCCAGGTCGATATCGAAGACGAATTCCGTGTCGGCCTTGCGCGAAATCAGGAAAAAACGCACGGCATCGCGGCCACGGCGGATGGTGTCTTCATCGATCTGATCCGGCGCAACTTCCTCGCCCGGCGTCATGCCACCCGACCATTCGATCAGATCGCGCACCGTCACATAACTGCCCGCGCGCTTCGAGATCTTCACTTCCACGCCGTTGCGCATGACCGTGACCATCTTGTGCAGCACGTAGTCGGGATAGCCCTTCGGAATGCCGATGCCAAGCCCCTGCAGACCTGCACGAACCCGCGCGATAGTGCCGTGATGGTCCGAACCCTGCACGTTGATCACCTTCGTGAAACCGCGCTGCCACTTCGCCACGTGATACGCGACGTCCGGCACGAAGTACGTGTATGTACCGTCCGACTTGCGCATCACGCGGTCTTTGTCGTCGCCGTCGTCGGTCGTGCGCAGCCACAGCGCGCCGTCCTGCTCGTACGTCTTGCCGGCAGCAATCAACGCGTCGACGGTCGACTGGACGCGGCCTTCGTTATACAGCGATGACTCAAGATAAAACTGGTCGAACGCCACGCCGAACGCGGTCAAATCCAGATCCTGTTCGTGACGCAGATACGCAACCGCGAAAACGCGGATGGCGTCGAGGTCATCCACGTCACCTTTCGCGGTCACGGGCGCGCCGTCCTTGGCCGCGACCGTGGCGCCTGCCAAGTAATCACGCGCGATATCCGCAATGTATTCGCCGTTGTACGCGTTCTCGGGCCATTCCTTGTCGCCGGGTTTGAAACCGCGCGCACGCAATTGCGTGGAAGTGGCCAGGTTGCCGATCTGCACGCCGGCATCGTTGTAATAGAACTCGCGATGCACCGCGTTGCCTTGCGTGGCGAGCAGGTTGGCCAGGGCATCGCCGAGCGTGGCCTGACGGCCGTGGCCTACATGCAGCGGCCCGGTCGGATTCGCCGAGACGAATTCGATCAGCACCTGCTTGCCTTCGTCGCGCGTGCTGCGACCGTAATTGACGCCCTCGGCGAGCGCCGCCGGCACCACGGATTGTTTCGCCGATGCCGCCAGCCGCAGATTGATGAAGCCCGGCCCGGCGACTTCCGCCGCTTCGACAAGACCAAGCGCGGCGGGCAGGCTCAACACGGCATCGACGATTTGCTGCGCCAGTTGTCGCGGATTCGCGCGCAGCGGCTTGGCAAGCTGCATGGCGACGTTCGACGCCACGTCTCCATGCGCCGCGACCTTCGGGCGCTCGAGCACGATGGCCGGCGTAACGAAATTCGCTTCCGATGCGCCTTGCGACGCCTGTACAACCTGCTTGACCGCATCGGTCAGCAGCGTTTCGAGGGTAAGTTTTTGTGCGGGCAGCATGCTGATTCTTGATCCGGTGATGTGTTTGTTCGTTCCACGCGCGGGTAATTTCAAACCACGCGCAGGTAAAAAGCGCGACAAACAGAGGTCGGGCAGTCGGTTTGGACCGCCTCGCGCGCATGCGCATGTTCGCGTCTGGAGGCATGGCCGCAGCCGTTCCCGGCGATAACAATAAACCAGGGGTTTGGTATCCGGCGCAACATTTGCTCAGGTAATTCGGGATTTTAGCAGGTGCTAATATGTCGAATCAGGGTCGAGTCGGGGAAAAGAATCAGGAGTTGGAACAATGCGCGGGCGCGCCGGACCGATTGGCTGAACTTCACCGCGCACCTCGCTGAACTGCCGAATACATAGGCAAATACATAGCCGAACAACAGGCCAACAAAAGGAAGGGACCTTGCCATGCTGATCACATTCAAAACCAGCGCTGCACCCGACGTGCAGATGCTCGATAACCTCGCTGACTATTTGCTTGGCATCATCGGAAAACGGCTGGGCGAACGCGGCGTCATTACGCACGACGAGCTGCCGGCATGCATCCAGAAGCTGGAAGCGGCGGTTGCCTTCGACAAGCAGGAACGCGCCGAACACGACGGTCATTTCCACGAAGGCGAAGCCGGCCATGAGCCGCACGAGATTCCCGTGGGATTGTCGCAACGGGCGTATCCATTCCTCGACATGATGCGTCTAGCGCATCAGGCGAATGGCGACATTCTCTGGGGCGTTTGAGCTCCGGTTGCAGCAGGTATTAAGGCAACACATAAAAAACCCCGCAACTGCGGGGTTTTTTGTTCAGATCAATGCAGATTGGCAATCGCTTATTGCGACGCCGCCATATCGCTCATCGGCTTCTTTGCTTTCGCCTTGCGGGGCTTTTTCTTGTGCTCGGTGACCGGCGGCGAGTAGCTCGATGCGGTGCTCGTACTCGCTCCCGTACCGGGCTTGGGGGCCTGCGCAAATGCCGCCGGACTCAACGATGTACACAGCACGGCAACCGCAACGGCTACGATAGGCGTCAGCTTGATCATTTTCGACTTTCTCCGAGACGTTTAAAGAGTGCGTGGCCGTCGCCATGACGACCCTGCGCACACTCCCAAGTGTAAGGAAATCCAAAATAACCGTAACGCACTTCGCCAAAATTGCGCTGTTGTGATTCCCGGTATCAGCTTTAGAGCAACGGTGCGAGCGCGCGCTCGGCATCGTTCTTCGATAAAGCCATACGTTGCGCAAAACTTTCCACCTGATCGTCCGCGATCTTGCCGACCGAAAAGTACGTACTTTCCGGATGCGCGATGTAAAAGCCCGACACGCTCGCCGCCGGCAACATGGCGAGCGACTCGGTCACCGTCATGCCGATCTCGTTGGCCTGCAGGACGTCGAACATGTCCTGCTTGACCAGATGATCCGGGCACGCCGGATAACCCGGCGCCGGACGAATCCCACGATACTTCTCGTCGATCATCGCGGCGTTATCGAGCGTTTCGCCAGCCGCATAACCCCACAATTCGCGACGCACCCGCGCGTGCAGTGCTTCGGCGAAGGCTTCGGCGAAGCGGTCGGCGAGCGCCTTGAGCATGATTGCGCTGTAGTCGTCGTTATCGGCTTCGAACTGCTTTTCCTTTTTCTCGACGCCAAGCCCCGCCGTCACCGCGAACATGCCGATGTAATCCGCCACGCCCGAATCCTTCGGCGCGATGAAATCCGCCAGCGAGCGGTTCGCGCGCTGCACGCCGTCCACGATCGGACGCACCGTTTGCTGACGCAGGTTGCGCCACGTCATGGCGACTTGCGTGCGGGTATCGTCGGTGTAGATTTCGATGTCGTCGTCATTCACCGTATTCGCCGGCAGCAACATCACTACGCCGTTCGCCTGCAGCCAGCGGCCCTGGATGATGCGCGAGAGCATGGACTTGCCATCGGAGAAAACGCGCCGCGCCGACTCACCCACGATCTCGTCATTGAGAATCGCCGGATACGGACCGGCGAGATCCCAGGTCTGGAAAAACGGCGCCCAGTCGATGTAATTCGCCAGATCCGCCAGATCGTAATTCTTGAACACGCGACGCCCGATGAACGTCGGTTTCTTCGGCTGGTAACTCGCCCAGTCGATCTTCGTTTTGTTCGCGCGCGCCTCGGCGTAGGTAACCATTGGCGTGGCCTTGCGGTTCGCGTGCTGCGTGCGGATGCGTTCGTAGTCCGTCTTCAGATCGGCGAGATATTTGGTCGCGCCATCGTCGGATAGCAGGCTCGACGCCACCGACACCGACCGCGATGCATCCGGCACATAAACCACGGGGCCATCGTAGTGCGGCGCGATTTTCACGGCCGTGTGCACGCGCGAGGTCGTTGCGCCCCCAATCAGCAGCGGCGTCTGCTTGCCGCGGAAATAATCGTCGCGCTGCATTTCCGACGCAACGTAGGCCATCTCTTCGAGACTCGGCGTAATCAGCCCCGACAAGCCGATGATGTCGGCGCCTTCCTCCTTCGCCTTCGCCAAAATGGTCGCGCAGGGCACCATCACGCCCATGTTGACCACTTCGAAGTTGTTGCACTGGAGCACGACCGAAACGATGTTCTTGCCGATGTCGTGCACATCGCCCTTCACGGTCGCGATCACGATCTTGCCTTTCGGGCGGACGTCTTCGCCGGCATCGGCCATGCGCTTCTTTTCTTCCTCGATGTACGGAATCAAGTGCGCCACAGCCTGCTTCATCACGCGCGCCGACTTGACCACTTGCGGCAGGAACATCTTGCCCGCGCCGAACAGGTCGCCGACGATGTTCATGCCGTCCATCAGCGGCCCTTCGATCACGTTGATCGGGCGGCCGCCCGCGGCTTCAATGCGCTGACGGACTTCCTCCGTGTCTTCCACGATGAAGTTCGTGATGCCGTGAACGAGCGCGTGGGCAAGGCGTTTATCGACGTCCTGATTGCGCCATTCCAGGTTCTCTTCTTTCTTCGCGGCGCCGGTTTTGAATTTATCGGCGATTTCGAGCAGACGGTCCGTGCCGTCTTCCCGGCGATTCAGCACCACGTCTTCCACGCGTTCGCGCAATTCGGGATCGAGATCCGCGTACACGCCGAGCTGCCCCGCATTCACGATGCCCATGTCCATGCCCGCCTGGATCGCGTGATACAGGAACACGGTATGGATGGCTTCGCGCACCGGATCGTTGCCGCGAAACGAGAACGACACGTTCGACACACCGCCGCTGATCTTGGCGAACGGCAGGTTCTCCTTGATCCAGCGCGTGGCGTTGATGAAGTCGACGGCGTAGTTGTTGTGTTCTTCGATGCCGGTCGCGATCGCGAAAATGTTCGGATCGAAGATGATGTCTTCCGGCGGAAAGCCGACTTCGTTCACGAGGAAATCGTACGAGCGCTTGCAGATTTGCGTCTTGCGTTCGTAGGTATCGGCCTGGCCGTCTTCGTCGAAGGCCATGACGACGGCGGCGGCGCCGTATCGGCGGATCAGCGTGGCGTGATGGCGGAACGCCTCTTCGCCTTCTTTCAGCGAGATCGAGTTCACGATCGCCTTGCCCTGCACGCATTTGAGACCCGCTTCGATCACGTCCCACTTCGACGAATCGATCATGATCGGCACGCGCGAAATGTCCGGTTCGGAGGCGATCAGGTTCAGGAACCGCACCATGGCCGCCTTCGAATCGAGCATGGCTTCGTCCATGTTGATATCGATGATCTGCGCGCCGTTCTCAACCTGTTGCCGCGCGACGGCGAGCGCCTCGTCGAACTGGTTGTTGAGGATCATGCGTGAGAACGCCTTCGATCCCGTCACGTTGGTCCGCTCGCCCACGTTGATGAAGAGCGAACCGTCGGTGACGTTGAACGGCTCGAGGCCGGAAAGGCGCATGGTGTGATCGGTCATGGCTGGGTTTTAGCTTATGGATTCTGGGATTCGGACGGCCAGTGGCTGCGCGCCGATTTGCAGCAGTCGTTCAAACCACTGCCGGAAATGCGGACACTGTTCGCGGATTTTATCGAGCGTGATTTTTATTGCGCTCGCCGGGCCGTGCGTTGTTTTTCTATAGCGCGGACGAAGAATCTCAAGACGTTTTGATGGCGCGGTATGCGGTGAATCGTTGATCCACTCCGGATTCGTTACTTCAGCGCGAACTTTTGCCAGCACCGCGCGATGTTTGTCCCACTCCGGTTCTGCATCGCAAAGCTTGCCGATGTCCGAGAACAACAACGACTCGAACTCGTGAGGCTGGATGTGCGCAATGAAACGCTCCGGGCGGCATCCGACACGCGCGACTATGTCCGCGTGCAGCAAATGCTCGATGTGCGCAGCGCGTTTCGACGGCGCCATGCCGGCAGATTCGGTGACGCCTGCAAAAGACCTGTCGAGTGCGTAGAGGTCGAACATGGTGCTTACGTATGCATCGTTGTGCTCCAGCAGCACGTTTCGGACGGCGCGTCTTGTGCGATCGAGATTGAGTCCGCCGCCGCGATGTCCGCGGGACGTTTCCATGAGCAACGGTTTCGCGAAGATGTTGGATAACCGCAGGACGGGCGCCAGCACGGATTTCACAAAAGCCTCTTCAGTCGGGCCCTCGCCGACGATAAACAAACGCGTCATCGCGATGGTCTCCCGCCCAGCACATTCTGATTCCAGAGTTCACCGAGCGAATAATCTTCGAGCCAACCTTTGAGTTGCTCTGAATCAAGGCGTCGAAACGTAGATGCGCCGTCTTCCCGATCCACGACGACGACATCTTCAGGCTCCATCAAATTCATCAGCTCCACAGATTGAGTGGAGACGATGACCTGCTTGCGTTCGGCCGCGCGCTTCAATAAGTCGGCGAGGATGTTGATCGCATAGGGGTGAAGGCCCAGTTCCGGTTCATCGATAAGAATGGTGTCCGGCATCAAGTCCCACGGCTGCATTAAAAGCGTGCTCAAGCAGATGAAACGAAGCGTGCCGTCGGATAGCGCGTGGGCGTTGAAGACCACGTCTGGCTTTCCCGTCTCCAGCCATTCGAGTTGAACCTGTTTGTTTTCTTCGCGTGCCTGAACGAAATCGTCGAAAAACGGGGCGACGAGTCTGATTGTGTCCACGATCATGCGGTAACTGTCCGGATGGGACGTGCGCAGCATGCCGAGGTAGGCAGCCAGGTTTCCGCCGTCGACTTGCAAGCGCAATGTGTCGAAGGGAGCGTGGAGCTGTTTTACCTTTGCCGTGGCGCCGGTGTCATGGAAGTGGTAGACACGCCAACGATCCATACCCAGACGCACAGATGAAGTGTAGCGGCCACCCGTTTTATCGAACTGAGACTCAGGATGCGGTCCTGCAAAGCCTTCTGTATCGCCTGCAACAAAACTTTCGGTCCGGTTGTAAAGGCCTTCATCTTCAAAAACGAGGCGATTGTCGTTGGTGGGGACCAGAGTGAAGTAATACGAGTCTTGTTCACCGTTGAATTCTGCGTGGATTTCAGACGTTGTTTGCCGTGAGAAATGCAGCAACGCATCTGGCCCCCCCTGCACCACTACGAACAACTGAAACCGCTTTCCTACAATCTCAGCCAGCATCCGGAAGAAGCTAATAAAGTTCGATTTCCCCGCGCCATTGGCCCCAATCAACACGTTCAAGTTACGCAACTCGAAGTCGCGCAATTCACGTATTGACTTGTACCCTGTGATCGTCAGTTTCTTGACGGCGGCCATTGATCAGTTCCAGTAGGAAACCCGCGGAAACAAAACTTCAAACAGTCTCGGCCTCATCTTCACGATAATGCGACGGCCACTTCCTCGGCTTCACATCGGCGAGCGCCTTCGCGATTTCCGCGATATGTTCCGGCGTCGTTCCGCAGCAACCACCCGCAAGATTCACCAACCCGGCTTGCGCAAATTCCTTCAGCAGGTTCGACGTGACGTCCGGGGTTTCATCGAAACCGGTGTCGCTCATGGGGTTGGGCAAACCCGCGTTCGGATAGCACGAAACATACGTATCGCAAAGCTTCGCCAGTTCCGCGATGTACGGCCTCATCAGCGCCGCGCCCAATGCGCAATTCAGGCCGAAGGTCAACGGCCGCGCGTGACGCAGCGAATTCCAGAACGCCTCGACCGTCTGGCCGGACAAGATGCGCCCGGAAGCGTCGGTAACCGTGCCCGAAATCATGATCGGCAACAGTTCGCCCGTATCTTCGAACAACTGGTCGAGCGCAAAAAGCGCAGCCTTTGCATTCAAGGTGTCGAAGATGGTTTCGACCAGGAACAGATCGCAGCCCGCGTCCATCAATGCCTTGGCCTGCGCGTAATACGCCTCGCGCAGTTCGTCGAAGGTGACGTTGCGCGCGGCCGGATCATTCACGTCCGGTGAAATGCTCGCGGTCTTGGGCGTCGGTCCGATCGCGCCCGCGACAAAGCGTGGCTTATCCGGCGTCGAGAACGCATCACATGCTTCACGCGCGAGCTTCGCGGATTGCGCGTTCATTTCGTCCGCGAGCGACTCCATGCCGTAATCGGCCTGGGCGACGGTTGTCGCACCAAACGTGTTCGTTTCGATAATGTCAGCGCCCGCCGCCAGGTATTTGTCGTGAATCTCGCGAATCACATGCGGCTGCGTGATCGACAGCAACTCGTTGTTGCCCTTGATATCGCGGTCATAGTCCGCGAAACGTTCTCCCCGATACGCCGCTTCGTCGAGCTTGTAGCGCTGGATCATGGTGCCCATTGCGCCGTCGAGGATGAGAATGCGCTGCTGCAAAAGGGCAGGCAAAACGGCGCCGCGCGTGTACGGGCGGCGTTCGGCGGCTGACTTCGGGGCAGGGGACGGATTCATGACGGACATGGCTCCAAACAGGCTTAAATAGCCCAGCATTGTATCTGTAGTAGGGCACAAACGCTTTTTAACGACACTTTCGCAAAACGCTGCGAAGAACAAAAAACCCCGCCACAAAAAGTGACGGGGTTTTGAGGGGTGTCGCGGTGTTCGTGCTGCTCAGCCGGGTTACAGCGTTTAGTGAAGGATCACCGGCTGGTTCATCAATATGTCGAATTGGCCGAGAAACTCATCGACATCTTCAAGTGATTGCTCTTCCTGCATCAACTTCTGAACATGTTCGCGGAATCGAGCCGCAAGCGCGCCGTCGATAAAGATTTCGCGTTGCATGGTCTTGTCCACGATCTCGTAGCCGCCGGCTTTCATCGCGAGATGATTGTCCTGCGGCGGGAACTCGACTACGCAATAGTTGGGGCTGTTGTAAATCATCTGCATGGCGACACTCCTTATTCCTGTTTGCCCGTAAGGCGTTTCTGCGTCTTACATTGAGCGTTTGGGTTGGAATTCAAGGGGTGGCCTCGACGTTGATTCCGAAAGCCCATCGAGGACCTTTGTTAGACATTCTCCCGCAAAAATGTTTCCAGAAGAGCCACGAAACGCAGTGTTTCTTCTACCGGGGACAGATGTGCCGCGTCAAGTATTTCAAGTTTTGCATCAAGGTATGAATCTGCCACCACTTTCGGCGGCGACGACGGTAAAACAACCTGCATTCCATATAACAACGAGCCGGGCGCCTCTATCGTTGACGTTCCAGCAACCATCCAGCCAACATTCCCGCCTCTTCAGGATGCGCTTTCCGTACCGCTTTGTCAGAAGACTTTGTACTGTTTCGTCCACGATACCCGACGTGCCGTTTTGCCGCACGTTCGCTGCACATCTAACAACGATAAATCTCTCGAACGCTTCGTTGTACAGCCCACTTGTTTGAACCCGTCCGCGTACCTTTTTAACGGATACATCTGCTGCAATCTTTAACCCGTTTGAATTCGCTGCGCTTGCATGCGACGTGCTGCGGGTCAAGGCTTGTCGGGCGCGGGCGCGACGGGTGCTGCATCTTGTGACGCATCCGCCGTGCCCGCACTCGGCGCGGGTGTTGGCGGCTGGAGTTTGCCGCGCCAAAGCAGTTCCATCTGCAAGCCGTTCGGCTCGGTTTGCACAATGCGAACCGGCAACCATCCAATCGATGGCGCTAGCCAGATATCGAGACGGCGACGGTCGCCATCGCGTCTTGCCAGGCGGGTGAAATGGCGTGCCTGAACATTGCCGTCACGGGCCTGGACGTTTTCGTCGCCGACGGTTTCTATCGGCCAGATCTCGTTGCTGTCGTTGTCGGCAACGCTGAACTGGCGCACGACACCGGGTTTATAGGTATCGGGCGAACCGCGCACCAGGCTGGCAAGTTGCATGACGACGCTGAAACGATCCTGCGCGCCGTCGGCGAGCGGCTGGCTGTTCGGCGTGCGCGTGTAGACGAGTTGTTTCGTGGTGCGATCGAAGACCGTAATGTCGGCCGCACGACGGCCGCGCTGTTCGGAGTATTGCTCGGGCGCGATGCCGAAGCCATCGATATGACCCTTGCTCGAATACACATACGGTCCAACGAACGGCAATGGAATCGATACGACCATCTCGTAGTGTTGCGCGCTATTGATCCAGTGGATCGTGCCGGTCTGGTTCATGACGCCGTTGATGAGCGTGTCGTAGCGAAGCTCGCCCGTGGGCGGGACGTCGAACTTGTCGCCGGAAGCAACTGCTTTTGCAACTGCGGCCGATGCTGCCTGGGCGGCGGCTGCATCGCTGGCTGCTTTTGCTGCGGCCTGAGCGGATTGCGCGGCTTGCTGGGCTTGATCTGCTTGTGCCGCCGCAACGGCTGCTGCCTCAGCGGCCTGTGCAGTTTGCTGCGTTGTCGTGATGGCGCGAGTTGGTTGTGTAGCGGGATGCAACGCGGGCGCGGGCTTAGGCGGCGGCACAGCAGGCGCCGGTGCTTGCGCCACCGGCTTGGGCGTCAGCAGTTCGACCTGCACGGGAACATGCTCGGCCGGCACGGGATTCGACACGTTCCGGCTCATGTCCACCCAGCGTCCCGCGACCCAATGCAGGGCCAGAACCGCAAGCAGTACGGCGATCCACAAGGTCCATCGGAAGGACGGAGCGGCGGATGAATCATCGGACGATGCACCGGATATGGCGCGGCGGCGGCGAAGCGGGGAAAACGGCATCAATTAGGTCGGAAGCGTTCAAGCACGTGAAAGCCACGCATGGAAGGACAGTTTCATGTTGCTGGTGTTGCTCACGATGCATTAGCGAGCACGATTGCAATGTGACTCGCGCGAGGCTCGCGGCGTTCCGTTCGCGTCAAACAACGGGATGGCTCAAATATTACCGTTCCCCCGCTTTGTACCCGAGTTCGTAAGAAAGCTGATTGGCGCAGTCGCGCAATGCAGTATCAATTTCGCCGCCCCAGCGGGTATCGAATGATCCTTCGTGACCGAGCGCTATCAGCCCAAGCGCCAGGTCGCCGGTCGAATCGAATACCGGCATGCAGAACGCGTGGATTCCCGGCAGCAACATGCCTTCCACGCGCGACGCGCCGTGCGCGCGGATATCGGCGAGATGGGGTTCTATGTCAGCCATGGTCCGGCGCGTGGCGGCGAGTTCGCGATCGAGCATGACCTGCGTCTTGCTGCGCGGCAGGCACGCGGCAAACAGCAAACCGGTAGCCGATGACAACAGCGGCATCACATCGCCGAGCTTCAACGACGCCTTCGCCGGATGACTCGATTCCATCCAGTGCACGACCGTCGGGCCCTGATTGCCCCACACCGCGATACCCACCGTCTGGTCCAGCTGGTCGCGCAAACTGTTCAACGCAATGCGCGCGAGCTTCACGCCATCAACGCGGGCAAGGCGCGCCAAACCCATCTGCAACGCAAAGCCGCCGAGTTCGTAGCGGCCCGAAACCGGATCCTGCGATACCGCGCCGAGCCGCAGGAAACTCACCAGATACCGGTGCGCCTTCGCCGGACTCATGCCCGCGCGCTGGGCGAGATCGCGCAGCATCATGGCGCGGGGTTCGTTGGTCAGCACGTCCAGGAGGCGAAACCCGACCTCGATCGATTGAATGCCGGAACGCGATTTTTCCTCGGCAGTGTCCGCTAAATCTTCTGCATCGGATTGTTCGAACTCGGGCGAAGCAGGTGAAGAGGACGATACTGGACGGCTGGAAGATGGCATGAAGAAATCGTTTCCGGCGCAAACCGGTTGGTAAAAACGAGGTTGAACGCGATTCACCATCGTAAAATAGATTTCCTCTATCGTCACTAAACGTCGAAACGCTCTATGAAACTTGCCACGCTGAAGGACGGAACACGCGACGGCCAGCTGGTCGTCGTATCGCGCGATCTGCGCACGGCGGCCATCGCTGACGCAATCGTGCCGACGCTGCAACGCGCGCTGGACGACTGGAACTTCTACGCGCCGCAATTGCTCGATTTGTCCGATGCGCTGAATCAGGGTCGCGCGCGCCATTCGTTTTCGTTCGATGCCAAAGCCTGCATGGCGCCGCTTCCGCGCGCGTTCCAATGGGCCGACGGCTCGGCATACGTGAACCACGTCGAGCTCGTCCGGCGCGCCCGCAAAGCGGAAATGCCGCCCGAATTCTGGACCGACCCGCTGATGTACCAGGGCGGCGCGGACGATTTGCTGGGGCCAACGGACGACATCGTGTGTGCATCGGAGGCTTATGGGATCGACTTCGAGGCCGAGGTCGCCGTGATCACCACCGACGTCCCGATGACCGCCACCCCCGCCGATGCGCTCAAGCACGTGCGCCTGCTGATGCTCGTCAACGACGTCTCGTTGCGCAACCTGATCCCTGCGGAATTGGGCAAGGGTTTCGGTTTCTTCCAGAGCAAACCCGCCACGGCGTTCTCGCCGGTTGCGGTCACGCCCGACGAACTCGGCGATGCGTGGAGCGAAGGCCGCGTGCATCGGCCGATGATCGTTCACTGGAACAACAAGAAAGTCGGCCAGCCGGATTGCGGCACGGACATGGTGTTCAACTTCGGCCAGTTGATCGCGCACGCGGCCAAGACGCGCAACGTGCGAGCGGGATCGATCGTGGGTTCCGGCACGATCTCGAACAAGGACGCCAGGCGCGGGTATGCGTGCATCGCGGAAAAGCGCTGCCTGGAGACCATCGAGCACGGCGCGCCCGCGACCGAGTTCATGAAGTTCGGCGACAGCGTCAAGATCGAAATGTTCGATGACGCCGGCAAGTCGATCTTCGGCGCCATCGATCAATCGGTGGTCGCGCTTCACGAGCAGTCAGGCGCATAAAGGGCCGCCCTGCATGGGGGTAACGGGTTTCGCCCGATGCGCCCTAATGCCGCGCCGCCCTACACTTAGCCGCATTGTCCATAACAAGGAGATTTCAATGCATTCAGGCGGGGGATGGGGCGGGGCGTTCACGCGGTGGGCGGCAGCAAGTGCATTGATCACGCTTTCGGCGGCAACGTGGGCGCAGACGCCGCACGTGAAGATCGGGCTGGTGTTGTCGCTGACGGGACCGGCCGCGTCGCTCGGCATTCCGGCGCGCGATACGGTTGCGTTGTTGCCGAAGGAAATGGGCGGACGTCCGGTGGATTACATCGTTCTCGACGATGCATCGGACACCACGCAAGCCGTCCAGACCACGAAGAAGCTCATCTCCGAAGATCATGTGGACGCGATCATCGGGTCATCGATCACGCCGAATTCGCTCGCAATGATCGATGTCGTCGCCGATGGCAAGACGCCCATGATTTCGCTCGCGTCGTCATCGAAGATCATCGAGCCCGTCGACGCCAAGCGCCATTGGGTCTTCAAGACGCCGCAAACCGACGCAATGATGGCCTCCGCCATCGCCGAACATGCCAGCAACCATGGCGTCAAATCGATGGCGTTCATCGGCCAGGCCGACGCGCTTGGGGAGACGTTCTACGCGGAAGTATCGAAGTTCGCGCAGCTTCACAAGATCACGATGGTCGCCAACGAGCGCTTCAACCGCACGGACACGAGCGTGACCGGACAAGTGCTGAAGATCCTTGCGGCGAAGCCCGACGCGGTAGTGGTGGGCGCGGCGGGAACGCCGGCCGCGTTGCCGCCGAAGACCTTGCGCGAACGCGGTTTCAAGGGCCCGATCTACCATAATCACGGCACGGGAAATCGAGATTTCCTGCGCGTCTGTGGCGCCGATTGCAACGGCACTTTCCTGCCGACAAGCCCGGTTCTCGTCGCGTCGCAATTGCCCGATGATCATCCGGCCAAACGTCTCGCGCTCGACTACATCAAGCTCTATGAAACGAAGTACGGCGCGGGTACGGTATCGGCGTTCGGTTCGTACGCGTGGGACGCGGGCATGTTGCTGAACCGGGCGGTGCCCATCGCGATGAAAGCCGGCGCGCCGGGTACGCCCGAATTCCGCACGGCCTTGCGCGATGCGCTGGAAAACACGAAGAATTTCTCTGACACGAACGGCCAGGTCAACATGACGGCGAACGATCATATCGGCCTGGATCAGCGGGCTCGGGTGATCGCGGAAATCGAGAACGGCAAGTGGGTCTATCAACCGCGCTGACAAACTAAAACCATGAGCGATCTTTCTCTCTACGCGCACTACACGTCGCTGGAATTGCGCCGGCATGATCACGGCGTGCTCGAAATCATCATGAACGGCGCCGGTGCGAACAAAAGCGGCCTCGCTACTGCGGACGCGAATACGCATCGCGAACTCGCCGATATCTGGCGTGATATAGATCGTGATCCGGACACGCGCGTGGCGTTGATTCGCGGCGAGGGGAAAGGGTTTTCCGGTGGCGGCGACCTGCATCTGGTGGAACAGATGGCATCCGACTTCGATGTCCGCGCCCGTGTCTGGCGCGAGGCGCGCGATCTCGTCTACAACGTGATCAATTGCAGCAAGCCGATCGTCTCCGCCATGCACGGCCCGGCAGTCGGCGCGGGCCTGGTCGCGGGGCTGCTTGCGGATATTTCGGTTGCGGCGAAAACGGCGCGCATTATCGATGGCCATACGCGGCTCGGCGTCGCCGCCGGCGATCATGCTGCAATCGTGTGGCCGTTGCTGTGCGGCATGGCGAAGGCGAAGTATTACTTGCTGCTGTGCGAACCTGTCAGTGGCGAAGAGGCGGAGCGGATCGGGCTGGTGTCGCTGGCGGTGGACGAGAGCGAGTTGCTGCCGAAAGCGTTCGAAGTCGCGAATCGCCTGGCGCAAGGTTCGCAAACGGCCATACGCTGGACCAAGTATGCGTTGAACAACTGGTTGCGATCGGCGGGCCCCGCCTTCGATACTTCCCTCGCGCTCGAATTCATGGGCTTTGCCGGACCTGATGTGCAGGAAGGCATCAAGTCGCTGCGCGAAAAGCGCGCGCCGGATTTCCCGGGCGGTTCGCCGTTCTGATCTGTTTTCTCATATATTTCCTGCAGCAAAGGAGCCCATTTTCATGACCGATACACCCAGCGGCACGCCGCCCTTTGGAAGTTTCCCCGGCATGTCCGGATTTCCTCAGGGCGACATGATGGAAAAGATGTGGGACATGATGAAGATGAACCCGTTCGCGGCGGCGGTATCGTCGAGTGGATCGCCTTCGCTTTCCATGATGTCGGACATGCTCGCGCCGCTGACGAACGTCGAGGAACTCGATAAACGCATCAAGGACATGCGCGCCGTCGAGCAATGGCTGAAGCTCAACCTGAACATGTTGCAATCGGCAATTCAGGCGCTCGAAGTGCAACGCGCGACGCTTGCCACGCTGCGTGCGTTCGGCGCGTTCGCGCAGTCATCGGTGGATAGCGCGAAGAATGCGGGCGCGGCAAGTGCGGCGAGTGCAGCGGCGGGGGCTTGGCCGGCGCCGCCTGTGAAGGACGAACAGCCCGCGCCGGAGCCGGAAACAACCGAAGAAACCAGCGCGAACGACGCTTCGTTCGATCCCACCGGCTGGTGGAACATGCTCCAGTCGCAATTCAACAATCTGGCGACAATGGCGATGGCGCAGCAACCGGGATCGGCTGAGACAACGAACGAAGACGCCGAACCGCCAAAAGCCGCTGCGCCCAAAGCGCCGAGAAAAACCGCTGCGAAGAAATCGGCCACGGCCAAACCGGCGGCGAAAAAAAAGCCGCTGTGAAGCGGCATTGATTCAAAGCGGCGCGCCTTACTGCGCCGCCCCATTCGCCAGCAACTGATTACGCAAACCCGGCGCGGATGTCCGCGGATCGAGCCATATCGAGAAAAACGCGCGCGCGAAGTCATCGCCGGGAATCGTGCCGATGACCTTGTCGTCAGCATAGAACGTCGTGCCGCGTTCGGGCACGAACACGCCGACCACATGGTCGCCAGGCTGAACGTCCGGGAAGATTTTCTCCAGTTCCTGTTGCCATTGCAGCGTCTGCGACTTGCTGGCGAGCTTGAGGTCGTCCATTTCTTCCCGGCCGCGCTTGGCAATGGATGCGCCCTTGAAGGCCCGCGCATATTCGATATCGAGCGCAAACGGCCGCGCCGTCAGTTCCTTGCTCGACAAACCCGTCGGCCCGACGTAAAGCCTGGCGTCGTAGATATGAAAGCCGTACATGCGCAGCTCGCCTTCGCCTTGAACGCGCGCTTGCGGAATCGTCTGACGCACGAGCGGGGCGGCATCGAAGGCGAATGCCTGAAGCGGCAAAACGAGCAGCGTCAAGGCAATTGCAACGATGTTCCGTATCAGGCGTGTTCCAGCGTGAACTGAATCACGTCGGTGTTCGAGTGCGCGAACGCGGCCTCGCAATAACATAGGTAAAAGTCCCACAAGCGGATGAAACGTTCGTCGAAGCGTTGCGCGCGGATTTCGTCGAGGCGCGCCACAAACGCATTACGCCACAGCTTGAGCGTGCGTGCATAGTCGTGGCCAAACGAAAGCTGATTGACCACTTTCAGCCCGTGGCGTTCGGCGGCCTGCACGAAGACGGCCGGCGAAGGCAGCATGCCGCCCGGAAAAATATATTGCTGGATAAAGTCGGTGCTCGTGCGGTAACGGTCGAACAACGCGTTATCTATTGTGATTGTCTGCACGCACGCGCGCCCGCCGCGCTTCAGGTTGCGCTTGATGCACTCGAAGTAGCTCGGCCAGTATTCCTCACCCACGGCCTCGAACATTTCGATGGACGCAATGGCGTCGAACTGGCCGTGGGTATCGCGGTAATCCTGCAGGCGCAGATCCGAACGATCGGCGAGGCCGGCGTCGGTCATGCGTTGCTGCGCGAACGCGAGCTGTTCGGTGGAAAGCGTGAGGCCCGTCACACGCGCTTTCGCTTCGCTCGCAGCGAGTTCGGCAAAACCGCCCCAGCCGCAGCCGATTTCCAGCACGTTCAAATCAACGCCATCCAGCTTCAACTCATTCAGGAGACGCCGATATTTCGCGCGCTGGGCGTCGGCGAGGGTCTGGTCGGGCGAGCCGTCGAAGAGCGCGCTCGAATAGGTCATCGTGCTGTCGAGCCAGAGCTTGTAGAACGCGTTACCCAGATCGTAATGCGCGTGGATGTTGCGCCGGCTGCCTTCCTTCGTGTTCGCATTGCGCAAATGGCGCAGGCGGTTCGTGAGCTTGCCGAACCACGAACCGTAGATCACGGCTTCGATGGTCGTGCGATTCCTGACCATGATGTCGAGCAGCGCGGCGAGGTCGTCCGTGTGCCAGTCGCCCGCCAGATAGGTTTCAGCAAAGCCGATATCCCCGCTTTTCAACGCCGCCGCGCAGACGTTCCAGTTCGTCAGCACGACGCGCGCATGAGGTGCATTTACGGCTGCGGGTTCATCGGCGGGCTGGCCGTAGCGGCGCGTGGTGCCATCGGGGAGGTGGACATCGAGGACGCCGTATTGCAGTTGTCCGAGCAACCGGAGAACCATGCGCGCCGCCGCGGGTTTGTACAGCGCGCGGCGCGTGCGCAAGAGCGGCTGGATAAACCACGAAATTGCTGGACTTCGAAGCGATGAAGGAGAAGAGGGCTGTGTCGACATTTGCAAGTCACCTGGTCGGCAGTTCGGCCCGCTCGTGCGAGACATTCGCGGACGGCGGAGTGGGTTTGCTCAGAAACGGCACGCGTTTGAAGAACAGCTTCATCGCTTGCCAGTGAATTTTCGCGACGACGCCAAACGTCATCAGCGGATAACCGAAGAACACGCGCAGCACGTTGCTTGCATCGATTGGACGCGCTTTTCCCGCGATGCTCGTCAGCAAAAGAGGACCGTCGTTGTCTTCATAGTCGATACGCGCAAGCGAGCGCATCGGCTTGCCGTGTTTGGGCGGCGCGAACATGAAGCGGAACGTGTAGCGCCCCTCGACCTTGCAGAACGGCGAAACGTGGAAGACCTTGCGCGCGGTGAGCGGTGCGCCGTTCAGGATGCCGCCGCCGGGATCGAGCAGATAGCAATGACGCTCGCCGAACGTGTTGTTCACTTCGCACACCACGGCGCGCATCGAGCCATCCGCGCGTTCGCAAAACCAGAAGCTCACGGGGTTGAATACGTAGCCCAGAACGCGCGGGAACGTTTGGAGGTAGATCTCGCCGTCGGCGTCGTGGATGCCGTTTTCATGCAGCATCGATTCAACCCATTGCAGCGCGGTTTGTCCAGGCGCGCCGTGGTCGCTGTCATGAAAGCTCAGCAAGCCGAAGCGGTTGTACGCGAACATGCGCGAGTCTTTCAACGTGCCTTGAGCGAGGCGTGCAGCGCGAGCGCGAAGGGGCAGGCGCAACGTGTACACGCCGTATGAAAACGCGTTGCGTGCAGGGCGTAACCGGGTATGCCGCACGGGACCGACAAGCAGCAGATCGGGTGAATTGAATGAAGGCAGGTTCATGCTGCGAGCGCCGGTTCGTCGCGATTCAACGCGATAGCCGTCAATCTGGCCGCCGCGTCCAGCCCGGATTTCAGGCCGTCTTCGTGGAAACCGTAACCCGTCCATGCGCCCGCGAACCAGGTGTTGCGCGCGCCTTGTATCGATGGCAAAGCGCGTTGAGCCTGCACGGCGGCTTGATCGAAGACGGGATGGCTGTACGAAAATTCACGCAACACGGTTCCGGCGCGCGGTTCGCGAATCGGATTGAGCGACACGATCACCGGGGTTTTGAACGGCAACGGCTGCAACTTGTTGATGAGGTAGTGCACGCACAATTGCGGCTCGGCGCCGAGTTCACCGGTCCGGCTTTCGTAGTTCCAAGCCGACCACGCGCGCTCGGCCGGCAACAGCGACGCGTCCGTATGCAGCACCGCGCGATTGGGCGCATAGCCGATGGCGCCGAGGGTCGCGGTTTCATCGTTGGAGGGATCGGCGAGCAGCGCGAGCGCCTGGTCGCTGTGGCACGCAAGCACGACATGATCGAATTGCTCGACACCTCGCGCGCTTTGAATCTCGACGCCCAGGACACCCCGTTTCACCGATGTCACCGGCACGCCAGCATGCGCATCGCCAATGGCGGGCAACATCCGCCGTACGTATTCGCGCGCGCCACCGTTGACCGTGTGCCATTGCGGCCGGTCGTTGACTTGCAGCAGGCCGTGGTTATGACAAAAGCGGATCAACGTGCCGATAGGAAACGCCATCATCTGCGCGGTCGAACATGACCAGATCGCGCCGATCATCGGCAGCAGATACCAGTCGCGAAACGCCACGGAATACTTCTCCCGCTCGATAAAACCACTTACCGGCTCGGCAAGTTCGGCGTCTTTGCCGGCGAGCGCCATGGCGGTCGTCGTCCGGTTGAAGCGCAGGATATCGGCGAGCATGCGCAGGAACGCGGGGCGCAGCAGATTGCGCCGCTGCGTGAACACCGTGTTCAGGTCGCTACCGGCCCATTCGAGGTGTTTGTCGATGACGGCTACGGAAAACGACATATCCGTCGCGGTCGTCGAAACGTCGAGTTCCGTGAAAAGCTTGACCAGATTCGGATAGGTGCGGTGGTTGAACACCAGGAACCCTGTGTCCACCCCATGCGTGACGCCGTCCAGCGTTACATCCACCGTGTTCGTGTGGCCGCCGAAATAGGCGTTGGCTTCAAACAAGGTGACATCGATACCCGTCTGGGACTTGGCCAGCCTGTACGCGCACGCCAACCCCGATATCCCCGCTCCGATTACCGCAACCTTCATGACGTTGCTCCGTGTGTCTTTATGTTCTGCGTCCGGCGTCTTTTTTTGCCGCTGAACTTCGGGCGTCGCTCCTCGACGGTCAAGGTGATTTACGCAATCTCTACTGGGCTGGATGCAAAGCTGAGGAATTAATGTCCACGTCTAAGCGCGGTTTGTCCAGTACAAAACGTGAAACTCGTCTATGATCAATCATGTTGCCAATCGCTGAGAATGTCCATATTTATTAGGTTTTTAGCGATTTACGGGATTTTGCCAAACTTATTGGGTTGCAATTTTGTCCATGACAAACACGTCGGAAAATAATCTGCCCCTTAAAAACGGCGCCCTCGGTGCGGGCGACGGCGAAGGCGTTGAGCCGCAGTCAGGCGCTGTCGGCATCGGGGTAGGCATTGGAGCGATCGCGCACGAGATCGGGCTGACCAAGGACACGTTGCGTGTCTGGGAGCGGCGTTACGGCTTCCCGCAACCGCTGCGCTCAACGGGCGGCGAGCGGCTTTATCCGCAGGAGCAGGTCACGAAGCTGAGACTCGTCAAGCGTTTGCTCGACGCGGGTCACCGGCCGAGCAAGGTATTGCCGCAATCCATCGCGTTGTTGCAGCAACTCGCCGAAGACTCGGGTGTGGGTCAGGATGCGCCGGACGTGGAGCTGGACAGGATGGTGGAACTACTGCGCTCGGGCCGATACGACGACTTTCGCTTCGAATTGCTCAAGCGCGCCACGCGAGAAGGCCTCGCGCATTTCGTGCTGGACGTGGCGGCGCCGCTGTCGGCGCGCATCGGCAATGCGTGGGCTGCCGGGACGCTGCAGGTCTATCACGAGCACCTTTTCAGCGAAGCCATGCAGGTCACGCTGCGTTCGCTGATGCGTCCCCTCTCCGAAGCGTTGCGCGGCCGTGGCGCACATCCGCGTGTATTGCTTACGACCATGCCGGGTGAAGGTCATGGCCTGGGCATCCTGATGGCCGAAGCCATGTTCGCGCTCGCCGGGTGCGAGTGCATTGCGCTCGGCACACAGACGCCGCCTCAAGACATCCTCGACGCGATTCCCGCCCATGAGGTCGACATCCTCGCGTTGTCTTTCTCGGCTTCGATGCCGGTGCAGTCCGTGGTCAACGGGCTTACCGATCTGCGGCAGGCGCTGCCGGCGAAAGTTTCGATCTGGGTTGGCGGGAGCAGTCCCGCACTGCGGCGCAAGTTGCCCGAGGGCGTCATCACGGTAAATGGTCTTGCGCCGATCGAAGATGCTGTTGCTGAGTGGCGTCATAGGGCCATGCTATGATCGGCGCGGCTGTTTGCCGTATTGCGTTGTAGTTGCTTTCGGAGCTTGCAGGCGGCATCCGCGGGTTCTTACCAACGCATGCAAGGGAACGGCACACGTCTTGCGCCTGTCATAACTGAAAGGCATGCTCGGACGCTGTTGCACGAACGCCCGGAACAGCTTTTAAGAAGTCTCTAAATAGTTTCAATCGAGCTTCAAATAGCTCGCGCTTCGTACTTACCTCAGGCACAGGGTTCGCTCCTCACCCACGGTAGACATTGCTTCCCGTCCAGTGCGGCGGAATGGCAACGGGCAAATCGTCGCAGATGGACGCGACAGGCGCTTCTTTACCGCTTTTGCATCTGGGCGCCTGATTCCCGCGTAAAATTGAAAGCTTCGCTGCTGGCGGCGCGCGTCATCGCGCGGGCTGGCTACAGTAACAACAGACAGAATCGTCGCACTATGTTGCAAACCAGGGGTGGACTATGAACACGATGCTTTATCCAGAACTGTACAAATCGCTTGAATCGGTTCGTTGGGACATGGAGAAAGACATTCCCTGGGACAAGTTTGACTCGGCGCTCTTGACCGACGAACAAGCCAAGACCATCAAGATGAACGCCATCACCGAATGGTCTGCGTTGCCCGCCACGGAAATGTTCCTGCGCGACAACCACAATGACAGCGACTTCTCCGCGTTCATCAGCGTGTGGTTCTTCGAAGAGCAGAAACATTCGCTCGTCCTCATGGAATATCTGCGCCGCTTCAAGCCGGAAATGGTGCCCACCGAAGCTGAACTCGACGCAGTGCGCTTCGAGTTCGATCCGGCGCCGCCGCTTGAAACGCTGATGCTGCATTTTTGCGGCGAGATCCGCCTGAACCACTGGTACCGGCGCGCGGCTGAATGGCATACCGAGCCGGTCATCAAGCATATCTACGAAACCATTTCCCGCGATGAAGCCCGTCACGGCGGCGCGTATCTGCGCTACATGAAAAAGGCGATGGTGCAGACCGGCGACATCGCGCGTGCGGCTTTTGCGAAGATCGGTGTTCTGATGGCGTCGGCGCGACGCACGGAAAAGCCGTTGCATCCGACCAATCTCCACGTGAATCAGGCGCTCTTTCCGCGCGATACCATCCAGTCGCGCCTGCCTGATCCGGAATGGCTCGAACGCTGGCTCGACGACCAGATTCGCTTCGACGACAGCTGGGAGAAGAAGGTTGTCGAACGGATTCTGCACAACCTGTCCATCTTGTTCGAGCGTTCCTTCCTGACGGCTCAGGAACTGAACCGGTATCGCAAGGAAGTGGTGTTGCGGCTGCAGGCGGCGAAAGGTCCGTCGGAACAGCCCGCCTGAGCTTTGCTTAATCGGTGAATAAACAGCCCGCTGGTCGACGACCCGCGGGCTGTTTTGTTTTCGAAGCGCGACCGGGTGCGTGGCACACTACGCACCTTCCCGATTCCTCATTGTTCCTGCCATGGCCGCTCCTTTCGAACGCAAGATCATGACGCGCGAAGCGCTTGCCGCGTTGCGCCCGCAACTGACCGCGCCCGTGGTCTTCACGAACGGCGTCTTCGATATCCTGCATCGCGGACATGTGACTTATCTCGCCGATGCCAAAGCGCTGGGCGCAACCTTGATCGTGGGCGTGAATAGCGACGCGTCGGTGCGTTTGCTCGGCAAAGGCGACGACCGTCCGATCAATCGCGAAGATGACCGGATGGCGCTGCTGGCTGCGCTGGAAAGCGTGGATTGGGTGGTGAAGTTCGAAGAGTTCACGCCGCTTGAACTGATCGGCGAACTGCATCCGGATGTGCTCGTGAAAGGCGGCGATTACGACATGGACACGCTCGCCGAATCCGCGTTGGTACGTAGTTGGGGCGGCAAGGCGCTCGCCATTCCCTTCGAGCATGATCGCTCAACAACCGCGCTGCTCAAGAAAGTGCGCACGCAGGGTTGAGCGCCTGGCGTTTTACTGCGAAAGCGGCGCGGCCTGAACCGCCGCCGCCGGCGCTGGACCGCCAACCACAGCCTGATCAGCCGCTTCTTCAGGGCTGATCGGACGTACGCGGACGAGTTCCGGATGAATCTGCCGGTCGAGATGTTGCGGTTCGCGTCCGCCGGCCGACGGCAACGGTCCGAACACGCCTTGCACGACCACGAACATCAGCAGGTTTGCGAGAAACAATAGGGCGATCAGCCAGCGCAACATTGATAGCGCTCCATCAGTTGGTTGAACGGTTTGGTGCAGAAGGCGCAACGCTCTCGCGCGCAATCAATGCGAGTCCGGCGAGCACCAGCGAGTCGTGTCGAGTATGCGGCACCTTTAACGCGCCCGCCACTTCGCTGGCTGCGCCGCCGCCGAGGATCAGGCGAAAATCGACGCTCCATTGCGCGCGCAGATCATGCCACGCGCGCTCGATCAATCCGGCCTGCGCCAGCAAACATCCCGTCGATAAAGCCGCGCGCGTATCCGTTGCGAAAACGCTTCCGGATGACGCGAGCGCGTGGCGGGCGGTATCGGGGAGAAGGGTGGGCAACTGCGCCGTATGACTGCCGAGCGATTGCATCATCAATTGCCAGCCGGGCGCGATCAGGCCGCCGGTGAAGGTGCCGTCCGCGAGCAGCGCTTCCAGCGTTGTCGCCGTGCCGAAGGTCGCGATCAACAGGTTTTCGCCGGGATACGCGGCGTGCGCGCCGATCATGCCGCACCAGCGGTCGCTGCCAAGCGATGACGGTTCCGAATAGCTGTTCGTCACGCCCGATTGTTGCGCCTGGGCGCGGACGAGCTTATGCGGCAAGCCGGGCCAGACTGCATCAATCAAACCGGATATCCGCGCAGTGACAGCCGCTCCCGCCACGTTCGAAATCCACGCACTTGCCGGCGTCACGGCACCCGGCCAGTCCGGCAGGCTCTGGTCGCTGTGCTCGAAGGCGCCTTCATGCAGCGTCTCGCCAATGGCCGTCACGATCGACCACTTGATCCGGCTGTTGCCGGCATCGATAAGCAAAAACGGCGCTTCGTTCACGGACGTTGCTCCGCAAGCCGCAACGAGACGTCGCCGTTGCTGGCGGTCCTGAGTCCGGTGGCGGTATCGATCTGCAACTGGCCGTTATCGTCGATACCCACTGCCAGACCGCGCGCGACCTCCACGCCCTGCTCAAGCAATACGACCTCGCGCCCTGCATACGCGTGCGCCGCCAGCCATTGCTGGCGGAATGGGCGGAAGCCCTCGGCGGCGAATCGCGCGAGCGTAACGTCCAGCGCGTTCAGGACAGCGGCGAGGGTATCGGTGAGGTTTGCGTCGGCCCAGGCCCGTGACAACGATGCTGGTGTATTCCCCGGCGTGGGAAGCGCGTTGCGGCGCTGAGCTTCGTTCAGTTCGGCCGCCAGTTCCGCCGCGCCGTGGAGGTTGATTCCAATGCCGATCACCACGGCGCTCGCCCGTGGCGTGTTCCACGCGGTTTCTATCAGGATGCCGGCGAGCTTGCCGTCATCGAGCAATATGTCGTTCGGCCATTTCAGCGCAAGTCTCGCCGATGCCGACAGCGGCAACGTGTTCAGCGCGTCAAGCACGGCGGTGCCGACCGCGAGGCTCAAACCCGCCAGCCCTTCCAGCGGCCGCGGCAACACGCAGCCGACGGAAAACGTCAGCGCGTTGCCCGGCTGCGCAATCCACGCGCGCCCGCGCCGGCCGCGCCCGGCGGTCTGCAAGTACGCGACGCGCACGAACGGGGCGCCATTGGCCGCCTTCAGCGTGGAACGTGCCGAGAACGAGTCCGGCACTGATGCAGACGTCTGGTTGCGCGGCTGCGCCTTGAGCTGCGCCATGAGGTCGGCGTTCGTGGAGCCCGTTTCATCGACGATCTCGATCGACCAGTCGCGCACCGGCCGCGCGGCCAGCTGCGTGAGCCGCTCGCGGTCGATACGCCAGGCGGCATCGAGAGGAAAAGACGAATTGGATGAGTTCATATGCGCATTGTAGCGATGTGGCGGACCCGGGCGCGCCGCCGGAAACCTTCGCGACGGTTGTTGCACGGGGCAGAGCGCGGAAAACCCGGACGAATGGCTAACGCGGTCGCCTTTCGCGAGATTCCAGAATAGCTTCGCTACAATGAGTGCTCCCTGAAACCCTACTGCGAGCGTTTTAGAGCCTTGAACTTCGATACTCCGCCTGGCCTCAAGGTCGAGGCCGGCCAGCAGGGCAAGGTTGTCCGGCTTTCCGGCCAGTGGACGGCGCTCGCACTGGCGCGCGATCACGCAACGACCAAGCGCGGCGTGGTGGAGCGGTTGCGCGGCGTTGGTCAGGAGGCAATCAAGCAATGGGATCTGCTCCCGGTCGAACGGCTCGATCACGTGGGCGGACAGGCGTTGTGGCGCGTCTGGGGCAGGAAGCTGCCGGAGCAAGTTTCGCTTTCAGCTACGCAGCGGGAAATTTTTGAACGCGTCGCTCTGCTCGATGCAAATCGCGAAGAGCCCGAGGTTGTGGATCGAACGGATCCCATCACGCGTTTCGGGCTGATCCTGTTTTCGTTCTTCGAGCATCTTGCCGGTGGCCTTGCGATGTTCGGCGGCTTCGTGCTGGATCTGATCGGCCTGGTGCGTCGTCCGAAACGGATTCCGTGGACCGAGATTTCCGCGAACATCTATAGCGCCGGTACGCAGGCGCTGGGCATTACGGCGCTGGTCGCGTTCTTGATCGGTATCGTGCTGAGTTATTTGTCCGCGCAACAATTGCGCATGTTCGGCGCGAACCAGTACATCGTGAATATTCTGGGGTTGTCGGTGATACGCGAACTGGGGCCGGTGCTGTCGGCCATTCTGGTCGCCGGGCGCTCGGGGTCTGCGATCACCGCGCAGATCGGCGTGATGCGTGTGACGGAGGAACTCGACGCCATGCAGGTCATGGGCATTCCGCACGGCTTGCGCATCGTGCTGCCGCGGGTGCTGGCGCTGGGTATTGCCATGCCGTTGCTGGTGATGTGGACCAACATGGTTTCGCTGCTTGGCGGCGCGCTGGCGGCGAAGCTGGTGTTGGGTATCGATTTGTCGTTTTTTGCGCGCTCGCTGCCGTCGGTCGTGCCCATTGCTAACTTGTGGATCGGGCTTGGCAAGGGCGTGGTTTTCGGCATGCTGATCGCGCTGGCCGCGTGTCATTTCGGCTTTCGTATCAAGGCGAATTCGCAAAGTCTCGGCGAAGGCACGACGACCTCGGTGGTGTCGTCCATCACCATCGTGATATTGGCGGATGCCGTGTTCGCGATCCTTTTCCAGAGGGTGGGAATCTGATGTCGGCAACGCTTGCTTCGGCCGTTCGCGACAAGCCGACTCCGGTGACGGCGGAGCCTGTCATCGAAGTCGTGGACGTGACCAAGCGCTACGGCAGCACGGTGATTCACGAGCATCTGAACCTCGAAGTGAGGCGCGGCGAAATCCTCGCGCTGCTCGGCGGTTCGGGTTCCGGCAAGACCACGCTCGTGCGGCAGATGCTGGGACTCGAATCCCCCACGTCCGGCACGATCCGCGTGCTCAGCGAAGAGTGGGCGAAGATGGACGAGGAAACCGCGCGGATGCTGCGCACCCGCTCCGGCATGATGTTCCAGCAGGGCGCGTTGTTCTCGTCGCTGTCGGTGTACGACAACATCGCGCAGCCGTTTCGCGAACTCGGCAAGATCCCGGAAGACCTGATCCGCGAGTTTGTCATGCTCAAGCTCGAGATGGTCGGGCTTTCCTGCAAGAACATGAGCAAGATGCCCTCGGCGTTATCGGGCGGAATGGTGAAGCGCGTGGGCATTGCGCGGGCAATCGCGCTCGAACCTGAACTGCTTTTTCTCGATGAACCCACGGCCGGGCTCGACCCGAAGGCATCGGATGAATTTGTCGACCTGATCGCCACGCTGCATCGCGCGCTGGGGTTGACCGTGGTTCTTGTCACGCACGATCTGGACACCATGGTCGCGCTTTCCACGCGCGTTGCGGTGCTCGCCGACCGGCGCGTGCTGGTGGCGGCGCCGGTCGAAGAAGCGGTAGCGGTCGATCACCCGTTTATCCGCGAGTATTTTCTCGGGCGGCGCGGCAGGCGCGCGTTGCAGGCGCTCCCACCCGAACGACGCAAAAGGTTACCGGCGGTCGCGCTCGAAGATGTGCCATGCGGCCCGACGCTCTAGGCGTTCTCATGAGCGGCTTCGTATTGCGCTCAGGCAGTAAGCAGTAACAAAGGAACCTGCTGATGGAAAACAAATCCCATGCGTTTTTGGCCGGTCTATTCACTATCGGACTGATGGTCGCGATCGGCGTTGCGGTGTTCTTCTTCAACGTCGACCGCACGGTGCGCGTGCCGTACGACCTGGTCGCGCGGACCAACGTGACGGGGCTCTATACCGACGCCGACGTGCGCTATCGCGGCCTGGGAGTAGGCAAGGTGCAGTCCATCAAGTTCGATCAGGGCCATCCGGGCCAGATCCGGATTCGCATCATGGTCGACAAAACCGCGCCGATCACGCAATCCACATTTGCCACGCTCGGGTTCCAGGGCGTGACAGGCATTGCGTTCGTGCAACTCGACGATACCGGCAAGGACCCCGCGCCGCTGCCGTCATCGGCGGCTCAGGTGGCTTCGCTGCCCTTGCGTCCCGGTTTGTTCGACCAGTTGCAGCAGCGCGGTGACATCCTGATCAAAAAGTTTGAACGCATTGCCGACGACGCTGACAGATTCCTGTCCGACGACATGCGCGATCAGGTGATGCAAACCACCAAAAGCCTGCAAGGCGCGGCGGACGGCATTGCGTTGTTGAGCAAGCAAGTGGCGCCGGTGGCGGAACAATTGCCGCGCACGCTGACTCAACTGGACCGCACGCTCGCTTCCACGAACGCGCTGGCGAACAACCTGAGCCGCGCCGACGGTCCGTTTGTCACCAACATGAACAAGGCGGGCGACGCGGCTGAACGCGCTGGCCGCGTGCTGAACGAAGTGAGCGAGTCGTTACAGGAGATGTCGGCGCGAGTCGGCTATGAAACCTTGCCGCGCGTGAATTCGCTGGCCGATGACGTGGGCAGTGCGGCGCGTTCTGTGGATCGCGCTGCGGACACGTTCAACCGCAACCCGCGCAGCGTGCTGTTCGGCTCGCCGCAGCCCGAGCCGGGTCCGGGTGAGCCGGGTTTCAAATGGCCGTCGGCGCCGTCGAAGTAAACCTCGTGTCCGATGCCGCAGCACCTTGCATTCGGCATCCGGGCTTTATTGCAAATTGAATCAGGAAACTGAGATGCCACACACGATCTTGCAGGCGAAGCGCTTGGTCAAGCGCGCTGTGCGCCCGCTGCCGCGAGCGCGCTCCGGTTTTATTGTTGTTTCCCTGGCCGCAGTGCTTGCCGGTTGCGCTTCGGGGCCGCCTGCAGCGATATCGAATATTCGATACGACCTCGGCGACCCCGCGCCGCTCGGCAACACCATGCCCATGCCGCCGGTGAAGGTGTTGGCGGTGAGCGCATCGAAGAATCTGGATACGGATGCGTTCCTGTATCGCCTGAAATACGCCGATGCACAGCGCATCGGCCGTTATTCCGACAGTCACTGGACCATGTCGCCGGCCGATCTTTTGACGCAGCGTTTGCGTGTCGCGCTGGCCTCGCGCGGTCCCGTGCTGACGGGTTCCGATCCCGTGCGCGCCCCCATGTTGCAGGTCGATCTGACGGACTTCGAACAAGTCTTCGATGCCCCCGAGAAGAGTCACGGCGAGGTATCGGCGCGCGTGACGTTGTCGCAGCATGGCCAGGTGGTCAGCCAGCGCACGTTCATTGCGCGTGCGCCTTCCTATACGCCCGATGCCGCCGGCGGCGCCCGGGCGCTGGCCGCCGCGTCCGATGACCTGATCGCGCAAATGGCTGCGTGGCTGGGCGTGCAGCCGCTGGTTGCATCGAAATGATGTCGAGGGCGAACAATGCAGCGCTGCATTTTTCAAGGCGGCCTGCATGATCGTCAAGCACTGGCAACGCCGGCCGTCGGCGTTGTCGCGGCAGGCGCTTGCCGTTTATACGCTGCTGATTGTCTACGGCTCGCTATATCCGTTTTCCGGCTGGCGCTCGCTCGGCATCGGGCCGTTCGCGTATCTCACCGACCCGCTGCCGCAATACCTCACCGCGTTCGATGTCATCACCAACGTGCTCGGTTATATGCCGTTTGGCGCGCTGGCCGTGCTGGCGTTGTATCCGCGATACCGCGGCGTGCTGGCTGCGGGCTTCGCGTTCATCGGCGGGGCGATGTTGTCGGGCGCAATGGAAGCGGTGCAGACGTATTTGCCGACGCGGGTTTCGTCGAATCTGGATCTCGCCGCGAACGCGCTCGGCGCGCTGCTCGGCGCCGCGCTGACCGCGCCGGCCACGAGCATGCTGCTTGATCGCGGCGCGTTGCGGCGCCTGCGCTTCATGTGGTTCGAGCGTGACGCGGCGTACATGCTGGGGTTATCGGCGCTCTGGCCTTTCGCCACAATGTACCCCGCACCTTTTCTTTTTGCCGTCGGCGATTTGCCGCGCTTGCTGTGGCAGCAACTCGACCCCGTCATGCAGGACGCGCTGCTCTCGTGGATACCCGTCGCTTGGAACGTGACCGCATGGCCGCTGCGTCTTGGCGACCTGCTTCCCGATGACGCCTGGGAAATGCTCATCACATCGCTGAACTTGTTCGCGGCGCTGGTGCTGACCACGTTGCCCATGCGTCCCCGCGCGCCGCGCGTGCGTCTTTTGCTTGGCCTCGTGATCGCGACGCTATGCGCGAAAGCCGGCGCGACCTTCTTGCAATCGCGCTCGGGTTTGACCTTCGACTGGGCCACCGATGGCGCCGTATACGGCATCGCGGCAGGCACGGCGGTGGGCCTGTTTTCCCTGCGGCGCTCGCGGGCGTGGCGCGCAACACTCGCCGGCATTGCGCTGATCGTCGCGCTCGTGCTGGTCAACTTGCTGCCGGTGAATCCTTATTTCGATATCGTCGTCGCGGACTGGCGGCAGGGGCGGTATCTGCATTTCAACGGTCTGGCGCACTGGCTCGCCTGGGTGTGGCCGTATGCCGCACTTGGATGGCTGGCATCGACGGCGGAGAGGGCGTTTATTGCGCGGCGGCGCGGGGGCGGCGTCAAAAGCTGAGGTTGCCACCGGTCGTTATAATCGAATCAAACCCCCACACAATTCCCCGGCCAAGCACATGGACCCTTTCTACAAGTATCACGTGTTCTTCTGCCTCAACGAACGCGCGCCCGACGCCCCGCGCCCGAGCTGCGCGAAATGCGGCGCGCAGGCCATGCAGGAGTACGCGAAGAAACGCGTGAAGCAGCTCGGCCTTGCGGGCGACGGAAAAGTGCGCATAAACAAGGCAGGATGCCTCGAACGATGCGAACTCGGACCCGTGATCGTCGTGTATCCGGAAGGGACCTGGTACACGTATGTGGATGAAGCGGATATCGATGAAATCGTCGATTCACATCTGGTGAACGGCAAGATCGTGGAGCGTTTGCTCATCGATCAGCCGGCGGCCTGAGGCTCAGGGAATGAACGCACAGACCGAAAAGTTTCTGATCGACGGCCCCGTGGGCAAGATCGACGTCGCGCTGGATCGGCCGGCGGAAGGCACCGCCTCGCGCGGCATTGCACTCGTCGCGCATCCGCATCCTCTCTATGGCGGCACCATGGACAACAAGGTTGCGCAGACGCTTGCGCGCACCATGGTCCAGCTTGGCTACATCACGTATCGCTCGAATTTTCGCGGCGTGGGACAAACGCAAGGCGAACACGACAACGGCACGGGCGAGCGTGACGACCTGCTTGCAGTCGTCGCCCATATGCGCGCGCAGCCGGGCCAGGCCGATGTCCCGCTCGTGCTCGCCGGTTTCTCGTTCGGCACCTTCGTGCTGTCGCACGTCGCGAAGCAATTGCGCGAGTCGGGCGAAACAATCGAGCGCATGGTGATGGTCGGCACGGCGGCGAGCAACTGGCCCGTCGCCGAGGTGCCGGACAACACGCTCGTGATCCACGGCGAAGTCGACGATACCGTCCCGATCACGTCTGTCTACGAATGGGCGCGCCCGCAGGAATTGCCCGTGGTCGTGATTCCGGGCGGCGAGCATTTCTTCCATCGAAAGCTGCATGTGCTGAAGAAGATCATTGTCGATGCGTGGCGCTAAGGCCAACTGAGGCCCACTGAGGCCCACGTTTCAACCAGCCGTCACCTTCTGCAGTTTCAACGCGCGGCGCCAAGGCTTTCAACGGCTTTGCGCCGCGTCCGTTTTTACACTCGCTTTCAAGAATCCCCGGCAAATCAAGCCACTTCCACGGCAAAAGCAACTTTGCGCACGCGTATAATGGCGCAGACTTTTGCGCGGCCGCCTGGTCGGCCGGCGCTTGGCCGTTGCGCATGAAGCACGCGATTCACCGTTTGAGTCGATGATCGCGTCCAGCTCATGCGCCGCTCGAGTATCGAAGCGCGCGGAGGTCGGTCCGAACGAATCGTCGCGCCGTGCATCGAAGCAAAGCGCTCCGCCGGACTGACCCTCCGCCTGTACAACCCGCGAGTCGCGTTTTCCCTCGGACACCCGGAAAACGCCGACTCGCCGATGCCTTTTCTGCCGATCCGAACTTATGCGCTTTTCCCCTTCCGGCTTGCCCTTCGTTGCTCCCTCCCTCGTTCATCGTGCCGTTACTGCTGCGATCGTATTGCCCGCGACGCTCGTCGCGGCAACTGCGTTCGCCCAGGTTCCGCCGCCCGATGTCACGGCCCGCTCGTGGGTTCTCGTCGATGCAACCAGCAACCAGGTGCTCGCTTCCGGCAACCCGGACGAACGCTCGGAACCGGCGTCGCTGACCAAGCTGATGACCGCGTATCTCGTCTTCGACGCGTTGAAGTCGAAGAAGATCAACATGGACCAGACCGTCATGCCGAGCGAGGCCGTGCGCCGCGTGGGCACGGACGAGTCGCGCATGTTCATCGAGGCAAACAAGCCGGTGACCGTGCACGATCTGGTGTACGGCATGATCATCCAGTCGGGTAACGACGCCGCCATTGCGCTGGCCGAGTTGGTGGGTGGAAGCGAAGGGAACTTCGTCACGCTGATGAACGCGGCGGCCAAGCAAATTGGTATGAAAAATACCCATTTCGCCGATGTGAACGGCATGCCCGACCCGCAGCACTACACCACGGCGGGCGATCTGGCCGTGCTGTCCACGCGCCTGATCCGCGACTTCCCCGAGTACTACAGCATCTTCTCGGTGAAGGATTTCACCTATAACAAGATCAAGCAGCCGAACCGCAACCGCCTGCTGTGGATCGATTCAACCGTCGACGGCCTGAAGACCGGCCATACCAAGGCGGCAGGTTATTGCCTGATCGCAACGGCCAAGCGCCCGCTGGAAGGCGTGCCCGACGCCAGCCGCCGTCTCGTCGCCGTTATGATGGGCGAGCCGAAAGAGCATAACCGCGTGCAGGACAGCCTGAAGATGCTGAACTACGGCTACACGGCTTACGACGCGGTGCGTCTCTATAAGGCGGGTCAGGTGATCGACTCGCCGCGCGTGTACAAGGGCACGGAAAACGCGCTCAAGGCCGGCGTGGAAACGGACCAGTACATCACCGTGCCGAAGGGCATGGGCGAAAAGGTGAAGCCGACCGTCACGCACAACGACAGCATCGTTGCGCCTATCAAGAAGGGCCAGCAGATCGGCACCGTCAAGATGATGGCCGACGGCAAGGAAGTCGCACAATTCCCGCTGGTCGCGTTGCAGGACGTTCCGCAAGCCGGTTTCGTCGGCCGGACGTGGGATTCGCTGTTGATGATGTGGCAAAAGAAGAAGTAAACGGGGAAGCGGGCAAGTTGGAATCGGTGAATCCGGCTCCATCTATGCTTGCTGTAAGACGCCCGGACGGCCCGGGCGTCCTGTGATGGAGAACACCATGAGCTCACCTGATATCGACGCCCTGTTCGATTTCCCCTGCGATTTTCCGATCAAGGTGATGGGCGCGACGCATCCGGAATTCCGCGATGCCGTCGTCACCGTGATCCGCGAATTCGACGACCAGTTCGACATCGAGCGCATTGAAACCCGTCCGTCGTCGGGTGGCAAATACACCGGCCTGACGCTTACCGTGCGCGCTCAAAGCCGCGCGCATCTCGACGATATTTATCGCGCGCTCACCGGCCACCCAATGGTCAAAGTGGTGCTTTAAGCGCTTGCAGCGACGGTTCCCCCGGCGGTTTGGGCGTGCGTCGGGGCCCGTCGCACACGGCTGGCGTGCGTTCGTAAAGCTGTTTGAATTGCATGATTTCGTCCAGCAGCCACGTACGAAACGTCTGCACGCGCTGCGTCCCGAGCAGCGCCGGCGGACAAACAAAGTAGTAATTCCACGGGCTCGGCCCATCAATATTGAACAGCCTCACAAGCCGTCCCGCCACGATTTCATGCATGGCGAGCGATCGGCGCACGAGCGCAATCCCCTGGCCCTGAATGGCCGCCTGCAGCAAATTCGACGAATCCTCGTACAGCACTCCGCGCTTGGGTTCGGGCAAGTCCACAAGCCCGGCTGCGTCGAACCATGGCCGCCAGAGTTCGTCGTGCGAGCGCAGCAAGGGCGCGTCGGCCATGTCGGCGGGCGTGCGCGGTAACTTCCCGCCACGAAAGTTCGGCGAACACGCGGGGAAAAAGACTTCATCGAGCAGCTCTTCGGAATGCAATCCGGCGTATTTCCCGATGCTGGCGAAACGAATGGCGACATCGACATCTTCGCGCGTGAAATCCGTCAACTCGTTTGTCGACAGCAATTCGAGATTGATTTCCGGATGCTCCTCGATAAACCCGCCAATGCGCGGCGTCACCCAGCGTGCGGAAAACGACGACAGCATCGATACCACCAGCCGCCGGTCGCGATCCCCGGCACGCACGCGGCGCGTGGCCTCGGCGAGCGTGGCGAGCGTCGTGCGGACCTCGGTGGCGTACTGCCGGCCGATATCCGACAGCCGCACGCGTTTTCCATCGCGGGCAAAGAGCGTGACGCCGAGATCCGCCTCGAGCGCCCGGATCTGATGGCTCACGGCGCCGTGCGTGACGAAGAGTTCGTCAGCGGCGCGAGAGAAACTTTCGTGTCGCGCGGCGGCTTCGAAAGCGCGCAGTGCATTGAGAGCGGGGAGTTGGCGTAGGTCCACGATCATCGGCTCAAATGTGTGTATGTGTGAATATAACTCACATACCGGAGAAAATTGCTCGTTTTGCTTAAAGCCTTGCTGAGTCTATCTTCTACTCATCAACACGATTTTTGGCGGAGGCTGTCATGCGAGAAATATCCACAAGCATCACTTTCGAAATAGCGGATGGCGAAACGGTGCCCATGCTCATCGGTCACAGTGTCAAGCTGTCGGTGCAAGGCGCGCCGGTGTGGGCCACGCGGAGCAACGATATTGAAGATTACTGGCTCGTTCCCGGCGATTCCCTGAAGCTGCGCCAGCGTGAACGGCTTTGGCTCAGCACGGAAAAGGGCCGCACGGCGCAAGTGATCTTCACGCTGGCGCCGCGCCCGGATCAAGCCGCAATTGGCTGGCTGGCTCGGGGTATCGAGCGGCTCGCAGCGCGGTTCCGGTCGGGCTGGCGGACGGTTTAAATCAGGTTGGGCGATTGCGCTTTGATTCGTCCCCCGGCGAGGGCGGCGGGATTTCGGTAAACTAACGGGATCATGTCCGCCACGCCGGTAACAACTTCCCCCGCTGCTGTCCTCGAACGCGTTTCAAGCGCGCCGACGCCCAAGGTCAACGTCAATTGGCTTGGCATCCAGCCGTACACAGAAATCTTCGACGCCATGCGCGCGTTCACGGAAGCCCGCACGCCGGAAACCGCCGATGAAATCTGGCTCGTCGAGCACCCGCCGGTTTTCACGCTCGGTCTGGCCGGTAACCCCGCGCATCTCCTGAATCCCGACAGCGACATCCCCCTTGTAAAAGTCGATCGCGGCGGCCAGATTACGTATCACGGGCCGGGCCAGGTCGTGGCGTATCTGATGCTGGACCTGCGCCGGCGCAAGCTGATGG
Source organism: Caballeronia sp. dw_276 (assembly GCF_018449635.1). Taxonomy (GTDB): domain Bacteria; phylum Pseudomonadota; class Gammaproteobacteria; order Burkholderiales; family Burkholderiaceae; genus Caballeronia. Next base: position 193,147 of record NZ_JAAVUV010000011.1, on the reverse strand, counting down.
TCCGCGAACTCGTGCAACGGATCGAGCAGGGCGTGATCGAAACCCTTGCATCGTATAATCTGGAAACGGAACGCAAGGCGGGCGCGCCCGGCATTTATGTCGCCGAGACGCCCGCTCAGCATTCTCACGCGGGCGCGAAAATCGCGGCGCTTGGCCTGAAAATCCGCAACGGCTGCAGTTATCACGGCGTGAGCCTCAACGTGAGGATGGATCTGCAACCGTTTCTCGCGATCAATCCTTGCGGTTACGCGGGACTGGAAACCGTCGATATGGCCACGCTCGGCGTGATGGCCGGCTGGAACGACGTGGCTCAAACGCTGGCTGAAAACCTTACTCACCACATCGGCGGACAAAGCGCTCCCGCCGCCCAACCGCAGAACGGCTACGCAAGCCGTCTGAATGGACCGACCGAATGACTGACGTAACCGGAAATATCGCTGCACAGGGCGCAACGCCCGCCGTTCCCTACGACGCCACCGCCAAGCAAAAGGCGCAAGCGAAAACGGCGCGCATCCCGATCAAGATCATCCCCATTGAAAAGCTGAAGAAGCCGGAATGGATTCGCGTGAAAGCCGCGACCGGCAGTTCGCGCTTCACAGAAATCAAGCAGATCCTGCGCGAGCACAACCTGCATACGGTGTGTGAAGAAGCGAGCTGCCCGAACATTGGCGAGTGCTTCGGCAAGGGCACGGCCACGTTCATGATCATGGGCGACAAATGCACGCGCCGCTGCCCGTTCTGCGACGTGGGCCACGGCCGCCCGGATCCGCTCGATGCCGACGAACCGCTGAACCTGGCGCGCACTATCGGTGCTTTGAAGTTGAAGTACGTGGTGATCACGAGCGTGGATCGCGATGATCTGCGTGACGGCGGCGCTGCGCATTTTGTGGAATGTATCCGTCAGGTGCGCGAGCATTCGCCGCTGACGCGTATCGAAATTTTGACGCCGGATTTTCGCGGCCGCCTTGATCGCGCGATCGGAATCCTGACCGCCGCGCCGCCCGACGTGATGAACCACAATCTCGAAACCGTGCCGCGTCTTTACAAGGAAGCGCGTCCGGGTTCGGATTACGCGCATTCGCTGAAGTTGCTGAAGGACTTCAAGGCGCTGCATCCGGAAGTCGCGACCAAGTCGGGCCTCATGGTCGGTTTGGGCGAGACTGAAGAAGAAATTCTCCAGGTAATGCGCGATCTGCGTGCGCATGACGTGGATATGTTGACCATTGGCCAGTATCTGCAGCCTTCCGAGCATCACTTGCCGGTGCGCTCGTACGTTCATCCCGATACCTTCAAGATGTACGAGGAAGAAGCGTACAAGATGGGCTTCACGCACGCGGCCGTCGGCGCAATGGTTCGTTCGAGCTATCACGCGGATCAACAAGCGCACGACGCGGGACTTGTCGGGGCAGTCTGAGGCTTTCAAGCTTCTCCCGAGCGTCTGCATAGAACCCACGGAAACGTGGGTTTTTTTATGTCCGGCGACGTCTGTTTGCCCGGAATTCCCGAGCGCAAGATCCGCAATCCGAAACCGCCTAAAACCTCGGGAAAGCCCGTAGATAAAGCCTCTAAGGGATTACCCGAATGTCGTCCGGATCGTCGGACTGTGTTTATCCGGTTTTCCGGAAACACGGACTCTCGCTGCTTCTAGGTAACAAAAAACGTATAGGAATCAACGGTCAAGGCGTGCCAAAAACTGGCATCGACCTTGCAATGTAAGAGGCAGGCCAACAAAGCCGAAAAATAACAGGAGACGATTCAAATGAAGCCCATTCCATCCAGCCTGACCTGATTTTGCCGACGCCAGACGCGCATCGCCGCAGTCAAGCGCCGGCGCGTTTTTGTCTCACCCTTTAGCTACTCGCCGACCATGCCCGGAACAACTGTGACAACCGTCAAGAAACCTTTTTATAAAGTCCTGTATGTGCAGGTGCTTGTGGCTATCGCCATTGGCATTGCGCTCGGGCATTACTATCCCGCGCTCGCCACCGACATGAAGCCGCTCGGCGACGCGTTCATCAAGCTCATCAAAATGGTGATCGGGCCGATCATCTTCTGTACGGTCGTGACCGGGATTGCCGGCATGGAAGACATGAAGAAGGTCGGGCGCGTGGGCGGCAAGGCGCTGCTGTACTTCGAAATCGTCTCGACGTTCGCGCTCGTGCTCGGCCTCGCCGCCACGCACATCTTGAAACCGGGAGTGGGCTTCAATATCGATCCGGCCACGCTCGACGGCAAGGCGGTCGCTTCGTACGCCGCGAAGGCGCACGGCCAGACGACGACCGACTTCCTGCTGCACATCATCCCTGACACGATGTCGTCCGCGTTCGCGCAAGGCGAGATTCTGCAGATCCTGCTGATCGCGCTGCTGTTCGGCGCGGTGCTGGCTACGGCGGGCGAGAAGGGCCGCGTGGTGACGGGTTTCATCGAAGGGCTGTCGCACATCCTGTTCGGCATCGTGCGCATCATCACGAAGCTGGCGCCGATCGGCGCGTTCGGCGCGATGGCGTTCACCATTGGCAAGTACGGCATCGGTTCGCTGATTCCCATGCTCAAGCTGATCGGCACGTTCTATCTGACGTCGGTGATCTTCGTGGTCGTGGTGCTGGGCCTGATCGCGCGCATGGTGGGCTTCAATATCCTGCGCTTTGTCGCGTACATCAAGGAAGAGATGCTGATCGTGCTGGGCACGAGCTCGTCTGAAGCTGCGTTGCCGCAACTGATGCTCAAGCTCGAAAAGCTCGGCTGCTCGCGTTCGGTGGTGGGCCTCGTGGTGCCGACCGGCTACTCGTTCAACCTGGATGGCACGAACATCTACATGACGATGGCCGTGCTGTTCATCGCGCAGGCGACCAACACGGATCTCACCTGGACGCAGCAACTGACGCTCCTCGCGGTGACCATGCTGACGTCGAAGGGCGCAAGCGGCGTGACCGGCGCGGGTTTCATCACACTGGCCGCAACGCTCGCCGTGGTGCCGACCATTCCGCTGTCGGGCATGGTGCTGATTCTCGGCATTGACCGGTTCATGAGCGAGTGCCGTGCGCTGACGAACATCGTGGGTAACGGCGTGGCGACGGTGGTTGTGTCGGCATGGGAAAAGGAACTGGACCGCGACAAGCTGCGCGACCAGCTCAAGCACGGCGCGGTCGATACCGAAGCCGAGACGGTTTCCTGATCGAGCACTGAAGCGATTCAACCGATCGCACAAAGGAACCAACGGCAATGAAAGCGGCGAAGCATTCTCTGGCGGATGCTTCGCCGCGTGCGTTAACGGAGGCGTCGTTCGAAGCCGCGCGTGCCACAATCGGGGGATCTCAACGACTGGAACCCGTTCACGTGACGCGGCGTTTGCTGGTTTTTATCGTTCTTCTCGCGGCGCTTTGCGGCGTGTGTGCGCTCACGTGGAGCATTGCGTGGCAGCGCGGGCTCGACGATCTGCGCCAGAACGCGGCCACGCGCGTCGACCGGACGACCGCAGAGCTGAAAAGTACGCTCGACCGCTACGAATATCTTCCGTATCTGCTTTCGCGCCATCCGTTCGTCCAGGAAGTTCTCGCCGATCCCAACCCGCGTTACGCTGCGCGCGCCGACCGTTATCTGGAAGACCTGAATACGCACGCACGCGCGACCGCGACTTACATCATCCAGGCGAACGGGCGCTGCGTGGCGGCGAGCAACTGGAACGGCCCGGACAGTTTCGTGGGCGCGGAGTATCTGTTCCGCCCGTATTTTGTCGATGCCGTCAAAGGCGGGACCGGCCGCTTCTTCGGGCTGGGAACCATCTCGCGGGAGCCGGGATATTTCATTTCGCAGCCGGTTTTTCGTGAGGGGACCAGGGAGATCATCGGCGTGGCGGTCGTGAAGCTGAATCTGGAATGGCTGCAAGGCGTTGATTCCACGGAACCGCTTCTCGTCACCGATGACCACGGCGTGATCTTCCTGTCCTCCGTGCCGGAGTGGAAATATCACACGCTGCGGCCGTTGCCGAAGGATATCGAAGCATCGGTTTATACGGCGCGCCAGTACGCCCAGCATCCGGTGACGCCGTTGCCAATGACGATAGTGCGCACGCTCGAAGGCGGCGCGCAAATCGTGCGCGTGGGCGGCGGCCGCGATGCGCCGAGTTATCTCGCAACCCAGCGCGCGCTCGGCGAACCGGACTGGCATTTGATGACGATGGTGTCGCTTGCACCCGCCGTGGATGCCGCCCGCAGCGCCACGATCGTCACGGCGCTGGTGTTCATCTCGCTGTGTTCGGTGGCTTTCTACTGGCGCATGCGGCGCGCGCGCGTGCGCGAAATGATCCGCAGCCGCGCGTTGTTGCAGACCGCTTATGCCGAACTCAACGAACGCGTGGCCGAGCGGACGGCGGATTTATCGCAGGCGAACGCGTTGTTGACCAGGGAAGTCAGCGAGCGCACGCGCGCCGAGCAGGACCTGCGCGCCGCCCATGATGAACTCATCCAGGCGAGCAAACTCGCCGCTTTGGGGCAAATGGCCGCGGGCATTACGCACGAGCTCAATCAGCCGCTTGCCGCGCTGCGCAGTTTTTCGGACAACACGCGTGTGTTTATCGAACGTGGGGATCATGTGGCGGCGAACGAGAATCTCGAAGCGATCGCCGCGCTCACCGAACGCATGGGCAAGATCACGAATCAGCTCAAGTTGTTCGTGGCGAAGGCGCGGCCGAAAAACGCGCGTACCGATGTCCGCCGCGCGCTTCGCAACGTGCTCGCCATGCTCCAGCCGCGCATGAAGAACGTGATCGTTGCTTTGAGCGCGCAGGATGAACCGCCGCTCCACGTGCGCTGCGAGGATCTGCGGCTCGAGCAGATCCTGATCAACCTGGTCGGCAATGCGCTGGACGCGGTGGTGTCTTGCGATGTTCCGCGTATCGAGATCGAGTTGGTCACGAACGAGACGACGGTCGAGATCGTCGTGCGCGACAACGGTCCCGGCATTCCGCCCGATATCCTCCCGCGCCTGTTCGAGCCGTTTTTCACGACGAAGGAGATGGGGCACGGGTTGGGGCTTGGATTGGCGATTTCATCGGCGATCGCGCGCGATTATGGTGGTACGTTGGTCGCGCGCAACGTGGCGCCGCAAATCGAAGTCGATGGCCCCGAAGGCGGCACGCAAGCCGACGCGGACCGATCGCACGGCGCAGAATTCGTGATCACGTTATTGCGCGCTTAAGCGCCGGCCGGGTGCTGGCCGAGCGAATCAAGCAGGAGCAGGAATTCATGACAGCAGGACTTCAAGTGATCTTTATCGAAGATGACGAACTGGTGCGGCGCGCGAGCGTGCAGAGTCTCCAGCTCGCCGGTTTCGATGTCGCCGCGTTCGGCAGCGTGGAAGGCGCCGCGCGTGCAATCGATGCCAGCTTTCCCGGCGTGATCGTCAGCGACATCCGCTTGCCGGGCGCAAGCGGCCTTGACCTGCTCGCGCAATGTCACGAACGCGCGCCGGAAGTGCCGGTGATCCTCGTCACGGGACACGGCGATATATCCATGGCCGTCCAGGCAATGCGCGACGGCGCCTACGATTTCATCGAAAAGCCGTTTGCGTCCGAACGGTTGATCGAAGCCGTTCGCCGCGCGCTGGAACGGCGCAAGCTGGTGCTTGAAAATCGCGCGTTGCGTCGTGAGCTCGCGGGACAAAGCAGTGTGGCGCCGAGGATCATCGGCCGCAGCCCCGCGATCGAGCAGGTTCGCAAACTCATCGCAAACGTGGCGCCGACCGATGCCTCCGTGCTGATCAACGGCGACACCGGCGCGGGCAAGGAACTGATCGCGCGCAGTCTCCACGATCTTTCGCCGCGCCGCGACAAGCCGTTTATTGCAGTCAATTGCGGCGCGTTGCCCGAGCAGATGTTCGAATCCGAGATGTTCGGCTACGAAGCCGGCGCGTTCACGGGCGCGCAGAAACGGCGTATCGGCAAGCTGGAACACGCGTCGGGCGGCACGCTTTTCCTCGATGAAATCGAAAGCATGCCGCTCGCGTTGCAAGTGAAACTCTTGCGCGTGCTGCAGGACGGCGTGCTCGAACGGCTTGGCTCGAACCAGCCGATCCGTGCAAATTGCCGCGTGATCGCCGCGGCGAAAGGCGACATGGAGGAGCACATTGCCGCGGGCACATTCCGGCGCGATTTGATGTATCGGCTGAATGTGGTGACGATCACGCTGCCGCCGCTCGCCGAACGCCGCGAAGACGTGGTGCCGCTCTTCGAACATTTTCTTCTCGATGCCGCCGTGCGCTACGAGCGCGCCGCGCCGCTGCTGAGCGACCGGCAGCGGGCAGAGCTCATGCAGCGCGATTGGCCGGGGAACGTGCGGGAATTACGGAACGCGGCGGACCGGATGGTGCTCGGGATCGTTGATGAAACCGGCGTTCCTATCGATGCCGCCACGCAATCGCTCAAGGAACGCACCGAGCAGTTCGAACGCGCGGTGATTGGCGAGGCGCTCGAGCAATGCGGCGGCGTGGTGGCCGCGGCGGCAGACCGGCTGCAACTGGGCAAAGCCACGCTCTACGAGAAGATCAAACGATACGGGCTTGCAGCGAAGGGAGATTGAGCAACAAAAAACGCCCGGCTTGGAACTGACCGGGCGTTTTCTTTGAAGGCGGGAATGTCAGGCGGCGTTCAATGCCTTGTCGAGCAATGCATCGAGTTCCGCGAACGTCGGCTCACCCACGTAGCGCTTCAGGATCTTGCCGTTCTTGTCCACCACGAAGGTGGTCGGTGTGAGTTGCACATTGCCGAATTGCTTGGCCGCACTGCCGTCGTCCATCGCGACCTTGAACGGCAAGTTGCGCGTCTGCGCGTAGTTGTTCACGTACATTGGCGCGTCGTAGTTCATGGCAACGGCCACGAATTCCAGGCCACGGCCCTTGAAGCGGTTGTACGTGTTGATCATCTCCGGCATCTCTTTCATGCACGTTTCGCAGCTCGTCGCCCAGAAGTTGATCAGGTAGACCTTGCCCTTGAGATCCGTCGATGTCGAAACCTTCTGCCCCGACAACAAGGTGAACGTCGCATCCGGCACGCGTTGCTGGCCGCCGAAGGCGAAGTAGCCGGTACACGCAATCACGCCCGCCACGATCGCCATGACGATATAGCGCAGCGGGCTTTTGCGCCCCGATGAAACCTGTGAATTCTCTGACATGAAGACCTCGAGCGTGCTCGATTGAAGACAAATGCGTCGGCGTGGCCGGATGCTGCGCATTTTAGCCCTAATCTCAGAAAAGCGTTTTGCTGAGGAGCCGCTCCTGATGCGGCTTACAGCGCCATCGGGCCGGGCAGCGGATAATTACATTTTCTCCCTTCTGCATTACCCATGAATCGATCTTTGCTCATTTCCTTGTCAGTGGTGTTTACAGCTACCGCGCTGCTCGCCTGCACGCCTGCGTACGACTGGCGCACGATCCAGAACAACGACGACGCCTACGAAGTCACATTCCCGGCGAAACCCCGCTCGGACGCGCGTGACATGGACATCGCCGGCAAGCCGATGCACATGAAAATGCAGACCGCCGAAGCCGGTGACGCGGTTTTCGCCGTGGGAACGGTGGACTTGCCCAACAGCGACGCCGCCACGCAGCAAGCCGCCCTCGACTTCCTCCAGCACGGTTTGGCGCGCAACGTGAATGCAGCGCCGGCTGCGCATCCGGTTCAGATCGAAGTTGCCGCAGGCGGCCGGCTGCCCGGTTCCGAAATCGCAGTGAACGGCACGGGTGATGACGGCCAGAACCGTGAGACTCGCCAGATTCGTGCACGTTTCATTGCGAAGGGCATGCACGCGTACCAAGTTGCGATCGTCTCGACCAAGGCGCCGCCGGCGGAGCAAGTCGATCAGTTTTTTTCGTCATTCAAACTTTATTAAGTATTTGCAGGCCTTTGTCACTCCGCTTTAGTCGCCATTTCATTAGTCGAATGACGCCACGACAACGTTTCACGGCTGAGAATCTGGGCAAGGATTTGAGCCTAAAACTAGGATTTATCTCACTTTTTCGAACTATCCACAGAGGCTGTGGATAACTTTGTGGAAAAGATCGGCTGGTGAGCCGGAAGTGCCCGTCCGACGCGGCTTTCCTTACTTTGCCTTGATTCGCGGCACTGGAAAATTTGCAATAAAATCAAGAGCCTGCGAATTATTGCGAAATACAGGGTTTGGTCTGATGGTAGGGAAACAAGGAACGTTCCGGTGTGTATAAGTCAAGTCTTGACACGTGATTTTCTTTCCAAACGAACGTCCTCGCAGCCCTATACCGCGGCAAAAGCCCGCCGATACTGAATCGCCTCAGCAAGATGCCCGGCCGTAGGTGACTCAACCGCCGCCAGATCCGCGATCGTGCGCGCGACCTTGAGTACGCGGTAGTAAGCGCGCGCCGACCAGCCGAAGCGTTCGCCCGCTTCGCGCAGCAGAGTTTCGCCGGCCGTGTCGGGGCGGCATACCGCATCGACTTCACGTCCGTCGAGTTCGCGATTCGTCTTGCCTTGGCGCTGAATCTGACGCTCGCGAGCCGCGGCGACACGACGCGCAACGACCGCGCTTGTCTCACCCACCGACGCGCTTCTCGCCGATAACTCCGCCGGCGACAATGCCGGCAGCTCGATCTGGATATCGATTCGATCCAGCAGAGGCCCGGACAGTTTGCGTAGGTATCGAGCCGCGATTTCCGGGGTACAGCGGCAACGGCCATTTGGGTCGCCGCGCCAGCCGCACGGACACGGGTTCATGGCTGCGACCAATTGACACGCCGCCGGAAAGTCCGCCTGATGCGCAGCGCGTGAGATGGTGATCCGGCCAGCTTCCAGCGGTTCGCGTAGCGTTTCGAGCACCTTCCGGTCGAATTCCGGCAACTCGTCCAGAAACAGCACGCCCAGATGCGCCAGCGTAATCTCGCCTGGCTGCGGAGGATTGCGCCCGCCAACGAGCGCCACCGAACTCGATGAATGATGCGGCGCCCGGAACGGCCGCTGACGCCATTGAGCCGGGGTGAATCCGAGCATGCTCGCGGAAAGTATCGCGGCGGATGACAAGGCTTCGTCGTCGGTCATTGGCGGTAGGAGGCTGGGCAAGCGCGCTGCGAGCATCGATTTGCCTGCGCCCGGCGGTCCGACCATCAGAAGATGATGCCCACCGGCAGCCGCAACTTCCAGCGCGCGTCGTGCGCCAGGATGGCCGATCACATCGACGAGATCGGGCAACGGCGTTCGACGATCCGACCGCGAGTCGAGTGCGGCGGCACGAACGGGCGTAAGCCGGCCATCCTCCGAGCCGCACAAATGTGCACATAAAGTGGGCAAATCAGACGCGCCATACACTTCGATTCCCGGCACGAGCGCCGCTTCCGAAGCACTTGCCGCCGGAAGATACATTTCGGGCATACGCAGGTCGGCGTCCCGAATGAACGCAGCTTTCGGCGTCACGGCGGCCGCATATTGCCGCGCAGCGCCGCATGCCATTGCAAACGCGCCGCGCATTGAACGAATCGAACCCGTCAACGACAATTCGCCCGCGAACTCGCGATGCAGCAGCGCTTCAACAGGAATCTGGCCACTCGCCGCCAGTATGCCCAGCGCAATAGGCAGGTCGAACCGGCCGCTTTCCTTCGGCAGATCGGCGGGAGCCAGATTGACGGTGATCCGGCGGACCGGGAATTCGAAGCCGCAGTTCTGAAGCGCAGCGCGGACGCGCTCACGGCTTTCGCGGACTTCGAGGTCGGGCAAGCCGACGATTGAAAACGAAGGTAATCCATTGGCGAGATGAACCTCGACGGTCACCTCGGGCGCGCGCCCAGGCGCGGGCGCGCGGCTGCGCACCACGGCAAGCGACATGATTTTTCCCCGCTTCCCGCGCCTCGTGATTGCAAACGCAAACGCGGACGCTGGTTTATTGATTCAACATCACGGCTCGCTTGGCCGATGACACGCTTTTAATCTTCAGACGTCAGTCCTGGGCACTCGATGACGTTGCGCCACCCAGCTTCGCTTCCAGTTGCGCCACGCGGCGTTCGAGTTCTTCGAGCCGCGTACGCGTGCGTACGAGTACTTGCGTCTGGGTATCGAATTCTTCGCGGGTGACCAGATCCAGCTTCGAGAAACCCTGTGAAAGCATCGCTTTCATATTCTTTTCAATGTCCTTTGCCGGCGAATTCTTGAGCAACTCGCTCATCTTGGCCTGGAAGTCATTGAATACGTCGTTCGGTTGTTTCATACGGTCTTTCCTCTTGCGCACCATAAAAGTGCATTCATTGTTAGCTCAGTGCCCCGGCATTCGCGATGATCCAAGTTGGTGCGTTTCGCCCCGGTAGTTGACAGCTGAAACGTCTGGATCGCACCTCGACGCGGCGTTTCGCCGCGCCTCGAAAACCTGAACTTCTCGCCGGACCTTGCGTGCACTCTAGCAACGATCCACGGTGCACGCCAGCACATGGAAGCGCCGTTAGCCATCCGGTCTAGGGATTGGGCCAGCACCCCGCAAAGCCCTGATGAGCATGCTGGACGCTCGCATGGCATACGAGTTGCATATGTGGCCCGGGCCTTGTCCGCACGCGCTTTTCCGGGCGATGGGCAATGCGGCGTGGCGCGTCAGACGCCGCTCGCGATGGGCACGAGGCAACACAGGATCAGGCATGGGACCAGGGCAAGGCGCTAACCCGCCCACTCTGCTCGACACACACGCGAGGGATACATGAAGCTCATTACCGCAATCATCAAGCCGTTCAAGCTCGACGAAGCACGCGAAGCGTTGTCGGCAATCGGCGTCTCGGGCATCACCGTGACCGAGGTAAAAGGCTTCGGCCGCCAGAAGGGCCACACGGAGCTGTATCGCGGCGCCGAGTACGTGGTCGACTTTCTGCCGAAAGTGAAGATTGAAGCAGCGGTGTCGGACGATATCGTCGACCAGGCGATCGAAGCGGTCGAGCGCGCGGCACGCACGGGCAAGATCGGCGACGGCAAGATTTTCGTCACCCCGATTGAACAAGTCATTCGCATTCGCACCGGTGAGACCGGCGCGGACGCTCTCTAAGAAAAAACGAAACGGCGATAAGAGGAAACAGAAGAATGCGTAAATTATTGATGTCCTTGTTGATGGCGGGGTCGCTGCTGGGAGTGAGCGCCGGCACCGTGATGGCGCAGGATGCATCGGCGCCAGCGGCTGCATCCGCTGCGGCAGCGCCTGCAAGCGCGCCTGATTCCGCGTCCCCGGTCAGCGCCAACACGGCACTGGCTTCCGGCACGGAAGCAGCATCGGCGGCAGCACCCGCTTCGGGCGCATCGGACGCAGCAGCAGCGCCGGCCGCACCGACAGAACCGTTCTCTGTGGATTCATCGAAGATCAGTTCCGGCGATACCGCCTGGATGCTGACCTCAACCGCCCTCGTGCTGTTCATGACGGTCCCGGGCCTCGCGCTTTTCTACGCCGGCATGGTGCGCAAGAAGAACGTGCTCGCAACCGTGATGCAGTCGTTCGCAATCTGCTGCCTGGTCACGATCATCTGGACGGTCGTCGGCTACTCGCTGGCGTTCACGCCGGGTAACTCGTTCATCGGCGGATTCTCGCGCGTGTTCCTGCACGGCATGAACTACATCAAGGGCGACAAAGCCACGACGCTGACCGTCAGCCACCTCGCTCCGACGATCCCGGAATCGGTCTACTTCGTCTATCAGATGACGTTCGCGATCATCACCCCGGCGCTGATCGCCGGCGCGTTCGCTGACCGCATGAAGTTCTCCGCGATGCTCGTGTTCATGGGCTTGTGGTCGATCATCGTCTACTCGCCGGTCGCACACATGGTGTGGGAACCGACGGGCTGGCTGGCAACGGCCGGTATCCTGGACTTCGCAGGCGGCACGGTGGTTCACATCAACGCCGGTATTGCTGGTCTGGTTTGCTGTCTGGTACTTGGCAAGCGTGTTGGCTATGGCCGTGAAGTCATGGCGCCGCACAACCTGGTGCTCTCGCTGATTGGTGCTTCGATGCTGTGGGTCGGCTGGTTCGGCTTCAACGCGGGTTCGGCAGTGGCGGCTGACGGCCGTGCCGGTTTCGCAATGCTCACCACGCAAATCGCAACGGCGTTCGCCGCATTCGGCTGGATGTTCGCAGAGTGGCTCGCGAAGGGTAAGCCTTCGGTGCTCGGCATCATCTCGGGCGCAGTGGCTGGCCTGGTGGCGATTACGCCGGCTTCGGGCTTCGTTGGTGTGACCGGTGCAATCGTGATCGGCATTCTGGCCGGTGTGGTCTGCTTCTGGTCGGCAACGTGGCTCAAGACGAAACTCGGCTACGACGACTCGCTCGACGCGTTCGGCGTCCATGGCGTGGGCGGTATTCTCGGCGCGTTGCTGACGGGTATCTTCGCGGTGAAGGACATCGGCGGCTTCGACGGCAGCGTCCTGCTGCAAGCCAAGGGCGTTCTGACCACGCTGGTCTACAGCGGCGTGATGAGCTTTGTCCTGCTGAAGATCATCGACATGGTCATGGGTCTGCGTGTCACGGAAGAAGAGGAACGCGAAGGCCTCGACGTAACGCTGCATGGCGAACACGTCGAATAAAAGTGTCTTAGAAGGGTTGGGGCCGGGCGCGAGAGGCCGTGGCTTCAATCCGAATACGTGGAAAGCAATAGCAGCATGGCTTCGAGATAAGCGCAGCGATTTTGCCCGCCCGTCCTAAGGCGGGCATTTTTTTGTCTCGTTTTTGTGCACGACGAAGGATCGAAATCAGTTGAAATGTTCGCGAAAGGCGGCATGAACCGTGCGAATAGGCTTGGGAAAAGGGAGTTCATACCCAAATAGATGAGGCATTTGCTCTACAATCTTTCCTCTTAAGTCCGCGAGTCATCAATGGTTCCGCATCTCGTAACGGCGTTAAACGGCCCCCTGCTCGACCTCGAGCGGAAGATACTCGACGCGACGCCGTCCATTGAACGCTGGTTCCGGCTGGAGTGGCAAGAACACACGCCGCCGTTTTACTGCTCGGTGGACCTGCGCAATGCGGGTTTCAAGCTCGCTCCGGTCGATACCAACCTGTTCCCCGGCGGATTCAACAACCTGCCGGTTGAAGTATTGCCGCTTGCCGTGCAGGCGGCCATGGCATCGATCGAAAAGATCTGTCCGGACGCAAAGAACCTTCTGGTGATTCCCGAGCGCCATACGCGCAACGCGTTTTATCTGGAAAATGTTGCGCGGCTTGCGACCATCATGCGTCAGGCCGGGTTGAACATCCGTTTCGGCACGCTCGATGAAAACATCCATGGTCCTGTCACCATCGCGTTGGCCGATGGGCAAAAGATCGTGCTCGAGCCGCTCGAACGCACGCCGCGCCGCCTGGGTCTGAAGAATTTCGATCCGTGTTCCATTCTGCTGAATAACGATTTGTCGGGCGGCATTCCGCCGGTGCTCGAGAATTTGCACGAGCAATATTTGCTTCCGCCGCTGCACGCAGGCTGGGCGGTACGGCGTAAATCGAATCACTTTTCCTGCTACGACGACGTCGCGAAGAAATTTTCCAAGCTCGTCGAAATCGATCCGTGGATGATCAACCCGTATTTTGCGCACGTTGAAGGCGTGGATTACGAGGCGCGCACGGGCGAACAGGAATTGGCGGATGCAATCGACGGCGTGCTGAAGAAGATCGCGAAGAAGTATCGTGAGTATGGAATCAGCGAGAAGCCGTACGTGGTGATCAAGGCCGATGCCGGCACCTACGGCAAGGGCGTGATGACCGTGCACGACGCAAGCGAAGTCGCCGCGCTGACCAAGCGCGAACGCGTCAAGATGAACGACGCCAAGGACGGCCTGGAAGTGCACGACGTGATCGTCCAGGAAGGCGTGCATACCTTCGAGCGCGTGGAAAACGCGGTCGCCGAGCCGGTGGTGTATATGATCGACCGGTATGTGGTGGGCGGGTTTTATCGTGTGCATGATTCGCGGGATCGCGACCAGAACCTGAACGCGCCCGGCATGCATTTCGTGCCGCTCGGCTTCGAGCACACCGCGCTGCCCGACGCGCACGCGAAACCCGGAGCGGCGCCGCCGAACCGCTTTTACATGTATGGCGTGGTGGCGCGGCTGGGGTTGCTGGCGGCATCGGTGGAACTGGAAAAGACAGATCCGGAAGCCATTCAGGTTTAAGCTTTGAATCTGGAAGACAACGGCCGCACGAAGTTGCGGCCGTTTGCACGTCAGGCGCGAACGCACGCAACGTGTTAAAAATCGCCTGTTGCAGGTCGCTGCGCTTTATATCGAATAAACCAAGGCCGAACGGCCGTTCTGGACGCTTATGGACATCCTTTTTATCGCTGATCCGCTCGATCACTTCAAGATCTACAAAGACACGACCTACGCGATGATGGCCGAAGCTGCACGCCGCGGACACACGCTTTACGCGTGCGAGCCGCAGCACCTGGCATGGGTGTCGGGCAAGGTCGAGGGGCTGGTGCAGCGCGTGTCCATCGTCGGCGACGTGGCCGATTCGGCACGCTCGCCCTGGTATGCGGCTGAAACGCCTGAACTGCGCGACCTGAAGCAATTCGATGCCGTCCTGATGCGCAAAGACCCGCCGTTCGACATGGAATATGTGACGTCCACATGGCTGCTCGAACTGGCCGAGCGCACGGGCGCGCGCATCTTCAACAAGCCGCAAGCGATCCGCGATCACTCGGAAAAACTGGCGATCGGCGAATGGCCGCAATTCGTCGTGCCGACGCTGGTGACTCGCGACGCCGGCCGTCTCCGCGCATTCCACGCAGAACATGGCGATGTGATCCTGAAGCCGCTCGACGGCATGGGCGGCATGGGTGTGTTCCGCGTGAAGGCCGATGGCATGAACCTGGGCACGATCGTGGAAATGCTGAGCGACAACGGCGCGCGCAGCGTCATGGCGCAAAAGTTCATCCCGCAAATCGCCGATGGCGACAAACGCATCTTGATCATCGGCGGCCAGCCGGTGCCGTATTCGCTCGCGCGAATTCCGCAGGGCAACGAAGTACGCGGCAATCTGGCTGCCGGTGGCTTGGGACGCGCACAGCCGCTTACGGAAAACGATCGCAAGATCGCGGAAACGCTTGGGCAGACGCTTTTCGATCGCGGTTTGTTGCTCGTTGGACTCGATGCCATCGGGGACTATCTGACCGAAGTGAACGTGACGAGCCCCACATGCTTCCGCGAAATCATGGATCAGACCGGTTTTGATGTGGCGGGCATGTTTATCGATGCACTGGAGCGCGCGGCCGGAAATTAGAGGCGCCGTTCGGAGTTGCAACCGGGCTGTTGAATCCGTCCGGACTGCTACAATCTGCCACTCATGAGATTCGTTTCGTGGCGCGATCCGGCCCCGAAACTGAAAGTGAGAACTTGCCGCAACGTGTTTCATATTGCGTTGCGCAAGACGTGCGAAATCCGACTAAGCTTGCAATATGCGGTTTATTGGCGTTTTCGCATCCGGATCGATGTTTGCGGGCGTGTTTTTGAGCGCACGCATATAAAGCAGGTTCCCACGATTTCCGACGTATCTCGTCGTTTTGGGGCAGCACACTCTGATATGGCTGGCATTCTGATCATTGCTCACGCACCTTTCGCTTCGGCGCTACGTGAGTGTATTTCCCACATCTACGGCGGTTTGCCCGCGCGCATCGGCGTAATCGATGTGATGCCGGATTGCGATCCCGTCGAGGTCCGTGCGTTCGCACGCTCCGAAATCGATCGTCTGAAGGAAGAGAACGGCGCCGTCGTTCTCACTGACGTTTTCGGTGCAACGCCTGCGAATATTGCGCAGAGCCTGGCAAGCGATACGGTCCGCGTTCTGGCCGGCGTCAACCTGCCCATGCTCGTGCGCGCCGTGTGTTACCGGACCACGCCGCTCGAAACGCTTGCTGAAAAGTCGCTGCAGGGTGGGTCGAAGGGCATTCAGGAACTGGATGCGTCGACGCCTGCCAATCCTTGCGCCATGGCCAGCGCTGCTGCCGCTGCGGCGGCGAGCTGTGCGGTAAAAACGGCTGCGGCAGCCAGCGAACCCGAGAAAGTAGTCAGTCATTAAAAACATAGTACTTGCACGAGTCAGCCCTTTTCACCTAGCGCCCGGAGCATCATGCTGCAACAAGAAACAACGATTGTGAACAAGCTGGGCCTGCACGCACGTGCATCAGCGAAGCTCACACAACTGGCAGGCAGTTTTCAATGCGAGATCTGGATGAGCCGCAACGGCCGCCGGATCAACGCAAAAAGCATCATGGGCGTGATGATGCTGGCAGCGGGTATTGGCAGTACGGTGACCATCGAGACCGAAGGCGCAGACGAAGCCGAAGCCATGAAGGCCATCCTCGCCTTGATCGCCGACAAATTCGGCGAAGGACAATGACCTTGCCGTCGTGAATATTTTGAAGAGAGCCGCGTTCGTACGCGGCTTTTTTTATGCGTTGCTGCAGCGCAAACGGTGAGGGACCGCGTTCGAATTTATAATGAGGCGCGCAATCGCATTGCCGGGCCGTGTTTGGAGTATCAGCAGCCGGGATGCGACCAACCGCGATCCACCATAACCAGAGAGGTGCGCGTGTCGTTCACGCTGCATGGAATTCCAGTCTCCCGCGGCATTGCCATTGGCCGTGCTTATCTGATCGCGGCCGCCGCGCTCGATGTCGATCATTATCTGGTCGAGCCAGATCGTATCGACGGTGAAATCGAACGCTTTCACGCAGCCCAGGCGCAGGTCCACGCAGAGCTAGACGCGCTGCGTGAAGATCTTGCCGCCGACGCTCCCAGTGAAATGGGCGCGTTCATCAACGTCCATTCGATGATCCTGAACGACGCCATGCTCGTTCATGAAACCATCGATCTCGTGCGTACCCGCCGATACAACGTGGAGTGGGCGCTGACCGAGCAACTCGAAATCCTGAGCCGCCATTTCGACGATATCGAAGACGAATATTTGCGCGAGCGCAAGGCCGATATCCAGCAAGTGGTCGAGCGCGTGTTGAAGGCGCTCGCCGGCGCGCCGTCCACGGCGACGCTCGTGGTCGATGGCGCCGCGAGCAATGGTCACAACGACATGATCGTGGTCGCGCATGACATCGCGCCCGCCGACATGCTGCAATTCAAGACGCAGGCGTTCAAGGGCTTTGTCACCGATCTGGGCGGGCGCACATCGCACACGGCGATCGTCGCGCGCAGTCTGGGCATTCCGGCATCGGTCGGCGTGCAGCAGGCGAGCGCTCTGATCCGGCAGAACGACCTGATCATCGTGGATGGCGATCACGGCATTGTGATCGTGGACCCCGCGCCGATCGTGCTGGAAGAGTATTCGTACCGGCAAAGCGAGAAGGTGCTCGAGCAGCGCAAGCTGCAGCGCCTCAAGTTCTCGCCCACGCAGACGCTCGACGGCACGAAGATCGACTTGTGCGCGAACATCGAATTGCCCGACGACGCGAAGACCGCGCTCGATGCCGGCGCGATGGGCGTCGGCTTGTTCCGCAGCGAATTCCTGTTCATGAATCACAAGGACGAGCTGCCGGAAGAAGAAGAGCAATTCGAGGCGTACAAGCGGGCGATCGAACTGATGAACGGCCGCCCGGTGACCATCCGGACAATCGATGTGGGCGCCGACAAACCGCTTGAATCGATGAGCGGCGGCGACGGCTACGAGACCGCGCAAAACCCGGCGCTGGGCTTGCGCGCGATCCGCTGGAGCTTGTCCGAGCCGCAGATGTTCATGACGCAATTGCGGGCAATCTTGCGCGCATCGGCGTTTGGCCGGGCGAAGATCCTGATCCCCATGCTCGCGCACGCGCAGGAAATCGATCAGACGCTCGACCTGATTCACGAAGCAAAACGTCAGCTCGACGATGCGGGTATCGATTACGACCGCAACGTGCAGGTCGGCGCGATGATCGAGATTCCGGCGGCGGCGATTGCGGTGCGCCTGTTCTTGAAGCGGCTCGACTTTCTGTCGATCGGCACGAATGATTTGATCCAGTACACGCTTGCCATCGATCGAGCCGATAACGCGGTCGCGCATCTTTACGACCCGCTGCATCCCGCAGTGCTGCACCTGATTGCGTTCACATTGCGCGAGGCGAAGGCGGCGGGGGTGCCGGTTTCGGTATGTGGCGAGATGGCCGGCGACCCGAGCGTGACACGCCTGCTTCTCGGCATGGGACTGACCGAGTTCTCGATGCACCCAAGCCAGTTGCTGGTCGTGAAGCAGGAGATTTTGCGCGCTGATTTGAAGGCCTTGCACAAGCCCGTCGCGGACGTGCTTGCAGCTTATGAACCCGCAGAGTTGCTCGCTGCCTTGGCGGTGCTTCAGAAGGCTTGAGCAAGCAGCTTCCGGTCGGCGATCAGGTTATCGACGACGCGCATCACGAATTCCGGCGTGATGATCGCCGTGCACTGGAAGCGCTGCGCCGGGTCGGACCGGCGCGGACACCACGCGAAGTCCGATGCTTCGAACTCGGCGGTCGTGTCGTTGAAGCAGCTATTGCAGCCGTGAAAGTTGATTACGCGATACGGCGTGCGAAATTCAGTCGATGGATGCGAGAACCCGCTGATCATAACGACGGGCGTTCCGGCGGCCCACGCGAGCCACGACAAGCCGCTTCCTAATCCAATAAAAAAATCCGCGTGAAGCAGAAGGCTCAGGCGCTCCTGCAGCGGCCGGTTGCCGGTGAAATCCTCGGCGCCTTCGGGCATCGTGTTCGTGTATTCGGCGTTGCCGTAGGCCTTTTCTTTATCGATGCACAGCACGCGGTAACCGAGCGTTTTCAAATGCGCAATCAACGTTGACCAGCCGCGTGGATTGTTCCAGTACTTGCATTGCGCGGTCGATTGCGTCGCGATGCAAACATAGCGGTCCTTGATCGCGCGGGTTTTATCGGCGATGACAACGTTCGGGCGGCGTTCCGCGCAAGGCACACCGAGCAGGTAGGCAATCATGTCCTGCATGTTGCTCACGCGTGGATCGGTGGGTTGATGATCGCGTTCCGAGAACGGTTTCAACAAACCGATGTAGTACGTTGCATAGAATGTATCGGCCTGGCCATTGAGTTCGGCCTCGGTCTCGATATGCAGATGCGGATAACCCTCGCGGAAAAGCGGCTGCAGATGCGCCGCCAGCGGCATGTGGAGTTCGCAATTGTGCTGCTCGCGGAACGCGTCGATGATTGGCATCCACGCCAGCGAATCACCAAGCGCGAGCGGCGCCATGCGTAGCGCAACTTTCTTGTTCGCTGCATTGAAGGCATGGGAGAACACGAGGCGCTGGCCGTCGAACACTTCGAGCAGAAAGCGCACGAAGTACTTGCGCCGACTCGTGACCACCGTGTTGGCTTCAACAGCTTCGTCCAGCAGCACGTTGAACGTATCGAGGTCCGTCATGCGAACGCGCCAGCCATCCACCGGCACTTGCACGCGGCATCCATAGTTGAAATCGAAACGGATTCCTTCGGCTCCGTTCAATGCCAATGGGCCAGGATGTGCAAATTCGGTTTCGGTCCGGCCGCGCTGCGTGCTTCGGTTTACTGTCTCGCTCACGTGTTGCTCCAATCGCTTTTAAAGTTCAGCGCCCACGATAAAGCGGCCGAACGCTCAGCAAAATTGGAGAAGTCTTAAATTTGAGACGCGGTTGACGCCTGACGTTGGTCACGAATCAGCCGGTCAACGACACGCATCACAAACTGCGGTGTGATCGATGCAGTGCATTGAAACGGTTGTGGGTTGTTCTCCCGGCGCGGGCATTGAACGAATACATCGGCGTAGATTTGTACGGCGGTGTCGTTGAGGCAGCTATTGCAGGCGTGAAAGTTGATCACGCGATACGGCGTATGGAACTCATTCGAAGGATGAGAGAAACCGCTGATCATGACTACCGGGACGCCTACGGCCCATGCGAGCCACGATAATCCGCTGGACAGGCCAATGAAAAACTCCGCATGCCGCAAAAGACTGGCGCGCTGCTGCAACGTGTGATTGCCGGTGAAATCCTCCGCTTCGGCCGGCATGTAATTGACGTGAGAATCGTTGCCAAACCTCCAATAGCGATCAATGCACAACACACGGTAACCAAGCGCCCGCAAATAATTAATGAGCGCTGGCCAACCGTCCGGGTTATTCCAGTACTTATGCTGTGCCGTTGCTTGCGTTGCGATACACACATACTTCTCGGCGATGACGCGCGCTGTGTCGGCAACAATCACATCAGGTCTGCGCTCCTCGCGTGGAACGCCAAGCAAATATGCGACGGTATCCTGAAGGCTGCTGACGCGTGGATCGGAAGGTTGATGGTCTCGCTCGGAGAATGGGTAGGTCAGGCCACAATAGTAAGTTGCGTAATACGAACCGGGTCGAGTCGCGAGTTGTTCCTCGGTCGCGAAATGGAGTCGTGGATAGCCAGCCCGAAAAAGCGACTGCAAGTCTTCGTCCATTGGCAGGTAAAGCTCGCAATCGTGCTGTTTTCTGAATGCATCGATCACTGGAATCCATGCTAATGAGTCGCCTAGTGCCCACGGTTCCATTCGTAGCAGGACGCGCTTGCCGGTTGCATCGAAGGCGTGCGAAAAAACGAGTCTGTCACCGTCAAATACTTCGAGAAGAAAGCGCACGTAGTACTTGCGCTTGCTCGCGATAACAACGTCAGCTTCCACCCGTTCGTTCAGCAGGATATTGAACGTGTCCAGGTCGATCATCTTGACGCGCCAACCGCTGACAGGAACCTGCACACGACAGCCATAGTTGAAATCGAAAAGAATACCTTCCGGGGCGCTAAATACCGGGATCGAAGGTCCTTCGTCCATTTCGGGCCTGCCGCGGTTGCTTGATCTCGTGTCTTCGCTCACCTACGTGTTCTCGATAAAAACGGGCGCAAAGCATAGACCCGTTACCCACTCAACTGAACTGGATAACTCTTAATCGAGACAGTGGCTTTTAAATCAGGCGCCTCTTCCGCTTGCACAGACCGGACAATCTGTCTGCCGTGCAATGCGCATCGTGTTCCACTCCATGCGCAGCGAGTCGAGCATCATCAGGCGTCCTTGCAATGTTGTCCCGAAACCGCCAATCAGGCGCAGCGCCTCGGCCGCCTGCATCGTGCCGATGATCCCAACTGTCGGCGAGAAGACGCCCATGGTCGAGCACGCGACCTCCTCGAACGCGTCGTCTGGCGGGAACACGCAGGCGTAGCAAGGCGATTCGGCCGAGCGAAAGTCGAATGTACTGATCTGGCCATCGAAGCGAAGCGCCGCCCCCGAGACCAGCGGCACGCCGTGCGCGAAACACGCTGCATTGATGGCGTGACGGGTGACGAAGTTATCGGTGCAATCCAGTACGACACTCGCGTGCGGGACGTTGTCGCTCAGCCATTGCGAGTCGGCGCGCGTGGCGACCGTGTTCAGTTTGACATCGGGGTTGAGCGCGGCAAGCGTCTTCTGCGCCGAGTCCACCTTGGCTTCGCCCACGGACGCGGTGAAATGGACGATCTGGCGCTGAAGATTGGTCAGATCGACTGTATCGGCATCGACCAGCGTGATTTCACCGATACCGGCCGCCGCCAAATACATCGCCGCCGGAGCACCAAGCCCGCCCGCGCCGATGATCATCACGTGCGCCTCCAGAAAGCGCTGTTGCGCCTCGATGCCGATTTCATCGACGAGAATGTGGCGTGAGTAGCGGAGAAGCTGGTCGTCGTTCATCGAGCGCTCGTGTAGGCATTGACCGGCGTGGCGGTCAGGAAGCGTCTATTTTAAGCGCGAGGCCGGAAAGTCATGAAAGCAGAAACGAAAACGCCGCCCAGGTGGGGCGGCGTTTGACCTACCGGGACAACAAACTTATTGCGTAGCCGATGCCGGCACCGGTGCCGAAGCAGGCGCAGCAGTGTCCGACCCGGGCGTAGCCGGCAGGGCAGGCTTCACAACGATCGGAGCCGATGCCGACGGTGTCGGCTTGTCCTGCGCGAGCTTGCGCTCGGAGTACGACTTCGATTCCTGAACCGGCTTGCCTTCCAGCTTGTTCAGGCCCTGGCTGAGCATGAAGTCGTCCGCGCTGCCGAATTCGACAGGCTTCCTCTCACGATCTTTCCGGCGCTGCTCCGGCGTCTTCTTGTCGTTCTGCTCTTCAAGAATACGCAGTTGTTCAAGCCGGTCGGCTTCACGAGCTTCCTGTTCCTTCTTCTCGTTAGGATCCTGTGTGTTCGCCAAGTGGTTCGAATAATCCACTTCGCGCGTCACGAGTGCGTCGTCCGGATCGCCTTCAGCATATTGGTCGACCGGAACGTCAGGACGGATGCCCTTATTCTGAATCGACTTGCCGCTTGGCGTGTAGTAGTACGCAGTCGTCAGGCGCAGCGCGGTGTCTGCGGTCATTGGCCGGACGGTTTGCACGGAACCCTTGCCAAACGTGGTCTTGCCCACGATCAACGCGCGATGGTGATCCTGCAGCGCGCCCGCGACGATCTCCGATGCCGACGCCGAGTAAGCGTTGGTCAGCACGACCATTGGCACCTTCTTGAAGATTTCCGGCAAGTTCTTCAAGGGATCAGTGTCGAATGACGGCAGGCGATAGTTGTCGTAGGTATCGCGGAAAGTTTGCTTCGCGTCCGCGATCTGACCGTTGGTCGAGACCACAACGGCGTTGTCCGGCAGGAACGCGCCGGCCACGCCGACAGCGCTCTGCAGCAAACCACCGCCGTTGTTGCGCAGGTCGAGCACGAGACCCTTAAGGTCCGGCTGCTGACGGGCGAGGTCCTGCAGCTTCGCGGCGAGATCAGGCACCGTGCGTTCCTGGAAGCTCGTGATACGGATATAGCCGTAACCGGGCGTGGGAATCTTCATCTTCACGCTTTGCACGCGAATGAGCGCGCGCGTAACCGTGATCGGGAACGTCCGGTCGTCGGTCTTACGGAAGATGGTCAGCGTGACCTTGGTACCGGGTTCGCCGCGCATTTGCTTCACGGCGTTGTCGAGCGTCATGCCGCGCACCGGCTTGTCGTTGATGCGCGTGATCAAATCGCCCGGACGAATACCGGCGCGGAACGCCGGCGTGTCTTCGATAGGCGAAATCACCTTGATCAACCCGTCTTCCGACGAGATCTCAATACCAAGCCCTGCAAAGCGACCCTTGGTCTGCTCCTGCAGTTCTTCGTAATCGGTTTTGTCGAGATACGACGAATGCGGGTCGAGGCTGGACACCATGCCTTTGATGGCGGCGGTGAGGAGCTTTTTGTCGTCGACCGGTTCGACGTATTCATGCTTGATTTGCCCGAAGACTTCGGCAAACAACCGCAGTTGATCTAGCGGGAGAGGCGCGGTGGCGGCTTGCTGGGCGGATGCGGAGAGTTGCAGCGTGGCAAATGCGCCGGTAGCAAGGCCCGCGGCGATCAGGCCGATATTTTTCAGGTTCTTTCGCATAGAGTCTGTTGCGGTCGGAAGCGGATTAGGCTGCGTCGTGGTTGACTGGGCAGTATAACTGCAAGCCCCGGACCACGACTTAAACACAGCTTAAACAGCCCTCGCCGGCATAGTGGGTAAGTTCTTCTTCGAAGCTGCGATTTTTTAAAAACGGTAATCCGTACGCAAATGTCGGGCCCGGTTATGTGACTACAGCAAAAAGACCTGATAGCGGTTTATCCGCCAGTAAAAATCAATGACTGCCGCCGATGGCCTAAGAGTGGATTTGCTTGGACCATAAGACACGAGAGATGCGAGCCTCAGGATTCGCATCTCTCGCGCGGCGGGGCGGGCAACCGGAATCCGGCATTCCGATGGTCCGGCCCCGGTTGCACGCCGAATCCTGATTATCCCGCTTTACCCTGTTTCGCGACTGCAGCCTGCGCCTTCGCAATAGCGTCGGGGTCGCCGAGATAATAATGTTTGATAGGTTTCAGGTTTTCGTCGAGTTCGTAGACGAGCGGCACGCCATTCGGGATATTTAATCCTACGATATCGTCATCGGAAATGCCGTCCAGATATTTGATCAAGGCGCGCATGGAATTGCCGTGCGCGGCAATCAGCACGCGCCGTCCCGACTTGACGGCCGGCCCGATGGACTCGTTCCAAATGGGCAGCACGCGCGCCACCGTGTCCTTCAGGCACTCGGTCAGCGGCAGCTCTTCGCGCGGCACCTTGGCGTAGCGAGGATCGTTGAACGAGGTGCGTTCATCCGACGGATCGAGTGCCGGCGGCGGCGTGTCATAACTTCTGCGCCAGATCAGCACTTGTTCGTCGCCGTATTTCTTCGCCGTTTCGGCCTTGTTCAGACCCGCGAGCGCACCGTAGTGCCGCTCGTTCAGCCGCCACGAATGCACGACGGGCAGGTACATCTCGTCCATTTGATCCTGCACGTGCCAGAGCGTGCGGATCGCGCGCTTGAGGACCGAGGTGTACGCAATGTCGAAACTGAAGCCCGCTTCCTTCAGCAAGACGCCGGCTTGCTGAGCCTCGCGCACGCCTTGTTCGGTCAGGTCGACGTCGACCCAGCCTGTGAATCTGTTTTCCTTGTTCCACGTGGATTCGCCGTGGCGGATGAGCACTAGCTTGTACATGATGTCCGTTTAGAGGTCGGTTAGTTGGGAAGCCGGTTAGAGACAGCGGGTAGGGGAAAACTGGCATCGATTTTGTGCGGCAATGCGTTCCGGCGCAACTCGGCCGTTCGGCCGATGCCTTTGCGGAGAACGGTTATTTTATAATGGCTGGATTGTCCCGATTTTTTTGCGGCTTTTCTTTTCTCCACACTCCCAATCCGGCGGTCCCGACGTGAAGTTTTTCACCGATTACACCAACCTCGTACTTATTGCCGTCCTCCTTGTTTCGGGCGGGTTGCTGCTGTGGCCAACGCTTATGCGGCGCGGCCGCGGCGCCGTTTCACCGGCCGATGCCGTCCTCCTGATCAACCGGCGCAACGCCTCGGTCATCGACTTGCGGCCGGCCGCCGAATACTCGCAAGGGCACATTCCTGCCGCGAAAAACTTCGTTTTGGCGGAGCTCCAAGCAAAAGTTGGCCAAATCGCGAAGAATAAGAGCAATCCGGTCTTGCTCGTTTGCCAGACCGGGCAACAGTCCCAGAAGGCGAGCCAGATTGTGAGCGATGCAGGCTACGCCGAGGTCCACGTATTGCAAGGCGGGCTGGATGCCTGGCAGAAAGCCGGCATGCCGGTCGTGAAACAAGGAGCCCTAAAGTGAACAAAGTAATCATGTACAGCACGCAAGTGTGCCCGTATTGCCAGATGGCCGAACGTCTACTAAAGTCGCGCGGCGTGGAAAACGTCGAGAAGGTGCTGATCGACCGTGATCCGGCAAAACGTGAAGAAATGATGACGCGTACGGGCCGTCGGACGGTGCCGCAGGTGTTTATCGGTGAAACGCATGTCGGCGGGTACGACGACCTGTCCGCGCTTGATCGCAAGGGCGGCCTGATGCCGCTGCTCGAGGCGGCCTGAACGCGTTGCCGGCAGCAAAGCAGTCGGTGGCATTGAGCCGGAAAAACCGGAAAAGCCGCGGACTGCACTTTAAATAATCAAGGGAATCAACATGTCTGACGACAACAACCAACCGTTCTTTAACATCCAGCGCATCTATCTCAAGGATATGTCGCTCGAGCAGCCCAATTCACCGGCGATTTTCCTCGAGCAGGACATGCCGTCGGTGGAAGTGGAAGTGGACGTGAAGGCTGAGCGCCTTGCAGAAAGCGTGTTCGAAGTGCTGGTAACGGGCACCGTGACGGCGAAGGTGTCGGACAAGGTCGCGTTCCTGATCGAAGCCAAGCAAGCCGGCATTTTCGATATCCGCAACATCCCGGCCGACCAGATCGATCCGCTCGTCGGCATTGCTTGCCCGACCATCCTGTTCCCGTACCTGCGCTCGAATATTGCCGACGCCATCACGCGCGCTGGTTTCCCGCCGATCCACCTCGCGGAAATCAACTTCCAGGCGCTGTACGAACAACGTATTTCGCAGTTGTCCGCTGCCCAGGAAGGCGTGGCGAACGGCGCGACACTGAACTAAAACCGCTATTCCGGAGCCGGGCATGCAAGTAGCCGTTCTCGGCGCCGGTGCGTGGGGCACCGCGCTGGCTGGCCATTTGGCCACTCGCCACGACACGGTCCTCTGGGCGCGCGACCGCGCGCTCATCGAATCCTTGTCTATTTCTCATGAAAACGAGCGCTATCTGCGCGGCGTGACGCTGCCCGGGTCACTCGTGTATGAGCCGGATCTTTCCTCTGCGCTAAGTCACGGCGCGGCAGCCGATGCACTTTGCGTGGTCGCCGCTCCCGTCGCGGGCTTGCGCGCGTTATGCCGGACCATGCGCGAATCGGGCATCGTCCCGGCGCATATCGTGTGGTTATGCAAGGGATTTGAAGCCGATACCCAATGCTTGCCGAACGAGGTCGTTACGGCTGAATTGCCTCGGCATGCGAGCAATGGGACGCTTTCCGGGCCGAGCTTTGCGCGCGAAGTCGGGCAAGGTTTGCCAGTGGCCCTGACGGTTGCAAGCGCTTCGGTCACGTTAGGCGAGCGTACGGTCGCGGCTTTCCACCATGGCGCAATGCGGATCTATACCGGCGACGACGTGATCGGCGTCGAAGTGGGCGGCGCGGTGAAGAACGTGCTCGCTATCGCAACAGGTATTGCCGACGGACTCGGGCTCGGCCTCAACGCGCGCGCCGCGTTGATCACGCGCGGATTGGCCGAGATGTCCCGGCTGGGCGTGGCGTTGGGCGGCCGCGCGGAGACGTTCCACGGCCTGACCGGACTCGGCGATCTGATCCTGACGGCGACCGGAGATTTGTCGCGCAACCGCACGGTCGGCATGCAACTCGCGACGGGCCGATCCTTGACGGACATCCTTGCCGCACTCGGTCACGTTGCCGAAGGCGTGCGCTGCGCGCGGGCGGTACTGTCGCTGGCTGAATCTCACAATATCGATATGCCGATCACCCATGCCGTGTGCCGCGTCTTGTTCGACAACGTCGCGCCGCGCGATGCCGTTCACGCCTTGCTGAGCCGGGACGCGAAGGCGGAATAAGGCTCATTGCTTTATTCGCCGCCCTCGAAGCCCGTCTGACGCCACGCTTCGAACGTCACGATCGCCACCGTATTCGACAGATTCAA
The DNA here is from genome assembly GCF_018449635.1 of Caballeronia sp. dw_276. Taxonomy (GTDB): domain Bacteria; phylum Pseudomonadota; class Gammaproteobacteria; order Burkholderiales; family Burkholderiaceae; genus Caballeronia. The sequence continues at coordinate 166,054 of NZ_JAAVUV010000011.1, read as the reverse complement.
ACTTCTGTTTCCGGGGCGCATCGGCAAGCGGACGCGACGATCGTTCGTGAATTGTCCAAGTACCGCATCCGACAAACCGCGCGTTTCCGCGCCGAACACAAACCAGTCGTCTTCGTGGAACGCGTGCCCGAAAAACGGCGTGGAACCGCGCGTTGTGAACGCGAACATGCGGTTCACGTCGGGCGTCTCTTTTTTGATAAAAGCATCCCAGCTCGAATGCACGTGCATCTGCGCGTACTCGTGATAGTCGAGTCCGGCGCGGCGCATCTTGGCGTCATCGAGCGGGAAACCTAACGGCTCGATCAAATGCAGACGTGCGCCCGTATTGGCGCAGAGCCGGATCACGTTGCCGGTATTCGGCGGAATTTCAGGTTCGACAAGTACAACATTGAACATAAACGATGGCTCGAAAAATTAGTCTTGCGGCGTACGCAGCGCGACGAAATTGGTGACGCGACGGGCGCCGGCGGTTTTCAGCGTGCGCGCCAGCGCGTCTAGGGTTGCGCCCGAAGTCATCACGTCATCGACGACACCGACGTGTTTGCCGCGAACGTCGCGCAGCACTTTGAAGGCATCGCCGACGTTGTGCCGGCGTGTATCGAGGTCAAGCTTTGCTTGCGGCGCGGTATCGCGGGTACGTTCGATCAGCGTTGCATCAGCCCGCGCGCTGAGCCGGCGTGCCAACGGTTTGCCGATACACCATGCCTGGTTGTAACCGCGTGTTCTAAGGCGTTTTCGCGATAAAGGCACTGGCGCGACAATGTCAGGCGCAGCCGAATCAGTATCTTCGAACATGGCTCGCAACTGCCGTGCGAACTCGTCCGCACCGGCAAGCCGCGCATGAAATTTCAACTCGAGCGCGAGTGTATCGAGTGGCGCGCGGTAATCGCCCAGCGCGATGGTTGCGTCGAAGTGCGGGGGCTCGGCCATGCAAAGTTTGCAATGCAACTGAGAGCCCGCGCGATCACGGCCCGGTCCGGCAAGCACAGGCATGGGCAGTGCACAAACGGCACAGCGCAGGCGTGCCTGATTCCAATACTGTTCATCGCAGCCAGCACACAATACGCTGTGCGACAAATTGCCACACAATGCGCACTGACTCGGTAATGCGATGTCGCGCATCTTGGCAAACCAGCGCGCGGCATTCACAAAGCCTTTTCGTACCAAGCGTGAACCCGGATCGGAACCGTACAACGTCACGAAAAATTGTCGATTCATAAACCCGACCCAAATACACAGGAACAACCCGAAATACTGGCTATAACGCCAGCGAACCGTTGTGCCGTCTGGTTTTGCTGAACGTTTTAACAATCGACCGAGTATACTTCGCACTCTTAGAAAACAGGTTGTCATGTCCTCAACTTCCGCCAACGCTGGCCGTCCGGCCTACGATTCGCGCCGTATCCGGCAAATTTTCGATCGCCGGGCCGCGCGTTTCGATGACGTCGCATTTCTGCCGCGCGAGATCGCGGCGCGTATGCGCGAGCGGCTCGAGTACATCAAGGTCGCGCCTGTGCGCGTTCTCGATGCGGGTTGTGGCGTGGGGGCCGACTTGCCAGGGCTGCGCGAACGCTTTGCGGATGCCTCGGTGATCGGGCTGGATTTATCGGCGGCAATGCTCGACCGGGCGAACCAGGCCGAGAGGGCTGAGTCGGAAGCCAACGCTGGCTGGCGCCGCTTCTTGCCCGCCACGCTGGGCAAGGCATTCGGCGCACGCGGACCGCAATTGGCGCAGGGCGATTTCGCCGAGCTTCCCTTTGCCGGCAATGCATTCGAGATGCTCTGGTCGAATCTGGCGTTGCAATGGCACGCGCGGCCCGACCTTGTGCTCCCCGAATGGGCGCGCGTGCTGAAGGTAAATGGCTTGCTGATGTTTAGCTCGCTCGGCCCCGACACGCTGAAAGAACTCAGCGGTGCATACACGCAGGCGGAAAAGTCGTTGGGATTGGCGCCGCGGCGGCACACCATCGAATTTGTCGATATGCATGACCTCGGCGACATGCTCGTCGAGAGCGGCTTTGAAATTCCGGTGATGGATCAGGAAGTGCTGACGATCACGTACAAATCGCCGGAATCGTTGTTGAAGGATGTACGTGGCTGGGGTGCTTTTCCCGCGGATACAGGCGCACAGCAACATGGACGCAAATTGCGCGACGCGCTGCACGCGGCGCTGGAATCACGGCGACGCGAAGACGGCACGATACCGCTGACCTTCGAGGTGATCTACGGCCACGCATGGAAGGCCGTACCGCGAATGACAGCGGAAGGGCACGGAATAATCAGGCTGGAAGATATAGGACGAGGCCCAAAGCGCAGCAAGTGAACGAGGCAGATTAGAGCGACGGGGCCACCGGAACGAAGCCAAAACAAACTTGCGATGACCTTTGCATCCCCGCGAATACGCGCGTTGACAAGCGTCCAAAAGGGTGCGGCAAAAGGGCGCAGAAGCTTGTGCGGCTTGGCTTTGAGGCTTATGCCACCTTGCTTGTGGATGCTGGGCAACGCGCCTATAATGCGTCAGTTTGTCGCCTGGCTGGCATGATTTTCGTCGTATTCCTAGCGACGGGTGAGCAACAAGTGAACAGGATTTGGCACTTGGCGCTGCGCGGGTGAGACAACTCTGAAGCGGGAGACGGCGATGCAAGCAACCGATCTGCTGATGGACCCCGAACCGGTCGTGAAGGACTGGCTGTTCAAGCGGAACTGTTCCGTTTCGCCGCGCCAGTTCGTGGCGTTTTATGTGTCGCTGGCGCTGTTTTCTTTGCTGATCGCGAGTTTGCTGGTTTGGGCGGGCGCTTGGCTGGTGCTGCCTTTTACGGGTATCGAATTGCTGGCGGTTGGTATCGCGTTCGTCATCTACGCGCGCCATGCTGTCGATTACGAGCGGATCCTGCTGTTTCACGACCGGCTTCTGATTGAACGCATGGATGCCGAAACCCTGACTCAGGTGGAGTTCAACCCGCGCTGGGTCCGGGTCGAACCGGGAGCGAGGCCAAGGGATCCGGTCACGCTGGTGTCGCGGGGTCAGTCGGTGCCTGTCGGGATTCATCTGGCACAGCATCGGCGCAAGCAGTTTGCCGTCGAGTTGCGCACATGGCTGATGCGCTGCAACTGACATGCGTTGCCGGGTAAATCGCCTCCGGGGGGAAGCGATGCAGGAGTCGGACGGATGCAAACGGGGGTCGAGGGTCTGAATGGAAATTTTGGGTAAGGAAGCTATGAAAACAATCAAGCGAGCCCTCTCGGGCGTGCTGGCGTTAAGCGGACTCCTGTTCGCCGGCGCAGCCCTGGCGGTCAGTGACGTTCCCGGCGGTCCTGGAGTGAACGAACTCAACTTCCAGACGCCCGTGACGAAGATCGCCGAGGAGCTCTACGGCCTCCATACGTTCATGCTGATCATCTGCACGGTGATTTTTATCGGCGTGTTCGGCGTGATGTTCTATTCCGTCCTGATGCACCGCAAGTCGAAGGGACACAAGGCGTCCAATTTCCACGAAAGCACCACCGTCGAAATCATCTGGACGATCGTTCCGTTTGTGATCGTCGTGCTGATGGCGCTGCCGGCTACCAAGGCCGTGGTCGCCATGAAGGACACGACCAACGCTGACCTGACCGTGAAAGTGACCGGTTATCAGTGGAAGTGGGGCTACGACTACGTGAAGGGACCGGGCGAAGGCATCAATTTCCTGTCCACGCTCACCACGCCGCGCAGCCAGGTCAACGGCCAGGAGCCGATCGGCGAGCTGTATCTGCAGGAAGTCGACAACCCGCTCGTGGTTCCGGTCGACAAGAAAATCCGCATCATCACCACCGCCAACGACGTGGTCCACTCGTGGTACGTCCCGGCATTCGGCGTGAAGCAGGACGCCATTCCTGGCTTCGTGCGCGACACCTGGTTCAAGGCCGAGAAGATCGGTACGTTCCGTGGCTTCTGTACCGAGTTGTGCGGCAAGGAACACGCTTACATGCCGGTCGTGGTGGAAGTGCTGTCCGCTGACGACTACACAAAATGGGTCGATGGCCAGAAAAAGAAAATGGCTGCCAGCGCCGACGATCCGAACAAGACCTACACCATGGACGAGCTGAAAGCGCGTGGTGAAAAGGTCTACACGGCGAATTGCGCGGTCTGCCACCAGCCGACCGGAAAGGGCGCAGGACAGTTTCCGGCGCTCGACGGCAGCAAGATTGCCAACGGTCCGATTGCGGAGCACGTGAACATCGTGTTGAAGGGCAAGGGCGCCATGCCCAACTGGAGCGCGACGTTGAACGACGTCGAGATCGCTTCGGTGATCACGTACGAACGCAATACGTGGGGCAACCACACCGGCGACATTCTCCAGCCGAAGCAAGTCGCGGATGCACGCAACGGCAAGATGCCTGAAGGCGGGGATCATCTGGCGGCGGCCGGGGCTGCTGCTCCGGCGGCGGCAGGTTCGGACGCAGCGGCGAGCGCTGCATCGGCTGCATCGGCTCCGGCTTCGGACAGTGCGGCCCAGTCGGCCGGACTGCCCGCCAGCATCTATTTCGAAACGGGCAAGAACGTGTTGCCCGCCGACGCTGCAGCAGCCGTCCAGGCCGCCGCTGATTACGCGAAGGCGCATCCTGACGCGAAGTTCAATTTGTCGGGTTTCACCGACGCAACCGGTTCTGCCGCGACCAACGCCGAATTGGCGAAGACGCGCGCGCAAGCCGTTCGCGACGCGCTGAAGGCCGCGGGCATTGCAGAAGACCGCATTATTTTGAAGAAGCCGGAAACGATCACGGGCGGTGCTGACGCGAGAGAAGCACGGCGTGTGGAGATCAGTCCGGCTGCTTGACGTACGTACCCAAACGTCCAGCTTCCTTCTGAAAGAAAGCAGGCGTAGCGTATCGCCCAAGTGCCGCAGTATTCGCTTTAGGAGATTGTCATGTCGAGCATCGGACACGATGTAACTGCGGGCCACGAACATGGCCACGCTCATGATCACGATCATGAGCACGACGAGCACGCGCACGAACTGCCTTACGGCTGGCGTCGCTGGCTGTTCGCGACCAACCACAAGGACATCGGTACGTTGTACCTGCTGTTCTCGTTCATCATGTTCCTCTCCGGAGGCGTGATGGCGTTGATGATCCGCGCCGAGCTCTTCGAGCCCGGTTTGCAGATCATGCGTCCGGAGTTCTTCAACCAGCTGACCACCATGCACGGCCTGATCATGGTGTTCGGCGCGATCATGCCGGCGTTCGTCGGTTTCGCGAACTGGATGATTCCGCTGCAGATCGGCGCGTCGGACATGGCGTTCGCGCGCATGAACAACTTCAGCTTCTGGCTGCTGCCGGTTGCCGCCATCTTGCTGATCACGTCGTTCTTCGTCCCTGGCGGCGCGACTGCTGCAGGCTGGACGCTGTACGCGCCGTTGTCCACGCAAATGGGCCCGGGCATGGACTTCGCCATTTTCGCGATCCACTTGATGGGTGCTTCGTCGATCATGGGCGGTATCAATATCGTCGTGACGATCCTGAACATGCGCGCGCCCGGCATGACGCTCATGAAGATGCCCATGTTCTGCTGGACCTGGCTGATTACCGCATACCTGCTGATTGCCGTGATGCCGGTGCTAGCAGGCGCGATCACCATGGTGCTGTTCGATCGCCACTTCGGCACGTCGTTCTTCAACGCAGCGGGCGGCGGCGATCCGGTGATGTACCAGCACATCTTCTGGTTCTTCGGGCATCCCGAGGTGTACATCATGATCTTGCCGGCGTTCGGGATCGTGTCGCAGGTGATTCCGGCGTTCTCGCGCAAGCCGCTGTTCGGCTATAGCTCGATGGTGTACGCAACAGCTTCCATTGCAATCCTTTCGTTCATGGTCTGGGCACACCACATGTTCGCGACCGGCATGCCGGTAACGGGCCAGTTGTTCTTCATGTACGCGACCATGCTGATCGCGGTGCCGACGGGCGTTAAGGTGTTCAACTGGGTTGCCACCATGTGGCGTGGCGCGCTGAGCTTCGAAACGCCCATGATCTTCGCCATCGGCTTCCTGTTCGTGTTCACCATGGGTGGTTTCACGGGCCTGATCCTGTCCATGGCGCCGCTCGATATCCAGATGCACGGCACTTACTACGTGGTGGCGCATTTCCACTACGTGCTAGTGGCCGGTTCGCTGTTCGCGCTGTTCTCCGGCTGGTATTACTGGGCGCCGAAGTGGACGGGCTGGATGTACAACGAGACGCGCGGCAAGATCCACTTCTGGGCGTCGATGATCTTCTTCAACATCACCTTCTTCCCGATGCACTTTCTGGGCCTCGCCGGCATGCCGCGTCGTTATGCGGACTACCCGGCGCAGTTCACGGACTTCAACCAGATTGCGACTATCGGCGCGTTTGGTTTCGGTCTGGCACAGGTGTACTTCCTGTTCGCGGTCGCCTTGCCGACGTATCGCGGTGGTGGCGATCTGGTGAAGGCGGACGACAAGCCGTGGGATGGCGCCGAAGGGCTGGAGTGGACTGTGCCGAGCCCGGCTCCGTTCCACACGTTCGAGCGTCCGCCGCAGGTCGAATAAGCGCCTGGCCATGCGTCGCGCAGGAAAGCGGGGCGCATGCGACGCAGCACATTGACAGCGAATGCATGACTAGCGGAATAAAGCCTGATCGGATGACGCGTAATTCACAGAAGCAACGCACGCCCGCGGAGGTTCGCGCGGGCAACAAGCGGCTCGGATTTATCCTGCTGGCGGTAGCCGCGGTGTTTTTCCTGGCCGTCGTCGTCGACCAGTACGTGCGTTCGAGAGGCTAGGGAGTAACGTGTCTACGCCTCAAGAGGTAAAGGAAGACCGCGCGTTCAACCGCACGATGATGTTCAAGCTGATCGTCGTCGCGGCCGCCATGTTCGGTTTCGGTTTCGCGCTGGTGCCCATGTACCGCGCGATCTGTTCGATTACCGGCATCAACAACCTGGTGCAGCGCGACGTTGGCGCACGGGAAGCGAAGAACACGCAGGTTGATACGAGCCGCAAGATTGCAATCGAATTCGATGCCAACGCACGCGGCCCGTTGCAGTTCAAGCCGGAGCAGAACACGCTGGACGTGCATCCCGGTGAAGTGATGACGGTGATGTACGAGGTCACCAACCAGCAATCGCGCACGGTTCAGGCGCAGGCCATTCCGAGTTATGCGCCAATGCAGGCCACCGAGTATTTCAAGAAGATCGAGTGTTTCTGTTTCACGCAGCAAACCTTGAAGCCGAACGAGACGCGCCGCATGCCGGTTGTGTTCGTGGTGGATCCGAAGCTGCCCAAGGATGTGAAAACGATCACGTTGTCGTACACGTTCTTTGAGTTAACCGCCCCGGCGTCTGTGTCACGAAGCGGTACTTAGTAAGGCCGCGCCCGGCAAATATGCGCGGCTACGCAGTTCACGAGCCGCGTAAAGCCGCATAAGGCGGCGGAGAAGCAAGATGGTCGAAACACAAAACCCGGCTCCGAAGAGCAGTTTTCTCCGGTTGCTAAAAGCGGTTTTCTGGTCGTTCTTCGGCGTGCGCCGTCGCCGCGACCTTGAAAGCGATGCGTCCCTGAACCCGCTGCATCTGATCGCGGCGGGCGTAATTGGGGCGGCGCTTTTTATTATCGTGTTGCTGGTGGTGGTGCGGGCGGTAGTGGGATAAAGCTGGCGGCGCTGCGTTGCGGCGCCTGAGGCGAAAAAAATTCAAGCAACTGGATCGAAGTGGAGAATCAATAATGAGCGGTCAAAACGAAAGCCCGTACTATTTCGTCCCGCATCCGTCGAAGCATCCGATCATGGCCGCCGCTGGTCTCCTGATCTCGATGGCTTCGCTGGCATCGTGGGTGAATGGTGAACCGTGGGGGCCGATCGGCTTTGTCATCGGCCTGCTTTGGCTGCTTTACACGCTGTGGCACTGGTTTGGCGATTCCATCGGGGAATCGGAAGGCGGCATGTACGGCAAGAACGTCGATCTGTCGTACCGCTGGAGCATGAGCTGGTTCATCTTCTCCGAAGTCATGTTCTTCGGCGCATTTTTTGGCGCGCTGTTTTACGCGCGGCAGATCGCGCTGCATGAATTGGGCAGCCTGGATTACAAGCTGATCTGGCCGGACTTTACCGCCGTGTGGCCGAACAACGGTCCCGCAGCGCTGATCTCTCATTTCCGTTCGATGACCCCGTGGCCGCTGCCGACGATCAACACGGCACTGCTGCTGAGCTCCGGCGCAACGCTGACCGTTGCTCACCATGCGCTGCGTGAGAATCATCGTAAGAAAACGATCATTTGGCTGGCGGCGACTGTTGGCCTTGGCGTGCTCTTCTTGTTCTGCCAAGGCTACGAATATTTCCACGCCTATAACGAACTGAATCTGACGTTGGCATCGGGCGTTTATGGCTCGACGTTCTTCTTGCTGACCGGCTTTCACGGTTTCCACGTGTTCCTTGGCGGCACCATGCTGACGGTGGTGCTCGTGCGTGTGATTCGCGGACACTTCACCGCGGACCATCACTTCGCTTTCGAAGGCGCCGCTTGGTACTGGCACTTCGTGGATGTGGTCTGGCTCGGGTTGTACGTGGTCGTTTACTGGCTGTAAGCGTTCACTTGAAGGAATGCGTCAATCAGTGCGCGTCCTTCACCAGGTAGTCTGAAGTCGATTGAAGAAGATGCTTTGCAAAAGCGCCGCCTCGACATGATTCGGGCGGCGTTTTGCATTTTTACGATGCGCTGTTTTGTCGCAGCATCGAATGGGGCGGTTGGCGGGTAGCGAGATCAGCGTCCGAGCGGGATACCGGTAGACTGAATCCAGCCCATCCAGTGCGCGAACAGGATGAACAGGAACAACGAGATCGACAACCCGACGCGCATGGCGAGGGACCACACCATGCGCTTGCTTTTGCCCTTGTCGGTCATCATGAAGTACAGCGCCGAACCCAGGCTGCCGATGATGAGAATGAATGCGATGGCAACGAATATGTGCATGAAAACAGCCAGTTGGGCTAAGAAGTTCGATTCCCCGATTATCGCATCGCAGGTAATGTGCCGCGTGCGAGTTGAAAGTTTGGTCGCGCAAGACGCGGCAGGCGCCGTATGAAAATCCGCTTCTGGCCGGCGCTGATCATCCTGATCGTCATGGCGGTGACGGTGCGGCTCGGCTTTTGGCAACGCGATCGGGCGCATCAGAAAGAGCAGCTCAACGCGCGGATTGTCGCGTTCGAGAACGCGCCGGCGCAACGTGTGGGCGCGGAGCCTGTGACACTGAAGGACATCGAGTTTCATCGCGTGTTCGCGCGTGGCACGTTCATGCCCGACCAGGCCGTTTATCTCGACAATCGGCCTTACCAGGATCAGCCGGGGTTTTACGTCGTGATGCCGCTTAAACTCGATGGCGGCGGTGTAGTGTTGGTGAACCGTGGCTGGCTGCCGCGGAATCTGTCGGATCGTACGGGCATCGAGCCGTATGTAACGCCCGGCGGTGAAGTGGAAATTGAAGGGATTGCGCGCGCGAATGCATCGCAGGCATTCGAGCTTGGGCACGGCGGTTCGGCTGCGAAATTGAAGATTCGACAGAATCTGGATGTCGCCGCTTACGCCGCCGAGACTGGTCTGCCGCTGCAACCGTTCGTGATCCAGCAACTGAACAACACGGGCGACAAGCTGGTGCGAGACTGGCCGGCGCCCACAATGGGTGTCGACACAAATTACGGCTACATGCTCCAGTGGTGGGGCATGGCGGCCGCCGCGCTCGGGTTCGGGCTCTACGCCGCGCGCCGGGCCGCGAAGAAAGATGAGTCGAAAGAAAGCGCTGCGCACCCAGTCGATGGCAACGCGTGAAGCGGCACTTGAGCAATCGAACGTCGCGACGCTCCTAAACGAATAGAGGCAAAATTTTGTCCATGCAAACTCCCCGTCCTTCGCCGTCCGCGGTCAACAAAGCGCGTGCGCAGCAACAGGAACGCACGCCCGGATCGTGGAACAAGGGCCGCTGGATGCTGCTCTTGCTGGCATTCGTGTGCGCGGCGCCGGTCCTGGCTTCCTATTTCATGTACTACGTCGTCAAGCCGACGGGCGGCACGACGAGCTACGGCGCGCTGGTCGAACCGCAGCGCCCGATTCCGGATCAGCTTGTCGTGACCGATGAACAAGGCAAGCCAATGCCGCTCTCCACGCTGCGCGGCAAATGGCTGATGGTCACGGTCAACGGCGGCGATTGCGACGAGAAATGCGTCACGCGGCTCTTCTTCATGCGCCAGGTGCGCGCGCTGCAATCGGCTGAACGCGAGCGCGTGGTCAACGTGTGGCTCCGTACCGATGACAAACCCGTCGCCCCCGTCATCCAGACGGCCTATCCGCAGCCGGACACGCGCATGCTGATCGCCGATCCGAAGGCCGTGGCCGCGTGGCTGCCGGCGGGCGCGGATTCGCAGCTTACCGACCATATCTTTCTCGTCGATCCAAACGGCAATCTGATGATGCGTTTCCCGAAGGACCCGCAGCCGGAAAAGATCAAGGCTGATCTGGCAAAGCTGCTGAAGTGGTCGCGTATCGGTTGAGACAAAAGGAACCATGCAGGCATGACTTACGTTTTACAACTTGGTTTGATCGGCATTTGCATTGCGTTGTTGCCGCTTTCGTACGTATGGGTGAAAGCCGACGACAACAAATTCCGCAAGCTCGTCTGGCTGACCACGTTCCTGACGCTGGACCTGGTGATGTTCGGCGGATTCACGCGCCTCACGGATTCCGGCCTCGGTTGTCCTGACTGGCCGGGTTGCTACGGAACGTCGTCGCCTTTTATCGCGCACGCGGCCATTACCGCTGCGCACCAGGCCATGCCCACGGGCCCGGTCAGTATCGGCAAGGCGTGGATTGAAATGATTCATCGCTATTTCGCGATGGCGATCGGCGTGTTGATCATCGCGCAGGTGATCATTGCATGGACGGCGCGTATCAAGCGGCGCCCGCTGCATGTTTCGCCGTGGTGGCCAACGTCCATCCTGTTGCTGATCGTGGTTCAGGGTGCGTTCGGCGCATGGACGGTCACCATGAAGCTGCAGCCGGTGATCGTGACCATCCACTTGCTGCTCGGCCTCGCGCTGCTCGGTTCGCTCGGCTGGCTGGCTGCGCGCCAGACGCCGGTGCCATCGATAAACCCAGCCGCCGCCCGCTGGCTGCCAGCGGCACTCGTGGGTTTGCTGCTGCTGATCGTGCAAATTGCGCTGGGCGGCTGGGTCAGCACGAACTACGCGGTGCTCGCCTGCACGGATTTCCCGTTATGCAATGGCGCCTGGATTCCGCCGATGAACTTCGAGCACGGCTTTCACCTGTGGCGCGCGCTCGGCATGACCGGCGACGGCGATGTCATTTCGCAGGACGCACTTGTTGCGATCCACTGGACGCATCGCACGTTTGCGGTGGTCGTGGTGCTTTATCTCGTGTGGCTGGCCGCCAAACTGCGTCGATTTGAGTCATTGAGAAGGCCCGCGAATGGCGTAATGTTCGTGATCGTCCTGCAGTTTCTGACCGGGCTTTCGAACATCGTGCTGCAATGGCCGTTGCCTGTCGCAGTGGCGCACAACGGCGGTGCGGCCATCCTGTTACTACTGCTCGTTATGATAAACTTTCGGATCTCTTCCAGCCGCCACGGCCACGCTCTTAGTCCCGCTGCGGCAACGTCCGCCACCGCCTCGCTGGACGCGGTATCCGCATCACTCCCGCGCCAGGCTCCGTGAGTTTCTATGGACAGCACGACACTGATTTCCCCCTCCGGTAGCCGCCTTTCCCAGTACATCGCGCTGACCAAGCCGCGCGTGACGCAGCTTGCTGTGTTCTGTGCGGTCATAGGCATGTTCCTTTCGACGCCGGGCATGGTGCCCTGGACTGTACTGATTGGCGGAACGGTCGGTATCTGGTTGCTGGCCGGCGCTGCGTTCGCCATCAACTGCCTGATGGAGCAAAAAATCGATGCCATGATGCGCCGCACCGCATGGCGTCCGTCAGCGCGTGGCGAAATCACGCCGGCGCAGATCCTGTTGTTCTCGGCAGTGCTCGGTGCGGCCGGCATGTGGACGCTTTACACGTTCACCAACGCACTCACCATGTGGCTGACCATTGCGACGTTTGTTGGCTACGCGGTGATCTATACGTGTTTGCTGAAACCGGCTACGCCGCAGAACATCGTAATTGGTGGCGCGTCCGGCGCCATGCCGCCGGCTCTCGGCTGGGCGGCGGTGACGGGTCACGTTCCCGGCGACGCGTGGATCCTCGTACTTATCATCTTCGTCTGGACGCCTCCGCATTTCTGGGCATTGGCGCTGTACAGACGCAAAGACTACGAGAACGCCGGCCTGCCCATGTTGCCGAACACGCATGGCGAGAAATACACGCGTCTGCATATTCTTCTGTACTCCGTGATCCTCTTTGCCGTGACCATGATGCCGTTCATTTCGGGCATGAGCGGCGTGTTGTATCTCGCATCCGCCGTTGTCCTCGGCGGCATGTTCCTCGGGTATGCGTGGAGGATTTATCGTGATTATTCCGATGCTCTCGCGCGCAAGACCTTCCGGTTTTCCATCGTGTATTTGTCGCTGCTGTTCGGCGCACTGCTCGTGGACCATTACGTGCGGACGGTGATCGGCGTATGAAGTTTTCAGTTCGCGGGATGGTGGTCTGGATGGGGTTCGCACTGGCCGCCGTATTGCTCGCCGCGTGCGACAGCAAACCGGCCTTCACGAATCTCGACATTACCGGCAATACGCAGTTCGCCAGCGATTTCTCGTTACCCGACACCAGCGGCAAGACGCGCACCATGGCCGATTTCAAAGGCAAGGTGGTCGTGCTGTTCTTCGGCTACACGCATTGCCCGGATGTATGCCCGACCACGATGGCCGAACTGTCGCAGGCGCTTCAAAAGCTGGGTGACGACGCCAAACGCGTTCAAGTGCTGATGGTCACCGTCGATCCCGCCCGCGATACTGCGCCGTTGCTGAGCGAATACGTGTCGGCGTTCAACCCGTCGTTCATCGGCTTGCGTCCCGCCGATACCGCTCAACTCGTGAAGATCACAAAAGACTTTCGCGTGTACTACGCCCAGGTTCCGGGCAAGGCGCCGGGCGAATACACCATGGACCATACGGCCGCGAGTTACGTCTTGGATCCGCAAGGGCGGCTGAGGTTGTTCGCCCGCGACGGACAGGGCGTGGACATTTGGGTGCATGACTTGAAGCTGTTACTGGACTGAGCGCACCGCATTCCGTAACAACGCAGAATATAAAAGGCCGCTCCAACGAAAGTTGGAACGGCCTTCATGCTTTCAGGCGTGGCTACTTCAAAAATTTCTCCCAAATCGTTTCGTCGTTACGCCGCCTTTGGAACCCACACCGGTGAAGCAGTGGCTGGAAAAGTTCGTGGCGGAGATCCGACACGCAGCTCAGACGCTCATAGCCCGATTCAACTGCGAACTCTTCGCAAGCTTTGATCAACTGCTCCGCGGTTGCATCGTGTCCGGTATCCGGATCGACGACGAAAAGCACCGCAATCCGCGCGTCGCGAGATCCGGGCGTGCAGACCAGCAAGCCTGCTCCCGCACTTGTGCCATCTTTCTCTGCGATCCAGCATGCGTTGCGCGTGGGATCAGGCGCCGTCAGATATTCCGCGACAACCCTCGCGGCGCGGATCTCGCTTGCCCGTCTTGCGGAGTCGCCGCCGGCAGCCAGTTGCGCTTCATGCTCCACGATCCAGCCGAAATCGCCCGGCCGCGGACCGCGTAGCCGAACACGCGACCCGTTGGGCGAGAGGGTGAGCAGGCGCTCGACGGTTTCCATCGATGCCATCAGTTGCGAGCCTTCGGCCGGCGTCATGGCCTTGAGCGCTGTCGACACGTTCTCGCGCACGCTGGTGCTCGTTGCGGCCAGCGATTTTTCGCCAGCTGGCGTCAATGAAACCTGATTGCTGCGCGCGTCCCGGGCATACGGATTCCTCTCGATCAGCCCATTGCGCTCGAACTCGTTGAGCATTCGGCTGAGATAGCCCGTATTGATCTGTAGCGTGCGTGAAAGCTCGGCCGCGATGGTCGTGCCCGCGTGCATGATTGCGAACAGGACCCGCCATTCAGTCGGCGATAGCGCACTCTGCTCCGCCAGTTCATACGGCGCCCAGACGTGACGTGTGTAAAACCATTGGAAGCGGCGCACCGCATCTGTCAGCCCATCGCTCACGCAACTACGCATTCTCTGCCTCTCTCCTTGTATTGGCGCTTCACCGTTTCCCCCGGCGAAGCGATCGCGATCATTGTGCCGAAAAATAGTATGAGCGTGCGAACCTTGCGCCAGACGGCATCTTGCGGAGGCATGCGGGCGTCTATAGTGTGTAGACCAGCCGCATTAAAGTGGGCTGTATCCGAGGGTAACTACCAATGCGAAACCATTCGTCAAATAGCTCAAGAATTTATGCAAGCTATTGATAATTAACAAGATTGGTGACATCTCAAATAATGATTTCGTAAATTGACTGGTATTATTTTGGTTATATAATGGGCTCGCCAATTGCACCTGCCGTGCGATGATTCTTAAGACGCTTGATGGCTGGAATCATCGTAAAAATTGATCAAAAAACGTCAATCAAGGTGTCGATCTGGTGTTCGTTTCATGTCTTGTCCACAGCCGGGAGCGTGGTCCCCGTGCGGTGAGATGCCACAAAAGGTATCGATAAAAACAACCCAGGGCGAAATACGCCGTTGCCGGAAATACGCCAGTCCGTTTCTTGGTGATTTCCAGCCTGCTCGCAGCGGGCGCGACAGCTGATGGAGCCTTGTCACGCGTCGGAGCGCCGTTGGGCGGGCACCGCAAGGGCCGCCTGCCACGCGAAACGCTACCAAAAGCGCGTCACGCAGTACGTTTCACGAGAGAGATTCATGCTGAAAGGAAACATCCTGACGACCGACGGCTGGATACATGGCTCGATCGCGTTCGAGAACGGCCGGGTGACGGCGCTCGAAGGTGCGAGCGTGGACCCCAGGACGAACGACGACCCGTACATCCTGCCGGGTTTCATCGATTGCCACGTGCATGGCGGCGGTGGCGCCGACATCATGGAGGGCGGTGACGCCGCTATTACTGTCGCGCGAGAACACGCGAAGCACGGCACGACCAGCATGCTCGCCACCACCATGACCGCGCCCCGCGACGAGTTGATGGCGGTGGTTGCCGGCCTTGGCGAACAATCTGTTCGCCGCGCGCCCTTCGGCGCGCGCGTGCTCGGCGTGCATCTCGAAGGCCCGTATATCAATCCCGGAAAGCTTGGTGCGCAGCCGGACGCCGCCGCCGTCGCCGTACGCGACGAAGTGCTGAAATACCTTTCGCTCGCGCCCATCCGCGTGGTGACCATCGCGCCGGAAATCTCCGGGCACATTGAAGTGATCCAGGAAATGGCGGCGCGCGGCGTGCGCGTGCAACTGGGCCATTCGCTGGGTACATACGACGACGCGGTCAATGCGCTCAAGCATGGCGCGCGCGGTTTCACGCACTTGTTCAACGCCATGTCGCCGCTGCATCATCGCGACCCCGGCATGGTGGGTGCTGCGCTCGCGCATGCCGAGTACGCCGAGCTGATTCCCGATCTGCTCCACGTGCATCCCGGTGCAATCCGCGCCGCGTTGCGCGCCATCCCGCGCCTGTATGTGGTGACCGACAGCACGTCGGCGTCCGGCATGCCTGATGGCGAATATCGACTGGGAAGCCAGCATGTGACCAAGTGCATGGGCGGCGTGCGTCTCGCCGACGGCACGCTCGCCGGCAGCACGCTCACGATGGATCAGGCGCTGCGCAATCTTGTCTCCATCGGCTTGCCGATGGCAGATGTTTCCAATCGCCTGTCACGTTACGCCGCCGATTATCTCGGTCTCGAAGACCGGGGCCGCATTGCGCGTGGCGCGTGGGCGGACCTCGTCGTGTTCGACCGTGAACTGGCGTTGACAGCAACTTATGTAGAAGGTGAATCAATTGTCGAATATGCTTGATGAAGCGTTGGCGTCCGCCGACGTGGTGGTTGCCCAGCTTGCCGATACATCCCACATTGAAGCGCTCGCCGCACGGCTCGCCGAAGAGCCGCGTCATGTTGCACTGACGGTTGCGCGCGGTTCGTCGGATCACGCAGCAAGTTACTTCGCAGGGCTGACCATGAGCCGTATCGGCGTGCCGGTCGCGTCGTTGCCCATGTCCGTTGCGACCCTGCAGCAAGCGCCGTTGCGCGTGAAAGGCCAGTTGGCCGTGGCGTTTTCGCAGTCGGGCAAAAGCCCGGATCTGATCGGCACGATGCAAGCCTTGCGCAGCGCTGGCGCGTTGACCGTGGCCGCCGTGAACGCGCCCAATTCTCCGCTCGCCGAAGCGTGCGAATGGAATCTGCCGTTGTTGGCTGGCCCGGAATTGTCCGTGGCCGCAACCAAGAGCTATATCGCGATCCTGTCGCTTTCGGCGATTGTGATTGCGCATGTGCAGAAAGACGCCGAGTTGCTCAACGCGCTCAAGTCGTTGCCCGACGCATTGCGCGCCGCGGGCAAGCTCGACTGGTCGCATGCCGTCAGCGAGCTGAAGGACGTCGATCGCATGATCGTGATCGGCCGTGGCCTCGGGCTCGCAATTGCTCAGGAAGCAGCGCTCAAGCTGAAGGAAACCTCGGGCATCCAAGCCGAAGCGTTCTCGAGCGCAGAGGTGCGCCATGGCCCGATGGAACTGATCGGCGAAGACTATCCGCTGCTCGTGTTCGCGCCGCGTGGGCCCGAGCAGGCTGGCCTCGTCCAGCTCGCCCGCGACATGCGCGCACGTGGCGCACGCGTGCTGCTCGCCGCGCCCGCCGATATCCCTGAAGCCAATTTGCCGCTCGTCGAGACCGCGCATTTCGCGCTCGATCCGATCGCGGCAATCCTGTCTTTCTATGTGATGGCTGACAGCCTGGCAGCCGCGCGCGGGCGCAATCCCGACGCGCCGCGCCATTTGGCCAAAGTCACCGAAACCCGTTAATCGAGAGTAATCCGATGCGCCGTGCCGAGGAGTCCCTGTTGAATCATTCCCCTGAAAACCAGAGCGATTTTGTATTGGTCGCGCCGTTCACCGGGCCGATGGTGCCGCTCGCCGAAGTGCCCGATCCCGTATTTGCCGACGGCATGTTCGGCGACGGCATCGGCATCGATCCGCTTGCGGGCGTGATGGTTTCGCCGTGCGATGGCGTCATCACGCACCTCGCGCGCACGCATCACGCGGTGACCTTGCGCACGTCGCAGGGCGCGGAAATCCTCGTGCATATCGGTATCGATACGGTTGAGCTGGGCGGCAAGGGTTTTACGCCGAAGGTCGAGCAGGGCGCGACCGTGCGCGCCGGCGACGTGCTGATTGAATTCGATGCCGACTATGTCGCGCAGCATGCGCCGAGTCTCGTGTCGGTCATTGCGGTGGCGAACAGCGATGCGTTCGAAGTGGTCAACCGCGCGGCTCGCGGCATGTTGCGAGCGGGCGAAAGCCAGTTGCTGGTTCTGCGCAGCAAGGACGGCGTGAAGGCGGACGCGGCGCGCAGCACCTCGAACGTCACCGAGGAAGCACGCCGCAGCATCACGCTCGGTCATGCGGGTGGATTGCATGCGCGGCCGGCCGCCCGTGCACGCGAAGCAGCGCGCGGTTTCGACGCCAAGGTCGAAGTCCGTTTCAACGGCCGCAAGGCGCCGATAGAAAGCGTCGTCGGCCTGCTCGGCCTTGGCGCGGGCGAAGGCGCGACCATCGAGCTGCTTGGAGTCGGGTCGCAAGCCGCGGCGGCGGTGGAAGCGGTCGCGGCCGAATTGCTGCGCGAAGCACATGGTGAAGTGGAAGAGAAACCGGCGCGCACGCGTTCGCCGGCGCCCGTTGCCGCTGTGCGTGATGCTGGCACGCCGCTCGATCCGAACACGCTTGCGGGCGTGTGTGCATCGGCGGGAATTGCTGTTGGCAAGCTGGTCCGCTGGGACGACAACGACGTCACGCCGCCCGAACAGGCAACGGGGACGTCGGCGGCGGAAAGCCGCTTGCTCGACAAGGCGATTGCAGCCATCGACGCAGAACTCGATGAAACCGTGCGCACCGCTTCGCAACGCGGCGCGGTTGGCGAAGCGGGCATTTTCGCGGTGCATCGCGTATTGCTCGAAGACCCGACCTTGCTCGACGCCGCGCGCGACCTGATCAGCCTCGGCAAGAGTGCCGGGTTCGCGTGGCGTGAAGCGATCCGCGCGCAGATCGTCTTGCTGTCCAACGTGGAAGATGCGTTGCTGGCCGAACGCGCCGCGGATCTTCGCGATATCGAAAAGCGTGTGTTGCGCGCGCTCGGTTACACGAACGCGGCCGCGCGCCAGTTGCCCGACGAAGCCGTTCTCTCCGCGGATGAATTCACGCCCTCGGATCTGTCATCGCTCGATCGCACGCGTGTGACGGCGCTGGTCATGGCGCGTGGCGGCGCGACATCGCACGCGGCGATCATCGCGCGTCAGATCGGCATTCCGGCGCTCGTCGCCGTGGGCGACGCGCTGCATGCCATTCCTGATGGCACGCAAGTCGTCGTCGATGCAACCACCGGCCGTCTGGAATATGCGCCCACCGCGCTCGATGTGGAACGTGCGCGCCTCGAGCGCCAGCGTCTTGCAGGCGTGCGTGAAGTGAACCGGAAGACATCGCAGGCAGCAGCCGCGACCAGCGATGGCCGGACCATTGAAGTTGCGGCGAACATCGCGACATTGGACGACGCAAAAACCGCCGTCGAAAATGGTGCCGATGCCGTCGGCCTGCTGCGCACGGAATTGCTGTTCATTCATCGCCAGTCGGCGCCGACGGCTGCTGAACACGCAGAAAGCTATCAATCGATCGTTGGCGCGTTGAGCGGGCGTACGGCGATCATCCGCACGCTCGACGTGGGCGCGGACAAGGAAGTCGATTACCTCACGCTGCCGCCGGAAACCAATCCGGCGCTTGGCCTTCGCGGCATTCGTCTCGCGCAAGTGCGCCCCGATCTCCTTGACGACCAGTTGCGTGGTTTGCTCGCGGTGAAGCCGTTCGGCACGGTGCGCATTCTGCTGCCAATGGTGACCGATTCGGGTGAGCTCGTGCGCTTGAGAAAGCGTATTGATGAACTCGCGGCCGAGATTGGCCGCACCGATCCTATCCAGGTCGGCGTGATGATCGAAGTGCCGTCGGCCGCATTGCTCGCCGATCAACTCGCGCAACACGCGGATTTCCTGTCCATCGGCACGAACGACCTCACGCAATACACGCTCGCCATGGATCGTTGCCAGGCCGATCTCGCCGCTCAAGCCGACGGGTTGCATCCCGCTGTCTTGCGCCTCATCAAGGCGGCAACCGATGGCGCCGCGAAGCACGGCAAGTGGGTTGGCGTGTGCGGGGCGCTCGGCGGCGATCCGGTCGCGGTGCCCTTGCTCGTGGGACTGGGCGTGACGGAATTATCGGTGGATCCGGTTTCGGTCCCCGGCATCAAGGCGCTCGTGCGCAAACTCGATTACCCACTGTGCCGTCAGCGCGCGCTCGATGCATTGGCGCTCGAATCGGCACAGGCAGTAAGAGCAGCAAGCCGCGAAATCTGGCCGCTGGACTAACACGTCCTTCCGGCTGCCAGCCTTCGCGTTCATTAGTAAAAAGAATCGATCGACAACACGTTTCACCTCACGATCAACGACAAGACACTTTCTTTGGAGAATTCGATGGACGCCAACCCGTTTGCAAAAATGCAGCGACTCGGCCGCGCGCTGATGCTGCCGATTGCGGTGCTACCGGTTGCCGGGCTGCTATTGCGCCTTGGTCAGCCGGATGTCTTCAACATCAAGATGATCGCCGACGCCGGCGACACCATCTTCACCAACCTGCCGCTCTTGTTCGCCATCGGCGTGGCAGTGGGTTTCGCAAAGGACAACAACGGCACGGCCGGCCTGGCTGGCGCGATCGGTTATCTGATTGAAATTGCGGTGATGAAGGACATCAACGACAAGCTCAACATGGGCGTGCTGTCGGGGATCGTTGCGGGTTGCGTGGCCGGGTATCTCTACAACAAGTACAAGGACATCAAGCTCCCCGAATACCTCGCGTTCTTCGGGGGGAAACGCTTCGTGCCCATTGTCACGGGGGTGGCCTGTCTGGTGCTCGGGATTGTCTTTGGCTACATCTGGACACCGATCCAGGCGGCTATCGATGCAGCCGGCGGCTGGCTGACGGGCGCGGGCGCAATCGGCGTGTTCGTGTTCGGCGTGCTGAACCGGATCCTGCTGGTCACGGGCCTGCACCACATCCTGAACTCGCTTGCATGGTTCGTGTTCGGTTCGTACACGCCAACGGGCGGCGGCGCGGCGGTGACGGGCGATTTGCATCGCTTCTTTGCCGGCGACAAAACCGCTGGCGGCTTCATGACGGGCTTCTTCCCGATCATGATGTTCGGCTTGCCGGCAGCGTGTCTCGCCATGTTCCATGAAGCACCGAAGGAGCGTCGTGCGGTCGTGGGCGGCCTGCTGTTTTCGATGGCACTGACCGCGTTCCTGACTGGCGTGACCGAGCCGATCGAATACAGCTTCATGTTCCTCGCGCCGGTTCTGTATGCAATCCACGCGGTGCTCACGGGCTTGTCGCTCGCGATCTGCTCGGCGTTGGGCATTCACCTGGGCTTCACGTTCTCGGCTGGCGCAATCGACTATGTGCTGAACTACGGTCTTTCGCAGCGCGGCTGGCTGGCGATTCCCATTGGCCTCGTCTACGGTCTGGTCTACTACGGCCTGTTCCGCTTCTTCATCCGCAAGTTCAACATGGCAACGCCGGGCCGTGAACCCGCAACGACCGACGCAGAAGTCGAATCGTTCGATAACACCGGCTTCGTCTCGCCGACCGCTGGTGCAACGGTGCCGCGCGCTGTCCGCTACATTGCGGCTTTGGGCGGTGCGTCGAACCTGACGCTCGTCGATGCCTGCACGACGCGTTTGCGTTTGTCCGTGGTTGATTCGGAAAAGGTTTCGGAACCGCAATTGAAGGCAATCGGAGCACGCGGCGTGTTGAAGCGCGGTGCGACGAACGTGCAGGTGATCATTGGACCGGAAGCCGATCTCATCTCCGATGAAATCCGCACCGAACTCGAACGTTCGTCCACGCGTGGCGCGACGCCGGCTTCGTCCAGGCCCGCCGCCGCGGAAACTGCGCCATTGGCAGCGGTTTCTGCCAACGAGCAAGGCCCGCTCGATCCCGATCCGGTGCGTTGGCTTGCAGTGTTCGGCGGCGCAACGAACGTTGCTTCGCTCGATGCCGTGGCTGCCACGCGTCTGCGTGTGGTCGTGCGCGATCCGTCGTCGGTTGATCGTCAACGCTTGTCGACGCTCGACGTAGCGTGGGTCTCCGCCGATACGTTCCACATTGTCGTGGGCAACTCGGCGCCGCGTTACGCCGCAACCATGGCGAAGCGTCTTTCGCCGGGCAACGGAGCTTCGCCGCTGCCGGCGTGATGTCTGCTTGATGCTGCGACGCGAACTCATCGGCCTCGATGAGTTCGAAAATCATGAGTTTCCTTTGGGTTGCTTTTAAACCCTTTAAGACCCGGCATGGCGAAAGTCATGATCCGGGTCTATTATTTGGTTTGGAAAAAATAAGTTTACCTAATTAAATATTAAAACGTAACGAACTCTGCCGTTGTTCCTTTTTGCATCAATGATTGATCGCAGGAAAACCTGTTTTTGAGCGAACTCGTCTATTTAAATAAAGAATCCTAATCAATTTAAAAAACGAGAAACTGATCGAATCGGCATTTCAGTTTCCATAACAGGAGTCGATCGTGAAAATCAAGTTTGTCATGTGGTTCATGCTCATGCTGGCCGCCAGCGGGGCGCACGCCGCGGCGTCGTTCTCTGTGCAGTGCACGTATTCGCACACGTTGCCGGATGATCCGATTGTCTACCCAGGCAAGCCGGGAGAAGCAATGGTGCATGATTTCTTCGGCAATCCGGGATCGAATGCAAACTCCACGTACGAATCGCTGGCAGCCAACAAAGTAACAACGTGCAATGCGAGCGCCGACGTTTCGTCGTATTGGGCGCCGCAGTTAAAGCGCGCGTCTGGCGTAATCGTTCCTTCGTACCAGAAGACTTATTACAAGAACGACCAGGCAGTGGTTCCCATCACTGCTCCACCACCGGGCTTGCAAATGTTGGCAGGAGACCATATGGGCACTGCGCCCAACTCGCACGTCAGCTTTCTGTGCCCGAACACGGGCTATACATCGACAATGCCCACGACCTGCGCGCCCGGCACCCCTGGCGGAACGTCCCAACTCAACATCTCCGTGCGTTTTCCGGATTGCTGGGACGGCCATTCGCTGAAACCGAATCTTGGAACCAACCGGACGGCGCGAATGAACAACCTCATGAAAGTGGCGAATGGCGCGTTGAATGTGGCTTACCGCAACAGCGACGGCACGTGTCCCGCCGCGTACCCCGTGAAGATTCCCGAATTGCAGCTGAACCTTGCGTATGACCTCGGGACTGATCCGGACTTGTCGACTGCGCAACTCTCGCTCGACCCGATATTCCAGGACGGCCAATGGGTCCCGCAATGGGGAAGCATGTACACGGCGCACGGCGACTTCTTCAATGCGTGGCACGTGTCGACCATGAAATACCTCGTCGATATGTGCATGAACAAGCCCGAAACGGGCGGAAGCTGCGGCAGCGGCATTCCCACCTATTACTCGGCAGCAAGCGCAGATGTGCAAGTCGATAGCGACGGTACCCTGCATCCGGTCGATACAACCATCGTCTCCGTGCCGGGCAACGTGGTTCTGATCAAATTCCCGATGCCGACCAATCTCAACGACTACCCATACGCCAAGTCGTACTTGCAAACCTACGGCGGCAACTCGACCGACAGCGATGCCGTCATGCTCGACCTCTATGCCGCCACAACGACCTGGAACGACGGCGCCGACTTGCCGGCCACTACGGCATGCAGTACCAGTGAGCGAATAGGCGGGATCTATCTCGATAACGTCAAGCAAGTCCGGCTGAACGAGATATCCGGGTACATCGCATCACAAAAAGCCGCTGGGGTAGCGCAAGTCGGCCTGTGCATTCGCAACAACACGGGACGAACGGTGACGTTCTCCTCTAGAGAAGGCACTTGGACGCCGGGAATCTACCTGAAGTGATCAACTAGCGGCTTTGCGCGACATCAACGAACGCAGTTCGGTACCCTTTAGCCGAACTGCAGCTTTTCTGTGACATTAATTCGCGAGCTTTCTTAGTTAAATCCGATTATCTCGAAAATCTTTCCCTGCGACCTGATAAAAACCAGAATTGATATGTGGCGATAAGACGCATCGAATAAAACACAAAATGTTTTTTGAAAAAGTTGGATCAGACCAGGCCTTGAAACCGCGCTACCCTTTGCCAGAGGCTCATTAAGAGTCGAACGTAATATCTCAAAAACTTTGAAATCGGGCATGGTATGAAACAAAAATCCGGGTCGGGGTTTTGCAAGCGGTTAGCAATTTTCCCTGCTCTTCTTCTGTCAGGTTGCGGCGGCCAAATGGATCTTCTCGATCCCAAAGGCAGCATCGGGCTGGCTGAGAAGAATCTTATTTTGACGTCCACATACGCCATGCTCATCGTGGTCGTGCCTGTTATTTTTCTGACGCTTTTGTTTGCGTGGAAATACAGGGCATCGAATACATCAGCCGAGTATTTGCCGAAGTGGGCACATTCCACAAAAATCGAAATCGTGGTCTGGCTTGTGCCGGCCTTGATTATTCTTTATCTCGGAATTCTGACTTATAAGAGCACACATGCGCTCGATCCTTATAAGCCGCTTGAGTCCGAGGTAAAGCCGATTAACGTCGAAGTCGTGGCGCTCGACTGGAAGTGGCTTTTTATCTATCCGGATCTTGGCATTGCGACGGTGAACCAGATTCAGTTTCCGGTTGGTACGCCGGTGAGCTTCAAGATCACGTCGGATTCGGTGATGAACTCGTTTTTCATCCCGCAACTGGGCGGCCAGATCTACGCTATGGCGGGCATGCAAACCAAGCTGCATCTGATCGCCGACCACGCCGGCGACTATGCCGGCCTGTCCGCGAACTTCAGTGGCCAGGGTTTCTCGGACATGAAGTTCCGAGCCATTGCGACCACGCCGGAAGAGTTCGCCGCATGGGTGGCGAAGGTAAAGGCATCTCCAAGTCAGCTTGACGGCGTGAACTACGCGGCCGTTGCCTCGCCGACCGAAAAGCACCCGGTCCAGTACTTCTCGAAGGTCGACGCGAATCTGTTTCAGACCATCGTCGCGAAATACAACAACGGGCATGCTCGCAACATACCCGACCCGATCTGCCGCACGAAGGGATAAGCCATGTTTGGAAATTTGTTGGGAAAATTAACGCTGGCGGACATACCGTTCGACCAGCCGATCATCATGGGCGCGGCAGCCTTCATGGCGCTCATTGTGGTGGCCGTGGTTCTTGGGCTGACATGGTTCAAGAAGTGGGGCTATTTGTGGAGCGAATGGCTGACGTCCGTCGATCACAAGAAGATCGGCGTGATGTATATCGTGGTCGCGGTGTTGATGCTGCTGCGCGGTTTTGTCGATGCGCTGATGATGCGCAGCCAGCTCGCGTTCGCGTATAACGGGCCCGGCTTCCTGCCACCCGAACATTACAACCAGATCTTCACTGCGCATGGCGTCATCATGATTTTTTTCATGGCAATGGCGTTCATGATCGGCTTGATGAACATTGTCGTGCCGTTGCAAATCGGTGCACGGGACGTCGCGTTCCCGTTCATCAACTCGCTCAGTTTCTGGATGACCGCGGTTGCAGCAATCCTGATCAACATCTCGCTGGTGATCGGCGACTTCGCGCAAACCGGGTGGCTGGCTTATCCGCCATTGTCTGAACTGCAGTTCAGTCCAGGAGTGGGGGTCGACTACTACTTATGGAGCTTGCAGCTTTCCGGGATAGGGACGTTACTCACGGCCGTCAACTTCTTCGTCACGATCATCAAGATGCGCGCGCCCGGCATGACGTACATGAAGATGCCGGTGTTCACGTGGACGTCGCTGTGCTCGAACGTGCTGATTCTCGCCACGTTCCCGATCCTGACCGCAACGCTCGCATTGCTCGCGCTCGACCGTTACCTCGGCATGCACTTCTTTACGAACGATGCCGGCGGCAACGCCATGTTGTATCTGAACCTGATCTGGGCGTGGGGACATCCGGAGGTGTACATCCTGGTGCTGCCGGCATTCGGCATCTATTCGGAAGTCGTCTCTACGTTCGCCAAGAAACCGCTGTTCGGCTACAAGACCATGGTCTACGCCACGTGCTCGATCATGGTGCTGTCTTTGCTCGTCTGGCTGCATCACTTCTTCACCATGGGTTCCGGCGCGAACGTAAATGCGTTCTTCGGGATCATGACCATGATCATCGCCATTCCGACTGGCGTGAAGATCTTCAACTGGCTGTTCACCATTTACAAGGGACGGCTCGAGTTGTCGTCGCCTGTGCTGTGGACAATCGGTTTCATGGTGACGTTCACCATCGGCGGTATGACGGGTGTGTTGCTGGCCGTGCCGGGCGCGGACTTCGTGCTGCACAACAGCTTGTTCCTGATCGCTCACTTCCATAACGCGATTATCGGTGGCGTGGTGTTTGGCTATCTTGCCGGCTTTACGTACTGGTTCCCGAAGGCGTTCGGTTTCAAGCTGAACGAAACCCTCGGCAAGTGCGCGTTTTGGTGCTGGCTCATCGGCTTCTGGACCGCGTTCATGCCGCTGTACGTACTCGGCTTCATGGGCGCGACGCGCCGTATGAATCACTACGACACCCCCGGCTGGCAGCCTTACATGATCGTCGCGCTGATCGGCGCCTTGATCATCCTCGTCGGTGTGTTGTGCCAGGTGGCTCAGGTTGTTGTCAGCGTGGTGAAGCGCAATACGCCGGCGTACAAGGACGTCACCGGTGATCCGTGGAATGGCCGCACGCTCGAATGGGCGACCAGCTCGCCGCCGCCGGTTTATAACTTCGCGGTCTTGCCGGTGGTGCATGAACTCGACGCCTTCGCTCACATGAAGGAACGGGGCCGCACGCGCCACGCCCGCGAGGATTACCGCGATATCCACATGCCGCGCAACACCAGCGCCGGCCTTGTGGTCGCCTTGTTCAGCCTGGCAATAGGTTTCGCGCTGGTCTGGCACATCTGGTGGCTCGCGATTGCCGGATTGCTGGGCGTGATCGTGACGCTGATCATTCGCAGCTACGACAATGACATCGACTACACCATTCCCGCTGCAACCGTTGCGGGAATGGATGGCTCGCCGGCGCAAACACGCGCGCGCGACCTGCAGGAGGCACTGTAATGCTGACTAAAACCATTTCACACGATATGCCGGAGTCGCACGACGACCACGGCTCATCGAATACGGTCCTCGGGTTCTGGGTATACCTGATGACCGACTGCATCATCTTTGCGTCGTTGTTCGCCGTGTTCGCCGTCATGGGCAACCAGTTTGCAGCAGGTCCTTCAGGAAAGGACGTGTTCGAATTGCCTGGCGTCATGCTGGAAACCGCCATTCTGCTGTTCAGCAGCATCACGTTTGGCTTCGGCATGCTTGCCGCTTATAAGGGCAAGAAGACTGCGCTGCTGTCCTGGCTCGCCGTCACTTTTCTGCTGGGCGCTGCGTTTATCGCGCTGGAAATTCATGAGTTCCAGTTGCTGATCCAGCAAGGCTACGGCCCCGGAACCAGCGCGTTTTTGTCGGCGTTCTTCACGCTGGTGGGAACGCATGGGCTGCACGTTACGGCCGGCCTGATCTGGATGGTGGTACTCGCCGTGCAGGTTATCGGCAGCAAGAAAATTACCCAACGCAGTCTGACGCGCCTCGCGTGCCTGAGCCTCTTCTGGCACTTCCTGGACATCGTCTGGATCTGCGTCTTTACCTTTGTTTATCTGACGAGCGTCGTATAAATGGCACACGCACATTCAATCGATACCGGCGCGGGCCACGGCAGCGTGCGCTCGTATGTCATTGGCTTTGTTCTGTCGGTCGTGCTGACGGCTGCAGCGTTCGGGCTGGTCATGCAAAAGGCCTTGGGGCCGACGGAAACGATCATCGCGATTGCGGTGCTCGCCTTGATCCAGATCTTCGTGCATCTCGTGTTCTTTCTGCACATGAACACGTCGTCATCGCAGCGATGGAATGTCGTCGCGTTCGGATTCACCATTCTGGTGGCGGTGATCGTGATTGGCGGGACGTTGTGGGTCATGCATAACGTTGGCCACCATATGATGTCGCGCTAGGCTTCTTAGCGCTGCGATTTGCATAGGAACGGCGCCCGGAGGAAACTCCGGGCGCTTTTTTTATCGCAAAGCTGTCTGCATAAAATTTCCGGACAAAAAAATGCCCGCCGTCTTTCGACCGCGGGCATTTTCCAAGCTTGCTACTTACGCTTTAAGCGTATTCATGCAAGGCCGAGCGCATCTTCTTCATGGCGCTGGCTTCGATCTGACGAATCCGCTCAGCCGACACGCCAAACTCATCGGCGAGTTCGTGCAATGTCTTGCCGCCCGAGCCGTCGTCTTCCACTTCGAGCCAGCGCGCCTGAACGATCCGGCGGCTGCGTTCATCGAGTGATTCGAGCGCGGTCGACAACCCCTCGCTCTGCAACTTGTCGAACTGACGCGATGCCAGCACGTTGGTCGGCTCGTTGTGCGAATCCGCCAGGTAAGCGATAGGCGCGTACGATTCTTCGCCGTCGTCAATCTGGCCTTCCAGCGCAATGTCGCCGCCGGAAAGACGCGTTTCCATTTCCGAGACTTCTTCGCGCTTCACATTCAGCTCTTTCGCAAGGCTATCTACTTCGCCCGGCGTGAACGCGTTGTGCCCGGTCTTATGGCTGCGCAGGTTGAAGAACAGCTTGCGCTGCGCCTTCGTGGTTGCAACCTTCACCGTGCGCCAGTTGCGCAAGATGTATTCGTGAATCTCGGCCTTGATCCAGTGCATGGCATACGAAACGAGCCGCACGTTTTGCTGCGGATCGAAACGCTTTACAGCCTTCATCAAGCCGATATTGCCTTCCTGAATCAGGTCGGCGTGCGGCAGGCCGTAGCCCAGATAATTCCGGGCGATGGACACGACCAGGCGCAAGTGCGACAGCACGAGCTGACGGGCAGCGTCGAGGTTGTCGTTCTCGCGAAATTCGGTGGCGTACTGACGTTCTTCCGACGGCGTTAGCATCGGAATCCGGTTGACAGCCGAAATGTAGGCGTCGATGTTGCCGATTTGACCAGTCAACATGGACGACTGCGCGAACGTGAGCGCACCTGCCGAAGCGGCCTTGGCCGACGCCGAGTGTCCAGTAATCGGAAGGGTTATCGCATTGGTCACGCTTGTCTGCTCCTTATCAACAAAAAACCCGATGAAAAACCGGGTCCAGCCACGATATTAGCACTCTGCTATTTCGAGTGCTAAAGATTAGAGGGGCGATATGTGCGAGAGTTCCCTAAAAGCTATTAGAACGGATGCTCCAATAGCCCGTACGTGGTTTCCCGAACCTACTCCTTCGATTTCGCAAGCAGAAACGAGTTCGCTGTCGATTTTACCGAAAGAAACCTGCAAGCTTACGCACGAATTACCTCTTAAACTCCAGATCGACGAAACTTAATTCCGCATTTCCAACATTCTGCAGAACTGTTCTGAGCTTTTTTTTAAGACCGTCTCTAAAATGGCGACGTGCCGCCCATGCGGCGAGTGAGTTTCGAGAAACCAGCTCCGGAGTAGTTCATGCAAAAGAACAAAAGTGTTTGGCAAAAACGCTCTTTTTACGGCGCCTTGCTGGGGGCTCTTGCCTTGGTTTCGGCTAGCGCCAAAGCTGACCAGTTTGGTGTTCAGATTGCCGGTGGGGTTGCCGATCACGATGTCCGCAAGGCGGATGTCGGGGTCGTGTGGGACCCGAACTGGACATGGTGGGAAATTGGCGGATTCCATTTCACGGTCGTCGGTGAGGCGCATGTCGCTTATTGGGACATTCGCGAAAGCAACGCGGCGCATCCGAACATCTGGGAATTTGGCCTGACGCCAGTATTTCGTTTTATCAAGAGTTCTGGCTGGTTCCGGCCGTATGTGGAGGCGGGCGTTGGCGTGCGGCTCTTGTCGCACGTGCGGGAGACGCAGGACCGTACGTTCTCGTCGTCCTTCCAGTTCGCCGATATGGTGGGCGTTGGCGCGCAGTTCGGCGCGCACCAGAACTACCAAGCGGGCTTCCGGTTTCAGCATTTATCCAACGCCGGTATCGAACACCCGAATCCTGGTATAAATTTCAGCCAGTTATATTTGCAGTACAACTTCTGACGGGGACCGCGTCTGTCGGTTCCTCAAGCGTGAGAGGAACCGATCGATGCCGGCACATCCCACCGATTCGCCCGCCGAGGCAATTCGCGAACTCGAGCGCGGCCGCTTTCGCGCAATGGTCGACGGCGACGGCGAAGTGCTCGACGCGCTGCTGGCGGACAACGCCAGCTACGTCCACACCAATGGCAAGCGCGAGTCGAAGCGGCAGTTCATCGACGCAATCACGGCCGGGCGCCGACGTTACCGGCAAATCGAGATCCAGACGCAGGAGCTGATGCCGGGCGGCCGGGACACGTGGATCGTGCACGGGCGCGCGCTGATCGAGATGGAGTCGAAAAACGGCGCGCTGCTGTTTCCGATTGCGTACACAGCCGTTCATCTTCATGTCGATGGCCACTACAAGCTGCTTGCGATGCAGGCGACACGCGTGGCGCTGGATTAGCGCCGGTTATATGCCGTGGGTTTGGCATCGTAGAGCCGGTGGTTGAACTTCAGCGCCTTGTGAGCGCTGGCCGCCGTGCCGGTCCGCGGCGTCGCCTGCTTCGTCGTTATGTAACCCTTCTTAAGCCGCGACCGCTTCGTCTTCCATCGCCTTGCGTCCAGCCCAGCGCGCGCGATTCATCGCGCTGATAATCGCGTCGCTAATTGCCTGCACCGCGTTCGCGTGCACGGCGACGCCGTATCGCGCGGTCTGATCGCCAATCCGGCAACCGATGAAAACCGCCGTCTCCCCCTTCACCGTTACCGCCGTTTCAAACGAAGTCACATCGATGGTCGCGCCGGCCACCTCGGCCAATACCGCGGCAACGGCCTGCGCGTGCGCTTCGTCGGCGGTCTTCGATACCGGCAGCGTCACACGGCGTTCATTGAAGTGAATCGCCGATGCATCGGCGCGCGAGGCGGGGCCTTTCGCGTCGAAGTATTCGCGTTTGAAGAGGGCGCAAATGGCTTCGCCGGAAACTTCTTCGCCGGAGGAATCGGCGACTTTCTGGACGGCGTGGCTGAATTCGATCTGTACGCGGCGCGGCGGCGTGAAGCCAAGGCCGCGTTCGAGAAGATAGGTCGCGCCGCCTTTGCCCGACTGGCTATTGACGCGGATTACGGCGTCGTAGCTGCGGCCGAGATCGGCGGGATCGATCGGGAGATAGGGCACGTCCCAAACCGTACCGTCTACGCGCTGCGCGAAACCCTTGCGGATCGCGTCCTGATGCGAGCCGGAAAACGCCGTGAACACGAGATCGCCGGCATACGGGTGACGCGGATGCACCGGGATCTGGTTGCATCGTTCGACGACGCGGCGCACGCCATCGATATCCGAAAAATCGAGGCCCGGATCGACGCCTTGTGTGTACAGGTTCATCGCGAGCGTGACGAGGTCCACGTTGCCGGTGCGCTCGCCGTTGCCGAAGAGACAACCTTCCACACGATCCGCGCCGGCAAGAATCGCGAGTTCCGCAGCGGCGACGGCCGTGCCGCGATCGTTATGCGGATGCACGGAGAGCACGATGCTGTCGCGATATCCCATGTTCCGATCCATCCATTCGACCTGATCGGCGAAGACGTTGGGCATGGCCGCTTCGACCGTGGCGGGCAAATTCACGATCATCTTGTGATCGGGCGTGGGCCGCCACATTTGCGCGACCGCGTCGCAGACTTCGCGGGAAAACGAAAGCTCGGTCATGCTGAACGTTTCCGGCGAATACTGATAAGTCCAGTGCGTGCCGGGGCGCGCTGCGGCGCATTCCTTGATGATGCGCGTGCCTTCCACCGCGAGCGCCTTGGTTTCTTCCTTCGTCATCCCGAAGACGATCTTCCGGAACGACGGGCAGATCGCGTTGTAAAGGTGCACGATCACGCGGGGCGCGCCTTCCACAGCCTCGAACGTCCGCTCGATGAGATCCCGGCGCGACTGCACGAGCACTTCGATGGTGACATCGGCGGGAATGCGGTTTTCGGTGATCAGCTTGCGCACGAAGTCGAAATCCGTCTGCGATGCCGACGGAAAGCCCACTTCGATTTCCTTGAAACCCACCGCCACCAGCATCTCGAAGAACTCGAGTTTGGCGTCGATGCTCATCGGGTCGATCAGCGCCTGGTTGCCATCGCGAAGATCGGTGCTCATCCAGATGGGCGCGCGCTCGATGATGCGATTTGGCCATTGGCGGCCTTTGAGCGTGACTTGAGGGAAGGGGCGGTATTTCTCGGAAGGGTTGCGCATCATCATCGTGGGCCTCGGCTGAACGCGTTGTACGCGTGAAAGCGCAGTCGTTGCGAGGCGGACGAGTGGCCGGCGGCTTGCCGGCATCGGTCCAGTGCGCGCTGCCTGGGTTCGCGTGTTGCCCGGGCGTGGATGACGCCGGTGACAAACGTGAACGATGCAAATGCAGCGTGCATGTGATCCTCGCGATTTCGACCCGTGGATGAACGGACGAAAGCAGACGACTACGGGTGGTAAAAGAAAGGGGAGCTACGGGAACTGCAGGAGGGACCGGGCGTTGGGAACGCGCGGCGCCACGTTTAGCGACTTACGCTAGACGTAGCGATAGGGGCCGCGCTAGGCGACCCAGAGTAATTCGAAGGGAGGAGAATTGGGCAAAGCTCATTCGTGTACATTAGCCGACGGCGTGCGGGTTTGTCAACCGTCTTGCCGTCTGACAATTTCCGTAATCAACTCCGCCTGACGTGCGAGCGCGGCGGGAATCGGCGCTTCGCCGCGCAGAACGGTCTCGATCCAGCGTGCGGTCGTGGCGGCGTCGAGGGCTTCGGGCAGCGGCACGGCGGGCGCTTCCGGCGACGATCGTTCTGGCGAAACGAGCGTTTCTGCGTGGCCATCATGGAACCAGTCGACTTGCACTTGACGGCGTGTATCGGCTACGGCTTCGCCTTCCGTGCCACGGGCGAGCAGCGCGCCGCCGGCGGCGGCATCGGGATGTTCGGTGAAAAGCCCCGTCAGGCTTTCCCGATATTCCGGATGCGTGTAGTTCACAAGCCGCAAGCCAGGCTGTGCGAACGGCTGAAGAATCTTGACCAGCGTATGGGTGGAATTGCGCACGCCCATGATCCGGCGGATAGCGAGAAGGCGCGCGAGCTTGGGCGCGAGCACGCCAATAGGCGCGAACGATAGGCGGCGCGAGGCAAGGTTGTCTTCGATTTCATCGTGGGAAGTCGATGCCTCTATGCCCAGTTCCGCGAAGATCGCGGCGCTCGTCACACGGCCGGGGTCGTCGGTGACGCCATGCACGAGCACCGGCACACCTTCACGTGCAAGCAGCAAGGCCAGCAGCGGCGTGAGGTTGGGTTGCTTGCGTGCGCCGTTATAGGTCGGGATCGAAACCGGACGCGCGTTATCGCGGCCATTCTGGATATGCAGCGGCTCGAACGAGCGATGCGCGGCCGCGAGCATCGCGGCAAGTTCCGCCGACGTTTCCCCCTTCACACGATACGCAAGCAGAACCGCGCCGAGTTCGAGATCGGAGACGCGGTTGTCGAGCATCGCTTCGTAGAGCGCGTACGTGTCCTCGCGGGTCAGCGCGCGCGCACCGTTTGGCCCGCGGCCGATTTCCTTGATGAAACGGGCGCAGGGGAAAGCAGCAGAGTCGGTCATCGAATGGTCCGAGCGGCCGTCTCGCACAAGTGTCGATGTCTTCACTCAGGTTTTGCACGATAAGGCGCTTCAATTGTGAAATGCGGGAACACATTCAGTACCGCATTTGAGGCGGCCTTGCAAGCGCAGGCGGTGCGATTACCTCACCGCCTATGCCATTCGGCCGAGTCGCGACGGCAAACCGCGCACGTTAAACTTAGGTCCTTGGTCGAGCCATATCAAACAGGAGAAAGCGCAATGAGTCACGTATTTGCTGCGGCGCCGGTGGTTGCGGTGCCGGTGATCGGTTCCAGCGATGAATTCCCCGTTCGCCGAATTTACTGTGTCGGCCGAAACTACGAGGCGCACGCACGTGAGATGGGCCACGATCCGGATCGCGAGCCGCCGTTCTTCTTTGCCAAACCGGCCGATGCCGTGCTGTACGTCGCGCCTGGTGCGACCGGCGAATTCCCGTATCCGTCGCAATCGAAGAATGTGCATTTCGAGATGGAGCTGGTTGCGGCCATCGGCAAGCGGGGCAAGGACATTCCCGCCGATCAAGCGCTTGACTACGTGTTCGGCTACGCGCTCGGCCTCGATATGACCCGCCGCGACTTGCAGGCCGAAGCCAAGAAACTCGGCCGTCCGTGGGATACGGCAAAGGGCTTCGATCACTCCGCGCCGCTCGGTCCAGTTCATCCTGTGGCAAAGGTCGGGCATCTGGAAAAAAGCGCGATCTGGCTCACCGTCAATGGCGAAGAGAAACAGCGATCGGACATCTCGCAACTGATCTGGTCGGTGGGCGAGACGATCGCGTATCTATCGACGTTGTTCGAGCTGTTTCCTGGCGATCTGATTTTCACGGGCACGCCTGAAGGCGTCGGCGCGATCCAAAGGGGCGATTTGATGAAAGGCGGCGTCGATGGAATCGGCGAGTTTGCGGTGCGCGTGGTCTGACTATAAAAACGGAGGAGACCGATGAAGCTCTATAGCTATTTTCGGAGTTCGGCCGCGTATCGCGTGCGGATTGCGCTGAATCTCAAAGGGCTCGATTACGACTACGCGCCGGTTCATCTTTTGCGCGATGGCGGGGAGCAACTGAAGCCCGAATATCGCGAGTTGAATCCGGACGGCATCGTGCCAACGCTCGTGGATGGCGACGACGTGCTGACGCAGTCGATTGCGATCATCGAATATCTGGAGGAGACGCATCCTGAGCCGCCGCTGCTGCCGGGGAGCGCGTTGGATCGCGCGTTCATTCGTTCGGTTGCGCTGCAGGTGGCGTGCGAGATTCATCCCATCGACAACCTGCGCGTGCTCAAGTACCTGAAGCACACGCTGAAGGTTGGTGAAGAAGCGAAAGACGCGTGGTACAGGCATTGGCTGGAAGCAGGCTTCAGCTCGCTGGAAAAGCGTCTGGCGAACGACCCGCGCGTCGGCGCGCTGTGTTTCGGCAATACGCCCACGCTCGCCGATCTGTGCCTCGTTCCGCAAGTTTTCAACGCGCGGCGTTTCAACATCGACATGAGCCGGTATCCGACGATCGAACGTATCGCCGATCACGCCGGGCAAATCGATGCGTTCGCGCGCGCCGCGCCCGGGCAGCAACCGGACGCAGAATGACAACAGCAGTTTTTTTATCCGGCGCCGGACTTGGCGCAAGTTTGATTATCGCGATTGGTGCTCAGAACGCGTTTGTATTGCGGCAGGGTTTGAAGCGGCGGCATGTGGGATTGGTCGTCTCGATCTGCGCACTGATCGATGTGATGCTGATCGGGTTGGGTATCGGCGGAATGGGGGCGTTGATTGCGCGCGCACCCGTTTTGCTCGACGTGATTCGCTGGGCCGGCGCGGTGTTCTTGTTCCTCTACGGCGTGAGGGCTTTTCACGCGGCGTGGAAAGGGCCGGGGCACTTGCAGGCCGAGAATGGTGAGACGCAGACGGCGTTGAAAGCGGCATCGACCGTGCTGGCCTTATCGCTGCTCAACCCGCACGTTTATCTGGACACGGTCGTATTGCTCGGCGGGATTGGCGCGCGGTACGGATGGCCAGGGAACGCGTGGTTCGCGGCCGGGGCCATGTGTTCGTCGATTATCTGGTTCACGGCGCTTGGATTCGGCGCCAGGTTGCTGCGACCGCTGTTCGAGAAAGATGTCTCGTGGCGCGTGCTCGATGTGATTGTGGGCGTGGTGATGTGGTGGATTGCCGGGGTGTTGATCTTTTCGCGGTAAGTCGTGCTTCACTGCAGGCGTAATGAGAAAGCCTGCAGTGCCCGGAATCAACTGCCCAGCAACGCGTCCGCGAATTCGTCGGCGCTGAACGGCTGCAGGTCTTCCACCTTCTCGCCCACACCGATGAAATAAACCGGAATCGGCCGCTGGCGTGCGATCGCAGCGAGAATCCCACCCTTCGCGGTGCCGTCGAGTTTCGTCACGATCAACCCGGTCAGGCCGAGTGCATCGTCGAATGCCTTTACCTGGGCGAGCGCGTTCTGGCCGGTGTTTGCATCGATAACCAGCAGAACCTCGTGCGGCGCATCCGGCTGCGCCTTCGCGATCACGCGCTTCACCTTGCGCAACTCTTCCATCAGATGGAGTTGCGTGGGCAGGCGACCGGCGGTATCGGCCATCATTACGTCGATCTTTCGCGCGCGCGCCGCGCCGACGGCATCGAAAATCACGGCGGCTGCATCGCCGCTTTCCTGCGACAGCACCGTCACGTTGTTTCGCTCGCCCCACACGCGCAATTGCTCGCGCGCTGCTGCCCGGAACGTGTCGCCGGCGGCGAGCAGCACGGACTGATCGAAACTCTGCAAATGCTTCGCCAGCTTGCCGATGCTCGTGGTCTTTCCCGCGCCGTTCACGCCGGCGATCATCATCACCAACGGTTGTGCGCGGCCCAGCATCAGCGACTTTTCGAGCGGGCGCAGCAAATCTGCGAGAAGCGAACGTAGCGCGGCCTTCACCTGCATTGCGTCGGTGAGGCGCTCGCTGCGCACTTTTTCACGCAGCTCTTCGAGTAAGTATTCGGTCGCGTCCATGCCTGCATCGGACATGAGCAATGCGGTTTCAAGCTCTTCGTACAGGTCGTCGTCAATCTTCGCGCCGACAAAAATCCCCGTCAGTCCCGAACTCGTCTTCGACAAACCCGTCTTCAGGCGAGTGATCCACGAACGTTTCGCGCCGGCGTCCGCCTCCGGCGGCGGCACGATGACCGCCGTTTCCTGCTGTGCGGTCCATTGAGACGCGGTGCGGCCTTGCCAGTACGGCTTTGTTTCCGCGCTCGGCGAATCGTCTGCCGGTTGAGCGGCAGTTACGGGCGTGGTGGCGTGCGAAAGAGGCTCGTCAACGCTTTCCACTGGCTGGGCGGGCGTAACGGGCGTGGTCGCATGCCGAAGTCCTTCATTGGCCTCGGATTCCGAATCCAGATCGACTACAGCGTCCTCCGCCTGATCTTCATCGGGCGTATCGCTCGTTTTGCCTACTAATCGTTTGAAAAAGCTGAACATGGTCTGCAATGGTGGAGGTGGCGATTCATCTGTGCTGTTGCGACTTCACGAGTCGAACGTCTGCGAAAACGCAAAGATGATGTAGCCGCCGTGCCGCGAAAAACCGCCAAAAACAGCGGGAAGAGCCGGGCGAAAAGCGCAAATACGCGAAAGATGCGTATTTTATCAGCCGGCACCGATTGTAGTAGCTGCGTGGCGGCGGCCCATGACATCCATGGCGACGGGGCTGTGGTAACGTGCCCGCATCGGTGAAAGGCATTGTTATCACCTACTTTTTCTTCGATCCGCCCGCGGCCAAGCGTCCGCCCACTCATGCACGTCCATGTCCCGCTCTGACATCACCCGAACGCTCACGCGAAATCCCGAACGCACCCGCGATAAAACCCGCGAATCCGCCGCGCCGACTCAGCGGGGGCCGAAAGAGCGTGAAGCGCAGCCATCGCGGGGCGGAAAGGCGCATTCCATTCGTATCATTGGCGGTGACTGGAAGCGCACGCCGTTGCCTGTGCTGAGCCTCGACGGTCTGCGTCCCACGCCAGATCGCGTGCGCGAGACGCTTTTCAACTGGCTCGGTCAGTCGCTCGACGGCCGCCGCTGTCTCGACCTCTTCGCCGGCAGCGGCGCGCTTGGCTTCGAAGCCGCGTCGCGCGGCGCAGTGCGCGTACTGATGGTGGAGCGCAGCGGCCGTGCGGTCGCGCAGTTGAAGGCAAACCAGGCGCGCCTGGCGGCGAAGAACATCGAAATCGTGGAAGCCGATGCGCTGCGACTCGCTGCAAACCTGCCGCCGAATTCCTTCGATGTCGTTTTCCTCGATCCCCCTTTCGGCGACACCACCATGCTCCAGCGCGCGCTCGTGCTCGCGGCGCCGCTGGTGTCGGCGAGTGGCTTGCTGTACGTGGAATCGGGCGAACCGCTCGACCCCGCACAGGTGCCCGCGCTCGCCGGATGGGCAATTACCCGCGAAGGCAAGGCCGGCGCGGTCCGCTATCATTTGCTGCAGCGCGAAAATGAGGAATAATGCGCGTTCCAAAACGCTGGCCGGCGATGCGCGGGTCATGGCCGAAGAGACCTGCGAAGGGGTATGTAGCCGGACATGATTGACGACGGCTTCTTGTAGATACCGGCATCGTCCCAATTTTCATCTGGCGAAGCATCGTCAGGAATTCTGCAGAAATAGCCAGAAAAAGTATCAGAAGAGGAGATGCCCCATGGTTACAGCCGTTTATCCGGGAACGTTCGATCCGCTCACGCGCGGTCACGAAGACCTTGTGCGACGCGCATCGAGTATTTTCGATACGCTGGTGGTTGGCGTTGCCGACAGCCGCAACAAAAAGCCGTTTTTCAGCCTCCAGGAACGGCTGGACATTGCCCATGAAGTATTGGGGCACTATCCAAACGTGAAGGTAATGAGCTTCAAGGGTCTGCTAAAGGATTTCGTGCGCAAGAACAACGCGCGCGTGATCGTGCGGGGCCTGCGCGCTGTTTCCGACTTCGAATACGAATTCCAGATGGCCGGCATGAACCGGTATCTGTTGCCTGACGTCGAAACCATGTTCATGACGCCATCGGACCAGTATCAATTCATCTCGGGCACGATCGTGCGCGAGATCGCGCAACTTGGCGGCGATGTCAGCAAATTCGTGTTCCCATCGGTGGAAAAGCGTTTGCAGGACAAGGTTGGTCCGATCGTGCCCGATCCTGCTGTGCCGTGAGTGCGCATCACAAAGCCGGCTGAAACGCCGGACGAAGAGAGTAAAGCATGGCCCTGTTCATTACCGACGAGTGCATCAACTGCGACGTGTGCGAGCCCGAGTGCCCGAACGACGCCATATCGATGGGCGTCGACTACTACGTCATCGACCCGAACAAATGCACGGAATGCGTTGGACACTTTGACGAACCGCAATGCGTGCAAGTGTGCCCCGTGGAATGCATTCCGCGCGACCCGGCGCATGACGAAAATCCCATCCAGCTGATGGCGAAATATCACGCGTTGATGAAAGCGAAGGGCGCCTGAACAAGCGCCTGTTCGCATTTACAGCACGGCGCGCAACGCGGCGAGAAGCGCGTCACATTCGGCGTCCG
The DNA here is from genome assembly GCF_018449635.1 of Caballeronia sp. dw_276. Classification (GTDB taxonomy): domain Bacteria; phylum Pseudomonadota; class Gammaproteobacteria; order Burkholderiales; family Burkholderiaceae; genus Caballeronia. The sequence goes on along the minus strand of NZ_JAAVUV010000011.1, from coordinate 127,511 downwards.
TGCCCACGGTGATCCGCAAATGCTGGTCGATCCGCGGCAGCCTGAAATGCCGCACGAAAATCTCTTTCTCCTTCAAGCTTGCGGCGAGCGCCGCGGCGTCATGTGACGGATGGCGTACGAACACAAAGTTCGCCGCCGACGGCACCACATCGAATCCCAGCGCCTTCAGTTCGTCCGATAAACGCTCGCGGCTCGCAACGACCTTCGCGCAGGTATCGCGGAAATACGCGTCGTCTTCAAACGCAGCGATGGCCGCAACTTGAGCCAACCGGTCGAGCGGATACGAATTGAAGCTGTCCTTTACACGCGTGAGCGCCTCGATCAGCGCTTCATGGCCGAGGGCAAATCCCACGCGCATGCCAGCTAGCGAACGCGCCTTCGATAACGTCTGCACAACCAGCAGATTCGGATATTCATCGACCAGAGTTGCCGCTGATTCCGCGCCGAAATCCACATACGCTTCATCGATCACAACAACCGAATCCGGGTTCGCCGCGAGCAGGATCCTGATCTCGTCGAGCGGCAACGCACGACCGGTGGGCGCGTTCGGATTCGGCAAAAGCACGCCGCCATTGGGCGCGCGGAAATCATCGACATCGATGCCGAAATCCGCGTTCAGCGGCATTGCATCGAACGCGACGCCATACAACTGCGCGTACACGGGATAAAAGCTGTACGTGATATCGGGAAAACGGATCGGCTTGTCGTGCTTGAGCAGCGCCTGGAAGGTGTGCGCGAGAACTTCGTCGGAGCCGTTGCCAACGAACACTTGCTCCACGCGCAATCCATGATGCCGCGCGATCGTTTCGCGCAAGGCGCGCGCCGTCGGATCGGGATATTTGCGCAGCGAATCGCCGTCGTTTCCAAGTTCGCGCTGAATTGCATCGATGACCCGCGGCGACGGCGGATACGGATTTTCGTTCGTATTGAGCTTCACGGGATGTGCAAGCGCGGGTTGCTCGCCGGGCACATACGGCGTCAGCATGTTGACGATCTCGCTCCAGAAACGGCTCACGTTTCGCTCCTTATCAGGCATTCAGTTCAGCTATTGCGATGCAGATTCATCATCGCGCGTTCCATTTCGTCGTTGATCGCGACCGGCATGACGGCGAGCGCGCGTTCAATCGATGCATCGATCACGTCCTGCTCTTCGCGGCGCGGCGGTTTCAGCACGAAATTGGCGACATCGGGCTTCGCGCCGGCGCGCGCGGCTTCAGGAATCAGATCACGCGGATGCCCAATGCCAATCCGCAACCGCCAATATTGCTGCGACGAAAGATGCGCGGAGATGTCCTTCAAACCGTTATGGCCGCCGCTGCCGCCGCCGAGCTTCAGCTTGACGGTGCCGGGCGGCAAGTCGAGTTCGTCGTGCGCGACAAGAATCTCGTCCGGCAGGATCTTGAAGAACTGCGCGACGGCCACGACCGATTGTCCCGACCGGTTCATGAAGGTCTGCGGCTCGAGCAGATGGATTTCGTGGCCGTTGAGCCGGCCGCGCCCATAGTGGCCGTGGAATCGGCGTTCATCGCGCAGGGACGCCCCTGAGTCGCGCGCCAGTTGATCGACGAACCAGAAGCCGGCGTTATGACGCGTCGCGGTGTATTCGGCGCCCGGATTGCCGAGCCCGACGATCAGTTTGATCATGTTCAATCGTGGCGGCATAAAAGCACGCGAGCATGCTCAGCAAACTTCAACCGCACCAGAAAAAGGCTAAAAAAAACCCGCCGGAGCAGAGCAACGGCGGGTCACTTTGTCCACTCCTGAGAGTGGACTCAAGCGTACAGGCTTCAGCAGACTTATGCAGCCGGCTTGTCGCCTTCGGCAGCGGCATCGCCCGAAGCAGCTTCGTCGGACACAACGGCAGCCGGAATGGTCGCCGAAGCGATAACCGGGTTTTCTGCTTCCAGGTGAGCGATCAGCGCCACGCCCTTCGGCAAAACGATGTCCTTCACGTGCAACGCCTGACCCGCTTCGATCTTGGCGAGGTCGAGTTCGACGAATTCCGGCAGGTCAGCCGGCAGACATTCGATTTCGATTTCGTTGATCACGTGCGAGATGACCGCGCCAGCCGTCTTCACGGCCGGGTTCGTTTCCTGGTTCAGGAAGTGAACCGGGACCTTCGTGTGCAGCTTCTTCGATGCATCGACACGTTGGAAATCAACGTGCAGGACCATTTGCTTGAACGGATGGTATTGCACATCGCGCAGCAGGACTTGTTGCGTCTTGCCAGCCACTTCCAGTTCGAGAATCGACGAATGGAAAACTTCTTTCTTCAGCGCGTGCCAAAGGGCGTTGTGATCGAGTTCAACAGCCAGAGCTTCAGCGTTTGCGCCATATACGATACCCGGCGTCTTGCCCGAGTTACGCAGGCGGCGGCTCGCACCCGTACCTTGCAGATTGCGCTCAAAAGCGACTACTTTCATGATTCAACTCCATAATCTGCCCGCGACCAGGCAGTGAAAACGGGGCTGTCCGCGAAAGCGTTCAGCCCCAGAGCAGCGATCCAGGCCTTCGTTCGCCTGAACCGATTACGCGGCGTTGCGAAGTTTTATCCTCGCTCCACCGCAAATACTTTCAACCGCTTTTTAACCCTCGGCGAACAGCGACATCACCGAGTCGCCACGCCGGATGCGCGAGAACGTCTCGGCCAGCAACCCCGCGCTCGACAACACACGCACCTTGGTGCATGCGCGCGCTTCGTCGGAAAGAGGGATGGTGTCCGTCACAACCAGTTCATCCAGTTCCGATGCCGCGATCCGCTCGCCTGCGCCGCCCGACAATACCGGGTGCGTGGCATACGCAAACACTTTGGTTGCGCCGCGTTGCTTTAAAACTTGTGCTGCCTTGCAGAGCGTGCCGGCGGTGTCGACCATGTCGTCCATGATCACGCACGTGCGGCCTTCCACTTCACCGATGATGTTCATCACTTCAGCGACGTTCGCCTTCGGGCGACGCTTGTCGATGATCGCGAGATCGGTGTTGAGTTGCTTGGCCAGTGCCCGGGCGCGAATCACGCCACCTACGTCAGGGGACACAACCAGCAGGTTTTCGTGATTTTGCTTGCGCAGATCGCCGAGCAGAACCGGCGTTGCGTAGATGTTGTCGACCGGGATGTCGAAGAAACCTTGAATCTGGTCGGCGTGGAGGTCCATGGTAATGACACGATCCACACCGGCGATTTCCAGCATATTCGCCACGACTTTCGCCGAAATGGCGACGCGAGCCGAACGTGGACGGCGATCCTGGCGGGCATAACCAAAGTACGGGATGGCTGCGGTGATCCGGCCAGCGGATGCGCGCTTGAGCGCATCGACCATGATCATGAGTTCCATCAGCGTGTCGTTGGTCGGCGCGCAGGTGGATTGCAGCACGAACACGTCTTTGCCGCGGACGTTTTCCTGGATCTCGACCATGATTTCGCCGTCGGAAAACCGGCTGACCATTGCCTTGCCAAGAGGGATTCCAAGGATTTTGACGACTTCCTGTGCAAGCGCGGGATTCGCGTTGCCAGTGAATACCATCAGGCCGTCACTGCTCATCGTGCACCTGTTTCTTGGCTGGGGCGAGAGGAAAAACGCGGGAAATTAATGGCAGGGGAAGAAGGATTCGAACCTTCGCATGCTGGAATCAAAATCCAGTGCCTTAACCAACTTGGCGACTCCCCTACACTAACTTTGAGTCTCACCGGGCAGTGTAGGACAAACCCGGCAAAACGAAACTTTACGACGCGAAAGCGAAGAGAGGATGCGAATCCAGGCTTTCGGTCACTTTGCTTTTCCAGCTTGCCGGGAGTTTGGCTTGCGCCATCTCAGCTTCGGCTTTACTACGAAAAGCGGCAAACACGCTCGCTCCAGATCCGGTCATTCGCGCAGGTGAAAGATTCGAAAACCACTCCAGCACCTGAGCTACTTCCGCGTACTTCTCTGTCACAACTGCCTGCATATCATTTCGGCCGAAGCTGTCAGGCCAATCTGTGTCAGAGCTATGTTGTGCAAGGAAGTCCGTTATTGTGAGGACTTTTGAGTTCCTTGTCAACGCTTTCTCTGAAAAAATCGCGGCAGTTGGAACATGTACCGCAGGACTCACCACCAGAAAGAAACGTTTCGGCAAATCGACAAGCTGCAGCGTTTCGCCCACGCCTTCAGCAAAAGCATTCTGCCCGAAGACGAAAAACGGCACATCGGCGCCAAGTTTCAACGCCAGTTCCTGCAACGCTTGTCTGGACAAAGCCAGGCCCCACAAGCGATTCAGGGCAAGCAGCACAGTAGCGGCATCAGAACTGCCGCCGCCGAGACCGGCGCCCATGGGCAGTATTTTATCAATTTCTATGTCTACGCCAAGGGGGGTGCCTGTTGTGGACTGCAGCAGACGTGCCGCGCGCACAACAAGGTCATCTGCTTCAGGCACGCCCGGGACGTCGGTGATGCGGGCGATCACGCCGTCGTCGCGACGGGTGAAGTGCAGCATGTCGCCCCAGTCGAGCAACTGGAATACCGTCTGGAGCGCGTGATAGCCGTCCGGACGACGTCCCGTGATGTGCAGGAAGAGGTTGAGCTTGGCCGGCGCAAGGCAATTGCGTAGCGATGCGCCCGGCAGCGGGCCTGATGAGCCCGGTTGAGTGGAAGCCATGCTTGTGGATGCGAAAAACGTTACTGGTCGAGGACGAGCTTGATGTCGAGCGGCGGTTCTTCGCGCGACAGGTTCAGGCGTTTCACGCCGGTGGCGGGTGCATCGGCGTAGGCCAGATAGTCGATGGTCCAGCCGTCCTGCTTGATTTGCTTCAGGCGGTCATTTTGCGACGATGAATCCATGGTCGTGCGTGCCCGGGACGTCGGCGCTGGCGACGGCTGCAGCCAGTAGCGCAAGCCTTCCACGGGCAACGCGAAACCCACTGCGTTGCGCATGAGTTCGGAGACGTTATCGGCTGTTTGCGGCTGGCGGTTCGGCAATTCCAGCGTGGCCGACGACGGCGACGACGTCACGATAGCCATGGTCTGTCCCAGCGGGTTGCGCAACTGCAGCGTGACGGTATCGCCCGTTTCCTGCCAGTCGAAGTTGCCGTACGCGTTTCGTTGCTGACCATTCTGGTCGTCATACTGGACTGCAAACCTGCCGTGATACGCGCGGCTGGTCTGCGCAGTGACAGCGGTTGCCGCATTCGATGTAGTCGGAACCCGCGGTTTGACAGCGCATCCGGAGAGGACCACGGCGCTTGCCGCCATCAACGCCAGTGCGCTGCGTCGAGCGCGCTGGCCGTTCAAGACATTCATTGCATTCAAGTTCAAAGGTCGTTCACCTGGAATCGTTTGAGCGTTTTGACGAGTGTGTCGTTGCCGGGTTCAAGCTTTTGCGCCTGACGCCACGTGCTGCGCGCCTGGTCCTGCTGTCCCGACTTCCACTGCACTTCGCCAAGATGCGCGCCGATTTCAGCATTCGGCTGCAAATCGTAGGCTTTCTTCAGGATGCTGGCCGCTTCGGCGTCATTGCCCTGCCGGTATTTTGCCCAGCCAAGGCTGTCCATGATGAACGCATCGTTTGGCGCCAGCGATACCGCTTTTTCAATCAGCTTAACCGCTTCGTCCAGCCGCTCGTTGCGATCGACAAGTGAATAACCGAGCGCGTTATACGCTTGCGGATTGTCCGGCTGCGTCTTCATCAGCTTGCGAAGCTGCGTTTCCATGACGTCGTAATGGCCGTTTTTCTCGGCGGCCATTGCGTAGTCGTACGTGAGATCCGGATCTTCGGGGAAAGCTGCCGACGCCTTCGACAAAGCCGTCTCCGCCTCCGGATAACGCTGGGCCTGGAACAGCAGCGAAGCATCAGTGCGAGCGAGCAAGGCGAGATCGCGCGGATCAGATGTCTGCAGGCTGCCGAGCAACTGGCGGGCTTCGTCGACCTTGCCGTGGTTCGCCAGGATCTGCGCGCGCGTGACCTGCGCCGGCAAGTACTGCTGGCTCGAGCGCGTGATCTTGTCGAGATACTGGTTAGCGGCGACGTCGTCCTTTTGCTCGAGCGAAAGCTGCGCGAGATAGATGTACGCCTGACCCGGGTCAGCGCCCGGCGTGGCTTCCGCCGCCTTGGCATACTGAGTAAGGTAGTCCTTCGCCTTGTCCGGCTGCTTCTTCTGGATGTTGATCAACGCGAGCGCCATCAACGGCGTCAGATCCTTCGCGTCGTTCTTGCGCATGGCTTCGAACTGCTTCTGGGCGTCATCGAGCCGATCCGCCGATAAATACAGTTGCGCAAGCGCAAGCCGCGCGTCATGAGATTTCGGATTCTTGTCGACGTACTTTTCGAACGAAGCGATACCTTCGCTGCGCTCGGCCGGACCCATGCGCGCGAGCGTCAACGCTGCGGGCAAATAGTCGGGCTTGAGTTGCAGCGCCTTTTCAAGCGATGCCTTCGCGCCCGGCTGATCGTCGGCGGCAATCTGCTGGCGGGCGAGCGCCAGTTGCGTTTCGGGCCGGTCCATGTCGTTCTTGACCAGGTCCTTCAACACATTCAGCCCGCCCACGCGGTTCGGACCGCGCGAGATCAAAACCTGCAGCGAGATGATTGCGTCGCCACGCTGTTCGGCCGGGATCTTCGCGAGTTCGCCGGCGAGGATCGGCTCCGCGTCGTCGGGCTTGCCGGACAAGATCAGCAACGACGCGCTCAATTGCGCCGCGCGTTCCGAATTCGGCGAAAACTGCTGCCAAAGCTGAACGGCCGTCAGCGCGTCGTTGGGACTTTGTGCTGCAATCGCAATCTCGGTCGCGCGTTGGGCGAAACGTGGATCATGCGTGTCACGGGCAAGCGCGAGATACGTCTGGTATGCGGGCGCAGCCTGATTACGCTGCAACGCGACTTCGGCCGCGAGCACCTGGAACACGATCTGGCTGGACACCGCAATATTGGGCAGGTCCTGTGTTTCCTTGCCCGTGGGCGGCGCGGTGATCAGATCGGCTGCGTTGATTGACGCCTGATCGTCATCCGGAGAAGGAAGTTGCGCCGGGCTCTGGGCGTAGGCGGAGGAGCCAAGTGCGAACGCCGCCACGGCTAGCGCCACAGCTGCCGCGAGCTTGCTCGGCGAGACCGGCTTACCGCGTGCCGCAATCGTTTCAGCGGTCGCTGCACGCTGCTTCGAAAACAACTTAACGAAGGACAAGTTCATGGAAATCCGATCAATGTTTCAGTCGATTGTAACGCGCTCGCTACAATACGCGCACGTCCCACAGCAAGTTGCAGACCAGTAAAACATGCCAGAGTTGCCGGAAGTCGAAGTAACCCGACGCGGTATTGAACCGTTCGTTGCCGGCCGCCGTGTCGAGCGTGTCGATATCCGCACGCCCGCGCTTCGATGGCCGATTCCCGCGCACCTTGCAAAGACAATGAAGGCGCTGAAAATCGACAAGGTCGAGCGACGCGGCAAGTATTTGCTCTTCGAAACCTCTGACGGTTGGCTGATCGTGCATCTCGGCATGACGGGAACGCTGCGGGTATTGCGTAATGTCCCGCGCCCTCCCGATGCCGCGAAGCATGATCATATCGATTTGATCTTCGACGACTTCATTTTGCGCTTCCGCGATCCGCGGCGTTTTGGCGCCGTACTGTGGCATTCGCGCGAAGACGGCAATGTTCTCGACCATCCGCTGCTCGCCGGTCTGGGCGTCGAGCCCTTCACCGCCGAGTTTTCCGGCACGCTCATGTACCGGCTGACGCGCGGGCGCAAGGTGTCCGTGAAACAGGCGCTGCTCGCGGGCACGATGGTCGTGGGCGTCGGCAATATCTATGCATCGGAAAGCTTGTTCCGTGCGGGAATCCGGCCGACGGTCGCGGCAGGGCGCATTTCGCTCGTGCGCTACGATCTCTTGGCCGAAGCCGTACGCACAACGCTTGCGGCAGCTATCGAAAAGGGTGGCAGCACCCTGCGGGATTTCGTTGGCAGCAACGGCGAGTCGGGTTATTTCCAGCTCGATTATTTCGTCTATGATCGCGCCGGCCTGCCATGCCACGTTTGCGGAACGGCCATCAAACACATCGTGCAAGGCCAGCGATCCACGTACTTTTGCCCGCGCTGCCAGCGCTAGCCGACATGCTCCAGCTCACCGATTTCTCAACGCGCCTGATCGCGTGGCAACGCGTTCACGGCCGTCACGACTTGCCGTGGCAAAACACGCGCGATGCTTACCGGATCTGGTTGTCGGAGATCATGCTGCAGCAGACGCAGGTGTCCACGGTGATTCCGTATTACGCGCGGTTTCTTGACCGTTTCCCCGATGTCAACGCGCTTGCCGCCGCGCCCATCGACGACGTCATGGCGCTTTGGGCCGGCCTCGGCTACTACTCGCGCGCGCGGAATCTGCATCGATGCGCCGACGTCGTCGCGACGGAACATGGCGGCGAGTTTCCTCGCAGCGTCGATGAACTCGCGGAATTGCCAGGGATTGGCCGCTCGACGGCGGCGGCGATTGCATCGTTCGCGTATGGCGCGCGCGCGACGATTCTCGATGGCAACGTCAAGCGCGTTCTGGCGCGCGTGTTCGGCGTGGAAGGTTTCCCGGGCGAGAAGAAAGTCGAAAACGCGATGTGGACGCTCGCCGAATCCTTGTTGCCCGACGCTGCCCATAAGGACGACGTCACGGCCTACACGCAGGGGTTGATGGATTTGGGCGCGACGCTTTGCGTGCGCGGCAAGCCGGACTGCCCGCGCTGCCCGTTCGCGCCGGATTGCGTGGCGAACGTGACGCATCGGCAAAAGGAATTGCCAACGGCGCGGCCGAAAAAAACGGTGCCGACACGCAAGACGTGGATGCTGGTGTTGCAGGACGGCGATACGGTTTTACTGGAAAAACGCCCGCCAACGGGCATCTGGGGCGGTTTATGGAGCCTCCCCGAAGCCGCCGATGAAGACGCTTTAGCCGCCGTCGCGCATAGCCTCGGCGGCGGCACGGACAAGCTTCAGCGCCTGAGCCCGTTCACGCACACGTTCACGCATTTCAAGCTGGATATCGAACCGCGTCTTGGGCGCGCGGACGCAGCGCCCGAACTCGCCGATAACCACACGGTCTGGGCGCCGTTATCGAAGATCGACGCTTACGGCGTTCCGGCGCCGGTGCGCAAGCTGCTCGACGCGCTGCAAGGTTCGCTGATCTGAGTTGAGTTACAGAAGCTGATGCTGCTGCATATAGTGATGCACGACATCGATGCGCGCCGCAGCATCTTCCAGCTCCATCAGCTTTTGCCGGGCGCGCATGGGGATCGGCAGGATCTCCGACAAACGGTTCGATACCCACGTCGGATCGTCGAGCAGGAAAGGCTCAATGAAGGGCAGGTCCTTCGGTTCCCGCGCCTTGATTGCATCGATGATCCGCTCCAGCACCTCCGCGCACGCGCCGAACTTGACCACTGCTTCGGCATTTTCCAGCGGTGCGTCGTCCCCGATCGTCTCCGCCACGCCGACCAGCAAATTGCTCGGTTCGACGCGATGCGAAAGCAGCCGGAACCGCGTCGTCCCGCGCGCCTGGATCAGCAGCATGCCGAACGTGTCCACGTCGCACTGCGTGATCTCGGCGAGGCATCCAATGGTCTCCGGCACCGACGGATCGCCTGGCGATGCAATCTCGTTGCCGCTTTTCAGCAGACACACGCCAAACGGCGTGCCTTCGCGCAGGCACGCGCGCGCCATGTCGAGATAGCGCGCCTCGAAGATTTTCAGGGGAAGATGGCCACCGGGAAACAGCACGGTGTGCAGGGGAAACAGCGGCAGGTCGGCGAGAAGGGGATTGGTGGACATCGCGCGCTTCTTCTAAAAAGACCGCCCGAAGGCGATCAGGTTTGCAAGGGCGCGACGTGTCCATCGATGGCGATGGGTGCGTCGCGATGCCGCACGATCACATTGGCGCTTTCGCCGAAACGCGCGGCGAGCGTCTGGGCGATAAACACCGAGCGGTGCTGTCCGCCCGTGCAGCCGATCGCGACCGTGAGGTAACTGCGGTTGTCTTCGCGAAACTGCGGCAACCATTTCGCAATGAACGTGCCGACGTCGTCGATCATCTGATGAACCATCGGCTGAGCCGACAGGAAATCGATCACCGGCTGATCCAGGCCCGTCAGCGGCCGCAACTCGCGGTCGTAATACGGATTCGGGAGTGTGCGGACATCGAAGACAAAATCGGCGTCGAGCGGCACGCCGCGCTTGAATCCGAACGATTCGAACATCAGCGTCAAGCCGGCCGTTTCCTGCTCCACAAAACTTTTCACCCACGCGCGCAAAACGTTCGCGCGCAGATTGCTCGTGTCGATCTGGTGGCCGAATTCCGCAAGCCCCGAGACCAGTTCGCGTTCCCGTTCGATGGCTTCGCCAAGCGACGTGTGCAGGCCGACATCGGCGTCGTGCGTGGGTGAACCGGACAAAGGATGGCGGCGGCGCGTCTCGGAAAACCGCTGGATCAGCGACTGGGTGCTGGCGTTGAGGAACAGCACGCGGACATCGAAGGATTGCGTGAGGCCGTTGATGATGGCCGGGACTTCGTCGAGCGAACGGCTGGAACGTGCATCGATGGCGACCGCGAGGCGCGCCTGACCTTTCGATTCGAGATAAGTCGCGAGTTCGGGCAAGAAGCGCGGCGGCAGGTTGTCGACGCAATAGTAGCCGGCGTCTTCGAGCGCGTTCAGGGCGACGGATTTGCCGGAGCCGGAAATGCCGGTAATCAGGATGATGCGCATGAATAAGGACTCGTCAGATTGGGCAAAAAGTTCGGGTCCAGACGTCGCCGGCTTGTAAGTCAACCGATCAGATCAGCTTGCCGGGGAACTGGCTCTCCGGATCCTGCATGGCGAGCCGTTGACGATCCATGAAGTCCCGCAAGGTATCGATACCGCGCAGTTGCAGGATCGTATTGCGCACGGCCGCCTCGACCAGCACGGCGAGGTTTCGGCCGGCGGCCACCTGGATGGTGACCTTGCTGATCGGCAAGCCGAGCACATCGACCGCCTGGCTTTCCAGTGGCAGCCGCTGAAATTCGCCGTCCGGCCGACGCACGAGCTGAACGATCAGCTTGAGCTTCATTTTCCGCCGAACCGCGGTTTCACCAAAGATGGTTTTGATGTCCAGCAGGCCGAGACCACGCACTTCGAGCAAATTCTGCAGCAGCGGCGGGCATCGTCCTTCGACAAAGTCCGGACCAAGGCGCACGAAGTCTACTGCGTCGTCCGCGACAAGACCGTGACCGCGGCTGATCAGCTCCAGCCCGAGTTCGCTTTTGCCGAGGCCCGAGTCGCCCGTCAGCAGCACGCCCATGCCGAGAATATCGAGAAACACGCCGTGGAGCGTCGCGCGCGGCGCAAGGATGCGGGACATATAAAGCCGCAAGCTGTCGATCACGGCCGCCGCGGACATGCGCGTGGTGAAAAGCGGTGTGGACGAACGCGTGCAACGCAAAACCAGTTCGGGCGGCGCGCCGACTTCGCCCGCGACCACCAGGAAAGGCGGTTCGAGCGCGATCAGTTCGGCCATGTTACGCGAGCGGTCTTCGTCTGACTGACGCTGGTAGTAGGTGATTTCGGCGTCGCCGAGCACCTGGATGCGGTTGGGGTGAATCAGGTTCAAGTGGCCGACCAGATCGGCACTCGATGTTGCATTGGCGACCGTCTCAGTTGAAAAGCCGCGTTCCCAGCCTTCGTGACCCGTCAGCCAACTGAGTTTCAGCGCGGCCGCGTTGTCGTCGAAAATACTCTGGGCATTGATGCTGGACGTATCCATGAGGCCGGAACTCCGTGAGGGGCCGCGAGCGCTGGGCGACTGAAGGGGCCGGGGTTGGCCCGATCAATGCTCCGCTCAATAGGACTGATTGTGCGCTAGAAGGGCCGCCGGCGCGAGAGGATTGCTCGCGCCATATGCGTGGATTCGAGCAGATTTGGCGGACTTAAGGCTGCCATTGCGTGAGAAGCTGATGCAGCGCCTCACGATTTTCTTCGGTGTTCAGACGTTCACGCGTGTCGCGGTCGGACAATAACTGGGCAATCTCCGACAGGATTTCAAGGTGCTGCTGCGTGGCTTGCTCCGGAACGAGCAGAAAGATCAACAGCGATACGGGCTGGCCGTCCGGCGACTCGAAAGCGATCGGCTCAGCCAGACGCACGAACGCGGCGAGCGGATGCTTCAGGCCCTTGATGCGTCCGTGGGGAATGGCGACACCTTCGCCCAGACCGGTCGAGCCGAGACGCTCGCGCGCAAAGAGATTGTCGGTGACGGTGCTGCGGCCAATGCCGTTCTGATTCTCGAAGATCAGGCCCGCTTGCTCGAATACACGTTTCTTGCTGGTGACGGACAGTCCGAGTACGACATTTTCGAGGGGAAGAAATTTGGCTAAACGATTCATGTTGGCAGGCAGATGCGTGGCCTGAATTCTCCTCACGGTGGCGACTTCAGAAGCTCGAACAAGCACTGAGCGCTCACGGCGATTTTGGTTAGGAATGTGCGGAAGATCGAAGTCCGACTTCTCTCCGCTAGGTTTCATTCCGAATTAACAACCCCGGTATTACCCGGACCATTATAGAACAGCGTCTTCGGCGATGGTGCGGCGCGCAATACGGCGCCAACGTTTGGTGCCACGAATGCAACAGTTGACATTTGCCTTCGCGCCCACCAGGACGAGCCAACTGCCGGAGACAAAAAAGCCGCCTGCTGTCAGGCGGCTGCTACCGGTAAGGTGGTCCGGCGCTGGTTTGTCCGGACCCCGGCGCATCAGAAAAAACTGTCCAACTGATGCGCCGTCCAAGCATTCGATGCAGACCTCTAAAAGCGTGCCCGGCAGTTACGGCGCCGGTGCTTCGCTTTCTAGCGGCTCGTACTTCATTGTTGCATGTGCGTGACCCTGGATCTTGTCCTTGTGGCGAATGACCTGCCTATCCAGCTTGTCGACCATCAGGTCGATCGCCGCGTACATATCAACGTCACAACTTTCGATGAAGATGTCCTTGCCCTTCAGGTGAAGGTTGATTTCAACCTTCTGCCGCTTGTCCTTTTCCCTATGATTGTCGACCGAGAGGACCACACTGCCGTCGATCACCTGATCGAAGTGCCGAAGCACTCTATCCAGTTTGGTGATCACATATTCTCGCAACGCAGGCGTCAATTCGAGATGGTGTCCACTGATCTGCAGATTCATAGTTGCTCTCCAAGCTAATGGCCGCCTGGTCGCTTTTGCGCTGCTGAAAACCGGTCGCTGCGCCCGTGGTTGGCCATTTGCTCGACGGCTGAACGGATCGGGGAACGCATCGGCCGGCTCGTTCGCGTGTTCGCGACGCGGCCGGTAAAGGCCCGCCGCAACATGCAGCGGGCTACAGAGACTTTCGCAGATTCACTGCCGGAATTTTCAGGGCTTCGCGATATTTGGCCACCGTGCGGCGCGCCACCACAAATCCTTGTTCCGCCAGCAATTCGGCGATGCGGCTGTCTGAAAGAGGAGATTTTGAGTCTTCGGCTCCTATCAGTTGCTTGATGAGTGCCCGGATCGCCGTTGACGATGCCGCGCCACCCGTGTCGGTAGAAACGTGCGATCCGAAGAAGTACTTAAATTCAAGCGTCCCGAACGGGGTCAGCATGTACTTGCCGGTTGTCACACGTGAGACGGTGGATTCGTGTAAACCCAGCGTATCAGCAATCTCCCTCAAAACCAAGGGCCGCATTGCAATTTCACCGTGCGCGAAAAAGTTCTTCTGACGCTCCACAATTGCCTGCGCCACACGAAGAATCGTCTCGAATCTTTGTTGAATATTTTTAATTAACCAGCGTGCTTCCTGCAGTTGCTGGCGCAACGAACCGCTGCCCGGATCGCCGCGATTGTTGCGCAAAATATTCGCGTAAAGGTGATTGATTCGAAGCCGCGGCACGATTTCCGGATTCAATTCTGCCGTCCATCCGCTAGACATCTTGCGCACGAGAATGTCCGGGACCACGTAATCGGCTTCACTTTTTCCGAACGCCGCGCCCGGAAACGGTTCGAGCGAGCGGATCAGCAAATGGGCGTCTCGCAGCGCGTCATCGGAGGCTTTGAGCTGCTTGCGCAGGCGCGTGAAATCGCGCGCGGCGAGCAACTCCAGGTGATGCATGACGATATCGAGCGCCAGCGTCCTGATGGGCGATGAATCCAGCCGCAGAAGCTGCAGCTTGAGACATTCCGATGCAGAACGTCCGCCCACGCCCGGTGGATCGAAACTTTGCAACAGCGCGAGCGCGGCACTCAATTCGTCGAGATCCACGTCGAGTTCGTCGGGCAGATCGGCTTTCACTTCGTCGAGCGAGGAAGTGAGATAACCGTCTTCATCCAGGGATTCGATCAGGAACGTGATCAACGCACGATCACGCTGATTCGCCTTCGTCATGCGCAACTGCGACATCAGGTGATCGCGCAGCGTGGTCGTGGATTCGTGGATTTGCAGCGGAGGCAGGTCGTCGTCGTCGGAACCGCTGTTCGAGCGGCCGTAATCCTCCAGATTCCACGAACTGGAATCCGGGCCGTTGTCCGACGAACTCATGCCGTTGTATTCATCGACACCTTGCGGGTCGCCGTTTTCCGAGCGCTCGGTCGTGCTGCTCGACGACGTGCCATTGCTCATCATGGGGTCGGGCGCGCTCACCGATGCCCCGGTGGTGATCAGGGATCCGTCCGCCGCCACGCGCAGCGGACTGGTGGTCCAGTCGTCCTCGTTTTCGAGCAACGGATTCTGCGCCACGGCCATCGCGACTTCCTGCTGCAATTCGAGCGTCGACAACTGCAGCAGCCGGATGGACTGCTGCAGTTGTGGAGTGAGCGCAAGATGCTGCGATAGGCGTAGTTGGAGGCTGGCTTTCATGGCAAGGTTTTAATCATTGTAGAGAGTTTGCCACGGGCGCGAAACCTCGCGGGGATCGGCCAAAAACAAGCGTGCCGCCCGCGGGCGGCACGAAAGACTTGCTGGCGCTGTTTCAAAGCCGCGCATTGCCGCCCACAGGGGCTTTGCAGCACTGCGGGCATGTAGTTCACGCCGTCACATGCGGAAATGTTCGCCGAGATACACGCGCCGCACGCTCTCGTTTTCGATGATTTCGCTCGGCGCGCCGGCCGCGAGCACGCTGCCGTCACTGATGATGTACGCGTGATCGCAAATGCCGAGCGTCTCGCGCACGTTGTGGTCCGTGATCAGCACGCCGATGTTCCGCTGCTTCAGGAACTTCACGATCTTCTGGATTTCCAGAACGGCAATCGGATCGACACCCGCAAACGGTTCGTCCAGCAGGATGAAAGCCGGGTTCGTGGCAAGCGCGCGGGCAATTTCCACGCGACGCCGTTCGCCGCCGGACAGGGAAAGCGCCGGATTTTCGCGCAAATGCGCGATCTGGAGTTCGTCGAGCAGGGCTTCCGCGCGGTCCGTGATCGCCTGCTTTGAGAGCGGTTTGTCGTTCTCGCCGGTCTGCAGTTCGAGCACGGCGCGGATGTTCTGCTCGACGGTCAGCTTGCGGAAAACCGATGCTTCCTGCGGCAGATACGACAGCCCGAGGCGCGCTCGCTGGTGGATCGGCAACAGGCTGATGGACGTGCCGTCGAGTTCGATTTCGCCTGCATCGAGCGGAACGAGGCCCACGATCATGTAAAAAGAGGTGGTCTTGCCCGCACCGTTCGGCCCGAGCAGCCCGACCACTTCGCCGCTTTTCACGTCGAGCGACACGTCCTTTACGACCGTGCGCGAACCGTAGCGTTTCTTCAGATTGCGGACGGTGAGCGAGCTGCTCGTTCCTTCCGGCTTTCGATGAGGCATGGCGGGCGAGTTCACGGCTGCGGCGATCCTTGCAACGTGTTGGACGGGGTGAGCTTGGCAGGCCCGCCTGTCAGCGGCGCTGCGCCGCCGTTGCGCGGAGCGAGCATGGCGCGAACGCGACCCGTGGGGTTGCCCGGACCTGAGACATCCTTGCCGGCTTTCGCCGTGTAGAAATCCTTCTGCCCGTCGTAGGTGATCACGCTGCCGTGCACTTCGTCCTGAATCTTGGTCAGTCCGACCAGGCGGCGCACGACCGCGCGCGTGGTGAGCGTGGTGAGGTCCTGCTTGCCGTCGTAGTCGATCCGCACGGCATTGCCTTCGATGTATTCGTCCAGGCCGTCGCGTTTCTGGCGGAAATACGAGAGATTGCCGCCCGTCGACGTGCCCGTGGCGTACTGGTAACCCTGCGGATCCTGCGTCACGTCCACACGGTCAGCCTTGATGATGATCGTGCCTTTGGTCGCGACCACATGACCTGTGAAGATGTTGACCTGCTTCAGGTCGTCATACGTCATGTTGTCCGCTTCAATGTTCAGCGGCTTGTCGTTATCGGCGCGTTCGGCGTGTGCAGCGGGTGCGAAACCTGCCAGCGGCAACGCCACGCTGGCTGCCGCAATCCCGAATTGCACGAGGCGTGCGGCGCGGCGTATGAATGCAGCGCGGGCTGCACGCAGACGGCCGGATTCGGGTCGGAGAAACGGTTTGTTCATGCAGTCACACTTGAATGGATTAAGCGCAATTCGTCGGAACTGCCGGGTTTATTTGGATGAGTTGTTCAGGGTGGAGGCGGCGATCTGGCCACGTACCGTGCCGAAGAGCTTCATTACCCGGGTCGCGTTGTTGTAATTCATGCCGTCGCCCGTCATCACCGACGGACCGCGCTGAAGTTTAACCGGCTTTTCTGTTTCAATGACATCGTCGTTCACAAGGATCCGGAAGTGCTCGGAATCCGCTGTCATCTGCGGGTCGCCGAAGCCGGCGACCCGCAACAGGTGGGCGTTTTCGTACAAATCGACAATCGATACATCACCGTTCACCGTCCCGCGCTCGGAAGTCGCCGTGACGGTCGGCCGCAGCGGCTGGAACATGCGCATGGCCGGTTTGACCAGGTCGCTGTTTTCGTCGTCCTCGTAATGCACCATCGATATGGCCGTCAGCCGGTATTGCGTCGTGCCGGTGGTGTCGAGCTCGGAGACCGAGAAGTTGTTGGCAAAGTAGTCGGGCGCGTGTTCCTTCGGGCGCTCCGGCGTTTGCGCGGGCGGAAGCGTGGCCTGAAGCAGCCAGTACGTGACGCCGGCGAGCGCCGCCATGGCGACGAGCGGCAAAAGTGATGTCAGTTTGGTCGGGCGCGCCATGAGGATCAGGCTCCAATAGCGGCTGCGAGCAGGCCGTCATAGCGATCCTGCGCGCGCAAGATTGCGTCGCAGACTTCTCGCACCGCGCCTTCGCCACCCCGTTTCGATGCCGCGAAGTGCACGCGTCGCAGCACTTCTTCATGCGCATTGGCGGGCGCAGCGGCGAAACCACACAGGCGCATGACGGCGAGATCGGGCCAGTCGTCGCCCATGTAGCCGCATTCGGTCGCCGAAATGCCGGTGCTTTGCAGCAATTCGGCCAGCGCGATGGTTTTATCGGCGACGCCTTGGTGGAGGTGCGTGATACCCAGTTCACCCGCGCGCGCCGCGACGATTCCCGAGTTGCGCCCGGTGATGATCGCCGTCTGCACGCCGGCCGATTGCAGCATCTTCACGCCGTGGCCGTCGAGTGAATTGAAGGACTTCATGGCGTCGCCGGTGGCGGTGAAAAACAGGCTGCCGTCGGTGAACACGCCGTCGATGTCGAAAATCATCAGCTTCACGCGGCTCGCGCGGTCGTGCGCGTCTTCCGTTGCACCAACATCCGGCGTGAAAGACAAGGTCGACATCAGATTACCTTCTTGGAAAAGAGGTCATGCATGTTCAGGGCGCCGATCAGGATCGCGTTTTCATCGACGACCAGCATCTGATTGATGCGATAACGCTCCATCAGTTCCACCGCTTCCACCGCGAGATGGTCCGCACCGATGGTTTGCGGATTACGGGTCATGACATCCGCCAGCGGCAGCGCGCGGAAGTCGCCTTCGCGCTGGAGAATGCGGCGCAGGTCGCCGTCGGTGAAAATGCCTTCAACGTGATTCTTCCCGTTCACCACGGCCGTCATGCCCATGCGCTTCGCGGTGATCTGGAAGAGGGCGTCGGACACGGTGGCGTCGAGCGACACGACCGGCACTTCGTCGTCCGTGCGCATCACGTCGCGTACATATGTCAAAAGGCGCCGGCCGAGCGCGCCGCCCGGATGCGAGCGCGCGAAGTCTTCCGGGCCGAAGCCGCGGGCGTCGAGCACGGCGACCGCGAGCGCGTCGCTCAGCGCGAGAACCGCGGTCGTGCTGGCCGTGGGCGACAGGTTCATCGGGCACGCTTCCTTGTCGACGTGTGCGTTCAGATGCACGTCGGCGAGTTTCGCGAGGCTGGATTCGGGGCTGCCGGTGATGGCGATCAGCTTGGCGCCGAGGCGCTTGATGATCGGCAGGATGGCGACGAGTTCAGAAGTTTCACCAGAATTCGATAACGCGATAAACACATCGTCAGCGGTTACCATGCCAAGATCGCCGTGGCTGGCTTCCGCCGGATGAACGAAGAAACCAGGCGTGCCGGTGCTTGCGAGCGTAGCCGCGAATTTGCGGGCTATATGCCCGGATTTTCCGATGCCCGATACCACCACGCGGCCCTTGCATCCGAGCAGGAATTCGACGGCGCCGGTGAAGTTGTCATCGAGTTGAGCGGACAGGCCTCGAACAGCGTCGGCTTCAATTTCGAGCACGGTGCGAGCCAGCGCAAGTGCCCGGTCGCCATTGATTTTCGCTATCATGCGCGGAGTATATCAAAGGCACCTTTATGCCGCGCCGGACGGCGGCCGCCGGGCTTTACCCGTCGCCGTTTCCGCGCTCATCCGCCCACGCAGGTCGGGCTTCCAGTCGTGCTGGCAAGCAGCCGGCGCCTGGATGAAACCGATCCGCAATCCAACGACCAACGAGGATTCCAGACGGATGACTTCTCCGCTTGAAATGACGTTGCTGTTACTGCTGTGTTCAGTGGTCGGCGTCGTCGTGTTCCGCTTTTTCAACCTGCCGCCCATGCTCGGGTATCTGGCGGTGGGGATCATTGTCGGCCCGCATGCGGCGGGCATCGCGCCGGACAGCGAACGTGCGCAGCATCTCGCCGAATTCGGCGTCGTGTTCCTGATGTTTTCGATCGGGCTTGAGTTCTCATTATCTAAATTGAGATCGATGCGCAGGATTGTGTTCGGACTTGGCGCGAGCCAGGTCGGCGGGACCATCCTGCTTGCGCTGCTGTTTGGCTGGATCGCGAATTTCTGGACCGATATGTCGTGGGAAGCGAGCATCGCGCTCGGCGGCGCGTTGTCCATGTCGTCGACGGCGATTGTTTCGAAAATGCTCGCGGAACGGCTTGAACTCGAATCCGAACACGGCCGCAATATCTTCGGTGTGCTGCTGTTCCAGGATCTGGCCGTGGTGCCGCTGCTGATCATCATTGCGGCATTTGGTAACGGGAATTCGAAAGAACTCGCGTTCTGGCTCGCCATTGCCGCCGTGAAGATTGTCGTGGCGTTGACGGTGCTGTTGTTCCTTGGCCAGAAGTTCATGACGCGGTGGTTCAATATCGTCGCGCGTCGACGGTCGCAAGAGCTCTTCATGCTGAACCTGTTGCTGGTGACGCTGGGCGCCGCGTTCATCACCGATAAATTCGGCTTGTCGCTCGCGCTCGGCGCTTTCATTGCGGGGATGCTGATCGCGGAGACGCCGTACCGGCATCAGGTGGAAGAGGACATCAAGCCGTTTCGCGACGTGCTGCTCGGTCTGTTCTTCGTGACCACCGGCATGCTGCTCAATCCGCGCGTCATCTGGGAACATCCATTCCTTGTGGCAACGTTTTTCATCGTGCCGATTCTGCTCAAGGCCGTAATGATCACCGGGCTTGCGCGGCTTTTCGGCTCGCCGCCCGGCGTCGCCATGCGCACCGGCCTGAACCTCGCGCAAGCCGGCGAATTCGGTTTCGTGCTGCTGAACCTGATCCTCGATAAACATCTCGTCGAGCCCGTCCTGCTGCAAGCCATCCTCTCGTCGATGCTGCTTTCCATGCTGGCCGCGCCGTTCATCATCCAGAACGCCGACCGGATCGTGCTGCGGCTTTCGTCGACGGAATGGTTGCGGCAATCGTTGCAGATGACGCGTATCGCGACGCACAGCATCAAGCAGAGCGGCCACGTGATCATCTGCGGCTACGGCCGCGCGGGGCAGAATCTGGCGCGGATGCTCGAGCACGAAGGTTTGTCCTACGTGGCGCTCGATCTGGATCCTGACCGCGTGGCTGCTGCTGCGGCGGCGGGCGAAAGCGTCGTCTACGGCGACGCCGGGCGGCGCGAGGCGCTGGTCGCGGCTGGTTTGCATCGTGCGGCGACGGTTGCCATCACGTTTGCCAATACGCCGTCGGCGTTGCGCGTGTTGCACAGCATTCATGAGCTGGAACCGACGTTGCCGACCATCGTGCGTACCGTCGATGACGCCGATCTCGAGAAGCTGATCGCATCGGGCGCGACCGAAGTGATTCCGGAAATCGTGGAAGGCAGCCTGATGCTGGCTTCTCACACGCTCGTGCTGATGGGCGTGCCGATGCGGCGCGTGGTGCGTCGCGTGGAAGAAATGCGCGACGAGCGTTACAGCTTGCTGCGCGGATATTTTCACGGCGCGGATGATTCCGACGACGAAGAACGCCGCGAGCAGGTGCGGCTACAATCGGTTCCCGTCGATGAAAACGCCGACGCCGTGGGCCGCACGCTCGATGAACTCGGGCTTGTAGATGACGGCGTGGAAGTCACGGCGATTCGCCGTCACGGGATTCGCGGCGTGGAGCCCGATCCTGAAACCAAGCTGCGCGCGAGCGACATTGTGGTGCTGCGCGGCTTGCCTGAAGCGTTGCAGCGAGCCGAAGAACGGCTGTCGCGCACGCGCCGCGCGGGCGCGGTAGCCTGACGTTTTTCCGGAGAGATCATGTCCTCAACAGCAGCGCCGGTGGTTTCGCCGTTATCCGATCCAACGAGTTTCATCCGCGAGCGAATCCGCACGGTTCCGGACTGGCCGCAGCCTGGCGTGCAATTTCGCGATATCACGCCCGTGCTTCAAGACCGGCGCGCATTGCGCACGTTGATCGATTTGCTGGTGCAGCGCTATATAGATGCGGGTATTGATACGATCGCCGGGCTCGATGCGCGTGGTTTTATCATCGGGCCGATCCTCGCTTACGAGCTGAGCCTGGGTTTCGTGCCAATCCGCAAAAAAGGCAAGCTGCCGTACAAGACCCTGTCGCAGTCGTACGAGCTTGAATACGGCAGCGCGACAGTTGAAATCCACGAGGACGCGTGCAAGCCGGGTGAGCGCGTGGTGCTCGTGGACGACCTGATTGCGACTGGCGGCACGATGATGGCGGGCAAGCTCCTGCTGGAGCGCCTGGGCGCCGAGGTGGTGGAGGGCGCGGCGATCATCGACCTGCCGGCGCTCGGCGGATCGAAACTTCTGCGCGATTCCGGATTGCCGTTGTTCACCGTTTGCGAATTCGACGGTCATTGACTGGAGCGCTTTGAGCCATGCCAAATTTCCTTCTGTTTCTGGCTGCATCGATTGCAATAACGGCGGCTCCCGGTCCCGATAACCTGCAAGTGCTGGCGCGTGGGATATCGCAGGGACGCGCGGCTGGACTTGTCGCCGCGCTCGGTTTTGCAGCCGGCATTTCGTTTCACACGACGCTTGCAGCGCTAGGCGTGGCGGCGCTGTTGAAGTCATCGCAAGTAGCGTTCGAGATCGTGAAACTGGCGGGCGCCGCTTATCTGATCTGGATCGGCATCAAGGCGATCCGCAGCAAGGGTTTGTCGAGCGCGCACGAGCGGCCGCCCCAGCCGTTGACGACCGTGTTTCGTCAGAGCGTGATTGGGAATCTGTTGAATCCGAAAGTGACGTTGTTTTTCATCGTGTTCCTGCCGCAGTTCGTGAATCCGCACGGCGCGCAAAGCGTGATGCTGCAGATGTTCGAACTGGGCGGCGTGTTCATGCTTCAGACCGTGGTGGTGTTCTCGGTATTTGGCGTAGCTGCAGGGATGATCGGCGCGTATTTGAAGCGCCGTCCGAAGGTCGGCCTGTGGCTCGACCGGCTGGCGGGCGCGACGTTCATAGGGTTGGGAATTCGCGTGGCGTTGAAGGATTGAAGCGCGCAGACGCGCTAACGCGTAATCGAGAACATCAATGCAAGTCACCGCCCGCGCTCCTGCCTCTTTATTGAGATAGGTGTGCGGAAAGTTGCGATAACGTAGAGGCGTTAGAACAATCAAATATTTAGAATGACAACCGAATTGATGCGTTATGAAAGCCATCGGTTCTTGCTTTATAAACGATGGGATTACGCGCCGCATGGCAGAACTAAAGAGCAGCAGGAAGCGCTGGATGCCGGCCAAGTCTTATTCAAGACCGCCAATTTCGAGCATTGGGCAACCCAGCCGGAGCTTGTCGAGCGTGTTCAAAATTTCCTCGTGAATTCGGTTCCGTCATACCGGCCAAGTCCTTATGGCGATAGCCCGCGCGACGTCATAAACGCTCTGTGCTGGGAGGTTCGAAACGGCGCGGCGGTGATTGTGCGTGCCAAGCCGGCTTATATCCCGCATGATGGTTTCGTCCCGGCGCTCACCGAGGATGATAGGTATAGGCGTGAATTAGCGGATCGTGCCGAGCGCGCCGCTCGCTATGAGGCCCGGTCAAAAGCACATGAGGAAGATTTTGAGGCGTATAAACAAGAAATGGAGCGCGCCGAGCGTGCAGCGCGCTCGCTGAAACCGTTGCGGCACATTGAAACAATTGCAGAGGCGGCGGCTCGCAATCGCGCAGCTTGGGCAGCGCGTGATGCACTTGCCGCGCTTGCATCGACGGCGGCGTCTGCTGTTGCGTCTTCGTTACCGTTCATGGACGATGGCGCTGTTGATCTTGGCGAAGTCTTGGACGTCGGCACGGTCGGTACGGCGTTAGGCGACGCCGCGCCGTTTGAGTATGGCAACATGCCCAGTTTCGGCGATGGTTTCAGCCTAGCGAAAACGCCTAACCGCGGCGATCCGGGGACGTGGTACACGAACCCCGGAAGCGGACAAATGCGGCTATACGGTGATACTGGGGCGCCGGTAGTTGATTTGGATTTCGATCATCCGCATTTAGGGATGCGACCACACGCCCATAACTGGACGGGAGGCCGTCGCGATAAAAACTTCGACGTCGTACCTTTCAGCCCATGGAATCGTTGAAATGCTTGATAACTTTGATAGATTTAACTCCTTCCACGATTGGATTTTTGCGGGATTCTGGTCTGATAATCGGCGCAGCACGGTATATCTTGAACTGGTTTCGGATAATTTCAAGGAACGTAAAACAATCGTTTTTATGGACGTCACGCGATGCCTTGTCACGGATTATGGCGTGGAAAATATCGTCTACTCGTTGGATATACTTTACGATTTCGACTCACCGAAATTCACGGCTGCGCGTGAGATTTTGGACAAGTCGACACCTTTTGGCTCAGACTTGCCACCAAAAAAAATTGCGGTACTAACAGCAAGCTTTGGCGGTGAAGCGTGGATCGAATACAGCGGGTATCGAGTTTTGTCGAAGGACAACACCGAGTCTTTACCCGATTAAGTTAATCTCCCAGGCAAAATCCCGCAAAAGGATTGACGCATCGCCCCGCATTCTTACGGACCTTTCTCTTTCGCGGCGACGAGATCCGCAAGGACGAGCGCACGAAAGTAAGAGCAGACCCCGCGCCCAACACCACCTTGTACAATTCCTGCCTTCCCGCCGCCGGAGGCCCTGTAATGACCTTGCCCGCAATCACCGCAGCGCGCCGTTTCGATGCTTCGGCGCACTCGCCGTTTTACATCGCCGAAGAGCGGGTCGGCTGGATCCGCCGCGCGGACGTATCGGCGCTGAAACCTTGGCCCGACGTGTTCGAAGTCACGGAAACCGCGGTCCGTCTCTCGGCCACATTCAACACCCTGGAATCCCGCAGCGCTGCGCTCGGTGCGGTAATCGGCATGCTCGCCGCCGATGGCCGCATTCCCGGCTGGCGCGACGAAACCTACGCGATCCGAAATACCTTCGATGCCGATCCGCTGGCGTTCATCGAACGGGCGGCTTCGCGGTTCTTCGGCACAATGACGTACGCGGTGCATTTGAACGGCGTCGTGGAAGAGCCGGGCCAGGCGCCCACGCTCTGGATAGCGCGCCGCAGCGAAACCAAGGCGACCGATCCGGGCATGCTCGATAACGTGGTGGCAGGGGGTATCGGCTGGGGGATGGGGATTGAAGAAACGCTCGTGAAGGAATGCTGGGAAGAAGCCGGCATGCCGCCCGACCTGGCCGCGAACGCCACGCGCGGGCGGGTCTTTTATGTGCTGCAATCGTTGTCCGAAGGCACTCAAGTCGAGCAGATCTACGTTTTCGACCTGTCGCTGCCGGTAGATTTCGCGCCGCGCAACCAGGACGGCGAAGTCGGCGAGCACCGGCTTGCGCGAATAGATGAAGCGGCGCGCTGGATAGAAGAGGGCTCGATGACCGTGGACGCCAGTCTCGCCACGCTCGACCTGCTCCTGCGCCGCCAATGGATCGATGAAGACGCGTGCGAAGGCATGCAGGCGGTGTTCTCGCCGCCAGTGCTGTGAAATATTTCAAAGGAGTATCGGTTCATGTCGACCGAACATAGTTTCATCTTGAAGTTGTCGTGTCCGGATCGTCCGGGAATCGTGCATGCCGTGTCGGGATTCTTGTTCGATCTCGGCAGCAATATCCTGGACTCCGCGCAGTTCGGCGACAGCCACACCGGCGAATTTTTCATGCGCGTGCATTTCCAGCAAGTCGGCGGCGATCCGGGACTTGAAGCATTGCGCACATCGTTCAGTTCGCTCGCCGATCAGTTCGGCATGAAGTGGGAATTGCACGACGCATCCGTCAAGCCGCGCGTCATGATCATGGTGTCGAAGATCGGGCATTGCCTGAACGATCTGCTGTTCCGTTATCGCACGGGACAACTCGGGATCGAGATTCCGGCGATTGTTTCGAATCATCGCGAGTTTTATCAGCTCGCCGCGAGTTACGACGTGCCGTTTCATCATTTGCCGCTGATGGCATCGACGCCCGAGGCCAAGGCTTCGCAAGAAGCGCGTGTGCTGGAAATCGTCGAGCAGCACAAGATCGATCTCGTGGTACTCGCTCGATACATGCAGATCCTGTCGCCGGAATTGTGCGCCGCGCTGAATGGCCGGGCGATCAACATTCACCACTCGTTCCTGCCGAGTTTCAAGGGCGCGAAGCCGTATTACCAGGCGTTCGATCGCGGCGTAAAGCTGATCGGCGCGACCGCGCATTACGTGACGACGGATCTTGACGAAGGTCCGATCATTGAACAGGAAGTGGAGCGTGTTGATCACAGCATGGCGCCGGATCAGTTGACGGCGATTGGCCGCGACGTGGAATGCGTGACGCTGGCGCGTGCGGTGCGCTGGCACGTCGAGCATCGGATCGTGCTGAACGGCAGTAAGACGGTGGTGTTCAAGTAGACCGGAAGGCTGGCGGAGTTTGCATTGAA
This sequence comes from Caballeronia sp. dw_276, assembly GCF_018449635.1. Taxonomy (GTDB): domain Bacteria; phylum Pseudomonadota; class Gammaproteobacteria; order Burkholderiales; family Burkholderiaceae; genus Caballeronia. Next base: position 102,000 of record NZ_JAAVUV010000011.1, on the reverse strand, counting down.
TCTCCGCCAGTTTCCAAGATTAAACCAGCCTCAAATAAACCAGTTCGCGTTTGATATAAGCATAAAAAATCGGCGCGGCGATCACGCCTGGAAGTCCGAACGCGGCTTCCATTGCAAGCATTGCCAGCAGCAATTCCCACGCGCGCGCTTCAATCTGCCCGCCGATGATCCGTGCATTCAGGAAGTATTCGAGCTTGTGAATCACGATCAAAAACACCAGCGACGCCACCGCCGTTCCAAAAGACACGGACAATGAAATCGCGACGATCAGCGCGTTGGAAACCAGATTCCCGATCACCGGCAGCAATCCGACAATAAACGTCACCATCACCAGCGTCTTCGATAACGGCAGCCGTTCGTGAAACACCGGCAGCGCAACCAGCAAATACAACGCGGTGAACGCGGCATTGATGGCGGAAATCTTCACCTGCGCGAAAACGATACGGCGAAACGCCTCTGAGAACCGCGTCACGCGCGTGACCAGCGCAGTGGAAAGCGGCAGCCGATGCGTCGTGCGCGGCACGCCCACCGCGATGATCGCGCCGATGATCATCCCGATCAGCACATGTCCGAATCCGCGCGCGGCGTCTTTTCCGCCTTGCTGCAGCATGGCCGCGTGCTTCTGCATCAGGTCGGTCGCCTTGTCCTTCATCTGCTCCGAATCAACGGGAAGATAGTTCGCGATCCAGTTCGGCACCTGCAGGCGCGCGTGCGACGTGATCATCATGAGTTGATCGAGGAGCTTCTGGACGCTCGGGACATCGCGTTGAAAATGATCGATGGTTGCAACCGTCGCACCAGCCAGCCCGCCCACGATCACTATCGCCAGGATCACGACCGCGACCCAGCGGGCGCGCCCGCTCGTCATGGTTTTCTCGATAACGGGCGCAATGGTGTGCACGAGCTGGAATACGAGCATGCCGGCCAGCAGCGCGCCGAGCAGCTCCAGACGGAGCACGGCGAACATGCCGGCGAACGCGGCCAGATAGCTGCCGATCTCCACCGCCGACAGCTTGGGCATGCTCATATCGCTCGTCAGCCTCACGGGCCGGACTGCGGGCCTGTTTTCGGCCGCTTCGTTGCGCTTAGCCATGAATCCTTCGGTCTCCTGCCGCGAACGGGTTATAGAGTGCTACGGCCTGAAAACGGGCCGGCTCATGGTTGCGGATGGTGCGTGTTCGTCATGCCGCCGATCTCGGCCGCTGCAGCAAAGGCGCGAGATACCGGCCGGTAAAGCTGGCCTTCGATTTGGCTACCTGCTCCGGCGTCCCCTGCGCGATGATCTGGCCGCCGCCGGCGCCGCCTTCCGGACCCAGGTCGATCACCCAGTCGGCGGTTTTGATTACATCCAGATTATGCTCGATGATTACAACAGTATTACCCTGATCGCGCAGCCGGTGAATCACTTCGAGCAGCAGGGCGATATCGTGGAAATGCAATCCGGTGGTCGGTTCGTCAAGAATATAGAGAGTCCGACCCGTGTCACGCTTGCTCAGTTCCAGCGAAAGCTTCACGCGCTGCGCTTCGCCGCCCGAAAGCGTGGTCGCCGACTGGCCGAGGCGAATATAGCCCAGGCCCACATCGAGCAAGGTTTTCAGCTTGCGCGCCACGATCGGCACCGGCTTGAAAAACTCGTGCGCCGCTTCCACGGTCAGGTCGAGCACCTCGTGGATGTTCTTGCCCTTGTACTGGACTTCGAGCGTCTCGCGGTTATAGCGCTTGCCGTGGCAGACGTCGCAGGGCACGTACACGTCGGGCAAAAAGTGCATTTCCACTTTCAGCACGCCGTCGCCCTGGCACGCCTCGCAACGGCCACCCTTCACGTTGAACGAGAACCGGCCTGGATCGTAACCCCGTTCCTTCGATGCCGGCACGCCCGCGAACAACTCGCGGATCGGCGTGAAAAGGCCGGTGTAGGTTGCCGGGTTCGACCTTGGCGTGCGGCCGATAGGCGATTGATCGACGTTGATGACCTTGTCGAAATGTTCGAGCCCTTCGATAGCCTCGTAAGGCGCCGGCTCGGTCGCCGATCCGTACAAATGCTGCGAAACGGCGTGATACAGCGTGTCGTTGATGAGCGTGGACTTGCCCGATCCTGAGACGCCCGTCACGCACGTCAGCAAACCAACCGGCAAGTCGAGCGAGACGTTCTTCAAGTTGTTGCCGTAAGCCTCGATGATCCGCAGCCGCCGTTCATCCGGCGCGATGCGATCGGTCGAATAGCTGATGCTGCGTTTGCCCGACAGATACTGTCCGGTCATCGAATTCGGATCGTTCTGGACATGCTTCGCCGTGCCCTGCGACACAATCTCACCGCCATGCACGCCCGCGCCCGGGCCCATGTCGACCACGTAATCGGCCATGCGAATCATGTCTTCGTCATGCTCGACCACGATCACCGAATTGCCGATGTCGCGCAGATGCTTGAGGGTATCAATGAGCCGGTCGTTATCCCGCTGATGCAAGCCAATGGACGGTTCGTCCAGCACGTACATCACGCCGGTCAGTCCCGAACCAATCTGCGATGCCAGCCGGATGCGCTGTGCTTCGCCGCCCGAGAGCGTCTCGGCGCTGCGTTCCAGCGACAAATAATCCAGCCCGACGTTATTCAGAAAGGTAAGCCGCGCGACGATTTCCTTGATGACCCGATCCGCAATCTCGGCCTTCGAGCCTTCGAGCCGCAACGTCTGAAAGTAACCGAGCGTGTCTCGCAGCGGCCAGCCGCTCACTTCGTAAATAGCGCGCGCATGTTCGCCCGTGCCCAGCTTCACGTTGCGCGCTTCCGTGCGCAACCGCGTACCTTCGCAAGCCGGACATGCCTGGTTGTTCTGATATTTCGATAATTCCTCGCGCACCGCCGCGGAATCCGTTTCCTTGTAGCGGCGTTCCAGGCTGGGAATGATCCCTTCGAACGCGTGCTCACGAACCGTCGTGCGGCCACGCTCGTTGATGTACGAGAACGGAATCACCTGTTTGCCCGAACCGAACAGCAGGATCTTGCGGACTTTTTCCGGCAAGTCTTCGAAAGCGGCATCGAGATCGAATTCGAAGAACGACGCCAGGCTTTGCAGCATCTGGAAGTAAAACTGGTTGCGCCGGTCCCAGCCTTTTACCGCGCCGGCCGCGAGCGACAGCGACGGGTGCGCGACCACGCGCTTCGGATCGAAGAAGGTGATCTGACCTAGGCCATCGCATTCCGGGCACGCGCCCATGGGATTGTTGAACGAGAACAGGCGCGGCTCGAGTTCCTGCAGCGAGTACGAGCAGATCGGGCAAGCGAACTTCGAGCTATATAAGTGCTCGCGCTCCGAATCCATTTCGAGCGCGATCGCGCGGCCGTCGGCGAGACGCAGCGCGGTTTCGAACGATTCCGCCAGCCGCTGCTTCATGTCGGGCCGGACCTTCAACCGGTCGATGACGACATCGATCGTATGTTTGTCGTTCTTCTTGAGCTTCGGCAGCGACTCGATCTCATAGATCTTCGCGACGCCTTCATTGGCCGTGCCGCCGCCCGAACGCACCCGAAAGCGGATGAAACCCTGTGCCTGCATGGCTTCGAACAATTCCGTGTGCTCGCCCTTGCGATCCGCGACCACGGGCGCGAGGATCATCAGCTTGGTTTCCTCGGGCATGGCGAGCGCGGCATCGACCATTTGCGACACGCTTTGCGCTTCGAGCGGAATGTGATGATCCGGACAATGCGGCGTACCGACGCGGGCGAACAGCAGCCGGAGATAGTCGTGAATCTCGGTGACGGTGCCGACCGTCGAGCGCGGATTATGCGAAGTCGCCTTCTGTTCGATCGAAATTGCCGGCGACAACCCTTCGATCAGGTCGACATCCGGTTTTTCCATCAGCTGCAGGAACTGGCGTGCGTAGGCGGACAGGCTTTCGACGTAACGGCGCTGACCTTCCGCGTAGAGCGTGTCGAAGGCGAGCGACGATTTCCCCGAACCCGACAAGCCCGTAATCACGATCAGCTTGTGACGCGGCAAGTCGAGACTGATGTTTTTGAGATTGTGGGTGCGAGCCCCACGAATACGTATTTCTTCCATGAATCCGGGCGGAAAGTAAGGGGGCTAAACCTGCTACTATAACGACTTTTCGAGGGCGCGTTGCCCGCGCTCATCGGCGTCAATCAAGCGTGCGGCGGGGTTTTCATGACGTTCACGTGGGGCCGGAGCGTGGTTCCGAAGCACGTTCCAAAGTACAAATTTCCGCCCCGGCCGTCTGTCTCATATAGTGCCGTTCCGGGCAACCACAAGGCGACCGCCCGGTTTGCGCGTATCGCGCACTCCGCCTGACGCGTTTCCACATTACCTCGTCCGATGTCCAATCCGTCTGTTACGTCCACACGTCTGAGCGCGCCCGAGTTGCGTGCGACCATGTCGCTTGCCGCGATCTTCGCGCTGCGCATGCTCGGTCTCTTCATGATCATGCCGGTGTTTTCCATCTACGCGAAAACGATACCCGGCGGCGACAACGTGCTGCTCGTCGGCATTGCGCTCGGCGCTTACGGCGTCACGCAATCGCTGCTTTATATCTTCTACGGCTGGGTCTCGGACAAGCTCGGGCGCAAGCCGGTCATCGCGTTCGGGCTGATCGTCTTTGCGATCGGCAGCTTTATCGCGGCGGCCGGGCATTCCATGACGTGGATCATTGTCGGGCGCGTGATTCAGGGCATGGGCGCGGTTTCGTCGGCGGTGATTGCGTTTATCGCGGACCTGACGACTGAGGAAAACCGCACGAAGGCCATGGCGATGGTCGGCGCGAGCATCGGCGTTTCGTTCGCCGTGGCGATCGTCGGTGCGCCGATCGTGTTCCAGTGGGTCGGCATGAGCGGACTGTTCACGCTGATCGGCTTTTTATCGATACTCGCCGTCGGCGTGGTCATCTGGGTGGTCCCCGACGCGCCCCGGCCGCCCGTGCACGTAAAGGCGCCTTTCGCCGAAGTGCTCCACAACGTCGAATTGCTACGCCTGAACTTCGGCGTGCTAGTCCTGCACGCCACGCAGACGGCACTGTTTCTGGTCGTTCCGCGCATTCTTGAAGCAGGCGGTTTGCCCGTCGCGGCGCACTGGAAAGTGTATTTGCCCGTCATGGGCCTCGCGTTCGTCCTGATGGTGCCGGCAATTATTGCTGCTGAAAAACGCGGCAAGATGAAGGCCGTGATGCTCGGCGCCATTTTGCTTATCCTGATTGGCCAGTTGTTACTCGGCGCCGCTCCGCATACTCTGTGGTCAGTGGCCGCGATCTTGTTTATCTACTTCCTGGGCTTCAATGTGCTGGAGGCGTCGCAACCGTCGCTGGTCTCCAAGCTCGCGCCCGGGACGAGAAAGGGCGCGGCGGCAGGCGTCTACAACACGACGCAGTCGATCGGCCTGGCAATCGGCGGAGTGATTGGCGGATGGCTGCTGAAGGTGGACGGCCAGAGCGCCGTATTTTTCGCGTGTTCGGGGCTGGTGCTGGCCTGGCTGATCGTCGCAACGAACATGAAGCCGCCGCCGCAAAAGATCCGGCGCACGGCGTAGTTGAATTGGGCCCGCGTGGCATCGAATTGAATCGTATTGAACTGAATTGAATCAACAGGAGAAATCATGGCATCCGTCAACAAGGTCATTCTGGTGGGAAATCTGGGCGCTGATCCGGAAACCCGGTATCTGCCAAGCGGCGACGCCGTGGCCAACGTCCGTCTTGCGACGACCGATCGCTTCAAGGACAAGGCATCCGGCGACATGAAGGAAATGACGGAATGGCATCGCGTGACGTTTTTCGGCCGGCTGGCCGAGATCGTCAATGAGTACCTGAAGAAGGGCTCGTCCATCTACGTCGAAGGCCGTATTCGCACGCGTAAGTACACCGATCAGGCGGGCGTGGAAAAGTACGCGACCGAAATCGTCGCGGAACAGATGCAGATGCTGGGCGGACGTGGCGGCGCGGGCGGCGGTGGCGGCGGCGATGAAGGCGGCTACAGCAGCCGTGCGCCCGCTGAGCGCAGCGGCGGCGGAGCGAGCCGTGGCGGCGCATCGGGCGGACGTCCGGCGGCGGGCGGAAGCGGTGGTGGTGCAAGCCGTCCGAGCGCGCCGGCTGGCGGCGGTTTCGACGAAATGGACGACGACATTCCGTTTTAAACGGCAAAATCCAGTTCTTGGATCGTACGTGATGGACCCGGAGTTTCCTGCTCACTGACTGATGAGCGGAAAACTCCGGGTCTTTTTTGTTGCCGGCAAATTTTGCTCTGGTTAGAGGCCGGGCTTGGCGTTGCGATTTAGCCACGACTAGTTTGCGCAAGCGCAATCGTTTGCGCGTGTCTTTTATGAAAGCCTTGTTCGCTTTTTCCGATAAAACCAGAAATACCTCCGGCTTGGCCCGAACCTCCGCAAATGCGGTTGGGGACGTTTTGGGCCTATTCGCATCGCTGTTCAAGTCCCTAGCCGCCTTTCCATCGCCTTTACCCTTGAAACAGATTTCCACGCATCGTGTGTCGATCGACTATTTCTTCAATCGAATCAAAGTAGTGGAATGTTTCTAAACGCGCGCGAATAGGACAATTCGTATTGAGGCGTCAGTCGGTTGAAAACTACTCTGAATATCGTTGAATCGCAGCAAAACCGAGTGCCGCCCAACCCGGCAAAGCGCGCAGGCGAGCGCGCCGAGCTTGGAAATAAGTCAAATCTTAGAAAGCGCCTCGCTTTGTGAAAGGGACATTGAGAGTGTTCCTATATTGAGGGGCTTGGTGCCCGTGTTCTTATCCGTAACGGCGTGTTGCCAAACTAATCGTTGCCGGATCGGCCCTGAACTAACCCGACGTGCAAACAAAAAAATGAGAGGCCGGATTGAAACTGAGAATCGTTCTGGCAGACGACCATCCGTTCGTTTTGCTTGGCATTCGAGCCACCTTCAGCACGGATGAAAATCTGGAAGTCGTAGGCGAAGCCGCAAGCGCGGCCGCGTTGCTGCGATTACTGGGTAGCACGCCTTGCGACGTGCTCGTTACGGACTTCGCCATGCCCGAACTGGGTTTGCAGGCGGAGGACGGGCTGCGTCTGATCAAGCGGGTGCGGCGGGACTGGCCGGAGATTCGTATCGTCGTGCTGACCAGCATGAGCAATGTTGCGATCCTGCGATCGATCCTGAGCGCAGGCGCAATGGGCCTGCTCAACAAGGTCGAATCCATGGATCAGCTCGCGGCGGCCGTCAAGTTTGCGGGCGTCGGGCGCCGGTATCTAAGCTCATCGGTTGTCGACGCGCTCGCTGTCGCCGGTGCGGAAAACGATCTGCTCGGCGAAGGTCCGCGCCTGTCGCCTCGCGAAATCGAAGTAGTACGTATGTTTGCAAGCGGCCTCTCGATCACCGAGATCGCGCGCTTCATGGAGCGCGATGTGCGCACCATCAGCCGGCAAAAACGCGACGCCATGAGCAAGCTCGGAGTCCAGAACGATCCGGGACTGTTCGCGTTCGCGCGCGCATACGGCCTCACGTAATGAGATTTCTTAACTTGAAATGCTTTCAGAAGCATCTTATGTCGATGGCGACACAGATCAACGATCCTGCACCGGGCCATGCGAACACAGGCAAAGTGCAACCCGCCTTGAGCGGACGCATCACCCGGGCGGATATCGGGTTTAAAGAGGTTAGGAAATGATTGCGTTCACTCAACGAATCAGGTTGGCGGTCGCCGATGATCATCCATTAGTCGTTCTGGCCATCGAGCGTTTGATTGCCAATGTGCAGAACATCGAGATCGTGTGCCGCGCGCAGGATTCTACGGGGCTGATCGCCGCGCTGGAGAAAGAGGAATGCGACGTCGTCATCATGGATTTTTACATGCCGGGCGGTACGCACGGTGATGGCATCGATTTGATCAAGTTCATTGTCAAGAATCATCCGAAGGCGGCGATTGTCGTTTTATCGATGACAACGGACGCCGATCTCATCGCCCGGGCGCTCGACGCAGGCGCGAACGCTGTGGTGAGCAAGCAGGATCGCCTTGAGTTGATCTACGTGGCAATCGTCACGGTGCTGGCGAATGAGGATTATCTCGGCCCGTCAGTGCGTGCGCTTCTCGCCGATGCGACCTCGTCGCATCGCGTGGACCTGATCCGCCAGAAGCTCACGCGTCGCGAACTCGACGTCATCGCACGCTACGCGCGCGGCGGAAATGTGACGGAAATCGCGCGCGAACTCGGGCGTAGCGTCAAGACGATCAGCGCGCAAAAATGCGCCGCCATGCGCAAGCTTGAATTGCACACGGACGCAGAGCTTTATCGTTTCGCGTTTGACAGTGGTCTGGTCCAGGTACAACGGCTCGGGACCTAGCACGAAGCGTGGAAGAAATACTAGCGGATTCGAACGTCCGGATCATCCTGGCCGACGACCACGCGGCCGTCAGAGAGGGTATCGGCAACTGGCTTCGCCGTGATCCGCGGGTCGAGGTGGTGGCAACGGCCATCGATACCGAATCGCTCGCCGACCGGATCGACCGCTTCCCTTGCGATATTGTGATCTCGGATATTGGCATGCCGGGTATTAGCGGCGAGAGCAATGCCATCGCCTTCCTGCGGCGTTTTCTAAGGCAACCCGAGCGGCCCCGCCTGATCGTCGTCACCATGATTGCGCAAGCGCAAATGCTCGCCGGTCTGCTCGAGCTTGGGGTTGATGGAATTGTGGACAAGCGCGATTGCATGGATTCCCTGAGCGAGGCGGTGGTTGCCGTCATCGGCGGCGGGTGTTTCGTGTCGACACACGCGCAAGCACTGCTGAAATCCCATTTCAACGATATCCCCAGCCAGGCCGGCGTACTGAGTGCGCGTGAATGGGAGGTGTTTCAGTTGTATGCGAGTGGCAAGTCGCTCAATGGCATCTCCGAACATCTTGGAAGAAGCGTCAAGACCATCGGTACGCAAAGGCGCAACGCCATGCGAAAACTCGGTCTCGAAAATGAAACGCAATTGTTGAACTATCTCAGGCAGATCGGGCTCGCCTGACGTCCTTTTCGCGGCATCTTCCTGCATCGCGATAGAAACATGCCTCCATATTAGTCAGAAACGTTTAGGAATGCTCTGATTAATGGGATGGGTCTTTGCGCCCAGACTTGATCGTTTTACTCCCCCCGATGTTTGCGGTTCCGCGACGATTGCCTTGCGGTGACGCCTCGGGTGACGACGCTCAACCTGGGATGGAAGACGATATGTTCAAGAAAATGTTAGGCGAGTGCGTCGGAACTTTTTCGCTCGTCTTTTTCGGTTGCGGCTGCACGGCGCTGGCGAGCGGGTACTTCCGCGCGGACCTTGGGCTCATCTGCCAGGCGGTGGCCTTCGGGCTTGCCGCAACCACGCTCGTCTACGTGCTGCGCCCCATTTCTTACGCCCACTTCAATCCGGCCGTGACGGTCGGATTCGCCATCGCCAATCGATTTCCCATACGCGAGCTCATACCAGCAATCGCAGCGCAGGTTTGTGGCGCGATTGTGGGCGCATGGCTTCTATATGTTGTGGCCAGTGGGCGGCCGGGCGCGTCGCCGGGCCTCGTTGCGCTGGGCGCGAACGGCTACGGCGCGCATTCACCCGGACGTTACGAATTGCACGCGGCGTTGATCGTGGAAGTGCTGATGACGTTCGTGTTCGTGTGGGTCAATCTCGTCGTGACCGCTGGCAAACGCATGCGAATTGGCGGCCCGGCGCTGATCGGGTTGTCGTTGACATTGTGTTCATTGCTCGCCATTCCGGTTACCAACGCGTCCATCAATCCAACCCGTTCCACGGGTCCGGCACTCGTCATGGGAAGCTGGGCACTGGATCAGTTATGGCTTTTCTGGGCCGCGCCGCTTGCTGGCGGCGTGCTCGCGGGCTTCTTTTTTCCCATGCTCCAGCGCAACGCTTCCGTCGATACCCGCCCGATACGACACACGGGCCGTGTCAGCGGCGCGCTCGGCAAACAGCCGCTATGACCAGCGCGCATCGAACAGTTCTGCACGCCATGTCAACTTCGCATATTTCCCGCTTCGTCCGCCTGATGGCGCTGTTCGTGCTCGTGCTCGTGATGGCGGGATCGGGCGTGTCCGCGGAAACGAATCCAAGCGAAGCGCATTTCGCCATGCCGCACGCCCGCACCGCGTCGCGCGACGACGTGAACCAGCGGCTGATCGAGCAGGGTCCGGCGCCTATCGAGGCAATCCGGACGCGATGGGCAAGTAACAATGAGCAAACCCCGGCATTCGACCTGAGCGCCGACGAACGCGCGTACCTGCGCTCGTTGCCTCCGCTCGCGCTGGGTATCGATACCAGCTGGGCGCCGTTTACTTATGCCGGTTCCGATGGCCAGACAGGCGGGATTGCGCTGGCTTACACGGCGTATTTGTCGAAGGCGCTCGATATCGATTTCGACCAGCGCGTGTATCCGGATTGGGCGGCGGTATCGAGCGCGTTCGCGAACGGGCAGATCGACGTGCTCGCCACAACCCGACGCGGTACGCCGCGTCTGGCCGGCGGGATCGCGACCGAGCCGGTCGAAAGCTATCCGCTTGTGATGGTCGGGCGCCTGAACGAGGCGCCAGCGGACAATCTCGGGGAAGCGCCGGCGCGGCGCGTGGTCGTGACCGCACGCCTTGCCGCGAGCGGGCGGCTTGGCAACCTCGCTCCGAGCGCGGCGTTCAGCGTTGCGCCGAATCTGACCGCGGCGCTCGACCGGGTCGCGCGCGGCGAGGCGGACATATTTGTCGGCGACTTCGCCGCCGTCGATATTGCGCTGGCCGCGCGATACGAAGATCAACTGAAGATCATTGGACCCGCGGGCGAGTTCGAGCAAATGGGTTTCGCGCTGCGCCCCGAGTACCGCCGGCTCGTGCCGATTATCGATCGGGCGTTGCGCGCCATGCCTGTCGCCGACAAGGAGAAGATTCTCCTCGCGCGTCAGGCCGCATTCGATCCGCCATCGAGCGGATGGAGCGTCAGCGCAGTGCGTTTGCTGCCGGTGCTCATTGCCATCGGCGTGATTCTCGGCGTTACGTTGCGCGCGTTCGTTTTGCTTCAGCGCGAGATGGCGCGGCGCGTCAAGACGGAACAACGTCTCGCGACGCAACTCAGCTTCCAGCAGACCATGATGGAAGTCGTGCCCTATCCGCTGATCGCGAAGGACCTGGAGAATCGTTACATCGCGGTGAACCGGGCATTTGAAAAGACGCTTGGAATCCGGCGCGAGGACGTGGTCGGCCGCACGACGATCGAAACGCAGTCGTGGGGCTCCGAAAACAGCAAGCGTCTGCACGACCTCGTTGGTCAGAGCATCGCGAACGGGCAGCGCGAGCAAGTCGAGATCGCTTTCCGGGATCGCGCGGGTGAGCCGCGTCATGGGCTTTTCTGGACCGGCGCGTTCAAGGCGGCAGACGGCGAGATGGCGGGCGCTGTCGGCACGATGATCGACATCACCGATATCCGCGACGCCGAAATGCGCGCGCGCGAAAACGAGCGCCGCCTGCACGACGTCACGCGCTCGTTGCCGGCCGTCGTGTTCCAGTTGCGGCGCGCGCCGGACGGCACCTACAGCTTCCCGTACGTTGGCGGCGATACGCGGCATTTATTCGGCCTGGATCTCGCGACGCTGAGCCGCGACGAGGTCGCGGGCTTGTCGGCGATTCACGCCGAGGACAAGCGCAGTGTGCGCGATGCAATCGAGCGTTCCGCGGTGACGCTCGAGCCGGTCCACACGGAGTTTCGATCGATCGTCGACGAAGGACGCCGCTGGATTCGCGCCGATCTCGTCGCGAGTCGCGAGGCGGACGGCGCCGTGGTCTGGAACGGCTATTGGGTCGACGCAAGCATCGAGCGCGCCCGTGCCGACGAACTCGCGGCGGCGCGCGATACGGCCGAAGCGGCGTCGCGCGCGAAGGACGATTTCCTCGCGATGATGAGCCACGAAATCCGTACGCCGATGAACGGCGTGCTCGGGCTTGTCGAAGTCTTCGAAACCACGCCGCTCAATCCGGATCAATCGCAGATGCTCGGCATGATCCAGGATTCGGCAAGCGCATTGCTGCAGATCCTGGACGATCTGCTCGACTATTCGAAGATCGAGGCCGGGCGGCTGAACATCGAGTCGATGCCTATCGACTTGCGCGAACTCGTCGATAACGCCGTCGGCCTGCTTGCCGGACGCGCGCATGAAAAAGGCTTGCGCGTGCGCGTGGCGGTATCGCCCGACGTTGCTGCTAGCGTGCGCGGCGACAGCGTGCGCTTGCGCCAGGTGCTGTTCAACCTGCTGAGCAACGCCATCAAGTTCACCATGAAAGGCGAGGTCATGCTGTCGGTGAACATGGTCGAAAGCGTGCGCGGCGCGCAGACGATCGAGTTGAGCGTGGAAGACACGGGCATAGGCATTGCCGCCGATGCTCAAGCAAGCCTTTTCGAGCCGTTCGTTCAAGCTGAATCGTCCACCACGCGCCGCTTCGGCGGCACGGGTCTCGGCCTCACCATCTGTCACAAGCTCGTCGAGCTGATGGGCGGAACGCTCGAGCTGAAAAGCGCATTGGGCGTCGGCACGAAAATGACCGTGCGGCTCGCCATGCCGGTTGAAACGACGACCTATCAGATCGACGGATTGCGTGGCAAGCGCGGCATCATCGCCATCGATGATCTTCGCGTCGCCCGTGCGCTTGTCGACTACGGGCACGCACTTGGCCTCGACCTCACCATTCGTTCTCGCGATGACGCCGCGTTGCGCGATCCCCAAACGTTCAATGGCACCGATCTGGTGTTCCTCAGCGATACCCACGAAGAAGCGCTGCCATTAAAAACACGCGTGATTCACGTCACGGAAAAGCCGAAGCCGACGGGGTATCGAATCCTCGAAGACGATATTCGCGTGAGCGTCAATCCAATTTCATGGCGCGGCCTCGGCGCTGCGTGCGTGGCCGCGTTGACCGGCTTGCCGCAGATTGCATCGCGCGCGACACGGGGCATCGAGACAAGCATGGAAGCGCCCGATCGCGAGCGCGCCATTCGCACAGGAAAGCTCGTGCTCGTCGCGGAAGATCATCCGGTGAATCAGGAGTTGATCCGTCATCAGCTTTCCTTGCTCGGATTCGCTTGCGATATCGTGCCCGATGGTGTGGAAGCGCTCGCGGCGCTGAAGCACGGGCACTACGGTTTTCTCATCACCGACTGCCATATGCCGAACATGACCGGATACGAGCTGGCGCGGCGTGTCAGGGCGAGTGAATTGGGGTTATCGAAGAGATTGCCCATATTGGGTATCACCGCGAGCACAGCGCCCGAGGAGCTTTCCATGTGCCGCGATGCCGGTATGGACGATTGCTTCGTCAAGCCGACTCGTCTTGCCACGTTACGCGAGCATCTGAACCGATGGCGCGTGATGGAGAACACGTTGCCCGGACCAGAGCCACTTGACGTTGCGGACCATCGCTCAGATCCGGATGAGGCGGATGAAAGCGATGAACTCGATCTCGACTACATGACGCAGCTCTGGGGCAGCGAGACGACGGTGAAGGCCTTGCTCGATGCGTTCGTCTCTTCCTTTCGCGATGACCTTCATACGCTCAGGTCGCTGCTCGATACCGGCGGTTCCGTCGCACAATTGCGCGAGTGGCATCACCGCGTGATCGGGGCGGCGAGCGTGTTGCAGTATCGTCCGTTGCAGATGGCGCTCGATGCATTCCGGCGCGATCTTCTGGATAAACCCGCCGCGCGTAGAAACGAGGACGGCAAGTTACTGATCGCGCGCTGCGAAGTGTTGCTGGAAATCATAGAAGGGCAGTGCGCGGCAATGGCATGAAGGCGTTCAGGTTGATCCGGCGCGCTCAGAACAACGCGCCGACAGCCGTATCTTTCCTGAAATGCGCGATCGCGAAGTCCACGAACGAACGTGTTTTCGCCGACACATGCCGGCGTCCGGGATAAACCAGCGACACTTCCTTGTCGGCGTTATTGACCGTGTAGTCGGTCAACAGGCGCAGCAACGCGCCGTTCTCGAGATCCTCGGCGACATGACTTTCCGGCAGCGCGGTGATACCCATTCCGGACAGTGCGGCCTGCCGCAGCATTTGTGAGTTGTTGACTGTGTAATCCGGGTCGATGACGATATCTTCGTTCTCACCCGCCGCGTTCGTGAACGACCACGTGGCGCCATGTATATCCGCCGATGGCGATAAAAACGCGTGCGCCGTGAGGTCGGAGGGACGCAACGGCACACCGTGTTTTGCGAGGTAGTCGGGCGCCGCCACGATCACGGGCGTGACCTTGAACAGCGGCCGGTTGATCAGCGTGCCGCTGTTGACCATGCGCGGCACGACGATCCCTACATCGAAGCCTTCATCCACGAGATCCACGGGCCTATGCAACAGCGTGAGCCGTAGTTTCACGTTGGGAAATGCATCGCGATATTCGCAGAGCAATGGCGTGAGCCCGAATAACGAAAACGACGCCGACGCCACGAGCTTCAACACGCCTGAGGGATCAAACGATGTTTGCGATACCGTCGATTCAATCGTCTCCACCTGTTCAATGACCGCGCGGCAGCCTTCGGCGTAAGACGCGCCTGCTTCGGTGAGAGATACGCTGCGCGTGGTGCGGTTCAGAAGCCGCGTGTTGAGATGCGCCTCGAGCAACGCGACATATCGCGTGATCACCGCATTCGATAAATCGAGCGCGGCCGCAGCCCGGCCGAACGATCCGGTTTCGGCGACCTTCACAAAAACGCGCATGGCTTGCAGATGATTCATTGACTACCGACGCTCACAGAGTCGCCCCATGGTGACGTTTTCGGGGCGGGAGTAGGGATGCGTAGAGGGTCTTGCAGAGACCCCTACTCGCGTGCGCGATGCTAATCGCGTGGCGTTATCGGAGAAATAGGAATAAGACGAAAGCGACGGAAAGGGCCGTTGTGTCGTGCGGTTGCTACTGTCGCAACTGTGCAACGCGTTCAACTAATTAGGTATCCAGAGGTTAATTCAAGATAACGGAAATGCCTGATGCGGCAAGCGTTTGCGCCGATTGAAACCCGACTTTTCGACTTATTCAAAAAGCCTTTTGTGTCTGCTTCGATGGTTTGCTTAAAAGCCTGCGCCCTAAACTTTGTTCAGCCGAATCGCGGTGTCCGGGAAAGACCGGAGACGAGTCGCCTTGAAGTCAAGCAAGTGGGCGTCGCGTTATGCAACTAGTCGAGTCGTCAGACTCATTAAAAGGATCAACCATGAAAAAGACTCTGATCGTTGCGGCCGTAGCCGCTTCTTTTGCGACCGCCGCTAACGCGCAAAGCAGCGTTACGCTGTACGGCCTTATCGATGCTGGCTTCACGTACGTGAACAATGAAGTTGCTCCTGGCTCGGACAAGGGCAGCGCTGCTGCATTCCGTCTGTCGAGCGGCAACCTCAACGGTAGCCGTTGGGGTCTGCGTGGCGTTGAAGATCTCGGCGGCGGCATGAAGGCGATCTTCACGTTGGAGAACGGCTTCAGCATGGGCGACGGCAAAACGCAACAAAATGGCGGTCAATTTGGTCGTCAGGCTTACGCCGGCATCAGCACTGCAAACATGGGCACAGTGACGCTCGGTCGCCAATATGACTCCGTGGTCGACTATCTCGGGCCGATGTCGGCAACTGGCAGCTGGGGCGGCACGTTCTTCGCACACCCGGGTGACCTCGACAACCTGAATGGCTCGGTCCGCACGAACAACGCGGTCAAGTACCAGAGCGCGAACTACGGTGGCCTGACGTTCGGTGGTCTGTATGGCTTCTCGAACCAGGCAGGTGGATTTGCTAACAACCGCGCGTACAGCGCCGGCCTGCAATATGCCAACGGTCCTTTCAAGATTGCAGCAGCATACCTGCAAGGGCAAAACACGAACGCTACTGGGTTCGGTGCTGTTACCGAAAGTCACCTTGCGGCCCAGACGCAACGCACGTTTGGCGTTGGCGCGAACTACGCTATCGGCCCGGTTGTCCTCGGTGGCGTGTGGACGCAAAGCCGCTTCCAGGATTCAGGCCTTAGTTCTACCGATCGTTACAACAACTACGAGTTGAATGCTCGTTACGCACTGACGCCTGCTTTGGCAGTCGGCGCAGCTTACACCTACACGGATGCGAAGGGTAGCCGTGTGGGCGGCGATAATGATCGCGCACGCTTCCACCAAGTCGGTTTGCAGACCGACTACTCGTTGTCGAAGCGTACGGACATCTATGCTGAAGGTATCGTTCAGCTCGCCAAGAGCGGCGCAGAAGCGCAAGTGTTCACTGCAGGCCAAGCCGTTTCAGCGCATGGCAACCAAGTTGTGATCTCGACGGGTATCCGTCACCGCTTCTAATGCTTTAACGCTGTAAGTTTCATGCTGTAAAGAAAAGGCGCCTTCGGGCGCCTTTTCGCATATCCGCTCGAACTCTTCTTAAAAGGCCTGCATCGAAGCCCATATCAAAAATGCTCTACTATGACTGGTCGATGAGACAGACCACTCATCGACTCGTTGGTTAGCCACTAGAGAGCAAAAATGTTCACGAGACCGAGTTCATTGCATCGTAGGCGCCTTGCAAATCTGGCTTTGGCGTTGCTGTCAGTCGTGTCTGTTTCGGCGTTCGCCGATAGCGTCGCGTTGCAGGCCAACCTGCAACCATCGAGCGAAGTGCCACCGCGCGTGAGCAAGGGGCACGGCGTGCTGAAAGCCACCTTCGATACAAGCACCAAAACGCTGCAGTGGAACGTGACGTACGCCGACTTGTCGGGTCCGGCGACCATGGCGCATTTCCACGGTCCCGCGCCGGTGGGGCAGAACGCGAAGGTGCAGGTTCCTATCGATAAAAACGCGTTGCCAAGTCCGATCAACGGCGAGGCTACGCTCTCTGAAGACCAAGCCACCGATCTGATGGCCGGCAAGTACTACTTCAACGTTCATACCGAGAAGAACCCTACGGGCGAGATCCGCGGACAAGTGATGCCCGCAAACTAACACCGCTTATATAAAGAGGACGGGTAATGAGCTGGCAAAGCGCGCTGATGTGTTGGGTCCTGCGAAACAAGATGCGCCCTGCAACTGCAACCCCGGGTATCGATGTGGCCCGGGCGCGCGCGATGACATCGAAACGCGTGTGGTCGCCGAAAGTGCCGCGCGGCTGGCATCTCGATGAGCGATACAGCGTTAGCGACGCACCCCTTCGCGGCGAATGGCTTTCGCCGGAAACGCCATCGGATATCACGATCCTTTATTTGCACGGCGGCGGTTATTACTTTTGTTCGCCTGCGACGCATCGCAATCTCGTGTTCGCATTTGCGCGGCGTTCCGGCGCGCGGATCTTTTCGCTTGATTACCGGCTCGCGCCCGAACATCCGTTTCCGGCGGCGTTCGATGACGCTTTGGCTGCGTATCGAAAGCTGATCGCGGATGGTGTCGCGCCGCAGTCTCTCGTGATTGCGGGCGATTCAGCCGGAGGCGGTCTTGCGCTCGCCGCGCTGCTTGCATTGCGCGATGCCGGCGATCCGCTGCCGGCCGGCGCCGTGCTGTTTTCGCCATGGACGGACCTGGCGGCAACGGGTGCATCGGTTACGACCAACAATGGCCGCGACCCGATGTTCTACGGCCGCGCAATTGCCCCGGCGGGCAAGCTTTATACGGGAAATGCGGACGTTCGTAATCCCTATGTATCGCCGTTATATGGGCGCTTCGACGGCTTGCCGCCGCTCTTAATTCAAGCGGGCGACACGGAAGTACTCTTCGACGATTCCACGCGCGTCGCCGAGAAGGCGCGCGCGGCGGGCGTGAGCGTGCAGTTCGAGATCCTGCCGAACATGCCGCACGCGTTGCAAATGCTGGCGCCGTTCGTGCCCGAAGCGAACCAGGCGTTGGAACACGCGGCTCAGTTCGTACGCGGCGTCGCGCTTCAACGGCCACTAGAAATGTCGATGGTCTGAAACGCGCGTTCCACCGCAAGCTGTCCATACTGACGCTCGAGCCGGCGCACGGTGAAATGCCCGTGCGCCATCTGCTGGAAGTGATCGATAAACACTGTATTCACCATCGCCCCAAGCACGGCGCCGATCGCGGGGATCGACTTCGCGGCGACCTGTTCGCTGACCTGTACGGAAAAGCGCGACGCCACCGTCTGTAAGAACTTGAGCAACGCCGTCGAGCCGTGCCCGCTCAATCCCTTCGCTGCAATCTCGCTCGTCGCCTTCGATACCGACTGCGCCAACGTCCCGCGCACAATGAAATAACCGATATCGGCGTTATCGTCGCTGGAACTCGGGCCGCCCATGCCGAGGACCATCATGCATTGCAATTGGGTATCGATGAGATGAATGTCTTCGCCTTCGCTGCGCGCAATGTCGCAGATCGAGCGAAACATCAGCGTGGTCGTGACCGGCAGTTCCACCGGCAACGCGAACATCCCGAACGCGCCGCCGGCCGCGCCGGTCGTCGCGACCGCGAGCTTGTGCATCAGGTTGTGGGGCTTTTCGGGCGGCAACAGAACGCCATCGACTGAACTTTTGGTCAGCGTGCGCAGCGCCAGTTGCAGGCATTTCTTGAGCGCGGCCTGCGTGGCGTCATCGATTTTTTCCTGCGCGATGTTCGGCATGCGCGCCATCAATTTTTCGATGGGCGAGCCCACCACGCTCGCAAGTTTCATCGTCAGGGACGGGCTTTCCAGCGCTTCCTTGGCGCGGCGCAAGGTCGCCAGGTCTTCCGGAGAAAGGGGCGAGGCGGAGATGGGCGTCGGTTCCATGATGTTTTTCGAAAGGGTCCAATAAGGATTCAGGCTTTGATTTAGAACAATATCGCGTGCTATGATTCCAAGTCTGTTGACAAGTCAATCATTGCGGTATCAAAAAATGGCCGTTCATACTGCCGCGCATCACTCCGCGGGACAAGTGCTTCCGTTCCGCGAATCGCTGATGGCGATGTTGGGAATCTGCTTCGTGACCATGCTGGTCGCGCTCGATCAAACCGTGGTCGGCACGGCGTTGCCGACCATCGTCGCAGAACTCAAAGGTTTTGATCTCTACGCGTGGGTCGCGACCTCCTATTTGCTGACATCGGTCATTACCGTGCCTATCTTCGGGCGGCTCGGCGATTACTACGGCCGGAAACCGTTCGTGATTGCATCCATTGTTGTTTTCACGGCCGCGTCCGCGCTCTGCGGCATGGCCAACAACATGCTGTTTCTCGTGCTTGCGCGCGGCCTTCAGGGAATCGGCGGCGGCATGCTGGTCGGGACCGCGTTCGCGTGCATTGCCGATCTGTTCCCCGATTCAGTCGTGCGCCTGCGATGGCAAGTCATGATGAGCTCGGCGTTCGGTATAGCCAACGCGGTCGGGCCGTCGCTAGGCGGAATCCTGACCCAATATTACGGCTGGCGCTCCGTTTTCTACGTCAATTTGCCCGTCGGACTGATTTCGGTGTTCTTCGTTTGGCGCTTCCTGCCGCACCTTCGGCACATCAAGCACGAAGGCAAGATGCGACTTGACTGGCAAGGCGCGGGCCTGATCGCGATTGCGCTGGGTTCGCTGCAATTGTTCGTCGAAATGTTGCCCAAACACGGCGTTTCAGCGGGAACGCTGGTGCTGCTCGTGGTGAGCGTTGCGTGTGGATATGCGCTCTGGAAATGGGAACGGCGCTGCGATTACGCCATTCTTCCCGTCGATATGTTCCGCAACAAGAGCCTGTCCGCGCTGTTCACGCTGGCGATACTGGGCGGTTTCACGATGTTCTCGCTGCTGTTCTACGCGCCCCTGCTGTTCCAGGGCGGGTTCGGCATGTCGCCGAAAGACGCCGGGCTGATCATCACGCCGCTGGTGGTGTTTATTACCATCGGCAGCATTCTGAATGGGCGGATCGTCACGCGCGTGAAGAATCCGAACGCGATGCTGTATATCGGCTTCGCGTTGCTCGCGATCTCATGCCTTGGCGTGGTGATCGCGACGCGTTCCATGCCGCGGCCGCTGTTGATGGCGATCATGGTGCTCGGCGGCATGGGTCTGGGTTTCGTCATGCCGAATCTGACCGTGTTCGCGCAGTTGACGGCGGGGCGCGAGCATCTGGGTATCGCGACGGCGTTGCTGCAATCCTTGCGCATGATTGGCGGGATGGTCGGCACGGCGCTGACCGGCACGATGATCACGCATCTGTACGCAAGCGGCGTGCGGCTTTCCCTCGATAAAGACAACGCCGGCCATTGGTTCGGCGATCTCAGCGATCCGCAGATTCTCATCAACCACGACGCGCAGACCACGCTCTTGTCGCAACTCGTCGCGGCGGGTCACAACGGCGTTGCGTTGCTCGAATCGGCGCGTGAATCCCTGGTCGCTGCAATACATATCGGCATTGCGGTGGCGGCGGTTGTCGCCGTGATCGCCGTGTGGCAATCGCGGCGCGTGCCGCCGGTCCGCCTGAAGGGCACGAAGGTGGAGCCGGCCGTAATGGCCGAATGAATTCAGTGTCGGACGCGCAGCACTAACGCGAAGCAGGAATCAAACAGCATGGACGAAACGGAACGCATCGCGGTCATTCAGCAATTTGGACGCACTTATCGTGTGTTCATGCAGTCGTTCGAGTCGCAAGTCGGCCAGCCGATGCCGCGCTGGCGCGTCCTGATCGCGTTGCACGATCACTCGGGCGAGTTGTCGCAGAAGAAGCTGGTCGAGCGGTTGCGCGTCGATCCAGGCGCGCTCACGCGGCAATTGAAAACGCTAGAGGCGCTGGGATGGATAACGCGCAGCGTCGATCAACGCGACAACCGCATCTCCAACGTGATTCTCACCGACGAAGGCCGCGCCGTCGTCAACGCCGGTTTGCCGCGTCGCAACGAATTTCTGCGCGAGACGCTTTCCACGCTTCCCGACGAAGCCATCGCGGCCTTGTCGGGTGCGCTGCGCGTGCTCGAGCAGCGCATCATCGAGGTTGCATCGACATCTTCAGAAAGCGACGCAACGCTCAGCGGCAACGCTTAAAACGCGGTTTCGACCACTTCCTTCACGCGATATTTCGCATCCACGATCAGAATCTGACGCCATTTGTCGAACGTGAGGCAGGGGTGGGAGATATCGAACGCGATCATGTCGCCGACCTTGATGTCGTCGCCCGGCTTGATCCGCAAATACGCGTGCTGGTCCATCATGCCGAAGATTTCCCAGCCTTCGCCCGGCGTCACGTCGCGCGGCATTTGCGTGCCGGGACGGAAATGCCGCGCGGGTTCGGGCATGCCGGCGTCGAAGGCTGCATCGCGTTTTCCTAAACCGATGATCACGCGATCCGGCTCGGGAATCGACTGCACGTAAGCCCACAATTGCAGCGCCGGCTTCAGGCCTTCGCCCATCTTTTTCGCGATAGGATTGCGCGCGAAAATCTCGTTCTGCGCTTTCTTGTACACGCCCACGTCGTGCGTCAAATAACAGCCCGGACGCAAGATTACTTCAATGGCATCGCTGTTCGCTTTCGCGAATTCATCGGCGACGACGTCGTACCAGGCCGATCCCGCGCCTGACAAAATGGCGGGCCTGCGTTCGATCTTGCCCTGCGCGACGAGCGAACGCGTCACGTCCACGGCGTGCTGTAAAAACGCGCGCACCTTCGATTCATCCTGCAGCACGCCTTCGTACAACTCGACGCCAGTCAGCTTCACCGTATCCGGCCAGCGCGCGATGGCGGCAAGCACCGCGTCGCGTTGCGCGTCGTCGCGAATGCCGGTTCGGCCGCCTTCCACGCCCAGTTCCAGCAGCACGTTGATCTGCTTGTTCACATCGCTGAAAAACGTGCCGAGCTGATCGACGTTATCCGCCGAATCCACGAGGCAATGAAACTCGAAATTCGGATCGGTGAGCAATTCCGCGATCATGCCCATGTTGCGCTTGCCGACGAGCTGATTTGCCAACAGCACGCGATGCACCCCGCCGCGATACGCCGCGCGAACCTGATGCGCGGTCGCGAGCGTGATGCCCCACGCGCCGGCATCGAGCTGGCGGCGGAACAATTGCGGCGCCATCGTCGTCTTGCCGTGCGGCGCGAGCTTCACGCCGTATTCGGCCACGAACGCCTGCATCCATTTCAGGTTGTGCTCCATGCGGTCCGCGTACAGCACGGCGGCGGGAAGGCTCACGTCTTCGTCGAGGAGATTCCAGTCGAGACGCGCCGCGTCCGCCAGGTGGACGCTGACGCCCGGGACCATGCCAAGGCCCTTGCCGAACGGGTCGATTGTCGGGGTCTGATAGTTTGTAACTTTCATGTGCTGCTACTCCATCGTTCGTTTTGATATGTTCAGGCTCGGCTTTTAAGCCGAAACCTGCATATTCGAGATTGACTCGGTTATGGTACAGAAAGTACGATGCCTGATAAATTGTTATTTAGTATCACGCTCGTAAACCGCGCCAAAAGGCTTGCAATGAACGTGTCGTCCGAACCGCCACCTTTCGATATCGTCGCCCGGATTGCCGAGCGTGCGCCCGAATTGCGCACGGCGGAACGCAAGGTTGCCGCGCTCATTCTCGACGATCTGACCGGCGCGTCGCGCGCGAGCATCGGCGCGTTGGCGAAAAAAGCGGCGGTCAGCATCGCGACCGTGACGCGCTTTGCGAAGGCGGTCGGCTGCGAGGACGTGCGCGAACTGAAGCTGCGTCTCGCGCAAGCGGCGGCGGTCGGCCAACGGTTTTTACGCGGCGGCGGTGATCGCAGCAGTGAAGACGCGCTTCCCGATTCCCTCGCTTCCCGCATTTTCGACGATATCCACACCACGCTCGCCCACAATCGCGGCGCGTTGCAGGCAGCGCCCATCGCCGCAGCCGCCGATGCCCTTGCCGATGCCCAGATGATCTACGTCTTCGGCATGGGCGGCGGATCGACCGCGCTCGCCGACGAAATGCGCTTTCGCCTTGTACGGCTGGGGCGTCCGGTGGCGTCGTATCAGGATGGTTTGCTGCAGCGGATGGTCGCCGCAACGCTTTCGAAGGACCACGTGGTCGTGGCGTTATCGGTGACGGGAAGGACGCCCGAGATGGTTGAAAGCTGCCGCATCGCCCGGGAATATGGCGCGCGCGTGATCGCGCTGACCGCGCCGGTTTCGCCGCTCGCGCAACTGGCCGACTGGCTGATCCCGGTCATCGCGAACGAGACCGACTTTATCTACAAACCATCCACATCCCGATACGCGATGTTGATGGCGCTCGACCTGCTCGTCACCGAACTTGCCGTGAAGCAAGGCGAAACCAGCCGCGAGCTTTTGCGGCGCATGAAACACGCGCTCGACGCGTATCGCGGCGGCAGCGGTGAACGCCGGCCGCACGGCGAGCCCTACGGCGAGCCATACGGCGAGCCTCTAGGAGACTGAAATGACAACGGATTCACAAACACACGCCGACACGCTGATCAAAGGCGCAAGGCTCATAGATGGAACGGGCGCGCCCGCCGTTCTGCGCGACGTGGCGATCAAGGACGGGACAATCGTGGCGATCGGCGCGCTCGATCAATGGACGGCTGAGAACGTGGTCGAAGCGGATGGGCGCGTGCTGGCGCCGGGTTTTATCGATGTCCATACGCACGACGATACCCACGTCATCCGCTCGCCGGAGATGCTGCCGAAAATCTCGCAAGGCGTGACGACGGTGATTGTCGGCAATTGCGGCATCAGCGCGTCGCCGGTGACATTGAAGGGCGCGCCGCCCGATCCGATGAATCTATTGGGTGCCCAAGGCGACTTCAAATATCCGACGTTCGCTGCGTATATCGATGCCGTCAACGACGCGCGTCCGGCCGTGAACGTGGGCGCGTTGATCGGGCATACGGCGCTGCGCAACAACCATATGGACCGGCTGGATCGCGGGGCATCGCCGGATGAAATCGAGGGCATGCGCGCGCAACTCGAAGAAGCGCTGGCGCATGGCGCGCTCGGGCTGAGCAGCGGTCTCGCGTACGGCTCGGCGTTCAGCGCACCGCCCGAAGAAGTGATGGCGCTGGCCGAACCGTTGGCCAACGCCGGCGCGCTGTACACCACGCATATGCGTACGGAATTCGACGCCATTCTCGACGCGATGGACGAGGCGTATCGCGTGGGAAAGCATGCGCGCATTCCGGTTGTGATCTCGCATTTGAAGTGCGCGGGGCCATCGAACTGGGGGCGCAGCACGGAGGTCTTGAAGTCGCTCGATAAAGTCCGCGCCGGCCAGCCCGTGGGATGCGATTGTTATCCGTATAACCGGAGTTCATCGACGCTGGACGTGAAGCAGGTAACCGGCGATATCGACATCACGATCACGTGGTCCACGCCTCATCCGGAGATGGCCGGCAAGCTGATTTCCGAGGTCGCGGCCGAGTGGCAGGTCACGCAGCAGGAGGCAGGCAAGCGCTTGCAGCCGGCCGGCGCGGTATATCACAACATGTCGGAAGACGACGTGCGGCGGATTTTGTCGCATCCGGCGACCATGGTCGGCTCGGACGGTTTGCCGAACGATCCGTTGCCGCATCCGCGTTTGTGGGGTGCGTTCCCGCGCGTGCTCGGGCACTACGCGCGCGACACGTCGCTCGTGCCGCTGGAGGAGGCGGTGCGCAAGATGACGGGGTTATCGGCGCGGCGGTTTGGACTGGCCGGGCGCGGTCTCGTGAAGGTGGGATTTCACGCGGACCTCGTTCTGTTCGACGCCGATAAAGTCCGCGATACCGCGACCTTCGCCGAGCCGCGCCAGACGGCCGATGGTATCGACGCAGTCTGGGTGAACGGCGCGTTGTCGTATCTGGATGGCGCCGTGACGGGATTACGGGCGGGACATTTTGTGGCGCGTGGCGAGGCTTCGAAACTCGACGCGCTGGGGCATTTTTAACTTAAAGGAACTTCGAAATGAAACGATATGGCGTGGAAGGTGGTAAAGGACAGGGCGGCGCGGTAATGCCGTTCTCGCGTGCTGTTGAAGCGGATGGCTGGCTGTTTGTTTCAGGCCAGACGCCGATGGAAAACGGCGAAGTGATCGAAGGCGGAATCGTCGCGCAATCGCACAAGGCGATTCAGAACGTATTCGCCATTTTGAAAGAAGCAGGATATGGCGCGGAGCATGTCGTGCGATGCGGCGTATGGCTCGATGACCCGCGCGACTTCGCATCGTTTAACAAGGTGTTCAAGGAATATTTTGGTGAGCATCCGCCGGCGCGCGCTTGCGTGGTTTCGTCGATGGTGATCGATTGCAAGGTTGAAGTGGATTGTGTGGCTTATAAGAAGGCCGTCGCTTGATTGCAACGTGGCATGTGGTGATTTTTTCTTCAAAAACCTTAGTGGTTATATTGCGACTGGAAGCGTAGGCGGTTGCGGCCAACGTTTCCAGATTGCAATTGCAGCATTGAAACGCGAGCGGTGAAGATAACTAAAAATTGTCATGAACGCGCTGGAAAATCTGAATGCTTCATGCGCTCGTGTCGTAAAGCGAAAGCGTTATAGGAGATGGTGGAAAAGTATTTGATCCACATTGACGTAGGCAGGATACTTGCCAAAAGCTAACCCTGCCGGCGTCTAATATGTTCATTAAATGGATGGGTGAAAGAGTACTGCGATGTTCTTCAGCGCCGCAGATTGCGTGCGCGCTGATGCTTTACTTCTGCCTTAACGCGTCCACGTTTGCTGGCTGCAATGTGTATGGCATGACTCCCGCAACTATCGCGACTGTGGCGCTCCCTCTTAACCTTAGTATTCCTCGGGACAGCGCGGTGGGAACGATTCTCTTTGATAGCCAATGGGTTGCAACGCCCAATGCTCGCGCTAATTGCGGCTCCGCCGGGGACAACACCGCCGGATATGTTGTCGCCATGAAGGCTGTTCCTGGAATGACCAATGTCTATGAAACCGGGGTTACGGGTATTGGCATAAAGGCTAGCTGGTATAACGGCATGGATACCAGCCATACCATGGACAACGCGACTGCCGTCATGACCTCGCCAAAGGCCGTATGGGGCTCTCATATTGCGCAGCTTTACAACTACTACACGGGTGTGTTCCGCGTTCAATTGATTAAAACCGGCCAAGTACTGCCAGGAAACTTTAACCTTCCGGTCAAGCTTGCAACGGGGGACATGGATGTGGCCGAAATAAACGTATTACAGTTATCGAACAATACCGCCGCAGTTAGCGCGCCCGCGTGTTCGGTGCAGCAGTCGGCCATCTCCGTAAAGATGCCGGTCGGTCATGTGAGCGATTTGCCATCGATTGGATCAACGAGCGGCGACACAGGTTTCAATATCTCGATTGACTGTCCAAGCCCGGTGTCAGTCGCGATGACCATGACCGATGCCGCCAATCCCAACAACGTCAGCAATACGTTATCCCTCAATTCTGCGTCGAGTGCAAAAGGGGTGGGTTATCAGATTGTGTATAACGGCGGGATAATCAGCTACGGTCCGGACTCCGCTATCATAAATAATTTGAATCAGTTCAATGTAGGCACGGTGGGCCTGTCCGGAACACTGACTATTCCGTTCACTGCTCGCTATGTGCGCACAGGTCCTATAACACGAGGGACTGCTGATGCGAATGCGACCTTCACAATGAGTTATCAATAGGGGCGCGGCAGGTGATTCAGCGCAAGCCTTAGCATTAAAAGAAATGCGCTGAATCGTTTGCCTTATTGACGCGCCAGCCGCGCGTTATCCGGCATCGGCAAATTGAAGTTGGTCCGGAACGGATTGATATCAAGTCCGCCGCGCCGGGTGTATCGTGCGTAAACTGCGAGGCGTTCCGGCTTGCATTCGCGCATGATGTCCACAAAGATATTCTCAACGCATAACTCGTGAAATCCGGTGTGTTCGCGGTAGGAAATAATGTACCGAAGCAAGCCGGCGTGATCGATAGGCGCACCGACATAACGAATCTGCACGCTGCCCCAATCCGGCTGCCCGGTCACCGGGCAATTTGATTTCAGCAGATTCGAGAACACGGTTTCATCAACCGGCGACTCCCCGAACGACGCGCTTAATAACGAAGGATCGGGCGTATAAATATCCGCATCCAGATCGAGCCGGTCCAGCGACAAACCCTCGAACTCCTCCATCTTCAGCTTCACGCCAAACTCATAGGGCGAAACAAGCTGAACCGAAACATTCGCGCCGCACACGGCCGAAACGTCCTTGCGAATCGCAGCACGAACTTCATCGATGGAATCAAAAGCCGTCTGCGAAAACGATCCCAGATACAGCTTGAACGACTTCGACTCCACGATATTCGGCGAATCCGCCGGCACGATGAACGTCGCCACCGCGATCTGCGGCTTGCCCTTGCGATTCAGCCACGAAAGCTCGTAGCCATTCCAGATGTCCGTGCCGAAAAACGGCAGTTGCGCCGAGAGGCCGATGGTCGCGCGGCCCGAAGCGCGATCGATGGGAAAAAGCAGCGCGGGATCATATTGTTCGCGGTACTGGACGGGCTTACCAAGGGGAGATTGTTCTGGCGTCATGAGGCGTTCGCTATGCCATTCGGAACATGCCCGGTCGCTGTCACGATGCGGGCCGATTCGATATGGCCAATTTGGTCGTCGAAGAAAAAGTCGGGTTCGAACTTGGCCAAAAACGGGCCTTTGTTCAACCCACCGAGGAACATCGCTTCGTCGATTTCGATGTTCCAGGCCATCAGCGTTCGGATCGCGCGCTCGTGCGCGGGCGCCGATCTCGCGGTGACAAGCGCCGTGCGAATGCGCATCCGCGTCGCCTCGTGGCCGAGTTTTTGCAGCTTGTGAAGCGCTTCAAGCAACGGTTTCAACGGACCGTTCGCCAAAGCCAGATCTTTCTTGCCGACCTCGTGCTCGACAAACGCGGGCAATCCCTGCGCCTGAAACACTTGCTCGGCCTCATCGGAGAAAAGCACGGCATCGCCGTCGAAGGCAATCCGGATTTCGTCAGGATACCGGCTCACGGCCAGCGGCGCGCGCGGAACGACGGTCGCGGCGGGAAAACCGGCGGCGATGGCATCGCGCACATCGACCGAATTCGCCGATAAAAACAACGACGCGCGAAACGGCTCGAGGTATCGAAACGGCGACTCGCCGCGCGTGAACACGCCGCGCTCGATCGTGAGGCCATGTTCCTTGCACGAGCTGAACGCGCGCAAACCGCTGATGGGATCGCTGCGCGACAAAATCACGACTTCCACGCGTCGCTCGCTGTCCACGTTCAACGCAAGCAATTTCTCGATCAACGAAAACGCGATGCCCGGTTTGGCCGGAACGTTCAGCCGCGAACGCTGCAACGCCTCGTAATCGCTCAGCCGGCCGGCTTCGTAGACCTCGTTTTCCTCTTCGAAATCGAACAACGCCCGCGACGAAATCGCGACCACCAGCTTGTCGGCGAGCGTGAAGGCCATGCGTGCGTCAGGCCAGGAACAGCTTGTAGACCGGGTTCGCGCCTTCGTCCCACCACTGGTAACCCAGTGTGGCGAGGAATTGTCCGAACGCGGCGTTATCGGATTGCGGGACCTGGATGCCGACGAGGATCGAGCTCGTGTCCGCGCCCTGATTCCGGTAATGGAACAGGCTGATATTCCAGTTCGGCGCCATCGAAGAAAGGAATTTCATCAGCGCGCCCGGACGTTCCGGAAACTCGAAACGCAGCAGACGTTCATCTTGCGCGAGCGGCGAATGACCGCCGACCATGTAGCGGATATGTTGCTTCGAGAGTTCGTCGTGGCTGAGATCGACCGTGGCAAACCCGTGTTCGATAAACGCATTCGCCATCTGCACAGCTTCGTTGCGCGTCTTGATCTGCACGCCGACGAAGATATGCGCCGCGTTCGAATCGGCGATCCGGTAGTTGAACTCCGTCACGCTGCGCGTACCGACCAGTTCGCAGAAGCGCCGGAAACTGCCGCGCTCTTCGGGAATGGTCACGGCGAACACGGCTTCGCGCGCTTCACCGACCTCCGCCCGTTCCGCGACAAACCGCATGCGATCGAAGTTCATGTTCGCGCCGGACGTGATGGCGACCAGCGTCTTCGCTTCCAGCGCTTCGCGCTCGGCGTAAAGCTTCGCGCCCGCAACCGCCAGCGCTCCCGACGGTTCCAGCACGCTGCGCGTGTCCTGGAAGACGTCCTTGATGGCCGCGCAGAGCGCGTCGGTGTCGACCGTGACGACTTCGTCGAGCAACTCGCGGCAGATCCGGAACGTTTCTTCGCCGACGAGTTTCACCGCCGTGCCGTCCGCGAACAGGCCGACTTCGGTCAGCGTGAGGCGTTCTCCGGCGGCGATGGATTGTTTCATCGCGCATGAATCGATGGACTGCACGCCGATCACGCGGATTTCCGGGCGCACCGCTTTCACGTAAGCCGCGACGCCCGCCGCGAGTCCGCCGCCGCCGATGGGGACGAAGATTGCGTGGATCGGGCCTTGATGCTGGCGCAGGATTTCCATGGCGACGGTGCCCTGGCCGGCGATGACGTCGGGGTCATCGAACGGATGGACGAAGGTCAGGCCGCGTTCTTCTTGCAGCTTGACGGCGTGGCCGTAGGCATCGCTATACGACTCGCCGTGCTGGACGACTTCCACGGTCGGTCCGCCGAACGCGCGCATGGCATCGATTTTCACTTGCGGCGTGGTCACCGGCACCACGATCACGGCCTTGCAGCCAAGCCGCGTGGCCGAATACGCGACGCCCTGAGCGTGGTTTCCTGCGGATGCTGTGATTACGCCGCGGGCGAGGATATCGGCGGGGAGATGGACCATCTTGTTGTACGCGCCGCGAATCTTGAACGAGAACACCGGCTGGTTGTCTTCGCGCTTCAGGTAGACCGAGTTGTGCAGTCGCGCGGACAAATTGCGGGCGGGTTCGAGTTCGCTTTCGCGGGCGACGTCGTAGACGCGCGCGGTCAGGACTTTCTTGAGGTAATCAGGGTGGGTCATTCCGGAGCCGTTCGCGCGGCGTTGCGCGCCATTTTTGAGCGAAAGTGTCAATAATAGCCCAAGGGGTTGGCGCTGGCGCTTGCAGGGCTTGTTTGCAGCAGCCGGGTTGGTGCACGTTTGTGGCCGAACGCTTCCTGCCAAAACTCCCAAATCCCCGTCGAAAACAAACAAGCACAAACCCCTTCAACCCGCTAGCGACTGCGAACGGCGAATATCGCGATAGGTTAGAATCCGCTTTTCGATACAGGATCGGAAGATGCAACGGCGCAGCCGGATCGGCCTCTTGACGCATGTTCCCCGCGACGCTCAACCCGAGTGCAGCGCGCTGTGCCGCACGACCCGGGCGGCTCTGCAGTCACATGCGCGATCGTGGCGATGATTCCGGTACTTTCGAAGGTTTTGCATCGCTCGTGACCCCTGCCGGCGAGCACCTTCACTAAAAAAGTTTCACTCGAAAACTGCGCTTCCCCGCGCAATGCCGGCTATATCGCTGCTTTTGCATCAAACAGCGCGGGCGCCGGCCCACCGAACTGTCGAATATGAACGCACCACAAGCCTTCGATCCGAACGGCGCCGCGCATGCCGTGGCTCTCGATACCGAGCCGCGCCTGCGCGAAATTCCCTATAACTACACGTCGTTCTCCGATCGCGAAATCGTGATCCGCCTGCTCGGCGAAGAAGCCTGGGCCGCGCTCGCCCATTTGCGCAGCGAACGCCGCACGGGCCGCTCGGCGCGCATGCTCTACGAAGTGCTGGGCGACATCTGGGTGGTGCGCCGCAATCCCTATCTGCAAGACGATCTGCTCGATAACCCCAAACGCCGCGCCTTGCTGATCGAAGCGCTGAATCATCGGCTGGGCGATATCGAAAAGCGTCGCAAGGCCGATCTCTCGCAACATCAGGACGATGCCGGCCGCGACCGCGCCGCGCGCGTGGAACTGCTCATCAGCTCTGCGTGCCGCGCCGTCGAGGACTTCAAGAAGGAGTTCGAGCAGACCTACGATTTGCGCAAGAAGGCATCGAAGGTCTTCAGCAAGGTCACCGAAAAAGACAACATCAAGTTCGACGGCCTGTCGCGCGTGTCTCACGTGACGGACGCCACCGACTGGCGCGTCGAATATCCGTTTGTCGTGCTCACTCCAGATACAGAAGCCGAAATCGCCGGGCTGATCAAGGCGTGCTTCGAGCTCGGGCTGACCGTGATTCCGCGCGGAGGCGGCACGGGTTACACCGGCGGCGCAATCCCGCTGACGCCGTTCGCGGCCGTCATCAACACCGAAAAGCTGGAACAACTCGGCCCCGTCGAGATGACGGATCTGCCGGGCGTCGATGGCCGTGTCGCGACCATTTTCTCGGGCGCGGGCGTCGTGACGCGTCGGGTGACGGACGCCGCCGAACAGGCCGGTTTCGTGTTCGCCGTCGATCCGACTTCGCTGGATGCATCGTGCGTAGGCGGCAATGTCGCGATGAACGCCGGCGGGAAGAAGGCCGTCCTGTGGGGCACGGCGCTGGACAACCTCGCCTGGTGGCGCATGGTCGATCCGGAAGGCAACTGGCTCGAAATTACGCGGCTCGATCACAACCTCGGCAAGATCCACGACATTCCCGTGGCGCGATTTCGCCTCGACTGGTTCGACGGTTCGCGCGCGCCCGGCGAAAAATTGCTGCGCACGGAATCGCTCGATATTTCCGGCGCGAAGTTCCGCAAGGAAGGACTCGGCAAGGACGTGACGGACAAGTTCCTGTCGGGGCTGCCGGGCGTGCAGAAGGAAGGTTGCGACGGATTGATTACATCCGCGCGATGGATTCTGCACAAGATGCCGGCGCATACGCGCACCGTCTGCCTCGAATTCTTCGGCCAGGCGCGCGATGCGATTCCGAGCATCGTGGAGATCAAGGATTATTTGTTCGAGACGTCGAAGCAGGGCGGCGCGATTCTCGCGGGCCTCGAGCATCTCGACGAACGCTATCTGCGCGCCGTCGGTTACGCGACCAAAAGCAAGCGCAACGCGTTTCCGAAGATGGTGCTGATCGGCGATATCGTCGGGAACGATCCAGATGCCGTGGCCCAGGCCACGTCCGAAGTCGTGCGCATGGCGAACGGCAAGAGCGGCGAGGGGTTTGTCGCGGTGAACGCCGAGGCGCGCAAACGGTTCTGGCTGGATCGTTCGCGTACGGCGGCCATCGCCAAGCATACGAACGCGTTCAAGATCAACGAAGACGTCGTGATCCCGCTCAACCGCATGGGCGAGTACACGGACGGGATCGAGCGCATCAACATCGAGTTGTCGATCAAGAACAAGCTGCAACTCGTCGATGCGCTCGAAACGTTCTTCAAGGCCGGCAAGCTGCCGCTCGGCAAGAGCGACGACGCCAACGAAATTCCGAGCGCCGAATTGCTCGAAGACCGCGTGCAGCAAGCGCTCGATCTGCTCAAGCGCGTGCGTGAGCGCTGGACGTTTGTCGGCGAAAAGCTGGATATGCCGTTGCGTGAAGCACAGCATTATCTGGTTCAGCTCGGCTATGAAGGTCTCGCCGAAAAACTCGCGGATCGGGTGGATTCCCAGGAAGGCGTTCGCGTATTCGATGTCGCCCAGGACCGCACCATCCGCGTTTCCTGGAAGCAGGAAATCCGGGCGGAATTGCGCCATATCTTCAATGGCGGCGAGTTCAAGCCCATCCTGGAAGAAGCGCAAAACATCCACAAGACGGTGCTGCGCGGCCGCGTGTTCGTCGCGCTCCACATGCACGCCGGCGACGGCAACGTCCACACGAACATCCCGGTCAACTCAGACAACTACGAGATGCTGCAGGACGCGCACGTCGCGGTCGCGCGCATCATGAAGCTCGCGCGCGATCTGGACGGCGTGATTTCGGGCGAACACGGCATCGGCATTACGAAGCTGGAATTCCTGACGGAAGACGAGATCGGCGAATTCCGCGCGTATAAACAACGCGTCGATCCGAACGGCCGATTCAATGCGGGCAAGCTGCTCGCTGGCGCAGATCTGCGCAATGCCTACACGCCGAGTTTCGGGCTGATGGGTTACGAATCGCTGATCATGCAGCAGTCGGACATTGGCGCGATCGCCGATTCCATCAAGGATTGCCTGCGTTGCGGCAAGTGCAAGCCGGTTTGCGCCACGCACGTGCCGCGAGCCAACCTGCTCTACAGCCCGCGCAACAAGATTCTGGCTACGTCCTTGCTGGTCGAGGCGTTCCTGTACGAGGAGCAAACGCGTCGCGGGGTATCGATCAAGCATTGGGACGAATTCAACGACGTCGCCGATCACTGCACCGTGTGCCACAAGTGCGTGACGCCGTGCCCGGTGAAGAT
Source organism: Caballeronia sp. dw_276 (assembly GCF_018449635.1). GTDB lineage: Bacteria > Pseudomonadota > Gammaproteobacteria > Burkholderiales > Burkholderiaceae > Caballeronia. Next base: position 68,817 of record NZ_JAAVUV010000011.1, on the reverse strand, counting down.
CGATTTCGGCGATGTCACCATGAACATGCGCAACCTCCTGCGCAAGATGGGCAAGAAGAAGTTCAACGCAGGCAACGCGGCCGGCATGTTCTTCCTGAACGCCACGAACCCGCAAACCATCAACCTCGCCCGCACGGCGATGATGGGTGTGGGCTACAAGGCGCAGCGCCTCGGCAACGACGTGCTGAAGAAGTTCACGAAGAAGCAGACGGCGAAACCACCGGCAACGGTCGGCAAGCCGGCGGTGACGCAGCAGGTCATCCACTTCATGAACAAGAAGATGCCCGGCAATTTGCCGAAGAAGACGGCGCGGGCGCTGCTGGACATCGAGGACAACAAGATCGTCCCGATCATCCGCAATCCGAAAACGACCACGTCGGATACCGAAGCCGTGTTTTATTTCCCAGGCTGTGGTTCCGAGCGTTTGTTCTCGCAAGTCGGTCTCGCGACGCAAGCCATGTTGTGGGAAGCGGGCGTGCAAACGGTTTTGCCGCCGGGCTACCTGTGCTGCGGTTATCCGCAGCGCGGTTCCGGTCAATTCGACAAAGCCGAAAAAATCGTCACCGATAACCGCGTGCTGTTCCATCGCGTGGCCAATACGCTGAATTACCTCGACATCAAGACCGTCGTGGTGTCATGCGGAACCTGCTACGACCAGCTCGCCGGATACGAATTCGAGAAGATCTTCCCGGGCTGCAGGATCATCGATATCCACGAATTCCTGCTCGAAAAGAACATCAAGCTGGAAGGCGTGAGCGGCACGCGTTACATGTATCACGACCCGTGCCACTCGCCGATCAAGACCATGGATCCGGTCAAGCTCGTGAACGACATCATGGGATCGGCCAACGACGGCTACAAGATCGAAAAGAACGATCGATGCTGCGGTGAATCCGGCACGCTCGCCGTGACGCGTCCGGACATTTCCACGCAAGTCCGATTCCGCAAGGAAGAGGAAATCCGCAAGGGCGCGGCGAAGCTGCGCGACATTCCGCTCGTCGCCGAAGCTGGTACAAACGGCATCAGTCTGGCGAACGCGTCTGCAGGAACGGCGGGCGCCGCGCCGGGTTCAGTGCTAAAAGCAGGGGACGGCGCGTTATCCACCGGAACCGACGTCAAGATTCTCACCAGCTGCCCGTCGTGCCTGCAGGGTTTGTCGCGGTACAACGAGGACGCGAATATCGAGGCGGATTACATCGTCGTGGAAATCGCCCGCAAGGTGCTCGGCGCGAGCTGGATGGAAGATTACGTCGCACGTGCCAATGATGGCGGGATCGAGCGCGTGCTGGTGTAATAGCGGACCGGGGTCAAGTTTCGCTAGAGGAAAACGATGGACTGTGTCTTTTGCCGTGAAGACGGCGGCGAAGTCTTGTGGTCGGACGACGCGCTGCGCGTCGTACTCGCCGACGAGCCCGACTGGCCGGGCTTTTGCCGCGTGATCTGGACTGCGCACGTGGCCGAGATGTCCGACCTCGGCGATGCCGACCGGGCGAAGCTGATGTTGGCGGTGAACGGCGTCGAGCGTGCGATCCGGCGTGTGATCGCGCCCGCAAAGGTAAATCTGGCGAGCCTCGGCAACCAGGTTCCGCACGTCCATTGGCACGTCATTCCCCGTCACTCCAACGATTCCCGGTTCCCGCTGCCCATCTGGGCGCCACGCCAGCGCACGGTTTCGCAGGCGCTGTTATCGAATCGGCGCGCCCAGGCCACGTTGCTGCGGGAAGCGGTGCGCAGCGAAATGGCGGCGGCTTTCGGGTCATAAGCCCAGACTTTCAATAAAGGCTCAACATGAGCGGACTCACCAAACAAACACCGATCCCGACTGGCATCGTCGTGCATTCCAAGACGCGCGCGCTCGAATTGCAATATGGCAACGATCAGACGTATCGCGTACCGTTCGAGCTTTTGCGCGTATATTCGCCGTCGGCAGAAGTCCAGGGGCACGGTCCAGGGCAGGAAACGCTGCAGACCGGCAAGCGCGACGTAACCATAATTTCGGCCGATCCCGTCGGCCATTACGCCCTGCAACTCAACTTCTCCGATGGCCACAACACCGGCATCTACTCGTGGGACATCCTGCACGACTTCGCGGTGCGTCAGGAAGAGTTGTGGGCGCAGTACCTGACCAAGCTGGAAATGGCAGGCGTTGATCGCGACACGCCAATGACGCCAAAAGCGTCCGGCGGACACCGCCACTGACAATTTATATATAGCAGCGGCGATTTGCCGCAGCGCATGGCCGAAGGCTCAGGGGAGCGCGGCCGATTACACGAATAAAAGCGAGGACAAACGCGATGAGCAAGACCCACTTCGGTTTTGAAACGGTCGACGAACAAGATAAAGCGAAGAAGGTGGCGGGCGTTTTCCACTCCGTCGCGAGCAACTACGACCTGATGAACGACCTGATGTCGGGCGGTTTGCATCGCGCGTGGAAGTTGTTCACGATCGGCCAGGCGAAGGTGCGGCCGGGCTACAAAGTCCTCGATCTGGCAGGCGGGACGGGCGATCTGGCAAAGGCGTTCGCCAGGCAGGCCGGTGAAAAAGGCGAAGTCTGGCACACGGATATCAACGAATCGATGCTGCGCGTCGGGCGAGATCGGCTTCTTGATAAAGGCGTGATCACCCCGACCCTGATCTGCGACGCAGAGCGAATCCCGTTCCCGGACAATTATTTCGATATCATTACAGTTGCCTTTGGACTTCGTAATATGACGCACAAAGATGGTGCGTTAGCCGAAATGCACCGTGTTGTGAAGCCGGGCGGAAAGGTGATGGTGCTGGAGTTCTCGAAGGTATGGGACCCGCTCAAAAAAGCTTACGATCTATACAGTTTCAAGATTTTGCCGTGGCTTGGCGACAAGATAGCGAAAGATGCAGATAGCTACCGATACCTCGCGGAATCGATCCGGATGCATCCGGACCAGGAAACTTTAAAAACAATGATGGAACGCGCGGGCTTGGAACAAGTCGAATATTACAATTTGTCAGGTGGCGTGGTAGCGTTACACGTCGGGACCAAATTTTAGTGTTCCACTTTTAAAAGGATTCGAAATGTCCGATTCGCGCTTACCCCAAACTCGGGGTTTCCTGAAGTCGTTATTCAGGAAAGCCGGGGTCGTTGCGCTGGCTGGCGTAATCATGGCCGGTGCTCTAGTTACAGAAGATGCCGAGGCGCGCCGCATGGGCGGTGGCCGCAGCATGGGCCGTCAATCGACCACGGCAACTCAACAACATCAAGCCACGCCGCCGTCGCAATCCATGCAACCGGGCCAGGCCGCGAACGCTCAGCGCGCAGCACCGGCTGCGGCTCCAGGCGCGGCGGCTGCACAACCCGCGCGTAACCGCTGGCTGGGCCCGATCGCAGGTCTCGCGGCTGGCCTGGGGATCGCGGCATTGCTGTCGCATTTCGGTCTGGGCGGCGCGTTCGCCGGCGCAATGGCCAACATGATCATGATCGCGTTGATCGTTCTGGCTGCCGTGATGATCTTCCGCTTCTTCATGAACCGCAGGAAGGGCGCAACGCCGGCTCTGGCCAGCGCGGGCGCGGGCTCGCCGTTTGGAGGTTCCGCTCGTACCAACCTGAATCAGTCGCAGGAACCGAGTTACGTGCCGCCGTCGGCGCCGGGTGGTTACGGTCCGTCGGGTGTTCAGAGCTACGCAAGCCCGGTTGACGCGGCAACGGCGCCGCAAGTCGCCGTGCCGTCCGGTTTCGATACCGACGCGTTCCTGCGCAACGCGAAGGTCTACTTCGTGCGCCTGCAGGACGCCTGGGATCGTGGCAATTCGAACGACATTCGCGAATTCACCACGCCGGAAATGTTCGCTGAGGTGAAACTGGATATTGACGCGCGTGGGACGCAGCCGAACCGCACGGACGTCGTGCAACTCAACGCCGACATTCTGGGCGTGGAAGATCGCGGCACGGAGAGCCTGGCAAGCGTGCGTTTCCACGGCCTGATCCGCGAAACGGAAGGTGCTGCTGCCGAGCCGTTCGTCGAAATCTGGAACCTGTCGAAGCAGAAGTACGGCAACGAAGGCTGGCTGCTGGCTGGTATTCAGCAGGTTAGCTGAGCAGGGAAGGCTTGATGTTCAGGCTTTGTCGGCTAGACCGGACGGCTAACGTTGCGTTTCGCGTGACCATAGCCAAACGATAACGCCAGTTGCAAAGGTAGAATAGAAACCCGCACGAGTGACCGCTTGTGCGGGTTTTTTCATCTCAGAGCCGATGACGCACGCAGACGAATTCGCCCAACCCGCAGTCCCCTCTGCCACCCAGGCCGCAGCCAGAACCGCATCGAAGGCGTTTGCGGCCGCTGTGAACCACATGCTCGCGCGCGAATCATGGGCTCGCGAGCGTCTTTCCCCGTATGCAGGCAAGACCGCGTGCTTTGTTCTCGCGCCGTTTTCGCTGTATCTGATGGTGCAGCCGGACGGGCTGATCGGTGCTATCGACGAAAACCAGGCTACGTTCGACGTGACGCTCTCCGTGCCGCCCGACGCTCTCCCCGCGTTCATGCAAGGCGGCCAGGCGGCCGTTATGAAACACGTGCGCATTGAAGGCGACGCGGAATTTGCGACGACCATCGCGAAACTGGCCGAGCATCTGCGTTGGGAGCCTGAGGAAGATCTGGCGCGCGTGATTGGCGACGGACCGGCGCACCGGATAGGTTCGACCGTGCGGCTGGCCGGTGAACAAGCGCGCCGCTCGGGGCGCAACCTGCTTGAATCGGTCGCGGAATATCTGCTCGACGAACAACCTCAACTCGTGCGCCGTAGCGCCCTCGACACGTTCAATGCTGAATTGTCGATAGCCCGGGACGCGCTCGCGCGCGTCGAAAAACGCATCGAGCGACTCGAACAAAAAGCCGAAGCCCGTGGCGCGTCAGCGCCCGGCGCCGCGCCAGCGCGCGGCACGAGCAAGTAATGGGCTGAACCATGCGTTTTCTGCGTTTCCTCAAGATCTTTTTCACCGTAGTGCGATTCGGCCTGGATGAACTGGTGCTGAGCGGCATTCAGGACCGGCGCGTTCGCATGCTGATGCGCGTGACCACGTTCGGCCGCAAGTTCGAGGTCGCGCGTGGCGTACGGCTGCGTTTGGCGCTCGAGAGCCTCGGTCCGATTTTTGTGAAGTTCGGGCAAGTGCTGTCCACGCGTCGCGATTTGCTGCCGGTCGATATCGCGAATGAACTCGCCAAGCTGCAAGACCAGGTACCGCCGTTCGATTCGGACGTGGCTATCGCGATAGTCGAAAAGTCGCTGGGTTCGTCTATCGACGTGTTGTTCGATGATTTCGAGCGCGTGCCGGTGGCGAGCGCGTCCATTGCGCAGGTGCACTTCGCGAAGATCAAGACGGGCGCGCACGCGGGCAAACCGGTTGCGGTGAAAGTGTTGCGGCCGAACATGCTGCCAGTGATCGACTCCGATCTGGCGCTGCTGCGCGATATTGCTTACTGGACCGAGCGGTTGTGGGCCGATGGCAAACGTCTGAAACCGCGAGAAGTTGTCGCCGAGTTCGACAAATATCTCCACGACGAACTCGACCTGATGCGCGAAGCTGCAAACGGCAGCCAGTTACGGCGCAATTTTGCCGGCCTCGATTTGCTGATGGTGCCGGAGATGTACTGGGACTACTCGGCGCCCGCCGTGCTCGTGATGGAGCGCATGGTCGGCGTGCCGATCAGTCAGGTGGAAGTGTTGCGGGCGGCTGGCGTCGATATCCCGAAGCTGGCGCAGGAAGGTGTCGAGATCTTCTTCACGCAAGTTTTCCGCGACGGTTTTTTTCACGCCGACATGCATCCCGGGAACATTCAGGTGAGTCTGGCGGAGGACACGTTCGGGCGGTATATCGCGCTGGACTTCGGGATCGTAGGCGCGCTTTCTGACTTCGATAAAAACTATCTCGCGCAGAACTTCCTGGCGTTCTTCAAGCGTGACTATCACCGTGTCGCCACGCTGCATCTGGAGTCGGGCTGGGTGCCGCCGACTACGCGCGTCGAGGAACTGGAAAGCGCGATTCGAGCCGTGTGCGAACCGTATTTCGATCGCGCGTTGAAAGATATCTCGCTGGGTCAGGTGCTGATGCGGCTCTTTTCGACCTCGCGCCGCTTCAACGTCGAAATTCAGCCCCAGCTTGTTTTGTTGCAAAAAACCATGCTGAACGTGGAAGGTCTGGGGCGTTCGCTCGATCCGGATCTCGACTTGTGGAAGACCGCCAAGCCGTATCTCGAACGGTGGATGAACGAGCAAGTCGGCTGGCGCGGCTGGTATGAGAGGCTCAAGCTCGAAGCCCCGCAATGGAGCAAGACCATGCCCCAGTTGCCGCGCCTGATCCATCAGGTGCTGGCAAACCAACACGACTCGTCGCGTGGCGGCAACGACGAAATGATGCGCATGATCCTGCTCGAGCAGAAACGGACCAACCGATTGCTACAGGCGTTGCTGATCTTTGGGCTAGCCGTTGGCGCGGGCGCTGTGCTCGCGGAATTTTGGCAGGCGTTCGCATACGGAGGCTAGACCATGGCCGATAAGCCCACTCCCGCTGTCCCGACGTTCGCTACGCGCGACGCCAATTCGCCCGAGTTCTGGGACGAACGTTTTGACCGGCGCTTCATGCCGTGGGATCAGGCCGGCGTGCCCGAGGCGTTTTTGGCGTTTGCGCTTGAGCATCGCGAGGCGTTGAAAAACGTGCTGATTCCCGGCTGCGGCAGCGCGTATGAAGCGCTTTGGCTGGCTCAGGAAAAATGGCAGGTCAAGGCCATCGACTTTTCTCCAAGCGCCGTAAGCGCGGCTCGGCTGCAGTTGGGCGAGCATGCAAAGCTCGTCGAGCAGGCCGATTTCTTTTCGTACGAGCCGCCTTTTGAGCCCGACTGGATCTACGAGCGCGCATTCCTTTGCGCTTTGCCGCGTGAACGATGGCCCGATTACGCCACGCGCATGGCGGCGCTCCTGCGTCCGGGCGCGTTGCTCGCCGGCTTCTATTTCCTTGGCGCGATACCCAACGGGCCACCGTTCGGTATCGAAAGGGATGCGCTCGATGCATTGCTCACACCGCATTTCGAGCTGGTCGAAGAGCACGACGTGACCGGCTCCATCAGCGTATTCGCCGGGCGCGAGCGCTGGCTGACTTGGCGACGCCGATCAAAAGTTTAAGGCGCCTGTCTTTAAAACAGCCGGTACCGCCACAAAATAAGATGCCGATATTTGATGCGCGGGAGAAATGTTCCACAGGCGTGCGCGTTACGTTTCAGCGATAGAAAACACGCATCAACCTGTTGCAACGGGTCGCAAACCTGCCAGCGCCCGGCCGAATTTAGGGGGGCGCTGATGGTTTGCGGCTATAATTCAAGGCTTTGCAAGCGCCGAAACGTTAATCCGTAGGAAGAGTGCCATGCCGATCTACGCGTACCGCTGCGAGTCATGCGGCTTTCAAAAAGACGCGCTCCAGAAAATGAGCGATGCGCCGCTCACCACCTGTCCGCAATGCGGAAAGGACACGTTCGTCAAGCAAGTCACTGCAGCAGGCTTTCAACTGAAGGGCTCGGGCTGGTACGTGACGGATTTCCGTGGCGGTAACAACGGCGCGCCCGCGGCGGCGAAGAAGGACGATGGCGCGAAGGCCGAAACGAAGAGCGAAGGCGCATCGGATTCGGGCAGTTCGGGCAAGGACGCCTCAAAAAGCGAATCGTCGACAGCGAGCGCACCGGCGTCATCGGATAGCTCTAAGAGCAGCACGTCGTCCACGCCGGCGGCATCGAAACCGGCTGCTCCGGCATCTAATTGACGCTCGCCGAAGTCTCGAAACGAAGCGCGAAGTCTGAAACGGAAACGAAGCCCGACCCGCGCGAGCAATTTCACCGCGCTCAACCGCTCGATCTGTCCGATCGCACGCACGCAGATGTCCGCCCGAAACTCAAGATGCACCTCGGGCGGCGAACCAGCCAAACCGTGAAATCCTGCGGTGCGGCCTTCCGGCTGTGTAAATGACGACCAAAAAGACTACGTTGAAATCCGTGTTCGCAACCGGCTTGCTGGTGCTGGTGCCGCTCGCCATCACCTTGTGGGTGATCGGGCTCGTGATCGGAACCATGGACCAGACGCTGCTGCTCCTGCCGGAATCGTGGCAGCCTGAGCGCGTGTTCGGTTTTCATTTGCCGGGTCTCGGCGCCGTGCTGACGCTCGCGTTCATTTTTGTCGTGGGCTTGCTCACGCAGAACTTCATCGGCCAGAAACTGGTCGAGTGGTGGAATGTGATCGTGCGTCACATTCCCGTGGTCGGACCGCTGTATACCAGCGTGAAACAAGTGTCGGACACGTTGCTTTCGAGCAGCGGCAACGCGTTCCGCAAGGCACTGCTGATCCGTTATCCTCATTCGGGTTCGTACACCATCGGTTTCCTGACGGGTGTTCCTGGCGGCGACGTAGTCAATCACCTGACCGAAGATCATGTGAGCGTCTACGTGCCGACCACGCCGAATCCCACCTCGGGCTTTTTCCTGATGGTGCCGAAAAGCGAAGTCATCGAGCTCGACATGTCCGTCGACGCTGCGTTGAAGTACATCGTGTCAATGGGAGTAGTCGCGCCGTCCATGCCGCAAGCGCAGGCCGCGCCGCGCCGTCCCGTCGACCCGCCGCTGTAATGCCGGCGTGCCGCGAACATCGTTTCCAGCGTGTTCGTGCGTGCCGTTGATCAATGAATAACGAAAGACACAACATCATGTCGATGAGATCTGAATACTGCGGTCTGGTGACCGAAGCCCTTCTGGGCCAAAGCGTTTCGCTGTGCGGCTGGGTACATCGCCGGCGCGACCACGGCGGCGTCATTTTTATCGATCTGCGCGATCGTGAGGGCCTCGTTCAAGTTGTGTGCGATCCGGATCGCGCGGACATGTTCAAGGTTGCCGAAGGCGTGCGCGGCGAGTTTTGCGTGCAGGTTAAGGGTGTTGTGCGCGCTCGTCCCGAAGGTACGGCGAACGCCGGGCTGACGAGCGGCAAGATTGAAGTGCTGTGCCACGAGTTGAATGTGCTGAACCCGTCGGTCACGCCGCCGTTCCAGCTCGACGACGACAACCTGTCCGAAACCACGCGCCTCACGCATCGCGTGCTCGACCTTCGCCGTCCGCAAATGCAGCAGAACTTGCGCTTGCGGTATCGCGTGGCAATTGAAGTGCGCAAGTATCTGGACGAGCAGGGTTTCATCGACATCGAAACGCCGATGCTGACCAAGAGCACGCCGGAAGGCGCGCGCGATTACCTGGTGCCGTCGCGTACGAACCCGGGTCAGTTCTTCGCGTTGCCGCAGTCGCCGCAATTGTTCAAGCAGTTGCTGATGGTCGCGAACTTCGATCGTTACTACCAGATCGTGAAGTGTTTCCGCGACGAAGACCTGCGCGCCGATCGTCAGCCGGAATTCACGCAGATCGACTGTGAAACGTCGTTCTTGAGCGAGCAGGAAATTCGCGATCTGTTCGAAGCGATGATCCGTCATGTGTTCAAGAAGACCATCGACGTTTCGCTCGACGAGAAATTCCCGGTCATGCTGTATTCGGAAGCCATGCGCCGCTTTGGTTCGGACAAGCCGGACCTGCGCGTGAAGCTGGAATTCACGGATCTGACCGATGCCGTTCGCGACGTCGATTTCAAGGTCTTCAGTACGCCGGCCAACTCCAAGGATGGCCGCGTGGCGGCGATCCGCGTGCCGCGTGGCGGCGAGATGACGCGTAGCGAGATCGACGGCTACACGGAATTCGTGCGGATCTACGGCGCGAAGGGCTTGGCCTGGATCAAGGTGAATGACATCGCGAAGGGCCGCGACGGCTTGCAAAGCCCGATTGTGAAGAACCTGCACGACGCATCGATCACCGCGATCATCGAGCGGACCGGCGCGCAGAACGGCGACATCATTTTCTTCGCGGCGGATCGTTCGAAAGTGGTGAACGACAGCTTGGGCGCGCTGCGCCTGAAGATCGGCCATTCGGAATTCGGCCGCGCGAACGGGCTGTTCGAATCGGGCTGGAAGCCGTTGTGGGTTATCGACTTCCCGATGTTCGAATTCGATGAAGAAGACAACCGCTACGTGGCCGCGCATCACCCGTTCACGAGCCCGAAGGACGAGCATCTGGAATATCTGGAAACCGATCCGGGCCGATGCCTCGCGAAGGCGTACGACATGGTGCTGAACGGCTGGGAAATCGGCGGCGGGTCGGTGCGGATCTATCAGGAAGAAGTGCAGAGCAAGGTGTTCCGCGCGCTGAAGATCAACGCTGAAGAAGCGCGGATCAAGTTCGGCTTCCTGCTCGACGCACTGCAGTACGGCGCGCCGCCGCATGGTGGTATTGCGTTTGGTCTGGATCGGATTGTCACCATGATGGCGGGTGCGGATTCGATCCGTGATGTGATCGCGTTCCCGAAGACGCAGCGCGCGACTGACTTGCTCACGCAAGCGCCGAGCGAAGTGGACGAACGTCAGTTGAAGGAATTGCACATTCGTTTGCGTCAGCCGGAGCCGAAGGTGCAGTAAGTTCGGCTGCAACATCCGAAACGAAAAAGGCGCTTGATGCGCCTTTTTCGTTTTTTGGGTTACATTCGTCGGCCAGCTTCCATGAATGGCCGCACCGTCTCCAAAAATGCTCAATCCGCCGAAAATCCCTGAATCCGTTCTCGTTGTAATCCACACGCCCGAAATGGACGTGCTCGTCATCGAGCGCGCCGATCGGCCGGGGTTTTGGCAATCGGTGACCGGCTCCAAAGATCACGTCGATGAACCCTTCTCGCTCACCGCCGCGCGCGAAGTGGCGGAGGAGACGGGCATCGTGGTCGGCAGCCCGGGCGTGCCGGAGCGCTCGCTCATCGATTGGCATCACCAGATTGAGTACGACATTTATCCGGAATGGCGGCATCGATACGCCGAAGGCGTCGTGCGCAACGTCGAGCACCAGTTCAGCCTGCTCGTGCCGCACGGCATTCCAGTGACGCTCGCGCCGCGCGAACACACCGCGTTTCTGTGGCTGCCGTTTCGCGAAGCGGCGGCGAAATGTTTTTCTTCATCGAACCGCGAGGCGATTCTGCAATTGCCCGAGCGCCTCGCGGAGCACAGCCGGTGATGGGTTTCGGCGGGCCTTCTCGTCGCTTTGCGCGGCTCAAGCAGGCGTTGTTTCGCGGGCGCCGCCCGGGAAGGTTGTGCTTCACCATCAACAACACGGTCAAATTGCTCAAATCCGGCGATGCGTTTTTCCCGGATTTGATCGGACGCATCGACGCCGCGAAGCACGAGGTATCGCTCGAAACCTACATTTTCTGCGACGACGCGGCCGGCCGTGCCGTTTCCGCTGCGTTGATGAACGCAGGGCGGCGGGGCGTGCATGTGCGCGTGATCACGGATGGCATCGGCACGGCGAAGCTCCCGCTCTTCGATGAATGGCCCGCGGCGAACGTCGAGCATCGCATTTATAACCCGCATTTGTTCGGGCAGCTCGGGTTCTCGCGCACGCATCGGAAGCTGGCGGTGATCGATCGCCAGATTGCGTTTTGCGGTGGCATCAACATAGTCGATGACTACGAGCAGAACGGCGTGCGGATCGAGTTCGCGCGATGGGACTTTGCATTGGAGACCCAAGGGCCAATAGTTTCCGATGTGCGCGAAGCCTTCGATCTTCAATGGCAGCGAATTCGTCTCGGCGTGAAGCCGCGCAGTTCGAGCGTGAAAGACCAAAACGCGAAGCCCGGCGATTCATCCCGAAGCAGCCGGCGCGCGCTGCGGGCGCGTCTGCGGGCGCGGCGGGGCATGATTCACGCCGTTGACCGGCCGTGCGTGGCGTTTGTCGCCCGCGATAACCTCCTGAACCGGCGCGCTATTGAAAAGGCGTATCTGGCGGCCATCTCGCACGCCGAAAAAGAGGTGATGCTCGCGAACCCGTACTTCATGCCGGGCCGCAAACTACGGCGCGCGCTGGTTCGCGCCGCGCAGCGCGGCGTGCGCGTGACGCTGGTGATCGGCAGGAAGGAGTTTGTCGCGCTGGATTACGCGACGCCTTTTCTGTATCGGAACTTGCTGAAATCGGGCGTGCGGATCGCCGAGTACGAGAAAACCATGTTACACGGGAAGGTGGCCGTGGTGGATTCGAACTGGGCGACGGTCGGCTCGTCGAATCTCGACGCGCTGAGCCTCGTGCTGAACAACGAGGCGAATATGGTGCTGGTGAACCACGAGAACGAGATCGTGAAGCTGCGCGACTCGATCCTCGTGGCCTACGAAGACGCCCGGCCGATCACACTCGAGCAATATGCGGCGCGTCCGGCTGGTGAGCGTCTGCTTAATTGGCTCGCGTACAACGCGTATCGAACGATGATGAAAATGCTCACCATCGGCCGCTACGATTGACGTGCTCGGGCCAGCCCCACTGGCCTCGGAACCACAAACCGGCACAAACTTGAGCCGTGTCCCATCGGCGCGATGAAAAGTTAGACCCCGGTTTCTAATAAAAAGCTTGTTTCAGGAACGGTCGGCTACAATAATCGTACGGCCGTTCGATTTTATTTCGATTAAATGAAAACGGTAAAAATCATGCGAAAAGGCGAACAGACACGAGTCGCAATCCTCGACGCCGCGTTGGACCTGGCTAGCCGGGACGGACTTGAGGGATTGACGATCGGCTTGCTGGCCGAGCGGATGCAGATGAGCAAGAGCGGCGTGTTCGCGCACTTCGGTTCGCGCGAGGATCTGCAAGTCGAAGTGGTGAAGGAATATCACCGCCGCTTTGAAGACGAAGTGTTTTACCCGAGTCTTCGCGAAGCACGCGGTTTGCCGCGTTTGCGTTCCATGTTGGCGCGCTGGATGGAAAAGCGCATCGAGGAAGTGACGACGGGCTGTATCTACATCAGCGGTGCGGTGGAGTACGACGATCGCGCCGACAGTGCAGTGCGTGATCAACTCGTGCATAGCGTGACGACTTGGCGAGCAGCGCTGACGCGCGCGATCAACCAGGCGAAGGACGAAGGCCATTTGCGTGCGGACACCGATCCTGCGCTGATGCTTTTTGAACTCTATAGTTTCACGCTCGGTCTGCATCATGACGCGCGCTTCCTGCATTTACCGGAGGCAGTGCAACTGACGCGGGACGCGCTGGAAAAAACGATTGTTTCGTATCAAAGCAACGGCCATTAGGCGTCGACGAATCAGCTAATCAGCAGAACGCGGTAACGCAGCGGATTCGGCGGCGCTCAGGGCCCAAGCTTCCTGGACACTTGGAGATGAAGAATGGGACAGTACACAGCGCCGCTGCGTGACATGCAATTCGTGTTGCACGAATTGCTCAACGTGGAAAACGAGGTCAAGAACATGCCTAAGCATGCGGACCTCGACGCCGACACGATCAATCAGGTTCTGGAAGAAGCCGGCAAGTTCTGCGCCGAAGTGCTCTTCCCGCTGAACCAGGTGGGCGATCGTGAAGGCTGCACGTATGAAGGCGATGGCGTCGTGCGCACGCCTGCGGGCTTCAAGGAAGCCTACAAGCAATACGTGGAAGCGGGCTGGCCTGCTCTCGGTTGCGATCCGGAATACGGCGGCCAGGGTTTGCCGGCGTTCGTGAACAACGCGCTCTTCGAAATGCTGAACTCGGCGAATCAGGCCTGGACGATGTACCCCGGCCTTTCGCATGGCGCCTATGAGTGCCTGCACGCGCACGGCGCGCCCGAGCTGCAAAAAGCGTACTTGCCGAAACTCGTCGATGGCACCTGGACCGGCACGATGTGCCTGACCGAACCGCATTGCGGCACGGACCTCGGCATGCTGCGCACGAAGGCGGAGCCGAACAGCGACGGTTCCTACGCCATCAGCGGCACGAAGATTTTCATCTCCAGCGGTGAGCATGATCTGGCCGAGAACATCGTGCATCTGGTGCTGGCTCGCTTGCCGGGCGCACCGAATGGCACGAAGGGCATCTCGCTTTTCATCGTGCCGAAATTCATTCCGACGGATGCCGGCGCTCCCGGCGAACGCAATGGCGTGAAGTGCGGTTCCATCGAACACAAGATGGGCATTCACGGTAATTCAACGTGCGTGATCAATCTGGATTCGGCGAAGGGCTGGCTTGTCGGCGAGCCGAACAAGGGCTTGAACGCCATGTTCGTGATGATGAACGCCGCGCGTCTGGGCGTCGGCATGCAAGGGCTCGGGCTGACGGAAATCGCATATCAGAACTCGTTGACGTATGCGAAGGAACGCCTGCAAATGCGCTCGCTGACCGGGCCTAAAGCGCCTGAGAAGGGCGCTGATCCGATCATCGTGCATCCGGATGTTCGTCGCATGTTGCTCACGCAAAAGGCCTACGCCGAAGCGGGCCGTGCGTTCACGTACTGGGCGGCGCTCAACATCGATAAAGAACTGTCGCACGCCGATGAAACCGCACGCAAGGACGCAGCCGACCTGGTCGCGCTGCTGACGCCGGTCATCAAGGCCTTCCTGACCGATAACGCGTTCGAAGGCACGAACATGGGCATGCAGATCTACGGCGGCCACGGCTTCATCTCCGAATGGGGCATGGAGCAATACGTGCGCGATGCCCGCATCAACATGATCTACGAAGGCACGAATTCGATTCAGGCGCTGGACCTGCTCGGCCGCAAGATTCTTGGCGATATGGGCGCGAAGCTGAAGAAGTTCGGCAAGCTTGTGACGGACTTCGTGGAAGAGGAAGGCGTAAAGCCGGAGATGCAGGAATTCATCAACCCGCTCGCGGACATTGGCGACAAGGTGCAGAAACTGACGATGGAAATCGGCATGAAGGCCATGCAGAATCCGGACGAAGTCGGCGCCGCTGCCGTGCCTTATCTGCGCACCGTCGGGCATCTGGTGTTCTCGTATTTTTGGGCGCGCATGGCGCGTATCGCGCTGGATAAAGAAGCCGAAGGCGATCCGTTCTACAAGGCGAAGCTCGCCACTGCGCGTTTCTACTTCGCCAAGTTGCTGCCTGAAACGGCATCGACGATTCGCGCCGCGCGCGCCGGATCGAAGACGCTGATGGAATACGACGAAGCCTTGTTCTAGGCCTCTTTTGCTATGCGCTTCGTCCTGATGGACGTGGCGCATCGTCATACCGAATATCCCTCCCGGAGACAAACGTGAGCAATCTGAACATACGCAAGGTGGCGGTGCTCGGCGCCGGCGTGATGGGCGCGCAGATCGCTGCGCATCTGATCAACGCCCAGGTGCCGGTCCTGCTGTTCGACCTGCCGGCAAAAGAAGGTCCGAAGAACGGCATCGCGTTGAAGGCGATCGAGAATCTGAAAAAGCTGTCGCCCGCGCCGTTCGGCGTGAAGGAAGACGCGCAATATATTCAGCCCGCGAATTACGACGACGACATCGAGAAGCTGAAAGAGTGTGATCTCGTGATCGAAGCCATCGCCGAGCGCATGGACTGGAAGCACGATCTCTACAAGAAGGTTTCGCCGTATATCGGCGAGAAGGCGATTTTCGCGACGAACACGTCGGGGTTGTCGATCACGGAGTTGTCGACGGGCTTTTCGGACGAGTTGAAAGCGCGTTTTTGCGGCGTGCACTTTTTCAATCCGCCGCGCTACATGCATCTGGTCGAACTCATTCCGACCGATACCACGCAGCCGCAAATTCTCGATCAGCTCGAAACCTTCCTGACGAGCGTGGTCGGCAAGGGCGTCGTGCGCGCGAAGGACACGCCGAATTTCATCGCGAATCGCGTGGGCGTGTTTTCGATTCTCGCGGTGATCGCGGAAGCCGAGAAGTTCGGACTGCGTTTCGATGAAGTCGATGACCTCACCGGCGCCCGTCTCGGTCGCGCGAAATCGGCGACGTTCCGCACGGCGGACGTGGTCGGTCTCGACACCATGGCGCACGTCATCAAGACGATGCAGGACAACCTGCCCGACGATCCTTTCTTCGCGTTGTACGAGACGCCGGCGGTGCTTGCCGGGCTGGTGAAGAACGGCGCACTGGGACAGAAGTCGGGCGCGGGTTTCTACAAGAAGGAAGGCAAGGCCATCAAGGTGCTGGACCCGAAGACGGGAACGTATGTTGATGGCGGCGGCAAGGCGGATGAACTCGTCGGCCGCATCCTGAAGCGGCCGCCTGCAGAACGCCTGAAGCTCCTGCGTGAATCGCAGCATCCGCAAGCGCAATTCCTGTGGTCCATCTTCCGCGATGTGTTTCATTACATCGGCGTGCATCTGGAATCCGTTGCGGATAACGCGCGCGATATCGATCTCGCCATTCGCTGGGGTTTCGGCTGGAACGAAGGCCCGTTCGAAGGATGGCAAGCGGCGGGCTGGACGCAGGTCGCGCAATGGGTGAAGGAAGATATCGATGCAGGCAAGGCGTTGTCGAAGGCGCCGCTGCCATCGTGGGTATTCGATGGTCCCGTGGCCGAGAAGGGCGGCGTGCATACCGCTGAAGGCGCGTGGTCGCCGAGCGCATCGAAATTCATCCCGCGTTCATCGCTCGATGTCTACACGAAGCAGGTTTTCCGCGCGCCGCTGATTGGCGAAGCGGGCGTCGATCCGAAAACCTACGGCAAGACGCTGTTCGAAACCGATGCCGTGCGCGCCTGGGTCGATGACCGCGCGGGCGAAGACGACGTCGTGATCGTATCGTTCAAGAGCAAGATGAACACGATCGGACCGGCGGTGATCGAAGGCCTGACGAAGGCCATCGAACTGGCCGAAGCCGATTACAAGGGCGTCGTGATCTGGCAAACGTCGGCGTTGAAACTCGGCAATCCGGGCGGCGCGTTCTCGGCCGGCGCGAACCTCGAAGAAGCCATGCCCGCGTTCATGATGGGCGGCGCGAAGGGCATCGAACCGTTTGTGAAGAACTTCCAGCAAGGCATGTTGCGCGTGAAGTACGCGAGCGTGCCGGTGGTCGCGGCTGTGTCGGGCATTGCGCTTGGCGGCGGTTGCGAACTCGCGCTGCATTCGGCCAAGCGTGTTGCGCACGTCGAGACTTATATGGGGCTGGTGGAAGTGGGCGTGGGTTTGGTGCCTGCCGGCGGCGGCTTGAAGGAAGCGGCGTTGCGTGCGGCGACCGCGGCTACCGCCGTGAATGCGACGAGCGATCTGCTGAAATTCCTGCAGAGATCGTTCGAAAACGCCGCGATGGCGAAGGTCTCCGCATCGGCTTTGGAAGCGCGCTCGATGGGTTATCTCAAGCCATCCGACACGATCGTTTTCAACGTGCACGAATTGCTCGATATCGCGAAGAAGGAGGCGCGTGCGCTCTCAGCGGCCGGTTATCGTGCGCCGTTGCGTAACACGCAGATTCCGGTGGCCGGGCGTTCGGCGATCTCGACCATCAAGGCGTCGCTCGTGAACATGCGCGACGGCCGCTTCATCAGCGATCACGATTTCCTGATCGCGAGCCGTATCGCGGAAGCGGTGTGCGGCGGAGACGTGGAAGCAGGAAGTTTCGTCGATGAAGAATGGTTGCTGGCGCTCGAACGTCGCGCGTTTGTCGACTTGCTCGGCACTGCGAAGACGCAGGAACGGATCATGGGCATGTTGCAGACCGGCAAGCCGGTTCGTAACTAAGGCGCGGGCAGGACTTTTGGAGAGCTGCAAATGAGCAAACAAGTGCAGGACGCATACATCGTCGCCGCGAGCCGGACGCCTATCGGCAAGGCGCCGCGCGGCATTTTCAAGAACACGCGCCCAGACGAACTGCTGGTCCACGCGATCCGATCAGCGGTCGCGCAAGTGCCCGGGCTGGATACGAAGCTGATCGAAGACGCGATCATCGGCTGCGCGATTCCAGAAGGCGAGCAAGGGCTGAATGTGGCGCGTATCGGCGCATTGCTGGCCGGCTTGCCGAACACCGTTGGCGGCGTGACCGTGAACCGGTTCTGCGCATCGGGCGTGACCGCGCTGGCGATGGCCGCCGACCGGATTCGCGTCGGTGAATCGGATGTGATGATCGCGGGTGGATGTGAATCCATGAGCATGGTGCCCATGATGGGCAACAAGCCGTCGCTGTCGCCGCATATCTTCGATCGCGATGAAAACGTCGGCATCGCCTACGGCATGGGTTTGACCGCCGAACGCGTGGCCGAACGCTGGAAGATCAGCCGTGAAGCGCAGGACGCATTCTCGGTGGAATCGCATCGGCGTGCATTGGAAGCGCAGCGTACCGGCGAATTCGACGATGAAATCGCCGCGTTCACGCTGAACGAACGTTTCCCGGATCTGGCGACGGGCGAGATTCGTGTCAACGCGCGCGAGATCAAGAACGACGAAGGCCCGCGTCAGGACACGACCATGGAAGGCCTTGGCAAATTGCGTCCGGTTTTCGCCGCGAAAGGTTCGGTCACGGCCGGCAACAGCTCGCAAACGTCCGATGGCGCCGGCGCGTTGATCGTGGTCAGCGAGAAGATCCTGAAGCAATTCAACCTGACGCCGCTCGCGCGTTTCGTGAGTTTCGCGGTGCGCGGCGTGCCGCCGGAAATCATGGGCATCGGGCCGAAGGAAGCGATTCCCGCAGCGTTGAAAGCGGCCGGTTTGACGCAGGACGATATCGACTGGATTGAACTCAACGAGGCGTTCGCGGCGCAATCGCTGGCTGTGATTCAGGACCTGGGGCTGGATCCATCGAAGATCAATCCGCTTGGCGGCGCGATCGCGCTGGGTCATCCGCTCGGCGCAACGGGCGCCATTCGCGCCGCGACGGTCGTGCACGGCTTGCGCCGGCGCAACCTCAAGTACGGCATGGTGACCATGTGCGTGGGAACGGGCATGGGCGCGGCGGGCATTATCGAACGGATGTAAGCGCTAATCCGTTAAGGCATAACGACGGTTCGCGCGCCTTCCGGTTCGCGAGCCGTTATTCATTCAGGAGACAAGAATGGACATCATCACGGAACACATCGACGGCGTTTTGAGCATCACGATCAATCGCCCGGCACGCAAAAATGCGCTGACGGCCGAGATGTATCAAACCATGGCCGATGCTTTCTTCGATGCCGAAAACGATCCGTCAGTGCGCGTGGTGCTGATTCGCGCTGCAGGCGATACGTTCAGCGCCGGCAATGATCTCGAAGACTTCATGAAAGCGCCGCCTTCGAAGCCGGACGCGCCCGTATTCCAGTTTCTGCGCCGGATCAGCACGGCGCAGAAACCGGTCGTGGCGGCTGTGGCCGGCGGGGCAGTGGGTATCGGTACGACGATGCTGCTGCATTGCGACCTGGTTTATGCCGCATCGACGGCTAAATTCGTGCTGCCGTTCGTGAACCTCGGGTTGTGTCCGGAAGCCGCGTCGAGCCTGCTTTTGCCGCGCATTGCCGGTTATCAACGGGCGGCAGAAAAGCTGCTGCTTGGCGAACCGTTCGATGCAAACGAAGCCGCGAATATGGGGATCGTGAACCGGGTTTTATCGGCGGAGGAGGTCGGTGATTTTGCGTTCGCGCAGGCGAGGAAACTCGCGGCATTGCCGCCGGCATCGCTGAAGGCGACGAAGGCGTTGATGAAGGGCGGTCAGGCCGATGAAGTCAGCGCGCAGATGGCCAAAGAGGCGGAATACTTCTCCAGCATGCTGACTTCGCCCGAAGCGAAGGAGGCGTTCACGGCATTTTTCGAGAAGCGCAAGCCGGATTTCAGCCGGTTTAATTGAGCAGAAGGGCGCGTATCAAATGCCTTGCACGCGCCCGTACTCCACAAACCCGTTCTCGCGCGCAAAACTGACCAGCCGCAACCCGGCTTTTTCCGCGATGGAAATGGCCAGCGATGTCGGCGCGGAAATCGTTACGAGCATCGGCACGCCGACTCGTGCCGACTTGCGCACGAGTTCATAACTCGCCCGGCTCGATAAAAACACGAAGCCTTGCGTGGTATCCACGCGTTGCAGAACGAGATGGCCGATCAGCTTGTCGAGCGCGTTGTGACGGCCGACGTCCTCGAAAGCGTATTTGACGGCGCCGGTTTCGTCGCACCAGGCGGCGGCGTGCAATCCGCCCGTCAACTTCGACAACTGCTGGTGCGCCGGCAGTTCACGCGCGGCGTGGGCGATGGCGTCATCGGCGAGACGGGTCAGGAAGCCTGTATCCGGCACGCGTTCGGGCTGCAAATCCAGCAGATCGATACTTTCGATACCGCACACGCCGCAACCCGTTCGTCCGGCCAGCGCCCGGCGTTTCTGCTTTAGCGCGACAAATGCCTGCTGCACGACCTGCAGATGCACTTCGGCATGCGGCAGCGTGTCGCCCTCGGCGTTGTGGAAAAACACCTCGATGTCGTGAATGTCACTGCCGCGCTCGACAATCCCTTCGGTCAGCGAAAAACCTACCGCAAAGGCTTCCAGATCGCGCGGCGTGCACATCATCACCGCGTGCGAAATGCCGTTGTAGACGAGCGCGACGGGCCATTCCTGACCAACGTCGTCGGCGGTCTCGCGGATCTCGCCCATTCTGTGACGCTTGACTTGACGTTCCACGTAACCGGGTTGATCGTCGATATCTGTCTCATTCATGATCTGGTTCTCTTGCTAATTGCTTACGATGTCGCGTTTTAGCCGCTACCTATAAGAATTTATAAGAGAAATCCGGGCATAACGCTTGCTGCTTTATGGTGCAACAGACACACTACAAGCCGTTCAAGGCCCTACGATAACCTACAGCGGCCTCACTCGCTTCCCTTGACCCTCTCGCCCACGAGGCACTCGCCATGGCACTTTACGACGCTCCGCGCCTGTTCGGATTCGAACTGGAGTCGACTGAGAATCTGAGCTTCATCCCGCTCGTCGTGCGTTTTAATCTGGATCGATTCGGACAGCGCATTTCCCTCGATGAATGGCGCCGCCTGCCGCACAGCGACCGCGAATTGCTCGCGCGCTTTCCGGTGGAGGACGACGCCGCCATCGAACCCGCGTTCGATCAAACTATTGCCGAAATGCTGCGCACGCACGCCGATGCAAAACCCGAAACGTTCGCCCCTGACAGCGACCCGATCTGGGCGCATACGGACGTCGTGCCGGAAAGCGTGATCCGCCAGAGCAGCCTGTGCGGCATCGGTTCGCCAAGCCTCGGCCGCTGGTCCGAGCTGTCCGCCTTCCAGCGTTATGCGCTCGCCAAGTTGTCGCGCAAAAGCGAGGTGAACCACGATTTCGTCCCCGCCATGAAAGAGTTCGGTCTCGCTGATTAAGCGCTTACTCTAAATTCCCCGCATTCCCTGCCGATAACCTGTATTCGAACCGACGGCTCGCGTTCACTCCCAAAGCGCGCGCCGTGGACGGTTATCGGAACCATGAAATCAATCTTCTCGCGCCGCCTGCTGGTCAACATCGCGGTCGTCCTCGTGGCGATGGGCGCGAACGCGTTCGTCGCTTACGAGCAGATCGGGCTGCAAGGTAACGCCGACGTCCGCACCCGGCGCTCGCTCAGCCTGATGCGCGACCTGGATGCATATCGAAGCGCGCTCGGCGGCAGTCTTCCGGAAATCGGCCGCTATGAAGCGACAGGCGTGCTCAAACCCGCCGATGTCCGCGCGGATCTCGAATCACACGTCGATGCGCTGGAAAGCGGCCTGCGCGCCCAGTTCGCGTTCGAGCCGGGCATGCACGGCGCCTTCGACGCCCTCGCGGAAAGCGCGCGTATTGCCAAGCGCGACGCGCATTCGGCGTTCGAACGCGCCGCGGCCGACGCACCCGGCGCCACGCGTGACTGGGCGCGCGCCGCATTCGTGCGCTTGAGCGAAGACCAGGAAACGCTCGATGTCGAACTGGCGCAGTTGCGCGCCCGGGAATCCGACTCGCTTGCCGCCACGCTGAATGAATCCGCCCGTGCATCGAGCCGCGCGGTGTTCCTGCTGATCGTCTCCATGCTCGCTGGCGGCGCCGCACTCATGTACACATTCGCCAGCCACGAGCGTTCGTCGCGCGACAAGTTGCGCATCGCGCGGGCCATGCAGCGCAGCAACGAGCGTTTCCGCGATCTGTTCGACGCGCATCCCGTGCCCATGTGGATTGTCGATGGCGACACATACCGGTTCGTCGCCGTGAATCCGGCGGCGCTTTCGCATTACGGCTACACCGAGCTCGAATTCCTTTCGATGTCCGTGCGCGATCTTCACGCCGATAACGACTTCGACAAGTTCACCGCGTTGCTCGCGCGCAGCGCCGGAGATCACCCGGGCAGCCAGCATTCAGCGGGCGTGTGGCGCCACAAGCGGCACGACGGCGCGGAAGTCAGCGCTGATATCTCGTCGCATTCGCTTACGTATTCGGGGCAGCCGGGCATCTTCATGCTGGCCAACGATGTCACCGACCGGATCAACGCGGAAACCGAAGCGCGGCGCTCGAAGCAGATGCTCGAGTCGCTCATCGATAACATTCCGCAGCGGATTTTCTGGAAGGACCTCGAGTCGCGCTATCTGGGCTGCAACTCCGCGTTCGCGCGCGATGCCGGGCTCGCCCGCAAGGAGGATGTCATCGGCATGACCGATTGCACGCTGCCCTGGGCTGCGGCCGGAAAACTGCTTCGCGCCGAGGACAATCTGGTCATCGCGACCGGACAGCCGGTCATGAATCAGGAGCGCGACTTTTTTGTCCGCGGCGAGATGCGTACGTCCCTGACGAGCAAGTTGCCGTTGCTCGACGGGGCGGGGCGGATTATCGGCGTGCTGGGTACTTACGACGACACGACCGGCCGCAAGCGCTCGGAACTTGCGCTGCGCCTGCAAAGCCGGGCGCTCGACGCCTGCGTGAACGCCGTGCTGATCACCGCGACGACGGGCAAAGGCAACGTGATCGAGTACGCGAACCCGGCGTTCAAACGCATCACGGGTTACGACCCGACGGAGATCGTCGGCCGGGATTGCCGTTTCCTGCAGCGCGATGACCTCGACCAGGAAGGGCTCAACGCGATCCGCGCAGGCCTCGCCGCGAACCGCGAAGTGAGCGCGGTGCTGCGCAATTACCGCAAGGACGGCGTGCTGTTCTGGAACCAGTTGCTGGTCGCGCCCGTGCCCGATGCAAACGGCCAGACGACACATCACGTCGGCGTGATCAACGACGTCACCGAAGTCATCCGATACCAGGAGCAACTCGAATATCAGGCCAACTACGACGCCCTCACGCGCCTGCCCAACCGCAATCTGCTGCGCGACCGGCTGCAGGAAGCGATCGAACGGGCGCGTGCCGGGGACACGACGCTCGCCGTGGTTTTCGTCGATCTGGATGGCTTCAAGAACGTCAATGACAGCCTGGGACACAGCGTCGGCGACCGTTTGCTGTCCGTCGTCGCCGAGCGGCTCGCGCGTTGCGGGCGCACGGGCGACACCATCGCGCGTCATGGCGGCGATGAATTCGTCGCCGTGCTGCCCGATATTGCGTGCGAGAGCGCGCTGATCGGCTGGATGGAGCGCGTTCGCAGTGCTATTTCAGACCCTGTGTGGCTCGATGGAACCGAACTGTACGTGGGCTGCAGCATGGGCGCGAGCCTGTTCCCGCAGGACGGCGCCGACGCCGAGACCGTGCTCAAGAAAGCCGACCTCGCGATGTATCGCGCGAAAGACATGGGGCGCAACACGTATCAGTTCTATCAGCCGGAAATGAACGCTAGCGTGGGCGCGCGGATGAACGTCGAGCGGCGGTTGCGGCGTGCGTTGCGCGACGGCGAATTCCTGCTGCACTACCAGCCGCAAGTCGACCTCAAGACGGGCGATGTCGTCGGCATGGAGGCGCTCGTGCGCTGGATGGATCCGGAATTCGGGCTTGTATCGCCGAGTTCGTTTATTCCGGTTGCCGAAGAATGCGGGCTGATCGGGCCTTTGGCCGAATGGGTCTTGCGCGAAGCGTGCCGGCAGAACAAGGCGTGGCAGGACGAAGGTTTGCCGCTCGCGCGGATGTCGGTGAATTTGTCGGCGCGGCAGTTCCAGCAGCGCGATATCCGGGAACTGGTGACATCGGTGTTGACGGAGACCGGCCTCGAGCCGCAGTTCCTCGAACTTGAACTGACCGAAAGCGCGATCATGCACAACGCCGACGAAGCCGTGACAACCTTGTCCGATCTCGCGACGCTCGGCGTTGGAATTGCCATCGACGACTTCGGCACCGGGTATTCCAGCCTCGCTTATCTCAAGCGTTTCCCGGTGCACCGGCTGAAGATCGACCGCTCGTTTGTTGCGGATATCGGCACGCCGAGCGGAAATGAAACGATCACGTCGGCGATCATCGCGCTCGCGCATTCGCTCGAACTGCAAGTGATCGCGGAGGGCGTCGAAACGGCGGCGCAACTCGATTTCCTGATTGCCCGCGATTGCGACGAAATGCAGGGTTTTTTCTTCTCGCAGCCGTTGCCCGCCGAAGATATCCCCGCGCTTTTGCTCAGCAATCAGATGCGGATCGCCGCGCGCGCTGCCAACCTTGATAACGCAATTCAGTCGAGCGCGGGCAGTGCGCGCGGACGGCGGTCGCTGTCGGTGGCCACGTAGGTCAGCGTTGCTTCCGTCACCTTGACGACGTCTTGCGCGAGGCTCATGCGCTGCGCGTAGACCTCGACGGAAACCGTCACCGACGTATTCCCCGTCTTCACGATATCCGTGTAAAAGCTCAGCAGATCGCCCACGAACACGGGCTGCTTGAACACGAACGAATTGACGGAGATGGTCGCCACGCGCCCGTTCGCGCGCCGGCTCGCCGGAATGGACCCAGCGATATCGACCTGCGCCATGATCCAGCCGCCGAAGACGTCGCCGTGGACGTTGGCATCGGACGGTTGCGGTACTACGCGCAGCGCGACCGGCTTGTTCGGGAGTTGCAGAGATTCGGTCACGAGCTTGAGTTCCATTAAAAGTGGCGTCCGGCCGGTCAGCGCGGCAGGGCGCCTTCTGCGACAATGCAGGATTAAACGATGTTGCCCCGCGCTTGAACGATTTTGAATCGTTTAGCAGGCTTTTAGGGCGCTGCGCTGCGCAGGTTTTGTCCGGCGGCGGCGCCGCGCAAGCATCGAATTGTACGGGAAAGCCCGCATTCTGAGACGGGCGCCCGCCCGCAATACATCCTGTGTCCGCGTGGTTTCGTTATACGGCGCGGGACCTCTGCAGACCTCGAATCCATGCGCCGCAATTCGCCCTCCGAACCCGTTCCTATAGCCCACGGCCCGCGCAACGACTGGCAGACCATTCGTTCGCTGCTGCCTTATCTCACCACGTACAAGTGGCGCGTGGCGTTTGCGCTCACGTGCCTGATCGGCGCGAAGGTGGCGAACCTGGGCGTGCCGATCGTGATGAAGAAGGTCATCGACAGCCTCAGTTCCATCCAGCATCTGACCGCGCTCGGGCGCGCGCAGGATTCGGCGGCGATCATTCTCATCAGCGGTGTTGGTTTGCTCGTGGTGGCGTACGCGATCGTGCGCCTGTCCACTTCGCTTTTCACCGAACTGCGCGAAATCCTGTTCGCGAAGGTCACGGAAAGCGCCGTGCGGCAACTCGCGCTGAAAGTGTTCCGGCATTTGCATTCGCTGTCGTTGCGGTTTCATCTCGAGCGGCAGACTGGCGGCATGTCGCGCGATATTGAGCGCGGCACACGCGGCATTCAGCAACTCGTTTCGTATTCGCTTTACAGCATCTTGCCGACGCTCGTTGAAGTCGGCCTCGTGCTCGGGTTTTTCGTCACGAAATACGAAGCGTATTACGCCATCGTCACGCTGATTGCGCTGGTTACCTACGTGGTCTTCACGATCAAGCTCACCGAATGGCGCACGCATTTCCGCCGCACAATGAACGATCTGGATTCGAAGGCGAATTCGCGCGCCATCGATTCATTGTTGAATTACGAAACGGTGAAGTACTTCGGCAACGAGGAATGGGAAGCACAACGTTACGACGAAAATTTGCTTCGATACCGAGCCGCTGCGATTCGCTCGCAGCGCTCGTTGTCGGTGCTCAATTTCGGACAGCAGTTCATTATTGGCACGGGACTGGTCTTCATCTTGTGGCGCGCAACGCAGGGCGTGATTGCCGGACGCCTCACGCTCGGCGATCTCGTGCTGATCAATACATTCATGCTGCAGCTTTATATCCCGCTGAATTTTCTGGGTGTGGTGTATCGCGAACTCAAGCAAAGTCTCACGGACATGGACCGCATGTTCACGTTGCTCGGCGCAGGACGCGAAGTGCCCGATGCGCCCAATGCGCTGCCGCTCGCCGTCAATGGCGCGCAAGTGCGTTTCGAAAACGTGAGTTTCTCCTACGAAAGTTCGCGGCCGATCCTGCACAACATCGACTTCACGATTCCCGCCGGGACCACGACGGCCGTTGTCGGCCACAGCGGTTCGGGCAAGTCCACCCTCGGCCGACTGCTCTTCCGTTTCTACGATCTCGACCGCGAACAAGGCGGACGGATTCTGCTCGATGGCCAGGATATCCGCGACGTCACGCAGGATTCGTTGCGTGCGGCGATTGGCATCGTGCCGCAGGATACGGTGCTCTTCAACGATTCGATCTATTACAACATTGCATATGGCAGGCCATCGGCTTCCCGCGACGAAGTGATCGCGGCGGCGCGTGCGGCGCATATTCATGAGTTCATCGAAAGTCTGCCGGCGGGGTATGAAACGCCGGTCGGCGAGCGCGGATTGAAGTTGTCGGGTGGCGAGAAGCAGCGTGTGGCGATCGCGCGGACGTTGCTCAAGAATCCGCCGCTTCTGATCTTCGATGAAGCCACGTCCGCCCTCGATTCCAAATCCGAACGCGCGATCCAGCATGAACTCGATCTGATCGCGCGGGAGCGCACGACGCTGATCATTGCGCACCGGTTATCGACGGTCGTGCATGCACAGCAGATCATCGTGATGGATCACGGACGGATCGTGGAGCGCGGGACGCATGCGGATTTGGTACGCGCCGGTGGGTTGTTCTCGCAGATGTGGGCGTTGCAGCAGCAGAAGGCAGTGGAGCCGGAGGCCACGATAGAAGCGGTGCGCGCATAAAAAAGCGTCGATGCCGGCAGAAGGCATCGACGCTTTTTTAGCACTCACCGGACGTCATTCGGTCGCATGCACCAAGGTCCCGGAACCGCCGTGCGCACCGCCCACCATTTCCGGCGATGCCCACCTCAACCATTTCGTACGCAGCGCCAACAGGAACCCAAACGCAACCACCGCCAGCACGCCGAACGTCGCGAATCCCATCTGATAGCTGCCGGTACTTTCGCGAGCCATCCCCATGATCACCGGCAGATAAAACCCGCCGATTCCGCCAGCCGCCCCGACAATCCCCGAAAGCAGGCCCGTCTTGCCTTTCCACCGCTGCGGCACGAGCTGGAACGTCGAGCCATTGCCCAGCCCGAAGCAAAGATAAAGACAAACCAGCAACGCGATACCGCCCGCCACCGGCGGCATCCAGATGGCAAACGCGAAATCAGCCGCAGCAATCACCGCGAGCAAAACCAGCAGCGCCCTCACGCCAGTCACACGATCCGCAAGGTACCCGCCAAACGGCCGCACGATAGCGCCGAGCGCGGCGAGCATCGCCATGAAGAGGCCGGCTTCGATCTTCGGCATCTGATAAAGATTGGTGAGCAGCAACGTCACATACGAAGACATGCCGACAAACCCGCCGAACGTGATGCTGTAGATCAGCATGACGACCCACGTATCGCGTTCGCCGAGCACGGCGCGGTAATGTTTTGGCAACACGGCGATTGCGAGCAGCGCGCCCAGCACCGGCAGCAATAAAACGCCAGTACGTCCGCCGCCAAACACCCCGCCATGCACGGCAAGAACCAGCACGATCAACCCGGCCAGCGTGATCACGAAACTGCCCATCGCGCGCGATGTACTGCCGTTTTTTACGCCCGCGTCCGACGCCCACGCGAACAATGCAATCGCCGTGATCGCGAGCAAGGGCAATGCGGCGGCGGTTGCCATCTTCCAGCCGAAGGCATCGGCGAGATGGGGGAAGAGGAAACCATCGAGCACCGCGCCGATGTTGCCCGCCGCCGCCAGCCCCAGAACCAGGCCCTGCACTCTGGGCGGATAGTTGCTGCCAGCCATCGGCAACGCGACGGCGAAGCTCGCACCGCCCATGCCGAGAAAGACGCCCAGCACGAGCAACAACGAATACGACGGCGTGCCCGACAACAGCGGCAACACAATCGTCGGAACCGATGAAAGCAACACGCCCATCAGCGCGACGCGCCGGCCATTGGTGGATTGATACAGGTTGCCGAGCGTCACGCGCAGGATCGCGGCGGCCAGGACCGGCACCGCGACGAGGAAGCCTTGTTGCGCGGCGGTCATCGTGATGTCTTTGCTGATGAAGGGCGCGAGCGGACCGTAGAGCACCCAGACGGTGAAGCCGGTATCGAAGTAGAGGAAGCACGCAACCAGCGAACGCCAGTTGCCGCTTTTCAAGGATGTGATCAGGTTTTTCATCGGGTCCTCTGGATGGGCTGCAGCGCGGGGCCGACGAGAAATTGCAAGCATCATGCCAATGAAATCCATCTTTTCCGCCGATGCCCGCGCAAGCGAATGGCGGCGCGCTTCTGCGTCGGTTCAAAGATGTTCGAGTCGATAACTGCACGGGAGCGGGCGCGCACCGGTAACGCTGCGCCGCAGCACCGGGCAAGTGCGCCCGGCGTAACAATGGTGCGAGCGCTTCATGCGCAACGGTAAAATGCCGATGCGTCCACGACGCACCCCAACCAGCCCGAAGGCGCAGCATGGAACTGAAATGGCTCGAAGATTTCGTCTCGCTTGCGGAGACGCGCAGTTTCAGCCGCTCGGCTGAATTGCGGCACATCACGCAACCGGCGTTCTCACGACGCATCCAGGCGCTCGAAGCGTGGCTCGGCACGGACCTGATCGACCGTTCGGTCTATCCAACGCGCCTCACGCAAGCCGGCCAGGTTTTCTACGAACAAGCGCTCGCCATGCTTTCGCAATTCCACGAAGCACGCACGCTCTTGCGCGGACAGACCGGCGTGCCCGATGCAACCATCGACTTCGCGGTTCCCCACACGCTCTCGCTGACCTATTTTCCGCGATGGCTTCAGCACATCGAAGCGCGGCTGGGCCGCATTAACACACGTTTGCGTGCGCTCAACGTGCACGACGCGGTTTTATCGCTGGTGGAAGGCGGCTGCGATCTGGTGATGGGTTATCACCATCCGAGCCACCCGGTCGCACTCGATCCCGCGCGCTACGACATGCTCACGCTCGGCGCCGAATTGATCAGCCCGTTTTCATCGGTGAACAAGGGCGGCCGGGCGCGCTACGTGTTGCCCGGCGCCGCCGATGCCCGCGTCCCGTACCTTTCGTACACGCCCAATGCCTACCTTGGACGCATGACGGAGGTGATCATTGCGACATCGCCGGCGCGGCTGTATCTCGAAAAGGTCTACGAAACCGACATGGCCGAAGGTCTCAAGGCGATGACCCTCGCCGGTCACGGCGTGGCGTTCCTGCCGCACAGCGCGGTAGCCAATGAAGTCGATGAAGGCCTGCTGATCCGTCTCGACCGGGGAACGCGCGGCACGCCCGCAGGTCAGTTCACGCTGACCATGGAAATTCGTTTGTATCGTGACAAGATGGCGTCAAAGGGCGACGACCCGCGTCAGGCGCTGATGCGAAATCTCTGGGAAGCGGTAGGCGAAGAGATATCGCGTTCGGTTGAAACCCAGACTCCATAAGCTTTCGGGGCGTTATGCAAGAAAAACATAACGCAATGATGAAACGGCATTGGATTTCAATAAGCGAATTTTCGACAATGAAGATATTCCACACAACGTTGGAGCTTCAATGTCACCGCAGCAACAAGAACAAACTGCACCTGCTGTTCAGCACGCCATTCCCTCCTATCTCGATTCCACCCATCTCGGCCCCTGGGGCAACTATCTTCAGCAGGTCGATCGCGTCGCGCCGTATCTCGGCTCGCTTTCCCGCTGGATAGAAACCCTCAAGCGCCCGAAGCGCATTCTGATTGTCGATTGCCCTATCGAACTCGATAACGGCACCGTCACGCACTTCGAAGGCTATCGGGTCCAGCACAACATGTCGCGCGGTCCGGGCAAGGGCGGCGTGCGTTATCACCAGGACGTGACGTTGTCCGAAGTGATGGCGCTCTCGGCGTGGATGTCGGTGAAGAACGCGGCGGTCAACGTGCCGTACGGCGGCGCGAAAGGCGGTATTCGTGTGGATCCGCGCACGTTGTCGCGTGGTGAACTGGAGCGTCTGACACGTCGATACACCAGCGAAATCGGCATCATTATCGGACCGAATACCGACATTCCCGCGCCGGACGTCAACACGAACGAGCAGATCATGGCGTGGATGATGGACACGTACTCCATGAACCAGGGCCAGACGGCAACGGGTGTTGTCACCGGCAAGCCAATCTCGCTCGGCGGTTCGCTCGGCCGCAAGGAAGCCACCGGACGCGGCGTGTTCGTGGTCGGTTCGGAAGCGGCGCGGCGCATCGGCTTTGACATTGAAGGCGCGCGGATCGCCGTGCAGGGTTTTGGTAACGTCGGCGGAATCGCGGCGCGCCTGTTCCAGGAAGCCGGCGCGAAAGTGGTGGCGGTGCAGGACCACACGGGTTCGCTCTACAAATCATCGGGTATCGATGCAGTCGCGCTGTTTGACTACGTAGGCAAGCACGGAGGCGTAAGCGGCTTCGAAGGCGCTGACGTGATCGGCAAGGACGAGTTCTGGACCGTCGAAAGCGACATCCTGATTCCGGCCGCGCTCGAAGGCCAGATCACGGAAGAAAACGCGCCGAAGATCCGCACGAAGATCGTTGTTGAAGGTGCGAACGGCCCGACCACGACCGCCGCCGACGACATCCTCCACGACAAAGGCATTCTCGTGATCCCCGACGTGGTTGCGAACGCGGGCGGCGTGACGGTTTCGTACTTCGAATGGGTGCAGGACTTCTCGAGCTTCTTCTGGACGGAAGATGAAATCAACCAGCGACTCGAGCGCGTGATGCGCGAAGCATTCGCTGCGGTGTGGACTGTTGCGAGCGAGCACAAGGTGTCGGTGCGAACGGCGGCGTTTATCGTGGCATGTACGCGGATTCTTCAAGCGCGTGAAATGCGCGGACTTTATCCATGATTTTGATGGCTGCGAACGTTTGCGAGCACAGACTTTCATGAAGCCGCAATAAAGCGAAAAAGCATTAACTGCCCGGTGACGTCTTGAACGACTCTCCGGGCTTTTCGCGTAAGAAGTAAAAGAACAAAAGGAGACGAAGCGCAATGACCGAAAAGTCGCTAAAGTGCGCGCTGCGCAAGGCGTACAGCAGGTGTCTCAAAATTATCAAGTGTGGACAACATTCATTCTTTCAAATTTATTACCCTGCTAAAATTGCCCCGGTTTTCAAGGAGATCACAACCATGAAGTTTAAAAAAGCCGCACTGCTGCTCGCTGCCTTGGGTGTTTTTGCCTCAGGCGCGCAAGCCCAAAATAACGATACGCTTAAGAAGATCAAGGATTCCGGAAATATCTACCTGGGCTTCCGCGAATCGTCGATTCCGTTTTCGTATTACGACGACAAGCAACAAGTCATCGGTTATTCGTATGAGTTCGCCTTGAAGGTGGTCGACGCCGTCAAGGAAAAGCTCAACCTGCCGAACCTGAAGATCCAGCAGAAGTCGGTGACGTCGCAGAACCGCCTGCTGCTCGTGACGGGTAACCAGATCGACCTCGAGTGCGGCTCGACCACGAACAACCTGGAACGTCAGCAACAAGTCGCGTTCTCCAACACCATTTTCGTGATCAGCACGCGCCTGATGACCAAGAAGGACTCGGGGATCAAGGACTTTGCCGACCTGAAGGGCAAGACGGTTGTAACGACCGCCGGCACCACGTCCGAGCGCCTGCTTCGCAAGATGAACCAGGACAAGAGCATGGGCATGAACATCATCAGCGCCAAGGATCACGGCGATTCGTTTTTGACGCTGTCGACGGGACGCGCCGTTGCCTTCATGATGGATGATGCGTTGCTGGCCGGCGAACGCGCGAAGTCGAGCAATCCGCAGGACTTCGTGATCGTCGGTGCGCCGCAATCGCGTGAAGCGTATGGCTGCATGCTGCGCAAGAACGATCCGGAATTCAAGAAGGTAGTCGACGACGCCATCGCCAAGGTCGAAACCTCGGGTGAAGGCGACAAGATCTACAAGAAGTGGTTCGAAAGCCCGATTCCGCCGAAGGGCCTCAACCTGAACTTCCCGGAAAGCGATGACATGAAGGCTCTTTTCAAGAGCCCGAACGACAAGGCCATCGACTAATCTCGATCTCGTCTGGATTGATGGAAACGGAAGGAGCGCTGCTTCTTCCGTTTTCTTTTGGAGGGAGTTCATGTCCTACCACTGGAACTGGGGCGTTTTCTTAAGCCCCGTCTCGACTGGCGAGCCGACCACGTATCTCGGCTGGCTGATTTCGGGTTTCTGGGTGACCGTCACCGTGTCGCTTGCGTCATGGGTCGTGGCGCTCATCGTGGGTTCGCTTTTCGGCATTCTGCGCACGGTGCCCAATCGCAAGCTCGCGGCTATCGGCACCGTTTATGTCGCGATCTTTCGCAACATCCCGCTGCTCGTGCAGTTCTTCATCTGGTATCTGGTGATACCCGAATTGCTGCCGCCATCCATTGGCAACTGGTTCAAGCAACTGCCGCCCAACGTGCAGTTCTATACATCATCCATTGTCTGTCTCGGGCTGTTCACCGGTGCTCGCGTGTGCGAGCAAGTGCGCTCGGGCATCGCCACGTTGCCGCGCGGACAGCGCGCCGCGGGCCTCGCAATGGGCTTCACCGAATGGCAGACGTACCGGTACATCCTGATGCCGGTCGCGTACCGGATGATCGTGCCGCCGCTCACGTCCGAGTTCCTGAACGTGTTCAAGAACTCGGCGGTCGCGTCGACCATTGGTCTGCTTGAGTTGTCGGCGCAAGCGCGGCAACTCGTGGATTACACCGCGCAGTCCTACGAGTCGTTCATCGCCGTGACACTTGCCTACATGCTGATCAATCTGATCGTCATGCAACTGATGCGCTGGGTGGAAGCGAAAACCCGGTTGCCTGGCTACATTGGAGGCAAGTAATGCATCAATTCAACTGGAGCGGCGTCATCAGTTCGCTGCCTACGCTTTGGACGGGCGCCATCATCACGTTCAAGATCACGGTGCTCGCGCTCGTGTTCGGGATCTTGTGGGGAACGGTGCTCGCGTTGCTGCGGCTTTCGGGCGTGAAACCGCTTGTATGGTTTGCGAAGGGCTACGTCACGCTGTTTCGTTCGATCCCGCTCGTCATGGTCTTGCTGTGGTTCTTTTTGATCGTGCCGCAATTCCTGCAGAATGTGCTGGGTTTGTCGGCGGAAGTCGATATTCGTCTGGCCTCCGCAATGGTCGCGTTCTCGCTCTTCGAGGCTGCGTATTATTCGGAAATCATTCGCGCGGGCATTCAGGCGGTGTCGCGCGGTCAGGTGAACGCGGCGTTCGCGCTCGGCATGACCTACATGCAGTCGATGAAACTCATCATCTTGCCGCAGGCGTTTCGCGCGATGGTGCCATTGCTGCTTACGCAGGCCATCGTGTTGTTCCAGGACACGTCGCTTGTGTACGTGATCAGCCTCGCGGATTTTTTCCGCACGGCAACGAACGTGGGTGACCGCGACGGGACGACCGTCGAGATGGTGTTGTTCGCCGGCGCCTGTTATTTCGTGGTGTGCCTGGCCGCATCCGGTCTGGTCAAAAGTCTTCAGAAAAAGGTCGCTCGATGATCTCACTCAAGAATGTTTCGAAGTGGTATGGCCCGTTTCAAGTGCTCACTGATTGCACGACGGAAGTCAAAAAGGGCGAAGTGGTCGTGGTCTGCGGGCCTTCAGGTTCGGGTAAATCGACGCTGATCAAGACAGTGAACGGACTCGAGCCGTTCCAGAAAGGCGAGATCACCATCAACGGTCAATCGCTCGGCGACAAGAAGACGAACCTGTCGAAGCTGCGCGCGAAGGTCGGGATGGTGTTCCAGCACTTCGAGCTGTTTCCACATTTATCGATTGTGCAGAACCTGACGCTCGCGCAGATCAAGGTACTGGGGCGTTCGAAAGATGAAGCCACGGCGAAGGGGTTGAAGCTGCTGGATCGTGTGGGTCTTTCCGCTCAAGCAGATAAATTCCCCGGCCAGTTGTCCGGCGGTCAACAACAACGTGTGGCGATTGCTCGGGCGTTATCGATGGATCCGATTGCCATGCTCTTCGATGAACCCACGTCCGCGCTCGACCCGGAAATGATCAACGAAGTGCTCGACGTGATGGTCGAACTCGCGCAAGAAGGCATGACCATGATGTGCGTGACGCACGAAATGGGCTTCGCGAAGAAAGTCGCGCACCGGGTGATCTTCATGGATCGCGGCTTGATTGTCGAAGACGACAAGAAGGAAGCGTTCTTCGACAATCCGAAATCGGATCGGGCCAAGGACTTTTTGGCGAAGATCCTGCACTGAAGTGTTCGTGCCCGGGCTTCGTTCAGGCTCCGGGCGCTTCATGCAAAAAGGCCGTTTCAACTCGCGTTGGAACGGCCTTTATCATTCGTCGTGCGCTTTTGTGTTGTCCTGCGTTACCGCATCCGGAGCGTTTTTCTTCACGGATTCAATACCTGCATCGCGCGCCGACGTGCTGCTATACGCTTCGCTCACGCCGATGATCTCGTGATTCCCCGCCTTCAGATTGAAGTAGGGCGCGCCGCTTTTATCGGTCTTGCGCTCGTAGCGTTCGTCGAGCAGCGCATTGGTTTTCACCGATGCAATGCCATGTTCCGCGGAAGCCCGCGTCACATACATTTCGCTTTTGAGAATGGGTTCGCCGTTGCCGGCGCGAAGATTGAAATAGAACTGGCCGTTGCGGGCTTTATCGATGACGAACTTTCCTGACATGGCATGTGCTCCCGGATGGGTGGAACGAGCGTGAGTTCAGGTGATCTTCAAAGTGTAGTGCTATTCAATGCCGAGTTCGGTCTCCACGTCGGCGGTTGTTTCGATAGTATCCGCGCGCAGCACCGATTCAACGCAAACCTTGCACAAGGGCTCGCGCGCTTTCTCCGCGACATCCGCCGGAACCGGTACGTTGACCGTTTTCAGCAGCGCGCCGTGCTGGAACAGCGCCAGGTCGCCCGGCTCGAAGCGGGTCCAGATTTCATCGTCGGTGAGTGGCGAGGTTGCGATCACTGCCACGCGATCTTCGGGCGTGGTGTATTTCGCAAAATCGATCGACATGTCGGCATCGATCAAATGCGCGGTCGAGAACGGCCAGCTTCGTACCAGATAGTACAGATGCGTCGAACAATGCGAGAACAGCGCCTGGCCATTCGACATCAGGAAGTTGAATACACCGAATTGCGTTATTTCGCGCGTGAGCTTTTCAAGTGCGGCGAAAAGTTCATCGAGCGGCGGCTGGCTACTGGGAAATTCGCGCCTCAGACCTTGCAGCAACGCGCAGAACGCGAGTTCGCTGTCCGTTGTGCCGACCGGCTGATATTGGCCGTTCAGGCAAGGCTTGTAATCCTTCAGGTCGCCGTTGTGCGCGAAAATCCAGTGCCGGCCCCACAGTTCGCGCATGAACGGATGGCAATTTTCCAGCAGGATATGCCCCTGCGTAGCCTTGCGAATATGCGCAATCGTGTTCTTGGACTTGATCGGATAACGTTTCACCATCTCGGCGAGCGGTGAACTGGCCGACGATTGATGATCGATGAAGAGCCGGCACGCTTTGTCTTCGAAGAACGCAATGCCCCAGCCATCCGCGTGATGGTCGGTCACGCCGCCACGCGCCGCGAAACCGGTGAACGAGAAAGTCACGTCCGTGGGTTCCGCGCAGTTCATTCCGAGAAGTTGGCACATTGCTGGGGCTGCAGACGGGGTGAATGGAGCTACCCGTTACAATACGGGTAACCAAAGCATAGCACCGACGAAACCGCCAAAAAATCGCGTCGTCGGGCCGCGGGCGGCATCGTTGTTGAATTTCCACGGTGCGGGCGCTGGCGGCGAGGCAAAGTTACCGGTTTGGGCGGCTGGAAAATGAAGGTCTGTCTTGCCCCCGGCCTATCCTGAATATTCTCATCGTCACCACGCCCATGTCCGCTTCTTCTTCGTCCGCAGTTTCCGTTGATTCCGTCACCCTTGCCCGTCCCGACGACTGGCACCTGCACGTGCGCGACGGCGCCGTGCTCGCCGCCGTTTTGCCGCATACCGCACGCCAGTTCGGCCGCGCGATCATCATGCCGAACCTGCGGCCGCCGGTGACGACGACCGAAATGGCGGCGGCGTATCGCGGGCGGATCCTGGCGGCATTGCCGAAGGACGGTCCGGGCGCGAAGTTCGAACCGCTGATGACCCTTTATCTCACCGACAACACCCCGCCCGACGAAATCCGCCGCGCGCGTGAAAGCGGCTTCGTGCATGGCGTAAAGCTTTATCCGGCGGGCGCGACGACCAATTCCGATGCCGGCGTGACGAGCATCGCGAAGTGTGCAAAAACGCTGGAAGCGATGCAGGAGCATGACTTGCCGCTGCTCGTGCATGGTGAGGTGACAGACCCGGCCATCGATATGTTCGATCGGGAGAAGGTTTTTATCGATCGGGTCATGACGCCTTTGCGGCGCGATTTTCCGGCGCTGAAAGTCGTGTTCGAGCACATCACGACCAAGGATGCCGCCGACTATGTCCGCGACGCCGACGGCCCGACCGGCGCCACGCTGACCGCGCATCATCTGCTGTACAACCGCAATGCGTTGTTTGTCGGCGGGATTCGGCCGCATTATTACTGCTTGCCGGTGTTGAAGCGCGAGACGCATCGCGTGGCGTTGCTGGCGGCGGCGACATCGGGGAATCCGCGGTTTTTCCTCGGCACGGACAGCGCGCCGCACGCGAAGGGCTTGAAGGAGCATGCTTGCGGTTGCGCCGGCTGTTATACGGCGCTGCACGCGCTCGAGCTCTACACCCAGGCCTTCGATCAAGCCGGTGCGCTCGACAAGCTCGAAGGTTTCGCGAGTTTCCACGGCGCGGATTTCTACGGCTTGCCGCGCGCTTCCGAGCAGGTCACGCTGCGTCGCGAGGAGTGGACGCTGCCGGCTGAATTCATGGCCGGCGATAATGAGATCGTCCCGCTCGGCGGTGGTGAATCAATCGGCTGGCGGCTGGTTTAAGCCGCGTCGGGTTGCATGTCTGATCCGGCTCGAAACACTCGGCGACCGGCGAAATTGTCCGATGCCCGCGCACTGGCGGACTTTGCGGATATCGACTGGTCGCGTGCCTGGCTTGCGCCTTTGGCTGAGCGCGGCGCACGCTGGCAGCAAGCAGCGCTCGATAGTTATCCGGCATACCTCTCCACTCTGAACGCCGATGCACACACCGAACCGCGGGTGACCGGGCGCGGCAAGCCGCTGGCATTTATCGCGCAAGATGATCTGCCGGCGGGCACGTCCTATGAAGGGCACATTGCCGCAACCGGATGCGTGCCGACGCGCCATAACCTCCACGATTTCTTCAACGGCGCGATGTGGTTTCAGTATCCGCGCATCAAGGCGGCCCTCAACGCGCGCCAGGCGGCGGAAATCGATTCGCTCGGTATCGGCTCGAGCCGCGGCGCCACGCGCGATGCCCTCACGCTGTTCGATGAAAACGCCATCCTGTTTGCCTGCGCCGACCCGTCGCTCGCGGCGGCGCTTCGGGCTTTTGATTGGCGCGCGGTGTTTATCGAGCATCGGGCGGCGTGGGGGACGGCTTGCGAAGCGCGGATTTTTGGCCACGCGTTGCTCGAAAAGCTGATCGCGCCATACAAGGCGTGCACGGGACACGCGTGGATCGTGGAAGTCGAGCCGACGTATTTCCTCGCCGCCGATACCGAACGCCGCGCGATTCTCGATCGCGAAGTATCCTGCCGCCTCGATTCCGAACCCATTTCCAGCCGATGCTTCACGCCGCTCCCCGTGCTGGGCGTCCCGGGCTGGTGGCCGGAAAACGAAGCGCATTCTTTCTACGATGACCCGCAGGTTTTCCGTCCCGGCCGTCGTCGGAACGGGCCTTGATCTACGGCATCAGCCAGTCCGGCGCATGTTAAAATTCGACCCGCAAAGTAGGCCAGGCAGTCGCGGCTGATCCGGTTTCGGCCGGAAAGGGCGAGGAAAGTCCGGACTCCAACAGGCAGGGTGATGGCTAACGGCCATCCGTGGCGACACGCGGAACAGGGCAACAGAAAGCAAACCGCCGATGGCCCCGGGCGCAAGCCTGGGGATCAGGTAAGGGTGAAACGGTGCGGTAAGAGCGCACCGCGGCTGCTGCAAGGCAGACCGGCACGGTAACCTCCACCCGGAGCAATTCCAAGTAGGCAGGCGCGCATCTTCGCGATGCAGGACGGTGCCTCCGTCTCGTCTGCGGGTAGGGAGCTTGAGCGCGCCAGTAA
Organism: Caballeronia sp. dw_276; assembly: GCF_018449635.1. GTDB lineage: Bacteria > Pseudomonadota > Gammaproteobacteria > Burkholderiales > Burkholderiaceae > Caballeronia. The sequence continues at coordinate 30,422 of NZ_JAAVUV010000011.1, read as the reverse complement.
TGGCGCGACTAGAGGAATGGCTGCCACGCGTTCACGCTTTCGGGCGTTGGGCGCGCACAGAATCCGGCTTATCGGCCTGCTTTGTGACTCTTCAAAAAGAAAGCCGGCGTCAGGGTGACGCCGGCTTTTTTCATCCTTTTTCTTCGATACGCGCTTTCAGCTTGGAACGATATCGAACGAATGCGTGAGTTCGGCCGTCTTCGCGAGCATGATCGACGCCGAGCAATACTTGTCGTGCGAAAGCGTAATTGCGCGTTCGACGGTCGCCGGATTCAGGTTCTTGCCCGTCACCGTAAAGTGAAAGTGGATCTTCGTGAAAACCTTCGGATCTTCGCTCGCGCGTTCGGCTTTGAGCGTCACTGAGCAACCGACGACTTCCTGACGGCTTTTCTTCAGGATCATCACGACGTCGTACGCCGTGCAGCCGCCCGTTCCCAGAAGGACCATTTCCATTGGACGCGGGGATAAGTTGCGTCCGCCGCCCTCCGGCGCGCCATCCATGGTGACCAGATGGCCGCTGCCCGTTTCTGCGGCGAACGCCATTCCGTCTTGTCCCATCCAGCTAACTTTGCATTCCATGAGAAAACTCCGGTGCCGTCCGGCACTTGTCTATTCCCGCCGATTGTAGCGTTTAAGCTTATTGCTGGAATCATAGCTGGCGTTTCCATTACCGTTTTTCAATAGCGGTGTTGCAGCGCGATGAGGGTGGTAAATCGGGAATTTCCCTATCGCGAAAAGGGTGTATAACTGGGAATCTGCAACATCGGATTGCGGGCTTATTGCTTCAAAATATTGATTTCAAACGATATTTCTGAGAAATACGGTTTATTTCACTGTTTTGCATTATGAAATTCAATCCCACGATGTAAATTTACTTGCTTTGCACAAACCCAGTTCATATACTTGCTCCTGTCTCCTCCACCTCCTCCTAGGTGGATTCAGCCCGAGCCCAAGGCCCGGGCTTTTTTTCGCCCCTGTTTCCCGAAGCACGACGCTGTTGCCGAGACGGTGAACAACGTGCCGAAATTTGCAGCAATTTGGTTCCCCCAAATGTCATTTCAGCGTGTGTCTTCGCTTGTTTTGACTTCGCGCTGAAATTTCCCTTATAATTCAAAGTTCTCTATCCGCACCATGCCCGCGGACGAGAACCAGGGAGAGCCCGCACGCGCCTCGATGCGCACGAACATACAAGCGGGACAAAGCAGGGCAGAATTATTTTTTGGATCGATCATGAAGACGTTTTCCGCAAAAGCCCATGAGGTGACGCGTGAATGGTACGTGATTGACGCGACGGATAAGGTTCTCGGACGTGTCGCCAGTGAAGTGGCCGCCCGACTTCGCGGCAAGCACAAACCCGAGTTCACCCCGCACGTCGACACTGGCGATTTCATCGTCATCATCAACGCCAGCAAGTTGCGCGTCACGGGCAACAAGGGTACTGACAAGAAGTACTACCGTCACTCGGGCTATCCGGGCGGCATCTACGAAACGACGTTCAACAAGATGCAAGAACGCTTCCCGGGCCGCGCGTTCGAGAAAGCCGTTAAGGGCATGTTGCCGAAAGGTCCGCTCGGCTACGCTATGATCAAGAAGCTCAAGGTCTACGCTGGCGCAACGCATCCGCATACGGCTCAACAGCCTAAAGCGCTCGAGATCTAAAGGGAGCCCATATGATCGGTAATTGGAATTACGGTACGGGCCGCCGCAAGAGCGCCGTTGCCCGCGTGTTCATCAAGTCCGGTACGGGCGAGATCATTGTCAATGGCAAGCCCATTGCTGATTATTTCTCGCGCGAAACGTCGCTGATGATCGTGCGCCAGCCGCTCGAACTGACGAGCCACGCCACCACGTTCGACATCAAGGTCAACGTGAACGGCGGCGGCGAAACGGGTCAGGCCGGTGCTGTTCGCCACGGCATCACCCGCGCGTTGATGGACTACGACGCAACGCTGAAGCCCACGCTGTCGCAAGCTGGCTTCGTTACCCGCGATGCTCGTGAAGTTGAACGTAAGAAGGTTGGTTTCCACAAGGCACGTCGCCGGAAACAATTCTCGAAGCGTTAAGCTGTTTGGCGGTTTCGTCGCTCTGGCGGCGAAATGGCTCAAAAAGCCGCCTGCGTGTATGCGCTGGCGGCTTTTTTCGTTTGCGTGGCACACCGCCTGGTGAACAACGCACAAGCAGCCGCGGCTAATTCGGAATAGTGTGGCGAGATAGCCTATTGATTACATGGGCTTCCAGCACGATATTGAGATCAGCCCTACAATAGTCCCTAGAAGCTTTTTTGGAGAGTTCGAATGAACGCTGTCACCGATACCCCCACGACCGAAATGCCGCTGCCGTTCGTTTTCACGGATGCAGCTGCTGACAAGGTCAAGCAACTGATCGACGAAGAAGGTAATCCGGAATTGAAGCTGCGCGTGTTTGTGCAGGGCGGCGGCTGTTCGGGCTTCCAGTACGGCTTTACGTTCGACGAAGCCATCAACGAAGACGACACCGTGATGGACAAAGCCGGCGTCCAGTTGTTGATCGATTCGATGAGCTATCAATATCTCGTCGGCGCAGAGATCGACTATAAGGACGACCTGAATGGCGCGCAGTTCGTGATCAAGAATCCGAATGCGACCAGCACGTGCGGTTGCGGATCGTCGTTCTCGGCTTGAGTCTGGTTAGAGCACGCGGTTGGATGGTTTGATAAAACGGAGCCTTATGGCTCCGTTTTTCTTTATGCGGACGGATTTGTTTCCGTCACCCTAGATATGTTCCTGTGGTCCTCAGCGCGGATAAATAGCGCCGAGAACGCGTTCACCCGCAGCCCCGGTCACGGCTGCCACATTTCCCGTCGCGCGCGCCATGCAGCGCATAGCCAGCCAAGCGAACGCCAACGCCTCGACCTGTTGCGGTGGCACGCCGAGCGCGTCCGTAGTCATGACAGGAACGCCGGTCACACCAGTGTCCGCAAGCGCCTGCTGGATCGCGCTCATGAGTACCGGGTTGCGTGCGCCCCCTCCACAAACATAGACCGCCCGACAATCGGACGCGTGGCGCTCGATTTCCCGTGCAACGGTTACCGCCGTTAGAGCAACGAGTGTCGCCTGCACGTCGGCGGGTGAAACCGCGTCGAATCCGGCGAGCTTCGCATCGAGCCATGCGGGGTTGAATAGATCGCGCCCGGTGCTTTTCGGCGGACGTTGTTCGAAGAACGGTTCATCGAGCAAGGCGTTCAACAATGGCCGGTTCACCTGTCCTTGTGACGCGAAATGACCGCCTTCGTCAAAAGGGCGGTTCAGGTGGCGGTGCGCCCACTCGTCGAGCAAAGCATTGGCCGGACCGCAATCAAATCCGTGCACTCCGCCACCTGCTGATAAAACCGTGATATTGCTGATTCCGCCCAGGTTACAGACCACGCGCGTTTCGTTCTTCGAACCGAAAATGGTCGCGTGAAACGCCGGTACAAGCGGCGCACCCTGACCGCCTGCAGCGACGTCGCGACTGCGAAAGTCCGCAACGATGTCGATGTTCGTCATTTCGGCAAGCAATGCGGGATTGTTGATCTGCCGCGTATAACCCTTCTCCGGCCGATGCCGCACAGTTTGTCCGTGCACGCCGATCGCGCGCACTTTAGCCGCCGAATAACCGTTCATGCTTGCCAGTTCGTGACAGCACACCGCGTACCGCGTGGCCAGCGCGTTTGCTGCCAGCGCTTCGCGTTCGAGTTCGTTTTCGCCGGGTGCCTGCAGGGCAAAGAGCGCTTCACGCAGGCCTTCCGAGAAGCCGACGTGCGCCTCGCCGAGCACAACCGGCGGCCTGCCTTCCGTGAATTGCACCGCGACGCCGTCCACGCCGTCCATGCTCGTGCCGGACATGAGCCCGAAATACACGCCGTCCGCTGCGTTGCCTGTTTCTCCTGCTTCGGTACGTCGCGCCACGTTGCCTCTCCTTTTCGATGCGATCCCGCGGTCCGAACGGCCGCCATGAATGAATTATCCACGCATCAACGCCGGGCGTTAAGCCGTCGACCCCAGCGTTAGCCATTCGGCCATGTTTTACGTTCAGGATTCGCTGTCTCTGGGGTCGAAAACCTGGCCGAATGGCTAACGCGTGGGGAAAACGGGGCGAACGCGCACGACATCACGTAAAATCCGATCCCTGAACCAAGCAAAAGCCGCGCTGATTTTTGAGCTTGCGAATTACTGCATGAGAGCCGCAGCGCCGCGACCATTACCTTTGCGCGCCTGTCCCCGTCCCGAATAAATCATCCGAAAAGTTGCAAGCATGACCACAGAACCGAACGACTCTCCGGCTTCGGCTGCGAAAACCTTGCCCCTTACCGACGAAGTGCAGGCCGCGCTTGCCATCGCGAAACGGGGTTGTGACGAACTGCTGATCGAAGCCGAGTTCGCGCAGAAGCTCGCGCGCAGCGCGTTGAGCGGGAAGCCGCTGCGCATCAAGCTCGGCCTCGACCCGACCGCGCCCGACATTCATATCGGCCATACGGTTGTGCTGAATAAAATGCGTCAGCTGCAGGACCTTGGCCATACGGTGATCTTCCTGATCGGCGATTTCACATCGCTCATTGGCGATCCTTCGGGGCGAAACGCTACTCGCCCGCCGCTGACGCGCGAACAGATCGAGTCGAACGCGAAGACGTACTTCGAGCAAGCCGCGCTTGTGCTGGACCGTGAGAAGACCGAAATGCGCTACAACAGCGAATGGTCGATGCCGCTTGGCGCCGACGGAATGATCAAGCTTGCCTCGCGCTACACGGTGGCGCGCATTCTCGAGCGTGAGGATTTCACCAAGCGTTATCAGGGCGGCATGCCCATCTCCATCCACGAGTTGCTCTATCCGCTCATGCAGGGATACGACTCAGTGGCGCTGAACGCCGACCTGGAACTCGGCGGCACCGACCAGAAGTTCAATCTGCTGGTTGGGCGCGAGTTGCAGAAGCAATATGGTCAGGAGCAGCAGTGCATTTTGACCATGCCGTTGCTGGAAGGGCTGGACGGCGTCGAGAAGATGTCGAAATCGAAGCACAACTACATCGGCATCAGCGAGAAGCCCACGGACATGTTCGGCAAGCTGATGAGCATTTCCGACACGCTCATGTGGCGCTATTTCGAACTGCTGTCGTTCAGAAGCATGGAAGAGATTGCGCGCTTCAAGAGCGAAGCCGAAGGCGGCCGCAATCCGCGTGATTTCAAGGTCCTGCTCGGGCAGGAAATCGTCGCGCGATTCCACTCGCAGGCCGATGCCGAACGGGCGCTTGAAGACTTCAATCATCGAGCGAAGGGCGGGGTGCCCGACGAGATCGCGTCGGTGACGCTCAGCGGTGCGCCGCTTGCCATCGGGCAGTTGTTGAAGCAGGCGGGGCTGGTTCCATCGACGAGCGAAGCGTTGCGCAATATCGAGCAAGGCGGCGTGAAGATCGACGGCGCGATCGTGTCCGACAAGGGCCTGAAAGTCGAAGCCGGCGAGTTTGTCGTGCAGGTGGGCAAACGCCGCTTTGCGCGCGTCACGCTGACGGCTTGAGTCCGTGATTGCGCTCATTCAGCGCGTTCTTCGCGCCGATGTCCGTGTGGAAGGCCGGGTAACGGGCGCTATCGATGCAGGCCTGCTGGCGCTTGTGTGCGCCGAGCGCGGGGATACGCCCGCGGCGGCGGACAAGCTGCTTGCGAAGATGCTGGCGTACCGGGTTTTCAGCGACGCCGCCGGCAAAATGAACTTGCCAGTCCGCGATATCGACGGCACCGGGCGCGCGGGCGGCGTGCTGCTGGTTTCGCAATTTACGCTCGCCGCCGATACATCCAGCGGCTTGCGGCCGAGCTTCACGCCCGCAGCGCCGCCGGACGAAGGCCGCAAGCTCTTCGACTACTTCGTTGCACAGGCGCGCGCCGCGCATCCGATTGTCGAGACAGGCGAGTTCGGCGCGGACATGCAAGTGTCGCTGGTGAATGACGGGCCGGTCACGTTCTGGCTGCAAGTACGTCCCTGATGTCTTCTCACAGCGCCGGCTCAGCCCGAGCGCATCTTTTGGAATCCCCATGATTACGCAAGTCCTCTTTATCAGGCACGGCGAAACCGACTGGAATCGTATCAAGCGGATTCAGGGGCATATTGATATTCTGCTTGGCGCGAGCGGGGTTGCGCAAGCGGAGCAGCTGGCACAGCGCCTGTTGCGCGAGTCGCAATCCGGCGCGCGGCTCGACGCGGTGTATTCCAGCGACCTGCAACGTGCGCAGCAAACGGCCAAGCCTTTTGCCGATGCGCTCGGGTTATCGCTGAATCTGAACGAAGGGTTGCGCGAGCGTCTGTACGGGGACTTCCAAGGCCACGATAGCGCAGAGATCCTGACTAAATTTCCTGCCGAACACGCTGTCTGGCAGAGCCACGATCCCGATTTCGCGCCGCCGGGTGGCGAGTCTCAAAGAGAATTTTCGCAGCGGGTGTTGAAGGCTGTTGAGCCGATCGTGGCCGCGCATCCGGGCGGACGGATTGCGTGCGTGGCGCATGGTGGCGTGCTGGATTGCATTTACCGGTATGCGCGCGGGATTCCGCTCGAAGTTCCACGCGACTGGTTGTTGCTGAACACCAGCATCAACACGGTGGACTTCGAGAATGGTCACGCGAAGGTCGTCGCGTGGGGCGACGTTGCGCATCTGGCCGCGCCCAGCAGCGACGACGACCTGAAGGAAGTGCCGCGGTAAGCCGCTATTCGGGTGAGTTTGCGTCCCAAAGATCCCGAACAGGGCCTGCATCAGGCGCCGCGAGCCCGAAGTGACGATACGTGAGCAGCGTGGCAACGCGTCCGCGCGGCGTGCGCTGCAAATAACCTTGCTGGATCAGATAAGGCTCCAGCACGTCTTCAATCGTGTCGCGCTCTTCGCCAATTGCCGCAGCCAGGTTGTCGACGCCGACCGGGCCGCCATCGAATTTGTGCAGGATGGCTTCCAGTAGCTTGCGGTCCATCAGGTCGAAGCCGACAGGATCGACGTCGAGCATCTTCAGGGCGGCATCGGCGACATCCGCCGTGATATTGCCGTTCGCCCGCACCTCGGCGTAATCGCGCACCCGCCTGAGCAGGCGGTTAGCAATACGCGGCGTACCCCGCGCGCGCTTGGCAATCTCGAACGCCCCTTCCGGGACAATATTCGCCTTCAACAACGATGCCGATCGCGTGACGATCCGCGCCAATTCGCTCGCGGTATAAAACTCCAGCCGCGACACGATCCCGAAGCGATCCCGCAGCGGATTGGTCAGCATGCCGGCGCGAGTGGTGGCCCCTACCAGCGTGAACGGCTGCAAGTCGAGCTTCACGCTACGCGCCGCAGGACCCTCGCCGATCATGATGTCGATCTGATAATCCTCGAGCGCCGGGTACAAAATTTCTTCGACGACCGGCGACAGCCGATGAATTTCATCGATGAAAAGCACGTCGTTCTTTTCGAGATTGGTCAGCAACGCGGCGAGATCGCCGGCGCGTTCCAGCACGGGACCCGATGTTTGCCGCAGATTGACACCCATTTCCCGCGCAATGATGTGTGCAAGCGTGGTCTTGCCGAGACCGGGCGGCCCGAACAGCAGCACGTGATCAAGCGCCTCGGAGCGCCTGCGCGCGGCCTCGATGAAGATTTGCAACTGATCCCGTATCTTTTCCTGCCCGACGTATTCCTCGAGCTGGCGCGGCCGCAGCGCCCGCTCGAACACTTCCTCGTTCGGCGAGACCGGAGTGGCCGAGATGATGCGTTCGGCGGCGAGTTTGTCGGTTTCTATCATGCGTTGATTGTACCGCGTGACTAAAGCGCCGAAAGCTAGCCAATCGGCCGACTGTTGGCCGGATCAACGGCGTGGGAGACTTGCCTCACTAGCTCTTGGACAGCGCCTTCAGGGCCAGCTTGATGCCTTCTGAAACGCCTGTCCCGGCAGGAACATTCTTTACCGCCATGAGCGCCTCTTTTTCGGAGTAACCCAATGCCAGCAAAGCGTTCAGGATATCGCTCGCGTGATCCGGGCCGGCCACGGTGCCTGCTGCCGTGCCCAGATCCGCGCCGAGTTTGCCCTTCAGTTCCAGCAGCAGGCGCTCCGCCGTCTTTTTGCCAATTCCGGGCGTGCGCGTCAGGCGCGCGGCGTCCTGCATCGTCACTGCTTGCGCGAGTTCCTGGACGCTCATGCCCGACAGTACCGCCAGGGCCATACGCGCACCGATTCCGCTGATCTTGAGCAGTTCGCGAAAGGTCGTGCGTTCCTGTTGCGTGCCGAAGCCGTACAGCAAATGCGCGTCTTCACGCACGATCAACTGGGTCAGCAGGACGATCTTTTCGCCGCTGTTCGGCAGGTTGTAGAAGGTGCTCATCGGCACGGCGATTTCGTAGCCCACGCCGCCGCAATCCACGAGCAGATACGGCGGGTTTTTTTCAAGCAAGACGCCTGCAATGCGACCAATCATGTTTAGGAACTTGTAATGGAGTTAGCCGACAAGGCGGCCGCGCCGTACGCGCAGGCCTTTCTTAGCCAGGGATGGCGCAATGCCGCCGAGGATTGCCGTCGCGCCACCCGCGTGCGCGTGGCAGATGGCCATGCCGAGGGCATCGGCGGCATCCGTTCCGGGCACGCCCGAAAGCGCGAGCAAGCGCACCACCATCTGCTGCATCTGTTCTTTCGTTGCGCGGCCGTAGCCTACGACGGCCTGCTTCAATTGCAACGCCGTGTATTCGGCGACCGGCACGCCGTTCGCAACCAGCCCGCAAATGGCCGCGCCACGGGCCTGCCCGAGCAGCAGAGTCGATTGCGGATTGACGTTGACGAACACTTTTTCGATGGCCGATTGATCCGGCGAGTGTTGCCGGACCAATGTCGAAATGCCTTCGAATATCGTATTCAGACGCGACGGCAGATCAGCGTCCGCCGTCTTGATGACGCCGCTGGTCACGTAGGTCAGCGTGTGGCCGGTTTTATCGATGACGCCGAATCCAGTCACGCGCAGGCCCGGGTCAATGCCGAGAATTCTCATGGAATGCCGTTGGAACGTAGTGCTTGCGATACTAACAGCGCGCCGCAGAAAGTAAAAAGCCCGGAGAACCTGTTGGCCACCGGGCTTTGCGAAGATCAACCGTGCTTAATGGCGGAAGTGGCGCGTGCCGGTGAGCACCATCGCAATGTTGTGTTCGTCCGCAGCGGCGACGACTTCGTCGTCGCGCATGGAGCCGCCCGGCTGGATCACGCAGGTTGCGCCCGCGTTCACCACGACGTCGAGCCCATCGCGGAACGGGAAGAATGCGTCCGACGCCACGGCGGATCCCGCCAGCGACAAACCCGCGTTCTGCGCCTTGATGCTCGCAATGCGCGCCGAATCCACGCGGCTCATTTGTCCCGCGCCCACGCCGAGCGTCATGCCGCCGCCGCAGAACACAATCGCGTTCGACTTCACATACTTCGCGACACGCCACGCGAACATCAGGTCGTCCATTTCCTTCGGCGTCGGGTGACGCTTCGTGACCACGCGCAATTCGTGCGGCTGGACGTTCTTCGAATCCAGCGATTGCACCAGCAAGCCGCCGCCCACTCGCTTCAGGTCGAACGCGTTGTGGCCGTCGCCAAGATCGATTTTCAGCAAACGCACGTTCTGCTTGGCCGCGAAAATCTGCTTGGCTGCGTCGCTGAACGACGGCGCCATCAGCACTTCCACGAACTGCTTGGCAACGGCTTGGGCCGCCGTTTCATCCACTTCGCGATTGAACGCGATGATGCCGCCGAACGCCGAAGTAGGATCGGTCTGGAATGCCTTCGAATACGCTTCGTGCGCGTCCGCGCCGACCGCCACGCCGCACGGATTCGCGTGCTTCACGATCACACAGGCCGGCACGTCGAAGGTCTTCACGCATTCCCAGGCAGCATCGGAATCCGCGATGTTGTTGTACGACAGTTCCTTGCCCTGCAACTGCTCGTAGTTCGCGAGCGCGCCGGCGGACGTCGCGATATCGCGATAAAACGCCGCGCTTTGATGCGGGTTCTCGCCGTAACGCAGGTCCTGCACTTTGGTGAAGGCGAGATTGAACGTCGACGGAAACGTGTTGCGGCTCTTGTGTTCCAGCGCTTCGGTCAGGCTCGTCAGATAGTTCGTGATGGCGCCATCGTATTGCGCGGTGTGCGCGAATACCTTGGTCGCGAGCCGGAAGTTCGTCGGGTAGCTGACCGTGTTGTTGGCCGAGCGCATTTCCTCGAGAACCGTCGCGTAATCCGAAGGATCGACGATCACGGTCACATCGCGATGATTCTTCGCGGCCGAGCGCAACATGGTCGGACCACCAATATCGATGTTCTCGATCGCGTCTTCCAGCGAGCATTCTTCCTTAGATACCGTCTGCACGAACGGATAAAGATTGACCACCAGCAGGTCGATGGTCGGAATGTCGTGTTGCTCGAGCGCGGCCATGTGTTCCGGCAAGTCGCGGCGGGCAAGAATGCCACCGTGAACCTTCGGATGCAGCGTTTTCACGCGGCCGTCGAGCATTTCCGGAAAACCGGTGTAGTCGGCGACTTCGGTGACGGGCAAGCCGGCATCGGCAAGAAGTTTTGCGGTGCCGCCGGTCGAAAGCAGGCTTACGCCGAGCTCGGACAGCGATTTCGCAAATTCGACGATGCCAGACTTGTCTGAAACAGAGAGGAGCGCTTGCTTGATCATGATGGGAACGGCGGAAGCCGGTAGGGGAGTCGAGGGAATCAGTAAATTCGGATCGACCGCCGTACGCCGCGACGGTCCGGGAGGTACATCAATGAGACAAATGACTTAAATCAGGCCGTGCTGCTGGAGCTTCTTTCTCAGCGTGTTGCGATTGATGCCGAGATACTCCGCTGCGAGCGACTGGTTCCCGTCGGCTTGTTTCAGCACGACTTCGAGCATCGGCTTTTCGACGCACGAAATCACCATTTCGTAGACGTCGTGCGGTTTCGAGCCGTCCAGGTCCTGGAAATAATTGTCCAGGCTCTGGCGGACGCATTGTTCTATGTTGTGTCTGCTCATGCGGCTAATCGGTCTGTTTGGTTCTGCGTGCCGCACGATTCTTCCGCTGCGTCGTTGCCGCCGTTATCAGCGTCTGAGCCGAGTTCTTCGACATAGACGAGACGGTCGGACAACGCCTTTTGGGCGTCGAAGAATTCGTTCACGGCGAGCAATTGTTCTCGTGTGGAATCCAGCGTGTTCATCCGATGTCTGAACGTGTTGGCGCCGGAAAGGCCGCGAGTGTACCAGCCGATGTGTTTGCGCGCTGTGCGAACGCCCGTGAATTCGCCATAGAAATCATAGTGATCTTCGAGATGCGCATTCATCAGCTGCTGGATCTCGTCGATACGCGGCGCAGGCAGATGTTCGCCCGTCAGGAGGAAGTGTTCGATTTCGCGAAAGAGCCACGGACGTCCTTGCGCGGCCCGTCCGATCATGATGGCGTCCGCGCCGGTCACGGCCAGCACGTGGCGCGCTTTTTCGGGCGTGCCAATGTCGCCGTTCGCCACGACCGGAATTCGCACCGAGGCTTTGACGGCCGCGATGGTCTCGTATTCCGCGTCGCCCTTGTAAAGGTCGGCGCGCGTACGGCCATGAACGGTCAGCATGGAAATGCCCGCGTCCTGCGCAATGCGCGCAATATTCAGCGCATTCTTGTTTTCGCGGTTCCAACCGGTGCGGATTTTCAGCGTGACGGGCACGGCGTCCGGGCCTACGCCCACCGCGTTCACCACGGCCTGCACGATTTGCGCAACAAGCGCTTCGTTTTGCAGCAGCGCGGAACCGGCCGCCACGTTGCAGACCTTCTTGGCTGGGCAGCCCATGTTGATATCGATGATCTGCGCGCCGTTCGCGACGTTGTGCCGCGCCGCTTCGGCGAGCATCTTCGGGTCCGCGCCGGCGATCTGCACCGAGATAGGCTCGACCTCGCCGGTGTGATTCGCGCGGCGCAGGGTCTTTTCGCTTTTCCACAACTGCGCGTTCGATGCGACCATTTCGGACACCGCGTACCCCGCGCCCATGCGTTTGCACAATTGCCGGAACGGGCGGTCCGTCACCCCGGCCATAGGGGCCACGAACAGGTTATTGCGCAAAATATGGGGGCCGATGGCCGGTGTGGAAATGGGCATGAAACTGGCAGCGTCCGAATCTGAAAGGACGCAAAAGCGTTAGAGGAAAACGCGTATTTTACCGCGAACGCACTGCGTCAATTCGTTCCAATCGCGCTGCAAGTTGTTAAATCTTCTATGAAAGTTACGAACGTCATAGAGTGAACGCTCGATTTTTCGGGCACCCCACTCAGCAGATTTGGCCGTATGGCGCGAAGTGCGGACCTGATCCTAAAAGCAAACGATTCACGCACAGTTATCTGCGCTGTCCGAACATCATCTGCCGGGCCAGCACTGTTTTGACCGGCGGCACGAGTTCCAATGCGCTCAGCGCGAGGCCGCGCATTGCAGCGAGCGGGGCAAAGTCGATGGTGAAAACGCGCGCGAGCGTATCCGTGGCGCCAATCGTCATCCGCCGGTCCAGCGCGCGGCGTTGCGCGAAAAGCCCGAGCGCGACGGTTGTGGGGCCGTTTGTCGATAACGCATCGCATAACGCATGCGCATCGCGCAGACCGAGATTGAGGCCTTGTCCCGCGACCGGATGCAGCGTTTGCGCCGCGTTTCCAATAGCGACCGTCCGCCGGTCGACCAGCGCGTTCAGCGCGTTAAGCCCGAGCGGGAACATCGCGCGGCCGGTGATTTTTGTGAAACGGCCCATGCGTTCGCCGAAAGCTGCGCCCAGCTCGGCGAGAAATGCGTCGTCGGGAAGTTGCGAGCGGCGCACCGCTTCTTCCGGCTCGCAACACCACACGAGCGCGTAATCCGCCTGACGCGCGCCGCCGGAAGGCAACAACGCGATCGGGCCTTCGGGCGTGAAGCGCTCCCACGCAACGCCCGGTTGTGGCGAGCTCACACTGACCGTTCCGACAATCGCCGTCTGGCCATAATCGCGCGTGTTCTTGACTGAAGTCGATGCATCCGTTTCCTGGTACAACCCACCTTCCGCGTTCACCAGAATGCGCGCGCGAATCGTGCGATCGCCCTCCGCCGGTGAATGGATGGGCAGCGTCACGCCATCGTGATCGTGCAAGGGCGTGGATGCCGTCGTTTGCGTGAACCAGTGCACGCCGGTCTTGCTCACCGCTTCCGAGAGGGTGGAAACCAGCGAGCCGTAACGCACGACATAACCAAGCGCAGGCAAACCGTGTTCATCGTGATCGATCAACGTGCGGCCGAACCGGCCGCGCTGCGACACGTGAATGCGTTTGATCGGTGTGGCATCGGCGGGAAAACCCAGCGACGATTCCAGCATCGCGCGGCTTCCGTGCGATACCGCGATCGCGCGCGGATCGTTCGACGCGGAACCTGGTTCGCGCGCATCGATCAACGCGACCGACAAACGCGACGTCGCGCTGCGCTTCGCCAGCCATCCGGCGAGCGCGAGCCCCACCGGACCGGCGCCGACGATAGCGATATCGAAGTGATAATCGGCCGGCAATTCGTGGCCGATGGTTTCTGTGGTTTCAATTTGCATCGGAAGATTGCGCGTCGCGCATCAAGGCTTCGATTTCGTCGGCATCGACGGGTACTTCGCGCGTTGTCAGCTCGCAGCCGCTGGCGGTGACGATGGCATCGTCTTCAATGCGGATGCCGATGTCCGCGTAGCGTTCCGGCACGTCGGCGGCGGCGCGAATGTACAGACCTGGCTCGATGGTCAGCGTCATGCCCGGCATCAACGTGCGCCACGCGCGCGCGCCGTGGTCGTCGAGCGGTGCGTTTGCATCGCGATAATCGCCGGCGTCGTGCACGTCCATGCCGAGCCAATGACCCGTACGGTGCATGTAGAAACGCTGATAGGCGCGTTCGGCGATCACATCGTCGACGGTCGCAAACTTATTTCGGTCGATGATCCCCGTGTCCAGTAATCCCTGCGACAGGACCCGCACCGCCGCTTCGTGCGGCGCATCGAAACTCACGCCGGCGCGGGTGGCATCGACGGCAGCGTATTGCGCGGCGAGCACGATGTCGTAAATCTCCCTTTGCGCCGATGTGAACCGCCCGCTCGCCGGAAACGTGCGCGTGATGTCGGACGCGTAGCCGTCCAATTCGCACGCGGCATCGATCAGAATCAGGTCGCCTTCGCGTGCAATCGCGTTGCCTGCCGGGTAATGCAGCACGCACGCATTCGCGCCGGCCGCGACGATCGAACCATACGCCGGGGCTTGCGCGCCGCGTTTGCGGAACGTGTAGAGCAACTCGGCTTCGATCTCGTATTCGTGCATGCCGGGACGGCAGGTTTGCATTGCGCGGCGATGGGCTTCGGCCGAAATCGTGCCGGCGCGCCGCATGATCGCGAGTTCGTGGTCGTCCTTGATCAGGCGCATCTCGTCGAGCACGGGCAGCAAATCGACCACTTTCGATGGGGCTTTCACCCCAATCCGGCTTTGCGCCCGGACGGCTGCGAGCCAGCCGCGAATTTGTGAATCCAGTTCGGCGGAACGGCTTAGCGCGTAGTGGAGGGCGGGTTTATCGGCGAGGAGGCGAGGCATTTCGGCATCGAGCTGATCGATGGGAAATGCCGCGTCCAGACCCAGCGCGAGGCGCGCGCCTTCGGGACCGTAGCGGAATCCTTCCCACGTTTCGCGTTCGACGTTTTTCTCGCGGCAGAAGAGGATGGCCGCGGGTTGGTCAGGATGAGCGCTGGCGTCGAGTACGAGCGTGGCTTCGGGTTCCGTGAAGCCCGTCAGGTAGTAGAAATAGCTGTCGTGGCGATATGGGTAATCGGCGTCACGGTTGCGCATGACTTCGCGCGCGGTCGGGATGATCGCCACGCCGCCGCCCGATTCACGCAGCGCCGCGAGGACGCGCTCGCGGCGGTTGCGATAAACGTCGAGGCTTAAGGATTGGGCTTCAGTCGATGAGTTCATTCAGCGATTGTAGCGCCGCTTGGCCCAGCGTTATTCCTTCGCTTCGGGCGCTTCCGGAGTTTGGTCGGGCGCGGGTTCCGCCGCGGCCGGCCGGTTGCGCACGCTTCCGGCAATCAGGTCGAAGCGGAACAGGCGGCATTCGAGCGCGCCGTTGAAAAGCGGCGTTTTTGTCGATTCGCGCAAGCGCAACATGCCCGGCAATTTTCTATCCGATGTCAGCACGTATGCGCGCCAGCCCGGAAAGCGCTGTTTGAGCGCGTTGCCGAACGAGATGAAGAATTCCTGATCGGCCGGATCGGGTTGCGCGCGGTGAAACGCTTCTTCGTCTTCATCGCGGCCACGGTTCTTCGGTTCGCGAAGTTCGCCGCGCGGACCACGCCCGCGCACTTCGATCCGTTCGCCGTACGGCGGGTTCGCGACCAGGATGCCGGGTTCGCCGGACGGCGGCGTCATGTGGCGCGCATCGACCTGTTTCAACGATAGTTCCGGCAAACCGGCGCGTTCGAGGTTCGAATAGGCCTTGTCGAGCATGTCGCCGGAGATGTCGCTGCCGTAGATCTGCAAGTCCTTGCCGGATGATCGCGCGGCGTGTTTTGCATCGAGTGCGGCGCCCTTCAGCTTTTGCCACGCGGTTACGTCGTATTGCTTGAGCTTTTCAAAACCAAAACGGCGTTCGACGCCCGGCGCAATGTTCAGCGCGACTTGCGCGGCTTCGGCGAGGAAGGTGCCGCTGCCGCACATCGGGTCGAACAACGGCGTGCCGGGCGTCCAGCCGGTCAGGCGCAGGATGCCGGCGGCGAGGTTTTCGCGTAACGGCGCCGCGCCTTTGTCCAGACGCCAGCCGCGTTTGAAAAGCGGATCGCCGGAGGTATCGATGTAAAGCGTGCATTCATTCAGCGTCAGGAACGCGAAGACGCGGACGTCGGGTTGCGCGGTATCGACGCTCGGACGGTTTCCCGTGAGTTCGCGCAGGCGGTCGCAGACGGCGTCTTTTACGCGCAGGGTCGCGAATTCGAGGCTGCGCAACGGCGATTTGATGGCGGTGATATCGACGCGAATGGTTTCATTCGGCGAGAACCACTTTTCCCATTGCTGCTGATACGCGAGTTCGTAGATGTCGTGTTCGCTCCGGTACGGACCGTGAGCGAGCTTGAGCAACACGCGGCTCGCGATGCGCGAATGCAGGTTCGCCGCCATGCCGGCCGCCCAGGAGCCGCGGAAATGCACGCCGCCCGGGACTTCCTTGCCGGTGCGAAATTGCGAGCCTTCTACATGCTTCGCTCCGATTTCGGCGAGTTCGGCCGCGAGCGGCGCCTCGAGACCGCGCGGGCAAGGGACAAACCAGTCGAAAAGGAAAGTAGTGGCCATGGGGCGGTGCTTTTTTAGGGGAATCGAAGGGGGATATTGTACGCGGGGGCGGGGGTGGGCTTATCGACCCGCCGCGCGTCCTGGACTTGCACTAACTTGATAGGAACAGAAGGCGTGGATTGATCCAGCCATAGGCGGAGCGTTTTGATTGACGGCGGACAGCTAGTCGACGCGGTCTGTCGCCGCTTCATATATTTCGTTATCCCGACGCATGCCGACGGCAATTATCAGGACCTCCACGCGTTGTCCATTCACGCGATAAACGATTCGCGTCTGCCCTGTGCGGATACGGCGGCACCCGGCCAGCGGACCATTAAGCGCCTTACCAGACTTGTCGGGTTCACCGTGAAGAATGCGAGTCTCGATGACCTTCAGAATAGCCGCCGCTTCAACGCGCCCCATGCTTAGCAAATCGCGTTTCACGGCGGGGTGATACTTGACCGTCCACACCATCAGTCGGCTTTCTCAAAGTAGCTCAGCATGTCGGCGTGCGAAAGACTAGTCGATTCGTCCAGCGTTGCAAGTCGCTCCCGAGCCAACGCGTCAATCCTCAAATCCTCTAACTCGTTCATGATCGCCTCATACCTTTCGGTAGGCATTAAAACGGCCGCAGGTCGGTTGTCGCGAATGACGACATAACGGTCTTGCTCGCCTGACGTAATACGGTCCAAAAGTGCCTTCGTATTTTTCTGTAGATCGGTTGACGAAATCGCTTGGTCGGCTCGATCGAGTAACATGGTACGATTCCAATCAGATTAAAATCTGATAGTACATGGATATGCGTTGAGAATCCAGACTTATGAACATCGAAAAATTGGAAATCGGCGTTTCAATTGAGACGCCGATCCCGATAGCGCACTTCACTCCACCGCCTTCACCATATCCTCGATCACTTTCTTCGCATCCCCGAAAACCATCATCGTTTTGTCCATATAGAACAGTTCGTTATCAAGCCCTGCATAACCCGCCGCCATCGACCGTTTGTTCACGATAATCGTCTTCGCCCGATACGCCTCCAGAATCGGCATCCCGGCGATCACCGACTTGGGATCGGTTTTAGCCGCCGGGTTCACCACATCGTTCGCCCCAAGCACCAGGACCACGTCCGTCTGCTGGAACTCGCCGTTGATGTCCTCCATCTCGTGGACCAACTCGTAGTCCACCTCGGCTTCGGCCAGCAACACATTCATATGCCCCGGCATCCGCCCGGCCACCGGGTGAATCGCGTACTTCACATCGATGCCTTTCTCGATGAGCTTATCGGTGAGTTCTTTCAACGCGTGTTGAGCGCGTGCCACGGCCAATCCATAACCCGGCACGATCACCACCGTTTCGGCGTTGCCGAGCATGAACGCGGCGTCATCGGCGGAACCGGATTTCACCGGTCGTTGTTCCTTCGCGCCATCGGTTGCCGCCGCGCCGCCTTCATTACCGAAGCCGCCCAACAGCACGTTGAAAAACGAGCGGTTCATCGCGCGGCACATGATGTACGAGAGAATCGCGCCCGACGAACCCACCAGCGATCCGGCGATGATCAACATCGGATTGTTCAGCGAGAAGCCGATGCCCGCCGCCGCCCAGCCGGAGTACGAGTTGAGCATGGATACAACCACCGGCATATCCGCGCCGCCGATCGGGATGATGATCAGCACGCCGAGCGCAAACGCGATCAGCGTCATGATCACGAACGGCAGCCACGACTGCGTGAACATGAAGATGATGCCGAAGCCGAGCATCGCGATGGCGAGCAGCAAGTTGATCATGTGCTGGCCGGCGTACACCACCGGCGCGCCCTTGAACAACCTGAACTGATACTTGCCCGAGAGCTTCCCGAACGCGATCACCGAACCCGAGAACGTGATCGCCCCCACGAACGTGCCGATAAACAACTCCACGCGATTGCCCACGGGAATCGGCTCGCCCAACGCGGCAAGTCCGAATGCCGAGGGTTCCGAAACAACGGCATACGCAATGGCAACCGCCGCCAGACCGATCAGCGAGTGCATGGCGGCGACGAGTTCGGGCATCTTCGTCATCTCGACTTTCGCTGCAACGTACGCGCCAATCGCGCCGCCGACCACGAGCGCCGCAAACAGCAATCCCAAACCCAGCGACAGATCCGATCCCAGCGCCGAAGCCTGCTTCACGATCAACGCGATGGTCGTGAGGATCGCGATCGCCATGCCGGCCATGCCGAACGTGTTGCCGATACGCGCTGTCTTCGGATTCGATAAACCCTTGAGCGCCTGGATGAAACACACTGACGCCACGAGATACAGGAGGGTGACTACGCTCATGCTCATTGCGCAATCTCCTTCGACGAGGCGATTTGCTTCGGCGCTTTCTTCTTGAACATTTCGAGCATTCGCCGCGTCACCAGAAATCCGCCGAACACGTTGACCGCCGCCAATAACACGGCAAGCGTGCCAAAGAACTTGCCGGCGCCACCTATGGTGAGTCCGGCGGCGAGCATCGCGCCGACAATCACGATCGCCGATATCGCGTTCGTGACCGCCATCAAAGGCGTATGCAAGGCAGGCGTGACGTTCCAGACAACGTGATACCCGACGTAGATCGCGAGCACGAAAATGATCAGGTTGATGACCGTGTGATTAACCAGTTCCATGTCAGTCTCCTTTGATCCCGCGCGTGACCTGGCCGTCGCGGCACAAGAGCGTGGCTGCGACGATGTCGTCGGCCATATCGATGTTCAACGTGCCTTCCTTCGTCACGATCAGCTTGATGAAATCGAGCAGGTTTCGCGCGTAAAGGGCGGAGGCGTCGGTTGCGACCATCGATGCAAGATTGGTGTAGCCGACCAGATGCACGCCGTGCTTCATCACGACCTGATCGGGTTCGGTCAGCGGACAATTGCCGCCGCGCCGGCCTTCGAATTCGGGACCGCGTCCAGCGGCCAGATCGACGATGACCGAGCCCGGCTTCATCTGCGCGACGGTTTCAGCCGCGATCAAGGTCGGCGCGGGACGTCCGGGAATCAGCGCTGTCGCGATCACGATATCCGCTTGCTTCGCGCGTTCGGCGACGAGTACGGATTGCCGCGCGAGCCAGCTTGCGGGCATTGGCCGCGCGTATCCGCCGACGCCGACTGCGGCTTCGCGCTCTTCATCGGTTTCATAGGGGACGTCGAGGAACTTCGCGCCCAGCGATTCGATTTGCTCCTTCACGGCAGGACGCACATCCGACGCTTCGATGACCGCCCCCAGCCGCTTGGCCGTGGCGATCGCCTGCAAGCCCGCGACGCCCGCGCCCAGCACGAGCACGCGCGCCGCTTTCACGGTGCCGGCCGCGGTCATCAGCATGGGCATGAAGCGCTGATAGATGTTGCTCGCAACGAGCACGGCCTTGTACCCGGCAATATTCGCCTGCGATGACAACACGTCCAGACTCTGCGCGCGCGTCGTGCGCGGCGCGGCTTCAAGCGCGAACGCGGTGATGCCGGACGCGGCGAGACGCGTGTTGTTGTCGGCGTTGAAGGGGTCGAGCATGCCGGCCAGGACCGCGCCGTGTTTCAGCAACGGCAATTCGGCTTCGTTGGGCGAATGGACCTTGAGGACGAGATCGGCGGCGAATGCGGTGTTGGCATCGACTAGCTCGGCGCCGGCGGCGGCGAAGGCTTCATCGATATAACTCGCCGGCAGCCCCGCGCCGCGCTGCACCGTGACCCGGTGACCTTGCGACACGAGCTTCTTGACCGTCTCGGGCGTGGCGGCGACGCGCGCCTCGTTCGCCCGCGTCTCGGCAGGCACTCCGATATGCATCTTTATCCTCCTCACGTTCTAGTTCTGTTATGGCCGTGTGCAGTCGCTCGCGCTGTTGCTGGGTGGAGACGCCTGCGCACGTGAATGAGCGGTCCAGCGGGCGGTTCTTTAAGCTGATTTTTGCGACTGATTGCCACTGTAACCGAAACATTCGCGAAAATTGACGCCATCGGGCAACAACGTTCATCAACTCCGCGAACGGCGGGAAAACGCGCAAAACGGTAAAATACGGTCCCATGAATACTGAACGCTGGACACCGCGCGTCACCGTCGCGGCCATTGTGGAGCGGGACGGGCGCTTTCTCGTGATCGAGGAGCAAACGTCCGACGGACTCAAGATTAATCAGCCGGCCGGCCATCTGGAAGCGGGGGAAACGCTTGTCGATGCCGTGAAGCGCGAGACGCTCGAGGAAACGGCACATCGTTTCGAGCCGGAGGCGCTTGTCGGCACGTATCTCACGCATTTCGAGCGGCCGGGGAAATCGGCGACGTATCTGCGGATTACGTTTTGTGGCACGACATCCGGCCCGGTCGCGGGTGCGCAACTGGACGACGGCATCGTGCGCGCCATGTGGATGACCGCCGACGAACTGCGCGCTTGCGCCGGGCGGCACAGGTCGCCGGCCGTGCTGGAATGTCTCGATCATTACCTCGCCGGGCGGCGCGTGCCGCTCGACTTCATTCATACGCACTCGGTCGCGCCGGTGCGGGATTAAGTTTCGGATTTATTCAAGCATCAGGCAGAAAGCAAAATGAGCAAGGCCGGAAAACAGAAAGTCGTGGTGGGCATGTCGGGCGGCGTGGATTCGTCGGTGACCGCGTGGCTGCTGAAAGAGCAGGGCTACGACGTGATCGGCCTGTTCATGAAGAACTGGGAAGATGACGACGACAGCGAATATTGCTCGACCCGGCAGGACTGGATCGATGTAGTGTCGGTAGCGGATCTGATCGGCATCGACGTGGAAGCGGTCAACTTCGCGGCCGAATACAAGGATCGCGTGTTCGCCGAATTCCTGCGGGAATATTCAGCTGGCCGTACGCCCAATCCGGACGTGCTGTGCAACGCCGAAATCAAATTCAAGGCTTTCCTCGACCACGCGATGTCGCTTGGCGGCGAAACCATCGCGACCGGCCATTACGCGCGCGTGCGGGAACGCGACGGTTTGTTCGAGCTGCTCAAAGCCACGGATCACACCAAGGATCAATCGTACTTTTTGCATCGGCTGAATCAGGCGCAGTTGTCGAAGACGCTGTTTCCGCTCGGCGAGATGCCGAAGACGAAGGTCCGCGAGATCGCGGCGCAGATCGGTTTGCCGAACGCGGCGAAGAAGGATTCGACGGGGATTTGTTTTATCGGCGAACGGCCGTTTCGCGAATTCCTGAACCGCTATCTGCCTACGCAACCCGGCCCGATGAAAACGCCCGATGGCAAGGTGATCGGCGAGCATGTCGGGCTCGCGTTCTATACGTTCGGGCAACGCAAGGGCATTGGCCTCGGCGGCAGCAAGGACGGCAGCGGCGATCCGTGGTTCGTCGCGGGCAAGGACATGGCGTCGAACACGTTGTATGTGGTGCAGGGTCACGATCATCCGTGGCTGTTGTCGCATTCGCTCGTTGGCGGAAACACGAGCTGGGTTGCAGGCGCGGCGCCGCTTGAAGGGCTGGAGTGCGCGGCGAAGACGCGTTATAGGCAGGCGGATTCGGCCTGCGTGGTGGGCGCATCGGAGGCGGATGGCCGCTTCGAGCTGCGTTTCAACGATGCCCAGTGGGCCGTCACGCCGGGACAATCGGCGGTGCTCTATCAAGGCGATGTTTGTCTGGGCGGCGGCATCATCGAACATGCGGCAACGGCGCAGCCGGCGCGGCGCGAAGCTCAGGCGGCGTTGTTGACGCCTCGATGACGCGCATAGCCGTGCGGATGGTCGAAGAGCGGGCTGCGGCCCGCTTTTTTGTTGATCGTCTTAATCTTCTTTAATCTTAAAAATTACTTGACTATCTACCTTCTAGTAGATAAATTACGACTCATTGCAGGTATCCGCAGGTTGAAACAACCCCGATATGAACACCGAGAAAACTCCAGACAAGAATACCGTTCGCGAGCAACTGCTCGATCACGCGCAAATCCTGTTGATGACGCGTGGCTATAACGGTTTCAGTTATCGAGACCTCTCGGCGCTGGTCGGGGTAAAGACATCGAGCATTCACTATTACTTCCCGTCGAAGGAAGATCTGGTGCTCGAAGCGGTGAATACCTATAGCGCAGATGTCATGTCGTCTATTTACGCCATCGACAGCTCGGCGTCCGCCGAGAAAAAACTCGATCGATACGTAAAGCTGTTCGGCAAGATCGTGGGCGAAGGCGATCAGGTGTGTTTGTGCGGAATGCTGGCTGCGGATATTCAATCATTGCCCGACGACGTTCGTCACGCGGTTCAAGCCTTTTTCAAGGCGAATGAATCATGGCTGGCGAAAGTGCTGGCCGAGGGCGAGAAGCAGGAAACCCTGCGGGTGAACGGCAAGCCCGAGGTAACGGCGCGGGCATTGTTCGCGGCGTATCAGGGCAGTCTGTTAGCGTGTCGATTGTTTCATTCCAAGGTTCGTCTCGATGAAGTTACGCAAACCGTGAAACGGTGATCGGGAATTGGCATTCTTCGCGCTCGTGACGCTGTAATGAAAAGTAATTGTTCGGAATATTGTTAAGAATGAATAAGCGTTTATCAAATTTAATGGAAATTAACCACGCTTAGTCTACCTTTGAGTAGGTAGATTTTGATTTCCGATTTTTAAAGCGGTGTCACTTTTTTACCGCATTTGAATAGGATAGAGCCGGATTAACGTAAGCAGAACGCCAAAGGTCTTCTGCCGCATTACGAATGGCATTGCTTTATCAAAGTTTACTCATGTTCACCATGCTTTACCGGAGCATCAACTACTGATGTCTATCTACAAGTAGATGCATTTGATATTCAAGAAGTTTTATCTGGTTTTTTTGACCACCAACACCATCCAAGGAGTCAACATGTTCAAGCTCAAGTCTATTGCCATCGCATCCGCTGTCGCTGCAACGCTGACCGCAAGCGTCATCGCGCACGCTGCGCCCGTCCTCGAACCGGCGACGCAGCAGTTCATCGATGCACTCACCGCGCAAAAAGGCCCGCCGATCTACACCCTGTCTCCCGCCGATGCCCGCAATGTCCTCGCCGGCGCCCAGTCGCAGCCGGTGGAAAAGGAGGCCGCGCAGGTCGAAGACCGCGTGATCGATGCCGGTCCGACCGGCAAGATCGCGCTTCGCATCGTGCGTCCGGCGCATGCCAAAGGCGTGCTGCCTGTGATCATGTATTTCCACGGTGGCGGCTGGGTCCTCGGCGATAAAAACACGCACGACCGCCTGATCCGTGAAATTGCGAATGGCGCGCAGGCGACCGTGGTTTTCGTCGATTATGATCGCTCGCCCGAGATCAAATTCCCGGTGCCGACCGAGCAGGCCTACGCCGCGACGCGCTACGTGGCTGAGCACGCAAAACAGTTCAATGTCGATGCGACCCGCATGGCCGTAGCGGGCGACAGCGTCGGCGGCAACATGGCGGCGGCTGTCACGCTGATGGCGAAGGAACAGGGCGGCCCGGCGCTGCGTTATCAGGTGCTGTTCTATCCGGTCACCGACGCAAACTTCGACGACGGCTCGTACAACGAGTTTGCCGATGGCCCGTGGCTCACAAAGAACGCGATGAAGTGGTTCTGGGACGCATATGCGCCGAACGCGGCCGATCGGGAGAAGATCACGGCATCGCCGCTGCGGGCGACGCTCGATCAGTTGAAGGACTTGCCGCCAGCGCTTGTCATCACCGACGAAAACGACGTCCTGCGCGACGAAGGCGAAGCCTACGCCCGCAAGCTCTCGCAGGCGGGCGTCCGCGTGACGGCCGTGCGTTATGAAGGCACGATCCACGACTTCGTGATGCTCAACGCGCTGGCGAAGACGCCGGCCACGCGCGCCGCGATCGAACAGGCGAATACGGTACTGAAGAAGGCTTTGGCGAAGTAATCACGCTGCAATAAAAAAAGCCCCGCAAGGGGCTTTTTTCGTCGAGCCGGTCAGAAATCAAACTGGCAATGTATCGATGAAAGACTGACGCAACGACAGGCGCTGCATGTGCTTGTCGAGATTCGGGTAATCCTCGCGCCAGTTCAACTCGGGCATACGGTAATCGAGATAACCGAGCGAGCACCCACAAGCAATATCGGCGAGCGTGAAGTGATTCGCCGAGCACCAGTTCTTGGCGGCGAGTCCCTTCGACATCGCCTTCAGGCCGTCGTCGATCTTGCGTTGCTGCCGGGCGATCCACGCGTCGTTGCGATTCGCTTCCTCGCGTTGCGTGCCTTCCAGGCGGATCAGCACGGCCGCGTCCAGCATGCCGTCGGCAAGCGCTTCCCAGCACCGCACTTCAGTGCGTTCGCGACGTTCCTGTGGCAAAAGCTTGCCCACCGGCGTGAGCGTATCGACGAATTCGCAGATCACGCGCGAATCGAAAACCGCTTCGCCATCGTCCAGGATCAGGCAAGGCACCTTGCCGAGCGGATTGTAAGCATGGATATTCGAATCAGATGCCCAGACGTTTTCGAGCACCAGTTCGCAGTCGATCTTCTTTTCTGCCATCACAATCCGCGTCTTTCGAACGTACGGGCTGGCGAGCGAACCGATCAGTTTCATCATCTGTATTTTGGATTCTGCAATGAGTAGTCACGGAGAGCGATCTTAACCGCCCCGGCGCGTACCGACTTAATTTCGAGATTAGGGCGTTGTGGTCGGGCGACAAAAAACCCGGCGCACCTTTCGGTGCAACCGGGTTGCATTAGTGGCAGCTGGCCTACGGTTAATGCAGGTGTCGAACCCGAATCACTGTGCCGCCGACATGGCCGCCACCGGACAAGGCAACACGCGCGGCGGCGTCGGGATTGCCGCCTTCGCGCCTTTGGCCGGCGCGGCAGCCGTCAACGGCGCGGGCGCCGAGCTCACGGTCTTCACACCGGCGGAAATTGCGCCCGCCAGCGAATCCACGGCTTGCCGATGCCCCGCGACCAGCGCGTCATACCCATCCGCAACGGGTTGCTCGGCCACGGTCCGGCATGTCAAAACCGCCTGATTGCTGACGCCACGCACGCTCCATACGGCATCGATCAACGCGCGTTTTCCCGGCGACGACTCGAAGCGCTGCACATTCACCTTCACGCGATACACCGCCACGCCTTCTGGATGCGGCGTGCCATAGACATCGATGGCGCCAAGCTGCTGCGACAGATCCGCCGATAACGCGCGCCGCACTTCGTCGGCAGGAAGCGATGCCCAGCGCTGGTCCTCGAGCACGCGCACTTGCGCGGCGCCGTCCTGCACGACCATCTGGTTTTTGGCGACCTGCGGCGGCATATCCACGGGCGCCAGTTCCAGATAGAACGATGCAGGCGCGGCCGTCCTCACGGCGTTGTCGCTGGAGGCGCCGCCCAGCGTATAGAAACGCGCGGGCGGTGAACTGCTGCATGCGGCGAGCGCCGCCACGAAGGCGAGCGCCGACGCGCCGCCGGCGGCCTTGAACATTCCGGCCAGACTCATGGCTTATCTCCTGGTTTTCCACGCAACAGCGATTCCGGATGACGTTCCAGATAATCGGAGAGCGCATTGAGCGATTGCAGCGTCCGCGTGAGTTCCTGCAGCGCCTGGTGAACGTCCGATTGCAGCGGCGAATCCTGCTGCAGCGTGCTTTGCGCTTCCGTGAAGGTCTTCTTCGCGGCGGTCAGCGTGTCACGCGCTTCGGGCGCCACTTGTGTATCGAGTTGCTTGAAGAGGCTGTTTGCGTTCTTCAGCGCGCTGTTCAGGTTGTTGCCGATATCGTCGAACGGAATCTTGTCGAGCTTCTTCGCAATGTCCGCGACCTGCAACTGCAGTTCGTCGAGCGTGTTCGGCACGGTCGGCAATTCGAGCGGATCGGCGGCGACATCCACCGTGGCCTTCGCCGCCTTCGGGAAGATATCGAGCGCAACGTAAAGCTGCCCGGTCAGCAGATTGCCGGTGCGCAATTGTCCACGCAAGCCGTTTGCGACCAGCTTTTGCAGCAATTCCTGCCCGGCGACGGTGTTCTGGCGTGGAACCGAATCGCGGAAACGCTTGCCCAGGCGGTCCGGATAGATGTTCATGGTGACCGGCATCTGGAAGGCGCGCGATTTCGGATCGTATTCAATCGCGATGCCCGTCACGCTGCCCAGCAAAATGCCGCGGAAATCGATAGGTGCACCCACCGACAAACCGCGCAGCGACTGGTTGAAGTTCATGACAACGCGTATGGGCTGGCCATCCGGATCGCGCATGGCGTCGGATTCGTCGGAACCGAGGCGGAATGTCATGTTGTCGGGCGCCTGCTGACCCGGTTCCTGATTCGGCGGCGTCTGGAACGCAATGCCGCCGAGCACCACGGTCGCGAGCGATTGCGTGTTGAGCTTGAAGCCGCTCGAGTCGAGCCGCAGATCCACGCCGCTTGCGTGCCACCAGCGCGCATTCGTGCCCACGTATTGATCGTACGGCGCGTTCACGAAGACCTGCATGGTGACGCCGGTGCCGTCCTTATCGAGTGAAAAGCCTGCAACCTGGCCCACCTGAACGCGACGGTAATAAATAGGCGATCCAATATCGATGGAACCCAGCGAATCACCGCGCAACGTGAACTGGCGGCCCTTCTGGTCGCCGGTCACCGCTGGCGGCGATTCGAGCCCCACGAAATGCGTCTCGTCCTCCTTCGACTTGCCGGCATCGACGCCAATGTAGGCGCCCGACAACAACGTGCCGAGCCCGGTCACCCCGCTCGCCGCCACGCGCGGACGCACGACCCAGAAGCGCGTGTCCTTCACCGCGAAATCCTCGGCGACCTTGGTCAGCTGGACATCGACGAGAACACGCGAATGGTCCTTCGACAACGTGATGTTCTTGACCGTACCAACATCCACGTCCTTGTATTTCAGCTTCGTCTTGCCGTTCTCCAGCCCTTCGGCGCTCACGAAACTGATCGTGATGGTCGGTCCGCGCCCGGCGACCGACTTCACGACCAGCGCAATGCCGATCAGCGCCGCGACCAGCGGAATCACCCAGACGAGCGACGGGATCCATCGGCTGCGCGGTTCGATCACGGGATCGGGCAGGTTCGGCGGCAATCCGCCGCCGCCGGCATTTCGGGAAGGCTCGTTGGGGCCCTTGGCCGTATCGTTGGAGGGGCCTTGCGGGCTAGTCATATTTCTTTCCTGAAGGTTCGATGTGATCCCACATCAGCCGCGGGTCGAATTGCATGGAGGCGAGCATGGTCAGCACCACGACGCAGCCGAACGCCAGCGCGCCCGGCCCCGGCGTGATCACGGCCAGCGACCCGAAGCGCACGAGCGCGACGGTGAGGGTGACGACGAAGACATCGAGCATTGACCATCGGCCGATTTTTTCGACGATCCGATAAAGCGTCGTGCGCTGCCGCGGACGCCATTTCGATGCCGTTTGCGTGGCCCAGGTGAGATAGGCGAGGGTGCCGAGTTTCAACATCGGCACGAGGATACTGGCGATAAAAATAATTGCCGAGAGCGGATAGTCGCCGTCGTTCCAGAACATGGCGACGCCGCTCATGATGGTGTCGTCCTCGGAACCGACAATCGACGACGTGTGCAGCACGGGATACAGATTCGCCGGAATGTAGAGGATCGCGGCCGAGAGCAACAGCGCCCAGGTGCGCGCGACGGAATCCGGATTGCGCCTGTGAAGCTTGGCGCCGCAACGCGTGCAGCGCTGCGTTTCGACCGTGACCGCGCGTTTTTGCACGAGGTTGCATGCGTGGCAACCAATCAGGCCGGCGCGCGAGGCCGTGGTGTAGAACGGCGTGCTTTCCGCGGGTTCCGTGGTTTCTTCGGCTTTCGGTGAAGCGGGTATGTCAGTCATGGCTTCGGCTGTGGGGACGCGGCGTTGGCCGACGCGGCATTGGCCGGGGATGCGTCGGCCGGCGTGCTTGCCGACGGCGAAAGCGGCCGCAGCAAATCGAGCGGGGATTCGGCCTGGAGATCGGTTTGCCGGTCGGCGCCCATGCCGGATTGCAGGCCGCCGAACGGGGTGTATCGGAGAGGACCGCGTTTGGTCAGGCGCTCGGCGATTTCCCAGAGCGCGCGTGGATCGAAAGTCAGGATCACCGCGAAAAGCAGCGTCAATGCGCCGAACGCGAAGAGCGCGGCTTCAGGAATCACGCGCGCGATGCTCACCATTTTCACCAGCGTGACCAGCACGCCGAGCATGAAGACTTCGATCATTCCCCAGGGGCGCACGAACTGGATCGCGCGCAGCACCTGGCTGAACCCGGCCGGCACGAACCCGGCACGCAGCGCGACCATGAGATACAGCATGGCGACGAGCTCGGTGAGCGGAAAGAGGATCGTCGCGCAGAAAACCATCACGGCGATGACTTCCATGTTCTCGCCCCACAACGCCACGATCGCGCCGATCAGCGTGGTCTGCGAGGTGATCCCGTTCGTTTCCAGCTCCACGATGGGAAACGCCTGCGCGATCAGAAACGTGATCAGCGCAGCGAGCGTGATGGCGCAAAGCTTGTCCAGATTCGATGCCACGCTGGGATAGAGCGTGGCGCCGCAGCGTGTGCATTTTGCTGAACTGCGCGCGGGCAGCGCACGCTTGTGAAAAAGCGTGTCGCATTCGTGGCAGGCAATCAGTTCGTCTTCTTCCATGAGTGGAATGCTGGCTCGTGCGGGCGTGTTATTCAGTGTCGTGTTGCGTCCTGGTTCGGGGCAGCCGCTTAAAAGAGCAAGGGCCGGGCCAGCGCGCATGGTAACAAACGGCGGCGCTTCGGCGCGTCTAGGCACGGCGGCGCCCGAAACACACCGGTATATGATGCGCCCGGACGTTTTGGTCCGATCAATCAATCCTGGAGGTGTTCCGCTGTCGCGGCGGTGGCGCTTTTCCCACCATGTTCGATGCCGGTTCAGTCCGTTTTTCCAGCATGGCAGCGAAATGTCATGTCCAAGACATCCCGGCGTCAGCCTGAAGCCATCTGCTGATCGGCAAATCTTTCCCTCCCGAAAGCCGTTTTTTACTTGTTCGGGTAGGATGGCGGCCTTAAGACCTGCTTCTCGGTTTGCCGCCCTTTTGCCAGCGATAAACCCATAGGTCGGAAACGTCAATTCCGCACTTTTTTCTGGTGGACACCGTATGGAACGCAGCCCGAATTTCGCCAGCTCCGAGAACTACAGCCGCACCGCAATCGGCCTTCATTGGTTGATCGCGCTATTGATTATCTGCGGCTTCTATCTCGGCTGGATCATGACCGACATCCCCGGTTTCACGCCAACCAAACTCAAGTACTTCTCGTGGCATAAATGGATCGGCGTGACCGTGTTCGCGCTCGCCGTGATCCGCGTGCTCTGGCGCAGCACGCACAAGGCGCCGTCCATGCCGCGGCGCATGCCGGGGTGGCAGAAGGGCGTCGCGCATCTCACGCATTTCCTGCTTTACGTACTGATGCTGATCATTCCGATCTCGGGTTATCTGTACAGTTCGGCCGCCGGGATTCAGGTCGTTTATCTCGGCGTGCTGCCGCTGCCGACGATCATCGGGCCGGACAACGCGCTGAAAGTCACGCTGAAAATGGTTCATATCTACCTGAACTACACGCTGCTGGTTCTGGTTGCCATGCACGTGCTCGCGGCGCTGAAGCACCATTTCGTCGATCGTGATGGCCTGCTCGCACGCATGATCCCGTTTCTTCGGTAAGCCCGATACGTGCAAATTCGGGGTGTATTCGCCGAAATTTGGACTTTATTGATTCCTGGTTGTTGATAGCCAGTTTCCCGCAGGCGGGTTGCGCGGATTTGCTTTTGATTCTCAAATAGCGGCTTGTCTCAATATTCGCATCGCACCAGGACCTACATGAAACACGTGAAATTTTCCCGTTGGTGGATTGCCGGCGTTTCGGCTGCTTCGCTGGTCGCGACGGTTTCCGCGTTCGCTCAAGCCCAGGTCGATACCGCCAAAAGCACGGTCACGGCGACGTCCAAGCAAATGAACGTGCCCGTCGATGGCAAGTTCAAGAAGTTCACCGCAACCCTCGACTTCGATCCCGCCAAGCCGACTGGCGGCAACGCGAGCATCAACATCGATACCGCCAGCTACGATCTCGGCGACGACAGCTACAACAAGCAGGCGCAGGACAAGGACTGGTTCGACGTCGCGCATTTCCCGAACGCAACCTTCGCCTCGACATCGATCGCACCGGCC
>NZ_JAAVUV010000010.1 GCF_018449635.1 Caballeronia sp. dw_276 | reverse complement strand
AGTGCTAAAGAGAACAGCTAAAAACGAACGCGCGGTAGCCTAAAAAGCAGCAACCCGGCATCAACCCCCACCTCACGAACAATCGCCCCACAACCACCTCCCCCGCCTAACTTCCCGTCAATTCCCGCCCAAAAGCCCCCCATTAGACCGACGTTAGCGTCAAAGACAAAAACGCCCGCCGCGTCCCACGCCCGCCGGAGGCCTCCACCTCCGTTCAAATCAAAACCCCCGCCACAAATTTAGAGATAATCGATACTCATCGAACACCGAGCCGCGCCCGTCGCGAACCCGCCATGCCCGATATGAATCTGCAGCGCATAACCGTCACCGCCGATGGCCACGTGGCGCGCGTCACGCTCAATCGCCCGGACGTGCGTAACGCCTTCGACGACGCCACCATCGTCGAACTGACCGCCGCGTTTCGCGCCCTGGCCGATGACGCGTCCGTCCGCGTGATCATCCTCGCCGCGAACGGCCCGGCGTTTTGCGCCGGCGGCGACCTCAACTGGATGAAACGCATGGCGGACTATTCGGACGCGGAAAATCGCGCCGATGCCCTCGGTCTCGCAACCATGCTCAACACCATCTACACCTGCAACAAGCCAGTGATCGCGCGCGTTCAGGGCGACGCCTACGCAGGCGGAATGGGCCTCGTGGCGGTCGCGGACATCGCGATTTCCGCGGATTCGGCGCATTTCTGTCTCTCGGAGGCGAAGCTCGGGCTGATGCCAGCGACCATCGCGCCCTATGTGATCCGGGCAATCGGGGCGCGGGCGTCGCACAGGTATTTCGTGACGGCGGAGCGGATCGACGCAAACGAAGCACTGCGCATCGGCCTCGTGCATCAGGTGGTATCGGCCGAAACGCTCGATGCCACCGTCGACGCCGTCGCCGCTGCCATCGCCGCGAACAGTCCGAATGCGGTGCGCGAATGCAAGCAACTGGTCGTCGATTTCGCCGATAAACCCATCGACGACACGCTGATCTCGGACACCGCCGACCGTATTGCACGCATTCGCGCCTCGGACGAAGGCCGCGACGGCGTGCGCAGTTTTCTGGAAAAACGCAAGCCGTCGTGGCTTGCGTGAATGTGATCGGGAGCGCCGCCTGAGCTTGTTCTCGGAATGCAGACGAGCCGCTCCCATGGAGTCGTTTTGAATCTGAACAATCAACACACGCCCGCAGCCGATGACTGGGTTGCCCGCTCTCTTCGCGCCGTTTGGCATCCGTGTACGCAAATGAAGCACCACGAGCGCACGCCGCTCGTGCCCATCGCGCGCGGCAAGGGTCCGTGGCTGTATGACCATCAAGGCAATCGATATCTCGATGCCATCAGTTCCTGGTGGGTCAACCTGTTCGGCCACGCAAATCCCCACATCAACGCTGCGCTGAAGGATCAGCTCGACACGCTCGAACACGCAATGCTCGCCGGCTGTACGCACGAACCGGCGGTTCTGCTTGCGGAACGTTTGAACGCGCTCACGCACCACACACTGGGCCACGCTTTCTTTGCATCCGATGGCGCATCGGCAGTCGAAATTGCGTTGAAGATGAGCTTCCATTTCTGGCGCAACAGCGGCCACGCCGAGAAACGCGAGTTCGTGTGCCTCGCGAACAGCTATCACGGCGAGACCATCGGCGCGCTCGGCGTAACCGATGTCGCATTGTTCAAGGACGCCTACGATCCGCTGATTCGCAATGCGCACGTGGTGACATCGCCCGATGCGCGCAACGCACGCGAAGGCGAGACATCGCGCGACGTCGCACAGCGCGCACTTGCCGACATGAAGACATTGTTCGATGCCAAGGCGTCGCAACTTGCGGCCGTGATTGTCGAACCGCTGGTTCAGTGCGCGGCCGGCATGGCAATGCACGACCCCTCCTTTTTGTTGGGTCTTCGCGCACTTTGCGACGACTACGGCGTGCATCTCATCGCCGATGAAATCGCCGTCGGCTGCGGTCGCACCGGGACGTTTTTTGCGTGCGAGCAAGCCGGGATCTGGCCGGATTTTGTGTGTTTATCGAAGGGAATCAGCGGCGGGTATTTGCCGTTGTCGATCGTGCTGACGCGCGACGAAATCTACGCCGCTTTCTACGACGACGACATGACACGCGGTTTCCTCCACTCGCATTCGTACACGGGAAATCCGCTTGCGTGCCGCGCGGCTTTGGCGACTTTGGATCTGTTCGACACGGCAAACGTGATCGAAGAAAATCACCGGAAATCGTCGATGCTGCATGCCGCATTGAGTCCGCTGCACGATCACGCGCAAGTGAAAAACGTACGTCAACAAGGCACGATCTTCGCGTTCGACGCCGTCATCAAAGACCCGGTCCAAGCACGCACGTTCTCGCGGCGTTTTTTCGAAAATGCCTTGAAACAAGAGCTATTGTTGCGTCCGATAGGCGCGACCGTGTACCTCATGCCGCCGTACATTCTCAGCGACGACGAACTCAAGCTGCTCGCCGAACGCACGCTCAACGTCTTCGATACAACGCTCGCGGAGGCCGCATGACTTCGCCAACGCCAGCATTATTCGATACGCTGAAACAAGGCCTCGCCGATATCGATCGCGACGGTTTGCGTCGCAGGCGGCGCGTGGCCGACAGTGCGTGCGCCGCGCACATGACGGTGGATGGACGCGAGATCATCGGCTTTGCGAGCAACGATTATCTCGGCCTCGCCGCGCATGAAACCTTGCGCGAAGCCCTGGCCGAAGGCGCGCGCAAATATGGCGCGGGCAGCGGCGGATCGCATTTGCTCGGCGGCCATTCGCGTGCGCACGCGAAGCTCGAAGACGACCTCGCAGCGTTTTCCGGCGGCTTCGTGGATCAGGCGCGCGCGCTGTATTTCAGCACCGGCTATATGGCGAACCTCGCGACGCTGACCACGCTCGGTGCTGTAAGCAAGTCAGGCGGCCGCGATACGTTGATGTTCTGCGACGCGTTGAACCACGCATCGCTGATCGATGGCGCGCGTTTGTCGCGTGCGGAAATCCGCATCTATCCTCACGCCGATGCCGAAGCACTTAGCGCCATGCTCGATGCATCGCAAAACGAGGGCGCGACGAAAATCATCGTCACGGATTCGGTCTTCAGCATGGACGGCGATATTGCGCCGCTCGCGCGTCTGCTCGAAATCGCCGAACGATACGGCGCCTGGCTCGTCGTCGACGACGCGCACGGCTTCGGCGTGCTCGGTCCGCAGGGACGCGGCGCGCTTGCCGAAGTCGCGCTGCGTTCGCCGCATCTTGTTTATGTGGGGACGTTAGGGAAGGCGGCGGGGGTATCGGGCGCGTTCGTGATCGCGCATGAGACCGTGATCGAATGGTTCGTGCAGCGCGCGCGGCCGTATATTTTCACGACGGCGTCCGTACCGGCGGTGGCGCACGCGGTATCGGCGAGTCTCAAGATCATTGGCGGCGATGAAGGCGACCAGAGACGCGCGCATCTCGCGACGCTTATCGACAGCACGCGCGCTATTTTGAAACGCACACAATGGCAGCCGGTGGATTCGCATACGGCGGTTCAGCCGTTGATCATCGGCGGCAATGAAGAGACGCTGCAACTCGCCGCCGCGCTCGATGAACACCGCATGTGGGTTCCCGCGATCCGGCCGCCGACGGTGCCAGTGGGTACATCGCGGCTGCGCATTTCGTTGTCGGCGGCGCATAGCCACGAAGACCTCGCGAAGCTCGACCACGCCTTGCAAACCTTGAGCAATCGATCATGACCGCGCCACTTTCAATCTTCGTCACCGGCACCGATACCGAGATCGGCAAGACGCTCGTTTCAGCCTCGTTGCTGCACGGATTCGCGGCGCTGGGCTTGCGCGCCGCCGCAATGAAACCGATCGCCGCCGGCGCGTTCGAACGCAATGGCGAATGGCACAACGAAGACGCCGATCAACTCGATGCCGCCGCGAACGTCGTGCTGCCGCCGTCCATACGCACGCCGTTCCTGCTCAAGGACGCCGCCGCGCCGCACATTGCAGCGGCGCGCGAGAACGTGTCGCTGGATATCGCGCGCATTGTCGAGGCGCATCAGGCCGCCATCAAACAGGCGGACGTGGTCGTGGTGGAAGGCGTCGGCGGATTCCGCGTGCCACTGACCGACGTCCACGATACCGCCGACCTCGCGTTCGCATTGCATTTGCCGGTCGTGCTCGTGGTCGGCATGCGCCTCGGCTGCATCAGTCATGCGTTGCTGAGCGCCGAGGCCATCGCTGCGCGCGGCTTGCATCTCGTGGGCTGGGTCGCGAATCAACTCGATCCGAACATGCTGTTTCCTGCTGAAAATATCGAAGCAATCCGGTTGCGGCTCGACAGCCAGTACAACGCGCCATTGCTCGGCACCATTCCCCGCCTGTCCCCGCCCGATGCGCTGACGGCGACCACTTATATCAATACCTCCCTGCTGCTGGACACGTTGCGTTCGGCAGACGCGGGCCAGTAATTCATCGTTATCTGCAAAGCGAAAAGGATCATCACATGACACAAATGCAAACCGCCGAAACCCTCGCTCAATCCGCCGCGCCGAAGACGCTGGCCCGTTGGCGCGTGGCAGATGTTGTCGCGCTCTACGACCTGCCCTTCAACGACCTGCTGTTTCGCGCGCAGACGGCTCACCGTGAACATTTCGATGCCAACACGGTTCAGCTTTCCACGTTGCTCTCCATCAAGACCGGCGGTTGCCCGGAAGATTGCGCGTATTGCCCGCAGTCGTCGCATCACGATACCGGCCTGAAAGCCGAAAAGCTGATGCCCGTCGATGAAGTCCTGAAAGCCGCCGAAATCGCCAAAGCAAACGGCGCGACGCGTTTCTGCATGGGCGCGGCGTGGCGCAATCCGAAGGATCAGCATCTTGAACCGATCGCCGACATGATTCGCGGCGTGAAGGCGATGGGTCTCGAAACCTGCGTGACGCTCGGCATGCTGGAAGCGCATCAGGCGACCCGTCTGCGCGATGCCGGCCTCGATTACTACAACCATAACCTGGATACATCGCCGGAGTTCTACGGCCAGATCATCTCGACGCGCACGTACCAGGATCGTCTCGACACGCTCGAACATGTCCGCGATGCGGGCATCAATGTGTGTTGCGGCGGTATCGTGGGGATGGGTGAATCGCGGCGTGAACGCGCGGGGCTGATCACGCAACTGGCGAACATGGAGCCGTATCCGGAATCGGTGCCCATCAACAATCTGGTGCAAGTCGAAGGCACGCCGCTGACGGGCACGGCGCCGCTCGATCCGTTTGAATTCGTGCGTACGATTGCGGTTGCGCGCATCACGATGCCGAAGGCGATGGTGCGTTTGTCGGCCGGACGCGAACAGATGGATGAAGCGTTGCAAGCGCTTTGTTTTGTGGCCGGTGCGAACTCGATTTTCTACGGCGACCAGTTGCTGACGACGAGCAACCCGCAAGCTGAAGCCGATAGAAAGTTGCTGGAACGTTTGGGCATGCGCGCCGAAGCTTCACAGCAGATGGACGAAGCGGAGGCCTGCGATGTGAAGTGCGGGCACGCGCAGGTTCAGTAAGCCAGTTAGGAATAGCAAAATGCCCCGAGATTTCGGGGCATTTTGGTTTTACATGTCAGAGTGTTAGGCGATGCCGAGGAATACGGCCATGGCGCGAGTCACGCTTATCATCAGTTCACCCTCAAGCCGTCCGAAGGCTTCGCCGAGCTTCTCTCGCGGCATAGTGACTGCTTTATCAACCATCACCTGAGAACGCTTGGTCAGTTGGTTGACTTCATCGGGCTCGACGGTGACGCGAAAAAGCGGAGTGTCTCGCAACTCGCTCGTAAGTAGCAAAACCGTCACAGACCCATGCTCTGAAAACAAATCAGACTGTACGACCAGTGCGGGGCGCGGTTTTCCGAAGTTACCCTGGACTGAAACGGTTATTAGATCGCCGCGCCTCACTCCCAACCCTGCACGTCCATATTTGCTTCAATGAAATCAAGGATTTCATTTTCCTGCGGGTCGTCACGCAGTAGCAGGGATTGACGGCGGCATTCCGCTGCAAACCCTTCGCGCCGTGTGTCCGGCACCCAGATCTGGACTGGACGAAGCCCCGCAGCACGCAACGCAGCACGACGCTTACTTACTCGTTCAGCAACATTTTGTCTCATTACAACCTCCGTTACATGTAACGAGTTTAGCGCATTTGGGTAAAAAAACCAACTTGAGCTTCGCCGCTCAATTCTTATCCACAATCACCTGATCGAACGTTCCGCCATCGGAGAAATGGGTTTGCTGGGCTTTCTGCCAATTGCCAAAAACCTGTTCCACCGTGAACGTCTTGATCGGCTTGAATTCGCTGACGTGCTTTGCTAAAACCTCGGCATTACGCGGCCGCAAATGATGTTGCGCGATGATTTCCTGCGCCGCCGGCGTCCATAAATATTGCAGATACGCCTGCGCCTCCTTGCGCGTGCCGCGCTTGTCCACGACCTTGTCGACCACGGCGACCGGCGGTTCCGCCAGCAAACTCACCGACGGATACACGGCGTCGAAATCCTTCCCGCCCGCGCCCGTATCCATCAACGCGACTTCGTTTTCGAACGTCACCAGCACATCGCCGATACCCCGTTGAGTGAACGTCGTTGTCGCGCCGCGGCCGCCCGTATCGAGCACCGGCACGTTCTTGAAGATGGCTTTTTCGAAGGCTTGCGCTTGTTCGTCGGTTGCGCCTTGCTGCTTTTTGTAGCCCCAAGCCGCGAGATACGCATAACGCCCGTTACCCGATGTCTTCGGATTCGCGATCACAACCTGCACGCCCGGGCGCGCGAGATCGCTCCAGTCCTTGATGTTTTTCGGATTACCGGCGCGCACGAGAAATACCATCGTGGTGGTGTACGGCACGGCGTTGTTCGGCAAACGCGTGCGCCAGTTGGCCGGCACCAGGCCGCCGCGCTCGACCAGCAAGTCGATATCGTTAGGCTGGTTCATTGTGACCACGTCGGCCTGCAAACCCTGCATCACTGACAAAGCCTGCGCACTCGATGCCCCGTGCGACTGGCGCACGGACAACGTTTCGCCGTTCTTCTGCTTATAGTCGGCAATGAACGCTGTATCGATGTCCTTGTACAACTCGCGCGTCACGTCGTATGAAACGTTCAGCAACGACGTTTCCGCGTGCGCCAACGTGGTCAAACCCAACGCCGCGATCGCGGCCAAATGCTTCAAACCCGCCATGTATCCCCCGATTGTTCGAATAGTAAAAACCGCCGCCAGCGGCGATTCTATCGAAAACATTCGTAGGTTCGGGCCGCAAACGGTCGGGTGCGTTATCCATACGCCGGTTGTTCGAAACGCTCGAACACGTCGCGCTTCGCTTCGTTCTTCTCGCCGAAATGCGATGGCGCCGCGCAATGAATCAGCGTGTCGACGAAATACTTCGCCCGCGGCCACGGACCAAAACCCGAGGCCGTGTTGATGTGGCCGGCATCGCCGAGATTCACCAGCGCGCTGCCGAACTGGCTGGCGAGACGCAGGGCATCGTCGAAGGGCATCCACGGGTCGGTCTGGCTCGCGATCAGCACTGAAGGCACATTCAACTTACGCGCTTCGAACGTGCCGGCAAAACGAAACTTGTCCGGGCTCGCCGGCGCGACAAACAGGACGCCCGCAACCGCATCGCCGGTCAGACCTTCTGCGATCGCGTGCGCCGCCGCGAGGCAACCAAAACTATGCGCCGCGAGAATGACGCGGCCGCGAACGCTCGCCACGGTGTCTGCAACGGCTTGCGCCCAGGTATCGAGTTGCGGCGCGTCCCAGTCCTCCTGCATGACGCGGCGCGATCTCGGCAATTGCCGCTCGAGCCACGTTTGCCAGTGCGCGCCCTCGCTGCCGTGCAAACCCGGCACGGTGACGAGCCGCGGCGGCCACGCGGATGTGCTGTATGAACTCATGTGAACCTCGCTGCGGCCAAAGCCGGCATGGTGAGGACCAATTTTGCTTGGGCGCGGCGTTCGCGAGAACCAACTTATCGTCATTTGGTTATCGGCGGGCGCGCGGCGTTTTTCTACCGGAGCGCGTTTTAATCGGCGAAACCGTAAAATGGTCCGATTCCGCTCACATTCCACGCCATCTATCCAGAACCCGAACTTTCAATGAAGATCATTCTCTACGAGCACAACGACGATGCCGCGCCCTGGCTCCAGGACTTGTCCCGCGCGCTTCCCGAAGCCGATGTCCGCGTATGGGAACCCGGCGATACCGCCCCCGCCGATTACGCCGTCGTCTGGCGCGCGCCACGCGAATTGTTTGCGAATCGTCCGGATCTGAAGGCGGTTTTCAACCTGGGCGCGGGCGTGGACGCGATTCTCGACATCGAGCGCAAGGAACCCGGCACGCTGCCGCCAAACGCGTTGCTCGTGCGCCTCGAAGACAGCGGCATGTCGCAGCAAATGGTGGAATACGCGGTCTACACGGTGCTGCGCTACCTGCGCCGCATGGACGAATACGACGCGCTCCAGCGTGAACATCGATGGGAAAAACTCGAGCCGCATGCACGCAGCACATTCACCGTCGGCGTGCTGGGCATGGGTGTGCTGGGCGCGCGCGTCGCGCAATCGCTGACAACGCTCGGCGTGCCGGTGCGCGGTTTCAGCCGCACCAAACGCGAGATTGAAGGCGTGCAGACATTCGCGGGCGCCGGGCAATTCGACGCTTTCCTCGATGGCGCCAAGATGCTCATCAACCTGTTGCCGCATACACCGGACACCGAAGGCATTCTGAACGCCCGCGCGTTCGAACGCCTCGCGCCCGGTGCGTATTTGGTGAATCTGGCGCGCGGTCCGCATGTGGTGGATAACGATTTGCTGCAAGCCATGAAGTCCGGCCAGATCGCGGCGGCGGCGTTGGATGTCTTCCACCAAGAGCCTTTACCCGATAATCATCCGTTCTGGACCACGCCGCGTATCGAAATCACGCCGCACGTCGCCGCCATTACGCTGCGCGAGGAAAGCATCGAACAGATCGCGCTGAAGATCCGGGCGCTTACGCGCGGTGAACCCATATCCGGCATAGTCGACGCCAAACGCGGCTACTGATGCCGGCCAAAAAAGGAGACAGGCATGCTTCCGCCTAAAGTGAAAATCGTCGAAGTCGCGCCGCGCGACGGCCTGCAGAACGAGAAGAATTTCGTCGCGACTGAACTCAAGATCGAGCTGATCAACCGGCTTGCCAAAGCGGGTTTGCAGAACGTGGAGTCGACGTCGTTTGTATCGCCGAAATGGGTGCCGCAAATGGCCGATGCGGCCGCGGTCATGGCGGGAATCGACCGGCGCGCGGGCACGATCTACTCGGCGCTGACGCCGAATCTGCGCGGTTTCGAAGCGGCGCTCGAAGCGAAAGCCGATGAAATCGTGATCTTCGGCGCGGCGAGCGAAGCGTTCTCGCAGAAGAACATCAATTGCAGCATCGCGGAAAGCATCGCGCGCTTCGAACCGGTTGCGAAGTCCGCAAAAGAAGCGGGATTGCGCTTGCGCGGCAGCATTTCCTGCGCGCTGGGCTGTCCGTATCAAGGCGACGTGCCGGTGGCATCCGTCGTGGATGTCGTGGAGCGCATGAAGGCGCTCGGCTGCGACGAAATCGATATCGCCGACACCATCGGCGTGGGAACTGCGGGCCGCACGCGCGAGGTGATGGCGGCGGTATCGAAGGTATTTCCGCGCGAACGGCTCTCCGGCCATTTCCACGATACCTACGGCCAGGCCGTCGCCAACGTCTACGCGGCGTTGCAGGAAGGCATCGAGATCTTCCATGCATCTGTAGCGGGGCTCGGCGGTTGTCCATATGCCAAGGGCGCGACGGGCAATGTCGCGACCGAAGACGTGATTTTCCTGCTCAACGGACTGGGCATTGAAACCGGCGTGGATCTCGATCAGCTGGTGGATATCGGCGACTTCATTTCGCAGGCCATCGGCAAACCGAGTGCTTCGCGCGTGGGACGTGCGCTGCTCGCGAAAAAACGCGATGGCGTAACGCCTTGCGTCTAAGAATACGCTCATAAAAGGAACCGAATGCAATGAACGAAACCCTCGACGCCCTGCCCGAAGCCGCCCGCCGCGTCGCCCGTTTGCTCAGCGAACGCGGCCATACCAAACCCATCGTGATGCTGGCGGAAACTGGCAAGACATCGGCGGAAGCGGCGGCCGGACTGGGCTGCTCGGTCGCCCAGATTGC
Organism: Caballeronia sp. dw_276; assembly: GCF_018449635.1. GTDB lineage: Bacteria > Pseudomonadota > Gammaproteobacteria > Burkholderiales > Burkholderiaceae > Caballeronia. The sequence goes on along the minus strand of NZ_JAAVUV010000010.1, from coordinate 274,551 downwards.
CAAGTCGATTTTGTTTCGCCGCAAGGAAGACGACGCGCCCGTGCTGGTGATTGCGAGCGGCGCGAATCGTGTCGATGAAAAGAAAGTCGCCGCGCGCGTCGGCGAACTCGGCCGCGCCGACGCCAAATTCGTCCGCGAAAAAACCGGCTACGCAATCGGCGGCGTCTGTCCGATTGGTCATGTCACGCCGCCGGTTACGCTGATCGATGAAGACCTGCTCGCGCTCGACAGCCTTTGGGCCGCCGCCGGTCATCCGCACGCGGTGTTCAACCTGACGCCGCAGGAACTGATCGCGCTGACGGACGCGCCGGTCGTGGATGTCGCGTTGCGCGAGACGGCGTGATGACTGAAGCCGTGGCGTCGCCGTGTATCGATGTATGCAGGATGAATCCACGCACGGACCTTTGCGACGGCTGCTTTCGCACGATCGATGAAATCGCCGGCTGGTCGTCCTTCGATGACGCGCAAAAGCGCGCCGCGCTGGCGCTTGCGTCCGGGCGTGCGCGCATGGTGCGCGTGGGCGAGCGAATGGAGGCGACGCTGGAATTGCCGCCCGATTCCATCAAGTCGTTCGCGACTTTGGTCAACGACCAGAACCCGCTGCATCACGACGACTCATACGCCCAAGCCAGCCGTTTTGGGTCGTTGATTGCATCGGGCACGCAGCCCACCGCGCATCTGATGGCGGTACTCGCGACGCATTTTTCGGCTTACGCCCAGCCTCTTGGTCTGGAATTCAGCATCAAGCTCGTGCGCGCGGTCAAGGCGAACGATGTCCTCAAAATGCATTGGCAGGTCGTCGATGCACACTGGAAAGCCAGCCTCAACGGAGATCTGGTGAAGCTCGAAGGCGAGGCGCAGAACCAACTTGGCGAAACGGTCGTCAAGGCGACGGCGACTATCGTGGTGATGCCTGCGGCGGCGCCCCTGGAGACCCGGGAATGATCCAGCTTCCTGTTTCGATGCGCGTGTTCGAGCGCGGCTGGTTGTCGTCGAACAACGTGTTTTTTATCGATGACAACAGAACCGCGTTGATCGATTCAGGCTATTCGTCGCATGCCGCGCAGACCCTCGCGCTCGTGCGCAACGCGCTTGGCGCGGGACGGTCGCTCGATCTGATCGTCAACACGCATTTGCACTCGGATCATTGCGGCGGCAACGCGCTGCTGCAAGTGAACTTCGCATGCGAAACGCTTATTCCGCACAGCGAAGCGCAAGCCGTACGCGCCTGGGACGAGGACAAACTCACGTTCCGCGCGACCGCTCAAACATGCGAGCGTTTCAATTTCACCGGCACGATCGCCCCGGGCGCCACGCTGGAACTGGGCGGCATGAGCTGGTCCGTGCTCGGCGCTCCCGGCCACGATCCGCATTCGCTCATGCTCTACTCGGCGGAAGAACGCCTGCTGATCAGCGCCGACGCCCTTTGGGAAAACGGTTTCGGCGTGATCTTTCCGGAGCTGGAAGGCGAAAGCGGCTTCGCGGAACAACGCGCGGTGCTGGACCTGATTGCCACGCTCGACGTTCGTGCCGTGATTCCCGGCCACGGCGCGCCTTTCACTGACGTTGCCAGGGCGCTGGATGTGGCGTCATCGCGTATTGATTATTTGCGGGCGGATCCCGAACGAAACGCAAAGAACGCGCTGAAGGTGTTGATCGTGTTCAAGCTGATGGAGTTGCGCGTCATGCAGGTCGGCGAACTCGTGCGAATGGCCAGTGACGCCCGGGCAATGCGCGCCGCCGCAAACATGCTCTCCGATGACCCCGCGCAACTGGTACGCAAGTATCTCGGCGAGTTGCAGACAAGCGGCGTGTTGAGGGTGGAAGGCGAAACGGTGACGGTTGCTTAAAGCGGCAGCGCCGGGCCAAAAAGAAAGCCGCTTGTCTGCGATCGATTAGGCATCGAAAAGCAGGTCCAAGCGGCGGAATTTTGTCGACGTGATCAGCGCCTGATGCATCCTAACGCGCCTGTTTTTGAGACGCATCGGTGCTTTCCCTACAGACCAATGACACTCACCTGAATGCTGCATGAACGCCACGCGAAGGCGTCACGTACGCTCGGTCGCCTCGAAAAACGCGAGGATTTCCTTGAGCAATTCTTCAGGGACTTCTTCGGGAATGTAATGCCCGGAAGGAACCGCACGACCGCTGACATCGCGGGCCACACGCCGCCACTCGTCCAGCGGCTCGAAACATTGTTCGATCACGCCTTCCTTCCCCCACAACACACGCAGCGGACACGCAATTTTGTTGCCGCACTCCAGGTCGGCGCGATCGTGTTCAAGATCAATACTCGCCGATGCCCGATAGTCCTCGCACATCGCGTGGACCGCGCCGGGCTGACGCAATGCGTCGCGATATGCCTGCAGCGCATGTGGCGCAAACGGCTTGAGACCCGCGTGCCGGCTTCCCATCACGCGCTCCACATAAGCATCCGGATGCGCGCCGATCAGCAATTCGGGCAGCGGCTCCGGCTGAATCAGGAAGAACCAGTGGAAATAAGCGGTTGCGAAAGCGCGATTCGTGGCCTCGTACATGGCGAGCGTCGGGGCGATATCGAGCAGCATCAGCCGGTCGACCGCTTGCGAAAAATCCAGCGCCATCCTGTGTGCCACGCGCGCGCCGCGATCATGCGCGCAGACCATGAAGCGCTCGAACCCGAAATGCCGCATGACGGCGACCTGATCGGTCGCCATGACGCGCTTCGAATACGGCGTGTGATGCTCGTCGCTCGGCGGCTTGCCCGACGCGCCGTAGCCGCGCAGGTCGGTGGCAATCACGGTGAAATGCTGCGCCAGGTCCTTCGCCAGCCTGTGCCAAATTTCATGCGTCTGCGGATGCCCGTGCAGCAGCAACAGCGGCGGCCCGTTGCCGCCCTTGACGCCGAAAATGTCGACGCCGGAAGCATTGAAGGTGAACGGTTGGTAGTCTTCGAACGGCATGGCGTCTGTATCCGATGATCCAATGAACGGGAAAACGATTGTAGGCGTCCCCGACGATACTAGACTGTCCATTGGCCCGAAACGGGGTAGAACCTGAAGACTTCCTCAGTTCGCCCGGATCATGCGCGTTGAAGCATCGCCTATAATCGAACGATCGTTCGCTGTTTATTACGCTTCTTATTATTCAATCAGGAGACTCGTGTCATGGCACTCCCCGCCGCTTTGCAACACCTCGCGCTGCCTGTTATTGCGTCACCCATGTTTATCGTCAGCTATCCGGAGCTTGTGCTCGCGCAGTGCAAGGCGGGCATTGTCGGCTCGTTTCCCGCGCTGAACGCCCGGCCGGCCGAGCTGCTCGATGAATGGCTCACGCAGATCAACGAGGGCATCGAGGCGCACAAGGCGGCGAATCCGGGCACGCCGGTGGGTCCGGTCGCGGTGAACCAGATCGTGCATCACTCGAACGCGCGCCTTGAAGCCGATGTACGCGTCTGCGTGGAGCATCGCGTGCCGATTTTCATCACGAGCTTGCGCGCGCCGGTGAAGGAGATGATCGACGCGGTTCACAGCTACGGCGGCATCGTGCTGCACGACGTAATCAATTTGCGGCATGCGGAGAAGGCGCTGGAAGCGGGCGTCGATGGCCTGATCCTCGTCGCGGCGGGCGCCGGCGGTCACGCGGGAATGACGTCGCCGTTCGCGCTGGTCGGCGAAGTGCGCCGCATGTTCGATGGACCCATCGCGTTGTCCGGCGCGATCGCCAATGGCGGATCGATCCTGGCCGCACAGGCAATGGGCGCTGATTTCGCGTATATCGGCACGCGCTTCATCGCGACGCGCGAGGCCCATGCGCTGGAAGACTACAAGACGGCAATCGTGGGGTCGAAGGCGGCCGACATCATCTACACGAACCTGTTCACCGGGGTGCACGGTAACTACATTCGCCAAAGCATCGTGAACGCGGGACTGGATCCGGATGCGCTGCCGGCATCGGATAAAAACGCCATGAATTTCGGCGATGCCGCTGTCAAGGCGAAAGCCTGGAAAGAAATCTGGGGCGCGGGACAAGGTGTCGGCCTGATGGACGATGTCCCGACGGTCGCAGAACTCGTGGCGCGCCTCACACAGGAATACGGCGCCGCGAAGGATCGGCTCGGGATCGCGCGTTGATCCGCTGATGGATGAAAAAATCCCTGCCAGGTCTGGACCTGGCGGGGATTTTTTTGCGCCTGGATTTCGCGTCAGAACTTCGCGCGAATGCCGACGCCGTAGGTATTGCCGCTGGAGATGCTCGTGTATTTGTCGTTGAGATACGCCGCGTAGACATCGGTGCGCTTCGAGAGCGGATAGTCGTAGCCGAGCGCCCAGCTCTTGTGCGTCTGATCGAGCCCGCCATTGCTGCGCGAATACGCGTACGACGCCATCACCGAACCCACCCCAACCGGAATCGTCACGCCGCCTTGTCCGGTGTTGACGTGGAACGTACCGGGATCGATATCGTTCTTCGTGTACATGTACTGCGCGAAGAACTTGACGTACTTCATGTCGTACGATGCGCCGAGCTGCGCCACGCTCTGGCTCTTGTAGCCCGGCACGAATGTCGAGAGGTCGGTCGGCGCCGAGCTGAAGTTCACGTACTGATACACGCCGGTCGCGGCAAACGGACCGTGGAAGTAGAGGAACTGCGCGCTGTATTTCTTGGCGCCATTCTCGCCGGCCTGATTGCCGAGGCCGTACATGACGCTGCCCGACAGGCCGCTGAAATCGGGCGTCGTGTACTGCACGGAGTTGTTCCAGCCCGAATCGCCAACCACGCCCTGATCGGTCGTGTACGTCGGGAACGTGCTCTGACCGAGGAACACGTGATACACCATCGGCGAGAAGGTGTAGGAATCGATGAACGGATTAAACAGGATCGTCGATACAAACAGTTGCGTGGTCAGGCGGCCTGCGGTGACGGTACCGTACGGCGACTGAATACCAACGTACGAGTTGCGTGCGAAAAACGTGTCGCCCTGAAAGCGCCCGTACTGACCGTTTTGCGCCCGGAAGAAGCTCTCCAACGTGAAGATGGCCTTGTACCCGTTACCCAGATCTTCGCTGCCCTTCATGCCCCAGTACGACGTCGACATACCGCCGCCGCCCACGTTCCAGGCCCGGTCGCTGCCTGGAAACTTCGTAGCGCCCACCCATTCGTCGACCTGTCCGTACAGCTGGACACTCGATTGCGCGTGGACGGTACTGGCGGCAAGCAAGCCGAACATGCCAGCAGTAACGGTCGCCTTGGCCGCGGCTTTCAGCGCGCGGTTCACGGTTGGCTTCATGGACTCTCCTGTCGTATCAACGTTAAAACCGGGATGTCGCGAGCAATGAATGCCTCGCTCTTTATTTAACTGTTCTTATGAATGCCCGTTATGGACAGCCTGATTCAATGACATGACTCTTGGTCTGACTCGGGACGCGGCTCAAAGGCATTTCGTACGGTCGGTGCTGGATGGCCGACACACTGATGGCACTCATGGCGCTCATTCAACGCGGAACCATCTTTACGGATCATTTTTCTGGACAAAAATAACTTTGCTTATGCCGCGTATAGCGATTCGAATAGGTTGCACATGGCGGACTTAAATGAAGCGTGATCTTGCGCAACTCGCCGTGTTTGAATGCGGCGCTTGGATGCATGCATCGATCGCCCCGCGCGCCATATGCGACGGCGCAGACGCGCTGGTTGCTTTGGAGCGGACATTGAAAATGCGTTCAAAAATCAGGCAGAGCGCATTGTTAATGCAGATGATTTTGGGAGGAAGAGAGCTGCGTCGAGGTGTCTCGGAACTGTGGCGTCATTACGTCATCGCTACGCTATCCATAGACGACGGAATTGTTTTTTGTTTTGTGCAGGCTATGCAGGCGCCGTTAATCGCCAAGTGCCGAATTGGTAATAGAGAAAGCGTGAATGGATTAATGTGCTTATGCACTATCTCTGATTTTTAACTAATCGGCTTCGCAGTACTTCGATGACTGAGCTTATCGGATTAATTGCGGTACGCCGAATTGGCCGGAGAACGGGGATCGTCGGATTGGCGACCCGACGCACGTGGCGTGCTGCGCTCTTCGTTATACCGCGCGATGTCGGCGCGGATCGATCCGCCACCATGCAATTGCGCACCCTGGTCGCCACGCGCCCCACCGCGGACTTCGGCGCTGACGGAGGTCAGTCCGGATCCGGCGGCAACACGCTGGAAAACAAAAGGCTGTGCGCCGCTGTCCACGTCGTCAACCCGCATGGCGCGTTGGTTGACGGCTTGCCATTGCCCGTGCGCTTCGCCGCCGCGATTGAAAACGCTGCGAGTGAGTACGGTCCCGCTTGACCCTGCGCCACCGGCGAATGCCGCCGTTGCCAACATTGCCGACGCCGCAACCAGGCCGGTTGCAGCGGCAAGAATCAAGCGACGAGCGTGGCGAATTCGGGTGAGCGGCATGTCAATACTGCGAGGCGTCCGACTCGTTCGAGCGTGCTTGGAACGTGGGTTCCGTTTGCATCGCCGACCGGTTGCTGTCGGATGATCAGAACATTTCGCCTTGGCGATGGCGTCCTGCCAACCGGTCTACCGATCAATTTATTGCGCGCGATGATCGGCGTCGAGCCAAAAAGTGTTAGGTCTTCCTGATGGTTGTAACACCATGTTACTTCACACTTTTTTGCCGATTCGGGTTAGTCCTGATCCCGATTTCGTATGAGCGAAACGCGTGAATTCCGGAGTAGAACCACCGGTCCGCAGCTGGTTCTATCGGTGGCAACAAGACGCCAAAATTGATGCATAAACCGCATTAATAAATCATTTAAATGAATTTGCTTATTGAATCGCAATCCGGCGAAAATAGCAGTCTCGACGCGTTTTTGAGCGCTTTTCCTCGTCTCACTATGACGGCGATCTCGTTTCAGGACCGTTACGCACTCCAATGCACGGCAAACTTCCAAGAATTTCCGATGACCCGCCCCAAGTTCCTCCCCGATAACTTCACGCTTGCGCTCATTGGCACGGTGATTCTTGCCAGCCTGTTGCCCTGCCGCGGCGACGCAGCCATCGGCTTCAACTGGCTGACGAACATTGCGGTCGGACTGTTGTTTTTCCTACACGGCGCGAAGCTCTCGCGCGAGGCAATCGTGTCGGGCATGACGCACTGGCGTCTGCATATCGTGGTTCTGCTGAGCACGTTCGCGCTGTTTCCGTTGCTGGGGCTGGCGCTGAAACCCATCCTCACGCCGCTCGTCACGCCTGCGCTCTACATGGGCATCCTGTTCCTATGCACGCTGCCCTCCACCGTGCAATCGTCCATAGCGTTCACATCAATAGGCAAAGGCAATGTGCCGGCGGCCGTTTGTGCAGCGTCCGCGTCCAGTCTGCTCGGAATCTTCATCACGCCTGCGCTCGTGGGCCTGGTGGTGACGGACAGCGCCGGCCGCGCGGGTTCTGCATGGCATACGGTCGGCAACATCGTTTTGCAATTGCTCGTTCCTTTCATAGCCGGGCAATTGCTACGGCCGTTGATCAGCAAATGGCTCGATAAAAATCGCAGCATCCTGCGATTTGTCGATCAGGGCTCCATCCTGCTGGTTGTGTACGTTGCATTCAGCGAAGCGGTGAATGAAGGCATCTGGCACACGATTTCGATGCAAACGCTTGGCGGCCTGGTGGTGGTCAACGTCGTCTTGCTGGCCTTGGCGCTTCTGGTGACGACTATCGCCAGCAAGCGGCTTGGGTTCAACCGGGCGGACCAGATCACGATCATCTTTTGCGGATCGAAGAAGAGCCTGGCGTCCGGTATTCCAATGGCGAAGGTTATTTTCGCCTCGCATGCCGTGGGCGCAGTCGTGCTGCCGCTCATGCTGTTTCACCAGATCCAACTGATGACATGCGCAGTCCTCGCTCAGCGTTGGGGCGCACGCGACACCTCCGGCGAACAAGCCAATCAACCTCAGGGAGCGGGCGCGCAAGCTCGCCAATAAACGCCGGTCCGGCGCTTTATCTGAGAACAATGCAAGCTGTTGCACGATTTCTCCCCCGAACCAAGCATCAAGCCGCCATGTGCGGCTTTTTTGCTATTTGAGGCTGGTCCAGGCGCCCTGTCGACTCGGCCAAATGGGATATGAGCTGACGCGAGACGTGAAACGGCGTCCAAAAAAACGAGTGTTTCGGTTTGCTTCAAGTCATATGCCATTTGGCGGACTGGTGGCCGGGCATGTGCCTTGCCACACTTGGTGGCAACGCATTGTCACGGGTAGCGGCAGACCCGCGGACGATCCCCATCCAATTTATCGAAGCGGCCAGGATTCATCATGCAGAGAATGACTGACGGCATCGCGACTTCGTCCGCGCTCGATCCGTTTTTACGCGAGCTCCGCTTCAAGCGAGGCTCGGCCGCCGATACCGCTCACGCGCTGCAGGCTTTGATCGACGCCGGGCTCGACCGGTTGCCGCGTCCCGGCCACGGCGCGACGCTCGAGCGGTGGCGGGCCCTCGCCGCCGTTGCCGCGTGCGACCTGGCGCTGGTAAAACTATACGAAGGACACACGGACGCCCTTGCGATCATTGCGGAAATAGGCGATGGATTTGCCCCGGAAAGCGGTCAGGCATGGGGCGTCTGGGCCGCCGAACCGCCGAAGGCGAGAGTTGTTGCGAAGGTCGTATCGGACGGAGGCGGCGAAATCGCACTTCAGGGCACCAAGGCGTGGTGCTCGGGCGCTGCGTCCGTGAGCCACGCGCTCGTCACTGCATGGAACGAACGGGACGAGCCAATTCTCGCGGCCGTCGACCTGCGTCAACCCGGAATTCATGTCACCGACGAGGGATGGATGGCGGTCGGAATGTCCGCGAGCGCCAGCGTCGACGTTCACTTTGACAACGCGCGCGCCACGCGCATCGGCGCACCGCGCGCGTATCTGGAACGCGCGGGATTCTGGCATGGCGGAGGCGGCATTGCGGCGTGCTGGTTTGGCGCGGCCGCGGCTATTGGCAACTTCGTCAAGCAGGATGCGGCGCGACGCGCAGACCCGTACAAGCTCGCGCATCTCGGCGCCATCGATACCGCGCTTTCCAGCACAGCCAGCCTTCTGCGTGAAACGGCCGCGCAAATCGACCGTGAGCCGCATGCCGACGCTTTGCCAGGCGCTTTCCGCGCCCGGCTCGCGGCGGAGCGGGCGGCGATTGAAGTCATCGAACGTGCCGGCCGTGCGCTCGGCGCGGCGCCACTTTGCCGCAATCGCCATTTCGCCAGCTTGATGGCCGATCTACCCGTGTTTATCCGGCAGAGCCACGCCGAACGCGACGAAGCCGCGCTTGCAGAGCGGATTGTCAAAGAGGAAAGCAGCGCATGGAACCTGTAGTGACTCCAGTGGCGAATGAAGGCGAAAACGACCGGGCAATCAAGGGACAAGGTACGCCGGAAGCCGCATGGCAAGGCTCCGAGCAACTTTCAACCTTGCCCGAAGTCGATCCGGCCACGCTCGTGCCGCCCGGCGCACGCGCGGTGATCGTGTCGCCGCATCCCGACGACGAAATCCTCGGCACAGGCGGTTTGCTCGCCCGCTTGTCCGACTTGGGCCGCAAGGTGCTGATCATCGCGGTGACCGACGGCACCGCGAGTCATCCCGGTTCGCCCGAGTGGCCCGCTGCGCGCCTCGCTGCCACCAGGCCTCAGGAAACGCGCGACGCGCTTCAGCGTTTGCGCATGCGCCATGTCGTGATGGTCCGGCTGCATCTGCCCGACGGCGGCGGTGAAACCTTTGAATCCGACCTGTCCAAGGCGCTCGAAACGCATTTGCAACCCGGCGACGTTGTGTTCGGAACGTGGCGGTATGACGGTCATCCGGATCATGAATCGGTCGGCCGCGCGGTGACGGCCATTGCGGCCACGCTGGATCTGCCGTTCGTGGAAGTCCCCGTCTGGACCTGGCATTGGGCAACGCCGGACGATTCGCGCGTGCCGTGGAGCCGCGCACGCCGCATCGTGCTGGACGAAACAACGCACGCCCGCAAGTTGCACGCGGTGCAGGCGTTCCGCAGCCAGATAGAAGCCGACGGTTCCACAGGACGCGACGCCATTCTTCCCGCGCACGTGCTGGAACGCCTCACGCGTCCATACGAGGTCGTTCTGATATGACCGCAGAGCCGAATGCACACGAGTATTTCGACGGCCTCTATAAACGCAGCGACGATCCGTGGCTGCTTCGCGACCGCTGGTACGAACGCCGCAAACGGGCGCTGACACTTGCCGCACTGCCCGACGAGCACTACCGCCGCGTCTACGAACCGGGCTGCGCAAATGGTGAATTCACGGCCGAACTGGCGGGTCGCTGCGACGCGCTTCTGGCGGCGGATCTAAACCCGGCTGCGGTTGAACTAGCGCGCCGCCGGGTCGCGGACTTGGCGCACGTGCAGGTCGAACAACGCGCCATGCCCGACGAATGGCCGGAGGGCGAGTTCGACCTGATTGTTGTCAGCGAGGTGGCGTATTACCTCTCGCAGGATCAACTCGGGCGGTTGGCACTCCGGCTGACGTCTTCTCTCGCGCAAGGCGGGACTATTGCTGCGTGTCACTGGCGCCGGCCGATCGAAGGATGGCCCTTCACCGGCGATCACGTTCATGCCGAACTGCGGGCGGAGGTGGCGCTGCCACTGCTGTCGCACTACGAAGACGACGATTTCATGCTCGATGTGTGGTCATCGAATATGGCGTCGGTGCATCAAAGGGAAGCCCGCTAAAAACGCCATTTACTAAACAAGAAAGAGAACCGAAAGCCTTATCGAATAACCGATTAGGGGTTTTCTCTAAGTTTTTGCGAGACGGTCGACCCTCGTTTTACTATACAATCCCCGCGATCATGCGAACCTCGTTTAACTGATAAACACAGCGTAAACGAGGCTTCATACACAGTAGAACACGCATGCGGAGATTGAAAGACAGATGGGTACAACCATTCGCGATGTCGCACGCGCAGCCAGCGTGTCGATCGGCACGGTATCGCGGGCGCTGAAAAACCAGCCGGGTTTGTCGGAGGCGACGCGCGAACGCGTCGTGGAGGCAGCACGGCAACTCGGTTATGACGCTGCCCAGCTGCGTACACGCATCCGGCGCGTGACCTTCCTGCTGCATCGCCAGCACAATAATTTCGCGGTCAGCCCGTTTTTTTCCCACGTCCTGCATGGCTTCGAGGAAGCGTGCCGCGAGCGCCGATTGGTGCCTTCGGTGCTCACCGCCGGTCCGACGCACGATCTCGCCCAGCAAATGCGGCTTCACGCACCGGACGCCGTGGCGGTTGCAGGGTTCATCGAGCCGGAATTGCTTGCTCACCTGCGCTCCATGAACCGGCCGGTCGTGCTGATCGACTTGCATGCGCCGGGATTCCGTTCGGTGAACGTCGACAACACGCGCGGCGCGGCGCTCGCCATGCAGCACCTCTTTGCAATGGGCAGGAAACGCATTGCGTTTATCGGCGGATCGCTGGCGCACTACAGCATTGCGCAGCGTGCGATGGGTTACCGACTCGCGTACTTCGAAGCCGGCATGCTCTTCGATCCCACGCTGGAAGTGACCACGCAGCCCGCCATTGACGCCGAAGTCGCCGCCGCCGACGCCATGGAGCGCCTGATCGCGCAGGCCCGCGACCAATTGAAGCCGCTGCCCGACGCCGTTTTCGCCTATAACGATGCAGCGGCGCTTGCTGCCATGCGCGTGTGCGTGGGGCACGGGTTGCGGATTCCGGAGGACGTTGCCTTCGTTGGTTTCGACGATATCCCCGCCGCAGCCCAAAGCACGCCGCCGCTGACCACGGTCACGGTAGACAAGGAAGCGCTCGGCCGGCGCGGCGTGGATCTGCTGCTCGAAACCGCGCAAAACACAGACGCCGGCGACGCGGATACGAACCTCACCACCGACACGCTCGTGCCCGTGCGCCTGATTCCCCGCGCGAGCTCGGCTACAACACGGACACAGACATCGGCATGAACTCAACCGCGCTCAAGGCGGCGGACCGGGCCGAACCCGACTTCCGCAGCCGCGATTTCCTGCTCGACCACGTGCGCCACACGCTCGCGTTCTACGAGCGGACGGCCCGCGATCCATCGGGCGGCTTCCATCATTTTTTCAAGGACGACGGCACGGTCTACGACCACACCACGCGCCATCTCGTCAGCAGCACGCGCTTCGTCTTCAACCACGCGATGGCCTTTCGCCATTTCGGCGGCCAGCATCATCAGGACAACGCGCGGCACGCGTTCGCGTTCCTGCGCAACGCCCATTGGGACGCCGTGAACCAGGGCTACGACTGGGAAATCGAGTGGCGCGACGGCGCAAAACGCACGCTCGACGGCACGCGCCATTGCTACGGCCACGCCTTCGTCTTGCTTGCGTGCGCGCACGCGGCGATGGCGGGCATCGATGAAGCCAGGCCGTTGATCGATGAAACCTTCCAGTTGATGGACCAGCACTTCTGGGACGCTGACGCCGGTCTTTACGCCGATGAAGCCACACCCGACTGGCAGCTCTCGCCGTATCGGGGGCAGAACGCGAACATGCACGCGACCGAAGCGCTGCTCGCCGCGTATGAGGCGACCGGTCACGTGCTGTATCTGGATCGCGCGGAGAAGATCGCCGGCAACATCACGCTGCGTCAGGCGCGGCTTTCGAACGGCCTGGTCTGGGAACACTTCAACGCGGACTGGTCGGTCGACTGGCATTACAACGAATCCGACAGCTCGAACATTTTCCGTCCGTGGGGTTTCCAGCCCGGCCACCAGACCGAATGGGCGAAGCTGCTGTTGATCCTTGAGCGGCACCGGGCGTTGCCGTGGCTGGCGCCGCGCGCCATCGAATTATTCGATGCCGGCTTCAACCGCGCGTGGGACGAGCAGCACGGCGGCCTGTACTACGGCTTTGGCCCCGACGATTCCATCTGCGACCACGACAAATATTTCTGGGTGCAGGCCGAAACCTTCGCCACGGCTGCACTGCTCGGCAAACGTACGGGCCTCGAGCGCTTCTGGGATTGCTATGACGAACTCTGGCGCTATAGCTGGGCGCATTTCGTCGATCACAAACACGGCGCGTGGTTCCGCATCCTGACCTGCGACAACCGCAAATACGGCGACGAAAAAAGCCCCGCCGGCAAGACCGATTACCACACGATGGGCGCGTGCTACGAAGTGCTGAATGCAATCGGCGTGACAACGCCTGACGCGGCCGCCTCGACGCAGCCTCAACACATCGCCGAAAAAGAGACGGCCAGACAATGAACGCGACGACCTCTACCCCTGCTTTCCCGCAATTCGTCTCGGCCGGCGACATCCTCACCGACCTGATCCGCACAGGTCCGTCCGAGTGGCTCTCGCGTCCTGGCGGCGCGGGCTGGAACGTGGCCCGCGCGGTTGCGCGCCTTGGTCTGCCGACGGCATCGGCGGGATCGCTCGGCACCGATAATTTCTCCGATGAACTCTGGGACGCAAGCGTCGCCGCCGGTCTCGACATGCGCTTCATGCAGCGCGTCGAACGGCCGCCGCTTTTGGCAATCGTCCACAAGACGCAGCCGCCGACCTACTACTTCATGGGCGAAAACGGCGCGGACCTCGCCTTCGATCCCGCCTTGCTGCCGTCCGGCTGGATGGACGCGGTGAAATGGGCGCACTTCGGCTGCATCAGCCTCGTGCGCCAACCGCTTGGCGACACGCTGGCGCGACTCGCCGCCCAATTGCGCGAGCACGGCGTGAAGATCAGCTTCGACCCGAATTACCGGAACCTGATGGAACACGGCTACGAGCCGACCTTGCGCAAGATGGCGGCGCTCGCCGACTTGATCAAAGTCTCCGATGAAGACCTGCAACGCCTCTTTCCGAACATAGCAAACGAAGCGGACGCCATCGCGGAAATCCGCGCGATGAACCCGCAAGCCACCGTGCTCGTCACGCGCGGCTCGTCGCAGGCGACCTTGCACGTCGGCAATGAAAGCTGGCAAGCCACGCCGCCGAAAGTGCAGGTCGCGGATACGGTCGGCGCGGGCGACGCGTCCATCGGTGGCTTGCTCTACAGCCTCATGACACGCCCGGGCGGCTGGCCCGACCATCTTCGATTTGCCTTGGCAGCGGGCGCCGCGGCTTGCCGGATGTCGGGCGCGCATTCGCCGTCGCTCGAAGAAGTCGAGGATCTGCTGGCCTGAAACGTGCGCATCCGCTTACGAAAAGACGGTCATACGCGCGGTAAATACGCGTGCTAGCATCGTTTTCAACCTTTGGCGGAGCGCATCATGGAAGACACGATCTACACGAAGGGCATCTACACCGCGACTATCGGCGTGCGTCCCACGGACGACGGGCAGTTCCAGGGCGTCGTCTCGCTCGTGCGCGATGACGGCGGGAACGGGGAAGAACCTAAACTCTACGATGTCGCCGCCACGTCCCTCTCCGAAGAAGAAGCCCTGGAAGAAGCTCGCGCGCTTGCGCATCGGATTCTTGGCGAAATCGAACTCTAAAAATGTACGGCGGCGCGTTAGTTACTGCGCCGCCGTTTCCGTTTAACTCAGCTTGGACGGGAGACTCAGCATGTCGGAACAACTCTTTCTTTACGGCGTCTATTCCATCCACGTTCGCCCCATCGAATTGCAGGGGACACGCTGGGACGCCGAGTACGAAATCCGTCACCTCGAGAAGGCGGTACAGCCTTGGAAAACCATCGGCGGGGACAACGGTTTGTCGAGTCCCGCCGATGCCGTCGATGCCGCGCACGTGCAAGCCGTCGCCGACATTGAAGCCGGTGCGGGCATTCCGAAGCCGAAGACGTTTCCCTAATTCCTCGCGACCGCCGCCGCTTTCTGCGCCTCGGCTTTATCGATCGATACCGCGCGCTTATGCGCCTCGCGTGACGTAGCGCGCGCAACATACTCGGACAGCACGCCGCCCGGCTCGATCAGCTTCGCCATGTAGGCGATCTGCAGCGTGCTTGCGACAAGGATATCGGCGGCTGTAAAACGCTCGCCGAGCAACCATGGCCCATGCGCAAGCGATGATTCCATCGCCTTTTCCACACGGCCCAAATCTCCCCAGCCGAAACTCACGCTATTGCCCGGCGCGCCGATCATCTTTTCGGCCATCGCCGGTTCGAGGCACGCGCCCGTGAAGAACATCCATTGGAGGAAGCGGCCGCGCAAAGAGTCATCGGAGGGAATGCCGAGATTGGCTTGCGGGTATTTATCGGCGAGATAAAGCAGCACCGCGCCCGACTCCGCGACGCAAACGCCGTCGTCATCCAGTGCCGGCAACTTCGACATGGGATTCACCGCGCAAAACGCCGGCTCGTTCTGTTCGCCGGCGCGGATGTTCACATAGGCGAACTCGTACGGCACGCCCAATTCCTCGAGCATCCACAACGCGCGGAACGCGCGTGTCTTCGGCCAGTAATAGAGCTTCATAGGCGGATCGTTCCTGTCTGTGGCGCTGCGCGTTCTCGCAGCGAGAGCATTGAGATTACCCGCTCCCGCCCGCTTTGCCGTGCGGGTTAACCACACGTTAGCCATTCGGCCGGCTATTTCCACTCAATCAGGACGTTTAAGATTGTTTTCATTGCGCTGGAAACTGTATGAACGCGAGAAACGCAAAAAACCTCCGGTTATGTCGAGGAAGAATGACGACATCCTCTCAATCCAACGATAAAACGCCGGAGACTTCATGAACGCGCGTGTCCCTTTTGCAGAACATCCGCCGCTTGCCGCTTATCAACTCACCGATAACCTCAACGCTAACCAAGGCCGGATTTTCCTCACCGGCACGCAAGCGCTGGTTCGTCTTGTCCTGATGCAACGACAACTCGACCGCGCGGCGGGAATGAATACCGCAGGCTTTGTCAGCGGGTATCGCGGATCGCCGCTCGGCATGGTCGATCAGCAACTGTGGAGGGCAAAGAAGCTGCTGGCTTCGCACGATGTCCGTTTTCTCCCCGCGATCAACGAGGAGCTCGGCGGCACGGCGGTCCTGGGCACGCAGCGCGTGGAGTCGGATCCGGAACGCACCGTCGATGGCGTCTTCGCAATGTGGTACGGCAAAGGTCCGGGCGTGGACCGCGCCGGAGACGCGCTCAAGCATGGCAACGCGTATGGATCGTCGCCGCATGGTGGCGTGCTCGTTGTCGCGGGCGACGATCACGGTTGCGTGTCGTCGTCCATGCCGCATCAGTCCGACCAGGCAATGATCGCGTGGCACATGCCGGTCGTAAATCCATCGAATATCGCCGATATGCTCGAGTTCGGGCTTTACGGCTGGGCGTTGTCGCGGTTTTCGGGCGCGTGGGTGGGGTACAAGGCGATATCGGAGACGGTGGAATCCGGATCGACCGTCGATCTCGATGCGCTGCAAACCGTGTTTCCCGCGCCCGAAGGATTTATCGCGCCCGAAGGCGGCTTGCACAATCGCTGGCCCGATCTGCCGAGCCTCACCATTGAATCGCGTCTCGCCGCGAAGCTCGACGCTGTGCGTTATTTCTCGCGCGTCAATTCAATCGATAAATGGATCGCCCCGAGCCGCCACGCGGACGTCGGCATTGTGACGTGTGGCAAGGCGCATCTGGATCTGATGGAAACCTTGCGCCGGCTGGATCTGACAGTCGATGACCTCGATGCCGCCGGCGTGCGCATCTATAAAGTGGGTTTGTCGTTTCCGCTCGAAACCACGCGGCTCGACACCTTCGTGGAAGGCTTGTCCGAGGTCCTCGTCATCGAAGAGAAGGGCCCGGTGATCGAGCAGCAGATCAAGGACCATTTGTATAACCGGACGCAGGGCGCGCGTCCGATCGTGATTGGCAAGAATGCACAGGATGGCGCCCTGCTGTTGAGCGCGCTCGGCGAACTGCGTCCTTCACGCGTGCTGCCCGTTTTCGCCGACTGGCTCGCGCGGCACAAACCGGCGCTCGACCGCCGCGACAAGGTCGTGGATCTCGTTGCGCCGAAAATCCTGTCGAACGCCGCCGATGCCGTCAAACGTACGCCGTATTTCTGCTCGGGATGTCCGCACAATACATCGACCAAAGTCCCCGATGGATCGATCGCGCAGGCCGGAATCGGTTGCCATTTTATGGCGTCGTGGATGGAGCGCGACACCACTGGCCTGATCCAGATGGGTGGTGAAGGCGTGGATTGGGCGTCGCATTCCATGTTCACGAAAACGCCGCATGTTTTCCAGAATCTCGGCGACGGCACGTACTTTCACTCCGGGATTCTGGCGATTCGCCAAGCGGTCGCGGCGAAGACAAACATCACATACAAGATCCTCTACAACGACGCCGTCGCCATGACCGGCGGTCAGCCCGTGGACGGCAGCATCTCCGTGCCGCAAATCGCGCGGCAGGTCGAAGCGGAAGGGATCGCAACCTTGGTCGTGGTCAGCGACGAACCCGAGAAATACGACGGGCATCACGACCAGTTTCCGAAGGGCACGACGTTCCACCATAGAAGCGAACTCGACGACGTTCAACGACGTTTGCGGGACATCCTGGGCGTGACCGTCCTGATCTACGATCAAACCTGCGCCGCGGAAAAACGTCGCCGCCGGAAAAAAGGCGAATTCCCCGATCCCGACAAACGCCTGTTCATCAACGAAGCCGTGTGCGAAGGCTGCGGGGATTGTGGCGTGCAGAGCAATTGTTTATCGGTTGAGCCGGTTGAGACCGAACTCGGGCGCAAACGGCGTATCGACCAGTCGTCGTGCAACAAGGAC
Source organism: Caballeronia sp. dw_276 (assembly GCF_018449635.1). Lineage (GTDB taxonomy): Bacteria > Pseudomonadota > Gammaproteobacteria > Burkholderiales > Burkholderiaceae > Caballeronia. The sequence goes on along the minus strand of NZ_JAAVUV010000010.1, from coordinate 256,856 downwards.
TATTCGTGCGTCAACGGTTTCTGCCCGAGCTTCGTCACGCTGGAAGGCGCGAAACTCAAGAAGGCGGCAGGCAACGGATTCGATCCCGAAGCGCTCGCGGCACGCGTAGATGCATTGCAGGAACCCGCGCTTAAGCTCGATAACGCGCCGTACGACATCCTCATTACGGGCGTTGGCGGCACGGGCGTGGTCACGGTCGGCGCGCTCATCAGCATGGCGGCGCACCTCGAAGGCAAGAGCGCGTCCGTGCTCGACTTCATGGGCTTTGCGCAAAAGGGCGGCGCGGTGCTGTCATTCGTGCGCTTTGCCGCGACCGATGCCTTGCTGAACCAGGTTCGCATCGATACCCAGCAGGCCGACGTGCTGCTCGCGTGCGACATGGTCGTCGGCGCCAGCGCCGATGCCCTGCAAACCGTCCGGCATGGCCGCACGCGCATTGTCGTGAACACGCACGCGATCCCCAACGCAACGTTCGTGCAGAACCCCGACGCGAATCTCCACGCCGGGTCGCTGCTGGAAAAGATGCGGCACGCGGCGGGCGCGGAACGCATGAACACGTGCGATGCGCAGGCGCTGGCTACGCGTTTTCTGGGCGACACCATCGGCGCGAATATCCTCATGCTCGGTTACGCGTGGCAACTTGGGCTCGTGCCCGTGTCGCACGCGGCATTGATGCGGGCGATCGAATTGAACAATGTCGCGGTGCCAATGAACAAGCTCGCGTTTGCGATCGGACGATTGGCGGCGGCGGATATGAATGCATTGGAATCGCTGCGCAAAACGGCCGTAATGCCGCGAATCGAGATGAACGCGATGCCGCTCGACGCGTTGATCGCCGATCGTGAAGCACGGTTGCTGACGTATGGCGGATCGAACTACGTGACGCGATACCACTCGCTGGTGTCGGCCGCCGCCGCCTCCGGCAACGATGCCGTCACGCGGGCGGTCGCCACGACGTTTTATCGGCTGCTTGCGGTGAAAGACGAATACGAAGTCGCGCGGCTTCACACCGATCCGGCGTTTCGCGCAGCGTTGGAAGCGCAGTTCGAGGGAACCGCGGGCCAGGACTTTGCGGTGAAGTTCAACATGGCGCCGCCGGTTTTATCGAAGTCGAAGAATGGCGGCGCGCCGCGCAAGATGACCTTCGGACAATGGCTGTGGCCGGTGCTCGGCGTGATGTCGAAAGTACGTGGATTGCGGGGCACGGTTATCGATCCATTCGGCCGGTCGCTGGAACGCAGGATGGAGCGTGAGCTTCCCGGCGACTACGAAATCACCATTCAGCGCGCGCTAAAAGTGCTGACGCCTGACAACGCGAAGGACGTCGAAACGCTCGCGCTGCTACACGAACGCATTCGCGGATATGGACACGTAAAACTCGCGAATGTGTCGATGGTGAAGCGCCGCGAACGGGACTTGGGCGCGAAGCTGGGCATTGCGGTTGAGACAGGCCGCCACGTGAAAGCGTCGCTGGATGAACTCAGAGGCGCCGGCGCGTTGAGGGGAATTCCGGTGGTGGTAGCGAAGTGAAATTGGCGCGAGCTGATTCGCGTGAATCAGCTCGCCAAGACTTATTCTTCCTCTTCCGCCTCCCAATCGATATCCCCGCAAAGCACGACGCGCTGGCCGCCCATGCGCGTCTCCACCGACAACGTCACGCAAGGCAGCGCCTCATTGATCGATAAATAAGGCTTCGTCACATGCACGCGATCCGGTGCGCCGAGCGCGTCCCTGAAATACGGCCGCCTCAGCCAGTTCGCGCCCTGGGCATCGATCAATGGCAACAATCGCGCTTCATGCGCGGCCCGGTCAGCCCGAAGCACCACGTTGCGGCCTGCTTGCCGTCCGTTCGCATCGAGAAGAAAACATCGTGCGGCGTTATCGAGCGCAAGGAAATTCCAGCACACCTCTTCCAGCGGCTCGCCCGCCGCCAAACGCTCGGCTGCGCGCTCGAACGCCCGGACATACGGCTGAAGGCGCGTTGCTACGCGCCGCTCCTTCGCCTCGGTCTGCAAGCGAAAACGTTCGGTCAACTCGCTCATCAACGTGTGCGCCTGGGGGGCATCGGCGAGACCGGGATTCGGGCGGCCGAAGAAAAACCCCTGCACGAAATCCGCGCCGCTCGCGAGCGCCAGTTGCGCCTCATGCTCGGTCTCCACGCCTTCGATCAACACCAGCTTGCCCGCTTCATGCAGCAGCGAAACCACGCCGCACAAGATAGCCTCCATGTTCCGCCGATGCTTCGCCTGGCTCATCCCGTGCAGGGTATGCGCCGACTGCCCGGCGTGCGACAACATCACGCGGTCCAGCTTGACAATATCCGGATCCAGTTGCCAGATCCGTTCGATATTCGAATGCCCCGCGCCGAAGTCATCGAGCGCAATCAGAAAGCCGTGCTCACGAAAGTGCTGCACAGCCTCGGCGAGCTTCTCGATGTCGTCCGCCCGGTCCTCCAGCACTTCCAGCACCACGCGGCGCGGCTCGATGTTCAGGCGCTTGAGATTCGCCAGCAACGCGGCCATGTGATACGGCTCGGTCAAGGCGCCAGGATGCACGTTCAGGAACAGCCACTCGTTCTGCGCGCCCAGCACGTTGAAATTTTCGAGATGCAGCGCCTGCGACAAGCGGTCGAGCTGCATCGCCTCACCGATGCGCGCGGCCTGGCCGAACACATCGAGTGGCGACACGGCGCGATCGAGCGCATCGTGCGCGCGCAACAAACCTTCATACCCGACCGCCCGCATGTGCGAGAGGCTGAAAACCGGCTGGAATACGCTCGATAGCGTCCAGTTGCCATGCTCAACCGAATACCGGTCGAACCCCGATGTCACGCTCAGTTCAAAATTTCGCGGCGAGATCGGCTTGATCTTCTCCGGATTCGCTATTGCCATCTTGCCTTCCCCGGACGAATGCACGGCTGCGATTGTCCGTCGTGCATTTCATCCTCGTTTATCACCGCAATCGATTGCGTTGGTTGTCGCGTCGCCCGCGCCCTGAATCCTGGTTTCATACGCTGCCCTCGATTATCTTTAAGCGGGTAATCTGCGTGTCCCGTCGCCATCGATAAAGCAAGCTCCGTGCTCACGTGTCCTTGCGGGATTACCTAGCTTTCAACGCAATGTGCACCGAGGCGTGACGCCTCGTTCACGAGACGGCGTGCGACGTGCACCATTGCAGTGCGTCGTCGTATTCGGACTCGCTCGCCCGACCAAGCTAAACTTTGGTCCTTGTTATCACACGGGCGCGCCGGGTTTCAGTATCCGCGCGCTTACGCATTAAGAAAATATGGATATCGTTTTCACCGTACTCATCCTGATGCTGGCCGTCGCGCTGTCCGGCTTCATCACGAGCGCGCTCGCGAGCAAATTGCCGTTCACGTTGCCCTTGCCGCTGATCCAGATCGCAATCGGCGCGTGTCTCGCGTGGCGGGGACTCGGCCTGCATGTCACGTTCGATCCCGAGCTTTTCATGATGCTCTTCATCCCGCCGCTGCTTTTCGCCGATGGCTGGCGCATCCCCAAGCGCGAATTTTTCATGCAACGCCGCGCGATCCTGCTGCTCGCGCTCGGCCTCGTGTTCATGACGGTAGGCGCGCTCGGCTGGTTTCTGCACGTGATGATTCCCGTCATGCCCTTGCCTGTCGCGTTCGCGCTCGCGGCGGTGTTATCGCCAACGGACGCCGTCGCGTTGAGCGGTATTGCGGGTAAAGGCCGCATTCCGGCGAACCTCATGCACATCCTCGAAGGCGAGGCGTTGATGAACGACGCGTCCGGCCTCGTCGCGCTGAAGTTCGCGATCGCGGCCGCGCTGACGGGCGTGTTCTCGTTGCGCGCGGCATCGATAAGTTTTGTGGTGATCGCCGTCGGCGGCCTCGTGATTGGCGCGGTGATCAGTTGGCTCGTGACCACGATTCCGCGGCGAATCGTGAAAATGTCAGAAGACGATGACCCCGCCGCCGGCGTCATCCTCACGTTGCTGATTCCGTTCGCGGCTTACCTGATCGCCGAAAAACTCGGCTGCTCGGGCATTCTCTCGGCTGTTTCTGCCGGCATGATGATGAACTTCCAGAGCCTGCGCGAGATCATCCCAACGGCCGCGCGTATCCGCATGACAAGCACCTGGACGATGATCGAATTCGTCTTCAACGGCATGGTGTTCATACTGCTCGGGCTGCAGTTTCCACACATCATTGGACGCGCGTTGATCGAGGCGCATCACGATGGTCTTTACCAGGTCGGCTTGCTGCTCGGGTATGTGGCCGCGGTCGTCATTGCGCTGTACGGCTTGCGCTTTGCGTGGGTGTGGGTGCTGCGCTGGGTCGCAAGCCGCGGCGCGGCGAAGCACGGCGTATCGAACGCGGTGCCGGGCGTGCGCACGGTCGCCATGACGACCATCGGCGGCGTGCGAGGCGCGGTCACGCTCGCGGGCGTGTTGTCGTTGCCTGAAGTCTTGCCGAACGGCGCTGCACTTCCAGGACGCGATCTCGCCATTTTCATTGCATCAGGGACAATCCTGATGTCGCTATTAATCGGCGTGATCGGGTTGCCGATATTGCTGAGCGGATTGAAGCGTCGCGGCGATCCACATGCCGCAGAAGAACGCATCGCGCGCCGCCACGCGGCACAAGCGGCGATTCGTGCAATCGATGCCGCGCAGGAGGATCTCACCGGCCAGATGGATGAAACCGGCGCGGCATTTTGCGCTGATTCCACGGCGCGCGTGATGAGTCTGTATAGACGCCGTCTTGAAGGACTCGGCGATGAAGAGGAATCGCGTCGCGCTGCACGACAAAGCGAGATGGTCGAAACAAAGCTGAAGATGGCTGCGCTCAGGGCGGAGCGCTCCGAGCTTCTGAAGCTGCGCACGCGCCAGGCCATCAACGATGAAACCTTGAACAAGCTGATGCGTGAAATCGATTTATCCGAGACAGCGATTGTGAGCCGCAAAAAAGGTGCGAGCGCTTGAATCAAGCCTTGTTTCGTTAATCGGTTCAATACGGATTAACGAATAACATAACGATCGCTTTAGGAGTTTTCGTATTTTTCAACATGGATCGCCGCGCCATACTTCGTCTCATGCGTGCTCGATGAAAGCGCATGATGTCGTTGTAACTCTCCGATCTTTCCGCTCACTGCCTTTGGCACTGGGCGGTTTTTTTTGCGCGCTGGGGTCACGTGGGCTGAACGGAACGATTGCATGACTCGCCAATCAGCGAGGCAGCTTTCTGGCGCTGCCACCGGTGCGCAACAGGAGCTCCAATGTTGCTTCGAGGCGGATCACGCGCTCTGTCAATCCCTCGACCTTCGCCTGCTGGGCCTTGACGCTGCCGTTCAGTGACACCATGTTGTCGCTCATCTTGATAACGGTCGTGAGCGCGTCCCACAACTTGTCAGTCACGCCCATCACGCATTCCCCGCATTCATTGCGGCGATACGCTTGTTCGACTCCTGTATGAACGACAACGTATCAACGAGCGATTCACTGGCTTGCTTTGCAGATGCATTCGCACGGTTAATCAGGTCGAGCAGATCGCGTTCGTCTTCTGATGGTGCGAAGCCCTGTGCCGCTTGACGCATGAGCTCATCCGGGTTCAGTCCGAGCCGCCTTGCTGTGCGTGCAATAGCGCGCTTCTGACCCGTGGTCACCTGCACGACAATCCGTCCGCTCGTTGATGCCATTTCGCCTCCAAAGCCTGTTTCCCTTAGATAGAAACATAGCATTGCGTCAAAGCTCGGAGTCAAGCGAAGAATCGTGGAGTTGTGTCAAGAAGCGTCGCAGATGGGCGGTAACTCACGGCCTGCAAACGACAAAACCGGCCGAGGCCGGTTTTGTCGTTGAATCGTGGTGGAGAGGAGGAGGATCGAACTCCCGACCTTCGCATTGCGAACGCGACGCTCTCCCAGCTGAGCTACCCCCCCATCGTGCGAACGATTCTAGCACAGCCTAAAGCGTGCCTAACAAGCATCCAACGGGACAAAATCCCCATCACTTCGCCGGCGATCCAGCCAGAATCCAGCCAACAACCTTCTTGATATCGCCTGAATCCATCGAACGATGTGACGGCATTGGCAACATGCCCCATACGCCGCTGCCACCGTCCCTCACCTTCCCTTCAAGCCGCGCCGGCGCCTTCGCATCGCCCTTGTACTTCTCGGCGATTTGCTGAAACGACGGCCCCACCAGCTTGCGATCCACCGCGTGGCATCCCATGCAGGCGTTCTTGCGCGCGATGTTCATGGCGTCGGCGGGAGAAACGGCAGACGTTGGCGCATCCGCCGCAAAAGCGTTTTGCCCCGCCGCAACCAGACCGGTCGCGGCGACCACGCTACTCAAAAACAACTGCCTCATTTTGCCGCCGGTGCAGGATTGCCCGGATGCACATCCGAGTTTTTAACCGGCGCGGGCGATGTGCCATCAAGCGGCTTCGAGCTCACCGATGAATCCGGTACGGCGCCGACCGTGGGGTTATCGTCGATAGGCGTCACCGCCGGCGCGCTCGCGCCCGATGCAGCCGCCGCCGACAACGCCTGCGCATCTTCAGGCTTGATGTACTGGAACACCTTCACAACCTGCTCGACACCAGGCACTTGCGCCGCGACATTCGCACCGGCCGTACCTTCCTCACGCGTGACGAGCCCCATCAAATACACCGTGCTGCGCTCGCAAACCACCTTGTAGAAATTCGCGCGCAGATCCTTCTCGCCGACCAGCGCACCCTTCACGCGACTTTCGAGATAAGCATCGTTGGTACGCGATGACAGCAAACTCGCGCCTTGGACGGCAAGCTCGTTCACGATGCTGTTCACGTTGTTGATGCCGCGCACCACCTCTTCGGCCTTCTGCTTCCATTGCTCGGCCGGCACTTCGCCGGTGAGGAGCACACGGCGGTTGAACACGGTCACGCTCACATGCGCCTGATCGGGAAGCGTTTCGCCAATCCGGCTCTTCGCTTTCACCTGGATCTCACGATCCTCGGTTTGCGCGCCGAGCGTACGCCGGTCGGTTGCGACCAGCGTGCCGCCGCCCACGGCGCCGCCCATTGCGCCGATTGCCAGAAGCGCGCAGCCCTGCATGCTCAGCGCGACGCCCGATAACAGTCCAGCCAGCAACGTGGCCTTGGCAAGCGTCGATTTGACGCGTGTCGTGTTCATCAACTCGTTCCCCTTGAGATCATTCGTCGCCCAGCAGCATCGCGTCGATGCCATCGCACAAGCAATGAATGGTTAACAGATGGACTTCCTGGATTCGCGCCGCCCGCTCGGACGGCACGCAGATTTGGATATCGGTATCGGCGAGCACTTCGCTGATCACGCCACCACCGCTGCCCGTCAGCGCAATGACGAACATCTCGCGCTCATGCGCTTCCTGGATCGCCGCCAACAAGTTGACCGAGTTGCCCGACGTGGAGATGACGACCAATACGTCACCCGCCTGTCCAAGTGCTCGCACTTGCTTCGAGTAGATCTCCTCGAACGCGGAACTGTTCCCGATCGCCGTCAGCGTCACCGCGTTTGCATCGAGCGAGATGGCGGGCAGGCCGGGACGCTCGCGCTCGAACTGGCCAACGAGTGTTGCCACGAGCCGCTGCGCGTTGGCCGCCGAGCCCCCGTTACCGCACGCGAGAATCCGCGAACCGTTGGCGAGCGCGCCAAACAACACGTCGATGGCAGCAGCAATAGGAAACGCAAGCGTATCGGTTGCCTCGCGCTGGACGGTCGCACTTTCGCGGAAATGCTGCTGGATTCGTTCGACGGACATCGACTCTCGGTTATCGGCCGCGACCTGCGCGGTAGTTCAGTGGCGGGTTACTTCGGCGGTTTGCGAGCCCGGCGGCCGGCGTGCCGGTCTTCCGGCGGCCCTGCGTTTCAGGCTCCGCGCAGTTTACCGCACTCGTTGTCCCCGATACTCAAGATGCACGCGAGTTTCACGACATATCTGCACGAAAGGCATCGCGCAACCAGACGATACGGCCTGCGTCGAACGCAATGACATCGAAGCGGCACGCGGGTAACGCACCACGCCACGTCATCAGATAATGCTGCGCCGCAAGCACGAGCCGCCGCTGCTTATGGGCGCCAATGCTCGCGGCGGCCGCTGCAAACTGCCGGCTGCGCCGCGCGCGCACTTCCACGAATACCAGCGTTCGCGTGCTGCCAATTTCGCGCATTACAAGGTCGATCTCGCCGCCACGACACACGAAGTTGCGCGTCACAAAGCGCAGCCGCTGACGCTGCAGATATTCCAGCGCGCGCTGCTCGAACGCGCTTCCGATCGTTTTCGACACCCCGTTCCCCAAAAAGTTGTATTGCATCGCGTGGCACAATGCGCTCTTCGCATGCCACCCGCCCTCATGACTCCACTCACCGAACTTGCCCACGGCCAGCAGTTTCCGGCTGGCGCGCTTTACATAGTCGCGACGCCCATCGGCAATGTCGCGGACATTACGGTGCGCGCGCTGCACGTGCTTGGACTGGTCGACCGGGTGGCCGCCGAAGACACGCGCAACACGTCGCAATTGCTCTCGCGCTACGGCATTTCGAAGCCGACCATCGCGGTACACGAACACAACGAGCGCAGCGCCGCCGAACATGTGATCGCGCATTTGCGCAATGGCGAACGCATTGCGTGTGTCTCCGATGCCGGCACGCCAGGCATCTCGGATCCAGGCGCAAAACTAGTCGATGCTGTGCGCGAAGCCGGCTTTCCCGTCATTCCGTTGCCAGGCGCAAGCGCGCTCACAACGGCGTTGAGCGTTGCCGGCGCGTGGGTTCACACGTTCTCGTTCATTGGCTTTCTTGCGACCAAGACGAAGCAGCGCGACACGCAATTGCACTCTTTGCTCACGCACGCGCCGGCGCTCGTTTTCTACGAAGCACCGCATCGGATAGTGGAAACCGTGCAGGCGCTTGAACGTGCGTTCGGCGGCGACAGGAAACTGCTGATTGCCCGAGAGCTGACCAAGTTACATGAGAGCATTCACCAATGCACCCTGGCCGAAGGGCCAACGTGGTTAGCCGCCGATGCCAACCGCCAACGCGGCGAATTTGTATTGGTGGTGGAAGGGGCGCCGCAGCAGGAAGCCGCCGAGAACGCGCACGACGTGTTGCTCGAGACCTTGCTGGAAGAGTTGTCGGTGAGTAGCGCGGCGCGGCTGGCAGCCACATTGACGGGGGCATCGCGCAATGCCCTGTACACGCGTGCGCTTGCTATGGACAAGGCGCGCAACAGCGGTAAAGACACAGATGAAGACGTCGCCAAATAGAAAACGGGCCGTGGAAAACGGCCCGTCTTTTGTGATGCTCAGAGAATAACGGCGATCATTCCGTCGATGAAATCGATGCGAGTTGTTCCCGCGCAAGCCGCGCTTCCTGCTGCGTCAAACCCTCGATCTTCACCTTTCCAACGCCCGCGCCGCGCATTCCCAGGGCAGCCGCAGCGGCATAGGACAGATCGATCACACGATTACCGATGTACGGACCGCGATCGTTGATCTTGACGACCACCGACTTGTTGTTGCTTTCGTTGGTCACACGGACCCACGAGGCGAGCGGCAACGTCCGGTGTGCGGCGGTCATTGCGTGCATGTCGTAGCGCTCGCCGCTGGCGGTCTTGCGGCCATGAAAGCCACGGCCATACCAGGAGGCGCGGCCTTGCTGCTCGAAGTCGCTGACGTTCGGACCGGCGGTGATCGGCTTCGCGTTGGCAAGCGACGAAGTGTCAGACGACTTGTCGGCTGACGACGGAATCGAGTTCAGCTGGGAATCGTAGGCCAGTGGTGCTGCAGTGCGAGGAAAACTGGACTTCGGAATTGGCGTGTTCTTTGTGACCTGCGTCCCCGTGTTCAGGATGCCGGCCTGGTCGCCACCGGTGGGTGGCATTGCGCAACCCGTCAGGATTGCTGCAACAAAAAGACTCCCGAAATGCCGAGTGAGTCGTACATTCATAGACGTGTAATCAACGGTTCGAGCCGCCCGTTCCGTCAGATATTTTTCAGACGGTATTAGGCAGCTCAAGGCTTTCCACGCGACAGCAGTCATCGCTCGATAATTCGAACGACGCGCGTATCCACGGGAACGGCGTACCTCGCCGCAAATGCCCGGTTAGTTTTCACGTCTGGCGCAACCTGTCCCCGGCAGCCTGACCAGACCCCACATGCCGCCATCGAACGTGGCAAACACGTTCTTGCGCGATAAAACAGCACAGGAACGGCGGCGTAGGCCCCATCCAGCGTTACGGCAGCTAAGGCCGTTAGCGGGTACATCGCACCCGGCTGGACAAGACGTGTACATCGATCGGAATCGATGCTTGATTGCGATTTCAAAGCGATTGCTTCGAACTGCGTACTTGATGGCAATTGTAAAAAAGCGCTAGTGACGCTTCTCACTTGCCCATTGATGGCATGCTCAAACCATGCACAAGTGAACGGATTATACCCAGACGCTTTTGCAAGACTCCCTTTGATGCACAATTTGTTACGCATTCTCCCCAAAAGCGTAAAAATTGCGGAGTTTGCCTGTTTTTTGGGCAACGACTAGGCCGCTCGGCTAACGCTGGTGACGTGGCCGCAACCGTTGTTTGCGCCCGTTACAATGAACCTTTTACACGCCCGGCTCCTACCATGAAGGTCACCCTGATTCCCGTGACACCGTTCCAGCAGAACTGCTCAATCGTCGTGTGCGAGGCAACCGGGCGCGCGGCGATCGTGGATCCGGGCGGAGACATTGACAGGATCATCGGGGCCGTTGCCGAACTCGACGTAACCATCGAGAAAGTGCTGCTCACGCATGGCCATCTCGATCATTGCGGCGGTGCCAAGGCAATTGCTGACCACTATGGCGTAGTGATTCACGGACCGCACAAGGAAGACGCGTTTTGGATCGACCAGTTGCCCGAGCAGAGCAAGCGCTTCGGCTTCGGCGAAGCACAAGCGTTCACGCCGGAGCGATGGCTTGAAGAAGGCGACACCGTGCAGTTCGGCAAGGAAATCATGGAGGTCTATCACTGTCCGGGCCACACGCCTGGTCACGTGGTGTTCTTCAGCAGGGAAAACCGGCTCGCGCTGGTCGGCGACGTCCTGTTCGCGGGATCGATCGGGCGAACTGATTTTCCGCGCGGCAACCACGCCGATCTCGTGCGCTCCGTACACGAAAAACTCTGGCCTCTCGGCGACGACGTCACGTTCGTGCCGGGACACGGTCCCACCTCAACGCTTGGCCACGAACGCCGGACGAATCCATACGTCGGCGACAGGAAATCCGCATGAGTACCGCCATCCCTGAAATTTACGTCAGCACGGATGTCGAAGCAGACGGTCCGATCCCGGGTCCTCATTCGATGCTCAGTTTTGCGTCGGCAGCTTATACGGAAAACAAGGAACTGATCAGCACGTTCTCGGCTAATCTCGAAACGCTCGAGGACGCCACCGCTCACCCGGTCCAGGCTGCCTGGTGGAAAACGCAACCGGAGGCATGGGCCGCATGCCGGACGGATCTGCAGCAACCGTTGCCTGCAATGCAGGCTTACGTGAAATGGGTCGAGGCGCTCCCCGGCAAGCCCGTGTTCGTAGCTTATCCGGCTGGCTTCGACTTCACGTACATGTTCTGGTACATGATGCGCTTCGCCGAGCGCTGTCCGTTCTCCTGGTCGGCGCTCGACATCAAGACACTCGCTTTCGCGATGACCGATCTTCCGTACCGAAAAGCCATCAAGCCACGTTTGCCGAAACACTGGTTCGACGAACACCCGCACACCCACGTGGCGCTCGACGACGCCATCGAACAGGGTGCTTTGTTTTGCAACATGCTGGCCGAGCTGCGCACTCAGCGCGCCGCCCTGGCAGTGTTGAAGACTGCTGGCGAAACGTCCGGCGGCAATAGCATCGAAGGACAAAACGCGCAGTCTGGGCAATGAGTTAGGGAATATTGCTCACTACGGGCGTTTGACATTGCGCATCCTTTCTGCCACCTCTACTATTGGAGTTGGTAACGGCCGAAAGGAGGCGCAGTTGACTCTCGATACGTTCTCACAAAAGATCCTGCGACTCCTGCAGTTGGATGCCCGGCGTTCAGTTCAAGAAATATCCGATCAAGTGGGGCTGTCCAGCACGCCTTGCTGGCGGCGTATCAAGGATATGGAGCAATCGGGCGTGATTCAGCGCTACACGGCATTGCTCGATCGCGAAAAACTGGGCTTGCATGTTTGCGCGCTCGCGCATATTCACCTTACGCGGCATACCGAGGGCGGCGTCGAGCAATTCGAACGCGAGATCACCACCTGCCCCGAGGTGACCGAGTGCTACAGCACTACAGGCGAAGCCGATTACATCCTGAAAATCGTCGCGCCGGATATCAAATCCTATGACGCGTTTCTTCACGACCGCATTTTCAAGATCCCGGCGGTCGCGCAAGTACGGACCAGCGTAGTACTGCGCGAAATCAAATTCGATACCCAATTGCCGCTCTGATCCAGAAGTCGTGCATCGAGCGTGCGCCGCACCGGTCATCAAGCGGCTGGCGTATTAAAGATGGGCCTTCAGCGCGGGAGATCTTCCGCGTGCTGCGTCTCCCGCGCGTCTGGCCGCAAACTCCTTGCAAGCCGGATGTGACGTGCGCCAAGCTCGTTCTTGAGGGCATTGAAATCCACTTGCTGCAGTTTCGCAATCTGATCGTTGCTTGAATCGGAAGGAAGCAGCACGTCGATCTCAAATCCGCTGCTCAGATAATGCAGGTTCAGTTGATCGAAGCTCATTCCCTGAGCGTTCAGCGCATTGCGCACGGCGTCGCTCGCCGCAGAACGCGTCGGCAATCGTGCCGAAGCAGGACTAATGTCGTCGTTTTCGGGATCGACGTGAATTAGCGCATCGACCACGCGGCTATTCGTAAGCAGACGCGCACGTGCCGATTCGGCTATGTAATGCCCCTCGGAAACCGAGATCAGCGGATCGACCAGAATATGCGCGTCGACCAGGGCGAGGTCGCCCATTTTTCGCGTGCGCAATTCGTGCACGTCCCGCACCCCTGGGGTCTCGATTAATAATGTACGCAGCTTTTCGGATTCAACCTGGTCCAAAGCTCGGTCAGACAAATCCTGAAGTGCATCCCATCCGAAAGTCCAACCCATACGAGCGACCATAAATCCCACGATCGCGGCGGCGATCGGATCAAGAAGGCGCCAGCCCGCCATGCTACCGATAATCCCGACTGCCACTACCAGCGACGACGCCGCATCCGAACGCGCATGCCATGCATTCGCAATGAGCAAGGCGGATCTGACGCGCTCGGCTGCGCGCAACATATATCGAAATAAAACTTCTTTCGAAACAAGGACAATGACTGCGACCACCAACGCGCTCGCGTGGACCTCAGGAATGTCTTGAAGATTGGTGATGCGCTCGCCGGCGCGCCATAACATTCCGATGCCGACCGCAATTAACAATGCACCGAGAAATAATGAAGCAACTGTTTCATAACGGCTGTGACCGTAATTATGGTCGTCGTCCGGGGCGGCAGCGCTTCGCTTGTTTGCCAACAATACGACAAAATCGGACACCAAATCGGCCAATGAATGAACGCCATCTGCAATAAGCGCCTGAGAATGCGCGAACACGCCTACAACGATCTGCGCGCTCATTAGAACCATATTGAGCACGATGCTGGTAAAAGTGGTTTTGCGCGCTACCTCGTGCTTCTCAGCGGCGCGCGCAGTCGATAGAGACATTTCATTACGCTCAAAGTCCTTGTACGAGCAATCTTACCAAGGCCCAGAGCAAACAGACGTTCCAAAACAGAATAAAATCCTTTTAAATCATCAATTTAAAAGAAACGGGACGCGTTCTCAGTCAGCTGTCGAATCCACTTCAGATACAAAAAAGCCGCACTGCTTTACGCGTGCGGCTTTTTTAATATGAAAGACCTTACTTCTGGATCAGGAAGTTGTCGCGCTCCTGACCGGCAATCCACTTGGGCGGCTTGCCGCGGCCCGACCACGTGCTGCCGCTATCCGGATCACGATACTTAGGCGCCACGCCAGCACGCGGACGTGATGCATTTTTCAGATTTTTACCGCCGCGACCACCAGCCAATTCGGCGAGCGTGATCCCGTAGTCGGTCATTTTCTGCTTGATTTCATTGAGAACTTCAGCATATTCCCGCGACTTCGCTTCTTCAATCTGTCGTTCGAGATTTTCGCGCTGCGCGAGAAGTTCCTTGTAAGACGGCATGATGTTTTCCTTTGGTTTGCAGTGTACGAGTCAAGTGCCCGCTTGGGATATATTGTAAAGCCTCTCAATGGATCGCAGATTAACACAACCACGGCTTTATGCGCGTTTCAACACATTCGAATTAAATCGATTCAGCCGAACAGGTGTGCGTAACATTTGGTGCGATTCTTTAAATGGTGCAAACTCTTCCATTCATCCTACTTACATCTCTGAATGAATTCGGAAAATCTTTCACAAAATGAGAATAGTGTTAAAACATGTCACTTAAACCTTCCATCCGATGCGAGGTTGCGAAAGAAACCCTTCAATCCGTGAACGTATCTCGTAATGAGGCGACATAACAGCACATAACGGCACACGTTTGCGATGCCAGCAGTTCAGACAATCACCTATGCCGTTCAATACAATCCATCAGTGCCGCATTCAATTCTGCTTGCGACTCTTTCGGTTTATCGAAGGTGAAACGATTGCGCACTCCTGAGCTTCTTAGATCACACCCGTATTTGTCCACGCCGATTAGTTCAAGTTGCGGCGGGCGCGATGACGAATCGGAAAATAATGCCAGAAGCTGCAATTCATTCTTTTCGGATATTGCTTCAGATTCGTTAAGAACAGTGCCGTCCAGCCAGCCCATTGCGCCAAACCCGCCTATATAACGCATTCGTTCTATCGACATCACCCAGATCGTGAAGTCGCCGAGTTCAAGATAACGGGCGGCGTCGGGGTGATATCGAAGATACCGGCGTGACAGTTCAGCCACGGAATTAGCCGGCGCGGGAGAAAAGGATCCGAGCATTGTCAGGCGCTGGCCTTCGAGAATGGCATCGCTGGCTGAATGGGCGATGAGAAAGCCGGCTCGAGCATCGGACTGCAGGTTTCTGGTGTGTTCGGCCAGATGGCTGATCAGGATCATGGGCGCGTGCGCCGATGTCGGCGCGAAAGGCAGCGCCGTGGGATACGGATAACCGTGCGGCTCGCGGGAATGCGTGGCGAGTGTGCCATTGGCCGCCTGATGCAACAGATGCAAAGGCGCGTGCGACGGGATATTCAAGGCGAACCTCGTAACGAAGCGAAAATCGGCGAACCACCTTCAGTCGTCTCAATGTGCTCAGACATGCATGCCGGCGACCCGTTCGATAGAATCGAAAGCTTCGTCGGGCAATAAACGCAGCAGCCTGTATTGACCCGGCTTTCAAAACGAAGAAATAACGAGAGCGATTTCCGTGTCTGAATCAGTTTCCAGCGCCCGCACGGGCTTGCACGATACCGCGCAAGCCTCGCACAGAAGGCTACCGATCAAGAAGCGTGAGCGCGCCCGGTACGCCACCATGGCCGTTTTCTTCATCGCGGGGATGTTGTACGCGTCGTGGGGCGTCCATGTTCCCACCGTACGCGATAAGTTTCACCTCAGTCCCGGCGCGCTTTCCATTGCGTTGCTGGCGGTAGCGGCCGGGTCGATCGTCGCAATGCTGACAAATGGCCCGTGGATAGGCCGTGTGGGCACGCGCCGCGCGTGCCTGGCGGGCGGTATCGGCATGACGGTGTTCGGGGCGCTGATCCTCGTCGCACCGTCTTACTGGCTTTTGGTACTCGTGCTGGCGCTGTTCGGCTTCAGCATGGCCACGCTCGATGTCGCCATGAACGCCGAAGCGAGCGCCGTCGAAGAGGCACTCGAGCGCCCGATCATGTCGTCGCTGCACGGCATGTTCAGCGTCGGCGGGATGGCGGGCGCCGCAGCGGGCGGCGCAATGCTCGCGCACGGCTTGCCGCCGGTTGCACATCTTGCGCTGGCGTGCGGGGTGAGCTTGATCGTGCTGCTGGTATCCATGCCTAACGTGTTGCCGCACGTTCCTCACGTCAGCGACGCTCACGGTTCATCGTCGTCGAATCGATGGCGCTCCCGCGCGCTCTGGGCGCTCGGCGCCCTGGCGCTGATCGCGCTGATCGCCGAAGGCGCGATGTACGACTGGGCGACCGTCTATATGCGCGACGTAGTGCTGGCAACGCCGGCGTTATCGAGCGCGGCGTACGCGGCATTTACCGGCGGCATGGCGGCCGGCCGTTTTG
This sequence comes from Caballeronia sp. dw_276, assembly GCF_018449635.1. Taxonomy (GTDB): domain Bacteria; phylum Pseudomonadota; class Gammaproteobacteria; order Burkholderiales; family Burkholderiaceae; genus Caballeronia. Next base: position 240,571 of record NZ_JAAVUV010000010.1, on the reverse strand, counting down.
GCGGCGACGCCGTGCGCGCCCGCTTCGGCGCGCCGCAATTGATCTTCGCGAGCGCGGCACTGGCGTTTATCGGCATGGTGGCGGCGCTGATCCTGCCGAACGCGGTCGTGACGCTGGCCGGTTTTACCCTGATGGGCCTGGGCCTCGCCAACATGATGCCGGTGCTGTTCGCCGCGGCGGCGCGCGTGGAAGGTGTGAGCCCGGCGGAGGGGCTCGCGCAGGTCGCCGGGCTGGCGTACTTCGGCTTGCTGTTCGGGCCGGTGCTGATCGGCGGTGTGGCGCAGATCAGCTCTTTGCCAATCGGACTCTCGGTGGTCGCGGCCTGCGCGGCGCTGATCGCGCTCGTGGGACCGCGGATGATGAAACAACTCAAGCTATAAAAAAACGCGCTGACTTCGCAATCAGCGCGTTTTTTGCATCTGAGGATCATCGAAGGCGGCGCAATGGCAAATCAAAGCGATTGCCGCGCCGCCCGCGAAATTACATCTTGACCACGTCCAGCAGCGTCTTCTTGCCTGCCTTGTAGTCGTACAGCGAGATCACGCCGTGCTTCAGGTCGCCCTTCGAATCGAAGGTCGTTTCGCCGATCACGCCCTTGTAATCCGTATTCGGCATTGCAGCGACGATCTTTGCCGGATCGGTCGAGTTGGCGCGCTTCATTGCATCGACAATGATGTACACCGCGTCATACGTGAACGGCGCGTAGATCTGGATCGGCGCACCGAAACGCTTCTGGAACTTGGCCGCGAATGCCGGGCCGCCTTCCATCTTCTCGAGCGCCATGCCGGCTTCCGAGCAGACTACGTTGTCGGCTGCATCGCCTGCCAGGTCAGCCAGCTTTTCCGTACATACGCCGTCACCCGCCAGAACCTTCGCGCGCAGGCCGAGTTGCTTGGCTTGCTTGGCGAACGGGCCGCCGGTTGCGTCCATGCCGCCGTACATCACCGCGTCAGGATTCTCACCCTTGATCTTCGTCAAGATGGCGCGGAAGTCGACAGCCTTGTCGTTGGTCGCGTCGTGCGACATCACGTTCAGGCCGAGCGACTTGGCGGTCTTTTCGAATTCGTTCGCGAGACCCTGGCCGTAAGCCGTGGAGTCATCGACGATCGCCACGCTCTTCATCTTCATCGTCTTGGCGGCGAAGTTGGCGAGCGCCGGACCTTGCTGAGCGTCGGTCGCGACCACGCGATACGTCGTCTTGAAGCCTTGCTGCGTGTACGTCGGGTTGGTAGCCGACGGGGAGATCTGGACGATGCCTGCATCGCTATAGATCTTCGATGCCGGAATACTCGTGCCGGAGTTCAGGTGACCAACCACGCCAACGACCTTGTCGTCGACCAGCTTCTGGGCAACTTGCGTCGCCGTGCGCGGGTCGCCCGCGTCATCTTGCGGATCGAGTTGAAGCGTGATCTTCTGGCCGCCGATCGTCAGACCCTTGGCATTGATTTCTTCAACTGCGAGGCGCGCGCCGTTTTCGTTGTCCTTGCCCAAGTGAGCAATACCGCCGGTCAACGGTGCAACGTGGCCGATCTTGACGGTCTCGTCGGCCATCGCTGTTGTTGCCATCGAGGCGAACAGCAGCGCTGCAGCGCTGATAGGCAACAATTTGTGAAGCTTGGTGTTCATGTAAGTCTCCAGTTTCGGTCCCAAAAACAACGGTGTCGCCCTGTGCCCCGCTTTTCATCACGGTGGTTCAGCCCCGTGGACGACCACGCCGGATGCATCGTCATGCACTTGGCAAGTCCTTCAGCCGGCCATTTTTGGCGGCCGCCATCCGTACTGCGCGCAAGTGTAGGGTTGTCAAATTAATTTGGGGAAGTTTTTTAAGATAGTGGTGTTGCTACTAATAAGAGACTAGTTGAGAAGCCACTGGAAATGTGCTGGTGCAGTGCGCAAACGCCCTGTTCATGCGGTTCTTCAGAGGGTGGACGCCGCAGCGGCGCGGCCTCTCTTTAGTTTGATGGGACTGTGCCGGTATTATCGCGGCCGCTCAAGGCCAATCAATCGAAACACTTAAAAGAGCATTAACTCTAGAGCGTTTCTAAAACCACACCGACGTACGCCACGACATCATGCCCGGGCGATTTCCTACAGGCGCTTTACAGCCGGACGTCCGCCAGCAAACGGCATGGAATGGTGGCAAACTGCCTTGCCGCTTTTTTCCCGCTTTTTCCGGCGTGTTCTTCGCCGTGTTTTTGCGCCCCTTATCATTAGGCAATCAGTCAGGAGCATCACTATGACCGTTTCATCCCGATGGATCGACATCCCCGCCAACGGCGAAAGCTACCAGGGTTATCTCGCGCTGCCCAAGGCTGGCAAGGGCCCGGGCGTGGTTATCATCCAGGAAATCTTCGGTGTGAATTCGCACATCCGGGCAGTGGCTGACCAATATGCCGCCGATGGCTACGTGGCGCTCGCGCCGGACATCTTCTGGCGCATCCAGCCGCGCGTGGAACTGGGTTATGACGGCGCGGATCGCGACAAGGCGATGGAGCTGTACGGCAAGTTCGACCTCGACCCCGGCGTTGCCGATGTAGGCGCAGCCGCCGCTGCCTTGCGCGCATTGCCCGAAGTGAACGGCAAAGTTGCGGGCGTGGGCTATTGCCTGGGCGGCCGGTTGGCGTATCTGGCGGCGGCGAAGGGCTCGTTCGATATCGCCGTGGCCTACTACGGCGGCGGCATCCACACGCAACTCGATCTGGCCGACAACGTCAAGGCGCCGATCCAGTTCCACTACGGCGACCTGGACGCTCACATTCCGTCCGACGCCGTGAATGCCGTCAAGCAGCGCTTCGCCGGCAAAGACGCGCAGGTCTTCACGTATCCGGGCGCGGACCACGGGTTCAATTGCACGGATCGTGCTTCGTACAATCAGAAGGCTTCGGCGCTTGCACACGGCCGCACGCTGACGTTCCTCGGCGAGCATTCGTAACGGGCTTTTCGCGCTGCGGACTGCACGGCCGCCTCAAACAGATGGAACAATAAAACCAGGGGAAGCCGTGCAGTCCGAGTATCTCGACCATGACGCCATCGGCCTGGCGGAGCTTGTACGTACGGGCCAGGTAAGCGCACGCGAACTTATCGATACAGCCATCGCGCGCGCGGAAGCCGTCAATCCGGCGATCAACGCCATCGTGCTCACGGATTACCAGGCGGCCCGCAACCGCGCGAGCCGTTCAGGCTTTCCCGCCGACGGTCCGCTCGCGGGCGTGCCCTACCTCATCAAGGATCTGGGCGCGCCGGTCGCGGGCCTGCGGATGTCCATGGGCAGCCGCCATTTCCAGCACTACATCCCCCGCGAAGATTCGCCGATCGTGGCGCGCTCGAAAGCGGCCGGACTCAACATCTTCGGCAAGACGAACACGCCGGAAATCGGCCAGATGCCCTACACCGAACCAGAGCTGTTCGGCCCGACGCGCAACCCGTGGGGACTCGACTACACGCCAGGCGGTTCAAGCGGCGGCGCGGCAGCGGCCGTTGCGGGCGGCGTCGTTCCGCTCGCGCACGCAGCCGACGGCGGCGGCTCGATCCGCATTCCGGCATCGTGTTGTGGTTTGTTCGGCTACAAGCCATCCAACGATGTCCAGCCGCAACCGTTGCCGGCGCCGGGGGTTTTATCGGTGGATCATGCGGTGTCGCGAAGCGTGCGTGATAGCGCGTTGTTGCTCGACCTGACATCGACGGGACAAAGCGGCGCGTTTTTCCGCGCGGTCAGCGAGCCGTGCGCGCCATTACGCATCGGTTATATGGCCGAGCCGCAATTGGCGGCGGGGTTGTCGGCGGATGTAAAAACCGCGCTCGACGATGCCGCCAAACTCGCCGAATCTCTCGGCCATCACGTCGAGCCTGCCTCGTTCGGCCTCGATTTCGATGCCATCGCGCACGCGTTCCTCGTGATGTGGGCGGTGCTCGCTGAAGAGATCGTCCTGCAGGCCGACAAGGTCAGCGGCCAGAAGCCAAAACGCGCGGACTTCGAGATTGCGTCTTGGGCAATGGCACATATCGGCCGTTCGATTGGCCAGAAGGATCTGCCCGCCGCGCTTGAATTGCAGCGTCAGGTCATGGCGAAGATGGACGCGTTGATGTCGCGCTACGACGTATTGCTCACGCCCACGCTCGCCGGCGCGCCTTTCAAGATTGGCGCGAAGCAGCCAACACAATTCGAGCGCTTCCAGATGGGCGTGTTGACGGCGGTTCCAGTGGAGTCGTTGTTGCGCAGGATGCTGGCGGTATCGGCGAAGAAGGCTTTCGATTGGGCCGGATGTACCGAGCTGTTCAATTTCACCGGCCAGCCCGCGATGTCCGTGCCGCTTTACTGGAACGCGCGCGGTCTGCCGATTGGCGTGCAGTTTGCTGGACGCCGCAGCGAAGACGCGACGTTGTTCCGGCTCGCAGCGCAACTCGAAACCGCGCGGCCGTGGTTCAGCAAGCGGCCGGCGCTGATGGTCGCACGATAATCATCCGTGCCGCTTCGAGAATCGATAATGCGCGACGCCCCATTCATTGCCCTTCGCGTAACCGAACAACTCGGCGACGGCCATATAAAACATGCGCCAACGCTGAAACCAGACGGGCGCATCGGCTGCGCCATAGGTCTGAACCAGCAATGGCATTAGCTCATCTCGAGCGGCGTCGAGATTCTCAAGCCAGTGATTCGCGGTCTTTTCGTAATGCGTGCCGCTCACCCACCATTGGCGGTCTATCGTGAGGTCGTCCTGGAAATGCAGCAACAGGGATTCCGACGGCATCGTCCCGCCGGTGAAAAAATACTTCGACATCCAGTCGCTGCCGTCCTTCACCTCGAAGTGATACGCGAGCGTCCGATGCGCGAACACATGCACAAACAGCTTGGCGTCTTCGCGCATCCATCCTGAAATCTTGTTCAGCAACAAGCGGTAATTCTTCATGTGCTCGAACATTTCTATCGACAGCACGCGATCGAAACCTTCGCCAAGCGTTTCAGCCTCAAATTGATATTCAACGACATTCCCCGTCACCACACGCAAGTTAGTAATGCCGCGCTCGGCCGCCGTCGCTTCAATAAACTCGCGCTGCCCCCGCGAATTCGATAAACCCACGATCTGCGAATGCGGATACTTCCCGGCCAGCCACAACGACAACGATCCCCAGCCGCAACCGAGATCCAGAATGCGCTGGCCATCGTAGAGCTGAGCGCGCACCGCGTACTCTTCGAGCATCGCGGTTTCGGCTTGATCGAGCGTTTCCTTACCCGTTCTGTATAAACAGCACGAGTACTTCAGATGCTCGCCCAGATGCCCGTGAAAAAATCCGGCCGGCACTTCGTAATGCTGCGTATTGGCGGCCTGAGTTTCTATAGCGATAGGGCTTGCGCGCAGTTCGTCGACCAAACGATTGAAACGCTTGGAACGCGCTTCGCCATCGTTCAAACCTTCATCGCGCAGACGCTGTTTCATCAACCGGCGCATTCCCAGACGCACGAGTGAATCCGGAAGCCGGCCGCGTTCGCACCAGTCGATCAGCCGGCCGTCCGGCGGCGCTTCCTGTTTTTGTGGCTTTGGCATGGCCGCTTGGGATGACAGGTCGCTCATGGAAATACTCCTCGCTATTATTGTTTATGACTGACGCGGCGGCCATGGAATCAATGCGCTGGTCGTACGCATGTAATCGGCATATCCCGCGCGTTTTTTAGCGGACTCAGCTTCCACCATAGGCACGCCCGATACTTTCATCAAGAGCCACGCCATCAGGACCGGCGGCAAAAGCATCGCGATGATCCATGATCCGCTACCTACGGCCAACGGAATGTACGCAACCCAATGCACGCACTCGAAGAAGTAATTCGGATGCCGCGAGTATTTCCACAAGCCCGCGCGGCAGACCTTGCCGTGATTGGACGGATCGGCTTTGAACGCGTGCAATTGATGATCGGCAAGCGCTTCGCCGGCAATCGATACAACCCAGATCAGCACGGCCAGCGCAACCCAAAGCGCGCCCGGCGGCGTCATGCGATAAGCCGGAACGAAGAACGCGATGGACAGCAGCATCGAAATGACGACTTGCAGCTGGAAGAACCAGAACATCTTCTTGTTGGCGTCGGCGCCCCATTGCTCGCGAAACTTGTGATAACGCGGGTCTTCGTCGTGACCGGCGTTGCGCTTCCATAAATGGAGGCCGAGCCGCATGCCCCAAACAAGTCCGCCAATCCCCACGATAACCCGCGTATGCAGCTCGCCTTGCGCGAATACCGCGATAAACACGGCAAGCAGACCGAGCGACATCGCCCAGATGGGATCGATCATTCCGGCATTCTTCGATTTGACCTGCCACGCCCACACCGCCGTGAAAATAGCGATGAGCGCAACAAACGCAATGACGGCAACGGTGAGCAAGGGCATGAAATCCTCGATGTCTTTTTATCGTTGAAGCTGAATGGCATCGACTGGGACAGCGACTGGCTCTATTTACGCACGCCGTCATCGGGCGGATGCGCGGAAGTCTTGAAGAGGGAGCGTATCAACGGTCGACGTTCGTGACGGACGTCAGGAACGTGAGCATGGGACATTCCCGCAGCGCCAGGCGAGAACGCAGGAACGACGCCGTGTCAGCGTCGAGTTCCTGTCCAACGTGCACGGCAATCTCAGTGAATCAGTTCACCGCGCTTGAGAGTTTCAGGCGTCTAAACCAGCGCCGGTAATCCCTCAACCAACAAGAATGCAACCAGCACCCCAAGTAATGCGCCAAATACGCGCAACGTGTTTTTGCGGAACTGCGTGGCGCAAGGAACAGCGCCGAGAAAGAGAATCCCCGCGAGCGCCATCGGGATGATCAGGATGAAGTCGCCGATCGTGAAGTAGGTGGTCATACTCGTCTCCCATCGTCCGTGCTCAGCGTCCACCTGAATGCGTGGAACGTCGCACGTTCGATTTGAGTATAGGCCGCGATTTTGGCTTTAAACATGCTGCAGCGCGCCATCTCACGCGGCATGTAGACACCGCGCCTTGCCTGACGGGGCTGGCGCGGCGTTGTTTTAAGCGGATACGGAATAACCCTTGTATGAAGAAAGTTACAAAGGACTTTCGTTACATTCGCGCGCGAATCTAAACGACCGTTCGCCTCTCGCGCCGACGCAAAAATTCCGCGCCGCCCAGCCCGATAACCAACAAGACAAAAACGAGACCCGTCACGCCGCGCCAGCCATCGATGGTCCAGAAATGGCCGCCCCACGAACCGAGCACGCTCGACCCAATGTAATACGCGAGCAAATAGAGCGCGGCTGCCTGCCCTTTCGCGCCTTTCGCGAGCAAGCCGACCCAGCCGCTCGCGACCGAGTGCCCCGCAAAGAACCCGAAAGTCATGCCCGCAATACCCACGATCACCACCGGCAGGGACGTGGACAAGGTCATCGCCACGCCGGCGATCATCAACGCGAGCGCTGCGATCAACACGCGGCCACGGCCGAAAACATCGGCCATCTTGCCGGACCATGGCGACGCCACCACGCCCGTCAGATACACCACGAAGATCGCGCCGATTGCCGTCTGACTCAGGTTGAACGGCGAGGCGATCAGCCGATACCCCACGTAGTTGTATATCGTGACGAAGCTGCCCATCAGCACGAAGCCGATCAGGAACAGGAACGGCAAGCCGCGGTTTTTCAGATGCCCTGTCAACGCCGTCCGATGATGCGTGAAACCCATCCCCGCGCGCGGCACGAAGCGCCTGGACGGCGGCAACAACGCACGAAACGCGAGTGTCGCGAGCAAGCCCAGCACCCCGATCCCGCCGATTGCCACGCGCCACGAAAAGAAGTCCGCGAGAATCCCGCTGATCACGCGCCCGGACATGCCGCCAATTGCCGTCCCGCCAACGTAAAGGCCCATCGCGAGGCCGAGGCCATCGGGATGCACTTCTTCCGCGAGATACGCCATGGCGACGGCCGGCACGCCGCCGAGCGCGAGCCCTTCGAGCGCGCGCACGATCAGGAGGCCGTGCCAGCTCGGCAAAAACGCCGCGACGATCGTCAAGAGCGAAGAGATCGTCAGTGACAAGGTCATCAACTTATGCCGGCTCCATCCTTCGGAAACAAAGCCCGCAACGAAGATCGCGATGGCAAGCGCGGCAGTCGCCACCGATACCGACAGCGCGCTCTGCGCCGGGCTCACACCGAACGATTTGGTGAACTCGGGAAGGAGCGGCTGCACACAGTAAAGCAGCGAGAAGGTGGCGTAGCCTGCAAACAGCAACGCAATCGAAGCGTGCCAGTAAGCGCGCGATCCGCGTTCGAGATAAGGCGTTGGATCGATGGAAAGCTTGTGCGCCGGCGATGAGGTCACAAAGAAAAGTCCGATAGCGAAACGCGTAACCATACCGGGAACAAAAGTGTCTCGCCGGGACACGGCCTTAACGCTTTCAAGAAACTTTCATCGCGTCGTGTTTTGCGTTTTCGTCGTCTATAAACGACGGCAGAGTTGAACCCAAGCAGAACTGATGCGCTAAAGTAGAACCACCATTGAGCCGAAATCATTGGAATACGCCGCGATTAACAAGGCATCTACGGAGTCTCGCGCGGCATTGCAGTCCCGTGCACGGAGCTTAAAATTCTGTGCTTCATCCAGAACCGACCGGCACGCATCACATCACCACGTATCTGCCGGCACATTTCGGGGAGTCATCATGCAAATCGGTTCAATCGTTCGCTCCGTCCATATCGCCGTGCCGCAAGGTGCACGCGGCATCGTCATGCGGATTCTCGGCGACATGGCCATGGTCGCCTGGTACGCCGACGAACCCGGCACGTCCGAATTGCTCAATACGGAACCGTTCTTCCTCGAAGATCTCATCGATACCGGCGAACTTGTCCGGCCGAGCAGCAACGTGCTCATGCATTGAACGCGTTGGTAATATAAGCGCGCATTGCTGATGTTTCCTCCGGCGATGCGCGTCACAATGCTGGAATGAACCCGAACCATTCCGATGCATCGCGCGCGCCAGACGAGAACTCCGGTTCCCTGGGCAACAACGCCAATCTTCCCGCCCCTCCCTTCGCCGATCTCACGCCCGAACGTGTACTCGACGCGCTCGACAGCGTCCTGATGCCGCTTGGCGAACGCACCGACGGCGGCATGCTCGCCCTCAACAGCTACGAAAACCGCGTGTATCAGGTCGGCATGGAAGACGGGCCGCCGATGGTCGCCAAGTTTTATCGGCCGGAACGTTGGTCCGATGCCGCCATTCTCGAAGAGCATGCGTTCGTCGGCACGCTCTACGAGCGCGAAATTCCCGCAGTCCCGGCGCGCACGATCAACGGCGCGACGCTGCATACCTTCGAGGGTTATCGGTTTTCCATCTTCGAGCGGCGCGGCGGACGCGCGCCGGATATCGACCGGCCTGAGACGCTGGAATGGCTGGGGAGGTTTATCGGGCGGATTCACGCGGTCGGGCAGATCAAGCCGTACGTTGAACGGCCATCGCTCGATATCCAGACATTCGGCTACGAGCCGCGCGACTTCCTGCTCTCGCACGGTTTCGTGCCAGACGATGTTCGCGAAGCCTATGAAACCGTCGTGAAAATGGCGCTGGAAGGCGTCGAGCGTTGCTACGACCGCGCCGGCGACATTAAAAGCATCCGGCTTCACGGCGATTGCCATCCGAGCAACGTGTTATGGACCGATGCGGGACCGCATTTCGTCGATTTCGACGATAGCCGCATGGCGCCCGCCATCCAAGATTTGTGGCTGCTGCTGCCGGGGGATCGGGTGGAGGCATCGCGGGCGCTCGGCGATTTGCTCGCCGGTTACGAGGATTTCTGCGATTTCGAGCCGCGCGAACTCCATCTGGTCGAGGCGCTTCGCACCTTGCGGCTGATTCACTATGCGGCGTGGCTTGCGCGTCGATGGAACGATCCGGCTTTCCCGGCCGCCTTCCCGTGGTTCAACACACAACGCTACTGGGAAGACCGGATTCTCGAATTACGAGAACAATGTGGCGCGATGGAAGAAGGGCCGCTCTGGCCCTTGTAATTCTTCGTATTTTCAAGAACGGCGCGCTCGCGCCCTTCTCCTTACAAACTCGTTGAACAAAACAATTCGACATGTAATGATAACAATTCTCATTCGAGAATTGATCCTGTCGATGCGTGTCTGCCTGCATCGGTCTGGCTGAACCATCCCGTTTTCCCCTGAACTGCATGATTGGAGAGACGCGTGAACGCGCCCGAAACCCTTGATCCCGCGACCAACGCGACCACGATGCAGTACGCGCCGCACGGCGGAAGGCTCATCGACGACGCCGAACAGATTTCCCGCAAACAGCGCTCGCGCCGCGCCACGTTTATCAAATGGCTGCGCAAAGTCCACGGATGGGTCGGGTTGTGGGGCGCGGTGCTCGGGCTTCTTTTCGGCTCGACTGGTTTTCTGCTGAATCATCGCGCCGGGCCGTTGAGAATATCGAGCGGCGAACCGCAAGTCTCGCAAATGCAATTGGCGCTCCCCGCCCAAGGCCTCAAGTCGCCGATGGACCTCGGCAAATGGCTCAAGAAAGAACTGAAGATCGAAGGCAATCTCGGCCGCGCAAAACGCGAACCGGCCCACACGGTCGGCTGGGGCGACCAGAAAACCATGCAGCCTGAACAATGGACCGTGGCGGTGGCGTCGCCGAGTGGGTCCGTTACGGCGGAATATTGGGTGGGCAACGGGTTTGTATCGGTGAAGAAAAGCGAGAACAGCTTTCTCTCGACCATGAGCAATCTGCACAAAGGCGTTGGCTTGAGCGTGGGTTGGGTGCTGCTGATCGATACGCTCGCGGGCAGTATCATCTTGTTGTCGCTGACCGGCGTGTTGTTGTGGACCGAGTTGAATAAACGCAAGACCGTGGGCGCGGTGATTGTGGGCGCTTCGATTGTCGCTATGGTCTGGATGGGGTTAACGTAAAAGCTTTGAATGAAGACAAACCCCGCCTTTGCGCGGGGTTTTTTTATGCAGGCTTGGCTTTGTTTTTATTGCCACGTGAGAGCCACAAATACAAGCCGCTTCCCAACACGATGATCGTCAGTACATCGAACGCTGCCCAGAATATCTTCAACGGCATGCCGCCGAAATCGCCAAAGTGCAGCGGCTGCGAGCCGAGCAACAACTTCAGATACCACGGCAATTCACGCGAGTCGGTGAGCGCGCCAGTTTCCGCATCGATAAGAACCGGGCGCAGCATCCGCGTCGTCAAGATCCCGTCTCCGCGCATGAACACCGTGTAGTGATGCGGGCTGCTGAAGCGCGTGCCGGGGAACGCTACAAATGAAGGGATCATCGATGGCGCTGTGTTGCGCGCGGTTTGTATCGCTTCATCGATGGACGCAGTAGCCACGACCGGCGGCTTGCCTTGGTACGGCGCAAGCATTTGCGCGAGCTGGTCGTTGCGCCAGGCGTCGAGCAGAAGATCGGCGAGCGTGTTGATGGAGCCCGTTGCGCCGACGAGCAGCGCCCAGATCAACGTCAGCATGCCGAGTGCGTTGTGACCATCGAGCCACGCAATGCGCCGCGATTTTTTCATACGCACGCGGCCTAGTCCGACCTTGTTCCAGAACGGCAGATAGACCACCACACCCGAGACAATCGCTGCGACGAACATCACACCCATCGCGCCGAGGAACAGCTTGCCAGTAAGGCCCGCGAACATGTCGACGTGCAGTTTCAGCAGGACGAATTTCAGCGAGCCCTTGCCTGGCGGCGCGCCTAAGGCTTGGGCCGTGCGGCCATCGATGGTCGTGCTTTGGGTGTCGTCGGGCGGGGTATCGGCGCGCGGCGCGGTGACGATGATCGGCAGCATGGGTTCATCGGGCTCCCAGATCATGTATTGCGGCACGTGGCCCGGGTTTTTTGCCAGCGCGGATTTCAGGACGGCGTCGTAGCTTGCGCGCGCGTTGGCCTGGTTCGCCGGAAGTTCGGGGGCTTCGATGGCGTCGCCGAGTAGCACATCGAGTTCATGGCCGAAAACCAGCGGCAAACCGGTGAGGCACAGCAAGAGCATAAAGGCCGTGCACACGATGCTCGTCCATCGATGGACAAACGACCAGGTGCGGAGGGATTGGGGGGTGAGCATGAGGCTGAGGCTTCCGCGCGATGACGCCGTTAATTCAAATGAGAATCATTATTATATAAGCTCGCGCGGCGCTCCCTGCATCTCATCAAATTATGACCTTTGGATCCGGGTCCTAACGCGATCCGTCCTATTAAGCTTTCGGCCACGCGAACATTGCTCACGCCGCAACGTTCAAAACATCGTTTGCATCGCTAACCTGCTTTTCTTTGATCGAGTTCGCCCGTTCAAGCGCCGAAAGAGCAAACTTGATCATCCTAAAAAATGGATACATCCATGGCCCACCACGTTCTAATCTGCCTCCCCACCTACAGCGAAGAAGTCCACGTCAATTTCGCCTTTTCGCTGCTCGATCTGACGCGTGCATTGACCGATTCAGGATCGAGCTACGAACTGTTGCACGTCGCGTCATCGCAAATCGTTCGGGCGCGCAACTTCTTTGCCAACTATTTCCTTAATTATCCTAAATTTTCGCATCTGCTTTTCCTCGATACCGACATGAAGTTCCCCGCCGAAGCCGTCATCAAACTTCTGGCCGCGAACAAACCCGTAACGGGCGTCGCCTATCCGTTCCGGCGTTTCAATCTGGACCGGGCGATCACAACCGAGGATACCGGTATAACAATGCGCGACTGGCTCGAGAAATACGCCGACTACACATTTGCACCTGTTGTGAATGCAAATGGCGATATCGATTTTCGTAATGGATTTGCTGAAGCGCGGCATATTGGCACCGGCGTTTTCCTCGCTCAACGGGAAGCGTTCGAAGTCACGCAACCCTTTACGGAATGCTATTCGCCGCCGAAACAATATGAATCGATGATACCCAGCGGAAAGTTCTACGGTTTCTTCGAGACCATCGAAGAGGACGGTGTCTATCTTGGCGAAGACGTGTCCTTCTGCTTGCGCGCACGTCAAGCGGGATTATCAATATGGGCGTTGATCGATCAGACCGTCGTGCATTACGGCGCGTCGGAGGTGTCGGGAAAATATCTTCGAGCCATGCAACTCAACGGCAAAGTAAGCTAAAAAAACGCGCCGCGCGTAATTAGGCTTCGACCTGTTCAATGCGCGGCAACACCCACACCCTCTTGAATCCCGCAAACCTCGCCACCTCCTTCGAGTTCCCGCGCAGCCTTCGCGCCTTCGACTTGCAGGATTGTCGGCAAGGAAACGCCGTTCTTCGCAGCCGTCACTTCGGCAAGAATCGATACCGCTATTTCCGGCGGCGTCCTGCTGCCAATATAAATCCCGACCGGTCCATGCAAACGCGATAACTCGGCGTCGGAGAGATCGAACTCTTTCAAACGTTCTCTTCGCGCCGCGTTATTTTTCCGCGATCCCAACGCGCCGACATAAAACGCCGGCGTCTTCAACGCCTCCATTAACGCGAGGTCATCGAGTTTCGGATCGTGCGTCAACGCGATCACCGCGCAACGTTCATCGAGCTTCATTTCCGTGACGGTATCGTCGGGCATGGTGCGCACGATCTTCGTCCCGGGCACGTCCCACTCGTCCGTATATTCCTCGCGCGGATCGCACACGGTCACGTGGTAATCCAGCCCAACCGCGATGCTGCACAAATATCGCGACAACTGTCCCGCGCCGATCACCAGCATCCGGTACCGCGGCCCGTGAATGGTCGAGAGCGTGGTTTCATCGAAAACGACGCCGTCAGTTTCCTGCGCCGGCTCGAGCCTGACCGCGCCGCTATCCATACTCAGCGTGCGCGTCACCAGCTTTCCGGCGAGAACCGCTTCGCACAATTCAGCAATGCCGCTTGCCGCCGACAACGGTTCCAGCACGAGCTGAATCGTGCCGCCGCAAGGCAATCCAAATCGATGCGCTTCTTCCGCCGAGATTCCGTACTTCACGCTCTCGGGTTTCGTCTGCTCAATCCCGCGCTGCCTAACGCGCTCAATCAAATCATCTTCGATACACCCGCCCGACACCGATCCCATCACCGCGCCGTCGTCGCGCACGGCAAGCATTGCGCCTTCCGGCCGTGGTGACGAGCCCCACGTCTTGACCACCGTCACCAGCAATACGCGGTGCCCGCGTTCGAGCCACCGCGCACTGTTTCTCAGGACTTCGAGATCCACGCTGTCCATGTTTTCCCCTTCTTCACCGTTGCTGCTGGCTGTCGCCTGAATTTCGTTTTACCGAGTCAGACCAGTGCCGTAAATGCTTCGAAACCAAAGTAAAGCACAGCTCCGGAATGCCCGCTCATGTTACTGCCGCTTCGGCACCGACGTAAAAACGCCGCCTCGATGGGCGGCGCAAGCCTGCAACACAGGTTCGTGGTGGAGCGCTTATTCCGTCCCGCGCCCCAGTTTTGAATGCCGGCGCGAATATCCGAAGTAAATCGCCAGCCCGATCGCAAGCCAGGCGATAAACGCAACCCACGTCACGGCTCTCAGGTTAATCATCAGGAACAAACACGCCGCCACGGCGAGAATGGGCACGACTGGCACGCCCGGGCATCGGAATGCGCGCGGCAGATCCGGGTGCGTACGACGCAGAACCAGCACGGCAATCGACACCATCGAAAACGCGGCCAGCGTGCCGATATTGATCAGCTCCGCCAGCACGTTCAGCGGCACGAGCGCGCCGATCAGACCAAAGAAAATGCCGACGAACCACGTCGTGAAGAACGGCGTGCCATATTTCGGATGCACCTTCGAAAGCCGCGCCGGCAGCAAACCATCGCGCGACATTGCGTAGATGATGCGCGTCTGGCCGTAGCTCATGACGAGAATCACGGTCAACATGCCGAGCACCGCACCCAGATCGATGAAACCCGCCACCCACGGTTGCCCCGCGACCTGCAGCGCATACGAAACCGGATGCGAGATGCTCGCGAACTGCGCGGCCGGCACGATGCCCGTCACGACTGCGGCCACCGCGACATACAGCACCGCGCACACCGCCAGCGAAGAGATGATGCCGATCGGCAAATCGCGCTTCGGATTCTTCACTTCCTCAGCCGCCGATGACACGGAATCGAAACCGATAAACGCAAAGAACATCACGGCCGCAGCGCCGAACACGCCGTCCCAGCCGTTCGGCATGAACGGATGCCAGTTCGCCGGCGTCACATGAAACACGCCCACGCCGATCACCATCAACACGACCGCGACCTTGATCGCGACCATGATGTTGTTCACGCGCGCCGATTCCTTGATGCCGATCGACAACAGCGCCGTAATCGCCATCATCACCAGGAACGCCGGCAGATTGAATAGCGTGAACTGCCCGGGCACCGCGCCCGGTGCGGCGGTCAGCGCGGTAGGAAGAGAAATGCCAAAGCCCGAGAGCAAGGACTGTAAATAGCCCGACCAGCCAACGGACACCGCGGAGGTCGCCAGGCCATATTCCAGCATCAGATCCCAGCCGATCACCCACGCGGCCAGCTCGCCGAGCGTGGCGTACGAGTACGTGTAGATGGAACCGGCCACCGGAATCGTCGATGAAAATTCCGCATACGCAAGCGCCGCGAGCCCGCACGCGATGGCCGCGAAAATGAACGACAGCATCAGCGCCGGTCCTGCCTGAACGGCGCCGGTTCCGGTAAGCACGAAAATCCCCGTGCCGATAATCGCCCCGACGCCTAAAAACGTCAGATCGAGCGCGCCGAGCGTCTTTTTTAATCCGGCGCGTTGCGCGCCGGCGAGCATGTGCTCGATGCTTTTCTTACGGAACAGGGACATGAAAAGGGAACTCCTAACCTCGGACGCGGCGCGCCGGATCGCCGGATCGGCGGCGCAGAATCGATTGGAAAACCGGAGATTTTATCGGAGAGAAGACGCTATGCGTCGCAAAACGTTGCGGGTGATGGAATTTTGACTTCCGCCGGGCAACGTGTTTAGAGGAAAAATATCTAAAAATTGCTCAAAAACATCAAAATTCAATACGTTCAACTTTTGTAAGCTGAATATCTAGTAAAAGCCTCTTTCGGAGGCATTTTGTCGCAATAGTGCGTTGCATATCCCGCGCGGTTGATGCCCTGCCAAACAAAAAAACCGAAGCGCGAGGCTTCGGTTTTCTTGTCCAACATTCACCAGCCAATCAATCAGCCAACAAAAGCCTTCTCCACCACGTAATGTCCCGGATGATTGTTGCTGCCTTCCTGGAAGCCCATTTCATCGAGAATTTGACGTGTGTCGCGCAGCATGTGCGGGCTGCCGCAAAGCATCACGCGATCGTTTTCCACGGAGAACGGCGCGACGTCCAGATCGGAGAAGAGTTTCTTCGTTTCGATCAGATCCGTGATCCGGCCGCGGTTGGCAAACTCTTCGCGCGTGACCGTCGGGTAATACACCAGCTTTTCTTGGATCAGTTCGCCGAGGTGCTCGTGCGCCGGAAGATGCTCGGTGATGAAATCCTTGTACGCGAGTTCATCGACAAAACGGCAGGTATGCGTGAGCACGATCTTGTCGAACCGATCGTAGACGTCCGGGTCCTTGATGATCGACATGAACGGCGCGAGGCCCGTGCCGGTCGAGAGAAGCCACAGCGTCTTGCCCGGCAGGAGATTGTCGGCGACCAGCGTACCCACCGGCTTCTTGCCGATCAGCACCGGATCGCCCACTTTCAAGTGCTGCAGGCGCGACGTCAGCGGACCGTCCTGAACCTTGATGCTGAGGAACTCGAGATGCTCTTCGTAGTTGGCGCTCGCCAGGCTGTAGGCGCGCAGCAGCGGCTTGCCGTCGACCTCGAGGCCGACCATGGTGAACTGCCCGTTTTCGAAACGGAAAGCGGAATCGCGCGTGCACGTAAAGCTGAACAGCGTGTCGGTCCAGTGGTGGACGCTCAGAACGGTTTGAGGATTAAGGTTGCTCATGGCTTCATGGATAGTGCGGAATCAGGGCGGCGCAGTGGTGCGTGCCGGTGACCGTTCAGACAACTGGGCACGATTGCGACGACAACACCTTAAAGGCGCAACGAAAGCAATGCTGCAGATTGTTCACGCGGGCACGCGCCGGAGTCCGGCAGCACGCTTCAAACCGGGCCTGTAACTGCGAAAACTACGAAGGCCCTCGCGCCCGGAGCGAATGTTCCGCATTCCCCGCTGCCGCACGCGTAATCGGCTATTTTACCGCACACGCGTTTCTCAGGTTGGAGGAGGAACTTCCGGAGTCCGCATGATAGCAACGCGACCGTGGCGGCACGGCAAAAGCCCTGCTGTCGTCAGGCTGGGAAGCACGCCGGGAAACGCTGACGGCGCTTAAACAGATATGAAGCTCGCGAGGGCATCAGGAACGGCGCAGGAGCGGCGCAGCCGCGCCGCTCCCACGGTGTCACGTCTTAAACGCGCTGATCCGTCGATGGCTTTTCCCAAAGGTTGATGCCGCCTTCGGTCGCGTGCTGATCGATTTCCGCGAGTTCTTCCTTCGTGAACTCCAGATTCTTCAACGCGCCGACATTCTCCGTCACCTGCTCCGGACGGCTCGCGCCAATCAGCACCGACGTCACGCGGCCGCCGCGCAACGCCCACGCCAGCGCCATTTGCGCGAGGCTTTGACCGCGCCGTTGCGCCAGATCGTTGAGCTTGCGAACGTGCTCGATATTCTGCGCGCTCAAATGCTCCTGCTTCAGCGATCCGCCGCCCGGCTTGTTCACGCGTGCATCGGCGGGAACGCCGTTCAGATACTTGCCCGTCAAGAGCCCTTGCGCCAGCGGCGTGAAAGCGATGCTGCCCGCGCCGACACCATCGAGCGTATCGAGCAGTTCTTCTTCGATCCAGCGGTTCAGCATGTTGTACGACGGCTGATGAATCAGCAGCGGCACCTTGTGCTCGGCAAGCAACTTCGCCATTTCACGCGTCTTCGCCGGCGAATACGACGAAATCCCCACGTACAGCGCCTTGCCCGAATGCACGGCGGTTGCGAGCGCGCCGGCGGTTTCTTCGAGCGGCGTATCGGCATCGAAACGATGGGAATAGAAAATATCCACGTAGTCGAGGCCCATGCGCTTCAGGCTTTGATCCAGCGACGCCAGCACGTACTTGCGCGAACCGCCGCCCTGGCCGTACGGGCCCGGCCACATGTCCCAGCCCGCCTTCGACGAAATCAGCAACTCATCGCGATACGGCTTGAAGTCGTCCTTGAACAAGCGTCCGAAATTGGTCTCCGCGCTGCCGTACGGGGGGCCGTAGTTGTTGGCCAGATCGAAGTGCGTAATGCCGAGATCAAACGCGGTGCGCAGGATGTCGCGCTGCGTGGAGATCGGCGTGGTGTCGCCGAAGTTGTGCCAAAGACCCAGCGACAACGCCGGCAACTTCAGCCCGCTTTTGCCGCAGGTGCGGTAAGCCATCTGCGAATAGCGCTCGGAAGCTGCTTCGTAAGCCATGACGTAATCCTCGAATCGATGATGTGGGAAAGGGTTTTGCAAGCACAAACGAGAAACAATCGCGCGGCGCGTGATCAGATTCATGTCGTCTGACATGCGCCGGGTCCGACATGGTATCGAATCACGAGAACTCGTGTCGGCCTTGACCCGAAAGACTTCAAGGCTATCCCGATATTCGGGACCTAGGCCGGATGGCTAACGCAGGGAACGCGCGGGGAACGTTTTGCCTGCCGCATGAGCCCAATCCTGCTCACAAGAACAAGGAGAAGTTTCATGGACCCGCTCGACAAACTACGCCCCGTCTACAACTTTCTGATGACGTCGGGCGTTTCGTTTGGCATCGACTTGCTGATGGCCGTACTGATATTGCTGGTTGGCTGGTGGATTTCGAACCGCGTTGCCAATGCCGTCAAGCGCGCGCTCGGTCGCACGAATGCGGACGCCACGTTCACGCCGGTGATGGCGAGCCTCGTGCAATGGTCCATCCGCGTGGTTGCAATCGTCGCGGCGCTGGGCAAGTTCGGCGTCGCCGCGGCCAGCATTCTGACCGTGCTCGGCGCGGCGGGACTGGCAATCGGGCTGGCGTTGCAGGGCACGCTGCAGAACATCGCTGCCGGCCTGATGTTGCTGTTGCTGCGGCCGTTCAAGGTGGGCGATTACATCGAAGGCGCGGGCGCTACAGCCGGAACCGTCAACGAGATCGGCCTCTTCACCACGCGCCTGACGAAAAGCGACGGCGTCATCATGTTCGTTCCAAACAGCACGATCTGGGCGAATCCGGTCACGAACTTCACCGCGAACGATCGCCGGCGCGTGGTGCTGAACGTGATCATTCCGGAAGATCAGAACATCGAGGAATCGCTGGCTTCGCTGCATCGGATCGTGGAAACGGACCCGCGAATCATCAACGATGAAAAAACGAAACCGTGGATTGCCGTGTCCGAATACACCGATACCGGCGTGAAGCTGAATATCGGCGTATGGACGAACCGGACCGATTACGCGAACCTGCAGGCGGACTTGCTGCGCCAGATCAAGCCTGGGATCAAGCCTGCCGAAGTACCCGCTGTACAGCCCGGAAGCGCGCCGGCGTGAAAGCCATTGTTTCGATGCTGGACGCATCCGCCCTGGTTGAATAAGCTTTCGGTCCAGACATAGACGAGACTTATATGACCAAGGCGATTTCCATTGCGCTGATCGTGGGCGGCGTGGTGCTGCTTTATTTTGGCGGGCAGTCGTTCCATTCGCTGAGCAACGACGTGTCGCGCTTTTTCACTGGATCGCCAACCAACAAGACCATCTGGTTGATCGCGGGCGGCATGGTCGCCATGCTCGCCGGGCTGATTGGCCTGGCGATTCCAGGCAAGGGCCGTTGAGCCAGGGCGCTAGATCAGCGGCACGTCTTCCTTCGATGCCGACCGCGTCTCCGGCAAAGGCAGGTTGCTCGCGCCGCGGTACGTGTAGACGAGCGAGAACTTCACGGCATCGGTGAGATTCTTGCCGGCGGAGTGCAGCGTGTTGCAGTGGAAAAAGACCACGTCCCCAGCATTCAATTTCGGCGATACCGCGCTGTGAATCAGCGCAGCGTTCTCCGGCAGGTCGGAGCGGAAGAACTTGGCGTCGTCAAAGCGCTCCGACGTGAACGGCAGCTTGTGCGACATCGGCACGAACCACAGCCCGCCGTTCTCCACCGTCTCGTCGCCGAGCGCGACCCATGCCGAAACCAGGTCGTCACGCTCGAAATTCCAGTACCTCACATCGCGATGCCATCCGGTCAGGCTGCCGTACGCCGGATGCTTCGTCATCACGCAATTGTGATGCGCAAGGGAAAGCACGGGCGTTTCGCCGAAATAGATTTCCATCCAGCCACGCACATCGGGCGACGTCGCCCAGTGCGCGAACAGCGGGTCACGGTTATAAGCGTCGAGCAATCTGCGTACGGTATGTCCGCCGGGCGCGTCCTTCGAGTTCGGCGCGCCGGGATATTGCAGGTCGGCTTCGAACTCCACCGGCGCGATGGCTTGCGCCAGATCTTGCCGCGCAACCGCGCGCATGGCTTCGCAACGTTCCGGCGTGACGACTCCGGGTACCACGACATATCCGTTTTCCCGCAACTCGCGGACTTGTTCCAACTTCGATTGATTCGGCATATCGGCTCACAGGGAAATGCGTTTTGCCGGCTGACCGCGGTTATAAGCAAACCGTAAGCGAACCGGCAAATTTAGGGCGAATACATCGATTGTAAATCGCCGTGGCCGGTCCGGCGCGCCGCCGCGTGTGGGAGGGTGCCTCCAACGAACTGCGGGAAAGTGCCGACTTCCTGCGGTAACAATTCTTCGATAATCTCCGGCGCATTGAGAGAGCACATCGAAAATCGCTTTCGATGAAAATCTATTAAATAAGTGCGCGATTCAGTCCGCAACTTTTCTTGTGTTCAACTGCTCGAACTGTTGAACGCTTTTTTTGACACGACTAATGTCGGGTCATTGCCTTAGGCAACTCAAGTTTGTGAGATCCATGAATATCCGTTTCGCCAATCGTCTCACTCGTGTCGCTGTCCGCGCGGCACGCCCCGCCGGGCGACGCGTCGTCCGCGCCTTGCGCCACCATTCGGCGCGTACTCAATTGCTCGCAGGGAAATTCAGAAATTCGCACCCCGTGGATGGGATTCGTTCGTGGTTTCACGGTTTCTTCTCGAATCTCCGTTTAAGGGCGGTATCACGTCAAGCTGCGCTTAAAGCCTTATTGCGAAAACCGGCGCAATTACGCGCGCCTGTTTCAAAATCGAAACCATTACCGGGTGTAATTAATACGTCGAGCCGACGTCCGCGCAGACTTTCTGCAAGCTCGGGATGGTTTGGGTTTTCCACGCGTTAATCATTTCCGCATACATTAAGCCGCTGGAAATGCAAAAAGCCCGCCGAGCAAGAACAACGCTCGGCGGGCTTTTTTCATACGATGAACTTATGCCGTTTCGGTTACAGGCTCCGTACCAGCGGCTTCGGCCAGCAACAGCGCCTTGTCGGTGGCTTCCCACGTGAATTCCGGCTCTTCGCGGCCGAAGTGACCATACGCCGCCGACTTTTCATAGATCGGACGCAGCAGGTCGAGCATCTGGATGATGCCCTTCGGACGCAGATCGAAATGCTCGAGCACGAGTTCCTGGATCTTCGCGTCCGAAACACGGCCCGTGCCGAACGTGTTCACCATGACCGACGTCGGGCGCGCGACGCCAATGGCGTACGACACCTGGATCAGGCACCGTGAGGCCAGGCCTGCCGCCACGATGTTCTTTGCGACATAACGTCCCGCGTAAGCCGCCGAACGGTCGACCTTCGACGGATCCTTGCCGGAGAACGCACCGCCGCCATGAGGCGCCGCGCCGCCGTATGTATCGACAATGATCTTGCGGCCCGTCAGACCGCAATCGCCTTGCGGACCACCGATCACGAAACGCCCGGTCGGGTTCACGAGGAACTTGATGTCGCCCTTGATCAACTCGGCCGGCAGCACCGGCTTGATGATCTCTTCGATCACGGCTTCGCGCAGCGCCTTCAATTCGATGTCCGGCGCATGCTGCGTGGAGAGCACGACCGTATCGATGCTGTGCGCCTTGCCATCCACATAACGCACCGTGACTTGCGACTTCGCGTCGGGACGCAGCCAGTTCAGACGGCCGTCGCGGCGCATGTTCGCCTGGCGCTCGACCAGACGATGCGACAGGTGAATGGGCAGCGGCATCAGCTCGGGCGTTTCGTCGCAGGCGTAGCCGAACATCAGACCCTGGTCGCCGGCGCCTTGGTCGAGGTTGTCGTCGTGCGCAGCGTCAACACCTTGCGCGATGTCCCGCGACTGTTTGTCATACGCCACGAGCACCGCGCAACCGCGATAGTCGATACCGTAATCCGTGTTGTCGTAGCCAATACGCTTGATGGTGTCGCGCGCGACCTGAATGTAGTCGACGTTCGCTTGCGTGGTGATCTCGCCTGCCAGGACGACCAGGCCGGTGTTGCAAAGCGTTTCGGCAGCGACGCGCGAGTACTTGTCCTGAGCCAGGATGGCGTCGAGGATGGCGTCGGAGATCTGGTCGGCAACCTTGTCCGGGTGGCCTTCGGAGACGGATTCAGAGGTAAAGAAGTAATTGTTTGACACGCTTCAGACTCCAATTTAGATACGGGTAGGTTACTCACGTAGCCGACTTCGTTTGGAGTCTGAAGCGGCGACGCTTTAGCGGAAAACATGGTCCGAAACGCACCGTTAAGCACGTTCCGGCTTCGCCCCGCAAGTTGTCCATTAACTCGGCGAAGGTTTTATTATAGCGACTTCTCTAATTTGTCACAGAGCCGACCGTTTGTTGCCAACCAAGATAAACCCTCATTCACTCATTGCCCGGAACGCTTCCCGGTACCACAAGAAACCTGCCTTCACGATCCTCGGGAGCGTCACATGTTAGGTCGCATCGGGGTCGCACTCGCCGTCGGTTTGCTGAAACTGCTTGCCCTCGTCCCATACGGCATTACGGCTCGCTTCGGCGATGCCCTCGGCTGGCTGCTTTATCAGATTCCGAGCCATCGGAAACGGATCGTGCACATCAACCTGAGCCTCTGCTTCCCAGAGTGGACGCCGGAGCGCCGCGAGGAAGTTGCGCAAAAGCATTTCCGGCACGCGATCCGCAGTTATGTGGAGCGCAGCGTGCAATGGTTCGGCTCGGCGGAAAAGCTCACCAAGCTGATCCAAGTGGAAAGCGAGGTCGATCTTCTCGATCCCGACATGCCGCCGACCTTGCTGCTCGGCTTTCACTTCGTTGCCATCGAAGCCGCCTCGGTCTGGATCAACCACGAACTGCACCGCACATGCGGATCGCTGTACCAGCCGATGTCGAACAAGACGCTCGATGACGTCGCGAAGAAGCAGCGCGGCCGTTTCGACGCTGAACTGGCAAGCCGTGCCGACAGCGCCCGGGTCGTGTTGCGATGGCTGCGTGACCGCAAGCCCGTGATGCTCGGCGCCGACATGGACTACGGCATGCGCAACTCGACCTTCGTGCCGTTCTTCGGCGTGCAGGCGTGCACGCTGACAGCAGTCGGCCGGCTGGCCAAAACCGGCCATGCGCAGATCATGCCGTTCATTGGCGAAGTTCTGCCGAACTACAAGGGGTACAAGCTCAAGGTATTCAAGCCCTGGGACAACTACCCGACCGGCGAAGACGACGCCGACGCGCGGCGCATGAATGCGTTCCTGGAAGAGCAAGTGCGCCTCATGCCGGAACAGTACTATTGGGTGCACAAACGCTTCAAAACGCGACCGCCGGGCGAGCCGGGCTTTTATTGACGGATCCAGTATCGGGGAAACGGCCGGCGATTGCTGCAAAAACCCGGACGCATCCCCCATTCGGCCTAGTGCATGCGCTTGCTGCGCGTCACTTACAATAGCGACATGAAACTCGAATTCACGAAAATGCAGGGCGCCGGTAACGACTTTGTCGTGCTCGACGGCTACTCAAAACCGCTCTCATTGAACGCGGCGCAGGTGCGCGCGCTCGCGGACCGCCACTTCGGCGTGGGCGCGGACCAGTTGCTGCTGGTCGAAAGGCCGGATATCGACGGCGTGGATTTCAAGTACCGCATCTTCAATTGCGATGGTGGCGAAGTCGAACATTGCGGCAACGGTGCGCGCTGTTTCGTGAAGTTTGTTCGCGACCGCGGGCTGACGAACAAGATGAGCGTTCGCGTGCAAGTGCATCAAGGCGTGATCGTGTTGACCATGCAGGAAAACGGCGACGTCGTGGTGGACATGGGACGCCCCGAGTTCGATCCCGCGCGTGTGCCGTTCAATGCCGAGGGCCTGGAAAGCCGTGCAGAAGGCGCCGATTTGCTTTGGCCGCTCAATGTCCAGAACGAAACCCGCTGGATTTCCACGGTATCGATGGGCAATCCTCACGCCGTGCTGGTCGTCGCGGACGTTGAAATTGCGCCCGTGCTGACTGAAGGACCGTTGATCGAACATCACGTGCGCTTTCCGAAGCGGGTGAACGCGGGGTTCATGCAGATCGAGAGCCGGAATGCCGTCAAGCTGCGGGTCTACGAGCGCGGCGCGGGTGAAACGCTAGCCTGCGGAACCGGCGCATGTGCGGCCGTCGCTGCGGGCATTCGCCGCGGCCTGCTTGACTCCCCGGTACGCGTTCAGACGCACGGCGGCGTGCTCACCATCACCTGGGACGGCGCGCGCGATCCAGACGCGGCGCTTTTCATGGCCGGCCCAGCCACAACCGTATTTGAAGGTGAGATCGAGCTGCATGTCGACCTCACCACAGCCGTTTGACCGCCAGGATTCCGATGTTGCCCGATACCATGACCGAACGAGAAGTCGCCGATTATCTCCTCGCCAATCCTGATTTTTTTGCCGCGCATGCAGAGCTGCTGGGCACCATCCGCCTGTCCAATCCGCATGGCAAGTCAGCCGTGTCGCTGCAGGAAAGGCAGATGGAAATGCTGCGCGACAAGAACAAGCAAATGGAACGCCGTTTAGCCGAATTGCTGCGCTACGGGCACGAGAACGACAGCATCGCGGCGAAGTTTCACAGGTGGACGATTCGGGTCATGTCCGAACGCGATCCGCATGCCTTGCCCAAGACCATTCCCGCGGGTCTCTGCGAAATCTTCGAAGTGCCGCAAGCGGCGCTGCGCGTGTGGGACGTGGCGGAACCTTACGCGCAGGCCGAGTTCGCACGAACCACCAGCGAAGAAGTACGCACTTTCACAAGCAGCCTGACAACGCCGTACTGCGGTGCGAATACCGGTTTCGAGGCTGCTCAGTGGCTGACGTCGGCCAGTTCGGTATCGGTGGCTTCGGCTGCCACAGATGGCATCGTCGATACCGCGAACACCACCGAGTCCATCGCGCTGATCGCGCTGCGCGATCCGTCAGCGGGCCCGGAAGCGCCCGCGTTCGGCCTCCTGGTCATGGGTTCGCCCGATCCGCGGCGCTTCCACGAAGGTATGGCAACGGATTTTCTCTCGCAGATCGGCACGCTCGGCAGCGCCGCGCTCAGCCGCTTGCTGCCCCACTGACATGATCGCCGATCCGGTTTCCGCCTATTTATCGATGCTCGAGCACGAGCGGCGGTTATCGGAACATACGCTGCGTGGCTACACGCACGAACTCGACGAGCTAAAAAAGCTCGCCAACGGCCGCGCGCTGGAATCCCTCGTTGCAACCGATATGCGCGGCGCCGTCGCCCGTGCTCACGGCGGCGGACTTTCGGCGCGGTCGATTGCGCATCGCTTATCGGTGTGGCGGGCGTTTTATCGCTGGTTCGCCGAGCGCGTGGACATGCCGGCAAATCCCGTCGCCACCGTACGGGCGCCGAAACGCGCGAAAAGCTTACCGAAGGCGCTTTCCGTCGATGACGCCAACGCGCTCATGGAAGCGCCTCATCTGGATACCCCCGAAGCGCTGCGCGACCACGCCATCCTCGAACTGTTCTATTCGTCCGGTTTGCGCCTGGCTGAACTGGTTGGAATCGACGTCCATTTCGTGCAATCGGAAGGGTATTCGTCGGCGGGATGGCTCGATCTGGCAAGCGCCGAAGTGAACGTGCTCGGCAAGGGAAACAGGCGGCGCTCGGTGCCGGTCGGCAGCAAGGCGATCACCGCATTGCGCGCATGGATCGAAGTCCGCGGACAGTTCGTCAAGCTCGATCCGCACGCGCTGTTTTTATCGGTACGCGGCAACCGCATGACGCCAAATGTGGTGCGTGATCGCGTGAAACGCATGGCGTTGCTGGCCGGCGTGCCATCCAATGTGCATCCGCACGTGCTGCGGCATTCGTTCGCCACGCACGTGCTTCAGTCCAGCGGCGATCTCCGCGCCGTGCAGGAACTTCTCGGCCACGCGAGCATTACCGCGACCCAGGTTTATACGTCTCTCGACTTTCAGCATCTGGCGCGCGTCTACGACCAGGCCCATCCTCGCGCCAAAAAGCGAGACTAAGCAACGCTTCACCCTGGCTTTTACAAATAGCCAGGAACATCAAAGCGTGGCTGCGCCGTATCCGTCAGCGCGTTCACAAGAAGGCCGAATGAACACCATCACGCTGAAACCGGCGAAAGACAAGTCGCTCGCGCGCCGCCATCCGTGGATCTACGCAACTGCCATAGAGCACGTAGAGGGCAAGCCCGCGCCCGGCGCGACCGTGCTGATCCGCTCGCACGAGGGCTGCTTTCTTGCTCGCGGGTCGTACAGCCCGGTGTCGCAGATTCGCGCGCGTGTCTGGAGTTTCGATGAAACCGAACCTATCGATCACGCGTTTTTCAAACGGCGCGTCCAGCGGGCAATCGCCCACCGGCGAACCATGGTGCGCGATACCGGCGCCACGCGGCTGATCTTTGGCGAGGCGGACGGGTTGCCGGGGTTGATCGTGGATTACTACATCGCCGACGACGAAACCCGGCGCGGCCAACTCGTCTGCCAGTTCATGGCGACGGGCGTGGAATTGTGGAAGGACGCCATCGTAAAGGCGCTGATTGGCGCGACCGGTTGCCCGAATGTGTACGAGCGCTCGGATGTATCGATCAGACAGAAAGAAGGTCTCGAACCGATCACCGGTGTGCTGGCCGGCGAGCCGCCGCCGGAAGCTCTGATGATCGCGAACGAGGGCGGCGTGCGTTATCACATCGATGTAAAACACGGCCATAAAACCGGCTTCTACATCGATCAACGCGACAACCGCGCGCTCGTGCGCGGGTACGCCGCCGATCGCGACGTGCTCAATTGCTTTTGCTACACGGGCGGTTTTTCGCTCGCGGCGTTGAAAGGCGGAGCAAAACGGGTGGTTTCGATCGATTCTTCCGGCGACGCCCTCGCCCTCGCGCAGCGCAACGTGACGGCGAACAGATTTGATCCTGAGCGCGCCGAATGGCTCGACGCCGATGCCTTCAAAACCTTGCGTCGATTGCACGAAGAAGGCCAGCGCTTCGATCTGATCGTGCTCGATCCGCCGAAATTCGCGGCATCGCGGGAACATGTCGACCGGGCCGCGCGCGCCTACAAGGACATCAATCTCACCGGGTTCAAGCTGCTGCGCCCGGGCGGCCTTTTGTTCACCTATTCGTGTTCGGGCGCAATCGACGCCGATTTGTTCCAAAAGATCATCGCGGGTGCCGCAGCGGACGCAAAAGTCGACGCGCGAATCCTGAAACGCCTGGGCGCCGGCATCGATCACCCGCTTTTGACCGCGTTTCCTGAAGGGGAATACCTGAAAGGCCTATTGTTGCAAATCGAATGAGCGGCCATAGTTGATAGCTCGGTGGACGCCCTGGTTGATAGCCAAGGCAACCCGATACAAAGCACCCTATTGACAAGTATGTTCAAATAATTAGCTGACTGCGTGATTTAGAGGGCGATATCGCGTCCCTGCGGCCATCCCGCCGCCCGAATCGCGCTGCACGAATAACCTTTGACCTCAGAGAACAGGCGACCATCATGATTCCCGTTACCATCCTGACCGGCTTTCTGGGCAGCGGCAAAACCACCCTGCTCAAGCGCATCCTGAACGACCAGCACGGCATGAAGATCGCCGTGATCGAGAATGAGTTTGGCGAGGAAAACATCGACAACGAGATCCTCGTCCAGGAAACGAACGAACAGATCATCCAGATGAGCAACGGCTGCATCTGTTGCACGATTCGCGGCGATCTGGCGCGCGCGCTGGAAGATCTGGCAGATCGCAAGAAGGCCGGCACGCTGAATTTCGACCGCGTGGTGATCGAGACCACCGGTCTCGCGAATCCGGGTCCGGTTGCGCAGACGTTCTTCATGGATAACGCCATTGCGGATGCATTCCTGCTCGACGCCATCATCACGCTGGTCGACGCCAAGCACGCGAACCATCAGCTCGACGAACACGAAGTCGTGCAGCGCCAGGTGGGTTTCGCTGACCGCCTGTTCATCACGAAGTCGGATCTCGTCGATGCCGCCGCGCTCGAAGCCCTGAAGCATCGTCTCGTGCACATGAACCCACGTGCAGCCATCAAGGTCGTGAATTTCGGCGATGCCGACATCAAGGAAATCTTCGACCTGCGCGGCTTCAACTTGAATTCGAAGCTGGAAATCGACCCGGATTTCCTCGCGGAAGACGATCACGACCATGCGCACGATCATGGTCATGACCACGCTCATGATGACGATCACGACCACGCGACTTGCGGTCACGATCACAGCCATGATCACGAGCACGGCCACAATCATGCGAACCATCACCACGCGCATCACGACGACAAGATCAAGTCGTTCGTATTTCGCAGCGATCGCGCCTTTGATCCAAACCGGCTCGAAGACTTTCTCGGCGGCATTCTCCAGATTTACGGCGAACGCCTCTTGCGCTACAAGGGCGTGCTTTATATGAAAGGCGTCGATCGCAAGGTCGTGTTCCAGGGCGTGCACCAGATGATGGGCAGCGACCTCGCCGCAAAGTGGCAACCGATTGAAAAGAAGAACAGCAAGATGGTGTTTATCGGTATCGAATTACCGCAGGATCTGATCATCGACGGGCTGACGGCCTGCCTGGTTTAATCCGCTTCAACCGCCTGAATCGGGCCTGCGCGAAGTCGACCATCGGCTTCGCGCATTTTTTTGCGGTTTTACGCCGGAAATGCCTGTTTCTGGCACCTTTCTCGCTATTTCTCGCCTGCAGCGCACCCAAATGCCTGCATCGAGATGGCTAAAATCCTTGGCACTCGAAGGGCTCGACGAGCAGCCAGGGATTTTTGGCGACGACCGTCGTTGCAATATGTGCTCGCACCCACCAAGAACCATCGCTTTTTAAACGTCGCCGCGTTATATTTTTGAGATATCGAACGAATCGCTGGAGCGTTTTGCGTGAGCCTGGTACGCCATTGCGATTCAGTTACAATACAGCCCCCACTGGACCGGCCCGGGAAACGGTTTAGCCTGGCGCGCCAAGGGTAAGCCCCTATCCGCACCGACAAAGGCGACCCTGGCTACGCGAGCCAAACACGATGGCAAGAAGGTGTAAGTGCAGAGTAGGTGTTGTTCCGAACATCGGATAGCGGGCAATTCGCTTGAAAATCAACCCAAGGGATTGGCTGCAAGGTGCGCTTTGCACCGTGGAAGATGCAGGCTTTTGGCCTGACCGGTGGATGGAGTAGTTGTTGGCGAGTATCGCCGGAATTCGGGGAAATCCGGACAACGGCGGCGGCGAGCGCGGCGAGCGACCGCGAAGATGGCGAACGACATCGCCCCACATTGAAGAAGCAAGCCAGATGACGACGAATCGATTGTTGACCGAAGACGAAATCCTGAAGATGGGTGACAAGGATTACATGAACGGCGATCAACTCGCGTTCTTCAGGGTCCGACTGGAGCAGTTGCAGGCCGATATTCTCAAGAATGCAGGCCAGACGACGGAAAACCTGCGGGAAACCGTCATCGTTCCGGACCCGGCGGATCGCGCGACGATCGAGGAAGAACACGCCCTCGAACTGCGCACCCGCGACCGCGAACGCAAGCTGCTGAAGAAAGTACAGCAGTCGCTCGCGCGCATCGAGTCCGGCGATTACGGCTGGTGCGAGGAAACGGGCGAACCGATCGGCATTCCGCGCCTGATCGCGCGACCGACGGCAACGCTCTCGCTTGAAGCGCAGGAACGACGCGAGTTGCGCCAGAAGCTGTTCGGCGACTGATACGCGTTGCCGGCACGCGCTGCGGCTGAAGTCGCGGCGGGAAACGCGCCGGCTGCAAAATCTGCAAGCATTGGAAAGGCACACGAGAGTGTGCCTTTTTGTTTTGTGCGCGCGCTTTTGGATTTGGCGCCTTTTCCATACGTCGACGGCTGGAGAAGCCATTGGACGCAAGATGCCGCCTGATGCGTCTTGATAATTTCCCGCGCGCCCTAAAATGGACTGGACGCGCTCTCGTGGCGCGGGCGTGACGAGAGTCCGTCGAGCGCACCGCCGCACGCGCCCGGCCTCTTTCACGTTCCCAAAGGATTCCCCGGCGGCGCAGCGCGCCCCTCAGCTTTCAAAGGAATGCACATGGAACAATTTCACGGCACGACAATCGTCTCCGTGCGACGCGACGGCAAGGTCGCCTTGGGCGGCGACGGCCAGGTGACGCTGGGCAATATTGTGATGAAAGGGGGCGCCAAGAAAGTGCGCCGTATCTATGGCGGCAAGGTGCTCGTCGGCTTTGCGGGCGGTACGGCCGATGCGTTTTCGCTCCTCGACCGCTTCGAGGCGAAGCTGGAAAAACATCAAGGAAATCTGACGCGCGCCGCCGTGGAACTCGCCAAGGACTGGCGCACGGACCGCATGTTGCGCCGTCTGGAAGCCATGCTGATCACCGCCGATGCGCAAACCACGCTCGTCATCACGGGTAACGGCGACGTGCTCGATCCCGAAAACGGCATCTGCGCGATCGGTTCGGGCGGTGCGTATGCGCAAGCCGCGGCGCAAGCGTTGACGGAAAACACCGAACTCTCGCCGCGCGAAATCGTCGAAAAAGCGCTGACCATTGCCGGCGACATGTGCATTTACACGAACCACAATCGCGTCATCGAGACGATCGAGTAACAGGACAAGGACCAACGATGACAACCATGACTCCCGCCGAGATCGTCTCGGAACTCGATAAACACATCATCGGCCAGGGCCGCGCGAAAAAGGCCGTCGCCGTCGCGTTGCGCAACCGCTGGCGCCGCCAGCAGGTCGCCGAGCCGCTGCGCCAGGAAATCACGCCGAAAAACATTCTGATGATCGGACCGACCGGCGTCGGCAAGACGGAAATTGCGCGGCGTCTCGCGAAACTCGCCGATGCGCCGTTCATCAAGATCGAAGCAACGAAATTCACTGAAGTGGGTTACGTGGGCCGGGATGTAGATAGCATCGTGCGCGATCTGATCGAGATTTCGGTCAAGCAGACGCGCGAAACCGAGATGCGCAAGGTGCGATCGAAAGCAGTTGATCGCGCGGAAGACCGGATTCTCGACATCCTTCTGCCGAGCGCGCGTCCCGTGGGTTTCGGCGCGGGTGAGACACAGGACGACAGCACGAACAGCACGCGCCAGACGTTCCGCAAGCGTCTGCGCGAAGGGCTGCTCGATGACAAGGAAGTCGAGATCGATGTCGAAGCGCCGCAAGCCAGCATGGACATCATGGGGCCGCCGGGCATGGAAGAGATGACGGACCAGATCCGTTCCATGTTCGCGAATATTGGCGGCGGCAAAAAGACGCAGCGCAAGCTGAAGGTCAAGGAAGCGCTGAAGCTGCTCACCGACGAAGAAGCCGGCAAGCTGCTGAACGACGAAGAGGTCAAGACGAAGGCCGTTCAAAACGTTGAGCAGAACGGCATCGTGTTTCTGGATGAGATCGACAAGATTGCGTCGCGCAGCGAAGCGGGCGGCGCTGAAGTATCGCGTGCGGGCGTGCAGCGCGATTTGCTGCCGCTGGTGGAAGGCACCACGATCAATACGAAATACGGGATGATTAAGACAGATCACATCTTGTTCATTGCGAGCGGTGCGTTCCATCTTGCCAAGCCGAGCGACCTGATCCCGGAATTGCAGGGCCGGTTCCCGATTCGCGTTGAACTGGATTCGTTGTCGGTGGAAGACTTCGAAGCCATCCTGAATACGACCGACGCGAGCCTGGTCAAGCAATATACGGCGCTTCTCGCAACGGAAGACGTCCAGCTCGACTTCAGCCCCGAAGGCATTCGCCGGATGGCCGAGATCGCGTTTTCGGTAAACGAGAAGACCGAGAACATCGGCGCGCGGCGGCTATATACCGTGATCGAAAAGTTGCTGGAAGAAGTGTCGTTCGCGGCGGGAAATCACGCGGGTCAACCGGTGAAGATCGATGCGGCGTATGTCGATAAAGCGCTGAACAACGTAGCCGAAGACGAGGACTTGTCGCGCTACGTGCTTTAATCACGAAGGGCAAAAGAAGGCGGCGCGCCATTTCGAACCATCGAAATGGCGCGCCGCTTTTTCATTGGCGAACCGGCTTCTTCGCGAGCTTGCGTTGCAACGTACGCCGATGCATGTTCAGCGCCCGCGCCGTAGCCGAAATGTTGCCGCTGTTTTCGGCCAGTACGCGTTGAATGTGCTCCCACTCGAGCCGCGCCACGGACAACAACGCCGGATGCTCGATCGCCTCTTCCGCCGTCTGTTCGCTCGCCTCTTCCTGAAGCGCCGACAAGATCGTCTCGACGTTCGCCGGCTTGGCCAGATAGTTATCGGCGCCGTCTTTCACAGCCTGAACCGCCGTCGCGATACTCGCATAACCCGTCAGCACGAGAATCCGCGCATCGGGTTGCAGATCGCGCAACGGCGCGACGAGCGTCAGTCCGGAGTCGTTGCCAAGGTGTAAGTCGACGGTGATTTGTCCAAACTTCTGCGTGTTCGCGAGACGCAACGCCGCGGCGGCATCGTGCGCCTGATGCGGCGTATAGCCGCGCCGAGTCAGGCCGCGCGCGAGGATGCCCGAGAACACTTCATCGTCGTCGATAACCAAAAAATTCTTGTCGCTCATGCTCTTTTCTCCGTGGAGACGGAAGCCGCGACTCCGCCGCGGCCCGTCCTTGCTGCTTTGTCACGCGATTCTGGGGCGCTTGTATCGGCGAGACGCAAGATGGCGTGCGTGCCGCGAGGGCTTGCCGCCGTCAGCTCGATCGATCCGCCGAGCCGCGCTGCTGCTGAGAATGCCAGATACAAGCCGACGCCGTGACCGCCCTGCGTGCTGTCGACCGGCGTCGCGCCGAGCGAGCCGCGCAGCCCGGCGGGAATGCCCGGACCCTGGTCGCGTACATCGAATTGAATCACGGGCTCGCCAAGATGCCGCGCCGCCGATGTCGAGAGCGTCACCGAATCGCTGCTGGCCCGGGCCGCATTATCCAGCAGAATGGTCAGGATCTGTCCGACCGCGACCGGATCACTCAGGAATAGGCTGGCGCGCTTGTGCTCCTCGGCTTCGATCAGCTCGAAGCGCACGTGCGGATGGCGCAAGCGCCATTGTTCGACAAACCCATGCAGCCAGTCATCCAGCGATTGCCGCGGCGCAGGCTCGCTCGCACGGCTACGCAAGCGGGCGAGCGCGGACGTGCACAAGCTCATTTGCTGCTCCAGCAATTCGATGTCCGCGGCGTACGGCGCAAGATGCGGATCGTGACGCGCGGAATCGCGCAGTTCCTCGCTGAGCATCGCAATGGTCGACAAAGGCGTGCCGATTTCATGTGCAACGGTCGCGGCCTGAACGCCGAGCGCAACGGCGCGTTCGTCGCGCAGAAGGCGCTCCTGGGCATCGGCCAGGGCGAAATCGCGCGCACGCAACGCCCGCGACATGCGGGCCACGAACCACCCGATCAAGCCCACGCTCACCATGAAATTCACCCACAACCCGATACGGAAATACTCGAACAGGTTCAGCGGATCTTCCATGTTCAGCGGCACGTAGCTGACGGTAAGCAGCGCGTAGCAAGCCACGGCGAACAGCGCTAGCCAGACCGACAGGTTCCACGGCAGCACGGCGGATGCAATTGCAAGCGACGGCAAATACAACGTAACGAAAGGGTTGGTCGCGCCGCCGCTCAGGAACAGCAGCGCGGACAAAGCGCCCAGATCAACCCAAAGTTGTCCGAACAATTCAAGATTGGTTTCAGGCCGCTCGCGCATGACGCGAGTCCACGTGATCGCGTTGAACATGACTTCGAGCGAAATGATGGTCAGCATTGCTGCCATCGGAAGGTGCGCGCCGTAGAAAGTCTGAACGACCGCAATGGTCACCAGCTGGCCGATGATCGCAAGGCTGCGAAGCCAGAAAAGGTGACCGAGATTGACGCGGCCCGTGGTTGTGATTCGATGCATTTCAGTAATCGTCGCGCTTAATTTCAGAATAGTCTAATGGCCGCGATGGGTGATTTGCCGCACCATTGAATGTTGTCTCGTACAGGGCGGCTCGGCCGCACACTCACATGAATCGCAGCCAATCGTCCCGCCCCGACGCGCTTTTGAGCGAAACGCCACTCGTTCAAGACGCTACTCAGGACACCACGCAGAACTCCATTATCTCGCGCGTCCTGTCCGCGTACCTTGAAAACGCCAGGATCGCCGGTACTGCCGGTAGTCAGGCAGAACGCGCCACCTGGTTGCACGCCGCTGTGCTGCTTGAACCCGCGCGCGTGGAAACAGTGCTGGATCTCATCGACTCCTTGTTGAAGCAAAATCGCATTGCCGAGGGCATTAGGCTTGGCACGCAAGTCGTCGAAACGCATCCGCAGCACGCGCTCGCACTCTGGCATCTGGGCTATGCGCTACAGCTCGCCGACCGTCACGCCGAGGCCATTCCGCTTTACGAACGCGCGCACGCAATCGATGCATCCGTTCCAACCCTGCGCAACAATCTGGCAGTTGCCTACGAGCTGACGGGTCGGGAAGCAGACGCGCTGAAGCTTCTTGAAGAAGCCGTCGCTGCGAATTCCTCCGATATCGAAGCGTGGACGAATCTGACGCGCATGTATCCGCGCCGCTGGGAACTGGAGCATGCGCTCGTGGCGGGCAAACGCGCCACTCAGATCGATCCGTCGAACGCGCTGGCGCTGTCGAACTACAGCCTCGCGTTGAAAGAAGCGCAGCGTTGGAAAGAATCCACTGAGGCGGCCACGGCGGCTGTGGACCTCGCGCCGCACATGACGCGCCTTCCCTTCAACCTGTCCATTCTCGACCTCGTGCAAGGCAACTATGCGCGCGGCTGGGCGAACTTCGAAACGCGCTGGGACGGGTCCAGCGAGCTGCGCAATTCGCATCCTAAATTCAATACGCCGCGCTGGAACGGCGAGTCACTCAAGGGCAAGACGTTGCTGCTGTGGGGCGAACAGGGTTTTGGCGACGCGCTGCAATTCTCGCGCTTCCTTCCCATGCTGGCGAAAAAGGTCAGCGCCCAGGGCGGCAATCTTGTTTGGGTCGCGTTCAAGGCCGTGTTTCCGCTGATGGCGCGCATGGCGCCGAAGAACGTCGAGTGCATTCCGCATGACGCTCCGCTGCCCGACTTCGATTTCCACTTCCCGCTGCTGAGTTTGCCGCTGCATTTCGGCATTGAAGAGGAAACGATTCCGTCGAAACGCGCGTATCTTTCGTCGGACACGGATCTGGCCGCCGAATGGCGCGCCGAATTCGCCGCCGACAAACGCCTGCGCGTGGGTCTTGTATGGAGCGGCAGCGAAACCCATCAGCGAAATATGTTCCGCAGCGTGGGCATCGAACGATATGCCGAGGCGTTCAAGGGCATCGAAAACGTCGCGTTTTTCTCGCTGCAGAAAGAAGCGTCGGGCGCGGTATCAACGGCTCGGGACGGCGGGTTCGAGATCGCCGATCGCACGGGCAAGTTCGAGACGTTCGATGACACCGCGGCGTTCATCGATTCACTGGATCTCGTGATCACCGTGTGCACGAGCGTGGCGCATCTCGCGGCCGCGCTCGGCAAACCAACGTGGATTCTGCTCGACGTCAATCCGCACTGGGTCTGGCAACTCGAACGCACGGACAGCCCGTGGTATCCAACGGCCAAGTTGTATCGGCAGGAAAAGTTCGGGCAGTGGGAGCCGGTCATGAGCGAGGTCGCGCGCGATCTGGCATTGCTCGCGGCCACGCACACGGGTGCTGCGCCCCGCAAACGCCCGGCAAAGAAAACGACAGCGTAAGGCGCGTCGGTTTTTTAGCCGCCATTACACGGTGGTCCGGCCAGCCGGATCGCCGTTTTTATTTGCCTTCGATCGGGTTGATTTCCCGACTCAGGCATGCGGGGCACAAGCACGCCAGCCGAGGCGCCAATTTATTGGCCGGCAAAACCGGCATCGACGCGCACCAGCATGTGGCATCGCCCATCTGTTGACCGCAACGCAAAACCGCGCCGCAGCGGGCGCAATGTTGCGATGCAGACGATCCGAAGCGCGTATCGGTCACGATATTGAGGAAGCCCGGTAAAAGCGGAGCAGTGGTTTGCGCGAACACCATTGTTTCACGCTCCGGCCCCATACTGGAGCAGCCGCGCGCCGGTTGCCGCCCGTTCTCGCAAATGCAATGCTGAATACAGTGCCAAACGCCTGATGCAACGCGTCAGTCCTGTACAATTCCGCCTGTTTAAACTGCTCTTCGCCCCATCGCCGCCATGTCCGAGCTTCCCGACCTTACGCAGATCGCGCCGACCCTGAAAGCCGAAATCCTGGCTGAGGCGTTGCCTTACATCAAGCAGTATCACGGCAAAACGATCGTGATCAAATACGGCGGCAACGCGATGACCGAGGAGCGCCTGAAACAGGGCTTCGCGCGTGACGTGATCCTGCTGAAACTGGTCGGCATCAATCCGGTGATCGTGCACGGCGGCGGACCGCAGATCGATCAGGCGCTCAAGAAAATCGGCAAGCAGGGCACGTTCATTCAAGGCATGCGCGTCACCGACGAAGAGACCATGGAAGTGGTCGAGTGGGTGCTGGGCGGCGAAGTGCAGCAGGATATCGTCACGCTGATCAATCATTTCGGCGGGCAGGCGGTCGGACTGACTGGCAAGGACGGCGGGTTGATCCACGCACGCAAGCTGCAAATGCCGGATCGCGACAATCCGGGTGAATTCATCGATATCGGACAAGTGGGTGAAGTCGAAGCCATCAATCCGGCCGTCGTGAAGGCGCTGCAGGACGACGCGTTCATTCCGGTGATCTCGCCAATCGGCTTTGGCGAAGACGGTCTGTCGTACAACATCAACGCGGATTTGGTCGCGGGCAAACTGGCGGTCGTGCTGAACGCCGAGAAGCTCGTCATGATGACCAACATTCCTGGCGTCATGGACAAAGCCGGCAACCTGCTGACCGATTTGTCGGCGCGCGAAATCGATGCGCTTTTCGCTGATGGCACCATTTCCGGCGGCATGCTGCCGAAGATTTCGTCGGCGCTGGATGCGGCGAAGAGCGGCGTGCGCTCGGTTCATATCATCGATGGGCGGATCGAGCATTCCGTGCTGCTCGAGATCCTGACCGAACAGCCGTTCGGGACGATGATCCGCTCGCATTGAGCGTGCAATCTCCACGTCCAACCCGGCGCCGCGTGACCAAACGCGGTGGCCCTGTCTGGCTTTTCGATCTCGACAACACCCTGCATCACGCGTCGCACGAGATTTTTCCGGCGATCAACCGCGGCATGACGCAATACATCATCGACCGGTTGGGGGTTGATCTGGAAGAGGCGAACCGGCTTCGCACCGGTTACACCCAGCGATACGGCGCCACGCTGCTGGGTCTCGTGCGTCATCACTTTATCGACGCCAACGATTTTCTCGACGTCGTTCATACGTTCACCGATCTTCCTTCCATGGTTCGCGCCGAGCGCGGGCTGGCTCGCATGATTCGCGCCTTGCCGGGACGCAAGATCGTGCTGACCAACGGGCCGTCCATTTACGCGCACGCGGTGTTGTCAGAGTTGGGTATCGGCAAGTTGTTCGAGCGCGTGATCGCGATCGAGGACATGCAGGACCGCAGCGGCTATTGGCGCGCCAAACCCGACGCGGGCATGTTGAGGCGCGCCATGCATCGCGCGGATGTCCGGCTCTCCGACGCCATTCTTGTCGAAGACACGCGCGGACATCTGAAACGTTATAAACGCCTGGGTATTCGAACGGTCTGGATCACCGGACATTTGCCGACGGTTCGACATGCCAGCGACAGCGGCTTCATGCGCTCTGCGGCGCGCGGCCGGCCGCATTACGTCGATCTCAAAATTCGGTCCTTGAAGGGCTTGAGCGCATTCCGGTAAGAGAACCGCTTCACAAATTCCGATATACTTAATCACTTATCTTGTTTCATCGCGCCGATTTGCTGACTCGATTGCGGGCGCGCGAACCCTGACCCGGTTCACTATAAATGCGGCTAAAGAGGTTGTCAGCCGCGCCGCTTTTTCTTCTACGCGCACAGCCGACGCCGTTTAGCCGCCCTTGTTTTCTCTAGGCGGATGAATGGAATCAATCGGCATCGTCACTCCCCAGACACTGCATTTCACCGAGCCGCTGCGCATGCAGAACGGCAGTTTGCTCGGCGATTACGATCTCGTTGTCGAAACCTACGGCACGCTCAATGCCGCACGCTCCAACGCCGTGCTCGTTTGCCATGCACTGAACGCGTCGCATCACGTCGCCGGCGTGTATGCCGATGACCCCAAGAATGTCGGCTGGTGGGACAACATGGTCGGTCCCGGCAAGCCGCTGGATACGAACAAGTTTTTTGTCATCGGCGTGAATAATCTGGGTTCGTGCTTCGGCTCGACCGGCCCGATGAGCATCAACGCCACCACCGGCAAGCCCTACGGCGCGAGTTTCCCCGTGGTCACGGTCGAGGACTGGGTTCACGCTCAGGCGCGCGTGGCGGATCTGTATGGCATCGAAAAATTCGCAGCCGTGATGGGCGGAAGCCTCGGCGGCATGCAGGCGCTGGCCTGGAGCATGATGTATCC
The DNA here is from genome assembly GCF_018449635.1 of Caballeronia sp. dw_276. Classification (GTDB taxonomy): domain Bacteria; phylum Pseudomonadota; class Gammaproteobacteria; order Burkholderiales; family Burkholderiaceae; genus Caballeronia. The sequence continues at coordinate 201,639 of NZ_JAAVUV010000010.1, read as the reverse complement.
GGAGCGCGTGGCGCACTGCATTGTGGTGGCATCGACGCCGAAGCTTTCCGCGCAGAACATCGCGTTCAACGAGGTCGCACGCTCGGCCATCCTCTCCGATCCCGATTTCCACGGCGGCAATTACTACGCGCACGGGGTGAAGCCGCGACGTGGCCTGCGCGTGGCGCGCATGATCGGCCACATCACCTACCTATCCGATGACGACATGGCCGCCAAGTTCGGCCGCGCCTTGCGCCGGGCAGAAGGCGCGGTTGACGCCTACAACTTCAATTTCGACGTCGAGTTCGAAGTCGAATCGTACCTTCGGTATCAAGGCGATAAATTCGCCGAATACTTCGACGCCAACACCTACCTGTTGATCACCCGCGCGCTCGATTACTTCGATCCTGCCAAGGCCTTCGACGGCGACCTGACCAAATCGCTTGCGCACACGACGGCGAAATACCTGATCGCGAGTTTCTCGACCGACTGGCGTTTCGCGCCGGCCCGTTCGCGCGAACTCGTGAAGGCGCTGCTCGATCACAAGCGCACGGTGAGCTACGCCGAAATCGATGCACCGCACGGCCACGACGCCTTCCTGCTCGACGATGCGCGCTATCACAACCTGATGCGCGCCTATTACGAACGCATTGCCGCCGAGGTGGGCGCATGAACCAGATCACGCTGGACTCTCTTTCCCTGCGCTCGGACTTTCGGGCAATCGCGCGCTGGGTCGAGCCGAATTCATCGGTGCTGGATCTGGGATGCGGCGATGGGTCGCTGCTCTCGCTTTTAGGCGAAGAACTCGATGTCACCGGCTACGGCATCGAAATCAACGACGCCGGCGTTCTGGCCTGCGCGCAAAAGGGCGTCAACGTCATCCAGCAGAATCTGGAAGACGGCTTGCGCCTGTTCGAAGACGGCAGCTTCGACTTCGCAATCCTTTCGCAGACCCTTCAGACCATCCATCAAACCGCGGCGATCCTGCGCGAAACCGTGCGCGTCGGGCGTGAATGCATCGTCTCGTTCCCGAACTTCGGTTACTGGCGGCACAGGCTGACGGTGCTGCAGGGACGCATGCCGGTATCGAAAACGCTGCCTTATCAATGGCATAACACGCCGAACGTGCGCGTGCTGACCATCCAGGATTTCGAGGCGCTGGCGCCGGAAGTGGGTATCGAGATACTCGATCGGGTTGTGCTGCACGGCGGGCAGTCGATCCGTTGGGGCGCGAACTGGCGTGGTAGCCTTGCGGTCTATCGCGTAAAGCGTAGCTGAACTGATCGCCCGTTCACCGCTTGGCGCATCGCCCACCGCATCAAACTGATTTCATATGTCCAACACGCCAAACGAGGCGCCCGCTATAACCGCTCACGAAGACCGCCCCGGCTGGCGTGCGTTTCTCAACAAACGCATGCTGATCTGCGTGTTTCTCGGCTTCACGTCCGGGCTGCCGCTTTTTACGCTCATCTATCTGGTCCAGGCGTGGTTGCGCACCGAAGGCGTCAATCTGAAGGAAATCGGCCTGTTTGCGCTGATCCAGTTCCCGTACACGTGGAAATTCATCTGGGCGCCGCTGATGGACCGCTACGTGCCGCGTCTGCCCGGCTGGCGTCCAGGCCGGCGGCGCGGCTGGATGATCGTCACGCAATTGCTGGTGGGCGTGGCGATCGGCGCGCTCGGGTTCATATCGCCGAAACAGGAAATCTGGACCGTGGCCGCACTGACCGCGCTCGTCGCGTTCTTCGGGGCGAGCCAGGACATAGCAATCGATGCGTTCCGCCGCGAGCTTCTCGCTGATACCGAACAGGGCCTCGGCAATGCCGTTTTCGTGAACGCGTACAAGATCGCGGCGCTGATTCCGGGCTCGCTCGGGCTGATTCTTGCCGATCATTTGCCGTGGTCCACGGTGTTCATGGTCACGGCGGCGTTCATGTTGCCGGGCGTGGTGCTGACATTGGTGGTCAAGGAACCGGAAATCCATGGCACGCCGCCCAAGAATCTCCGCGATGCGATCATCGATCCGTTTCGGGAATTCATTGGGCGTGACGGCTGGCGCACGGCGCTCTTGATCCTCGGCTTCATCTTTCTCTATAAGCTCGGCGATACGATGGCAACCACGCTTTCCACGTCGTTTTTCCTCGATATCGGCTTTAACAAGACGCAGATTGGCGTGATCGCCAAGACAGTGGCGTTTTGGGCAAGTATTGCGGGCGGGATTGTGGGCGGGATGTGGCTGGTGAAGATTGGCATCGGGCGGGGGTTGTGGATCTTCGGCGTGCTGCAGATCGTGTCCACGCTCGGCTTCGCGTGGCTTGCCAAGATCGGGCCGTCGCCTGTCGCGCTGGCTACGCTTTACGGCTTCGAGACTTTCGCAACCGGCCTGACAACCGCGGCGTTCGTCGCGTATATCGCGAGCACGACCGATCCGCGTTATACGGCCACGCAGTTTGCGCTTTTCACGAGCCTGGCTTCGGTGCCGCGCACGCTGGCATCGGCTTCAAGCGGCTTTATCGTGGCGCAGACGGGCTGGTTCGAGTACTTCATGGTCTGCGTGGCGCTGTCGATTCCCGGCATGTTACTGTTGCCGAAAATCGCGCCCTGGAGACTTGTCCGATGAAGGTGCACGCGTTGATCCGCGTCACGGCCTGCGCCATGACGCTCCAGGCGAGCGTCAGCTTCGCGGCGTCCGATGCAGTTTCGCAGCAGCCCTACTCGGCGGCGAGCGGCCAGATCCGCTTTGGCAATGCCGCGCTGTTCCGCAACCTGATTCCATCGGCAACGCTCGAACAGCAATCCGCCGACGAATATCTGCAAATTCTCCACGAAGCCCAGCGCACCAAGCATCTTCTCGGCGATGACAACCCGCTCGTCAAACGCGCCCGCGACATCACGAATCGCGAGGTTCCGTTTGCGCTCAAGTGGAATGACCGCTCGAAGAACTGGAAATGGCAGGTCAACGTGGTGCGATCCAACGAGATTCGCATGTACTGCCTGCCGGGCGGCAAGATCGTCATTTACAGCGGTTTGATCGAGCGGCTTCGGCTCAATGACAACGAACTCGGCATGATGATCGGCCATGAGATTGCGCACGCTTTGCGCGAACACGCGCGCGATCGGCTCGGACGTCAGCAGGCCGCGCAATTGACCACGGGCACGATACCGCCGCTATTTGGTTTCGCCGATATCACGTCGGCGCCGCTGGGTATAGGCGAGCAGTTGCTGGCCATGCGATACACGCCGGCGGATGAAACTGAAGCCGATGTCATTGGCAGCGAGATTGCGTCCCGCGCGGGATACGATCCGCGCGCCGCCGTGACGTTATGGAAGAAGATCGACTCGGCGACGCGGCGCACGCCGAACGGGTTTATCTGGATGCACCCGTTCGGCTCGGATCGCGTGCACGATTTGATGAAGCGCCTGCCGGACATGATGCCGCTATACGCGAAGGCGCTCGGTCAGACGGTCGATCAGTTGCCTAATTATGCGGGGATGGGGCGGTTCAAGAAGCCGAAGTTATAGAGAAGGCTGCCCGCCTCTTCAAACCTTCCAGTCGTAATCGATAATCAATGGCGCGTGATCGCTGAACTTGATCTCGCGAAAAACTGAAGTCGCTGTCGCCGTGTCCGCCACGCCTTTCGTCGCGATCTGATAATCGATCCGCCACCCGACGTTCTTCGCATAAGCCTGTCCGCGATTGCTCCACCACGTGTATTGCTCAGGCCGCTGATCGAGCGTTCGGAATACATCGACGTAGGATTTTTCATCGAATAATTGGGTGAGCCATGCGCGCTCTTCCGGCAAACAGCCGGAATTCTTCTGGTTGCTTTTCCAGTTCTTGATATCGATTTCCTTGTGCACGATGTTCACGTCGCCGCACAGAATCACTTCACGCGTCGCCGCGAGTTTCTCCAGATGCGGCATGAACTCGGCCATGAACCGGTACTTCGCCTGTTGCCGTTCCTCACCGCTGGACCCGGAAGGCACATACACGGAAATCACCGATAAATCCCCGAACCGGGCTTCCACATAACGCCCTTCGGGATCGAATTCCTCACTGCCAAAGCCGATGATCACCTCATCCGGTTTGTGCTTTGTATAAAGCCCCGCGCCCGAATAGCCCTTCTTCACGGCATGCTGGAAATAGCCCTGAAATCCATGCGGCGCGAGAAACTCCGGCGTCAGATCGTCTTGCGAACATTTGATTTCCTGCACGCAGACAACGTCTGCGTCCTGCTGACCAAACCAGTCGAAAAATCCTTTCTTCGCGGCCGATCGAATACCGTTCAAATTGGCGGTGATGACTCGAAACATGAAACGTCCTCATATGTTGTTGACCTACTCGACCTTGATCCCTTTCAGCGAATCCTTTGCCGGCGGATATTCGAGCTTCAAACTTTGCAGGGTGCGCGTGATCAATTCCGCGACCATGACGTTACGGTGTGTTTTTGAATCTGCGGGAATAACAAACCACGGAGCAAACTCGGTCGACGTTGCGCCCAGCGCATCGGCATAAGCTTCGTGATAATCGTCCCACTGCTTGCGAGCTTCGAGATCGGCGGTATCGAATTTCCAATGCTTTTCTGGATTGTCGATACGCGCCTGCAAGCGCTCTTTCTGCTCGTCCTTCGATATATGCAAAAAGCATTTCACAATGGCCGTGCCGCTATCCGCTAAAAGCGCCTCGAAGTTGCGAATATGGGCGTATCGACGTTCGCATTCGTCTTTATCGATTTGTTTCAGCACGCGCGGTACGAGCACGTCTTCATACTGGCTGCGATTGAAAACGGTCAACTCACCCGCGGCGGGCGCCTGCGAATGAACGCGCCATAGAAAGTCATGAGCGGCCTCGACCTCGGAAGGCGCCTTGAACGGCACGATACGAATCCCGAGCGGATCGACATCCTGAAAAATGCCGCGAATGGTGCCGTCCTTGCCGCTTGTATCCATGCCTTGCAGGATCAGCAGGACCCGCTGCTTGGGCTGGGTGTGGAGTTTGTCCTGCAAGCCGTCGAGTGCTGCGTTCAACTCGCTCAAACGCGCGCGATCGTCGTCTTTCGACCCGGCCGAGAATGGCTTCGACGCCGTGTCGATAGAAGCAAGATCAAACGCCTTCAGCTTCTTGCCGTCGAAGTAAGGCACGCGGTAATCGTCCAGATCAGGTTTCTTGGCCACGCGTGCGCTCCCGCTCATGAACATTCATAAAATAAAGGGTTGCTGCCAGACCAGACCAGCAGCAACCCGCGAGTACCTCAGCCATCAAACGCCGGCGTTCAGATCAAGAGGATAATTTCTTCTTCAAAAGCTCGTTGACCTGCTGCGGATTCGCCTTGCCTTTGGTCGCTTTCATGGCCTGGCCGATCAGCGCATTGAACGCCTTTTCCTTGCCCGAGCGGTATTCATCGACTGACTTCTGGTTCGCGGCCATCACCTCGTCGATGATCGCTTCCAGCGCGCCCGTATCCGAAATCTGCTTCAATCCCTTCGCTTCGATAATCCGGTCGGCCGCGGCTTCGTCGGTAGCTTTCTCTTCCCAGATTGCCTGGAAAATATCCTTCGCGATCTTGTTCGAGATAGTGCCGTCGGCGATGCGCTGAATCACGAGCGCGAGTTGCGGCGGAGAAACCGGCGAGCTCTCGATATCCAGCGATTCGCGATTCAGTTGCGACGACACCTCGCCCATCAACCAGTTGGCGGCGAGCTTGGCGTTCGCGTGTCCGACTTTCGAGACCACGTTCTCAAAATAAGCCGACATGCCCTGCGACGACGTCAGCCCGACCGCGTCATACGGCGTCAAGCCATATTGCTCGACGAAGCGCGTTTGCATCGCTTCCGGCAACTCGGGCAATTCGCTGCGAACCCGCGCAATCCACGCTTCATCGATAACCAGCGGCATCAGGTCCGGATCGGGGAAATAGCGGTAATCGTGCGCGTCTTCCTTGCTGCGCATGGAACGTGTCTCGCGTTTATCTGGATCGTATAAACGCGTTTCCTGCACGACCGTACCGCCGTCTTCGATCAACTCGATCTGGCGGCGCACTTCATACTGGATCGCTTCTTCGAGGAACCGGAACGAGTTCAGGTTCTTGATCTCGGCGCGTGTGCCGAATTCCGCCTGACCAACCGGGCGTACCGACACGTTCGCGTCGCAACGGAACGAACCTTCCTGCATGTTGCCGTCGCAGATCCCAAGCCATTGCACGAGCGTATGGAGGCTCTTTGCATACGCCACGGCTTCAGCGGCGCTGCGCATTTCAGGTTCGGTCACAATCTCAAGCAACGGCGTGCCCGCGCGATTCAAATCGATACCCGTCATACCCGCGAAGTCTTCGTGCAGCGACTTGCCGGCATCTTCTTCCAGATGCGCGCGCGTCAGGTTGACGGTTTTATCGTAGGCGGCCTTGCCGGTTTTTTCGTTTGCCGGAACGTGGATCGTGACGCTGCCGCCCTGCACGACCGGGATCTCGAACTGGCTGATCTGATAACCCTTCGGCAGATCAGGATAGAAATAGTTTTTACGCGCGAAAATGCTGCGCGGCGCGATGGTCGCGCCGATCGCCAGACCCAGACGAATCGCACGCTCGACCGCGCCGCGATTCATCACGGGCAATGAGCCTGGCAACGCCAGATCGACAGGACAGGCCTGCGTGTTCGGCTCAGCGCCGAATTGCGTGGCCGCGCCCGAGAAAATCTTGGAGACCGTCGATAACTGCGCGTGCGTCTCAAGACCAATAACGACTTCCCATTGCATAACTCAGACTCCTGCCGGTGATTGCACATGCCAGTCGGTCGCGCGCTGAAACGCGTCGGCGACCTGCAGCAACCGGGCTTCGTTGAAATAGTTGCCGATGATCTGCAAGCCAACCGGCCGCGTGGCATGCGCGCTGCCCGCAGCGCCGAAACCGCACGGCACGCTCATGCCCGGCAAACCGGCGAGACTGATCGACAACGTGTAGATATCGGCGAGGTACATCTGGACCGGGTCGTCGGCTTTCTCACCGAGATTCCATGCAACCGATGGCGCCACCGGTCCCATGATCACATCGCAGTGATTGAATGCTTCCTGGAAATCCTGCGCGATGATGCGGCGGATTTTCTGCGCCTGAACGTAATACGCGTCGTAATAGCCGTGCGACAACACGTACGCGCCTACCAGGATCCGGCGCTTCACTTCCGGCCCGAAACCTTCGGCGCGCGACTTCTTGTACATATCGAGAAGATCGGTGTACTCGGCCGCGCGATGGCCGTAACGCACGCCATCGAAACGCGACAGATTCGACGATGCCTCCGCCGGCGCAATGATGTAATACACGGGAATGGACAACTCGGTCTTTGGCAGCGATACCTCGACCAAGGTCGCGCCGAGCGCTTCATATTGCTTCAACGCCGCGTCTACTGCGCTGCGAACTTCGGCGCTGAGTCCTTCGCCAAAAAACTCCTTCGGCAAACCGATGCGCAATCCCGCGAGCGGTTTGTTCGCGTCATGACCCGACCATGGCTGACCGAGATAGCGCGTGTAGTCTTCGTCCTCGCGCTGGAGGCTGGTTGAATCGCGCGGATCGAACGATGCAATCGCGTTGAGCAGCACGCCGCAATCGGCGGCGCTGCGTGCCATCGGGCCGCCCTGATCCAGCGACGAAGCGAACGCGATCATGCCGTAACGCGAAACGCGGCCGTACGTTGGTTTGATTCCGGTAATGCCGGTGAACGATGCAGGCTGGCGAATCGAGCCGCCTGTGTCCGTTCCCGTGGCCGCTGGCGCGAGCCGCGCCGCGACCGCCGCGGCCGAACCGCCCGACGATCCGCCCGGCACCGCTTTCAGATCCCACGGGTTCTTGACCGGCCCGAAGTACGAATTCTCGTTCGACGAACCCATCGCGAATTCGTCCATATTTGTCTTGCCGAGCGTCACCACGCCCGCGTTCTTCAAGCGGTCGACAACGGTGGCATCGAAGGGACTCTTGTAGTTCTCGAGCATCTTCGATCCCGCCGTCGAGCTCCATCCGCGCGTGACGAACACGTCTTTATGCGCGATCGGCAAACCCGTCAGCGGACCCGCTTCGCCCCGGGCGATGAGCGCGTCGGCGGCCCTGGCCTGCTCGAGGGTGAGATTGTGATCGACGCTGATGAACGCGTTGAGATCCTTCGCGGCGTCGATGCGCTGCAGGAACACCTGCGCGAGTTCGACGGCGGAAATGGTTTTTGCGTCGAGTGCCGCGCGCAGTTCGGTCAAGCTTTTCTGATGCATTGCGTTTTTCCTGATAGACGCCGGGTGCCGCGTCTTTTAGTTTTCGTGCGGTGTTGCCGTTGTTACGCTGGCGCGCCGCTCATTCGATCACTTTCGGCACGAGATACAAGCCGTCGCGCACAGCGGGTGCAGGCCGTTGGAACTCTTCGCGGTTTACATGCTCTGTAACAGCATCGTTTCGCAAACGCAGTTCGACTTGCTGGATTTGTTCGATCGGGTGAGCAAGCGGTTCGATTCCCGTGGTGTCTACAGCTTGCATCTGCTCCACGAGACCGAAGAAATCGTTCAGGCGTGCGAGGGTCGGTTCGGCCTCGTGCTCGGGCAATTCCAGACGCGCGAGGTGCGCAATGCGTTTTACATCGGTCAGGGTCAGAGACATTTGTTTCACCGGTCTATTTATGCGACTTTCGCGTTACAAACAGCGCGACTTCAATTCGAGATAAGGAGCCTTAGAAAGCAGGCCTGACGATGGCAAAATGTACCGTCCTTTTCCTTCGAATACCCCAAAATTATAAGGTATCATTACGCGTTCGACCCAAATCCGGATCGACTTGCCAGCGGCCTTTTCTTAGTTACAGTTTTTTCAGAAAAGTGTGCGCCTGGTTTGCTTGCATCCTCCGGTAGATTTTCTTCGCAGCTTTGCAATGTTCGCGACCAATTGGGTGCGACTGCAGGCTGTCATTTTTTTCCGCTGCCGTCCTTTGGCGCTCGAAGCGAGGCACGGCTCCCAGCGAGACAGGATTTTTGAATGTTCGGTTTTTTGCGCAGCTACTTTTCAAACGATCTGGCGATTGATCTCGGCACCGCCAACACGCTGATTTACATGCGCGGCAAAGGCATCGTTCTAGACGAGCCGTCGGTGGTTTCCATTCGCCAGGAAGGCGGTCCGAATGGCAAGAAGACCATTCAGGCTGTCGGCCGCGAGGCCAAGCAGATGCTCGGCAAGGTGCCGGGCAACATCGAAGCAATCCGGCCCATGAAGGACGGCGTGATCGCCGACTTCACGGTCACCGAGCAGATGATCAAGCAGTTCATCAAGACGGCCCATGAGTCGCGCATGTTCTCGCCCTCGCCACGCATCATCATCTGCGTGCCGTGCGGTTCGACCCAGGTCGAGCGCCGCGCGATCAAGGAAGCGGCTCATGGCGCAGGCGCGTCGCAGGTTTATCTGATCGAAGAACCCATGGCCGCGGCTATCGGCGCCGGCTTGCCGGTTTCGGAAGCAACGGGCTCCATGGTCGTCGACATCGGCGGCGGCACGACCGAAGTGGGCGTGATCTCGCTCGGCGGTATCGTGTACAAGGGTTCGGTGCGCGTGGGCGGTGACAAGTTCGACGAAGCCATCGTCAATTACATTCGCCGTAACTACGGCATGCTGATTGGCGAGCAAACGGCTGAAGCCATCAAGAAGGAAATTGGTTCGGCTTTCCCCGGCTCCGAAGTCAAGGAGATGGAAGTCAAGGGCCGTAACCTTTCAGAAGGCATTCCGCGCAGCTTCACCATTTCGAGCAACGAAATTCTCGAAGCCCTGACCGATCCGTTGAACCAGATCGTGTCGTCGGTGAAAATCGCGCTGGAACAGACGCCGCCGGAACTGGGCGCCGACATTGCCGAGCGCGGCATGATGCTGACTGGCGGTGGCGCGTTGCTGCGCGACCTCGACCGGCTGCTTGCAGAAGAGACCGGCCTGCCGGTGCTTGTTGCTGAAGATCCGCTGACTTGCGTCGTACGCGGTTCGGGCATGGCGCTCGAACGCATGGACAAGCTCGGCAGCATCTTCTCCTACGAGTAAGTCTTGACGCCTTTCACGAAGGCGCCAACAACACGCACTCGCTCAATGGAACAACTGCGACGTGCGCGAGGTATGCGACTTGCGCGAGCGTTTTCGTGGCCCGGCCCAATGTGGCTCCGGGCCGCGGCGCACCGCGCTGGGCAGGGCCGCTCCTTGACGCGGACCCGCAGCATCGATTTAACTGCTCACGCCCTCGGCGCCGACCATGGAATACAGTCCGCCGCCACTCTTTAAGCAAGGTCCATCCGCTCTCGCGAGATTGATCTTCTTCGTGGTGCTTGCAATCGCCCTTCTTATCTCGGACGCGCGTTTCAACACGCTCGAGATCGTGCGTGGCGTGCTGGGCGCGGGGTTATACCCGTTGCAGCGCGCCGCCCTCGTACCGCGCGATATTTTTATGGGCGCCGCCGATCTGGCTGTGACCAGCGCAATCCTGCGCACTGAAAACGCGAAGTTGAAAGAAAAGAACCTGGAGTTATCGGTGAAAGCGGGTGATGCTTCCCAGCTCAACGCCGAGAACACGCATCTGCGTTCGCTCCTTCAGCTTCAGGCGCGCGCCGTCACGCAAACCATTCCCGTCGAAGTGCAATACGACACGCGTGATCCGTTCACGCAGAAGGTCGTGATTGGCAAGGGCTCGCAACAGGGCATTCAGGACGGCGCGCCGGTAGTCAACGAAGACGGCGTGATTGGCCAGATCACCCGCGTGTTCCCGCTGCAATCCGAAGTGACGCTGCTCTCCGACAAAGACCAGGCCGTTCCCGTGCAAATCGTGCGTACGGGTTTGCGCAGCGTGATCTATGGCACGCCAAAGGGCGACACACTGGATCTGCGCTTCGTGCCCATCAGCGCCGACGTACAAACCGGCGACGAACTCGTGACCAGCGGCCTGGACGGGATTTATCCGCCGGGATTGCCGGTGGCGAAGGTCGTGCGGGTCGATAAACAAGCCGATACTGCCTTCGCTCGCGTCGTCTGTCTGCCTATTGCTCCGGTGCGTGGTGCGCGTCAGTTGCTCGTGCTGCACTACGAAGTCAACCAGCCGCCCAACCCGGTAGAAATCGAAGCCGCGGCCGCCGCGAAGGAAGCGAAGGAAAACAAGGGCAGAAAGAAGGCAGCACCGGCGAAAAGCACAAGCGCGCCTGCTGCCGCGAACCCGGCATCCGCGCCCGCGGCGAACCCGGCCGCAACACCTGCGGCGCCGGCAGCGCCGGCATCTGCAGCTGTAGCCGCCAAGCCGGCATCGGCGACCGCCGCGAAGAAGCCTGAGCACGCGGCATCGAACAGATCCGGGCACGCCCGGCGAGAACCTGCCGGCAAGGCCGCGCCCGGAGCCACGCCATGAGCCGCCCGCAATACATCCTGCAGCCGGTCAATCCGTACTTCATCACGTTCAGCTTGGCCGCCGCCTTCCTGCTGAACCTGATGCCGTGGGGCCGGATGGCCGGCGTGCCCGATTTCGTGGCCGTCGTCCTGTTGTTCTGGAACGTTCACCAGCCGCGCCGTGTCGGAATGGGCATCGCGTTTTTGCTCGGCATGTTGATGGACGTTCACAATGCAAGTCTGCTCGGTGAGCACGCGCTTGCGTATACGTTGTTGTCGTATGGCGCCATCACCATTCACAGGCGCGTATTGTGGATGTCGTTGCCGGTGCAAACGTTCGTGGTCGCACCGCTTCTGATCGGCGCGCAGATTGTCCCGTTCGTGATCCGTCTGCTGACCGGCGCGGCGTTTCCCGGCTGGGGTTATCTGGTCGATGGATTCGTGGAAGCCATTTTGTGGCCGGTTGCGAGTTTCCTGCTGCTGATTCCGCAGCGCCGCGCCACCGATCCCGACGACACGCGTCCCATCTGAGTTGATGTTGATTCAAGCGCCTGCCGGCGCGTCGGTTAAGCCGCTCGCCCCAGTCGCCACACACGCGGTCCCCGCGAAGATTGCATGACCGAATTTCAGAACGCCGAACAACAGTTATCGAAGTTTCGCCTGCGTGTGGCCGCCGCGGGCCTCTTCGTGTTTGTCTGCTTCGGGTTGATCGGCGTGCGGTTCCTGTATCTGCAGGTCTGGCATTTCAGCAAGTATTCGCTGCAAGCCGATGAAAACCGCATCTCGGTCGCGCCTATCGTGCCGAACCGCGGGATCATCACCGACCGCAACGGCGTGGTGCTCGCGAAGAATTATTCGGCTTACACGCTGGAAATCACGCCATCGAAGATCAACACCACGCTCGACGATGAAATCGACCGCATCGCGACCGTGATTCCCGTCGACGCGCGCGACCGGCGGCGCTTCAAAAAGCTGCTGGAAGACTCGAAGAATTTCGAGAGTCTGCCCATCCGCACCCGTCTCACCGACGAAGAGGTCGCCCAGTTCACCGCGCAGCGTTTCCGCTTCCCGGGCGTGGAAGTGCGCGCGCGGCTGTTCCGGCAATATCCGCTGGGACCGACGGCGGCGCACGTGATCGGGTATATCGGGCGGATTTCGCAGCGCGATCAGGAGCGTATCGACGCCGCAAGCGACCAGAACGACGCCGACACCGATCACTACGATCCGCGGCTGGACGCGAACAATTACAAGGGCACCGACTACATGGGCAAGATCGGTGTCGAGCAAAGCTACGAAACCGAATTGCACGGACTGACGGGCTTCGAGGAAGTCGAAGTAACGGCGGGCGGACGGCCGGTACGCACCATGTCGCGCACGCAGGCCACGCCCGGGAACAATCTGGTGTTGTCGCTGGACATCGGTTTGCAGCAGGTCGCCGAGCAGGCGTTCGCGGGCAAGCGCGGCGCGCTTGTCGCCATCGAACCTGCAACTGGCGATGTGCTCGCGTTTGTATCGGCGCCGAGTTTCGATCCGAATTCGTTCGTGGACGGCATCGACCAGCAGACCTGGGATTCGCTCAACAATTCGCCCGACCACCCGCTGTTGAATCGTCCTCTGCACGGCACGTATCCGCCGGGTTCGACCTACAAGCCGTTCATGGCGCTTGCCGCGTTGACGCTGCATAAACGCACACCGGGTTGGGGGTTCCAGGACCCGGGCTCGTACACGTTCGGCGGCCACACATTCCGCAACGACGTGCGCGCGGGCCAGGGCTGGGTCGACATGAACCGCGCGATCGTGGTCTCCAACGACACGTATTTCTACATGCTCGCGCACGATCTCGGCGTGAACGCGATGGCCGGTTTCATGAAGCCGTGGGGCTTCGGCCAGATCACGGGCATTGATATCAACGGCGAAGCGCGCGGCATTCTTCCATCGACGGAATGGAAGAAGAAGGCGTATCGCAAGCCCGAACAGCAGCGCTGGTATGAAGGCGAGACGATCAGCCTCGGGATCGGGCAGGGGTATAACTCATTCACCATCCTGCAGCTCGCGCACGCCACGGCGACGCTCGCGAATGACGGCGTGGTCATGAAGCCGCACTTGGTGAAGGAAGTCGAGAACCCGATCACGAAGGCGGTGCGTCTGACGGTGCGGGCGCCAAGCGACAAGATCGCCGTGAAACAGGCGGACATCGACTTCGTCAAGCGCGCAATGGAAGGCGTGGTGACCAACGGTACCGCCGTGAAGATCTTCCGCGGTGCGCCTTATCTGTCGGCAGGCAAGACGGGGACGGCGCAGGTTTATTCGCTGCAGGGCGCGAATTACTCCGGCCATGCGACGGCCGAGCATCTGCGTGACCACGCGTTGTATATCGCATTTGCCCCAGCCGACCATCCGACGATTGCGGTTGCGCTTATTGTCGAGAACGGCGGATGGGGTGCGGAAGCCGCAGGTCCGATCGCGCGGAAAGTGCTCGATTATTACCTCGTCGACAGGCTGAAACCCGGCGCGGAAGCGGCGGCGGTGGCAGCGGCGGCATCAGCCACGGAAGGTGCGACGGCACCGGTTATCGGCGGATCGCAATCTGCGGTCGACGCGGCGTTGCCGGCATCGGTGGCGGCGAAATCGGCGGCGTTCAATCCGGCAGCGGCGTCGGCGCCGATCGCGGGGGCGTCGGCAGCTGTGCCGGCTTCAGCGGCCTCGTCAGCGGCTCCGGCTGCTTCCGCTTCATCCGTCGATGCCCCCAGCGAAGCCGCCTCCGCAGCGCCGGCCGTGCCTGCATCGCCGGCTGCCATGATGTTGCGTGCATTGGCAACGCCGCGCGCGCCCATCATCTCAGTCGCCGATGCCCCGCGCGCCGGCGCCAAAGAGGGCAATGGGCAGAAGGAAAAAGTGGCGGCATCGAATGCGAAGGAAGCGCGCAAAGCGCCCATGCCCGCGCCGTCCAAACCACCGGCGCCGCCGAAGGAACCCGCGCCCACGGTTGCGATTCCCCGTAACAACGGCAAGAGCCCCATTCAAACGTTGACGCCGTCCGGCGGCATCGACGAGTAAAGAAGGAGAACCGCCATGCAAGCGATGCAGTTCGACAAGCGCGCCTGGCTCGACCGCACGAAGCGCATGTTCGCGGGTTTCGATAAACCCCTCGCGCTGATTGTGTTCCTGCTGCTGTGCGTTGGGATCGTGACGCTGTATAGCGCGAGTCTCGATGTGCCCGGGCGCGTCGAGGACCAGTTGCGCAACATCATGCTGACGTTCGGCCTGATGTGGATTCTCGCCAATGTTCCGCCACCCACGCTCATGCGCTTTGCAGTGCCGCTTTATACGTTCGGCATGGCGTTGCTGATTGCAGTGGCCATGTTCGGCTTGACGCGAAAAGGCGCGAAACGCTGGCTGAATGTTGGCGTAGTGATCCAGCCGTCCGAAATCATGAAGATCGCGATGCCGCTCATGCTTGCCTGGTATTTTCAGCGGCGTGAAGGCCAGATTCGATGGTGGGATTACATCGTCGGCTTTTTGATCTTGCTGTTGCCGGTCGCGATCATCGCGAAGCAGCCCGATCTTGGCACGGCCGTGCTGGTGTTCGCGGCGGGCCTGTTCGTCATTTACTTCGCGGGATTGAGCTTCAAGCTGATCGTGCCGGTGCTGGTTGCGGCGGTGCTGGTGGTGGCGAGTATCGGCGTGTTCCAGGAGCGGATCTGCCAGCCGGAAGTGAACTGGCCTTTGATGCACGATTACCAGAAGCATCGGATTTGTACGCTGCTCGATCCGACTTCCGATCCGCTCGGCAAAGGCTTTCACACCATTCAGGCGGTGATCGCGATCGGTTCAGGCGGCACGTTCGGCAAAGGCTGGCTGAAGGGTACGCAAGCGCATCTGGAATTCATCCCGGAGAAACATACCGACTTCATTTTCGCGGTGTTTTCAGAGGAGTTCGGCCTTGCCGGCGGCCTTGTACTGCTCTTCCTGTATATGGCGTTGATTGCGCGCGGATTGTTTATCGCGGCGAACGGGGCGACGCTGTTCGGGCGATTGTTGGCCGGGTCGCTGACCATGGCGTTCTTCACGTACGCGTTCGTGAATATCGGGATGGTGAGCGGGATCTTGCCAGTCGTCGGCGTGCCACTGCCGTTCATGAGTTATGGCGGAACGGCGCTGACCACGCTCGGTGTCGCGGTCGGCCTGATCATGAGCGTGTCGCGACAGAAACGGCTGATGAAGGGTTAGGCGATTTGAGTTTAAAAAGCCCGCGATTCGATCGATGATCATCGCGGGCTTTTTGTTTTTACTGCGGCTGTTCGTGCGATAGCTCGGCGCTCAATTGCTGGTACTTGAGCTTTGCCGCCGGATCGCCTTGCGCGGCCGCCGCTGCGTAATACGCGCGCGCGACGTTGATGTTTTTCTGTACGCCATCGCCGCCGCGTTCATAGAACGATCCCGCCACGTATTGCGCGGTCATGTCTCCGCCTTCGGCCGCTTTTTTGTACCACGCGAACGCTTGGGCGTTGTCGCGCGGGGTGCCCCGGCCATCGAGGAATTGATTCGCCAACGCGAGTTCAGCCTGCACATGTCCCTGGTTCGCGGCGCGCAAAAACCAGCGATGCGCCTCAGCCGGATCACGATCCACAAACTGCCCGTCATCGAACATCTTGCCGTACACGAACTGCGCTTGCGTCATGTTGGCATCGGCGGCTTTGCGCAGCCATTTCTTGCCTTCGGGTACATCGGCGGGACCGCCTTCGCCGTTGACCAGCATCATCGCGTAATTGAATTCGGCGAGTCGGCTGCCCTTCTTCGCCGCGCGAAGAAACTCCGAGCGCGCCGCACCGAAATTGCCGGCGTTGTAATCGGCGACGGCGTTTTGCGTGGCCATGTCGCTGCCCTTCACCGTCTGTGCGTTTGCCGCGCCGCACGCCAGCATCAACGCTACGGAAACTGCGCCCAATAATCCGGGTTTCATGCCCTCGCCTCCTGCAACGCCTGGCGCGTCGCCTTCAACAACCAGCTGACATCCGACGACAACGCGATCACCTTCACCCCGGCCTCCGCGTATTGCCGCGCACTCGCGGAATCGAGCGCGAAGATGCCGCTTGCGATGCCCGCATTTTTCGCTGCATCGATGATCCTGGTGATCGCGGCTTGCACGTCCGGATGCTTGGAATCGCCGAGATGCCCGAGGCTCGCAGCCAGATCCGCCGGCCCGATAAACAGGCAATCGACGCCCGGCATCGCGGCAATCGCTTCGACGTTTGCGAGCGCCAATTCCGATTCGATCTGCACGATCGTCGATATCTGCGCATTCGCCGATGTCACGTAATCGCGACGAACGCCGTACGCTGCCGCGCGCACCATGCCGGCGGCGCCGCGCAGGCCATCGCGTGCATCGCCGTTCGGATATTGCGTGAGACGCACGGCATGTTGGGCTTCTTCCGCCGTCTCCACGTTCGGGAACATCAGCGTGCGTGCACCGGCATCGAGTACGCGTTTGACCAGCCAGCCGTCGTGCGCGGGCACGCGGACAATCGGCTCCGTCGGAAGATGCGCTGCAGCAATTGCGCGAAGTTGCGAGACGACGTCCTGGCTATCGTTCGGAGAATGCTCCATGTCGATGCAAAGCCAGTCGAAGCCCGCATGCGCAACCGCTTCGGCGATGTCGGCACTGCCCATCGACAGCCACATGCCGTACATGGTGCCCGGCTCGCTGAAACGCTGCTTGAGGAGATTCGTGTAGGTGCTCATGGCGTGATCCTCGCTGGATCGGCCTTGAGCTTGGCGGAAAGGTTCGCTGGCATGTCTCGCTCCGTTGGCATGTCGCTGGGATGCGCCGCAGCAAAACGTGCGGCTTATTCAACGATCTTTAACGATCATACCGTGACAAAAGCGAAGCCGCGGAGCGCGGCAAAAGCGGCTTAAACGCCTTCGACATCCGCCCAGCAATTCGGCGTTTCGTAGAGGCGGATGCGCTTGAGTTTCAGATTGACGCCGTAGTGCGCGTCGTAGACACCGGAGAGAATCCGGAACGCCTCGGCGGCGAGGTTTTCGACTGTGGGAATGCGGTCGAGCACGACAGTCTTGTGATCAGCCATCTGCTCGAGAAAACCGCGCACGATTTCATCGCGTGCATACACGATGAACGCATGGTCCCACTTATTGACCAGATGCTCCATGGCGAGCGCTTTGACATCGGCGAAATCCATCACCATGCCGCGATCCGGCGCGCCTTCCGTTTCGACGAGCTCACCCTGCAGCGTGATTTCCAGCACGTACCGATGACCATGCAGATTCCGGCACTGGCTGCGGTGATCGGGGATGCGGTGGCCCGCATCGAATTCGAGTTTTCGGGTAATCGTCTGCACGTCGGCTCAGCTTGGGTGATTCGCGTTAGGGGATGTTCAGATACTTGTGCGTCTGCATGGACAGGCGCCATTGCGGATGCCGCTTACACCAGTCGATGGCGAGCTTCGTGTTGATATCGCGCGAAGGACCGTCCATGGGCTGCACGAGGAAATACTCGAAGTCGAGTTTGGCGTAATCGGCGAGCGGCTGATTGTCTTGCGGCACGACGACTTTCAGCTCATTGCCCTTCGTCACGACCAGCGGCGCGCCGGCTTTCGGACTCACGCAAATCCAGTCGATGCTGTCCAGCACCGGCATGGAACCATTCGTTTCGATAGCCATTTCAAAGCCCGCGGCATGCAAGGCATCCACGAAATGCTGATCGATTTGCAACATGGGCTCGCCGCCCGTGCAGACCACGAACTTGTGCGTCTCGCCTTCCGGCCATTGCGATGAAATCATCGCGACGAGATCAGCCGGCGTCTTGTACTTGCCGCCGTTCTCGCCATCCGTGCCAACAAAATCCGTATCGCAAAATTGGCAGACCGCTTCAGCGCGATCTTCCTCGCGACCCGACCAGAGGTTGCATCCGGCGAAGCGGCAAAACACGGCCGGGCGGCCGGCGTTCGCGCCTTCGCCCTGCAACGTGTAGAAGATTTCCTTTACTGCGTACGTCATGATCAGACTGGTTCCGTGGTGACTTGCTCACCCGATTGGTAGGCTTCGAAGCCGCGCTTGCGCAGCTTGCACGCCGGACACTGGCCGCAGCCAAAGCCCCACGCGTGCAACTCGGCACGTTCGCCGACGTAGCACGTATGCGTTTCGACGCGCACCAGTTCCACGAGCGCTTCGCCGCCGAGTTGTTCGGCAAGACGCCAGGTATCGGCTTTATCGATCCACATCAGCGGTGTCTCCAGCAGGAAGCGCGAATCCATGCCGAGATTGAGCGCGACTTGCAGCGCTTTCATGGTGTCGTCGCGGCAATCGGGATAGCCCGAGAAATCCGTCTCGCACATGCCGCCGACCAGCACTTTCAATCCACGCCTGTACGCAATCGCGGCCGCGATGGTCATGAACATCAGGTTGCGGCCGGGCACGAAGGTGTTGGGCAAACCGTTCGCGGTCGCTTCGATTTCGATCTCGCGCGTCATGGCCGTGTCGCTGATGGCGCCGAGCACGGACAGATCGATCATGTGATCTTCACCGAGCCGGTCGGCCCATTTCGGAAACTGCTTTTTCAACGATGCCCGGAAGCCGTCCCGGCACTCGAGTTCCACACGATGCCGCTGCCCATAGTCGAACCCGAGCGTCTCGACGGTTTTGAAGCGGTCGAGGGCCCAAGCGAGGCATGTGGCGGAATCCTGGCCGCCGGAAAACAGCACCAGCGCGCTGTCTTTAGCGTCTGTCCGAGTCACCGTGAAGCTCCTAAGTGGGTTTGCGCGATCTGGCTAACGATTGAATGCGACGTTCTATATCAGCCAAGTCTTTGAAGAACCAAGGATTTTAGCATGGCGCTGTTTTACGCATTTGTCGCCGCACAACGGAAAAGGCCCGGAAACCTTTCGGTTTCCGGGCCTTTTTTGCAACTGTGGTGGCCTGGGACGGAATCGAACCATCGACACGCGGATTTTCAATCCGCTGCTCTACCAACTGAGCTACCGGGCCACGAAGAACGAAAGTATATCAAAGGGGATTATGTCGCTCAAGCGCTTTTAGCGATTTTTTTGATGAAACGATCGCCGGCGCCTTGCTCAGCATGCTCTTCAAGCTTCGCTCTTGTTCTTACCAAGGTCCACGCCAAGCTGTTTCAGCTTCCGGTAAAGGTGCGTGCGCTCCAGGCCCGTCTTCTCCGCCACGCGCGTCATGCTGCCGTTTTCACGCGCGAGGTGATACTCGAAGTACGCGCGCTCGAAAGCATCGCGGGCATCGCGCAACGGGATGTCGAAAGAGATGGACGCAGTCGCTCCCGTCGGATTCGCCGCCGGGCTTGCGCCCAGGCCGTTGCTGTCGCCACCGGCCAGATTCAGCGACGACGCCACCGGCAATGCAGCCGAAGCGGGCACCGTCGAGCCGCCCATCGGCAGCGGCGGTCGCAACGCGGTCGTGGCGACAGGCGCCGGCGCATTACCGCGCGCGAGCCCTTGTTCGACCGCCTTCAGCAACTTCTGCAAGGCGATCGGCTTTTCCAGGAAGTTGAGCGCGCCGATCTTCGTGGCCTCAACAGCCGTATCGATAGTCGCATGGCCCGACATCATGATCACCGGCATGGTGAGCTTGCCCTGCGCCGCCCATTCTTTGAGCAGCGTCACGCCGTCGGTATCGGGCATCCAGATGTCGAGCAGCACGAGATCCGGCGCCTGCCGCAACCGGTACTCTCGCGCGTGCTGCGCATTTTCTGCCGTCTCCACCACGTGACCTTCGTCGCTCAGGATTTCCGAGAGCAATTCCCGGATTCCCATTTCGTCGTCTACCACCAGGATGGTTGCCATTTACGCTGCCCTTGTCTGCACTAATGCTTTTGTCGTTCCATGACCCGCCGCCGCCGAGGGCGCCGATGCGCCCGGTTCGGCGGTATCGTCCGCGAGTTGCAGGAACAGAATCGAGATCTGCGCGCCTTCGATCACGTCGGCAGTCTTCGAACGATTGCGGATGTCAATGCGTGCACCATGCTCATCGACGATCTTCTTCACCGTTGCAAGACCCAGACCCGTGCCCTTTGCCTTCGTGGTGACGTAAGGCTCGAACGCGCGCGAGAGAATTCGCGCTGGAAAACCAGGACCGTTGTCCGATACCGTCAGCCGCACCGCCACGCGGGCATTTCCGGAGGCATCAGGGTCGCCATATTCTACTGTCTTCGTTTCGAGCAGCACGCGCGGCACCGGAACATCGGCGACCGCGTCCTGCGCGTTTTGCAACAGGTTGTGAATCACCTGTCGCAGTTGCGTGGCATCGCCGCGAATCACCGGCAGTTTTGTCAGCTCGACGTTGATCGGGCTCTTGCCCTCTTCAATGCCATACAGCGTCAGCACTTCGGCCACGAGGTCGTTGAGCTGCAGGTTGCCAAGCACCGCCGGCGGCGTGCGCGCGTATTCGCGGAAATCGTCGACCATCTGCTTCATGGCCTGGACCTGATTCACGATGGTCGTGGCACCGCGCTTGAGCACGTCTGCGTCGGCGGGCGCGAGTTTATCGGCGAGCTTCATTTGCAGGCGTTCCGCCGATAATTGAATTGGCGTGAGCGGATTCTTGATCTCGTGCGCAAGACGCCGCGCGACTTCGCCCCAGGCAACGGAGCGCTGCGCCGAGATGACGTCGGAGATGTCGTCGAACACGACCACGTAGCCGGTAGTTTCGGCGTCGTCGGTATCGCTTTCAGTCAAGGTCAGCAACTGCGTGCCGCGTACCAGCAAGGTCAACGGATCGGTTTCGCCCGGCACCGGAACCGCAAGTTGCTGCTGCCAGTGACCACGATCGCCAATAGGCCGGCCGCTGCCGCTCGCGGCTGCATCGCGATCCGCGAACGCCTTGCGCACCATCGCGCCAAACTCGGCCAGCACGCCGATCTGCTCCAACGGAAAATTCAGCGATCCGCTGAACGGCTGCCGGAAGATGCGTTCCGCGCCGCGATTGGCCGTGGTCAGGCGGAATTGCCGGTCGAACACGAACACGCCCGCCGTCAAGTTCGCGAGAATACTTTCGAGATACGCCTTCGAATGCTCGAGCGCGATCCGGTTGTTCTCGACCGCCGCACGCGCCTCGGACAATTGCCGCGTCATGGCGTTGAACGACTGCGTGAGGAAACCGAGTTCATCGCGCGATTTCACTTCACGCTTGGGGGTGTAATCGCCCTCCGCCACTTCCTTCGTGCCTTGCGCCAGCAGGAACAACGGTCGGGCAAGCTGATTGCCGAGCGCGAGCGCCAGCATCATCGCGATGAAGGTCGCGAGGAACAGCGCGAGCGTCAACGTGCCGATGTACATCTTGCGCAAACCGGTCCGCCCGAGCGCCTTCTCCTGATACTCGCGATACGCGCGCTGCACGGCGTCGGCATTGCGCGCGAGCGCGGTACTCACGGGCTGTTCGATTTGCAGGAAACGTTCGGCCGGCTGCAGCTCGGTTGTAGAACTATCGGGAATCTTCACGATCACCCTCAACCTGAGCGCGCCCTTGGGTCCGGTCAAGCTCGAATCGCCATCGACCTCCCCTTCGATTGCGCCGTACGGATGCCCCCGCGCCTGGCTGAGCTGCAGCGGCGTTGGCAAATTGTCGGGCACGAGCGCGGCGAAATTGCTCGACGCCTGCGCGATCACGCGGACATCGGGCGCGGTGCCCGAGCCACCGCGCGCGGGTTCGACAATGGTCGCGTCCTGCACATTGAACTGGTCGCGCAGCCGCAGCAAGGTGAGCGTGAGGCTGGTTGGGTCAGCACTGGCAAGCTGGTCGCTCATCAGGCGGCCTTTGTTCTGCAGGTCCGACAGCGATGCATCGAGCATGCCGCGTCCGAGATTCAGCCCGGAGGTGAGCGCGGTTTCGACGTTCACATCGAACCATGATTCGATGCTTCGCGACACGAACTGATACGACACCACGTAGATGATCCCGCCCGGCACGACGCCCACGAGCGCGAAGATGAACGCGAGTTTCGCCAGCAGCCGCGTGCCGAATTTTCCCTGCCGGACGCGCGTGACGATGATCAGCACGAGTCCGATCACAATCAGGATCAGCACGACCGCAACCGCGAGATTCGCGGCGTAGAGCCACTGATAATAACGGTCGAAAAACTCGGTATTCGCGCTGGCAAGCGCCAGCATTACGAGCAGCAAAATAGCAGTGAGCGCGACCGTGACCACCAGCGCGCGAACCACGATGCTCGTCATGTTCGTGCGGCGCAACGGCCGTCGGCGGAGCTTATTTAGCATTGGGCGCCGCCGTGAAATTGAACCGCTTCCAGTCGGAAGAAAGATTCCAGTCGCGGTTGTTGACCGCGTCGATCTGGAACGGCTTGGGCATCAGTGCGATGTCCAGTTGCATGCGCACGGACGCCGTATATGTCTCGCCGGCCGCGACCTGATTGCGATCGATCACATGCCACGATGTCACGTGCTTGATCACCGCGAGCGCTTCAGCAAGCGTGCCGAAGCCTAGCTGCAAACCACCCGTTGACACACGATACTCGCGCGTCAACGGCTGAAACGAAAGCCGGATGCTTTGCGATACGCTGACCGGTTCCTCGTCGAACCAATACCAGCGCGGTCGCGACAAATCGAAATCCGTCGTGAAATAGAGCGGCACGCCCTTGTTCACGGCGTCTTCAAGGCTGCTGTTGAGATCGAAGTCGAAACGGGCGTCGAGGCTCCAGCCCGTACCGTCGGCCTGCAGCGACGCGCGCTGCACAGCAATGGGATCGGCCTGCGCGGCCTCGACCGGCAGGAACGACAGCGCGAGACTCAAAATGAGGCTCAGCGCGAGGCTCAACAACAAGGCCGGCACGGACTGGCCGGCGAGCGCGCGTCGCAGCGGAAAAAAGCGTTTGATCGTCACCGTTTCTGAAAGCGCGCGTAGAAGAATCCGTCGTGGTCCGCAAAGGCTTCCGTGTCCCGTTTCGATGTTGAACGGGTACGTTGCGCCTCGCCTGAAGTGTCCGTCAGCGAGTTCGTGACCGGGTCCGGTGAATCTTGCAAACCAGCCGTGCCGGCATGGCTGGATGTCGGCAATAATTGCCCCGGCGCGTCCAATCGTACCGCATCTTCGTGCACCTCTCCAAACCACTGCGCCTGCAACTCGCCCTCTTCGGGAAAGATCGAGCACGTAACGTAGAGCAACTCGCCACCGGTGGCGACAAGCGGCCAGAGCGCGGCGAGGATACGGCGCTGTTCTTCAACCAGCGCAGCAATGTCCGACGGACGCCGCAACCAGCGAATATCAGGATGACGCCGCACGATGCCCGACGCCGAGCACGGCACGTCGGCAAGAACGCGGTCGAACGGATCGCCGTCGGACCAATCGGCGGGGTTGCCTGCATCGCCGACGCGAATCTCGGCCTGAAGATTCAGACGCTGCAAGTTTTCGCCAATGCGTCTGGCGCGCCCCGCGTCGCTTTCCACCGCGATCATCTCAACGTTCGCCAGTTCCAGCACATGGCCAGTCTTGCCACCGGGCGCCGCGCACGCGTCGAGGACGCGCATGCCGTCGCGCACATTTAGCAACTGCGCTGCGAGTTGCGCGCCAGCGTCCTGCACGGAGACGACGCCATCGGCGAAACCCGGAATCTTGTCGACGGACATCGGCGTTGTCAGGCGCACGGCATGCAAGCCGGCGGCTTCAGCTTCAATCTGCTCGGCCTTCAGGACATCGAGATATTGCTCGACCGTCATGCGCCGCGCGTTGACCCGCAAGGTCAATGGGCCTTGTAGATTGCCGGCGTCAAGGATGTGTTCCCATTCGTCCGGCTGGCCGCGTTTGACTGCGTCGATCCACCACGCCGGATAGTTGAAGCGCGCGACCGGATCGCGCCGCACTTCGGCCAGCAATGTTTGGCGTTCGCGCAGGAACGTGCGCAACACGGCGTTGACCAGGCCCTTCGCGAACGCAAACTCGCGCCGCGCCGCGACGGCATTCACGGCTTGATCGACGATAGTGAAAGGCGTGTAGGCGGCATCGGCTTCCTCGTCCACGAGCAATGCAAACGCGCACACCATCACGTTCGACACATGCGGCGGCGGCGCCTTGCGCACCAGTTTGGCAAGCAACGCGTCGGCAACGGCGAGGCGCCGCAATGTGCGATACGCGATGTCCTGCGTCGCGCCACGCGACACAGCCACGTGCGTGGCCGCGATCACGGTCTGCAACGCCGCGGGCAGCGCGGAACCGGCGCGCACGGCGCCGACCGCTTGCGCAGCCGCGTCGAGCGCGAACGCAAGCGAATCGGGGGCGAGGTGCAGCGTGGCGAGGCGTGCGTCGGGAAACGCCCGGCTGCTGTCCGCCGATGATACGGCCCGGCGTCGGGAAGGCTTTTCGGTCATGTTGGGGCGAAGGCGTTCGAGCCGGCCAATGCCGGTCCGCACAAACGAAGCATTGTAGCCCGGGAGGGGGAATGGTCCGGGATCGAGGCGGCAACGTTGGCCGAACGGACAAGGCCCCTGGCCTTCGGGCTAAAAAAGACCGGGCCCATTTCGACGTTTGTCGCAATGGGCCCGATCTTTTACTGCTTTGAGAACGCGGCGATCATTCCATCCGGCCGGTTCTCGCCATTTCCATCAGCCGGGCAACACGCTCTTCGGTCGCCGGGTGCGTTGAAAACAGATTGGCAATCCCGCCGCCCGCCAGCGGATTCATGATCATCATCTGCGCGGTTGCGGGATGTTGCTCGGCCGTCGGAAACGGCGTGCCGGACGCATACGCGTGAATCTTCTCGAGCGCGCTCGCCAGCGCCTGCGGATCGCCGGAAATCTGCGCACCGCCGCGGTCGGCTTCGAATTCACGTGCCCGCGATATCGCCATCTGGATCAGCGCACCGGCGATTGGCGCAAGAATCGCAACCGCAATACTCGCGATGGGATTCGACGGACGTCCTTCCGAATCGCGCCCGCCGAAGAACATCGCGAAGTTTGCAAGCGCGGAAATGGCGCCGGCCATGGTCGCCGATACGGTCGAAATCAGGATGTCCCGATGCTTCACGTGCGCCAGCTCGTGCGCCATCACGCCGCGCAGTTCGCGCTCGGAAAGCACGCGCAGAATGCCCGTGGTCGCGGCAACGGCGGCATGCTCAGGATTGCGCCCCGTTGCAAAGGCGTTCGGCGCGGCTTCGTCGATGAGATACACCTTCGGCATGGGCAATTGCGCCCGGGTCGCCAATTCGCGAACCATCCGATAGAACTGCGGCGCCGTGGCTTCGTCGACTTCCTGTGCGTTGTACATCTTCAGCACGAGTTTGTCGGAGAACCAGTACGAGAAAAAATTCATCGCGAGGGCGACGACCAAGGCGAGCGCCATACCTTTGCTGCCGCCGATCATTCCACCAATCACGACAAAAAGGGCCGTGATCGCTGCCATCAGCATCGCGGTTTTGACCCAATTGAACATGTCTTGAACTCCTCACCCAAATATCAATGCGCGTTTCGCGCGAGCGGCCGGATCGGCCCATTTGCCTGACCCAATCAAGCGGTCACGGATTGTAAGCAAAATGTTAGATAAGGGCATTGCAGAATAATTCAATCATCGGTGCGAAGTTGCGAGTTTGATACCCAAACCGACGAACGCGCTGCCGACCACGCGGTCCAGCCAAATCTTGACGCTGGGCCTCCCGGAGAACTTTTGCGTCACGCTGCCGGCAATCCACGCCACCAAAATGTTCCAGAACGTGCTGATAATGACGAACACGCAACCGAGCGCGAGGAACGCGAGCGTCTTGTGCGGGCTGTCGGCAGCAACGAATTGCGGGATGAACGAGACGAAAAACAACACGACCTTCGGATTCAGCACGTTGGTGAAGAAGCCTTGCGTAAAAACTTGCCGAAGTGTTTTCGGCGCTGCGCCAGTGCGTGGTTTCGGCGTATCGGCGGCAGTTGCCGGCTTTGTCAAAATCAAGCGCACGCCGAGATAAATCAGATAAATCGCGCCGGCGAACTTGACGATTGTGAACGCGGTCGCCGATGCCGCCAGCAGCGCCGTCAGGCCAAACGCGCATGCCATTGTGTGCACGAGGCAACCCACCGCGATTCCCAGCGCCGATACAACGCCCGCGCCACGCCCCTGCGCCACACTTCTCCCGACGATATACGCCGTGTCCGGCCCCGGCGTCACGCTCAACAGCACGACGGCCAGAAGGAATAGTGTGAAACCGGTGATTCCAAACATTGCGGGCCTTCGGGAAACGGTGGAATTCTGCAAAAGAACTTGCTTCAGGCGCCCGGCGCGACTTCCCGAAGCTCGAATCGCTGCCCTTTAACAATAGGCGATCCTGCAAGGAATTCCCTCACCGGCAGGCGCTTGCCACCAGGCTTTTGCAACTGCGTGAGCCGCAACGCGCCCTGGCCGCAAGCCACGATCACGCCTTCCGCGTTGCTTTCCACGATCACGCCAGCTTCCTCTTTCGTATCCAGTTCGACGGGCTCCGCCGCCCAAATCTTCACCGCGACGCCATCGATAGTTCCGAACGCACCGGGAAACGGATCGAAAGCGCGAATCTGCCGCGCCAGCATGCTCGCCGGCCGACGCCAGTCGAGCGCCGCTTCATGTTTCGCGATCTTTTCAGCATAGGTCGCGCCGTCTTGCGGCTGGGCCGTCGAAGGCAAGGCGCCGTCGCGTTCGAGATCGCGCAGGGCATCGACTATGAGATCAGCGCCAAGTTGCGCCATGCGGTCGTGCAAGGTCGCGGTCGTGTCTTGCGGCGTGATGGCGATGCGCCCTTCGCGGATCATCGCGCCCGTGTCGAGACCGGCGTCCATCTGCATGAGCGTGATGCCCGTTTCCGCGTCGCCCGCTTCAATCGCACGATGAATCGGCGCAGCGCCGCGCCAGCGCGGCAACAACGAACCGTGAATGTTGATGGCGCCAAGCGGCGGGATATCAAGCACTTCCTGCGGCAGGATCAAGCCGTAAGCCGCAACCACCATAACGTCGTGCGGCGTATTTTTCAGACGTTCGATAGCCGCATCAGCTTCTTCCGGGTACTTGCCGTTGCGCCGCAAGGACGTTGGCTGGGCGACTTGCAGGCCATGTTCGACCGCGAAGCGTTTCACCGGACCCGCGGCCAGCTTCATGCCACGCCCAGCGGGCCGATCCGGCTGGGTCAGCACGAGCGGCACCTGAAAGCCTGCGACGTGAATGGCTGCCAGCGCGGCGGCCGCAAATTCAGGCGTTCCAGCAAACACGACACGCAACGATTGAGTCATCGATTCACCAACTTGCAAATCCCCGCATCGAACTTCATGAATCGACGCGTCACAGCGCCTTTTCGAGCTTTTTCATCTTGCCGCGAATCCGCGTCTGCTTGAGCGACGACAGATATTCGACGAACACCCGTCCCATCAGGTGATCCATCTCGTGCTGAATGCACACGGCGAGCAACCCCTCGCAGTCGATCTCGAACGTCTCGCCCTTCTCGTTCTGGGCCCGCACGCGCACCTTCTCCGGCCGCTCGACGAAGTCATAAATGCCCGGAACGGAGAGGCAACCTTCCTCGTGATCCTGCTTTTCGTCGCTCGACCAGATGATCTCGGGGTTGATGAACGCCTGAAGCTGATCGTGCGTGTCCGAGACGTCGATCACGATCACGCGTTCGTGCGCGTCGACCTGGGTTGCAGCCAAGCCGACGCCCGGCGCCGCGTACATGGTTTCGGCCATGTCGGCGACGAGTTTGCGAATCCGGTCATCGACGACTTCTACGGGTTTCGCGACCTTGTGCAGGCGCTTGTCCGGGTAGGTAAGTATGTGTAGCAGAGCCATGATTCAGATTATCGATGCACGCCGCAGCGCGCGATAGTCGGCCATTCGGCCAGGTTGTAAAAGGATGCCGGTATCGAGAAGATGATTGGGCTGAATCCCGTTGATTCAACGCCCGATCAGCGCCGCGAAAGTTGCGGCAACGCCTTGTCCCTGCGCTCTCGAATGTGACCGCTCGGCCAAGCTTTTCTATTTCGGTATATGAAAATTTTAACATGACGCCTTTCCTGTTGCCGACGGCCGATGCCGCGCCCCGCTTGGGCGTAACCGATCCGAACGACGTTTCAGCCTGGCTGCGTCTCGCGAATGCGAGCGGTTTGCAGCCCATCGCACTGCGTGCATTGCTCGCGGAATTCGGCAGTCCGCACGCGGTGCTGGATCAATCGTTCGAGGCGCTGGCGGGCATCGCCGGGGAAAAAGCAGCTCGCGCCGTGCTCGCGCCGCCGCCCTGCTCGGAACTCGGTTCTTTCGACGAATGCCTCGCGCGCACGCTGGAATGGGCCTCCGTGCCGGGTAATTCGATCGTCACGCTCGCCGATACCGCCTATCCACCTGCGCTTCTGACCATGCCCGATCCGCCGCCGCTGCTATATGTAAAGGGTCGGCTCGATCTGCTGCAATCGCGGGCGGTAGCGATCGTCGGCAGCCGGAGCGCAACGCCCCAAGGCATTGAAGACGCCAGGCGGTTTGCGCATGCGCTTTCCAATGCGGGACTTGCCGTCGTGTCGGGACTTGCGCTCGGAATCGATGGCGCGGCGCATCGCGGCGGCATGAGCGGGCCGGGCGGCACGATTGCCGTGATCGGCACGGGCGCGGACCTGGTTTATCCGCCGCCGCATCACGCGCTCGCGCATGAAATCGCGGCGAACGGCACGATTGTCTCCGAATGGCCGCTGGGAACGCCCGCACGTTCTGCCAATTTTCCGCAGCGCAACCGGCTTATCGCCGGGTTTTCCAGCGGCGTTTTGATCGTGGAAGCGGCCATGCGCTCCGGATCGCTGATCACCGCGCGGCTCGCCAACGAAATGGGACGCGACGTCTTTGCAATACCCGGATCAATTCACGCGCCGCTTTCGCGCGGGTGTCATCGAATGATCAAGCAAGGGGCGAAGCTCGTTGAAACACCGGATGACATTCTGGAAGAGTTTGGTTTCAAGATCGAAACCGAATCAGATGTCGCACCGTCGCCGCGAAAACGCGCCAAAGCGCGCGTCACAAAAGACATACACACTCAAGAATCGCCCGAAAGCGAGTTCACGTTGGCATTGCAAAGCGGGTCGGCCGGCAAGCCCGCGACGGCCTCCTGGGCATCGGCGAAAATCGAAAACCCGGACGCAGCACGTCTGCTCGATGCCCTTGGTCACTCCCCGGCCACGCTTGAAATCCTTGCCGAACGCACCGACATGGATGGCGCAACCTTACAAAGCCTGTTGTTGCAACTTGAAATGTCGGGGCGAATCGGCGCGTTGCCGGGCGGCCGATTTACCCGCCTCGAACGCTGATCTTCTGACGTCATGCTACATTCGCCACAAACTCAGCCGTTTGCTACACCGCACCAATCGTCACGACGCCCAAGAAAGGACCGCAAGGAATCATGCCCGCGCTGAACCTCGACACCGACGCCGACCAGATCGCCGAGCGCATGGCGAGCGCCGGCACACTGCTCGTCGCCTGCCTGTGCGCCGAGTGGTGCGGGACGTGCCGGGATTATCGGGATGGTTTCGACAAGCTTGCCGATACCCATCCGGACATCTGCTTTGCGTGGATCGATATTGAAAATCAGGCCGACCGTTTCGATGATCTGGATGTTGAAAACTTCCCGACCATCTTGATCGAGGACGCTTTTACGACCCGGTTTTTTGGCACGGTTTTGCCGCAAACGTCCATCGTGGCAAGGATGTTGACGGATTTGAGCGCGTTGCCGGGCATGGTCGGCGCGCCGAAAATACGGCCTGCACTGGTCGCCGCGTAGACCGCGTCCAGACCAGCGCATTCACAAGCTGAAACGCGTCAGGCCGCTGCTTCACAAAGCGCCCCCAAACACCGTTCGGCAGCCCGCGTTTCGCTAAATGCCAGACCGCGCGCCGCACGCCATATGCTATAAAGCGGACGTTAACGAGCCCGAACCCCGGTCGCACAAGCAACCGTCACCCGGCCTCATGCCTGTCCCTAACTAGAATCGAGTCATGTCCAAAGCCCTGATCATTGCTGAAAAGCCTTCTGTCGCGAACGACATCGCGCGCGCTTTGGGCGGTTTCACCAAGCATGACGAATATTACGAGAGCGACGACTATGTGCTGTCGTCGGCGGTGGGCCATCTGCTGGAAATCGCCGCGCCCGAGGAATACGAAGTCAAGCGCGGTAAGTGGAGTTTCGCCAATCTGCCGGTGATTCCGCCGCATTTCGACCTGAATCCGATCGCGAAAAGCGAATCGCGGCTGAAGGTGCTGACCAAGCTGCTCAAGCGCAAGGACATTGATCGCCTGATCAATGCCTGTGACGCGGGGCGCGAGGGCGAGCTGATTTTCCGCCTGATCGCGCAGCACGCGAAGGCCAAGCAGCCGGTTCAGCGCCTGTGGTTGCAGTCCATGACGGCTGGTTCCATCCGCGATGGCTTCGCGAATCTGCGCAGCGACGCCGACATGCAGCCTCTAGCCGATGCCGCCCGTTGCCGTTCCGAAGCCGACTGGCTGGTCGGCATCAACGGCACGCGTGCAATGACCGCGTTCAACAGCAAGGGCGGCGGTTTCTTCCTGACGACCGTTGGCCGCGTTCAGACGCCAACGTTGTCTATTGTCGTGGAACGCGAAGAGAAGATTCGCCGTTTTGTGCCGCGCGATTATTGGGAAGTGCGCGCCGAGTTCATCGCGGCAAAAGGAATTTACGAAGGCCGCTGGTTCGACCCGAAGTTCAAGCGCGTCGAAGGCGACCCGGAGCAGCGCGACTCGCGTTTGTGGGCGCTGCCCGCGGCGGAATCGATTGTTGCGGCTTGTCGCGGCAAGACCGGCACCGTTACGGAAGAAGCGAAGCCGTCCACGCAAATGTCGCCCTTGCTGTTCGACCTGACCAGCTTGCAGCGCGAGGCCAACGGCCGCTTTGGCTTTTCGGCCAAGAACACGCTCGGCCTGGCGCAGGCGCTATACGAAAAGCATAAGGTGCTGACCTACCCGCGTACCGACGCGCGCGCGTTGCCCGAGGATTACATTCCGACGGTGAAAGACACGCTCGCCATGCTGAAGGAAAGCAACAACTACTTGCCGCACGCAAAGCAGGTGCTGGACAAGGGCTGGGTGAAGCCGAACAAGCGCATCTTCGATAACTCCAAGATCAGCGATCACTTTGCCATTATCCCGACGCTGCAGGCGCCTAAAGCGTTGTCGGAGCCGGAGCAGAAGCTTTACGACCTCGTTGTGAAGCGCTTCCTGGCAGTGTTTTTCCCGGCCGCCGAATATCTGGTCACCACGCGGATCACCGAAGTCGCCGGGCATCATTTCAAGACCGAAGGCAAGGTGCTGGTGGAACCGGGCTGGTTGCAGGTCTATGGCAAGGAAGTCAGCGGCGACGACGACAACCTCGTGCAAGTGCAGAAGGACGAGAAGGTCGACGTGGAAAAGGTCGCGGCGCACGGTCTCGTGACCAAACCGCCCGCCCGATACAACGAAGCTTCGCTGCTCTCGGCCATGGAAGGCGCGGGCAAGCTCGTCGAAGACGAAGAACTGCGCGAAGCAATGGCAGCGAAGGGGCTGGGAACACCGGCCACGCGGGCGGCGATCATCGAAGGATTGCTGGGTGAGAAGTACATGGTGCGGGAAGGCCGCGAGCTGATTCCGACCGCCAAGGCTTTCCAGTTGATGACCTTGCTTCGCGGTTTGGGCGTTGAGGAATTGACGGCGCCGGAGCTGACCGGCGAATGGGAGCACAAGCTGTCGCAGATGGAACGCGGCAATCTCCCGCGCGACGAGTTCATGCAGGAAATCGCGCGCATGACGCAGACCATCGTGAAGCGCGCGAAGGAATACGACTCGGACACCATTCCGGGCGACTACGCGACGCTCGAAACGCCGTGCCCGAATTGCGGCAGTCAGATCAAGGAAAACTATCGGCGATTCGCTTGTACGAAGTGCGAATTCTCGATGTCGAAGATTCCCGGCGGGCGTCAGTTCGAGATTCCGGAAGTCGAGCAATTGATCAAGGACAAGACCATTGGGCCGTTGTCGGGTTTTCGCAGCAAGATGGGACGGCCGTTCTCGGCAATCCTGAAGCTTGCTTTCGACGATGAAATCAAGAACTGGAAGCTCGAATTTGACTTCGGTCAGGACTCGGGCGGCGAAGATGGCGAACCTGTGGATTTCTCGGACCAAACGCCGGTTGGTGCTTGCCCGAAATGTCACTCGAAGGTGTACGAGCACGGCATGAGCTACATCTGCGAGAACTCTGTCGCAAACCCCAAGACCTGCGATTTCCGTTCGGGCAAGGTGATCTTGCAGCAGGAAATGTCGCGGGAGCAAATGACGAAGTTGCTCGAAGAGGGACGCACGGATCTGCTGACGGGCTTCAAGTCGTCGCGCACAGGCCGCAACTTCAAGGCGTTCCTTGTGAAGCAGCCGGACGGCAAGATTGGCTTCGAGTTCGAGAAGAAAGAGCCGAAGCCGGGTGCGAAGACGGCGGTCAAACGTGGCGCGACGGCTGCCGCGGCGCCTGAAGCGGAAGACGAAGGCGATGGCGACGTGGCGGTCGCAGCGAAGAAAACGACCGTGAAGGTTGCGGCGAAGAAAGCGCCTGCGAAGAAGGTTGCAGCCAAGAAGGCGCCTGCAAAGAAAACCGCGAGTTAGGCTTTCAAATCGATCGCTGCAATAAGAAAAGCCCGCAATCGCGGGCTTTTTCACGTTCCGACATTGAAGTGCGTATCGCTCTTGCCATATCAGAACGGCGATGGCATCGAAAGTGGCGAGCGCGTGCGTGACTTGACCGGCTTGCCATTGAGCTTGCTGTCATCGGCTGGGGCCGTGGGACGGGATTCAAAACGTTCGCCGCCTTCGGCTTCAGCGTAAGCCGCGTGCGCGACCAGGGGTTCGCTGTCGGCGTCGTTGATGGCGGGGGAACCCGGCTGCAACGCGCCGTCTTTCGCCCATTGCTCGCCGAGCTGATGATTCGGCGTCTTGCTGAAATACTCGACCAGGTGATCGATGAACGTGCGCACCTTCGCCGGCAAATGCCGACGGCTGGGATAAGCGACGTTGATCTCGACCTGCGGCAGCTTGTAGTCGCCCAGGAGCCTGACCAGCTTGCCGCGCGTGGTGTCGTTGCCAATCAGGTAGCTCGGCAGGATCGCGATGCCCATGCCGAGCAGCGCGAACTGGCGCAGCATCTCGGTATTGTTCGCGACGATCACGTTCGTCGGCCGTACGCGCACTTCGCCTTCCGGACCGGTGAATACGCGTTCATCGCCGAAATATTCCGATGGCAAACTCAACGACGGATGTTCGGCCAGGTCCTCAGGCCGCGTCGGCACGCCGTGCTTTTCGAGATACGCGGGCGTTGCGCAGACAGTCAGGCAGCCGGTCGTCAGGCGCCGCGTGACAATGCTCGCGCTGCGCATCTGGCGCGCGATCACAATGCCGACATCGAAACCTTCTTCCACCAGATCGACCTGGCGGTCGACCAGGGTCACGTCGGGCACGACCTTCGGATAGCGTTGTGCGTACGTCTGCAGCACTGGGGCAAGGTTGTGCAGGCCGAACACGACGGGTGCGACAATCCGTAGCGATCCAACCGGCTCGTGGTTGCGCGCCACGACCATTTGCTCGACGTCTTCGAGTTCATCGAGGATCTGCCGCGCACGTTCCAGATAGACCTGACCCGACTCGGTCAGCGACAGGCTGCGCGTTGTCCGGTTGAGCAGACGCGTGCCGAGGCGCCCTTCCAGGTCCGCGATATGGCGCGTTGCCACGGCGTTTGAGATATCCATTGCGCCGGCTGCGCGGGCAAAACTGCCAAGATCCGCCACTCGGACGAATACTTTCATCGACTGCAAATGATCCATGAGACTACTCCTGCTGCTAGACGGCCTCTTTTAAATTCCTGAAGCAATTCGGAATTATCCTAGGACTCGCGTTTTCGTGCAGAAGTTGCCGGAAATCTGACTTTTTCCGACAAAAGATTTCGACTTTACCAAGCAGTAAGGTGAAAGGAGATGGATTGTTGCTGAAATCGGAACGCTCGGCGTTGCTGAATAGGATGCGCCGGAATTGTGAAAAGCTGGCTCAGGCAATTTTGACAGTGTAAAGCGGCAAAACAACAGCGCGCCGCCTATGCGGCGCGTTGTCGGCGATTACGTTGACTTCCGTCACTAATCAAGTCTGAAGAATATTACTCCGACAGGCGTTTTTCGATGCTGAGTTTGGTTTCGGCAAGTTCGCCAGGCAGTCCTTGAGCCAGTTTTTTGAACAGTTCGTCGTGTAACTGCAACTCTTCGCGCCACTCCGAGCCCTGCACGGAGATCACACGTTCGAATTCTTCACGCGAAAAATCGAGCTTGCCCCAGTCGATGTCCTCATACGTCGGCGAAAGTCCAAACGCGTGTTCTTCACCTTTGGCCGTGCCTTCAATACGCCCGATAATCCACGTCAGCACGCGCATGTTGTCGCCGAAGCCCGGCCATACGAACTTGCCATCCGCGCCTTTTCTGAACCAGTTCACGCAAAAAAACTTCGGCAGTTTTGCGTCGAGTTGCGCCAGGCGCTCGCCCATCTTGAGCCAGTGTCCGAAATAATCGCTCATGTTGTAGCCGCAAAACGGCAGCATCGCGAACGGATCGCGGCGCACCACGCCTTGCTGGCCGGCCGCGGCGGCCGTGGTCTCCGAGCCCATGGTCGCGGCCATGTAGACGCCCTCGTTCCAGTTGCGCGCCTCGGTCACGAGCGGCACCGTGTCCGAACGGCGTCCGCCGAAAATGAATGCATCGATCGCCACGCCCGCCGGATTCTCCCAATCAGCGTCAATCGATGGACACTGCGACGCCGGCGCCGTAAAGCGCGCGTTTGGATGCGCGGCCTTCGTGCCGGATTCCGGCGTCCAGTCCTTGCCCTGCCAGTCGATCAAATGTGCGGGCGGCTTGTCCGTCATGCCTTCCCACCAGATATCGCCGTCGTCGGTGAGCGCCACGTTCGTGAAAATGACGTTCTCCTTCAGCATTGCCATGGCGTTGAAGTTGGTCTTTTCGCTCGTGCCCGGTGCCACGCCGAAGTAGCCGGCTTCGGGGTTGATCGCGTAAAGACGGCCGTCGCGGCCGGGCTTGATCCAGGCAATGTCGTCGCCAATGGTCGATACCTTCCAGCCCGACATATCCTCCGGCGGGATCAGCATGGCGAAGTTGGTCTTGCCGCAAGCCGACGGAAACGCCGCCGCGACGTGATACTTGCGACCTTCCGGCGATGTCACCCCGAGAATCAGCATATGCTCGGCGAGCCAGCCTTCGTCGCGGCCCATCGTCGATGCAATTCGCAGCGCGAAACATTTCTTGCCCAGCAGCGCGTTGCCGCCGTAACCCGAACCAAAGCTCCAGATCTCGCGGCTTTCCGGAAAATGGACGATGTACTTCGTGTCATTGCAAGGCCACGGCACGTCCGTTTGTCCGGCTTGCAACGGCGCGCCGACAGAATGCACGCACGGCACGAACTCGCCGTCCGTGCCCAGCACTTCATACACCGCGCTGCCCATGCGCGTCATGATGCGCATGTTCGTGACCACGTACGGGCTGTCCGTGAGCTCCACGCCAATATGCGCGATCGGCGAGCCGAGCGGTCCCATCGAAAACGGTACGACGTACATCGTGCGGCCACGCATGCAGCCGTCGAACAGGCCGTTCAGCGTGCCGCGCATTTCCTTCGGGTCGATCCAGTTGTTGGTCGGTCCAGCTTGCTCCGGGCGCGCCGAGCAGATGTACGTGCGGTCCTCGACACGCGCGACATCGGACGGATCGGAACATGCCAGATAAGAGTTCGGCCGTTTCGCGGGATTCAAGCGCTTGAGCGTGCCGGCTTCGACCATTTGTTGCGATAGCCGGTCGTATTCCGCCTCCGACCCGTCGCACCATTCAACCCGATCGGGTTTGGTGAGCACGGCGACCTGCTCCACCCAATCGATGAGTTTCCGGTTATTGACGTAGGCCGGCGCATCACGACCGGTGAGGTTGTGGTCCACTACTGCGGGCTGGTTCATCGAGCACACTCCGTTCTGAAAGAGAAAACGGTTGCAACCCGCCGGCGCTGCTCGCGAGAGGCGCATTTCACGTCACCGATGAACTGCGCGGCGGAACTCACGCACAGTCGGCGACACAAAACCAAGGCTTGCGTCGGGGAGTTGACGGTCCGGCCGCGACTGCCGTCTGAATCGCGGCTTGCGTCGGCACGGAACAAACTGTTAAAAAGAGATAGGAATGTCTCCATCGATTGCCGGTGTTCCGGCTTTTGCGATGCGTGAATGCGCAAACGTGCGGTCGGCCAAGTTAGCTAAACTGCTCGTTTCGCGTTCAACAAAGCTTTAAATATTTGTGGTCCAGTCGCCTGCTGGCGAGCGGTAATCATTGCGATATCACCAGCAGCTTAGCAAGACACGATACCCATATTTCGGCGAATTTATACGTAATTACCCGAACTTAGCTCGTCGTTTCCTGTCCATCTTCGAATTTCTGCAGCACGTTTGATGCCTATCAAAAGCCAATCCATGCCAATTAAAATTGCCATCCTCGACGACTACCAAGATGCCGTTCGTAAGCTTGATTGCTTCAATCTGCTTGCAGATCACGAAGTCAAAGTCTTCAATAACACGGTGCGCGGGCTCGGACAGTTGGCTAGCAGACTCTCGGAAGTCGAAGCCCTCGTTTTGATCCGGGAACGCACGCGTATCAGTTCTCAATTGCTCGATAAATTGCCGCGGTTGCGCATGATCAGCCAGACCGGCAAGGCGGGCGGCCATATCGAACTCGATGCCTGTACCGAGCGCGGCATTGCCGTGCTGGAAGGCAGTGGCTCACCCATCGCTCCGGCCGAACTCACGTGGGCGCTGATCATGGCGGCGCAGCGCCGCATTCCGCAGTACGTCGCGAACCTGAAGCAAGGCGCGTGGCAGCAATCCGGCCTGAAGACTTCGGCTTTACCGCCTAATTTCGGGCTCGGACAAGTGTTGCGCGGTCAGACGCTCGGCATTTGGGGATACGGGAAGATCGGCCAGTTGCTTGCTGGTTATGGCAAAGCGTTCGGCATGAAAGTGGTGGTCTGGGGACGCGAGAATTCGCAGGCGGCGGCGCGTGCCGACGGTGTCGATGTCGCGGAAAGCCGGGAGGCGTTGTTCGAGCAAAGCGATGTGCTGTCGCTGCATCTGCGTCTCAACGATGAAACCCGCGGCATTGTCACCGCAGCCGACCTGATGCGCATGAAGCCGACTGCGCTGTTCGTGAACACGAGCCGCGCCGAATTGCTCGAGGAAAACGCGCTGCTCAACGCACTGCATCACAACCGGCCTGGGATGGTCGCTATCGATGTATATGAAAGCGAGCCGATCCTGCAGGGCTACAGCCTTTTGCGCATGGAAAACGTGATTTGCACGCCGCACATTGGCTACGTGGAGCGCGAAAGCTACGAGCTGTATTTTTCGGCGGCGTTCAAGAACATTCTCGCCTTCGATGCCGGCGATACCTCCAGTGTCGCCAATCCGGAAGCGCTGGTTGGCGGACGCCGGCGGTAAATCAGATTGTGGAAATGGCGGTGGACGGCTCGCATCGGACGGGGAAGTTCACCGAGTTTGCGATGAAGCAGAACGCGTGCGCTTCTTCGTGCAGGCGCTCGGCCAGCTTCACGTCGCCGCCCGCACCTATGAGCACTTGCGGGCGAAGGAGGACATCGGTGAAACGGCCGCTGCCCTGCTTCGTTTCTTCCATTGTCCCGACGGGATCGTCCACGTAGCCCGTCACCACAACGCCGTTCACGGCGCACAAGTGCAGATACCAGAGCATGTGGCACGACGAAAGCGACGCCACGAACAGCTCCTCCGGATTGTGGCGCGTGGCGTCGCCGCGAAACGCCGGATCGCTCGATGCATCGATGGCAGGCTTGTTCGCGGCACGCACCAGATGGTTACGGGAATAAGCGTCGTAACTCGACGTGCCCGAACCCTGATCGCCGGTCCAGGCGACTTGCAACGTGTACTTGTGCTGTTTGGTCATCGTATTGAAGCTCCGTTCAGAGTTGCGCCGCCGCGCCCAGCACCTCGGGCAAACGCATGAGAAATTGCTCGCCATCGGCCCGGCCCAGATCGTATGCGGGCCTCATCAACGCCGGACTCGTATAGTCCCACGCCGATATCGGCACCTTTCGCGACGGCTGCACATACACGCGGCGCTGGTCGCGCGTTGCGCCGTGCTCGACCACGAACATGCGCGGGCGCGGATACACGCGCGTCACCATCACCAGAACCAGTCCCGGCGATGCATCCAGCGCGCCCACCGGCACATTGTCGACCATGCCGCCGTCGAGAACAGGCCGGCCGTTCCGGCGCAAAACAGGCGTGAAAGGCGGCGTGCTCGACGATTGCAGGATCAGGTCGGCGAGATCCTCGACCGTCGCGCACTCTTGCGCCTTGACGAATTCCGGATGAAACCCGAGCGCCTGCCCGAGCGTGGGATGCAGGTTCTTGCGCACGTACTTTTCGATGTTATAGGCGATCAATCCCGCCGCCACCGCGCTGCGTGCGCCGAGCCAGCGTGGCAAATGCGACACGCCGATACGAATCTCCGGCGCATCTTTCAGCGAGGCAAACTCGGCGCCATAGATATCCAGCAACGCCTGCCGATAAATCCGATAGTGCGGAAACACCGATTCTCCGCGCAGCAAATTGCCCCAATACGCGTTCTTCGAGTTGTCGCGCAGCACGTGCGAGTAGTAGTCCATCACCCATTCCGAGTGGTTCGTGTACAACATGCACGCGGTCGCCGCGCCCGCCGAGATGCTCGTGATGACGCGCGGACGCAGCTTCAATTCCGGCTGAATGACGTCCCAGAAACCGGCTTGCCACCAGCAGCGGTTGCCGCCGCCGGCGAACACGACTTGATCGAACATAAGTTTTTTAGGCGAGAAGCATGACGGTGGTGGTCGCGTGCGCGGCGAGCGCGCCGGTTTCATCGTGGAGTTCGATTTCACCGAAGACCAGATTGCGGCCGCGACGCAAGATGGTTGCGGTAACGAGGACATCGCCAGCTTTGACCGGGCGCAGGAAACTTGTGGTCAGGGAAACGGTGGTCATCGGCTGGAACTCGCCGAGTGCGTGCGAAATGGCGACGATCATGGCCGTGTCAGCCGCCGCCATGAACACCTGGCCGCAGATCACGCCACCCGCGTGACGCAGTTTGTCGGCGTATGGCAGGCGTAGCGTGACACCCGCGTCCGAGACGCTTTCCGGCGATAAACCCAGTTCGCGGATCCACGGCGCGAAAGTGGAATCGAGCAAGGCGCGGATAGCGGAATCATCCATGATTTTGGTTTTTTAAAGCACGGCCGTTCGCCGTTGGAACGCCATGATAGCCGTTCCAGACGCCCGTTTTTGAGATGATCGATGGGCGGTTGCGCCATGCTCGACCGCGCGTTCAAGCATCATCGAGAGAGAATTTCAGATTTTGCAGCGCGGATAGTTGCGTAACCCGAGAAAACGTCGCTATAATTCGGATTCAGTTTTTCCGGGGCGTTAGCTCAGCTGGTAGAGCAGCGGACTCTTAATCCGTAGGTCGACAGTTCGAATCTGTCACGCCCCACCAAAAATTCTAAAAAGCCGGTTAGCGCAAGCTAGCCGGCTTTTTTGTTGTTGGTGCTTTTCCATCAGAAGAATAATCAGCGCGCACGCCTTGTTTCGCTTTTTTGCAATTCCTCACAATGGGGTTTGGTCATAGCGCCCAGAATTACACGCTGAAGTTTCACGGTTCTGTTCGCGGGAGGCCACATGCACGCCATTCCAATAAGTTACAACGATCATGTCCTGATGCCGCTCGCTGCGGGAGAGCGCGGAAGTTTTGCATCGATGATCATCGTCACCAAGCCCGACGGTGCACGCTGGGCGTCGGGCGTACTCGGCTATTTCAACGAACCGGACGATGCGTGCCGCTTTGCCATTGAGTATGGGAAGGCTGAGGCGGACGGGCGAAGACCGCCGAAGCACGCATGACCGTACACGAAAAAGCCCGCGACTAGCGGGCTTTTCCTTATGCCAGAGCACGTCAGTGCCGGTGATGCAGCCAGCTCATGTGATGCGCGTCGAGCCACTCATGCATGCGTACCGCGTTGCCCGAATTTTCCGGATGATCCCGTCTGTACCGGCGTCCGAGCACTCCCGCAATACCGATCAAGACCGCCAGTCCTATAACGAAGCCAATCATCGACTGAGTCATGGCCGCCTCCTTTGATTACGTCGCGACGTAAATACAGTTTAGGTCACGCCCCCTGGAATGCGAGACCGACGTAAAAAAGCCCAGCCGATTAAGCTGGGCAAATCCACCGGGATCACCCGTTGGAGGAGGTTCTAGATTCGTACCTTTCGTAATCAGGAATCGATATGAAAAAAGATCCTATTGAAAGCTTCGCGGCGATCTCAGACGGGTTTAATGACCCATATATACTGAACGTACGCTGTCACCGGTTGCCGTGTGAACATTGGAACCGGAATCGGAAGTGCCATTCAATACACCGCCATAACCCGTCTTCGCGGCATTTTGCGCGGCAACACGAGCTTCTGCAGCCTGAATATTTGCAGGGTAATCGTAGTCATTTGCCGTCGCCGGGTTATAGCCGGCTGCTTCGATCTGAACCAGTTCGGCCTTTACTTGTGCACGTGTAAGCGGCTGATTCGTTTGAGCAAACGAAGCGACTGGAGCTGCGAGTACTGCGGCGACTACAACTGCCTGGATGAGCGATTTCATGATGCTTACCTCCAACTTTTGTTTTGCCGCGATCAACCTTGATCGCGATCTATGAGACGAGTTTAGTTAAGCCTTGTCCGAAAATTAAGCATCAAGCTGGCAAGAGATTATTGTTGAATTAGGTGTTAACCCTAAATCGCCCAACCATCGGTTGAATTAATACGACCAAATAGTTTCTTTCGATTATCTTCTTTTGGCCTTACAACAGAATCGAGGGCTATTCATCGTCCCCCGAAAAAAAACGGAAAATGGGAAACTGGGCATTCGCTCCCACGACTCTATAAACATGCTCCCAACCGTTCTCGTATTGATCCCGCTTCAACCTGAAAGCCACGCCACCGTATCGAAGGCTTTCAACGTCATCACCGCGCTCGACCAATCCGCTCTCGATAACGCCCTGACCCGTCACGCCGATGGAATTCGCGCCGTGCTGACGAACGGCACGGTTGGTATCGATGCATCGACTATCGGGCGGTTGCCGAAGCTTGAATTGATTGGCGCATTGGGCGCGGGCTACGAGAACATCGACCGGGAGGCCGCGAAGGCGCGTGGGATCGTGGTCGTGAACGGCACAGGTACGAACGATGACTGCGTGGCCGATCACGCCTTCGCGCTGCTGCTCGGCGTGGTCCGGCAGATCCCCGCGCTCGATCGCGCCTGCCGGCAAGGCGTCTGGCGCGATGACCTGCCGTTCCAGCCGAACTTTTCGGGCAAAAAGCTCGGCGTGATCGGGCTGGGGAATATCGGCAAGAAGGTTGCGAAGCGCGCGCTCGGGTTTGATATCGAGATCGGTTATCACAATCGCCGGCCGAACCCGGACACGCCTTATACGTACTTCGATTCCGTGACCACGCTCGCCGAATGGGCCGATTACCTCGTGGTCGCGACGCCCGGCGGCGCCGAGACGAAACATTTGATCAACGCCGCCGTGCTCGCCGCGCTCGGCTCGCATGGTTATCTGGTGAACGTGGCGCGCGGCAGCGTTGTCGATACAGCCGCGCTCGCCGATGCCCTCGAACGCGGCGTGATCGCGGGCGCGGGGCTGGACGTGTACGAAGGCGAGCCCGCGCCGCCAGCCTTGCTGATCGAATCTCAGCGCGTTGTGCTGACGCCGCACGTGGGCGGGCGGTCGCCGGAGGCGGTGGCGGCGTCGGTGCAAATGTTCATCGATAACACCACCTGCCACTTCGCCGGCATCCCTGTATTGACACCTGTTTGAAAGCTTATACGGGGTGGCTCGGCGAGGTTTGCCGCGATCCCGTATTGTGTCGGTCTACGCCCGATCTCGTTCCTATTTCAAAACCGTGTCAGATCCACTCGCGCTTCTCCCCGACGCCCCGATGACCGCGCTGCAGAAGCGCGGCATGGCGGCCATGTTGCTGGCCGTTTCCCTCGCCACGCTCGATACCGCCATCGCCAACACGGCGCTTCCCGCAATCGCCCACGATCTTCATGCCGCGCCGGCCGCGTCTGTCTGGATCATCAACGCGTATCAGCTTGCGATGGTCGCCACGCTCCTGCCGTTCGCGGCGCTCGGCGGGATTGTCGGGCATCGGAAAATTTATCTTGGCGGGTTGATCCTGTTCCTGGTGGCGTCGCTGACTTGCGCGCTGTCGTGGTCGCTTCCTACGCTCACCGCCGCGCGGCTGCTGCAAGGGATTGGCGCGAGCGCGGTCATGAGCGTGAATACGGCGCTGATCAGCGCGATTTATCCCCATCACCGGCTTGGGCGCGGGCTTGGGCTCAATGCGCTGATTGTGGGGATATCGTTCGCGGTCGGTCCGACGGTCGCGTCCATCGTACTTTCGCTTGGCACGTGGCCTTGGCTGTTCGCGGTAAATGTGCCGATTGGCTTGACGGCGCTGTTTATCGGCTGGTCCGCGTTGCCGGAAACGGCGCGCAGCACGCACGGGTTTGACCGCGTGGCGGCGGGTTTGAACGTGGTCACCTTCGCCGCGCTGGTGTTTGCACTCGGCGAGGCGGCGCAGCGCGCGCCCGCGCATGTCGTGCTGACAGCGCTCTGCGTGACCCTGGTTGCGGGCGGCCTGATGCTGCGTCGCGAACGCGGTCATCCGGCACCGATGCTTCCCGTCGATCTCTTCAAGCGGCCGATGTTCGCTTTATCGACGGCAACCGCTGTCTGTTCGTTCGCCGCGCAAGGGCTGGCGTTCGTGTCGCTGCCGTTTTATTTCGAAAGCGTGCTCGGTCGCAGCCAGGTTGAAACCGGTTTCCTGATGACGCCATGGTCCGTGATGGTGGCGCTGCTCGCGCCGGTGGCGGGGCGTTTGTCGGATCGGCATCCGCCTGGTTTGCTTGGCGGCGTGGGCCTGGCGGTGATGTGTGCGGGGATGGCGTCGCTGGCGTTGTTGCCGGCGCATCCGCATGCACTCGATATCTGCATCCGTATGGCCGTCTGCGGCGCGGGTTTTGGGTTCTTCCAGTCGCCGAACCTGAAGGCGCTGATGGCGAGCGCGCCGCGCGAGCGGAGCGGCGGAGCAAGCGGCGTAGTCGCAACAGCGCGGCTGGTGGGCCAGGCGACTGGCGCGGCGCTGGTTGCGTTGAGCTTCGGGATCGCGGGACATCACGGTCCGGCGCTGGCGCTCGCGCTTGGCGCGGGGTTCGCAGGCGTGGCGAGTATTGCGAGCGGCTTGCGCCTCATCACCCGCGACAAGCCTGCCGAGCCGATGCAACCCGCGACCAAATAGCGTTTACT
Source organism: Caballeronia sp. dw_276 (assembly GCF_018449635.1). Classification (GTDB taxonomy): domain Bacteria; phylum Pseudomonadota; class Gammaproteobacteria; order Burkholderiales; family Burkholderiaceae; genus Caballeronia. The sequence goes on along the minus strand of NZ_JAAVUV010000010.1, from coordinate 157,841 downwards.
CAGCCATCAGCGCGGCCTTTGCCTTCGCCACCGGTTCGGTCCAGTCGCCGAGCGTGGTCTGCTTGAATAGACGCGCGCTGGGATACCACACGCTGTCATCACGATTGGCCATCCAGCGCCAGTCGTTGTTTTTCGGCAGGAACACCCACACGGGCTTGCCGAGCGCCCCCGCCACATGCGCGACAGAGGTATCGACGGTGATCACCAGATCAAGTTGATTGATGAACGCGGCGGTATCGGCGAAATCGATGAGGGTGTCCGTCAGGTCGTAGGGTTTGAGCGCGCAAGCCCCGCTCGAAAGCTGATCGCGTGCCGGGCCTTTTTGCAGCGAAAACCACGCGACGTTTTTCACGTCCGCCAACGGCGAGAACGCGGAAAACGGCATGGAACGGAACTGATCGTTGCCGAAGGTCGGACTGCCTGCCCACACGATGCCAACCTTTTTGCGGCCGGTGGCCAGTATGTCCACGCGCGTCGGTCCCATGCCAATGCGTTCCGCGCTCAGGCTCAGGTATGGAATGTCGGCGAGCGCGCCCATAACGAGATGCCCGACGCGATGCGGCACGCTCATCGACGGCGTCCAATAGTCGTATTCATGTGTCGAACCACGATTGAGCGCCCGGCGAATGCCGCGCACGCTCTGCACCAGTTCAACGATATTCTGCGGCACCCACATATCGACGGTAGCGCCCATTTGTTCAAGCACGCTCACGTAACGCGCGAACTGGATCATGTCGCCGTGACCCTGTTCGCCCGCGACCAGCAGCGTCTTGCCTTGCAGCGGTTCGCCGCGCCATTCGGGGACGCCGGGGATATGCATCGGCGTGTATTTGCTTGAGCACCAGCGGACTTCGTGAAGCGCCCAGCCTTCCTTGAAATTACCGCGCCTGAGTTGAAGCAGCGCGAGGTTGTGCTGTGCATCGGCGTGATCCGGGTCGATTTCGAGCGCGCGCAGATAGTGCGGTTCCTCCTCCTCGAACCGGCCTTGCGAGCCGAGCGACGCGCCCACGCAGACGTGAATCTGCGGGTCATCGCGTAAAGTCAGTGCAAACCGATACGCGGCTTCCGCCTCCACAAACCGCCCGTGGAGCCCGAGCGTCGTGCCGAGGTTGACGCGCGCCTCGAAATGATCCGGCCACAACGCCAGCGCACGACGCAAGCTCGCGACAGACTCGTCGAAACGTTTGAGTTGACGCAGCGCGTTGCCTTCGCCGAAATGTGCGTCAAAGCTGTTGGGGTTGAGGCGAAGCGCCTCACGATAAGTCGCCAGCGCTTCGTCATAGCGCTTCGCTGCGGCGAACGTGGCGCCGAGGTTCAGGCGGGCATCGAAGAAATTGGGGTCTTGGGCGAGCAGCGTTTGGTGCTGCTCTATGGATTCGTCGAAGCGGCCTTGCTTCTGTAGCGCGACGCCAAGGTTACTGCGTGCGTTGGCGAAACCTGGATCGAGGGCGAGCGCGCGCTCATAGCACGCCACCGCGTAAGGAAGATCGCCGAGCGCCGCTGCCACGAGTCCACGATTGCTCCAGCATGCCGATGCATCGAGCGCGAGGCCAAGCGCGCGATCCAGCAACTTCGCCGCGTCTTCGTTCTCACCGCGTTGATGCAGCAGGACACCGAGGTAATGCAGTGCGTCAACGTGATCCGGGCGCTCCTGCAGAACCGCTCGATAGCCGCTTTCGGCCTCGGCCATATGACCAGCCTGATGATGACTGAATGCTGCGGCAAACGGTTCGGCGACTTGATTCATGGCAGGCGTATTCAGCGAAGTGGATAACCTGTTCATGCTAAACAGCGCCTTACCGGCCAGCTATCGGATTAGTCCTATCCCTTGTTGTCCAAATTGAAGTTAAGCGTTTCGCACAGGCGCGATCATTCCTTTTGGCCCGGGGAATGGAAGCCCGGCTTGCCGATCTGATCCGGTGTTTGCGGCACGCGGCGGAATCGCGAGGTGTCGTAACCCATCTCTTCAAGGCGGCCAAGCAGCTCTCGATATTTCGCATCGCTGATATTCGGAGAGCGCGCGAAGATCCAGCCGAGTTTGCGATCCGTATATCCGATGAGCGTGTACTGGTAATCGTCATCCACGTATAGCGTCTTCTGGCTCGCGTAAATCGGCCAGAATATTCGCACGCTCCATTCGGCGTTATTGGTGCCGGGGACGACCGAGTCCGTAAATTGATAATGCTTCAACGGACTATCGAACGTGTTCTTGTGCGCGTAATACGAGTCGTCGATTTTGCCGTCATCGCGCAACTTCCATTCGGCGTAGCTGCCAACAAAATCCTTCTCGGCAAAATACGGAATGTTCGCGACGATATACCAGCGACCCATATAACGCGGCAGATCAACTGTCGGCGCGAGTTTTAGTTCGCCTTGAGCGCGCGGGTTGGGATTTTTCGGTGAGGAAATGCACGCGCTGAGTACGAGCGCCACCGCGGACAAAACAAGAACAACTCGGAGAGGACGGGACATGGGCGCACCAAAGTGTTGAGGCGGACATGCATTCATACGCATATCCGCCCTGACCGGTTTCACGGGATCAACAATGGCGCAAATTACAGACCCGAAGCTTTATGCGCGCTTTAAATGCGCCGGACCTTGACCTTCTTTCCCTTCACCTTGCCCGAAGACAACCGGCTCACCGCCTTGTCCGCAATATCCCGCGATACCGCCACGTACGTGACCATGTCCGTCACGTTGATCTTGCCGATCTGCGAGCCTTCGAAACCGGCGTCGCCGGTGAGCGCGCCGAGGACATCGCCGGGACGGATCTTCTCCTTGCGTCCGCCAAGAATTTGCAGCGTGGCCATGGGCGGCTGAAGATGTCCGGGCGTCGCCGGCGTCAGTTCGCTCAGCTTGTGCCACTCCACTTCCTTTTTCTGTGCCTGTTCGATCGAACTCACGCGCGCCATTTCATTCATGCTCGCGAGGCTCAGCGCCCAGCCTTCCTGATCCGCGCGGCCCGTACGTCCAATCCGATGAACGTGGATCTCGGGATCTTGCGTAACGTCGACGTTGATCACGGCTTCAAGTTGCGTGATGTCGAGCCCGCGGGCGGCGACATCGGTTGCGACCAGAACCGAACAGCTTCGATTGGCGAACTGCACAAGGACCTGATCGCGCTCGCGTTGTTCGAGTTCACCATGCAGCGCCAAAGCATGAAAACCCTGGGCGACGAGCACATCGAGGAGATCGCGGCATTGCTGCTTCGTGTTGCAGAACGCAAGCGTGCTCACCGGCTGATAGTGATCGAGCAACAGGCCGACGGCGTGCAGACGTTCGTTGTCGTCGACTTCGTAGAAACGTTGTTTGATCTTCGAATTCGTGTGCTGTTCGGTGAGTTTGACTTCCTGCGGTTTGCGCAGGAATTGCTGGCTCAGCTTTGCGATGCCTTCCGGATATGTCGCGGAGAAAAGCAAGGTCTGGCGATCCTTCGGACATTGCTTGGCGACCGCGACGATGTCATCGAAGAAACCCATGTCGAGCATGCGGTCGGCTTCATCGAGCACGAGCGTTTTCAGCGCGCTCAGTTCCAGCGTGCCGCGCTCCAGGTGATCCATGAGGCGTCCCGGCGTGCCCACGGCGATATGGCAACCGTGTTCGAGACTCGCGATCTGCGGGCGCATTGGCGAGCCGCCGCACAGCGTCAGGATCTTGATGTTGTCCTCCGCGCGCGCGATCCGGCGAATTTCCTGCGTGACCTGATCGGCGAGTTCGCGCGTCGGGCACAGCACGAGCGCCTGCACGGAGAAAAGCTTCGGGTCGATTTTCGCGAGCAAGGGCAACGCGAACGCGGCGGTCTTGCCGCTACCCGTCTTGGCCTGCGCGATCAGATCGTGGCCCGCGAGCGCGAGCGGCAGGCTTGCGGCCTGGATCGGGGTCATCGTGAAATAACCGAGTTGCTCGAGGTTCGCCAGCATTGCCGGCGACAGCGGCAAGGCGCTGAATGAAGTTGGCGTGGTCATGAGCGTGTCTGGTTACTTCGCGGCAGGTTTCGGCGGGACCGAATTGTCCTGCTCGTACGTGATGGTGCCGTCGGGCGCATCGTGGCGAAGCACCTTGTTGCGCGCGCCGCACATGGGGCAGCGGAACATCAGGCCCTGGCCTTCGTTCTTGATAAGCACGTCGGCGAGTTGCCATTCGGCGCCGCACGGCTGATTTCGGCAGATAAACATGATTGAATTGAGCGTAATGGATGGGGTTGCGGCCTGAAAAGGGCGTCAGCGTGGCCAACGCGCGCTGTTTTCGCGCAATAGAAGGCGAAGTGTACGCGTACACGGTGCGATTGCCTCGGTTTACGGCGTTTTAACGGCGCTTCGCTTACCCGTGCGAATCGATCCGTTAAACTGACATTCACTAAAACAAAGCCCAAAACCACGCCATCGATGCGAATCCTGCACACCTCGGACTGGCACCTCGGCCAGTATTTTCTCGGGCATTCACGACAAGCCGAACACCAGAAGCTGATTGCGTGGCTGATCGAGCAGACGCAGCTGCATGCGGTGGATTCGGTGCTGATAGCAGGCGATATCTTCGATACCGGCGCGCCGCCAAGCTACGCCCGTGAGCTGTATTACTCGCTGATCCTCGCGTTGCGCGACGCAGGCGTCGGCTTGACATTGCTCGCGGGCAATCATGATTCCGTCGCCGTGCTCGAGGAATCGCGCAACTTGCTGACGGCGTTGAACACCGTTGTGATTCCGTCCGTGCAGGACGACCCGAATGAACAGGTCCGCGTGCTCCTTACGCGCAATGGCGATCCCGGCGCGATTGTCTGCGCGATCCCGTTCATCCGTCCTCGCGATGTCCTGCAGAGCATCGCGGGACAAAGCGCGCGCGAGAAACAGCAGTCGCTGCAAGACGCGATTCATGCCCATTATCAGGCGCTGTTCGCGTTGGCCGAACAAAAGCGCGTGGAACTCGGCGCACATTTACCGATTATCGCGACCGGGCATTTGACGACTGTCGGCGCGAGCGCGAGCGAATCGGTGCGTGAGATTTATGTCGGCGCACTCGAAGCGTTTCCGACCGCCGCGTTTCCCGCCGCCGATTACATTGCGCTGGGGCATATTCATCGGCCGCAAAAGGTTGGCGGGTTCGAGCACATTCGTTATAGCGGATCGCCGATTGCATTGAGCTTCGATGAAGCGCGGCAGCAGAAAGAGATGTTGCTTGTGGATGTTTCCAGCGAAGGACTCAAAAGCGTCGCCGCGCTTCACGTTCCGTGCTTTCAGCAGCTTTTGTCAGTCAAAGGATCGTTGAAAGAGCTTGAGGCGGCGGTTTCAGCGGTCGCGTCCCAGGCGTCCGAAGGCGAAACGATATGGCTCGAAATCGTCGTGTCCGCCGATGACTATCTCAGCGATTTGCAAACGCGCATCCAGAAGATGATCGAAAACATGCCTGTGGAAGTGTTGCGTGTACGTCGCGAGCGCTCGTCGGCATCCAGCGCGCTGCAATCCCAGGCGAAGGAAACCTTGAACGAACTCACGCCCGACGATGTCTTCGCGCGCCGCCTGCAATCGGAAACAATCGATGAAGACACCCGTGCGCAACTTCTAACGATGTATCGCGAAGTCGTCGCTCGGATTGGCGAGGCAGACGCATGAAGATCCTGTCGTTGCGTTTGCGCAATCTGAACTCGCTGAAGGGCGAATGGAAGATCGACTTCAGCCAGCCGCCGTTTCGCGATAACGGCCTGTTCGCGATCACCGGCCCGACCGGCGCGGGCAAGACCACTTTGCTGGATGCCATCTGTCTCGCGCTCTATCACCGCACGCCGCGCATGGACACGGTTTCGCAAGGTACGAACGAGCTGATGACGCGCCACACGTTCGAATGTCTCGCGGAAGTCGAGTTCGAGGTGAAGGGCGAAGGGTATCGCGCGTTCTGGAGCCAGCGTCGCGCACGCGATAAAACCGACGGCAACCTGCAAGCGCCAAAAGTCGAACTTGCTCGGCTCGACGGAACGATTTTGACTGAGCGCATCGCGGATAAATTGCGCAAGGTCGAAGAGATCACGGGGCTGGATTTCGGCCGCTTCACCAAATCGATGATGCTCGCCCAGGGCGGTTTCGCTGCGTTCCTGGAAGCGAAGGCCAACGAGCGCGCCGAGTTGCTCGAAGAACTGACCGGCACGGATATCTACGGCACGATCTCGCAAAACGTCTTCGAGCGCACGCGCGATGAAAAGCTCGCACTCGATACGCTTTTGGCCCGCGCCGATGGCGTCCAGTTGTTGTCGGAAGAGGAGCGTAACGCCAAGTTGCAGGAATGCATCGCGCTCGCGGCGCAGGAAGTCACGCTGAACAAACAAGCGGAATCCACTCGCGCGATGCACGCGTGGCGAGTGGCGTTATCGGACGCGGAAAAACAGGTTGAACAGGCGTTGCTCGACCAGCAACAGGCCGACGCGAAGATCGCCGCCGCCAAGCCTTCACTCGATCGTCTCGCCGCAAGCGAGCCTGCCGAAAAGCTTCGTGCCGATCACAACGCAATGCTTTCAGCGCGTGAACGACACGCGGAAACATCGCGTCAATCGGCGATTGCCCGGGACGAAAAGCAAGCCGCGTCACTCGATGCCGCCCGTAGCTTGCGCCTCGCGTCCGTGATGGGCGCGCGCGTTGCAGAGCTTCGTCAACAAGCGCTGAACACGCTCTTGGCGGATATCAAAACGGTCCAATCCGCACTCGATGAACATCCGCATCGCAGCAGACTCGGCGAGCAGATCGTGCTTTGGCAGCATCAATTCGATGCGCGTCAGCAGACGCTGAATGACATCGACGCGACGGGCAAAAAGCTTTCGAATTTGCGCGCGCTGATGGACAAGCGATCGCTCGATATCGGCGCTCAGCGTCTCGCGGTGACCACCGCATTGGCCGCAACCGAACACGCACGGAAAACCGAACGCGAGCAGATCGAGAAGCTTTCGATCACGCTTGACGGAGAGAATGAAGCAGATGTGAAGACACGATGCCAGCGGCTTCAGGACCAGCATCATCTATTCGTAAAACTGGTTGATATCGGTGAAACGATCGCTCGCGGAGCCCGGCAAAACGCGCACGATGTTGAAGCCCTCGCGAAGCGAAATGCATTGGGCGCTTTGCTTGCCGAACAGCATGAGCGTCTTGTGAAAGACATCGAAACGCTGACCGAACACGTCAGCGACAAACGTAAACTGCTCGACCAGGAACGGCGCATTCTCGACCTCGCCGGGCATCGTGCAGCGTTGCAGCCCGGCGAAGCGTGTCCGTTGTGCGGCTCGACGGAGCATCCTTCCATTGGCGCGTATCAGGCGCTGGACGTGTCATCAACCGAGCATGCGTTGAAGGACAAAGAGCTCGCGTTGCGTGACAAAAGCAAGGAGCTTCATGCCGCGAACGTGGCAATTGCTGAATCGAATGCGGATATCAGCGCGCTGAAAAAGCGTATCGATACATGGCTCGAAGATGAAACGCGCCACGCCGATAGTTGGCGAACGATATGCGCGCAACTTGAACTCGAAGCCGTCGATCGCGATGCGCTTGATGCGCTGGTGCAGCAACATGCGGCCAAGTTGAAGTTGACGCAGGACACGCTTGCGGCGGTGGATCAGCAAAAGACGGTGATTCAACAGCACGCGAACGCCGCGAATGCGGCGGAGCGGCTTGCGCTTGAAAAACAAGCCGCGCTGAAGTTGAGCGAACAGCAGCAGAACGCGGATGAAAAATCCTTCAAGGAAATCTCCGAGCACGTTCAGGTCCTGCAAAACGCGTTGCTGAAGCGGGAACAAACGCTGAATGAATCGGTGGTTTCCGTCGGATATTCATGCCCTGAAACCTGGACGCAATGGCAGTCGTGGCTGGCTGAACGCACCGGCGAATGGAAGGCTTGGCAGAAAGCAACGGAGCGCGTCAGCGCGTTGAACCAGCAATCCGACCGCGCGAAACACGCGCTCGAAACGGCATCGATTGAAGCTGATGATTGGGCCGCGCGCTGGACCGCTTGCGAGAAGGATTTCGCCGGGCTTGAGGTTGAAGCGATCCCTGCGATCGACAATCCGGACGCGGCTTTCACATCGGCGAAACAACGCTACGACACCGCGCGCGATAAAACCAACTCACTCGCCGGCACCGAGCGCGCGCTGACAACGCGCTTGAGCGAAGAGAAAGCGCACGCGGAAAAAACATCGGCTGCGTGGATGAATGCATTGACCAACAGCGTCTTCGCCGATGAACAATTGTTCCTGTCCGCACTGTTACCCCACGATGAACGCGACCAGTTACAGATCCAGAAGCGCGAACTCGAGCAACTATCTACGCGAGTCCAAACCCTGCGCACGACCGCGGAAACCCGGCGCGCCAAATTGCTGAAAGAGCCAAAGACGGATCAAGACGCCGAAGCATTGCAACGTGCATTGGATGATCTGGCCGCAGCCTTGAAAACGCTAAGTGAACAACAAGGCGGTCTTCGCGCGACGCTCCAAAGCGATGACAAACTGCGCATCGAAAAGCAGGCGCTCTATCAGCAAATCGATACACAACGCACGCAATACGACTTGTGGCAGCGCCTGAGCAGTTTGATCGGTTCGGCCGATGGCGCGAAGTATCGGAAGTTCGCTCAAGGTCTCACGCTCGATCATCTGATCTATCTCGCGAACCGGCAGCTCATGCAATTGCACGGGCGTTATCAGCTGAATCGGAAGCTTGCCGGCGAACTCGAGATGGAAGTACTCGATATGTGGCAAGGCGATATTGCCCGCGATACACGCACGTTATCGGGCGGCGAAAGCTTCCTGGTGAGTCTCGCGCTCGCGCTGGCTTTATCGGATCTGGTGAGTTTCAAGACATCCATCGATTCATTATTTCTCGATGAAGGATTCGGCACGCTCGATGGCGAAACGCTGGAGATTGCGCTCAATGCGCTCGATTCACTGAATGCGAGCGGCAAAATGATTGGCGTAATCAGTCATGTGGAAGCGCTCAAGGAGCGCATTCCACTGCAGATCAAAGTGGCGAAAAGCGTGGGAATCGGTTTTTCGACAGTCGAAGTCGTGGGCGCTTAAGACTTCACGATATTCACCGCGAGTTCGTTTGCCGCAAGCTTTTCAACAATGAAGAACGGTACATCCAGACGCCATTCGCCGTTCTTCACGACCGTGTCGTAGTCGAACACGGGCTTGCCATCGGCGGAATGGAAAATGAGTTTCTGCGTGGCGCCATCGGCAAGCCCGCTCGCGCCGCCAATTGCCTGATAACTCGTATTGCTGCCGACGTGAAACTTCTCGATTTTCCATCGATTCGCCGCGTGCGGCGGGAACGGTTTGGCGTCGTGGAAACCGAAAATATCGTCGTGGGTGAGGACGCTTTTACGCAGCGTTGGCCATACGTTGGTGCGTAAATAATGCTGGTCGATAAACCGGCCGCTATTAGCATTGGTTGCAGCGAATCGTTGCATCGATTGAACCGCGTTTTTCAGTACGCCCGAACATCCGCCCCAGAGTCCGGCGAGGATCAATTCGGTATGCGTGAAGTAATCGCGAATGACGTGAAAATAATACGGGCTTTCAACCCATTCCTGCACGGCGGCCGCTTCGCGCTCGGAAAGCAACGCGTCGGCATCGCGAAGCAGGAAACGCTTGACGGTTGGATCGTCGATGACAAGAAAGCGCCACATCAGCGGATGCACGCCCGAATCCGCACTCATGAATACGACGTCCGCGCCCGCATCTTTCAGCCGTTGTTGCACGTGCGCGGGGACGCTTGCGTCCAGATACACGCGGCACGTCCAGCCTTTGAACAGGTCTCGCGTCAGTTCGGCGTTCAGGACCGCCGGTTCGCAATATCGCGGATTTGCGCCGAACAACGAATACGCGATGACGTTTTCAGCCGGGTTCGCCGCGTTGAATGCGGGCGGCGCATGCTCGGGAATCGGTTCGCTGGGATTTGCGCCGCATTGGACATCGGAAGCGCGCAGCGAGCGCAAGCCGTACTCGCGCATCTCGTCGGTCTTTCCCAGCCAGCCGCATACTTCCACCAGGCCATCCAGCCAGGTTGGCGCGGCAAGCTTGCGCTGGCTGGCCGGCGCGTCGTGGATGCTCTTGTACACCTTGTACGCCTGGTCGAACGCGTTGATCCGCATCAGGCACAACGCATAGTCCGGCAGGATCGTCATGTTTCCCGGGGTGAGGCGGAGCGCCTCGGCCGCAAGAGTCGCGCCGCTTCCAAAATCGCCAGCAGCATATGCCGCGCGAAATGCCTCGGCGATTTGGCCAAGGCGTGCTTGATTGGCTGCGCTTGGCGCGCGCATGCCGCCTGCTTGTCTTACGTGACGTACGTTGGATCGGTTCATGGGTTTTCTAAGCTGTCCGGCAATCGGGCATTGTTCGTGCACTCTCGACAAGCAGTGCCGAGGCGTCAGGTAACCGGCAACTTTAAACGCGCCAACGCACCTTGCCGACGATACAGACCGATTTTCACAATTTCACGTTGCGTAACCTAGCATCGGGGATATAAAGCATGACGACGCTTCGACTGATTCTCGGTGACCAACTGAACCCGCTACATAGCTGGTTTTCGGAGGTCGACACCGATGTCATCTACGTGCTCATGGAAGTACGTCAGGAAACGGATTACGTGCTGCATCACGCACAAAAGATCCTCGCGATATTCGCCGCGATGCGCGACTTCGCGCATCAGTTGAAAACGGCTGGGCATCGCGTGCATTACCTCGCAATCGACGATTCAAATAATCGGCACAGCGTGCCCGCCAATCTGGATTCGATGATCGCGCAATACAAGGTGACCACATTCGAATGTCTGGCGCCGGATGAATGGCGGCTCGACCGGCAACTGGCTCAATACGCGGAGCAATTGGACATTCCATGCTGGATGAGAGACACAGAACATTTCTATACACGCCGTGAAGAAGCCGCCGAATATTTCGCCGATAAGAAGCAATGGCTGATGGAGAATTTTTATCGGCGGATGCGGGTGAAGCATCATGTCCTGATGAACGCAGATGAAACACCCTCCGGCGGCCGATGGAATTTCGATCACGACAATCGAAAGTCGTGGCACGGGAAACCTTCTCAGCCTCATGATCCACGCATCGCGCATGATCATTCGGCGCTGTGGAAGACCATTGCGGATGCCGGCGTGAAGAGTTTTGGAACGCCTTGTGAAGATCATTTGCCGTGGCCGTTGAATCGCGACGAAGCGTTGATGCAACTCGATTCGTTTATCGAATATGCGCTTCCCGATTTCGGCGACTATCAGGACGCGATGAACACACAGGCGCCGCGTCTATTTCACTCGCTGCTGTCGTTCTCGCTCAATGTGAAGATGTTGAATCCACGCGAGGTGGTCACTCGGGCCGAGCGTGCGTATCGCGATGGACGCGCATCGCTTCCGGCGGTTGAAGGATTTATCCGCCAGATTATCGGTTGGCGCGAGTTTATGCGTGGCGTGTATTGGGCCCGGATGCCGGATTACCGTGAATCGAATGTGTTCGGCAATACGCTTCCGTTGCCGATTTGGTTTTGGAATGGCGAGACGAAGATGCGATGCCTGAAGCATTCGATCGGGCAATCGCTCGAGAATGCGCACGCGCATCACATTCAACGGCTGATGGTGATCGGCAACTTTGCGCTCATCGCAGGGGTAAATCCTGCTGAGGTGCACGAGTGGTATCTGGGCGTGTACGTGGATGCATACGAATGGGTCGAGATGCCGAATGTGCTCGGGATGAGCCAATTCGCCGATGGCGGTGGATTGGCGACGAAACCGTATGCATCGAGCGCGGCTTATATCGACAGGATGAGCGATTACTGTAAAGGATGTCATTACGACCGGAAAGCACGTTTGGGGGAAACGGCTTGTCCGTTTAACGCACTGTATTGGGATTTCTTTGAGCGCAATGCCGGGCGGTTGAAAGGGAATCCAAGGCTGGCTATGGTTTATAAGCAGCTGGACAGGATGGATGGGGACGCGAAGGCCGGGCTTGAAGAAAGGGCTGGAGAGCTTCGGGGGAGGCTGGATGAGTTGTGAGACGATCCAAAAGCCGGGTCAGAGATCCATCTATCCCCAACCCGGGAAATGAGCATCCTGTTCAAACACTCGAAGCTTCATCAATTGCTTCTTTGGATGGCGCCAATTTCAAGTACGAAGCAACACACGCCTTGAGACGGTCCCCAAAGTCAAAAAGTTGATCGAGATCCGAGATCAATATTTTGTCTTCTTCCTTGTTTTCATTAAACAGTCCCACAACGAGACGATTTTCATTATTGAATCTCAGCCTGCAAACAGGCTTGCGATTGTTGTCGTCGAAAAGTATTGCGCAGTAACTCGCGGACGGCCTAATGAAAATTCGCGCCGGCTTTGATATTGGCCGCAGAATCGCCCGCACAATCTGGAATGCCTCAAGTTCAAGATCAGAAGCTGAATAGGTTTCATCTTGTTCGATCTGGGCGTCGGAAATGTGCGCCTGCAACGCTGGAGCAACCGACAACTCGGGGGTCATTGCGCCTTTGAGCCGTTCATTGATCTTGTCGCGCACCAGCTGCTTGAACGCCTGTTTGGTTACCTCTGTGAAGAGGTCCTTGACTGCGTTTTTAAAGTGCTTACCGACCAGAAACTCTGCTGATGCCAACCGAACAAACTCTTCGGGCGGATCATTCATCCAGTTGCCTAATGTGTTCTGAATCGCGCGCGTGTACTTGAGCTGGTTTGCTGTTGTGAGGATGGTTTCGAGGTCGAATACGGTCTTCGCGAATTTTTTGAGTTCATCGACATCCTGATCCCGAAATTCAAGCATGTTGAATTCGAAAAACGGCTTATCGTCCATCATGTTCGGCTTTTCGAGGTCGGTGAAGAACTTGTACACGATGCCGTTGGTCAAGACGCCAAACCGCGCTTCAGTCGAATGGAAATATCGAAACAGTTGACTCGCGTGATTGATGTGCAGATCGCCGCCACTCTTTTTGCATTCGAACAGCATGATGGGTTGGCCATCTTTCAATATGGCGTAGTCGACCTTCTCTCCTTTCTTGGTTCCAACGTCGGCGATAAGCTCAGGCGTCACTTCCAATGGATCGAAAACGTTGTATCCCAACAGCTGAATAAACGGCATCACCATCGCATTCTTTGTGGCCTCCTCCGTTTGCAGCAAATCTTTGGTCGTTGCCACACGAGATGCGAGCGCCCTGACTTCGTCGATAAAATCCACTTTTTAATGTCCCATTGTGATCTAGCGACAACCATCGCTACGAATAGGCATTCTGATTTTCGAGATAGATGTTTGCAACAATAAATTCGGAATCCATATCGATCGGCAAATTTTTTTACTTTTGAGTGAAGAAAACGAGATCACTCGCCGAACTCTGTGTCTGCTCAGTGGGCGCACAAACAAAAAAGCCAGTCACAAAAAACGTGACTGGCTTTTCCAACAACGTGAAGGTTGGTCAGAACCTCAAACGTCAATATTCCCCGCCCTCAACGCATTCGATTCAATAAACGCGCGGCGCGGTTCAACGTCGTCGCCCATCAGCGTGGTGAAGATGCCATCGGCCGCGATCGCATCTTCGATCTGAACGCGCAACAAACGCCGCACAGTCGGGTCCATCGTCGTTTCCCACAACTGCGACGGGTTCATCTCACCCAGGCCCTTGTACCGCTGCTTGGTCACGTTGCGTTCCGCATCGGCGATCAGCCATTTCATCGCGCTCTTGAAGTCGGTAACGGCCATCGAGCGCTCGCCACGCTTGATCAACGCGCCCGCGCCGATCAAACCCTTGAACGTGTTCGCCGTCGTCTGCAATTGCTTGTAGTCGGCGGTCAACTGGAAGTCTTCATCGATCACCGATACCTTCACGTTCCCGTGATGCCGGCGATTGATATGCAGTGACCGGATCTCGCGCACCGCGTCATACGCCGGCTCGACCGTCACTTCCGGCTTCAGCGGATCGGCACGTAATGCGTCCTGCAAAGCTGCCGCGGAAGCAACCGTCGATTCCTGCGTCGATAGATCCAGCACGATGCCATCCATCACCGCTTCGAGCGCGTTCACGTCGTAGAACCGGCTTACGCGATCCACCACCGCCTGCGCGAGCAGATAAGCACGCGCGAGTTCGCCCAGCGCGTCGCCGGTAATCGGCGTCGCGCCTTCGCTCGGAATCAGCTCCGAGCCCTGCAGCGCCAGCTTCAACATATGCTGGTTCAGCTCGTGCGTATCTTTCAGATAGCGCTCGTCCTTGCCGGCCTTGATCTTGTAAAGCGGCGGCTGCGCGATATAGATAAACCCGCGCTCGACGATCTCCGGCATCTGCCGGTAGAAGAACGTCAGCAACAGCGTCCGGATGTGCGCACCGTCCACGTCCGCGTCGGTCATGATGATGATGCGGTGATAGCGCAGCTTCTCGAGGTTGTAATCGTCCTTGCCGAGCCCGGTTCCAAGCGCGGTCACCAGCGTCACGATCTGCTCCGACGAAATCAACTTGTCGAAACGCGCCCGCTCCACGTTCAACACCTTCCCACGCAGCGGCAGAATGGCCTGGAATTTCCGGTCCCGCCCTTGCTTCGCCGATCCGCCTGCCGAGTCTCCCTCGACAATGTAGATTTCCGACTTCGCCGGATCTTTCTCCTGGCAATCGGCCAGCTTGCCTGGCAAACCAACGCCGTCGAGCACGCCTTTACGACGCGTCATTTCACGCGCCTTGCGGGCGGCATCGCGAGCACGGGCTGCATCGATAATCTTGTTCGTGATGATCTTTGCGTCGTTCGGCGTTTCCTGCAGAAACTCCTCGAGCGCCTTGGCAACGACCTCTTCAACCGGCGCGCGCACTTCCGACGAAACCAGCTTGTCCTTCGTCTGCGAGCTGAATTTCGGCTCAGGCACTTTCACCGACAGCACGCACGACAAACCTTCCCGCATGTCGTCGCCGCTCGTCTCGATCTTCGCTTTCTTCGCGATATCGTGATCCGTGATGTACTTGTTCAGCACGCGCGTCATCGCGGCGCGCAAGCCGGTCAGGTGAGTGCCGCCGTCGCGTTGTGGAATGTTGTTCGTGAAGCACAGCACGCTTTCGTTGTAGCTGTCGTTCCACTGCATGGCCACTTCGACCGTGACGTTGTCTTTCTCGCCGGTCGCGTGGAACACGGTCGGATGCAGCACTTGCTTGGTCTTGTTGATGTAGTCAACAAAGCCCTTCACACCGCCGACAAACGCGAAATCGTCTTCCTTGCCGCTGCGCTGATCGGTCAGGCGAATCCGCACGCCGTTATTCAGGAACGACAATTCGCGCATGCGCTTCGCAAGGATGTCGTAGTGGAATTCGACGTTGCCGAAGATGGTGACGTCGGGCATGAAATGCACTTCCGTGCCGCGGTTTTCGGTGTCGCCGACTACGGGCATAGGTGAGTACGTAACGCCGTCTTCGGTCACGAGTTCGCGGTTCTGCACCACGCCTTGGCGAAACTCCATGAAGTGCTTCTTGCCGTCGCGGCGCACGGTCAGGCGCAGCCATTCGGACAGGCCGTTCACGCAGGACACGCCCACACCGTGCAAGCCGCCCGATACCTTGTAGCTGTTCTGGTCGAACTTGCCGCCTGCGTGCAGCTCGGTCATCACGATTTCAGCGGCGCTGCGCCGTGGATCGTGCTTGTCGTCGAGCTTCAGGCCGGTCGGGACGCCGCGGCCGTTGTCGGTCACGGAGATGGAGTTGTCCGCGTGAATGGTGACGTGGATATCGTTGCAATGTCCGGCGAGCGCTTCGTCGATCGAGTTGTCCAGCACTTCGAAAACGAGGTGATGCAAACCCGTGCCATCAGACGTATCGCCGATATACATACCCGGCCTCTTGCGGACCGCCTCCAGACCTTCGAGGATCTGAATGGAGGATGCGCCATAAGCGTTGTCGGGTTGCGAAATTGGGTTTTCAGTCATGGGTTTTTTTCCGGTTCTGCGTCACTACAGGGTCGCTACTGGGTCAGTACTGGGTCGCTGGGCGGTCACTGCGGGGGATGCTGCGCGGTCGCTGCACGAGACTTTTCGAAACACCTTAAAAATGCCAAAGGGGCAGTGCGCCCCTTGGAAAGTTTTTAGTTTTGGCCGCGTCAGATGCGCATCGGCATCACCACATATTTGAATTCGTCATTCTCGGGAATCGTGATCAGGGCGCTCGAGCTTGCGTCGCCAAGGCTCACTTGCAGCATGTCGATCTTCAGGTTCGCGAGCACGTCGAGCAGGTACGTGACGTTGAAACCAATGTCCACGCTGTCGCCCTGATACGCGATTTCCAGTTCTTCCTGCGCTTCTTCCTGGTCGGCGTTGGTCGACATGATCTTCAACTGGCCCGGCTCGATCAGGCAGCGCACGCCCTTGAACTTGTCCGATGTCAAGATCGCGGCGCGCTGCAGCGAACGCTGCAATTCTTCGCGGCCGATCAGGAACGTGTTCTTGTGCGACTTCGGGATCACGCGCTGGAAGTCGGGGAACTTGCCTTCCACGAGCTTCGACACGAGTTCGACCTGGCCGAACGTGAACTTGACCTGGCTCGCGGCAATGTCGATCACGAGCGAGTCGTCGATGTCTTCCAGCAAGCGCTGCAATTCCAGAATGGTCTTGCGCGGGATGATCACTTCCTGGCGTGCATACGTGCCGCCTTCAATCTTCATGGATGAAAACGCAAGCCGGTGGCCATCCGTTGCAACCGCCATCAACTGGTCGCCGTCGACCACCAGCAACATGCCGTTCAGGTAATAGCGAATGTCCTGCTGCGCCATGGCGAAGTGGACCATGCCGAGCAATTGCCGGAAGGTCTTTTGCGGAACTGACAGGCTTGCGCCGAATTCTGTCGCCTGGTTGACGGTCGGGAACTCGTCGGCAGCAAGCGTCTGGAGCGCGAAGCGGCTTTTGCCGGAGCGCACGGTCAGCTTCTTGTCGGTGAGATCCAGCGACACTTCTCCCGGCGGCATGGCGCGCAGGATGTCGAGGAGCTTGCGCGCGGCGACGGTGGTCGCAACCTGGTCGCTGCCGGTGCCGAAGTCGGCACGCGTGGTGATCTGAAGTTCGAGATCGGTCGAGAGGAACGACACGTCGGCGCCAGTCTTGGTGATCAGCAAATTGGCGAGGATCGGCAACGTATGACGGCGCTCGACGATTCCGCTCACGGTTTGCAGCGGCCTTAGGAGATTATCTCGTTCGGTCTTGACCAGTTGCATAGAGTTCCTTCGTTGATGTGTCGGCCGTCCGCCGTTTTTGCCACCACTTTCATGGGAGCCTTGCCACCGCATGGATTGCTTCGGGACGGTCTCGTGTCACGTGCCTGCGGTCACTCCACCCGCACGTTCCAGGCTTACGCCAAAACGCCGCCCAGCGCCGCTGGACGGTCAAACCCATATTGTGCCTCAAAACCTGCCCGCACCCCGAAAATGGGGGCAATTTCGTCAATAAACAGGTGCGTTTTCCGGTATGAATTCCGGGCCGTCCGGCTAGCCTTTGAGCGTCTGCTCGAGCACGTGCAATTCGTGGTTCAACTGGGCATCCGTGCCGCGCTCTGCGGAGATTTTTCGGACGGCGTGGAGCACAGTGGTGTGATCGCGTCCGCCGAACAATTCGCCAATTTCCGGCAGGCTTTTCTGCGTGAGTTCCTTCGCCAGGTACATCGCAATCTGACGCGGCCGCGCGATATTCGCCGGGCGCTTCTTCGAGTACATGTCCGCGACTTTGATGTTGTAGAAGTCCGCCGCCGTCTTCTGGATGTTTTCCACCGAAATCTGCCGGTTTTGCACCGTCAGCAGGTCTTTCAGCGCTTCTTTCGTCAATTCGATGGAAATCTCGCGTCCATGAAACCGCGAAAAAGCGAGGATCTTGCGCAGCGCGCCTTCAAGTTCGCGCACGTTTGAACGCAGATGTTTTGCAACAAAAAATGCCACATCCTCGGACAAACTCACGCCTTCCGACTGCGCCTTGCGCATCAGGATGGCGACGCGCATTTCGAGTTCCGGCGGTTCGATGGCGACCGTCAGGCCGGAATCGAAGCGCGAAATCAGGCGGTCATCGATACCCGAAATCTCCTTCGGATACGTGTCGCTGGTGATGATCACCTGCGCCTTGTTCGCAACCAGCGCCTCGAACGCGTAGAAAAACTCTTCCTGCGTGCGCGATTTGCCCGAGAAGAATTGAATATCGTCGATCAGCAGAAGGTCGAGCGAATGGTAATAACGCTTGAAGTCGTCGAAAGCCTTGCGCTGATAGGCTTTCACCACGTCCGAAACATATTGCTCCGCGTGGATGTAGCGGATCCGCGCGCCGGCCTTGTCCTGCAACAACTGATTGCCGATGGCGTGAATCAGGTGCGTCTTGCCCAGGCCCACGCCGCCATACAGGAAGAGCGGGTTATACGAGATGCCGGGGTTATCGGCGACTTGGATTGCGGCTGCACGCGCGAGCTGGTTCGCCTTACCCGTCACGAAATTGTCGAAGGTGAGCACGGGGTTGAGCTTCGAGCGCTCGTACGCCGAATCGTTTTCTCCATTCGACGACGCCGTTCCGCCCGGCCGCCATGTGCGGCGCGCAGCGGCGGCTTCGTTGGCGTCGAGGCTCGGCAGGTCGAGATCGCCGTTGTCCGATTGGTCGTTGTGTTGACGCGATTGCGCGTCCTGTGCGGCTTCGGCGGCGAGCGCGTTGATATGGGCGCTGGCGTTCGCGTGACCGCCATTCGGCCTGTCAGACGAAGAGACTTCGACCTGGGCACGCGGCGGCTGCGCCGGCGACGATGGCGCCGGCACAGGCGCGGGCGCACCGCCCATCGCCTTGCGTGCGGTGGCCTTGGGGTCCAGGACGAACTGGATGTCGACGGGGGCCTTCCAGAAATCCCTCGCTAAATCAGCGATACGGCCCGAAAACTGGCTTTTCACCCAGTCGAGCTTGAACCGGTTGGGCGCGGCGATGCGCAGCGTGCTCGCATCGGCGTCGAAATCGACGAGGGCCAACGGTTTGATCCACGTGACGTACTGCTGCGGCGTAAGTTCGCGCTCCAGCAATGCGGAACAGTGTTGCCAAAAATCTGTCATCGAGTGCAGTCGTTAGGGTTATCCGCGAGTCCTCTCGCCGCTCGCGACGCCGCCCGGCAACGAAGCCGGGACGCGAGGGCGAAGCGTGCCCCGAAGCCTTGTCCAGCCTGCATTTGCAGGCGGTACAGCGGACCGGGACTACGTGCGGTTGCGTCGGATTGAGGGGAGATTCTAACGCCAAATGCAACCGCGAAGCGAGTTATCCACAGGGACGGACCGTCTCAGTCAGCGAATCAACTGACCTGTGGACTTCTCCCGAAAACGGCCGCCAAACACCGTAACCTATTGACGGTCAATAGGAAAACGGTTTAAATAGCGGGTTCCGCAAAACCCGAATTCCTGTACCACCGGCCGGTGCGTCAATTTTTATGTCGCTTCGTCATGCCGCGCGGTCCGTTTTTACCCAAGTGAGACCAACATGAAACGCACTTACCAACCTTCCGTAACCCGCCGCAAGCGTACCCATGGCTTTCGCGTCCGCATGAAGACCGCGGGTGGCCGCAAGGTCATCAACGCTCGCCGTGCAAAGGGCCGCAAGCGCCTGGCAGTTTAAGGTCGCCGGATTCAGGTTGCCGAGGTCGCTATTGGTAGCGTCAGCGCCCACCGGCACTCGCCCTGAAACGAGCGATGACCTGGAGACGCGCAGTGCGACGGGCTCCGGACAGGAAATCGGTCAGTTGCAAGCACGAGCCGCGTTCCCCAAAGCCGCAAGGCTGCTGAAAACGGATGAATATTCATCCGTTTTTCGTTTGCGCCCTTGGCGCCGGTCCCCGCATTTCGTCCTGTACGGCAAGCCGACAGGCAATGAGGCGCGGCTTGGACTGGTTATCGGCAAGAAGTATGCGCCGCGCGCGGTCACGCGTAATCTGATCAAGCGGCTTGCGCGTGAAGCATTCAGGCTTCGACGCGCGGAGCTCGGCGGCTGGGACATCCTGCTGCGCATGCATGCGAAGATCGACCGCAAGGCCATGCCGAGCGCAAAATCGCCGCCGCTGCGCGCGTTGTGTCGCGAGGAGATCGACGGTCTGCTCGACCGTGCCGTGCGTGAAGCCGCGCGACGCATGGCGGAGCAAAGTGCACTACCTGTTGTCACTGATCCTACTGTTCCACCCACGCCTGCGGGCCCTTGAGCAGCGCCAGACGGAAAACCGGTCCGCCGGACAAACTCCCGGGTGCTAAATCCATGCAAACGGCACTGTTTGAAAAATCGGCAAAAACGGCGTTGATCGCCTTATTGCGCTTTTACAAGGTTGCTGTGAGCCCCATGCTCGGCAACCGGTGCCGCTTTTACCCATCGTGTTCTGACTACGCGCGCGAAGCAATCCAGTATCATGGCGCCGCGCGTGGATCATTCCTCGCAGCAAAACGTCTGTGCCGCTGCCATCCGTTTTCGGCTGGCGGCATCGATCTGGTTCCCGTGCCCCCGTCCGCCGCCCGCTGCGTTCAGCAGGATGGCGTGTCAGCGGCCGGCCCGGTCGACGACTCTGCCCCGAGCCCATCGAATCCGCCTGATCCCTCTTTACCGACGGACAAGGCCAACCCGGTGAGTTCAAACCCAAACGGCGCCAATAACGCGCTCTTCGATCGACACTGAGACAACGCATGGATATCAAACGTACCGTCCTATGGGTCATCTTTTTCATGTCGGCTGTCATGCTGTTCGACAACTGGCAACGTGACCATGGGCGTCAGTCGATGTTCTTCCCGAGCGCCGTCCCGACCAAGACGGCCGGCACAGCAGCGCCGGGAACCACGACGCCGGGCACGCACGCCTCCGACCTGCCCGCCACGGCCGGCGCTCCGGGTTCGCCCGCGGCTCCCGGCGCCGCAGCGGTTCCTGGTGCGAACGCGCCGGCCGCGGACGCCGCGCAACTGGTGAAGTTCACGACGGACGTGTATTCCGGCGACATCGACACACGCGGCGGCACGCTCTCGAAGCTTTCGCTAGTGAAAGAAGGCGACGGCAAGCAGCCCGACCTGTACATCACGCTCTTCGATCACACCGCAACGCACACGTATCTTGCGCGCACGGGCCTGCTCGGCGGCGATTTCCCGAACCACAACGACGTCTTCACACTGGTTCCCGGCGGCCAGACGTCGATGGGCAACGGCAACACGTTGTCGCTCGCGTTCGAATCGCCGGTCAAGGGTGGCGTGAAGGTCATCAAGACCTATACGTTCACGCGCGGCAGCTACGTGATCAACGTCGACACCAAGGTGCAGAACGTCGGCACCGCGCCGGTCACGCCGCGTCTCTATATGGAACTCGTGCGCGACAGCTCGCCGGTGGAAACGCCGCGCTTCTCGCATACGTTTATTGGGCCGGCTGTTTATTCTGACCAGCATCACTTCCAGAAGATCGATTTCAGCGATATCGACAAGGACAAGGCAACGTTTACGCCGTCCGCCGATAACGGCTGGATCGCGATGGTGCAGCATTACTTCGCGTCGGCGTGGATTCCGCAGCAGGGCGTGAAGCGCGATATCTACGTGCAGAAGATCGATCCGGCGTTGTATCGCGTGGGCGTGCAGCAGCCGCTGCAGACCATTGCGCCGGGACAGACCGTCGATGTGCAAGCACGCCTCTTCGCCGGTCCTGAGGAAGAGCGGATGCTGGAAGGCATCGCGCCGGGTCTGGAGCTGGTGAAGGACTACGGCATGGTGACGATCATCGCCAAGCCGCTGTTCTGGCTGCTGGAAAAGATCCATAGCTACGTTGGCAACTGGGGCTGGGCAATTATCCTGCTCACGCTGTTGATCAAGGCCGTGTTCTTCCCGTTGTCGGCGGCAAGCTACAAGTCGATGGCGCGCATGAAGACCATTACGCCGCGCATGACGCAAATCCGCGAGCGCTATAAGGGCGACCCGCAGAAGATGAACGCGGAATTGATGGCGCTTTATAAAACCGAGAAGGTGAATCCATTCGGCGGATGTCTGCCGGTCGTGGTGCAGATTCCGGTGTTTATCTCGCTGTATTGGGTGTTGCTGTCGTCGGTGGAAATGCGCGGCGCGCCGTGGATTGGCTGGATTCACGATTTGTCGCAGGCTGATCCGTTCTTTATCCTGCCGGTGCTGATGGCTGTATCGATGTTCCTGCAAACGCGGTTGAATCCCACGCCGCCGGATCCGGTTCAGGCCAAGATGATGATGTTCATGCCGCTGGCTTTCTCGGTCATGTTCTTCTTCTTCCCGTCAGGACTTGTTTTGTACTATGTAGTGAACAACGTGCTTTCCATCGCCCAGCAGTACTACATCACGCGAATGATGGGCCAGAAGAAAGTTGCGAAGGCTTGAGCAATTAAGCTGAATGGTTCGAAATGAAAAACGCCCGGCCAAAGCCGGGCGTTTCTTGTTTACGAAGCACTTCAAAGGGTTTTAGCGCTTGCTACCCTGCCCATAAAACTGGTCGATAAGCTCTTCGAGCAGATACCGGTGATGTGGCGATAGCGCTTCGATCTTCGAAGCAAGTTCCAGCGTTTCCTCCGACGCCGGATACTTCTCATCGTGGGCAATTGGCTTTGGCGCGCCCTGTGGATTGCCGCTCGGCGGCGGACCGTAATGCAACCAATGTTGCTCGACCTTGAACCACGCCGCGAGCGTGGCCAGTTTGTCGGCGGTGGGAATCGAACGCGCGGTCAGCCACTTGTGTGTTGTCTGAGCCGAAACGGGTTCACCGTGGTATCGCAAATTGAAATGCAGAGCGAGATCAGTTGCGCCGCGCATCTTCTCGGGCGCGCGGGTCATCGAAAATTTGAGCCGATCCGAAAAATCGGCTTTCTCTTGGGGTGTTGGCATAGGTCGCGATTGTGCGAGGCAAACGCACCGGCTAAGTCAACCGTCTGCGCTAGATATGGCGCAAGTTCCGCATTTTTATCGTGCACGGGAAAAACAATCACAATTTCAGGGTTCATTCGCCAATCCATGCAAACCCCTTACCCGAGAGATTTGCGTACACCGAAACGATGTCCATCTCCGACTCATCCTCCAATCAATCATAGCCCACATAAGATAGATTAAGAATTGTCTTAGCGGACTTGCTTAGCGGAGCGAAACCAAGTCGCCGCGCTACAATGCCGCGACTCATTTACCGCCGTTTCAATCGAGAAAATCATGTCCAACAACGACTCCGATCCGATCGTCGCGATTGCTACCGCGCCGGGTCGCGGCGGTATCGGCGTGGTGCGGCTGTCGTTCGGGCGCACGGGCGAAACGGCCGCGAAGCACGCCATGCTCGCGCTGTGCGGCAAGCTTCTCGACGCGCGTCACGCAACCTATACGCCGTTCATCGATACAAACGGTGAAGCGATCGATCGCGGCATTGCGATGTACTTTCCGGCACCCTATTCGTACACCGGCGAACATGTGCTCGAGCTGCAGGGGCATGGCGGTCCAATCGTGCTGCAATTGCTTTTGCAGCGCGCTGTCGATACCGGCCGTGACTTCGGTCTGCGCCTCGCCGAGCCGGGCGAGTTCACGCGTCGCGCGTTTCTCAACGACAAGCTCGATCTTGCGCAAGCTGAAGCCGTCGCCGACCTGATCGAAGCAAGTACGGAAGCCGCCGCGCGTTCGGCCGGCCGTTCGCTCGATGGCGCGTTTTCCCGGCAGATCCACGCGCTCGTGGAAGACGTCATCACGTTGCGGATGCTGGTCGAAGCGACGCTCGATTTCCCCGAGGAGGAAATTGATTTTCTTGAAGCCGCGGACGCCCGCGGCAAGCTCGCACGCATCCGCGCGTTGCTCGACAAGGTGCTAGCCGATGCTCGCCAGGGCGCGCTCCTGCGTGAGGGGTTGTCGGTGGTGCTTGCGGGGCAGCCGAACGTCGGCAAGTCGTCGCTTTTGAATGCGTTGGCGGGCGCGGAGCTGGCCATCGTTACGCCGATCGCCGGCACGACGCGCGACAAGGTCACGCAGACTATTCAGATAGAAGGCATTCCGATTCATGTCATCGATACAGCCGGCTTGCGCGAAACGCAGGACGAGGTGGAGCGCATTGGTATCGAAAGGACGTGGGGGGAGATTGGCCGCGCGGATGTCGTGCTGCATTTGCTCGATGCACGGGAAAAGCTGACCACGGATGACGCCGCCATATCGGCGCGTTTTCCTGCGGGCGTGCCGGTCGTGCGCGTGTTGAACAAGGCGGATCTGGCGGGCGTGGAGGCATCGGCATCGATCGCCGGCGATGAAATCCGCGAGGTGCGGTTATCGGCGAAAACGGGCGATGGGATCGCGTTGTTGCGCGACGAATTACTGAAGATCGCAGGGTGGCAGGCGGGTGCTGAAAGCATCTATTTGGCGCGCGAAAGACATTTGATTGCGCTGCGTGCGGCGCGCGAGCATCTCGCGACGGCGGCGGATCATGCCGAGCAGAATTCCCAGGCGCTGGATCTGTTTGCGGAGGAGTTGAGGCTCGCGCAGGATCAATTGAATTCGATTACTGGTGAGTTCAGCTCGGATGATTTGCTGGGGGTGATTTTCAGCCGGTTTTGTATTGGAAAGTAGCGCATTGCCCAGATACGTCTAGTCTTGTCTAAGCAATAGCTCAAACCCTTGTGGCCTGTACAACACATTGCCTCAGGTTGCCCAATGTCGTCTATTGACATCTATCTGAGGAAGGTACACAGTAAGGGACACACGGCGTTGTGTCCCAATCAATGTGTACCGATCGATGCCAAAAATAGCGACACCACTGAATGACACTCGTATCAGGGCCCTCAAACCGAAGGCGGCGCGTTTTCGCGTTTCAGACGGCGGCGGCCTGGTGCTGGAAGTCATGGCGTCCGGCTCGAAGGTCTGGCGTTACAGGTATTCGCTGCATGGCGAGCGCCAGCCAATGGTAACGATTGGCGATTACCCGGCAATCAGCCTGCAAGACGCCAGAGAGAAAGCGCGGAAATACGCCGAAATTGTTGCGAAGGGGATCTCCCCAGTTGCCGATGCTCGCAAGGATCGCGGAGCCGATAAGCGTTTCGATACCGTGAAGGCTTTTGGAGAAAATTGGTACACATCTCAGGTGGAGCCAATGTCGACCGAATACCAACGCACAATTAAACGGGCGCTGGAGAAAGACGTATATCCAGCGATCGGGAATAAATCGCTCGAAGCCGTTACGCCAGGCGATGTGCTGGCAATCTGCGACAAGATTAAAGCGCGAGGCGCCCCAAAAATGGCGCTCTCCACCCGAAATGTGATTAAGCGTCTGTTTGAATACGCAGTCGCGCGCCAGTTAGCGCCGACCAATCCCGCTCAAGCCGTTGTTGCACGGTTTATCGCCACCCAGGACAGCCGCACGCGGGTTCTATCCCCTGATGAGATTGGAACTGTTCTGCGTGCCGTCTACTCGTCCGATATTCGTCGTCCGCTGAAGATCGCGCTTCATCTTCTTGTTTTGACGATGGTGCGCAAAGCTGAGTTGACTGAAGCCAAATGGACGGAATTTGATCTTGACGCCGGCGTTTGGCGTATTCCGGCCGATCGCATGAAGAAAGAAAAGGAACACTGGGTTTATTTGTCCTCGCAGGCGGTCGCAATGTTGCGGGAACTACACGAGCTGACCGGTGACGGCGATTTTCTCTTTCCGTCATCACGCGGCGCCGGCGATAGGCCCATTTCTAAGAGCACACTCAATCAAGCCATTCGCGCGCTCAGCATCGATGTTCAGCATTTCGTACTGCACGACTTCCGACGGACGGCATCGACGCATCTGCACGAGATGGGGATGTCATCGGACGCGATCGAGAAGGCGCTTGCTCATTCGATAAAAGGCATCAAGGGCGTTTATAACCGCGCCGAATATGCCGACGAGCGCATCAAAATCTTGCAACTCTGGTCAGATTTCGTAGAAGCACAGGTTGAAGGAAAGCGAAAAGTTGTTCTCGGTACTTTTGGGCGAACTGCGGCATAACTTCATTTACCGTCGCCTGGACAGTTTCAAGCAAAAGCGGCGATGGATGTGTTTCAGCACAAACCATCGCCTAACCAATTGACCTAGATAGGAGGTCGCTATGGCTAAACAAGATTGTAATTCCACCGAAGCGGTAACCGAAAAAGATGTCCCTGGAAACGTAACAGCGCGAATGGAGCAAGTTCTACTTTCTTGCTGCGCCATGGACGATTTGTGCATGGAAGAGATCGCAAAAGGGCATCCCGGCAATGGCGCATTTTTAGTTGTATTGCGCGATTTCCTGAGATCCACAGCGCGCGATGCTGAAAACTGTGCCGTTGCTCTATCTGGCAACCGGAACACGATCGGGTACTTCGAGGATCATTTCGGAGCAATCTGATTAATAAGCGGCGGCCAGGGTGTTAGAGCACCAAGGCCGCCTGACCATAACGCTACCTACAGAACAGGTGAGCACCATGACTGACAACAATTGTAACGGCACGGCCATTCCGCGGCAGAACGCAGCAGCACGCGCTAAGTCGCTTGCCGATATTTGTCTGGCGGCGCGCGAGGCGGGCCGAAATGCGCTGTTTCTCCCAACTATCGAAGCTATTAACCGAAACTGGGTAACGGCGCGCGAACTTTGGTTGGATTCGCATATGCCTGAGCCGTGCGGTATGTCCGACGAACAATACGGCGCGGCACTTGATCGAGTTGCCAGCGCTTTTGAACAAGGCGTTGATGATCTCTACCGCTGCTTGGAGGAGAATGTCGGTCATGGATAACGTCATTGGTCACCCAAAATTTGATCGCGACCCAGTTGTCTACACACATCGCGGGAACTATCCAAAAGAGGTTGCCAACCTCAGGCTCTATCGCCGGGAGAAAAAATCGAAGCTTGTCTGTGCCGCAACGATTCAGACCCAGGAAAGCTGGGAGGAGAGAGCTCGGGACTTAGAAAATAAGTTCGACGTTATCTCATGGCACCTATTGCAAGCCGCAAAGATCCTGGCCGCCGAAAGCGACAAATAACATAACACTTCGCCGCGAGTCGCATTCATCGCGGCCCTAAAGGAGCCGCACATGCGGACCGAGCGCTATGAAACGCGGGATCGTGCCTATGGCGTGTGGCATCGTGCACCGTCAATAAGCCGCTATCTCCCCAGCGATCAAGCCGAGTCCATGACGATGGCCGATCTGGACTCGGTGCTTTACACCGAATACGACTATGGCGGCAAGCTGCCCTTGGCACTGGTTGAAGTCGCGCTTGATGTAGGGCAAGAAAAAACAGCCGAGGTCATGCAGCAGCTTGCGGAGCGCGCTGATCTTCCTGCCTACATCGCTCTGTACACGCCGGCAGCGGCAATCAATCCCACCGCTCCAAATTGGTCCGATATCCAAAGTTTTCGCGTCAAGCGGCTTTGGCCTCGACCAGAATCATCGTGGCGGATCTTGTCGCCTACCGAGTGGGCGACTGCGCTCGTTCAAATCCGCGCGTGGCAGTTAAACCGCTTTGTCGATATGCCGGCCATGAACGATGACCAATATTAAGGGGCGACCATGGAAGGCATTCGTCGAATTGGAGTAACACTTAAAGCCTTGGGTTTTGTCTGGCTTCTTGCCTTGCTATTTGCCGCCGGATATAACGCAGTGGGAGACGAGATTCCGATCTCCGATCAGGACAAAGCCGCAATTTATGAAAGCGATACCGGCAATAATCTCGAAGCCGAGGCAGAGGCACACACTTCTTGGCCGACAGGAAAACCCGATCCGTTACTCGCACTCATCGAAGCGATGCCAGCGCGAGAGAAGCTTCTCGCCGAGCACTTCGCCAAGCGTCCACTTGTATATCGGCGTCACGAGTGGAACGCGGCCATGTTGTGCATCGGCTTCGCTTTAGTTGGATATGCAGTCCTCGCAATATTCGGTTGGATTGTGACCGGCTTTGCAATGAAGCGCGCTTGACCGGCTTACAGCCGCGCCTAGCCCGACGGGGTGAAAACGGAGCACCCTACTCCGTTGGCGTGGTTCTCATTTAGGGAGCGTCAGGGATCGCTTGATGAACGCAGACACCGCCAAACTGCTGGCGCAAGCGCAAGAAGAGATAGAACGCTTGCGAGATGAAAATGGGCGACTTCACCTTGCGCTTGCGCTTCTAAGGAAACCAATGAGGAAACGACCTGGGAGACCCATTAAGTCGGTATTCGACCGTGAGATGCAAATGAAACTGGTCGACATCTTGAAAGATCAGCGCAGGAGACGGTACGGCATCGAAATGACGGACAAAGAGGCACTAGCCGTCTGGCTGGAGGCCGAGTATGAAGCTGCTGGTAAAAAATATCGCGCGCACGGGGTGAAGGAGCAGCAAGAACTGAAAACCCGACAAAACAGGCTTTCGGCTTTTCGCAAAAAAAATCTTACTGATCCCAATAATTAATCGGGGATATTTACGGGATAGACATTTAACTACTGTGTGGATGTGCACAGCATCGCTCTCATAGCGACGCGTTAAGACACCCACCGGAGAATTAAATGTCCGTTAGCTACAAGGGCCTGCGCCCATCAAAAGCCGCCGAAAAACTCGATATCGGCCTGTCCAGCCTTTGGGCAAAAGCGAAGACCGATCCCGATTTTCCGAAGCCCGTGAAGCTCGGACCGGGCACCACGATTTTCATTGAAGCCGAGTTAGACGCGTGGGTACAAAAGCGTGTTGAACGTTCCCGAAAGCTGGTCGCAGCATAAGGGAGCCGGCAAATGGAGAACACATATAAAAAAGCCGCGCCCCTTATCACGGAAGGCACGGCTCAAGACATCTTTCACGACAATCATAATTCAAATACTGCCGAAGCTCAACGAGATCGCATTCTCGGATTTCTGCGGCGCGGCGCCGGTATGAGCACGATCGACGCACGGCATATTCTTGACGTGATGCACCCGGCGGCGCGAGTTTTGGAGCTGCGTGATAACGGCTTCGATATCCAAACCGTATGGCAGCGCCAGGAAACACCTGAAGGCGGTCGTCATCGCGTAGCGCTCTATTACCTCATGTCGGAAGCAGGCCATGCACGGTGATCGCGCGTATTCCGCGCTTTCCCATCTTGACGCTGGTTGCTCCCGTTTCGATTGGGTCCGCATTGGCATGGCCGCCAAAGCTGCGGGCGTTGATGAAACTGGTTGGCTCGACTGGTGCGCGACCGGCGGCAATTACGGCGGCGAACGTCAATGCAGATCCGTTTGGCGCTCATTCAAAACGAATGGCGGCATCGGTGAAGGTTCGCTGTTTCGCATGGCGATGGAGTCAGGTTGGACAGACAGAAGCCCGCGCCGCATCGTTCATCCGATCGTGCGACCGCCAGAACCAGAAACAAACGTTCGCGACAACCTAGCGCCGAACTGGCTCGCATTTTGGGAGTCGCTTGCACCTGTTCATGGCATCGGGGCCGAATATCTGAACGCGCGTTGCTGCGTAATACCCCCGTCCGATGGCGACCTTCGTTATACCGCCACGCTTAAGCATCCTACAGGTCATGTCGGGCCGGGTCTTGTCGCGCTTGTGTCCGACGCCATTTCGGGCGAAGCGATCAGCCTGCATCGCACGTGGATTAACGCAGACGGTAGCAAAGCTGATGTTGCGCCGCCCCGGATGCTGTTAGGTGGTCATCGCAAATCGGGTGGCGTAATCCGTCTCTGGCCGCATGAAGCCGTCACTGGAGGCCTTGGGATAGCTGAAGGTATCGAAACAGCCCTGAGTCTCGCCAACGCTTACAAGCCTGCGTGGGCGCTCATTGATGCCGGCAATCTTGCCAAGTTTCCAACGCTCGGCGGTATCGAGTCGTTATTGATCGCAGCCGACCACGACGAAGCCGGTGGTAAAGCAGCGATTCAGTGCGCAGAGCATTGGGCGCTTGCAGGTCGCGAAGTCCGAATCGCCCAGGCACCGAATCAAGGTTACGACCTGAACGACCTTCTGCGGATGGCTGCATGACCCGCGAAGAATTTCAGACGTTTATAGAAAACGCGCCTGTGTTTTCGCTTGATGACTACCGCGACGCACGGGAAACCGAACATGTGTCGGTGACTCCCAAAGTTGCGAAGCAATACCGTTTGCAGTCTGCCGACGACCTTTGCAACGCGCCGCCGCTTCGTTGGCTGGTTCGTGGGGTATTGCCTGTTTCTGGCCTAGCCGCGGTATATGGCCCCTCTGGTTCCGGCAAGTCGTTCCTGACGCTCGACTTGTGCGCAGCTGTTGCGGACGGTGCCGAGTGGTTCGGCCGGCGCGTCTGCGCTGCTCCTGTCACCTATGTTTGCCTGGAAGGCGAAGGCGGTTTATCAAATCGCGTTAAGGCGTGGAGCGTTCGGAATAAACGCTTACTGCCCGCTAACCTGCATTTCGTGACCGAAGCGCTCGACTTGCGTTTTCGCGACGACGTCGAAGCGATCGCACAAGCAGTCAACAACGGCAATTGTGCGTCTGGCCTGCTCGTCATCGACACCTTGAATCGCGCCGCCCCTGGCACTGACGAAAACAGTTCGAAGGATATGGGCGAACTGATCGAAGCCTGCAAGGAATTGCAGCGCCTGACGGGGTGCCTCGTCCTGTTAGTCCATCACACCGGAAAGGACGCAACAAAAGGACTGCGGGGTCATTCCAGCCTTTACGCGGCGCTCGACGGTGCAATTGAAGTCACCCGTGACGACAGCCGGCGCGCGTGGTCAGTCGCCAAGTCGAAAGATGACGTGGACGGCGAAAGCCAGCCATTCAAGCTCGCTGTGGTTGAACTCGGTGAGGACGAGGACGGCGAGCAGGTCACGAGCTGCGTTGTTGAGACCGGCGACGACGGGCCATCTATGACCCGCCCGATGCCACGAGGGAAAACACAAAGCGTCGTCTATTCCGCCATGAAAGCAATTCTGAGCGAGTCGAAAACCTTCGCCCAAGCTGGAGCGCCGGTCGGTCGTCCATGCGTAGAAATTGAAGCAGCCATCCCGGTCATTGCAGACCGCCTCGTGTGTAGGCCAGATCAGCGGCTATTTCAAGCGCGCCGCGCACTTACTTCCATGGTCGGTGATCGCGAAATTTATCGGGCGTCGCAGGGGTGGATATGGGCCAACTGATCATCCGCACAAATCGCACAAACCACTCATTTGTGCGGGCTGTGCGCACAACACACACAACTCCCTATAAGGGAGTGTTGTTTGTGCGTGATTTTGAGTGTGATCAGGTTTCGACGGGCGCTGTGTCACTGGAACGAACTTTGGCAAACAACGGAGCAAAGCATGATTGACGCATTGGTAGGTGGAAAGCTATTCAAGAAACCCGAAGAACGGCGCTCTGGTTCAGGGAAATCGTTCGTGGTCGCAAACCTCAACGTATGCGCGACTGATGGCGAATGGTTCTTCGTCCAGGTCGTCGCATTTCGAGACACCGTCAAAACTAATCTGCTCGCTATGGACGAGGGCGACAGCGTTTCGCTCACCGGTCCATTGAAAATCAGCACCTACGAAGATCGCCACGGAACGACAAAACCGAGCGTAAGCATGGTCGCGCAGCAGGTCATGACGGCCTATCAGGTATCTCGCAAGCGCAAAGCCGTTGCGGAACCGTCTGACGCGCCTATGCCTGTCCATGCAGGCGTCAGACAAGCCGAGCAGTTGTATGGAAAGCACGACGTGATGAACGAATCGCTCGACGACGTGACGTTCTGAGATGGCGAACAAACCCACATCCGAACAGCCGGAAACGAAGGTCACCATGCTCAAGGTGGTTGAGGTGGCCGGCGAAGACCACGCGGTGACGCTCTCTAAGTTTGCGACGAAACCGGAAGTTTCCGCTGCAGCGACCGCGCAGATGTTCAGTGCTCTGACCAAGGGCGCGGACGTCAACCACCTAGTCGCAGAAATGAACGCGCAGACCGCGAAGCTGGCTGACGGTGATATGACGCGCGCCGAATCGATGCTGCTGAGCCAGGCGCACACGCTGGACGCGGTATTCAACGAAATGGCACGTCGTGCGGCGCTGAACATGCCGAGTTATCCGCAAGCAGCAGAGACATATTTGCGCATGGCATTGAAGGCTCAAGGCCAGTGCCGCGCAACGCTTCAAACCTTGGGCGATTTAAAGGCGCCGCGATCGGTTGCGTTTATCCAGCAGGCCAACGTATCGAACGGGCCGCAGCAGGTTAATAACGGCAAACCCTCGCGTGCGTCCGAGCAAACGCAAAAACCGACGAACGAACTTTTGGAGGCCAGTCATGGCGAATGGATGGACACCAGAGCGCAAGGCTCGACAAGCGGAGTTGATCCGGCAATGGCAGCCATGGCAGAAATCGACCGGGCCGATTAGCGATGAAGGAAAAAAGGCGGCGTCGAAGAACGCATTGAAGCATGGGCAACGCTCATCGGAATGGACGGCTGAAAAACGGCTTTTAAAGCAAGCATTCCAGGATATTCGGCAATTGCAGTACCAGTATGCAGTCAGCTAACCGCTGCAAGTTTGATCCTATCGTTGGTTTTAATTAATGGAGAATGAAAATGTTTAATGGCGCAGGCGTATTTTTGACCCCCCAGGGCAATCCTGTGGTCACCGGCACCGTGATTTCGTCTACAACGCAGAACAATACGATTACCGACTTGTCGAACGGGCTGACCAACTGCATTACTAAAGACGGCCAGAGCACACCCACGAACAATATTCCGCTGGGCAACAATAAACTGACTGGACTTGCCAACGCGACGAACCCGCAAGATGCCGTTGCGCTATCTCAACTTGTCGCACGCGGGATCAACGCTGCCTCTACGATCGCAGTTGCTGTCAGTTCAACATGGCCGTCTACGTATGGGGGAGCAAGTGTTTATATCAATTCGCCCACGGCCACGACACAGGTTCTTCCGTTGGCGGCATCAGTTCCTGCCGGCTCGCGAATTTCCATTCTTATCGCTGCAAACGGTATTGCCACAATCCAACGGCAAGGAACGGACACGATCAGCACGCCTGCATCCTCGACTGCAACTAGCTTCAGTATGTCGGGTTTCGACACGGCAACGCTTGAATCTAACGGCGGAACAAACTGGTACGTTATTTCGGGCGAGTTGCAGCAAAATTCGTCCGTCACATACAACAACACAGCTGGCGTAGGCGGAACGAACCAGGCCATAACGAATGTGACTGGATCACGCGGTATCGGCACAACGTATTCCAACACAACGACGAAACCCATTTTCGTGAGCGTTTCGTTTAGCGCGACGTCGAGCGGCCTAATAACCTACCAATTAAACTCGGCTCAATGCGGTGTGAAGTCGGTACCGAATGGTAGCTTCGATACATTCACATTCCTTGTTCCGCCTGGGGCAAATTACAACCTCACGATTTCGACGGGGACGTTTGCCCTGAACATTTGGACGGAGATCCGATAAGTCCGCCCCCGCGATCAAAACACGAGCGCCGACTAAATTTCATCCAAAGCAAGCGGTGAAAGCAATCGCGCTTCGTGTCGATCGGGTCAGGGCTGAAGCGGGTTCCATACGTTGGCGGCTTGCTCGACAACGCTCAGAACCGAATGTTCGTCAGCAAAGCCCTTGGTACGTCGCTCAAGAACGCATCAAATCCCACGGTGCCGATTGATCCACGCCTCTTGGCTGATGCGCTTTCTAAGTTCGTCCCGCCGGCGAAGTGACGCCGCGCACTTTTTTAAAAGCGTGTAAATACCGATGCACATGACCGGTCCGATTGCGCAAATGGCTAGCTGGATATTCATCTTTCCCTCAGGTGCGTCTTTTGGATCGGTTCTTATCCCCACAAGCTTAGGCTGAAACCCGTGGGTTTACAACCGTCTGCGAAATTCTGCGTTTCGCGCCGAAGGCTATGCTTCTCGACTTTGCGGACGTAAACTCGCTTCGTCCTTTGCAATGGCCTCTCTTACCGGCCTCATGCGCTCCCGCCAGTCTCCGGCGGGTTCTTTCTCGATCAATTATTTGGTGGCAACTGCTGGCAAAGCTGCCGTCTGAGCCGCGGCCGCGTTTGTCGGTCCTGGAGTTGGCTGCATTGGCTTGGGCGGCGAAATAATGGTCGTCAGCCCCATCGAAACCGTTATTAGCGATGGATAGTCGTATGCGGCGCCAGTGCCCATATCTACTGCGGCGCCGATAATGCCGCCTGCGAGAATGTTGCCGTATGCCATGCCCTTGGTACTCGACTTGATCGTCATCGCGCCTGGCTCTTCACCGTCTTTCTTGCACACCACGCTCAAGTCGTCGTAAGCGCGATGAATCGAGACCGTACCCGGCGACGTGACAAACCAGGTCCCTTTATCGTTGGTGAGAGTGCACATCGCGCCCGCGACCATCGTTTCACCTTTGGTGGTTTGAACTGAGACGGATTGCGACGATCCGCCGATAATGGACGCGCAGCCAGAGAACATCGTCACTGCGCAAAGCACGACGGCAGTTTTTGGAATGAACATGAGAAAACCCCGGATAGTTGTCGTTTTGTTGGGGCGGTGTTAGGTACCGGCCTAGACCGGATATCGGCAGAAACTCGCGAGGCTTGAGTTCAGGCACGTCTTGATTTGATTGAAATGAACCTGTTCACTGCATCGCTGCTCACTCGATGTTGCCGATTAACATTCTCACAAGAATATAGAAGGGTGGTACGGATATGACGGCGTAACTATGGTTCGTAGACCAATTTAGGCACCAGCGAAAACTGTGTCGGATGCACTTCCATCTGAAAGATTTTCGTAAAAGGATAAGCGGCCTTAACTTGGGCGATCAGGCCGTTCTGGTCGGATTTTGTGCATTTGACACCCATGTAAAGACACGGCAACTCCAACGGACTAAATTTATAATCGTTGTAGGCTTCTGCTTGAGCTGCATAAGTGACGACTCGCCACTCTTGTTCATAACGCCATTGCTCAGCCTTCACAAAGGCAAGTTTGTGGAACAGATTTTCGCTCTCCATCCACGATCTGTTTCCCAAATATCCTTCGATCATTTCATCGTAGTCTCCAAGAGCAGGCATTGTTTGACTATACTCGACTGGACGCGCTACCAGAAACGAGGAATCGAGAGTAGCTAGACCACGGATCTCCATAACGACACCGCCATGATTGGCGCCGTAATGAGCCCACATAGGCATGCTGTCTTGAACTTCGGACAGACAGAAGATCCGAGCCGTTTCTGATTGCCGCTTCCACATTTCATTCTGTTCGGCTAGATACGAAAGAGCATTTGCTTGCCCCGCCTGTAGGGCTGGCCAAACATCACGCGTCCATGTTTCGCGAGTCAGTTTGCCCGATGGGCCGGATCTGACTAACATCAGGAGCGCTGTGAAATCATTTGGTTGTTTGATGACTGGCGGTTGTGACGAGAAGATGATATCGGCCGCGCCCTCCACAAGTCGATGCATTGCACGATCTTTATCTCCAGTCATATGCATTGCGAAAGAGTGATCGAATGGGTCATTGAAGCTTGCCGGAGATCCCCATCGGAACTTGCCCGCCCTTAGCACCGAAAGAGCTGTCGATGCCGAGTAGTATTTGTAGAGGGAGTTTTCCCCTCTTGTATTTGCTAGCATATTTCACTCCGAAACTAACCGCCGCCGCATACAGCGGTTGGCTGAGACTATACGACATTTGCAGGCGATAACTCTTAACCTATTTTGCGGACATAAATACGATGGCGAAAGCGGACATTCAAACATCGACCTACGAACTTGCCGTGTCGTATCGAGAATCGGCCGATCTTCTCGTCGATCAGATATCAGCGGGAAAAAGCGTGGCGGGGCACAAAATATTCCCTACGATGTTTCTTTACTCTCACTGTGTCGAGCTTTTTCTAAAAGAATATCTTCGACTCAAAGGTTACCGGGAAAAAAAACCATGGGGACACGATCTTAAGCGATTGTGGGCCGCAGCAAAAGCGCAGGGAATCGCACTTGCGCAACCACATCAATTCGACACGCTAATCATAAATCTCGCGTCCGGCCACGAAGACTATCAATTCCGCTATTCCGAGAAGTCGTTCAGCCACTCGGGCCCAAATTGGACTCGGCGAGATGTAGGGAGTTTGGCAGCAGCGGTTAGCTCGGAAAGAGAGTTGGTACGACGCGCCGCCTCAGACAAGTTGGAAAAAGACGGCGTTACATATTACTCACCCCTTGCAAACATCTTTGTTTCGGTGGATCTCGACAATACTCCGAAACCCACAAATTGATTCGCAGACGCTGTCACTTTGTGATTCGGCGGGCTCGGCATTGCATTGAATCATTGTTGCCTTGCGTCACTCTGGAACCTCTCAACGTGCCAAAACTCGCACCGCAAAAATTCGCTTGCAAGACGTTTCTATGGCGTTTAATCTTCGACAAAACCGCGCTCTTGCGCATCGACCGGATGTCTTGGGAAGTTGGGTTATCGAGGCCTCACAGTTCGCAATCAACAATCTGCGAATTGGCGAGCACTTCGCCCTGACCTGAAAATTTTCGAGGCTCCAAAAACGATACCCAAAATCCGCCCATCGGTTTCGCGTGTCGCTTATCTTCTTCGTGCATTCCGCGAACCCTTCTGTTCTTCCCTGCATCCGTTTTCGCCTACCACCTTCGCAGCCATTTGCATGGCTTGCTGAAGTCGCTTATACAGCGGCACCCTTCCAGATCACACACGCGGTCCATCTTCCGAGATATGCGCGCAACCCGCGCCACCGCCATGCGCCGGCTCCTGTTGTCCATCGCTTCCATGTAGAAGCATCGGACACAGTACCGGCGCCCTGGCATTCGCTCTGACGTCGAACGACGTCCTCTTCCTATTCGCGGTCGGGCATTGGCGCTCCCGATCGGTCGACAGCCAAAACACGAGAGCAAACGGAGAGAAGTGACCTCTTGGCGCGCGACGTCCGATCCTAGTGGATCGATGTCACGCAATAGGCTGCGTCGGCTTGCTGCCGCAGAACACTCCTGACCTCACCGGGCCGGGGCTCGTGCTCTCCATTGCTGTCTTCCTGACGGTGCTGTGCCGTCTCTTTCGTGTCGATCCGGAAGACCACGGAGTTCGAGCCTCTTCAACCCGAATCGTGGAGCAGCGGATGTCTCACCAATCACTAGCGGCCGACCTGTGCCGCGCTGCGCGCAAAGCGCGTGGCAAACAGGCCAACCTGACCTTCAAAGGTCGGGAGCAGTCGCTCGACCGTTTTGCCCGTTTTCTCTGGCGCGCCGGGTATCAGGTCCACACCGTGGCACAGGTCAAGGAGAAGCACGTCGTGGCTTGGGTCGACGATATGATGTCGCGGAACTGTTCCAAGCGAACCATCGCCAACAACCTGGCGCATGTCCGCACCGCGCTCGAAGGTATCAAGCGCCGCTCGTTCGCCGACAAGCTTAGCAACGACACGCTGGGCGTTTCGGGAAGCAGCCGCGCCGGCACCAAGCGACCGATGTCGCGCGAAGTGTTCGCGCAATTCCGTGTCGCGGTCGATGCGATCGACCCCGGTATCGCAATGGCGCTGGAACTCCAGCTCGAATTCGGATTACGCGCAGAGGAGAGCGTACGCAGTGTGAAGTCGCTAGCTGACTGGCTCCGCGCGCTATCCAATCCAGTCACCGATGGTTTCGTCACGGTGATTCATGGCACCAAGGGCGGCAAAACGCGCCGCAGCCCTTCACTGGATCGCGTGCGAGCGACGGACACGGTGCGACATGCCCTAGACCTATCAAAGCAAGCCGGTGGCCGGCTGATCCGCAAGCAAACGCTTAAGCAGGCGATGGACCGTTACCACTATGTTGTCCGACGGGTCGGCATGGTTGGCGAGCAGGCGCCACACAGCCTGCGCTACAGGTATGCGACCGAGCATTTGCAGAGGATGAAAGAGGCCGGCGTCTCAAAGCGCGAGGCTGCTGCCGGCGTATCAACGTTTCTCGGGCACGGTGACGGGCGCGGGACGTGGGTAGAACAGGTTTATGGCCGTCAAGTTGTGTGTGAGGGAGGCTGATAACATGCACAAGCACATCAACACATTGCCGCTTGTTGGGCATTCCCGTTGGAAGCAGATCGAGCCATTTGTTGGAATGTGCCGCGAGAGTTGGCGCCAACGCTGCCTTGCTGGGCTGGCCCCGCCACCAATTCAATTATCTGCACGATGTACGGTGTGGATGAACAGCGAGGTCCATCTGTATCTGAGTGACCCTGTTCAGTACGGTAAGGCGAGAGCAGCGTTGAGGGACGCGCCTAAACTGCGGCTTCATGGCACCTTTCATTCGCCTCTCATAAGGTGAATGGGCTCCTCTCTTATGAGGCTAGCAACATTCCAAGTGACGTCAGTTTATTGATGGACAGTACCGCCACAGACCAGCATTTGACAGATCCAACGTAGCAAATTGCGACTTAGCTAACACATTTTTCTGTTGAACACTAACCCGACCGTGTATAGTTTGATGTATAGTTTCGCGGTTTACTCCGAACTACACGAAAAGGCAAGGGTGAGATGAGCGATCGCGGCGGAATCCTAAAAAACTCGCCACTGATTTATGCAATCGCCTCGGTGCGGTTTGCGCCGCTTGCGCAACTGCCAGAGGTTATGCCGCAAATTCATGGTCGGTTACGCGAGTCAATGCCTCTCATGCAGCAGGTTCAGCAACAGGTGCAATTCGTTGTTCCCGGCGCGATGAACTTTCCACAGACCACTGTGGCGTGGCAGATCATGTCGAGCGATCGGTCACTCGGCGCCCAAATTGGCACCGAACAAATTCTTTTCTTCACGACTAAGTACAAACGATTTTCTGATTTTCGGGCCGAAATCCACCGATGCCTTGCAGTGTTGTTTGATCTGATGAAGTTTTTGGATATAACCGCGGTCGGCGTTCGATACGTCGATCGATTCAAAACACGGGGTGGCGAAACTCTGTCGGACTATATGGCTGCCGGATTTTTAACTCCTCAGGTCGTGCCTTTCAAAGCCACAGGTGGGCTGTCCCAATATGGCTACAGCTTCGGAGAGGAAAAGTTAGCAGCACGCATTGCTTACACAGCAGAAATGCCTTCGATACCAATCGATTTGATAGGTCTTTTTGGCGCTGTGCAAGGCCCGGCTCAACCTCTGCAGATTCCACCGCTTGGGCCGGATCAGCTAATGCTTGATATTGATGCGAGCAGGAGTTTTCCCGTGCCTCACCGGACAACCTCTTGTCAGGAAATTGAGCAATTTTTAGATGGCTTGCATCAGCGGGCCAACGCGTTTTTTAGGGACGCAAATGTCTGCACGGATCATGCTTTCGCTGTATGGAAAGGAGAAAACAATGTGGCCTGATCTTCCGCCCTCCCCGTCGGCAACGTCTATGCCAATTCAGACACCGGCTTACTACGAATACACGGCGCCTGATGCGAGCTCCGCCGGAGCTATCGTTTGGTTGCCGACAGTAACGGCATTTGGGACACCGGGTAGCTTGCTTAAAGCTAAGGGAATGGCATTTTTCGTAGACGGAGTGCCCTTCCTCGTCACACCCCAAACGTTCTCGCCGCCTCAATCGACGGAGACAGCTTCCGCTGAATGGACCGTGCCGGAACAACTAGATGCGATCAAATCGCGACTAGATATCTCAGTCACTCAGTTGGCGGAGCTCTTCTCTGTGACAAGAAAGACAGTCTACGACTGGTACGAGGGACAAAGTCCGCGCAACGCAAAGAAGGGCGACAAAATTAGAGTGCTGGCTGAACTGCTTAATAATTCAGGTGAGGCTGACCTCAAAAGGCTAAAGGCAGTTTGGAACATTGCACTGCCTGGTGGCTCATTCCTGTCGACGCTGCAAAGTGATACGCTTGTCGGCTCTGATCTCACAGACGCCCTTGCGGCTAAATTGAATGGGCTTTCTGTCGAAATGGCTGCCATGGCGAATCCGGTGCGCCGAACCGGCGTCTTCA
Source organism: Caballeronia sp. dw_276 (assembly GCF_018449635.1). GTDB lineage: Bacteria > Pseudomonadota > Gammaproteobacteria > Burkholderiales > Burkholderiaceae > Caballeronia. Next base: position 118,014 of record NZ_JAAVUV010000010.1, on the reverse strand, counting down.
TCGGCAACTCAAATCTCGCCGATATTGACCGCAGAAGTGACGCTGGCTGAAGATTTTCCCGCCATTCTTCAGAAAATCAAAGAGGCTGAGTGGTGGCAAGGGGCAGTTATATCGAGCGGTGACCTCGCGAAAGTCGGCTTCGCGTGCGATGAAGCAGACTGGTGGGTTATCGCGTCCCAGACTTGCAATCTTCAGAACCACTCCTTCGAGAAGGTTCCAGTATTTGAAATAGTCGGAGCGACATGCGTCGAGGCTTGCAGTCCCAGGTTTGTTAAAGGTAATGAACCCCGAGTAATACACGTCGAAGCTCATGCGGTCGAAGTTGTCATGGCGCTTGCAATCGACATTCAAAAACGTCGGTGGCTGCCGCGGAAAATCTTAGCGCGTATTCCAGCGCCGCTTTACAGCATTAAGGACGTTGTGAGCGAGCCCCACAACACTCGGGCCCTTTGGCTGGACAATCTTGCGGGTTGGCTTGGCAGAAGTTATACCCGTGTCGCGCTGCCAGACGAATTTGCTGACGCGCTTGCAAAATCCAAGGTGAAACAAGTTCTTGAGGAGAAATTGGTCCGAGAGTCCGACTCGCTCTACGGCATCTACTTCTCTCTCGAACGGGACGATGAAGAACCATGGACCGGTACGCTCGGGTTAATGCCGCCGCCGTATAACCTCGAATTCACGCTGGTTACGCACGACGATAAGTCTCCAGCGGATGTCCGGAATACGTTGGTGAAGCATTTATTTGAAGACAAGGTGCCCGACCCGTCGGATAGCGAAACGAAAGTCACACGCGCCGAGCTTGCCAAGCGCTTTGGAATTCGGATCGTGGCCTCGGGGATCGATGCCAGAACCGAAAGCGGTACGACGTTAAGCCAGCTTCGTTCATTGGTGCGATATTCGATGGTTGACCATCTATCAGACTCTTCTTTTGCTGCATAAGATGCGTAGCGACGCAGGCTTTTGGTACACACTAAGGTACACAATTATGGGTACCACGCATTAGATGAGCCACTGGCTTGCAACTCACGGTCTTATCAAGGTTTTGTATTGAAGTGACTGTGTGGGGCGATGGCAAACCTGTACAAAAACACAGTACAATCGTCCAGAACATCGGCAGTAGGGCGATCAACCTTGGGAGGCGCAATGCCAAATGACAAGTCCATCACGGCGCTGCATCACCAGACCTTCGAGAGCATCAAGCAGCTGAACGAAGACAAGTCGGAATTTTGGTACGCACGCGACCTGGCCCCGTTGCTCGACTATCAAGATTGGCGCAATTTCGTGCAGGTAGTCGAGAAAGCCAAAGTTGCATGCGAACGCTCGTACCACATGACTGCCGACCATTTCGGTGAAGTCACCAAAATGGTCGTTCTTGGCTCTGGAGCAAAGCGCGCGATCACCGACTATAAGCTTTCACGGTACGCCTGCTATTTGATCGTTCAGAACGGCGACCCCTCGAAGCCGGTTATCGCGAACGGTCAAACGTACTTTGCCCTGCAGACTCGTCGTCAGGAGCTTCAAGATAACAAGGCGTTCGCCGGCATGTCGGAAGACCAGCGGCGTCTTATGCTTCGCGACGAGTTGACGCATCACAACAAGGCGCTGAGCGCCACCGCGCGCCAGGCCGGCGTTGAGACAACTTTGGACTACGCGGTCTTTCAGAATCACGGCTATAAAGGCTTATATGGCGGCTTGGACGCGAAGGATATTCACGCGCACAAGGGGCTGAAAAGGAGCCAAAAAATCCTGGATCACATGGGCAGCACCGAACTCGCTGCCAATCTGTTTCGAGCAACGCAGACCGAAGAAAAACTTCGCAGAGATGAGGTGTCCGGTAAGAGACAAGCGAACCAAACTCATTTCGATGTGGGAAGCAAAGTGCGCCAGACAATCCGCGAACTGGGCGGAACAATGCCCGAGTCGTTACCTACGCCAGAAGTCAGCGTCCAACAACTCGAACGGCAAAGAAACAAGCTGAACGGATAGTTAATTAGTCAACTCGCTGTTCGGCCGCCCTTTGGAGACCGGACGCAATCCGACTCACTGACTTTCCCTACCCCGCCTTCTTCCAAACCGCCGCAAACACCCCCGCGCCCATCAGCAGCGCGCCGCCCGTCCGGTTGACCCCACGCTGCACGCTCGGACGCCTGATTGCCCGCCGCGCCACCGATGCCAGCATCGCGTACCCAAACGCATTCGCGGCCGCGAGACCAACGAACGTCGCCTCCATGATCGCGATTTGCGAGATGCTGGCCACATGTGGATCGATGAATTGCGGCAGGAACGCGACAAAGAAAATGATGCTCTTCGGGTTCAGCACAGTCACCGCGTACGCATGCGCGACAATCCGTCCCGTGCGCAATTCGGCGGGGGTCTGCACCGCGTCGGTATCGATCACGGGCGCGCGCCAAAGCTTGATACCCAGATAGATGAGATAAGCCGCGCCGATCCATTTGACCACCATGAACATTTCCGCCGATGCCGCCAGCAGCACGCCAAGCCCGAGCATGGACGCCGTCATGGATGTGAGATCACCGAGCGCGACCCCGGCGGTAGTCGCAAACGCGTATTTCCGGCCGTGTCCCAGCGCGTAGGACACCACGAGCAGCACGGTCGGTCCGGGTATTGCGACGAGAATCGCCGATGCAATCGCGAACGGCAGCCATTGAGTAAGTGTCATGTGAGCTCCTGAAAGAAGCGCTGATTAATCCATGACGGCGCGTTCCTGACAACAATTTGTACAAAAAAACGTGGAAATGGAAGGCGCTCAGTCTTGTCGTGCGAGTCGTGCGCACCTTGCGTCAAGCCAAGTGCCTGAGACTAAAGGCTTTTCATCTGACGATTGGTTGCCTCGTCTGGCGCTTGATTACCGGCACATAAAATGCTTAACAATAACCGGACTTTGACCAGCGATCAGGTCCGCTAATGCGAAGTGTCTCCTCCCTCATTCGTGAGGTTTAATGCCCGGTTCTCGTGGACCGGGCATTTTTTATCGGCAAGCTAATTGCACCGCATCATTTGCTAACGGGCGTCTTAAAACGGACGGCAGATGAAACTGCGGCAATTTGCCGTGTTGCGAGCGCACACAACTCGTGCTTGCTCTTTCAAATTCCTGGTCTAGGATAACGCTGCATATTAATAACTAGCCGCTGAATACACAGCTACGTCCCGAGAAATAGTTTCAAGGAGGCGATAAATGAGAAAAAGCGCTGTCGCAGGTGCCGCGGTGATCTGTGCATTCGCCGCTATTACGTCAGTCCAAGCCCAGGACACAGTAATCCAGCCGCAACAAACATTCAGTTTCTTGCCTAATTCGTACGGGTGTTTATCGAAGGATAAATTTGATTCCGCCGATCAACATGCCCAGGCCGGCGAGCAACAGAAAATGCAGGAATTCTTCTCGGGCTTTCAATGTTTGGCAACGCCGGAAGACGCACATTTCCGCGTGGTGCGCGTAGTCGGTCATGACGTTGAATTCGTGAATGCCTCGAATAGCGATACTCAAGGCTTATGGACTGCTGACCGGTTTATCAAGCAATAAACTTTTAAGCTCGTGACGAGATCGGCGGCGCCTGGCGCCGATTTGCGTTTCAGCACACAACGTCAGGCAACAACCTGTGCCGGTTCTGACGCATCGTCCGGCACGACATTCCCTTCACGCTAATCTCCGCAACCAGCGCACGCGTTCGGTATCATCACGCGTCGGCGCACGCGCCATCGGCTGCGTTCATCGCCAAATCTGTAGCAAATCCCTTTTACGGCCTCTCACCCGAGGCTTTTCGGTGTTGCATGGCCCTCAAATCCACAATCTATAAAGCTGAACTGCAAATCGCCGACATGGATCGGCATTACTACGGCGACCACGCGCTGACCATTGCCCGGCATCCGTCCGAAACCGACGACCGGATGATGGTGCGCGTCGCCGCCTTTGCGTTATTCGCGAGCGAGCGCCTGGAATTCACCAAAGGCCTCTCGGACACCGACGAACCCGATCTCTGGCAAAAGGATCTGACGGGGCAAATCGAGACGTGGATCGAAGTAGGTCAGCCGGAAGAACGGCGCATCGCGAAGGCGAGCGGGCGCGCTGACAAAGTCATTGTGATTGCGTACGGCGGCCGGACGTCGGAAATCTGGTGGCAAGGCGTGAAAGCCAAGGTCGAGCGGATGCAGAATGTGACCGTCTGGTCGCTCACCGATGGCGTCGCCGCAGCGCTCGGCGCGTTGGCGGAACGGACGATGCGGCTTCAATGCACGGTGCAGGACGGTGAGGCGTCGCTGGGAAGCGCGAGCGTGGACCCGGTTGCCATCGACTGGACGGTATTCAAGGGCGCGCCGCGCTGATCTCAGCGGCGCTTTTACGCCTCGGGCGGTCCCTTCAATTCGATGAGATTGCCCTCCGGATCAAAGAAGTACAGCGATGGGCCGAAACCCTCCGCGCCGTATCGACGGGCTTCTTCGCCCAGGCGCACGCCGTTCTCCATTAGATGCGCGCGCAGGGCGGCGGCATCGAACGGATCGACGCGCAAGCACACGTGATCCATGTTGTTGCCCGCGCCCGGCGTACCGCTTTCCGGCCGGTCGATCCTGGCGCCGACCGCCAGCAAGTCGATCAGCGAACGCCCCGCGCGCATCTGGATCAGCCCGAGTTCGCGCTGCTCCTTCTCGACCGGACATCCAAGCACGGTGGCGTAGAACTGGACCATGGCGTCGAGGTTAGCGCACCGAATCACGACATGATCGATCTCGCGGATGTGGATTTGCATCGGAAATCTCCGGTTTGTCCGGAAATTCTGCCTGATGAAAACCTCAACACGAAAGGTACGGACGAAAAAAAGCCCACTCGTTGCGGAGCGGGCTGAATCCATATCAGGAGGAGACATGGAGGAGACAGTTCCGATATTACACAGTGGGTTCGTACGTTGCAACACTTATCGTAGTAAAAACCCCTATGGTGCCGAAGTGTCGCATCTGCGCGTCATTTGTCCAGGCGCTTGGCGGCCTATCAACGGCCACCAGGAATGACAGCGCAAGAACCGGCGCGCCCCGTAAAACGCCCGTCAGTACAGTAATCACGTACCCTTCGTCTAGTGAGGAATGTGATGAAAGCCAATCAAAACACTGCCGCGTTCACCGACACCGAATCCCGCTGGAACGCCATGTCCAGCCGCGATTCCAGCGCTGACGGCGCGTTTTTCTACGCCGTGCGCACGACCGGCGTTTTCTGCAGGCCATCGTGTGCGTCGCGGCCGCCGCGCCGGGAGAACGTCGAGTTCTTCGAAAACACGCAGCAAGCGGAAGCGGCCGGTTATCGCGCGTGCAAGCGGTGTCAGCCGGGCGGATTGTCACGGGAACTGGCAATCGTGGAGCGCGCGTGCAAAGTGCTCGATGCCGATCCGCAAGAACGCCTGACACTCGCCCAGCTAAGCGATGCCGTGCATGTCAGCCCGTTTCATCTGCAACGCTTGTTTTCGCGGGTTGTCGGCGTGTCGCCGCGGCAATATCAGGCGGCCCGGCGCGCCGATGCGCTGCGCGGCGCCCTGCAGCGCGGCGACGCTGTCACCCGCGCCACGCAAGACGCCGGTTTCGGCTCGACATCGCGCATGTACGGCGCCGCGCCGGCCGAGCTTGGCATGACGCCTTCGGTTTATCGGCGTAAGGGGGCGGGGCTAGTCGTACATTTCGCGACCGCGCAGTCGGCGCTGGGCACGGTGCTGGTCGCCGCGACCGGAAAAGGCATCTGCAAAATTGCTTTCGGCGATGACGCCACGGTGCTCAAAGCCGACCTTGCACTGGAACTGTCTGAAGCCGAGCGCATCGAGGATCAGGCAAGGCTGGCGCCGTTTATCGAACAAATCGATGCCTATTTGCGCGGCACGCGCGCGCACTTCGACCTGCCGCTCGATATCAGCGCAACCGCGTTCCAGCAGCGCGTATGGGACGCGTTGCAGCGAATTCCGTACGGCCAGACGCGCAGTTATTCCGAGATTGCCGAAGCCGTCGGCTCGCCGCGCGCGGTAAGGGCGGTGGCGAGCGCGTGTGCATCGAATCCGGTGGCGCTCGCGATCCCGTGTCACCGTGTGGTGCATAAGGACGGGGCGCTCGCGGGGTATCGATGGGGAACGGCGCGCAAGGTCGCGTTGTTATCGGCGGAAAAGGAGCGGCGCGATGAGGCCGCGCGCGAGACGGCGGAGACGTCCTGATTGAAAACCGCCCTCAATTTGTCAGCAATCAAGCCTGTTCGCCTGCAGCTTTCCTTCGTCGAGCCTTATGACTGGCCGCGCGTCCTGCGTTTTTTCTCGGGCCGCGCGACGTTGGGCGTCGAAACGGTCGAGAACGGCGCGTACAAACGCGCGATCGAATGGCTGGGCGATCCGGGCACGCTCAGCGTCACGCGTCACGCAACGAAACCGTGTCTTATTGCTACGATCGAAGGCGCCGCGAGCCGCCATGCGAAGCCGATCGGCGACCATTTGACGCGCATGTTCGATCTTCACGCCGATGCCCCCACCATCGCCGCGCACCTCGCCCGCGATCCGTGGTTCGCACCGCTCACACAAGCCGCGCCCGGCCTGCGTGTCCCAGGCGCGTGGTCCGGATTCGAGCTGGTCGTGCGCGCGATCGTCGGACAGCAGGTCAGCGTGAAGGCGGCATCGACAATTATTGGCCGGCTCGTCCAGCGCGCCGGCACGCCCGTTCCCGATCATCCTCATCCCGATACCGCCTGGCGTTTTCCCACGCCCGCCGCGCTGGCCGACGTCGATCTCGACAAGATCGGCATGCCCGGCAAGCGCGTGGCGGCGCTGCAGGGTTTCGCGCGCGAAGTCGCGACGGGCGCATTGCCGCTCGACGACCCTCGCGCGGATCGCGACGAACTCCGGGCCGCCTTGCTCGCAATGCCGGGTATCGGGCCATGGACGGTCGAATACGTGGCAATGCGTGCTCTGCGCGATGCCGACGCGTGGCCGGGTACCGACCTGATCCTGATGCAGGCACTCGCAGCGCGAGATCCATCGATGGCAAAAGCCGCCGCCCTTCGCGCCCGTGCCGAGGCCTGGCGGCCGTATCGCGCGTACGCCGCGCTGCATGTCTGGAACGAGATAGCGGATCGGGCGGGATCGGCCAAGGGCGGCTGACCTAACATCCACGATCAGCCGATAACCACGCGCAACATCCGGCAACGCTCCCATGCTGGCGCAGCCGAACCGCAAACGCGGCGTCGATCGGAAAAATGCCATGCCGCGAAAGGCCTGCGCGAAACTTGCCAAATTCGCGCAAACCCTTACCCGGCAAGGCTTCAAGCACGGCTTACACTGAGATGTTAAAGTGCCCGCTACCCAAAAATCCGATTTGGCGCGTGCAGTTTCGCGCCGAGCGCAAATGTCGCAGCAATGGCAAATACGAATTCTTCATCCTCCTCCCGCAGCGCCTTCCTGGAGCGTCTCTCGGCGCTGACAGCCGGTTCGTCCGGCGCCGCCTTGCGTCAGGGACTGCGCGGCATCGAGAAGGAGAGTCTGCGCGTTACGCGCAACGGCGCGCTCGCGGCGACGCCGCATCCGCGCGCGTTCGGTTCCGCGCTCACGCATCCGCTCATCACGACTGACTACTCCGAGGCGTTGATCGAACTGATCACGCCCGCTGATCACGACGTGGCGATCACGCTGGACAAACTGGACGAGCTGCACAGGTTCGCTTATGCGCACCTCGGCGACGAACTCCTGTGGAACGACTCCATGCCCGGCCAACTTCCCGCCGACCAGGAAATTCCGATCGGGAACTACGGGACATCGAATATCGGCATGTTGAAGCATGTGTATCGCCGCGGTTTGTCGCTTCGATACGGCCGCACGATGCAATGTATTGCCGGCATCCACTACAACTACTCGCTGCATGAAGACGTGTGGCGTGCGTGGGCCGCGCTCGACGGCCGAAGCACCGCGCGCATGGTGGACTTCCAGTCCGAGCGATATTTCGCGCTGATCCGCAACTTCCGCCGCACGAGCTGGCTGCTGATGTACTTGTTCGGCGCATCCCCGGCGCTCAACCGCCAGTTCTTGCGTGACCGCCCGAATACGCTCGAAACGCTCGATGCCACCACGCTCTACCTGCCTTACGCGACGAGTCTGCGCATGAGCGATCTGGGCTACACGAACAACCCGGCGCAAGCCGCGCTGCTTCCGAGCTATGACACGCTCGACGGTTATCTGGATGTCCTGGCCAAAGCTGTCAGCGAGCCGCATCCGCCGTATGAAGCGATCGGCACGCAGCGCGACGGCGAGTGGGTACAGATCAACACCAACGTACTCCAGATCGAAAACGAGTTCTATTCGACCATCCGGCCAAAGCGCGTCACGCAGCCGGGCGAACGGCCGTTGCACGCGTTGTCATCGCGCGGGGTGCAGTACATCGAAGTGCGCTGCCTCGATATCGATCCGTTCGAGCCGACTGGCATTTCGCTGCAGACATCGCGTTTCATGGACGCGTATTTGTTGTATTGCGCGCTCGAAGACAGCCCGTTGTTGCCGCGCCCGGCCAACGAGGAAGCCAACGAAAACTTTGCGCGCATCACGAAGGAAGGGCGCAAGCCGGGCCTGACGCTGGCTCGTGAAGGCCGGGAAGTGCCCATGCAAGGCTGGGCCGGCGAACTGCTCGACGCGATCGAGCCGGTGGCGCGCGCGCTGGATGAACTGCATGGCATCGATGAACACATCCTCGCCCTCAAGGTCCAGCGCGCGCGCCTGGCGGATGTATCGCTGACGCCGTCTGCCCAGGTGCTTTCCACCATGCGCGAACGCGGCCAGAGCTTCGACGCCTTCGCGCTCGAAATCAGCGAACGGCACGCGGATCATTTCCGCAGCCGTCCGCTCGAGCCGGAAGTCGAACGCAAGCTGGAAGCGCTCGCAACAAAATCGCTGGACGATCAGGCAAGGATCGAACGCGATGAAATCGGCTCCTTCGATGCATTTGTCGGCGCGTACCGCGCATATACGCTTAATCGAATCAGCGTTTAACCCCGGTCGCCACCTCAAGCAGCTTTTCCCGCGCCGCGCGCCTTCAGCAGCGGCAACCCTTACTGGTTTTGCAACAGGACGCAACGCACGGAAACGCTCGTGCTTGCGTCGGGTCTGAAATTAGCGACGAATCAGATTTGGCCGTTTCCGCGATCGCACGAGCGCGACCGATCGGCCAAACGCTAATAAAGGAGCGGGGAAAATGAAATCGAGTTTGATGAAAAACACGGGACTGGCCACGGCCGCGGCGGCATTCGCGCTGCTCGCAGGTTGTTCGACGAACGGCCAGATCGCCGGTGAGACCATGGAGCAGGCCACCGCGCCGCTCACCTGTACCAACAGGGCCGAGTGTGACGCATGGTGGGGCCGGGCTCAGGTCTGGGTGACCAACCATTCGGAATACAAGCTGCAAACGGTTACCGATTCGATCATCCAGACGGCGGGTCCATCGGGCGGAAAACGCGCCCTTGCCTACCAGATCACCAAAACACCGAGCAACGAGGGCACGGCGACCATCGGCTTCGCTGCGCATTGCGACAACATGCTCGGCTGTGAGCCGAATCCGTGGAAGGCCGGTGCGGATTTCAAACAGTTCGTGCGCGGCGGCCCTTCGCAGATGGGCACGCCGGCGGGCGCCACGGCCAGAACCAACGCATTGCCGCCCGTTTCGCCGGCGGCACCGGCCAGGCCCATACCACCCGCCACGCCCGTCCAGCAGATGCCGCCTACGCTCGACAATCAGCCAGGTCAGTCAGGCCAGAGCCAGACACCGGAATAAACCAGCGTTGCGTAAAGCAACGAGGGGGCCGCGTTCGTTCACGAATGCGGCCCTTTCCATTGAGGACGCAGAACGCGTCCGGGACAACCCTATCAGCATCATAGATAAAACACTTGCTTAGGCATTCTTTTCTCTCGGAGCGGTTTTTGTCGGTTCAATGGCGGATTAATGCTTTTATCGACGCCTTCTCGTCCGTCAACCATTTTCGCAAACCGGGCCAACTACAAGGATAAAAGCGTAATCCCTGCCGCTGTACATAACGGCGGCGCTGCACCACGTTGCTGCGGCCGAAAAACAACATCGGAAAAAATGGCAAGCTATGCATCTTGAAAATCGATTGCATAGTCAATATTATTCTAATGACCGAGTTACGCGCCAAGGCGCCACCCGAGACTATGTTCTGACCGACTGAAAGCGCTGAAAACCTTCGGCGCGTATATGGATTTACCGATGAACCGCGCTGCCCAAACCACCCGCCTCCTCGGCCGACGCTTCGGCCACTCCGTCACGTCCGCGTTGCTACACATCCTTCCGCCGAACCTCAGTTCGTGGAAACTTGCGCTTTACGTGATTGTGTTCTTGTTGCCGGGTGGTTCGTTTGTGGTGTTGGGCGCGGCATGGTTTGAGAACCGGAAGACCCGCAAGTCGGCGAAGCCAGCAGCGGTTGCCACGAAGCCGCTGCTGTGCAGCCCTAAACGCTGCGACGCCTGACAACAGCTGATGTTTGCGTGGCGTAACGGCTCGTAACCGAATCTTCCACGCGCGTAAACCCAGTTTCCTTTCAAGCCGTTACCCTTACGTCTGCCCATATGCGCGCCTTGCGCGCGCATTCAGTTACCATTTCGGACCCGTTTCGCTTGGGCGCCATTGGCGCCGGAAACGCGCAGCCTCCGACAGGAATCCAGAGCAGATGCCGCACACCCGAATCCCCGTTTTTTATCGACGATCCGCGCTTGTCGTGGTGTTGGCGCTTGCCGGCTGTGCCGTCGGCCCCGATTACAAACGGCCCGATGCCCCCATCCCCGCCGCTTATAAAGAAGCGCCCGAAGGCTGGAAGGTCGCGCAACCGGCTGACCGCATCGATCGGGGAAACTGGTGGACCATCTTTGACGACGCCCAACTCAACGAACTCGAAGGGCGGCTGAATACATCGAATCAGACGATCGAGCAGTTTGCGGCGACGTATCGGCAAGCGCGTGCGCTCGTGTCAGAAGCACGTTCGGCGTATTTCCCGACGGTGGGATTGTCCGCGTCAGGAACGCGGTCGGGGTCGGGCAGCCGGTCCACGAACTCGCAGTTTTCCAGTAACGGCGTGAGCAATTCGTACAACCTTGGGCTGGATGCATCGTGGGAACCGGATCTTTGGGGTACCGTCAGCCGCACGGTGAATGCGCAGCGTGCCGGCGAGCAAAGCGCCGCCGCCGACCTCGCCAACGCGCGGCTCTCGGCGCAGGCCACACTCGCGCAGACGTACTTCCAGTTGCGCTCGCTCGACGCGCAGCAAAAGCTTCTCGACGATACCGTCGCCGCCTACCAACGCACGCTGCAACTCACGCAAAATCAATACGCGCAGGGCACGATCGCGCGCTCGGACGTGATTCAGGCGCAGACGCAATTGCAATCGGCGCAGGCGTCGGCTATCGACAACGGTGTGTCGCGCGCGCAATTCGAACACGCGATTGCCGTGCTGGTGGGCGAGCCGGCATCCACGTTCAGCATCGCGTCATCTCCGCTCGATGCAACGCCGCCCACCATTCCGTCGGATCTGCCATCGTCCATTCTGGAGCGACGGCCTGACATTGCTTCAGCCGAGCGCAAGGCGGCGGCGGCGAACGAGCAGATCGGCGTGGAGATTGCAGCGTTTTTCCCGACGTTGACGCTGTCGGCATCGGGCGGGTTCCAGAGTTCGGTGTTCTCGCAATTGCTGCGCGCACCTTCGCAATTCTGGACGCTCGGACCAAGCATTGCCGCGACGCTCTTCGATGGCGGTTTGCGCGCCGCCCGTACAGAAGCCGCGCGCGCGGCGTACGACGCGTCGGTCGCGTCGTATCGTCTGGCGGTGCTGACGGCGTTCCAGGACGTCGAGGACAATCTCGCGTCCATCCGCATTCTTGCCAACGAGATCGTGGTTCAGCAGCAGGCGGTCGCGTCGGCGCAGCAGGCGCTGGACATCGTCACCAATCAGTACAAGTCGGGCACAGTCGGGTTCATCAACGTGCTGACCGCGCAGACCACGGCATTCACCGCGCAGCAAAAGCTCGCGAGTATCGCCGGTCAGCGGATGGTGTCTTCGGTGGGATTGATCAAGGCGCTTGGCGGCGGCTGGGAAACCGCACAAATGAACGAGGAAACCGGGACGGCGGCAGCGCCCGCTGCGGCGGCAAGCTCAAGCTCAGCGCTTACATCCGGTCCGGTTTTGGCCAAGCAGTAATCAAGGTGCGCCTGACCGGTTGAGCGTCAGCTCGACGGTATCCGGTCCAGTATGCCGGCCGAGCAGGTTCAGCAACCCTGCCAGGTTCTCGCGCGCTTCCGGCGCCGACGTCGCCACGCCGCTGAACGAACTCGAACCCTGCGATACCGCCCCTTGCCCGGTCAGCATCAACGGCCCGCGCGCGGTCGTCAGGTTGATCGTGCCCGACTGCCCTTCCGCCTGAAACACCACCCGATATGACCCGAGCGGCTTCACGCGCGACACGCGCGAAGACATATCGTCGAGCGTCACGATCACCTGGCCGTACGTATTGCGGCCAAGCACGCGCCAATCGGTCCACGTCAGACGCACGTTGCCGTCCGGATCGAGCGTATTGAACGGCGCGCCCAAACCGCTGAGCAAACTCGCCGGCACCGCAATGGACCCCGACGATAATGTCGACCCTTTCGGGCTTGCATCGACGAAAACCGGGTCCGGCATGGCTTCCGTCTGGCCCATCTGCATGCGCACGTGACCGGTGAACAGCGGCCAGAACGCCGTACGCCATTCAACGCGTCCCGGCAACAAGGTCGCCCCTTCGCCCCCGCCGCCGGTGGCGAGCATCAAGGTAGCCGAGCCTTTCCAGAGCGAACCGGCCGGATCGACGAGATTGACGTGACCGCCCGTGTTCTTGCCGAACTGCGGCACGATCCACGCGGCAGGCAGCATGACAAATAACGTGACGATCACCGATACAACCGCCACCGCGACCCACGGCCAGGCGGCAAGAAGCCGTCGTGTTCCGTAGTTCATTGTCCCTGGGCCGGTTGCAACGATGCCGTCAGATCCACTTGGCCATCGGGTTTTTGCGCCGTGATATGCGCCTCGTTGACCTGCACTTTGTACTGCTTGCGGACATCGTCGAGCCAGACGGTCCACTCGGGAAACGACACGTTCTTCAACTGGAACTGCACGGCCGCGCCGACGACCTGGACCTGTGTCGCGGGCATGCTGTTGTCGGCGAGAGACTTGGTCAGCGCGTCGCGCAGCGCGCCGCCGGTCGGCGTGGCGCCTTGCGCGCTGCCGGTCAGCGAGCGCGCTTCGTTGGCTTGCGCCGTCATCTGGGCGAGCTGCGCCTGCATGCGCGGCAGCGATTCGCGCAGCCGCGCACGGCCTTCGTACGCAGGCGCCCACAAAACGAGATACACGATGACAATAGCCAGCGCCGCCCCGCCCCACATCAGGATGGTCTTTTCGCGCTGGGTCCGGGCGGACCAGAATTCGTTGGCGGTATCGGTGATTGCCTGTTTCATTGGCCGCTCCTGACGGACCACTTGCCCGTGTTGGTATCGATCGCGCCGGTCAGTCCGTTTGCAATCAGACGCCGTTGCAGGCCGGGATCGACCTTGGTTTCAGGCTTGAAGGTCACGTCGAGTTTCCTGTCGCGATAATCGAGCGCCGCAATGCCATTGACCGGAATCGGTCCGAGCGCGCGCGCGAAGGCATCGGCGATCGAGAGGAAATCCGATGGCGACAATTGCCCCGATGCCAGCCGCAACCGGTCCAGCTGGCGCGCCATCTGGTCGGGTGCGTCGAGCACGACGGTGGTTTTCGGGAACGTGTTCAGCAGCAATTCGGTCATCTGCGCGTTGATCGCGTCGCGTTGCCGGGCGAGCTGGATCCACTGGATGTTGATGCCGATCATCGACACGATCAGCGCCCCGGCGAGAAGCGCCACCGGCACTTTCAAGCGGCGCATGGTCGCGCGGTCGAGGCGCCACGGCTGGGCGGCGAACTCGAACTGGCACAGGTCGAAGCGGTTCGTGAGCGCGTTGCGCGCGAGCACTTCAAAGGGCAGCGGTTCGGCGTCCGGAATCGCGACGCGCGAAGAAACCGATGCAAGCCGTGGCTCCGCACCGGGTACATCGCGCAGGGCGTACAGCGTCATGGGCTGCGCGCCGGCGAGTGCGCCGAGCGTTGTGGAGACGGCATCGGCGGGAATCGCGAGACCTTCGCCGAGCGCGGCGTGTTCACCGCGCGCAATCGCAATCTCCACGCGCGGCGCGGCGTTCGGCGGCGGCGCCAGCGCATCGCCGCCGAGCAATGCGGGCGCGGTCGGAATCACCTCGCCCAGAACGCCCGCAACGAACGGATTGGGCACGTCGGGATCGCTTTCATGCAGCGGCAGGCAACGCATTGCCGGCACGGCTTTCACATTCCGATGCCCGCCGTTCGCGAACGCTTCCATCAAGAACCGGAACCAGCCGCGATCGATGACCGCCATCACGCGCCGCCCGCTTGCCAGCGCAACGGGATCGACGGCGATGTGACACGTCTGCGGGTCCTGGATCAGCTGATCCTCGACCACGTTCGGCAAGGCCTGGCGCAGACGCGGCCCTTTCAGCGGGGGCAATAACGCGGCGGTCAGCAACAGGTCGCGCGCAGCGACGATCAGCACCGTGGCGCTTGCACGCGGCAAGAGCCCGAGCGCGGCGCGACCGGCGCGTTGCGTGACGTTGCGCTTGTCCAGCAGCAAAAACGGCAGCTCCGGCAAATGCCATTCTTCGGAGCGCACCGCCGGATCGCGCGGCGGCAGTAGGACGATCAATGTGCTCAAAGGCCGCTCTCTTCTCTTCGGGTATGGGTGTTCAGTGCTTGAAGGATATTCACTGTACTTCGCATCAAAGCTGGTCGCGCACATAAACGATACGCGTTGTGTGCGTCGCCGGATCCCGATACAGCAATGTGGTCCGGTCCACTTCCGCGCGCTCGTGCTCAACGCGGCCATGGATCAGGAAGTACTTCGTTGTCACGTCCATCTGGTTCATATCGATGCCATCCGACTTCACGCCCGCGCCGGTCAGCGCGAGTTGCACGTTGCCGACATCGTGGAAAAACACAGTCTCGCGCCGCGCCACGAACGCCTGCGCCTGCGAAAGCGACATGCCCGGCACCGTCGCCGCGACCACTTCGGCGGTCGCGGTGTTCATGTTCACCGACGTCGTGGTCGGCAGCACGGTCACGAACGGCCGCAATTTATCCACGATTTCCGGCGAGAAACCCGGCACGTCGAGCAGGGACTCCACGTTGATCATCTGCAGCGGCGCCACGGGCGCGTTGCTGTCGGCGTCGGCGAGGCCCGGGTCGTCGGTGAAATTGCCGCCGCCTGTACCGCCGCCCGCGGCAAGTCCCTGGACCGCCGCCTGCTGCGAAGTGGCCGCGGACGTGCCTTGCGTCTGAAACCGCGTCGCCGATTGCGCCAGCCCCGCGCGCAACTGCAAGGCCACGGTTTTCGCGAGCGATCCGTTGAGCCCCAGCAGCGTCAACAACCGCTGAAACGACTGGATCTCTTCCACGTTGATGGTCAGCAAACCCGGCGTTGGCGTGGAAACGAGATTGCGCAGGTTGAACTTGGCCTGCGCGTCTTCAATCGATCCCGACAAATACGTCGATGCCCCCTGCTGCGCCCGCACCTCGCCAATCTGCCCGAGGAAATCCGACAAGCGTGTCTTCGCGATCGGCACGCCCCACACGCCGCCGAGATACGTGACGTTCGGCGCGGTATCGGCTTCCGAGCGCAGGATCAGGCGCGTCCAGTCGAGCGCGCTGCGCGAAATCCATTGCGCCTGCGAAAGCAGCCGCTGGTTCTCGATGCGGCGGATCTGCACTTCCTGCCGCCACAACAACCCGGACACGATGATCGCCGACAACGCCACCACCAGAAGCGCGCTGATGATCGCAACGCCTTGTTCCTTGCGTGCAGCCTTCATCGACGAAACGCGCGTCATCATCATTCTCCGACCAGGAAAACGCGCGTGATCGGCGCCGCAAGATTGTGCGCGCCGACCGCAATCTGAATGCCGGTCACGGCGCGCGGCAATGGCGCGTTGCCAAGTTGCGGCACTTTCAGGTTGTTGTCGTTTTGCGTGATCTGCGAGGTCACGTCCGCCATCCTCATCGTCCAGCCGGTTTTGGGCACGTATGCGCGCGTGGCGAAGGTCGTGACGCCGGCCATCAGCGGAATCGATGACCAGCCGTCCGCCCCGTCTCCCGCCGACAAAGCCCGCCGCACTTCGCCAATATTCCCAAGCGGCGGCGATGCAAACCGCACGACCAGCCCATTGCTCAGCCGGTATCGAATCACTTGCAAACGCGGCGCCGAGCCCGCCGCGTACACGCCGCGCACGATCTGCAGCGAATTCCCGCCAATCGATACCGCCGCCTGGCCGGCTTCGTCGTCGGTTGCGGCCTGGCGGGCGTCTATGCGCATCTGGTCGAACAGTTGCTGCACCACGCGCTCGTCTTCCATCGCGTTCGTGATGGTCGTGCGGCCGCGCATGATCTGGTCGAGACCGCGCCACGACAGCACTGCGATCACCGCCAGGATCGCGATTGCGACCAGCATCTCGATCAGCGTGAAGCCACGATCGCCGCGCGCGCCGCGAACAGGCCGCTTAGAGCGAACGATTGGTTTCATTCGCCACCACCATGACCATTTGCGCGAGATTGCCGGGCCGGCCGGGCGACGTGACGAACACTTCCACTTTCCTGAAGATCGGATTCGGCGTGGACGTCACGCGATCCGTGCAAACCAGCTTCAAATTCCCCTGCGAACAATCAAATGTCTTCGTGCCGATTTCCGGCCACACATGCGTCAGCCGCAACTGCGCGAGCTCGTTGTCGGCGCTCCATCCGGCGAGCAGCCTGTTGTGCAGATCGGCCTCGCCGGTGGCGAGAGAACCCACCGCCCGAAGCGATGCCGCCAGCGCCACCGCGATGATCGCCAGCGCGACGAGCACTTCGATCATCGTGAAACCGCGTGCGCGTTTTGTGCGTGAAAACTTCGCCATCACCGCACCCGATACCGGCCGTTGCCCGTACCCACGATCGTCGCGCGTCCGACCGCCGAGACGATGGTCACTTCCATGGGGGTATCGATGGCTTCCGTGCCGAACACCAGCCGGTTCGCTTCCTGATCCGAGCCCAGATACTGAATCGTCACGCCGGTCACGCCGCCTTCCCAGCGGCGCGGTCGCAGCAAGTCGTCGCGCAACGGCCGCCAGCCGTCCTCGGTACGGACATCGAAACGAAAACCGCCGTCGAGCGGCTGCCACGCGATCGGCCGCGCGCGCACTTGCGCCTCGTCGCCCGCCGATTCAAACAAAAGCGCGAGCCGCTGCGCTTCTTCGTTCAGGTCGGTGCGCGGGTTGCGCGTCAACTGCAGCGAGGCCAGCGATACCAGCAATCCCGCGATCACCAGCACCACCAGCATTTCCAGCAACGTGAAACCCGCTTGCGGCCGCGCCTTCGCCGCGCGCTGCGGCTTGAAGGCTGAACGATCCGGCTCGTGCTGCTGGTTCACGTCGGTTATTTCTATAAAAGAGGCTTATTGCCACGAGCCGACGTCGGCATCATTGCCCTCGCCGCCCGGCTTGTTATCCGCGCCGTAGCTGAACACGTCCACTTCGCCGTGCACGCCCGGGTTCAGATACTGGTATTGCGCGCCCCACGGGTCATTCGGCAGGCGTTCGAGATAACCGCCGTCCTTCCAGTTGTTCGGGATCGGATCGTTGGTCGGCTTTTCGATCAGCGCGCGCAAACCTTGCTCTTGCGTCGGGTAGCGGCCGTTGTCGAGCCTGTACAACTTCATCGCCTGCATGATCGTGCCGATATCCTGCTTCGCCGCCACGCGGCGCGCCTCGTCCGGACGGCTCATGATCTTCGGCACGATCAGCGCCGCGAGAATCCCGAGGATGGCGATCACCACCATGATTTCGATCAGCGTAAAACCGCGCTGACGTTTTTTCTGCGTGCCTTGCGCCGTCTGGAGTGCGTCGCGGCGCTTCATCAACATTTGCATGACTTGATCTTCCTTTCCAATTTGATGTCGTTCACGGCGCTCGCGTATCAGCTGCCCGCGCCGGGATTTCACTGTCTGTCCAGCTGACAACGCGCGGTTGTTGCGGACAGGAAAGCATTCTATAGGTCTGGCGTAAGGTGATTTCGCCTCGACGCCCGCCTTGTTCGATCCCTTTGATCTCGCGCGATATCAACGCACGTAAATTGTCGGTCCCGGCGCGTTCGGCGGCAGGAACACTTCGGAGAGCGCGCCTTTTCTATCGATGATGATCGAGCGCGCCCGCACTTCCTTGATCGTCACGCCTTGGGTAAGCGGTCCGCCGAGCGAAATGGCCTTCGCCGGTTCGCCGCCGTAACTGACGATCGCCGCCGCGCCGTGCTGCAGCGAAAGAATCCCGAACAAGTGCACGTCCTGGTTTTCCTGGCGCTTCAACTGGCCGCCGAACAAGGTGGCCGCAAGTTCCGTCGATGGCGCGCGCCCTGCCGCCGCCGCCGGCAACGGCGCACTCTGATGCGATGTCAGCGTGACGATCCACCAGGTCAGCGTCGCGCAGAAAACGGCGAGCGCGACGAGCGTAAGAAGGCGGGTTTGGAGGGCGTTCATAGGGTCGACTTCTTCACTGCACCAGATTATTCAATTCGATGATCGGCAACATCACCGCCAGCACGATCACGAGAACGACGCCGCCCATCGCGAGGATCAGGAGCGGTTCGAGCAGGCTTGTCAGGAACATGGTGCGGCGTTCGAGTTCACGCGCTTCGCCCTCGGACGCGCGGTCGAGCATGGTCGTCACGTCGCCGGTCGCTTCGCCTGAGCGGATCAAATGCACGAGCACCGGCGGAAACGTCTTCGTATTGCCAAGCGCGCGCGACAGCGACGTGCCTTCGCGCACACGAATGATCGCGTCTTCGACGTTTTCGCTCATCGCGCGGTTGCTCAGCGTTTCGCCGGCGGCTTGCAGCGCACGCAGGATCGGCACGCCGGCCGCTGTCAGGATGGCAAGCGTGCTGGCGAAACGCACGGTGTTATAGCCGCGCACGAGTTTGCCAAGTAGCGGCGCGGTCAAAAGCCATCGGTCGAACGCCATGCGTGGACCAGGCCGCGCGAGCAGTTGCCTGATGAACCAGCTGATAGCGATCACGCCAATCAGCATCGCCCACCAGTAATTCCGGACGAAACCGGAAAGCGCCATCATCGCGATGGTGAGAAACGGCAGCGATTGTTTGGTGCTTGCGAACACGTTCACCACTTGCGGCACGACGTAGCTCAGCAAGAACGTCACGATCCCGAACGCGATCAACGTGACGATCGCCGGATACGTGAACGCGAGCACGATCTTCTGCTTGAGCGCATTGCGTTGCTCGATGTAATCCGCAAGCCGCGACAACACGAGGCCGAGCTTGCCGGTATGTTCGCCCGCCGCCACGAGCGCCCGATAAATCTCCGGAAAGTCGCGCGGATGTTCGGCGAGCGCATTGGCGAACGAATGGCCGCCGAGCACTTCGGCGCGAATCGCGGCCATCAGTTCGCGGATGTAATCGCGCTCCGATTGTTCGGTCAAAACCGAGAGGGTCTCGCCGAGCGGCAAGCCCGCGATCAACAAGCTGGCAAGTTGCCGCGTGAGAATGGCCTGCTCGCGCTGCGACAGACGTTTTCCCAGCGATAACCGCTGTTTGCGCTCACCGCGCGTACGCGACCCTGCCGCTTCTACGACAAGCGGCGTCAGCCCCTGCGTTCTGAGCTGGCTGCGCGCGGAACGGGCGCTGTCGGCATCGAGTACGCCTGTTTGCGACTTGCCCGCCTGATCGATTGCTTCAAAACGAAACGCCGGCATGGATGTTTAATCTCCGCCCGTCACGCGCAGCACTTCTTCCAGCGAAGTCGCGCCAGTCGCCAGCCACCGGTTGGCGTCCTCGCGCAGCGTGCGCATGCCTTGTTCGCGGCCAGCGGTCAAAATTTCGGCATCCGATGCATTGCGGTGAATCAGCGCGCGGATCGGATCGTCGAGCAGCAGTAGCTCGTACACGCCGCGCCGCCCTGCATAGCCCGAGTGGCCGCATTTATCGCAGCCGACCGCATGCCAATGCATATGGCCATTCTCCGTGCGCTGTTCCTTGCACACCGGACACAACTGGCGCACGAGCCGCTGCGCCAGAACGCCAAGCAGCGACGAAGCCAGCAAATACGGTTCGACGCCCATATCGGTAAGACGTGTCACCGCCGATGCCGCGTCGTTCGTGTGCAGCGTCGCGAGCACGAGGTGGCCCGTCAGCGACGCCTGCACCGCAATCTGCGCCGTTTCCAGATCGCGGATTTCCCCGATCATGATGATGTCCGGGTCCTGCCGCAGAATCGATCGCAACGCGCGCGCGAAGGTCATCCCAATGCGCTCGTTCACCTGGGTCTGACCGATCCCGCCCAGGTCGTATTCGATAGGATCTTCCACCGTCATGATATTGGTGGTCGCCGTTTCGAGGCGCGACATCGCGGCGTAGAGCGTGGTTGTCTTGCCGGAACCCGTCGGGCCCGTCACAAGCACGATGCCGTGCGGACGGCCGATCAGCTTGTCGAAGTGAACCAGCGTATCGCGCGCCATGCCAAGCGTTTCGAGATTCAGGCGTTGCGCGTCTTTTTCCAGCAAACGCAGCACAGCGCGTTCGCCGTGACCGGTCGGCAATGTGGAAACGCGCACATCGACGGGACGGCCGCCCACGCGCAGCGTGATCCGTCCATCTTGCGGCAGGCGTTTTTCGGCAATGTCGAGCTGCGCCATGATCTTGATCCGCGAGATCAGCGCGCCGTGCAACGCTTTCTTCGGGCGCACGACGTCGCGCAAAGTGCCATCGACACGAAAGCGCACAACGGACGACGTCTCGAACGGTTCGATATGAATATCCGATGCCTGTTCGCGCGCCGCCTGCGTCAGCAACGCGTTGATCATGCGGATGATCGGCGCGTCGTCTTCCGATTCGAGCAAATCCTCGATCTCGGGAATGTCCTGCATCAAACGCGAGAGATCGACTTCGCCTTCCACTTCACCGACGACTTGCGCCGCGCTGCCGTCGTTGCGCGCATACGCCGAGTTGATCGCGGCGGAAAGCTCGTCCACCGGCAAACGCACAATCGATACCGCGCCAAAATTGCGCGCGACTTCGGCAAGTGCGGCGTCGCTGGTTTTATCGCTGATCCACACTTCGATGCTGTCCGCGTGCTGATGCGCGACGAGAATCTGCCCCGTGCGCGCGAACGCGTACGGAATCAGCCGGGCCGCAAGCGGCGACGGAACACTCGTGGCGACATTCGATGCGGACAGGTTCAACGTACTCACGGCTTGGCTCCCGCATCGCCATTCAGCGGCACGCCCGGCGCCGGATTGTTGTTCGGCACGGCGTAGTTGTTCACGTTCGCGGGCTGCTGCGGCTGAGGAGGCTGCTGATACGGCTGCTGCGGTCCTTCGATTTGTTGCTCGAGCGACTGCTGCTGGCCTCTCGGCGGCTTTGCTTGCGGCAATGTCGAGCTGCCGCCTTGCGACGGCGAGCGCGTCATGTTGTTCCAGTCGAACAGGTTCTGCGACGGCACGCCGCCCTGACTCGGGCCGATCGGCGCCGGCGGCAGGACCGGAACATCGCGATCCTTCTCGATACGGTTATCGGATATCGAGTTGTATTGTTGCTGACGCAGATAATCGTAGCGATCGTTCGAGATCTGCGAACTGGTCGCCTGATCGCGCACGATCACCGGACGCAGGAACACCATCAGGTTGGTTTTCGTCCGCGTCTTCTGCTCGCTGCGGAACAACTGCCCGACCCACGGAATATCGCCGAGCAACGGGATCTTGCTGTTGCTCGTGTTGTACTGGTCCTGCATCAAGCCGCCCAGCACCACAATCTCGCCGTCGTCGGCAAGAATGGTCGACTGAATGGAACGCGTGTTGATGGTCACGCCGCCCGGATTGTTGGTCGTGGTGTTATCGACACTCGAATCTTCCTGGTACAGCTGAAGCTTCAGGATGCCGTCCTGCGTGATCTGCGGTTTCACGTGCAGCGTCACACCCACGTCGCGCCGGTCGAACGTGTTGAATGCGGACACCGACGTGCCCGTGTTCGCCGTCGGCGTGGCGTACGAACCGGTCACGACCGGCACGTTCTGCCCGACCACGATCTTCGCTTCCTCGTTGTCGAGCGTAATGAGGTTAGGCGTTGAAAGAATGTTTGCATCCGCCGATGTCGACAGCGCCTGGAGCAAGCCGCCGAGGCCAAAGAAGTTACCGAACTTGTGCAGCAAGCCGATGTTCAGGCCCTGGGCGAGCAGCCCGGTTTGTCCTGCCAGCGCTGAAGGATTGCTCCCGGCCGCGTACCCGGCGGCGGTCAGGTCGACAATGTTGCTCGAGCCCGTGCCGAAGTTCGAGCCGCCGTAAATGGCGTTGTTGCCGCCCTTCGAGAGCAACGCGCCCTGCCACTGAATCCCGAGATTCGCGCCCGTGGTCGCAGAAAGCTCCACGATCAGCGCTTCGATATAAACCTGCGGACGGCGTGCATCGAGTTGATCGATGACCGCGCGCAAGTTGCGATACACCGGGTCCGACGCCGTGATGATCAGCGAGTTCGTGGATGTATCGGCCTGGATCATGCCGTTGCCGGGCTGATCGTTGCTGCTGTTGCTGTCGTTGTTGTTGCCGAAACCCTTGTCGCTGCTCTGGCCGCCGCCGCCCATTGGATTGCTGCTGGATGCCGAGCTGCTGCCGCCCAGGCCGCCCGGCAACGGCGGCAAGCCGTTCGTGCCAGTGGATGAATTCGACCCGAGGCCGCTCTGGCCAAACGACCCGCCTGAGTTGCTCGACGAACCCGATCCCGAAGAAGATGACGAGCTGTCGCCGCCCTTGCCCATCATCGCGCGCAAGGTCTTGGCGAGGCGTGAGGCGTCAGCGTTGCGCAACGTGACGACGTGCATGTTGCCGGGCTGCGTGGTCGCGGAGTCGAGCTTTTTCGCCAGTTGCTTGGCCGCGGCGAGCCGTGCTCCGCTGGAGGCGCGCAGCAACAGCGAGTTCGTGCGCGAATCGGCGGTAACGGTAACTTTCAGTGTGGCGTCGGTGCTGCCGATCGAACCCGGATCAAGCAACTTGCTCATCTGTTCGGCGACGTCGAGCGCGTTCGCGTTCTTCAGCGTGACGACATCGACCTGACGTCCCGCCGCTGTATCGATACCCGCGATGATGCTGCCGATACGCCGCACGTTGTCGGCGTAATCGGTCACGACCAGCGTGTTGTTCGCCGGATAAGCGGCGATGGTGTTGTTCGGCGAGATCAGCGGACGCAGCACCGGCAACACGTTGTTGGCCGACTCGTTATGCAGCTCGAAGACTTGCGTGATGACCTGGTCGCCCCGCGCGGTCGGCGCGTTGCCTACGTAGGTCGGGACGCCCTGCAGCTTGGCATCGGCTTCAGGCACGACCTTGAGCACTCCGTGATCCTGCACGAGCGAAAAACCTTGCATCCGCAATGCGGACTGGAGCGTCTTCAAGGCCTGGTCCTCCGGGACCGGATTTTCCGATACCAGATTCAATTGCCCTTTGACCCGAGGATCGACGATGATCGTTTTTCCCGTCGCGGCGCCGATCGCCTTCGCGACCTGATCGATGTCCGCGTTGACGAAATTCAGCGTCACCTGTGCGTGCGCAAGTTGCGTGGTGACAAGACCAGCCACCAGCAAGGCCGTCGCGGCGCGACGCAATGCCATACGTTTTCTTCTCATGGAGTGTGATGTCTAGACCTGCTGATAACGCACGTCCGGCGCACCGTTTTTAGCGTCAATTCGACACTTTTACCGCCACGATGATCCGATGCGAACGTTTCCAGGGCCGATGCCCGGGCAATGCCATATCCCAAAAACGTGAACCATAGCAGCTTTTGATGTCGGTTTTGTCACAAAAGCGCTATCAATTGGCTGACGGCACATAATTTTTAAAAACACCTGAAGATTCAAACAATTCCATCGGAACAAAGTAAATTTTTCCTGAGCTTTCCAACCCCTTTTTGGTCATCCTTTCCCCAGCAAGGTGTCTAGGAATTGTCATATTTATGCCGCTTCCCCCGTCCGGGCGACGTCCGCGGACCGAACCGGCATATAAAGCAAAGATCACATGAAACCTTTGCTTGCAAAAAACTTTGTGAGTTATGGCGTTACATGGCTGGCCTATGTCGGACGGCTGAATTTAAAACGCAATAGTCTGCCGGTATGATACGGGCGGATTGGCCTGTTGGATTCGCTTCGTGCGGGTGGGTTTTCCCGTGTTTTCAATGCCTTACCTCGTATTACCCCGCCTTACCCGGTTTTGCCGGGGCGTGAGGGCCGTTGTGTCCCGAGCCTCGCGAAACGAAACGGCGTGCCCAATTTGGGCATGCGGTTGATTGAGTGGACCTAAAGATGATGAAACTCGTGTTGCAACTTTTTGCGCTTGGATTTGGCGGTCTGCTAGTGGCCGCGCCTGCGCACGCGGACTGCTTTGACGAAGCCGCCAAGTACCAGAAAGTGAACCCGCTGATCTTGCGGGCGATCGCGTGGCAGGAGTCGCATAACCAGCCCGACGCCATGAACAAGAACGCGAATGGTTCGATCGATTACGGCCTGATGCAGATCAATTCCATCCATCTGGGTCAGCTCGCGCAGTACGGCATTTCCACCACTACGCTGATGGAACCGTGCAAGTCGGT
Source organism: Caballeronia sp. dw_276 (assembly GCF_018449635.1). Lineage (GTDB taxonomy): Bacteria > Pseudomonadota > Gammaproteobacteria > Burkholderiales > Burkholderiaceae > Caballeronia. The sequence continues at coordinate 93,248 of NZ_JAAVUV010000010.1, read as the reverse complement.
GTACGTCGCGGCGTGGCATCTGCGCCAGAAAATGAACAAATATGGCAACACGTGGCAGGCGGTCGGCGCGTATCACTCGGAAACGCCGGCGTTGCGCGATCAGTACTCCAAGCAGATCATCGCCATCCTCGGTAAGTGGAAACTGCTGACGGCGTCGCGCTGATCCTTCTGAATTTCCGTTTCGGTTCAATCGTATTTCATCGCATGGCGCGGCGTTCCAGCCGCGTTTGATGCACAATTCCGCGTTCCAGCTCGCCGTCCGAAGAGGCGATTTCCTCCAAAGCGCACCGCGTGAAACGTGGCCGCGCGCGCGAATCAGCGCCTTTCTTTCGATGCCAACCCGATGAACCAACCATTGCCAGTCACCGTACTCGCCGGTCTGCCGGGTGCAGGCAAGACCACGCTCGTCAATCACATCCTCGCGGACCGCGTTGCCTTGCGCATCGCGGTGGTATCGAGTGAGACGGGCGATCTTTCGAACGAGATCGCGCGCGTCGCGGCCGAACAGAATTTCGATGCAATCGTGGTCGAGGCCTCAGGTCACGACGATCCGCAGACGATCGCGGAAAATCTCGTCTTCGATAACGACATTGCCTACCTCGACACCATCGTGACCGTGATCGACGCGCAGAACTTCCCGCGCGATTACGCTTCGACCGACGTACTCGGCCACGACGAGGAAGGCGACCGCACGGTTGTGGAAACGCTGGTCGCGCAAATCGAATTCTGCGATGTCATCGTGATCAACAAAACCGATCTCATCAGCGCGCCTGCGTTGGTCGAGCTTCGCGACATTCTCCACGCGCTCAATCCGCGCGCCGATTTGATCGATGCAAGCTTTGGCGTCGTGCCGTTGAAAGACGTCGTGAATACCGACCGTTTCGACTTCGATGCGACATCGAGCGCACCCGGCTGGCTGGAAATGCTGAACGCAGAACCCGACGCCGCGCCGCTCGTTGCAGCGAACGAATCGGGAATCGGCGGTTTTGTGTATCGGGCGCGGCGGCCATTTCATCCCGAGCGGCTCTGGTCGCTCCTGCATCAGGAATGGACCGGCGTCCTGCGGTCCAAGGGCTTTTTCTGGCTCGCGACGCGCAGCGACATCGGCGGATCGCTTTCGCAAGCGGGCAGCGCGCTGCGGCATGGCCCGGCGGGCATGTGGTGGGCAGCTCAGGACCGCAGCGAGTGGCCGACCGGCGACGCCGAACTCGAAGCCGAAATCGCGGCTGACTGGTTTGGAGACGCCGACGACATGAGCGTTGGCGATCGCCGCCAGGAACTGGCGATCATCGGCAAGGAGCTGGATGAAAAGCACTGGCGCGGCGCCTTCGATGCCTGCCTGCTCACCGACCAAGAATGGTCACAAGGCGCACAAGCGTGGCTTGCGTTCAGCGATCCGTTCCCATCGTGGGAAATGGATGACGACGATCACGATCATGAGCACGACCACGAACACGATCACGGCGACGACTGCGATTGCGGCGCGCACGGACATCATCAGTGACGCAAAAGCAAAGGACGAAAAAAAACCCGCCGGCGGCTGATGCCCGGGCGGGTTACGTGCGCTGAACTACGGTTCGGCGCGGACAATCGGCTGCAACTTACCGCTTGTTCACTGCGTCCTTGAATGCTTTGCCAGCCGTGAACTTCACGGTCTTGGCTGCCGGAATCTTGATGGATTCGCCGGTCTTCGGATTGCGGCCGGTGCGCGCTGCGCGCTTGCCCGAGCCGAAGCTGCCGAAGCCAATCAACTGCACGGCGTCGCCCTTCGAGACAGCCTTTTTGACCACTTCGAGCAACGTGTCCAGCGTTTCGCCGGTTTGAGCCTTGCTGGCGCCGGTCTGAGCGGCCACGGCGTCGATCAGTTCCTGTTTATTCATTAAGGTTCCTTTATCAGTTTAGGTTGACACGAACAGCGCGAACGCGCCGATTATACGTGCGCGGGCCTTGCAGTCGAGTACTGGCGCGGGTCGAGCCTCCTGGCCCGCTGTTCCGGCAAACCCTCAACCCCCGGCAGCCTGGCCGCCTCCGTACTCGGCGGTTGTTATCATAACGCAGCGCAAACCCAATCAGGACAAGGGTTTCGAAGATTTACGCATGATCCGGCAGGGTCGCAAACCTTTGCTATGAATTTGCATCCGCAAGCAATGATTTTGCTCGGCGGGCCATGGCCGTCGTTGGTTTTTGCCAACGCTTACGTAAATGTTCGGCCTGATTGTACGCAAAGCCTTGCCCCTATTGGGTTTCCGGGGCGCGAACAAACATCCCGGAAACATACGGAAAGGGGTCGCTTCGCGCGTCATTTATCGGGTTCATCTCATTAGTTGGGTTTTCAAGCTGACGCATGATCGATTCTGTACGCAACGCGCCCCTTCTCCTCGACCGTTCTCGCTGGGCCGGACGGCGCAATTTCACCGTTCTCCATACGCAATTCGATGCAGGCCGGCGGTTTATCGACACATGGAGCGCCTGGCGCGACGATCCGCAGCGTTGCGAGCGCCTGCATTTTGTAGCAGTTGCGGCGCTGGATTCGATGACCACGCCTCCCGTGATGGCCGATCAGCCGGCGTTATCGAAGCTTCTGGCCGATGCGTGGCCAATGCCCGTTGCAGGGGTTCATCGGCTGGAATTCGATGATGGGCACGTCGTGCTGACCCTCGCTGCCGGCGACGCGCAAAGCATGTTGCAGAAACTATGGATGCGCGCGGATTCGTTCTATCTACATAGCGCTGCGTTCGGGGAAACGCTGCCGTTTGTTGCGAAGGCTTTGGCGCGCATTGCCGGCGACAACGCCACCCTTTGCGCGGATGCTCATCCAGAATTGCCCAAAGCTTTGAACGACGCGGGCTTCAAAATCGATGAAAGCTCCCACTATGTGAACGCCCGGTTTGCGCCGCGCTGGCGTGTGCGGCGGCATAAACCGCCCACGGCGTTCCCGCCAGCCGAAAACAAAGCCACACGGCACGCGATGGTCATCGGCGCCGGGCTGGGTGGTTGCGCGATCACGGAGCGACTGGCATCGCGCGGATGGCGGGTCACGCTGATCGACCGGCACGCAAGCCCTGCCCGCGATGCGTCCGGCAACCCCGCCGGCGTATTTCACCCGATCGTCTGGCGCGACGACAGCATCGCCGCCCGCCTCACGCGCGCCGGATTCCTCTACGCGCTGCATCGATGGTCCGTGCTCGAACAAAATGGCCACGACCTCAGACGCAGCCGCGACGGCCTTCTGCAAATTGCCGACTCGGCGGAAGACGCGCTTGCCATCGCGTCGGCGATCACGCGCTTCGGCCTGCCGCGCGCCTACATAAACGCGGTCGATGAACACGAAGCCAGCCGCCTTGCCGGCCAGCCGGTCTCGCGTGCGGGATGGTTTTTTCCCCAAGGTGGCTCGATTTCGCCAGGCGCCGTGTGCGTGGCGCAATGCGCGGTTGCCGGCGATCGGCTGACGTCGCACTTTGGCCTGCAAATTGATCGCATCGAACACAAGAACGGCGTATGGACGGCCTTCGATGCAACCGGACGGTTCATCGCCGAAGCACCGGTTGTGATCCTCGCAAACGCCGGCGATGCGCAACGCCTCGCCGGTTTATACGGCCAACCGACGCGCGGGGTCCGTGGGCAGCTCACTGTGCTGGACGCAAGTCCGCTCGACGGCTTGCGCGTCCCGATGGTCGGCGACGGTTACGCCGTGCCGCTCGATCAGCACAAGACCCTGACGGGTGCGACCTACGATATCGACGATACCAACCCGCGTATCGAACCTTCGGGTCATATCGAAAACCTGAAACGCGTGGGCAGGATGCTGCCGGCGCTGAACGGTTTCGCGCCCGGCACGGCCACGCTGGAAGGCCGTGTCGCATTCCGCTCGGTCACGAGCGACCGCATGCCGATGATCGGTTCTCTCGTCGACGAACCCGCCGCCCGAGCCGACGCCGCCCGTCTTTCCGGCGCGTGGCCGCTCGACTTGCCGCGCATGCCGGGTTTGTACGGCGCATTCGCTTTTGGATCGCGCGGCCTGATCTGGGCCGCACTTGCCGCCGAACTGATCGCGGCGCAACTGGAAGGCGAACCTTGGCCAATCGAGCGTGAACTTGCCGAAGCCATCGATCCGGCGCGCTTCTTTCTCCGCGCATTGCGGCAAGGCGAAATAGTCTAAGACCACGTCACACCCCTTATCCACCGTAGCCTGTGGATAAGTCATCGAATTTCGCGCGAATGAGCTGTGTACTCGCTGTGGGCGTAAACGGGACAACTCGGCTGCGAGCGTAAAAGCCGGAAAGTTGTTCGGAGTTCGCCCTCCAGGACGCACATCTTCACGGCGCGCTTATTCGCCCTCCAACCGATTGTTAACAAACACGAAAAGCAGGTTATCCACAGAAAATCGCCGGCCTTGTTAACTACTACTACTTATATATAAACAAAACTTGTAAACCTTAAAACAAGGGTCATCGGCGAGGTCCAAAGTTGGAAAACACCGGTTTCGCCAATCGAACATGGGATTCTTACGGTATAAATTTCCTTCTTCCGAAATGTAAAAATTCATTGTTACCGCTTCACTTCAGCGCTCGCTGAGCGGGTGCAGTCGAGGCCAAGAGCTATGGCACAATCGCCGTTCTTTCGTTTGGCCGCCTTGCCGGCTTATCGCTTTTTTGCTGCATGGCGCGCCAACGCGCGCAGCGGTCACACACGCTGTGAACTCAGCAGCCGAGCCATTTGACCAACGTGTCGAGCCGGCCACACGCAACATCAAACGCAACGAATCGCGGTCCGGGAACTGGTTGCGCATCAGGTATCGCCGGCTGCGGACGAAACGTCCCTTTACCGCCCATCCGCACTAGCTGCAAAGGAGAAGTCCTCACGATGAAGTCGGCCTTTTCATTTCTACCCGCCTGGCCGCTCACACCCGATGCCATTTTCTGGGCCGGGCTTGCGTTGCTGGCGGCTGGCCTCTGTGGTGAATTGCTATGGCGCGCCTGGCGTTTGCCGCGAATTACCGGATATGCCGTCATCGGCCTGATTGCAGGCAATGCGGGCTTTGGTGTTATCGATGTCAGTTCTGCAGGTCTTTCACGACCATTGCTCGATGTAGCGCTCGGCCTGCTTCTGTTCGAACTCGGCAGCCGGCTCGATTTGAAGTGGATTCGCCGTAATCCGTATCTGATCTTGTCGAGCATTGCGGAAAGCACGCTGACATTCGGCTTCGTCCTGATCGCGCTGACCTTGTGCAAGGTTCCGACCATGCCGTCCGTCGTGATCGCCGCGATTGCCATGGCCACGTCGCCGGCGATGGTGATCCAGCTTCGCACCGAACTGCGCGCCGAAGGTCAGGTCACGCAGCGCCTTCTGACGCTGACCGCGCTCAACAGCATGTACGCCGTGGTCGTCGAAAAGCTCGCCGCCGGCGTCCTGCATCAGGAGATTTACGGCAATACGCTGGCGACCATCGTGCAGCCGCTTTATTTGCTGCTCGGTTCGCTCGTGCTCGCGCTCGGTCTCGCGCTTGCGTGCAACCTGTTGTACCGGCGGCTCAATACGAACGACGAACATTCCTTCGTCGCGCTGTTTGGCCTCGTGCTGCTGGCGATTGCAATTGCGCACGTGTTCAAGCTGTCGACGATTCTCGCGCTGCTCGCGGCCGGCATTATCGTGAAGAATTCGAATGACCGGCCGCAGCTCTGGCCGACCCATTTCGGCACCGCCGGCTGGCTGCTGACTGTGATCCTGTTCGCATTGACGCTGACCGCGTTCGAATGGCGCGATATCGCGCTTGGCGGCGTCGCGGCGCTGGCGCTGATCGTTGCGCGGTTTATCGGCAAGCTGGCCGGTGTGCTGATTTTCGCGAAGCCGAGCGGGCTGAACTGGAAGCAGGGCGCGGCGCTCGGCGTGGCGCTCACGCCCATGTCGGCGCTCGCCTATCTTCTCGTGGACGATATGTACGTGCTGTATCCCGATTACGACCCGACATTGCGCGCGATCGTCATGTGTTCGATCGTCATATTGCAGATCGTTACGCCGTTTCTGGTGTATCGAAGCCTGTCGGCAGTCGGTGAGCGGCGCGAGTAAGTCGCCGGGTAAGTTGCTTTAACAAGGCTTTGTCAATCAAGAGGCACCATGTCACTCGAACCTTTCATCAATTCGGAGCCGTTTACGTTTGGCGTCGAACTCGAGATCCAGGTCGTCAACACGCACGACTACGACCTGACCAAGGCCGCGTCCGACCTGATGCGCCTCGTCAAGGACGAAAAAATCCCCGGCAGCATCACGCCGGAGATCACGGAAAGCATGATCGAGCTGTCCACGGGCATCTGTACGACGCACGAACAGGCCGTAACGGACCTTCACAAGATCCGCGACACGCTCGTGGCCGCCGCTGACCACCTGAACGTCGGGCTGTGTGGCGGTGGCACGCACGCCTTCCAGCAGTGGAGCGACCGCCAGATCTTCGATACACCGCGGTTCCAGTATCTTTCCGAGCTCTACGGTTATCTCGCGAAGCAGTTCACGGTGTTCGGGCAGCACGTGCACATTGGTTGCCCGGATCCGGACAGCGCGCTGTTCCTGCTGCATTCCATGTCGCGCTTCATTCCGCATTTCATCGCGTTATCGGCTTCGTCGCCGTATGTGCAAGGCGTCGATACCGGCTTTCATTCCGCGCGCCTGAATTCCGTGTTTGCGTTTCCGCTGTCGGGCCGCGCGCCGTTCACGCTGACCTGGGACAGCTTCGAGGAATATTTCTCGAAGATGGTCAGCACCGGCGTGGTCAACAGCATGAAAGATTTTTATTGGGATATCCGCCCGAAGCCGGGTTTCGGGACCATCGAAGTGCGTGTGATGGACACGCCGTTGTCCGTGGATCGTGCTGCGGCGATTGCCTGCTACATCCAGACGCTCGCCCGATACCTTCTGCTCGACAAGCCGTTGACGTTGAAAGAAGACGATTACCTCGTCTACACGTTTAACCGTTTCGAGGCGTGCCGCTTTGGTCTGGAAGGCAGTTGCATCGATCCACAAACGGGCGAACGACGCACGATCGCAGAAGACATTCTCGCGACGCTCGATGTCATCGCGCCTCACGCCGATGCCCTCGGTTCGAACGAGGCGCTCCGTCAGGTGGGCGATATCGCCCGCAGCAACATGAACGATGCAACCTGGCTGCGTGGCGTTTTCGATCGGGAACGCTCGCTGCACGAAGCCGTTCGTCAGCAATGCTTGCAGTGGCGCGAATGAAGGAGATCTGCAAGGCTTCTGTACAAACCCGCCGACTGGCGGGTTTTTTTTCGTTGTTTTAGTTACAGCGAATAATCATTTTCCAGGCGATCTTCAAACCGGCAGCGCGCCTCTAAGGTTTACTGTCGTGAAGTCGTATACATACGTAATAGTAGTTAACAAGCAAGGCCTGATTCTGTGGACAACCGTCAAAAACGTCGTTTACTCAACAGTTTGGAGTGCGCATAACTGTAGGGCCAACGTCTGCACGAACGCGGGGAAAACGGGATAACACGCAAGCCGTTTTTGACGGACGCCGGGTTATCAAGAATCGGCGCACATCGGATAATGCGGTTATCCACTGCCTTATCCACACGCTTTCATGAATAACTAAGGTGTACGTTTGTTCCGCCTCGCTTAGAATGTCGGTTTTGGGGCGGGTCATACCGGCGGGGGTAGTTAGCCGGTAAAAACAAAATGGCGTTCGAGGTTGTCGAAGAGGCGCCGCCAAAAAGCATGAAGCATGATCCGGACGACGAACGAGTAGCATCGCTTGCTTCGTCCGAATTTTGAGACGGTGGTAGATAAGATAGGATTCGCCGGTCGGACTAGCCGGCGATCGAGCCAGCAGCGGCTTTGGCAAAACGAGCGGGGTCTGACGTTTTGCCGGTGTACAAAGTTGCTGCCGAACATCAGATAAGCATCAAGAAAGACGAAGCGAACGACTATGAGCGAAGGCGTATACGGAGAGCAGGCCACAGGGCGGGTGACCCACGGCTTGCTGCGGTTGAGCACGGCAATGCGCAGCCAGGCATGGGAATGGGCCGAAGGCGCGGGACTCACGCCGACCCAGGGTGAGATTCTCGTGCTGCTGATGCAGCGGCGCGGGCCAATGCGGCTTGGCGAGATTGCACGGGAAACGGCGCTGACCGCGGCGACCACCAGCGACGCTGTCAGCACGCTGGAAAGCAAGGGCCTGGTTGAAAAGCGCCGTGCGCTCGACGATGGCCGCGCGCTTGCCGTGCGCCTGACCGCGCGCGGCCGTACTGCTGCGAAGAAGGCGCTGGTCTGGCCTGAGTTCCTGACGAAAGCCGTCGGCACGCTGAAAGCCGATGAGCAGACGCAGCTGTACAGGAGCTTGCTCAAGACCATTCGACAGCTCGAAGTCGTGCAGCAAATTCCGCCGCACCGCATGTGCCTGAGCTGCACGCACCTCGAAGCGAGCAAGAATCCCAAGAAGACGCCGCATCACTGCAATCTGCTGAACATCGACATGGGCGATACCGACCTGCGTCTGGATTGTTCGGTTTATGAAGAAGGCGATCTTTCCAAGCAGAAGAAGAACTGGAAGATTTTCGCGCAGGTCGCGTAATCGTCCCTGCTTGACCAGACCAGTTCGACGAGACGGCTCCCTTTTGCGAGCCGTCTTTTGTCATTCTTGCTCGCCGCCTTGCATCTCGCGTTGAGCGCGGAGCAATCGAGTCTCGGTTAGACTATTTCGACGCGCTTGATCGGAGCGCTCGACGCTCGACCTGATTTTCCGCACGTGCACCGCGTGGCACGCCCGTTCCGATCCCCGCTTGCCGGCTTATCCTGGATGACCGCCGATGAAACGTGAAGTCCTGGCGATACGCCACGTCTATTTCGAAGATCTCGGCAGTCTGGAACTGGTGCTGGGCGATCGCGGTCAACTCGTGCGTTATCTCGATGTCGGCCGCGCCCGCATCGAAGCGCCGGATCCGCTCGATACGTCGTTGATGGTCGTGCTCGGTGGACCTATCGGTGCATACGACGACGCGCTTTTCCCCCATCTGAACCCGTTGCTCACAATGCTGAAAAAGCGCATCGAGGCGGGATTGCCGACTATCGGCATTTGTCTTGGTGCGCAATTGATTGCACGGGCGCTGGGCGCGAAGGTTTATCCGGCGGCGCAGAAGGAACTTGGCTGGAAGCCGCTCACATTGACCGATGCTGGCCGGGCGTCGGCCTTGCGCCACTTCGAGGTCGACGGCGAATCCACGCCTGTTCTTCACTGGCACGGCGACACATTTGATCTTCCTCAAGGCGCGACATTGCTGGCATCGACCGATGTTTGCCAAAACCAGGCATTCAGTTGGGGCGATCACGTTCTCGGTTTGCAATGTCATCCTGAGGTTCTCGTGGACCGGTTCGAAAGCTGGCTTGTCGCGTACCCGGGCGAAGTGGCAGAAAGTGGCACTGACGTAATAACCCTTCGCGCCGATACCGCGCGGTACGGCCCCGTGCTCGAACGTGCGGCGCGCAAGATGTTCGGCGAATGGCTCGACGGCTTCGAGTCTGCCAAGTGAAGTGGGGGAGTTGACTGATGAATCCGGTTATCGATGCAGTTCTTGCCGGCAAGATTGCGCCGCTTGGCACGCAAGGAAAGCGCAGCGCAATACACAAGGTGGCGCTTGCGGCGCGTGTTCGCGTTGGCGAAACCGGCCTTGAAGGCGACCATCAATACGAACGCAGGCATCATGGCGGCCCGGAAAAAGCGCTGCATCACTACAGCCGCGACCACTACGCCCTATGGCGAGAAGAATGGCCGGAGGCATCGGAGGCATCGGCGGGAACGGCGGGATTATTGCGTTTCGATACCCCGGGCGCATTTGGCGAGAACATATCGACGATCGGCATGAACGAGAGTGATGTGTGTGTTGGCGATGTGTATCGGATGGGCACGGTGATCGTTCAGGTATCGCAGCCGCGCCAGCCGTGCTGGAAGCTCAACCTGCATTTTTCCCGCGATGACATGTCGAGACGCGTGCAGGACACGCGTCGCACTGGCTGGTACTACCGCGTGCTGGAACCTGGCGAAGTAGCGGCGGGCGACGCCGTGGAAAGGCTAGCGCGACCCCATGCGGAATGGAGCATCGAACGACTGCTGCGCGTCTTCTATGTAGACCGCGACGACCGCGCGGCGTTAGAAGAAATGGCTACATTGGAGGCCTTGACTCCATCGTGGCGAAGCACGGCGGCGAAGCGTTTGGAGAGTGGCAAAACCGAATCCTGGTCGATGCGCCTGGACACCCCCGCTGGCGCAAACTAGGAGGATGGTTTCCGTATTAACGGCTACCCACACTGGTGGCGAAGCGTGTGGGTATCTGTGTTCGGAGGGGGAGGGTTTCAGCAAGACGCGGTTATGCGCCGAGCGTGCTTTTGGGGTACCAAAAAGTCCAAAACTGCACGCTTTGGACACTTATGTGCCGATTGTGGAAAGGCGTTTTCTTTGCTTCGTTTCTTTGTCGCCGTTGGACAAAGAAATGAAGTGCCGCCACGCACAGTGGCCAATAGTGCGAAAAAGAACAGATAAGACAGAACGCGCGAAAGCCTAAAAAGCAGCAACCCGGCAAACACCCCGACCACCACCAACCAAACCCCAAGCGCCAGCGCCCCCCCCTTGTGCATGGAAAAAACCGAAGTGCTATTCTAAAACGCCTTCAATCCCACCTTCGGATCCCTCCCATGAGTGCATTGTTTTCACCATTCACGTTGCGGAGCGTGACGCTTCCGAACCGCATCGTTGTGTCTCCCATGTGCCAGTACTCCGCTGAGCGTGGTGAGGCAACCGCATGGCACATGATCCACCTCGGCAGTCTGGCGCTATCGGGTGCGGGCATGTTGTGCCTGGAAGCAACCGCTGTCGAACCCGATGGCCGCATCACCCCGGGCGATCTCGGCCTCTGGGATGACGTAACCGAAGCAGCGCTGAAACCGGTTATCGATGCCATTCGCAAGCACTCGCACATCGCCATCACGATGCAACTCGGCCACGCGGGCCGCAAGGCATCCAGCGCGGCGCCGTGGGACGGCGGCCAGTTGATCCCGGTATCGGAGGGAGGCTGGTTGCCATCGGCGCCATCGGCGATTCCGCACAACGAAGGCGAGACGCCGCCGCTCGCACTCGACGCCGCCGGCCTCATCCGCATTCGTGACGCTTTCGTGGCAACGGCGAAGCGCGCCGCGCGTCTGGGCCTCGATGGGCTCGAAGTACATGCCGCGCACGGCTACCTGTTACATCAGTTCCTGTCGCCGCTCTCGAATCATCGAACCGACAAATACGGTGGTTCACTCGAGAACCGCATGCGTTTCCCACTCGAAGTATTCGACGCCGTGCGCGCCGCGTTCCCTGCCGATAAACCCGTGGGCTTGCGTGTATCGGCATCGGACTGGGTGGAGGGCGGCTGGGATCTGGAGCAGACCATCGCGTTCGTGAAGGAATTGCAGAAGCACAACGTGGACTGGATCGACGTATCGTCGGGCGGCGTATCGCCGTTGCAGAAGATTCCGCTGTCGCCGGGTTATCAATTACCGTTTGCCAAGGCCATCAAAGAAGCAACTGGCGTGAACACCATGGGCGTCGGTTTGATCACCGATCCGCAGCATGCCGAAGAGATCATCGAGTCGGGTCAGGCGGATCTGGTCGCGCTTGCTCGCGGGCTGCTCTACAATCCGCGCTGGCCGTGGCATGCGGCCGCGCAGCTTGGTGCGACCGTTGAAGCGCCGCCGCAATACTGGCGTTCGCAGCCGCGTGACCAGAAGGCGCTGTTCGGCGATATCTCGTTCGGACAGCGGTAAGAAATTATGGAGCGGTTGAACTCGTGCGCGCCTAGCGTGTACGATGCCGGTGTTCACCTGCATGCGTTCAACCATGCAAGGAAAGCAACGCGGCGCCTCGCATTCAGGCCGCCGCGTTTTTTTAATCCACGTTCCGGTGTGTCACCGTTCGCGTGAAGCCGGGGCGGGGCGAAGTTCAAGCGTCTGCTAAGCCAAACCGATTCGTTTTAAAGGATCCAGTCGATGAGTTCACGGAGGGTCGTTGTCCGCCGTTCAGGCATACATGGCAAGGGCGTGTTCGCCGCTGCGCCACTTGCCAAGGGCGAGCTGATTATCGAATACAAGGGCGAACGCATTTCGTGGAAAGAGGCGTTGCGCCGTCATCCGCACAACCCGGACGAGCCGAACCATACGTTCTATTTCGCGCTCGAAAACGGCAAGGTGATCGACGGCAAGGTGGACGGCAATAGCGCACGCTACATCAACCACTCGTGCGCGCCGAACTGCGAAGCTGAAGAGAAGGAAGGGCGCGTGTTCATCCACGCGCTGCGTGCGATCAAGGAAGATGAAGAGCTGTACTACGACTACGGTCTCGTCATCGATGGTCGCATCACGAAGAAGCTGAAGAAGGAATACGAATGCCGCTGCGGTGCCAAGAAGTGCCGCGGGACAATGCTGGCGTTGAAGAAGTAAGATTTCCGCGCTGAGACGAAAATGCCACGGCCTTGTTCGCCGTGGCATTTTTTTATGCCGGCTTCAAAGGCATCCGCACGATAAACCGCGCACCGCCTTCCGGCGCGGGCGCGTTTTCGTAATGCACGCTGCCGTCGTGCAGGACCATGATGTCGTGGACGATCGCGAGGCCGAGTCCGGCGCCCCCTTCCACGCCGTGTCCATCGCCGCGAAAAAAGCGCTTGAAAAGATCCGGCTGCTGTTCCACCGGCACGCCCGGGCCATTGTCTTCCACCACGATTTCCCCGACCTTCCGGCCTTTTTCATCGATGGTTTGCGTCACCGTGACCGTCACGCGCGCACCTTCCGCACGAGACGTGGGCACGTATTTCAACGCGTTATCGATCAGGTTGGCGATCACCTCGCGTACCAGCACCAGATTGCCGCGCACGGTCAGCGGATGTTCGTTTTCGGGGTCGTCAAGACGCTGGAAGCCCAAATCGACATGCGCGGTCAACGCGCGCGGCACCCATTCGGCGCCGGTTTCGAATGCGAGCGCGGCGTAGTCGAAGTCGGTGAAACGCGCGGCCTGTTCGCCCGGCTCGGCGCGCGCCAACGAAAGCAATTGATTCGATAACCGGACAGCGCGATCCGCTGATGCCCGCAGCTCCTTCACTGCTTCCAGCACCTTGGCCGGGTCCTTCGCGATCGCGGCTTGCTCAGCGTGCAGCTTCACGGCGGTCAAAGGCGTACGCAGTTGATGGGCGGCATCGGCGATAAATTTGCGTTGTGCGTCCAGCGCCGTCTTCAGACGATCGAGCAAGCCGTTCATGGCGCTCGTCAGCGGCCGGATTTCGATGGGTACGAACGATTCATCGACCGGTTCCAGCGATGTATGCGTCTGCCGGTTGAGGGTATCGGCGAGATCGGTCAACGGGTTGAGCTGCTGGTTCACCACCCGCCAGACGATCACCCAGCCAGCCAGCAGCAAGAGCAGCAGCGGCATCATGATCGCGACCATGAATTCGACGGCTATGCGGTAACGCGAGCCTACGCGTTGCGCGACCTCAACCACGATCGGATTGCCGTGTGGCTGGTCGACGCGCACCTGCGCCGCGCGCACGCTCGTGCCCTGATAGGTCGTCTCGAAGACGTATGCGTAGTGGATCCGGCGCACGTTCGTGCCGGTCAGCGGCAGATCGGTTTCGCCGGCGATTTCGTTTTCGCCGTCGCTGATCCGGTAGATCAACTGCTCCACGGGATCGGAGAACATTGCGCGGGCGAGCGGCGGCACCGTCAAAGGGGCATCGACGCCGGCAAGCTGGATTTGCTTCGAGATAGCCGTGGCGAGATCCGCCAACGAACGATCGACCACGTGTTGCGTGTACTGCCACGCGAGCCAGTACGCCATCAGGCCGCTCATCAGCGCGAGCAGGGACAGCGGCGCGGCAAGGCGGCGCAGCAGCGAGCGCCGCAGGCTTGGCGGCTGGCTCGAGGACGTGGTTTTCGACTGCGCCAGATGCAGCCAGTCGGCGCGGTCGAAACGTTCGTCGGCGGTGCGCCGGGGAGGGAATCGCAAGATGCTGAGTCTTTACTCGTCTGGCTGTTGGGCCTCGGACAATCCGCTTACGCGGCCGGCCGGATTTCCTGCAGCAAATAGCCGAAACCACGCACCGTCACGATTTCCACGCGGCAGTTTTCGAGCTTTTTGCGAACCCGGTGCACGTAGACTTCGATGGCGGTGTCTCCAAGATCACCGCCGAAATGCGTCAGGTGATCCTGCAACTGGGCCTTGCTGACCACGCGGCCATGGCGCAGCAACAGCATTTCCAGCACGGCGAATTCGCGCGGCGACAGTTCGAGCGGCTTTTCGTCGTTGAAAATGCGGCGATCCACGCCCGACAAACGCAGACCACCCAGCGATACTTCCGGACGCGGCACATCGCCGTGCGGGCCGCTACGGCGCATCACGGCGCGAATACGCGCTTCGAGTTCGGCGGGTTCGAACGGCTTGAGCATGTAGTCGTCAGCGCCGCTGTTCAGGCCTTGCACGCGGTCATGCAGCTCGTCGCGCGCGGTCAGGATGATCACTGGCGTGTGACGATTGCCCTGGCGGAAGCGCGATAACAACGTCATTCCGTCGATACCCGGCAAGCCGAGATCGAGAATCACCAGCTCGTGACGATTTTGGGTAAGTGCTTGCTCGGCGAAAATGCCGTCGTGAACCATATCGACGGTAAAACCGGCTTGTTCGAGACTGCTTTGAATGCCGCGTGCGATAGGGCGGTCATCTTCAATCAGAAGGATTCGCATGGAAGTCGCTCTTATACGATATGGGTTAGGCTCGATTGCACGCTGCAGCCGCCAGCCGGAATTCGCTTTTGATGCCTTTGTTGCAAACGGCGGCGCCGTCCGGGGCAGTTCAGCAATCCTTTCTTATTACGCCAAATGCTGCATTGCAAATTGCCTTGCAGCGGGTTAATTGCGGCTCGACACTCGCCAGTTTCCCATTTGCGTCGGATAAGCCGCCTTGGGTTTTGGCGCGCTTTCATGCTTTCCAAAGCGCCCGGTCGGACCTCTTCCAAAAGCCAAATTCACTTGCCAAAACCGTATGCGTGGAGATTGTACAGGGTCGCTCTGTGCTGCCAACGAAGTGAAGCTTTCGAAGTCGCGGCATCGCTTCGAAAGCTTACGTATTGATTATGCTCCAACTTTCCGAATGAAAGGCTCGGTTAGCAAAGGCTTGCAAGTGGCTTCTTTTTCCCTTTCGAATCAGCGAGCGGAGCGCTTTTTACGGCTCAATATTGCGGATTTTGAATGTCATTGTTTGTAATACGCAGGTTATGGATTTGTCGCAAATAATTCGATTTATGTGCCGTCTTATGCGCTGCCCGAGTTTTCCGCGATTGAACTGATGAACCTCGCCAGCGTCGCGTCACGTGATGTCAGGCCTTTTGCCTCGTGCGTGGACAGCGTTATTTCGACCTTGCTATAGACGTTCGACCATTCAGGATGGTGGTCCATCTCCTGCGCCTTGATGGCAACACGGGTCATGAAGCCGAATGCTTCGTTGAAGTCGGCGAATTTGAAGCTGCCCTGAATGGATGTTCCCGAGGCGTCGGTTTTCCAGCCGGGCAGTTCAGCCAGAAGCGCCTTCAGTTCGTCCGATGTGAGTTTTTCGATCATCTGGTGGTCTCTGGTTGCCGGTTATATGCGCCCTGGCGCGGTAAGCTGCGTCCTTTCAGACGAACGCAGGTTTTTGCCATGATCGACCTCGATCACTTCGATCTCGCGCTGCTCGACGTCCTGCAGCGCTTTGGCCGCGCCACGCATCAGCAACTCGGTGAGGAAGTGCCGCTGTCGCCGTCGCAGATCGGGCGGCGGCTGCAGCGGCTGGAAGCGACCGGCGTGATCGATGGATATCGCGTGGTGCTGCGGCCGGAAAAGCTCGGGCTCGGCGTGACCGCGTTCACGAGCCTCAAGCTGAAGCATCACGGGGATACGGTCATCGACCAGTTTCAGCAGCAGATCGAAACCTTACCCGAGGTGCTCGAATGTCATGCAACCGTGGGCGACGCCGATTATCTGCTGCGCATCGTCGCGCCCGATCTGAATGCGCTGTCCACGTTCGTGATGAAGAAACTGATGCGCGTGCCGGGCGTGGACAGCGTGCGGTCGAACATCGTGCTGACCACGTTCAAGCGCAATGGACCCTTGCCGCTCGGACATCTCGCGGTGAAAGACCTTGAATGAGCGCAATCAAGCCGGTTCGCTAAGCAAATCAACGTACGCAACCGGCACCAGATCCGCGCTCGATACCCCCAGCTTCGCGAACAATTCCTCTGCTTCCTTTTCGCCGCTTGCTTCGTCGTCGTCCTGACCGAGCAGAACTTCCAGCTCGATGAAATCGCCGAGTCCATCCACGCGATCCAGGTGAATGCGCGTGCGCCCGACGTTATAGACATGCCGTTCCTTGTTCACGATTCCGCGCGTGTTCAGCGCCTGCGCAAGCAGCGCGTGCATGGCCTCGGGATTCGTCACCGGACTGCGCGAGTAATAGGAAACCTTCGGGCCATCGCGGTCATCGCGCTGATAGAAAATCAGTTCGGCGGGCGTGTTGTCATCGAATTGACGCAATTTGAGGCGGCCGTTTGGCACATCGTAGAAAAAATCTTGCTGGCGATAGATCAACGGCGGCTCCGTCGCGAGCGCAGCCGCGCGCGTCAGAAGCTGGTCGAACTGATGCGCGCGAGCCTTGATTTCAATGTTTCGTGCCATGTTTGCGTATTCCTGTTCACGTGGGCGCGAGAAGCGCGAGCCTCAGACTAACAAAGTTTGGCGGCCGAGCGATTGATCTTCGCGGTTACGTCGCCCACTGGTCTTCGATCAGACGTAACGCCGCGGCAATGCCCTGCTCCTCGCGGCGTTCCGCCAACACGATGAACGACAACTGCGTCGGCACCGTGACGCCTTCCACAATAGTCAGCGCATGCGCATGCGCCTCAGCGAGTGCAATCGAATCCCGGACCAACGTCAGTCCCACGCCCGATTTGACGAGGTCGAGCATGGAGGGCTCCTGGTCGACTTCGGCGACTTTCATGGGCTGGACGCCGTGGGCATCGAAGAGACGGGTCAGCAAACGGTTATGCGCCGATTCCGCCGGCGTCCAGATCCACGGCAGACGGGCAAGCGCGGCCCAGTCGGGCGCGCCGGTCTTTGGATGCGTTGTGCGGTTCACGCGGTCTTTCCAGCCGGCCGGCGCGAGAACACGATACAAATAGGGCTTCAGTTGCACGACGTGAAACCGCGTGGCGTCGCGGGGTTCATCGATTGCCGGATCGCCGATGTAAAACCCCACATCAAGATCGCGCGCCTTCAGGCGTTCCAGCACCCAGCCCGACATGCCGTGCCTGAGCGCCGTTTCAATCCGAGGATACGTCTCCACCAACGCGCGCAGGAAACCGCCTAGCCGCAAGAATTCGGGATCGAGAATCGTACCAATAGTCAGCCGGCCGCCGATCTCATGGCGCAACGCGGCGGCGACGCGCCGTACCTCGCCGGCGGCATTCAGTGCGCGCTCGGCGTGCGGCAGGAGCGTTTCTCCGTCGCGGGTGAGGACTAATCCATGTGAAGTCCGCACGAACACGGTCACGCCCAGCGCTTCCTGCAGATTCTTGATCTGCAAGCTGACCGCAGGTTGCGATACATGTAACAGCGCGGCCGCCCGCGTGAGATTCCCCTCACGGGCGACGGTCACAAAGGCGCGAAGCAGAGTCAGGTCCATGCCTGATATTAGCGCGGCTTATAAAGGTATTGAAGATATCTGATTGGATTGCTGCACTGCGAGCGCAGTAGGGTGTGGAAAACAAGCTCCAAAAGAACTTTGAATCTGATCGACGGCCCCAAGGCGAGCCGCGCAGGAGACGCAGATGAAACAGGATGCACGTAAGCTCGAGGGCGAATTCGACTACATCATCGTGGGTGCGGGGACGGCAGGTTGCGTGCTCGCCAACCGCCTGACCGAAGACGCCGATATAAACGTCCTTCTGCTCGAAGCGGGAGGCCGCGACAACTACCACTGGATCCACGTGCCGGTCGGTTATTTGTATTGCATCGGCAATCCGCGCACGGACTGGCTGTACAAGACACAGGCAGAAGCCGGACTCGATGGCCGCTCGCTTTCCTATCCGCGCGGCCGCGTGCTGGGCGGATGTTCATCGATCAACGGCATGATCTACATGCGCGGCCAGCGCGAGGATTACGACGACTGGGCGGCGATCACCGGCGATCGCGACTGGTCGTGGGATTCGGTGCTGCCCGTGTTCAAGCGCAGCGAAGACCATCACGGTGGCGCAAACGAATGGCACGGATCGGGTGGCGAGTGGCGGGTCGAAAAACAGCGCCTCAAGTGGAAAGTACTGGAAACCTTCGCGCAAGCCGCGCAGCAAACAGGCCTTCCCGCCACCGATGACTTCAATCGCGGCGACAACACCGGCGTAGGCTATTTCGATGTCAACCAGCGCAGCGGCATTCGCTGGAATGCATCGAAGGCATTCTTGCGGCCCGCGATGAAGCGTCCCAATCTCACCATCATCACGGGCGCGCATACCCAGCGTCTGGTGATGGAAGGCAAACGCTGCGTTGGCGTGGAATATCGCGGCGGCGATACCGACTATCTCGCGAAGGCGCGCTTCGAAGTGATTGTCAGCGCGGGCGCGGTGAACTCGCCGCAATTGCTGGAGCTGTCCGGCATCGGCAATGGCGCGCGGTTGCAGAAATTGGGTATCGATGTCGTTCAGGATCTGCGCGGCGTCGGCGAAAATCTGCAGGATCATCTGCAGCTTAGGATGGCTTACAAAGTTCGCGGCGTGCGCACGTTGAACACGCTTTCGGCGAAATGGTGGGGCAAGGCGTGGATCGGCCTGCAGTACGCGGTGATGCGCAGCGGACCCATGTCCATGGCGCCGTCGCAACTCGGTGCGTTCGCCAAATCCAATCCCGACGATCCAACCATCACCCGGCCCGACGTGGAGTATCACGTGCAGCCTTTATCGCTGGACCGGTTCGGCGAGCCCTTGCATGCGTTCAATGCGTTCACGGCTTCGGTGTGCCCGCTGCGGCCTACATCGCGCGGCAGCGTTCATATTGCTTCGCCCGATGCGAAAGTTGCGCCGTTGATCGCACCCAATTATTTATCGACAGATCGCGATCGCGAGGTCGCCATCAACGCTTTGCGGTTGACGCGGCGCATTGCGACTGCGCCCGCGCTCGCAAAGTATTCACCGGAGGAGATCTTGCCGGGCGCATCGTTTCAAACCGATGCCGAGCTGGCCGCGGCTGCGGGAAAAATCGGCACGACCATTTTTCATCCGGTAGGCACATGCCGGATGGGAACAGACAACGATCCCGCCGCGGTTGTCGATAGCCGTTTGCGTGTCATTGGCGTCGAAGGCTTGCGCGTGGTCGATGCGTCCGTCATGCCGACCATTACGTCGGGCAATACCAATTCGCCTACATTGATGATCGCCGAAAGGGCCAGCGAAATGATTCGTGCGGACCGCCGGTTCCTGGGATCGCAAGTCCGCACGCTGGCCTCGAGCGTTGCTTGAATGCGGCCTCCAATGTTCAGTAACGCGCATTGACGGAACGATTGACCGGCCCTGCTGAAAAAACAAAGCGCCAAACTAAGTGCAAATCCCGATGATTGCGCTGCATCATTGGCGCGACAATACCCCCGACGTCTTTGATGCGCCGCACGTCTGCACGAGCGTTGTGCGGCACGCAAAAAGTGCAGCGGATGCGAGCCGGCACAACGCCAGCACTGCAGCACTTATCCAGGTTAAAGCACCCGCGCGAACGAAAGCGAGCACCAATGGCATGCGCCAAAAGCGCGCTCTGTTGAGGCTGAAACAAAGGCCGGACTGAAGAGGCTCAAACCAAGCACGGAAGGGGACATGATTCTCGGCGACACGATTCTGGAAACCCGCGGCCTGACAAAAGAATTCAAAGGCTTCACCGCCGTGAACGATGTGAACCTGCGTGTGCGCCGGGGTTCGATCCATGCATTGATTGGCCCCAACGGCGCCGGCAAAACCACGTGCTTCAACCTGCTCACCAAATTTCTCGAACCGACTGCGGGCCAGATCGTATTCAATGGTGCCGACATCACGCGTGAACGTCCTGCACAGATTGCACGCCGTGGCGTGATCCGGTCGTTTCAGATTTCTGCTGTATTTCCGCATCTGACGGTCATGCAGAACGTGCGTATCGGTTTGCAGCGATCGCTTGGGACATCGTTCAAGTTCTGGAAAAGCGAGCGCGTGCTCAACGAACTCAACGACCGCGCCATGGACCTGCTCACGCAAGTCGGCCTGACCGATTTCGCCGATACCACCACGGTCGAGCTTTCCTACGGCCGCAAGCGCGCGCTGGAAATAGCCACCACGCTTTCGATGGAACCCGAACTCATGCTCCTCGATGAACCCACGCAAGGCATGGGTCACGAAGACGTGGACCGCGTGACGGCGCTGATCAAAAAAGTATCGGTGGGACGCACCATCTTGATGGTCGAGCACAACATGAACGTGATCGCCGGGATCTCGGACACTATCACGGTCCTGCAACGCGGCGAAGTGCTGGCCGAGGGCAGCTACTCGGAGGTATCGAAGAATGCGCTCGTGATGGAAGCCTACATGGGCAGCGCCGATGCCGCCCTTGCCGGAGCGCACGCATGAGCACGATCGTGGAAGAACGGCGCGCGCAACAGTCGCGCGATGCATCGGCGGGGGAACCCGCGCTTGAACTCGTCGGCGCGCAGGCGTGGTACGGCGAGTCGCATATTCTGCACGGCGTGGATTTGAAGGTGAACCGCGGCGAAGTCGTCACACTGCTCGGGCGCAACGGCGCGGGCCGCACAACCACATTGCGCGCGATCATGGGCCTGACTGGACGGCGCACGGGATCGATTCGGATCGGCGGGCATGAAACAGTCGGCATGTCGACGCACAAGATCGCGCATTACGGCGTGGGTTATTGCCCGGAAGAACGCGGCATTTTCTCGAGCTTGTCGTGCGAAGAAAACCTGATGCTTCCCCCGGTCGTCGGGAATCCGAAGGAAGCAATGTCCATCGAAGAGATTTATTCGATGTTCCCCAATCTCAAGGAGCGCCGTCATAGCCAAGGCACGCGGCTTTCCGGTGGCGAACAGCAAATGCTTGCCGTCGCGCGCATCCTGCGCACGGGTGCAAACCTGCTTTTGCTCGATGAGATTTCGGAAGGGCTCGCGCCGGTGATCGTGCAGACGCTTGCGCGAATGATCCTGATGCTCAAGGGACGGGGTTATACGATCGTGATGGTCGAACAGAATTTTCGCTTCGCGGCGCCGCTCGCCGATCGCTTCTATGTCATGGAGCACGGGAAGATTGTCGAGCACTTCAATGCCGGGGAACTCGAAACGAAAATGCCGGTGCTGCACGAACTGCTCGGGGTATGACCCGGGTTCAGCACGCGGCCAGCAGCAAGAAAAACAACTCAACGGAGACTGTAATGAAGAAGAAGACCCTCTCGCGCCTCTCGGGCATTTGCATGGCCGTTGCAGCAGCTACGGCGTCGCTCATGGCGGGCAACGCTCAGGCAGCACCTGGCGACACGGTGAAGATCGGCTATATCACGGACCTTTCGGGCCTTTATGCGGACATCGACGGGCAGGGCGGTCTCGAGTCGATCCGCATGGCGATCGCGGATTTTGGCGGCAAGGTGAACGGCAAGCCCATCGAACTGGTCTATGCGGATCACCAGAACAAGGCGGACATTGCAGCGTCGCGCGCGCGCGAATGGATCGATCGCGATGGCGTGAACGTGATTATCGGCGGGACGAATTCGGCGACGGCGTTATCGACTAACCAGGTCGCCGGCGAGAAGAAGATTCCGTACATCAACATTGGTGCAGGCGCCGATAACCTCACGAACGAACAATGCACGCCGTACACGGTTCACTACGCGTACGACACCATGGCGCTCGCGAAGGGCACCGGCTCGGCCGTGACCAAGCAGGGCGGCAAGACGTGGTACTTCCTCACAGCGGATTATGCATTTGGCAAGGCGCTGGAAAAGAACACGTCCGACGTTGTGAAGGCGAATGGCGGCCAAGTGCTGGGCACGGTGCGTCATCCGTTGTCGGCGTCGGACTTCTCTTCGTTCCTGTTGCAGGCGCAGGGATCGAAGGCGCAGGTGCTGGGCCTGGCCAACGCTGGCGGCGACACCATCAACTCGATCAAGGCCGCGAAGGAATTCGGCATCACCAAGCAGATGAAGATCGCTGCGCTGCTGATTTTCCTGACCGACATCCACAGCCTGGGTCTCGAAACCACGCAAGGTCTGGTGGCAACCGATAGCTGGTACTGGAACAAGGACGCAGAGACGCGCAAATGGGCGCAACGCTACTTCGCGAAGATGAAGAAGATGCCGACGAGCCTTCATGCCGCGGACTACTCGGCGGTGACCACGTACCTGAAGGCGGTACAGGCGGCGGGATCGACGGATAGCGACAAAGTCATGGATCAGTTGCACAAAGCGAAGATCAACGACTTCTACACGCAAAATGGCTATATCCGCGCCGATGGCAGCATGATTCACGACATGTATTTGATGGAAGTGAAGAAGCCGTCGGAATCGAAGGAACCGTGGGATTACTACAAGATCACCGCGACCATTCCGGGTGACCAGGCGTTCGCGACCAAAGCTGAATCGCGCTGCGCGTTGTGGAAATAAGCGGGCGGCAATGACCGCTTTGCGGATTTGCGTATGGCGTGAATCCGCATGATCGATCGACGCATGGTGTCCTGCGGGGCGGCATGCGTCGAGACACCTTTGACGGCAGGTTCAATGGAAATTTTTGGCATTCCGCTCGCGGCGATGATGAGCCAGTTGCTGCTCGGACTGGTGAACGGTTCCTTCTACGCCATCCTGAGTCTGGGCCTCGCGGTGATCTTCGGCCTGCTCAACGTGATCAACTTTGCGCACGGCGCGTTGTTCATGCTGGGTGCAATGCTCACCTGGATGGGCTTCTCCTATTTCAATGTGCCGTACTGGGCGATGCTCGTGCTCGCGCCGGTGATAGTCGGCGTATTCGGTATCGTGATTGAGCGCACGATGCTGCGCTGGCTCTACAAGCTCGACCATCTCTACGGTCTTTTGCTCACGTTCGGCCTGACGCTGGTGATTGAAGGCGTGTTTCGTTCGGTGTACGGATCATCGGGGCAGCCCTACGACGTCCCTTCATTGCTCGCGGGCGCGACGAACCTTGGGTTCATGTATCTGCCGAACTATCGCGCGTGGGTCGTGGTTGCATCGCTCGTCGTGTGTTTTGCGACATGGTTCGTCATCGAGAAAACGCGGCTGGGTGCTTATTTGCGCGCGGGCACCGAGAACCCGAAGATGGTCGAAGCGTTCGGCGTCAACGTGCCCTTGATGGTGACGCTCACCTACGGTTTCGGCGTCGCGCTCGCCGCGTTCGCCGGCGTGCTTGCCGCGCCCGTGATCCAAGTCTCGCCGCTGATGGGCCAGTCGATGATCATTACCGTTTTCGCGGTCGTGGTTATCGGCGGGATGGGTTCCATCATGGGGTCGATACTCACCGGCCTCGGCCTCGGCGTGATCGAGGGCCTCACGCGCGTGTTCTATCCGGAAGCGTCCGCGACGGTCGTCTTCGTCATCATGGCGCTGGTGCTGCTCGTGCGCCCGGCGGGACTTTTCGGCAAGGAAAAATGATGTTGAGAAAAGTACTCTACGGCGTATTGCTTGCCGGCCTGATCGCGGCGCCGTTCCTGGGCGTTTATCCCGTCTTCATGATGAAGGTGCTGTGCTTCGCGTTGTTCGCGGCGGCGTTCAACTTGTTGATCGGCTATACGGGCTTGCTCTCGTTCGGCCACGCGATGTTCCTCGCGAGCGCAGGTTATACGGCGGGTTACGCCATCCAGACGCTTGGCTTCACGCCGGAACTCGGCGTGATTGCGGGGACGGCGGTTGCGACGTTGCTGGGTTTGATCGTGGGCCTGTTTGCGATCCGCCGCCAAGGCATCTACTTCGCGATGGTCACGCTCGCCCTCGCGCAGATGGTCTACTTCGTGTTCCTGCAGGCGCCGTTCACGCATGGTGAAGACGGCCTTCAAGGCGTGCCGCGCGGCAAGCTGTTCGGCGCGATCAGCCTCAGCTCCGACCTGACGCTCTATTACATCGTGCTGGTTGTGATGGTGCTGGCGTTCGGGTTTATCGTGCGGATCGTGCATTCGCCGTTCGGGCAGGTGCTGATTGCGATCAAGGAGAACGAACCGCGCGCAATCTCGCTGGGTTATGACACGTCGCGCTTCAAGTTGCTGGCGTTCGTGTTGTCGGCGGGGCTCGCCGGGCTGGCCGGCGCGCTGCAAACGCTGATACTCGGTTTCGAAACCCTCGGCGATGCCTATTGGACCATGTCGGGTCTCGTGGTGTTAATGACGCTCGTCGGCGGTATGAGCACGATGTTCGGGCCGTTACTCGGCGCGTTCATTATCGTGGCGCTTGAAAATCGTCTCGGCGATATCGGCAGTGGTTTGACGCGGCTTACCGGCATCGACTGGTTCAACTCACTTGGCGAGTCGGTGACGATCGTGACCGGGCTGATATTTATAGCGTGTGTGCTGCTCTTCAGGCGTGGAATTGTGGGCGAGATAATCGCAAGAGTTCGTCCACTGCGCGGATAGAGCGATGGACATTAGTTGGTGATCCGAACTAACCCTTAGGTTTTCTCGCGATTAAACTGGGCCTGGATCGATTGACGCCCAATTAAGGTGCTTTTGTGCACCACTAGGGTAAATGCTAGGTTGTCGGTATTCGTTGCGCAATCTAATATCCGTTTCAGTTCTGCAGCACCCGAATTTTTGAGGTGGAGAACGAGGAGACAACGAGGCATCAAGTGCCCGACCGAAAGCGCTGTTGGATGATTCCAACAGCGCTTTTTATTTGTGCTTCGCGTTTATATCGACTTACCTTCCGCTTGTAGTCCATTCTCGGTTTCCCCATTTATTTATTGGATTTCATTCGGGTTTTCCCGCGCATTTTCTATTGCGCGGAAGAGCACACGTTTGCCAGCTTCATACCCTTCAAAACCCTTGCTCCATGGGGCCTCAGTCCGATACACTCGCAATAACCGACCGCGTGGTCGGGATATAAAAACCGTAAAATCGCGGGCTGTGAACAAACATATTACGGGGTGTATCAATGAAGTTGGCTTTACGCTGGATCTCGACGGCGTTATTCGCCGCGAGCGCATCCGCAGCTATTAGCACGCAAGCTTTCGCAGACGTAAAAATCGGGGTGACGCTGTCCGCAACCGGCCCGGCTGCATCGCTGGGAATTCCGGAAAAGAACACCATCGCATTACTGCCGAAAGAGATTGCCGGACAGAAAATGCAGTACATCGTGCTGGACGACGCGACGGATTCCACGCAAGCCGTAAAGAACGCACGCAAGCTGACGAGTGAAGATCACGTCGACGCATTGATTGGCTCTACCGTAGTCCCTAATTCGCTCGCCATGATCGACGTGGCATCGGAAACGAGTACGCCGATGATCTCGATGGCGGCTGCCGCGACCATCGTGGAACCCATGGACGCCAAGCGCGCATGGGTATTCAAGACGCCGCAAAACGACATCCTGATGGCGACCGCGATTGCCACGCATATGTCGAATCACGGCGTGAAGTCCGTCGCGTTCATTGGTTTTAGCGACGCTTATGGCGAAAGCTGGTTCAAGGAATTCACGAAGGCCGCTGATCTCGCGAAGATCAAGGTCGTGGCGAATGAACGGTTTGCTCGCAACGACGCATCGGTGACAGGACAGGTCCTGAAGGCGATGTCGCAGAACCCGGATGCGGTGTTGATTGCGGGCGCGGGTACGCCGGCCGCATTGCCGCAAAAGACGCTGAAAGAGCGGGGCTACAAGGGCAAGATTTATCAGACGCACGGCGTGGCGAACAATGATTTCCTGCGTGTGTGCGGCAAGGATTGCGAAGGCACGTTCCTGCCTGCCGGGCCTTTGCTGGTTGCATCGCAATTGCCTGATTCGAACCCCGTGAAGAAGTCCGCGCTGACTTATAAGCAAGCGTATGAAGGCGCTAATGGCGCGGGGTCTGTATCCACGTTCGGCGGTCACGCGTGGGACGCCGGCCTGTTGTTGCAGCGGGCTATTCCTATCGCGTTGAAAGCGGGGCGGCCGGGTTCGCAAGCCTTCCGTGAAGCATTGCGCGCGGCAATCGAAAGCACGAAGGACCTGGCCGGATCGCACGGTATCTTCAACATGAGCGCAGCGGATCACTCGGGACTCGATCAACGCGCGCGCGTGATGGTCGAGATCGTGGGTGGTCAGTGGAAGCTCGTCAAAGACTGACGGTAGCCAACACGACCATAAGAACCGATTAAAGGCGCGTTGCTTCGAACGCGCCTTTTTTTGTGGATTGAGCGGCGGTTAGTCAAAGATCGCTCAACGATTGATAACAACTCGCCAGGACGCACAAGGCGTGCGCGACGGCATAGCGTCTGGAGACGATGCAATGAAAAAGTTCAAAGGTCAGCTCACGAGCGCGGCGCTCAGTGTTGCGTTCGCGTTGGGCGCAAACGCGGCCGTCGCGCAGGTGAAGATCGGCGTGACGTTATCGGCGACGGGGCCGGCGGCATCGCTCGGAATTCCGGAGAAAAATACCGTCGCGTTGTGGCCGAAGGAGATTGGCGGCAAGTCGGTGGAGTACATCATTCTCGATGATGGATCGGATACCAGCCGTGCCGTGCAGAACACGCGCAAGCTGATCGATGAAGATCATGTCGATGCGATCGTCGGTTCGACAGTCACGCCGAACTCGCTCGCCATGCTCGATCCCGCGAGCCAGAGCAAGACGCCGATGATCTCAATGGCGGCATCGGCTGCGATCATTTCGCCGATGGACGCCAAGCGCACATGGGCATTCAAGACGCCGCAAAACGATAGCCTGATGGCCGATGCCATCGCCGACTATATGGAAAAGCACGGGGTGAAGACGGTGGGTTTCATCGGCTTCGCGGATGCTTATGGCGACGGCTGGTACAGCGTGTTCAACACGGCTGCGGCCGCGCATAAATTGAAGATCGTCGCGAACGAGCGCTTCGCCCGTACCGATACTTCTGTCACGGGACAGGTGCTCAAGACGCTCAGCGCGAATCCCGACGCGGTCCTGATCGCGGGTGCGGGAACGCCGTCGGCGTTGCCGGCGAAAGCGCTGAAAGAGCGCGGCTACAAGGGCAAGGTTTATCAGACGCATGGCGTGGCGAACAACGACTTCCTGCGTGTGTGCGGCAAGGATTGCGATGGCGAACTGCTGCCCGCCGGGCCGATTCTCGTGGCTGATCAGTTGCCCGATAGCAACCCCGTGAAGAAGTCCGCGCTTGCGTACAAGGCGGCTTATGAAAAGGCCTATGGCGTGGGGTCGGTATCGACGTTTGGCGGTCATGCGTGGGACGCCGGGCAGATGCTGCAACGGGCTATCGGCGAAGCGCTCAAGACCGCTCAGCCGGGCACCGAGGCGTTCCGGGTGGCGTTGCGCAATGCGCTGGAAAACCTCAAGGATTTGCCGCTCGCGCATGGCGTGATGAACACCACGCCTGCCGATCACAACGGCCTCGACAATCGCGCGCGCGTGATGGTGCAGATCGTCGATGGCAAGTGGAAAGTGCAGAACGACTGACGCCGTCGAGGGCTTGCGCGCCGGTAATTTGGCGCGTTAGCGTTCCGGAGTTTTTACGGTTCAATGGGTCGACCCGGTGGCCTGATTTAAGAATGTTCTCAAAGAGGAAGTATGGACTTATCGATTGCGGCGATCCTCGCGCAAGACGGCATCACCACGGGCGCAATCTACGCGTTGCTCGCGCTCGCGCTGGTCCTGGTGTTTTCGGTGACGCGTGTCATCTTCATCCCGCAAGGCGAGTTCGTCGCGTACGGCGCGTTGACGCTCGCGGCATTGCAAACGCAGAAGCTGCCGGCCACGTGCTGGTTGCTTATCGCAGTGGGCGTGGGGTGCTTCGTCGCGGAGATCGCGGGTATTGCGCGGCATCCTTCCCGGCACAGGCGGATCGCGCGCACGCTTGCGATTCTCGCGGGCAAGTACTTGTTGTTTCCGATCGCCGTGTATGCGCTCACGCGAAGCGTCGCGGCCCAGCCCTTGCCCATGTTGGCGCAAATCGTGTTGACCTTGCTGATCGTGATTCCGATGGGACCGTTTGTGTATCGGCTGGCCTATGAGCCGATCGCCGAAGCCAGCACGTTGTTGCTGTTGATCGTGGCGGTCGCCGTGCATTTCGCGATGGTCGGCCTGGGCCTCGTCATGTTCGGCGCGGAAGGTTCGCGCACGACCGCTTTTTCCGATGCCACCTTCAATCTCGGCAGCGTTTCCGTCTCCGGGCAGAGCGTCTGGGTAGTCGGCACGGCATTCGTGCTGATCGTCGCGCTGTACTTTTACTTCGATAAAACCATCTCCGGCAAGGCGCTGCGCGCAACCTCCGTGAACCGCCTTGGCGCCCGCCTGGTGGGCATCGGCACGACCCAGGCTGGAAGGCTTGCCTTCACGCTCGCGGCCGGCCTGGGCGCGCTTTGCGGCATCCTCGTTGCGCCCATTACGACCATCTATTACGACTCGGGGTTTCTCATCGGCCTGAAGGGGTTCGTGGGTGCAATCGTGGGCGGGCTGGTGAGTTATCCGCTCGCGGCAGCCGGGTCGCTGCTGGTTGGATTGCTGGAATCGTATTCGTCGTTCTGGGCGAGCGCTTATAAAGAGGTGATCGTGTTCACGCTGATCATTCCGGTGCTGTTGTGGCGGAGTCTCGCAAGCCCGCATTCGGATGAAGAAGAGGAGTGACGCGATGAAATTCCTGATGCATAAAAAAGTGTTCGTCGTGTTCCTGGTGCTGGTATTTGCGTTGCCTGTACTGCCGCAGCCGGTTCGCATGCCTGAGTACTGGATCACGCTGCTGAACTACATCGGCTTGTATTCGATCGTTGCTATCGGGCTCGTGTTGCTGACGGGCATTGGCGGGATGACGAGCTTCGGGCAGGCGGCGTTTGTTGGCGTAGGCGCGTACTCGACTGCGTATCTCACCACGCAGTTCGGTGTCTCGCCGTGGCTGGCGTTGATCGTGGGCGTCGTGTTGACCGCGTTGATCGCATTGCTGCTCGGCATGGTGACCATGCGGCTGTCCGGGCACTTCCTGCCACTTGGGACCATTGCGTGGGGTTTGTCGTTGTTCTTCCTGTTCGGGAATCTCGAATTCCTCGGCAAGTACGACGGCATCAACGGCATTCCCATCCTCAATCTTTTCGGCTGGCATCTGGAGTCGGGCCGCTCGATCTATTACCTAATCTGGGTTGTGGTGCTGCTGGCGGTTATCTCCGTTCAGAACCTGCTCAACAGCCGTCCGGGTCGGGCAATCAGGGCGTTGCGCGGCGGCGGCACAATGGCCGAAGCCATGGGCGTGAATACCGCGTGGATGCGCGTGGTGATCTTCGTCTACGCCGCCGTGCTCGCGGCCATTTCGGGCTTCCTCTATGCACATTTGCAGCGCGCGGTGAACCCGACGCCGTTCGGCTTGAACCACGGCATCGAGTTCCTGTTCATGGCAGTCGTGGGCGGCGTATCGCACGTCTGGGGTGCGGTTCTGGGCGCGACTATCCTCACCGTTCTGCAAGACTATTTGCAGACGCTGCTACCGAAGTTGCTGGGATCGAACGGGAACTTTGAAATCATCGTCTTCGGCGTGCTGATGGTCCTGTTGCTGCAATATGCGCGGCAAGGCGTCTGGCCATTTGTGGCGCGGCTGTTTCCGAGCGGTCCGCGCGCCCGCGTTCCCGATCATGCCGATGCATTGCCCCAGCGCGCAAGGCCGGTGGCGGGCGAGCCGTTGCTTATCGTCGATAAAGCCCGCAAGCAGTTCGGCGGCCTAGTTGCCGTCAACGATGTCAGTTTTCAGGTGAAGGCAGGCGAGATCATTGGCCTGATCGGGCCGAACGGCGCGGGGAAATCCACGACATTCAATCTTGTGACCGGCGTGCTGCAAGCCACGAGCGGATCGATCACGTTCCAGGGCGAGCGCATCGATACACTGACTTCACGTGAAATCGTCAAACGGGGTATCGGGCGGACGTTCCAGCACGTGAGATTGCTATCGGGTATGACGGTGTTGGAGAACGTCGCGATTGGTGCGCATTTGCGCGGCAAGACGGGCGTGTGGCGTAGCGTGGTTCGACTGAACGCAGCGGAAGAGGCCCGGCTGATGGGCGAAGCAGCGAAGCAAATCAAACGAGTCGGGCTGGAAAAGCATCTCTACGATGAAGCCGGCAGCTTGGCGCTCGGTCAGCAACGGATTCTCGAAATCGCACGTGCGTTGTGCTGCGATCCGAATTTGCTATTGCTCGATGAACCCGCTGCTGGTTTGCGCTATCAAGAGAAGCAGCAGCTCGCCGAACTCCTGCGGCGCTTGAAAGGCGAGGGCATGAGCATTCTGCTTGTTGAGCACGACATGGATTTCGTGATGAACCTCACGGATCGGCTTGTTGTGATGGAGTTCGGCACGCGAATCGCGGAAGGTTTGCCGCAGGACGTACAGAAGGATCCAGCAGTGTTGGAAGCTTACTTGGGCGGGGTGGATTGATGGCCGATGCAATTCTTGAAGTAAAAGGGCTCTCCGTCCGATACGGCAAAGTCGAAGCACTGCACGACGGAAAACTGACGGTCGGTGCCGGGCAGATCGTATCGGTGATCGGGCCAAATGGCGCCGGCAAGTCGACATTGCTCAACGCGATCATGGGTGCGTTGCCATCAACGGGTTATGCCAACGGCATGATTCGGTATCGCGATGAGGATGTTTCAACGCTTCCCATCGAAAAGCGTGTTTCACGTGGAATGTGCCTCGTCCCTGAGAAGCGCGAACTCTTCGCCAGCATGACGGTTGAGGACAATTTGGTGCTAGGAGCTTACCGGCGGAAGCGGGCGGGCGAGCGCAATTTTCTCGACCAGCTCGATCACGTATTCGATTTATTTCCACGCCTGAAGGAGAGACGCAAGCAGGCGGCGGGAACCTTGTCTGGCGGCGAGCGGCAAATGTTGGCAGTCGGCCGTGCTTTGATGGGAAAACCCGACTTGCTCATGCTCGATGAACCGAGCCTTGGCCTGGCGCCGTTGATCGTGAAGGAGATTTTCCACATCATCAGTGCGCTTCGTCAGACCGGCGTCGCGACGTTGCTTATCGAGCAAAACGCGCGCGCGGCTCTTCAAATCTCGGACTACGGATACGTGCTCGAAACCGGTGAGTTCGCGATGGAAGGAGCGGCAACGGCATTAGCGCACGATCCAAAAGTCGTCGAGACCTACCTTGGCCTGACGAAGAAGGTGGCGTAGCTGTCGTTTTTTGCCAGTTGGAAGCGGCGTGTTTCACGTGAAACACGCCATTTTTTTGCCTACATCGTTTAGGGCCGAATCGAGACAAAAGCTAACCGGTATAATTCTTCGATATCTCTTTCGAAGGTCCGCCACCTCGCGCGGGAATCCATGCTTTATCCAACTGAATTCGATGTGATCGTCGTTGGCGGCGGTCACGCTGGAACTGAAGCGGCTTTGGCCTCAGCCCGCATGGGCGCGAGCACGCTTTTGCTTACTCATAACATCGAAACGCTCGGCCAGATGAGCTGCAATCCGTCGATTGGTGGGATTGGCAAGGGCCATTTGGTCAAGGAAATCGATGCGCTTGGCGGCGCAATGGCCGCTGCGACTGATGAGGCGGGCATTCAGTTTCGGATCCTGAACTCGTCCAAAGGCCCGGCAGTCCGCGCGACGCGTGCTCAGGCAGATCGGGTGCTGTATAAGCAAGCGATCCGGCATCGGCTTGAGAATCAGCCTAATTTGTGGCTGTTTCAGCAAGCGGTGGAAGACTTGATGGTCGAAGGTGATCGCGTTGTTGGTGCCGTGACTCAGGTTGGGGTGAAGTTCCGGGCGAAAGCGGTGGTATTGACGGCCGGTACATTCCTCGATGGAAAGATTCACGTGGGACTGAACAACTACACTGGCGGACGGGCAGGCGACCCGGCTGCTGTGTCGTTGTCGGCACGATTGAAGGAACTCAAGCTGCCCCAAGGACGGTTGAAAACGGGGACGCCGCCGCGTATTGACGGCCGGACCATCGATTATTCCAAGCTCGAAGAACAACCGGGCGATCTTGATCCAGTCCCGGTGTTCTCATTTCTCGGCCGCGTAGAACAACACCCACGCCAAGTGCCTTGCTGGGTAACACATACCAATGAGCGGACGCACGACATCATTCGCTCAGGGTTGGACCGTTCGCCGATGTACACCGGCGTGATCGAAGGCGTTGGCCCGCGGTACTGCCCGTCGATTGAGGACAAGATCCATCGGTTTGCATCGAAGGATTCGCATCAAATCTTCCTCGAACCGGAAGGGTTGACAACGAACGAGTTCTATCCGAATGGCATCTCGACCAGTTTGCCTTTCGATATCCAACTGGAACTCGTCCGTTCGATGAAAGGCCTTGAGCACGCGCACATTCTGCGTCCGGGTTACGCGATTGAATACGACTACTTTGATCCGCGTGGATTAAAGGCGTCGCTGGAAACCAAGGTGATAGGCGGTTTGTTCTTCGCCGGCCAGATCAACGGCACCACAGGTTACGAAGAAGCGGGCGCACAGGGCTTGTTGGCGGGCATCAATGCCGCGCTGCAGGTTAGTGGGCGGGACGCGTGGTGCCCACGCCGTGACGAGGCCTACCTCGGTGTCTTGGTCGATGACCTTGTCACGCAAGGCGTGTCTGAGCCATATCGGATGTTCACCAGCCGTGCGGAATATCGCCTTTCGCTGCGCGAAGACAACGCTGATATGCGCCTGACCGAGATTGGCCGGACACTTGGTGTTGTCGATGACCGCCGCTGGAACGTCTTCAATGCCAAGCGCGATGCTGTTTCACGTGAAACACAGCGCCTGAAGACAACGTGGGTCACGCCAAAAACACTGCCGATTGACGAAGCCACAGCCTTGCTGGGCAAAGCCATCGATCACGAGTACAGCCTTGCGGAGTTGCTACGTCGTCCGGGTGTTTCGTATGCCGACGTGTGTTCGCTGCGTGGGAACACCTCAGGGCCGGAAACGCCGTTGGCCGAAGATCCGATCCTGCTGGGTCAGATCGAAGAGCAAATTGAGATCGCGGTGAAGTACCAAGGCTACATCGATCGCCAAGCGGGCGAGATCGAGCGCAACGGGTCGCATGAAAACACGCGTCTTCCAGAAGGATTTGACTACGCCGAGGTGCGTGGACTTTCGTTCGAGGCGCGTCAGAAGTTGATTCAGCATCGGCCGGAAACGATCGGGCAGGCATCGCGCATCTCCGGAATCACACCCGCGACTATCTCTTTACTGATGGTTCATTTGAAGCGCACGTTCGGGCGCCGAGACGATTCCACGGGAAACAACCGGGCAGGGCGGAGCGATGCCCGCTCCGCGTCGTGATGAAGCGAGACACCGGCGAAGCCGGACTCAGCGCACTTTTGAACGAAGGTATTGAGCAACTCGCGATCAGCGTCACTGAAGCGCAACGTCAAAAGTTACTGGATTATGTGGCGCTGCTCGGCAAATGGAATGCGGTGTACAACCTCACCGCTATCCGGGACCCGCGCCAGATGTTGATTCAACACATTCTGGATTCGCTCGCGATCATTCCGTACATCACGCAACGCGGCGTCGCGCAGACGGCGCTGGATGTTGGATCAGGTGGCGGTTTGCCGGGTATCGTGATGGCGATCGTGCTGCCTGACTGGCAAGTCACGCTGAACGACATCGTGCACAAAAAAACCGCGTTCCAATCACAGGCCAAACTTCAACTCGGGCTTAACAACTTGTCCGTGGTGACGGGGCGCGTGGAAAACCTCCGGCCAGGAGTCGAAGTCTCAGGTCTTTTCGATGTAATCGTGTCGCGCGCGTTCGCAGAGCTCTCCGACTTCGTTACACTTGCGCGTCATCTCGTGGCCGACGACGGTCGCATCTGGGCGATGAAGGGCATCCGTCCGGATGGCGAGATCGAGCGTCTTCCTGCCGATGCCGCAGTCCACTGTATTGAACGCCTGCGCGTGCCCATGCTCGACGCCGAGCGCCACTTGATCGAAATCGAAATCGGAGCGGCCCAACATTGAACACTGTTGTCGACATCTCAAGTGAGCCCGAAGTCCAGTTAGAGAAGAAGGGACATATCACAATGGCGAAGATATTCTGCGTCGCGAATCAGAAGGGCGGCGTTGGAAAGACGACCACTGCGGTCAATCTCGCTGCAAGCCTGGCGGCGCTCGATCAGCGGGTTTTGCTCATCGATCTCGATCCGCAGGGTAACGCCACGATGGGGAGCGGAATCGACAAAGCCGCAGTGGAAAACACGGTCTACGAAGTGCTCGTGAACGGCGTCACGGTGCGAGAAGCGCGCACGCGTACCGATGCCGTCAAATACGATGTCTTGCCCGCGAATCGCGAACTGGCGGGCGCGGAAGTGGAGCTGGTTGGTGTCGAAAATCGCGAACGCGTGCTGCGACACGCGCTGGCCGATGTCGAAGCCGATTACGACTTCATCCTGATCGATTGCCCGCCGGCTTTGTCGTTGCTGACGCTCAACGGTTTGTGCGCGGCGCACGGTGTCGTCATCCCGATGCAATGCGAATACTTCGCTCTCGAAGGATTGTCGGACCTGGTCAATACGATCAAACAGGTACACGCAAATCTGAATCGTGATCTGAAAGTCATCGGATTGTTGCGTGTGATGTTCGATCCGCGGATCACGTTGCAGCAACAGGTATCGGATCAACTGAAACAGCATTTCGGCGACAAGCTTTTTGACGTTGTCATCCCGCGAAATGTTCGTCTGGCCGAAGCGCCGAGCTACGGGTTGCCGGGCGTTGTATTCGACCGGGCATCGCGCGGTGCGCAGGCGTACATCCAGTTCGGCACGGAAATGATCGAGCGCGTACGCGCGCTTTAATGGACGGATTGGCAAGATGGCAGAACGAGGAAGCAAGATGAACGCGACGATGAAGAAGAAAGGTCTGGGACGCGGGCTTGAAGCTCTGCTGGGCGGCAGTTCGGACATTACCGAAGCCGTGCGCAGCGAGGGCCTGCCGAGCGTGCTGCGCCTTGATTCCATGCAGGCCGGCAAGTATCAGCCGCGTACGCGCATGGACGAGGGCGCGCTGCAGGAACTCGCGTCGAGCATACGCTCGCAGGGGGTAATGCAGCCAATCCTCGTGCGTTCCATCGGGGACGACCGGTACGAAATCATCGCGGGCGAAAGACGATTCCGCGCGGCGAAGCTGGCCGGATTAGAAGAAGTGCCAGTGCTCGTGAAAAACGTGCCAGATCAGGCCGCCGCAGCCATGGCCTTGATCGAAAACATCCAGCGCGAAGATTTGAACCCGCTGGAAGAGGCGCAAGGCATACAGCGTCTTCTCGATGACTTCAATTTCACGCACGAACAGGCCGCTGAGTCGGTCGGGCGCTCACGTAGCGCAGTATCGAACCTGCTGCGTTTACTAAACCTCGCAACGCCAGTTCAAACAATGCTGCTCGCCGGCGACCTGGACATGGGCCACGCCCGCGCGCTTCTCGCCGTCGATGCCGCCACGCAGATCCAGCTCGCGAACCAGGTGGTGAACAAGCGCATGTCGGTGCGTGAAACTGAGAAGCTGGTTTCATCGACGACAAAAGAGATGCCTGCCGTCAAGGCGCGCGTTGCCAACGATGGCGGCCGCGATACACGCCGGCTCGAGGAAGAACTCTCGGACCTGTTGTCGGCGAACGTCAAAATCAAAATGGGCGGGCGAGGGCGCGGCAAGCTGCAGATCGATTTCGGCGATCTCGATGCACTCGAAGGTATTCTCGGTCGCTTGCGCACGGGCGTCGTGAACGACAAGGCGCCGGCGACAGACAGCGCGTCCGCAACGCAGGCGTAACCCGTGAGCTTGCCGGCGGAAGCCAAGCCAGCCCGGCTGAATCTGGCAGCGAAAGCATGGGCGCTGATCGCCAAGGAGCCGGTCCTTGTCATCCTGATCGTGGCGTTGATCGCGCTCCAGGTTCTGCATCCGAAGCCTTGGGCGCAGCTGCCGGCCTTGATCGACTGGCAGACCGTGTTGACGCTTGCCGGTTTGCTGATGCTCACAAAAGCCGTCGAGCTTTCTGGTTTCCTGATGTGGATGGCGCACCGCGTGGTGCATCGGATACATGGCGAGCGTGGGCTTGCTTTCCTGCTGATCGGCCTCGCCGCAGCGCTCTCGACCTTGCTCACCAACGATGTCGCGCTCTTCGCCGTCGTGCCGCTGACGTTGTCGCTGCATAAACTCGCGCCGCTTCCCATCAAGCGCCTGATCATTTTTATCGCGATTGCAGTTAACGCCGGCTCTGTCCTGACGCCGCTCGGCAATCCCCAAAACCTGTTCCTCTGGCAAACCAGCGGGATTTCGTTCGGCGCGTTCGTGTGGGCGCTGCTGCCGTTGTGTGCTGCGCTCATGGTCATGCTGTACGCGCTCGCCGCCGTGATGTTCCGCAATCGGCCCCTCGACCTTTCCGGCGATAAAGAAGCCCACAAAGTCGATGTCCTTTTGTGTGCGGTTGCGGGCGTTGCCTTCATTGCGTTCGTCATTCTCGCCGATGCCCATCACGCCGGCCCCGGCCTTGCCGCGGTCGCAATCGGGTTTCTTTTGTGGCGTCGTCAGGTCGTGCTGAAAATCGACTGGTTGTTGCTGTTGATCTTCGTGCTGATGTTCATCGTGCTGCGCAGCGTGGCCGCGCTGCCGTGGGTCCATCACGCAATCGCAAGCCTCGGCCTCGACACCCCGCTGAAAACGTATGCGGCCGGCGCGGTGTTATCGCAGGGAATCAGCAATGTTCCCGCCGCGATCATGCTTGCCGAGTTCTCAAAGGACTGGCGCGCGCTTGCATTTGGCGTGAGCGTTGGCGGATTTGGCATTGCAATCGGTTCGCTCGCGAATCTGATTGCGGTGCGTTTATCGGGCGAGCGCGGCATGTGGGGACCATTTCATCTCATCTCAATTCCATTCTGGATCGTCGCGGGCGCCGTCGGCGCATGGCTCGTGTAAGCCGCGCGAAGTCCGGTTGGAGAACTACCTTTCAGTCCTGCCCGCGGTCGTTGTCCGTACAAGTGAAATCTCTGATTCGAGACGTGTTTTTAAGGCGTCGCCGGTTGTTTTTTGGTGACCCTAAGCTATTGAATCCGTGACAACAATCGCTTACAATCGCCCGGATTTAACAGCTTAGCGACTCCGAAAGCGCAGCGTAAGATGTTGCTGAATCCAGCAGCAAACTAACGGTTAATGCGCCGGTTGTGACTGACTTTAGTGAGATGTGTGATGGCGGTGCGAGAGCAGGATCGAGCGCCGGAAGGCGGAAAAGATGGGCACGTTTCAGGCCCTGCCGCAGATTTGACTGACCGAGGTCCGACCAGTTCAAATCCCACACCGGTTTCGCCGGGTCAATCGCGCCAAACGTCGAATCATCCATTCGACGATTCGTGGGACGCCGAAGCGAAAGATAACAATACTGTTCCGCTGACGCGGGCAGAGGCGGAGACGCTGTTTGGTCCCGAGGTGAGTCGTTCATCGCGTGTCACGCCGTTTAAGGTCGTGGCGGCGCAAATTGTTTTGTCCCTGGTTGCGACGTTGGTCTGGTGGCTGTTCTACAGCCCACCGGGTACTGCTGTGCCGGGAGATGTGGCGTTATCGGCGTTCCTCGGGGGCGCCATTTGCTGGGTGCCGAGCGCGTTGTTCGCAGCACGGCTGAAGGCAAAAAGCGGCGCTGAGACCATCGCGAGCTGGGTGGTCGGCGAAGCCATGAAGATGGGCGCGACGATTGCGATGTTCGTCGGCATTGCCTACGGATTCAAAGGCGTCCTTTGGATCCCGCTGCTGGTGACGTACCTCATCGCATTAAAGACGTACTGGATTGCAATGGCATGGAAGTAGGCGCGCCGAACGCGACTGACAAACTTGACGTGCCAGGTAAGTGACGTACCAACGGTAACAGAGCAGATTAATACGTGCGGAATGCATCATCTCCTGCACGCGGGCCTGTGCCCTGCTGACCGCCCACGAATGGCGGTTCGAGGATCACACGGGCGGCGGAAGATTTTCGACAATTTGGGTGGCTTTAAAGTTATGGCAGCTAGCGAAGGAACGCACGCGATGGATCCGTCGGAGTACATCGCGCACCATTTGCAGAATCTCTCCACTTCGTCGCAGACATCGATTTTCGATATCCACGTCTGGAATCTCGACACGCTGTTCTGGTCGATTCTTTGCGGCATTGTCACGATCATCATTCTTGGTCTGGCAGCGCGTAAAGCCACGTCCGGCGTGCCGGGACGTTTCCAGTGCGCAATCGAGATGCTGGTCGAGATGGTTGAAGACCAGTCCAAGTCGATGATCCACGGCAATCGCCGCTTCATCGCACCGCTCGCACTCACGGTTTTCGTGTGGGTCGCGCTCATGAATTC
This sequence comes from Caballeronia sp. dw_276, assembly GCF_018449635.1. GTDB lineage: Bacteria > Pseudomonadota > Gammaproteobacteria > Burkholderiales > Burkholderiaceae > Caballeronia. The sequence goes on along the minus strand of NZ_JAAVUV010000010.1, from coordinate 54,687 downwards.
GCTCGACTTCATCCCGGTTGATCTGCCCACGCGCGTGATCGGCTGGCTCGGCCTGACCGAGACGTTCCCGCATATGCGCGTGGTCCCGACGGCCGACCTGAACGGCACGCTGGGTATCGCGATCGGCGTGTTCGTGCTGATGATCTACTACAACTTCAAGATCAAGGGCGCAGGCGGCTTCGTGCATGAATTGCTGTCGGCTCCGTTCGGCGCACATCCGCTGCTGTGGATCCCGAACCTTGCACTCAACATCATCGAGTTCGTCGCCAAGACGGTTTCCCTCGGCATGCGGCTGTTCGGCAACATGTACGCAGGCGAACTGTTGTTCCTGCTGATCGCCCTGCTCGGCAGCATGTGGCACTTCGGCGCGGACGCTTCTGTCCTCGGCTTCCTGGGCCACGTGGTTGCGGGAACGGTCTGGGCGATCTTCCACATTCTGATCGTGCTGCTGCAGGCGTTCATTTTCATGATGCTGACGCTGGTGTACCTCGGCCAGGCGCATGACTCGCACTAAGCAGGAAGACGCACAGTAGTTCGGTAAAACGCTGCGGAACAGCGCAGCGGCAAACCAAGAATCAGCAGAATCGTATCGAGTTTCAATTTTTATAAATCTAGTTCCAAAGTCTTTTCACATAGGAGTAGTCATGAACGCTTTCATCGCCAACATCCAGGGTCTGACCGCCATCGGTATCGGCATCATCATCGGCCTGGGTGCAATCGGCGCCTGTATCGGTATCGGCCTGATGGGCGGCAAGTACATCGAAGCATGTGCTCGCCAGCCGGAACTGATGAACCCGCTGCAAACCAAGATGTTTCTCTTGGCTGGTCTGATTGACGCGGCGTTCCTGATCGGCGTTGGTGTGGCAATGCTGTTTGCGTTCGCAAACCCGCTGCTGTCGAAGCTCGCCGCAGGCTGAGTTTCCTCGGAAGTGTGCGCTTGAGCCTCTGGCGACAAGCGCAGGACGGAACGGGTGACGGCGCTTAATCGATGCAACCCTCGATCAAGCGCCTTGCCGTTTCACTCTCCGGATTAGCAACGTTTAAGGAAACACCGTGAATCTCAACGCAACCCTGTTTGCGCAAATGGTCGTGTTTCTGATCCTCGCGTGGTTCACGATGAAATTCGTGTGGCCGCCGTTGATCAACGCCCTGGATGAGCGCTCGAAGAAGATCGCCGACGGCTTGTCAGCCGCCGAAAAGGGTAAGGCCGAACTCGAAGCCGCACATAAGCGCGTCGACCAGGAACTCGCGCAAGCCCGTAACGACGGTCAGCAGCGCATTGCGGACGCCGAAAAGCGCGCAGTGGCTGTCGCCGACGAAATCAAGGCTAACGCTCAAGCCGAAGCTGCGCGCATCATTGCACAAGCGAAAGCCGACGCAGAACAGCAAATCGTGAAAGCGCGCGAAGCATTGCGCGGCGAAGTCGCGGCATTGGCCGTGAAGGGCGCCGAGCAGATCCTGAAGCGTGAAGTCGATCAATCGGCTCACGCCGAGATGCTGAATCAACTCAAAACCGAGCTCTGATCATGGCCGAACTTGCAACCATCGCCCGACCGTACGCAGAAGCTTTGTTCCGCGTGGCCGAAGCGGGTGAGCTCGCCGCCTGGTCTGACTTCGTCGAGGAGCTGGCTCAGGTTGCGCGTCTGCCTGAAGTGCTGTCCATCGCGACGAGCCCGAAAGTGAGCCGCGACCAGGTCAGCGAGCTGTTGTTGACGGCGGTGAAATCGCCGCTTGCGAAGCAGCCGGAGGCGAAGAACTTTGTGCAGATGCTGGTGGACAACCACCGGCTGACGCTGATGCCGGAAATTGCCGTGCAGTTCGACGAGCTGAAGAATTCCCGCGAAGGTGCGGCCGATGCGCTGATTGTCAGCGCATTCCCGCTGGAAGGCGCACAGTTGACCGACCTGCTCGCGAATCTCGAACGCAAGTTCCACTGCAAGCTGAAACCTACTGTTGAAGTCGACAAGTCGCTGATTGGCGGCGTTCGCGTGACGGTAGGCGACGAAGTACTCGATACCTCGGTCCGCGCGCGCCTCGCGAGCATGCAGACGGCGCTGTCCGCCTGACGCTTCATGCGCCGGCGCGGTTAAGAATTGACTATCTGGAGTGACTAATGCAACTCAATCCCTCTGAGATCAGCGAGCTGATCAAGAGCCGGATCCAGGGCCTGGAAGCGAGCTCCGATGTTCGCAACCAAGGCACTGTGATTTCCGTGACCGACGGTATCGTGCGTATTCACGGTTTGTCGGACGTGATGCAGGGCGAAATGCTCGAATTCCCGGGCAACACCTTCGGCCTCGCGCTGAACCTCGAGCGCGATTCGGTTGGCGCCGTGATTTTGGGCGAATACGAACATATTTCGGAAGGCGACATCGTCAAGACGACGGGCCGCATTCTCGAAGTGCCGGTGGGTCCGGAACTGCTCGGCCGCGTGGTCGACGCTCTGGGCAACCCGATCGACGGCAAGGGTCCGGTCAACGCAAAGATGACCGACGCTGTCGAAAAGATCGCGCCGGGCGTGATTTGGCGTAAGTCGGTTTCGGAGCCGGTTCAAACGGGTCTGAAATCCATCGACGCAATGGTGCCGGTTGGCCGTGGCCAGCGCGAGCTGATCATTGGCGACCGTCAGTGCGGCAAGACGGCTGTTGCCATTGACGCGATCATCAATCAGAAGGGCAAGAACCTCTTCTGTATCTATGTCGCGATTGGCCAGAAGGCTTCGTCGATCATGAACGTGGTCCGCAAGCTGGAAGAAACCGGCGCGCTGGAATACACGATCGTGGTTGCGGCTTCGGCTTCGGAATCGGCTGCCATGCAATACCTGGCGCCGTACGCCGGCTGCACGATGGGCGAATACTTCCGCGATCGCGGTCAAGACGCGCTGATCGTTTATGACGATTTGACCAAGCAAGCTTGGGCGTATCGCCAGATTTCGCTGTTGCTGCGCCGTCCGCCGGGCCGTGAAGCGTATCCGGGCGACGTGTTCTACCTGCACTCGCGTCTGTTGGAACGTGCTGCTCGCGTGTCGGAAGACTACGTTGAGAAGTTCACGAACGGCGAAGTGAAGGGCAAGAGCGGTTCGCTGACGGCATTGCCGGTCATTGAAACGCAAGCCGGCGACGTGACCGCATTCGTTCCGACGAACGTGATCTCGATTACCGACGGCCAGATCTTCCTGGAAACCGATTTGTTCAACGCCGGTATCCGTCCTGCTATTAACGCGGGCGTGTCGGTGTCGCGAGTCGGCGGTGCGGCGCAGACCAAGGTCATCAAGAAGCTGTCGGGCGGTATTCGTACCGACTTGGCGCAGTATCGTGAACTGGCGGCGTTCTCGCAGTTCGCGTCGGACCTCGACGAAGCGACCCGCAAGCAGCTGGAACGCGGCCGCCGCGTGACGGAACTGCTCAAACAGCCGCAATATCAGCCGCTGCAAGTGTGGGAGCTGGCGATTTCGCTGTTCGCTGCGAACAACGGCTATCTCGACGATCTCGAAGTTGCTCAGGTCCTGCCGTTCGAAAAGGGTCTTCGTGACTACTTGAAGACGAAGCAAGCGGACATGATCAAGCGCATCGAAGATAACAAGGACTTGTCGAAGGACGACGAAGGCGCATTGCATACCGCGCTGAAGGACTTCAAGAAGTCGGGCGCTTATTGATTTCGATTGGTCTTCGGATTTGATCGAAATTTGAAGCGGCGCGGGCCGCTTCTGGAACAAACGAAGCATCCCGCACCACTTCGATCGCTTGGCATGAGACCCGGGTAACGCTTAGGCGATGACTCGGGGCCGACAAGGAGTAAGCAATGGCTGGAATGAAGGAAATCCGCGGCAAGATCAAGAGCGTGCAAAACACGCGCAAGATCACCAAGGCTATGGAAATGGTGGCTGCGTCGAAAATGCGCCGCGCGCAGGAGCGTATGCGCTCCGCTCGCCCGTATGCCGACAAGATCCGCGAAGTCGCCGCGCACATGAGCGCTGCGACGCCTGAGTATCGCCATCCGTTCATGGTCGAGAACCAGGGCGCGAAAGCGGCCGGCATGATCCTCGTCACGACCGATAAAGGTCTGTGCGGCGGCATGAACACGAACATCCTTCGCGCTGCGCTCCTGAAGTTCAAGGAGCTCGAGCAGAAAGGTCAGACGATCGAAGCATCCGCGATCGGCAGCAAGGGTCTGGGCTTCCTGAACCGGCTGAAGGCCAAGACCGTGTCGCAAGTCACGCATCTGGGCGACACGCCGCATCTGGAAAAGCTGATCGGCGCGATCAAGGTTCAGCTCGACCTGTATTCGGAAGGCAAGATCAGCGCGGTTTATCTGGCGTTCACCCGCTTCGTCAACACGATGAAGCAGGAAGCCGTGATCGAACAATTGCTGCCTTTGTCGGCAAGCGATTTCGCGCGCAAGGACGGCCTGGATAAAAACAGCGAAGCGGTCACGCCGACGAGCTCGTGGGATTACATCTACGAGCCGGATGCGCAGACGGTTGTCGACGAACTGCTGGTGCGTTATGTCGAAGCGCTCGTGTATCAGGCAGTGGCGGAAAACATGGCATCGGAGCAATCGGCTCGCATGGTCGCCATGAAGGCCGCGTCGGATAACGCGAAGACGGTGATCGGCGAATTGCAGCTCGTGTACAACAAGAGCCGGCAAGCAGCGATTACGAAGGAATTGTCAGAGATCGTCGGTGGCGCTGCAGCGGTCGGTTGATCGTCAGCGTCGAATCGAACTGCGCCTGTCGCGCGAGTGAAGAATCAAGTATCTAAAGGAAATGCGATGAGTACTACTGCTTTGGTAGAAGGCAAGATCGTACAGTGCATCGGCGCAGTTATCGACGTGGAATTCCCGCGTTCCGACATGCCGAGGATTTACGACGCGCTCGTTTTGGAAGGCTCGGAACTGACGCTTGAAGTCCAGCAACAGCTGGGCGACGGCGTGGTCCGGACCATTTGTCTGGGTGCATCGGACGGATTGCGCCGCGGCACGATCGTGAAGAATACGGGCAAGCCCATCAGCGTGCCAGTCGGCAAGCCGACGCTTGGCCGCATCATGGACGTGCTGGGTCGTCCTATCGACGAAGCCGGCCCGATCAACACGGACGTCACGCGCGGGATTCACCAAAAGGCGCCGAAGTTCGACGAACTGTCGCCTTCAACGGAACTGCTCGAAACAGGCATCAAGGTTATTGACCTGATCTGTCCGTTTGCAAAGGGCGGCAAGGTTGGCCTGTTCGGCGGCGCCGGCGTGGGCAAGACCGTGAACATGATGGAACTGATCAACAACATCGCTAAAGAGCACGGTGGTTATTCCGTGTTCGCCGGTGTTGGCGAGCGTACCCGCGAAGGGAACGACTTCTATCATGAAATGAAGGATTCGAACGTTCTGGACAAGGTTGCGCTGGTGTACGGCCAGATGAACGAGCCGCCGGGCAACCGTCTGCGCGTGGCGCTGACCGGCCTGACGATGGCCGAGCATTTCCGCGACGAAGGTCTGGACGTGCTGTTCTTCGTGGACAACATCTACCGTTTCACGCTGGCTGGTACGGAAGTGTCGGCTCTCTTGGGACGTATGCCTTCGGCAGTGGGTTATCAGCCTACGCTGGCTGAAGAAATGGGCCGTCTGCAAGAACGGATCACGTCGACAAAAACCGGCTCGATCACCTCGGTGCAAGCCGTGTACGTTCCTGCCGATGACTTGACCGACCCGTCGCCGGCGACCACGTTTGGTCACTTGGACGCAACCGTCGTGTTGTCGCGTGATATCGCTTCGCTGGGTATTTATCCGGCGGTCGACCCGCTCGATTCGACCTCGCGTCAGATCGACCCGAACGTGATTGGCGAAGAGCATTACGCCATCACGCGCGGTGTGCAGCAAACGCTGCAGCGCTACAAGGAATTGCGCGACATTATCGCGATTCTGGGCATGGACGAACTCGCGCCGGAAGACAAGCTCGCCGTTGCGCGCGCTCGTAAGATCCAGCGTTTCCTGTCGCAGCCGTTCCACGTCGCGGAAGTCTTCACGGGCTCGCCGGGCAAGTACGTGCCGCTGAAGGAAACCATCCGCGGCTTCAAGATGATCGTTGAAGGTGAGTGCGATCATCTGCCGGAGCAGGCGTTCTACATGGTTGGCACGATCGACGAAGCTTTCGAGAAAGCCAAGAAGATCCAGTAAGGGTCTGGCGGGCGCGGATTTTGAAAGAAATCTGCGCCTCTTGATACGCATGGGACCGGAGTCGATATGGCAACAATTCAAGTAGACGTCGTCAGCGCGGAAGAGCAGATCTTCTCGGGCCGGGCGAAGTTCGTTGCGCTGCCGGGCGAAGCGGGTGAACTCGGCATTTTGCCGGGCCACACGCCGCTGATCACGCGGATTCGTCCGGGTGCGGTGCGCATCGAAGCGGAGAACGGCGAGGAAGAGTTCGTGTTTGTCGCGGGCGGAATTCTCGAGATTCAGCCGGGCGTGGTGACGGTTCTCGCCGATACCGCGATCCGTGGTCAGGATCTCGATGAAGCCAAGGCAGTGGAAGCAAAGAAGCGCGCGGAAGAAGCGCTGCAGAACACGGGTTCGAACCTCGAGTACGCAACCGCGCAAGCGGAACTCGCGTACGCGACGGCTCAGATCGCGGCGATTCAGCGGCTGCGGAAGATTCGCGGTCAGCACTAAGCTTTCGCTCGTTTCAGCTTCAGGAAAAAGCAGCCTTCGGGCTGCTTTTTTTATTGCCGCCGCTGCAAACGAAAAGCCTCCGTGCATTTCTGCACATCCGACAGGCGCGCATTCGTCGCCGGTTGCGGGTAACACTCAATGCCGCGCCTCGCCCCGTCGATGCACAATTAGCCTTCCGAATGGCTTTCACGGCAGTGCGCCGTGCAGCGTTCCACACTACATGGAAGAGACCTTCGATATGGCTATCCCATCGACGCACGCCGGGCCACAGATCGAACCACTCGACGGCCTGTCCTATGTTCGCGGCTCGACCGAGATTCCGCTCAGCGACGCCACGGTTTCCCGCTTTCTCCTCGATACCGTCGCGCGGTTTCCCGATCGCACTGCGGTGATTTTCCGCGAGCAGAACATCCGCTGGACCTGGCGTGAATTCGCCGATGAAGTCGACGTATTGGCTTCCGGACTACAGGCGCTTGGCGTCGCAAAAGGCGATCGCGTGGGCATCTGGTCGCCGAATCGCGCCGAATGGTTATTGACGCAATTCGCGACCGCGAGGATCGGCGCGATCCTGGTGAACATCAACCCGGCGTATCGGCTGGCCGAACTCGAGTACGCGTTGAACAAGGTCGGCTGCAAGGCGCTGATCGCGGCGGAACAATTCAAGTCATCGAAGTATCTTGAGATGCTTCAAACGCTCGCTCCCGAACTTGCATCGGCCGAGCCTGGCGAGCTTCGCGCGGCGCGTTTCCCCGATCTGAAAGCCGTGATCCGCATGGGCGACGGCACGACGTCCGGCATGCTGCGTTTCCCCGATGTCATGTCGCGCGGCCGCGAGCGCCTGGACACAACGCAACTCGACGCGCTGGAATCAAACCTTACCGCATTCGATGCCATCAACATCCAGTTCACGAGCGGAACCACGGGCAATCCAAAGGGCGCCACGCTCACGCATCACAACGTACTGAACAACGGCCGCTACATCGCGCATTCCATGTTGCTCACCGAGCAAGATTCGCTGTGCATTCCCGTGCCGCTTTACCACTGTTTTGGCATGGTGCTGGCGGTGCTGGCGTGTGTATCGGCGGGAACGACAATGGTCTTTCCCGGCGAAGCCTTCGATCCAGCCGCAACGCTCGCCGCTGTGGATGAAGAACGCTGCACCGCGTTGCACGGCGTGCCGACAATGTTCATCGCGGAACTCGATCTTCCCGACTTCGATAAATACGACCTGAGCCGCCTGCGCACCGGGATCATGGCGGGCTCGCCGTGTCCTATCGAAACCATGAAGCGCGTGGTTGCGAAGATGAACCTGCGCGAAATCACCATCGCCTACGGGATGACCGAGACAAGCCCGGTGTCCTTCCAGAGCTCGACCACAGATCCCCTCGATAAACGCACGACAACCGTCGGCCAGATCCAGCCGCATCTGGAAGTGAAGCTGGTCGATCCGCTCGGCGAAATCGTCCCGGTCGGCGAGACGGGCGAACTTTGTACGCGTGGCTATTCGGTGATGAAAGGCTATTGGGGCGACGAGGCGAAGACGCAAGAAGCGATCGTCGATGGCTGGATGCACACGGGCGATCTCGCCACGCTCGACGCAGAAGGGTATTGCAACATTGTCGGACGCCTGAAGGACATGCTGATTCGCGGCGGCGAAAACATTTATCCCCGCGAGATCGAAGAGTTTCTGTTTCGCCATCCCAAGATTCAATCGGCGCAAGTCTTCGGCGTTCCCGACAGCAAATACGGCGAAGAGGTCTGCGCGTGGATTGTTCTTCGGCAAGGGGAGCACGCAACGCCTGAAGATATCCGCGAGTTTTGCCAAGGGCAGATCACGCACTACAAGATCCCTCGGCACATCCGCTTTGTCGATGAACTCCCGATGACCGTCACCGGCAAGGTTCAGAAGTTCATCATGCGGGCGAAGATGATCGACGAACTGAAGCTGTCCGAAGCGAAAACTGCCTGAACAGGGCTCGTTGAAAATTGAAAATGGTCGCCGGAACAATCTCGGCGACCATTTCATTCTTGCGCAAACGTTTGTACAGACGAAAAAAAAGCGGGCCTGGAGCCCGCTAAAAACCACACGCTACGGGGTTAGCGCGAGGAGACCAAAGGTGGGAAAGGGTCGATTAACTGTTTTTATCGACCAACGAGCCCAACAGACATGCCCCAGAGAATGGGTTTCGGAACCTTTCCGACCGACGAGCGCAAGTGGATGGTGTTGCTCTTTTTCCACGCTGAACCCAGTCACATATGTGTTGAGACCGTTGAAGTGATTGTGGGCGAATAATCCGGGCATCACCGTAACAAAGTGTTTCAGGTTGTAACCCTTGCCGTGCAAGGTTTCACGTCAATTTTTGTCGTAAATTTGTCCATTTGGGCGACATTCATGGCGTTTTGACGACAAGCGGGGCTCAAGCGCATTCCCATAATATTGAGCACAATCGCAATCCCAGCCGGTGTCATCAGACGGCGCATTGCACGGAGACAAAACGCATGACCATCGACGCAGACCTGCTCGCGTACTACGCCAAGGTCGCTGAAGCCTTCCCGAAACTCCCCGCCGACGCCAACGCCCAGGCCATGCGGCAACAATTCCAAGATGTGTCGCGCAAGTTCGCGACGCCGCGTCCGGCCGGAGTCAAATTCGAGGAAATCCTGCTGCCGCTGGACGGACGTGATCTGCGCGCGCGGGTTTATCGGCCGGAGGAGGCCCGCGGACCTTTGCCGCTCGTCGTTTATTTTCATGGCGGCGGCTGGGTTCTCGGCGACCTGGATACGCACGACCTGATGGTGGCGCGTCTTGCGCTGGATTCGCATTGCGCGGTGGTCAGCGTGGACTATCGGCTCGCGCCCGAGTTTGCGTTCCCGATACCCGTGGACGATGCGCTGGACGCGCTGTTGTGGCTTGCCGAACATCGGTCGAGATTGGGTTTCGTCACGAACCGTCTCGGCGTAGCAGGGGATAGCGCTGGTGGTCATCTTGCCGCCGTAGCTGCGCGCGCGGCGAACGATCGCGTGGCAGGTCTCGTGAGCGTGCAACTGCTGATTTATCCCGTCGCGCGATGCCGCTTCGAGGGCGGCAGCTTTACAGCGAACGCTGAAGGGCCGGGCCTCTCCACCGAAGAGATGAAGTGGTACTGGGCGCAATTCCTGACTTCCCAGCCTCCCGCCGACGACGATGTCCGCGCGTTTCCGCTCGCCGAGTCATACGACCGGACGCCGGCGCGGGCGCTGATTGTGGGCGCGGCCTACGATCCGCTTTACGATGACGCCCACGAATTCGCCCGCTTTCTTGAGGCGAATGGAGGCCGCGTTGAGGTTATCGATGCAAAAGACATGACGCACGGCTTCGGACGAATCCAGGCGCACTCCAAATCCGCGGAAGCGTGGATGAAGAAAACATCGAAGCGGCTCGGTGAATTGTTACACGCACCGCGTTGACTTTTGGATGGCCAGCGCCATTGCATTACGTGGCGCTTACTAGCATATCTCCAAGCGTCGACGGGCCGTCATTTAAGCCATTTATCGAAAATCGACTGGTACTCGCCGGTCGATCGCGACAGATGCAGCCATTGGTCCACGTACTGCTGGAACACCACGTCTCCGCGCGGCAGCAAATACGCTTTCTCGGCGAACTGAAACGGCTTGTCCGGATGCACCGAACATAAGCCGGGATTGAGTTTTTGCTGGAGCAAGGTCTCGGATGCGTCGGTGACCATGACGTCGGCGCGGCCATCGAGGATCTCTTTGAAGATCGTCACGTTGTCCGGGTATTCGATCAATTGCGAATGCGTGAGGACCTGCTTCGCGTACTTTTCGTTCGTGCCGCCCGGATTCACGATCGTGCGCACGCCGGGTTGATCGATTTGTTCGACGGTCTGGTATTTATCGGCGTCGGCACAACGCACGATGGGCGTCTTGCCATCGACCATGTAGGGCTGCGTGAAAAACGCGCGCTTCTGGCGCTCAAGCGTCACGGAAACCCCGCCGACCGCAATGTCGCACTTCGCCGTGAAATCGCTCATCAGATTCGACCATGACGTTTTCACGAACTCCGGCTTCACGTTCAGGGAACGCGCGAGGCTTTGCGCCATGTCGATATCGATGCCTTCGAACTGTCCGTCTGTCCGCAAGAACGAGTGCGGCTTGTAGTCGCCCGTCGTGCAGATGCGCAGGGTGCCGCGCGAGAGGATTTCGTCCAGCCGGGAGGCGGGCGCCGCGGACGCCGACGGCGCGCTCGCCGCGGGCGCTGCCTTGCCGGTGATGCTGCCGGCCTGCACGGTCTGCGCATATGCGCTGGTGGCAAAGCCCATCGACATGACGGATACGGCGGCGCAGAAGGCGAAGGCTCTCATCAGTGCTCCTTGTTGTACGTTTTGAGCGGCCGATCATATCGGTGCAACAAAGGCTTGGATATTGGCGATGCCCCGGGCTTGAAGCACGTGAGAAGGCCGCCGAAATCCGACCGCTGCGTCCGGTAGAATGCCCTTTTGCCTAACGCTAAAGCCCGAGTCACGTGCCTTCCACACTTCTGAACGATACCTTCCTGCGCGCGCTCCAGCGCCAGCCGACCGACTACACGCCGATCTGGCTGATGCGTCAGGCGGGCCGCTACCTGCCCGAGTACAACGCCACGCGTTCGCGCGCCGGCAGTTTCCTCGGCCTCGCGACCAATCCGGATTACGCAACGGAAGTCACGCTGCAACCGCTCGAACGCTTTCCGCTCGATGCGGCCATCCTCTTCTCGGACATCCTGACCATCCCCGACGCCATGGGGCTCGGCCTGAATTTCGTGCAGGGCGAAGGCCCCCGGTTCGAGCGCACCGTGCGCACCGAGGAGGATGTTGCGAAGCTGGCAGTGCCGGATATCGATGCCACGTTGCGTTACGTGACCGACGCCGTATCGCAGATTCGCCGCACGCTGACCGACGCGCAAGGCCGCCAGAAAGTGCCCCTGATCGGCTTTTCGGGCAGCCCGTGGACGCTCGCCTGCTACATGGTGGAAGGCGGCGGCTCGCCCGATCACCACACGGTCAAGGCCATGGCCTACACGCGCCCGGACCTGATGCATCGAATTCTCGACATCAACGCACAGTCCGTGACCGCGTACCTGAACGCGCAAATTGAAGCGGGCGCGCAAGCCGTGATGATCTTCGACACCTGGGGCGGCGCTCTTGCCGATGGCGCATATCAGCGCTTCTCGCTGGATTACATCGCGAAGGTGGTCGCCGGTCTCAAGCGCGAACATGACGGCGTGAAAGTTCCGGTCATCACGTTCACGAAGGGCGGCGGCTTGTGGCTGGAGCAGATTGCATCGATAGGCGTGGACGCAGTGGGTCTCGACTGGACCGTGAATCTCGGCAAAGCGCGCGAGAAAGTGGGCGATAAAGTCGCGTTGCAGGGAAATATCGATCCGACGGTGTTGTTCGCATCGCCGGCGGTGATTCGCACCGAAGCGCGTGCCGTGCTCGACAGCTTCGGCAATCACCCAGGCCATGTGTTCAATCTCGGCCACGGAATCTCGCAATTCACGCGGCCTGAGAACGTCGCTGAACTGGTTGACGAAGTGCATCGGCACAGTCGCGCGATTCGTTTAAAGAACTGACTTTTGACCAAAAAAGATTGCTGCTTTGCGTCATGAAAAGCTTACGCAAGCCATTTAGTAAGGCGGCAATGTTGCCTTGAGATGCCCGTGGATCGGCCATTTCGCCAATGTCAAGAGTTGACTTATGCACATTTTGTACGTTGCGGCGCGCAATCCTCAACTCAGACTAAAAGCCTCTTCGGGACATGCGAATTGTTCATCCAAATACATGATTAATAAGAGAAATTCAGATTTCTCCCGTTATGTGGGGTACCGAACACAAGGAGCGAGATCGCGAATTTTTGCCCCTGTCAACCAAAGTTCTCAACAAAGTTATCCACAGGGCTGTGGAAAGCTACGAAATCTCAAAAATAATCCACGGCTTAGCGGCGATTGTGATGTTTCACTTTAACTTCGTCCTGCCCCGCCTGACCGCAAGGTGGAAGCGTTGCGGCGCGATGGATCGCGGGCGGTGCGGCAATTGAACGTCTTTGTTCGCGTCGCATTGGACCATCCGCTGGCGACACTTTTCGACTATCGATACGACCTTGCGCCCACGCCGTTGCCCGGCATGCTGGTACAGATTCCATTCGGGCGTCGCGATGCCGTCGGCATGATTTGCGAAGTCACGGATCACAGCGATGTCCCCGCGGACAAGCTGCGCGACGTAACCGCCATTTGCAGCGCGCTCGCCCCGCTCGCAAAAGAGTGGCGAGCGTTGACGCTGTTCGCGGCTGATTATTACCAGCGTGGTTTAGGCGAAGTCGCTTTGCCTGCGTTGCCACAGGTTTTACGCGATGCCTCGCGCTGGGCGAAGTTGCTCGCGCCCGACGAGCGCTACCGGTTGACCGCCGAAGGCCGCGCGCATCTGCCCGATGGCTTGCCCGCGCGCGCCACCGCGCTGCGACGGCTGGCCGATGCCCTCGCCGCTAACCCCGCGCTTCCCGCCGCCGATGCCCGCGCGCTGCATCCGAAAGCCCGCGCAACGCTCGATGAATGGCAGTCGCTCGGGTGGGTATCGATAGAAACGGGTGACGTTCCGGCCGAGGACGTTGCGCTCGAACCATCGCTGGAAAAGCTTGCATTGCTCCACGCCGGCGATGCGCTTTTGCCGCAGCTCACGGCCGAACAAGCCGAAGCCGTCAGTGCTATTCGCCACGCGCAAGGGTTTGCGGCGTTCCTGCTGCACGGCGTGACGGGCAGCGGCAAGACCGAGGTCTATCTCCACGCATTGGCCGATCTGCTCGCCGCGCGCCCGGACGCGCAGGCGCTCGTGCTCGTTCCTGAAATCAACCTCACGCCGCAGTTCGAAGCCGCGTTCCGCACACGATTCGCGGCGTTGCCGGAAGGCGCCATCGTCACGATGCACAGCGGCCTCGCCGAAGGCGAACGCGCGCGCAACTGGCTCGCGGCCCATACCGGCCGCGCGCGGCTCGTTCTCGGGACGCGGCTCGCAATCCTGGCATCGATGCCGAAGCTGGCGTTGATCGTCGTCGACGAAGAACACGATCCCGCGTACAAGCAGCAGGAAGGTCTCCGGTATTCGGCGCGGGATCTGGCGGTGTATCGGGCGAAGGAAATCGAGATCCCGGTCGTGCTCGGGTCGGCCACGCCATCGCTGGAAAGCTGGTGGCAAGCCGAACAGGGCCGATACACCAAGCTCACGCTGACGCGCCGCGCGGTCGCAACGGCCGTCCTGCCGAGCGTGCGGCTGATCGATCTGGAAGAGGAAAGGCAACGCGGGCGGGCATCGGTGGAGGGTTTGTCGGGGCCGTTGATCGCCGCGATGAAAACGCGCCTCGAGCGCGGCGAGCAAAGCCTCGTTTTCCTGAACCGCCGCGGCTACGCGCCCATCCTTTCCTGCGATGCCTGCGGCTGGGTCGCCGGCTGTCCGCGATGCAGCGCCTACGTCGTACTCCACAAGCCCGAACGCGCGTTGCGCTGCCACCATTGCGGCTGGGAATCGCGCATCCCGAAGTCCTGCCCGGACTGCGGCAACGTGGACATCGCGCCGATGGGGCGCGGCACGCAACGCGTCGAGGAAACGCTGGCGACGGCGGTGCCGGGCGCGCGGGTGTTGCGTATCGATGCCGACAGCACCCGGCGCAAAGGCAGCGCTCAAGCGCTTTTCTCCGATGTCCACGCGGGCGAAGTCGATATCCTCGTCGGCACGCAGATGATCGCGAAGGGACACGACTTTCAGCGCGTGACTTTGGTCGGTGTTCTCAATGCCGATACCGCGCTTTTCTCCCACGATTTCCGCGCAAGCGAGCGGCTGTTCGCGCAGTTGATGCAAGTCAGCGGACGTGCAGGGCGCGCGGGATTGCCTGGCGAAGTGATGATCCAGACGCGCTATGCACGGCACGCGCTTTATCACGCGCTGGCGCGGCACGATTACGTTGGCTTTGCGAATTCGACTTTGGCCGAACGGCGCGATGCGCATTTACCGCCGTTCGTTTATCAGGCGATGTTGCGCGCAGAAGGGCGGACGCTCGAAGTCGCGCTGGACTTTCTAGGCGCTGCGGCGGTGGAGTTCGCTACGTTGGCCGGGGCCGAGAGGGTGACGGTGTACGACGCGGTGCCGCTGACCATCGTGAAGGTGTTCAATGTGCATCGCGCGCAATTGCTGCTCGAATGTGCCTCACGGGCAGTTCTGCAGAATGCGCTCAGGGCCTGGCAGCCCATGTTGCGTGCAATAAAGGTCAAAGGCCTGATTCGATGGAACGTTGAAGTCGATCCACTCGATATCTAGGCCCGCCCCAACCCACGGTTTTAGCGCGCTGCGTCCGCACTGGGCGCAAACCCACCGGCTTTCCGATCGCGATTCCCGCCACGGTTCTCACCGTCCGGACGCTCCACATGCGGGTGCGCGCCACGGATGAACAAGACCACGCACATTGCAACCATCGCCCATACGATCATGAAAACCATCCAGTTGCTCATTTCCTCTGCTCCCGAAACCGCGGCTGATTAGAATTCGGCCGCTATGGATTCGTCGCTACTTTGGCCGTACCCGAGTTATCGGCAGCAAGAAGGAATTAATTAGGGTGGTGCTGAAAAAATCACCAGTCGCCAGAATCCTAGGCATCCGCCGCCATCGCCGCCATCCTCAATTACCCCTAAACCGTTGGCGTATAAGGGTTTCCACAGGTGCAACCCATCTCTAAATGTCGGTTGCACCTTTTTTATGTGCGAGTTACGATTCGGCCACTTTTTAAGCTATCGCCGGCTTTCCGCGTCGGCAAGGAATGAGATATGGCGAGCACCACCCTGGGCGTCAAAGTCGATGATCTGCTGCGCAGCCGACTGAGGGACGCAGCTACGCGCCTCGAACGCACGCCGCACTGGCTCATCAAGCAGGCGATCTTCGCGTACCTGGAACGCATCGAACATGGACAGTTGCCGCCGGAACTCTCCGGTGCACTTGGCGCGGGCGACTCGCTCGAACCGTCCACGCACCCTGATTCCGACGAAGACGGCGCGCCGCATCCTTTCCTCGATTTCGCCCAGAACGTGCAGCCGCAATCCGTGCTGCGCGCGGCGATCACGGCGGCGTATCGGCGGCCTGAGCCGGAATGCGTGCCTTTCCTGATCGGGCAAGCGCGTTTGTCGGCGAGTGTTGCCAACGAGACGAATGCGATGGCGACGAAGCTCGTCGAAGCGCTGCGCAAAAAGCAGACGGGCGGCGGCGTAGAAGGCTTGATTCACGAGTTCTCGTTGTCGAGTCAGGAAGGCGTCGCGCTAATGTGTCTCGCCGAAGCCTTGCTGCGAATTCCCGATCGCGCGACGCGCGACGCGCTCATTCGCGACAAGATCAGCAAGGGCGACTGGCGCTCGCATATGGGCCAGGCGCCGTCGTTGTTCGTGAACGCGGCGACGTGGGGCTTGATGATCACCGGCAAGCTCGTGACGACGAACAGCGAAGCCGGGTTGTCATCGGCGTTGACGCGCTTGATTGGGCGTGGCGGCGAGCCGCTGATCAGGAAGGGCGTCGATATGGCCATGCGCCTGATGGGCGAACAGTTCGTCACGGGCGAGACGATCTCGGAAGCGCTTGCGAACAGCCGCAAGTTCGAAGCGCGCGGTTTCCGTTATTCCTACGACATGCTCGGCGAAGCCGCGACGACAGAAGAAGACGCGCTGCGCTATTACGCGTCGTACGAGCAGGCGATTCACGCAATCGGCAAGGCGGCGGGATCGCGCGGCATTTATGAAGGCCCGGGCATTTCGATCAAGCTCTCGGCGCTGCATCCGCGATATTCGCGCTCGCAACAAGAACGCACGATGACCGAGTTGCTGCCGCGCGTGAAGGCGCTGGCGTTGCTCGCGCGGCGTTACGACATTGGCTTGAACATCGATGCCGAAGAAGCCGACAGGCTCGAGATCTCGCTCGATCTGCTCGAAGCGCTTTGCTTCGATCCGGAACTGGCTGGATGGAACGGCATTGGTTTTGTGGTGCAGGCGTACCAAAAGCGCTGCCCGTTTGTCATCGATTATTTGATCGATCTGGCGCGTCGCAGCCGGCATCGGATCATGGTTCGGCTGGTCAAAGGCGCGTACTGGGATTCGGAAATCAAGCGCGCTCAAGTCGATGGCCTCGAAGGTTATCCCGTCTATACGCGCAAGATCTACACGGACATTTCGTACGTGGCGTGCGCGAAGAAATTGCTCGGCGCGCCCGATGCCGTCTATCCGCAATTCGCCACGCACAACGCGTTCACGTTGTCGGCGATTTATCACCTGGCCGGGGGAAATTATTATCCCGGGCAGTACGAGTTCCAGTGCCTGCACGGCATGGGTGAACCGCTTTACGAAGAGGTCACCGGCCGCGACAAGCTCAACCGGCCGTGTCGCGTCTATGCGCCCGTCGGCACGCACGAAACGCTGCTCGCATACCTCGTTCGGCGCTTGCTCGAGAACGGCGCGAACACGTCGTTCGTGAACCGCATTGCGGACAAGGCGATCCCCGTCAGCGAACTCGTGCAGGATCCTATCGATGAAGCGTCGAAGCTCACGCCGCTAGGTTTGCCGCACGCGAAAATCCCGTTGCCGCGTCAGTTGTACGGCAGCGAACGCCTCAATTCGATGGGCTTCGATCTGTCGAATGAGCATCGGCTGGCGTCGTTGTCATCGGCTTTGCTTGCCAGCGCGAATCATCCGTGGCGCGCCGCGCCGATGCTCGAATCGACCGATGTCATCGAAGGCGTTGCACGCGATGTCCGCAATCCTGCCGACTTGCGCGATCTCGTTGGAACGGTGACGGATGCATCGCCGGAACAAGTCGCTTTGGCAATGAACAACGCGGTCGCCGCCGCGCCAATCTGGCAATCGACGCCCGTCGACGAACGCGCCGATTGTCTTGCCCGTGCCGCCGATCTGCTCGAAGCGCAAATGCATACGCTGATGGGTCTGGTCGTCCGCGAAGCGGGGAAGTCGCTCGCGAATGCGGTGTCCGAGATTCGTGAGGCGATCGATTTCCTGCGCTATTACTCGGCGCAAATCCGCGGCGAGTTTTCCAACGATACCCATCGTCCGCTCGGTCCGGTCGTCTGCATCAGCCCGTGGAATTTCCCGCTGGCGATCTTCATGGGACAAGTTGCCGCAGCGCTCGCCGCCGGAAATCCGGTGCTCGCGAAGCCTGCTGAGCAAACGCCGCTGATCGCGGCCCAGGCCGTGCGTATTCTGCGCGAAGCCGGCGTGCCGGCGGGCGCGGTGCAACTCTTGCCGGGCAATGGCGAAACCGTGGGCGCGGCGCTCGTCGCTGATCCGCGTACCCGCGCCGTGATGTTCACCGGTTCCACGGACGTCGCGCGCTTGATCAACAAGACCTTGTCCGAACGGCTCGATCCGGACGGCCGGCCGATCCCGCTCATCGCGGAAACGGGTGGACAGAACGCGATGATCGTCGATTCGTCGGCGCTCGCCGAGCAAGTGGTCGCGGACGTGCTGCAATCGTCCTTCGATTCCGCCGGTCAACGCTGTTCCGCGCTGCGCGTGCTGTGCCTTCAAGACGATGTCGCCGACCGCACGCTCGAAATGCTCACGGGCGCGATGCAGCAACTGGCGATGGGCAACCCCGATCGTTTGTCCACGGACGTAGGTCCGGTAATCGATTCGGAAGCCAAGCAAAGCATCGACGGCCACGTTGCATCGATGCGGGAAAAAGGCCGCAACGTCGTGCAATTGCCGACGCCCGACAGTTGCGCGCAAGGCACGTTCGTGCCGCCGACGTTGATCGAACTGGATTCAATCGATGAGCTCAAGCGCGAAGTGTTCGGCCCGGTCCTGCATGTGGTTCGGTATCGGCGCGCGCAACTTGATAAACTGCTCGACCAAATCAAGGCGACCGGTTACGGGCTGACGCTCGGAATCCATACGCGTATCGATGAAACCATCGCGCACGTCGTCAGCCGCGCGCATGTTGGCAACATCTACGTGAACCGGAACGTGATTGGCGCGGTGGTCGGCGTGCAGCCGTTCGGCGGCGAAGGCTTGTCGGGCACGGGACCGAAGGCCGGTGGCGCGCTGTACTTGCAGCGTCTTCTCGCGAAGCGTCCTACAGGTCTGCCGAAGTCGCTGGAAAGCGCGTTGATCGCTGACCAGACGGCATCGAACGATACGCCCGCCGCGCTCACCGCATTGCGCGACTGGGCTATCGCCGAGCGCGACCCGCAAACGGCCGCACGTTGCGACGGCCATCTCCAGCACGTGATGGCGGGCGCAACCGCCGTGCTGCCGGGACCGACCGGCGAGCGCAACACGTACACGCTCGGCGCACGCGGCACGGTCTTGTGCGTGGCATCGACGGCAAGCGGCGCGCGCGCCCAGTTCGCCGCCGTGCTGGCGACGGGCAACAAGGCGCTGTTTTCTGGCGCGGCCGGCGAGCAGCTCGTGGCCGCGCTGCCGGCATCGCTCAAAGCGCGTGCGTCGGTGCGCAAGAACCTAGATGTTCTTTTCGATGCCGTCCTGTTTGAGGGCGACAGCGACGAACTGATGGCGCTGGTGAAGGAAGTTGCGAAACGCCCGGGACCGATTGTCTCGGTGCAGGGTGTATCGGCGGGAGCGTTCGCCGACGAAGCCCACGACGGCGAGCAGGAATACGCGCTCGAACGGTTGCTGACGGAACGCTCGGTGAGCGTGAACACGGCGGCCGCGGGCGGCAATGCGAATTTGATGACGATCGGCTGAACACAATTCAGAGCGGCAGATCGGCTCAAACAAACGGCAGCGGGCACGGCGACACCGGCACGCGCTGCCACTCACATGGGAATCAGGAGAGTTTATGGATTACACGATGAAGAAGCTGGCAGCAGCAATGTTGGTCACGGGTTTGTCAGTTGCTGCAACGGCTCAGGCGCAAACGGCTGAAGACGTAAAAGTAGGTTTCGCGGGTCCAATGACCGGCGCGCAGGCGCACTACGGCAAGGATTTCCAGAACGGCATCGTGCTCGCGGTCGAAGACTTCAACGCAACGAAGCCCGTAATTGGCGGCAAGCCGGTTCGCATCGTGCTCGATTCCGCCGATGACCAGGCCGACCCGCGCACCGGCACGACCGTCGCGCAAAAGCTGGTGGATGACAACATCAAGGGCATGCTCGGCCACTTCAATTCGGGCACGACGATCCCCGCTTCGCGCATCTACGCGAACGCCGGCATCCCCGAAATCGCGATGGCGACCGCGCCGGAATACACCACGCAAGGCTACAAAACCACGTTTCGCATGATGACGTCCGACACGCAGCAAGGATCGGTTGCGGGCGAGTTCGCGGTGAAGACGCTGAAGATGAAGAAGATCGCAATCGTCGATGACCGCACGGCATACGGTCAGGGTCTTGCCGATCAGTTCGAGAAGGCCGCGAAGGCTGCGGGCGCGACGATCGTGGATCGTGAATATGGCAACGATAAAGCCGTCGACTTCAAGGCCATCCTGACCAAGATCAAGTCGATGAACCCCGACCTCGTGTATTACGGCGGCGCGGATTCGCAAGCCGGCCCGATGGTCAAGCAGATGAAGACGCTCGGCATTCGCGCGCCGTTGATGGCAGGCGAAATGGTCAAGACGGATACGTTCTTGAAGATCGCCGGCGATGCAGCCGACGGCACGGTGGCGTCGCTGGCTGGCTTGCCGCTCGATGAAATGCCGGGCGGCGCGGCGTATGTCGCGAAGTACAAGAAGCGCTTCAATGAAGACGTGCAAACGTACTCGCCGTACGCATACGACGGCGCAATGGCCATGTTCACGGCAATGAAGACGGCGAACTCGACCGATCCGGCAAAGTACCTGCCGATGCTGGCCAAGACGGACATGCCCGGCGTGACGTCGAAGCAACTCGCGTATGACGCGAAGGGCGATCTGAAGAACGGCGGCATCACGCTGTACAAGGTCGTCGGCGGCAAGTGGACGACGCTGCAAAGCGTGGGCGGGAAGTAATAGTTTTGCGCCTTGGTTGAAGAAGCCCCGCACGCGTTCCGCGCTGCGGGGCTTTTGCATTCATGCGTGCGACTTCTGCACAGACTAGAGAACGCTCATCGCTTTCATGAGCCAGTCGGGCGACTCAATGCTGTCCAGCATGTTTTTCAACGCCAGCCCCAATTCAGTATTGCCTTCGATCCGCAACCTGCGCTGAAAGAACAGCGTATCGGGATCTTCTTCGCGACGCAGCAGCCTGAGGTAGTCGGCCGTACACGCCTGAAAACTGACGTCGGCGGCTTTATGCGCGTCAGCCGGATAAAAGCGTCCATTACGGAAGCGAATTGCCGCCCGCGCACCGAGATCGTCGATGCGAATACACACGGTCTTGTCGTCCAATATGGATAGATCCTTGGGAAGACCGTTGGCTCGCCGGATCATTTCCAGTGCGAACGCCATTGCGTCCGACCAGCATCGCTTTGGAAGGTGTGGACCGATTCGCGCGAGAAGCGGTATCGGCGAGGGGAATTTAAACGCGAACATTTGCAGCATTCTCCATTTGGATGCCAGGCTGACCCTGCCAATAACCATTGCATAGCGATACAGGGGCGTACGCAGCCAGCTCAGCGTGATCGATCCCGCCGCCCGCCATGCACGCTCGATGAAGCTCGACCACGCGCCCGGTATGCTGGCGTTGCGGGCTGATCCGAACGCCTGTAACGCCCATCTCGGCCATGGCCGGCCAATGCGGCAGTAGCGATTGCGTAGCGGCCGACTGGGTCTGGATACCGTTGATGGTCAAAAATGCCTGACCCTCGCGTGTTTCAAGATCAAGCCCATTTGGGAACTCGAGACAGCGGTACTCGCAATCGTCTTTTTTCAGATTGAAGTGACGAGCGGTAAAACATCGCGCCGATAAAGCCAGCGGCAAACGGCCCCACGAGAACACTTCGGTCTCCATGCCGGGTGGGGAATCCTGAAGCACCGTCGCCAGCTTGTCTTGCGACATTTCGACCGGTGGAATCCATCGCATGGCGCCCTGGCGCGAAAACAAGGCAAGCGTAGTGACGTTATAGATATTCAGCGTCGTGCCGGCCACCCATCGCGTGTCTTTCAACAGACGTACGGCGCCCAGGTCGTTGGCCTCCACGATGAACTCGCCATTCTCCGTAAAGCGTCGCAGCGCCCTGAGTTCGTTCTCCGATTCGAGCAGCGCCTGGCAGGACAACACCACCTCCTTGCCGGCATCGCGCAGATTTCGGGCGATGGCGATCCAGTCGTCCGTGCGCAATTCCCGGCGGCGGCTGCAAACCACTTCGCCGAGATACACGGTATCGACCGGCCATGACGCGACCTCGGCGTAGAACTTCATGACCTCATCGCGCGGCCAGAAATACAGCAACGGACCCAGTGTCAGTTTCATCGTTCGTGCTCCTGTCATTTCCACGGCCTCGAATAAGCGCCCAACGTTGCCTGCTGGCCCTCCGACACCTTCCCGAGCGATTGCTGCCATGCGCGTTTTACGTGAAAGCGTTGCCCTTCGGCCGTTGCGTCATCGATGGCGGCGCGCAGCGTGCGCGTCACTTCGCCAACGTAGGCGGGACTGCGTTGCCGTCCCTCCACCTTGATGGCGGAAACGCCGATCCGCAGCAGTTCGGGCAGCAGTTCCAGCACGTTGAGGCTGGTGGGTTCTTCCAGCGCGTAGTAGATGTCGTTGTTGACCTTGAAACGGCCTTTGCAGAGCGTCGGATAGCCGGCCGCTTCGTCCTGCCCGTACTCATCGATCAAAATGCCCGACAAGCGCGCCTGCGTGCCGTTCGCCGTTTCCTGCCAGCGCACGGCCTTGGCCGGCGAACATACGCCGGCCGTGTTGGGAGACTCCCCTGTGGCATAGCTCGAAAGCAGGCAGCGGCCTTCCACCATGACGCACAGGCTGCCAAAGCCGAAGACTTCGACTTGCACGGACGTGTTGGCGATAACGTGCTCGACTTGCGCCAGCGTCAAGACGCGCGGCAGCACAACGCGTTCGATGCCAAACAGATCACGGCACAAGTTGATGGCTTCGTAATTGGTCGCCGAGCCTTGCACGGAGAGGTGCCGGCGCAGGTCGGGATGCGTGCGTGTGGCGTAGTCGAGCAAGCCCATGTCGGCCATGATCACGGCATCGATGCCAAGATCCGAGGCCATGTCCACGGCCTGGTGCCAGCGCTTTTCCTCTCCGGCTTGCGGGAAGGTATTGATTGCCATCAGCACCCGGCGATGGCGCGCGTGAGCGTAGCGAATCCCTTCACGCGCGGTATCGATATCAAAATTCAGGCCGGTGAAATTGCGCGCATTGGTGGCGTCTTTCAGGCCCATGTAAACGGCGTCGGCGCCGTGATCGATCGCCGTTTTCAGCGCCGGCAGATTGCCGGCCGGGCAGACCAGTTCGGGCTTTTGCATGTTGAAAAATCCATTGTTTCGGCGGAAGCCTCGGAGCATGTAGCCGTCGAGCGTTGCGTGGCTTGTCGTCGATCAATAGATATTTCAGTTGGGAACCGGGTGCGTCAGTTTTGATCGCAGATTCAATGCGAATTCAGCTTTTTCCGAATGGAGCCGACTCCCAAATCGGCCCGACAACCCGGTTCTGTTCCAGCGACTGCGCCGAGCGTTCGGTTTTCTAAGCGCCGAAATCCTCCTCCCAGTATTCGTTGTCGCGACGTGCATCGCTGCCGCGCGCTTCCTCGGTTCTCCTGAGTTCCACGCGCCGAATCTTTCCCGAGATGGTCTTCGGCAATTCATAGAACTCGATGCGTCGAATCCGCTTGTAGGCCGCGAGTTTTTGCGCCGCGAACTTTAGTATTTCGCCGGCGGTTTCCTTCGTCGGTTCGTAACCGTTGCGTAACGCGACGAACGCCTTCGGCACCGACAACCTCAGCGGATCGGGACTCGGCACCACGGCCGCTTCGCCCACCGCCGGATGTTCGATCAGCACGCTTTCGAGCTCGAACGGGCTGATGCGGTAATCGGCGGCTTTGAAGACATCGTCGGCGCGGCCAACGTAGGTGAAATAACCATCGGCGTCGATGGACGCCACATCGCCCGTCCGGTAATGGCCGCCGCGCATTGCGTCTTGAGTCTTCGATGCATCGTCCACGTAGCCGTCCATCAAGCCCAGCGGTTTCGGGTCGAGGATCAGCGCAAGTTCGCCTTCTTGTGCGGGGTTGTCGTCGTGATCGAGCAGCGTGATTTTGTAACCCGGCAACGGCCTGCCCATCGATCCGGGCTTCATCGGCTGGCTGGGCGAGTTGGCGATTTGCGCCGTGGTTTCGGTCTGGCCAAAACCATCGCGTAATGTCAGATTCCACGCCTTCTTCACGCGGTCGATGATCTCCGGATTCAGCGGTTCGCCCGCACCCACGACCTCGCGCAAATGCACCTTGTACGCCGATAAATCCTCCTGGATCATCATGCGCCAGACGGTCGGCGGCGCGCAGAGCGTCGTGACCTGATGCTTGACCAGCGCCTCGAGCGTGGACTTGGCGCTAAAGCGCGGCGTGTTGTGGATGAACACCGTCGCGCCCGCGTTCCACGGCGCGAACACGCAACTCCACGCGTGTTTCGCCCAGCCGGGCGAGCTGATGTTCAGATGGACATCGCCGGGCTTTAAACCGATCCAGTACATGGTCGATAAATGCCCGACCGGATAGCTTTGATGGCTATGCAGGACGAGCTTCGGGCGGCTTGTCGTACCGCTCGTGAAATACAGCAGCAACGGGTCGGTTGCGAGCGTCCTTCCTTCGGGTTCGAACGATGGACTTTCGTTGAAGGCATCGGCGAAATTCAGCCAGCCTTCGGGCAACGCCGCGCTTTGAGGAATGGCGACGGCGATGCGGGTTTTGGTTTTATCGATGGCATCGAATTTCGCCGTTTCATTCGACGCCACGATCACATGCTTCACCTCGCCGCGCGTCATGCGATCGGCTATGTCGGCCGGCGTCAGCAACATGGTCGCGGGAATCGTGACCGCGCCGAGTTTCATCGCGGCGAGCATGGTTTCCCAGAGCGCGGGCTGGTTCGGCAGCATCAGCAAGATCCGGTCACCGCGCGCTACGCCTTGCTGCCTCAGCCAGTTCGCAAGCTGATTCGATCTAGCCGATAACTCCGCGTACGAGAGCTTGATCTCGTCGCCGTTGTCTTCCACGACCCAGAGCGCCGGGTTCATGTTGCTGCGTGCGTATTCATCGAACCAATCGAGCGCCCAGTTGAACTCGGTGAGTTCCGGCCATGCGAAGTCCCTGTACGCGGTTTCGTAGTCGTCGCGATGACGCAGCAGAAAGTCTCGTGCCTGCAAAAATGCTTGCGATGCCATGGTCTTGCGTCTCCTTCAGTTTTGTTTGTATGTGGCTCAGGTGTTTACTTTTGGCGCAACTTTTCCCCTTGCTGACGGACTTGATCGAGCGTCGCGGCCGGCGTGCTCGCATCTTGCGGAATCCTGATTTCGATCACCGATGGCAATCCGGTTTTCAACGCGCGCTCGAACGCCGGCATGAATTGCGCGGTGGTTTCGACAAGCTCGCCATGGGCGCCGAACGCGCGCGCGTAGGCCACGAAATCGGGATTCGTCAGCGCGGTTCCATGGACGCGATTCGGATAGTGACGTTCCTGATGCATGCGGATCGTGCCGTATTGCTGGTTGTTCACGACCACGAATATCACGGCAAGCTGGTACTGCATCGCGGTCGCCAATTCCTGGCTCGACATCATGAAACAACCGTCGCCCGCGAACGCCACGACCACGCGATCCGGGTATAACGACTTCGCCGCGATTGCTGCGGGTACGCCATAACCCATCGCGCCGCTGGTCGGCGCAACCTGCGACCTGTAATGCCGGTACGCGTAGTGCCTGTGCAGCCACGTCGCGTAATTCCCGGCGCCGTTCGTCACGATGGAATCAGCGGGAAGGCGCGCGCTGAGTTGCTCCATGATCTCGCCGAGCTGGACATCGCCGAGCATGGGACGGGGTTTGCGCCACGCGAGATACGCGTCGTGCGCCTCTTCGATCGCACCGCTCCACGCTACGTTCGCCGGTGGTTGCAACGAGGCCAGGGCAGCCGCCATCTCGGGCATGCCTGAGACTATCGGCAAGTCGGCGGAGTACACGCGCCCGAGTTCTTCCGCGCCTTGATGAACGTGGATCAGCGTCTGCTTCGTCTTCGGGATATCGAGCAGTGTGTAGCCGCCTGTCGTCGATTCACCCATGCGCGGTCCGAGGACGAGCAGCAGATCGGCGTCGCGGATGCGCGCGGCGAGTGCCGGATTGATGCCGAGGCCGACGTCGCCGGCGTAGTTCGGATGGTTGTTATCGAGCGTGTCCTGGAAGCGGAATGCGCAGCCAACCGGCAGTTGCCACGCCTCGGCGAAACGCGCGAAATCGGCCGTGGCTTCTTCGGTCCAGCCGCTGCCGCCGGCAATCACAAACGGTTTCTTCGATGCCGCCAGCAGTTCACGCACGCGCTCGATTTGCGCGGGCGCGGGCGCTGCGGCAACGCGCTGATAACGCGGCGCGGCGGGCACGGCATCGCAGGCGTCGCTGAGCACGTCTTCGGGCAATGCCAGCACGACGGGACCTGGACGGCCGGACGTCGCTGTGTGGAACGCGTGGCTGAGGTATTCGGGGATGCGTTTGGGGTCATCGATTTGCGAGACCCATTTCGCCATTTGCCCGAACATCCGCCGGTAGTCGATTTCCTGAAACGCCTCGCGGTCCATGTGTTCGCGCGCGCACTGGCCGATGAGCAGGATCATCGGCGTGGAGTCCTGGAAGGCCGTATGCACGCCGATGGATGCATGCGTGGCGCCGGGACCGCGTGTGACGAGCGCGACGCCCGGGCGGCCGGTCAGTTTGCCTACGGCCTCGGCCATGTTTGCAGCGGCGGCTTCGTGGCGGCAGACGATGGTCTGGATGCGGCTGGTTTCATCGTGGAGGGAATCCAGGACGGCGAGGAAGCTTTCGCCTGGGACGCAGAAGACGCGATCGACGCCGTGGGTCAGCAGGGCGTCGACGAGGAGCTTCGCGCCGGTCGTCGACGGGGGGTGGAGTGCTGTGACAGCAGATGCCATTCGATGAAATCTCCCGGAAGGGTCGCGAGCGGGGTTGGATTTCGTAGCTTACGCTTTTGGAGGGCGCTGGCGCTTGGGTGGAGGTGGGTTTTTAGTGGTCGGGGGTGGTGGTGGGGTGGTGCTGGGTGGGTGCTTTTTAGGTCTTCGCGCGTTCCGTCTTGGCTGATTTCTTTAGCACTGTTAGCCACTGTGCGTGGCGGCACTTCATTTCTTTGTCCAACGGCGACAAAGAAACGAAGCAAAGAAAACGCCTCTCAACCGCTAATTCTTAAGTGTCCACAGCGTGCAGTGACAACTGTTTGGTACCCCAAAAGCACGCTCAGCGCATAACCCCGGACAGTTGAAACCCTCCCCCTCCGTCAAACGCAACCCACACGCTTCGCCACCAGTGTAGGAATCCGTTAACCAGGCCTCCGCGCTGCGCGCGCTGATGCCCAAACCGAGGGGTCGGCTGCGCCGGTGACGAGGCTTTAGGTTCAAGTGAACCCGTTATGGGCTATTCAGTTGTTATGCGTAGTCCAGGTTTCCGTATTAACGGATTCCCACACTGGTGGCGAAGCGTGTGGGTATCTGTGTTCGGAGGGGGAGGGTTTCAAGTGTTCGAGGTTATTCGCCGAGCGTGCTTTTGGGGTACCAAACCGTTATCACTGCACGCTTTGGACACTTAAGAATTAGCGGTTGAGAGGCGTTTTCTTTGCTTCGTTTCTTTGTCGCCGTTGGACAAAGAAATGAAGTCCCGCCACGGACAGTGGCTAACAGTGCTAAAGAGAACAGCCAAGAAAGAACGCGCGAAGACCCAAAAAGCAGCAACCCAGCACCAACCTCGACCCCGACCACCAAAACCACCCCCCCAAGCGCCAGCGCTCAACACTCAACAATATTCACCGCCAACCCACCCCGCGAAGTCTCCTTGTACTTCGTTTTCATATCGGCGCCGGTCTGCATCATGGTTTTAATGACGGAATCGAGCGAAACATAATGACTCCCGTCCCCGCGCATCGCCATGCGCGCCGCATTGACGGCTTTCATCGAACCCATCGCGTTTCGTTCAATGCACGGAATCTGCACCATCCCGCCAACGGGATCGCACGTCAGCCCAAGGTTGTGCTCCATCCCGATTTCAGCCGCGTTCTCAACCTGCGACGGCGTTCCGCCCATCACCGCCGCCAATCCCGCCGCGGCCATCGAACAGGCAACGCCAACTTCGCCCTGACATCCGACTTCGGCGCCGGATATCGATGCGTTCATCTTGTACAAAATCCCGATGGCCGCCGCCGTCAGCAAGAAGTCGATCACGCCCTGCTGGTTCGCGCCCGGCATGAACCGGTCGTAGTAATGCAGCACCGAAGGGATGATGCCGGCCGCGCCGTTGGTCGGCGCCGTCACCACGCGCCCGCCCACCGCGTTTTCCTCGTTCACGGCGATGGCGTAAAGATTGATCCAATCGATCATGGAAAGCGGATCGCGCAACGCCTGCTCAGGCTTGCCAATCAACGCCCGATACAAAACCGGCGCGCGCCGCTTGACCTGAAACGGACCGGGAAGGCAACCGTCGGCATCGGGATTGTCGATACCGCATCCGCGCTTCACGCACGACTGCATCACGTCCCAAATGCGCAGCAGGCCCGAACGGATCTCTTCGTCGCTGCGCCAGACGCGCTCGTTGTCCCACATCAGTTGCGCGACGGATTTACCAGTATCGCGGCAGAGCGCGAGCAGTTCGTCGCCGGACTGAAACGCATACGGCAATTGTTCGATGGCCGTCAGCACCTTCGCATTCGACGCCCCCGCCGTCACCACGAACCCGCCGCCCACCGATAAATACGTCGCGTCGCGCAGCGATGTGCCGTTGGCATCGAAGGCGTGGAGCTTCATGCCGTTCGGATGTTCAGCCAGCGCTTGCCGCAAGAACGCGATGTGTTCCTTCTGCACGAACGGAATCTCGCGCCGGCCGAGCAACGATAACTTTTTGGTCGTGCGCACGGTTTCGAGGCGCGGAGTGATCGTGCTGGCATCGACGGTATCGGGCGCGTCGCCCATCAAGCCGAGCATTACGCCGCGATCCGTGCCGTGACCTTTGCCCGTTGCACCCAGCGAGCCGTACAGCTCGCATTTCACCGAAGCCGTGGCGTCAAGCAGACCATCGCGTTCGAGTCCTTGCACGAACATCAAGGCCGCTCGCATGGGCCCAACCGTATGCGAACTCGACGGACCGATGCCGATTTTGAAAAGGTCGAAAACGCTGACTGCCATGACTGCTCCTGCAAAGTGCCGCTAGAAAATCATCGCGCCGGCAGCGGTAGACAAACCGCAAGCCAGGCGGGTGGAGTAGGTGCGAGACGCAACGCGATAGGCGTGTAACGCCCGTCCAGCCGCGCTGAAAGATGAAACAGTTCGGCAGCGTTCTTTGGATCCCATTGGCCCGAAAAACCGGGCAGGCCGGCTTCGCGGCGGGAGGCATCGAAGGGGACTTTCGAATTCACGAATTCTTCGTGCGTGCGCGTGCCGAGCGCGTAGGGCGTCAGCCAATTCAACCCGCCGGCCAGCGTCGCGCCGGATTGCGCGCGTTCGGCAAGCCAGTTGCGGTTGTGCCGGCGCGCGGCGAGTGCGGCCGTGACCAAAGGCTGGAGGTCGTACGTCACGTAGTGCAGCGCGTCGCGTTCGGCGAAATCGACGGTCGAGCCATCTGGCGCGATGTTGTCGCCGATATGTTCCACGTACAAACGCTGCGCGGCGTTGATGAGCTTGCGGTCGTCGATGGTGAACGCGCCCATCGATATCAACTTGATCCGGTGACTCTGCCAGTTGTTCCGATACGTACCGGTGAGCGGCCGTTTCTGTTTATCGATATCCGCTATGTAGCCCGTCACCATTTTCGTAATGAACGCATTCGCGGGATTGCGCGTCTTCACGGGCAACGCGCTCGCGGTCAGGTCGTAGGCGAGAATCAGCGACTCGAAATTCGTTTCATCGATAGGATTAAAACTCGGCTGATACGTCGTCGCCCATGCAAATAAAAACCGGTCGACGAGACGCAAATACGCTTCATTTCCCGTCGCTCGCCATGCGAGCGCGGCGTCGCGCATCAACGCGAGATCTTTCTCCGCTTCCTCGCTTTCGTCGCGAATCCCCTGATGCGGCAACGTGCCTTCCGTATGTAACGTCGCGCGGGCTTTCGGCTGCTCGTTCAAATGCGCCTGCACCATTTTCACCAGCGCTTTCACGCCCGGATCGGCGTTCGTGCGCTCGCTGTTTTGCATCGCGGGCGCGGCGCAAAAATTCATTGCGGCGCAAGCGTTCTGCGCGCTCAACGCCGTTGCTGCAAGGGCCGCGATAATCGCCGGAACACGCCACGTCTTATTCACCATTCGCACCTGTCGCGCCATGCAAAACTCCCTGATTGGCTTCGTTCGGGTGAGATGGTATCTGGTGTTGCGCGAATCCGGCAAAACTGTACGGCTTCGGGAAAAGCCGCACAGTTGAATCGATGGCAGGTCTGCTGCTTTATTCGCCGTACTCCGACAGCGGAATGCACGAGCAGAACAGGTTCCGGTCGCCGTAAGCGTTGTCCGCACGGCCCACCGGTGGCCAGTACTTGCGCGCCACCAGGGATTCCACCGGATACGCCGCCGTTTCGCGCGAATACTTGTGCGTCCATTCGTCCGCCACAACCACCGCCGCCGTATGCGGTGCGTGCTTCAGCGGATTGTCTTCGCGATCCGACTTGCCTTCTTCGACCGCACGGATTTCGTCGCGAATGGCGATCATTGCATCGATAAACCGATCCAATTCCTCCTTCGACTCGGATTCCGTCGGTTCGACCATCAGCGTGCCGGGAACCGGGAAGCTCATGGTCGGCGCATGAAAACCGTAATCGATCAAACGCTTCGCCACATCCTCGACCGAAATGCCGCTCGTCTCTTTCAACGGACGCAGATCGAGAATGCATTCGTGCGCGACCAGACCGCCCGCGCCGCTGTACAGCACGGGGTAATGCGGCGCGAGGCGCTTGGCCACATAATTCGCGGCGAGAATCGCGCTTTCGGTCGCGGCCGTGAGGCCTTCTGCGCCCATCATCGCGATGTACATCCACGAGATCGGCAAGATCGCGGCCGAGCCATAAGGCGCCGACGATACCGCCCCAATGCCCGATGCATCGCGTTGATAACCGGTCGATTGCTGATTCGGCAGGAACTTCGCCAAATGCGCGCCGACAGCAACGGGACCCACGCCCGGTCCGCCGCCGCCGTGCGGAATGCAGAACGTCTTGTGCAGATTCAAATGCGAAACGTCGCCGCCGAACTGGCCCGGCGCGGTGAGACCGACCATCGCGTTCATGTTCGCGCCGTCCACATAAACCTGGCCGCCGTGCCCGTGCACGATCTCGCAAATTTCGCGGACATTAGCTTCGAACACGCCGTGCGTCGACGGATACGTGATCATGATCGCGGCGAGATTCGCCGCGTGCTTTTCGGCCTTCGTTTTCAAGTCGGCGATATCGACGTTGCCTTGTTCATCGCAGGCAACGACCACGACCTGCATGCCTGCCATTTGCGCCGATGCGGGATTCGTCCCATGCGCCGACGACGGGATCAAGCAAATATTCCGATGCCCTTCGCCGCGCGACGCGTGATACGCGTGAATGATCAGCAAGCCGGCGTATTCGCCCTGCGAGCCGGCATTCGGTTGCAGCGATACCGCCGCGTAGCCCGTACACGCCACCAGCATCTGCTCGAGCTGATCGATCATGGTCCGGTAACCGACGGTCTGCTCAGCCGGCGCGAACGGATGAATCTGCGCGAATTCCGGCCACGTCACCGGCAGCATTTCCGATGTCGCGTTCAGCTTCATGGTGCAGGAGCCGAGCGGGATCATCGTGCGATCGAGCGCGAGATCTTTGTCGGCGAGACTGCGCAAGTAGCGCAGCATTTCGTGCTCGGAATGATGGCGGTTGAAGACCGGATGCGTGAGGTATTCGCTCGTGCGTTCCAATGCTTTCGGCAAGGAGGATTTGGCGTCCGAATCCAGCGCGTCGATATCGAACGTTTCCGTCTTGCCCGCCACTTCCGCGAACAATGCGAAGAGCTTGAGCAGGTCGTCGCGCGAAGTGGTTTCATCGACGGAAACGCCTACGCGTGTTGCATCGATGTGGCGCAAGTTCACGCGCAAGGCGGATGCGGCCTGATGCAACGCCGTGGTATTCGCGCCGCTAACGATCGTGACCGTATCGAAGAAAGTTTCGTTCGCGAGCGTGTAGCCAAGCTTTTGCACGCCGGCCGCGAAGATCGACGCCACGCGATTCACGCGCAATGCGATGGTCTTCAAACCGTGCGGCCCGTGATACACGGCGTACATGCTCGCCATGATCGCGAGCAAAGCCTGCGCCGTACATACATTCGATGTCGCCTTTTCGCGGCGAATATGTTGTTCACGCGTTTGCAGCGCGAGGCGAAGCGCGTGCTTGCCCTGGGCGTCGACGGTGACGCCTACAAGACGGCCCGGCATCTGGCGCTTGAAGTCATCGCGCACGGCCATGTACGCCGCGTGTGGACCGCCGAAACCGACCGGCACGCCGAAGCGCTGCGTATTGCCGATCGCCACGTCCGCGCCCCATTCGCCCGGCGGCGTGAGCAGCGTGAGCGCGAGCAGATCAGCGGCGGCGATCACAAAACCGCCCGCCGCATGCACGGCTTCCGTCAACGCGCGGTAATCATGCACATCGCCATTCGCGCCGGGATATTGCAGCAACACGCCGAACGCGTTGGCCGAAGCGGCATCGGCGGCGGGCCCCACCTTCACTTCGATGCCAGCAGGTTTCGCACGCGTCTGCACGACTTCGATGGTCTGCGGCAACACGTCGTCGGCGATATAAAACAGGTTCGACTTCGGCTTGCCCACGCGTTGCAAGAGCGTCATGGCTTCGGCGGCGGCGGTGGCTTCATCGAGCAAGGACGCGTTCGACATGGCGAGACCTGTCAAGTCGATCACCATTTGCTGGAAGTTCAGCAGCGCTTCCAGACGGCCTTGCGAAATCTCCGGCTGATACGGCGTGTAAGCCGTGTACCAGGCCGGGTTTTCAAGCACGTTGCGCAGGATCACGGCCGGCGTGTGCGTGCCGTAATAACCCTGACCAATATAGTTTCTGAACACCAGATTCTGATCCGCCAGCTTTCTCAGCGATGCCAGCGCTTCCGCCTCGCTTTTCGGCTGCGTGAACGCGCCGAGCGGCAGCGTTTCGTGGCGCCGGATAGCTTCGGGAATCACCGCGTCGATGAACGCCGCGCGCGACGCGAAACCAAGCGCGTCGAGCATGGCGTGCTGGTCGGCCGCATCCGGGCCAATGTGCCGCTGGGCGAAGGCATCGTGGCATTCGAGCGCGGCGAGGGACAAGGATGAGCGGTTCATCAGACGATCCGGGTGTTCGAGCTTCATGAGAATTCCTGCAGGTGCGGCGTGTTTGTTTTATTGCTAAGCACGCCGCACAGTCGTTAAGAAGTTTTACTCGCCGATCGAGGTGCCGTAAGCGCCGGCGTCAATCAATCGATCCGTGCCGGCATCGGCTGCGGGCTTGATCTTGAAGAGCCAGCTTTCGTACGGCGTGCCGTTGATCTGATCCGGCGAGCCGGTCAACGCATCGTTCGCGCCGACGATTTCGCCCGAAACGGGCGCGTAGATATCGGACGCGGCTTTTACTGATTCGATCACAGCAATGGCGTCGCCCGCAGCGACGGTCTTGCCGATCGGCGGCAATTCGACGAACACCACGTCGCCGAGTGCTTCCTGCGCGTGATCCGTGATGCCGACGGTAAAGGTGCCGTCTGATTCAGTGCGCACCCATTCGTGCGATTCGGTGTATTTGAGGTCGGCCGGGATGCTCATTCGGATGCTCCAATTTGTCTTTGAGGGTGGGACGTGCGTGGCTTTTTGCCGAGTATTCGGAAGCGGCTTAAAGTGCCGCCAGAACCTTGCCGTTGCGCACGAACGGCAGTTTTACCACGCTTGCCGGCAGTTGTTTGTCGCGGATGACGACGTGCACTTGATCGCCCGGTTTCACGTTCGCCGGCACCCGTGCAAACGCAATGGATTCCTGCATTGAAGGCGAGAATGTGCCGCTCGTGATCTCGCCTTCGCCGTCGGCCGTGACGACCTTTTGATGAGCACGAAGTACACCACCGGCGCGGCCGTTTTCCTTCTGCAGAATCAGGCCGACAAAGCGCGCCTTCGATCCATTTGCCTCGAGCGCCGCGCGTCCGACGAAAGCGCGATTTGCATCGGTCAGGTCGACGGTCCACGAAAGGCCGGCGTCGAGCGGCGAGACTTTATCGTCCATGTCCTGGCCGTAGAGGTTCATACCGGCTTCCAGACGCAGCGTGTCGCGTGCGCCGAGACCCGCCGGCTTTACGTCAAGCGCTACCAGCGCGTTCCAGAATTTTTCCACTTGCGTGGCCGGAACAATGATTTCGAAGCCGTCTTCGCCCGTGTAGCCGGTGCGCGCGAGCATCACGTCGCCGAATGACGATTCGGGAAATTGCACCGCGTTGAAGGGTTTGAGATCGGCGGTCGCTTCGCGCGTTTCCGGCAACACTTGCCAGACCTTTTCGCGCGCATTCGGACCTTGCACGGCGACGATCGCGAAATCGCGGCGCGGCGTGATCGTCAGGCCGAAGCCGCCTTCCGCATTCAGATGGCCGAACCACGCGATGTCTTTTTCGGCCGTGCCGGCGTTCACGACGACGCGGAAATTGTCATCGGCGAAGAAATAGACGATCAGGTCGTCAATCACGCCGCCGTCCGGGTTCAGCAAGCATGAATAAAGCGCCTTGCCTGGAACGGTCAACTTGTCGACGTTGTTCGCGATGGCGTACTTGAAGAATTCGCGCGCTTTGTCGCCGGTGAAATCGACGACGCGCATGTGGGACACGTCGAACATGCCTGCGTCGGTGCGCACCGCGTGGTGTTCGTCGATCTGCGAACCGTAGTTGACGGGCATGTCCCAGCCGCCGAAATCGACCATGCGCGCGTTGAGCGCGAGGTGCGTGGCGTGCAAGGGCGTGTGTTGAAGATCAGACATGGAGCGGGCCTCGGGCGTACGCGAAAACAAAAAAAGGCCATGCGACGAACCCGCTCGGAGCTGGGGCTTTTAAACGCAAAGCCCAAACCGCGTAGCGATCCGGTACATGACCCCTCTGTCCTCGGTACCTGAGAGATTGCACGTTGTTGAGCCGATGTTTCGACTTCCAACGCGCGCCCCTTCGGTGGGCAACTGGCCGTTACTGCCTGATCAGCCGATGCCGCTCTCCAGAGTGCGATTTTCCATTCGATGTTGCACAAACGGAATTTCGACGCAGCCGGTCCTTTTGCCTGAGAGTTTGTGGGTGTGCCCCTTCGGCGGCGCTCGATTGTTGTTCCAGATGCAACGAACACAACCAGCGCTCTCTCCCGACGCGTGCGGCGAATTTACGCGACCGATATACGAATGTCAAACGAGCTTTGCTGATAGCGCCATGAGAAAGACTAATGGCTGGCGGACGCTGGGAACGTCCGCCAGCGCGATCGAACTTACTGGATTGCGTGTTGAAGCCCGTCCAGCTCGCCGTTCAACGTGCGCTGTTCTTCGCCCGACAAACCGCCGCCGTGCTGCGAAGCCATGTCCCGCGACTCTTGCCGGATCACATCCAGGCGATGATGAAACGCATCGCCCTGTGGCGGCGGATAGAACCCTTGATTCACCCGCTGATCGACGTGATGCCAGAGCGAATTGATGCGGCCATTGACCTGATCCATCCGATGCACCGCCTCGGCATGCGGATCGGGACGCGCAGGCGCCTCGCGCACGACATCGACTTGGCGGGTTGGCTCGACGACGCACGCCGCGAGCGACCCCGCGAGCGCCACGCCAATGAGCGCACGTGCGCAACTTTGCTTGAGCGTCAGCATGAAAGTTCTCCCCTTCTGGTTTTTTAAGATAAGACCTGGACGACCGGAGAAGAACGGTCCGCGAGCGGCGCCGGCTGACGCCGGAGCGGCCCGCAAATGTAACGCTGTGTGTTTGAAAGTCCGGCGTGGGGCGTTTGTTATGGCTGCGGCGTAAAGTCCAGGCGGCGTCCTTCGGCGTTGCTCTGAATGGCAATATCGATGATCGTCATGACGTTGACGGCATCTTGCGCCGTGACGGGGAACGCCTTGCCATCGAGCACGGACGCCGCAAGCGATCGATAAAACTCAACATAAGCGCCATCGCGCGTGGCGAATTCCTGGCGCAGGTCGTGGTCGCCGTCGACTTCGCGCAAAAGGCCCGGCGGATTCTTGCCGAATTCCGTGTTGCCCGGGCGCAGACCGGCTTTCAGCTGGTCTTCCTGCACATCGAGTCCCGTCTTTACATAACTGCCGCGTGTGCCGTGAATGGCGAAGCGCGGCGGTTCGAGCGCGGCGAGCGCGGTCGCGTGCAGCACGATTTCCTTGTCCGGATAGCCAAGCAGCAAATGGACGTAATCCGGCGCGCTGGCGTGATCGCGATGCGCCTTGACGCTCGCGAAAACCGTCTGCGGCGCGCCGAAAAGCGCGAGCGCCTGATCGATGAGATGCGGCCCCAGATCGAACAACAGACCGCCGCCGCGCGATGCCTCCTCGCGCCAACGCTGCGGCACTTTCGGGCGGAACCGGTCGAAATGCGACTCGTAATGCGTCACTCGCCCGAGACGGCCGCTTTCGATCAGCGCGCGCACGGTCATGAAATCGCCGTCCCATCGGCGGTTGTGGAACGGCGCGAACAGCAAGCCGCGGGATTTGGCGAGATCGGCGAGCGTTTTGGCGTCTGCGCCGGAGAGCGTGACGGGTTTATCGACAACGATGTTCTTGCCCGCTTCGAGCGCCTTTTTGGCCATGTCGAAGTGCGTGTCGTTCGGCGTCGCGATCACGATGCAATCGATGTCGTCGAGCGCCAGCAGCGCGTCGAAATCCTCGACGATTTTCGCATTGGGATAATCGGCTTGCGCGCGCTCGGGCTTGCCCGTCGCGATGGCGGCGACCGTTGCACGGCCGCAGTGCTCGATCACGGGCGCGTGAAAAGTCTCGCCGGCAAAGCCATAGCCCATCAGGCCTACTTTTAGAATTGCTGTCATGCAGGCATCCTGTTTGTATTGGCGACGCCGGTATTGTGGCACGGGGCAGTTTCGGCCCGGAACGCCATCGGTCGAGCTCATTTTTCAAAGCGAAAGGGTCAGAACCAATGCCTTCGATCGACAGTTTCTTCCGTGTTAACATCGCGCTCTCGAAATCGAGCGGTTCACTTAACCGCACGATTTTTCTCGCTTTCTTGCTCACCAACGCGTAGCTCCGGCGGCTGAAACGTCCGCCCGATTTACGCATCTCAAAGTGTCCGAACGATGTCCGCAGCAGGTATGAACGCCGCGCAATCCGAAGCGGTGCGCTATCTCGATGGTCCGTGTCTCGTGCTCGCCGGCGCCGGCAGCGGCAAGACGCGCGTGATCACGCAGAAGATCGCGCATTTGATCGAAGGCAAGGGTTTCGAGCCCAAGCACATCGCCGCGCTGACCTTCACGAACAAGGCCGCGCTCGAAATGCGGGAACGCACGGCCAAGTTGCTCGAAGGGAAGACGCTGACCACGCCTGGCAAGGAAGGCCGTCGCGTGCCGGTGAATCAGCTGACCATCTCGACGTTTCACTCGCTCGGCGTCCAGATCATGCGGCAGGAAGCGGAGCACGTCGGCCTGAAACCGCAATTCTCGATCATGGATTCCAGCGATTGTTTCGGCATGGTCCAGGAACAGCTCGGAACCACGGACAAGGGCATGATCCGCAAGGTCCAATCGATCATCTCGCTGTGGAAAAACGGCATGGTGTCGCCGGATCAGGCGGCGGCGATGGCATCGAACGAGGACGAGATGCAGGCCGCGATTGTGTTCCGGAGCTATGTGGCGACGTTGCACGCGTATCAGGCGCTGGATTTCGATGACCTGATTCTCAAGCCCGCGCAGCTTTTCGCGGAGAACGAACAGGTTCGCGAAAAGTGGCAGAACCGGCTGCGTTACCTGCTGATCGATGAATATCAGGACACGAACGCCTGCCAATACGAGTTGCTGAAGCTGTTGGCCGGCCCGCGTGCGGCGTTCACGGCCGTAGGCGACGACGATCAGGCCATTTATGGCTGGCGCGGCGCGACGCTGGAAAACCTCGCACAATTGGGCAAGGATTTTCCGAAGCTGCATGTGGTGAAGCTCGAACAGAATTATCGATCGACGGTTCGCATTCTGACCGCCGCGAACAACGTGATCGCGAACAATCCCAAGCTGTTCGAGAAGAAGCTCTGGTCCGAACACGGCATGGGCGATTCCATCACGGTGACTGCCTGCAACGACGAAGAACACGAGGCCGAATCGGTCGTGTTCCGGTTATCGGCGCATAAATTCGAGCGGCGCTCGGCGTTTCGCGATTACGCGATTTTGTATCGCGGGAATTTCCAGGCGCGGATTTTCGAGCAAGTCTTGCGGCGCGAGCGGATTCCGTACGTGCTTTCCGGCGGCCAATCCTTTTTCGATAAAGCCGAGATCAAGGACATCGTCGCGTATCTGCGGTTGATCGCAAATCCCGACGACGATCCCGCTTTCATCCGCGCGATCACCACGCCGCGGCGCGGTGTCGGCAATACGACGCTCGAGGCGCTCGGCGCGTTCGCGGGCCAGGCGAAGGTTTCGTTGTTCGAGGCCGTGTTCATGGGCGGGATCGAGGCGCGTTTGTCGGCCCGGCAAGTCGAGCCGTTGCGCGCGTTTTGCGACTGGATGCAGCGTTTGTCCGACCGGGCGGGGCGTGATCCGGCGACCGAAGTGCTCGACGACATGATGGAAGCCATCCATTACGAGGCCTATCTCTACGATGCCCACGACGAGCGGCAAGCCCAGTCCAAATGGCAGAACGTGCTCGAATTCTGCGAGTGGCTGAAGAAGAAGGGCACGAAGCCGGAGGTAGCGGGCGCGGAAGCAACGGGCTACGACAATGCCGACGGTTTCGGCGATGAAGGCAAGAACCTGCTCGGCCTGATCCAGACGGTCGCGCTGATGTCCATGCTCGAAGGCAAGGACGAAAATCCCGATGCCGTAAGGTTATCGACGGTGCATGCATCGAAGGGACTCGAATATCCGCACGTTTTTCTGGTCGGCGTGGAAGAGGGAATCATGCCGCACCGTGGCAATCCGGACGCCGATGCCGATGCGCCTGTGGACACGGGCCGTATTGAGGAAGAGCGGCGGCTGATGTACGTCGCGATCACGCGTGCGCAGCGCAGTTTGCATCTGAACTGGTGCAAGAAGCGCAAGCGGGCGCGCGAGACGGTGGTCTGCGAGGCGTCGCGGTTTATCCCGGAAATGCTTCTCGACGATGCCCCGCCACCCACCGAAGAGGAAGCGCCGATGTCGCCGAAAGACCGGATGGCGAGGCTCAAGGAGCTGTTGCAGAAGCCGGCTTGATTTCGTCGCT
This sequence comes from Caballeronia sp. dw_276, assembly GCF_018449635.1. GTDB lineage: Bacteria > Pseudomonadota > Gammaproteobacteria > Burkholderiales > Burkholderiaceae > Caballeronia. Next base: position 15,436 of record NZ_JAAVUV010000010.1, on the reverse strand, counting down.
GGATTAAAAAATCGGCCGAAAATCCGCCCTATTTCGACGCCGCAACCATGTAATCGACAGCGGCTTTTACGTCGGCATCGGATGCATTCGATCCACCCTTTGGCGGCATTGCGCCTTTACCGTGCAGCGCGTAGCCGTAGACGGTGTCCATTGGCTCTTTCAGGCGTGCGGCCCAAGCTTCCTTATCGCCGAATTTTGGCGCACCGAGCACGCCGGCGGCGTGACACGCCTGGCAAACCTGCGTGTACAGCGCCTTGCCAGCTTGCGATGCGTCCGCGCTTTGCGCACCTGCGGCGGGGGCCGAGCCTGCCTGCGGGACATTCGCCAAGGCGGCGACCGCCGCTGCGGCCTGGGCGTTATCGGTTGCTCCGGCCGCCGCGCCGCTGGCCGGACCTGCCGCTGCAGCCGAGGCGCCCGCTGCCGCGCCCGGCGCCGGTTGCGCGGGTTCGGCGAATTTTGCACCGCCGTCGTTAGCCATATAGACGACTGCCCGGGCGATTTCGAAGTCGCTATAGTCGTCGGGACTCGTGCCGCCGCGTGCCGGCATGCCGCCTTTGCCGTTGAGCGCGTTGTGAAGCAGCGTGTCGTAGCCTTCCGCGATGCGCGGCGCCCAATCGCCCGCATTGCCGAACTTCGGCGCGCCGGCTACGCCTGCCGTGTGACAGGTCGTGCAGACCGCCTTGAAGACTTCCTCGCCGGTTTTGTAGACGCGGGGGGCGTTGGCGGCGCGGATATCGACTTGTGCGACCGGGGCGATACGCTGGGCGACGGCGGCATCCGACAGCGAGTCGGTGCCGGCGCCGGTGCGGGTCGTGTTGTTGACGTAGACGGCCAGCAGGACGATCACGACGATAGGAATGGCGAACCCGGCGACGATTGCCGCGATGAGTTGGCCGGGCGTTTTGATCGGGACTCCGTGGGGTGCTTCACTCATGCTCGTCTCGTCTCCCTTTTTATTTGTGAGTCGGTCCAGCGACAGCGTGACAGCAGGGGCAGATCTCTCGAATGCTTTTAAACGTTTTCGCCAGCACGGTCGATTATAGACGGAACGTTTACGTGGCGGCGTGCTCGCAAAGGCTTGTCGCAGCGCGTGTTAACCCGGATTTTTGCGGTTTATGCCCAGGTTTCGCGAAGGGCGGGCATTTGACGTTAGAGGCCTCGCGATGGACGAACCGGCCGAAAACAGGTATTGTTTCGGACTCGCAGCGGTCCTGCCTCCATGATTTTGTATATGGAACGCGGAGCCCCTCGCTCATATGCGCCCGTAGCTCAATGGATAGAGTACTGCCCTCCGAAGGCAGGGGTTGCTGGTTCGATCCCAGCCGGGCGCACCAAGAATTAGCGCAAATCGAGTTGCCCGGTTATGCCGGGATCACATTTAGCTCCAAACGCATGCCAAGCGCTGCCAGCGCAGAAGCGATCGTATCGATTTTCGTTGCGTGCCCAAGATCAATTACACGGTTCACTTCCTGAGGGCGCGTGTGCATGCGTCGAGCCAGTTCGGCGGGCGTGACGTGTTGCGCGAGCATCGCATTTAATAACAGTACTTTTGCCGCGACGCTGGCGCGAAGCTCTATCAGTGTCTCCCCACGCTTTGCGTCGGAAGGCATTGGACCCGGGCGCTTGTCTTCAAAATAGAAATCCATCGCCGTCGCGAGCGCGTCCGTTGCCATTTCAATAGCTTCCTCGCGAGTGGCGCCTGCGGTAATGGCTTCGGGGATGTCGCGAAAGGTGACCGTAAAACCAGCCTCGTCGGCTTTGAGTCGGGCGGGATAGCGGAACATTATGTTTTCCTGTTTTCTTAGCACGGCGCCAGCCACGACGGGCTTGCAATCAATTAATGCCTAGTTGTTTGAGAATCGCCTTTCGGAGTGGTTCTGAAATTTCTTGGCTCGGATGCCTTGGTAGCGTGGTTTGCCGTCCGTTTAAGTAGACTTTTATGTGTCGGGTGCCATCTGTAAAAGTCGCGCCTTGCTTGAACCCGCTTTGCAACCGTCTCTGCATCGGTTCGAAGAAAACGTGCGTAGTTAAGTGGGCGCGGAAGCCGGGCAATCCAAACCTCGGCTCCGCGCGCCGCAAACAACGCATCGTAGCTACCCTCAACCTCCCAACCGGGCCGAAACAAGAGCCACCTCCGCCATTGACCCTTTCACTCCCGCCCCAAATCCCCGTCCGCCGATCCATCCGCGCCCCAATTTTCCCTTTACTTACAACGTCCTCTGACGCAGTAGGATTGCGGTTGCGCACTACGCAGCCACTTCAGAAAACGCGGTTTTAAACCACTAAGCCAGAAAAAAGGGGACACAAATGGGGCAGGCGAACGACCCCGTGCAGCGGCCGCGCGGCTACGTGTGGTCGCCGCATCGCGATCCGGAAAGGGAGCAGGCCACGCTCAGAGTCGCACTCGGCGGACTTGCCGCCGTCGCGTACGGCGCGCTGGCGTGGTTCGATCCGTCTCCCGCGGCCACGGCATGCTTTCGCGTGCTGGCGCTGTACATGGTCTATGGCGTTGCGAGCCGGGTGATCATCGGCTGGATGCCGCGTCATTCCGACGTGCGCCTCGCCATCACCACGATCGCGGATCAGGCGCTTCTCGCGCTGATACTTGCCGCCGGCGGCGCACTCGCACTGCCCATGCTCTGGGCCATCTTCCTTTTCCTGATCGGTGCGGGGGGACGTTACGGCAAAAGGACGCTGGCTTTATCGTGCGTCACGGCGCTTGTCGGCATAGCGGCGCTATCGATGCTGCAGCCATGGTGGCAACTCAATTGGCCAGCAGCGCTTGGGATTGGTTTGAGCGTGCTGGCGGCATCGGTTTATCTGAGCGTGCTGATCGGGCGGCTCGGCAACGCGAATCGCGACCTGGCGCTCCGGGCGGGCACCGATCCGCTTACCGGCCTGAGCAACCGGTACGCACTGGAACAAACCATCGGGCGGGCGGTGACGGCGGTATCGACGGGACAGGAGGGCGCAACGGCGTTGTTGCTGATCGATCTCGATGGCTTCAAGGAAGTCAACGATACCTACGGCCACGAAGTCGGCGACGTCGTGCTGCGAACCTTCGCGGATTCGCTGATACGCCGCGTGCGGACCACCGATACAGTCGCACGTCTCGGCGGCGATGAATTCGTGGTCCTCGCGCGCCACGTGACGGGCAGCCACGCCGTGCACACGGTCGCGAACGGGATTCACGCGGTGCTGGCTGAAATGACGTCGGTTCAGGACCGGATGGTGAATGTGTCGGCGAGTATTGGCGCGTGCCTGATCTCGCCGGACCTGAAATCCATCTACACCGATAACGCCGCACTCATGCGCGCGGCGGATCGTGCGATGTATCGTGCTAAAGCGCTCGGCAAAGGCCGGACGGTATTTGCCGAAGGCGCGGACTTTGAAGCGACTTGAGCCGCTTCAAAGGTCCTCGACTCAAGCCTCCACGCCCGACCACGCCTGTTCCCGCAACTTCGCCCGCAAACGCGCAACGGCCTGGCTATGCAACTGGCACACGCGCGATTCGCTGACTTCCATCACGGCGCCGATTTCGCGCAGATTCAAGCCCTTTTCGTAATACAGGCTCATCAGCAATTTTTCGCGCTCGGGCAATTTATCGATGGCTTCAACGAGTGCCGAACGCAAGCTGCCATCGAGCAAAGCGGAGAGCGGATCGGCTTTATCGACGCAATAACGGTCGAGGAAGGGCTCGTCATCCGATGACCGGTCGAAGTCTTCGTAATAGATCAGCTGGCTGCCGTGCAGGTCCTGCAACATGGTCTGGTATTCGTCGAGCGGCATCTTGAGATGCTCGGCGACTTCCTGTTCGCTTGCCGACCGGCCAAGATTCTGTTCGACCTTGTGCACCGCGGACTCGACTTCGCGCGAGGTCTTGCGCATGCTGCGCGGCAACCAGTCGTTGGCGCGCAACTCGTCGAGCATCGCGCCACGAATCCGCTGGCTGGCGTAGGTCTCGAACTGCGCGCCCTGGTCCTCTTTGTAGCGGCTGGCGGCATCGAGCAGACCGATCATGCCGGCCTGAATCAGATCGTCGAGATCCACGCTGGCCGGCATCTTGGCGACCAGTTGCAGACCCAGCCGGCGCACGAGCGGCGCGTAGCGGGTCAGGACCTCGGCTTGTGACAGTTTTCCCTGGGCGTTATACATCGCATTCACCTTTGTTCCTTCTTTTGCTTCGTCACACCGACGCCGGGCTGCGCATTGCAAACTCCGGCAACGTTGTTTCGGTGCGGCGCGAGGTCGCTCCCGGGTTGATCGAACGCTCGATATTGCGTGGCGTTTCCATATGGACGGCTTGCACCGGCCATTCGAAGTGCGAACTTTCTGGCATCGGCCAATACTGCAGGTCGGCCGCGATGTGACGGTAATCGCGCGCGGCAGCGGTCGTGGGGAATGCTTCGACCGCGCAGCGCGACAGTTCATGCGCCTTCGCCACGCGCGGATCTTCCGCCACGCATCCGGCCTGCATCAGCTGCACGGCAAGGTAGCGGCTGGCGACGCCGGCGAGGTTGTCGAAGGCGATTTGCGCATCGGCGGCGTTCTTCACGTGGTTGACCACGATCCGGAAGCGCGAGATGGCGTGTGCGTAATGCAGGCGCTTGATGCAGGCATACGCCTCGGTGATCGCGGCGGGCGCCACGCGCGTCACGATCACGAAGTCGTGCGCTTGGGCGGCGAGCGTGGACAGCGCGCCGCTGCGGTCCGGCTGGGTATCGATGAGAACGATATCAGCGGGGCCATCGAGCAAAATGCGGCAATGGGCGGCGTCGTGGCTGATGCGTTCGTCGCGGGGTGCGGCGATCATCGAAAAGCCGAACGGCGTACGCGTGACGGCGTCCTGCAAGAAGCGCTTGCCGGTCAGCACGGCGCCGAGCGCGCCCGTGGACGGCACGTTCGCCAACCTGCTTGCCGACATCGCGTTCTGCCGTTCATCGATAACCAGAACGTCCTTGCCTTGCGCCGCGAGCGCGGCCGCGAGGTTGACGACCGTCGAGGTGTTGCCGGTCCCGGGCATTCCGCCTACGGGCGCCCCACACACGGCGACCACTCGTGAACTGTTGCGCGTCAGCAGACGGCGCAAGCCTTCAGCCTGATCGGACACGAACTTATCCAAAGTGAACCTCATGCAGTTCGGTGGAAGCGCGCGCGGAGAGCGCGGACAGGAGCGGCGGCACGTCTTCGTCTTGCGGCACGAATGGCGAGCCGTCGCGCGGAATGCAGAACGCGCTTTTAATCAGGAAGCGCTTGGTCGCGACGTACAGGTTTTCCGGCACCTTCTGTCCCGTCGATACGTAATGCACCGGCAGCTTGTAGCGAATCACGGTATCGATCACGCCGCCCAGGTTCGTGGCTTCATCGAGCTTGGTCAGGATGCAGCCCGCGAGCGGCGGCTGGTCCGGCGTGCTTTGGTACGCCTGCACGACTTCGTTGAGCGTGTCGCCATGGCTGGTTGCGTTGAGCAGCAGCAGGCGTTGCACGGGCCGCCCGGCGCCGCACAGCATGGAGATGTGATCGGCAACGGTGCGGTCGCGCTGGCTCATGCCGATGGTATCGATCAGCACGATGTGCTTGTTGCGCAATTCGGAAAGCGCGAGTTGCAGGTCGGCTGCGTCCTTCACTGCGTGCACCGATACCCCGAGGATCTTGCCGAAAATGCGCAGTTGTTCGTGTGCGCCGATCCGGTAGCTGTCGGTCGTCAGGAGCGCGACCTTGCTCGCGCCGAAGCGCATCACGCAGCGCGCGGCGAGCTTCGCGGTAGTCGTCGTCTTGCCGACGCCCGTGGGACCCATCAGCGCGAAAACGCCGCCGCGGTTCATCATCGATTCTTCGCTGTCCATGACGGGCAGGTTGTTCTCGAGGACTTGCTGGACCCATTGCATCGATGCTTCCGCGTGTTCGATCTCCGGCATGTTGTCGATCAGCATGCGCACGAGTTGCGCCGAGAAACCGGCGGCGAACAGGCGCTTGGTGAGCGCGGCGTGATTCGGGCTGCGGCGCTGGCGGTCGCCCCACAACAAGCCGGCGAAGTGCTCTTCCATCATGCCGCGCATGGACGAGAGTTCGTGCATGACGGTGTCGTTGACGACCTGTTCCATGCGCGCACGGATAGCTTCAGTCACTGCCGCTGCCGCCGATGCCGGCAGGCCCGCGAACGCGCCTTCCTGCGTCATGCTGGCGGCGGGCGCCTGGACTTGCGCCGGCATCGGCATTTCAGCGGCCTGGCGCTGGGCGAGCTTGTTCTCGGCGCGGCGGGCGGCGAGCTGGGCGGCTTCGCGGGTCCATTCCGGGGCATCGGCCTTTTCACGCGTGTCTTGCGGCACGACGGTAACGGGACTTCCGAGGCCCTTGGCAATCGCCGCCGATGCACTCAGCGAACGCTGCGGCATGCCTTCGGTGACCGATTGCGCGACGCGGCGCGCGTGTTCGATCAGCCAGGGATTCGACTCGGCCATCGTGCGCGATGATTCCTGCGGCTCCTGCGCGTCCGGGCGGCGAACTTCAGGCTCGATATCGTCGAGCGGTTCCGGGTTTGCGCCGAACACCGACGAGAAGACATCGCCGCTTGCGTAGGGGTTGGCGTGATGAGCCGCAGGCGCGCTCGTGCTCACCGGCGCTTCTCTCAGCTTCAGTTCGCGCTGCTGCGCCGCCGCTTTCGGGGAAATCTTCGCGAGATCGCCGTCGGCCACGGCCACGATTTCGACGCTGCCGTCTTCCGTTACCCGGTTCGACAGGACCACCGCATCAGGACCCAGCGCCTCGCGCACGAGACGAAACGCGTCGCGACTTGTAGCACCGATGAATTTGCGGATGTTCATTTGACCCCCGTTGAGCTCGCGCCCACGCTGTTTTATTGCGGTTGAACGGTCGCGGTTGCTTGAGTCTTGCGCTCAAGCGACGTGCCGTTATCCAGTGAGTGAATTATTGCGTGGGGCGCTGCAACGCCATCGGCTGATAAGAGCCGGGAAAGCGGGGTAATTCGGGGGTTCGGAACTTGGCTTGTGCGCGAACGGGGGAAGCGCGTCAAACATCAGACAATTAGCTGTACTGCTTCGGGCTGCCAACCCAATTTCGGCGTGCGATGGCGTGTTCTTATTCACGGTGCGCGCCATTATGTCGCCAGCCGGTTTATCCATTCGCAATAAGGGCGTTATGCATTTGTGATAATGGTTTTATTAAATTTAGGAAACGAATGGAATTAACTTTAAAAGAAAATGAATAATCTTTAAATCCATCAAAATTCATTCGTGCGGCGGAAAGAACCTCCATATAATAATTCGACGGCTTATTCATATTGCATGCAATATCTGACGCAACATTTCGGGCCCTGACATTAATCAAGGAAAATTGAAATGCCACAAAGACAGTTTCAGGCTGAGCCATTCTCGTTACCGTTCGACCCAGCCACGACCGCATTGGTCGTGATCGACATGCAACGCGATTTCGTTGAGCCGGGTGGTTTCGGGGAAGCACTGGGTAACGATGTTTCGTTGGTGCGCAGCGCTATCGAACCATGCAAAAAAGTGTTGAAAGCTGCGCGTGACGCCCAGCTGCTGATCATCCACACGCGCGAAGGACATCGGGCGGATCTCGCCGATTGTCCGCCGGCCAAACTCACGCGTGGCGGCAAGCGTTTCATCGGCACGGACGGCCCCATGGGCCGCATCCTGGTGCGCGGCGAAGCGGGTCACGACATCATCCCCGAGCTTTATCCGGCGCTCGGCGAACCCATCATCGACAAACCCGGCAAGGGCGCGTTCTATGAAACCGACCTGCAGTTGATCCTGCAAAACCACGGCATCAAGACGCTCATCGTGTGCGGCGTGACCACCGAAGTCTGCGTGACGACCACGGTTCGCGAAGCCAATGACCGCGGTTATGAATGCATCATCCCGGCCGACTGCGTAGGTTCGTATTTCCCGGAATTCCAGAAGTCGGCGCTGGAAATGATCAAGGCGCAAGGCGCGATTTTCGGCTGGGTGAGCAATTCGGCTGGGGTTATCGATGGATTGCGCAGCTGATCTCAAGCTGACTTTTCAGGCTCCGGACCATGGCGCTCCTCACGTTCGAAGTGTCCTCCGTCGGCTATTTGGCCGAGCACGGCCCACGCGAAGCGCTGCGGTTCTGGGTGCACAGTCACTTTCAGCATGCGTTGAACCTGTCGTCGGCGAGCGGAGAGTTGCTGACCTTGCTGAGTCCGCGTTTCCAGAACTTGCCAACGGCTATCCGGATAGTCACGCCGCCGGGCTGGGACTGGCGCCATCAGTCGCGGCCGCGCGAGCCCGTGGTGCTGGAGGGCAACGTGTTGCGCGCTGCACGCTGGCGCGCCGATCTCAGCCGGGCGCCTTGCTGGCGGCCGAGCGCGGAAAAGGCGCCGGAGGCGTGTTCGCTCGATGCATTCCTCGGCGTCTATCCGGCGCTCGCGAGCCAGCTCATTACTTATTGCCGGCAGCGCGAGGTACGAAGCAATCTGCAATTGCTGCCGGGCTGGCCCTTGGACGGACGCGCGCCGCGCCTGGATGTCGCTGATGAAAAGCCGGCGCTGGACGCGGCCGTAGCCGAGTTGATCGGCTTCGGCACGGGGTTGACGCCCGATGGCGACGACTATCTTTTAGGTTATCTCGCGGCGTTACAGCCGTGGCAACACAATGAAGTTATTAGTGCGCATTTGAAACTGTTGCGGCCGGCAATCAAGAGTCAGCTGCATCGGACCACGAGTATCAGCCGGCATTATCTGACCCTCGGACTTCAGGGACATTATTCCGAACCCATTGATCATTTGATCAGCATTTTGATTCGCGGATCGCAAGTTCCGGATATTGCGATCGCCGCGAACAAAGTCATGGAATTCGGCGCGTCTTCTGGTGTGGATTGTCTCGGAGGTTTCTTGCATGGAATCAGGTCACTTCAAACGGTAGCGCAGGAAGAAACCCGCTGACTGGCAAAACTCAGCGAATAACTGTTCATCAGTTCGATGGCATTCGGCGTGTGCAACGCCGGATTCGCCAGGCCCCCATTCGGGCGCTTTTGAAGCATCGGGTGTAACGATCACCGGAATTGGAAATGAGCATAAGAACGAAGGTCTTCAAGAACATGTATCAGGACTCCGTCTCTCTGATGCAGATCTCGGCTCGCATCAGTGCGTTGCCGGATATCGAGCAGGCTTCGGTGGCAATGGGCACCGAGACCAACCTGGCGCAACTACGCGATGCGAATCTCGACGATGGCGTCAAGGCCGGTCCGAACGATCTGGTCATCGCCGTGCGTGGCGGTGACGCCGCCTGTGACGCCGCGCTCACGCTCGCCGAAGAAGCGCTGAGCGCAAAGCCGCAGGAATCGGGCGGTGACGGCGTGCGCCCGCCGCCGCTCGTGAGTCTTGAGATGGCGGCGGAGCTGGAAAACGCCTCGAACCTTGCGCTGATTTCCGTGCCCGGCGATTACGCTGCGGCCGAGGCGACCAAGGCGCTGCATCTGGGAATGTCGGTGATGCTCTTCAGCGACAACGTCAGCCTCGAGCAGGAACGCGCAATCAAGACCCTCGCCCGCGAGAAAAACCTGCTGGTGATGGGACCGGATTGCGGTACGGCCATCGTCAACGGCATGCCGCTCGGGTTCGCGAACGTGGTGCGGCGCGGGGCGATCGGTGTGGTGGCGGCATCGGGGACGGGGCTGCAGGAAGTGACGAGCCGTATCGACCAGTTGGGAGCCGGGATCTCGCAGGCGCTCGGTACCGGCGGGCACGACCTGCACGAGGAGATCGGCGGCATCTCCATGTTGTACGGACTCGACGCGCTCGCCCAAGATCCGGACACAAAGGTGATCGTGCTGATTTCGAAGCCGCCGGCGCCAGCCGTCGCGGAGAAGATCCTGGCGCGCGCGCGGGCGGCGGGAAAGCCGGTCGTCGTCAATTTTCTTGGCGCTAATGCGAGCGAGATGAACGTGCCCGGCATCACGCCCGCGCACACCCTGGCGGATGCGGCCGGCTTCGCCGTCGCGTTGCTGGCCGGAACCGCGCTGCCGGAATCGGTGGCGGTCGTGGCCGCGCCGGATGCCAAGCGTCTCGATGAATACAGCCGCACCATGCCGCCCATCCGCCGTTTCGTTCGCGGGGTGTTTGCCGGCGGCACGTTCTGCTACGAAAGCCAGTTGCTGCTGCGCGAACGCGGATTTCCGGCTTCATCGAATACGCCGGTTGCACAGAACACCAAACTCGAGGACATCTGGCGCAGCTCCGGCCACACGCTGGTCGACATGGGCGACGACGATTTCACGCGCGGCCGCCCGCATCCGATGATCGATCCAACGCTGCGCAACCAACGCGTTCTCTCTGAATTGAACGATGCTCAAACCGCCGTCGTCCTCTTCGACCTCGTGTTGGGCTACGGCGCGTCGATGGACCCCGCAACCGAGTTGCTCTCGCTGATCGAACACGCGCGTTTGCAAGCGGCCGGACGCGATCTGCCGGTGCTGATCTCGCACGTTTGCGGCACGCAGGCCGACCCGCAAGTCCGAAGCCGCCAAGTCGATATCTTGCGCGAAGCCCGCGTGCTGGTCGCGGGTTGCAACGCGCAAGCCGCGCTCTGGGCTTGCCACGTCGCTCAAATCCAGGCGCAAAAATAACGGAACCATGATGAATACGCTATTCCAACAGCCACTGCATGTGGTCAACGCGGGCTTGAGCAGTTTCGCCGATAACCTCGCGCTCGCCGGCGGCGACGTGATCAACCTGAGCTGGCAGCCGCCCGCGCTTGGCGACGTTGATGCGGGGCTCGCGCTCGCGTCGCTGATCCGCCATCCGCTGGTCGAGCAGGCCAACGAGCAGGCGTTCCATCAATACATTGCGGCGCAACCGGTGCTTGTCGACGTGATGACCGCGTCGAGCGCGATCAGCGCAATGTCGCAGAGGAAGCTGATCCTGCACGCGGGGCCGCCTATCGACTGGCCGAACATGTGCGGGCCGGTGAAGGGCGCGATCATCGGCGCGATCCTTTTTGAAGGCTGGGCTCCGACGCATGAAGCCGCCGAAAAAATGGCGCAGGACGGCGCGATCCGCTTCGAGCCGTGTCATCACTTTGGCGCAGTCGGTCCGATGGCCGGCATCATCAGCCCGTCGATGCCGCTGTGGGTCATCGAAAACAAGACGAACGGCCGCCGCACGTTCAGCAACTTCAACGAAGGGCTCGGCAAGGTGCTGCGCTTCGGCGCGAACAATGGCGAAGTGCTCGACCGTCTTCACTGGATGAAAGACGAACTCGCGCCCGCATTGAAGGCCGCGCTGAAGGTGCTCGGCGAAGTCGAACTCAAGCCGATGATGGCGCAAGCACTGCACATGGGCGACGAAGTGCATAACCGCAACGCCGCCGCCACGGGATTGCTCGTCAAACGGCTGATTCCCGCATTGCTGTCCAGCGGTTTGCCAATCGACACCATCCAGCGCGTGACGGCGTTCATTGTGGGGAATGATCACTTCTTCCTGAATCTTTCGATGGCCGCCTGCAAGGCGATGATGGACGCCGCCCACAACGTCCCCTTCAGTTCCATGATCACCGTCATGGCGCGCAACGGCGTGAACTTCGGCATTCAGATGTCGGGCACCGGCGACCGCTGGTTCCAGGCACCGGCCAATCCGGTCGAAGGCCTGTTCTTTCCGGGATACGGCGTGGAGGACGCGGCCGCCGATCTTGGCGACAGCGCCATCACCGAAACAGCCGGCGTGGGCGGATTCGCCATGGCGTCGTCGCCGGCTATCGTCAAGTTCGTGGGGGGAACGCCCGCCGATGCCACGAACAACAGCCGCCGCATGCAGGCGATCACGATCGGCGGGAATCCCGCGTTCACGCTGCCGGCGCTGAATTTCGCGCCGACAGCCGCGGGCATCGATGCACGCAAGGTCGTCGACCGCGGCATCCTGCCGATCATCAACACGGGCATTGCGCACAAGCAGGCGGGCGTCGGGCAAATCGGCGCGGGGATTACCACGGCGCCGATGCCGGGGTTTATCGATGCAATTCGCGCGCTGGCCGAATACGTTTAATCCACACTGGGACGCAACATGACGAAGCCTCTGGCGATCGTCGCGGTTGGCGGAAATGCGCTGATTCGCGACGACGAACACAATAGTATTCCTGATCAATACGAAGCCGTGGTCGAGAGCGCGGGACACATCGCCGAAATGATCGCGGCCGGGTGGGATCTGGTGCTCACGCACGGCAACGGGCCGCAGGTCGGCTTCATTCTGCGGCGCTCCGAAATCGCCGCCGACGAAGTCCGTCCCGTGCCGCTCGACTATGCGGTCGGCGATACGCAGGGCGCTATTGGCTATATGTTTCAGAAGGCGTTGAGTAACGAGTTGCGTCGGCGGGGAATCGACCGGCGCGTGGTGACCGTCGTCACGCAAACGCGCGTAAGCCGCGACGATCCGGCGTTCCGCAATCCGGCAAAACCCATCGGCGCTTTCTTCGATGAACCCACCGCCCGCAAGCGTCAGCAGGAACTTGGGTGGACGCTGATGGAAGACGCGGGACGCGGATGGCGCCGTACGGTGGCGTCGCCCCAACCGCTCGAAATCATGGAGCGCGAGGTGATTGCGTCGCTGCTGGCGCAGGGTTGCATCGTGATTGCGTGCGGAGGCGGCGGCATTCCGGTTTTGGTTGATGAGAAGCAGCAGATCTCGGGCGTGGAAGCGGTTATCGATAAAGACCTGGCTTCCGCGCTGCTCGCTGAACAGCTGGGCGCTGATCTGCTTCTGATTCCCACGGGCGTTGAACAGGTCGCGATCAACTTTGGCAAACCGGATCAGCGCTGGCTCGACACGTTGAGTCTTGAAGAAGCGAAAACCTTGATAGCGCAGGATCAATTCGGCGCGGGAAGCATGTTGCCGAAGATCGAAGCAATCATGCGTTTTGTTGCGTATAGCCGGGCGAGCGGCGGCAACGGGAAAGGCTTGATCACGAGCCCTGAAGCGATTCATCGTGCGCTCGATCAAAAAACCGGTACGTGGATCACGCAATAAGCGTTCTTTGATCACATATTAATTATTTAGCAATCCAGATTTTTAAACATATAACAAAGGCATATCGATTATGGAAACCACCTTGCTCGCCGTCAACGGCACGCTCATGCGCGGACTGGAACTGAACCCGAACATGATGGCCGCGCAGGGCGTCTTCGTTCGCGAGGATCAAACCGATGCGCACTACCGGATCTGGAGCATCGGCGATCGTCATCCGGGGATGATTCGCGTCGCCGAAGGCGGAACGTCCGTCGCGCTCGAGATTTGGGCATTGCCGCTGGTTTCGTTTGCGGGTTTGTTGCTGAGCGAGCCGTCGGGATTGTCGATCGGCAAGGTCACGTTGCGCGATGGCACCCAGGTGCTTGGCGTCCTTGCCGAACCGTGGCTCGTCGAAAACCAGAAGGAGATCACCTCGCACGGCAGTTGGCGCGCGTACACCGGCCATTTCTATTCCGCGTGAAACGCACGAGCACTGAGGACTATTTGTATGCGCGAAACTAGCGAACGTTTGAATACTGCGCCCGGACATCGCATTGCCATGATTTTATTGGGCATTGCGGTGACGCCGGTGCTGCTTTCATCGTCGAGTCTGGGCAGTCAGTTGTCCAGTTCGGCTCTCATCAAGGTGGTGGTGATTGGCAGCATCATCCTGACCATCTTGTCGATCATCACCATTTGCGTGGGTGAGAAAGCGCGATTGCCGACGTATGGAATCGTGAAGTACCCGTTCGGCGAAAAAGGCGCGATCGCGATCAACATTCTTCTTGCCGTCAGCTTGTTCGGATGGATTGCCGTCACGGCCAACATGTTCGGTCATTCCGTGCACGACCTTCTGGCGCAGCACGGGCTCAACCTGCCGGTACCCGTTCTGGTCGCCATAGGATGCGTGATCTTCGTCGCCGCGACCGCGTTTGGTTTCGAGTTATTGGGCAAGGTTGCGCAGTTCGCGGTGCCCGTCATTGCGTTGATGCTCGCGTATTGTCTTTATGTCGCAGCGCACGGGCAGGTTGAGATACCGGCGCGTCTTGCCGAGATGAATACGGGCGTGGCGGTATCGACGGTTGTGGGCACGATCATCGTTCTGGTCGCCACGTTGCCGGATTTCGGCAGTTTCGTGCATGACCGCAAGCATGCGGTGCTGGGCGCGGGACTGACGTTTCTGATTGCTTATCCGTTGCTGTATTGGGCGGGTGCGACGCCGAGCGGAATGACGGGACAGAGTTCGTTGCTCGGATCGATGGCCGTGTTCGGGGCTGTTCTTCCGGCCGCGCTGCTTTTGATTTTCGCGACGGTCACGGGTAATGCCGGGAATATGTTCCAGGGGACGCTGGTTGTATCGACGTTGTTCACGCGGTTTCCCAAATGGCAGATCACCGTTGCGCTGGGCGTTCTTGCTGTGATTGTGGGGAGCATGGACATCATGGGATGGTTCATCCCGTTCTTGCTGTTTCTCGGGATTGCGACACCGCCGGTGGCGGGGATTTATATTGCGGATTTTTTGCTGTATCGCCGTGCGGGGTATGACGAGAAGGTGCTTGCTGATGAGTCGCAGATCAAGGTGATGACTTTTGTTGCGTGGATCATCGGGTCGTTGGTCGGGTTTATGACGGTGAAGGATGTTTTTACCTTCACGAGCATTCCATCGATTGATTCTATTTTGGGCGCTTGCGCGTGTTATGGGGTTTTTAGCCGGATTTCACGGAAAGGCCGCTAGCGCTTGGATGCGGGGGAGGGGTTGGGGTTGGGTTGCTGCTTTTTAGGCTACCGCGCGTTCGTTTCTAGCTGTTCTCTCTAGCACTATTAGCCACTGTCCGTGGCGGGACTTCATTTCTTTGTCCAACGGCGACAAAGAAACGAAGCAAAGAAAACGCCTTTCAACAATCGGCACATAAGTGTCCAAAGCGTGCATTTACAACGATTTGGTACTCCAAAAGCACGCTCAGCGCATAACCCCGGACAGTTGAAACCCTCCCCCTCCGAACACAGATACCCACACGCTTCGCCACCAGTGTGGGAATCCGTTAATACGGACACCTGGTCTGCGCATAACAATGAAATAGCCCTTAACGAGTTCAAAGCATCTTGGATTCGAGACTTCGTCACCGGTACAGCGGACCCTTTGGTTTGGGCGCCAGCGCGCGCAGCGCGGAGGCCTGGTTAACGGATTACCACACTGGTGGCGAAGCGTGTGGGTTGCCTTTGACGGAGGGGGAGGGTTTCAACTGTCCGGCGTTATGCGCTGAGCGTGCTTTTGGGGTCCCAAATAGTTGTCACTGCACGCTGTGGACACTTAAGAATTAGCGGTTGAAAGGCGTTTTCTTTGCTTCGTTTCTTTGTCGCCGTTTGTGTTTAGACCGGAGACATAGTTGACACTTGTACGAGGACATAGCTGACACATTTCATAGTGAGATCAGGGGC
>NZ_JAAVUV010000001.1 GCF_018449635.1 Caballeronia sp. dw_276 | reverse complement strand
CCAACAATCGGCACGTAAGTGTCCCCAGCGTGCAATTTCGGGCTTTTTGGTACCCCAAAAGCACGCTCGGCGCATAACCACGTCCTGCTGAAACCCTCCCCCTCCGAATACGGATACCCACACGCTTCGCCACCAGTGTGGGAATCCATTAACACGGAAACCTGGCCTACGCATAACAACGGAATAGCCTAATAGGTCCAAAGCATCTTGAACCCGAAGCCTCGCCACCGGCACGGCCGACCCTTCGCTTTGGGCGCTAGCGCGCGCATCGCGGAAGCCTGGTTAACAGATTCCCACACTGGTGGCGAAGCGTATGGGTTGTCGCCGCGATTGCCGCCGCTTCTTCTGCTTTCTTTATGCTGCGCGCGCTGCGCGCCGCTTGTGCCGCACCTTCGGCAATCAGCGCGCGCCGCGCGCTTGCGATTTCGTCAAGTTCGGCCCGTTTCCCACGGATCGCATTCATAGCATTTCCCTCTGATTGGATGGTTGCGTGTGTGCAAATCAGACTGCACGCGTGCAATTTAGCGCGCTTTTGATGTGGGATTAAATTAGGCATGCGCAATGAATTGCTAACTGTCGATGCGTGATAACGAGCAATTGCGGGCAATGGTGAGCAGACGAAAAAAAACCCTTCGCATGAAGGGCATTTTACGAGTCGAAACCGTTTCATTTGAAGATATGACATTGCGCCCATTTTGAGATGGGCGCGCGGAAAAGTGCGTTAGCGTAACGGTCGTTACAACAAACAAATAATCAGGATGACAACCGAATTAACGCGGTACAACGGCTTCCGTTACGTGATGCGAAAGGGGCAACGCTTCAGCGTCGGCGATGACGCCGATAAAGCGAAGGCGGGACGCGATATGCTGATGGGCGCGGATATGCACATATGGGAGTCGAACGCGCCGCTCGTGGCGCGCGTCGAGTCGTTCCTAAGGCGCGGCTTTTCGTGGTACTCCCAATCGGACAAGAGCGCGCGAGACACGCTGCAAACGTTGCTTTCTTACGTGCGTGACGGCGCGGTCGATATCTTGCAGGAGAGCGGCGCGAGCACTAACGCATTCGAGAACGGCGGCTTCACGCTTGACCCGCCAGCGCGACAAGAAAGACCGGATGCGCCGCCGTTCGATTACAACGCGCTCTTAGACGCGGATCGTGAATCCCTGCGCCAATACAACGCGGCAATCGACGCGCGTATCGAGCGCGAAGCAAGGTTGAGTCCGTCGCCGTTCGAAACGGTGCAAGAGTCGGAAATGCCGTTTCTGCTGTCGGTAGTGAGCATGGTTGCGCGTAGCGCGAATCTTGGACGCCAAGCGGTGCAGAAGGCCGCGTCCGGGCTTGGCGACGCGGCCCCGTTTGAGTACGTTCAGAGCGTGGCGGGCGGTGATGTATTGTCTATAGCAGCGCGCGGCGTGAGTGAATCACACGAAGCGGAATGCTTCGCAGATTACGAGACAGATCTAGATATGTGTTCGGCGGGCCGGGCTATGTACCAGAGCCCCGCTTATTTCCTAGAATGCAAAGCGCGAGCTTTCGCCAAATATCACCAATGTAGGGGGTATTGATGTTGAAAAAAGATCAGACGTGCAGCGTGGTCGTCTATAGCGAGGAAACGAACACTATGTCAGCTTTCAATATTCCATTAGAAAAGATTGCCGGCGCGCTGGCGAGGCACGCAAGCTTTGACGTGCCGCTCGATGACTTCCACAATCAGATTGATGATGATTTCGCGCGTCGCTTAGGAGGCATGGTATTGCTTACGCTCGCGTCCAGATCGCAGACTCTAAAAAACCGACTTTCGATAACGACGGAAAAAGACACTGAAGACCTAGAAGGCCCGCCAAGCGTGTAGCGCATCGGGCCGCAAGTCGAGATTTTGCCAATAACGGCGTTATGCCGCGTGTTTGTAGTGATCGTCCTGCGCGGTTTGTGTCGGCTGCGTGCACAACATTTCGACCGCCGCCGCGCGCACGTCCGGGCTTAGATGCGCATAGCGAAGCGTCATTTTAATATCGGCGTGGCCGAGCAAATCGCGGACCGTATTGATTGCCGCACCCGCGATAACGAGGCGCGAGGCGAAGTCATGGCGGAAATCATGCCAGCGGAAACCGACCAGTTGCGCCGCGTCGCGCAACGCGTTCCACGCGGGGATTTTCTTCAGCGGTTGCCCGTCGATATCCGCCAAAACGTACCGCTTATCGGCTTGCGCTTTCCACGCGGTAAGCACGGGCAAGAGAACCCGGTTGATCGGGATATATCGCGTTTTGCTCGATTTCGTGGTCTTGTCCGTTGCGGTAATCATCGCGCGCTCTAGATCGACGTTAGACCATTCCAGCGAAAGCATTTCAGTTAGCCGCATGCCCGTATTGAGCGCCGTTAATACGGCGGGTTTGAGGTAGTCAGCGAACGCGCCGTCGAGCGTTGCGAACGTGATTCGGCGCATGTTGCGACTCATTGCGGCGCACTCTGCGCGCACTTGCGCTTCGTGGACGTCGAGCGCTTGCATAAGCCTGATACGTTCGTCGGCTTGCAGATATCGAATACGCCCGGACGATTCGCGCTGTTTTTTGATTTTGGCAAGCGGGCTTGGAGTCAGCAACACATCGAATTCAATCGCGCGAGAAAACAGTCCGCGTAGCGCGCTAAGTTTGCGGTTTCAAGTTGCGGGCTTCTGTCCTTTTTTCAGTTCGGCGCTGCGCCATTGTTCGAGATCCCAGTTTGTAACCGCGTCGAGCGTCTTCCCAAGCAAGGCCGGGAACGCGTGCGCGATCATCTGGACTTGCCGCGCGGCGTCTTCGTGTGCGTTTCCATGTAGATGCGGTAACGGTCGTGCAAAAACTCGCGCAAGGTCGGCACGCCCACCACGGCCAGAACAGCGGCTTTTTTTCTGTTTTCGTTCGGCTTGAACCGTGAGCGTGTCGCCCTTGTGATCGATTAGCCCCGCTTCCTTGCGTGCAATCTCGCGAGCGTCGCCCGGTAACATTTCGGGGTAATGCCCGATCACCTTACGGCCTTGTTTGCCGTCCGGCTTAGTCCACCGGTACGTATACGCAATCCCGCCGGTTGGCGTTACCTTGAACGCGAATCCGCGTAGTTCAGCGTCCGCGAATCCCTGGTATTCGCCGGTCGCCTTGATTGCACGCACGAAGTCACGGTTGATTGTGTGTTTAGCCATTGTCGCAAGTCCTGTCTTATTGAGCGGTTGCCGCTGGGGTTAGGGCAAACTTAGGGCAGAAACAGCGTTGAACTGTTCTGCACAACGGCGCACACTGTAAGACGTAACTTGCTGTTTTAAAAAGAGGATTCGCACCGTTTAGGACATGAGCGCATCGCATTTTTGCCACGCACAGTGGCTAACAGTGCTAAAGAGAACAGATAAGACAGAACGCGCGAAGACCTCAAAAGCAGCAACCCAGCCTCAACCCTCACCCCCCCCCCCCAGTGCCATCTCCACAAACTGCCGTCCCATCGGCGACAACACCCCGACCCTCCGCGTCACGATGCCAAACGTCTGCGACCTCGACTTGAAATCTATCGGCACGGTCCGCAGCATCCGATGCTTGCAAAAAAGCCGCGCCACGCCGGCCGGCAACACCGAAACCAGATCCACACTGGATTGCAACAACGCAACCGTCACAAACGTCGATGCCGTCGAAATCGCGCTCATCGGCACTTGCGCGCCAGCGAGATCCATTTCGCGCGCCAGCATGGCCTGCATAGGCATGGAGCTCGGATACGTCACCCACCTGTGCCCGGCAAGATCAGCAAAGCTCAGGTCGCCGGATGCAAACGGCGGATGGTCGTAACCCACTACAACCGACAACGGCTCGTCGCCCAGCGGCTGATAGTGATACTTCGATGGCTCATCGCTGACAATCGAACGCCCGACCACGAGGTCCAGGCGCCCTTCGTCGAGCATCGACAACATGCGCGCACTCGTGTCCTCGACGATTTCTATCGACAAACCCGGGTTGCCTTCCTGCAAGCTGTTCAAGATCGGCACGACGAGGTCCGGCACCGATCCCATGATCGCGCCCACGGCCAGCCGGCCGCCGGTTCCCGAGCGTATGTCGGCGACTTCCTGGCACAAGGCAGTCAGATCGGCGGCCAGGAGCCGGGCGTAGCGGATCACACAGTGCCCGAACTGATTGGGCACGAGCCCCTTCTTCGCGCGCTCGAACAACGACCCTTCGAGCATGGATTCAAGCTCGGCGAGCGCCTTGCTCGCAGCGGACTGGGTCATGGACATCGCGCTGGATGCCTTGTGCAGCGACTTGTGATCATCAAGCGCGATGAGCAATTGAAGCTGCTTCATGCGCAAGCGGCTCATCAATACGTCGAGCGTCGATTTCATGGGATTCTATGGAAGCCTTGGGCGAGTCGCAAAAGCGATCACTAGATGGAAAGGTTTCACTATACAACGCGAGCGCGCTCGCCCTATAGTGGCCCCAAATCAAAATTGGAGACTGTCATGACCCAACCGATCTACCGCGGCGTGTTCCCGGTCGCGCCGACCGTTTTCGACGCCGCCGGGCGCCTCGACCTGAACGGCCAGCGACGCGCGATCGACTTCATGATCGACGCCGGATCGCACGGCCTGTGCATCCTCGCCAATTTCTCCGAACAATTCGCGCTCACCGACGACGAACGCGCCGCCGTCCAGAAAACCGTGCTGGAACACGTGGCGGGCCGCGTGCCGGTGATCGTGACGACCACGCACTTCAGCAGCGACGTTTGCGCCGCCCGCAGCCGCGCCGCGCAGGACGCGGGCGCCGCGATGGTCATGGTCATGCCGCCGTATCACGGCGCGACCATCCGCGTGGGCGAACGCGGTATCTATGAATTCTTCGACCGGGTCTCGGACGCCATCGATATCCCGATCATGATCCAGGACGCGCCCGTCGCAGGCACGCCGCTCTCGGCGCCCTTCCTCGCCAAGCTCGCGAAGGAAGTGGCTAATGTGTCGTACTTCAAGATCGAGACGGCGCAAGCGGCATCGAAGCTGCGTGAATTGATCGAACTCGGCGGCGATGCGGTCGTCGGTCCGTGGGACGGCGAAGAAGCGATCACGCTGATTCCCGATTTCGATGCCGGCGCCACCGGCGCCATGACCGGAGGCGGCTACCCGGATGGCATCCGCAAGATCGTCGACGCCTACACCGCCGGCGACGCGGAACGTGCAGCCGATCTTTACGAACAATGGCTGCCGCTGATCAACTATGAAAACCGCCAGTGCGGCCTCGCGGCCTGCAAGGCGCTGATGATGGAAGGCGGCGTGATCCGCTCCGACACGACGCGTCACCCGTTCGCGCCGATGCACCCCGCCACGCGTGAAGGCCTGCTGAAGGTCGCGCGCCGCCTCGATCCGCTCGTGCTGAGCTGGGGCAAGTAACGCATTCCAGACACGCTTCTCTACACCCCGACACCATCCAAGGATTCGAATCATCATGGGAATTTCCAGCAATCTGCTGATCGGCAAACAGAGTGTTCCCGGCACGAACGGCTCCATCAAGGGCGTCGATGCGGCTACCGGCGAACAACTCGCCCCGGCCTTCGGTGGCGCCACGTTGGCGCAACTCGAAGAAGCATGCGCGCTTGCATGGGCGGCATCGGATGTGTATCGCGAACTGCCGCTCGAGACGCGCGCCAAGTTCCTCGAAACGATCGCGCAGAACATCCTTGATATCGGCGATGTGCTGATCGAGCGCTGTATCGCGGAAAGCGGTCTGCCGCGTGGCCGCATCGAGGGCGAGCGCGGCCGGACGGTCGGCCAGTTGCGTATGTTCGCGGCGGTCGTGCGTGAAGGCGATTTCCTGGGCGTGCGTATCGATCCGGCGCAGCCGCAACGTCAGCCGCTGCCACGCGTCGATCTGCGCCTGCGTTATGTGCCGCTCGGCCCCGTCGCCGTGTTCGGCGCAAGCAATTTCCCGCTGGCGTTTTCGGTGGCCGGTGGCGATACCGCGTCCGCGTTCGCCGCAGGTTGTCCCGTGATTGCGAAGGCGCATTCGGCGCATCCGGGTACGTCGGCGCTGGTCGGCGCGGCCGTGCAAAAAGCCGTTGCGGATTGCGGCTTGCCCGAAGGCACGTTCTCGCTTCTCTTCGACAGCGGCCGCGATATCGGCCAGGGGCTCGTATCGGATCGACGCATCAAGGCAGTTGGTTTCACCGGCTCGCGCGGAGGCGGCACGGCGCTGATGAAGCTCGCGGCAGCGCGTCGCGAACCGATCCCTGTCTACGCGGAAATGAGCAGCATCAACCCGGTCCTGCTGTTCCCGAACGCGCTGAAGAATCGCGGCGCGGCGATCGGCAAGGCGTTCGCCAGTTCGCTCGCATTGGGCGCCGGCCAGTTCTGCACGAACCCGGGACTGGTGCTCGCTGTCGATGGCCCGGACCTCGATGCTTTCATCGAAGCAACCTCGGCCGCATTGAGCGACATCCCGGCCGCGACCATGCTGACGCCGGGCATTCACAAGGCGTATGTATCGGCGCTCAGCAAGACGGCCGAGCATGGCGATGTCAAGACGCTCGCGCGCGGCGCCGAAGCCAAGGGCGCGACCCAAGGCCAGGCAGCATTGTTCTCGACGACAGCTCAAGCATTCCGCGCCAACGCCGAGTTGCAGGAAGAGATCTTCGGCGCCGCGTCGCTGATCGTGCGTTGCGCGGATCTCGCCACGATGCTTGAGCTGATCGAGGAGCTTGAAGGGCAGTTGACGGCGGCGCTGCATATCGACGAAGCCGATTACGCCGATGCCCGCAAGGTCCTCCCCGCACTGGAACGCCGCACGGGACGCATTCTTGTGAACGGTTTCGGTACGGGCGTTGAAGTGGGTCACGCAATGGTTCATGGCGGCCCGTTCCCCTCAACCGCCGACGGACGTTCGACGTCGGTCGGCAGCCTTGCCATCGATCGTTTCCTGCGACCGGTGAGCTATCAGGATCTGCCAGAAGGCCTGTTGCCCGATGCGCTCAAGACGGACAACCCGCTTGGGTTGAATCGTCGCATTGATGGCAAGCTGCAGTTGGGTAAGTAAGCTTAACCTTGCTTCGAGGCAGCGGTTTTGGCTGCTGCCTCGTACGCACATTCCTTCAGATCTGAATCACTCATCCTACCTAATGCTCAGTGGCCGTTAGCCACTCACGCGTCCGTGTAAACACTCAAAAAAATAAAACGATTTGCGCGTAATTTGTTGCTGCCGGAGTATTGATTTGTTCCGGCTGAAGGCGGCGTAATCGGACAGAACCTAGGTTGCTGCCGACGAAACCACGTGTCGCTTTTACATGTTGCAGCGCACCTTGTCCGACAGAGCCAGCACAGGCATTTCTCCGCTTCACTTCAGCGTGAATTACACGCCCGGCATGGCATCGACGATGTGTTGACGGCGTCGCGCAGATGTCACATATTGGGTCCGGCTCACTCGGCGCATGTCCAGCTTAGGGAGTCCGAAGCAATATCTTCATACGATCATCGTTTCGTCTGAATTAACCGGACGCGCAAGCGGTATGGACAACCCTTGTGTCCCGGGAGGTTTTTCGCATGGCCCGTCTCTTGTTTCCATCGTCTGCCGAATCCGTGACGTGCATGCGTTGCGGCAATTCCATCCTGAGCGACGCCGAAACGTGTCCGCATTGCGGCGCGGATCACGGCAGCGCCCGCGCGTCCGGACAGGCTGCAACGATCCCCAACGGACTGCGTTTGTTCGCCGCGCGCCGTGCATCGCTGGCAACGCCCTCGCCCTATCCGAGCCTGCCCGAAGAAGCGGAATTCGCAGGAACCGGCGAGCAGCGCTGGGACAACTCGAAGAGCGTCACACTTGGCGCCGTCATGCTGGCGTTGATCGCCGGCGGCGTCATCTATTCCCAGTCCGGCGATCGCGAAGGTACAAAAACGGAGACGCCGGCGGGGCACAGCGCATATGGCGCCATCGATATGAAAGCGGCCCGTGATTCATCTGCGCCCGTTATCCACCCGGTTGCACCCGCGGCCGCTATCGCGGCTGCGGGCGCGCCGGCGAAGCCAGCACCTGCAGCGGTGGCCGCAGCCCCCACGGTCGATAGCACCGCCCGAGCGCCGGCTACATCGGCCGCTGCAATCGACAACCTGCAGGCCGCGCGCGACGCCATAGAGCGTGGTGACCTGACAACCGCGCGGCGCCGCTTCTCGAAGATTCCGGCGGCGCAAATGAGCGCGGGCAACATCCAGCGAACCCAGTCCGAACTCGCAAGCCTCGAACGCACGCGCGACAACCTTCTGCAAATGGCGCGAGGTTGCGAAGCGACTGGCTCGTGGATATGCGTTCGCCAGAATGCGCGTGACGTACTCGCCATCGATGCAAGCAACGTCGAAGCGCAAACGCTCGTCGAACATGCGATAACGCGCTCGGGATGGCTGAACAAAACGGCGCCTGCGACCGCTCGGGCAACGTCGAAATCCGGGGTATCGGCGCCACTCGCAGCAGCGCCCGTGTCTGCGTCTCCGCCTCCGTCCCCCGCGCGGAAGGTGGTATCGGTGCCGTCTGCTCCGCTGCGGCCTATCCCGGTCATGCCTGCGACGGTGGTCACATCCACGCAGGCAGCGCCGATAGCCTCTGACTCAACGCGTGTGAGCACGGGGTCGCATGCGCCGCTTACGTCGTCCGGATACATTGCAGCGCCTCAGGCGGCGCCTTCGGCATCGACATTCATTGCCATGCCTGACGGGCCGGAGACGCCGGTTGCACGTGCGGCATCGCCAGCGACGCCGGCTACACATGATCAGATCGCGCCGGTCACCGAAGCGATACCTGTACGCGCGAATGTGACGCCGCCCTCCGCGACGATGATTCCTGCAACCCCGGTCACGACCAGTCCGGCGCCCGTCAGCGTTACGCGTACGCTCGCCTCGGGAGACAACACACAGAACACGGTGCAACCCAAAACACCCGTCCGCAACACGACAGATCCCGACGCCGAAGAGCGCGCGATTCTCGAATCCGGATGGACGAAAGGGCAATCGTCGAAACAACGCCCGCCGCCGCAATAAAGAGGCATAAACAGGCTTAGACAGGCAGAAAACGCGCAGCACAAGATTCACCAAGGAGACCGGAGGAGACACAACGGCCGCGCCCGGAGACGCAGGCCACATCGATCAATGCGTGCAATAAACGTAGCCAAACACATTAAAACGACTCAAACAACATCATGCGCAAGACCGTACTCATGCTGTTCGCCCTGCTCGGGCTCGCCGGCCTGGCTGGCCACGCCCATGCGCAAGCCGACTACAAGATCGTCACCGGACCGGAACGCGGCACTTACATCCAGATCGGCCAGGACCTGGCGAAATGGGTCGCCGATCCGATCAACATGAGCCTGGACGTGCTGGCATCGAAGGGTTCCGCCGAAAACGTGCAGCGTATGCGATACGAGCCGGGCGTGAAGTTCGCACTCGTGCAGTCGGACGTGTACCAGGCTTACCTCGATATGGCGAAAACCGGCAACTCCGAAGCGGGCAAGATCATCCAGCCGCTGCGCCTGATCATGCCGCTTTATAACGAAGAGATTTATTTCGTGGTGCGCTCGGATTCGCCGATCAACTACATCCATGAGATCAAGGACAAGAACATCAGCGTCGGGCTGATCGGTAGCGGCACCGCGCAATCAGCGACCACGCTCTACAAGCTGATGTTCAACCAACCGATACCCGAAGCGCAGACGCAGCACTACAGCAACGAGGACGCGCTTGCAAAGCTGATCGTTCGCAAGCTCGATGTGGCGATCATCGTCGCGGGGCAACCGGCGAAACTCTTCCAGGATCTGAATCCGGAACTGCTGAGCCAGATCAAATTGCTGAAACTCGACCCATCGGTGCCCGAAACCGCGCGCGCGGAGCAGACGTATTTCCCCGCGACGATCCGTACGGCGAGCTATCCGAACTGGATCAAGGAAGACTCGCCCACGTTGACCGTGAAGGCGTTTCTCGTGACCTACGACTACAACCTGCGCGGCACGGTCGGGATGATGACGCAGTTCGCGGATTCGTTATGTACTCACTTCGATGAACTGCAGGCGAACGGTCATCCGAAATGGAAGCAGGTGAAGCTGGAATTGCCGCCGTTAAGCCGCGGCTGGAAATACTATCCGCCGATAGAAAAACGCTTGCGTGCGTGCATCAAGCGGACTGCATCAGCGGGATCGGCCGCACCGGCCACACAGAGCGCGCCCAAGCGCGCCTGTACCGATGCCGAAAAAGTGCTGATGCTCTGCAACGAATGACAGGCGCGGATTACTTCGTCACGAGCTCCGCTTCCTGAGGAACCGCCGCGCCGTCGACCGGCACATTGCCGGCCACGGCGGTCACGCGCGGCTGCAGCAGCAATGCAACCAGGCCGCTCCAGCCAGTCTGGTGCGACGCGCCCACGCCTCGCCCGGTGTCTCCATGAAAGTATTCGTGGAACAGCACGAGGTCGTCCGAGCGCGGGTCGGCTTGCAATTGCGGGTACGCGGCCATCACCGGGCGCCGGCCATTCTTGTCCTTCAGGAACAGGCGTGTCAGGCGTTTGGCGAGTTCATCGGCAATGGTGTTGAGCGAGTGCTTTACGCCCGACCCCGTTGGATACTCGACGCGAAAATCGTCGCCGTAATAACGATGAAATTCATACAGCGATTCGATCAGCAGATAGTTGACCGGCATCCAGATCGGGCCGCGCCAGTTCGAGTTGCCGCCGAATACGCGCGAATCCGATTCCGCCGGTAAGTATTTCACGCAAAAGCGGTCGCCGTTATGCTGCAGCACGAACGGTTCGTCCTGATGCACCCGCGACAACGCGCGCACGCCGTAGTCGGAGAGGAACTCGGTTTCATCGAGCATGCGTTTGAGCAGCGCTTTCATCCGATGTCCGCGCAGCACCGAGAGCAGCAGACTGTTGCCCTTGCCCGGCTCGTTCCATCGTGAAACCAGTTTCGCCAGGTCCGGACGATGCTCAAGGAACCACGTCAGGCGATCGCGCAATCCAGGCAAGTGACCATGCAGATGTTCTTCGAGCACATGGACCGCGAACAACGGAATCAGCCCGACGATGGAACGAATTCGCATTGGCACGCTGGTGCCGTCGGGGAGTTGCAACACGTCGTAGAAAAACTCGTCGCGTTCGTCCCAGAGACCTGTGTCGCAGGTATCGCTGCTGCTGACAGCTTCCGCGATATACAAAAAATGCTCGAAGAACTTCACGCCGATATCCACGAACACATGATTCGCAATCGCGAGTTCAAGCGCAATACGCATCAGGTCGAGCGCGTAGGCTGCCATCCACGCGGTGCCATCCGACTGATCGATACGGCCGCCCGTCGGTAACGGCGCCGAGCGATCGAAAATCCCCACGTTGTCCAGCCCGAGGAAACCGCCCTGGAAAATGTTGCGGCCATCGGCGTCCTTGCGGTTCACCCACCACGAGAAATTCAGCAGCAGCTTGTGGAACACGAGCTCGAGAAAATCGCGATCGCTCTTGCCTGTAATGGCCCGGTCTATTTCATAGACGCGCCACGTCGCCCATGCGTGCACGGGTGGATTGGCGTCGCCGAAAGCCCATTCATAGGCGGGCAGTTGCCCATTCGGATGTTGATAACGATCCTTCACCAGCAACAGCAACTGACGCTTTGCAAACGCAGGATCGATCAGCGCGAAAGCCGCTGCATGAAACGCGAGGTCCCACGATGCATACCACGGGTATTCCCATTTGTCGGGCATCGAAACAATGTCGGCGTTGCACAAGTGCCGCCAGTCGGCGTCGCGGCCACGCTTGCGCCCTATGGGGGGCGCCGGTTGCAAGGGATCGCCGTCCATCCAGCGGGTGACGTCGAACATGTAGAACTGCTTCGACCACAACATGCCCGCGAGCGCCTGGCGTTGCACGAGGCGCTGGTCGGCATCGTCGATTTCATGCTGCAAGCCGGCGTAGAACGCATCGGCCTCCGCGATACGGCGCGCAAACAGCGCATCGGTATCGAGCGGCTGACGGTCCGTGTCTGCATCGGCTTCCGGGCGCCAGCGCATTGTCACAACGGCACGGCTGTTTGCCGCGACTTCGATATGCATATGCGCGGCGACGCGCGTGCCGCTATCGCGTCGAATAGCGCTTTCTTCGCCATGCACGATGTAGTCGTTGAAGCCATCCTTGAACGGACCCGGCCCTTCAGAACCAAACAAGCGCCTGACGTTGGTCTCGTTTTCACAGAACACCCAGTCGACCGCCGCGCCGTCACGGCTTTCAGCGGTCACGACCATGGGCGCATGTCCGTCGCAATGCGCAACGACGCGTTGGCCTTTGCTATCGGATTGCAACGCGAGCGATGGCTTCTCCGCCTGTTTCCACGACCACGTGTTGCGCGCCCAGATCTGCGGCAACAGATCGATGGCCGCAGGATGATCCGCGCGGTTCTCGACGGTCACGCGCATTACGATATCTTCGGGCGTGTGCTTCGCATATTCGACGTGGATATCGAAGTACTTGTTGTCCTCGAAGACGCCGGTATCGAGCACTTCGTACTCGGGCATGTCGGCGCCCCGCCGTCCGTTCTCCGCGACGAGATCGTCGTAGGGGAACGCCGCGTGCGGGTACTTGTAAAGCATGCGCATATAGGAATGCGTGGGCGTGCCGTCGACGTAGAAATAAAGCTCCTTCACGTCCTCGCCATGATTGCCTTGCGCATTCGTGAGGCCGAACAAACGCTCCTTGAGGATGGCGTCATGACCGTTCCACATTGCGAGCGAGACGCACCAGTTGAGCTTGTCGTCGCTGAATCCGGCGATGCCGTCTTCGCCCCAGCGGTAAGCACGGCTGCGCGCATGATCGTGCGGAAAATAGTCCCACGCCGTGCCGTTCTCGCTGTAATCCTCGCGCACCGTGCCCCATTGACGCTCGCTGAGATACGGGCCCCAACGCTGCCAGCGCGAACAATCGGTGGAATGAAGGCGTGACCCTTCAATGGTGTCGAGCGATTTGGTAGCGCGCAGTGGCGGCATGGTGCGTCCTTAAGCTAAGCGTACGATAAGACCGATAATCTAGCGCTTTTGCGCGACATCGGCATTAATCGTCAGGAATCGGCGGCAAGCAGGCGTTCGAGGCGCATGAGTTCGCCGAGCGACCACGCCTGGAATGGCGTGCCGCCAGGTGTATGCGGGGCATCGCCGTCAGCGACTTCGGAAACATGATCGAGTCCCGCCCGATGCAGATGATCGTGCAGCGGTTTCAGGAAGCGCTCACGGGCTTGCACTTTGGATGCCGGATCGTCGCGATGCACCCGCAACCACGCTTGCACGAACGCGCCAAGCAACCACGGCCACACGGTGCCCTGATGATAGGCGCCATCGCGTTGTAGCGGCGTGCCGGTGTACCGCCCCTTGTAAGCCGGGTCATTCGGTGACAAGGTCCGCATGCCCATTGGCGTGAGCAAAAGCTGCTCGCATTGATCGACGATGGCGCGCGCGGTTTCATTGTCGTCGATCAGCGAAAACGGCAAGCCGCCGACCGCAAAAAGCTGGTTCGGCCGGATCGAATGATCGATGTCGCCGGACTCGTGATCGGCATCCACGACGTCGTAGAGCGCGCCGCTGGCGGGGTTAATGAAACGTTGTTGAAAGGCGTCCGTTGCGCGCGTTGCGGGTTCGGTCCAGCGTGAATTCCACGCTGCGGCAATACGCAATGCATTGATCCAAAGCGCCTGAATTTCAACCGGCTTGCCGATGCGCGGCGTCACCACCCAGTTGCCGACCTTGGCGTCCATCCATGTAAGTTGCACGCCGGGAACGCCCGCGCGCAGCAGGCCGTCTTTCGGATCGGCGGCGATCTCAAAGCGCGTGCCATTGGTGTAGCCTTCGAGGATTGCATCGACCGCCTGCTGCAAGCGATCCTGCGTTTTTTCCCCGGCGTGGCCGGTTGCCAGATACTCATGCACGGCAATCACGAACCACAGCGACGCGTCCACCGAGTTGTATTCCGGCGCGCCGCTATCCGGGAAACGATTTGGCAACATGCCTTCCGAGATCGTGCCGGACCATTCGAGCAGGATCGATTCGGCGTCCGCAAGACGGCCCGATGCGATCATCAAACCACGCATTGCGATGAACGTATCGCGGCCCCAGTCGGTGAACCACGGGAAGCCGGCGAGGATCGTGCTGCCCTCATTGCGCGCGACGATGTAGCTGTCGGCGGAGCGTTGCAGCGCGGTGGGAAAAGCGGCGCGGCGCGCTTGTTCCACCTCGGCGAGTTGCGCGGCGGTCTGTTGCGCACCCTGGTTCGCGCTCAGCACGAGCACCGCTTCCCCGCGCGATAAATCGAAGGAGAAAACGCCGGGCGTTGCAAGGTCCTCGTTGAAATCCATGCCGCGTTCGCGTTCGACCGTGTAGCAGAAATTGCGATACCAGTCGGGCGCGTGACCATACGATCCATTCGACTCCGCTATCACCGCGGGTACATCTTCATACGCTTGCCAGCGGATCTGATTGCCGTTCGCGGTGTAGTCGAAATTGAATGCGGGGTTCTCGTGATGCAATGCGTGATAGTCGCGACCGGACATCAACGGCCGCACTTTCAGCGTCAAAGCGCTGTTGTCCAGCCGCCATCGAAGCACGGTGTGCGCACTTTCCTTCGCGACAAATACTTCAGCGGTAAGAACCTGCGTATCGCCGATTTGGAAGCGCCATGTCGGCCACGGCTCGGTACTGAATGAAAGCAGATTCGCCGATATGTCCGGCCAGACCGATCCTTCACCGTAGCGTTGCATGGTAAGTGGAATGCGCGTGTTTCCCGCTGCATCTCCAAGCCATGCTTCCACGCCGTTCACCAGCACCATGCGTCCCGCGGGCGGCTGCGTGGCCGTGAGCAACAGCGCGTGATATCGACGCGTACGCTCTGTGCCTGCCGTTCCGGAAGCGAAGCCGCCAAATGCGTCGGCTTCGAGCCATTCGTCGTTGAGACGTCCTTCGCGAGAAGGGGAATCGATGCGTGTCATGTCTTCGGTTGTTGCCTGTAAGCCCTGAGTCCGTTCGCAGCCTGCGCCCGGATCCTGTTCTGCACGAACGATGTCCAGCCCAGCAGCAGGCCCTTGAATCCAAGCGCCTGACGGCTCCAGGTCCAGAGATCGAACGAATCGTGATGTTCGATAATCAAACCGTCGCGAATCACGAAACGCGCATTGATGCGATTCACGACCAGACGTCCCGTCTGTGAAAAGCGATACGTCGCGACCCAGTTTGCAGTTGCCGTTTGTCCAACGGACTTGATGTCGCTAAAAGTCAGTGAGAATTCCGCTGCCCGCGCAAGCAGCATGCGCCACATGTCGCTCGCTTCACGGCCGCGCAACACGCCGAACACCGGATCGCTGAACTCGACGTCGGACGCATAACACGCGGCCATCGCCTCGGCATCAGAGCGCTGGAAGGCTTCGTAGAAACGCTGGATCAATGCGGCGTTCGCGTCCGTCATGTTCGGTCTCTTCAAGGAGGATAGGCTGACCGCGGCTACGAGAAGCTTAAACCATGAACATCGATACAGCGTGAATGATCAGGCCAACCAGTCCGCCCACAAGGGTGCCGTTCACGCGGATGAACTGCAGGTCCCGGCCTACGCTCAGTTCAACGTCGCGCACGAGCGTGGCGTCATCCCAGTTGCGCACGGTCGCGGCGATATGCTTTGCGATGCCATCGCGCAGTTCCGGCGCGAGCGAGCGCAGCGCGTCTCGCATGTGCTCGTTGATCGATTCGCGCAGTGCGGGATCGTTGCCCAGTGCCGTTGCAAACGACGCCGCCGCGCCCGTCACCTTCTTGTTCAGCGTGGAATCAGGTTGCGAGAGATCGCGGCGCAGCCACTCCTTGAATTCGTCCCACAAGCCGTTTACGTAGGTCCGCAACTCGGGGCGTTCGAGCCATTCGCGTTTGTGCTGGTCGATACGCGCGCGGAACGCCGGATCGCTCTTCAGCCGTTCGATGAATCCTTCCACCGAGCGATCAAACGCCCTGCGGCGCTCATGTTCCGGGTCGTCGCTGATGTCGTGCAGCCATTTGTTCGCGCCGCGCACGAGGCCCCCGGCGAACTTGTTGCCGAGGTCTTCCGCGCTTAATCCCACGAATCCCAGCATACCGATGAGCTTCGGATACTCCTCGCCGGCCACTTCGATAATCTTGCCCGCCAGAATGCCCTGCACTTCTTCCCGGTCGAGCCATTGCGCGAGTTCGCGAAGACCTTCGTCGAGGAGCATCTGATGGCGGCGATCCGCCGTCATGGTCGAGAGCAATCCGCCGACCGCGCCCGCCAGATCGAATTGTTCGGCGCGACGGCGCAGCGCTTCGTGGAGCATCGTCTTGACACGTTCATCGTCGATGAACTCCAGCATCTGGCTTGCCGCCGTGACCGCCTTCTTGCCAAGCAGCGCCGCGTTGGCCGGTTCGGCAAGCCATATGGCGAGACGGCCGGCGGGATCGAAGGCGTTCACGCGGGCGACCAGGGCGTCGGTGCCGAGGAATTTGTCGCGGACAAATTCGGCGAGGTTATCGGCGACGCGTGCCTTGTTGGCCGGGAGTATGGCTGTATGCGGGATCGGCACGCCCAGCGGGTGACGGAACAGCGCGACG
This sequence comes from Caballeronia sp. dw_276, assembly GCF_018449635.1. Classification (GTDB taxonomy): domain Bacteria; phylum Pseudomonadota; class Gammaproteobacteria; order Burkholderiales; family Burkholderiaceae; genus Caballeronia. The sequence continues at coordinate 625,900 of NZ_JAAVUV010000001.1, read as the reverse complement.
ACCGCGAACCAGTCGGCAAGCGCGCCGACCATGGCGGCTTCAGCGAAGGCCGCGACCCAGGCCCAGGCGCCAACCTCGTGCTGGGTTTTTGCGAGTACGAACAGCGCGGCAGCCGCCAGCAGAAGGCCTGCGGCGAACCATTTCATCTTCTTCAGTGCGAGGGATTTGTCCTGCGTTGCCATTGCGGTTTGTGCGTTTTTGTTTGGTGGACGAGGGCGTCAGCATACCAGCGGGAACGGTTCAGCTTTGCTGCAAGCCTTCACATTGAAGTTGCTGCAATGCGGCCATCGCTGTATCGGCGGATTCGATCGGCACGAACACGTGATCGTGATACGCCGCGGCAACGACATTGCAACTGACATTTGCCTTTCCGAGCGCCGCGGCAAAAGCCGCGGTCAGGCCGACCGCCTGCAGGTCCGAGTGCACCGTCAATGTGATCCAGGCGGCGCGGAACATCGGTTCAATACCGGCCGTCAGCGCCTCGGATTCTTCCGCAATGATGGTCAGGCCCTCGCGCTCGCGAAAGGTCGCGATGGGCGTGACGCCGGAAAGGTCGGTATCGAAAGGTACGCTCGCATAGATGAAAACGCCCGGCTGTAATTCCGGCGACATCGAGGCAAGCAAGGTGTTGAGATCGTTGATCGGTTTCGACATGAGTTGAATCTCCTGCGGTATTTTTGTCCGCCAGCCAGCCGCTCGATTGGCCGATACACTCGCCTCATGCAAACCCCGAGGAGTGACACGAATGATTTCCGATCGCAGCGAAGTGACTCGCATGATTCTCGCCGCCAAGGTGAGCCGAGGGCTGAAATGGGCCGATGTGGCGGAGAAAGTCGGCTTGAGCAAGGAATGGGTGACGGCCGGTTGCCTCGGGCAAATGACGTTCTCCAAAACGCAAGCCGAAGTCGTTGGCGGCCTCTTTGGTCTTTCCGATGAAGCCGTCGCCTGGTTGCAGATTGTGCCCTATAAAGGCTCGCTGCCAACCGCCGTGCCAACCGACCCGCTGATCTATAGATGGTACGAAATAGTGAGCGTTTACGGGACCACGATCAAGGAATTGATCCACGAGGAATTCGGCGATGGAATCATGAGCGCCATCGACTTTTCGATGGACATCCAGCGCGAACCCGATCCCAAAGGGGATCGGGTCAACGTGGTTTTATCGGGCAAATTCCTGCCCTATAAAAGTTACTGAACTTCTTCGGCGGGAATCGCCGTGCCGCGTTCCAGCACCGGCCGCAATGCCGCGCCGGTATGGCTGCGCGGATTCCTCGAGAGCGTCTCCGGGTCGGTCGATGCCACGATCGATCCACCTTCCGTGCCGCCTTCCGGCCCGAGATCGATCACCCAGTCGGCCTCGGCGATCACGTCCAGATCGTGCTCGATCACAACCACCGAATGGCCGCCGTCCACCAGCCTGTGAAGCACACGGATCAGCTTCGCGACGTCGGCCATGTGCAGGCCAACGGTCGGTTCATCGAGCACATACAACGTGTGCGGCGCTTTTTGTCCGCGCCGGCCGATGTCGTCACGCACCTTCGACAACTCCGTCACGAGCTTGATCCGCTGCGCCTCGCCGCCTGACAGCGTGGGCGACGGCTGGCCCAACGTCAGATAACCGAGCCCGACATCCTTCATCAGTTGCAGCGGATGCGCGATGCTTTGCATCGCCGAGAAGAACTCGACGGCCTCGTCGATTTCCATCGTCAGGACTTCGCCGATGTTCTTGCCGCGCCACGTCACCGCCAGCGTTTCAGGATTGAAGCGCTGGCCGTGGCAAACGTCGCACGGGACCTTGACGTCGGGCAGGAAGCTCATTGCAATGGTGCGCACGCCCTGGCCTTCGCAAGCCGGGCACCGACCGTCGCCGGTGTTGAACGAAAAACGCGATGGCGTGTAGCCGCGTGCGCGTGATTCGAGCGTATCGGCGAACAGCTTGCGGATGGTGTCCCACATGCCGATATACGTTGCCGGACACGAACGCGGCGTCTTGCCGATCGGCGTCTGATCGACTTCGAGCACGCGGTCGATGGTCTCGAAGCCGGTCACTTCCGTACAACCCTGCCAACGATGCGTGACGTCGAACTTTGGCCGCGGCGCTTCGCGCGACAACACGCTCGAACGATTGCGCGCGGGCATATCGGCTTGCGCGCTCTTGCGTGCACGGCGTGTTGCCGGCGACGACAACACCGAACGGCCAACGGCATCGAGCAAGTTGGTCATCAGCACATCGCGCGCGAGGGTCGACTTGCCGGAACCACTTACACCCGTGATGGCGATCAGGCGTCCGAGCGGCATGCTTGCGGTGACGTTGCGCAAGTTGTGCAACGTCGCGCCGTGAACCGTAAGCCAGTTCTCAGGCGTTGCAGTGCGCTTGGCAGTGGCCGTTTTTACGTCGCGGCGCGGTTGCAGCGGATGCTGGATCGGGTTCGCCAGGAACTGTCCAGTGAGCGAATCAGATTGCGCAGCCAGATCAGCAACACCGCCCTGCGCCACGACCGTACCGCCGCGTTTACCCGCTCCCGGACCAATATCGATGATGTGATCGGCACGGCGAATCGTATCTTCGTCATGCTCCACGACGACCAGCGTGTTGCCTTTGTCGCCGAGCTTCTTGAGTGCGTCGAGCAGGATCTTGTTGTCGCGCGGATGCAGCCCGATAGTCGGTTCATCGAGCACGTAACACACGCCCTGCAGGTTGCTGCCGAGTTGCGCCGCAAGGCGGATGCGCTGCGCTTCGCCGCCTGACAACGTAGGCGCGGCGCGATCAAGACTAAGATATCCGAGGCCAACTTCTTCAAGAAATTGCAGACGCCCTTCGATTTCGCTCACAACGTCGCGCGCGATATCTGCATCGCGACCCTTGAGTTTCAGCCTGTTGATCCAGCCGCGTGTGGCAGTGACGGTCCATCGGCCCACCTCGGTGATCGGCTGGTTGCCGAACGTCACCGCGCGCGCCACTTCGTTCAGACGCGTGCCTTCGCAATCCGGGCATGGTTGATCTCCGACATCGTCAGGTTCCTGTTCCGCCGATGGAATCGTTTGTTCGCGGCCGCGAACGTCCTCGGAGAGCAAGGTGTCATCGTAGGCTTCGCGCTGCTCGCGCGTGAGCTTGACGCCCGTTCCCACGCAGGTGTGGCACCAGCCATGCTTGCTGTTATACGAGAACATGCGCGGGTCGAGTTCGGGGTAACTCGTGCCGCAAACAGGACACGCGCGTTTGGTCGAAAACACGCGAATCTCGCCAATGTGCTTCGTGCCGTTCTTGCCGCCATTCAGGGCACCGTGCAGATCATCGAGCGGCGCGAGCAGATGCATCACGCCCTTGCCAAGCTCGAGCGTGTCTTCAAGCATCTTCCGAAGCGATGCTTCGTCGTTCACGCTGACAATCAGATCGCCAACCGGCAACTCGATGGTGTGTTCCTTGAAGCGGTCGATCTTCGGCCACGGATCGACGGACAGGAACTCTCCGTCCACGCGCAGATGCGTATGGCCACGCGTTTTCGCCCACTTCGCGAGATCGGTATAAATCCCCTTGCGGTTCACGACGAGCGGCGCAAGCAGACCAATATGTTGGCCTTTGAAGTCGCGCAAAATCTGCGCAACGATTGATTCAGCACTTTGCGCCGTCACGGGCGCGCCGTCGTGAACGCAATGCTGAATGCCGAGCTTCACGTACAAAAGCCGCAGGAAATGCCAGACTTCAGAAGTAGTCGCGACCGTACTCTTGCGTCCGCCGCGCGACAGACGCTGTTCGATTGCAACCGTAGGCGGAATGCCATAGACGGCATCGACTTCAGGACGCCCCGCCGGTTGAACAATGGAACGTGCGTACGCATTCAACGATTCAAGGTACCGGCGCTGGCCTTCGTGGAAAAGAATATCGAACGCGAGCGTCGATTTGCCCGAACCCGAAACACCCGTGATCACGTTGAACTTGCCGTGCGGAATATCGACGTCAAGCGACTTCAAGTTGTGCTCGCGCGCATTAACGATACGCACCACGTCCTCGCCCTGCAACGCGCGACGCGCCGCCGCGACTTCCGCCGCGAGTTGCAATGGCACGCCCGATGCACGCTTCTGTGCGGCGCCCGGCGCCATGGCTTCTTCGTAGTCGAGCAAAGCCTTGCCCGTATGCGATTGTTCGCATGCCGAAACATCTTCGGGCGTACCGACACAAACGACCAGGCCGCCTGCATCTCCGCCTTCGGGACCCAGATCGATGATCCAGTCGGCGGCGCGAATCACATCGAGATTGTGCTCGATCACGATCAGCGAATGGCCGCGTTCCAGCAAGCGTCGAAGCGCTTGCATGAGCTTGGCGATATCGTCGAAATGAAGACCCGTTGTGGGTTCGTCGAACATGAACAGACGACCCGGCTTGTTGCCGCTTGCCTGCGCCGTTTCCGCGAGGAAACCCGCCAACTTGAGGCGCTGCGCTTCGCCCCCGGACAAGGTCGGAACAGGTTGTCCGAGCTTCACGTATTCCAGACCGACATCCACGATCGGCTGCAATACGCGCAGCACTTCCTTGTCCTTCGCAAAACATGCAACGGCTTCGCTCACGGTGAGGTCGAGTACATCGGCGACGCTCAGCGACCGGCCATCGCGTTCGATCTGCACATCGAGAATTTCCGCGCGATACCGCCGGCCATCGCAATCCGGGCAACGCAGATAGACATCGCTCAGGAACTGCATTTCCACGTGTTCGAAGCCCGAACCACCGCACGTCGGGCAACGGCCATCGCCGGAATTGAAGCTGAACATGCCCGCGCTGTAGCCGCGTTGCGCCGCCAGCGGCGCCTTCGCAAACAGCTTGCGGATTTCATCGAATGCGCCGACGTAACTCGCCGGATTCGAACGCGCCGTGCGTCCAATGGGCGATTGATCCACGAAGATCACTTCGCTCAGTTCGTCCGCGCCTTTCAGCGCGCGGAATGCGCCGGGCGTTTCCGTCGCCTTGCCGAAATGGCGCAGCAAGGCCGGCGCGAGCACGTCCTGAATCAGCGTCGATTTACCCGAGCCCGATACCCCCGTCACGCACACCAGGCGCTGCAACGGAATCTCGACCGTTACATCGCGCAGATTGTGCTGGGTCGCGCCCTCGAGCACGAGTCGCGGCGTCTTTGCATCGACGGCGCGACGCTGCCAGTTCGACGCGTGCGCCACGTGCTTGCGGCCGCCGAGGTACGCGCCAGTGAGCGTATCGCTGTGTTCGATATCGTTCGGCGATCCGTCATACACAATCGAGCCGCCGCGTTCGCCGGGACCCGGACCCATGTCGATAAGACGATCCGCCGCGAGCATGACCGACGGATCGTGCTCGACGACAACGAGCGTATTGCCCGCATCGCGCAGCCTGTGCATGGCCTCGACAATGCGGTTCAGGTCACGCGGATGCAAGCCGATGCTCGGTTCATCGAGTACGAATAGCGTGTTCACGAGCGACGTGCCGAGTGCGGTCGTCAGGTTGATCCGCTGCACTTCGCCGCCCGAAAGCGTGCGGCTCTGGCGATCCAGCGTGAGATAGCCGAGGCCGACATCGCAGAGATATTTGAGGCGAGTGCGGACTTCGTTGTGCAAGAGCTTGAGCGCGTCGTCGAGCAACGTGCTTGGCAACGTCAATGAATCAAAGAACCGGCGAATCCGCTCAATCGGCATCAGCATCAGATCGTGCAGCGTAAGGCCGGGCAGCGCTTCGAGCTGAGCACGCGTCCAGTCGACGCCAGCAGGCAAGAAACGATTGGCGGGGTTCAACACCGCGTCCGCTTGTTCCTTCGTGCCGAGACGCCACAGCAGCGCTTCGGTCTTGAGCCGCGCGCCCTCGCACACCGGACACTTCGTATAGCTGCGATATTTCGACAGCAGCACGCGAATATGCATCTTGTACGCCTTCGATTCCAGATAATCGAAGAAGCGCTGCACGCCGTACCACTGGTTCTGCCACTTGCCGGTCCAGTCGGGCGAACCATTGATGACCCAGTCGCGTTCCTTCTGCGTCAGGTCGCTCCATGGCACGCCAAGCCGAATGCCGGCCTTCGCGCCGTAGCGCAGCAGATCGTCCTGATTCTCTTGCCATGCTGGCGTCTGCATCGTCTTGATCGCACCGCCGCGCAGGGTCTTGCGTTCATCTGGGATCACGAGGCCTAGATCCACGCCAATCACGCGGCCAAAACCACGGCATGTTTCGCACGCGCCGTACGCCGAGTTGAACGAGAACAACGCGGGTTGCGGATCGGCGTAGCGGATATCGCTTTCCGGGCTATGAAGGCCCGTTGAGAAGCGCCATGTGGGGACATCGTTTGGTTTGTCGCCATCTTCAGCGCCCGGCTCAGGCAACACATAGACATTCACGCGCCCCGTACCACGCAACAACGCGCCTTCAATAGCCTCGAGCGCCCGCGACCGTTCCGTGTTCTGCAAACGAAACCGGTCCGCGACGACATCGAGCATCTGACGGCCGTCCTGATGCCGCTTGGCCTGCACGCGGGTATAACCGCTTGCGGAAAGCCATTGCGCGACTTCTTCATCGCTCGCGGATTCGGGCAGCTCGACCGGGAACGTGATCGCAATACGCGGATCATTCGCCTTCGTGCGTTCGAGCAGTTCGACGTAGATGGTCTCCGGCGTGTCGTGCCGGACCTGATGCGAGGTCTTTTTATCGAAGAGCTCGGCGGCGCGCGCGTAGAACAGTTTCAGGTGATCGTTCAGCTCGGTCATCGTGCCGACGGTCGAGCGCGAACTGCGCACCGGATTCGTCTGGTCGATAGCAATGGCCGGCGGAACGCCATCCACGCGATCCACCTGCGGACGATCCATCCGGTCGAGGAATTGCCGCGCGTAGGCGCTGAACGTCTCGACATAGCGCCGCTGGCCTTCGGCGTAAAGCGTGTCGAAAACGAGGCTCGATTTACCCGAGCCGGAGGGACCGGTCACCACGGTCATCTGGCCGGTGTACAGGTCCAGGTCGATGTTCTTGAGATTATGCTGGCGAGCGCCGCGAATGCGGATTGCGTTGTTGGATGCCAATTTTTCCTAACCGGTTCAATGAGTTAGATCGTCCATCAGGTCCTCCGGGCGGCGCTGGACTCCTGCGGGAGCCGCCGCGATCCGGGGCGCTGTGGTGCGATAGCTGCGGATGTATCCGATACTGTACACCCGTACAGTGTTTTTGGCAGACAGGAACCGGCGGCCGGATTGACCTACGACACAAATGGCAGCTTTACATCGCGGGCTGCATCGAGCATCGAGACGGTGATCTTCCGAACTTCCAGCTTGCTCTGCGTGATATGCGCTCGCAGCAAGATGGATGCCTCGGTCAGGCGTTTGCGTTCGATCAGATGCAGCATGGTTGAATGTTCATCGTAAGTCGCGCTGGTCCTGTGCGGCTTGAGGAAATCGAGGCGGCGCACAATGCGAATGCGCTCGGTCACGTCGTTATGCACGCGGACCATTTCAGCATTGCCGGTAGCGGCCACCACTCGCCGATGAAAATCTTCGTCCATGCCGAACATCTTCACGGCGTCGGATTCGCGCGCTTGCGGCTCCACGCACCAGGTCGCCTTCAACGAATCGATGGCTGCGCGCGCCGCGTCGCCACCGGCGGTCATTCGTTCGAGCGCGGCAAGCTCGAGCACGATGCGCAGATCGTAAAGCTGATCCATCTGATTGAAGTCGATCGTGGCAACCTTCCAGCCGCGCCGGAAACCGACTTCGAGGTATCCCTCGCGTTGCAGGCGGAACAGGCCGTCGCGCATGGGCGTGCGCGAGACGCCGTAATACTGGGCGATACCATTCTCCGAAAAACGGTCGCCGGGAAACAAGCGGAAGTTGAAGATATCGCTCTTCAACCGCTGATAGACCTGTTCGGCAAGCGGATTCGCCGCATTTGGCTCGACGGTTTCAACAACCGCTTCAATCATGTCTTCCTGCATTCGCGCTCCCATTTATTTCTTATTATCGGCGTTTCAGGGTTCGGGAATCAGACTGACGTGCGCGGCGACGATTTTCCAGTTGCCATCATTGCCAATGCGCGCCCAGCTTTGCATCTGCCGTCCGATCAACGGCGTCGCATCGCTTGTGAACTCGGTACTGACGGTTGCAAAGTCCGTGCCGAACGTCGTGACGATGGTCCGGTGCAAAATGCGCGAAGCCGGGACCGGCGCGCACGTTTCGCGCCACTGGCGGATGGCATCGCCGCCATGCTGGATTTCCGCAATGCCGTAACGCACCGTCTCTGGAGCATTCCAGAACAGCGCATTCATGGTTTCAATGTCATTTGCAACCAGCGCGCGTTCGTATTTAACAAACGCCGCACACACCTCGGCAGTGACTTCGGGCAGGTTGATCTCGACGGTCATGACTTGCCTTTATAAGTCCGTCCGGGCGGCGCAAAACCGCAAGATGTGCCGTCTGTGACCTTGACCTCGTCTTCCCAGGGCAAGCGATATTCACCACGCACCATGTCGTGCATGAACGTGTACGGGCAATCCTGCGCTCCGCCTTTCACGGCCACATACCCGCGATGCCCGAACTGATAGATGTTGTTTTCGACGCCCCAGTTCAAGCGCGCTTCACGAACGAGGTCGGGCCGCATTTCACACGTGATGATTTCGTCCGGCCGATGACTGCCATCCACCATCACCGTGCCATCGAAATCGCAGAACATGCCCTCGCCCATCGAATCGAAACTGCCATCTGTTCCGCAAAGACAAACGCTCGCCGTTTGCGCGAGATTCTGAAACGCGTTGGATTGATTCGTGATTCGCCATGCGTGACGTATCGGCGCGGTGTAGCCCGCTGTGCGCAAGATGATTTCCGCGCCCTTATACGCGGCCTCGCGCGCCATTTCGGGAAACATGCCGTCGTGACAGATGATCAGCGAAAGCACCGCGCCCTTCGGCCCGATGCACACCGGAACGCCTATGTTTCCAGGCTCCCACGGCTCGACCGGCACCCACGGATGCAGCTTCCGATAGTAGAGTTTCACCGCGCCGGTATCGTCGATGATCAATCCACTGTTGTAAGGATTGCCGCCCGGGTTGAGCTCCATGATCGAGAAGCAGCCCCAGATCTTGTGCTCGACACATGCTGCCTTGAACGCCGCCACTTCGGGACCATCGAGCGTGCACATGATGGCGTCATCCGTACGCATGGAAAGACCATGTAGCGCATATTCGGGGAATACGACCAGGTCCATGGAAGGATTATTGCGTCGCGCCTTGCCGACCATCGTCACGATTTTCTGCGTCTGCGCTGCAAGTTCTTCCGACGTGGAGACGTCTGGATTTTGCAATTGCACGAGACCAATCACAATGCCGTTCGGCGACTTGTTCAATCCGCCCAATCCACTCGAGCTCATTCAATGACCTCCTTCAAAGGTTCGGTTGCGGGCGCGTTATGCGTGACGGTATCACCATGTCCCGCCATGTAGCGGCCGAGCGTCGCGCGATCGGCATTCGCGGCGGATGTCTCGTACACGAGTTCACCCTCCGCAATCACCGTGATGCGGTCCGCTAGTTCCAGCAATTCGTCAAGGTCCTCGCTCACCAGCAAGACGGCCGCACCGGCATCGCGCGCAGCCATGATGCGTGCGTGAATATCCGCCACCGATGCAAAGTCGAGACCAAAAACCGGGTTCGCGACGATCAGCACATCCACCGGTTGACCAAGTTCTCGAGCAAGCACTGCACGCTGCACGTTGCCGCCTGAAAGCGTGCCGATAGCACGTTCTGGAAGCGGCGGCCGTACGTTGAATTCGCCGATGAGTTGCGTGGCGCGATTACGCATCGCGTGGCGGTCGAGACGCCAACCGCCGCGACGCAACGGAGGGCGATCGAAGTCTCGCAGCGCAAGGTTTTGCGCGACACTCATGCTCGCCACGCACGCGTTCTTGAGCGGCTCTTCAGGGATGGCAAAGACACGCCGTTGCGGCATCTCTTCACGGGTCGCGCGATATGCGCTGCCGGCGATTTCCATCTTGCCGGCCTTGGTGCGACGTTGCCCGACAAGCGCTTCGACCAGTTCCTTCTGCCCATTCCCCGACACCCCCGCGATGCCAAGTATCTCTCCCGCGCGTACTTGAAGCGATGCATGCCTGACTGCGGCATGGCCGCGATCATCGTCGACGGAAAGCATACTGATCGCAAGGCGAATCTGCCCTGCAGCATTCACCGGTTTGCGGGCGACGCGTTCGGCATTGACTGCTTCCATAACAGCGGTGTCGCGCGTTTCGTCGGCGCCCATCATCAGTGCGGCCAGCGCATCGCGGCTGGTTTCAGAAACAGCGCTCGTACCGACCTGACGACCCTTGCGCAGTACGGTCACATCGTCCGCGTAGGCCATTACTTCGCGGAACTTGTGCGTGATCATCAGCACGGTCAGCTCGCCACGTGTTGTCAAATCGCGCATCAGGCCGAGCACTTCATCGGCTTCCTGTGGCGTGAGAACGGAAGTGGGTTCATCGAGAATAAGAAAACGCTGCTTCAAATACAGCTGCTTGAGAATTTCAAGCTTCTGCTTTTCGCCGGCCGCGAGGCCAGACACAGGTGCGTCGAGCGGAAGGCGAAACGGCATGCCCCGCATGAACATGTCGAGCGCCGCACGTTCCGTTTTCCAGTCGATCTTCCATGGAAGACGGCCACGCGCGAGCAACAAGTTTTCTTCCACCGACAAGCCCGATGCCAGCGTGAAATGCTGATACACCATGCCGATACCCAGGCCTTGAGCATCGCGCGGCGAGGTAATGTGAACCTCGCGATTGCCGGCTGAAATTTGTCCTTCATCGAGCACGCCGTACCCCACGAGTCCCTTCACAAGCGTGCTCTTGCCCGCACCGTTCTCGCCAAGCAACGCGTGGACCGTGCCCGCGCGGACCTTGATCGATACGTTGTCCAGCGCGCGAAATGCGCCAAACGATTTGCCGGCGTTGTGTATCTCCACACCCAGCGCATGCGATGAGGTGGGCATGGTCAGCCGCCGAGCGTGGTCAGGAGCGCTTGTGAATCGGAGACTGTGCCGAACACGCCGCCTTGCATCGTGATCATGTGCAGCGCCGCATCGTGGTTGCTACGGTCGGTCGCACCGCAACAGTCGGCAAGCACCGTGCATTCGAAACCGCGGTCGTTCGCCTCACGCATGGTCGTGTGGACGCAGACGTCGGTCGTGATACCGGTCAGCACCAGGTTCACGATGCCGCGCGTGCGCAAGATCAGTTCGAGGTCGGTTGCGCAGAACGAGCCCTTGCCGGGTTTGTCGATGACAATTTCCCCCGCCAAAGGCGCAAGTTCATCGATGATTTCCCACCCCGGCTCACCCCGTACCAGGATGCGGCCACTAGGGCCATCGTCGCCGATACCAACGCCATCCGTTCCCGCGCGACGGCTGCGCCAGCGCTTGTTCGCAGGCAAGTCCGACAAATCCGGCCGATGCCCTTCACGCGTATGAATGATCGTGAACCCCTGTTCGCGCATCACGTTCATCACGCGTTTTATAGGTTCAATAGGCGCGCGCGTGAGCGACAAGTCGTAACCCATCTTGTCGACATAACCGCCGTGTCCGCAGAAGTCCGTCTGCATGTCGATCACGATCAGCGCCGTATTGTCGGGGCGCAGGTTGCCATCGAAGGGCCATGGGTAAGGTCTGGCATCAATGAATCGGTTCATGGTCGGAAGCGCCTTTAAAAATGAGTCAGCGTGTGAGGCTCAGCTCGCCCGGCGCGCCGGCAAGCGTGCGATCGGGACGGCAATTGATGATCATGATCGCGAGCGTGAGCACGTAGGGTGCGGCGTTGTAGAGGTAATATCCGCTCGTCACGCCGATGGCTTGCAGTGCTGGCCCGAGCGCGCCGGCCGCGCCAAAAAGCAAGGCGGCCCACAGGCATCGCAAAGGCTGCCAGCGCGCGAAGATGACAAGCGCGACCGCCATCAATCCTTGCCCGCTCGACAATCCTTCGTTCCAGCTTCCCGGATAAACGAGCGACAGATACGCTCCACCAACGCCCGCAAAAAAACCACCCACGGAAGTCGCGATGATTCGAATCCGCGTCAGCGGATAACCCATCGCCCGTGCGGTCTCGGCGTGATCGCCAACGAGACGCAAGGTCATGCCCCAGCGCGTGCTGCGCAGTCCCCATTGCAACACGAACGCCAGCACCACGCCGATCACAAAAAGCGGATTCACATGCAGCGCGTTGTGCAACTGAGGCGAGCTAGCCCACGCGCCAAAATCGAACGACTGAAGACCGGGCGCTTGCGGTTCGATAAACGGCTTGCCCAGATAAAACGCGAGTCCCGTGCCAAGCAGCATCAACGCGATGCCGAACGCGATATCGGAGACGCGGGGCAGCGAACATACGAGACCGTGCAGACATCCAAGCAACAAGCCGACGCAACCCGCCGCAAGCACGCCGGCCCACGGCGAGCCCGTCATGTAGGACGCGGCGTAACCGCTCATCGCGCCGGAAACCAGGATGCCCTCGAGGCCGAGATTTACGCGACCGCCCTTCTCGGTCAGGCATTCGCCCAGGCTCACGAAAAGATACGGCGTGCTCACGCGGATCGCGCCGGCCACGAGCGACAGCAACAAGATGACGATGGGCGAATGGACATCAGGCATGGGTGTGCTCCATCGGCAGGTTGACGTCGGCGAGCGCAGCGGCCTGCAACTGCACGCGCCACGCTGCGATCCGGCCGCCCAGCGCTTCCCATGCGAGCAGGTTTGCGAACAGAAGACCTTGAAGGACGAGCGTGGTGGCATCGGGCAGGTCGAGGCGGCGCTGCAACAGACTGCCGCTCGCTTCGATGCCGCCAATCATCACGGCGCACACAATGATCGCCAGCGGATTCTGGCGTGCTGCGAAGGCTACGAGTATTCCGGCGTAGCCGTAACCCGCGAGCAGCGATGCATTCGCGCTGCCCTGCACCGCCGCAACCTCGAACATACCGGCGAGTCCCGCCGCTGCGCCGCCAAGCGCGCACGCAACAAACGCAAGTACGTTCACCGGCAAGCCGACCAGCCGCGCCGCGCGATTACTGCCGCCGACAATGCGCATCGCAAAGCCTTTGGTGCTGTACTTGACGAAGACCCACGCCGCGATGCACGCAAGAATGCCCCACATGAGGCCCCAGTGGACTTCGAGGCCCGGCAAAGACCCTATCGACATCGACTGGGGAACGGGAAGCGTGGAGGGCTTGTTGAGGCTTGCAGGATCGCGCAACGGCCCTTCGACAAAAAACTTGAACAGCGCAATCGCGATATACGCCATCAGCAAACTGCTGATGGTCTCATTCACGCCGCGCCATTGCCGCAACGCGCCCACTGCGCCGATCCAAGCCGCGCCTGCAAGCATGCCGGCAAGCGCCAACAATGGCGTCGCGATCAGCCACGGCGTATTCGCCGGCAGCATCTGCGGGACCATGGCCGCGCACATTCCGCCTAGCGCCAGCGCGCCTTCCCCGCCAATCACGATCAGCCCCACTTGCGCGGGCAATGCCACGCATAGCGCGGTCAGCATGAGAGGCGACGCACGCAGCAGGGTGCTCTGCCACGCGAACGACGAACCGAACGCGCCTTGCACGATCAGGCCGATTGCATCCAGGACCGGCTGCCCCTGCACCAGCAGAAACAACGAAAACAGCACCAGGGTTCCGGCGAGCGCGAGCACTGTCGGAATCGCCGGCAACGCAGCGAGCAAAACGCGGGCAGTCGAAGCATTGGGACGCATCACGGCTCCTTCAGAATGACAACGCCATCAGATCTGGCCCGTGACGCCGGACACCAGATAATTCATGCTTTCCAGCGTGTAGTCGGTCTGCGGGTGGCTCGTGCCGGCAGCGATCGCGGTGCCACCCTTGTTGTCTTTTATCGGACCTTTGAAGATCACGAATGTGCCGGCCATCATGCTGGCCTTGATGGTGTCGGCAGCCTTCTTAGCATCAGGCGTGACCTTCGTGCCGTACGGCGACATCTTGACGAAGCCGTCCTTCAGGCCGCCACGCAGCACGTTCGGCTGCGGCTTGCCAGCCTGTGCATCGGCGACGAGTTGCTTGTATGGCGTCGCCCAGTCCCACTCCGCGCCCGTGAGATAACCCTTCGGTGCAAGTGCAGCCTGGCTCGCGTGGTAACCGCAACTCATCGCGCCACGTTTTTCGGCAGTTTCCACAACGACCTTCGGACCATCGACGTGACACGTGATCACGTCGCAACCCTGATCGACCAGGCTGTTCGTCGCTTCCGCCTCCTTCACGGGCATCGACCAGTCGCCGGTGAAAATCACTTGCGTCGTGATCGATGGATCGACGGACTGTGCGCCGAGCGTGAACGCGTTGATGTTGCGCAGCACTTGCGGGATAGGCTTGGCCGCGACGAAGCCAAGCTTCTTGCTCTTGCTCATGTGACCGGCGACAACACCATTCAAGTACTGGCATTCATCGATATAACCAAAGTAACTCGCGATGTTCGGCGGGTTGCCCTCCTTCCATAAACCGCCGCAATGCGCGAAGCGCACGTTCGGATATTTGGCCGCCATCTTCAGCACATGCGGATCGAAGTAACCAAACGACGTTGCGAAGATGAGCGTTGCGCCGTCCTGTTCGATCATCGCTTCCATGGTCTTCTGGACCGCGATGGTTTCCGGCACGTTCTCTTCTTCCACGACCTTCACGTTAGGCAGCTTTTTGATGATCGCGGCCGCCGCAGCCTGCGCCTGGTTATACCCATAGTCTCCGCGCGCGCCGACATAGATCACGCCAACGGTTGTTTTTCCGGCGGCGAAAACCGACTGGAACGGCGCCATGGTCGCAAGCGCCAGGAGGCTCGCGTCTTTGATGAATGTGCGGCGGCTGGTCATGTCGTTCGATTCCTGTTCAAGTTGGGTCGTGGGTTACTAGGTTCTAGTTTGAAGACTGTCGAGGTAGGCAATCCAGCCGCCGAAAGAGGTAATGTCCTGCGCTCCGCTTAACTCCAATACCGCCCAGGGCTCGCATATGAAGCCTTTGACGAAGCGTCCGTCGGCCAGCTCCACCGTGCCGATACCCATCGGCGGAGGAACGTCCATCACGAACTTGCCGAACGTGCGCACCGGCACGTCCCAGACTTCGACGGCGATAGCTGCGCCACTACGTTCCGCGTTGCGTACAAGACCAGGCTTCGGCGGTGACGTATTCGCGAGCGCGAATAACTGGTACGCGGACGAAGTCCTGGTCGCCTCAACGAACCGTGCGCCCGCTTCCAGCAACTGTTTGTTGAGCGGTTGCCCGCGCAGATGCGCGCCAACCACCGCGAGCGCGACAGTCGGTTCCTGGAATGGCAACGGCTGAAGCTCGGGGTTGGCCGTGCCATTGAAAAGCGTTTGAATGCGTGCACCCAGAACCGCCAGCCGATGATCCGACCCGCTCGGCGCGATCAGCGTCACGCCGGCGGGCAATCCATCGTTTCTGCGCACGCACGGCACGGACAACGCGCACAGGTCCAGCAGATTCACGAAGTTGGTGTAGTAACCCAGTTCGCTGTTGCGCTCGATCGGACTTGCCTGCACATCTGCGATAAGCGGATGAGTGGGCGTGGTGGGCACGATCAATACATCGATGGACCCGAAACATCGCTCGGATTCACGCTTGAGTTCCGCAAGCGCGTACTGCCCGTTGAAGGCATCGACCGCGCTGAAGCGATCGGCCTTGCCGATCACGGCGGCCACAGTTGTATCGATGTCAGCGAAGTTGGTGTCGAAGAATGCGCCGAGCGCGGCGCGCCGCTCCGCGACCCACGGGCCGTCGTAGAGCAACGCCGAGACGCGTTTGAACGGTGCGAAATCGATGCCGTCAGGGCTCGTTGCGAGATCCGCCGATAACGCCTCGAGCGCGGCGCCAAAGGCTTGCTGCGCGGTTGTATCGTTGAAGAACTCCAGCTCTTCGGGTACACCAATACGCAACGCACAGGATGCCGCGGCTAATGGGGGCACCTTGCGCGAGTACGCGTCGCTTGCGTCGAATTTCGCCATTTGCGCCAGGACGTGCCACGCATCGGCAACGTCATGCGCGAAGATCGACAGCGTATCGAACATCCGGGCATGGGTGTGACCGACGTTTACGCCGCAACCATTCCGGACTTCCCGTACGAAGCGGGCCTGCACGTTCACTATCAGGAAACAAGGCTGCCAATGCACGACGGTCTGCCCAAGATGAAGGACCTTCCTGAGGAAATGGGCGGTTCGGGTGTGACCATGGCTGAGTAACCGCCATTCAGCCGCAAAGTAAGCATCGAATGGCTTCCCATTTAGGGAAGCCACAAACTAATCCCGAATCGCGACGATCGCTTCAATTTCAACCGTAATATTGCCGGGCAACGATCCGACTCCGACTGCTGAACGTGAATGCCGGCCAACGTCGCCGAATACGTCGATAAAAAGATCCGAGCAACCGTTGATCACGCGCGGATGATCGGCGAAATCCGGCGTTGCGTTGACCATGCCGAGCAACTTCACAATGCGCGTCACGCGGTTCAGATCGCCAAGCTCGGCGTGAAGCACGGACAGCAGATTGAGACCCACCAGTTGGGCGTGCTTGTACGCTTCGTCGGTCGTGACATCGTCGCCGACCTTGCCTTTCATCAAGCGGCCGGTGTCGTCGAGCGGTCCCTGTCCCGACAAGAAAAGCAGATTGCCTTCGCGCGTGCAATGAGTGAAGTTGCCTATCGGCGCGGGCACGTCCTGAAGTTTCAATCCGCGAGTCCGCAGTCGGTCGTAGCAGTTCGTCTCAGTCGAAAATACCATGTTGCGTCAGTTCTCTTTCAGGTTAAGAAGCCAAGGGGCGGAAGACCGTAGGACCGGTGCTTAAACCTGAAATTCAGGCGTGCGCCGATGCCAGCCGAGGCGCGTTTCGATACGAGCGGCAACAACTTTCAATTCATCGCCAAATTGCTCAGTACTCTGAACGGCCTTCGCTTCGGGCATCACGATCGATATGGTGAAAACACAGTCGCCGGCTTGATCGAGTACCGGCGCAGCAAGGCATGCAACCGATGCATCGGACTCGCCGATCTGGATGGACAAGCGTGCGTCGAGCGCCTCACGGGCCATGCGCGCGAGCACATCTGGCCGTGTTTCGGCGCGCGCTGTCGGCGACGACTTCGCATGCCGCGCAAAATAGGCAACACGTTCCGCGTCAGGCAGATGTCCCACAAGCAATCGACCCGATGCAGTCCAGTTAAGCGGCACGCGACTTCCCACGCGCGACGTCACGCGAAAATGGCCGGGTCCCTCTGCCATTTGCAATACGACCATCATGCCCTCTTCGAGCCCGCAGACCTGGACCGTCTCGCCGACCTG
This sequence comes from Caballeronia sp. dw_276, assembly GCF_018449635.1. Taxonomy (GTDB): domain Bacteria; phylum Pseudomonadota; class Gammaproteobacteria; order Burkholderiales; family Burkholderiaceae; genus Caballeronia. The sequence continues at coordinate 608,577 of NZ_JAAVUV010000001.1, read as the reverse complement.
CGCCGAAAGCCGGTTCATCTCCTCATGCGCGACTGCGAGGTAATCGAGCGAGCTTGCATAGCTCAAGCCGTAACCATACAAGCGCGACCCTAGCCAGATCGCGCCCTCAGGCGTACGCGCGAGCAGGTTCTTTTCCACGAGGTCGTTGATGATCGAGTACACCGTGGACAGCGGCGCGCCGACACTGCGCGCGATTTCGTATGCGGTGGTCGGCCGGTTGGCTTCCTGCAACGCGTCGAGAATCTGCACGGCCCGGTCGATCGCGCTGGTGCGCGTGCGCGGCGCCGCAGCGTCAGGTTCCTGCGAGGGTTCACGGGGCTTGCGGGTCATTGCGCTCCTCAGGGCTGATTGTTTTTGTCTAGTTGACGCAGGTGAATCGTATGCTAATCTAATACACAATTACAACATATGTTCCACAATAAAGGAACATCAGGAGTCAGACGATGGACTTTTATTCTCGCTTGGGTCTGCGCCCCGTCATCAACGTGAACGGCACGATGACGAGTCTCGGCGCGTCCATCGTGGCGCAGCCCGTGATTGACGCGGTCGCTTCGATCTTGCCGCAATTCGTTGAGATCGACGATTTGCAGCGCAAGGCATCGGCGGCAATCGCAAAGGCATGCGGCAGCGAGAGCGGCTACGTTACCGCGTCCTGTTCGGCGGCGATCACGCTTGGCATTGCGGCGACCATGACCGGCGACGACGTCGGCCTGATCGAGCGTCTGCCGGATACCAGTGGCCTGCGAAATGAAGTCGTGATTCAGACGGGTCATCTCGTCAATTATGGCGCACCCATCGACCAGGCGATTCGCCTCGCAGGCGCACGTGTGGTGCCCGTGGGCGCCGCCACCGAGGCGCATGGTTATCAACTTGCGTCGGCCATCACCGAACGCACGACGGCAGCGTTATACGTCGTATCGCATCACACAGTGCAGTTCGGGTTGATCCGGCTCGAAGAGTTTATCGCCGAAGCACATGCGAAGGGCGTACCGGTTATCGTCGACGCCGCGTCTGAATACAACCTCACGCGTTTCATTGCGGCCGGCGCCGATCTCGTGCTTTATTCAGCGCACAAGTTTCTCGGCGGTTTGACGGCCGGGATCGTGGCCGGCAAGAAAACCCTGGTAAGTGCCGCGTATTTCCAGAATGGCGGCATCGGGCGGGGCATGAAAGTCGGCAAGGAAGGCATCGCGGGCGCGATCGCCGCACTCGAACAATGGCAGCAGCGCGATCATGCCGCCGTGCGTGCGCGCGAACGCGGTTATCTCGACCTGTGGATTGCTGGTCTCGCTGGTCGTCCCGGCATACGCGCTGAGATCGATGCCGATCCCACCGGCAATCCGCTGGACCGGCTGAAGCTTTCCATCGACTCACGTGAAGCGCGCATCAGCGCATGGGATCTCGCCGATGCACTTTCGCGCCCTCCGGCGGGCAGCATCCCCGTGATCGTCCGCGATCACGAAGCCGAACTGAATTTCTTTTTCATCGATCCGTGCAATCTGCATCCGGGACAGGAACTTACCGTTCTTGAACGCCTGCTTGCAGAGCTAGAGCGCGCACAACGCGCACCGGAACCGTTGATCACGCCGTTCTATCAACGCGACGCACGGCGTCTCTCGGGACGGCGCAACTGGCCGGACTGAACTTCGCTTTCTCCGCACGAACCAGTTTGCTTGAATTTCTTTGTATGACCGCTTCGCCGGATTGATTTCCGGCGACGCTTCGCCTTGCACGCTTAGTAATCCTTACGCCTTCCGAAGACAACAAAAATTCATCGGCGGGCGCCTTTCTTTCGACCAGAGGAAACCCAGATGCACAAGCAGATTCTTCGCACGGCGATTGCCGTCGCCGTGACCGGAAGCTTCGCGCATGCCGCTTTCGCGCAAAGTGGTGTGACGCTCTACGGTATCGTGGATGCAGGCTTCACCTACACCAATAATCAAAAGGGCAGCAGCGCCTACCAGGCGACGCAAGGAAACGTGCAAGGGTCACGCTGGGGCCTGCTCGGCACTGAAGACCTCGGCGGCGGCAACAAGGCGTCGTTCAAGCTCGAAAACGGTTTCAGCCTCGAGTCGGGCGCGTCGGGCCAGGGTGGACGCATGTTCGGCCGCAGCGCATGGGTGGCGTTGAGCAACGACAAGGCAGGCACGATCACGCTCGGCCGTCAGTACAACAGCGCACAGGATTATCTGTCGAACCTGCAGATCAACGGCGTGGGCGCACTGAGCCAGTATGGCAATGCCATCTACGACAACGATGACCTGAACAACACGTATCGCACGAGCAACGCAGTCAAGTACACCACACCGACAATTGCCGGTTTGACGGCCAACGCCATGTACGCGTTCTCGAATACCGCCGGCGACTTTGCAAACAACCGGGCCTGGAGCGTAGGCGCCGATTACGCCGCGGGTCCTGTGCGTCTCGATGCTGCCTACTCGCTGGTCAACCGCCCTGCATCGAACACGGCGGGCGCGGCACCGTCGGACAACTACTACAGCACGAGCTCATCGATCATCAGCAACGTCGCGCGCAACCAGGTGTGGGGCGCGGGCGGTGCATATGCGTTCGGACCCGCGACGCTCGCGTTGCTTTATACGAATTCACACTTCGATCTTCTGACCGGCGGCAGCCTGCGCTTCGCAAACTATGAAGCAAGCGTGCGCTATCAATTCACGCCGGCTACGTTGCTCTCGCTCGGATATATCTATACGAGTCAAAACAGCAGCTCGGCTACGGCAGCCAACGCCCACTACAACCAGCTGGCTCTGGGCGGCGAATATTTTCTGTCGAAGACCACCGACCTGTATGTGAACGGCATCTACCAGCGTTCGTCGGGCGCCAAGGCGTGGGTTGAAGGCGTCACGAATCCGTCGAGCAACAACGGGCAGATCGTTGCAGTTGCGGGCATCCGCCACAAGTTCTAATCCATCACGCCGGGCCATGCGCTCTGCACGGTCCGGCTTTTCTCCGATCGATATCTTGGAGCCTCCATGGCGACTGTCCAGGGAAGTCTGTTACTCGTCTACGCGTTGATCGCGATCATCGCGCTTGTCGTGCTGATTGCGCGTTTCAAGCTCAATCCGTTTATTACGCTGATGGTGGTTTCGGTCGCGCTTGCGCTCGCTGTCGGCATGCCGATGACATCCATCCTCAAGTCGTTCGAGACCGGGGTGGGCGGCACGCTCGGGCACATTGCAATCGTCGTCGGCCTGGGCACGATGCTCGGCAAGATGATGGCCGAGTCCGGTGGGGCTGAGCGCATTGCACGCACGCTGATAGATTTGTTCGGTCCAAAGAACGTCCATTGGGCAATGATGTGCATTGCGTTTCTGGTCGGCTTGCCGGTGTTCTTTGAAGTCGGCTTCGTGTTATTGATTCCGATCGCGTTCAACGTCGCACAACGCACGGGCACGTCGATGATCCGCGTCGGCATTCCAATGGTCGCGGGCCTCTCGGTCGTCCACGGCCTGATTCCACCACACCCGGCCGCGCTGCTTGCGGTCACTGCGTACAACGCGGACATCGGGCACACGATTTTTTATGCGCTGATAGTCGGCATTCCCACGGCTATCATCGCCGGGCCCTTGTTTTCCAAATTGATTGCCAGGTTCGTGGTGCTGGAGGGCGTGAATCCGATGGCGAAACAGTTCATCGAACAGGACGCGGCACGCGCAACGCAAAAGCTGCCAGGCTTCGGCATCACCCTTTTGACTGTGCTGTTGCCGGTATTGCTGATGCTGATCGGTAGTTGGGCCGATCTGATCACGCCGCCCAAGTCGACGATGAACAACGTCTTGCGTCTGATCGGCCACCCCGACATGGCATTATTGCTTGCAGTGCTGTTGAGCTTTTATACATTCGGCTCCGCGCGCGGCTTCGATCGCGACTCCATTCTCAAGTTCACGAACGAGTGTCTGGCGCCTACGGCGAGCATCACGCTCGTGGTGGGAGCGGGTGCGGGTTTCGGCCGTATCCTGATTGACAGCGGCGCCTCCAAGGCGATTGTGGATGTCGCCACCGGCGCTCACGTCCCGCTGCTGATCCTTGCATGGCTCGTGGCCGCGTTAATTCGCGTTGCAACCGGTTCTGCAACCGTGGCCATGGCAACCGCGGCGGGCATCATTGCGCCCATTGCGGCAGCGGCTGCATCGACGGCGACCGGCGTACGCCCAGAATTGCTGGTGCTTGCCACGGGCGCGGGTTCGCTGATCCTTTCGCATGTCAACGACGGCGGCTTCTGGCTGGTCAAGGAATACTTCGGCATGACGGTGACGCAGACGTTCAAGACATGGACCGTTTGCGAAACGATCATTTCGGTGACCGCGCTGGCCTTTACACTGGGACTTGCGGCAGTGATTTAACGACGTTGCTTCCGGCGGGTCCTGCCAGGTAAAGCGTGATCCGCTGCTGCAAGAAGTCACGCAACGCGTTGATCGTGGGAGAAAGCATCAGCCGATGCGCGCAGACAAGACTGAGCGGCGCGCTCTCTCCTTCCAGCTCCGTCAACAAGGCCTGAAGCGCGCCGCTGCGCAGATCCGCAAGCACATCGATTCTGGATTTATACGCAAGACCGTGTCCTGCGACTGCCCATCGGCGAACCATTTCTCCGTCGTCACTGCTGCGATTACCTCGAACATTTACCGCGACGGGTTCGCCATTGGTATAAAAAGTCCAATGGTCGTGAACGGTATCGCTTAAAGAAAAGCGCAGACAATTATGTTTGAGCAGATCGTCAGGGACGAGCGGGTAATCGTGCCTCAGCAAATATTCCGGCGACGCACACAATACACGCCGGTTTTCGGGCGCTAACGGCAAAGCAATCAGCGTCGAATCTTCGGGCGTTCCATAACGGACTGCAAGGTCAACCGGGTTGCTGAACATATTGGTCACGCGATCGCCGATGCGAACCTGCAGCGTGACGTCAGGATGCTTGACCTGAAATTCATCGAGCCACGGTGCGAGTACGTGGCGGCCCAGATCCGACGGAATCGACATCGATACCGTCCCGCCAATAGCCTTGCGCCCGCGAGCCACAGCGTGCCGCCCTGCTTCCACCTCGCCCATGACATTGCGCGCGTATTGAAGATATCGCTCGCCGTCCGGGGTCAACCGCAGGCTTCGTGTAGAGCGGGCGAGCAGCCGCACGCCCAGCTCCGTTTCCAGCCGCTTGAGGCCGACGCTTGCGACCGATGGCGTCAGGTTCAGTTGGCGCGCCGCGGCCGACAAGCTGCCGCTATCCGCGGCGGTCACGAAGATAAGCAGGTCTTCGAGTTTGATCATGGGCTCTAAGAGATTAAGAGGGACGCGGTTATGCCGCTCAAGACCTTCAAGGCAATTTTCGTGATTATGACGAAAATGTTATCGGCTCGCGCGGCTGTTTTCCCAAGCCATAGCTGCCGAGAATGCGAATTCCAGACATCAAGTGAATCACCTTGAGAACATCGCCCGTGAAATCGTCTACCAAAATCAAGCTCGTCACAATCGACCTGTCGTTTCATCGGGCAGCGTCGGCTATCGCTCAAGCTGTCCTGATGCGCCACGACATCACGGTCCACGAGACGTTTGCGCCGCATGAGCAGGCATTCGAGTTGCTCGAGAGTGGCGCAGCCGACATGTTATGCAGCGCGTGGTTGCCCAGCAGTCATGGCGTCTACTTTGAAGCTATTGCGGATCGGTTTGAAAAGCTCAGCGTGTTATATAGGCCATATGCATTGTGGGGCGCGCCCGATTACATTCCTGCAGATGCAGTGCGCAGCATCCACGACCTGCGCAAGCCTGAGGTTGCATCGCAGATGACCAAACTGATTCAAGGCATAGGGCCGGGCGCGGGTATCAGCCGGTTCTCAAAGGAGATCATCCAGCAATACAGACTTGGCGAACACGGATACGAGTTCCGCAACGGAACACTCGATGACTGCGTGGGCGCATTCGAAGCAGCGGTCCGGAACCGGCGATGGATTGTGACGCCGTTGTGGCGACCGCAGTTTCTCCACGAAAAGCATGCCATACGAGAACTTGAAGATCCGCTGAAACTGCTTGGTCAAACCGATGACGCGACGCTTATTGTGAGCAAAAACCTGCTTTCAATGTTGCCGCATGAGGCCGTTGAGGAGTTGCGTCGGACGCGCATTGGTAACGAGGAAGTTTCCCGCGTCGACTATCTGATTTCGCGGGAAGGTATGACGCCCACTGACGCCGCGTTAACACTTCCGCGACGAACCGCACAGTACTGATTCACGCGCCGTGCGGCCAGCATTCCATACGCACACATGTTCCCGGCGCTTCACGCGAGACATGTATTGTGAAGCCGTGAAGACGCGAGACGGCGATCACCAGACTCATGCCAAGTCCGGAACCTGGAATGGCAGCGACCGAAGCGCCACGATAAAACCGCTGGCCAATCATGCCCAGTTCGCTTTCCGGAATTCCGACACCGTGATCGCGCACCGACAGTGTGTAAGCTTGCGGCGTGGTACTTAAGCTTAACTCGATGACGTCTCCGGGCCGCGAAAACTTGATGGCATTGTCGAGCAGGTTATAAACCGCTTCGAACAGCAGTTCACCGTCGCCGTTCACGATGGCGGTATCGGCAAGTTCGCGCTCAATCGCGATCTGCTGCTCTTCCAGCAATGGCTCAAGCACTTCGAGCACTTGATCGATCACCACTTTCAGGTCGATCATTTTGAAGCCATCCCGCCGCCCGCGCGCTTCGATCTCGGATATCCGCAAGAGCGCGCTGAAACGTGCGAGCGTGATATCGGTTTCGGCGATAGCCTGATCGACAAATTCCTGTGTTTCGCCCGGCGCTGCATCGGCGGCTCGTGCCATTGCAAGACGCGCACGGCTAAGCGGCGAACGTAGATCGTGAGCGATGTTGTCGCATGCACTCTTGACCTCGCCCATCAGGCTTTCGATGCGGCCCAGCATCTGGTTTATCACGCGCGATAACACGTCGATTTCATCGCGATTCCGATCAGGAAAACGCTTGCCAAGATCGCCGTTCGAAATCTGCCCGGCAACCTCGACCACGCGCCGAACCCGCCTCACCTGCCGAATGGAAAGGGCCATCCCTCCACCGATACAAAGCACGAGCGCAAATAGATCGCCCCACAGAAGCGTATTCATTATCGTGCGCCGCAATTGCATGACGTCACTCAAATCGCGCGCGATGACAAGGCGACCACCATCGGCATACCGCTCAACCAGCATGCGCGAAAGCGGCCGGTCAAGGCGGCCGTCCACTGAAAGTACTTCGTTGAAACTGCGCGTCTGGTGTTCGTCCTCGGCTTTCCGAGGAAGCACTGCAATGTTGCCCGCAAGTCGAAAGCCACTTGCGTTAAACAGCCCATAAAAATTCCCCAACCGCTGATGCGTAATTCGATAATCGATCTGCCTTGCAAGCTCAGCGTCCTTGAACGAATCAAAATAGCGCGCCTCCCAAAGCAGAATGGAATCGGCCTGAACGAACATCGCCTGAGACGAACGCAAGTAGACCAGCCCGAAGAGCAAGGATGTGGAAATGACAAACAGCAACAGGTACGAGACGAGCAGCCTGACCACCGAAGACCGAAACCAGGACGAACCGAGCGGCCACATGTCATGCTCCAAGGCGATAACCTCTGTTGCGAATGGTATGAAACAACGGCTCCTCGCCTTCGGTATCAATCTTTTTTCGCAAGCGGGCGATATGCACCTCGATCAGATTCGTGCCGGGATCGAAGCGGTATCCCCACACCGCCTCGAAAATCATCGGCCGGCTTAGTACCGAATGGCTCTGTTCCATCATGTAGACCAGCAGCCGGTATTCCGCCTGACTGAGTTCAATCAGTGTGCCCGATCGCCTGACCGACTGACGCATTCGATCGACTTCAAGCGTGCCGACTTTCAACGTCGCGTTATTGGCGGCCTGTGTCGAATCCTTGCGGCGAATCATCACTTCCAGACGCACCACCAACTCGTCCGGATGATAGGGCTTGGTGAGATAGTCGTCGCCTCCCGCGCGCAGACCCCGCACCTTCTCATCAATATCAGAGAGTGCGCTGATCATCAGCACAGGGAGGTCCATGGCGTTTTCTCGCAGGATGCGCACGACCATGATTCCATCGGCGTCAGGCAGCATGCGGTCGAGCGTCATGGCGTCGTAAGCTCCGCCCAAGGCCTTGCGTAACGCCTCGCCGCCGGTCGTCGCGAGATCCACTTCAAACGCATGTCCACGCAGTGTCCGGGCAATATCCGCTGCCGTGCCGTGATCGTCCTCGACAACCAGAATTCGACGCTGCGCATCTGTTTTATCAGCCAATTTATTTACTCGATATCGACTCAGTAAGCATTCCGCATCTTAACGAACAATGACTATACTGACGATTAAATAAACAAACTGCAGCGTTGACCTTACAAACAAAATCCGTAGATTAACAAGTTTTAATATTTGACGGATCCTTGTAAACGACTTCAGCAGTAGCATTATTCCCGGAGCAAGAAATTGTTTAATCCACTCGACTACCTGGCGCGGATTCACTATTTCCACGACGGTACGATCGGTTTATAAAGGATGGGAATCATGTCTATTAAAACGCTTGCCAAGGCGTGTCGAACCTTTGCGCTTGCAATGGCTTTTAGCGGGGTAGCTGCCACGTCGGTTCAAGCCCAGCAATCCCGGCCAGCATCAGGTGCCGGCGTTACACGGGCCCAAGTCCAGAAAGAACTGGCCGACCTCGAATCGGTTGGATACGACGCTACAGCTGACGACGACCATTATCCAAGCGATCTTCAAGCAGCTGAAAAACGCCTCGCTGAAAAGAGCGCCTCGCAGCACGTGGTTTCAGCGGACGTTTCTGCTGCGAACTGAATCACGATTCCTGGATCCGCAAGCGCAAATGAACTCGCATCTTGGAACTTAAATAACTTTCGCTTTGAGCAGCATTAAAATGAAAATCGAAAATAAGCAAAGGCGCAACATCTTGACAGCCGGCCTTGCGACTGTAGGCGCGTTTGGCATTGGACTGGCCGGCAATACATTCGCAGCGTCCGGCTCCGCGACCGCGCCGCCCTCCGGCGTGGCTTTGTCGGTCGCGGCACGAGCAGCAAACAACCGGTTTTTCCCGGGATTCAAACAACGCTTTATCAAAACGTCAGGTGCAACCATCAATACACTTGTAGGCGGTGAAGGGCCGCCTTTGCTGCTGATCCACGGCCATCCGGCAACGCACATGGAATGGCACAAGGTCGCAACGCAACTTGCGCAGAAGTACACGGTGGTACTGGTCGATCTGCGCGGCTACGGCGACTCGAGCAAACCCGAAGGCGGCGTGAACCACGTCAATTATTCAAAGAAAATGATGGGCCTGGATCTCATCGAGGTCATGAAGACGTTGGGACATGACAAGTTCCAGGCAGTCGGCCACGATCGCGGCGGTCGCGTCCTCCACGCAATGATGATGTATTACCCCGAGACTATCCAACGCGCGGTGACGCTCGACATTGCTCCCGCCGACGAAATGTATTCGCACACCAACGAATCATTCGCGACCAAATATTTCTGGTGGTTCTTCCACATCCAGGCAGCCCCGCTTCCCGAGCGTATGGTCGGTGCAGAACCGGAGCTATATTTGCGGGCGCACCTCGATGTTCAGAGCAAGACGCCCGGCGCTGTCACACCGGAAGCGTTCGCCGAGTACTTCCGGTGTTATGCGCATCCGGATTGCATTCATGCAGTGTGTGAAGACTATCGGGCAACCGTTACTATCGACCGGGAAAACGCGGCCGCTTTCAAGGGCAAGGCTACTCCGCCGCTGCTGGCGCTCTGGGGCGGCAAGGGCACCGTGGGGCAGACGTTCGACGTGCTTGCGTTATGGCGCAACGAAGCCGAAAACGTTACAGGCTTCGCGCTTCCCAGTGGTCACCTGATTCCCGAAGAAGTGCCGGGCCCTCTTCTTGATGCGCTTGACGGTTATCTGGTCGCTTAGAAAAAAATGCCAAGCCCTGACACGGACAGAGTACGGGCTTGGCAAATTTCCAGAGTCGCTAAACCAGACATGCCGGAACCGATGTCTCAAGGAAAGCGAACAGCCGGTCGTAATTGCAGTGCGCAACGTTGAAACGCAACCACGAATTCGGCGTGCCAGAAGAATAGAAAATCTGCCCGGGCGCGAGAAGAATATTGTCTCTGGCTGCTAGCTCGGAAAGCTTCGCGGTATCGACTTGTCCTTGCTTGACGCGCGCCCAGGCGAACATGCCTGAACGCGGCTCGCAAAAAATCTCAAAACCTGCTGTTTCCAGGCGACGGCAGGTCTTGTCCTGCGCATTCGCAAGCCGATCACGCAATTGTTCGACCTGTTTTCTGAAGTGTCCTTCCAACAGAACGGTGTGCGTCAAATGCTCGGTAACGGTAGGTGTCGACATGCCGGAAACGAGCTTGTGATACAGCAGGCCCTCGAGAATTGACGGCTCAGCGGCAACGAATCCCACTCGCAGCCCGGCGCCAATAGTCTTCGAAAAACTGCCGATATAAATAACCCGTTTCAGCTGATCCATGGAAGCGAGCGTCAGCGGATTTCCCACAACCAGATCAGCGCATACATCGTCTTCTACCACGATGCAGGCATGCGTCTCGGCAAGCTTGAGCACCTTGAACGCCGTCGCCGCGCTATAGCTTGCACCCGTGGGATTGTGCAAGCGCGTATTGGTGAAAAACACCTTCGGCCGGTGATTTTCGAACGCCTGCGCAAGCAAAGCGACATCAGGTCCGGTGGGCGTCACGGGAATACCGGCGACCTTGACGCCGCGAAGACGCAGGGCAACAAGCAGATCGCTATAGCAAGGTTCATCGACAAGCACGGTATCGCCGGGTTGCGTCAGCCTTCTGATCACGAGATCCAGCGCCTGATTCGCACCAAGCGTAGTCAGAACGCCGTCGGCGGTTACATCGATCTCGCGCTCCGCGAGTTGCCTTGCAATCTGTTCCCTTAACGGCGTGTATCCCTTAGCATGACCGTAGGCAAGCAACTTGCCCGGATTGACCGCTGCCTGCCGCAAAGCACGCGCCAGACCTTCCGTATCGAACCATGTTTCCGGGAGCCATCCAGACCCTGCATGAATGGTTCCTTCGGTTTGCTCAAACACATTCCTTAGTGACCAGCCGTTGGTAAACGCTTCATCGAGCTGATAAACCGGCGCTTTACCTTCAGCCTTGGCGGCTTGTTCGGCCACATAAAAACCCGATCCACGCCTGGCCAAAAATACGCCTTGCGCGACCAGCCTGTCATACGCCTCGACCACGGTAAATGTCGATACACCATGCGTCTCGGCAAACACCCGAATGCTGGGCACACGGCCGCCTGCACGCCATTGCCTGGTTTCCACTTGCTCGCCTAATGCGGCAACGATCTGCTGCACAAGCGATTCGTCCGCGTTTGGATCGAGGGTCAGCACGGGTTTCATGATCAAGTCTGTCATTGAAAGTGTAGTGCCCTGCAGGCCTGCACAGTTAGTGATTCGCCAATCAAAGTGTACATGTATGTGTATAGGTCGTTGCACGTACATTGACAAGCTTCCAAGCACGCCCTAGGCGATACACCTCGTCAGCCAACCTATGACTCCCTTGACACCTGAAGTCCGGCGCACCTCGCACGAAGGAGGACTCGCGGCAACCTATATCGGTATGCAGCATCCGGAAGCACTCGAACATCTTCGCGGCCAGTTCTCTATCGATGGCCGGTTGACAAGACTCGCGACCGAAAAAGACGATACGTTTCGCGTGGAATGCACCGATGGCAACAAGTACATCCTGAAGATTGCCAATCCATCGGAGGATGGTGCCGAGATTTCACTTCAAGTGAAGTTGCTTCAGCACATAGAAGCGGCTGATCCCGACTTGCCGGTTCCACGGCTGATTCCTAATCGTGATGGACAAGTGCAATTTCAAATTCGCGATGCAGCGGGCCAGCTGCGTCAAACGCGCCTTATGTCGTATCTGGATGGCGTTCCGTTAGACAGCACCGATTCGTCTGCGCTGGAACGCGAGCGTATTGGAGCGATCCTCGGACGTTTGCGTCATGCGACAGAAAACTTCTCTCATCCGGCGGACTCGCGCGTCCTGGCTTGGGACGTGACGCATCTCGCGACGCTCGGACCCCTGCTCTCACATGTTGAAGACAACGCACAAAGAATCAAGCTCAACGCTGCTTTAAAGCGGTTTGTCTCGCTTGAATCACGGATTAAATTGCTAAGACGTCAGGTGCTGCATAACGACTTCAGCAAGTCGAACATTGTGGTGGAACACGCCCGGCCTGAATTCGTGACTGGCGTCATCGACTTCGGCGATGCGGTGCGGACCGCGATTGCAATCGACGTGTCTACCGCGCTGCTCAATCAATTGCCGCGCCACATTTGCGCGCAGCGCGATGAAGATATCTTCGCGCGTGGCCGCGATGTATTGAACGGATACCTTGGCGTAGCCGATCTCTCTGAAGAAGAGCTTGCGCTTATTCCGCATCTCACCATGGGCCGTGTGATCGCGCGCGCATTGATCACGCTTTGGCGCGCACGCCTTTTCCCGCAGAACAAGACCTACATCTTGCGAAATACCGAGCAGGGTTGGGCCCAGCTCGACTGGTTCCTGCAGCGTTCCGTCGATACGGTTTCATCGACCCTGCTCTCTCGTGCCCGATAACTTGAAGGACATATCCATGACTACGCCCACCAAAATCCGCCGCGGCAAAATGGTCAACGCGTTCAACCCGGAACAACTCGATCATCTCGACAATTCAACCCGGAACGCCGTAGAACGCCGCACACGTCTGCTCGGCCCCGCTTATCGGCTCTTTTATGACAACCCGGTTCAGGTAAGCCGCGGAAAAGGCGTATTGCTCTATGACAAAGACGGTCACGAATACCTCGATGCCTATAACAACGTGGTATCGGTCGGACATGCGCATCCTCGCGTGATAGATGCGGTCCACCGGCAGATGCAAACGCTCTGCACGCATACGCGCTATATCCAGGATGGCATTCTCGACTACGCAGAGCAATTGCTGGGTACTTTTGGCGGCCGGCTGGCAGAAAACGGACATGCCATGTTCACGTGTACTGGCTCGGAAGCAAATGATCTGTCGCTGCGGATCGCCAAGCATTACACGGGCAAGCAAGGCATCATCATCACGTCCGAGGCTTATCATGGGAATTCGGATCTGACTGCAGGCTTTTCCCCTTCGCTAGGCGATGCATCGCCGCTAGGGACCTGGGTCAGGCGCGTTCCCGCACCGGACTCCTATCGCATTACGCAAGAAAACATGGGCCGCTGGTTTGCCGACCAGGTACAGGCGCAAATAGATGACCTCAAACGCAGAGGCGAAGGACTGGCGGCGTTTATCGCAGATTCCATTTTCTCGTCCGATGGCATTTATTCGCGTCCAACGGATCTGCTCAAGCCCGTCGCCGACGTCGTGCATCGCGCGGGCGGCGTGTTAATTGCGGACGAAGTTCAGTCGGGCTTCGGCCGCACGGGCGACGCGCTTTGGGGTTATCAGCGCCACGGCGTGCAGCCCGATATTGTTTCCATGGGCAAGCCGATGGGAAACGGTTTCCCTGTCGCGGGCATTGCGGTCGCACCGGAACTCGTGGAACGCTTTGGATCGGACATGCGTTACTTCAATACCTTTGGCGGCAACTCGGTGGCCATCGCGGCGGCGCAAGCAACATTGAATGTTATCCGCGATGAAAACCTGCTCGAAAATGCGGAACGTGTCGGACGTTTTCTCCGTGCGGGCCTGAACGAACTCGCAGGCAAATATGAACAAATCGGCGACGTGCGCGGTGCAGGTTTGTACATTGGTGTGGAAATGGTCAGGGATCGCGGCACCAAAGAAACCGATGCGAGTACAGCCGCAGCGCTGGTGAACGGCTTGCGCAAACGGCGCGTGCTTATTTCAGCGACTGGTTTCAATGCCAACATCCTCAAGATCCGTCCGCCTCTGGTATTTTCCGAATCTGACGCAACGCGCTTGCTTACCGAACTCGAAGCAGTGTTCAAGTCGATTTCCTGAACCACGGACCTAACCATGAACCTCAAGCAAACTTCGCGGCCGACATGGCTGACTTTCGATTGTTACGGCACCTTGATTCAATGGGACGAAGGCCTGCGCGCCGCAGTTTCAACGATCCTCGCAAAACATGGCGAAACCGGAACAGACGTGGATGAACTGATTGAAGTGTATGACCGGCATGAGCATCGGCTCGAGCAAGTTGCGCCGCATCGTTCGTTTCGTGAAGTAGCGAGCGATGGATTGCAACTGGCCATGAACGAGCTGGGATTGCCGGCACAGGAGTCGGATATCGAAGTGCTGACGGGCAGCATCTCGGCCATGCCGCCTTTTCCGGAAGTGGTCCCCACACTCCGGGCGTTGAAGAATGCGGGCTTTAACTTGTGCATCGTCTCCAATACGGACGACGACATCATTGCCGGCAATGTGGCGCAGCTGGATGGGTGCATCGACCGCGTCATTACGGCGCAACAGGCCGGCGCCTACAAGCCGTCGCCTGTGATCTTCAATCATGCCTATCGCGCGCTGGGGGTCAGCAAGGACGACGTCGTTCATATCTGCGCGAGCCCGCATCTGGACCATGCGGCCGCGCGTGAAATCGGTTTCCGTTGCATATGGATCGATCGGGGAACCGGCCGCACGATGTTGCCGGACTACGTTCCCGATGCAACCGTTCCTACGCTAGACAAAGTGCTGGATGTTTTCAAACACAACGGCTGGATGTAGACGCTCCCCAACGGGTCCGCGCAGATCCGGCGCAGGTTGCCAAGCGCCGGCCGTCTACTTACACTTGTCTGCGCCAACAAATCCGAAGTGCTTATCCCGACCGCCTGGACGCTTTATCGCTCGTATTCATGCAATATTCATCCAGCAAGATACGGTGAACGCATCGACTTGCAGGCGCGGGGCGCTTAGAACAATCAAGTCAATGCCACTACCAGGCTGTTCAGCGCCCTCGGAACTCCCGGACAAGCCTGATCCGGGAGTAACTGGTATAACGACATACTTAGCGTCGTAAAAGGCCGCTCTTACGGAGCGCAAATTTGACTGCATCAACCTGCGATTCCTTACGCACCATGACCACTCAGACTCCTTCTGCTGCGCCCGACCTTCCAGTCGACATGATCATCTTCGGCGGCGCTGGCGATCTCTCCGCACGCAAGCTTCTGCCCGCGCTGTATATGGCGCACCTGCACGACAACCTGCCCCCGCAAACGCGCATCATCGCCATTGGCCGCCGCGACTGGTCGCGCGAGCAGTACGTACAGTTCGTGCAGGAACAATCGAAACCGTTCGTCGATGCAAAAGCGCTCGACGCGCAATCGTGGGATTCATTCCTCAGCCTCTTCGAATATGTGCGTATCAACATCGATCAGCCGGGCGACTATCTGAACCTTGCTGAAGTAGCGCGCAAGGACGTGTGCCGCGTGTTTTACCTGGCAACGTCACCGGAGCTCTTCACGACCATCTGCGACAACCTTGCGGCGTCCGATCTCGTCGATGCAAATTCGCGCGTTGTGCTCGAAAAACCCTTGGGACATGATCTCGCGTCGGCACAGGCGATCAATTCGTCAGTGGGACGCCATTTCGCCGAAGGGCAGATTTATCGTATCGACCATTATCTCGGCAAGGAAACGGTGCAGAACCTGATGGTGCTGCGCTTTGGCAATGCGATCTTCGGACCATTGTGGCAAGCGCCGTACATCAAGAGCGTGCAGATTACGGTAGCCGAAACGGTAGGCGTGGGCAGCCGCGCCGGCTTCTACGACCAGACCGGCGCGTTGCGCGACATGGTGCAGAACCATTTGCTGCAACTGTTGTGCATCGTGGCAATGGAGCCGCCTGTGTCACTCGATCCCGACGCCGTGCGCGATGAAAAACTCAAAGTGCTGCGCTCACTGCGCAAGATGACGGTCGCCGATATCGCCCGCGATACCGTGCGCGGCCAGTACAGCCCGGGCGCGATTGGTGGCGAGCCGGTCAAGGGTTACATGGAAGAAGACAATGTGCCGGCAGACAGCCGCGCGGAAACTTTCGTGGCCATTCGCGCGCACATCAACAACTGGCGCTGGGCGAACGTGCCCTTCTTCCTGCGCACGGGTAAGCGGCTGCAGAAGAAGCAATCGGAGATCGTGATCGAATTCGCAGACCTGCCGTTCTCGATCATTCCAAGCGGCCCGCGTAACTATGGCAACCGTCTGATCATCCAGTTGCAGCCCGAAGAATCGATCCAGTTGCAAATGCTTGCGAAGGAGCCAGGCAGCGGCATGCACATGTTGCCGGTCAACCTGAACCTCGACTTGCAACAGGCGTTCACTGAACGTCGCGCGGAAGCGTACGAACGTTTGCTGATCGATGTGATGCGTGGCCGCCTTACGCACTTCATGCGCCGTGACGAACTCGAAGCTGCATGGGCTTGGGTCGAACCAATTCTCGATGGCTGGAAAGAACTGAACGACCGTCCGCGTACTTACACGGCGGGCACCTTTGGTCCGGCTGCATCGTCGGCATTGATGGCGCGGGAAAACATGGCTTGGGCTGAAGAAAGCTAAAGGGCTGTTTGTTAGCTAAAGAACAAACGCGCGGGCCGGAAGGTCCGCGCGTTTTTTTTGCCCTGCCTTCAGACTGAAAACTCGATAAACACCAACAGCCCCTTGCCATCGGGACCATCGTCCAGACGAATATGCGCCCGATACGCCCTTGCAATTTCGCACCTGGCCGATACCACCCGATGCCGCGTGAACAAGGCATGTGCTGCCCGCTTTGATCTGCCCGACGTCGTCAATCAAGTAATACGCGGTCGAACCCTGAAAGACCGCCGCAGCAGCCAGGTCATAGCCAATTGAATCTGGAACGCGTGCAAGACGGGCGGCAGGAACGACCGCGTACTCGGCATATGCACCCCAGGAAATGCACCACGCCACGCGGTCCCCAATTCAAACGACGTAACCCCGGCGCCCAGTTTCGCCACATCGCCGGAACCTTCCATGCCAAGCGTGCAGGGAAGCCGCACCGGATAGGTCCGCGATGCCTTGTACTTGCCCTGTCGTGTATGGATATCCATGAAGTTGATGCCGGCGCATCTGACCTTGAAGAGTACCTCGCCTTCTTTCGGCTCAGGTACTTCGATATCCTTATGAATCAGGACTTCGGGACCGCCATACTGTTCTATACCTATCGCTTTCATTCTTGTCTCCGGAATTACTTCGCACCAAGCTTTAAACGATCCACGAACTCGTTTGTGTAAGTCCCTGGATCGCGCCCGCCAGCAACTCCGTGGCGGTATCGACGCCAGCCGCTTGCGACAGGATTTCGAATTCGAGACCTTCGTCCCTGAAATAGCCGAGTTGCGATGCAAGCACCAACGGCAGATAGACGATCTTCGAAGTGCCACCGGCCATCAGCGTCAGCTTTTCCGCGTGCGCGGGTGTCGCGACGCACAGCAGCGCGGCGAGCATGCAAGCTGGCGTGAACAAGCGGCGTAACAACTTCATCTTGAATCGTCTCCTTCTTCAATACTGAACCGATATCTTCTTTTAATGTGCGGCCAGTATATGAAACAGAAGCCTTCTGCCTGCTTTCTGATGGTCTGGAAAATCCTTGGCGTTTACCCTCGAAGCATGAAATCAGTTGTCTGAAGCCCAAGAAAAACGCGCCCTGTCCCTTTCGGGAAGAGCGCGCTCATTTCCGCTACGAAGTTACGTTACCAGGCGGCGATCACCGCACCAGCATATTTCCCTTCGATAAACTGCTTGACCTCCGCCGAGTGATACGCGGCGACGAGCTTCGCCACCCAAGGTTTGTCCTTATCGGCGGCGCGAATGGCGATGATGTTCGAATACGGGCCGTTCGGATCTTCAATCGCGATTGCATCCTGCTTCGGCTTAAGGCCCGCTTCCATCGCGAAGTTCGTGTTGATCGCGGCGGCGTCCACGTCGGCGAGCGAACGCGGGATCTGCGCGGCATCGAGCTCGACGATTTTCAGCTTCTTCGGATTTTCGACAATATCGAGCGGCGTTGCCTTCAGGCCCGCGTCCGCGCGCAATTTCAGCAAGCCGTTCTTTTGCAGCAGCAACAACGCGCGGCCGCCGTTGGTCGGATCGTTCGGCACCGCGATGCGCGCGCCCACGGGCAACGCCGCCAGCGACTTGAACTTCTTCGAATAGATGCCCATCGGGAACGTGACCGTGTCAGCGACCTTGATGATCTTGTAGCCGCGGTCCTTGACCTGTGCATCGAGATACGGTGCGTGCTGATAGCTGTTGGCATCGAGATCGCCAGAGGCCAGTGCCGCATTCGGCTGAACGTAGTCCGCGAACTCCACGACCTTGATGTTCAAGCCATTCTTTGCCGCCACTTGCTTGACCACTTCCATGACCTGCGCGTGCGGGCCGCCGGTTACGCCGACCTTGATGGTTTCGTCCGCCAGAGCGACGTTGGCGAACAGTGCCGCTGCGCCGATCACGGCGGCCAGTTTGAAAACAAATCGACGTTGCATGACTACCCCTGAGCTTTTTATGGAAATTTATTTATGACTGAGACGACGTACCAGCCAGTCGCCGAACGACTGAACCATCTGCACGAATACGATCAGGATCACGACCACCGTCAGCATCACTTCCGGCAAGAAGCGCTGATAACCATAGCGAATCCCCAGATCCCCGAGACCGCCACCGCCAATCGCGCCGGCCATTGCCGAATAACCAACCAGTGACACGAACGTGATGGTCAAACCCGCGACCACGCCCGGCAACGATTCCGGCAGCAGCACCTTGAACACGATCTGGCTCGTGGTTGCGCCCATGGCTTGCGCCGCTTCGATCAGGCCGCGATCGACTTCGCGCAGTGCGGTTTCAACCAAGCGTGCAACGAACGGCGCAGCCGCGATGGTCAGCGGAACAACGGCCGCCATGGTGCCGATGGACGATCCGACCACCAGCCGCGTGAACGGAATCACGGCGACCAGCAGAATGATAAACGGTGTCGAGCGCACTGCATTCACAATGCCGCCCATCACGCGATTCACGCCGAGATTGCGCAGCACACCGTCACGGTCGGTGAGATAAAGCAGCACGCCAAGCGGCAAGCCCAACGCTGCGCCCACCAATCCGGAAATGCCCACCATCACAAGCGTTTCCCAGAACGACTGGACGAACATATCGAACATTTCACTCAACATGGGACATCTCCTCAACCACGACACCTTGTTCACGCAAGTACGCAATCGCCTCGGCGACGTTCGCCGGCTTCCCGGCCGCGAGCACGGCCAGCGAGCCGAAGGCTTGCCCCTGGATCTCATCGATCTGTCCGTGCAGGATATTGAAATCGAGCTCGAAGCGGCGGATGGTCTCGGAGAGGATCGGTTGATCGACGCCTGAACCCGTGAACGCGAGCCGAAGCAAATGACCGCCGGTTTTCAGACGCTCGGCCACGCGCGCTTTCAACGCGGGCGGCAACTCGTGCGCGATGACATCGCCAATCAACGCGCGCGTGACTTCGTGATGCGGCTGCATGAAGACATCGACCACGTTGCCTTCTTCCACCACGCGGCCGGCATCGAGCACGGCGACGCGATCACAGACTTGCTTGATCACGTCCATCTGGTGCGTGATCAGGACGATAGTGAGGCCGAGTTCCTTGTTGATCTTGCGCAGCAGATCGAGGATCGAGCGTGTTGTTTCCGGGTCGAGCGCGGAGGTGGCTTCATCCGAGAGCAGCACTTTGGGTTTGCTGGCAAGCGCCCGGGCAATGCCCACGCGTTGCTTCTGGCCGCCGCTGATCTGCGCCGGATAACGGTCCTTCTGTGTCGTCAGGCCGACGAGGTCCAGCAAGGGCAACACGGTCGCCTCGATCTCGCCGCGCTTCATGCCGGCAAGTTCAAGCGGCAGCGCGACGTTATCGAACACCGTGCGCGACGACAGCAAGTTGAAGTGCTGGAAGATCATGCCGATGTCACGCCGCGCGGTGCGCAACTGCGCGGCGGAGAGCGTGGTGAGATCGTGGCCGTCCACGATCACGCTGCCTTCACTCGGCCGCGTCAGCAGGTTGATGGTGCGCACCAGCGTGCTCTTGCCGGCGCCGCTGCGCCCGATGATGCCGAACACTTCACCCGGCGGTATCGTCAGATTGACGTTGTGCAACGCTTCGATCCAGCCTCGTGGGCCCGCGAAACGCTGCGACAGATTGCGAATTTCGATCATGTAAACAAAAAAAAGCGACGAACTCCCCGTTGAGCAACATCGCTCGGGCAAGCCGGCCGCCGTTTATCCCTGGTTCTAGAGAGGCGAAAGTTTAACGTAACCGGCGCGATCGCCTTAATAATCTATTGCGAAGCCCTAATTACTTAAGCATCTGAACGCCTTGTGGCGGGGCTTTCCGGGGTGGATATGTGCGCCGAAATACGTAAAACGCATATCGATTCAAGCAAAGCTCGGTTCCATCAGGGAAAATCCGTAGTTAAGATGTTTTAATAATCCGCTGCGTTTGCTTCCAGTCGACGCAGTCCCACCGCACTCCTGGGAGTATTTCGTTGAAGAGCTTCGAATTTCGCCGCCCGCTCGTGGTTGGCATTGGCGGCACGACCCGCGCGGCTTCATCGACTGAACGCGCCCTTCGTATTGCTTTGCTCGGTGCCGAAGCCGAGGGCGCACGCACGCGTCTTTTCGGCGGCACGTTCCTGCACAGCCTCCCGCATTACGCGCCCGAGCACAAGGAACGCAGCGAGGCGCAGATCGAACTGATCGAAGCGGTTCGCGAAGCGGACGCGGTGATCATCGGGACGCCCGGGTACCACGGCGGCGTATCGGGGCTCGTCAAGAACGCGCTGGACACGCTGGAAGAACTGCGCGACGACAAGCGTCCCTACCTCGACGGCCGTGCCGTTGGCTGCGTGGTAACGGCTTATGGATGGCAAGGCGGCGGCGCGGTGCTGACGTCCCTGCGTTCCATAGTGCACGCGCTGCGCGGCTGGCCGACGCCGTATGGCGCTGCCGTGAACTCGCTGGAAACGCGCTTTGAATCCATCGATACCTGCTCCGACCCGAAAGTCGCCGAGCAACTCGCGACGGTTGGCCGCCAGGCCGCGCAATTTGCGCTGGCGTTCAATGCACGCGAAGCGATCGCGGAGCTCGATACCGCGCGTTGAGTTTGCAGCGCATCTGGAATGAAGCAAAACGCCTGGTCAGTTTATCTGCCAGGCGTTTTGCGTTTAGAGAATCAGGCGACAAACCGTGTGCGCGTGATGCGGGTCGCATCGAAACTCTGCTGGATGCTTGAAGCGAGTGCGTCGATGGCGACCTGCAGCTTACCTGGCGCATGCGGCTGAACGAGCCATGCATCCACGGCCGGATCGAAATCGCCGACCTTCACGACCTCGAGTCGAGGCGCATGATCGCTCGCATCCAGCAACGGCAACGGGACGAGTCCAAGGCCAATACCATCCGCAACAAGTCCGAGCTGCAGTTCGGAGCCGAGCGTTTCCAGGTTGATCTTCAGCGGCAAACCCTGCGCGGCAAGTGTCCTTTGCAGGCCGGCGCGGAATCCGCAGCCATCCGGATTGAGCACCCAGCCATGCTGATGCAAATCCTTCAGCCGGTGCACGCGCGGCTTCAACACGCCTTTTCCGGCGACGATCACCACATCGATACGACCCAGCGACCGCGCCGAAAGCGGCGCCGCGAAATGCTGGTTCGAAGGAAGCAGCATGATGGCGGCATCGAATGCGCCCTCTTCTGCTTGTTGCAGTAACTGGCCGCCCCAGCCGGTCGAGACACGCGGCTTCAGATCGGGATGCGCGCGTTTGAGTTCGCGCAACGCGTCGACCAGCGCCAGCTCCGCGACTGTCTGAACCACGCCAATACGGAGTAGCCCGGCAAGCGGGGCGTTGCTCGCAACCAGTCCGCGCAGCACGCCGAACTCTCGGACGATCACGCGGCACTGCTCATAGAGCGCGCGCCCCGTGGGTGTCGGTTTCAGCGGTTTGGTCTTGCGGTCCAGCAATTCGACGCCGAGCGCTTCCTCCAGACTCTGGATGCGGCGTGTAACCGCGGGCTGGGTTGTTTCAAGCCACTCGGAGGCAAGCGTGAGCGACTGGCAGCGCACGACTGCGACGAATGCCTCGATGTCATCTAACTTCATTGAAACGCGTTCCAGTCAAGACACTGAAATGTCTGATCATCATTCAAAATGCGGGCCGATTGCGTCATTCCTTGAACGGCAGCTCCGGGGTGAATACGAAAGAGTCCACCACATACCCCATATGAAAATAACCACTGCACGCACATGAGGCGATCCGTTCGAGATGGTACGGCTCGCGCGCTGTTTCTCTCGCCTGGCTCGCAGCAGCAAATCGCCGGGCGCGCCATTGACGCAGCACTTCACTGCCCCAACTCCTGAAAATGGCTTTCTGTTCGGACATCGCTGTTCTCCTTGAACGCTGGCCGGTGCGTCGCATTACAACCACCGCCGTTATAAGGTAGGCGAAAGTTAATCAGGCGGATACCATCTTTTATTCATTTCTATATCTGCCGATCATTCGGTAGCTAAGGTCGGAATCGCGCGCAAGACCTTCACAACATTTGCTTCTTTCCTATTCCCTCCACGTGCGGCATTGCTTCTGCGAATTGCTTGTTTCC
Source organism: Caballeronia sp. dw_276 (assembly GCF_018449635.1). Classification (GTDB taxonomy): domain Bacteria; phylum Pseudomonadota; class Gammaproteobacteria; order Burkholderiales; family Burkholderiaceae; genus Caballeronia. The sequence continues at coordinate 585,902 of NZ_JAAVUV010000001.1, read as the reverse complement.
CTTGGCAAGCGGCGCTGGTTAATCTGGCCTCATGCGTTCCATTGCATTGAAGACCGGAGGTCAAACAAGCATGCATTACAAGGGCTATGAAGTCGCTCCCGCCGCGCAGCCGCTTCCCAGCGGTCTGTTCGCAGCAAACCTGGTCATTCAGGACGAAGTGTCGCTGCAAAAACGCGCGTATGTATTCGACGCGCTTGACTACTTCTTCGAATCCGATCTCGCCGTGGCCTATGCGGCGCGCTGGGCGCGCATGTGGATCGATAACCGGCGCCTGCCGCGTGCGTGAAGCGAGCCCATGGCAAGCCTGGGGCGAGCCTAGGGCGAGCCTTTACGCAACCTTTCGAATTTGCATAACCACATGAAAACAGATTCGTTCCATCAATGCGCAAGTCGTGAGACGATGCGGCCCTGCTAACCAGAAAGAGTTTCAACATGCATCGTAGAACTATCATTGCAAGCGTCGCCTTTGCCGCGCTTGGCGCCGTCTTCGGAACCGCACACGCTGAAGACGCGCCGTTGCGCATTGGCACCATGAGTGGTCCTGACGCGCAGATCTGGACCGAAGTATCGAAGGTCGCAGCACGCGAAGGCCTCAAGATCAAGGTGATCGAATTCAACGATTACATCCAGCCCAATGCTGCACTCGACGCAGGCGACCTGGATGCGAACGGCTTCCAGCACCAGCCGTTCCTCGACAGCCAGATCAAGCAGCGCGGCTACAAGATCGTCAATGTTGGCCTGACGTACGTCGCGCCAATGGGCTTCTACTCGAAGAAAATCAAGTCGCTGAAGGATCTGCCGCAAGGCGCCAAGGTCGGCATTCAGAACGACCCGTCGAACGGGAATCGCGCGCTGTTGCTGCTGCAGAAGAACGGCGTGATCAAGCTGAAGGCCGGCGTTGGAAAGGATGGCGTGAACGCAACGCCGCTGGACGTGGTTGAAAATCCGAAGGGCATCAAGCTGGTCGAACTCGACTCGGCTCAGTTGCCGCGTTCGCTGGACGACCTCACCGCTGCATCCATCAACACGGACTACGCGGTGAAAGCCGGCTTGTCGCCGACCAAGGACGCAATCGCGATTGAAGACCTCAAAGGTCCGTATGCGAATCTGATTGCCGTGCGCGAGAAAGATCGCAATGCACCCTGGGTCAAAAAGCTGGTCTCGGCTTATGAGTCGAAGGATGTGAAGAACTACATCGATACGCAGTTCAAAGGCTCGATCATTCCGGCTTTCTGAACTGAATAAGCGTTAAACGCAAAAGGGGCGAACCTCGGTTCGCCCCTTTTGCATTCGAGCCGCTCGATTTTAAAGCCGCGCAATCGAAACTTCAGTCGACTTGACGAACGCGATGACTTCGCTGCCAACCTTCAGTTCGAGCTCATCGACCGAACGCGTTGTGATCACCGAGGTCACAATGCCGTGCGGGGTTTCCACATCGACCTCGGACACCACCGAGCCGCGGATGATTTCCTTGATGTGGCCTTTGAACTGGTTACGTACGTTGATTGCTGTAATGCCCATGTGATGCTCCCTGTTTGAATGAGTCATGCCGGGGCCGGTCGACATCGGCAAATTTTGATGAGCAAGGGGTCTAGCTGACCTGCGCGCCATGCTTCAGCACGCGTGACAGAACCTGCTCCTCCAGTTCGGCGAAACCTTCCGCCGTGCGCGAACGCGGACGTGCGAGCGAGATGGCGGCATCGAAGGAAATCTTGCCGTCCTCGATCAGAACGATGCGCTCGCCCAGCGCCACCGCTTCCTGAACGTCGTGCGTGACCAGAAGAGCCGTGAAGCCATGCTCGCGCCACAGGCGCTCGATCAACGCATGCATTTCGATGCGCGTCAGCGCGTCGAGTGCGCCCAGCGGTTCGTCCAGCAACAACAAATCCGGCCGATGCACGAGCGCGCGCGCCAGCGCCACCCGCTGACGCTGACCGCCCGATAGTTGCGCAGGCCAATCGCCTTCGCGCGCGCTCAAGCCCACTTCGGCAAGCGTTGCGCGGGCATCCTCACGCGACGATTTCGGCAAGCCGAGCATCACGTTTTGCAGCACGCTTTTCCACGGCAACAGACGCGCGTCCTGGAACATGATGCGTGTCTGCAATTCGCTTGAACCTTCAGCAGCGTTACGACGCACGACACCGCCCGTCGCTTTTTCAAGCCCCGCGATCAGGCGCAATAGCGTGGACTTGCCGCAACCGCTGCGTCCGACTATCGATACAAAACTGCCGCGCTCGATAGCGAAATCAAAATTGGAAAGGACCTTGCGAGCGCCGAAGTGTTTGTCGACGCCCTGAAGCGCGACAGCCATATCGGTTGGATTCGAGCGCGGCGAGGGAGGTGTCGGCGTACGTTCACGCGTGATGACACGCGGTTCGTCGTTGGCAAACGCAACGTTGCCCGATGAAAGAACTGATGTCACGATTTTGCTCCCTTCTGATACGCAGGATGCCAGCGCAGCGTGGCGCGTTCGATGGACTTGGCGAGCATGTCGGCAAGCTTGCCGAGCAGCGCGTAGAGCAGGATGCCGACCACGACCACATCGGTCTGCAGGAATTCGCGGGCGTTCATTGTCATATAGCCAATACCCGATTGCGCCGAAATCGTTTCCGCCACGATCAGCATCACCCACATGAGGCCGAAGGCAAACCGCACGCCCACGAGAATGGACGGCAGTGCGCCCGGCAATATCACGTCGCGATACAACGCAAAGCCGGAAAGGCCGTAACTGCGGGCCATTTCGATCAGGTCGGCATCGACAGAACGAATACCGTGATACGTATTCGTATAAACCGGGAAAAACACGCCGAGCGCAACGAGGAACAACTTTGCTTCCTCGCCGATGCCGAACCACAGGATCACCAGCGGAATCATGGCCAGCGCCGGGATGTTGCGGATCATCTGCACGGTCGAATCGAGCGCGACTTCGGCCGGTTTGAAGAGGCCTGTACCCAGCCCGAGCACAAAACCGATCCCGCCGCCGATAGCAAAGCCGGTCAACGCACGCCATGCGCTGACCTTCACGTTCGCCCACATGTCGCCGGACTGGATCAGCTCCCACGCGGCCTTTACGACTGCGAGCGGCTCAGGCAGGACACGCGACGACAGGCCGCCCGTTCGCGCCGCAAGCTCCCATGCAAGCAGGATCAGGATGGGCACGAGCCAGGGTGCTGCCTGCACGCCCACGCGTCGAAGAAATGATCCGTTCATTCTGCTTCCCCGTTTCAGCTTTGCGATGCACGCGGCAAATAAGACGTACCCACGATCTCGCCAAACGGTCCCGACAACGGACCTGATGCGCGCTCTTTCTGATTGCGCGGCAGCAGCGGGAACACGAGTTCCGCAAATCGATACGACTCTTCCAGATGCGGATAGCCCGACAAGATGAACGTGTCGATACCGAGCGCCGCATATTCCTTCATCAAGCCCGCGACCTGCTCCGGGTTGCCGACAAGCGCCGTACCCGCGCCACCACGCACCAGGCCGACACCGGCCCATAGATGCGGATAGACTTCGAGCTTGTCGCGCTGGCCGCCATGCAATGCAGCCATGCGCCGCTGGCCTTCCGAATCCATCTTTGCGAACGATGCCTGTGCACGCTGGATGGTTTCGTCGTCGAGCTTGCTGATGAGCTTGTCCGCGTCCGCCCACGCTTCCTCTTCCGTCTCGCGCACGATCACGTGCAAGCGAATGCCGAACTTGATCTTGCGGCCTTTATCGGCGGCACGGCGACGGATGTCGCTGATCTTCTTTTCGACTTCGGCGGGCGGCTCACCCCAGGTCAGATAGGTATCGATATGATCAGCTGCGATCTCGTGCGCAGCGGGCGATGAACCGCCGAACCACAGCGGCGGATGCGCCTTTTGCACCGGCGGATAAAGCACCTTGCCGCCTTTCGACGTGAGATGCTTGCCTTCGTAGTCGATGGAACCGCCTTCATGCGACGACTCGAGCAGACCGCGCCAGATGCTCAGGAATTCGTCGGTGACTTCATAGCGCGTGTCGTGGTCGTTGAACACACCATCGCCGGCCAGTTCGACCGGGTCGCCACCCGTCACGACATTGATCAGCAGACGTCCATTCGACAAGCGGTCGAACGTCGAAGCCATGCGTGCCGACAACCCCGGAGAACTCAAGCCCGGGCGGATCGCCACCAGAAACTTGAGGCGCTTGGTCGCGGGAATCAGGCTCGAAGCGACAACCCATGCGTCTTCGCAGGAACGGCCCGTCGGCAGCAGGACGCCTTCATAGCCGAGCGTGTCGGCAGCGACCGCGATCTGGCGGAAGTAGTCGTAATCCGCTGCGCGAGCTCCTTGCGTGGTGCCGAGGTAACGGCTGTCGCCGTGGGTTGGAATGAACCAGAAAACATTCATTGTCGTGCTCCTGCCTTGCAAGTTGAGTCGAGCTTTAGCGCCCGTTCCGATAAATCATCTTATCGACGCGCACTTTTCCCATGAACGATTTATTTGAGCTAAGGTTCTCGCCAATTCTGCTTATGCGTCTCAGCCGACGTTCCAGCGCGCATCGGCGACCGTCAACTTCTTGGGAATCAGCTTGAGGTCGGTAAAAACGTCCGCTATTTGCTGTTGATACGCGATCGTCTCCGGCGTGATCGGCTGCACGCCATATGCCGCGCGTTTCAGCGCGCGTTCGAGCGTGGGTGCATCGAGTCCGACCAAGGGGGACAAGAGCTTTGCGACATCGGGTACGTTGTCGCGCCCCCATTGATCGACGTGATCCAGTTCCTCCAGCAGCGCACGCACTAGAAGCGGCTGGGCTGTCGCGAACTTGCGCGTTGCGAGGTAATACTGCGTATTGCGCACGAGGTTCGTACCATCGGCAATCACGCACGCGTTTGCCTGACGTTCCACTGCGGCGAGATACGGATCCCAGATCACCCAGGCATCAACGCTGCCTTGCACGAACGCTGCACGGGTGTCGGCCGGAGCGAGGTAGACCGGCTGGATATCCCCGTAAGAAAGCTTGGCGTTCTTCAACGCTTCAACAAGAAGGTAATGGACGTTCGAACCCTTGTTCAAAGCCACTTTCTTGCCGCGCAGGTCCGCTACGGAGCGAATTGGCGATGCCTGCTGCACGACAATAGCCTCGCCTTGCGGCGCGGGCGGCTCGTTGCCTACGTAGACGAAATCAACGCCCGCCGCCTGCGCAAAGATCGGCGGCGTTTCGCCAACGGTACCCGCATCCACAGCGCCTGCATTGAGGCCTTCCAGCAATTGCGGGCCGGCCGGAAATTCAAGCCATTGCACTGTCACGCCTTGCGCGGCGAGACGCTTGTCGAGCGTGCCGCGGGCTTTCAGAACGACGAAATTGCCGTACTTCTGATAGCCGATACGAAACACCTTCTCCGAGCCCTCGGCGCGCGCCGGCTGGCTGCTTAGCAAGGCCGCGCCGCCGGTCAGGGCGCTGGTTGCGCCCGCGCCAATCGCCGCGAGTTTGAGCAATGCGCTACGGCGCGATGGAATAGCAGGCGATTCGTGGTCAGGCATGTGGATGCGTCCCGGACTGGTTCGATGAATAAAGCACGTTCATGTGAAGCAAAACCGCCGGCGACAGCGGGCGGTTCGGCAAATCAGGTTTGATGATCGGTAATTGGCTAAGGTTGTTTGGCGACACCCTCAGCGGCGACGGTATTCGCGGAGCTTGCGGTGCTTGCCGTGACAGCTTTACGCGATGCAAAGTCCCATACTAGAGCGCTGGCGGTATCGATGGGCTTGGGCAAGAGCTTCGCCTGATAGAAGCTGTCCGATATGGCTTGCTGCTCACCGAAATTCTTCGCCACGACCGCGCGGACCGCGTACGTCCGGCGCGAATTCGCGCGCTCGACGGTCGCCTGGTCGAGTCCCCACACCGGCGCGAGGATCTTCGCCGCGTCTTGAGGATGCGCCTTGGTCCAGACACCTGCTTCAACCAGTTGCTTGAAGACGATATCGACGATCTGCGGATACTTCTGCGCGAACGGCGCCGATGCCAGGTAATAACGCTGATAGGACGCGAGGCCGTCGCCACGAATCAGGACGCGTGCGCCCGGATCAAGCTCCACCGATGCCACGTAAGGGTCCCACGCAAACCATGCGTCCACGTCATTGCGCTCGAAAGCTGCGCGCGCATCGGCGGGTGCGAGATAGCTGATCTTGACGTCGGCGGGCGTCAATTTCGCGCGGGCGAGCGCGGCCAGCAAGAGATAGTGGACGCCAGCGGCCTTGGTAACAGCGATGCGCTTGCCTTTCAGATCGGCGAGGGAATGAATGGGTGCATCGCGATGAACAATCACTGCCTGCGCCGAAGGCGACGGAGTTTCCTGCGCGACATAAACGAAGTTCGCATTTGCGGCTTGAGCAAAGACCGGAACCGTATCTGCAACATCGGCACTAATATCCACGGCGTCCGCATTAAGCGCTTCCGTAAGCGGCAAACCGCTCGCAAACTCGCTCCACTCTATGCGCACGTTCAGCGGCTCGACCGCCTTTTCCAGGGTTCCTCGCGCCTTGAGAATCGCAATCAGCGTGGAGGATTTCTGAAATCCAACGCGCAATTTGATCGGGGTTCCCGATGGCGTCTGTGCAACCGCGTTGATGGCAGTGGAAGCCAGCAGCGCCATCGCAAAGCCAGCGACAAGGCGGTTAAGGATTTTCATGGAAATGGGAATGGAGCAGGAAAAGAAACCAGTCGATCATGTTAGCAACGCACGCGCGCGCGACTAAACGATCATTCCTGATATCGATTGCATTGAAAATGCTGACGGATTGCTTAAGCGAGGGTGTCTGGACGCCGCTTGAAATCAGCGGCGTTATCCCGCATCTCATATTCCATTTATCCGGAGCACGATCATGGGAAGCCGTCCCAAATTCATCGAAGATCTTTCGCGCGGCGCTGCCGAGGCCGCCACCCTCTCGACTCCTCTCGGTGACGAAGCACTGCTCGACGCCTATTCGCGCACGGTCGTCGGCGCGCTCGAGCGAGTGCAGCAAGCGGTTGCCTTTATTTCAGTCGAACGGCGCGTGCCGGGCGGCGCCAACGGGCGTAATCCGCGTGGCGCGCATCCGCGCGGCGGGCAAGGTGGAACCGGATCTGGATTTATCTTTACGCCCGATGGTTATCTGCTGACTAATAGCCACGTCGTGCACGGCGCCACGCATATCCGCGTGACGCTCGCGGACGGTGGCACATTCGACGCCGATCTCGTCGGCGACGATCCCGACAGCGACCTCGCCGTACTGCGTATCGGCTCGGCCGAAGCTTTGCCGCACGTGGAACTCGGTGAGTCGGGAAAGCTTCGCGTGGGACAAATTGCAATCGCGGTAGGCAATCCGCTTGGCCTCGTGCAGACGGTTACGACCGGCGTTGTCTCTGCGCTCGGGCGTTCGTTGCGATCCAATTCGGGGCGCATGATCTACGACGTGATTCAGACCGATGCAGCGCTGAACCCCGGCAACTCAGGCGGTCCGCTGATCAACTCGGCTGGGCAGGTGATCGGCGTGAACACGGCGATCATCGCGGGCGCGCAGGCGATCTCGTTCGCCACGGCTATTGATACCGCCAAGTGGGTCATCATGCAGCTTTTCGCGCATGGGCGCGTGCGGCGCGCGTATATAGGCGTGGCGGGTACGTCGTCGCCCATCTCGCGGCGCGTGCAGCGCTACTTTGGCTTGCCATCGGCGAGCGGCGTGCATGTTATGGAAGTGGTGAAAACGAGTCCCGCAGCAATCGGCGGACTACGCACCGGCGACCGGATCGTTGCTATCGACGCATTGCCTGTGGACAGCGTCGACAGCTTGCAGCGGACGCTGGATGTAACGCGGATCGACCGGGTCGTGAACGTCACCGTGCTGCGCGGCGCGCAGAAACTCGAGCTCGAAGTCACGCCGATTGAGCAAGCGGCTTAACCTTTTCTACGATGCCGCGTTCAGTCGCGGCCTCTCGCCATGCTCGAAAACACGCCGTCGCGTTTGATCAGGCCATGGAACATGGCCGCGCCGAGATGCGCGAGAAAAGTCGCGAACAGCAGCAAGGCAAGGACCGTATGCGCTGAACGCAAGAATGCGTAGAGGCGCACGCCTTGCGGTGCGATCGGCGGCAGATAAACCGATCCGAACAGGTGGATAGGAAACCCTCCGGCCGAAAGCATCGACCAGCCGACCAGAGGCATCGCGAAGAGCAACGCGTAGAAAACCCAGTGCGAAAGATGGGCGATGTATTGCTGCCAGTGCGGCATGTCATCGGGCAAAGGCGGCGTGCGACGCGTTAATCGAACGATCAACCGCACGATCACCAGTACGAGAATTACGATGCCAAGCGGCTTGTGAATCGCAAGCAACGTCTGGTGCCATGACGACAATGTGGCCACCATCCCCACGCCGATGAACAACATCGCTATGACGAGCGGCGCCATCAGCCAGTGAAGAAACCGGGCGGCGGGGCTGAAATGTTTATGTGCGACGCTCATTGAATATTCCGTGTCGATGCCTGAGCGGATGCCGACCCATGCGCTTCTTCATGCGTGCGGCGATTATAAGAGACGGCATAAGCCGAAGAGCGGGCGGCCAGCAGCGGATCGTCGGACGGCTTGAGGCCGGCAGGAAGAATGGTCGGATCGTAGTTGATATCGCGGCAATCGCCATCGGCCTGTGGCGTTTCGCGCTCGATAACCAGCGTGCCCGCATCTATATGCGGCCGGTCGTCGGGCCACGCCTGGGTCGCGTCGTTGGTCACGTCACCCGGCTTGGCGACGGTCAGTACGAGATGCCAGCGCAGCGGACCATTTGCGAGGCGATCGCGCAACTCGGTATCGAGGAAATCATGCGTGCCCTTTTGCTCGGCGGTCACGGGTGCGTATGGCGTCTCGGGCACCACGGACCAACGGATGAAATGTGTCTTGCCGTTTGCATCGACAGCGCGAAACGCGTTGATACCGTAGTACGCGGCGTTTCCGAAGCTCGATGACGCGGGATGATCCTTAATCCACGCAAGAAACGGCTGGGTCTCCGGATGCGCGGCGAAGAAGGTCTTGAGCTTTGCGGGATCGGGCTTGCCGGTCGCGGGGTCTGGTTGCGACGCGACCAGTTGTGCAAAAAAAGCCTGCGGCGTATTGACGACAAACACCGGCGTGTTGTTCATGCCGGTGCGCCATTGCTGACCGTCTGGCAACCTGAAATCCAGCGCGAGACTGCGCACCGGCACGCTCGCATCAGCCGCTGACGGAGTGCTGCCGGGAATCGCAAAGCGGCCGACAACCGGGGTACGGACTGTCTTGAAGACGCTCGCGCTAGAAATATCGGAGGCCTGTCCGTTACCCTCGAAATACCCCTGCACGCATACGCCCTTTGCATGATTGCGGCGAAATCCCGGATGAACGCCCGCGTTCGCTTCGAACGTATTGACTATGCGTTGCGGCGTCAGGCGTTGAGGCGCGGCAAAGCCGGACGCATAGACAAAAGCGCCACCCATTGCAGCTACGACTGCCCCTATGACCGCAAGCCGGAATAACGGAACCGGTTGCCGCGAGCGATACCGATCCGGAGATAGAGGATTTTTATTCATGGTCTTTTTAATTCGATATCCTGATTAATCAGGGTTGCTCTTGCGTTCGACTATGGCGCCGGCTTATTACGTCGGCGCCATATGGCAGATTTTTTATTGCGTGGATGTCTGCGGTTTGACGTCGCCCATTTGCGTCAATTGCGAGTACACGTCGTGGGACAGTTCGAGCAATACCTTGCGATCAATTGCTCCAGAAACCGCGTAACCGAAATCACCGTCGATCCAGTAGAACACGTTCACCGAACCATCCTGATACAGCTTGAACGCGGTGGTATCCGAGCTGATCTTTCTATGCGAGATGCACAACGTGATGCGTTCGCCCTTTGCGTCGTGATACATGAACTGCGCGACCGGACCATCGTCGCCGGGCAGCAGACGGCCGCCCATCAGCTCGAAGCCGACGCGCGTAAGAATTGGCGGACGAACGTCCGTACCAAGCCGCTTCGATACCCACGTCACCAGTTCCTGCTCGCGATCCGCGCCTACTTCAACCGGCCGCATCACTTCGGGCGCGTACATGACATGCGCCACGGCGGACTGGCGAGCGAATGATTCGCCAGGCGTAAAGCTCGCACGTTGCACGTGTCCGTCGCCGCCGCTGCCGGGCATCAGCGCGTGGCCGCCGACGTTGCTCATCATCCCGCCTACGCCAATGCCCACGCCTATGACAAGCGCCGCGGCCATGCCGGCGAACTGCGGCCAGTTGGCGGCATCGCGCCAGCGACGGCGCTCAGGCGGCAACAGACGTTGCGGCACGGGCTCGCTCAACACGCGGTCGTAGCGATCGTGGAACATGCTGTTCAGCGAGAAATAATCGCTGATCTTGGTCGCGAGACCTTCGTCGTGTTCCAGCAACCGATCGATCTCTTCGCGACGATGTTCCGCCAGCGACCCGTCCACATACGCGTGGATCTCGTCTTCGGTAATGGGTGTTTGTTGTTCGCTCATCGCACCACCTGTAATTTAGCGCCGGGTTGGGCGCCTGCCATCAGCGCGCGCAACCTCTCACGTCCGCGCGATAACCGCGACATGACGGTCCCGATCGGAATTTCCAGCGCTTGCGCGACATCCGCATAGCTCATTTCTTCGAGTCCGACGAGCAGCACGACCTGACGCTGGTCGAGCGGTAAGCGCTGCAACGCAAAGTCGAGATCGCGCACTTCGAGCGACTGTGTTTGCGTACCGGCGACCGAGAATTCACGTTCGGAGATGTTCTCGTCATCGACGGAAATGTGTACCGCTTTTACGCCTGCCCGACGTGCCTGATTGGCGAAGACGTTGTGCATGATCGTGAAAAGCCACGCGCGCATATCCGTGCCGGTCTGGAATTTTTCCGTATGCCGGAGCGCGCGTTCAAGCGTGTCCTGGACCAGATCGTCCGCGAGATCGCGATTGTTGATCAGCGCTCGCGCATAGCGGCGTAATCGCGGCACATGTTCCATCAACTCGTCACGGACGCCCATCGGCCTTCCCTCATTTTGTAAGCTTGTGCAGGCGCTGAACCTGAAAACGCCGCTGCGAATGATGGGCTAACACCGTGGTTCGCAGGTTATTCCCGACACCCGGCGGTTTTTATTTCAAACACAAGGTTCAATTGCCCGTCATCAGGTCCGCGGCGCGCATCAGTCCGCGAGTGTTCGCTCGACCCGCAAGCACATAGCGCTTACCGCCCGAAGTCCACGCCAGCAAACGCGTTTCGCCTACCCGATTTGCTTTCCATTGCGGCTGCGGCTTCGTCATGATCCCCGGAGCGACGAGCAGCACCGCCGCCTCACCCATCGCGTTCCGATACACATATTCAGTCGCCGATGTAAACGGCCCCAACGACATTTCACGGCGCGCCACCGGATGAAATCCCACGACGTACAGGTTCGGCGCATCCGCCAAAGCCTTCGTCGAGCTTACATAAGCACTCGCACCGGTCGCCCTGTCCTGCGCCGCGACCGCCTGTTCGAGCGCCATCATCGACGCATTATCGAGCGTGGAATCGGAGATGTCGAATGCGAAAAGCCCGCCTGCGACGAGCGCCAGCGCGGCTGCGGTGGCGATCAAACCATTCATGATTCGCCGTTTCGGCACACGCGGAGCCAATCTGGGTGAGGGCGCTTCGTCGGCGGGGTCATGAAAAGCGTTTTGCATCTGCTGGTTGATGCGCCCGTAGAACGCCACGCGCTGCGCCTCATCCGGCCGGTCTTTCAAATAGCTTTGGACGCTGGCGGTGCGTTTCGGATCGAGCATGCCGTCGGCGTAAGCCTGGACATCAGACTCGGAGAGCCGGAATTCCGAAGGTGGTTTTGCTATGGACATGATCGATTGAAAAATTGCCGTCGGTATAGGGGCAAACACGGTTATGGGCAGTTTATTCCGTCTGCACATTGTTTAAAGCGTCGCACCGAAATACCCGCCGGGCGGAAAATGAAAGCGTCCCTGAGCGCGTAAACACAATCCATAACGGCTTATTCCATTCAGATCCAAATTTTCTTCGCTGAAAAAATAATCGGCTTTCCGGGGAATATCCCTGCCCTTTCCCGGGTTCTCTCCATTGCACACAGCAACAAAACACAACTTTTCAGGAGAAGCAAAATGAAAGTTCTAGCCATTGCCGTCGTCGCCATTGCGACGATCGCTTCAGCGAATGCATTTGCACAAACAAAGACTCGCGCAGAGGTCTATCAGGAACTGGTTCAAGCGCAGAAAGATGGCCGCGATTTCGTGACGGATACCTCTTACCCCGACGTCAATCCGATCTTCGCGCATCAACTTGAAGAACAACAAACGCGTCTTGCAGAAGAGCAGGCGAACAATGCAGTAGCGAACACCACGACGCCGGCGAGCACCAGCGAAGCAAACTAAAGAAGCGCATTTCGCTACTGAATCCTTGAACGCAGTACGAGCAACAACCGTAGCAACTGGCTAAATACATCGGATCACTAACTTTATTGAGGTCATCATGAAAAAATTCCTTATCTCTGCATTGGTTCTTTCGTCGGCATTGGCAGCACCGGCTTTCGCGTTTGCTCAAAGCAACGGTCCCGTGACACGCGCTCAGGTCAAAGCGGAACTCGTCCAGCTTGAAAAGGCCGGCTATAGCCCGGGCGGTGAAGACGTCAATTACCCGCAGGACATCCAGGCCGCCGAACAAAAGGTTTGGGCTCAACAAGGCGTCGCGGCAACGTCGTATGGATCGAATACTGGCAGCATGGCGGCATCGGGCTCGCGCGCAGACTTTGCACCGAGTCAAGTAACGCAATCGATCTACTTCGGTCATTAAGCATGAGCAGCCCCGCCTGTGCTACTTTGCACGAGCCGCTAAACTCCGGAGGCTAGCGCGACGACTTTCTCCCGTCGCCCACTTTCCTCTGGAGACATCGGCATGAAACAGGCGCTCCATCATTTGAGCGTGACCACGCGCACGCGCGGTCTGCACGAAATCACCCGCGACATCCGCGGCTGGATCGACCAGCAAGGCATCCAAACCGGGCTGCTTACCGTGTTTCTCCGGCATACGTCGGCGTCATTGCTGATACAGGAAAATGCCGATCCCGACGTTCGCACTGATCTCGAACAATTCTTCGAGACGATTGCGCCGGAAGCGCCGGGTCGCTATGTCCACGACGCGGAAGGTCCCGACGACATGCCCGCACATCTGCGCACCGCGCTGACCCAAGTCCAGCTTTCAATTCCCGTCAGCGGCGGCCGCATGGTCCTCGGCACCTGGCAAGGCATCTACATATTCGAACACCGCAGCATTTCGCATAGACGCGAGGTCGTATTGCACCTTTTCGGCGAGTGATTTAATATACGCAGCGCGTACATTATCTCTGGAGCGTCCGACATGCATCTCCAACAGCAAACCCTTCTTCGCGATGCCATGCGACGGCTGAACATGACGCGTGATGCGTTCGCGAACAGGATTGGCGTAGCGCGACGCGCGCTCGACACCTGGCTCCTTCCCGATGAATCCGCGGAATCCCGTGCAATGCCCGAGATTGCGAGCCGCTATGTGATGGAGATCCTGGAACGGACGCCCGCCGGCGACGAATATACGCAACGCGTACAGTCGCCTTCCATATTGCATGAAGGCCGCCCGCACCTGCTTTCAGTCGATCAGTTTTCGCGTGACTCGGTTGAAGCGTTATTCCAGGTAGCGGACACCATGCAACCCATCTCGCGCCGCCAAAAAATCACGCGCGTCCTGGAAGGTGCGGTACTTGCCAACCTTTTCTTCGAAGCCAGCACCCGAACGCGCGTGAGTTTCGGCGCGGCGTTCTGCCGGCTGGGCGGTTCGGTTTGCGACACGACCGGCTTCACGTTTTCTTCCATGGCAAAAGGCGAGTCCATCTACGACACCAGCCGCGTGATCAGCGGTTATGCGGACGCGCTCGTCGTACGCCATCCCGAGAAAGGATCGGTTGCAGAATTCGCTCGCGCCACCAACGTTCCGGTGATCAACGCGGGCGACGGCCCCGGCGAGCATCCGAGTCAGGCGCTGCTCGACCTCTATACCGTCCAGCGCGAATTTTCACGGGTGGGCAAGATTGTCGATGGCTCGCATATCGCAATGGTCGGCGACCTCAAGTACGGTCGCACGGTCCATTCGCTGGCGAAGTTGCTGGCGCTGTATCGCGGGCTGAAATTCACGTTGATCTCGCCGGCATCGCTTGAAATGCCTGCGTCCATCCTCGATCAGATCACGCGCGGCGACCATGTCGTCGAGCAGACCAGCGACCTGCACGCCGGCTTGAAAGGCGCGGACGTGGTGTACGCAACCCGCATTCAAAAAGAGCGTTTCGCCGATGAGTCCATCGAAGGTTATACGCCGGACTTTCAGATCAACCAGGCGCTGGTCGAGAGCGTGTGTGGTCCCGACACGTTGATCATGCATCCGCTGCCACGTGACGGCCGCCCCGGCGCCAACGACCTGAGCACCGACCTCAACCACGATCCCAGGCTCGCCATTTTCCGGCAAACAGATAACGGCATCCCCGTGCGCATGGCGATTTTCGCGGTGCTGCTGGGCGTGGAGCGGCAAGTCCAGCATTCCATGCGCGACGCCGCGTGGAAGGCGCCTGCCTACATTGGTCCGGACGATGCCGTCTTTCACGGCATCGACTGAACAAACAACCTAAGCGATTTATATGGCGGCGTCGAAAATTTTAACGCGCCGTTTACGTGCAAAAAGATACGCTGCAAGTCATCCCGAACAGAGGAGCTTGCAGCATCATGAACCTTGTACTCGAAAGAATCGTCGGCTCGGCAACCAGCGGAAAATCGGCGGAGCGGGAAAGCGTTGCGTCGCCGTGTGTTTCACGCGTTCATCTGTCGGCCGTGCTTCGCAGCAAGCAGGATGAAGCAGCGCGAGAACGCATTCGCCGCCTGTTTCATTCACCGCTGGGCGTGTACGTCAGCCAGGCATCGCGCGATCACGACGACCTCCGGCTCGTATTCGACGTAGCGATGGAAGACCTCGATTTCACCGTGCGTACATTGCATCAGGTCTTGCCCGAAGCCGTGATCGAGGCCGTGCGCCCGCGAATGTTCACGCACAGGCGCGAGCACTGAATTCAGGATTGCGCCAGCGAAAAGTCCACGGCAGCGCGAGCGTGCAGCGTAGTGGTATCGAGCAGAGGCACGGGGCTGTCTTCTGCTTTCACCAGCAGCATGATTTCCGTGCATCCCAGTACGATTGCTTCAGCGCCGCGCGCAGCCAATCCGTGAATGACATCGCGATACAAATTGCGAGATTCCTCCTTCACAACGCCCAGGCATAACTCGCGATAGATGATGTCGTGAATGACCGCCTGCTCGGCAGCTTCAGGAACAATGGTGGAAATCCCGTGCCGTTCTTCCAGCCGGTCGCGGAAGAAACTTTCGCGCATTGAAAACGCCGTGCCGATGAACCCGACTTTTCGGATCCCGCCCCTCTTCGCCTCGATGCCCGTTGGGTCCACGATATGCAAAAACGGCACCGACACCGAAGCGGCGATCTGCGGCGCGACGAGGTGCATGGTGTTCGTGCAAAGCACGATGCAATGTGCACCGCCCGCTTCCAGATGACGCGCGGCCTCGCTGAGCCGGATGCCGGCGATGTTCCATTGCCCGTCGCGTTGCAGGCGCTCGATGGGCGCGAAATTCACGCTATGCAATAACACTTGCGCCGAGTTCAGTCCGCCAAGCCGCGTGCGGACATCCTGATTGATCAATCGATAATACTCGGCCGTCGATTCCCAACTCATACCGCCAATCATGCCGATGGTTCTCATCGTGGTCATGCTGCTGCCCTGCCGTTCTGGTTAGTCGAACCGACATAGTGCAACGAAGCGCAGCGCGCGGCTAGCGTTTGCGTGCAATCGCGCAACTGTGGTCCTGCAACTCTTCGGACGATGCAAAGTCGCCTTGCGTGAAACGCACATGATCGTTGAGCAGGAAAAACGCGGGCCTGCCATCGGGCGTGGTCGTGCCGGTCAGCAGCAGCGTCTGGTCCGCCATGCTTTCGCCCTCCTTTTCTACATCCACCGCGAGCAACTTGAACGGATCGACGGAATCGAGCGTTGGGTCATCGATACGCATGATCCTGTACACATGTCCGCGCAGCCGCGTCGGGAACGCAGTCCATTGCGTGCCGATCTTCGGCGCTTGTTCGCGCAATGCGTTCACGACATCGGGCGCGAGGCAATCGATATGGATATGCAACTGATTCTGCGAACGCCCCCTGGTCGAATTGATCGCGAGCGAAACTTCGTCACGAGGCAATTCCTCGCCGAGTTTCGCGTTCACGAAACGCCGGGCTTCCCACGCGGCACGCCAGTAGTTCGGTGAATCCGCCGCTAGCAGCTCAGGACTTTCGATCCCGCCAATGCGTTTTGTCGGGATCAGCAAATACTGGGCGATACCGTTGAGATCCTTGAGCACCGCATAGCCTTGAGCGGCATCGACATCGATACATTTTTGCGGCACGTCCGCTCCACGCGCGGCCGGTTCGCACGAGTTGTGAACGATCTGCCATAACGCATTGGGATTGCCGGCGCACGCCGTTGTCAGGAACACAGCCGCAAGCGCGGCCATCGTCAAGCGAAAGAACGAGAGGTTCCACATGGGGCGAACTGTCGGGACGAAAGGCTGCATCGTAACAAGCGGGCGTTACGTCTGCTTGACACGCTTCGCGCAACATCACATGACGGGCAAATGCAGGTGATGTGGATGTTCGACCGTATCCGCGATCAACCTCAGCGCGTCTTCGCATTCTTCCAGATTTTTCGGTCCGCCAAGACAAACGCGGATGGCTTCGGGCGGATTGCCATCGGTCGCGAACGCCGTCGCCGATACCGCTCCTATACCCTGCGAACGCAACTGCAAGGCAAGCTCGGACGCTTGCCATCCGCATACGGGATCGATCGGCATCCAGAAATGAAAGCCGGCGGGATCGGCATCGAACGTCCACTTCGATAACACACGCGCTGCAATTGCCTGCCGTGCAGCGGACTCGGTCCGAATGGCATCGAGCATCAGAGCGGCGGTGCCGTCCTCGACCCATTGGGTCGCGAGCAACATGGTGAATGGACTTGCCATTACCGTTGTAGCGCGCAATGCACCGGCAAGGTGTTGTGCCCGCCGTGCGGAAGGCGCGCGAATGTATGCAACCCGAAGCCCTGCGCCGAAGCTCTTCGAAAAACCCGTCACGTAGTAGGTCAGATCCGGCGCGAACGAAACCATCGCGTCGGGCGCGTTCACGGGCAGCATGCCGTATGCATCGTCTTCGATGATCGGCACGCTGTATCTCAATGCAACGTCCGCCAGCGCCTCGCGGCGCTTCGACGAAAGCGTGACCGTGCTCGGATTCTGAATGGTCGGGTTGCAATAGAACGCGCTCGGTTTGTCGCTTTTGCAGAGCGCTTCGAACGCATGCGCGAGCGGACCATCGTCGTCGCGTGCGAGCGCCTGCAACCGCACGCCGAGTTGTGCAGCGATCGCCTTGATGCCGGGATACGCCAACGTATCGAGGCAGATGGTGCCACCCGGCCGCGCGAGCTGCGACACCAGCGCCACGAGCGCGCTATGAATGCCCGGACATACGAGCACCTTGTCTTCGTCGCAATCGTGGAAACGGCGCTTGAGCCACTTTGTTCCGGCTGCGCGATCGTCGGGCGTCCCGCCAAAATCCTGATACCGCAACAAGCGATAAGGATCGGTTGCCGCGAACAGCCGCGCCGCTGAGTCGCGCAATCGTGCGGCCAGCTCGGCAGGTTCGGGCGGCATGTTCATGGTCATCTCGACACTGCTGCCGCCCGATAACGGCAACGTCGCGGTCCGGCCGCGCACGAACGTTCCGCTGCCCGCGCGCGAGTCGAGCAGACCTCGTTTGCGCGCTTCGGCATAGGCGCGCGCAACGGTCGTGTAGTTGAGCTGGAGTTCATCGGCGAGATCGCGCAAACCGGGCAGCCGGTCTCGCGGACGCAAGCGTCCGCTCGCCAGATCTTCTTCGATTAACTCCGGAATCAGCAAATATGCCGGCTTGCGGCTTTCCGTAAGTTTTCTGATCCAGTGATGAGTAAGACTGGTCATGAACGATCTCTGATTAAAACGCGTTAAAAAACGATAGCACGATATCTTCGAATAAAACAAATTGATCGCATCGAATGATCGTATGGAGATTGCTTCAGCCGTCTATTAATGCACGTATTGAGTGTTTATTGCACCAGCAACGAGCCGTTGCACCAACAAAACCACGCACAGTTGGTGCGTCCCCGATGCCGGCTCAACGCCAAATTCAGACTGGACAAGGCTTTGACGGTCTGTTCGAAAAAAATTTACGAGCGTCTCAAGTGCTGATCGTTTGAATGATCGGGTGTTGATCGCATTGACGCAGCGATTCAATGGCACGACGGTTGCATTATTGAGTTTGCAAGCAGCATGTCGGCATCCCATTAAAAAACCGGATGCCCAGGATTATCGATGTATTAAATCGTCTATTTAATGGAGATTAGAATGCCTGCCGTCAATATCCCGATGCACAAGAAAGGCGATTATCTTGTCGACTATGAAGAGAAGGTCTTTGAGGACGTCAAGGCCGCCCCGGGCGAGAAGGCGCTGGTGACGTTTCATACGGTCGCGTTCGAAGGCTCGATCGGCTTCGTGAACCTGCTGCAGGCCACGCGGCTGTTGCGCAAAGGCTTCGAGACGTCGGTGCTGCTCTACGGTCCCGGCGTGACGCTCGGACTGCAACGCGGTTTCCCCACGCTCGGCGACGAAGCATTCCCTGGTCACCTGAACTTCAACAAGCAGATCCAGAAGTTCATGGAAGAAGGCGGCAAGGTCTACGCATGCCGCTTTGCATTGCAGGCGCTTTATGGACAGGGCGAAGCGTCGCTGATCGAGGGCATCAAGCCGATCAGCCCGCTCGACGTGCTTGATATCCAGTTGCTGCATCGGAAAGACGGCGCGTTGATCATCAACACGTGGACCGTCTGAGCACGCCGACTCCATCGACCACGGAATGACCATGCCCGACAAGAGAATCGTCCGTGCCGCCGCGGTCCAGATTTCGCCGGACCTCGAACGGCCCGGTGGAACGCTCGACAAGGTCCTCGCGACAATCGACGACGCCGCGCGCCAAGGCGTGCAGCTAATCGTGTTTCCCGAGACCTTCCTGCCCTACTACCCGTACTTTTCGTTTGTACGGGCGCCGGTTGCATCGGGTGCAGAACACATGCGCCTCTACGATGAAGCCGTCGTCGTGCCCGGCCCGGTGACGGATGCGGTTTCGGAACGGGCGCGCCGTCACGGCATGGTCGTCGTCCTCGGCGTGAACGAACGTGATCACGGCAGTTTGTACAACGCACAACTCATCTTCGATACCACCGGTGAGCTGCTTCTCAAGCGCCGCAAGATCACGCCGACGTTTCATGAGCGAATGATCTGGGGCATGGGCGATGCGTCGGGGTTGAAAGTGGCGCAAACGAGCATCGGAAAAGTGGGCGCGCTGGCTTGCTGGGAGCATTACAACCCGCTCGCCCGATACGCGCTGATGACGCAACACGAAGAGATCCATTGCAGCCAGTTTCCCGGCTCGCTCGTGGGTCCCATCTTCGGCGAACAGATCGAGGTGACGATCCGGCATCACGCGCTGGAATCCGGCTGTTTCGTGGTCAATTCCACGGGATGGCTGACCGAATCACAGATCGAATCCATCACGAAGGAGCCCGGCTTGCAGAAGGCGCTTCGTGGCGGCTGCAACACCGCGATCATCTCGCCGGAAGGCCAGCACCTCGCGCCGCCGTTGCGCGAAGGAGAAGGTCTGGTGATCGCGGACCTCGACATGTCCTTGATCACCAAACGCAAACGCATGATGGATTCAGTTGGCCACTACGCACGGCCGGAACTGTTGAGCCTTGCGATCAACGACCGCCCCGCAGTCACGTCGGCGCCCATGAACCCCTTCTCACCTTCAACCGGGGAAAAGCATCTTGAACGCGAACGCGAGCGAGACAATGTCGGCCACGAGCCGGCAATTGATGACTGAACTGCAATCGACGGGCTTGCGTCTCGCGGATCCCGGCGCGGGCGTGAGCGTGGCGAGCCGCCGTGGCGGCGCAGGACCGTCGGATCATAAAGCGGTGACCATCGACGGCGTGACCATCATGGTTCCGGTGCACACGAACACGGCGTGGAATTCGCCGTTCGTGGCGTCCGCTCCCGATGCGAGCGGCAGCAGCGCGTTGCTGCGTGGCTCGATCCCGATAGCAAATATCAGCTTCCCGAAGGCGCCACGCTTTTACGCGATGCAAACCTTCGACGGCGTACCGTACTCGCACATTGCGACGTTACACGGGTCCGACGTGCTCGCGACGACAGTGCTGCAAACCTGCATTCGATACGAGAGCCGCAAGAAGACCTGCAAGTTCTGCGCGATCGGTCAGTCGCTTGCGGCAGGCCGGACGATCGCGCGCAAGACGCCCGAGCAACTAGCGGAAGTCGCGCGCGCGGCGGTCCTGCTCGATGGCGTCAAGCACATGGTCCTCACCACAGGTACGCCGCCGACAAAAGACCGCGGCGCGCAGATCTTGTGCGAGAGTGCATTCGCAATCAAGGCAGCCGTCGACCTGCCCATACAAGCGCAATGCGAACCACCCGACGACGACAAGTGGTTCGAGCGCATGCGTGCAAGCGGTATCGATACGTTGGGGATGCATCTCGAAGTGGTGACGCCCGCGCTGCGCGAACAGATCATGCCCGGCAAGGCGAGCGTGCCGATCTCGCGATACATGGAGTCGTTCAAGGCGGCCGTCGCCGTGTTCGGACGCGGACAGGTCAGCACCTACATTCTCGCGGGACTGGGAGATACGGCTGAAGCGATTCTTTCGATCTCGCGTGAACTCGTGGACATCGGCGTCTATCCGTTCGTGGTCCCGTTCGTGCCGATCAGCGGCACGCCGCTTGAAGATCATCCGGCGCCCTCGCCCGAATTCATGAAGTCCGTGCTGCAACCGCTCGGTGCAATGGTCTCCGCAGGTGGGATGCGTTCCGGCGATATCAAGGCGGGATGCGGCAAATGCGGCGCGTGTTCGTCACTGTCTTCCTACGAGGTCTGAACCATGCTCGCCGATACCGAAGACCTCGCCCGCCTCTATACGCCTGCAAGCTACACGATCAAGTGGACCACGCTGCCGTGGGAAGCGGACGAAGCGTACAAGCTGCGGCGCGCGGTGTTCTGCATCGAACAGGGAATCTTCGTCGGCGATGACCGCGATGAAATCGATGACCGCGCGCAACTGCTGGTGGCGGTGAGTTGCATTGGTGGAATGCACGAGCAGGTGGTCGGCACCGTGCGCATTCACGAGGACGAACCGGGCGTGTGGACGGGTTCAAGGCTCGCAGTTCATGCGGCGTTCCGGCGTCACGGGAAAATTGGCGCAACGCTGATCAGACTTGCTGTAAGCAGTGCACACGCGCTTGGCTGCAAGGAATTTCTCGCACATGTGCAAAGCCAGAATGCCCCCTTGTTTCATGCGCTGCACTGGACCACGTTGTCGGAGGAACTCATGCATGGAAGGCCGCATCATCTGATGCGGGCCGACCTTGATTTTTATCCGCCATGCGCCACGCCGCATAGCGGCTTCGTGACGCAATATTCGTCGGCGCGGAGCGCGGCATGAACGTGGCCGACCTCATCGCCGCGTTGAAGGAAACGCGCGGCTTCCGCCATAAGACGGACATTGCAGGCGTGATGTCTTCGCTCGCGCGACATGCGCCCGCCTCGGCTGAAAACGTCGCCAACGGCGATGACTGCGCAGCCATCCCTGATGGCGACGGTTACCTGTTGTTCGCCATCGAAGGCATGGTCAGCGACTTCGTACGCGACATGCCGTGGTTTGCGGGCTACAGCAGCGTGATGGTCAACGTCAGCGACATCTATGCGATGGGCGGCCGCCCCGTCGCCGTAGTCGATGCACTCTGGAGCGACGGCTTACAGCGCGCTGAAGAGGTGTTGGCGGGCATGGCAGCAGCATCGTCGGCGTATGACGTACCGATTGTCGGCGGCCACAGCAACACGCGCAGCGATCAGGCACAACTGGCGGTATCGATTATTGGACGCGCGAAAAAATTGTTGTCCAGCTTCGATGCAAGGCCGGGCGATCGTTTGATGATGGCCGTCGATCTGCGTGGGCGCTTCGAAAATCCTTATCCGTTCTGGAATGCTTCGGTGGGTGCGCCCGCTGAACGCTTGCGCGCTGATCTCGAGCTCCTGCCGATGCTCGCCGAAACCGGTCTTTGCACTGCAGCCAAAGACATCAGCATGGCTGGCGCCCTGGGTACTGCGTTGATGCTGCTCGAATGCTCGCGGGCGGGCGCAAATATCGACCTTTCACGTTTGCCATCGCCGCCTGACGTTGACCGTTTGCGATGGCTCACTGCGTTTCCCAGCTTCGGCTTCGTGATGTCCGTGCGTGAAGAGAACGTGGAACAGGTCAGGCAACTGTTCCTTGAACGCGGTCTTGCTTGCGATGTAATTGGCACCGTCGATGGTTCGCGCAAGGTCAGCCTTCAAGATGGCGACAACCACGGTGAACTTTGGAACTTCGGAATCGACGCGTTCATAACATCAGGGAGCGTAACCTGATGCGCATCGCCCTCACCACGCACTCGGTCAATCCGCGCGGCGGCGTGGTGCATGCGCTCGAACTTGCCGCTGCATTGGTGGACGAAGGTCACGACGTCACGATCTTCGCGCCCGCTGCTCCCGGCGAATCGCTCTTTCGCGAGCCTCCGTGCCGCGTGATCCTTGCGACCATCGAAGGCACGCAACAGCACACGGTGGCGATGGTGGAGGCACGCATTCGCGCCTTGAAGGCAAGTTTGAAAGCCTGCGATCCAGGCAGTTTCGACGTGCTCCATGCACAGGACGGCATTAGCGGAAACGCGCTGGCGGAACTGAAGGAAGAAGGCGAAATAACCCGCTTCGTTCGCACGGTTCACCATCTGGATCACTTCGACAACCCCCGTCTCGCCGCCTGGCAAATGCGTGCGTGGCGTGACGCGGATCGAGTGCTATGCGTTAGCGATATGTGGAGTCGCGCGATGCGCGAGACACACGGAGTAAATGCGATCACGGTGACTAACGGTGTCGACCTGATGCGCTATTCGACACATCGAACGCTTCAAGATGGAGCTCTATGCATTGACGGATCACCGGTTGTGCTGGCGGTCGGCGGCATTGAAGCGCGCAAGAACACCGTCGCTTTGCTTGAAGCATTCGCCCAATTGTTCCAACGCCACCCACAGGCACGCCTCGTGATTGCGGGAGGTGCAAGCCTGCTCGATCACAACGCGTACGCGCATGCCTTCATGCAACGCGTTGCCGCCCTGAACCTGACGGATGCAGTAACCGTCACCGGACCAATCGATGACGCCAGCATGCCCGCACTTTTTCGCCGTGCCGATGTCCTCGCCATGGTATCGCTGCGTGAAGGCTTCGGACTTGTCGTACTCGAAGCGCTTGCGAGCGGTACGCCGGTGGTGGCGTCGAACATTGCGCCGTTCACCGAGTATCTCGATGACGCTACATGTTGCTGGGCGACGCCAACCGACAGCGAATCGATTGCCGATGCGCTAGAACAAGTCATCAGCGGCCGTCACATAACCGATTTCAACAACGCCGTGCCCGCGTTGCTCGCACAAATGAGCTGGCGGGCATCGGCGAAAAGACACCTCGACATTTACAGCAGCTTACTCTCAAGCCGCACGCTCAAAACATTCCAGGAACCCGCCATGCCGGTCATGCACTTCCGAATCCAGTGGCCCGATAACCGCGAAGACAATTGCTATTCACCATCGCAAGTCGTCAGCGATTTTTTCACGCCGGGCGAGACCTATCCCGTCGACGACTTCGTTTCGCGCGCCCGCGAAGCATTGAACATCGCATCCGAACGCGTGCGCGAGAAATACGGCTTTGCGTGCTCGGCCGCGATGGATCAGCTCGCGAAAATCGAAGTCGATGCCGAACGTTTCATGGACGAGCCCGACGCCCGGGTCAGGGTCATCGCGCTCGTCTGAGCGTTGCCATCTTTCAGTGAGGACGCATCATGTCGCACGTTTCAGCGGACACGACGCATTACAGCGTGATCGTAGTGGGCGGAGGACAGGCAGGTTTGTCCGCGAGCTACTACCTCAAGCAAGCAGGTATCGATCATCTCGTGCTGGAGAAGAACACAGTCACGCATACATGGCGATCCCAGCGATGGGATGCGTTCTGCCTCGTGACGCCGAACTGGCAATGCGCGCTGCCGGGCTATCCATACGCGGGTGACGATCCTCACGGATTCATGAGAAAGGACGAAATCATTGCGTACCTGGACGGCTTCATCAAGACCGTCGATGCGCCTGTAATCGAACATGCGGAGGTCCAGCGCGTCGTGCGGAACGTCGAAAGCGGGTTCAGCGTCTCGACCACTCAGGGAGCGTTCACAGCGGACCAGATCGTGATTGCATCGGGCGGCTATCACACGCCGATCGTGCCGCGCATGGCCGAGCGCCTGCCGCGTTCCATCGCCCAAATACAGTCGTCGGAATATCGGAATCCGGAAGCGTTGCCCGAAGGCGCGGTGCTCGTGGTCGGGTCGGGGCAATCGGGCGCGCAAATCGCCGAGGACCTGCATCTTGCAGGACGAAAGGTCATTCTCGCGGTGGGCGAAGCGCCGCGTTGCGCGCGTTTCTACCGAGGCCGCGACGTGGTCGACTGGCTTGCCGACATGAAGTATTACGACATGCCCGTCGAGCAGCATCCGTTGCGTGAAGGCGTGCGCGACAACACCAATCACTATGTGACCGGGCGCGATGGCGGACGCGATATCGATCTGCGCAAGTTCGCCGCCGAAGGCATGGAGTTGTATGGACGGCTTCAGGACCTGCGCGATGGCATGCTGCATTTCGCGCCGAACCTCATCGAAAATCTGGATAGCGCCGACAAGACGTTCAACGGCATCAACGCGGGCATCGATGCGTTCATCGAGAAGAACGGCATTGATGCGCCGCCGGGATCGCGCTACGAACCTGTGTGGGCGCCCGCCGGGGAACGCACTTCGCTGGATCTGGAGGCGAGCGGCATAGGTTCGATTGTGTGGTGTATCGGCTTTACGCCCGACTTCAGCTGGCTCGACGCACCTATCTTCAACGGCCGTGGCTACCCTGCGCACACGCGCGGCGTGACGCCCGTCGATGGCATCTATTTTGTCGGCCTGCCATGGTTGCATACCTGGGGCTCAGGACGCTTTTCCGGCGTTGCGCGCGACGCCGAGCATGTTGTGAATAAAGTCAGCGCGTATCAAGAAGCCAAAGCACGCGACGAAATCACGGTTTGAAAAAGACGAAGGCCCCGCGTTAGCGGGGCCTTCGTTTCTCTCATGTCTTGCCAATCAAATCAAGGCAACGCCGTTTCCGACACTGGCGCCGACTTTCCGAGTGCATGGCGAACACCTGCACCGTACGCCGGATCGACCTTGTCGAACAACGCCAGCTGGCGCTCGACGATCTGCTGCGGAACCCCGGCAATAGCCTCGCCGATGTTATTAAACAGACGCTGCTTTTCATCCGCATTGAACAGGTTGAACAACGCGCGCGCATGGCTGTAGTAATCATCGTCTTCACGATGGTTGTAGCGCTCGATATCGCCTTCCACGGCCAGCGGCGGTTCGTTCACGGACGGGTCCTGCGGGAACACGCCAAAACGATTCGGCTCGTAATTCGCCGTGCCGCCCAGATTGCCATCCGTACGCGTTGCGCCATCGCGATGATACGGCGCGTGCTTTGGATTGAGCGGCGCGTTCACCGGAATCTGATGGTGATTGATGCCAAGACGGTAGCGATGTGTATCGCCGTAAGAGAACAAGCGGCCCTGCAGCAAACGGTCGGGCGAGAAGCCGATACCCGGAACAACATTAGCCGGCGTGAATGCGGCCTGCTCCACATCGGCGAAATAATTTTCCGGATTCTTGTTCAGCTCGAGCACGCCAACGTCGATCAGCGGGAACTCCTTCTGCGACCACGTTTTCGTAATGTCGAACGGATTCTCGTGATGATTGCGTGCCTGGTCTTCTGTCATGACCTGAATGCAAAAGCGCCACTTCGGGAAGTTGCCTTTTTCGATTTCATCGTAGAGATCGCGCTGCGCGCTCTCGCGGTCTTCACCAATGATTTTCTTCGCTTCGGCATTCGTGATGTTCTCGATGCCTTGCAGAGACTTGAAGTGGAACTTCACGTAATGACGTTGGTTCTGGTCGTTGATGAACGAGAACGTGTGCGAACCAAAGCCGTGCATCTGCCGGTAGTTCTTCGGAATGCCGCGGTCGCTCATGAGAATGGTGACCTGATGCAGCGACTCGGGCGTCTGCGACCAGAAGTCCCAAATGTTTGCGGCGCTGCGCATATTGGTGCGCGGATCGCGTTTCTGCGTATGGATGAAGTCGGGGAATTTCAGCGGATCGCGGATGAAAAACACCGGGGTATTGTTGCCAACGATGTCCCAGTTTCCCTCTTCGGTATAGAACCTCAGCGAGAAGCCACGAACGTCGCGCTCGGCATCAGCCGCGCCGCGTTCGCCTGCCACGGTCGAGAAGCGCAGGAACGCCTTCGTCTCTTTGCCGATGGTGTCGAAGACTTTCGCCTTGCTGTACTTCTTGACGTCGTGCGTGATTTTCAGCGTGCCGAATGCGCCCGATCCCTTCGCGTGCACGCGGCGTTCAGGAATCACTTCGCGGTCGAAGTGCGCCAGCTTCTCGATCAGCCAGAAGTCCTGCAGCGTAATGGGTCCACGCGGACCCACAGTCTGCGAGTTCTGGTTGTCGCCAACGGGCGCGCCGGACGCGGTCGTCAAGGTATTGTTCGCCATCAGTGCTCCTTCTGGTTTTGTGGGGACTTACAGGACGTTGCGCTTTGCAGTCGTGACCGGCAACATCCTTGCAATTCGGTAATTACCATCTATGAGTTTAGCAACAGCGGCGGTTGGTCGCAAAGTGACGTTCTGCCTCGGGTTTATTTACATTCGTGCTAACGCGCAAGGCGAAAAAAAGCCGGCGCATAAAGCGCCGGCTGTCATGAAACTTTCGTGAACCTCAAGCCGCCTTCACGACCTTGTCACCCACACGATGGATCGGATGCGGCTCCTTCAAGTGATTAGCGATACGGGTTGCATCGAAGTACGCGCCGTTCGGCGGCCGCTTCAGGTACTGCCCCGCGCCTTTGACAGCGCGAAGATCGCCATCGTCCCAGGCATGTGCGCCACGCGTGAGCGTATGCGTCGCGAGGCCTTGCACGGTCAAGCCTTCGAACACATTGAAGTCCACCTTCTGGTGATGCGTCTTCACCGAAATCGTCTTGCTCGCGGCCGGGTCCCACACAACCAGATCGGCATCGGCACCCACCTGCACCGCGCCCTTGCGCGGGAACAGATTGAAGATCTGCGCCGCGTTGGTTGAAGTCACGCGCACGAACTCGTTAGGCGTGAGACGTCCCTGATTCACACCGTAATGCCAGAGAATCGCCATGCGGTCTTCCACGCCGCCGCATCCGTTCGGAATACGCGTGAAGTCCTCGCGGCCCATCGCTTTCTGCGAGGCACAAAACACGCAATGATCGGTTGCCGTGGTATGCAGTTGCCCCGATTGCAAACCGCGCCACAACGCCTCGCGATGTTCACTCGTACGAAACGGCGGGCTCATCACATGCGCCGCGGCGCGGTTCCAGTCGGGATCGCTGTACACGGATTCATCGATAACCAGATGTCCCGGCAGCACTTCCGCGAACACGCGCTGGCCTTCGCTGCGCGCACGCGTGATGACATCGACCGCATCTTTCGACGATACATGCACGATGTAGATCGGCACGCCCAGCACCTGCGCGATGCGGATCGCACGATTGGCCGCTTCGCCTTCGACTTCAGGCGGTCGCGACAAAGGGTGCGCTTCCGGCCCGGTGAAGCCCTTCGCAAGCAACTGCTTCTGCAACTGAAAGACAAGCTCGCCATTCTCCGCATGCACGGTCGGCAACGCACCCAGTTCCAGCGAGCGTGCGAAGCTGTTCACGAGCACTTCGTCGTCGGCCATGATCGCGTTTTTATAGGCCATGAAGTGCTTGAAACTGGACACGCCGTGTTCGTGCACGAGCGTTCCCATATCCCGATGCACCGACTCGTCCCACCACGTCACGGCCACATGAAAACCATAATCCGCCGACGCCTTTGCCGCCCAGCCGCGCCATTCGTTAAACGCTTCCATGAGTGGCTGCTTCGGACTCGGAATGACGAAGTCGATAATGCTCGTCGTGCCGCCCGATAACCCCGCCGCCGTGCCGGTATAAAAGTCGTCGCTGGCTGTCGTCCCCATGAACGGCAGCTCCATGTGCGTATGCGGATCGATGCCACCGGGCATCACATATTGCCCGGATGCATCGACAGTTTCAGTCCCCGCCGGCACATCCAGGTCGAGCCCGATCTGCACAATGGTGCCGCCGTTCTTGGGATCTGCGCACAGTACGTCCGCACGATACGTGCGCTCTGCATCGATAATCGTGCCACCGCGAATCAGGATCGTCATCTAACTATCTCCTGTTGAATCTCGTGAAATGTCAGGCGCGCACAACTCGCGCTGTCGGGCTCTTGCCCATCTTCATCCATGCGCCATACACGATCGACGCAAGCGCGAGGCCTACGAACCATGCATACGTATAAAGCGTATTGAAGAACGCGGGCACATTCGGAAACGAAGCGGGAAATGCGGTATGCAGGAAACCCGGCAAGTTCGGCAAGACGCCGACAACCAACGCCACCACCGCTGCCATGTTCCATCCACCCGTATAGCTGTACTCGCCGTTCTCATTGAAGAGCTCGCGCGTATCGAGGCGTGTGCCGCGGATCAGGAAGTAGTCGACCATCAGAATGCCGGCCACGGGACCGAGCAACGCCGAATAACCCACGAGCCACGTAAAGATATAGCCCTGCGTGGTCGCCAGAATCTTCCACGGCATCATCACAATGGCGATCAAAGCCGTGATCATCCCGCCCACGCGATACGAAATGCGCTTGGGCCAAAGGCTCGAAAAGTCGTAAGCGGGGCCGACGAGATTCGCGGCGAGGTTGCAGCTCATGGTGTCGAGCGTAAGGATGATCAGCGCCACGCCCACGCCAATGCCGGTCATGCGGCTGGTGAGATCGATCGGATCCCAGATCGCCTTGCCGTAGATCACGACCGTCGCGGACGTCACCACCACCGAGATCACGGACAGCAACGCCATGGGCGCCGGCAGACCGATCGATTGCCCGATGATCTGGTCCTTCTGCGAACGCGCGAAACGCGTGAAGTCGGGAATGTTCAGCGCAAGCGTGGCCCAGAAGCCGACCATGGCGGTGAGGCCCGGCCAGAACGTGGCCCAGAACAAACCTTCTTTCTTGCCGCCTGCCACGAACTGCGACGGCTGCGCAAGCATTGCGCCAACGCCGCCCGCCTTCGATGTCGCCCACCATACGAGCGCGAGACACATGATGATCTTGATTGGCGCGGACCAGCTTTCAAGGAAGCGGATGGAATCCGTGCCGCGCAAGATGAAGTACAACTGGATCAGCCAGAAGAACAGGAAACACGCGAGTTGCCCGAGCGAGATATCGAGGAAAGGCAGCGGTGCGCCGTGCGTCGTATTGCCGGCGAGGATGTTGAGCAACGTATAAATCGCGCTGCCGCCCAGCCACGTCTGAATGCCATACCATCCGCACGCAACGATTGCTCGCAGCAACGCAGGAAGTCTCGCGCCCTTCGTTCCAAACGATGAGCGCACCAGCACCGCATACGGAATGCCATGCTTCGCGCCCGCGTGCCCGACCAGCAACATGGGCACGAGCACGATCATGTTGCCGAGCAACACGGTTATCACCGCCTGCCATGGCGACATGCCCTCTTCGGTCAGGCCGGCCGCAAGCATGTACGACGCAATGTTCATCACCATGCCGACCCAGAGCGCTGCGAAGTGATACCACTTCCAGGTGCGTTGCGCGGGCGTGGTCGGCGCCAGATCGTCGTTGTATAAACTGCTGCTGGCGCCGGCCGCGAACTGCGGGTCGACGGAATGCGCTGTCTGCTTCATCGAGTTGATCTCCTCAAGATCGTTGCGGTCCGCGCCCGGGATCGGTTTATGAGTCAGTTCAGGCGTCGGCCGTCTGGGGACGTTTTGGTGACAAGCGCTACGTGTTGGAAAACCTTTGAACTCTATGCGGCCTTGACGCTTTCTTCAACGTCGGCAACCACCCGCGCCGGGTTGTTCGGATGCGTCGTCCAGTTCGCATATTCGCCGGCATCCACGCGTTCCATGGTGATGCATTGCTCGACCGGGCACACATGCATGCACAAGTTGCACCCGACGCATTCAGAATCCATCACCTCGAAATGCCGCTTGCCGTCTTTCTCGCGCATGATCGCCTGATGCGCGGTGTCTTCGCAAGCAATGTGACAAAGTCCGCACTGAATGCACTTGTCCTGATCGATACGCGCCTTGATGTCGTACTTCAGATTCAAATATTTCCAGTCAGTCACATTCTGGACCGCGCGGCCGCGAATGTCGTCGAGCGTCGCGTAGCCTTTTTCGTCCATCCAGTTGGACAGGCCATCGGCGAGATCGGAGACAATCCGGAACCCGTAGTGCATCGCGGCCGTACAGACCTGCACGTTGCCCGCGCCCAGCACCATGAACTCGGCGGCGTCGCGCCAAGTCGAAATGCCGCCGATTCCCGAGATGGGTAAATCCGGGGTTTCCGGGTCGCGCGCGATCTCAGCAACCATGTTCAATGCAATCGGTTTTACAGCCGGGCCGCAGTATCCACCATGTGTGCCCTTGCCGTCGACTGTCGGCATGGGCGCCATGACATCGAGATCAACGGCAACGATCGAATTGATGGTGTTGATCAACGATACGGCGTCCGCCCCGCCCTTATAAGCCGCACGTGCGCTCGTGCGGATATCGCTGATATTCGGCGTCAGTTTGACGATGCACGGCATCCGCGTGCCTTCCTTCACCCAGCGCGTGACCATCTCCACGTATTCAGGAACCTGCCCGACGGCCGCGCCCATGCCGCGTTCGCTCATGCCATGCGGGCAGCCGAAATTCAGCTCGACGCCATCCGCTCCCGTATCTTCGACCAGCGGCAGGATCCATTTCCAGTCGCGTTCGTTGCACGGCACCATCAGTGAAACGATCAACGCGCGGTCCGGCCAGTCGCGTTTCACTTCCCTGATTTCTTTCAGATTGATATCAAGCGGGCGGTCGGTAATCAATTCGATGTTGTTCAGCCCTGCTATCCGCTGGCCGTTCCACTGCACCGCGCCATAGCGCGAACTGACGTTCACCACATGCGGATCGAGGCCAAGCGTTTTCCAGACCACGCCGCCCCAGCCCGCCTCGAATGCGCGATTGACGTTGTAGGCTTTATCGGTGGGCGGTGCGGATGCGAGCCAGAAAGGATTCGGCGAAGTGATGCCAACAAACGTGCTGCGAAGATCGGCCATGAGATGGCTCCATTATCTTGGGAAGTGTTTTTATGCGGCCTTGATGGCCGTTGCCGCGAACGAAGCACTGATGGCTTCTGCCGCGAGCTTGCCGTCCTGCACGGCCTGCACCGTCAGATCGATACCGCCGTGCGCCGCACAATCGCCGCCGGCCCAGACGTTGGCAAGCGACGTTCTGCCGCTCGAATCTACCGCGATGCGGCTGCCGTCGAGCGTAAGAAGCTCGGCTTCGATGGCATCGACAACAAGGGTTTGCCCGATGGCCTTCAGCACCATGTCGGCATCGATCACAAAGCGTTCGCCTTGCGGATTCTCGAACTCGACTCCCGTCACCTGATCGCCAGCGTTCAGCAAACGCACGGGCCTAGCGTGCGTGATGATCGACACGCCATTGCGCTGCGCGAACTCGCGCTCCGCCCATGTCGCGCCCATGGTTTCCACGCCGCGCCGATAGACCATGGTCACGGCTTGCGCGCCGAGTTTGCGGCTTTGCACGGCGGCATCGATAGCCGTATTGCCGCCGCCTATCACCACCACGCGACGCCCCACCGGCACGCTTGCAAGGTCATCGGACTGACGCACCTGTTCGATGAAATCCACCGCGTTATACACGCCCTGCAACGTCTCGCCTTCCAGTTCGAGCGCCCGCACGCCGGCCAGTCCGATCGCGAGAAACACCGCGTCGTGTTGCTTGCGCAGCGCGTCGAGCGTCACGTCACGACCAAGCATGACGCCGTTCTTCACTTCAATACCACCGATCGAATAAAGCCATTCCACTTCGCGTTGCGCGAAGTCCTCGACCACCTTGTAAGCGGCGATTCCATATTCGTTCAGACCACCGGGCTTAGGTAGCGCATCGAAAACGGTGACGCGATGCCCGCCAAGCGCAAGCTTGTGAGCACACGCAAGCCCGGCCGGACCCGCGCCTACGACAGCGATATGACGCCCGGTGTCGGCTTCACGCTTGAAGAGCGGCTCGCCCCGGCTCATCGCCCAATCGGTCGCATGGCGTTGCAATGCACCAATCGCAACTGGTTTGTCATCCTGATGATTGCGAACGCACGCACCTTCGCAAAGGATTTCTGTTGGACACACTCGCGCGCACATGCCGCCAAGGGGATTCGCCGACAGGATATCCACGGCCGCGCCTTTCAAATTGCCGTTGCCGATCTTGCGGATAAAGCTGGGAATATCGATTTTCGTGGGACACGCATTGATGCACGGCGCGTCGTAGCAATAGTGGCAACGGCTCGATGCAGCCGCTGCCGCGGTTGCATCGAGTAGCGGCGCCACGTCCGAGAACTCACACGCCAGTTGCGCTTGCGACAGCCTGTTCGAAGCTATGTCGCCGGTCGGCTTCATGGTCATACGTGTCCTTCTTCGATGTGGGAATGTTTTTAAAGCGCGGTTCTTATTGACCGGCGCGTTCCAGCATGGCGTGAAGCAGCACGTTGGCCCCCGCCTCGATCCATTCCTCCGATGCATCCTCGATCTCGTTGTGGCTGATGCCATCGACGCAAGGCACGAAGACCATCGATGTCGGCGCGACCTTCGACAGATAGCACGCGTCGTGTCCCGCGCCCGACACCATGTTGCGATGTGCGTAGCCAAAGCGCTCGGCGGCCGCGCGTACCGATGCGACGCAAGCGGTATCGAACGCGATGGGCGCGTAGTAGAAAATCTGCTCGAGTTGCGTTTCAAGGCCGATCCCGCTCGCGATCTTTTCCACGCCTTCACGCAACGCGGCGTCCATCTTTGCGAGCACGGCGTCGTCGGGATGACGGAAATCGACTGTGAAGAACACGCGCCCGGGAATCACGTTGCGCGAGTTCGGATGCACTTGCATCATGCCGACAGTGGCGCATGCGAGCGGCGCGTTGTCGAGTCCAATACGGTTCACAAGCTCGACCACGCGTGAAGCGCCGAGCAACGCATCGCGACGGCGCGGCATTGGCGTAGGACCCGCGTGCGCTTCCTGCCCCGTCAGCGTGATCTCGTACCAGCGCTGGCCTTGTGCGTCGGTAACCACGCCGATCGTCATGTTTTCCGCTTCGAGAATCGGCCCCTGTTCGATATGCAATTCAAACGCCGCATGCAGCTTGCGGCCTCCGCAAGGTTCGTCGCCGGCATAACCAATCCGTTTCAGTTCCTCGCCGATCGTCTTGCCATCCACGTCCTTGCGCGACAGGCCGTACTCCAGCGTGAACTCGCCCGCGAACACGCCGGACGCCACCATGGCCGGCGCGAAACGCGAGCCTTCTTCATTCGTCCAGATCACGACTTCGACCGGATGCTCGGTTTCGATCCCGCGATCGTTCAATGTCCTGATCACTTCGATACCACCGAGCACGCCATAGATGCCATCAAAGCGTCCACCCGTCGGCTGCGAGTCCGCGTGCGATCCCGTGACGACCGGCGCCGCGTCCGGGTTGCGGCCCGCGCGCCGCATGAAGACATTGCCCATCTGATCGATGGTCACCGTGCAGCCGGCTTCTTTCGCCCAGCCCACGATCAAGTCGCGGCCTTCCCGGTCGAGATCCGTGAGGGCAAGACGGCACACGCCCCCCTTCGGCGTTGCGCCGATCTTCGCCATCGTCATGAGGCTTTCCCAAAGGCGTTTGCCATTGATCCGGATCGACGTATCCAGTGCTGAATCGGTTACCGCGTTCATGTCGCGTTCTCCTTGGGTATTGCTTCGAATGTGGGGTTATCACCGATACGAATCTGGTGCATCGACGTCGGCCTTGGGGCGCTCCTGCACGTATCAAGTGCAGCTTGCGCGTCTCTTTAAGCCGAGTCCAATATCCTGTTTGCCGCCGCTTCGCAAATCCTGTCCAACTGGACAGGTTGTAGCCGATTAATATTTGCAAATCAACGTCTTTCGGGGTTTCCGATAGTTCGAAAGACAGAGCGAGAAGCGTGCCATTGCAATGCAGCAGAGCCACGTTGTAGCGGCGAAATGCGCTCAGCAGCACGAGCATCAAACCGAATAGAATGAGTCGCGCAGCGCCATTCGAGGATAACGATGAGAGTCGACGAAGCGACAACCGAGGCAGTGAAGGACGACGTGGCGCCCGCTCCATTGCGGCGGCGCAAGGCGCACATTCGCGAGACCAACGAAGCGCATCTTCTCGCGTGCGCCGAGGCGGTATTCGCCGAACGCGGACTCGAAGGCGCAAGCACGGCGATGATCGCGGAGCGCGCCGGCTTGCCGAAAGCCAACTTGCATTACTACTTCCCGACCAAGCTCGCGCTGTACAGAAGAGTGCTCGAAGATCTGTTCGATGACTGGCATCGGGCAGCCGATACGTTCGAGACCAGCGATGATCCGGTCGAAGCCATCAGCGGTTACGTCCGCACGAAAATGGAGTTATCGCGCCGCCGGCCGCTCGGCTCGAAAGTCTGGGCAAGCGAGATCATTCACGGCGCTGTCCATATGCAGGACATCCTGACCGAGCGCGTCAAACCATGGCTCGAAACGCGGGTCGTGGTGATCGACCAATGGGTCGCGCGCGGGTTGCTCGCCCCAATCGACGCACAAACGTTGCTGTTCATGATCTGGGCCACGACCCAACACTACGCGGATTTCGATGCGCAGATTCGCGCGCTGAAGGGCAAGCGGGCGTTATCGCAGAAGGCCTTCGATACCGCCACCGAAGAAGTCGTCAAGCTCGTGATCCGCGCATGCGGCGCGAAATCGCCGAGTTGATTCAGCAGACCAAGCTAAACGGGCCAAATGCAAAAAACTCGCCGGCCGCGTTCGTGCGGAGGGCGAGTTTTTTTGTGTGGCGCGTGGCGCCCGTTACCAGGTGCAGCGCCGCTTCCCTGCTGGTCGAACCAAGCGACTAGCTTAGTGACCGAAGAACACCGAACCCGGGGTGTTTTGCGCCGGAGCCGAACCGCGAACGCCGACTGCCGAAGTGCCGCTCGTTGACGGACCATACGACGTCGTAGCCTGGTTCTGCGCATCCACGCGCGCTTCTGCGGCCTGGATGTTAGCCGGGTAGGTGGTCTGGTCGCCCGCCGGGTTGTAGCCGGCCTTTTCCAGTTGAACCAACTGCGCTTTCACTTCGGCGCGCGTAACCGGACCATTGCTGTCGCTCGATTGAGCGAAAGCGAACGTCGGAGCAGCAAGTGCCGACACGATAACAACTGCGGGAATAAGTGACTTGAACATGGTGAAACCTCCAGTATTTTGTTTGTCGTCTCGAAACGGTTTCAGAGATCAATCAGCGTTTTCTGAATTCGTTTCGGATGTAAGAAGTCTATGCTTCCGACACTGGAGGGAAAACCCTTATTTACGCGAAACATCATTGTTCGTTTCGCAATAATAGAGAGCAAGTTTCAGAACTGGGCGCCGTGAAGGCCTGATTTAAGGTACTTATTACCTTTAAACACTAATTACGCGTGCACGGGCAGGTACACGGCGCGCTGAAAATGGCAGTAATGTCATATTCGACAACAATCCCATCGACTCCGCAGCAAAGCCGCCAAAATTCTAGAAGTGTCCGGTGAACTGGTAGCGGTCACCGGGATGCCAAAGATTCGCGACCGATGCCACCGCGTCCCGCGACCAGGTCCGCCGATGCAGCATGAGACAAGGCGCGCCGCTTTTCATCGATAACGCCAGGCCAGTTTCATCGTCTGGAAGCGCCGCCTCGATCCGATATTCCACCCGCTGCAAGGGCGCCGCGACCATCAGGTATTGATTCGGCGTGATCCGCGTGAAATCCTGCCGGGCATATTCCGGCGCCAGTGCGGGATTGACCCAGCGTTCTTCCAGTTGAATAGGCAAGTCGTTTTCGAAATGCAGTACGCGCGAATGGAAGACGGGACTGCCTTCGGTGAGCTGCATTTCCAGCGCGAGGCGTTCGTCGAGTACAGATGCCCCGAGGTGCATTACCTCTGCCCGATGCGCATGGCCGCGCCCGATGATCTCGTCGGAGATGCTGCGAATTTCGACCAGCGTCGATGCATATTTAGGCTGCGCGACGAAGGTGCCGGCGCCTTGCACGCGCGTCAGGATCTGCTCGGCGGTCAGCTCGCGCAGCGCGCGATTGACGGTCATTCGGGCGACCTTGAAGTCACGCGCGAGCTCGTTTTCGGACGGCACCTGATCGCCCTCCTTCCACTCGCCCGCATGAATGCGCTTGAGAATGTGATCCTTGATTTCCTGATACGCGGGCGTACTCATGCTGTAGTTGCAGCGTCCATGTGGGCATTTCCTGTCTATACAAGTAGCGGCCCAGTCTAAACAAACAAAAGCGCCACAACAAGGGCGGGAATCACCCTAACTTCAAAGTTTTTTGCATTGCTCGGCTCGGTTGTCTATACCGGATCGAGGCGTTTCTGCATTTTAAAATTGGTCAGCCGCGCGCCCCGCATGTCAACGACCTAGGTCCGGACAACTTCAAAACCGCGCGCTTCGAAGATCGCCATGTGTTTCAGCGCGTAAGCGACACCACCGTCGCAATGCCCAGGATGGTCATCACAACCGATGCCGCCACGTGGATCACGGCCTCGCCCGCGGCCCATCCATAACGCCCTTGCTGCAAATGCGCGACGATTTCAGCGGAGAACGTCGAGAAGGTGGACAGCCCGCCCATCAGGCCGGTAATAACAAAAAGGCGCCACTCCATCGATATCCCCGGAAAGCGCGCGAACCACGCCACCGCAATGCCGATCACATACCCGGCGATCACGTTCGCCGCGAGCGTCCCGAGCGGGAGATTGGGATACACCGCGTTCAGGCGCAGGCCGAGGAACCATCGAAACAGGGAACCAAGCGCGCCGCCAATGCCTACAGCCAGAATCGACAGATACATGAGGAAATGATTTAGAGGACGCGGGGTTACACAAGGGCGTAATAATAGATGAAGCAATTCATCACGCGCACCTTAATGCACAATACGGGTCGCCAACCCAACCGTTTTTGCCGCATGAATCTCGACACCATCCTCGACACCTTGCAACAGCACTACCCCACGCACCACTGGGCGCAGTTCGCGCTCGGCATGTTGCTGCTCGTGCTGGCCGCGCTCTTTGCACAATGGGTCGTCGCGCGGATCGTGCTGTATTTCGCGCATCGGTTGCTCGTGCTGACCGAACACGATGCCTGGGATAAAGCGCTCGTCCGTCATCGCGCGTATCACCAGCTTTGGTACGCAGTGCCGTTTGCGGCGGTCGCGATCGGTATCGGCGAAGTGCCGTACATCGGTCATATCGCGGAGCTGATCGAGCGGCTCGCGCACGCGGGCGCCTGGATCTGCGTGTTCTTCGCAATGGGCGGCGCGCTCAGCGCCTGGCAGGACGTGTACGCGGCGAGCATGCAGGCGCAAACGCGCTCGATCAAAGGCTATATCCAGATCGGCAAGCTCGCGCTTGCATTGATCTGCGGTGTGCTGGTGCTGTCGATTGTGATCGATCGATCGCCGCTCTGGATGTTGTCCGGTCTCGGTGCGCTTTCCGCTGTCCTGCTGCTCGTGTTCAAGGACACGTTGCTGTCGCTGGTGGCGAGCACGCAACTGACATCGAACGACATGCTGCGCATTGGCGACTGGATCGAGATGCCGCAATCGAACGCCGACGGTTTCGTGAAGGACATCGCGCTGCACACGGTGAAGGTGCAGAACTGGGACAACACGGTGACGACCGTACCCACGTACAAGCTCTTTTCGGAAAGCTATCGCAATTACCGGCAAATGTTTGAATCGGGCGGGCGGCGCATCAAGCGGACGCTGCGGATCGATGCCACCTGCGTGCGTTTTCTCACCGACGAAGAAACCGCGCACCTGAAGCAATTCCGGCTGCTGCACGATTATCTGGAAGAAAAGCAGATCGAAGTCGAGCTGGCCAACAAGAACCTCGGCGAACTCGCGAGTGAGCCCGCAAACCGCCGGCGGCTGACGAACATCGGCACGTTTCGCGCGTACGGGCTGGCGTATTTGCAGCGTCATCCGGAGATCCGGCAAGACATGTCGATGATGGTTCGCATGATGGAGCCGCAATCGGAAGGCATTCCTGTCGAGGTGTATTGCTTCACCGCGGTCACCGCATGGACACAATACGAACGCATTCAGGGCGACGTGTTCGACCACCTGCTCGCGATCCTTCCGGAGATGGGCTTGCGCTTGTATCAGGCGCCGTCCGGCGCGGACATGAGCGGACTGGTGGGCGCGCGCATCGGCACTCAGACGGGCAACGCCATCGTGAGTCACAGCGCGAGTCAAAGCCTGATGGGCAACGCGGACAACGGCCGTCTGCGCGGTGAACTGCCGACGGTATAAAGAAAAACCGGCTGGAGAAGCAGGCAAGAATCCGCGATTATTATGTATTCACGCGAACCGTCCGGATCCTTAAAGTGTGAACCTTGCCGGCATTCCTTTTGACGTTTTGAAGTATCGAAGGAATCACGCCGGTCAACGCATTCATCGCTTCTACAGGAAAACTCCCGTGACCGATCGCGTTCATGCCATGCGTGTTTTCATCCGTGTCGTCGATACCAACAGTTTCTCCCGCGCCGCCGAGTCCCTCGGCATGCCGCGCGCAACTGTCTCCACGACCATTCAGCAACTCGAGGCGCTGCTCGGCGTGCAATTGCTTGCACGCACCACACGGCGTCTCAATCTCACCGCCGAAGGCGCCGCGTGCTACGAGCGCTGTGTGCGCATTCTCGCGGATATCGATGATCTCGAATCGGGCTTTCATGGCCGCGAGGACAGATTGCGCGGGCGCCTGCGCATCGAGATGCCCGATACCGTCGCGACCTCGCTGGTCGTGCCCGCGCTGCCGGATTTTCATGCGCGTTATCCGCATATCGAGTTATCGATCGGCGTGAGCAACCGCGCCGTCGATCTGGTCGGCGAAGGCGTGGATTGCAGCGTGCAGCTCGGCGAACTGCCGGACTCGGGCTTGATCGCGCGGCGGCTCGGCAGCTTCGAGCACGTGACGTGCGCCACGCCCGCCTATCTGGAAGCGCACGGCACGCCGAAGACGCTCGACGACCTCGCGCATCATGTGGCGGTCAATTGTGTATCGATACGAACGGGGCGCCCCTGCGATTTCGATTTTGAAGTCGATGGCGAAGCGGTGGCCGTGAAAATGGCCGGCTTCGTACAAGTCACCGACGAACACGCGTATCTCGCGTGCGGTTTGCAAGGGCTTGGCCTGATCCAGCCACCGCGAATTGCCGCATTGCCGTATCTTCGTTCAGGCGAATTGCGCGAAGTACTGCCGCAATGGAAATCGATGCCCATGAATGTATCGGTGGCATTCGTCAAGACGCGGCAGGCCGCGCCGCGGGTGAGCGCGTTCGTGGACTGGCTCGCGGAACTGTTCGAGCGCACGC
Organism: Caballeronia sp. dw_276; assembly: GCF_018449635.1. GTDB lineage: Bacteria > Pseudomonadota > Gammaproteobacteria > Burkholderiales > Burkholderiaceae > Caballeronia. Next base: position 545,960 of record NZ_JAAVUV010000001.1, on the reverse strand, counting down.
AGGAAATGGACGATACGCTCACGCGGCTGTTTCGTACGGCGCGGCGTCCGGCGGCTGCGTCCTCGGCGTCGGCGAGGCCGGTTCAGCCCGTACCCGCGACGCGCGATTCGCGCGAAGAAGACACGCACGAGGACGAGGAAACCACCAGCGAATCATGATCCTCCGCAGGCGCTCACGCCGGTCGCACCGGCTGAGCGGCCTGCTCTCCCACCACCGTATTCCACGTGCGCACTTCCCAGCGCACGACCAGTCCCTCAGTCACATAGGGATCTGCCCGGGCGAATGCCTCGGGCACAGCGGCTGAATCTGCATTGAAGAGCAGCATCGCCCGGTCCACAGGCGCCTCGAGCGCGCCACCCAGCAACAACTCCCCACGCTCGACCGCCTTCCACGCATACGCCAGATGCCGCTCACGGAATGCCGCCCGGCGTTCCATGTAGTCGTTGCTCACTTCGTAAATCAAAAGCAGATGCATGTTCTCGTCTCCTCTTGAGTAGCTGCGCCGGCGCGCGCCGCACGAAACTGCGTCACGTACGCCGGGTGTGCGATCATGGCAGCGTTTTGAACCGGCCGTTCACTCACGGCCTAGAAACGGACATCGAGGGTGCCATAAGCACTCCGGACAGGTGCCTTACTCGATCGCCCAGTCGCCCTTTTCAGTTTCCTCGCGGACCATTGCCGCGCGTGTTTCGCCGTAACTCCCCTTCGACATCCGGCCATATGCCGATCGTCGGAGTCCAACCCACTCGGCGCTCGTTACATCTGGCTCGCCGCCCGCTTCCAAGGGCCCACTTGAACAACTTTGGTTTTGCGCTCGTCGTAGCGCTGCTGCGCGCGCTCGCGCGGCTACCTTATGGCCTGGTCGCGCGCTTCGGCAGCGGACTCGGCGCCCTGCTTTATTGCATTCCCAGTCGCCGAAAACACATCGTGCAGGTCAATCTGCAATTATGTTTCCCCGGTAAGACGGCGGCTGAATACGAACTTCTCGGACGTTCACATTTTCGTCACGTTGTGCGTAGTTACGTCGAGCGCGGCGTGCAGTGGTTTGGAACGGCCAATGCCATTAAAAAACTGGTGAAACTCGAAAGCCGTATCGATCTGGACGATGAAAACGCCCCGCCGACCATCTTCATGGGTTTCCATTTCGTGGCCATTGAAGTGGGCTGCATGCTCTATTCAATGAAACTGCCGATAACCGCGCTCTACACCCCCATGTCCAGCAAGAAGCTGAACACGCTCGCCGTCGAACAACGCGGGCGCTTCGGCGCCGACATGGTCAAGCGTGCGGACAGCGCCCGGCGCATTCTCAAGCTGCTGCGCGGCGGTGGATCGGTCATGCTGGCGGCGGATATGGATCACGGCATCGAAAATTCAGTGTTTGTGCCGTTTTTCGGCGTACCGGCGTGCACGCTGACCTCGGTATCGCGGCTTGCACGCCTTGGCCGCGCGCGCGTTGTGCCGTTCGTGACTGAAGTGCTGCCGAACTACGAGGGCTACAAGATGACGATCTTCGAGCCGCTCGCCGACTACCCGTCGGAAAGCGATGAAACGGATGCCCGCCGCATGAACGAGTTCCTCGAATCGCAAGTGGTGCGGTTTCCGGAACAATATTACTGGGTGCACCGGCGATTCAAGCATCGGCCTGAGGGCGCGCCGGCGGTTTATTAAACCTCGCGCGTCAGTCGGGCTTGCGGAAGTCGTTGTCCACCCAGGCCTGCGCGCTGGTCTTGCTGAACTTGAATCCGGCCGAAACGCGTACTTGCGCCAGCACGGCGCCGAACATGTCGAGCGCCTTCAAGTCCGCGTAGGGATCGTCCTCGTCAGGCACGATATCCAGCGTCACCGTTACATCTTCACCGTTCGCGCGAACCATCACATCTTTGTGAAGCATGGCGTGGCGCTGTTGCTCGTGGCGGCGCAATACTTCGGACGCCGTCTTGATCAGCGTCCGAAATGCGTTCGGATCCAGCGGCTTGGGATTCTTTTTGTCCCGGCCCATGGTCCACGGGCCAGTCAGCGCGGGTTCGGCTTCTCCATCCTTGATCATCTCGACGGCCCAGCCGTCGTCGTCTTCGTTCTTGATCACACGGGCCGTCCAGCCGTCGTCGCGCCACAGGCGCGGCTCATGGATGGTGTTGTCTTCGTCGGCGTGAAGGTCTTGATCTTGGTCTGAATCGGAAACAGTCATGGAGCAGTGTTTGGTTTGATTGGCTTTAGGCGCGGGCATTGCTGGGATGCGTCGCTACGCGGCGTCGATATGACGAATTTTAACTGCAAGAAGCGGCGGCATCGTCGAAAATGCCTGAACGCTGGCCGATCGGTCTACGGCACCTGTGTGCCGGCGTGCCCGGATCTTCCGGGGACAATCGCCAACACTACGGAGGAATCTCTATGCTTTCACTCATCGGCACCATTATCGTCGGCGGCATCATCGGATTGATTGCCCGTGCGATCAAACCCGGCAACGACAGCATGGGCTGGATCATGACAATCGTCCTCGGTATTGCCGGATCGCTGATAGCGGGCTATGCGGGCCGCGCGATGGGGTGGTATCAGGAAGGACAACCGGCGGGCTGGATTGCGTCTGTGATCGGCGCGATCATTCTGCTGGTGATTTGGGGACTGGTGACGAAACGGCGCGCCTGATACGGTTTTCACGCCGCAAAAGGGCTGTTCCGGCGGAAGCTGGAACGGCCCTTTTTTTGGTCAAGCGCTCGTTCCGGACTTCAGGAACAGGACGTGACGCGGGGCGAAATGCGTGTAAAGCGGCAGGATAGCGCCACCCATGGCGCGGGCGTCGGCACCAATCTCGCCCTCCACGAGCCGCGGACGCAGCATGCCTTGCCAGTCGAAGGCATCGAGCGCGGTGTTGGTACGGCTCAAGACTTCTCGCAACAACTCGCGGTCCAGTTCGCCATCGATCACGATTGCATCGAGATCGACCAGCGCCGCCGCCGAAGCAATCGCCGCAGCCAGTGCCGGACATGCATCGTCAAGCCACGCTTCGCACAGCGGCCATAAATCGGCGGACAGTGCGCGCTGGTCGTGGGCGGCGTCGGCGGGAAATCCGGCATCCGTGAAGCGCTTCTCCAGCACGTAGATTGATGCCACGTTCAGCAGTTGTGGCGCGTCCCCGGACCTGACCGGAAACGATCCAACAGCACCCGCATTGCCATTGGGCCCGGCGTGCAGGCGGCCATCGATCACGAGGCCGCCGCCTATGAACGTGCCGATAAAAACATACAAAAAGTCACGTAATCCGCGTCCTTGTCCCATCAGCAATTCGGCGGCGCACGCGGCGGTCGTGTCCTTCGCGAACTCCACGGGCAGCGGCGTGAGCGCCTGGACGCGCGCACGGATATCGATCTCGTTCCAGGCGGCAAAGACGTCCGGCGGGGTATCGAAGAACGTGCGCCAGCCGCCCAGCCACAAGGGCGCCGCCACGCCAATGCCGACCACTTTGCCGGCATTGGCGGCGAGCGTGGTCATCATGGCGTCGAGTTTTTCGGCGAGCAGCGAAAAAACGGTGCGTGGATCGGGATACGCGTAGCCGATGGTTTCGCGCGCATGCACCTGACCGGCGAAATCCATGGTCAGCACATCGAGACTGCGCCGCCCCACTTTCACGCCGATGGAAAACGCCCCGTCCGCTCGCAGCGAGATCGGCACCGACGGCTGCCCCATGCGCCCCTGCACGCGCGTTCTGGGTTCACGGGCGAGCAGGCCGTCGTCGATCAGACGATCCACGATCAGCGACGCCGTCTGCGAACTCAAACGCGTGAGCCGTGCGATATCCGACTTGGGCAGCGGACCATGCACGCGCACCGCCTGCAGCACGATGCGCTCGTTCATCTGCCGCATGCCGGCTGGTTTGGACGCGGCCGTGGCCGTGCTTGCGGCGCTCATCGCTCAGGCAATCGCCTGGACATCGGCCTGCTTGGCGCCCGTCATGATCGCCACCGCTTCAGACATGTGAATGTCACGCGTATTGACCAGCGCCGCGCGGCGCCCGAGCCGTTGAATATGGATGCGGTCCGCGATCTCGAACACGTGCGGCATGTTGTGGCTGATCAGGATTACCGGCAGGCCGCGATCGCGCACCCGCCGGATCAGTTCCAGCACCATGTTCGATTCCTTCACGCCGAGCGCAGCCGTGGGTTCATCGAGGATCACGACATGCCGCGCGAACGCCGCGCTGCGCGCCACCGCAACGCCCTGCCGCTGACCGCCGGAAAGCGTTTCGACCGCTTGTTTCATGGAACGGATGCCGATCTGCAAGCCTTCCATGTGCGCGATCGCTTCCTGCAACATGCGGCGTTTGTCGATCATCTTGAACACCGAACCGAGCACACCCGGGCGTCGCAATTCGCGTCCGAGAAAGAGATTTTCCGCGATACTCATGGCCGGCGCCACTGCGAGATCCTGATAGACAGTCTCGATGCCTTGCGCGCGGGCATCGAGCGGACTGCGGAAATGGACCGGCTTGCCATCGAGCAGGATCTGGCCTTCATCCGGCACGAGGGCGCCCGAAAGCGCCTTGATCAGCGACGATTTTCCCGCGCCGTTATCGCCGATGACCGCCATGATCTCGCCCGGCAGCAGTTCGAAATCGACGCCGTCGAGCGCGGTGACGGAACCATAGCGCTTGATGACGCCGCGCGCTTCCAGCACAAGCTTGCGTGTGTCGTTCATGGCCATTCTCCTTAAGCGCGGGGACGCGCGAGCTTGTCCGCGGCAACCGCGAGAATCACCAGAATGCCGGTGATCAGGATCTGATAAACCGACGACACGCCAATCAGCGTCAGGCCGTTGCGAAACACGCCGACAATCAGCGCGCCCAGCAGGGTGCCAATGATCGTCCCGCGCCCACCGAACAGACTCGTGCCACCTAGAACGACGGCCGTAATGGAATCGAGGTTCTCGGTCTGCCCGGCTTGCGGGTCGCCCACACCGGTTCGCGCCACCGACAGCAACGCGGCAATGCCATAGAAAAATCCCGCGAGCGTATAAACGGTGATCAGGATTTTCTGCGACGAAAGCCCCATCAGCCGCGCCGCTTCGGCGTTGTTCCCGAGTGCATAGAGATGCCGCCCGGGCACGGTATCGCGCAAGACGAACCACACGACGAGATACATCAGCAGGGTCAGCACGGTGCCATACGTGACTTCCGCGCCGCCGAGATGGAACGTCGTGCCGAAGAACATCATGGCGTCAGGCAGATTCGTGACGCTCTCGGCGTTCGAGTAAACCTGCGTGAGCGCGAACGCAATGTTCAGCGTGCCGAGCGTCACGATAAACGCCGGCAACTTGATCTTCGTAATCAATGCACCATTCAGTAATCCGAACAATGCGCTCGCGCCGACGCCGCAGATGATCGCAAGCACGGGCGGTATGCCCAGCGTCACGGCGAACTTGGTCATGATGATGGAGCCGAACGCCATCACCATGCCGCACGACAAATCGATCCCGCCGGTCAGCACGATCAGCGTCTGGCCGATGGCGATAACGGCCACGACCATCGTCTGCTGTAGGATCAGCGAGAGGTTTTGTATCGATAAGAAGCGGTTGCTCTGCCAGATGAAAAACGCGCACGCGATCACGAGCGCGGCGAGCGGACCAATGTCCGTGAGAGATGGCAGACGGTCGGAGAACGTTGCACGCCCGGCCGTGGGAGAGGTGGATTGAGTCATGGATTCGGGACCTCGGCAGCGACATCGAAAGGCGCCTCCATGCAGCGCTCCGGCATCGAGCGCTGCATGCGGCGTGGCAACTTACTTGTTGCCCCAGCAGTTATCCAACCCGAACTTCGTGTCCTTGGCAGTGGAACCCGACACGGGTTTGTCGGTGATCAGCGTCACGCCGGTATCGTGATAGCCCGTCGCCTTCTTGCCCGTCTTCGCGTACTCGATACCGGCCTGCACGCCTTGCGCCGCCATGACGAGCGGATATTGCTGCGAGGTCGCCGCGAAGTTGCCCGACTTCACGTTGCGCACGCCTTCACAACCGCCGTCGATGGACACGATCATCACGCTCTTGTCCTTGCCCGCCGCCTTGAGCGCGCGATACGCGCCCGCTGCGGCCGGTTCGTTGATCGTATAGACGAGGTTGATGTCGGGTACCTTCTGAAGGCAGTTTTCCATCGCCGTCTGACCCTTCGATTGATCTCCGCGCGTGTCCTGGCTACAGACGATCGACGGGTCGCCTTCCTTCACGCCGAAGCCCTGTAGGAAGCCGTTATGGCGCAGCACGCCGACCGATACGCCCGGTGCGAGATCGAGCGTCGCGATTTTCGCAGGCTTGCCGCCAAGCGATGCTTTGGCGTATTCGCCGATCAACACGCCCGCCTTGAAGTTGTCCGTGGCGAAGAGCGCATCAGTTGCGTCTTGCGGTTCCGTGGGGGTATCGAGCGCGATAACGAGGATGCCGGCCGCCCGCGCTTTCTTGAGCGTCGGGACGATGGCCTTCGTATCGCTCGGCGTGATCAGGATGGCCTTGACGCCGGCCGTGATCATGTTTTCCACCGCGGTGACCTGGCTGGCGTTGTCGCCATCGAACTTGCCGCTGGCCGTGATCAGTTTCACGCCGCCCTTGGTGGCGGCCTCTTCGGCGCCCTGCTTCATCTTGACGAAGAACGGGTTGGTCTCGGTCTTGGTGATCAGCCCGATGGCAATCTGATCCGCGGCATACGTTGCGCTTGCGCTAAAGATAGATGCAACGGCCAAGCCAATCAAAGACGCACGTGCGGCGGCACGCCGAAGGTTTTTCATGTCTCGCTCCAATGTTTTTATGGACTCGGCGCTTCGGGAAAGAAGTGCATCGAGCCCGTTCGTCGACTAAATCAATTGACTTTATTTAGTACAGCAGTGCGGGCGGGACAAGTCAAGAAAAGCCGGCTCGAACGTGAGGAGGCGGTGCAGCAATAGAAGCACGCTAAGAGACTGCACGTATTGCCATGGCTTGAGAACGCAGGATGTTGCATTGCGTCTACGTACAAACACTAAGCGTCACATAAAGACCAAAAATTAATTGTTTTCGGCTTTTTCTTCGGGGTATGGTTTACCAGCATTTTTGCCAACCATATGGGTGTCCCGCATCATGAGCGCACTAGAAGCCCTGCACGCCGTTGTCACCAGCGAAGACTCGCCCCAGATCATCCGCGATCACATCGTGGATGCACTGCAATTTGCGCTGCGAAACAAGCCGGGCTTCTTTACGACAAAGGAAGTGCAATGGCTGGCGCAATGGGATGACACACGCATCCCGATTGCGGCAAGCAAGATCTTGAAAGAGATGAAACCAGGTTGAACAAAGGAATGCCGGTGGCTTAATGCAGACCGGCCTTATCAACGAGATCAAACGAAAATGCGAGAGACTTGTCGCTCCCGCCAATCTGGTCGATAAACTCGACCACATCTGGGTCCTTGACGAAACTGGCGGCAGACGCGGCGCTTAAAATAGCCCCGCTCTCCTGCGGCTTCGCAATCAAAAAGCCCTGCACATAATCCACGCCGATTTCTTTCAGCGCGCGAAGCGTGTCGATATCCTCGACCCATTCCGCCACGCTGCGCATTCCAAGATTCCGGGCCAGCGCCACGATAGCCTCGACAATGGCAATGTCCGCCGGATGCGCACACATCGTGCGGATAAACTCACCGTCTATCTTGAGGGCATCGGCGGAAAGATCCTTTAAATACTTGAACGATGTATATCCCGCGCCGAAATCATCGAGCGCGATCTTGCCGCCCATCTCATGGACGCGCGCAATAAACCGTTGCGTATTGCCGAGATCATGCAATGCCACGCTTTCGGTTATCTCAAGACAGAGATACGGCACGACATGCCGGTAACGCGCGAATAGCGCAAAGGCGTCTTCCATGAACTGCTCGTCGTTGAGCGATCCGCCACTCAGATTCACGCAGATAAACCGCGTGCTTTGAAGGGACGCCTGATGCTTCTCGATCCATTCAAGTAGTGTGGTGAGCACCCATTTATCGATAGCCGCGATATTCCCCGACTCTTCCGCTGCGACGATCACCTTGCCTGCGGGCAAGGTCGCGCCATCGGGCGCGCGCATGCGCAACAGCACTTCGAAATTCAGCGACTCTGTTGGGGCGGCCAGCGACATGATCGGCTGCATCACTAGGAACAGCCCAGGCGGCAATCGATTGCGCCCAAGCGTTTCCACGAGCTTCAATTCTTCCGCACGTTCCTCGAACGCGGTTGCACCTTTACGGTACGTCACCATGCGCACGTTCGAGCTTTTCTTGGCCTCGCGGCACGCCCGATCCGCGTGCGAAAGCGCATCCTGCACACGCACGCCATGTGAACATTCGACGAGGCCAACGGACGCCTTGACCTGGAAGGCGCGGTTGCCGACCTGATACGGCGTGTCGCTCAACGCGCTCATCAGTTGCTGGCAACAGTCGACGGCTTCATCTATCGACATGCCGCCCATCACGCAGACGAATTCGTCGCCGCCGATCCGGCCGAACGGAAAGCCCGTCGCGAACAATGCGCGGGTGCGCGTGGCGACCTGCTTCAGGACTTCATCGCCGGCGCGATGCCCGAACAGATCATTCACGAGCTTGAAGCGGTCGAGATCGACATAAGCAAGCGCCCACGACGACGCGTCCTCGCTTTGCGCCGCAATGGCTTTCTCCACGCCGCGCCGGTTGAGCGAACCCGTAAGCGGATCGTGCTCGGCGAGAAATCGCAGCCGTTCGATGGCCTTCGATCTTTCCGTCACATCCTGAAGTGATCCCTCGATCCAGCCATTCGAGCGCGTGGCCTTGAGCAGGAAGCGCCGCTCGCCGCTGCCGCGCGCTTCTGCGCCGCCCATTTCGAGTTCGCCTTCGCTGCCCTTCGATGCCAGCGCCTGCAGCGCCCCCCACGCGCCCGATTCGAAATAGTCGTTCCAGTGCCGAACCTTGTACTCGGCTTTTTGCAACCCGAGCATGGCGCGCAGCGCGGGATTGGCGCGCACGAAGTGGCCGGCGGTATCGAGTGTGAAAAGGCCGATGGGTGTCACGTCATACGTGTTGCGCAATTCCGTCTGCGCCTGCCGGCGATGCTCGCGCTCGGCCCGCATCTGCTCGGCGATCGCGAACGCGGCCATCATGCTCGACGACAACGCCGCCATCACGGTGTTCACGCCCCCGACCAGCAGCTTGATACCGAACGCCGCGCCCATTACTTCGGAGAAGGTCGCGAACAGCACGATCGCAAGCGATCCCACATACCACAGCACGGTGCGCGATCGGGTCAGCCAGACCAGTCGCGCCAGCAGGAAAATCAGCACGAACACGCCAAAGCCGGTAATCACCCACAGTGTCGGGATGAACTTCGAATAAGGCAGCACGATGGCCGCGCCCAGCAGCACGAGCCCGACATACTGGATGATCCTCAAGAGCCATTTGTAGCCGATCACTTTCAGTTCGCGCCGGAACAGCGAGGCGAATAGCGCCGCAGTCAGAAGGTAATACGCGGCGAATGTGAGTTGCCGCAGGCTTTGCATATAGTCCGGCGGGATCACGCGCCCGAGCCATTGCATGTCCCAGCCCATTGCATTGGCGCAAAGCCGCAAGTTGCCGACGAGCCAGACCGCGAAGATCACGTAGGTCCATTCGCGGTTGATCATCGCCGTAACAAAAACAAACACGGCAAGCGTCAGCAGGCCGCCTGCGATCAGTCCTGAACTTTCCTGGAAATCGAGCGCTGCGCGCCGCAATTCGGGACCGCTCCAACCGAGCGCCGTGATCTGCGCCGGACCGGAGAATGTCGCACGGCACAGGACGTTCAAGGGTTGTGCCATATGCCCCAGATGCAGTGCGAACCCCGCTTTCACGGTTGAGAATTCGTTGGTCGTATTCAGGCGATCCGCGGATCCAAGCGGCTGCAAAGTCGATGCAACCCAACACGACAGCGTTTGCGCGTGGCGAGAAGGAAGCTCCGCATAGGTGGATTGCTCCGAACCCATGTTGGGAACGGCGAATTCAAACCAGAAAGGTTTTTCCGAGAGTTGCGTATTGAAGCGGTTTGTTGTGACCGCGCCGGGCATACGCTGTAATGCCGTGGCCGGATCGAGTGTGCCCGTGGGATCTTTCAACACGTGTAAAGGCAGCGTTACACCGCCCTTCGAATCGAATTGCTGCGTACCCCAGACCAGGGTAGCGATAGTGCCGAGTGCAATGAGCGTGGGGACGATATATACAGCGAACGCGTACAGAAACCGGTCGATATTCGACCCGGTATATCCGGACTTGGCCCGCGAAAATAAGGCAACCAGCGCCATACCTGAATTTCCCCCGTGATGCATGACGCAAGCCGCGCCAGCAGTGGCGAAACAACGAGAAACGTCGCTCGACGCAAAAGTTGAATCGCCACCACCCTCTCTTGCGGCCTCGGCCATCAAACAGCCGGGCTATCTTTTTTTACCTGCCATAAGCAAGTTGCGACGCTTCCGGGCATCGTACCGGTTCCGGCCGGAAAGATAAATCCGGCAACTCTAAATCGAGGTCCGGATGATCCGTGTGAACCATGAACTGGAATAACGGATGCTTTGCTTCCTCCCAGCGGCGCCGCGCCGCCATGACGTCCTTGGCAAGTACCCGGTGCGGCAATCCGCCGACATGCGCCATCGGCAGGAATTGCCTTTCACCAAACACGTCTTCAAACAACATTGCTTCATATTCGCGGTCGAGCGGCGAGCGTGCGGTAATAACCATGTAGTCGACAAGCTGCTGCTCGCAATAAAGCCAAAGTGCCTTGCAAAGCATTACTTTTACGACCCGGCCAATGCCACCACCCGCTACGCCCAAGCGTGTCGCTTCGGCAAGCCGGCTATTGCTCAGCCAATCAGGCAGACGCACCGACTGTTCCAGCGCCAGCGGCGCATATTCATTAGTTTGAATACGCATTGTGCCAATAGGCGCGCCGTCGAGTTTCGACTCCGCCAGAAGGACTGCCACGCCGGCTTCACGATCACAATCCTCAATACCGAGTTTCTCCGCGAAAGACGGCAAATGCCGTGCGTACGCGAGGCGCCGGATATCGATGACTTTATCGAGATCGGCGGTTTCGCGAACTATACGTATGGTGAACGGCATGGATTCACGTTTCCTGAGGGTATGCACTGCGCGTTCCAGCGTTTCCACGCTTTTACCCTCGTCAATCCGATCACCGCTTAAAACACTGCTTTGGCCTGCATCGAGCTGTTCCATTTTGTTACCCCATTTTTGGCGAGAAGGAGATGCCGCGATGCGTTCGACTTGATGCAAACGACACGCGCGGCAATTTAAGTCTCGCCTAAAGGCAATTGATGGGGTGTTCGATGGAGAATAAAACTTGAAAGATACTTAAAAAAACGACGGTTCTAACGCTTTTCCGAATTTACCCGGAGATTCGACTCGCCCGATTTCGTATCATGAAAAACCGTATGGAGAACAGGCGACGCGCCGAATTATTATTGATTCACCAAGGCCCGAGAGCAACGAATATGCACCGGTAACGTGCCTCTTTTATAGTTATAACGAGCCGACGGATTTATATATCAACCAGCAATTTGCGCTTCCAGTTACTAAATTACCGATTTTGAATTGGTTGGATACCCTTCGCGTGTAGTTATTGCGATTGCTTTATCGGGCTTGGGAAAAGATCTGACGGACGGCCATGCGCCCGTCAGCGGTGAACCATGTTGCGTGCTCAGTCTTCGTCGTCGAGCCAGGGAATATCTACATCGGTGATGAACGCGACCATCGCGAGCGGACGACCTTCCTGACGGCCGATCTTGCCGTCGGCGCGTTGCCATTCGCACCGGAATACGGTTGCGGGGGTGTCGGCCATCAGCGTGACCGTACGCAGTTCGTCAGGGTCCGCATCTTCCACCGGACCATCGAGCGATACAAGAAGTTGCTGCGGCCACATGCCATCGACCGGGTCGTAGATCTTGTCGCCGTCGTGGATCACGACAAACGCTTCCACGCCAATGGTCGCCGATGCTTCCACGATCATCTTGCCGAGCGCGCGCAGCACCGCGGTTGCGCGGCCGGAGTTGGCCTGACGAATCGCGAGATCGCCACGGGTCAGCGCCTGCTCCAGCTTCGGATTGGTTTTCTGTTGGGCCATTGGGTTGCCTCCGTAACTTGATTACCGTTCGACGGGTACGGCCCGCCGAGAGTTGCAAGGCGCGATCGTACCATTCCCGTCCCAAATTTACCGCCTGGCGGGCCTCGCAGGACAATTCTTTCCTGCTGCAACGCCTTGCCTGTCAACCCGCAGCGAGAGCGCGCGCAAGAAACTCGCCGCCCGCCTTGAGCGCAGTCACGTTGCCGGGCTCGAAGGTCCAATGGCCGGCTGCATCGACGATGGAAAGCTGTGCGCCCGGCCATGCATCCGCGAGTGCGAGCGCCTGATCAGCCGGGCAAACCATGTCGAAGCGGCCATGCACAAGCACGCAAGGCAAATGCGCGACCCTGCCGATGCGAGGCAAAAGCGGCTCGGGGGGTAACTCGTGCGCCATGTAGTGATGCTCGAGCAGCGACATGGAGATGGCCGCGGCATTGGATTCGCGGGTCTCCTCGGGCGTTGCGGCGGGCTTCGCGGAATCGGTTTCCTTGGCTTCGGCTTTCGCGTCGCCCTTGTTCTGCGTTGGCTTGTTCACCACTGACAACGTCGCTTCAAACCCCGCCCAGGCACGCGCGAGCTTGATGCCGGCATCATCGAAACGGGCGAGCGGCGTTCCGGTAAGCGACAAGATTTCCGCCGCGTTCAATGGACGCTCGCCGCTCGCGGTTTCGATTGCATCAAGGAACTTGCGATGTGCATCGGGAAACACACGCTGCACGTCCCACAGGAACCAGTCGATGTCCTGCTTGCGCGCCAAAAAAATCCCGCGCAGCAAAAAGCCCAGGCAGCGCTCGGGATGCGTCACGCCGTAACTCAGCGCGAGCGTCGTGCCCCACGAGCCGCCAAAAAGCGCCCATTTTTCGATGCCAAGCAACTCGCGCAGCTTTTCCATATCACCGACGAGTTCCTTCGTGCCGTTATGTTCCAGCTTGCCGAAGGGCGTGGATTTGCCGCAGCCGCGCTGATCGAAGAAGACCATCCGCCACTTCGATGCATCCAGCACATCGCCCCATTTGAGGTTCATCGCCCCGCCCGGGCCGCCATGCACGATCAGCATGACGGGCGCGTCCTTCGGGCCTTGCGCGCGCCAGTAGATCGAGTGGCCATCGCCGACATCGAGCATGCCTTCGTCGAAAACCGGAACCTGCCCGGCCGATGAATCTTCCGGAACCCGGGTCGTAACTTCGTTGCCTGCATCGTCCGTCATTGGAACTCCGTTGAAGAGATCACGCGTCTCTCTGTATCTGATTAAGCGCCCGGCGGGATTTTGGATTCGGGACACGAACCGCCGCACAAGCTATCCTTCGGGTTTCGTACGCGGGTTGATTCACCTTCGCCGATACAACCAAGGTCGCGGCCCCCGTGACGTCCATTCGCCTTATCGCCATTTGCGGCGCTTGAGCCACGTTTTTACCATCGCCTGATACTTAATGCATCGAACCTACGTCAAGTGGCTATTCGCGACCTACCTGCTTGGCAGCGGCACGGTGTGGTCCATACTGATTCTGCCTTTGTTTCCGTTCGTCGGCCGCAAGGGCCGTTACTGGCTTGCCAAGCAATGGTGCCGCGCAATGGTCAAGATGATGCGCGTGATCACCGGCGTGTCGTGTTCGGTGGAAGGACTCGAAAACCTGCCGGACGAGCCGTTCATCATGCTGTGCCGGCACGAATCGACGTGGGAAACGCTCGCGTTCATGGCGCTGTTTCCGCGGCGCATCAGCTTTGTGTTCAAGAGCGATCTCAAGCGTATCCCGTTCTTCGGCTGGGTGTTGAAGGGCCTCGACATGGTGAGCCTCGATCGCGGTTCGCCGCGTCAGGCGCATCAGGCGGTCACGCGCGAATGCGCGGAGAAACTTGCGCTGGGCGATGTCGTGGTGATCTTTCCGGAAGGCACGCGGGTCGCTCATGATGCGCCGTTGAAGCTGGCATCGGGCGGGGTGCGTCTTGCCTGTTCCACGCAAGTGCCCGCCGTCCCGGTCGTGCATAACGCAGGGAAATACTGGCCCGCCAAAGGCTGGCCGGATCAGCCCGGGCATATTCGCGTGATCGTGATGCCGGCGCTCCCTGCTGACTGTGTCGTGCCGCAAGAGTTGAACCGGCTCGCACAGGAGCGCATGGAGAAGGAGATGACGCGGCTTGCGTGAGTCCTGCTTACTTTAGAACGGCTGGCGGCGCTTCGCAGCACAAAGCCGGTCCACCGCCGACAACAGCGCTTCCATCTCGACAGGCTTTTGCAGATACCCGTCGTAATGAACGAAAGCCGGCGGATGCGGATGACCCGAGATCATCAGAAACGGGATATGCGCCATTGCCGAGTTCGTCTTCATGGTCTGGCAAAGCAACGCACCGCCGAGCCCAGGCATCTTCCAGTCCGATACCACAATGTCAACGAGGTTCTCGCCGAGCAACGCAAGCGCGCTGTTGCCGTCGAACGCGGACAGCACCTTGCACTCCTCTGACTGCATGCACAGGGTCCACGCTTCGATGGTCTCGGGATCGTCGTCGACGAGCAATACGGTTTTCATCGTGCTGGCGGCTTTGGTGGGCGTCTTGGTTAATAAGGCTTGCGGGATGAGACAGCACGAAGCGGAATTTGGTTGCACGCGCATATCTTGCCCATGATTACAGTACGGCTGTTGCGGGCTGCGTCACTTCGTTTTCCGGCGTCTACCGTTCATCCTCCGAGCCACTTATATAGCTTTTATCGCACGTATGCTAATGGGGTTTTGCCGACGCCGCTTGCGCGGTAACAAGTGCCTGCGGCGAGGCTTTGGACAAGCTATTTCATACCGATACGCACCACCTCCCGATCGCGTCCAGCTTCACGAATTGCATCGATAAGACCATCGGTCGCAGGCGACCTGGTCCGGTCATGCCGCAGGATCAAACCGATGGGTTCATCCGCACTGGCAAACGGCATGGGCAAACGCGCGAGCAACTTCAACCCGATGTCATGCTCGACCACGCTTGCCGGCACGAACCACACCGCGTCGTTGTGCAATGCAAGAGCGCGCCCAAGCGACACCGACAACGTCTCAATCAGGGAGCTTAGTGACTGCGCGCCGAAGGCCGTCAGCACGCTCTCGGCCGACTGGCGGATCAGTGTGCCAAAGGGCGGGACGACCACAGGAAAACGTGCAAGCAACGTCGCGGTGACATTGTTCTCGTGCACAAGCGGATGATCGTGGCGAACCACCACACTCAGCGGTTCGCGATACAACTGCTCGAAGGTCATCCCGAGCATGCCTTCGGGTTCCGAAAGCCTTCCGACAACAAGATCGGCATCGGCCGATTTGAGGCGTTCGAGCAGCTGCGAGTTCGACCCCGTCCAAACTTTCACAGATACGCCAGGCCATTGCGCCCGAAACGCCTCCAATACGGGCGGCAACAAAGCGGGCGCAACCGTGGGCAGAACGCCCAGCGAAACCGTCCCCGGATATTCGACGCCGTGCCGCGATAGTTCATCCACGCCCTCACGCAACGCGCCCACGCAAGCCGCTGCATGCGGCGCGAACAGCCGCCCTTCGCGCGTGGGTTCGGCGCCGCGCCGGCCGCGCTCGAACAAACGCACGCCGAGGATGGACTCGAGCTCCGCAATCGTCTTCGATACCGCCGGCTGCGTGATCGACAGGCTGTCCGCCGCGCGCTGAACGCTGCCGAATTGCGTCACGGCGAGAAAGCACTGCAGGTGCCGGAACTTGATCCGGCCGCTGGTCAGCCCGCTCGTCAAGCCGCCGGGTTGCGCCGCCGGCGCAGCGACGGGAGAGGATTCGTTATCCATGACGATAGGTTATGTCTGAATGCATAAAACGTCATTTTCCATAACTTCATCGCTTCGATAAAGTGTTGATTCACATTTTAAAAGTCGGAGACAAGAAAATGGATTCCCCCTCCTCGATCCTGACGCCGCGCGACTGGGATTCGCACCCGCCTTACTCTTATCCGGGCTACAAGTCGTCGGTATTACGCAGCCCTTCACTGCCCCTGATTCCCCTCAAAGAGAAGCTGAAGGACCGCCGCGTACCTGTCTATGGCACGGAAGACCTCGGCAAGCTCGATAACAACCTGACCCGCAACGCCGTGAAAAATGGCGCGCCGCTGGGCGAACGCATCATCGTGACGGGACGGGTTACGGACGAAAGCGGGCGGCCCGTGCGCAACACGCTGGTCGAAATCTGGCAGGCAAACGCAGCCGGACGGTACGTTCACAAGGCGGATCAGCACGATGCACCGCTCGATCCGAATTTCCTTGGCGCCGGGCGCTGCATCACGGACAGCGACGGGCGGTATCGATTCCTGACGATCAAACCCGGCGCGTACCCGTGGGGCAACCATTCGAACGCCTGGCGCCCGAACCATATTCATTTTTCGCTCTTCGGCGAGTACTTCGGCTCACGCCTCGTCACGCAAATGTACTTTCCGGGCGATCCGCTGCTCGAACTCGATCCCATCTTCCAGGGCACGCCGGAACAGGCGCGCAACCGGCTGATCTCGCGGTTTTCTATCGATACGACCGAGGAAGCGTATGCGCTCGGTTATGAATTCGACATCGTGCTGCGCGGCCCGAACCAGACCCCGACGGAGGCTTGAACATGACGATCCATAAGCAAACGCCCTCGCAAACGGTCGGACCGTACTTCGCTTACGGCCTGTGTCCCGAGCAGTACAACTTCGATCTGAAGAGCTTGTTCACGCCATCGATCGCGGACCGGGAATCGATGGGACAGCACATCAGCATCGTCGGGCAGGTTTTCGACGGCGACGAAAAAGTCATCGGCGACGCGGTGATCGAGATGGTTCAGGCCGACTCGACCGGCCGTTACGTGACCTCCGTGGCCGAGGCGCGCGAGTCGGGGTTTCGCGGCTTCGCACGGGTCGGCACGGGCACCGACCCGGAGCTTCGCTACGTGCTCGATACGGTCAAGCCGGGCAGCACAGGAGGCGATTCGGCACCGCATATCGATGTGATCGTGTTGATGCGCGGCATGCTGCTGCACGCGTACACGCGTCTCTATTTCGACGATGAACCCGAAGCCAACGCACGCGACGACGTGCTCGCGCTGGTTCCCGCAGAACGGCGCGCCACGCTGATTGCGAAGCGCGAGTCGGGGACCTCGAATTCTATTTATCGGTTTGATATTCATCTGCAAGGTCCGAAGGAAACCGTCTTCTTCGACCTTTGAGCAGTTATTCAAGCGTCCGGCATCGATGGTTTATGATGTCGGACGCTCGAACCCGCCTGCATTCCTCCATGAAAGACGATCAATCTCCCAGCCCGCTATACCTCAAGCTTTTCTCCGAAACCGCCCAGATCGAATGGTCCGAGTTGCAGCGTTTTTTTGCGCGCGGCGTGTTGCTGAAAGTAGCGCGCGATATCGATCTGGTTAGCGTGGCGGAAGCCGTCGCCAGCGACGATACGAAACAGGTCACCGAGTGGTTGTCATCAGGATTGCTGGAACGTACGACGGCCGAAACCGCCGCCGATCTTGCCGAGCGTAATCCCGAGTTGTGGGCGGTCGTGGTGTCGCCGTGGGTTTGCGTGCAGGAACGGGGTTAAGCGGTAACGCTCAGCGCGGCGTCAGTTTTCGCCATAAGGTGGTCTTGCTGATCCCTAAGGCCTGCGCGGTTTTATCGCGATCGCCGTTGAACGAATCGAGCATCGCGCGAATCTCGTCCGCCTCGACCTTGCGGCTGCGAGCCTTGAGCGACGTCTGATTCGAAGTTGTTGTTTCCTCTTCAAGTTCCGGCGCAATCGAGCGCATCAGCTTGGCCGTCAGCTTCGGCGGCTTTGAAACCGAATCTTCCAGTTCCGCCGAAATCCGTTCGATCACGTTCTGCAACTCGCGTACGTTGCCGGGCCATGAGTAACTCGTGAGCATATGCAGGACCGGCTCGAGAACCTTGAGCGCGGCGTCGAATGAAGTTGCACGTCCCGTGCGCCACAACAATTGCGCCGCGAGCGTTGCCATGTCAGCCGTCCGCTCGCGCAATGGCGGCAGCATCAGATTCAAGATATTCAGTCGATAAAACAGATCCGCGCGAAACTCCCCCGCCTTTACGCGCTCACTCAGCGCGCGATGCGTTGCCGCAACGATCCGCACATCGACTTGCAAGGGTTCAGTGGAGCCTAGCCGTACGACTTCGCGCTCCTGAAGCACGCGCAGCAAACGGCTTTGCAATGGCAAGGGCATCTCGCCGATTTCATCTAGAAAAAGCGTGCCGCGATGCGCCGACTCGATCAATCCCGCCTTGCCGCCACGCCGCGCGCCCGTGAACGCGCCCTCCTCGTAGCCGAACAATTCACTCTCCAGCAGCGTCTCCGGAAACGCGCCGCAATTCAACGCAACGAACGCAAACTCTCGCCGCGCGCTTTCGCCGTGAATGCCTTGCGCGACCAGTTCCTTGCCCGTGCCGCTTTCGCCACGAATCAGCACGGTGGCGTCCGAGCGTGCAAAACGGCGCGCTCGCTGACGGACCTGCTCGATTGCCTGGCTGCTGCCGGTGAGGTCCTCGATCTTGTATCGCGCCACGAGTGGCGAGCGTTGCCGCGCCCGAACCGAGCGGTCCATGCGTTGCAAAGCCACCGACTCCTGAAACGTGACGATAGAACCCGAAGCCGCCGATGCATCGCCCCAGGCACTTCGATGCACCAGGTAACTCGCCCCGCGCACCGTCTCGAGCGACTCGCCCGGCTCGGTCGGCACTGCACTCGCAACCTCGGGCGCAAGATCGCGCAAGCGCTTGCCCACCACTTGCGACGGCGCGAGGCGCAGCATTTCGGCCATCTTGCCGCTGAGCGCTTCGATACGGCCATCGGCGGTAAGCGCGATCACGCCGTCGCGCAGATGTTGCAGAACCTGATCGAGCCGGCGACGGCGCTGCGTCTCCCCAAGCGTTGCGCGCGCCACTTCGAGCGCAGTTTCGAATGCGCCGTGAACGGACGCACTCGAGTACAGGAACACCGACTTCATGCCGGCCTTTTCCGCAAGTTCCGTCACAAGTCCCGGCCCGACAACGGCGCGCACGCCGCGATCGCGCAGATCCAATACGCACGATTCCGCGTCCTCCACCGACAGATACGAAGCGGTTTCGATAGCCGCGCCAAACGCCCGGAAAAAGCGCGTAACTTCCGCCGGCGTCTCGCCGTGCATCACGAGACCGACCTGTTCGCCCTCACGACGCGCACGCGCCAACGCGTGCATGACGTCAAAGCCGGTCGGATTCACGAGCACGACCGGCACGCCGATCCGCGCCTTCAGATACGCCCCGTTCGATCCGGCAGCGACGACCACGTCCGGCCGGGCATCGCCGGCGTTCTCAATCTCCTGCACGGCGTCCTCGTAGCCGAGCGTCACGATGCGCAGATCAGCGATTCCGTCGTACTCCGCGGCCATGTCGCGATACAGATCCCGCAATTTGCTTATCCCGACAGCCCAGATGCGTGGAGGAAGATTCATGGTGAGGGATTCGAATGAGATACCCAAGTCTAATTCAATTTTGAAACTTGGTATTTCATTTATGAAATTTTCGAGCATCGATAAAAAAGACTAATCTGTTCTCAATCAAGAACTTGCATCACTGGCAAACAACTTGCCCTATAAGCATCAAACAACGGAGACCCGAATGAGCTCATCAGCAACACTCAGCGCCGGCGCGAAGTTCCGCGCGGCGGTCGCGGCCGAACGGCCCCTGCAACTCGTCGGCGCAATCAACGCCAATCACGCGCTGCTCGCCCAGCACGCCGGTTTCAAGGCGATCTACTTGTCCGGCGGCGGTGTATCGGCGGGATCGTTGGGCTTGCCCGATCTCGGCATCTCGACACTCGACGACGTCCTCACCGATGTGCGCCGCATCACCGATGTCTGCGACTTGCCGCTAATGGTCGATGTCGATACCGGCTTCGGCCCAAGCGCGTTCAATATTGCGCGCACGGTCAAGTCGTTGATCAAGGCTGGCGCCGGCGCGATGCATATCGAGGATCAGGTGGGCGCGAAACGCTGCGGTCATCGGCCGGGCAAGGCGATCGTCTCGCAGCAGGAAATGGCGGATCGCGTGAGGGCTGCGGTCGATGCCCGCACCGACGCGAACTTCGTCATCATGGCTCGCACCGACGCATTGGCCGTGGAAGGTCTGGACGCGGCGATCGACCGGGCGCGTGCGTGCGTGGAGGCTGGCGCGGACATGATTTTCCCGGAAGCGATGACCGATCTCAAGATGTACAAACAATTCGTCGATGCCGTGAAGGTCCCTGTCCTTGCGAACATCACCGAGTTCGGATCGACGCCGCTGTTCACGGTCGAAGAGCTGCGCAGCGTGGATGTTTCGATCGTGCTGTACCCGCTCTCCGCATTTCGCGCGATGAACAAGGCCGCGGAAAATGTGTATCGCGCGATTCGCACCGATGGCACTCAAGCCAACGTTCTCGACAGCATGCAGACGCGCGAGGAGCTGTACAAGAGCATTGGTTACCACGACTTCGAGCAGAAGCTCGATGCGCTTTTCAAGCAGACAAAGTAACGCGTTACCCTCGCGTTGGTCCAACAAGGAGACTGAGACAAATGAGCGATACCTTGACGAAAGAAGCACCCGCTGCGGGCGGGTTCAAACCCAAGAAATCTGTCGCGCTGTCCGGCGTGACGGCGGGTAACACTGCGCTGTGTACCGTCGGCAAGACGGGCAACGATCTGCATTATCGTGGCTATGACATTCTCGATATTGCCGGGACGTCCGAGTTCGAGGAGATTGCGTACCTGCTCGTGCACGGCAAGCTGCCCAATGCGGCTGAATTGAAATCGTATAAAACGAAGCTCAAGGCTCTGCGCGGCTTGCCCGCCAACCTGAAAGCGGCGCTCGAATGGATTCCCGCATCCGCCCATCCAATGGACGTCATGCGTACCGGCGTCTCCGTGCTCGGCACCTTGTTGCCCGAGAAGGACGATCACAACATCGCGGGCGCGAAGGACATCGCCGACCGTTTGATGGCATCGCTTGGATCGATTCTGCTGTACTGGTACCACTATTCGCATAACGGCCGGCGCATCGAAACCGAAACCGACGATGATTCCATCGGTGGGCATTTCCTGCATTTGCTGCATGGTGTGGAGCCGTCGAAGTCGTGGGTCGATGCGATGCATGCATCGTTGATTCTTTACGCCGAGCATGAGTTCAACGCATCGACGTTCACGTGTCGCGTGATTGCCGGCACGGGATCGGACATGTATTCGGCGATCACCGGTGGCATCGGCGCGTTGCGTGGTCCGAAGCATGGCGGCGCGAATGAAGTCGCGTTCGAGATCCAAAGCCGCTATCAAACGCCCGACGAAGCGGAAGCCGATATCCGCCGTCGCGTGGAAGCGAAGGAAGTCGTGATCGGCTTCGGTCATCCGGTGTACACGATCTCCGATCCGCGCAACAAGGTGATCAAGGACATCGCGAAGAAGCTGTCGAAGGAAGCAGGCGACACGAAAATGTTCGACATCGCAGAGCGCCTCGAAACAACCATGTGGGACGCGAAGAAGATGTTCCCGAACCTGGACTGGTTCAGCGCCGTTTCGTATCACGCGATGGGCGTGCCAACCGCCATGTTCACGCCGCTGTTCGTGATCTCGCGCACGTCGGGCTGGAGCGCGCACATCATCGAACAACGCATCGATAACAAGATCATTCGGCCGAGCGCAAATTACACCGGACCCGAAAATCTGAAGTTTGAGTCATTGAACAAACGCAAGTAATTACGGAGACATCCTAAGTATATGAGCCACATTTCAAACGTCCGGCCCGAGCCGGATCGCGTACTGGTCGACATAGTCGACTACGTTCTCAACTATCAGATCGACAGCGAACTCGCGCTCGATACCGCGCGCAATTGCCTGATCGATACCCTCGGTTGCGGACTCGAAGCCCTTACCTATCCCGCTTGCACCAAGCTGATGGGACCCATCGTGCCGGGCACGATCGTCCCCAACGGCGCCAAGGTTCCCGGTACGTCGTTCCAGCTCGACCCGGTTCAGGCCGCGTTCAACATCGGCGCGATGATCCGTTGGCTCGACTTCAACGACACGTGGCTCGCCGCTGAATGGGGTCATCCGTCGGACAATCTCGGCGGGATTCTGGCAACCGCCGACTGGTTGTCGCGCAACGCCGTCGCCACCGGCAAAAAACCGCTGACGATGAAAGACGTCCTGATCGGCATGATCAAGGCGCACGAAATTCAAGGCTGTATCGCGCTGGAAAACTCGTTCAACAAGGTCGGGCTCGATCACGTGTTGCTGGTGAAGCTGGCATCGACGGCGGTCGTCGGGCAATTGATCGGCCTCACGCGCGATGAACTGATCAACGCTGTTTCATTGGCTTTCGTCGATGGTCATTCGCTGCGCACGTATCGCCATGCGCCGAATACGGGTTCGCGCAAATCGTGGGCCGCCGGCGATGCGACCTCGCGCGCCGTGCGTCTCGCCTTGATCGCGAAGACGGGCGAGATGGGTTATCCGTCGGTTCTGACCGCTAAAACATGGGGCTTCTACGATGTCCTCTTCAAGGGCAACGCGTTCAAGTTCCAGCGTCCGTACGGCTCGTATGTAATGGAAAACGTGCTCTTCAAGATCTCGTTCCCGGCTGAATTCCACTCGCAAACGGCGGTGGAAGCGGCGATGACCTTGAACGCAAAGCTCGCTGAAACCGGCCGACGCGTCGAAGACATCAAGAAGATCACGATCCGCACGCACGAAGCGGCGATTCGGATCATCGATAAAAAAGGTCCGCTCGATAACCCCGCCGATCGCGATCACTGCATCCAGTACATGGTCGCCGTGCCGCTGATTTACGGTCGATTGACGGCATCGGATTATGAAGATTCGATCGCGAAAGATCCGCGCATCGATACGTTGCGCGCGAAGATCGAATGCGTGGAGGACCCGCAATTCACGAAGGATTACTTCGATCCGGAAAAGCGTTCGATCGCCAATGCGCTGAGCGTCGAATTCAACGACGGCAGCACGTTCGACGAGCTGGTCGTCGAATACCCGATCGGACACAAGCGCCGCCGCGAAGACGGCATCCCTCTGTTGGTCGAGAAGTTCAGGACCAATCTCGCACGGCGTTTCCCGGCGAAACAGCAAGAGGCGATCATTGCGGCATCGCTGGATCAGGCAACGCTCGAAGCAATGCCGGTCAATGAATATGTTGATTTGTACGTGATTTGATTCGGAAGCTTGAACGAAAAGGCGGTTCCGACCAACGTTGGAACCGCCTTTTTTTAGTGACACCTTATTCCTGATTCAATGCACCCAATCATTCCAAAGCACCACCAGAATCGTCATCAACGCCGGACCAATAAACAATCCCACCAGCCCAAACGTCTCGGCCCCGCCCAAAATTCCGAATAGCACCAACAGAAACGGCAACCTTGCCGCCCCGCCAATCAGCACCGGCCGCACCGCATGCTCGGCAACAAACACGACCACAAATCCGAACACCGCAACGCAGATCGCGGCGACCGTTGCGCCTTGAGCCAGCAACCACAAGGCCGCGCCCAGAAACACGATCGGCGCGCAGAACGGCAGCATGGCTGCCACGGCGGTCAGCATCCCCAGCAGGGTCGCATGCGGCACGCCGGTCACACCATAAGCCACGCCCAGCAACGCGCCTTCTCCAAGCCCCACCACGACCAGACCCGTCACCGTGCTGCGAACCGAATCGGCCATACGCCGAGCGAGCGATGCACCTTCAGAACCAAACGCACGCCGCGATGCCTCGAGCAGTTGCTCGCCCAACCGCGACCCTGCTTTAAAAAGAAAGAACAACGTGACCAGCATGAAGCCGAACACGATCAACCCATGCGCCAGGCGCCCGCCGAAATGCCGCGTCATCGCGACTACCGTTGCGCTATGAAAATGCTTGACCGCCGGCGATGAACCCAGCGGCGTCGCAAGATTCTCCTGCCACCATGCCGCGATCTGCTTCGATCCCATTGGCAAATGGTTGACGAGATCGGGCATGGGAATGCCGCTACGTAACGATTCCTGAAACCATCGGATGAGGTCGTTGGCTTCGCTGCCCGCCTGCGCCGCGACAATGATGAACGGCACCACGAACACCAACCCGATAACCACCGTCATGCCGATAGCCAGCCACGTGCTCCGATGCCTGAACAATGGCCGTTCCTCGAGCCATGTCAACAACGGCCACAACGCAATGGCAATCACCGACGCCCATACCACGGCCGGAATGAAGTCGCGGATCATCCAGATGGCGACGGCCACCAGTACCGCATACAGCAACCCCGAGGCGGTCCGTTGCAACCGCTGTGTGCGATCCTTTTCGTCGTCAGAAGTGTGATCGCGTGGAATCATGAAACGTCCTCTAGTTACTCTTTAGTGGTAGCACAAAACTGCTCTCGCGAAGCTGCTTGTAATGTGTGTGAAACGCGATGCCAATGAAGCATTGTAAATCGTGAACCGATTGACCAGAATCAAGTGTTCTTTCAAGCCGCCGTGGCTCATACCCGACACGGCATCTTTTGTTCTAATTTCACACTCACGAATTTCCGTTTCCCTATAATCGGTTCCCTTGCCCCGGCATCTGTTCACGAGACTTGCAGTGAAAGCTATTCGAACCATTGTCAACGCATGTGCAACAACGGCATTGCTCGCCGGTTGCGCGTCGGGCCTGAACCGGGCGAAGGAAGAAGCGATCAACGAGAAAGTTGGCATCGTCGTTCATCCGGCACATGGCGGCGTTGAGTTGCGGCTTCAGGAATCGGCATTGTTCGATTTCGATGAAGCGTCCATGCGGCCCGAAAGCATCGCCGCACTCGACCGTGCCGCGGTGCTGCTCAAGCGAAGCACGCGACCGATCATGGTCGAAGGACACACCGACAATGTAGGACCGCTCGACTACAACCAGACGTTGTCTACAGCACGCGCGAACGCCGTGGCCGATGCCCTTGTCGCACGTGGCGTTCCCGCTGCGCGCATCAAGACTCGCGGCATTGCATTTGCTGAGCCGATCGCGTCCAACGCCACGCCCGAAGGGCGTGCGTTGAATCGGCGGGTCGAGATTCTGGTCAAGACCGAGACCGAGGAAACGCTGCTGGGACGCGTCAAAAAGAAATGAGGCAGGGCGTTATTACAATGCTTGCACTTCCATTATCAGAAGCTGAGCGCCGTCGGTGACCTGATCGCCGACGCTAAAAAGGATCTCGCCCACCGTGCCGCTCGCGGGCGCGACGATCGTGTGCTCCATCTTCATGGCTTCCATCACCAGCAACGGCGCGCCCTTCTCGACCACGGCGCCGGCTTCCACCAGTACGGCAATCACTTTGCCCGGCATCGGCGCAGTCAGGCGGCCTTCGCCATGCTCGGCATCGGCGGCATGAGCAAGCAAGTTCTGCCATTCGAACGCCAGCGATACACCCGCGTAGAACACATGAAACATATCGCCGTCTATGAAGACGCGCCCTTTGATGCGCGTATCGTCGATCAGCACCACGAATGAATGTGGTTCATCGCCATGAGACCAGTCGAACTTGAGCGTTTCGCCAAGCAGTTCAAGCTGCTTGTTGTCCGCGCGGCCCGACGTCGAGTCGCGTGTGAAGACGGCAAGGATCTCGTCGTCACTTCCCGCGAGACGCCAGTTCAGCGCCTGCGTGTAGCCACCGCTCATGCGCCAGTGCGATAGCGCGTCCCACGGCGACGCGCCATGCGCTTCCCCACCTTCACGCGCAAGCAACGCGGCGCAAGCCAGCGCGAGCGCGTGCGCCCGCGATACGGTCGATGGCGCAAACAGCGCGTCGTGATGACGTTCGATCAGGCCAGTATCCAGGTCAGCGGAAGCAAACGGTACGCTGACGACAATCCGATGCAGGAATTCGATATTCGTCGAAGGACCCACGACCTCGCATTGTTTCAACGCCAGCGCCATGCGCAATAACGCATCGTCACGATCGCGGCCGTGCACGATCAGCTTGGCGATCATCGGATCATAGAACGGGGTGATGGTGTCGCCTTCGCGCACGCCGCTGTCGATGCGTACGTTGCCGTTCAATTGAAATTCCACCGCTTCGGGCAGGCGCAAATGCTTCAGCGTTCCCGTCGATGGCAAAAATCCACGCGATGGATTCTCGGCATAGATACGCGCTTCGATTGCATGGCCGTTCACCTTCAGTTGATCCTGCATCAGCGGCAACGTTTCGCCGCTCGCCACACGCAATTGCCACTCGACGAGATCTAGACCAGTCACCATTTCGGTCACCGGATGTTCGACCTGAAGCCGCGTGTTCATCTCCATGAAGTAGAACTGGCCGTCGCCGGTCATGATGAACTCGACCGTGCCCGCGCCGACGTAATTCACCGCTCGCGCGGCGGCGACGGCGGCTTCGCCCATCGCCTTGCGTACTTCATCCGAAAGGCCGGGCGCGGGCGCTTCTTCCAACACCTTCTGATGACGACGCTGCACGGAGCAATCGCGATCGAAGAGATATACGGCGTTGCCGTGTTGGTCCGCAAAAACCTGCACTTCTACGTGCCGTGGCCGTTGCAAGTACTTTTCGATCAACACACGATCATTGCCGAAACTGCTCGATGCCTCGCGCTTGCAGGACAAAAGTGCCGACGCAAAGTCCGCGCTTTTCTCGACCACGCGCATGCCCTTGCCGCCACCGCCCGCGCTTGCCTTGAGCAACACGGGATAGCCGATGCCATCGGCTTCCTTCTGCAATAGCGCAGCGTCCTGGCTGTCGCCGTGATAACCCGGCACCAGTGGTACGGACGCCGATTGCATCAGCGCCTTGGCCGCGGCCTTCGATCCCATCGCGGAAATCGCTTCTACCGGCGGTCCGATGAACACGAGCCCCGCCTTCTCGCAAGCCTGCGCAAACGCTTCGTTTTCCGATAAAAACCCATACCCCGGATGCACGGCCTGGGCGCCGGTTTTCAGCGCAGCACTGATGATCTTGTCGATCTGCAGATAACTTTCGGACGCCGCCGCGCCGCCCACGTGGACGGCTTCATCGCAGACGGCAACGTGTTTGGATTGTGCATCGGCATCGGAATAGACGGCTACGCTGCCTACGCCTAATCGCTTGCAGGTTGCAGCAACGCGACACGCAATCTCGCCGCGATTCGCAATCAGTATTTTGTTGAACATGACGAAGCCTGGGAGAAAATATTCGCGTTGCATTGGGCAGCAATAAGTGCCGCCGTCACATCCGGAACACGCCAAAACGCGTGTCTTCAATCGGCGCGTTCATCGATGCCGCCAGGCCGAGCCCGAGCACATCGCGGGTCTGCGCAGGATCGATCACGCCGTCGTCCCACAGACGCGCACTTGCGTAATAAGGATGCCCCTGCACCTCGTACTGCTCGCGGATCGGCGATTTGAACGCCTCCTCTTCTTCCTTCGACCAGGAACCGCCTTTCCCTTCGATACCATCGCGACGTACTGTCGCCAGTACCGAAGCGGCCTGCTCGCCGCCCATCACCGAAATGCGCGCATTCGGCCACATCCACAGGAAGCGCGGCGAATACGCGCGGCCGCACATGCCATAGTTTCCCGCACCAAACGACCCGCCGATGATCACCGTGAACTTCGGCACCTTCGCCGTCGCCACAGCCGTCACCATCTTCGCGCCGTTACGGGCAATGCCCTCGTTTTCGTACTTGCGCCCGACCATGAAACCCGTAATGTTCTGCAGGAAAACCAGGGGAATTTTTCGCTGGCAACACAGCTCGATAAAATGCGCGCCCTTTAACGCCGACTCTGAAAACAGGATGCCGTTGTTCGCAATGATGCCAACCGGCTGCCCCCAGATATGCGCGAAGCCGCAAACGAGCGTCGTGCCGTAACGCGCCTTGAATTCGTCGAATGCGGAGTCGTCGACAATGCGCGCGATCACTTCGCGGATATCGAAAGGCTTGCGGGTGTCAGCCGGAATAACACCGTAGAGGCTGTGCGGATCATGACGCGGCGGCAGCGGTTCCCTGAGCGCCAAAGGCGCTGGCTTGACGCGATTCAAATTCCCGACAATGCTGCGCGCGATCCCCAACGCATGTGCATCGTTCTGTGCAAGATGA
Organism: Caballeronia sp. dw_276; assembly: GCF_018449635.1. GTDB lineage: Bacteria > Pseudomonadota > Gammaproteobacteria > Burkholderiales > Burkholderiaceae > Caballeronia. Next base: position 517,767 of record NZ_JAAVUV010000001.1, on the reverse strand, counting down.
TCGACCACGCCCGAGAGCCGCGTATGCACATCGCCGCCGCCTAAATCTTCGGCGCTGACTTCTTCGCCCGTCGCGGCTTTCACGAGCGGCGGACCGCCCAGAAAAATCGTGCCCTGGTTCTTGACGATGATCGATTCATCGCTCATTGCCGGAACGTAAGCGCCGCCGGCCGTGCACGAACCCATCACCACGGCGATCTGCGAAATGCCCTTCGCCGACATGTTCGCCTGGTTGTAGAAGATGCGCCCGAAGTGATCGCGATCGGGGAACACATCGTCCTGGTTCGGCAGGTTTGCGCCGCCCGAATCCACCAGATACACGCACGGCAGATGATTCTCTTCCGCGATTTCCTGCGCGCGAAGATGCTTCTTGACCGTCACCGGATAATACGTGCCGCCCTTCACGGTGGCGTCGTTGCAGACGATCACGCATTCCTGCCCAGCGATTCTGCCTATGCCTGTGATTACGCCCGCGCCGGGCGCGTCGTCGTTGTACATACCGTACGCCGCGAGTTGCGAGAACTCCAGAAACGGCGTGCCTGGATCGAGCAATTGCGCGATGCGATCGCGCGGCAGGAGTTTGCCGCGTGACAGGTGTTTATCGCGCGCGGCCTGGCCGCCGCCCAACGCTATCTTCGCGACCTTCTCTTTCAGATCCGCGACCAGCACTTCAAGCGCCGCCGCGTTCGCGCGGAATTCGTCGCTGCGAGGATTCAGTTTCGATTCGATGATCGGCATAAGTGTCTGCGCTCTCAGGCCGTTTCGGCGAACAGTTCACGCCCGATCAACATGCGGCGAATTTCGCTCGTACCCGCGCCGATTTCATACAGCTTGGCATCGCGCCACAGACGGCCGACCGGATACTCGTTGATATACCCATTGCCGCCGAGAATCTGGATCGCCTCGCCAGCCATCCACGTCGCTTTTTCCGCGGTGTAGAGGATCACACCCGCGCAATCCTTGCGCACTTGACGGCCATGGCCAGCGCCGAGCGTATCGAGTTGGCGCCCCACCGCGTACAGATATGCGCGGCATGCCTGCAACGTGGTGTAAAGATCCGCGACCTTGCCTTGAATCAACTGGAACTCGCCGATCGCCTGACCAAACTGCTTGCGGTCATGGATGTACGGCACGACCGCATCCATGCACGCGACCATGATGCCCGTAGGTCCGCCGGCCAACACCGCTCGCTCGTAGTCGAGCCCGCTCATCAACACTTTGACGCCGCCGTTCAACTGGCCGAGCACGTTTTCCTTCGGCACTTCGACGTTCTCAAACACGAGTTCGCCGGTATGCGAGCCGCGCATACCAAGCTTGTCGAGTTTCTGCGCGACGGAAAATCCCTTCATGCCCTTCTCGACGATAAACGCGGTGATCCCCTTCGCGCCCGCTTCAATGTCGGTTTTGGCATACACCACCAGCGTGTCGCAATCTGGACCGTTAGTGATCCACATCTTCGTGCCATTGAGCACGTAGTGATCGCCTTTTTCGTCGGCGCGAAGTTTCATGCTGACCACGTCCGATCCGGCGTTCGGCTCGCTCATCGCCAGTGCGCCGATCTGTTCGCCCGAAATCAGCCCCGGCAGATATTTGCGTTTCTGCGCTTCCGTGCCATTTCGATGAATCTGGTTCACGCACAAGTTGGAGTGCGCGCCATACGACAACCCCACCGACGCCGACGCCCGCGAGATCTCCTCCATGGCGACCATGTGCGCGGTGTAGCCCATATTCGCGCCACCGTATTCCTCGGAGACCGTCATGCCGAGCACCCCCAGATCGCCGAATTTCTTCCAAAGGTCCATGGGGAACTGATCGGTTTTATCGATTTCCGCGGCGCGCGGCGCAATTTCCTTCGCGGCGAAGTTGGCGAGCGAATCGCGCAACATGTCGATGTCTTCGCCCAGGGCGAAATTCAGACCGGGTACGTCGTTCATGCGGGTCTCCTCCTTCGGGTATCGGTAGGGCTTGAGTTGCGTGGTGAGTCGTACTCACACGCGTAGCTTTGCTTGATTATCGGAAGTTTCATGCGGAAAGGCGCTTCCAGTCAATAGGGATTTGAGCTACGCTCACATTTATTGAACTCACGCTCGACACCATGTCCTCAACGCCTTCAACCGGAAACCGCCGCACGCCTGCAGGTCTCAAGTCGCAGCAGCGCGTGAAGGACATTCTTCAGGCCGGGCGCGATGTGTTCGCCGAGAAAGGCTACGACGCTGCGACGAGCGCCGAGATCGCCCAGCGCGCGGGGATTTCGGAAGCCACTGTGTTCAGCTATTTCAGCGGCAAGCGGGAGCTGTGCGCACGCGTGATCGCGGATTGGTACGACGAGATCATCGATGCCTTCGAGTCCGGCCTTCCCCGTGACGGCAGCATACGCCAGCAGTTTGCGTTTATCGTGCGGACGCATTTACGGCTGATGCTGGTCAACGGGACGGGATTGTGCGCGCTGGTTTTATCGGAGGGACGCACGAAGCATCACGATCTGAGCGATGCGCTAACCGACCTGCAGCGCCGCTACACCGCGCCGTTGATGAACGTGCTGGCGCATGGGCAGAGCGTTGGGCAGGTACGTGCAGACCTGCCGTTACGCTTGATGCGATCACTGGTTTTCGGGCCGATGGAGCATGTGCTGTGGGACGCAACGCTCGCCAGGCGGCATTTGAGCCAGGCTCAGATCGATACGACGGCGGATGAGCTCATCGATGTACTTTGGACCGCGTTGCAGCCGCCCGCTGCAAGCCTGACTGCGCTCGCGCAGTTCAGACAGGACGTGGAGGAGGCGTCGCGCCGGTTCGAGGCAACGCGGCCGGCAAAGTGAAGAGCGCCGACCGGGTTGGCAGATGCCGGCGCGGCGGACCGTTAGTTGCTATTTAGGTGTTACTTGATGAACCGCCGTGCGATTCCGGCAAGCCACGGCACCGTCGTAGGCCTGAGAAGACGCGCATCGTAACCGCCCATGCGGCGTTCATTCTCAGTCAGACAAAGCTCGATCAACGCCTTCGCCGATATCCCCCCGCCCACCGAATCCCCGACGTTGGCCGGGAAGTTCATGTCCTGGGCGGCGCCACTGGTATCGAATCCTTTTGCCAGCGATATCCGGTCGCGTATCAGCGAAACCCACACGCTCGCGGTCTTCATCAGGAACCACGGCCTTTTGTACCAAGGCAGATTGCGCCGATACCAAGCAACCCAGTTTGCGAAGAACAGGATATGCCGGGCTTCTTCCTGAATCACCGGCTCGAATGTTTCGACCAGTTCTTCGGGGAAATAGCCCGTCTGTTTCGCGGCTTCGAACAATCCGAAAGCAAAGAAACTATCGATACATTCGCTGTAACCGGTCAGCATCCAGGCGCGCAGCGCGTCATCGGGAGCGGGATATGGCGGCTCGGGCGCAAGCTCGATGCCGTATGCCTGCACGAGCCTCGACAGGACGATCTTGTGCCGCGCCTCCTCGCCACCGTTCATGGTGACCGCTTCGCGCAGCAACGGGTCTTTGATGGTGCTGGCATACGTCGATACACGGATCGACGCGCGCCCTTCCGTCTGGACCGCGATGTCCCATATGGGCAACGAGGTGATGCGCTTGAGCGCGGCGGCGCCAAGCATCGGCCAGTCGATGACTGCAGGTTTATAGGGGTTGTGAGTCGTGAGCAGCATTTCGCAAAACATGCGTTTGTGCTGCGGAGAACCAATCTGAATCTTGCCGGTGGACCCATACGACCAATGGCGCATTGCATGGTCGGCTTCGGCAGGCGTGAGCGTGTCGGACATGGCATAACGGAGAGTTAATCGCGTTATGCAGATTTTGGCATAACGCGCGTCATCTTGCCGTCACGAACGGCTGCGTTATGCGTCTTACACGCTACCCGTATAGCATCCTATAGCGACGACATCGCCTTAAAAATCATCACCTTGAGATCTGTTCCAGCGCCAGATCCCGCGTCTTCGGGCCCATGAAACCGATCGCCAGCATCACGACGACCATTGCTCCGGCTATAAAAACAAACACGCCCGTCGTTCCAGCCGCCTTCAAGACGCCGGCGATGAAAAACGACGTGAAAATCGCTGAAAAACGGCTCCACGAGTAGACGAATCCAACCGCGCGGGCTCGGATACTCGTCGGGAAAAGCTCGCTCTGATAAGCATGGAAACTATAGGACATGATGTTGCTGGCAAGCGTAAGACCCACGCCCATCGCGACCAGAAGAGCCGCGCCCGAAACCTGGCTGAAGACCAGTCCGCACACCACGATCATCCCGGCCATTGCCACGATCACGCTCTTGCGTTCGAATTTATCGGCGATGAACAAGCCGATGATCGGCCCGACCGGCGCGGCGATCGCAATGATCGTCGAGTACATCAGACTGGTTGTGATGGTGATGCCCTGGCGGATCAGAAGCGTCGGGACCCAGTTGGCGAAGCCATAGAAACCGACCGTCTGGAATACGTTGAAAATGATCATCATGGTCGCGCGCTTGCCGTAGGGCGCGACCCACATGTCGCTGAACGCGCCGCGCGTGCTGACAGGCTCTGGCGCGGCGGGCGTTGGCAACGGCCGGCCGTATTCCTTTTCGACCTTCGCTTCGAGTGCGGTCATGATTGCATCGGCTTCCGCCAAGCGTCCTTTTTGTGCGAGCCAGCGCGGACTTTCGGGCAACGCGCGGCGGATGAACCACACGAACAGCGCGCCATGTGCGCCGATCAGCACGACCCAACGCCAGCCATCGAAGCCGAAGGGTTTGTTCGGGACCAGCGCGTAGGAGAGAAACGCGACCACCGGCACGGCCATGAAACCGATCGCCTGTTCACACGCAAAGGCCCGTCCGCGAATGTGCTTGGGCACGAGTTCCGAAATGTACGTACCGATCGTCACGAGCTCCACGCCGATACCCAGTCCGGCCATGAAGCGCCAGAAATTCAGCCCGCCTGCGGTGTCCTGGAACGCCATGATGACGTTCGCTGCCGTGTACCAGAGCAGCGAATAAGTGAAGATCGCGCGTCGCCCGAAACGATCGGCCAGGAACCCGCACGCAATCGTGCCGATAAAAAGCCCGAGAAACAGCGACGCGATGAAACTCGCCACGCCCGTGAAGCCGAACAACCCGACGGTCGTCGATGTCAGGATGCCGCTTTTCACCAGCCCCGGCGCGACGTAGCCCGAATACAGCAGGTCGTAGAGTTCGAAGAAAAAGCCGAGGCTCAGCAATACGACGAGCGTCCACATCGAACGAGTGGCGGGCAGGCGATCGAGCCGCGCGGAAATCGTCCCCGCCGATAAAACGCCGGCTAAGGTCTGGGGGGCTTCATATTCCTGGGTGGTCATTGATTCATGTCTCCTTGGCGTGGCCGCTTTGTTTTGGCGCCGGCGCGCATTTTAACGGCCAATGTGCTCATTTGTTGCGAATGTTGAAGACCTTCGGCGTTTTGGCGTCTTATGTCTTTGTGCCAAAATTTGAGATAGTCTGCCCCGCTCCGCCAAGCCCGCCATCGAAACCGTGCAACACGATCCTTTCCCTACCGTCGCGCAAGAACCCGAACGTATCGATATTGCGGTCATCGGCTCGGGCTTTGCCGGTATTTGCATGGCGATCCGGCTGAAACAGGCCGGCATGAACGATTTCTTCGTGGCCGAGCAAGCCGCCACCCTTGGCGGCACGTGGCGCGACAACGATTACCCCGGCTGCGCCTGCGACGTGCAGGCTCACGTCTATTCGTTCTCGTTCGCGCCGCATCCTGGCTGGACGCGGCTTTACGCGCCGCAAGCGGAGATTCGCGCGTATCTAGAGGATTGCGCTGCACGATTCGGCATCGGCCCGCATTTGCGGTTCAACGAAACACTCCAACGCGCGACCTTCGATGAACCCACGCAACGCTGGATCCTGCGTTTTTCCACGGGCAGGAAAGTCTCGGCGCGCGTGCTGATCGCGGGGATGGGCGGCTTGTCGCGGGCGGCGGTGCCGGTGATTCCGGGCATCGATACATTCGAGGGGACGTGTTTTCACTCCCAGGAGTGGGATCACGACTTGCCGCTAGAGGGCAAGCGCGTCGCGGTGATCGGCACGGGCGCGAGCGCGATCCAGTTCGTGCCGCAGATCGCGGCGCGCGTGGCGCATCTAGACGTGTTTCAACGCACGCCGCCCTGGATCATGCCGAAAAACGATCGCGAGCTGAGCAAGCGCGAACGATGGTTCCTGAAACACTTACCGTTCACGCAACGGCTTCTGCGCATGACGGTTTACTGGATGCTCGAAGCGCGCGTGCTGGCTTTTGTCATGCATCCGTCGCTCATGAAAGTGATCCAGAAAGTCGCCCTCAGGCACCTGCATAAGCAAGTCGCAGATCCTGAACTGAGACTCGCGCTCACGCCGGATTACACCATCGGCTGCAAGCGGATTCTGATTTCCAACGACTATTACCCGGCGGTATCGCGCAGCAATGTGTCCGTGGTGACGCAAGCCATCGTGCGTGTGGAAAATGACGCCGTCGTCACCGCCGACAATGTCCGGCACCCGGTGGACTGCATCATCTTCGGCACGGGCTTCCAGGTCGCCAAGCCCTTCACGCGCGGGGTTGTAATCGGTCGCGGCGGCGTGCGCATCACCGATACCTGGCGCGACGGAGCCCATGCGTATCTCGGCACGACGCTGCCGGACTATCCGAACTTTTTCATGCTCGTGGGTCCAAATTCCGGACTCGCGCATAACTCGATGGTCTACATGATCGAGTCGCAAGTCGCCTACGTCATGAAAGCGCTCGGCTATATGCGCGATCACGGCGTTGCGACCATCGACGTAAAACAAGAAGTGGAAGCTGGTTACAACGTGCGTATCCAGCAGAAATTGAGCCGCGCGATCTGGGCAAAAGGCGGCTGCAAGAGCTGGTATATCGATCCGGTCTCGGGCAGGAATACCGCGTTGTGGCCGGGCTTCAGCTGGAAGTTTCGTCAAGCACTGAGCGTGTTCAACCCGGATGATTACGTCACGCAGCCCGCGGTTGCACGCCCAGGCGCATAGCCACGCTTTGTAGAGCGCCGAAGCCGCGCGTATACTTCGGCGCTATCTCTTTATTACCCCTTGCGTTCGCTATGGGCGCGAGGATCTGGTCAACATAACCGTGTCCGACGTGGATGCGCGTAACGAGGAAACCGAGAAATCGCCAGCATGAGAAAGCTCCGTTCGTCCCCCGCCGTTGTCATCGCATTGTTAGCCACCGCCTCTTTGTTTCCTGCCGTGCATGCACAGGAAACGCCGGATCCTTCCAGGGAAGACTACGCGTACCTCGCGCGCATGCACGTCCCGCAACCGGTAGTCAGTTGCGTCGCCGCCTTCGACAAATGGGTCGCGCTCACGCCGAAATACGACACTTTCATCGTGCCGGACCGGCGTGTTCTGAACGCGAAGATCGACGACGAGACGACCATCTTCAGCGCCGGCAACCCGGTTCCCGTCGATGAAGTGATCGTCATGCGCGCCTTTGCGAAAACGCGGGGCCATTCGCAATGGACCCGCCTCGACAGCCGTTGCGGTGTGAAGGACGGGCGCGTGGTGGGTGTATCGCTGACGCCAAATGTAAAGCCGCAGATCGTTCGGTAACCGTGTGGGCGCACGCGCCCTTTCACACCCTTTCCCAAATATTTCCCAGCATACGTTTCCTTACAAAGGCATACGGCTTGTCATTTATCTAATTGCTAAATTGATTTCACGGGATTCACTTGGAGAAACCGATGAAACGATTAGCACTTATTGCCGCACTTGCAGTCCTTGTCGGCAGCTCACTGGGTGGTTGCATCGTCGTGCCGGATGGTGGCGGGTATCACCATCACCGCGACTACTACGGCGGCCGCTACTGAAGCTGACCTGTCCACGCATCAACGGCGATTCATAACTGACAAAACGCGAAGGAAACCATCATGTTGAACCTCAAGAAAGGCCTGTTGCTTGCATCGATTGCGGCTGCTGCCGTGACGAGTCTTGGTGTATCGAACGCGGCATCCGCCGATGAACACTTCCGCCCCGGCTACGTGCATGTCGACAGCCGCGGCTGGCACGGCGACCGTTATTACGATGGCCACAGGTACTGGGAACGCCGCGAGTGGGAACGCCGGCACGCGCCCCGCCACTATGCGCCGCCGCATCGGTACTATTGATCGCGCTGGGTAGCGTCAAAAGAGCCACCTTCGGGTGGCTTTTTTGTTGCAGGCGTGGCCTACGCTCCGGCCGAATCGCGCCATCTGCGGGTATCGCGCAAAGGCGGCGCGCCGAATAGCCGGCTGTACTCGCGGCTGAATTGCGACGCGCTTTCATATCCCACGCGATGCGCGGCCGTGGCTGCATCGGTCATGTCGATCAGCATCAGCCGGCGGGCCTCCTGAAGCCGCAACTGCTTCTGGTATTGCAGCGGGCTCATGGCCGTCACCGCCTTGAAGTGATGATGCAGCGACGACACGCTCATATGTACGTCGCGCGCGATCGATTCCACGCGCAACGGCTGGGCGAAGTTCTGGCGCAGCATCATGATCGCCTTCGCAATGCGCTGCGTCTGGCTGTCCTGCAGCGCAATCTGGCGCAGGCGCGCGCCTGAGCCGTTCATCAAGAGCCGGTAGAGGATTTCGCGCTTGATCATGGGCGCGAGGATAGGGATGTCCTCAGGCGTGTCCATCAGGCGCAAGAGCCGCAAGACGGCGTCGAGCATAGGCGTGCCGAGCCGGTTCACGTAAAGACCGCGCGATGCGTCGGCGTGCGTGGGCGGCGGCAGGCTTTCATCGCGGATCAGTGCGGTGATTTCCTCCACGTCCATGTCAAGACGGAGCCCAAGATAAGGCTTGTCTTCGGTCGCGCCGGTCACCTGCCCCATCACCGGCAAATCCACCGATGAAACCAGGTAGTGCATTGGGTCGTACACGTACAACTCGTCGCCGACCATGATCCGCTTGGACCCCTGCGCGATCAAGCCGAGCGCCGGCGTTTGCATGCCGTGGCTCGGACCACCGCAATGCACGATCCTGTGTACGTGCAAACCTTTCACCGCGGTCTCGTGCGAACCTTCGTGGTCGGCCGTGAGACGTTCGAGCAAGGCGACCAGGTCGAGGCGCGCGTGATCCAGGCCTGGATCGAGCGGCGCATTGTCATGACCGTTTACGGGTTCACGGTACGCGGCCTGATTCATGTGTTCAGCGTGATTCGATGGATCGATGGCGGAATCCGCCGTCTCATTCAGGGCCATGATTCGCAATTAGTGAGTTGGCGTCTGCACGGGAAAAACGGGCAACAACGGCGCCGGGGATAAAGAAGGATAACCGTCAGCCGGACTTCAATGATGCATGGAATATGCATCCAATCGCTCGTCTGCTCGTGTTTTGCTTGGGTTTGCTGACACGTAAGGCGTTTGAAGTGCTGCCGGTGAATTCCACTTAGCTTACTCGCGCGCGGGCGTTTTCGCCCAGAGCCGTGCGCGGCGTTTGCAGAATCGGGCAATGATCCGACAGGATCAGGCTAGCCGTCCGGTACATCAGAAGCAGATACTGAATCCTCGCGGCCAGCTAAAACCGCGCCGAACGGCGTTCGGTCTTCGGTACGCAAGCCCCGCGCGCGGCCGAGGCTAAAGGCGTTTACAACAGCAACGCACGCCGGCCGCTCGATCCAGTACGAATTCTAAGGAACCCAGCATGCGCAACAAAAAATTCGGCAATACCGGCTTGTTCGTCTCCGAACTCTGCCTCGGCACGATGACCTTTGGCGAAGGCGGCATCTGGACGAACATCGGCGGGCTGCAGCAGGCGGACGCGGACAAGCTCATCGGCCGTGCGCTGGACGCCGGCATCAATTTCCTCGATACCGCCGACGTCTACGCCGACGGCACTTCGGAAATCATGACGGGCCAGGCGCTGAAAAACCTGAAAGTACCACGCGAAAATGTCGTCGTGGCGACCAAGATTCACGGCGAAACGGGCACGAAGGGCGTCAATTCACGCGGTGCGTCGCGCTTTCATATTATCGATGGTGTGAAGGCGAGCCTGAAACGCCTGCAGCTCGATCACATCGACTTGTATCAGTTGCATGGCTTCGATCCCGCCACGCCGATGGAAGAAGCACTGCGCGCGCTCGACACGCTCGTGCAGCATGGCCATGTCCGGTATATCGGCGTGTCGAACTGGGCGGCCTGGCAGATCGCGAAAGCGCTGGGAATTTCGGAGCGATTGGGCCTTGCGCGATTCGAGTCGCTACAGGCTTATTACACCATCGCCGGGCGGGACCTCGAACGCGAAATCGTGCCAATGCTGAAGAGCGAAAACGTCGGCCTGATGGTCTGGAGTCCGCTTGCGGGCGGCCTCTTGAGCGGCAAATACAAGCGCGACGGCAGTTCCAGCGAACAAGGGCGCCGCACAAACTTCCAGTTTCCGCCGGTCAATATGGAGCGCGCTCACGATTGCATCGACGCCATGGCAAAAATGGCCGAAGCCAAGGGCGTGACGGTCGCGCAGATCGCGCTCGCGTGGCTCCTGCATCAGAAAGCGGTGACCACGGTGATCGTGGGCGCGAAGCGGATCGAGCAACTCGATGACAACATCGCCGCAACGCAAGTCAAGCTGAATGACGACGAACTCGCCGCGCTCGACGAAGTCAGTCAGCTCGCGAGCGAATATCCGGGCTGGATGCTGGCGCGTACGGGCGAGTACCGGTTGAATCAGTTGAAGGAATCGAACGGCTGATTCAGCCTTTCAGGTCGAGCGGCAAGGTCATGAGCACTGAATCGTGATACTTGCCGTCGACTTTCAACGCCCGGGGTTCGCGCGCATATTCAAGGAATCCCACCTTCCGATAAAGCCGCAGCGCTGCCTCGTTATCCGGCGATACGGTCAGCTGGATTTCCTCGACCACGCCGCGAGCATGATTCAGCACGGCCTGCACGACTGCTGCTGAGAGTCCCGTTCCGCGCGCCACCGGGCGCACGTACATGCCGAACAGCGCGCCCTTGTGCTTTACTTTCGCGCCATGCGGCACGACCAGGCCAGCGGTGCCGTCGAGACTTGCTGCACTCGCGTCGTTCTGCTGTAAAAAACCGCCAAATACTGCGGCATCCGTGAGGCGCTGGCCGAACCACGAAAGCGGTTGGTCGACCTCGTCTTCATACGCTGAACCAAAACCATCGGGATGCTGCTGAAGGCCCTCCAGCCTCAGTTCTCGATACGCAGCGGCGTCGGCGGCAGTTAGACGGCGGACAGTGAATGACATGGACGTTCGGCTCGAGGAAAGTGCGAGCTCGTAGTGTCGCACGCGCGCCTAGATAATCGGCTTGCCGCCCGTCACGGCGATCGTCGCGCCCGAAATGTAGCTCCCTTCGTCCGATGCCAGCAACACATACGCCGCCGCCAGTTCCGCCGGTTGACCAGGCCGTTTCATTGGCACTTGCAAGCCGAAATTCTTGACCTTCTCTGGGTCCATGGTCGATGGAATCAGCGGCGTCCAGATCGGCCCCGGCGCCACGCCGTTCGCGCGAATGCCTTTCTCGGCCAGCAGTTGGGCGAGGCCACCCGTGAAGTTCTGGATTGCGCCTTTGGTCGTGGCGTATGCAATCAAGCCGGGATTCGGGCTGTCCGCGTTCACCGATGTCGTGTTCACGATCGCGCTGCCCGGCTGCATGTGCGGCACGGCGGCCTTGGTGATCCGGAACATTGCGCCGATGTTCGTCGAAAAGGTCTTGTCCCATTCTTCGTCGCTGATGTCTTCCAGACTGTCGTAGGTCATCTGGTACGCGGCGTTGTTCACGAGCACATCCACGCGTCCGAAGGTCTCCACGGTCTTCGCCACGAGCGCGCGGCAATGCGCGTGATCGGTGATATCGCCGGGCAGGAGGAGCGACTTGCGCCCTGCTTGCTCGACCCATCGCGCGGTTTCTTTCGCGTCTTCGTCTTCGCTGAGGTAGCAGATTGCGACGTCCGCACCTTCGCGGGCAAAAGCGATCGCAACGGCCCGGCCGATGCCGCTGTCGGCACCCGTGATCAACGCGATCTTGCCGGCGAGTTTGCCCGAGCCCTTGTAGGTCATTTCGCCGTGATCGGGCTGCGGATCCATCGGGCGAGTCTGGCCTGGTTGCTGGTTTTGCGGTTGCTCAGGGAAAGGCGGTTTAGGGTAGGAGATCTGGGCCATGTGCGTTGCTCCGTGTGGTGATTGGCTGGGAACTCAATCTCAGCAAGCACCGGACCCAGCGACGGACAGTGACCTTTATCTGCAATCGGAATATCGCTTATCCGCACTATCGCGTTGCGCGATACACAAGGCAAACGCAGACTGTCCCGACAAAATGAAAACACAGGAGACAATCATGCGCACACAAGTCGGAATTGTCGGCGCGGGCCCTGCCGGCCTGCTGCTCTCTCATCTGCTGCATCTGCGCGGCATCGAGTCGGTCGTACTCGAAGCGAGAAACCGCAGCGACATTGAATCCACTATCCGCGCCGGCGTTCTCGAACAAGGCACAATGGACCTGCTCAACGAAGCCGGACTCGGCGCACGGATGCAAGCCGAAGGTGCGGTGCATCACGGATTCGAACTTGCATTCGAAGGGCAACGCCGACGCATCGCGCTGACCGAACTCACCGGTCACTCGATCACCGTCTACGCGCAGCACGAAGTCATCAAGGATCTTGTCGCCGCGCGCGTGGCGGCGGACGCTGCGTTGAAATTCGGCGTGTCCGATGTGTCGTTGCACGATTTCGAATCCGGCGGCACAAGCCGTCCGCGCATCAGGTACGCGCATGAAGGCGACCGGCATGAGCTGGAATGCGACTTCATAGTCGGATGCGACGGATCTCAGGGTGTTGCGCGAGGATCGATGCCGCAAGCACAGCGGCACGATTACCAGCGCATCTATCCGTTCGGCTGGTTCGGGATTCTGGTCGAAGCGCCGCCTTCATCGAACGAATTGATCTACGCGCGCCACGACCGCGGCTTCGCGCTGATCAGCACCCGCTCGCCTACCGTGCAGCGCATGTATTTCCAGTGCGACCCGAAAGATTCAGCCGATGCCTGGTCCGATGACCGCATCTGGGCCGAACTGCACGCCCGCGTCGATACGCACGATGGCTGGCAGATCACCGAAGGCCGGATCTTCCAGAAAAACATTGTCGGCATGCGCAGCTTCGTTTCCACGCCAATGCAATCCGGCAAGCTCTTCCTGGCAGGAGACGCCGCGCACATCGTTCCCCCGACCGGCGCAAAGGGCATGAATCTCGCCGTCTCCGATGTCCGCGTGCTGACCGCCGCCCTGCGTGCGTTCTACGAAGAAGGCACGAACGACCAGCTGGATCGATACACGGAAACCGCGCTGAAACGTGTCTGGCGCGCGGAGCATTTCTCGTGGTGGATGACAAGAATGCTGCACAAGCTAGACGACACGTCGCCGTTCGAACAACGCCTGCAAGTGGCCGAGCTCGAACATGTGACAACGTCGCATGCCGCAGCCACGGCGCTGGCCGAAAACTACGTCGGCAGCGTCGCGGTTTAGGCGCTAAACAGCAGAGAAGTTAAAGAACCGCCACTACACGAACGTCGCCTTCCACCGATGGCACGACCTGTCCGCCTACGCGCCGGAAGGTTATCGATACGGTCTTTTCTCCGACCCGCAACTCGCCGATTTCGAGCCAATCGATACCATCCGGCAGTTGCGGCCGGTCGATACGCACTTCCTCTCGCTCGGCGTCGATTGCAATTCCAAGACACGCCTCAAGAATCATGAACGGCGAACCGGCCGCCCACGCTTGCGGCAAACACGCGACCGGATAGCCAATCGGACGCTCACCGCGCTGCCGCGTGAAGCCGCAGAACAACTCGGGCAAGCGCATATCGAAGGTGACGGCGGATTCAAACAGCGCCTGCAGCAACCGTACCGCGCCGCCGCGATCGCCGTATCGTGCGAGACCCCTTGCGCACATGGCGGTGTCGTGCGGCCAGACCGAGCCGTTGTGATACGACATGGGATTGAAACGCGGCTGGCCGGCCGCGAGCGTCCGAACGCCCCAGCCCGTGTGGAACAGGGTCGATTCCAGTTGCCGCGCAACGGCCTCGCCACGGCTGCGTTCAACCAGATCGAAAGCCAGCAAGTGTCCTGCGTTCGATGACAACACCTTGCACAACTGGCCCTTGCCGTCCAAAGCAATGCCGTAGAACTCCGACTCCGGCATCCAGAACATGCTCTCCACGCGCTCGCGGATATGCTGTGCGCGTTTATCGAAAGAGGCCGCGTCTTCCGGCATGCCGCGCTGCCGCGCAAAACGGGCCATGGTCGCGAATGCCGTCGATGCATAACCCTGCACTTCGATCAGCGAGATCGGCCCGACCGGGAAACTGCCGTCGGCGTGAAACACCGAGTCGTGGCTATCCTTCCAGCCCTGGTTGGCGAGCCCGTGCTCGGTTGCGCGCTGATAGCTCAGCAAGCCATATTCATTCTTGTCGCAGTGCCCCGCGATCCACTTCGCAGCCAATTGCAGCGAAGGCCACAATTCGTCGATAAGCGCCGTGTCGCCCGTGCGCTCGGCATAAGCCCCGGCGAGCGCGACAAACAGCGGCGTGCTGTCCACGCCGCCGTAGTACATCGCAAACGGCACTTCGCCGGTCGCAGCCATCTCGCTGTTGCGCGTCTCATGCATGATCTTGCCGACTTCGGCATCGCGAAACGCCGAGTCCTCGCGCGCCTGGTTCGCAGCGAGAAAGCGCAGCACGCCGCGCGCAAGAGACGGATCGAGCCACAACATCTGCAGCGACGTGATGATCGCGTCGCGGCCAAATGCCGTGGAGAACCACGGAATGCCGGCGTACGGATACGGTCCGGTTTCGAGGTCGGTGGTCAGCAAGCCCAGATCGGCAAGCGATCGATCGATCCATTCGCTGAAGAGCGGATTACTAGAACGCACTCGCGCGACCGAACGGCGCCTGTCACGCATGCGCCTGTGGGCATCGACCAAGGCCTCGCGAATCGCCGGGCGGCCCGATTCAGGTGCGCATTCCGCGCCCTCCTCAGCGATCTTCTTGCTTTCTGCGCTTGCGTCGCTCAAGGCATGCGTAAGCGCCGTGACCGACAGGTAAATCGACATCGCCGTTTCCGGCTGGATTCGCAGCGCGTAGTCGGCGCGATTGACCGTGAGCGAATGTGGCGCGGGTGAAAACTGGATGCGTGCGGTCCGCTCGACTTCATCGAGCCCCGTGTAGCGCAGCACCACTTCGCCGTTTTCGATGCACGGCTCGCGCATTTCCCCGCGTTTGGGACGCGTCGAACCCCGGACTTCGAACATGTCGTGGAAATCGGCCGCAAAGTCGATGGAAAGCGGCACCGTCGCGGGCTCCGTGCCGTAGTTGGTCAGCACGATGGCTTCGTGCAGCACATGCCTCGACAACACGCGCCGGCGCTCGACGTGAAGTACCCCTTCCGGCGTGGTCGCGCCACCGATGGGCGGCAGCGGCCGGTTGGTCATGTGCGCGGTGAAAACGGCGTTGTCACTGGACACGCTACCGGAGAGCAAGGACGGCGCGCGGCCGCCGAAGGTCAGGCGAAGTTGCGACAGCACGCGGGTATCGTTGACGAAAAGACCGTCGTCATTGCCGCGGATATCGCCGTTTGCGTCGTTGACAACGAACGTGTTGCCCGCCTTGAGCACGAACTGGCGCTCGTTCGCGTAATTCGAGTGTTCCGTTGCGATAAACGCGCCGTCAGTGACCGCGACGGGCGTGGTTGGAGCAACTTCGCGCACCCCGACCGTGCTGCGCACGGGGTCGGGAAGATCGTCACGCGCGGGGCTACGGCCAGCATCAGCGGCCTTTCGATCGTCGAGCGCCTGATTTGCCTGCTGTTGTTCCTTCGTTTCCATTACACCTTCCTGAAAAAGAGTTGCCTGGACACTCGGCCTGCCCGGCCATATCAGCCACTATCCGCGAATTGTACGGCCGGAGCCTGCGAATCAATTTGCCGAGACCGCAGACATGCGCGCTACGGACCCGCTATCATCGACCGCTTTTCGACAGACGCTTACCTAACCGGTTCTCCAGGCTGCATGTCATTCCCACATATCGACCTACTTTATTCGGCTTCGGGCCTCGCCGTCGGCTTTCTGGTCGGACTGACCGGCGTTGGCGGCGGCTCGCTGATGACCCCGCTGCTCGTACTGCTGTTCGGCATTCACCCTGCTACGGCGGTCGGCACCGACTTGCTTTACGCGGCCGCGACCAAGTCTGCCGGCACGCTCGTCCACGGCCTGAAGGGTTCCGTCGACTGGCGCATTACCGGTCGGCTTGCGGCAGGAAGCATTCCCGCCGCCGCGATCACCCTGTTCCTTCTGCACCGCTACGGCCTGAACACGCCCGCGGCCGCACGCGTAATCCAGCTCGTACTGGGTTGGGCGCTGCTCTGCACCGCCCTGTCCCTCGTGTTCCGCCCCCAGCTTGCACGGCTCGCCTACAAGACCGGCATGGCCCGGGAGGCTCGCGGCGAACCGGACGCGGCCGGGCGCGAAATGCGTACTGTGGCCTGGACGGTACTGACCGGGGCCATTCTCGGCGTGCTGGTGTCGATTACCTCGGTTGGCGCGGGTGCAATCGGCGTTACCGTTCTCCTGCTGCTTTATCCGCGCCTCGCGACAGCGCGCATCGTGGGATCGGACATTGCGCACGCTGTGCCGCTCACACTGATTGCCGGCACCGGTCACTGGCTGCTTGGTTCGGTCGACTGGTCGCTCCTGCTCTCGCTATTGGTGGGCTCGCTCCCGGGAATCGTACTTGGCAGCCTGTTGTCCGCACGAGCGCCCGAAGTCCTGCTGCGCAACCTCCTGGCCGCGACGCTCGTCCTGGTCGGCATAAAGCTCGTGCTCAACTGATTGCCGGGCAGTTCGATCGATAGTAGTCGCCAGACGTGACGCTTTCCAGTCGGCCGAATGGCATATGAGGTGTCAAAGAGATCATTTCCCGGGCCGTGATCTGTTTTTCACGTCATAGGCCGATCGGTCAGCTATCGAAAAATGGCCGAAACGTGCACGATTCAGGTGAACGACAAGTGAAAAGCAGTGTGATTGCGTTGCACTGATTTCCAAAATTCGCCACTATTTCCGCACGATCGACCCGCGGGGCAGCCGCAGAGGCGCCCTTGTCGAGAACCGAAAAGGAGCCTGTGCATGAGCCAGACCGACGATCCGCGTGACGAGCAATCCGCATCCGACTTGCCTCAGGATCCATTTCGCCGCCGGCTGCTGGTCGCCGGCATGGGTCTGGCCGGCCTGAGCGGCCTGTCGCTGAGCGCCTGCCACTTGTTCGATTCACGCCCTGACGCGCCGAAAACCGCCGCCGACCTTGCGCTCGACCGCGCGTTGCAGGCGAAGGTCCGGCACATCGTCGTGATCTACGCTGAGAATCGCAGCTTCAGCAATTTATGGGGCAACTACCCAGGCGTTCAATATCCGCTCGAAGCCGTGCCTGCGTCGCGTTATGTGCAGCTTGATCGCGACGGCCGCACGCCAATGCCAGTGCTGCCGAAAATCTGGGGCGGCCTCGTGCCGCAAGCGCAGGAAGTGGACGGCAAGCGCTACATGATCTCGGAGAAGCAGATCGACGGCATTGCCAACGGCCCCTTTCATCTTGTCGATACCGAAGGCAAACCGCTGCCGAACGGCGTCATCACGCGCGATCTCGTGCATCGCTTTTATCAGAACCAGATGCAGATCAACGCGGGCCGCAATAACCAGTTTGCCGCGTGGGGCGACTCCGGCGGCCTGGTGATGGGGCACTACCGCAACTCGGCTGAGTCGCTGAAGCTGTGGAATATCGCGCAGCAAAACGTGCTGTGCGACAACTTTTTCATGGCGGCGTTTGGCGGCTCCTGGCTCAATCACATCTTCCTTATCTCAGGTCAGGCGCCGCTGTATCCGGATGCGCACAACGGCCCAGCGAAGAAATTGCTGTCCGCGCTCGACGGCGACGATCCGCTCGGTACGCGCCTCAAGCTCGCGCCTGACTCGCCGGCGTCGGCACTGGACGGGCCGCCCTCGTATGTGAACGACGGCGCGCTTACCGCAGACGGGTACGCCGTCAACACCATGGCGCCGCCCTATCAGCCGAGCAACGTCAAGCCCGCCGAAGGCGGCGATCCGGCGTTGGCCGATCCGTCGAATCACAAGGTGTTGCCGCCGCAGACTTACGCGACCATCGGCGACCGGTTATCGGACAAAGGGGTGGATTGGGCGTGGTACGGCGGCGCGTGGGAGTTCGCGCTTACGCACCCCGATACCGGCATGATTCCCGACTTCCAGTATCACCATCAGCCTTTTAACTATTTCCGCAGCTTCGCGCCCGGGACGCTTGCGCGCACGCAGCACTTGCGGGACGCGGGCGTGGGCGAGGATGCGTCGACGAACAAGTTCATCGCGGATATCGACGCAGGCCGGCTGCCGCCCGTGACGTTCTACAAGCCGCAGGGGAACCTGAACATGCACGCGGGTTACGCCGACGTCGAATCGGGCGACCGGCATCTGGCGAACGTGGTGGAGCGGATTCAGCGCGGACCGCAATGGGACAACACGGTCGTGATCATCACGCACGATGAAAACGGCGGCTGGTGGGATCACGTATCGCCGCCCAAGGGCGACCGGTGGGGACCGGGATCGCGCATCCCGGCGCTCGTGATTGCGCCGTTTGCGAAGAAAGGTCTGGTCGACCATACGGTCTACGACACAAACTCGATCCTGCGATTCATCACGCGCGTGCACGATCTCGTTCCGCTCGACGGGGTCGTCGCGCGGGACCGGGCGTTCGCGGCAAATGGCGAAGCGCCGCTGGGCGATCTGACGGCGGCACTGGACCTGGCCTGAAGCGAAGAGCGGATCGCCGGGCGCTAGGAAGCACGCGACCCGTCCATGCGCCCCGCGCGGGCATCGGCGGCATCGGACGCTTCCTGTCTCCATTCGCGCCGCGAGCGCAGCATCTTGCGCACCGCAAGGCGCGACATCTTGAGGTAGCTGAACGGGCGGGGATCGGCGAGCATGCTCAGCGCCCGCGCATAGTCGAGCGTGAGGCCGGGCGTCCACGCCATCGTCGCGGCGCGTTTGCGGATCTGCGCCGCGACCCAGAGCTCCGGCGTGACCAGCAAACGAAGGAACGCGCGCCAGCCGGTATCGCGGCCGTGGAAGGTTCCCACCGTACCTTCCAGAGCCGCTTCGAGCGCATTGGAGACAGTGCTGGAACAGTTGCGATAAGTCAGGTTGTAAGTCGGGTCCTGCCGATACTTCTCCCAGAACGCGTCGAGCCTCTCCGGACGATAGTTCCGGATGCGCACGCGCGTTGTCGATTCGCACCATGCCTTCGATTCCGTCGGGTAGTCCGGCTGGAACACGCCGGGAACGTTGTTCTCGCGCGTCGCACGCAGGATGCGGCCGAACTCGTCCGGCGAACGATCGATTTCAACGCCCGGATACAGGCTGATGTAGATACCCTCCGGCGATTCAAGCGCCGCGTGACCAGTTGAAATGACACCGTTGGCATCGACGGCTGCAATGTACCGGTCCACGATCAGCCGCCGGTTCGCTTGCGCTCGGGCTGATCCCACCGGTGTCCATACGTGCACGGTGAGGGCTTTTTCGTCGGCGGCGGGCGGACCGTCCCATTCGAACGGGGCATCGGTTTCGGTCGCGCCGGCGCTCGCCACGGCCTTCGCGGTTGCAGATTTCTCGGCAATGGCGGGGTCGGTAATGACGTCATCGGAAAGAGCCAGTGTCTTTTTGCTTTCGGGCGGCAAACTTTCCATCCGTCGCACGCGAAGCGCGATCAGCAGCAGGTTCCAGCCGCCGAACGCGAGTCCGAGTCCAATGGCATAGGGCGCCGTACCCACGTAATGCGTTGGATACGGCTGGAAGAAGAACACCGCAAGCAGGATTTCGACAATCGCCAGTGCCAGCACGATCCTCCACCGGCTATAGCGAACGACGATCGCCGAGACGGATTGCAGCAGGCCATCGGCAAGAAAAAGTGTGCCGAAGATCATCGACAACACGAAGTTGCCGTGATGATGGCCCGCCATGATCAGCAACGCCGCCAGCGTGAAAGCCGCGCCTTTCACATAACGCAGCGTGCGCTGGCCGCCAACGCCCGTGCCCGCTGCGATCAGTGTCGCCAGGCCTTCGAACAGCAGCAGCCACGCAAAAAACCGGATCGGGAAGTAGAGCACGCCATCGAGGGCGTCGATGAAAACAAGCACCCCGATCACGAGCCAGATAGCGCCGGCGAGTGCCAGCGTTATCCATCGGCGGCGTAGGTAGTCGACGCCCAGCAGCAGCAACACGAGTTGGATCATGACGTCACCTTTGTGGACCCGCGTGATCGATGCAACCCGGCCATCATAAAAGCGATGCCGCCTTACGCCAACTCAGGATCTACTTCTCAACCCAGGCGCGCGCTGCGATCTCGATCAGATATCCGTAGTGGAGCGCGCCAACCGGCACCACTGCCCGCGCGGGTTTCCACTCGCCGAAGTGGCTTGCGTAGATATCGTTGAACGCCTTCCAGTGATCCACGCCGACCAGATAGACGGTCACCTCGATCACGTCCTGCAAACCTGCTCCTGCCGCTGCCAGGACCGTGCTGACGTTTTCCAGCGTTTGCCGGGCCTGTTCTTCGAACGGCAGTTCACCGGTATGCGTGCCGTCGGGGCGCATCGGCAACTGGCCCGAGACGCAGATCAAATTGCCGGCGCGCGTGGCATGGCTGTAATGGCCGGCGGGAACCGGAAGGCCGGGGGCGTTGATTCGTTCAATTGGCATGGCGAGATTCAATTATCAAGAAAGGTCAAACGGGAGGATACGTCCACCCACTCAAAGCACCAACCATCCGGCCAGAAAATCCAGGAAGGCCTTGGCGCGTCCGGCCATCGATGCACTCTGGTAGAACACCGCGCTGATCGGTTGCCTGATGTCGAGCCACTCGCCGTCCATGACGGTCCGAAGGCGTCCGCTCGTCACGTCCGCGTGAGTCATATAGGACGCGAGACACACGATACCCCCGTCGGCAAGAGCGAGCTGACGCATGGTCTCCCCACTCGACGCCGCAATGTCCGGCACGATCCGCAAACGAGCGTCGTCATCGAGCAAGGGCCAGTCGTTGAGACTCTCGGGCGCGGTAAATCCAATCAGCCGATGCCCCCGTAATTCCGCCACCGTACGCGGCTCGCCATGCTCCGCCAGATACCCGGGACTCGCGAGAATCCGCAGCCGGCTGCTGCCCAGCGAACGCGCGTGCAGCGTGGAATCCTGCAGCGCGCCAATCCGGATCGCGATATCCACGCGCTGTTCCATCAAGTCGACAAACCGCTCATTGCTACTCAATTCCAGCACGATTTCCGGGTACGCCGCCGCGAACGCCTGCACATGCGGGACGATGCAATGAAGCATGAAAGGCGACGCCGCGTCGACCCGCAAGCGCCCCGCCGGGCGTTGCCGCTGCCGGGCGATGGACTCCTCGGCGTCCTCCATCGCGGCCAGGATGGCACGGGCGCGCACGAGGAAAAGCTCGCCTTCGTCGGTGAGCTGGAGGCGACGCGTGGTGCGGCGAATCAGCGTGGAATCGAGCTTGGTTTCGAGCCGGGTCAGCGCCCGGCTTACGCCCGAAACCGTTTGTTGCAAGGCTTCCGCAGCGGCGGTGATCGAACCGCTGTCGATCACGGTCACGAAAGCCAGCAATTCCTCGGTGGTGGTTTTCATCGGAGCGATTGTTGATGCGCAGTCAAGATTGATTTGAGACTAACACCATTTTTGCGAAAGTAGAACCGCGCGATACTGCATGCATCGATTCAATACTTATCAAAGGAGAGCGGACATGAAGGTATTTGTGACGGGCGCGAGCGGGTTTATCGGCGGCTCGATTGCGGCGCACCTTGCACGCAATGGGCATCAGGTGCGTGGCTTGATCCGCCGCGCCGACCAGGCGGCCGAGCTCAAGCAACTGGGCGTGGAGCCGGTGATTGGAACACTCGATGACCGGGATCTGCTGATCGCCGAAGCCAAGGCCGCCGACGGCGTCATCAACGCCGCAAACAGCGATCATCGCGGCGCGGTGGAAGCGTTGATCGAAGGATTGGCGGGTTCCGACAAGCCGTTGCTGCATACGAGCGGATCGAGCATTGTCGGCGATGCATCCGGCGGCGAGGGATCGGACGCGATCTACTACGAAGACACGCTGCCCGAACCGACCGCGGACAAGGCGGCGCGCGTAGCCATCGATAACCTCGTGCTCGATGCCGCCACGCGCGGTGTGCGCGCCTCCGTGCTGTGCAACACGCTGATTTACGGCCACGGCGCGATGAAAACCGCCAAAAGCGTCCAGCTGCCGCGTCTGTTTTCCCAGGCGCAAAAAAGCGGCATCGTCCGGCATGTCGGCCCGGGGCGCAACATCTGGTCGAATGTACACATCGACGATGTCGCCGATCTCTATGCCCGTGCGCTCGAAGAAAGCCCGGCCGGAACGTTCTATTTCGTCGAAAGCGGCGAAGCGGCGTTCCGCGAAATGACCACGGCAATGGCCAAAGCAATGGGACTCGGCGAACCCCAAGACTGGCCGCTCGAAGAAGCCAAGAAAGAATGGGGCTATGAAATGGCGTCGTACGGGCTGGGATCGAACAGCCGGGTTCGCGGCAAGCACGCGCGTGAATTGCTGGGATGGACGCCGAGGCGCACGTCGGTGACCGACTGGATTCGCGACGAGATGATCAAGTAACTGAACTGAAGACGCGCGCGGCCGGTCAGTAAAACCGGCCGCATTTCTCCATCTCTAGCGCCTATCGCAGCGCCTTCAGATATCCATCGATCTCCGCAGCCGGCATTCCCGCCGTCACCGCCGCGTCGTGAATTTGCTGCCACGTGGTTGGATCGACGGGCACGCCCTTCGTTTCCAGTTCCGCGCGCCGCGCGCGTTCCGGCTCGCCCGGCACGAGGATTCTGTCCGTATTGGCGGCAAGCGGCGAAGCCTTCACCCATTCCACGAATGCATCCGCTTCGGTTTCGGCGTTGGGTGCATCGAAGGCTTTCGGATTGACGATCACCGAGGTCATGCAATTGATGATGGCGTTGGTTGTATCGAGCGTGCTTTCGTGCGTTGTGTAACCGCCGGACAACGCGCCGCCAAAAATCTCGCACATGGCGGCGAGGCCATAACCCTTGTGCGCGCCCATCGCCGTCAACGATCCGAACGGTGCTTCGTGCATGACTTTCGCCTCGACGGTCGGCACGCCCGAATGATCGATCAGATATCCCGGATCGACTTTCACGCCCTTGTTGTAGGCCACGCGCGTCTTGCCGTACGCAATGCCCGACGTCGCGAAATCCAGCACGAGCGGTTCGCGCCCTTCACGCGGAAACGCGGCGCAAAACGGGTTCGTGCCGAATCTGCGATCGATACCGCCAAACGGCGCAACCAGCGGATCGCCCGCCACGTTGACGAAGTGAAACGACACGAGCCCGGCCGCCGCACATTGCTCGGCCCAATGCCCGATGCGCCCGATGTGATGCGCATTACGCAACCCGACCGCGCACACGCCGAGCTTCAAAGCGCGCTCGATACCGTGTTCCATCGCCTCGAATGCGACAACCTGGCCAAAGCCCTTCTTCCCGTCGATGGTCAGCACCGCACCGGCATCGCGGACAATTTCAGCGTGCGTGTTGAGTTTCAGCTGGCCATCGCCGAGCGACGCCATATAACGCGGAATCATGCCGACGCCATGCGAATCATGGCCCGACATGTTCGCCATCACGAGATGGTCGGCGACCAGTTGCGCTTCGCGCGGCGTACTGCCGGCATGGGTCCAGATCGCGCTGACATAAGCGTGCAAGGTATCGCGGGGAATGCGTGCTTCGGACGTATTTTCAGTGTTCATGCGACTGCGTCTCCTGACATGAAAGTGCGGCACAACAAGTTCGATGGCGCGCTGGGCCGTACAAAATAAAAAGGCGCGCTAGAAGCTGCGCGCCCTTTCATTATCGATGACAACAGTTCAAGGCGTTGCGGCAATCACCTCGGCAACCGTCGCCGTCAATTTCTTCGCGAACGGCACATGCAGAAATTCATTCGGGCCGTGTGCGTTCGATCTCGGTCCCAGTACGCCGCAAACCATGAATTGCGAACGCGGGAAACCTTCCTGCAACGTGCTCATCAGCGGAATCGTGCCGCCTTGTCCGAGGAAAGCGACGTCCGCGCCAAAATGCCTGCGCGATGCATCGTTCAACGCTTCGTCGAGCCAAGGCGCGAGTTCCGGCGCGCTCCAGCCCGTCGCCTCGCCACGCTCAGCCTTGAACGTGACCTTCGCGTTGTAGGGGGGATCGGCTTCGAGCAAGGACTTGAGTTCGGCGAGCGCCGTGGTCGCCTCAACGAGCGGCGGCAAACGCAGCGAGAGCTTGAACGCGGTGCGCGGGCGCAGGACATTGCCGGCATCGATCAACGATGGCAAACCCGCCGCGCCAGTTACCGCCAGCGAAGGCCGCCATGTCGAATCGAGCAGCGCCTGACGCGGATCGGTCGTGACGGGCAACACCGTGCCGCCGTTCTGGCCGCAGCTCCAGGGAAGCTTCTTCCAGACGTCGTCGCCGAGGATCTTGGCCGTTGCTTCGGCTTCGGAAAGACGCCGCGACGGGATATCGCAATGGAAACCCTTCGGCAACAAATTGCCCGTGCTCGAGTCTTCGAGCCGTTCCAGCAACCGGCGCATGATCCGGAAAGTCGATGGCGCAATGCCGCCGTTCGTGCCCGAATGGATGCCTTCGTCGAGCACCTGCACTTCCAGATCGCCGGCGACCAGTCCACGCAGCGACGTGGTCAGCCACAGCTGATCGTAATTCCCCGCGCCCGAATCGAGACAGATCACGAGGCTGACATCGCCGAGACGATCACGCAGCGCATCCACGTAAGGCAACAAATCGTAGCTGCCCGATTCTTCACATGTTTCGATAATGCCAACGCAACGCGGCCGTTCGATACCTTGCGCGTCGAGCGCGGCGATCGCGCTGATGGACGAATACGTGGCGTAGCCATCGTCAGCACCGCCACGGCCGTAAAGCTTGCCGTCTTCGAACTTCGGCGACCACGGGCCGAGATCGCGACGCCAGCCGTCGAACTCCGGTTGTTTGTCCAGGTGGCCATAGAGCACGATGGTGTCGCGGCTATTCGAGCGCGTCGCGGGCGCTTCGAAAAAGATCACCGGCGTGCGGCCGGCGAGGCGAATGATTTCGACTTTCAGGCCGCGTACAGGCTGACGTTCGGCCCACTGCGCCGCATCCGTAATGACACGCTCGATAAAACCGTTCTTCGCCCAGTCGAGATCGAACATCGGGCTTTTTGCAGGCACGGCGATGTAATCAGTAAGCGCGGGGAGAATCTCGTCGTCCCACTTCCGGTCGATAAAATCACGCAAGGCGTCACGGTCGATGCGCTGTGTTTCTTGTGTAAGGTCGTCTGAGATCATGACGGGCGTCCCGGCCGTTTAAAAATGAATGATAGCCGGGATTCGCAGCGCTTCGGGCGCGGAATTTCCCGTGGACCGGATATGGGAACGTTTGTTTTCAGGGTTCACTAACAAGCAGGCGCAGCGTTTCGTGCGTTTGAATTTTCCGGAACCGCTATGGGACCGCTTCCAGCCGAAAATGCGCGCCGTCCGACGTCCCGGTATGCTGATGTCCCGTCCAGTCAGGACCCAAGCCAAAGGAAATCACCATGTCCGTATCAATGTATCGCGCGAGCATTCCCGTTTTCATCCGCGGGCTCGACGTGCTCGTGTCCCTGATCAACAAGGCCGAAGCGCACGCGAAGGAGAAAGGACTCGGCGAGACCGACGTCACGGCGGCGCGTCTCTTCGACGACATGTTGCCGTTCACGGGTCAAATCCAGCGCGCAAGCGATACATCGAAGCTCTCCGCAGTTCGTCTGTCAGGCGTCGAAGCACCCCGTTTCGACGATACCGAAACGACCTTCGCCGAATTGCGAGAACGGTTGACGAAAACGTTGTCGTATCTGAAAAGCATCGATGAAACGACGCTCGAAGGCAGCGAAACGCGCGAGGTCACGCTGAAGCAACGCGCCGGCGAAGTGACGTTCAGCGGCAGCGATTACCTGTTCTTATTCGCGCTGCCAAACTTCTATTTCCACGTGGTCACCGCGTACGACATCCTGCGCCATCTCGGCGTGCCGGTCGGCAAACTCGATTTCCTCGGAGCGTTGCAAAAGGCCTGATCGGGTGACCGGGTTCAGGTGCGCGCGGCGATCTGCTTCTGCCAGCTCGTCAGAATGCGTCGCGCGAGCACGGCGTAATCACCGCCAAAATGGTGGTCGCCGCTCGTCTTGATCACCTCGATGCCCGACTTGGTCAATGCCGGGCATAACGTGTCTTCTTCGGCCGCGCCGTAGATGCACTGCACGATTCCCGGTGGCACCTTCGCGAGTTCCGGACGCACCTTGAACGCATCCTTGCTCGCAGGCATGCCGAGCCAGCCGGTCACGCGAATCTGAAAATCGGCGTCAGGCGCGAAGCCCATCAGCGAGACCATCGACACCTTCGCGCGCACCGCGTCGGGCAAACGGTTGTAGGCGAACGGCATCACGTCCGCGCCGAACGAATAGCCGATCAGCGCGACGTGCTCCGAATGCCAGCGCGCGCTGTACGCCTGGATCACGCGCGACAGATCGTGCGCGGTCTGCTCGGGCGTCTTGGCGCTCCAGAAGTACCGCAAGCTGTCGATACCGATTACCGATACCCCGTCTTTCTGCAACGATTCCGCGACCGTTTTATCGAGGTCGCGCCAGCCGCCGTCGCCGGAAATCACGATGGCGAGCAGGTTCGTCGGATGCGCGGCCGGAAGTTCGACCAGCGGGAGATCCGAGACGTCTTCATCGTGCATCGGCTCGATCTTCAGATGCGGCGCGGCAAGTGCCAGCAGCGCATCGGGGCGCGATGCGGCGGCGGGTTGCGTGGTTTTATCGAAAAAACCGGGCAATCCCTTCGCGTGCGTGATGGTCGGATCGGGCGGGCACAAGTTGAAACGCGCGTCGAGTTGCGCGTCCGGGTTCAGCGCGAGCGCGCCCGCCACGGTGTTGTCCGGCGCCTGGGACAAGATCTTGGTGGCGAGCACACCGCCTTGGCCCGTGCCCATCAGGATCGGCGCGAAATAACGGTTCGACTGCACTTCGCGTTCGAGCTGGTGACTGAGCGCTTCGGCGTCGCCCACGAGGTTGTGGCAGCTTTCCTTCTCCGACGGCAGCTTCGCGGCGTAGCGCGCGGTATCGACGCCGACGACCATTGCGCCGTTTTTGGCGAGCGCATCGGCCGCCTGGGTGTCGGCGGGGGTCCAGGTTTTATCGGAGAAGAGCACGACGAAACCGCGCATCGGGCCGGTGGGTTTGGTGAACTGGACGTCGCCGTATCGGCCGCCGGGAATCGTGGCTGCATGCGCTGCTGAAACTGCAAACAATGAAACAAAAACCAACTTGCTAAAAAAACTCATGAACGCCAGCCTCCCGCCAGCAACGAGAGATCTGCGAGCGTGAAAAACACGCCCACCGAACCGGATGCCGCGAGATAACGCGGCTCCCAGCGCGGCTGGAACTTGCTCTTGAAACCGCGCAAGCCCCGGAAATTGTAGAAATGGCCGCCAAAGCGCCAGACAAGCCCCGCCAGCCGATGCCACGGCGACGCAAGCGGCGTGGGCTGCATGCCTGAAAGCGGCGCAATGCCGAGACTCAGCGTCTGGTAGCCGGCCTGCTTCAAATGCAGCGCGAGCTTGGTGAAGAGATATTCCATTGCGTACGGCGACGCGTCGGGCACGTGGCGCATCACGCCAACCGTGGCTTCCGTATTCATGTCCGTGGTCATGAACGTGACGAACGCCACCGGCTTGCCTTGCTGGCGAACCAGCAATACGGATTGCGCCGCGAGATATTCGTCATTGAACGCCGCCACCGAGAAACTTTTTTCGCGCGCCTCGCGGCCGTTCAGCCAGGCATCGGACACTTCGCGCAGCATGGGCATGGCGTAAGGGACCTGCGCGGCATCGATGACTTCCACGTCGAAGCCATCGCGTTCGCCGCGTTTTAACGCATAACGCAAATGCGCGCGATGCGAGCCCTTCAGGTCGAAATCGTCCAGCACGACGTGCGCTTCCTCGCCGAGTTTCATCAGCGTGAGGCCGGCATCGAGGTAAAGCGGCAAGGCGTCGGCGCGAACCTGATAGAACGCGGCGCGGCCGCCGTGTGCGTGCGCCATTTCCACGAAACGGCGGATCAGTTCCGCCCATTCGCGGCGCGGACCGACCGGGTCATGCAGCGCGGCCCATGTGCGCCCGTGCTTGGCGTACATGAGGAAGGCTTCGCGCGAGGTGGAGAAGAGGAAACTCTTGTCGCCCATCATGGCGAGGCCGGCGTCGCTGCGTTCCTGCGCGCGGAAAATGCGGGCGGCATCGAGAAGATCCTGCGGCGCGGGCTTTTCAAAACGACCGGCGGCCGGGCGCAGCAACTGCCACACGGCGAACAGCGCGGCGAACAATCCCGCCGCCAATGTGGCGCGCAAGGCGCGGGGGGCGCGTTCATCGAAAGCGAATTGCCACCAGAGATCGCGGCTGTAGTTGATATCGCGGAAAGCGAACAACATGATCCAGACGGCCAGCACGATCACGATTCCCACCGAAACCAGCCAGCTCGCCGTGAAGCGTTCAGCCAGCAGCGACGAACGGCGGTTGAAGCGGTCGCGCGTGGACAGCAGCAGCACGATCAGCAACGCGAGCACGCCGGTTTCGACAAACGCCAAACCCTTCGCGAGCGACAACGCCAGGTTGGCCACCGCGAGCGTGATCGCGAGCCACCAGGCGGCATCGAGCCGGCGCAGCAAGCCGCGCGCGACAAACAACAAGACCACTCCCAGCACGCTCCCCAGCAATTGCGAGCTTTCCAGCACCCATAACGGCAACACCGCCTGCAGCACGGCGATGCGCTTGCCGAACGCGGGCGTTGCGCCCGAAATCACCAGCATGCCGCCGACCACGAAGGTCACGATGCTCAGGAACAAAGGCGCGAGCTGCGACACATTCGATGGATTCAAAAACGTGAACCGGCCCTTCAGCGCTCGGCCTTCGAAACCCGCCAGCACGGCGGTCGCGACAATCAGCGGCAAGCCGAAATAGATCGCCCGGTACGCCAGCAGTGCGGCCAGCATGGCCGGCGTGTTGACGCTGTTGCCGAGCGCGAAGACCATCGCAGCCTCGAAGACGCCAACGCCGCCGGGCGTATGGCCGATCATGCCGAGCAGCATCGCGGCGGAAAACACCGTCAGGAATTCGCCAAAACCGACCTGTGCGTGCGGCAGCACGGCCCAGAGCGCAAGCGCGGCGGCGCAGACATCGACGGCGGCGAGAACGAGCTGCGCGACCAGATCGCGGCGCGACGGCACGGTGACGGCCAGCCACTTCCAGCGCGATTGCAGCGTCCTGGACGATTTGCCGCACATCCCGATCATCACCGCGAAAGCGACGAGAATCGCGGCGCCGCTGAAGCGCAGCAGTTCCGGCGATGCATGCAGCATGGCTGCAAGCGTGTTCGCGGCGCAGACCATGCCGATCGCCGTCATCAACGCGAGCGCCAGCGCCAGCGTCACGCTGGTAAATACGGTGAGACGGCCGACCAGCGCCGGGGTGATGCCCGACACGCCGTACACGCGGCAGCGCACGGCGCCGCCGGTCAACGCGCCGAAACCGGTCGCGTTACCCAGCGCCGATGCAACCGTCGCGCCAACCCACAGCACGGAATGCGGCACTTTGGCGTCGAGGTATCGCAGGCCCACGGCGTCGCGGCCGACCAGCGCCGCATAACTCAGCGCGGTGGCAAGCAGCGCTCCAGCCCACGCCTCGAACGAGAGCGCGAGCAGTTGGTGAACGACCGTCTTGTAGTTGACCGCGTGCGACAGATGCTGGAAAACCACGAGCAGCAACGCACACACGACCAAGGCGAGGACCGGAGCGGTGAAACGCTGCAATCGCCAAGACCGCGTTATGCGGAGCAGCGATTCCGGCTGGAAAACTGAACGAACGACATTTCTGCGAGACATGCGAATTACCGGACTTGCTCCAACGCTTTCCAGCCTCGCGGCCATGTAGCGTTCTTGTTGGTTCTTGGTTCTGATCGGCTGCACGCCGGACCGTTTATCGCCCTTACCTCGCGTCCCCAGATTTCATAAACCTGAACGGAACGTTACGGTTAGCAACGCCTGTATATCGGCGACGGTTGACGGGACTTAAGAAAAGTCGGCGATTCTATGCTTTTTATCGGCGGGGGTTCTGTTATTGCGCGGTTGCCGAAGCTTTCCGAGCGCTTTCTTTACGCGGAATCGGCCGAGCGGTTAGCATCTTGGCTCTAGTGCACGCCCCGCGCGACGCATTTATCATCGATAAAAAAGGTTCTACCGAATGAAAACGCCACGCTTTGCTGCCGCTCTTACTTTGACCGCTACCGTCGCTGCGACGGCGTTCGCCCTGGGCGGCTGCGTGACGCAATACGATTCGCTGGTGAAGACTGTGCCGGTGGGTTCCGGGACGTCGCATCTCGGCGTGCTGCCATTTGCCGCCTGCGTGAAGGCAAAATGGGCCGCGCGGCCGCTGAAGACCGGCGAATATACGCCCAACGCCGACGGCGACGTGATCACCGTGCACGGGCCGAAAGGCGAAACCCTCCTGCTGATCGATGCAGAACCGTCGGCAAACGGCACGGGCTACACCATTTACGGCGATATCGTGGGCGCGGCGGTGTATGTCGCCGATGCCCACACGTGCGACTGACAGACACCCGTCGTCAGCTCACGCCTTTCATATCGACCAAGGCCTGGTGCGTGCCCACGATCCGTCCGATCAGATAGCCATCGGACGCGCACGCATTCACCCGCTGGTCGCCGTTCCACACAATCTTGTATTGCTCGTCCTGCAGGTGGATCCCGGAGGGATCGAACTGCGCCTTCGGCGGCGCGGCTGCTTTGCCTGAATCGCGGATTTGCTCCATGACCAGCCGGTTCCACGTGTACGCGTAGCCATACTCGACGCCGTCAGCGAACGCGTCGAGATCGCAGACCTGCTTGGGCGGCGTGATCGAAACTTCAGTTTTGTAACCGCTCGGGCCGCCTACATCGATCTTTTGCATGCCGGGCACGCCCGAGGCGCCCGCCGCGATCGCTTCGGCCGAGCGGTTGCGCGACTGCGGCTTAGGCTGGGCCGCGGCGACTGGCGCCGAGGCCGCGCTGGGGAGCGTGGTTGCGGCGTTATCGGCGGGCGGGATGGGCGCGCAAGCGCTCAGGAGAAATATCGATGCAGCGACAAAGGCGCGGGGCGCAGCCTGGCGAAACTTGAATTCGGTGTTGAAAATCACGCTTTGCTGTCCGTCTCAAAATAAACCGGACCCTACCTTAACATTTTGAGACGGCGGCGGAGATTGTGCCGGATTTTGATGTGATCTTCAGGCCGCGCTCTCGGCGAATGCCCCGCCGAAAAACCAAGGGCCGCCCCGGTATGTAACCCGGAACGGCCCTGAAGGTTTGACCCACGTGATCGCGGCGGCTTTGCTCAAGCAGTCTTCAGCGGATGCTCGCTCAAATAAACCCGCAGCGCATTGTTCATCCGCGTTTGCCAGCCGTCTCCGGTCGCGCGAAACGCGGCAATCACATCTGCGTCGTAACGCACGCTGACCTGCTCCTTAGGATGTTCTTTTGGCGGCCGCCCCATACGGCGTTCCGCCATGAACTCGGGAAACGGCCGCAGCGCCTTGAACTCCTCGGACGACAACTCGTACGTGTCGGGATCTTCGGCGATACCGCGGTTGATTGCAGCTTCTTCTTCCGGGGTATTCCGGATCAATTTAGTCTTGCTCATATTCCTTAATCTCCCTGTTGTTCGCCCGGCGAAAACTGATGACCCGAATAGCGCCGTCCCGCGGAGTGAAAACCACGCAGTGAAGACGGCCGTGAAGCAGGCCATACCCGACGAGCCTTTCTTCGCGATAGTCCCGCCGCGCATCCGCTTGAATCCGCAGGGCGTCCCAGTCGAGACGCCCTGCATCGGCCAGCGACAATCCATGCTTGCGCTGGTTCGACACGTCCTTTCCCAAATCGAACATCACGTACTGTTTCATTTATTGTAGATGCAAAAAGTCTGAAAGACAAGGTTGTTGCCGCTGCGTGCGCCGCGCGATGGCAAAAAAAACCGTTCCGCGATGTGCGGAACGGTTCTTTAAACTTGCAGGCCAACTGTACCCGGTCGATGCTTTTGCCTGTCAAGCGCCTTCTTCGAGTACCAGCAAATTTTCGTGCGAGAAACCCAGCGCCACGGGCTGCCCTCGTTCGGGCAAACGTCGATTGGGATCGTTGAAGACATCGAGCGAAATCACCGACTGTTCAACGCGCGTCCTGATGCGAACCACCGCGCCGAGGAAGTTGACCTCTTCCACGGTTGCCGCGAGCGTATTGCGCCCATTCGCCGGCGCTTCGAGCACGATCGCTTCCGGGCGAACGGCAAGCGTGCGTTGCTTGCCGGTATCGCTGGAATTCAGTGCGTGCGATGTCCGCAATTCCTGTCCGCCAACCACAATGCGGCCGCTCGCCGGATCGACCACCTGCCCCGATAGCAAGTTGAGTGTTCCGACAAACGACGCCACGAAACGCGTACGCGGAAAATTATAGATCTCCGATGGCGTCCCGATCTGCTCCACGCGTCCCTCGTTCATGACGACGATACGGTCCGATATCGACAACGCTTCTTCCTGGTCATGCGTGACGAATATCGATGTAATGCCGAGTTCGCGCTGCAGGCTGCGAATATCTTCGCGCAAGGAAACGCGGATCTTGGCGTCGAGGGCGGACAACGGTTCGTCGAGCAACAGCACTTGCGGTTTGCTGGCAAGCGCCCGCGCGAGCGCCACGCGTTGTTGCTGACCGCCCGACAACTGCCACGGATACCGGTCGGCCAACTTGGGCAGCTTGATCAGCGCAAGCATCTCTTCCACGCGCGCCTTGATCTCGGCTTGCGGCCGGCGCAACACCTTCAGCCCGAAGCCAATGTTGTCCGCCACCGTCATGTTCGGAAACAGCGCGTACGACTGGAACACCATGCCGACCTTGCGTTGCCGCGTGCGCACATAGGTCACGTCGCGGCCGCCGAGTTTGATCGATCCGCGCGTCGGTGTTTCGAAGCCGGCGATCATGCGCAGAACGGTTGTCTTGCCGCAGCCCGACGGTCCGAGAAACGTGATGAACTCGCCACGTTCGATCTGCATGTCGAACTGATGCAGCACGGTGTTGGTGCCGAACGTCTTGCTGAGGTTTTCGATCTCGAGAAGTGCCATGACAAACCGACCTTTTAAGTTTTTTGTCCGGCGATGGACCGCGCCGAGCCGAAGACCTGGATAAGCCCCATCGAGGCCCACGTAATGGCGAACGCAATGATCGCGAGCGCCGATGGTTCATACGCCCGGTTCGCGCCGATCAATTGCAGATAAGGCCCGAACGCCGGACGGTTCAGCAGGCTCGCAAGCGTGAACTCACCGATCACCACCGCGAACGTGAGGAACGCGCCCGACAGGATTCCCGAGCGCACATTCGGGAAAATGATCTTGAAGAGGATGGTTGGCCAGGTCGCGCCGAGGCATTCGGCGGCTTCCGTCAGCGAGCGGACATCGACGGCGCGCAGGCCTGCATCGACGGACCGGTACATGTAGGGCAAACACAGCGTGACGTAGCCGCAGATCAGCAGGAAGTCGGTTGCGCGTTCATTGCCGGTAAGCGGCAGGAAAGAACTGCTGTTGTAGATATGCAGATAACCAAACACGATCACGATGGCCGGAATCACCAGCGGCAACAGCGTGATGAATTCGATCAGCGGACGCAGCTTCGGCAGGCGCAGCTGGACCCAATAAGCGGTCGGAACGACGAGCAACACGCCGAGCACGATCGCGAACACGCCCATCAGAATGGAGTAGCCAAACGACGCCTGGAAATGAGGATCGGTGAGCACGACCCGGTAAGCATCGAGGCTATATTCGCTGCGCCGCATCTTCAGGCTGAACTCGATGGTCGCGAGCAGCGGCAGCAGAAAATACACCGCGCCAATAACCATCGCGATCCATGCGCCCGCACGGGTTTGCGCGCGGACCTTGTTGTCTGGAGTGACTGCAACGGTAGCGGCGGTGCTCATCGACGTCCCCTTTCGGCGCGCGAACGCAGCCAGATATAACCGCCGTTCGACAAGCCGGTGACCAGCACCATGCCGAGTGCAAGTGCGTAACCAAGATTCTCGTTGTGCAGCACATCGCCGCGAATTTGCGCATACAGCACGATCGGCACGATATTCAGCGAGCTTCCGGTCAGCGCATAAGCCGTCGCAACAGCGCCAAATGCATTGGCGAACAACAGCAACGTGGCGCCGAGCACGCTTGGCCAAAGCACCGGTAACGCCACATACATCCAGTAATGGTAAGCACTGCCGCCAAGACAATCGCAGGCTTCGCGCCACTCGCGCTTGAGTCCATCGAGTGCGGGCGTGATGATCAGAACCATCAGGGGAATCTGGAAATACAGATACGTGAGCGTCAGCCCGGTAAAGCTCAAGATGCTGAAGCCCGTGGAATACAGGTTGATCCCCACGTACTTTTTCAGCAGAACGGTAACCAGACCGACCCGGCCTAATGTGCAGATGAACGCGAACGCGAGCGGCACGCCCGCGAAGTTCGACGCCACGCCGGAGAATGTCATCAAGGTCGGTCGAATCCATACGGGCAACTTGCCCTGCACGGCAGCCCACGCAAGCAAAAGCCCGAGAAAACCACCGCCTAACGCCGATGCTGCGCTGACCTTGAAGCTGATCCAGTAGGCATCGAGTACGCTTGGTTGCAGCAACTCGCGGAAATTGGCGAGCGTGAAATGGCCTTGTGCGTCCTGGAACGCGCCGACCATCAGCCACGCGGTGGGCAGCAGCAGGAACAAGACCGCGAATGCGAAAAACGGCAGGACGCCAAGGTAATTCCACGCTGGCGACACACGTCGCGCCGCCTTCATGCCGGGACCCAGCGACGGATCCTCATGCGCGGACATGGGCGCGGCGATCTTCGATGAAGTGCTCATGATGTCGCTCTAGACTGACAGGCCGCGCCGGGGAAACCACTTGAAGCGCGAGCCGAAAGGACGGCCGGACCCCAGGTGAAACCTGAGGTCCGGCCGCGCCCGTGTGTTGCGTTACTTGACGTTGGCGCCGACCACCTGGTCCCATTGCTTCGTGATGAGCGCTTTCGAAGCATTCTGCTCGTCGAGCGTCGGGAACACGACGTTCTTGTAAGCCGACGGTGGCGGCAGCTTGGCAAGCAGCGCAGCGGGAATCTTCTTGCTTGCCTCGAGATCCTTGAAGCGGATCGGATGGCAATATCCGGCGAGCCAGCCAAGCTGGCCTTCATCGGAGTAAAGGTATTCCATCCACAGCTTCGCCGCGTTCGGATGCGGTGCGTAAGCGCTGATGCCTTGCACATAGACGCCCGCAACCACACCAGTTTTCGGCACGACGACCGCGACCTTCGGATTGCCCTTCAGGGTATCCCGATCCGACAAGGCGTTGTAGTCCCAGCGCACGATGACGGGCGTAGTGCCCTGTGCCAACGACGCCGCCTTGCCGATCACCGGCACGAAGTTGCCGTTCTTGTTCATGGTGCCGAAATAGCTCAAGCCCGCGGCGCCGGCTTTCGATGCATCACCTTTCGCTTGCGACAATCCCGCTGCGTAGACCGCCTGGATCGCCTGGTTCGCCGAACGCGGATCGCCCGCGAGCGCAACTGCATTCTTGTAATCCGATTTGAGCAGATCGGGCCAGTCGGCCGGGACCTTGTCGATCATGTCGGTGTTCACTTCGAACGAGAGCACGCCGTAGTAGTCGCCGTACCAATAGCCGTCTTTCTCCTTCGCTGAATCAGGAATCGAGCTCCAGGTCGACACCTTGTAAGGCTGCAGCAAGCCGGCAGCTTGTGCTGTCGGTCCAAACGATAAACCCACGTCGATCACGTCCGGCGCTTGCGGCCCCGTGTTGCCCTTGTTCGCCTTGATGGCTTCGACTTCATCGCCCGAACCCGCATCCGGATTCAGCTCGTTGATCTGGATGCCGTACTTCGCCTTGAACCCCGCGATCACCGCGCCGTAACCGCACCAGTCGTGCGGCAACGCAATCGTCGTCAACTGCCCTTCTTTCTTTGCTGCCTCGATCAACGACGACGACGGCGCCGCCACGGCATGGCCCGCGAGCGCTGTGAGCGTGGCGATGGCCGCCGTAATGGATGCCTTGCCCAAATGCCGGCCGCCAGCACTGCGGCGGAAACTCGAAGTCACTCGCAACCCGTCTTGATTCATGGTGTTTCCATCCTCTGCCTGACGTGCTTACGTTTTTGGAATGTTGCTGCAGCGTAGATGCTGCCTGGTCCGAAACTTGTTGTAATGCGCACATATCTGGCGCGCACGCGACTCTGGCGGCCAAATATTTAATAACTATGACGACGGCTAAAAAGACAGTGATGCAGGACTGATTCCATGCACCGCAGGAATTCGATTGGAACGATCCGCGAGTGTGACGGAGAGACTAAGTTCAAATACCCAAATTCGCAAGTATCCAAAAAAATGCAACCTGAAAGGCGCTGGTTCTTGTTAATCTTTCAGTTGCAGGTCTGGGCGGAATGCTCGAAAAAATCCGCTCATGAATATTGGCGACATGCGGATGACACATAGTTGTGGCCGCATGCAAGGCATCAACAAATCGGCCGGACATCAACGATCAAGGGACACCGCATGTGGCAGGAAGATCGTCATCAGAGAATTCGAGCGCTGCTTGCAACGCTCGAACGCGTCTCGACCGAGCGCATCATGGCCGAGCTCGGCGTGTCGCGCGAGACGGTCAGGCGTGACCTGGTGGACCTGGAAGCGCTTGGCGAACTGAGGCGCGTGCATGGAGGCGTGACGCGTCCCGCTGACGAAGCGCCCATCGCCGAGCGCAGCCACACGCATGTCAAGTCGAAGAATGCGATTGCACGTGCGGCAACGGCATTGGTCAGCAGCGGCCAGACCTTGTTTATCGATGCCGGCACGACCACCGCGATTCTCGCGGAAGAACTTGCGAAGCTCGCCAATCTGACCATCATCACGAACTCCATCGATGTCGCGCAGAAAATGCGTTCGACCAGCGAGAAGACCGATACGAGCAACGAGATCATCCTGCTAGGCGGTTCGATCAGCGACCGCGCATTCGCGACCGTTGGCGGCACGACAGTCGCCGAGATCCTCCGATACCGCGCCGACATCGCGCTGCTTTCACCGGTTGCCATCGACCACCGGCATGGCGCGACCAACTTCGATCATGCCGAGACGGAAGTCGCGCGCGCAATGGTCGCGCACGCCGATCGCGTGGTGATACTGGCGGACTACAGCAAGATCGGGCAATGCAGCCGGATCGCGTTCTGCCCCATCAACCGGGTGGATACCCTGATTACCAACAAGAAAGGCGCCGAAGGGCCGGCATTGCTTTCTCTACGCAAGAAGCTTTCGCAAGTGATTCTTGCTTAGACGCTGTCGTTGCCATACGTTGCGTCGAGTACACGACGTCGCAGCCGAGTCTCACGCAGGGCGCCGGCGGCATCGAGCACTGGGTACGCCGTTGAGCAGAACAACGAGTTGAGCCGCTTCAGATCGCTGATGATGTCCAGGTGCAAAGCGCTGGTTTCTATACTGCGCGCGCTCTGTCCCGCCAGACGGTCCAGATGCGCATAGGAATAGCTCCGCTCCAGGTCGCGAAAGCGTTCCTTCTCCGCCAGCAAGCGCTCGGCGCTACGCAAATCGCTGTTCAGAAAGACGCTCAGCCCAAGCTGTAAATTGAGAATCACGCGCGCATGCAGGTCCTCGAGTTCGCTCAGACCCTCGGGCGAAAACGCCAGCCGGTGCATGATCTTCTTCTCCTGGATATTCATCACCACCCGCTCGATGATATCGCCCGCATGCTCCAGGTTGATGGTCAGAGTGATGATGTCGGTCCACCGGCGGCTGTCGGCTTCGTCGAGTTGTTCGCGGGAAATGCGCGCCAGATACGTCTTCACCGCCGCGTATAGCTGGTCCACGTCGTCGTCCATGCGGATAGTGGCGCGCGCCTTTACGGGATCGTTTGCGCGCATCAGGTCGAGAAGGTTGTCGAGCATCGTGCGGATGATGTCGCCAATGCGCAGCGCCTCGCGCGCGGAATTGGCAAGCGCGAGCGTAGGCGTGGAAAGCGCGACAGGGTCCAGATACAACGGCCGCAACTCGGGATTGACGTCCGGGCGGTCCGGCAGCAAGCGGTAGCAGAGACGTGCAACCGGTTCGATCAGCGGCATGCAGGCAAGACAGCGAATCAGGTTGTAGACGAGATGGAATGTGATCACCGACTCGCGCGGATAAGCGATCAGCGCGCCAAGCCCTTGCGCAATCCATGGCGCGAAAGGCAGCACGATCAGTGCACCGACCAGCTTGAAAAGCAGGTTGCCAAGCGCAAGCCGGCGGCCGGCCTGGTTCTGACCCATCGTGCCGATTACCGCGAGCAGGCCGCTTCCCAGATTCGCGCCGACCACGAGACACACGGCCACTTTCAGCGAAATCACGCCCGAAGACGCCAGCGTCGCCGTCAGCAGCACTGCCGCAAGACTCGAATACGAGATCATGGCGAACGCCGCGCCAACCAGCGTGTCGAGCATGGAGTCGCCCGTAAGGGCGCCGAACATGACCTTGACGCCTTCACCCTGCATGACAGGCTGCGCCGCTTCAACAATCAGATGCAGCGCCAGTAGAATCAGGCCCAGCCCGATGATCGTCCGGCCTACCTGTCCCACGCGCGTCTGCTTGAACGACAGGAACGCAATGACTCCGCCGAGCAACAGAATAGGCGACAGCCACGAGAGATCCAGCGTCAGCACGCGCGACATCAGCGCCGTGCCGACGTCGGCGCCGAGCATGATGGCCAGCCCCGGCGCGAGCGGCAGCAAGCCTTGCGCGGCAAACGACGACGCCAGCACGGCCGTCGCATTGCTGCTCTGTACCAGACTGGTCACACAAAGGCCCGCGCCGAAAGCGCGAAAGCGGCTGTTCGTGCTGCGCGCGAGCACGCGCCGAAGTTCGGCGCCGAGCACCCGCAGGATGCCGGTACGGACAATGTGCGTGCCCCATACCAGCACAGCGACGCCCGACAGGATATTCAAAAGAGTCAACATATGGCCACTTCCGTTATTCGTTCCAACTGTCATGCCGTTGACACATGATGCCATGCAAACGGGTTGTACAATTTTGCAATGTTGTAGTTTTGGGTATTTAACGATACGATCAATCGCACCCATCGACCTCGTGCGGGCCATCGTAAGCCCTTGCGTTCTGTCGCGTTTTTTCGTCTGCAATTCAAGGGCCGCAAGCATGAACCGAGGCATGAGCCGGACTCTCGCGCTGTTCGATCTGGACCACACGCTGCTGCCGCTGGACAGCGACCAGTCGTGGGCGCGCTTCTACGCTACCCTCGGCTTCGAAGGCAGCGCCGACCACGTCAGAGAGATCGACGCCTACTATCAGCAGTACGCGGCCGGCAAGCTCGACATGGACGGTTATCTGAAGCTGACGCTTGCGCCGCTCGCCCGGCATTCGCGCGCGGATCTGGATGCGTGGCATGCCGCGTTCATGAAGACGGTCATCGAACCAGCCATTCGCCCGGAGGCGCTCGCACTCCTGCGCCGTCATCTGGATGCGGGCGACCTGTGCTGCATCGTGACCGCGACAAACGCGTTCGTCACCGCGCCTATAGCAAAGGCGCTGGGCGTCGAGCATCTGCTGGCTATCGATCTCGACACCGAACACGACAATCCGCTCGGGCGGTATACCGGCCGCTCCGTGGGCGTCGCGACATTTCGCGAAGGCAAGATCGTCAGGACCGAGCAATGGCTTGCATCGCAGGGATTGAAACTGGACGATTTCAAGGAAAGCTATTTCTACAGCGATTCAGTCAACGACGTTCCGCTCATGGAACGTGTCACCCATCCGGTCGCGACCAATCCCGATCCCAGACTTCGAATGATTGCAGCCGAACGCAACTGGCCGGTCATCGAACTCTTCGCGTAAGCCCGGTTTTATTCATACGCCATATGGCGTAGCATCTCGGCCATTCTTACAACAGACGTAAAGAGACATGGCCCTGATCGCCCGCAACCTGCTCGGCATTGCTGTCCTGCTGTTCATCGCATTTATTTTTTCCAATAACCGGCGCGGCATCCGGCTGCGTACGGTCATACCCGCGTTGCTCGCGCAGATCGGCATTGGCGCGTTCATCTTGTTCGTGCCATTCGGTAAAAGCGTGTTGGCCGCCGCCGCGGCAGGCGTGAATCACGTGCTGGGGTATGGCAACGCCGGCATCGAATTCCTGTTCGGCGGGCTGGTGCAATCGAAGATGTTCCAGCTCTTCGGCGACGGCGGATTTGTGTTCGCCGTGCGTGTCTTGCCGGCCATCATCTTCGTGACCGCTTTGATCGCGGTGCTCTACTATCTCGGCGTCATGCGCTGGATCGTGATCATTCTCGGCACGATCTTCCAGAAGCTGCTGGGGGTATCGAAGCTCGAATCTTTTTCGGCCGTCACCACCATCTTCCTCGGGCAAAGCGAAATGCCCGCGGTCGTGAAACCGTTCGTTCGTGACATGACCGGCGCGGAATTGTTCGCCGTGATGTCGAGCGGCATGGCGGCGGTCGCCGGTTCCGTGCTCGCGGGCTACGCCGGGCTCGGCGTGAAAGTGGAATATCTGCTCGCTGCGTCGTTCATGGCGGTGCCGGGCGGATTGCTGTTTGCAAAGATTCTTCACCCATCGACCGAAGCAAGCCGCGTCACACTCGAGCATCTCAACTTCGATGAAAAACGTCCTGCCAACGTCATAGAAGCGGCAAGTTCCGGCGCGACGGTGGGCCTGAAAATCGCGGTGATGGTCGGCGCGATGCTGATTGCGTTCGTCGGCTTGATCGCTTTGTTGAACGGGATCGTTGGCGGGATTGGCGGATGGTTCGGCGCGCCACATCTGTCGATGCAATCGGTACTCGGCGCCATCTTCTCGCCGCTTGCGTACCTGATCGGCGTACCGTGGGATCAAGCCGCACTCGCCGGCAACTTCCTCGGCCAGAAAATCATCTTGAACGAGTTCGTGGCGTATGCGTCGCTTTCGCCGTATCTGAAGGACTCCGCAAGCGTCGCTGCGGCTGGTCTGCAGGTGCTCGATCCGCGTACCATAGCGATCTTGTCATTCGCGCTGTGCGGTTTCGCAAACTTTGCGTCCATTGCCGTGCTGACCGGCGGCTTCAGCGCGGTGGCGCCGGAACGCCGCGCCGAAGTGGCGCGCTATGGCCTGCGCGTCGTGCTTGCCGCCACGCTCTCGAACCTGATGAGCGCGACGATCGCGGGCATGTTCCTGACGCTTAACTGAGGGAAAAATCATGACGATGGAACAATTGCTCGAACGTGCGAAAACCGCGCGCGAACGGGCCTATGCACCCTATTCGAAGTTCAAGGTCGGCGCTGCGTTGCTGACAAAAGACGGCCGCGTTTTCGATGGCTGCAACGTGGAAAATGCATCGTATGGATTGTGCAATTGTGCGGAGCGCACCGCGTTTTTCAGCGCCATTGCGGCGGGCTGCAAGCGTGATGAATTCGCGGCTCTCGCCGTGATCGGCGACACCGACGGCCCCATTGCGCCATGCGGCGCGTGTCGTCAGGTGATCATCGAACTGGGCGGTCCCGAGTTGTTCATCCGCCTTGGCAATCTCACGGGCGTGATCCGCGACACAACCGCGCGTGAGCAGCTTCCAGACGCCTTCTACCTATGACACAGCACAAGGTAATCTACGACACGGACCCGGGTGTCGACGACGCCATGGCGCTCGTATTCCAGGCGCTGCATCCGGATATCGAATTGCTCGGGATCACGAGCGTCTACGGCAACGCGACGATCGATACCACCACGTCCAACGCGCTTTATCTGCGTTCGCGTTTTTGTCCCGGCGTGCCGGTCGCGCGTGGTGCAGCGGCGCCGCTGCATCGCGCGCCGCCTGCACCGCTCGGCTGGATTCATGGCGACAACGGGCTGGGGAATATCGAGCTGGGCGAACCGGGCGACACGTCATTGGACGCGCGCCCAGCACATCAATTCATTGTCGATACCATCCGCGCCCAACCCGGCGAAGTAACGCTGATCGCGGTCGGTCCGCTGACGAATCTTGCCCTCGCGCTCGAAGCCGATCCGGAGATCGCAACACTCGTGAAGCAGGTCGTGATCATGGGCGGCGCGTTTGGGACTGCGGGCGTGCTCGGCAATGTATCGCCGGCAGCCGAAGCCAACATCATGTGCGATCCCGATGCCGCCGATATTGTGCTTGGCGCGGCGTGGCCCGTGACCATGGTCGGCCTGGACGTCACGCAAGAAACGATCATGCCGAACGAATGGCTCAAGGACTTCGGCGGCCATGGCGACGCCGGCCGTTTCGTGTGGGACGTATCACGTCATTACGCGCGGTTCCACAAGGACAGCGCGGGACTTGAAGGGATCTATGTCCACGATTCATCGGCGGTGGCGTATGTGCTTGCGCCGCATCTTTACACCGTGCGCAAGGGTCCGGTGCGAGTGGTGACGAGCGGCATTGCGACGGGCGAGACGATTCAGAAACCGGTGACCATGAAGGCGCCTGCGCCGGACTGGGATGATCGTCCGGCGCAGGCGGTGTGCGTCGGCGTGGATGCCGCCGGTATGCTCGACCTGTACAAAAACACCTTTTTTAAAGCACTTTAACTGCTCAGTTGCGCGCCGAGCCACGCGCGCAGCGCTTCGACTTCTTCAGCGCAAACCGAGTGTGGCATAGGATATTGATGCCACTCGATCTTGCATCCATGGGACAGCGCGAAGTCGCGCCCCTGCTCGGCCAGTTCCAGCGGAAGAACCGGGTCCTGCGTGCCGTGCGCGGCGAAGATCGGCGTGTCGCGATTTGCTTCGCTGAACGCTGCATCGATCAAACCCGGCGACGGCACATACCCCGACAACACAATCAGGCCAGCCAGCTTCTCCGGATGCGTCAGGCCCGCCGTATAGGTCATCGCGCCGCCTTGCGAGAAGCCGGCAAGAAAGATCTTCGATGTCGGAATCCCGCGTTCGTTTTCACGTGCGATCAGATCGCGAATGCGGTCACACGAGGCCGCGAGGCCGGCTTCATCGACACGCCGGTTCACGCCCTCGAACGACAGGATGTCGTACCACGCGCGCATTACATAGCCGTTGTTGCCGGTCACGGGCATTTCCAAGGCGTTCGGAAACACGAAACGCACCGCCGGCAGATCGCCCAGACGCAATTCCGGCACGAGCGGAATAAAGTCGTTGGCATCGGCGCCCAGGCCGTGCATCAGGATCACGGCGAACTCGGGATTCGGCGCGGTTTCCACGTCGATGGTGGACAACAAGGCGGTCATGAACTGGACTCCGGTTTGACAAGTTTCAAATGATAGGGACGAGAATAAGGATGATGCCGAACA
Organism: Caballeronia sp. dw_276; assembly: GCF_018449635.1. Classification (GTDB taxonomy): domain Bacteria; phylum Pseudomonadota; class Gammaproteobacteria; order Burkholderiales; family Burkholderiaceae; genus Caballeronia. Next base: position 474,154 of record NZ_JAAVUV010000001.1, on the reverse strand, counting down.
GGGAAACGACCCAGATGAGCGAGCGCAGGAAAGGAATTCCCGCTGCGTACACCGGCACATAAGCGACCCGCGCGATGATGTAAAGCCACGCGCCCGTGAGCGTCAACGGGCCTTCGCGGCCCACTATGTGTGTGATCAAAATGGCGATGGCGAAAACAGGCAGCGTTTCAAAAAGGTTCGCTTGCGCGCGCATAAGTCTGCCCGTCAGCTTGCCGGGCGGCGTTGCCGGTTTGTCGCGAGCGCTGGCGTTGTAACCAAGACCGGTCTCGCGGCTGCGCAGCACCGATGGCAGCAGCACCTGGATCAGCGCGAGCACCAGCGCCCAGGCAAGAATATGAAGTTCTGTCGTCATGGTTGCTCTTTAGGTTGATTGCGGGCGAAACCGGACTCATCATGCCATCATTGATGCATCGTGCAGATCGTGGACAATCATTCATGCAAACCCTTCCCGTGCGGCTGGTTCCCGGAGATGACCTGCGCAATACGCTTGAGGCGCTCTCGCGAAACGAAGCCCTCGGTGCAGCGTTCGTGCTTCAGGGTATTGGCAGCCTGAGCGTGGCGAACCTGCGTTATGCCGGTATCGATCAAGCCACCCTCCTTGATCGCGACCTCGAAATCCTGACCCTGGCCGGCTCTCTCGGTCCCGACGGCGCACACCTGCACATGTCCGTCTCCGATTCCGCCGGCCGCGTGTACGGCGGCCATGTATCGCCGGGATGCATTGTCAGAACCACGGCGGAGATCCTGCTCGCGAGCCTCGACGGCTTCCGCTTTTCACGCGAAGTCGATTCCGCCACGGGGTTCCCGGAACTATCGGTACACCGTCAACCCTGACGCGTGCGCCAATATCGGCGCATGAGTTCGATACTCACAATGCACGCCGCCAGCCACGCCGTGCCCGACGCGAAACCGGCCAGCACGTCGCTTGCGAAATGCACGCGCAGGAATACGCGGCTGCTTGCGGTCGTGACTGCGATGATCGTTGCCAATATTGCCGCGGGCAGACGCCAGCGCGATGGCATGACGCTCACAAGCACATACGCAATCATGCCGTAAGTCACCAGTGAACCAGATGCATGGCCGCTCGGAAAACTCCAGCCATCGGCGGTGGCGATCTCGCGGTCGTGCACCGGCCGCACGCGCTCGAAGATACGCTTGAGCGTAGTGTTCAAAACGCCGTTGCCGACGATCGCGATCACAAAACCAATAGCAATAGCGCGCCTGCCACTAAGCACCAGCAGCACAGCGCCTAGCACACACCACGTTGCGAGCAGCCATGGATCGCCGAGATGCGTAACGCGCGCAAAGACCCTGATTACATCGATGGGAACGCTTCGCGCGATACCGTCGGCGAAGGCTTGATCCATAAACCCGAGCGTCTCGCCGTCACCAATTTCATCGGCGATAGCGGCGAACAACGCAGCCGCGCCAACGATGATCGCAAAGCTTACCGCCAGATGAATCACGAGCAAGATACGCGGTGGTAATCCGCCCTTTTCGCGTGGCAATCCGTAGCGTTGCACAAGCCGCCAAGCACCGAGCACCGCAAGAATCGCTATCACGAGCGTCGCCCCGTACACCGCGAGTGCATGCTCTCCCGCGACATGCGCCGCGTGAATTACGCTGGCGTACCTTGGGTCTGGCTGGCTCATGAAAGCGCGGCGACGGGTGTGTCGAGCGTTTCGGTATCGAAATCCAGCGCGTGCCGCGTAACCGGTTCAAACGATAAAAGCGCGTGATTGAAGTCCCATCGCGCGATGACCGCACGCCGGTCGCCCGCAACCGATGCGTCATCGTATTCAATCAGGTTCACCGAATTCGGCACCGCGCCGCGTACCCTGGAGGACAACGAGGTGCCCGCCTGCACCGCCCACATGCGCCGCGGCAGATCCTTGTACGCCGCGTGCAAGGGCAATACATAAGGCAAGTGGATATGTCCGCCCATGATCAGATCAGCGCCCGCTTGCGCCCAGCGCCGGACCGCGTGTTCGCGGCCATGCAAAAGGTTGTGCACGTCGTTTGCGCGTGCGGCCAGCACCGGCTGGTGCGTGACGATTGCGCGCAATTGCCCGGGCGCCGCACGCTCCAGCCGCCGCGCCACGCGCTCGGCCTGCTGCGCCGATACTTCGCCATCCTTATGACGATACGGCCGGGTCGTGTTGACGCCGATCACCAGCAGCGCATCGGACTCGAACACCGGTTCCAGGTCATGTCCGAACACCCGCCGATGATTCGCATACGGATGCATCGCGCGCGCAAACACGTTGTAGAGCGGGATATCGTGATTGCCGGGCACGATCACGAACGGCGTTGCGCCGAATTTATCGACGAAAACGCGTGCCGCGCTGAATTGCGCACGCCGCGCTCGCTGCGTGATGTCGCCGGACATGACCACGAGATCCGGACGATGGATGTCGGCGAGGCGCAGCAACGCTTCCACAACCGGCGGTTGTTCGGTGCCAAAGTGAGGGTCGGAAATTTGCAGCAGCAGGGTCATGAGCGGTTGGCGTTGGCGACTTCGGCCTCGGGTTTGAGCAGGAACAGCGGCTCGGAGGCGACGCGGAATTCGAGCGGCATGTTCATCCAGGTCACTTCGCCATCGGTCGCAATCTTGACGGGGCGAGGCCGCTTTGACGGGTGCGTCACCGTAATGTGATCGAACGCGAAGCTGATGACATCGTCTGCATCGCTCATCCTGCCGGTTGCGCCGCGCAGCGTAAGCGCGATCTGAGCAAGTCGCCCAATTGCGCGTGGTGCGATGGCAGCGAGCAACCCTTGTTCCAGCTGTGGCGCTTCGGCCATGCCGATCTGTTCGAGCTGAAGTCGATTGTTGCCGACAAACAATGTCGAAGTCCGGATTTCCTGCATTGTGCCATCGTGCTCTATATGCAAGCGCAAATGCCGATGAGGCCGCAACAGCGTGATAGCCGCCGACCACAGGGCGATCAACCGGCTGCGGCCGAATTGCTGTTTATACAGTTCGCGGTCTTCGAGCAACTTCGGATACAGGCCGAGGCTAGCGTTGACCAGGAACATGCGGTCGTTGACGAATCCAACTTGTACAGGATGCGCCCGGGCACTCAGCAATAGCGGAATGGATTCTTCGGGATCGGACGGAATACCGTGGTCGCGGCTGAAGTAGTTGAACGTGCCACGCGGCAAGACGGCGAACGGACATCCGCTGCCGAGTACGGCGCTCGCAACGGCGCAAAGTGTCCCATCGCCGCCCGCGCCGACTACCACGCCTTTCTGCACCTTGGCGTCGCGTACCGCTTTCGCGGCGGTCTCGACGAGTTTCGACGGATCCTCGACCAGCCTGACCTCGAACTGGCGCCCCGCGCGGCCCAAGGTCTGTTCGAGCGCCGCGCGCGTTTCATCGCTTTGCTTGCGCCCCGAACCCGCGTTCATCACGATAAAAAACGGCGCGTCGGCGGCGATCACGCGAGGCCCATGTGCCTGGGAGGCGGCTTTCGAGAGCAACGGGGAAAGATCGGCGGGCGTCATGAAAGGCGCTCCTGTCAGGTCGGATCGAGCATCACTCGATGATTGAACGGGCGCGCCGCGCGGCAGGTGTCAGCCGGATACCGGGCAGCCGAGCGGTACCCGTTAATTATAACAATTAGCTTACATTCTGATTAAGCAAAGAAACCGCGTGACACATCGTGCCGCGCAGCTTCTTTGTGAAGATGCCCCGTCTACATATGCTCGCCGCGAATGTAGCCTTCGAGCTGGTGAATGGTGAGCTGCTGCTCGGAGATGATGTTTTTCACCAGATCGCCGATCGAGATCATTCCCACGAGCTTTTCACCGTCGATCACGGGCAAATGCCGCATGCGTTTCTCTGTCATGAGCGCCATGCAGTCATCCGTGGTCTGGTCAGGGCGCACGAAACGCACTTGCGACGTCATGATTTCGTGCACGGGCGTCTGCCGCGAAACCCGGTCCATCAGCACGACTTTGCGCGCGTAATCACGTTCGGTCATGATCCCGACAATGGCTTCGCCGTGCGTGACGACCAGCGCGCCAATGTGCTTTTCCGCCATCATGACGATGGCGTCGTAGACCGAAGCCGTATCGGTAATCGTGAAGATGGTGTGATCGGGTTTCGAATTAAGAACTTGTGCGACTGTTGCCATCGAACGCCTCCGTTGAACCGCGCAACGCCTGCCGGCTGGCCGGCGTTTGACATGGGGCCATGCCTCGCCTTACGTCCATATTACCCAGCCCATTCAAAAAGTATAGGCCACCTGCCCGCCGCGCGGACGCTCGAAAACACTGGTTTTGGCCCGTCCGAGGGTCAATCCCGATACAGGCGTCCGGAAGTCATGTGGCGCTGAAATGCCAGAGTCATAAACACTCGAAATGGGCTTCAGTTTCCCTGCAGCGCGCCGCTAATCAGGAACCGGCTGGTCAAAGCCCGGCATAAATCGATCAGGAGAACATTTTGAGCAGCTCACAACACGATATCGAACAGCGGGTTCGGCTCGCGGGTAACAACATGTTCGAGTTGCTTTTGTTTCGCCTGGGCGAAGCGCCCGGCTCGGAGCAGCGCGAGCTTTATGGCATCAACGTGTTCAAGGTGCGTGAGATCCTCGCGATGCCTGAAATCACCGTGGTCGCCGGCGCGAATGCCGAAATCCTTGGCGTCGCGGATATTCGCGGCCAGATCATTCCGGTGATCGACCTCGCTCAGGTCACGGGTTGCCGGCCGAAAAACGGTCCGAAGATACTGCTCGTGACGGAATTTGCGCGCACCACGCAAGGTTTTGCCGTGGAAGAAGTCGACGATATCGTGCGGCTGGAATGGAATCAGGTTTTATCGGCGGAATCGCATTCGAGCGGACGGACGGTAACCAGTTTCGCGCGGCTCGACGGCAATGTGGACGGATCGAGGCTCGCGCAAGTGCTCGACGTGGAGCAGATCCTGCGCGACGTGCTGCCGTCGACCGCAGCCGAGATCAACGAGTCCAGCACGGGCCGTCTGATCCTGAAACCCGGTACGAAGGTGCTCGCCGCCGACGACTCCGGCGTCGCGCGCAGCCTGATCGAGCAAAGCCTGAACGCAATGGGTGTGTCGTTCATCATGACCAAAAGCGGCCAGGAAGCGTGGAATGTGCTTGAAGACCTGCAGCGCAAGGCCGAATCGGAAGGCCGCCTCGCTTCCGATGAAATCGCGCTCGTGCTGACCGATCTGGAAATGCCTGAAATGGACGGCTTCACGCTCACGCGCCGCATCAAGGCGAACGCCGGCATGCAAGCCATTCCGGTGGTCATTCACTCGTCCCTGTCCGGATCCGCGAACGAGGAGCACGTGCGAAAGGTAGGCGCAAACGCGTATGTATCGAAATTCGCGCCGGCCGAACTTGCGACCGTGATGCGCAACGCGCTGAAAACCGGAACCTGACACAAGTCGCTGGGAAGAGACAAAAACGACAAAGCCCGCTGGACGCGAATCCAGCGGGCTTTGTCGTACCACACGGTCATTCAGCCATGCTTTACGCGATCAGGACGGCATTTGCGTTTGCCGGTTGTGCGCGTAGAAGCGTTCTTACGCCCGAAAATTACTGACCGAAGAAAACAGCTTGCGACTTGTTGCTGCCGTCACGGCTCGTCGAACCCGATTGCGTCAGCGATTTTGCGCCGCCGTAGGCATTTACATCGGCGTTGCGGCTTTCAGCAGCCAGGGTTTGCGTATTTTGGCCTTGTTGCGAAGCCGGAGCGCCAACCGACGGACGATACGACGGTGCCGGGCCGTAGCCGCTGGCAAATGCCGGAACAGCGATGGAAGCAGTGGCGGCGATAAGCAACGACGCGAGAAGATTCTTTTTCATGATGAACTCCGATATAGGGTGGACGTACGACCATTCACAAGGCGTTGCAGCGGTCTTGCTTTGAGTCGTTGCTGCTTCGTCGATGAAAGCAGTGTATACCCCTACTATCGGTTTTTTATCCCCATAAACTTCAATACACAATTCAAGATAGAAGAATAATGAGACGGATGGAAAGCAGTCCGGAAACGCCAAAGGCAAGCCAGTAAAAGACTTGCGACGCGTGGAATTGGGGACAAAGATGTTCCGAAAAACTACGTCCGGCGTGAGAAATCAGTGGACTTGAACGATCTGACTAATCAACTTCACCAGCACGCCGGGCGCATTGCCCTTCTGGCAGTAACCGTCGAATCCTGCATGTACGCCCTTCGAGCGGACGTAATCTTCGCCGAGCGCAGTGAACGCAATAATTCCCGCATTACGCGTCGGTGAAATGCGGCGAAGAACCCGGGCGGTCGCGAAGCCGTCGTGCTCTGGCATGCTGATGTCGAGCACCACTACATGAGGAACCCAGTTATCGATCGCCTGAAGTGCATCGACGCCGCTCAACGCGTAGCGCGCGTCGCAGCCGTCGGCATTGAGCGCTGCTGCGAGGCCTTCGGCGCTCGCGGCGTTATCGTCTACGACGAGGATTCGCCATCGTTCGTGGTCCGCGTCGACGTTCCGATTCGTCCACAACGCGCAGTTCGGGGAGAAGGAAACTGAAAGCATTGACCGCTCTTTGTTTTGCAAGTGCAGCAAACACAGCATTTTTCGCGCCAGCCCGTACCGTTGTCACGAGCGATTCACACCGGTGTGTTGATCGAAGCTGGAAATGTCTGATCTGACAGTGCGTTGGCCGCTTAAAAGCGGCGCTCACAGTGGGCCGGGATTCGTGGACGCAACAGGTTTTAGGACTTGGCTTTGATTTTTTTGCCGGACGATTCGTCTGTTGATCGCAATTTTGCATTTGCGAGAACCAACAGGTTTGCATCGGATTGACGCAACGCCTCATCTAGCTTGTCCAACGCTTCGCGCAACGTGCGTTTCTGCGTTTTGTTCAAAGGTTGCGGTCCGTGTTCCGCCACCAGCTTCGCTTCCTTTTCCAGCCGCTTCAGCAATTTCGTACCGAGACGGCTGTCGATGGCCTGCTCGCCCAGCAATTCGACGATGCTTGCCGCCAGCCGCGTCAATCCGTCGGCCGTGGTCTGCGTGGGTTCGTCCTGCTCGACGCGATCTTCCATGTGTATTTCCCCGTGATGCGCAATGAAGCGAGAAGGGTCGGGCTGCGCGCGACGGCCTTCTTGCACCGCGCGAGTCTAACCATGTGGCGTGACAGCCGTAAGTCCGTTACGTGTCACGCGGCAATCGCCCAACAGTAACGCAAATCCGCTGCAAACGATGCTCGCAATGCCGCATTTGGCGCAGACAATCGTCGGCTGAACCGTTTTTAATCTCAGCCACCCATGACCACCGCCCTGCCCTATGCCTCCGATTTTTCCGGCCTCGTGTGCGGGTTCCGCTTTGCCGGGGATGCCGCCGGCATTCCCATCGATTCGGACGGCGCCCTCGACTGGCTCGCGCAATGCAACGTCGGCCAGGATGCCGGCGACTTTGTCTGGCTGCATTTCGACTTGGCGAACGGCGCCAGCGAACGCTGGATGCGCACGCAACTCGAATTGCCCGATGCCTTCTTCGAAACACTTCGCGACGGTTCGCACTCCACGCGCATCGAGCATCAGGAAGGCGCGCTTCTCGCCGTGATCAACGACGTGATGTTCAACTTCGATGTAACGCCGTCCGAAATCGCCACGCTTTGGGTCTATACCCGCGAAAAATTGCTGGTCACGGCGCGCCTGAAACCGCTGCGTTCCATCGATACCCTCCGCGAAGCCGTGCGCGGCGGCGAAGTCTTCCGCTCGACGGTCGAGCTGCTGATCCACCTGTTGCGGGATCAGGCTGAACTGCTGGTTCAGATCGTACGGCGCACGAGCATCGACATCGACAAGGTGGAGGACCGTTTCCTCTCGATGCGCGCGCCCGCCACGCGCTCCGAACTGGGTGCGTCGCGCCGGGTGCTGGTGCGTTTGCAGCGGCTTCTGGCGCCCGAGCCGGGATCGATCTTCCGGCTGTTGGCGCGTCCACCGCGCTGGTTGCAGACGCTCGACTTGCAGGATCTGCGCGATGCCACCGAAGAGTTTTCTCTCGTCCTTGGCGATCTGGCCGGGCTTGTTGAACGCATCAAGCTCCTGCAGGAAGAGATCGCCGCACGACTGGACGAGCAAAGCAACCGGACGCTATTTACGCTGACGCTGGTCACGGTGCTGGCGCTGCCTATCAACATTGTGGCCGGGATCATGGGCATGAACGTGGGCGGCATTCCGCTCGCGGAGAACAAGCACGGCTTCTGGCTGATGGTTGCGATCGTCGCGACGTTCACGGTGCTGGCGGGATGGTGGGCGTTTTATCGAAGGCGTGGAAGATAGCGATCTGTCGCCCAATTTTGAACTTGCATTCGCCTATGCCGCGCGCGGATACTGTACACATATACAGTACTGGCGAACAGCATGGAGTTGTCTGAGAAGCTGGAAATCCTCGCCGATGCCGCCAAGTACGACGCCTCCTGCGCAAGCAGCGGCGCGCCGAAGCGGACATCGCGTGGTCTTGAAGGGCTCGGCGCCAGCACGGGCGCAGGAATTTGTCATAGCTTCACGCCCGACGGGCGCTGCGTATCCCTGCTCAAGATTTTATTGACCAACTTTTGTCAGTACGACTGTCAATACTGCGTGAACCGGCGATCGAGCAACGTGGCGCGCGCACGCTTTACGCCGCAGGAAGTGGTCGATTTGACGCTGGATTTTTATCGGCGAAATTACATCGACGGGTTGTTTCTGAGTTCGGGGATCATTCGATCGTCGAACTACACCATGGAGCAGCTGGTTCGCGTCGCGCAGTCCTTGCGCGAGGATCATCAGTTTCGCGGATACATACATCTGAAAACCATCCCCGATGCCGATCCCGGGTTGATCGCGCAGGCTGGATTGTTCGCGGACCGGCTGAGCGTGAACATTGAATTGCCGACCGACGGCAGCCTGCAACGGCTCGCGCCTGAAAAAAGCGGACGCACCATCAAGATTGCGATGAGTTCCATCCGCGTCGCGCAGGAAGAATCGGAGGCCGAACCGAAGGCGCCGCGTTTCGCGCCGGCAGGACAAAGCACGCAAATGATCGTGGGCGCCGATACCACCGACGACCAGACCATCCTCGCCACCGCCGAGACGCTCTACGGATCCTACAAGCTGAAGCGCGTCTACTATTCAGCCTTCAGCCCGATCCCGGATAGTCCGTCGGCCGTGCCTTTGCAGGCGCCGCCGCTGTTGCGTGAGCATCGGCTGTATCAGGCGGATTTTTTGATGCGCGGATACGGTTTCAGTGCGTCCGAATTGCTCGATGGCCCCGGCAATCTTTCGCTCGATATCGACCCGAAGCTGGCGTGGGCGCTTGGGCATCGCGAACGCTTTCCCGTCGATCTGAACAAAGCGGCGCTGCGGCTGATCGCCCGCGTGCCAGGCATCGGCATGAGAAACGCGAAGCGCATTGTCGATCTGCGCCGGTCGAGAAAAATTCGCTACGACGACCTTGTACGCCTTCGGTGCAGCATGGACAAGGTCCGGCCGTTCATCACAACGGAAGACTACAAGCCGCCAATCCGCGACGTGTCCTCCGAGCATCTGCGCCGTGCGCTCACGGCCGCGCCGGTTCAGCTTTCGCTTTTGTGAGGCGGTGCTTTCATGCTGATGCGGACGATTGTTATCGATGGAGAATATGCGTCGTGGCGCGCGGCCGCGCTGTCGGCGCTTGCGCAAAGGTTGCCGCCTGAAACCATCGAATGGCGGGAGACCAGCGACCAGAAAGCTTCATCTCTTTTCGATGAAGACAACACACTCGGCCCCGCCGCCGGCGCGTCGCCCTTGTCCATTTCGAAAACTTTCGCGACCTTGCTGAAGGACGCTGCACTGTTCCGCGATCCGGAACGCTGGGCCTTTCTCTACAAACTCATCTGGCGCTGGGCGCAAGGCGACCGCGCGGTGGAATCCGCCGCCGACGAAGATGGCGTCCGTCTGCACAAAATGGCCAAGGCAGTTCGGCGCGCGAAGCACGACATGATCGCGTACGTGCGTTTCCGCAAACGTGACCCCGCGCTCGGCGCGCCGGAATACGTCGCATGGTACGAGCCCGATCACAATGTCCTGCCCTGGAGCGCCGATCACTTTGCACAGCGCATGGGCCGTTCGTCGTGGATGATTACAACGCCGCACGGTGCGGCCATGTGGAGCGGGACGGAACTGCGCATTGAGCGGCGCCCAGCGCTCGCGGCCGATCATCTTCCGGAAAACGAAGACGATGCCGAGAATCTCTGGCTGACGTATTACAAAAGCACATTCAACCCGGCGCGCCTCAACGAGACCGCGCTGCAGCAGCACATGCCCGTGCGATTCTGGAAGGGCCTGCCCGAGGGGTCGCTGATCCCGCAAATGATCAGCGAAGCGCGCAGCGGCGCGAGAAAAGTGGCGCAAGCGAGCGCAGTCGGTGCATTGAGCCTGACGAGTGGCAAGGCAATCGTCATGGAAGCCGAAAAGGCGCAACCCGCCCGCGATGCCACCACCTCGCTCGACGCATGCCGCCGCTGCGAGCTATGGCGCGACGCAACCCAGGCCGTGCAAGGCGAGGGTCCGGCAGATGCCGCGATCATGCTTGTCGGCGAGCAACCGGGCGATCAGGAGGACTTGAAGGGGCGGCCGTTCGTCGGGCCGGCCGGGCAACTTCTCGATTCGGCCATGCAACGCGCGGGGCTGGATCGTTCAGGTGTGTACATGACCAACGCGGTCAAGCATTTCAAGTGGGAACCCCGCGGCAAACGGAGGCTGCACAAAACGCCGGCTCAGCGTGAAGTCGATGCGTGTTCTGTCTGGCTTGAGCAGGAACTCGCAACGGTCAGGCCGCGGGTGATCGTCGCGCTGGGCGCCACGGCGCTGCACAGCCTGATCGGGAAACAGGCCACGCTCGGAAGTCATCTTGATAAGACATTGCCTTTCAACGGCGGCTGGCTGGTCACGACTTATCACCCGTCATACGCACTTCGCCAACAGGACGACGCCGCGCGTGATCACGCCATCGACGTAATCGTCTCGGCGCTTGAACGCGCGCTAAAGCTGGCTTCAGGCGACGGGCCGGCCTGACCCTGCTTCAAAATCCCAGTTCGCTCAGGCCGGGATGATCGTCCGGGCGACGACCCAGCGGCCAGTGATATTTACGTTCCGATTCCTTGATCGGCAGGTCGTTGATGCTCGCATGCCGATGCGTCATCAGCCCTGCTTCGTTGAATTCCCAGTTCTCGTTGCCAAAGCTGCGGAACCAGTTCTTCGAATCATCGTGCCATTCGTAAGCGAAACGCACCGCAATACGCGAACCTGTGAACGCCCACAATTCCTTGATCAACCGATAGTCGAGCTCACGCGCCCATTTGCGCGCAAGAAACGCCTCGGCTTCAGCGCGTCCAGACACGAATTCCGCGCGGTTTCGCCAGCGGGTGTCCTCGCTATACGCCAACGCAACGCGCTTCGGATCACGCGAATTCCAGCCGTCCTCGGCAAGGCGGACTTTCTGCCGGGCGGTTTCGGCATCGAACGGGGGAAACGGCGGTTTGCTTTCCATGACAAGTCCTTTGCGAGTTTATCGAGCGTTTTTGTATGTGTAGACAGATCTGTCTACCGGCGTACTCTAGCGCAGGGAGACAGACCTGTCTACAATGATCGAATCATGAACCTACTCGCTTCCGCCACGGACCTTGCGGCCGATCTTTCTCCCGCCGAACGGATCCTCGTCACCGCGCACGATCTCTTTTATCGCGATGGAATTCGCGCAACGGGAATCGATCGCGTGATTGCCGAATCGGGCGTCGCGAAGAAGACGTTTTATCGATACTATCCGGCAAAAAACGATCTGATCGTGGCGTTTCTGGAGTACCGGCATCGCAACTGGATGGACTGGTTCGAGAATGCCGTCAAACGTCACGGCGGCAATGCAGACGCGCTCGTGCCGGCGCTCGCGGAATGGTTTGGGAGTGAAATCTATCGCGGTTGCGCATTCATCAATGCCGTGGTGGAAGTGGGCGGCACGTTGCCCGAAGCCGTCGATATCTCGCGCCGTCACAAGCTGGATATGGCGGTGGTTATCAGGACGCTGTTGCCTGCCGGGTCGAGAACCGCAAAGGCCGATGCGCGCGCGTTGGCAATGGCCGTGGACGGGGCGATCATTGGTGCGCAGTTTGAGGATTCGCCCGAAGTCGCGTTGAAGTCGCTGGCTCGCGTGGTGAAGGCAATTACGGATACTCCTAAAGCGTAAGCGCAAATTGATCACCAAAAGAAAGAGGCTGTTCCAGCTCACTGGAACAGCCTCTTTGCAGCGCATCGTCGCTCGCGCGACGCCTGGTCTTAGTGTCCGCCGCTGAGCACGATCTGAGCGATTACACCCGTTGCAACTGCTGCGAGAACGTAGTCGCCACCTACGCCAACCCAGTGGTATCCGCGCGGTGGCTGTTGCAATCCGTAGCCACGATAGTCATCCACCACATATTGGCGATCGCGATAATCGTTGGGCAGCCTGTCACCACGACGCCATTCGCGCGGGCTGTCGCCGTGCATGCCTGGACCGCCACGACCCGGGCCGTTATCGGCGCGCGGAGGCGGACGGTTGTTGTCGTGATGCTGGCCTCCGGGGTTGCCCTGCGGACCACGGTTCTGCGCTTGATTCTGATTCTGATAACCGTTGCCGTGACCTTGCATGCCTTGTTGCGGCTGGCCGCCAGGACGTTGCTGCGGGCCGCCATGATCGTCGTGACCACCGGGGTTGCCCTGCGCAAATGCCGCCGATGCCAGACCCAGACTTGAAAACAGAACTGCTGCAGCGATATGACTTCTCTTCACGAGTACCTCGTTCAGTGTTGTAAATAGATAGCCAGTATGCTGCCCGCAAGAGCTATTCCACAGCTTTCTCCCAAAGTTTGACACCTTACGAATGCCCCACGAATCGATCGGAGTAATAGTCGTCGAGCCCGATGCAAAGCACGAAATCTTCGCCCTATCGCAATAATTAAAAGTTTCAATCGTCTTCAATCACCTGTGGCGCGGCAGCGCAACATCGGGCAAAGCCTTATTGCGTAAAGCTCCGTTGCGATTATTCGCGCTAACAAGACAGTGTATTCACCTGAACGGTATTTATCAGAACACGCCGATTGCGTAAGTTCGAGCGTGAACCATGCCAGGAACGAACCATGACAGCGTTAGCCAGAAGCGCGGACCCGTGGCAACAGACGGTCCGCTCGTTGACAGCGACCCACGCAAGCGCGGCAGAAACTGCCCCGCGGCAAAGGGCCGTCCATCCGTTTTTAGAGCGGCTCACCCGAGCGTGGGAACGTGATCATCCGTATGTCGCGCCACCGCCTGCGCAATCGCGCAGGCCGTTTCCCGAAGCCGTCGTGCGTGTGATCGAGCGGCCGAGCAGTGCTACGGCCATTGTTTATTGGTCGGACGCGGCAACTTGCCATTACGGTTACCAGGGTTGGCGCGTGACCACCGCGACAACCGATGGCGCGTGCGCGCTGACCGGCGAAGTCATTCACCGGGGCGATGCGGTGTATCGGCCCTCGCAACGGGATCCGAAACCGCAAAATGCTTCGGCGATGATCCTTGCGGCTTCCATGCCGCAAAACGAGACCTGCGATGCCGATTTGCAGGATCAGCACGCCTGAGCAACCTGGAAAGCCACCAATACTGCGGTATCTAATGCTGCCGCACGATGCGAAGGTGCTTTCCGCGATATGAAACCCGGCGTCTCATCGTTTCCTTGATGAGACGCCGCTTTAACTTCTCGCGGGTTAGCAATTACTCGCTTGGGCGTCAGCTCGTGCGTAATCCCGGCATTGCGCGGATTGGCGAGCGGGCCTTCCCGACGTTGCCATTCATTTGTCCGATTTCTCCATTTCCTGCGGCAATTTCCACGCCAAATTCTGCGCTATCCGCTGATATTCACCTCTTCGTTTCATAAGCCAGAAGTACGATTGCGGCCATGTGACAGCTATTAAACTGTAGAGCCGCACCATGATTGCCGAATGCGCAACGCGGATCAGGCGAGCGGCGTGACAGGCTGACAGGCGCGCATCGGCGGGACATGGCGTCGTAAATTTGTCATCGGAATTAAGTAGGATCGCAGTCTCCCGCCGCTCCATCACTGCAAGGAGTTCATCGTGAAGAGTTTTCAAGCGCAGCGCGCCGTAGCTCGTGACACCATCCGGTCAGCCGACACAGCGTATGAATCGCAAGTGCTTCGGGAGCCGAAAGAGGCACGTGCCCAAACGGATCAGGACGTCTACGCCGATTCACTCGACATCCCGCTCAACCACGGCGGCATGATGGATGCCGTTCGCGACGCGGTACGAGCGAATCTATAAGGTAATAGCAACGAAAAGGCGGCGCCTCTGTTAGGAGAGCGCCGCTTTTTTTCGCCTTCAAGGCGTTCAAGGCTTCAGTGCAGGTCCTAAGCGGCGAATCACATCCGTGTGCTGCGGATGCGCTTTGACCAACGCCGCAATATCCGCGATTTCAAATTCGCTGAATTCAAAACCCGGTGCGACCGTACAGCCGACCAGCGCAAAGGTGGACGGATCGGACAATTCCGCCGCGAACCAATGCCCTGCAGGGACAACCGCCTGGAACACGGCATCGGCGTGCGTCAGTGCGTTGCCGAGCCGATGCGTGTGCAGGTGGCCTGCGGTATCGATCACGTGAATGTTGATCGGTTCGCCCGCATAGAAATGCCAGACCTCGTCCGATCGAATCCGGTGCCAGGCCGAATGCGCGCCGTCGCAAAGCATGTAATAGATCGCGGTCGACGCCGAGCGTTGCTCTTCCGGCGATACCTCACGCGAAACCTTGTCGGCACCACGAAACGTCTCGCGGAAAAAGCCGCCTTCAGGATGTGGCTGAAGCCCGAATTTTTCGATCAACACATCGCGCATATCCCGCATCCTTTACGATTTCAACTTGTAGCCGGTCTTGAAAATCCACGCGACCACGCCGATAAACACCGCAAGAAACACGAGCGTCATGATCAGGCTGATTTCGACGCTGACATCGGCGATACCGTAGAAGCTCCAGCGAAAGCCGCTGATCAGGTACACCACCGGATTGAACAGCGCGACAGCTTTCCAGAACGGCGGCAGGATATCGATGGAATAAAAACTTCCGCCCAGGAACGTGAGCGGCGTGATGATCAGGAGCGGAATCACCTGCAACTTCTCGAACCCATCCGCCCAGATGCCGATGATAAAACCCAGCAAGCTGAACGTAACGGCCGTCAGCAGCAGGAACACGATCATCATGAACGGGTGATCCACGTGCAGCGGCACGAACAAGCGCGCGGTCGCAAGAATGATCAGGCCGAGGATGATCGACTTGGTCGCGGCCGCGCCGACGTAACTCAGCACGATCTCCAGATACGACACCGGCGCGGACAATAGCTCGTAGATCGTCCCGGTGAACTTCGGAAAATAGATGCCGAACGACGCGTTGGAAACGCTTTGCGTCAATAGCGACAGCATCACGAGACCCGGCACGATAAACGCGCCATAACTCACGCCGTTCACCTCGGGAATGCGCGACCCGATGGCCGCGCCGAACACCACGAAATACAGCGACGTGGAAATCACGGGCGAGATGATGCTGCCCATGATCGTGCGCCACGTGCGCGCCATTTCGAACTTGTAGATAGCCCGGACTGCATGAATATTCATTTCTTCTCTCCGACCAGGCTCACGAAAATGTCTTCCAGCGAGCTCTGCGTCGTTTGCAGGTCCTTGAACTGGATGCCGTTATCGGCGAGATCCTTCAGTAATGTGATGATGCGGCCAGGTTCGTCCTGTGCGTCGTAGGTATAGGTCAGCTCGCAACCGTCCGCCGACAGATCCAGCCGATACCCGCTTAATCCGGCAGGAATCTGCGTGATTGCATCTTCCAGTTGCAGCGCGAGTTTTTTCTGGCCAAGCTTGCGCATCAGTTCGGCTTTTTCCTCGATCAGGATGATCTCGCCTCGATTGATCACGCCGATACGATCCGCCATTTCCTCGGCTTCATCGATGTAATGCGTCGTCAGGATGATCGTCACGCCGTTCGCCTTCAGGCCGCGAACCAGATTCCACATGTCGCGCCGCAACTCGACGTCGACGCCGGCAGTGGGTTCATCGAGGAACAGGATTTCCGGTTCGTGCGACAAGGCCTTCGCTATCAGCACACGCCGTTTCATGCCGCCGGAAAGCGTGACGAGCTTGTTGTCCTTCTTGTCCCACAGGGACAACGAGCGCAGCACCTTTTCGATATGCGCCGGATTCGGCGGCTTGCCGAACAGGCCGCGGCTGAATGAAACGGTCGCCCAGACGGATTCGAAGGCGTCGGTGGTCAGTTCCTGCGGCACGAGGCCGATCATCGCGCGGGCGGCGCGGTAGTCGGAGATAATGCCGTGACCGTTGACGCGCACGGTGCCTTCCGTGGGATTCACGATCCCGCACACAATGCTGATCAGCGTGGTTTTGCCTGCGCCGTTTGGTCCGAGGAGCGCGAAAATCTCGCCGCGGCGGATGTCGAGCGAGACATTTTTCAGCGCCGTGAAGCCGGACGCATAGCTCTTCGACAGATTCGAAATTTCGATGATGTTTTGCATGGCCGCCAAGATAGCAGAAAGCGGCATATCGTTCGCAAGCGGGCGGGATTACTGATTGGTTCGATCCACGCCAATTCGGCGGGAACGTCGCTTGCAGCATTTCCCGGCAACGATCTGGAGGCGGCCATGACCGACCCACTCAACCGATTCGATCTGCAACGTTTTGTCGATGCCCAGAATCCGCTGTTCGAAACGGTGACCTCGGAGCTCGAAACCGGCAAGAAACGCACGCACTGGATGTGGTTCGTGTTTCCGCAGATCCAGGGACTTGGACACAGTGAAATGGCGCGCCGCTACGCCATATCTTCAGTGGACGAGGCCCGTGCGTATCTCGATCATCCTGTGCTCGGAGAGCGACTGCGCGTGTTGACGCAGATCGTCAATGCGCTCGAAGGGCGTTCGGTGGAGCAGATTTTCGGTTACCCGGACGACCTGAAATTCCATTCATCGATGACCCTGTTCGCCCACGCCGCCACCGACAAGACGCCGTTCGAACTCGCACTGAACACGTATTTTGGCGGTGAGCCGGACGCGGGAACGGTTGCGCGGCTGAAGTAGATTCTTAAAGGTTGTAAGCCAAAACGTTACAATTCTGCTTGGCAATTCGCCTCGGCGTTTTAATCCGTAACCGGCGGATCTCAAAAGGATTCACGGGCCGGCACGCCTCTGGCCGCATCTATCGATGGCATGGTCAGCACTTTCCGGTTTTCCCGCCTCTTCTAAATCTGCCAGGATCGTATCAGCATGCTTTCGCGCGTCACCCGCCTCTTTCCCCTTTGGGCCGTGCTCATCTCGGTCGCCGCCTACTTCTCGCCAGCCTCGTTCACCGGCATTGCGCCACACGTCACTACGCTGCTCACCATCATCATGTTCGCGATGGGCGTCACGCTTTCCTTCGCCGACTTCCGGCGCGTGTTCACGCGGCCGGCGCCGGTGATCGCGGGTATTGGGCTGCATTATCTCGTGATGCCGCTCGCCGCATGGGTGATCGCCCGGGCGTTGCGCATGCCACCCGACCTGACGGCCGGCATGGTGCTGGTCGGCAGCGTCGCAAGCGGCACGGCGTCGAACGTAATGATCTACTTGGCCCGAGGCGACGTTGCGCTGTCCGTCACCATCAGCGCGTTATCGACGCTCGTCGGCGTGTTGGCGACGCCCCTGCTCACGCGGCTTTACGTGGATGCATCGATTGCCGTCGATGTCCACGGCATGCTGATGAGCATCGTCCAGATCGTGGCGTTGCCGATTGTCGCCGGCTTGTTCATCAACCAGTTTTTCAACAAGCTCGTGCGCGCGGTCGAACCGGCACTGCCGATCATTTCGATGATCGCGATCCTGCTCATCATTTCCGCCGTAGTCGCGGGGACGCAGAAGAGCATCGCGTCGGTCGGCCTGCTGGTGATGTTCGGCGTGGTGCTGCATAACGGCATTGGCCTGCTTGGCGGATATTGGGGCGGCCGTTTGCTTGGCTTCGACGAAGCCGTCTGCCGGACATTGGCAATTGAAGTTGGCATGCAGAACTCGGGGCTTGCGGCGACGCTCGGCAAGCTTTATTTCACGCCGATAGCAGCGCTGCCGGGTGCACTGTTTTCGGTGTGGCACAACTTGTCGGGTTCGTTGCTCGCGGGGTATTGGGCTGGGCGCCCGGCGAAGGGATCGACGCAGGAGTTGGAAGCGGCGAAGGGGTCGAGGTTGGAGGTTTGAATCCGGAACCACCGATACAACGAATTGTTGTATCGGTCCGTTGGGTCTTGCTCAACTTTCCCGCAACGCCTTCACCACCTCCTCCGTCGACCTTACGCGCCCCATTCGCGGGAAAATGTTAGCAATCACGAACGCATGAGCTTCGGCGCTCAGCGACGTCATTGCGTCTTCCGCGAACACGATTTCATAACCGCGATCGAACGCGCCGCGCGCGGTGGATTCCACACCGAAATTCGTCGCGATGCCGCTCATGATGACGGTCCGGATGCCCTTGCGGCGCAGGTGCTGCTCCAGATCCGTGCCGTAAAAAGCACCCCACTGACGCTTCGTCACGACCACGTCCCCATCCTGCACACCAAGCTCCGTCGATAACTCGGACGCGTTGGCCGGCGGGGGCGGAGAACCCTTGGGCGGCGCGGTGGATGCATCGGCGGGAAGGTGCAAGATCCCAGCGAGATCGACGCGAACCCAAACTACCAAACCCCCTTTCGCTCGCACTGCGTTGGCGAGTTGTACGCTGTTTGCGAGGACATCGGCGGCGGAGTGCGGACCAAGTGGCCGCGCCAGAATGCCATGCTGCAAGTCGATGGCCACCAACGCGGTGTGTTCAGAATTCAGATCGAGACTAGACATGACGGCTCCAATTGGAAACGTGCGCAAAACAACGCGCTTTGAAATATGAGGATAGTCTCACATTTTACGCGTTTTTCGGATCGGCCGCAGAACGCGTGGTTTCACCTTATATTAGCGATTGGCGAAGGTTCGAGTACAAAGGGGAACGAACATGGAACGCGACGACTTCATCGAAATGCTTGCGCGCGAAGGTTTTCAGACGACCGTGCTGGTCGAGCGCGAAGCCGGTGCTTCCATGGACGATCATGTCCACCCGTTCGAAGCGAAGGCGTTGATCCTGGAGGGCGAGCTGACGCTCGAGGTCGTTGGCAAGGAAACGCGCTATCAAGCCGGCGACGTGTTTCACCTCAAGACGAATGAAGCACATAGCGAACGCTACGGACCCGAAGGCGTTTGTTATCTCGTCGGGCGAAAATAAGCTTTCTCCGAAACGACCGATGGCCGGCTGTGTGGCCGGCCATCGGTCATGACAAATCAACTTCTCCGCGTCACGTCAATCCTTCACCACCGACGCAAACGGCATGTCCACCGGCGAGGATGCGTGCTTCTGCTTGTGGGCTTGCCGCATCGGCTTGAGCACGAACAGCGCAAGGAGCGCGGACGCCGCAGCCATTCCCGATGCCAGCATGAACACCGCGTGCCAGCTACCCGTGGCGGCCGTGATCACGCTGCTGAACGGCACCAGCAACGCAGCCGTTCCCTTCGCTGTATAAAGCAGGCCGGCGTTGGTTGCAGCGAACTTCGGACCAAAGGTGTCGCCGCATGTCGCCGGAAAGAGACTATAGATCTCGCCCCAGGCGAAGAACACGATCCCGGTCAGCACCACGAACGCAACCGGACTTTGCCCGTACTTCGAGAGCAACAGAATACCGACTGCTTCGATCGCGAACGCCATGAACATGGTGTTCTCTCGCCCGATCCTGTCCGATATCCATCCGAAGAACGGCCGCGTCAAACCATTGAGCACCCGGTCGATGGTCAGCGCGAACGTGAGCGCCGGCAACGTCAACCCCAGGATGGAAACCGGCGAATCATGCAGGCCGAAGTCCTTGGCGATCGGACCCAGTTGCGCGGTCGCCATCAAACCGCCGGCTGCCATCATCACGAACATCAGGTACATGACCCAGAAGATCGGCGAGCTCATCACTTGCTTGGGCGTAGCGTTATAGACCGCGGCCTTCAATGCGCTCTTCGCGTTTGCGAGCAAGCTGGCCGGCGGTGCGAACAGCGCCATGCCAAGGAAGAAAACGATCAGGCCCTGGCCGAGGCCGAACCAAAGGAAAGTCGCTTCGTAGCCGCTGTTCTTGATCATGTGCGCAATAGGCACGACCGTCGCCGCCGAACCCGCACCGAAACCCGCAGCGGTGATGCCCGCCGCCAACCCTCGCCGATCCGGGAACCACTTGAGCGCATTGCCCACGCACGTGCCATACACCGCGCCCGCGCCGACGCCACCGACCGCCGCCGCGAAGTACAGCATTGGCAGGGAGGCCGAGATCGAATTGAGCACCCACGCAGCCGCGCACAGCAAGCCGCCGACTACGACCACGGGACGTGGGCCGTATTTATCGACGAGATAACCTTCGATTGGGACAAGCCACGTTTCAGTCACAACGAAAATCGTGAACGCCACCTGGATGGCCGCGCGGCCCCAGTGATGCTTTTCATCGATCGGATTGACAAACAGCGTCCAGCCGTATTGCATGTTCGCGATCATGGCCATGCAGATCACGCCGAACACCAGCTGCACCCACGGCGATGCCAGGCGCGACTCTCCTACCGGGCGATTCGTTTCCATCACTGTCTCCTTGGCATTTGCTGCCTTGTATTCGGGACGCCGAATTGACGTCTGCCTCATCGCCATCCCAAATTAGGGGTGGCAATGGGATACACAATATGTGATATATCAAGTAAGTCAAGTGAAAGAAAGTTCAGGGTTTTCACCACATCGGGTTACTACCGAAAGAAATATGAAAGAGAACTGCAGATTATTGCGACCTTTGTGCGAAGGGCAAAAAAAAGCCCGCAGGCATGCCTGGCGGGCTGAGGCGTGGTACGCGACATGGCAGTCCGCAACACGTAAGATCGTTATAGACGAAAGCGAAACGTAATGTAAGTTATTTCTGTTATTATTTTGTAAGGACAGGTCGCGGACAAATACGGAGCTGGCAAACGAAAGTTCAGACATTGAACAGGGTGCTTCGCGCAGCATTCATGATTGATGAGATGGCGGGATGACTAATGCGCTTTTCAATCGAAATCGCGAAGAACTCCTCAACGATTGTCTCGATATGACCAATCGCCCGCAGCCCGTGTTCGCGTTTGAGTTGCGCCGCCAGAACCGTTGGCGCGAACAGAACGCCACGGCCTTCGCGGCCAAAAGCGAGGGTGAGCGCGCTGTCATCGAATTCCCCGACAATGCGCGGCGCTATTCCGTGGGACTTGAGCCAATGATCCAGCTTCCTGCGCACGGCCGAGTCGTTACCGGGCAGAAGCATTGGCATGTCGCCGAGCGATGCAGGGTAAGACTTCGCGCCGCGCGCCGCGAGCGCCTTGGGCGCAAAGCAGCTCAATGTGGAACGGCCAAGCGAATGGTTGAACGCCTTTACGTTCACGTCCGGAGGGATCGGCGCATCGGCAATGATCAGATCGAGTTTATGAACGGCGAGTTGCGACAGCAGCGCGTGAAGCTTGCCCTCGTGGCAGATCAGCTTCAAAGAGTCAGAGAGATTCAACGCCGGTTCGAGCAACCGGTACGCGACCGTCTTCGGCACCGAGTCCGCCACACCCACGCGCAGTTGCGTGCGTGCCGCTTCCCTCTCCTGCCTGACCGCGCTCTCAAGCTCGGCGCCGAGGGAAAAGATCTCATCGGCGTAATCGAGTGCAAGGCGGCCGGCATCGGTAAGTTCGAGATTGCGACCGCTCTTCTTGAAGAGTTTTTTGTCGAGCGTCTCTTCGAGCAATTTGATCTGGCCGCTGAGCGTTTGCGGCGTGATATGCAACTGCGCGCCCGCGCGTGCGATGCCACCTGCGCGTGCGGCCACCCAAAAATAATACAAGTGCTTGAAGTTCATCCTAGCCCCGGAAGCGATGGTTGATGCATCGTTTTTTTCGAACTATTG
Source organism: Caballeronia sp. dw_276 (assembly GCF_018449635.1). Lineage (GTDB taxonomy): Bacteria > Pseudomonadota > Gammaproteobacteria > Burkholderiales > Burkholderiaceae > Caballeronia. Next base: position 452,115 of record NZ_JAAVUV010000001.1, on the reverse strand, counting down.
AAGTCGAAAATACGAATTTTACATTAAGCTTACTTGCTATACATTAAGGCTTCGTTACCGTTCAAGACGAAGGAGCCAAGAGAATGAAATGTCCCATGTGCAAGACCCCGGAACTGTTGATGACGGACCGGCAAGGCATTGAAATCGACTATTGCCCGACATGTCGTGGCGTGTGGCTCGACCGTGGCGAACTCGACAAACTGATTGACCGGGCCACTGAGGAAAGCGCGCAAAGCGCTGTCTCGCAGCCAGCCGCGATACTGAGCAATGCGGGCGTCGAGCGTCGGCGGGACGAGCGCACGCGCTATGACGACCACGACCGTCGCGACGACGAGTATCGCGAACGTCGTCATCCATACAAGAGAAAGAAGTCGATGCTCGGCGAGCTTTTCGACTTCGGTTGAGCGTTAAAGCTTCGAATTTTTCGATCAATCAACATTGGCCGTTCAGTGAACGGCCGAACATCAACGAGGTCTCGAATGACAACCGTTGCGCAGTTATTGAGTTCCAAGCCGGACCAATCGTTCCATACCATCGAGGCCACGGCCAGCGTGTTCGAAGCCATCAAACTGATGGCGCATAAACAGATTGGCGCCTTGGTCGTGACGTCGGGCGACCGGATCACGGGCATCTTCACCGAGCGCGACTACGCACGCAAGATCGTCTTGCTCGACCGGTCGTCGCGGGATACGCCGGTCGGCGACGTGATGTCCCGCGCAGTGCGTTACGTGCGCCTGAACCAGACAACCGAGCACTGCATGACGCTCATGACCGATAACCGCATACGCCATCTTCCGGTGATCGATGGTGGATTGCTGATCGGGATGGTGTCCATTGGCGATCTGGTCAAGAACCTGATCGCCGAACAGCAGTTCACGATTCATCAACTGGAGCACTACATTCGCGGCAATAGCCATGCGAATGTGCCAGAAGTCGAAATACGATAGCCACGTCGAACCTTTTAGCGAGGTCAAGCAACATGAGGCGCGCGAACGAGCTGGAAGTCCATCTGGAAAGGAACACGCATTCGGACCGCTTCCGGAAACTATTTTCAACGAAACTGGACATGACGATCAAGCGGGCACGGATCACGACCCGGCTGGTTGCATCGTATATGGGCGTGAAGGAGCATGAGGTCAACTTCTGGCGGGCTGGGATCACGCTGCCGGGCAGTGGACAATGCCGGCGTCTTTCCAGGCTCTTAAGGGTGGATGTGGCGTGGTTGTGCGGCACGCCTGGAGCCATTGCATGAAGAAAGGGGCGATACACCGTATCGCCCCTTTCTGTTTTGACACTCAATCAAGGCTTAGCGGACCTTGCCCTCCTTCCATGCGGAAAGCAGTTGGTCGTACTTCACGGTCTCGCCCTTCGGCCGCTCGTTTGCCAGCTTCTTCCATGGCGCGTGCTGATCGGACAGCCATTTCGCCGGATCGCTTTCAGGATTCAGCTGCGGCGCGCAGACCTTCATGCCGGCACGCTGGAGTCGCCCGAGCACCTGATCCATCTCTTTCGCGAGGTTGTCCATTGCAGCCTGCGGCGTCTTTTCTCCGGCCACGGCCGTCGCGACGTTCTTCCACCACAGTTGCGCCATCTTCGGATAATCCGGCACGTTGTTGCCTGTCGGCGTCCACGCGACGCGCGCCGGGCTGCGATAGAACTCGATCAAACCACCGTACTTGTCCGCGTTTTTCGTGAAGTAGTCGCTGTGGATGTCCGAATCGCGAATGAACGTGAGCCCCGTGATCGACTTCTTGAGCGACACCGTTTTCGATGTCACGAATTGCGCGTACAACCAGGCGGCGGCACGCTGGTTCGGCGGCGTCGACTTGAAGAACGTCCACGATCCCACGTCCTGATAACCGTTCTGCATGCCGTCCTTCCAGTACGGGCCGTGCGGCGACGGCGCCATGCGCCACTTGGGCGTGCCGTCCGCATTCGTCACGTTGCCTGGCTTGAGCATGGATGCCGTGAATGCGCTGTACCAGAAGACCTGCTGCGCGATCTTGCCTTGCGCGGGCACCGGTCCCGCTTCGTTGAACGTCATGCCCGATGCTTCCGGCGGCGCATATTTCTTCAGCCATTCAATGTACTTCGTGGTCGCATAAACGGCGGCCGGACTATTCGTGCCGCCGCCGCGGGATACCGACGCGCCCACCGCATGGCAACCGTCGGGCGTCACGCGAATGCCCCACTCATCGACAGGAAGGCCATTTGGAATGCCCTTGTCGGCTTCGCCTGCCATCGATAACCACGCGTCAGTGAAGCGCCAACCAAGCGACGGGTCCTTCTTGCCGTAATCCATGTGGCCGTAGACTTTCGCGCCGTCGATTGTCTTCACGTCGTTCGTGAAGAACTCTGCGATGTCCTCATACGCGGTCCAGTTCACCGGCACGCCAAGGTCATAACCGTACTTGGCCTTGAACTTGTCCTGCAGGTCCTTGCGCGCAAACCAGTCGGCACGGAACCAATAAAGATTCGCGAACTGCTGGTCGGGCAATTGATACAGCTTTTTGTCTGGCGCAGTCGTGAAACTCGTACCAATAAAGTCTTTCAAATCCAGCCCGGGATTCGTGTATGCCTTGCCTTCGCCTTCCATGTAGTCGGACAGCGGCACGATCACACCATAGCGATAATGCGTGCCGATCAAATCGGAGTCCGAGATCCAGCCGTCATAGATGCTCTGGCCGGATTGCATCGACGTCTGCAACTTTTCAACGACATCGCCTTCCTGAATGATGTCGTGTTTCACCGATATACCCGTGATCTCGGTGAACGCTTTCGCGAGCGTCTTGGATTCGTACATGTGCGTGTCGAGCGTCTCGGACACCACGTGCACTTCCTTCACGCCTTGCGACTTGAGCTTCGCGGCTGTGTCGATGAACCACTTCATCTCGTCCGCCTGCTGCTGCTTCGAAAGCGTGCTCGGCTGGAACTCACTGTCGATCCATTTTTGCGCTTCGGGCGCCCCCGCCAATGCCAACTGGCTGGCGAAGATGCCGCCAAGCGCGAGCGCGACGATCCGTCTCCTGTGATGCATGATGTTCTCCTCTGTCTCCGCCCCCTGGATCATCTACCGGTCCTCGCTCGGGGTAATCGCGGAACCGGTGCTTCCATATTCTTATGGATTCCTTGTTATCCCTTCCACATGATCAGCACGAGCACGAGCATGGATGCCGCAAAGCCCGGCCATGCATTCGCGTTCTCGGCGCTGATTCCGATCCATGCCAGATTGATATAAGCAGCCGTCAGCAAGCCGATGAACAAGCGGTCCCCGCGCGTAGTCGAAATGGGCAGAAATCCTTTGTGTTCAGACGTGGGCGAACGGATTTCCCACACGGTCATGCCCGCCAGCATCAGCACGATGCAGCCGAAGAAGATCGCCACTTCGGGCGTCCAGTACATCCACGTGATCATCAGACTCTCCCCATCGCAAAGCCCTTCGCGATGTAGTTGCGCACGAAGTAGATGACGAGCGCGCCCGGCACGATGGTCAGCACGCCGGCAGCCGAAAGCACGCCCCAATCCATGCCAGCGGCGGACACGGTACGTGTCATCACGGCCGCGATCGGCTTGGCGTTCACCGAGGTCAGCGTGCGTGCGAGCAACAACTCGACCCAGCTGAACATGAAGCAGAAAAACGCCGTGACGCCCACACCCGACTTGATCAGTGGCAGAAAAATCTTCACGAAGAACGATGGAAACGTATAGCCGTCGATATACGCGGTTTCATCGATTTCACGCGATACGCCCGACATGAAACCTTCAAGTATCCAGACCGCGAGCGGCACGTTGAAGAGCATGTGCGCGAGCGCGACGGCTATGTACGTGTCCATCAATCCCACGCTGGAGTAGAGCTGGAAGAACGGCAGCAGGAACACGGCGGGCGGCGTCATGCGGTTGGTGAGCAACCAGAAGAACATGTGCTTGTCGCCGAGGAAGCGGTACCGCGAGAAGGCGTATGCGGCCGGCAGCGCGACGAGCACGGACATCACCGTGTTCATCAATACATAAACGATCGAGTTGATATACCCCCAATACCACGACGGATCCGTGAAGATCACCTTGTAGTTTTCCAGCGTCAGGTGCTGTGGGAACGTGGAGAACGACGCGAGCGTTTCCTCGTTCGTGCGCAGCGATATCGACAACATCCAATAGAGCGGGATCAACGCGAACAGGATGTAGACGACCAGCGTGACGTTGCGCATCCAGCGACGGTCTTTACGCATTGTCGTCTCCCGTCGTGGCGGGACCGCCCTTGCCTACCCGCTCCATCCAGTTGTAGAGGATGAAACAAAGAAGCAGGATGATCAGGAAGTAGATCAGCGAGAACGCCGCCGCCGGTCCAAGGTCGAACTGACCGACCGCCTTTTGCGTGAGGTACTGACTGAGGAAAGTCGTCGAATCGCCGGGACCGCCTCCGGTGAGCACGAACGGTTCGGTGTAGATCATGAAGCTGTCCATGAAACGCAGCAGCACCGCGATCATCAGCACGCCGCGCATCTTCGGCAATTCAATGTAGCGAAATACCGCGAAGCGGCTGGCGCCGTCAATTTCAGCCGCCTGGTAAAAGGCGTCCGGAATCGCGCGCAAACCCGCGTAGCAAAGCAACGCAACGAGGGGCGTCCAGTGCCAGATGTCCATCACGAGAACTGTCACCCAAGCCGCCGACGGACTCGCCGTGTAGTTGTAGTCGATGCCGAAATAGTTGAGCCAGTACCCGAGCAAACCGATATCCGGCCGCGCAAAAATCTGCCAGATCGTCCCGACGACGTTCCATGGAATGAGCAGCGGCATGGCGAGCACCACCAGCGCCGCTGACGCACGCCAGCCCGATGCAGGCATGGCGAGAGCCAAGCCCACACCAAGCGGAATCTCGAACAGCAGCACACAGAGCGAGAAGATCATTTGCCGGCCGAGGGCGCCGCGCAGGTCTTCGTCGTTCATGATGCTGCGGAACCATTCCGTGCCTACGAACACATGCTGCGTTGGACTGATGATGTCCTGTACTGAATAGTTAACCACGGTCATCAGCGGCAATATCGCCGAGAACGCGACGCAGATAAAGACAGGCACGACCAGCAGCCAGGCCTTCTGGTTGACGGGCTTGTTCATCGTCCAATCCTCTCGTCGTTGCTGAAGAACACCGTTTCCGGCGCGGCAAGTTTCAGCCAGACAGGTCCTTCGTTGAGCGATATATGCGGGTCGGCCTTTGCCTTGATGACCTGGCCGTCGCAGTCCGCCGTGACGAGCTGGTAATTGCCGAGGCTCTGGGCGCGCAACAACTGCGCCCTGACGGCGCCAGATTCCTGATTTTCGGAAAGCCGCACGAATTCCGGACGGATGCCGAGCGTAAGCGTGCCGTTGGCGGCCTTCAGCGTGGCGAGCGTATTTGCATCGACTTGAAGGTGCTGTTTGCCGATCTTCACGCCCTCGGGATCGAGCGATATCGGGCACAGGTTCATCCCCGGACTGCCGATGAAATACCCCACGAACGCATGATCCGGATGCAGGAACAGCGCTTCCGGACCACCCTTTTGCACCACACGGCCGTTGGTCATCACGACCACTTCATCCGCGAAGGTGAGCGCTTCAACCTGGTCGTGCGTGACGTAAATCAGCGTGAGCTTCAATTGCTGATGAATCTTCTTCAACTGCCGCCGCAGCATCCACTTCATGTGCGGGTCGATGACGGTGAGCGGTTCATCGAAGAGAATCGCCGCGACGTCCTTGCGCACCAGGCCGCGTCCCAGCGATATCTTCTGCTTCGCGTCCGCCGAGAGATTGCTCGCCTTGCGCCCGAGTTCGCGCGTCATGTCCAGTATCTCCGCGACCTCGTGCACACGCGCCTTCACTTCGGGCGCCGCGATCTTGCGGTTGCGCAATGGGAACGCGAGATTGTCGAAGACGGTCATGGTGTCGTAGATGACCGGGAACTGGAACACCTGCGCGATGTTGCGCTCGCGTGCGCCGAGCGCGGTGACATCACGGCCGTCGAACAAGACCTTCCCCTCCGACGGTGTCACGAGCCCTGAGACAATATTGAGCAGGGTGGACTTGCCACAACCCGACGGCCCAAGCAGCGCATACGCGCCGCCGTCTTCCCAGACCATCGACATGGGTTGCAGCGCGTAGTCGTCCAGGCTCGCCGGGTTCGGCCGGTACGCATGCGCGAGATTCTGGAACTCAATACGAGCCATGACTCGCCTCCGGGCCCGATAGGCGTTTGGCGTCGGCGCCGAATACGAACAGCTCGTCCGGGTCGACGAACACATCCAGCGACGTACCCAGGCCAATCTGATGCACACCCTGCAACTGTGCGACGAGATCGACGCCGCCTTGCTGCGTACGCACGTGGAGGTAGGTCTCGGAGCCGCTGAGTTCAGCAAGTTCGAGGCGGCATGGCACGGCGATCGACTCAGGCGTGCGCGGCGCGAGCCGCAAATGTCCCGGACGAATGCCGATGCGGCACTGGCCCGTCTGGTTGTCCGCGCGCCGCAGTTTTACATCGATACCAATCGGCAAACGCGCAATCCCGTCCGCGCTCACGTCGCTCGCGAGCATGTTCATGGGCGGGTCGTTGAAGACGGCGGCGACGTCGACCGTGGCGGGCGCGTTGTACACGTCGAGCGTGCGGCCGGTCTGAAGCACGCGGCCTTTATCTACGACCGTGGTATAGCCGCCCAGCAGCAGCGCTTCCAGCGGATCGGTGGTTGCATACACCACGGTGGTCTTGCCATCGGCGAAAAGCGTGGTGAGTTCGGCTCGCAGTTCTTCGCGTAGCTTGTAGTCGAGATTCACGAGGGGTTCGTCGAGCAACACAAGTGATGACCGCTTCACTAACGCACGTGCCAGCGCACAACGCTGCTGCTGGCCGCCCGACAATTCGCCGGGCCGGCGCTGCAACAAATGCTCGATATGCAGCTTCGCCGCGACTTCGTTCACCCGCTGCGTGATTTGCGCGGTATCGATTTTCTGCAGCTTGAGCGGCGACGCGATGTTGTCGTAGACGGTCATCGCGGGATAGTTGATGAATTGCTGATAGACCATCGCAAGATTGCGCTGACGTACGCCGATGCCGGTCACGTCACGCCCGTCGACGAGCACGCGTCCGGTCGCCGGTCGATCCAGTCCCGCCATCACGCGCATGAGCGTGGTTTTGCCCGCCTGCGTGGGACCCAGCAGCACGTTGATGGCGCCGGGCACGAGGTGCAGATCCACGCCGTACAGATGTGTCTGGCCACCCGATAACACGGTGACCTTCTCCAGTTCCAAAACCAAGTTGCTCTCCTCTTCGTCGATGCTTTTTCTTGTCGGATGCTTGTCAGGAACGCCGAATGTTTTGCGTCGCTGGTTTTTTCAAAAAGGAAACTAAAGCAACAACACGCATGTTCCTTTTTGTTCGTTTACGTTGAAATCGGGGTTAACCATACAAATTATTACCATCTTGCCGACTACGACATAACCAAAACATCAATATGGAAAGGATAGAGAGGATTATTGAAGGCGAACGCTCAGTTCTGAAGGAAATTTCGGCAACTGAAGGCTTCCGAAGGCGGGGCTTGACGCGAGATGGATGGACGGCGAAACACGCGGAATCGCCGTCTGGAGATGAGCCGGCGCGATCTCTTTAGCTCGCGCCCAGATATGCCGCTTTAACAGAAGGATCGTTCTTGAGCTGCCCGGCCGGTCCGTGCGCCGCAACGTGTCCGTTTTCGAGCACATAACCGTAATCGGCCACGTTCAGCGCGGCGGCGGCAAACTGCTCGACCAGCAACATGGTCACGCCTTCGTCCTTCAGCCTTGCAATGATGCGAAAAACTTCTTCCACGAGGATCGGCGCGAGGCCCATCGACGGTTCGTCGAGCAAGACAAGATCCGGGTTCAGCATGATGGCGCGCGCCATGGCGAGCATCTGCTGTTCGCCGCCCGAAAGCGTTCCGGCAAGTTGATGACGCCGCTCCTTCAAGCGCGGAAACAAATCGATCGCACGCTCCAGGTCCGCGTTGACGTCGCCTCGAGGACGCGCCCACGTCAGTCGCGGAAACGCGCCGAGGATCAGGTTGTCGGTCACCGACATGGTCGCGAACACCCGGCGGCCTTCAGGCGAATGCGCGAGACCAAGGCGCGCGATCTTGTGCGAATCCATTGCGTCGATACGCTTCGATTGCGCACCCTCGCCCATCGTGATTTCGCCCGACGTGGGGCGGATCATCCCGGAAATAGCGCGCATGGTCGTGGTTTTGCCGGCGCCGTTTGAACCGATCAGCGTGACCACCGACGCCTTGGGCACATCCATGGAAATGCCGTGCAGAACCTTGACCTTGCCATAGCCCGCATGCAGGTTTTTTATCGATAACATCATGTCTTCCCTATGCGTGCGTGGCGGCTTGACCACCGAGATACGCTTCGATCACGCGCTCGTCGGCCTGTATGTCGGCCGGCCGGCCCTCAGCGATCTTCTGCCCGAAATCCAGCACCGAAACCGTGTCGCATACGCTCATGACCACATCCATGTGATGCTCGATCAGGATCAGCGTGATGCCATGCGCGCGCACCTTGCGGATGATCGCGACGAGCTCTTTGATGTCGGGCGCGGTCAGGCCGGCGGCGGGTTCATCGAGTAATAGAAGCTGGGGATCGAGCGCCAAAGCCCGGGCAATTTCAAGCAGCCGCTGCTTGCCGTAAGGGAGATTGCGCGCTTCCTCGGAAGCAACCGCCTCCAATCCGACGAAACGCAACATGCTGAACGCACGCTCGCGCGCGGCATGTTCTTCGCGCCGATACCGCGGCGTCATCAGCCCGACATCGGCGAGATTCGCCTTGAACGTGTGGTGCAATCCGACCAGCACGTTTTCCAGCGCGGTCATTTCGCCGAATAGTTGCACGTTCTGGAAGGTGCGAGCGATACCCGACAACGCGATCTTCGACGACGTCTTTCCCGCAATGGATTCACCGTCATAGTCGATAGACCCGGCCGTAGGAACATAGATGCCGGTCAGCACATTCATCATCGTGCTCTTGCCCGAACCGTTCGGTCCGATCAAGCCGTGAATCGAGCCGCGACGCACGCTCAGGTTCACGTTGTTCAGCGCTTTCAGGCCGCTGAATTGCATCAGGATGCCGCGTAAATCGATGATGTTTTCCGTGCCCTGCGAATGGATCGCGATCACCGCGTCATGACCTTCGCCTGAAAGTTCGTCGGTCTTGATCGTGACAGGACGGTGCCTGCCGTGCAGCACAATCTTGCGCACGAAGCCGACCACGCCGTCCTGCAGGTAGTACACCACCAGCAGGATCATCAGCCCGAAGATGGTCAGCCGCCAGTCGGTGAGCGCATTGATCCAGAACGAAAAGATCGCGAGACCCGCCGTGCCTGCGACCGGAATCAACACCTTCTGCAAGGTAGTCACCTTGCGCACCAGCGCAACGACCGCGCCCACGGCAACCACCACGGCCAGCACAGTCGCGACGCTGCGAAACATCGCGATGTCATCGAGCAGCTTGGGCAGCAACACGATGATCGTGGAACCGAGTATCGCGCCCGTGCGTGTTTTCCGGCCGCCCATGATGATGGCAAGCAGGAACAGGATGGTGAGTTCGAAGTTGTATGTATTTGGTGAAATATATTGTTCGGAATACGAATAAAGACAACCCGCGAGTCCCGCAAAACCGGCGCTGATCACGAACGCATAAACCTTATACCGGTACACCGATACACCCATGCAATCCGATGCAATCGGAGAATCCCGAAGCGCTTCGAACGCACGGCCGAGATGCGACTTGAGGATGCGATGCACCACGATCATCGATATCACCAGCAACACCGCGACGAGCCAGTAGAAACCGTCTTCGCTCATGCTATGGCCGGCGAAGATGGGCTTCGGAATCTTGAGTCCCATCGGGCCGTTGGTGAGGAAATCCATTTCGTTGATCAGGATCTGGATGATCGTACCGAACGCGAGCGTGACCATCGCGAGGTAAGGCCCCGAGACACGCAGCGCAGGCAACGCGAGGATCGCGCCGAACCCCGCAGTTACCAGAATCGAAAGCGGCGCGGTCACATAGAACGGCATCCCGAGCTTGATGAACAATACCCCCGCCGTGTACGCGCCCACGCCGAACAATCCCGCGTGGCCGAGAGATACCTGACCCGTGTAGCCCACCACGATATCGAGCCCGAACAACAGGATCGCGTAGATCATGATGGTTTCGACGAGGTGAATATAGTAAGGATTGCCTGACGCTATGGGGAAGATCGCGAGTGCGGCGAGGCCGAGCACGGCGGCCGCGAGTTTGACTGGCTTGGCGGATTTCATCACGGTCCTCACACCTTCTTGATCGCGGTTTTGCCGAACAGGCCGGCCGGCTTCAGCGCCAGCACGATCAGCAGCAGCACGAGGCCCGGCACGTCCTTGTAGCCGGTGGAAAGATAGAAACCCGTCATGGTTTCGGCAATGCCAAGAATCATCCCGCCCACGATGATCCCCATGCCGCTCGACAATCCGCCGATGATCGCCACCGCGAACGCCTTCAGCCCGAGCACGGCGCCCATGGTCGCGCCCGTCAGCGTGAGCGGCGCGATCAGCACGCCGGCGAACGCAGCTGTCAGGGACGACAACGCGTAGGAGAACGTGATCACAAGCCCCGTGTTGATGCCCATCAGCGCGGCGGCATCGCGGTCATTCGCCGTTGCGACCACGGCCTTGCCGAAGATCGTCTTGCGGTTGAAAAACTCGACCGCGAGCATCATCAAAAGCGCGCCGCCGACAACCAGGAGTTCCATCGGCAGGATGTTGGCGCCAAATACTTTCATCGGCGCTTCGGGCAACGGCGACGGGAAGCGCAGGTCATCTCGTCCCCAGACGTTTTCCGCGACATTCTTGAAGATGATCCCGAGCGCGATGGTCGACATGATCCAGCCGAATTCAGACTTGATCTTGATTGCCGGCCGCACGCCGATGCGTTCGACCAGCGCGCCTTGCGCCAAGCCGAAGATGCACACAATAGGAATCATCAGCCAGTAATTCACGCCGACAGAAACCAGCGTCAGGCCCACGAGCGCGCCGAGCATCAGCGCATCGCCTTGCCCAAAATTGAGCGTGCCCGATGTAGCGAAAGTCAGCTGGTAACCGAACGCGATCACCGCGTAGATCATGCCGAGCGCGATGCCGCTATAGATGAGCTGCAAAAGGATGGCCATGTGTTGCGCCTTGATATCGAAGGTGGCTGACGAAAGTGGCTGTTGCTCAAACGTTGCGCACAAGCAAAGCCGCGCCCGCCGTCAGGCGGGCGCGGCTCGCGATTGCACCGTGACCTCAGTTTGCGGCGGTCGTGGTCTGCTTGGTGCGCAACTCGCCGCCGCCTTTCTTGTCGGCGTCGTAAGCGAACACCACGCGTCCGCCCTTCACCTCGCCCACCACCGGCACGTTGGCGCTGATCGCTTCGTGATCGTCTTTCGTGAAGGGTTTGTCGTAGACCATCACGACGCCCTCGACCTTCTTGTTCAGCCCTTCGAGCGCGGCCTTTACCTTCGGACCATCGGTCGATCCAGCCTGCGTGATCGCGGCCGCGAGCAGATAGATGGAGTCATAGCCCTGAGCCGCGGAGACCGGCGAGTCGATCCGGTTGTTCTTCGGCTTGAACTCGGCCAGATATGCATCGATGAACGCCTTGCGCTTCGCCGTGTTCGCTTCCTGGATAAAGGTCTGCGGCATGCGCGCGCCTTCGCCGTTCGCGCCCGCGTTGTCGATGTAATTGGCCATCGAAAGAGTCCAGCTTCCGATCAGCGGCACCTTCCAGCCGAGCTTGGCCATGCCATTGGCGATCTGCGCAAGTTCAGGCCCGATGCCATACGTCAGCACCGCTTCCGCGCCGGCTTCCTTCGCCTTCAGCAACTGGGCCGTCATGTCGACGTCCTTGATGTTGAACTTCTCGGTCGCGACCGGCTTCACGCCTTTCGCCGCGAGCGCCTTCTCCAGATCCTCGCGGCCGAGCTGGCCGTAGTTGGTCGAGTCGGCGAGGATCGCGACCTTCTTGAAGCCGCGTTTGGTGACGGCTTCCTCGACGATCATCGGCGCCTGGATCCTGTCGGACGCCGCGTTGCGGAAGACGTAGTTCTCCGGTTGGTCGGCGAACTGCTTCGTAATGACGGAACCCGTCGCCACGTTGTTGAAGACCGGGATCTTGCCTTCCTGGAAGAAGCGTTGCGACGCGAGCGCCACGCCCGTGTTGATGTACCCCACCACCGCCACGACCTTTTCCTTGTTGATCAGCTCCTGCGCGATCTGGACGCCGCGCTCGTTCTTGGCTTCATCGTCACGTTCGACGAGCACCAACTGGCGCCCCAGCACGCCGCCTGACTTGTTGATTTGGGCGGTGGCGAGGCGCACGCCGTCGCGCATGCTGACGCCCATGGATGACGACCCGCCGGTAAAAGGTCCGTCGACGCCGATCTTGATGGGATCCGCGGCATAAGAAATCGATGCAAACGCGAACGTTGCAAAAGCGATGCAGGTCAATCGGGCGAACATGGTGGTCTCCACAGTGGTCTCGGTCTTTCGTTGTGCTTTTGTATGGAAGCTTTCCGAGTGTAGGAAATGTAAGATTTATTCAATATGCGGAGTTTCCCGGGGCGGGTTTTGGCGCATTCCCGGGCTTGCCGCGTCCGGATTCAGCCCGCGCAGCACGGTGTCGACACGGTTCGTTCTCTGTCATAATGAGCCGCTTACGATTGCCACTTTTTGCCAATCAACGCCTTACGTCGCCACTGTGCGAATCCGCATCTTCAATTTCCCGCACCCCCCTGATGCAGCCTTTTATCGTTTCGCTTGTACTGTTTTCCGCGCTGCTGCATGCAACCTGGAACGCGTTCCTCCATACCAGCGAAGACCGTGTCTGGCAGTTCGGGATGATGTCGTTTCCGTACATCGTGTGTTCCGCGATTACGCTGCTGCTCGTGCCCGCACCGGCGCGCGAGAGCTGGCCGTACATAGCCGGGTCGGCGGTATTGCAGTTTGGTTATTGCGTGGCGCTCGCGAAAGCCTACAAGGCCGGCGACTTTGGACAGATCTACCCGATTGCACGCGGGCTTTCTCCGCTGCTTGTGTTCGCGGGCGCATTCGTTTTCGCAGGTGAACACCTTCGGCCATTGGCGCTGGCTGGCGTGACGCTGGTGTCGGCCGGCATTGTTTCGCTCGCATTCCGCAAGCGCCGGTTCGCGACCGCGAGCGTGCCGGCCGCGCTTGTGACAGGCGCGTTCATCTCGGCTTACACGATCGTGGATGGCATCGGCGTGCGTGCCGCCGGAAGCGGCTTTGCCTATATTGCGTGGGTGTATTTGCTGTTCAACGTGCCGTTCGCGGTGTTTGCGCTGTATCGGTACGGCGGCCCACGCGAACTATTCTTGAGTGATACGCGCCGTTCGATTCAAGGCATGGCGGGTGGCGCGATCGCGATGGTCGCTTATGGCATTGTGGTCTTCGCGTTTCGCTATCTGCCTATTGCAATGGTCTCGGCGTTGCGCGAGCTCAGTTCCATATTTGCGGTGCTGATCGGCTGGATGTTCCTGAACGAGAAGCTGACCGCGCGGCGCGTTGTGGCGTGCGCGCTCGTCACGGCCGGCGCGGTCCTGATCAGAATTTAGTGCTCTGGGCTTTCTCTCGGCTTATTTGGCGACCGGCGTCACTTCGACTGCCGTCGCCGAAATGAACACTACGTGAACGGTGTCACCGGCTTTGAGCTTTTTGGTGGCCAATTCAGGCGGCAAACCAAATGTATCGGTATGCCATGGTCCTCGCAGGGTGATCGTTTTCTTTTTCTGATCAATACTTTGCACGGTTGCAATTATCTCGACCTCCTTCGCCGCGCCAAATCCCGCTGTGCCGGAAGCAGGCGCAAATGCTGAGGTATCGACACGCTTTCTTAGTCCCGCATCCTTCGCAGTTGATTTTACCGCCCTGAGCAATAACGCTTCCTTGATCAATACATCAACGCGGTCACCGATTTTAAGCGTATCGAAATTCGTAACCTGGGGTCCGACTGCCACGGGAATGACATGGCCCTTGGCGCCTTTGAGCGAAAGAGTCCGGGAGCCGGAATCAATCCCGACAATTTGAGCTTGAAGATGGCGTGGTTCCGACGCCAGCGCGGTTTTGATGGCGTCACTGGTAAGCTGATCATCAGTTTGCGCGTTCACCTGTGCGCTAGCCAGCAAACACGCCAGCGATGCAGCCAAAATCCATTTTGCGTTCATGTAATTCTCCGGGCGATGGAAATCAAAAATCGCGCTCTGAATCAATTCAGCTATTTGAATCAGATACGCAAACGCATTCAAGCGCTGACGATATTTATACCGTGCGCACTGGAGCGTTGTCCATGCAGGCCCTGAATCGATTTTGCTTAATTACCGATTATCATCCGATCGGATATTATATTTAAATAATCGAATTGATTCGATTAACGGAATTATAAGAAAGGATATAGACGTGAAGTCGATAATCCTTTCCCGGTCGAGTTGATACTCTGGAGTGAATTCAGGCCGGACGATTGCCGCCCAAAAGGCGCAGGCGCGTGATTTCGGACGGCGCAGCGATCCGGATCGGCGGCCCCCAGTAACCTGTTCCACGACTTGTATAGACCCACAAATCGTTGAGCTTTTCGAGGCCGGCCACGAACGGCTGTTGCAGTCGCACGAAGAAATTCCACGGCAGGAACTGCCCGCCGTGCGTATGGCCGGACAATTGCAGCGTAAAGCCCGCCTTCGATGCCGCCGGCGCACTGCGCGGCTGATGGGCTAGGAGCAACCGGAACGCGATGTCGGCGGGCGCACCAAGGATCGCCTTGGCCGGGTCGCTTTTGTGCGCGGGATCGAAACTCCCCGCGCCGTAGTCGGTCACGCCCGCAATGACCGCGCGCGCGCCATCGTGATCGACCACCACATGTTCGTTCAAGAGAACGGTCAGTCCAAGGCGGCGAAATTCCGCGACCCATTTGTCGGCACCCGCGTAATACTCGTGATTGCCGGTCACCAGGAACGCGCCATGGCGTGCTTTCAAATCTGATAGCGGGCGCGTGTGCGCGGCGAGTTGAGGCACGGAGCCGTCGACTACATCGCCAGTCACGGCAATCAGGTCCGGCTTCAACGCATTGACCGCCGCCACGATCTTTTCCACGTATTGGCGCTTGATGGTCGGCCCAACGTGAATATCGCTGATTTGCACGATCGTGAAACCGTGCAGCGCGGCCGGCAGGTTATCGATGGGGACATCCACGTTCTTGACCGCCGCACGGCGACGCGCGCTATAGATGCCGAACAGCGTCACCAGCACGGCGAGCAAGGGCACGCCGAGAGCGCTCCACGCCCTGAATCCGGGCCACGGATTGACGGCGTTCTCGCCGCTGCTCGCCAGATGCAACACAAGCAACACGATGTCGCGAAGAAACGTCAGCACGAGCAACGAGGAAAAAAAGCCCATTACCAGCAGTCCGATCCACGCGAGACGATCAGACAGCGGCTGTTGCCCGATATTGCGTGCGATCATGCCAAGTGGAATCAGCACGATGGAAGCCACCAGCGCGAGCACCGCGAGTATCTTGAGCGCGGGGCTTACGGGCGCCACAGGAATCAGGCGCACGCCGATATACACGTGAAACAAAATACCGATGCCGATTACGCGGATGAAAAATGCGGAACGTCGCATAGACCGCCTGGTAGAAGGTGAGGCCGGCTTTAGCCGGCGCGGGACGCGTTGCAAGTGCCGCGATGTCCAGGGTGCGTATCGCCTGAGAATAATCCAATGCAAAACGGCATCCGATTCTACCGGTTCACCAAAAAGCCTGCCGGTGGGCCGCGAACCATCTCACACGGCCCAAAAAATAACCCGCCGTGAGCGGGTTATTTCATTCAAACGAAGTTCCAAGCGCCGCTCAAGGAGCCGATGCCGCCTTGGCCTTCGCCGCAGCCGACTTTTTCTCCGCGTTCTGAATGTTCTGCGGATAGTTGGTCTGGTCGCCGCTCGGGTTATAACCGTTCTTCTCCAGATCCTTCAGTTCCGCATTCTTCTTGGCGCGGGCTGCTTTGCGATCGGCCTTGCGTTGCGCCTTCTGCTCCTGCTTCGGGGTGGAAGCGGCGGTATCGGCGGTTTGCGCCATGGCGACCGGAGCGGTCAGTCCAGCGGTTGCCACTGATACGACGAGAGCCAATGCAGCCATGCGGATTCGGTACATATCGAGATTCTCCACGGAAAGCGGTTTTTTTGGTGCGGCGGCACCGGCGGCGTCCACCGCGTTTGTCGTGCTCGAACTGCATGCTTCGATGCGTGCCAGTCAATTCCGCGGGTCTGACTTCGTAAGCCTCGTAAGCCTTGTACGCAGGTCAACTGATACGCGAACGTATATTAACCAACTCTTTGTAAAACCGTGTAGCACAAACGTAAGATGCAAATCAGCAATCGTGATCTTACAAACGAACGGAATACGTCTTTGCATCGATTCCACCTGAACACCTGAACGGCAAATCCGCGAATTCTTTGTCCCGACGCGCTTGCCGTTCCACACCCAGATCAAGATACTCGCAACCGTCTTTTATTTTGTTATCCTGATCAAATTCCCTTCAATCTCTGGAGACAAAAAAAAATCCACCCGGTTTGCGCCGGGTGGATTTTTTTGCGACTACGCTTGAATCTCAGAGGTACCTTGACTGCTGCGCCGCCGCGCTTCCGGGGGAAGCTGAAATCGGCCGGAAAACCGGGCGATTCACCGTTCGTCATCCAGCGGGGATCTAGATCACTAACGATGCATGCATGATGAAGAATTGACGAGCGGCGAGCTATCGGACGAATCCGACTGATCAGCGCAGGACCTGGCCGCGAGCCAACGGTGCGGGATTCATTGCATTCACGAGAACGCGCGTGCCCGGCACAACCGCGGCAACGGCTCCCGGTGAGTTCGCCTGCACCGTCAACTCGGCGCCTTGCGTGTCCTTGAGCGTCATGGAGCCGCGCTGGCTGTCCACGCTCGTTACCTGGGCGATCGTCTCGTTGCCGTCTTGCGTTGGCAGCGCAGCCAGTCTGTTCGACTCGAGCACAGTCAGACGAACCGGTCGAGCTGTCGTGCCGACCACGTTAGTGCCTGCCTTGAGCTTGTCGAGGTTGGGGACATTGGCGCCGACCTGGAACGATTCCGTTGCGCCCTGTGCATTCGTTACAGTAACACTATGCGTGGACAAATCCACCGATTGGACCTTGCCGCCAATGCGTACCATTGTTGTACCGTCGATAGACGCCGCGAATGCGCTGGTCATCAGGATCGAGGACGCCGCCGCGATCATGGCGGCCTTGATGGTTTTGCTGGACTTCAATTTCATTTTGCTGCTCCTGCCGGACATTGAGGGTTTGCTCGTGCGCCGTCCGGTGTTCAATCGCACAAACTGTTCAAATAACGTGAACCCAGTTTGTTTTTCGAGATGAACGATGTCAATTGAATCGAGGTATTTTTAGGTATCCTCCTATTCACGGTTATCGAATAGGATGTGCTTTAAAACAGTCAATTTCACAGCGCGATGGATGACATCAAGCTTGAGCGTCGTACACTGTTGCAATCACGCCCCGCGTACTTATTTAGGATGACGCAGTCCATTACAATACGCGCCTGCAATCTTTGCCCGGCATCGGGCGCTGGGGAAATACCATGTCTCTTCTCGACGTGGACACTATCGATTACGTCGGCGTCAATATCCTGTTCAAGCGCGTGTACGTCGGCATCTTCGACGACCTCGACTGGGACGACGAAGCCACGCATTTTTCGCTGCTGACAAAAAAGATAGATCGTTACACGCAGTACGTTCGCTCCGGCCAGTTGCTGGCGGCTTACCCGGGCGTGCGCGGTTATCCGGTGATCATCGAGTATGTCGCCATGCGGCCCATGACCCGCGCCGCCGAGGTGTTCTGGAAGACGCGCGAGACGATCATCCGCTCAGTGGGATTCGACGTCCGCTGTCGCACCGTGGATGTGCGCCATGCAACGGCATCTGATGAATCGGTCGCGGACGTTACAGGCGCAACGGCTAATACAAGCGGCGTTCTCGCTGATACCCGGCTGGAGTCCGTTGCCGATGTACTCGACCTTGCTCCGCCAGCGGTTGCTGAAACAAAGCACTCGAACGAGATTGTGCGAGTCGATCATCATCCGGTTCTGGTGATGCGCAAGAAAACGTCATCTGGACGATGAGCTTCCTGATCTACGTTTTCGGATTGTGACGAAATCGTGAATAGAAGCGAAAAAAGGCGAAGCCCTGACAGGCTTCGCCTTTTTTCGTATTCTGGCTCAGCACGCACTTGCACGATGCAAATGCGATGCCCTTTCTCGTTACTCGCCGCCGACGTTCGTCGGCAAACGGCGTTTGTGCGAGATCGCGACCGGACGCTTGGAATCTCCGTCGCGCGAGGCGCCAGAACTGGTGCGCGGCGCGCCTGCACTGAACGCCTTGCCGGTGTCTTCCTGGATGGTCGAGATGGAATGCTTGTAGACCGCCTGGATGCCGGCGGCCGAGCTCAGCATGACCAGATACTGATCGAAGGATTCGATGTGACCAACCAGCCGCACCCCGTTCACGAGGAAGATTGCGACGCGCTTGCGCTCTTTGCGGGCAGCGTTCAAGACATCACTCTGACTTTGCTGCTGGGATTCTGTAGCCATTCTTATTCGACCTGACGTTAGTATTTCGGGCTGATTCCGGCAGACGTCCGCCGGAACATTGGGTCAATGATGCCAGATCATTGCCCGTCGCACCGTTTGCCCACATTCGAGCGTTATTGCTGCGCGGAGTTCAAATTACGCTTGAATCACCATTCCATACTACCCCGCTGGAATTCGCGGCGCGCAGATCCGCTCGACATTGGCAATATAAAAACGGACAAAGTCTCTCTGTTCAGCGCCTTTCGGAGAAATCGTCGAAGCAGCGTGCATTCAGAAAAACAAAGCTGTCATGACCGGTTGTGTCGGCCATGACAGCTTTTTTGTTGACGCTTACAGAGAATGGCGCGCGGCAAACTTGCCGCGCTGCCAGCCCGGAATTACTGGGCAGGCGCCGGAGCCGCCTTCTTTTGCTTGTGCTTGAACAGATGCGGCTTGCCGCGCGAGCTGCCCGGGGTCGAAGAATTATCGCCACCGGTTGTAGGTGCAGCCGTTGCCGCGCCGTGCGCGTTACCACCGCCGCCGCCGCCGTTGCCATTACCGCCGCCGCTCTGGGCCATGGCCAGACCGGAAGCCGCGAGCAAGAGCGCGGAGAGGGAAACCAGTGCGATCGCTTTCATTGTAATTCTCCAAGGAACGTCATTTTGTAGTGGTTTGCGGATCACCCGATTTAGTGCCGGATGATCGACATCTGGACAACGCGTCGAATGTAATGGATTGCCCGCACCGCTTCAACACTAGTTTCTACCAACAACCCTTCTTTCGCTCGAAGGAATCACGACGGCGGTCCGGGAAGCAGCGGAATCAACTGTCCGGCGACACTGTCGAGTATTTCCTTCGATAAAACCGGGTCCGATACCGCCCGCGCCAGCCCGATCGCGCCAAGACACGCGGTGAACTGCAGGATGGCGCGAGCACGGCGTTCGGCGGGATCGGCGATATCGAGCAGACTCTCCGAGAAACCGATGTTGTGTCTGACCCGTTCGGTGTACACGTCGCGCGTGGCTTCACTGCTGCGCGCGACATCACCCAGAAGCGCGCCGAGTGCGCAACCTCTGCCCGGTGAATCCCGGTGCGCCTCGCTCAGGTAGTCGCGCACGCCCGCCTCCAGGGTCTTGACGCGTGCCTCCCATGCGTCGAGGCTTTCGAACGCGACGTCGAGCGCTTCGGTCACCAGTTCGTCGCGCGATGCAAAGTGCTTGTAAAAACCGCCGACCGTCATGCCGGCTTCTTTCATTACATCGGCGACGCCGATACCGTCGAGTCCGAGTTCGCGAAAACGACGCGCCGCCACCTCGACAATGCGTTGATGCGTTGCCGCCTTCTCTGCCTGTGAATGTCCCATGAGTTGCGTTTGTCCTTTGGCGGGCGCCTGAAAACACGCCCTAAGGCGATGATTTTATATGCTGTCTTGTCTGGAGTTTCGCGCCGCGTCACCCGCCGGTCTGGAAGAAGCGATTCTCCGGCCGCGGCAGGCCGAGATTTTCCCGCAACGTACGGCCCTCATATTCGCGCCGGAAAATGCCGCGGGCCTGCAGTTCGGGCACGACTTTATCGACGAAATCGTCCAGGCCGCCTGGCAGGTACGGAAACATTACGTTGAAGCCATCCGAGCCCGCTTCGACGAGCCACTGTTCCATCTGGTCGGCGATCGTCGAAGGGGTGCCGATCATTTCAAGCCCCGAATAGCCGCCCACACGTTGCGCGAGTTGGCGGATCGTCAACTTGTCGCGGGCCGCCCACTCGATCACGCGCTCACGACTGCTCTTGCTCGCGTTCGTCTCCGGGATTTCGGGCAGGGGACCGTAGGGATCGAAGCGGGAAACGTCATGACCGAGCAAGATGGAAAGCGACGCGATGCCGCTGTCGTAGTGCACGAGGGTATCGAGGAGCGCGCGCTTTTCCTGCGCTTCATCGAGCGAATCGCCGATTACGACGAACGCCGCCGGCAAGATCTTCAGGTGGTCAGGATTTCGCCCGAGCTTCGCCATGCGGCCTTTTACATCGGCGTAAAAGCGCTGAGCTTCAGCAAGCGTTTTCGGCGCGGCGAAGACGGCCTCGGCCGTTTCGGCCGCGATCTGCCGCCCCGCCTCCGACGATCCCGCCTGCACGACGACCGGCCAGCCCTGCACCGGCCGCGCGATATTCAACGGGCCGCGCACCGACAAGCTCTCGCCCTTGTGGTTGAGCACGTGCATTTTCGCGGGATCGAAGAACGTGCCGGTTTCCACGTCGCGAACGAAAGCATCGTCGGCCCAGCTGTCCCAGAGGCCCGTCACGACATCGAAGAACTCGCGGCCGCGCTTGTAGCGCTCGCTGTGTTCCACGTGTTCATCCAGGCCGAAGTTGAGCGCGGCATCGGGGTTGGCTGTGGTCACCAGGTTCCAGCCCGCGCGGCCGCCGCTCAAATGATCGAGCGACGCAAACCGGCGCGCCACGTGATAAGGCTCTTCGAACGTGGTGGACGCCGTCGCAATCAGTCCGATGTGCTCCGTCACCGCAGCAAGCGCCGAGAGCAAGGTGAGCGGCTCGAACGAGGTCGCCGTGTGGCTTCGCCTCAGCGCTTGCGTCGGCATGTTGAGCACGGCGAGATGATCGGCCATGAAAAACGCATCAAAACGGCCGCGTTCGAGCGTCTGCGCGAACCGCTTGAGATGGGCGAAGTTGAAGTTGGCATCGGGGAATGCGCCGGGGTAACGCCACGCCCCAGTGTGAATGGTGGCCGGCCGCATGAAAGCGCCCAACCGCAAGCGACGTTGCGTGGTCATAAAACTCCGCTCAAGCGTTGATAAGAATGCCTTTGCGTCCGTCTTCGCAAAGAGTCGTGTGCGCCGTTATTGGACGATCGCCATCCGTAAAATACGTCGGCTGGCGAAAACGTGCACAAACGGCGTTCAACGCGAAAGCCGTGCTTATTGATCAGGCAGCGTGCACTTCGAATGCATCGACACGATCCTGATAAAACGCGAGATGACCCTTGATTTCAGCGACCGCCGGATACGTGTCCTCGTAAGTCCAGACGGCATTCGCCGAACGCTCGCCGCCTAGCGGAATGCTGTAGTACGAACACTCGCCCTTGTACGGGCAATACGTCGCGTGATCCGTGCGTTCGAGCAGCGACATGTCGACGTCCTTGCGCGGAATGTAATGGACCGGCAGATACGATGCTTCGCGCACGGTCAGCGCTTCGCGTGTATCGGCGAGTACGCGGCCGCCAATGGACACCGTGATGCGCGAGGGGTTCGGCTCGATTGTGATTGGATGGTCGGGCCCTGGAATCTTCACTGTCTTCGTCATGGCTTCTGCTCCTGGACTGCGGGTTAGGTGATGCCGCGTCTTTCAGCGTATCGGAAAGTTGATTTTCCTGCCGCGCACGGCGTGCGGCTTCCTGCGGTAATGGAAATACAATGGCGCGTCTTTCACGCCATCCAGCTTCGCGCCAATCACCTTCAGGAACTTCGCCCCATGGCACTTGGAAATATCAACGATATCGCCATGTTCGTCGCCGTCGTGAAGGCGGGAAGCTTCACGATCGCCGCAAAGCAGCTCGGGCTTACTCGATCCGCGGTGGGCAAAAGCATCGTGCGTCTCGAGCAGCGCCTGGGCGTGCGTCTTCTCAACCGGACGCCGCGCAGCCTGAGCCTCACCGATGACGGCGACGTGTTCTTTTCCCGATGCACACAAATACTCGATGACCTCGAGGAAACCGAACTCGCAATGGCCGTGCGCAGCGCCAAGCCTACCGGCGTGCTGAAGCTCAGTGTGCCGTCGGGCCTGGGGCATCGGCACGTGATGCCGGTTATCGAATCGTTCCTGCAGACATGGCCTGACGTACGCGCTGAAGTGAGCTTCACGGACCGGTTCGTGGATCTGATCGATGAAGGGATCGACATTGCCTTGCGCATTGGCGATCCGCGTCCCGACTCACGCCTGATCGCGCGCCCCGTCGCGCAGCAGCGCTTGCTGACGTGTGCATCGCCCGGTTATCTGGAAGCGCACGGCACGCCGCAAGTGCCCGGCGATCTTCGTAGCCACGAGTGCCTGTTCTTCATGAGCGCGGGACGACCGCAACCATGGACTTTCAGCGATCCCGTCACAAGCGAGGTAAGTCACGCAACGCGTCTGCAAATGGACAGCGCCGAGGCCCTGGTCGCCGCTGCCGTGCACGGTTTCGGCATCATCAACATGCCTACTTACCTGCTTGAAGACAACGTGCGCGCGGGCAAGCTCGTGCCCATGCTGAGCGAATTCCAGCCGGCGACGAAACCCATCCGCGCGATGTATCCAACACGCCGGCATCTTTCGCCGAAGGTGCGGATCTTTATCGATTTGCTGACGCAAACGTGGGGCGAAATCGCGCCGTGGGATCGCGATCTCGCCTCGTGATCCGATGATCACGCACAAGCCATGGTTTCTTCGCTATAGAACGGATAGTCGATGTAGCCTTTTTCCGTGCCGCCCCAGAACGCCGAGCGGTCGTAATCATTCAGCGGCAAATTGTCCTTGAGGCGTTTCGGCAAATCAGGATTCGATGCAAACCAGCGCCCGAACGCGACAAGATCGGCATCGCCCTTTTGCAGAATGGCTTCTGCGCCAGCACGATCAAACCCGCCCGCCGCGATGATCGGCCCTTTGAAAATCGTGCGCAGGAACACGGACGCCACCGGCGCCTGACCTTCATGCAGCGTCTCGACGCCCTTCACGCGCGGTTCGATGATATGCAGATACGCCAGGCCGAACCGGTTCAATTGCGCGGCGACGTAGCCGAAGGTTGCCTCCGGATTGCTATCGGAGATTTCGCCCCACTGGCCGCTCGGCGAAACACGCACGCCCACGCGATCCGCGCCCCATACCGAACTCACTGCTTCGGTCAGCTCAAGCAGGAAACGCGCGCGATTTTCGACTGAACCGCCGTAGGCATCGGTACGTTTGTTGGTGCCGTCCTGCAGGAACGTATCGACGAGATAACCGTTCGCGCTGTGAATCTCCACACCGTCGAATCCGGCTGCAAGCGCACGTTGCGCGCCCTGGCGAAAAGCTTCGACGAGTCCGGGAATTTCATCGATACCCACTGCCCGGTGCATCGATACCGGCACCCAACCGTCCTTCGTCATGGCAAGTCCTTCGAAAGGCACTTCGGACGGCGCGATCGGCGGCGTGCCGCCGGTCAGGTCGACGTGCGACTGGCGGCCGTCGTGGACGAGCTGCATGAAGATGCGGGCGCCTTTTGCGTGTACGGCATCGGCGATTCTTTTCCAGCCTTGAATGTGGTCGTCATCGTAGATTCCCGGACCGCCTGCGTAGCCGCGCCCACTCTTCATCACATGCGACGACTCAGTAATCATCAGCGCCCCTTCCGACGCACGCTGACTGTAGTACTCGACCATCATCTCGCTCGGACTGTCGTCCGGGTCTGAACGCAAACGCGTCATAGGGGCAAGCACCACGCGATGCTTGAGTTCATAGCGGCCGAGTTTGAACGGCGAAAAAAGCTTGGACATGGCGACCTCCGGATCTTGAACACTGGATGCAGGAAGCCAGGCTTCCCGCGACGGAATGAAGCGTATAGCGGCTTGAGGGGAATGGGGTTCCCCTTAAGCGCGCCGCGCCCGCACGTCGTTTGCCAAAACCCGAAGGCCCGATTGCTTTATTCGTCGGATCACAACAGTGTTTTTACTATTTAAGGGTTTTTACCTAGATCGCCGAGGAATAAGATCTTTTCACGGATCGAAACAAGCGATGCCGATCAGCGCTCAGCCCTTCTCGAACGCCGACACCGCAAGCTTCGTAATCGATAACCATTGGAGGTTCATCATGATCAAGACAATCATTCCCGCAGTTGTGATCGCTTCAGCATTGGCCGCGCCGAGCTTCGCGTTCGCGCAGAGCAACAGCCCCGTGACCCGCGCGCAGGTTCGCGCCGAGCTGGTGCAGCTCGAGAAAGCCGGCTATAACCCGGCATCGGATCGCACGCAATATCCGGCAAATATCCAGGCAGCGGAGCAACGTGTTTCCGCACAGGATGGCGTCGCGCAGCGCAGCTATGGATCGTCGGTGAGCGGTACGTCGGCCTCGGGCGCACCGGTTGCATCGGTTGGCGGTTCAGCCGATTACAACCGTCCGTAAGCGTTAGTAGTCAAGCATTGGAACTCCGCGCCGGATCTCGGCGCGGGGTTTTCTTTTGGTCGAAAGGTGAGGGCTTGCGGGAGGCGCAATCCTGAAAGACTTGGCTGGCTATAGCTGGCGCGCAATCACCATGCGCTGCACTTCGCTCGTGCCTTCGTAGATCTGTGTGATACGTGCATCGCGATAATGACGTTCCACCGGATAGTCCTCCAGATACCCATAACCGCCATGAATCTGGATGGCTTGCGAGCAGACGCGCTCCGCCATCTCGGACGCAAACAGCTTCGCCTGCGACGCCTCGCTCAGACACGGCAAACCCTCGGTACGCATGCGCGCCGCGTGCAACACCAGCAAACGCGCGGCGTTGAGATTGGTCTGCATATCGGCGAGAAGATTGGCGACCGATTGATGTTCCCTGATCGGCTTGCCGAATTGCACACGGTCGCGCGAGTAGGCGCACGCGGCGTCGAACGCGGCGCGCGCAATGCCCACCGCTTGCGCAGCAATGCCAATGCGTCCGCCCTCCAGATTGGCCAATGCGATCTTCAGCCCCTCGCCGCGTGCGCCCAGCAGATTGGCTGCGGGAATCGTGCAGTCGTCGAGAGTTATCGGGCAGGTATCGGAAGCGCGGATTCCCATCTTGTGTTCGGGCCGGCCGACATTGAAACCGGGCGTATTGGCCGGCACGATAAACGCTGATATGCCCTTCTTGCCAAGTTCCGGATCCGTTACCGCGAAGACGATCGCCATGCCGGCGCGCGCGCCGTTGGTCGTGAATTGCTTCGCGCCCGACAATACCCATTGCCCGTCGCGTTCCACAGCGCGCGTCTTAAGGTTGTTCGCCTCGGAACCGGCTTGCGGCTCGGTCAGGCAAAACGCGCCGATGATCTCGCCGGTCGCGAGTTTCGGCAGATATGCGGCCTTTTGCGCCTCGGTGCCAAACGCGAGTATCGGACCGCAGCCCACCGAGTTGTGAACGGCCATCAGCGTCGAACATGAAGCACATCCGGCCGCGATTTCCTCGATTGCCAGCGCATACGCCACGTAGTCGCTGAACGTGCCACCCCACTCCGCCGGCACGATCATGCCGAGCAGGCCGAGCTCGCCGAGTTGCCGCACGACTTCATCGGGCAGCTGGGCGGCGCGGTCCCATTCACCTGCGTGGGGCGCGAGCACTTCGGTAGCGAAGTCGCGCGCGGCGTCGCGGATCATGCGTTGGTCATCGGTCAGGAAACTGTCGATCATGGCGGTCTGGCTCGTGTGGAATACTTGAAGAGGCGCGATCGACGCAGGTTTAAAATGCCTGCGCCGTCGAACCGGAGTGTAGGCGCTGCAATCCGCTTCGGCGATGCCTCGAACGATCAAGCTTCCTGAGCGATTTCGCCACCTAGTGACTACCCGAACTGCGGACAAACCACGGCTTAAAACAGCCCACGATAAAAGCGGCGAACGCGGGACCATCGCCGTTGATTTCGTCGAAGAAGCGCTGCGCTGCGCCGAGCGTCGAGGCATCGGGCGCAATGTGTTGCTCGAGCAGGCGGGCATTCAGGCCGCATCGCTTGCGGCGCCGCTCGCGCGGGTGTCGGCGGCGCAATACGGGCGCTTGTGGAGCGCGATTGCCGACGCGCTCGACGACGAATTTTTCGCCCAGGACAGTCACCCGATGCGCCGGGGCAGCTTCGCGTTGCTCTGCCATGCCGCGCTCGGTTCCCGTGATGGCGCTCAGGCCCTGGCACGCATATCCGGCTTCTTGCGGCTCGTGCTGGACGACCTGCGATGCGAATTCGAAGTCAGCGCCACGCAGTTGAGGATTCGCCTTGTCGATACCCATGCCGGTGCCCCACGTCCAATGTTCGCCTACGCGACCGCGTTCATCATGATCTACGGATTGCTGTGCTGGCTCGTGGGCAGGCGCATACCGGTAATGACGGCACATTTGCGCTGTCCCGAACCACGCGCCGCCAGCGAATACCGGCTGATGTTCTGCGACGACATGCGCTTTGGACAGCCTGCGTCGTATGTGGATCTCGCGCCGGATTGCGTGGGTTTGCCCGTGGTCCAGACGAGCGCCTCGCTCAAGGTTTTCCTGCGCGAGGCGCCGGCGAATTTCATCGTGAAGTATCGCAATCCGGATTCGCTGGCGGCACGGATTCGCCGCAAGCTGCGGCAGGCGCCGCCCGGCGAATGGCCTGACAGCGAGCGGCTCGCCGCCGCGCTAAATATGGCCGAAGCCACGCTGCGCCGGCGCCTCAGGCAGGAAGGCGCGACCTATCAGTCAATCCGCGATGCACTGCGGCGCGACCTCGCCATCGCCCGTCTCGCCGATACCTCCGAGACCATCGCGGAAATCGCGCACGCGCTGGGGTTCGCGGAGCCGAGCGCGTTTCATCGTGCATTCAGGAAATGGACGGGCGTGCGGCCAGCGGCTTATCGTGTGGTGCGCCGCGCGCGCGGCGCGGCAGAACCGCTATAGTGAAAACCTGCTGGTTCACTCAAGGAGCCGCCATGCCGCAATCGAAAGCAACACCGCATCGGGAGCCGGAGCACGCGTCCGGAGAGGCTGAACACGTCGAGTCGGCCCTGGACGAAGCGCTGGACGAAAGCTTCCCGGCGAGCGACCCGATTGCCATTTCATTCGATCCCGAATCCGGGTCGCACAAAAAGCCGCCAGGCTAATCCTCCAGGCCGGTCAGCAAGATCGCCAGTTTTTCGACGTGCTGCATCAGCACGGCACGGTGTTTGTCGATCTGTTCGATGCGACCGGCCAGATCGGCGCGCACGGGCGCGTCCAGCTTGCCCGACGCGGCGAGGTCTTCGGCGCGCGCATTGATGCTGTCGAGTTGCACCATCGACAACTGCCGCTCGACGCGACGCAGATCGGTCAGCAGCAAATCGCGGTTGCGCCGGAACATTTGGTCGCGACGCAGTGTTTCGCCCTGTTGCAGCGCCTGATCGGCAATGCGCCGCGTCGCTTCGGTTTGCGACAACAACGGTTCAGGACCGCGTAATACGGGTCGCTTGGGCGTGGGATGCGCATTGCCGCGAAAGACCGCGGCCGGCGTTTCCTCATCCAGCGCGCGCTGCGTTTCAGGCGGAATGTCGCGCCCGTCGTGGCGATCGTCCATCCAGCGCGGGGGCAGGCCAGTCACTGTCTCCACACCGCGGATGAATTCCTCGCTGAAATCGCGCCGACCCGCCAGGATCAGTTTCATGTGCGACGGCGAAAAACTCATCATGCGCGCGATCCTCGCGCCACCCGCCGGCGATCCCGCGAGCACATTCAAGTTGGCTCGCCACACGACGTACAACGTTTCATCGAAATCTTCCATGGGCTAGTCTCCAAGCAGACGGACTCGCAAGCGTTGCGCAGCGGGGCACATGCGCTCGACGCTCGGGTCCTGGCGAGCCCGTCGTTGCGGCGACGCGCCGAAACATGATCAATGGCGTCGCCTGTGGGCATCTGACCGCATCTTACCGTCATCTCGATAATGTGCGTTTTGTCTGAAGAAGCGTGAAAACCCGCAGGTTTGGCCTAATTCGGTCAGTCTGACGAGTTTTGCTTTCAACAACCCGCTCGGTACACGCCTGTTCAGCCGATATCTGCCACACGCATAAATGGCAATTATCTGTGTGGCAGATAAATTCATTTATTCGCCACACGCATATTTGACAAATATCTGCTACACGAATAATGTACATTTATTCGCATCACAGATAAATCGCCATGCAGCAGACTATCGCCACACCCCATCAGATGGGCGAAATCCTCGCAGCCGGGCGGCGGCGTGCAGGCCTCACGCAGGCCGAAGCCGCCATCCGTATTGGTGTAAGCCAGAGCCGCATCTCGACGCTCGAAGCCGACTCCGGCACCCTGACGCTCAACCAGTTGCTGGCGCTTTTCGGCGCGTACGGTCTGCAACTGCAAGCCGGGAACCGGGACGCCTCTACTGAAACCCCTCCTGCATCCGCACCGGAATGGTAATGACCGGGCGCAAGTCACATTCCCGTGCGTTGTCCGTATGGGCCAACGGCGTGCGCATGGGCGTCTGGCGAATTCCCAACCGCGGGCCAATGGAATTCGAGTATGACGCGGCGTGGGCAGCCTCCGACATCGGGCGGCCGTTGTCGCTTTCACTGCCCATTCCGCTCGATAACGCCCCGCTCAAAGGCGAGCGCGTGCTGAACTATTTCGACAACCTCCTGCCGGACAGCGAAGCGATTCGCCAGCGCATAGGCCGGCGGTTCAGGACGGAGACACTCGACACCTTCGACCTGCTGCAGGCAATCGGGCGCGACTGCGTGGGTGCGGTCCAGCTTCTGGGTATCGACGAAGAGCCGGCGGGTGTGCATCAAATCGATGGTACGCCGCTGAGCGAGCGGGACATCGAAGCGCTGCTGACCCAGACGGCCGGGAGTTTTGCCTTCGGCGCTCAGGACGACGAAGACGATTTCCGGATCTCGCTCGCCGGCGCGCAGGAAAAAACCGCGCTGCTCTGGCACGACGGCCAGTGGATGAAACCTCACGGCGCGACGCCGACCACGCACATCCTGAAGCTTCCGCTCGGCCTCGTCGGCAACCGGCGGGCTGACCTGACTGCATCGGTGGAGAACGAATGGCTGTGCATGCATCTGTTGCGGGCCTACGGTTTGCCGGTTGCCGAGACGAGTATCGAGACGTTTGGCAAGCAACGCGTGCTGAGTGTGAAGCGCTTTGATCGCCAGTTGCACTCGAGCGGCAAGTGGCTGCTGCGTTTGCCTCAAGAAGATTTCTGCCAGGTGATGGGGCTGCCATCGCACAAGAAATACGAAAACGAAGGCGGACCCGGCGTGATCGATCTGGCCCGCGTGCTGCAGCAATCCAATGAGGCACGCGACGACGTCGAAACCTTGCTGACCGCGCAGATTCTTTTCTGGCTGCTTGCCGCGCCCGACGGTCACGCGAAAAATTTCAGCATCCGCATCCTGCCGCGCGGGGCGTTCAAGATGACGCCGCTCTACGACGTCATGTCGATATGGCCCGTGGAAGGCAAAGGCGCGAGCCAGTGGTCGTGGTTCAAGGCAAAGCTGGCGATGGCCATTAGCGGCAAGCATCGTCATTATGCGTTTCGCGATATCCAGCGCCGCCACTTCAACGCCATGGCGCCGAGGTGCTCGTACGGCAACACTGCCGAACCGATCATCCAGCGTTTAATTGAAGAGACACCCGGGGTGATCGAGCAAGTCGCGGCGCAGTTGCCCGACGGCTTTCCGGCGAAAGTCTCGGACCGCATATTCGATGGACTTCGCACGACCGTCGCGGCGCTCGAAGCAATGCCGGGCAAATAAAAACAGGACCCGAAGGTCCTGTTTGCTTTACACGTTCATCACGGTACGTCGCGCAAATAACCTTCCTTCGACGAATCGCGCATCCGGTACGAGACAATGCCCGCAATCGCGCAGAGCGCCGTCACGTACCAATAGAACGTCGACTCGCTGCCAATCGATTTGAGGAACAGCGCCACGTACTCGGCCGAGCCGCCAAACACGGCGTTCGCCACCGCATACGACAAACCCACGCCCAGCGCGCGCACTTCGGCGGGGAACATTTCGGCCTTGATCAACCCGCTGATCGACGTATATAGACTCACGATAGCCAGCGCGATCACGACCAGCACAAAGGCCACGATGGGGCTCGTGACGTCCTTCAGCGCATGGAGGATAGGCACCGTGCAGATGGTCGCGAGCGCGCCGAACCAGATCATCGACGTACGCCGTCCGATCCGGTCTGACAATGCGCCGAACGCCGGTTGCATGATCATGTACACGAAGAGCGCCGCGGTCATGATGTTGCTCGCCGTTTTCGCGTGCATGCCGGCCGTGTTCACCAGATACTTCTGCATGTAGGTCGTGAACGTGTAGAAAATCAGCGAGCCGCCGGCCGTGAAACCCAGCACCGTCAGGAACGCGGTCTTGTGCTGCATGAGGCCGCGCAGTGTGCCGGCTTCCTTCAGCTTGCGGGTTTCGGCGGTCGTGGTTTCATCGAGTGATTTGCGCAGATAAAGCGAAACCAGCGCCGCCATCGCGCCGATGCCAAACGGAATGCGCCATCCCCACGCCTTGAGCTCTTCCGTGCTCAACACTTGTTGCAGCACGACCAGCACCAGCAGCGCGGCAAGCTGGCCGCCGATCAGCGTCACGTACTGGAACGATGCAAAAAACCCGCGCCGCCCTTGCAGCGCCACTTCGCTCATATATGTGGCGCTCGTGCCGTATTCGCCACCCACCGACAAACCCTGGAACAGCCGCGCAATCAGCAGGAAAAACGGCGCCCATGCACCAATGCTCGAATACGTCGGCAGGAAACAGATGACAAGCGATCCCGCGCACATCATCAGCACGGAGATCATCATGGAGGTGCGGCGGCCGTGTTTATCGGCGATACGGCCGAACATCCAGCCGCCGATAGGCCGCATCAAAAAGCCCGCCGCAAAGACGCCCGCGGTGTTGAGCAACTGCGTGGTCGGATTGCCGCTCGGGAAGAACGCCGGCGCAAAATACAGCGCGAGGAACGAGTAGATATAAAAGTCGAACCACTCGACAAGGTTCCCCGACGACGCACCCACGATCGCAAGAACGCGACGCCGGGTATCTGCTGATTTGGAGAGGGCTAGTTCGGCCATGCTGGTTGGACTCCTGTCGCGTAATGAAAACAGCGGAAAACGGCGGCTCGTGGCCGCTCTAGAACCGGTCGGATGCCGGCGCAGAAAATGACGCTTTGCGTAACAAAGAAGCGTTCGGGCGCAAGTTTATACGACGCGGCATGGCTTGGCGCATGATGACAGTCACCCGCATATATGCTTACGATGCGATTCCGGAAGAAAGATTGGCGTCAGGAGAGGTTAAGCCACCGTCCTTTGCCAGCAGGCATTTCACGCGTATCAACGGTTCGCGGCTACTTGACCGAGCACGCGCTGCGACCGAATAATCCTTACAAACGAGCGCCATGCAAGCGCTTGGTGATTACCCTGATCGAGTGAAACAGGCGGGACGGAAACGGGACCAACGGCAAGCCCAACTATTGCCATAATTGCGGACGCCCGATTTTCCTGGAGAAACCGCAATGAACCCGCAGTCATCGAACCTGACGCTCGACGCCGCCCTGGCATCGAAATTCGCTACGCTGGCCCTTGGCCACCTGACGCGCGAATATCCGAACAAGCTCGAACATGTGATGGGCAGCGCCGCCGATGTAAAAGGTCCGCGTGCGCTTCATCCCATCTTTTATGGCAGCTTCGACTGGCACTCCTGCGTTCACGGATACTGGCTGATCGCGCGGCTGCTTGCCCGGTTTCCTGATTTGCCGGAAGCACCGCAAATCCGCGCATTGATCGATGAACATTTCACGGCGGCCAACGTCGCAGCCGAAGTTGCATATCTGGAGCGTCCAGAAGCGCGGGGATTTGAGCGGCCCTATGGCTGGGCTTGGCTGCTTGCGCTCGCCGGTCAGCTTGAATCGATGAAAACTCCGGACGGCCAGCGCTGGGCCGGCACGCTCAGGCCGCTCGCTTCGGCCTTCGTGGATCGCTTCACGGAGTTCCTGCCGAAGTCCACGTATCCGCTGCGCGTCGGCACGCACTTCAACACAGCGTTCGCGCTGACGCTGTCGGCGGGTTACGCGCGCGAAGTTGGCAATGCGGCGTTTGAAACATTGATCATCGATACCGCCCGCCGCTGGTATCTCAACGATGCCGCATGTCAGGCATGGGAACCGGCTGGCGACGAGTTTCTGTCTTCATCATTGATGGAAGCCGAGTTGATGCGGCGCGTGCTACCCGCAGCCGAGTTTGAAGGATGGTTCGACCGATTCCTGCCGCAGCTTGCAACGCGCGAACCGGCGACGCTCTTCACCCCCGCAACAGTCACGGACAGGACCGATGGCAAGCTCGCGCACCTCGACGGCTTGAACCTGAGCCGCGCATGGTGCCAGCGTTCGCTCGCACGTTCACTGAAACCCGGCGATGCCCGCATCAGCGTGCTCGAAGCCACGGCTCACGATCACCTCGCGGCCGGACTGGCACACGTGGCGGGGGACTACATGGGCGAACACTGGCTTGCCACGTTCGCGCTGCTGGCACTGGAAGCATAAGACTTCAACCACGCGGCTGGAACGCGATCACGCTCATGCCGACCAGCGCGATCGCCATTCCAGCCCAATCCCAGCTCGACGGGCGAATCCGCTCGACGGCCCACAACCACATGATCGCAACCGCGATATACACGCCGCCATACGCCGCATAGACGCGTCCGGCGGCGCTTGCATGCAGCGTAAGCAGCCATGCGAACAGCGCCAGCGACAACGCGCCCGGCACGAGAAGCCACGGCGAGCCGTCCTCCTTCAACCATCGATATGGAAGATAACAGCCCACGATCTCGGCGATGGCGGTGACTATATAAAGCAGAAAGGTCTTCATGGATGGAAACTTGGGCGGGCACGCAGAGGATCAAGAGCAGAACCCAGCGCGCCGCCTGACGCAAGTAAATTTTGCGTCAACTCGTTCCGTCCTGCTCCCATCCCCCGCCGAGCGCCTTATACACCGCGATCAGATCGGTCGTCACGCTGACCGTCGATTGCGCGAGCTGTTGACGCGTGGAAGCGAGTTGCCGTTCGGCATCGAGAACCGTGATGAACGTCACGAGCCCTTTCCTGTAGCTATCGGTGGCGAGCTGCAGGTTGATGCGGTTTGCCTCCACGGTTCGCGTCAGGGCCTCGCGCCGGTCCTGATCCGTCCGGTACGACACCAGCGCGTTGTCCACGTCCTGCAGCGCCTTCAGCACCGTCGAGCGGTACTGCAACGCCGACTCCGCCGCCTGCGATTTCGCAATTCGCACATTGGCCCGCAATGCGCCGCCTTCGAAGATCGGCAATGAAATGCTTGGGCCTACCGAATAGAAAAGGCTCGACCAATGCGCGAGATACCGGGCCCGCGTGGCACGCGTCCCGACGCTTCCCGTCAACGATATATCCGGGTACATCTGCGCGACCGCCACGCCAACTTCGGCCGTGGCCAAGTGCAGGTCGCTTTCCGCGCGGCGAATGTCCGGACGCCGCCGCGCCAAAGTGGACGGCAAACCGATCGGCACGCTCGGCGGCGCCGGCGGTACGGCGCCGGGCGTTTCGAGTTCGGCGTCGAGCGTGCCCGGCGCGTTGCCCGTCAGCACGGCAAGGCCGTTCATGGCCTGCGCAATCTGTGCATCGAATTGAGGAAGCTGCGCCTGGAGCGATCCGACCTGCGCCGTCGCGCTCTGCACGTCGCTTTGACTCGTCAGGCCGACACGTGCCTGCTCCCGCGTCAGATCGAGAATCTGTTGCTCCGAATCGATTTCGGCAAGCGTGATCTGCTTGAGCAACTGCGCCCCGCGCAATTGCGAATACGTCTGCGCGACTTCGGCTTCGAGCGAGACAAGGGCATCGTTACGATTTTCAATAGCCGATTGCGTCTGCGCGTTCGCCGATTCCACAGAGCGGCGCACGCGGCCGAACAGATCGAGTTCCCACGATGCATCGAAGCCATCCTGGAAGAGATTGACCGGCCCGGTCGCCGAATCTATCGCGCTGCGCACGCGCGGCGCATTCGCCCCGAGCGCGTTGACCTGGTCGAGCGCCCCCTGCGATTCGAGTATTCCCTTGAGCCCAAGTTGCTCGCGCATGTAGCTTGCGTTTGCACTGACCTGCGGCAGGCCCTGCGCGCCGGCCGCCACCGCTTGCTCACGCGCCCCCGCGATCCGCAGCACCGCACTCTGCAAATCAAGGTTCCCCGCCGCCGCGCGATCGATCAGCGAGTCGAGCGTGGCGTCGTTGAACGCGCGCCACCAGCGCGGATCGGGATTCGCGTTTGTATCGATGATCGTCGGCACGCCCGCATGAGGGATGCGCATGTCGTCGGGCGGGTTCTGCACGCGCTGTAGATCGCGCCAGGTTTCAGGGGCTTTCGCGTCGGGCTGCGTAAAGTTCGGGCCGACCGAGCATGCGCTCGCGAGCAACGCAAGAACTGCAAGCGACAAGGAAGTCCGGCGTTTGCTCATCTCAGTGTCCTCCTCCGCCGCCCGACGCTTTAACTGGTGAAAAAAGAAATGTCACCGGGACGAAGCACAACGCGAAGATGGCGACGGCGCCGAATACATCGAGGTAAGCCAGAATCGTGGACTGCGATATGAACTGCTTGTACATGAGTCCCGTCGCTGTCGTCATGGCCTGCTGCATGGTCTGCCCCGTGTCCATCAATGTGCGCGTCAGGCGTTGGATCGAATCGTTGTAGTTGGGATTGAGCGTCGTCATATGCACGGACATGTGGGCCATGTTCGCCTGCGTGCGCTCGACGATCATCGCGGTGGAAAGCGAAATGCCGATGGACCCCGCGACGTTGCGGAACATCGTGAAGAGCGCGGACGCGTCCGCATTCTCCGATGGCTTGAGCGTCAGGTAAGCGAGCGTGGTTATTGGCACGAACAGGAACGCAATGGCGATGGACTGCGAACTTCGCATGATGGTCAGCGTCTTGAAGTCGATGTTCGGCACGAGGTGATGCGTGAAGAACAACGCGCACGCCATCAGGAAGAAGCCGAACGCAACCAGGAAGCGCGTTTGAATGATCGGCATCAGCTTGCTCACGATCGGAATGATGGCGACGATCATCATCGCTCCAGGCGACAACACGAGACCCGCGAGCGTCGCGGTGTACCCGAGTTGCTGCTGCGCGAGCTGTGGAACGAGCACTGCGCTGCCATAGAGAATGCTGGCGAAGCCGACCATGCAAATGGAACTCAACGCGAAATTCTTGTCTTTCAGCACGCGCAAATCGACGACCGGTTTCTTCGCGTATAGCAGCCAGAAGATCGCGCCCACAATGCCGATCAACGAAAGAATCGCAAACGTGGTGATGAAGCCGGACTTGAACCAGTCGTCGTCTTCGCCGCGATCGAGGAACACTTGCAGGCACCCCAGGCCCAGCGCAATCAGGCCAATGCCGATGTAATCCAGCCCGAGTTCCTTGCGGTCTTTTTTCTTCTCCCACGGCGGGTCTTCCACGAACTGCATCACTGCAATGGTCGTGATCACGCCGATGGGCACGTTGATCAGAAATACCCAGCGCCACGTGAGGTTGTCGGTGATCCAGCCGCCGAGCGTCGGCCCGACCACAGGCGCGACGACGATCGCCACGGCGGATATGGAAAACGCGCGGCCGCGTTGTTCCGGTGGAAACGTGTCCAGGATGATGGACTGCTGGTTAGGCTGCAATCCGCCGCCGAAGAAACCCTGGAGTATCCGGAAAACGATCAGTTGCCACAGGTCGGTGGCGAGGCCACACAGCAGCGAGCACACCGTGAACGCTCCTATGCAAATCAGGAAATAGCGCTTGCGTCCCAGCAGTTTCGAGAAGAACGCGGAGATCGGCAACACGATCCCGTTTGCCACCAGATACGCGGTCAGCGTCCACGTTGCTTCGTCGTAGCTAGCGGACATGGCGCCTGAAATGTGCGGCAGCGCGACGTTGACAATGGTGGTATCAAGCACTTCCATGAACGCCGCGAGCGTGACGACAACCGCAATCAGCCACGGGTTGGACTTCGGCTTCCAGTCGGAGCGCTCGCTCATTTCAGCATCACCTTCGGCACGACGGAAAGACCGAGCGGCAGCGGCAAGTCGGGTTGCATGCCGTTATCGATCACGATTTTCACTGGCACGCGCTGCACGATCTTCACGAAATTACCCGTCGCATTTTCGGCGGGAAATGCCGAGAAACGCGAGCCGCTGCCAAGCTGGATGCTGTCCACATGACCGTGCAGTTTCAGGTCGGGATAGGCATCGACGGCAACGTCAACGGCGTCGCCGGGACGCATACGCTCGAGTTGCGATTCCTTGAAGTTCGCGGTGATCCAGACAGTCGTGGTCACGAGCGAAAAGATCGACGTGCCCGCCTGCAGGAAGGTCCCGTATTGCACATTGCGCTTTGTGACCCAGCCATCGGCCGGCGCGCGCAACTCCGTGTACGAGAGATTGAGCGCGGCAGCTTCAACCTGCGCTTCCGCTTGATGGACCTGTTCGCGGCGTTCATCGACCGCCGCCTGCGCCTGGCTGATCTGCTGCGGCACGAGGCTCGCGGTCTTGACCTGCGCGCGGGCTTGCGCCACGTTGGCGGCTGCACTTTGTTGCTGCGCGGTGGCGGTATCGATGTTTTGCTGCGAGGTTGCGCGCACATCCACTGAACGCTGGCGCTCGTATGCCGCGCGGCTTTGCGTCAAGTTGGCCTGCGCTGACTGCTCCTGCGCTTTGGCCTGTGTCAATTGCGCCGGATACTGCACTCGCGCTATTGCCAGTTGCACTTGCGCCGCGTTGAGCTGAGCCTTCGCGAGGCCGAGCTGCGCATTGGCCTGATCGAGTTGCGCCTGATAGTCGCGAGGATCGATCTTGATCAGAAGGTCGTTCTTATGGACGAACTTGTTGTCACCCAAGTTCATGACCACGACATAACCCGATACCTTCGGCGCAATGGTGACCGCATCGCCGTCTGTATAAGCGTCGTCCGTGCTGACTTGGTTGCGGGTCGCGAACCACCAGATCAGGCCCGCGATGATGATGAGAATAACAATGACCGCGAGAATGATGAGGGGCTTTTTTCCGGGGCCCTTTTTCTTCCCGTCTTTTTTGTCTTTGTCGTCGCCCTGCTTTTCGTCGCCGCCGGATTTGTCTTTGTCGTCGCCGGCGTCGTTCTTCGAATCTTCTTTTTTATCGCCGGACTGTTCGGCGTCGTGATCGGGTTTTTCGTCTTGATCAGGCATCAGGCTTCTCTCACTCGTTCAAACCCGGAACGCGCAGGAGGAGTTCCTGACGCCAGGCAAGAGGTCGACGGAATGGGTTCTGGGCGCTGAACGAGTCCTCAGTCAGGCGATTCAGCGCAAGCGGAGTGCTTCAGCAAACCGCATGCCTCGACAGTGCACCTACGGCACTCGATGCCGCATGCGTTGACATTACAGATAGTAAGCAGACCTGCCCGATGCATCAAAGTGCCGACAAATGCGCGATCAGCGGATAGTGATCCGACGCGATGCGAGCCAGCGCGCTTTTATGGACTTCGACCTTCACGAGACGCTCGCCCGGATGAACCCAGATTCGATCCAGCGCGAACAGCGGATACCGTGTGGGGAAAGTCTTCGGCGAACTCGCGCGATAAAAATGTGAAACCAGACGACGCAGCGTGCGCCCATAAATAAACCACTCGTTGAGATCGCCTAGAAGAATGACGGGCAACTCGGGCGTATCGAAACGTTGTAGAACCTGCTCCACTTGCGCGCGTCTTTCACTCGATGCCAGCCCGAGATGCGTCGCCACGACGCGCCACGTCTCCCCGCCGCAATCAATATCTGCATCCAGCGCGCCGCGTGGTTCGCGGCTCTTGAACGAAAGGTCGAGCGTGCGCACGGCGCGTACCGGAAAGCGTGTTAGCACGGCGTTGCCGTAGCGCCGCGCGGGGGTATCGAGTGTGGGACCTTCTACTGCGTAAAGGCCGGTCAGACGCTGCAGAAGCGCGAGCACATCGGGTGCGCCGCTGCCGCCCAAGGGCACCTCCTGGAGCGCGAAGATATCGGCATCGATTTCGGCGAGGACGGCCGCGATCCGTTCCGGCGCGAGCTTGCCGTCCACGCCGACCGCGCCATGTACGTTATAAGTGGCGATGCGCAGACCGCGCGAAGAGAGCGATGTCAGCGAAGGCGGCTCGATCCGAACCTCATGCATCGACGTCATTGACTGACCTCGCGTTGCGCTTCTTTTGGCGCTTTAACTTCAACATCGACAATACGTTCATGCGGCGGTTGCACCTCGCGTTTGCGCTGCCGCTCGCCTTCCTCCGCGCGTTCCTTGCGGCCGAGAAACCGCTGCAGTACCACCGATATCGCCACCAAGGTGACGCCAATACCGATCAGCACGCCAAAGGACGCCGCCGTCGGATGCCGCAGCGACGCCACCAACTGATGCGCGAAGGCGACCGTCAACAAGATGCCCGGCCCCATGCCAATCAAGGTGCCCAGCATGAAGTCGCGCAAGCCGATCATGGATGCGCCTGCAACCAGATTCACGATGGTAAAAGGCGCAACGGGCAAGATGCGCAGGATGACGACCGCGACCAGCCCGCGCTTCGCGACACGTTCGCTGAGCTTGTTCACGCGCGCGCCGGCCACCCGACGCACCACGTCGCGGCCAAGCCATTCGCCGAGCAGATACGTGACGGCGGCCGCGGCAAGCGTGCCCACCAGCGCATAAAAGCTGCCCCACGCCGCGCCAAAAACGAGGCCCGTGGTTGCGATCAAAAGCGTGACCGGTATCGACACAACCGCGGCAAGCACATACGCAAGCAGAATCCACAACGGCGCAAGCGGCAACGTATCGATACGGCGTGTCTGACGCGCGAGCGCCGCGAGGTTGAGATAGTCGCCGAGCGGCGTCCAGTGCCAGGCCGCAGCGAACCCCACGATCAGCAACGCCAGAACACCGAGCAACGCAAACCTTCCAATCAGCCGATGCGGCTTTTCCACGGGCACGAATTGTCCGACGAGCTGCTCGGCCTCAACTGGTTTTTCCGGATCGATCAACGCTTCGGGCGGCACCAGCCGGTCGACATCCGGCGTGACCGTCGGATTCAAACGCTCCAATGTTCTGTTTTCGGCGGCGTCTCTCATCAACGCCGCGATTGCGTCGTTCATGCTGTGGCGCGCGTCGAGTTCGCCTGCGAATTCATCGGTTTCGCAACCGAGATGTTCGGCAAGCAGCGAATCGCGCATGCGGGCGAGCGCAGCCTGTATGCGCGGGTCCCCTTTGGCGTCGATAGCGATGTTGCATTCGGTGTCGAGCACCATCGAGCGGTTGTTGAGATTCGCCGATCCAACCAGCAGCAAGTCGTCGTCGACGATCATCAGCTTGCTGTGCACGTTTACGCAGCCCGTATCCAGCCCCGGCACGCTCGGCGACATCAAGCGATACCGGTCGTGTGCATCCGCATCCTTCAGCATCCGGTGCAGCCGCGCGCGCAACACGCCCATCGTCATTTCCTGCAGCCAGCCGCTCTGCATGCGCGGCGCGACGATGGTGATATCGGGACCGTCGGGCTTTTCGAGCATTTCCTTGAGCGCTCCGCCGATGGAACCCGCCGTGAAATACTGGTTTTCTATATAGATGCTGCGATGCGCGCGGCCGATGGCATCGAGATATTGCTGGCGGATCTGCTGCACGGCGGGCCGGCCGGCGAACGCGGGCTCGGTCAGCGAAATCGCGAGATCGACGTTCTCCAGATCCACCGCGCGCGACGGCGGCCACGGATCGTTATCCGATACCGCCCGATGCGAGCGGATTGCAAAACGCCGGCCGCAGGCGCGCTGCCAGCGCTCGCGCGCGAGAAGTCCCATCGCGCGCGCGGCGTCCCCGTCGAACATCGTGTGAACGTCGTGAAACGGTTGATACGGCTCGCCGTTCGCGTCGCGGCGCAACGGATCATCGGCGTCATGACGGGGCGTGTCCCATCGCGAACGCGTGAGATCCAGGCCGCCAACAAACGCCAGTTTGTCGTCGATCACCACGACTTTCTGATGATGCGATCCGCCCATCGGATGCTTGCCGTCCATCTGAAACGCGACTCGCCGATGCGAGCGCCAGCCCATTTTGTAGACCGGCAGCCACTCGCGCTCGAACGCGTAGAGCATGGCGAAATCCCACGCGAGGATGTAAATGCGCAGCCGTTTGTGCGTCGCCGCGACGTCGTGCAGGAAATCACCGAGGGCATCGGCGTAACCGTCGTCGTTGCCTTCGGGCGTCAGTTTCATGCGGCTGTCGATATCCCAGCCCAGGATAAAAACGGTCCGCTGCGCGCGCGTAATCGCCTCGCGCAGCACGCGGAAATAGTCCGAGCCATCGACCAGCAAGCTGAATCGATCGGCGTGGCGGACGCTGTCGCAATTGCGGCCGGGCTGAAAAAACGCGGGTGAAACGCTGGAAACAGGGTCGAGGCTCATCGAAAGATTTTTGCAAGCAGCGTGCCCGGCACTGCAGTGCGGCAAAAACATGCGCGGCGCATTGAAACAC
Source organism: Caballeronia sp. dw_276 (assembly GCF_018449635.1). GTDB lineage: Bacteria > Pseudomonadota > Gammaproteobacteria > Burkholderiales > Burkholderiaceae > Caballeronia. The sequence continues at coordinate 411,191 of NZ_JAAVUV010000001.1, read as the reverse complement.
CGTATAGGAAACGATCCGCGAATGTGTACCGGTACTGTACCGATCCTTTCTCATAAACTGGTTCGATCGATCTCGAATTTGCCCGACCAGGAAAGACCATGCAACTCGACGCCGCTTTGATGACCGCGCTGCCCGCCGCCCTGCTGTTTGCGCTCGTGACGTCCATCACGCCTGGGCCGAACAACACCATGCTGCTTGCGTCAGGCGTCAACTTCGGGCTGCGCCGGACCATGCCCCACGTGCTCGGCATCAGCGTGGGCGTAGCCATCCTGATGATTCTGGCGGGACTCGGTGTGGCGCAGGCATTTGCGCATTTCACATGGGCTTACACGTTGCTGGAAGCGCTCAGCGTGGCGTATTTGTTGTATCTGGCGTGGAAGATCGCGACGTCATCCGCCGTGCAGGTGCGCGACGGCGAGCGCCGCCCAATGCGCTTTATCGAAGCCGCCGCGTTCCAGTGGATCAATCCCAAGGCGTGGATGATGGTCCTGACTGCCGCCACCACCATCCATCTGCATTCCAGCATTTCGATGAACGCCGTGCTCATGGCGATTGTGTTTATTGTGGTCGGGATGCCTTGCATCATCTTGTGGGCGGCCTTCGGCACGTCAATGCGCACTCTGCTCACGAACCCACGCTGGTTGCGCGTCTTCAATTGGACAATGGCCGCCCTGCTCGTGCTGTCGCTTTATCCCATTGTTGAACGCGCGTTTGCGTAGCGCACGTTCGCGTGGGACGTGTAATCAGTGATCCATACGTTGCAACTGCGGGTTCGTATTTAAGCTTTCGATCATTCGAATCCAGCCTATTTTGTCTCAGGCGGCGCATACTGAACCTGCCTGCCGCCGCGCAAAATATGCAGCCTCATTGCAACTTTAGCCGTTCAGAGCGGCAAGAACTGCGCACATTCCGCCGTACTGGGGGATCGACAGGCATGTACGAAGCTTGCTTCCCGATCAACTCGCGCCCTGTTGGCGCGGCTTTGAAATCTCCCAAGGAGTCGCCATGTCTGGAGCTAACCGCCCGTCCGGTCCCGCAACACGCAAGTCCCTCGACCTCGCCGATCAGATTGAACGCGATGAACTCGAGAACAACCTGCCGGACGCGCTAAACAACGCCGACGAAGACGATCTCGACGACGAACCCGACACCGGCACGCCCCGCCGATAACTTCTCTCTCCCACTTTTCGCGCCTTGACCGGCGCACAGCATCCGCCGCACTTGCGCAATGCAGTGCGGCTTTTTTGTAGTTTTTAATCTATCGCGCCCTTTTTCTGGTTTGGAGCTCTTTTTGGGCACGAGGGTTGCTCTACCATCGGCGCTGCAGGACACAGCGGCATTTCAAGCAATCAAAGCGGCCGGGCGTCAAGCCAGCACGCAAATCAATCCGATAAATCGACCCTTTGGAGGGCTTCATGCTTCGATACGCTGTCATCTTTTTCATCATCGCGATCATCGCGGCGTTTTTCGGCTTCGGCGGTATCGCGAGTGGCGCAACCGAGATCGCGAAGATCCTGTTCTTCATCTTTATCGTGATCTTCCTGGCAACGTTGCTGCTCGGCGTCTTCAGGCGATGAAACCCCGGTGCTGCTGAATGCAGCGGCACCTTCGGGAACAAAAAAGCGCGGGCATGCCCGCGCTTTTTTACGTCTGGCGAAGCAGGGACGTCAAAGCGACTTCTCCAGCCACTTTTCTATGAACCCCCACAATAAGTCGTCCGTCGAATATGGCACATTGAATCGAAACCAGTTGCTCGCGGCATCGCCGGGACGGAAGTAAGAGCCAGGAGCCAGCCAGATGCCGTCTTCCAGCGCCTTCGTCGCCAGATCGTTCGCCAGCGCCGGTTCGACCGGCAGGCGCGCCCACAGGAAAAGCCCAGCGCGTGGCTTGCAAAACACCTCCAGCCCGAGCGCATCCATGCGCTCCTCCACGCATAAATGCGCGTCCTTCAACTTCTCGGTCACCGCTTCCACGTGCCGCGTGTAACGCCCTTCCGTCAGCACCTTTTCGACGATCCGCTCCGTCGCCGCCGACGAAGTCAGCCCGACCGCCATCTTCGTGCGTGCCAGTTCGCGCAGCACATCACGCTCGGCGACCACGTAACCGCAGCGCAAGCCCGGTGTGATCGTCTTCGAAAAGCCGCCAACATAAAGCACGCGGTTCAGCCCTTCCATCGCGGCCAGAAGCGGTGCGCCTGCGGGCGCGAGTTCGCGGCTAACATCGTCTTCCACGACCCACAGGCCGTGACGCTCGGCAATCTGCAGCAGACGAAAAGCCGCCGCCATGCCGAAGGTTGCGCCGGTCGGATTCTGCAGCGTCGTGTTGACGAAAATCGCCTTGGGCTTGTGTTCGAGCACGAGCTGCTCGAGCACGTCGGTATCGATCCCCGCCGGCGTGCGCGGCACGCCCAGCACAGTCAGTCCGGAGAGCCGCAGGATCTGCAACAGATTGCAGTACCCCGGATCCTCCACCACGACCTTATCTCCGGGGCGCAAAAGCGTGCGTACGATCAGATCGAGCGCCTGCGTGGCGCCCGCGGTCAGCAGCACATTCGCGGCGGGGTCCGCGGGCAAGCCATGCCGATCAAGCTGCTCGGCGATGCGTTCGCGCAACGGCGCAAAACCATACGGATGCCCGTAGTCCGCCATGCGCGCGGCGGGCACGCGGCTCACCGATCGCAGCGCGTGATGCAGGCCGCTTTCGTTGACCCACTCGTTCGGAAGCCAGCCGCAGCCGGCCTTGATCGGCACGGAATGGTCCGCGAATACGTCCGATAACAACCACGTCGCGGTGAGACTCGGCGGTTGCCACGCCACGCTGCGCCGGGGCGCGGCCGCCGTGCGCGCCGCCACCCTATAACCCGAGCCGCGCCGCGCGACCACGAGCCCCATCGACACAAGCCGTCCATATGCCTCGGTTACCGTGAACGTGCTGAGGCGTTCGGTCTGTGCAAGTTGCCGCACCGATGGCAGCAGCGCGCCGGCGCGCAGCGTCTGCTGCTCGATCGCGCCTGAAAACGCAGTCACAAGCTGCTCGACGAGCGTCGCCTGCGTCCGGCCACGGTCCAGTTGAAGTTCGATCATGAGTCGCGGAAAAGAGGATGATCAGATAAGTGCGCGTCCAGAGCAGTCTGCCGCATGCGCCGACGCTCGACCGATACAGTTTTTGTCATTCTGCCAGCACAGTTCTTCACGCGACAGGACAACTGTCTATGCCGCGGGTTTTTATCGAGGAATACATTGCGTGTTCTAACAGGAGATTTCACATGACTTCGCGCCCCGTCATCGACGACCTTTCGTCGTTCTGGATGCCTTTTACCGCCAACCGGCAATTCAAAGCCGCGCCGCGCCTGATCGAAGGCGCGAAGGGCATGTACTACAAAGCAACCGATGGTCGCGAAATCCTCGACGGGTGCGCCGGCCTCTGGTGCGTGAACGCGGGCCATTGCCGCGACGAAATCGTCGCCGCGATCCAGCATCAGGCTGCCACGCTCGACTTCGCGCCGACGTTCCAGATGGGCCATCCGCTCGCGTTCGAAGCGGCTACGAAAGTCGCGGCGATCATGCCCGAAGGCCTCGACCGCATTTTCTTCACGAACTCGGGTTCCGAATCCGTCGATACCGCGCTGAAAATCGCCCTCGCCTATCATCGTGCGCGCGGTGAAGGCCAGCGTACGAAGCTGATTGGCCGCGAGCGCGGTTATCACGGCGTGGGTTTCGGCGGAATTTCCGTAGGCGGGATCGGGCCGAATCGCAAGACGTTTTCTGGCGCGTTGCTGCCGGGCGTCGATCATCTGCCGCACACGCACGCACCCGATCACAACGCGTTTTCGAAGGGCCAGCCGGCGTGGGGCGCGCATCTCGCCGATGAACTCGAACGTATCGTTGCACTGCACGATGCATCGACGATCGCAGCAGTAATCGTGGAACCGCTCGCGGGATCGACCGGCGTGCTCGTGCCGCCGCAAGGCTACCTGCAGAAGCTGCGCGAGATCTGCACGAAGCACGGCATCCTGCTGATATTCGATGAAGTCATCACGGGCTTCGGCCGTCTTGGCAAGGCAACGGCCGCTGAATTTTTCGGCGTGACGCCAGACTTGATGACGCTCGCCAAAGCCATCAATAACGCCAGCATCCCGATGGGCGCGGTCGCTGCACATCGCAATGTCCACGACACCGTCGTCAATGCGGGCGCAGTGAACGGCATCGAGTTGTTCCACGGTTACACATATTCCGCGCACCCGATGGCGGCCGCCGCTGCCATCGCCACGCTCGACCTGTATGCACGCGATCAGTTGTTCGAGCGCGCGGCATCGAAGGCCGGGAAGTTCGAAGCCGCGGCCCATGGGTTACGCGATGCACCGCATGTGAAGGACGTCCGCAATCTCGGCCTGGTCGCCGGTATCGAGTTGGAACCACGCGATGGCGCACCGGGCGCGCGTGCGTATGAAGCATTCGTGAAGTGCTTCGAAGCGGGGGTCCTGGTGCGTTACACCGGCGATATTCTCGCGTTCTCGCCGCCGCTGATTATTGAGGACAATCAGATCGACCAGATCTTCAGCACGGTTCGCAAGGTGCTCGAAACGGTGAAGTAACGCGGCTGGCGCAACAGCACGAAGGCCGTTCCGGTGTTGGCCAGAACGGCCTTTTCCGCATCTAAAGCATGCTCCTCAACGCGCGTGCCTTGTCGCGCCCGCCTTCGATGAAGCTGCTTTGCGCCGCGTAGCCCAGCCCTTTTTCGCCGATGCCGACCGATCAGCCGCCGAGCGCCGGCTCGCGCTTGCATGCGTCTGCCGGGACAGCGCAGTGTGGGAAGCGGCCTTCGTACCTTCGCGCTTGAGCACGCGCGTGGACGTGGCCGAGCGTTTCGCCTTCGACTTCGTGCTCGTGTTTCGCTCGGTCTTGTGCTGACCCGCTTGCGTATCCTTCGCGGCTTTTTTGCGCGTGGCTTCCGACGCCGTACCCTTCTTTGGCGCTTTCGCCTTCACGCCCGATCTGCGAGCCTCCGACAAACCAATCGCAACGGCCTGCTTCGCTGACTTCGCGCCATGCTTGCCCTCGCGCACGTGATCGATCTGCTCCTTCACGAACGCTCCAGCCTGTGTGCTCGACGACTTGCCAGCGCGTTTCGCCGCGTGCGCCCGTTCGATGGTTTTCTTCTCCGGCATGATGAACTCCTTTGAAAGCACCTCGTTGGTCCGACAGACCGAGTCTTGCAATGCCTATGCCAACGCGTTGACTGAACGCCGCGAGAATGGCCACACGTCTGCACGTAAGCGATATGTTAGATTAACAAGTCACCACTTTGATTCGTTAAGGAGAGCCAATGTTGAAGAAAACAGGTATTGCGATCGCAACCGTCCTCGCGCTTGCAGCAAGCAGCGCAGCCCTTGCGCGCGACCAGCCGGGCGCGGACTGGATATCAAAAGATGCTGCCATCGCGAAGGTCAAGGCGCTAGGTTATGACGCGGTTCGCCTCGAAGCCGACGATGGCCACTGGGAAGGCGAAGCCACCAAGCAAGGCCAGTTCTACGACATCCACGTCGATCCGCATTCCGGCGCACTGACGAAGAACCAACTCAAGCACTAAGTCTGTTGTAGTAATTACAGGGCCGTGTGCACTGATCGCTCGTCCACGCCCAAGCGCTCCTTGAGACCTTCCCAGCCCTTGGGCGTGACCTGAACGGTGCGCGATGCCTTCACGCGCCGCATCCATCCCATCGAACAAAACCGGCTCATCAAGGCAACACCAAGCGGCCCCGCGAGATGATGCCGGCGCTCCGTCCAGTCAAGACATTGCCGCGCGAGACCGCGCCGCGTCGCCTTGAGCGCGAGCACGTCCAGCCCAACGGCGCTGAACCATTCGATGCCATCCGGCGTCACTTCAAACTGTTTGTCTTCAGCCGCGACGATCAGCGCGCGCTCCTGCAATGCGCGTGTCACGGCCACACCGAGGCTGCCGGCAAGGTGGTCATAACAGCAGCGGGCGAATTGCATTTGTTTGGCATGGTCGTCTCGTGACATCCGGCGTATCGCACCCGCGGGCGAAATCGAAGCAAGACTCTCGAGCGCCAGCGCAACGTGTGACCCGGCGAGCCGGTAATAGCGATGTCGCCCCTGCGTTTCCACCATCAACAAACCGCCCTCCAGCAGCTTCGCAAGATGCGAGCTGGCTGTTTGCGCGGTCACGCCAGCCGCATGCGCAAGTTCGCCGGCGGGGAGCGCACGGCCATCGGCGAGAGACATCAGCATGGTGGCGCGAGTCGGGTCCGAAATGAGAAACGCCGCCGATGACACCGCAGGAAAACGAGACATGAAAACCCTCCAAATGACCTCGCCATGATAGTCCCGCCACGCGTCCGGATACTTCGATACGCATCGAAGCATTCATGGTGATCGCGAACCTACACTGGTGTTCCCGTCTTCTCTGGAATGTCGCCGTGTCCGATCTTCAGGCGCTTCAGCGCCGCGTGCTTGCCGCGACGAGCATCAGCTATATCGTCGTGATTTTGGATACGTCGATTGTCAACGTCGCGCTGGAAAGCATCGCGAGCGCGCTTTCCACTGATACGGAGGGCCTTCAGTGGGTCGTCAACGCGTACACGCTCACGTTCGCGAGCCTGCTTCTCACGGGCGGCGCGCTAGGCGATCGTCTTGGCGCGCGCAACGTCTATTTCGTGGGGCTGGCGTTGTTCACGCTGTCATCCGCATTTTGCGGCGCCGCGCCCAGCCTCGCTGCGTTGACGCTTGCCCGGGTCGCGCAAGGCGTTGGCGCGTCCATGCTCGTGCCCTGCTCGCTGATGCTGATCAATCGCGCTTATCCCGATGCCGCTGAACGCGGGCGGGCAATCGGTTTATGGGCAGGCTTCGGCGGCGCGGCAATGGCGAGTGGGCCGCTTGTCGGCGGCATTCTTATCCATGCGTTCGGCTGGCGAAGCATCTTCCTTGCGAATATTCCTGTCGGTCTGGTCGGGTTGTGGCTGACGTCGCGGATCGCGCGCGATGAACACAAACCGGTCACCCGCCATCTCGATCTTGCGGGTCAGGCAAGCGCCATTGTTGCGCTGGGTTTGCTGATCGCGGTGCTGATAGAAAGTGCGTCTTTTGGATGGCGCTCGCCGTGGATCATCGGTGGCATCGTGGCCGGCCTGCTGGCGGCCGGAAGCTTCATCGCGATAGAAGCAAGCCGCGCCCAGCCAATGCTTCCTTTATCATTATTCAGTAATCCGACATTTTCCGGTACGGCCTTCATTTCGATGGTTTCAGCCATGACCTTCTACGGCCTTCTCTTCACGTTGAGCCTTCATTTCCAGCATATTCGCGCATATTCGCCGCTTTTTACCGGCCTCGCCTTCCTTCCGCTGACCGCCCTCGTGACCATTGGAAGCATGTCGGCCGCGCGCGTTGTCCGCAGATTCGGTGTGCGCTGGCCGGTCTGCATCGCGCTCGGAATTTATGCATTGGGGTTTTTGTGCATGTTGGGATCGATGGGTAATTCGGCGTATTGGATCATTGCGCTTCCCATGCCAGCAATCGGATTCTGCGCCGGCCTGATCACGCCGCTGGCCACGACCGCGCTGATGAATACCGTCGATAAAACCCGCGCAGGCATCGCGGCCGGCGTCCTGAATTCGGCAAGGCAAACAGGTGCGGCGCTCGGCGTTGCGCTGTTCGGCGCCATGCTTGCTGCATGTCATCAGTTTGAAAATGGTATGCGCATGGGCTTATACGTGGCAGCGCTTGCATCCGCATTCGCCGCGCTGGTGTGGTGGCATGCGTCGAGGACTTCCGGTGAGAAGGAATAAAGACCGGGCGCGGGCTGTTGTCCTCCTCAAGAACCCATGTCCTTGAGAGGAAACAATGACCCGAGCCGCACTGTTACGAGTCTCGATCCTGGCTTCTGCGCTGAGCTTTTGTACTGCGGGCATCGCGCAGGCGGCCTTAGGCGACATTGAAAGCGCGTACCGCCAGCTTGTTCAAACGCTTCAACAAAGCCGGAACGGTTCCATCGACATCACTACGCGTGCGCAGATCACCCAGGCGGCCAAAGCTTTTCAGGACGCCATGCAACGCGACGGCGGCGCACGACCGGATCTCGCGGCGGACGCATACAACATCATCGCGTCGTTATCCGATGGGACGTTCAACGCCGGCGCAAGTGTCAATGCGCTTCGACGCGACGCAAAAGGCAGCGTGATCGAGTTCGGCAAATGGAATCCGTCCTTGCCCGGGAGCCCGATCGCGAATCCCATTGGCACGCATCTGAACCAAAGCAGCGAAGGCGATTGCGTGGGCATTTCCGTCGTCAAGGCGTTCTCGAATACGCAGACGGGCGCCGCGATCTTGCACAGGGCGGTCGCGCTTAATACCGACGGCAGTTACAACGTGAGTTTGCCGGGAGATCCGTCGACGATTTACCGGTTGAATCCGGGCGAACTCGATCAGTTTGGCAAAGGCGATCCGGGCGCGGCGGCTGTGGTCGGCGCGATGTCCCAGTACTTCCGCAAGGACCCGAAACAAGGCGCGCTGCCGACCAACAAGGTCATGGAACTCCTCGCGGGACACGCTGGCGAACACGATCGTCTAGCCGATATACACAGCACACCCGCACAGATCACCGCTTACCTGCTGGAACATGCGGATGGCGCGAGCAGCCGCTACGCGATGGTCTTCGGCGGCAAACCCGCGCGCAACGGCGACTGGTCGAAAGGGGATGGACATGCGTTCGCGATCATTCGTATCGACAAGACGAACATGATGTTGACGTACACCAATCCGTGGAACGAAGCGACCACGCGGACCATCGCGATCCAGGATCTCGCGCAGCAGGCAGCAGGCACGTCGGCGGACTTCGAGACGGTGACGTTTCGATGAGTCTTTTCCGCTGAATCCAATGGAGCGGCGCAATTCTTGTTAATGTGACGGTCGAATCCGTTCAAGCCAAACCATCGCTCATGACCTCGAACACCTTGCGTGCCGCAACCTCAGCCGACTTCAACGCGCCGTCCGAAGATGTTGCACGCCGTCTGATCGGTGCAATTGTAAGTGTCGATGGTGTGGGCGGCAGGATCGTGGAAACGGAAGCTTATGATCGCGAGGACCCGGCATCTCATAGTTTTTCCGGACCTACGCCGCGCAACGCCGTGATGTTCGGGCCGCCCGCATTCGCGTACGTGTACCGGTCGTACGGAATTCACTGGTGCCTGAACTTCGTCTGCCGGGAAGCCGGACATGGCGCCGGGGTGCTGATCCGCGCGATCGAACCGCTGACCGGACTTGACGCCATGCGGCAACGGCGCGGCGTCGAACCCATGAAACTCCTTTGCTCGGGACCGGGCCGCGTGGCGCAGGCGCTGGGCATCACGCACAAGAACAATGGGATGTCGCTGCTCAATACGCCGTTTTACATCGAAATGCCTGAGCAAGGATGTCCGCTCGTCACGGGACCGCGTATTGGAATCACCAAAGCGATGGACGTGCCCTGGCGGTTTGGCCTCGCCGGATCGAAGTTTTTCAGCAAGCCATTTCCAAAGGACGCGAAGGACCAATGAACGCGGAAGACGCTACAAAGTAAAAGGGCTGCCAAACCTCGGCAGCCCAAATCATTCTTATAGTCGTTTTATAAATAACAGCAGCGAGCCGGCAGTCACCCCGTCAAAGACGGTCCTCGGGACTACTGGCGCCGCTCCCGTCAAGCAGCCTGTGCAATCAGGCTTTCTGTGCGCGGCTGTAGCATCGCCGCGTTTTCGAGCACCGTCGGTTCCGGCACTTCATTGGTCGATACCACACTCAACTCCACCAGCGCGGTCTGCTCGCTCGCCTGTCTGGCGGCCGCCGCTTTTTTGGTCTTCCCCGCGCGTGACGGCGGCTGGCAGGCCCCGCACACCACGTTTTCTTGCAAATCATGTTTGTGCGCAATGAACTTTCCAGTGCAGCGGCAGCATTTGGTCAACTGCAGCATGCCTGCATCGAAAAAGCGCACAAGGGTCCAGGCCCGCGTTAAATCGAGTACCGCCTCGACATCGCTATTCCTGCAATGTTCGAGATACAGCCGATACCCCTTGGTCAGTGCATCGAGGTGCGAGCAGCCCGCTTCTTTCTTCAGGAACACGTAAGTGTTGTAGAAGAGCGAAGCATGGATATTCGCAAGCCACGTCATATACCAGTCCGCCGAGAAAGGCAGCATGCCCTTCGGTGGCGAAACTCCCTTCACTTCGCGATACAACCGGATCATCCGGTCACGCGAAAGTGTCAGTTCACTTTCGAGCACCTGCATCCGCGCCCCGAGTTCGATCAGTGCGATCGCGCGGAAAACTTCTTGTGCGTCTTCGGTGAGGCTCTTCTTAAGCATGGCGCGCTCTCGTGCTTAGACGAACTGTTCTGCTGGCTGGCCAGCCAGCAAGATGGCTGCGTGTGTCGGCGCAATATCCGCATGTTTCGCAGGCGCCGTCAGTGCAGTCAACATGGCGTGATCATTGAAGCGGAAGAAACACAGCAACTGGTCTGAAGACGCCAGTTTCACGACCTGTGCGAGCGTGAGCCCCGACAGAAGGTCGGCGAGTTCCTTTGACAACCCGAGTCGAAACATCCCGATGGCACGGTCGTCACGCAGCATGCGCTGCGCAAGCATGATGTACGACAAGTTGATTTCTCGAATCGAGTCCAGCGTTTCGCGACCGTTCATGATGTTCCTGCGTTCGATATAAACCCCGAGCACCGTGCCGAATTTTTTACCGGCTTATCTTTGCCTAGCCAAACGTTTGTTCTGTCGGGCTACATTCAAACTTGTTTCAGCGAGTTACATCTTGTAACAACACTGTGAAACGGATTGTAAGTAGCGTGCATCGGGAAATCAAGCTCATCTCAATAATAAATTTCCATAAAACAACACCGGAGATCGGTACTTTTTTCTTAAGTTTGTAACAGGAAAAAGTGACCGGTTTTTTGCGTCGTTTTTGCACCGCTTCTTTCGACAGATAATTTGCTTGTCGATTGATTTTACTAAGGAAAAAACGCGCGTCGCCTACAACCGGTTGACACGGTTTCACAATTAACAGGTTTATCTTTAAGCGGACTTTGTTACAACTTGGCTCTGGATTTGTGGAATGCGCCAGAAGGAAAACCCGTATATCGCTTCTGTCATTCTGCTTTCAAATTTCCGTACCCAATCAACGGAAAAAAATTACCGAATGGGAGTTGGGCGCACTTGTTACGAGCGGTTTGTAACAAGCTGGGGAGATGCCGATGAACATCGGCTATCAACGAGGCGAAGGTTGATACTGGCGAGCGGCGGGCGCGCAGCGCGCCACGCCGTTGAAACAATCGGCGATCTCAGCGTTGCGGCACGCCTTCGCGCCATTCGCCCCAGTGCGTGGCAATGTCCTGAACCAGCGGATTGCCCGCACGGTACAGATTTTCAATAGCCGGCGCAAAACCGCCCTGCGCTGCGTAGTTCAGGAGGTTGTCGGAGGCGGACTGGCCTTCATACGGCCGGTCGAAATCCGAACCCGTGCGCACTGCGGCCACGCGGTTCAAATCCACCTTACGAGCGCTCGCCGCGCGCTTCAACGCTTCGTACGTGGCGTTGTCCTCCTGCTGCGTCGTGCAATAGGTGCCTTTGCCGTCCGTGAGCAGCTTGGTCCAGTCACGCGCGCGCTCACCGATATATTTCCCCGACCACCACGTGTCGCCTGCAAGCGTGTCGCACTGGATCACCTTCGGCGGCCGATTGGCCGGCGCATAGCTGAATTTCGCGCGCGCGGCCTGGGCTTCGGCGCTGTCGGATAGCACTACATTCTTCGACAACGCGTATGCAGCATCGGCCAGCGCGGGATTCAGCTGGAATACTTCGGTCCTGTAATCGAGCGGCGGCTTTTCGCTCGGGCTCTTCGTATTGATGCCGACAAATCCGCTCGGCCAGCTGTCCGGCTTCTCGCGGGCATCGAGTTCCCATTGGATACCGAAATCGACCAGATACTTCGCCCACGCCGCCGAGCCGATCGTGCCTTGTATTGGATCGATGCCGGCAATGCCCGCGATCATGAAATACGTACGGCGCAGATCGAATTTGTCGGAGAACGTGAGCGCCATCAGCGACGCCGCTGCGTTCGCGTGCCCCATGCCCGTGGTCATCACGCAGATGTCCTGCCGGTTGCAGTGCACGACCGGATAGTCCGGCGACAGGCCAGCCACGCGTATCGTCTTCCAGGGACCGAGCTTGTCGAGCCATACCTGGCCCTCGGGCCCGAACATGGAGACGATCATGACCTTTACATCCTGCCCTCCGCGGTTACCGCTGCGAAAGTCATCGGAATCCTGCGCAAACGTTGACGCGCACGCGCTGAAGGCGAGCGTCGCGGCGACGGCGGTCAGACTCGATGCAGGAATGCGCACGCGTGAGCGTTTGAAGAGGCGGGGGAAAGTCGGAAAACGAACGTTTGATTTCATCTGGGCGGCACCGTAAGTGGATGTGGAAACACAAGGTGAAACGCGAGGTGAATCGGGGAGATGCATCGTGAATGCAAAAAGCGCAGATCGGTAAGACAATGTAAGGATCACGCGCTGACCGCATTATAGAAGCGCCGCGCGCAATACAAATTGCGGCAAGTACCGATTACGCACTACCCTGCCATGCATCGTCCACGCGTTCGAAGGATCTTCATGCATGCCACCGCGGCTTCAAAAATGATCGATGCGTTTCATGCGAGCCACGTCGAAGAACGGCAAGAGGTGGAGATGTGGCTCGAGCCAAACGGCGATAGTGCCGTTGCGCTCGAAGCGGTGTGGTCGGAGGGGGAGCATCATCGCGGACATGCGCGTGCTGCAATGGAACGGCTGGTCGCGCTGGCCGACCGGCATGGCGTGATGCTGTCGCTCGTGCCGAAGCCGCTGGCGCCCAAGGGGCAAGGCGTGGATCGCGCCGCGCCCGATGGCGCAGCGCTCGAGGCGTTCTACGAGCGGCTGGGGTTCGAGCGCTCGGGCGGCGAGTTCGAAGGCTCGCCGGTACTCGTGCGGGCGCCGCGCTGAGTGGGTTGGTTGGCATCGCTGTCCACGGCGGCATCGTTATATGGATCACGCCCTGCGCTGTCTGTGGGCCGGGTCCGGGCGGGCGCATTCAGCAACTCGCCGTCTTCGCCTGCCTTTGCACGTGCGGCCATCTCCTCGCTCTCCGCACCGTTGAAGATCACGAAGTTGCGCTGCGGATTGGCAATTTCGATCCCGGCTTCCGTGAAGCGATCCACAATGCGCCGGTTGAATTCGCGCTGCACGCCCCATCGCGCGGTATCGCGGCATTGAATCTGGCCGGCGAGCGTGACCGTCGAACCGTCGACCGCATCCACGCCCCAGAGGCTGAAGTCCGAGAGAATGCCGTCCTTGAAGGCATCGTCTTCTCGCAACGACGCGCCGATCTCCTTGAGCGTATCCGACGCCAGCCCAATATCCTGCCCCATCGCAATGCTCACGCGAACCGCCGCATTCCCAATGCCGCGATTCGTGTTGTTCACCGTCGATACCGAACTGAACGGCACAGTGAAAAGCGAGCCGTCGCCGCCGCGCAAACGCACGGTCCGAATCGACAGGTATTCGACCGTTCCCGACACCCCCGCGAGCGTGACGGAATCGCCAACCTGCATGGCGTTCTCCATCAGGAGGAAGATGCCGGTGATCAGGTCCTGCACGAGTTTCTGCGAACCGAAACCGAGCGCCACGCCGAAGATGCTCGCGCTTGCCAGCAAGGGCCCGGTATTCACGCCAATCTCGCTCAACCCCGTCATGACGACGACCATCGCGATCACGATAAACAGCGCCGTGCGCATCATGGGCAACAGGGTTTGCAAACGCGCGGCGCGCAAGCGATCGCCACTCGCGGTCCACCGTTCGAGCCGCTGTTCGACCAGCACGTTCGCGCCTTCCCACACGATCACCGCGAACAATGCGGCCACCGCAATGGTGATCAGCGCCGATGCCAGCCGATGCCCCACGCCACCTGCCGAGAACAGCGCGAAGACATGGAGGCCCCAGACCTGCAGCAGCGTCAGGATCAGCCCGATGACGATCAAGGTCCGCAAGATACGCCGCAGTAGCGGGTAATAACGATACGCATGCCGGTGAGCAATCGACTTGTTCACCGGGTTTTCGTCTTCGGTCGCCGCATGAAAAATGCGCCCGAGCGCGCCGAACACCACGATCGCAATCACGCGCGCGGCCACCAGCACGAGCAGCGACACGCCAAAAAGATGGAACAGCGTGCGATAGCCGTTGTGCACATCGAGCGCCCAGACGAACCACAGCGCCATCACCAGGAACACGGCGGCAACCGCCCACATATCCGCAATCCAGTTGCCGAACAACACAAAGGTACGGCGCCCGCGCATGCTGTCGCGGATCCATGCCGCCACCGTCGTACGGCATTTCAGTATCACGATGGCAATCAGTACGTGGACGACCAGCGCCACTGCCTTGATGATCGAATCGTGGGCGACATCGGTCAGTCCCAGCGGCGCGGCGCCCTCCGCGAGTGCGATCCCCGCGCCCGCAACCGCGACGATCGCGACCAGCCAGCGATGGGTGAACGCGGCGGATTCATCGCTCATCTGGATCAGGCGCAGGCCCGGCGCACGCGGCGCAAAGAAGAACCCGCTCGCGATCACGATACCGCGGCAGATCAGATAGACATCGACCAGCGCGCCGACTGAACGGCCCTGAGGCGTGCCTTCATCGATGAAAATGGACATCAGCACCGCCGCCGCAATGGTGAAGATCACCAGCGGCAGCACCGCGAGCAGGCTGTGCAGCACGGCGCTCGGCAGACGCTGCAACAAGGTCCAATGACGCGCGGCGTGGCGCACGCCACGGGCGGTATCGACCTTGTGCTCGGCAATCTGGATGGCGACCTCGTTGCCGGAACGCTCCGCGACCGCTTCGGCGTGCACGGCGGCGCGTTCCTCGCTCTTGAGCTCGGGCTGCGTGTCATCGACGTCGACAATTCCCCGTGCCGCAATGCGCGCGCGCGGCCCTCGCACGAGCCGTGCGGTCAAATATTCGAGCAACAGCGCAGGCAAAAGCGATATCAAAATGGCCCAGAACACCTGGCCGACCAGCGCCCGCCCGCTGTCAGTTGCAGTGCGCTGGCGCCACCATTGAATGACGGACCCATAGTCGAGCAGCGCCGTGACCGAGCGGCGCAATCCGCTGCTGATCTCCACCATCCAGGAACTGGCCTGATGGGTTATCTGCGACGCAAGCCCGTTGCTTGTCAGCGACTTTGCCAGCACTCCCGCAGCGCCTGATGCCCCCGATGCCGCCGACGCGTCGCTTGCCGCCGTCGCGCCGGACGCGGCGGTTGCATCACTCGCCGGTGCCGGCGTGGCCAGCGCGCCCGCCGCCGCAACTGCGCGCAACGTGTCTTCAATCTGGTTGCGCCTGGCGGGATCGTTGAGCACAGCCAGCGCGTTGCGCGCCTGTTCGGGAGTCAATGCAACGGCCGCCGGTTTTGCAGCGCTCGCCGCGGCAATTGCGGGAAGGGAAACCGCGCCGCTCAGGGCAAACGCGAAAAGAAGGGAAACGGAGAGGACAATTTTGCGCATAGGCGGGGATGAGAAACTCTGTTGGGGATTCCGCAACGGATGCGCTCGGCCACGAGCACGATTGAGTCTGCGGTCATCGCAGTGCAAGCTGGAATACTTCGTGCATGAAAGGTCTGATCAAAACTACCGGACCTTCGCATGCGAGTCCAGACCCAGCACACTGCCAGGCTTTTTACGGTCGCCGCGCTGACCGCGACCGGACTGCTATTAGCACTTCTCGCGCCCGGAAAGGCCTTCGCCGCCCGCACGCCGGGTACAGAAAGGGTTTTGAAAACCACGCCGCCGGTGGCGGCATCGGTAAGCGAGCCTGGCAGCATGATGACACTCGATGAAGGCACCACGCAGCTTCCGGCAAGCGGCAACACGCAATTGCCCGATACCCCGGATACCCCGCGGCCGCACCACGACCGCCCGCCGGCGCATTTGCCGTGAGCGTTGCGATCAAGCCTGGGCTTCGGTCCGGTCCTCGGTTTTCATTCCGGGCGCACGTGCGATGTCCGGCTCGAAGAACACCCAACGCGCTTCGGGAAACGCGCGCTGCAGGTCTTCCTCGATCAGGTTGATGGCATCGACCATTGCGCGGCCGCTTTCGTATTCCACCATCTCCGCCTGCACAGCGACCACGATCTGCTTGCCCCACTGCAACGTGATCAGGTTGAGCACGCGCACGATTTCCGGACGCGCGCGCAGGTGCGCATCGATCGCCCGGCGCACTTCCGGACTCGCCGATTCGCCGACGATCATTGACTTCACTTCGCGCGCCACCAGATATGCGATCACCATCAGCAATACACCCACGCCGATGGAGCCCGCGGCATCGTAGACAGAATTGCCGGTGATCATTGTCATCAGCACCGCGCAGAACGCGATTGCCAAACCGGCCAGCGCTGCAACGTCTTCGCCGGTCACGACGATCAGTTCGGATTCGCGCGTTTCGCGGAACCATCGCCAGAGGGATTTGCTGCCCGACGTCTTACGGATCTCCTTTAAGGCACCGGCGAGCGAAAACGCTTCGAGCACAACCGAGATGCCGAGCACGACCAGCGCGACAATTGGATTGGTGACCGGTTCATGCGCGGAGATCCGGTGAATGCCTTCATAAACAGAAAACGCGCCGCCGACAAAAAACAGCAGCAACGCAACCAGCATGGAATAGAAGTAGATCTCGCGGCCCGAGCCGAGCGGATGGAGTACGTCGGCGGGCGCCTGCGAGCGTTTGAGGCCGAACAGGAGCAGAAGCTGGTTGCCGCAATCGGCGGTCGAGTGAATCGCTTCGGCGAACATTGAGCCTGAGCCCGTGAACGCCGCGGCGCCGAACTTGCAAACGGCAATGCCGAAGTTGGCGGCGAGCGCGTAAAAAATGGCCTTCGGCGATTCTTCTTTCATCGGGCTCCCGGCGAGTGTTCAGACGTTTTGAACGTTGGGGATTCAGACCACTTCGACACGGCTTTCGCCGTCGATCATTTCTCCGATAACGGCAGCGTCGTCGAAGCCGTCCGCGCGAAAGATGGCGAGCACTTCGTCGACCGCTTCAGGCGCGCACGATACCAACAGGCCGCCCGAAGTCTGGGGATCGGTGAGCAGGGTTTGTGCCACATCGTGCAATGACGAGGCGAGCTGAATGTCCTTGCCGTAGGCCGCCCAGTTGCGCCCCGATGCACCCGTGAACACGCCCACCTTCGCAAATGCCTCGACACCCGGCAGCCACGGAAGATCGTTGAAACGAATCCGCGCGGTCAGTTTCGCGCCGCGGCTGAGTTCGAGCGTATGGCCGAGCAGGCCGAAGCCCGTCACGTCGGTGAGCGCGTGGACCGCGTCCAGCGCGGCGAGGTCCGCGCCCGGCCGGTTCAGCTTGGTCGTGGCGGCGATCATCGCGGCGTAACCGGCTGCATCGAGTTGATCCTTTTTCAGCGCCGCCGATAAAACCCCCACGCCCAGCGGCTTGCCGAGGATCAGCACGTCGCCGGCGCGCGCGGCGGCGTTGCGCTTCACGCGCTTCGGATGCACCAGCCCGATTGCAGCCAGACCATATATGGGTTCGACCGAATCGATGGAATGGCCGCCCGCGACCGGAATGCCCGCTTCGGCGCAAATGGATTCGCCGCCTTTGAGCACGGCCGCGATCACATCGTGCGGCAAGACGTTGATCGGCATGCCGACGAGCGCGAGCGCCAGGATCGGCTTGCCGCCCATTGCGTAGACGTCGGACAGCGCGTTGGTCGCGGCGATACGGCCGAAATCGTAGGGATCGTCGACGATCGGCATGAAGAAATCGGTCGTGGCCACAATTGCCTGCTCGTCATTCAGCCGATAAACCGCCGCGTCATCCGCGGTGTCGTTGCCGACCAGCAGATCCGGGAACAAGGCCATCGGCGTACTGCGCTTGAGCAGGTCTGCGAGCAGGCCCGGCGCAATCTTGCAGCCGCAGCCCCCGCCATGGGAAAGGCTTGTCAGGCGAGGCGACGGGTTTGCGTTCAGCTTGATTTCAGTCATTCAGGAGGTCCGGCAAAGTAACGTGCGAACGACATTATGGTGCGTGTTTGCGATCGGCGGGGAACGCGAACGGGCATCGAAACCCCTCAACTCAGCGTTTACCTTCACTTATAAAAAACATTTTCATATGTGAAAATTGAAGTAGAAATTGGACGGACTGCTTCGTCCGATCAAACCTGACAACGTGAAAGGAGCGGTTATGGTCAAGCGGGTCGAAGGCAAGAATGTGGTGGTGACGGCGGCTGGAAACGGCATTGGACGGGCCTCGGCGTTGATGCTCGCGGCCGAAGGCGCGAACGTCTGGGCCACCGATATCAACGAAGAAGCGCTCGCCGAACTCGCGCGCGACGCAGGCGAAGGTTCGACATTGCGTACCGCGCGCCTGAACGTGCTCGACGCCGCCGATATTGCCGCGTTCGCCGCGAAGACCGGGCCTATCGACGTGCTGTTCAACTGCGCGGGATTCGTGGCCGACGGCAACATTTTGAAGTGCGACGACAAGGACTGGGATTTCAGCTTCGACCTGAACGTCAAGGCAATGTACCGGACTATTCGCGCGTACCTGCCCGGCATGCTGGAAGCGGGCAAAGGCGCGTCGATCATCAATATGGCGTCGGCGGCGTCGAGCGTGAAAGGCGTGCCGAACCGCTTTGCATATGGTGCATCGAAGGCGGCAGTGATCGGCCTGACCAAATCCGTTGCCGCCGATTTCGTTAGCCAGGCAATACGGTGCAATGCCATCTGCCCGGGAACCATCGAATCCCCGTCGTTGCGCGGGCGTATCGCCACGCAGGCCGCGGCGTCCAACGTGGACGAAGAAAAAGTCCGCGCGGCGTTTGTAGCCCGCCAGCCTATCGGCCGGGTTGGACGTGCGGAGGAAGTGGCGGCGCTCGTCACCTATCTCGCCTCCGACGAATCCGGCTTCACCACCGGCACGATCCATATGATCGACGGCGGCTGGTCGAACTGATCCGCGCTCCTACCAATAACGAATAAACGTATCAGGAGACCACCCATGTCGGGATCGATTCCACTCGCCGGGAGCGCGGCAGAAGCCAGCGCGCTCGAAGAAAACGCGTATCGCAAGGCCGTCTGGCGGATCGTGCCCTTGCTGATTGTCTGCTTCATCTTCGCGTACTTCGACCGCGTCAACATCAGCTTCGCCAAGCTCCAGATGCAGGGCGATCTCGGCCTCTCGAACGCGGCCTATGGTTTCGGCGCGAGCATCTTTTTCGTGGGTTATTTCATCTTCGAAATTCCGAGCAACCTGATACTCAGCCGCGTCGGCGCGCGGGTCTGGATTGCGCGGATCATGATCTCGTGGGGCATTGCGTCGGCGGCGATGATGTTCGTCACGTCGGAGACGTGGTTCTATGTGCTGCGCTTCGTGATCGGCGCGACCGAAGCCGGGTTTTTGCCCGGCATCATCTTGTACTTCACGTACTGGTTTCCGGCCAAGCGCCGCGCACGGATCAACGCGCTTTTCATGACTTCGATATCCATTTCCGGCGTGATCGGCGGCCCGTTGTCGGGCTTCATCATGACGCGCTTCGCGGGCGTCGGCGGTCTTGCCGGATGGCAATGGCTGTTCCTGCTCGAAGGGCTGCCGACGGCGCTGCTCGGTTTGCTCGTGCTCGCGATTCTGGATGACCGCATCGGCAACGCCAAGTGGCTCACCACCGAAGAGAAGGCCGTGCTGCAGGGGAATATCGATCGTGAAGACAAAGGAACGTCGCACAGGTTTATCGATGCGATGCGTCAGCCCGGAACGCTTTTGCTCTCGCTGATTTATCTCTTCATGCTGATGGGTTTGTACGGCCTCACGTTCTGGATGCCGCAACTCATCAAGAACACCGGCATTACGAGCCCGATGACCATCGGCTTGCTGACCGCGATTCCTTATGCTGCAGCGGGCATCGGCATGGTTGCGCTGGGCAGGAGTTCGGACCGGCACGGTGAGCGCCGCTGGCATCTGGGGCTGGCGGTGGCCGTGGGCGGCATCGGCTATGCATTGAGCGCGTACTTTGCGCACGACACCACGCTCGCCATGATCTCGCTCGTGATTGCATCGGTTGGCGCGATCGGCTGCCTGCCGGTGTTCTGGACCTTGCCGCCGGCATTTCTCAGCGGCACGGCAGCGGCGGGCGGCATTGCGCTGATCAACTCCATTGGCAACCTGGGCGGCATCATCAGTCCGTATCTGGTCGGCAAGGTAGTCGATATCACCGGCGCTACGTCCGGCGGTCTTTATGCCATTGCGACCGTGCTGATTCTTGCCGCATTGCTGATCCTGTTTGGCTTGCCGGCGCGAATCGCGAACCGGGATCAGGCACTTTGAGATTTTCTAACTTGCCATGAACACCGTCCTCAAGCCATCGAAAAACGCATCCGCCGATACCACCGAAAGCCCGCGTTACGCCGCCCCTGCGCTCGAGAAAGGACTCGATATTCTCGATGTCCTTGTCGATACCGCCGAAGGCTACACGCTCAACGAACTTTCGGTGAAGCTTGGGCGCACGGTCAGTGAAATCTTTCGCATGGTCGTGACGCTCGAGCGGCGCGGTTACGTGCAAGGAGATCACAACGACCGTTACACGCTGACGCTCAAGTTGTTCGAAATGGCGCACCGCCAGCAACCGATTCGTTCGCTGACTGCAATGGCCCTGCCATTGTTGCGCGATCTTGCGAACGTGACGCGTCAATCGTGCCATTTATCGATTTATCACAGCGGGCGGGTGGCGGTGATCGCGCAAGTCGACAGCCCGGAGCGATGGTCTTTCGGCCTAAAAGTGGGCGCGGTCATGGGCCTGACCGATACTTCATCGGGCCATGTGCTGATGGCATTTCGCGATCCTGCCGAGCGTGAGCGCATGCTTGCAGCGCATACCCGCGTGGAAGGCGAGAACGATGTCGAGCCGTCCGTGTTGCTTACATTGCTCGATGAAATTCGCGCCACTGGACACGAGATCGTGCCGAGCCGGCAAATGCGCGGCGTGACCAATGTCGCGTTTCCCGTGATCGGCAGTAACGGCGACGCAATTGCCGCGGTCAACGTGCCTTACCTTGAACGCATCGACCAAAAGCTCAATCCGGAATTCGACGACGTCTGCAGGATGGTCGGAGAAATGGCGTCGCGTCTGTCGGCGCTGATGGGCTTTAGCGGCTACAACCTCGAAAGCGAATGAGCAGATCCGGTTTTAAGCGGGTACGGGGAAATAAATAAAATAAATCGTCAGCGCTTTGCATCGATTTAATCGCGTTGACGAAAAAAATCCCCGTCCGTATAAAAGTCGCACCAGGCAACCTCCGGTGACGACATCATGAAAACGACGAAAATATCCATATGCCTGCCGACGTGCAACCGGCCCGAGTTGCTCGTGGAATCACTGACGTCGTGCCTTGCGCAAACGCATGAGGACATCGAGATATTGATTGGCGATGATTCCTCGGATCACCGCACGCAAGCGTTGATCGATTCAACTTATCTGCATGAACCGCGCGTGATCTACGTCAGGAATGAACCTGCGCTGGGCCAGGCGGATAACATTGCCAGCCTGTTCGATCGCGCGACCGGCGACAAGATCCTGCTGATCCACGACGACGATGCGCTGAAGACTGATTGCATAGAGCGCCTGTTGTCGGCATGGGATGTTTACCCGGATCTTGAGATCGCGTTCGGCGACCAGTATCAGATGGACGATCACGGCGTGGTCGATATCGACGCGAGCAAAAAGCTCAACACGGACTATCACCGCACGGATGCCGTGGTCGGATTGCAGTCCGATCCCGGCAGAACCGGTCTCGTTCAGATGATGCCGAACAACGGCTGGCTCGCGAACGCGGATCTGGTCAAGAAAATCAGCTATAGAAAGCAATACGGCATTGGTTGCGAGTACGTATTCGGCGCGCAGATCTGCATTGCGGCCAGGCAGGTTTATTACCTCAAGGAATACGTGTCGTACTACCGCAAGACGGATGTATCGATGTCGAAGACAACTGCACGCTCAACCACGGCTGCGGCGGTCCTCGCCTATGACTTCCTTAAGTCGCTCAAGCTCGACAAGAGCCTTGAGCCGGCGCGTGAACTTGCGCTCAAGCGGCTCGTGCCGATTGTGGTTTCCGTCTATGCACGAAACCATCAACCGGCGCTGGCGCTTGGTATCGCGCTCTCTCATTTATACGCCTATGACTACGGGCTTAATAAACGTCTCTATTTCCATTTGATGCTGGTCCTCAAGGGACTTGCCGCTAACGGAAATCTAAAGAGCAGCACGCAGAACGGCTAAGCGTCCGTCAAAACGTTTCTTCCTCGGGATCGGGGCCGCGCGTAGCACCTTGCGGCTTCGATATTTTTACCACGCGTCCCGTGCGCGCCGATTCATAGATCGCGTCCATGATCCGCTGGTCCTGCAAGCCCTCTTCGCCGGGCGTATGCGGGATCTTGTCGTTGATCACGCACAGCGACATATGATCGATTTCGCGCGCAAACTGATTGTTTGGATCGATGGTGATTTCCGTATTCGCCGTCTTGCCTTCCACAAGCATGCCGTGCCGCATGCGCAAGCCGTTATAGCCGAACGCGGGATCCATTTCTGCCCAACCGTCTGTACCTTGCAGACGGAAAAATCGTGACTCGTGGCATCCGTAGCTCGCCATGCAGGTCGCCGTAAAGCCGCTCGGGAAACGCATCAGGAAATGCACTGATTCCTCGACTTCCTTGAAGCGTGGATCGGCAGCGGGTTGCGTGAGCATGGCCGATACTTCGTAGGGCTCTTCGCCGCTCAGAAAACGCGCAGCGTTAAGCGCGTAAAGCCCGATGTCTGGCAACGCGCCGCCGCCGGCAAGCGCCTTATTTAGCCGCCATTGCGACGGATCGCTCTGATTCTGCGAATTGCCGGCAATGAATTCGCGCAAGGGACCCAGCTTGTTTTCCTTCGCCATCTTCGCAATCATGCGGTCCATCGGCTCGTATTGGCTTCGGTACGCAATCATCAGTTTTCGATTGTTCTTGCTGCATGCATCGATCATCGCCTGGCAGTCGGCCACGCTGGTCGCCATCGGCTTTTCGCACAGCACGTGCTTGCCGATCTTCGCAGCCCTAAGCGTGAACTCCTTGTGCATGCCATTTGGCAGGACGATGTAAACAACGTGGACGCGCGGGTTATCGGCGAGACGCTCGAAGCTTTGGTAATCGTGGACGTCGGTCTCGCGAACGCCATATTGATGCGCGATCTTCAACGCTTTGTCCCGATCACCCGATACGAGCGCGGCCACGCGTGAATACTTGCAGTTCGATAACGCCGGCAAAATCTGGTCGAGCGAAAGGCGGCCCAGTCCGACAATTGCATAGCCGATACGATTGTCGGGCGGCAAGTTCGCGTCCGGCGTCTCTTCCTTCTGTTCCGTCTTTGGATCCTGAATCAACGAAAGCTTGACCGAATTCGCCGCTGCCGCGGGCGCTCCTGCGGCCCAAGCCGTGCCGGCCGCGCCGGTTGCGAGCGCGGCCGCAAGGCCTGCGCTGCTACGCTGAAGGAACGTGCGGCGCCCGGGCTGTGAAGCGGGCTTGTAGTCGGAAGTAAGGTCCGGGGTAAGTTCTTCTGAATCAGGGCGGTCCACTTGGTCCATGTGTGCTCCTTGCACGCCAGGCTATCGATCAGGTCGATGGCAATAAAGCATTTGCCATTCCTCACCCGTCGATGCCCTGCGTACACACATAGGCGCCTTGATTAAAGCCCAGCGAGTGTGTCGCGTTTGAGCTTCTTCGCGAGCGACCACTTGTGTACTTCCGTTGGACCATCGTAAATGCGGAACGCACGGATCTCGCGAAACACTTGCTCGACAATCGTATCCCGCGATACACCCGTGCCGCCCATCACCTGCACGCAACGATCCGCGACACGAAACAGCGCGTCGGAAACGGCGACCTTCGCCATCGAACTCTCCGATGTCCCGAGCGACCCGCCGTCGAGCACCGCCGCACACCAGTCGATCATCAGTTCTGCCTGCTGCAAGTCGATCGCGTTCTCGGCCAGCATGAAACCGACACCCTCATGGTCGATCAGCAATTTGCCGAAAGCGCGCCGCTTACATGCATATTCCGTCGCGATTTCGTGCGCGCGGGCGGTCGCGCCATGCCAGCGCATGCAATGCGACAGACGGGCTGGTGACAGCCGGACCTGCGCGTATTTGAATCCTTCGTGTACCTCGCCCAACACCTGATCGTCCGGTATACGCAGGTTTTCTATGCGCACACCCGCGTGACCGCCGGGCATGGAACTGTCTATAGTGTCGAGAATTCGTTCAAGACGGATGGCCGGATCAGGCAGGTCGACGAGAAACATCGTCGCCTTCACCTTGTCTCCATCCTCGTCCGCGTTGCTGCGCGCCATCACGATGCCGACCGACGCCCCTTCCGCGCCCGTGATGAACGCCTTCACTCCATCGATAACCCAATGATCGTTATCACGCCGGGCGGACGTCTTGAGCATCGACGGATCGGAACCTGCGCCACCGTCTGCTGCCGGCTCGGTCATGAAAAATGCTGAGCGCGCATCACCCGCGATCAGCGGCGCGAGGAAGCGCGCCTTCTGTGCTTTGGTTCCTACTTTGCTGAGAAGCAGCATGTTGCCTTCGTCGGGCGCAGCCGTATTGACGGCTACCGGCCCGAGCGGCGACAAGCCTGAACATTTCAAAACCGTTGCCGTCTCGAGCTGCGTGAGGTGGCTTCCGTCGGCGAGGATATGCGGCGTCAACACCCCCGCCGCCCGGGCCTTGCCGCGCAGTTCGCGCACGAGTTCCTCGCTCGGTCCGTGGCTGCCGCAACGCGGGTCCCGTTCGTACGGGACCACGACTGTTCGCACAAACGCCTCTACACGCGATGCAATTTCCCTGGCGCGTTCCGTTTGTACAACGTCCATGCTACTCATAGATGTTTCCTCTTTCCAAGGCGTGATGATCCCGGACCGCATGGCGGGTACTGGCTCAATGATGCCCAATGCCATGCACTTCAACCATAGCGACAAGCACGGTATCAGGACGTCCATTGCTGTTCCGGCGCTGCTGGACGTTCGTTACGCCACGTCGAAAATCGCCATTTTAGAGGGGCCGTCCGCCAAACCACGCAGAACGGGAAAACCGGTAATTGATTCCTTTAAAGTCGATGCTACGCTGCGAACACGGTAAATTCCGGACCACGGGAGACAGCAGTGCATGCGCCAGTATCCAATTCGGGCGGGTCGTTACCTGCGCTGACGAGCATCCGCTTTCTCGCGGCATTTACTGTAGTGGTCTCGCATTATTCGGAACTGGGACTACTCAATCTCCCGGCGCAAATCTTCGATTTCTTCGATGGCGGGCGCCCTGCCGTGTCGCTGTTTTTCGTGTTGTCGGGATTCATCCTGACGTTCACTTATCGCGATCAACTCGCGGCCAATGGCAACGCTGCGTTTTATCAGGCGCGGTTCGCGCGCATCTACCCTATGGTGTTGCTGGGCCTGGCCTTGTGCGTGCCCACGACAATCTATTTACTCAATGGGGACAATCCGTCCTTGCTGCTTCAGTGGTACGCGCTCAAAGGCTCCGTGTATGTCGCGTTAGGCGCAAGCCTGATTTGCCAGATGCTGCTCTTGAACGCATGGTTTCCGTTTGCCGCGATCAACCAGCCATGGAACGGACCATCAGACAGCGTGTCATGCGAAGCCTTCTTCTATCTGCTGTTCCCGCTCATGCTGCGCAAGATGCTATCCATGTCCATGGCGCGGCTGACATTGGCTTGCGCCAGCTTCTTTGTGCTGCAAGGACTATGGATCGTCTTTTTGCAAATTTTCCTGCCTGCATCGCGCAGTGGTTTTCTGATCGTTGGACTTCCGCTCACGCGCCTGTTCGAATTCGTCGCCGGAATCTATGCCGCCATCTTGTTTCTTCAACTGCGTGAAGCCCGCGCGGACCGGCATGCGCTGGCCCTTAAGCTGATCGGCGGGTCGCTGGCCGCGCTGATCGTGCTTGCTTTATGGCAGCCGTTTTCTCCGGTGTTTTATCTGGCGTCACCGCTATTCGCCGCATTGATACTCGGACTCGCGCTCATGGATCGCCCGGTGATCAACGTCCTCAATCGGCGCGTGCTGATCAAGCTGGGTGAAGCGAGTTATTCGCTGTATCTGATTCATGTGCCGATCGCGTATCTTGCCTATATGGCGGGGTTCCGGCAATCGAACGGCTGGCTGGTGATCGTGTTTGCAATCGCCGCAAGCGTGGTGATCTTCAGGTTCTATGAAGAGCCCATGAGAAAGCGAATTCGAGCACGATTCGCCCACGCACCGGTGACGGCAGACACCGTCGACAATCAGGCGACCGCGATGGCCCAACGTCAGTCCTGACACGCGGAACTTCTCTCCTCTCTCTCCATCCGACGATTTTGATCGCACCGGTGCGTGGCACATACGCCCGTGCGCGGCGTATAGTTTGCTCATCGTGCAAGCTGGCCCTTGCCCAGCTTGAGCAGCTCACGCATTCGGTTCAATCGTCCATGGAGATGTGCAATGACGTCCGTGTTATTCAAGAACGGCTCGCTGCTGGACCCAACACACGCTGAGCTTCTCAGCGGCCACGAAGTGCTCGTGGAAGACGGGTTGATCAAGGAAGTCTCCGATCAACCCATCAAATCGAACAGCGCCCGCGTGATCGACCTGAAGGGCCGCACGCTGATGCCCGGATTGATCGACTTGCATGTTCATGTCATTGCCGTGGAATTCAACCTGCCACGCGTCGCGACACTTCCGAACGTGCTCGTTACACTACGCGCAGTGCCGCTGATGCGCGCAATGCTGCGGCGAGGTTTCACGACCATCCGCGACGCCGGCGGCGCAGGATACCCCTTCAAACAAGCGGTCGAAGCAGGACTTGCCGAAGGCCCGCGCATGTTCGTCTCCGGACGTGCGCTGAGCCAGACCGGCGGTCATGGCGACATGCGCGCGCGCACCGACTACATGCCGCCCGACGCGCCCTGCGGTTGCTGCGTGCGTGTCGGCGCGCTTGGCCGCGTGGCGGACGGTGTGGATGAAGTGCGCCGCGCCGTGCGTGAAGAACTGCAAATGGGCGCGGACCAGATCAAGATCATGGCGTCGGGCGGAGTGGCGTCGCCGACCGATCCCGTGGGTGCGTGGGGCTATTCCGAGGACGAAATCCGTGCGATCGTCGCCGAAGCGCGCGGCCGGCAGACCTACGTGCTCGCGCACGCGTACACGCCGGAGGCCATTTCACGCGCGGTACGTTGCGGCGTACGAACGATCGAGCACGGCAATCTTATCGATGAAGACACCGCACGGCTCATCGTCGAACACGATGCGTTCGTGGTGCCGACGCTCGTCACCTACGAAGCCCTGGCAAGCGTCGGCGGCAAATACGGCTTGCCTGAAGCCAGCCTTGCGAAAGTTGCCGACGTGCATCAGGCCGGCCTGCGATCGCTTGAAATCATGAAGCGTGCGGGCGTGAAGATGGGGTTCGGCACCGACCTGCTTGGTGAAGCGCAGCATATGCAAAGCGATGAATTCCGCCTGCGCGCCGAGGTTCTCTCGCCGGCAGAAGCAATAGCCGCCGCCACGCTGGTCGGCGCCGAAGTGCTCGGCATGACCGATAAACTCGGCCGCATCATGCCGGGCGCATTCGCCGACGTACTTGTGGTCGATGGCAACCCGCTGAAGTCTGTTGACTGCCTGTTGGG
Source organism: Caballeronia sp. dw_276 (assembly GCF_018449635.1). GTDB lineage: Bacteria > Pseudomonadota > Gammaproteobacteria > Burkholderiales > Burkholderiaceae > Caballeronia. The sequence continues at coordinate 383,394 of NZ_JAAVUV010000001.1, read as the reverse complement.
TCAGGGCGAACATATCCCGTTCGTGATGAAAGGCGGTCATATCCATTTCGATGAACTCGAACGCGCCTGATTCAAGAGCTTGAGCACCAGCGCCTGGACCCAATCTCAACCGCAATCTCCGCCTGCGAGGCATGCAAGCATGTCGACGATTTCCGCCCGTATCGAGCGTATGCCGTTTTCCTCGTTTCATAGAAAGCTGCTTTTGATGGGCGGCCTCGGCTACACGTTCGACGCCATGGACGCCGCTGTTCTCGCCTTCCTTTTGCCGGTGTTGCGCAAGGAGTGGGCGCTCACCAGCGTGCAGACAGGCGTGCTTGGCAGCGGTACGTTCATTGGTTATTTTCTCGGTGCGATGTTGGCGGGCATTCTCGGCGACCTGATCGGCCGCAAGCGCGTGATGATGTATGCGCTCGTGATCTATTGCATCGCGTCGCTCGCGAGCGCCGTCGCGCACGACTGGCCGTTCTTCCTCGCGACGCGGATTGTTGCCGGGCTGGGCACGGGCGCGGAAAGCGCGATCGTGGCGCCGTTCCTGTCGGAATTCGTGGCGCGCCGGTATCGCGGGGCGTTCACGGGCAGCCTCGCGGGCTTTTTCTCTTTCGGCTTCGTAGCGGCTGCGTTGCTCGGTTATCTTGTGATTCCACTTTCGCCGAACGCATGGCGCTGGGTCATGGTGATCACGGCGATGCCGATCGTGATGCTGCTCTGGTGGCGGCGAGCATTGCCTGAGTCGCCGCGCTGGCTTGTCGCGCGCGGCAGGCACGACGAAGCTGAAGCGATCGTGGCCAGAGCCGAGGCCGAGTTGACGGCAGCGGGCGTCAAGCTCGAGCCGCTGCCGGAAACCGATCCAGCCGCCGATCCTGTCGTGCCCGTTGCTGCGCAACGCGCGTCCGCGCTGGCGAACGTAAAGGCTCTGTGGTCGCGCAAACTTGCGCGCATCACGGCCATGACCTGGCTCATGTGGCTTTCCATCACCTTCAGCTATTACGCATTCTTCACATGGATTCCCAGCTTGCTCGTGCAGAACGGCATGACGATCACGCGCAGTTTTTCATATTCGCTCGTGATTTATATCGCGCAGATTCCGGGGTATTTTTCAGGCGCGTGGCTTAACGAAAAAATCGGCAGGCAGGCGACCATTGCGTCGTATATGGTCCTTGGCGGCATTTCGGCGCTCGGCCTTGCGCTCACGCGAAGCGACGCCGGAATCATGGCGTCCGGCGTGCTGTTGTCGTTCTTCATGAACGGGACGTATGCCGGCGTCTATGCGTACACGCCCGAAGTGTTCCCCACGGACGTACGCGCGACGGGCGCGGGAATGGCTTCGTCCATTGGACGGCTGGGCGCGATCGCAGCGCCGATCCTGGTTGGTTATGTCTATCCAATACTCGGTTTTGGCGGCGTGTTCGGCGCGACAACTTTCGTGCTGGTGATCGGCGCGCTGGCGGTCGTGTTGATGGGCGTGCCGACGCGCGGACGCTCGCTCGAGGACATCGCTGCCACGCAACTACACGGATAGGCGCTAGGTTTAGATGGATGAATCCTCGCGGCCATCCTGCGACTCATAGGATGGCCGCAACCACAATTCCACTTAGCATTGGCGTCTACGCGAATCGTCTTTCAAAGGAATCCCTCATGGCTCTCGTTCTGGAACGGACGGAACTGATCCGTTCGAAAAATTTCATCGATGGACAATGGCTTGCCTCTTCAAGTGGTGACCGATTCGCCGTCACCAATCCGGCAACTGGCGAACTCATCACCGAGGTGGCGGACAGCGGACCCAACGATGCACGCGCCGCCACCGACGCCGCCGCGCGCGCACTTCCCGCATGGCGCAACCTGCTGCCGAAAGAACGCGCGGAGATCCTCCACAAGTGGAACGCGCTGATCCTCGCGCATCAGGATGATCTGGGCGCGCTCATCTCGCTCGAACAAGGCAAGCCGCTTGCCGAGGGCCGTGGCGAAGTCGCGTATGGCGCGTCCTACGTTGCATGGTTTGCCGACGAAGCCACGCGCATCTACGGCGACATCATTCCGCAGCAGCAACGCGGCAAGCGCATGACGGCGGTGAAAGAACCCATTGGCATTGTTGCCGCGATCACGCCATGGAATTTCCCGCTGGCAATGATCGCCCGCAAGATCGCGCCGGCCCTGGCCGCGGGATGCACGGTCGTCGCCAAACCCGCCGAGGACACGCCGCTGACCGCGCTCGCACTGGTCCTGCTTGCCCATGAGGCAGGCGTGCCGCCGGGCGTGCTGAACCTGATCACTGCATCGCGGGAAAAAGCCGTGCCGGCGGTCGCCGACTGGCTCGACGATCCACGCGTGCGCAAGATCACCTTCACCGGTTCGACGCCCGTCGGAAAGTATCTCGCGCGCGAATCCGCGAACACGCTCAAGAAACTGTCGCTTGAGTTGGGCGGCAACGCGCCGTTCATTGTCTTCGATGACGCCGACCTCGACGCCGCCGTCAGCGGCCTGCTCGTTGCCAAGTTCCGCAATGGCGGGCAGACCTGCGTATGTCCGAATCGGGTGTACGTGCAGTCGGGCGTCTATGCAAAATTCGCGGATTTACTGAGTCAACGCGTCGGGCAACTCAAGGTCGCGCCCGCTTCCGATCCCGCAGCGCAGATCGGCCCCATGATCAATTCACGCGCACTCGACAAGATTGCGCGCCACGTCGACGATGCAAAGTCCCATGGCGCGAGCATCCTCGCGGGCGGCAAACGTCTGCCGGAACTCGGTCCCAATTATTTCGCGCCTACGGTGATAGCGGATGCAACCTCCGACATGTTGCTGTGCTCCGAGGAAACCTTCGGTCCGGTCGTCCCGCTCTTTCGTTTCGATGACGAAGCCGAAGCAATCAAGGCAGCCAACGACACACCGTTCGGGCTGGCATCGTATTTTTATAGTCAGGACGTCAAGCGTATCGACCGCGTCGCGCGTGCATTGGAAGCCGGCATCGTAGGCGTCAACGAAGGTGCACTTGCGAGTGAAGCGGCTCCATTTGGCGGTGTCAAGGAGTCGGGTTATGGCCGCGAAGGCTCAAAATATGGCCTGGACGATTACCTCTCGATCAAGTACGTATGCCAGGGTGGATTAGACTAGCGGATCATTTTCCATTGGCCAAATTCTTATGAAGCTCACCGACTACAAGGCACTGACATTCGATTGCTACGGCACGCTCATCGACTGGGAAAGCGGGATCATGAATGGCTTGCAGCCGCTGATCGAGCGTGCAGGCCATCCGCTTGCGCGCGACGCGGTGCTCGAAGCGCACGCGCGCCATGAGTCGTCGCAGCAACTCTATACGCCGGCAATGCGATATCGCGACCTGCTGCCCATCGTGTACAAGCGGATTGCCGAAGAATGGAATGTGCCAGTCACGCGCGAAGAATGCGTGACATATGGACAGTCCGTTCAACACTGGCCTGCATTCGAGGATTCTGCGGAGTCGCTGCAATACCTGAAGCAGCATTTCAAGCTGGTGATCCTGTCGAACATCGATAACGAAAGCTTTGCGTATAGCAACGCGAAGCTCAAGGTCGCGTTCGATGCCGTCCTGACCGCTGAGGACATTGGTTCGTATAAGCCCTCGCCGCGCAACTTCGAATACATGCTGGACAAGCTAGGCGGGATGGGCATTGAGAAGAATACGATCCTGCATACGGCAGAGAGCCTGTTTCATGACCACAAGCCGGCGAATGCGTTTGGATTGGCGTCGTGCTGGATTTATAGGCGGCATGCGCAACAGGGGTTTGGCGCGACAATGAATCCGGGCGAGCAACCGCGCATCGACTTCAAGTTCACGAGCATGGCCGAGCTTGCGAAGGCGCATCGGGAAGCGTTGGCGAAAGGCTGATCGAGCATCGACGGGTCGCTGCCGGTGCAGGCGGCCCGTTCAATAAACATCCCGCACGTAGCGTTTTTCCTTGATCATGCGGCTCACATATTCCTGCGCCTTGTCGTCGCTCATGGCGCCGTGCTGGCGCACCACAGATCTCAACGTCGCATCCACGTCCTTCGCCATGCGGCTGGCATCGCCGCACACGTAGAAATGCGCTCCGTCCTCGAGCCATTTCCACAACTCCACGCCCTGCTCTTGCATCCGGTCCTGCACGTAGATCTTGTCGGCCTGATCGCGCGAAAATGCAAGATCGAGACGGCTTAGCAAACCCTTTCGACGCATTTCATCGAGTTCGTCGCCGTAGTAATAATCGGTCGCCGAATGCTGCTCGCCAAAAAACAACCAGTTGCGTCCCGTGTCACCACGCGCCTCGCGCTCGTGCAGGAACCCGCGAAACGGCGCTACGCCCGTACCGGGGCCGACCATGATCATGGGAGCGTCGCCGTTGCGTGGAAGGCGAAAGTGCGCGGACTTTTGCACGAACACGGGAACGTTGATATCGCCTGCGCGATCGGCAAGAAAGGTCGACGACACACCCTTGCGATGGCGACGCCCATTGTTATAACGAACCGCCGATACCGTGAGGTGCACCTCGCCGGCATGCGCCTTGGGACTCGACGCGATGGAATACAGGCGCGGCTGCATGCGCTTCAACATCCCGGTCAGTTCATTCGCCGAAAGCTTCACCGGAAACTCGTGCAAGACATCCGCCAGTTGCTGACCCCAGAGCCACTTCTTGAGATCGGCCTTGCGCTCGTCTCCGAGCATGTCCTTCAATGCGCCGTTCTCCGTGCGCGCTGCGATGAACGCCAACGCATCGGCGCTCGGCCGTGCGATTTCGTAATGCCGGCCGAGTGCATCGGCTAGACGCATTTCGCCTGCGCCCGCGACCGTCACCGGCGCGTCTGGGGAAAGACGACTCAAGTCGATGAGTTCATCGACGAGTTCAGGACAGTTGCTCGGCCACACGCCCAATGCATCGCCGACTTCGTATTCAAGGCCCGAGTCCTTCGACGCAAGCGAGAAATAACGCGTGTCCTTCGTCGCGCCCTGCTTGTTCAGCCGCAAGTTCGCGACGAGCCGCGATGCAGCCGGATGCGACTTCGAGGCAACCGTCCCGGGCAGAACGGCGGGAATCATTCCATCGGCGGCGACCGCGTAGAGCGCTTCATCTTCCGCTTTGATACGGGCAACGATCCGTTCGAGCCACGCGTCGGCGGCGGGTTGATATTCGGCGTCGCAATCCACGCGTTCAGCCAGCCGCTTCGCGCCGCGCTCCAGCAAACGCGCATCCAGCTTGCGGCCATGACCGCAGAATGCATCGTAGTTGCGATCGCCAAAAGCGAGCACCGCGTAACGCAGATTGTCGAGACGCGGGGCGTTCGCGGCTTGCAGCTCGGTCCAGAAAGCTTGTCCATTGTCGGGCGCATCGCCATCGCCGAACGTGCTGGTCATCAGCAACACGTATTGCGCTTTTTCCAGACCCGATACCGCAAAATCATCCATGCACGATGTGCGGATCTCGAAGCCAGACTCCATCAGTTGTGTCGCGTACCGCTCCGTCAACGACTCGATGTTTCCCGTCTGCGATGCCCACAGCAACGTCACCTTCGGCCGCGCCCTCACAATGCGCACGGCCGGTTCATGTGCCGATTGCAAGACTCGATCGGGGACAGCGACTTCGGTGCGGCTGAACATGCCAGCAAGGAGGCCATCGAACCATAGCCGGGTCTGCGGAGCAAAAGGTGCCCCGACGGGCAGTACGGGAACGCCGGGAGCCGACTGGCCTCCGCCAGAACGCAGCCCGCTCATGAATCCGGCGATGTACAAACGTTCAGCATCGCTGAGTTGCGGCGCGGGCGTTTCCGGAATGCCGAGCAACGTGGAGAGGTCATTTAGGCGGGACATGTCCGGTTCCTGAATGGTGCTGGCATGATCGACGGCTTGAGCATCGGTGGATTCATCACGCGTATCGGGAAAGACTTCGCTGGCTTCTGGCGCAACACGGCTCAGCGCGACAGCGCAGAACTTGAATTCGGGTTGTTGCGAAATGGGATCGATTGCATCGTTGGTCACGGCATTGATGCACAGCTCGTCGCCGTACACATCGTTCCAGTGCATGGGCGCAAAACAATTTCCGGCGCGAACGCGGTCGGTCACAACGGCGGGCAAGACCGCGCGGCCGCGACGCGATTTGATCTCGACGGAATCCTTCGATTCGATACCCAAGGCCGCCGCGTCTTCCGGATGAATCTCCACGAATGGTTTGGGATTCAGCTTGTTGAGCATCGCGACCTTGCCGGTCTTCGTCATGGTGTGCCACTGGTGCTGCAAACGCCCCGTGTTCAGCACGATAGGCCGCTCCGCGTCCGGCATCTCGGCGGGCTGCACATGCGGTCGCGCGAAGAACATGGCCTTGCCGCTGGCAGTCGGAAACACCAGGCGCGGACGAGTACCACCGGGCGACACCTTCAGCGCTTGATGCACCCCATTGTTGATGTACCGAACGGGGTTCCGATCAGACTCGGCATCTTCCGCAACAGGCCATTGCAACGGCGATTCGCGTAGCCGTGCATGGCTCGCGCCGCGAAGGTCATAACCGGTCTTCGCGTTCGACGTCCGCACGATCTCCGCAAAAACCTCTTCAGTCGATGCATACCTGAACGCATCGGCGAAACCCATCTCACACGCCACTTGCGCCACGATCCGCCAGTCGGGCAAGGCCGTTCCGGGCGGTTCGATGGCCTTTTGCGTGAGCGTCATGTTGCGCTCGGAGTTGATCATCACGCCTTCTGCTTCGGCCCATAACGCGCCGGGCAAAAGGACATCGGCGTATCGATTGGTCTCGGTATCGAGGAACGCGTCCTGCGTGATGACGAGCTCCGCGGCCTGCAACCCCGCGATCACGGTCTGGCGATTCGCCACGCTCGCCACCGGATTCGTGCAGATGATCCAGCACGCCTTGATACTGCCGGCGGCCATGCGCGAGAACATATCGACCGTGCCGTTCCCCAGCGATGTCTTGAGCGTCCCTTCAGGAATCCGCCACAGGTCCTCGATGAACTTGCGGTCTTCATCGACGAGTACCGAGCGCTGTCCCGGCAAACCCGGACCCATATAGCCCATCTCACGGCCGCCCATTGCGTTGGGTTGACCGGTGAGTGAAAACGGGCCACTGCCCGGACGACAGATCTTGCCCGTCGCCAAATGCAGATTGCAGATCGCATTGGTGTTCCACGTGCCGTGCGTGCTCTGGTTGAGCCCCATCGTCCAGCAACTCATCCATTCCGGCGCTTCACCAATCCATTGCGCCGCGCGACGAATATCGGCTTCGGCAATGCCGGTGATCGCGGCTACTTTCTCAGGCGTGTAGTCCGCAAGAAAGGCGGGCATCGCGTGCCAGCCCTCGGTCGCTTCATCGATAAAACCCGCATCCGTATGCCCGTTTTCGTGCAGCAGATGAAGCAGCCCGTTGAGCAACGCGAGGTCCGTGCCGGGCTTGATCTGCATGAAAAGATCGGCTTTATCGGCGGTGGCGTTGCGGCGCGGATCGACCACGATCAGCTTCGCTCCCGCCTTCACCCGGTCCATCATCCGCAAAAAAAGAATCGGATGGCAGTCGGCCATGTTCGCGCCGATCACGAAAAACACATTGGCTTTATCGATGTCCTCATACGAGCCCGGCGGTCCGTCCGCGCCCAGCGAAAGTTTGTAGCCGCTGCCCGCGCTCGCCATGCAAAGCCGCGAATTCGACTCGATGTTGTTCGTACCCACAAACCCTTTTGCGAGCTTGTTGACGAGATACTGCGCTTCTATCGACATCTGGCCGGACACGTAGAAAGAAAGCGCGTCGGGGCCGTGTTGATCGAGTATGGCGCGCAGGCGGCGAGCGGTATCGGTCAGCGCCTGGTTGATCGGAAGCGGCACGGGGTCCTGGCCGCGCGCGTGACGAATGAATGCACTTTCAAGGCGGCCCGACTTGCGCAACGCGACGTGCGCGGATTGCCCTTTGGTGCAAAGACGCCCGAAGTTGGCGGGGTGTTCCTTGTCGCCCGATATCTTGACTACCTGCCCGTCCTCGACGTGCAGGATCATTCCGCAGCCAACGCCGCAATACGGGCAAACAGATTTGACGCTGCCGTCGTTCATATCAAGTCAGACCGCAACCCATACGTGTCCATCTTCGACACGCGTGGCGAAGGCATTGACGGAGTTCGCGGGAATCTCAAGGCACTCGCCGGTGCGCAAGTCGAAGTGATGCTTGTAGATTGGCGATGCAACCACGATGCGATCACCCAGGTTGCCGATCAGTCCGCGCGAAAGTACGGATGCCTGCGAGCCTGGATCGAAGTTGTCGATGGCGAAGACGCCGCCGTCGCCATCGGCGAGATGGAACACAGCCACTTGTGCGCCATTGATCAGCGCGCACACGCCGGTGTTCGGCAGGATGTCGCTGAGCGCGCATACGGGCACCCATGCTGCCGGAATTCGATCGATGTTCATGACATTCTCCATCAAACAGTTTCGACAACAACAGGTATGCCGATCAACTTGCGCTCGGCGGGCGTGGCGGGACGAATCTGTCCGCGTTCCTCGACAAAACTCACGTTGTTATCGGACGCATCGCTATTCACGAAATGGCGGAAGCGGCTGCGGGTGTCCGGATCGGTGACGGCCTTTTTCCACTCGCATTCGTAGGTATCGGCAACGTGCTGCATCTCGGCTTCGAGTTCGGGGGCAAGGCCGAGCTTGTCATGGACGACGACATCGATCAGGTAATCGAGACCGCCTTCGAGGTTGTCGCGCCATACGCTCGTACGCTGAAGTCGATCAGCGGTGCGCACATAAAACATCAGGAAGCGGTCGATATACTTCACGAGCGTCACCGCATCCAGATCCGATGCAAGCAACTCGGCGTGTCGCGGTTTCATGCCGCCGTTGCCGCACACATAAAGATTCCAGCCCTTCTCGGTCGCGATGATGCCCACGTCCTTGCCTTGCGCTTCCGCGCATTCCCGGGTACATCCCGAGACCCCGAATTTGATCTTGTGCGGCGCGCGCAGGCCCTTGTAGCGGTTCTCGATATCGATGGCCAGGCCAACCGAATCGCCCACCCCGAAACGGCACCATGTCGATCCAACGCATGACTTCACGGTACGCACCGCCTTGCCATACGCGTGCCCCGATTCGAAACCCGCCGCGATCAGCTCTTCCCAGATGAAAGGCAATTGCTCGACCCGCGCGCCGAACAGATCGACGCGCGCGCCACCGGTCACCTTGGTATAAAGCCCATACTTTTTCGCGACCTGGCCGACCGCGATCAAACCGTCGGGCGTCACTTCACCGCCTGCCATGCGCGGTACGACGGAGTACGTGCCGTCGCGCTGAATATTCGCCAGGTAGTAGTCGTTCGAATCCTGCAGGCTCGCGTGTTCCTTCTTCAGCACAAACTCGTTCCAGCACGATGCGAGAATGCTGCTGACCGTCGGCTTGCAGACATCGCAGCCGAGTCCGTGGCCATGTTTGGCAAGCAATTCGCCAAAGGTCCTGATGCGCTCGACGCGCACCATGTGATAAAGCTCTTGCCGCGAAAACGCGAAGTGCTCGCACAAATGATTGTTGACCGCGAGCCCTTGCTTCTTCATCTCGGCCTTCATCACTTGCGTGACGAGCGGCACGCAGCCGCCGCACGAACTACCCGCTTTGGTCGCCGACTTCAATGCGCCGATACTCATCGCGCCCGCACATACGGCTTCGCAAATCTTCCCCTTCGATACGTCATTGCACGAGCAGATTTGCGCCGATGCCGGCAGCGCGTCGACGCCAAGACCCGGCCTCTGCTGACCATCGGAGGAAGGGAGAATCAGAAACTCCGGCGACTCCGGCAACTCGATGCGGTTCAGCATCATCTGCAGCAACGTGCCGTATTCGTTCGCGTCGCCGACCATCACGCCACCGAGCAGGAACTTGCCGCAATCGGAGACGACGATCTTCTTGTACACCTGCTTGCGTTCATCGCTGAACTGGTACGCGCGACTGCCCGGCGTCTTGCCATGTGCATCGCCAATGCTCGCTACGTCCACGCCCATGAGCTTGAGTTTCGTGCTCATGTCCGCGCCCGCGAACGCATGCACTTCGCCGAGCAATTGCTTCGCGACCACGCGCGCCATGTCGTAGCCCGGCGCGACGAGGCCGAACACTTGACCTTGCCACAACGCGCATTCGCCGATGGCGTAGATGTTCTCGTCGCTCGTCACGCAGTTGTCGTCGATCACGATACCCCCACGCGCGCCCACTTCGAGGCCGCTGAGGCGGGCAATTTCATCGCGCGGACGAATGCCCGCGGAGAACACGATCATGTCGGTATCGAGATGCGTGTTGTCGGAGAATTGCATGCGGTGTGTTCCCGCTTCGCCGTCAACGATTGCAACCGTATTCTTCTGCGTATGAACGGTCACGCCAAGCTCTTCGATCTTGCTGCGCAGTACGCGCGCGCCGCTGTCATCGACTTGCACGGCCATCAGGCGCGGCGCAAATTCAACCACGTGCGTTTGAAGCCCGAGATCGCGCAACGCTTTCGCGCATTCGAGTCCCAGCAAGCCGCCGCCCACGACTGTCCCGGTTTTCGAACGCGCGCCGCATTCCTTCATTGCCTCGAGGTCTTCGATCGTCCGATACACAAAGCAGTCGCCCCGGTCGCTGCCCGCAACCGGCGGCACGAACGGATAGGAGCCCGTCGCGAGCACGAGCTTGTCGTAGCCAAGCACTTCACCGCTCGATACGGTCACCGTACGTGCCGTACGATCTATCGATACCGCCTTCGCATTGAGCTCGAGCCGTACGTTCTCGCGCTCGAAGAAACCTGCTTCGACCAGCGACAGATCCTGCGCGGTCTTGCCGGAGAAAAATTCCGACAGATGCACCCGGTCATACGCAGGGCGCGGTTCTTCGCAAAGCACGGTGATATCGAGCTCATGCCCCGCTTTCTCAGCGATGCATTCGAGAAGCTTGTGCCCCACCATTCCATGACCGATGACGACGATTTTCATGATGTTGAACGCTCAGTTGGCAATGCTGTTGTTGATACCCAATGCATCCGCGCGCAGTTCGGCTTCGCGTGCCTTGTGCTCGGTGCTGAAGCGCACTGCCAGCGCGCACAGTGCGGAGATCGAGACGAGCACGCCGAGCATGGCCAGGGTTTGCTGGACGTTGCCCAAGCCCTTCATCAGGAAGCCCGCTGCAACGGCGCCCACGTTCCCGCCTGCGCCGATAATCCCGGCCACGCCGCCAAGCGCCTTCCGGTCGATGAACGGCACGAGCGCATACGTCGCGCCGCACGCCATGTGCGTGAACAAGCCGAAGCAGAGCATTGCGACGACAGCGAGCCCGACGCTGGTCTCACGAGAGAACCAGTACAAGCCGAGACCTTCGCCTGCGATCAGCACGAACAACAGGGTCGAGCGCACATCGAGTCCACGGCGGGCCGCGAACTTGTCCGAGAGCCAGCCGCCTAATGCGCGCGCGAAGAGCGCCAGCAAGCCGAAGCTGCCCGCTGCAAGGCCTGCGGTTTTCAACGAGAGATGGAAATGATTGACGTAGTAGATCGCAGCGATGTTGTGAATGAACACCTCGACGCCAAAACACGCGGCGTAGGTCACGAACAACATCCATACGCGATAGTTCGCACAGGCCGCGCGAAAGCTTTCCCAACCGCCTTTCTTGCCGCCATCGATCGCGATGCCCTGCGCACGCAACTCAGCGAAGTTGCCTTGCGGGCAATCTTGCGTAAGGCGCCAGTAGAACACCGCCATGAGCGGCATCGCGAGGGCCGGGACCACGAGCGCGTAGCGCCATGCCGATGCATCGCTTGCGCCCAGGGCCAGCATTGCTGCGAGCAGCAAGGGCACCAGCGCTTGCGCTGCGCCTGCACCGGCGTTGCCCCATCCGGCGCTCGTCGCGTTGGCTGTGCCGACCACGTTCGGCGCGAACATCACCGACGTGTGGTACTGCGTGATCACGAAGCTCGCGCCCACCGCGCCGATCCCCAAACGTGCGAGCAGGAAGCTCGTATAACCGCCGGAAAGCGCGGCCGCAAGCACGGGAAAAGCGCCTAAAACAAGCAGCGCCGTATAGACCTTGCGCGGGCCGTATCGATCGCACATCGGGCCAATGATCAGGCGTACGAGGATCGTCGCCGCGACCGCCGCGATGTTGATGTTCGCGACCTGATCGATCGACAAACCGAATTCGCGCTGGATCAACGGCATCAGCGGCGCGCATGCGAACCACGCGAAGAAGCACACAAAGAATGCCATCCACGTGAGGTGGAATGCACGCATTGGCGCCGTACGAAAACTAAAGAGATCGATCCGCGTTGCTTTATCTGACATGGTCGTTCCACAAAACAAAAAGGCGTCCCGTGAGTCCAGCCAGTTGACTGAATTCAGGGGACGCCGTTGTCCAGGAAGCCCGTTAGGGCCGCTGTAATAGGGTGATGCTTGAAGCAAACAGACGGGATCGTCGTTGATCCGTAACGAGATCAAATGCAAGGCGTATGCCATGCGAGCTTGCGCACGGTGTGACGGGGCTTTGCGGGGTTTGATGCGAATTCCGGCGAACGAGCGCCGATGCTTTTTGATGCAGCGAAGCACAGCTACGGTGCGCCGCAGCACTGCGCACGTGCGAGCCAACGAGTGGTTTGTAAGCCCGTATTGCTCGACACGTCTTGGCCTGGATATTGCATTTGCATTGGAGCGCCTGGCAACGACGTCGAGCGCTGACTTTCTTTCGGCGATCCAGGACAACGGCGTCCCTTCGTGCACAAGCACGAGCGGATGCCGTTTTGTTTTGGAACGCCGTCAAAGGACATCATCATGACTACCGGCAAGGTTACTTTGCTCAGCGCAGGCCCGGGCGATCTGGATCTGCTCACCATCAAAGCCGCGAAGGCGCTGGCACTCGCCGACATCGTCCTGCTCGACGATCTCGCGAATCCCGAGATCGCTTCTCTTGCGCCACGCGCACGCGTGATCCGGGTGGGTAAGCGCGGCGGATGCAAGTCGACACCGCAGGCGTTTATTGAAGGGCTGATGCAGCGTTATGCGTTGAAGGGCCTGCATGTGGTGCGCGTGAAAGGTGGAGATGCTTTGTTGTTCGGCCGTGCCGGCGAAGAGCTCGCCGCATTACGACGTGCGCACATTCCAGTCGATATCGTCAACGGGATCTCTTCGGGTTTTGCGGCGGCGGCGAGTCTGGGTGTATCGCTGACGCATCGCGAGCATTGTCAGGGCGTGACCTTCGTCACCGCACACAAGCAGGACCACGGCGAACCGAACTGGGCCGCGTTGGCGGCGACCGGCACGACACTCGCCATCTATATGGGCATGACGCGCATCGAAAGCCTTTGCGCTTCGCTCATGAGCGCGCTGCCCGCGTCCACACCCGCAGCGGTCGTTCAATGGGCAGGAACGCCCGATGAACGCAGATGGCTTGGAACGCTTGATCGGCTGGCTATCGATGCGACTGAAGCCGGCTTGGGCAGCCCCGCAGTGATCCTGGTTGGCAACGCGATTGGCGAAGCCGTGCAGTGGATCGAGCAAACGGCGCCCGATGTCCAGCGCGCTGCTTGATCAAAGAGATTTGCCCAAGAAGTGCCTCCGTTGTTCCTGAACAAAAATACCGGCACTTGCCCCATGCTTCGCGTGCTTCTCGTCACCGACACCGACAAACCCATCGGCGATTTGCGCCAGGCGCTTGCACGCCTCGGCTATGACATGCTCGCCGAAGTCGCAACGCCCGCCGCGTTGCCACGAGTCGTGGAAGAGCAGCGGCCGGATGTGGTGATCATCGATACAGAATCGCCTTCGCGCGACACGCTCGAACAGCTTGCCGTGATGAACGAGACCGCGCCGCGCCCGGTACTCATGTTCAGCAACGACGCCGACCAGCAACTGATCCGCGACGCCGTCGGCGCCGGCGTGAGCGCGTACCTTGTCGAAGGGCTCGAAGCGGAACGGCTCGCGCCGATTCTCGAAGTGGCGCTCGCGCGTTTCGCACGCGAAGTGCAATTGCTCAAGCGCCTTGCCGACGCCGAGACGGAACTCGCAGACAGGAAGCTCATCGACCGAGCCAAGCGCCTCCTGATGGACCGGCGCAAGATGTCCGAACAGGACGCGTATGCCATGCTTCGCAAACGCGCAATGGACCAGGGGATGAAGCTTGCTGAAGTCGCCCGGCATTTGGTATCGATGGCTGATTTATTAGGGTAGCCCGCACGACATGAACATTTCCTCGCCCGCTCCTTCCATCGGCAAACCCGAAAAGACGCATATACGCCTCGGCTTCGTCGCGTTGAGCGACGCCGCGCCGCTCGTCGCCGCGAAGGTTCTCGAGTTTGGACATCGTCATGGATTGACGCTCGAACTGTGCAGGCAGCCGTCGTGGGCCGCGGTGCGCGACAAGCTGCTCTCGGGCGAGATCGATGCGGCTCATGCGCTGTACGGTCTCGTATGTGGCGTGCAGATGGGCATCGGCGGGCCGCAGGGCGACATGGCCGTGCTCATGGTTTTGAACCGCAACGGGCAGGCGATCACGTTATCGAATCGGTTGACGGAGGCCTTCGAGCAGCATGGCAATCTGAAAGACGCGCTAGCCACGCCCGGCCGGCGTCCAGTGTTCGCGCAGACCTTCCCGACCGGCACACACGCCATGTGGTTGTACTACTGGCTCGCCTCGCAGGGGGTGCAGCCGTTGCGCGATATTCGCAGCGTCGTGATCCCGCCGCCGCAAATGGTCGATGCATTGATCGACGGCGAACTCGACGGCCTGTGTGTCGGCGAACCGTGGAACGCCGTGGCCGAAGCGCGCGGTGCAGGCAAGACCGTCGCCGTTACCAGTCAAATCTGGCCGGAGCATCCGGAAAAAGTGCTCGCGAGCCGCCGTGATTTTGTGGAGCACTATCCGCAGACATCGCGTGCATTGATACAGACCATGCTGGAAGCTTGCCGATGGCTCGACAATTCGCAGCATCGAAAAGATATTTCGACGTGGCTCGCCGCGCCCGATGTGGTCGGCGCGCCGCAAGAGCTGATCGTGCAGCGGCTGCTCGGCCACTACGACCCGGCGCAATTTCCAGTGCAGCCGCCGGGCGTCAGCTTTTTTAACGAAGGCGCCGTGAATTACCCGCGCCCATCCGACGGGCTCTGGTTCTTCACGCAATTTCGCCGATGGGGAATGCTCCACGGCGATCACGACGATGCCGCCGTCGCCGTCGCGCTCTGCCAGACCGCGTTGTACAGAGAAGCGGCGGCGTCAATGAACGTTCGCGTGCCGGAAGAAATGCGCGCTGATGTTTTTATCGATGGCCGGGTGTGGGACGGGCAAAACCCAGCCGCTTATCTCGATGGCTTCACGTCACAGAAATCCGCTTCAGCCGGATAAATTGCAAAACCCGCTAGCTCAAAAACCTTCCCGCCGGTCAAAGAAAAACACCGCGGCCTGACCGTTTGACCACTCCGGCCTGGTTCCGACGGCGTCCGGTCGCCCGCGGCGGCGCCGGTGGAACGCAACGTGCTCATTGGCATTACAAACCGTCAGAACTGACCATCAAACGAATTTGGGGCTGCCATGAGCACGTTGTCGACCGAGAAACTCCAGGCTGTCGTGAAGAAGGACGCGTCCTGGGTCATGGGCGCGCTCAAGAAATTCGGCGAGGACCGGTGTGCGGCAATGGCGGCCAGCATCGCGTTCTATTCCGCATTTTCGCTCGCGCCGACGCTGGTCATGGTGATCGCAGTGGCCGGCTGGGTCTTCGGCGCCGAAGCGGCGCGCGGCCAGTTGTTCCATCAGGTCAACGGCATGCTCGGCGATCAGGCTGCCGCAAGCGTGCAAAGCATTGTTGAAAATGCGCATCGCAGCGGGGGGACGGGGATCGCGGCCGTGATCTCGTTTGTTTTGCTGGCGGTGGGTGCATCGGCGACGTTTTCATCGCTCAATACAGCGCTGAATCTCGTCTGGCCGCTTAGCGGCGAGCAAAAGTCGAGCGTATTCGCCATGGTGCGGGTCCGGCTGATCTCATTCGGCCTCGTACTGGGCGTGGCTTTCCTGCTGATCGTCTCGCTCGTCCTCGATACCGCCATCCAGGCCGTCGGAAAGTGGCTGTGGGGCGATTCGTCTTTTGTGATCATTGGCGATCTGGTTCAGCTTGCCGTTGGTCTCGTCATACTGTCCCTGGCGTTCGGCGCCCTCCTGAAATTCCTGCCTGACGCCCGCGTTCAATGGCGCGACGCGCTCGTAGGCGGCCTGGTCGCCGCCATCCTGTTTTCCGTCGGCAAGAAACTGTTTGCCTTTTACCTGACGCATGCGGGCACGGCCAATTCGTTCGGTGCGGCGGGTTCTCTCGCGGTCCTGCTGATGTGGCTGTACTTCTCGGCGGCCGTCCTGCTGCTCGGCGCGGAATTTTCCGCTGCGCGCGCTCGCCTGCACGATCCACGCGGCGCCTGGGGACAGCAGAGTGGCCGCGTGCCGCCCGGCAGCCGCGCCAAGATTGGATCGATGCTGGCCGGATCCACCATTAGCGGACGTCCCGGCGATACTTCAGATACCCCCCAAACATCCACGGTCGTACCCGGCCCGGCCCGTACATCGATCGAACAACGCGCGGGGCGCTCGCAAAAACTCACGCAACAAGCACGGAAGAAGGTTTCAGCTTTGAGCACCGCGCTTACGCTCAGCCGCAAGCTCGCACAGGCGGAAACGACTGCCACGAAAGCAACGGCTCAGGCGATGCTCGGCTGCGGTAGGAAAGCCGTGCAGGCGAACGACCTGGTGCGACGCCATCCTTGGCGTGCAGTGCTGCTCGCCGGCGGTGCCGGCATTGCGCTCGCACTGCTTTCGGGCCGGGATCAGCCGCCCCGAATCGACTGAGGCCGCGCAGCCGGCTGGGACCCTTCTCCCGCCGGCACTTAATAAGCCCGTGTCTGGTAATGCGCCATAACGTATTGCTATAACGCCGAATTAGTAAAAAACTAATAAAGATTTGAACGACATCCCGTCGACTATTCATTAACGGGAACTTTCTCCGGAGGGGTATGTCGCCCCTCTTTCAATAGATGAATCCCGCGCTAAACCCTTGACAGGCTTGGCCGCAACGCCTGCTCTCCCGCGATCTGCAAAAGTGTCTGATTTTCGAGACAGGTTTTATTTTCTGGTTCTTATCCTTTGTAACGCTGCGTTATTCTCTGCGCCGGCAACAACGAATTTAAATCTTCGCGTGGAGAACTCGATGAAACGTTTCGCACTGACTTCCCTTTCGCTGGCACTGCTCGGCGCAGCTGGCGCAGCCCAAGCGCAAAATAGCGTGACGCTGTACGGCGTGATCGACTCGGGCATTGGCTACGTGCACAACGCACAAGGCAATCAGAAGCTGGTCGGCATGATCAACGGCAACCTGTCGGGCGATCGTTGGGGCTTGAAGGGTCAGGAAGACCTGGGTGGTGGTTTGAAGGCGATTTTCCAGTTGGAAAGCGGCTTTGACATCGGTACGGGCCGTCTGGGCCAGGGCGGCCGCGAATTTGGTCGTCAAGCGTTCGTCGGTTTGACCGCTGACCAGTACGGTACGGTCACCATCGGTCGTCAATACGACCCGCTGGTCGACATGGTGCAAGGCATCACGGCTGACAATTACTTCGGTTCGGCCTTCGCAACCCCGGGCGACGTAGACAACTACGACAACAGCTTGCGTACGTCGAACGCTGTCAAGTACGTGTCGCCGAACTGGGCCGGCCTGCAAGTCGAAGGTTTGTACGGCTTCAGCAACCTGGCTGGCACGACTGGCCAAGGCCAGACGTGGTCGGGCGCAGTTGCGTATAACAACGGCCCGTTGGGCTTGGCTGCTGGTTACTTCTACTCCAGCAACCCGAGCGCTGGCCGCGGACCGGCATGGAACAGCCCGTCGTCGGATTCGCTGTTCGATGGCCCGATCAACAACGGCTACACCACCGCTCACTCGATCGGTATCGCTCGCGCTGCTGCTCAGTACGCAATCGGCCCGGTAACGGTCGGCGCGTCGTACAGCAATGCACAGTACGCACCGGACGGCAACTCGGCATACACGTCGACGCAGAAGTACAACATCGGCAACGCGTTCGTGAACTTCCAGGCTACGCCGGCTCTGCTGTTGGGCGCAGGCTACACGTACGAAAAGGCAAGCGGCGATACGTCGGCCAAGTACCATCAGGCTTCGCTGGGCGCGGACTACTCGGTTTCGAAGCGTACGGACTTCTACGCTGTAGCGGCTTATCAGCACGCAAGCGGCACGCAAGCTACGTACACGACGAACGCAGCAGGCCAGACGGTTCGCGTCGATCAGGCTGCGCAAGCTTCGATCGGTTCGTACGGCTACGCTGGTACGAGCAACCAGGAACTCGTGATCGTCGGTATCCGTCACAAGTTCTAAAGCTGGATTTGAAGCCGGTTACGGCTTCGGTTCAGAAACAGCCATCGGCTTCAGGCGATGGCTGTTTTTTTATGCGCGACGACCTTGGCACGAAGAAAAGCCCGCTGTCTTTCGACAGCGGGCTTTTTCAATTCAGCTTCGTTGGGTGAGACCTACTGCTGCGATCGTCCGGTATCCGGCTGCATCAACGTTTGAAACGGTGGCGCCGACGTATCCGGCTGGGCCAGCGCATCGCCGTGCACCACACGCGGCACGCTCGATACCGTTTCTCGCGCCCGCAGCGGAACGTTCGCCGGATCGGCCCACGTGGGGTTCGGAATTTCGCCGAAAATCTGCCGCAGACGCTCACCCCACGTGCGATGAATCATCTGGAAATACTGGTTGTCGTGATCGAGCGTGGAGAAACGCGTGACCCGCAACGAGTCTTTTTCATAAACGAGCAGATCGAGCGGCAAGCCCACCGACAGATTCGACCTCAGCGTGGAATCCATGGAGACCAGCGCGCACTTCGCAACTTCGTCGAGGGGCGTAGTGGGCGTAATGACCCGATCGATGATCGGCTTCCCGTACTTCGATTCGCCAATCTGAAAATACGGACTGACCAGCGATGCCTCGACAAAATTCCCTGCCGAATAGATCATGAACAAGCGCGTGTTCGCGCCGCGAATCTGTCCGCCGAGAATGAAGCTGCAATTGAAGTCGACACTGAATTCCGCGAGCGTTGCTGCGTCCCGCCTGTGGACTTCGCGCACCGCTTCGCCTACCAGTCGCGCTGCATCCGCCATGGAAGGCGCGTTGTAGAGCGTGAGCTTGTCTTCGGGAGCCGGCTCCGACAACAACTGCATGACGGCTTGCGTCAGCGCCAGATTGCCTGCGGCGAGCAGCACGAGGACACGATCGCCAGGTTGTTCGAAGACCGCCATCTTGCGGGCCGCGCTGACGTGGTCGACCCCGGCGTTCGTGCGTGTATCGGACAGGAAAACCAGTCCTTCGTCAACGCGCATAGCCACGCAATAAGTCATCCGTCGAATCCCTGAAAGAAGCAAACCAGTATTGTAAGCGCGCTCTCGCCAGACCGGGCCAGAAAGGTGCTGCGAAACGTGTGCTCAAACTCACCGTTCGTCTACTTTTAACATAACGGCAAATCCGGCGTGCGCTTGAACAAAAACCGCTGCGTCACTGATCGGCCATTGCCTGTACCGATACATCCACGCTCATCCGCTCTTCTTTCCCGCCCACGCGTGAGCCGCGTACTGGCGCCGCAGCCTCGTAGTCCCGCGCAACGGCGAGGCGGCAGTATCGGCCACTGGCGAACGCGGCGTGGGTCACATCCACCGATACCCACACGTCGTCCAGCCAGACATCCACCCACGCGTGGCTCGCGGCATGCGGGACGTCGCCCGGATCGATGTAACCGCTCACATAACGCGCCGGCACGCCGCGCGAGCGGCAGCAGGCCAGCATCAAATGTGCATGATCCTGGCAAACGCCATTGCCGAGTTTCAGCGCTTCGGCCGCCGTGCTCGTGACAGCTGTCACGCCTGCCTTGAATTGCACCTTTCCTTCGATATTCTCAGCCAGCGCAATCAAGGCCGCCGGCGAATCGATCTTAGAAACCGAATGCGCAAGTTCACGAATCGATGCATCGGCCTCGGTCAACGCCGTGTGACACGTGTAGTGCTGCAGCGGAATCCGGCCGGGACCGTCATTGAGGCGGCCGCCATCGAGCAAGGTGGTTTCGACCTGACCCGTTACCGACAAGTTGATCTCCGTATGCGGTTTGGTCAGCACGAGTGTGTGCAAGGTGTTGGAGTAGGCGTCGCGCGTGACGTCGAGCTTGCCGATGGTATCGATATGCCAGCGCCGCACCATCTGCGCCGAGCCGTTGGCCGGCGTCATGCGCAACTGCTGAATGGAATACTGCACGGGCACGGCGTAGCGATAACTCGTGTGATGCCGAATGGTCAGAAGCATGATTTTTCCCAGTACGGATGCGTTCAGGCGAGAGGCAACATGAGGAACGTGCGCATGACGCGCACGCCCAACTCATCGACCCGTTTCAGGAATTGCGTCAGATAGGCGTGCACACCCGTTTCAAGGATCTGGCGGATATCCGTGTACAACACGTCCGCGCGCAACTTGCCGGCGAAGCGCTCGCAATCGTTCGAGCCGTTCGTGCGCAGTTTGTCGAGCGTCTCGCAAACACCATCGAGAGACGCCAGCAGCGAACGCGGCATCTGCGCGTTGAGGATCAACAACTCCACCACGCGCGAAGGCGTCACCACATCGCGATACACCTTCCGGTAGATTTCCAGCGCCGACACCGAACTCAATATCGATGTCCAGTAATAGAAGTCTTCCAGTTGACGCGCGGCTTCGCGGGAATTCGGTTCGGCATCGGCAAACCGCACGTCGAGGATGCGCGCCGTATTGTCCGCGCGCTCCAGGTACATGCCGAGCTGGATGAACCAGAAGGCGTCGTCATGTAGCGCGGTGCCGACCATCACGCCACGGCACAGGTTCGAGCGATATTTCACCCATTCGAACAGAGTGTCCGGGCTGTTCTCGAGTTCTCCGGCGGCAAGCTTTTCGCCGAATTCGAGCCACGTGAAATTGATGGTTTCCCACGCTTCGGTCGTCAGGGTGCCGCGTACGGCGCGTGCATTTTCACGCGTTGCATGCAGACACGAAATGATGCTCGACGGGTTGCCCGAGTCCGCGACCATGAAGTGCAGCATGTCTTCGAGCGAATCGGAGCCTGGAAAACGTTGTTCGAAAAATGATTCGAGTTCCGAAATACGCAGCACGGAACGTTGCGCGCGCGCGATCTGCTCAGGCGTCTGCGGCAGCAGCATGCCCTTCAGGTTGATGTCGAGCATGCGCGCGGTGTTCTCTGCCCGCTCCATGTAACGGGCCATCCAGAAAAGGTGATCGGCAGTACGGCTTAGCATCATGATGGCGTTCCGTTGTTATGCAGCGCCTTCAAACCAGCGCCACGCTCGAGGCTTTGGCCTTCCGAGTGATTAATCCACCATCCAGGTATCTTTCGTGCCGCCGCCCTGCGACGAATTCACGACGAGAGAACCCTCCTTCAATGCCACGCGCGTGAGGCCGCCGGCGGCCATCGTCACTTCCTTGCCGGACAGCACGAATGGACGCAGATCGATATGGCGCGGCGCTATCCCCGACTCCACGAAGGTCGGGCACGCGGACAACGCGAGCGTCGGCTGGGCGATATACCCGTCGGGACGCGCGATCAGCCGCTCGCGGAACGCTTCGATCTCGGCCTTGGTAGAGGCCGGCCCGACCAGCATGCCGTAACCGCCCGCGCCGTGAACCTCCTTCACGACGAGCTCCGGCAGGTGCGCGAGCGTGTACGCGAGGTCGTCGGGCTTGCGGCACTGGAACGTCGGCACGTTGTTCAGGATCGGCGTCTCGCCGAGATAGAACTCGATCATGTCCGGCACGAACGGGTAGATGGATTTATCGTCGGCGATGCCTGTGCCCATGGCGTTCGCCAGCGCCACGCGTCCGGCGCGATACGACGTCAGCAAACCCGGTACGCCCAGCGCCGAATCCGTACGGAACGCAAGCGGGTCCATGAAGTCGTCATCGAGCCGCCGATAAATCACGTCAACGCGCTTCGGCCCTTGCGTCGTGCGCATGAAGACGTAGTTTTCATCGACGAAAAGATCCTTGCCCTCGACCAGTTCCACGCCCATTTGCTGCGCGAGGAACGAATGCTCGAAGTACGCCGAGTTGTACATGCCGGGCGTCAGCACGACCACGTTGGGATCGTCCACCCCGGCCGGCGCGATGGAACGCAGCGTCTCCAGCAGCAGATCCGGATAGTGCGCAACGGGCGCAATGCGGTTCTGCACGAAGAGCTCGGGAAAGAGCCGCATCATCATCTTGCGGTTCTCGAGCATGTACGACACGCCCGACGGCACGCGCAGGTTGTCCTCCAGCACATAGAACTCACCGGCGTCGCCGGCGCGGACCACATCGACGCCGGCGACGTGCGCGTAGACATCCAGCGGCACATCCACGCCCTGCATCTCTGGCCGATACTGCGCGTTGGTATACACCTGTTCAGCCGGAATTTTTCCCGCCCGGACGATGTCGTGATCGTGATAGATATCGCGGATGAACATGTTCAGCGCACGTACGCGCTGCCTGAGACCCGCTTCGAGCTTGCGCCATTCATCGCCGGGGATGATGCGCGGAATCATGTCGAAGGGAATCAGGCGCTCTGTGCCGGACAAGTCGCCGTTCACGGCGAATGTGATGCCCACACGCCGGAACAACAGATCCGCTTCGGCGCGCTTGCGCGTGATGGTTTCGGGGCTTTGCGTGGAGAGCCACCTGGAAAACCGAGCGTAGTGCGCCCGCACGGTTTCTTCGTGACGCATTTCGTCGTAGATCTGCATCTGTGCGTCCTTTTTTGATCGCGGCGCGAATGCCGCTCGTGGGTGGATATGGCGACAATGCTGCTCATCGCCCTGCCACGCCTTTTGTCCGACGCTCTCGTAGTTTCAGTATCCTCAATA
Source organism: Caballeronia sp. dw_276 (assembly GCF_018449635.1). Lineage (GTDB taxonomy): Bacteria > Pseudomonadota > Gammaproteobacteria > Burkholderiales > Burkholderiaceae > Caballeronia. The sequence goes on along the minus strand of NZ_JAAVUV010000001.1, from coordinate 360,482 downwards.
AAGCAACAGCCGTGCCATTTTTTTAATACTTGTTTTTACTCATTGTTTTGGCGGGGTATGCAAAGTCGCTGCTTCAAATGGGTGCGGCAGGTTTTCGCCGATGCCAAGCGTCATCCGCACGATGCCCCCATGTGGTGCACGGTAGGCTATATCGCGGGCTGCTTCAAGATGGGTATTCGAGGGGCGGCGTGCGTGAGGCACAGCAGGCTTTCGCCGCCGCGCGCTGTTCGATCCTGGAAAACGCTTGGTCGTGCGCCTAGTTGCGCGCCGCAAGCCCTTCGAGCAGGGCTTTGTGGAAAGCTTGCGGGTCCTGCATCTGCGGCGCATGTCCGAAATCGGGAAACTCGACCAGTTTCGCGCCGGGAATCGCCGCGGCAGCCTCTTTGGCGAGTTCTGGATAACGCCCGAGCGTTGGCCTGATATCCGGTGGCGCGCGATCCTTGCCGATAGCGGTCGTGTCCTTGTCGCCGATAAGCAGCAACGTCGGCGTGCAGATCTGCCCGAACTCATAAACCACCGGCTGCGTATAGATCATGTCGTAGAGCAGCGCCGAATTCCAGGCCACCAGATCTTTACCCGGCCCGCGATTCATCCCCGCGAGCATCTGCACCCAAGGTTCATAACGCGCGTCCCAATGACCCGCGTAGTACGTGGACTGCTCGTATTTGCGGATGCCATCGGCGGTGGTCTTTAGTTCGCGCGTGTACCAGTCATCGATGGAAATCGACGGCACGCCCTTCGCCTTCCAGTCCTCGAGCCCAATCGGGTTAACCAGCACGAGTTGCTCGGTGTCCTGCGGGTACATGAGCGCGTAGCGCACGGCAATCATTCCGCCCGTGGAGTGCGCAACGAGCGTCGCCTTTTTGACGCCGAGCGCTTCGAGCAGCGCATGCGTATTACGGGCGAGTTGCTGGAAGGTGTATTGATATCGCGTGGGTTTGGTCGATTTGCAAAAGCCGATCTGATCCGGCGCGATCACGCGATAACCCGCGTTCGTCAGCACATCGATGCTCTCCTTCCAGGTCCCCGCGCAGAAGTTCTTGCCGTGGAGCAGGACCACCGTCCGGCCGTTCGGGTTCTTCGACGCTACGTCCATGTACGCCATGCGCACGATCTGCCGCTGCGACGAAATCGCAAAGCGGCCGACGGGATACGGATAGTCGAAGCCTTGCAACTCCGGACCGTACACGGGGCCGTCATCATTAGTGGCGCCAGGTGTTGCGGGTGTTGACGCGGCTTCGTCCGCGAACACAGGCGATGCAATCAATGAAACCGAAGCCAAAACAGCGCAAATCGAGCGGCTGATCAAAGTCATGGGTGCGCAAACTCGCAGATAAAAACAGGAAGGACCGGCACTAACGGACGCTTGAGCCACGATACCGCAGCGGGGGAATTTTATCGTGTGCTGGCGTTGATCGTTGACGGACCCGATTGCATGCCATGCGCTTATACTGCCGCCTCGAATAAACGAACGCCTCGCTTTCCGCATGCAAATCCGCATCTCGCAGTTCAAGACCCGCTTCACGCTTTTCCTGGCCACACTCGGCTGCACGCTGTCACTTAACGCCCTCGCCGCCGATTGCCCGCAGTTCAGTCCCGGAGGCCGCGCGCCCATTGTCGTGAATGCGAAGATGCGTGCGTCGACACAACAGCTCTGCTATTCCGACTTCGCGGTCCTTCACTCCGGCGTAACGCACGGGCCTTTATGGTCGGCGGAACATCTGACGCCGCGACACATTGACGACGCCCGGGACAACGCGCGCACGAACCGCTTTTTCGTCGATAAAAAACTTCCGCCCGGCGACAGCGCCACGCTCTCGGACTACAAACGCAGCGGCTACGATCGCGGCCACATGAGTCCCGCCGGCGACCGATGGGACAAGAAGGGCATGGCCGAATCGTTTTCGCTTGCGAACGTCGTGCCGCAAAATCCATCGAATAACCGGCGCATCTGGGCGCGTATCGAGCAAGCGGTGCGGCGGCTGGTGGAAGAATCCGGCGATACCTACGTCGTGACCGGACCGATCTTCTCCGGACGGCAGTTGCAAACCATCGGCGACTCGCGCGTGCTGGTTCCTACCCAGTTGTATAAGGTGGTGTATATGCCGCAACGCAAGCTTGCGTTCGCTGTGGTCGTCGACAACACCCCGACGAACGAATACACGGTCAAGACGGTCAACGAACTGGAAGCCATGAGCGGCCTGCAGTTTCCGGGCATACCCGACTCGCTCAAAGATCAACGCATTGGAGGACTGAAAGGTGTTTAAGCCATTCTCAAACGATACCGACACGCTCAACATCAACGGCGACGCGCTCGTGATCGCTAATGATCCCGCCCGCCTGTCGGTTTCCGGCGACCTGACGATTACCCGTGACAAGGCCGGCCTGACAACCGCACTTGCCTTGCAAAAAGCGGTGAACGCTATCGTCGATGCATTGCAAAGCGATCCCGCGCTGCCCGTCAAAATCGCCGCCGAGCCGGTGAAGCCCGCCGGCAAGACGGATAATCCGTTTATCTAGGCTGCAAGCACGTTGCACATAAAGTTGGGAGACGCTGTTGATTGAATGTCACATTGCACCGAGTCCGTTGGGCCACCTTGCTTACCGCGCTGAAGACGAACACCTCACCGGGCTGTTTTTCGTCGGGCAGAAGCATTTTCCCAAAGGTCTCACCGATACCGGCGCGCCGCAGTCCCAAGTCATTGCCGAAGCGATGGAGCAGATCGCCGAATATTTCGCCGGCGAGCGCACCGTTTTTTCCGTCAAACTGCGTTTGAACGGAACGGAGTTTCAACAAAAGGTCTGGGCTGCGCTGCAGGAGATTCCGTTCGGAAATTCGTGGACTTATGGCGATCTCGCGCGTCGGATGGGCTACGCGCCGGGTGCGTCGCGAGCAGTGGGCGCTGCGAATGGGCGCAATCCGGTGGGCATTATCGTGCCGTGCCATCGCGTGATTGGCGCGGATGGCGAATTGACGGGGTACGCCGGCGGCGTGGAGCGCAAACAACATTTACTGACGCTTGAGGGCGGCCCCGGACGCGCTCAGCTCACATTGTTTTAATCGATCGAAGCATTCAGCAATCTCGAAAGCACAAAACCCCGCAGGCGCTGTGCGCTTGCGGGGTTTTTTACACTGGGCGTTAAACGAAACGCCCGACGTGATTACTGCGTGCTGACGCGAATTTCAACGCGACGGTTCTTTGCGCGGCCCGCTGCTGTCGAGTTCGATGCAACCGGGTTAGCAGCGCCGAAACCTTGCGCCGTGTAGTTTTGCGAACGCAAACCATTGCTCTTCAGGTATTGAAGCACCGATTCCGCACGGCGCTGCGACAGACGCAAGTTATGCGATGCAGAACCCGTGGAGTCGGTGTAACCCGCTACTTCGACCTGACGCAGTTGCACGTTCTGGCCGGCAGCCACGAACTCGTCAAGCGTGCTCTTTGCATGCGGCGTCAACGTGGCGCTGTCGGTTGCGAAGTTCGCGTCGCCGCTCAGGTCGATCTGACGCGGCATTTCCGGCGCGGCTTGCGGCACGGGTGCCGGAGCCGGTGCAGGAGCCACTTCCGGCTGAGCCGGCGCGCCGCACTGGAACGTCAGGACGCGCGGGTCCAGAGCGTCGTCCGAAGGCGAGCGCAGACGTTCCATGGTTTCGAGCTTGTATGCGGGCTTGTCGCCGCAGATCTTTTGCGCTTGCTTCACGCATGCCGCGACGCCTTCAAACAAACCATGGCATTCCACGCGATAAACCTGCGTGCCATTGGCGGTTTGAATCTGATTTGCGTTGAACAAGGGACCCGAAGCACTGGAGCAGCCTGCGAGCGCACCGATCGACAATAAGCCTGCAGCGATTAATTTATTAGACATCCTGTTTACCATTCCGAAATTACGTGTGACTGAGATATCGAGACAAATGCGTACTGGTCGGGCCATCAGACAGTTACCCGATTTCCACAGCCACCTTATTCGCCTCAAGCCTTCGATCCGGATAATCAAAAAACTATCTGGAATCCGAAATCGCGCGGCATGTTAGCACGCGTAATCAAGCATTCCTTACTGGATAATTCCTAATTGATGAAACAGTTTTGAACGACTTTGGAAACATCCGATAAACGTAAATAATCAGAAAAGTTTCGGCTGCTGATTACCGTTCCGGCAATAAAAAACGGCCGCGAAGGCGGCCGTTTTTGCGAAGCTTGAAACGCTGCGCCAACTCGTCAGCGGCTGCAATAACTGCAGCGTTTGTTCCTTCAAATGCGAATCACTTTGGAAACGGCAGTGGCATCAGGTCGGTATCGGACTGGCGTTGCAAGTCCTGCACCTTGGTTTGCAAAGCGCGCAATTGCGCTTGCGCCGAATCCTGCTCCGCACGCAGCGAACGGATCGCCTCCTGCTGCTCCGCCTGGCGGTCAACCACCTGGCTCTGCTGCGCACGCGCCACTTCCAGGTCCGCCTGCAGGCGGTTTGCACGCTGTTGCTGAACCGCGATCAACCGGTCCGCGAAGTTCTTCTCGGCTTCGAGCTTCGTGCGGCGGATCTCCGTATCCGCCAGCGCGGCACTGTTCTTCGCGAAATCCGCATAAACCGTTTCCGCCCGCGCGTCGGCCTGAGTCTTGATTACCCGCCAGAATTTCTTTTGCTGGAACAAAGCAATATAGAAAGTCATTTCGTCCGGGTAAAACAACATGCTTGCGCCATAACTGCCGTTATACGTCGTGCGCAATTCCTTTACCTTCCCGTCGCGAATCATTTGCTGCAGTTCCGCGATGTTGCCGTTCGCCGTGGCCTGTGGTTCATCGGCAGCGCCGTTGGTCAAAAGGCTGCGCCGCGCCCCCGAACCACCCAGGGGATCGCCCGATGTGGCACTGCCTTGCGCGATCGCTGCAGGGCCCGCCGCGAACGCCGCGCCGCACAGGATGAACCATGCCAAGACCAGCGCCCCGCCTCTCGTTGTTTTGTTGGAGTTCATGGAATTTCCGGGTTGAACGCAATTAAGAATGCGAAAGCACCGGAATTATGGCAGATAGAAAAGGTAAAGCGGAAAATGCGTGAGCCCGCTTTATGTATCTACTTCGCCGCCTGAAACATTGCATGCTTTAGAACGATTCCTGAAGCGATTTTTTAGTAGTTCGGCGGGCATTTCCCGAAGCGTTTCAAACCGCGCTTCAAAGATCGTGACGCAAACGCGGACGATCCGGATTGGGCTGACGCGAGTGCATATCGCCCATGTCGCTCACGGGCGAAAAGATGCGGTTATCGGGCGTCTGGTCGGGGACTGCCGACATGATCCCGCGATCCGCCTGATACGCGAACGGCGCGCCGGAGTAAATGCCTGAATCAATCGATGTTGCGGCCATGCCGGACTCGGCGTGCGCGAGACTGCTGAGCGCGAGCAGGCTCGCGGCCATCAAGACGAAACGGGACGAAACAATACCTGGGAACATGAGCGGTCTCGCGGCAGATGCCTGCGCGAACGACCAGAGGGCTGCGGACTCGAACAGGCGTGAAAACAGGGAAAAGAACACGTGTGCGCCGGGGTCGAGGCAACACGCATGCGGCAAACCAAGATGAGACCATCCGCACGCTTTTCAGACCATGAGCGAGTTCTTAATTCCTTCCTGGGACCGTTGATGGAGGACAAATACAAGGACACGGCACTGCCCGCTCGCACCCGGGCGCGAAACGTGCGCTCTCGGTCTGTGTCAAGTGCCGCGGCATCGAAACGAATTCAAACAAATTTACAAATGCCGACATAGTGCGTCATCTCGGCGATAATCCCGTTTTACGCGCCATCCTTGCCGGGCCACGCCACCCGAGATATTCATGACCGAACAAGCCCTCCCGCCGACCCCGCCAGATTCCGATCCGAACACTGTCACCACCGGCGTGCCCGGCCTCGACGACATACTCGGCGGCGGCCTGATCAAGGGCGGCCTGTATCTAATCGAAGGCATGGCCGGCGCGGGCAAGACCATCTTGTCGACGCAAATCGGGTTTCATCGCGTGAACGAGGGCGACACCGTCCTCTACATCACGCTGATCGCGGAATCGCATTCGAAGCTGCTGTCGCATCTGAAGGCGCTGTCGTTCTATAACGCCGATGCCATCTCGGACAAGATGCTCTTTGTGTCCGGTTATCACGAACTGATGCGTGATGGCCTCGGCGGGTTCCTTGCGCTGATCGCGTCGACCATCAAGACGAGCCGGCCGCGTTTCATGGTTATCGACGGGTTTCGCAGCGCACGCGAATTCAGCTCGACCGAGCTTGAGCTGTCACAGTTCATCCACGAATTGAGCGCATTTGTCTCGGCGGCGGGCTGCACCACGCTGATCCTCGCGCCGTTGTCCGGCAACGAGCCGCATCCGGAACATACGCTGGTCGATGGGCTTATCGAACTGAACCGGTTTGCGACCGGCATGCGGCGCGCGCGGGAAATCGAAGTGCACAAGCTGCGCGCGCGCGACCATCTGCTGGGACGGCATTTCTTCAAGATTACCACCGACGGCCTCGTCACATTCCCGCGCCTGGAAGCCCGTTCGATACTGCGCGAAGGCGCACCCGACCTGAAAACGAAGCTTGCATTCGGGCTGGCCGATTTCGACGCCATGCTCGGCGGAGGCGTGGTGAAGGGGTCGACTACGACGCTGATCGGGCCATCGGGAATCGGCAAGACGTTGATATCACTGAAATTTCTCGAAGCGGGTATTGCCCGCGGCGAGCGCTGCGTTTATTTCGGCTTTTATGAGTCGCCGGAACGCCTGGTTGCCAAGGCGGAATCAGTGTCGATCAAGGTCGCCGAAGCCGTCGCCGATGGCCGCCTGATCATCGAATGGCGCCCGGCAGTGGAACTTGCGATCGATGAACTCGCGGCCGAGCTGCTCTCGGTGGTAAAGCGGGTCGGCGCGTCCCGGCTCGTGGTCGACGGCATCGAAGGTTTTCATGATTCCGCGAATCGCACCGAACGCTTTGGCCTGTTCCTGAACGCGCTCACACACCGTTTGCGCCAGGAAAGCGTCACCACGCTGCTGACCGAGGAGCTGCCGCTTTACGGCGACATGTCGCACGGTGGGTCGATCCGAGCATCGGCGATGACGGAGAACATCGTCCTGTTGCGGTACGTCGAGACAACCACCTCGCTGTACCGGATCATCTCGATCATCAAGCAGCGGGAAGCTGCGCACGATCCGTCGATCCGGCGTTTTGTCATCGATGAAAACGGCTTGCATCTGAGCGATGGTTTTGTCGGTACCGCCACGCTGTTGTCGGCGCGCGGCACGATCCCGCCAACCTTGTCCTCACAGGACGCCGGCACGCGGACATGAAAAAAATCCTCGTCGTCGACGATGAATTCGACCTGCTCACCACCTGGCGGCTCGTACTCCAGATGGAAGGTTATGAAGTCGGCACCGCGTCCAATGGCTTGCTGGCACTGGAATCGGTGCGTGCGGCCCCGCCCGACCTGATCATCACGGACTGGATGATGCCGAAGATGGACGGCCTTGCGCTCTGCCGCGCGCTCGCCGCCGACGACGCCCTCGCGCAGATCCCCGTCGTGCTCTCCAGCGCCGCGGCGCGCACGCCGGAGATCGAGCATCCGAAACTGGAGTTTCATCGCAAGCCTCTGTCCATCGATTCGCTGGTTGCAATCGTCACGCGGCTGATTGGTCCGGCCTGATCGGCAAGGCCAGAGTCGTTCGCGGCTGCCTGGGCACGAACCCTGCTCAAATGAACGTTCCGGTACGCCGGATTATTCGATAAACCGCTTCACTAGAACGGGAGGCACCATGGTGCAGGATCAGGTAGAAGGCGCGGCGCAAACCGTCGTTGGCAAGGTTCAGGATGCGGTAGGCGGACTTACCGGCGATACATCCACGCAAGCAGAGGGCAAGGCGCGGCAAGCGCTCGGCACAATTCAGCGCAATTACGGCGAGACGCTCGACAACGTGCGCGAAGCAGTCATTTCGCAGCCGATCAACGGCGTGCTGGTCGCTGGTGCGATCGGTTTCGTGCTTGGAGCGATCTGGGCGCGCCAACGGTAATTTGAGTCTGGCTGTAAGAACCGGTCGTGCCCCTGGGCGCGGCCGGTTTTTTTTTGTCCCTGTTTTCCTGAATGCAGGCCGGGCGCGGTTGATGCTGAGTCCCAAAGGGTAAAGATTCTTCGGGAGAAAACATTATGACAATTGTCGCAAACCGTTTGTCGGACACAGAAGTGCTTGTCGAAACGACCGTTTATACGTTTTCGGACAGCACGGTTGCCGATGCATTCTTACGTTGTATCGGGCATGAATCGGTCGACACGTGCAGCAACAGCCACGCGCCGGTTTCATCGCGGGCGGCAAATGAATCCAAGGTAGATGACCTTCCACCCGGCAGCATTATTTCGCCTTCGCTTGGCGGCATGCCCTGACAGCGGCCGCCGAAAAAAGCGGCCAAGCAGCTTATTTTTCGGGTTTGTCATCCACGCGATCGGTGGAGGGCAGGCTCGACTTCCTCAACGTCCCCTTCGATACCCCCTCTGGCTCCGAACTATGCGAGCCGAAACCGCCCGTTCCGCTGGGTTCCGGTGATCCACCGCTGCCCAGCGGCACTTCCGCCGTCTGCTTTGGGTTTTGCTTCAGGTTGCGGTTATCGGGTTCCGGTTCAGATTTCGTGGTTGCGGTCATGGTTTGCTCCTTGGGGTTGACGATGTACAAGGAGTTACCGAGCAACACGCGTTCCCTATCCGGTGGCAATCAAGGCTAACGCGTCGAGTTCGGCCGCGCCCTTACGCCCCGCTGGTTTTGCCGAACCATCCAGTCCGAAAGCAGGTTCGGCACGCGAGGCAATGCGTGAGGCCAGTGCACCGCCTCCTTGACCACCTGCGCCACGACCCCGTGCGAGCTGAACTGATCCAGCGCCAGACGCACGATCACGCGCCGGGCGATCTTCCAGACATCGATGTCCGGCGCAATCCGCCGCGCCATTTCCTCGATGCTCTGCGCCGAACGCGCCAGCAACGCGGCCCGCGATGCAATGCCGGTATGGGCATCGCCGAAAGCGTGTTCCAACGGTCCCTTGCCGAGCGCCGTAAACAGATCGGCGACGGTGCGATGACGATGTGCATCGCCGGCAAAACGCTCTGCTTCCCGTCGGTACGTTGCCTCCACACGCACCGCGCGCTGCGTTTCGTGCCCATGTGGCATGCCCTGGCGCATGTGTTCGCGGGCCGCCGCCTTGTGATCGCCGCGCAAAAGCGCATCCGACCCGGTGACGAGGAAACTGCGTTCGTGAGCCGCGAGAAACGTGAGAGGCGAGTCACCGTCGAGCACCAGACGGCCAAACGTATCCGCTTCGATGCTGACTGCCGCGCCCGCGGCCTCCAGACCGGCATGGTAGACGCCCTCGCCCAGCGTAATCTCGAAGAAAGCCTCGATCCACGTCGCAATCAGATCGACCGGGTCGATGCCGTGCGCACGTAACGCAGCGGCATCCGACAGCGGCACGCTGCGCACGGCCCGGGTAACGAGCGCGGTATCGCTGCAAAAATCCCAGAGCACTTCGGGCACCACCACACGGGCGTCGTTGTTCACCTCGCGCAGCCGGTAGCGCAGGAAACTTTGGTCGGCGGCGCGCTGGCGCAGGTCAAGCATTGCACTGACAGCCTCGCCCAGTCGCGCGATCAATGCGCTCACGTTTTGCGCGCGGACCTCGCGCGAGAACCGTTCGGCAAGCCGCGCCGCCGACCCCGCGACTTCCAAGTCCTGCGCGAGCTCCCGGCGGGTGTCTGCACGAATCAAGGTGATGCGGGCGCTGAAAGATGAGCCGCCGGCCTCCAGTTGAACCGACGCACGATGTGTCTGCTCGGCTATCCCGCAGCGCTCGGGTTCGTCTTCCACATCGATCAACGTGGCGGCACGCCCGGGAGGCAATGCAGTTTGGAGCGCCTGCCGCAGCGCCGCCCCCTCTATTGGCGTCTTGAGCGTATCGAGCTCCGCAAGCGCGACGCGCACCGCCGTCTCCGATAAGGCCGGATGCTGCGTGAGCAAACCCGAAGCCATGCCGAGCACGCCGGAGAGATTCTGGAGCAGCGGTACGCGCTGCGAAAGACTGGTGGCCCCGTGAGCGCGAACGCCGGCTGCAAACGAGCGAATGACTCGATGGATGGGCTCGGTCCGGCCGGAGGCGGTCGCCCGGCTTTCACGGACGAACAACATGGCGAGCCGCCAGACGCTGGACAGACGCGGCGTCAAGGTGTGATCCGGGGAAAAGGTGTGTCGATGATTGCTTGCTCCTTCAGGCGAGTCGGATAAGGCATTAGCAACACAAATTAAACCCTATGGCGGTTCGTTGCGCAATTCGTCGTGAAACGTAGCGCCTATTAATCGTATGCAGTCGGCCGAAAAACGCCGACGCACTTCAATCGGAAACAGCCGTTTGATAGTGAATGCATGACCGATTCGCCGATGCCTCATTTTGGTGCTTTTAAAGTGTATTCGTAGAGCGCTATACGCCCCGACAATGCGAGGGCGCCTAAAAAAAGTAATCGCAACGCATATTATAATTTGTCTAACTAATTCAATCGCTTCTAGTTTGATCGACACCGTGCCGCATCGAGGCTTTTCCAAATCGACTCGTGACCTAATTACTTCGGCGAGCTTTCCAAGGCCTAAGCGCCGCACGGCACCGGCGTAAATAATATAGGCGTGCCAGCAAGGTCCAGCTAAGCACGATCCTGTCCCCGGCCTTAAGACGCGGGCGTTCGCGCCTATCGCTCCGAGTCCCCTTCCCGCGTCCGATTATCCTGACATTATGCAATCTTAAAAATTACAAAAAGCAAACTTCCTTCGATTATGCGAGATTGAAGCCGCCACTCGCACTGCGCACTTCAAGCTGAGTATTTGATTGAATTACGGATATGAAACGTCCTGATTAATAATTTCATTTCGGAATAACCAAACCCGACCATATAAAAAAGTGTCAAATTTATACAAATATTGCCATTTCGTAACAGCATTACTTTACAGTTATTCACAGGACGCCCACAAAATAAGGGCATGAATTGCGTAGTAAAGCCAAGTCGCCCAAGGGGCGGTAATTCGAGAGCGTTGTTTTCATCCGCAGCAGCGTCTGATAATTGGCACAGTTTGTGCTCGGTTTTTTATACCCCGCCGCCCCAACTTATATTTGCCGACATGCCGACCATTCAAGCAATCGAATCACACATGACAGCCTTCAGCGCCGTGCTCGCTGAGTGCACCGAGCTCAAATACCGCGTGGAGACGGAACGCGTGGCGGTATCGGCGATTACGGCTGCGCTCGTGGGCGCCAGCGAAACGCTCGTTCAGCGCGGCTGGATGACGCCGCAAAAGGTTCAGGGCCTGACCGTCTCCATGGAGGAAAATGCGCTCGATCTCAAGGCCGCGCTAGATGAGGTCGATGCTTCCATCGCCACCGCCATCGCGCCCGTAGAAGTGTTCGCGCAGGCGACCGAGCGCCTGAGAAATGCTCAAACACACGAATCTTCGTTCTTCGATACAGATGTCCGTGAGCCCGGCGCAGCGTCGCCTTCGCTGCTGGATATCGTCGGCGCGCAATATTCGGCACTATGCGAGAGGCTGCTGCGCAACGTCCGCGAACTGGCCAGCATTGCGGCCGGACGGCTGGATGACCTGCGGGAAAAAATCGATCAGCTCCAGTCATCGTTTGGTGAAATCACAGCCGCGATGGCCGGGCCGGGGTTTTATCGGGGAGCCGCTCCGCATCTCGTTACGCATCATTAGCGATGTGCGGAACATTTCCGGCCGTAACGTAACGCCGGAACACAAGTTCAACCGCCGCCCGCAGGTTTTCTGAGGCGGTCGCGAACATCAGTGCGGCTTTTGCGCGCCCTCACACGTACCGCGGAAATGGTTGATTCCGCATTGCACCGTGGCGTGATATCGTTTTCCCGACGGAGTTAAAACTTCCGGAAAACATCAATCATCTTCGTGAGCAATGCCATGAACGATGTACGCCACAATCTCGGCCCCAACGACCGCGTGGAATTGCTCTGCTGGCTTACCTGCGGGAGCCTCGGCGCGTATTACCTGAATGGTTCCTGGCCCACCGCGTCCTTTCATGTGCAAGCCGCGCATAAATGGCTCGACAGGCATCAACGGCAAGCGGAATGGCTTGCAATCGCGAAATTATCGGCAATTGCGGCGGACCTCGCGCAGCGGCATTCCGAACTGGTCGATGCCGACTGGGCCCGCGACGCGGTCGAAGAAATCCTCGATAGCGACGACCTCAACTACCAGTCGGAACTCGTGCTGCGTGTTCTGGACGAATGCAGGCGAGCGCTCGCCGACAAACGCCCGGCGGATTGATCGAACGCAGGTAGACCGCCTTACGTAAAACCGGTTATCCAAGCAAATGGATGCCGGTTCTACTCCTGATATACGAACCCTCCATGGATCGTCTGGCATCGCAATCCCTCTTCAAAAGCGCGTTGTCCTTCGCCCACCTTCCCGCGAGGGGTGATCGCGGATCGCTGCGAATTGAATACCGATGGTTGAATGCCGGCTGGACCGATGCCCCCATCGCCATGTTCCTGCACGAAGGTCTCGGCTCGGTTGCGATGTGGAAAGACTGGCCGCAAGCGCTTTGCGATCGGCTTGGCTTGCGTGGACTGGTCTATTCGCGGCCCGGTTACGGCGAGTCCACGCCACGCGAAGCCGGCACGAAATGGCCGGTCGATTTCCTGCACATTCAAGCCAGGGACGTACTCCCGGCATTGCTCGATGCCCTTGAAATAGACCCGCGCGAGCGCGCCCGGATGTGGGTGATCGGACACAGCGACGGGGGGTCCATCGCCCTGCTATACGCGGCGGCGTTTCCCGACTCACTGGCTGGCGTTGTTGCTATCGCGCCGCATGTGTTCGTGGAGAATATATCGGTGGAGATGATCAGGCAGGCCGCCGTGCAGTACACGCAAGGCGACTTGCGCAGCCGCTTGTCGCCCTATCACGCGGATGTGGATTCGGCCTTTTACGGATGGAACGATATCTGGCTGGACCCCGGATTCAGAGACTGGGACATCACGGGGCTTTTATCGTCCATCGACGTTCCACTTCTCGCGGTTCAAGGCGAGGACGACGAATACGCAACAATGGCCCAGATAGATGTCATTGCGTTGCATGCGCCGCACGCGACGCTCGTGAAGCTGCCCGCTTGCGGTCACTCACCGCACAAGCAATGCCCTGCAGCGCTCGACGCCGCGATCGCGGGATACGTTACTGGGAAGCGCACGTAAAGCATTGAGGCACAATGCTGGCAAATCCTAGTCGGGAGTACCAAGTGAACCCACGCCAGCCAGTCGATATTGCCCGGCATCTGCTCGTGATCGTCATCCTCATGGGGTTGATGATCGGCAGCATCTACATTCTCCGGCCATTCATTCCGGGACTGATCTGGGCTACGACCATCGTGGTCGCGACCTGGCCCGTCATGCTCGCGGTGCAGCGCCGCGTAGGCAATCGCCGATGGGCCGCGACGGCCATCATGCTCATCATGCTGGTGATCGTGATCGTCCTGCCGCTTTATAAAGCCATCTCGACGCTCGCGCTGCACGGCGGCGAGATCATGGCCGCCATCAAGAGCTTGCCGAACTATGCATTGCCACCACCGCCCGGCTGGATTGCTGAAATTCCGCTTGCGGGCCAGCGCATTGCACATGAATGGCAGACCATGTCCGACTCCGGCCCCGGCGGCATCCTGGCGCGGCTCGAACCGTATGTGACCATCGCCGCGCGCTGGCTGCTCGGCCATGCGGCCATCGTCGGCGTGTTCGTGATCCACATGTTCGTGACCATCATCATCTCCGGCATTCTCTACAGCCAGGGCGACCATGCAGCCCGCTTCGTCACGCGCTTTGCCACGCGGCTTGCCAGCCAGCGCGGCGCCGAGGCGGTCAAGCTCGCGGGCCTGGCCATCCGGGCAGTGGCGCTGGGGATCGTCGTGACAGCGGTCGTGCAATCGACCTTGGGCGGTATCGGCTTGTGGATTGCGGGCGTGCCCGCGGCCGGCATCCTGGCTGCGTTGATGCTCATGTTGTGCCTTGCGCAGATCGGGCCGTTGCTGCCCTTGCTCGGCGGCGTGGCTTATCTCTTCTGGCACGACTCGCAACTCGCCGCCATCCTGCTGCTGGTCTGGTCGGTCATGGTCGCCATGCTCGACAACTTCTTGCGGCCCATGCTCATCAAGCGCGGCGTCAATCTGTCGATGCTGCTGATCTTGTCCGGCGTGCTCGGCGGCATGTTTGCGTTCGGGATCGTCGGGTTGTTTATCGGGCCGGTGATTCTGGCAGTGACCTCGACGCTGCTGACAGCGTGGATCGATGAACCCGCGCCCGTGGCGCGTATTGCCACCGACGAAGAACGCGCCGTTACCTCGGAACACGCAGGCAAGATCTAGCGTTTTGGCGCGTAGTCCGCCATGTGCTCAAAGAACTTGAGTGCACGCGGGTCGTCGGCGTGGGCCGTGTTGATGCGAACCCACGCCGACGTCTCGCCGTTCGGCCGATAGTAGCTCCCCGGCGCGAGCGTGATCCCGAACTTGAGCGCCTGCTCGACGAGCACCATGGAATCGTCGATATGCGGCACGCGCGTCCAGATGAAATTGCCGCCGCTGGGTTCATCGAATACTTCCCAGCCGTGTTCCTCGATCCGCTGCACCGCCGTCGATAACGCGTCGCGAACCCTTCGCCGCAGCCGCTCCAGATATTTCCTGTACGTGCCGCGCTCGAGCAGCGCCGCCACCACGCATTCGCTGAAACGCGAGCCACCGAGACTCGTCAGCACTTTGACATCGACGAGATCCTTCACCAGCTCGCGCTTGGCGGCCAGATACCCGATGCGCAACGACGACGACAAGGTCTTCGATAACCCGCCGAGATAGATCACGTGATCGAGCTGATCGAGCGACGCCAGGCGTTGCGTCGGCGTTGCCTGGAAGTCGGCATAGATATCGTCTTCCACGATGGTGAAGTCGTGCTGCTGCGCGAGCTGCAGCAGCTTGAACGCGACTTGCGGCGCGATGTTGGTCGCGGTCGGGTTATGGAACACCGTGTTGATGAAGAACAGCTTCGGCTTGATGGTTTTCAGCAGATGCTCGGCGACATCGACATCGGGCCCGGTTGCAAGACGCGGCACGCCGACAATTTTCACACCCTGCAGCTTGAGCAAGCCGAACAGGTTGTAATAACCGGGATCTTCAACCAGCACCGTGTCACCCGCCTTCAGCATGAAGCGCACGATCAGGTCGAGTCCCTGGCTCGCGCCGGTCGTGACAATGATGTTCGATACGTCCGCCTCGACACCGACGTGCGCGAGGCGCATCTGGATCTGATGGCGCAGGTTTGCATCGCCATGCGGCATTGCATAGTCGATGACGCTGCTCGGGTCCATCCGCATCACTTGCCGCACGGTTTGCGTGATGCCTTCCAGATCGCGCCACGCTTCGGGCACGAAACCGCTGCTGAGTTTCAACGTCTCGCCGGGATAGTTGAACTGCTGCAGGATCTGGTTCGATTCCTCTTCGGCAAGACGCGGATCCGACCCGCCGCCCGGCTCCTCGCTCCCCATATGGTTTGCAACGAAGAAACCGGAACCGTGCTTGGGCACGATCATGCCCAACGACGAAAGCCGGTCGTACGCCTCGATCACCGGAAAGCGGCTGATCTGCTGGCTCGCCGCCAGCGCACGGATGGACGGCAGCTTCGCGCCCGACAGCAACTGGCGAGTGCGGATCAGGTTCGTGATGCCGGACACGAGCTGATCGGTCATCGGAACGCCGCTGCTTGCGCTGATTTCGAGGTTCATCGTCTGATCTTTGGAAGTGTGCAGGGAAAATCACTGAACAGTGCGGCACAACTGTTCGTGAGTGTACATTTTCAAGATTGAAGTTTAAATAAATAATGCAGTCAAGAGGCCGTCTCTTTGTGAGCGGCCAGGATGGGAGAGCGACATGCGTGAAATCCGGACTTTGGAGCAGCAACCCAGCGAAGCGCCAGCCTGCTGGTTGATCGACCGGCCTCATACCCTGACTGTGTGCCGGGGAACAGTGTGGGTCACCATTGAAGGCGACACTGCCGACTGGTGGCTGCGCGCAGGCGATACACTCGAACTCGCGCCGCGATCGAAGGTGTGGATCAGCGCATCGGAACCGGACAGCCGTTTCATGCTGGCATCGGCGCCGGTGTTTTCGAGCATGCGCCGCTTCGCCTTGCCGCTTTACTGGATGCTGGCGCGTATGAGTCAGCGCAGGACACGGGCAATGTGAATGCGCGGGGGCCGGCCAGCCCTGACCATTCAACGAATGCAGATAAAACAACATGAACGATCGAATTCCGTCCTTTAATTCTTCGGGTACTTCCGGCGCATTCGGCGTGGCTTGCCCTTCGGTGCTGCCGCTTTCATCGATATTGCCCGAAGAGCCGCTCCTGATGATGGGCGCCGGTCCGGTGCCGATCCCTGATGCCGTCGCGAAAGCCAATGGCGTGGTGATCAACCATCTCGGTTCGACCATGGCTGCGGTTATCGGCCAGGTGAAGACCATGGCGCGCTACGTATTCCAGACGGAATCGAAATGGGTGATGGGCGTGGCGGGCCCGGGATCGGGCGCCATGGAAATGGCGATCACGAACCTGGCGTGGAAGGATTCGCGCGTGCTCAGCATCTGCAACGGCTTCTTCAGCGAGCGCATGGCGGAGATGGCGCGGCGTACGGGCGCGGTCGTGGAGACGCTGAAAGTGAGCGACGGAAGCGCCGCCGATACGGCCAAGGTCGCCGAGGCGATCGAGCGCTTCCGGCCGGAAGTCGTCACTATCGTCCATGGCGAAACGTCGAATACTGTCTGGAACCGCAGCCTCGAATCCATCGCGGCGGTGGCGAGCGCTGCGGGCGCGCTGGTTGTCGTCGATGCCGTCTGCACGCTCAGCACCATGCCCCTGCCAATGGACGCGTGGGGTATCGACGCGGTGATCACGGGTGGCCAGAAAGGGCTTTCGTCCATTCCGGGCGTATCGCTGCTCGCGTTCTCCGAAAAAGCGTGGGAACGCATTACGTCGCGTCCGGTGCCGCATACGCACTGGTGCTTCGATGCATCGCTCGCTGCGAACTTCTGGCACAACGCGTCTTATCACTACACGGCGCCCGTGTCGGGCGTGCTCGCCTTGCACGAGGCGTTGCGCCTCGTCTGCGCGGAGACGCTGGAACGCCGTTTCGCGCGGCATCTGCGATGTTCGACGGCGCTGCAGGCAGGCGTCGAGGCGTTGTCCCTGAAGCTTTATGTGCCGAAGGAAAGCCGCCTGAATTCGGTGGTCGGCATCGAGGTGCCCAAAGGCGTGACCGGCGCCGATATCTGCGCGCATATCTCGCGCAAACATCACGTGGAGATCGCCGGTTCGTTCGGCGCGCCGATTGTGCGGATCGGGCAGATGGGCGAACAATGCCGCGAGCATCATCTTTTCCGTACCATCCACGCGCTCGGCCGCACGATGGTCGATCTCGGGGTTCCGGTCGATCTTCCGGGCGGCGTCGCGGCGCTGGAAAGGTCGTTATCCGCGGCTTGACGTATTTGTTTTGATGCCGCAGGAATCAAAGCCCGCTTAAAGCGGGCTTTTTGTATTTTCAAACGATGAAATCAAAACAATGATTGCATGATTATCTCTTGGCTCAGTACGTTAATAGAATAGTCGGATTCCGTTATAACGATTCCGGTCATCTCAGAATTAAAATGAACCGAGAGATTTGAACACTTCCCGTCAACCTACAATTAAAAGCTTGAAGAAGCACGGGCCAGTTGTTAAGTTAGGCGAATTCCCAACCGCTCTGTAATCAGCCGCGCGGGCCGCCGTACGGGCTAGAAACGCACTAGCCGTAGAGCGAACTGTTCAACATAAAGCAACGTACCGCATTTAATTTCCCTCATGAAAAATCCGTAATCAACACCGTCTTCGCGATTAATTCAGCGCCTCATCGGCGTGAAGCTCCGGAATATTTCTTAATTCTTTTTTAAATTGCGATCAATCGATCGCGGGGTTGCACTCGCCTGGAGAAAGTCCATGAACACGGTTTCATCGAAACAAACACCGGCGGCGTCTTTTCAGCTTGGCGGTCCACGAGCCTGGTGGATCTGGGCGCTGTCGGTTGCGTTCGTCATCTATCTTTTCAGCGTGCAAACGGGATACTCGATCGTCAATCCCGAGGTGAAGAAAAGTGCATCGCTGACGGTGGAGCAGGTTGCATCGATTGCGGCCGTCTATACGTGGGTCTTCGCCGTCTGCCAGTTCTTCGGCGGCGCGTTGCTCGACCGGCTGGGCGCGCACAAGGTCTTGCCCATATCCGTGGTGCTCGTCACCGCCGGCGTGTTCCTGTTCGCCAACGCCGAGAGTTACGGCACGTTGCTCGTCTCGCAGTTCGTGATGGCCGTCGGCGCCTGTACCGGCTTTGTAGGCGCGGGTTATATAGGCGGGCAGTGGTTCGGCATGGGGCGCTTCAACTTCATGTTCGGGCTCGTGCAATTTTGCGCGTCGCTTTCGTCGGCGTTTTCAGTCAACGCGCTGCAGTGGGGCTTGAGCGAGATGCCCTGGCGCGAACTGTTCAACTTCGTCGGTGCGGCGGGCGTGGTGTTGTCGGTGCTCGCCTTCCTTTTCCTGAAAAATCCGACGCCCGTGGAGTCGACCGGCGGAGGCGCCGGCGCGTTCGTCCATTCGGTGCTCGATGCACTTCTCCAGGTCGCCAAGATCCCGCACGTCTGGATCTCGGCGCTGA
Organism: Caballeronia sp. dw_276; assembly: GCF_018449635.1. Taxonomy (GTDB): domain Bacteria; phylum Pseudomonadota; class Gammaproteobacteria; order Burkholderiales; family Burkholderiaceae; genus Caballeronia. The sequence goes on along the minus strand of NZ_JAAVUV010000001.1, from coordinate 341,696 downwards.
TCTGCTCGGCGTTGTTCGGCAGCATGCTCGCGGCCGGCGTGGTCTGGACGCCCATGCTCATGGAGACGCGCGGCGCCTCCCCCGCCACGGCGGCGTTCAGTTCGTCGCTGCTGTGGCTGGGTCTTGCGGCGGGCTGCCTCGTAATTCCGGCTCTCTCCGACAAGATCGAACGGCGCAAGTTGCCTATCGTGATCGGCATTGCCGTTCAGCTGGCGTGCGCGGGCGCGTTGTTGTATCTGCCGACCATGTCCATTCCAGTCGCGATGGTCCTCAACTTCCTGTTCGGCTTTGCCAACGCCGCGCACATGCTTACATTCAGCAGCGCCGCCGACGTGGTGCCGCCGCAATTGATCGGTACATCGGCGGCTTTTGTGAACGGCCTCGCGTTTATCGCCGGCGGGATCATGATTGCGGCGCCCGGCTCGAGAGTGGTGTCCGGCATTGCGGCGGGCCTGACCGACCACACGCTGGCCATCGCGGAATATGCGGCGACGCCGATTACCTACTCGCTGATTGCGTCGTTTGTCATCTCACTGATCATGAAGGAATCGCATCCGGCCCGGCGCCGCTGATCACCTCCTTCGACACGAAAGCCGGCCGCTCGGCCGGCACACTTTCCAGGAATTCGACATGACTTCACTCAAAGCCTTGCGTGCCGACGTGGTGACCTTCAGCGGCGACCCGTTTCTCCAGACGCCCGAGCAATGCCTCGTCCATATTCCCGATGCGATCGTCGTGATCGACAAAGGCCAGATCGTCGATGTCGGCCCGGCTTCCGAAGTAACGCCGCGCCTGCCAGCGGGAACGCAGGTTCAGCACTATCCCGACGCGATCATTTCGGCGGGGTTTATCGATACCCATATCCACTATCCGCAAACCGAGATGATCGGCGCGTACGGCGAACAGTTGCTGGAATGGCTCAACACGTACACGTTCGTCGCCGAGCAGAATTTCGCCGATAAAAACCATGCCGACATGGTCGCCAAGGTGTTCCTGCGCGAACTGTTGCGCTCGGGCACGACGACGGCCGCGGTGTATTGCACCGTGCATCCCGGATCGGTCGATGCGTTCTTCGAGGAATCGTCGCGCTTCAATACCCGCATGGTCGCGGGCAAGGTGTTGATGGACCGCAACGCGCCCGCCGCATTGCTCGATACCGCCGAACTCGCCTATTCCATGAGTTCGGACCTGATCGCAAAGTGGCACAAGCGCGGGCGCCAGTTGTATTGCATCACGCCGCGCTTCGCGCCCACGAGCACGGACGCGCAACTCGATGTCTGCGGCACCCTGCTCAAGGAAACGCCCGATGCCTACGTGCAAACGCATCTGTGCGAGAACGTCGATGAAATCGCGTGGGTCATGGAGCTGTTTCCCGAGCGCAAGAGTTATCTGGACGTGTACGCGCATGCGGGCATTGTCGGACCGCGTTCAATCTACGGCCACGGCATTCACCTGACCGAAGACGATCTCTGCACGTGTCATCAGACCGGTGCCGCGCTGGCGCACTGCCCGACATCGAATTTCTTCCTTGGCAGCGGCCTGTTCCGTGTCTTCGATGCCAAGAACCCGAAGCGCCCTGTTCGCGTAGGCCTGGGCACGGACGTGGGCGCAGGCACGAGCTTTTCACAACTGCAATCGCTGAACGAGGCCTACAAGGTCGCGCAGATGAACCAGACGAAGCTCAACGCTATCCAGGCGTTTTACCTCGCCACGCGAGGCGGGGCTGAGGCGCTGTACTTGCAGGACAGGATCGGCACGGTTGCGAAGGGTTATGAGGCCGATCTCGTGATCCTCGACCGCAAGGCAACGCCCCTGATGTCGTTCCGCTCGGGTTATTGCAAGGACATCGTGGAACAGCTTTTCGTGCTGATGACCCTCGGCGATGACCGCGCGATCAAGGCCACGTATGTTGCGGGCGAACAGGTCTACGAGCGCAGTCCATCCGGCGATGGATTCCGTTATCCGCTGGCCGCCTGATTCCAGGCACGACTCTTTTTCCTTTCACGCAGGCTCGAACGACCGATCCGCACCGCACGGTGTGATCCGCGTTCGTTCGCCTGCATTTTCCTGGTCGGGGGATGCGTGAAGAACCGTATTTGTTTTGCATCGAAAGGCGTCAAGGCGCTTGTATCCGTGATAGCAACCGGCATGTTGTATGGCGGTGCCGCGAACGCGCAATCGAGCGTCCAACTGTACGGGCAAGTGGATGCCTGGGTGGGCGCGCAGAAACTCCCCGGCGGCGCGCGCGCTTGGACGTTGGGCGGCGGCGGCATGTCGACATCGTATTGGGGCTTGAAGGGCACGGAAGACCTCGGCGGCGGATACAAGGCGATCTTCGCGCTCGAAGACTTTTTCCGCCCGCAAAACGGCGCCTACGGCCGCTTCCAGGGCGACTCGATGTTCTCGCGCGATGCCTACGTCGGCATCCAGTCGCCGTACGGAACCGTGACCGCGGGGCGGCTGACCACGTCGCTGTTTGTATCGACGATTCTCTTCAACCCCTTCGCCGATTCATACACGTTCTCGCCGATGGTCTATCACGTGTTTCTCGGCCTCGGCACGTTCCCCGCCTACACGACCGATCAGGGCGTGGTCGGCGATTCGGGCTGGGACAACGCAATCTCCTACTCGACCCCGGACTATCATGGCCTGAGCGGCACCGCGATGTACGGGTTCGGCAACAAGGCCGGCGAAAACGGCCAGCACAAAGTGAGCGCGCAGCTCCAGTATTTCAGTGGGCCTTTCGCGGCAACGGGCGTCTACCAGTACGTCAACTTCAATACGCAGCCCGACGACCTCAGCTCGCTGGTTTCGGGCATGCAGAGCCAGTCCGTAGCGCAACTCGGCGTGTCCTATGACTTACGCGTGGTCAAGCTGTTCGGCCAGTACATGTACACCGACAACACAGTACGCACCGGCAACTTTCATATCAACACCGCGCAAGGCGGCGTGACGGTCCCTCTCGGACCCGGATCCGTGATGGCCTCCTACGCGTATTCGCGCGACGGCGGCGGCCTCGACCAGACGCGGCAAACCTGGGCGCTCGGCTACGACTATCCGTTATCGAAGCGCACCGATCTCTATGCCGCCTACATGAACGACCGTATCACCGGGCAATCGACGGGTGACACCTTCGGCGCCGGCGTGCGCGCGAAGTTCTGAAGGCACGCGCGTAACGATGTAAGGTCCATCACAGGTTTTTGCTTTAGTCTTGGCGTTTCTCAGGAAACACGCCAGGCAAACGCACAAACCTATGGATTATTTTGCAGCGGTACGCGCGTTCGTCCATGCCGCCGAACGGGAAAGCTTCAGCAAGACGGCGCTCGAAATGGGCGTCAAGACATCGACCGTTTCGCGCTATGTGAGCGAACTGGAAAAGGATTTGGGGATCGCCCTTTTCAACCGGTCCACGCGAGGCCTCGTGCTCACCGAAGGCGGCCGCGTCTTCCGCGAACATGCGCTTGTCGCGCTGCAGGCGCTCGATGACGCCCGCGCGCTGACTTCATCGCTGAATCAGACGCCGCAAGGCGTGCTGCGCATCACCATGCCCGTGGCGTTCGGGCATCGTCATGTGGTGCCGCATCTGCCGGCGTTCATGCAACGCTATCCGGATATTGACGTCGATATCGTCGTGACCGACGAGACGCTGAACATGATCGAAGGGGGTATCGATGTAGCCGTGCGGATCGGCGCCCTGCCCGATTCGCTGTTGATGGCACGCCGCCTTGCGCCGCACCGGCGGATTGTGTGCGCGAGTCCCGGATATTTCGAGCGCAACGGGACGCCTTCCAAGCCCGGCGATCTGCAAAATCACGAATCGCTACGTCTCGCGCTGCAACCCGACGATCGATGGTTTTTCTTGAAGCTCGAGGACGCATCTGAGCCAATGCTCGTGGAAGTAAAAGGACGGTTTCGCGGCGACGATTCCGAGGCCGTCCTGCAACTTGCACTTGCCGGTTGCGGCGTGGCGTTGCTGCCCACCTGGCTTGTCGGAACCGCGTTGCGTGACGGGAGTCTCGTACACGCGCTTAGCGATTGGGAAGCGCGCACCGCGCGCGCCGAACCGGCGATCTGGGCGGTGTATCCGCCGAAGAAAATCGTCTCGTCGAAGGTCCGCGCGTTTGTCGATTTTCTCGCCGAAGTGATCGGCGAGCCGCCGTATTGGGAAGACGGGCTCGCCTCCTGACGTTAATGCGCGAAGCGGATGTCGAGCGTGCGCAGGTACGTCTGCAACCCGGCGTCCTGGATTGGAATCACATAAGCGTCGCCATCCGATTCATTGAAATGCGCGTGCCAGTATCCCGGCGGCGTGACGAAGGCCATGCCCGGCTCCCAATCGACGCGCGTCGGGTTCGCAATCCTGCCGTTCTCGTCCAGCTCCGTGCCGACGAGCGTATAGCAACCCGGCTCACATCCCGCGATGAAATCAAGCGCTATCGATTGATGCCGATGCGGCTTTTGCTCTGAGTTGGGCGTGACCACGCCGAACATCGCCCAGAGGGTGTGCGTGACCGTTCGTGTCTGCGGGAAATGGACGTTGCCAAGCAGCACGCTGATGCGGTTGCGCCGTGCGGCGTTCGCGTCCTCCCTCACCTTTTTCAGTTCGGCCTGCGCCCGCGCTGCCGGATAAAGCGTCGCGGCAAAACGCGACGCAACGGATGTCACGCCAAGGTACGTCAGCAATGGCGCGTCGTTGACGTAGTAGAGCGTCGCGGCCGTATCGGCGCTGAGGCTGGCGGTTTCGCCTCCCGGCAGCGTGAAGAAATCGCCCTGCGCGAACGGGAAGTTCGCCGCGCCTTGCGTGACGTTTCCAGCGCCGCTGATCACATAACAAACCTGCGACGTCGCGATTGGCGCGAGCTTGAGTTCGTCGCCCGCATTGATGCGCACAAAGTTCGCGCTGAGGCCGGGGCCTGTCGCGGGGCTGGGGCAATTCAGCTCGGCCGACAAGTCGAGCGGCACGATGCGCGTCTTGCCATCGGCATAAAGCGACGGCGAAAAATTGCGGAACGGCACGCGCGAAATGAGCTTCGCGCCGATGGGATTCGCCGACGACGTGTACTCGAAGTACTGCGCATCATCGGTTGCGGACGATGCTTCGGCGAGCGTGGCGGAGGACGTTTTATTCAGCATGGCAAGCTCCTTTCAAGTGGGCGTTCAATGGGGTAACGCCACTTTAAGGAGAGGGCGGTTCGCGCAGAAGCGCCTTGCATCGAAATCACCTTTGCGTAAAAGGGGGTATCGATAGGACGGCCTTTCAGAACTCCTCAGGCTTCAGCGCATTTCGCGCCGATCTGCTGCGCCATGCGCGCGATCGCAATGCAAATCCGCTTCTCGCGGCGCGCGTCCATGCGTCCTATCGGCACGCTGGTGCTCACAGCCAGCCGCTTGCCGTGCGGAGTTTCCCCCACATACGCCGCAAAGCACGTCAGCCCCGCCGCCGCTTCCTCGCATTCGCTCGCGAGCCCGGTTTCCCGGACGCGCGCAAGTTCCCGCAGCAAGGCCGAGCGCCGCGTGATCGTTCGCGGTGTCGCGGCCGCGAGCCTGTCAGGCAGCAACTGAAGCAATTGCGCGTCGGGAATGGTCGCGAGCAAAGCCTTGCCGAGCGCGCACGAATGCGCCGGCAGCCGCGATCCAAGATCCGATACGAGCCGCACCGCACGGCGCGAATCCTCCCGGGCGATATACACCACGTCGCGGCCGTCAAGCGTGGCGAGTTGCACGACCTCGTTGTGCGTCGCGACAAATGCCGCGGCCTGCGACCGGAACGCTGCCTGGAAACCATCGTGGCGAACGAATGCGCTTCCCAGCTCGAACAGCTTCACGCCGATGATGTAGCCATCGCCCCGTTTCTCGATCCAGAACTGGCGCTCAAGCGAATCCAGCAGCAGGTACAACGTGCTGCGCGATAAACCCGTGGCTTCGTGCAGCGCAGACGCACGTACCGGCGCGCGCGCGTTGGCGAGGACTTGAAGTACATCATTGGCGCGCCGCAGCGCGGGCACTTCGTAGGTACGCTCGGCGGTGTCGCTTCTCATTTTGACTGTTCGTTTTTTTGTCCAACAGGTTGGAATTATCTACAACATAATGGACAACTCGATACCCCGATAATACGATCAAGGGCTCGATTTCCACCAGCCCGGACACTACCATATGGCTTCGTTTTCCCCTTCCGCCTGCCTTCCCGATGATCTCGACCGTGCGGTGCTTATCGGCCGTGTCTGGCGTCCGGCCCCTGTCAACGGCCCGTCTGTAGTCTGCGTTCGTGGGGGACAGGTCATCGACATCACGCACATCGCGCCGACAACAGCCGATCTGTTCGAACGCGCCGACGCACTCGATATCGTCCGCCATGCCGAAGGCGAATCGCTGGGTTTGGTCGAAGACATCGTGCGTGCGAGCTTCGATCCGAATTCGACCGGCGTCAAATTGCTCGCACCGTGCGACGTGCAGGCCGTCAAGGCATGCGGCGTGACCTTTGCGGTCAGTTTGCTCGAGCGCGTGATCGAAGAGCAGGCCGGCGGCGACGCCAGCAAGGCGAAAGAAGTGCGCGAAACCATCAACACGCTGATCGGTGCAGACCTTTCCAAGATCGTGCCGGGTTCGGAAAGCGCGGAGAAGCTGAAGGCCGAACTCGAGCGCCGCGGCGCGTGGTCGCAATACATGGAAGTCGGCATTGGCCCGGACGCCGAGGTATTTTCCAAATCGCAGCCGATGTCCTCGGTCGGACTTGGCGCGGATATCGGCCTGTACCGGACGTCGATCTGGAACAACCCCGAGCCCGAGATCGTGCTCGCCGTGAACAGCGTGGGGAAGATTGTCGGCGCGACGCTTGGCAACGACGTTAATTTGCGCGACATCGAAGGTCGCAGCGCGCTGCTGCTCGGCAAGGCAAAGGACAACAACGGGTCATGCGCGATCGGCCCGTTCATTCGCCTTTTCGATGGCGAATTCACACTAGATTCGGTCCGCCAGGCCAGCGTGTCATTGCGAATCGAAGGCGCCGACGACGGCTTCACGCTCGACGGCATCAGCCACATGAGCGAGATCAGCCGCGACCCCGCCGACCTCGTCGAGCAGACAATCGGCGCGCACCATCAGTACCCTGACGGCCTGATGCTGTTCCTTGGCACAATGTTCTCGCCGATCAAGGATCGGGACACGCCGGGCGGCGGTTTCACGCATCACATGGGCGACGCGGTAACGATTTCGGCGCCGACGCTCGGTGCACTGGTGAACACCGTGCGCCGTTCGGAAGAAATCACGCCGTGGACATTCGGGGTTCGCGCGCTGTACAAGAATCTGGCCGAACGAGGTATTTCGCTCGGCCAAAAATAAGGAGGCGCAAAAAACGCCGTTCGATCCGCGTCTATTCTTTCGGGCGCGGATTTTTATCGATGGTCGAAGGCAGCGCCGCTTCCGTCGCCGTCTGAGGCTTAGTGCTGTTGGCCGAATCACCTTCGTTTGACGACGCACCTTTCGACTTGTCATCTTTCGCGTAGTCGTTCGCTTCCATTGGCGTCGGACGCTTGGCCTCGTCTATTCCTTCGGCGGGTCGTTCGAGTCTGGGATCAGGGTTCTGCAACGGCGCGTCGGGCGCGCGCACGCCTTGCCGGGCATCGCCCCCGGTTGCCGCCCCGCCGGGCAGATTGCCAATGGAGCCGCCGCCGCTCGCGCCCGATCCGCTGTCGCCAAGCGGTTTGCCATCTTCTTTCTCGCGTTCTATCCGGGCCATGATGCGTTCCTGTCTGTGGTCGATGATCAATACAGACAGCAACTCACATTCCACCGCTTCCCGATGTTTGCCGGAAACGTTACGCTAGGTATTCAAAGCAGGTTCTTTTTGCAACCGTCGTGCTGATCTCAAACCATGCCAGTTTATGACTATGAATGCCCGGAATGCGGTCATTTCGAAACCGCTCGGCGAATTGCTGAACGCAATGACGCCACCGCGTGCCCGCAATGCGGCTTGACGGCGCAGCGGGTTGTCGTGGGCGCGCCGTCGCTGTCCGGTGAAACCGCGGAATCCACAGGAGGGTACGGAATGCGGCACATGGGTGGGTGCGCGTGTTGCAGATAAGCCGATGAACGCCAGGGCTCGCATCTTCCGATGCGTTATCGAAATAGCAGATTGCGTAGCGGCTTTTGTGGCGATATGTAATAAGAAACGCAGGGAGCGCGATACGCTCGGAATCCTGGTGGGCCGGGTGGGATTCGAACCCACTGTCGGTCGATTATGAGTCGACAGCTTATACCAATTAAGCTTCCGGCCCTATGTGCAGCTGATGGCATATAAACGCTGCCGCGATGACTAAGCGCGTTCGCCGTGCATCGCGAAGGTCTGCGAGTTTGCCCTGAAACGGGCTATAAAACAAGCGCGGCGGCCCAAAATCGGGCCGCCGCGCTCGGGTGCTACATCCACGCCCCAACCATCAATTCCCTTCCAGGAACGACTTCAGCTTGTCCGAACGGCTCGGATGGCGGAGCTTGCGCAGCGCCTTCGCCTCGATCTGGCGGATCCGCTCGCGCGTCACATCAAACTGCTTGCCCACTTCTTCAAGCGTGTGGTCCGTACTCATCTCGATACCAAAACGCATGCGCAGCACCTTCGCTTCACGCGGCGTCAACGAGTCCAGCACGTCCTTCACCACGTCGCGCATGCTGGCATGCAGCGCGGCGTCGGCAGGGGCGACCGTATTCGTATCTTCGATAAAGTCGCCCAGATGCGAGTCGTCGTCGTCCCCGATCGGCGTTTCCATGGAGATCGGTTCCTTCGCGATCTTCATGATCTTGCGGATCTTGTCTTCCGGCATTTCCATCTTTTCGGCGAGCGTTGCCGGATCCGGTTCAAGACCGGTTTCCTGCAGGATCTGCCGCGAAATACGGTTCATCTTGTTGATCGTTTCGATCATGTGAACCGGAATCCGGATGGTGCGCGCCTGGTCGGCAATCGAACGCGTGATGGCCTGACGGATCCACCATGTGGCGTACGTGGAAAACTTGTAGCCGCGGCGATATTCAAACTTGTCCACCGCCTTCATCAAGCCAATGTTGCCTTCCTGGATCAGGTCGAGGAACTGCAGGCCGCGGTTCGTATATTTCTTCGCAATCGAAATCACGAGACGCAAGTTCGCTTCCGTCATTTCGCGTTTAGCCTGACGCGCCTTCAGTTCGCCGGCCGCCATTTGACGGTTGGTTTCCTTCAGGTCCTTGAGCGGCAATACCACGCGCGCCTGCAAGTCCAGCAGACGTTGTTGCTGCTCGCGAATCGCCGGGACGTTACGCGCGAGGATCACGCTGTAGCCATGGTTCTCCGCAACGACCTTCTCCGACCATTCGAGGTCCGTTTCGCTACCCGGGAACCGCGCGATGAACTCGGCACGCGGCATGCCGCATTTATCGACGACGGTATGCAGGATCTGACGTTCCACCTGACGCACTTCGTCCACTTGCGCGCGCAACGTGTCGCACAGGCGCTCGACGGTCCGCGCGGTAAAGCGAATGGTCATCAACTCGCTCTGAATGGCTTCCTGCGCCTTCAAATAAGCCTTCGACTTGTAGCCTTCCTTCTCGTACGCGCGGCGCATCTTGTCGAACCACTCGCTGATCAGCGAGAATTTTTCGAGCGATGCACGCTTGAGCGCTTCCAGCTGCGCGGCGTTGGCGTTGGCCTGGGCGGTGGTTTCGTCGACTTCTTCCTCGTCGTCGCTGCTTTCGTCGGCTTCCTCTTCGTCCTCGCTTTCGATGGCTTCCGCTTCCTGCTCGGAGAAACCATCGGCGTCGGCGGCGTTCGGATCGATCAAGCCATCCACAAGCTCATCCACGCGCGTTTCTTCGTTCTGCACACGCTCGGCCATGGCGAGGATATCCGCGATGGTCGTCGGGCACGCCGAAATAGCCATCACCATATGCTTGAGGCCATCTTCGATGCGCTTCGCAATCTCGATTTCGCCTTCGCGCGTGAGCAGCTCGACCGTTCCCATTTCGCGCATGTACATGCGCACGGGATCGGTCGTACGGCCGAATTCGGAATCGACGGTGGACAGTGCGACTTCGGCTTCTTCCTCGACTTCATCATCCGACGATGCCGCAGGCGCATTGTCGTTGAGCAGCAGCGTTTCAGCGTCCGGCGCCTGTTCGTAGACGGCCACGCCCATGTCGTTGAACGTGCTGATGATCCCTTCGATAGCTTCCGTTTCCGTGAAGTTATCGGGCAGGTGATCGTTGATTTCCGCGTAGGTCAGGAAGCCGCGTTCCTTGCCGAGCTTGATCAGCGCGCGCAGCTTCGCGCGGCGCTCTTCGAGCTCCTCAACGGTACCGGGAGCGCTCGAGGCGAACGCGTCCTTCAACAGCGCCTTTTCCTTGGCACGCCGGTCGCGCGCCTTGACCTTTTCGACCTTGACCGGAGGCGCGGCTACGGCTTCCGCTGCGGGCACCGCAGGATCGGCCTGGACGTTTTGCGCGTTTTGCGTTGCGTCGTCATCGACGGGTACTTCATTCAGCTTTTTCGTCATGGAGTTCGCCGTACCGGCATTAGTCTCGACTCGCGGCTGCTGGACGACAGCCGATGGAACCGTGGATACTGAATGTGTGCGCGCTGCCTCGTCCTGCGTCGACACGACTTTCCGGGCATTACGCCGTCCGGGGTCCTGCGCCGGACCTCGCTTCACGACGCGCATGCGAGTCTGCTTCGACTCCTGCTTCGTGACGCGTTTCCGGCCCGCATTAGCAGCCGCTTCCGTTGCACTCGCTTGCTTGCCGGCCGAACTTCCGGCCTTCTCCGCTTCGCCCGCCGCACCTGACTGGCCGGAAATCCTGCCGGCCTGGCCTGTCGACTGACCCCGCGTCTTTTTGCCTGGCGGCCTGACGGCTTGCGCCGCCCGGGCCTGCCCCGCACTCACTGCCGATGCAACCGAGCTTTGCTTCTTAGTGCTCAAAGCAGACGAATTCGAAGGTGAAGGAACGGCTGCCGCGCGGTTTCTGGACGCTCCAGAGGAAGAAACTGACCGGCTTTGGGCCACCGCCCGCTTCGACTCGTTCGAGCCGCTTGCCGTTGCTTTCTTCCCGCTAGCAGTCTTAACCATGCGTGCCCCACCTCATTTCGCAAATGAGCACAAAAGTCAAAAAAACAACTTGCTGAAAACCTTTAATTGTAGCATGCAAGATTTATATGTCCCGACTCGCCCCCCGTGCAGCCTTGATTTGAGCAGCTTTAACCGATAACTCCGAAAACTCGGCAATTTCTTCTGCCGTCAGGCTGGCCTGCTGGGCCAGCTGATCCAGCCGGTTCCTATAACTGTCGTGCCGAAGCTTGACCACGGTTGCTTGCAATTCTTCCGCCAGATGCTTTTTTTGCTCCTGAACCCGCTCGTTGGCGGATTCGTCGGCGGGGTCGCGCATCAGCAGGTCCCGCACGTTTTCATCATAGGCGAGAATTTCCTGGAAGATATCCTCGTAAGTCGGGGCGTTCGCGGCGTTGCGCAACAGATCCGACAACATCTGGAACTCCGCCGTCTCGCCCAGTTCCCGAGCGTGTCCGATCACCTCGCTGAATAACTCGCCATGTTCGGTCATGGTCACGAGCGACTGCTCGCTTTCGTGATCGAGCGTTGTGTAGATCGACGGATACATCACCAGATTGCGCAGCGCCCGTTGCTCATGCCCTTTGACCCGGCGCCGCTCGCTCTTTGGCAACGCGGCCCGGGCGACCGCTGCGGCGCGTGAATCGATGTCACACAATGCCGCAATTTCGCCGAACGGTGTATTAAGCCGATCGGCCAGCATGTGCAGGATCTGCACACGCAATGCGTTGGCTGGGAGCGCCTGCAACAGCGGTTTGGCATCGAAAAGCGCCTTGGCGCGGCCTTCCGGCTGGTCGAGCTCCTTGTCGTTCAGGATCTCGTTGAGCAGGAACTGCGAGAGCGGCATGGCGCGATCGACCTGTTCACCAAAACCGTCCGTGCCGAACTCGCGCACGTAACTGTCCGGGTCGTGTTCCTTCGGCAGGAACAGGAAGCGGATGGTGCGATTATCAGCGGCGTGCGGCAAGCATGCTTCGAGCGCGCGACGCGCGGCGCGGCGGCCGGCAGAATCGCCATCGAAGCTGAATACCACGGTTTCGGTCTGACGAAACAGCTTCTGGACGTGGACCGGCGTACACGCCGTTCCAAGCGTGGCGACCGCGTTAGCAAAACCAAGCTGGGCGAGGGCAACGACGTCCATGTACCCTTCGACGACCAGCGCGTAGCCAAGTTCACGAATGGCCAGACGTGCTTCGAAAAGCCCGTAAAGCTCGCTGCCCTTGCTGAAAAGTGGCGTCTCCGGCGAGTTCAGGTACTTGGGTTCGCCACCATCCAGCACACGCCCGCCAAATCCAATCACGTTACCCTTCACATTGCGGATCGGGAACATGACCCGTTCGCGGAAGCGGTCGTATCGGCGGGATTGGCCTTGGTTGTCGCTTTTTTCGCTCACGATCACCAAGCCGGCTTCCACCAGGTTGTCATTCTTGTACTCGGGAAACGCGCTTTCCAGGTTCTGCCAGCCGTCAGGGGCGTAGCCGAGTCCGAAACGCAACGCGATTTCGCCCGTGAGCCCGCGTTTTTTCAGATATTCGATGGCGTTAGGCGCCCCGCGCAGTTGCTTCCTGTAGAAGTCGCAGGCGGTTTGCATGACCTCGGTTAATGCAACGCTCACGGCCTTGCTCGGCGCAGGCGAATAGCCTTCGCCGGATCCGCCCGAGAGCCGCGACGGCTCCTGCGGAACCGTCAAACCCACTGATTGGGCGAGTTCCTGAACGGCCTCCGGGAAGGTGAGCGCCGTGTGCTCCATGAGAAAGCTGATTGCCGTACCGTGCGCGCCGCAGCCGAAGCAGTGATAGAACTGCTTGGTCGGGCTGACCGTGAACGACGGACTCTTCTCGTTGTGAAACGGGCACAGGCCCATGAAATTCGCGCCGCCCTTCTTCAACTGGACGAACCTGCCCACCACGTCGACGATATCGACGCGGTTCAGCAAGTCCTGAAGAAACGAATGCGGAATCACTAATTAATTCTTTTGCTAGGTCTTTATAAGAAGCTTATTTGGCGAGCGCCGCTTTTACCAGGGCGGATACCGCCGTCATGTCCGCACGTCCGGCCAGCTTCGGCTTCAGCACGCCCATCACCTTGCCCATATCCTGCGGACCTGCTGCGCCCGTTGACGCCACGGCCGCCTGGATCTCGGCGTTGATGTCATCGGCTGATAATTGTTCCGGCATGTAGGCGGACAGAACCGACAATTCGGCTTGTTCCTTCGCGACCAGGTCGTCGCGCGCTGCTGTCTGGAACTGGCTGATGGAGTCCTTGCGCTGCTTGATCATCTTGTCGATAACCGCCGTGATCGCCGCGTCGTCCAGCGTGACACGCTCGTCGACTTCGCGCTGCTTGATCGCCGCGAGCAGCAGCCGAATGGTTCCGAGGCGCTCGGTTTCGCGGGCGCGCATCGCGGTTTTCATGTCGTCGGTGATCTGGTCTTTAAGGCTCATTGCTTGGGAACTCTGCTGATGCTGGGTTGAGAATATTCTGCCATTCACCGCTCAATGCAAAAACCCGCTTGGGACGTTTCCTCAAGCGGGATCATGAACGGATGTTTCGAATGCGTTTGAGGCCGGCCGGCGCTGAACGCTTGCCGGCGTGATTTCGGAAGGGATCGAATTGTTTTTCATGGATCACCGCCCCCGTTTGCACACTGTTTGAGTTGCGCCGATTGTCGCTACGAACGGAGCAGTATAGCAGGTCGAAAACAGGTTTTCTAAGCCGAAAGCCGGGTTGCGCCGAGCCGCATTCCTTTGTGCAAACCCATGCTGGCCATGGGTTTGGGCTGTTATCCAGTGACCTGCCCGGCGGCCGCCTTCCCTGCCGCCACCCCCGACGCCCACGCCCACTGGAAGTTGTATCCGCCGAGCCAGCCGGTGACATCGACAGCCTCGCCGATGAAATACAAACCCGCGACGCGCGCGCTCATCATCGTGGCGGATGAAAGCTCGCGCGTGTCCACGCCGCCGCGCGTGACTTCGGCTTTCCGGTAGCCTTCCGTGCCATTGGGCGTCAGCGTCCAGCGCGACAGGGATTCGCCGATCTGGCGCAGGGTTTTATCGGGGAGATCGGCGAGACGCGAATCCGCGCGCACGCGCTGGACGTCCAGCCAGGTCTGGGCGAGTCGCGCCGGCACACGTTCCGCGAGGAATGTGCCGACCTGCTTGCGCGATTCACGTTTGGCGGTGATCAGTTCTTTCGTGGCGTCGACGCCCGGAAGCAGATCGATGGAAATCGGCTCCGACGGGTTCCAGTAGCTCGAAATCTGCAATACGCCAGGGCCTGATAATCCGCGATGGGTGAGCAGCAGATCTTCTGAGAAGTCGGTCCGCTGACGCCCGGTCCCGGCGCTCAATTCCACGGGAACGGACAGCCCGGACAAGGCTGCAAACGGCTCCCAGTCGGCCGGTGCGAAGGTCAGCGGGACGAGGGCAGGACGGGTATCGATTAGTTTGTGGCCGAATTGCTTGGCCACCCGATACGCAAAATCCGTTGCCCCGATTTTCGGGATCGACAGACCGCCCGTGGCTACGACGAGCGCCGCGCACGACATCGCGCCTGCGGTCGTCGCAAGGGTAAAACGGGCGCCGTCATGAATGATCGCGTCGATGCCGACCGGCCGGCGCCACGTCACGCCACCCGCGTCACATTCGCTTTTCAGGACCTGAATGATGGATTCGCTGGAATCGTCGCAGAAAAGCTGGCCTTTATGCTTTTCGTGCCACGCCACGCGATGCCGCTTGAGCAGCGCGAGAAAATCCTGCGGTGTATATCGGGCGAGCGCGGAGCGGCAAAAATGCGGATTCGCCGATAAAAAATTGGCCGGCCCCGCGTTGATATTCGTGAAATTGCAGCGTCCGCCGCCCGAAATGCGGATCTTTTCCGCGAGCCGTTCGGCATGATCGATCAGCACCACGCGACGGCCGTTCTGCGCGGCCACGGCGGCGCACATCATGCCGGCGGCGCCCGCGCCGACGACGGCGATATCGTAAGTTTCCATGGCGCGCATTGTAGCGGGTTGATTGCCGGTGCCGCTGGCCTTGCGGGGGGCGAAATTCCCGCCACTGGTATACTGATTCGTTAAACAGCAAATCCCGAGAATTCCCCCGCCATGCTCGTTCTAGGCATAGAAAGCTCCTGCGATGAAACCGGCCTCGCGCTCTACGACACTGAGCGCGGCCTGCTTTCGCACGCACTGCATTCGCAAATCGCCATGCACCGTGAATACGGTGGTGTCGTGCCTGAACTGGCTTCGCGTGACCATATCCGCCGCGCGTTACCGCTGCTGGAACAAGTGATGGCGGAAGCCAAGACGGCGCCCACGGACATCGATGCCATCGCGTTCACGCAAGGCCCCGGTCTCGCCGGCGCGCTGCTGGTCGGCGCGAGCGTAGCGAACGCACTGGCCATGGCGTGGGACCTGCCGACGGTGGGCATTCATCATCTGGAGGGGCATTTGCTGTCGCCGCTGCTGGTGAGCGAGCCGCCGCCGTTTCCGTTCGTGGCGCTGCTGGTATCGGGTGGACACACGCAATTGATGCGCGTCACCAATGTCGGCGAATACGAAACGCTCGGCGAAACGCTCGATGACGCTGCCGGCGAAGCCTTCGATAAAACCGCCAAGCTCCTTGGTCTCGGTTACCCGGGTGGCCCCGAAGTCTCGCGCCTGGCTGAATTTGGTACGTCGGGCGCAGTCAAGCTGCCGCGCCCGATGCTGCATTCCGGCGACCTCGATTTCAGCTTCAGCGGGTTGAAGACGGCGGTGCTGACGCACAGCCGCAAACTTGGCGCAAATATCTGCGAGCAATCGAAGGCCGATCTGGCGCGCGGTTTCGTCGATGCCGCCGTGGATGTGCTGACGACCAAATCCATCGCGGCATTGAAGCAGACGGGCCTGAGACGGCTGGTGGTTGCGGGCGGTGTGGGCGCGAACCGACAATTGCGTGAGGCGCTTTCGGCGGCCGCTAAAAAGCGGCGCTTCGAAGTGCACTATCCTGACTTGTCACTGTGTACCGATAACGGCGCAATGATCGCGCTCGCGGGCGCTTTGCGGCTCGCGCGCTGGCCCGACCAGGCCGTGCGCGATTATGCATTCACGGTGAAGCCGCGCTGGGATCTGACCTCCCTGGCGGCCGCCTGATCTAAAGGCTCAGGAAAGCCGCTTGTCCCGTTCGATCACGGCATACGCGCTGTGATTGTGAATGGACTCGAAGTTCTCCGCTTCCAGCACGTACGCCACGATTCGTTCATCGGCGTTCAGGCGCGTGGCGACATCGCGTACAAGGTCTTCGACGAATTTCGGATTCTCGTACGCGCGCTCGGTCACGAACTTCTCGTCGGGCCGCTTGAGCAATCCCCATAGTTCGCACGACGCCTCTTCTTCCGCAATCCGGATCAAATCTTCGATAGCCAGGTCGCCCGCGAACTCGGCGCTGATGGTCACATGCGAGCGCTGGTTGTGCGCGCCGTATTGCGAGATCTGCTTCGAGCACGGGCACAGGCTCGTCACCGGCACGAGCACTTTCATCGACGTCCGGGTTTCGCCCGCGCGGATTTCACCCGTCAGCGTGACCTCGTAATCCATCAGGCTTTGCACGCCCGAAACCGGCGCGGTCTTCATCACGAAGTACGGAAACGACACTTCGATACGGCCCGAATGCGCCTCGAGCTTTTGCAGCATGGCGGCGAGCATGGTACGGAAACTGGCTTGGTCGAGCGGCGCGCGATGTTCTTCGAGCAACGCGACAAAGCGCGACATGTGCGTGCCTTTCTGGTCGGCGGGAAGGTGCACGTCGAGATTCCAGAGGCCCACACCCGGCTGCAATTCCCCTGTCGATGTCCGGACCGTCAGCGGATATCGAACCGCTTTTACGCCCACGCGCTGGATCGGGATTTGGCGGATGTCGAGCGAACTCTGGACATCGGGCATCGCAAAGGCGGGATTCATCTGATTCATTGTATTTCCTTGTCCGTCGCGCGAATTGTGGTTTTGTCACGCGAGGATCATGCCGGGATGCAAACGGCGGACGTCCCAGACGTCCGCCGTAGCATTGCATCCGTTCAAATCAAGCGACGCGTTTCGTCAGCTTGCCCGCGTTGCGTTCGACATCGCTCTGGATATCGCGCGACACGGCGTCTTTTAGAAAGCGCTCGCGAATCGACTTCGCGATACCCGCCCCGTCCAGTCCGCACGAGGCCAGCAGCTTGACCGGATCGCCATGATCGATAAACACGTCCGGCAAGCCCAGTTGCAGCACCGGCTTGATAACCGAGCTGGCCAGCAGACTTTCAACGCAAGCCGAACCCGCGCCGCCCATGATCGCGCCTTCTTCGACGGTCACGAGCGCGTCGTGCGTAGCGGCCAGTTCCCGCAGCAAGTCGGCATCGATAGGCTTCACGAACCGCATGTTGGCGACGGTTGCGTCCAGTTCCTCGGCAGCGGCCAATGCGGGCGCCACCATCGTGCCGAACGCGAGAATTGCGATACGCGAGCCGGAACCGACTTTTTGCGTTGACTCACGGCGGATTTCGCCCTTGCCGAGCGGGATCGCCGTCATCTTCTTGACGGTTTTCACACCCGTACCCGCACCGCGCGGATAACGCACGGCCGATGGATTCGGCTGCTGCAGCGCTGTGTAGAGCATCTGGCGGCATTCGTCTTCATCGGACGCGGCCATCACCGTCATGTTCGGGATGCAGCGCAGGAACGCCAGATCATAGTTGCCGGCGTGGGTTGCGCCATCCGCGCCGACCAGGCCCGCACGGTCGATGGCAAAGACCACCGGCAGGTTCTGCAAGGCGACGTCGTGGATCAGTTGATCGTAGGCGCGCTGGAGGAACGTTGAATAGATCGCGACGACCGGGCGCATGCCGTCGGCGGCAAGACCGCCCGCGAAGGTCACGGCGTGCTGCTCGGCAATGCCGACATCGAAATAACGGTCCGGGAAGCGCTTCTCGAACTCGACCATGCCCGAGCCTTCGCGCATGGCCGGCGTGATGCCGACGACGCGGGAATCCTGCTCGGCGGCGTCGCAGAGCCATTCGCCGAATACTTGCGTGTAGGTTTTCTTCGATGGCACCGTCGACGGCTTGATGCCTTCCGCCGGATTGAACTTCCCGGGGCCGTGGTACAGGACCGGATCGGCTTCGGCGAGCTTGTAGCCCTGACCCTTCTTGGTCACGACGTGCAGGAACTGCGGCCCGCGCAGTTCCTTGATGTTCTGCAGCGTCGGGATCAGCGATTCGAGATCATGACCATCGATGGGTCCGATGTAATTGAAACCGAATTCCTCGAACAACGTGGCCGGCACGATCATGCCCTTCGCGTGTTCCTCGAGCTTGCGGGCAAGATCCAGCATAGGCGGCGCGACGCGCAGAACACGCTCCACGCCGGCGCGTGCTGCCGCGTAGAAACGGCCCGACATCAGCCGCGCCAGATGGCGATTGAGCGCGCCCACCGGCGGCGAAATCGACATGTCGTTGTCGTTCAGGATCACGAGCAGCGGCACGTCGTCGGCCACGCCCGCATTGTTCATGGCTTCGAAGGCCATGCCCGCGGTCATGGCGCCGTCGCCGATCACCGCGATCGAATAGCGGTTGTCGCCCTGCAACTTGCTCGCGATCGCCATGCCAAGCGCCGCCGAGATGGACGTGCTGGAATGCGCGGTCCCGAAGGTGTCGTATTTCGACTCGCTTCGGCGCGGAAAGCCAGAGATGCCGCCGGCCTGGCGCAGCGATTTCATCTGGTCGCGCCGACCGGTCAGAATCTTGTGCGGATAAGTCTGATGACCGACGTCCCAGACGATGCGATCGTTCGGGGTATCGAAGACGTAATGGAGCGCAATCGTCAGCTCGACCGTTCCGAGATTCGACGACAAATGCCCGCCCGTCTGCGACACGCTGTCGAGCACGTAGGCACGCAACTCCTCGGCCAGCGGTTTTAGTTCGTGGCGGTCCAGCGCTCGCAATGCGGCTGGATCGTCGATGGTTTTCAGCAAGTCGTACATCGTCGTCCCATTTAGGAAAACTGGCGAAAGCCGTTCAGGTTTGCAAGCATCTTGCACGCCCGCCGGTTTCGCGTTTTATCGTATGTTTCAGTTCACCCGGTTCACAACCAGGTCGGCCAGTTCGCCCAGTCGGGCGGCCCGCGGGCCAAACGGCGCTAGTGCAGCATGGGCGTCGCGGCCCAGTTGAGCTGCCAGTTCGCGCGATGCATCGAGTCCGATGATCGACACGTACGTCGGTTTGTCGTCCTTTGCGTCCTTGCCCGCCGTCTTGCCAAGCGTGGCGGAGTCCGCGGTTACGTCCAGAATGTCATCCACCACCTGGAACGCGAGGCCGACCGCAGCCGAGTAAGCGTCCAGCGCGTTCATGGCAGCTGCGTCCGGCGCTTCGCCACAGAGTGCACCCATTCGCACGGCTGCGCGCAACAAAGCGCCTGTTTTCTTCCGGTGCATGGTCTCGAGTTCAGGGCGCGAGAGTTTGCGGCCTACACTTTCCAGGTCGATAGCCTGGCCACCCGCCATGCCCACCGAACCGCTCGCAAGCGCCAGTTCCCGGGTGAGCGCGGCCTGCTGGACGGCGCTCAAGCCGTTATTGTCCGCTGTCAGCGCGACGAACGCCTGGGACTGCAGCGCGTCACCAACGAGGAGTGCCGTCGCTTCGTCATATTGCACGTGTACCGTTGGTTTTCCGCGACGCAAGGCGTCGTCGTCCATGGCCGGCATGTCGTCATGTACCAGCGAATACACATGGATCATCTCAAGCGCCGCGCTCGCGGCATCGAGCGCACGCGCATCCGCGCTCGTCAGTTCGCCGGCGGCGTGGCACAAGAGCGGGCGCACCCGCTTGCCGCCGCCGAGCACGGCGTAGCGCATAGCTTCATGCAACTTCGCGGGCACGATATCCGTGCCCGGCAGGTAGTGCTCCAGCGCCGTTTCAACGCGATCGAGGCTCGCGTGCATCCATTGATCAAAAGTCATAAGTCGTCCCCGTTATCTGCCGACGTGCCTGCGCCCTGGGTCGCGCGCTGCAATTCGGCGGGCAGCGGTTTTAGTGTGTCGCCGTCGAGCACGCGAACTTGCTGCTCGACCTTTTCTAGTTGTTGCTGGCAAAAGCCGACGAGTGCGGCGCCGCGGCGGTACGCAGCGAGCGATTCTTCGAGGCTCAGCGCGCCACCTTCCATGCGCGCCACAAGCCCTTCCAGCTCGGCTAGCGCCGTTTCATAGTTCTCCGGGAGCGGCGCGTTTTCCGCGCTTGCCGAGCCTTCCTGCGGTGCGGTTTTCGCCATGAATCGTGGGTGTAATGTCGGATTTCGGGAAACAAGTCGGACATTCTACGGCAAAAGCTGCTTTTCCGACCTCCACCATGCGCTCACCCGTGCCTATGGCGCGTCCCGGGGTTGCGCCGCTTGTCTCTAAAAATTCTGAAAAGTCCCGCAAATGCCCGGAACTCTGCACTGGGATTTGACCCAAAACAAGTCCTCGGGCGCCCCATTGAAAGGGTTTTCGTTATAATTCGCGGTCTCCCTAAATCGAATTTTCGATGGTTGGGTTGTTCACTGCTTTCACGTCTTCACGGGAGTGGGAATGTCCAATCTGAGCAATGCATTGCAACTGAACGCGATTCACAGTCAGTTGCCAGTCACGGCTTACTTTGACGAAGCGCTTCTCAAGCGCGAAATCGACACGCTGTTCAAGCACGGTCCACGCTATATCGGCCACGAACTCATGGTGCCCGAGGCGGGGAATTATTTTGCTTTGCCCGGCGAGGGCGAAGGGCGTCTGCTCGTCCGTAACAAACAGGATGAGATCGAGTTGCTGTCCAATGTCTGCCGTCACCGCCAGGCCATCATGCTGAACGGGCGCGGCACGGCGGAAAACATTGTGTGTCCGTTGCACCGGTGGACGTACGATCTCGACGGCCAGTTGCTCGGCGCGCCGCATTTCGCCGACAAACCGTGCCTCAACCTCGGCAAATCCCCTTTGCAGAACTGGCAAGGCCTGCTGTTCGAAGCGAGCGGACGCGATGTCGCGGCCGATCTCGCCCGACTTGGACCGTCCAGACATTTCGACTTTTCGGGCTTCATGTTCGATCACGTCGAAGTGCACGAGTGCAATTACAACTGGAAGAGTTTTATCGAGGTGTACCTCGAGGACTACCACGTCGCGCCGTTCCATCCGGGTTTGGGAAGCTTTGTTTCCTGCGATGACCTGACCTGGGAATTCGGCGACTGGTATAGCGTCCAGACCGTTGGCGTGCACAAGAATCTCGAAAAACCCGGCAGTCCTACGTACCGTAAATGGCACGACGAGGTACTGCGGTTCCGCAACGGCAAAATGCCGGAATTCGGCGCGATCTGGATGGTGTATTACCCGGGCATCATGATCGAGTGGTATCCGCACGTGCTTGTAGTGTCTTGGCTGATTCCGCAAGGGCCGCAGAAAACCACGAACATCGTCGAGTTTTATTATCCTGAAGAAATCGCGCTGTTCGAGCGTGAGTTTATTGAGGCTGAGCGGGCGGCGTACATGGAAACCGCGCGTGAGGACGATGAAATCGCCGAACGCATGGACGCAGGACGTCGCGCACTGATGAATCGGGGCGAGTCGCAAGTCGGCCCGTATCAAAGCCCGATGGAGTCAGGCATGCAGCATTTTCACGAATTCTTGCGCCGGCAGTTGGGCGAGATTTGAGGGTGCAAGTCTGAGTTGTCGAGCGAAGAATGCCCATCGATTTGATGGGCATTTTTTGTGCCGCGTTCAGAACAGCGCAGTCTGCAGCGGCGCGCGATGCTCATGGACCTTCAAGATGCGAAATTCCGTTTTAAGGGTGCCATCGGTAATGGTTTGTATATGTTGGAGGTCCACCACCAACACGTCACCCTTTCCAAAGCGTTCGCCCGCGTTGACTTTCGCAAGGAAATCGCCATCGTCCATCGACGTAAAAAACGCTGACTGGCCGTCGTTCACTCTCCACTTGTTTTGATCCTTGAACGTCACCGACTCGATCTGGAGCAACTTGCGCCCCGTGAAGTCGGACACTACCTCCTCTTGCGTGTCAGCGAACGCAAACGCCGGCAATTCGTCCTGGTCGATGTCCAGATCGATGTCGTTGCCGCGAACTACGCCGAAACTTGTTATGCCCTCACGTTCAAGCGGCGACAACATCTGCTGCAAAAATACGCGTACTGCCCGCGTTTTATAGAGCCGGAGTACCGATCCTGAGACCTCGATGACTTCGGTTTCGGTCATCCAGACATTGCAAGACTCACCGTTGACCTCGACATGCTCAGGTCGGCGGCCCCGCAACTTCCGTAGAAAACCAATCAGGCCGCCGCCACCGACCAGACCAACCACGGCGAGAATGGCCGACGCGTTGGAAACAGCGGTTGCAGTGGAACTCGCAAACATGTCGCGCAATTGCACGATCAACGCTTGCATGAAGATCAATTCGATCTCAAACGACCCCGATTTGAAATTTCCTTTGACCTCGACGCGAACGTCCGCAGAGGTTCCGTTCAACTCCGTGTTGGCTGCGGAGAATAAATCGGCTATTGCGATCAGCGCGGGTGCGAGATCGCGAACGTCCATCCGATGCTCATCAAGCGCCGGGCCGTCGTATACAACGTGGAATTGTTCGTGGTTGCTCATCGGACCGGAGTTTATAACGGGCAAGGCGGGGAGGCCGTATGATTTTGTCGCCATGCGCAATCCTCAGATTTCGATTGATAAGGCAGCATGCGCAGTACGTTCGACTCAACCGGAACAGGCCGCGCAACGCTAGGTGACTACCCATACTGGCAACATGGCGCATGTCATGAAACGCGAAACGTCTTAATTCAGGGTCGATTTTATTTACTACCTCTCGCGAGACGAGGCATTGCGAGAGGTCAGGAGAGACACCGTTCTTCGGCCAATCGCGACAACGAACAGCAATAGGCACAACAATCGCCCGTTTTTTGTTTAGACTTGAATTTCAACTTTTCGCAACGCGCAATATGCCAATCAAAGCGCTCATAAGCCGCGCGTTGCCTCAGGAGCCGTCATGCCCCACACGCACTACACCACGCTGATTTCCGCGACCAATCTCGTCGAGCGGATTGCCGCTGCGTCTGGCAGCGTGTTTATCGTCGATTGCCGCTTCGATCTGGCCGCACCTGAGGCTGGCGAAACCGCTTACGCCGCAGGACACATCCCGGGCGCGCATTATCTGAATCTCGATCGCGACCTGTCTGGCGCGAAGACTGGCAAGAACGGCCGTCATCCGTTGCCGGAGCGCGCGGCGCTCGTCGCAAAACTGAAGGAAATTGGCTTGAACGAAGGCCAGCAAGTCGTCGCCTATGACGCGCAAGGCGGCATGTACGCGTCGCGTCTCTGGTGGCTGTTGCGTTGGCTCGGCCACGATTCCGTCGCGTTGCTCGACGGCGGCCTGCAAGCATGGCAAGCGGCCGGGCAGCCGCTGGATTCAGCAACACCATCCACGTCGCCGGGAACGTTCAAGGCGGGCGCACCGCTTTCGGTGACAATCGATGCAGATGGCGTCTTGCGCAATATCGATACGCACGAGCGCGTGGTGATCGACGCACGCGCGGCCGATCGGTATCGCGGAGAAAACGAGACGCTCGATGCCGTGGGCGGCCATATTCCCGGCGCGTTGAACCGGTTTTTCAAGGATAACCTGACCGCCGATGGGCGCTTCAAGACCGCGCACGAATTGCGCGAGACTTTTGGCGCTCTGCTCGGCGCAACGCAGCCGGATCGCGTGGTGCTGCAATGCGGATCGGGCGTAACGGCATGCCACAACGCCCTGGCGATGGAAATCGCCGGATTCCACGGCGCGGCGCTGTATCCAGGATCGTGGAGCGAATGGAGTTCGGACGCGTCGCGGCCCGTGGCAACGGGCGCGGCGGCATAGGAAACCGGGCGTTACTTGACCCCGTGGTTCTTGAACCACGCAACCGCGCGCTTCCAGCCATCTTCGGCATCGGCTTTGCGGTAACTTGGCCGGTAATCGGCGAAAAACGCGTGCGGCGCGTCGTCGTAGACAACGAATTGCGAGCCGCGCGCCACTTGCGGTCCAGTCGCGATCGCCTCTTTCATTTGCGCGAGCGTGTCTTGCGGAATGCTTTGATCGAGCTTGCCGTATAACCCCAGGACCGGCGCTTTCAAATTCGCGGCAAGGTCCAGCGGATTCGCCGGATTGTTCGCGGTCTTCGCACCGACAACACGTCCGTACCACGCAACCGCGGCCTTGATGCGCGGATTGCGCTCGGCATAAAGCCACGTGATCCGGCCGCCCCAGCAGAAACCGGTGATCCCGAGCCGGTTCAGGTCGCCGCCATGCTCGCCCGCCCATGCCACAGTCGAATCGATATCCGATAACACCTGGTCATCGGGAACTTTGGAGACGAGCTGATCGTTGAGTTGTTGCATCGACGGGTACTTGGACGCATCGCCTTGACGCACGTAAAGATCGGGCGCGACCGCCAGATACCCGAGCTTGGCGAAGCGGCGGCAGACATCGGCGATATGTTCGTGAACGCCAAAAATCTCGTGGATCACGATGATCACCGGCAAATGCGTCTTGCCCTTTGGTTGCGCGCGGTAAGCCGGCACGAGCGTGCCGTCGGCGGCCTTGAATCCTACGGGGCCGGCTTCGAGACCGTCGCTATCCGTGATGATGGTTTGCGCGGAAACCGGCAAGACGCAGGCGGCAAAACCGCTGCCGACAGCCGCCTTGATGAACGTGCGCCGGTTGAACGGGACATGCGGAACAAGGCTGTCGATTTCGGGCGTAAGCATGCAGAGCTCCAGCGGCATGGGGCCGCAAGAGGACGGCCCGCCGCGTAGCAACGCACCGGACCATCCAGAACGGGTAAGCCTTGGCGTCCGGTTAAAGCGCCGGACAACGAGGCACGGCAAGGACTTCGACTACGACCGCGCCTTGAACGAACCGCTTCCAAAGCGTGCGTCCATTCTAAACAGCTTTATGCAGCGTGCTCAGTTCAGCTTCAAGTCATCGCTCAGTGCAGCTTGACCCGCGGCGCGGTGGAGCGCCGCAGCCAGTGCGCGACGGTGTCGAGCGCCATGCGCGCCCAGCCGTGCAGTGCGGCGATGTGCATCCGGTAAAGCGACTGGTACATGAAACGCGCGAAGAGTCCTTCGATCAGCATGTTCCCGCCGATCAACCCGCCCATCAGACTGCCGACCGCGCTGAAATGTCCAAGCGACACGAGCGATCCAAAGTCGCGATACGTGTACTCGGGTAACGGCTTGTCCTCCAGCCGACGCTCAAACGATCTCAGCAAGAAGCTCGCTTGCTGATGCGCGGCCTGCGCACGCGGCGGCACGTTACGCCCTTCCTTCTCGCCGCCGGGCCACGCGCATGCGGCGCAATCGCCGATGGCGAAGACGTTGTCATCGATTTCCGTTTGCAGCGTACGGCGCACGACGAGCTGGCCGAGCCGGTTGGTCGGAAGTCCATCGAGTTTGGACAACACGGCCGGCGCGCGAATACCTGCTGCCCAAACTGTCAGATCCGCCGCGACGGTCTTACCGCTCGCCGTGCGGATGGAGTCACGCGACACTTCGGCCACGGTCTCGCCGGTCATCAGCTTGACGCCGAGCTTGCCCAGCAATTCGGCCGTCGCCGTGGACACGCGTTCAGGCAGCGCGGGCAGGATGCGCGGCCCCGCTTCGATCAACACAATGCCGATATCGTTTTTCGGGTCGAGTTTGTGCAGCCCGTACGCGTGCAGGACTTGCGCCGTATTGCGCAATTCCGCCGATAACTCAACCCCCGTCGCCCCGCCGCCGACAATCGCAACTTGTATGCGTGGCTCTCTTGTCGCAGCTTCCGCCGGATTCAGAGTCTGCGGATCAGGCGCCCGATATTCCGCCCGAATACACGCCGCAATCAGCCGTTTGCGGAACAGTTCGGCTTGATCCACGGTATCGAGCGCGAGGGAATTTTCCTGCGCACCCTGCACGCCGAAGAACGCCGTCGTGCTGCCGATAGCCACGATCAGCGTGTCGTATTCCAGATCGCGTTGGGGTAGCAGCTCGCCGGCTTCATCGTCGAGGAGAGGACCGAGCGTGACCTTCTTCGCTGTGCGGTCGATGCCCAGCAAGTCGCCCTGCTGAAACTCGAACCCGTGCCAGCGCGCCTGGGCCACATAAGGCAACTCCTGCGAAAACGGGTCGAGGCTGCCTGCCGCGACTTCATGCAATAACGGCTTCCAGATATGCGTGGAATTCCGGTCGACGAGCGTCACCTGCGCACGCGCCGTGCGCTTGCCATCGGCGCTGCCGAATTTGTCGCCCAGACGCGTAGCCAGTTCAAGCCCGCCCGCCCCGCCGCCGACGATTATGAAGCGATGCATTCAACCTCCGTTGTGACGCGACTAAAACCTGCTCAATGCGCTTCTTCCCAGTTGTTGCCCACGCCGACTTCGGCGACCAGCGGCACCTTCAGCTTCGCGACGCCGCACATGAGTTCCGGCAGACGCTTGCGCACTTCCGGCAACTCGGCTTCGGGCACTTCGAGCACGAGTTCATCGTGGACCTGCATGATCATCTTGGTGTCTATCTTCGATGCTACCAGCCAGTCCTGCACGGCGATCATGGAAAGCTTGATCAGATCGGCGGCCGTGCCTTGCATCGGCGCATTGATGGCCGCGCGCTCGGCGCCCTGCCGGCGCGGACCGCTGCCGCCGTTGATTTCGGGCAGCCACAAACGCCGCCCGAACACCGTCTCCACGAAACCGTCGCGCTTCGCTTTCGTGCGCGTTTCGTCCATGTAGTTGGCGACGCCCGGATAGCGCTGGAAATATTTATCGATATAAAGCTTCGCCGCATCGCGCGAAATGCCGATATTCGATGCCAATCCAAACGCGCTCATGCCATAGATCAGGCCGAAGTTGATGACCTTTGCGATGCGCCGCTGATCGTTCGAAACCTCGATGGGCGTCACGCCGAAAATCTCGGACGCCGTCGCGCGATGCACGTCCTCGCCCTCGGCGAACGAGCGCATGAGCGACGGATCGCCGGAAATATGCGCCATGATTCGCAATTCGATTTGCGAATAATCCGCCGATACGATCTTGCTTCCCGGCGGCGCAATGAACGCCTCGCGAATGCGCCGGCCTTCGGCGGTGCGCACTGGAATGTTCTGCAAGTTAGGTTCATTCGATGACAAGCGCCCCGTCACTGCCACCGCCTGCGCGTAGTTCGTATGCACGCGGCCGGTCTTCGCGTTGACCATGCGCGGCAGCTTGTCCGTATACGTTGACTTGAGCTTCGACAAACCCCGATGCTCGAGCAAAATCTTCGGCAACGGATAGTCTTCGGCGAGTTTTTGCAGCACTTCTTCATCGGTGGAAGGCGCGCCGCTCGGCGTCTTTTTCACCACCGGCAATTGCAGCTTCTCGAAGAAAATCTGCCCAATCTGCTTCGGCGATCCAAGATTGAATTCGCCACCCGCGAGCATGTACGCCTCTGCTTCGAGCTGGATCAGACGCGTCGCGATCTGACCGCTCTGCACGCGCAGCAACTCGCCGTCGATCAGCACGCCATTGCGTTCCATCTTGCGCAGCACACGCGAAGTGGGCATCTCTATGTCGCGATACACCTTCAGCAATTGCGCTTCATCGGCGAGCTGGGGATAGAGCGCCTGATGCAAACGTAACGTGATGTCGGCGTCCTCGGCGGCGTAAGGCGCGGCCTGGTCCAGCGCGACTTCATCGAAGCCGATTTGCGACGCGCCCTTGCCCGCGACCTCTTCATACTTGATGGTCTTCGCGCCCAGATGCCGCAACGCGAGATTGTCCATGTCGTGCGGCCTGTGCGATTCAATTATGTACGACTGCAACAGCGTGTCATGCTCGACGCCATTCAATTCGATACCGTAATTCGCCAGCACTTGTTCGTCGTATTTCAGATGCTGGCCGACCTTCTTCTTCGATGGATCTTCGAGCCACGTTTTCAGTTTTTGCAGGACTTCGTCGCGCGGCAATTGCACGGGCGCATCCGGTCCCCGATGCGCCACCGGAATGTAAGCCGCACGTCCCGGCTCGACCGAAACCGACAAGCCCACGATCTGCGCAAGCATGGGATCGAGCGCGGTCGTTTCGGTATCGAAGGAAGTCAGCTCGGCGGCGTTGATGCGTGCGAGCCATTCATCGAATTGTTCCCACGTCTGCACTGTTTCGTAGTGCCGCTCCATTTCGGTGGCGGGCGCCGGCGGCGTGTCCGTGGGGCCTTCCACTGCATCGGCAATTTCGACTTCGCGCAGCCACGTCTTGAAGCCGTGACGCGTAAAGAGGTCGCGCAATTCGTCGCGCGCTTCGGGCCGCGAAGGCAACGTTTCTTCGATAGACGCGATCTGCGCCGCCAAATCGCATTCCGTATGTACGGTAACGAGCTTTCGGGCCATGGGCAGGAAGTCCAAAGCCTTGCGTAGATTGTCTCCCACCGCACCTTTGATTTCGCTGGCATGTGCCACGATGCCATCAAGGGTTTCGTATTGTGTGAGCCACTTCAGCGCTGTCTTCGGTCCGCACTTCTCGACGCCCGGTACGTTATCGACCGTATCGCCGATGAGCGAGAGATAGTCGACGATCCGCTCCGGCGGCACGCCGAACTTATTCAGCACCCCGGCGCGATCGAGCGTCTCGTTCGACATCGTATTGATGAGGGTGACATGATCCGTCACAAGCTGCGCCAGATCCTTGTCGCCCGTTGACACGATAACCTTCATGCCGCGCTTTTCGGCGGCGACTGCAAGCGTACCGATGACGTCGTCGGCCTCCACGCCTTCGATCATCACGAGCGGCCAGCCGAGCGCCCGAACGGTCTCGTGGATGGGTTCTATCTGCTTAGAGAGATCATCCGGCATGGATGGCCGGTTTGCCTTGTAATCCGCGTACCAGTCGTCGCGAAATGTCTTGCCCTTGGCGTCGAATACGCACGCGCTATACTCTGCATTGATGTCCTTCCGCAGGCGCCGCAGCATGTTGATCATTCCGTACAACGCGCCTGTTGGTCCGCCATCCGGCCCGCGCAGATCCGGCATGGCGTGGTAGGCCCGATACAGATAGCTGGATCCGTCGACCAATAGCAGGGTCTTACCTTCAAGATTAAGTTCTTCAGGCATTATGAACAAAAGAAAAGTGATTCCGAGTCTGCGATCGCTCGCAGATCAAGAGCGCGCGACGGCCAAGAAGGCTCGCGCATCGTGGCAGATGTTCACGATTATGGCAGAGTTTATCGAGGCGACCGAGTACCTCTCCGAGATCCGCCCTGCCATCAGCATCTATGGTTCGGCGCGCCTGAAACCCGAGTCGCCTTACTACAAGCTCACCATTGAAATCGCGCAGAAATTTTCCGACGCGGGCTTCGCCGTAATCTCCGGCGGCGGTCCCGGCATCATGGAAGCCGCGAACAAGGGCGCGCATGCGGGCAAGTCGCCGTCGGTGGGCTTGAACATCGAGTTGCCGCACGAGCAGTCGGGCAACCAGTGGCAGGATATTTCGCTGCGGTTCCGCCATTTCTTCACGCGCAAAGTCACGTTCGTGAAGAATTCGGACGCCGTGGTCGTCATGCCGGGCGGCTTCGGCACGCTCGACGAAATGGCCGAAGTGCTGACGCTGATCCAGACGAAGAAATCGCGGCATGTTCCCATCGTGCTGGTGGGCGCCGAGTTCTGGGAAGGCCTGCTCTCGTGGTTCCGCAATACGCTGGTTCCGACCGGCGTGATCAGCGAGAAGGACCTGGATCTGATGCAGGTCATCGATGATCCGGACCAGGTGCTCGAAGCGGTGCTGCAATTCTACGAAGACCGTGAAACTGCGGAAGAACAGCCCGCCGAAGGCAAGTCCGACGAAGACCGGATGTTCTATCTTTGATGGCTTGGTAGATCGAAAGCGGCTCCTTCCGGAGCCGCTTTTTGCCTCACTGGAACGCCACTTCAGCGAACCCGCGCAACTTGCGGCTATGCAGTTTCGATAGGCCGTTCATGCGCAGCAATTCCATTGCCATCACGCCGATCTGCAAATGCTGATCCACTTGCGCGCGATAAAACTGATCCGCCATGCCGGGCAGCTTCAGTTCGCCGTGCAGAGGTTTATCGGAGACGCAAAGCAGCGTTCCGTATGGCACGCGAAACCTGAACCCGTTCGCGGCGATGGTCGCACTTTCCATGTCGAGTGCAATCGCGCGGCTCTGCGATAAACGCTGTACCGGCTCGCGGTGATCGCGCAATTCCCAGTTGCGGTTATCCACGCTCGCAACGGTTCCGGTACGCATCACGTGCTTCAGGTCCACGCCTTCGAGCTTGGTTACCTGCGCGACGGCTTTTTCCAGCGCGACCTGGACCTCGGCCAGTGCGGGAATCGGAATCCAGAGCGGCAAGTCGGCATCAAGTACGTGGTCTTCGCGCACATAACCGTGCGCGAGCACGTAGTCGCCGAGGCGCTGCGTATTTCGTAACCCGGCGCAATGCCCGAGCATGATCCACGCGTGCGGACGCAGCACGGCGATGTGGTCCGTGATCGTCTTGGCATTCGATGGCCCCACGCCGATGTTGATCATCGTGATGCCGCTGCCGTCGGCGCGTTTCAGGTGATACGCGGGCATTTGCGGCAGGCGCGCGGGCGCCACGCCTTGCGGTTCTTCCTGCAGATCGGCAAGGTTTTCGTTGCCTGTAATCACGTCGCCCGGTTCCACAAACGATGTGTATTCGCTGCGGTACTTGCGCGTGTCCTCGTCGTCCGCCTTGGACATGATCCTGCGGCCGAGTTTCACGAATTCATCGATATAAAACTGGTAGTTCGTATAAAGCACGTAGTTCTGCGTGTGCGTGGGCGAAGTCGCGGTGTAATGCTTCAGCCGATGCAACGAGAAATCCACCCGCGCCGCCGTAAATAACGCGAGCGGATGCGGTTCGCCCGGACCGGGTTCATACGTGCCGTTCACGATGCGGTCGTCGAGCAGCGCGAGGTCGGGCATATCGAAGATATTGCGCATGGCGAGCAGCCGGTCGCGATCCAGGTCGCCTTCCAGGTGAATGCCTTCGGCAAACGCGAAGTGAATTGGAATGGGCTGCGCCGACACGCCGACTTCAATCCCGACATGATGGTTCTTGGCGAGCAGGCGCAATTGCTCGCGATAATAATCGCCGAACATGTCCGGCCGCGTGAGCGTGGTCTCGAAGATCCCCGGCCCCGCGACGAACCCATACGAACGGCGTGAATCGATCTGCGTGTTCAGCTCGGTCCGCACGCGCACGAACGGATAACACGCTCTCACGCGATGCGAAAACGGCTCGTTTTTCCGGTAACGCGCGAAGGCGTCGCGCAGGAACCCGGTATTGGCTTCGTAAATGGCCGATACCCGTGCAACCGCTGCCACGGGGTCATCGAAAGATTCCGTGGGGAAGTTGCTGGCGGGCGTGGAATGGGTGGATTGAGTCCGATCGTTTGTCATGTTCTTCATGCGCTCTTGTGATGAATCGACATTAACACGGAAGAACCACGAGCCCATGAACACCCCTCCCGCCGATGCGTTTCTTCAACACATCGGGGCACAACGCCATGCTTTATTTGAAACCAGCGCAAAATAAGGCATTTGCGACGATTCAAATGTCCCTTAGCATCCCTCAAGCGGGTGCGTTTTGCTAAAATTCGGGGACTCATCTGGAGAAACATCATGAAGTCGCTTCAATCTGTCGCCATCGCGGCTGTTCTGGCCGCAGCCAGCATCGGCGCAAACGCGCAGAGCCTTCCCGCTCAATCGGCAGCCGCGAAGGATGCAGCTCCGGCGCACGTCATGTCGCCCGAAGAGAACGCCGGCCTGCCCGACCTGAGGGCGATCAATCGCCCGGCAGCGGAAGTCAGCTCGAAGGTGGAGATTTCGCCGCCGCGCCTGCCGAGCTATCACGAGACCAGCACGAACGGCACGGAAATCACCGAATATCGCGACAAAGGCAAGCCTGTCGAGATCAACGTGCGCTCGAATTTCGGCACGCGCTATCAGATGAGCGCGCCCGCCGACACGTCGCCGACCGTGCGCGACAACGGCAAGGCGAGCACGCGCCTGCCTTCGTGGAATCTGACCTACTAAGCTTTCATGGCCGCCGGGCTGTACTCAAGCCGCTGCCCGGCGTTCGCCGCTGTCCCCGCCACTGATCCGCACGCCGGTCTGCGCGCCTTCCAACCTCACCGACGCACTCCCGCATGGCCGTATTCACTGCTGTCTCCGATTCCCAGCTCACCGACTGGCTCCAGAACTACGAACTCGGCGAAGTCATCGATTTCCGTGGCATCGCATCCGGCATCGAAAACAGCAACTTCTTTTTGACGACCACGCGCGGCGCGTATGTTCTCACCATCTTCGAAAATCTGACGGCAACCCAGTTACCGTTTTACCTCGATCTGATGCGCCATCTGGCGTCGCACGCGGTGCCGGTTCCCGATCCAATGCCACGTCGCGACGGCGCGTTGTTTGGCACGCTGAACGGCAAGCCGGCGACTGTCGTGACGAAACTCGATGGCGCGCCGGAATTGTCGCCAGGGGCGGCTCACTGCATCGAGGTCGGTCACATGTTGGCGCGGCTTCACCTGGCGGGGCGTGATTTCGCCCTGTATCAGCCGAATCTGCGCAGCCTCGCGTGGTGGCAGGAAAACGTGCCGGCCGTATTGCCGCATCTCAGCGGCGACCAGCGGGCGCTGATCAACAACGAACTCGCGCATCAGTCGGCGTTTTTTGCATCGGCTGAATACAAGGCAATGCCGGAAGGCCCTTGCCATTGCGATCTGTTTCGCGACAACGTGCTGTTCGCGCATCCCACGGCGGACGAAACGCGTCTCGGTGGCTTTTTCGACTTTTATTTCGCCGGCAACGACAAATGGCTGTTCGATGTCGCCGTCTGCGTGAACGACTGGTGCGTCGACCTCGCAACCGGCGCACTGGATACAGCGCGCACGGACGCGCTGCTGCGCGCCTACCAAACGGTGCGTCCATTCACGCCGGCCGAAGAACACCATTGGAGCGACATGCTGCGTGCGGGCGCTTTGCGTTTCTGGGTATCGCGTCTTTACGACTTCTACCGGCCCCGCGAAGCCGAAATGCTGAAACCGCACGATCCTGGCCATTTCGAACGCATTTTGCGTGAGCGCATCAAAACTGCGCCCCCTCCCGCTGACGGTAATTAATCAATGCATTTGATCGAAGTCCCCGCTAAAACCGGTTATGTGTGGTTCCGACAGGGAATCTGGCTGTTTCGCCGGAATCCGCTCGCGTTTCTTACGGTGTTCTTCGCGTATCTGTTTGCCATGACGCTGATTTCGCGGCTACCGGTGATTGGTCCCGTGCTGCCGCTGCTGCTGATACCGGGCGTCGCGGTCGGATTCATGGCCGCTTGCCGCAATACCATCGCGAAAAAGCCGGTCTGGCCGACCGTGCTGGTCGATGGCTTCCGGTCTTACGGGCAGATAGTCGCGCGCCGGTTGCTCGTGCTCGGCGTGGTGTATGTGCTTGCAATGGGCATTGTGTTCGCGTTGTCGGCGCTTGTTGATGATGGCGTGCTGCTCAACCTGATGATCGGCAACGGCCCCGCCGGCGATCCCGAAACCATCGCGGCAAGCTTCAACCCGCTCGCAGTGCTGGTTGCAATGGCCTGCTATATCCCGGTCGCCATGCTGTTCTGGTTCGCGCCGGTTCTCGTGGCCTGGCACGACGTGCCGCCGGCGAAGGCGCTGTTTTTCAGCTTTGTCGGCTGCTGGCGCAATCGTGGGGCGTTCGTGCTTTACGGGGCATTGTGGATTGGCGTGGCGCTGGCGGTATCGTTTGGATTGAGTGCGTTGATGCAAGTACTCGGGGTTGGGCAGGAAATGGCGCTCGCCGTGCTGATGCCGGCCTCCATCCTGGTCACCAGCGCGTTGTATTGCTCGTTTTACGCGACTTATCGCGGGTGTTTTGGCTTGCAATCAGAGGATCCGGCGGACGATATCCCCGATCTTTCAGGACCCACGGCGTGATTCGCTGAAGACGCATAAAGCGCCGATGACCCCCGAGATCATTGGCGCATTTTTTTCGCCCTTTTCATTTGCTTCGTGCACTAACGATTCGCGTGCAGTATCGTTACGTATCGTTCCTAGCGCAGTGAATGCGATCGCCATGACTTCTTCGCCGCAAATCCCGCTCGAGCTCGACGCCCAACTTTGCTTCGCGCTCTACTCCACGTCGCTGGCGATGACAAAAACGTACAAACCGTTGCTGGACAAGGTCGGGCTGACCTATCCGCAATACCTGGCGATGCTCGTGCTATGGGAAAGCGACGCGCTGACCGTCAAGCAGATGGCCGAGCGCTTGAATCTCGATTCAGCCACCATGACGCCATTGCTCAAGCGTCTCGAAGCCCAAGGTTTCGTACAGCGCATGCGCAGCAAGGAAGACGAGCGGCAGGTGCACATCAACCTGACCGATGCCGGCCGCGCCATCAAAAAAGCCATCCGCGGCATCCCGGCCGAAATCTTCTGCGCTGCCGGATCCGACGCTGAACGCTTACTGAAACTACGCGACGAACTCATCCAACTGCGTGGGTCGCTGATGGAGCACAACGAAACTTAACAAATTGATAGAAATTACCAATCGCGTCTGACGCCGATTTAGTTTGCACACTAATGATTAGCGCGATATATTTATTCCCGTGGTGAGCGCATTCCCAAAGACACTTTCTGCCGCAAGCGGCAACCATTGAACAGGAGAAGATCATGAGCGTCCTTTACACCGCACACGCAACGAGCACGGGTGGCCGCGACGGCCGGGCGGTATCGTCTGACAAAAATCTGGATGTGAAATTGAGCGCGCCGAAGGAATTGGGCGGCGCGGGCGCTGCCGGCACGAACCCGGAACAGCTTTTCGCGGCCGGCTATTCGGCTTGTTTTCTTAGTGCAATGAAGTTTGTCGCCGGTCAGCAAAAGAAGGCAATTCCTGCCGATACGACCGTCTCGGCCGATGTAGGCGTCGGCCCGAATGATAAAGGCGGCTTCGCGCTGGATATCGAGTTGCGGGTTTCTCTGCCTGGACTCGATGCAGCCGAAGCGCAAACACTGGTCGACACCGCTCACCAAGTCTGCCCGTACTCGAACGCCACACGCGGTAACGTGGACGTCCGCGTCAAGCTGGTTTAAAGCAATGCCCACGGGGGCGAAAGCCCTCGAGTGTCCTGGTGCAATACGCAAAAATGCCGGCCATTAGAGCCGGCATTTCTTTGCTTCAATAGCGCCGCTTTCGGCGTACCGAATCCTGCTTGTACTTCGTTACGGCCGTTGAATTACTGCGCGAGCCACGAAGGATGACGTGTCGTTGCACGACGATCCAGTTTCTTCATGCGGTATTCGAGGTCGTAAATGTCAGTGGCTTCGGCCAGATAAGCGTCGTTGCGCTCCTTGTCACGCTGGTCGGCGGATTTCGTCAGGAACAGGAAGAGGCGGCTGAGCAGATACATGGTGAACCTCGCTTGGTGATATAGGGTAATTACCTAGTGCTTGAACGAAGTATAGGGTAATCCCTAGTCACGGGCAAGTGTTCAAAAGAACGTATTGATGCAAAAGGCTTTTTTACAACACTCGACCTAAGCAAGCGTTTCGTCGCGAACCGGCGACTGCACGCGGCGTTGATGCTTGAAGAACTCCCAGAGCATCGCTGAAGCCTCCGGTCCCTTGGCCGAATGGAATGGCACGGTATCGTCACCACCGCTCCACGCGTGGCCAAGTCCGCGCACGATACAAACGCGCATCACGCGCCGGCCATTTTTCAAGTAATCCGTCGTCACGCCGTCAGCTTGCGTTTCTTCGCGACGTTCGCCGTTTTGCCAGGCGCCGTTGGCGTCGGTGAAACGGTTCAGACGCAGGAATTCCGAAGTCAACTGCTCAGCATTGACCTTCGACACCACGGAGTCCAACTCGCCGTGCACGATCACGGTCGGCATGCCGGGGTAACTGCCCACGTCGACGGCGGCGTCGATCAAGGCTACGGGATCCTTCCGCGAGCCTCGACGCATGACGTCCATTGCATCAATGCCGGAATTGGCATCGCCGAAGACCACGCCCGAATGCAGGCCAACCGCCGCGAAAACAGATGGATATTTGACCGCAAGCACGGCCGCAAGCCCGGCGCCGGCCGACATTCCGGCGAGATAGACGCGCTCGGCATCCAGATCGTGACGGCCGACAATTTCCCTTACCAGCGATACAACCGAAGCCGCCTCTCCAGCGCCCGAGCCCTCGTACCAGTGCCAGCATCGGTGAACATGCGCTGTTTTCGACTGCTCCGGATACAAAACCGCGAATCCATACCGGTCCGCGAGCAAGTTGACCCGCGTCCCCTGTGCGAAGTCCTCGGCGGATTGCTGGCAGCCGTGCATCATTACCAGCAGTGGCATGCCGGTAGGCTCGGCGTTGGCCGGCAAATACAGGGCGTAAGCCAGGTGGTTCACAAACCGGCCGGCAGCCGGGGGCGCCGAGTGGAACGAGCGTGTCCATTTCCCCGTCGCCCACGCCGAAGCGCGAGGCCGCACCCGCGATTCGCGCACGGCTTGCGTCTTCACCGAAGTTCTCGGCTTGACCGCCGGACTTGGGTTTGCCGCGGGTTTCGCAGCCTTAGCGCTCGTGGGCCGGGCTGCAGTACGCGGCTTGGGAGATTTCGGCGGCGCAATTTGCGTGGCAACCAGGCGTTTCAAGCCTCGCAGCCATAATTTAGTCAGACTTTTAGGCATGGAATTCGATCCTGCACACTGAAAAGTGGGCCGTCAGACCGCGTTGGAATGACGGACGTTGTGCAGTGCACAATAACATTTAATCGGACGCCGTGTGCAAGACACAGAATTTCACCTTGACACACATAGTTGACACGTAGATGCCAGAAGCGAACAAATTAGGCGATGTTGTGCCTATCGGTGCAATTCCCGAAGATTGCTTCCGATAAGTTTGTGGCAGGAGTCGCCCGGTATAATGTCTGCTTTTTCCCGCTATGCGGAACAATCGTCATGCCTGACTTGCCAATATCTCTATGGCTCACCATTACTTCGATCGGCAGCGTCGGCGTCATGATCCCGCTCGCCCTCGCGGTTGCAGGCTGGCTCGCTCTCGGATACCCGTGGCGCTACGCTGTGTGCTGGCTTGTTTTGCTCGGCTCGGCAAGCGGACTGGTCTTCGTCACCAAGCTTGCGTTCATGGGCTGGGGCATCGGCGTGCGCGATCTGGACTTCACCGGAATCAGCGGCCACGCAATGATCTCGTCGGCGGTGTTGCCTGTCGCTTTGTTCGTGGCGTGCCTGCCCGGCCGGCAATGGGTTCGCGGGCTCGGCGTCAGTCTTGGCGTGCTGATCGGAATCGTGGTCGGGGTGTCGCGCATTCTGTTGAACGCGCATTCGGTATCGGAAGTGGTCACGGGTTGCGGGCTCGGCGCTGTGACGGCGCTTCTGTTCGTGGCGTATGCGTGGCGCGCGGAAGCAGGCAAGCTGTCGCCTGCGCCGGTTGCAGTGAGTCTCGCGGTTGTCGCGGTCGTGCTCCACGGCATCCCTGTGCCCACGCAGCGCTGGATTACCGATATCGCGCTGCAATTATCCGGCCGTGAGCAGCCCTTTATCCGGGCGCGTTGGAAAGCCGGTCAATACGACAAGCCGGTCGCGAAGCCGGCACGGCATATCGACGTCCGCTTTGGTGGCACGACAGAGTCATGAAGTCCCGAGTAAACGAGCGCGCGCTTCCCGTTATAGCCGCGAATATATTACGATGCGCTTTCCATTCATTTCGACCTGGCCATCGTGTTCAAACTCAAACAATCGCTGATCGTTGCCGCCCTCGCCGTTTCTTCCATCGCGCTGCAAAGTGCGGCCCATGCCGATGAAATCGTCGTCTCCGCGGCCGCAAGCCTGACTAACGCATTCAAGGCTATCGGCGACGCCTATGAGAAGCAGCATCCCGGCACCAAGGTCCTAATGAATTTCGGCGCGTCCGACGTGCTCATGCAGCAGATCGTGAAAGGCGCGCCCGCCGATGTCTTTGCGTCCGCCGATCAGAAAGCAATGGACAAGGCCATCGGGGAAAAGGTGATCGCCACCGAATCGCGCCGCGACTTCGCCGCGAATTCGCTTGTGTTGATCGTGCCGAAGGACAGCGCATTCGCGCCCGCCAGGGTGAAGGACCTCACCGAAGCCAGCGTCAAGCGCGTGGCATACGGCGATCCGGCTTCGGTGCCTGTCGGCCGATACACCGAAGGCGCGCTCAAGGAAGCGGGCGTCTGGGATGCGGTCAGCGCGAAGGGCGTGCTGGCGTCGAACGTGCGCCAAAGTCTCGACTACGTGGCGCGCGGCGAAGTGGACGCGGGATTCGTTTTTGGCACCGATGCCGCCGTGATGCCGGATCGGGTGAAAGTGGCGCTGACGGTGCCGACGCAAACCACGATCACCTATCCGATCGCCCAGGTCGCGCAAAGCAAGCATGCCGCCGATGCCCAGTCTTTCATTGCGTTCGTCTTGTCGCCTGAAGGCCAGAAAACGCTTGCGCAGTTCGGCTTCAAGCCGCCAGTGAAGTAAAACTTCATGGATCACGCGTGGATACCGCTGTTGCTGTCGCTGAAAGTGGCCGGTTGGGCGACGGCGATCGACGTCGTGCTTGGCGTCGCGGTGGCGTTCGGTTTGTCGCGCTGGCGCTCGTCGGCGCGTGAACTCGTCGATTCGTTGCTGACGCTGCCGCTCGTCATGCCGCCCACGGTGCTGGGGTATTACTTGCTCGTGCTACTCGGCCGGCGCGGCGTGATCGGCGCGTGGCTCGACAAATTCGATATCCAGCTGGTCTTCACCTGGCAAGGCGCCGTGATCGCGTCGGCGGTGGTCGCTTTTCCGCTCGTTCTGAAATCCGCGCGCACGGCATTTGAAGCCGTCGATCCGCAGTTCGAGCGTGCGGCGCGAACGCTCGGCGTCACCGAAACCGCCGTGTTTTTTCGCGTCACATTGCCGCTCGCCGCACGCGGCATTCTGGCTGGCGCGCTGCTCGCGTTTGCGCGGGCGCTGGGCGAATTCGGCGCCACACTGATGATCGCGGGCAACCTGCCGGGCCGGACGCAGACGCTTTCGGTCGCGGTGTATGCAGCCGTGCAAGCCGGCGACGACAGCACGGCAAACGTCCTGGTGATCGTGACATCGGTGACCTGCGTAGTGATCCTGCTCGCAGCAGGGCGATTGTTGCCCCAGCGTTCGATGGCATCGGTACGTTGATATGACCGCTCTTTCCATTCGCCTGCGCAAGCATTTCATCACGCCCGAGCGCGATTTCCTGCTCGACGTAGCGTTCGAATCGACAAGCCAGCGCATCGTGCTGTTCGGGCCGTCGGGCGCGGGGAAAAGCCTGACGCTGCAGGCTATCGCGGGATTGATCCATCTGGACGAAGGCGAGATCGTGCTGAATGGCACCACGCTGCTCGATATGAACAAGGGTATCGACCTGACGCCGCAGGCGCGGCGCATCGCTTATCTGTTCCAGGACTACGCGCTTTTTCCGCACCTGAACGTGCGGCAAAACATTGCGTTCGGCCTCAAGCGCGGCTGGTGGAATCCGTCGAAACACGTGGCGCATGCGGACATTGATTACTGGCTGAACGCGTTCGATCTGAAGCCGGTTGCACGGCAATATCCCGGGCAATTGTCCGGCGGGCAAAAACAGCGTGTGGCGCTGGCGCGGGCGCTGATTCCGCATCCACAACTGCTCTTGCTCGATGAGCCGTTCTCCGCGCTCGACATGGCGCTGCGTCAGCGCATGCGCCAGGAACTTGCGGACCTGCAAAGCCGCCTGGATATTCCCATGGTCCTCATCACGCACGATCCCGACGATGTCGCCATGTTCGGCGATCAGGTCGTGAATCTGCGCGAGGGGATCGTGCAAATTCACGATGCCGGCAGCATCAGTCCGTCACGCCAAGAATCACGCTCGACGCCTTGAACGCCGCAATCGCATTCTGACCTTCCGCGAGCCCGAGCGTCTCCACGCTTTCATTCGTGATAATGGCGGTGACCGTGGTCGAGTCGTCGAGCGCGAGCGAAACTTCCGCGTTCACTGTGCCGCGCGTCACTTTCGAGACCTTCCCCTTCAATTGATTGCGCGCCGAGATGCGGACCGGCTCGTCCGCCATCAGGATCACCCACGACGCCTTCACCAGTGCAAACGCGCCACCGCCCTCCTTGAGGCCGAGCGACTCGGTGCTTTCGTGCGTGACGATGGCGACGATCGATTGGCCGCCCGACAATACGAGTTCGATTTCATCATTGACCGCACCGCGCGTGATCTTTTTAACCTTGCCGAATAACTGATTGCGTGCGCTGGTTTTCATGCCGATTCGCCCGATGAGTTGCCAGTCGTGCTCAAAACCTTCGATCGCCGCGCCCGCACGTTCAAGAAACAGCCGGTGTTCTCGTTCGATGGCGCCATAGGTATCGATCAGTTTCAGCGCCTTTGGCGTCAGCGTCGTCCCGCCGCCGCCCTTGCCGCCCGTCGCACGCACGACGAGCGCAGCGCCCGCGAGGTTGTTCATGGCATCGATAGCGTCCCACGCCGCCTTGTAACTCATCCCGACTGCTTTGGCCGCGCCTGTGATCGAGCCGGTTTGCTGGATGGCCGCGAGCAAGGCAATGCGCGTCGCGCCGCCGAGCGTCTCATTGCCGCTGCGAAACCAGACGGCGCCGCCGACTTCGAGGGGTTCGTCACGCATTTCGTGGGTCATGGCTGCGTCGTCGGCTGGTTATAAAGTCTCGCAATTATATTGGATGCCTAAAAATTACCTGATACGCGGCTTTTTTATCTTGCGCAGGATACGCTCGCCTTCGGCGGCGTGCATTTGCTGGGCCGCGATCGCGAAGCCCTTCGCCAGGCCTCTTTGGAAATCACCGGCTTCGTCCAGTGCTGCAAGGCGTTGTGCGGCGACAGCTGCGTCGTTGCCATCGCCCAGAACGGTCTGCAAATCGCCTAGCGCCTCCTCGACGTCCTTGCGTGTGGATCGCGTGACGATCGAGCGGAAAAACTCGAGCGCGTACCGCAGGCGCTTGGCGTGAATGCGCACTTTGTGCCGCGTGCGTGCGTCGATGGTGGTCAGATCGGGCGCCCGCGCGATCTTCCGATAATGCTTGGCGATGCGCTTTTGCGCATGCTCCCCGAGCGTGCGATGCGCAAACTCGGGCGGCGCTTCGAGCGCACTGAACCACTGCACGAACGACAAGGCGAGGCTCGCGTAACGCGGCGAGTTCATCGCGTCAATAAGGCGCTCGCGCGCGGCGATGCGCTTTGCATCGGCGGCGCGCTTTATCGGGGACCATGAATCTCGACGATGTTCGTCATCGACGGCGGCGTAGACGGCGAGGGTCGTGTCGGTGAAGACATCCCAGTCGCGGGCGTCGGCGAGCAAGTCGCCAAACCACGTCAAGTCGGGCGCGACTTGCGTGTTCCAGGTTTCATCGATCCATTCGGGAAAGAGTTTGAGCGCGGTTTTGAGGCGTCGCTGCGCCACGCGCAATTGATGCACGTGCTCCGCTTCGAGCCCGCCGCGCGACGCAGCGTCGTTGCCGAACCAATGCGCCGCCACGGACTTGCCGATGTCGGTGAAGGCATCGGTCGGCGTGGCGTGCCGCGGCAATTTAAGCTTGTCGGCTTTCACCGGCTCGTGCACGCCGGGATCGATGTGAATTGGCATGATCACGAACGGCAGCGCCTTCGCGATCTCACGCGCGAGAGCAAACAGGGCCTCACGCGATTCGGGCGCCGCTGCAAGCGTCAAGGTGGCCGTGTGGTCCGTATTGACCCGAAGCGTTGCGCGGACCGCGCCAGGTGTATCCCATTCGCTGACTGCTGCTTCGGATCCTTCGCCAAGGATGGGGTCGCTATCGCCGAGGTGCTTCTGCAAGTCAGCCAGCATTTCTTCTGACGCGATCCACGCTCTTAGATCATCCTGCGCGCCGGCCGCGGCCTCCACGCGACGGACAAGCGGCCATTCCCCCCGACACGCGGCAAACATCGTCTGCTTTCCACGCGCTTCGATTTGCACGTTCCAGCCTTGCAAATCCGCCTCGACTTTTTGCGTTCGCAACATGAAATCGCCACGGCGTGCATTGGAAAACGAGTCGAGTTTTGAGAGCGCCTTCTCGGGCGGCGTGTTCGACACATCACGGGAAACCATCACCAACTCGACAAGTTGCAACATAAGTTCTCCACCATGAACGCGGCACTCGATAAGGCAGCAAGTCCCAAGCCGCGCTTTCAAATCAGACGAATTTCAATACTTT
Organism: Caballeronia sp. dw_276; assembly: GCF_018449635.1. Lineage (GTDB taxonomy): Bacteria > Pseudomonadota > Gammaproteobacteria > Burkholderiales > Burkholderiaceae > Caballeronia. The sequence continues at coordinate 299,292 of NZ_JAAVUV010000001.1, read as the reverse complement.
CACGTGTCATCAAAACGCAATAAAGCGCGTGCAAACATGGACGGCGTCACTGCCAGATGCCCACCCTCCGCTATACCCGCAGCTTCCGCACAAAGGACGTTACATGCCTGACTTGACCCTTCCCGATAGCAACGACACGCAAGGGCGAACGCTCGGACGGCGGCTCAGCATGCCGCTCTTCCTGATCGTGATTGCCGGCGGCATCATTTATTGCGTCACGCATTTACTGCACGACCTCGAATCGGTCCAGCAATCATCGATATTGCCTTACGTGCTACTCGGTATCGCGTTGATGATCGCGCTGGGTTTTGAGTTCGTTAATGGCTTCCACGATACCGCCAACGCCGTCGCGACGGTCATCTACACACATTCCCTCGCGCCGAATCTTGCAGTCGTGTGGTCGGGCGCATGGAATTTCCTCGGCGTGCTGGTATCGAGCGGCGCGGTTGCGTTCGGCATCCTGCAATTGCTGCCGGTGGAACTGATCCTCGGCGTCGGGACATCGCAGGGATTCGCGATGGTCTTTGCGCTTTTGATCGCCGCCATCATCTGGAACCTGGGAACGTGGGCGGTCGGAATTCCATCGTCGAGTTCGCATACGCTGATTGGATCGGTGATCGGCGTCGGGCTGATGAACCAGATGTTGCATGGCACGTCGGGGACATCGGGCGTGGACTGGGGGCAGGCGCTGGCGGTCGGCAAGTCGTTGCTGTTTTCGCCGCTGATTGGCTTTCTGCTGGCCGGCCTGCTGCTTTATGTGATGAAGCTCGTCGTGCGCGTTCCCGCGCTTTATAAAGAGCCGAAGAAAAACACGCCGCCGCCCTTCTGGATTCGATGCCTGCTGATCCTGACCTGCACGGGCGTTTCGTTCGCGCACGGCTCCAACGATGGTCAGAAAGGAATGGGACTCATCATGCTGATCCTGATCGGCACGGTCCCGACCGCTTACGCGCTGAACAAGGCCGTGACGCCTGCCGAGACGCAAACCTTCGTGTCGGTCGGCCATCACGCGTCCGAAGTGCTCGGCAAATACACGAATGGCGCGGCGCCCGTCGCCGATCCGCGCGCCATCGTGCAGCACTACGTGCAAACCAAGACGGTCGAGCCAAATACGATCGTCGCGTTGAAGCAGCTCACCGATATCATCGACGGGCAAGTCGGCACGTCGGATTCGATGGCGACCGTGCCGCAAAATATCGTGGGCAACGTGCGCAACAACATGTACGTGAGTTCAGAAGCGCTGCGCCTGATGGACAAGCAGAACGCGCCTGCTTTCGCGCCTGAAGATGCCGCCGTGCTCAAGAACTACAAAGGCCAGCTCGATCACTCGACGAAGTTCATCCCCACTTGGGTCAAGGTCGCCGTCGCGGTCGCCCTTGGACTCGGCACGATGGTCGGCTGGAAGCGCATCGTGGTGACGGTGGGCGAGCGTATCGGCAAGACGCATTTGACGTATGGGCAAGGCGCTTCGGCGGAACTGGTCGCGATGGTGACAATCGGCGCCGCCGATATTTATGGCCTGCCGGTCAGCACGACCCACGTGTTGTCGTCTGGCGTCGCGGGAACGATGGCCGCGAATGGCTCCGGCCTGCAATGGAAAACAGTGCGAAGCCTGGCGCTTGCCTGGGTTCTGACCTTGCCGGTTTCCATCGCGCTGGCGGCGGGCTTGTTCTGGGTTTTCCGCGGCTTGTTCTGAGCGTTTCTCTCTTCTCCCGACCTCACGCGGCGGCGGTTTTTCGAACCCTCGTCAAACTGCCGCTTCGCTTGCAAAATTTCCCGACCGCTGACCGGCTTTTGTCTGCACGCAAGCGCTGTATCGATCCCGACCCATATCCATCAAGCACCTCCGCCGATGGCACACCGCTTGCTCATAGGATCAGGCAATCGCGAAGGTATCGGCGATGCGGGACACGACAAGCTTCACCATCCGCCGATACTCACGCCGCCCCGCTCGCGGCATCGCCATTCACTCTTCAGCAGACGCCAATAATTAAGGAGAAGTGGAATGACTATCGGAACAATTTTGCTAGTGGTGTTGATCCTGTTGCTGCTCGGCGCTTTCCCGTCGTGGCCGCACAGCCGCAGCTGGGGTTACGGCCCAAGCGGTATTCTGGGCGTGGTGCTGATCATCGTGATCGTGCTGCTGCTCATGGGCCGGCTATAAGTCACTAGTCGCAGATCATCGCGTCATCGCCCGCGGGCAGGGGAACATTCCTGCCCGCGGGCGATTTACATTCCCAACGCTCATCAAGGAGTACGGATTTCATGAACCTTCATCTGGAAGGAAAGCTGGCGCTCGTATCGGGATCGACGAAAGGCATTGGCCTTGCTATTGCCACCGGGCTCGCGCGCGAAGGCGCACATGTGATCGTGAACGGGCGCAAGCAGGCTTCGGTTGATGAAGCCATCGCCAAGCTTCGCGCCGCCGTGCCGGATGCAAACGTAGAAGGTTTCGCCGGCGATCTATCCGACGCCGCGCAAGTCAAGGCGGTGGTCGCGAAGTACCCGGCGGTCGATGTGCTCGTGAACAACCTCGGCATCTTCGATCCCAAGCCGTTCGCGGAAATTCCGGACGAAGACTGGCAACGTTTTTTCGATACCAACGTCATGTCCGGCGTACGTCTGTCGCGCGCTTATTTGCCGAAGATGAAGGAGAAGAACTGGGGCCGCGTAGTGTTCATCAGCAGCGAAAGCGGTGTTCAGATCCCCGTGGAAATGATTCATTACGGCGTGACGAAGACGGCGCAACTGGGGTTGTCGCGTGGACTTGCCGAGGATTGTGCCGGGACGGGCGTCACGGTGAACGCGGTATTGCCGGGCCCAACGCATTCCGACGGCCTCGACGAAATGGCGGCCAAAGGTATGGGCGACAAGACATTCGCGGAGTTCGAGAAGGGTTTCTTCGAAACCGAACGGCCGAGTTCGCTGATCAAGCGTTTCGCCACAACCGAGGAAGTCGCGAATATGGTTGTGTATGTGTGTTCGGAAGCGTCATCGGCCACGAACGGCGCAGCATTGCGCGTGGATGGCGGCGTGGTGCGGTCGGCGTTTTAACTGCTCTGAGCCGGCCGCGCGATCATACGCGAAGGACTCGCCCATCCGGACCGATCAGCGGCGGCAGCTTCGGCAATGAATCGGTCGATTTCGGCACGGCCTTCGCACGACCCGCGTTCGGTGACGCCGAAGGCGCAACCGTCAATGCCGGTGGCGGGGACATGGTTCTGTCGGCGACTTGTTTGACGGCGGGTCCGCTCTTGCGCTTCTTCTTGGACTGCGCGGATACGACGCTGCGGGTCTTGGTCTTGGGCGTGTGCAATTGCGATTCAGGCGGATTCCAGACTTCGACATAACGTTCGGCGGCCATTGCGGCGGCGGATCCTGCACTCAGGGATGCAGCCAGCAAAGCCAGTACGACGTTCGATGAAAGTGCGGATAAAACAGGTCTCACAGCAAGCGCTCCAGATTGTTCAGTGTCCACCAGCGCGCGAAAGTATAGCGTCGAGCGAGCGCTGCGATGTGTCGAGTTCAAGCAACGCGCTGTCAAGCCGCTGCAGCGCCAACGCGACCGTTCCGCCGCCTGCGCCGAGTTCCGGCTCGGCGCGAGTGGCATTGAATGCCGCCGATACCGCGCGCGTTGCCTGCACATACCGCGCGAGCGCGGCGGCCTCAGCAGAAGAATGGCTCTCAGGGCGGTTCATTTCGTGTCCATGCAATAGCATCAACCTGTATGAATATACAGTAATGCCGCGCGTGAGAACAGTACCCGTGCGGCGATCTGGTGAGTTCCGAAGTATGCGCGTAAACCCGTCGCGTTTAAGTTGCGCTTAATTGTCGGAGGGCACATTTCACAACGCGAGCTTTCAATACCGCCAGTCTCTGGCGACTTTTCACCGGGGCTTTCACGCGAGGACACGCCATGGCCGCCAGCGCATCGTTTCAGAACATCAAGTTGACGATGAAAACCGAGCACGCGTTGCCGTTGCATCAGTGCCGCCTTTCCGAAGCCGTCGAGCGACCTTGGGGCAAGGCGTACCGGATGGTCGAGTGGGCACGCAAGAGCGACCCTTGCAGCCAGCTGAGCGTGGTGCCGGCGGAATTCACGACGTCCGAGATCGCGGAAGTGCTTCGCGCGCACATTTCCGGACGGCGCTACGGTCCCCCGGATTCGGACGGAAGCGTTTGATCAACGAGCGGCATCGGCGATTCTCGATAAAACTTGATTAAGTCCATAAATGGACTAATATACGATTCAAGTTCAAATAGAGACTCATGCCATGCCCCGCGTTCAACGCGTCGCGCGCCCTGTGCAGGCGCCCCGACCTTCCATTGCCGATATGTCCGCAGCCGGTCTGCGCGCATTTTTCAGTATCGCAAACGACTGGACCCTCTCCGCCGACGAGCAAATCGTCCTGCTCGGTACTCCCGGCCGTTCCACGTTTTTCAAATGGAAAGCGGCGCCGCAAACCGCACGCCTTGGCCGCGACACGCTCGAGCGGCTTTCGCTGATTCTCGGCATTTATAAAGCGCTGCAAATCCTGTTGCCCCAACCCGAAGCCGCCGATGGCTGGATCAAGCGCGCGAACACCGCCCCGCCGTTCGGCGGACGGCGCGCGCTCGACCGCATGCTTGCGGGCAATGTCAGCGATCTGGTGGCTGTCCGCCAGTATCTGGATGCAATGCGAGGCGGCTGGGCGTGAGCAATCTATCCAATGTGCCCGAGGCAGAGAACGACTGGCGTGCTCGCTGGCCGCACGCTGAACTCGACTGGTCGCCGGCATATCGCGTGATTCCAACGCGGTTTCCGGCCGTCAATCTCTTTGACCGCGTGGCGTCGCCGCAAGATTTCGAAGCCCTTTATGCGCTCGAAGCCATGACCAACGACCGCCTGCGAACAGAAGTGGGCGAACTGGACCTGGTCCCGTCCGACGAACGCCGGTATGGCGCTGGTTACGGCCCGATCATGGCCGCGTTCACGCATCTGAACCCGAACGGCAGCCGCTTCTCAGATGGCACCTACGGCGTGTTTTATTGCGCGCGCGAAAGACGCACGGCGATCGAAGAAACGCGATACCACTCGGCGCTTTTTCTCGCGCATACCCAACAGGCACCGCTGCGTCAGCAAATGCGGCTTTATACGGTATCGGCGCAAGGGGAAGTGCTCGATCTCTGCGGCGGCCGCTTGACCCAAAGCGCGCTCGATCCGGAGATTCTGTCGCCATCGGATTACGCGGCGGGACAGACGCTGGGACGCGCGGCACGCAAGGCAGGCGCGCGCGGGATCGCGTATCCGTCGGTGCGGGATGAAGGCGGCGAATGTCTCGCCGCGTTTCGCACGACCTTGCTGCGCGATTGCCACCATGCCGCGTATCTGGAGTACGAATGGAACGGCGAAACGGTCACGAACGTCTATGAGATGAGCAAGGTCGGCTAGTTTTCTGAGCCAATCAGCCGATGGCAACTGCCGTCGGCGAGCGCACCCGCGCGATCTTTTTCGTCGCTGGCCGCGCGGCTTTTGATTTCACCTTCGGCGAGGCCTGTTTTCCCGAGGCCGCTTTGACCGCAGCAAGTGCTTCCGCCTTCACGTCCTTGCCCGAACTCTTCAAAGCGGCGGCTTTCTGGCTGGATTTTGTCAGCAACCGCGCCAGACTCGGGTCTGCCGTATTCGCCTTGCCCTTGCGGGCGCGAGCCGCTTCACGCGCGCGGCGTTTTGCATCCTGTTCGAGAAAAATGGCGAGCGTTGCTTCATCGGATTTGAGGCCTGAGCGGCGTGACGCCGGCAGTTCATCGGCGAGTACGCCGGCTTCGAATGCCTCGATCACCGCCGGATGCACATAACATTTGCGGCAGACAGCCGGCGTATTGCGCAACATCTTCGATACCTCCTTGATCGTCCCCACCACATGCTTGCGCGCCTCGGTCACCGTTTCCCAGGCGAGCTTGCGCAGCGCGGCCAGCGCAAACACGCTGCCCGCCCACGTCCGATAATCCTTCGCGGTGAAATCGGCGCCGGTGATTTCGTGGAGATAGTCGTTGATATCGGAGGAGCTGATGGCGTGGCGCTGACCGTCGGCATCGAGATACTGGAAGAGTTCATGTCCCGGCAAATCCATGCATCGTTTCACAATTTTCGCGATTCGCGGATCACTCACCGATACATCGTGGTCAATCCCGCTCTTGCCGCGAAACTGAAAGCGCAGCGTGCCGGATTTGACGCTGAGGTGCTTTTTGCGAAGGGTGGTCAGGCCATAGGACTTATTGTCCCGCGCATATTCTTCGCTGCCAACGCGAACGAGCGTGGTGTCGAGCAACCGGACAACGGTCGCCAGAACCTTGTCGCGCGGCATGCCTTGCAAGTCGAGGTCGCGTGCGACGCGGGCGCGCAGTTTCGGCAGGACTGCGCTGAACGCGAGCATGCGTTCGTATTTGGTGGCGTCGCGCGTTTCGCGCCATTGCGGGTGATATCTGTATTGTTTGCGGCCGCGCGCGTCGCGTCCGGTGGCCTGCAGATGTCCACGCGGGTCCGGGCAGATCCAGACGTTCGTGTAGGCTGGCGGGATTGCCAGGGCGTTGATGCGCTTGACGTCGGCATCGTCGGAAAGTTGTTTGCCCTGGGTGTTGAAGTAGACGAACGCGCCGTTTTTCCATTCGCGCGTGTAGCCGGCGCGGGAATCATCGACGTAGCGCAGACCCGGCGGCAGGTCTTCCGGGCAGCCTTTGATATCGGTGGATGAGTCGGTGACAGAATCTGTGACTGGGGAGGTCGGCATTATTGCTAGTCTCGCAGAAGTCGCCCGTCGGGCGGTTTGGGAGGACTAAGCAAGCGTAATGCCGCGACCGTTCGCGCGTTTTAGCGGAATCCCTCGGCCAGCGACCCGGCGCCCTTCGCCCAGCCCTGCTTGACCGACCATCTTTGATCCGTCCCGGCCTCCACAATCGTCAGCCGTCCGTCGTCCGTGTACGCGCCGGTATCGATAAAAATCTGCGCCCCGATCTGCTTGATCGCCTTGACCGGCGTATGCCCGCAATACGTAGGCGACAAACCCCGCTGCGTGGAAGGCTTTCCCGTGCCGAGCGCGAGCGAGCGTCCCCACAGCAATTGCTGGCGGACATCGTCGGGGAAATAGGCAACTTCCAGATCGGCGTCGCTGCCAAAAAATTCTGCGTGCAGCACGTTGAAGCGCGTGGCGCCGTCACCGACTATGCGCACGAGCGGCACGCTTGCCAACTTCCCGGCCAGGCGTTGCAACTGTTCGTCGCTCAGATTCGATGCCCACGCGCCGCCGATCGAATACCAGACGTGACGCTGCATGCGGCCGTTGGCGACGGCGCACAAAGCGTCTTCGTGGTTGCCGAGCACGGGATAAAACCAGGGCTGGTCGAGCAAATCCAGCGCCGCGAGCGAATCGCTGCCGCGATCGACCAGGTCGCCGACGGAGAACAGCCGGTCGCGGGCGCCATCGAAGCCGATTTCATTCAGCAGATAACGCAATGCGTCGACGCAACCATGCAGGTCGCCGACCACGAGGTCACGGCCAAGCTTGTTCGCCGGATGCCAACAAACGACGGGATGTGTAGCAGCAGTCATAGCCAAATCTTCTTCGTACACGGCGCACAAGCGCGCCCAATCTTGAAAGCAAGTTCACATTCTGAAACGCGCGCCGCCGATACGCAATCTCCGCAATGCGACAAGGCAAAATTTGCCGTGCCGCACCGCACAAACGCGCATTTAATACATACCTAATCCACCAATTACTGCGGCGTGGCGCGCAATTTGGCAACCTGGGCGCCGGTCGTAGTCGATTGTGGATTGCCGAAGGTCTTCGTCACATAGTTGCTGATGGCGGCGATTTGCTCGTCGTTGAGCTGATCGGCGAAGGCCGGCATGAAGACATTGGCCGTTTTCGTCTCGCGATTCACGCCATGCAGCATGACCATGGTCAGATTGTTCGCCGCCGATGCCCCGACCACGCTGTTATGAATCAGCGATGGATACGCGCCCGCAGCACTTCCACCACGTCCTTCGCCGGTCCAGCTATGGCACGTCGCGCAATTGGCGATGAACAACTGCGCGCCGTTCACGCCGCTCACCTGTGTGCCGCGCATCGCGATGACGTCCTCGCTGGTTGGCTTGCCGAAGGAATCGCGCGGACGGGCATCGCCGCCGCCTTGAGCCGGAATCGTACGCAAATACGCGACCATCGAACGCAAGTCTTCCGAGCTCATGTATTGCGTGCTGTTCTGAATGACATCGGCCATCGGGCCTGCTGCGTTTGCGCGGCCATGCACGGCACCGGTGGCAAGATATTGCGCGAGTTCATCGTCCGTCCAGTTGCCAACGCCCGCATTCTTGTCCGGCGTGATGTTGTACGCATGCCAGCCAGAAAGCTCGGCGCCGCTGAAGCGTTCACTCGATTTGAGGCCTTGCGTGATGTTGCGCGGCGTATGGCATTCCTCGCAATGCGCGAGACCTTCGACCAGATACGCCCCGCGATTCACCTCGGCGCTCTGCTTCGGATCAGGTACGAAACGGCCTTCCTTGAAGTTGAACATGTTCCAGAACACCATCAGCCAGCGTTGGTTGAACGGAAACGACATCTCGTTGCGCGGCGGTGAATAGTGGATTGGCGCGAGCGTGTTGAGGTAGGCGCGGATGGCGAGCACGTCGCCGTCCGTGACCTTCGTGTAATCCGCATACGGGAACGCCGGATACAAGCGCTCGCCGCCCTTGCCAAGACCCTCGTGCATTGCGCGAAGGAAGTCGGCATCGGTCCATCGGCCGATTCCAGTGTCCGGATCGCTGGTGATGTTCGGCGTGTAGATGGTCCCGAACGGCGTGTTGATGGGCAGGCCGCCAGCGAAGGGACGGGCTTTATCGGCGGTATGACACGCGATGCAGTCGCCCGCGCGCGCGAGGTATTCGCCGCGCTTGATCAAATCGGCACCAGCTTGGTTGTCCTTGACGGTCGTGGCCGTTTCCGCGCCATTTGCAGCGCCTGCGGCCGTTTGCGCCTGCGCGGGTTCTATCAGGGAATGGACATTCATCGCTCCGGCTATGCCGAGTGCAAGCACCGCGAGCGCGGCGCCAAAACGTTTTATGGATGTGCGGGCGTCGCGGGGTTTGTGGTTCTTCATCATGGCTCTCCGTCGGCGCGCAATCAAAGTTCTTTCTTCAGTTTGTCGGCGAGACGCAGCGACAACGCGGACAGCGTCAACGTGCAATTCACCGATGCCGCCGTCGGCATCACCGCGCTTCCGGCCACGAACAGATTCGGATGGTCGTGCGTGCGGCATTCGGTATCGACCACGGAATCCTTCGGGTCGGCGCCCATGATCGTCGTGCCCATGATGTGATTGTTCGGAGCGAACTTATCGTCGAAGGTGATCTCCGTGCCGCCGAACAATTCCGCGATGCGCGCGTAATGCGTGCGGGTATCGGCGGCGCTTTTCTTCACGTAATCGTTGATGGAGTAATAGATCTCGGGTTGCGGAATGCCGAGCGAATCCTTGTGGTCCGATGACGGCAGCACGCGGTTCTGCGTTTCGGCCAGATGCTCGTGGAAGCTGTTGATGTTCATGGTGCGCGCCGCGCGATCGCGAATCTGGCGATCGAGCTCGGCCCCGCTCAAACCCTTCGCGATGAGATCCGCTGTGATCGCCATGGTCGGCACGCCATTCGACAGATGCAGCTTCTTCGCCGCGTATTCGGAGCGGAAAGCGCCATCGCGGAAATTGACGATGGACGTCATTTCCATCGGCCCGCGTCCCGGCCACAAGGTTTCGTTGGCGAGGAACGTCACGCCGGTTCCAGGGTGATCCATCAGGTTGCGGCCAACCTGGTCCGAGCTGTTGCCAATCCCGGTCTTGAACCTGTCGGACACGGATTGCAACATCAGCTTCGGCGTTTCGATGCCGTTCGCCGCCAGCACGAAAAGCTTGCCCGTGACGCGCGTGCTGTTGCCGTTCGGGTCCTTGTAGTGGACGGCCGTGATCAGGCCTTTGTCGTCGGATTCGATCTTGTAGACCACGGCTTGCGGGATCAGCTTCGCGCCCGCGCGTTCCGCTTTCTCTGCGTGCGTGACGCCGTTGTACATGGCCGCGATCGGGCAGATGGGCATGCAATTGTTGTTGCCGCAGCACGTGGGGCGCGAATCGTACGGGCGGCTATTGCGTGCGACCGGTTCCGGCACGACGTGGAATGAGTCGGCGTTGAGGACATCGGAGAAGCGCTGGTCCATGTAGGAGAGCGGCAACATGTCCATGGGATACGGTTTGGAGCGCGGCGAACCGAGATCGACATCGCGCCCCGGACCCGATACCCCCAGTTGGACCTCGGCCGCCTGATACCACGGCTCCAGCGTTTCATACGAGATCGGCCAGTCGCGACCTACGCCATACAGCGTCCTGATTTTGAAGTCGGCGGGCAACAGACGCCATGCGGCTGCGGCCCAGTGCCACGTCGTGCCGCCTACGAGCCGCAAGTATTGCGATGCATAGGGATACTCGCCCTTCTGAATCAGATAGTTGTTCTCGGGCGAATACTCGGGATGTGGCGCGTAAGGCGTGGATGGATACGGCGTCGCGAAATCCGATTTCGCGGGCGAATTGCGGAAGTTCTCGACGATCTGCCAACGCGGAATGCGCGGCCCGGCTTCGAGCAGGATCACCGATGCGCCCGCGCTTGCGAGCTGATGGGCGACCAAGCCGCCCGCGACGCCGGATCCGACGACCACGACATCGGCCGAATTCGAATTTGCCATTATGTATTGTCCTGTGAGGTGCTTATATGCTGCGGTCGCGCTGATCAGCCACGCGCCGGCGTGATTTTTATACGGCCTGCGTCAGGCGGCGTTCGGCGCGCCAACTGCCGGCGGCTTTTGCGTCCAGTAGAACGGGACATCGCGGCAATAGGATGGGATGGTCAGCACGTCGTTGACCGGATCGAACATCAGCGCGCGTTCGTAAGCCACGACGCTCGTGTGCGGCCCATCGCCGACCAGACCCAGATACCACGCGCGCATGACAGCGGTGACCGTGCCGGCGAGCTTGGGTGTATCGGCTTTCAGCGCCTGCGTGACCGTGTCCGATGGCACGCCACCATGCGCTGCGAGCCATTCGTTGAGCGCGGTGACGTTCGCGACGAACTCGCTATCCGACTTCGATAACGCGTCGTACACGCGCTGCGCCAATGCGGGGTCGAAGCTCGTGCGGCCGGTGAGCTTGCGCGAGAGCAGGAGGAAACCTTCGAGGCCGGCGGGAGGGGTATCGGCGAATGCCTGCGAGAAGAGTGAAGGAAACCCCATTCCCGCCGATGTGAACGCGAGCGCGACTGCCGACGCACATGCGCCGAGGACGAATCGCCGGCGTGCAGCGGAGTGCCTGGTCGAATGGGCGGGCGCCGAGGGGTCGTGAAGCTGTGTCATTGATTGATGTCCCGATTCGCGTTGTTGCGGAAGAGCGATGATCAACAGGCTCGGTCACGCGGAGGTCGGTGAAACAGAGGCTGTCGATATCTTTGAATATGTGAGGCCGTATCTGGAGACAAGCGCAAAGGGAAACTCATGCGCTGAAAGCCCGTTGGAATTTGAAAGCTGCCCGGGCAATAATCGCGGCGCGACAGCTTAACGCGATTACCGCCATTACAAGGCCACGATAAAAATGAATTTCATGCTTCCCAACGTCGTTCGATATCGCCCGAGGGCGGTTATTGCTCTGGTCATTGGTGTGATTGTCGCAATTTTGGTTCCATATGACTTGCGCCCGCTCGTGCGCGGCCTGATTGGTTGGGACACTACCGTATGGCTTTATCTCGTGCTCATATGGATTCAAATGTGGAGAGCGCATCAGGATGAGGTCCAGAAACTTGCCGCGCGCGAGGATGAAAATGCGGGGATGGTCCTGCTGATCGTCAGTCTTGCGGCCATGGCGAGTATCGTGGCAATCGTCGCCGAACTGGCGGCCGCCAAGAACATGGGGTTCCGCAGCGCCTTACCCAACTATTTGCTGACGGGCATCACGATGTTCGGCGCGTGGTTCCTGATCCCGACCATGTTCACGCTCCACTACGCGCGGCATTACTATCAATCGCAAGACGAGACGTCGCTGAAATTTCCCGATTCTCATTTGAAGCCCGGCTATTGGGACTTCCTGTATTTCTCCTTCACGATCGCGGTGGCATCGCAGACGTCGGACGTGGTCCTGCGCTCGACCGAAGTCAGGCGAACCGCTTTGGCACAATCGATCTTATCGTTTTTCTTCAACGCGGCTGTGCTGGGTTTATGCGTGAATACGGCCGCGGGATTATTAGGATCGTAAAAACTGTTTAAGCAATATTTGCTGATATCAAAAAACGTCGGTCTTAATTTCCTCATCGGTTTGATATAACGATTCCAAATTCCGCTGTGTAAAAACGCCGTTACCGACGCGTGCTTTTTTACACAGCGTCAAATGTCTGTCTTCTGTCGAGCGTAACTTCATCTATTAAGTGCGGCGTGCCTAACGCTTTCCCGCGGTTTTAGGAAAATCTTTGCTGCATGGCACAACGTTTGCTCTAAAGAATCCGCATCCCCTCTTCCCTCCGATAAAAGCACCGGACGCGTGCGCCGCCTGTTAATCAGGCCGAGCACCGCCCATCGCTTTTCATCTTTCAAACGCCAGGAGTCAGCTTTGTCCTTGAACGTATTGCTTGTCGCTTCAGAGGCCGTGCCGCTTGCCAAAACTGGCGGATTAGGTGACATGGTCAGCGCATACGCCGCGGCGTTGCGTGAAGCGGGAGTGGATGCGGCAATACTTTTGCCGGCGTATCCGAAAGCATTGGAAACGGTCGATGGATTGCAGAAGGTCGCTTCATTGACGGGCCTCCCGGGCGGTGACGGTGTTTTGTATCGTGGTCGCATGCCCGATACGGGCGTGCCCGTGATCCTGTTGCGCATGGACCATCTGTACGCTCGCGAGGGGCTTTACCAGGATGCGAAGGGACGCGACTACGAAGACAACGCTATCCGCTTTGCGTCGTTGTCGGCGGCAGCGGTCCGGGTGGCCGAAGGCGTTCGCGGCTTCAAGAAGCCGGACATCGTTCATGCACATGACTGGCATTCCGGCCTTACGCCGCTTCTGATGAAGCATGCAGGCGTGCACGCAAAAAGCGTTTTCACGATCCACAATCTTGCGTTCCAAGGCAACTATTCGCTCTCGCTTGGTGCAGCGCTCGGCGTGCCGGCCAAGTGGCTCGTGCCTGCGCTCACGGAACAAAAGAGCATCGAATTTTATGGCGCGTTGAGTCTGATGAAAGCAGGCATCGTCCACGCGGATCATGTTGCAACTGTCAGCGAAACCTACGCACGCGAAATTCTCACGCCGCGTTTCGGCCATCTGATGGAAGGCGTCCTGCAATGCTATGCAGAGAAGCTTTCGGGCATCATCAATGGCATCGATGTCGGCGCCTGGGACCCGATGACCGACACGCAGATCGCTCGCAACTATTGTTTCGACGATATGCGCGGCAAGCACGCCTGCAAGCGCGAGCTGCAACAGATGTTCGGGCTTCCTGTCGATCCGTTCGCGCCGGTGATTGCAATCGGCAGCCGGATGACGTCGCAGAAAATGGCGGACGTGGCGATCGATGCCATCCCAGCCCTGCTCGAACAGCATCCGCGTTTGCAGATCGCGGTAATCGGAAAAGGCGAAGCGCATATCGAAACGGCGTTTCAGCGCTTGGCGCAATCGTGGCCGGATCGTATCGGCGTGCATATTGGTTACGACGAACGCCGCGCGCACGTGCTGCATTCGGGCGCCGATATCCTGCTGCACGGCAGCCGCTTCGAGCCATGCGGTCTGACGCAGATCTATGCAATGCGTTACGGCACCTTGCCGGTGGCGTCGCGTGTGGGCGGGTTGGCAGACACCATTGTGGATGCAGTCGAAGCGTCGTCGATGCAAGTGGGCTTCCAGTCTTCGCCGGTCGAAGGCCTGGGCAGCTTCGAGGGCGCGACGTCGTCACGTCCAGCCACGGGCTTTCTATTCGATGGCGAAGCAACGCACGACATGGTCGCCGCCGTCACGCGAGCCGTCCAGGCATTCATGCGCCCGCAACAATGGCGCACGCTTCAACGCAACGCGATGGCGCGTGACTACGGCTGGAGCCATGCGGTTGCGAAATACGTCCAGCTTTACGCCGGCCTGACGGACGCACGCCCGGCAAAAACGCCGCTGCGCACACGCCGCGTGCCGATCCATGCGTCGGCCGTTCCAGGCATCGCCGCCATCTCCGCCAAGGCAGCGCCCGCTGCCGTCGCCACCCGTCACGATGCGGAACAGCCGCGATTCGTCGCGCGCAGCGCCTGAGGACGCTCACATCGCGTCGTTCAATGGTACGGTTATGACGTTGTCGCCCGCCGCGCTGCGAGAAGCGCGGCGGGCGGCGGTCGTCTGACCTGAACCAAGGATTCCGACGCCCAAGCCAGATTCCCGCCAACGGTGCGGCACGCTACGTGCTGTGTCCTTAAAGCGACCCCTGGCGCCGCACCGAACGACGTATCGCGCATGGCAGCTTCATGTCGATACGTAACGCACTCGTGACCCCGGAAATGGTGCTTGAAGACTGTCTGAGGCTCGTCTGCCGTAGCCGTTCTTGCGGTAAGTTTTTTGCCTGGTTGAGCGCGATCGCGTTTTCCCGCATCCACGCCATAGCAGGACGAACTGGAAAAGACGACCGATGGAACACCATCACATGCTTCAAGCGTATGCGCCACGAATCTATTTCATCGACCCGCTTCTTGTCGGACCATTGTCACAATGGCCTGCGCAATTCGAACACGCCGCAGCCCTCGGCTTTGATCACGTTCTGATTGGCGCGCCATTCCTGCCCGGCAAGAACGGGCATCGACAGGCAGTGGCCGATCATCACAAACTTCATCCCGCCTTCGAAACCGATCTGTCCGCGAGTGAAGCCCTGCGCCTGCTTTCAAGCCAGGCGGAGAAAAACGGGCTGACGTTGCTGGTCGATATCAATCTGGACCGGGTCAGCGCCGAAGGTGGCCTGTTCCAGGACAACCGCCACTGGTTCCATCCGTTTGAAGCCGCCGAAGCGCGGCTCGATCCGCGCACCGCGCCGCATGAAGAAAGCGTCGCGCACGCGAATTTCGGCGATGGCGAAGCGGCCCACGCATTGACCGAATGGTGGGCGCGCGAATTGATGCTGATCGCCGATGCCGGCATTGGCGGCTTCCGTTTCGAAGCGCCGCACAAGGTGCCTGCGCATGTCTGGCGACGACTGGGCGCGGCCGTGCGCGAACGTCATCCGCAAACGAAATGGCTCGCGTGGACCGTCGGTATCAGCCGTCATGACATTGCGAATCTCGCCGATGCCGGTTTCGACTCGGTGTTTTCATCGGCAAGATGGTGGGACTTTCAGAGCAACTGGCTCTTCGATGAACACGCAGCGCTGTTTCGCATCGCGCCGCCGATCGCGTTCCCTGAAGAACCTTACGGCACGCGCCTGCTGAATGACCTGCCCGACACCAGCGATTCATCGTTGGTGGAACGCGCTTACCGCCGCGCGTTGTACACGGCAGCGGGCATAGGCACCGGCGTGCTCGTACCAATGGGCTTCGAATACGGCGTCACGCAACCGCTCTCATACAACCACGGTAGCGCGGAAGAATTCAATCGCGCGAAAGAGAGTGCGCGCTTCAATGTATCGGCGGAAGTTGCGCACGCGAATGCGCTGCAACGCAATTCGGCGGCCCTTGCCAGCACCGGCGAGTTGCGCACGCTGACCGGTCCCGGCACGCCGTACGCCGCGATCCTGCGCGGCAGCGGCCCGGACTTGCGCACGGCGAGCGAAGCCGCATTGATCGTCCTGAATGCGGACCTGACCAAGCCGGTTTATATCGATACCCGTCATTTGCTCGATGGCGCGCCGGGTAACTTCACGCGTTTTCGCGCGATCGATGAAGACACGACCGGCACGCCGCTGCCGCTGAAACCGTTCCTGCTGCAGCCGGGCGAAGTCCGCTTGCTGCGCGGCGCGTCCGAACCGCCCATCTTGCTTGCGCAACCGCAGGTCAAACGCGGCGCCAAATCCGCCGATAAAAAATCGGTGAACGAAGCGCTCATCGCCCCGCGCGTGATGATCGAAAGCGTCGAGCCGTCGGTCGATCATGGGCGTTTCCCGGCGAAGCGGATCGTGGGCGAAGCAGCCGAGATCACCGCCGCGATCTTTGCGGAAGGCCACGACAAGATCGCCGCCGCGGTCCAATGGCGCGCCGCCGATGAAACCGACTGGCACGAAGCGAAGATGCTTCCGGTCATCCCACTTGGCAACGACTTGTGGACGACCCGCATTCCGCTCGATCGTCTCGGCCGTCATGAATTCACCGTGATCGCATGGCGTGACGACTTTGCGTCGCTCATCGACCACATGCAGAAGAAGCTCAAGGCGGAGCAGACCGTCGAGCTCGAACTTGAAGAGTTGCGCCATCTCTTCGCGCTGATCCTTGCCGAAGTGAAAACCACGGAAGGTTCGCAGACGGAGCCGCTGGAAGGTATCGTCAAGCAGTTTGCGAAAGCCGATGGCGAAACGCGCCTTGCGCTCGCCTTGTCGCCGGAGACGGCGCAGGCGATCGAGGCGGCTCGGCATCGTCCGTTCCTGTCACGCGATCCGGTGATTTACCGGATCGACGCCGAACGTGCCGCCGCGCGCTTCGCAAGCTGGTACGAGATCTTCCCGCGCTCGATGAGCGACGATGAAAACCGCCACGGCACGTTCATCGATGTGATCGGCAAGATGCCGCGCATCCGCGAGATGGGTTTCGACGTGCTGTACTTTCCGCCGATCAACCCGATTGGCATCGCGAACCGCAAGGGCAAGAACAATACGCTTACGGCATTACCCGGCGATGTGGGCAGCCCGTATGCGATAGGCGGCAAGGAAGGCGGGCACGACGCGGTGCACCCGGAGCTTGGCAATCTGGATGACTTCAAGCGCATGCTCGAAGCCGCGCGTGCGCACGGCCTTGAAATCGCGCTCGACTTCGCGGTGCAATGTTCGCCGGACCATCCGTGGCTAAAGGAGCATCCCACGTGGTTCGCATGGCGTCCGGACGGCACGCTGCGTTACGCCGAAAATCCGCCGAAGAAATATCAGGACATCGTGAATCCGGACTTCTACGCGAAGGACGCAAAGCCGGAGCTGTGGCTTTCGTTGCGCGACGTATTCCTTTTCTGGATCGCGGCGGGCGTGAAGATTTTCCGTGTCGATAACCCGCACACCAAGCCCATGCCGTTCTGGGAATGGGTGATAGGCGATGTGCGCGCGCGTCACCCTGACGTCATGTTCCTGGCCGAAGCGTTCACGCGTCCGCGCGTGATGAACCGCCTCGCCAAGCTCGGCTTCTCGCAGTCGTACACGTACTTCACGTGGCGTGAATCTAAGCGCGACTTCGTGGAATACATGCACGACCTGACGCAAACCGATGCGAAGGAATTCTTCCGCCCCAACTTCTTCGTCAACACGCCCGATATCAACCCGCGTTTCCTGCAGCGTTCGGGACGCGCCGGGTTTGTGATCCGCGCGGCGCTTGCCGCAACGCTTTCGGGACTCTGGGGCGTGTATAGCGGTTTCGAACTTTGCGAAGCCGCGGCGTTGCCTAACAGCGAGGAGTATCTCGACTCGGAGAAGTACCAGATTCGCGCGTGGGACTGGAACCGGCCGGGGAATATCGTCGGGGAAATTACGGCGCTCAACCGCATCCGGAAGGCCAATCCGGCGCTGCATTCGCACCTCGGCGTCAACTTCCTGCCTGCGGCTAACGAAAACATTCTCTTCTTCGAGAAAGCCAACGCCGCGCGTGACAACGTGGTGCTGGTTGCGATCAACCTCGATCCGTTCAACGAGCAAGGCGCGGATATCGAATTGCCGTGGCAGACCCTCTCCGGCTGGGGCGTTCAGGAATGGGACGCACTGTCAGTGGAGGACCAGATGACGGGCGAACGTTTCGAATGGCGCGGCAGACGGCAGCACATTCGTCTCGATCCCAATACCCGGCCGTTTGCGATCTGGAGAATCGCACCGACTTGGGGCCTGCCTCGCAAGGAAACGGCGGTCTGAAAGTCAAGGACCTGATGCGATCCATCCGGGCGCTCAGGTCATCATCACGAAGGCATCAGCCGACGTGGCACAGAACAACTCACGCAGCCGGAAACAGTGCGCACACGCGCACCTCGCCGGCTCAAGGAGCGACACGTGAAGCGCAACAAGAATTCGACTGTCAGCAACGATCCGCTTTGGTACAAAGACGCGATCATCTATCAGATCCACATCAAGTCCTTCTTCGACGCCAACAATGACGGCATCGGCGATTTCCCCGGCCTGCTCGCGAAGCTCGATTACATCGCGGAACTCGGGGTGGATTGCATCTGGCTGCTGCCGTTCTATCCATCGCCACGTCGCGACGATGGTTACGACATCGCCGATTACCGTAACGTGCATCCGGATTACGGCACGCTTGCCGACGTCAAGCGCTTCATCCAGGAAGCACACGCGCGCGGCATTCGCGTGGTGACAGAACTGGTCATCAACCACACGTCCGATCAACATCCGTGGTTCCAGCGCGCGCGTCTGGCCAAGCCCGGCTCGAATCATCGCAACTACTACGTCTGGTCCGATACCGACAAGAAGTATGAAGACACGCGGATCATCTTCATCGATTCGGAGCCGTCCAACTGGACGCACGATCCGGTCGCCGGTCAATATTATTGGCACCGGTTCTTCAACCATCAGCCCGACCTGAACTTCGATAACCCCGCCGTGCTGAAGGAAGTGCTGTCCGTCATGCGCTTCTGGCTGGATATGGGTATCGACGGGTTGCGGCTTGACGCCGTGCCGTATCTCGTGGAACGCGAAGGCACTAACAACGAGAACCTGCCAGAAACGCACGCGATCCTGAAGACGATCCGCGCGACCATCGACAAGGAATATCCGAACCGCATGTTGCTGGCCGAGGCGAATCAGTGGCCGGAAGACGTGAAGGAATATTTCGGCGATGAAGACGAATGCCACATGGCGTTCCATTTCCCGCTGATGCCGCGTATCTATATGTCGATTGCAAGCGAAGACCGCTTTCCGATCACCGACATCATGCGTCAAACGCCGGACCTCGCGCCGACCAACCAGTGGGCGATTTTCCTGCGTAATCACGATGAACTCACGCTCGAAATGGTGACCGATTCCGAACGCGATTACTTGTGGAACACCTACGCAAGCGATCGCCGCGCGCGCCTGAATCTCGGCATTCGGCGCCGTCTTGCGCCGCTGATGGAGCGCGATCGTCGCCGTATCGAACTGATCAATTCGCTGCTGCTTTCCATGCCTGGCACGCCCGTGATCTATTACGGCGATGAACTCGGCATGGGCGACAACATTCACCTGGGCGATCGCGACGGCGTGCGTACGCCGATGCAATGGTCATCGGACAGGAACGGCGGCTTTTCGCGCGCCGATCCCGAGCAGCTCGTGCTGCCGCCGGTGATGGGATCGCTTTACGGCTACGACGCAATCAACGTGGAATCGCAAAGCCGCGATCCGCATTCGCTGCTCAACTGGACCCGGAAAATGCTCGCCGTGCGTCGCGCGAAGCATGCGTTCGGGCGTGGCACGATCCGCTTCCTGCGCCCGAACAATCGCAAGATCCTCGCGTATATCCGCGAGATCGAAGGCGAGCCGCCAATTTTGTGCGTTGCGAATCTTTCGCGCGCGCCGCAAGCCGTCGAGCTCGATTTGTCCGAGTACGCCGGTTCCGTGCCGCTGGAAATGACCGCGGACTCCGCGTTCCCGCCTATCGGACAATTGACGTATTTGCTGACGTTTCCGCCGTACGGCTTCCTATGGTTCCAGCTGTGCCCGGGCAATCAGCGTCCGGCGTGGAGCCAGGCGCCGTCGGAACAATTGCCGGAATTCGTGACCATGGTGATTCGCGCCGGCCAGACCGGCCCGACGCCGGAGAACGTGCGCCTGCTCGAATCCGAAGTATTGCCGTCTTATTTGAGCAAGCGGCGCTGGTTTGCATCGAAGGATCAGACGTTGAAGAGCGTGCGGCTCGCCGCGTTGACGACCATTCCCGAAGCAGGCTTCGCGTTCACAGAAGTGGAAGCCGATGTCGGCGATCACACCGAGCGCTATGTGCTGCCTTTGACCATTGCATGGGGCACGGAAACCACGTCGCCGCTGTACATGCAACTGGCGCTGGCCCGTGTGCGCCAGAGCCGCAATATCGGTCACATCACCGACGCGTTTGCGGTGCCCGCATTCACATATGGCGTGCTGAGAAAACTCAAGCAGCGCGCCGTGGTCCCGACTGTACAGAAGAGCGAGATCCGCTTTATCCCGACCGAGCGTCTGGATGCGCTGGACTTCAATTTCAAGCCGGGCGAACCGCTGCCCGAGATCCGCTGGCTCGCGGCCGAACAAAGCAACAGTTCGCTCGTGATCGGCGATCAGGTCGTGCTCAAGCTGGTGCGACGCCTCGTTGGCGGAATTCATCCGGAAGCGGAAATGAGCCGCTACCTGACCAAGCTCGGCTACGCGAACACCGGGCCGCTGTTCGGCGAAGTCGTGCGCGTCGATCCGGAAGGCGTGCCGCATACGTTGTGCATCTTGCAGGGGTTTATCGACAATCAGGGCGATGCCTGGAACTACGCGCTCGATTATTTGCGCCGTACTGTCGATGAACTGGCGCTCGCCGTGGACACCGAAGATCATTCGATGGACCGCGAGAAGGAGATGCAGGGCATCGAGGGATACAGAAAAATTGCGGGGATCATTGGGCGGCGTCTCGGCGAATTGCACGTCGCGCTCGCTTCGCCTTCCGACGATCCGGCGTTCTCGCCCGAAACGGCATCGAAGGAAGACGTGCGCGCATGGAACGACGGCACGCACACGCTGCTCGTCACCGCGCTCGATATCCTCAGCGCCAAGATCCGCGACTTCAGCGAGCACGACCGCGAACTCGCGCAAAGCCTGCTTGATCGCCGCGATCTGCTGCTCGCGGCCGTCCAGAAGCTCGTGCCGGAAAGCGCCAAGGCGCTGCGCATCCGCATTCACGGCGACTTCCACCTGGGCCAGGTCTTGATGGCGCAAGGCGATGCGTTCCTGATCGACTTCGAGGGCGAACCGGCGCGGCCGCTGGAAGAGCGCCGCAAAAAGTCGAGCCCGTTGCGCGACGTGGCCGGCTTATTGCGTTCTCTCTCGTATGCCAGCGCAGCAGCGCAGCCGACGACCGAAAACGCACCGGCTGCCACCGCCGATCGCAAACGTGCACTGTTCGAGCGCCTGCGCGCGCATGGCGAAGAAGGTTTCCTTGCCGAATACAATGCGGCGGTCGCAGCCTCACCGCAGCCAGTTGCCGGCGATGAAGCCACTTTGGCCGCCCTGCTCGATCTCTTCCTGATCGAAAAAGCCGCCTACGAAATCCGCTATGAAGCGGCTAACCGTCCGACGTGGATCGGCTTGCCGTTGCGTGGCCTCGCGTCGCTTGCGAGCCGCCTGCTTGGCGATACCGGCGCACCGCTCGCGCCCGGCTCGCGTCCCGCGGACGCCGCACAAAAGGACACATCCGATGGAAACGAACATGAATAAGCGCACCGACGACCGCAGCCTGACCGAAGGGCTGCATCCGCTCGATATCGACGCGCTCGTCGAGGCGCGGCATCCCGATCCGTTTTCCAAGCTCGGGTTGCATCAGACGGATGCGGGTCCCGTCGTGCGCGTGTTGCTGCCCGGAGCGACCAGCGTGCAGGTGCTGGCGCGCGACAGCAGCGCGCCGCTTGGCACGCTCACGCAGATCCATCCGGCGGGGCTATTCGTTGGGTTTATCGACGAGGCGCAGGCTTACCGGCTGAACATCGACTGGCACGGCACGCCGCAAGAGGTCGCCGATACCTATTCGTTCGGCCCGGTTCTCGATGAAGACGCGCTGAACCGTATTTCGTGGGGCGATCCGTACGCGGTGCTCGAATGCCTGGGTTCGCGGCCAGTCGTGCATGGCGGTGTATCGGGCGTGCGCTTTGCCGTATGGGCGCCGAATGCGCGTCGCGTTTCCGTAGTCGGCGACTTCAATTCGTGGGACGGCCGGCGTCATCCAATGCGTCTGCGCCACAACGCAGGCGTCTGGGAACTATTCGTGCCGGGCCTCGGCGCCGGCACGCGCTACAAGTACGAGATCATCACGCGCGAAGGTCACGCGCTGCCGCTGAAAGCCGACCCGTGCGCGATGCAAAGCGAACGGCCGCCGTTGACGGCGTCAGTGGTTGCAGATGCAGATGCCATCGATGGATACAGCTGGACCGACAGCGAGTGGATGAACACGAAGCGCGGCCCGAAGCAGACCGTCAATGCGCCGATATCGATTTACGAAGTTCATGCCGAATCATGGTTGCGCGTGCCTGAAGACGGCAACCGCGGCCTGAACTGGCACGAGCTCGCCGAGCGCCTGATCCCCTATGCAAAAAGCATGGGTTTCACGCACCTCGAATTCATGCCGGTCGCCGAGCATCCGTTTGGCGGATCGTGGGGATATCAGCCATTGGGGCAATTCGCACCATCGGCACGATTCGGAACGCCTGAGCAATTCGCCGAGTTCGTCAATCGCGCGCATGAGGCCGAGCTTGGGATCATTCTTGACTGGGTCCCGGCGCACTTTCCGAACGACGCGCACGGGCTCTATCAGTTCGACGGCACGCCGCTTTACGAGCACGCCGACCCGCGCGAGGGCTATCACCAGGATTGGAACACGATGATCTACAACCTCGGGCGCAACGAGGTGAGTGCGTTCCTGGTGGCTTCGGGGCTGGCCTGGCTGAAGCGTTATCACGTCGATGGATTGCGCGTGGACGCGGTGGCATCGATGTTGTATCGCGACTATTCGCGCAAGGCCGACGAATGGGTGCCGAACATTTACGGCGGCCGTGAGAATCTGGAATCGATTGCATTCCTTAAACGCTTGAATCACGAAGTCCGGCAGATTCCGGGCGCGATCACGATTGCCGAAGAATCGACGGCGTGGCCGGGTGTGACGGCGCGCGTTGAAGACGGCGGATTAGGTTTCGATTTCAAGTGGAACATGGGCTGGATGCACGACACGCTGCATTACATGGAAGAAGATCCTGTATACAGGCAGTACCACCACAACATGTTTACCTTCGGGATGGTCTACGCATATTCCGAGCGCTTTGTGCTACCGCTTTCCCACGATGAAGTCGTGCATGGCAAGGGATCGTTGATTGGCAAGATGCCGGGCGATCACTGGCAGAAATTTGCCAACTTGCGGGCGTATCTTGGTTTCATGTGGACGCATCCGGGCAAGAAGCTGTTGTTCATGGGTGGTGAGTTTGGTCAGTTTGCCGAGTTCAACCACGATGCGTCGCCGCACTGGCATTTGCTCGATGACCCGTATCACGGCGGCTTGCAAAAGCTTGTTCGCGATTTGAACAAGGTGTACGGGGACGAGCCGGCGTTGCACAAGCTCGATAGCGATCCGCGCGGGTTCGACTGGCTGGTCGGGGACGATTCCGGGAATAGCGTGTTTGCATTCCGGCGGACTGATGGCGAGGGTCGCGAGTGCGTGGTGATATCGAATATGACGCCGGTACCCCGGCAGGGGTATAGGGTTGGGTTGCCGTGCGGCGGGCGTTGGACGGAGATTCTTAATTCCGATGCTTCGGTTTATGGCGGGTCGAATGTTGGCAATGGGGGCGTGATTCACGCCGAGGAAATTTCTAGCCATGGGCGGGAGTTTTCTGCCGCGTTGGTGTTGCCGCCGTTGGCTACGATTGTACTGAGGCTGGATTAGGGCGGGAGGGCGGGGGCGGGGTTGGTGCCGGGTTGCTGCTTTTTGGGCCTGCGCGCGTTTGGTGTTAGTCGTTTTCTTTAGCACTATTAGCCACTGTCCGTGGCGGGACTTCATTTCTTTGTCCAACGGCGACAAAGAAACGAAGCAAAGAAAACGCCTCTCAAACGAGGGCACGTAAGTGTCCCCAGCGTGCAGTTCCAAACTGTTTGGTACCCCAAAAGCACGCTCAGCGAATAACCCTGAACAGTTGAAACCCTCCCCCTCCGAACACGGATACCCACACGCTTCGCCACCAGTGTGGGAATCCGTTAATACGAAAACCCGGCCTACGCATAACAACGGAATAGCCCAACAGTCCAAAACATCATGAACCCAAAACCTCGCCACCAGTAAGCCATATCCCTTCGGTTTGGGCGCCAGCGCGCGCAGCGCGGAGGCCTGGTTAACGGATTCCCACACTGGTGGCGAAGCGTGTGGGTTGCCTTTGACGGAGGGGGAGGGTTTCAACTGTCCAGGATTATTCGCTGAGCGTGCTTTTGGGGTACCAAACCGTTGTCACTGCACGCTGTGGACACTTAAGAATTAGCGGTTGAGAGGCGTTTTCTTTGCTTCGTTTCTTTGTCGCCGTTGGACAAAGAAATGAAGTGCCGCCACGCACAGTGGCTAATAGTGCTAAAGAAATTAGATAAGACGGAACGCGCGAAGACCTAAAAAGCAGCAACCCGGCACCAACCCCGACCACTAAAAACCCCCATAATTCCCGCCCAAGTGCGAACGAAAATTCTATGCCGAATTCATTCCCCGACAAGTTACTCCCGGGCGCGCCCTACCCGCTCGGAGCAAACTGGGACGGTTTAGGTGTCAACTTCGCCGTCTTCTCCGCGAACGCGCAAAAGATCGAAGTCTGCCTCTTCGACACAACCGGCCGCAAAGAACTCACCCGCTTCGAACTGCCCGAATGCACCGATGAAATCTGGCACGGCTACCTCCCCGGCGCACACCCCGGCACGGTCTACGGTTTCCGCGCCCACGGCGCCTACCAGCCGCAACACGGCCACAGGTTCAACCCGCACAAACTCCTGCTCGACCCCTACGCCAAGAAACTCGTCGGCCAATGGCGATGGTCCGACGCGCTCTTCGGCTATCGCGTGCACTCGAACCGCCTCGACCTTTCGATGGACCGCCGCGACTCCGCCCCCGCCATGCCGAAATGCGTCGTCACCGACGACGCCTTCGACTGGTCCCGCGACAGTCGCCCGAACGTCCCCTGGGGCGAAACGGTCATCTACGAAACACACGTGCGCGGCACTTCCATGCTTCGCAACGACATCCGCCAGCACGAACGCGGCTCGTTTGCGGCGCTGTCGTCGCCGTGGTTTATCGAACATTTGCAGAAGCTCGGGATTACCGCCGTCGAATTCCTGCCCGTGCACGCGTTCCTCAACGACCGCTTTCTCGTCGAACGCGGCCTGAAGAACTACTGGGGCTACAACACCGCCTGTTTCTTTGCGCCCGAACCGTCCTACCTCTCGACCAATCGTCTCAACGAGATGCGCATCGCCGTGCGCCGGCTGCACGCGGCGGGCATCGAAGTGTTTCTGGACGTGGTCTACAACCACACGTGCGAAGGCAATGAACTCGGGCCGACCATGTCATGGCGCGGCCTCGACAACGCCAGCTATTACCGCCTGATTCCCGGCGATGAACGCCACTACATCAACGACACCGGCTGCGGCAACACGGTCAACCTCTCGCATCCGCGCGTGCTGCAAATGGTGATGGACTCGCTGCGCTACTGGGCGACGGCGTTCAACATCGACGGCTTTCGTTTCGATCTCGGCGTGACGCTCGGCCGCGAAGGCCATGGCTTCGATCCGGGTTCGGGTTTCTTCGATGCCATCCGTCAGGACCCGATCCTGAATACGCGAAAGATGATTTCGGAACCGTGGGATATCGGGCCCGATGGTTATCAGGTCGGCAATCATCCGCCGGGTTTCGCGGAATGGAACGATAAATTCCGCGATGGCGTGCGCCGTTTCTGGCGCGGCGACGCAGGGGTGCGCCCGGATCTCGCGGCGCGGCTGACGGGATCGGCAGAGTTGTTTCATCGAAGGCACAGGAAACCGTGGGCATCGGTGAATTTCGTGGCGTCGCACGACGGCTTCACGCTCGCCGACGTCACCGCCTACGACCAGAAGCACAACGAGATCAACAAGGAAGGCAACAACGACGGTCACAACGAAAACTGCAGCACGAACTGGGGCGTGGAAGGCCCGACCGACGACCCCGAGATCCTCGAAACACGCGCCCGCGTGGCGCGCGCGCTGGTCGCGACCAACCTGCTGTCTCTCGGCACGCCGATGCTCCTCGGCGGCGATGAATTCGGCCGCACGCAAATCGGCAACAACAATGCGTATTGCCAGGACAACGAGATCTCGTGGATGGACTGGCGTCTCGCCGATACCCCCGCCGGCCGCACGATGACGGAGTTCATCGCGCGTGTGATTGCGTTGCGAAAAAACTACCCGCTGTTACGCGAAATGCGGTTCCTGCACGGCGACAAGGAAGTGCTTCCCGGCCTTTACGATGTCGGCTGGTTCGACGAACGCGGCGCCGCACTCACTACCGACGCATGGCAGGACCCGGAAGGGCGCGCGCTCACGCTGCGTCGCGCGGGGCCTGGGCTGGACGGGAAGATCGACGTCATGCTGATCATGATGAACGCGTCCCCCGCAGCGCTGACTTTTGCGCCGCCCGCGCCGCACTTGGAATGGAATGTGCTCATGGATAGCGCTGTACCTGACGCGCTGCAGTCGCCGTTAATCGGCGCGGAGCTGGAGGTGCAGGCCCACAGCGTCACCGTCCTGCTTGCGCAGCCAACCGGCGACGCCGACTGGCAGGCCGTGTGGATGGCGGGGGCGCACGAGGGCCCGCGCTTGCTGACCGCGCTGCCGCCGGACCCCGGCACGATCGGACCGAGGCGCACGCCAGACCCGTGGAAATCGCCGGAAATCCCTGCGACGCCTGCGGCCCCGGGCGAACATGAAGTTGAATGAATAAGCAACCAATGCGGCGAACGTGGCGGTGACTAAAGCCTACGCACCACAGCGAAGTATTTGAAAGCGCACTTGAAGGCAAAGAGACCATGTCTGAAACCCCCATCGATCCGCACAAGCGCCAACACGCCCATTGCCTGCCTTTCGGCGCCCACCTCACCGATGCCGGCCACACACGGTATCGGTTCTGGGCGCCTTCGCTCAAATCGGTGCAGCTCGAACTGTACGGCGACGACCAGAAACCCACGCTCATCGATATGAACGCGACCGGCGACGGCTGGTACGAAGCCCTTGCCGAAGGCGGCGCGGGCACGCGCTACCGCTACAGATTGAACGATGATCTCGCCGTGCCAGATCCCGCCTCGCGTTTTCAGCCCGAGGACGTTCACGGTCCGAGCGAGGTTATCGATCCACGTGCGTTCCGTTGGGAAAACACGAGTTGGCATGGCCGGCCGTGGGAAGAAACCGTGCTTTACGAATTGCACGTCGGAACGCTTGGCGGTTATGCCGGCGTGACGCAGCGCCTCGAAGAGCTTGCGCATCTCGGCGTGACGGCAATCGAGCTGATGCCGCTCAATGACTTCAGCGGCACGCGCAACTGGGGTTACGACGGCGTGCTGCCCTACGCGCCGGATTCGGCATACGGCACGCCGGACGAACTGAAGACGCTTATCGATACCGCGCACGGGCTCGGCCTGATGGTTTTCCTCGACGTCGTCTACAACCACTTCGGCCCGGACGGCAACTATCTGAGCGCGTACGCGAAGACGTTTTTCCGCGAAGGCGTGAATACGCCGTGGGGTCCGGCGATCGATTTTGAACGTCCGCAAGTGCGCGATTTCTTCTTCGATAACGCCATCTACTGGCTCAACGAATATCGCTTCGACGGATTGCGTCTGGACGCCGTGCACGCCATCAACGACGACGAATGGCTGCGCGAATTGTCAGACCGCGTGCGCTCGTCGGTGGAACATGGGCGGCATGTGCATCTCGTGCTGGAGAACGAGCACAACACGTCGAATTTATTGGAATCGCATTTCAATGCGCAGTGGAGCGACGACTCGCACAACACGTTGCACGTGCTGCTGACCGGCGAAGACGAAAGTTATTACGGCGCCTACAGTGAAGAGCCGATACAAAAACTCGCCCGCGTCTTGAGCGAAGGTTTCGTGTATCAAGGCGAACCCTCGCCCATCCACGATAACAAACCGCGTGGCGAACCAAGCGGCCATTTGCCACCGACCGCGTTCGTGATGTTCTTGCAGAATCACGATCAGGTTGGAAACCGCGCAATGGGCGACCGGCTGCGCACGCTCACGTCAGAAGATGCGCTTTACGCCGCAACGGGTTTGATGCTTTTATCGCCGCAAATCCCCATGTTGTTCATGGAAGAACAGCACGGTTCAACCCAGCCGTTCCTGTTCTTCACGGACTACCACGACGAACTCGCCGATGCCGTGCGCGAAGGCCGCCGCAAGGAATTCGCGAAGTTCACCGCATTCACCGATGAAAAACGCCGTGCGCAAATCCCGGATCCTAACCATATCGATACGTTCAAGATGTCCTCGCCCGACGCAACAAAGCTTGCCGCCGACCACAACGACTGGCTGCACTTCTACCGCTCGGCGCTGGCTGTGCGCACGAAGCTGCTGATGCCGCGCCTGAAGAATTCGAAGGCGCTGGGCGCCAAGGTTATCGGCGAGAAGGCGGTCGTCGCGAACTGGCGGCTCGGCGACGGCAGCACGTATTCCGTTGCGCTGAATCTCGGCCGCGAACCCGTCAAACTTACGGGCCATCCGCCGGGCAAGGTCGTCTTCGAAACGCCGGCGCGCGCACGCGATACTGCGGACAAGGGCGAGCTTGGCGCCGAGACTTTTATCGCGTGGCTGACGGGCGATTTCGCCGATGCCGCGTTCAATCATGACGCCCGCCGCGTCAAAGCTTCGGGGAAAACCTCGTGAGCACGATCACCACACCGCCGGGCACGTCCGGCCACGCACCCACGCCGCCGAGTCCCATCGAGGCGCTCGCCATCAAGGCCGGCTTCGAAGTCGAATGGCAGGATGCGCACAAGCAAATGCAACGCGTGCCTGAAGAAACGCTGACCGTGCTGCTGGACCGGCTCGGCTTGCCTTGCGGCACCGCCGCGCAGCTCAAGCAAAGCACCGCGACGCTCGACGCCGAGTTGACCGGCCGCAAGCTGCCGCCGCTGATGACCGCTGAAATCGACCGCGCGATCGCGCTGCCGGTCGCCGCCGTGAAAACGGGCGTGCGGTATCGGATAGAGCTTGAAAGCGGCGCTGTGATCGACGGACGATTCACGTCGCCACGCGGCGAAACCGCGTTGCTTTCGCCGATCTCCGAGCCGGGTTATCACACGCTCGTGATCAACGAGCAGCGCACGACGCTCGCCGTGGCGCCGGCGCGCTGCTATACCGTCGACGACGCATGGCGCGTGATCGAATCCAACGCGAAGAAAGCCCCGCCGATGTGGGGCGTCGCCGCCCAGGTTTACGGCTTGCGGCGCACGGGCGATGGCGGTGTCGGCGATTACACGGCCCTTGCCACGCTGGCCGCCGAAAGCGCCCAACGCGGCAGCCACGCCGTCGCAATCAGCCCGATGCATGCCATGTTCAGCGCCGAGCCGAACAAGTTCAGCCCGTACTCGCCGTCGTCGCGCTTGTTTTTGAACATCGCGCATATCGATCCGGCGGCGGTCATGGGCGCGGAAGCTGCGCAAGCCGCAATCAAGACAGCCAATGTCGCCGATGAATTCGCCGAGCTCGAAGCGCTCCAGCTCATCGACTGGCCGCGCGTGGTGACGGCAAAGCTGGCAGTATTGCGCGCGCTCTTCGCCCACTTCAAGTCGCGCATCGACGACTCCCTGCACAAGGACTTCGCGAAGTTCGTCAAACAAGGCGGACGCGCGCTGGAAGATCACGCGCGCTTTGAAGCGCTGCAAGCGGTGCAGTTGAAGGAATCGGGCGAAGGCCACTGGCGCAACTGGTCGAACGATCTCAACGATCCGCGCAGCCACGCCGTCTCCGAATTCGCCGATGCACACAAAGATGAAGTCGAATTCTTCCTCTTCGCGCAATGGCTCGCGGCGAAGGGTTTGTCGCATGCGCAGCACGTGGCGCGCGATTCCGGCATGGCCATCGGGTTGATCGCGGATTTGGCCGTGGGTTGCGACAGCGCGGGAAGTCACGCCTGGTCGTATCGCGATGAAATGTTGCAAGGCGTGTCCGTCGGCGCGCCGCCTGATCTGTTCAACCAGAAAGGGCAATCGTGGGGACTCACCACGTTCTCCCCACGCGCAATGCGAACGCAGGGCTTCACGGCGTTTATCGATATGCTTCGGGCCGCGTTCACACTTGCGGGCGGAATCCGTATCGATCACATTCTCGGATTGCGCCGTTTGTGGCTCGTGCCCGACGGCGAAAGCGCGAAGGACGGCGCATATCTTCGGTATCCTCTCGAAGATTTGTTGCGCCTCATCGCGCTCGAATCATGGCGTCACAAGGCGATCGTCATCGGCGAAGATCTCGGCACCGTACCGCCGGGTTTTCGCGAACGGCTGCAAGAACATGGTCTGCTCGGCATTCGCGTCCTGTGGTTCGAACGCGCCGAAGAAGGTCCCCGCTTCAAGGCGCCCGCCGACTGGGATCACGATGTCGCCGCAACGACCACCACGCACGATCTGCCGACCGTAACCGGCTGGTGGACGGGCGAGGATATTGTGTGGCGCTCGAAAATCGGCCAGACCGCCGTTCGCGCAGATGGTAAGAACGCCGTTGAAATGGCGCAGGCGGAACGCGGCGAGGATCGCGAATTGCTGTGGACTGCTTTCCAGGAAGCCGGCGTTGCCGCGCCGGATGTTGGCATTGCAGTCGATATCTCGCCGCAAACGGCACCGGTCGACGAAGCGCTCGCGTTCGTGGCATCCACGCCCGCGCCGCTCGTGACTTACCCGTTGGAAGACCTGCTCGCGCTCGCCGAGATGCCGAACCTGCCCGGTTCCATCGACGAGCATCCAAATTGGCGCCGGCGGTTGGCTGTTCCCGTATCCGAGCTGTTCGATGACGATTCGTTCGTCGACCGTCTGCTTGCCGTCGACCAGGTCCGACAAAAATCCGCCCAGCCGAAGGCGGCCGCGCAAGACACCGCGCATAACGCATCACCCACTGACTGAACACCATGACCGTCCCGCGCTCCACGCTTCGCCTACAGCTTCACAAGGATTTCACGTTCGACGACGCCGCGCGCCAGGTCGACTACATGGCGTCGCTCGGGATCAGCCACGCGTATCTGTCGCCGATCACAACCGCCACGAGCGGTTCCACGCACGGTTACGACACCGTCGACTACACCCGCGTGAACCCCGAACTTGGCGGCGAAGAAGGCCTGAAACGCCTTGTCGAAAAATTGCGCGCACATGAGATGGGCGTGATCGTCGACATCGTGCCGAACCACATGGGCGTGGGCGGGTCCGAAAACCTCTGGTGGATGGACATCCTCGAATGGGGCCGTCACGCAGCGCATTCGCGTTATTTCGATGTCGACTGGCATTCGCCCGACCCCGCGCTGCGCGGCAAGGTGCTCGCGCCGTTCCTGGGCGCCGCGTACGGCGAGGAACTGAAGGGCAACAAGATCAAGCTGACCTTCGACCCTACCGACGGCCGATTCAAGGTTACGTACTACAGCAACACCTTCCCGGTCAGCCCGCTCGACTACGCGTCGATCCTGCAGGAAAGCGCGCCGGACATGGCACAGCGTTTCACCGGCCTTTCGACGCAACCAGCCGACCAGCCACGCGCCGACGAAGCGCGCGCGGCACTCAAGGAATTCGCTGCATCGGACGAAGGCAAGAAGGCCATCGATACCGCCGTGCGCGCTCATTCCGGCGACAACGTGGTCGGCCGCGACCGTTTGCATCGCTTGCTCGAACGTCAGCATTACCGTCTCGCGTGGTGGCGCACGGCGGCGGATGAAGTGAACTGGCGCCGTTTCTTCGACGTCTCCACGCTCGGCGGCATGCGCGTGGAGCGACCGGAAGTGTTCGAGGCATCGCACGCGCTGATCTTGCGGCTCTTCACCGAAGGCTTGATAGACGGCGTGCGTATCGATCACGTTGATGGCCTCGCCGAGCCGCGCGAATATTGCCAGCGGCTGCGCAATCGCCTCGAAGACCTGGCGCAGCAGCGGCCTGAAAACCTGAGACAAGCCCGCACGTATTTCGTCGTCGAAAAGATCCTGGCGCGTGGCGAGCCCGTGCGCGACGACTGGCAGATCGACGGCACCACCGGCTACGATTTCATGAACGACGTCGGCGCGCTGCTGCACGATCCGCGCGGCGCACAACCCTTGGCGCAAAGCTGGGCGGAGTTGTCTGGACGCCCCGCCGAGTTCGAAGTCGAAGCCGAAGCCGCGCGCCGCAAGATCCTGGCCGAGAATCTTTCCGCCGAACTCGACCGCGTTGCGCGCGCGTTGCATCGGATCGCGCGCGACTTGCCCGCCACGCGCGACTTCACGTTTTCATCGCTGAAACGGGTGACGGCTGAACTCGTCGTGCACTTCCCCGTGTACCGGATCTATCCAGTCAGCGGACAACGCAGCGCCGAAGACGAACGCTTCTTTTCGATGGCATACGCAGGCGCGAAGTCCGCACTGGCGCCGGCGGATCACGGCATTCTCGATCAGGTCGCGCAATGGCTCGGCGGCCCGGGCGGCGAAGAACCCGTAGAAGAAAAGCCGCCGCGCGAACGCCCGCTCGATCGCCACGGACGCGAGCGCCCGGTCAGCGCGTTCAACAACCCGCCGGCGAGCGTCAACGGCTCGAATTCCATCGGTTCACACAGGCGCAACGCGCAGACCTTGTTCTCGCAACTGACCTCACCGGTGGCGGCCAAGGCCGTTGAAGATACCGCGTGTTATCGATACGGCCGGCTCATCTCGCGCAACGAAGTCGGCGCGGATCCGGGCGAGTTTTCGTTATCGGTCGAGAAGTTCCACGAAGGCAGCCAGGAACGCGCCGAACGCTTTCCGAACGCCATGCTCACAACCGCCACGCACGATCACAAGCGCGGCGAAGATGTGCGTGCGCGGATCGCGGCGCTGAGCGAAATCCCCGAAGAATGGGCTGCAACGCTCAAAAGCTGGTCGACGCTGAACACGCCGCATCGCCGCATCCTGAACGCCGATGAAAACAGCTGGGCGCCCGGCGCCGCCGCCGAAGCAATGCTGTATCAAACGCTGGTTGGCTGCTGGCCGCCGACGCTTTCCCCCGACGATGAAGCCGGCGTCACGGAACTCGCCGAACGCGTGAGCGCGTGGCAGTTGAAGGGAATGCGCGAAGCCAAGTTGCGCACGAGCTGGTTCGCGCCGGACGAAGCGTACGAAAACGCCTGCCGCGATTTTCTCTTCGATATCCTCGCGCCCCAGCGACGCGACGGTTTTCTCGGCGAGTTGCCGGCGTTCGTCGCGCGCATTGCAAAGACGGGCGCCATCAACAGTTTCCAGCAGACCTTGTTGCGGCTGACATCGCCGGGCGTGCCGGACCTTTATCAGGGCACCGAACTATGGGATTTCAGTCTCGTCGATCCCGATAATCGCCGGCCCGTCGACTTCGAGCAGCGCCGTGCGTGGCTCGCTGAAGGCGAGGCGCAAGGGGCACCATCGGAACAATTGCAGAACTGGAAGGATGGCCGCGTGAAGCTTGGCATCGTGCGCCGGGCGCTTGCATTGCGGGCGCATGCACAGTCGCTGTTCGAGCAGGCATCGTATGTGCCGCTGAAAGTGGAAGGCGCGCATGCGGACAGCGTGATTGCGTTCGCACGGCATGTGGGAAGCGCGTATGTGATCGTCATCTCAACGCGCCTGGCGGACGCCCTGCTCGCCGAAAACGATACCGGGCTTCCTCTGGTCGATGCCGCCCATTGGGGCGACACGGCGGTGGTGTTGCCGGAGGCGCTGGCATCGCGGGCGTTGTTCGACTGGCTGAGCCCGAACGCGCCCAAGTCCGACGGTCAGCGCCTGTTCATGCGCGATGCCTTGGCTTCAATGCCGGTTGCATTGCTGATGGAAGAAGGCGTGCCGCGGGCCTGATCGAGCAACGCTGAAGGAAGCGGACGAATCAGTCCGCTTCCTCCGCGACCTCTTCATGCGGATACACGCGCACGAGCACGATGCGTGGTCCGTTCATCTTCTTCACGACAATATCGAAGCGATCGAAGCCCACGCGCTGGCCTTCGCTTGGCAGATCGCCCAGCGCGTTGATCACGAGCCCGCCGACCGATTCCGCCTGCCCTTCATCGATATCGATCCCCAGCGCCCTTTCCAGCGACACCACCGGCAGACTGCCCTTGCCCATCAGCGTGCCGTCGTCCATGCGTGACCAATCGGCATCGCCTTGACGGAACTCGTCGTGAATCTGGCCGACGAGCGCGCCCAGCAGGTTGTCGAGCGTGAGAAAACCCATCGGCTTTTCGCCTTTGCGTCCGACCAGTGCGAAGTGTGGCGCGCCCTTGCGAAAACGCCGGAACAATTCGAGCGCCGAGAGGTTTGCCGCTACGTACTGAACCGGGCGCACATGCCGCTCGAGGGTATCCTGTTTCGTGTCCTGACGTGTCAGGCCATGGAGCAGGCCGCGCCCGGCGCCATCGCGTGCGAGCAGCAGGTCTTTCAGATGGATCATGCCAAGGACGCGTTCGTTGCTGGCATCGGCGAAAAGCGGATAGCGGCTGAAACGATGCCGCGCGATCACCTGCATGTTGTCGCGCATCGGCAAGTCGTTGCGCAGGCCGATCATCTCGTGGCTCGGACGCATCAGGTCGGACACCGTCATGCGGCTGAAATCGAGCGAATGCGCGATGGTGTTCCATTCGTCGGCGTTATAGCTCGAGTCGGCGTTCGACGTGGAGAAACCGAGCGTATCCGGCGTAGTCGAGGCCCCGGTCAAACGGCGGCCGCGCAGGATCAGTTTGAGTTCGTCAGTGGAATAGTGGGCGTCGCCACCGTGTTCGGCGCTCAATCCAAACAGGCGCAGCACGAAATTCGCGCTCGAATTGAGCACCCAGATGAACGGGTACATTGCCCAATAGAAGCCGTAGAGCGGCATGGCGACCCACAGGCCAACCTGTTCCGCACGGCGGATCGCCCAGGATTTCGGCGCGAGTTCGCCGACCACGATGTGCAAAAAGGAAATACAGGAGAACGCGAAGAACAGGGAGATAGCATCGATCAGCTTCGCCGATTCGATACCCGCCAGCGCAAAAAGGGGATGTAGCAGTTCGGCGAACGCGGGCTCGCCGAGCCAGCCGAGCCCGAGCGACGCCAGCGTGATCCCAAGCTGGCAAGCCGACAAATACGCGTCGAGCTTGCCGTGAACTTTCGCAAGCAGGCGTCCGGGCAGGCCGTTCGACCGCGCGATCGCCTGGACGCGCGTGGCGCGCAACTTGACCAGCCCAAACTCGGCCGCGACGAAAAACCCGTTCAGCGCGACGAGCAGCAAGGCACCAATTAGCGCGACAACCTGATTCAAAGCAACTTGCTCCGCAAGAGAAAACGCCAGTATAGAGGCGCAAGCTGGTCGAAAGTTAAATCAGGTGCTGCTCAAGGGCACGCGAAGTTTGAGCGTGACGTTGGCGCCATCGGCTATGTCGTCGTGTTCGAACGTGCCGCCGTGCGCTTCCGCCACCCGCTTGCAGAGCGCCAATCCCCATGCAATGCGCGCCGCTTCACGCGGCAAGGTGGCCTGCTTGCGGGCGAACGCTTCGAGCGCATGGGGCAAATCGGGATCGCCAAGTGCTTTCACCGATGCCGTAAAGCTGACAGCAGCGACAAACGCGCCGTCCTCCACGCGCGCCTGCGTGATCACCGTCGATCCGGCTGAACTACTCTCGGTGGCGAACGCGAGCATCAGCCAGAGTGCCTGGATCAGGCGTTCGTTATCGCCGATGATCTGCTCTTCAGCCAGCGCCGATTCCACCTGCAGCGTCACGTGGCGCGCCGTCGCCAGGCTTGCGCGCGCTTCGCTGGCCGCGTGCTCCACGAGCGGACGCAAGGCGAGCGGGACGCGGTTCAGCGCGAGTGTCTTGGTCTCGGAGCGGGTTGTATCGATGGATTGCTCGATCAGCTTCACCTGCTGCTCGACGCCCGAGCGTATGCCGCCCAACGCGCGCTGGGCGGAGGCATCGGTGGTATCGACCTTGCGTTCGAGCACATAGCCCCAGCTATGAATGGCATTCAGCGGTCCGCGCAGATCGTGCGACACGACGCCCAGCACATGATCGCGCATGAACAACGCCGCTTCGGCGCGCAGGTGCGCGGTGCGTTCATCCGTCTGCTTCTGCTGGGTTTGCGCGGCGGTATCCAGGCCGCACGGCGACACGATCAGGGTCACCGTGTCGGTATTGGGCAACGCGAGGATGTTGTAAGCGCGCGCGCCGCCCTCCTCAATCGATACCCGCGCGCGCCGGACGCCGCCCGCGGCGAGCGCGGCATCGGCGGCTTCGGCCAAAACCGCGATGAGCGGCTTGGGCAAAGGGGTATCGACGAGTGCGAGGCCATCGAACGCATGGGCGTCGAGATCGAACAGATGGATGAAGACGGTATCGGCGGAAAGGCAGCGTTGCGCGGCATTCAGGACGAGCACGCCATCCGTGCCCGCGACCGGCGCTTCAGGACGGGGAGCGCGCCCCGTTTCGACCGTGCCGGAAAAAGACGTTGTCACGATTGGAAATCCTTGAGCGTTGATAAATGCGAGGACCTTGCCCGGTTTTCGAGATGACCGGCCATTATAGGAGAGTACCCGACGGCCTCTCGATTCGGGGCAAGTCAGCCTCACGCAAATGAATTACAAGATAACGGCCTGAAGATGCAGCAAACGTCGTGCACGCTTCCTCCGGTGTAACGATGCGCCCGAAAGCCCTACAATACCGGTTTCGATTTCAGCCG
This sequence comes from Caballeronia sp. dw_276, assembly GCF_018449635.1. Taxonomy (GTDB): domain Bacteria; phylum Pseudomonadota; class Gammaproteobacteria; order Burkholderiales; family Burkholderiaceae; genus Caballeronia. Next base: position 262,439 of record NZ_JAAVUV010000001.1, on the reverse strand, counting down.
GCGAAGCAGCCGGCGTACACAAGGAGAGAAACATGGCGATCGTGACGACAGATTCGGGCCTCAAGTATGAAGACCTGGTCGTGGGTGAAGGCGCGGATGCCGTCGCCGGGAAGACGGTCAGCGTGCATTACACGGGCTGGCTGACCGACGGACAGAAGTTCGATTCAAGCCATGACCGCAACGATCCGTTCGCCTTCGTGCTGGGCGGCGGCATGGTCATCAAGGGCTGGGATGAAGGCGTGCAGGGAATGAAGGTCGGCGGCAAGCGCAAGCTGACCATCCCGCCGCAACTTGGTTATGGCGTGCGCGGCGCGGGCGGCGTGATTCCGCCGAACGCTACGCTGGTATTCGATGTTGAATTGCTGGACGTCTGATTTTTTGCCACGGCGGGTCCGGGATCGAGTCCTGGACCCGCTGTCGAGTTATTGCCCGTTCAGACCGCGTTCCAGATCCCCACGGATATCCGCGGCGTTCTCCAGCCCCACCGCAAGCCGGATCAAGCCTTCCCGAATTCCCGCAGCCTCACGCACCTCCGGCGTCAAACGCCCGTGCGTGGTTGTCGAGGGATGCGTGATCGTCGTGCGTGTATCGCCGAGATTGCCGGTGATCGAGCAAATTTTCGTTGAATCGATCACACGCCACGCATTAGCCCGCTGCTCTTCACGCGTCGCGCCCTTCAACTCGAACGACACGATCGCCCCGCCGGCCTTCTGCTGTTTCTTCGCGATTGCGTACTGTGGATGCGACTCGAGCCCAGGGTAAAACACGCGCTCGATGGCAGGATGCGTTTCCAGCCAGCGCGCAATCTCCAGCGCATTGGCTGACTGCTTTTCCACGCGCAACGAAAGCGTCTCCATTCCCTTCAGCAATACCCAAGCGTTGAACGCGGACAAGGTCGGCCCGGCGCTGCGCACGAACGGGAACACCTTTTCCATGATGAATTGCTTCGATCCAACCAGCGCGCCGCCCAGCACACGGCCCTGTCCATCGAGGAACTTGGTGGCCGAATGCATCACCACGTCCGCACCGAGCTTCAAAGGCTGCTGCAAGGCCGGGCTGCAGAAACAGTTATCGACAACGAACAGCGCGCCCACTTCCTTCGAAATCTTGCCGATGGCCTCGATATCCGCGATTTCCGTCAGCGGATTCGATGGCGTTTCGAGGAAGAACATCTTCGTTTCGGGCCGCACGGCGGCACGCCATTCGTCGAGATTGGTCGGATCGACGAACGTGGTCGTGATGCCGAACTTGGTGAAGATCTGCGAAAACATGCCGACCGTCGATCCAAACAGGCTCTTCGAGCTGACCAGGTGGTCGCCCTGCTGCATGGAACACATCACGACCGACATGATCGCAGCCATCCCGGACGCCGTCGCCATGCACGCCTCGCCGCCTTCGAGCGCGGCCAGGCGCTTCTGGAACATCGCGACGGTCGGATTCGTGAAGCGCGAGTACGTGTAAGCCTCTTCGGCGTTCTTGAAGCTCTCCGCAGCGTGCGCGGCGCTCTCGAACACGAAACTCGATGTCAGGAAAATCGCCTCCGAATGCTCGTTGAAGTCGCTGCGCAAGGTTCCCGCGCGCACGGCGAGCGTATCGAAGTTGAGGTTGTCGTCCATGTTCGTATCGTCCATTCTTTCCATCTCTTTTATTCATGGTGACCCGGCGGTATCCAAACCGGGACGCAAAAAAGCCCGCTTCTGCGTCAGCATGAGCGGGCTTGGTGCGGAAAAGCCTGTAGCGTCGCCGGGAAGGGAATCGGATGAAACGAAACCACCACCGGTTCGCTTTAGCTGTTTCGGGTTTCGATTGATGAAGCCATCAAAACCCGCGTCCGCAAGCTGATCTCAAATCGACGCAAGCCCAATCCTATCACGCGTTTTCACGCGCTGCAGCCAACCGCGTCATTCAACCGACAACTGCAAGTGCAGCTGCGAACGCGATACGCCGCCTTCCATCGCTTCACTTGCGGCGTCGCGATCCGATTGTGCCGATGGCGCGAGACGCGCCGTTTCCAGCCGGTCGAGATAAGCCTCGTTGATATCGCCGGTGATGTAATTGCCGTCGAAACACGACGCATCGAATTCCTTCAGCGCCGGGTTGATATCGCGGATGGCCTGCTTCAGATCGGCCACGTCCTGATACACCAGATGATCCGCGCCGATCATGCGCGCGACTTCATCGTCCGAACGGCCATGCGCGACGAGTTCGCCACGCGTGGGCATGTCGATGCCATACACGTTCGGGAACTTCACCGGCGGCGCAGCGGACGCGAAAATCACCTTCGCGGCGCCGGCATCGCGCGCCATCTGCACGATTTCGTGAGAAGTGGTTCCGCGAACGATCGAATCGTCCACGATCAACACGTTCTTGCCCTTGAACTCGATCGCCATGGCGTTGAGTTTCTGGCGTACCGATTTCTTGCGCACCGCCTGGCCCGGCATGATGAACGTACGGCCAACGTAGCGATTCTTGAAGAAACCTTCGCGATACTCCACGCCCAGCTTCGCGGCCACTTGCATGGCGGCGGGACGCGACGAATCCGGAATCGGCATCACCACGTCGATTTCGACGCCCGGCAGCACGCGCTTGATCTTCTCGGCGAGGTAATCGCCCATGCGCAAACGCGCGTTGTAGACCGGCACGCCGTCGAGGCACGAATCCGGACGCGCCAGATACACGAGTTCGAAGATGCAGGGGTTGAGGCTGGGGTTATCGGCGCATTGCTGGCTGTGGAGGTTGCCGTCGTTATCGATGAAAATCGCTTCGCCCGGTTCCACGTCACGCACGAACTCGAAGCCGATACCTTCGACCGCCACGGATTCCGACGCGACCATCCATTCCACGCCCGTTGCCGTTTCCTGTTTGCCGAGGACCAGCGGACGAATGCCGAACGGATCGCGGAAAGCAACGAGCCCGTAACCGGCGATCAGCGAAACGATCGCGTACGAACCCTTCACCCGCCTGTGAACGCCGCTGACCGCCTTGAAGAGCGCGGCCGGATCGAGTTGCAGGCCGGAGCTCGACAACTGCAATTCGTGGGCGAAGACGTTGAGCAGGACTTCGGTATCGGACGCGGTGTTGATGTGCCGGCGATCGATCCGGAACATTTCTTCCTTCAGTTGCGGCCAGTTGGTCAGGTTGCCGTTGTGAGCGAGGATGATGCCGAACGGCGCGTTCACGTAGAACGGCTGGGCTTCTTCTTCACTCGATGCCGATCCGGCCGTCGGGTAACGCACCTGGCCAATGCCGACATTGCCCGGCAGGCTGCGCATGTTGCGCGTGCGGAACACGTCGCGCACCATGCCGTTGGCCTTATGCATGTGGAAGTTGTTGCCGTTCGCCGTCGCAATGCCGGCTGCGTCCTGGCCGCGATGCTGCAGGAGCAGCAAGCTGTCATAGATCAGCTGGTTGACGGGAGTCTGGGAAACTACGCCTACGATGCCGCACATGGCATTGGTCCTTCAAAGAGTCGAAACGGGTCGAAAGGGCGTATCGATGCAACGGTTGCAGAACGCCGGAAAACGCGCCTGAACTGCGTGGATGTTGCGCCGAGCCTTCACACAATTCCCGTGTAGCGCGCCTTGATCGTTATTGCGCGGGCGCCTTCGACGGTTCTTGCGAGCCATCCGGCGTGGTACGCACATACGCGGCGAGCGTATCGGGAAGCAGCGGTTTCAGTTCTCGCACGCCTTGTTCGGCCGCGGGCCGGAACAAGGCGTTACGCCAGAAATCGTGTTGCGGCAGTTCGGTCAAGCCCGCCAGGGCGACCAGGATCACTACCAGAATTGCGCCTCGCACGAGGCCAAACAAAAGTCCAAGCGACCGGTCGATACCGCGCAGCCCGACCACTTCGGTCACGCGCGAAAGCAACGCGCCAGCCACGCTCGATACCACCAGAACAGCCGCCACGATCAGCAAAAATGCGATCAGCCATTGTGTCAGCGCGCCGCCCGGCCAGTTCGCGGGGATATAAGGCACGACCAGACCGACAAAACGCCCCGCGATCAACAAGGCCGCAATCCAGCCAATCAGGCCGAACACTTCGGCCAGCAAGCCACGCCACATTCCGCGCAGCGCGGAGAGGCCGATCACGGCCATCACCGCGTAGTCAAAACTCGTGAACATCAAATGCTAGTTCGCCGATGCGTTGTTGCCGCCGCCAAGTCCGGCCTGGCGCACCTTGCCCAGCGCCGCCGATGCAGCCGCCCGGTCTGCGAACGGTCCCGCACGCAACAGCGCGCGAGTGGAGCCGTCAGCTTCCTTCCGACGTTCAACATATGCGGGCACTCCAGCCGCCTTCAACTTGGTGACCCAATTTTGAGCGACAGCGTATTCATCGAAAGTACCGATCTGGATCACGAAACGGCTGCCAGCCGGGGATGCCGGCGTGTTTTTCTGAGCGGCAGCGGCGGTCGCCGGTGCATCAGCGGGCGGCCTTGCGGCTTGCGCCGTGGCTTGTGGTGTTGTTTGTGCGGGCGTTTGTGCGGCCGGTGCCGGCGTAACGGGCTTCGGCGCGGCCGCCGTTGCCTGCTGCTGGGGCTGAGCGGGCCTTGTGGCCGGCTTTGTCACGGGTGCGGCGGCGGTCGTCGCGTTATCCGTGCCGGTACCAGGACTGTCCGGGGCTACGCCAGCTTGGGTATCGGCAGCGGAATCGGCCGCCTGACCGGCCGCGGCGGTATCGCTATGTGAAGTCTTGGGCAATGGCGCTGCGGGGCGCGTGGGGATATCGATGGAAATGTCGTCGGTGACGGGCTTCGGATGCGAATCCAGCACCATCGGCAGGACGATCACAGCGGCCGCAACCAGCGCCAGCGCGCCAACCAGGCGGCGACGCGCACGCTGCTTCTCCGGCAGCGTGGGGTCCAGCATCATGGCGTCAGCTTCGGGACGGTCGCTGCGGCGCGTCCGGCGTTCCGTACGGACGGTCTGACGCGAGCCGCGCGAGGAGTCGGAATAATCATCGCGACCCGAAGGCGCGTCGTCTTTCTTGCCGAACGAAAAAAAGGACATGGTTGGCTTGTGCGAGAGGCTGGCCGGCCGTCCGTTCAATGACGCTGCGATTTACGGTACGCCATTACGCCGGCGACCGTATGGAAACTGCCGAAAACCAAAATTCTATCATTTTCGGACGCCCGCTTTAACGCATCTTGAAAAGCGTCGGCCGGATTGTTGAATTGAGTAACGCTGCTGTCGGCGCTGTCGTTGACGCCGGCATCGCGTAATACGCTTTCGAGCACGGCGCTCGAGGCTGCGCGCGGCAAGGGAAGCGCCGTCACGTTCCAATGGTCGATCTCACCTTTCAGGTGGTTCACGACTCCCGCGATGTCTTTGTCGGACATGGCGCCGAAGACGGCATACGTGTACGGGAAAAAGCCCATGTTGCCGAGATTTTGCGCCAGAACGGCCGCGGCATGCGGGTTGTGGGCGACATCGAGGATCACCTGGGGCTTGCCCGGGACCACTTGAAAGCGTCCGGGCAACTCGACGTTTGCCAATCCGAGACGAATATCCTGCGCGGAAACCGGAATCCGGTCGCGCAACGATTCCAGCGCGGCGAGCGCCGCCGACGTATTGATCAGCTGATTGGCGCCGCGCAATGCCGGATAAGCCAGCGCGGAACGCCGCTGCGTCCGGCCGATATAGCTCCACTGCTGTCGCTCGTTGCCGCCCTGCGCTTCGTAGCGAAAGTCGCGGCCGACCAGCCACAAGTCCGCGCCGATGGCCTCCGCGTGATCGATCAGCGACTGTGGCGGCGAGGGATCACCGCAGATCGCCGGCGTATCCGGGCGGAAAATGCCGGCTTTTTCGAAGCCGATTTTCTCGCGTGTGTCGCCGAGATAGTCCGTGTGGTCCAGATCGATACTCGTCACGATCGCGCAATCCGCGTCGATGATATTCACCGCGTCCAGCCGCCCGCCGAGTCCAACTTCGAGGATCACGGCGTCCAGTCCACTCGATGCAAACAGCCGCATGATCGCGAGCGTCGTGAATTCGAAGTACGTTAGCGACACCGGCTCCGGCAAGCTCGCACGCGCCTTTTCAACGGCTTCGAAGTGTTCGAGCAGCTGGGAATCCGTGGCGTCCACACCATTGAGCCGCGCGCGTTCGTTGAACGCCAGCAAATGCGGCGACGTATGACATCCCACGCGATACCCCGCGCGCAGCAGGATGGTTTCGATGATCGCGCACGTCGAGCCCTTGCCGTTCGTCCCGCCCACGGTGATGACGGGACACGAAAATTCGAGGCCAAGCGCGTTGCGGACCTGGCTGATGCGCGTCAAACCCATATCGATACCGACCGGATGCGCCGATTCCAGGTGCGCGAGCCAAGCGTCGAGGGTAGGAAAGCTAAACGAAGAAGTCGTCATGAAAGAGTGCTTGAGGGGAAACGCCAAAACGAAAACGCCGCGCGCGAACCTCGGCGGGTTCGCGCGCGGCGCCTGGGCCGTCATCATTTGACACCTTCCGGGCAATCGCTGCTTGGAAGGCGCATTAAATCAATGCGCTACGACTTCAAGCGACCGAATCCGCCGGTTGCAGCGTCAGCAATGCGATCAGGCGCGCGATCTCTTCGCGCATTTTCCGGCGGTCCACGATCATGTCAATGGCGCCTTTCTGCATCAAGAACTCCGAGCGCTGAAAGCCTTCCGGCAGTTTTTCGCGCACGGTCTGCTCGATCACGCGCGGTCCTGCAAAGCCGATCAACGCCTTCGGTTCCGCGATCACCACGTCGCCGAGAAAGGCGAAACTGGCCGACACCCCGCCCATGGTCGGATCGGTGAGCACGGAGATGAAGGGAAGCTTGGCTTCGGCAAGCTTGGTCAGCATGGCCGTGGTCTTCGCCATCTGCATCAGCGAAAGCAGGCTTTCCTGCATCCGCGCGCCGCCCGATGCCGTGAAGCAGATGAACGGCGTGCGCTGTTCGAGCGCGTTGCGCGCACCGCGTGCAAAACGTTCGCCGACAACCGAACCCATCGAGCCGCCCATGAACGAAAACTCGAAGCACGCGGTCGTGACCGGAATGGTGTGGATCGCGCCACCCATGACGACCATGGCGTCGGTTTCGTCGGTATCTTCCATTGCCTCTTTCAGGCGGTCCGGATATTTGCGGCTGTCCTTGAATTTAAGGGCATCGACGGGAAGCACTTCCTGGCCGATCTCGTAGCGGCCTTCTGGATCGAGCAGGCCATCAAGCCGTTCGCGAGCGCCGATCCGCATGTGGTGACTGCACTTCGGGCAAACATGCAGGTTTGCCTCGACGTCGTTGCGGTACAACACCGCTTCGCATGCCGGGCACTTGATCCACAGCCCTTCCGGAATGCCCTTGCGGCTTTTCGGATCGGTTTGCTTGATCTTCGGCGGTAACAGTTTGTCGAGCCAGCTCATCGTGTTTCCTTCATTTTTCGCGTGTTTTGCGGCCTTTCTTCTTATTCGGGCCGCCAAACCGGGTTATTTTGCAGAATCCAGCGCCGAACGGATTTCAGCGATAAAACTCGTCAGCTTCTCAGCCGCCGTGTCCGGCGACGCTTCTTCCAGCAATTGCACAAGACGGCTGCCGATCACAACCGCATCCGACACATCCGCCACCAGCCTTGCCGACGCCGCGTCGCGAATCCCAAAACCGACGCCCACCGGCAACGCCACATGCTTCTTGATGGCCGGGATTTTACTCGCGATACTCGCCACGTCCAGATTTGCCGAACCGGTCACGCCTTTCAGCGACACGTAATACACATATCCGCTCGCGACTTTGCCCACGGCGGCAATGCGTTCATCGGTCGATGTAGGTGCGAGCAGGAAGATCGGATCGATGCCGGCGGCGAGCATCGACTGACTGAATTCCACCGATTCTTCCGGCGGATAATCCACGACCAGAATGCCGTCCACGCCGGCTTCCTTTGCCGCTTTTGCGAAGGCTTCGGTACCCATGCGCTCGATTGGATTGGCGTAGCCCATCAGGACAACCGGCGTTTTTGTGTTCGTTTCGCGGAAGCGTTTTACATCGGCGAGAACGTGTTTCAACGATACGCCGCGCGCCAGAGCACGCTCCGACGAACGCTGGATCACGGGACCGTCGGCCATGGGGTCGGAAAACGGTACGCCCAGCTCGATGACATCCGCGCCGCCCTTGGCAAGCGCGTGCATGAATTCAACGGTCTGCTCCGGATTCGGATCGCCGGCCGTAATGAACGGGATCAAACCTTTTTTGCCTTGCTCGGCAAGTGCCGCAAATGTACTTTGGATACGGGACATGATGTTCTCTTTTGCGCGTTATCGGCGCGATTTAGCGTGTTTTGGCAGCGAGTCAGGCAAGGTTCAAGCTTGATCGATGGAAGCATCTTCGGCTATGGCCACGGGCCTTTCGACAGGCACGACTGCCAACGATGTTTCGGCAACCCGCGCCTGAGCGATCGCGTGGTAATCGGCGTTGATTTCGTACCCGACAAACTCACGCCCATGACGCGCGCATGCAACCGCGGTGGTGCCGCTGCCCATGAATGGATCGAGCACCCGCCCGCCACGCGGACAACTCGCAAGCACCATCCGTTCGATGATTTCGAGCGGCTTTTGCGTCGGATGATCCACGCGCTCCGCGTGCTGCCTGTGCAGCCTCGACACCGACCAGACGTCTTTCGGGTTGTATCCAAGCTCAAGCCACTTGCTGCCTTCGAACAATTTGCGCGAACGCGCCTTCTTCGTCACTGCATCGTAGGGAATGCGGATGGGATCGAGATCGAAGAAATAATCCTTCGATACCGCGAAATAACCGATGTTGTCGTGCACCGACGTAAATCTGCGCACCGTTCCACCCATGCTCGGCACCCGCCGATCCCACACGATCTCGTTGACCATGGTGAGACGGCGCTTGAGGAACACGAAGATCTCGGGCGCATATTGCCACGTGCAGAAAATGTAGAGCGAACCGCTTGGCTTGAGCTTCGGGATTGCAAGCTCCAGCCAGCCGTATGTCCAGTCGAGAAAGGCATCGCCGGAACGCATGTCCGAATCGTTGCCGTAGTCCTTCCCAAGACCGTACGGCGGATCGGCCACGATCAGGTCGATCGAGCCGTCCGGCAGGTTCGCTGCATCGGTCAGGAAATCGCGGTGATGCAAGTGGATGCCACGCCCGGTGGCGTCCGGTCCTGCATTGACGATTTCATCGCGCATGGGCTGTGGGCTCAGAACGTGATGCCGGTGCGCTCGGCGACCGTATGCATGTCCTTGTCGCCACGACCAGACAGATTGACGAGCAACAGCTTGTCTTTCGGCAGCGTGGGCGCGAGCTTCGCGGCATATGCGAGCGCGTGGCTCGACTCGAGCGCGGGAATGATCCCTTCGATCCGGCAGCAATCGTGGAAACCCTTCAGCGCTTCTTCGTCGGTGATGCCCACGTACTCGGCACGGCCCGCGTCCTTCAACCACGCGTGTTCCGGACCGACGCCAGGATAATCCAGCCCCGCCGAAACCGAATGCGTCTCGATGATCTGGCCGTTCTCGTCCTGAAGGAGATACGTGCGGTTGCCGTGCAAGACGCCCGGACTTCCGCCCATCAGCGACGCGGCGTGACGGCCTGTATCCATGCCGTCGCCGGCAGCTTCCACGCCGATCAGCCGGACATCTTTATTGTCGATATACGGATAAAAGATACCCATCGCATTCGATCCGCCGCCAACGCACGCGATGACCGCATCGGGCTGGCGGCCGGTCATTTCGGGCATCTGAACCTTGCATTCGTCGCCGATAACCCGCTGGAAGTCGCGAACCATCATGGGATAAGGATGCGGACCCGCCACCGTGCCAATGATGTAGAACGTATTCTCAACGTTGGTTACCCAGTCGCGCATGGCTTCGTTCAACGCGTCTTTCAGCGTCTTCGAACCGGATTCGACGGGCACGACCGTCGCGCCGAGCAACTTCATCCGATAAACATTCGCCGCCTGACGCCGCACATCTTCCGAACCCATATACACGACGCATTCCATGCCGAAGCGCGCCGCGATGGTCGCAGTCGCCACGCCGTGCTGTCCCGCGCCGGTTTCCGCGATCACGCGCGGCTTGCCCATCTTGCGCGCGAGCAACGCCTGGCCAATCACGTTATTAACCTTGTGCGCGCCGGTATGGTTCAGGTCCTCGCGCTTCAGATAAATCTGCGCGCCGCCGAGCATTTCGCTCCAGCGCTTGGCGTGATAAATCGGCGAAGGACGGCCAACGTAATGCTTCAGCTCGTACTCGTATTCCGCGATAAACGCCGGATCCTTGCTGGATTCTTCGTATGCATCGCGAAGTTCATCGAGCGCGTGGATTAGCGTTTCGGAGACGAACGTGCCGCCATAAGGGCCGAAATGGCCGCGATTGTCAGGTAAGTTGTACATGTGTGTCACTCTCTCGGTACGTGGAAGCGTTGCGCTTGCCCACGTTGATCATCCGGCATCCGCTTCGCGCACCGCGCGTACGAACGCCGCCATTCGGGCGTGGTCTTTCACGCCCTTGACCCCCGCTATTTCGATGCCGCTTGAGACATCGACTGCGTAGGGCCGGACGAGCCGGATGGCGTCATGGACGTTTTGCGCGTTCAACCCACCACTCAAAACGGCCCGATGCCCGAGATCTGTTGGGATAAGTGACCAATCGAATACCTTTCCACCGCCACCGTAGCCATCGACATAAGCGTCGAGGAGCAAACCGCTGGCTGCTGAATAATTGAGAGATGATTCTACCAAATCGCGTGCATTGGCATCGGGCCCTACCCGAACGGCGCGCCACCACGGCAAACCCGCGACTTCGGCGAGTGCAGCGCATTGAGCCGGGGTTTCGTCGCCATGAAACTGCAAAAGCGACAACCTCACGTTCGATGTCACCTCGCGAATCCATTCCGGCGTCGCGTTGACGAACAGACCCACGGCCGAAACCAGCGGCGGCACGCGTTCCGCCAGATCGATCGCCTGGCCGACGCCAACCGAGCGCGGGCTGGGCGGATAAAACACGAAACCGACGGCATCGGCGCCGAGATCGACGGCGACATCGACGTCTTCCGGCTTCGATAAACCGCACAGTTTGATGCGCGTTCTATGCAGATCGTTGTTATCCACTGTGTTTTGCACGTTCAATTCCTTGCCAGACTGCGCTCCACGGATAGCTTCCCAGACGCGGCGCGGGAACAACGAAGTTCTCAGGATAGCCGACCTCGGCCAAATAGAGGCCATCGGGCATGAAGGTCGGCGCGGCGCGCTTGCGGTCGCGCGCTTCGAGCAGTTCCCGCATCCATGAAGGGGGATGCTTGCCACGCCCGATCGCGACGAAACAGCCCATCAGGTTGCGCACCATGTGATGCAAAAACGCGTTCGCGCGGAAGCGAAAGTGAATGAAATCGCCCTGCTCGACAATATCGATCTGATGCAGGTATTTCACCGGCGTCTTCGCCTGGCATTCGGAAGACCGGAACGCCGTGAAATCATGCTTGCCGATGATCAGCGCGGCCGCTTCGCGCATCGCGTTGGCATCGAGCGCCGCGTAGCACCAGCCGGCATGGCCGGTCGTCATTGGCGAGCGCACCGGGTGGACGTACAGCGCGTAGTAATAGGTGCGCTCGTAGGCGCCGAAACGCGCGTGGAAATCGTCCGGCATCGGACGCGCCCACTGGACCGCGACGCTTTGCGGGAGGAAGGCGTTCGTGCCGCGAACCCATGCGAAGTCGGTGCGCTCGAGTTCGGTATCGAAATGAACGACCTGGCCAAGCGCATGCACGCCCGTGTCGGTGCGCCCCGCGACGACCGTCTGCACGCGCGTTTGCGTGAACTTGCCGAGCGCGCGTTCAAGCACGTCCTGCACGGTCGCAACGTCCAATTGTGTCTGCCAACCGCTGAACGCCGAACCGTCGTACTGGATACCAAGTGCAATGCGCTTCAAAGCCATATCAGGAAAGCGGCGCCAGCGTGGATAACAACGTGGCGGCGGGTTGTCGCGTGGCTGGATCGTTTGATTCGATGACTTCCTGCAGCAGCGTGCGCGCGCCGGACAAATCACCAAGCTCGATGTATTCGACCGCCAGTTCCAGCTTGTTGCGCGCGATGGTCGCAATCTGTTCCGGCGTGAACGCGGGCAGTGGCTCGGTCTGGCTCGATGGCGAGTCGTAGTCGAAGTCGAGGCTCAACGGACCGAAGCGGGACGCACCCAAACCCGCCACCGACGCCGCGCCCGCCGTGCCCGTTTCGATTTGCTGAGCGACAGACGCCGCCGGCGACTCGGACAGGGCATCAGGATGCCGATGCTGCTCGTTCTGGTGATCGAATACAGCCGGGTCCGCGATGGGCTGCGGGGTAATCGCTGCGGGAACGAGTTCAGGTTGTTGATCGGGCAAATGAGCTTCAGGGCTTTCGGGCGTTGTCGGCGACTGGTCAACTTCAAAAGAAGCTTCTCGACGCGGCGGCAAGCCGAAATCGAGCGCGCTCAAGGCCTCGATTGCTTCCTGGGGGAATTTGGGCTGCGGCAGACGCGACGTAGGGGAAGATGGTTCGTCGTCGTAGGCATCGTCGTCCGGAGCGTTTGCGTGGTCGGCCGGCGGGGCCGCATGCGCCTCGGCTTCCCGCTCGGACGCCGCGCGCGCAGCGGCTGCCTGAGCTTCGGCTTCACGTAGTGCTGTTTCCCGTGCTTCGGCCTCACGTATTTCCGCTTCTCGCGCTGCAGCTTCACGCGTAGCCGCCTCACGCGCCTCAGCTTCACGTGCCTCCGCCGCTAGTCTCTCGGCTTCACGCTGTTGCGCCTCGCGTTCCGCCGTCTCCCGCGCCGCCGCCTCTTTCGCCTCCAGTTCACGTACCGCGGCTTCCCGCTCGATGGCCTCCCGCGTCGCTTGCTCGAGCGCCGCGGCGCGCTCCGTGGCGGCGCGCTCGGCTGCCAGCGCCGCTTCCACCGCACCCGGCCGCGGCGGCGTGAAATCGCGATGAAGCGCCGCCGGCGCATCCGGCATGAAAGGCGCGCGTCTGGTTTCAGGTTCGGGCGGCGCAACTGGTGCGCTCAGTGTTACGCGAGCGGCATCGTCGTTATCCACGTCCGGGTGGGCTTCGGCTGGCGTAAGCGGCGTGTCTTCCGTAGGGGTATCGAAGGATTGGGCGGCATCGTAGTTTTCCATGCTCGCCGCGACCGCGTTCAACTCACCCTGCCCGCGCTGTACAGCAACGCCTTCAAGGTCGGCGGCGCCGGTTGCCGGATGAGAATGCGCGTCGTGTGCCGGGGTATGTGTCACCTCTGGCGCTGGCGGCACAACCGGCTGCTCCGGCGTTATCGGATCATCTTCGATCGCTGCAGCGGTGCGGCGGTGCTTGCCGGCTTTCATCGCGATCAAAAGCAAGCCGATGGCCACGATCACGCCGATGATCCAGCCAATCGGTCCGTTTCCGGACGTCGGCGCGGCGCTCACCGTTGAAGCAGGTGTCACAGCCGCTGCAACAGGCGCGGACGCGGGCACCGGCGCCGCTACCGGCGCAGTTTCGCTCGCGCTCGAAGCAGGACTGGCTTCTGAACTGGCCGCCGCGCCGCTTGCCGTGCTCGTCGTCACCGCACCGCTTACCTCGGCGCCGGACGCCGGGCCCGTGGCACCGGACGCCACCTCGGCGGACGCGGCGGTCGTCTCCGGAACGCTCGCTGCGACCACCGGCGCTGCGGTTGCAGTTGCAGTTGCAGGCGATGAAGCAACAACAGCAGGCGCGGCCGGCGCAGACGCCACTGACGCCGCCGACGCGCTCGCCGCCTCGTCAACCTGCGGCACGTTCAAGACCGATCCCAGCTTCAGCCGGCTTGGATCGTGACCCATGAACGCGTTCGGATTGGCATCGAATAACGCACGGGCCATCTTTTCGCGCGTGGCGCGATCAGTCGATCCAGTGATCTGCGTGGCAATATCGCTGAGGGACTGCCCGGGCTTCACGCTGTATTGCGTCACCGCGGTTGCATCGGACGTGGCCACGGGCGCGGATGCAGCGCTCGCCTGAGCCGCCGCGTCTAGCGAAAACACCGTCCCGAGCAGCACACTCGCGGCGCTCGCTGCGATCAGCGCCGCACGCCGCGCACGATTGAAGTGGCGGGGCTGCGAATGAAGTGGCCGACTCGGACGAACGATCATTGATACTCCAGGCGAGTGGACGAAAACGGAAGAACAGGACACTACGACAAACCTCGCCGCACAACGAAAAAGCGCCGCGCAAGCGCGACGCTTCAATCGGACTGCCGCGCGTCGTGGCGCGTAGTTTACTTTACTTGTCCAGCAGGATGCGAAGCATGCGGCGCAGCGGTTCGGCCGCGCCCCACAGCAACTGGTCGCCGACCGTGAACGCCGACAGATATTCGCCGCCCATCGCAAGCTTGCGCAGACGGCCGACCGGCACCGTCAACGAACCCGTAACGACTGCTGGCGACAAATCGCGCATCGATGCTTCGCGTTCGTTCGGCACGACCTTCACCCAGTCGTTCGCCGACGCCAAGATGCCGTGCACCTCGTCCAACGGCACGTCTTTCTTGAGCTTGATGGTCAGCGCCTGCGAGTGGCAGCGCATTGCGCCGATACGCACGCATAGTCCGTCAACAGGAACCGAACCCGGCTCGCCCATGGCGGGGAGTCCGAGAATCTTGTTGGTTTCCGCGCCGCCCTTCCATTCTTCCTTCGACATGCCGTTGCCGAGGTCTTTATCGATCCACGGAATCAGCGAGCCGGCAAGCGGCACGCCGAAGTTGTCAACAGGCATGCGATCGCTCGACATGGCCGCCTGAACCCGCTTGTCGATATCCAGAATGGCCGAGGACGGGTCAGCCAGGTCTTCCTTGGCCGCGCCGTACAGCACGCCCATTTGCTGCAGCAGTTCGCGCATGTTCTGCGCGCCCGCGCCGGAAGCCGCCTGATACGTCATGGCGGTCGTCCATTCGACCAGCTTGTGGTTGAACAGGCCGCCGAGCGCCATCAGCATCAAACTGACCGTGCAGTTCCCGCCGATAAAATTCCGCCCGCCCTTCACAAGCGAATCCTTGATCACATTCAGGTTTACCGGATCGAGAATGATGACCGCATCGTCCTTCATGCGCAGCGACGAAGCAGCGTCGATCCAGTAACCCTTCCAGCCGGCCGCGCGCAGTTTCGGATACACGTCGTTCGTGTAGTCGCCGCCTTGGCACGTAATGATCGCGTCGCACTTTTTCAGGTCGTCAATGCTTGTCGCATCTTTGAGTTTCGTCTCGTTTTTCGCGAACGACGGCGCATTGCCGCCCGCATTGCTGGTGCTGAAAAACACCGGTTCGATCAGGTCGAAATCGCCTTCCTGCTGCATGCGCTGCATCAGGACGCTGCCGACCATGCCGCGCCAACCAACGAGACCTACGTTCATGACTAACCTTTATTTTGGACACTTCCCCGCTTGTCCGGCCCTCCGCCGGCGTGACCGCGCGGGGAAGATGGGCGGGCACGACAGGCGATCAGCGCAACGTGATCGTTTTGAGGGAAATGGTTTTCGTAATGCTTTTGAGGCACGTGACGGTGCTCAAACGCGTAATGGCGAGACGAATCGTGCGGGCGTTTTCAATGCCGCCGCATGAAATCGAGTCCTGAGAGATTTTGGAGATCTTCGCCATAACAAAAGAGTCTACACGATAACCCGCATATTCGTCCCCTGGCGCGAGCGAAACACGCTGTTTCTACGTGGTTCATGCGCCAAAAGCGACGAATCGAGGTGAAATTTCGCAATCGACGGTATCTTGATAACGCGTCGATCGCGGGACGCTTTTCCACCAGAATTTTTCGCTAATGCATGTGGTGGAAAAGATCCGTGCCGATTTAAAAAATTAGAGCGCCGCGAGCACTGCCTCGCCCATTTCCTTCGTGCCGACCGTACGGCCATCTTGTGTAGCGATATCGCCGGTGCGGAAACCTTGCGCGAGCACCTTTTTCACCGCCGTTTCGATCCGATCCGCCTGCTCTGTCTTGCCGAGCGAATAGCGCAGCATCATTGCGGCCGAAAGGATGGTTGCCAGCGGATTCGCCACGCCCTTGCCGGCAATATCCGGCGCCGAACCATGCGACGGCTCGTACAGGCCCTTGTTGTTTTTATCGAGCGAAGCCGAAGGCAACATGCCGATAGAACCCGTCAACATGGCCGCTTCGTCCGAGAGAATGTCGCCGAACATGTTGCCCGTGACGACCACATCGAACGCTTTCGGCGCCTTCACCAATTGCATGGCCGCGTTGTCCACGTACATGTGCGACAACTCGACATCTGCATATTCCTTCGATACATCGATCATCACGTCGCGCCACAATTGCGACGTTTCCAGCACATTGGCCTTGTCGACGCTCGTCAGTTTCTTCGCGCGCTTTTGCGCAGCCTGAAACGCCACGTGCGCGATCCGGCGCACTTCGGGCTCGGAATAACGCATCGTGTCGAAGCCTTCCTTCGCGCCTTCGAACAAGCCATCTGGCGATGAACGCACGCCGCGCGGCTGGCCGAAATAGATATCGCCATTCAGTTCGCGGATGATCAGGATATCCAGCCCAGCCACGATCTCCGGCTTCAGCGAGGAAGCCGCCGTCAATTGCGGATAACAAATCGCCGGACGGAAATTCGCGAACAGCTGCAGATGCTTGCGCAGGCCCAGAATGGCCTGCTCCGGACGCAGCGCGCGCTCGAGCGAATCATACTTCCAGTCGCCGACGGCACCGAACAAAATGGCATCCGATGCCTTCGCCAACGCGAGCGTTGCGTCCGGCAGCGGATGGCCGCTTGCCTCGTAACCCGCGCCGCCGACCGGCGCCTCTTCGATCTCGAACTTCTCGCCGAGCGCGTTCAGGACCTTGACGGCTTCCTTGATGATTTCCGGACCGATGCCATCGCCGGGCAGCACTGCAATCTTCATGGTGTTTCCTTGTCTTTGTTGGTTCGTTCTTAGCGCACGAGACGATTGTTAAGCCACGGTTGCTTCACGAGGCGCTCGTTTTCGAATTGCTTGATCTTGTCGGCGTGACGCAGCGTAAGCGCGATGTCGTCGAAACCATTCAGCAGGCAGAACTTACGGAAACCCGGCACTTCGAACGGATACTCCGTGCCGTTGCCCGTCAACACAACCTGGCGCTCGAGATCCACCGTCAGCGTGAAGCCGTTGAACGCGTAGGTTTCGTTGAACAGCTTGTCGACCTGGCTTTCCGTCAACACGATCGGCAACAAACCATTCTTGAAACAGTTGTTGAAGAAAATATCCGCAAAACTCGGTGCGATGATCGCGCGGAAACCGTACTGGTCCAACGCCCACGGCGCGTGTTCGCGCGAACTGCCACAACCGAAATTCTCGCGCGTCAGCAAAATGGACGCACCCTTGTAGCGCGCCTGATTCAGCACGAAATCGGGGTTCAGCGGACGCTTCGAATTGTCCTGGCCGGGCTCGCCGACATCCAGATAACGCCATTCATCGAATGCATTCGGGCCGAAACCCGTGCGCTTGATGGACTTCAAAAACTGCTTCGGGATGATCGCGTCGGTATCGACGTTTGCACGATCCAGCGGCGCCACGAGCCCGCTATGTACAGTGAATTTTTCCATGATCCGTAACCGGTTTGGTTTATTTGACCGCGTTGCTGATTGCGCTGCCGGTGGCGCGTACGTCCTCGCCAAAGCCGTGGACGGTGTTACAGCCCGCAGCGCCAAGGACGACGCCCATCAACACCAGCAAACTTGCGATGCGTTTCATGCGAGCTCGCGGATATCGACGAAATGACCTTCGATGGCCGCTGCCGCCGCCATCGCAGGACTGACCAGATGCGTGCGTCCGCCCGCGCCCTGCCGCCCTTCGAAATTCCGGTTCGAAGTCGATGCACAACGTTCGCCCGGATCAAGCCGGTCGGCGTTCATGGCGAGGCACATCGAGCAGCCGGGTTCGCGCCACTGGAAACCGGCGTCGATAAACACCTTGTCCAGCCCTTCGCGCTCGGCTTGCGCCTTGACGAGGCCTGAGCCCGGCACGACCATCGCCAGACGGATATTCGACGCGACGCGGCGGCCGAGCGTCTTCACCACATAAGCCGCTGCACGCAAGTCCTCGATCCGCGCATTCGTGCACGAACCGATAAAAATCTTGTCCGGCTTGATGGACTGCATTGGCGTGTTTGGTTCGAGCGCCATGTACTTCAACGCGCGTTCGATTGCATCGCGCTTGACCGGATCCTTTTCGCGTTCTGGATCGGGCACCCGGCCGTCGATTGACACCACCATTTCCGGCGACGTGCCCCACGTCACTTGCGGCACGATTTCAGCAGCATTCAGTTCCACCACGCGATCGAATTTCGCGCCGGCGTCGGACGTGAAACCGCGCCAGTAGGTCGCGGCCTGCTCGAATTCCACGCCCTGCGGCGAGAACGGGCGATCCTTCAGGTAATTGATCGTGGTTTCATCGACGGCAACCATACCGGCTCGCGCACCCGCTTCGATGGCCATGTTGCAGACCGTCATACGCCCTTCCATGGAAAGCGAACGGATGGTCGAGCCGCCGAATTCGATGGCGTAGCCATTGCCGCCAGCCGTCCCGATCTTGCCGATAATCGCCAGCACGATGTCTTTAGCCGTGCAGCCGCGCGGCAGCGGTCCTTCGACCCTGACGAGCATGTTCTTGCTCTTCTTTTGCAGCAGCGTTTGGGTGGCGAGCACGTGCTCCACTTCCGACGTACCAATGCCATGCGCCAGCGCGCCGAACGCGCCGTGCGTGGACGTGTGCGAATCGCCGCAGACGATGGTCATGCCCGGCAGCGTCGCGCCCTGCTCCGGCCCGATGATATGCACAATGCCCTGGCGCAAGTCGTTCATCTTGAACTGCGTAATGCCGTAGGCGTCGCAGTTGTCATCGAGCGTATCGACTTGCAGCTTCGAGATCGGATCGGCAATACCGTGCGAACGATCAGTTGTTGGCACGTTATGGTCCGACACCGCAAGGTTCGCGCTAATGCGCCAGACCGGCCGTTCGGCCAGCTTCAGGCCCTCGAACGCTTGCGGGCTGGTCACTTCATGCAACAAATGACGATCGATATAAAGAATGGACGTGCCGTCGTCCTCGGTGTGAATCACATGCGAATTCCACAACTTGTCGTAGAGAGTCTGGGCCATGGTCTTTTTGAACGGTTGTAGCTGCGGGGTATGTTTTTTGGTTTGATGATTATGCCACGCAGAATCAGGCATTGCGCTATTGCCCAAGAAAAAACCGATATAAAACAGTGAGTTAGGGTAGTACTTGCGCTACCTGTATGGGGAATACCGGGCTCGCGAGATTGCGGTTGGCGCGAGCCGTCAGAACGAAAAACGGGTGTAAGCGCTTATTGCGCTTACACCCGCTGTCATCCCCTTGCAGTTACCTTTTACAGCGCACGCCCGACAATCAACGGATCGACCGTCCCAATTGCCCGTATATCCCGATTCGTGTACGGCAATTTATGCAGAATATGGCGCATGGCATTAAGCCGCGCGCGCTTCTTGCAATCTGACAAGACCACTGCCCAAGGGCAATCCGCCGTGTCCGTCTGCGCAAACATCGCTTCCTTGGCTTGTGTGTACTCATCCCATTTATCAAGCGATGCCAAATCGACCGGACTCAGTTTCCATTGCTTGAGCGGATGAATCTCGCGTTCTTTGAAACGTCGGCGCTGCTCTTCGCGACTTACGGAGAACCAGAACTTCACCACGTGTATTCCACTTCGAACGAGTTGCCGTTCAAACTCGGGAACCTGTTGCATGAAGTCGGTATATTCGTTGTCCGAGCAAAAGCCCATTACGCGCTCCACGCCAGCGCGGTTGTACCAGGAGCGATCGAACAGAACGATTTCACCCGACGTCGGCAAGTGCTGCACGTAGCGCTGAAAATACCATTGGCCGCGCTCGGATTCTGACGGCTTCTCAAGCGCGACAACGCGAGCGCCGCGGGGGTTCATGTGTTCCATGAACCGTTTGATGGCGCCGCCCTTGCCGGCCGCATCGCGTCCTTCGAATACGATCACCAGTCGTTCGCCGGTCTCCCGAACCCACGCCTGCAATTTCAGCAATTCCACTTGCAACGCGTACTTTTGCTTTTCATATCCGCGCCGCGACATCAGGTTCCGATACGGATATCCACCCGTGCGCCAGTTACGCGACAACTCGTTATCCGGATGACGCGAAGCGCGTGTATGCCACAACGCCGGATCACCCTCGAGCATGACGCTGCGCAACGCGGCGGCCTCATCTGGCGAGAGACCGCTCATCAAGCTCTTGATGGTCTCCATCAGGTTACCGGGGTCCTGCATATCACTCGTCGACAACACATTCTGCACGGTGCTTGCAATGTGTTCGTTGGCTGCATCTACCGCACGGTTTGTTTCATCGATCTGCGCCGCGCGCGGCGTGTTGCCCGACGATACGTCGCCTAATGCAACGGGGCGCACGGCAGACGTGCGAGGGTCGAATTTGTCATGCTGTGATGTCAAATTATTTTCCTTATGACAAGGCGCCCCGGTTCTCAGGTCTAACGGGGCGCTTCATGCTCAAGCTGTCGCTGCGGCCTTTTTTAAAACCACATAGATTTTGTCCTTGAGCAGCAGTTTTTCCTTCTTGAGCGTTTCGATGGAACGCCCATCCGCGGGGATTGGTCCGTTCTCCATGTTCTTGATCTGCTGATCCAGGTCGTTGTGACGCTCGAAAAGACGGGCGAAGTGAGCGTCTTCAGTTTTGAGGGTGGAAATCAGGTCGCGAAATTCTGGAAACATCGGTAGCTCCTCAAACAATATGCGGGTAACACCCGCAGGGTCAGTAAGCCTGAATATCTTGGCATTACTACACAATTCGAATATTGATAAACATCGTGTTTAAGTGAGTTTTGCCCTGGTCGGGATGTTTTTCGAACGTTGATTGGCGGCCTATGTTTTATGCCGCTTCGTTGTTTCGAGCGCCCTGCACCACCGCCATCTCATCAGCAACGCCTTGCTCCCATTCGAGCCAGTCGTTACCGAGTACTTCGACCGGATGCTGCGTGCGGACGTTGCCGTTTCCGCAATTCATAGAATCAGCGGCGCAGTATTTATCGCATCCCCAACAATTTCGTTCGGGGTGTTTCGGGTGTGCCGGAAATTTCTTTGCCATTTGATTGGCCCTCCTCGCGGATAAAGACACGAAGAGCGGTTGTTGGCTTCGCGCCATCAGTCATTTTCTTCCTGATTACACTCGGCGAACACGGGCTGCGGCAATTGGCGCCAGCCAAAAAAAACGCCCCGACTGGCGACCAGTCAGGGCGTTTGTTGAACCATTCTGCCTCGCGCGTTGCACGACCTTGAAGATCATGCAGCGTGAAACAGCTTATTGCTTAGCGCTTATCAATCGACTTCGCTTCACGCGGGGTATCGCCGATAAACAATTGACGCGGACGGCCAATCTTCTGTTCCGGATCAGCGATCATTTCGTTCCATTGCGCAATCCAGCCCACCGTACGCGCCATTGCGAACACGCAGGTGAACATGGCTGTCGGGATGCCCAGCGCGCGCTGAACAATGCCCGAGTAGAAGTCAACATTCGGGTACAGCTTGCGCGACACGAAGTATTCGTCTTCCAGCGCAATCTTTTCCAGCGCCATTGCGAGCTTGAACAACGGGTCGTCGTGCAGACCCAGCTCTTCGAGCACTTCATGACACGTTTCACGCATCAGCTTCGCGCGCGGATCGTAATTCTTGTACACGCGATGCCCGAAGCCCATCAGCTTCACGCCCGAGTTCTTGTCCTTGACCTGCTTGATGAACTCAGGAATGTTATCGACAGAACCGATTTCTTCCAGCATGTTCAACGCAGCTTCGTTCGCGCCGCCATGTGCCGGGCCCCACAAACAAGCGATACCAGCGGCAATACACGCAAACGGATTCGCACCCGACGAACCGGCCAGACGCACGGTCGACGTCGATGCATTTTGCTCATGGTCCGCATGCAGGATCAAGATGCGATCCAGTGCGCGCACCAGCACGTCGTTGACCTTGTACTCTTCGCACGGGTTCGAGAACATCATGTGCATGAAGTTCGCGCTGTACGACAGGTCGTTCTTCGGATACACGAACGGCTGGCCGATCGTGAACTTGTACGCCATGGCGACCAGCGTCGGCAACTTCGCGATCATGCGAATAGCCGATACATCGCGGTGACGCGGGTCATTGATGTTCAGCGAGTCGTGATAGAACGCCGACAAAGCGCCAACGGCTGCCACGAGCACGGCCATTGGGTGTGCGTCGCGACGGAAACCGCGGAAGAAGAAATGCATTTGTTCGTGAACCATCGTGTGCTTCGTGACGGTCTCAACGAATTCGGCTTTTTGCTCGGCGGTCGGCAGATCGCCGTGCAGCAACGCATAGCAGGTTTCAAGAAAGTCAGCCTTGACCGCGAGTTCCTCGATCGGATATCCGCGATACAGCAATTCGCCCTTGTCACCGTCAATGTACGTGATCGCGGAATTGCACGCCGCCGTCGACATGAAGCCCGGATCGTAGGTGAACTTGCCGGTCTGGCCGTACAGCTTGCGGATGTCAATTACGTCCGGGCCCAGGGTGCCCTTGTAGATCGGCATTTCGACGCTCGGCGAATTGTCGCTGAACGATAGCGTGGCTTTAACATCTGACGGGGTCATAGCACATCCTCAATCGAAGTATGGAAACAGGTTTTCGATAATTCGCACGACAATTGCACGACTCTCGTGGCTGGCTCAGGCTGAGCGCAGCATCTCCAGCACGCGAGTCATATCCGGCGAGGCCAGTTCGCCATCCGGTTCCTTGCGTGCCAGCAGCAAGTCCATCAGGTCGTTGTCGCTCAGTTCCAGCAGTTGCGTCAGCACGCCGACGTCCGTGTCACTGAGGTCATGCTCATATCGGCTGAAAAAACGCTCGAAGATCAGATCGTTTTCCAGCAGACCGCGCCGCGCCCGCCACCTAAGGCGTGCGCGACGTAGAGGGTCGGACTGATGCCCGGAGTCATTCATGACACAGTCCCTATCAGACAGCGCGGCGCACCATCAATTCCTTGATCTTGCCAATTGCCTTTGTGGGATTCAGTCCCTTCGGGCACACATCCACGCAATTCATGATCGTGTGGCAACGGAACAGACGATACGGATCTTCCAGGTTGTCCAGACGTTCACCCGTCGCTTCGTCGCGGCTGTCCGCAATGAAACGATAGGCTTGCAGCAAGCCCGCCGGACCCACGAACTTGTCCGGGTTCCACCAGAAGCTCGGGCATGAGGTGGAGCAGCTGGCGCACAGAATGCACTCGTACAGGCCGTCAAGCTCGTCGCGTTCTTCGGGTGTCTGCAGACGCTCCTTCTCCGGCGGCGGCGTGTCGTTGATCAGGTACGGCTTGATCGAGTGATACTGGTTGAAAAATTGCGTGAAGTCGCAAATCAGGTCGCGAACTACGGGCAGGCCCGGCAGCGGGCGCAGCACGATCTTCTGCGGCAGGTCGTTCATGTTCTGCAGGCAGGCGAGACCGTTCTTGCCGTTGATGTTCATGGCGTCCGAACCGCACACGCCTTCACGGCACGAACGGCGGAACGACAGGGTTTCATCGACGGATTTCAGCTTCAGCAGCGCGTCCAGCAACATACGCTCGTGCGAGTCGATTTCGATCTCGTACGTCTGCATGCGGGGCGCCGCGTCCTTGTCCGGATCGTAGCGGTAGATTTCAAAAGTACGCTTTGCCATTTCGATTCCTTTGCCTTAGAAGGTCCGCGCTTTGGGCGGCACTGATTCGACCGTCAGCGGCGTCATGTGCACCGGCTTGTAGTCGAGCTTGTCGCCTTCGCTGAACCACAGCGTGTGCTTCATCCAGTTTTCGTCGTCGCGATGCTCGAAGTTGCTGTGCGCGTGCGCACCGCGGCTTTCCTTGCGCGCTTCCGCCGAAATCATGGTGGCGCGCGCCACTTCGATCAGGTTCGCAAGTTCGAGCGCTTCGACCTTCGCCGTATTGAAGACCTTCGACTTGTCCTTCAGATGCACGTGCTTGACGCGCTCGGACAGTTCCTTGATCTTGCCTACGCCTTCTTCCAGCAACGCGGACGTGCGGAACACACCAGCGTGTGCCTGCATGGTCGCGCGGATATCGTTGGCGATATTCTGCGTGTATTCGCCCGATGACGAGCTTTCCAGCACGGCGAGACGCGCGAGTGCCGCATCGGCTGCATCGGCGGGGAGGGGCTTGTGCTCCTTCATTTCCTTCGCATGCTTGATGATGTGGTTGCCGGCCGCACGGCCGAACACCACGAGATCGAGCAGCGAATTCGTGCCGAGCCGGTTCGCGCCGTGCACCGAGACACACGAGCATTCGCCGACAGCGTAGAAGCCGTTGACCGGTTCTTCGTAGCCGCCCTTGAGCGTGCCGACAACCTGACCATGAATGTTCGTCGGGATGCCACCCATCTGGTAATGGATGGTCGGCACAACCGGAATCGGTTCCTTGATGCAATCGACGTTCGCGAATTTCATCGCGATTTCGCGGATCGACGGGAGACGTTTCATGATGGTCTCGGCGCCAATGTGCGACAGGTCCAGCAGCACGTGATCCTTGTTCGGACCCACTCCGCGGCCTTCCTTGATTTCCTGGTCCATCGAACGCGAAACGAAGTCACGCGGCGCCAGATCCTTCAGCGTCGGCGCATAGCGTTCCATGAAGCGTTCGCCGTCCGAGTTGCGCAAGATGCCGCCTTCGCCGCGCACGCCTTCCGTAATCAGCACGCCCGCGCCAGCAACGCCGGTCGGGTGGAATTGCCAGAATTCCATATCCTGCAACGCGATGCCCGAACGCGCCGCCATGCCGAGTCCGTCGCCGGTATTGATGAACGCGTTGGTCGACGCCGCGAAGATCCGGCCCGCGCCGCCCGTGGCGAACAGCGTGGTCTTGCCTTCGAGAATGTGGACGTCGCCCGTTTCCATTTCCAGCGCGGTAACGCCGAGCACGTCGCCGTCGGCGTCGCGGATCAGGTCCAGCGCCATCCATTCAACGAAGAAGTGCGTCTTGGCCGCGACGTTCTGCTGATAAAGCGTATGCAGCAATGCGTGGCCGGTACGGTCGGCCGCAGCGCACGCGCGCTGAACCGGCTTTTCACCATAGTTCGCCGTATGGCCGCCGAACGGACGCTGATAAATCGTGCCGTCGGCATTGCGGTCGAACGGCATGCCCATGTGTTCGAGTTCGTAGACAGCGCCGGGGGCTTCACGGCACATGAATTCGATCGCGTCCTGGTCGCCGAGCCAGTCGGAGCCCTTGATTGTGTCGTAGAAGTGGTAATGCCAGTTGTCTTCGCTCATGTTGCCGAGCGACGCGCCAATACCGCCTTGCGCGGCCACTGTGTGCGAACGCGTGGGGAAGACCTTCGACAGCACCGCGACCGACAGACCCGCGCGAGCGAGTTGCAACGATGCGCGCATGCCGGAACCACCTGCACCTACGATGACGACGTCGAAACGGCGACGCGGCAGGGACGTTTTAATTGCAGCCATTCTTTAAACTCTCCAGAGAATCTGTGCCGCGTAGCCGATACAACCGACCAGCCAGAGGATCGTTGCCACTTGCAGGAGCAGACGCAAACCGACCGGCTTCACGTAGTCCATCCAGATGTCCCGAATGCCGACCCACGCGTGGTAGAAGAGCGAGAGCAAGGCTACGAAGGTGGCGAGCTTCATCCATTGCATGGCGAAGATCGACGCCCAGCCGTCATACGAAAAATCGCGCGCACCGAAAAACCAGAACAGCAGCACCAGTGTGTACAAAGCCATCACAACGGCGGTAATGCGCTGCGCGAGCCAGTCGCGCAGACCGTAATGCGCGCCGACTACGAGGCGCTTGGGACCAATTCGATTGTTGTTATTCGCGGCCATTGTCAGAAGGCTCCGAAGAGTTTAAGCGCAACGACGATTGTCAGCAGAGTCGACACCGTCAGCACGACGATGGACGTCTGCTTGCCGCCTTCCTTGCTCACTGCGCGGTGTGTATCGAGGAGGAGGAAACGGATGCCGGCACAAAAGTGGAACAGGAAGGACCACGACAGCACGAGCACCACGATCTTGACGAGAGGATTGGCGAGAAAGCCCTTGAATGCGTCGAAACTGATTTCCGATGTCAGGCTTTGGTCCAGCAGATAAAGCAGAAACGGCAGCGCTACGAATAGAAGCAGACCACTGATGCGGTGAAGAATCGAAACCTTCCCCGCTAGCGGCAGGCGGTAGGTTGCGAGCTGAGCAAGTCCGATATTCCGGTACTCAGGCCTTGGTTTTTTTACAGCTTCAGCCATGCTAGACCCCAACTTTGTTATCACACTAGTCCGCGATTTTAGCGCCTTTTCATATCGCGCTGCAGCGAAATGCCTCACAAGAAGCTATTGCTAATCGCGTGAGAAAGGCTTTTATGTCGACCCTGCGGGTTCGTCATCCAGCCGTCCACGTTCTGTTTCAACTCAAATCGTTTTGATAGTAATAACCGTCCGTGACATACCAGCCGCGCCGGACTTCTACTGGCCGGTCGCCGTAGGTATAGGACACTCGCTCGACAGACAAGAGCGGCGCGCCCTCGCTTACTCCCAGCAATTGCGCGACCGCAACGTCGGCGCCAACCGCTCTTATTTTTTCCGATGCCCGGATCATTCGCGTACCGAACTCCGTTTCGAACATCGCATAAAGCGGGCCTTTGTAATCTGCGAGCCGCTCCGCCGTAAGCCCTCGAAAAACCGCGCCGGGAAGCCAGATCTCGTCGAAGACCGTGGTTTCGCCATCGAATTGCAGCAGGCGCTTGATACAAACCACCGGATCGGAAGGCTTCAGATCCAGCTGACGAGCAATTTCAGCGGGTGCGCGCAAGCGGCGGCACTCCAGCAAACGGCTGACGTGGGGATGGACATCGCCGTCTTCAGGCAGCAACCGCAGAAAGCGGAACTGTACGCGATCTTCGTTGTGCGTCGCAACAAACGTGCCTTTTCCCTGACGTCTCACGAGGAGATTGTCGGCCGCCAGCTCGTCGATGGCCTTGCGTACCGTGCCCTGGCTCACCTTGTAGCGGGCGGCAAGCTCGACCTCGCTGGGGATGATTTCGCCGGGCTTCCATTCGCCTGTTTCGAGCCCTTGTGTGATCAGGGCCTTGATCTGCTGATACAGCGGGCTGAACGTCGGCGACGAAACCGGCGCGGCTTCAGCCGCACCGGGCGTGCCGGAAGGGTTCGTCGTGCTCGCTGGGTTCGAATTCATCCGCGCATTTCATCATAAAGCCCCAAGCCGCGTCCAGCGGTTTCCCGGACATTCATATGTCTTATATAAGACATATGATATGGTTGACTTTGACTCATTCGAATCCTACACTCCTTGGCGAGCAAGGGTTTGCGGGGTGACGCGCGCGTCGTCCGGCATGTCAGGTGCGTCGGTTGGCGAAGCGCTTTTTTGCGGTAGTTTGCGCCGGAGCCGCTCCAACACGCCTTCGCTCATCGCTTCAAGCCGAACTGCTTTCGTGTTCGCTTGGCCGCTGCCAGTGCCCCGCTCTTGCAACGCCCGCGCGCAACACGAAAACGCGGCGCACAAAGCGTTGGGCGACACTGATGAAGCCGATCCCAGTGCAAACTCCCGCTCGCAGGACCCGATTTCCAGCAAATGGGCCGGGCTGCGACTGCCGGCATGCTACCGGACGGTCAGTGACAATCTCGCTTCAGGCGCGTGGTTATTGGCTTTTCAGGGTTGCCCGCGCAGTTCGGATCACTTGCTTCATCAACGCTTCGCGTAACGCGCCTAAAATGGCGTTTTCCCTAGCGTTTCACGCACCGTTCAGGAGTGTTCTCAATGGCTAAGTCCGCAAAGCGCGTTGCCGTCACTGGCGCCGCAGGTCAAATCGGTTACTCGCTGCTGTTTCGCATCGCCAATGGCGATCTGCTTGGCAAGGACCAGCCGGTCATCCTTCAGTTGCTCGACCTGCCGCAGGCGCAAGGCGCCGTCAAGGGCGTAGTCATGGAACTGGAAGACTGCGCGTTTCCGCTGCTCGCCGGCGTGGTTGTCACCGACGACCCGAAGGTCGCGTTCAAGGACGCAGACGTGGCGTTGCTGGTCGGCGCGCGTCCCCGTTCGAAGGGCATGGAGCGCAAGGACCTGTTGTCCGCGAACGCTGAAATTTTCACGGTGCAAGGCAAGGCGCTCAACGACGTGGCAAGCCGCGACGTCAAGGTGCTGGTTGTCGGCAACCCGGCGAACACGAACGCGTATATCGCGATGAAGTCGGCTCCGGACCTGCCGAAGAAGAACTTCACGGCAATGCTGCGTCTGGATCACAACCGCGCGCTGTCGCAACTGGCATCGAAGTCGGGCAAGCCGGTCGCTGCCATCGAAAAGCTGGCGGTGTGGGGCAATCACTCGCCGACCATGTACCCGGATTTCCGTTTCGCAACGGTCGAAGGCGAGTCGCTGACCAAGCTGATCAACGACGACGAATGGAACCGCAACACGTTCATCCCCACGGTCGGCAAGCGCGGCGCGGCGATCATCGAAGCACGTGGTTTGTCGTCGGCGGCATCGGCTGCCAATGCGGCAATCGACCACGTTCGTGACTGGGTGCTCGGCACGAACGGCAAGTGGGTCACCATGGGCATTCCGTCCGACGGTTCGTACGAAATCCCGGAAGACATCATCTATGGTGTGCCGGTAACGTGCGAAAACGGCGAATACAAGCGTGTGGAAGGCCTGGAAATCGACGCGTTCTCGCGTGAGAAGATGACCGGCACGCTGAACGAATTGCTGGAAGAGCGCGACGGCGTTGCACATTTGCTGGGCAAGTAAGCAGCTTGATGTAATCGCGCGGGCGCCTTTGTACACGGGCGCTCGCGGCTGATTCGAGTACATTTGATCAGGCCTGATTCGCGTCGAATGTATTCGAATCCGCAGTTCCCATCCTCCTAAAAGCAAACCCGACGCCGACGATGCGCGCTCTCACCCCCGCCGAAGTGCTGTTTGAAGGCGACGTGCCCCCCGCTGTGATGCCGCCTTGCGATCACTACGCCGG
Source organism: Caballeronia sp. dw_276 (assembly GCF_018449635.1). Classification (GTDB taxonomy): domain Bacteria; phylum Pseudomonadota; class Gammaproteobacteria; order Burkholderiales; family Burkholderiaceae; genus Caballeronia. The sequence continues at coordinate 233,403 of NZ_JAAVUV010000001.1, read as the reverse complement.
AAGCGAAAAGCTGATCCGAAAATCGCTCGCGTTGCAGGCGCAACTTAGCCCGGTGTTCGATATCACGCTCGATTGCGAAGACGGCGCGCAAGTCGGCCAGGAAGCGACCCACGCGGAGATGGTGGCATCGTTTCTAGGTAGCGAAGATGACCGCTTCGGCCGCGTTGGCGTCCGAATTCACGACTTCGAGAACCGCGCATGGCGGGACGACGTGCGCATCATCCTGCGCGCCGCCAAAAAAGCGCCCGCCTATATCACGCTCCCCAAGATTCGCAGCGTCTTCGATGCCGCCGAGATGGTCGCGTTTATCGAAGCATCGCGATGCGAGTTCGGGATCGAGAATCCGATCCCGTGCCAGTTGTTGATCGAAACGCATGGCGCGCTGGCTGAGGTTTTCGACCTTGCCGCCCTGCCCGGCGTGGAAGCGCTGAGCTTTGGATTGATGGATTTTGTATCGGCGCATAACGGCGCGATCCCCGATACCGCCATGCGCTCGCCCGGCCAGTTCGACCACCCGCTCGTGCGCCGCGCGAAACTGGAGATCGCGGCCGCTTGCCATGCGCACGGCAAAGTGGCGTCGCATAACGTTTGTACTGAAGTGCGCGACATGAGCGTGGTTGCGAACGACGCCCAGCGCGCCCGCAACGAGTTCGGCTACACGCGCATGTGGAGCATTCATCCGGATCAGATCAGGCCGATCGTGGATGCCTTTCTGCCGCGCGGTGATGAAATCGCCGTGGCTACCGAAATTCTTCTCGCCGCGCAGAACGCGCAGTGGGGACCGACGCGGTATCAGGACACGCTGCACGATCGCGCGAGTTATCGGTATTACTGGTCAGTGCTGCGGCGCGCGAAGGCGTCGGCGCAGGCCATCCCCGAAAGCGCGGAGACGCTTTTTTCACAAGACAAAGTAGCTTGACCTACCTATCAGGAGACCAGGTCGAATGAGCGATACCTTGACGAAAGAAGCACCCGCAACGGGCGGGTTCAAGCCGAAGAAATCTGTCGCGCTGTCCGGCGTGACGGCGGGTAACACCGCGTTGTGTACCGTCGGCAAGACGGGCAACGATTTGCATTATCGTGGCTATGACATTCTCGATATCGCAGGTACGTCCGAGTTCGAGGAGATCGCGTACCTGCTCGTGCACGGCAAGCTGCCCAATGCGGCTGAATTGAAATCGTATAAAACGAAGCTCAAGGCTCTGCGCGGCTTGCCCGCGAACCTGAAAGCGGCGCTCGAATGGATTCCCGCGTCCGCGCATCCGATGGACGTCATGCGCACCGGCGTCTCCGTGCTCGGCACCTTGTTGCCCGAGAAGGACGATCACAACATCGCGGGCGCGAAGGATATCGCCGACCGTTTAATGGCATCGCTTGGATCGATTCTGCTGTACTGGTACCACTATTCGCATAACGGCCGGCGCATCGAGACCGAGACCGACGATGATTCCATCGGTGGGCATTTCCTGCATTTGCTGCATGGTGTGGAGCCGTCGAAGTCGTGGGTCGATGCGATGCATGCATCCTTGATTCTTTATGCAGAGCACGAGTTCAACGCATCCACTTTCACGTGCCGCGTGATCGCCGGCACGGGATCGGACATGTATTCGGCGATCACCGGTGGCATCGGCGCGTTGCGTGGTCCGAAGCACGGCGGCGCGAATGAAGTTGCGTTCGAGATCCAAAGCCGCTATCAAACGCCCGACGAAGCGGAAGCCGATATCCGTCGTCGCGTGGAAGCGAAGGAAGTCGTGATCGGCTTCGGTCATCCGGTGTACACGATCTCCGATCCGCGCAACAAGGTGATCAAGGACATCGCGAAGAAGCTGTCGAAGGAAGCAGGCGACACGAAAATGTTCGACATCGCCGAGCGCCTCGAAACAACCATGTGGGACGCGAAGAAGATGTTCCCGAACCTGGACTGGTTCAGCGCCGTTTCGTATCACGCGATGGGCGTGCCGACCGCCATGTTCACACCGCTTTTCGTGATCTCGCGTACGTCGGGATGGAGCGCGCACATCATCGAACAACGCATCGATAACAAGATCATTCGGCCGAGCGCAAATTACACCGGGCCCGAAAATCTGAAGTTTGAGTCTCTAAATAAGCGAAAATAGCGCGCTGCGTGTGCCGGATGGTCCAACCGGCGTGCGCGCTTTCGCAAAACGGGCCAATGCGGCGCACCATTTCACATCGAAATATCGTGCCGATAAAGACCCGGGTTGAACACTTAAACGATATCTAGAAAGGCTGTCATCGATGAACAAACTCCTGATCGCTGCCGTAGTCGGCGCCCTGTCCATGTCGGGCATGCTCGCCACCACGAGCGCGCTGGCCGCGGACGCATCCACCGCACCTGCAAAAACCACGGCAAAGAAAGCAGTAGCAAAACGCCCGGCGCCGGCGCGCCGCCTGATCAAGCGCAAACCCGCCACCGAAGCCAAATTGGCAGCAAAGGTCGATCCGGTACCGGATGGCTCGACCAAATGGTCGTGTAACGAAGGCCTCGCTTTCTACCTGAAAGGCGACATGAAGCGTGACCAGATCGTCACGGTCAACTGGGCGAAGAAGGATTACCAACTGCCGCGTCAAGCAACCACCACGGGCGCTGACCGCTTCCATGATTCCGCCACGGGCCTCGACCTGGTCGTGATCCCGACGAAGGCAATGCTGTTCTCCGACAAGGACGAAGCGCGTCTCGCCGACGAATGCAAGACAGCTGAAATGGCGGCAACGGGCGCTCCGGCACCGACGCAGGCAAACGAGCTGATCAAGAACGTCAAGTAAGTAATCAACTGGGATTTTCGATGTCCGCACCGATTTCAAACGTCCGGCCCGAGCCGGATCGCGTACTGGTCGACATAGTCGACTACGTTCTCAACTATCAGATCGACAGCGAACTTGCGCTCGATACCGCGCGCAATTGCCTGATCGATACCCTCGGTTGCGGACTCGAAGCCCTTACCTATCCCGCTTGCACCAAGCTGATGGGACCCATCGTGCCGGGCACGATCGTCCCCAACGGCGCCAAGGTTCCGGGTACATCGTTCCAGCTCGACCCGGTTCAGGCCGCGTTCAACATCGGCGCGATGATCCGTTGGCTCGACTTCAACGACACGTGGCTCGCCGCTGAATGGGGTCATCCGTCGGACAATCTCGGCGGGATTCTGGCAACCGCCGACTGGTTGTCGCGCAACGCCGTCGCCACCGGCAAAAAACCGCTGACGATGAAAGACGTCCTGATCGGCATGATCAAGGCGCACGAAATTCAAGGCTGTATCGCGCTGGAAAACTCGTTCAACAAGGTCGGGCTCGATCACGTGTTGCTGGTGAAGCTGGCATCGACGGCGGTGGTTGGGCAGTTGATCGGCCTCACGCGCGATGAACTGATCAACGCGGTTTCGCTGGCTTTCGTCGATGGTCATTCGCTGCGCACGTATCGCCATGCGCCGAATACGGGTTCGCGCAAATCGTGGGCCGCCGGCGATGCGACCTCGCGCGCCGTGCGTCTCGCGTTGATCGCGAAGACGGGCGAGATGGGTTATCCGTCGGTTCTGACCGCTAAAACGTGGGGCTTCTACGATGTCCTCTTCAAGGGCAACGCGTTCAAGTTCCAGCGTCCGTACGGTTCGTACGTAATGGAGAACGTGCTCTTCAAGATCTCGTTCCCGGCTGAATTCCACTCGCAAACGGCGGTGGAAGCAGCGATGACTTTGAACGCAAAGCTCGCCGAAACCGGCAAGAAAATCGAAGACATCAAGAAGATCACGATCCGCACGCACGAAGCGGCGATTCGGATCATCGATAAAAAGGGTCCACTCGATACCCCCGCCGATCGCGATCACTGCATCCAGTACATGGTCGCCGTGCCGCTGATTTACGGTCGATTGACGGCATCCGATTATGAAGATTCGATCGCGAAAGATCCGCGCATCGATACGTTGCGCGCGAAGATCGAATGCGTGGAGGACCCGCAATTCACGAAGGATTATTTCGATCCCGAGAAACGTTCGATCGCCAATGCGCTGAGCGTCGAATTCAACGATGGCAGCACGTTCGACGAGCTGGTCGTCGAATACCCGATCGGACACAAGCGCCGCCGCGAAGACGGCATCCCTCTGTTGGTCGAGAAGTTCAGGACCAATCTCGCACGGCGTTTCCCGGCGAAACAGCAAGAGGCGATCATTGCGGCATCGCTGGATCAGGCAACGCTCGAAGCAATGCCGGTTAATGAATATGTTGATTTGTACGTGATTTAGTCAGCATCCGTGACACGTTCTTTAGATTGAAAGTACTGAAGGTGTTTCCTCGTTTAAACCCAGGAAAAAAAACATGGCCCACAATCTCCATAAAACGCTCAAGGAATTCGACAGTGGTTCCGGCAAAGGCAAGTACTACTCGTTGCCCGCGCTTGGAAAGGCGCTGAACATCAAGATCGAACGTCTGCCGGTATCGATTCGTATCGTGCTGGAATCGGTGCTGCGCAATTACGACGGCAAGAAGATCGGCGAAGAACACATCAAGCAACTGGCGAACTGGAAGCCGGTCGCGGATCGTACCGATGAAATCCCGTTCGTGGTCTCGCGCGTCGTGCTGCAAGACTTCACGGGCGTGCCGCTGCTCGCCGATATCGCCGCAATGCGTGGCGTGGCGCAACGCGCAGGCAAGGACCCGAAGGCGATCGAGCCGCTCGTGCCCGTCGATCTGGTGGTCGATCACTCGGTGCAGATCGATTACTTCCGTCAAAAAGACGCGCTCGATCTGAACATGAAACTGGAATTCCAGCGCAATAACGAGCGCTACCAGTTCATGAAGTGGGGCATGCAAGCTTTCGATACGTTCAAGGTCGTGCCCCCGGGCGTCGGCATTGTTCACCAGGTGAACCTGGAATATCTGGCGCGCGGCGTGCACAAGAAGACGCTGGAAGGCGACACCGTGTATTACCCGGATACGCTCGTCGGCACGGACAGCCACACGACCATGATCAATGGTATTGGCGTGGTGGGCTGGGGCGTGGGCGGTATTGAAGCTGAAGCCGGCATGCTCGGGCAGCCGGTGTACTTCCTGACGCCGGACGTGGTTGGCGTAGAACTGAAGGGCAAGATTCGCGAAGGCGTGACGGCAACGGACCTCGTGCTGACCGTCACCGAAATGCTGCGTAAAGAGAAGGTCGTCGGCAAGTTCGTCGAGTTCTTTGGCGAAGGCACGGCTTCGCTGTCGCTGCCGGACCGCGCGACGATCGGCAACATGGCGCCGGAATACGGCGCAACCATGGGCTTTTTCCCCGTCGACGAAAAGACCATCGACTACTTCAAGGGAACGGGCCGCACCGACGCTGAAATCGCTGCGTTCGAATCGTATTTCAAGGCGCAGAACCTGTTCGGCGTGCCGAAGGCCGGCGAGATCGACTATACGAAGACGCTGACGCTCGACCTCGGCACGGTTGCACCGTCGCTGGCGGGTCCGAAGCGTCCGCAAGACCGTATCGAAATCACGAACGTGAAGTCGAACTTCACCGACCTGTTCTCGAAGGCTGTAAGCGACAACGGTTTCGGCAAGAAGGCTGCGGACCTGAACACGCAATACACGACCACGAACAACGTCAACGTGAAGAACGGCGACATCTTGATCGCAGCAATCACGTCGTGCACGAACACGTCGAACCCGAGCGTTTTGCTGGCTGCCGGTTTGCTGGCGAAGAAGGCCGTTGAAGCCGGTTTGACCGTCGCGCCGCACATCAAGACTTCGCTGGCTCCGGGATCGCGCATCGTCACGGAATACCTGACGAAGACGAACTTGCTGACGTATCTCGACCAGCTCGGTTTCACGCTGGCCGCTTACGGTTGCACGACTTGTATTGGTAACGCGGGTGACCTGACGCCGGAACTGAACGACGCGATCACGAAGAACGATATCGTCGCGGCCGCCGTGCTGTCCGGTAACCGTAACTTCGAAGCGCGTATTCACCCGAACATCCGCGCGAACTTCCTGGCATCGCCGCCGCTGGTCGTGGCTTACGCCATCGCCGGGAACATGACGGTCGACCTGATGACGGAACCGGTCGGCAAGGGCAAGAACGGCAAGGACATTTTCCTCGGCGACATCTGGCCGACGAGCGAAGAAGTCAACGCGCTGCTCAAGTACGCACTCGACGCCGATGCGTTCCGCAAGAACTACGCGGAACTCACGAAGACCGGCGACCTGTGGAGCAAGATCGAAGGCGAAGCGGGTCAGGTCTATGACTGGCCGAAGTCGACGTACATTGCCGAGCCGCCGTTCTTCGGCAAGGACTTTTCGATGACCCCGGCCGACAGCATTCCGGCCGTCAAGGGCGCGCGTCCGCTGGGCATTTTCGGTGACTCGGTCACGACCGACCACATCAGCCCGGCTGGTTCGATCAAGGAAAGCTCGCCGGCAGGCGTGTGGCTGAAGGCGAACGGCGTGCAGAAAGCCGACTTCAACAGCTACGGCTCGCGTCGCGGCAACCACGACGTCATGATGCGCGGCACCTTCGCCAACGTGCGGATCAAGAACCTGATGATCCCGCTGAAGGCCGACGGTTCGCGCGTGGAAGGCGGCCTGACGATATTCCAGCCGAGCGGCGAAGAACTGTCGATCTATGATGCAGCGATGAAGTACATCGATGCAGGCACGCCGACCATCGTGTTCGCGGGTGAAGAGTACGGCACGGGTTCGTCGCGCGACTGGGCCGCGAAGGGCACGCAACTGCTGGGTGTGAAGCTGGTGGTGGCACGCAGCTTTGAGCGGATTCATCGTTCAAACCTGGTTGGCATGGGCGTGTTGCCGCTGCAATTCAAGGGCTCGGACAGCGTCCAGTCGCTGAACATCACCGGCGAAGAAACGTTTGACCTGGAAGGCCTTTCGTCCGACATCAAGCCGCAGCAGGAAGTGACGCTCGTGATCCATCGCAAGGATGGCAGCGAGCAGCGCGTGACGGTGCTGCTGCGTATCGATACGCCGATTGAAGTCGACTACTACAAGCACGGCGGGATTCTGCCGTTCGTGTTGCGCTCGTTGTTGGCTGCTTGAGGTTTAGTTTTTGCAGGTGACCGCGCCCTTTGAGATCAGGGCGCGGGAACATTGGACCCGGCTTTGGCCGGGTTTTTTTTGGGGTACGTGTCGTTTCCCCAGACGAAAAACTGGGTCAACCAACAAAAAAGCACCGATAACGGTGCTTTTGGAATTGCGTTTGCTGATGCGCCGCTAGTAGTGATGGCGGCAGGCCATTATGTAGATCACATCTTCCTGAACTATATAAACCAGACGATCGTCTTTTGTAATACGTCGAGACCAGAATCCTGACAAGTCACCCTTGAGCGGTTCCGGCTTGCCTGTTCCCTTGAATGGGTCGCGAGAAATCTCCTCGATCAACCCATTGATTTCGACGAGAATGCGCCTGTCATGCTCTTGCCAGTAAAGGTAGTCCTCCCACGCGTGCTTGCTCCATCCAACCTTGCACTTATTTACCGCCGCGGCCTTGTTTTTGGCCTTTTTCTGCTGCGTCATCTTTCAGTAAGTCCTTGATCAAGGTCTTACCAGCTTTAAATTCGGCGATGGATTCCCGCAGCCGCTCCGCATTCTTTGGCGAACCCAACAGATGCAGTGTTTCCTGCATGCTGTTGTAGTCATCCAGCGAAATCATAACGACGTGCTCCCCGCGCTGCCTTGTGATGACAGTCGGTTCATGATCTTTGCAGACCTCGTCCAGCGCCTGCTTGAAGCTGGCCCGGGCCTCGCTAAAAGTCAGGATATTCATAAAGTTTGCCTTGTCTGCCCCTAGATGTTGTTTTTATAGGCACAATTTTGTTGAGTCCAGCCGCCCTGCGATCGCTATCAGTCAACTCCACTTAATAAGCGACCGCACAGTCGTCATTGTACTACATTCGGTACAATGATTAAAGTGACAAACCTGGAAAAACCTTAGAACCGCAACTGAAATCCCAACGCGTAAAAAAACGCGACGCAGCTAAAAGCCACGTCGCGTTTTCACGTAAAGCTAACAGCTTTTCGACTTAGCGCGCCTCGCTCACGAACTTAGTGACCAGATACGCTTCCATCGCTTCGCTGCCGCCTTCCGAGCCGTAGCCCGATTCCTTCACGCCGCCAAACGGCGTTTCCGGAATGCCAAGCCCGTGATGATTGATCGACACCATGCCGCTTTCAATGTCCTCGCCCACCGCCGCCGATGTCGCGCTCGAACGCGTATAAGCGTAAGCCGCAAGACCAAATGGCAAGCGATTCGCTTCGGTGATGGCTTCGTCGTAGGACTTGAACGTCGAGATTGGCGCGATTGGGCCGAACGGCTCTTCCGTCATGATGCGAGCCGAGAGCGGCACATTGGCAAGAACCGTCGGCGCGAAGAAGAACCCTTCGCGTCCGATGCGCTCGCCGCCCGTCAGTACCTTGGCGCCGTGCTCGACGGCATCGGCGACGAGACGTTCCATGGCTTGCAGACGGCGGCCGTTAGCCAGCGCGCCCATTTGCACGCCTTCTTCCAGCCCGTTGCCGACCTTCAGTTTCTTGGTCGCCGCAACGAAATGCTCGGTGAACTCGTCATAAGCCGATTCCTCGACGATAAACCGCGTCGGCGAGATGCAAACCTGACCGGCATTGCGGAACTTGGCGCCGGCCAAAAGCTTGGCGGCGCGCGGAATGTCGGCATCGGCAAAAACGAGTGCCGGTGCGTGGCCGCCGAGTTCCATCGTGGCGCGCTTCATGTGCTCGCCGGCCATCGCGGCCAGCAGTTTGCCAACAGGGGTCGATCCCGTGAACGAGATCTTGCGGATCAGCGGGTGCGCGATCAGGAACTTCGAAACGTCGGCAGGAACGCCGAACACGAGGTTCAGCACGCCGGCGGGAAGGCCTGCATCGACGTAAGCCTGAACCAGCGCCGCGCAGCTCGCAGGCGTTTCTTCCGGTCCCTTCAGCACGACCGAACAGCCCGCAGCGAGCGCCGCTGAAACCTTGCGGACCGCCTGGTTGATCGGGAAATTCCACGGCGTGAACGCGGCGACCGGGCCGACCGGCTCGCGCGTCACGATCTGGCGCACGTTCTCGGCGCGTGCGGGGATCACGCGGCCGTACGTTCGGCGCGCTTCCTCGGCGAACCAGTCGATGGTATCCGCCGCACCCAACACCTCGATGCGCGCTTCGACCAGCGGTTTGCCCTGCTCCATCGTCATGATGGCGGCGACTTCTTCGGCGCGATCGCGAAGATTTTGCGCGGCACGGCGCATCAGTTTGCTGCGTTCGAACGCCGATACCTTGCGCCACGCCTTGAAACCGCGGCCCGCGGCTTCGGCCGCTTCCGCGAGTTGCTGCTCGCCGGCCAGCGCCAGACGGCCGATTTCCGCTTCCGTTGCCGGATTGACGACAGCCGTGTCGCGTGCGCCTGCGCGCCATGCGCCATCGATATACAACTGCGTGCTCGGATATTGGGTGTTTTGGCTCATGCGTGGCTCCTGATTTAGTGTGATCGATGAAACGGGTAACCATGCGCGCCAGCTTCAAAAGCTGCGCGATTTACCGAACTACTAATGGTAACGCGACCAGCGCGATGTTGCAGGCGGGCGGTTTTATCGATGTATGGATGCTTACAAGGGAAAGTGCGCGCGGTCGGCCATAATTCAAGCGTCCAATCTGGTATTACCCCATGCCCTTCGCCGCCTTTCATGATTTACGCCGTTTATCGTTCAAACCCGGTGGCGCGGAGACCCGGCGTTTTGCGCGAACGCTGATCGGTTGTTTGCTGAGTTATGGTGCGGCCAAACTCGCGACGCTGCCCGAGCTTTACTGGGCGGTCATTACTACGCTGATTGTGGTCACGCAGCCGAGTCTTAACCAGGCGCTGACGACGGGGCGAGATCAGATTATCGGCGCGGTGATCGGCGCGATACTCGGCGTGCTCGGTTTGCTTGCCATCGTTCGCGGGACAGAGCCGCTCGTGGTGTTTGCTGTCGAACTCGTGCCACTTGCCGCGCTCGCCGCGTGGCGCCCGACCTTGCGGCTCGCTTGCGTCACGCTCGTGATCGTCGTGCTGATTCCCGCGACCGGAGTTGGATCGCCGTTTTCGAGGCCGATCGATCGTGTGCTGGAGATTTTGATCGGCGCGGGCTCGGCGCTGGTTGTCGCGTTCCTGTTGCCGAACCGGGCGATCAACGCCGCGCACAATCGCGCGGGTGAGATTGTGCTGACGCTGGGCGAACTGATCGCGCTATATCTGCGCAAACCCGACGATGCGCGCACGGCGGAAGGCTTGCATCGAAGATCGGCGGCGGCTGAGCAGGCACTCGACGATGCGATTACGGAAGCCGGGCGAGAACACATTATCGTGCCGGTCAAAAGGTCGCGCGAAAACGTGATCGATAAGGTTGTGCCGATGCTGACGCGCTTGCATCGCGATGCGCTGTTTCTAGGGCAGGCATTTGCTGGGGATGTGGGGTTGGCGGGGCGATTGACTTTGGTTTCCCGCGAAGCGTTGGGGGAAAGCGCCGATGCGTTCGATGCGTTGGCGAAGGCGCTGGCGGCTACGCTCGATGCCGATAGACGGCAGCAGGATGAGAATGTCAAAGCGGCGCGGGAGGCGTTTGAAAGACTGCGGGAGGCGGCCAACAAAGCGACCGCATCGATGGAGAAAAATACCGTGCTGCCGTTTGTGCTGAGTTTGCTGGTGACGGATTTTGGGGATCTGGTTACGACGGTGGAGGGGAAAGAGGGGTGATGCCCTCCGTATCGCTTTCAGATGCGAAAGCACGTGTTCCTCTTATCAACATTTACAGTTTACAAGAATTGCTTGCAGACCTACATAACACGATCGCAAGAGTTTAGTTTTCATGCGCCAGCTTTCGAGTAGAACCGCTAATCGTTAACTGGGAACAAAAGTGTTGAACCAGCGCAAAGTCTTTCTGGCTTCTCATTTCAAGTAGAGCCATCGCGTATCATGCGTCACGCTTCCGACCGTAGCGTAAAAGATGTTCACCTAGGGATTTTCTTAAGTCATCCGCCAGAATTTGCATGGCCTCGGGCGGAGGCCTACAAGAGAACATTGTTGAGTCTACGCACCTAACATGGTTGGATGAAACGCTACTTTCGCATATCACGACACTGTCACCAAATGTTGACTCGGAACAAATCCATCGCTCGCCAACTTTACTATTCGGAACCCAAGCCAGTTTCCCGTCGAAACGCATATTACCTAAGTTAAAATTTAGCTCTCCGCGCCGAGTTTCTTTGATGATACAGGGATCGCGCGCAACGGTGAATCGGCTGTATATCAGAAAATTCCGAATCTTATAGAAGCTATGGATATATCGACTTGCTTTTGAGTAAAATAGCTTTAGCAGACGATTCGCAGATAAATGGTAGACCCCCCGCGCCGACGCAATTAGCCGCCCAGTCGCATCGCATCAGGTCGGCCCGGACTGCAAAGTCCCTATTTTGGTTTTGATTTTTTTAGTACTTATACACTACAAAAACGCGAGAGCAAGATGAACGAAGAATTCCACTATTTTCCAGATCTGTTTGATCTATTAATTGAAACTATTGCGCGGCTAAATCGAAGTAAAAAAGGAGCATTGCTTTTTTTGCGTGGCGCTGGTGTGGCAACGGACGATTTGGCCGAGGTAAGCGATATCGTAGACTCTAATCCGGACTCGATAAGCAAATTTGAAATCGTTCGAAGCGTTTTAACTAAGTTAAATGCGCGCGGTGACAGTGGATTGCGGGCGCGACGTGAAATCATTAAACGCGTAACAGAATTTGAAAATTTTGAATCTTGTTGGCCAGAAGATCGCTTAAAAGCTAAGGGACTCATTGCAGGTGTAAGAGAAATCGTTAACACGAAGGACTCGTTCACCCGAATGAAGCAAGAACGAGATTCAGAGCGCGAGAAAAGTTTGACAAACTGGCGCGCTGAACAAACCGCGTTAGCCAAAAAGATTTCTGCACTTGAGCAGATTACGCAGCGTCTATTTGCACTTTTCGCAATGGACGATCGACCGCAAGAGCGTGGAAAACTCCTAGAATCGGTTTTAAATGATTTATTTAAGGCATATGGCATCCACGTCAGTGAAGATTTTCGCCGAAAAGCGCTCGACAGTAACGTAGTGGTTGAACAACTCGATGGAATAATCGAATTTGACAATGCAATTTATTTAGTTGAGATGAAATGGCTGAACACTCCGGTCGGGATTGGTGACTTTACGCCACATCTGAGCAGGTTGCTATTGCGCCCAAATAATGCGCGTGGCATCTTCATCGCGACAAATGGATATACAGACGCTGTCTTAGCTGAATGTAGAAATGCTCTAAACTTAAGAACAATCTTTCTTTGCTCGTTGCAGGAGTTTGTAATGCTTCTACAAAACAACCACGACCTAGTGAATTTTCTTCGGGAAAAAACCAAAGCAGCGATCGTTGAGAGGAATCCGTTCCTAGAGGTTCTCAGCTAGCTTTACGTTAAATTTTTTTAATCAAATTACGGTTAAGTAAATAAAAATTAAAGCGGACCGACAAGAACTGAATCATTCGAATCGAGCTAATTTTTATCAAGAAACCCAATATTGCACACATTCACTGAAACATGGAATGCCAATAGAGGGTATTAAGATATAAAAATAACCAGTGCAGATTACTTTAGCGCGTTCGCGATAAGCCCAAAATCAGACTTTAAAACAACAAAGCCGACCTCCGGTCGGCTTTGTCCTTTCCTACGCCTACGCCCAAACTCACATCGGCGGCGCAACCCCATCCTTCTCCACCACAACACGCGAAGCCGCATACTCCGTGCCTTTAACTGGCGTGGCAATAATAAACACCTTCTTCCCCGCGAGCAAATCAGCGCGCGCAGCCGGCGCAAACGTCACGACAGGCACGCCTTCCGGCACTGTCACGGTATTCGAACCACCCTTATAAGACAGCTTTAAATCCCGCCCACTCGTGCCGGTAACAACCTGATCCACGTTCGCATTCGTCATCGTGCTATTCGGCGACAAGTCCCAGGCGTAATGCCCTTCACCCGTACCGCGTGCCGCTTCCGGGAACACCAGCACTTCGGTCGCCGTCATCTTGCCATCGGTGCCCGTCGTGGCAGCCGTGCCAATAAACGACCCGGCCTTGATATCCGCAAGCTTGATGTTCTTGACAGCCGTCACCGGCGTGTCCTGCTTCATGTCGATGGTCACGGTATCGCCGCTACGACGGTGCACGGTGAGCGTATCGCCGGAGATCGAGACGATATCGCCACGAATGCGCGCGGGCTTTGCAGACGGCGTTTGAGCCAGCGCGGCGCCAGCAAATGCGAGCGCTGCAATCGATACACCCAGTTTCATGCGGATTGACGCAGATGCCATGGAGACTCCATTAGTGAATAGTAAGAAAACTTAAGCCCCGCCGAACCAGTTGTAACCCTGGTTCTCCCAGTAACCACCGGGATATTCGTTCGTCACGGTTATCGCAACGATGTGCTTCGGATTCTTGTAGCCCAACTTCGTTGGCATGCGCAGCTTCATCGGAAAGCCGTATTTGGGCGGCAAAACCTGTCCGTCGTAGGTCAGCGTCAAAAGCGTCTGCGCGTGCAGCGCGGTCGGCATGTCGATGCTCGTCGAGTAGTTGTCAGCGCAATGGAACGCTACGTATTTGGCTGTCGTATCGGCACCCGAACGCTTGAGGAGATCGGCGAAACGCACGCCGCCCCATTTGCCGATAGCACTCCATCCTTCAATGCAAATGTGCCGCGTCACCTGGCTTTCTTGCGGCAGCGCGCGCAATTCATCAAGAGTCCAAACGTTCTTGCCTTTCACCAATCCGCCGATGGGCAACTTGTACGCGGCGGCATCGACCATCGGGACATCGTCGATGTCGTAGAACGCGTTAAAGGGGAATGGCCGCGTGATCATCGACTCGGGATAGGTCGGCGCGAGCTTGTTGGGATCAAAGAGAAAAGCTTGCGCGTCATCGTTGAAATGCGACATGGTGCGCAAGACGGTGTCCACGGATTTATCGTCGGAGATGTTGCAGCCCGACAGCATCATCAAGCCACCCAGCGACAAAATGCGTTTGCCGAAAAGACGCCGCGCGGGCGCCTTCAATTCGTTGCGCGCATCTTTGAGGATGTTGTCGACATCGAGATGCTTGGCTATCAGTTCACTCTTTCTGTTCAGCATGGTTCAGCGGCCCCGGATCATCAACAACAACGAGCGTGGAACGAGCGCAACCATCACCACGTGCAGCACGAAGAACGCAACAAGGAAACTCATCGCGAAGAAATGGACGACGCGCGCATTGTCGTAACCGCCCATCAAGTCACGCAATAACGGAAATTGCACTGACTTCCAGATCGCGAGTCCCGACAGGATCACGACCACGATGTCCACGATAACCGCGAGATAAGCCGCCTTCTGCACGGCGTTGTAGTGCGACAGATCGTCGTGTTTGAGCTTGCCGGTGAGCGCTGCGCGCAGATCGCCGACAAGGCTTTTCACGCTAAGCGGAAACAGCTTGCGGCGGAATCGTCCGGACACGATGTTCATCGCGACGTAGATCAGGAAGTTGGCGACCAGCACCCACATGGCCGCGAAGTGCCACAGCAACGCGCCGCCGAGCCATCCGCCCAGCGTGATACTGGCCGGGAAAACCAGCGCCGGAAAAATGGGAGAAGCGTTGTAGACCTGCCAACCGCTCGTGACCATGACCACGACCGCAAGCGCATTGATCCAGTGCGTGATGCGAACCCAGCCGGGTTGCGTCGCGCTCAGCTTGATTGATTGAGTCGAAGATTGAGCCAAACTCGCCTCGTAGGGATAGTTATACAACGCGATAAAGCCGCCGCTTGATCGCATCTTAACGATCGCACACTGATGAACGCATGACACGTTAATGACTTTTTTGTCATTCTTCGGGTGCATGGAAGGCGGATCGTTAGAATGGGGTTCTGCCCAACTGAAGCGCGTTCGAGCGCAACGCACCTGCCGCATGACCATTCTCGTTATAGAAGACGACCGCAAGACCGGCGACTATCTGAAGAAGGGGCTGACGGAGTCCGGGTATCAGGTCGACCTGATTCGTAATGGCGCCGACGGCCTGCATCAGGCTCTGGCGCACCCGTACGAGCTGATCGTGCTGGACGTGATGCTGCCCGGCCTCGATGGCTGGCAGATCATGCAGGCCTTGCGCGCCAAACGCGATCTGCCTGTCATCTTCCTGACAGCGCGCGATCACGTCAGCGATCGTATTCACGGTCTCGAACTCGGCGCGGATGATTACCTTGTCAAGCCGTTTTCGTTCACCGAACTCGTGCTGCGCATTCGCACCTTGCTGCGGCGCGGCGTGATCCGTGAATCGGATGTGTTCCAGGTAGCGGATCTTCATGTCGATGTCCTGCGACGCCGCGTGACGCGTCAAGGCACGGATATCGCGCTGACGAACAAGGAATTCGCGTTGCTGCATCTGTTTTGCAAACGGCAAGGCGAAGCATTGTCTCGCACGCTGATTGCGTCGGAAGTGTGGGACATGAACTTCGACAGCGACACCAACGTAGTCGATGTCGCGATCAAACGCCTGCGGGCCAAGCTCGATCAACCCTTCGATATCAAGCTCATCCACACGGTACGTAGCATCGGATATTCGTTCGGCGCGAATGGAGAATCGCATTGAATCCAATGCGTTCACGCTCGCTCGTTGTCCGCATCACGGTCCTGTTCGCGTTGATTGTGTGCGTGGTGGTGAGCATGGTCGGCGGGTCGCTTTATCACGCGACCAGCTTGACCCTGTCCACGCGCGCAGATTATCAGTTGATCGGGCGTGTCGAACATTTTCGTTCTCTGCTGCACGATCTTTACACCATCCAGGAAATCGAAGCGCGGCCACGGCTCTTCGAAACCATGCTCGGCGATCGCCAGGACGTGATCATCTTTCGCCGGCCAGGCGTGCCGCCGTTCATCAACGTGAATCCGGAGAACATGCCCTTGCCTCCACTGGTTCCCGTGCCAGTGCAGCGCGCAGTGGGTCTTGATGCGCTATACGAAGGCACACGTTCCGACGGCGTGCGCATGCGCTGGGTTGCGGCTCAGGCGCAAGTGGGCGATAGCGGCGAAGTGGTCGAGATCATCGCGGCGCATGTGATGACGCAAGAGGCGCACGTGTTGTCGACGTATCTCGTGCGGGTCTGGATCAACGTAGCCATTGCTGTTCTGGTCACGGCGTTGCTGGCGTGGTGGGTATCGAGCCGCGGTCTCACGCCATTGCGAAAAATGGCCGATAAAGCCGCCGAAATCACGCCCAACACACTTTCCGCCCGGCTCGATGTCGAGAACACGCCGACCGAATTGCAGAGCCTGGCGGTATCGTTTAACGCGATGCTCGATCGACTGTCGACGGGATACGAACGGCTGCTGCAATTCTCGGCGGATCTGGCGCATGAAGTGCGTACGCCTATCGGCGTGTTGATCGGGCAGACGCAGGTCACGCTCGCCCACACGCGCAGCGAGAGCGAATACAAGAGCGTGCTGGAATCGAATCTCGAGGAACTCGAGCGGCTGGGACGCATTGCGCAGAACATCCTGTTTCTCGCGCAAGCGGATCACGAACGGCAGGAAATCGAGCGGGCGACGCTGAACACGCGCGAACAGCTCGAAACCATCGCCACCTACTTCGAAGGTCTCGCCGATGAACGCGATCTCCGCTTCGACGTTCAAGCCGAAGGCGAGATGTTCGTCAACGAGATCATGTCGCGGCGGGCGATCAGCAACGTCGTGGTGAATGCGGTGCGGTATGCAAAGCCGGGCACCACGATCCGGCTGACCGGCAGCGAAGACGCGCAGGGCGCGCGTATCGTGATCGGCAATCAGGGCGAGCGCGTGTCGCCGGAAGAACTCGCGCGGCTGTTCGACCGGTTTTATCGAGGCGATGCCGCGCGCAGCGAATTCACAGAATCAAGCGGGCTTGGACTCGCGATCGTGCAGGCAATCATGCGACTGCATGGCGGATCGGCATCGGCGAGTTGCTCGGCGGATGGGTGGATCGAGTTCACGCTTCGGTTTGCCGCGCAGGCCTAGCTGACCTTTTATTCCACCACACCAGCTTTTAGCGCCAGTTCCTGCCGCACGGCCAGCAAACCGTGTATCTGCGATACAACCGCCGCGCCCTCGCCCACTGCGGCGGCCACGCGTTTTGTCGATGCCGAGCGCACATCGCCGATTGCAAACACGCCCGGCACGCTCGTCTCCAACGCGGTCGCGCCATCCATGTGGCCGCCGTGGGCCTCGGGTCCCGTCAGCACGAAACCCTTGCCGTCCGTGCTGACGTTGCACCCGGTCAGCCAGGCCGTATTCGGATCGGCGCCGGTGAACAGGAACAAATGCCGCGCTTCGATCTTGAGCGGGCCATCAGGCGTCTTGCAATGCACCGAGGCAAGCGTGCGGCCATCGCCCTCGAGCGACTCGATCTGCGTGCGCGTATGCACCGTCACGTTCGGCAACGATGCAATCCGGTCGATCAAATACCGCGACATGCTCGATTCCAGCCCTGGGCCACGAATCAGCAAATGCACCCGCGCCGCGTGCGACGCAAGATAAACCACCGCTTGCCCCGCCGAGTTGCCGCCGCCAACGAGCACGACCTCCGTGCCCTTGCAAAGCTTCGCCTCGACCGGCGACGCCCAATAATAGGTGCCGCGCCCTTCGAATTTCTCCAGCCCTTCGATCGCGGGCCGCCGATACGCCGCGCCAGTCGCGATCACCACGGTGTGCGCGGTGACGCGCGTGCCGTTCATCAATTCGATTTGAATGGGCGTGCAATCGCAATGCAGCGCCTTGATCTCGGTCGGAATGGCAATGTGCGCGCCGAATTTCTGCGCCTGCACGAACGCGCGTCCGGCGAGCGCCTGGCCGGAAATGCCGGTCGGGAAGCCAAGATAGTTTTCGATGCGCGAACTCGCGCCCGCCTGGCCGCCCGGCGCGCGGCAATCGAACACCGACACCGACAACCCCTCGGACGCCGCATACACGGCCGTCGCCAATCCGGCCGGTCCCGCGCCGACGACGGCGACATCGTAGATATGCGCCGGATCGAATTCCGGCAGCCAGCCCAGTTGCGACGCGAGCTGGTTTTCGTCGGGCGCGCGCATCACGGTGCCATCGGGACAAATGACAAGCGGGAAATCGGCCTTCGATGTCGAGATCCGTTCCAATAATGCAATGGCGTCAGGATCGGTACAGGCATCGATCACCGTATGCGGATAACCATTGCGGCTCAAAAATCCTTGCAGCGATACCAGCCGTCCATCGTCCGACTGACCGACGAGAACCGGCCCGCTGCCCTTTTCGATCAAGCCCACGCGGCGCAGGATCAACGCACGCATGATCCGTTCGCCGAGATCTGCTTCGGCCACGAGCAACGCGCGCAGCCTGTCCGGCGGGATCAGGATGGCTTCGACGTCATCGATCGCGTGGCCATCGACCAGAGCAGGTTTCCCCGATAACTGTCCGACTTCCGAAACGAATTGCCCGGGTTCCGAGTCGACCACCAGATGCACGTGACCAAGACCGTCGCGCCGCGTGATCCGCACGCGGCCATTGAGCAGCACGAACATGCCGGGACCTGGCGCGCCGACCTCGAACATCAGTTCGCCTGCACGGTAGTACTTGATTGAGCCGAAACCGCGCATGCGATCGATTTCCTCGACCGTCAGATGCGGGTACATCTGGTGGCGGCGGCTTTGGAGCGGTGAAAACGGAGCATCGGCGGGCGTTTCCGCCGGCGCGGCGCTGCCCGCATCGTTTGTGATCGTGTTCAGGTTTTCGCGCGCTGGCGGCGCATTGTCGCGCCATTCCGCTCGGGCGTGATCCGATCCTTCGCTCATGCCTTCGTAGGCAGTACTCATGCGTGTCGATCTCCGTGAAGGTAGACGGCCTCGTGCAACGCGCCCTTGCCGGCGGCCGGCGCTTTCGCAGGCCACGGGCACATGGCGGCCATTTCGCCCAGGTCCTCGCGCGGGCCGCCGAAGTCCGTCAGCGGCTTGAGCTCGAGGCCGGCGAGACGCCACGCGTCCAGGCCACCGGTCAGCGGTACGACGTCCTTGAAACCCGCATTGCGCAGCGACTTCGCCATCCACGCCGCCGATACCTCGTTCGGGCACGAGCAATAAATAATGATCTTCTGGTCGGGCTGATAACTCTCGACGATCTTCTGGAGTTCGCGTTCATCGGCGAAAACGGAACCGGGGATCACGAACGGATCGAGCACGCGTTTCTCGGACGAACGGATATCGAAGATTGCCGGCAGCGGCTCGTTTTCCATCAGGGCATAAAGTTCATCGACGGTGATGCGCGCCGTTTCCAGCGTTTTCATCAGCATCTTCCGGCGCCAGTAGCGATACGCCACGTACCCTGCCAGCGCGATCGCCACCACGACCAGCGCTTGCCGCCCGAGTTGCGCGATCATCGCGAAGACCATGTCGAGTTGCGCGGCGAAAATCACGCCGACCAGCAAGCCGACCGCCGCCCACAATCCCACGCCAACCCCGTCATGCGCGATGAACGAGCGCGTGCGCACGCCCATGGCGCCGGCAAGCGGCACCGAAACCAGCGACAAACCCGGAATGAATTTCGCGACCAGCAACACGCGCACGCCCCATCGGCCGAAGAAACGTTCGGTCTTCTTGACGCACGTATCGCGCGAGAGCGACAACTTGCAGATGGTCTTGAGCGTGCGGTCGCCATAACGCCTGCCACCCTGGAACCAGACCATATCGCCCAGCACGCCGCCGAGCACGGCAATGCCAAGCATCAACGCGAGATGCGGCAACACCGCCTGGCCGTTCACGCCCATCATGGCGACAGACGCGCCGACCACGATCAGCGTCGGCATGGCGGGAACGGGCAGGCCGAGCGCCGCGCCCATCACATTGAAAAACACGATAGCCGGACCATACCGGTCAGCCAGATCATGCAACAGCATGAGATTCTCCTGCGGGTTGTGCTGCGCTGGATTCGGGTGGGGAATGCGCGATGCCGGACGCCGCCCGAAGGCGCGTGCTCAGCGGCATTTTTTACGGCTTTGAAACGAAGCGCGGGACGGATTTGAAACGGCGCCCCCGGCAGTCATGCGCGTCGCCCGGCGCCGCAGCATTAATGAGATGAGTGTAGCGCGGATTGACGAAAATGCCATGAACCGCACGCTTCGCCATACACCATATGACAGCGCCGATTTTCAGCGCACGCCTAAATAGTCATTTCGCCCCATGTACCATGGTGAGCCATCACTGCAAACCAAAATCAACGCGAGTGGGCGCGCCTTTGTCCTTGATGCCATCGGCGTTCATGTGCGGTGAAACGATAAAGATCCGCTTGCTGTCGATCTTGCCGTCGAAGTAAGCCTTCACCGCCGACGCCCGTTTTTGCGCCAACGTGCCAAGCGCGCCTTCGTCAATGGGCGCGTTGGCTGCGAGCGCTGCTTTCATGTCGGCGTCGGGCAAGGTCTTCGTCAAGCCGATCATGTTCCGCGGCTTTTTGAAGTCGGCGTCCTTGTACGCCTTGGTCAGAAACTTCGTGTATTCATCGGCGGAAAGGGTGATTGTCGACGGGCTGATGTTCGGGTTGTCGTCGCTCGAATCCTTCATCTTGGCGAGCTTCACCTGGCGATCCACGTACGCGGCGCGCAGGCCGGGTTCATCGACGGCGGGATCAACCCGCGCCGACAAATCCATCTTGATGGACGGCTTGTCGGCCAACGCCTTGGCAATCGTGTCGAGCTTCTGCTTGCCGGCGTCGCTCAACGTGGACGAACCCGGGTCGAACTCCACGTAACCGAGTTCTTCGGCGTTCTTGCCGCCGCCGAACGCGTTTGCCAGCAGCGAGAACGGCGCGGTCACGGCGCGTTCCAGCAGGTTCACGATCGCTTTCCAGACCAGCGCGCCGACCGAAAACTCAGGATTCGCAAGCGAGCCGGAAATCGGGATGTTCACATCGATCTCGCCGCGCGAGTTCTTCAACAAGGACACGGCCAGCCGCACCGGCAGTTTGGTCGCGGTCGAGTTGTCGACGTGATCGCCGAACGTGAGTTGATCGATGAAAAGATGGTTGTTCGCGCTGAGCTTGTCGTCCGCGAGCTGGTAGTGCAGGTCAACGTTCAGCTTGCCTTTTGTGATCGGATATCCCGCATATTTGGTGGAATACGGCGAGATATTGGGCAATTCGACGTCGTGCGCGCTCGCGGTCAGGTCCAGCGCGGGTTTCGCGATCAACGGATTGACCGTGCCCTTGATCGATACCGGTCCGTTTGCGTTGAGTTTCGCGGCGACATCGACGGGTGCGGACACGGTCGAATGCGTCCCGAATGCGCCGATGGTGCCCGTGATCGCGACAAGATTGGCGGTGAAATTCGGCTTGATGAAGTTGTCGGTGTAGGTCACGCGCCCGTTTTGCAGCACGAGCTGGCCGAAGCGCAGATTAGGCGTGGGCGATGTCGATGCCGGCTTGGG
Organism: Caballeronia sp. dw_276; assembly: GCF_018449635.1. GTDB lineage: Bacteria > Pseudomonadota > Gammaproteobacteria > Burkholderiales > Burkholderiaceae > Caballeronia. The sequence continues at coordinate 211,907 of NZ_JAAVUV010000001.1, read as the reverse complement.
AACCACCGGCGCGGAGGCTACCGGAGCAGGCGCGGCGGCCACGGTCTGAGTGCCCGTCTTGTCCTTCACCACAACGTCGCGCAGGTTCAGCTTTCCTTGTGCATCGAGCAGAACGCGGCCGTAGAAATTAGCGAACGTAACGCGCGCGGCTTCCACGTCGGCGCCTTTTTCATCGTAGCGGGCGTTCAGCTTTGTCAGGCCGAGCAGCTTCCATCCGGCGAGCGGTTGGGAACTTACCCGGTCGATCAAACGCACATTCGACAACGACACATCGCCCTTGTAACCCGCCTTCAGCGTGCGTCCCTCACCCGAGAACGAGGCGTCGCCGTTCGCGGTGACCAACGCGCTCGAAAGCGATGCGTTCAGCGCGCCCCCGAAATATGGCTCGAATGCCGCCGCGTCCAGCTGACTTGCATCGAGATGCAGCGCGAGACTCAGCGGCTTGATTGTCAACGTGCCTGCCGTGGCGAGCGTGCCCTTGCCGTTCATGGTCAGCTTGCCATCGACGGCGAGCGGTTTGGTGAGGTCGTCCGTGACCTGCTTCACGTTCACCTGAAGCGGCGCGATGTGAAGCTTGACCGGAGTCGGCGTGGTTTCGTCGGTGAAATCGGCGGTGCTGTCGTTTAGCGATACCTGCGCGATCTGGTAGCGCCAGGCCGGGCCGGCGGCGTTCGCCTTTTCGATCTTGCGCGTCGCGCTGACGTCCGGCGCGGCTTCGTGCGGACCGGCGAGCGCCGCGAGGTCGATACTGCCGTCTTTCAGGCGTTTTGCATCGACGGAAAGGCCGTTCAGCGTCACGCTTTCCAACGCGGCAGTACGCGCGGCGACATCGATTTTTGTGATCTTCGCCTGTGCCGAAGCCAGCGTGACCGGCGCCGTGTTCGCGGTTGGAACGAGTTTCAGCGACTTGAGCGAGACGTCGCCGGCGCCGACCTGGATGGACGCTTCGGGCTTCGACCAGTCGACTTGCAGCGGCAAGTTCGCGCTCAGCGCGCCGTCCGATACCCGCGCGGCAAGCGCGTTCGCCACGTAGGGTTGCAGCGGCGGGAGCGGCACATCGGCGAGCGCGAGTTTCGCGTCGGCGTTCTTGCCGGGCAAGGTGAATCCGCCCGATGCCGCGAGCGTTCCGCCATGATCCAGCGCGGTTTTCAGCGTATAGCGCGCCGGCGCTTTTCCAAGCGTGGAAAAGTCATCGAGTGTGACGTCCAGCGCCTTCAGGCCAAGCTTCGCGGGTTGCGCCATCAGGCTGTCGCTGAACGCGATCTGGCCTTGATCGATGGCGACGTGTTTGATCGACAAATCGAGCGGTTGCGTCTCGGCTGCGGCTTTGGTTTCGGCTGCCGGAGGCGTGTTGGCGGGCGGACCACTCAGTTTCTGGAAGTTGAAGGCTCCGGATTTATCGCGGGAAAGTTTTATATCGGGTTGCGCTAATTTTATCTCGATCAATTGATAAACATTGCGCAGCGGCTCGAGATTCGCCGCGTTCACGTGCAGCGATTGCGCGGCAAACAGCGGCGCGTTCTGCTTGTCCGTCACGTCGATATCCGCGAAATCGGCCGTGCCCTTGATGCGCACAACAGGCGCATCACCGTTAAGAGAGAAGCTCACATCGAGATTGGTCGAAAGCTTGCCGCTTTTCACCACGACCGGCAGCGAAGCCGGCGCGTACGAAACCAGCTGTGGCACATCGAGCCCGTCGAGCTGCAGCGCGACTTCCGACTCGCGCGACTCGGCGAACGGCTTCGTGCGGCCCTTGATGGACAGCGGCGAGCCGTCGATGCGCGCCTGCAGCGACGGCGTCACGAACAACTCGGTGGTCGAGGGAAGATTGGCTATGAACGGAATCCCGACCGACCATTGATCGATTACGTGCTGCGTCTTCTGCAAGCGATCATCGAAATCAATGCGCCCATTCGCGATCCGGATATTCGATACGGAAAAACGGGCGGGTTTATCGGCGGGCTTGGCGGACGGCTTCGAAAACTTTTCGATGAGGTCCGAGAAGTTGAAGCGTTGCGCGTCGTACCGGACGATATGAAAGCGCGGCGAATCGATTTTCAGCTCGTTGATCACGGGCGCGAGCCGGAACAACGAAGACCACGAAGGCAGCACGATCAGCCGTTCTATATCGATAAAATCGCCGCCCTTGGCGTCGGCAGAAAGATTGCCTTTCGCCTCGCCAATATGCACGCGGTCAGCTTCAAAGCTAAGCGTATAGGGATTGAGCGCAATGCGGCCGATCGTGGCCGGACGGCCAAGCTGGTCGGAAATCTGCTGCTCGGCGATATGGCGAATGAGAGGGGGCGCCGCGAAAAATCCCAGCAGCCCGATCACGACGACAAATAAAACCAGGCCAATCGCGACACGGCGCGTGCGGTTAGAACTCGCGACCGCGTTTGCTCGATCGATCAGGCCACGGCCAGCGGATGTCAGGGAAGTCTTGTTCAGGCTTGCCATGCGGGCCTCACAGCGCGGTCACGCGCCATGAGACCGCGCGTGACCTGGGGGAAACGGAAGGCCCGAGTATACGACGCGAAAGCGTCAAATTGAATCGGCGATGGTCCGTATGTCCCGCGCTTATTACTCTTCTACTGCCGTTCGATGGCCGGCGGCGCCCACGCGCCCGAAGTCGCTTCAGGCTTTGGCGCATACAAACGCATCATCAACTGGAAGTCGCCCTCGGGTGCGGGCAGCCAGTTCGACGCGCGCGCCTTGCCCGGCGATGTCGCAGAGACGACCACGTCTGTCGAGCCATCGCGATTTTTCTTCAGGCGGTCGCGGTCGCTGAGCGAAAGCCTCGGCGCTTTGTCATCGATAAGCGCGCCGTCCTTCGTGTACGCCGTGAGCGTCCAGAAACCGCGCACCGGCGGCAACTGGTTGGCCGCGAAATGCAGCACATAAGTATTCGCGCCGTTGAGCGCGTGGGCGTCGCTGTCCAAGAACGCGACAGGTTTCACCTCGCCCTCCTTTGTCCCCGTACCTGGCTGACGTTTGGCGAGGAATGCGCGCAAGGTGTAGTCGGTGTCGTAATTGCCGACAGCGTCGCCGAACCAGACCCAGCCGTTGCGGCTCGTCGCATTCGAAGGAACCGTGTCGACGCGCGCCCGGCCGTCGGCAAGACCGGTTGTGAGCAAGGCTGCATCCGATGCACGGAACTGAACCGGCTCGCCCGCTTTCACGCCCAATTGCGCCAGCAAGCTCACGGCGTGCGGATCAGCGGGCACGGGCGGGTTGTCTTCCAGGGCTTTGGCCAGGCGCGTGAAGTACGCGGTGGCATCGAGCGAATCGGCCTTGTCGCCGCTTGAAATCACGCTCGGCGTGTTGGCTGTGACGTTCGGCCACGCAGCGCCGGCGGTCGTGGGACTGGTTTTATCGGAAGAAGGCGCTTCGATGTGCATCGCGGTCTGGAGCTTGCGCGCCTCGCGCACGTCACGCTGGCCGTTTACGCGCACCCGGACCGATAACCACACGTAACGCGTCGGCGTTTCCACGCGCGTCACGCCCTCAGGCAGCGTGCCGGTATAACCCTTTGGCACGAAAGCGAGCACGCTCGCCTGCTCGGCCGCGGCGCGCGCCGCCTTGCCACGCTTTTTCACGACGGGCGCAGGGGTATCGGGCGCGGCGCCAATGCTCGAATAGATCACGTTGGTCCAGGCATCGAAGGCGCGGGCATCGAAATAACGGCCTCGCAACGCGCCTGAAGGCGTCGATTGCACCGACGACAACGCGGGCAGCGAAACCAGCACCGGTCCACTCGATACATCCAGCCACGCGGTCGATTCAAGCGTGTCCACACTCGGCCGCCCCGTCGCGCCGACCGGCGGCAATGCCGTGGTGTGCCGCAAGCTGTTCACAGGTGCTTGTCCCGGCTTCGATGCATCGCCGCCCGTCGCCTTTTCGCGTGCCAGGTCGGACGCGACCAGCGGATAACCGAATACATAAGCATCCGCGACCTGATCTTTCCGCCAGCCGTCGCCGTTCGTCACGACAGGCGCCTGCGTCGAGCAACCACCCAGTATTGCCAGCGTGCTCAAACCCGCAAGCATCCAACGTGTCCCACTCAGCGCAAACAACGGAACTGCCCAGCGTCGGTTATTTTTCATTCGAATTAGGTCTGTTTAGGCTTTTTTACTTCGTTCGGCGCGCGCGCCGGCTGGTCCTGGAATTCATGTCCTGCAGGTTCGCTCGCCGACGTTCAAACTATCGTTCAAGTTATCTTGAAAACGCGTTTTATCTTATCCAATGACGATAGGCAAGAAGCGCGTAACGATGCCTGAAAATTAGTCAGACGTTTCATAATTTTTGCGACAAGTAACTGCCTATATAGTGCCGGTTTTTTATTCACGCGCCATGGCAATGCAAGTGCAACTCACTTGAAAATACACCTTGACCTTCCAATCATTGGAATGTCGATACTGGTTTTATCGAGCTGAATCTTGTGGCCCGCAATGAATCGGGAAGCTTTTATGTCTGCTAGTACGAGTCAAAACATTGCTGCTGCGTCGAATACCGCTGAATTTGCGATCGGCGGGATGACATGCGCGTCGTGCGTTCGCCGCGTCGAGAAGGCGCTCGCCAAAGTACCGGGCGTGGAAAACGTCTCCGTGAATCTCGCCACCGAAAAAGCCACGGTTCGCGCTGAACCGTCCGTTTCGCGCGACCAGTTGCTCGCGGCCGTAACGAAAGCGGGGTACGAAGCCACGTTTATCGAGCCGGAAGCCGCGCCAGTTGCGGCGTCTGCGCACACGGGCGAGCTGGTTGCCGTGGTTGTATCGGCGCTGCTGACGCTGCCGCTCGTTCTGCCGATGCTCGGGATCGACCTGAACCTGGGCGTCTGGGTATCGCTGGGGCTGGCGAGCATTGTCCAGTTCGTGCTTGGCGCGCGATTTTATGTCGGCGGCTTCAAGGCGGTGCGCTCGGGTGAAGGCAACATGGATTTGCTGGTCGCGCTGGGTACGTCCGCCGCGTGGGGTTTGAGCGTGTACGAATTGTTCGCGCATCCGGGCGAATCGGCGCATCTCTATTTCGAAGCCGCGGCGGTCGTGATCACGCTCGTGCGCTTCGGCAAATGGCTGGAAGCGCGCGCGAAGCGCCAAACCACCGACGCCATCCGCGCCCTAGACGCTTTGCGCCCCGACCGCGCGCGGATTCGCGACGCCGCGACCGGCCAGGAACGCGATGTCGCGCTCGCCGATGTACGCAACGGCGATGTCGCTATCGTCCGGCCGGGCGAGCGGATGCCCGTCGATGGCGTGATCCGCGAAGGCCGCACGCATGTGGACGAATCGCTGATTACCGGCGAAAGCCTGCCGGTCGCGAAGGAAACCGGTGCGCGCGTGACGGCGGGATCGATCAACGGCGAAGGCGCGATTACTGTCAAAACGACCGCGACCGGCGCGGAAACGACGCTCGCGCGCATTATCCGGCTGGTTGAATCGGCGCAGGCCGAGAAGGCGCCAATACAACGGCTCGTCGACCGGATATCGGCGATCTTCGTGCCTGTCATTCTGGTGATCGCGCTCGTGACGCTGATCGGCTGGCTGGCAGTGGGCGCGGGCGCCGAAACGGCCGTGCTGAACGCGGTCGCGGTGCTCGTGATTGCGTGTCCGTGCGCGCTCGGGCTCGCCACGCCCGCCGCGATCATGGCCGGAACCGGCGTTGCGGCGCGCCATGGCGTGCTGATCAAGGACCCGCAGGCGCTGGAAATGGCGCATCGAATCAGAATTGTCGCCTTCGATAAAACCGGCACGCTGACCGTCGGCAAACCATCGATGACCGCGTTCGATGCCGCTGACGGGATCGAACGGAAGGAAGCGTTGACGCTGGCCGCAGCCGTTCAACGCCTGAGCGATCACCCGTTGGCGCGAGCGGTTGTCGCCGCCGCCGATGCCGAATCGCTCCGGCCCGTCAACGCAAGCGACGCAAAAGCGGTCGCCGGGCGCGGCGTGGAAGCACGCGTGGGCGAGCGTCATCTGGCGGTTGCGAGCGCGCGTTGGCTCGAGGAACTGGCGGTTGTTGCGCCGGATGCGCTCAAACAGCGCGCGGCGGAACTGGAAACGCTTGGCAACACGGTGTCGTGGTTCGTGGACTTGAATGCCCCGGCACGCGTCCTCGCGCTGCTCGCATTCGGCGATTCGATAAAACCCGGTGCACGCGACGCCATCGCCCGATTGAGCGCAATGGGCATCCAGAGCGTCCTTATCACCGGCGATAACGCCGGAAGCGCCGCGAGCGTAGCGAAGTCGCTCGGCATTTCGCCCGACGCCGTCTACGCGCAAATGCTCCCCGCCGACAAGGCGCGCGTGATCTCGGAACTGAAAGCGCGCACCACGGGCGCGGTCGCGATGGCCGGCGACGGCATCAACGACGCGCCCGCGCTCGCCGCAGCGGATATCGGCATCGCGATGGCAACCGGCACCGATGTCGCCATGGAAGCCGCCGGCATTACGCTGATGCGTGGCGATCCAGCGCTGGTGGCGGATGCCATCGATATCGCACGGCGCACGTATCGCAAGATCCAGCAGAACCTGTTCTGGGCGTTCGTGTACAACCTGATCGGCATTCCGCTTGCCGCGTTCGGCCTGCTCAATCCGATGCTCGCCGGCGCCGCGATGGCGTTCTCGAGCGTGAGCGTGGTTACGAACGCATTGTTGCTGCGTACGTGGCGCGCTCAGGCGGGTTTGGTCGCTGCCGACGAACCCGACCTCGAAGGCAAGCCGATCACGCGCCCGGCGTAACGCGCAGTCTTGTTCGAGCCGGCATGCATCTCCTCGACGCGGGCGGCGATGTCCGTATCGAAGAGCGCCGATTTCGCGCCGTTGGTTGTATCAACATGAAGCAGCATCTGCTCGCTCGCCGAAACGGGTTCCGTACCCTCGCCCTCGAACATCTCCATGTAGAGATGAACGCGCTTGGCATCGAACGCGAGCACCGATGCCTCCACGCGAACTTGCGCGCCTTCCTTGATCTCGTGAAGATAATTGATGTGCGCTTCAAGTGTGAACAACGAGCGGCCACGGGACGCGCGTCCTGCCTCGTCGAGACCGATGCGATCCATGAACGCATCGGTCGCGAGGCTGAAGATCAGCATATAGAACGCGTCACGCAAATGCCCGTTGTAGTCGACCCACTCGGGTTTCACTATATCGCGATGAATGGTCAAGCTTTGCATTGTCAGCCGTTTAATCCTTGATGCCGTGACGTGATTTCGCTTCGGCTATCGCCGTGAGAACGCTGGTAATGCAGTCGTCGCGATAACGTTCCAGCTGCTTGATCGAATGCGATCCTTGCTGCTCGGTCGTGCCTTCCACCACGCGGTCGATGAGTTCATCGGTGAGCTTGGGCGCAACCAGCTTGGTCCACGGCAATTCTAGCGCCGGGCCGAATTGCTGCATGAAATGGCGCATGCCGGCTTCGCCGCCCGCGAGCGTGTAGGTCAGAAACGTGCCCATGAACGACCAGCGTATGCCGGCGCCAAAACGGATGGCGTCATCGATTTCGCCGGTCGTCGCCACGCCTTCGTTCACCAGATGCAGCGCCTCGCGCCACAACGCTTCGAGCAACCGGTCCGCGATAAACCCCGGCACCTCCTTCCTCACGCGCAACGGCCGCATGCCGATGGATTCATAGAACGTTGACGCCGCTTTCAACGTGTCTTCGGACGTCTGCTCGCCGCCTAAAACCTCGACCAATGGCAACAGATAAACCGGATTGAACGGATGGCCTACGATGCAACGCGACGGGTTCTTCGCGCTCGCATAGAAGTCCGTTGGCAACAGACCGGATGTAGACGACGCAATGATCGCTTCCGGCTTCGCCGCCTTCGACACCCGCTCGTGAAGACTCAGCTTCAGGTCCTCGCGCTCGGGCGCACTTTCCTGAATGAAGTCGGCCTCGCCCACGCACTCTTCGATCGTTTCGACAAATCTCAGTCTTTCCTTCGATGCACCTTGTGCAAGCCCGACACGCTCAAGCGCGGGCCACGCATTCGCGACGTTCTTTCTCAACTGTTCCTCGGCGCCCGGCGCCGGGTCCCACGCGATCACATCGAGCCCGGCCGCCAATGCCCGCGACACCCATCCGCTGCCAATCACACCAACGCCCAACGCCGCCAACGTCTTCACTTGCATACACCGGATTCCTTATTGATTATTTACTTAAGCGAAGTGCTCGATCTTGCGACGATCCAGAAAACGTTCGCCGCGTGCGGGCAGCTTGAGCTTCTCGCGGCCTTCAGCGGGCGTCAGCGCCCGGCCACCCAGACGTTCGATGATCTCGACCGCGCGCTGCACGAGCGTCCCGTTGCTCGCGTGCACGCCACGATCCAGATACAAATTGTCTTCTAATCCAACGCGAACATGACCGCCTAAAAGCATTGCCTGAGCGACCATTGGCATCTGCATCCGGCCGATGCCAAACCCCGCCCAATGCGCGCCCGCCGGCATGTTGTCGACCATCGACTTGAGCGTGCCGACATCGGCAGGCGCGCCCCATGGAATGCCCATGCATAGCTGGAACAAGGGCGCGTCGTCGAGCAGGCCTTCCTTTTGCATTTGCTTCGCGAACCAGAGATGGCCGGTATCGAAGATCTCGAGTTCTGGCTTCACGCCGAGTTCCTGGATGCGTTTTGCGCCCGCTCGAAGTTGCGCCGGCGTCGATACATAGATGGTGTCGCCATCGCCGAAATTGAGCGTGCCGCAATCGAGCGTACAGATCTCCGGCAACAGCTCTTCCACGTGTGCAAGACGTGTCAATCCGCCGACGAGGTCGGTCGCGGCGCCGAATTCCATCGGCGATTCGCCGGCGCCAATTTCCAGATCGCCGCCCATGCCGGCCGTGAGGTTGATGATCACGTCCACATCCGATGACCGGATGCGATCCACAACCTCGCGATACAGCGCTGGGTCACGGCTGCCGCGGCCCGTTTTCGGATCGCGGACATGGCAATGCGCGACAGTTGCGCCCGCACGCGCTGCTTCGATTGCCGCTTCCGCGATCTGTTTTGGTGTGACCGGAATCGCCGGATGTTTGCCGGTGGTGTCGCCTGCGCCCGTTACCGCGCACGTCACGATTACTTCGTAGTTCATGTCACGCCGTCCTTTCAAAGACCAAGATATTGCTTGACTGCCGGCAAGCCATCCTTGCCGTCCACCGTCTTCACGCCCGCAAGCCATGCGTCGAGCACTTGCGGATTTTTCTTTAGATAAGCCTTTGCCGCGTCGGTTGGGCGCTCTTTCGCCATGACGGGAATCATCAACTGGTTCTCGAGTTGCGTTGTGAATCGCAGATTCGATACGAGCTTTCCGGCGTTCGGGCAACGCGCGAGGAAGTCGGGGTTGGTGAGCGTATAGACGCGTGCTTCGCCGTAGTTCGGGCCGAAGACTTCGTCGCCGCCGGCGAGGTAATTCATCTTGACCTGGATGTTCATGGGATGCGGTTCCCAGCCGACGAATACGACCCATTTCTTGTCGCGGACTGCGCGATCGACCGTCACCAGCATGCCCGCTTCGCTCGATTGCACGAGCTTGAAACCGCCGAGTCCGTACTGGTTGGTATCGATCATCTTCTGGATTTGCGCGTTCGCGCTGCTACCTGGTTCGATGCCGTAAATCTTGCCGTCGAGTTCGTCTCTATGCTTCGCAATGTCCTGGAACGTCTTCAGGCCCGCGTCGTATTCGTAGCTCGGCACGGCGAGCGTGGCCTTTGCGCCGGAAAGATTGGGCGGATCGAGTTTGTCGATGGCTTTTGAATCGATGAATGGCTGCACCACCTTTTCCTGCACCGGCCACCAGTACCCGAGCGATACATCGATTTGCTTGCTTTTGAGCCCCGCGAGGGAGATGGGCACGGAGGCCACGGTCACTTTCGGGTTATAGCCCAGGCCCTCGAATACGACCGATGCGAGCGCGGTGGTCGACGTGATGTCGGTCCAGCCGATATCGACGAAACGGACCGTGTGGCAGGTTGCGTCTTCCTTGCTCTGGGCTGCGGCGCCGAGTGAAGTCAGCGCGAGAAACAGACAGGCGAACAGCTTTTTCGTGGCCGGTAGAGTGGACATGGGTTCCTGTTCCGAAGTTTTTTAGTGGACGGGGCGTTGGGGTTCGGTCCCAACCGGCCGTGTGTAAAAGTACTGCCGCAGAATACCGTCCAGGCGACCGGGTGCGACCCGGTTTTGACTGGATGCGACCAGGGGGTTTCGTTCGCACTCGGTTTTTTGGGGGGCGGACGGGGGTGGACGGGGGTGAGTTGGGGTCCTGCTTTTTAGGTTTTCGCGCGTTCCGTCTTAGCTGCTCTCTTTAGCACTATTAGCCACTGTCCGTGGCGGGACTTCATTTCTTTGTCCAACGGCGACAAAGAAACGAAGCAAAGAATACGCCTTTCAACCGCTAATTCTTAAGTGTCCAAAGCGTGCAGTGACAACTGTTTGGTACCCCAAAAGCACGCTCAGCGCATAACCTCGTCTTGTTGAAACCCTCCCCCTCCGTCAACCGCAACCCACACGCTTCGCCACCAGTGTGGGAATCCGTTAACAAGGCCTCCGCGCTGCGCGCACTAGCGCCCAAAGTGACAGGGCGGCCGTACCGGTGAAGAAGTCTCGGGTTCAAATTGCTTTGAATCCGTTATGGGCTATTCCATTGTTATGCGTAGGCGAGGTTTCCGTATTAACGGATTCCCACACTGGTGGCGAAGCGTGTGGGTATCCGTGTTCGAAGGGGGAGGGTTTCGACTGTTCGTTGTTATGCGCCGAGCGTGCTTTTGGGGTACCAAATCGTTATAACTGCACGCTGTGGACACTTAAGAATTAGCGGTTGGAAGGCGTTTTCTTTGCTTCGTTTCTTTGTCGCCGTTGGACAAAGAAATGAAGTCCCGCCACGGACAGTGGCTAACAGTGCTAAAGAGAACAACTAGAACGGAACGCGCGAAAACCTAAGCAGCAGGACCCCCAACCCCACCCCTGCCCGCCTCCCCAAAAAACCGAGTGCGAACGAACCCCCATTGCGCTTGCAATTTCCGCTTGCTACCGTGCCCGGTCAGCCCAAAAATCCCCCCTCGATGCCACCGCCCGAAAACTTTCATTTCTTGCTGCTCCCGGAGTTTTCATCCATCGGCTTCATGTCGGCGATCGAACCGCTTCGGGTGGCGAATCGTTTCCGCGGGGAGCTTTATCGTTGGCACATCCTGAGCCTCGACGGCGGCCCGGTCTGCGCCAGCAACGGCATATCGCTGAACGCCGAATGCGCAATCGCCGACGTCAAATCAGCTCAAAATGTCATCGTCGTCGCCGGGTTCAGCCCGCTCAACTGCTATACGCGCGAGATCGCCGAATGGCTTCGCAGAATGGATCGAACGGGCGCGACGCTGGGTGGTATCGATACAGGCAGCTTCATCCTCGCCGAAGCCGGCCTCCTTCAACATGAACGCGTGACCTTGCACTGGGAAGCGGCATCGGCGTTTCAGGAGCGCTATCCATCGCTGGCTGTAAGTCAGGAACTCTTCGAAATCGATGCACGCCGCATCACGTGCGCGGGCGGCACGGCTTCCATCGACCTGATGCTGGACCTGATTGGCCGCCGCCACGGCGCGGAACTCGCCGCGCAAGTGTCGGAGCAGTTCGTACTCGGCCGAATACGGCAGCGTTCGGATCATCAGCGCATGCAGATCGCGGCGCGCTATGGCATCCACAATCGCAAGCTGATCCAGGTGATCGGCGTGATGGAACAACATATGGAGGAACCGCTGTCACCAGATGCATTGGCGGATGAAATCGGCGTGACGCGTCGCCAGCTCGAACGTTTGTTCTGCTCGGCGCTAAAAGACACACCAACGCATTTCTATCTCGGACTGCGCCTTGCACGCGCCCGCGAGTTGCTGCAGCAAACGGATATGTCGATCACTACAGTGTGCGTCGCGTGCGGCTTCGAATCGCCGTCGCATTTCTCTCGCACCTATCGCACGCGCTTCGGTTCGAGTCCGCGACAGGACCGCGCTTCGCCACGCGCGACGGCCCCGCTTCAGGACCCCGCCGCGGTGGCTTGATCCTCTTTAAAACGAGTGGCGCAAGCCGATACGTACATCGCTTTGCGTATTCGATGTCGATGGCGTAAAGCTATATCCGATCACTGCATCCACCCCGTTCGATGCCCGCAGGTAGTCGCCCGAAATGTAGAGATCGGTACGCTTGGACAAGAGGTAATGCAACGCGAGTGAACCCATGTTCCACTTGTGCCCTTCGAAGGCCGTGAACTGATAACCGCCGTAAAGAATGAGCGCCGGCGTGAAGTTATAAGACGCGCCGCCCTCGCCCACATGCATGTGCGACGACTGTCCAAAACCCTTGATGGTGGTGTACGTATAGTTGCCGAGCAGCATCAGGTTGCCGAGCGCATACGATGAACCAATGCCGTAAGTCGCCTGGCTGTCGACTGCAAGCGGCGTGCTGCTGAACAGATCGTTGACCGCGCCGGTTGCCGGGTCCACCGTTGCAACGGTCTGGCCGAGGAAGGTCTTCGTGCCGATCATCGCGTACGGATCGAATGCGTAGATGCCGTTCGGGTTGTTCAGGCGCGTGTATGCGGTGCCGATAGTAAAGTCGCCGTGCGCGTAATGCGCGCCTGCGCTGTATGCGCTTTGCTGATGGAAGTTGCCCGAGACATTGCCGAACGAATACATGCCGCCGAATGTCAGACCGCTGATATCGGGTGACATGTACTTGATCGCGTTCGGCAAACGGTCGCCGTTCATGCGGTCGAAGTCGCCCTGGTGAATCGCGTAGCCGCTCGCGAACGCGGAGATGTTGTAGCCCTCCATGAACTCGTTGGTCATGTCGAGCTGATTACCCAGCGACACCGTCCCCCACTGGCTCTGCAATCCAACGTACGCCTGACGCCCGAACTCCGCGCCGCCAAAAGCATACTTGCCGGTGCCGATATGAAAACCCGATTCAAGCGCGAAGATCGCCTTCAATCCGCCGCCAAGATCTTCAACGCCCTTGAAGCCCAGCCGGTTGCCGTACGAGATGCCGTCCTCAAAGCGAAAGGCGTGCGAGCCGCCCGTGTTGTTCACGTAGGTGATACCCGCATCCAGAATGCCGTACAACGTCACGCTGCCTTGCGCGTGAACCACGGCGGGTGCGGATACGGCGCTTGCGCTCAATGCAAGAGCCGCCAGCTTTGCGGCATTTCGCTTCTTCATCGTTGATTCTCCCTGATACCCGGTTGGCTCGTTTCAATGGATAAAGCAAGTCCCGCGCTGCTCCGGCGACGCCTTCCCGAAGGGCGGAATCGCGCAACGCTTCTCGCTCGTTTTTTTATTGCAGAGGCTGGCTTGGTACGGTGATCTGAAGCTTGTGGCGCCGGTGTCCACCGCGATACGTTCCGCTGCGTGCACCAGCTATGCAAAAGTACGAGTCCATATTTAACGGGGCTCGACGGATTGCGACGAAAACCTGCCCAAGTGCGACGTGTGTTGTTATTTCGACCCGAGCGCGGTTTGTACAGCTTGCAAACCATTGCCGCCTGTGGCTGTAGTGACGCCATCCAGCCAGCCCTTCACCACATCGGGATTGCGCTTGAGCGCAGTGGTGGCAGCGGTATCGATGTTGGTCTTGTTTTGCAGCACGTCCGTGATGATCCCGTTCTCAAGGTCCACATTGAAGGTCATCTGTTTAAACAGGCGTCCAAGGTTCGGGCATTCGCCGATATACCCCGTGCGTGCAACCGTGTTCACCGTCGCGCCGCCGAAGTTCGGGCCAAAGTATTTGTCGCCGCCATCAAGGTAGGTAAGGTGGAACTTCGTATTCATCAGATGCGGCTCCCACGCGAGGAACACGATCCATTTCTTCTCACGTACGGCGCGCTCTACCTGAGTCAGCATGCCGGTCTCGCTGGATTCAACGAGCTTCCAGCCATTGAGTCCGAAGGCCTTTTCGTCGACCATTTTCTTGATGTTCTGGTTCGCCGGCGCGCCCGGCTCAATGCCGTAGATCTTGCTTTCGAACTTGTCCGCGTTCTTCTGCAAGTCGGCGAATGTATGGACGCCGGCAGCCGCCACGTAGTCAGGGACCGCGAGCGTGAACTTGGCGTTCGTCAGGTTCGGATGCACGATCTCGATCGATTTTTCATCGACGAAAGGTTTCACCATGGGTGCCTGTGCAGGCATCCAGTTGCCAAGGAACGCGTCGATCTGCCCTTTCTTCAAGCCCTGGTATGTGATTGGCACCGATAGATTCGACACGGTCTGCTTGTAGCCCAGCGCCTTCAGCACCACGCCGGCCATGGCGTTGGTCGCGTCGATATCCGTCCAGCCCGGGTCCGCCATCCTGACCTGCAAGCAGCTTTGAGGCTCGGCCGCGACCACCGAGCCGATGGATGTGCAAAGCGCTGCAATGCAGAATAGTGCTTGTTTCAAGGGCTTTTTCATGGTGGTTTCCTGTGGGTGTGTTTTTCTGCGAGCGTTTATTTATCGTTTGACTGCAGGGAAACGCGCCATCGCTTCAAGCGTGTCCAGGTCGATGTGATTGCGCATATAACGCTGGCTGGCATCGACTGATGGCTGCCAGTCCCATGACTCGATCACGCCTTGCGTGGTGGCATCGAAATGGAATTGGCGGCGGCGCTGGCTCTGCACGACTTCCTCCCGCAGCTTTGTCAGGTCCCAGCGTTCTGCGATTTCCGCACGGAATGCAGCGACCCGCGCCGCGTGTTCCGGATGCGTGGCAAGGTTCGTTCGCTCCGGGGGATCGGCGGTGACGTTGAAAAGCTGATCGGGATCAGCCGGCGTATGGATAAACTTGAAATTACCGCGACGCAACATGACGATGGGCGCGATCGCCCCTTCGGCAAGGTATTCGCCGATGGCTTCATCGCGCGCATGAGGCTCGCCCCGAAGATGCGGCACGAGGCTTTGACCATCGAGCGTATCCGGCCATGATGGCCGCGCGGAACCGCGACCAAGTTCGACCAGCGTCGGCAACAAGTCGAGATGCGAGACCGATGCCTTCACATGTCCCGCCTCGAATTGCCCCGGCGCATGCACGATCAACGGCACCCGGCAACCGCCTTCGAAGAACGTCATCTTGTACCAAAGACCGCGTTCGCCCAGCATCTCGCCATGATCGGACGTCACGATCACGATGGTGTCATCGGCCATGCCTGATTGATCGAGCGCTTCGAGGATCGCGCCGAATTGCGCATCGACGTATGAAATCGCGCCGTAATATGCGCGACGTGCGTTGCGAATCTGCTGGTCGCTCGGCGGCGTCTTGTCGGTTTCGCAAACATGGCGAAGGCGCTTCGAATGCGGATCGGCGGTTTCCAGCGCGTCGCGATACGCAGGCATCTCGATGTCTTCATCGCGATACATGTCCCAGTATTTCTGCGGGATTGCGTAAGGATCGTGCGGATGGGTCAGCGACGCCACCACGCAAAACGGCCGCGCATCCTTGCCGGCTTGCCGCTCACGGGCGATATCGAATAGCTTCTGACGCGTGGTGTAGGTGACTTCGTCGTCGAAATCGAGCTGGTTGGTGCGCACGCACGGGCCTGCATCGATAACCGAACTCATGTTGTGATACCAGCTCGGGCGCGTCTCGAAGTCATCCCAGTTCGGCGTCCAGCCGAAATCTGCCGGGTAGATATCCGTGGTCAGACGTTCTTCGAAACCGTGCAGCTGGTCCGGGCCGCAGAAATGCATTTTCCCCGAGAGAACCGTCCTGTACCCCTCCGCGCGCAGATAATGCGCGAACGTCAATGTTTGCGATGGAAATTCGGCGGCGTTATCGTAGGCACCTATGTTGGACGGCAGCTTGCCGGACAAAAATGAAAAGCGCGAAGGCGCGCATAGCGGGCTTGCGCAATAAGCGGAATCGAAAACCACGCCGCGCGCCGCGAGCGCGTCCATGTTCGGTGTTTTGCTCACGGGGTGACCATAAGCCGATAACGCGAATGGCGTCATCTGGTCGGCCATCAGGATCAGGATATTTTGTCTGGGCTTAAGCATCGGGGTGAGGCTCGAATAGAATCAATTGGGTGAAACGCGCAACGCATTGCATCGCGTATCACTATTGCCGTTCAATTCGCGGCTGTGAAGAGAGCAAAACGTTATGAGCTCATAAGGGGCGCTTATGTCGAGACAGGATCGTTTGCCGCCAATGCAGGCGCTCTCCATGTTCGAGTCCGCCGCGCGTCTCGCCAGTTTCACGGCCGCCGCGCGCGAGCTCGGCTCCACGCAACCCGCGGTAAGCCAGCGTGTGGTTCAGCTCGAAGAGAATCTCGGCGCGCCGCTGTTCGAGCGGGGGCATCGCGGCGTGACGCTGACCGAAGACGGTGTGCGGCTGTTCGAAGCCGTGCGCCTGGGTCTGGAAACCATCCGCATCGCCACGAACGACATTCGCGCGCGTCATGCCGCGCCCGCGCAGCAATCGCTCAACCTTCTGACGGACTTCGGCTTTGCGACTTACTGGCTGATGCCGCGCCTGTCGCAATTCAAGGCACTGATGCCTGACGTCGATGTAAGGATCACCACCGCGCAGGACGTGCTTGCGGCGGAGCACGATCATGCGGATATCGTGATCGGCTTTGGTCATGTATCGATGAACTGGCCCGGGCACGGCGCACTCAAGCTGTTTCCCGAACAGGTCACACCTGTATGCAGCCCCACGCTTCTCGCGCGGCATGGCAAGCCGGCGTCTCCGTCGGACCTGAGCGAATTGCCGCTGCTGCATCTCGAACCGACAAATCCCGAACGCTGGCTGTCCTGGCACGGCTGGTTCGCGGCGCACGGGCTGGCCGCGCCGCCTGCGCATCGCGGCATCACATTCAATAGCTACGGCTTTGTTGCGCACGCCGCGATCATGGGCCAAGGCGTGGCGCTAGGATGGACGCCGTTAGTGGATGAACTCGTCGCCAGCGGGCAACTGGTGCAGCTATTCGATACACCCATTATCACCGACGGCGGATATTTGCTAAGCGCGCCGCGCGCTCAAACCACAGCAGTTCGCGCCTTCCGCGACTGGCTGCTCGCCGAATGCGGAGTATCCGCTTGACGCTCCCGTACCAGCATCACGGCGCATAGCTTCTAGCCGCGCTCATAGCCGATTTGTTCTACTGCGAAATACACGCGCCGTCTTCGCGGCGCTGCCCTTTGCACAGTGGAGAACCGCATGGCAGGCGATACCGTCAGTAACACCCATCCTCATCAACTCGTGCTGACGGTCGCTTGTCCAAGCGCCGCAGGACAGGTTGCAGCGGTGGTCGGCTTCCTTGATCGTCATCACTATTACGTCGATGAACTCACCGTCTTCGACGACGACCTCAGCCAGCGCTTCTTCGTGCGCTGCGTCTTCCACGGCGTGGATCGCGATGAATCCCTGCAGCTCGCCGCGTTGCAGCAAGAATTTGCACCCATCGCCGAGCGTTTCTCGATGACATGGGCCATCCATAACGTCAACGCGCGGCCCAAGGTACTGATCATGGTTTCGAAGCTCGAACATTGCCTTGCCGACCTGCTGTTCCGCTGGCGGATGGGCGAACTGAAGATGGATATTGTTGGCATCGCGTCGAATCATAGTGACCTCGAACCGCTTGCCGTTCAGCATGGTTTGCCGTTTCACCATCTCCCGGTTACCGCCGACACAAAACCGCAACAGGAAGCACGCCTGCTCGATTTGTTCGAGACATCCGGCGCCGAGCTGATGATTCTCGCGCGCTACATGCAGATCCTGTCTGGCGAGACGAGCCGCAAACTCGCGGCGCGCGCGATCAATATCCATCATTCATTCCTGCCCGGATTCAAGGGCGCGAAGCCTTATCATCAGGCGCATACGCGCGGCGTGAAACTGATTGGCGCAACGGCGCATTTCGTGACCGATGACCTCGATGAAGGTCCGATCATCGAACAGGTAGTCGAGCGCGTGGACCATTCGTACAAGCCGGAACGTTTGCTCGCAACAGGACGCGATGTGGAATGCATCACCCTCGCACGGGCGGTCAAGGCATTCATTGAGCGGCGCGTGTTTATCAACGGTGACCGCACGGTTGTGCTGTAATAAGCCGGATTCTGAGCACGGCGAACGCCCTCGCGTTCATAGCCGTGCTTCTCCACGTCCCCTTCAGCCACCGTCTCGCACGGCCGCGCTTTTGCAACAACGCCCGTCGTAGTTGCGATTTCCTACCGCTTTTTCCGAAGTAACCCTGCTTCGGGAAGATTTCAATTCCCACGCCCCATCGTTCCCGTTTTAGCGCTATTTCCCGGCGGATTAAGCATTTACGATGCTTGACGCGCAAGCGTGTCGATCGCGTAATTGAACAAACATATGTTTCCGGGCAAATTGTTTCGGACTCCGACTGTATTCAAGCGTTCGTTCATGGCGATGCAGCAGCGCGCCATCCGACCGGGGCCTGCTCGCCTGAAGCGGCACATCTCTTCATCCACGCAACGATAAAACTTTTCGTGATGACACATAGCCAAACCACCATCTTTTCCGCCCGCAAGATCATCACCATGTGCCCGTCGCAACCCGTGGCCACTCACGTCGCCGTCCGCGGCGACAAAATACTGGGTGTCGGTACACTCGAAGAACTGCAGGGGTTCGGCAAACACGTCGTGGACCACACCTTTGCCGACAAGATCATTTTGCCGGGCCTGGTCGAAGCGCACTCGCACTCCACAGGTGGCGGCATGTGGCAGTTCACCTATGTGGGCTACTACGATCGTCCCGACTATACGGGCAAAGTGTGGAAGGGTTGCCGGTCATTCGATGAAGTGGTCGCCGCGCTGCAAGCCGTCGAGCGAACCATGACAGATCCCGACGCACCCTTGATTGCGTGGGGCGTCGACCCGATTTATTTCGGCTCGGAAAAACTTGGACGTGCGCAACTGGACCGTGTATCGACGACGCGGCCGGTCGCGGTCATTCACATGAGCATCCACTTGATGGGCGCCAACACCGCGGCACTGCATGATTGCGGCATCACTGAACAATCCACCGTTGAAGGCGTCGTCCGCAACGATGACGGCAGCCTGCATGGCGAACTGGTCGAATTCGCCGCCATGGGTCCCATCCTGGATAAATATGGATTCTGGGACGCACTGACCACTGAAAAGGCGATCCGCAACTTCGGACAGGAAGCCTTTCGCGCGGGCTGCACATCGGCTGCCGACATGGGGCTTACCGATTTCGCGAATCCCGAACTCGAAGCGAACTACTTGCGCGCCACACGCGAATCCGAATTCCCTATCCGCCTGCTGGTGAGTTATGGGCCACCGTTTGTCAGGAAGCCGTTCGTGGAAGCCGTCGAGTTCGCACCGGAAATCATGACACGCGGTCACGACAAGCTGATCTTTGGTTCCATGAAAATCTTTCTGGACGGTTCGATCCAGGGCGGCTCCGCTCGCATGCTCGCGCCCTACTACTTCCAGGACGGCCATAACGGCGCATGGAACGCGACGCCGGAACAGGTAGACGAGCAAGTCTACGAAATCATGCGGCGCGGTTATCAGGTGCATTGTCATTGCAACGGTGACGAAGCGTCAGAGGCCTTTATCAACGCTGTCCAGAAAGCGTTGAACCGGATTCCGGCCGTTGACCATCGCGCCGGAATGCAACACGCCCAGATGCTGCGAGAAGATCAGTTCAAGCGCATCAAAGCGCTTGGCATGGTCGTGAATTTTTTCAGCAACCATATTTATTACTGGGGCGACCAGCACTACGCGAAGACCATGGGCCCCGAACGCGCGAACCGCATGAACGCGTGCGGCAGTGCAGTACGTCACGGCATTCCCTTCGCGTTCCACAGCGATTGCGGCATCACGCCGATCAATCCGCTGTTCACGGGCTGGTGCGCAGTCAACCGCCTGACCGCATCTGGCCGCGTGCTTGGCGAAACAGAGCGTATTTCAGTCAGGGACGCGCTGCACGCCATGACGCTCGGCGCCGCCTACACCATGAAAGTGGACCACCTGATCGGCAGTATCGAATGCGGCAAGCTGGCTGACTTTACGATCGTCGAAGAAGACCCGCTCGAAGTCGACCCTGTGCGCCTCAAGGACATTCCGGTGTGGGGCACCGTGCTGGGCGGACGCGTGCAGAAAATTCCTGCCTGACTCATCCACGCGTCCCATCGCCCGCGCATCGTGCGCAGGCGATGACGAAACTCGCGCCGCATTTTGTCAACGTCATTGAAGGTACTCAATCTATGTCTTCGCGCACAAACGGCCCAGCACCCGCATTCGACTCCCCACAGCCGGATTCGACCGCTTCCGGCCTCGGGAAATGGCTGCCGCTCCTGGTCCTGTGCCTGGCTCAGCTTTCCACTTCGGGCGACAACGCCACCCTCAGCATCGCGACAGGGGCCCTGATCAAGGACCTTAACGCACCGATGGACCTGGTGAGCATTGCCAACGCCATGTATTCGCTTGCGGCGGGTTCGCTCATGGTGGCCGCCGGAATGGTCGGTCTCATCGTTGGCTGGAAGAAGACCTTTCGCGTCGGCTGTGCGCTACTGTTCTGCGCCGAGATCACCGCGTTTTTCTCGCCGAACATGGAAGTGTTCACTTACGGCGCGCGGCTGCTCTCAGGCATCGGCGGCAGCTTCATGATCCCTTCGGTGCTCGGACTGATTGCGAGTAACTACCGCGGGCGTGAGCAGGCCGTCGCGTTCGGCGCCATAGGCGCCGCGAGCGGCGTGTCGTTTGCCGCCGGCCCGATCATCTGCGGCTTGCTCGTGGACCACCTGGGCTGGCGCTACGCATTCGGCGCAATCGCTTGCCTGTGCGTCGTGATATTTCTCGGCTCGTTCATCGTGCCCACGCCGCCCAAGCCCGCGCGCAAGGTCGTGTTCGACTTGCCCGGCGTGCTGCTCACCGTGATCGGCCTGTTCAGCGTGATCCTCGGCTTTCTCAAGGTGTCGAGCTGGGGGCTGTTCACACCGTTCTCTCCGCCGTTCACCGTGCTCGGGCTGAGTCCGGCGCCCTTCCTTGTGTTGTTCGGCATTGTGGTCCTGGCGTTGATGCTGAAGTGGGAACGCCACCGCGAGGCGACTACCGGGAGCGCACTGATCCCGATGTCGTTCATCGGCACGCCCCAGGTCCGCAACGGCCTCTACCTGACCGCGTTCATCTTCCTCGCCTATGGCTCGGGCATCTTTGTGACCGTCAGCTTCGTCCAGGTCGTCGCCGGACTGACCGCAATCCAGACGGGCCTGATGATCCTGCCGTTCGCACTTGGCGTGGTGGTGTTCTCGCTGGGATTACCCGTGATATATAAAAACGCGAACCCAAAACGGATGTGCCAGGCTGCGCTGGTGATCGGTGCGGTCGGTTCGATCGCATGCATCCTGGGCTTCGACTTGTCGAGCTACAGCGCCGTTGTCCCATTCGGCATGTGCCTGATCGGCATCAGCATGGGGATCATATCCGCGTACTCAAGCTATTGCGTGACCAGCGCGCTGCCACCGCGCGACGCGCAGCAGTCGGGCGGCGTCCAGGCGACCTCCCGCAATGTCGGCCAGGCGATCGGCGTTGCGGTCTGCGGGATGGTCATGCTGACCGCAATCACCATGAGCGTGCAAAGCACCGCGCACGGCGACGCACGGCTAAGCGATGCCACTCGCGGCAAGGTGTCGGCGATTGCAGTGATTCCCTATCTCAGCGACGGCAAGTTCTCCGAGCTGATGCTCGACCATGGTATCGACCAGGCCGACATGCCGGTCCTCACCGATGTCTACAAGCATGCCCGCCTGGACGCCACCCGCGCCGGCATGATCGCGACCGCGCTGATGACGTTGCTGTTCCTGTTCGGGACGCGCAACCTTCCGACCTCGACACAGGTCACGCGCGCCAAGGACGCCGACCTGCTCGAAAAACTGGCGGACACCACGCCAAGCGTTTGATTTAATCAGGATGACCAAGCATGCCGGAAAAGAACAAGAATAGAGTCGCACGGGCAATGCGGTGGTTGCCGCTGTGCATTCTATGCATGGCGCAGTTCCTGGCTTCGGCTGACAACGTAACGCTCAGCATCGCGACCGGTGCGTTGATACGCAGTCTGGGTGCATCGATGAGTCAGGTCAGCGAAGCCAACACCATGTATCCGCTCGTCGCGGGCAGCTTCATGGTGGCCGGCGGCATGCTTGGGATCGTCGTAGGATGGCGGCGCATTTTCCAGCTAGGATGCATCATCTATCTCGCAGCTGAAGTCTGCGCCGGCCTGTCCCCGTCGATGAATTTCTTCATATTCGCCGCCCGCGCCCTTGCGGGTATTGGCGGAAGCTTCATGATTCCCGCCGTGTTCGGCCTCATCACCGGCATCTATTCAGGCCACGACCGTGCGGTGGCTTTCGGCGCACTGGGGGCCGCGAGCGGTATCTCGTTCGCATCGGGACCCATTGCGTGTGGTCTGCTACTGGAACATCTCGGCTGGAGGTCGGCGTTCGGCGTAATGGGCGCGTTCGCCATCCTGATACTTGCCTGTTCAACGCTCATTCCCACATCGACTGCCCGGGAACGCGGCATCCGCTTTGACATCCCGGGCTTCGTGCTCTCCACAGCCGGCCTGTTCATGACCGTATTCGGACTGTTGCGCGTTTCCTCGTGGGGACTGTTCGCACCTTTCAACCCGCCCTTCACGGTGATCGGCCTGAGCCCGGCACCTTTCCTTGTGGCGGCGGGTCTAGTGGTGCTGGCGTTGATGCTGCGCTGGGAGATTTATCGCGACGCCCGGATCGGAAGCGCGCTGATTCCCAGAACGTTCATACAGACCGCCAACGTGCGCGGCGGGCTCTATCTGACCGCGTATATCTTTTTTGCCTACAGCTCGGGCATCTTTGTCGTGGTCAGTTTCGGTCAGGTCGTGGCCGGACAGGACGCGGTCCACACGGGACTTCTGATCTTGCCGTTTGCCATTTGCCTCGCGGCATGCTCGCTGGGCCTGCCGCTTGTCATCAAGCAACGCAACCAGCAACGCCAATGCCGCACGGGGTTGTTATTAGGACTGGTGGGCGCCCTGGTCACGGCGGCGGGTATCAACACACTCGAACTCAACACGCCTGTCGTCACGCTCGGGCTGTGCCTGATCGGCGCAAGCATGGGAACGATTGCGGCCAATGCGCCGTCCCTGGTTACCAACGCATTATCCGCACGCGACGCGCAGCAGTCCGGAGGCGTGCAGGCGGCCGCGCGGGATATCGGCCAGGCGCTCGGCGTGGCATTGGTCAGCATGGTGATGCTGACCGCGATCACCTATGGGATGAAACTTCTGGTCGCCGAAGATGCCGGCCTGAACCCCCGGACGCTCAGTGCCGTGCGGAGCTTGCCGGTCATTCCGTATCTCAACGACCTTCAGTTCAAGGCGCTGATCGTGGATGCCGGCGTACAACAGGCCGATCTCTCCGCGCTCACGAAGTACTATCAGCAAACACGCGCGCATGTCAGCCGCGCAGGTCTCTGGTCGATGGCGGTGATGACACTACTGTTTTTCTTCGCCACGCTGCACCTGCCGAGCGGGCGCAGGACCACGGATTTGACCGATATTCAATACGCCCATCCCCGGCCTCGTTCGAACGTGGATGCCGACGCCGATGCAACGTAGCAGCTTGCACAAGCGCTGGGGCACCTGAAACATCGCGTCAGAGCGCTTTTTTAACAACGTCGAATCGTGTTGAATAAATCGCGGTATTCTGCCGCCAGGACTACTGGCTTCTCAGCGGGGTGCTGTGGCGTCCATCAGCGCCCTTGATCCTGGCCAGCGCGCGAACTTGCGCGCACCAAAAAAAAACGCCGCTTGATTCAAGCGGCGTTCTCGTAACAGCACTAGCTTCGACAACAATCTACTTCGTCCAGCTCGACACGCGGTCCGCATGTGCATTCACCCACGCATCCGCTGCGGCGGCCGGCTTTGCGCCGTTCGTCGTTGCGAGCATGACGCTGTCGATCTCGCCCGGTTTCCACTGGAACTTTTTAAGGAACGCGACAACCGTCGGCGCCTTCGTTTCAAGTCCGGGATTCACCACACTATCCACGTGCTCGGCTTCACCGAACACCTTCTTCGGATCGTCCAGGAACTTGAGCTTGTACTTCGCGAACATCCAGTGCGGCTTCCAGCCCGTCACAATGATCGGCTTCTTTGCGTTCTCTGCACGAGCCAGCTCCGCCGTCATCGCGCTGCCCGAACTCGGCATCAAAGTGTAGTCGAGGTTATAGGCCTTGATCGCCTCGCTAGTCTTCGACATCACGCCGGCGCCTGCATCGATACCCACGATCCGTCCGCCGAAATCGGCCTTCTTCGCTTCGAGATCCGTGAGGCTCGTGACCGGCGCATCTTCCGGCACGATCAAGCCGATCTTGGCGTCGGGAAAGTTCGCGCCGAGGTCGACGACCTTAGACTTGAAGTTGTCCCAATACGCGCCATGCGTGACCGGCAACCAAGCCGACAAGGTGGCATCGAGGTCGCCGCGCGCCACGCCCTGCCACATCACGCCCGCTGCCACAGGCACGAGCTGTACGGGGTAACCGAGCTTCTTCTCGATGATCTGCGCAGCGACATTCGATGTCGCCACACTGTCATCCCAGCCTTCCACGTAACCGATCTTGATGGTCGGTTTCGCATCGGCGGCGATGGCGGACACGCTGGCCGCAGCCAACGCTGCGCTCATCGCGCTCAAAACAAACAGTTTCTTGATCAGTTTCATTGTCTTCTCCCCTTCGCGGTACAAACTATTGAGGCTTTAGAATCGCTTGCCAGAAATACGCCGACTGGTTTTTTTTCGACATCCAGTTGTCCGGATGCGACCTCGTTTTATCCCGGTGCGTCGCCGGTCTTGATGAATACCCTTACTTGTCTACGACAAGATCGCTCAAAGGCTTGCTGCAGCACAAAAGCACCATGCCCTGATCGATCTCCCGCTGACGAATGCCGCCGTTGTGCTTCATCTGCACTTCACCGGAAATCAATTTGACCTTGCACGTGCCGCACATGCCTTGCGTGCATGAGGCGGGCAATCGCACACCGGATTTCTTGGCGGCATCCAGAACGTGTTGTCCGCTGCCGCATTCAATCTCGCGATTGCTCTTGGCGAAGCTGACCTTGAATGTGGTTTCCACGGGCGCTACAGCGGGCTCGGGCGCTGGTGCAAAGCCGACCGCGGTTTCACGCGCTTGAACGAACGTCTCGGCCGAATGCAACGCATCGGCGACATGAGCTGTCGTGAGTTCGGCTGCAAGTTCGACGATCGTCTCGAAGGAAAAGCTTTCCTCGTGATAATGCATGGTATCGAAACCGCCTTCCGCAAGAAGATCGCGCACGGCTTTCATATACGGCGCGGGGCCGCACGTGAAGATTTCGCGCTCCATGTAATCCGGCGCGATTAGCTCGAGCAAGGGCAGCGTAAGAAAACCGGTCACGCCCGGCCAGTTCGTTCTCGCGCCAACCCGTTCGCATACAAACGCGGTACGGAAATTCGACTGGTTCGCCGCGATCAGGTCAAGCTCGCGAGCGAAGATGATGTCGTCCGGCGTTCGCGCGCTATGCACGAACACGATGTCGCGATCCTCGCCCAATTCGTGATGTGCGCGACTCATCGACATCAAGGGTGTGACACCCGATCCCGCCGATAAAAACAGAAACCTGCGCGCAGGATGACGCGCGCACGTGAACTCTCCTGCGGGACCCAGCACGCGAACCTTGCCGCCGGTCTGCAGGTTATCGTGGAGCCAGTTCGAAACCTTTCCACCCGGTACGCGCTTAACCGTAATAGAGATGGTATGCGGCCGCGTCGGCGGTGAAGAGATGGTGTAGCAGCGATTGATCGACTCGCCGTCTATCTCCAGTTCGAGCGTAATGAACTGGCCCGGTTCGAAAACAAACGTGCGTTCACTGGGCGCGCGAAAGAAAAAGCTCTTCACGTCATGCGTTTCCTGGCGCACGTGACAACAAACGAGTGTGTCGTCGGTGTCGCTGTCCCAACGTGCCGGAAGCTTGCCCCAGAACTCGGGCTGGGTGACTCGGTTCGGGGCAAGCTCGAACGTCGCCTGATCGCGCATCATCTGTTTCTCCGCTTTTAGCCTTGGTGCGCGTTTAATCAGCGCTTGAACGACACGACTTTCTCACCGTGCGAGGAAGGTACGGCCACTTCATCCGGTGTATTTGCGTAGTCCTCCAGACGCCCGATATACCACTCGCAAAACTTCTCCACGAGTCCTTCCGTGAACGGCGAGTACGGACCCGGTTCATACGCGCTGCTCGTCACGCCCAGTTGCGAAAACTCAACCAGCGCACGGTCCTGATCGTTGGTTGCGCGCCAGACGGCCGTGAGGTTATCCACGTTGTAGTCGATGCCTTCCCGCGCGTCCTTGTTCACCAGCCACTTGGTACGCACGAGCGTTTCACCTGCCGACAGCGGAATCACCGAGAAGCTCACAATGTGATCGCTCATGAAGTGATGCCACGAGTTGGGCTGCGTCCAGAACGACAGGCCGCCCAGATCGGCTTGTTCGAAACCGCCCAGCAGTTTGGTCGATGCAACCTTGGCGTCCATGGTCTGCGATTCACCGCTGCGATCGAGCGGCAACCGTTGCGTGCGAAAGCCGGTGACGAGGTCTGCGAGCCGGTCGATTTCTTTCGATGGCAGGTTCATCGCTTCCCACTGCGCCGTGCGTTCTTCGACAGTCTTGTCGAAGGCGGCCATCGCTTCTTCGTTATCGGCGGAACGTTGGTATCCGAAACCGTATTCGTAGAGCGAGATGGTCAGCTCAGGATGGTTCGCGACGCAGTGATAGCACTCGCGGTTGTTCTCCATGGTGAGCTTCCAGTTGCCCTTTTCGATGATATCGATCGAAGCGGCAACCTTGCAATCGGCCAGGCCATGCGGCAACAAATACGGTTCCATCGATGCACGCAGCACCGCGAAATCGGCAGGCGGCGTTTCTGCGAGACAGATGAAGATCAGCCCGGCGAGGTTCTCGAGATGAACCTTCTTCAGGCTGTGCTTGCACTTGTCGAACTGCTCGCCCATGTGCTCAGCGAACATCAGGTCGCCGTTCAGGTTATACGTCCAGCTGTGATAAGGACACACGATATTGCCAAGCGAGCCTTTTTCCGAACTGCACAGACGCGCGCCGCGATGACGGCAAACGTTATGAAATGCGCGGATCTGCATATCGTCGTCGCGCACGATCAAAATCGAATCGTTGCCGAGTTCCACTGTCAGGTAGTCGCCCGCTTCCGGCACGTCCGGCTCGACCGCCACCTGAATCCAGTGCTTGCGGAAGATCACCTCCATATCCAGCGCGTGAATTTCCTCGCTCGCGTAGAACGGCGCTTCGAGCGTGTGGCCCTTCTTGCGGCGTTCGATCATTGCGCGAACGTCAGCGGAAACTTTCATCGTGTACTCCGTGTTTTGGTGCCCCGGGCGACCTTGAACGCACGGGAAATTTCATATCGCGAATCAGTAATCTACGAGTTGATGCTCGCGCAAATACGCCAGGATCACTTGTGCTTTTTCGACGGAAGTCCCTTCAATTACGACGCTTCCGCCTCGGCTTTCGGTGGTCGTAGCCGAGAGCATGCGCGCGTGGCCCGAGCGCTTCTCGGCCGCGGCGAGGCGCACGGGTTTTGCGGTCGCGGGTTTGACGGTCCATGCCGCGTGATCCGATGCGCTCGCGGCGCTCACCAGCACCTTTTCGATGGCGCCTTCGCGCAGCTTTGCGTACGCGTAGCGCGGCGCTGCGTTGGCCATCGGATGCACGGCGACAACCGCTGGAAGCCGTGCCTGAACCCGGCGACGCAAGCCCTTCGGCAGGAATTGCCGGACTGTCACGTTATCCGCTTCGATATCGATGTCCACCGCCGACGCGAGCAACGGCATGTTCAAGGCATCGGCGAGTTGGTATGGCAGCATGCCGCTGTCCTGCGTGCCTTCCGCTCGCGTACCGGTGAGGATGAGGTCGTAGCCTTTCAAACGAACGCTCAGGGTGGGTGCAATCTCGTCGCCGTCGGCGACCGAAAGCACTTCGACTTTCGTCGCGCCCAGAGCGAGATATTCACGCAAGGCAGGGTTCGTAGGGTCGCCGGCGTGAATCACGTCGAGCGTCGCCTGATGTTTTGCGGCGAGTGCAGTTGCGAGAGTCAGTGCAGCGGCGTCGTTACGGCTGTAGCGCTGCGTTGCGCTGACCGGATGACGGCCGACCGATACCAGCACCGCAATCCTGCCCGTGCGTTTCGTGGTCGTTGCGTTGGGGTTCATGCAAGCGCTCCTTCCAGCTTCGCCGCGTTCGGCACGCCTTCGCCGTGAGCGGACTGTGCGCCCGGATTCGCGCGAGCGCTGCGCGCGGCTGCGGCAGCATCGGTGAGCGCCGCGATCGTTTCCGCAGCATCGCCGATGATCGTCAGATTGGCGCGCTTCGCAATCGGTGCACTTGCATCCAGGTTCACCGCAATCACATGGCGGCAATCCTTGATGCCTTGCAAATGCTGCACCGCGCCCGAGATACCGAATGCAATGTAGATGCTCGCATCGACGGTCTTGCCCGTCGCGCCGATCTGCTTGTCGCGCGGGAATTTGCCATCGTCGACCGCGACCCGGCTCGCACCGATCGCGGCGCCAACCGTGCTGGCCAGACGCTCGAAAGCGGGGACGTCAGTCACGCCATTGCCTGCCGACACGATGAAATCCGCCTCCTCGAGCGCGACTTGCGCGGCATCGATTTCTTCAACGCCAAGGTCTTTGTATGGGCTTGCTGTTTGCGCGCTTGCGATGGCGAACTGCTCGGCATCCACTTGCTCGCCGGCTCCGACAAAGGGCAAACGAGCATCGACCGCGTTCGGCGCAAGCAGGATTACATCGGGCAATTCGCGCACCGCATAAGCTTTGCGCGTCTGCGTGTAGACCGCGACATGTGCGGCATCGATCTCGACGACTTGCGTCGCGACTGTTGCCTTCGCTTGCGCCGCGTAGCGACGGCCGAGGTCGCCATCGCCGGTGGCGTTGTCGGGCAGAAAAATATGCAGTGGAGAATATGCCGCGATACACGCGGCGAGAGCGTTGAGTGCGGCGTCGGGCGTAAAAGCGCGCCGATCAAACGCGGGCATTGCAATCACTTTGTCTGCGCCCAGCACCGCCGCGTCATCTGTCAATTCGCCGAATACCAGCAATACGACTTGCGTCGCCGCGTCCGCAAGCAATGCAACGGCAGCAAGCGTTTGACGCGCGTGGTCATCGAGCGAACCGCGATCGCTGTGAGCCGCCACGAGCAGCGAGCGAAGCGCTGCGGACATAGTGCGACGCGGCTTCGCCTGTTCACGATGCCCGCCGAGCGCCGCGAGCTCGACATCGCCCGCCGCACCGATAACACCCAGCGTAATGCGTTTGAGCCCTTCTGCAGTAACCGAAAACGGCCGGCGCGGATCGATTCGTTTGATTGTATGCATTGCTTACTCCAGCGCCGCTGCAACAAGTTCGGCGACGTCGAGCACTTCTGGACGCGCACCGACAACACCTTCGAGCATCGCCGTGCAGTTCGGACATCCGACAGCGACGATCTCCGCGTTGATAGCGCGCGCGTCGTTGATTCGGATGTCGGGAATACGTTGCTTGCCGGGAATGTCCGTGAGGGGCGCGCCGCCGCCACCGCCGCAGCATCGTCCGCGCATGCCGTTGCGTTCCATTTCGACCACCTTGATGCCGATGGTGCGAAGCAGCGCGCGTGGCGCTTCGGTTTCGCTGTTGTATCGGCCGAGATAGCACGGATCGTGGTAGGTAACGGTCTTACCTGCCGCGAGCGCGCTTTGCGCCGATGGTTTCAGCTTGCCGCTTGCGACCAGCTCCGCAATCAGCGCCGTATGATGCTGCACTTCATACAAGCCACCGAGTGCGCGATATTCGTTGCGCAAGCTATGCATGACATGGGGATCGGCGGTGACGATCTTGCGGAACGAATACTGCGAGAGCGTTGCGATCATTTGCGTGGCGAGCTGCTGGAACGTGGCTTCGTCGCCGAGACGACGCGCGGTGTCGCCCGTATCTGTTTCCACGCCGCCGAGTACCGCGTAATCCACGCCGGCCTTGTTCAGCACTTTGACCAGCGCGCGCAGCGAGCGTTGGTAGCGCATATCGAACGCGCCTTCGCCTGCGATCAACAGTACTTCGACAGGTCGGCCAGGTTGAGCAACCTGCACTTGCAGATCGACGGCCCAGTCATAACGCGCGCCGATATCGAAGCCATTCGCACTGCCCGTCTCACGCAGATTCGCAAGCGTCTCCAGACCCTTGCCCGGCACGATGCCCTCGACCAGCGTCTGGTTGCGACGCATATCGACGATTGCATCCACATGTTCGATCAACATCGGGCATTCCTGAACGCACGCGCGGCAGGTGGTGCACGACCAAATGGTGTCCGCTTCGATCATCGTGGAGATCAAGGGTTTCGAAGGCGCACCGGAATGTTCGCCGAGGGGAATGCCCGGCGTAGGGCTGCCCGCATACGCGGCGTCGGTTCCGCCGACCATGCCCGTCACCAGATCCTGAATCAGCTTCTTGGGGTTCAGCGGTTGGCCTGCAGCAAATGCCGGACATGCCGCTTCACACTTGCCGCATTGCACGCAGGCGTCGAAACTGAGCAACTGGTTCCAGCGAAACTCAACCGGCTTGGAGACGCCATATTCCTTCGCGTCGAGAACAGGCATCTTGAGCGCGGTCGGCGGAACCACGTCGTGCTCATGGCTGCGGCCGGTAAAGCGTTCCTGACGCGGATGAAACGCAAGATGCAACAAACCTGCGAGCGCATGCTTCATTGGACCGCCGCGCGCGGCGCCGAAGGTCATCGTGAAAGCACCCGCAGCAATCAGCAACGCGACGATGATCGCCAATGCGCCCGACATTGCGGAGGCCGGCAACACGATAAACAGTACGAGCCCCAGCGCAAACGACCCGAGCAGCAATGGCAAGCTGTCCCACGGACCACGCGACAAACGCGCCGGGACCGCTTTCGCGCCATGCCGGCGACGCCACACGAACACCGCGCCCACCAGCATGATCAGCGCAGCCAGAAAAATCAGCTTGTCGATCCACGGCGAATAAATCGCGAGCCCGTAGTTGATAAACACGAGACCCATCGCAGCGATAGCGCCGCCCGCCGTCGCTACATGCGTCTTCGCGATGTACGGATCACGCGCGACCACATGATGCAGATCGACGAAATAACGCTTCGGAATGCAAAGCAGGTTGCCCCATCCGTACGCGCCCGCGGCGGTCGCGCGGCCTTCACGCCAGTACGCCGCGCGCTTGAACAATGCGAATGCCAGACCCGCTACCGACAACCACAACAATGCGGTAATGACAAACACCGGGCTCATTATCAGAAGTCCTTGACGAGGCGCAGCGCGTCGTAGATCGCGCCGTGAATGTTGTGCATGGAAATGCAATCGCCAACGCGAAACAGCAGGAAGCGGCCGTTGCCAAGCTCTTCGCTCAACGATGGTTGCGGCTCTGATGCAAAGAGCTTGTGGACATCGACCTGGCCGCGATTGAGCGACTCGGGCTTGAGCTTCCAATAGAGGTCATCGTTCGGCGTGATGCCGTTCTCGATCACGACCTGGTCGACCGCGCGCTCTTCCTGTTCTTCGGTGTATTCGTTGCGGATCACGGCAATCTTCTTGCCGTCCTCCTCATAGACTTTATCGAGCCAGTAATTCGGCGTGGAGATCACACCTTGCGCATACAAGCGCCGATAAAAAATCGGGAACGTGGTACCGCCCACGTCGTCGGAGACCTTCACGTCCGGCGTCACGATCTCGACATTCGCACCACGGCTCGCGATGAAGTCCGCCACGCCCGCGCCCGCATGCATGCTGACGCCGTCGTACACCAGCACGTTCTTGCCCGGCTCGACCTTGCCAGAAAGAATGTCCCATGAACTCACGGCGAGACCTTCTTCGACACCCCATGCAGGAACTTGCTGCGTGAACGACGAACCACCGGTCGCCAACACGATGATGTCCGGCTTCTCCGCCATGATCATCTTTTCGTCTGCGGCAACACCCAGGCGACGATCCACGCCGAGGCGTTTCGTTTCCATATCGAACCAGCGCACGATGCCGGCCATCTGCTCGCGTTGCGGCGCCTTCGCGGCCAGCATGATCTGGCCGCCGACATAATCGTTCTTCTCGAACAGCACCACATCGTGACCACGCGATTTCGCAACGCGCGCGGCTTCCAGACCGGCAGGACCGGCACCAACGACTACCACCTTGCGCTTCGGCCCGCGCGACTTTTCGATCACGTGCGGCATGGTCGATTCACGCGATGTCGCCGCGTTTTGCACGCACAGCACGTCGAGCCCGTTGTACTGGCGGTCGATGCAATAGTTCGCGCCCACGCATTGCTTGATCTCGTCTTCTCGGCCATCGCGAATCTTGATGACCATATGCGGATCGGCGATCTGCGCGCGCGTCATACCGACCAGATCGATCATGCCGGATTCGAGCAAACGCTCGGCTTGTCCCGCGTCGCGGATGCTTTGCGCATGCATCACAGGCAACTTCACGACCGACTTGATACCGGCAGCAAGATGCACGAACGGCTCGGGGGGCAACGCCATCGGCGGCATGCAGTTCGCGAGCGTGTTGTGCGTATCTGCACCTGATCCGATCACGCCGATGTAATCGATCAGACCCGACTCCGACATTGACTGAGCGATCTCTTTCAGTTGCGTGTGATCGAGTCCGTCTTCGTGAAACTCATCGCCGCACATGCGCAAGCCGACGCAGAAATCCGGACCCACCGCTTCACGCACGGCTTTCAACACTTCGTTCCCAAAACGAAGGCGATTCTCGAGTGAACCGCCCCATTCATCGGTGCGAAAATTCGTGCGCGGGCTCCAGAACTGATCGATCAAATGCTGATGCGCCGCCGAGATTTCTACGCCATCCATTCCCGCGTCTTTCACGCGTTTCGCCGCCGCTGCGAAGTCGGAAATGATGCGTTTGATTTCTTCGACTTCAATGATCTTTGCGTTACCGCGATGCACCGGTTCACGCACGCCTGAAGGCGACATCAAGTGCGGCCAATGTTCGCCGTGATACGCGGTTCGACGACCCATGTGTGTAGCCTGGATCATGATCTTCGCGCCGTGCTTGTGCATGGCCTCGGCAAGACGTGCGAGCGGATCGATGATTTGATCCGTCGACAAGTTCACCGACTTCCACCAGCCTTGCGGGCTATCCACGGACACCGGGCTCGAACCGCCGCACACGGCGAGTCCGACACCGCCCTTCGCCTTCTCTTCGTAGTAGCGAATGTATCTGTCGCCCGGCAAACCACCCGGTTCCGCGTAGACCTCCGCGTGCGCGGTACTGACAATGCGATTGCGCAGCGTCAGCTTGTTCAACGTGAGAGGTTTGAAAAGGTTGGGGTAACGCATCGCGGTCGACCTCGGGTTTATCTATGTACTGTGCGGCTTGCTATGCGTTCACGCTGCCAACGGCGTCACTTCGAACACGCAATGCGGAAAACCTTCCGCGGCGCATTGCGTTTCGACCGAGAAGGATTTCGGGCCCTTCTTCGCGCCTTCCGGCGCAGTGTCGTTGACCCAGTCCATCGCACCTGAAAACCAGCCGGCGAACATGTAGCAAAGCTTTCCTTCCTTGCCTGGCTGCGCGAGCACGAACGACGAGTTATGCAAGTGCACGGTTGCCGTCGATGCAGCCGGATCGCTCTTCACGATCGAGAACAAGCCCCAGCCGCGCTGCGACAAACGCTTCAGATAATGTTCGAACACTGCCATGCCGCTGATGCCATGCTGCTTGGCTTCCTTGTCGCACCAGTGATACGCCGACTTGTGGCCCGCCGTGTACAGGCTTTTCGCATACACTTCGCGGCCAAGCGCTTCTTCAACGGCAAGATGATTGTTCGTGAAGAAATGGCGCGGGACGTACAGCATGGGAAGCGAGTCGGTCGTCCAGACGCCGGTTTCCGGATCGACGTCAATAGGTAGTTGCGGTTGCATTGTTTTGTCTTCCTAGGGATGAGGGCTTTAGACGTTCCAGACGCTGTCGAACACGCGTACCCAGTTTTCGCCCATGACCTTCTTGATGCGCGACTCGCTCCAGCCGGCGCGTTCCATCGCGGCGGTCAGGTTCGGGAATTCACCAATCGTTCGGATTCCTTCCGGGTTCACGACCTTGCCGAAATTCGTCAATTGACGATAACGGCCCTTGTCGTGCGTGATCCAGTCGAAGAATTCCGTGCTATAGCCTTGCGTGAAGTCCGTACCAATGCCTACGTTGTCTTCGCCAATCAGATCCACCACGTATTCGATGGCTTCGAGATAGTCCTCGACGGTTGCATCCGGGCCGCGCTTGAGGAACGGCGCGAACATCGTCACGCCGACAAAACCGCCTGCATCGACGATTTCCTTGAGCTGCTCGTCGGTCTTGTTGCGCGGGTGTTCTTTCAGGCCCGAAGGACAGCAATGCGAATAGCACACCGGCTTGGTCGATGCCGCGATTGCTTCGGAAGAAGTCTTGCCGCCAACATGCGAAAGATCGACCATGATGCCGACGCGATTCATCTCCTGGATCACTTCCCGGCCGAAACCAGACAGGCCGCCATCGCGCTCGTAACATCCCGTACCAACCAGGTTTTGCGTGTTGTAGCAAAGCTGCACGACGTTCACGCCAAGCTGCTTGAACGTTTCGATATAACCCAGGTTGTCCTCGAACGCATGCGCGTTCTGGAAACCAAAAATGATGCCGGTCTTGTTCTCTTTCTTCGCGCGGCGAATGTCGTCCGTGGTGCGCACGAGCGTGAGAATATCGCTGTGTTCGCGCATCATCTGGCGCATTTCAGCAATGTTGTCTACGGTCTTCTGAAAGCTCTCCCAAACCGACACGGTGCAGTTCACCGCGGTCACGCCGCCCTTTCTCATGTCCTCGAACACTGAAGGCTCGAACTTCGAAATGTTCAACCCGTCAATGATGATGCTGGTGTCGTGCAATGTGCTCATCTCATGCTCCAGAATGGGAGGACGTAATCAATTAATCAATAAATGGGGAAGCGTTCGCACAGTGCGAAGATCTCGCGGCGCACGCGATATTCAGTATCGGCATGGCCTTCCGGGTGGTCGCGCAGCGCGTCGAACACTTCCACGATCAGGCGGCCGATATCGCGGAACTCAGCCGCGCCAAAGCCGCGCGTCGTGCCGGCCGGCGTACCAAGGCGCACGCCCGAGGTGACAGTGGGCTTTTCCGGATCGAATGGGATGCCGTTCTTGTTGCATGTGATGCCGGCGCGTTCCAGCGCGTGCTCGACCTGATTGCCCTTCAAACCCTTCGGCCGCAGATCGACAAGGAGCAAGTGGTTATCCGTACCGCCTGTTACGAGATCCACGCCACCCGCCTTCAGCACTTCGCCAAGCGCCTTGGCATTCGCCAGCACATTGTCGATATACGTCTTGAACGAAGGCTGCAACGCCTCGCCGAAGGCCACGGCCTTACCGGCGATCACATGCATGAGTGGACCGCCCTGGAGGCCCGGGAAGACCGCGGAATTGATCTTCTTGGCAATGTCTTCGTCGTTGGTCAGCACGAATCCGCCGCGCGGACCACGCAAGGTCTTGTGCGTGGTCGACGTCACCACGTGCGCATGTTCGACCGGATTTTGATGGCGGCCCGCCGCGATCACACCCGCGATGTGCGCCATGTCGACCATCAGCTTGGAACCGGCTTTATCGGCGATGGCACGCAGCCGCGCGAAATCCAGTTCACGCGGATAAGCCGAGAAGCCCGCAATCAGCAACGTCGGCTTGTGCTGCATTGCGAGTTCTTCGATCTGCTCGTAGTCGATCAACATGGTCTCGCGGCTCACGCCATACTGGACCGCGTTGAACCACTTGCCCGAGATCGCAGGCTTCGCGCCATGCGTCAGGTGACCACCCGCGTCGAGCGACATGCCGAGCACCGTGTCGCCAGGTTTGGTCAGCGCGAGCATGACAGCACCGTTTGCCTGGGCGCCTGAATGCGGCTGCACGTTAGCGAACTGAGCGTTGAAGATTTGCTTCACACGATCGATCGCAAGCGTTTCGATTTCATCGACGAATTCACAACCACCGTAATACCGCTTGCCCGGATACCCTTCCGCGTACTTGTTCGTCAGCACCGAACCTTGCGCCTCGAGCACCGCGCGCGACACGATGTTTTCCGACGCAATCAGCTCGATCTGCGACTGCTGGCGCTCGAGCTCTTTGAGAATGGCGCTGCGCACGGGCGCGTCGCGAGTGGCAAGCGGTTCGTCGAAGAAAGGCGCGGCGGGACGGGTGGTGGAGTTTGACATTGAAGCATCCGTGGGTTCGGGGACAAGTCGTATTTTGAAAAGTGGATTTGCCATGCCGAAGCATTCAAAAAGCACTTCCCGATGCGTCTATTCTTGACTTTCACCCAATCCGCCAATTTATGAATTTAGACGTGTTCTTGGCCTTTTCCGACATGAGCGTCCGTTTTACACAAGTCGCATCGGGCGCTTTGAGCTAGGCGGAGAGTTGCTGCACTGCGGCGGAGATTTCGCGCTCTCGTGCGGTGCGCGACCAATGCGTTATCCCCGTCCCGGTGCGCTATCGGGACTTACATTTGCGTAAGCTTCAATGCCGATAGGGTTTAGCCTGATGGCATGCTAGTTGCAAACATCTACAAAATGTCCATAGTCGTGTCCCCACGACACAGCAACCCACGATTCGAAGGAATCATTCCTCTCATGTCCCCCGATCGCACCGCGTCGCTCGCGCACTTCGCGTTCATGCCGCTGCCAAACTTCACGATGATCGCGTTCACCAACGCCATCGAAGTGCTGCGCATGGCGAACTATCTGACGGGGCAGAAGCTTTACACGTGGTCCATCGTGAGTCCCGAAGGCGGCCCCGTGTCAGCGAGCAATGGTCTTTCCGTGGATACGGGCGCGGTCGATTGCGTCGGGCAGCCGGACATCGTGTTCGTGGTTGGCGGTATCGATGTGCAACGCGAAACCACGGCGGCGCATCTTGCCGCGTTGCGCCGTTTTGCACGTCTGGGCAGCGCGCTCGGCAGTCTTTGCACCGGCACATACGCACTTGCACGCGCCGGTCTGCTCGCCGGGTATGCGTGTGCGATCCACTGGGAAAACATGTCGGCGCTGAAGGAAGAATTCCCCGATACGCGCTTTCTCAAGGAGTTGTTTGTTATCGACCGGGATCGTGTGACGTGTACCGGCGGCGTCGCACCACTCGACATGATGCTGAACCTCATCGCCACCCGTGTAGGATCTGCGAAGGTCACGCAGATCGCGGAGCAGTTCATCGTGGAGCACGTGCGCGATACAAGCGCACAGCAACGCATGCCGCTGGTTGCGCGCCTCGGGTCGGCGAACAAGTCGCTGTTTGAAGTGATTTCGCTGATGGAGAACAACATTGAAGAGCCGTTGTCGCGGGAGGAACTCGCGCGGCTCGCGGGGATGTCACAGCGGCAATTGCAGCGGTTGTTTCGCGAACATCTTGGCATGACGCCTACGCACTATTACCTCACGTTAAGGTTGCGGCGCGCGCGCGAGTTGCTGCTACAGACCGACATGTCGATCATGCACATCACGATGGCGTGCGGATTTCAGTCCGCGTGCCATTTCAGCAAGAGCTATCGCGATGCGTTTGGCACGGCGCCCACTCGCGAACGCCGTCGCCAGTTGCCGCCGCTTGCCGTTGTTCCTTCGATGGCAATTGTTCAGAGCGCCGCATAAGCCCTTATCCATAGCCTTATTCGACGCCCTTAGGCCCCAAGCCTCAAGCGGCTTTCAACAACCCGTGCGGATCGATCACGAACTTGCGCGGCGCACCGCCATCGAATTGACGATACCCATCCGGCGCCTGATCGAGCGTCACCACCGACACGTTCACAATATCCGCAATCGGCAAGCGGTCCCACAAGATCGCCTGCATCAGGTTCTGGTTGTACTTCATCACAGGCGTCTGCCCGGTGAAGAACGAATGCGACTTCGCCCAACCCAAACCGAAGCGGATGCTCAACGCGCCCTTTTTCGCGGCTGCATCGGCGGCGCCAGGATCGTCCGTGACATAGAGGCCCGGGATCCCGATTGCGCCCGCTACCCGCGTAATCTCCATCAGCGAGTTCAACACCGTTGCGGGCGCTTCCTGTTGATGTCCGCTGCTGCCGGTGCCATGCGCTTCGAAGCCGACGCAATCAACCGCGCAATCCACTTCGGGCGTGCCGAGAATCGCCGCGATCTGTTCACTGAGCGTCGCATCCTTCGATAGATCCACCGTCTCGAAGCCCACCTTGCGCGCGTGCGCAAGACGCTCTTCGTTCATATCGCCGACGATCGTGACAGCCGCGCCAAGCAGACGCGCCGATGCCGCGGCAGCCATCCCCACCGGTCCCGCCCCCGCGATATAAACAGTCGATCCCGGTTTCACGCCCGCCATCACGGCGCCGTGATAACCCGTCGGCAAGATGTCGGAGAGGCACGTGAGGTCCCGAATCTTCGACATCGCCCGATCGCGATCGGGAAACTTCAGCAGATTGAAATCGGCGTAAGGAACCATGACGTATTCGGCCTGACCGCCAATCCAGCCGCCCATGTCCACGTAACCGTATGCGCCGCCCGCACGCGATGGGTTCACGTTCAGGCATACGCCTGTGTTCTGCGCCTTGCATGTCGGGCAACGTCCGCATGCCACGTTGAACGGCACGGAAACCAAATCACCAATCTTCAATGTCTCCACGTCGCGACCGACTTCAATCACTTCACCCGTGATTTCGTGTCCGAGCACGAGCCCGACTTGAGCGGTCGTGCGGCCACGCACCATGTGCTGGTCGGACCCGCAAATGTTCGTTGTAACGACCTTGAGAATCACGCCGTGGCCAATTTGCCGGCCGCCCGGATCGACCATCTTCGGATAGTCGATGGATTGCACTTCCACTTTGCCCTGCCCTAAATACACAACACCGCGATTGTTGCTCATGCTTGTCTCCTTTCTCGTGGACGATCCGCACGGCTGACCACGCCGTGCACCGTCTTACGAGCGTAGTCCCGACTTGCACCAGAGATGCGCCTCCAACGCGACACGGGTTTGGCTGGAACCGACATCGCGGTTTTTTATTGATTGACCGTTCAATATAAAATTCATAGCATTCGGATCACGCATCTGGTAACCGCTATCTGGAGAACGTCAATGCCCAAGCTTGGAATGCGCGAAATCCGCCGAGCGCAGCTAATTGATGCGACCCTGCTTACGATCGACCACTCGGGTCTTCCCGGCACCACGCTCGCATCCGTCGCACAGCGTGCAAGCATTTCGACGGGTATCGTCAGC
Organism: Caballeronia sp. dw_276; assembly: GCF_018449635.1. Taxonomy (GTDB): domain Bacteria; phylum Pseudomonadota; class Gammaproteobacteria; order Burkholderiales; family Burkholderiaceae; genus Caballeronia. Next base: position 172,568 of record NZ_JAAVUV010000001.1, on the reverse strand, counting down.
CATTATTTCGGCGACAAGGACGGCCTGCTCGAAGCAACCATGCGGCACGTTCTGCGCGACTTGTGGAACGCGACTTCGCGCAAACGCCGGCTTGCGAAAGACGAACCGCGGGCACGTCTGCGTGCCGTCGTGGCCGCGAATTTCGATGCAGCGCAGGTCAGCAATCCGGTAACAAAGACGTGGCTTGCTTTCTGGTCGGAAAGCATGCACAAACCCCAACTGCAGCGCCTTCAACGCATCAATACGCGCCGTCTCTACTCCAACCTGTGCGCCGATTTCTCCAAGGTTCTACCGCGTGTTGCAGCGCGTCGTGCTGCAAGCGGCCTGGCTGCGCTGATCGACGGCTTATGGTTGCGCGGGGCATTGTCGGGAGACCCCTTCGACACCAAGGCCGCGGTTCGGCTCGCCAACGACTACATCGACCTCGTGCTCGAGACACGCGGCCGCACTTTTACCTAAAGGATCACGCCATGCCCGCATTCGAATTGCAGCGCTTGTACATTGGCGGCGCTTACGTCGACGCCACCAGCGGCGAAACCTTCGACACCATCGATCCGGCCACCGGCGAAACGCTTGCAAGCGTGCAACAGGCGAGCGAAGCCGATATCGATCGCGCCGTGCGATCGGCGCATGACGGCCAGCGTGAATGGGCTGCCATGACCGCCATGCAGCGCTCGCGCGTCCTGCGTCGTGCGGTGCAAATCCTTCGTGATCGCAACGACGAGCTTGCCGCGCTCGAAACACGCGACACAGGCAAGCCGGTCGCGGAAACAAGCGCAGTGGATATCGTCACGGGCGCCGATGTGATCGAGTACTACGCCGGACTCGCAACGGCCATAGAAGGCAGGCAGATCCCGCTGCGCCCGACATCGTTCGTATATACGCGGCGCGAACCGCTCGGCGTTTGCGCGGGAATCGGCGCATGGAACTACCCGATCCAGATCGCGTGCTGGAAGGCAGCGCCCGCCCTCGCCGCCGGCAACGCGATGATCTTCAAGCCGAGCGAGGTCACGCCGTTGAGCACGTTGAAGCTTGCCGAGATCTTCACGGAAGCCGGGGTTCCTGCAGGAGTATTCAATGTTGTGCAAGGCGACGGCCGCGTCGGCGCGATGCTCGCGGCACATCCTGACATAGCGAAGATATCGTTCACGGGCGGTGTGGAAACCGGCAAGAAAGTCATGTCGATGGCCGGCGATTCATCGTTGAAAGAAGTCACGATGGAACTTGGCGGCAAGTCGCCCCTGATTGTTTTCGATGACGCCAATCTAGAACGCGCCGCAGACATTGCCATGAGCGCCAACTTCTTCAGCTCAGGCCAGGTTTGCACAAACGGCACGCGCGTATTTGTCCAGCGCACGGTATATGCGCAATTCGAAGCACTCGTTCTAGAACGCATCAAGCGCATTCGTATTGGATCGCCAACAGACGCCAACACCAATTTCGGACCGCTGGTCAGCGCGGCACAGTTGCACAAGGTGCTTGGGTTTATCGAAAGCGGCAAGAAAGAGGGGGCACGGCTGCTGGCGGGCGGATCGCGGATCGCGCATGGTGCATTCGCTCAAGGACAATATGTCGAACCGACCGTCTTCACCGATTGCCAAGATGGCATGCGCATCGTGCGCGAAGAAATCTTCGGGCCTGTCATGAGCATCCTGAGCTTCGATGAGGAAACCGAAGTAATCGACCGGGCGAATGCAACATCGTATGGATTGGCGGCAGGTGTGGTCACCGAGAATCTTGCGCGTGCGCATCGCGTGATCCACGCAATCCAGGCTGGCATCTGCTGGATCAATACGTGGGGCGAATCGCCTGCGGAAATGCCCGTTGGCGGCTACAAGCAATCGGGCGTTGGACGCGAAAACGGCATCACCACGCTCGAGCACTACACGAGCATCAAATCCGTTCAAGTTGAGATGGGTCCCTACCAACCTGTGTTCTGAGGAGCGGTCGATGAGCGCGAAGGAGTTCGATTACATCATCGTGGGCGCGGGTTCGGCGGGTAACGTGCTGGCATCGCGTCTTACAGAAGACGCAGACGTGACCGTGCTCTTGCTCGAAGCAGGCGGTCCGGATTATCGTTTTGACTTTCGCACGCAAATGCCGGCGGCGCTCGCCTATCCGCTTCAGGGCCGCCGGTATAACTGGGCCTATGAAACCGATCCCGAACCGCACATGAACAATCGCCGCATGGAGTGCGGACGCGGCAAGGGGCTGGGTGGATCGTCGCTGATCAACGGCATGTGTTATATCCGCGGTAACGCGCTTGACTACGACGGTTGGGCCGAGCGAAAAGGCCTCGAGGACTGGACCTATTCCGATTGCTTGCCGTATTTCCGCAAGGCTGAAACGCGCGATGCCGGAGCCAATCCATATCACGGCGACGATGGTCCGGTCCACGTGACGACATCGAAGCCCGGCAACAATCCCTTGTTCGCCGCGATGGTCGAAGCCGGCGTGCAAGCAGGCTATCCGCGTACCGACGACCTCAATGGCTACAGCCAGGAAGGCTTCGGTCCGATGGACAGAACAGTCACGCCACAAGGCCGCAGATCGAGCACGGCGCGAGGCTATCTCGACCGCGCGAAAGGCCGTCCAAATCTCACCATCGTCACGCATGCAGTGACAGACCGCGTGTTGTTCTCGGGAAAAAGAGCCATTGGCGTCGCGTATCTTCATGGCGGCGAACGCGTAAGCGCACATGTGCGCCGCGAAGTGCTCGTGTGCAGCGGCGCGATTGCATCGCCGCAGTTGCTGCAGCGCTCGGGTGTCGGACGCTCGTCGTGGTTGCGTGAACTCGATGTCCCATTGGTCCACGACCTGCCCGGTGTGGGCGAAAATCTCCAGGATCATCTGGAGATGTACATGCAGTACGAATGCCTCGAACCCGTGTCGCTGTACCCCGCGTTGCAGTGGTGGAACCAGCCGCCGATTGGCATCGAATGGATGTTGAAGGGCACAGGCATTGGTGCGAGCAATCAGTTCGAGGCGGGTGGCTTTATCCGCACGCGCGACGACGACCTCTGGCCAAACATCCAGTATCACTTCCTTCCGGTCGCGATCAACTACAACGGTTCGAACCCAATCAAGATGCACGGTTTCCAGGCGCACGTCGGATCGATGCGTTCACCCAGCCGAGGGCGTGTGAAATTGAAGTCGCGCGATCCGAACGCGCATCCGAGCATCCTGTTCAACTACATGTCGGACCCGCTCGACTGGCGTGAATTCCGCGATGCAATCCGTATCACGCGCGAAATCATGCATCAGCCGGCATTGAATAAATATTGCGGGCGCGAGCTCCATCCCGGCACCGACCTGAAAACCGATGATCAACTCGATGCCTTCGTGAGGCAGCGCGCGGAAACGGCTTACCATCCGTCGTGCTCGTGCAAGATGGGTTATGACGATATGGCCGTGGTAGATACCGAAGGCCGCGTCCATGGAATCGAATCGTTACGCGTGGTTGATGCGTCAATCATGCCGCAGATCGTGACTGGCAATCTGAACGCGCCGACCATCATGCTCGCAGAAAAGATAGCCGATGCGATTCGCGGTCATGCGCCTCTGGAGCGTGTGGATACGCCGTATTTCATCGCGCGTGGAGCGAAGGCGCGCAACACAGAAGCAGTCGCCGCAATGTAGTCGTGACCTGGCGGTTTCAGCAAGCAACTTGAGGCATCCCGGCTTGATAGCCGGGACGCCTTTTTGCTTTTCGGATTACGTTCGCCAATTGCGGATGATTAATGCTTACCCAGAGCAGTTGAATTCCAATCTCCGAAACACTTTCTTTAAGAGCGCGCCCCCAGCTCTTTAAGAGCCATCCGATCAGAATCCCGCTTCCGCTCCCCGAGAATGTGATCACTCGATAACAGCGCACCGCTCTCCGGCAATAAGGTTCCCTCCTGGTTTGCCGTTGGACGCATACCTGCGCCTTTGGTGTCGCAAATTGAATCGGATTGTTTCGCGATTGCTTATTGCTTTACGAAGTAAATCAGCATCAGCGCAATTCTTTAAACGACCTCTAATAAAGTGATCACGATGACTTTCAAAAATACAGGGCGATCCATCAAATGCAATGAGCTTAATGCTTGCATTGTCCTGATGACGAAGTCGATCGCCTGCATATCGCTGGACCGTTTCCTCGTGTCCCTTTTCGACCGGGGGCAAGCATGCTGAAACTCAACGGAATCCTCAACCGCCTATTCGACGTCCTGCTCATTCTGATCGGTGCAGCACTTGCATATCAAATCCGCTTTAGCGACTCGGCCACATCCGGCACCGCGGCAATCGGTGCATCCACCACCGCTTTCTCGGTAGCGCTTTCGCTCGGCGTGTTTCATGCGTTTCGCGTCTACGACGATCAATCGAAAAAGTCGCTCGGAAGCCTCCTTGGCCAGATCACCATGGCTTGGGCAACGACGCAACTTTGCGGATTGCTCGTGACGTTCTATATCCATCGCGCCGATCTGGTCTCGCGTCTCTGGTTTGGCTACTGGACATTCATGACGGCAGCCGCATTGGCTCTGTCGCGCCTGATTGCCCGTGCTGTTCTCGCGCGAGCACGGCATGCGAAATCCAATCTGCGCAGCGTTGCAATCGTCGGCGCAAGCGCTAATTGCGATGCGCTCATCCGCAAGATGGAAAGCTCAGTTGATTCAGGCTTTCACGCCGTCATGACGTTCGATCCACATGCAACGTATCACGTACCCAACGCCGTGATCCCGCGCTATGCGTCTGCCCACACGCTCGTGCGCCATATACGCACCGACAACGTTCGCGAGCTGTGGCTCGCAATGCCTCTGTCCGAACAGCCGCTGATCACCAGGCTCGTCGAAGAATTCAGGAACGACCTGATCAATATCCGATTTTTCCCCGACGTCCGCAGCCTTAGCCTGTTCGACGGCGGCGTCATCGATCTAATCGGTATGCCCGCCATCAACCTGGTTGCATCGCCGCTATCACCGCTGGCGCTCGCCAACAAGGACATCTTCGATCGTGTTTTCGCAGCGCTCGCACTGATGCTGCTATCACCGCTGATGCTCGTGATTGCGCTGGCCGTAAAACTCTCGTCGCCGGGTCCGGTGTTCTTCACGCAGCGCCGGAAAGGCGCAGACGGTCAAGTCTTCCGGATCTTCAAGTTTCGTTCGATGAGCATGCACAGCCATGACGAGGGCACCGTGAAGCAGGCAACACGCAACGATCCGCGTGTGACGCGGGTTGGCGCCTTCCTGCGCAGAACGAGTCTCGACGAACTGCCGCAATTCATCAACGTGCTCATGGGCGATATGTCGGTGGTCGGTCCGCGGCCCCACGCAATCGAACATGACGCGTTGTATCAGACCGTAGTCGATGACTACATCCATCGATACCGCATCAAGCCCGGCATTACCGGCTGGGCACAGGTCAACGGCTTTCGCGGTGAAACAGATCGCATCGAAAAAATGCAGGGTCGCGTGGACCACGACCTGTACTACCTGCGCAACTGGTCCTTCGCGCTGGACATGCGCATTGTGGCCGCGACGATTCTCAAAGGGCTCAGGCATAGCAATGCTTACTAATGCCCGCTTTAGACAAAACGCGCCACGAGCCAAACATCAATGAACTGAAGGGAAGGACCTCATGAACAAACCGATCTTAACTATCCGCACGAGCGTGCTCAGACTGGCAGCGCTCGGCGCCGCCGGCACGCTGCTGTCGGCCTGTGCGACCGTGCCCGGCTGGAACATGGATGCAAGCACCGCCGCAAGCACAAGCATAAGCACCTCCGGACCAACACAGACGACCGGCACCGAAGAAACGAACACGGCAATGGCAACGGAAGCGCAACCGCTCATGAGCGAAATAGACGTGAGCTTGATCAAACAGCTGCGTGATGAGATACGTAACGCGTCGTCTCTGGACGAGTCGCTGATTTCGCCCGCCTCGCCATATGTGCTCGGCGCGGGAGATGTATTGCAGATCACCGTTTGGGATCATCCTGAACTGGCTGCTGCGCAAATCGCGCCGACACAGACCACGACACGGGCCGCTGATCCTGTGGCAGGTTTCGTCATCGATCAACGCGGCGACGTCATGTTCCCGTATGCAGGTCGTGTGCACGTGGCCGGGCTCAGCGCAGAAGAAGCGCAGGCAGCATTGGCGAAAGCGCTGAAAAAATCGTTTGTCGAACCGCAAGTCACGCTTCGTGTTGCGTCTTATCGCGCATCGCAAGTTTATGTAGACGGAGAAATTCATACGCCGGGGCCGCAATCAATAAACGACATCCCTATGGGACTGTACGAGGCCATCAGCCGTGCAGGCGGCTTCAGCCCAACCGCGGACCAAAGCCGCATGGTGCTGGTGCGCGATGGTGTTTCGCATCCCATCAACCTTTCGCAGTTGCTTGAACGTGGCCAGAACCCTTCCAACGTCGTGCTCAGAAGCGGTGACGTCCTGCGTGTGCCGGCACGCGATGAAAGCGGTGTCTTCGTCATGGGCGAAGTAAACAAGCCGACTACCGCGTTGCCCATGCGCAACGGCAAGCTGAGTCTGTCGGACGCTTTAGCTCAGGCTGGAAGCGTCAACCTGGCGTCGTCAAATCCCGGACAGGTCTATGTGATCCGTGGCTCGGTTGGTGACAAACCAAAAGTCTTCCATCTCGATGCCAAATCCCCTGTCGCGATGATCCTGGCTAACCAGTTCGATCTGCAGCCGCGCGATGTTGTGTATGTAGACAGCGGCAACCTCGTACGCTTCAGCCGCGTTCTCAGCTTGCTGATGCCTGCGATCAACGCTGGCCTCACCGCAGCCATCGTGGCGAAGTGACGCCATGAAAAACATACTCGTATTGTGCATTGGCAACATATGCCGAAGCCCCATGGCGGCCGCGCTTTTATCGCGGGCATTGCCTGGCATGACGATCCATTCCGCCGGGCTGGACGCGGTGATGGGCGCACCTGCGGACGCGCTCTCCGTTGCATTGATGGACGAAGCCGGCCTCGACATCACATCGCATCGCGGGCAGCAGGTCAGCACACCGCTGGTGATCCACGCGGACCTGATTCTTGTCATGGACCGCGCACAGCAGCAAGAGGTGCATCGACGTTATCCGACGTCGGCGGGAAAGGTGTTTTGTATCGGAGAACACGAACGGGTGGATATTCCCGACCCGTATCGCCAACCGCGATCGTCTTTTGAACATGCGCTCCGTCTGATCGAGCAGAGCGTCGACAGCTGGGTGCCCGCGATTCGGGCGCTATATCAACCGAATGCGGAGCAATCCTGATGAAACCTGAAACAACAAAATCTGCAGCACCGATGTCGCCGGTCGAAGAACTCGACCTTGTCCGTTATCTCGACGTCCTGCTCGCGAACCGCCGCCTTATTGGCGCGGTAACCGCAGTCACGCTTGCCCTTGGCGCAGCGTATGCGGTCATCGCACCCCCGGTGTATGAAGCTGACATGATGATCCAGGTTGAAGACAACGGCATGAGCGCGGGCAGCCTGCTCGGTGACGCGTCCGCTCTCTTCGACGTCAAGACCCAAGCCGCCGCGGAGCTTGAAATCCTGCGTTCGCGAATGGTTGTCGGAAAGGCAGTCGACACGCTGCAGCTTTACATTGACGCCAAGCCCAAATATCTCCCGGTAGTCGGTGCATGGATTGCCAGCAGAAACAAGGGCATGTCAACACCGGGCCTGTTCGGCAAGGGCGGCTATGTATGGGGTGCCGAGTCCCTGCAGCTTGCGACCTTCGATGTCCCCAAGGCGATTGAAGGTGACAAGCTCACCCTTACCACGCTGGGCAACGACAATTACCAGCTTGATCATCCCGACTTCGATCAACCCATCAAGGGACACGTAGGCGTCGCATTGCAAGTCACGCAGCAGATAGGCACGGTTCGCCTGCTCGTAACGGAACTGCATGCCAAGCCCGGAGCTCAATTTACGCTTGTGCGCAACTCGCAGCCCAAGACCATCGCCAACCTGCAGCAGAACCTCGACATTGAACCGAAGGGCAAGCAAAGCGGCATTATCGGTGCGTCGCTTCGCGGCAAGGACCCTGCTTTGACCGCATCCATACTGAACCAGATCGGGCAGGAATATGTCACGCAGAACGTCGAACGAAAAACGGCTGAGGCGCAAAGCTCGCTGACCTACCTAGAAGGACAGATGCCGCGCCTCAAGGCCAAGCTGAGCGAATCGGAAGAACGCTACAACGCACTTCGCAACAAGAGCGGCACCTTCAATCTAAGCCAGGAGGGCACGGCATACTTGCAGGAAAGCGTTGCGTCAGAGACCAGCTTGCTTGAACTCAAGCAAAAGCAGGCCGAAATGATGACGCGATTCGCGCCTGGGCACCCCGCGCTGCGTGCGCTCGACAAACAGATCGCGGCGGTGAGCGCAAAAAACAGCAGTATTGCCACGCGCATGAAGGGGCTGCCCAACATCGAGCAGGAATCCCTGCGTCTCATGCGCGATCTTCAGGTGGACAGCGATACATACGTCAACGTCGTGAACAACGTCGAGCGTTTGAAGCTCGTCAAGGCCGGGAAAGTCGGTACGGTCCGACAAATCGATTACGCGAGCGTTCCGGAAGAACCTGTCAAACCACGCAAGGGGATGGTGCTGGCGTTAGCCGGGATCATCGGACTGATGCTCGGCGTAGCCGCTGCATTCCTGCGCGACGGCCTCTTCGGCGGCTTGTCCAACGCGCACGAAATCGAGCAGCACACCGGTATGAAAGTGTACGGGTCGGTTCCGTTCTCGCCCGCACAAAGCATGCTTGCGAAGGATGTCCAGGGACGCGCGCCAGGCATGCACTTGCTGGCGGTTTCCCATCCGAACGACGCACCGATTGAGAGTCTGCGCAGCTTTCGCACCGCACTGCAGTTTGCAATGCTTGGCGCGGAAAATAACCGCGTGGTGATCACCGGTCCTACGGAGTCTATTGGGAAGTCGTTTGTATCGGCGAACCTTGCCGCCGTGGTTGCCGCCGCAGGCAAACGCGTCCTGCTGGTCGACGCCGACCTGCGCAAGGGTTACCTCAATCAATACTTTGGCAAGCAACGCACATCCGGTCTCTCGGATGTGCTGATACAAACTGCGACCATCGATCAGGTGCTGCATCGCGAAGTAGTGCCGGGGCTGGATTTCATCAGCACGGGCGCATTGCCGCCCAACTCGGCTGATCTCGTACAGAACGACCGCATGCTTCATCTGCTTGACGAACTCAGCGCAAGATACGATCTCGTGATCGTCGACACACCCCCGGTCCTCGCCGTGTCCGATACCGCCAACATTGCGGCTCATTGCGCAACGGTATTTCTGGTCGGTCGCTTCAAACGCACGACTATTGGCGAGTTGCTTGAAACAACCAAGCAACTCGAACAGGCGAACGTCGCAGTGAAAGGCGTGATCTTCAACGGTCTGGACGCGAAAGGTCTTCGATACGGTTCGAAGTACGGCCAATACCGCTACGTCGCGTACGAATACGGCAAGACTGACAAGCGGACGCCGAAATGAAACCGTCCAGTCTGACGCTGCGCGCGGCGCAGCCGTCAATTCTCATGCTCGTGCTTGCCGCAGTCGCGGTGATCGTCTCAATCACCGCGGTCTTTCTCGGCAAGGTCAGCGCGACGACCGCCGCGCTCTCCGCGATTCTGGCAGTGAGCATTCTTGCGATCCGACCGCGCAACGAAATGCTGCGCCTGTTCAAGCTCTTTTTGCTCATGACGTTCTGCGTTTTGCCTACATGGCAATTGGCCGCGGGCGACGCGATTTATCTCGACCTTCTAAAGCAGGACAGCGCATCTGTTGTGTTGTGGTTCTTCTTGAGCGTGGCAGGAGTCTGGGTTCTGAAATTTTCGCTGGATCTGGCTCAACGCCGCCTGACCGAGCAAGACAACACGTCGAGTGTTCGTACCGGTGTCACGGGACTGGTCTATTTCTTTGCGCTGGCTTCCATTGCGGCAATCGTGTTCATTTACGTGAAGCTCGGCGGCTACGCAAAGATTGTCCAGCTATACGACGAACGGCTTCAAAGCAGCGTGACCGGATACGACCCGCTCGGCGGACTGGGCATTGTTCAGGCCCTGGCGAATACCGCGCCGCTGTGGATCTTTGTCTGCCTGACACTACGCCCACGATGCAGCAAGTTGATGACCACCATCGCCTTCGCGCAGCTTGGCGTGTTGGGCTGGCTGTCATCGGGCGTGTTTGGCAACCGTCAGGGCATCATCTTCGTCTATCTATTCGCCGCATTGATCTACCATTTTCTGGTCACCCCGATCAGCCGTCGCGCAGCGAAGATGTCGGCCATCCTGATGGCCGTGATCGCGTTGGTGCTGATGCCGATCAAGTTCGGCGTCGACTATTCGGACCTCGGCAATCTGACTGAACGTTTCGCCGACCAGCGTTCGCTGCAACTCAGCATGGGCCCCGTTAGCTTCTTTCTGTTTCGGGATCTGTCGCGCTTCGATGTGCAGACGCAGACAATCGAAACAGTAACGAAGAACACCTACGACTTGCCGATGGGGCGAAGCTTCGCCGGCGCTGCTGCATCGGTGGTACCCAAGGCCTTGTGGGAAGACCGTCCAGCAACGTTCGCGGAAGAGAAGAGCGGCATCGTGAACGAGGTGCAATCGTCCGGCGATGACGAGACCACGTTGTTATTCGGCATGCCCGGCGAATTCCTTGCGAATTTTGGCTTGATCGGGTACGTGCTTTCCTTCTTGTTACCCGCGTTCTTGCTGGTAGCGGTCAATTCGACAGGCGGTCCGCGCAAGCGAAAGTGGCTGCCGCTGAAGATCGTATTGATGCCGTTGCCATTTCTGTTTTTTCTATTTGATTCCAACGTTATTGCGTACTACATCGTACGTTGGATCGTGTTGTTCGATCTCCCGATGGCCTTTGTTTTGAGGTTCTCCGAAGGCCGCAACGAAGCAAACACGTTGGGAGGGCCCGCATCATGAAGATTGTTCACGTAGTCGAAACCTGGACCGGCGGCATTGCTACGTACGTACGTACGCTCGCTGCGAAGCAACGGGATCTTGGCCACGAGATCACGCTCCTTTGCGACACGAGCAAAGTCGACGGAGGCGTGAAGCTGGACGGCGTCGATGTGATCGACTATGCATCAAGCCGCAACCCGGTTAAATTCTGGTCCATATCCAAAGCACTGCAGCTGCGCATTGCGTCATTGCATGCCGATGTTGTTCATTGCCACAGTTCGTTTCCCGGCATGTACGTACGATTGCGAAATCATCCCGCCGTCAGAATCCTCTACACGCCGCATGCGTGGCCCTTTCTCAAAACCGACGTGACGACACCTGCCAAGTGGGCGTATGGTCTCGTCGAGCGCGTACTCGCACAGCGATGTGACCAGATACTTTGCATGTCATTTGACGAATTGCGCGCGGCACGTAAATATCGGATTCCGGCGGAAAAAATCGAATTTATCTATACAGGAATTGCCTCCGAAGATCGTTTCCAGATTCCTGAGCACAGGCCCGATATCGATTCAATCAAGGTCGGTTATTTCGGACGCCTTGATTATCAGAAAGGCTTTGATGTCGTTCTCGAAGCATTGCCGCTCCTCGATGCAAGACTCGAATTGCATGCGTTCGGCACAGCGGTGCGTGGTGGTATCGAGACCGGTAACGATACTCGCATCAGGTATCACGGCTGGCTCGACGCTACGGGCACTCGACAAGCAATGCACGAGATGGACGTAATCGTAGTTCCATCGCGATGGGAAGGACTCGCACTCGTGCCCATTGAGGCCATGCGTGCCGGCAAGGTGATCGTTGTATCGGGCGAAAGTTCGTTGCCCGAGCAGGTAATCCGTGGGTACAACGGCGTCATTCTTCGCGATCTCACGGGCGCGTGCCTGGCCGATAACCTCAACCGGCTCACGCTCGACGAATGCAGAAGGATGGGCACCAACGCGCGTCACGTGTTCGAAAGTACGTTTCAAATCGACCGTTTCCTCAACACCATGATGAGTTGCTATGAACGTTCCTGATTACTATTTGCTGCACGCATATAGCTCGCATAACAGCGGTGACGGACTGCTGGTCAAGCTCAGTCTCAAGGCAATTCGCGCTTCGGGCGTGACCAGAACGGTCACCGTGGTATGCCTCGACAAAGCGTCGTTCGAGGGATATCTCGACGACGCAAACGTCAAGCTGATTTCGCTCGGCGAGTTTCTGCGCAGACGGGTTCGTGATCTCGTCTCGCGTCGACGTACAGTTTATTTTGGCGTAGGCGGCGGCTACCTGCGTGCATCAAGCGGACTGGAAGGATGGAAGTCGTTGATTGCGCATGGAAGTCAGATTCTTGCGTCTTCGTATGGCGGTCCGAGTCGTCGGATCTACTTTCCGCAAAGCGTTGGACCGTTCGACACGTTCGCTGGGAAAGCGCTCGCCCGGATCGTGCGCAACCACGTGGAGCGCATCTTCTTGCGCGATGATAAAAGCGTGTCAGAACTCTCGCATCCGGGCGCCACGCGAACCGGCGACCTCGTGGTGCTGGAGATTGCGCGGGAGGCGGAGGCTGGCACGTTGCGGCGCGCACGGGCCGCTGCGCCGCCACTCTATCTTGTGTTCCGTGACCTGCAAGGCAAGCCTTATCGCGACGCGTACATTGAACGTATTCGCGGACTCATGACACTGCTACCCAACGCAAAGCTCGCGGTCCAGGCCCGTGGTCGCGGCAATAGCGACGATGTTTTTTATCGCGAACACCTCGGCGTAGACAATGCGGTGATGCTCAAGGACGTACTTGCGCAACGTGACGCCATCGTGGTTTCGGTGCGGCTTCACGGAAGTCTGGAAAGCGTGCTTGCCGGTGTTCCAAGCGTGCATCTTGCGTACGAACGCAAAGGACGCGCGGCGTTCAGCGATCTCGGACTCGACGACCTCGTATTCCACGCAAGCGACTTCGATCCGGTTGCGGTCGCGAACGCGGTCCAGTTGCTCGAGAAAGGCGACGAGGATTACTGGACGCGCATCGAATCGAATGTGCAACGCAGCCATCAACATTTTGTGGAGGCGATCAAAGATGAACTGCGCACGTTCGATAACGCTGATCATGGACGGTAACTTTCGTCGGGTCGGTAACACGGCCGTGAGCCCCCACATGAGTTATGCGCGTTTTGGCGCACGCTTCGCTGAGAGTTTCGATGACGTTGTCATTGTCGCGCGTGCATTTCCCACAACTGAGGCAGTCGGCGAAAGCGTAGTGGGCGAACATGTTTCATTCGTGGACCTTGGTGCGAATCGAGGAGTGCGTGGCCTGATCACAAGCTTGCCGCGGCTGCTGACGAGGCTTTATCGACAGCTGGTTGCAGCGTCCATTGTATTGATCAGATTTCCCGGGAATATTGCGTCGCTTGCCTTGTTGATTTGTCTTATCGGCGGCAAGCGCTTTTCAGTAGAAGTCGTCGCCGATCCAGCGGACTACTTCAGCACGTCTGCGTCGAAACATCCATTACGACGCATTGCACGGATCGTGCATTGCTGGACCACGCGCTTAGCCGCGCGTCACGCGGTTAGCGTGCGTTATGTCACGAGTGATTATTTACAGCGCAACTATCCCGCGAAACGCTCGGACATGATGTTTGGTTTCAGCGATGTTTATCTGCAAGATGCATTGTTTGATATTCCGTCGCCTCATCCCCCTGCCCCCGATGGCCGGCTGAAATTGGTCAACACTGCGATGATGCATAACCACAGCAAGGGCCACAGTGTCCTGCTGGAAGCGATGGCGGAGTTGCGTCGACGAGGAGTCGCGGCGGAACTCACGTTGATAGGCGATGGCGCGCTTCGCAGCGAATTCGAAGCGCAAGCTGCGCAGCTTGGACTCGACGATCACATTGCGTTCCTCGGCTTGATCGATGCCGACCGCGTGGTGGACCATGTCGCAAAACACGACCTGTTCGTACTGCCGTCCTATCAGGAAGGCATGCCTCGCGCGCTCCTTGAGGCGATGGCTGCAGGCACGCCCGTCATTGCATCGCGTGTGGGGGGGATTCCCGAAGTGTTGAGTGAGGCCTGCATGGTCGAGCCCGGCGACGTTGCCGCGCTGGTATCGAACATTGAGGCGCTGGCTCTCGACCGGTCATTGCTGGCAGCGCGCGCAAAAGCGGCGCGGGAAACGGCGCGGCCGTTCGCGTATTCGGCATTGCAAATTCACTACCGCAGCTATTGCGACGAGCTGATCAAGGCACATTGCAATGCGTAAGGATTGGGTCTATGTCATGCTCGGGTCGGCCTTGCCGGCCGCTAGCAATTTTGTCGCCGTGGTGTACGCACTGAGATATCTCGATGCAGCGTGGCTAGGGCGCTCCTACGCTCTCTTGGCGTTGTTCTTCGTTTCAATCGATATATTCAATTTCGGTTCTGCACGACTGTATAGCGTCACGAAAATTCGCGAGCGTTTTCCTAGCTTGCTATTTCTCGACACGGTTAGCGCAGCAGGCTCTGCTTTGTTCTTTAGCATTGCAGCGTGGGCAATGTCCGGCTCGGGAGCAATCGCATTACCGCAGATCTTGCCGATGCTGATCATTGCGCCCGTTGGTTACGCGACTTCGCATTTTGCTCTGGGATACTTGCGGCTCAACGGCGGAAATGGCGCCATATGCGCTGTCTCTACCGTGTCGGCTCTGTTTCGGTGCGCCGTGGTCTGGCTCATCGCAACACATCCGTCGTGGTCGCTCTATTTGCCCGACCTGCTTTTGCTCGTTGAAGGTTCATATGGAACGATGCTGCTCTGCGCTTACTTGCTTTCGCGCAAGCATGAAGCAACCGCATCGGCAGGTCCGGCCGCACTGCGGCAACTGGCGAGCTTGGGCGGTAAAGAGCTGATCAGCAGTTGGTATTCGAACGCAATCTTCTCGGGAGCAAAGCACATTGACATTATCATCGCTGCGATGCTTCTCGGACCTGCGGGTGCGGCGCTTTATCGTGGGGCGAAAAGCGTGCACAACCTCGCGTTCAATTTTGGGCAGGCGTTGGCGCTGGTACTGCATGCGCGAATGCTTGGATGGTTCACCGATTTCCGCAGACATGTTTCTCGAATGTCGATGCTCGGTCTTGCAATCGCGGCCGTCGCATTGCTCGCCTTAGCTACGTTTTCCGCCTTCAAGATCAAACTGTTCCCCACAGCAAGTCTTGGCGCACCTGCAAGGCAATGCCTGTTCCTTTTGCTGATCTTCACCGGTGCAGCGCTGATGTTTGCATGCAGGCTGACATCGATAACCGTATTTTCGATCAGCAAACGTACCTTCGTCATCTTGTCGACATTGGAAGTTGGTGCATCGCTTGCCTTGCTCTCTTGTCTTTGCCTTGTGTTTGGTGTGGTCGGGGCGGCGTTGTCGGTGGTGGTGTCCTGCGGTTCGGTTCTATTTGCTTCGCTGATCGTGCTGAAGCGATCCATGCACGTTACGGGTAGTCAATGACTTATTGCTCAAGCCGGGCGCGAGCCGCCATCGCAATTCGCGCGATGGTCTCCGCGCTGAAACGCTGCGCGATCCTCTGCACGTATTCATGATGCCGCGTAGAAAGCGGTGCATCGAGATATTGCGCATGTAGATATCGGATCAATGCAATGCGCCTGTGCCCCAGCGCAATACTGCGATCGAGCAGCGCAAGCGCCGCATGCGCGTCGTTATGCTCGCAGGCGAGTTGCGATAGCCCGGCGGTTTCAACGCGCGTGGAAGTCATTGCCGTTTTAGCGAAGTGCCGCCGTGTGCCGCCCGGAAGATACGCGCCACGCGTCGAAGTCGGCCCGATGCCAGTCAAGTTCAACGCCCACACGGCGTGTGCCTTCGCGGATCTTCGGCTTGTACAAAAGCAGCGTCAATGCATCGAGTGCCGGCCACTCGGTAAAGGACAACGTCGCCACTTCGACCGCGAGTGTTTCAAGCAAGCGCGTATGCGCTTTGCTTTCCAGATACGCCGAGACGCGTGCGCACCATCCTTCGTAATCGATCAGGCCGTCCGTATCCCCTTCAACCGGGACGCCACGATAATGAAGGCTTGCATCGATAGCTACAGGCTGCGGCGCAAGATACTCACGATCGTATAACCCGACGCGCGTAGGTACGACCAGCTCATCGACCACGATGCGCCAGCCACGGCCCGCAGGCTCAATCGGTTCATATGGTTTCACGACATCAGCGGCTCTGCCGCGTCGAGCATGATCTTCACGAAATAGTCCGCGAAGCTGCGGCGGATCACGAGATCGAAGCTGTCTTCTCCTGTCGGAATGATCGTCACCGATGCTTTGAAATAATGACTTTGCGCGCATTGGCCCATGCCGAACAAACGCGGATGCAAATCGAGCGGACAACCGCGGGCGAGGACATCGCGGGTACGTGCACCGCTGATCTCGAGAACGGTGTAACCGCTGCCTATATCTACGGCGGCCGCATACAAGCCCTTGAACGCGTCGCGCAGTTTTGCTTCCATGGGCGCCGCTTGCGTGGCCGAGTGCGACGCAACCGATCGCACGAGCCATTCGTCGGGACCAAGCCACAACAGATCGTAGCCGTTGCCCGTCGCCGTGGTGTTCGCCTTCTCGGGCGGTTTGCAGCCCAGTACGTTTTCAACGGCGGCGACAAACGCTGCATCACGCAGATCGCCGCGCAAATTCACGAGTTCAAGGAAAGGCCGCTCGACCAGACGAAACGCCTTCGATGTGGCCGCCTGATGTTTCTTGAGCAAGTTATCGACGCCCACGAGCGGGGACTCCTGCCACACGCCCTGCCCGATTGCGCGATCCACGACCGTCTGGTTACTACCGTTTTCATTCCACATGTTGACGTGCTCCTTCGCTGTCGTAGAACACCGAGCTGGTGATTTTCGCCGGCATCTGTTTGCCGCCAGCAAGCGGGATCATCACCGATTCACCGATCTTGTCGAGACCGCCCTTGATGACCGCCATCGCAATCGAGCGCTTTAGAATAGGGCTGAAATAGCTGGATGTGACGTGACCGAGCATTGGCGCGGTTTCGCCGCTGAACGGACCCGCGACGATCTGCGAGCCTTCCGGAATCACGAACGACCCGTCTTCGGCGAGCAATCCGACCAGCTGCTTGCGTCCTGCTTTAGCCGTATCCGAGCGCGTCAGCGAACGTTTGCCGAGAAAGTCCTTCGACTTTGCGACGAGACCGCCCATGCCGAGGTCGTACGGTGTCATGGAACCGTCGGTATCCTGACCCACGATGATGTAGCCCTTCTCCGCACGCAACACGTGCATGGTTTCCGTGCCGTAAGGCGTGATATCGAACTCGGCGCCGGCTGCCATCAAGGCTTCCCACACTGCACGTCCGACGTTTGCAGGCACGTTGATTTCGTATGCGAGTTCGCCGGAGAAGCTGATGCGCATGACACGCGACGCCGCACCCGCGACCGTCCCTTCCCGATAACTCATGAACGGAAACGCAGCGTTCGCGAAGTCGATATCGTGGCAGACCTTCTGCAAGACTTTGCGGCTGTTCGGACCGACCACGGCGAACGTCGCCCAGTGATCCGTCACCGACGCCAGACGCACGCGCATGTCGGGCCACTCGGTTTGCAGCCAGCGTTCGAGCCACGTCAGAACGCGTGCCGCGCCGCCGGTTGTAGTGGTCATCATGTAATGCTGGTCCGCAAGGCGAACGGTCACGCCATCGTCGAAGATCATGCCGTTTTCATCGAGCATCAATCCGTAACGGCACTTGCCCACTTCCAGCTTGCTCCACGGATTCGTGTACACCCAGTTGAGCAGTTTGGCTGCATCGGGACCTTGAATGTCGATCTTGCCAAGCGTCGATGCATCCAGAATGCCCACGCTCGTACGCGTGGCAAGCGACTCACGCGCGACCGCTGCGTGCATGTCTTCACCTGGACGCGGGTAGTACCACGGCCGCTTCCAGTTGCCGACGTCTTCGAACGCGGCGCCATTTTCGACGTGCCACTCGTGCACTGCAGTCTTGCGAACCGGATCGAGAAACTCGCCAAGCTCGCGTCCGGCAAACGTACCGAATGTCACCGGCGTATAGTTCGGGCGGAATGTCGTCGTACCCGTTTCAGGAATGGTCTTGTTCAACGCCTGCGCGAGGATCGCCATGCCGTTGATATTGCCGAGCTTGCCTTGATCAGTGCCGAAGCCCATTGCCGTGTAGCGCTTTACGTGCTCCACGGACTCGAAACCTTCGCGCGCCGCCAGGAAGATATCGGCGGCGGAAACATCGTTTTGATAGTCGATAAATTGTTTAGGACCCCGTGTCGCCAACTCACGGCCACCGACGAGCCACAGCGGCGTCAACGGTGCTTCGCTGATCTCGGCAACTTGTACGGGCGTGGGACGGGCGACGATCAAGCCGATGGCGCGCGCTGCATCAACGCCGGCGTCAACGGCAAACCGAATCGAACGGGCAAGCGTGAATTCACCCGCGCAACCACCCACGCTGCTCTCGGCTTGCATGGCCTTGCCCGGTACGAAGCACAGTTTTTCGTCGTGCCAGTGCGCCTTGCCGCCAGACTGCGCGAATAAGTGCAGGATGGGGCTCCAGCCGCCGGACATCGCGAGCAAATCACAGGGCAGATCCGCCTGCTTTACGCCCACAGTGCCGTTGGAATAAGCGCTGATCTCAACCGATGCCACCCGCAGCTTGCCTTGCGCAGCCGTGACGACCGAGCCATTCAGCACCTTCACGCCATAGCGTTTTGCCTGAGCCTGCAACGCGCCTTTTTCATCGGCGAGACGCGGGTCGACGACCGTGACTTGTGCGCCTGCCGCCTTGAGATCGAGCGCGCATTGATAGCCACTATCGTTGTTCGTGAACACAACCGCGTTGCGTCCTGGCAGCACGGCGTATCGATGCAAATACGAAGATACCGCCGATGACAGCATCACGCCCGGCAGATCGTTGTTGCCGAACACGATAGGACGTTCCTGCGCGCCAGTCGCGAGAATCACGCGCTTGGCGCGAATTTTCCAAAGCAGTTCACGCGTGCCCTTCCTCATCGATACCGGCAGATGTTCAGTCAGACGTTGCGTGACGGTGACGAGGTTGTGGTCCTGATAACCAAACGCCGTGCTCCGGCACAGGATCTTCACGTCTGGCATCTTGCGCAGTTCGGCCTCGATCTTCTGCACCCATTTCAAGCCCGGCGCGCCATCGATTTCCGCACGGCAGGACAGCAACGAGCCACCAAGTTCAGGCTGGTCGTCGACCAGAAACACACGTGCCCCAGACAAAGCCGCCGCGTGTGCCGCGGCAAGACCGGACGGGCCAGCGCCGACCACCAGCACGTCGCAATGCGCGAAGCACTTGTCGTAGCGATCCGCATCGACCTGTTCCGGCGCCTTGCCGAGACCGGCTGCATCGCGGATCACTTCTTCGTACTTCGGCCAGAACTTGCGCGGCCACATGAAGGTCTTGTAGTAAAAACCCGCCGGGATGAAACGCGCGATCTTCTGGTTCACAGCCATGCGATCGTTTTCGATGCTCGGCTTTGCGTTCACGCTCGTCGCGACCAGTCCCTGATACAGCTCAATCTCAGTGGCGCGTGCATTCGGCACGGTGTACGCGCCGGTTTCGAGCTGGACAACTGCATTCGGCTCGGCGACGTCCGCGGTCACAATGCCGCGCGGCCGATGATACTTCCAGCTGCGCGCCACGAAATGCACGCCGTTGGCAAGCAGCGCAGAGGCGAGCGTATCGCCTTGATGACCCTGATACGTCTTGCCATTGAACGTGAACGTGAGCGAGATTGCGCGGTTGATGCGCCCGCCCGTGGCGAGTCGGTCTTTCTGGCTCATTTCGCTTGTCCTTCTTCTTTCGATTCCATCACGGCGAGCGGCCGCGCGAATGTGTCATAACCCTGGAACGCGTAGCTCACGGTATCGCGCTGCGCCATGAACCAGCGGCGGCATCCTTGCGCATGCATCCATTGCTCACGATGCACACCGCGCGGATTCTTGCGCATGAACAGGTAGTCGCCCCATTCTTTGTCGGTGAGCTTTTCGGTGTCGAGCGGTCGCGCAATGTCCGCTTCGCCGCCGCACGAGAATTCGGTTTCGGCACGCGGTCCGCACCAAGGGCATTCGATCAGCAACATGTCTTTTCTCTCAGGGCAGATTAGTGGGCGACAGCGGCGGCGCCGTGCTCGTCGATGAGATGACCGGTATAAAAACGGTCGATGGAAAACGGTGCGTTCAACGGATGCGGCTCGTCATTCGCAATCGTGTGGGCATATGCCCAACCGGAACCCGGGGTCGCCTTGAAGCCACCCGTACCCCATCCGCAATTGAAATACAGGCCCTTGACGTCGGTCTTGCTGATGATCGGGCACGCGTCCGGCGATACATCCACAATCCCGCCCCACTGACGGTTCATCCGCACGCGCGAGAACACGGGGAACATTTCGACGATCGCCTCAAGCGTCCCTTCAATGATGTGAAAGCTGCCACGCTGACCGAAGCCCGTGTACTGATCCACACCCGCACCGATCACCAGATCGCCTTTGTCGGACTGGCTGATGTAGGCGTGCACCGCGTTCGACATCACGACCGTGTTCACCACGGGTTTGATCGGTTCGGAGACCAGCGCCTGCAGCGGATGGCTTTCGAGCGGCAAGCGAATGCCAGCCATGTCGGCAAGCGTCGAAGTGTTGCCTGCCGCGACGACAGCGACCTTTTTGGCCTTGATGAAACCCTTGGTTGTATCGACGCCGACCACCTGACTGCCGTTACGACGGATGCCCGTGACCTGGCAGTTCTGCACGATATCCACGCCGGCCTGATCCGCGCCGCGCGCATAGCCCCACGCAACCGCATCGTGACGTGCAACCCCGCCGCGGCGCTGGATGGATGCGCCGAGCACGGGGTATCGGCTATTCAGGTTGATGGTCGGTTCGATCTGCTTGATCTGTTCGGGCGTGAGAAATTCGGCATCGACGCCATTCAGGCGGTTCGCGTTCACGCGACGTTCAGTATCCCGAACATCCTGCAACGTATGCGCGAGGTTCATCACGCCACGCTGGCTGAACATCACGTTGTAGTTCAGGTCTTGCGAGAGGCCTTCCCAAAGCTGCATCGCTTTCTCGTAGAGTGCGGCAGATTCGTCCCACAGATAATTCGATCGCACGATGGTCGTATTGCGCGCCGTGTTCCCGCCGCCAATCCACCCTTTCTCCAGCACCGCGATGTTGCGCACGCCATGCTCTTTCGCGAGGTAATAAGCCGTGGCGAGACCATGCCCGCCGCCGCCTACGATCACCACGTCGTATTCCTGTTTCGGCTCAGGGCTTTTCCACTGGCGTTCCCAGTTCTCGTGATACGACATGCCGTTGCGCAGCAGGCTGAATATCGAATAGCGGCTCATGGTGTTTCCTTGAACTTGTTGATGTTGCAAACTCACTCGCAACCTTTTGATTTCAACACTCGATGACGTTCACGGCCAATCCGCCGCGCGACGTCTCTTTGTATTTCGTCTTCATGTCAGCGCCGGTCTCGCGCATGGTCTTGATCACGTTGTCAAGAGACACGTAGTGCGTGCCGTCGCCTTTCATCGCCATACGCGCAGCGTTGAGGGCCTTGATCGCGCCCATTGCATTGCGTTCAATACACGGAATCTGCACCAGGCCGCCAACCGGATCGCAGGTCATGCCGAGGTTGTGTTCCATGCCGATTTCCGCGGCGTTCTCGACTTGCGTCGGCGTGCCGCCCATGACCGCTGCAAGCGCGGCGGCCGCCATGGAACACGCCACGCCCACTTCGCCCTGACAACCGACTTCGGCACCGGATATGGATGCCGTTTCCTTGTAGATGATCCCGATCGCCGCGGCCGTCAGCAAGAACGTGACAATGCCTTCATCGGTCGCGTTGTGCATGAACTTCACGTAGTAGTGCAGCACTGCAGGGATCACGCCGGCCGCGCCGTTCGTAGGCGCTGTCACCACGCGCCCGCCGGCCGCGTTCTCCTCGTTCACGGCCATGGCGTACAGGTTGACCCAGTCGAGCATGGAGAGCGGATCGCGCAGCGATTCTTCAGAGCGGTTGCGCAATTGCGCCGAGAGATCAGCCGCCCGGCGTTTGACGTGCATCGGTCCCGGCAGCTCGCCGCGAACCTTGCAGCCGCGCTCGACGCACGCCGCCATCACGCGCCAGATCGCAAGCAAGCCTTCGCGTACTTCGCTTTCCGGGCGCGACGCGCATTCGTTGAACATCGTCACTTGCGCAATCGATAAACCCGTTTCGCGGCACACGCGCATCAGGTCGTCGCCGGTGCGAAACGGATGCGGCACCTCGCCGCCCGACTGCACGCCGTTCACGCGCGTTCCCTCGCGATTGATCACGAAGCCGCCACCAACCGAGTAGTACTCTTTCTCGACGACGAGCTGACCGTTTTCATCGAAGGCCTGGAAGCGCATGCCGTTTGGATGCACGACGCTCGATCCCGGCGCGCCCGGCATCAGCTTGCGGAAAAACCCGAGATGTTCGCGTTCGTCGAACTTCACTTCGTGCTTGCCGAGCAGCATCAGCGTCTTGCACTCGCGGATCGCCCGCAGACGCGGTTCGATCGCATCCGGATCGATCGAGTCGGGGAGATAACCTTCGAGTCCGAGAAGCACGGCTTTATCGGTGCCATGGCCCTTGCCGGTCGCGCCCAAAGAACCGAACAAATCCACGCGCACGCGGCGCACGAACGCCAGGAGATTCGCATCTTCGATATGCGATGCAAACCTGCACGCCGCGATCATCGGGCCGACCGTGTGCGAACTCGACGGACCGATGCCGATCTTGAACAGATCGAAGACGCTGACGTTCATGGCTTGCCTTGTGAGTGGAATGCGTGGGAATCACCAGGTAGTCATTGCACCGCACGTCAATTTCCTCCGATAGAACAAAAACGGCATGCACGTGGGACGGCGGCGTCAGCGCTTGAACTCAATTGGATCATGGGGCGTGAACGGGCGTATTAGCGACAATCAGCGTCGGAAACTGGCAAGTGAATCAAGCTGCGCGATGGTGGTGGCACGTCACATGCTGAATAGGCATTGAGCAAGCAAGTGAGCGTCCGCTTGTTCGGTATCAAACGATCCATGGACGTCTCCCGCCTTACAGAAAGGAATCCAGGCATGAAGCACTTCTCAATGGCATGCGCGATCGGCGCCGTACTCTGCGTATCCAGCACGGCATTCGCCCAGAACAATCCGCCCAGCTCCGCCACCGGCTTACAAGCAGGTGACAACGCCCAGACGACAAACCAGCCGGCTGGGTCGGGTACGACCGGAATGACGCACCACAAGACGATGAAGCACAAGAGCTCGACGTCCATGGGCAAAAGCGACACGCCCGGCCTTGGCACCGCAACGCCGAGTGGACCGGCGGCACCGGTCACGGCAAGAGGTTCGGGCTCATAAGGCTGTGGTCGAAGGGAACGCTGTGCAGCGTTCCTTGCCCACGCGAATTCCCGTACCCTGGGGCAGCGGTCGGCACGATGAAGGCGATTCGTAAGTTTATCGTCGGCAGCAATACAACACTTTTGCGGCGGGCATTACAGACCATTTCTGGTTGAAGAAACGCTGCGCTACACTGTGTTGGCGTTTTGCAATGCGCCTTGAAAACCTTCGTCAAACCCTCGCCATCAGGTTCGCCTCATGAACAATCTTCTGAAGAAATTCCTCGCCGTTCTTATTGTTGCTGCAGTTGCGGCTCCGGCTGTCTCTTACGCAAAGCCGCATCATCACCACAAGTTTCCGAAAGCCAAGCACGTTACGCATACGGCTCACTAAGTATCGGCGATGGTTTAATAGCCTGTGGCGGGAGTGTTTGGCCAGCTAACGGTTATAGATAAACGGCTTGCTCGTTGCCGGGCAAGCCGTTTTCTTTTGGACAGTTCGAAATTTCAACGCTTAATGGCAGTGATATGCTGCTTTATCATTGTGTCGCGTTTCTTATCCGCATTCCCTGATTTTGGCTGCATATCCACGGCAAGCGCATGAATCCCGCTGACCTTCTTCCCGCTCAATCGCCCGATACGGCATCCAAACAGCGCATCCGCTTCGGCATTGTCTTGTTGCCGAACTTCACGCTTACCGCGTTTTCCGGCTTTGTCGATCTACTCCGTCTTTCCGCCGATGAAGGGGATTTCAGCAAACCGGTAAGGTGCTCGTGGAGCGTGATCGGCGAGACGCTCGCACCCGTGCGCGCAAGTTGCGGCATTCAGATCACACCGTGGGAAACCTTCGATCGCGCCGAAACGTTCGATTACGTTGTGGTAGTGGGCGGTCTGTTGCATTCCGGCACGGGCGCAAGCGACGCCACGCTGCAATTCATTCGCCGCGCCGCCACCACGGACGCCACTCTCGTCGGGATTTGCACGGGCGTGTTTTCGTTGATGCGCGCGGGCGTGCTGGATGGTTATCGAATTTGCGTTAGCTGGTTTCACTATTGGGATTTCGTGGAACGATTTCCCGGGGTAAATGAGGACATGCTTGTCGCGGACCGGTTATTCGTCATGGATCACCGGCGCATTACATGTTCGGGCGGACGCGCATCGATTGACGTTGCGGCAGCAATATTGCTGCGCCATTTCGAGGCGGCGACGGTGCAGAAAGCGCTGCGTATCCTGCTCGTCGACGACATGCAAAAAGGCAACGCGCCTCAACCGCATCCCCCAGGTCTTGCACCTGCCACGCACCCAAAAGTGAAGCGCGCAATACTGCTGATGGAGCAGCACGTAGGACGATCCCTGACGCTCGATGAGCTTGCGCACAAGCTGGATTTATCGACCCGGCAACTGGAGAGATTGTTCAAGGCCGAGACGGGAAAAGCGCCTCAGGCTTATGCAAAGCAAGTCAGGTTACGCACGGCCGCGTGGCTTTTGACCAGTTCCGATAAAACCGTCGCCGACATTGCATCGAGTTGCGGGTTTTCCGATGCATCGCATCTCGGCCGCGAGTTCAGGAAACAGTTCGGGCTTGCGCCGATGATGTATCGCGAGCAACGCGGCACGGCCGCACCGGAAGACGCAGCGAGCGTTGCGACGCTGGAACTCGCCGCGGATTTCGATGAGACGTTTCCCGGACGCGCGCGGGCTATCTGAAGCCGCTCAACCCGCGCGAGCGAAGCTTACTGCGCTACATAAGTTTTGACCGCGGCCAGTCCATCCTTCCCATCGAACGTCTTGACCCCGGCCAGCCATTTGTCCAGTACTGCCGGATTCGCCTTCAACCAATCTTTCGCGGCCTTGTTCGGATCGGTCTTGTTCATGATCGGGGTCATCACGTGATTCTCGATGTCCGTTGAGAACTTCAGGTTATCGACCAGATGCGCCACGTTCGGGCATCGCGCGGCATAATCCGGCGGTGTCACCGTGAGCACTTTCGCTTCGCCGTAATTCGCGCCGAACACGTCATCGCCGCCACTCAAATAATCGATCTTCATCGATACATTCATGGGATGCGGCTCCCATCCGAGAAACACAATCCACTTCTTCTCGCGAATCGCGCGGCCCACTTCAACCAGCATGCCGGCTTCGCTCGACTCGACCATCTTGAACTTGCCGAGTCCATATTGGTTCGAGTCGATCATCTTCTTGATCAACGCGTTGCCATCGTTACCCGGCTCGATGCCGTAGATCTTGCCGTCGAGCTTGTCGTAGTTCTTGGCGATATCGTTGAAGGACTTCAGGCCTCCCTGGTACGCATAATCGGGAACGGCCAGCGTGTATTTCGCGCCGGTCAAATTGGGTGTGGGCAAGACCTTGATCTGACTTGCCTTCGTGAAAGGCTGGACGATCGGGTCCATCGTCGGCGACCAGTAGCCGAGGAACACATCGATCTGCTTGTTCTTGATACCGGCAAACGTGATCGGCACGGAAGCAATCGTCTTCGTGGGCTTGTATCCAAGACCTTGCAGCACAGTGGTCGCGAGCCCCGTTGTAGCGGCAATATCGGTCCAGCCGACATCGGCGAAACGAACGTTCTGGCACGCTGCCGCATCAGCGGCATACGCGCCGCCGGACGACGCGACATTCAATAAGACCACCAGCGCACACGACGACGCAATTCCGTGAAGTTTCATATTTTCTCCATGTTGTGGAAACTGCAGACACGACAATGCCGCGCTCGACCAAGCGCGTCACGTTTGAAACAGGTGATCAAGCTGATTGCCTGCGCTCGATGCTCGGCGCGTGGCCAAACTGCGCGCGATATGCCTTGCTGAAATGACAAGGCGAATGAAAACCGCAGATCGCGGTGACGCGCGAGATAGAGGCGTCGCTGTTTCGCAATAGTTCGCGCGCGCGCCGAAGCCGCAGCGTCAGGTAATAATGCGTCGGCGATACGCTCAGGAACATCTTGAACATGCGCTGCAAATGCCGTTGCGAAAGTTTCACGAGCCGTGCCAGTTCTTCGAGTGAAAGCGGCTCTTCGATATTCGCTTCCATCAGCCGCACGACTTCGATCAGCTCGGCACGCGAAAAGCCAACGCGGGCATCCACGGGTATGTGTTGATGATCGGTCGTGCCGCGAATCCGTTCCACGATGAACTGCTCGGACACCTGCGCCGCGTGCGCCTGCCCAAGCCGCATGCCGACCAGGTTCAACATCAGGTCAAGCGGCGCGGTGCCCCCCGTGCACGTCACACGATCCCGGTCGATGACAAAGATTTCATCGGCGAAACGCACATGAGGGTAGCTTTTGTGCAGCGGCGACATGTCTTCCCAATGCACGGTGCAACGGTAACCGTCCAACAAATTCGCCGCGAGCAGCGCGTATGCGCCCGTGCAAATGCCGCCGAGCGGCATGCCCTGCTGTGCAACTTCCTGCAGCAGCGCGATCACCTTCTCATCCACGTAATCTCGCACATGCCAGCCCGCGCACACGATCAACACGTCCGGCATGCCGGCTTCGGCGAGCGTCTTCGTGGGCTTGACCGTGATGCCATTGCTCGCGCGCGCCGGCTCGCCGTCGGGCGTAATCACCGACCACGTGTAATGTTCCGCGCGGCCTACATAGTTCGCCATCCGTAATACTTCGATAGCGCTCGTGAAAGCGATCATCGAAAAATTTGGCAGCGTCAAAAACCCGAAGTGCGACAGCTTCGATAACGGCGAATCAGGCGGCTGACCCGCTGGATGAATCCGGTCCGGCACCATCGCGTCGCGCTTCATCGGGTTTTTATCCTTGGCTGGTTTGACCGCGTGCCTTCATATGAAGCTTCAGCTTTGTTGCGCAGCCGGCGTGCGCCGCACACGCATGACGCTGCGAATACCTGAGAGCAACGGTGCGCGCGCCATACCCGGCGAACGACCAAAGCTTTCCGTGATGCGGTCCAGGATGATCGCGAGCAACACCACCGACAAGCCGCTTTCGAATCCCAAGCCGATATCCAGCCGCTGAATACTTGCAAGCACGTCGTTGCCGAGACCACCGGCTCCGACCATCGATGCAATGATCACCATCGACAACGCCATCATGATGGTCTGGTTCACGCCGGTCATGATGGAGGGCAGCGCGTTCGGGAACTGCACCTTGTAAAGCAATTGCCACGGCGTGCATCCGAACGCCTGACCCGCTTCCACGATCTCGCGATTCACATGCTTGATCCCAAGCGATGTGAGACGCACGGCAGGCGGCATCGCGAAGATCACCGTCGACAAGATGCCGGGAACGCGTCCGAGACCGAACAGCATGGCCGCCGGAATCAGGTACACGAACGCGGGCATGGTCTGCATCAGGTCGAGCACGGGACGCACGATGGTCTCGATGGTCTTGCTCTTCGCCGTCCAGATTCCGAGCGGAATGCCGAGCAGCAAGCTGATCAACGTGGACGAGAGCGTGAGACCGAGCGTGATCACCATCTGATCCCAGAAGCCGGTCGCGTAAATCAACAAGAGCGACAACAACACGAACAGTGCAAATCGCCAGCCAACCCGCCACAAGCCGATGCCGACAAAGATCGCCATCATCAGCCACATCGGAATGGCCTGGAGACCGTGTTCGACCAGCGCCGCGAAGCTCTCGATAACCCGGCCGATCGCGTCGAAGGTTTTCGCGTCGTGGTCCAGCAAATATTTGACGCCGTGATCGACCCAACTGCCGAGCGGGATAATTTCAGACATGGGAGCCTCTATGTCGAGTCAGAGCCTTGAGGACGTTCGTCTTGTTGACCGAACCACAATACGATCCGTCCGCGTCCACCACCGGCAGCGGCGCGCGGCTCGCGACCACGCGGCTGACAACAATGTCGAGCGGCGTGGTGCGTTGAATGCATTCAATGACGTTGATTTCCGGCGATGCCTGTCCCACCGAATCGCGGCACACGAAACCGCGAATCTTGCGCTCCTGGTCCATCACGAACGCATAGTCGGCGCTGCCGTTGAGCGCTTGCGAGACGCTCGACGCGTCGATCTGCGAGCCGTGTTTCATCAGCGGCACCGCGTCGGTTTGCATCAGGTCGCCGGCGGTCAGGTAGCGGCTTGTATCGATACCTTCGAAGAACGCGCGCACGTAGTCGTCGGCGGGATTCGAAATGATTTCCTGCGGCGTGCCGATCTGCACCACGCGGCCGCCTTCCATGATCGCGATGCGCGTCCCAATGCGCAGCGCCTCCTCCAGATCGTGCGACACGAACATGATCGTGCGCTGCTGTTCGCGCTGCAGGTCGAGCAGCACGTTCTGCATTTCCTTGCGCTTGAGCGGATCGAGCGCGGAGAACGCCTCGTCCATGATCATCAGCGACGGATTCACGGCCAGCGCCCGTGCGAGCCCCACGCGTTGCTGCATCCCGCCCGACAATTCCGCCGGCAGTTTCTGCGCGAACGGTGCAAGACCCACCTGTTCGAGCACGCCCATCGCGCGTTTTTCGCGTTCCTTGCGCCCGACGCCCGCCACTTCCAGCCCGAACGCGGCATTCGATAAAACCGTGCGTTGCGGCATCAGCGCGAACGACTGGAACACCATGCTCATGTCCTTGCGTCTGAGCGACGTGAGTTCCGAGCGGGGAACGGAAGCAACGTCGCGTCCATCGATCAGGACCTTGCCCACGGTTGGCTCGACCAGCCGGTTGATCAACCGGATGAGCGTCGATTTGCCGGAGCCGGACAGGCCCATCAGCACGAAGATCTCGCCCTCGCGCACATCGAACGACACGTTGTGGACGCCCACAATCTGGCCGGTCTTGGCAAACACTTCTTCTTTCGTTGCGCCGCCGGCAAGCATGTCGATCGCCTGCTTCGGGCTCGTGCCGAAGACCTTGCACAGGTTTTCGACCACGACCTTTTCGGATTTCATCGAACGCTCTCCTGGTTGGCGGACGTGCGTCCGCGCTCTCTATACATAGTTGCCAGAAAAAAGTGCGGGTTGCCGACTATTTCCGACGCTCACATGTGGAAATACGACACCCTGATTTGCTTTTTCTGGCAGATGAAAAGGCGGAGCCTTGCAGGGCAAGGGTTTGCGAGCAGCTACCCAGGATTTCTGGTTGTTTTCGGCATGTCGCGCCAGAGCAAGTGACGACCGTTTTTATTCGATTTCTCGATGCACGCACGGCTCTTTTGGCGCCCGTTCATCATATTTCAGAAATGGGGACGGATTTGCCGGTAAATACGAACGGTCGTCCCGGAGTCAAGATTCGCGCCGCGCCGCCGATAACCATTCATATTCCCTACATGTCCCTCAGAAATCAACTATGTCGAAATTCAACCTCCGCCGTGCAAGTGTCGGCGCGAAGTTCGCTGCTCTAGCGTGTGCTTTGGCGGCCGTGGTCGTGGCCGGTTTTACCATCGCGGTGACGCATTCCGCCGGGCAGGAGATCGATGCCCAGGCCCTCGCCCGCATGGACGACGACAATCGTGCAATCAGCACGATGATCCATCTCTACGATAAATCCGTCAGCGCTGAAGTCGAACGCGCCATGACACTGTTCGCAAGCTTCCTGCCGACGGATTTCGCGCTCGACGAAGCGCAAAAAGTCGATATCGGCGGAATGGCGACGCCAACGTTCAAGGCCGGCGACAAGCCGATGAACCTCGATTTCTCGATTCCCGACCAGTTCCTCGAACGCAGCGGCGCTATCGCGACGGTGTTCGCGCGCACCGGTGACGATTTTGTGCGCGTGACGACATCGCTGAAAAAGCAGGATGGCGAACGTGCCATCGGCACATTGCTTGACCGCAAGGGCCCGGCGTATGCGCTGATTCTTGGCGGCAAACGGTTTATCGGTATGGCGTCGCTGTTCGGCAAGCAGTACATCACCGAGTACAAACCTGTTGCCGATGCATCGGGCCGCGTGATCGGCGCGTTGTTCGTGGGCGTGGACATCAGCGCGGAAATCGCCACCCTGCAGCAGAATATCCGCGATCTGAAGGTGGGTGAGAATGGCTACTTTTTTGTCATCGATGCATCGAACGGGCCGAACCGCGGCAAGCTCCTGGTGCATCCAGCCGTAGGCGGTTCGAACGGTACGGCCGATACGACGATCCAACCAGCCGATGAACGCATCGCACCGTTCAAGCAAATGCTCGACGCCAAGGAAGGCCGTCTTTCGTTCGACGCACTTGACACGCCCGAGCTTACGAATCCGCAAGTGCATGGCGGCGAGAAGGAAATCGTGTTTCGTTCCGTGCCCGAGTGGCAGTGGGTGATCGGCGGAATTGCGTATCGCGACGAACTGCTCGCCGATATGCGCGCCATGCGTCATCGCTTTTTGCTGCTGGGTTTGCTGGTGATCGCCGGGTTTGTCGCCGTGCTGCTTTTTGCCGTGCGCAAGCTCGTGACGCAGCCGCTGGAAGCGCTCACGCACGCTTCCGAGCAGATCGCGGCAGGCGACCTGAGCGTGCGCCTCGCGACCACGCGTGAAGACGATGTCGGCCGGTTGATGACGGCAATCGATGGAATCGCGACGGGCCTGGCGCGCATCGTCACGCAGGTGCGAAGTGCATCGGCGGATATGTCGGATGGCACAGGCCGGATTGCGGCAGGCAGCAGCGACATCTCGCAGCGCATCGCGACGCAGGCGAGCAGTCTCGAGGAAACCGCCGCGAGCATGGAACAGATCACATCGACCGTGCAACAGAACGCTGCCAACACGGCGCAGGCGGATCAACTGGTGGCATCGGCTTCAGACGCTGCGCGCGCCGGCGGCGAAGCAGTAAGCCGCGTGGTCACCACGATGAGCGAAATCGATGCATCCGCGCGCAAGATCTCGGACATCACTTCCGTGATCGAAGGAATCGCGTTCCAGACGAACATTCTCGCTTTGAACGCGGCCGTTGAAGCCGCGCGCGCGGGCGAGCACGGCAAGGGCTTCGCCGTGGTGGCCTCGGAAGTGCGGGGCCTCGCGCAACGCAGCGCCGCGGCGGTCAAGGAAATCGAGGCGCTGATCGCGGAATCGGTTAACCGTGTTGCCACAGGCTACCGGATTGCCGAAGAAGCACGCGGCACGATGACCGGGATCGTGGAACGCGTGGCCCGAGTGAATGCGATCATCGGCGAAATCAGCGTGGCGTCGCGGGAGCAGTCGAGCGGTATCGAACAGGTGAATCTCGCGGTTGCGCAGATCGGCGAAGCGACACAGCAAAACGCAGCGCTGGTTGGCGAGGCTGAGCAATCCACAACGGAATTGCTCGAGCAAGCCGAGCAGCTCAGCCGCGCGGTGAGCGTGTTCCGGCTTTGACCATGCGCCGGCCGCCGGGTTACGAAGCCGGCCGGATCATCTCGAACATTTCGCCGATGCCCGCGTAATCCCCACGATACCCCGCACGCATGATCGGTTGCGCGGCGGCGGTATCGAAGATGCCGTCCTTCAGGAATTCGCGGCGGATATGAACGCCGACCACCTGACCAAGTGCAAGCCAGTTGTTCATTGGCGTGCCGTCGAGCGCTTTCAACCGGATGATCTGCAGCAGCTTGCATTCGAGCGCGGCCGGGGATTCGGCCACGTGCGGCACGGCGACGTTGACGCCCCGCGCCTTGGTCAGTCCGGCGAGTTCGAACTCATCGGTTTCATGCGAAACAGGCGCCGAGGTCTTGTTCATTTGCTCGGCGAGCGGCCTGCTCGAGAGGTTCCACACGAACTCGCCGGTCTCCTCGATGTTCCTGATGCTGTCCTTGTACCCCTCGCTCGAAAATCCAATGATGTAGGGAAACGTTGCGAACGCGCCAAAGAAGCTGTAAGGCGCGAGGTTCACGCGACCGTCGGTATCGCGACTCGAAATCCAGCCGATGACCCGTGGCGCGACGATTGCCTTGAACGGATCATGGCGGAGCTGATGTCCTTCGTCAGGATGATAAAAATGCGTGCCGGAGGTGCTGCTGCTGTCACTCATGGTTCTTCCTGGATTTCTTTGCAACGTGGTGAATCAGGCGCTTGCGCCCAGCCTTCACGCGCGCGTGGTGCGCGTCGTTCCAGTCGTAGAAGCCCTGCCCGCTGCGCACGCCCACATGACCTTTTTCCACGCGCTCGCGCATCAATTGCAGGGCGTCTTCATCTTTTGCAAGCTCGGGCATGAGATGCAGGCCGATGTCCAGCAGCGTATCGAGCCCGCCTAGATCCGCGCTTTCCAGCGGCCCGACCATGCCGTATCGACGGCCGAGCGACGATTTCATGACCGCATCCACGACTTCCGGGGTCGCCGCGCCCGACCTCACAATAGCCAGCGCTTCGCGCAACACCGCAAACTGCAATCGGTTACCGACAAAGCCCGGAATTGCCTTGGTCAGCACAACCGGTTCCATGCCGATGGCCGTCATCAAATCTGCGGTGCGGCGCGTGACTTCAGGATCGGTTTCGGTGCCCGGTACAACTTCAACGAGGGGGATGGTATGCGGGGGATTCCAGAAGTGCGCGATCACAAAACGCGCTTTGTTCTGCAACACTTGCGCAAGGAGATCGGGCGGAAAACCGCTGGTGTTGCTGGCAAAAATGGCGTCCTCACGCAATAGCGGCTCGAGCGCCCGGTAGGTCCGGTTCTTTAGTTCGAGCACTTCGGGGATCGCTTCCACGATAAATCCCGCCGTCGCCACGCGCTCCAGCTTTTCGGTGGTTTCAATGCGCCCAAGCACGCCAGCTTTATCGTCCGCATGGAACACGCCGGCGTCGATCAATTCGTCGAGGACCGCTTCTGCTTTTGCATGCACCGACGCCAGCCGCGCGGCATCGATGTCATGGACGATGGTCGCGTAGCCGTGCAGCGCCGCTTGTGTTGCAATGCCGACGCCCATCAGGCCGCTGCCCACCACGCCAATAGTGATCTGATTCAAGTTTTCTCCGCTGTTTTCCAAGCCAATTCGCGGGACGTGTTCACCCGCCCGTGCCAGCTAGGATAGCGCAGCGGCCTCGAATACGCGGTTCGGCCAAATGGGCTATGACGTGAATCGAAGCGCCGGATTCGGGACGAAAAAAACCGGCTGCCTATTCAGCGAGCCGGTTTCGTCGCGCAACGCGGTCGGGCGTCAACCCATCCGGTTAGCCGTGACGATGATCGTCGTGGCGATCAGCGTGCGGCGGCGCATGGCGCGGACCTGCATCGTGCGGATGGTGGCG
Organism: Caballeronia sp. dw_276; assembly: GCF_018449635.1. Classification (GTDB taxonomy): domain Bacteria; phylum Pseudomonadota; class Gammaproteobacteria; order Burkholderiales; family Burkholderiaceae; genus Caballeronia. The sequence goes on along the minus strand of NZ_JAAVUV010000001.1, from coordinate 139,049 downwards.
CATCCATTCGTCGCGCTGCCAATAACGGTGTCCGTCCCAGTAACGGTCGCCGTGCCAGCCCAGATTGATGACCACGGCGGTTTTCATCATGTGCGGCTCGCCGTAGTTTTGTTGGACTGCCGGTCCGTGAATCATGCCGTTGTCGACTTGAGCGAATGCGGCCGTAGCGGTCATCAGCGCGCCGCCGGCGAGCATGGCGGCAATGATCGTGCGTGAGGTTTTCATGACTGTTCTCCCATGTTCAGCTTGAATCATCTTTAAAGACGCGCGGTGGAACTGGCCGTTGTGCCGTCAGTGCCGCGTCGTTGAGAACACTGTAGCCATGCGGCAGATTGCACGACGTGAGCGCTTGTAAGTGTTCGTATCAATCGCGCGCATTACCAAATCTCCGCTACTGACTTGGTAAGCCACTGATTGGATTCGTTTTTAAGCCGCATCGGAAATGGCGTCGCAAGGGGTTTTGTCGTGCGCTATGTAAGCAACGAAAATATGGAACACCGCTCTGGCAAGCCGTTCATTACGAACGCTTTTCAACTACATGCGAAGTTATTGATTTGTAATGTGCATGCCGGGTTCGATCGTGGGCAGCGAACGCGAGGGAGGGCAAACGAAGACGCGCGCAGTGGCGCTATAGGACAACGAAGACAGCAGATGCTTGGGCGACGATTGACCCGGAACGACGGTCTATCGGTAAAATAATTTAAGCTAGAAAAACTACAGAACGTCAAACTTGAGAAAACAGGCGAGCTGCACTACGAAAAACAGATGTCAAGCTAAAACCAATAAAACGATCTATTTTTCTACGCAGCCCGCGCTGCTTTCACGACAGCTCACAGACGAATTCCGAAAACCGTACCACGTGCCTTCCGAACGCGCTCTGCTTCGCGTTGACGGGCTTGGTACGAGTAGTCCGAATCCATGGGAAGGTGCGGCGATTCGAACAGCGATGCGATTTTTTGCAGCAATGCGAAGAGGTAGCTCATGTCGGACTCCAGTGGGTTGGTTCAGGGTTATCCCTTAGGCATCATTATAGGGTTTCCACTGATCGATTCCTAGCGCAACGCAACATTTTTCTCGTAGTTTTTCTACATCAATGCGTTTTAGCAACGTTTGTTTCAGGAGCTTGGCTTGAAATCAGTAGGTGTTACCGGATTCGATCGCCGCTTCGCATGAGGGCAAAATTGGGGCTCGATTTAATGGTCGCCAGGAGACCATGTCAAGATTCGGCGGCCGGCTCATCGAACAAGAGGTCGAGCGTCGGCACTGGGTTCGCGCTGGCGGCGCCATCAGGAAAAGCACACGCGCCAGTATCGTCCGATGCAGCCCCGCGCCGTGCCGTAGCCGGCAAGGCTGATGCCGCCGAAACGGCCGCCATGAACACATCGGGCAGTTCGAATCCCGGGAGCGTGGCCTGCCGAATGTCCGTGTTCAACGCCTGGAGCGTGGCACGCTCGGCATCTTCGGCAAACAGATCGAGCGTCGGAGCGCCGTATGGCGCGGGGTTTGGCGTCGCGTCGCGCTGTGCCGGCCGGACTGAGCGAGGCTGGCCGATAGCGGGGTCATCGGCTGAAGGAGCGGGTTCACTCGAACGGGCGGGATTTACAACGGAATCGGGCATAAGTCGAGGATGAACTACAACGCTGAAAGCGAAGCGAGCGACCACCGCCGCCAATAAGCGGCCTGGCGCCAAACGTCTGCTGGATTTTTTGAGCGCGCATTGTCGCACGCCGGTGCCGATTATTTCGGCGACCGCATGACTACATTGCGCCCTCTTCCTTGAATTCACGCACGGTTTCAAGGGCGCGCAGCCGTGCGCAAATCGCCTGATATTCCGCCGCCGACACTCGCGACAGCGATATCTGCACTTCATCCAGGTCGGCGGAATCATCGCTTTGCTGCACGACGAACTGCTTTACCCGCACGCTGCCCGCGCCCAGCGCCTCGTGCAGCGCGTGAAAATTCAGCGTGCCGCGATCCACGAGCAGCGTCAGCTGACGCCGCTGTTTCACCGATATGAACCGCCGCTCGAGCGGTTTGATGCCCGCAAGAATGATCAGGATGATGATGGTTGCAGCTATCGACGCGGTGTAGAGCCCGCCGCCGACGGCGAGCCCGATCGCGGCGACCGACCACAGACTCGCTGCCGTCGTGAGACCGCGGATGATCTCGCCGCGCAGCAGAATGGAGCCCGCGCCGAGAAAGCCAATCCCTGACACGACCTGCGCCGCGATCCGCGACGGGTCGAGGACGATGTGATCGCCGCCGAGGACATCGGCGAAACCGAACGCCGAGACAATCATGATGAGCGTCGATCCAACGCACACGAGCATGTGCGTGCGCAGCCCGGCCGCCCACGACAGCCGCTCCCGCTCGAAGCCGATCACGCTGCCGAGCGCGGCGGCCAGGATGAGCCGCGCGATGAGTTCCATATTGCCTAACATGAGTGGTTTTCTCCTTAGAATGCGTTTTATGGTGGCCGCAATGTGTCCGCGAGGGCCTTCGCGCGTCGATGATGGTCCGGCAAGCGGCCGTTTTGATTTATCCTTGGTGCCCGCGTCCGGTGGCGAGCGCCGCCGGGCTCAACCATCATCGATAAAGCCGTATGCACGACCCAGATTTCACTGCTGGAACACCCCCGACCGGCGCGACCCTGAAGGCGCATTATGAGCGCGTCGTACTGCCTATCTGGCGCGGACCGGGCTTCAATCCAGCGATGCGTCTCGCTTACGAAGCCGTCGCCAAGGATGGCGTAACGCCCGTGCCCGCACATCGATACCGCGCCATGGCATGCGCCCGGCAGTTGTTCGTGTTCGCGCACGCGGGGGACATTGGCCACGCCGATACGCTGTTCGATTCGCTTCTGACCTATTTTCAGGACAGAAAAAACGGCGGTTGGTTCTATAGCGTCGATGCTGTTGGCGCGCCGCACGAGCGCCACAAGGACCTCTATACGCACGCGTTCGTGATTTTTGCGTGCGCGGAATACGCCCGTCACGCGTCGCCCGCTGCCGCGCAAAAAGCGTTGGCGACGCTGGAAGAGACCTCGGCGATCATCGAACGGCAGATGAGCGCCGAAGGCAATCTGTTCCATGCCGCGATGAGCGAAGACTTTTCCGTCTCGCTCAATTCGCCGCTGCAAAATCCGTTGATGCACCTGACCGAAGCGTGGCTTGCCGCGCGTCAAACCACGGGCTTCGCGGTCTTCGATCATCGTCTGGAAAAGCTCGGCGCGGCTGTCGCGCGTGCTTTTGTGCACCAGGAAACGGGGTGCATCGCCGAATTGCCGATTGGGAGCGCCAACAACTGGCTTGAACCCGGGCATCAATTCGAATGGCTGTTTTTGGTGGAAGGTAGCGCACACGCGGCTTTCAAAGCGGCTGGGCTGAACCGGGCGTTGTTCCGCGCGTTCAATTTCGTGCAGCAAACCGGCGTGGATCCGGTGACGGGCGGCGTGGCTGCATCGGTCGATGAGCGCGGCGGTGTTATCGATTCGACGCAACGTATCTGGGCGCAGACCGAATATCTGCGCGCGCTCGCCACGCATTCCGGCGCTGAGGTGCGCGCGCAGTTACCCGCCCAGATCGAACGCTTCACAAAGCGTTTCCTTCGGCCGAACGGATGGATTGAAAGCCAGACGGCCGATGGCGTCATCGTGCGTGCCGAAATGCCTTCGACCACGCCCTACCATCTCGCGACCGCGTACGACGCGTTGCCTTGAAACTTCAGCGTCGTCTTGACGTGTTCAAACGCCTCGCCATTCACGCGAGGCGTTTTGCATTTCAGCCGGAAAAACCGCTGCTTTGGATTCAAGCCGCTGATAAATCACGTTTAAACCGGTAATTTGTCCGCGAATTCGAGATCGTCCTTGCGCAGTGGACATGCACTACCTACAGTCCTTTGCAGGACCGCGACGACGGCGCTCGCCCCGATGCGGATTGTGGGACTCAAGCTGACTGGACCGAAACCAAATGTAGGAGTGTCCGAATGGCCGAAATTGTCGATATCGCACGGGGCGCGTTGAACGCGCAGCCGTTTAGCGCCCTGCTGGGAACGAAACTCATGCAGGTCGACTCCACGAGTCTCACCCTATGTCTGACCATCCGCGATGAACTGAGGCAGCAACATGGTTTTGTGCACGGCGGCGTGGTGAGTTATCTCGTCGATAACGCCCTGACCTTCGCCGGCGCACTGCGCCTGGGTCCGAAGGTGGTCACCGGCGAGTACAAAATCAACTATTTGCGGCCAGCGGTATCGGGCACATTGCTGGCCCGCGCGCGCGTGATCTACGCGGGAATGACGCAGGCCACATGTCAATGCGACGTGTATGTCACCGATGGCGGCACGGAACGCCTCGTTGCAGTCGCGCAAGGGACGATTCACCGGATCAGCGAAATGGCGGCGGAGCTGGAACCGGTCAGCGCCTGACTATCTGTGCGGTAAAACGAACAAGGGGCCGTTCCAACTTATGCTGGAACGGCCCCTTTCTTTTATCGGTTCGCGCTTACTTTGCGTCGACCGTGGTTTGTTGCTGTTCGCCCAGACCCTGGATGCCAAGGCGAACCGTCTGGCCTGCCTTGAGATATACCGGCGCGGGTTTCACGCCCATTCCCACGCCCGGAGGCGTGCCGGTGGAGATGACATCGCCCGGCTGCAGGCTCATCACCTTCGACAGATACGCCACCAGTTCCGCGACGCCGAAAACCATCGTCTTGGTGTTGCCGTTCTGATAACGATGTCCGTCGACTTCCAGCCACATGTCGAGATGCTGTACATCGGCGATTTCGTCCTTTGTAACGAGCCACGGACCGATCGGGCCGAAGGTATCAAATCCCTTGCCCTTATCCCATTGCGTGCCATGCTCGATCTGCCATTCGCGCTCGGAAACGTCGTTGATTACGCAATAGCCGGCCACGTAATCCAGCGCGTCCGCTTCGCTGACGTACTTCGCGTGCTTGCCGATCACCACGCCGAGCTCGACTTCCCAGTCGGTCTTTTTCGATGCACGCGGAATTTCGATGTTGTCGTTCGGACCGCAAATGGCGCTCGTCCACTTGCCGAACAGCACCGGTTCGGTCGGAACCGGCAGGTTGGATTCCGCGGCGTGATCGGCGTAATTCAAGCCGATACACACGAACTTGCCCACGCGTGCAACGCAAGGGCCGATGCGCGGTTCGCCCGTCACTTCGGGCAGCGTGGATGGATCGATTGCGCGGAGTTTCGCGAGCGTGGCGTCGGATAGTGTTTCGCCGGCGATGTCGTCAACGACACCCGACAAGTCGCGAATCTTGCCGTTCTGATCCAGCAAACCCGGTTTTTCCTGACCGTTCGGCCCAAAGCGCAGCAGTTTCATCGTGAGTGATCCTTCAGTTTCAGGTTTTGATTCGGTTGATAAGGTGTTCGGTATGGCCCGCTTGTGGCCAAGGTTCGCCGGGAGCGGCGTTTCAAATATCGTGCGATAGAACCAGAACCATAGCATTCACGCGACACATCTTTTTACCATTCCCGGCTTTCGTTGCGATTGCTGATGCGAAATTCCGCGTATACCGTGCCGATTCTTCATGTCTTATAAACGGTAGAACGTCTTCGCGGTGTCGCCGAAAATTGCTTGCTGTTGCGCTGCATCCAGATGCAACGTCAATTGCCGCGCTGCGTCATTCCATCTTGCATAGTCACCGTTCAGATTGAGCACCGGCCAGTCGCTTCCCCACATGAGGCGATCCGAGCCAAAGTGCTTGAGAAGATGATCGACGTATGGTTTGAGCGTCGCCGTCGTCCAGCCGGGCGCGGCTTCGGTCGCAAGGCCCGAGAGCTTGCAGCGCAATCCTTGAGGCAACGCAGCCAGTTCTGCAATGCCATCTGCCCAGATTTGCCACCCGGCGTCGCCGTCCTTGATTTGCGGTTTCGCACCGTGATCGATGACGATTCGCAGGTCGGGGAAACGCTCTGCAAAAATCTTCAGCGATGCAACGTGGCGCGGGAAGATCAGGGCATCAAAAGCAAGATCGTTTTTGATCAGCGCATGGATTGCCGGCGTCAATGCGGGATTCTCGATCCAGCGATCATCTGGAAGGTCCTGAAGCATCGGGCGCACGGCTTTGAACTTCGGTTCGTGCGCTAATTCGTCGATCAATCGGGCCGCGTTGGGCGCGTCGAGCGGGACCCATCCCACTACACTCGCGATGGATGAATCGTTACGCGCAAGATCGAGCAGATAACGTGTCTCATCCACAGTCTGCGCCGCCTGGACGACGACCGTCCGCGCAACGTTCGCCGCTTCGCGAAGCGGCTTCAAGTCATCGGGACCAAACACGCGATACAACCCGCTCAACTCAGGCGTCAACCAGCCATAGTCGCCGCGCGATGGATCCCAAAAATGCTGATGCGCATCGATAAATTCAGCGCTCATACGGGCACCGGCGCGGAAGCATGCAGCAGTCCCGCTGCTCTCAGCGCATCCCACAAATCGGCAGGCAACGGATCGGCGAATGACGCCGCGTTCAGCCGCACCTCATCCGGGTTACGCGCGCCCATCAGCACGGTGGCGACAACTTTATGCGCATAAGGAAACTGCAGGGCCGCGCTCGACAACGCGACGTCATGCTCGCGGCAGATCTGTTCCAGCGCATCGACACGTTCGATGACCGACTGCGGCGCATCGCCGTAATTGAACTTCTGGTTGATCGCTTTTGGCGGCACATCGTGCGTCAAACCGCGCGCAAGAATGCCCGAGTTGAACGCACCGCCGAGCAATATGCTGACGTCGCGTTTTTCGCATTCAGGTAGAAGGTCGTCGAGGACGGCTTGCTCCAGAAGCGTGTATCGGCCGGCAAGCAATGCGCAATCGATATCGAATTCCGCCATCGCTTCCAGCACCGCCGCGCCTTCGTTCACGCCGAGTCCGACTGCTTTTACGCCACGCGATGTACGCAGTTCATCAAGCGCACGAAAACCGCCTTCGTCCGTAAGTTGCCGCCAGTAAAACGCGTTCTTTTCGCCGTGCGTGACGCGGCCGATGTCATGGATCAGCACAATGTCGATATCCACGATCCCCAAGCGCTGCTGACTGTCTTCGAATGAACGAAGAATGCCGCCGTAGGTGTAGTCGTAGATCGCCTGGAAAGGCAACGGATTCGCCCAGCCTTCGCTGCCGTCGTACGGCGTCGTGCGAGGGACAAAGCGACGTCCGACCTTGGTCGACAGCACGTAGTCTTCGCGCGGATAGCGCCGCAACGCGTCCCCTACGCGATGTTCAGCTTTCGTGTGGCCGTAGTGCGGCGCGGTATCGAAGAAGCGGATGCCGGCTTGCCATGCGGCGTCGACCGTGGCTTGTGCGTCTTCCTCCGACAACTCGCTGTACAAGCCGCCAAGCGGCGCGCTGCCCAGCGACAACGCTGTAACTTCCAGCGATGTTTTTCCAACCTTGCGCTTTTTCACGACGGGATTTCCGGTGATTGGGTTCATCGCTTGGATGTCGATGCGTGGATCAAACCGAAGCAATCGGTACGGCGTGCCGCGGCGTCGCATTTGCCGGCAAGCAGGCGGGGCCAACCGGATCGAACGTCTTGTAAGTCAGGATGAATTCCTGATGACCCAGCGATTCAGATTTGGACGCAGCGCCTGCCGCGACTTTGACGGTGACATCGAATACCTCGCGGCCCACTTCGTCGAGTGTCCCGCGGCCTTCAAGAATCCGGCCGGCATCGACGTCCATATCGCCGGAAAGATTGCGATACGTCGCGGGGTTCGCGCAGATCTTGATCACGGGCGAGATGGCCGAACCGACCACCGATCCGCGACCGGTCGTGAACAGGATCACATGCGCGCCGCAGGCGATCAATTCGCCGATTTCCGCATTGTCGCTGATGTTCGGGAAACCGAAACGCGGCTCGCCGTCCGGCACGACATCGAGCAAATACAGGCCGCCTACCGGCGGGATGTCACCCGGTTTGATGATGCCGACAATCGGGGATGCACCGCTCTTCGCGTACGCGCCAAGCGACTTTTCTTCCTGCGTCGTGAGGCCGCCATCCGCGTTGCCGACTGCGAACGAACCGTGCCCGAGGATCGAGTAATAGCGCGCAGCCTTGTCCACGCACGCGACGATTTCCTGCCCGAGTTCCGGCCGCGCCGCGCGGCTTTTCATATGGAATTCGCAGCCGACAAGTTCGCCGGTTTCTTCGAAAATGCATGCGGCGCCGGCGTCGATAAACGCATCGAACGCGCGGCCCACCGCTGGATTCGCCGTGATGCCGCTGGTGCCGTCGGAACCGCCGCAAATCGTTCCGACGATGAGTTCATCGAGCGCCATCGGGACTTTTGGCTGGGCTGCGAGCGTCGCGCGCGTCTCGCGAATCCAGTCGAGACCATTCTGGATCGTGCTGCGCGTGCCGCCCTTTTCCTGGATGGTCAGGACCTCGGCGGGACGGCCGCTTGCGCGCACGGCATCGACGAGATAGTGCTTGTTCATGCTCTCGCATCCCAGCGATACAAACAGCACCGCGCCCACGTTCGGATGCGTGGTCAGCCGTTCCATCATCTTCTCGGCATAGCCGTTCGGATAGCAACCGGGGAAGCCGATCAGGTGAACAGGTGGTTCTTGCTCGGCATTTGGGTCATCGAAGGCATCGAATGCGGGACGAAACTGCGTAACGATCTCGCGCGCCACGTGATGTGCGCACTCCACGAGATACGCAACCGCGATCACATTGCGAATGCCCTTGCGGCCGTCGGCGCGCAAAAAGCCTTGAAGCTGAGGAGCGATGGATGCTGTCATTGGCTTGGCTGTTCCCGGTGATCCACAAACGCGTGGCCGGCGTCGTGCGTGTAGGTCGGGATGTAGTCGCTCTCGAGATTGTGGGTGTGCAAATGGTCGCCGGGCTGAACATCCGAACTCACGTGGCCGATGATCGCGCCGTAGCGCAGCACTTTTTGATCGGTGCGCAGCGCGTAGCGCGCGACTTTGTGTCCAAGGTCGATGGTCTTCGCAAGCGTGACGATTTCCCCTTCGATTTCGACGCGCTCGCCCGCCTCCAGACGCGCGCCCGCAATCAGGCAATTGTCCTGCGGGCTCTGGAGAATCAAACGTGAGTCGGTGGGTTTGTGCGGGGTTTGCGGCACGCAGACTTCCTTGAATTCGTTTCGGCGGTATATCGATGGTACGGGTTTGTATCGGTACAATCGTTTATCAGTGAACGTATTATTCATATGCGGACAAGATCAAGTCAAGCTAAGTGCACATCGAAACGGTCCGTGTTTTCCCTTAGCATCTCGTGTTTATCGCTGATCGATCGCTTTTAACAAGGCTGACATGCAGGCAGAAGATCCCTCCGACTCCGACCGATACCGCGCGCCCGCGCTGGACAAGGGGCTCGATATCCTCGAATTGCTCGCCGAGCAGAAGGATGGCCTGACGCGCGCCGAGATCACGAAATCGCTCGGGCGCAACGCAAGCGAGATGTATCGGATGCTCGAGCGGCTGGTCGCGCGGCAGTACGTGGTGCGCTCGCCGGCCGGCGACCGGTATTCGCTGAGCCTCAAGCTGTATGCGCTCGCACATCGCCATCCGCCGATGAACCGCCTGATCACAGAAGCGCTGCCGATCATGCAGCGTTTCGCCGACCGCGCCGAGCAGTCCTGTCATCTTGCGACCTACGACCGGGGCAACCTTCTGGTGATCGCGCAGGTCGATGGGCCCGGCACCTGGGGCATTTCGGTGCGGCTTGGCGCGCGCATCGGCTTGATCGATACCGGTTCGGGACGTGTGACGCTGGCGTTTCAAAGCGCGGAACAGCGTGCGCACATGCTCGCTGAACATACTCAGGTCAAGGGCGAGACGGCGTTGGACCCGGTCGCGCTCGAAAGCGCGTACGCGAAGATCCGTGCCGACGGGTTCCTGCATAAGGAGAGTCAGCAGACGTTTGGCGTGATGGACGTCAGTTTTCCGCTGCTGGGGCCGTCGGGTCATGCCATCGCGACGCTGACGTGCCCGTTTCTCAGGCGTATCGACGAATACGTCGCGCCATCAATTGACGACGTCAGCGCAATGCTCGGCGACGCGGCGGCGGCGCTGTCGATGTATCGCGAACCTGAAGTCGAACTCGATGGCGTGCGCGATGCACGGGATTCCAGCGCAGCTTGATAGAATGGCGCCCCTCTCAAAAAGCGGCCGGTCGTTGTGCGCGACCTGCCGCGTCTTTTTCTACGCAAGGCCATGGCGAAACTTCTCTCCGATCCCGAATTCCAGCGCTTCTCCGAACTTCAGCAAAAACAGTCCAGCTTCACGATCACGAGCGAAGAAGCCGACGAATTGCGCGACATTGTTGCCCGCGCGCAGAAAAAGCGCGACGACCGCGCGGCGGCAATGCAAAGCATCGAAACGTTCATCCAGCAATTCGACATCAGCGCAGACGAGCTTTTCACCGCCGACCAGATCGCCGATGCCGCCCGCAACTTCGGCCTGATTCCCGCAGCGAAAAAAGAGCGCGTAATGCCTCCGCAGTTGTCGTTCAACGGCAAGCCGTATCAATGGACAAGCCGCGCATTGCCCGACGACATCCGCGTGCCGTTGTTCGAAGCATTCACGTCGGGCGCGTCGGTCAAGTCGTTTATTGCAACACCCAAGGACGCGACTCGTTGCGCCGCAACCATCGCGCGTCTGGAACGCGAAACCGGCAGCGTCTATGCCGATGCGTGGCTGGAAGAGCTGGCGGTATCGCGAACACAGGTCGATGAAGCGCTCGCCAAGCTTGCCGCTTAAGCGTTGGAGATCTACGGCGGCGCCGGGCCGGCGTCGGTCAGCCGCATGCGGAATCCCACCACGCCCGGATCTTCTGTTGACGTGATCTGGAAACCGCAGCGGCGCGCGAGCGCGATCATTCCGGTGTTTTCGCGCAGTGCTTCGCCGGCGAGCCACCGCGTACCGCGCGACTTGCAATACGCAATGATCCGCGCCAGCAACAACATTCCCAGGCGCCTGCCCTTCTGGTCAGAACGCACTGCCACCGCGAACTCGGCCGTCTCGTTGTCCGGATCGGCTATTGCGCGGGCCACGCCCAGTGTCTGCATCGCATCGCTTTCACCCGTCACCGCAATAAACGCCATCTCGCGGTCGTAATCGATTTGCGTCATGCGCGCGAGCTGTGAGTGATCGAAGCTGCGTACCGAGCTAAAGAAACGCAGGCGCAGATCCTCAGGTGTCATTGCCGCGACAAAAGCGCTGTGGGCGGCTTCGTCGTCGGGCCGGATAGGCCGCACGGTGACCTGCAAGCCGTTCCAGTCGAGCGTTTCTTCCAGCCGGCGCGGATATGGCTGAATGGCCAGCGGTGTTCGATGCGCGGCAAGCGTCAAATGCGGTTCATAAACCACCACGGCCTGCCGCGTGACGCGCACCGTCAGGCGCAAGGCAACGATTTGCTCTATTTCACATACCGCATTCGACAAAGCCGTCAGCGCATTCAACAAGCTCTCGGCTGGAAGCTCGCGTGCACGCGGTGAGCGCATCACGAGATCGCGAGCCAGCAGGGGATTCAGTGGCGGAAAGGCGAACTCGTGAAGCGAGTCCGGCAAACCGAGCGCGCCTGCGGCCCTGAACTCGAACACCGGCCCGAATACCCGATGGTTGAGCAAGCGGACATCGATTTCGATGGCGTCGTCGGTGCGAGGCCCCGTTGGACCCGCTTTCACGACAATTCCAAATTGCCCCAGAACGCGCGATGCACGCTCGCCGTCGAGTTCGGCGACGCCTGCCGTCAACGCGGCCGCAATCTGAGCCTGTGCGCTGTCCAGCGCGGCTGCCGCCTGGGGCAACGGTCCGTCCGGCGTCTGCATCAACAGCTCACGGCCCAGCCGATAATCGACCAGCCGGGCGAACCCCCTTGCGAGCCGCTGTGGCGTGGTGTGAACCGGGATGCCTTGGGCGTGCAAGGCGTCGCGCGTCGCTTCATCGACACAACCAAAAAAGCACGCCAGCAACCCGCGATACGCGTGATTCTTTTGCGCGATCATCATGCGCGCGACCTCGGCGACCGGCGCGGAATGAGTCGGGGCGTGGACAACAAACGCAGTTCCCGTCTCACGATGCGGCGCCAGCGCCTCGAGCGCCGCGCCAAAGTCGATAGCGGTGGCGGCATCGCCCAGTTGCAGCGGATTGCCGAGCCGCGCCCCCGGCAAGGCCGCGGCGACAGATTTGCGCGCCGTGTCGGACCAGAGCGCAAGCGAGTCGCCGGCGGCGGCGAAGGCATCGGACGCGAGCGTGGCGACGCCCCGGTCACTCGTGATCACGGTTGCGCGATCGCTCGCCGCCACGCGCCCGACACCAAGCGTTTCGATTTCATCCAGCAGGTCGTCAAGGGAATCGACGCGAACCAGACCCGCACGCCGGAATGCGGCACTGTAGAGCGCGTCGAACGGATCGTCGTGTCCGGTACGCAGAACCAGCACGGGCTTGTTGCGCGCAGCGGCGCGTGCCGCCGACATGAACTTGCGTGCCATCCGCACCGATTCGACGGCGAGCAGGACCGCGCGCGTACGAGCATCGCTTGCCAGGAAATCGAGGGTATCCCCAACGTCGACGTCCGCTTCGTCTCCCAGCGCCACCACTCGGGAAAACCCAAGGCCGCGGGCGTTTGCCCAACCGAGCACGCCATTAGTCAGCGCGTTCGACGCCGATACCCACGCCACCCCACCCGCCGCGACCGGCGACGAAGGCGCGCCGAGAATGGCGCCCACCGACGGCGTCATCACACCCAGGCTCGCCGGGCCGACGACACGCAACAGAAACGGCCGTGCGGCGGTGAGTGTCCGGCTTGTCCAGCTGTTGACCGCCTGATCCTTTGTTTCGCTCGCCTGTCCGACAATCACCACCGCCCGAGTGCCCCGCTCGCCGAGCTGCCGGACAATCGCCGGCCATGTGGACGGCGGCGTGCATAACACCGCTACGGTGGGCGCGTCGGGCAAATCCAGGATGCTCGCAAAGACGGCGACGTCATTGAGCTGTCGATGTTGAGGGTTCACCGGCCAGACCGGACCCGCGAACTTCGCGTTGCTGAGCCGCGACCAAACCATTTCGCCGATGCTGCCCGCGCGCAACGATGCACCGATCACGGCGATCGACTTCGGGCTGAACAGGGCATCGAGATTGCGTACGGTCATGCGGCCTCCTGGAACGGGATGTATCCAGCATAGGCGATTCGGGCCGCGGCAACTACTAGCCGAATGGCCTACTCCCCGGCATTTTCTTCGCGCGTTCTGACCTTTCCTGATAGCCGCTTATGAGAATTACTGCTAGTCCAACGTTGGCCGGAAGGTCTATTGTTTCGCACCCGGAATCAAGGTAATTTTATCGAACGCGAGACAATGACTTTGCCTCGCGATCAGGGAGGCGCGTGCATCTGGCTAATAACAACAATCAAAGAGACTGGCTGTAAGGAATCACTATGCGACACCTTCCATCGTTAATTGCGCTGCGGTTTTTTGAAGAAACGGCGCGTCATTTGAGTTTCAATCGCGCAGCGCGAGCGCTGTGCGTCACGCAGGGGGCTGTTAGCCGGCAAATCCGGCTGCTGGAGGAATCGCTGGGCGTGAAGCTTTTCGAACGCGACCACAAGGGAATCAGGCTGACGCCGGCCGGCGTGATGTTGATGCCGTCGGTAACGGAAGCGTTTGATGTCATCGAGCGGGGAACCCGGCATTTGACCGGCGCCGTGGAGCGCAGACGCCTCGTTGTGTCGCTGCCGCCCACCTTTGCGACGCAATGGTTTTCGTCGCGGCTGGGCGCATTGGCGGAGCAACTGCCAGACGTGGATTTATCGATACGCACACAGGAAAGCGGCGAGTGTCATTGCAGCGTCCGGTTCGGACGTGAACCGGCACGCGACTTTGCCACGCAAGGCAGCTCCGAGCTGTTGCTCATGGAGCGGCACGCGCTGGTCGGCGCGCCTGAATTCGCCCGCTTGCCGGTCGAGCGCCTGGTGGATGAGTTGCCTGCGTTGCATGTACTACACGAAGATGTCCGTTTGAAACTGTGGCCGAACTGGTTGGCCAAAGCCGGAATGCCGGCGCGCTACGCGGACAACGGCATTGAATTTTCGAATTTGCAACAGGCGATACATGCTGCACGGCGGGGTGTCGGGCTTGCGGTCGTCGACCTGAACATGATCGACGACGAGCTGGCCGAAGGTGCGCTCGTGAGAATGTCGGACGTGGAAATAATCGGACCGTTTGGATATTGGCTCGATGTGCCAGAGGCGCATCGCGAGGCTGAAACGGTGAGCGCGTTCGCCGCATGGTTGCGTGATGAAGCGCGTGAGTTGGCAGGCCCATCGTAACCGGCCAGATTGCGCAAAAACACGCTTGCGCGTATCTGGCCGGAACGTTGCGTGTTTTCAATCGCCGATTTTTTTCAGCGAACGGCAGTGGCTGGTGCCCCTGATTGCGTACCCCCGCCCGCCTGCATTTCGCTCCCCGGCACACAATGCGATTGCACTGATAGATACCCGGGGTTATATGCCTTCGGATCTTTCTTTGGCAATGTATAGCTGATCCGGCATTGCTCGACCGGACCATTGCCCCACTTTACCGTGAGCGCACCCTGGTCTTCGAGACCCCGCGCAAATACTCTGCTGTCCTGACCAACCACGCCCACCATCTTTCCATGTTCGTCTTCCACACTCGCTCCAAATGGTAACGTTCCACCACCCAGTTTCGGCGCTTGAATCAGTGCCGCCCGGCCACTCACCGTCTCGTATTTCATCATCACTATAGAGCCTGCACGCGGCGCCACCTGTGCCGATGTCGATTTAAATTCGACATCGGTGGACGTGCCTTTCGGATCGATATCGACCACGTTCATGCTGTACGGGGAAAGATACGGAATCACTGCATAGCCACGCGAATCGATCGTGGTTCCGGGTGCATTCGTAACGCCCGCGCCGGCGGCGGCAGGCGCATTCACGATGCCAAACGTATCGCCCACCGTTTGCGAGAACGTCACGCCGCCGGGGTGCGCAACGACCGAACCCTGCACGCCCGCCGATACTTGGCGTGTGCCGCCGCCACCGCTCGCGGATGCGTTCACCGTGGCGTACGGCGCGCGATAAGTTGCACTCATGCCGGCATTGCCATTGTTGGAAGAATTGCCGCCGACGTTGTACGTGCCGTAACCGTTGTACGAAAACTGGTTGTTGGCTCCTAGCGAACCGCTCACGTTCGCCTGCATGTTCGTTGCACCATCCGAGTTGTACGAGGCGTTCGTGGTCAACATCGGCGCGTGCGCGGAATGTCCAAGCGGGATGGTCGTGCTCAACAAGAATTCATTCGATAACTGCCCGTCCATCGTTCGCGTGCGGCCGGCCGTCAGGCTATAGGTTCCGTACTTGAACGCGTTGGTGTAGCCGGCCTGGAACAACGTATCGGTGCCACCCCGATTCCAGTAATTCTGCGACGAACCAGTGACGAACATCGTGCCGTGATCGCCAAGCTTCTGGTTCACCGATACCTGCATGCGGTTGCGCTGCCGGTACATGGCGTTGGTGTCGCCACCATGCTCGGCAATATCGCGAATGGACGCGGCGTCGTTCAGGTTCAAGTAGCCTGCCGTCGAGAACCGGTAAGCCGCAACGGACACATTCGTATTGGTCGCCCCGACGAACTTGCTGTAGCCCACGCGCAAGCTCGTGCCGCGCATGGACTGGGCGTTGGGCACACTGGTCGTGGCGCCGGTGACGTCCATCGAAAATGCGCCGATGCCGGTGTTCAACGCGCCACCAAAATTCATCGCGCCATAGCCGCTCGATGCAACCACGCCGCCATAAGCCGTGACCATGTTCGTCAGCCCGTGTTGCAGCGTGAACTGTCCGAAGACGGGTTTGGTATCGAGGGAATCGTTGCGCAACTGGCCGGCCGTCGCACTGAACCGCGTGACGCCGGGACGCAGCAATTGCGCGACCGATGCGAACGGAACGGTGAACTCCTTGCTGCGGCCATCGGCCTCGGTCACGGTCACCACAAGGTCGCCACCGTAGCCGGTTGAATACAGGTCATTGATCTCGAACGGTCCGGGGGCAACGTTCGTTTCTTCCAGCACCTGGCCGTTCTGCCGGATCGTGACGCGCGCGTTCGTTTCCGCGACACCGCGCACGACCGGCGCGTAGCCACGCATTGAGTCGGGCAGCATGCGGTCGTCGGTGGCGAGTTGCGCGCCGCGAAACGACACGCTGTCGAAGATCTCGCCGCTCGTGCTTGCATCGCCAAGTGTCAGTTGCGCGCCGAGTTTTTCGACGTCACGCTGTGCGTAGGTCGCGATGTTGTCGAACTGCGTGGCCTGCCCCGTTCCCGACGACACCGACGATTGATGGCGGATGTGCCATGCGCCCAGGTTGATGCCAGCGTTGAGGCCAAGGTAGCTTTGTGTCGAGCCTGGCCCCGAGCCGTCGGTGCGAAATGTATTGGCGTTGTAGCTCACGAATCCGCCATTGACGCCCTGGTCCCATTGTTCGGGCGGGACGTAACCTCGCGCCGAGTTGCGCATATATGCCTGCGGCACGCTCAGTTCGAGCGTTTGCTGGGTGAAGTCGAAATCGACCGTTGCGCCCGGCACGAGCGTACCGATGTCTTCGCACGTGTCGGGATTGGCCACAGGGGTCGATGCCGTGGTCGCCGCCACTGCTTTTGCCGATGCTTTTTCCGATGCTGCCCGCCCGCTGGCCGCATCCGCCTTGGCCAGATCGATGCCCGCGTGTTGCAACATTTCGCGACTGAAACACGGCTTCGAGCCAAATGCGCCACCGTTCGAAACAAAGCGGATGTCTTCGCGGCTCAGGCGGGCCCCGTTCACGAATAGGTCAACCGAATAGGTTCCGGGCGAAACCGCGTTGCCGCGTGTGAACCGGCTGGTGTCGATCGGGGCATTTCCATCCTGGCGCAGGTACGTGTTGTCGAAGCTGACTTCAGCAGCAGTACCGTTCTTGCCTTGATCCGATCGGGCCGACTCGGCCGCTGCCTGCGGAATTGTTGCGCACGCCATCATCGAGAAAGCGAGCGCGGCAATGGGCTTCAGACGAAGCCGGAACGCACCCTGGCTTTGGCGCGTGAAAGCGTGTTGAGCAGCTTGTTTCATGATTCGGCCTGCGTTAATCCGGTCTATTCAGTCGATTCGGGCGCGAGTTGACCCGCCGGGCTGTTCGGACAGTCCGTTTGGCAAACACGTGATGGTTTTCTTGAGGAAGGCGCCGGCCAGTTGATGCCCGCGACGCCTTCAGTTACTCGGGGTAAGGGCCGCCCTGATCAGGGCGACGTCTTATGGCGCGAGAGGAGCGTCGAGCGACACGGCGCCGCCAAAATCGCTGATGCTCGAAAATTTGACGTGGGCATTGGCAGGCGCCGTCTTCATGTTCTTGATCGGAAACTGTGCATTTCCATGAGGCTCGACCATGCCGCCTACATCGTTACCGTAGGTCTGACCCGCGCCGATTACATCGATCTTGCTGAACGACACGTAGTAGGCCGTCGGGTTGGTCGCCTTCACCTCGTAGCCTTTGTTATCGGCTGCGGGTACGAGCTGCCATGTCACTTTTGCAGGCGCGTCATCGGCAGTTCCAGGCAAGCCCTTCGGACGCGCAAACACTTTGATTCGAGTCCGGAACGCAAACTGGAGCGTGTTGACATCGGAATCCTTTGCGGTCTTCGGCGGTACGTCGAGTACGTTCAGCCAGAACACCGATTCGCGGTCTTGCGGCAGCGCGTCGCCCGTGTACATCATGCGCAGCGTCTGGGATTTGCCGGCATCCATGCGAAAGATCGGCGGCGTCAACACGAAGGGCGCGCTTGCGTCGCCGGGCTTCGCAGCCGCGTTGCCCTTGTCCATCCAGACCTGTACCAGCGACGGCTCGCTGCGGTCATTGGTCAGCTTGACCGTCATCTCACGGTTTTCAAGGGGATACACCACGCGTGTTCCGCCCACTGTCACGCTTGCGCCCGCGCTTCCGGCAAGCAGGGCCATGACCACGCCCAAACCACATGCAATTTGCCTGAGGGACTTCATGATTGATGCATCTCCGTAAAAAACGTATCTCGAAAATTTTAGAAAAAAGAGGCATCTGCACCCGCAGATGCCTGTCGATATGACTTATTGGTAATCGACTGTGTACTGAACCGACGTGTTGACCGGGCCAGCCGTGGCCTTGCCCGTTGCGTAGTACTCAGCGAAATACTTGAGGTCGGCGTTGCCCGACACGATGGCCGCACCGTTGCCGGCCATATCGTTGTTCTCGCCCGTCACGACGTTGATGGGCAGATGCGACGCGTTCAGCAAGCGAACTTGCACGTTTTCCGCACCGGCAGGAGCCTGGTTTGTCAGATAACCGGTGGACTGGTCGATCGTCGGGCCGTTTTCGAAACGTGCGACCGCCTTCGTTTCAGTCGAGCAACCGCTCAGCGCAAACGTCAGGTCGGTTGCGGCGGTCGTGCCGGCCGTCGAGCCCTTCGAACCCAGGGTGCTGTTCGTTACAGTCGGCAGCGTGACGTTCTTGTCGGCTGAACCAACGGCTTTTGCATCGATCGAGCACGTTGTGTCGGTCACTGCACCGGTGAACGTGATCGTGCCGTCAGCAGCGCTCGCGCCAGTCGATGCCAGAGCGATGGTCGCGATAGTTGCAGCAGCAGCGACGGTGGAGATGAATGATTTCATGACGTTTCCTAATAGAAAAATTAACGAGTTTCGAAAACTAGCGGCGCTTGGACTGCGTGTCCTGTTGATGCCGACCGCGCAGTGCGAGTTGCCTTGTTCATCGTCTGGATTCTTGTGGGAGGCGATGGGCTGGTTCGTCTGCGAGTGAATGAATATTAAGACCCGACGCTTTGGATTGCCCTCGGAAGTCTCCGAAAGAACTAGGACAAAATTAAGAATTCCTAATATCGAAACAGCGCGATTTTTTCAGCGATGTAGTTGCAGCTTCAAACGGAAAAGGCGTCCGCAAGCGGACGCCTTTTTCTGGGGTGAGAACTTTCGGGAGCTAGTGTGCTGTACCCGTGTTTTCGGCAGCACACGTGAAGCTTATGATGATCCGCTCGCGGCTCGCAGTGTCAAGTTGCGTGTTTCCGGAGCCCAGGCAATGGAGACAATCATGCCGATCAACAAAACGCCGGCGAGGATCATCATGGTGTAGTGAAACCCGATCTGCGCGATGCCAACCGGCAGCAGGAACGTACCGATAGCCGAGCCAAGCCTGCTGCACGCAATCGCGAGACCGACGCCCGATGCCCGCACCTCAGTCGGAAAGCATTCGGGTGGAAATACGCCCACCAGATTGCTGAACGCCGACATGGTTAATGTGAAGACGGCAAACGCAATGATCATCGCAAGCGTTGCTGACGCCGGCAGCAAGCTCATGGCTACGAGCATGGCGCAGGTCACGGCGAACGATCCGATCAGGAAGTGCCGGCGAGGCAACTTGATGGTGAGCCAGATCCCAAGCACCGCGCCTATGACCAGCACCGAATTGAGCAACAAATCCGCGCCGAAACCGCCGCTCAACCCGATCACCTTCAGAATCCCCGGCAGGAATGTGTAAATCGCGAAATACGGAATGACGAGACACACGAAAAATCCACAGTTGAACAGAGTCCTGCGAATCAAGTCGGGTTGAAACAGTCGAGCATAACCCTGCTTTCCGCCCATAACCCGAGTTTCCGGTTCAGCTTCAAGGACAACGTCGGGGCCGAAATGCTTGCGTACCACTGCGCGCGCTTCCTGCACGCGCCCCTTACCGAGCAGCCAGCGCGGCGACTCCGGCGTGCCGATGCGCAACAACAGCACGATAAACGCAGGAAGACTCGCCGATGCAAGCAGCCAACGCCAGGCAGACGGACCCGCATCTGCGTATGACATGCCAAGGACGTTCGCCACCACATAACCAACGGTCCACACGACGCTGAATGATCCAAGAAGCGCTCCACGGTGCTTGCGAGGCGAGAATTCCGCGAGGATGGCGTGACCCACGGTGAAATCTCCACCCATGCCGAAGCCGATCAAGACACGAAGCGCAAACAGTTCCATCGGTGACGTGGCGAAAAACTGAAGGAATGCTGCCACCGTGATGATGACGAAGCTGGTGAGAAAAATCCGCTGGCGCCCAAGCCGATCTGACAGACGTCCGAAGATCAGGCTGCCGAGGAAAATGCCGATCAACGCCGAGCTGCCGATCGCGCCCATCCAGAAGGAATCGAGTGGCATCTGCCGGTTCATCGATGCCAGCGCGTAACCCACCGTGCCCAAGGCATAGCCCTCGGTGAAATGCGCGCCGAATGTCAGGCCCGCGATCTTCACGTGAAAGCGGTTCAGCGGAATGTCATCGAGCAGAACGGGCTTCGAGGCGGGGGTGTCGTGTGTGTGGATCGGCGCGATGCCTGCGTGTGGCCCTGGACCGATGGGGAATGCACTGCTTGAGGTGTCCTGATGACTCACTGCGTCTCCTTACCGATGTGTAGCGCCGTTGCCGATTACATGCGACGGCAACAGCGCGCCTGCGACCAATCAGCGACAATCAGCTTCCCGTTGCCATCAGACCGCTGATCATCGTGTATTTGAGTTCCATATATTCGTCGAGTCCGTATTTAGAACCTTCGCGGCCCAAACCCGATTGCTTGATGCCGCCAAACGGTGCGACCTCGGTAGATATGATTCCCTCGTTGACGCCGACCATGCCCGTCTCAAGTGCGTCCGCAACCCGCCACGCGCGTCCGAAATCGCGCGTATAGAAGTACGCGGCGAGTCCAAAGGGAGTGTCGTTGGCAAGTTTGATTGCTTCGGCTTCTGTCTCGAACTGGAAGCAGGCAGCGACCGGCCCGAACGTTTCTTCCTGCGCTATCGACATACTTTGCTTGGCGTTCGCCAGCACAGTGGGCTCATAAAACGTACCGCCCAATGAGTGTCCGCGACCGCCGGTCATGACAATCGCGCCCTTGGTTACGGCATCGCGCACATGGTCTTTCACCTTCCTGAGTGCTGCATCGTTGATAAGCGGGCCTTGATCGACTTCATGCTCCAGTGCATTACCTACACGGAGCCCGACAACGGCGAGTGTCAAGCGTCGTGTGAACTCAGCATAGACCCCAGCCTGAACGAAGAATCGATTCACACATACGCACGTCTGCCCGGTGTTTCGAAATTTCGATGCCATGGCGCCTTGCACTGCGGCGTCCAGATCGGCGTCGTCGAAAACGATGAACGGCGCGTTACCGCCGAGTTCCAGTGAAAGCTTCTTCAGTGTCTCGGCTGATTGGGCAGCCAGAAGCTTGCCGACTCGCGTTGAGCCGGTAAACGACAACTTGCGTACCACTGGCGATGCAGTCAACTCTGCCCCGATTGCCACCGCGTCACCCGAAATGACGTTGAACACGCCCGCCGGCACGCCTGCTTCTTCAGCGAGCACGGCAAGCGCCAACGCGCTCAACGGGGTTTCCTCCGATGGCTTGAGAACCATCGTGCAACCCGCGGCCAGCGCAGGTCCGGCCTTGCGCGTAATCATGGCGAGCGGGAAATTCCAGGGCGTGATGGCCGCCACGACTCCGACCGGCTCACGCGTGACAATGATCTTCGATCCGGCCTTGGAGCTCGGAATGACATCGCCATAACTGCGCTTCGCTTCTTCAGCAAACCATTCGAGGAAACTCGCTGCGTAGGCCACTTCACCTTTTGCTTCCGCAAGGGGCTTTCCCTGCTCTCGCGTAAGCAAATCCGCGAGAGCGTCGCGATGTTCGAGCATCAGTTCGCCCCAGCGCCGCACGCGAGCACCCCGTTCCTTTGCTGTCAGCGCGCGCCACGCTGGAAACGCGCCTTCCGCCGCCCGTATGGCCTGCTGGGTTTGAAGGGCACCTGCTTTCGCGACATCCGCGATCACCTCCCCTGTAGCGGGATTGAAGACCGCATAAGTCTCGGCGCTGCTCAGCCATACACCATCGATGTAATGTTCTCTTCGAAGTAGATTCATGCTGCGTCCTTCATTGCCTGAATGAAATCACCCTGTGGCATGCGGGGTTCGCGCGCGATCCGCCGGCCAGCCGTGTAGTCGTTGATGACATCGCACGGCGTGTAGTTGCGCTCGAGCTCGTACAGCTCGTCGCCGTCGAGTTGCGTACCGAGCGCATTAAGTGCGCTGTCGAACTGGGCAGGCGAATCGGCGCCGACCAGCATGCTCGATACACCTGCGCGTTGAAGCACCCAAGCCTGCGCAATTTGCGCGGCGCTCACGCCGCGTTGCGTCGCGACGCGCTCTACCGAGGCGGCGATCTCACGCGATGCGGTATCGCCGTACATTTGCGAGGTAAAAAAGTCGGTCTGGTTGCGTGTAGACGCCGTGTCGCACGTCAAAAGACCGCGCGCCAGCGGGCTGAACACGGACACGCCCAAACCCTGATCCGCGCAATACGGCATCATCTCGCGCTCTTCTTCGCGGTATGCGAGATTCAACTGCAATTGCATGTTGATCGGCTTATGCCAGCCATTTCGTTCGCAAACCTGAATGATTTTTGCGAGCTGCCACGTGTACATGGTCGATACACCGATGTAACGCGCCTTGCCCGAGCGGACGATATCGTCCAGCGCAGCCATGGTTTCTTCTACGGGTGTGGACGTATCGAAGTAATGCAGCATGTAAATGTCGACATAGTCCATGCCCAGCCGCCGCAAGGATGCGTCGATACCATCAAGCACGTGCTTGCGTGAATGACCGCCCGCGTTTTGGTATGCGCCCATGTCGTAGCCGACTTTGGTGGTCACCACGATTTCCTCGCGTCGCGCGAGACGTCCGAGGATCCTGCCAACCACTTCTTCGCCGACGCCAGCCGAGTAAAAATCGGCAAGGTCGATAAAGTTCACGCCGGCTTCCAATGCGTGGCGAACGATAGGCTCGCTCTTCTGTTCATCGAAGATCCACGGTTTCCATTGCGGCGTGCCTATATTCATGGTGCCAAGACACAGGCGCGACACTTTCAGGCCTGACTGGCCAAGGCGAACATATTCCATTATTCAAGTCTCCAAGCGAGCACCGGCATGCAGCGCCCGTATGCGGATTTAAAGGGCGGCCTGCGGCAAACGCGGCGTGTAAAAAGGATTCGAGACTTCGCGTGCGGCGGCGAACACGTCGCTCTTTGACGGCAGTCCGGCCATGGCGGCCTTGATGGCGTTTTTGGTCGCGCGGTAATTGTTGAGGAACACAGCGTCCAGATCGTCGGCCGCTGGATTTACCCAATTCGCCGATACGACCACCCAATCGTTTTCCGCTTCCGGAGGCAACGTGCCGTTTTCGAGCGACTCTGCAACGGCCTTCGCGATGCCTGCCTGCGACGCGCCCCAGGTCGCGTTTCCATGAAACTCATTGGCGATTTGCGCCTTGTTTACATACAACGTGAGAGGCTTCGTTGGAACACCCGGCTTGGCGATGACGACAAACGGCGCGTGGCCCGCCGACGGCGTAGAGAGCGCGGTTGCGAACGCCTGTCCGGCTGGGCCGTTGCGGGGTCCGACTAGGACGTTGATATGGGCGAGATTGACGCCAGGTCCTTCAAAGCCTTCGCCGATGTGAAGGTTGCGCTCGGATTGGGATGCAGACATGTTGGCTTCCGTTCAAGGAGTGGATCGATGAACAGATTGTGCGAGCCCGCGCTGTCGAGGAGGAATCGATGATTCCTGAGCACGGGTATGAGCGGCGCTCAGATCGGTAGATTCCCTGAGGCGTGGCCGATGACTATCGTTTGGAGGGCGGGATGTCGGCGTAGCGGTCCAGGAACGCGCGATGTTGTTGTTCGTCTACGCCTGCGGGATGGACCTCGGTCGAGGCCGGGCGGCTCGCAAGTCGCGCTTTTGGACGAATCGGGCGGAACTGGAAGCCGCCGCCGCAGTTCGGACAAACATTTTGAAGCCGTGAGAGTACGCACGACTCACAGAATGTGCATTCGAAGCTGCAGATCATGGCGTCGCGCGCGTCCGGGAGGAGCGGCTTTGCGCAGCATTCGCAAGTTGGGCGCAGGGCAAGCATTATCGATATCTCCTTTCTTTGTATTTTAAGTTTGGAGTTCCACTTGCCACGCCAATCTGCCCACAATTCACGTCAGCATGTATGTTCTCATTCAGGTCAGCACGCCCCACATTACCAAAGTGAGCGCCAGGCCGACCACCGAGACGATGGTCTGAAGCACCGACCAGACGTACACGGTCTGTTTCAACTGCAGGCCGAAATATTCGCGAATCATCCAGAAACCTGCATCGTTGACATGACAGAAGAACACAGAACCCGCGCCGATCGCCAGCGCCAGCAGTGAGTTGTGCGTCGCGCTCAACCCTGCGACGACCGGCGCGATGATGCCCGCTGTCGTCGTAGTCGCAACCGTCGCCGAGCCGGTAGCCTGACGCAACGCAACGGCGATCAGCCATGCAAGCAGGATCAGCGGCAGGTGCGAGCCGATCGCGATCTTGCCGATCGTGGTGCTTATTCCCCCTAGCACCAGCGTCTGCTTCAGACCTCCACCGGCGCCGATGGTCAACAGCAGCGCGCAGATTGGCGGCAAGCTTTTGCGCAGGATGCCGCTCACCTTGTCTCGCGGCATACCACGCGTCCATCCCAGCGCGACAATCGCGAAAAGAACGGTGAGTCCAAGCGCGATCAAAGGCTCACCTAAGAAGTTAAGCGTATCGAATAGCAGCGTTTCGGGCTGAACCGCCAGTTTTGCGACCGTGCGACCCAGCATCAGCAACACGGGCAAAAGAATCGTCAGCAGCGAGATTTGAAAGCTGGGAGCATCGAGCGAACCGGTTTCATCGACTTTCGATGCGAACAGCTTGCCCATCTCTTCCGGCTCGTCCACGTGCATCCGGCGCGAAAGCCACATGCCATACACAGGACCGGCCAGAATCACAGCAGGAATCGCGATGATGAAGCCAAGGCCCATCGTGATGCCGAGGTCCGCGTGCAGCGCGCTGACGGCGATCAGCGGACCCGGGTGCGGTGGAAGCAGCGCATGCAGCGTCGTCATGCCCGCCAGCGCTGGAATCGCAATACACAGAATCGGCTGTTTCGAGCGGCGCGCCATCACGAAGATGATAGGCACCATCATGACAAGGCCGACTTCAAAAAAGAGCGGCAAGCCGATGACAATCGCGACCAGCGCCATCAGCCAAGGTAGCGTTCGTGGCGTGGAGTGATCGAGGATGGTCGAGACCAATCGATCGGCCGCGCCAGACTCCGCCATTAATGCGCCGAGCATCGCACCCAGCGCAATGATGATCCCGACATCGCCCAGCAAGCCGCCGGCGCCTTTGCTGAACGCGCCGGCGACTGCCTCGAGCGGCAATCCTGCGGTAAAGCCAGCGACGAAGGTTCCTACGAGTATCGACAAGAACGGCGCCAGCTTCAGCGCACTAATTAAAACGATGATCGACGCCAATCCGAGCGCGCATGCAATGAGAAGACGCGTGTCGTGGTCGGACCACGCGGCGAAAGTCGAAGTCAGATGCACTTAAATGCCCTTGGCTGATTAAAAGGAGAGGCTAGCGTACCCGCGACTGTTTGCCGCCGCGTAGTGGCGGCGATTTTACGAGTGCTTGCTTACGGGATGCTTGGGGTGGCTCGGAACAGCGGACGACTGTATTCGGTTGAATGGTCGTGTGGGTTTGTAAAGCGGGAATTACTTTATTGGTCGATAGGCAACGTGTTGTTGAACACGCGTTGTTAGTGCGGATAGGCGCGCGATCTCCGTTTAGCGGGGTATGAACTGTCGACTTTATGCGCATAAAGGTGCCCGAGATGTGGGGAACCGGTTGATGGTCCTCAATGCATGAATTGCCGCGCGAAATGCCCGCCCTTATACAACGTTTGAACGCCGTCGCCGACGAGCAGCAATTATCGCTACACGGAAATCGTGAGTGTTCATCTCCGAAGCATTGACTGCCCCCAACAGAAGGTTGCCAACACGATTGCCTCGCAGACGATAACTGCCTAGCCAGAGCTGAAACCGACTTTATGCGCATAAACCTCGCTGGACCCTGACCGAATAGCTAATCATCACGGTTTCCGCTAGAAAATTTCCGCTTTCAATGTAAAATTCAAAAAGCTAAATTTGGGAGCAAAACGTGGCAGCTGAAATTATCGCGATCACGCAGCAGAAGGGTGGAGTGGGCAAAAGTACGATCGCAATGCATTTGGGCGCTGCGTTCCATGAAAAGGGGAAACGGGTACTTGTTGTCGACGCCGATGGCCAAAACACCCTGGTCCATTGGGCCAGTGCCGCGTCCGATGAAGCCAGCGGAATTCCTTTTCCCATCGTCAACCTCTCCGAAGCGGGCGGTCAAATCCATCGGGAAATCAAGAAGTTCGTCAACGACTACGACATCATCGTGGTGGATTGCCCGCCGTCGATCACCGAAAAGGTATCGGGCGTTGTCCTTCTCGCTGCAACTGTCGCAATCGTCCCGACGTCATCGTCGCCTGCTGATTACTGGTCGAGCGTTGGTTTGGTCAAGCTGATCCAGCAAGCGCAAGTCATGAACGAAGATCTCCGTGCCGTGTTTCTCCTCAATAAAACCGAGGAAAAACGGATGCTGACCCGGGAATTGAAGCGCGCTTTGGAAGAGCTGGGATTCCCCTTACTCAAGACCCAGATTCCCACGCGAGAATGCTACAAGCAGGCGATGGCCCTGGGCCAGACCGTCCTTCAGATGACCGACCGGGGCTCACGCCTCGCTGCCGCCGAAATACGTGCGTGTGCAGACGAAGTTCTCGCCATGCTTCCCTGACTTTATGCGCATAAAGGACGTTGAATGAAACCGAACCCATTCGCCAAAGGCTTCAAGGCCCGACCCGATACCACAAGCAGCGAGAAACGCACGGCCCTCGATCGCATCAACGCCATCGACGATATCGTCAATCAGGAGGCTGGCAACGACAAGCAGGTCACCGGACGATCGAGCGGATACGCCGACAACGAAATCGAGGATGATGCTGAGACCTTGGAATCGGAAGAATTCAAGACCTGGCGCCGAAAGAACCGATACGTCAACGGCCAGGTCATTGATTTACCATTAAAAGCTATCAAACCGAGCCCATTCAACCCTCGCCACTTTTACCTGAAGGCGTCGATCGCTGAACTTGCCGTTAATTTGGCCAAACAAGGCCAACAGCAGGCCATACACGTCATACCCGACCACGATAACCCTGGCACTTTTTTTGTGAGTGATGGGGGCCGAAGAGTTCGCGCCCTTAAAGAGGCCAACAAGGAGACGGTGAAGGCGATTGTTATCGACCTTCCAATCGGGATCGAAAGCTACAAGCTTGGCTACGACCTGAACGTGCAACGAGACTCACAGACCGTGTTCGATAATGCCGTCGTCTGGAAGCGTTTCCTCGATGAAAATCACTTTCAAAGTCAGCGCGAGTTGGCCGATCACCTGGGCCTGGACGAATCGACAATCGCTGTCGCCTTGGCAATTGCCAAGCTGCCCGAAAACGTGATGCATGAGATGGTGGCCCGGCCGGATCGATTTGGCTCCAACATGGCTTACCAGGTCTCGCGTTTCCACGGTGCGCGCGGTGCTGATGCGACGTTACGCCTGATCAGCAAAATTGCATCCGACGATCTGAGCACGCGCCAAGTCGCGGACATCGTGAAGGGTCGCGCAAGCGCGCAAGAAACGCCGAAACCGGTGGGTCGCCAGCGCTATGCTCAACGACTGGAGATCAAACTCGAAGGAATTGCCGTGGGCGATCTCAAGACTTATGGCGATGACCGACTTGAGTTACGACTGCGTGGTCTGTCCAAGGACAAGCGCGACGCGCTTCTCCAGCAAATCGAAAAGATGCTGCAGACAGAACCTGGCAAACAATAATCCAAGGCGCTACGACGCGGAAGCATCAGTAGCGCCGCTAGCGATCACGCCGCGCGATTCTGATTCAACGTGAATGCCAGCAAATCGCCATCGGTTGGCTCACCCCAAGTCTTGCGCGCGAGCCAATCGAAGAATGACGTTTCACCCATCTTCGAGTCCAGTCCCCGCTTGCGCCAGTCATCGCGCATATGACCGCCAAGTTCCGGGAGTACGTCTTCCTCGAACGTCTGACGCGCCAGCTCCCGCTCCGACTCGCCTTGTTCCTCATACAAAGCGCGCGCTTCCTTACGGCGATAAACCGAAAACTCGCTCAGCAGACGTGCTTTAAGATCGTCGGCCGGTGCACCATTGCTTTTCGCAGGTGCCGCAACCGCCGGAAGCGCTTCGAGTTGTGGTGCATAACCCTTCTTCAAAGCATCTTTAAACAGCGCCGCCGCGCTCCGCACCGGAGGCAACGAAGTACTGCGCATCCGTTGCTCGGTCATTTGCAAGGCGGCTCGAATCCGGTTTTCTTCGCTGTCCGCGTAGAGCGTTTGCGCGTCCTTCAGGGGTATCCCGATCTTGACCATTCGATCGACAAGCGTGCTGTCAAAGACATTCGGGTGTTCATCGAGTGCAAGCATGGGTTGCTTACGTTCGGTCACGCGGAACTGGATTTCGGCAACCCGTCGTCCTTCCCGATGCTCGATCAACTCGACAAAAATATTGGTTACCGCATTGACCTCGGCGATCGCGGGCCGGAGGTAATCTCGCTTGAAATACTTATATTCACGTTTTGCTTCGTCGCCAGCCTCGGTATCAGGCGTGCCCGAGAGAATCGGCCGCCACCATTCCCACGTCTCGCGCATGGTCAGATGACTCGGATTCGTCAGGTATCGAACGCAGATCTCATAAAGCGCAAGGCCCGCGCTACTTCGCAACTGACTTTGGAATTGCAGGCTCAGGCGAGCGTATTGAACCGGGTCAAGAAGCTTTTTCTTGATCTTGGGAGCAAAGGAAAATTCGACCCAGACGCGCCTCGTAGCGGGATCCTCAAGAATTTCAGCGTCTGCAATCAACGTCGATATTCCCCACTTGCGCCCCGGCTTCTGGCTGGACGTGCCCGTACTCCACTCAACCTGAACCGACACCATCCGACGCAAATGCTCCTTGACCAACGCGGTATCGTTGGAATCGAAAGCCGAATTAGCGACAATGTCCGATAACAACGCGCGATAGGTATCGCCTGATTCGTCGGCCTGTTGCGCAACAGCGAGCAACACGTTGAACAACTTGCGAGTCAAGAGGGTGATTTTTCCGCTCTTCGGCTGGATCGCTATGGCCTCGACGGCTTTGCGCAGCTCAGCCGAGCTTGGACTCACCACATCAGTCTTCTTCGCGCGTTTGGTTGCCATGCTTGGAGTCAGGGAGAATTTTGGGAAAGGATACCCATGACGGTGAAGCTCGTCTACAGGCGCAAGCTCACCCTCGTACGGTGATGCGCCTCTTGCACACCCGACTCACTGAGGTGCACTCCCGAAAGTTCTCACCCTCACCGTTGCGCAGCGTCTCGGCTATCCCCGCGCCAAGCGGGTAAACGATTTAGCTCGCAATAGAGTCTGCTTCCAACGCCCTCCGGATGATCCCGTATTACCTCACCTGAAAAAATTTTCAGGCAAACGCATTTCCCAAAAAATTATCTAGATATCTAACCGCGCGGTTCCATGAACGTAGAAAAACGACAAAATGACACCTAAATCGACGATGCGTGGGTTTCGTAGGCAAGACTTTGCTATCAAAGTCCTGAAAAAGCTCACCGTTCCTTCGACCGGAAGTCTTGTTCTACCGTAAAGACGTAGCAGCACGCGCATCAGCACTGCTCTCAAACAGTCCCGAATTCCCTCACCTTTGCCTTCAATAGTCGCCGGCCGCTGTAGGCCAAGGCGCGTGTTTCTCCCGTAAAGCCTCACCTCTGGACCCAAATCGCCGTGTTTTTGACTTTAAAAGTGCGTCAAAGGCACCTTGCCACCGTCACAGCGTGAGCAACAGGTCCTGCAGAAGCTCACCCACGTATCAATTTTGGATTTTCCCGCCATCTACGGTCCGAGAAGGGAATGCTCCCGAAAAGTCTCACCTATCAGACACAGCGCCGACGAAATCAAAAACAAATCCCTAATACTATCAACGAGTTAAGACATCAACACTTAAATTCCATTCTGACAAGGAGACAACTCAATACCGATAAAATATCTAAACGACTCCCGAAAAGCCTCACCAAAGAACGCCCTCAGAGCAGATGCAGCGGCCTCGAAAACACTGGATGCGCCTCCCGAAAAAGCTCACCCATAACGAATCTGGTCGCGAATATCCCTTAAAATCAAGGAGATCAGGTTTGGCCCGCTTAAATCCTCGACCCGAGACCACTCCCGTAACTCCTCACCTTGAGTCAAACGCACTTCTGTGCAATCGTTCGATTTCCGGTCAGGCGCCCCGTATAAGCTCACCCTAGGCATCATTCTCTCCCCGCAAACGCTCACCTGTCGGTATAAATGACCGAATTTATGCGCGGATTTTTGATTTTTCGGGGTCCTGCAGAGACTCACTTCGCTTACCCGCGTTGTAAGCACTCGTTGACCATCCGTTGGACCTCATCAAGATTTGGCGTCCCGAATAATCTCACCTGTCACGACTGCTCACCTCCCGAATCCGCTCACGCATGCTCCCGTGTTGGCTCACTGTCACCCCTGAACCTCATCACCTCCAACCCCCGTTAGCGCTCACCTTCCTTCCCGCAAACACTCACCCAAGCCCCCGGAGAGCCTTATTCCGTAAGGCTTTGCCGTGGCGTTAACGTTTTTAACTAGGGTTCAAAGGTGTTTACTTCTAATACTCTCAAGCGAGAGCGCACCTAGATAAAGACCGATACCGTAAGGCTCACTACCGTGAAACATGTCTAAATTACGAAAACGCGTCACAAACCGCTAGTAATCAATGACTTGTACGACTAAGCTCTACATGTTTCACGGAAACCACTACCGTGATCAGGTGATCTGATTGATCTGCATTAACAAAATGCGTTGCGAAGTAAACAATATGTAATGTCACCCGGAACCGTAGTGTTTAATACGTAATGTATTATGTATCGAACGAAAATGCGTCGGGGTAGAAATGAATGACATAGAGCGTCTAGCGTTGCGCAGTGAACTTGCTGAATTAAGATCCAAGGGAGCGCGAAGACAGGAGCTGTCACAACATGCATGCAAGCGACTTTTCTTTGATTTCGGCATTCGTCCTTCGATGGCGACCGTCAGGGACCTGACTCAAACAGGCAGTGCCAGCGATATTCCAAAAGACATCGATGCGTTCTGGGCTCGGATCAGGTCCGCGTCCCGCATTCGTATCGACGGTGGCGCAATTCCCGAAGTCTTGCAGGAGCGCGCCGGTGAGTTACTTGGACAACTGTTCCAGGAAGCACGGCACCTGGCGACCCAATCGCTCGAGACCGAACGGAACGCGGCGAAGGAAGAAGCCGACGCCGCCCTTGTCCGTCTGCATGACTCTGAGGTTCGATTTGCCGCTCTCGAGGAGTCTCTTCGACGCAGCGAAGCGCGCGCTGACGCCGCGTTGGCACGAAATTCCACCTTGGAAGCAGAAGTGCGCGCGCGGAAGGACCAGGATTCGGATGCTCAAAGTGGTTTATATGCGTTGATTCATCGTTTGGAAGGCGAAAGTGCTGGCTTGACTAAGCGCCTTGACGCTGAGCAAACGGCGAATGCGGCGCTGCGTGATCGGCTGGACGCATTGAACGCCGAGTTGCGCCACAACACCGAACACTACGCGCAGCAGATCAAAGATGCGGTAAGCGAAGCTGAGCGACGTGTCAAACCTATGCTGGTAGAACTAGACTCGCTTCGCGGTGTTGCCGCGACGTACCAGACCGGCGTACGCCAGGCGAGCCAAAAGGAATTCGATTTTATTCAGCAACTTAGCACCGCCAAGGCACGCGCGGATCGACTGGAGTTGCAGCTGCGCGAGAAATCCGACGAAATAGACGAACTGGCGTCGGAGCGGGATGCGCTGCGCGCACAAGGCGGCACGAACAAGAGCGCTGCTCGATTGATCTGCGCGATGATTGAAGAAGGACGGCTATCGACCGAAGAAATTGTGGACTTGGGAACAGATGTCGATGCGTTTGTTGCCTTGCCATCGTTCTGCCCGACCTGCACGGTCGGCGAGCCCGAGCTTGCCCAGCACGGCAACGAGTTCGAACTCTCTTGCCCGGATTGTGAAAGAACGTCCGGCGCCACGGTTTCACGACTCATGGCCGTCGCGTGTTTCAAGACCGCCGAAATATTCGATACAAGCCAGCAAACCGAAAGGTGAGGTTATTCGGGAGGTGCTTTTCAGGTTGAACGATCTTCCGAAAACGTGGCGTCATGCTTTGCATGCGCTAAATCACGCTCCCGTATTTCCTCACCCATCCACCGTTCCCACGCGCGATACAACCTGTGCGCCGAAATTTCCTGCTGAAATCCCAGCCACTCTCCGACCCGTTCAGGCGCTGTTCCGCTTTCGAACAGCTCGGCGGCAAACGTGTTGCGCAAAGTTTGCGGACTGGCGCGGGCGGTTCTTGACTCCGCAATGCCGGCCGCCAACGTTACTGCATCGATAGAGCGCAACATTGTCGCCTTGTGCATGAGGCGCCCCGAAATGGTAGACGGAAACAGCAGCTCACCCGGCAATTTGGCAGTTTTTCGTTCGCTGACCCAATGATCAAGCAACGCGACAGCAAAAGGCGCCAGCCGGGTTTGCCGATTAAATGCGGGATTCGCGGCTTCGACCGTCAGCCAAGGCTGATTCCAGTCAAAGTTACTAACGGTCAGAGCGGCGGCCTCGCCCGTTTTTACTCCTCCACCGAGAAAAACGCCGACGAGCGCGCGGTCCCGGCGTTCACGCCAGCGTTGGCCAGCCGATAAATCCCCGATCGGTGAAAAAAGATAAGCGATCAGCGCCGCGCGCTCGTCGTCTGCGAGAAAGCCGGTCGGCTCGTTCTCGCGGGCCTCACGCCAAGGTGCTTCGCCGTCTTGCGCTATGAATCGCGCAGGGTTCGTGGAAGCAAGCTCGATTTTGCGGACGTGGTCGAGCACTCGCTCGATAAGGCGCAGATAGCGCACGCGCTGCGGCTTCCGGATATCCAGCTGGGTCACAAACTGTTCGATGGCAAGCCTGTCCACGGTCTTGAGATTGACGCGTTTGACGTTCAGCCATTCAAGAAACAGACCCCACTGAGCACGGTAGACGTCTGCTGACGATGCCTTGAATGCCTGGTTGACCATCCAGGCATCGAACGCGCTTGACGGATCGTTGTACCAACTGGCGCGTTCGCGTTCGAAAATGTCGTCGGTTCCGGCGTTAGGCTGCATCGGCATTTCATCCGTTAGTTATTGATTCGGACCCAGGCGACGTTCAGTGCACAGCCGCGACAGCCAGTTCCGGATGCCCAGCGCGTGCGGCCTGATCGTAGGCGTCGACCGCAAAGGCAAACACGGGCGGCAGCGCGTTAGACGTACCAAAGTCTACAAGGTCGTCCGTTTCCGGGAAGCTCAAGTCGTCCGGACGTGCGAAAAGTGCTCGAAGCGCTGACTCGTGCCGACCGGCAAATCCCAGATCCGCCAACGCTTCGGCTTCGATCGCAAGCAGCAATCGCCACGTCAGTGGCACCCCCTGCACGATATATCGATGAGCAACCTCACGCGTGATGCGCTCCAAATCCTTCACTACGCGGGCAAATTCGGGCGTGTCGATGCGATCTTCTTCGATATCCATTTTTGTCTCCCTCTCGGCGATAACGACCAGGTTCGATACTGTACAAACATACAGTACTTATCGCAATCTTCGTTTAGCGTCGCGCCGAACGCCGGTCGCGTATGTGCGATTCCGCCTACGCGGGAATCAGACGCGATCGGCTGTTGGGTGCAACTGGGATTTGCGATCCTGTTTTCACGGTCAGGACATTTCCTGACATGGCGCCGCGAAATTCATTACATCGGATTCGCGCTTTTGATACGAAAGGAGATGAAGATGAACAAGGATCAGAAAGACGGCGTGGTCAAGCAGGCAAAGGGTAAGGTCAATGAAGTTGTCGGCAAGGTGACCGGCGATCGCGCTCAGGAAGCCAAGGGCGATGTTCAACAAGCCGCTGGTAAGGTGCAGAAAGGCGCCGGCGATGCCCGCGAAAATGTGAAGGATGCGTTGAAGAAGCACTGAGCAGACTGATCTCGTCGGCCCGAAACAGGCTGGCGATTGTTCGCTCACCTGGAGTTCGATTGCAGGTAAGGCCGCGTCCGACGCAAGTCGGCGCGGCCTTACTTTTTGCCCGATGCGTGAGCAAAAACTTTATGCGCATCAAGTTTTTCGTGAAGCCACACACCAACAAAAAAGCTGCGACTTATCGAAATCGAATATCCCCTAATTCTTATATGTGGTCCAGAAACTCCCCCACTGCATTCACACAATTAAACATGACGTTCATGTACAGTTTCGCTCGAACTTCATATCGATAAAACGTGGCTGCTGACCCGGCGGCGGCGAAACGTACAGGTTTGGGCCGAATGAAAACGTCAGCGGTAATCGCGAGAAAAACCTTAATTCCAACGGCGTTGTTTGTGCTGGCGGCACTCGCCATACCTTCCAGCTCCGCCGCAGCTGAAATTTGCAGCGACGGCCTTTGGGCTGACGCAATGATCGGCTCCTACCACGTACATCCCAAGAAACACTTCGATCAATTCAACCCCGGCGTCGGGCTTGAATGCTGGGTCTCTCCACAGTGGGCCGTGACGGGCGGATATTTCCGGAATTCGCTCTCGGCGCCATCGTTTTATGGCGGGGGTGTATGGGCGCCGGAGTTTTCCCACTGGGGTTATGTCCGGCTGGCGGTAATGGGCGGCGTTATCTCGGGATACGATTACGGGAAATGGGGATTCGGCCACGACCACAAAGTCGGCCCCGTCGCCGCGCCTCTGATCATGGCCGAGTACGGTCGCATTGGCGCGAACATCATATTGATTCCGCCCATTCCCTCGAGCGATCTGCCATTCACACTTGGCTTTCAATTGCGTGTCCGGTTTTGGTAAGCGAATCTCCGCGGCTTAAAGCGCTTATGCAACACGGATTCGCAACGGTGAGCTTTTCCGGGAGACGTAGCGCATCTTAGCTCTTCAGTTTTACCTGAGCCAACTGACCATGCACCTCGAGCGTCAACGCTTCAATGCGTTCACTCATTTGTCGTGTGATCTCGGTGAGTTGCGTGTTTTGCTCGAGCAACGCGACCAGTTGATCCGCTTGTTTCGCGGCCTGCGCCTGGCGTTCTTCGTTTGCTGCGGCGAGAGCTTCACGATGACGGGCATCGGCGTCCGCGTTCACCTTGTCGCGATCGGCTTGCCGCGTTTGCGCCAGCAAAATCAGCGGCGCGGCGTAGGCAGCCTGAAGGCTGAATGCGAGATTGAGCAAGATGAACGGATAGACATCGAATTTTGTCAGGCCCACGACATTCATGCCGATCCAGCATGCGACGATAAGCGTCTGCCCGATCAGGAACGTCGGCGTGCCGAAGAACCGTGCGAAGCGCTCGGCTTTGAGCGCAAACCAGTCATCGCCGAACACCGATGAAAGATGCATGTATGGCAGATGAAAACGCAGGTGATGACGCTTGTCACGCCCTTGTTCGCCGGGCGGAATGGGATTGCTCATGGTCGCTCGCGATGATTGAGTTACGTGTTGACGTTATACACATCCACGCAAGCGACCGCATAACTGACAACCCTGAAACCGCGCCTACGCTTTGCCGATCTCGAATTGAAATTCCGCCACGCCTTCAACGCCGCCCGTGACCTTGTCGCCGCGCTTCAACGCGCCGACGCCCGCAGGTGTACCACTGAAAATCAGATCGCCGGGTTTGATCACCACCGCGTGTGACACGTGGCTGATGATGTCCGCGACCGGCCAGATCATATCGGCGAGATCGCCTGTTTGCTTCGTTTCGCCATTCACCGATAACCAGATCTTGCCGGTGCCCGGATGGCCGATTTTTTCCGCGAGGTGAATGGGTGTGACGGGCGCTGATTCATCGAAGCCTTTGGCCCAGTCCCACGGCCGGCTCATCTTCTTGGCGATCGCCTGCAGGTCGCGACGCGTGAGGTCCACACCGACGCTGTAGCCCAGCACGTAATCAAGCGCATTTTTTGGATCGATCCGGCTTCCCTCTTTGCCGATGGCAATCACCATTTCGATCTCGTGATGCAGGTCTTCGGTCAGCATCGGATAGGCGAGCGTTCCTGCTGCGGGCACGACTGCATCGGCGGGTTTGGTGAAGAAGAACGGCGGTTCGCGATCCGGATTCGCGCCCATTTCACGCGCATGATCGGCGTAGTTGCGTCCAACGCAGAACACGCGGCGCACTGGAAATGAAGCCGTCGATCCGGCGATGGGAACCGCTGTAACCGGCGAAGGAGCAAAGATGTATTCGGCCATATCGGGTACTCGAAAAGTTGAGGATGTTGGTGCAGATCCGCTGCATCACCCATGAACAATATGCTTCGAGCAGCCCTGATGGCAGGACAAAACCGACCCGCGTCTTGGACTAAACGGCCTTGACGTGGCCTGCCGGCCCCTTGAATTGCGCCGTGCGGAATTCCGTTGGCGATGATCCTTCCGCCTGGCGAAAGCGCCGCGTAAAGTAGGCTTCATCGCGAAAACCGACCAGAAAAGCGATGTCCTTGACCCGGCGTGTATCGTCGGCGAGCAGGGCCTTTGCGCGGCTGATCCGCTGGTCCGTGACCCATTGCACGAAGCTACGTCCCGTCTCCTTCTTCATCAAACGGGCAACGTAACCCGGCGTCAGCGCGGCTGCGTCCGCGGTCGATTGCAGGGACAGCGCGTCGTCGTTCAGGTTCTTGAGTACATGGCGCATCACCTTGCTGACGGAATCGCGCCGGTTGACTGCCCGTTCGTTGAGCGCCGCGAGTTGCAGCAGCGGGTCCGCGTATTGTGCACAAACGAGCCCGATCAACTGCAGCAGGTATCCGCGCAATCGGCTGACGGCGCCAAAACCTCGCGCGCTGTCGATGCCCATCATGACGCGCGCAACGCGTTCCACCTCGGCAAGATCTGCCGGCGCGAGCCTGAAGTCCAGCTCGCCTTGAAAACGAAATGGCGCCAGCTCGGGAAACCTCGCAACGGGAACGTTGTTCAGGTCGATCCGGCCATCGTAAGCATCCAGATCGAGTCCCAGGAAATCCAGCGCGAAGTTGATCACGATGAACCGCGATTGCGCCGGATGCGGAATCATGTGGGCGCGATGCGGCGCAATGAAGGCGATGGCTCCGGTTGGAAACGGGCGGGTTGCGTCGCCGATATGCTGTTGCGTATCGCCGCCCAGATTGATCTGGATCTGAAAATAGTCGTGCTTGTGCGGTTCCGTGATGGCGGAGCGCAGGGTTTGGTCGCGAATGTAGAAGTCGAGCCGGTCGCTGCGCTCAGGCATTGCGTAAGTACGCGATGCGCGTATGGCAATGGAATTCATCGGGATGGACTCTAGGGCGGTTCTGTAGAAACCTACTCCAGTAGCATACCGCGCGGCTTCACAATTCGCCGGTGACGTACTGCGCAACGCCGTTTCCAAAGCTCCAGTCGGCCGTCGTATTCCCGACAATAGACACAATCACATCGCTTGGCGCGATACCACAACTCTCTTCCAACTCCCGAGTCAGTTCCGCATAAAACGCTTGCTTCGACTCGGTGCTGCGCGGACTCGTCACAACGGTCAGGACCACGAGACTGCGCGTGCGCTCGATATTCAATCCCGTGTCCTGAATCATGAAGTGATAAGGCTTGTGCTCGGTCACGATCTGGTAACGGTCTCGCTGAGGCACCTTGAATGCGGCAAGTACGGCGCGATGGGCGGCATCGAGCAAGGCCGTGATTTCCTGCTCATCGCGGCCCTCGATCAGGTCGAATTTGAGTAACGGCATGTCGATTCTCTTGGTGGCGTGAGAACCCAGTTTAGTGCGGGACGTGACCACGTTGGGACGCCGCGCTTGAATTGATTGTTTTCAGGAGAAAACAATCAATTGATCAAAATAAAAACAAACCGTTCACTTGCAAAGGCCATGCCGCGAGTAGGGTGGCGAATGTTCAAGTGCTGCAAGCGGTAACATCGAACGGATGGCGTTTGCGTAGCGCCAACTTGTCCGGCGCCGTTCAACCACAGGCCGGACTTACTTCTGCAACTTGCTGGGCGTAAAACGCCCAGGTCACCGGCTCGAAAGCGTTCAATGACCTCTGTTCTCCTACTCGAAAATATCCACGACACCGCAGTCGCCCGTTTCAGCGAGGCAAAGCTCGAGGTCGAGCGACGCGCAGGCGCGCTTGCAGGAAGCGAACTGCTGAGTGCGCTTCAAGCTCACAATCTCGTCGGCATTCGTTCGGCGACGCATCTCAAGCGCGATGAAATCGAAGCCGCGCGTCATCTGCTTGCGATCGGCTGCTTTTGCATCGGGACGTCGCAGGTCGACCTGAATGCCGCCGCGCGCGCGGGCATTCCGGTATTCAACGCGCCGTTTTCGAACACGCGTTCGGTGGCGGAACTGGTGATCGCCGAAGCCATCTTGCTGTTGCGTCGCGTGCCGGAGAAAAGCGTTCAGGCGCATGCCGGCAAATGGGCGAAGGGCGCGAACGGATCGTTCGAAACCCGCGGCAAGACGATTGCGATCGTGGGCTATGGGAACATCGGTTCGCAGGTCGGCGTGCTTGCCGAAGCCATGGGAATGCGCGTGGTTTATTACGATGTGCAAGCGCGTTTGTCGCTGGGATCGGCGCGTGCATCGCAATCACTTTCGGACGCCGTATCCCAGGCCGATGTCGTCACGCTTCACGTGCCGGCGACCGCTCAGACCAATTTCATGATCGATGCAGAGACACTTGCCTGCTTCAAGCCCGGTGCAATCCTGATCAATGCGTCGCGGGGTTCTGTCGTGGATATCGAAGCGCTCGCGCAAGCGTTGAAAGCGAAGCGCTTGGGCGGTGCGGCTATCGACGTATTTCCGGAAGAGCCGAAAACCAATGCCGACGAATTCAAAAGCGTGCTTCAAGGTTTGCCGAACGTGATCCTCACGCCACACGTTGGCGGCAGCACAGAGGAGGCGCAGGAGAATATCGGCACCGAGGTTGCGACCAAGCTGATTTCATTCTTGAGCACGGGCGATACGGTCGGCGCCGTCAACTTCCCGCATGTAAACCCGGGACCGCTCGACGCCCCCGCGCGCCTGCTCAACGTCCACGGTAACGCACCCGGCGCGTTGGCTACGCTCAACACCAAGCTTGCAGCGGAGGGCGCCAATATCGTCGCGCAACATCTGCAAACGCAGGGCGAAACAGGATATGTGGTCACTGATCTGGACCGCGCGCCACCGAAAGAGCTGATTCAGGCGCTCGCAAAAGAGCCCGGCTTCATCCGGACGCGCTTGCTGCTGAAATAACCTGGTGCAACCGGCTGCAAAGTGAGCTTATTCGGGAGCTGACCGCAAAGACACATGGCGGTCAGCGCTGCAAACTAGAACGGTTCCTTGAACGGACGCAAATCGATTTCTTGCGTCCATGCCGACGGGTGCTGCGCGTGGATGGCCCAAAACGTTTCGGCGATCGCATCGACGTTGAGCAGGCCGTTCTCGCCACGCTCGGCAACCGCTTCTGGACGTGAAGTCCTTAGCCTTTCACCATCGATACCCCCGTCCACGACCACATGCGCAACGTGCAACCCTAGCGGCCCGAATTCGCGCGCCATGCTTTGGGCAATCATGCGCACACCCGCCTTCGATGCCGAGAAATGAGCGAATCCGGGCTTGCCGCGAAGGCTCGCCGATGCGCCCGTGAAGATCACCGTGCCGCGTCCCAGCGGGACGAGCCTGCGCGCAGCTTCCCGCCCCACGAGAAATCCTCCGACAGGTCCCGTGCGCACGAAGCTTTCAAATTCGTCCAGTGTCAACTCGCGAAAATCGACGCGCCGGTTGTTGCCGACGTTATAGATGACAAGCGACGGCGGTTCGATTCCATCGCGCGGAGTCATGGCTTTGTCGAAGAGATTGAGGACGTCCTGCTCCGACGTTGCATCGGTTACGATTGACTCTGCGTGATGTCCGTTCGCCGTGATCGCGCGTGCAACGATGTCGAGTTTCTCGGGCGAGCGGCCTGCGACAAACACGTGATAATTTTGCCGCGCAATCAGCTTGCAGAGCGCGGCGCCCAAGCCGAGTTCCGCGCCTACGCCAATTACGATCGCACTTTTACGCGTCATGAGAGCACCTTGAGGTTGATATCCGGAATCGAAAACGTGATCGATTCTATGCGTGTAATCTGAGGCGTGCTTGAACCGGCCGTCCTTGCGCGGCGATCAACAACATGGAGCAAATTCACATGTCGGGCCATGCAGGAAGCTGTCATTGCGGCGCAGTGAAATTCCTGGTCGATGCCGAGATCCAGGAATTGACCACCTGCGATTGCTCCTTGTGCGTGAAGAAAAACGCGCTGATGACGAAGGTGCATGAAAGCCAGTTATCGATCACGGAGGGCGAGGCCTTCCTCACGCTTTACCAATGGAACACGCAACGCGCGAAGCATTATTTCTGCTCGCGCTGCGGGATTTATACGTTTCATCGGAAACGCGCTGCGCCCGATCATTTCGGCGTCAACGTCCGTTGCCTGGATGACTTTGATCCGAAGACCGTGCCGGTTCGCGTGACAGCGGGCGCGTGCATGTCCGTGGTATCGGCGGCTCCGCGCGACGAATGGCCCGGACCGCGCGAACCGCTTGTTTGAAGTTCCAGCACCAATGAACCCGCTCATTCGCTCCGTCACTTGCTGCGCCTTGCTGACAATCGCCAGCCATACGGCGACTGCAGCGGGCCCGCGCACGAACCATGGCAACGATCCGTTCTTCCAGATATCGACGGCCATCGCGCATTGCCCGACGCCGTTGGGTCCGTTGCAAACCGATCAGGAATGGCTTGACGACGCGCATTACCGCATCGAACGCGGCAATAGTTGTTGGGTGGAGGGGCGATGCCGTTTGTCGAATGCGTATCTATACGATGCCGAAATTGCCGAAGCCGTGCAGCGGCGTCTCAACACAATCAACGCAGCCTTGCACTGGCGTGAAAACTCGACGTTATGGATTACGCTGCAGCGGCGGTTTATTTACGTGCAGGGTTGTGTATCGAAGGAATTCGACACCGCGAAGTTCCTGTCCGAGCTCGGTAAAACGGCGGACGTGGATCAGGTTATCGACAACACCACGACTACGCCTTCCAAGATTCCCTTGCCCTACAAGACACCGGACGACTGACGCCTGGAAGGAGGAGACGCATGCAGGTCAGAAGAATCGTCGCGAACATTTCGACGCAGGACGTCGCGCGCGCGAAGCCGTTTTATCAGGATGCACTTGGGCTCGACCTGCTGATGGATCATGGCTGGATCCAGACTTACGGAACATCCGCCACGATGAGCGTGCAGCTCAGCGTGGCGTCCGAAGGCGGATCGGGCACGGCGGTACCGGATTTATCGATAGAAGTCGACGATCTCGACGCCGCCCACGAACGCATGAAAGCGGCGGGTTTTCCGATTGAATACGGTCCCGCCGACGAACCCTGGGGCGTCCGGCGTTTCTACGTGCGCGACCCGTTCGGCCAGCTCGTCAACGTGCTCGAGCATTCCTGATTTCAGGCAGTAATCCCATAACGCGCGGCCGGCTTTTCACGCGAGAGGTTCGGCGTCATTGCGTTGCGTGCGTCGTCGTAGGTTTGCCAGTCGGCGGCATCGGGCAGCGACGGGATCGTCACGAATTCACCCTGGTCCAGACCGGCGAGGGCGCTCTTGACGAGGTTGTCGGCGGTCATAGTGATGCCCGAAGGCAGCGCGTCCACCGATGTACCCGCGAGTTCCCAGAATTCCGTGCTGGTCGCGCCGGGAAGCACGGCCTGCACGCGCACGCCCTTGCCGGCGAGTTCGTGGCGCAACGACTGCGAATAGGCCAGCACGAATGCCTTCGTGCCGCCATACACGCCGTTGAGCATCTCCGGCGCAATCGCAACAATCGATGCAATGTTCACGATCGTGCCGGCTCCGCGCGCCACGAACGCGGGCGCGACGGCCATCGTCAGGCGGGTGAGGGCGGTGATGTTGATGTCGATCATCGATTCCATCGTGTCCGCGTTCGAATCGAGCAGCGGCGTGACGGCGCCCACGCCGGCGTTGTTCACGAGCATGGTGATGCTGGCGTTCGTGCGCAGGATGTCGGCTACGCGGCGGACGTCCGCCGCGGCGCTCAGGTCTGCTTCCACGATCTCGAACTTGCGGTCCGTCTCTGCCGCCAGGCGATTCGCCAGCGCGGTCATGCGTTCGCGGTTGCGTGCGACCATGATGATGTCGTAGCCGCGCTCGGCGAGGTGTTGCACGTATTTCGCGCCGATTCCCGCCGATGCGCCCGTCACTACTGCAGTACCTTTGCTTGATGTGGTCATTTCCATTCTCCGGTGTGTGACCAGATAGTAGAAGTGTGCGATGATGGCATCAATGACGTAGTTGCCACCTTTTATGCCATCGGTTTTCCAGCTTGCCGGAGCGCGCCATGCAAAGTGTCGGGTTGATCATTTATCCAAACTTCCAGTCGCTGGGCCTGGCGGTATCGACGGTATTCGAGCATGCCAATACCTTGGTCGACGAGCCGCTTTATGAACTCGTGCTCGTGTCAGAGCATGGCGGGATAGTGAAGTCGTCGCAGGGATTCGGTATCGACACCGTGCCAATGAACTCGCGCGCGTTCGACACGGTCATCGTGATCGGCGACAACGAGTGCGCGCCGCAATCCGAGGGCATGCTCGAGTATTTGCGTGACGCGTCGGTGCGCTCGCGCCGGGTCGCGGCGGTGTGTACGGGTGCGTTCATTCTGGCGGCAGCGGGGTTGCTCGACGGACGCCGCGCCACCACGCACTGGCACTTCGCCCGGGCTTTTCAGCG
The DNA here is from genome assembly GCF_018449635.1 of Caballeronia sp. dw_276. Taxonomy (GTDB): domain Bacteria; phylum Pseudomonadota; class Gammaproteobacteria; order Burkholderiales; family Burkholderiaceae; genus Caballeronia. Next base: position 96,133 of record NZ_JAAVUV010000001.1, on the reverse strand, counting down.
GGCTTATCCGCTGGTCAAGATGGAAGAAGACCGCATCTTTATCAACGATGGGCACATCTGGACATCGGCGGGCATGACGGCGGGAATCGATCTGGCGCTGGCGCTCGTGGAAAACGACATGGGCATTGCAAACGCCCGGAATGTCGCGCGCAAGCTCGTTGTGTATCACCGGCGTGCCGGCGGTCAGTCGCAATTTTCTGCGCTGCTCGAACTCGATGCCCGGTCGGATCGCGTGCAAAACGCGCTTGCCTACGCAAAGGAAAATCTCAGCGCAGAGTTGTCCGTGGAAGAACTGGCGGGCGCGGCCAGTCTCAGCCCGCGCCAGTTTAGTCGCTTGTTCCGCGAGGAAACCGGACAATCGCCGGCGAAGGCAGTGGAGCACCTGCGCGTGGAAGCCGCCCGCGTGATGATGGAATCCGGGCGGCATCCAATTGAAGTGATCGCGCGCGAAACGGGGTTTGGAGACCGCGAACGCATGCGCCGCGCGTTTTTACGCGCGTTCGGGCAACCACCGCAAGCAATCCAGCGCACGAGCGGACTTCAATAACCCGGTCCGCCGCCTGACATACGTGCGCTCAATTGCCTTGCGGCACATTGGCCTTGTTTCCCGCGAGCGGTGAGCCGTAACCGCCGCTTTGCGTATTGTTTGGCAGCCCGTTGACCAGTTGCGCGCGTGGATCGGTCGGATTGAGGTTCATCTCACCGGCCTGCGCGTTGCCATGGCTGGGATATTCGCTGCCTAGCGGTGCGTTCGGCATCAGGCGGGGATTGTTCGCCGGCGCACTCATGTCGTCGTTTGGACTCTGACCGTGGTTCATGCCCGGGGTTTGAGCCAAGGCCGCAGACGCAGCCAATGAAGTAACGAGCACCGTCGCCGATACTGCCAAAAAGCGGTTCAACTTAACGTGATCAACCATGACTGAACTCCCTTTCGTTGGGTTTTCGTGTCCGTGATTTATTAGATTCGCGTTAAGCCGGCGCGCGTTCTTATGGGTAAATCAGCTTGAGAAAAGGTGCGGCCTTATTTGCGCGCTTTCTTTAGTTTTTCTTCGCGCTTGGGCCGTTCATCGATAATTTTCGTCCGGGCCTTGTTCTTCAGCTTCTTCCACTTCTTGCACTCGTCCTTCGTGCGCAAGCAGCCGATGCACAGGCCGGTCTTGCTGTCGAACTTGCAAATGCTGATGCAGGGCGAATCAACTGCCATATCAATCCAATGGAATCCGTAATTACATTCGTAGTGAAGCTGCGAGATGCTGAATGCATGAAATCTCGCACGATGCATGCCCGAATGCCAAAAACATAATCCCGATCAGGCCAATAGCCGACGCAGCGCGGATGTACACAAATTGTTCATCGGGGAACCCGATCCGTGGTGCGCCGGACTCAAGTGCTAAGATTTGGAACATTCCGTGGCATCGTGCAGTAACACCCTACGTGACGCCGTGCGCGACCCATCGGCTTTTGCTTTGGACCATGCAAAAACCTCACTTGTTCTCGACACTGAGCCAACTTGAATTCGAGCGCGCCGTTTTGGGACGCGTCGTGTCCGGCATGCCGCTCGCCGAGGTGCTCGAACACGTGATTCATCGGGTGGAAAACCGCTCGGAGCAGCCCATGCGCGCCTCCGTGCTGCTCGTCGATGCCTCCGGCAAACGCCTCGTTCACGGCGCCGCGCCGAGTTTGCCCGAGGAATACAACCGCATTGTGGATGGCCTCGAAACCGGGCCTTTGATGGGTTCGTGCGGAGCGGCGGCGTTTCGTGGCGAACCGGTGATCGTCGAAGACATTGACACAGACCCGGTCTGGGCCGCTTTTCGCGATATAGCCCGGAAGTTCGAATTGCGCGCGTGCTGGTCCATGCCCATCTGCGCCGCGGATGGCCGCGTGCTCGGCACGTTCGCCAATTACTATTCGATGCCCAAGAAGCCGTCGCCCGAGGAACTGGACGATATCGCCCAGGTGGCGAGCGTAACGGCGCTGGCAATCGAGCGGCACGCCGGCGACCGCGCGCTGCGGGAAAGCGAAGAGCGGCTGCGCATTGCGCAGCAAGCGGGCGGAATTGGCACTTTCGAGCTGTTTCCGGATAGCGGGCGCATGGCGGTATCGGAGGAACTTTGCTGGCAATGGGGTTTGACGCCGCGTCACGAAACCCACCTCGACGTTCTACTGGACCTCGTCCATCCCGATGACCGCGGCCGTGTTCTCGCGGCGCATCAGGAGATGCACACGGGCGCGCTGGATTATCTCGAATATCGCATTCGCCGCGCCGACAACGGCGAAGAACGCTGGATGGCGCGCCGCGGGGAAGCCATCGCCGACAGCAGCGGCGGGATGCGTTTTCTCGGCGTGACCTACGACATCACGGGGCACAAACGCTTCGAAGAACGCCTGCGCGTGAGTGAAACGCAATTGCGCCGCCTGAACGATTCGCTCGCCGCCGAAGTCGATGCCCGTACCCGCGAGCGCAACAGTATCTGGCGCAATTCACGCGACCTGTTCATTGTGGCGACCAGTTCGGGCGTGCTGCGCGCGGTCAATCCTGCGTGGACCGAGATCCTGGGTTTCCGCGAGGACGAGCTGATCGGCAAGTCGTTCGCGGAAATCGTGCATCCCGACGACGTGGAAGCCACCGAAACCGCGTTGCAATCGGTCGCCCGTGCGGGGCTCGTGCGCTTCGAAAACCGCAATCGTCACAAGGATGGATCGTACCGATGGGTATCGTGGGTCGCCGCGCCTGAAGGCGATACGCTTTACGGCAACGGCCGCGATGTCACCAGCGAAAAGGAAACCCAGCGCGCGCTGCAGCAAACCGAAGAAGCCTTGCGTCAGGCGCAGAAAATGGAGGCGCTCGGGCAATTAACCGGGGGTATCGCGCATGATTTCAACAACCTTTTGCAGGGCATCACGGGCCCGCTCGAGCTGATCCGCCGATACACCCAGCTCGGCCGGACGGACGACATCGACCGCTTCATCACGATGGCGACCGGCGCCGCGAACCGTGCTGCGTCGCTGACGCATCGGCTGCTGGCGTTTTCGCTCCGTCAGCCGCTCGACCCGAAGCCGGTGAACGCGGATGATTTGCTGCATTCCATCGACGACCTTTTAAAGCGCACGATGGGCGAGGCAATCGACACGCGCGTGATTCCCAACCCAAGGCTGTGGCTGACACGCTGCGACGCCAATCAGCTTGAAAACGCCGTGCTGAATTTCGCGATCAACGCGCGCGACGCAATGCCTGAAGGCGGCCGTCTGACGCTCGAAACGGACAACGTGGAGCTGGGGCCGGAGTTCGCCGCCTCCCACCCCGATGTGACGCCGGGCCAGTACGTGGTGGTATCGGCGTCGGATACGGGAGCCGGCATGCCCGACGACGTCAAGGCGCGCGCCTTCGATCCGTTCTACACAACCAAACCGCTCGGGCAGGGCACGGGGCTGGGTTTATCGATGGCATACGGGTTTGCCAAGCAATCAGGCGGAATCGCGACCATCGAAAGCGCGCCCGATGCCGGCACGACCATCCGGCTCTATCTGCCGCGGTTCACCGGCGGCGCAAGCAAGACCGAGGTGACGACGGAACTCACGGAAGCGCACCGCGCGGCCGGGCGGCATGTGATCCTGGTGGTCGAGGACGACGCGTCGGTGCGGGAACTGGTCTGCGAGATCTTGCGTGATCTCGATTACGAGGTGCTCGAGGCCATCGACGGCCCGTCCGGGCTGGCAATACTCAATTCCCGTGCGCGTATCGACTTGCTGGTCAGCGATGTCGGTCTTCCGGGCCTGAACGGCCGCCAGCTCGCCGATGCCGCCCGCGCAACCCGTCCCGCGCTGCGGGTCCTGTTCATGACGGGTTACGCCGAATCGGCGACGCGCGCCAATGGTTTCCTCGATACCGGCATGGAGATGATCACCAAGCCCTTCACGCTTGAATCGATGGCAAGCCGTATTCGCCGCATGGTCACGATGGCAGGCTAACCCGCTCCTGTATTCCCTCACCTCAGAATAACCGTCCGAAATGGCATGGCCTTTGCTCATACGTAGCGGGCGCATGCGTTTCGCGAGACCGCCGGACACCGGCTCGCGGATTAGAACCCTACAAACCGACGCAACGCTCCGCTGGCAATCCTTGATCGATCGCTGGTGCGACCGCATCATGAACCCCGCTAAAGCCCCATACGAGAACGATGTCATGACACCAAATCCCGTCCCGCGCCGGCCCGCGTCGAAGGTTTTGCCGCCTGAGGCGCCGGGTATGCGGGCGCTGGTTTCAATCGTGACCGGCGTGGTGGTGATCTGCGCGTTGTACTTTGGGCGCGCGGTATTGATCCCGATCATCCTTGCCGTTTTGCTCAGCTTTCTGGTGGCGCCTTTCGTCGATTTATTGCGGCGCTTGAAACTCGGGCAAGTGCCATCGGTGATTCTGGCGGTGCTGGTTGCGTTGTCCGTGCTGACGGCGGTCGGGGCGTTGATCGGTGCGCAAGTGGCGCAACTCGCCGGCGATCTGCCGCGATACCAGGTTGCCGTCGAACGGAAAATCGATGCCGTGCAGGAAAAGACGGTCGGCCGTGCCGATGCGTTTTTGGGTAAGGCGGCCACCGCGCTGAAGCGAATCTCGCCGAACCGGCAGGAGGAAATCCGCAAGAGCCAGGAAAACCAGACGGCGTCTCCTATCGATGCACCCATGCCCGTCGAAGTCCATGAACCTTCACCGTCGCCGGTGGAGCTTGCGCAGCGGTTCTTGTCGCCGATCATCAGCCCGCTGGAAACCACGGGCATTGTTCTGGTGGTCGCGATTTTTATCCTGTTGCAGCGAGAAGATTTGCGTGACCGGCTGATCCGGCTGTTTGGATCGCGCGACCTGCACCGCGCAACAACCGCCATGGACGAAGCCGCGCGCCGCTTGTCGCGCTATTTTCTCGCGCAGCTCGGCATCAACATGGGCGTTGGCATCGTAGTCTCGATCGGGCTTGCGATCATCGGCGTGCCGGGCGCATTGCTGTTCGGCGTGCTGACCGGATTGTTGCGCTTCGTGCCGTATGTCGGAACGTGGATCGCAGCATTGCTCGCCGTTGTGTTCGCGGCGGCCGTAGGCCCCGGATGGTCGATGATGATCTGGACGATTGTCCTCTTCGGCGTCACCGATGTCGTCGCGGGTCAGATCGTCGAACCGATGCTTTACGGGCACAGCACGGGTCTTTCGCCGTTCGCCGTGATCGTCGCGGCGGTTTTCTGGAGCTGGATCTGGGGGCCGATCGGACTGGTTTTATCGACGCCGCTGACCTTGTGCCTCGTGATTCTCGGACGACACGTGGATCGGCTGGAATTTCTCGATGTGCTTTTCGGCGACCGTCCAGCCTTGACCCCGGCCGAGAATTTTTATCAGCGTTTGCTCGCCAACGATCCTGACGAAGCGCTTGTACAGGCCGAATCGCTTCTCAAGGAGCGCTCGCTCAGCGCGTATTACGACGAGGTCGCGCTCGAAGGCTTGCGGATCGCGCATCAGGACGTGCTGCGCGGCGTGGTGACGGCGGATCAGTTGAAGCGCATCAACGAATCGGCGATGGACATTATCGAAGGGCTGGAGGAAGTCGAGGATGTGGTGATGGCCACGCGTCCCGAGGAAGAACCGCCCGCGAGCCTGGAAATGTCGGATCGCGAGGCGGGCATCGTGCATGAAGCGCCGCCGCCTCACTTCGATGCCGCCAAGGAAGGGCATACCTCGTCGGTGCTGTGTATCGCAGGCCGTGGCGTGCTGGACGACCTGGCAGCGGCCATCGCCGTGCAACTTTTTCGCAAGCACGGATTGGGCGCCGATCTCGCGCCGTACGAGCGGTTCTCGCGCACGCGTTTCGACGAAGTGGACCTGACGGGGGTATCGCTGATCTGCGTGATTTCGTTCGATGCCGCCGAATCACCGCCCTATTTGCGCAATCTGTTGCGCCGTTTGCATCAACGGGCGGGGGCGGCGGATCTGATCGTGGGTCTGGTCGTGCCGGACAGCGCACTGGAGGGCGAGGCGGTGATCAGGAAGACATCGGCGGCGACGTCGTTCAAGGAACTGGTCGAGGCGTGCGTAGCCGCAGCGCGGCGCCAGTCCACCGATGGCGTCTCGTGGGAAGGCCTGAACCCCGAAGAACGCGAGCCCGCCGCGGATTCAGCGAAGGTGCCGGCAGCTGTTCCAGTGCTTCGGGGCGCCTAAATAGGGCTCAACGATTTCCGTCGAAGAGATCGTTCAGCATGGTGTCGAAGGCGCCTTGCGCTTCTTCGAGTTCCTGCAACGCGGCATCGAAAGTCTGCAATGCGATCTGGGACGGGCGCCCGTCACCGTTCGGCGGGAATTGACCTTGTAAAGCCGTGAACGCCGCCTGCACCTGGCGCGTGGCGTTCACGATGCGCTCCATCGCCTGCGCTTCTTCTGTTCGATTGTGTTCAGCAGTCATCGGAGTCTCCGTTCTGGGAACCCCGATATTACCAACTGACGTGACAGGCAGCACGCTTACTGAGAAGTCCAGCCGCCGTCGATCTGAAGCGCGGAACCGCGCATTTCATCGGCGGCTTCCGAGCACAGGAACACCGCCAGCTTGCCAATCTGTTCCGGCGTCACGAATTGCTCCGACGGCTGTTTCTCGCCGAGCAATTTCGAGCGCGCCGCGTCCGCTGAAATGTTTTCCTTCGCGGCGATATCGTCGATCTGCTTTTGCACCAGCGGCGTCAGCACGAAACCCGGGCAGATCGCGTTGACCGTCACACCGGTGCGCGCGTTTTCGAGCGCCGCCACCTTCGTCAAACCGACAATGCCGTGCTTCGCCGCCACATACGCCGATTTCCCCGCCGAGCCAACCAGCCCATGCGCCGACGCAATATTGATCACGCGGCCCCAGCCGTTATCGCGCATTTTCGGCAACGCGACGCGCATGGTGTGGAACGCCGACGTCAGGTTGATCGCGATGATCGCGTCCCACTTCTCGACCGGGAAGGTATCGATGGTCGCAACATGCTGGATGCCCGCGTTGTTCACGAGCACATCCACAGCGCCGAATTGCTCGATAGCGAACGCAATCATCGCTTCGATCTCGGTCGCCTTCGACATGTCCGCGCCGTGATGCACGGCCTTTACGCCATGCTTTTCGATCTGCGACTTGGCGTTCTGGATCACGGTGGCATCGCCGAAACCATTCAGCACGATATTCGCGCCGGCTTGCGCGAGCGCGTTGGCGATCCCGAGGCCAATACCGCTTGTCGATCCGGTGACGAGCGCGGTCTTGCCGGCGAGCGGAGTTGCTGCGGATGAAGTCATGAGGCGGGTCCTTGGAAAGGGATGGTCGATGGCAACAGCCAGATAGCCGTTGCCAAGTTTGCCAGATGTTGCGCCGGGGGTTAAACCAGCCCGGTCGTGTAGTACACGGCGATCACGAAAAACACCGCCAGCGTCTTGATGATCGTCACGGCGAAAATATCGCGATACGACTCGCGGTGTGTCAATCCCGTCACAGCGAGTAACGTGATCACCGCGCCGTTATGCGGCAACGTGTCCATGCCGCCGCTGGCCATGGCGACCACGCGATGCAGCACGTCGAGCGGAATATGCGCCGCTTCCGCACCCTTGATAAACGTATCCGACATCGCGGCGAGCGCAATGCTCATACCGCCCGATGCCGATCCGGTAATCCCGGCCAGCGAGCTCACGGAAACGGCCGCGTTCACCAGCGGATTCGGGATGCTTTTCAACGCATCGCTGACCACGATAAACCCTGGCAACGCTGCGATCACGCCACCGAAACCATATTCGGACGCAGTGTTCATCGCGGCGAGCAACGCACCGCCGACGGCCGCTTTCGTACCCACGGCAAAGCGTTCGCGCACGCGCCCGAACGCCGTCAACACGACCAGCAAAATACCGAGCAACAACGCGCCTTCTACGGCCCAGATCGCGACCACCGATTTGATCGGCGTGACGACGGCGGCATGAACGCCAGGCAACACGTCAGGCGCGACGGAATAACTCGCGCCATACCAGACGGGGATCAGCTTCGTCAGTGCGAAGTTCGCAACGCCGACAAGCACGAGCGGCGCAACCGCGAGCAGCGGATTGGGCAACTGCGCGTTTTCCACGCGATCCGGCTCATTGACAAGCGACGTGCCATAACCCTCGCCGGTCGCCATCACCGAGCGGCGGCGCCACTCCAGAAAAGTCAGCCCGACCACGATGATGAACAGCGAACCCACTGTGCCGAGGATCGGCGCGGCCCAGCCCGTGGTCTTGAAGAATGTCGTGGGGATGATGTTTTGGATCTGCGGCGTGCCGGGCAGGGAATCCATCGTGAACGAGAATGCGCCGAGCGCGATTGCGCCGGGCATCAAACGCTTCGGGATATTGCTTTGCCGATACATTTCAGCCGCAAACGGATACACCGCGAACACGACCACGAACAGCGATACGCCACCATAGGTGAGCAACGCGCACACTGCGACGATCACCGCATTCACGCGCGTCTTGCCGATGTATCGAATGGCGGCGGCCACGATCGATTCCGAAAATCCCGACAGTTCGACGACTTTGCCGAACACGGCGCCGAGCAGGAACACAGGGAAATACAGCTTCACGAAACCGACCATCTTCTCCATGAAGATGCCCGAAAACACCGGTGCAACGGCGGCGGGTTCGGTCAGCAGGACGGCGGCGAGGGCGGCGAGCGGCGCCACCAGGATCACGCTGTATCCGCGATACGCGGCCAGCATGAGAAACGCCAGCGCGGCGAGGACGATGATGAACGACATTGAGTCTCCGTTACTTGTTGTATTGCCCGGCGCGCCGTTGACGGTCCGGGAAGGGCGCGCCATTAATGCAGCATCTGTGCCAAACGCCGCTGATCAAGGCTTTCCGGGAATAATTGGCGTTCGAAACGGCGCATAGATGAGAAAAATCCATGAATCGAGACGAAAAGCTACGGAAAGGTTTTCGAAATTCGTGCAGGAAATCAGCCGAACGGTCGGTAGTGTAATGCCTTGCTGAGTTTCCACGTTTCGAGATACCCTGTCTCGATATCGAGAAACCCCCACGAGACACCGATGCTCAACGACTGGACGCACGTCCCCGTCGACTACAGCGACGTTTTGCGCCGCGCGATGGATTCGCTTTTCAAGACCTTCGAGAATTTCAGCGAAGGCACGTTTATCGTCGATAAAGATGCGCGCGTGGTCTGGATCAACAAGCGCTACGCGGCGCGTTTCGGGTTTGCGGACCCCGAAGACGCCATCGGCCGCGATTGCGAAGCCGTGATCCCGAACAGCCTGATGCGCGAGGTCGTGACGACCGGAAAACCAATCCTGCTCGATTTGCTGGAGACGGATCGCGAACCGCTGGTCGTCACGCGCCTGCCGCTGAAGGACGATTTCGACGAAACGGTCGGCGCGATCGGCTTTGCGCTTTTCGATGAAATGAAGGCGCTTACGCCCCTGTTTTCGCATTATTCGCGCGTGCAGCAGGAGTTGATCGCGACGCGGCAATCGCTCGCCCAGGCGCGGCGCGCTAAATATACGTTCGCGAGTTTTGTCGGCACGAGCACAGCGAGCCTCGATGTCAAACGTCAGGCCCGGCGCGCCGCGCAGGTCGATTCGCCCGTGTTGCTGTCGGGCGAGACGGGCACCGGCAAGGAATTGCTCGCGCACGCCATTCATGGCGCGTCGGCGCGTTCGGCGCGGCCGCTGGTATCGGTGAACGTTGCGGCTATCCCCGATACCCTGCTCGAAGTCGAGTTTTTCGGCGCGGCGGCGGGCGCGTACACGGGCGCGGACCGGAAAGGGCGCGTGGGCAAATTCGAACTCGCCGATGGCGGCACGTTGTTCCTCGATGAAATCGGCGACATGCCGCTCGCACTGCAGGGCAAATTGCTGCGCGTGTTGCAGGAGAAGGAGTTCGAGCCGCTCGGATCGAACCGCATCGTGCGGGCGGATGTGCGGATTATCGCGGCGACGTCGGCGGATTTGCCGGCGCTCGTGGCGAGCGGCCGGTTTCGCGCGGATCTTTTTTATCGGCTGAACGTGTTGGCGATTCATGCGCCGCCGCTGCGTCAGCGCGTGGGGGATATCGAGGCGCTCGTGTACGCGATGCTCGAAGAACTTTCCGCCGATGCCCGCCCGCGTCACGCCGGCCAGTTCGTTCTTCACGACGATGCGCTGCGCCTCTTGTGCGCGTATTCATGGCCCGGCAACGTGCGCGAATTGCGCAACGCGCTGGAGCGGGCGGTGATGTTGTCGGACAGCGAGCATATCGATGCCCGCGCGCTGGGGTCGTTCATGGGCGCGGAAAGTGTCGCGCCGGAGCCGGAACCGCCGAGGGCATCGCCCGAAGACGAGGTCGTGCCGTACGCGGAGGCCATGGCATCGTTTGAAAAGCAGTTTCTCGCCGATGCTTTGCATGCAAGCGGCGGCAGGGTAGCCGAGGCGGCGCAGCGGATCGGCATTGGTCGGGCGACGATGTACAAGAAGATCGTGGCGTTGGGGATTGCGGTCTGAGAGCGGATTTTTCGAGCTAAAAGATCCGCCATGGGATTCGCCATGGGGTCGCTATCTATTTGGAATATAATGGTTTTTCGGAATTCTTAACGTCTGTAAGATCCGCCACCAAATCCGCCAGCCCAGCACTCATGACGCTCACCGAATCCACGTATCCGTACTATGCGGTCCATCAGATGCATCCAATGCTGCCTTCGACAGGGCCCGTTTCAAGGGAATGACGGGGCTTACAAGTCGAACCGCGGATCGTGCTTTGGCTGATCTATTCAAGCTGGGGATCGTCAGTTCGCAGACACCGAAAGGACCTATCGAGCTTGCTTTGCCGCTCAAATTGTTCCGCTACCTTTTTCCACGCCTGTGGCCCGAAGCCGAAGTCGATACGGCGCGCCATTCTTGACCGTCGAGTGCAAGCCTTGAAGGCAAGCCGAAACCGCCGCATGGCATACTCCCGGTATCAGAAAAACAGCGATAACAAGGGGTATCGGATGAAGCTTTCCAGCGTATTTGCCGCGCGTTCTTTGGCGCTCGTGCCGCTTTTGGCGGCCCTTTCGGCATTGTCCGCATGCAGCAGCGCGCCGCCGCTGTTTTCATCCGATGGCCGCCCGACCTCCATGATCAATTGTCCGGCGAGCGGCGGGTGGAGCAATTGCCAGGAAAATGCGCGCGCGATGTGTGCGGGCAGCTACGATGTCCTCGATCAAAGCACCGACAACGGCCAGAACGGATTGCTGATCGCGTGTCGCGCAAAGTAAAGAACTACGTTCAATCTTTAATCCGTCCGTGTTGAAGTGCTGGCGGATTAAAGCATCGCATGCCTCGACGCATTCAATTACGACCAGTAGATAAATCGACGCAAATCAAATCGCGCAAACGATTCAACTGCGTCATCTTCTCATTACTTGTCAGCCGCATGCAGTAATCAGGCGTTTCTTTCAACGCGTTAAAATAGGGGAATGATATAAGCCGATACCGCCATTATTTCCGTTTCACTCGATTTCGTTTAACAAATTATTAAGTCCTCAAGAATATTTTTCCGATCTAAACACCCTGATCGTTTCAATACTGTTCTCTGCCGGACGCTGGCCGTACACGTGGCTCATTAATTTGAGTTATGCTCTCTAAGTACTTTGACGGCCAGCGTCGTTCGGGCAACACGGCGCCACAGCCCATTCGCATTGATCCAGCATCTCGATACCTGGCGTGGACCGGTTATTCGTTCCAATCGCCAAACCGATCTCGTTCCAAAAAAAGTAAAAACAACGCATTCAATGGAGTCGTGAATGAATCACCGGCAGATAGAGACAGATATTCTTCATCTTGAGCGCGTCATCGGCAGAATTTCCCCTGAAGACCGTATTCCTTTGTCTTACTGGCGTAATCGAATTGATTCGGTCGCTTCAGGCGATCTGGTTCCCGCACAGCAAAGCCGCATGCAGCGAATCCATGAACGGCTTACGCAACTAGAAGCATCGAACTGATTATCCCGGCATTCATTTCCGCACGAGTCGGGCGATTGCGCAATTCACGGTAAGTGTTCCTTGGCGTCAGCCATTTGAACGTGTTTAAATAAACCGCCTTAACAGCGATTTGAAGGAATCCGGATGTCCGCCGCAGGATTCAGCGCCGCGCGCCTAGAACGCAGCCGAAGTGCAATGCAGGATTTTGTCGATAAAGACGATGTCGCGGGTTGCGTATCGCTCGTCTGGCGGCACGGTGAGACTGCCCAGGTCGATGCGCTCGGTTACCGCGACCGTGAAACGCGTGAACCCATGACGCGCGACACATTGTTTCGAATTGCGTCCATGACGAAGCCCGTGACCAGCGTCGCCGCGCTCATGCTTGTGGAAGACGGAATGATCGCGCTGGACGACCCGGTTTCGCGATGGTTGCCTGAACTTGCCAAACCGCAGGTTCTCGTCGACCCGAACGCGTCGCTCGATCGAACCGAGCCTGCGCGAGCACCAATCATGGTGCTCGACCTGCTGACGCATCGCGCCGGGTTTGCGTACCATTTCACCGCATTTGGCGCACTCGCCGATGCCTATAGCGAAGTATTCAACGGCATAGATGCAACGGTCGATTCAAGCGTGTGGCTCGAACGCGTCGCCGGATTGCCGCTCATGTTTCAGCCCGGCATGCGCTGGCATTACGGCATTTCAACCGATGTCCTCGGTTCATTGATCGAACGCGTGAGTGGGGTGCCGCTCGAAACGTTCTTCCGGACGCGCATCTTCGATCCGCTGGGCATGACGGACACGAGTTTTGTGGTGCCGCCCGGGAAACTCGACCGGCTTTCGGTTTCTTACGCCATTGATCCATCGACACAACAACATGTTGTCGAAGACCACCCCGCAACCAGCCGCTTTGCCAAACCCGAACGTTTTCAAAGCGGCGGTGGAGGACTGGTATCAACGGCCGATGACTATCTGAAGTTTGCGCGCATGTTGCTCGGACGCGGCCGTCTTCAAGGCGATGCCACCGAGCGCGCGAGCGGGCCGCGTTTGCTGTCGCATCGTTCGGTCGACCTGATGCGTACGAATTTTCTGTCGCGCGAACAACGGCGCATTCCCGCGTTCGGGCAGATCGTGTGGGCGGGACAGGGGTTCGGGCTGGGCCTGGCGATAGTCGATGATCCTTCCCAACAACGCATGCTGAGTTATCGGTCTAAGGGTTCGTTCGGCTGGCCAGGCGCGTTGGGTACAAACTGGTTCGCCGATCCCGTGGAAGACATGATCGGCATCTTGTTGATCCAGCGGCGCGGATTGGTGCCGTTTCCGATGGCCTCGGTCTTCGAGCGCCATCTTTATGACGCTATCGATGATTGACGTTCAGTGCAGCGTTTCGCGCAAGAGCGTGACGTCGTAACCCAGCTTGCGCGCACGATCGATCAACGCCGTTCGCATCTGCGCCGATGGCTTCGCTTCACGCGTGAGTATCCATAGATATCGTCCGCTCGGTTCACCGACGATCGACCACGTGTAGTCGTCGGCGTGATCGAGCACCCAGTAGTCGCCCACATAGAACGGTCCAAAGAACGAGACCTTCAGCTTGGCGTTGTTTGAATCCGCAACGATCTTCGCCTTGCCGTCGACCGATTTCGGCGTGCCGTTCACGCTGCCCTTGCGGCAAGAATTGATCACCGATATCAACCCGTCTTCGCGCTTGGCGTAGTTCGCAGTCACTGCTTCGCAACCGCGTTCGAAGCGGTTTTCATAGCGCGCGAATTCGTACCATTGCCCGAGGTATCGATCGAGGTCCACGGCCTTCGCGGGTTCGGGCACTTCGTCGTTGCCGCTATTGCTGCTCCCCGCCGACGCGCAAGCCGCCAGCACGCCAAGTCCGCCGATCACCAGCAAAGCAGCGGCGCCGATGGTGACGGATCGTTTGAAAGTCATGTATGTCCTTGTTGTGTTAATTCAGTGGCGTGGGGCTGTCAGCAAGCTTCGTTCCGTTGGTTGGCCAGTTAAATCAGGTCCCGCATAAGCTCACCTTTAACGTAGGAATTCATGGGTAAAGAGTAGCTGAGAAGCCTGTTAGCAAAGGTATCGATGTGTATCAACTGTTTTAACAATAGCCTGCAAACCATTGATCACGAACGGTTTAGTTGCGTACTGTCAGTGTTGAGTTACAGCTTGCAAGAGAGTCTTCATGTGGTTTCTCATCACCACTCATCGAGGTCCCGTATTGCCTCACCTATAGATATCTAGCACCACACCACCGCGCGGGTGCGATGTTGAATCCAACGTACTGATCGACCGTGTGAAAGAAAACCAGCGCTGAGGGAACGGCACCGCATGATCCCGGAAACCCTTATGGATAAAGGCTTTCAAGCCGATACCTAAGCCATTCGATGAACTCGGCATCAAGCCCATATCTAGTTAGCGATACTTGCAATCAACCTTAGCGTGAGCTTTTACATGAGCGGGAAGCTCACCTCCGCGTAACTCCCGAAATCGCTCACCTTTGGATTTTTTGACGCGCAGCGCCAACGCGCATCTACGGCTATGCTTGGCGCCCTGTTCAATCAGTCGCACTCTGCTCATGCCGTCGTTGGTCTCCTCGCTCTTTACGCCGCTTCTCACCATCATCCTTCCTGTGTTCGGTCTTATCTTCGCCGGCTATGCATGCCGCAAGATGAATCGGCTGGGGCCGAATGCATCGTCGGAACTCAATCGCTTTGTCGTGTATCTCGCGTTACCCGCGCTGCTCTTCGACATCATGGCGACCACGTCGTGGCGTTCGCTTGATCAACCTGCGTTCATTGCCGCGTTTGGAATTGCAGCGGGCGCGATTTTCCTGCTGACCTTGCTGGTGAGCCTGAAGCGATCAAACCATCTCGCCGATGCGAGCCTTGATGCGCTCAACGCCGCTTACCCGAATGCGGGCTTTATCGGCTTGCCTTTGTGTGCGCTCGCATTTGGTCACGCGAGCCTCGCGCCCGCAGTGATCGCGTTGATCCTGACCGTATGTGTGCTGTTCGCGGTGGCGATCGTGTTGATTGAACTCGGCTTGCAGACCGAGAAGAATTTCGGCGCGACGATCTTCAAGGTGATCAAGTCGCTCGTGACCAACCCGTTGTTGTTCGCGCCGTTCGCCGGGTGGTTGTGCAGCGGTGCGGGTCTCACCATATCGGGCGGCGCCGATACCTTCCTCAAGCTGCTGGGTGCGGCGGCAAGTCCATGTGCGCTGGTCGCACTTGGATTGTTCCTCGGCGAGAAGTCGAAGGGAGGCGCTCTCGGGACGACATCCATGCTCGTCTTCGCCAAACTGATCGCGCAGCCATTGCTTACCTGGTGGCTGGCGTTTCATGTGTTCGCGCTGCCCGTCTTGTGGGCGAACACCGCCGTCATCCTCAGCGCGTTGCCGACTGGAACGGGGCCCTTCATGTTGGCGGAGTTTTACAGGCGCGAAGCGGGTGTCACGTCGAGCACTATCTTGTTCTCTACGCTGATATCGCTCGTAACGGTGACGTTATGTCTTGCTGCCATCACTCGATGACACCCATAAAAAAAGCCCGGTGATTGACTACCGGGCAAGCCTCATCGGAGCGAGGTGTGAGAAGACGATGTTGAGAACGAATGGCTTATTGCGTACTGATACGCGCGCTGTTCGCTTGAACCACTGGAGCTGTACGCAATGCATCCCGCGCCGTTGCCGTTTGGTATGGCAGCAATTGCGGATAACTTTCCGAATGAATCGCATCGAGCTCACCGCTATTTCTTGCCGCGATGAGTTCGGCCTTCACCTCGGCGCGCGTTCTCGGCGCGACGTTCGATGATTGAGCAAAAGCACTGGCCGACGAAGCCAGCGCGACGACAAGCAAACTGCCGATAAGCGCGCGTTTCATGTGAACCTCTGATTTGTAAGACGGCGCGTTTCACGCCATCGATATGAATTAGTGTATTCACTTAACTATCGGCAACCAATGTCGATTGAGAAAACATATTGTTGTGGTTATCGCATGAATGTGAATTTGTGTGTGCCCATTGCACGGGGCTGGGGCGCTCATCCTTGCGGGTTCCGTAAAAACCATTTCTCGTCTTCGATCTTTTTCCGGAGGCGCTTCGTCTTTATCCTCGATTCACCGGTTCAGCCCGAGCGCTGGATCATCTTTTAGTCAATCGAGGTCTCACCATGAAGCGCGTTCTTTCCATCTTTGCCGCCGTTGTTCTGTTTGCCGCCGCCGGCGCGGCCAGCGCGGCCGATTCTTCGGGCTCGCAACCCACTACGTGCCAAGGCCCGGCATCACAATGCAACGTGTTTTTCGGTCATTGAGCACAGGTTGGTATTGCTCAAGCGTTCTTCCGCCAAACCATTGGCGGTTTAGTGCGAATTATTAAACGTCCACAAAGTTGTCCACAGAATCTGTGGACAACTTTGTGGAAATCATCTCAAAAAGAACGTGAAAGGGGCATGTCAGGCGGCTTCCGCTTAATTTGCTCAATGCGATGCCAAAGTGCACGCGAATTACGCTTTCTTAAATCCTGCTGTCTCCCCGCCCACTCCGGTTCATTCCGTAATAGCCGTATCGTCATTTCCGCGCCTATGATGTTTGCGAGGCGCGTTGCCGTCGTTCCATCCCTCATTCAACTCAGTCAGAAGGAATATCCATGGCCTACAAGATTGCGGTTGTCGTTGGCAGCATCCGGCGCGATTCATTCAACAAGCAACTCGCGCACGCGTTGATATCCCTGGCGCCGCAGGATTTCTCATTCGAGTTTCTCGATATCGCCAGCCTGCCGCTTTATAGCCAGGACTACGATGCCGATTTTCCGGAAGCGGCGCGGACCCTGAAGCAAAAGATTTCGGAGGCGGACGGCTTGCTGTTTGTCACGCCCGAGTACAACCGGTCGATTCCCGGCGTGCTGAAAAATGCGCTCGACTGGGGATCGCGGCCGTGGGGGCAAAGCGCATGGGCGAACAAGCCGGGCGCGGTAATCGGGACGTCGGTAGGCGCGATCGGGACGGCGCTTGCTCAGGCGCATCTGCGTAACGTGCTGGCATATCTCGACGTGCCGCTGATGGGCCAGCCGGAAATGTTCATCAAGCACGACGAGAGCCGTATCGATGCAAGCGGCAAGATCGTGAACGACGATACCCGCAAGTTCTTGCAGGCTTTCGTCGATAAATACGTGGCGTGGGTCAAGCGGATTTCGACGGTTTGATAAAAAACGGCCCGCAAAAGCGGGCCGTCGATTTTTCAGCAACCGAGAAATTACGTGTGGTGATGTCCCGTCACGCGATCCCAGCCGTGACGCACCGCGAGCTTGAAGCGTTCCCACGTGTCTTCACCACGCGGATTGCGGCTTTGCCAGTCGCGCTGCAACTCGGTTTCCATCGAATCGTCCCAGCTGCGGCCGCGGTAACGCTCGTCGTTGCCTAAGCCCGCGCCGTATCGGTAAGCGTCTTCGTATTCCTCGTAGCGCGCGCCCGTCGCGGCATAGCGCGATTCATAGTCGGTACGGAAGTCGTCTTCGTATTCCATGTACTCGTCGGGCATGGAGTTGCGGGATAACGGCAGATCCGGGCGAAGCGGATCGGAAGTCGACTGGCTCAGCGATCCCGCGACCGGCGTGCCCACGTTGCCGTGATGCGCCGATGTTTCGGTCTCATCGAGCGGATCAAGCGGCGTCACAGGGCGCCAACCTTGCGTGGTCTCCTCTTTAGCCGGCCAGACCGAGCCGCTGGTCATTGGATCTCCACCGGTTGCGCGATAAGTCGAATCGCTGCTGCCCGCGAACGGATCGCGTGCAACTGGGCTGATCGGATCGAGCGAATCCACCGCAGCCGGTTCACTCAGGTCATCACGCCGATACGCGCGGGCGCGTGTGTCGCTTCGAGCCGTGCCGAGCGGATCAGCCGCCGGATTGACCGGCGCACGTCCCGGGACAGCACTGCCCGAACCCAGGCCGAGTTCATCCAGAAGGGAATGATCGCGGTCATCTGCGGCCGGGACCGTTCCAAAGGCCGTACCCGGATGATTGAGCGCGCCCCAGCTTGCGGCCCGTTCATCGATATCGATCGCGCCTTGTTCCGCGAGCGTCTGCCGGGCTGCATCGGCGCGTGCTTCCGATGGTGTGTCCACTGCCACCAGGATTCCGCCGCGCCGCACGGCTTCCGAGTAATGCGCGACTTCGGGCGGTTGGTCGCGGCCGCCGAACAGCATCGAAAAGAAGCGTTCGATATTCGCCAGCACGCCGCCCGTTTCCGGCGGCTGCACAGCGCCGGTCGTCGGGTCGAAGGCGGGGTCCGCCGGCGACGATGGTTCCGGCGCAGCCTGCAGTTCGATGTCGGCGCGGGCAAAGCCCGACGCCACGAGCGCGCTGCGCGCGACTTCGGCCTGGTCGTAAGTGTCGAAGATACCGATAACTGTGTGTCGCATGGCTGCCTCCCTGGGTGGCCTTGGAGTAAGTTGCGACGCGATGTTCGTATTCGCCGCAAGTCCAGGTGAGAATCGCAACTCCCGTGCCGGGTCGCGCGGCGCGCGCAGCAAGGCGACGCAGGATATGGCAAATCCCGCCATGCCCATTAAAAGCGCGGAGGTTTTTACAAAGACCTGCGAGAAAAGTTTAAGCGCGGCGTTAGTGCGGCGCTTCGCCGTGTTCGGCGCGCGCCGTCAGGTCTTCGCGGATAGCCTGCAGGAGGGAGTCGAGCAGGCCGATATCGAATGGCTTCGACAACACGCGTGCATCCACGTGCCGCGCGCGGTCCAGCTCTTCCGCGTAGCCCGTGACGAGGATCACGGGCACGCGCGGCCTCCAGGTTTGCAGGATCTCGGCCAGATCGATGCCGTTCAGCTTGCCCGGCATATGGATATCGGAGAGCACGACGTCGAACGGAATGGCGCCGCCCGCGGCCGGGTCCAGACGGGCGGTATCGAGCATGGCGATCGCGCCGTCGGCGTTGAAGATGTGCGTGACCTGATGGTTCATCATCGATAACAACGCTTCCGTGCCTGCCGCCACTTCTTCGTTGTCTTCAACAAGCAGTACGCGCAGGCCTGCCGAGTCGCCTGGCGTGGCGGCGTCATGTGGAACGTCGGGAGTTTGCGCCGCCGACGCACTCGCCCGGGGCAAATAAAGCCGCACGGACGTACCCGCGCCCACGGCGCTGTCGATGGTCGCCACGCCTCCCGCGCGCTCGCAGAACGCGAACACTTGTGGCAGCCCGAGACCCGTGCCCATGCCCTTCGACTTGGTGGTGAAGAGCGGCTCGAACGCGCGGCCGAGGATTTCGGGACTCATGCCGTCGCCGGTATCTTCGAGCGTCATCTGAACGAACTCGCCGACGATCGGAAAGCCGTCCTCGTGGCGAAACTGGACGTTGTCCGCCCGGACCGAGAACGTGCCGCCATTGGGCATGGCGTCGCGGGCGTTGACGGCGACGTTGATGAGCGCAAGTTCGAGTTCGGCGGCATCGACGCGGATCGGCCAGACGTCCGTATCCGATTCCAGATTCATCGCGACCTTCGCCCCAAGCGATGCCTTCAGCAATTCACGGCACGCCGGCAGCCATTTGCCGATCGAGATGGTTTCATTGCGCAGCGGCTGCTTGCGCGCTACGCCGAGTAACTGGCGCGTGAGCGACTGGCCGCTTTTGAGCGCACGTTCCATGGCAGACAATTCGCGATCGAGCCCTGGCGCGCCGCGCCTGCGCGCGATCTGCACATTAGTGGAAAGGATCATCAGCAGATTGTTGAAATCGTGCGCGACGCTGCCAACCAGATTGCCGAGCGCCTCCATCTTGCGCGCCTGCCGGTAAGCCGATTCGATGGAACGGCGCATCGACGCTTCCGCCTGCCAGCGCTCCCATGCGTCTTCTTCGTTGGCAAGCCGGCGCAGCGACAGCCAGATCACGCCCCACAAGACGATGCAAGGCGCGAACAGCGAAAGCATCAGCACGCTGACGTGCTTGTACCAGCCGGCCCAGATCGTTGCGATCGGATATCCGCTCGATACGAACACCGGGTAGCTTCCGACGCGCCGGAAGGCGACCACTTTCATCTGGTTATCGAGTCCGGAACGCATGCGAACGACGCCCGCATGGCGATCCGACAGATACGCTTCGCGCAGCGGCGAACTCGCCGCGAGTTCCATGCGGTTTGCCGGACGCACCGGATACCAGGCGAGCACGGCGCCGTCTTCGCGTGTCAGGCCAAGCGAGACGCTGGTGTTATCGCCGAGCAGTTCGCGATAGAAACCCGCGAAATAGCTCGGGCGCAGTGCAATGGACACGATCCCGGCAAAACGGCCGTCCGGCGTCTTGCGCGGAACCGCGGTGTTGAAAACGGTCTCGCCCACGACCTTGCCCTGCATCACGCTCGAGACGTTCTCCACTGCCGGATGATCGCGCACGGCAATGAAGTCCTCGCGCGTGGCTATCGATATATCCGGCGCCGGGAAGACGCGGCTCGTGGCGATCAACCGTCCATCCGCGCCAATGATGCTCACCGATGCAACCTGCGGATAACCGCCGCCCATTGCCTTCAGTTTCTCGTGGATGGACGCCTCGTCGCGGCGCAGCGTGCCGTCGTCCACGCCGTCGATCAGGTCGATGACCCGGGCATTGAGCGTCTGGTTCATGTCGAAGACTTTCAGCGCGTGCTCTTCCGCGACGTGGGCGTTGCGCTCGGCGACTTCGGCGGCATCGGCTTCGCGCGCCTTCAGGTCGCTCCACGACATGGCGGCTACGTACAGGCAGGGCAGGACGATTGCGGCGATCAGCAAGACGCGCAACGTGGCGCGCTGAGCAGCGAAGTTGCGCTCGGGCACGACCGGGAACGGCGGCTCGTCTTGCCAGTGGTCAGCGCCCGATTCCTCGCGATGCGGCGTCATGGGTCGTTTTCAGTTGAGTCCGGGTATAAGGCCGCGCGGGATGCGCGCGCGTCAGAAGGCGCGCGCATAAATCATGCCTTTGGTCCGATGTTGGCGCCTGACGGGATTCTATTTGAATGGTCGGCTTTTTTGCGAGAAATGCGGCGGCGGGGAATGGATATGCAGGCGCTTGCTTTAATTCGCGTGCAATTTGAGAAGATGTTGCGCAATTTGGCGAACCTCGTCGAACTGGCTCACGAGTTCGAAGCAGACCACAAAGGCAAAAGCGCCGGACGGACCCGGGTATCGGTCGAATAGCCTCAATACCGGCTGCGATATGGCCGGGCGGATACGATCCCGCGTCATCAACCAGGTAATTGCGATTCCAAGCACGGCACCGGCGATGATATCGGTCGGATAATGCAAACCGAGATACACACGCGGCAAACAAATAAAAACGGCCGTATAGGCGATGGCCGCAATGCCGGCGCGTTTCCAGACAACAAAAATGCCCATTGCAACGGCCATCCAGATCATTGCGTGATCGCTCGGGAATGAACTCCACGTTCTTAATACCTCGTCGGCTTTGGCGCCGGCCGGAATGGCGAAATGCGACTCGGGATTGAAGCGCGGCCGCAAACGAAAGGGAAGAAAATACGCGAGGCCGCGGCCAAGGACCAGCGCGACCAGCCCGGATGCAAAAGTTGCAATAACGACTTCGCGTCGCCACGGCTTATGGTTATCGCGGCTGAACCAGATCCACCAAAGCGCGCCAATCAGAATTAGTCCCTTTGCCATATAAAGCCCGGCCAAGGCTCCGATAGCGTAATTAATCGTGAGAGACGTGGACGAATGTCGAGCAATAAGAGCAACAATTGACGCGTCGAAACCGTTCATCTTGGAGTTCTCTCTTATCAGGTCGGGCCATCTAATCGAGCATTCCCCTGTATGCGGCTTATGAATATGCGTCGCCAAAGCGGTGACATTTTGTTTTCACATTTATGCCACAAAAATGTCATATACAAATAGTTCAAGGCCGCCTTAAGGGCGGCCTCAACAGACAAGCGTTATCTGCGCAGCAATCTCACCTATTCAAAACCGATGGCGGATTCCCAGCGCACAACGGTTTGCGCATCGCCGAAAGCCGCTACTGGGCCGTTCGGACGCGCGCCGGCGCGATGTCTCAAGGAAGCATCCGAGGCACGTGGAAAACGGTTGATGGGGCGCTGGCTTGCCGCGTAATCAGCGGCTGGCGATTCGCGAGCGATCCGCGAGACCGTCGATCGAAACTTGCAGTTGTCCTTGCGAACACGGCTCGATCCGCGCGATAACGCCGAACACCTGATCAAGCCTTGCCGGCGTCACGACTTCAGCAGGCGTACCGAAACCGGAGATGCGACCGCCGTGAAGGAGCATGGCTTTATCGCAGGAACGAAGGGCCGACGCGTGCTCGGTCTCGAAATGGGCGCCGACGATTACCTTCTCAAACCGTTCGATCCGCGTGAGCTTGTCGCCAAGATCAAGGTGATCCTGCGTCGCGCGCGCAGCATGCCGAACGCGCGGCCGGCGGATTCCATCGCGAGCATCGGGTTTGCCGGGTGGCAGCTCGATACACGCATGAAGCAAATGCTTTCGCCCGAGGGCGTGATCATCACGCTCGGCGGCTCTGATTACCGGACGCTGCGGACGCTGCTCGATCACCCGAACCGGCCGCTTTCGCGCGAATATCTGCTCGATGAAGTGTTCGGCAAGAACCATACGCCGTTGCACCGGGCTATCGATGTCTGTATCAGCCGTTTGCGCCAGCATCTGAAGGACACCGCCCGCGACGCGACGCTGATCCGCACGGTGCGCAACGAGGGTTATATGCTGACGGCGGGACGTTTCGTACGAAGGTTGAAGCGGATTTCCGGTGCGCCGAAGTCGCCCAGGGGCAATCGGCCACAAACATTGATATACTTTTCGCCGCTTCTGGCGTCGTTTGAGCGTGATTCTTATAGCGTTTGAAGGCCGCAAGAAGCCGGTTTGCGCCGGATTTGCACGAACGTGCGCTTCGCCGTGGTAATGCGGCTGAGCAGTTCACGCACGGCGCCCGATCTAACACTACTGCCCTTGGGGGCGCCACAGCGGAGTTCGTCTTGGCCGTTTCCAACCTTATCGCCGATGAACCTGCGCCCGACGCCGCCAAAGCGTCCTCGGGCAGTTCGTTCTATCTCGCCATGCGCATCTTGCCGGCTGCGCAGCGCGACGCGATGTACCAGGTCTACGCGTTTTGCCGCGCGGTGGACGACATAGCCGACGACGGCACCATGCCGCGCCACGAACGCGCTGCCGCGCTCGAACAATGGCGCGCGGATATCGACGACTGCTACGCCGGCAAGCCGCGCCAGTCGCTGGCCGCGCTCACGCGGCATATCCACGCGTTCCATCTTTCGCGCGATGACTTCATCGCCGTGATCGACGGCATGGCAATGGATTCCGAAGACATTGTCGCGCCCGACGAAGCCACGCTCGACCTCTATTGCGATCGCGTGGCGAGCGCGGTGGGGCGTTTGTCGGTGAGGATATTCGGGATGCAGGAAGATGCCGGACGGCGTCTCGCGCATCATCTCGGGCGCGCGTTGCAGCTCACGAACATCCTGCGCGATATCGATGAAGACGCGGCTATCGGCCGGGTTTATCTGCCGCGCGAGCTGCTGTCGCGCGAAGGCATTTCCACCACTGATATTGCTTCCATTGTCGGCGACGCCCGCCTGCCGCGCGTGTGTTTGACCATCGCCGAGCGCGCCCGCAGCCATTACGCACAGTCCGACGCCATCATGGCGAATGCGCCGCGCGCGCAGGTCAAGGCGCCGCGCATCATGTCGGGCGCGTATCGCTGCGTGCTCGAGGCAAACCTGAAGCGTGGTTTCGATCTGCCGCGCAATCACGTCCGCACCCCACGTTCACGACTGCTGTGGATCGTGGCGCGCAACGTGTTCTGATGTCACGGACAGTTCATGTCATTGGCGCTGGATTATCCGGGCTTGCCGCCGCGGTCCAGTTGCAAAGGCGCGGCGCGCGCGTTGTCCTGCACGAAGCCGCGCCGCACGCGGGCGGCCGGTGCCGCTCGTACTTCGACATCAAGCTCAACGCCACGATCGACAACGGCAACCACCTGATCCTGTCCGGCAATCACGCCGCGCTCGGATTTGCCAAAGCCATCGGCGCCGCCGATGAACTCATCGGTCCGACGCAACCCGACTATCCGTTCATGGACCTGCGCAGCGGATCGCGCTGGACCTTGAAGATGTCGCCGGGACGTTTTCCTAGCTGGATCTTCGATTCCGCCACACGCGTTCCGGGCACCATGCCCGCGGATTATTTCGCGCTCGTACGGCTCTTTTTCGCCAACCCGGGCCGCACGATCCAGCAGACCTTGCGCGCGAACGGCCGGTTGTGGGACACAATGCTCGATCCGTTCTTGCTTGCGTTGCTCAACGTCGATCCGCGCGAAGGCAGCGCCGTGCTCGCCGGCAACGTGCTGAAAGAAACGGTGCTGCAAGGCGGCCAAGCATGCCGTCCGATGACAGCGCGCAATGGTCTGGGCCATGCGTTTATCGAACCGGCGCTGCGGCTTTTGCAATACGGCGGCGCGGAAATCCGGCTCGGGTCGCGGCTGAACGCTATCGGTTTCGCCGGTAGCGATTCGAAGACACGCGTGACATCGCTGGAATTTGAAGAAACGCGCGTGGATATCAGCGCCGGCGATGGCGTCGTGCTCGCCGTGCCCGCGCAAGCCGCGCAGGAACTCGTGCCCGGTTTGATCGGGCCGAGCGAATTCCGCGCGATCATCAATGCGCATTTCGCGATCGATCCGCCGCTCGCGTTCGAGTCCATGACCGGTCTGCTCAATGGCACGGCCGACTGGCTCTTCGCCTTCGATGACCGTCTGTCCGTGACCATTCACGACGCAGACCGTTTTATCGATACCCCCCGCGAAACCCTTGCCCACACGCTGTGGCAAGAAGTGGCGAAAGCCGCGCGCTTGCCGGTCGAACGCATGCCGACCTGGCAGATCGTCACTGAAAAACGCGCGACGTTCGCCGCGCTGCCGAGCCAGGAAAATCTCCGGCCGGCAACCCGCACCCGCTGGCCGAATCTCATGCTGGCGGGCGACTGGACGGCCACCGGGCTGCCTGCAACTATAGAAGGCTCGATCCGCTCCGGCCAGAAGGCCGCGGACCTCCTCATGAATCCCCCGATGGAAAGCAGATGAACGATTTTGTCCAGCCACCCGATGCCTCAACCGCGCCAGTCAACGCGGCGGCGTTGGAGGCATCGGTATCCCGCGCGGCCGACGCGCTGCTCGCCGATCAACATCCCGAAGGCTATTGGCTCTACGAACTCGAAGCCGACGCCACCATCCCCGCCGAATACGTGCTGCTCGTGCATTACCTCGGCGAGACGCCCAAGCCCGAACTCGAAGCAAAGATCGGTCGGTACCTGCGCCGCATCCAGCGCGAGGACGGCGGCTGGCCCTTGTTCACCGACGGCGCCATGGACGTCAGCGCCACCGTCAAGGCGTACTTCGCGCTGAAGATGATCGGCGACTTGCCCGAAGCCGAGCATATGCAGCGCGCGCGCCGGGCGATCATCGCGGCTGGCGGCGCGGAGAAAGCGAACGTGTTCACGCGCATCTTGCTGGCGCTGTTCGGCGTGATCTCGTGGCGCGCCGTGCCCATGATGCCCGTCGAAATCACGCTTTTGCCCGAGTGGTTTCCGTTCCATTTGTCGAAGGTGTCTTACTGGGCGCGCACGGTCATCGTGCCCTTGCTCGTGCTCAACGCAAAGCGGCCGAAGGCGCGCAATCCGAAGGGCGTGCGCATCGACGAGCTTTTCTTCGATGCCCCCGTCAACACCGGCATGGCCGCGCGTGCGCCGCACCAGCATCAGGGCTGGTTCGTGTTGTTCCGCTGCGTGGATGCCGTGCTGCGCACCGTTGATCCGCTGTTCCCGCGTCACACACGCCAGCGCGCGATTGAAGCGGCCGTGCGTTTCGTCGATGAACGCCTGAACGGCGAAGACGGCCTCGGCGCGATTTTCCCCGCCATGGCCAACTCGGTGATGATGTACGACGTGCTCGGTTATCCCGAAGATCATCCGAACCGGGCGATCGCGCGCAAGTCGATTGAAAAGCTTTTGATCATCGATGAAGCGCCCAATGGCGAGGCGTATTGCCAGCCGTGTTTGTCGCCGGTATGGGACACGTCGCTGGTTGCGCACGCGTTGCTCGAAGCCGATACACCGAAGGCGCGCGCGGCGGTATCGCGTGGACTGGACTGGCTCGTGCCGCTGCAGATTCTCGATGTACGCGGCGACTGGATCTCACGCCGGCCGAATATCCGGCCCGGTGGCTGGGCGTTCCAGTTCGCAAACCCGCATTATCCGGACGTCGATGACACCGCCGTTGTCGCCATGGCGATGGAACGCGCCGACCGCGAAAACGGCACCGCGTTGTATGGCGAGGCGATTTCGCGCGGGCGGGAATGGGTCGTCGGCATGCAGAGCAGCGACGGCGGATGGGGCGCGTTCGAGCCCGAAAACACCCAGTATTACCTCAACAACATCCCATTTTCGGATCACGGCGCGTTGCTCGATCCGCCTACGGTGGATGTGTCGGGACGGTGTTTATCGATGCTCGCGCAGCTTGGCGAATTGCCCGCGACGAGCGAGCCGGCGAAGCGCTCGCTGGACTACATCCTGCGCGATCAGGAACGCGATGGAAGCTGGTACGGACGCTGGGGCCTGAACTACATCTACGGAACGTGGACGGCGCTGTGCGCGCTGAACGCGGCGGGATTGCCGCTGACCGATTCGCGAGTGCAGCGCGCCGCGCAATGGCTCATCAGCATTCAAAACGCCGATGGAGGTTGGGGCGAGGGCGGCGAAAGCTACAAGCTGGATTATCGCGGGTACGAGGCGGCGCCGAGCACGGCGTCGCAGACATCGTGGGCGTTGCTTGGGTTGATGGCGGCGGGGTTTGTCGGACATCCGGCGGTGGCGAAGGGGATTCAGTATTTGATGGCCGCGCAGCGCGAACATGGGCTTTGGGATGAAACGCGATTCACCGCGACCGGCTTCCCGCGCGTGTTTTATCTGCGATACCACGGCTACAGAAAGTTCTTCCCGCTTTGGGCGCTGGCTCGCTACAGAAATATGCTGCGCGATGGCACCACGCGCGTGACGGCGGGAATGTGAGCTTGCCCGTCATCGCGGTAACCGGGATGGCGTTCGAAGCGCGCATTGCGCGCGGGCCCGGCGTTGAGGCGGTGTTTGCGGCGCGGGCGGATTTGCTTGAGCGTGCGTTAAGCGAAGCCTTGGCTCGGGGGTGTTCCGGCATCGTCAGCTTCGGGACGGCCGGCGGGCTTGCGCCGGACCTGGAGCCGGGGACGGTGATTATCGCGAGTGCGGTGACGGGGCCGCTTGGGGTTATCGATACGGATGCTGAGTGGTCTGCGCGGATGTTTGCGGCTTTTGCTGGAACGCCGGTCGAGGCGAAGGCGGTTCGAGGGACGATGGCGGGCGTTGCGGCGCCGTTGGCGGGGGTGCAGGAGAAAAGCTCGCTTTATCGATCGACGGGGGCGCTCGCGGTGGATATGGAATCGCATATCGCCGGGGCGATCGCCAAGGCAAGAGGGCTGCCGTTCGCAGTTTGTAGGGCGATTGTGGATCCGGCGTGGCGGAGCTTGCCGAAGGCGGCGACGGTGGGGCTCAGGGATGATGGGACTACGACGATCCTGCCGATTCTAAGGGAGCTTTTACGGGAGCCGAAGCAGCTTGGAGCGCTGTTGAAAATCGCCGGGGATGCGAGGGTGGCGAAGGGGGCGTTGGTGCAGGCGCGGCATGCGATGGGGATGGCGGGGGTGTTGGGGAAGTAGATCGTTGGTCGTTCGCTACTTCTACCCCTTCTCTGCCAGGCATACCGAGGCCGCTAGCGGCCTCGGTATAAAAGCACAATTCGCGGATCGCTAGAAAAGCTGAAGCTAATTGCTCTACAAAATCACGTACGAGATAAAAATCGGCTAAACATAGGCGCCAAAAATCTCTTTCATCTTAACTTGCCAAGCAGGAGAAACCTGATCCCAAGTTTCGCCCCACTTCAGCGTCTCTTGGTATGCGCGGAATGGTTTTTCTGAAGCGGCCTTATACCCTAGTACATCTTCCACATTTTCGTGCATTTGCACGACACGACCATTCTGGCCAACGGCGTTGGCTATCGGCAGATTGAACTTCTCTGCGCCTGGCGTTCCTTGGTCGCGATCATGTACAACAATAGGGAAAATCCTTAACGCGACCAAGTATTTGACCAAGCCTATGATCGATGCCTTTCCTCGCGCTTTGACGATCTCAAAATCAGATACGATTCGAAGCAACTTCTCTTTTTCAAGACGTTTTATCGACTCCTTAATTAAGACCTCTTCGGTATCGCCCTCAACAATAACTACGTTTTTAGTGAAAAAAACACGGGAAACATAGTCATCTACCCGCAGCAACATTTTTACGTGTGATTTGTCGTCAGCCTCAAGAGCAATGTATTCGTCAGTGACGTTGAACGCCTTGGCGACAACTCTACCGTCCTCGATCTTTAAACTATTTAGTATCTGCCGCGGCTTTCGAGAAAGATCGATGATGTATGGTGAATGCGTTGTTGCGATAATCTGCGAAGCACCTCCACTGAGTTCGTAGATGGTATTACGCATCTGACTCGCTGCGCTGGGATGCAAATATATCTCAGGCTCCTCGAAGCAGACAATCAGCGAACGCGTGTGGTCATCCTCCCTTTTGGATAGCCAACGTTGACGAAATCGAAGCATACCAAACGCCGCCGCGCGGACCATTCCTGTGCCTTGGTGTGTTACTGGCGTCCTGACGTTGCTAGACATTTCAACTGTGAAAGTTGGTCGAAGAGCGGTTTTGGGATCATTTAGACTCGCTTTCGCGTGAAGCTTGGAGTCCGGAAAAACCCCCGCAAGTACACCATTCAATTCGGCGATCATTTTCCCAAATTCTGAGAGCCCGTCTTCGGGATCTAGTTCGGTCGCCAATTTGTCCAAAAAAATCTGTGCTTGTGCATAGTTCTGAGACATACCGCGTACGTCTTCAAACAGTTCACCCAAAGTCTTTCCGAGCACGCCTGAAGCACCGCCTTCGATTTCTGATGCTGCAGCATCAGCCGGTATGATCAAAAAACGAGGCAACATCTTCAACACGTTTCCAGGAATTCCTCCCGGATTTTGGAACCAAGTCTCGTTCTCTCTTGTTTCCCATATGAAGTCAAGTTGCTCGAGCTTTTCTAACGCCGCCTTGCTCGCTCCAATTTTATCGCCCAAAATCGGGAAGACCTCGATAACGTCGGCTTCAGGCACTCCTTTTAGGATGAAATCATTTCCAGTCTTTGCCCCCTCGAACTTGGGGCTCATAAACCGCTCTTTTGATTTGAATTCCACCACAACGTCACTGCCTAGTGGAAACGTCTTGCGATACGTTACGGATAGGCCGGAATCCTCAGCGTCTTTTGGCGCGTAGCTAAAAATTCGTCCTTTAAAGCCGCGCCAATTAACAGCATCAACCGGTAGATTCCTAAACTCGGCTTCTAATACAATGGTCTGGACTGCAGGCTTCGTTTCGCCAGTTTCATCGTCCACGATGGAAAAGTACTCTTGACTCGGAATTTGTTTTTTTGCAGAGAGAAGCCATTCGATCGCTTTAAAGACTGTGCTTTTTCCACAATTATTTGCGCCGATCAAAAACGTGGCTTCTCCGAAATTGATTTCCGCGCTTTCAATTCTTCTGAAGCCATTTATTTTTAAGGAATGAAGTTTCATTTTTTCTCAGATATTTTTATCTATGGTTATACCCACGCATATAGATACGCAAACGCGTAGCCGTTTGTAAGTAAACATGGATTTGGTCTCATATACAATGCCTTTTTCAGCTTTTTTTAATAAATGTCAAACTATAAAGTTATTGGAGCTCGCCAAGGGTCCAAAACCATGCCCGCAATACGACAGCCAATTTTTTAAGTTACCAACATGCATTGACAAAGGCACTGCCTGGATCAGTTAGCGCACCGATTGTTATCAGGAGCAAGTGCGTTCGTTGGGCGGGCGCGATCCATCTAGTACTCTGGCGTAGTCAAAACATTTCAACGCAGTGGCGCTATGCTTTGGCCTGTGCAGCCGGCTCCCGACAAACTGCCAGCGTTAACTGCCGAAGCCACCGATGAACCGGATCGACTTCCAAACGCGGATGCCACATCTGCGACACCGTGATCTGCTCGGTTTCTACCGGAAGCTCGAACGCACAAATGCTGGCGGATGCGGCCTCACCGCCCACTAGAGAAGCAGGCACGAGCGCTATCAAATCGGACGCCCGCGCAACGGCGAGCGCGGCCGGAAAACTCGGAACCACGGCAACAATCCTCCGTTCCAGCCCTAAAGCGGCCAACGCGTCATCGACCGGTCCGTTCGCGCGACCGTGGCGTGACGCAACGACATGGCCGAACGTGGTGTACCGTTTCGCCGTCACCTCGCGTTTCATCGCTAGCGGATGCCCCTTCCTGACGGCGCCCACAAAGCGATCCCGAAACAACGCCTGCACGCGGACTTCCGGGCCCATCTCGCTCAAAACACCAATCTCCAGATCGGCCGAGCCGTCCCGCAAATACGCCGCCGTCTTCTCGGCCTTGGGCGCAAACCGCAAACACACGTGAGGCGCGACCGCCGTTGACATGCAAGACACATCTACACAAAAAACCGTCCTACTAATCGGCGCGTCGCGCGGTCTCGGATTCGCGATGGTCGAGGAATATCTCAAGCGCGGCTGGCGGGTGATCGCCACCGGCAGGGAAGGCTCAACAGAGAAGCTGCGCCAACTCTCGGACAACGCGGAGGGCGTGCTGGAAATCGAAACAGTCGACATCACGATTCCCGATCAGGTCGCCACGCTTCACGACCGTCTCAAAGACCGGCGACTCGATGTACTTTTCGTGAACGCCGGGGTCAAGAACGATGACCGCGAAACCATCGCCGATGTCTCTACCGACGAATTCGTGCGTGTGATGGTGACGAACGCGTTGAGTCCGATGAGGGTCATCGAAACGTTTCAGGACCTCGTGCAACCGGCCGGAACGATCGGCGTGATGTCGTCAGGGCAGGGCAGCCTTACGAACAACACGAATGGGAATTACGAGGTCTATAGGGGGAGCAAGGCAGCGCTCAACATGTTCATGCGCAGCTTTGCTGCACGCCATAAAGACGATGCGAAAACCTTGCTGCTGATGGCGCCCGGATGGGTCAAGACGGACATGGGCGGATCGGGTGCGCGTCTGAGCATCGAAGAAAGCATCCCGAATCTACTGAACACGATGGAGGCCTATGAAGGGCGCTCCGGCTTGCATTATCTGGACTATCTGGGACGAGTCGTTCCCTGGTAAGCGGCGATCGGGACCGACCCAGACGAGCCGGCCCCGCCCCGAAACAAATTCATCGATCCGCCAACTTCCCCGATATCGTCCTGACCAGCAACGCCCCGAGCACGAGACACACTGCAACGAAGTAAAGCCCCATGCGGTTATCGTGCGTGGTGACGTTGAGCCAACCCACCACATACGGCGATACAAACCCCGCCAGATTCCCCACGCAATTGATCCCGGCGATCCCTACCGCCACCGACGTCCCCGCAAGAAACGACGACGGAATGCTCCAGAACAGCGACAACGCCGATAAGATCCCTGCCGCCGCAACGCTCAGCCAGATCACAGCAAGCGCCGGGTGATGCCCCACATACCCGCTCGCCGCAAACCCGATCGCGCCGATCACGGCAAGCACCGAAAAATGCATCCGCCGCGAACGAAACCGGTCCGAGCTCATCCCGGTCAACACGATCGCCGGGATCGCAACGAGATAAGGAATCGCCGATAACCATCCGATCAGCGACACATCCGTAAGCCCCGAATCCTTGATGATCGATGGCAACCAGAAGCTGATTCCATACAGCCCGATAATCTGACAGAAATACACTGCGCAAAGCTTCCAGATATGTTTATCGGAGAGGATTGCTCGCAGGTTGTGATGCGTCGTTTTTTCGGCGTCTTCACGTTCGATCTCGCTGGTGACCAGGCTCTTTTCGGTATCGGTGAGCCACTTCGCCTGGCCGGGTTTATCGACCATCAACGCTAGCACGGCGATGCCACATATAAGCGCCGGCAACGCTTCGATAAGAAACAACCATTGCCATCCCGCCATGACCGTGGAATGCGCGAAGCGCGTCAGAACCCATCCCGACAACGGACCACCCACTACGCCCGATAGCGGGATCGCGATGTAATACACGCCGAGCGCAAAGCCGCGTTTTCGCGCGGGGAACCAGTACGTCAGGTACAGCATGATGCCCGGCGAGAACCCGGCTTCCGCCACGCCCAGGAAAAACCGCGCGGTGTAGAACTGCATCGGCGTCTTGACCAGCAACGTTGCGGCCGAAATGATCGCCCACGTGATCATGATTCGCGCGATCCATAGCCGCGCGCCAACCCTGTGCAGGATCAGGTTGCTCGGGACTTCGAAGATGAAATAGCCGATAAAGAAAATGCCCGCGCCAAGGCCGTACACTGCATCGCTCATATTCAGCGCGCTGAGCATCTGCAGCTTCGCAAAACCCACGTTCACGCGATCGAGATACCCGCACAGATAGCACAGCACAATGAACGGCATGATGCGCCAGCTGATCTTGCGGTAGACGTCGGTGCGCGCCGATGGCGTGACCAGGATGGTGTCGCTGATATGGCTCATGTCTCCTCCGTCGCCCTTTGGCGGGCGTTATAGAGAGCGAAGTGCGCGGGACATCGCCCGCGCAAATCAGGGGTGCTTACGATGCAAGCTTGGCCGCTGCCACCTCCACGCCGAGTTCCTTCCTGAACATCGCTTCCATCTCCAGGCGCACTTTCACGGCTTCCTTGTTGGCGTCGAAAGCGACATCGGTCCAGCGAACGGGCTGACCCGCGGCAACGGGCCGTTGCAGCACCATGTTGTGCGCCAGGCCGATGGGCAATGCACCTTGCATCAGCGAATCCGTTGCGGGCATCAGCTTGCCGTAGACGGTGTGGCCGCCTTCGCCATCGAGCCGTTCGCCCGCGCGTAAGTCGCGCTTCGCGGTGGCCGCGACATCGCCGTGAAAGCCGGTCGTCGCGCCCGTTGCTTCACCGCGCACGGCAATGCTCGCTATCGATACGCCCAGCTCCAGTCCAATCAAGTGATAAGGCTTGTACATGGCCGCGAAGCGTCCACTGCTATCGGTCTTGAGGCCATATTGCGCAAAGCAGTCGCGCACGTAATCCGATGGCGCTTCGAAGACCGCATACACGCCCCATCGCAGGTCGCGGAAGACGGGCCGGCCATCGCGTTCCAGCGACGACACCACTTCCACGCTGCCTCGATGCGGAAGAATCCCGCCTTCGGATGCGGGCTTCAACAGATTCGGAAGGTCATCGACGCCGCATGCCGGGAACGCGAGGCCATCGGAAGGCGGACGCAAGTCGCATGCATTCGATACCGCCGCCATCTCCAGCGCCGACTTCGTGCCATCCAGAAACGAGTTGAACATCTGCGCGTTGAAGTCGCCGGACCCGACCTGTTCCTCGGTGAAGCCGTAATATCCCCACACGGTGTCCGGCGTGGACTGATGATAGGCCGGCAGATACTTCGTGCCTTTGCCGGCGCAGATCACTTCGAATCCGATCGTGCGTGCCCAGTCCACGAGTTCCGCGATCAACGCGGGCTGATCGCCGGATGCCATCGAATAGATGATGCCGGCTTCGGCCGCGCGTCGTGCCAGCAGCGGGCCGGCGAGGACGTCGGCTTCGACGTTGACCATCACAATGTGCTTTTTGTATTTGCAGCACAGCAACGCGTGATGAATGCCGGCGGCGGGGCTGCCGGTTGCATCGATCACGATGTCCACGTGATCGCTTGCGATCATGGCGTCGGCGTCATCGGTGATGAACGTCGAGCCGCTACGCAATGCTTCGGACCACGAAGCAGCGGAATAGCGCGCTTCTTCCCAACCTACGCGATGCATCGCGTTGCGCGCGCGTTCAGGCGAAATATCCGCGATACCAACCAGATGAATGCCCGGCGTGCGCGGCGCCTGCGAGAGGTACATCGAGCCGAATTTGCCTGCGCCGATCAGTCCGACACGAACCGGTCGGCCCGCCTGAGCGCGTGCTTCGAGTTTCGCGATAAGCGACATGCTGTCTCCTTTGTTGTGATGTTCGAGAGGCGTTTGAAGCGTCCTTGAACCAAAGATAGCAGCATGCTTTTTGCAATAGAATGGGCAATTCCACAACCGCGCTGTGCAAAAATCCCCATGCGAAAGTTCGACTGGGACGCCCTTCAAGCCTTCCTCGCAATCGCCCGCGCAGGACGCCTGACTATCGCGGCGCAGCAAATGGGCGTCGATCATTCCACGTTGAGCAGGCGGGTTGCATCGCTTGAGGCGAGCATTGGCGTGACCTTGTTCGAGCGCAGTTCGGTCGGGTTTCTACTGACGCCCGAAGGCGAACGGTTGATGACCGATGCCGAGGCCATGGAAAGTCTTGCGATGCGTATCAACGCGCGTCTCGATGATCCTTCAGGCGGTTTGACCGGCACCGTTCGTGTGGGAACGCCCGAGGGTTTCGGCACATATTTTCTGGCGCCGAGGCTCGCAAAACTCACGGCCGCGCATCCGGATCTCGAGATCGAGCTGGTCGCAAATCCGCGCATGTTCAGCTTGTCGAAGCGCGAGGCGGACATTGCAGTGACCATGACGCGGCCGACCCGTGGCCGCGTTTATGCGCATCGGCTCAATGATTACGCGCTGGGCGTTTTTGGATCGAGCGAATACCTTGCTTCACACGCGCCCATCAATACCTTTCAGGACATCTTCAAGCATCGGTGGATTGGGTATATCGACGACCTGATGTGGAGCACGGAGCTCGATTATTTATCGCAGATATCGACGGCGTTGATGCCGTCGGTGCGGATCTCGAATGTGATCAGTCAGGCGGCCGCCGTAAGCGGCGGCGCGGGGATCGGCGTGCTGCCGTGTTTTATCGCGCGCAACGAGCCGGCGCTCGTGCGCATACTGCCCGATGAAATCGCGCTCAGCCGTTCCTATTGGCTGGTGTCACACGCCGATACGCGGGACATTGCCCGAGTCAAACTGCTGACCGATTTCATTCGTACGGAATGCAGCGGTTCGGATGCGTTCTGGGGCCGGTGGCCGTGATCAGTCGCCGAACGGGTTCCCTTTCTTCGCAGCAGGCGCTTGTGTCTTGGTAGAAAGATGGTTCTGCAGCCAGAACATCGCTTTGTTCAGACCTTGTGTGTGCCAGTCCTGACCAATCTCGCAAATGAACACGCGGTCATCGGCTGCGGTGGCACGCGCAAATGAACTCGATAAATCCCGCGCATCCCGGTCGGTGTTGAGCACAAGAAAAGCGCCCATCTGATGAAGATGCAAGAACTCGTAGTCGCCGCCCGACAATTGCACGGCGATATCCTTGATCTTTGCGTGCTGCTGCGTCGGACTGCCGATAAAGATGCTGACCAGATAGGTCACTTTCTTGTTCATGTGTAGCCGCCGCGATGTGGTTGTGAGAATGGAGAAGGCTGATTGTCACACGCGGCGTGCCGTACTCTCGTGCACTAAAAGCAAAGACGACCCGATTTCCGGTTACCCGGCTCCCAACGGCTTATGTTGTTCTTCCCCCGACCCTGGGAAGAACTTGTCCCAAACCGCTCTCACGCCCTCGGCCGCGACGACTTCCGCGCTGATATTTTCCGTTTCTTGGGCGGCGCTTGGATCCGCAACCAGTCCGCGCCAGTGGGTAAAAACCAGCAACGGCTTTTCCGTCCACTCATCCGCGCCGAACTTCGCAAACGCGGTTTCGCCACTGGCGAGCTGAACCTCGTACCAGCCATCGCGAACGGGTGCAAAGTCACTCAACGGAAACCATTCGGTCGATTCGATTTTCACAAGTCCCCCAAAAAGTCGGTTGTCAGGATGGCACGCATGCCTCGACGCGGCCACATCGTCCAGTTAACGTCAAAGCCAGCATACGCCAGGATAAAAAAGCGCCGCAAGAAATGCGAGGCAAACGCTCGTCGCACTGCAATAAACCGGACTCTCATTCGTCTTCGATAACAGCAGGCGCACATCGATTAACGAAGCGCATTCTGAATGAAGCTCGGAACTGCATCAGAACCGCTGTTAAAACCGCTCGAATCTATTAAGAAATTTCGAAATAGGGCAAATCCTGATGACTCGGTTATTTTGTTTATCGATAATGCCTAAACACAAATTTACGTATCGGTCCGGCCCAGAACCTTGGACGGTGGGATCGTGAACTGAGAGGAGTCCGACATGCGCGACGGTGAGATCGCTTACAAGAATGTTGTTCTGATTCCCATGGCGGCCTACGACGATGGTACGTATGCCGCCATGCTGATTGTCAGGGAACTCGATGGCCTTCAGCGCGCGAGCGGTATTCTGGGGCACTTCGCGTGTGCGCTGGATGCCCGGAAGTTTGCGCTGGCCTATGGCATGACGGAAATCGACGCACGGTGGCACGCACATCCCGACCCGGCAAAAGTCGATGAATGGAATGCCCATGCACAACCCGCTTTCGAGCGCGCTGCGTAATCAGCGCCTTTAAAACGCGAATAATTAAGCGTTGTAATAACGCCTTAATTATTCGCGTTTAATCAGCACCACGATTATCAATTCGAAATCCTCGCAACTCCTCCCCCAGAAACTCCACAAACGTCCTGAGCTTCGCGGACAACTCGTGCCGTTCTAGGTAGATGGCATGAATATCCGCGTTGGGCAGCGTCCAGTCGTTCAGCAGCACCACGAGTTTTCCATCCTGAACTAAAGCCTCCGTTTCCCATTGCGAGCGCACGGCGATGCCGCGTCCTTCGAGCGCCCATTCCAGCACTGCGCTGCCGTCGTTACTGCTCAATGGTCCGTCTACCTTGACCGTCTCTGCCTTTTTCCCGCGCGTGAAGTGCCACGTGCCATAGGCCGATTCATTCTCCCGCAGCACCAGGCACGCGTGCC
Organism: Caballeronia sp. dw_276; assembly: GCF_018449635.1. Classification (GTDB taxonomy): domain Bacteria; phylum Pseudomonadota; class Gammaproteobacteria; order Burkholderiales; family Burkholderiaceae; genus Caballeronia. The sequence continues at coordinate 59,168 of NZ_JAAVUV010000001.1, read as the reverse complement.
GCGTCAAATCGTGCGGCATCACGGGCGCGCCGAACTCCTTTACATATTCCGGCGACGCACACACGACCCGCCGATTCTTCACGAGCAGGCGGGCATTGATGCGTGCGTCGGGGACATCGCCGAAACGGATGCCCAGATCAAACCCTTCCTCCTGCAAATTCGCCGGCTTGTCCGACAAATGCAGCTGGATCTTGATCGCCGGATACCGCGCGATGAACTTCGATACCGCCGGCGCCACGCGTCTGCGTCCAAACCCAAACGATGCATTCACGCGCAGCAACCCGGTCGGTTCGCCACGGCTTTTCGTGACGAGCTGTTCTAGCTCGGCAAGTTCATCGAGGATGCGCGAGCCGTTCGCCAAATACAACTCGCCTTCGGGCGTAAGGCTGACGCGCCGCGTCGTCCGGTTCAACAGCCGCACCCCCAGGCGTCGTTCGAGTTGCGCAAGCCGCTTGCTGATCGATGGCGGCGTCACACCGAGATCGCGCGCCGCCGCAGCCAGATTTCGGTGTCGCGCCACCAGCGTGAACAGGTTGAGGTCGGAAAAACCGTCCATCGGATTCGTTCCTAAAAGTTAAGTCTGGATTGCCTGAATAGAAACTGTATCGGCTGACGCATCAATTAAACTTCATAAAACTGCTGGAGACAATGATGTTCGATCAATTCAAGGACGTATCGGCGACAGTCGATGGCGTCAAAATCAAGGCAATCACGGGCGGCGCCGGTCCCGCTTTGTTGCTGCTGCACGGCCATCCGCAAACGCATGCGATCTGGCACAAGGTCGCGCCCATGCTTGCCGAGCACTTCACACTCGTGATCACGGATCTGCGCGGTTACGGCGACAGCGACAAACCCGAAGGTCTGCCCGATCACAGCAATTACTCGAAGCGCCGGCTTGCGCAGGATCAGGTCGAGCTGATGCGTACGCTCGGCCATGGAACCTTCGCGGTGCTGGGCCACGATCGCGGCGGCCGCGTCGCCGTGCGCATGGCGCTGGACCATCCGGACGCGGTGACGAAACTTCTCACGCTCGACGTCGCGCCGACCCTCGCAATGTACGAAAAGACCTCGTTCGATTTTGCGCGCGCCTACTGGCACTGGTTCTTCCTCGTGCGCCCGGCGCCGTTCCCCGAAACACTGATCAACGCCGACGCCGACCTTTACCTGAAGCAGACCATCGGCGCTCGCAGCGCGGGGTTGAAACCGTTCACGCCAGAGGCATACGCCGAATATCTTCGATGCCTCCAGCTCCCCGGCACCGCGCACGGCATCTGCGAGGACTATCGGGCGAGCGTGACGATCGATCTCGAGCACGATCGCGAGACGCTGGCCAAAGGGCAGAAAATCGCATGCGAATTCCTGGCGCTCTGGGGCGCGGAAGGCGTGATCGAAAAGTGCTTCGACCCGGTCGCCGAATGGAAATCGTTCTCCGACAAAGTCGCCGGCCACGCGCTGCCATGCGGCCATTACATCCCCGAAGAAGCGCCCGAGTTGTTGATCGAATGCGCGTTGCCGTTTTTCAAAGCGTAGAGCCAGCCATGTCGATCCCCACAACCTTCTATAAAAAGCTCGTCGATTCGCACACGGTTTCGCATATCGATGACCAGAACGTCCTGCTTTACGTCGATCTGCATCTGATGAACGAGTACACCAGTCCGCAAGCGTTCAGCGGTCTCGCCGATAAAAACCGTCCCGTGCGCCGCCCAAAGCAGCAACTCGCGGTGGTGAGCCACATCATTCCGACCCACGCCGAATCGCCGCGCGTAATCCGCGACGCCGCGTCCCTCCTGCAAGCCGATAACCTCGCGCGCAATTGCGACAACGCCGGCATTCGCCTCTTCGCCGCGAACGATCCGCTGCAGGGCATCGAGCACATCGTCGCGCCGGAACTCGGCCTGATCCGCCCGGGCATGGCCGTGCTGTGCGGCGACAGCCACACGACGACCTACGGCGCACTCGGCGCGCTGGGGTTTGGCATCGGCACGTCGGAGGTCGAGCACGTGCTCGCGACGCAGACGCTCGTGTATCGCGTGGCGAAGACAATGCGCATCACAATCGACGGCGCGTTGCCTTACGGCACGTCATCGAAGGACGTGATCATCTGGGTCATCAGCCAGATCGGCGCTCAGGGCGCGCGGGGTTTCGCCGTGGAATTTGCCGGCTCGACGATTCGCGCGCTCTCTGCCGAGGCGCGCATGACCTTGTGCAACATGACGGTGGAAGCAGGCGCGCGGGCGGCGTTGATCGCGCCGGATCAAACCACGTTCGACTACGTCCGCGCGCACGCCAAGTCGCTCGATGAAACCGCGTGGCAAGCCGCGCTTGCCGACTGGACGCAGCTAAAGTCCGACGACGGCGCGACCTTCGACGCCGAACACACTTTCAATGCAAGTGACATTGCGCCCTTCGTCACGTGGGGCACGAGCCCCGATCAGGCGATGCGCGTAGACGCACTTGTCCCCGATGCCGCGTCCCAGTCCACGCCCGAAGCCGCCGCCGCGTTACGCCGCGCGCTGGAATACATCGGCCTCGAAGCCAATCAACCGATAGCCGGAACGCCGATCGACCGCGTGTTTATCGGCTCGTGTACGAATGGGCGGATCGAGGATTTGCGCATCGTTGCGGCGATTGTTCGCGGGCAAAAGGTCGCCCCAGGCGTGCGCGCGATGGTCGTGCCGGGCTCGGGTTCAGTGCGTCGTCAAGCCGAAGCGGAAGGCATTGCGGATACCTTGAAGAGCGCCGGCTTCGAATGGCGCGAGCCGGGTTGCTCGATGTGTCTCGCGATGAACGACGACTTCCTGCAAGCAGGCGAACGCTGTGCATCGACGACGAATCGCAATTTCGAGGGCCGGCAGGGACGCGGCGGCCTCACGCATTTGATGAGCCCCGCAATGGCCGCCGCCGCGGCGCTGACCGGAAAGATCACCGATGTCCGCACGCTGGAGAACCGCCATGACTAAGCTGGCAATCATCGAGGGCAGCGCGGCCCCGTTGCCCATCGAAAATCTCGATACCGATCAGATCATGCCGAAGCAGTTTCTTCGGATCATCGATAAAGCGGGTTTGAGCCACGGTCTTCTCTACGACCTTCGCTTCGATGAACACGGCGACCCAATCGACGCTTGCGTGCTGAATCAAGCGCAATACAAAGGCGCGCGCATCCTGATTGGCGGATCGAATTTCGGTTGTGGATCGAGCCGTGAACACGCGGTCTGGGGCCTTCAGCAATATGGTTTCGATGCGGTCATCGCGCCGAGTTTCGCTGAAATCTTCTACTCGAACGCGATGAACAATCGCCTGCTTCTCGTGCAACTCGACCGCGAAGCGGTAGATGTCCTGCTGCGTGAATCCTTGAATGATCCGGAATCCGAACTAAAGATCGATCTCGAAGCGCAAACCGTGACATCGACAACCAGCGGCAAGGTCTTCGCATTCCCGCTGGGCGCAAGACACAAACGCATGGTGATCGAAGGCATGGACACCATAGACCTGACGCTCACGCAACTCGCCGATATCGAAGCATTCGAAAAGCGCCACTTCGAGCGCTATCCCTGGGCTGCCGTGATGTAGCCGCGCGGCCCCGGCCGCATTCAAAACGACGCGATTCTGACCGCTTTTGGCGCATGCCAAAGGCGGCGGGGACGCGCTTTGCCTCAACCAAGGAGGAGACATGAATCTCAAACCGCGTAAAAAGCCTTTCTACAAAGTGCTCTACGTTCAGGTGATCGCCGCAATCATCACGGGCATCCTGCTCGGCCATTTTCTTCCGGCCGACGGCATCGCGATGAAACCGCTCGGCGACGCCTTCATCAAGCTCGTGCGCATGATCATCAGCCCGGTGATTTTCTGCACGGTGGTGACGGGCATTGCGAGCATGCACGATATGCGCAAAGTCGGACGCGTGGGCGGCAAGGCGCTGATCTACTTCGAGGTTGTATCGACCATTGCGTTGGCGATTGGCCTGCTCGCTGCGCACGTCCTGCAGCCGGGCAAGGGCTTCAACGTCGATCCATCGACACTCGATGCAAGCTCCATCGCCGGATATGCGGCGAAAGCCGAGCACGGCGAAGGGCTGACCGGCTTTCTGATGCATATCATCCCGGACACGTTCGTAGGCGCGTTCACGCAGGGCGACATCCTGCCGGTGCTGCTGATCGCGATGTTGTTCGGCTCCGCGCTCGCCGTGATGGGCGAACCGGCGAAGCCGGTGATCGGCTTGATCGAGGCATTGTCGAAAGCGTTCTTCAAGATCGTCCACGTGATCACGAGCCTCGCGCCCATCGGCGCGTTCGGGGCAATGGCGTTCACCATCGGCCGATACGGCATTGAATCCCTCCTGCCGATGATGAAACTCATCGGCACGTTCTATCTGACGGCGTTCTTGTTTGTGACGTGTGGATTGGGGCTGGTCGCGAAGTTGTGTGGTTTCAGCCTGTTTCGTTTCCTGGCATATATCAGGGACGAGTTGTTGATCGTGCTGGGAACATCGACATCGGAAGCCGCGTTGCCGCAGTTGATGGAGAAGCTGGAGCGGCTTGGATGCTCGCGCGGGATCGTCGGGCTGGTCGTGCCGACCGGCTATTCGTTCAATCTCGATGGCACCAATATCTACATGACGCTCGCCGTGCTGTTTCTCGCGCAGGCGACGAATACCCACATGACCGTCATGCAGGAAGTCACGTTGCTGGCGGTGACCATGCTGACATCGAAGGGATCGACGGGCGTGACCGGCGCGGGATTCATCACGCTGGCGGCGAGTCTTTCGGTCGTGCCGACCGTGCCGGTGACCGCCATGGTGCTGATACTCGGCATCGACCGGTTCATGTCGGAATGCCGGGCGCTGACCAATATTGTGGGCAACGGCGTGGCGACGATCGTGGTCGCGGCATGGGAGAAGGAGCTGGATCGCGGGATGTTGCGCGCGCAGCTCGGAATGCCGCGGCTGGGTGAAGCGTCATCGCCGGCTTTGGTCGCCCGCGAAGAAAAACGCGCCCGCGATACAGCTTGATGGCTGTATCGCGAGTTCAGAGCAGCACGATTACTTCGCTGCGGGATCTTCGTATTGCGGCACGCTTTCGTCGCTGCTTTTCTGCGCACCGGTAGCGGGCGTGGCCGGCTTGGCCGAGGGCGCCGCCGGGTCCGAATAGTCCGGCAGGCCTTGCGACTTGCTGCTGCCGCCTGCGCCCGGCTGCGCCGGCGCGGTCGTCGCACTCGCGCCTTCCGGCGGCACGGCGGTCGCGCCGCTTTCATCGCCATAATCAGGCAGTGTGGCGTTCGCCGCGCCCGTCAGCAAATACTGGCGACGCTGCGTGTAGGCATCGCGCACGAACGCGTATTTATCCAGCGCCGCTTGCGACAGGATGTCGGTCGCGCCCAGCAGATCGGCCCGCGCGCTCATGAAACGCACGCCGAACAATGCAGCGTTTGGACCGGCGGCCAGGTACGTGCCGGGGTTGAGCGGATAACCCGCGATCCAGCTCGTGGAATCGCGCACCGAACTCGGTCCGAGCAGCGGCAACACAAGGTACGGCCCTGACGGCACGCCGTAATGCCCGAGCGTCAAGCCGAAGTCCTGGTTGTGCTTCGGCAAACCGGCCAGCGTCGCCCAGTCGATCAACCCGCCAATACCGAACGTCGAGTTGAACGCGAAGCGCATCAGATCCTCGGTTGCGTCCGTGATCCGCAGTTGCAGCAGGTTGTTCGCGAAGTTGCCAATGTCGCCGATATTCGAGAAGAAATTGCTGATCGCCGTGCGCAGCGGGCTTGGCGTGACCTTCACGTAACCCTCGGCGATGGGGCGTGCGACGTATTTATCGGCGGCGTCGTTGAACTTGAAAATCTCGCGGTTCATCGGCTCGAGCGGATCGCCCGGTTTTCGGTCGGGACCGGTCGCGCAGCCCGCCAGCAACAAAGCGGCGGCGAGTGCCGCGCCGCCGGACAAAGCGCGCAAGTTGCGGGCGGCGCGTGGCGTGATTGCCATCGTCATGAGTCGTTTCCTTGGATCTTGCTGGTGATCGTACGAATTAAAGAGTGTCGGCGCCTTTGCGCTGCACCCGGGGTTTGCCCATTAGAACCGGCTGAAATACCACTGCGCCAATCAACGTCGTAAATAGCGCCAAAACCAGCAGGCGACCCATGCTCGACGTGCCCGGATGATGCGAGAACCATAAACTGCCGAACGCCGTTGCCGTGGTCGCGGCGCTGAACATCACGGCGTGCGTGAGGCTGGAATGCAGCAAACCGGTCTGCCCCGAGCGCCACGCCATCACGAAATAGATCTTGAACGCCACGCCAATACCCAGCATTAGCGGCAACGCAATGATGTTCGCGAAGTTCAGCGGCATGTCGAACACGACGCACAACTCCAGCGTGACCACGGCGGAAACCAGCAAAGGTATCAAAGTTCTCAAAACGTCGCCCACTCGACGCAACGTGATCCACAGCAAAATCGTGATTGCGATCAGCGACAACACCGCCGCCTGCTCGAAAGCCTTGATGATCGTGTTGGCCGAATGGAGCACCGAAATAGGGCCGCCGATGGCGTTCGGCTCGGCCTTCTGGACGGCGTTGGCGAAGCGGGCGAGCATCTGGTCGTCGTCGCGATTCTTGCCTTCCAGCGCTTTCGGCGATGCCTCCACGAGCGCGTGGCCGTCCGCGGCGAGCCAGCCTTCGGTCATCGACTTCGGCAGCGAATCCTGCGTGATGGGCGACGGCTGCAGCAACGCGCGCATCTGGCCAAGCGCGATGCGAAGCGGTTCCGACATGGCGTGTTCGGCGCGATCGCGCGTGGCGGCATCGGCGGCGGCGAGCTTTTTCAGTGTTGCGGCGAGGCGTCGCGCTTCGTTTTCGCCAGCGCCGGGGTGTTCGTCGGCGGCGAGTTCCAGCGAGTTCGACAAACGCTTGAGCGATGCAAGCCGCACGGCGTCGTTGGCCGGTTCGGCGACACGCTGGTTCAACGCCGGGAGAAGCTGCGCCGCTGCCGCCGAGATCAACTCGAGCTTTTTCGGCTGATCGGCGGGAATCAGCGACGACAGCGTCGTCGCGCGCTCGACTTCCGGCAATTTGGCCAGTTTGGCGGCTATTTTGTCCGCTTCCTCCAGCGATGGCGCCAGCACTTTGACATCGTTCACGGCCGCCTGAGGGGCGTCCTTGAGTGAGATCAGCGTGGCCATCGACTCGGTTTTCGGGTCTTTCAGGTTCAGCGGATTGAAGTCGAAACGCAGATGCATCAAGAGCGGCAGCGCGCCGATCACCACGATCAGCGTGCCGATCAACACCGGCTTGCGGTTGCGCGCAAGATATTCATCAACGGGCGCAAGCTTCGGAAAGCCCGGCGAACCCGCTTCGCCCGGTGGCCCGAACACCTTGATCAGCGCGGGCAGCAGCGTCATGTTCGTGAAATATGCGACCAGCATGCCGACGCCCGCGATCTGCCCGAGCTCCGATACACCGCGATACGCAGTCGGCAAAAACGAGAAAAAGCTGGCGGCTGTGGCTGCGGCGGCGAGCGTCAAAGGCACGCCGACGTGCCGCGCGGTGCTGACGAGCGCGACATCGAGCCGGTCGTCCTTGAAGCGTTCCTCGCGATACCGCACGCCGAACTGGATGCCGAAGTCGACCCCGAGCCCGACGAACAGCACCATGAACGCGACCGAAATCAGGTTGAGCGCGTGGACCATCAGGAGGCCGAGCGCCGCCGTGATCGCGAGCCCGACGAACAGCGTGATGAACACGGCGACGATCATCTTTCCCGAGCGCAGTGCAAGCCAGAGAATCACCAGCACGACGATGAACGTCAGGATGCCGTTCAACACGGCGCCATCTTTCAGCGATGCAAATTCTTCATCGGAAAGGGGCTGTTCGCCGGTAAGCCGCACGGCCGCGCCATATTTCTCCGACAACTTCAGGTCGGCGGCCGTCGCACGGATCGCGTTCGAACCGCTCGCGCCGGGTTCCAGCGCGTTGTAGTCGACCACGGGCTGCACGGTGACGAAAGCGCGCGCCGGTTGAGTGGCGGAGGTATCGACGAGATTGCGCCACGAGAACACCGCCGGCTGATTGGCGACGACTTTATCGAGCACGTTGGCGCTTTGTCCAAGCAGCTTCGCCATCTGGCCGAGCGTCACCTGGCCGAGTTGCAGCGGAATGTTCAGGCTGGTGTTGAGCGTGCCGGCGAGGCCCGTCAGCGTGGGATCGTGGGCCAGCGCGTTGATCAGCGGGCGCGCCTTGACGAGTTGCTGGGTGGTGTCGGCGACTTTATCGGCGGAAAGATACAGTAGGCCGTTGTGCTCGAAGAAATCGCCGCCCGAGGGTTGCGAGACGGCCGTGAACTTCTTGGTGTCCTTGTTCAACGCGGCTGTGAGCTCATTGGCGGCGGCATCGGCGAATTCCGGCGCTTGTGCTTCGACCACCACGAGCACGGTGGAACCGCGCTGCGGGAAGGCGGCGTCGATGGCGTGGCTGCGCGCCGCCCAGTCGGGTTCCGTCTCGATCAGCTGGCTGATGTCGGTGCTGATCTTGAAGTGATGCAGCACGTAATAGCCGCTGAAAATCGCGGCCAACAGCGACAAAACGATAATCCACGCCGGCCGGCGGATGGACAAGGTGACGAGACGCGCGATAAGAGGCGTGAGCATGAAGACGGATGCCTCGAAGGGCTTGTTCGGTGATTCTTGTGGGAAAAAGTGCGGAAGGCGCCTTTCAGGCGACTTTGGGCGACGCGTGAGTATACCGGTCGTAAGGAGCGGGCAGCAGGGAAGGGCGCGGGCGGGGAGATTAACGCGCGTTTCTGAAGACTACAGTTAATGACAAAGAATGGTCATTGACTTAACTGCCGTGGGGAATCTCGACGGGATCGAGCTATGCGCAGCTCTCCTGGCATCCGCTCAAGTCTCGCTCCAGATCCTCAACAGATTGTGATAACACCCCACGAGCGTGCGCCGGGCGGCATCGTCGGCATTTTCGGCGTTGAGCCGTTGAATCGCCGTATCCATATCGAATAGCAAACTGCGCCGCGTGTCGTCGCGAACCAGGCTTTGCGCCCAGAAGAAACTCGCGACTCGCATTCCCCGCGTCACCGGCCGGACCTGATGCAAACTCGTCGCCGGATAAACAATCGCGTATCCCGCCGGCAACTTTACTTCCTGCACGCCGTACGTGTCCTCGATCACCAGTTCGCCGCCGTCATATTCATCGGGCGGCGTGAGGAAAACCGTGATGGACACGTCCGTGCGCACTCGCGTCCCATGGCCGGGCACGAGACGGATGGCGCCATCGACATGACTGCCGAAGTGCATCCCGCCCTCATACCGGTTGAAAAGCGGCGGATAAACCTTGTTCGGAAGCACCGCGCTGATAAACAACGGATGCCGCTCGAGCGACGCAATGATCTTGTCGCCGAGCTCGAACGCAATCGGTGCTTCCTGCGCAATCTGCTGATTGCGCTTGACCGGCGCGCCCTGGTAGCCGGCCGTTGCGCGGCCGTCCACCCAGGCATCGGATGCATCGAGCCGCTGGCGCATCGCGGCGGCGTCCTCGGGGCTGAGAACGTTGGGTATCGAAAGGATCATGATTTATATGCAGCGCCGCCGCGCCTGACCGATGGAATCAATAGAACCGGTAGTTTAGCGTCGCGAGGAACGTGCGGCCGTAACCCGGCACCGCGCGGCCGCCATCCGATGGAATCAACGCATCGTAGTAATGCTTGTTGGTCAGGTTCTGCACGTTGATCTGGATGTCGTAACGCTTCTGGTGATATGCGGCCATCGCGTCCCAGCGCGTGTATGCGGGCACCTGCACGAAGTCGTTGCTGGCCGCGTATCGCGCCGACGTATAGACCGGGCCGCCGCCAAACGTCCATTGCGGCGTGAGGTCGTAGGTCGTCCACAACGTGATCATGTTGCGCGGCGTGTTGGCGAGCGTCTTGCCGTTCGTATTGTCCAGCGCCTTCACAACCTCGCCGTCCATGTACGTATAACCGCCGAAAACCTGCCACTTGTTCGTGATGTGACCTGCAAGTCCGAGCTGGTAACCACGCACGCGGACGTCGCCGTCGAGCGTATAGCTGCCGTCGGCCTGAAGCGTGCGGGCATTGGTTTTATCGATATTGAAAAGCGACTGCGTCACCGACAAACCGCCGTTGAGCAAATCCCATTTCGTGCCGACTTCGTACGACCGGTTCGATTCCGGCGGCGTGTTCTGCTGGTTGTTCGTGAGCGTCAGCGCTTCCAGCGACGGGTTGAACGACGTACCGTACGACACGTAGTACGACTGCCACTCGGTCGGCTGGAAAATGATCCCGCCGCGCACGCTCGTGAAGAAATTGGTTTGCGTGCCGTACGAAGGCGCGTTGATGGTGTTCTTGATCGACGCCTCGTACCGGTCCCAGCGCACGCCGCCCACGACCTTCCAGTACTGACCGATCGACACCGTATCGTTGGCATAAATGCCGATGCCGTTCGCGCTCGATTCAACCAGGTTCGTTGCGACTTCCTTCGTGTTGGCCGGACGCTCGGTGTATTGCGGATTAAGCAGCGGCACGATCGCGATGGTATTCGACGGCAAGCCCGGCGTGGTCGCGGTAAACGACTGGTTGCTGTAGGTCTCGTGGCTCAGGTCCACGCCCGCGATCACTTCGTGCTTGAGGAAGCCCGTATTGAACTTGTAGTCGATATCGGTCGTGTTGTAGACCGAATGATCGTTGATGTTGCGGTCCTTGCCCTGCAGCCTCACGAACAGCGACGAAAGCGGCAGCGACGTGAAATTGCCGTTCGCGAGCGCCGGCGACGTTCCCAGCGGTCCGGTCAGCACGGCGGCCGCATTTGTTGCGCGTGCTTCGGTGCTGTAGTGGCTGAATTGCGTCTGGTTGCGCAGCGTGAGGTCATCGCTGAAACGATGCTTGATACGCGCCGAAACTGTCTGTACGTCCTGCATCGTGCGGTCGCCTACAAAGCCGTAGAACTGGCTCTTGCTGACCGGAACGGGCGCGCCGTTCACCGGGGGAATGCCGTAATCGGGCTGATCGCGATTGTGCTGGATCAGCGCTGACAACGTGATTTCCGTGGGCGTGCCTATACCGAAGGTCGCCGTCGGTGCAAAGCCGTAGTCCTTGCTTTTCATCACGTCGCGCGTCGAGCCGAGATCCTGGCCGAACCCGTTCACGCGGATGGCCGACGTGCTGGAGATCGGCTGGTTGATGTCGAACGTGCCGCGATAACGGTCGCTCGTGCCGACCATTGCCGAAACCGATGCGTGCGCTTTCAGTCCCGCTTGCTTGCTCACCTGGTTGATCACGCCGCCCGTGGAGCCGCGCCCGAAATACAGCGATGACGGGCCGTACAACACATCGATGGATTCAAGATCGAACGTATCGCGATAGTACTGGCCACGATCGCGGAAACCATCCAGGTAAATATCCGTGCGCGCCGAGAACCCGCGCAAGTTGATGTTGTTGCCGATCTGGCCGCCTTCCGCCGCGCCGATGGTCACGCCGGGCACGTTGCGAAGGGCATCGGAGAAAGACGTTGCGGCCTGCGATTGCAGCACGGACTTGGGGACGACCACGGCTGCTTGCGGAATATCGCGCAACGCGGTCGGCACCTTTGCGCCGACGCTCGATTTTTCCGGCTGGAAATCGTTCGATGTATCCGCTTGCCCCGTCACCTGGACCGGCGGCAACGTTGCATTTTCAGCGGGCGTAACGGCTGCAGGCTGGGCTTGTGCCGGCGTCTGAACCTGAGCGCTCGGTGCGGTTTGCGCGTAGGCGAAAAGCGGTGCGGCAGCGGGTACAGCCACGAAGCTCATGATCGCGGCGGCAAGCGGTGTCTTCCTCAACATGTGCATCCCCGGTACTAAATGGTTAATGGCCGCGCGTGGCGCGAGCCGTGAATGGAAGGTCGCGATTGACGGCGACGCGTTTATGACGGGTTTGGAGCAGACAAGCAACCACCGGCCGGCATCACGCTTGAGCGATAGATGCAACCTAAGTAGGCGATTGTGTAAATGCGAATCGGTATCATTACATAAGTAACAATCGTTTTCAATTGAATAAAATGAACTTAACGAGTGACCGACGGACCAAGTCCGCGCAAACAAAGTGCGGTCTTGTCTGGAGAATTAGCGGGAAGAGGGAGAAAACCGGTGTTAATGCGGCCGGAATCGACGGCGGAGCGTCATTTTTTCGATGCAACGGCCTGGTCGTATTGCCGCAGTGCTGTGGCCATATCGCGCTGCAATTGGTCCAGCGCGGCCACACTCGGGTTCGGTGGCTGAAGGCCTTGCCATAAGAGTTGCGCGAGGCGGTTCGAGGTCTCTTCTATATCGACCGATTTCTTGCTGATTGCGTCCCACAGGACGTGTTCCATCGGGCCGTAGATGCTCGATCGCAGCAGGCTGAGCGGCATGTCGGCGCGAATATCCCCTGCGGTGACGCCCTCCGCCAGCACCTGCATGAGCGGCGCAGTGTAGCGCCGCTGAAGTTGCAGTATTTCGCTGCCGAAAGTGTCGTCCTTGGCGCGTCCTTCCGAAAGGATCAGTGCGCAAAGCCCCGGCCCGTCGATCATCAGCCGGTACAAATGCGTGCGGATCAGGAAGAAAAACTTCGCGCGTGTCCCGGTGATGTGCGGCAACGTGGCTTCGATCTCAGCGATGATCTCGTCATACCAGTCGCAGATCACGCGCACGCACAGATCGCGTTTGCCGGAGAAATACGTGAAAACCGTCGCCTCCGATACCCCCAACCGCCGCGCCATTTCAATCGTCGTCGCCGACGAATATCCACGCTCCGAAAACACTTCCCGCGCAACGACGAGGATGTCCCTCATCCGTTGCTCGGATTTCACGCTCGATGGCGCGCGCCGGGCGGGGAGGGCTTTGGACGGAGTCATATTGGTGGAAGATTTGTAAGTAATTTGAGTTTAGCTCAATTTCTAAGATGCATGGCTGTGAGAGTCAAAGGTATATCCCAGCTTGACGTACAACAGAAATTTGAGTTTTACTCAACCGCATCTCTTCTGGCGAATCCGACATGCAATCCATTCATCGATACCGCTCCGTCTTCCGCCCCGGCCTCTTCGAGAACAAGGTCGTCCTGGTCACTGGCGGCGGCAGCGGGCTCGGCCGATGCACGGCGCATGAGCTGGTATCGCTTGGGGCATCGGTCGTGCTGGTCGGGCGAACGCTTGCAAAACTCGAAGCTGTTCGCGACGAACTCGCGGCGGATTACCCGGAAAGCGTAGGCCGCATCGGCTGCTACGCCTGCGACATCCGCGATGAAACCAGCGTCAAGCAAGTCGTGGCGGCCGCGCTCGCCGACTTCAAGCAACTCGATGGTCTCTTCAATTGCGCGGGCGGCCAGTTCCCGGCGCCGCTCGACAAGATTTCGCTTAACGGGTGGGACGCCGTCGTGCGCAACAACCTGCATGGCACCTTCCTGATGTCGCGCGAATGCTTCACGCAATACATGCGCGAATACGGCGGCGCGATCGTCAACATGCTCGCCGATATCTGGGGCGGCATGCCCGGCATGGGGCACTCAGGCGCGGCGCGCGCCGGTGTCTGGAATCTCACCGAAACCGCCGCGTGCGAATGGGGTTACGCGGGCGTTCGCGTGAATGCCGTGGCGCCTGGATGGATTGCATCGGCGGGAATGGACAGCTATGACGAGCGTTATCGCGCGTTGCTGCGCGAACTCAAGCACAAGGTGCCATTGCAGCGCTTTGGTACGGAATCCGAACTTGCGGCCGCGGCGGTGTTTTTGTTATCGGAGGCGTCGGCGTTTATCAGCGGCTCGGTGATTCGCGTCGATGGCGGCGTGCCCAATGCCCGCCATTCGTGGCCATTGGCCGCGTCCGAGCGTACGCTCGAGTTCAACGGTTTTTCGCGCTACCAGCCGCCCTCCGGCCTGCAACAAGCCAGCGAATAACCTCCAAAAATCAAGGAAGAAACGATGCTTCCCGCAGCCGATTCGTACGAAACCCTGAACGCCGCGTTCTCGTGGCAGGTGCCTGCGCAATACAACATTGGCGTGGACGTCTGCGATAAATGGGCCGACGGCTCGGGGCGTCTTGCGCTCATCTACGAAACGCGCGATGGCGAACAAACGCGTTTTACCTTCGATGAACTCAAAACGCTGTCCAATCAATTCGCCAACGCCTTGACGCGCGCGGGCTTGAAACGTGGCGATCGCGTCGGGATTTTTCTGCCGCAATCGCCGGAAACGGCCATCGCGCATTTGGCGATCTACAAGGCGGGTTGCATCGCGGTGCCTTTGTTCGCGCTGTTTGGCGTGGATGCGATCCAATATCGGCTCGCGGATAGCGGCGCCGCCGCGCTCATTACGGATCACGCAGGCTTCCAGAAACTCGAGCAGATCCGCGACACGCTGCCGGACCTGAAGGCCGCGTATTACGTACGCGGAGAGCACGACGAACACGCACCCGAATACGCCCATATGTTCTGGGAGACGTTGCGCGCGGAACCGGACGCATTTACGCCCGTAGATACCGCCGCCGATGACCCCGCCGCCATCATCTATACGTCCGGGACGACGGGCAAACCCAAGGGCGCATTGCTTGCGCATCGCGTGTTGCTGGGTCATTTGCCGGGCGTGGAAATGTCGCAAGGCCTGTTTCCGGCGAACGCGAAGCTGATGTGGACGCCCGCGGATTGGGCGTGGATTGGCGGTTTGTTCGATGTACTGCTGCCATCGTGGCATCACGGCGTCGCGGTGCTCGCGCGCCGTTTCGAAAAATTCGATGGACCCGCCGCGTTCGACCTGATGGCGCGCCATGGCGTCACACACACGTTCCTTCCGCCGACCGCGCTCAAGATGATGCGCTCGGTTGCCCATCCCGAGCAGTGGAAATTGCGGCTGCGCGCGGTGGCAAGCGGCGGCGAATCACTCGGAGAAGAACTGATTGCGTGGGGACGCGCTGCGCTCGGCGTGACCATCAACGAGTTCTATGGGCAGACGGAATGCAACGTGGTGGTGTCATCGTGCGCGAGCTTGTTCGAGCCCCGCCCGGGCGCGATCGGGCGCAGCGCGCCGGGACATCGGGTGACGATCGTCGACGACAACGGCGCCGAACTCGCACCCGGCACGCCCGGCAATATTGCGATCAAGTCGCCGGACCCGGTCATGTTCCTGCGCTACTGGAACAACGAGCCGGCCACGCGCGATAAATTCCGCGGCCCGTTCCTGCTCACCGGCGACCTCGGTCTTTGCGACGCTGATGGTTTTATCCGCTTTGTCGGGCGCAACGACGACGTGATCACCAGCGCGGGATACCGCATCGGGCCGGCGCCTATTGAAGATTGTTTGCTTCGGCATCCGGCGGTGAGCATGGCGGCGGTGATCGGTGCGCCCGATGCCGCCCGCACGGAAATCGTGATGGCGTTCATCGTGCTGAACGCGGGGTTTGTGGCTGACGAAACGCTCGTGCGCGAACTTCAGCAACACGTGAGGACGCGGCTTGCGGCGCATGAATATCCGCGCGAGATTCGTTTTGTCGATGCGCTGCCTATGACGCCGACCGGCAAGGTGATGCGTAAGGAGTTGCGGTCGCAATTGCCGGCGGGAAGGTAAGCCAGGTCTGTCAGCGCAGTTTCCGCGCGAGCCGTAATATGAAGCATCAGGAGGCGCCGCCATGAAACTTTCCCTGTTAGCACCTGTTTTCGCTGCAGCTTTTGCAAGCCACTTTGCGTTCGCGGCCACTTCCGTTTCCATCGATCAACACACGTGGCACGATCGCCTGCTCGTCATCTTCGCCGCGGACTCACAATCCGCGGATCTTGCCGCTCAGCGCGCGGCCATTGCAGAAACGGGTGCGGGGTTCGGGGAGCGCGATCTGGCGCTGATCGAGGTGATTGGCGGCACAGTCAAAGGCGCGAGCGAAAACGCCAGTGCGCTCAGGCAGCGTTTCGGCGTCGGGCAGCAAGGTTTCCGGGCCTTGCTGGTCGGCAAGGATGGCGGCGTGAAAATCGATTCGCCGCGTCCGATTTCGGCGCGGGAGTTGATATCGACTATCGATGCAATGCCGATGCGCCGCCAGGAAGCGGGCTCGAAACTTCCATGAACTGTCGGCCGGTACGCCGGTCGATATACTGACGATGCATCGAGTCCAGGCCAATGCGAAGATCGTCACGCAGATGACCTTCGCTACCAACTGGACATCGCCCTCCAATACTCGAACTATCGGTCGTATGAAACGCTATTTGCCCGCTCGTGTTGCTTTTGTCGCCCTGGCTGTTTCGGCGGCGCTTTTTTCCAGCGCATCTTTCGCGCAAACAAGTCCTGACGCAGTGGTGAAAGGCGCTGTAGAAGGAACGGTCAACGCGATGAAGGCCGATCCCCAGGCTCGTGGTGGCGACATGGCCAAGATCACGCAACTGGTGCAGACGCGCTTCGTGCCGGCGACGGACTTCCAGCGCACCACGCGCATTGCTGTTGGGAAAGCGTGGAGCACCGCGACGCCGGAACAGCAAAAACAACTCTACGATCAATTCCAGACGCTGCTGGTGCGCACGTACACGTCCTCGCTTTCGCAATTACGCGATGAAGACGTCAAGTTCAAGTTCGATTCCCCCACGCTCGATGCCGGT
This sequence comes from Caballeronia sp. dw_276, assembly GCF_018449635.1. Taxonomy (GTDB): domain Bacteria; phylum Pseudomonadota; class Gammaproteobacteria; order Burkholderiales; family Burkholderiaceae; genus Caballeronia. The sequence continues at coordinate 42,569 of NZ_JAAVUV010000001.1, read as the reverse complement.
GGCAAAGACGCTGTTGTCCAGTCACATGTGTATTCCACGGGAGGGGACAATCCGGTGCGGTATCGGCTGGAAAAGACGCCGGACGGCTGGAAGATCTACGACATCGACATGATGGGTGCGTGGCTGATCCAGGTATATCAGACGCAATTCGCCGGACAGTTGCAAAAGGGCGGCGTGGACGGCTTGATCAAGTTCCTGACCACGCACAACGCACGGACGGCGGAATAACGTTGGCGAGGTGAAGCAAAAAACGCAGCCGGCGAAAGCCGGCTGCGTTTTTTTTATCCTTAGGTTGACACCACTTGGCAGGGACCAAACTTTATGCGCACCAAGTTTCGCTTGACGCTCTCAGCACTCCGACACAAGCACCATCGCTGCCGACGAAACGTTCTTTGCGGATTTCAGCGCCTTCTCTCTGACTGCGATCATGTCTTCAGTAGTGCTCGAATATCGAAACGAAGCCGGCAGCAGCCGATAATCCGCTGCCACTTGCGCGGCCTTCGTCTCGCTGAAGCCTGATTTGCGCAGTGCCTTCGCAAGAAGCAGATAGTCGTCGAGGTCGGCTTTGCCGAGATTGATCATTACGTTGAAGTCGGCCATAGCATCCTGCTTGTTTGCCTGAAAACACGCGATGCTACACGGGCTCGCCGAAAGCGCGTCTTGAAAACAAGAACGGATGGAATACGCCGCTCAACGCAACGCTATCCACCCGTCCTTTTTCCTGCAGTTCCAGCAGCCGGACAAACCGGCCGCGGAAACACAACACGCTGAGAAACTCAGGCCGCAGCCGTCGTTGTTTGCTTGCCGCCCTTGTTGGTCTTCGCGCGACCGATTTCTTCAAGCTTGATCTCGACGTGCTTCGAGAAAACAAACTCCGCCGGGCGCTGATTATCGACCGGCAAGTCTTTCGCGTACGCGCCTTCGGTACGCGGACCGCGCAACGCCACGCGTGCTGCCTTCAGCGGATGCGCAACCGTGTCCATCACGGCGGTTGCTTCAAAGCCGCAATGAACCATGCAGTCGGCGCATTTTTCGTACTTGCCCGTGCCGTATTTGTCCCACTCGGTGGTTTCCATCAGTTCCTTGAAGGTCTTTACATAACCTTCGCCGAGCAGATAGCACGGACGCTGCCAGCCGAACACGGTACGCGCCGGGTTGCCCCAAGGCGTGCATTCGTACGTCTGATTGCCGGCCAGGAAGTCGAGGAACATGCTCGACTGGCTGAAAGACCAGCGCTTGCCGTTGTCGCCGCGCTTGAAAATGTCGCGGAACAAGGTCTTCGTCTTTTCGCGATTCAGGAAGTGTTGCTGGTCCGGCGCGCGTTCATACGCATAACCCGGTGAGACCGTGATGCCGTCCACGCCCATGGGGCCGAGCGTATCGAAGAAATTCGCCACGCGTTCCGGATCGGCGTCGTTGAACAACGTGCAGTTGATGTTCACGCGGAAACCACGACGCTTCGCTTCCTTGATGGCCGCGACTGCCTTGTCGTACACGCCGTCTTGCGAGACCGAATGGTCATGCGCCTGCTTGTCGCCGTCGAGGTGAACCGACCAGACGAAGTACGGATTCGGCTCGTAGTCGTCCATCTTCTTTTCCATCAGCAGCGCGTTCGTGCACAAGTACACGAACTTCTTGCGCGCGATGATGCCCTTCACGATCTGCGGCATTTCCTTGTGCAGCAGCGGTTCGCCGCCGGCAATGGAAACTACCGGCGCGCCGCATTCATCTACGGCGGCGAGGCAGTCTTCCATGGAAATACGCTGATTCAGGATGGGATCCGGATAATCGATCTTGCCGCAACCATTACAAGCAAGATTGCAGCGAAACAGCGGCTCGAGCATCAACGCGAGCGGATAACGCTTGTTGCGCATGAAATGCTGGCGCGCGATGTATGCGCCAACCCGGACTTTTTGCAGCATCGGAATAGACAATTGCGTGTGCTCCTTAATCTTCGCGAAGGGCGCCAGCGGAAGCCGTTGCCACTGCAAGCGGCTTCGTCAGCTTCGCGGGGAGTTTGAATTCAACTTTTTCTTCGCGGCCGGACATTGTCGTCACTTCAACAGGGCCCAGCGCGCGCAGTGCATCAATTACGTGTTTGACCATTTCTTCCGGCGCCGACGCGCCAGCCGTGATGCCGACCGCCTGCGCGCCCGCAAACCATTCGGCCTTCACTTCCGAACCGTCCGCGACCAAGTAGCTCGGCACGCCGGTTTCGGCGCCGATCTCGCACAGGCGGTTCGAGTTCGAACTATTCGTGGCGCCGACCACGAGCAGCACGTCCACTTGCGTGCTGAGTTCGCGGACTGCGGCCTGCCGGTTTTGCGTGGCGTAGCAAATGTCACGCGTATCCGGCCCGACGATGTCACTGAAACGCCGATGCAGCGCGTCGATAATGCCGCGTGTGTCGTCCACGGACAATGTGGTTTGCGTGACGTATGCAACTGGCTCGTCCACCGGCAGCGAGAGCGTGGCGACTTCCGCCTCGCTCTGTACCAATACCACGGTGCCGGGAATCTGGCCGATCGTGCCTTCCACTTCCGGATGCCCCGCGTGTCCAATCAATATCAGCGTGCGGCCCTGCGCGACATATTGCCGGCCTTGCACGTGAACCTTGGTGACGAGCGGGCAGGTTGCATCGAGAACATCCAGGCCGCGCGCCTGCGCGTCCGCTTCTACCGTTTGCGCGACGCCGTGTGCGCTGAAAATGGCGACGGCGCCGTGCGGCACTTCATCGAGTTCCTCGACGAAACGCGCACCCTTGCTACGCAGATTGTCGACAACATGCCGATTGTGGACGATCTCATGGCGCACGTAGACGGGCGCGCCATGTCGTTCTAAAGCGCGATCGACAATCTCGATCGCACGGACCACACCCGCACAAAAGCCGCGGGGTTGAGCAAGGATAATACGCATATTCGGGCGAACTCCGACTGGCGCGGGTTTCGAATGGAACCGGCTAAGCTTCGATCAAATCCGGTCGATTTGTTGTAAGCAAAATTAAAGCTTCTCCGAAAAGCTTCACGAAACAATTGCCTAAAAATAGACCATTCGTTTCAACTTTAAGGCCGAACTTGACCGCGTATTCTAACGCGTTCGCTTTTTGGATGCTTGTTACAGGGTCGTTCCACTTCGCGCGGCAGGGTCGAATTCTTTCGCGCACGGCGATGCCGTAAACTGATGGCCGCTGCATTTGCATGGATGCGGCGGGCTTCATGCGTCGAACGCCTGAAGTCGGTTGCGCGATTAATCGTGGTAAATCCAGCAATAAAGGGCCATTTAGCGCAGCGTGACCGCGTTGCGACAGCGAGCAGTTCAATCTAGCGCGCGACTCGGACCCGGTTCGCCACCGTACGCGAGTGACTGATTTGTATCGTATTTTTGATTTACGATGGCCGAATTATCAGGCGCCGGTCGTTGCGCCTAGCCAACAAAATTTACATCGATGCGAGCCGCAGACGGCGCGTAGTGGCTTTTTTGAGCGAATCAAATGCGCGTACGCGTTCCAAAACGTCGCGTTGGCCGAATGGCATATCGACACGAAGCGCTGCGACCATGCATGCTTGCTGCATGATATGGACGCCTCCCGGCAAGCCCGTTGGCGAGCCCGTCGGCAACCCTTTCACCGAGCCTGCATAAGCGTTTGAGCGTACAGTTGCGCCCTGTCGGAGCGCTCCGCCGGACGCCGGCGGTATTGCTTTTATTCAACCCGTTGTGAATCTGTAGAACCGAACTGACGATGCTCTTGATTGCCTGGTTGTCCCTTCTCATCTGGATTGTCCTGCTGTTTGCCCGCGGCGGTTTCTGGCGCGCCCAAGCCATCGAGCGCTTGAGCGAAAGCACCGTCCACGCCGTGGGACAGGCTGAAATTGCACGCCGTGGCGCCTGGCCCGCGGTGGTCGCGGTCGTGCCGGCGCGCAACGAAGCCGATGTAATCGGCCGCGCAGTGGCGTCTTTGCTTGCCCAGGATTACGCGGGCTCGTTTCATCTGATTGTTGTCGATGACCACAGCACCGACGGCACCGCTGACGCGGCGCAGGCCGCCGCGCGCGATCTGGGGTTGGAAGACCGCCTGACCGTGCTGACAGCCGCGCCGTTGCCAACGGGCTGGTCAGGCAAGGTATGGGCGCAATCGCAGGGGATCGGCGCTATCGACAAGCTGGGCTTGCCGGCCGACTACCTGTTGCTGACCGACGCCGATATCCAGCATCCCGCCAACGCAGCGTCGCAGCTCGTCGCGCGGGCGATTCTGGAAGACCGCGATCTCGTCTCGCTGATGGTGCGTCTGCGCTGCGATTCCACGTGGGAAAAAGCGTTGATCCCGGCGTTCGTGTTTTTCTTCGCGAAGCTATACCCGTTTTCGTGGGTCAACAACGCGCAAAGCCGCACGGCAGGCGCGGCGGGCGGCTGCATGATGGTCCGGCGTGCGGCGCTGGTGGAGGCCGGGGGAATCGAATCCATACGCGGCGAGCTGATCGATGATTGCAGCCTTGCTTCGCGCATCAAGTTTCGCAATGGCGTGAATGCGGCGCGCCCGATCCGTCTGGATCTCGCCGCCGACAGCGAATCGTTGCGTCCCTATGACGACTGGCGCGAAGTCTGGAACATGATCGCGCGCACGGCATTCACGCAGCTTCGCTACTCGGCGCTGTTGCTCGCGGGCACACTGATCGGCATGTGTGTGATCTATCTTGCGCCGCCTGTCATTGCGCTTTCCATGGGCGCAAAAGGCTGGCCGGCGTGGCTTGCTTGGATTGCAATGTGCTGTGCGTACGCGCCAATGCTGCGTTATTACCGTCGCTCGATCCTGTGGGCGCCGCTGCTGCCGCTGGTCGCGCTGTTCTATGTCAGCGCGACGGTGGGATCGGCGGTGCGGTTCTGGAGTGGGAAAGGCGGGCAGTGGAAGGCGCGGGTCCAGGCGCCTTGAGGTCTTGAATCACGTGGGCCGGGTGCATGCGACCGCGGCCCGCGCTGATTACCGTTGGGTCAGCATGGCGTACAACTCGATCACCATATCCGGCGAGAACGAGAACGGCACCCAGCCGTGGCCTGTGTGCCGCAACACCAGCAGGCGGTCGCCATTCGGATAGCGCTGCGTGGCCATCACCGGGTTTTTTGTCGCGACATAACGCCAGCCGGGCGGCAATCCTTTTGGCTGGTCGACGGTCATCGAAGCGCGCGCGTTCGACAGTTCCTCGATCAACTGCGACACGCCTTCGGGACTCAACGCCACGGTCTTCCCGCCGATGCTCATCTCAATCACGTTCTGCTCGGGACGCGACACGTTCAGCGTGGGCTTGGCGTCGATTGCGGGCGCGTCATCGGCCGTGGCGGTTGCAGCGGTTGCGTTGGCTGCGGCGGAATCAGAAGCGGAGCCGGATTCAGGAGCAAAAGAGGCGGAAGGGGAAGAAGCGGCCAGAATCAGTTCATCGAGGCTTGATTCCAGCGCGCCGAGCTGGTCGGTTAAGTTCATGCGGTGTATGCCTTTTCTTGCCTTGCATCGAACCTGCGATTTTAACCGCTGCGTACTCTGCGGCGCGCCACGTGTTGTAACAAAATGCGTGTTGGCGCGCTTAAAACGCAGCTGGTCGCGGTGGCGATCAGCGGTTCAGATAACCGTTTTCGCGGAACCAGTCGAGCGCGTGACTCAGGCCTTCGCCATAGGGCCGGGCGCTATATCCGAGTTCGCGTTCCGCTTTCGCCGACGTGAAGTACATCTTGTTCTTCGACATCCGCAATCCGTCGATAGTGACAAACGGCTCCTTGCCGCTGAACTTCGCGAACAGTTCAGCGCCGGCCGCGAGCGGATACAACGGACCGCGCGGCAACTTGATGGTCGGTGGCTTGCGTCCGGCCAGACCGGCAATATCGGCGAGCATTTGTTGAAGGGATAGGTTCTCGCCGCCCAGAATGTAGCGCTCGCCAATCACGCCGCGTTCAAGCGCGAGAAAGTGACCGTTCGCGACATCGTCCACATGCACGAGGTTCAGGCCGGTATCCACGAAAGCCGGGATCTTGCCCGTCGCCGCTTCCACGATGATTCGCCCGGTCGGTGTCGGCTTGACGTCGCGCGGGCCGATCGGCGTGGACGGATTCACGATCACCGCCGGCAAGCCGTCGTTCGCGACCATGCGCTCGACCGCCCGCTCGGCCAGAACCTTGCTGCGTTTGTACGCGCCGATCGTCTGATGTGCTTGTGCGGGCTTGGTTTCATCAACGATATCGCCCGACGGATTCACCTTCAGCGTCGCGACGCTGCTCGTGTACACGATCCTTTCGACGCCTTCGGCGAGCGCCGCGCGCATGGTGGCCTCGGTGCCTTCGAGGTTCGCGCGCTCGATCTCGCCCGGGTCGCGCGCCCAGATCCGGTAGTCGGCGGCCACGTGCATGAGGTAGCGCACGCCCTTCATGGCGGCGCGCATTGACGCTTCGTCGCGCATGTCGCCGAAGACGACTTCTGCGTCGAGGCCTTCAAGATTCTGCCGGGAACTGGTCTTGCGTATGACAACGCGGACATCGTAGCCGCGCTCCCGCGCCAGTCGCGCAACCGCCGATCCGACAAACCCGGACGCACCCGTGACAAGCACAAGTCCGTTGGACACGTGAGCGTTGCGACCATGTACTGGGTCAGTCATTTTTTCCTCTAAATCTGTCTTGAAAGGTAACAGTTGCGCGTCTTCCGAAGCGTCCTGATCGGCCGCAAGCCCATATATGACAAGGGCTGGCGGGTCGTGCTATGGTCCGGTGCTGCCTTTTCGGCGCCTGACAAAATCTCAACAAAATTCAATCGCCAATGCATATAGACAGCCGAAACCGCTCCGTATGGCTCTACTTCGCGATCGTCTCGATGCTGATGATCGTGTTTGCGGTCGACTGGCTTACACCGCTGAGAATCGCCATCTGGGTGTTCTACATGCTGCCGGTTGCGCTGTGCATGTGGGTCGACCGTCCGAACGTGCCGTTCCTGACCGCGGGCGCAGCTTCCGTGCTGACGGTGCTGGGTTTCTACATCACGACCGGCGACGCCGTTGTTACCACGTTCGTGTTGCAGATCAACCGGGTTATCGGTGTGATCGTGATGTTCGTGCTTGCCGGCGTGGGGCATCTCTATATCAAAACGCGGCTGAACCTGCAACGCAGCGCGTGGCTGAAGCAGGGCGAAGTCGAGATCGGACTGCAGATGCGCGGCGATCTCACCCCCGCTTCGATTGGCGAAGGCATCCTTCGTTCGCTCGTGCCGTATGTGGGCGCGCGCGTCGGCGTGCTGTATGCCCGCGAAGGCGACGCGCTCGTGCGTATCGCGGCCTGGGCGTTGCCCGCGGACAGCGCAGTGCCGCAACGGATCACGCGAGGACAGGGCCTGACCGGCCAGGTGCTCGATGAAAAGCGCGTAATCGAAGTTACGGGGGCATCGGCGGAATTTCTGAAGGTTGGCTCGGCGCTGGGATCGGCGCCTGCGAGCCATTCCGTGGTCGCGCCCATGATGGCCGACGGCGACGTGACCGGCGTGCTGGAGCTGGGATTCATCGGCGAGGAAAATTCCTTCAGCGATACCCGCGAGTTGCTCGAAAATGCATCGGAGGCGATGGGCATGGCGCTGCGCTCGGCGCAGTACAGGACGCGCATGGTCGAGCTGCTCGAAGAAACGCAGCGCCAGAGCGAGGAATTGCAGGTCCAGCAGGAAGAGCTGCGAGTATCGAATGAAGAACTCGAGGAACGCGGTCGGGCGCTGATGGAAACACAGGCGCGGCTGGAGACGCAGCAGGCCGATCTCGAGCAAACCAACGTGCGGCTGGAAGAGCATACGCACAGTCTCGAACGGCAAAAGGCCGAACTCGTGCGCGCGCAGAAGGAGCTCGAGGCGAACGCGCTGGCGCTCGAACGCGCGAGCCAGTACAAGTCCGAGTTCCTCGCGAACATGTCGCACGAGTTGCGCACGCCGCTGAACAGTTCGCTGATCCTCGCCAAGCTCTTGCAGGACAACAAGCACGGCAATCTCAGCGACGAACAAGTGCGCTACGCGGCAACCATTCATTCGTCGAACAGCGATCTGCTTTCGCTGATCAACGACATCCTGGATTTGTCGAAGGTGGAAGCGGGGCAAATGGATGTGCAGTTCGCGCCGGTTGCGATCGACGGAATGCTGCAGTCTTTGCGTCAATCGTTCATGCCGGTCGCGGATTCCAAGGGACTGAAACTCGTGACGGAGCGCGCCGAGGGCGTGCCGGAGTATTTCGTCACAGACAATCAGCGCCTGCAGCAAGTGCTGCGCAACCTGCTCTCGAATGCGTTCAAGTTCACCGAGCGTGGGCAGGTAACGGTTTCGGTGCATAAAGCAGATAACGACGACAACGCGTTGCGTTTCGATGTCCGCGATACGGGCATTGGCATTCCTCGCGACAAGCAGGACCTGATCTTCCAGGCATTCCAGCAAGCCGATGGCACCACCAGCCGCAAATACGGCGGCAGCGGGCTGGGTTTGTCGATATCGCGGGAATTCTCGCGCTTGCTCGGCGGCTCCGTGAGTGTGGCGAGCGAGCCGGGCAAAGGCAGCGTCTTTTCCGTCACGCTGCCGTTGAGTATTCGCGAAGGCACGGTTACGGCGAAACTCGATGTGATCGGCCATATGAGTGAGCCCGCGGAAGCGTCCGAAGCGTTGGTCGAAACCGAAGAAGCGCCCGTGCAAAGTCACGCGCCGGCGCATCTGGTGGCGCAGGCGGCATCGAATGTTTCCGATCCCTCGTTGTGGCGCGCACCGGTCGCGAGCCATCACGTGCCGCAACCTATCGCCGATGACCGCGCCAACCGCAAACGCCCCGATCGCGTGATTTTGGCGATCGAGGACGACTTGCGTTTCGCGCACATCCTGCACGACCTCGCACATGAACTCGAGTTCGACTTCGTCCACGCAACGACTGCGACGCATGGCGTGGAACTCGCGCGCGAGTTGCAACCCAACGGCATTCTGCTCGATGTCGGCCTGCCCGATCAGTCAGGCCTGACCGTGCTCGAATGGCTCAAACACGACCCGTTGACGCGGCATATTCCGATTCACGTGGTTTCATCGACGGATCACGCCGATGTCGCGCTGCATCTCGGCGCGATCGGCTACACGCTGAAACCGAGCGCGCGCGAAACGCTCGCGGGCGCGATCCGCAAGCTCGAAGCGCGTTCGGCGCAAGGCACGCGGCGCGTGCTGGTGGTCGAGGACGATCCCGCGCTGCGCCAGAGCATCCACGCATTGCTGCAAAGCGCGACCGTGGAGATCGTGGAAGCAGGGACGATCGCGGAAGCCATCGACGAGATCAATCGCGGCACGTTTGATTGCGTCGTGATGGATCTGGCGCTGCCCGACGGCTCCGGTTACGACTTGCTGGAACGTGTGTCGACGTCGCAGGAACATGCGTCGCCGCCGGTGATCGTGTACACGGGGCGCGTGCTGTCGCCCGACGAAGAGCAGCGCCTGCGCCGCTATTCCAAGTCGATCATCATCAAGGGCGCAAAGTCGCCGGAGCGCCTGGTCGATGAAGTCACGCTGTTCCTCCACAGCGTGGAAAGCGCGTTGCCGCCCGAACAACAACGCATGTTGCGCGCGGCGCGTCAGCGTGACGACGTGTTCGAGGGCCGCACGATCCTTCTCGCCGAAGACGACGTCCGCAATATCTTCGCGTTGTCGCACGTGATCGAACCGCTCGGCGCGAAGCTCGAAATTGCGCGCAATGGCCGCGAGGCGCTGGATGCGCTCGCGCGTCATCCGGATATCGATCTGGTGCTGATGGACATCATGATGCCGGAGATGGACGGCTTCACCGCCATGACCGAGATCCGCAAGGATCCGGAACACGCGCGCCTGCCGATCATCGCGCTGACGGCAAAAGCCATGGCGAGCGATCGCCAGAAGTGCCTGGAAGCGGGCGCGGACGATTACATTTCGAAGCCTATCGATGTCGACAAGCTGGTTTCGCTGTGTCGCGTCTGGCTGCGGCAACGGTAGGCGGAATCGAGATGCCTAACCGGACCCCGAAAAACGCCGACGAAGCCATCTTCGACATCGAGTTGAAGCTGCTGCTGGAAGCCGTCTATCTGAAGTACCAGCACGATTTCCGGCATTACTCGGTGAGTTCGCTGCGGCGGCGCCTGGGGCAGGCCTTGATCGACCTGGGATATCCCACGCTTTCGCAATTGCAGGAACGCATTCTCCGCGATCCCACCCTGTTCTCGCGTTTGTTCCAGTACCTCACGGTGCAGGTCAGCGAGATGTTTCGCGACCCTGCATACTTTCGCGCGATTCGCGAACAGGTCGTGCCGATCCTGCAAACCTATCCGTCCATCAAGGTCTGGGTGGCGGGATGCAGCACCGGCGAGGAACTCTGGTCGCTTGCCATTCTTTTCGCGGAAGAAAATATCGCGGACCGTACGGTTTTGTACGCAACAGATATCAACGCAGGGGCGCTCAGGCAGGCAGAAAGCGGCATCTACCCGCTGGATCGGCTGGCGGGTTTCAGCCAGAATTATCTGGCGGCCGGAGGCAAGCGTTCGCTCTCGGACTACTATCATGCAGCTTACGGTGCGGCGAAATTCTCGCAGACGCTCAAGTCGCGCGTGGTTTTCGCCGATCACAGTCTGGCCACCGACAGCGTGTTCCTTGAGGCGCATCTCGTGTCGTGCCGCAACGTGCTGATCTATTTCGATCGCGCATTGCAGGATCGCGCGTTGGGCCTGTTCAGCGATTCGCTCGTGCGGCGCGGTTTTCTGGGGCTGGGCAGCAAGGAAAGCATCCGTTTTTCGAAACACGCGGACAGCTTCGCCGACTTCGATGCGCGCGAGCGCCTGTATCAGAAGGTTTGACCATGAAAGCACCGGAAGAGTCTTTCAGTCCGCTGGCCGCGATCGACGCTATCGTCATAGGTGCGTCCGCGGGCGGCGTGGAGGCGTTGAGCCAGTTGCTGCCCGCGCTGCCAGCAGGCTTCCGGCCGGCCGTGCTAGTCGTGGTTCATGTGCGCGCCGACTCGCCGAGCCTGTTGCCGGAGCTGTTTGCCGCGCGATGCCGCTTGCCGGTCGTCGAACCCGACGACAAAGCCACGATCGCCGGCGGCACGATTTATCTCGCGCCGCCGGGTTATCACATGCTGGTCGAACCGGATGGCACGATCTCGCTTTCCGTCGATCCACCCGTGCGGTTTTCGCGGCCATCGGTGGATGTGCTGTTCGAATCGGCGGCGCTGTGTTTCGGCGATGCGCTGCTTGGCATCGTGCTTTCGGGCGCGAACGACGACGGCGCCCGCGGCCTTGAAGCGATCGAACGTGCTGGCGGCCGTTGCTGGGTGCAGGACCCGGAGACGGCGGGATCGGATGCGATGCCGCGGGGCGCCATCGCTCGCGTTGGCGTGCACGATGTTCTTACAATTGACGCCATGGCCGCGCGCTTGCGCGGCATTGGACAAGGATCTGCGACGTGAACCAGGTTGACTTGGAGCTGACACGCTAATGGAACTCCGCTAATGGAACTCAACAGGCAACCGATCTACGTTCTGATCGTTGACGATGTGCAGAACAACATCACCGCGCTCGAAGCCTCGCTGGCGCGGCCGGACATTTCCGTGCTCGCCGCCAGCTCGGGACCCGCCGCGCTCGAATTGCTGCTCAAGCACGAAGTCGCGCTCGCCATTCTCGATGTCAACATGCCCGGCATGGATGGCTTCGAACTGGCCGAACTGATGCGCGGCAGCCCGCGCACCGCGCACGTGCCGATCATCTTCCTGACTGCGACAGCGCAAGACACCGGGCGCACGTTCCGTGGTTACGAAGCCGGCGCGGTGGATTTTCTGTACAAGCCATACGACTCGCGCATTCTCAATTCGAAAGTGGATGTGTTCATCCAGATCGAGAAGCAGAAGCAGCAGTTGGCCACGCAGCTTGCAACCGTCCAGCAACTGCTCGATGCCAACGAAATGCTCATGGCCGTGCTCGGCCATGATTTGCGCACGCCGTTGTCGGCAGTGATTGCATCGGCGGAATATCTGGCGCGCTTCGTCCCCGATGAAAACGTCGCGAATATAGGCACGCGCATCAAGAGCAGCGGCATGCGGATGGTGCGCATGGTCGACCAGTTGCTCAATCTCGCGCGCTTGCGTGGCGGACGTGTGACGCTGCAGCCGCGGGCGGTGGAGTTGCTGACGCTGGCGAAGAATATCGTCGAGGAATACGAGGCGCGCGTGGGCAAGGGGCGCATCTTCATTTTCCGCGAAGGCGACACGCTCCTTCAGGGCGATGGCGATTTGCTGTCGCAAGTGTTTTCGAATCTCATTGGCAACGCGCTGACGCATGGGCGCGAAAGTTCGCCAATTCATGTGCGGCTCAACGGAGAAACCGCCGACGAAGTGACGATCATGGTGCAAAACGCCGGAGAGATTCCCGTGGATGTCTTGCCGACGATTTTTGCGCCGTACCGGTCGGGCCGGCCGCAGCAGGAGACGGGCGGACTGGGGCTCGGGCTTTACATCACGCGCGAGATTGCGCAGATGCACGGCGGCCGTGTGGTCGTGCGCTCCGATGCCGAAAACGGCACCGTATTCGAAGTCACTGTGCCGCGCGAAGCGGTGGCGCGGCGCGCGAGCAGCACTGCCGGGGAAACCGCGCAGCCGTTCCGGTTGGGATAGCGCGCGCTGCCGGTTTTGCCCGGCTTGTCTAGAATGCTGCCTGATGGGTGTCGGCCAATTCATGGCCGCCCGAAAGTTCATGCCTCAGTTGGCGCATCAATCAGGAGAAGCGAACATGCCGAGTCCGGATCTGGATACTCGAATAGAAACGTATTACGTGCGTGTGAAGGGCGTGGTGCAGGGCGTTGGTTTTCGTCACGCGACGTTGCGGCGCGCGCATTCGCTCGGCGTGCGGGGCTGGGTGGCGAATCTCGAAGATGGTTCCGTCGAAGCGATGATCCAGGGGCCTGCAAATCAGGTCGATCTGATGCTCGAGTGGCTGCGCCGCGGACCGCCGCATGCGCGCGTCACGGATTTGATGAGCGAAGAGCGGTACATCGAAAAGCGGTTTGAGCGCTTCGAGCAGCATTGAGGTTTTGGTCCGCGCTCAGCGGCGCGCGGACACCAGCAACATCATCGGGCGTTCCCGTTCTTCCGCCAGTTCAGGCCGCTCGGCCACCTCCGCATCCGTCGGTCCCCATTCCTGCACATGAGCGATGGCGAATCCCGCCGCTATCAGCTGATTCAACAGCGTTCCCATGGTCCGATGCTGCTTTACCACGCCATCGGCGAGCCAGTTCGTGACGCGCGGGCCTTCGTGCTGGTAATTATCCAGGGGCCATGATTTGCGGCCAGCGGCATCGATCAGCCAATCCGGATTGCGCGGCGCCATGTAGATTGGATGTTCGATCGAAAAGATCAGGCTCGCGCCGGGCACGAGCGCCCGGTGGATCTTATCCAGCAAACCACGCAAGTCCTCGATGTAATGAAACGCGAGCGAGCTATAAGCGAGATCGAAGCTGGCCGGTGGGATATCGAGCTGTTCAAGATCGGCTTTGGCGTAGGTGATCGCGGAGGCGCCGGATAGCGATCTCGCGCGTTCGAGCATTTTCTCCGAGACATCGAGTCCGAGAACGGATAACGCGCCTTGCTCCTGCGCCCATCGACAAAACCAGCCGTAACCGCAGCCCAGATCCACCACTTTCAGGCCGCGCAGTTCAGGGAGAAGAGCGCGAAGTGCAGGCCATTCGGCTGCGCCGGCGAGACCGTGCAGCGAGCGGCCCATCTTGCTATAGGCATCGAAGAAAGATGGGTCGTCGTAGATGTTTTGTGTCATTTTGAGGCCGTACAAAAACGTGCGCGGTTCTCAAAATGCCACAGGCGGCGAGGTGGATCAATGCTTATCCCGCCACCAGCAAACTCTCCGCAAACCCCCATTCTTTGTCCGTCCACTGGCGTGCGCACCTGAACCCCGCGTCCGATGCCAACGGCCCCACTTCATCGGCGCTGTACTTATGGCTGCTTTCCGTCCAGATCGTTTCGCCTTCGCGAAACTCCACGGTCAGTTCGGCGGCACGGATCGTCGCCTTGACCGGCCGCGTCGCCAGCAAATGCATTTCAATGCTCCGAGCGTCGGGATTGAAGCGCGCTACGTGTTTGAACGCATCCAGCGGAATATCGGCGTCCAGTTCGCGGTTGATTCGTGCAAGCAAGTTGAGGTTGAACGCGGCCGTGACGCCAATCGGATCGTCATACGCGGCGATCAGCGTTTCCAGCGGCTTGAGCAAATCCATGCCGAGAAGCAACGCATCGCCGGGTTTGAGCATGCCGCGTATCGATTTCAGGAAACGCGTTGCGGCCAGCCGCGAAAAGTTACCGATGGTGCTGCCCAGGAACAGCACGAGCAATGCCTCGCCATCGCGCCGGTTCGCGCTGACTTCGGCGAGTCCGGAAAGGTAGTCGCGCTCGTATCCGACTATCGATACACGCTCGATATCGCCAAGTTCCCGCTTGCACAATTGCAACGCGGCAGGCGAGATTTCAATCGGGCAGTATTCGGTCGCGCCGTTCGGCCGTTTCTTCGATAACGCTTCCAGAATGCGTCGCGTCTTGCGCCCGCTGCCGCTTCCCAGCTCGGCAACGGTCATATTGCGCGGCAGCTCAGCGACGATTTCCGCCGCGTGCGCCATCAGCACGCGCTCCTCCGCGCGCGTCACGCCGTATTCGGGCAGCGCGGTGATGACCTCGAAGAGCGCGGAACCGACTTCGTCGTACAGATACATCGAGGGCAATTCTTTTTGTGGCGAGTGCGTGAGGCCATCGTGAACGGCGGCGGCGAATGCCGATGAAAAACGCGGTAGATGAGCAGCGTGGGTCGTTGCCAAAGGCATGGGTGTCTCCAGATGTCGCATCGCGTGGACGCGGCCAGTTATGCATGACAGGCCGAACATCGGATGTGCCGGTCATGAGATCAGGCCCCGCAATGTTATGCCTCGCAGGGAGCAACAGGGTCAGCAAGAAGCGCGCGCGCCGGGGTTCGCAACTGCAAATCGCCTGAGCAGCAAGCGAACCGGGCGGCGTCAAGTCAAGTGCCATCAGGGAAATGCATAACATCCTCCGGCGTCGATGCCTCGTCAAGACCGTCGCGGCAAGCCGCCCTCCACGAAAAATCGAGCAAGAACTACAGTCCTGCGCAACGCTTTTTACACGCCGCAGATGAAATGCAGACGACCGGCTTGCATTGAAGCGCCTGCTGTAAAGCCTTTACCGGTCATGCATCAATAGCGCCCTGTCTGGCGCAATGCTTGCTTGCAAATACCGATCACGCTCAGCGCAGTGATTCGTTCTTGCATCGCGCTGTCATCGCCGTATTCCTCGCCTGCGCCCGATTCATGACCGACCCAGTTAGCCCCGATCCCGCGATTGCACGTCTCGACGACACGGGTGCGCACTGCTTCCCGACGCCAGAACCCGTAGCCCGCACCGACATACCTTTCGGTTTCCCGCTTGGGCCTCAGCCTGCAGAGCCGGAATCCGTCCTAGACGCAGACACGGACAACACGCCAGCCCCGGATTCCGACCCGTTTTTCCTCAGCGTGCTGAACGGCAGCACCGATTGCATCAAGATCCTGAAGCCAGACGGCACGCTCGAGTTCATGAACGCGAACGGCATTTGCCTGATGGAAATCGACGACTTCGCGCCGTTCAAAGGCAAGTCGTGGGTTTCGCTCTGGCCGGCGGAGTCGCGCGTCTTGTTGAGCGATGCCATCGACAACGCGCTGCAAGGCCGGCATTCGCGCTTCGAAGCGCTTTGCCCGACGGCAAAAGGCACGCCGAAATACTGGGAGGTCACGGTTTCACCGGTGAAGGGTCCGGCGGGCGTGGAATGGCTCGTATCGATTTCCCGCGATATCACTGAACGCGTGCTCAACCTGCGTTCGCTCGATACGGCGTTGCAGGAACAAAAGCGCCTTTCCGAAGCGTTGGAGCGGCATAAGGAGACGCTGGAACAGCGTATCGATGAAGCCGCGGCCGCGCTGCGCGCAAGCGAAGCCGAACGTCGCGAGACGGCAGCGGTACTCGCCCAGTCGCAGAAAATGGACGCGGTCGGCAAGCTGACCGGCGGGGTGGCGCACGACTTCAACAACGTGCTGCAAGTCATTGGCGGGAATTTGCAACTTGCGGCGCAGGATGCCGGCGGCAACGAGACGTTGACGCGGCGGCTTGCCAGCGCGCACGAAGCAGTCGAGCGTGGCGCGAAGCTCGCGTCGCAGTTGCTTGCATTCGCGCGCCGCCAACCGCTGGAGCCGGTGGCGCTCGACATCGCGCGCTTGTTGCGCAGTTCCGACGACATGCTGCGCCGGGTGCTCGGCGAAACCATCGAACTGGAAACCGTCGTGTCGGGCGGGCTCTGGAACACGCTTGCCGATCCGAACCATCTGCAGAACGTGATCGTGAACCTGGCCATCAACGCACGCGATGCAATGGACGGCGCCGGCCGCCTGACCATAGAAGCCGGCAACGCCATGCTCGACGACGAGTACACCCGTCATTACGACGACGTGAAGAGCGGCCAGTACGTGATGATCGCCGTGTCCGATACCGGCACCGGCATGGCGCCCGAGGTGCTGGCGCAGGCCTTCGAGCCGTTCTTTACGACCAAGCCGGAAGGCCGCGGTACGGGACTGGGCCTGAGCATGGCCTACGGTTTCATGAAACAGACCGGCGGCCACATCAAGCTCTACAGCGAACCCGGCGAGGGCACGACGGTAAAGCTTTACCTTCCCCGATCGATGGAAGAAGAAGCGCACCGCGTGGAGACATCGCACGAGCCGGTGATCGGTGGAACGGAAACGATCCTGGTCGTGGAAGACGATCCGAACGTTCGCGCAACAGTCGTCGATACCTTGACCGAACTCGGCTACAACGTCCTGAAATCCGCCGATGCCCAAAGCGCGCTGAACGTGCTCGAAAGCGGCGTTCACATCGACTTGCTTTTCAGCGATGTGGTGATGCCCGGACCGCTGCGCAGCGTCGACATGGCGCGGCGCGCGCGTGAAATGCTGCCTTCGCTGGAAGTGCTGTTTACGTCCGGCTATACGGAAAACGCAATTGTCCATGGAGGCCGGCTCGATCCCGGCGTCGCGCTGATCAGCAAGCCGTACAGGCGGGACGCGCTCGCACGCAAAGTACGTTCGATGCTGCGCGCCGAAGCAAGCGAACCCGAAGCGGAGAAGGCGGAGAGCGCGGAAGACCCGGCGGGTCCGCTGCGCGTGCTGATCGTGGAAGACGATGTCAACACGCGCGAAGCCACGCGCGAGTTGCTGGAACTGCTCGAGGCCCAGGTCCACGCAGTGGAAAGCGCCCAGGCTGCGCTGGACCTGATCGGCAGCCAGACATTCGACGTCCTGCTCACCGATGTCCGCATGCCGGGTATGTCGGGCCTCGATCTGGCGCGCGCGGCCAAGCGCCTGCAGCCGCGCGTGCGGGTGGTGCTGGCATCGGGTTATGGTGCGGGCATCGCGGCGGAACTGGGCGATGATCTGAGCGACGCGACCTTGTTGCCAAAGCCCTTCAACTTCGATCAGCTCGAACAGGCCGTCTTCAGGAAGCCATGACGGGTTGCGGCGCGCGCGTGGTTTGAGACGCCGCGCCGCCCGCGCCTGAATAGCTGGACACAACAGGAACCACGATCCGCACGATCAAGCCGTGCTCCGGCGCGTTGCCAATTTCGCATCTGCCGCCGAGTTCGCGTGCCAACCGGCCGACTATCGCCAGGCCGAGTCCGCAATGGCCGTCTCCGGCGCGCGCAGGATCGAGGCGCACGAAAGGCTTGCGGGCGTCGGAGAGACGCTCTGGCGGAATGCCGTCGCCGTAGTCGCGCACCGTGATCAACCACTCGTTGCCGCGCCGGGCCGTGCCGATATCGACGGGTGGCGCGCCGTGCTCCAGCGCGTTATCGACAAGATTGGTCACCAGCCGGTCAAGGGATGTCCGCGGCAACCGGAATCCCTCGCCCGCCAGCAATTCCAGCCGGAACAACGCGTCGTCGCCGGCCTCGTCCTGCGCGAACTGTTCCGCGAGAAAGCCATCGACGCCAACCGCCGGTCCCACTGACGGCGTGCTTGCCGCGAACTCCAGAAACTGCTGCACGATACGCGTCAGCGAATCGATATCGCGGATGAAATGGGCGCGCTCTGCGTCGTCATCCACCAGCACGCTCGCCCGCAATTTCAGTCGCGTGAGCGGCGCCTTCAGATCATGCGCGATGCCGGCAAGCATCACGGCTTTTTCGTCATCGGCGTCGTTGATCTGCCGCATCATCTGGTTGAACGCGCGGATCAGGTCGCGCAATTCTCGCGGTCCGCGCTCCTCGACAGGCACCGGGCGCTCGCCCGTGCCGAACTGCCGCGCGCTTTGCGCGACGCGCGACAAAGGCCGCTGCAACTGCCATGCGGCCACCAGCGAAAGGATCACGGCCGCCAGCAGCATGCCCACGGATTCGACGAGAATGGGCGCCGCTTCGGGCAAGTCCACCGGCGTGACGATCCAGTTAGGATTGTCGGGATAGCGCACCCACAGACGCGGCGAATGATTCGGGCCGTCGACGGCGATCTGGGCGCCGCGCGGCAGTATATTTCTCAACTCCCGCAGCAAATGCACGATCGGACCATGATCCGGTTCGCGCAGCGAGACGCCGTCAGGAAGATTCGCAGCCAATACGAGTTTGGCGTTCAGCGCGGGCGCGATGCGCACGCCCTGGCGCGCGTCGTCGTTCGCGGCGGCCAGCACGAGCGTGAGGCCGCGCGCGTAACCTTCGGCATCGTGATGAGGACGCTGCACGGTCAGCACCGCGAACCAGCAAGCCTGCACGGCAAAGAGCACGACCAGCGAAATGAGCGCCATGCGCCCGAACAGCGAATTGAACGGGTTGGTCCGGCCAGAATAGCCGCGCGCAAATTTGCCGGAGAATTTCATACGGGCGCTGCACGATCGGGGCGGTCGCGGACTCCGTCGGGATCGGGAATGAACACGTAGCCTTGGCCACGCACGGTCTGCACGTGACGCGGACTAGCCGGATCTTCTTCGATAATCCTGCGCAGGCGCCAGATGGGAACGTCCAGGCTGCGGTCGCTGAAGGTGGCATCGTCTCGATGCACGAGATCGTGAATCAGCACCCGCGACAGCACCTTGTACGGATGCTTGACCAGCACCTTGAGCAACGCGAATTCGCTGTCGCGCAACGGGATGCGCTCGGTCCCGCTCACCAGCGCGCGCGTGACGAAGTCGAGTTCGAAGCGGCCGAAACGCTCGCTGGCGCGGGTTTCGGGACGCGCCGAGGAAGCCGGCGCGCGCCGCCGCAAGACCGTGTCGATACGCGCAAGCAGTTCCCGCGGATCGAAAGGTTTGGAAAGGTAATCGTCGGCGCCGAGCTCGAGGCCTTCCACTTTTTCCGTCACGCTGTCGCGCGCGGTGACGAAGATCACCGGAATGTCGTCGCCGGCGGCGCGCACCTGGCGCAAGGCGGTAAGGCCGTCGACGCCGGGCATCATGATGTCGAGAACCACAATGGACGGCCGCTCGAGTTCCAGCCTCCGGCGCAAGGCGGTGCCGTCGTGCAGGACGGTGACGTCGAGCCCGCGCGTGGTCAGGAAGCGGCTCAGCAGGTCGCACACTGCCGGGTCGTCGTCGACGATCAATACCGATGTAGTCATGCTGGAAATTTTAGCTGTGCAGGGTAAGGATGCGGCCTTTCCATGACACCGGCATGGTTACGGATTCTTACGCGACAAGGCCTGGGGATATGGCAGTTTCTGATGCGCCGCCCGCGCGGACCCTTTGGCGGCGCGGCTCGACAATCTGGCGTGAGCCGGACGCCGGCCCACCCCCCGTGCAATCCGATGAAAGGCGCGGAAAGGAATCCCTGTCGCGAAAGTCATGTTGCGCGTCTTAAAATTCATCGCATGACCCAACACGTTCTTCTCGTCGACGACGACCCTGTAGTGCGCGATCTCGTGCGCGAATATCTGCAAGGCCACGGCCTGGCGGTATCGGTGATGCACGACGGTACGGGCCTGAAGCGCCGCCTCGACGCCGAGCGGCCATCCATTGTCGTGCTCGACGTGATGATGCCCGAGCAGGATGGCATCAGCGCGCTGCGCGAACTGCGTGCATCCGGCGATGATATTCCCGTGATCTTCCTG
The DNA here is from genome assembly GCF_018449635.1 of Caballeronia sp. dw_276. GTDB lineage: Bacteria > Pseudomonadota > Gammaproteobacteria > Burkholderiales > Burkholderiaceae > Caballeronia. The sequence continues at coordinate 22,387 of NZ_JAAVUV010000001.1, read as the reverse complement.
ACCGCGCGTTCCGACGTGATCGACCGGGTGATCGGCCTGGAGCTTGGCGCCGACGATTACCTCGCCAAACCCTTCGATCCACGCGAACTGCTTGCGCGCATCCGGACGGTCCTTCGACGGCGCGACGCGGCGTCGCCAGGGGCGCCTGAAGATCGGCCGCCATACCGGTTTGGTCCTTATGAGGTCGATTTCGCCGCGCGCGAGTTGCGCCATAACGGCCAGCGCGTGCCGCTGCGATCGGGCGAATTCGCGACGCTCAAGATCTTCGTCAAGAACGAGATGGTCGTGCTCACGCGCGCGCAGCTGAACGAAAAGCTGCGCGGGCAGGCGGGAAGCTATAGGGATCGCAGCCTCGATGTATCCATCTGGCGCTTGCGGCGCTTGCTTGAAGCCGATCCCTCTGATCCGCGCTACGTGCAAACCGTATGGGGACAAGGGTATATTTTCGTGCCGCAGGGCGAGACCGGCGCGGTCGAGCGGGCGCTGCGGCGGGCATCGACTGAAACCTAAGCCGTTCAAGACCAGCGGACTAATATGTATCTGCTGAAATGATCCGTTACCAACTGCATCAGTTATTTCTTCGCTACCCGCATAAGATCGTTTCCATAGTCCCGAACACGGGAATGGAGAACTCAAATGAAACGCGTAGCTGCAGTGTTGTTGATGGCCGGTAGTCTCACCGTTGCAGGTCAAGCGTCCGCGCACGGTGGGCGCGGAGACGGTGGCGCCGTGGTGGGTGCTTTATTGGGCGGCGCGGTGATTGGTGCGTTGGTAGGGTCCGCGGTTGCGCCCCAGCCGGTGTACGCGGCACCTGTGTATGCTCAGCCGGTCTACGCGCAACCTGCTTATCAGCCGGTTTATGCGCAACCAGGCCCGCCGCCGGGATCGTGCTACGACAGTTATCGCGGCGCCTATGTGCCGTGCGCTCCGCCGCCCCCGCGTGGCTATTATCAGCAACAAGGCTGGTAATACGAGCGAATCATGCTGGACCGAAACCGGGCGAGAAGCCCGGTTTTTTCTTTTTAGCCCCGGGAAAGCCCGTTGACAATGCCTTGTCCATGCACGCCGAGGTCACAAGTGCTGCGTAATCCGTAAACACCCGGAGGCCCGTCTGGCAAGGCTTACCGGGCCTCCGATATCCGCTTGAGCGGCACGCCGCTTGCAGTGTAGGAAGAGCGGGCGTTGCGACTTTGTCCTTCGCAACGCAATCAACGGAATATCTAGGAGGTTGCAATGAAACATATATCGAAGAAGATTCTGGTGTCGGCCCTTGTCCTTGGCCTGTCGGGCGGCGTCTATGCGCAAGCAGGCGGTGGCGGCGGGGCGGGCGGCGGTGCCGGTGGCGGCGGTGGCGCTGCGGGAGGCGCCGGTGGTAATGGCGCGGGCGTGGGCGGTGGAGGCGGCATGGGCGGCGCCAACTCCGGTGGCGCAAACGGCGCGGGCATGGCCACGGCGCCAGGCACCACTGCAACGGGCGGCGGCGTGGGTACGGGAACCGGCAACGCACCGAACATGAAAGCCAACGGCAGCAGCACGAACAACAACGGCAACGTCGCAGCGCCGAACGGCGGCGCCATGTCGAAACCGCAATAAGCAGTCAGTTCAACCGGAAGATGGCCGGTTGCATCGATAGATGCAGCCGGCTTTCTTTCGTCCAAGGCGCGCCGGCGCGTCGTCCATCCGCACACGCCCTTCTTATTTCCGGCACATAATGCAAAGCACGCGAAGCCTTGCCCCGCACGCGATCAGCTGATCCCGGCCTGTTTTGCCTACCGGCTTTGGGGACGTAAATGATCCGGCCGGACGTGGCATTCGCGTTACGCGCCGCTTGCTCGTCCGGATCACCGGGCTACCCCGATTGGAGACATCGCGCCTTGCATTCGTCGGATTCCGCGGCACTCGACTTGCCTCTGCCCTTGCGCAATTTCGCCGGAACGCGGCGGATCTTGCTGATGGTGCTGGCGGCATCGATTCTGTTTCCGGTCGCTTTCCTGCTTGGCTACGGTTATTACGATTACCAGCGCCGCATGGAGGATGCCGACGATATCGCCGATCGCATTGCGCGCGTCGCCGACGAACATGCGAGCAAAGTGCTCGACCTGAACCGCCAGATGTCGACGCGCGTGGTGGAAATGCTCGGCAATAGCAACGACGCCCGCATCCGCGCAAATGAGAAACCGATCCATGAACGCCTGAGCGAGATCGGCGAATCTTTCTCCCACGTCGCCGGGATTACGGTTTTCGGCGTAGCGGGCGACATGCTGGCGAGCAACCGCTTCTATCCGGTTCCGACGGTTTCCATCGCCTCGCGCGATGATTTTGTCACCGGCCGCGCCATTCGTCCTGATCCGTATTTTTCGCTTCCGCTTATCGGCAAGGTCGCGCAAAGCGATGTGTTCACAACCAGCGTGGGGCGGAGTTCGAACGACGGACACTTTCTCGGCTTGGTATCGATTGCGCTGAAACGCGACTATTTCTCAAGCTTTTACAACGATCTTTCCAACGGCGATCCGGGCGTGACCGTGGGTCTTTACCGGCGCGACGGCGGCATTCTCGTGCGCGAACCGCCAGGTCCACCGAGCATTTCGCACGCGCGAAATTCCGCGTTCACGTCCGCCATGCGCAGCAACGAATTGTTCGGACGCGTGCGGCTGAATTCGAGCGTGGACGGGGTCGAGCGCGTCCTGGCTTTCCGCCGTGTGGGCGATTACCCGCTTTACGTTGCGAGCGGTTTCCCAACGGCCGTCATTTCAGCGAACTGGCGCAAGCACTACGCGCTGATTGCGGTGATCACGGCCGTGCCGTGTATCGCGGTATGGGTACTGGTGCTGTTTTCCCTGCGCCAGTTGCGTGCGCAGCAATCCGCGTGGGAACGCTGGCAGGCGGAAGTCGCCATGCGCCTTTCGGCGGAAGCTTCGAGCCGGCAACTGCGGCGCATGGGCGCGCTCGGCAATCTGGTGGCAAACGTGGCGCACGACTTCAATAACTTGCTGATGGTGGTATCGGCGAATATGGAATTGGCTCGCCGCAAGAATTTCAACGGACTGGAAAGGGAAGTGCTGGCGGTGGAACGCGCGACCGCCGGCGCCGAAGCGCTCGCCCGGCGTTTGCTCAGCGTCGCACGCAAGCAACCGCTCAAGCAGGAAGCCATCGATCTGACTACGTGGCTGCCCGCCGTGGCCGGGCTGATCGAAACCGCGGTGGGCGAGAAGATCCAGGTCAAGGTGCAGGTTTCGCCCGACATGTGGGGCGTGCGCGCGGACGCCACGGAACTGGAATTCGCGATCATCAACATAGCGGTCAATGCCCGCGATGCCATGCCGCATGGCGGTCGTCTCGCGATCCGCTGCCAGAACGTGCGCGTCACCGCCGACAACGCTCTCGCCGATGGCGAATACGCACTCCTGGCCTTCACCGACAGTGGCGAAGGCATGAATGAAGTCACCGCCCGCCGCGCGTTCGAACCGCTTTTCACGACCAAGCTGAGTGGCGCGGGCACGGGTCTTGGATTGGCGCAGGTGCTGGCGGCTTGCGAGCAGGCAGGCGGGACCGCGCGGCTCGACAGTGTTCCTGGACGGGGCACGACGGTGCGCCTGTACTTGCCGCGCTGGATCATCGCACCGCGGATGCCGCTGGACAACGCGGAAACGCACAGCGAGGGCCCGGCATTGCCGCGGCAAGATGCGGCCCTGAGTCCAGGCTCGGTCTTGCTGGTAGAGGACAACGAAGAAGTTGCCGCGGGCGTCGCAGCCGTGCTCGCCACGTTTGGCTGCGACGTCCGTCACGAACTCACCGCCGACAAAGCCTTCGACGTCCTCAACGAAGGCGGACGCTTCGACCTGGTGTTATCGGATATTCAGATGCCTGGGCGGCTCAACGGCATCGACCTGGCGGAGAAAGTGCGTGGCACATGGCCCGCGCAGAGAATCGTGCTGATGACCGGTTACGCCGATGAATTCGAGCGCGCGCGGCACACAGGCGTGACGATTCTCGCGAAGCCGTTCAATATCGATGAATTGCGCGAACTCGTGCACGGATGACACCGCGTCTCAATGCGGCGCCGCCGATGATCAATAGAATTCGCTGAGGACTTGCGAGACTTGCCACATGGCGCACGGGCGGCGGCAGCGGCCTGCTGCTCTCAATAGCCTGCTTGAGCGCCGGCGGGTTCGGTGTCGAACTGGGACGAGATTTTCTTGACCTGAAGACTGACTTTCTCTGCATACGCTTTCGATCCGCCGTAGCTTTTCAGGGCGGCATCCACGTCGCCGCGTGCTGACTGCACGTAACCGTGGAGGATCGCCGACCCGGCTTCGATGTTCGCATCGGCTTCCGTCAGGTCGATATTGCGCACCAGTTTCTTATGCGCCGACGGCACGACTTGCATCAATCCCGTGGCGCCATTTGCGCCGCGCGCGTTTTCCTTGAAACGGGATTCGATCGAGATGATCGCGAGCAACAGCGCGGGAGGAAGCGAATATTTCGATGCCGCCGACATGACCGCCGTCGAAATCTGTTCGGCTTTCGCGCGCGCAACACCGAATTTCTGCGAGATGAGACGAGAAACCTGATGCTTGGCCTGGGCGTCGGCGTCGGCTTCGCTTGCGGCGAGGGTCTGGTCCATGACGGCCGCAGTCGTCTCCATGCTGCGTTCCTGAGCCGCGGCGCCTTGCATTGCACCGAGCGATAGACCGAGGGTCAACGTCAGCAAGAAGAGTAGTCGGCTCATGGAAGGATGCCATCGGAGAGAAGGTCGCATTATACCGATGGAAAAAATCCTTGCAAATCATGTGCTTGGTTGAAATGGCGAATTACGCTGATGAATCCCAATAGGCGCGCCGCGTGCGCCCCGCTTCAGGACTGGGCGATTTCGACGTTCGCGAGCGTCATCGGACGGACGCAATCGCGGCCTGCGGCCTTGGCTTCGTAGAGTTGCTGGTCGGCGGCGCTGAGCAGCCCGTAGGCGCCGCCCAGACCTGGCGGCGCGGCGGTCGCGCAGCCAATACTTACCGTCAGGCGCCCGATCACACTCCCCCGATGCGCAATCGAACGCGTCCTGATACGCGTGCGGATGGTCTCGGCAATGTGAAGCGCGCCGTCGATCTGGGTGTCGGGAAGGAGGACCACGAACTCTTCGCCGCCGTATCGTGCGGGAATGTCGCCGGGACGCCGCACCGACAGTGCGATGCACTCCGCAACTGCCGCCAGCGCGTCGTCGCCAACGGCGTGGCCGTAGTTATCGTTGTACGCCTTGAAATAATCCACATCGATGAACAATACCGATACCGCCGTATTGCTTCGCCGCGCGCGCCGCCATTCCTCGTCCATGCGTTCGTCGAAGGCGCGCCGGTTCGGCAGGCCGGTCAGCGCGTCGGTGCCCGCGAGCCGCACGAGTTCTTCCTGCGCTCGCGCCCGTTCGCGCAACGACAGCGCCAAAAGCCATGACAACGCGATAAAACTCAGGCCGAACAGCAGCGTCAGGACGCCCACCCCGCTGCTGCGCGCGCGCCACGTGTCGAGCACGTCGTCCTGCGCCGGCGCCACGCCCACGATGAACGGTGTGCCCGGCACGTGCGCAAAGGTGTAGATGCGCTCGACGCCGTCCACTGGCGATTTCGCCACGTACGAACCCGAGCGCGTGCGCGTCATGCGGGCAAAAGAGGCCGAACCGGAAACGTTGCGGCTGAGGTCATTGTCGAGAAAGGGTTTGCGCACGATCATCGCGCCGTCATCCTGAACAATGAAAATCGATCCCTTCGGCCCGACCTCGATCTTGTCCAGCAGCGAGCGGAAATATTGAAGGTTCACGGTCAGCAGCGCGATGCCCGCAAATGATCCGTCGGGCGCGTTGATGCGCCGGCTCATCCCAATCGCCGCGCCGTTTGCGTGCGTCATGTAAGGATGCGAGAAAAACAGCCCGACCGATGGATTCTGCTGATGGGCGCGGAAGTATTCACGCTCGGCGAACGTTTCGGCGGGCACGGCCGTGGCGTTGTTCTTGACGATGGCGCGGCCATGCGCATCGATCACGTAACCGCCGCCTATGTACGCCGCGGTGGTTGCGCGGTCGAACAGAATCCGGCGGCGCAGGTCGAGCGGAAGCGCCATGACGGCGGTGTCCTGCGCGCCGTCGACCACGGCACGAAGCGAAAGATCGTAAATTTCGACGTTACGGGCAATGTCGCCACCAATGATCGAAACCAGATTCGCCGATGTCTCCTGCGCGTGGCTGAGGGCCTCTTCGCGGCCCTGATACAGCGTGGCAAGGGACAAGCCGGCCATCAAAACCGCGACCGCCGTGCCGGCAAAGCCGGCGAGAAGCGGAAAGCGCGACAGGGAATTCGCCAGGCTGAGCGCCGTCCATCTGTACCGGGCGCGGCGCATTCGCCGAGCTGCTGCACGAGGCGCACCGGATCTCATGACACACGCCTTGCCCGCCACGCGGGAAATTTTCGGCTGCGCGCGGTATCGGGCGGAGGCATGGAAATCGGATTAGGCATCGCGGGAATGTCGGGTCGAGGGCGCCAATCTGGTGTTCTGGCCGCATTGTATCGGCGGGAGCACGACGGATCGCCTGGATGGTCAACAGGGCGGTTCCGCATCGGTCGTGCCTGATGAACAAGTGCAATAAAATTTTCGCGCTAATCAAATGTGAAAGATTACAAATACATTTCGAACGTGATAGCCTTTGTCAGTCCTTGGGGAGTAGCCGGCTTCCAGCCATTGGAAGCGCTCATGTCAACATGCTTGGTTCGATCGAACCATGGCATGAGCAACCAAAATGTATTCTGGTTGGCAAGACCATCGATGTAACGCCGCGACCGGTCGGGCTCGGCGTTACATCGCATGTTCCTGTCCCGACCCGTACATGATCATTGCCCCATGAATATCGCTTCCACCCTCCTGCTCGCCTTTGCCATGTCGACGGACGCCTTCGCCGCAGCCGTGGGCAAAGGCGCTACGCTCAAGCGTCCGCGCATGCGCGAGGCATTGCGCACAGGCCTGATCTTCGGTGTCATCGAGGCGATCACGCCGCTGGTTGGCTGGGCGCTCGGCAAGGCGGCGGCGCCGTACGTCATGTCGTGGGATCACTGGATTGCCTTCGGCCTGTTGCTCGTGCTCGGACTCCGCATGATCCGCTCCGGGTTCAGCACGCCTACGCCCGAAGCCGAAAAGCCCGTGCGTCATAGTTTCTGGCTGCTGGCCGCAACTGGCTTTGCGACGAGTATCGATGCCATGGCGGTGGGGGCGGGACTCGCCTTTATCGATGTGAATATTTTCTCGACGGCCGCAACCATTGGACTTGCGACGCTGATCATGGTGACTATCGGTGTGATGGTGGGGCGCTTTCTGGGCCGCGCGGTCGGACAGCGTGCAGAAGTTGCGGGCGGTTTGATTCTGGTCGCGATCGGCTCGGTGATCCTGGCCGAGCATCTTGGGTACGTGAGCTGATGTTCCACCGGCGCTTCAGGCGGTTTTGCCTGAGGTGCTCCATTCGCATTGATAAGGGTTCCGAATCTTTCCTTGTCGGCGATGAACGCAAGACACGCTCGGCTTGAACAGGCGTGTTACTTGCATGCAAAGACCGGGTTGCCGCATGAAGCCGGCACATGGAGGCCTGCCATCATGCTGCAATTGCAAAGGGGATTTGATCGTGTAGCACTGTGTGTCATTCTCGTGGCGGCGCTCTCATATGCGTCGCAGACAGCGCAGGCGGCGGCCGCGCAACGGTCGATCGCGGTGATGGACTGCACGCTGATTGACGACAACGCGTCCTACAACGACGCCGATACCAACCGCACGCAGCAAGCGCGTCTTGGCCTCATCAGCAACGACTTGCGCGCGCAATTGAGCGATCGCCAGCTCTTTCGGGTAGCTGACAACGCCGGCGCCAGCGACATGATCGCCAAGCTTTCCGGCGCGCAGGATTTGAACGCTTGCAACGGTTGCGAACTGCAGATCGGCCGCAAGCTCAACGTGGAGCGCGTCGGCGTGTGCTGGGTGCAGAAAGTCAGCAACCTGATCATCAATATCAATCTGCGCGTGGAAGATGTCGCAACAGGCAAAGCCGTATTCCAGCGTTCAGTCGATATCCGGGGCAACACGGATTTGTCGTGGCGCCGCGGCATGAAAGGGCTGGTCGATCGTCTTGCAGACGACGCCGACGCCACCCGCTGAGCCTCTGAACCGCTTTCGGGAGAATCTCCCGCCCTCATCCATTGTCAAGCGGCCGCCCGATGGGCTAAGTTGACCATGTCGCCGGCGATGCGAACGCATCGGCACGTCCCAGACTACTCAAGCGACGAACCAATAAAAAACACGCGGAGACGATCATGCAATTCAAGAGAGCGGCGGCGCACTTGGCGCTTGCATCGGTGACGACGTTGAGCGCGGGGGTTGCGCTGGCCGCCGCGCCGGTCGCCTATGTGACGAGCGAAACGGCGGGCGTCGGGGTTATCGATCTGGACCAGATGACGCTTACCAAAACCTTCGCCGTCGGCGACGATGGCCCGCGCGGCCTGAGTCTCACCGACGACGGCAAGCGCCTGCTCGTCGCGAACAAGAAGACTGCGGACCTTTCCGAAATCGATACCGCGACCGGCGAAGTCGTGCGTCGCGCGAAGATCGGCCAGAATCCGGAGTTCGTGCGGGTGTATCGCGGGTATGCCTATGTGACATATGAACCTGGCGAAAGCGGCGGTCCGCCGAAGGGAGCCGAAGGCCCTCCGGGAGCATCGGGAGCGCCTGGCGGCGCAGCGGGCAAGGACGATGACGACGCCAACAGTCCGCCCGCCGAGATCGCGATTGTCGACTTGAAGACGCTGCGCGTCATACGTTCGGTCAAAAGTGGGCATGAGACGGAAGGCGTCGAATTTTCCGCCGATGGCAAGGAGCTGCTCGTCACCAACGAGGGCGACGACACCGTGTCGGTCTATCACGCAGGTACGGGCAAGCCGATGCGCAGCATCAAGCTCGATCATGGTTCACGGCCGCGCGGCATCAAACGCTCCCCCAATGGCAAGCAGTACGTGGTGACGCTCGAGAACACCAACAAGTTCGTCGTTCTGGACGCGCGTAGCCTCAAGCCCATCAAGACCGTCGACACCAAAATGGGACCGTACGGCATTGCGTTCGATCCATCGGGCAAGCGCTTGCTGGTCGCGGCGGCGCGCGGCAAGACGCTTCAGGTTTTCGATGCCACGTCTTACGATCACATCAGCGACGTGCCCGTGGGTCAGCGCTGCTGGCACTTCAGTTTTACGCCGGACGGATCGAAGGTCCTGCTTGCATGCGGCCGGTCTAACGCGGTGTATGTACTCGATGGCAGCAGCTACCAGACCGTCAAGCAGATCGAAGGCTTGCCGTTGCCCTGGGGTGTCGTGACTTATCCGCGAAGCTCGGGGTCGATCGAGTAGTTCGAATAAAAAAGGGGTTCTTCTAGAACAACCCCTTTTTTCAGCTTATTTCCACGCGTACCGCAATCCAACCCATGCCCCGCGCGGCGCGCCGATCCCCAGGAATTGCTCGTTGATGGGGTTGGCGCCATCGAAGGTATGGTTTGCTCCGTTGAAGAAATTCTGGCCAAGGATGGCAAAGCTTGCGTAGTGCTTGTTGAGCAGGTTCGTCACGCTCGCGAATACCTGAAGCTGCTTCGTGATGTTGTAGGTCGTGTCCAGGTCGATCAGGAAATACCCTGCAATCTTGCCGTTCACATCCTGGTTGTCTTCATCGCCGCGAGCAAAGATGCTGCCCCGGTACGTCAGGTTGCTGCCGACATTCCACTTGGGCGTGGCCGCGTAATCGAGCCGCAGCTTCACCGTATTTTGCGGAATGCCTGGAATGCGGTCGCCTTTGTGCACCGTGATGTTGCCATCGTCGTCCGCGCTCGAATTGCTGCCGCTGCTTTCAGTCCACGTCGAACGATACGTTGCGTCCACGTAGCTGTAGCTCGCGCTCACGCCAACCGGTCCGTACTGTGTGCGTCCCGCAAGCTCGAAGCCCTGGCGCTGGGTCTTTCCCACGTTCTGGAAGAAACCGAGCGTGCTCGCCGCGCCGTTGCTGCTGACGAACTGGATGTCGTTGTCGAGCGTGGTCCGGTAGATCGCCGCACTCCACGTGGTCGCGTGTCCGAGTTGCCCGCGCGCGCCAATTTCGAATGTCTTCGATATCACCGGTTGCAGCGTCGGATCCGCAATGAAGTCGTTAGGCAAGGAACATGGCGACGCCGGATCGGCGCAGGCAAGTTCGATAGCCGTTGGCGAGCGCATGCCTTCGTTATACGTGGCGTAGGCTGTGAACGTGGATGTCGGATTCCAGTTGACGCCGACCGCCGGGTTGAAGCGCGAGAACGTATGGTTGCCGTCGAGCAGTGGCTGCACGCCGCTTTCATCGCCGATGACAGACTTCGACCAGTTGTAGCGCCCAGCCAGCGTCAGCGACCATTGCTGCGTGATCGACAACGTGTTTTCGATGTACACGCCGAAGTTCTGATTACGCGTGGCGGCGTCGGTCTGAGGCTGGAATCCGCCGATGCCTGTCGTTGCGCGTGAATCCGTGAACTCGGCATCCTGCGACGATTGCGTGAAGTGCGAGTTGGCGAAGTCCGCCGCCACGCCCGCGACGAACTGGTTGTCGTGACCGGCGAGCTTGCCGAGCAAGGTCATCTGCAGGCTTGCGCCGTAGCTGTCGGTGACGATCACGGATTGATCGTTGGTTGCCTGAAGCGTGTTGACGTCGCCGTCGTCGTCGACCGTGCCGAAGTCGTCGTTCACGTTGCTGCTGACATTCGTGTTCCGATAATGCCGGTAGTACACATTGCCGCTCAACTGCACGTTCGGTGTGAAGTAATGTTCGCCGGAAAAGGTCAGGTAGCCGACGCTGTTGTGGTTCTGGTCGGGGAATGTATAGGCCTGTTTGCGGTTATCCAGGAACGAGCGCGGAATGGTCTGCGAACCTTGCAGGGTGTTGTCGGCGCCGCCCATGGACAGCGACAGCGTGGTGTCGGCGTCGGTGTAGCGCAGTTTGCCGAACGCCTGACGCATGCGGCTGGAGTTGTGGTCGGCCCAGCCGTCGTCGTTGGTTGCGTTGGCGGTGAAGTAGTAGTCGAGGTTGCTGCCGATCACACCGCCTTGCTGGATCTGCGCGATCTTGCGTCCCCATGATCCCGCGGAGATTTCCGCTTCACCGCCCGGATTGCTGCGGCCGTTTTTTGTGGTGATCGCGAGCGCGCCGCCGAGTGTGTTCAAACCGAAGGTCGGGTTGGAACCCGGGATCAACTGGATGGTATTGATCGCCGCTTGCGGTATCAGGTCCCAATTGACGACGTCGCCGAAAGGCTCGTTGACGCGCACGCCATCGAGGAAAACCGATAAGCCTTGCGGTGTGCCGAGCAAGGGCGACGCAGTAAAGCCACGATAGTTGATATCGACTTGAGACGAGTTGCCTTGCGCTTCGTTGATATCGACGCTCGTGAGGTTGCTCGCAAAGTAGTCCGTAAGCGTGGCGCGATGCTGCTGGTCGATGTCTCGTCCGCGAATGGTCTGCACGTTGGCGGGCACATGTTCCAGTGGCGTTCCGATGCCAAGCAGCGGCGTTGTCCCGATCACGACGATCGGCGCGAGTTGCGTCACCGCCGTGTCAGATGCCGCCACGGGCGTAGCCGCTTCCTGTGCCCAGCTTGTCACGCTCAGGCCGGCCAGCGCGCCGCCAAAGCACAAGCGCAGTGCCCGGCGCCGCTTGAAGGGTAGCTTGTTCATGGTTGTCTCCTGCCGTTTATCGTTATCGATTTGCATCTTCGGTGCAGTAGATGAAAGCGTCCCACAAGATGCCACCGATGAGTTCGGGAAGACCTCCCGATTACGTAAGGAACCTTTCCCAGCCCTTGTTTTACAGACGCGACGCGAACGCGCGCGCTGAGTAGAATGAGAGCGCCATGCGACCCGAACCCCAACCCGACTCCACGACTTCTCTTGTCAATGCGCGCCCGTCTCACTCGGCAGCATGGCGCGACCTCGTCTGCGTGCTTGCGCTGACAATAACGGCGGCGCTCATCTGCATGCGCCTTGAAGTCGGCGAGTTGACGTATTCCCTGACGCGCCGCTTCGAGCGTTTTCAACTCGATGAATTTCCACCCACCCTGGTCGTGTTCGCTATCGGCCTGGCATGGTTCGCGTGGCGCCGGTATCGCGAGTCGCAGCGTGAATTGCTGCATCGCCGCGCGCTTGAAGAGAAGGCGGCACGACTGCTTGCTGACAATCGCCGGCTTGCAAGCGAAAGCATTGGCGCGCAGGAAAACGAGCGTCGACACCTCGCGCGCGAACTTCACGACGAACTCGGCCAGTATCTCAACGCGATCGCGCTGGATGCAGGGCGCATACGGGACCTGTCGACTCAGGGGGAACCCGAGGTTCATCGGCTGTCGCTCGCGGTCATGCAAAGCGCGAGCACCGTCTACAAGCAGATTGGCGGCATGATCCGGCGCTTGCGCCCCATCGGCCTCGATGAATTCGGCTTGCCCAGCGCGCTCGAACATTGCGTTGAAAGCTGGCGCGAGCGCTTGCCGCAGGCATCGTTCACGCTGACCGTTGACGGCGACTTCGCCAATCTCGCGGACGTGGTGAACATCACGCTGTATCGGCTGGTGCAGGAAGGGCTGACGAACGTGTCGAAGTTCGCGAGGAGTTCGCGTGTGGAGATTTATTTGGTTCGGACTTCAGACGATACGCGTGCGAGCCACGGGGAGATTGTCGTGACCATGACGGACGACGGTCCCGGTATCGATCTGACAAAACCGCGCGCGGGCCTGGGCCTGATCGGCATGCGTGAACGCGTCGAGGCGCTCGGCGGCGAGTTTCATGTCGCGAGCCAGCCGGACAGCGGGTTTCTCTTTTGCGCGCGTGTGCCGGTTCAGGCCGGATTGCCCGGGCTGAATGAACCCAGCGATCCAAGGGACCCGAGCGAGCTTGCGGAACTGGCGAAGTCGGAGAAATGAAGGCCCAGGCGATTCGCCATCTGCGCGAGTTGCACGCCGTTGTCCGCGCCGAATTTCTGACGAATCACCGATTGATGGTTGGCCACTGTCTTTTGACTCAGGCCCAGTCTCTCCGCGATGTTCGGCAACGTGTAGCCCTGCACTAGCAGCCGTAGCACCTCGAATTCACGCGCCGACAATTGCCGTCCCGGCGGCCCTTCCTGGAAAGCCTCGCGCAACGCGAGCGCCTGCGAGATGTCGGGGCTCAGATAGCGTGCGCGTCCGGCCACCGCGCGCACGCCTTCCACCAGCACGTCTGGCGCGCTTGCCTTCGTCACGTAGCCGCGTGCGCCGGCATCGAGCGCGCGCCGGACGAAGATTGTTTCTTCATGCACGCTGAAGATAAGAACGTGGGCGTCGGGCTCGCGCGCGAGCATGCGCCGCATTGCTTCAATGCCGCTTGCGCCCGGCAGCGCGAGATCCATGACAACCACGTCCGGCTTCAGCGCGCAGAAGCGCTGGTAGGCTTGCGCCGCGTCCGCGGCTTCGCCTGCGACGCTGATGTCCGGACTGAGCTCCAGCAAGCGCCTATAACCTTCGCGCACCACAGCGTGGTCATCGACGAGAAGAACACTGATATCCGCGATGGTCATTTGCGTGCTCCCGCAAGATCGGCGACGTCGTGAGGTTCGGGCTCGCCGCGTTCCTTCGATGCCGCCAGACGGCGAGAGTTACTGTCGTTGCGAAACACAATCGGATGCTCTTCGGGCTCGCGCTGTTCTGCGGCCTTTCTTACCACGTTGATCACCGTTTCGTGATGGGGTGATTTATCGCAGACAGGGTCCGCGTTGGCCGGGTCGCCCGTCAGCAGATACGCCTGGCAGCGGCAACCACCGGCATCGATGGTTTTCTCTTCGCAACTTCGGCATGGCTCTTTCATCCAGTCGAAACCGCGAAAGCGATTGAACGCATCGCTTTCGTACCAAATGTCGCGTACGGATGTGTCCTTGACGTTCGGGAAGGTGAGGCCTGGAAGCGAGCGGGCGGTGTGGCAGGGCAGCGCGGCGCCGTCGGGCGCAACGCCGAGGAATACGGAGCCCCAGCCGTTCATGCATTTCTTCGGCCGTGTCTCGAAGTAGTCGGGCACGACGAAGTAGATCTTGCAGCGATGACCGATTTTCTCTCTGTATCGCTCCACCACGGCTTCGGCTTCTTTCAACTGCTCGGCAGTCGGCATCAGTTGCGCACGGTTCGCGTGCGCCCAGCCGTAGTACTGCGTGTTCGCGAGCTCGAGATATTCGGCGCCCATCTCAAGCGCCATGTCGATGATCTTGTCCACGTGCGGCAGGTTGTATCGGTGGAGCACGCAGTTCAGGACCATTGGGAAACCATGCGCCTTGATCGACTTGGCAACGCGGTTCTTCAGGTCGAACGTGCGGGTACTGCTCAGAAAGTCGTTGAGTTCCTGGGTCGAATCCTGGAACGACAGCTGGATGTGATCGAGCCCGGCGTCCTTCAATGCATCGAGACGTTTGTCGGTCAGACGAATACCCGATGTAATCAGGTTCGTGTAGAAACCAAGTTGCCGTCCTTCGCGCACGAGTACTTCGAGGTCGTCGCGCAACAGTGGTTCGCCGCCCGAGAAACCGAGTTGCGCGGCGCCAAGCGCGCGCGCTTCACGAAGCACGCCGATCCATTGGTCGGTCGTGAGTTCGCTGCTGTGGTCCGTGTAGTTGACGGGGTTGTAGCAGAACGCACAATGCAGCGGGCACCTATATGTAAGCTCCGCAAGCAGCCACAGCGGCGGCGCAACGACGTTGGCGGTCATGACGCTTCCTCCAGCCATCCGCGCCGCCCGGCTTCGGCAATGAACAACCTTACCTCGTCGCCGAGATCCTGCGTGTTGAACGCTTGCTGCAAGTCGGCAATCAAGGTGTCGATATCGCGCGTGCCGTCACAGCGTTTCAGGATTTCGCCGGCGCTTTGATTGAGCTTCACCATGCCTTCGGGATAGAGCAGCACGTGCGCGTCCTGCGCCGGCTCCCATTGCAGCCGGAAGATTCCCTTGAGCTTCAGCAGAGGCGTGGGCGATGTCATTGCGGAAAGGCCTTTTCTATAGCGTCGAGCATCGACCACAAGATATCGAGTTTGAATTGCAGGATCTCAAGCGCGCGTTCCTGCTGTTCGCGCGTCTTGAAGTAATCGAGTGTGACTTGCAGGCCGTGTTCCACGTCGCGCTGCGCCAATGAAATGCGCGAGCGGAAATACGTGAGGCCGTCAGCTTCAATCCACGGATAACACGTGGGCCATGTCGCGAGTCGGTCCTTGTGGATTTGCGGCGCGAAAATTTCTGTAAGCGATGAACACACGGCTTCTTGCCACGGCGCGCGGCGCGCGAAGTTGACGTAGGCATCGACGGCGAATTTCACGCCTGGCGCCACATGCTCCAGCGACCAGAGTTCGTCGCGGGTCAGACCGACAGCATCGCCTAAGCGCGCCCATGTTTCGATGCCGCCTTCGTCGTCGCCGTAGCCATCGTGATCGAGAATTCGCAACACCCAGCGCCGCCGGGTCTCGCGATCAGGACAGTTCGACATCACCGCCGCATCTTTCAGCGGGATGTTGATCTGATAATAAAAGCGGTTCGCCACCCAGCCGCGGATCTGTTCCCGTGAACAACCGCCTTCGTTCATCTTTACGTTGAACGGATGATGGATGTGATAGGCCGCGCCCTTCGCGCGCAGTTGTGCTTCGAACTCTTCGCGCGTCCAGGGGGTCTTGCTTGCATCTCGGGTGCCTTTACGATTCGCTTCATGATTCGGGCCGTTCACATGTTTCTCCTGCAAAGTGCCAATGCGTGTTCAAAGATCGAATGCCATGCCGTCGAAGGCGATTTCTATGCCGTGCTCCGCGAGCCGCCGCCGTTCGGGACCGTCTTCTATCAGGATGGGATTCGTGTTGTTGATGTGAATGAGGACCTTGCGCGCTCCCGCACGTTCGATGGAATCAAGCACCTCGATCATGCCGCCCGGACCCGTTTGCGCAAGATGGCCCATGTCGGCAGCGGTCTTTTTCGACAGCCCGAGTTCGATCATTTCGTCTGGCGTCCAGAGCGTGCCATCCACGAGCAGGAGGTCGGCGGCGTTCATCGCTTCGAGCACGTGCGGTTCGAGCGCGCCCAAGCCGGGCGCGTAAAACGCACGCTTGCCGGTGGCCTCGTTTATGAACGTCAGCCCGATATTGTCACCGCGTTGCGGCGCCGCGCGATGCGGCGAGTAGGGCGGCGCCTTGCTCGACAACGGCAATGCTTCGATGCGAATTCCGGGCAACGCGGGAATGCTGAATGACGACCCGTCGAGCGGAACCGTGTGGCGTTCAACGCCGCAGTAATGCGCAAGTATCGATACAACCGGCAAGCCCGTGCTCAAGTCCTGCAGGACGGCGTCGGTGACATAGAGCGGCAGCGGCGTGTCGCGTTCGCGCAGCATCAGCAGGCCGGTGACATGATCGATCTGGGCGTCCATGGTGATGACCGCCGCAATGCCGCTGTCGCGCGCGCGCCGCGCCGGTTGCAACTCCGGATGTGCCGCGATCTGCGCGAGCAGATCAGGCGACGCATTCACGAGCAGCCAGTCGTCGCCCGTCGCGCTGACAATGATCGATGACTGCGTACGACGCTGTGCATCGACCGTACCGTTGCGCACGCCGGCGCAATTGCGGCAATTGCAGTTCCATTGCGGAAACCCGCCTCCCGCCGATGAACCCAGCACCTTGATTTTCATTAGCCGCGTTCCTCAATAAAAAAACTCATGGCAGCATTTTTGACATCAGGCCGTCGCGATCGATCAGCTGATGTTTCAGCGCGCCCGCGACATGCAATGCGATCAATGCGATCAATGCCCATGCGCAGACTTCATGAATGGTGAAGAAGATCTTGCGCAGGCCGGGATCGTCCCAGCCCCACATTGGCAACGGAACACCCCAAAAGCGCGTGCCGAACTTGTTGAACGACGAACCAAGATAACCGGTCAGGGGCATTCCAATCATAGCGACGTATAAAAGACCCTGCGTCATGCTCGCGGCGGCGCGTTGCCACGCTTGCATCGGCGGAAGCGGCGGCCTGCCTGCGACCAGACGTACCACGATGCGAATCAGCACAAGCAGGAAAACGGTCATCCCGAGCGATTTATGGAAGTTGATCAGGCTCGATTTGAAGGGCAGGCCCTTCGGCAATGCGACCATGTAGAGACCAATGCCAAGCATCGCGAAGATCGCGAGCGCAATGACCCAGTGCAGGACGATCTGCGAGCGGGTATAGCGCTGCACGCCGGCTCCAGTTTCGAGCGTCGCCGCATGCGGATGCGCAGTATTCATGGCGTCTCCTTCGCTCCTGGTCCCGGGGTCTCTCACATTACGCTGAATGTCACGATCCGACGATCAGCACTTCTCCGCGTCCGTCCACGGCAAGGTCGCCTGAATAGCGACGCGGCAGCGTGTCCGCCCGAAAACCCGAGAACGGCGCCAGTTCCGCCGCGAGCGAACGCGTCAGAAGGCGCCAGAACACATCGAAACCGCGGCCGCCATCGGTGAATGTGGGTGGTATCCGGTCTGGCTTTTGGGCGAGCAACACCGTGCCGCGGCGCATGCCATAGCCGAAATTCGGGCCTACATTCCCCGCAATGCCGATCGTTCCCGCAACAAGCCGCGACGCCGCGCATTCGCCGGCATCGCCGCCGATCAGCACCAGGCCGCGGCGCATGCGGTCGCCAAGGCGCGCGCCGGCGTTGCCGTGGACCGTCAGCGTGCCGCCGGTCATGCCTTCCATGTCGCCCGGCAATGCGCCCGCCGCGAAGTCGCCCGCGTTGCCGCCGAGCGTCAGACGGCCGCCTTTCATCTCGCAGCCGGTGAAATGGCCTGCGTCGCCATCGATTTGCAATACGCCGCCCGCCATTTGAAAGCCGGTGTAATCGCCGGCGGATCCATGGACATCGATACAACCCTGCGTCATCTTCGCGCCCAGGCGGTCGAGCCAATGCGCATCGCCTTCTATGACAAGCGCTGCATCGTTTTCGCCTTCGATTCGCGTGACATCGAAAATATCGCCGACCGCGCAGCTTTCATTGCTTGCGGGCAACACGAGACGCGCGATTTCATCCATTGGCAATGCCGCCAGCGCCGTCGGCAGCAAACGGTCTGCATTCACGCGAAAACCAGGGGCATTCCTGACGCGCAGCGTGATCGTGGTCATGCGCGCCTCCCGGCCACGTCTGCCGCAAGCTGGTGCAGATGGAAGTGATACGGGCCCAGTTTGCCGCCATAATTTCCCGCCGATATACGCAGCACGCCGGCCGTGCGCCCGAGTTCGACCGCCGCTGCGATGCCTGCGGTCATCGCCGCGCCCACGTCGGCGTCGGTCAAGCCGTCGATCACGATCTCCAGCACGCACCCCACTTCAGAATCCAGCTCGCTTTTTCTCGACAGACCGGTCAGCGTCGGGCAGAACGCATCGTTCGTCGATGCAGGCGCTGCAGCATATTTCGAGCCCACTTTAGAACCGGAGCGCACGACGCCGCCTGGAAAGGGCATGATTACATTCGGCAGGCGACGCATGGCGGCAACGGCGGTCTCGGCAACATGCAACGCGCTGTCCGTATCGCGTGCGAGGAACAGCAGGTTGCCGCCGCCTACCGCCTTTACCGTGACCGTGCTTTCTTCACAGACGAACTCGCCATCCATGACCGGGACGCGCCAATATCGTGTCTCGCCGATCATCTTCGAAATTTGCCAGCCATCGCCGAAAAAACGCAGGCCGCTGCCAAGCGGTGCGTTGTCCGAAAGCGGCGCGCGGCTTGTGGTTGGGTCGATGCCGCTGTAAACGGCGGTGGTCGGACAGGTCAGCACGCATTGGCCGACGCGCCGCTCGATTTGCTTGGCCAACTCTTTTGTCGATACCGCGAACATCAGGACGGCGATTCCAGGCCGTCCGTCGGGCGTTTCGTCGCCTGTCAGAACGCGCTCGATACCCGCCTCGCAACCGCATCCGATCACCGACGTCGCGAAGCCTGTCAGCGAATGCGCCGCGTGCTGCGCCCAGACCGGCGTGTGCGCGGTGATGATGAGGCGCGTCGCCTTCATCGGGAAGGCTTCGGCAAAGGTGTCGTCGATGAGCGTGTCGTTGATCTGCATGACCGTGTATGCGCTAGGCCCCGCTCAAGCACGCAACCGGCAGCAAGCGGCCGCCGCGGCAACACGCGCAGATTTCGTCGTCGCTGATGGCGACATTCGCCGGATTGCCGACCAGATTCGTCGCGGCATATGCCTTCAACGTCTTTTCGATGCTGCGATCGAATTCCGGCGACACGTAATGAATCCCGCCCGTTGGGGTTGCGACCAGCGTGCCGTCGCGTGCGACGAGTTGACCGTCCTTGAACACATAAGCCGGCGATGTGAACATGCGTTCCTTATTCGCATGTTCGCGATACACCGCGATATCCGCCGCCGCGCCCACACCCAGATGTCCGCGGTCGTTGAGCCCGAGCAGACGCGCCGGTCCGGCGCGCGTGATGATGGCGATGTCGTAAAGCGAGAACTCGCGTTTGAGCTCCGGCAATGTGCTTGCGACTTGCGCTTCCGGATTCAGCGTTGCGAGTTGCTCGTCGCGAAAGCCTTTGTCCATTAACAGGCGAATCAAATGCGGATAGCTCGTGAACGGCCCGCCGTTGGGATGATCGGTTGTCATCGATACGCGCCACGGATCCGCGATCAGCAGAAAGATTTCGAGTCCGATGATCCATTGCAGCGCGTTCACATAACTCTGCTCGCGGTATTTGAATGGCACGATGCCGCATCCCGCATCGCATTCAATGTCGCCGACAATCCACTTCTTCGGATTGCCGAGCGGCGCGTTTTTGAATTGCATCATGGTGTCGCCGGAAGCGGTGACGGTCTGCCCGAAGATAATCTGCCCGACATCGATGGACACGTTCGGCCGCGCGTTCACCGCCTCTGCAATTGCGATCGCGCCCGAAGAAAACTTGCGCGGTCCATCCACGCCGTAGCTATGAAACTGGATGTGTGTGAGATGGATCGGCAGGCCATCGGCGGCGTCCATGGTTGCGATCGTCGAATCGATATTGCCCGGCACGCCAAGGTTGCTTGCATGAACGTGAAGCGGATGGGGCACGCGCAAGTCGGTCAACGCGCGCGTCAACGTATGGAGCACATCGCGCGGCGTAATGCCGTAATGAACATGTTGTTCGTCCACGTTCAACGATCGCTGGTTGAACTTGAACGCCGAGATGCCGCCGGGATTGACCACCTTCACGCCGAGAGCCTTGCTCGCGTGCATCGTCCAGCCGACGTAATCACGCAGCCGTTCGTAGCTGTCGCGTTCGGCGAGCAGTTGCAGGAACAGTTCGTCGTTGCCGAGCATCACGTATGCGCCGTGATCGATGATCGGCGTGTCGCCCATTTCCAGATGCGTGTGGCGTGCGTTCGACGGCATCATCGCCGGTTCGAACGCGGCGGTGTACCCCATCTCCGCATATCGATACCCGGTCGCAAGCGTGCCGGGCGTGCAAACGCCGCATGAGGGCAGCTTCAGATAGCGGCCGTCGGCGCCGGTTGGTTCATCGGCGGCGCCTGAATTGCGATGATCTTCCGGCAAGAGCAAGCGCGACAGATTGGTTTTGCCGCCGCCAATGTGCGAATGCAAGTCGATACCACCCGCCATCACGACCATGCCTTCGGCATCGAAGTCGTGATCGATCGCGGCGCCGGGTTCTTCGGCGACGATACGCCCGTCGCGTATATACAGGTCGCGGCGCTCGCCATTGACGCGGTTGGCGGGATCGTAGAGCGTACCGCCTCTAAGCCGCGTCAAGCTCATGGCCGGCTCCCTGCGTTGGCTGATGTGGCGAGTGCTTTATGCAAGCGCTCAGCAATGAACGCAACCGTTGGCAGTCCGCTCGCTCGCGTAGCCGTGAGTGATGCGACCACGGAGCCATCGATACGAAAAACATGGCCGCCATGATTGATGCCCGGCGTCGCGACAGGGATGAATACCGTCGGTGCCGAGCGCTTGCCTATCAGATTTCTCATCGCCGGATGTCCCAAAACGATCAACGGGATGTCATCGGCAAGTGCTTGCGGCAAGGGCTCTGGCTGATACGCCGAGACCCACAGCAACGCATCGACTTCGCGCGTTTCCAGCAGCCGTTTTGTTGCGTAACGCAATGCATCGTGATCGAGCGGCGGTTCGCCGGGTAGACGCGTTAGCATCGACACACGCGTGCGCAAGGGAAAGCCCGATAGCCACGTCACGGCTTGATTGACCGTCAACGCACCATCGTCGCCGCCGAGCGCGAGGGTGCCTGCCCGTGTGGTCCGGTTGATCGCCTTGACGATGCGGTTCAATGCCTCTATCAACAGCGCCGCATGCGGCTCGGGCAGCGCTGCGGGTTCGTAGATCACGGCCGTGTAACGTGCGGCGCTCACGCGTTCCACCAGCGCCGCGAGTGCCTGGGACATGTTGGTATCGCTGAAAGATGCAGCGCCGCGGCCTTCCATCAGTGCTGACCAGATGGCGAGAAGATCGAATGGATCGGCGTCTTTGAGGATGCAATGCGAGTTGGCGTTCTCCAGATTTCCGGCTGCGGGATCGGCATCGCAACCGACGAAAATCAGGTTGCGCGGCTGGTTCGAGCCGCCAAGCACGCGTTCGTAGAACCTTGGATATTTCGCCGATGGCGTGCTGCGAAACATGATCAGCAAGTCGGCTCGCGCTCGCACTTCAGAGAGTGTGGTGAGAAACGCGCCGCGATCCTGCAATGCCGCATTCGATGCCGCCATGGAATCGCCATGCAGATGATCGAGGATCGCGCCGCAATCGGCGGCGAGGGGATAGAGCGCGCGAACGCCGGCGACGTCGGTGGCGAGTCCGCCGAAGAGCGGGCGCTTGGTGCCTTGCAATATTTCGATGGCGCGGGTCAGCGCCGAGTCGAGGTCGGTGTCGGTGTCATCGATTGATGGGGTTGATGCGGGGGTTTCTGTGAACCATGTGAGTGCGTTAGTGAGGCGAGGGCAATTAGTGTCGGGGGCGCTGAGTGTGCCGTCATCGTGGACGATGGTCGTGATGTCATCGCAGAGCAGGGGGCAAAACGGGCATGTCCAGTCGTGGACGCCCGGCGTGGCGGGTGACCTGATGGCTTGCGTTCCGGTGTTCGACGTGGGGGCGGACGAAAGGGGCATGGTGCCGGTAGTGCAAAGTCCATGCCGGTTGGGGGTGCCGGACTTCGCGTCCAGCGGGCCTGCTTTTTTCTTGCTGAGGCAGCACAGATTGTGCGTTGTTGGGACACAGTGTCACGGGGATTTGGGGGGGGGGGTCCTGCTGCTTAGGCTTTCGCGTGTTCCGTCTTG